>NZ_ADVG01000002.1 GCF_000178855.1 Ktedonobacter racemifer DSM 44963 | reverse complement strand
CTTTTGCTTTTCTCTTATTTCTTTTTTACCAGCGGAAGACGTAGCCGACGCCGCGCACCGTCTGGATGAGCTTGGGATTGGCGGGATCCTCTTCGAGTTTCTCGCGTAGCCAGCGGACATGCACATCTACGGTACGTGTGTCACCGACATAGTCGTAGCCCCAGACATTATGAAGCAACTGGTCGCGTGTCAGGACCGTGCCACGATTGCGCACCAGGTAGGCCAGCAACTCAAACTGCTTGGGTTGAAGCTCGATATCCTGCCCCCGGCAATTGACGCGCCGACCAGCCAGGTCGATGCGTAAGGGACCAGCGACCAGCTCGCGATTGGCAGAGCGCCGTTCCTGCTCAGGCTCTTCCCCGTTCTCACCCTCACCCCCTGGTACATAATCGGAGCGCCTGATCAAGGCCCGCACCCGAGCCAGTAACTCCCGCCGCCCAAAGGGTTTGGTTACGTAGTCGTCGGCGCCAACCTCCAGGCCCACGACCTTGTCGATCTCGTCGCCCCTGGCGGTAAGCATGAGGATAGGAGTCGTCGCGGTCTTATTTTCGCGTCGCAACTGGCGGCACACTTCCAGACCATCCATGCCAGGCAACATAATATCCAGCACAATCAGGTCTGGGCGTTCACTGCGCGCCGCGTCCAACGCGCTGTTACCATCAGCGGCGGTGATGACGTGGTAGCCGGCCTGCTCCAGATTATACGCGATAGTCTCGGCCAGGACCGCTTCGTCATCCACCACCAGGATTTTGCGTGCCACGCAGTACCTCCAACGGCTTTTTATGCGTAAGCGCTCACGCGCTCAAGTTTCCTAAATCACCTATTTTTATGCTACAGATACATCGTACGCGGAAAACGTCCAGGTATCAACCAAAGCGACCGCTAATGTAATCTTCAGTCTCTTTCTGGGTTGGTCGCTCAAAAATGTCTTTTGTCGGCCCTTGCTCTATCAGCTTACCACTCAGGAAGAAGCCCGTAAAGTGAGAGACACGCGCTGCCTGCTGCATATTATGGGTGACGATCACGATAGTGTAATCCTTCACCAATTCGGTGATAAGCTCCTCAATTTTGAGGGTCGCGATGGGGTCCAGCGCTGAACAGGGTTCGTCCATCAAGAGCACCTCTGGCTGGACGGCGAGGGCGCGCGCGATACAGAGGCGCTGCTGCTGTCCACCAGAGAGTCCCAGGGCCGAAGCGTTCAGACGGTCCTTCACTTCATCCCACAGGGCCGCGCCGCGCAGGCTCTTCTCTACCATCTCTTTGATATGGCGGTTGGATTGACCCTGAATGCGCAGGCCGTAGGCCACGTTTTCAAAGATGGATTTTGGGAAAGGATTGGCCTTCTGGAAAACCATGCCGATGCGCTGACGCAGCAGCACCACATCTGTTTTTGCGTTGTAGATGTTGTTGCTATCGAAGAGGGCCTGCCCCTCAGTCCGTGTGCCGGGAATCAGGTCATTCATACGGTTGAGGGTGCGCAGGAAGGTCGACTTACCACAACCGGAGGGGCCAATCAAGGCCGTCACCTGGCGGTTACGCAGTGGTAGCGAGACATCAAAGAGGGCCTGCTTCTTGCCATAGTAAAAATTGAGGTGCTCTACATTGATGGCAAAGTCCGCGTTTGGATTTAGAGTACGCTCGCGGCGGATCTCCGTGACTTTGCCAGGATCTTGCTGGTCCTCTGGTATACTTTCAATCGTCATATTATTCTCATTCCAGGCAGGATCATATATTTGCTGTCTCGTCCTTGTGCCTCCCTGCCGCCCCTGATCATAGTTTACCTGCTGCTCCTCTGGTGTCATAACGTTCACATCTCTCCTTCTCGATGCTTCAGCTCTTCTATATGTACGACTATGCTTAAGGGATACGTTCCTCAATCGCGTCGATCTTCTAATTCTAGCTCATGGCTCCTGAAAAAAGAAACAGTTTTTGGGCACGCATCGCGTGCCCAAACTGGAAGCCTTGCTCAGGATAATTCATATTCCTTGTGCAGAGGAATAGACTCATCGACAATCAGGCGATCCTCAATAACGACCAGTCGAATGTAGCGGCCAGCCAGGGCTTTGCTGATAAAGTATGGACGCCCCTCATATGAGATATGGCCACTGCGCGCTACTTTGCGTGAGAAGATGCTCGCCCCCTTGGGCAGAGTCACATTCTCTGTGATGAGAGAAGAGTTTGCTGCTATCGAGTTCATAGATCGCTTCACCCTTGTTCTTCAAGAGGCGCTCCATAGTGGATCGCCATACTTGTTACTGTAATCGCTCTACATGCATCAAACTGCCATGACCCGGCGCTGGATCAGACGCCCGATCCCTCGGGCAAGCAGGTTGATCACCAACAGGACGATAATCAGGAGCGCCGCCGATCCCGCCGAGAGAGCCGAGGCACCAGCCGCCGACAAGCCGGGAATCGAGCCAGCACCCTGGGTCTTGATGTACCACAGGTGAATGGTTAATGTGTCGCTAGGAATAAAGGGATCAACCGAGAAGGTACTCGCCGGGGTAACACCCATGGTAAAGACCAGGGCCGCGGTCTCGCCGATAATTTTGCCCGCGCTCAAGATCAAGCCTGTGATCAGACCAGGCATCGCGGACGGCAGGACCACCTTGCGAATCGTCGTCCATTTCGTCGTACCCAGGGCCAGGCTTCCCTCGCGCAACTCGCGTGGCACCGAAATCAGTGCATCCTCAAAGAGGCGCAAGGCCAGGGGGAAGTTTAAGCACAGCAGCGTCAGAGCGCCACTTATACGGCTGATATGGAATCCCAGAAACGCGCTAAAGAAGACAAAGCCGAACAGACCCAGCACAATCGATGGCACACCCGCCAGCGTTTCAGCCGCAAAACGGATCGTCGCCACCAGTTTTCCCTGCGGGGCATACTCGACCGTGTAGATCGCGGCGCCCAGCGCAATGGGAAAGAGTAGTATCTCGGTAAGGATAAGGATATAGAAGGTACTGAAGAGCTGCATTCCCACCCCGGTCACCGAGGTCGAATAGAAAGCAGGATCAATCAGGTAGTTAAAGCCTTGAACAAACAGCAGGACGATAATGGCGATAAACAGGAGCGCGATCAAGGCGGCGACAACCCAGAGTATGCTCAGAGCAACCCGGTTGCCTGCATGTAGCCTGCGCGCAATTCGCGTCAGTTCCGCGACTCGTCCAGATGCTTGCTTTTCTTGCTCGCCCGCCATTGCTTGCATACTCATTTGTAGACACTCCTACTCGCCAGGTAACGGCTCACACAGATGAAGGCCAGAGAAATGACCAGGAGCAGGAAGGCCAGAGTCCAGTAAGCATCCTGAGCGATACCAGAGGTTTCACCAAAGTCACTAAGAATGGCCTGCGTGATGTTGGTGGTTGGCGTAAAGAAAAGTGCCTTCAGGTTGTACAATTTGTCAGGCAGCGATTGGCCACCCAGGACCATTGCCACCGCCAGTGTCTCACCAATCGCACGCGCCATGCCCAGCACAACCGCTGTCGCCAGGCCTGTGGAGGCCGCTGGAATAATCGCCTTCGACATAGTCTGCCACTTAGATGACCCCAGAGCCAGACTCGCCTCGCGTACGCTACCTGGAACAGCCCGAATAGCATCTATCGACACGCTGACGATGGTCGGAATGATCATCACAACCAGGACGATGATCGCCGCGCCGTAGCCATAGCCCAGCGTCTGCGAGATGGTTCCAAGCCAGGGTACCAGAACCGTCAGGCCCAGAAAGCCAATGACCACCGAGGGCATACCAGTAAAAACCTCCAGCAAAGGCTGGAGTATGCGTGAAAGCCAGCGGGGAGTTACTTCCGCCATGAAGAGTGCCATCCCAAATGAGAGGGGGGTCGCGATCAGTACGGAGGCCAGGGTAATAATAATCGAACCGAGAATCAATCCCCAGGCACCGTATGCCGGATTATCGCTATTACCCGCTGTCGGATCCCAGTGCGTGCTCGTGAAAAACTCTTGAATACTTGACCCACCAGGCAGATAGAAAACCTTGAAGGCCTTGGACCCAATAAAGTAGAACACGCTAATGATGATAGCGACAACTAAAATGGCACAGATGAGGAAGACAATCCGCGCGACCTGGTCTGATATACGCATCATTCGCGCTCTCTGCACACCTATCCTCCTTACTGAAACAGTAGCGAACAAACCAGATCGTCCTCGCCCAACTCGGGGAGAGGACGACCATCAGGCTAAAGCTTATTTATTGTGAGTATCGCGGATGTCCTGGGGGACATCTTTGATCTTCACGAAGGCCAGGCCTTCAGCAATCGTGTCGGCATCGGAGCTGAACATGTAGTCCAGGAAGGCTTTGCTCAGGCCAGTGGCCGCGCCCTTGGTGTACATGTGCTCGATGTTCCAGAACTTGTAGGCGTTAGTCGTCACATTGGCGGCGTTCGCCTCTTTACCGTCGATGGTCAGGATATTGACCTGGCCACTCTTCTGAGCGGTCTGCGCGGCACCAAGGGCGGCATAACCAATCGCACCTTTGTTCTGCTGAATGGTCTGGACAACGGTGCCAGTGCTATCGGAGGTCAGGGCCTTCGCCTGAGCAGGGCTCTCGTTCTGACCATTGAGGACGAACTTCTTGAAGGTCGCGCGGGTACCAGAAGAGGTGGGGCGGCTCACAACGATGATGGGCTCGTCGGCGCCACCAACTTGTTTCCAGTTGGTCACTTTACCGGTGTAGATGTTGGTCAGCTGCTGAGTGGTGAGGTCTTTCGCGGTGACGTCAGGGCTGACGATCACCGTAAAGATGACGATCGCAACCTGGTGGTCGACGAGATCGCTCTGGGTGCTATCAGCGAAAACATCCGAGTTACCGATCTGCGAGGTTCCGGCCTCGGCGTCCGAGAGACCCTTCTTACTGCCACCAGGCTGAACAGCGATCTGAGCGCCGGAGCATTTCGCCGTATACTTCTTCGAAACCGCATCGACATAAGGCTGCAGAGCCGTCGAACCACTGGCAATGATGGAGCCAGAAACGCAGGTGAAAGCACCGCCGCTGGTCTGGGGGGTCGAAGCAGTCGTGGTAGGGCTGCCGGTCGCATCGCCGGTGCTACCACCACAAGCCGCGATAATCATTGAGAGAGCCACGATGGCCAGAAGCACGAGGGCTACGCGCCATTTCTTCAACATAGTATCTCCTACAAATAAAGTAGATATAACTTAACCTATTTTTTGGAAAAAGATGAAGAACTTCAATCTATTCTCTTCACCCATTCCTAAAAATCCTATTTTCTGTCGCACACATAAGTTATCATTGCAGAATTAACTATGCTTTATGGAATAGTTAAATGAGTGTTAAACTTTCCCCAGGGATAGGTTAACACCCCCTTAACACAAGCAGGAAAACTGTCAATATTTCCTCAATACAGGCCATTTTAAGCAAGTGAGCAATAAAAACAACCCTGTCTCTCTCATTGAGAAAAGCAGAGCTAAAAAGCCCAAAAATCAGCATTGTCTTACTTTAAGTCGCGAAAGGTTATCAAAAATTTCCGCCGTTTTCCAGGTTTCACTTCGCCTTTACAGCTTGAAACACGCTCAGCCGCACATTTCTCAGTCGAGACTAAATAGTCTCGACTTGTCGTAAGAAAATAATAACATGTTAAATCTCGTTTTGTTAAGTCTATCTGGTCTAGACTAGAAAGGTACAAAAAAGAAGGAGGCCCAGGATACGTGTAAAAATCTATCATAGTGATAGATTTTTACACGTATCCTGGGCCTCCTTCTATGTAGACGCGTGTTTTAGCAGTGTCGGTCAGCTCTTCATGTTAACACTATGAGAATTGACAAACTTAAGCCTCATCTATATAGTACAGTAGGACGTTTATATCAATGAAATGTTGTATGTAATTGCAGAAGCACGAATCTCTTCATCTGCATACCATTATCAATGTCAGGAATTATAATTATATGAGTATTGGCACAGAGGCTCTCAAGCCAACTTCCCTCCCTCCTGCGAGAAGCTCTTACCAGCATAAAGCGCTTTCTCTCTTACCTATTCTCTCTTTGTGGATTTGCTTAGTTCTCGCACTCGCGGTTCGTGTTTGGTTTGTTATACGCACACATGGTGTAATTGAGGGTGATGAGTCGATGGTCGCAATCCAGGCTCAACATATATTATATGGCGAACGCCCAGTATATTTCTTTGGTCAACAGTATATGGGAAGCTTCGAAGCCTATTTGATGGCGATCTTCTTCTCTATTATGGGGCAAACGGTCTGGGCTGTGCGCGCTGAAACAACCTGTTTATCGCTAATCTTAGTCTGGCTAACATGGAAACTGGCTGCAGCTTTGACGAACGGCTTACGCCTCCCTGAATATGCCAGAGCGGCGTTTATTTTTATCGCGACGTTCTGCGCGGCTATCCCTCCAACCTATGACCTGGTTATACAACTACGTACCCTTGGAGGGTCTGGATTAACCCCCTTATGGCTGTTGCAATTGTCACAACCATCATCTGGATAGCTGGCTATTGTACCTGGACTATATAGCAGAGAAGGCAACCTCTATCAGCAACCGTGAAGAAGCTCTTGTTGGCTCTAACAAGCCTTCCTCCTGCCCTTGTAGGAGCCGCGCCTGCGATCTATTGGGGCTACTATAATCAATGAGCGAATGTTAAATATATCTTTAGCAGTGGTAGCGTTCCCTATGCTGGGGAGAGTCGTACCAGGACCCTTCTCCAGGTAACTAAACTCTATGTCACTTGTAGCGTTCCACGCGTCATTGGTGGAGCGTTACCAACAGAAACCGATGTGAGCGCGATACATCCCCATTTGCGTACTCCTGCATTGATCTTTGGTTTCGTCTGCATCATTGTAACCATTGCTGCTGTCGTATTTTCTTGCTTCAAGCCCTCGCTTTTGCTCCAGCAAGCACGCTCATTGGTTACCCTTCCGCTACTATTCTGTATCTGTAGCGCGAGCGTGTTTTGCTTCTCAAGTAGATCAGTAGCTGGCCTTGTCATGCATTGTGGATCAACAGACCTGGTTGGTCGTTATACCACTCCAATCATGCTAGCCCTTCCCTTTTTCATCGCGACAGCATTTGTCGTCGTGCTTATGGCAGTGCTTGGACTTAAGCACAAATCAGAAGGGAGTGAGACAGAGAAGAACGTTGCTCACCCTTTGAATGTATCGCGCCAGCTTCCTAATTCTCGCGTTGCCACGTTGCTGTTAAGCGCTCTCTTGATTATCTTCCTCTTCAATACAGGAGCACAACTCTATAAGTATCACAAGGCAGACGCTTATTATACATTTCAAACATCTGGTTGCACTATCGCCCCCAGAGAATATGAGCCACTGATTACCTACCTACAACAAGAAAACATTCACTTTGTCTGGGCTAGTATGTGGATCGCGAACCCTTTGCTTTTTAGAACGCAAAGCCACATCATTGCCATTGATCCACGCCTTGCTGATGCTAACAATTCACGCATCCCTGAATATACTCATGCGATCCTAAAGGCCAATAATCCCAGTATTATTGAATTGGTAGGCCAGGGGACGAGCACGACCCATTTGCTCAAAAAACTAGATCAGCAGGGTATTACGTACCATACGAAGCGTTTGTTTGCTTCTCCTGGTGTAGATATGCTAGTTATCACACCCAGCACCTTTGTTTCTCCAAACATATCTAATAATTTAGATGCTTGGTTTCGTGGGTGCTAGAGTTTTATCTGGGTGTTCGCTAAGAGAGGCGCTGGAGGAATGTCCTCCAGCGCCTCTCTTAGCGAACATCTTGGCCCAGGATAGGACTGCTTTATATCTTGTCTATCTCATCACATAGGGCATGGTTAAAAGGGTGTTAAACTTTCTCCAGGGATAGGTTAACATCCCCTAAACACAAGCAGGCAAATATCGAACCCATCCGCCCAACGGCCTATTTTAAGCAAGAGAACAATAAAAATAGTTTATTCAGCGGGGGTCTCCAAGCTCGGCTCCTGGATCGCCTTCCATTCCTCATAGTCTTGAAACATGCCCTTGTCGATGATATAGATACCCGGTAGCGTCATAGTTGACAAGCCAACAGGCTTAATCTTTAAGCGATATAGTGCCAGGTCGTGTTCCTCGCGACCAGTATAGCCAATGCGTCGCGCCTCACCACACGCTTGATCAGGTTTAGATGCCACAGCTACCGGTAGACGGCTCCAGGAATGCTTCTGGGTCGCTCTCTCTATCGCAACCAGGGGGATATAGATACGTTGTTCGGGTGACAATACATGCCTCTTTACCATACCTTCTATGTTTCCTTCATCACTCGCTACTAATGATTGACCAGTGCCATAATTTGCCCCTCACACTCACCCTATTTCTCGCCCCACTTTGCCCTCCACACCACCGTTAGTAACTATACGTGCCATATGAAAAAATAGAGTCAAAGCCCAAACATCCAAAACCAGAAGGGGGTGCGCATCCTCGCAGGGACGCGCACCCCCTTCTCTCTATACTGCTGTTGAAAAACGCCTGGCTTAGCGCTCTCCCTCGTTTTTCATGGGAGGCTCTTCTCCCATTTTTTTCTCGCCCTGATCATACCCACCGCTATCGCGGAGAATATGCTCGGCCTCGCCCTCGCGCCCATCTGGCCGCACTGAGACTACGATATGACCAGAATTGAACTCGCTCTCGTAGTACGAAGCCTGCTGCTGAGGCACGCCCAATTTCATGAAATCCTGTGACAGGCTATCTACCTGGCTCTTCTCAGGAATGGCCACCCCAATTTGATCATGGGCGAAATTGTGCTTGCGCAATTCATCCACGGCCACCTTGGCCTGGTTCTCACTCTGGAAGACACCAGCCACAATCGGCGTCTGCTGCGGATTAGGATTTTGATAGGTACTCACGTTATATCCTCCTGTCCGTATCACTCGCGCCATGCTATAAGCGCTCGCAAGGCTATATATCAGTTTAGCAACGTATGCTTTTCTTTACTTGTACACGGATGAGCAACAAAAATGGAGACACATAAACTCTGCATTTTGTGAATAACTCTGCTGCAAAATCTCTCTCTCACCAATGCCATAGGTCACCACAGTTGGGTCTCCCCTCCTCAGCACTTACTGTTATACATGCTGGCCGCTATACATGACGGTTGTTATATATGCTGATTGTCATATATGCTGGTTGTTATATATGCTGGGCCAGGGCTGGCTCCGCCAGCCCTGGCCCAGCATATATAACAACCAGCGAGCCACGCAGTGGCGAGAAGTCGCTTTACGAGGCAATTTTTGCGCAATAAAAAAATTGCCTCGCAAAACTGTTGACAATATTTAGAGACCATGATATTATGCACCATGTCAATCGGAACCGCTTGTATGCGCAGGCGAACCGGTGGTTATTGCGAAGAGGGTACACCCGTTCCCATCCCGAACACGGTAGTTAAGCTCTTCAGCTCCGACGATACTTTGGGGGCAGCCCCACGGGAAAATAGGACACCGCCGTTTCGCCCGCTCAACACAAGCGGTCTTTTTATTTTCGTAAAAATGGTAGGTTCAGCAACGGTGGATGGGCCAGGCATGCCTGGCCCATCCACCGTTGCTGAACCTACCATTTAGTTATCCACAAGTTATCCACAAGTTATCCACCATACTATGCTGCGGCACGCAAAAAGGCCTTGATTAAGGGGTGCATCTCGTTGCGAACTTCATGGAGTTCTGGCTGATACTGGGTGGCAAAGAAGAAGGGATGCCCATGAAGCTCTACAGCCTGCGCCGCACCACTTCTATCCAGCCCACAGATGGCTAAATCATCATAGGTAAGTAGGTCGCGACAACGAGGGTCCAGGCCAAAATCATAATTCCCATACTGCTCAATGGTTTCGTATGCCCCATATATCCGACTGATAGATGAACCAGGCTGAAATAGAATACGCTCATCCGTATGCGAGCGCACGAGCGGAGCGATCAGGGGCAAGCCCGCATCAGGCTTGATAGCGGCGTGATCTGCTTCGGGAAGGCTCAGGACATGACGGGCATACTCGATGAGTGTGTAGTGGAAACCCAGGCAGGTGCCTAGAAAGGGGAGCCAGCGCTCTCGCGCCAGGCGAATCGCGCGCAACACTCCCTCAGGCTGCGCATAGGCTGTGCCAGGAACACACCAGAGTCCATCGAATTTAGCCAGGTCCTCCCAACGCATATGCTGTACCTGCGAGGTCGCCAGCCAGCGTATTTCAAGGCATAGTGACAACGGGCGCGCCGCCCGCTCCAGGGCCTGGGGAATCACCTGGTGCGCAATCATGTCGTCCCGGTAATCACCTATCAGCGCGATACGCACAATATCTTCCATGCTCTCTGCCTCTCCTACGCTCACCTATCAATCCGATATATTCATGGCATCTTTCCCACGATTCTTATTGTATGCTAAATTTTCTATTTTGTGCAGCTTTTACATATATATTTGTGGAGCTTAAAGCTGGGTATGCCTGACCATCACGACGTGTAGACCAATGGGAGGAACGTCGAAGATATCGCCATAGCGCTGGAAGCCATAGCGCTGGTAGAAGCCTTCTACATTCACGCGGCCATTACACCAGACCTCGAATGTTTCTTCCTGAGGGCTATGCTTCTCAGCGTGCGCGAGCAGTACCTCTAGAACGGAGCCGCCACAGCCGGACCCCCGCGCTTCTGGACTTACCGCCATTCCGCGCACACGCCAGCCGCTCGGAGCCTCACTGCCCTCCCGCTTCTCGCGGAAAATCGTTCCCACGCCTACTAGCTGACCATCGAGATAACAGCCTGCATGCAGCGTCTCCGGCTCGTGATCTTCGGGATAGGCGCACTCGGCCAGGGATTGCATGGGACGCAGGACACTCTGACGCAACACATATGTGTCTTCCACGGCAACGGTATGCACTTCAAATACGGTCTGGTTCTGTGTCATGATAATGTACTTCCTTGAAAATAAATTAAAATCGCTGGGAGAGTATGGACCCTGGCAACCAGAGGCTGACAGGGTCCATACTCTCCCAGCGATAGTTTATAGGCTATGCGAGGGCTGGGGCAAGGTAGTGACAAAATTTGCGATGATGGCCTGCACCTCGTCTAACCTGCCCTGGAAGAAGTGGTCGGCGTCCTGCACAGTGACGATGCGTTTGGGGGCTGGCACCTGCTCAAACCACTGCATCGCGGCCTCATAAGGCGCCTGATCATCCCTGGTCCCATGGATAAACAGCTTGGGTTTGTGACAACCGGCCAGGGGATTGGTAGCGCCGAACCAGCGCACGGGCACGCCCAGGCCCATCATGGCCTGGACGCGGTCGTCAATGGCCGCGACCTTGAGTCCAACAAATGCACCAAACGAGAAACCGGCCAGGATCACTGGCACGCCAGGATACTTGCGGCTCATAAAATCGAGAGCATAGCGCACATCATCCATCTCGCCGCGCCCCTCGTCATATGTCCCACTGCTATGGCCAACGCCACGGAAATTGAAACGGAGCGAAGGGATGTCGTTGGCCTGCATGACTTGCGCTACTTTGAAAACGACTTTATTATGCATCGTGCCGCCAAATAGAGGATGAGGATGGCAGACAATACCGACATAAGCTGGCTTCTGGCCATCATCTACGGGCTTGAGTATGCTTTCAAGATGCCCACCGGGCGTCTGTATATTGATATGCAAAATCTGGTTTACCATAGACATTATCCTTTTAGGGCTACGTATATCGCTTCATCTTTTCTGGCTTATCAGCTGCATAGACACTGTCTATTATGTAGGAATACGTTTCGTCACAGGGCAATGCGTTACTCTATTGCTCTTCAACATGTTTTACTGCACTGCATCGTACCACAAAAGTTTTCTCCTCACCAGAGCTTCGACTTTTCGCGCCCGCGCCATACACCCATACCTCCTGCTATACATGGTATACTATTTCTACCGCACTCCTGGCTTAGACGTTTCTTATCATGCATCGATGTTGACAGATATATCTTTCTCATTTTGTGTCTATAATGCCTTTGTATACGTGCTTATACATACACAACAAACCAACATACAGGCGTGTATAAAAGGTCGGCTTCTCTGTTCGCGGCACTAATCTCAAGGGATACGTCATCGCATATGATCGATATCTATGTCTTGTTAAGCAAAAAGGATTTTATATGGAAACCTATGGGTCACACCAGTTTCCTGGTAAGCTCTTCATTGTTGAGGGAATCGATGGCTCCGGTAAGAGCACCCAGATCGCGCTACTCCGCCAGTGGCTGATCAGCCAGGGGTATAGCGTCTTCTTTAGCGAGTGGAACTCCTCGCCGCTCGTTAAACAAACGACCTCGCGCGGTAAGAAGAAGCAGATTCTCACGCCAACCACGTTTAGCTTGATTCATGCCACGGATTTTGCGGATCGCACCGAACATGACATTATCCCGCCACTGAAGGCTGGCGCGATTGTGCTTGCGGACCGCTATATTTACACGGCCTTTGCGCGCGACGCGGCTCGTGGAGTAAACCGCACCTGGGTACGGGAACTCTATCGCTTCGCGGTACAACCTACTCTGGCATTTTACTACCGCGTACCCCTCTCGCTCTCATTACGCCGGATTATGAATGGGAGACCACAACTGAAGTACTATGAGGCGGGTATGGATCTTGGACTCAGCACCGATCCCTATGAGAGCTTCAAGCTCTTTCAGCATCGCGTGGTCCAGGAATATGAGGCAATAGTCGAGGAGTTCGAACTCACTGTGATGGATGCCACGCTCTCCATTCAAGAACAGCAGCGACATATGCGCGAGCTCGTCCTTCCACATCTGGAGGGCGTGCGACGTATCAGTATGCCTCTACCTCCTTTAGAGTCAGCCGCGTTAGAGTCAGCGATGCCTAACCAGCCATCCTGGAAGGAGCCTTTATATTCTGCTGAACGTTCCGAGGTTATTGTCAAGTAAGGAGTCATTTCTATCCATGAGTGTCGTCACTGAGCCACTTAGCCACGACACGAAAGGGATTTCGGCTTCAACCACGCTGGTGGATCTGTTTAAGGAGGAACGCATACTTATGACCCGCCCTGATTGTTATGGTATTGATACCCTGGGCATCCAGGTTGGTGAAGAAATTTTGCCAGGACGCTTGATCGTTATTGAAGGTACCGATGGTGTAGGTCGCACAACACAGCTTCGGCTCTTACGCCCCTGGCTGGAGAGTCTGGGCTATGCAGTAGCAGACACCGAGTTCACGCGCTCGGTGCTCGCAGGTGATGGCATTAAGCAGGCCAAGGCCGGGCATACTCTTGGGCCGATCACCATGCATCTCTTCTACGCCACCGATTTCGTGGATCGCCTGGAGAGCCTGGTTCTCCCCGCGCTACGAGCCGGCTTTATCGTTCTGATTGACCGGTATATCTATACTCTGATGGCTCGGGCTATGGTACGTGGTGCCAATCCCCATTGGCTGCGCTCTATTTACAGCCTGGCCCTCAAGCCCAATGCCATTTTCTATCTTAATATTGGTATTGATGATCTGATTCCACGCGTGCTCCAGCGTGGCGGTTTCAATTACTGGGAATCGGGGATGGATATGCGCCTGGGTCCTGATCTCTATGAGAGCTTTATAACCTACCAGGCCCGGCTCCTTACCCAGTTCGAGCACATGGTCAAGCCCTATGAGTTCCAGGTCATCGACGCCAAACAACCAGTAGAAGCTATTTGCGCCCAACTCAAAAGCGCGATCTATCCTCTCCTGCCACAGGGATAAAATCAGGCGCTCAACCAGAGGCTACGCGCAATGGCGCGCCAGAAGATCTTATTAACCTGCTTATTACAACCAGACAGTGAAACCCTGTGCACCCTTCTCCCGTGTGCAAGAAGATGTATAACACATTCTAAGTCATATCGAATCAACATGATGCTTCTTGTTATGTGCATATTGTGCAACATGCACATATGTACTATGTACACTAAGTAACTTGTCACCTCTTTGAGGACATGTTATACTCAGTGAAGAGAGAAAAATCTCACAATTTCCAAAAATTTTTTCGTACACCCACAATCAACGCGATTGCTCCGCTTCGTTACCGATTTCGCGCCACTGCTGGTGCCCCGGAGTAGATACGCCTGATTGCCTGGGCAAAGGAGGTGAGGGATATGGACGCTGGCCCTAGTTCTAGTCACAGTACTAGTGGCAGGCCTGTTTGTGCCTGCCAATGGGAGAGTTCTACTCCTCATCGAGTAGCCAGGTGTGGTTGCGATGGCTCACTTTCCAATACCTCGCTTGTCTGACCTATAACCACCATACCCTTACTCGATAAGCTGACATCCACCAGTTTCCCCCTATGATATAGCATTATAGTCAGACCCGAGAGATGTCGAGTAAGGACGATCCCGCCTTTGCCAGCAAGTCCTTATGCTGTTCAGCAGCATCCCCTTATGGCTTTTCTGCTCTGTCCATGAGCGTGTCTCTGACGATGTTCTCTTACAAAAGAGGCATCGCTAATCCTACCTGTTCGCGCGACAGGCAGGCTCATATCGCTCCCGACAGACCAACCTGTGCTCGGCTTTGCTATCCGAAGAACACTAAACACAGTCTCCAGTGACCCTCCTGCCTACAGGAGAACTAGGAACGCTGTGCGCCTTGCTCCTGTGACAGGGCATCTACCACCGCAAACGAGCAACTGCAAAGGACATTCAAACTACTTATACACATTTGTGCACAGAATGTGGATAAGTGGATACGCACTACTGAGTCTTGAAAAAGGCGGTGATTTCATGATTTTCTTGAGCGATCTGCTCCGCCGGAGCATTGTCGATAACGACCATCGCCGCGTGGGTAGCGTGCGCGATGTCTGCGTCTCCCTTGATGAGACCTTTCCCGTGGTGACCGCGCTCGTCGTCCATCGTAGCGGCAACGGAGAAATGATGATTCCCTGGTCCCAGGTAGTCACTGTAGAGGGGCCAGAAGTACGCTTAAATGTTAATAAAGATGGTATTACACCTTATATCCCGCATACTGAAGAGCTTTTATTAAAAAGAGATATTCTTGATAAGCAGATTGTAGATACTCAGGGTTTCCGCGTTGTTAAAGTCAATGATCTTAAACTGGCTCAGATTAAACGCACCGCGCGCCTGGTTGGTGTGGATATTAGCCTGAGTGGCCTGCTGCGTCGCCTTGGCTTGCAAGCCACGATTGACCGCATCGGGCGCGTCGTTCCATTGCAGTTGCCAGAGCGAACCATTACCTGGAATTATGTTGAACCCATTCAGGTGGTGGGCGCACACACCGGTCAGCTCGCCCTGGCAGGTACCACTGCTGCAACCGTGGGGGCGGTTGGCGTTATCCCCAAGCTCCAACTCAACGTAAGTCATAACAAACTGATCGATCTCCATCCCGCCGATATCGCCGATATCCTGGAGCAGCTCGATGTTGAAGAGGCCGGAGCCATGCTGGAGCGCCTGGATATGGAGACCGCCGCCGATACCCTCAACGAGGTCGAGTATCCCTTGCAGAGCGAGCTGATCAGCGAGCTGGATCCCGAGCGTGCCTCGGATCTCCTGGAGCGCCTCGCGCCCGATGATGCCGCCGATATCCTGGCCGAGATGGCTCCGGCTGAGGCCGAGCACCTGCTCAACCTCATGCCTACTGAGGAGTCGCGCCCCATTCGCGATCTCCTGCGCTATGACGCCGAGACGGCAGGTGGTATTATGACGCCTGAGTATCTGGCGCTCTCCGAGACATCGACGGTCGAGGATGCACTGACCTACCTGCGCCAGCACTCAGAGCACCTGGAGATGGTTTACTATCTCTATGTCATTGATGAGCAGCACCATCTAAAGGGCGTGGTCTCGCTGCGGCAACTGGTTGTCGCCGAACCCACGACACGCATCGCCGATCTGAAGGACCCCGACGTCATCAAAGTGCGTGTGAATACTGACCAGGAAGAGGTGGCGCGGATCATCGCCAAGTACGACCTGCTCGGCGTGCCCGTCGTTGATGAGGAAGATCACCTTGTGGGGCTGGTCACGGTCGACGACGTCATCGACGTTATCCACGAGGAGCAAGCTGAAGATCTCTCCGATATCGTGGGCGCGGATGTGGAGGAGTCTGAAGAAGAGGAGAAGTTCTCCTGGGCAACCGCCGCGCGACGCACGATCTGGCCCATCGCCAACGTGATCGCGGGCTTTGTTCTGGCCCTGGTCCTGGCTCAGGCCTTCGCCCCCCTGCTCGCACATACCACCGCGCTTGTTAGCCTCGTAGGAAGTGTGAGCGATAATCGGCTCTCACTGGCGCTTGGAGGTCTCTTCTGCCTGGTTCCGATGCTGCTGCTCACAAGCGGGAGTGCCGGCTCACAGGCCCTGGGCATCGCTGGCTGGAACCTGCGCAGTACACGCGGTCGCGACCTGTGGAAAACGATTCTGCGCGAACTGCTGATCGGCACCTTTAGCGGCATTGTCGTGAGCATCCTGGCTGGGATCGCGGCCTTCGTGCTCTTCCATACCGCTGCCTTAAGCCTGGTAGCGGCGCTGGGCTTTGGCTTTACACAGTTGATCGCCTACTTCTGCGGCCTGGGCCTGCCCAATCTCTTGCAGCGCCTGCGCCTGCGTGGCAGTTTAATCACAGCGCCTCTACTTGATCCTGTGATCTCCGTGATTAGCCTGGGGGTCTTCCTGAGCGTGACCATTATGCTGATCGAGCGCGTCGCGCTATAGCTCTTTCCCTTTTTATAAGAGGTACAGGATGTTAGGAAGGATATGCCTGCGGCATGTCCTTCCTAACATCCTGTACCTCTTATTTTTTATTGTTCGCTGGCAGGTTCGTCAGGCTGGTCGACCTGGTAGCGCTTTCGCTTTGGCAAGGGAAGCTGCTCCCACGGAATGAGCGTATCCGTCTCCAGGCCACGCACATGCATGTTATCGTTATAGCGTATCAAGCGCCAGAAACTGGTTCCTTTACGCTCATCCTCCCGCCACTGCGTAATGGACGTATTCTGGGTAAAGAAATGAGCGGGGGGCATGGCAAAGGTGCTATAGCGAAAAAAGTAGGCGAAAGAGTTATCGATCACACCGCCATGACAGACAATGACAATACTCTTGCCAGCATGCTCCTGAGTAATGCGCTCTAAAGCTGCGGCGACGCGCAAGGAGAAGGAGGGCCAACTCTCGCCACCCGGCGCAACCGGCTTAAATGGCTGGTGCAAAAAGTCCGGACCAGGGCCATAGCGCTCGTGATATTCATCATAGGTCAGGCCATAGGCTTCGCCTTCTCGCAGTTCCTGCACCTCATCATCAAAGATAATTGGTAGCTCAAAGGCCGGGGCGATAATCTCGGCGGTCTGCCTGGCTCGTGGCAGGGTACTGGCAATCACAACGTCTGCCTGAATCTCGCGTGTAGCAATCAATCTATCGCGCAGGCGCTCGGCCTGCCTGACGCCTAATTTGGTAAGTCCATCATCGCGAATAAACTGGTGTACCTGGCTTGTGGCTTCACCATGACGAATCAGATAGAGTTGGGTGGTCATAAAAGAAGTTTTCTCCTCTTTCTTTAGCACAGCTTCGCTGAGAACTATCCCCTGGGCCTACACCATAGCTACAATATTGATTATATTGACATTGTAGCATATGCACTCTTTATCCTGCCTGCTTTCTTCGCGCTACGGCGCTAAAAAGATGATGGTGTGGGCGTCGATTGCTGCGCAATCGACGCCCACACCATCATCTTTTTAGATATCTTATCCCTAGCGCAGGAGGATCAACAGGCCCATGACCAGGGCGTAGATGACAATCGTTTCAGAAAAAACCAGGCCCAGAATGAAGTTTGTGCGGACGATGCTTCCCGACTCAGGGTTGCGCCCTAACGCCTCATAAGCGCGCCCATTAGCTAAACCCATGGCGATACCCGCGCCAATTGCTCCCAGGCCAATCGCCAGGGCGGCGGCTATTGCTTGCCACATCATGTCTCCTACCTCCTTATAGGTGGGTTATATGTTTCTCTTTTCTCTTTACACTCCAATTGTAGCGGCTTCACCGGACAGGCAACATCGTACGAATGGATGATTACTTCTCAGCCAAACGGATCTCATCCATCTATCCTGGTTTCCATACCATATTTTTTGCTATTCTATGCAAAAGAAGTAATAAAGCTAAATACACATCAGAGGAAGAACGATGAACGACGCCTCCAAACCATTGCGCCTGCTCATCGCCAGCGCACACCCGATTGTCTGCGAAGGCCTGCGCGCTATGCTTGCCGGTAGCCCGGATATTCAACTACTTGCCATCGCCACATCGCTCCCTGAGACGATACGCCTTGTAGGCGAACTCCAACCCCAGGTTCTGCTCATTGATACGTATATTCACCAGGGCGCGACGCTCAAAGCCCTCAGCATGATTCACGGCGAGTGGCCAGCCCTGGCGATTGTGGGACTCGCCATGCATGCCGATGACCCAGAGTTTCTCCTGGCCTGTCTGCAAACGGGCATGGTGACGTGCCTGCCGCTACATGCCAGCCGCACGACCCTCCACCAGGCCCTGACCGCGAGCGTCCACAAGGAGACACTCCTCCAGCACGCCCTGGTGCGGAGTTTGCTTGAGCGAATAGAAGGGGCGACACCTGTAGAGGAGAGATCGTCTGCACAGGCGCAGCGGGTGGATCTAACGGAGCGCGAGCTAGAAGTACTGACCTGTGTCGCACGTGGCCAGCGTAACAAGGAGATTGCTACCTATCTGAGTATCAGTGAGCCAACCGTCAAGACACACCTGGCAAACATCTACTTTAAATTGCAGGTTGACTCACGCGCATCAGCCGTCGCCGTCGCCATGAAGCGGGGACTTCTGTCAGAGGCAGCTTACTAACAAAGATAGGAAACTATCACGCGAGAAGGCTTAGCGGGCTTGGTGCGTTTCCCAATTTTTCAGCAGAGCCATCCCTACGCATATTTCTTATTGGCAGTTTGCCAGTACACAGTCGATGCATTCTTCGAGGGTGGTACAGCTGCATCCGCCGCCCTGCACCAGCAGGTGCTGCATGGTCTGGGCTTGATTGATAACGTTTTGTACCTCGATGAGTTTATGCTGCACCAGACCCTGCCAGTGCGCTCCAAGGGGAACTTCGCCCTGTCGCTTCTCTAATAGAGATTGAATTTCTGTAAGAGAGAAGCCAATACGCCTGGCGGTTTGCACGAACTCCAGCGTTTGCACCGTCTCTGGCGCATAACGCCTCTGACCGCTCACCCTGCGCGGCGGCGGCAGAAGGTTAATGCTTTCATAGTAACGAATCGCCGAGGTGCGCAGGCCGGTGCGCCGGGCGACTTCACCAATACTGAGTTCTTCCATGCGTCTACTCGTGTTTGATATAAACAAAGAACCGCTCATGCGAGCAGGTGAAACGGCGGTGTCCAGATTGATAATAAAAAAGACCGCTTGTGTGAGCGGGCGAAACGGCGGTGTCCTATTTTCCCGTGGGGCTGCCCCCAAAGTATCGTTGGAGCTGAAGAGCTTAACTGCCGTGTTCGGGATGGGAACGGGTGTACCCTCTTCGCAATAACCACCGGTTCGCCTGCGCATACAAGCGGTTCCGATTGACATGGTGCATAATACCATCCTCTTCGCGATTTGTCAACTCTTTTTTTGCGACTTTTCAAAAGTCATCAAATTCGTTGGCTTTCGCGCCTGCGGCGCTCAACCAGCGCTAATCAGTAGTTGATGAAGTGGTGCCCTTGGCTGCCAGGGCACCACTTCATCAACTACTGATTAGCTAAATTTTGCGCTATCGATCTTCCAGCTTCCATCGCTCTGCTGGATAATGATCCCCGTCCAGTTTTGCTCATGCGTCTGGACAACACCCTGATCATTCTCCTCTTGAACCACTAGGTGAACGGCTTCCGTCACGGTCCCATCACCATTTGGTGTCTCGCTCAGGAAGGTGATGTCCTGGTGATGCACCTTAGAGTAGCCGCTGGAGAAGCGATCATAAGATAAACTGTTTTGAAAATTGGGCGACAATTGATTATAAGCGCCTTGATAATCGCGCTGATTCAACTGGTCATAGTACGACTGTACAACGACATGCGCTTTCTGTACTGGGGTCTGTGTAGGAATCGGCGTTGGAGTTGGTGTCGATGTAGGTGTATCCGTGGGCGCGGCCGTAGGGACTGTAGTCGCCTGGCTGGCTGGTGTGGTGGTAGCGACCAGGACATTTCCCTGCTGTTGATTCCCCGATTGCCCCGTGTTGCCCTGGGATTTTTGCGCGAAGGCACCCATGACCTGCAAGCTGATAAAGATAATAGCGGCCAGCAGGGCGAGGCTCGGTAGAGCCTTCAGAACCAGTGGCCAGGCACGCTCTTGCTTCTGTTGCGGATAGATAGGCTGCTGGGGCCAGCTTCCCTGCACAGGCATACCATCCTGAGGAGTCGCCTGCCAGTAGGCCTGATTCGCAGGCGTTGGATAGGGTGGTTGGGCAGTGACGCTCTGAGGGGGTGGATAAGGCTGCTGAGGCGTCTGGAGATAACCGGCAGGGGCAGGCATGGCGTAGGGAGCGGAGCGCTGCACCAGCTCAATTCCGGCAAAGCTTGCGGGCAGCGTTGGCAGTACACCGCTTACCACGGCCTTCATCTCCGTTACCGCCTCAGAGGTATAGATCGCATCTTGTAACGCTTTGACGAAAGCTCCAGCCGTCTCATAGCGCTCCTCGCGGCTCTTAGCAGTTGCCCTGGCCAATACAGCATCCACCGCCAGCGGGACCTCGGGATTGACGCCATAGAGCGCGGGGAAGGGTTCATACAGGTGCTTATCAACGACCGCGTAATGGTTATCTCCTTTAAAAGGCACGGACCCGCTAAGCATCTGGTAAAAAATCACGCCTAGCGCGTAGATATCGACACGCGCATCAATCTCCTCGCCGCGCAACAGCTCTGGCGCCATATAGGCTGGCGTTCCCAGAATGGTTCCCTGCGAGGTCAGGGTTGCGTTATGCTCATCTTCTGCCCTGTCGTCTACCAGGCGCGCGATGCCAAAGTCGGCGAGCAAGAGCCTGCCATCAGGATAGAGTAAGAAGTTGCTTGGCTTGAGATCGCGGTGAATGACATGCTGCTGATGGGCGTAGTCCAGGGCTGAGGCGGCCTGCATCATAAAGCCCAGCGCCTGGTGCATTTCCAGCTTTCCCTGCCTTCCCAACAGACCGCTTAAGCTGCCGCCACTCACATACGGCATCACCAGGTAAGCATAGCCTTCTCCTTCACCATATGCATAAATAGGGATAATATGTACATGCTCAAGCCGGGCAATGATATCCGCTTCGCGCTGGAATCTCGCCAGAAAGTCCGCGGTCTCCTCCCCCTCAGCCTCCGAGCGCAAGATTTTAATCGCTACCAATCTCGCGGGCCGTTGCTGTTGCGCCAGGTACACGGTACTCATGCCACCCCGCCCAATGACCTTTTCGATGGTGCAATTACCTACTGTTTTGCCTAAAAAAGCGCTTTCGTTCTCCTTCATCGCACCCACCTTTATCATTCTTCCAAACGAACAATGAAAATTCCGCTTGCAAAAAGCAATGGAGCCATATTTGCATATACCTCCAGCCAATGTCCATTATAAAGTCAAATACATGATAAAGCAATTTCACACAATTCCCTATGAGGTATCTCACAGTGGATAAAGAGAATTACCAAGCGGGGCGACAAAGTGTATAATAGGTCAGAACACGAGACGAAAACCTCTCGCGCTAGCTGCCTAATTATATTGATCAATCCTATCAAGGAGTACCCAATACACATGGAGACTACGAGTAGCAGAAAATGGTCTGAGTTACTGGGCCTTCCGGTCTATGTACCCAAGCTGGGAAAGTCTCTCGGGACCGTCGTGGACTTTTTCTTTAAAGAGGGATCAAACTCTATCTATGCCCTGCGCGTCCATACACGCGTCAATGGCGATTTTGCGCTGCCAGTGCGCGGCATCAAGGCCATTGAAGTTGACAGAGTGACTATCGATAACGAGAACATGCTTATAAAGGCACTTCCCCCGCTGCCACAGAGCCAAGATCTGATCGGCATGCCCGTTGTCAGCGAGAAGGACGAGGCCCTGGGCGAGGTGAGCGAGATCAGCATCGCCCTGTATCCTCTCAACGCGATGCGCTTGAATGCTTTGGGTATCTCTACTAATGGACACAAAGCCAGGGGCATCTCCGCCGATAGCATCTTGTCCTTCACCAATGAAAAGGTGGTGGTCGAGAATCATATCGCGCGTAAGCTAAAGTAACCTTCAGAAAAGGGGGAGGGAGAGGAATGGCCATTCCTCTCCCTCCTTCTTTTTATACCCCTCGCAGGCGCTCGGCTTCGGCCTCGGCGGCGCGGGCGTCCCTCTTGCGGTAGAGCTTGCGCAGAGCCTCTGCCTTGCGCAGCCAATTATCGGGGTCATTGGGCGCGAGGCGAATGGCCGACTCGGCCGCTGCCAGAGCCTCGTTATACCGGCCCAACAGCTTGAGGATCAGGGATTTGTTATGTAGCGCGGAGACCATACGTGGATTAACCTTGAGCGCGTTATCGTAGGCGCTCAGGGCCGCGCTATAGTTCCCGAGGCGATAGAGGGCATTCCCTTTGCCATTGAGGGCTGCGGGCAGGCTGGGATTGCGGCGCAGGGCTTCTTCATATGCATTCAACGCCATGTCATAGCGCTCCATACGACTCAAGACGGTCGCCTTTCCGAGCCAGGCGGGGGCAAAGCTGGGATCAATCTGCGTCGCGCGCTCAAAGGATTCCAGCGAGCGGCGATAGTTGCCCAGCTCTTGCAGGAGCTGGCCCCTTCTCTCCCAGACCTTCACATAGTTTGGATCAAACTGGAGCGCCCGGTCATAGTTGTCAAGCGCGCTTTTAAACTTCTGCTGCGCATAGAGCACATTGCCCATGCCATAGAGCGCAGGCGCAAAGCGTGAATCGCGCTTGAGCGCCTCTTGATAGGCCTGGTAGGCTTCGCGTAAGCGCCCCATTTCGAGCAGAATCAATCCCTTGCTGTTCCAGTTGAGCGCGGAATTAGGCTCATAGCTCAGAGCCTGTTCTGACGCTTGCAGAGCCTCTTCATACTTGCGCATCTGGCGCAGGATCAGGCTCTTATTGCTCCAGGCCAGAGCCATCCTGGGATCAAAGCTCAGGGCGGTATCAAAGGCATTGAGAGCCTGCTCGGGGAGACCAAGCGCGCTCAGGGCCGCGCCCTTCCCATTCCAGGCAACGGCATTACCAGGTTCAAGCAGGATGGCACGGTCAAACGACTGCAAGGCATCGCGGTTCTGGCGCAGACGATTGAGCGCGACCCCCTTCCCATTTAAGGAGGTTACCAGATCGGGATCAAGCTGGAGTGCACGCGTAAATGACTGCAACGCCTCGCGGTGCTGACCATTTAAGGCCTGCGTCAAGCCACGCCCCTGCCAGGCCTGGGCATTGAGCGAGTCCGTTCTGATTACCTGGTCATAGAGCTTGAGAGCCTCAGGGACACGCCGCTGTGCATAGAAGGTATAGGCATCCTGTAAGAGCTGGCTCGTCTCAGGCGAGGAGGCCGTCATTGTGGACGCGAATCCTGAGGCATACGGTGTGGAGGTTGGCCCCGACATAGACGCAATGGGTTGGCTCAAGGTGCCGCTGATGCGCTGTTGATCTACATGGCGCAAGACATCCAATACCTCTTGCGCGCTCGCCGGGCGCTTCTCCGCGCTCATATCGAGCATGCGTATTAACAAAGCCTCAAGTTCGTGGGGAACCATGGGATTGAGCTGCGATGCCGGGCGGAAGAAGAAAGGTTGCTCGCTGGGATCAACGCCTGTCAGCAGGCAGTGCATTAAGGCTCCCAGGCTATAGATATCGGAGCGTGGCGTGCTTTGTGCCTTCCCATACTGCTCAGGGGCGGCGAAGCCCGGCGAACCAAGCGCAACGGTATCATGCGATTGACCGGGTTTAAAGACGCGCGCGATACCGAAGTCAATCAAGTAGATGTGATTGCCATTAACCATCACATTGGATGGCTTTAAATCACGAAAGATGATGGGTGGTTGATGGCAGTGAAGATAGTTCAATACATCACAGAGCTGTTTGCCCCAATCCAACACCTGGTCGAGTGGCAGCGGCTTACCTCCCGCCTGCTCCAAATAGTCCTCGACTGTGCGGCCCTCGATAAAGTCCATAACCAGGTAGGAGCGCTCATTCTCGCTAAAATGGTCATAGATGCGCGGTAGGTTGGGATGCAGCAGGTCCGCCAGGAGAAGAGCCTCGCGCTCAAAGGCGTCTTCCGCCTCTTGAGCAGTCGTCGAGGAGAGTCCCGCTTTACTCATCTCTTTAATCGCGATTGGACGGTTATTAAAGCGCGTATCTAATGCTTTATAGACCGCGCCCATTCCTCCCTGACCAATCAGCGCTTCAAGCTGATAACGGCCATCGAGTAGGGTTTGTTCGGGTAAAGCTCCTGTGGTGTGTCGAAATGGTAGCGCGGTGGCGCAATATTGACAGAAGCGCGCCGTCGCCGTGTTCGCCGCCCCACAGTTCTCGCAGAACTGCTCCAGTGTCGACATAAATCTCGCTACTTCTTCATTTTCAGAATAGGCTACACGCTAAATGTTCTCAATAATTTTATTTCTGGTGTCTCCAGAAATTGAGGAGGGGGGATTTTTATGGGGACACCCCATTCCCCGGCAGGAGGGAGACCCTCCTGCACCTCCCATTGCCGTCCCCTGCACCCCTGCTTTTTACTGTGTACACCACCATCATGCCAGAGTTACTCGGCAGGGGTGGTGCGCAGGGCCTCGAAGGCGCGCCAGAGTTGCATCCACTCTTCAATGCTGAGCATCTCTGCGCGCCTGTTGGCTTCGATACCTGCCTGGCTGAGGCAGGCACGCACTACCTCATTTTTATAGTGTAAGGCATGCGTCAGCGAATTGTGAAGCTGTTTGCGTTTCTCCGCGAAACCCGCCTGGACCACGCGGAAGAAGCGGTCACGCTCCTCCAGCGTCAGGAGCGTCTCGTCATTGACGTCAATGCGCAGGATGGCCGAGTCAACTTTGGGCGCAGGATAAAAGGCCTGGGCTGGCACCTTACTTACAATACGTGGCTTCCCATAAAACTGGATACTGACCCCCAGGACGCTTAAGTCGCCAGGGGCTGCGACAATACGCTGTGCCACCTCCAGCTGGACCATGACGACGAGTAGTCTGGGTGGGTTCTGGCTCTCCAGAAAGTGCCGAAAGGTGGGCGCTGTAATATAATAAGGCAAGTTCGCCACCAGTTTGTAGGGTCTGTGCTCAAAATGGTCCTGGGGATTGATAAAGAGCAGGTTACGCTCCACCAGTTCAACATTGGGCCTATCTCCTACCGTCTTCTCTAGCAGGGTGAGCATATCACGCTCTAGCTCAACCGCTACGACGCGCCGAGCCTCCTGCGCAAGCTCGCGCGTCAGGACGCCCGTTCCAGATCCTACCTCCAACACTTCTTCATTCGCGTTAATCTCAGCCGCCTCGACAATCTGCTGCAACACGCTCCGGTCAATCAGAAAATTTTGTCCAAATGCCTTATTTGGACGCATCCCATGCGCGTAGAGAAGATTTCTCAGGTCCCGCATATTCGTCAAGTCGATGGCGTCATAATTTATATTTGGCACCGCCATGGGCTGGTGTAGCTCTCTCTCTTTTACCAATGCTTTCTTTCGTCCGTTCTTACCACGTATGCCTGATTTTTGTACAGGTATTGTCAGTCACTAGCAGACCTTTTCTTTGCACCACCATTATATACTATCGGGGCTATCCTGCACTCAGGCTGAGGTACTCTCACATTTTCTACGTCAGACCACCTCTTGAGTTGCAATATACGCACGAGATAAGTGATTTTCAGCTAGCACGCTGGTTTCTTTTCTGCTCAATATCCACATATATACATACGCATCTACAAATAGAAGTACCAATATCCCCGAATTTCTACGCAAATACTCCTGATTGCGCTTTCGTTCGTTTCATAATATGAATAGTGAGCGAATTGTGCATATAAGTCAGAAAAATTCAGATAAAGCATGTGGACAGAGCTGGGGCCGCTTGCGAAGAAATAATAAAAAGATCTTAAAGCAGGAAGGATATATAACTTTATGCCAACCAATCATTCTCAAACGAATTCTAGCTCCGATTCCTTTCCTTCACGCTCCTCTCCACAGGAACGCCCGGCATGGCAACAGGAGAACGAACACGCGGAGGCCTATGGCGAGCAGCCAACACTTCCTCGCCCTCCTCTCGCGCGTCAGCCTACTTATCAACAAAGCCTGGGGCAAACAGGCATTCCCCATCCCAATGCCTCCACAGCTCCCGCACCAATAGTAAAGCCCCCTGTGCCTCTCAATCGCACCAGCCAGTTTGTCCAGCCAGGAAGCATACGAGGAGGCATACAACCAGCAGTGCCACCCCCTGTAGCCGCGTACGCCAGTAGTGGGTCCAGGCCTCTTTCTCAGCCATTGCCAGACGCATCGCAACGCCAGAGGCACACCCGTGTGCTACGCAAAAAGCGGGTACGCCTGAAGCAGTCCAGGCCAGATATGGTGGCACGCCTGCTTATGGGTGGCTCCCTGCTCTTCCTCGTTGCCCTCCTCTTCACATTTGGCGGGACCGGTATAGCATATGGCTACTATCAGATGCAGCTCTCGGCGATCAATGGTATCGCGCAGCATTCGCTTTTCCAGAACACGCATATTTATGATCGGCATGGGAAGCTACTCTACGAGCTATACGATAAACAGCTTGGGAAGGGACGCCGTACCTATGTCAGCTATCAGGATATCTCGCCCCTGCTCATCAACGCCACCGTCGCCGCGGAAGATCATACCTTCTGGAGCAATGGCGGCGTAGATCTCCAGGGCATTGGGCGCGCGCTGCTCTCCAATGCTCGCAGCGGTGGCGTACGCGAGGGCGGCAGTACCATTACGCAGCAGCTTATCAAGAATCAGTTTTTTAGTGGCAAAGAGCGCACGGTAGGCATCAAGTTTCAGGAAGCCGTTCTCGCCGCCGGGATCACCCAGCAGTATCCCAAGTGGAAGATCATGGAGATGTACCTGAACACCGTCTACTATGGAAATATCAACTATGGCGTCGAGGCGGCCGCGCGCGACTACTTTGGTCTCAAGCCAGATTGCCAGGGAAATCACTGCAAGCCAGCCGTCTCGCGCCTTACGCTGGGTCAGGCCTCGCTGCTGGCAGGTTTACCGCAGAGCCCAACCTACTACAACCCGGTCATCAACAAGGATGTTGCGCTTGAGCGTCAGCAGGTGGTCCTCAACGCCATGGTCGCGATGAAGATGATCACACCCCAACAGGCTCGCCAGGCTCGCCAGGAGACGCAGCAGAGCGATATCCAATCCTATTCCACTGGCCAGGAGATGAAGGCCCCCCACTTTGTACAATATGTCATCAACCAGCTTGAGGAGGTGTTGGGCGGCCCGGAGCAGCTTCGAGATGGAGGCTTTGACGTCTACACCACTCTGGACTATGACCTGGAGCAGAAAGTTGAAGAGATCACCTACAACAACCTCTATACCACAACATATGATCGTGGACTGGGAACCTATAACGTCTTAAGCCGCGATAAAAACGTCAATAACGCCTCGGTCGTTGTGATGGATCCCAAAACCGGCGAGATCCTTGCCATGAACGGGAGCGCCTCCTACGAGGCGAATTATCCCCAGGTGCGCGGCCAGCTCAATGGTGCGACGACGCCACGCCAGCCAGGCTCCTCTTTTAAGCCGATTGTGTACGCGACGGCCTTTGAAATGGGCTGGTATCCCGCGATGATCGTTTCTGACCACCGCACGATCTACCCGGTCGATCCGCCGGATTACTACCATCCCCAGAACTACGATGGCAACTTCCATAGCGATTATCCGATGACGGTACGCACGGCGCTGGCCAACTCTTTCAACATTCCCGCCATCGACGCGATTATGTTTACAGGCGTACACAACGTCCAGAACATGGCGGCGCGCCTGGGCATCTCAGAGGTTGTGAACCTGCCTGACTCACAGACGGGTCCCTCCATGGCCCTGGGTTCAAAAGAGGTCTCATTGCTGCATATGACCGATGCCTATGCGACCTTTGCCAATCAAGGGCTACGCATGCCCCCAGTCTCGATCCTCTCAGTCAAGAGTAACCAGGGACGCGAGCTTTATAGCTTCCATCCACGCGGCATTCGCGCGCTGCGCCCCGACGTTGCCTTTCTCATGAATGACATTCTCTCGGATCGAGTCGCCCGCTATAAAGAGTTCTATCCGGGTAATCCCCTGGAACTGAGCAGGCCAGCCGCCGCCAAAACCGGCACCACGGATAGCTTCCGCGATAACTGGACGATTGGCTATACGCCCTATCTGACGGTAGGAGTCTGGGCGGGCAATAGCGATAATGAGCAGATGTACAATGTCATTGGTATCACTGGGGCGGGTCCGATCTGGCACGATGTCATGGAGTATGCCTCGCAGCGCTATAACTTTCCGCCAGACGACTTCCCTCGTCCCGATAATGTGCATCGAGGCGCTGTCTCCGCCAACACCGGCCTGGCATATGCGGCTGGCGAGGGCGCGGTAAGCGACTGGTTTATCGATGGAACGCAGCCAACCATCCAGGGCGCCAACTACTATGTTCCACCCCTGATATGCCCGAAACCCAAAGATGATGAAGAAGGCGACAGCACCAGCAACGCGGATATACCAGAGGCATGTCTGAAAGACGGTAAGGATAGTAGCAACACAAATAAAGACGGTAGCAAGGACGGCAAAGATGGAGATACCGGGAAGAACTCGCCCGGCAGCCCGAGCGCTAGTGGAGGAAATAGCCCCAACGGCAGCCAGGCGACGCCTTCCAGCAGTACAGGCGGGAATAGCCCTACCAACAACCCGCAAATCATCGACATGACCCCGGGTCCCTAATTAAAACAGGAACATTGAATGGACAGGCGCGCCTGTCCATTCAATGTTCCTATCCCCTTACCTGCTGATGGTAAAATACTAGAATACGGACGAAGCATTCAGCCATTAAACGATACTATTTCCCGGAGGTCTATATTCTCTATGTCAGATAGATCGAACCAGGGCCAGGGCGGCGAGGAGCAGTTGCCGCCCCTGGACCCAAACTTTCGCCCCCTTACGCGCACCGAGCGGCGCAACCTATGGCTTAAAGAGTATGGCGAGCAGGATATCGCGCTCCAATTCTGGGTGAAACTTGCAGAGCAGACGGACCAGGAGTTTCCCGTGATGTTTCAGATGCATGGGCAGCTCGTCTTTGGGCAGATGATCAGCACGCTCGCCTACGCCCGCTTCCATGTCGAGCTTTATGAGGGGATGTATCGCCAGGAAGATCCCGATACAGCAGACTTCCTGCGTGAGTTCTACACCAACCTGGTTCCACCCGCCGACCAGCCTGAGATCGGACCGGCAGGACTGCCCGTACTCTATGAGTATGTGCATCTGCGCGATATCACCATCATCAGCGGGGGTCATAAAACCAAGCTGCCATACTGGCGTGGGCGCGTCAGCGCCGTCGAAGCCTTTGTCCTGGGCGCCACCACCGAATAACAAGGTTGTGTGATTTGCGGGCAATGCCCGCAAATCACAAACAAACCCATTATTCAATTTGCACGGTTGTTCCCACGGGTGCCCAGTCGTAGAGCCATTTCGCGGACTCCAGATTCATGCTTACGCAGCCATGTGAACCCTGATTGTCATCGGTCGTGCCGGGGCCAAAGGAGGAGCGCCAGGTCGCGTCATGTAAGAAGAAGCCACCATCCTTGAACGCGAGGGCATAATTGATATAGGTTGGGGGGTAGTAGTATTTTGAGTTCTTTGGCCAGGGGGAATGGAACCACGTTGGGCTGAGCTTTTGTATCACATGAAAGGTGCCAGTTGGGGTCGGAAGTTGGCTTCGACCCGTCGTTACCAGTGTATCAAAGACCTCTTTATCGCCCTCGTAAGCAGTCAATTCCTGTTGTGAGATGCTTACGACGATGCGCTTACCTTGCGTGGTCTGATCAGTATAGCCCTGGGCATAAACACGGTGTAGCGCCTGAGGCGCGAGTATGAGACTGAGCAGACAGAATAAAGCAAGTCCCCCTAGTAAAAGGGAACGTTGAAAGCTTGTTTGCATAGTATCTCCCTTTCCCATTGTGAAAGCAAATCTTTATCCACACATCCACTTCGTGCACAGCTATCAGCGCTATGCCAACCCACCACTCCATTGCAACAAGGGACAGGCTCATCTCTCAACACGGATGACCTTCTCAGACTATTTTGCACAGGTAAACCAATCTCAACAACAGAGATGGTCCTGGTCATCAGTAGCCATACTGTGCGCACCTTCAGATTCATAGCCTCTGGTGCGCACGAGGTCCAACACGCCCTGCCACTACCCTTGCTTGCTCTCACCTCCATGACTTGTTGGTCGGGAGATGTAGAGGAGATTACTAGAACAGAGATAACTGCTGAGGTGGTTCCTCGTTTTTCTTGGGTGCTACGACAACTTTGGGAGCCGCCGCGGCCATGCGTTCCGCCTCCGCCATTACCAGGGGAATCTTCTTAAAATCTTCACGAATCACGTCCTTCAGGCTGGCCTGGTGGAGACCCGCCGCCGGGTGATACATGGCGATACAGATATACCCTGCATCTTTTTTGCGCGCCCGTCCATGAATAACACTGATCTTCTCATTGCCAAAGAACTTGGCCATTGAGAAGCGTCCGAGAGTCACGATGACGCGCGGTTTCAGCGCCTCAATCTGGCGATCTAAATAATTGTTACAGGCCGCAATCTCATCGGGTTGGGGATCGCGGTTCTGCGGAGGGCGACATTTCACGACATTGGTAATAAAAACATCGGAGCGTTTGAGATTTATGCTCGCCAGGAGTTCATCGAGGAATTGTCCCGCAGGACCCACGAATGGACGTCCTTGCTGATCTTCGTGGTAACCAGGGCCTTCACCAATAAAAAGGATCTTAGCACTTGTGCTACCTTCGCCTGGTACAGCCCTCGTTCTACCCTTACAGAGATTACATTTCGAACAGGTAGAAACCTCTACGGCTACCTCTCTCAGTATCTCCTCTGACGACATGGCATATTACCCCTTTTTTAATCGTTACTAGCGTTGAGGTCCTAAGATGTCTCTATATTGTACAGATTTTTTGTGTTTTACACAACTATATTATGCATAATAGGGTCAAGAAACTACCATGTGCAAGTCGTTTCTGCCGCCTGCGGCGGCAGGGGGGAGGAAAGTTTGGGGACACCCCAAACCCCGCCAGGGGCAGCGCCCCTGGACCCCGTTCTCGCTGCCTTGCGTGCACAGTGGTGGATTAAGAACAATGCCCCTGGACCCCGTTCTCGCTGCCTTGCGTGCACAGTGATGGGTTAAGAACAATGCCCCTGGACCCCGTTCTCGCTGCCTTGCGTGCACAGTGGTGGTTAAGAGCACTATAGGCGACACGAGGTCGCCTATAGTGTTGCTGCTTATTTGAGGTTTTACCAGCGGCGATCCGTCGAACGCGGACCAAAGCCACCGTTATCGCGGCGTGGTGGACCACCTGGGCCACCTGGGCCGCTTGGGCGACTGCCACCAGGACCACCCATGGGACGGCGCTGGCCAAAGCCACGATCACCGCCGCCACCGCCACCACCATAGCTACCACGGTCTCGATCTCCATAGCCTCGACCGCCGCCACCACCGTAGCCACCACGGTCTCGATCTCCATAGCCGCCACCCATGCGACCACCAGAAGGCGGGCCTTCACGACGATCTCCATAGCCACCACGGCTCATGCCACCGCGACCCGGGCCACCGCGACCACCGCGCTCACTCTCAATCTCGGCCTGACTGGGCATCTCGCCACTCAGGGCCGCGCGACGCGAGAGGTTGACGCGTCCCTGACCATCGACCTCGATTACCATGACGGTAATCTCATCGCCGAGTGAGACAACATCTTCGGGGCGCATCACCTGGTAGTCAGCAAGCTGCGATGTGCGGACCAGGCCCTCTTTCCCGGGCAGAATCTCGACGAAGCAACCAAAGTCGACCAGGCGGCGAACCGTACCGGTATAGATGCGACCAACCTCGACCTCTTCGGTCAGGGCGCGAACCGCATCCATCGCACGCTGCATCGCCTCACCAGAGGTGGCAGCAATGTTGACGGTTCCATCGTCCTCGATATCGATCTTGGCGCCACTCTCATCCTGGATCTTACGAATCATCTTGCCGCCCGGCCCGATGACTGCACCAATCTTATCAGAATTAATCTTAATACTCTGAATACGCGGTGCATAGATCGAGAGCTCCTCGCGTGGAGCGTCGATTGCGTCCAGCATCTTCTCCATGATGAACATACGGCCTTCATGTGCCTGTTCAAGCGCCTTGGCCATCACATCATAGGTGATACCTTTGACCTTGATATCCATCTGAAGGGCGGTCACACCATCGGCGGTACCCGCGACCTTAAAGTCCATATCGCCCAGAGCATCCTCGATGCCCTGAATATCGCTGAGAACCGCCCACTTGCCTTCGCGCTCACCCTCACCGGTAATCAGACCCATGGCTACGCCAGCCACAGGCGCGTGAATGGGAACACCCGCTTCCATCAAGGCAAGGGTTGTACCACATACCGAACCCATCGAGGTTGAGCCATTGGAGGAGAGAATATCCGAGACCGCACGAATGGTATAGGGGAACTCTTCCTGTGTTGGAATGACAGGCGAGACCGCGCGCTCAGCCAGGGCACCATGACCAATCTCACGACGACCAGGGCCACGGAGTGGCTTGCTCTCACCAGTGGAATAAGGCGGGAAGTTGTAGTGGTGCATGAAGCGCTTATTATCATTGGTCCCCAGTCCATCGAGCACCTGCTCTTCTCCGGGTGAGCCAAGCGTTATCACGCTGAGCACCTGCGTCTGACCGCGGGTGAAGAGCGCCGAGCCATGCGTGCGGGGCAGGAGACCAACCTCGCAGGTAATGTTACGGATGGTCTTGGTATCGCGACCATCGGGACGTATACCCGAATCCAGAATGGTATTGCGAACGTAGGCCTTCAGCTCCTTCTCATAGAAGCCAATGATCTCCTTCAGGCGATCAGGATACTGCGTTCCCAGTTCGGTCACCAGCTCATCCTGCACCTGGCTGAGCGAGGCTGAGCGAGCCGTTTTATCAGAATTATTGACCGCGGCCTCGAAGCGTGGGCGAACGAACTCCGCCACCTTGCCCTGAAGCTCAGCATCGGGCACAGGGGCCGCGAAGGTGCGCTTGGGCTTTCCACAGACCTGGACCAGCTTCTCCTGCATCTTCACCAGATCTTGCAGGGCCTCGTGACCAACACGCAGAGCCTCCAGCATCATGTCTTCGGGCAGCTCTTTGGCGCCAGCCTCAACCATCATAATCGCGTCAGCGGTACCGGCAATTGCCAGGTCAAGCTTGCTGCGCGACATCGCGGAAGCCGGGGGATTGATCACAAACTGGTCATCGACGTAGCCAACGCGTACGGCCCCAACCGGGCCAGCGAAGGGGACATCCGAGATGGAGAGAGCGGCAGAAGCGCCAACAATACCCATAATATCGGGGTCATTTTCCTGGTCGACGGAGAGGACGGTAATCACGATCTGGACGTCGTTGCGATAACCTTTGGGGAAGAGAGGGCGAAGAGGGCGATCAGTAAGGCGGCTGGCGAGAATAGCATGCTCAGTCGCGCGACCTTCACGCTTGATAAAGCCACCGGGAATTTTACCAGCAGCATACATGCGTTCTTCAACATCTACAGTTAACGGGAAAAAGTCAATGCCTTCACGGGGTTCATCGCTGCCAACCGCGGTTGCCAGGATCACGGTGTCGCCGTATCGCACAAGTACAGCGCCACTACTCTGTTCCGCTACGCGACCGGTCTCTATACTCATGACGCGGCCACCGATAACGGCTTCTTGACGGTGAATCATATTTCCTCCGACTAATGCACCCTAATACCTAAAACGCGAAAGTGTGTTAAAGCTCCTCAGGAGGGGTCTGAAGTCTTGCCGGCCCATCTCTCGTTATAACCCGGGTGCGGATCACTGCTCTTTGAAATGTCCTTTTTTTCGCAAACATAGCTGCAACTGGCTTCCAAACATCGTCTTCGCTCTAGCAGTGCGTTGCGTGCTGATTTATTACTTGCTGTGTGGAGAATAAAACCCTCTTCTGCCTATCGTCTTCGCTCGTTCCTTCGTCTCTAGCTTCCTTCGTAAACACCAATGACACACGAACAACCTTGAGGAGTATAAAGCGACCTCGCAAACACAACCGGGAGCTTTTTATAAGATGCCTGCTTACCCAGTGGAAATAGCAACATCTGTGGGACACTCCCTATCCCTATGAACCCTTGGGAAAGGTGCAGCGGTCGGGCGAACGCAAAGGCGTACGCCAGGATTGCGCCGACCGCATTAATTGTAGCCCAACGGCTTTCGCGATACCGTTTTAGCGGCGTAGGCCCAATTTTTCGATCAGGGCGCGATAGCGTTCTGGACTTTTCTTGCTCAGATATGCAAGCAAACGCCGACGCTGACCGACCATAATTCTCAGGCCGCGGCGTGAATGGACATCATGCTTATGCACCTTGAGATGCTCAGTCAAGCTCAGAATGCGAGAAGTCAGGATAGTTACCTGAACTTCGGGCGAACCAGTATCAGCCTCATGGACGCGGGAATCAGCAATAATTTGTGATTTCTCTTCAACTGTCAAAGCCACGCTTCTAACTCACCTCCTACTAGGAAAAGTTGGGAAAGACGTAAGATCTTTCAGCATTATAACATGGATCACCGGAGGGCGCAACGAAAGGCGTCCTCCAGATCAGCTTTTGGGTTGTGTCGTTGTTGTTCGTGTTGTGTATAGGTGTATTGTATCGAAAGCTGTTCAGGAAGATCGTGTGTAGACATACAAGCTAGAGGGTTTTTCCAGCAAGATGGGGCCAGAACCTCCTTACCGGGAGGGTTGGAAAGGTTAAGAGCACGCCTTCAAAGTCGGAGAGGAGACAGGGAAGCTTCTACGTTTCCCTGTCTCGCTTCGGTATCAAAGGGGACAGTCACTTATAAGTTACTTAATGGTGACTTTCGCGCCAACCTCGGTAAGCTTCGCGGCGATGCGCTCGGCCTCTTCCTTGGAGACAGCCTCTTTAACGGGCTTAGGAGCCTCGTCGACGACAGCCTTCGCCTCTTTGAGACCCAGGCCGGTCAGCTCGCGGACAACCTTAATGACGTTAATCTTGTTGGCGCCAACCTCGGTCAGGACGGCGTCGAACTCAGTCTTCTCTTCAACAACAGGAGCAGCAGCGGCCTCGGCAGGAGCAGCGGCAACAGCCACGGCGGCGGGAGCAGCACTGACGCCCCACTTATCCTGAAGGGTCTTGCTCAGCTCGACGAGCTCAAGGACATTCAACTTTTCGATATCAGCAATAATTGTCTCAACGGACATGATCGTTCCTCCTAGATATGCACATAGATATGCATTGAATATACAGTTTTATTCGGCGGAAGCTCCACCGAGTTGATCAGCGCGACCCTGTAGGACATAGCACAGTTCGCGCATGGGAGCGCTAATTAAGCCATACACATTGGACAGCGGACCCTGAATAGTGCCCACTACCTCAGCCTTGGTCTGTTTTTTGCCACCCCTGATCTTGCCGATGCCTTCAACTTGCTCGGAAGAAAGCGTGCGGCCACCCAGGATGCCAGACTTAAGGACGACAATCTTGGAATTGCCGGTATAATCAATGACGGCCTTAGCGGCTGCTACCTCGTCGTCGAAACCGAAAGCGATGGCGGTCTGACCATTGAAGATGCTCGTATCGAGCTCATTCATGTTGTTGCGCTCGCTCGCGATACGAAGCAGGGTATTCTTCGCGATCTGGAACTCGACATTGGCGGCGCGCATCTTTTTACGCAGATCGTTCATGTCTTTGACCGAGAGACCCTGAGTTTGAACCAGGATAGCAATCGTCGCCCGACCCAGCTTAACGGTTAAATCCTCGATCATCTGAGCCTTTGCTTGCGTTGGCATGTTGCTCTCCCTCCTTTCCTAAAAAAATGTTTTATCTTTTAAGCGCCTTGCGAGATATTCGCGCGAGGCATGAAAAAAGCCTTCGGGATGCAACCGAAGGCACGAGGAGAGCCGCGTATTTCTCGGCATGAGATTCAGGCACACACGTAGCGAGTACGCATGGAGAATCGTCATGGAGACGCGCAATCCTCGGCAAGCCGATGCCAGGAGCATCATTTCAACACAGCACGTGTGCTTGCGGTCTTCGGTTGCGAAGTATCTTTTTGTCTGTTAAGGTTTGAGTGCCAGGGCAGTCGGGATATCCAGGTGAATGCTGGGCGACATCGTCGACGTAAGCACTACGCTCTTCACATAGGTGCCCTTCGCGCCAGATGGGCGGGCACGCACGACCGCGTCGATCACCGATGTAATGTTCGACATCAGCGAATCTTCGCTGAACGACAGCTTACCAGCAGGGATGTGCAGGAGCGCGGTCTTGTCGACTTTGAACTCTACGCGGCCAGCTTTGACTTCGCGGATCGTCTTAGCGAGGTCAAAAGTGATTGTACCAGCTTTTGGGCTGGGCATCAAGCCACGGGGACCAAGTTTCTTACCGAGACGGCCAACTTTACCCATGACATCGGGGGTAGCGATAGCGACGTCAAAGCCGAGCCAATCGCCCTCGATCTGCTTGATCAGGTCATCGAGACCAACAAAATCCGCGCCAGCGGTCTCGGCCTCACTGACTTTTTCGCCCTGGGCGAAAACCAACACCTTGACTTCTTTACCGGTGCCAGCGGGAAGCATCGCGACGCCGCGAACCATCTGATCAGCGTGGCGGGGATCGACGCCAAGCTTCATATGGACCTCGACGGTTGGATCGAATTTAACGTAATTTAGTTTCTTGAGGAGTTCGACAGCTTCCTTGGGCTCGTACAGCTTCTCCACTTCCAGGAGCTTGCTGACCTCCAAGTACTTCTTGCCATGCTTTTTGATTGCCATATTCTTTAAGCCCTCCTTGAGGCTACAACCGCAGTGACTTTCGGGCCAATGCTTAGGACTGCCTCTCGGAAACCTGAGCGCGAAGCGCTAGCCACGGCAGTGGCGTTGGTTTCCGCATAAGAAGCACACGATGGGTAGTGAATCGTGAACTAACCGATGGTGATACCCATGCTGCGGGCGGTACCTTCAATGGTGCGCTCGGCCGCCTCGACACTGTTTACGTTAAGGTCTACCATCTTCAACTCGGCGATCTCGCGGAGCTTCTCACGCGTAATCGAGCCGTTTTTGGTCTTATTGGGGACCGCGGAACCTTTCTCGACGCCTGCTGCACTCTTCAGCAGATAGGAGACAGGCGGAGTCTTGATCACGAATGTAAACGAGCGATCCTCATAAATGGTGATTTCAGCTGGGATAATCATGCCAGCCTTATCCTGGGTACGCGAGTTGTACTCCTTACAGAACATCATAATATTGACGCCGTGAGGACCGAGCGCTGTACCAATTGGGGGCGCAGGGTTTGCCTTGCCCGCTGGAATCTGTAGGCGAACGACAGCTTTAATACGCTTAGCCATAACCTATGTCAACTCCTCAAGAATTACCTATGAATGAACGGCCTGCTGGATTTAGCTGCCCACGAGGGGCTACCTCCTTATACGAAAACCAACACCACTCTCGCGGCTAGCGCTAGCGCGCTCAGGTTTCCGAGAGGCACCTAAATCTTCTCGACCTGTAAAAAGTCCAAAATTACAGGCGTTTCGCGACCGAAGAAAGAGACCAATACAGTGACCTTATTACGATCCATATTGAGATCACTGACCGTACCGATGAAATCCGCAAAGGGACCATCGACAACGCGAACGCTCTGACCTTTGGAAAAACTGACTTTGGCCTTGGGCTTCTCAGTCTCTTTTGTGACCTGCTTCAAGATCGTTTTGATCTCATGCTCTTGCAGGGGTACAGGCTTATTACCAGAACCGACAAAGCTCGTGACGCCGGGTGTATTTCTCACCACATACCAGGCCTCGTCGCTCATGATCATCTCCACGAGCACATAGCCAGGGAAGACCTTGCGCTGCACCGTACGGCGCTGGCCCTGCTTGATTTCAACTTCTTCCTCCATGGGCACAATGACGCGGAAAATCTTTCCACGCATATCCATGGAAGCAATACGAGCTTCAAGGTGGCTACGCACCTTGTTTTCGTAGCCGGAATAAGTATGAATCGCAAACCAGGCACGCTCTTCGGTAGTAGCACCGGCATTAGCATCTGGCTGGTCATTCTCGCTGGTATGTTCAGTAAACACGGCTCTCCCCTTCTGGTCGCCAGGTGACGAAGCTATTTACCGTTAATAAGCACAAAAATTTGATTCAAACCCAGGTCAACCAACCCCAGAAACAACCCAACCGCTAAAGAAATGACGATAACAGCGATAGTCATGTTGCGAGCTTGCTCAAAGGTGGGCCATGTCACTTTGTGGCGGAGTTCGTAATAAGAGTCAACAACAAAACCACCAAAGGCAGTATTACGGAAGCGGGCCCACGTAGAATTGCCTCTCTGCTCGCGACGCGTGGTTTTGCCACGATCACGAGTAGCTACCTTTGTTGTCACGGGTGTTTTATTGCTCTTAACTGGCTGTTCTTTCTCCCTACCGCTCACCTTCGCCTCAGCCATCTGACTCCGGCTAGTATTTCTTTTTTTCTCGGCCATCTTGTTTGCCACGTTCAGCCTTTCTCGATCAGTAGCGACTGTACATGCGTGCTAGCATAGATGCTAACCTACACATACTCTACTATCTTACTTGGTCTCGCGGTGGGGCACATGTTCCCGGCAAGTCGTGCAGAACTTGCGCAGCTCCATACGGTCGGGGTTGTTTTTCTTGTTTTTCTCAGTGGTATAGTTGCGGCTCTTGCAGGTTGTGCAAGCCAACGTGACCACAATGCGATTTTCTTTGCCTTTAGCCATGATTTTCTCCGTTTTGTTGCCTGGCTTGCAGAGGATGCACTAGGATCTTATTCAAAAACCCAACGTCACTCTCGCGTGTCCCCGAATGGGGGTGACCAGCGCTTCGCCCCCATTCGGAGACCACCTGAAGGTGGCACGGCAAGCGCTCAGGGTTTCGGATCAGAAGCAAATCTGCTTTGTTTGCGAAAGAACATGGGCGCAACATGCATTGCTGCTGGAGCGCCCATGCGTTTACAACCAATTGATCTTATGCAAGAACCTTGGTGCAGATGCCAGCACCGACGGTACGACCGCCTTCGCGAATGGCGAACTTCACGCCCTCTTCCATCGCGACCGGCTGGATCAACTCGACCGTCATCTCAATGTTATCACCAGGCATCACCATCTCCACGCCTTCAGGCAGCTTGATCGATCCCGTCACGTCCGTGGTACGGACGTAGAACTGAGGGCGATAGCCGTTGAAGAATGGCGTATGGCGGCCACCCTCTTCTTTCGAGAGGACGTAGACCTGCGCCAGGAAGTTCTTATGCGGCTTGATCGAACCCGGCTTGGCCAGCACCTGGCCGCGCTCGATGTCCGCACGCTCAATACCACGTAGCAGACAACCAACGTTGTCGCCCGCCTGGCCCTCATCCAGCGTCTTCTGGAACATCTCCACACCCGTGACAACCACGGTGCGGGTCTCTTCCTTCATGCCGATGATCTCAATGTTCTCGCCTACCTTGACGATACCACGCTCGATACGACCCGTAGCCACGGTACCGCGACCCTTAATGCCGAAGACGTCTTCCACTGGCATCAGGAACGGCTTGTCGGTCGCGCGAGGAGGCGTGGGAATGTAGGAGTCCACCGCATCCATCAGCTCCCAGATGCACTTGGCTGCCTCGTCGTTGCGCGAGAGGTCGCCTTTGCTCTCCAGGGCTTTGAGCGCCGAACCGCGGATGATAGGAACATCGTCGCCAGGGAACTGGTACTTCGAGAGCAACTCCCGAACTTCCAGCTCGACCAGCTCAAGCAGTTCCTCGTCTTCCATCATGTCGATTTTGTTGAGGAAGACCACCATCGCGGGAACCTCAACCTGCTGCGCCAGCAGGACGTGCTCGCGCGTCTGAGGCATAGGGCCATCAGGAGCACTCACAACCAGGATCGCGCCATCCATCTGCGCGGCACCGGTGATCATGTTCTTGATGTAGTCAGCGTGACCGGGGCAGTCCACGTGAGCGTAGTGGCGCTTCTCGGTCTGGTACTCCAGGTGCGCGATTGAGATGGTGATACCACGCTCGCGCTCCTCGGGGGCCTTGTCGATCTGGTCGAAGGCCGTGTACTTAGCAAGCTGAGCGGAGGCCAGGGTATGGGTGATGGCCGCGGTCAGGGTCGTCTTGCCGTGGTCGATGTGACCAATCGTACCCACGTTAACGTGAGGTTTTGTACGCTCGAACTTCTGCTTTGCCATTTCCTAATGAGGCTCCTTTGCAATCCTCTTGCGATCAGACAGCAATGGGTGTAAACATGCAGCAGCCGCCCCCTGATATTTGATCGCATTCCTTGGAAAATATCTTCCTATTTATTCTACCAACGGGAAGGGAATGGTTGATCAATTCAGAAGACGGCAGCAAAAGCTTTTAGTACTTTCACGCGGAATCTTATAAAGATGAAAGCGCTGCGGAAGTGCCCGGAGGTTTCATCTAGAAACCACGGAGCCCGTGATGGGATTTGAACCCATGGCCTCATTCTTACCAAGAATGTGCGCTACCCCTGCGCCACACGGGCTAGACAGACCAGGAGAGGTCTGACTTGGTGGGCAGTGGAGGATTCGAACCTCCGAAGCTTTCGCAACTGATTTACAGTCAGTCCCAGTTGGCCACTTTGGTAACTGCCCAGGTGGTGTCGCTCTCTATTAGGAATTATTCCTAGAAATCACACCGTTTTGTCGCCGTCATTCTGAACCGGTCGACGTGACGTATTATAGCCGACCCTCATAGCGATGTCAAGCACTTTTTTATCAGTTCTACCAAGATTTAAAAAATTCGTTATGAGGCCGGGGTTATAAACAAAGTAGGGGAGAATACAGCCACGAAAAAAGAGAAGAGTGGGTGTGAAAGCACGCTCAGCGCTACTTGCAATAGGTCACCTCCTCCTCTTATAGCGAACGTTCTTCGATCTATGTAGGAAGAACGGGTGAGAGGAGGGACATACACGATCCGGACTATCTCTGGCTCCAAAAGGTGCCAATATATATCAGGAGAGGGAGAGAATGAGCACGAAAACGTAAGGAATTTGTAAAGTATTTCTAAGCAAATTTTAAAAAATAAGAGGCAAAAGCATTGCTTCTTGCTCAATTTGCTGGTATAATTCCCAACGTTGGAGAAAATTCTTTTATTCCTTCCGCAGTTATCCTTAGTCATCCACTAACCAGTAGTAACACAGCCGGTTAGTTCGTCGTTGGCTGGTTTCGACTGGCATTATGGCTTGGAATTATGAGGTAAAGTGCTATGGCAACGAATTGTGACTTCAGTCGTTCTTCCTTTCTCATGGAACAGTATCAAAAGGAAATGGAACTCATAGCTCTTGCCCTGCAAGAAGAGAGTCAGGACGAACGCGAGGAGCGCTTAGGTCTTGTAGCACGTTCCTGGTCCCTCACCGCCGCCTGCTTTCAGAGCCAGCTGGAGCTCAATGAAGCAGTAACGTTTGCACCCGTCGCTTTAGCCCGCCCATAGTTATCATTGTTTGTCGAGAATGTTCGTTTAGCTAGAAAAAGTACAAGTAGAATAAGCTATGCCCCATCCACCTGACCTTGCACCGGAAGAGTTGACCTATCAAACGCCTGTGCAGTTTGGCATGGTCTATTGGGTAAACTTTGGTTATCCCTCGCTGCCTCCCGGCATTGAGGAGAAGCGTATTCTCGATTGGCATCCCGCACTTGTGGTATCCGCTGAACCTTTTTGTCGTCACGCCGGGGCGATCAACGTTGTTGCCTTGACTTCATATCGTGGCAAGTTGCGCCCCTACCACCATCTTCTTCTCAAGCGTGACTATCCCCTCCTTGATACCGATAGCCTGGTGAAGACTGAGCTGATGTATCCTGTCTTGCGCAGTCTTATGGCGGACCAGTATGCCATCTGCCGTCTGCATGACGCCGATATGCGCGCCATTATGGCCAAGGTTGCCAATAGCCTGGCAATTACCTACTACTATTCGCTCCATTAACTCATACTTTCTCTTCGTTTACTCATTACTCCTAAGTATACTTTATAGCGTGACACCTCGCGCCTGCGGCGCTCGTCTGGTAGGTGGTGTGGTGCACCTGGGCAGCCTGCGGTTGCCCAGGTGCACCACACCACCTACCAGATCTCTTTACATGTCTTCTCTTGCTGACGTATACCTTATATAGAGCATAGAACAAAGCACCAAGCCGAGCCATATGAACACACTAAAGCTTGAACCGTATGGGAGCAGAGCCGATCATGTCATTATATCAGAGCCAGCTGCGTCTCTTGCCCTCTGTGGATGAATTGTTGCACACGCAAAGCGGGCAGGACCTGGTCGCACGCTATTCACATCCCCTGGCCGTCCAGGCTATTCGTGAGAGTATCACCCTGGCGCGCCAGTCCATTCTACGTGGGGAAGACTGTCCCTCAAACTCAACTTTACTTGTGCAGGCCACGCACCACCTCCAGGAGCGAGAGCTACCACACCTGCGTCCCCTGATCAATGCGACCGGCGTAATTATCAATACCAACCTTGGGCGCGCTCCGATGAGCGCCGCCTCTCTGGAGGCGGTACGCCAGGTCGCAAGTGGCTACTCCAATTTAGAATACGATCTCGCTGCGGGAGAGCGCGGCTCGCGGCATAGCCACGTCAGCCAGCTCTTGAGCGAGATTACGGGGGCCGAGGCGGCTCTGGTCACCAATAACAATGCCGCGGCTGTCCTGCTGGGACTGAGCGCCCTTGCCCAGAGCTGCGAGGTTATTATTTCTCGTGGGCAATTAGTGGAGATCGGTGGCGGCTTCCGCGTACCAGATGTAATGCGCCAGAGTGGCTGCCAACTGGTTGAGGTCGGCACGACTAATCGCACACGCATCACCGACTATGAGCGCGCCATCAGCGGCGAGACTGCCTTGCTTCTCTCAGTACATCCAAGTAATTTCTTGATCAGCGGCTTTACCGAAGCGACTCCCGAGCATGAGCTGGTCTCCCTCGCCCATGAGCATAAACTCCTGGTCATGCACGACCTTGGAAGCGGCTGCCTCTTGCCGAGCGAGCGCTATGGCCTGGCGCACGAGCCAACTCCCCAGGAGAGCATCAAAGCAGGCGTCGACCTGGTCTGTTTCTCGGGCGATAAGCTGCTAGGTGGACCGCAGGCAGGCATCCTGGTGGGGAAGGCGAGCGTCATGCAACGCCTGGCAAAGCACCCCCTGATGCGCGCCGTACGTATCGACAAGATGACCCTCGCCGCGCTGGAGGCCACACTCCAGCACTACCAGCGCGACGAGGCTGAGCGCCACATCCCCATCTGGCGCATGATCGCGGCTCGCCCAGAGCAGTTAGGGGTTCGCGTTGATCGCTGGATCGAGCAGCTCAAGGCCCAGGGCATCAACGCCCGGCGCCAGGCTGGACAGTCAACAGTCGGTGGTGGTTCGCTCCCCACCGAGACCCTACCAACCGTCCTCCTGACCCTGGAACAGCACCACTGCGCCAGGCCTCTGGAAGAGATAGCCAGCGACCTGCGCGCCCAGCGCCTGCCTGTCATAGCCCGCATCTCGCGCGATACCCTGCTCTTTGACCCGCGCACCGTCCTCGAAGAACAGGATCAAGCTCTCGTCCAGGCCATCACGCAGAACGCCTCTCCAGTTCGGTAGGGACCAGCTGCGCCCCGAATGGGAGATTTGCATCAAATGTGCAGAAAGTCTTGTGGTTAAGATATGTTCGATGGGATAAGACATTTAGCCCAATTTAGGGCATGTCTACTGAATTGCATCTCTTCTTTGGGGTACAATACAACCAGGGTATGCATAGATACATTTTAAAGTAAAGATTTACTTCCTGGTGCATTGCACGCTTTAAAGAAACGCCTTGAACTTGAGGTGCGTATAAAGCCACCTGGGAAATATAGTGCTACCACTTTATGGGGAAGGAGCCAGCATTCATGACCTGGTCAAATCGCGGGAAGGCGGCACTATGCGTCTTATTGCTCGTGGGAATAGCGGCAGTGCTGGTGATAGGGATAACACAGGTCGCAAGCGCACAGATGACGGCTGGGGCGACACAACATGCGCAGGGAAAAATTGTTAGCCTGACCGGACCTGAGAAAGATTTCCTCCTGCGTGTAAGCGATGGCCATGTGCTTCATTTTCGCTGTGGCACCGGGTGTAAGGCTTCGCTAGCTCACATACGCAGGCATATTACCGAGAAAGCCACGACCGACGTCTACTACCAGGCTCTGCCAGGACACCAGGGAGGGACGCAGCAGCTCCTGGCGCTTTATGTAGATTGAAGCCACCACCATGCAGATGGAAGGACAACACACTAATTTGAGCCACAGCGCAAGGACAGAGGTAGGAAGAGGGCAGCCAGAGATGGATCGAGCAGATATCGTGATTGTCGGCAATGGCATTGCTGGCCTGACCGCTGCGGTAGAGGCGCGAAAGCACGCGCCAGAGAAGCAGATTGTAATGATCACCGAGCAAGTCCATCCGACGATCAACACGCCCGCGCTTAAGCAATACGCGACCGGGCGCCTGACACGCGAGCAATTGCTGGCCTATCCTGTGGGGACCGAGCGCCAGGAGCATATCCGCATCGTCACCACGCGGGTAGAGGAGATTCATGCTAATAGCAAATACCTTGCCCTGGCGGATAAACGTGCCTTCGGCTACGATAAACTCCTGATCGCGACTGGTAGCGCCCCTCTCAGTCTGCCTGAGACCATGCCCGGGCGCCACTTCGATGGCGTTTTGACGCTCCACCGCTTACAGGATTATCTCGATCTGCGCAGGCGCTTGCCAGAGGTGCGCGAGGCGGTCGTTGTTGGGGGAGGAGTACACGCCATAGAGACAGTCATGGGGCTCCTCCACTGGGGCATTCGGGTCCACTGGCTCATTCGTGGCTCCACGTTTATGGGGCGCACCCTAGACCAGGAGGCCTCAGGCCTTATTTTAGAAGGCATACGGCGTGCTGGTGCCTCGGTGCATACCGAGACCGAGGCCATTGGTGTTGTGGGTCGTGTGGGAGCAGTTGTGGGAGTGATTACCAATCAGCAGCAGATGCTCCCCTGCCAGATGGTCCTTATCTGTACGGGCACAAAGCCTGCGGAGACGCTGGCCCGGCGCAGCACCATTCCGATTGAATTTCAGAATGGAATTGTTGTAGACGACATTATGCAAACCAATGTGGCGAATATCTTCGCGGCAGGCGATGTTGCCGCGCTCCCCAATCCTCAAACGGGCCAGCATGCTCCCCGGGCACAATGGTACGCGGCAGTGCTCCAGGGTCGCCTGGCAGGGGTGATGTTAGCGGGTCGCGAAGACCTGGCCAAGCAGCCGCTCGGCATCGCCTGGCATGCCACGCATGTCGGCGACCTCTCCATGCTAACCGTTGGTGACCCTCTGGCCGAAGGCAGCGGCATAGAGGTCCTTAAAGATAAGAGCCAGGGAGGTTATCGCAGGCTTGCCATCGCGGGCGAACGGCTCGTTGGCTACCTCTCGTTAGGTCAGAGCCAGCCAGATAGCCTGGCCGTCAAACGCATCATTGAGGAGGGCCATTCCGTTCAAGGCATCACACGCGCGCTTTTGAAGGGTAACTTTGATGCCCGCCAATACCTCTCCCAGATGAGTTCCCAGACGGCGCGTGGCATGCTTACTGGTAAACAGTCGGCAATCAAGGTAAAGAAGCAGGAGGCCATTAGTTTCCCTCAACCGGGGCAGAGCGGCCCATTGATTCTGCCAACACGCACAACAGGTCCCATCCGGCACGTGCAGCCCGTCGCGAAGGATAAGACGAGTGGTGAAAGAGAGACCAGCCCGCTTGCGCCACTGGCGAATGCCGAGAACTTGCGCGTGCCCGACCGGGTGCGAGCAACCAACACCGGCGAAGTGGAGTCAGTGTTCATTGCCCAGCATGGCACGCGCACTACACGACCAGGAGGCACACGCGAGGGCGAGCGCAGCCGTAATACGCCCACGCCCTCATCATCACTGGAGAATCATGGACAGAGCGAGATCGATCCCTTCCGGGGAAACCTGCCAGCCCTGACGCCTTCCCTGGTAGGCCTGCCTGAAGAGGTCAATGCCTTCAGCGGGAACCTTCCCCAGCCACGCCCATCGATGATCTGGGAAGAGGAGCTAGATGCCTTCAGCGGCAAGCTTCCTCGCCTGGAAGCCTCTAAGCCTGCGCCGAAGGATACCAGGAAGGCAACGGGAGAAAACCTTCAGCCAGGAACGAAGCAGAGCAGGCCACGCAATCTTCTCTCTTATGCACAGAGAGACAAACAGCCTGCACCGCCAGAGGCGAAACAGGTAGATACATCAACAGGCACGGCGCGTACATTCTGGTCATATGCCAAACCAGGTGATCATAAGAAGGGACGGTAACTGTTGAGCAAGCTCTTTAAGCAAGAACCCGTTTTGCTACATAAGACGGGTCCGCAGGTTATACAAGAGATTAATGCCTGCATCGGTTGCAATGAGTGCCTCCTCGCCTGTCCGGCACTGGCTGAGCCTATTACGATAGATCGCTTAAACCACGAAACGATCGCGGGAAGTATCTCACCTGCCGTTGCGCGCTTTGCCAGAACATGCTACCAGTGCGGTGCCTGCGTCTCACCCTGCCCGGTGGGGCTACATCGAGATGCGATGATGATGTGGCTCAAAGTGCGACTCATTCGCGATGATTGGGGGGGTTAAAGCTGATGCGTATACCGATGCAAGCAAGTAAGCGAGGAGAACATGGCTATCCCCTGCTATTCTGGTATGTGAGCCGCTCATGGGTAAGCAGCCTCCTATTCTCGCTCTTTATACTGGGTGGAGGTCTTGGCCTCTATCTCTGGTGGGGGCGCTTCAGCACAGATAACTCGCCGGACAGTCTCCTGGGCTATGCCTTCGCCTTTGGCGGCATAGCCTGCTTTCTGCTTGCTGGCATATGCTATAGCCTGACGCGCCGAGCGCGCCGCAAAGCCATAGGCAAGCTTAACGCAGCCCTCAACTGGCATATCGGCTTTGGCCTGATGGGGTTGGGACTCCTCATATTGCACAGCTTTGGTAATTTTAACCCTCGCTCAGGCACATATGCGCTGTATGGCATGCTCGCCCTGGTCATGTGTGGTATCGTAGGCAAAGGCCTGGATCGCCTTATTCCCCGGCTCATTGCACGCGAGGTACGCAAGGCCTTGACTGGCTCGGGCGAGGATAGAATCGAGAGAATCTCACAGAAACTACAAGCCCTGACGGAAGAGCGCGATCCCAGGCAGCAGGCTCGCAAGAGTCCGGACAACCTCAGCCTATCCGGGCTACTCTTTGGCGAGGGCCGTCCAGGAGAAAGCATGCATGGCACGCCTGTAGGGGCCATTCGCGAGCGCTCGCTTGCAGGAGTATCACTTCCTCCCTCGTGGGACCTGGCATATATCACCCTCGAAGAGACGCCACACGAGTTACAACCGCGCTCAGGCTCAACAGGGCAACAGGCTCCCAACCTTAAGAGACAGATGCGCGAGTTACAAGTTGTGCAACTGGCACTACAAAAAGAGCAGTTCTACCGCTATGTGTTGCGCTACTGGCGCGCGCTCCATATCTTCCTGGCCCTGGTCACGCTAGGCCTGACGATCTGGCATATCATCTACGCCTTGCAGATCCTCATTCCAACCTGGATGGACCACTAGCGCTAAAGTAAATAATAAGTAACGTATGATGACGGACTGGCTCTACCAGTCCGTCATCATACGTTACTTATTTTCCATAAACTAAGTGGCGAGTTGGAACGTATTATATAGAAGGGAATTGCTGGAGCTGCCCAGATGGAAAAACAGCAGGTGCGCCAAGAAGGAGAGCAAGGCATGATGCAACAACAAGGCAGTTACCGGGAGCAGGCAAAAAAGCACGCCGTACGCTTATTACGCCATCCGAAACGGCTTGAGATCCTTTTCCACTTCGTAAAAACAGGGAAGCTGGTCAAGCGCCTGATGGCGGATAGGCGCGTACCAATGTTCCGCAAGCTAGCGTTTGGGGGGACAGTGGCGCTCCTGCTTGCGCTCCTCCTCATCCCCGACGCGGAGGTCATCCTGGCGGGAACCATCCTGCCAGTCATTGGCAATATCCTGGGCGTTCCCCTGGACGCCGGGCTGGACTGGGGTGTCTTCGCCCTCTTCGCGACAAATATGCTACGCTTCTTCCCGCAAGAGTTCGTCTCAGAGCACTACGAGGATATCTTTCATAAGGGTCATCATCAGTATATTGAGAGTGACTTCTAATATGGTCCATGATATGTAGACGCGTGCTTTAGCAGCGTCGTCCCCCCAGCGAGACGGCTGTGTTTCACGTGAAACACAGCCATCGCCTTTTGTCTGCCCACTTCAGCGTCAGACTTATCGACTCGGGGGGGTTGCGCCACGCCTGGGCACAACTTTCTCAGCCCATAGCCGCGTCGGCGCATTCAGCGCCTGTGGCAAACTGTAACCGTAATCTGCGTGAGAATCGCATCACAATTCTCGCAGGCATCATCACTCATAGACGCCGTTTGCCGACAACTGGGACAGGTTCGCATATGATTTCCTTCTAAAAATCAGCGTTACCTTCTTCATCTTGGAAGAGCAAAAATAGCGACATCAATATCAGATATGATTACAAAGAGCATTACCTCAAGAGTCGCGTCCTACCTGGATAAACGCGAGGCCAGAAAAAATATCAAAAGGAGATCAGGGTGTGTGATGGGAGGTGGGAGGCTGGCAAAGTCAGCCTCCCACCTCCCATCACACACCCTGATCCAGCGAGCCACGCAGTGGCGAGAAGTCCTGTATATGTAGACGCGTGCTTTAGCAGCGTCGCTCGAGAGGAGAGGAAGAAGCTGGATTGGCAATACCGCGAAAGTAGATCAAGCTGACATACTCCACAAGCTCCTCTGGCTTTATCGCCTCGCTGAGCAGCAAACGTTTAAAAGAATACGAGGCGAGCATACTGGTAAAGGTGTGGAGCACGATGGGATTGGGAAGCGAGGGATCAAACTCGCCACTGGCTTTCCCCTCTTCGATAAGTCCCATAAGTATGGACGCGAGCTGATCAAACATTGAGCGATGATGTTCTTTGAGAATAGAGCGTAGCTCAACGGCGCCAAAGAGTGCATAGAGCAGGCGCCCCCTCTGGCCGCGCAGGCTCATAAAGACTGACTTGAGAATCGTTTCCAGGCGTGCCTGAGCCGAACCAGGAGTAGCAACAATGCTCTGCAACATCTGAATGATGCCCTGGAGCTGCTCCTCCAGAATAGCCAGAACCAGGTCCTCTTTACGAGCAAAGTGGAGGTAGAGCGTGCCTTTGGCGATACCTACACGAGCAGCGATTTCATCCATTGATAATTCATAGTAATCCTTTTCCAGCAAAACTTCTTCGGTTGCTTGGAGTATAAGTGCTTTACGCTGCTGACGCTGACGTTCTTTAAGCGAGAGCGCAGGTATAGGCTCATGCATGTGGCTCCCTCCAGTGTAGAGCAAAAATGAAGCATGAAAGCAGTACCCCTATTGTTCATGGGGGCTGATCGTACGTAATGTAGCGGTCTATACAAAGACGTACTTCAATATTACATTTCACGCCGTTGTGAAGATAAGGGCTATAGATGAGAATGCTCCCTAAATGGATGGCTAGTGCGATGGGTAGGAGAACTGGCTCACCAGGTATGGAAAACCAGTTCTCCGGTGTGCTCCTATCGAGAGATAGGGGCACGAGCTTTGGCGCTATAAGGTTAGTAGGTATGTCCCTCAGAGAAAGAGTTTCGTGAATCCAATGCGCTGTTGGCCGCCTCTTCCTGACCACCTGGAGGCAGCATCTCATGCACATGACTCAGGCGCTGCTCAATCTCACGAGCATGCTGATTGAGTACCTGGAGGTGCTCTGAAAGCTGATAGACCTGTGCCTGAAGCATATGGACTTCCTGGCGCAGAGCAAAGACCGGGAAAGAGACATTGAGATACTCACCTGACTGCGCACCCGCGAAATCAGTAGCAGGATCGGTATACGCGGCCCTGGGCGTTGGATAGGGATGCGAAGCGCTCAGATCGCCTGTCTGCGCGTCCTGGTAGACCGTAGGCGCATCCGCGACTGACGCGGTTCCTTGCTGCGGCGTTGCCGCTGGCGCTGGAGTCGCAGGCTGCTCCGCGACGGGTGCGGGAACAGGTGTAGTTGCCCCCGTCTCCTGACCGGCGCCGCGTGCCAGGAGAAAAGCTCCCACAACCGCCAGCACAGCGACGACGATCAGGCCTCCAATAATTAACATGCGAACTTCCTTTCCAGGTTATAAGTGCCTATACGGAAACCTGAGCGCGGAGCGCTAGCCACGACAGTGGCGTTGGTTTCCGCATAAGAAGGCAGGGACACCTTAGTGCAGGTGGATCTTGACCTCGGCGCTCAGGCCAGGAACCAGGTTATGGCCACCATCGGTGTCAAGGGTAACGACCACGGGAACACGCTGACCAACCTTGGTAAAGTTGCCGCTGGACACATCCGTCGAGGGCAACAGGGAGAACTGCCCCGCAGTCGCCTGAACGATGTGATCAATATGGCCGGTGAACGAATCGCCATTGTAGGCATCGACGGTGATGTCCACATCCTGACCATTTTTGATGTTGTTGAGCTGACCCTCGTCGACATAAGCCACAACATTTAGCTTGCTCAGATCAACCACCTGAGCCAGTGACGCACCTGGGGTGACGCTCTGACCGACGACTCCGCTCTCCTGCACAATTGTACCATCAATAGGGCTGGTCAGATTCACGGTTACCTTCTGACCGGTCTGAGAGAGGGTCGAGATTGTGCCAATGGTCTCTCCGGAAGTCACTTTATCGCCCTGCTTAACGCTCATGTCAACCAGTTGACCCGCCTGGGGGCTGCTGATATTGAGAATCTGCCCGTTGATCTGCGCATCATCAGTAGAGTAGAAGTAGTAGCTATTGTAGACCCAGTAACCTGCGGCGCCCGCAATAGCCAGGAGCGCAACGAAAACAAGAACGGGAACAAGAATGAGACGACGCACGTGCGTATCCTCCTTAGGAATATAAATTCTGATGAATAAATGTGCCGTTTTGTGCTAAAGAACAGTGTATGAGATTAAACGGCGAGTGAAGCCTCTTCGCGAGCTTTTTCAGCCTCAGCGCGCTCCTCCTCGCTCATTGAAGCCTCTTCTTGAGCAGACTTTTTCTTCTTCGCGCCACTGACGAAGAATGTCGCGATGATAGCTACAATCGCCAGATAGAAGCTCAAGCGGAAGGCATCCTGAATAGCAAGCATATAGGCTTGCCTTTGCAGCAATCCACCGATCGTTTTCAGCGCGTAGGCATAAGCCGCGGTTGCCGAGAGGCCCTTGCCCATCAAAGCGCCCTGGAGCATCACAATCAGCTTTCCGAGTGGAGAGGTAGCTGTGACACGCTCGGCAAGGTGCGCGTAATGGATCTTATTTTGACCCTGTACCTGGGTTGCGATGATCGCGATAGCCAGGGAGCTACCGACAAAGCGCAGCGTAGTGCTTACTGATGACGCTTGTGAGAGACGGCGTGGCTCGATATTCGCCAGGGCCGAGACCATCAAAGGCTGCATACACAGGCCAATACCGCAACTGCGCAGGATCAGCAACCACTGGAACTGACCAATAGGAATATAGACATCCAGGGACGAGTAAATCCAGAGCGCAATGCTCATAATGATCAGGCCCGGAATGACAATTGCGCGTACGCCAAATCTATCTACCAGGCGCCCACCGAGAAGCATTGTGACCATCGAGGCAAAGGCCTGTGGCAAGAGAACCAGGCCCGCGTTAAATGCGCTCAACCCTCGCAGATTCTCCAGGTAGACCGGGATCAGAAAGAGACCGCCAAAGAGTGAGAAAACCACCAGCAAACTGGCAATGCTACTGGTCGTGAAAGAGCGATCAGCGAAGACCGAAAGATCTAGCAATGGCTGCCTACCTCGGCGTGCAATACTCAGCTCAACAGCGACGAAGATCACCAGCAGGAATGCACCACCCACAAGCGAGCCAAGCACTGGTCCGGAAAGCCAGCCATCGGTACTGGCATCGGAGAGGCCATACAGCAGGAGACCCAGGCCAACCGCCGAGAGCACAAAACCAGGAATATCAAAGTGCTTATCGCGAATGATCTCTCCCTCGCGCAGGAAGAAGAAGGCCATGAGGAGACCAACGATACCAATAGGCAGGTTAATGTAGAAGATTAACTGCCAGTTGATATAGGTGACGATATAGCCGCCAATCGTGGGGCCAATCGCAGGGGCGACCAGGATCGGCACACCAAAGGCCCCCATCACCGTACCGCGCTCCTGGGGAGGAAATTCGCGATAGAGCAGGGTAATCGCCAGTGGCGTCAGGAAGGCACCGGTTGCTCCCTGGAAGATACGGAAGAGAATCAGAACGGGCAGACTCCAGGCGATACCACAAAGAGCGGAACCCAGCGTAAAGCCAATCAGTGACAGTATATAAAAGCGTTTAATACCAATACGATCAGCGAAAAAGGCCGTCAGTGGAGTGGCCACACCTTGAGCAAGTGTATAGGCAGTCAACACCCATTGCACGCTGTTCAGGTCTGTTCCAAAGGCACTTTGTAAGCGCGGAATGGCGATATTGACGATGGTACTGTCCAGGATAGACATAAAGGTACCAAAAATCACCACGCAAGCCACGATCCACTTATAAGGGAGACCTCCTTCCCGCCTTGCAGCCGGGGCAGGAACTTGCATTCGAGAACCTCCTTTGCGTTACCATTACAGTGCTTCTAGCTCGTAGATATCACCACAGATTTAATCTTGAAGCGATAGGTGCCATGCTTATAGCGCTCACAGGTCACGCATAGCACAAGGCTCTCCCGAAAGGGAACCTTGCACAATGATGGCAGGACATACGGTTATAGGGTTGTCATTCAATTGACAACGCTTAACCAGGTTGATCAGGGAAGTATCTCACACCTCAGCCGTTTGTGGATTGACCAAACAAGCTAAAACATGACCATTCGTCCCTTAGTTTGACTTAAGTTTAGAATGTTTGACTTTCTAGTCATAAACTTACCAGAACGTCATAGCATTTGTCAATAGGGATATATCGGCATTCTGAAAAATAGCCATAATTGCTTATGTGGCTTATCCAGGAGGATATGGAGATAGAGAGAGCGAGGCCTGATGTCCGGGTAAATGCCTGGACATCAGGCCTCGCTCTCTAAACAAAAACGCGGGTTCCTACCTGGTAAGGGAAAGATAGAGGTATACGACCAGGTAGAATCCGCGTTCTCTTGTGTACAAGCACGCCACAAAAAAGCGTGTGCCTGTCATAGGTGAATTTTATCGTTGTTGGTGGAGGGGCGGAACTTGTTCCCATCATTAAGGAAGACGGAGAGCTGCTCCTGGGCAGGTAGATGAATATGAATGATCATATCCAGCTTACCATCTCCATTGACATCCCTAAATTCCAGGGTGACAGGTGCCTTATCGCCTCCATCGCCAGCGATATAGATAGGCGCCACATAGCTTATCGACTTGGCGGGATCACCGGCAACCATCTCAAAGACCACCGCCTGGCGGTTCAGGTTAATGGCAACGAAATGGCTGGGATGCGTCGTCGCGTCGGTTCCATGACCAACGGTGGCATCGACTTGATAGGTACGAGGGTTCCCATAGTGCACATCGTCGGAAACTTGATGTGCCCACGTCAACGCCCAGGAACCTGTAATCCAGATGGCGAGCATAGCCAGCATACCAACACCCAGGGGCAGAAGCCAGTGAATGCGATGATGCGTAGCCGATGGACGTGAAGCGGCGTTCCTTTTCGGCTGACGTGGAGCATTCTTGGGAGGCTGGTAGGTGGTTGTGCGTGGAGCTTGACGAGGCAAATCATTGGTGGTTGCTGCCTGGCGGCGCTGCGGAACTGTCGTTGTGGGAAAACTTGCTGCCGTGGTTCGATTTACTTGAGAGGGTTGCTGGCTTAAACGTACAACGCTGGTGTGAGGGCGTGAATCCTCAAGTATATCATCCACTGCATTAAATCTTGAACCTGAAGTATATCGACCTTCGATTCGTGTATTCCGTGGACTCGAATCATTCGTCGTCGAATACTCCAAAGAACTTGAGCGTATTTTCCTCCGCGGCATTTGATGGGACTCATCACCTGGCGGCATGACTCTACCTTTCTCGCTAGGGAAAGCAAGGGCGCTTCCGATAGAGAATCAAAGCAGCTCAATGAGAACTGTCTCGCTTGCTATATTACAACCGTCAATGTGTCATTGTCAAATAAATCGTGCCAATATGCTCGATGTTTCTTTTTTTAATGTCATTTTTATGCGGCTTTACTACAAGCGGAGGGTGATAAAGGGAGCGTGAGGGTCGAAGACCCTCACGCTCCCTTTATCACCCCCCGCTTGTTAGATTTTACTGAGGCGCGCAAAGTCCATGCTGAGCTGTTTCTTGCCAACGCTCCCCTGGAACTGGACCTCCACATACTCGGTCGGCCCCTCCATCTCACTCTTTAGCACCAGCCCTTCGCCAAACTTATCGTGACGCACACGGTCGCCAGCTTTAAACTGTGGGTCCCGAGGTTTGGGGCTGGCAGGCTCACTCCGCTTGCCAGCAGGCGGCACAGGTGGACGTGTATTGGATGTATTCCCTGGGCGGGCCGAGGACGATGCACCACGGCCAGTGAGACCAGGCCCACCTGTACGCTGTGGGGAGCCATAGCTCTCGCTTCCTGTCCCTGACGAGCGACGTCCATCAGAACTGGAGCTCTCGCCTCGTCCAAAGACGCGCCCTCCCTCATCGCCATAGGGGTCCTGGTTAAACTCATCTTGCCAGGAGGGGGCACGCCGACGATTGACCTGTACGTCACTATTATGACCGGTATCAACGGACGGCTTTGAGCGGCTGCCATCCTCGGCCCCCAGGCCGGGACGACTGAGCAGATGGAGAGGGATATCGCTCAAGAAGCGCGATGGCTCAGTATACTGGGTCTCGCCCCAGAGCGAGCGCCGGCGCGCACGAACCAGGTAGAGACGCTTCATGGCACGTGTAAAGCCAACGTATGCCAGGCGGCGTTCTTCCTCTAGCTCCTCTGGTGTATTAATGGAGCGCGAATGCGGTAGTGAGCCCTCGTCCATACCCACGATAAACACCACGGGATATTCCAGACCCTTGGCGGCATGCAGAGTGATCAGCGTCACCGAGTCGTTCTGCTCCTCGTTGACAAGCGCACCATTCTCGCTCGTCTGTGCCGTGTCGGCTCCGCCTACCAGGGCCACATTCTCCAGAAACAACTCCAGCGCGACCGGCGTCTCAATCTCTGAATAATCCTCGGCCACGCGGCGCAATTCAAGGACGTTGGCCCAGCGATCAAGCTCCTCTTCGGCGTTTGCACGCAACTCAGGTCCATAGCCCGTACGTTCAGCGATGCGATCCAGCAGTTCGGGAAGCGGGAGTTCTTCAACGGCGCTTTGCAGGTCCACGATCAGCTTGCTAAAGTTCTGGAGCGAGTTGCGGGCGGCGGTTCCCAGCGTTGTATGCTTCTCAACACGCTGAACAGCCTCATACAGCGAAATCCCTTGCTGCTTGGTCCATTTCTTCAGCTCGCCAATGGTCTTCGGCCCGATCTTGCGATTAGGCACATTCACGATCCGCTCAAAGCTCAGGTCATCATGCGGATTGGCCAGCAGGCGCAGGTAAGCGATCATATCCTTAATTTCTTTGCGCTCATAGAACTTGCGGCTCCCGATGACCTTGTAGGGAATATTCATACGCAGGAACTGCTCTTCGAGGGCGCGCGACTGGGCATTGGTGCGATACATCACGGCGATATCGCCGCGCCCCCCCACATCTCCACGCGCCAGCAAGCGTATGATCTCATGCGCGGTAAACTGGCCTTCCATCTCTTCGTTAAAGGCCTCGTAGATGGTGATCTTCTCGCCCTGTCCCTGCGCGGTCCAGAGATTCTTCTGTTTGCGCAGGCGATTCTGCTGTACGATCTCCTGGGCGGCATCCAGGATGTTCTGCGTCGAGCGATAGTTCTGCTCCAGCAGGATCACCTTTGTGTGCGGGAAATCGCGCTCAAAGCGCACTACGTTCTCGGCACTGGCGCCCCGCCAGGTATAAATCATCTGGTCATCATCGCCAACAACACATACGTTTCTCAGCCCCTCTTGCCGGTCGGCGGTCCCACTGCCAAGCAAGCGAATAAGCTTATATTGTGGAAGGTTACAATCCTGGAACTCATCGACATGAATATACTGCCAATGGCGCTGATAGCGTTGTAGAATTTCTGGCTCGCGCCGCCAAAGCTGTTCGGTAAGCATCAGCAGGTCATCAAAATCGACGGAGTTGTTGGCGCGTAGCAAGCGCTGGTACACCTTATAGACGCGGGCGGCCACCTCTTCGCTATACTTGCGGGCCTGCTCCGCCATCTGGTCGGGACCAAGCATCTCGTTCTTTGCGCGCGATATCTGGCCATGGATAGCGTTTGGGCGATATAATTTCTCGTCCAGGTTCAGTTCCCTGATAGCCTGCTTCACCAGGGAAAGCTGATCGTCGGTATCCAGGATCACAAAAGATCTGTTCAGGCCCAGGGGCAGGAGCGCATCGGCCTCCATACGCAGCACACGCGCGCAAATGGCATGGAAGGTGCCAATGCTCATGTCTTTCGACGCGCTCACCCCCACCAGTTTCTCCATGCGTTCGCGCATCTCGCGCGCGGCCTTATTGGTAAAGGTCACGGCCAGGATATGCCAGGGAGAGACGTGTTCATGCTGGACCAGGTAGGCAATACGATGTGTAATGACACGCGTTTTGCCGCTACCAGGACCCGCGAGGATCAACACGGGTCCCTGTGTTGTGGTTACAGCCTGGCGCTGCGGTTCATTGAGTCCATCGAGTAAGTTTATCTGTTCCAACATCATCACGCTCCAGATCAGGCTTCAAGTCGTCAGCTATCTAGCTAGTCGGTCCATCAGTTCTATATGTTTGTGTACCCTGCGAGAGGGCCAGGAGGAAGAGAGATATGATTTTTCCAGGTCTATTTCGGGGTCCAGGCTATTGTATCACAGTTGTGCTCGCAGGGGGACAGGCATGGTACTCAGGGGAAGACTACAGGAAGAGTCTGAGATGTATGGAGAAAGCTCCCCATGGCTTCCATTTCAGGAGGCCAGGGGAGCAACTTTAGATGTAACAGAAATGGAGAACTGACGACCAGCACGCTGGCGCTGATAATCGGCGAAAATGTGCCGTCCGTGTTCATTGAGTTGCGTGTAGAGCTCATCCTCGCTTAGCCAGCAGGGGCGCCCCTCGATGTTATCGCGCAGTTCGCCACCAGTTACTCGTGCCTGGAAGACAAAGCTCAGATTACTCATGTTGGTCCAGCTATCGCTTGTGAGCGCATAGCAACCAACCATATCACCAATTTCCAGGTGCAGGCCAGTCTCCTCCAGGCCCTCGCGCTGCGCTCCCTGCTGCAGCGTCTCACGCCAGTTCATAAAACCTCCGGGAAAAACTGTTCGCTGGCCGGGAAGCTGAACAACCAGGTAGCGTCCCTGCTCCTCAACCACGACTGCCGCGCTACAGAAGGGCGGCAGCTTACCGCCCAGCAGCCAGTTTAAGAGATTGAAGAAAATGCTTGTACAGCGCTTCAACAGATCGTATAGCATATTGCTTATGGCCCCTTCCTTGCTCGATGATGTTGTGCTCTCTTCTGAAAGCAATAATACGGTGCAAATGTCAAAGCATTATCGCGTATCTGTCGCGAATTTGTCGCAATGTTATGCATTATTTCTTTCGCAGCACCTACGGTGCTGCGGAGGGTAGGAGGGTATGGACGAATGCCCGAGCCACACGCCCATACCCTCCTACCCTGAGCGCCACAGGCGCGAAGGATGAAATTTACAAGCGAGCAAGTGTGATACTATGAAGGCGACGAATATTATGACGTGAGGAGGGTATCTTCCTCCTTAAAGTTTTTGGCAGTAAGTAAAGGAGCAGAGGCTGTTGGCGACACATAATCTCGTTTTATCTCCTGGGGCGGCTGTAGACCTGCATATGCATACTACGTATAGCGACGGGCGCTGGCCCGCCGAACAGTTAATTAACTACCTGGTTGAGGAGAAATTTGACCTGGTTGCGGTCACTGATCATGACCGTGTCGATAAAGTGGCTGAAATTCGCGAGCTGGCGGCAAGCAAGGGGCTTCCTGTATTGCCCGGAGTAGAGATCACCTGTAAGTGGAATGGGTACATGGCCCATATGCTCTGCTACGGTTTCGATCCGGCACAGAACGCTGTGCAAGAGGTTACAGAGAAGGTGGCGCGCCTGCAACTGGAGAACACGCACCAGGTGCATGATGCACTGGTGGGCAAGGGCTACGCCTTTCCTCGCGAGACCGAGGTCCTGGCAGAGCGTGGCGGCAAGCTTTTCCGTCCTTCGGATAACATTACCCTCCTCATAGAGCATGGCTACGTGCCCGACCGTATGACTGGTCTGCGTATGATCGAACAGGCAGGCTTTGTCAGCATTATGGCGGATATGGCGGAGGCCGTTGAGGCGGCGCATAAGAGTAACGCGGTTTGCTTAATCGCCCATCCAGGACGCAAAGAGAGCGGCTTTACTTTCTATGACATTGAGCTACTAGACCGCTTGCGCGCCGAGGTTCCCTTAGATGGCATCGAGGTATACCATCCTTACCATAGCCCTGAGACCGTCGCCATGTACGAAGGGTATGTACGCAAGTATGACCTGCTACAGAGCACTGGCTCCGACTCCCACAGCCATCCCGGTCGTATGCCACGCAAACACCGGGCAGAGGTCAGCCGGCGCCTGCTGGAGCGCCTGGGCGTGACCATCAACTCGTAAGCATAAAACGCAAAAAGGTCACGGTTCCTGGCATGCCAGGAACCGTGACCTTTTTCGTATACACTAAATTCTTAGTGCTTCCCTTGAGGAATATACCAGTCATTAGCACGGCGCGCGAGGCCACCGGGATTTGTAAAGTTCCGAATGGGGCGGCCCTGCTCAAAGAGCTGCATGGTATCGTGCCAGATAGGCGCGGCACCATCAACACCAGTGACATTGAACATCGGCGAGTTATCGTTGTTACCAGACCACACGCCAACTGTGTAGTCGGTCGTCCAGCCAACGGTCCAGTTATCGCGGAAGTCGTTGGAGGTACCTGTTTTCACAGCCGCGGGACGAATGGGACCGGGATTGCCAGCGTAACACTGCGACTGCGAGGTCGAGTACAGGTAGAGCACACTACACTTACCGAACTCGAAGGTACGCGAATTGTTATCGCTAAGGACATTTCCCATCAGGTATGCCAGTTGCGGGCTAATCACACGCTTGGCAGTCATATCGGGACGATACACCACCTTGCCCTGCGAGTCGCGCACCTCAGTAATCGCATGCGGCGTGATATGCTGACCGCTATTGGCAAACGTGCTATAGGCCGAGACCATGTCTGTCAGGTGAACGCTCAGCGAACCAAGCACCATCGTGTAGTTAGGCGTGCCTGCATACGTTGTAATTCCCAGGTTAAGCGCCATCTGTAGCGCGGGATCAACCCCCGTCTGCATCAGCAGCTTCACAGCAGGAATATTGAACGAGTTCTGCAAGGCATAGCGATAGGTAATATTGCCGTGATACCTCATGTCGTAGTTCGTCGGCTGATAGGCTGGCAGTCCACAGCACATGTTAATCGTCAGTGGACCGTCCAGTACGTGATCGCCTGGACTGACGCCCTTATTGAAGGCGGTCGCATAGATGAAAGGCTTGAAGGATGAACCCGGCTGGCGTAAGCCCTGGCTGGCCACGTCAAAGGCTCCTGACTGGGGATCGTTAGGATTAATGTTGCCTATCAGGGTCAATAGTGAGCCATCATGGGGGTTCATCACCACCACGGCCGAGTTGGACATATTATGGATTCTGGCATTTTCGGCGATGTGCTTCTGCGCGATCTTCAGCACCTGGTTCTGCTTGGCCAGATCGAGCGCCGTCGAGACCGTAAGCCCTGAACGTGAGAGATCACCGGCCTTTAAATGCAGCTTGTCCATCAACTCACGCAGGGTATAGGCAGCGTAATGCACAGCCATGTCATTATGCACCTGCATTGGCTTGAGGAAATCCTGTTGCTCGGCCTCGGCAATCGCCTGTAGCTCCTGGGCGTGGGTGATATAGTTCTGCACCTGCATATTATGCAGAACATCTTTCATACGGTTAAGCGCACGATCTTTATGCCGCCATGGGTTATAATAGTCGCCGTTCTGAGGGAGGCCAGCCAGCATAGCGGACTGGGCCAGGTCAAGCTGCTTGACCGCCGGCATATTCGGCTTATCCTCCAGGCCAAAGTAGATCTGTGCGGCCGCATCGGCACCATAGGCTTGATCACCATAGTAAATCGTGTTGAGATACATAGTGATGATCTGCTCTTTGGTATAACGGCGTGTTACGTCAGGTGCCAGCAAGATCTCTTGCAACTTACGAATAGCCGTCCGTTGCTGACCAAGGACCGTATTTTTGATCAGCTGCTGCGTGATCGTACTGGCGCCTGAGACCGTGTTATGGGCCGTTACGTCATCAATCACCGCGCGCACAATACCAGTGATATCATACCCTGGATTCGTCCAGAAATACTGATCTTCAATGGCAATGGTCGCATGCATAAGCGTAGGCGAGAGCTGCGAATAGGGAACAGATGTTTGCACACCATTGTCGATCATTTGATAGATCATCTGCCCCTGATTGTCATACATTTTCAGGTTATCTTTAGGTAAGATATCCAGCAGCGTCGTTACCTTACTTCCATAGAGCTGCTCAGTTGAATTATAGAGAGCCGTATACAGGGTAATAGAAGAGGCGGCAACAACCAGAAAAGCCATAAAAATGATGGCCAGCGGCATAAAGCCCCAGCGCGATCCTTTGCGCTCGGCTTCATTGAAGCGCGCATTACTCTCGCGCAACCCCTTGCGTTTAATATGGCGCTTGGTACGCCAACCTGGTGCCAGGGGAAGCAAATGCGCCACTGGATAGTAAACACCACGGGGCGCCTTGAGTGGGAGATTACTCAGGCGTTGCGCGGCGGCTGCCCTGGAATGTGCTGGCAGCTTCGCGGGAAGGATCACCCGCATTTTCGCGGTTTTGCCTGGATCGTCATCGGCGTCTACGACCTGTGCATCCGCGGTAGCAACCAGACCTTTGCGCTCTTCACTACCTGGAGCTTGATCTTGAACGGATGCTTGGGTAGGCTCATTAGCCGCAGTCAGCGTAGAATGCAAAGCTTCTTGCGAGGTTGTCGCTGAAGCTTGCGCTCGCTCAGGGCGCTGCTGCTCATCCTGCATAATGCAACCTCTTTCTATTTAATCTTTCTATTTATATACAGGGTTGGTGATAAATCAAATTTCACGGACAGGTTGAGAAAGGACCTGTAGCAGGAACAATAAAAATTTCGCATTACCCTTTTACCATACAGATAGAGTCGCTAAAAAAGATAGATATACTCTGTATCTTGCGATTTGTAGTAATGAATACCCAGCCCATCCCCTCTTTCCCATACTTATTCTAACTTCTGAGCAATCGGATGTGCAATGACAAAATAAGTGTATTTTTGGTACACACAAAAAATGTGAGCAACTTCACAAAAAAATAGAGTACAACAGACTGTCTATTTTAACGGAACGCAAAAAGGGTGGTAACGCCTCCAGCGCGTAACAGTACAATTAGATATAATAATCCTGTTTTAACTCAGCTGCTTGCAGTTAAAGGATATGAGCCCTGGAAGATGCGGCCATAACTGGCTGCGCACCTCCAGGAATCAACGCTATAGGTGCTACCAACCACCAGCGCCAGGGTTGCCAGTATACGAGAAGCTCGGACAGTAAGGTGTATACTTGGTCTTATCCTTATCTTTGTTTTTATCGCCTCCAGGCGGCGGATTCTGGTTGTTATCCGTGGGGCCCTGTAGCAGAGACTGTGGACTCCAGGACTGGCTATTGGTCGAGTTATAGCCACTAGGCACCTTATCGGAGTAGAACCAGTCAGTCGACGTAATACCATCAATCGTCGCCGTGGTCCTTACCAGGCCACCTGGAACCGAGAAGTCGCGAATGGGTTTCCCCTGCTCGGCGAGCAACATCGAGTCATGCCAGATCGGTGCGGCACCGACGACACCCGTTGTGCCATCAGACATCGGCGTATTATCATTGTTACCGGCCCACACCCCCATGACATAGTCAGTGGTGTAGCCAAGCGTCCAGTTGTCACGGAAGTTATTGGTGGTACCAGTTTTCGCGGCGGCAGGGCGAACCGTACCACGATCACCCCCATAGCATGACTGCTCTGAGTTCGAATACAACTGCAACTGGTTGCAGTCAAAGAACTCGGGCAGGCGACTCTGATTATCACTGAGCACATTCGAGATCATATACGCTGTCTGGGGACTAAAGACTTGCTTGCCCTGAGTCTGCTGGTGCTTAATAACCTTGCCGGTGCTCATATACTCTATCTTTTGTACGGCGTAGTAAGGCACATGGACTCCATTGTTACCAAAAGAGCCAAAGGCTGAGACGTGATCAAGCAGGTGAACGCTCAAGCCTCCCAGCACCATCGAGAGTCCAGGTGTTCCTTCATAGGAGAGATCCATCTCCTTGGCCTTATCCACGGCATTATTGATTCCGACCTGCTGGAGCACGCGTACCGCTGGAATATTGAGCGAGTTCTGTAAAGCACAACGTAGCGTCATCGGACCATGATACTTCAGGTCATAGTTCTTAGGCTCAAAGTCCCCCATAACAGATCCAGGATCGGGGAAACGCGTCTGGACATCGTTCACCGCCTGTGCGGGCGAGGTTCCTTTCGACTGCATCGCTAGGGCATAGACATAGGGCTTGAAGGACGAACCAGGTTGGCGCCAGCCCTGCGTCGCGACGTCAAACTTGCCGCCAATGGCGTTATTGTTGTAGTCCAGGCTCCCCAGCAGCGAGATGATCGCGCCAGTGTGCTGGTCCATAAGCACCTCGGCGGCGTTGGAGATGCCATACGTATGCAATTCATCGGTATGATCCGTCATCACCTTCTGGATCTTATTCTGTAGCTTTATATCCAGCGTGGTTGTGACCTTCATATCAGAGCGCGAGAGTTGCTGCTCACTCATATGCGTCATGCTTTGCAACTGGCTGAGCACAAAGTAGAAGAAGTGGGGCGCGAGCAGGCCCATATCGGGCGAATGTTTGAAGAAATCCTTCTGCCCGGCCTCCTTCAGCGCGGCACTCTCCTGGGCCTTTGTGATGTTTTTCTGGCTTACCATCAGGTCCAGCACTGAATGCATACGATCCGTCGCGCGCGCGCGGTAGTTCCAGGGATTATAGTAATCACCGTTCTGGGGCAGGCCAGCAAGCATCGCTGCCTGGGCCAGGTCGAGCTGCTTTGAGGCAGGTAAACCGGGTTTATCCTGCAAGCCAAAGTACATATTCGCGGCGGCATCGATACCATAGGCCTGAGACCCATAGTAGATCGTGTTGAGATACATCTCCATGATATCGTGTTTGGTGTAGATATTATTGACCTGGGGCGTCAGGATGATCTCTTCAAGCTTACGCACATTGTCCACCTTATCACCCACGACCAGCTTCTTGATCAACTGCTGCGTAATCGTACTGCCGCCCTCGACGACGTGCCCACTCTTCAGGTTATCAAGCGCGGCCTGAAGGATACGCGCAACGTCTACGCCAGGGTTTGTCCAGAAGTTTTTATCCTCAATGGCGATGGTCGCATTTACCAGGTCAGGCGAGATATCTTGCAATTTCACCGATGTATGCACACCATTATCCGCTAGCTGCCCCAGTAATGTCCCTTTGTTATCGTAGACCTTCAAGTTATCCTTGGGCAGAAGCTCGCGCAGGCTAAGCACACGCCCCAGGTAGCGTCCCTGGGTATCGCTGTAGAAACGATAGCCAAAGTATGCTCCCGTACTGCTCAGGGCCAGGAAGACAATCAATATGACCATCAGGACGGAGAAAACTCCGACTAAGACGTGGTTGCGGGTCTGCTTTTTCTGCAAATGATTGCGCCGAATGTGCCAGCGCGCCACACGTAATATCTTGCGATGATGGCGGCGCGCGAGGTGTCTGCGGTACTCTTGCGCCAACTCTTCATCCGGCAAACCTACCATAGAAGCCGCAATCACTTCCTCAGGCGAAAGCGAGGCTTCCTGTTCAAGAGCCTCATCTATATGGGCCTCTTGCTGGGCTACCGCAATCTTCTGCCCATTTACGGCTCCAGGCTGAGCCTCTGCCCCCTGTGGCTCGCTTGCGCTCACTTTATTGGAAGGGGGAACGGGTGATTCTGGCTTCTTTTTGTCGCTGCGCCTGGAGGCATCGGCGCCCGGGCGACGTGGTACCGAGACCGGCATAGCAGGTTTAGGCGGATTAGCTGGCTTCGCCGAGGCTTCTGGCGTCGTAAGCTCGCGAGTGGGTGCGTCTGCGATATCTGGACTGGATGGGTCGTTTTGGGGCTGCTCCGCGGGTGATGTCCCTTTGGGTTCGGTGTTCGTCGTTGCAGGTTGTTTGCGAGACTGGCGCTTCTCAAAAGCACGCACGGCCCGTTGCTGTCGCGTAGAAATAAAGGTCTCTGCCCTGGGACGGCGTACAGGGGCAATAACAGGTGTCGCTTTCGGTTCAGCAGGCCCGGATTGCTCTTCTGGAGCTGAGGCAGAAGCCGCCTGTGGCTCCTCTGTATCAGCAGGCAAGGCGGAAACCTCCGCTTGCGGCTCCGGCTGGGAATGCTCCTCTGATGCAGCCACGGCCTTTTCATTCACATTAGTAGAGCTAGCAGCGTCGGGCTCCTCTTTATGGGCAGGCGAGGTAACTTCAGGAGTAACTGACCTGGGCACACGGCCAATTGCGGGTAAGCCAGGAACGGTTGGAGCGTCATCATCATCGATGTCAGAGTCTTCAGAGTCTTCTAAACGGGGAGAAACTTCTTGAGAAGCTTGCTCTATTTTCTGTTCAGAGTTATTTTCCTGCTGTTCTTGCGCCTGCTCTTCCAATGGTGAGGCGGGCAACCCTTGCTCCATCGCTCCTGATGAAGCCGGAGGCTGCTCAGAGCTGGTTTCCTTTTTTCTTTGATCTGGTGACATTCTATGCTCCCCTGATATTACCCCTTAGATGCAGATAACAGAATAGAAAAAGTATCCGCACATAGCTGCGAAAAAAATACACAGTAAACAAGGAGGTTCAGAATTAATAATATCTTTTCAGGCGATAACTATTTTTAACTTTGAGAATATATACAGGAGGAAGGGTGTAAAAACGCGCAAAAAGCTCTTCTGGCCAGCACAAAACAAAGTCCCCCCTTATTTAGTAAGACGCAACAGTGGAAGAAATGTGACACCTGACATAAAGGGGTATACTATAGTACCCGTTACTGCTATCAAAAATAGCTTTTTTTTCATAAAGAGAGCGACTCTGGCGTGACCGCGGCCTCGATCAGTGCGGGAAGGATTTCGTTGGTGATGGTTTGAATCTGGTACAGGCTCTCCAGCCAGGGAATATCCTGTTCGCGCGCACCGCGCACCTCGGCAAGTTGCAGCACCGCTTCATCCATGATGGTACGAAAATAGAGAAAGGCACGCACCGCGTCCGCGACTGGCACGTGAGCCTTGCGCGTCACTGTACCATACTCGGTCCCCAGTTGGATGGCCTCCTGGCGCAGATCCTCCTTATGAGCGGGATCATTCAGACCACGCAAGAGTAAATCCAGTGCGCGACGCCCCAACATGCGATAGGCATTCAGCGCAGACTCATTAAAATGCTGATACCAGGAGAACCGGCCAAGGGTACCGGCAGTAAAATCGAGGCGGACCCGTCCAATCAAGTTCTGAATAAGCATCTGTGAGGCGACATTAGGCTTCAGCTCGCTCTCCTGACGTAGGCGCGCCTCAATATCAGTACGCCGAAAACGCCTGTGTCCGCCACTGGTGCGACGAGATGGAAGTTCATTCCGATCAGCCCACAGGCGTACGGTGGCGGGGTGCATGCCAAGCATCTCCGCAGCCTCGCGCAAGCTCAGCCATTCTTCTCCAGCCTGTGATGTCACCAGAACCTCCTCTGTGTACTAGCTATGTACCACACTACTAACGAATACCATGTTTTTCTCAGCCTGATTGTATGTAATTTACGTATGATCCGTCAAGTAGGAAAAAAGAGCACAGAAGCTTTTCAACGCGAAGTTGCGCAAAATAGATAAGTATTTTCTGGTAGTGGTGTGGTGAGCCTGAGTGCCGCATACGCGGCACTCAGGCTCACCACACCACTACCAGAAAACATTATTCATTGGGAGACAATATGCTGAAAGTGCTCTGGGAGATCTTTTAAAAGTGTATGCAAGGCTCGTGGATAGAGTGGCGCACGCTCTATCTCCTCCAGGGGTAGCCAATCGAAGTAGAGTAGCTCCTCATTTGAGGAGACACGAGAGCCGTCTTTATCGCGCAAGGCTAGCGACGATTGTTGATAGATATATGCGTCTTCAGGAAAGTCGAGCAAGAAGTAGAGACCTATTTCATGTGTTGCCCTGGGCTGTTGCCCAAAAAAGTTCTCTATGATCGCCAGGGGACGCACAATCGTTGGCGTCAGGTCCAATTCTTCCTCAACTTCACGCTGGAGCGTTGTGGCAGCAGATTCAAGCAGCTCCGCACGCCCACCTGGGAGAAACCAGTAGGGGGGAGTGGTCCGGGCGGCGCGCTGGCAGAGAACACGACCATTATGGAGAATAACACCCCCCACACGATATACAAAGAGAATACCATCCGTCGCAAAGGTAATCATATGCCTGGGTGGAACCATATACGCCTCACTTTTCTGGTTTCTGATCTCTAATTTCTAATTACTACAACTCCAGCAAACGCATAAGCATCTTCTCTATGTAATACCATATTCTAGAGCAATTGGGGAACAGAGGTTCTTGCTTTGCCAGGGGAATCACCTTACCTGCCGCTGGCACATGTACAAAACGTACATATATAGATGCGTCACCAATTATTAGTCAGTGCTGGTCAGGAAAACCGGGGTAAGCGAGTGAAAGGAGAGAACAAGCCATGCCAGGCCATAATACGCCTCAGCCAGGTGAACAACAGCGCCAGGAAGAAGCTACGCAATATGAGCAACTGGTAGCCTCCCAGCGCAAAGAAGTGGCTGGACAAACCAGCATGAGAGACCGTGATCCCCATACCTCGGGCGGGTAGGGCACCAACCAAAACATTATCGATCCCATGACCTCGCGTGCCCCCAAGCATGTACAAGATTCAGGAAGAGGCGCGTAAGGCTGAACAAAAGAAAGACACAGAAGAACAATAGGAAGCAAAAATATTAATGCCTTTTTAACACATGAGTTATAAGAAACATGCTATACTCCCAGCATAAAGGCTCACCACTTCCTACCTGATAAATATGACGAGAAAGCCCTCATTGTAAGACGAGAGACAATGAGGGCTTTCTCGTGTCTTCATTGTGTTCATTGCTATTAGGCGTAATCGTGTGCGATACTAACTTTGGAACGAGTTAGCGGGATACATCTTTTTCACTTACGAGGAAGAATGAGGAACTATGAAGTCAGGTATGCCAGTCGCCAGGGAAGCCGTTGTAGCTGATGAGATTTGGGACCAGGCCCTCTTCCAGGCACTCGCACAGACATGCGATATCCAGGCCGATGTAGCCTTACTCTTTGCCAGTGGCGAATATGAGGAACACTTCCCGGAGATGTTGCGTATCATCAAAAAGGAAACAGGTGCCTCAATTGTACTGGGATGCTCGGGCCAGGGTATTATAGGGACAGGGGTGGAATTGGAGGATGTACCAGCACTCTCGCTCATGACGATGTCACTGCCAGGAGCCACGCTCCACGCGACTCGCTTGCCACCAGACATTGTAGAGATGTTTAACACCCCCGAAGAGTTACGAACTCTCCTCGATGTGCCGCTCGATGACGTGAATGGCTGGCTCCTCTTCCTTGATCCTTTCCATCTCAACAGCGAGTCCCTTATTGACGCGTTGGCCAGGGCCTATCCCCAGGTACCTATGATGGGTGGCCTGGCCTCAAACGACATGCAAGACTCGCCCTGCTATTTCTTCTTTAACGATACCGTCTATAACGATGGTGGCATTGGCTTGGCAATTGGCGGTCCCTACAAGATTCTCTCAATCGTCTCTCAGGGCTGCGAACCTATTGGTGAACCCTGGACAATCACTAAAGTACAGGATAATAGCCTGATCGAAACCATCTCTAACCGGCCAGCCTATGACATGCTCGTAGACACCTTTCAGAAACTCTCGCCCGCCGCGCAGATCCGCGCCCAGAGAAACCTGTTGCTGGTTGGGCTGGCCGCAGACGAGTACAGCGAGCGCTTTGGGCGTGGCAGTTTCTTAATACGCAATCTACTCGGCGTCGACCGGCGCAACAAGGCGCTGGCAATCGGCGCGCAGCCACGCGTCGGCCAGACCATCCAATTCCAGATGCGTGATTCAGAGACCGCGGACTTAGACCTGCGTGAACTCCTTAATAAGCTCCATTACCGCCTCAAGAAGGCTGAGGCATACCAGATCGTCAGCGGCATCCTCTGCACCTGCAACGGGCGCGGCGAAAGCCTGTTTCCCACCCCCAATCACGACGCGGGCATGGTTGAAGAGATCCTGGGACCCCTGCCAACTATCGGCCTCTTCTGCAATGGTGAAATCGGGCCAGTTGGCGATCGCTCCTTCCTACATAGCTTTACCGCCTGCCTGGCCCTTATCGTCAAACGCAATGAATAGGAGATGTGTGTATGAAAAATAGAACTTCGCTCCATTTTTCATACACACATCTTTTACTCTTGAATGCCTGTTCCCGCCGTGTCAAGTCAAATAAAAATGTTACCGAAGGGAGATGGTTCCCTCAAATAAGAATGTTACTGGAGCCGACAATCTCCTTCCTTGAGAAAAGCAGAACAATTTAAGCGATGCTGGCGGTTGCACAGGGAGTGTCCCACAGCGCATCCAGCAAGCGGTAAATCTCCTTTCGCAAAGCCATAGGGTTGGTCTGCTCGTAGAGAGCTTGCAAACGCGTGCGTTGGTCGAGGCTCTGTCCTCCAGCGGCGATCAGGCGCTGATAGGGCGTTTGGGCTTGGTCCCAATGACGCACGACCTTGTCGGCCTGGCACACTTTTTCCTTCAAATGCAGGACGGGCTGAAAGAAATTGTAGTAGATCCACATGTGTTCATAGAGGGCGTTCATCGCTTGCACCTGCTCAGGAATATCCAAGCGAATGGCCCCGAAATACTGGCGCACCAGAGTCGCATTTTTCTGCTCAACAAACCGTTTGTCATTTTTCTGGTAGGGCCGGCTCCGACTCAACATCAGACCAGTGATCGCCTCGCCCCAGAAGCGCACGAGATGATGATTAAAGAACTCCGACCCATTATCGGGATGCAGTTCCTTGACCGCAAAGGGGAGGCGTTGTAGGATGTGGCGGAAACCACCTTCCATGGCCTGTTGTCCTTTACCCAGGATCGCTACCCGTTCACTCCAGCCTGTGGCTACATCCACCATTTGCAACGTAAAGGCAAAGATCCCCTCGCCGCTTTCCCCACTGTGCTGGACCAGATCGACTTCAAAATGGCCGGTCTCGCTGGTTTCCCATGGAATGCGCTTCATCGGGACTGGCTTGCGCACTTGATTGGCTCGTTCTGGGCCTTTTTGCGGCAAGCGCTGTTTACGGCTACGGTACTTGTACAAGATCCGCGTCACCGTGGCCTCACTGATCTGGGCGAGCCGCTCACGGACCTCGCTGGTGAGCCGCACACTGCGAAAGCGAGCCAGATGCTCTGCTGTGGAAAGCAGCACAGGCGTCAATCGTTCGGCACACACATAATCCAAACTTTCCCACACCACCAGGATCACTTGCTCAACGGCTAACCCATAGGTGCGCCCTCTTCCTTTTTCCCGCTTCTTGCGCTCCAGCGTGGGAGCATGCAACAATCTGAGCAGGCTTTTGCGATGCAAACCCGTTACCTGCTCCATTTCGGTGAGCATACGACTTTGTTCCGTTCGCTCAGCTTTGATGTACAAGGGCTTCATTCGCTTGAGATATTTTCGACGTTCGCTCACAGTCATCTCGTCTTCTGTCGGCATGCTCTTCCTCCCCTCGGTAACATTCTTATTTGAGGGAAGTGTACCTTCTTCAGTAACATTTTACTTGAGGGAATGGGGTGAGCGTCATGTTTTTGCAATTGGGCTAGACAAAAGCCCCCTCTTCTGCGAAGATGTGTTCATTCTCAAGAGGGGAAGGGAAAAACATGAGCGAAGAGACTGATCAAGGCTGGCAACAACTCAGCGCACAGATTCTCACTGATATCAAAGCCTGGCGGCGAGACCATCCCAAGGTGACCTTACGTGAGATTGAACAGGAAGTGCATCAGCGCCTGAGTCGACTGGAAGCCCAAGTGATTCAAGATGCAGCTCAAGCAAGTGCGCAACGTGACTGGAGTGGTACCTCAGCCCAAGAGCGCCCCACCTGTCCCGTGTGTGGCACCCCACTGCAAGCCCGTGGGAAACGACCCCGCCGTCTGCAAGGAGCAGGAGGACAAGAGATCACGCTCAGCAGAACGTACGGAACTTGCCCCACGTGTGGGACAGGGCTTTTTCCCCCTCGATGAGGAGTTAGCTCTCCCAAGAGGGAGGAACTTGACATCGTTGCAACACGAGCATCTGGTCCATCTTTCGAGCTGGATGCCTTTTGCGCGAGCTGCTGAGATGATGCAACGTCTGCTCGGGGTTCAGGTCAGTGAAGCGAGCGCGCGTCGACAGAGTGAGCAGGCAGGTGCCTTGGCCCTGGCGGTGCAAACGGTTCTGGCCTCGGAACCTTTCGCCTCGTCACCATCTGTGAGCAAGCCTACCAAGCGCCTGGCCATCAGCGCCGATGGGGCCTATGTGCCTTTGCTCAAAGGGCAGTGGGCAGAGGTTCGAACGGTGGCTTTTGGAGAAGTCGAACCCTCCACCAGTCCGGCTGGAGCACAAGAGGTCACGGTCAGTCATCTCTCCTATTTTTCTCGCATGTGTGATGCTCAGACCTTTGCGACTTTGGCTGATGTGGAGATGCGAGAGCGAGGGGTCCGGCAGGCTCAAGAAATCGGAGCAGTCACTGATGGTGCCGAGTGGTTGCAGGGCTTCCTCAATCTCCACTGTCCCCAAGCGTTGCGCATCTTGGATTTTCCTCATGCAGCAGAGCATCTCCATCTGCTCATCCAAGCGCTCCAACAAGCCGGCCTCGTTCTGCCTGACGACCTGCTGGAGCGTGCCTGCCATCGACTCAAACATCGAGGTCCCCGTTTGCTCATCTGGCTGCTTGCTCGTTTACCAGCTCAGATCGCCCAACAGGAAGGGGTGCGTGAACAGGTCGGCTATTTTCTCAAACGCGAAGCCTTGATGCAGTATCCCCAGTTTCAAGCCGCAGGCTGGCCGATTGGGTCAGGGATGGTGGAAAGCGCCAATAAAGTGGTGGTGCAAGCCCGCCTCAAAGGAGCAGGTATGCATTGGGAGCCCAGTCATGTCAATCCCATGCTCACCTTACGCAACGCCGTCTGTAATGAGCGATGGGATCTCTGCTGGCAAGAGATTGAGCAGGAGCAACTCCGTCAACGGGAGCAGCGTCGCAACGAGCGAGCGACACCTCGTCTTGAGCAGATGGTCTCTTCCTTGATGCTCTCGCTCCTTCGCTTTCGTTCCCCTACTCCCAAGCCACTTCCCCCTCCCCCTCGTCCAATGGCACCTGCTGCCACCTTACCTGGTTCCTCACGCCCTTCAACCCATCATCCATGGAAACGAGTGTTGGCTTGTCGTCCCAAATCCATTGCAAAAAGATGACGCTCACCCGAGGGAATGCGCCCGCTTGACAAGCTTATAATTGGTATGTTACGCTTGCAGTAGATATTGTTTATGCTATTCAAGAAAAGAGAGACGTTTTCATGTTCTCCAGGAGTATGGCAAAAGCGATTCTGGCACAATTGCCTGTGAGCAGTTGGTGTACAGTGCGCAAATATGGCGAGGCCCATTCCGTCGCCCAAGGCCATATTATGCCCTTTTTTAGGAGGACGGAACACGATCTAAGCTAAAAATTTCCCGTTTTTATTAGCTGAAGAAGATCGAAGCTCGAACAGTACCTACCGTGGGGCCATAGATGGTCAGTGCCACGGTTTTTTTGTTGCCTTTTTTGACTTGAAAGGTCTTGAAAGGTAAGGAGAGGGGCAATTACGCTTCCCTCGTCGACCAGAAAAGAAGCCGTGAAGAGTGGCGACGTTTAGCCACCCTTCACGGCTTCTCTGCGTTTTTGGCAAGGAGATAGACACATGTTACACCTGAGTCTTTTCTGTATGCTCGGCACACCATTTGGAGCACGTCCACCCTGCGCCTGGGCGCTGACTACGAACAAACTGAGTCTGCTCCTGGCTACTTATTGTCGGGAGCAAGAGACCTATACGAACTCTAGTTAGTACGACAAATACAGAATGGCTCGCCTCTTTTCTCAGAGGCAAGCTAGCAACAGGAGGTTGCTATGCTGGATATACACCAGATTATGCCCGCCGGGCAACATAACATACATGTACGCCAGTACCTGGCCTTGAAAAATAACACAAAGCACAATCCGGAGCACCTGATAACCCTCGAAGGGCTAGGGCCAATCCAGGCAGCGCTGGAGGCTGGCTTAGAGCTTTCTTGTCTCTTTGTCTGTCCTGAACGACTACGAGGAGGCGATGGCATGGCTCTCATAGAACTAGCCATCACGCGCAAGATACACCTCTACCAGGTCAGCGAGAAGGTCTTAGGCAGCATGGTCGATTGGGAGGGTCCCGATGGACTGGCAGCCATGGTGCGCCTGCGGCGGTACGACTTGTCTCACCTCCAACCGCGCCAGAAAGGGACGCTCCTCATCCTGGATGGGCTGCAAATTCCTGGGAACATTGGCACGGTTATTCGCAGTGCCGATGGCGCAGGCGCTCATGGGATTATCATCACACAGAGCCGCCAGCGTCTGACGCATCCCAAACTGGTCCGCGCCAGTATGGGTTCGCTCTTCGCGCTACCTATCGTCGAGAGCGATGTGGAGACGGCCTATGCCTGGCTCAAGCGCTATGGCTACCAGGTCGTCACGACCAGCCCCCGGGCCAGGGTCAGCTTTCGCCAGGCCCGCTATAGCACGCGTACAGCTATCGTGATGGGCAACGAGCGAGAAGGTGTCTCAGAGGACTGGTTCGCGCGCCACGACCTGAGCGTCTCCATTCCCATGCATGGACGCGCCGACTCGCTTAATGTCGGCAACGCAGCTGTCCTGATGCTCTACGAAGTCCTACACCAGCAGCAAGGGTAAAGAGTGTGTGATAGCAGACTGGCGGAGCCAGTCTGCTATCACACCTGACCGGCGTGCTACACATGTATCGCATTTTCTCCTTTCGGCATATTCTGGTTAAGATTTTGAATTATCTATCTGATTTGTAGGAAATGAGTAATACTTTCTATGCAGGTCCTGTTTAACCTCAGTTATACTCTGCTATGATTGATTCGTGTAACAGAATATATCAATGTGTATTGAGAGGTGCCAAATGGTTGAAAGCCTTACCAATGCCAGATTGGCAGGGACGACGGTAGGCAACTACCAGTTAAAACAGGTCTTACAAGAACATCCATGGGGACCTGTCTTTCTCGCTCACAACCGCGAGGGACGGAGCGTCATGCTGCGCCTTCTGGATTTTGAAGGCGCAGCCAATCCAGCCAGACTGTCGCTTCCACCCGAGAATCACATGATATACCTGGGCCGCTTCCAACAGGAGGCCAGCCAGGTGGCGAAGCTACAGCACCCGCACATCCTGCCTCTTCTGGATTACGGCAATTTTCAGGGGATGCCTTTCCTGGTCTACCCCTATGTCTCGCTCGTACCCTTGCGCACCCTACTGGCGCGCAACGTTCCCTCCGACCTACGCATCGTGGGACAGTACCTGGAACAGATCATTTCTGCAATGGAGTATGCCCATGAACACGCCGTATTGCACCGTAACCTTTCGACCAACAACATTTTCCTGCATAACAACCGGCATCTCCTCCTGGGCGAGTTTGGCCTGCTACGCATACGCGAGTTGAGCCTCGCCGTACGGAGCGAGGAGCATACCTTTGAAGGCGATAGCGAGTCGAGCGCGCCCGAGCAGCTTCTTGGCAGATCCGTAGGTGCCTATACAGATATCTATGCCCTGGGAGCGATTATCTTCCGTTTACTCACAGGCCAGCCTCCATTTCAAGGTCGCTCACGCAATGAGGTCATGCGCCAGCACCTCTATGCCGAGGTACCATCCCTAAGCGCCTGGCTCTCAGAGCCACCCGCGGGATTAGAAGCCCTTCTACTTAAAGCTATGGCCAAGGAACCCCAAATGCGCTACCGGCATCCAGGCGAGGTCCTACAGGCATACTACCAGGTCGTCGCCCCCGAGCGCCTCCCAGCGGTCGCAGCGCTGATGCAAAACACATCACAGGCCGCGAGCAACCATTCCCTGGGCAGGGATGCAAACGAAATCGATACCGAACATGGCCGAGCACAGCGGCACGCTTCACGTCCAGTGACTCCCGCGGGTGAAGGCGTGCCCCATAAGCAGATCTCGCGGCGAACGCTATTCGCGGTTGGCAGCGGGACAGCCGCCGCGGTCACCATCGCGGCCCTGGGCGTGAATATGCTCAGCGCGCATGTGACACATCCCACGGCACCGATGCCTGGCACAAAGCCGCAGGCAGGACAGCCCGGCGCAACTGGTACTCAGCCTCCACGCGCGCAGAACAAGCCAACACAGGCCGCACAACCGACACAGGCTCCCAAGCCCATGAACGGAAAAGTCCTGGCACGCACCGGAGATATCCCAATCAATCAAGCAATTACGTTTACTTTACCTGATCAAAAGAATCCAGGGGTATTGATCCATCTGCCCAATACCAAATTCGTCGCCTTTGATTCAACCTGCACACACCAGGGATGCGCTGTACATTATGACCAGGGAAGCAAACATCTGATCTGCCCCTGTCATTCAGCGGTTTTCGATCCTGCTAAAGATGCCAGTGTCCTTCAGGGTCCCGCCATGACGCCGCTTAAGAAGGTGCAGATTATGATTAATGCCGATGGCACTATTACCATGGCTTGAGGCAAGACACACGCAAGTGGGGGATGACGACAGCAGATAGGCACATGCCCATATGATAATCACAAGAGGAGGATAGTCGCCTTGAAAGAGGGCAAAGGGCTATGAGTAACCAGGTGGGGAAGCGATATGTCATCATCGGCAATGGCATTGCCGCGATTACGGCAGCCGAGGTATTACGCCAAGAGGATACCTCGGCCGCTATCGTCATGCTCAGCAACGATGAACAACCAGTCCTGTACCGTCCCGCGCTGAAGGACTACCTGGCGGGAAGACTCGATGAAGCAAGGCTACCAGCACGCACAGAGACGTTCTATCAGGAGCACGATATCCACTTTTACGCCGACCCGGCAGTGAGCCTGGATACACAGCAGCAGTATGTGCGGCTCAAGAGTGGGAAAAAGCTCCGCTACTCACGCCTCCTCCTGGCCTGTGGAGCGCGACCAGCGCGCCTACAATGTCAGGGCAGCGACCTGAAGGGCGTCGTAACCCTGCGTAACCTGGAGGATTACCAGGAGGTCATGGGCCATCTGCCGGGCGCGCGCCATATCGTCGTCTGTGGCAGTGGCACCCTGGCCCTGGAAACGATTGAGACGCTGCGCCAGCAGGGGCATGAAGTCACGCACCTGGTCCGCAAACGCACGCTCTGGTCAGAGGTCCTGGATGAAACGGCCTCGGACCTGGTGTTACAGCAGGAACGCCGCGATGGCGTACAAGTACGACGAGAGACAGAAATCGCTGAGATTACGGGACGCCAGGGCAGGGTACACGCGCTCCTGACGACCTCAGGCGAGGCCCTGCCCTGCGATCTCCTCATCTGTGCTATCGGCATTGAACCCAATCTCGACTGTATCGAGGGGAGCAACATCGCTCATAGCCGCGGCATACACGTCAACGCCTTCATGCGTACCAGCACTCCTAACGTCTACGCAGCCGGGGATATAGTCGAGATCCAGGACCCTCTTACCCGCCGCATGCGCGTCCTGGGACAGTGGTATCCCGCCATTCAACAGGCGCGGACCGCTGCTTATAGCATGCTGGACCTGCTCGATCCACAGCACGATACGCCTTCCTTCCAGGTGCAAACTTTCTACAACGCCACCTTTCTCTATGGCCTGCCCTTTGCCGCGACCGGACTCACATACCCGAGCGGAGGCCAGGGGCTTCAGGAGATCATCGCGGACCCAGAGCCACGCAGTTATCGCAAGGTTCTGCTCAAAAATGGCGTTCCCGTTGGGATGCTGGGGCTGGGAAATCGGGCACAGGCTCTGGCCTTCAAGCGGGCCATCGATCATCGTGTGCAAATGGGTTCCATCGCGTTCTGTCTCTTCCTGCCTGACTTTAACCTGAACGACTGGCTGGATAACCAGGATGTGCCCCCACCACTCCTGGGGGCAAAACTAGCCGAGAAAGCCAGAGCAGACGCGCCCGAGAAAGATACCAACCCTGTGCCACAGCCACAACCTGGTGCTCCGCCCAGGCCTGCTATCGTGTCCCCTTTGCCTACAACCGATAAAAAGCCAGCGCTCAAGCCAGAAGATAAGCCACAGAGAATCGATTGGTACCTGGTCCCCGACACGGACGTTTCACAGTGGGCACATATCCAGCCCCTACAACTGAGCAAGAGCGAGAAGCTCTTTGTTGGGCGCCAGCCTGGTTCCCACCTGTTGCTGGATATGGAGACCATCTCGCGTACGCATGCCGAAATCTTCTTCACCGATGGGCGCTACGTCCTGCGCGACCTGGGCAGCACCAATGGCATTTTTATCAATGGATACCGCATGCCGCCACGCTCAGTACACTTTCTCCAAGATAACGAAGAGATCAGCTTTGGCAGCCGAGCACGCTTTATCTGTCTGTGTCATACCCATGACGCGCCCGACACCGCCCCTCTAGCCCCTCTAAAGGGAATCTCTGAAAAACTTCCCATCCCACTCATGGGCATGGAAGGAAATACTGGAGGGCTGATGCGGCGCTTCGCCACTGCGACAGCGGGAAGTGTGGGCAAAACCGAGAAGATACCCGCACTCCAGGTGCTCACAGAGCTGGTAGCATACAAAGAGGCGGCGCACCAGCGCTCCACACCCCTGCCGGGCCTGGTCATTTGCCGCTGTTGTGGCATCGCGAACACGCAGAAGGCTCGCTTCTGTGCCAGTTGTAGCGCGCCGCTAGACATAGAGAGCAAGGAATAGCCGATGCAAGGATTTAAAGCCTCTCGGCCAGAAGAGGTGCAGCCAGTTCCAGGTGCTGAGCTACAACGCGCTCTTCGGCCACTGACGCCTGAGCAGCTTCGCTTTGAGATCGACATGTGTATTGGATGTGATCGCTGCATGCGTGCCTGCCCGGTTCCCCTCTCATCAAAAATTAGTATCGCCGAACTCAATAAAGCCACGATCGATGATGAGCTCTCGCCTTTGCTCGTTCGCTTCACCGACGAATGCGTCCTCTGTGGCTCCTGCGTTCCCGTCTGCCCGGTGGATAACCATCGCGACCTGCTGATGCTCTCACTCAAAGAACGCCTGGGAACATCCTGGGAAAACAAGGCAGATATTGAGCGTGTGCGCGATATGCTGCCCAAAAGCTGGAGCGTCTCACAATTGCTTACACGCCTGCGTGAGCAGCCAATGCTCGGCGACGAGATGCTTATTCCTGATAACTACCTGCTACACCTGGTCAATTCCTCACAACTGCGCATCACACAACCTGGGAGCTGGCTTATGCGCGAGGGAGAGTTTGGTCGCGACCTCGTGCTTATTTTGAGCGGGCGCGTGGAGATCTCCTCGACAGGCCCTGGCGAGGCAGGGCTGCCCCTCGCCGTCCTACGCCGGGGCGAATACTTCGGCGAACATGAGATGCTCAGCGGGCAGACGCGGCAGACCAGCGCCTACGCCATCGGCAAATGCGCCCTGCTCGTCATCCCCGAGCAAGTCGTCCAGCGCCTGATGGAGATCGTGCCGGAGGTCAGGGTCTTCTTTGAGTCGCTCCACCTGGAACGCTCCATCGAAGCCGTGCTCAGGCGCCTACCACTCCTACAAGGTATCGCCACCATTGATCTACGCCACCTGGCAGAACAGGCCATTACGCGCCGCTATGAACGAGGTGAGCAACTCTTTGACGAAGAGGACCAGGATCAGCCTGAGCGCGAGACCCTGCATTTGCTGCTGGATGGCTTCGTCAAGGTGGCGCGCAAGCTTCCCCCTGGCAAGAGGCGCAAAGAGCGCATTATCGCCTATCGCCAGAACGGCGACTATTTCGCGGGGGGACTTGACATGCTGGGAGACCAGCGCGCGGTCAAAGTCTCAGCAATCACGCGCACGACCGTGGCCGAGGTTCCACGCCGCGAGCTGCTCAACCTCTTCCGCCGCTATCCAGAGGTCAAAACGCGCTTTCAGCAGCAGCTAAAGCTCTATAATGACGCCAAACTGGCCGCCCAGAGCGCGATCTTTGAACCTTTCCAATTTGACCAGAAACAGCCAGCAACCAGAACTACCTCCAATGCCGCTGCTCGCGCCGGATTGCACGCACTGGTGGACGATGGCGTCATCGAGGGGACCGAGGTGCTGGTCATCGACCTGGCTAAATGCATTCATTGTAATGAATGTGAGGAGGCCTGCGAGCGCCGCCATGGGCATTCGCGTATGAACCGCAATGGCCTGGTGGTGGGCAACATCAGCATTGCCACTGCCTGCCGCCAATGTCAAGATCCCGTCTGCATGCTCTGTAGCCGCGCGGGGATCGCACGCCTGCCCAGCGGCGAAGTCTACATTACCGAGAGCTGCATCGGCTGCGGGATCTGTGCCGAGCGCTGTCCCTACGACAACATCTCTATCGTTGACCTGGAAGAACAGCAGACACAGCGCCAGGGCGACCTCTGGCAAAGCTTCAGCACCTTCTTCTCTAGCAAGAAACGCAAACTCTTGCCAGTCCTGACCACGCCTGGTCCCCTGGACAATACTCCTCCACTCGACCCGGTAGAGGAGATACGTAAGAAAATTGCAGTCAAATGCGATCTCTGTGCTGGCTATAACGACCAGGCATGTGTCCAGGCCTGCCCCACGGGCGCGGCCATTCGTGTTAATCCGCGCACCTTCTTTGGCTCGACCGAAGAGATTCTTTTGAAGTAGGAGCAAGGCATGTCCAGTCTACCTAAATCTCCCTCACAAGCAAATAAAATAGCGGGCCAGCAGACATATAAAAAGCTCTGGCGCGCCCCCGCTTCACGCGGGAAGTGGTTCTGGCTCCTGGGAAGCGGCGCACTCTACCTGTTCCTCTTTGCCTGGAGCGCCTATGCCATCCATAACGGACAGGACGCGGAACCAGCGCTTGATCCCTTCCGCATCTTTGGTATTTGCGCCTTCGCCCTGGTCCTGCTGAGCGCGAGCTATAGCCTGCGCCGGCGCTTTGTGCGTGCCCTGCCTGGGAAAGTACAGAACTGGCTCTGGATGCACACCTGGCTGGGAATCATCACGATCCTGGTCGCACTCCTGCACGAAAACTACGCCTACATTACACACGACTTCGTACAAGGCGCGGGTGACCTGATCCAGGCCAAGGCCGGACCAGCCGCCCTCTTCGCCCTGATCTTCCTCGTTCTCAGTGGCATTACTGGTCGTCTGCTTGACCAGTGGCAAACGCGCCGCCTGGCCCATGAGGCTGCGACCAACGGGGTAGGCATCGTCCAGGGCGTCAAGGAGCGCATTACCCTCCTGGAGGAAACGGTCGAACGCCTATGCGCAGGCAAGTCCGCCCCTTTCAAAGAGTATTGCATCGATCACCTGGCACAGACCAGGCCCGCGCCCAATGCGGCATCTCACTTAGCAACCCGCCAGGCCGCGCTCCCCTCTGGCGAGCGACATGACTTCCAACGCGCCGCCGAGGCTCTCAGAGAACGAACAAACCTGTTGGGATCGCTCCACCGCCAGCAAGCAGCCCAGCTCTTCATGCATCGCTGGCGCACTATACATATCGTCCTGGCCAGCGGAGCCCTGCTCATCATCTCCTACCACAGCATCATGGAACTACTTATCACCGTCTTTCACGTCCTTCCAGCAGAGTGACAATAACAGTTGAGTTTGTTGGCGGCACATGGCCGTTCCGGCCATGTGCCGCCAACAAACTCAACATAACTAATCCCATGTGCAAGTTACCTGGGTAGTGCGTGTGATGCGTGCTGGCGGCCTCCGGCCGCCAGCACGCATCACACGCACTACCCAGGCGAGTGCCGCAGGCGCGAGAAGTCATAGAAAAGTACCAGAAACCTGAGGAGTAGAAAGATAAACACTATACTGCCATATTACAGATATTTCTGAACCTCCTCCATCCAGGAGGCAAAGAGAAATACTACTGGGAAGCCAGGGGTAGTCATCATGAAATGTACTATTTGCCGTGAGGAAATGGAGCCAGGGGCCATCTTCTGTGGCCGTTGCGGGCAACGCCTACACTCCAAACAAGAGCCGTTGTCGCAGCGGCAGCCAGCCCCCCTCGCCATTGTACCAGGCCAGGCAGGGCGCGGTCTCACTATGGAGAGACCCATAGTACACGCTCCGCTGCCAGGTCCACAAGCCACATCAGGCATAGGGTTCGGCCTGCGACCAGGACATACAGGGCCATACAAGGCATTTGTCCCTCACCATAATGAAATGCAAGCGAAGAGGCAATACGTCACCAGGGAGCTTCCTGAGATCGATCTCGCCAGAAAGGAACTCTCACCTTCCGCGCTACACCTCGCCCTGGCCGAGCCTATCACCGGGCTTCCTCGGGGACAGCACAACACATTCTTTCGCTCCATGCTTATTTTCATTACCATCGCGTTATTGATTAGCTCGATTGGCGTAGGCGCCTATGCTCTGATCAAAACCCGTTCGATTGGCGGCTATCGTCTCTCACGCGACTTTAGCAGTCAGATCCGCACCCAGGTTCAGGGCGAGGTCTCCTTCACGGATGATCCACAAACACCGGGCAAAAGCAACCGCGTGACCATTACGCTCAAGCAACTTAACGCCCCAGCCGATAATGCGACCTATCTGGCATGGCTCATCGACGATGAGGCGGAGCATATTACCCCACTGGGCCAATTGATGCCACGCGGGACAGACTTTGTCCTGCAACGGACGCTGGGAGCAACCAATCTGCTTAGCCTGGGGAACCGCATCCAGGTCACACAGGAGAGTAGCAAGGTCACCGTCCCTACAGGAAAAATCGTCTTTAAGGCTGATTTCCCCCCGCTCGCCTTTGTGCATCTACGTCACCTGCTGGTCCACCTGGACGAAACACCCGGGCAGGTCGGACTACTGGTCGGACTACGCGAGCAAGCGCGGCAGCTCAACGCCCAGGCCACCCTCCTTAAAAATCGCACATTGCCCTCTCAGGCAGTGCACTGTGTCGCACAGAATATACTCAATATCGTCGAGGGAACGCGAGGAGCGCACTACGTCACACTCCCCTCCCGGTGCGCAACAATGCAGATCGCGCAGGCAGGCGACGGCTTTGGCCTTGTAGGAACGGGGGCCTATATCGAGATGAGCCTGATGCATGTCTCGCTGGCAGCCACGCAAAGCGATTCCAGCGCCACCATCAAGCAACACGCCGAGCAGGCACGAACCACCCTGGAAAATATCCGTGAGTGGGCCTCCCGCCTGGACCAACTGGCGATCAATCTCGCTCAGAATCCCTTCGACCAGGCCACGCTACAACAAATTCGCACCCTCTGCGACCAGGTACTCAACGGTAATGGAAATAAGCAGGGTGGGGCTAATGCCGCCTATAACTATGGACAACTTATGGCTCAATTGAACTCCTAGTGCAAGATTACGAAACCTTTTCGGGAAGAGATAAATGTGGCTCATATGCACACCCATAATAGGCACAGACTCGCTCAGCGAGGTGGTGAGCCGAAAGCAGCCCATTGGTTTCGGCCACATTGCGTTTGCCATGCACCCACTTGGGCTCAATTGGATTGAGCCAGGGACTTTTGGTGGGCAGTTGGAAAGGCAAAATCCGTACCCCTTCGTCCGTTTGTTTGACAGCGAGGTTGTGTTTTCTGATCCAGGTGCGCACCATCTTACTCACATGCCAGGAGGCGTTGTCCCAGATGAGGAGCCACTGACGTTTGCCTTGTGCGGCCAATTGCTGACAACACCAGTCCAGAAACTGGATGGTGATCTCACTCACCGGGCGTCCTGTGACAAAACGAAGCCACATCTGCTCTCGCACGGGTTCCTCCGTGGTTCCGTTTTGCCAGAGGACACCATAGCAAGCCAATGCTTTTGGGTCAGGGTCATTCTTTTGCCAGGATTGCTCAACCAAACGGACTGGGTACTCTGGATCTTGCCAGGTGTGAAGGCGTGGAAGAGCAAATCGGCTCCACCAGACCTCGTCGAGGAAGCCAATGGCCCAATCAGAGCGGGGTTGAGCGTACGCGATCAAGCGGTCACGAGCCTTTTTTTTCGTGCATACTGCGGATCGGGGCTGGTAATCCAGTGCTTGGCTCGTTTCCAACTGACGCCCAAGCGCTTGAGCGCGCGGCGGACACTGGCAGCAGTGGTCGGGGCAGCTACGAGTCCTTGTGACAAGCAGATTTGCGCCACCAGTGGGAGAGACCAGAGATTGCGCTCGATACCAAAATCGCGCGGGCTGCGATGGAGCAGATCGCGCAAGGCTGGCAGATTCTCGTCGGCAATGCTGGTGCGTAGCCGATGAGGGCGACAGGACTCCTTCTTGAGCACGTCGAGCCCCTGCTCGTTGAAGTCTTTGATCACATTGCGCACTGTCTGGTCGTCGCAGCCCAGCTGCCGCGCAATGGCGATGGCTCGCTCTCCACGGGCTGAAGCCAGAAGGATCTGGCAACGGCGTAGCACAAAGGCTGAGCCGGAGCGTAAGTGAGCCTCGATATGGGCTCGCTCGGATTCGGTGAGTGGTCGAATGAAAATGGGTTGCATACCTTCTCATATCGGCTACTTTCCTACTTTCTTTTGGACGATTGCACTAGCTCCCAACTCTTAGCTCCCCTTTTAGGGGAGAATAAGATCCTGCCCTTCAGCGATGGCAAAGCGGGACCGCGACAGTATACTTGCTCTTAGATCGGAGAAAATACTTCTTCATAATAAGCGATTTGAGGTGAGAGCATATGCCGCAGCAATATAGCAGTAATTATATAATCATTAGCAATATCCTCACCAAATTGCAGCTTGCACATCGCACCCAGGCTGTTATCTATGCCTTGAAAAAGGGCTTGATCTCGCTGTATGAAATTGATTTACCTTGATGCCCCTACTACTTTTTATTTGTTTTTTCTTTTGAATGGTTCGCCCCTTGTGCTATGATCTTAATTAAGAAGAAATTTTCCTACGGAGGAGGGAACCATTCAGCTATGAACTACTTTGCAGATGCAGACGTGGCGCGACGCTATGCCACATTCCGGCCCTACTTTCACCCTCTTGTGATCTCCAAGGTCCAGAACGCGCTTCACCTGGACACACCTGTCAAAAAGGCGCTCGACGTGGCCTGTGGAACGGGACAATCTACCCGCGCGCTCAAACATATCGCGGACCAGGTGATTGGCTGTGATCTCTCGCCAGAAATGCTTGCTGCCGCCACGGAGCTGCCAGGTGTGAGCTATATCCTGGCTCCAGCTGAGCAACTGCCGTTTGATGGCGCAAGCATCGACCTGATCACCATCTCGTCTGCCTTCCACTGGGTGGATCGTATGCGCTTCCTGCCTGAAGCCGCGCGAGTCCTCCGTTCTGGTGGCTGGCTGGTAATCTATGACAACAACTTTGAAGGGTCGATGCGCGAAAATCAGGCCTTTGAACAATGGGTAGCCCAGCAATATCTTACCCAGTACCCCGTTACTCCCCGCGAAAATAAACCCCTTGACCCACATGTCCTGGCCGAGCATGGTCTGCGCTTCATCCGAGAGGAGCGCTATGTCAACGAAGTACTCTTCACCAAAGAGGATTTAGTAAGATACTTGATGACGAAAAGCCTGGTCATATCTGTGCTGGAGAGAGGTGAGAGGAGCCAGGAAGAGGTCTATCTTTCACTACTGGAGCAGGTCAGTCCCTTCTTTACCAGTGAGCATGGCACTTTCCGCTTCAGTGGCTACATCTGGTATATCCAGAAGGAGAACACTACTCGGGCGGCCGATAGGTAACGGGCCAGTAGTAGGGAATATCGTCAGAGATCTCCCAGCCAAATTGGCTGTAGTAGAGCCAATCTTTACGCAGCAGATTTGATTTATGGGAATCGTGCAGGCGTGGGTCACCAAGCCACCAGGGATATTGAATATGCTGCTCATCCAGGTGGTGATGTAGCTTCATGTTTTTGTAACCACGACGCTCCCACTCGGTCAACATTGTATTAAGATACTCGCGCAGCGCGGTAGCATAGCCATGCCACATCATAACGGCAGGATGATGCCGCCACGCGCCCAGGTAGTCTGGCGTCGTAATGATCTTCAGGATTTGAGATGCCTCTACCCGCTGCTTTCCCAGGCGCCTGGAGTCCAGCACCCGGGCCGTCTCCTCAAAAGAGGCATAAGGGAGGAACGTCTGCATACGCGCCTGCTCTCTCCTTCCACAGAACACAGCATGGCCTCATACGAGAGTAGCACGCTCCGCCAACCTGGCTGGTCACATATATTTTTTTGTATGATGGTGTTTGTCGTTGAGGGCGCCAATGGCGCCCTCAACGACAAACACCATCATACAATTTTTTTGCGCCGTAGGCGCGAGAAGTCATCTGTCTTGCTCAATGATGTAGAAGGTACCCCAAATAGTCGATAGAAAAGAAGAGAGCCAGCTACTATGCTCACATGGATGGAGCCAATGTAAGATGGCTGGCCTGGGTGGAAGGGATTGGCTGTAGCAAGAGCCAGAAGGCTATGTTAGAATTCGAAAAGAAAATTTATGGCCGCGAAATTTCTCAGATAAATGGCAGGAGATTTCTACACAATGGAAAAACAGACAGGTACAGTACAGGTTAAGCGAAGTTTTCCCGAGATGCTCAAAGGTGGCGTCATCTGTGACGTCATCGACGCCGAGCAGGCTAAGATCGCCGAGGAAGCCGGCGCCTCAGCCGTTATGGCTCTTGAGCGCGTGCCAGCGGATATCCGCGCCCATGGTGGCGTTGCTCGCATGAGCGATCCCGAGCTAATCATCAAGATTAAAGAGGCCGTCACTATCCCGGTCATGGCGAAGTGCCGCATTGGTCATTTTGTCGAGGCTGAAATTCTTCAGGCCATCGGCGTTGACTGCATCGACGAGTCGGAAGTATTGACGCCCGCCGATGAGCATTTCCACGTCAATAAGCATCTTTTCAACGTGCCCTTCGTCTGTGGCGCGCGCGACCTGGGTGAGGCGCTGCGACGCGTGGGTGAGGGCGCCGCGATGATGCGCACCAAGGGCGAGGCCGGAACTGGCAATATCGTCGAGGCGGTTCGTCATATGCGCACCATCATGGACGGCATTCGTCGCCTGCAGAATCTGCCAGAAGAAGAGTTGATGAGCGAGGCCAAGAACCTGGGCGCGCCATATGACCTGGTCCGTGAGATCGCACGCACCGGCAAACTGCCTGTCGTCAACTTCTCAGCGGGTGGCGTCGCAACCCCGGCAGACGCCGCATTGATGATGCGCCTGGGCGCAGAAGGCATTTTCGTGGGTTCGGGCATCTTCAAGTCTGGCGATCCTCTCAAGCGTGCCAAGGCCATCGTTCGCGCGACCACACACTTCCAGGATGCAGGCATCGTCGCCGAAGTATCGCGCAACCTGGGTGAACCAATGGTTGGTATCAACCTGGATAAGCTCTCGCAAGACGACCTGATGGCTCGTCGTGGCTGGTAGTAGCGGAACAGGCTCAGGCACCATGACACAAGGACGCAACCTTTTGCCACGTATCGGCGTATTAGCATTACAGGGCGATTTTGAGGCCCACCTGCGGATGCTGGCCGAGTTAGGCGCTGAGGGAAAAGCTATTCGACTCCCTGAGCAACTAGAGGAAATAAATGGTATAATTATACCAGGTGGTGAAAGTACCACGATAGGCAAACTCATGATCGAGTATAATCTCCTGGAGCCCTTGAGGCAGAAAATTCGGGACGGTATACCGGTCTGGGGAACATGCGCAGGTCTTATATTGTTATCACAAGAGACGGATAATGCGCTGGCAGGCCAACCACTTCTGGCCTCGCTGGACATCAAAGTTCGTCGTAACGCTTTCGGCAGTCAGCGGGAAAGTTTTGAGACAGATCTCGTAGTGCCAGAACTTGGCGAAGCGCCATTCCACACCTTCTTCATCCGCGGTCCACTGGTCGAAAAGGTTGGACCAGGAGTAGAAGTGCTGGCTACGCTCGACGATGGAACCATCGTTGCTGTCCGAGAAGGAACCAGGCTAGGTACTGCATTTCATCCCGAGGTATCGGGAGACACCCGTTTCCACCAATACTTTCTCCGCATAGTAGAGAGCGTCAGCAACTAGGGGCATCAATGATGCCCCTAAAGGGACGCAGGAGAACTGGATGATACGACCGGTCCTGTTTGTGGATCTACCGGGAATCATCTATGCAATGGACCGACATGCTCGTAGTCCAAAACACGGAATTGCGAATTTCGTGTGCTGGCTGGAGCCTGTAGAGAGAGACTCGCTGCCCTCACCTATCCTGCGTAACCTTCTGCCGCTCACCCCAGCTTCGCGAACCTGGATCTGTGAAGACCACTGGCAATTACTCGGTTTCGCACAAATGAACGAACGACCCGCGCGCAAAGCGTGGGATCTCTCATATCTTGCCTCCATGCGCAACAGAAACGTCTCCAGCGAAGAGGTACTGAGCGCGCTGCTCGACTACACCCTAGAGATGGCGGGGGCGCATGGAATATTGCGTATCTTTGCGAAGGTTGAAGATGAGGTGCCTGAGGTAGACATGTTCGTACGCAGTGGCTTCCAACGCTATGCGCGCGAACTCACCTATGTCTATGAACCGGGAACAACTTTACCCGAGCAAGGTGAACAGTTGAGCTCCCTGCGCAAGTGGCATCGCCACTATGCCTGGGGCCTGCATCAACTGTACCGGGCCACCACACCACAGCGTGTGCGCATGGCCGAGCTGCTTGAAAACAGCGAGGAATACGCCAAATTGCATGTCGGGCCACAGCGCTGGTTCTCACCCTGGAACGAGAACTATGTCTGCGACGTTGGCGTGCGCCTGGGCGCCTGGTTACGCATTTGCCGAGGGCATAACACCATACCCCATCGTCTCTCTCTTATTGTCCATCCAGAACATGCCGACCTGGCGGAGCCGCTGTTACGCTTTGGCATGCGCAGGTTACTGGAAGCAGACGTACGCCGCATTTACTGCCTGGTGCGCGAGTACGACTCATGCGTTATTACCGCTCTATGCAACAGTGGATTTGAGCAGTCAACCACCAGGCTGCTGCTCGTGCGACACGTAGCATCACTAGCTACGAGGCAAAGCACAGTCCCCCTGCTAGAACAAAGAGCGGTCTATGGCTTGAAGGGCCTGGGGACGGTCAATTCACGCCAAAAGTTAATGAGGTGATAGAACTGCCTATGCAACATGTGGTCACCGACGATCTTGAGGCTCTGCTAGCGACCCTTCCACCTAGCATCCACGACGCGGTCAATCGGCTAGAGAACCGAAGCGAACTGCTGGAGATCGTAATGGACCTCGGGCGATTGGCCGAGGGACGTTTCCCCGAGGGAGAGGTCCTCTTAAGCAATCAGCCCGTGACCTATGCTGACCTCGAATATGTGGTTGAACGCATCGGCGAATTTGGCGATGATAACCGCGCAGGGATAGAGCGAACGCTACACCGAATTAGCGCTTTGCGCAACCGCAAAGGAAAAGTCGTGGGACTGACGTGCCGCATCGGTCGAGCCGTGTTAGGAAGCATCGCCCTCATCCGCGATATCGTGGAGCAGGGGCAATCCATCCTGATTCTGGGTCGCCCAGGTGTGGGTAAAACCACGCTTCTGCGTGAGATCGCGCGCGTCCTGGCAGACGAAGCAAACAAGCGCGTCGTGGTGGTTGATACCTCCAACGAGATCGCGGGTGATGGTGATATCCCTCATCCTGGTATCGGACGCGCGCGTCGTATGCAGGTCGCACGCACGGTTGAGCAGCACGCAGTGATGATCGAGGCTGTGGAGAACCACATGCCCCAGGTTATCGTCATCGACGAGATAGGCACCGAACTGGAGGCCGCCGCCGCCCGCACTATCGCGGAACGTGGTGTCCAGCTCGTCGCGACGGCTCATGGCAACACCCTCGGCAATCTGCTGATGAACCCGACCCTCTCGGACCTGGTTGGTGGTATTCAAACCGTCACCCTGGGCGACGAAGAGGCGCGCCGCCGCCATACGCAAAAGAGTATTCTTGAGCGTAAGGCGCCACCGACTTTTGATGTCGTGGTGGAACAGCAGAGCTGGGAAGAGGTCATTGTGCATCGCGATGTCGCCGACACTGTCGATACCATGCTCAGAGGCATGATCATTGTGGCCGAGGAACGCACACGCGACGAGAACACGGGGCATATCGCGCTCCGCCGTATCAGCCGAAACGGTATGGAGAACGCTTCCCCCAATGGGATCGGAGGCCTGGGCAACCGTAGCCAGGGCTTTACCCCCAGCACGTTCGAGCGTGGTGATCATTCCGAACGTAGTGATCGCTCAGAGCGTGGCAGCAGCAAGGGGGTGCGTCAGATAGAGCGCCCACGGCGTGGCTCCAATGAACCACCCATGCCAATGAGGGCCTTAGCCCCGACCGGCACCTCGCCCGCTGAAGTCACGACTACGCCAGGCACAGCCATCGAGAGCGAGCCTGAGGAGGATCATAGGACCGAAACCCTCCCGCTCAATCGGACTTTACGTGTCTATCCATTCGGGGTCAACCGTGACCGACTTAGCGACGCATCACGCCATCTACGCGTTCCGGTTGTGATCACAAACAACCAGAAAGAGGCCGATGCCGTGATGACGCTGAAAAACTACTATCGGCACCAGGGAGAGCGCCTGCAACTGGCCGCACAAGACGGTAAACTACTCATCATTCTGAAGAACAATACCGTCTCGCAAATGCAGCACGCCCTGGCACGTATCTTCGACATTCCAGAGGAGGATACAGTCGAAGGTGAGGAGAGCCATCCAGCCTTGGGTGAGATGCACTTTGATGACCCGACCAAACAGGCCCTTCTGGAGACAGAGGACGCGATTCATCAAGTGCTCAATAAAGGGTTGACCACGGCTGAGCTTCCGCCAGCCAACTCCCATATTCGCCGCTTGCAGCACCAGATGGCGACACGCTATAACCTGCTTTCACGCAGTCGGGGCAAAGAGCCCAATCGCCGTGTCAAAATCTTTCGCGCTCGCGACTAATATGGCATAAGGAACCATCTCGCCCTTTAGCTCATTCATCGCGCACAACAGGAAGGACTTCGGTCAGCCCAATCTCTTCTCCAGCCCATGAAAAGAGAGCGCCCAGGCCAGGCCCGAAGTAAACAACAAAAAACAGGCAAACATAAAGTTAGGGAACCAGAGTGGTGTGCTGGTTCCCTTTTTTATGTATGGGGACATCTTTAAAACCGAGGTGCAGGAGGGGCCGACTCTGCTAAAGTACGCATCTACATATGAAGTAGCTCAAGGCTTCCGTCGTATGGAAAACCCGCGACCCTGAATCCATTCATCGCTATCAACTGGAAGGACTTCGGCCTGACCACGACAAGAGGGAGCATCCAGGTCGAAGTGCCAACTTAAATAGGCAATTGAATTGTGAAGGAGACAGAGCGGTGTGTCAAACGTTTCTAAGAACTGATGACAAAGGATGACAAACATCGTTAAAATACCCTCTTGACACACATACTCCTCTCATGTATTATGCACATCGAAATAAATGTAAATAGCTATTAATAAATACCTTTACTTCTATGCTTCTTTTGTTTGATTTGTCTAGCAAGCCACTTCTTGTGAAGTGAAGCATCTTCCAGCGAGCTGAGTCAAAGAAGAAGTAGCTCCGACCGTTTGCAAGTGCGGCGAGGAGTAGGGGGCACCGCAGTTTGCCCTGGACGGCTGGCCGTCCCAACGGATGGTGAATAGGCATATTTGCCATCATTTTAAGACACTGTACTGGTTCCCTTTTTTATATATGGAGGTATTGAGCGTGTGGAGCAGCAGTTCCACACGCTCAATACTTCCATATGTATTTTATTGACACATCTTGACACATACACGTAAGTATAATCGTACATATAAGGGGTGACTACTCTACCTATAAGTACAGCAAAACTGATCAATGAAGACGGGAGCGCAAGGCAAGCGCATACAAGTACATCGCCATGAACGTCACAGCCTTTTGTCTACCATGACATGGCATGTTATAATGCTCTGCAAGTCACAGATGCAAAGCTGCATGGAGAACCGGCAATTACGCAAAACCACAAAGGTCGTGGTGTGGCATGCGGAGGGTTGAAAGGAGTCGTCAGTCTTATGCTTATCGAACATGACTCGACTACAGGTACCACTCGGCTACCTGCCCTGGTCGAGACGCCACCATTACCAGTCACTATCGCCGATATTTGGCAGGCCTATAAGTTCCTCAAGCCTATTATGCATCATACGCCTCTCACGCCTTCACGAACCTATCAGCGGATGACTGGGGCGGATGTCTATCTCAAAGCGGAACATTTACAGCGTGGAGGTTCGTTCAAGGCACGTGGGGCGGCATATAAAATTTCGCGACTTACTCCTGAACAATATAAAGCTGGCGTGATCGCGGCTTCGGCGGGCAACCACGCGCAAGGCGTAGCCATCGCCGCGGCCCAACATCAGATTCCCTGCACCATCGTCATGCCGGAGGGCGCGCCCCTGGCCAAGGTCGTCGCCACTCAGGAATATGGCGCGACCGTCGAGCTCTATGGCAGCACCTACGATGACGCCTATAAGCATTGCTGTGAGCTGCAGCGTGAGAGTGGTGCCACCTTTATCCATGCATTCGACGATCCGGATGTCATCGCGGGGCAAGGCACACTGGGCCTGGAGATGCTCAATGATCTCCCCGACGCCGACGCCATTCTTGTCCCCATCGGGGGTGGCGGCCTGATCGCGGGCATCGCCATCGCCGCACGGGCACTCAAGCCCGACATTAAAATCATCGGTGTACAGGCCGCGGGCGCGCCAAGCTGTCGCGCCTCGCTTGATAGCGGCACGCCGGTCACACTGCCCGCGATCAACACCATCGCTGATGGTATCGCCACCAAGCGCCCCGGCGAGCTGACCTTCTCTATTATCAAGCAGCTCGTCGATGATATCGTCCTGGTCAGCGATGAGGATATCATCAAGGCCGTGCTCCTGCTCATGGAGCGCAGCAAGATGGTAGTCGAAGGCGCAGGCGCGATTGGCCTGGCTGCTCTCCTTAGTGGCGTCGTCAAGCTGCCAGGGAAAAAGGTACTCGTGCCGCTCACGGGCGGCAATATTGACATCAACCTGGTTGGGCGTTTTATTGAGCATGGCCTGGCGGTCTCGGGTCGCTACTTCGTCATCCACACGCGCCTCGACGACAGGCCAGGTGAGCTGATGCGCCTACTCAACATTATCGCCGAGATGCGTATCAACGTCATCGATGTGCGCTATCAACGCATCACCGAGCGCCTGCCCATCATGCAACGCGAGGAAACAATTACGCTGGAGACGCGCAACCGAGCGCAGTGCGAAGAGCTACTGCGCCGCCTGCGCGGCGCAGGCTACATGGTGGAAGAGGCCCAAACCTTTGACGAAGAGCAGGATGCTCGCCGCTAAAGAACTCGTTACGCAAGTTATTCTGTTTGAAAGTGAGATGCCCCTGGCAGCCTGCGGCTGCCAGGGGCATCTCACTTTCAAACAAAAATTATTTATAGGGGTTCGACGCGAATAAGCGGCGCGTTCTTCTGCACCACGTCTCCGCTCTTCGCCACCAGAGCGGTAACGCGACCAGAAACCTCAGACACGACCTCATTGAAGACTTTCATCGACTCAATGAGCGCCACGACCTGACCAACGTGAATCGTTTCGCCAATATTGACGAACGGTGGAGAGGAGGGCGAGGCCGCGGAATAGTACACACCTGTCAGAGGCGCGTTGACCGCGACGGTTGTATCCGCCTTCTGAGCGCGTGGAGCCGGTGCCCCCGCGATGGCTACTGGTCCGGAGACGGTAGGGGCAGAGACCAGTACCATACCTGGATCGCGTTTAATCGTAATCTCCAACTCCCCTTCGGCAAGTTCCAGTTCACCGATAGAACTCCCCTCAAGAACCTGGATCAATTTCTCAACGCGCTCCAGCCACTGCTCATGATTCTCAGTCTTCATAACATATTACTCTTCGTATCGCTTGAATATTAAGCAGGTATTATGACCACCAAAGCCCAGCGAGTTCGACATGGCTACATTGACGGTCGCGTGACGCGCCTCGTTGGGCACATAGTCGAGATCACATCCTGGATCGGGATGATGCAGATTGATGGTCGGCGGAATAATGCCTGTTAGAATGCTCTGGATTGAGATCACAGACTCAACCGCGCCCGCCGCGCCGAGTGTGTGACCCGTCATTGACTTGGTCGAGCTGATAGCAACCTTGTAGGCATGCTCACCAAACGTGGTCTTAATGGCCTGCGTCTCTACACCATCATTAGGAGGTGTAGAGGTCCCATGCGCATTAATATAGTCCACCTGATCAGGGCGCAGGTTGGCCTTCTGCAAGGCGCGACGCATCGCGCGTACCAATCCCTCACCACCGGGAGACGGAGCAGTCACGTGGTGCGCATCACCCGTGCTACCATAACCAACCAGTTCCGCCAGAATATTTGCGCCGCGCGCTTTGGCGAACTCCAGGTCCTCAAGAATCAGCACTGCCGAGGCCTCACCCATGACAAAGCCATCACGTGTGGCATCAAACGGCCGGCTGGCCCCTTGGGGATCATCGTTACGCCGTGAGAGGGCTTTCATATTGTCAAAGGCTGCCATCGAGATAGGTGTCACTGCCTTCTCAGAGCCGCCCGCGATCATGACTTTCGCATCGCCGCGACGAATGGTCTCCCAGGCCTCACCAATCGTGTTACCGCTGGTCGCGCAGGCTGAGACCGCGGCCCAGTTTGGGCCACGCGCACCAGTCATAATCGAGACAATGCCAGGCGCACCATCAACGATCATCATATTGATAAAGAACGGGCTGATGCGATCTGGTCCCTGCTCATGCAGCACTTTAAACTGCTCATGCAGCGTGACCAGGCCACCAATACCACTACCAATATACACGCCGACCTCATCGGCAATATCATTTGTAATCTCTAAACCCGCTTGAGCCAATGCCTGCTTGGTCGTGGCGATGGCGAGCTGCTCGTAGGGATCGTTGCGCCGAATTTCCTTGCGATCCATATAGGGAGTGGGATCGAAGTTCTTAATCTGAGCGGCAAAATGCACTCGAAAGCGTTCGGTATCGTAAGAAGTAATCTCACCAACACCAGACGTGCCCTGACAGAGTGCCTCCCACGAGGAAGCCAGGTCGTTACCCAACGAGGTAACCAGTCCTAATCCGGTTACAACTACGCGAGACACGAAGTCACCTCCTGTAGTTTACATAAAAGAAGTAAGCGGTTTATCACTCCCCACTAAGCCCTAACCGGGAACCGCGCCGCCGGCTGGCTCTCTCCCCTCCCGATACAGTTAGCCAATACCTAGAGCAGTGGCCTCTTCTTGAATAAAGCGTGTATACGTATCCCCCTGGATAAAGCCCTCATGGCTGAGCAGGCGTTTATGGAAGGGGATCGTCGTCGTCAAGCCTTCGATCTCATATTCATCGAGCGCACGCTGCATACGAGCGATGGCTTCGTTACGTGTCTCAGCCCAGACGATAAGCTTTGAAAGCAGCGAATCATAGTGCGGAGGAATTTCGTAGCCCGAGTAGAGGTGGCTATCGACGCGCACGCCAGGTCCGCCAGGAACCTGGTAATTCTCAACGACACCGGTCTGTGGGCGAAAATCAGCATCGGCATCCTCAGCGGTGATGCGAACCTCAATCGCGTGGCCCCGGAACTTGATATCCTCCTGCTTGAGTTGCAGGGGAAGGCCCGCAGCAATACGAATTTGCTCCTTCACCAGGTCAATGCCAGTCACCAGCTCCGTCACGGGATGCTCCACCTGGAGGCGGGTATTCATCTCCATGAAGTAGTAGCGATTCTGCTCATCGACCAGGAACTCCAGCGTGCCCGCGTTGCGGTAACCAACCTCCTGAACGGCGCGAATCGCCTTCTGGCCCATCTCCTCGCACAGCTCACGCGGCAAAATTGGACTTGGAGACTCCTCAAGCACCTTCTGGTTACGACGCTGACAGGAACAGTTGCGCTCGCCCAGGTGTACACCATGGCCATAGTTATCCACCAGGACCTGGATCTCGACGTGGCGCGCCTTGGCGACATAGCGCTCAAGATAGATACCATCGTCTCGGAAGGCCTCGCGGACCTCATTTTGAGCCACGGTGAAAACGCGATCAAACTCCTCAGGCTTGTTGATGAGGCGAATACCACGACCACCGCCACCCGCCACGGCCTTCAGCATCAGCGGGAAACTAATCTCGCGCGCGGCATCCTGAGCTTCAGAGAGCGTGCGCAAAACGGGGGTACCGGGAAGCGTGGGCAGACCAGCCTTGATCATGGCCTCGCGCGCGGATACCTTATCGCCCATGACAGACATCACGCTCGCTGAGGGGCCAATAAAGGTAATATTAACGTCCTTACAGATCTCAGCAAAGCTGGTATTCTCAGAGAGAAAACCATAGCCGGGATGAATTGCTTCCGCGTTAGAAATAAGTGCGGCACTAATAATATTGGGAATGTTAAGATAACTCTTCCCACTGGGGCCGGGGCCGATGCAGATACGCTCATCAGCCTGGCGTACAGGAAGCGAATCGCGGTCAGCCTCGGAGTGAACAATGACGCTGCGTATACCCATCTCCCGACAGGCCCGGATGACACGCAGCGCGATTTCACCACGATTGGCGATCAGAATTTTTCGAAACATATGTCACTAATGAAGCGCGACAGGTTCTAGTAGGGAACACGCGCCTCACCTTACTCCTCTCACAAAAAAGCCCTAGGGGAGGGGTCAATTTGGTAAATTATACCACACCTTGGGAAACAGGGCTGCTCACAGGGCCTGGAATGACCAAATAGTGTTAGCTAGCTAGCATTGCAAGCCAGGATAAGGCGCCCCTCTACCACTCTACAGCCAGAAAGGCTACGCTATCGTAATACACTTAAGAGATAACGACATATACACTGAATGTGCCCTCCATATATCCTATTACCGGGTGCTGAGTATCCTATAAATAGGAGCAAGATGGACAAGACTCCTGGCAAGAGGATACAATTCCATAGCGTGCGGCAGAAATTTACCGAAGTATTGTAATGTGTTCCAACGGGCGTCATTATGCAAAGCCATAAAGCTAAAGCATTAGGAGAGGATAACATGCAAGCACAGACATCGCTTTCCACGTATGTACGGCAAGAACTGCTCCCAGACCTGGACGATTACATTGGGAAGATGCTTACAGATTGGCATATCCCAGGGCTTGCGCTGGCCATTGTCAAAGATGATGAAACCATCTTCGCGAAAGGCTATGGTATCCGCAAAGCAGGCGAGCATAAAGCAATCAGCGAACATACTATTTTTGGCATCTCATCGGTCACGAAAACCTTCACCGCGGCAGCCATTGGGCTGCTCGTCGATGAAGAGAAGCTTCAGTGGGATGATCCTGTGATCAAGTATCTGCCAGATTTCCAGCTCTATGATCCCTATGTGACACAAGAGCTGACCATACGCGACCTGCTCTGCGCGAGGAGCGGCCTGGACGGCGGCGACCTGATGCGGGAAGGGGGCGACTTTGATCGCAACGAGGTTATTTATCGCCTGCGCTATCTCAAACCCAGCTACAGCTTTCGCACGCGCCAGGGCGCCTTTACCTTTATGTTCACCATCGCAGGCCAGGTTGTCGCCGCCGTCACCGGGCGCCCCTGGGATACATTTATAAAAGAGCGCTTCTTCAAACCACTTGGCATGAGCGCCAGTGGAACCACTCGCGCCTCGGCGCTGCACACACGCAACGTCGCGATCCCTCATATAGAGAACAATAACGCCCCTGATCCCTACATCTATAGCATTCCGGATAACGTAGGACCTGGTGGCGGCATCACCTCGAATGTGCTTGACCTGGCACAGTGGGTACGCCTACAACTGGGAAAAGGCACCTTTAAGCAGAAGAAGATTTTAAGCTTAGAGGTCATCAATGAGCTACACACTCCCCAGATCGTCCACCAATCACCTTTGATGCTGCTAGATCATCCCGGCTCGAACTTTGTCTGCTATGGCCTGGGCTGGTTCCTCGCGGATTACAGCGGGCAAAAAGTTATCGATCACAATGGGACAATGCCAGGAATGGAGGCGCTCGTCGCCATGCTGCCAGAGAAGCAGCTCGGCATCGTCGCCCTCGCCAATGGTTTTCAGTCCAGGTGGCCCCTGATCGCGCTTAAGCAGAAGGTCTTTGATAGTTTCCTTGAGCTACCTGAGCGTGATTGGAGCGAAGAGTTCCTTCAGATGAAGAGACAGCAGGAGAAGCAGGTCAAGGAGTGGATGAACCTGGAGCGCAAGGATCGTATTAGCCAGCAAATCATTAATACCCGCCCCTCACTAGATCCAGCGGGTTACGCAGGCGAATACGAGGATGCCTTCTATGGTCGAGCCTTCATCAATAAAGAGGGCAGTAAGCTCACCTTCCGCTTTGGCTCCAAGTACGCGGACCTGGAGCACTGGCACTACGATACATTTAAAGCCCAGTGGCGCAAACCCCTGGTTGGCGAGGATCTCATCACCTTTGTTCTGGACGCCGAAGGCAAGGTAGAAGAGATGCGCGTCGCCAACTTTGCTAACTTCTGCCGCGTCAAATAAAGAGCGCCTATTTCTGCTGCTCGCCAGGCTCCAGCACACCTGCCAGCAGCAGGGCCTGCTCATGCGAAATGATATTGTACTTTAGCTTCAACGCAAGAATGCGTGTGACGGAAGCATCGATCTGCTGCGTAGGAATCGTCCCGCTATGGACAGCCTGGGCCAGCCCTTCAAGCATGGTCGCGGTCTCAGTAAGTCCACGCGGACCCAGCAGAAGATCCGTGCCCGCTTTGACAGCCAGGACCGCCGCGTGCGATAGATCATACGTGTTACTTACACCACCCATCCAGAGGGTATCACTAATAATCACGCCCTGGAAATTCAACTGTTTACGCAAAAGGTTGGTCACGACGTTTGGCGAAAGTGATGTAGGCAATTGTGGGTCCAGCTGAGGATTGAGAATATGAGTCACCATGACCATTGGTACCACACCCTCGCCGATCATCGTGCGATAGGGAACAAGGTCTACCTGGTTGAGGATCTCCAGGCTGCGATCCATATATGGCAGCGAGCGATGGGGGTCCAGGCTAGCGCTACCCAGACCCGGAAAATGCTTCAGGCATCCCACCACACCGCCTTCATTCAAACCTTTAAGGTAGGCACGCCCCATATTTGTGACCAGCGTCGCACTAGAGCCAAAGGTGCGCTGGGGTAAACCGGGATTATTAGGATTTGTCAGCACATCCACCGTAGGCATAAAATTCACGTTGAGGCCTAACCCGCTTAAATCCCTGGCGGCACTACTCCCTGCCTGATAGGCCTTTTGGGGATCACCGCTGGCCCCAATAGTAGCTTCTGATGGGCGCTCACCCGTAATACGTCGCAACTCATTAACGACACCGCCTTCATAGTCGGTCGTAATAAAAAGAGGAAAAGGTGCCGCCTGCTGCATAGCCTTATTCAAAGCCGTGAGCTGCTCACGTGTCTGCGCATTGCCATTTTTATTCTCGATCAATACACCGCTGACATCATATTTCTGTAGCATCTGGCGCAAAGCATCATCAAGCGTCGAGCCATTAAACTCCACAATTACCATCTGGCCCAGCTTCTGCTCCAGGCTCATATGCTGCACCATACGTTGAATCAGCATAGCATCGTCAAGCACAATCGGCGTAGGAACCGGGCCAACAGAGCCTTGAGGTGTGGCCGTTGTCTGAGGAGCCATAGAAGCCTGCTGAGCGCAGGCATTCAGTAGTAAACATAGACACAAAAGCCAGGTAATTGCTAAGGAAAACTTCCTTAGCAAACGCTTCCTCTGTCGATGAGGTTCATTCATAGTAATACTCCGCCAAATAATAGATCGAAAATTGCAGCTCTACCTACTACTAACGAAGCAACAAAGCAAATGGATAGTTGTAAGGTGGAGTGGTTGCGGGCTGGCAGAGCCAGCCCGCAACCACTCCACCTTACAACTTATCAAGAGGCGAGCTTGTGAGCCGGGATCGCTTGACAACGCAAAATGAAAGTCTGATACTGTCCACAAGAAGTACTTTATAGAGGAGCGAAAAGAAAATATATGTTTGATACCAGTAAGGTTGGTCAGAGCTTTCCTCCTTTCCACATCGAGGTAGAGCGCTGCAAGATCCAGGAGCTTGCGCTCGCCATAGGCGATGAGAACCCTATCTATACCAGCCGCGAGGCTGCACAGGCCGCTGGCTACCGCGATATACCACTTTTTCCTACCGCCCCCACCATCTTTAATTTCTGGGGCAACACCCAACTCAATGAGCAATTGAGATCTACTGGACTAGAAATCGAACGCATTCTTCATGGAGAAGAAGAATACGAATATTTAGCCCCCATCTATCCTGGCGATAAGCTGACGGGCACCACAACGATTGCCAGTGGAAAGTCGCGCCGTGGCAAGGATGGCTCTGGCATGGACATCGTCACCCTGGAAACGCGCTATAGCAACCAGGATCAGCAGGAGGTTCTAGTTGCCCGCACGATGGTAATCGTACGCATACAAGCCAGTTAAGATCATAAAAGAGCAAAGGAGAAGCCAGCCATGGTCACAGATACACAGCCAGCAGCCAGGCGCTATTTTGAAGATGTCCAGGTTGGGGACGAGATTCCCACCCTCACCAAAGACTCCATGACCCTGCAACGCCTGGTGCGCTACGCGGGAGCCTCGGGAGACTTCAATCCACTCCACACCGACCCGGCGGTAGGCGAAGCGGTTGGGACAGGTGGTATTATCGCCCATGGTATGCTCATTATGGGCTTTGTGGGACAGATGCTAAGCGACTACGTGGGGCCAATCGCGCTTCGCAAGTTTAACGTCCGTTTTAAAGGCATGACCCATCTCGGCGACACCATCACCTGTAGCGGCACCGTCACCGAGAAAAATGAAGTTAATGGCGAGGCTATCATTGCGGGTAAGGTCCAGGCAGCCGACCAGAATGGTGATATCAAAGTGAGCGGCACCTTTAGTGCGACCCTCCCCAAAAAGGCGAGCGCTAAACTATAGCTTCTACATGATGGTCACATACCTTCAAGAAAAAAGAGGTGGAGAGGCAATGTCTTAGGCATTGCCTCTCCACCTCTTTTTTCAGCTCAGCGTTGCAAGGGCTGAAAATAAACTTTCGCTAAAAAGTGGAATGGCTCAAAACAGACCCGAAAAAAACAGCATATCTTTTATATCGATTATAAATCTGCAATATCATCGCACAACGAATTTAACCCCACACATTGGCTTTCTCACAACGGAAATCGTTTATCATCGAGAAAAGAGGGTTTTGAGATTAGCTATAAAAAGCCTTGACAAGCCCTTTTTCATATGGCATACTTACCCTCGCTCCAACGACAGCACACGAAATTGTTGAGCCGATCACGCCACGTTCACATATCTGCCACTGACAGGCCAGGGAACAGCGAGAACGAAAAACGAATTTCGAAAAAGCCTTGCAAAAGGGGTTGACAAACCCCAGGCGGTGTGCGATACTACCGGAGCAGTCGACGAGCGAACAAAAACAGCGACAACGCTGCAAGAGTTCGAAACGCCCGACACATAAGAGGCAAGCCCACGAGGCCTGCCGGGTTGCGGTTCAACAGGAAAAAGAAGAACGAACCAGAGCACCCTGAACAACTGAAGAGTGGAATGCAGAAGTACAACGGAACTTCGTTGATTGGGAATCTTTCAATCGCGGAGAACACCGTTCCTGTCAATTCTGCGAACAAGCAATTTGAAGTAACGACAACGTGCTTCTAGCCTGGACGCAAACTTACAATGCTTACTACATCGCTGTGTAGCAGTGGTGTGGAAGATACATTCACATTTGAATGGCGAGTTTGATCCTGGCTCAGGATAAACGCTGGCGGCGTGCCTAACACATGCAAGTCGAACGCCCTCTCGCAAGAGAGGGAGTGGCGGACGGGTGAGTAACACATGGGTACCTGCCCCGAGGTGAGGAATACCGGCGAGAAATCGCCGACAATACCGCATATGTTCCTCCGGGAACAAAGCTCGCAAGGGCGCCTTGGGATGGGCCTGTGGCCGATTAGCTTGTTGGTGAGGTAAGAGCTCACCAAGGCCACGATCGGTAGCTGGTCTGAGAGGATGGTCAGCCACACTGGGATTGAGAACGGCCCAGACTCCTACGGGGGGCAGCAGTGAGGAATTTTCGTCAATGGGGGCAACCCTGAACGAGCAACGCCGCGTGCAGGAGGACGCTTTTCGGAGTGTAAACTGCTTTTCTGAGGGACGAGTAAGGACGGTACCTCAGGAATAAGCCCCGGCTAACTACGTGCCAGCAGCCGCGGTAATACGTAGGGGGCAAGCGTTGTCCGGAGTTATTGGGCGTAAAGCGCACGCAGGCGGTTTCGTACGTCCGGAGTGACAGTTCCCGGCTCAACTGGGAAAGGTCTTCGGAAACGGCGAGACTTGAGGGCTTCAGAGGGACACGGAATTCCGGGTGGAGTGGTGAAATGCGTAGAGATCCGGAGGAACACCAATGGCGAAGGCAGTGTCCTGGGAAGCATCTGACGCTCAGGTGCGAAAGCTAGGGGAGCGAACAGGATTAGATACCCTGGTAGTCCTAGCCGTAAACGATGACCACTAGGTGTGGGAGGTATCGACCCCTTCCGTGCCGTCGCAAACGCAGTAAGTGGTCCGCCTGGGGAGTACGGTCGCAAGATTAAAACTCAAAGGAATTGACGGGGACCCGCACAAGCAGCGGAGCGTGTGGTTTAATTCGATGCAACGCGAAGAACCTTACCAAGTCTTGACATGCAGATGCACCAGCGGTAATGCGCTGTCCCTTCGGGGCGTTTGCACAGGTGCTGCATGGCTGTCGTCAGCTCGTGTCGTGAGATGTTGGGTTAAGTCCCGCAACGAGCGCAACCCCTACTGCCTATTACAACTTCTAGGCGGAACTGCCCTCACGGGAGGAAGGCGGGGATGACGTCAAGTCAGCACGGCCCTTACGACTTGGGCGACACACACGCTACAATGGCCAGTAACAAAGGGATGCCAACCCGCGAGGGGGAGCCAAGCTCAAAAACCTGGTCTCAGTTCAGATTGCAGGCTGAAACTCGCCTGCATGAAGGTGGAGTTGCTAGTAACCGTAGGTCAGCACACTACGGTGAATACGTTCCCGGGTCTTGTACACACCGCCCGTCACACCACGAAAGTCGGCAACACCTGAAGCCGCCAGGCTAACTCTTCGGAGAGGCAGGCGTCGAGGGTGGGGTTGGTGATTGGGGTGAAGTCGTAACAAGGTAGCTGTACCGGAAGGTGCGGCTGGATCACCTCCTTTCTAGGGAGTCATCAGTGCTCACTGTAGCACTGCACTCTCAGGTCGAACAGGAACGACCTGTCCGTTGTCCCCTGCTTCCACTCTTCAGCGGTTCGGCCGCTGGTTTTGACCAGTACCGAGACCCGCATAGTACCTGAACAACCAAAGAAGTATTCCTTCAATTTTGCTGAGCGAGCACGTTGGCATGCAAGTGTTCAACCGTGACGGAAGTCATGTTCAGCTCGTGACAGTGAAGAAAGAAGACCGAGATCCCATACAACAAGGGTAACAGACCAACAAGAAGAAGCAGACAAGGCAGAACAAGCGAAACAGAGTACGAGGTGGATGCCTTGGCGCTGAAGACCGATGAAGGACGCGGAGACCGGCGAAACGTTCAGGGGGAGCTGCATCCAAGCGATGAGCCCTGAGATTCCGAATGGGGCAACCCCTCCAGAGTGATGTCTGGAGACCTATCGCTGAACACATAGGCGATATGGAGGATCGTGGGTGAACTGAAACATCTCAGTAGCCTGCGTAAGAGAAATCAACCGAGATTCCCGTAGTAGTGGCGAGCGAACCGGGAAGAGCCCAAACCATCTATTCCTCGTGAATAGGCGGGGTTGTAGGACCAACAGTAGCGATCATGTGCTTACTCGAAGGCATTGGAACGTGCCACCAGAGGGGGTGAGAGTCCCGTAGAGGACGAGGACATGAGCGTGGTTGGAATCCTGAGTACCACGAGACACGTGCAATCTTGTGGGAAGCTGGGGGGACCACCCTCCAAGGCTAAAGAACTTCAGCGACCGATAGCGAACAAGTACCGTGAGGGAAAGGTGAAAAGTACCCCGAGAGGGGGATGAAAGAGTCCCTGAAACCACGTACTCACAAGCAGTCAGAGGCCACTGTGCCGTTGCGGCACCAAGGGCTGATGGCGTGCCTTTTGTAGAATGATCCGGCGAGTGCATCGCACGTTGCAGGTTAACCAGCGTTAAAGCTGGGGAGCCAGAGGGCAACCGAGTCTCAAACAGGCGTGTATGTAGCGGCGATGCGACCCGAAACCGTGTGAGCTACCCATGAGCAGAGTGAAGCGGATGTAACAGTCCGTCGAGGCTCGAACCCACCAGTGTTGCAAAACTGGGGGATGACTTGTGGGTAGGGGTGAAATGCTAATCGAACACGGAGATAGCTGGTTCTCCCCGAAATGTATTGAGGTACAGCCACCTGAAACGACTATCCTGGAGGTAGAGCACTAGATAGGCTAGGGGCCCTGTGCGGGTTACCAACCCTACTTAAACTCCGAATGCCAGGACAGGATCCAGGTGAGTGAGACGGCGGGGGCTAAGCTTCGTCGTCAAAAGGGAAACAGCCCAGACCATCGGCTAAGGTCTCCAAATCGATGCTCAGTGTCAAAGGGGGTCAATGCGCCCAAACAGCCAGGATGTTGGCTTAGAAGCAGCCATCATTTAAAGAGTGCGTAATAGCTCACTGGTCGAGTGCAATGGCACCGACAACGTATCGAGGCTTAAGCATCGTACCGAAGCCGTGGATCTCTACCTTGTGTAGAGATGGTAGGGGAGCGTTCTCGACGCCTGAGAAGCCAGACCGTAAGGACTGGTGGAGGTAAGAGAAGTGAGAATGCCGGAATGAGTAGCGTAATGTCTGCGAGAACCAGACACACCGAATGCCTGAGGGTTCCTGGGCAACGTCAATCGTCCCAGGGTGAGTCGGGCCCTAAGCCGAGGGCGTCATGCCGTAGGCGATGGAAAGCAGGTCAGAGAATCCTGCACCGGAACGTTTCGTTATGAGCAATGGGGGGACGCGGTAGGGAAGGTGAGCCGATCGAATGGACAGGATCGGTGCCTCTGTTGAAGCGCGTGACCGAGGAAAATCCCGGACACAGTATGCGTAACACTGAGGCCGAGCGCCCGCGAGGGTGCGGAAGTCATTGGTCCCCAGGCCGTCAAGAAAAGCCTCTCGCCAGAAATTGTTCCGCCCGTACCGCAAACCGACACTGGTAGGCAGGGGGAAATCTCCCCAGGTGATCGAGCGACCCTCTGTTAAGGAACTCGGCAAATTAACCCCGTACCTTTGGAAGAAGGGGTGCCTGCGTAGCTGCCTCCCTCGGGAGGTGGTGAGAAGGTTGCAAGAAATCGGCTCAAGCGACTGTTTACCAAAAACACAGGTCTCTGCGAACGCGAAAGCGGAAGTATAGGGGCTGACTCCTGCCCAGTGCCGGAAGGTTACGAGGAGTGGTGTGCGTAGCCACGAATCTAAGCCCCGGTGAACGGCGGCCGTAACTATAACGGTCCTAAGGTAGCGAAATTCCTTGTCGGGTAAGTTCCGACCCGCACGAAAGGAGTAACGACTTGAGCGCTGTCTCGACAGAGGACTCGGCGAAATTGAAGTACCCGTGAAGATACGGGTTACCCACGACAGGACAAAAAGACCCCGTGGAGCTTTACTACAGTTTGGCCTGGAAACGAAGTATGGTGTGCGTAGCATAGGTGGGAGCCGGAGAACTCATCCTTGTGGGGGTGAGGGAGGCACTAGTGAAATACCACTCTCACCATGGTTTGTGTCTCACACGTCACCGTGATCCGGGACGTGAACAGGGCCAGATGGGTAGTTTGACTGGGGCGGTCGCCTCCCAAAGAGTAACGGAGGCGCCCAAAGGTTCCCTCAGGGTGGATGGACATCACCCTCTGTAGAGTGTAAAGGCACAAGGGAGCTTGACTGTGAGGCTGACACGCCGAGCAGGGACGAAAGTCGGGCTTAGTGATCCCACATTCCCGTGTGGAAGGAGTGTGGCTCAACGGATAAAAGCTACCCCGGGGATAACAGGCTTATCTTGCCCAAGAGTTCACATCGACGGCAAGGTTTGGCACCTCGATGTCGGCTCGTCGCATCCTGGGGCTGGAGTAGGTCCCAAGGGTTGGGCTGTTCGCCCATGAAAGCGGCACGCGAGCTGGGTTCAGAACGTCGCGAGACAGTTCGGTCTCTATCCGTCGTGGGCGTCGGAAAAGTGAGGGGAGTCATCTTCAGTACGAGAGGACCGAGATGGCTTGACCGCTAGTGCGCCAGTTGGGGGGCCTCCTCCAGAGCTGGGTAGCTACGTCAAGAAGGGATAAGCGCTGAAAGCATCTAAGCGCGAAGCCGACCCGAAGATAACTTTTCCCACTCTCTTTTGAAGAGTCAAGATCCCAGGAAGAAGACCTGGTGGATAGGCTGCGCGTGGACGCCTGGTAACAGGTGGAGCGGAGCAGTACTAATGATCGTACGGCTTGTTTCCCATGTTGTTTCTTCATGAGTGGTGTGCGTCTCCTGTTGTGTGTGAGAGCGGTCTTTGATCGGACCTGAGCACGAGCGAGAGGGCTTGGCGGCACGGGGGGCATGAGCAGGCCAGCGTGGCTCAGCAAAATTGAGGGAATACTTCTTTGGACAGGTGATACCTAATAATGGGAAAAGAAATCCTGGTGCAAGGGAATGGGCATTCACCCATTCCCTTGCACCAGGATTTCTTTTCCCATTATTTATTTTCCATGTTATATACTGCCAGAAAGAAGTCAGATCCATCTAGGAAGAGGGGGGTTTCAATGTTGAAAGAGACAGCACAACACTCACTTGAACACATCCTTCCCAAAGGGCAGGTATTTGTGGATAGGGCCACACTCATCGCCTACGAGGTCGATGCTGGCATCGATCGAGGCAGACCCGAAGGTGTAGTCTTTCCTCGCACCACAGAAGAGGTCGCCCGCGTTGTACGCTGGGCCACCCAGCACAATATTCCCCTGGTCGCTCGGGGAGCAGGAACAGGCCTCTCGGGCGGCGCGGTCGCGGATCGAGGCGGCATTATCGTCGAGTTCGCGCATATGAATCATATTTTGGAGATAGAGACTCTGGGGAGGAGTGCTATCGTCGAGCCAGCCCTCATCAATCTCCGCCTGGATGAACAGGCCAGGGCACACGGCCTCTATTTTCCTCCAGATCCATCCAGTCAGCGCGCCTCTACCATGGGCGGCAACGTCGCGGAAAACTCCGGCGGCCCCCACTGCTTTAAATATGGCGTGACCACCAACTATGTGACAGGCCTCAAGGCAGTCCTGGCCGATGGCAGTATCATCCACGCCGGAGGGAGCGCCTTTGATTATCCTGGATATGACTTCTGCGGCTTACTAACCGGCAGCGAAGGCATGCTGGGCATGATCACCGAGATTACGGTGCGCCTGCAACGCAACCCGCCAGGTGTCAGAACCATGCTCGTCGTCTTCGACTCGGTCGAGCAGGCAGGCGTCGCGGTCTCCGCCATTATTGCCGCTGGCCTGGTTCCAGCCACCATGGAGATGATGGATAAGAAGATCACACACATCATCGAGCCCTTCGCCAAAGCAGGCCTTCCCCTGGATGCTGGAGCCATCCTCATCATTGAAGTCGATGGATATACCGAAAGTCTAGGGACGCAGATACATGAAATCGAGCAAATCTTGCTTGCCAACGGTGGCAAGAATATCCGCATCGCCAATAGCGAAGATGAGCGTGCTCGTATCTGGCTAGCCCGCAAGAGTGCCGCAGGCGCGGTCACACGCCTGAGCCCTTCATATTACACTGTCGACGTTACAGTTCCTCGCAGCCACCTGGCGGAGACGCTGAGCGAGGTTAACCAGATTATTGAGCGCTATAACCTGCGCGCAGGACACCTGCTTCACGCCGGTGATGGCAACCTGCACCCCATGATCCTGATACCCGAGCCGGGCAATGCTGAGCTAATGCACCGGGTACATATGGCTGGCCGCGATATGGTCCAGTGCTGTGTTGAAAAGGGGGGTAGCCTGAGCGGTGAACACGGCATCGGGATTGAGAAACGCGAGTTTATGACGCTCATGCACAAGCCTCATGAACTGATGGCCATGTGGGACATCAAGCAAGCATTTGATCCAAAGAACATTCTCAATCCAGGCAAACTCTTTCCCGCGCCAGAGCCTGGCTCACAGGCTCCCTTCAAGGGCTATACCCTCGACTATCAAGATGCCACCACAAACAGAGAAATGCCTGAGCACATCTTCACGCCTGAAAACGCCGAGGATGCTGCGCAGGGACTCCTCGCGCTCGCTGAAGGCCGCCAGCAGGCTTATATCAACCATAAGCGCCTCCAGCAACCCGGAGTGCAGATCAGCACAGCGAATATGCGCGGCATCAAGGAATATGCCCGTGACGACATGTATATTACCGTGGGTGCTGGCACAACGCTCCGTGAAATTCAGAACTTCCTGGGCGAGGAGAAGAAACAACTGCCAATCACGTCTCCCTGGCCAGATGCCACCATTGGCGGCATCATCGCGAGCAACATCAATGCCCCTCTGCGCATGCGCTACGGCTCCATACGCGATCTCGTGCTCTATGCGACAGTAGCACTGTCAGATGGGCGTATCATTCGGACAGGTCGCCCCATCGTTAAAAATGTCGCGGGCTACGACATCACCAGGCTCTTTGTCGGCTCCTATGGCACCCTGGGGCTGATGAGCGATATCACACTCAAGGTTTCGAGCCTTCCACGCCAGCAGCAAACGCTTGTCATACCAGTAGATAATCTACAACAGGGTCTGAACTGGGCCAGGACAGCGCTTGCCTATCCCCTCGTCGGTTCCGGTATTGTTCTCTACCGTGGTAATCAGGGTCCGCGTATACAGGGTTCACCGTATACCCTGGTCTATAGCGCCGAGGGACTGCGCGAAGATGTCGAGACCGAACTCCAACAAGTGCATGAGGCCCTGCGCGAAGCAGGCGCACCTGAAGCGCAGATTGTTGAGAACTGGAGCGCCACCAATGCCTGGGAGCAATTCCTCCGACGCGAGGGAACACATGTGCGTGTCGGTGTTTCCCCCAGGAAAGCCTTCTCCTATATTCGGCAACAGCAAGCAGTACTGGAGCGCGACAATTACATGGTCGACTTCAACAGCGGACATATCTATACAGCCTCACAGGAGGAGAGCGTACCCTGCACCCAGGCATGGCTAGAGGAGTTACGCACACCTGCCCTCCAGCAGGACGGCTACGCCCTCGTCGCCGCTCTCCCGGACGCGCTTAACGGTCACATCGAACGCTGGGGCTACCAGCCCGACGGACTCAAAGTCATGCAGGCCCTCAAGCAGCGCTGGGACCCACAGAGTGTTCTCACTTCAGGAATCGGCTTTTTAGAGGTTTAGAGATCCAGTAACGTTATAGTCAACGCTAAACCTACAAATTGTGGCCTGACCTAGAAACAGACTCAGCAGGATTAAAGTACGCCAGGCGCGGGCAGATATAAAACTGCTCATGCCTGGCGCAGTGCATCTTCTCCATTCATCCCTCACATTACCGCTTTAGCCATTTTGGTTAGTGTTAACCGCTTCGTCTCCTCTATAGCCAGAATAGTAGACCAATGGTACCACAGCTTCGACACCGCCTCTTAATTCGCTTATGCTAGGCTCATAAACAAAAGTGATAAGCCAGAGAATCAGGAGGTGGTTGGAAATGTTTAAGGAGCAAGAGATGTACACACAAGAGGCCTCCAGAAGCGGCGTCGCCAGCGGAACAATTTTTCTGATAGAGGACCAGCTTGTCCTGGGTATGATCATGAAACGCATCATCACCGAGCATACTCCCTACCAGGTGCTTCACCTCAGCGAGGGAAGCCATATCTTGCAGATGCTACAGGAGCACTGGCCGCAGCTCCTGGTGCTCGACTATGATCTTCCCGGCATGAACGGCATCGAGATCTACGACCTGGTACACAGCACACCAGAATGGGCCGATCTCCCCGCCATCATGGTCAGCGCCAGCCTACCCGAGCAAGAGATCCGCCAGCGCAACATTCCAGGCCTGCGCAAGCCCTGTAGCCGTGGTGACCTGCTACAAGCTATCGAGCAAGCCCTGAACTAAAGATAACCTCGTCATGCCAGCCGCAATTCTACGCAGATATAACCCTCCACGCGGCTGGCATCACTCTCTAAATATCTCCTACAACTCGCCCTTTGTCTTAGCTCTTCAAGTTGCCTGGGTAAAAACAAGCCACAAAGCTAATCTACTCTTATTGACCTCAGCATGAGGATCTAAAGAGAAGAACCAAGCAAGCCGATGCTAGGAGGTATGAGCAAGAAAGAACCCCTTCCGAAAGATTGGCGCGAAGGCCGACGACTGCGTGGCTGGCAACTGTATCAGCAAGGCTGGAAACAGAAAGACATCGCCGATGCCTTGGGAGTCACTGAAGGCGCGGTAAGTCAATGGGTGCGTCGAGCGAAGAAAAATGGCCCTGATGGGCTGCGCCACCAACCGCCTCCAGGTCCACAACCCAAACTGGCTGAGGAACAACGCGCCCAGTTGCCAGGCCTACTGGCCAAAGGATCCGAGCAATATGGGTTTCGTGGCGAGGTCTGGACCACTGCTCGGGTGGCAGTGCTGATCAAACAGCAGTTTGGCGTCAGGTATCATCCAGCGCATTGTAGCCGTCTCCTTCGCGCGGCCAAGCACAGTGTGCAAAAACCGGCCGAACTGGCGACCCAAAGGAATGAAGAGGCCATCAAGGCATGGAAAGAAGAGCACTGGCCCTCCCTCAAAAAAAGCAGAGCAGGAAAAGCGACAGATCGTTTTTGTAGATGAGTCGGGCTTTTATCTGCTGCCGATGGCGGTGCGCACCTATGCCCCTGTGGGCAAGACGCCTGTCCTGCGTGTGCCGTTGACGTACGACCACATCTCAGCTATTGGCGCTCTGACTCCCGAGGGACGGCTTTTCATGCAGACCCAAGAACGCTCTTACAAGAGACCAGATGTGGTGGATTTTCTGCGACTCCTTTTGCGCGAGATCCCAGGCAAGTTGCTCATCATCTGGGACGGTTCCACCATCCATCGCTGCCAGGCAGTCAAAGACTTCTTGGCGGAAGAGCGCTGCTGCACGCATTCACCTGGAACGTTTGCCTGCCTATGCACCCGAGTTCAATCCTCAGGAAGGCGTCTGGAACCTGCTCAAACGCCGTGAACTCAAGAATCGCTGTTGCAAGGATCTGTCTGAGCTTGAGCATGAACTGCTGCTCGCCCGTGCAAGGCTCAGACATCGCAAGCAGGCCCTGCGTCACTGTTTTGTTCATGCCGGCTACTCTCTTTAGATTTCTATGCTGAGATCAATAATAACAGGCAGTGCAGGCTGGGCACTACCTGAGACGGCAACACACCGTCAGCTACAAAAAGCTCTTGAGAACGATATATACCACTACCTAGCAGCAGCTTCATGAACAGCAAAGAAGAGATGTGCAGATTGACCCATGCCACATCTCCTCATTGGCAAGATCAGAACTTCAACACTTTGGAAATTATGACATCTGTTTCTCTACGCCTAGCCGCAGTGGCTTGCTCCGGTACCGACCCTGTATCCTGTGTTGTCGAGTACCGAACCATATATAGAGCCTGCGGCAGCGATACAATGTCCTTTTCCATAGACCCCGACGGGGCCTGCATAGTATGAATAAGTACCCTGATCAATATCTAATGTCTGGCCCGCTGTATTGCACGATCTGCTGGGTGTCGTATTGGCGCAAGTCACGATCAGTACTCCCATCGCCTTTGGTACCCCATATGCTGAGCCCAATGCCACGGTTTTGGCACAATTCCAACCAGTTGAGCTATTATAATAGATATCGAGTTCACCGATCTTTGTGCTGCCATTCAGAATAGGATCTGACTCTATCAATGTTCCTAATGTGGAGCAATGACTGGTATTTGTATTGGGGGTAACCGTCGCCGCATGTGCAGTTCCTACACTTGAAGCGGGAAGAACCAACACTGCAATAGCGAGTAATAGGGCTACAAAACTGATAGAGGTCATCCGTTTCATTTTGAAAATCCTTTTTCCTTTTGTTTCCTTACGCTTTACGCAAGGATTCTACTGAATGGAACCCCTGCCTCAAGTAGGGGTTTGCCTACTGTGATCATCACAAAGTGATCACTACAAAGAAAGAGGGTTGGAAGGTCATTTTTGGGACAGCTTTCCTGTATCTTCTTGCGCATTTTGTTAAAAACTTGCTCTCATCTTGTGATCTTTTTCATATTTTTGTTAATCAATGGTACTGCTTAAAAGTAGAATGTCAGATTTTTTGCCTTCACTAAAGTGATATGGCAAACTATGAGCCGCTGATAATGCTTATTGGTGCATTTCCGAAAGGAGCTCTGTGGTGGATAAAAGCTCACACCACGTCACACAACGCAAACAGCAACAGAGTGGGACACCTGCAGAAGAGTCCGTTCCTCACTCTCGCCCTTTGCATGGAGCACACAAGCCACTCAACCGGGTAGAAGCACTCTGGGAGTCTTTCCCAGATGGTCTCATTGCGTGCGATCGCAACCAGAAGATTGTACGGATCAATACCGCGGCTTGCACTCTCTTTGAAGTGACTTCCGAGGCCCAATGTCAAGGAAGAGACTACCAGCAGTTTCTCACACACTACATCCGCTCTGATGAGCAGTCACCATTCGTTGCCTCAGGGCAATGGCTGATGAACCTCGTTCTTGCTGGGCGAGCAGGAGCCAGCACGCCAGAACAGACGCTTTTGCTGGATCTCCCTTCCGGGCGCAAGGTCTCAGTCACTGTTCGCTCCTTTCCCGTGGTTGATCAAGAGCGCGGTTCGGAAGAAATCATCTTTGTCTTCCAGGAGCTCACGTATTATTCTCAGGCAGTCTCCCGTCTCCAACGTGTCCACGAGTCGATGTTGGACCTGCTCACCGCAATCGCGCAGATTCCTGAGCAGATGGACCACCTCTTACCAGAAGAGACCTTCCTGCTCTCGTCTCCGGTGATCTTCGTGGCCCAGCAGGTGATGGATGTCCTTCGGCCTGTCCTGAATTGTCACTGGGTGAGTATGCTCGCGCTCGGTCATCGAACGGGCTATCTGTATTTTGTCGCGGGAAGTGGCTATACCACTGAACAAGAACAGTACTATCGGGACATCGGGGGACACTTCCATCCCTCAGAAGTGCTTGACGACGCGGCATGGGCTCGCCTGGGTGCCAACCAGGAGGTCGTGCTTGCAAAGGATCAGTTGCAAACCATTGAACATCTCGGGAAACAACTGCCTTTTCCGGCGTCTCTTTACCCCGTGTCTCCTGGCTCCGAGACGTTCCTGATCGTTCCGCTGTTTCTGGAGCAGCAGTGGGTTGGTGCACTGATGGTCATCAAAGCGAGTTCGGAAGGAGCATACACGCCAGAGGAAATCGCGCTCGTGAAAGCCGTCACCGCGCAGACCATGCTGCTCATTGAGGGTATCCACTATTTCTACGCGCAGGGAGAGAAACAGAAGAAAGCACTTGCCCAGCAGGAAGTGAGACGCCTGGCGGGCGACTTTCTGACCCTGGCCACGCATGAACTGCGCACTCCGCTGACGGGGATCATGGGCAATCTGCAATTAGCACAGTGCCGATTGGAGACTTAAAAAAAGCAGCTCGCTCCTCCATCTGCTCAGATACGCGAACCCATTGCCCATGCTCAGCGCCCCTTAGCAGCTGCCTCGCAGTGTGCCCAACTTCAGCAGCGTATCATCAATGACTTGATCGATGATGCGCGTATCCAGACCCATACGCTCACCTTGTCCTTGAAGCCTGAGGATCTGCTCACCCTGCTGAGAGAGGTGGTAGTCGGGCAGCAACACGCTACGCCAGAGCACCCCATTATGCTGGATGTTCCTTCTAAAGAGCAAGGCGTGCCCATCCTCGCCGATGCTGGACGGATCAAGCACGTTCTCAACACCTACCTGACGAATGCGCTCACCTATTCTCCCCCAGGACAGCCTGTGGTAGTGCAGTTACGAATTGAGGAAGCACTCACCCGTGTCGCAGTTCATAACGAGGGATCGGGCATTGCGAGAGAAGAGCTTGAGCATATCTGGGAGCGCTTCTATCGCGCCAAAGGGAGTGCCGTCCAACATGAACTGGATCTGAGCTTCGGATTGGCCCTTTATTTGTGCCAGGTGTTCATTGAACGGCATGAGGGGAGCGTTGGGGTACAGAGTGCTCCTGGCGAAGGCGCCACGTTCTGGTTTACTGTGCCCATCACACCATCTCTAGGAAAATGAGACACGTTCCCTTGCCATCTGGCTCAATCTTTGTGAACACCGCTGTAAGAAGGTGTGCAGAATGACACCAGTTAGGGAGCGGCGCGAGCCAGCCTGGCCACCATCAGTTTACTCATCGCGAGAGAGATCAATGCCTCGCTACTCGAATAGGTGCCCTCATAATCGCGGGAGAGCCGACGGTTCTGGGTGATCCAGGCATTGGTGCGTTCCACTACCCATCGGTGGGGAAGGAGGTGGAAACCTGGGGGAATGATCGCATTCCAGTCGACTTCCTCCCCTTCTTTCACCCAGACGGCGCGAATGCCGGTCCAGGGATGATTCACCACCTCCACACGTACCCCCAGGTGCTCTTTGACCCACTGCTCTCGCGTGGTGGCCTGCATACCCGCTATCGACCCAGATCAGCTGGAGACGAGGCAGCGCTCCTTTCAGAGGCAGAAGCAGAACCTTGCCTCCTTCCCGCTCATCGATGTGAGCGTTCAGCACTTTCACCGCGATCACCAGCCCCTGGGTGTCAACCAGCACAAACCGTTTTCTGCCGTGGATTTTTTTTCCCGCCATCAAACCCGCGCTCATCACCGCGCACCGAACTCGTTTTGATCGATTGACTATCGAGAATGGCGGCACTCGGTTCAGGATCGCGCCCAAGGCTTACGCGCAGATCACGTCGCAGGGCTGCATTCACGTGTTCCCAGACGCCTGCCTGTTTCCACAGGCGGAAAGAGAGATACACCGTGCTCCAATGCGGCAAATCATGGGGCATCATGCGCCAGGCACACGCACTCCGCAGCACATACAAGATGCCATTGAGGATTTCCCGCCGCGCAATTTCCTGCGGACGTCCGCCTGGCTTCTCTCCTGGAATCAACGGCTCCAGAATCTCCCATTCTTCGTCTGTTACATCTGATGGATACGGCATCCGCAGAGAGTGAGTACTTTCCCATCATCCCGCTCCTTTCGATAGCTTTGCTCGGCTTTTTTCTCTCCTTTCTCTTTTCTATCGGCTAGTTTTCGGCTTTCTGCACACCTTCTAAGTAGCAACAAGTGAGAGCAAAATCACTCAACACTCATCATAAAAGTTAGACAAGAATAGACAAAAATAACCCACTCTCGAGCTTAAAAGGCTCATGAGCGACACTCTAAGCCAAGCCAAAAAGCAGCAATGAGAGGTTCAACTCTCCCCCATCTCCACCACTTCAGCCGCATGTGAAGACAATTCACAGGCGGCTTTCTTCTCTATGTAAGCTACCAGGCCAATCCCTGGAGCGAAAACCTTTTCATAGAGGCAATTGATTGTATATCAAGAACGAAGAGAAAAGTAACCCCTGCTTCAAAATGAAGCGCCGGTTACAAGATCCATGAAAATAGCAAAACAATCAGGCAATAATATCAAGAAGCTGTATTTTATGATCAGAATGACTTGTGAAAATTTGACAGAAGGGGAAAACAGCAGCTCTCAAACGCTAAAATGCATGCAAAACGGGCAAATAAACACAACAACAAAAGAGGCTTGAGATCAGTTCTCAAGCCTCTTTATAGTGGGCGATTAGGGATTCGAACCCCAGACCTACTGCGTGTAAAGCAGCCGCTCTAACCAGCTGAGCTAATCGCCCGTGTATTCCGCTTGTTGGCGAAAAATCAGGCACCCAGATATTTACTCAATATTTGGATGCCCTACGAATGCCCTCGAGTGGACTCGAACCACCACGCCCTTTCGAGCACAGGCCCTCAACCTGCTGCGTATACCATTCCGCCACGAGGGCTAATTGCTAACGGATTACGTGTGCCATAATACACCTAAGCGCGATTTTTGTCAACAGTTTTTCTGGCCTTTTTTTATAGGTTTCCCAAAATTCCGCTCTATCCGCTCGCTCGCCTCTTCGGACCGTGTAGGCGTGCTTTTAAGGCAGCTAAAATCCTTCTTGCTGACCACTCCCTACTGAGATCAGGCTAGGATCTGATTGCCTCTGTGAGGGGCCGTCGCTTGAACTATTCAGGGCCTCGGTGTTGCGATAACGAGAGAGCAATCCCCCGCCTGGACGCAGACCTGTCAATGGAACGTATTCGTCGGTGTTGCGCTCGCGGGGAGCTGCGCTCTTCGCCGAGAGTCCAAAGAGGGGTGCAATAGGTATGCTCTGTCCCTGAGAGGCCACGAACTGAGACGCATCTCGCTCCAGTTCCTCCGTCGAGGGTGAGAGCGAGACCATCTGGAAGGCGCCTGCCTCCCGCACAAAGGACGGCGCCGCAAACACCTCGGCTGGCAATGGCGTCTGTGGAACGGTTGCCAGAGGAGGCGCGACGGCGAACGCGGCTTGTTGGACTTCGATCTCCGGTATGCTCACGCTAGAATTGCGCCTACGCAGCATCACGCCCAGGGCGAATACGGCCACTGAGAGCAATAGGCAGACCGCGACAATGGTATTACGTAAAGCCACTGGAAGACCATCAGCCTGCAGCTGAGTGTTCTTTCTACCGGGAACCTCAGTGCCTGGAACAATATGCCTGGCATCCTGGGAGAAGCTTTGAGCCGGGAAGAAGCCTGTCGGGCCCTCATTAAAGGGACGGCTCTCACGCGTGGGAGTGGACGTGACAGGTGGTGGTGGCGGCGCCGTCTGTGCCTGGTAACGTGTCATGGAGTTGACGACTTTGGCGGCCCAGGTGCCCGCGCCAGAGGTACCCACATAGGGACCACTGATGGCATAAACGGTTGTCAGACCACGCCCCAGCACGTAATTATTTTTGATGATGGTGAACCAATCGATAATAGCGGCACTATAAGAAGGATAGGACTTGAAGCTGCCACAACCAGGACCGGAGATGCTGCCGGGATTCAGGCAGTTAATGCCCACGCCGGCCATTCCATAGCTGGTCTCGGCTGAGAAAACACCGAGCGCGAAGGCGTCATCAATATTCGTCAGGCGCGATTCGTTTTCAATCAATTGGCCTGTGCCAACCATACGGCTACCATTTTGGGCAAAGACCTGGTCGATATAGGCGGCAGGTAGCGAGGGTGGACCAATAACATTGGCGCCAGCCGCGCGCGTGGCCGTGCCCTGCTGAATCTGCCAGAGCAGGGTCACCGTGCCTCCCATAACGATCAACAGCACGCTACAAAGGAGCACAGCATACGAACGCTTTCGCCTGCGCGAGACTTCTGGTATACTTCGTGATGTATTTCGATTTGTCACCATTTATCAATACCTACCTGCGCTTATAACTTTTGCCTTTTTTCAGATACTTACACGTATTCGCTCGTTATATATAGTGAACCGTAAAAGAGCAAGATTTCAGATACCAACCTTTGTAGCCAGCAAATAGGCGCTCGTTCAATTGTACCACGAGATAGTCCAGGCGCACGGCTAGAACGGTGTTTTCTAGGTAGTATGTCCCAGTAGGGTATGCTATACTAAAGTCGCGCATTTGAGCAATCGCCTGGTGTTCGGGTTTAGCAAAGACCACACCATCGCGCTCGGCCTCTAGGAGAAGACGCTAGCTAAGACGGAGGGGTTCGCCATCAACCAGCGTAGCGGCCAGTGGAATCCACAAACAGGACGCCTGGGAAGTAAGACGCTACTTCACAAGCGCTTTCTTATTCAACGCACCATCGGGCAGGGGGGTATGGGAGCTGTCTACCAGGCACGCGACCTCAAACGCCAGGCAGTTTGTGCCATCAAAGAGATGAGCCTCTCGACAGTTCCCTATGAAGAGCAAGAACAGGCCATTGAGAATTTCAAGATCGAGGCGAAAATTCTCTGGCGGCTGGATCACCCCAACTTGCCCAAGTTCACTGGCTTCTTCTCCGAGAATAATCGCCATTTCCTGGTGATGGAGTATATCGACGGCATGACATTAGAGGACCTGCTCCATCGCAATGGAGGCCCCTTCTCGGAACGGCGAGTCCTGGGTTGGGCGCGCCAGCTCTGCGACGTACTCTCCTACCTGCATAGCCAGGATCCACCCATCATTTTTCGCGATATGAAGCCCGGCAACGCCATGCTCACACGCGATGGGCGCATCAAACTGATTGACTTTGGGATCGCGCGCTTCTTTCGCCAGGCACGGCACCAGGATACCCAGCAGCTAGGCACTCCTGGCTTCGCGCCTCCAGAGCAGTATGGCGAGGCCCAGACCGATGAGCGCTCCGATATCTACTCCCTGGCGATGACGCTCTTTGAACTTCTCACCAATACACTTTCAGAGAAGGGCTTTGGCCTCAAGAATATTCGCCAGTCTCATCCCTACATCTCGCCAGCGGTGGCGCGCGCGCTGGAGATCGCGACCGCAATCGATCCCGACAACCGCTACAATACCGTCGAGGAGTTCCGTAGTGCCTTACTTGGCGAACATACCTTCAGTTTTGAGAGTAGTGAACAGGCGACAAATCCACTAGAACTGGCAGAGTTGTGCGCGCTCTACCCCGACGAGGCTGCTGACTACCTGGCCAATGGTGAGATTGAGTCCTGGCTACGCGAGATTGGCGAGAACGACCTGGCACGGGCAGCGCGGTATATTCGTGTCACCGTGCTCGATCCCCTGGAGTCGGTTGAGCAATTTATCCGCAAAATTCCTGGTGCACAGGTCTCTCTTTTTCCCTCGTCAGAACCAGGTGAGGCTCCACCACGCAATGGACATAGCCGAGGCAGCCGGGGCAGCCAGAGTGGCAAACACCTGGCTGCAACGACGGCAGCCGGTTCAATTCCGAAGAGACATAGCAGCAAACAGAGCGCGAAACCCGCAACCAGGTCCATCCTAGGTGGGCGCCACAAGGAGATGCAGTGGCTACGCTGGAGCACACCTGGCATTGAAGTGAAGCCCATTCGGCTCGATTTTGGGGAGGTGCTAGATGACCTCTCAGAACCACTCCCGCTCATCATTAGCAGCACATCAAGCAAGCCCGTTCAGGGCGCACTCCTGGCCAGTGATCCCTGGATTGTTCTTGACCGCGATGACTTTTCGGGCGAGACCACCTACGTCAATGTTCAGATTCAGAGCCATCTGCTCTATGACGGACACAATAGTGGAATAATCACACTTCTTCCCACTGGCAAGCAAGGAACAGCCAGGGAGCGCGCCATCGAGGTCGTTATCGAGGCCGATAAGCAAGAATTCGCTCCGCGCTATACCCAGCATCATGGTGGCAAAACGATTGGCGCCGACCTGAATGACGAGGATGATGAATATCTTGATGAGCTGGACGACACCTATAACTGGAAGCAGGCAACCGGCGCGCAACCAGGGATCACGGGGAAGCACAGAACGCCCATGCGCGCGAAGGCAGCAGACTTATCCGCGCAACAGGGCCAGGTACAATCCCAGGCTCAAGACGTAACCGCGATGCCCGACACACATATGGATGCAGAGGCCGCGGATATCGAAAAGTATGGCGACCCTGGTCTAAGCGACTACCAGGGTTGGGAGATTGTGAGTACAACTCAGCGCGAGCAAACAATTCTTAAACATATCTTTACCTGGTGTGGAGCCTGGGCTATAGGCGGCCTGGGCTATACGCTTCTGCGATCACTGCTGGCAAACTGGCATATTGAGCCACTCGCGCCCAGCCCCTGGTTTGTGTTCGTACTCGCAATGCTTATTCCCACCACAAGCATTGGCGCCTTGAGTAGCAACTGGCAATGGACGTGGCGCCTCCAGGATATTCTCAACCGCCTCTGTACGGGCATGAGCGCAACTCTGCTGGCGTTGGCTGTCCTCAAACTCTTCTGGCAACTGCTAGCGCAGATAACTCCAGGCTCAGTACAAATGATTTTTATGCTAGCCACTGCCGCTATCGCGGCCATCGTCGGCATTGATAAGCGCATGAGCAATATGGTTATCGAATGGATGACCTGGGCTTTAACCTCGGTGCGGCAACTAGTCATTGGCTTACTCATCGCGATTGGTGGGATGCTTGGCTTCCTGCTAACAATCGAGTATGACCTGGGCTGGTTCACGATTGCAGGCATGCTGGTTGGCATGCTGGTTGCATCAAGCCTGCTCTGGCGGGTACATTACATAGTGAAGACAAAGCAAATCCTTGAGGATGCGTAGTGGAAGAGTAGGCCGCAAACATGGAGTATTCCCAAACTGCAATATTACCCCGACTACCAGTTATAGTAGGGCCAACTGCCTCCGGTAAGAGCTCGTTGGGCATTCAGCTTGCGCAGCGCTTCGCGGGCGAGATCATCTCAGCAGATTCACGCCAGGTCTATCGTGGTATGGATATAGGAACAGCCAAGGTCACACCTGAGGAGCGGGCTATGATCCCTCATCACCTGCTTGATGTCGTCGATCCAGGCGAGACCTATACCGTCTCCCAATACCAACAGGCAGCCATCACCGTCATCAACGATATTCTGATGCGTGGCAAGCAGCCCTTCCTGGTTGGAGGATCGCCTCACTATATCCAAACGATTGTCGATAACTTCGATATTCCAGCGGTCGCCCCCCAGCCCGAGCTACGCGCACAGCTAGAGGAGCAGCCTCTGGAAGCTCTCCTTGCCCAATTGGAACAGCTTGATCCCCAGAGCTACGCCACTATTGACCGGCGCAATCCCCGGCGTATCATCCGAGCGCTGGAGGTCTGCCTGGTTACGGGCAAGCCCTTTTCGGACCAGCGCGGGCAAGCACGACCACTCTACCATTGCCTGCTCCTGGCCATTGACTGGCCACGCGAGATCCTCTACCAGCGCATTGATGCGCGGGTCGATGAACGCATGGCGGAAGGCATGGTACAGGAGGTAGAGAGCTTGCTTCAACAAGGCGTCAGCCATGAACGCCTGGAGGCCCTGGGACTGGAATACCGCTTTATTAGCCGCTGGCTGCGTGGCGAGATCAGCAGTAAAGAAGAGATGGTGCAACGCCTCAAATATGCGATCCACGACTTTACCCGGCGTCAGCTCACCTGGTTCAGGCGCGATAAACGCATTCTCTGGCTGGCGGGTGGTACCGCGATGGAGCAACAGGCTCAGGAGATGGTCAAGGTTTTTCTGTCAGGAAAATAGGGAGATAATCATAGACATGAAGGAGCCGGGTAGCCTGTAGGCTGCCCGGCTCCTTCATGTCTATGATTGTTATTTCTTTGGAGGGCGGACGGCTGCGACGACCTGTGTGGCCCCCAGCAGATCCTCATCTTCCAGTCCAGAGGTCAGGTCGGAAGACGCCTGGATATCTTCGCTGACGGCAACAGCTACCAGACTTGGAACCACAGGAAGGTTGCTCTCGACCACCAGGCCATTATTCATGTACAGATGGTATGGGAACATGGCAGGATCGAAGGCGCTGCTATGCGAGATCAACACAATCTGCTCAAAGTGCGTGCTAAGTACCTCGCTCGTGATCACATCGACCAGGGCCTGAGCACGTGTATGGTCAAAGGAGCTTAGTGGCTCATCCAGAAACACGAATCCGGGTACAGCCAGCTCGTCCTGCGGGAGGGCCGCGATAGAGAAGGCCAGGCGCAATGCCAACGAGAGCTGATCCGCGGTACCGCCCGAAAGCGCCGACCTGGGGATATATTCACCTGCGGCGGCCTCCCATACATTGACGCGCACAGGCCCACCGCTAATGGTGCCTTCCTCGTCATCCGTTGTCAGGTGGACATCGTGATAGCGCCCGCTGGTGAGCAAGGGCAGGATCTGCTGCATATAGTGTTGCGTACGTGGAACAACTTTCTGCAACACACGCTGATAGAGCTCATTGATCATGCGCTGACCATGATATTTTATCTGGTACGAACGCTCCTGCTGCTCGGCCTGCTGGCGCGTCTCGTCCAGGTCGAGGGAGAGGCGACCAGTTTGCAGCTTTTCGCTCAACTCAAGCTCCTGACGCTCTAGATCTTGCAGTTCCTGCGCGAAGGTATCACGCTTCTCTTCAAGCTCTGGACGTTCCTCAGCCTTATAATCGGCGAGGAGCGGCCAGATAGCCACGATATCCTCAAGAGCCAGCGAGCCGGGTTCAGGGCGTTTCAACTGCTCCAGGAGGGCATGTATACGCTCCTGAATATTGAGAATTTCCTGCTTACACAGCGCAATCTTGGCTTTGGCCGCGCCTTCACGCCCATCCAATCTCTCCTTATCGCGGGCCAGCGTCTGCTCGTTGGTCTCCTTGAGCTCTTCAGCACAGCGCACTCGCAGGGCGGAGAGCGCCTCCGCGAAGGGATTGGGTGGTACAATCCAGCTTCCCAGGGTATTACTATACTTGGCAAGCTGCTTGTAGTGTTCAGCCAGGAGATCTTGTAGCTCGCGAAGCTGCTTCGTATACTTGTTCAGGCGTTCCTGGAGAGTATACTTGTTGCCCAGAGAGATATGAAGCTCTTCGAGCTTCTTGCGCGCCGCCAGCTCAGCGTTGCTGACGGGGGACTGGCCGAAGGTGATGCCCAGGGCACTAACGCGCTGGCGCAGCGAATTGTTCAGGGATTGCAGGGCCTGCTTCAGGGCGAATTGTTGCTCCCGTGTGCGCTCCAACTGCTGGGCCGGAGAGTTTGCCATAAACTGCGCGTTGCGCGCACTGATCGTCCGCTGGCGCTCAAGCAAGACATCCAGGGCCTCCTGGTGGATTTTCACCTGGGCTGCCAGGTTGGTGACCATATCCAGCTTACCATCCAGGGAGGCCATTTCACGCTCTGTATCCTTGATATTGCCTTCGACCAGGGACTCCAACTCAGGCACACCTGTGTTGGCGAGATCCTCGGGCGTCGAGAGGCCAATAAACGGAGTCACCGTTCCCGGTTCAGCGCCCTGGAGACGCTCATTGACGCTGGGAAGGGGCAAGCCCTCCTGACCAGCTAGCAGCGTGATCTCCTGGTGCATAAGCTGAACCGCCGAGAGCTCTTTCAGGATGCGTTCCTCAAGGTGATCCCAGTCGGCCTTACGACGCTGCTCCTCGAGGAGGGCGCGCTCCTGGCGCAACTTATTGACGGCCTCGCCCGCCAGGTTGGCACGGTTGCGCGCACCGTTGGCCTCTTCGCGGCGACCCTGGGCGCGTTTCTGGATATCGGCCAGGCTCTCGCCCTCATCACGAATCTGGTGCAGCATATGATGCGCATCTTCGAGCGAGATAGGAATGGTACCACCCAGCGTTTGAATCTCGCGCTCCACCTGAGCCAAAGATTCAGGGCTACCACCCATACGGATGGCTGTTTCACGCGCAGCAACCATCATGCCCACTTTGCTGATGGCATCCTGCATCTGCCGATCAGCCTCCGTGGCCTCTTCATGCGCTTGCGATTGTTTCTGCCAGCCCCAGACAAAGGCTCCAACTAAAAGGAGCGCAATTACACCAGAGATCGCACCCACCAGCACATTGCCCTGGCTAAAAATCGCCCAGAGTGCGAAGCCCAGAGCCACGATAAAAGCTCCACCGCTGCCGAGCAACAGAAGTCGGTAGCGGGTAACGGAGCTACGCGCTTCCATCGCCAGGTGGTTTAGTTTCTCCTGATGGCGATAAGCCTCATGAACATGCTTCTCTGCCTGGGCCAGGCCCTGAGAAAGCCCCTTGAGGCGCTGCCACTCTTCCAGGTGACGACGCATGCTCAGCATACGCCAGCGCTTCTCCAGCTCTTCCGCCTGCTGCTGTAACTGGTGGGCCTCGGCCTCGATATTGTCTAGCTCGCGCTGGGCATCACGCAGTGAGCGTGAGAACTGCTCAATCTGAAGCGCATTCTGCGCCGCGTACTTCTTCTCTTCCAGGGACCGCAGATATTTCTGCTCCAGGCGATGCAGCTCAGCCAGGCGCGAAGCAAGGGTATGGAGACGTTCCAGGCGTGCTTCCAGGCGTGGACGATTGATGCGCCGACGATCCTCAAGATCCTGCAAGGATTGCTGAGCTTGCAGCAAGCGCTCGCGGGCGTTCCCGACCTGGACCTCAATACCTTTGAGGTCCTCGCGCACCGTTTCATGCTCCTTCTGCTGTTGCTCCTGTTCCTTGATGATATCGACAACACTCAAAAGGTCATTGGACATACGCTGTAAGGTACCAAAAGAGCGCAGCAACTCACTCAACTCGCTCACGCGCTTCTCCAGCGCGGGCAGTTCCTCCTGCTCACGGCGCTCCAGTTCGGTTAGCTGGCGCTCCAGCTCTGGAATCTCATGCCGGGCCTCGGCAATGCCATCATAGGCCGAGATGATTTCCGCCAGCGTCGTATCAGCACGGCGCAACTGTTGCACACGATGCTGACGCATTTTGTGCTCACCGCGCTGCTTCTGGATATCTTTAAGCGCGGTCTCCTCCTCGACAATTTCGGTCTCCTGGGTCTGGATCTCGTCCAGACTCTCATGGATCGTGACAGCATCCAGAGCCAGTTCTACCTCGCCAAGCTGTTTGCTCACCTCGGGGATACGCGCCTGCATCTCAGCAAGCTGTAGGCGTTCGCGACTGACCTGGAGTGCCTGCTCATCTTCCGGAAGAACTTTGAAGCGCTCGCCGAGGGTGGCCAGTTGTTCCAGGCCAAGTAGGTGGCGAACCGTCTCTTCGCGCTCGGCCCCACTCAAATCCTCAAGGCGAGTCAGGCCCTTCTGCTCCACCAGGCAGGAGTTACGTAGCGTCTCACCATTGATCTGGCTCAGTTCCGCAACAATGCGGGCATTGGCCTCGCTTAAATCAGTGATCTCATCGCCCTGCGTCACTCCGCTCTGGTTTACCAGCAGGCGAACCTGTTGTCCCTGGCCGCGCTCCAGGATGCGCGTCATGCTCACATCGGTCGTACCAATGGAGAAGGAGAGCGAGACAGTCGCACGCGGTGAGCCATAGGAAATTAAATCATCGAGGGCGCGCTTCTTTTTGCGGTCAGAGGCTATCGGCTCGCCATAGAGGGCAAAGTAAATACTTTCGAGTAGCGCCGACTTGCCTGATTCATTAGGTCCCTGAATCAGGATACTACCTCGCTGAGGGAAATGAATATTTACCTCGCGCAAGAGGCGGAACCGCTCGACCGTTAAATGCTTCAAGATAATCATGGATACAACTCCGTTCGCCAAGCCCTTACCAGATCATCGACGAGACGCACCTGGTAGACCCCGGACACCATCTACCTTTTTACCTCATCCATCGCTTGCAATAATTCATGCTTCGTATATTGTAGTGCTTTTTTCTCTTGCTCAGCAGATGCCGCGGCAATCCATTCGTCGGCCAGGGTCACCAGCTCTGTACGCAGTGAAAAGCGCGCCCCTTCTTCAACAGGAGAGGTCTCTTGCTCAGGCAAAACGGTAAGAGAGCTATCATCGATTGCCAGGGCGAAACAATGCTCCTCGCCCGTGCGCCGGATCTGATTCAGGTCCAAATCGTGAAACTGATGGCGCGAGAGCTGGCCCTCCAGGCGGACCTGCAACATGGTATCGTCACCATACAGGGGGCGCAGGCGTTCAAGGATCAAAGTGGTGGGAGAAACAGCCTGGTTTTCGTCTCCATTCTGTTCCAGCCATAGTTCATTCGTATGCAAGACCAGACGCTTGAACTGAAGTGCCTCGAGCGAGGGAATATGGTTACACCAACGAATCCCATCGGCAGCAATGCCCATAAAGACAAAGCCGGGCGTCTGCTCAGGGCTGGTAAAGTCCACATGCTGTGTAGCACCAGCCACCACCAGCTCAGAATGAGCCATACGCATACGTGTATGTCCGTGGTGATAGCCTGCGAGAATATATTTAAACATGGATAGGTTCGCGATACTCTCACGGCTCACGCTGGCACGCACATCCAGGAGCGAGGAGTTCACGCCCAGGCCCTCTACTGGTGCATGCAAAAGTAAGATCGGTATGTCTGCTGCCTCAATATCGGGACGCACATAGATATTCGCCAGAGGATCACCACTCTGGTCAGCTAACGCGCCGATACCTGCAATACCAACGCGCACACCATGCACATCAATGAGTTCTGATTCCAGCCGTTCTCCAGCTTTGAGGGCGGGCGGAATATAATGCAGGGCTCCCAGGCGCGCAAAGCTGCTCTGAGGGGCGGGCGTGGACCCAGTCAATGGAGTATCATGCGTTCCCCCCAGCGCAAAAGTGCGTATGCCTGCCTGTTTAAGTTGGGCGAGACGCTCAGCCACAAAGCTGCGATCTTGCTCATCAGGGCTCGGTGTATCGAAGAGGTCGCCCGCCTGAATAAACAGGTCGACTCCCTGCACGATAGCAAAATCCGTCGCCTGCTGGAAGGCCTGGCGCAGCCGCAGCTGGCGCTCTTCACGCCTACGAGGCTGCTGTCCAAAGGCGGAATAGCCCAGGTGGTTATCAGCGGTCAAAACCAGGGTCACGATATCGCTTTGCTTCTTTTCTAACACGTTTGACTCGTGCGTCTTCTTTTGCTGTTGTGTAGATTTCTCCGCCATTTTTCGTCACTTCCAGATGCTATGCATGAAGGGCTTTATCCACTAATAAAGAAACACGGTATGAGTATTCTTTTCTCAGAGTATCAAGCTGAGTCTATCACAAAAAAGTGCGATACCAAGCGAAATAGGAGGGAAACAGGGACTAATTGGGGAATAGCATTGTCTACGTTCTCCCTCTAGAAAAGGCTAAAGAAAAGAACGCGCCAGCGCATGCAAGGGGCATTATGCTAGCCAAAAGTACCTTTTTTGCAGGTGTACATAGACACCACTCAAAGCTACGTATTAAGATGTGACATATTCATACATGTAACGATTGGTTGAATAGAAACGAGAAGAGCGGTCGGAACAAGGTCTACCTTGCGCCTTCTATGCAGCAGGTAGTCATTACTTCCTGGGGATACAGGTCGTATATCAAAGCCTATCTTTTTACTCGTTTTCTCTCGTTTTCTATGGACTACCTCTCGAAAACCTGAGCGCACGGCAGTGGCGCCGCGTCCCTGCTTGTCCCCCGAAGGGGGGAATGGGGATTGGTTTTCGTATAAGTAGGTGATGGTGATCTTCGCGGTTACCAGGCAGAGGGTACATTTTCACCTGTAGGTGGGAGAGCAACGTGGTGGACGCTAAACAGATAACAAAAGATCAAGAGACGAGAAAAGTACTTCTTTCATTTGCTCAAAGCATTCAAGAGCGTGATATCGTGACCTATGAGCACTCCAGGCGCGTAGCAACATATGCCTCGCGCCTGGCTCGTCACCTGGGGTGGAGTAGGCGCGAGGCGCGCGACCTGGCCCTTGCGGCCCTGGTACATGATTTGGGTAAAACCTGGATCGCCAATGATATCCTCAATAAATCAGCGGCCCTATCAGAGGAAGAGCGTCGCAAGATGGAGCGCCATCCTCTCATTGGCGCACGCATTCTTATTGGTTGCGATATCCATCCCTTCTATGTAGAGGCGGTCCTGCATCATCACGAAGCCTGGGATGGGCATGGCTATCCCGTGGGACTTAAAGGGGAAGAGATACCTCTGAGTGCGCGTATCCTGACGGTCGCGGACGTCTATGATGTCTTAACCTCTCAGCGCCCCTACAAGGCGCCGCTCTCAAACGACGCCGCGCGCGAACGGCTCCTGCAAGCCTCTGGAGCAAGCTTTGACCCTATGATCATCCGCGCTTTTCTCCACCTGCTAGACAATACTTCAGGTTTTCCAGTGCGCCAGAACCTGTGCGGAATGCCGCAAACGGAGGATCTGGAGCTCATGCTCTCGCCACAAACCTTTTTAACGGGGGCTTGATTTCTAGGATAGAAGGATAAGGTTTGAGCCTGGACGTTGTTCGGGTTCAAACTTGTCTTTAGGAGCTTAAAGCCCCATGTATGAGACCCCATTTCTTGATGAGACGATTATAGGTACCATCCTTCCGCAATGTATCTAGCACGACCTGTATCAAATGTCCCAGGTTTACGCTCTCTTTGCGTACAGCGATTCCCTCCATTGTGACGTTGAGAATGGGGCCTGCCTGCTGCACGAGGTTAGCATATTTCATAGCATAAAAATCAACCTGCGGCAGATCCTGAAATGTAGCCTCTACACGCTTTTGAGTCAGGGCATCAATGAATGTATCGGGCGGAGAGATATATGTAAGCCTGATCGATGCCTGCCCAGCTTCAACGCAACTGGCGCTGGTCAATTCAAGATCGCTCTGCTCAAGAGAATTCTGGACAACGCCCACGCTTCTGCCACACAAATCATTAAGTGTAGCAATCTGCAAAGGATTGCCTCGTGGCACCAAAAGGGCCTCTCCTCCCTTAAAGTAAGGAACAAAATTCACCCTTGCCTGGAGGGTATCAGAGAGAGGTATCGCGGCGATAGCCACATCCACCTCTCCCTGCGTAACCGCATCAGGCAGTGTTTTGTACCCCATGTTTGTAATAGAGACCTTCACCCCCAGGCGATGCGCAATTTCAGTAATCAGATCGATATCGAAGCCCATTGGACGCTGAGATGCCGGGTCAAGAAAGGCCTGTGGCGGATACTGCAAATAGCTGCCCACCGTTAACACCCCTGTTTGAATCAGGTCTGGAGAGGCCTGTGGTCGTGGCGAGCTCAGGTGGGAAGGTGGCTTTCCATTATTGGGTGCGGGGAGAGCGACGCCGCTACACGCGCTTATAGAGAGCACGATCACCAGGCAGCTCCACATACAGAGCCACAAAAGCCAGCCTTGATTGAAGCGGGAGCGGTATACCAATCATCATCTCCTCTTAAAAAACCCAGAATATCTCCACAAGAAGGTGTACTAAATACACATAATAACACTACGTTTAAAAAAGCATCGTGTATCACACTTATTTGCGCGACAAATCGTCTCAGCGATGCACAGCAAGCAAAAGTTTACAAAATTTTATGTTCTTTACATTCTCAACAAACACAGAAAGCTTGTATGCATACTCATCCGTAAAGACAGACGCAACGATAAATTCTCGACTTCTGCACATTTTCCTCCCACTTATCCACAAAAATTGTGGATAAGTGTATAATTATCTGAATAACCTCCTTTTGGAAGAACACAAACGTTTCTCTATTGTCCACATTCTACCTTTATAGATCGAACTTCTCAGCAACGGCCACGCTTTATCGCATATTTCTGGCAAAAAATAAGAGTTATTCACATTTTTTGTGGATAAGCCAGAACAATCACAACCTGCTTTGTACTAAATGTGGGGAATACTCCTAAAAAAATAGGCACTTATCCACAAGTTATCCACAGGTTATCCACCACTTTGCGCATTTTCCATACAATACGATATAGCGTTAGACTTATCCACAATGATTGTGGATAAGTTATCCACACTATCCACCCAAGCAGGCTATGATTATGGATTTTTCCACAACACCACAACAAAGTTATCCACAGGTTATCCACATCTTCACAGCATTTTCACACAATACGATATAGCGTTAGACTTATCCACATTTTGTGTGGATAAGTTATCCACAAGTTATCCACAAGACACAGAACCTGGAATTTTTTTCAAAGTTATCCACAACGATTGTGGATAAGTTATCCACAAGTTATCCACCGTTCACAGCATTTTCACGCAATACGATATAACGTTAGACTTATCCACATTTTGTGTGGATAACTTATCCACACTATCCACACAAGCAGGCTGTAATTGTGGATTTTTCCGCAGAAGAATGAACAAAGATGAAAGAGTTATCCACAAGGCGAGCGGCGTTTTTGAGTTATCCACAATCGTTGTGGATAACTTATCCACAAAGCGAGCGGCGTTTTTGAGTTATCCACAATCGTTGTGGATAACTTATCCACAAGGCGAGCAGTGTTTTTGAGTTATCCACAATCGTTGTGGATAACTTATCCACAAATCCACAAGTCCATCCATTGAAATATGTGCATCTAAGACTTATCCACAATCAGTGTGGATAAGTTATCCACAAGTTATCCACAAGACACAGAATCTGGAATTTTTTTCAAAGTTATCCACAATCAGTGTGGATAAGTTATCCACAAGTTATCCACCGTTCATAGCATCTTCACACAATACGATATAGCGTTAGACTTATCCACATTTTGTGTGGATAACTTATCCACACTATCCACACAAGCAAGCTGTAATTGTGGATTTTTTCACAGCTTAATTTTATGCATTCCTAATTATTGATATATTTACATGAAAGAAATGTCAGAAATAGGACTTATCCACATTTTATGTGGATAACTTATCCACATATCCACAATTCGGTGGATAACTTTCGGAGTTTATCCACAAATGGTGTGGATAACTTATCCACAATCCTCCAGCACCCTCTTTAGAAGTGAGTTTTATCCACAAGGTTATCCACAGGTTATCCACCTTTTTTTGGCCTTTTTGCCACATTGTGGATAACTTTTCCACATAGTTTGGAGCCGCTTGCGAAGGGATTCTATGCGTGTATTAGGGGTAAGGGACAATGGTGGGAAACCCAAAGTTATCCACTTATCCACATCCCCTACTACTACTATCTAATATATTTTTTAAAAATAAAATAAATATAATAGTAGTTAGGGTTGTGGAAAATGTGGATAACTTTGAGTTACTCAAGAAACACAAGAAAGAAATGTGGATTTTTTTGTCACCTGGTAGAGTCAGAGATCGTCTATAGAATGGATGTTCTGTTAAGTGGCTAAGAGAGAGCGGCGTTTTTATTTTTGTATGACCTTGTACCCGTGTTAGAATAATCTTAAGCCAGGAATCTACACTCTCCAGGTCGCACCCCCTGGTAGGTGGCATCTATGGCACACATGTTTGCAGTGCGCTATCCTCATGCTGTAGAATACCTGGGCACTACTACTTACCCACCTCATAAGCTATGTGCCACTATTTTCTCTGTGATGACCCGTTATATGTTTTGTAAGAGCAACATCTATCTTTGAGGGCCAGGAAATGACATCTATTATCGAAACTATCAAGGCTAAAGTTGACGTAGCCGAAGAGATCAGCCTGGTTGTTGCACTACACAAATCAGGAAAGACCTTGAAGGGACTCTGCCCGTTTCACAACGAGCGGACGCCTTCGTTCTATGTCTTTCCAGAGACCCAGACCTGGCGCTGCTTTGGCTGTAACGAGGGAGGAGACGTCTTCTCCTTTGTGCAGAAGCAGCAGGGCCTGGAGTTTCGCGAGACCCTAGAATACCTGGCCCAGAAGGCGGGTGTGGCGCTGGAGGAGCAGGAGAGTCATAACGCCGAGGCTTCGCGTGAGACGAGCGCGGCCAAAGAGCGCCTACGCCAGTTGAACGAGGATGCCTTGCTCTGGTTTCACCATATGCTTCTGCGCTCGCGTGAGGCAGAGGAGGCGCGCGCATATATTCAGAGCCGGGGTATCTCCGCGGATACCGTCATTACTTTTGGCTTAGGCTATGTACCCGACCAGTGGGATGGTTTATCGCGCTATCTGCTCAGTCGCGGCTATAGCGAGCGCGAGTTGGTTGTTGGAGGACTGGCACGTGAGCGAGAAATGGGTAGCTCTGACCGAAGTGGACGCGAGAGCGGCGAGGGAAATACAGAAAATGGCATCTATGATTACTTTAGAAACCGAATTATCTTTCCGATACGAGATATACGGGGACGCGTGATTGGCTTTGGTGGAAGAGCACTTGGAGACGGCAAACCCAAATATCTCAACTCGCCACAGACGCTGCTGTTTGAGAAAAATACAGTCTTATACGCCCTGGATATGGCGCGCGATGCAATAAAACAGGCCCGGCAAGTTATTATTGTCGAAGGATATGTCGATGCCATCATTGCTCACCAGTATGGTACCAGGCAAACCGTGGCCTGTATTGGTAGCGCGATCACCGAAAAGCACATTCAGCAACTGAAGAAGATGACCAAGCAAGTAACCCTGGCGCTGGACCCAGATGCGGCGGGAAGCGCTGCGACGGAGCATGGCATCCAGGAAGCCTTGAAGGGCTTTGATCGCACTGTTGTACCTGTGCCATTGCCTGCCGGAGCCGCTGATCGTCAATGGCCGCGAGAGGGGCGCAAGGGAGGCAATAATGTGCATGAGCAGAAGGGATCCTACGCTGGCAAGCAGCAGGCACGTGGGATTATTCGCCTGGAGGAACAGGTGGATGCGGAGATCAACGTGCTTCAGTTGCCCCTGGGTGAAGATCCTGATGAGTTTATCAGGCGTGACCATACCGCCTGGCTCTACGCTGTCGGCCATCCACTGCCCCTGGTAGACTACTTCTTTGTCGTCAAGACAGCGGACCTGGATATTCGTGAGCCAGTAGGCAAGACCGAGGCCGCGAAACGCTTGTTGCCAGTCATTGGCATGATCAGTGATCGTATTAAGCGTGACGCCTACATACGCAAGCTTGCAAGGCTTATTGCTATCGATGAGCGAAGTTTGTATGCTGAATTACAACATACCTTGAGGGAACAACGGGCGACGAGTGTTACTGCAACGTTCTCTGCTCCGTTAGACAAAAGGAACACTGATAGTGGGAAGGGATTTGGTAAAGAACAAGCAGGGTCAGTGCTTGGAGCACCACCCATTGGTGAACAAGGTCATCCAGGCAGCGGGCAGAAGAGGGAAGCAAGGACGAATGGTCTAGTCGGTGCACAGCGTCATGGTACCAGTGGTATACTTGACAGAGGTGAGGCGAATAGGCTAAAATGGGAGGACTACCTGATTGGGCTACTCCTACAAAATCCCGGATTAAGTCCCTATGTTTATGGTATAATAGACGATGGTGACTTCGCCGGGACAGATACGCGAGAGTTGTACCACATTCTCTATTCTGTGTATCAACAACGTGCTTCTTCCCCCTCACTTCAATCCTTTGATCAGTATGTGCCTGCCTCGTTATGGGACGCGCTCAATCGGGCGCGCGAATGCGTAGACATAGAGACTCCACGCGATGGAGCCGGACTGGTAAAAGAAGCGGTCCAGTGTGCGACGCGTCTGAAACGAGCAAGGCTTGTACAACTGAATACCGAATTGCAATTTCTCATACGCGAAGCCACTGCTGCTGGTGATGCACAAACGAGGAGACAGTTACAGCAGCGACTACTGGAAATTCACCGGCAGTTACACACGATTGATTCTGCAACACACCTGCAAGGCTAGTCCTACCTGGCCCTGTTGTGTATATGTTACTGTCGACAATTCAAGCAAGCGCAAATTATTTAGGCGCGGTATCATCTTTTTACATATAAGATCAGGAAACGGGATATTTCATCTTATCGTTTATGTCTGTACAGCACGTCCTGTTTTCTGAAGGGGGATGCCAGAATGGTGAATCGGGAACAAGAAGTTATGGATCGAGTACAAAGTGGGCATGTGAGTACGGGGTCATTGGGGAATGTTTTTGAAATAGAAACCTTTAAAGAGACTCTTTTAAACGATACGGAAAGTGTCTTTGATATTGAAGCCATTGGTCGTGCTCATCAAGAAGCAACTGGAAATGCCTCAAGTGCAGCTCTGGGCGCGGAGGGTGAGTCTTTCGATCTGTTTAAATTACAGGACGAAGAGTCTATGGACGCCCTGGACCCAAACAAAGAGCCGCCAGCAGACTGGGAGCCCAGCCCTGAGGAAATGAACGATGTAGACGCCGAGGTCCTGGCTGATCCCAAGTGGGAGGATTTACAGGATGGCTTCGGTATCGTTGTGGCCGACCTGGAAAGCAGCCTGGATGATCCCGTGCGTATGTACCTGCGCGAGATCGGGCGTGTACCCCTGCTGACGGCCCATGAAGAGATTCGCCTGGCTCAATTGATGGAGCGAGGAAAGGCCGAGCGCCTCAAGCCCGCGCCAAACTATCGCTATATCTCTGAGGGTGAAGAGGCACAGAAACGCCTGACAGAGGCTAACCTGCGCCTGGTCGTGAGCGTGGCGAAAAAGTATATTGGGCGCGGTATGAACCTGCTGGACCTCATCCAGGAGGGCAATATCGGCCTGATTCGCGCGGTTGAGAAGTTCGATTATAACAAAGGGTTTAAGTTTAGCACCTACGCGACCTGGTGGATTCGCCAGGCTATTACCCGCGCTATTGCAGACCAGGCCCGCACGATCCGTATTCCTGTCCACATGGTGGAGACGATCAACCGCCTGATCCGCATTAGCCGTCGCTTGCTGCAAGATCTTGGTCGCGAACCAACCTCGGAAGAGATCGCCGCTCAGATGGAGATCAGCGCGGAGAAGGTGCGTGAGATCATTAAGGTCAGCCAGGAGCCGGTGAGCCTGGAAACTCCCATCGGCGAGGAAGACGATAGCCACCTCGGCGACTTTATCGAGGATCATACGGCACTTGCCCCCGCGGACGCCGCGAGCCACCAGCTGTTGAAAGAGCAGGTGGAGGATGTACTCGATAGCCTGACTGAGCGCGAGCGCAAGGTCTTACAGTTGCGCTTTGGTCTCGACGATGGGCGTAGCCGTACCCTCGAAGAGGTCGGCAAGGAGTTTCATGTCACGCGCGAGCGCATTCGCCAGATCGAGGCCAAGGCCCTGCGCAAATTACGCCATCCAAGCCGCAGCCGCAAGCTGAAGGATTACCTGGATTAGTTGCTTGCTTGCCGGGCTTTGCCACTAGCAGGTACATCGCGCAGCAAATGGTAGCTAATTATAGCCAGTTGCCAGTTATAGCAATTCACAATGCCATGTGGCCGTATCCACGTGGTAAACATTGTTCCCCGATCACTAAAACGATAAGAGGCAGAGACACGTCGTCAGGAATATGCGGCGTGTCTCTGCTTGTCTTGGCTCGGGTCTGACCTATCGTTAAGACTCATCACTGCGTTCCATATCCACGCGAGCCACAATGTGGCGAGAAGTCCCGTCCAAAGGAATGGCAAACTATGCATGTGAAACGCAATCCTGAAGCCGAGTTTTTACGTGAAGAGATCGCAAAGGAGCGCGCCGCGCAAAGGCGGCGCGGCCTGCGGGCAATGATAATCTTTGGCGCGACACTCTTCCTCTGCTCACTGACCACGTTACGTGCGCTCTTTACTCAGCAGCCCCTGGTTGTACCACTCTTCCTCCTCCTTCTCATGGGATTGCTGATCTGGGGTATTTATAACGGTATGTGTAACTATCGGACAGGCAAGTCACCTATTGCGACGATAGATATTGAGGAGCGTAGACTCCAGGAGCGCGCCTTCCTCTTTGCCTCGGCCCAGGGCCAGGTCCCATGCACGTTGGGTCTACCTAGCCTCATCACAAAGGGCGTGCTTGCGCTTTTCTGCCTGGGCTGGGTGACTGACCTGCTTGTTCTCTATGGGACGAGCCAGGGAATCGCCACGTTCGCCATCATTTTCCTCTTTCCCCTGGGAGTTCTCCTGGTCAGTGTAACCATTAGAGACTGGCTGAGGCGCCGTAGGTTGTTACGCGAGAGCGCCGATATCCTCGCCGAACGCCTCATGCTCGGCGAGATCACCGAGGGCCAGGATGCAGAATGACAGTTTGCCATTCCAAATAAAAAGTACCTTGCTACTTTTTATTTAAGAGAAAGAATAAAGAAGATATATCATTAAGCCATACCGTGAATCAAGTATCTACTCAGGACTTCTCGCCACTACGTGTCTCGCAGGGGTCAGGGGTGTGGTGCTGGGCTGGCTCTGCCAGCCCAGCACCACACCCCTGACCCCTGCGAGGCGTCTTCGACGCAGAGACCACCTTACTACGGTATGGTCGGCAGGAAGACTGACTCTGCCAGCCTTCCTACCGACCATACTTTACTTTATGCGAAGTGCCGCAGGCGCTGAGGAGTGTAGAAACAGCCAGAAGACAATCATGAGAAGTGCCAGGAGGATAACAAAGGGAAGCAATGCCCAGAGTCCAAGAAGTTGCGCGATATTCCCTGTGAGCCAGGGGAAGAGCGCGGCCCCCATACTGCCCAGGCTGGCCAGAAAACCAATGCTGCTGGCCAGGAGACGTGAGGGCACAAGGTCTGACATGATAGAGATAGTGGTGGGAAACATTGGCCCCAGGCTAAAGCCCGCAACGAAGAGTCCAATGGCTGCGCATATCGCCGAGGGAATAAGCCAGACCAGCAACAAACTACCGCCAAAGCCCCCGAGGCAGATCAGGATCACACGTTTTGCGCCCAGGCGCTGTGTCAGGTGGGCCAGCGCAACGCGACCAGCGGTTAAGCCAAACCAGTAGCCACTGACAAGGGTGCCCATAAGCACGACGTCTCCATGGCGCTCCTCGGTCAGAAAGCTATAGCTCCAGGCGCCCAGAGTGACCTCCGCACCGACATAGAAGAGTAGAAAGAGGGCTGCGAACCAGACGACACGCAGTTTAAGCGCTTGAACAAGTACATTGCCCTGCCCTTCTTCGTTTGTCCCCTCGACGGGTGCCGTAATGGGGGTACGTCTCAAGATGAGCCAGAGGCAGAGTATGCCAAGGAGTCCTGCCCCAGCCCACAACATATAGATCACATTCCAATTTTGTCTGAGCGCAAAGAGACCTGTCGCCGTGAGAGGTCCTAGCCAGGCCCCGATGCCATAGAAGGCATGGAAGTAGTTGAGCAGGGCCGAGCTACGCGGAAGGCTGGCGATGAAAGTGTTGAGGCCCGCGTCAAGCATGGCGATGCCAAAGCCAAGAATCAGGACACAGGGTAAGAGCAAGAAGAAAAACGGTTGTAGACTGGTAAGCGCTGCTCCCAGGATAAGCAGTCCTGCCCCGGTCATCAATGCGCGCTCTTTGCCTATCTTCTCGATAATCAGGCCATTGCTAAAGGCAGCGCAGAGATAGCCCAGGGTACTAAATAGGAAGATCAGGCTGACTATAGAATTATTGAGCGCATAGTGTATGCGTACATGAGGGAGCAGTACGCCAAAGGCACCATCGTTTGCCCCAATGAGCAAAATCAGGAAGAAGGCGATTGCGATATGTAGAGTGAACGAAGAGGGAGTACGTCTGCTGTTTGGAGTCGTCTGATCTGTTGAAATCACGCGAATTTTTCCTATCCATTTGTTATATGGCTACCTATGCTTGACTATGTAGATATAAACGCAATATAATGCACAATCAAGATGATAACCGCAAAGTTTCCCTTTGTCAATGCATGTTTATGCGGTTTTAAGGAGATGTAAAAGAGAACCATGTTAAAGGAGCAGCGTCAGCAGCGTATTCTGGATATGCTGCATAACGAGGGAAGTGTGCTGGCCTCAGAGCTGAGCGAGGCGCTGGTGGTTTCGGAGGATACGATACGCCGCGATTTGCGCGACTTGTTTGAGGCAGGTCTAATCCAGCGCGTACATGGTGGAGCGCTACTGCGCGCCCCACGTATGGATTATATCAAACGCCAGGAAGAGGAGATCGCGCAAAAGGATGAGATTGCTAGAGCTGCAGCCAGGTTGGTAAGGAGTGGACAGGTAATTGTCATGGATGGGGGAACCACGACGCTACAGGTGGCGCGCTACCTGCCGCGTGATCTACGGGCTACGATAGTAACAAATAGTCCACCAATTGCCGTTGAGCTGAGCGGGCATCCAACGGTTGAGGTCGTGCTGCTGGGTGGAAGACTGCATAAGGCTTCTCAGGTGACGGTGGGGGTTGAGACGGTGGAGGCCCTGCGAACCTATCAAGCAGATATATGTATGCTAGGGGTATGTAGTCTGCACCTGGAGGTAGGTATCTGTGCTCCTGAACTGGACGAAGTCTACGTCAAGCGGGCAATGATCGCCAATGCGGCGGAGGTCGTGGCGCTGGCATCGGCGAAGAAGTTAAACACGGCCTCTCCGTTTGTCGTCGCGCCGCTCAGAGAGGTGACCCACCTGGTCACAGAGTCTTCAGTTCCCGAGGAGGTACTTAAAGACTATCGCTATCTGGGTATCACCACGATACGTGGTGATCTGCACACGAGCAATGTCTAAGCCTGAGACGTGCCCTTCTTCTATCAGGCGGGTTCAAATAAATCATAGAGGCGCTGCGCCAGGCGCAGATCACCGCGAAATCTCATACGTCCCAACACGAGAGCGCGCCGCAGGCTGGACTCTTTTGTAAAGCAGGAGCACATGGCTTCAGCACCAGGATGCCAGATGGTGAGCGTAGGACGCTCTACATGGCCTTTGTCGGCGTATGCTCCCTGTGGTGTGAGCGTAAGGGTCCACTGACCGCCAGCGGGTCCCTGGATGTCGTAGTTGATGGTGGCGTGAAGGTCGCGCTCGCGTTCACGCCAGTACAGAAAGGTGAGCATCTGGAAGAAACGCGTGAGGTTACGCTGCAAGAAGTCAGGCGCATAGGTGTTCCAGAGTGGAGGTCTGCTCGCCGCCACCGTAAGCTGCTGAGCATGAATAATGGCTGGATGAACTAGTTGAGTACCGATGAGTTCAATAATGGTGGGTGGGCGATCAAAAAAGGCAATGGCCGTTGGACGCATCAGGTCGACGTTTGAGAGCATAGGGATGAGAAGGGCGGTCTGACGGAGCGCTTGCGCGAGCTGCTCAAGTAATCGGGTGGGTGGAAGGTGATGTCTCGTGGCGATATCTTCTTTTTGCAAGGCAGGCAATTCATAACGGCGCGTCACATTGACGCGAGCAAAACGCTCACCAGTGAGCGCTTTTTCTATGGTCTGCAAATACAGTTCCGCTGTGGTTGTGACATGAGCCAGTGTTTCATGCATTGTCCAGCCTGCCCCATGTTTCTCTGTGGGGCGCGTCCAGCTTTTCGTTGGTATTGCATCCAGGCTCTGGGTAAGTATGAGCGCAAGCTGCTCCAGATCGCCCACAAGATGTTCTGGCGCGAAGGCAGGTGTGCTGAGCAGGGGAGAAGGGTGTGCCTGTACCATGTATGACCTCTGTATGATGCCTATTTTCGTGATCTTTTACCCGTTCTTGACGATATAACCATCTTAGCATATGAGAGAACATGTGTGTAGAGTACCGTCCCCAAAAGAATGCAGTCAGGCTCGTCCTCCTAGTGACAAGCCTGACTGCATTCTGATCGATAAGTTTATTGCTATTTTAGTGGCGAACTTGGCGGCTGTTGCGGACGATATTGATAAAGTCGGGTTTGAGGCTGGCTCCGCCGACGAGGGCGCCATCGATATCTGGGTAGGCCATGAATTCGGCGATGTTGTCCGAGGTCACGCTGCCACCGTAGAGGATGCGTACTACTGAGGCGGCCTCGGCTCCATAGATCGCCTGGTACTCCTGGCGAATCTGGCGAATAACGTTGTTGGCGATCTCGCCGGTCGCGGCCTTGCCTGTGCCAATGGCCCAGATGGGTTCATAGGCAATCACGATCTCACGAGCCTGCTCGGACGTGAGATTAGCTAGGCTGGCCCGTACCTGGGTAGTGATGATGTGGGCTGTCTCACCGCTCTCGTGCTGCTGCTCATTCTCGCCGATGCACACGATGGGTCTGAGTTCATGGCGTAGCGCGGCCAGAGTCTTTTTGTTTACCAGTTCATCGGTCTCACCGAAATATGTGCGGCGTTCGGAGTGGCCGAGAATGACGGTCGTGCAAAGCTCATGTACCATATTAGGAGAGATCTCGCCTGTGAAGGCCCCTTTCTCCTCAAAGTACATGTTCTGGGCGCCAAGCTCTATCTGGGCCGAGCTCGCGGCATCGGGAATATCTAGCACGGCGCGTACAGCTGCCAGGGAGATGGCGGGTGGACAGAGGATACACAGCGGCGAGCCAGGGGCTTGAAGAGCCTCTGACAGGGCTGGCTGGATCTCCTGTACAAATTTCGCGGCCTCTCGCGGCCCATAATTCATCTTCCAGTTGCCCGCAATAATGGCGGTACGGCCAGTTGAGGATGCAGTCATATAATCTATACCCCTTTGTATAAGTAATTCTAATGATTGTCACACGAATAGAGTCGGATCACATGTGTGATCCGACTCTATTATCATAAACACTGGACTAGCGATCTTGCAAGGCTGCTACGCCTGGTAGGATCTTGCCTTCGAGGAACTCGAGGGAGGCGCCACCACCCGTGGAGACGTGTGACATCTTCTGCGCGGCCCCGGCCTGCTCGACTGCGGCGGCGGAGTCGCCACCACCAATGATGGTTGTGGCACCCTCGGCGGTACGACGGCCCAGGATCTCAACCACGGCATTGGTGCCCTTCGCGAAGGCGGGCATCTCAGCTACACCCAGCGTACCATTGAAGATGATCGTCTGCGCCGAGGCCAGGGCCCGCGCAAACTGTTCGACGCTTGCGGGACCGATATCGAGGATGCGCCAGTCTGTTGGGACTTTCTGGCTCGCCACAACCTTTGCATTGGCATCGGGCGCGAAGCGATCCGCGATCACAACGTCGCCTGGTAGGAGAAACTCGATACCGCGCTGGCTGGCCTTAAGCATAAGGTTGCGTGCCACATCCAGCTTGCTGTCCTCGACGAGCGATTCACCAATCTCCAGGCCCTGGGCCTTGAGGAAAGTGTTCGCCATGCCGCCGCCGATCAGGATGCCATCGGCGATGGCGATGAGGCGTTCCAGGACCGCGATCTTATCGGAGACCTTGGCCCCGCCCACAATGGCTTTAAAGGGGTGGCGCGGGTTCTCCAGCGTAGAGCCAAGATAATTGAGTTCTTTCTCCATCAGGAAGCCAGCGACACCGGGTAGGTAGTGCGTCACGCCTTCGGTTGAAGCGTGGGCGCGATGTGCGGTGCCAAAGGCATCGTTGACGTAGAGATCACCCAGTTCCGCCAGTTGGCGCGCGAAGGCTGGATCATTCTCCTCCTCTTCCTTATGGAAGCGCAGGTTTTCCAGCAAGAGCACCTCTCCGGGTTGCAGGGCCTGAGCCTCGAAGAGTGCCTCGGCGCCAACGCAGTCCGACGTGGTCTTCACTGGCTGCTGGAGTAGCTCGCTTAAGCGCTGGGCCACCGGGCGCAGGCGCATGGATTCTACGGCTTTTCCCTTGGGGCGGCCCAGGTGCGACATCAGAATCAGCGACGCACCATGTTCAAGCAGGTAGCGCAGCGTCGGCAGCGCGGCGGTGATACGGATATCATCGGTGATTCGCTGGTTCTCGTCCAGGGGCACGTTGAAATCAACGCGCACCAGGACTCGCTTACCAGCGACATCAATATCACGAATCGTTTTCTTGTTCATGGACTAGAAGCCCTTTTGGCCGATGAAGTGCGCCAGGTCCCCAACGCGGCAGGAGTAGCCCCACTCGTTGTCGTACCAGGAGACGACCTTAACCATGTTATCGCCAAGCACCATCGTGGATTCTCCATCAATAATGGAGGAGTGCGGGTTGCCACGGAAATCACTGGAGACCAGAGGCTCGTCGGTGTAATCGAGAATGCCCTTCAGAGAGCCGGCTGCGGCTTCCTTGAAGGCGTTATTGACTGCCTCTTTGCTCAGGGGTTTCTGTGTGGTTGCCACGAAGTCGACGACCGAGACCGTGATGGTGGGAACGCGTAGGGACATGCCATCGAAGCGACCCTTTAGCTCTGGAATGACCAGGGCCAGGGCGCGGGCGGCACCGGTCGTGGTTGGAATGATATTGGCAGCGGCGGCACGCGCGCGGCGCAGGTCCTTGTGAACCTGGTCAAGGATGCGCTGGTCATTGGTGTATGAGTGAATGGTGTTCATCATTCCACGCTCGATACCGAAGGTATCATTGAGCACTTTGGCGGCTGGCGCAAGACAGTTGGTGGTGCAGGAGGCGTTGGAGATAATATGGTGTTTGGCGGGATCGTATGTGTTCTCGTTCACGCCCAGCACCATCGTCAGGTCCTCGCCCTTGGCGGGAGCCGAGATGATCACTTTCTTGGCGCCACCGCGCAGGTGAGCGGCAGCCTTCTCGGCATCGGTGAAGAAGCCAGTGGACTCAATCACGACCTGCACGCCGAGGTCGCTCCAGGGAATCTGGGCCGGGTCACGCTGAGAAATAACTTGAATCTTATGACCATTGACGATCAGCGAGTCCTCTGTGGCCTCGACGGTGCCAGGGAAACGACCGTAGGTGGAGTCATACTTAAGCAGGTGAGCGTTGGTCTGTGTATCGGTCAGGTCGTTAATCGCAACGACCTCAATGTCCTCGGGGTGGCGTTCCAGCATGGCTTTCATAGACTGGCGACCAATGCGTCCAAAACCGTTGATACCTACACGAAGAGTCATATCCTAATTTCTCCTTTTTCATCTGAACGGTTACGAGTGTACTAACGAGCAGAGCAAACCGGTTTTTTTCAGCGCGCAGAGATAGCTGCAACGACTGAGTGTGCGTGTGTACGAATAAAAGTAGGTATGGCTATGACAGGGCTACAATCCGTCCATCATGGACTCCTGTCATAACACATAGTACTGATCGTGACAACCGGGTTTTAACTGCATGTAGTACCATGTCATCATTAACAAGGGGCGATGCGACAGTGCATCCAAAAAGAAACGCCAGTATGCTTGTCTTGATTTGCCCCGCACACCCAGGATGAGGAACTTACCTGATCCAACGCATTGTGTGCAAGATAATGGAAGTTATATCCTGGGAAGTATGGAAGGTGGTAAATGACAGGTGGCACAACCTGCTCTAGCTAGAGCCTTGTCAGCCAGCCTCCCTGCTCCCCTGGCAAGAACTTTGAAAAGTTCATAGCCCTCTACAGAGTACCATTTAGGACAACTGATATCAAGTAGGAATGTTTGGTGTACTCACGTTGTTCAACGTGGCATCGGATGTAGATGCGTCTTTAGAGCCTGTCGAGCCTGTCGAGGCTGTCGAGTTTGTCGAGTTTATCGAGTCTGTCGATGGTACAGGAAGAAAGCCGATTGAAAAGCGAATATAGGCATCGGTATAGCCAAAGCCCGAACCAGGGACTCCCGCGATGCCTGTCTTCTCAAAGAGCGAGAAGGCATCTTCTCCGGGAGCAAGCTTGCTCCAGTTATAGACGGTGGTGTCATCATCGACATAGATCTCTGCGAAGAGGGGTTGCTGGGTATTGATCTGGCGTAGCTGCTCAATGAAACGCTGGCGGCGCATACGATAGAAGGCGCGCAAATTCTCCATTAGCCAGGGGCGTTCTTGTAGGAGACGATAATAGGCCATGAAGCGCAGTTGCCACTCGCCGGGAAGAGAGGCCATGCCATTCGTCCAACTAGCGGCAATGGTGTTGGCGATAGCTGGATTCGCGCAGGTGACCCAGCCAAAGCGCTCGCCAGTCAGCGTACAGGTTTTTGAGAGGCTGCTAACAAAGAGTGTATGCTGGAGAATATCCGCGCCCTGGAAGGCCGACATGCGCTCCTGATCTAATTTTGGCTGACTGGTGCCGATATAGGCGAGGTCGGCCAGGACCAGGATCTCGCGCCCATCCTGCCAGTAGCGACGCAGCACATCATAGAGCGAGCGTAGCTCGGCGGCTGTAAAAGAGAAGGCGGTAGGATTATTACTGATGGTCAGGTAGACAACGCGAATATCTTCATGCTCCTGTAACAAGGCATCGAACTGGGAGCCAGTCAGCTTGAAGTGATGCTCCTCTGCCGTCTGGAAGCGATGTAGAGTATAGCCATAGGTGCGTGCCTGCCATTCGGGGACGCCAAAGCCTGGCTCAGGGAAGAGAATACCGATGCCTTCCGTGCTGTGTTGCTGAAAGTGGAGGGTCAGGCCGCGCAGGGTTTTATCGATGCCATCCATCGCGCCCAGGCTGGGGAGAATATGTTCATATGTAACTGGCAGGTTCCAGAGGGTAGCCATCTCGTTTGCCAGCCAGGAGCGGAGCACGGGATTACCAATGCCATAGATATCATAGATACGCAGATCAAAGCCCTGTTGCAGCAGGAGGCGCTCGCACTCTAGCATCTGCTCGCGAAGCCAGAGATAGGTCGAGCCGCTGGCGGTATAGCCAGAGGCCAGTTTCTCTCCAGGCAGAGCCACGCCCAGCTCGTCGGCCAGAAGGCGATAGTCACGCGAACCGCCTGGCTCATCCTCGCACTCGGTAATCAAGCGCACATTGATATCGCCAATCGTGCGATTGACAATCTCGGATATGATCACCTCTTCTGAGATATTATGCTGGCGGCAGGCCTTTTCCAGTTCTGTGACTATCCGTGCCATAATACGAATAGGTCCTGGCCCATCCTGCAAGAGAGGGCGATAATATTTAATAAGCTGACTGCGCAGTTCGCGCAGAGTAGCTCGTTGTTCTTCCTGATTCAAAGACGTGGTGGAAGGATCCACAGAGAGATCGTGGGTAACCATCATAGAATCGCGTCATACGGGGACCCCTCACTTCAGTCATGGGGAGGGGCATGACGCACTCCTTTCTGAATATATTCATACCCGTCATCACGATGGACACATCGCAGATATTTGGGGTGGATCTCTCTCTCCCCAAGACGAAATTGAGGTCGATGGCGAATCGCAATACGCCCTTCAAACGTCCCTTTGGGGGTCAGAGCTTTGACCATATCCCCTGTTTGATAGCCAAGAAATGTCTTTTTGCGTTGTTTGTGTTGCTTGGGAAATCCATATTTGTCAACGACACATATTTGTCGTGATCCATGTCCCATCGCTTTGATCTGCAAGGGGACAATTCCCGTATGAGTGAGTCCCACGGGCGTACTTTTGCCCACACACGCCGCATCCAGCCAATGGGTTTTGGGCAACCCTCTTGTGCTCCGATTGTATTTTGTCAAACCACCACTTCCACACTCGACAGGCAATCCCAAGACTTTGAGTCGTTCCAAGAGAGTCCTTCGCGTGGTATTGACCGCGCTCGCATCTTTGAGTGGCCTCTTGACCTGAGCGAGAATACGCTTCAGCACATCAGGCTTTTTCGCAAGAAACACGCGAATATGCTGTGTGCCCTTGGCCGTATTGCACGGCTCACATGCGAGAGTAAGATTACTGATTCTGTTTGTGCCACTTTTGGCACGAGGATGAATATGCTCAACTTGCAAAGGCACCTTTTGTTTGCCACAATAGGCGCATGTTCGCTCCCACTTCTCAAGCAAGTATTCTCTCACTTCATAGCCTTGAAGAGTCCCTTGCTGATATTCTACGCTTGTAATATTAGGATTTTCCATCTGTTGCAGGTCAAACTTGACCAGTTCCATGCTCAGAGCCGTCATGGGAGCCAAGCGACACAAACGCGCTACCCATGTGAGAATATTGGCAATCCGACTCTCTAAGGAGGGAGGCAACCATCCCTTCTTGCGCCTTCGATTCTGCCAGCGAGGCTTTCTATACCGAGTTTTGCGGTTGCGTCGGTTGCGACGGACCACACGACGATCATCAAGGCTGTCCTTAATGGCATGACCACGATGAGCAAGTTCAGCCGCAAAGACAATCTTGCCGTTGGCATCATCAACCACAGCAATTCCCGTAGTACGACTGCCAGGATCAAGTTTCAAACGTAATGGTTGCACCTGTGGTTCCTCTACGGCTCGTTTGAGCACAATAGTAAAGGGGTATCTTCGGTACACAGCGGCTTTCCCCTGCTTGAGTAAACGCCGCGCATATCCAGGATGCACAGGATCTAAGGGGGTATAATCCGTATCAATTACAAACACGTTGCTCATCATTGAGCCTCCTATTGCTAGGGTAATGGTTGCCTCGATAATGATAGTGGGCGGTACTGTTCCCTGAGCACGGCATAGACCCCGTTTTGCTGTTTAACCCAGAGATTCTAGAGCTACAGGCTGGCACGCACCCGTAGGTAGGACTTCAACGCTTCCCGACTATCGTAGCCCGATAACCCTCTGCCAAGACAAAGGATTCATGGCTGAATCTGAACAGGTCCAGGCTTGCTGACGCAAGCCCCTGCCCTTTTCAGGCAAGAGGGTACCTGACAAGATATACTCCCTTCATATGCGCGACATATGGCGCTTTATCCTGTTAGGGAGTGGTACCATCTTTATTGGTGGTACCATCTATATGAGTGTAGCACATGTGCTGTACGAGCGACAAGTAGATTTATAAGGCGATAGAAGCAGGCGTATCTTATATTTGAGCAAACATAAGTGTGCAATTTCAGGCGAAGAAAGCCCTGATGTTTCACGTGAAACATTTACTAACAAAAAGGAGTGCGGCTATGACGAGCATACAGGGGAAAAATGTTGTGATAACCGGGGGGGGACGAGGAATAGGGCGTGCCCTCGCCCTGGGCTTTGGGCGCGAAGGTGCCAGGGTATTGATACATTATGGGAAGAGCCGGGAGCAGGCCAAGGAAGTCGTGCGCGAGATACAAGCCAGCGGAGGGCTGGCGGATGCACTCCAGGCAGATATTAGCGATAGCGACCAGGCAACGGGTTTAGTCAAAGAGGCGGCGAAGTGCCTGGGCGAGATCGATATCTGGATTAACAATGCCGGAGCCAGCGCTAACTCTGCGGAGGCTGGAGGCTTAAACGAGATCCAACGCTTTGAGCGGATGATGCGTGTGGATGTCCAGGGGACATGGACATGTTGTCGCGAGGTAAGGCCGTATATGCGACCCAGAGGCTGTATTATCAACATAGGCTGGGATGGAGCGCTCTCAGGCGCGGCTGGCCTCACCAACCAGCTCTACGCCATGAGCAAAGGTGCGGTCATCTCCCTTACCCGTTGCCTGGCGGTCGAGTATGCTCCGGATATCCGCGTCAACTGTATCGCCCCTGGCTGGATCGAGAACACGTGGGCCAGAGAGCAGACCAGTTCCGCATTCTACCAGCGTGTCAAAGAGAGTATCCCCCTGAAGCGCTGGGGTCAGGCAGAGGATATCGTTGGTGTGGCCCTCTTCCTCGCCTCGCCCGCCGCCGCCTATATCACCGGCCAGATCTTGCCAGTTAATGGCGGCAGCGTTCGTCACTAAATGTTTCACGTGAAACATTTAGTGACGAACCATGTGTGGGACGACCGGGTTGTATTTGCTATGATACGGCGGATAATATGCCAGACGAACAGAGATCTGATACCCCCAAAGCTTTGCGCGCTCCAATCTATTCCCTGCCAGCATAAATGCCAGCCAGTTACCGACTTTACCCATGATAACGGGAATAGCACCTATGTATTGTCCTATTTTCAATGTTATCAGAAAAAGCAAAAGAGAAAACATCTATGATTACCGAGCCGAAGTTGGAGAATCGCAATGAGCAACGCTACGTGGCGATTCGAACCCATACCACCATGCAAGAATTGGATACCGTCATACAGCAACTCCGTGGGGAAGTGTTTGCCTGGTTGGGAAAGCGGAGTGTAGCCCCAGCAGGTGCGCCTTTCCTGCGCAATCTCGTTATTGATATGGAGGCGCTGCTCGATATTGAGGTGGGCATTCCTGTGGCGAGCGTCCCCTCCGCCAATGACCGCGTCACGGCAGGTGTTCTGCCGGCGGGTCGGTATGCCTCCCTCGTCTACACCGGGTGGGGCAGCGGCATCGAAGCCAATGCGGCGCTGCTGGACTGGGGAGCGAAGCAGGGCCTGGAGTGGGATGCCTGGGAAACGGAGCAGGGCCGGGCGTTTGGCGCGCGCCTGATGTCCTTCCTCACCGATCCAAACGAGGAGCCGGATCAAGCGAAATGGGAAACAGAAGTGGTGATTCGGCTGGCGGATCCTCAACCCCGGTAACTGTCTGTCACACATGTCAACTCGCAAGCGGACTGGCTTCTGTCTTGTTGAGAGACATCAAGCGGCGTGAAGCACTCGTTGCCGCAGAAGATCAAACCTCGCTTTGCCATATCCCGTCCCTTGAGACTCAAGAGCCAATACCGTCTCTGGAACAATTTAGTTTTCGAGAGTCCCTAAATGGTGAATTCACCACTAAAGCATGAGTCTACATATCAACGGAAAGATGGCCTGGGTGACCCTCCATACTCCGAAGAAGTTCGTCTCCATTGTGCGCCGGAGACCCTCATCGGATGTTTGTTCAAGAGATCCAAGATAGCCTTTTAGGTTTATATAGAGATCCGGCAGGCCTTTTGCTCTGTATGTCTTATCTATAAGTGGCATTCTACACCTTAGAGCGTGCTCCAAGTCAAGTAGCGCTGGGCAAGGAAAAATAGCATTGACTTGTAGGCCTCGGCCCAATGTTTCACGTGAAACAAGTGAAGTACCCCACGCCTAAAGGCGGAGGCTTCGACAGCGGCCTGTTCCCTGCGAAGAAGGTGCAGGCTGCTGTGGGGCGCTTCCCGCCCCGACCACCTTGCGGGTGGCTTTGCGTTTCTTGCTGGGTTGCTTCCGAGAAGGAAGCGGTCCTTGCTGTTCATAGCGGTGAAGGATGTTCCTGGCGGCGTTCTCATCTCGATCCAGCTCCGCTCCACACGTGGGACAGGAATGCCACCGCACCGAGAGCGCTTTAGGTACCAGAACACCACACCCGCTACACAGCTGACTCGTCTGCTGAGGCGCTACCTTCACCACCATGCCGCCAGCCTCTTCCGCTTTGCAGGCACATAACGTGATGAAACGACCCCAGGCCGCGTCGAAGATACTCTTGTTCAGACCGCTCTTGGCGGCTGCCCCATTGGGAAGGTAGCGCTCCACTCTCACCGCGCCATCTTCGGTCGGGGCTGCTTCCTCTTTCTTGGGCTTGGGCCTTGCCGTCATGTTGAGAATCTGTAACTCCTCGAAGACCAGGGTCCCATACCGGTCGACCAGGCGGCGTGAGGTCTGGTGCAGGAAGTCTTGCCGACGATGGCGCACCTTGCGGTAAAGCCGCGTGAGCTGCCGCTTGGCTCGGTTGCGTCGATGACTTCCCCGTTTACGCCGAGCCAGTGTGCGATGCGCAACCTTCATCTGCTGCTCGGTCGAGCGGTAGATGCGAGGATTGTCGATCTGCTCATCTGTGGAGAGCGTGGCATAGGAGGTGATGCCCATATCAATGCCCACCGTCTTGCTGGAGGGATGGACCGTCGTGGGATTGATGGCCTGCTCCACGCTGAAGACCGCATACCATTGGTCGCCGTCGTGCTTGATCGTGCACGTTTTGATGACCCCTTTGATGGTTCGATGCATCAGCATCTTGAGATGCCCGATCTTGGAGAGCGCCAACCGACAGGTTTTCTTCTTCTTCTTGTCGTGAGAGGTGAGGGCACCAAGGATCTCATAGCCACTCTGGGCATAGGTGAAGGAGTGATAGCGGTTGCCTGATTTGTAACGAGGGTAGCCTGGGATCTGGCCAAGAGCAACGCGACGAAAGAAGGCTTGCATGGCCTTGTCAAGGCGTCGGAGCACATCCTGCTGAACCTGGGAATGGATCTCGCGGTATTCGGGGCGTTCCTCTTTGATGGGAGGCAATTGGGCTGCCTGCATGCCATAGGAGACGGAGATCCCAGCCAGCTTGTAAGCAGCGGTGCGTTCTTCGAGGGCAGCGTTGTAGAGCTCTTTACAGCGCCGAGGCGTCCACAGAAGGGTGCCTTCTTGTTTGCGGGTGGGATACAGGCGATAGGCATAGGCTTTGACACGTACCGGCAAGGGTGTTTCCTCGATCTGCGGCAATGGCGTCTCATTCGCGTCTTCCATGCATCCCCTCCTCATACAGGGTTGTTGTGCCCCTGTGTGCTGAAACGCACTCACCGGTGTAGAACAAGATTTCAAGGAGGAGTATACAGCAGCGGCATGTTGCTGTCAAGGTCCCCGGCCCCTTCCACTCTCCCAACAAGGAGCGCCTCTGCGCATCCCCATGCATGAATGCAGGGGTCTTCAGAGGCGGCTCTTTCATCAAAGAGAGGCGATGTTTCACGTGAAACATCGCCTCTCTTTGATGAAAGAGCTTAGCCCTCTACAGGGAAGGCAAAGACGCCTTCTTGCAAAGCCTGGGCGATGATGGCGATATCGGGGGCCATCACGCGATCCTCCTCAAGCTTGGCGACATAGCGACGCACATGGTCATAGGCCTGTTGAACACCTGCGCCCGGCTTGAGTGGGAGACGGAACTCCAGCATCTGGGCCGCGCTGAGTAGCTCAATCGCGATCACCTGGCGCGCCAGTTCGAGCAGGCGCAGGAGTTTATGGGCACTGGTCACACCCATGCTCACAAAGTCCTCCATGCCAGCCGAGGTGGGTATTGAATCGATGCTGGCGGGATGGGCCAGAATCTTGATCTCATTGACCAGGGCTGCCGCCGCGTATTGTACAATCATAAAGCCCGAGTTGAGGCCCGGATTGGGTGTGAGGAAGAGGGGTGCGCCATTGGTATCCCACTCATGGGGACCCATCAGATTATAGACGCGGCGCTCAGAGAAACTGGCAAGTTGGGTCAGGGCAATGGCCAGGGTATCGAGGGCCAGGGCCAGGGGCTGACCATGGAAGTTGCCCCCACTCAGGATGTCGCCATCCTCGGGGAAGATCAGGGGGTTGTCGGTGACGGCGTTTAGCTCGCGCTCAAAGATTTGCTGACAGTAGTCTAATGCATCGCGTACTGCACCAATGACCTGGGGCGCACAACGCAGGGTATAGGGGTCCTGTACACGCAGACAATGCTCATGACTCTGGCGAATCTCGCTATCATGTAGCAACTGGCGTAGGCGTGTTGCCGTCACCTGCTGGCCATACTGGCCACGGCGGCGATGGATGCGTGGGTCCAGCGGTACATGGCTACCCATCAATCCCTCAATGCTCATCGCGCAGGCCACTTCCGCGCTCTCGACCAATGTGCGCGCATCATCCAGGGCCAGAATGGCGATGGCCTCCATCAAGTGCGTGCCATTGATCAGGGCCAGTCCCTCTTTCGCCTGAAGCGTCAGTGGCTCAAGGCCAGCCTGGCGCAGGGCCTCGCCGCCGGCGACTTTCTCTCCTTTATAGAGCGCCTCGCCCTCACCAATCAAGACCAGGGCCAGGTGGGCGAGGGGGGCCAGGTCACCGCTTGCACCCACCGAGCCACGCGATGGCACGACCGGAGTAATGCCATGATTAAGCAGTGCCAGCAACTGCTGCACAACCTCGACGCGCACACCAGAGTTGCCGCGCGCGAGACTAGCGGCGAGTAGCAAGGCCATCGCCCGCGTCACATCTTCACTCAACGGCTCGCCCACGCCGGCCGCGTGACTGCGCAGCAGGTTATGCTGAAGCTGAACAAGCTGATCCTGGGGTATGCGTACGCTGCTCAGGTGGCCAAAGCCGGTTGTCACACCGTAGACTTTGCGCCCCTCAGCCGCCGCCGCATCAACAACATCGCGCGCAGCCTGAATGCGCACGATAGCTGTGTCTTCAAGTTGCACAGGCATGGCGCGCCGCGCCACTCCTATGACCTCAGAGGGGGTAAGGGCCTCGCCAGTAATATGAACAATATCCACTGAAGAAATAGGCATGGTCTGCGCCATAGGTGACTGATTATTTTTCATTGTAGTATGTTTCTGCCTGGTCTTATGCTTCGCCATAGAAGATAATCCTTTCTGGCCTCATTGCCAGTCTGCCTTTGTAAAAATGTATGTTCTCCTTAGATGATAGCAGAAGTAAGCCTGCTCGTAAATGCATGTATGCTTACCGACAGGAAGGGATGTTTCACGTGAAACATCCCTTCTACTTGGAGTTGTTTGATCAGTTTTTCGAATCGCCTTATGGCATCTCAGTTACCACGGGGAGACGGAAGAAATCGGCGCTCGCCTGGGCTTGCTCACTCAACTCGAAAAGCGTGATGCCAGAGACGTAATTGTCTGAGACAACGAGATCACTCACAATATGAAAGCCCGCTTTCTCGATACCGCGCCCCGATGCTGCATTTTTGGGCAGGTAGCCAATCCAAAAGCGCTGAATCTGCTCTTCCTGGCGAATGATAGTCTGGAGCAGATGAGGATAGATGCCACGACCACGCCACTCTGTAACTGTAAGAAAACTATAGAGGTAGCAATTTTCAGGGGAAATGGCGAAGAACAGTTGAAGATCGGAAATGCTTCCCTCTTGTGTTGCCACCCAACCATAGGCGACTGGCGTATCGCCCATAAAAGCCAGATAAGGCCGATTGCCCGCCTGCAAACGGGCGGCGATGACCTGTGGGGAGCGATTGGTAAGCTGCGCGATCTCTTCTATATCTGTTGAGAGACGAGCGGAGAATGTTGGGAGAGGCGAGAGATCGGGTAGGGAATCTCTTCGCCACCATGTAGCGAAAGTCATGAAAAAAGTACCTCCTTGTAAGACACTACCAGTATACTTATCTCTCCCTCTAGAAAGCAAGCGGCAGGTTGTGATCTTACAAGCGTTCCCGAAAAAACACGACAGCGTTCCCATTCCAACGTGGAATTTCGGGAACGCTGTTCAATACTACCCAATGTTTCACGTGAAACATCACACTCTAAACAACCCGACAGTAGATGCATACGCTAATAGTATCGGGCTTTCTAGCTGGCTGCTGCATACCCTGAAGAGCATCAATGTGAGCTAACGCTTTCGTACGCATCCAGGGTGCGGAGAGCCTCTATGGTGACGCGACCTCGCCATTCGCTCTCGACCGTCGAGCTAATAGGATCCCAGGCGATAGGCCAGCCACCATCATCGCATTGGCGTTTGGCGAGAGCGGCCAGGTGTCTCTTGATAATATCATCGGTGAATAGGTGGCGGCAGAAGCAGCGTGGGTTTGGTGCCCAGTCTAGCGGCTTCTGCACATAGCCCTGGGCATGGGGATCGAGTTCAATGACGCCGGGCTGTGCGAGGCGAGTGGCGATACGCTGTAGCTTGTGCTCAGCGCGCTCCCGCTCTGAGGCATACTCTAGGAACGTGATCGCGGGCATTAATGTGTGGAAGTCAGTTGAATCTAGAGCTTCGATCTCTCGCCAGCAGAACGCGGACGCTGGCTCGATCCAGGGATGCTGGATGTCATGCTTGAGTAGCAGGCCAACTATCGCCGCAGTAGGATTGAGCGAGGCAGGCGGGTTAGCATCGACTGTCCACCAGGGAGCATGGGGATAGGCATTGACTGATGGCAGGGCGAACGGTACACCGCCCTCAGGGGTGGTAATAGTAGCCAGGTAATCACAGGCTCGTGTAACCATGTGATCATCCATCGCGTTAATGGCATCTAGAATGTGCAGAGCGAACTCAACATCTTGAGGTTGACTGGTGGGGCAGCGCTTATCTGGTTCTAGCGCGTTACCAAAGCCCCCGTCCTCATTCTGGTAAGCGTGGAGGGCAGCAAGTACAGGCTCCTTGCTGCCATTGGCGAAGAGGTAGGCGAACAGATTGCGCTCAAGAAGCCGGGCATGCAACCAGATAAATTCCTGGGCTTTGGCGAGACGTTGGCTACGGTTCATAGAGGCGTTCCTTTCTTCGATTTCATCCAGTACTGTGTGTTCCAACACAGGAAGTATAGATGAACCGAGTGACAACCCTATGTCAGCAGCGATCATGGCTTTATGAGATTCGCGAGATTGGTCTCTCATGTTTCACGTGAAACGTTGGTAGGCAGAGATGTCGTGATCAATTTGTTTAAGTGTTTGGGTTGCTACTCAAGTTAGCCAATAAATTCAGTAGGATTGTGCGCCGCTCCTGGGAGGTTAGCGGTGACGTGTTGACGCTGAAAAAGCCTGGGGCAAACTTTATGCTTTGCTGGTCCTCCTCTGATAAGACACGATAATCTCTTACCTCACCATTTCTGGAGCGCACACTTATAATCATGTCTGCATCTTGCTTACTTATAACCTCTCGACTACAGGCCCGTTCCCCGCCAGAAAATCAGTATCATCCGACATATCCTTGAGCACTTCCCAGATATCCCAGCCAAGGGCATGCGCCAAGTCGGCAACACCATGCATCGCCCAATTAATGGACTAGCCTTGCCAGAGGGCTGGTAGTAATTTTAGAAGTGGACGGCGTAGATAAGGGCGGACTGCGATGCTATCGCCACCCCAAAATAGTACACGTCGCTCATCCGCATTATAGAGAATACCACCCTCTGCCCAGACATTGTTCATGAGTTGTTCTGTAGGGTCTAGTTTGAGGATATACTTCAGTGTATCCTCAAGCCTTGACAGCAATACCGCAGGGACTGCAAGTGCGCCCAATTGTGAGTAGAAAATTTGCTTCTGCCCATTCTCAATTAGCACATAGCTTGCCCGATTGCCCAATGTTTTATCCCTTCACAATATTGTGCCTATCAATGTTTCACGTGAAACATTGATAGTGCCGCTTACATACGTGCGTGCCTACGAGATGCGCGAGATGTACGAGACTGGGGCATATTTTTTGTTGGGAAGATATTTCCACCCCTCCCATAAATTCGCATGAAGATAATGAAGTTTTAGAAAATAATTTGTGAATGTCTAAGAGCTGCGCTGCTAAAGCACACGCTTACATATCATGGTACGGGGCCTTTCGCGCCATGATATGTAAGCGTGTGCTTTAGCAGCGCAGCCGGAGTGCACATTGTCGGCTTTATTATTCAAAGAGCATTATCAATCCTGCGTTTACCATGCTCACCAATGTAGGTGTGTACGTAAGTAGCGCAATGCCACCAACGACCAAAACCTCGCAATGTTTCACGTGAAACATTTCCTCTATTAGCGTTTCACAAGGGTGGTGCGTACGAGGTTGGTGCCGAAGTGGTAGCCGATCTCGTGGTAATCCTGGATGGACCAGAGGGCGAGTTCGCATTGTTTGCCAACCTCGATGCTGCCGATCTCGTCTTGCAGGGCGAGGGCGCGCGCGCCATTGATGGTGGCGGCCGTCAGTGCTTCCTCCAGCGACATGCCCATGGAGGACATGGCCAGGCCCAGGATCATCTGCATATTCTCACAGTAGGAGGTGCCGGGATTGAAGTCTGTCGCCAAGGCCACGTGCAGGCCGTGATCGAGGAAGCGGCGCGCTGTGGGATAAGGCGAGCGCAGAGTGTAGGAGCATCCTGGCAGGAGGGTGGCGACGACTCCGGCCTCACGCATGGCCTCCAGGTCCTCGTCGCTGGCGTGGTCGAGGTGGTCAGCGGATACCGCTCCTAGTTCAGCGGCGAGCCGTGAACCGCCCGAGGGGCTGAGCTGGTCGGCATGCAGTTTGAGCAGGTAGCCCAGCTCTTTAGCGCGTGTGAGGATACACCGGCTCTCTTCTAGAGTGAAGGCCTCGCGCTCGCAGAAGACATCGCAGAAGCGGGCGAGCCCCACAAAACGAGGAAGCATCTCCTCTATGACGAGTTCTACATATGCTTCGCGTCGCTCGCGATACTCAGGGGGAACGCTGTGCGCACCCAGGAAGGTTGGTACGACGCGGACTTCATTGAGTGCGGGCAGGGTGTTTGTGTCTGCGATGTTTAGCTTGTTAATGATATGGAGGCACTGTTCCTCGGCTTCTGGATTCAGGCCATAGCCGGTCTTGATCTCGACGGTCGTGGTGCCATATCCACTCAGACTGCGCAGGCGCTCCTGCGCCAGATCCAATAACGTCTCCTCGTCGGCAGAGCGGGTGGCGTTCATGGTAGTTAAAATACCCTGACCACGCGCGAGGAGTTCGCCATAGCTGGTCCCGGCGCGCCGCAGGTGAAACTCCTGGGCGCGGTTGCCCGCGAAGACGAGGTGTGTGTGGGAGTCTACGAAGCCAGGCGTGATGACCGCACCTTCGGCATCAATGATGGCGATATCTTCTTCTGTAGTGGCGGATTGAAATTGCGGCTCCTCCTCGCCCTCACGTCCAATCCAGGTGATACGCCCCTGGCTAATACTCACCAGCGCGTGGTCGATCACCTGAAGGGGACCACTGGCACCGGGAAGTGGACCCTGAGCCACTGTTACCAGTTGACCAATATTGCGAATCACTGTATCCGCGCGTATCGTGTGCGCAGACTGGGAGGGATCAAGCACCATACCATGTTCTCCTTCTATAGTTCGCAAGAACGCTTGCGTTTCTGCTGCTTCTGCGTGCTGACGGCTACAGTATATCATGCTGTCGTTCAAGCGAATATAGGCTAGAATATAGATTTAGGACGCGGGCATATCGAACATAGACTTGTAATACCGATTTAGGACGCGGGCATACCGAACATAGACTTGTAATACCGACTTGCTCAGTACAGGCGGATTTGTTACACTGTGAGCAGTGCGCATGTGGAGGCATGTTAATGCCGTTGCGTACGCTGTGCAAGGATGCCAGAGAAAACGATGAGGGAGCTTGTGAAGGTTTATGCGAGCTGTAGACGATAACAGGCCGCGTTATGCGGCGGTCTTACGTGTGTTGCAAACCTGGAAGCAGTTGCCTGAGAGCGATGTCTCACGCCTGTTGCGCGACCAGTATCTGGTAACAGATGACTTTCGCGAGATGGAGGATCAGGGACTGTTAACGATGGCATTCGTTGGCGATGAATATATTATCTCTCCCACCCTCATGGGAAAGGTCTGGTTGGAAGAGTTCGAGAACGGTAAAGTGTAGCACATTATCAGCTGACGTTTCGGGCCACACACAGCTCAATGCAGCTGTACAGTACTCCAAGGAGTGATCAACTATGTACGAAGAGGAAGAGCAGCTTCCCTATAGCGAGATTGACGCCGAAGAGGCCAAACGCTTAATCGAAGCAGGCGCGCATGTCATTGATGTGCGTCAATTGGATGAGTGGAATGGCGGCCACATCGCCCAGGCTACCCTGGTTCCCATCGCTGGCATCTACGCCTTTGGCAAGGAGCTGGCAGAGCAGAATCTCCCCAAGGATGAAGATGTCATTTTTGTGTGTGCCTCTGGTCGTCGCAGTGCCTCGGCTTCCGAGATCGCGCGCCTCCTGGGCTTCCAGAAGGTCTACAATCTGGCGCACGGCATGCACGGCTGGATCGGCTACGGTCTTCCTGCCACGCGCTAATACACCCCCCTCTACTTGACAGCGTTACTGTTACACCAGGCGTGTCACATCGCTGCAAGAGCTTATAAAAGATTTGGTTCTAGCTAACCCGATGTACACGTTATTTGGTGGTAGAGGGTGTGGTGCTGTGTGGTGGCCGCAGGCCACCACACAGCACCACACCCTCTACCACGGCGAGCGCCGCAGGCGCGAGGTGTGACACCAAAAAGTTGCACATGGGGTTAGATAGCTATTTGTGAGAGGAGATAGAGCATATGCCTCTATTGGAAGGAAAAAAGGCGCTGATTTTCGGCGTCGCTAACCATCGTTCGATTGCCTGGGCCATCGCACAGTCGCTGGCTAGCGAGGGCGCGCAGCTGGTATTTACGTATCAGGAGCGTATGGAGAAATATGTGCGCGAGTTGGCGGCCAAGATTCCCGGTACCGAGGTTATCCCCTGCGATGTGCAGAGCGATGAGGAGTTGGATAGCGCTTTTGCTAAAGCCGGGGAGATCTTCGGTGGCAGCCTGGATATCCTGATTCATGCCGTGGCCTTCGCGCCTCCCTCTGAACTGGAGAATCCCTTTGTCCAGACCACGCGTGAGGGCTTCCATACCGCGCTGGATATCAGTGCCTACTCCCTGGTCGCTATGGCCAAACGCGCCGTGCCATTGATGCAGCAGAATGGTGGTAGTATCACCAGCCTGACCTATATGGCTAGCCAGCGTGTCATGCCCAAGTATAATGTCATGGCCGTGGCCAAGGCCGCTCTGGAGTGCAGCACGCGCTACCTGGCCTATGAGCTGGGCGAGCACAACATTCGCGTCAACACCATCTCGGCTGGTCCACTTAATACACTGGCCGCGCGTGGTGTCTCTGGCCTGACTGGTTTCCGCAACCACGTGGCCGAGATCGCGCCTCTGCGCCGCAACATCGAGCAGAGCGAGGTTGGCGATACCGCCCTCTTCCTCTCCAGCAACCTGGCCCGTGCCATCACCGGTGAGACGCTCTACGTCGATGCCGGCTACAACGTCATGGGAGCCTAAAGCAAAAGGCGAGAAAAAAGCTGGGATCTCTGATCAGAGATCCCAGCTTTTTTCTCGCCTTTTCTATGTTTCACGTGAAACATTCTCAGTCAAGATTAGCCAGGCAGGATCTCGCCAGTGGCACTGTCGATATGAATAGGAATCGAGGCAAGAGGGCGACGGGCCGGCGGACGAACGACCTCGGCCTGCTTAGCGGGATCATAACTGGCGCCATGACAGGGACAGACAATTAGCTTACTATCACTATCGTAGCTAACGGTACAGCCTGCATGGGTGCAGCGCGCACTATAGGCCACAAACTGATTACTATCGAGATGAATTAATAAGGCATTCTGCCCACTTCCCGCGTCAATGAAGGGAAGCGCGCTATTAGGCTGCACATCGCTTACACGTGCAATTGCCCCATTAGAAGGACTCTCAACACTGGTTGCCGTCGCCGTACTGCCAGGGGGCGTGCTAACAGTAGGTGTCGCCTGGTTGGCAATGGGAACATTCGCCTGGCGTCCCACCTGGAGCAGATTACCCAGGGTCGCTATAACAGCCACACTTATGCCACCTGTCAGGGCTCCCCAGAGAAAGATACGTCGCGTTGGCGCGTTCACCTGTGGATATGCCGTTCTGGCCAGGGCTGGCGCAAGCGGGAGGCCTAGCCAGAGAGAAAGGGTGCGCGCCGCCGATCCTCTTCTCTGCGCCAAACGCCGCATGAGCACAGGCGTAAAGAAGATCTCATCAAGCGTTGGCAGACCGGTACCGTGTGGACCGTTGAGCAAGAGCACGAGCCAGCAGCAGGCAAAGACGATGTCAGAGCCGTAGAAGTAGGGGTAGACACTCCAGGAGGCACTGAGCCAAAGCAAGATGTTGAGCAGTAAACCAAAGAAGGAGGCCGGCCGCAGTAGGAGTCCCAGCAGGGCGCCCAGGCCAAGCGCCAGCTCGCCATAAGCGATGATCTGGCCAGAGAGAATCGCGTGTGGCTCCGCCACCTGAAGCAACAATGCACTCAGTGGCGAGGTTTGCGCGAACGTGAGAATCTGCTGGCCGATGAAATCTGGATTTCCAGGCCGCAAGAAGTTTGGATCAGTCAGTTTTTGTATACCTGCGTACAGAAAAGTGAAGCCCAGAAAGAGGCGTAGCGGCAACAACGCCAGGGCACGGGATGTGGGCGCGGGTTTCGGCTCTTTAGGGGAACTACTATATCGTGTGTCTGGCATGGTCCTGCTGCTGATCATGGAACCTCCCTATTATGGATCTGGATAGTGGTCTGGGTGTTATTCAATCTATACGACCTTGTCTGTAGAGACAGGTTGCTATCACGCTTATTACAATTACATCAACGATTATCTACTTGAAGAGATACACCTCTCTCCTGAATTCTGCCTGAAATAAGATTCTCAATCTGCATAATCCCTCTATTTACTACGCTTTTCCTGAACTCCAAAAAGGAGCGCCAGGCGATCCCGCCTGGCGCTCCTTTTTGGCTTGTTAGGGTGTTTACTGTTCGACTGGACGTCGCACTGTGGGTGGCTGGGGGGCAGATTCACCACAGATGCTACAGAAACGTGCCTCGGGACGGTTGGCGTGCCCACAGGGCCAGATTTGTGTCGTCACTGGAGGATTATTTGGATATGGTGTCGCCAGGGGCGTGGGTCCAGGCTGTGCCATAAATGGCGACGGCTGGCTCCCAAAGCTTGGCTGTGGAGGGATTGGGGAGGGAGCAGGATAAGACGACGATGGACGTGCAGGCGCGCCAAAGGCCGCCATGCCATCGTCATAACCGCTTGGGGTATTAAACGCGCCAGGCGTCGGCGGGAAGGGTCCCGGCGTGGCACCTGGGTGGCTATTAGCGAACGCTCCAGGCTGGCTCGGATAGACTGGTTGACCAGGATTGCCAGGGTAGCCTGCAACTGCTGCCTGCCTCTTATTCCTGCTACGTGCGGAGATGGTAAAGAAGAGCAGGGCCACAATTGCCAGAATTGCGATGACTGCCAGGATGAGTCCCCAGGAAATGGAGGAAGTATTGATAAGCTGATTGCCTGACTTACTGGGCGTTGAACCATTCTGGCTCTCGCTGTTGGCCTGTGTGCGCGCATAGCTCGCGTACTGCTCCACCGACTTAAAGTTTGGATAGTTGTTTTGCAGCTGATCAAAGAGTGTCTGCGCCTTGTGCCAGTGGCCCGCATCCTTAGAGGCATAGGCGTCAAAGGACTGCTGCCAGAGCTTCTGGAACGTGCCAGGCGCTGTATTCAGGCCCAGGCTCTGTGCCATATCAGTGGCGCCACTGCTGGCCTGAAGGAAGGTTGTGCTGCCTGGCGAATTGGGGCTGGAGAGGCCAAAGCTGACGACCCCCACGACGCGACCATTGTTATCCAGGGCCGGGCCACCACTATCTCCATGCTCGACATTTCCTCCGACCTGGATGACGGGCGCTCCGCTATCCGTGGTCTTGATTGAGCTTACCGAGATCTTATTGACGGAGGAGGTCAGCAGGTCCGTTGGACGGTTGCTGACATCGCCGTTGCCGGGGAAGCCAATGATCGTTAGCTCGTCCTGCTGCTGAACTGAGGAGGAGTTGCCGAGCTGAACACTGGGGGTATCCTGGAAGGCCGCGTGCACAATCGCCAGGTCGCGCTGATCCAGCGAACTCTGTTGCTCAATCTTATCGACACTGGCATGAATATAGGAGGGCACGCTATTAAAATTGGATGCCGTCAGGTTTCCCGTATAGTCGGTGCTTAGAAAGACCTCGCTCTGCTTCTGGTCAATACTTGCGTCCGACTGCAAGGCGCCGCTATCGAGCTGCTGTTCCGCGTCGCTGGCGGTCGTCGCTTTTCCCTTTTGGGTCAGATATGCCGCGACGTCATTGGCAGCCTGCTTATTAATATACTGGACGAGCGAAGCATCTTTGGGCGGATTGACAACGTGGTCGGCGGTCAGCACATCTCCATTGGAGGTAATAAATGTGCCACTACCCGAGAGTTGTGCGATATAACCATCGCCACCCTGGGGAAATTTCACGTCTCCACTGGCGAAATGGACCGTCACATGCGAGGTCAGAGTGGTGATAATACGTACCACTGCCGGCTTGGCAACATCCACCGCGCGAACAACGGGATCAGAAATGTTTCCTCCAGGTTTGCTATCGGCGAGTGCGCTCTTCGTATTGCCGAAGGTGGCGAAGACAAGAGCACTCACTGCCAGCATGACCAGGAAACTGAAACGCAGCTTCTGCTGTGTGTGCTGTGTGGGTAATCTTCGTTTCATATCTTGTAAATCCTGTCCTGGGCCTGGTTGGGGATAGAGAGCAATTGCTTGTAGTATTATATCCTATATTTCGACAGTAGAGATACGTACTAGTTCACAATTTGTTGCAAACGTTGCAAAAATGAGTAACGTTTATCAGGATGCTTTTGTTAGAAATGAATTTTCTTACTATACCATATATCTTACCATCGATAAGCGTCTCTGTATAGAGAATGGGGAGATATAGCGTGCATGTGGACTTGCGGACTCTGTCCGCAAGTCCACATGCACGCTATATGCTATTTTTCTCCTTGAAACTAAAACAGGCCTTTGCCCCGTATTATGAGTATTAAAAGCAATCAATATGGTGCGTAATTTACGCAAGATAATTTAAGCAAATAGAGGTGAAAATATAATGTCACAGAAGATGCAATTATGGACGCGCTCTGGCATGGCTCTGGCGCTGGTGAGCATGCTTATACTGCTCCTGAGCGCCTGTAGCCAGAGTTCCACGGGAACAGGTACTACCAGTACCACGCCCCTGGAGGTTGTGCAGAAAAGCTCGACTGCCATGCAGCAGCTCAAGTCTTCGCACTTTAAGCTGCAACTGACCGATGACGTCAAGGTACCACAGGTATCAACAGGCAATGGAATTACTCAGCCTCAGAACGTCAGCACGAACGTAAATGGTGAGGGCGACCAGGCTGGTGCCGATAATGCCAAAGTCCAGTACACCGCGAGTGCGCAGGGGCAGAGCTTCCCTGAGCAACAGGTTGTAAAGGGCAATGACGTCTACTTCCAGGTAAATGGGAAGTGGTATGTCATCAGCAAGAGTGACTTACAGTCCGAGGCCGGCAAGTTGCCTCTACCCTCCAATGTCTCTCTGGACCAGAATAGCCTGCTTGGTCTGATCCAGAATTCGAAGATCACAGATTACCACACTGAGAATGTGAATGGGCAGCAACTGCGCCACCTGGGTGCCGAGCTGGATAAAGAGGCCCTGCGCCAACTTCTCAAGCAGAATCCCCAGGTTGCCAGCTACTTTGGTGTCAGCCAGCAGAACGTCGATAAAGTCATTAATGGCACCAAGTCGGTAAAGACGAACCTGGATGTCTGGATTGATGAGTCGCAGTACTATGTCCATCGCACCCAGCTCAAGATTAACCTGGTAGCCGATGGGAAGCTCTTCAGTGACTCCGCGACCCAGGACTTCACGGTCAATATGAACTCTATCCTTGATCTGAGCAAGTTTAATGATCCTGTTACCATCGATGCTCCTGCCAGCGCGACTCGTGTTACCAACCTGGAGCAGGTCCTGGGTGTCAATCTGCCCAAGAAATAACGCCAGCTCAGACGCTTACCCCTTACTAGAGCGTCCATTACACATCGCTGGAGCCGAGACTCAATTCGAGGTCTCGGCTCTTTTTCTATCTGTTAGAGCTTCTTAAAAACTCACTTTCAGGGTCTGCTTTTCGCGCTTGCGGCGCTCTGGGGGTAGGAGGTAGGCGTGATAATACCCTATTGACAACTAACTAAAAATAAGTTACTATTATTTTGTAAATAAACATACTGTTAAGTAGGCTCTGATGTTGACTTGTAAGCTCAACACGGGGCATCACAAGAATAAAGAAACTCTATTCATACCGCTGGAGGTATACACCATGGCAAACGCTATCTCGGGCATCCATCATGTAACTGCGATCACCGATGATCCACAGCGTAACCTGGACTTTTACACTGGCCTGCTTGGCTTGCGCTTTGTCAAAAAGACCGTGAACTTCGATTCGCCGGAGACCCACCACCTCTATTATGGGGACGAGGTTGGCTATCCTGGTACGATCATGACCTTCTTCTCCTGGCCCGGATATCCCAGGGGGCGACGTGGCACAGGCCAGGTTGCTACGACCTCCTTCGCCATCCCAGCACAGGCCCTGGACTACTGGCAGGAGCGGCTGCGCGCTCACCATATCGCCTTTGAGGGGCCGGCGCAGCGCTTTGAGGAGCAGGTGCTCTCCTTCGAAGACCCTAATGGCTTGCAACTTGAGTTGGTCGCGGCCCCAGGGATTGAGCAGCGAGAGATCTATTGGAAGCAGGGTCCGGTTCCGGCGGAGCAGGCAATTCGCGGCTTCTATGGCGTGACCCTGGCGGTCGCACGCTATGAGTCAAGCGCGAAGCTGTTGACCCAGGCCATGGGCTTTAAGCTTCAGCAGCAGGAGGGACAGCGCACGCGCTTCGTCGCCGCTCAGAGTGGCAATGCCTCAATCGTCGACCTGCTGGATCTGCCAGGCCAGGTGCGAGGCCAGGAGGCGGTAGGCAGCGTACACCACGTAGCGTTCCGTGCCGCGAACGATGAAGAGCAGCTCCAGTGGCGCCAGGCCCTGACAGACGAGGGGATGCAGGTCACTCAGGTGCTCGACCGTAACTACTTTCACTCCATCTACTTTAGAGAGCCCAGCGGGGTCCTCTTCGAGATCGCGACCGACCAGCCCGGCTTCCCGGTAGATGAACCTGTGGCCGAACTGGGAACGCACCTCAAGCTCCCCACCTGGCTAGAGAGCAATCGTCCGGAACTCGAGAAGGCGCTGCCCACCCTTACCATCCCCTGGACCGGTACCGAAACCCGCTAGAAAATGGGTCAGGAAAGGGGCAGCTCACTTTTACCATCCTCTGGACCGGTACCAAAACCCACTAGAAAATGGGTCAGGAAAGGGGCAGCTCACTTTTACCATCCCCCTAAATCCGCTAGAAAATGGGGTAGAGATGTACGATGGGGTTGCGAACGCAACCCCATCGTACATCTCCTAAATTCCGCGAAGCGCCGTAGGCGCTGAGAGGTCTGTAACACCGGAATAGACAACTAACAAGAGGCAAAACCATGGCAAAAGACGCTTTACAACACTATATTCACCACTTTCAGCCCGCGCAGGAAACCAATAAGCCCACCCTCCTGCTGCTGCATGGCACGGGGGGCAATGAGAACGACTTGCTCAACCTGGGGCACATGCTCAGCCCTGGCTCCGCGTTGCTGAGTCCACGCGGCAATGTACTGGAGAATGGTATGCCGCGCTTCTTCCGTCGCTTCGCCGAAGGCGTCTTTGATATCGATGACCTGAAGCAGCGGACTGTAGAGCTGGCAGACTTCCTCCAGGCGGCCAGCGAGGAATACGCCTTTGACGCGCACCAGGTGGTCGCGGTCGGCTTCTCCAACGGGGCGAATATCGCCGCCAGTATGCTCCTACTCAGGCCCGAGGCCCTGGCGGGAGCCTATCTCTCGCACGCCATGTTCCCCTTTGAGCCAGAGGCGCAGGTGGATTTGCAGCATCGCCCAATCTTTGTGGCTGCCGGCCGCTCCGATATGCTGATTCCCACTGAGAATACTCAGAGACTCATCAACCTGCTTGAGCAGCAGGGGGCTGAGGTTCAGGCATACTGGAATAACACTGGACATACCATCATCCATGAAGAGGTACGCGAGGCGCGGGCCTGGGTTGAGAAGCACTTCTAGTTCTGGAAGAGATGGGCGAGGGAGCGCACGCGTGGCTCCTGACCCCAGATCGAGAGCATATGCTCATAGAGGCCATAGATCTGGCTATGGATCAAATCGCTACTAATGGCTTGCGCGGCGCGTGTCGCGGCCTCCAGGTAGATGCAGCTTTGTACCATATTTCCCAGCACAAGTGCCGTATAGGCTTTGAGCCTGAGAAATTCGGCACGCGTTCTCTCTGGGGGAGCCGGTTTAAGCTCATCAACCTGGGCGAATGCGTCCCAGGCCAGGCGCGGCTCTCCCAGGTGCAGAAAGACATGCCCCTGGTAGTAATAGAGCAGCGAGCGATCACAATATGTATAGGCAAAGGTAGCATCCTCTTCCGGGTGCTCGGGGAAGACGGCCATGGCCAGGCGCAGGAACTGCATAGCCTCCTGCTCATGGTTCATTGCGGCCTGAATCTCAGCCAGGCCTGCGAAGATCCAGCCATGAAGTAGGGGCGAAATGGTCTCGCTGATCGTGTTGATGCGCTTGAGGGCGTCATTATAGGCCCCCAGGGCCGCACCTATGCGCTTGCGTTGTGTAAAGACCGTGGCCATGCGCAACTGCGAGGCGATGTACAAGTTCCAATTTTTTGCGAGCTGGCTATACACCACGGCTTGCGTGCCATTCATCTGGGCCGAGACAAAATCGCCACGCTGGAGTTCGAGCATGGCCATAAGCTGGTAGACCTGGGCGGTAAGCGAGGCGGCGCTTCTCTGTTCGGGACCGGGATGTAGCGTTGGTGCGGTCAATTGCGCCAGGTAGGTAGGTAGGAGGCGTTCAAGCTCGCTCTGTCCCCCCATCATATAGAGGCGCCAGCATGAGGCAAGGCCCATACTCCACATGGCCAGGGCTTCGGTCAGCGTAGGTTCCTGGGGACCCTCTATAGCTGGCAATTCTAGCGAGTCAGTGGGTGGTCGTAGGGTCGTCTTGCCATTAAGCGAGGAGCGCGAGCGCATACGTTCTTCGAGTAGTTCGGCGAAGCCAAGCTCGGTAGGTGACATTTCAAAGATGGAGCAGAGCGCCTGAAGGGAGGTGAGGCGGGGAGCCTGCAAGCCCTCTTCCCAGCGAATATAGGTGTAGCGACTCACTCCCACCTTCCCACTTACGAATTCGGGTGTCCAACTCTTCTTCAGACGGGCAGACCTTAACAACGTGTTCTGCTTTTTCGACACAGAAGCCTCCCCAGAATTCCAGGTATGCATGGTCATAGTGCCTCTCTGCTCATAAAACGGTTGGGAACGTACGGCATAGCATTGCCTGCACTTTTGTTTATAAAAGATTTTAGATTACGGGTCAAGTGCAAGTATATCAAAAATTTATTAAAATTTTGGCAGGTCGCTATAGCAGGCGTACTTTTTTCCCTTGTGCGCCTAGCAAGGTGTGTATCTCTCCCAGGTGGATGAAGAGATCTGAGATACAGACCTGCCCGATGACCTGGAGAGCGGGCATATTGCCCAGGGGATTGACATGGATGATGCGGTCGGCGAGCGCGGATCCGCCATCCTGGATAGAAGAGAGATAGGTCTCGCCATCTCGCCAGACCTGTTCGGCGTATTGGAGCAGGGAAGCTGGTTCATGGATAAAGATGCGTCGAGAGTCGGCGATTGACATGCTAGTACCTTGAAGGCGCTCAGGAAGGTGCAGGATCTCATGCCATTTGTCTTCATTCCAGATGGGTGGACGGCCCTGGAGAATAAAACGATAGACATTGTCCTCAGTGCGTATACAGTGTAAGAAGGTAAAGGCAATATGGTTCCCCGCGCCTGGGAGCAGAAAGTGCCACTCATCGGTCGTGAGCTCGTGCACCGCTTCTTGTAGCGCCACATGTACCCGGCGCTGCTCCTGGCGATAAAAGCTGATAATATCCAATGCTTATCGCTCCTACCATCTGGAATACGCAGAAATTCTTCTGTTCCCTGTCAAAAAATATTATCTTCTATTACATCCTTATTGTCCAGTTCAATGGTTTAATAGTCAGGGGGGAGAGCAAGCCCGAGATAGAGGGGCACCGCGACCGCCAGATCGCTGTGCGCACTACATACTGTCACTCTTCTTTGATGGGCAGCGAGAGGGTAAAATGGACTTCTTGCTCTGACGAATAGACTGTAAGATCTCCATGGTGAGCAAGTGCGATTCCACGCGCTAAGTATAGACCTAAGCCTAATCCTGTGGAGCTTGACCCTGCTACAAACGGCTCAAAGAGGTGTGTTTGTAAATGCTCGGGAATGCTTGGTCCTTGGTTGCTCACCGTCACGCATGCCAACTGTGTATCATCGTGGTGCCTTCGCTCAATTCTTACTCCTACAGGAGTATGCTTGGGAGCATATTTGACGGCATTTGCTAGCAAATTTTCTAAAGCTTGTTGCAATCGATCAGGATCAGCTGAGATCTCGATGCTTGTAGATGCTTGCACACGGATAGGGGTCTCTGAAACACGCATTGCGGTGACTATTTCTTGTACAAAGTCCACAAGTTCAATAGGCTGATGTACGAGGGTAAAGAGTCCCTGATCCAGGCGAGCGATATCTAATAAGTTGGTAATGATGTGATTCACTTGCTCAAACGCCTTTTGAGCACTTGCGGTATCTCTTATGTCCTGTTCTCGTTGTTCTCGTCTAGCACGGCGCGCCATGATGCCGAGGCGACCTTTGAGTGGAGTCAAATAGTTTTTGAGGTCATGAGCCATGATAGTTAGCAACTGTTCAGCAGCTTGTCGTCGTCCATGTTCGTGTGCCTCTCTGGTTTGTTGCTCAACTAGCTCAGCTCGATGGAACACCATCCCTATCCAATGCGAGACGGCTTCGAGAAAGGATAAGTCTTGCTTTGTAAAGAACTCAGGCTTATTGGATGTTGCTAACAGGACTCCTCGTCGTTCTCCATTCACAATAAGAGGAACTCCCATCTCTGACATCACTCCAAGTCCATCTGGAGGAGGTTGTATTAACCCTTTGAGCTCCCCTTGTTCTTGATCGGCATGCTTTGTGAGATACGGAGTTCCTGTGAGAAAAACTTTCACTGTGCTACCTCCATTGGCAAGCGGAAGCCGATCCAAACCAAGTTTCTGTTGCCGTCTTCCCATTGGTGTATCACTAATGCCCATGGCTACCAGACTTGTCGTATTTGGATCGTAGAGGAGCACATCTATCTTTTCTGCATCCAAGACATTGACAAGCAGTTGCGCCGCTTGATCAAGGGATGGTTTCACCTGGACGGATTCAATGGCAAGTAACTGTTCCAGAGTATGCAATAAGTACCCTGGCTTCGAATCACCCTGATACTTATCCTCACTGTAATTCATTAGGAACCTCTTGTTCTGCAATCTGGCACACTTTTCATCCTTATAGTAAGGGCTGAGATCAAGTAGGTTGCCTTACTTCCTAGAGTGGTACCTTGAGCGGAAATGAGTTGTACATTTTTTCGCACACGTTTCGGTTAAGAGGCCATGCACCAAAGTGCACCACCCCGAATGAAAACACTTCAGCAAGATTTTCAGAAGAACCTAAGCGACATAGTCACCTCCGCCGCTTAGGTTAACCCACGTTTCCCCGCCAAGACTTCCCCGGACGAAAAAGAATGATCTGACCAATTTCCCAAAAGACGCGTTTGGCTCTTGACCTAGAGCACTCTAGGTAGTGCATACTACCTCTATGATAAGTGATACAGAGACGAAAATACCTCTTCACTTTACGCTCCAGGAAGTGGTTCAGAGAAGTGGGCTGAGCGAGCATACACTCCGTTACTATGAGCGGATTGGCTTACTCGACCGAGTGAAGCGAGACAGCAGTAGCGGTCATCGCAGATATACCGCCGAAGACGTCCAGAACATTGAGGCACTAGCGTGCTTACGCACAACTGGTATGTCGATCGATGATATGCGCAAATACTTTGCTCTTCTCAAAGACGGCAGAGCCGCTGCCGATCAGCAGCTTGCGCTCTTCGAAGGGCAAAAAAAAGCACTGGAGCAAGAGCTGGCTCAGAAGCAAGAGCATCTTCGCTACCTGGAGCAGAAGGTCGCGTTTTGGAAAGCAGTCCAGAGCGGCGACGACGCACAGGTGAGAGAAATAGCTGAGATCACCTCTGGCCTGGCAAAACAAATTATCAAGGAAAAATAGGACGTATTCTTGAAAGGAATGCTCATGAAAATAGCCATCATTACTGGCGGAAGCCGAGGGCTTGGGAAAGATATGGCGATGAATATCGCCGCCAAGGGGAACGATGTTCTTCTGACCTACAACAGCAAAAAAGAAGAAGCAGAAGCAGTGGTCGCTTCGATCGAGAAGCGGGGCCGCAAAGCGGTCGCGCTGCACCTCGACGTATCCGATACGAAGTCATTTGCCGCCTTTGGAGAAACGGTGAAGGAGACACTCAAACGCACGTGGAACAGAGATACATTTGATTTCCTCGTCAATAATGCTGGATTTGGCATTCACGCGCCATTCACCGAGACGACCGAAGAGCAATTTGATCAGTTGGTCAATGTGCATTTCAAGGGAACCTTCTTCCTCACACAAACACTTCTCCCCTTGATGGTGGATGGTGGACGAATTATCAACATCTCATCAGGACTGGCGCGCTTTTCCCACCCAGGCAATAGTGTCTATGGTGCAGTCAAGGGGGCGATCGAGGTGCTGACTCGCTACATGGCAGTTGAACTTGGTCAGCGAGGCATCGTTGTCAATACAGTGGCTCCAGGTGCCATTGCAACGGACTTTGGAGGGGGTATCGTTCGTGATAACAAAGAAGTCAACCAATTTGTTGCCTCACAGATCGCACTTGGTCGTGTCGGCCAACCAGAAGACATTGGCGGTGCCGTTGCGGCTCTCCTCTCCGAGGATACCCGTTGGGTGAATGGACAGAGAATAGAAGTGTCAGGTGGCATGAACCTTTAGAAGCAGAGGATGAGAGATCATTTCAAAGGACTCTGGTGTCACCGTGAACGTGCTCCATCCCGGCCTGGTGAGATCCAATTTTAATAGCGGCACGAAGGGCATTGTCCATTTCATTTCAGAGCTTGTCTACTTCTTCGCGGGTATATCGGTCGAGCAAGGCGCTCAAACGACGCTCTACCTGGCAACGTCGCCCCAGGTAGAAGGGGTAACCGGCAAGTACTTTACGAAGAATCGAGAGAGCAAGTCCGCTCCAATCTCATATGATCAAGCGTTCGCGCAGCACCTCTGGCAAGTCAGCGAGCAATTATCAGCTCGCACCGCGCAACCCGTCTGAGAGAAAACTTTGCCCGTTCGTACATTTGCCTCATCCGCCAATGATATGGGAGACGCTTTTGTGTCATTTAGGTAAAGCTCCAGCCGATCAGAATGGATAGATGCGCTCTAACAGCGATGATAGAGCGCATCGAAAGAACGAAATTTTATACTTGGCGAAAAATTGCTAAAAAAAGTATTGACGAAACGGAGCAGTTGGTATATACTGTCGGTGTCGTTGAGAGACGAAGCAAAATCTTCCTCGATAGCTCAATGGTAGAGCAATCGGCTGTTAACCGATGGGTTGTAGGTTCGAGTCCTACTCGAGGAGCCACAAAGGTCACCACTCTGGTGACCTTTTCTTTTACCTTCAAACTCCTTCTCCCCACACCTTTATCCTCGCATTTACTTGATGGCCTGACAGCCAGAACCAGTACCAGTGGTGTCTGCCCAGCCACGCATAGGAAGGAAGTTCATGACAATCTCTCCCTGACATGTGAAGGTCATACCGTCTTCCTGATCCCGGTATTGGACAGGATACCTTACCGTGCCAAATCCCCAGGAAGGGCTCCCAAGCTTAAAGTTTGTCATGCTCTCATCATCAAAGAATGCTTGATGGGTGAAACGCATCTCTCCGATGACCTGCACTGGACGCAAGAAATAGGCAACACAGGCACAGACAATGAGAAGCAAGAGACAAGCAGTGGAAGCAAGGCTTGCTAATCGTTGCGGCGGAGAAGGGGGAGTGCGAGCAGGAGCTGGGACATAGCGGACAACAAGCGTCTGTGCGGCCAGATCTCCGATCCGCTGGTGTTGTGGCAGGAGAAACATGATGATGCCGCCAAGTAGATAGAAGCAAGGGAGGGCATCGAGAAAGCGCAAGAGATTGCGTAGGAGTGCAGCGCATAAGGTGATTGGTTTGCCAGAGCGATCGACGATGTGTAACCCGAGGAGTCGTTTTCCAATGGTGCTGCTAAAGCGAGCTTCCAGAATGAAAAAGTAGGCAAAGACAAGAAGAATGTACCAGGGCCAATCAACCGTATAGATGGCGGTATAATTGGTGGGGATGGTGCCACCAGTCACATGCATCGCCCCGAAAGAGCTGTTGACGAAGAATATGATGACGCTCAGTATCAAGGAGTCAATGCAGACAGCGAGAATGCGGCGGATAACCACATCCGCATCCAGCGTCGAATTACGGGTTACGTTCAACATATCATCTCTTCTTTTTTACTAATAGGGAACAAGGGCTTTCCATTCTCTCCGAACCAACTTCTCTCTTAGAGAAACGTGTGTGATCGGAAAAGATCACACACCTGAGGAAACAATGGGTGAGAGTAGAGTAGTACTGCCATATCTTAGGCGTTAAGGCGATGAGGAGAGGTGAGGTGCTGGGGCAGTTTCAGGAGCAAAGCTGGATTGTGTCGAACGTTGCCATTTTTTGAGACATTGTAACATCTGCGGCATGTTTTTTCAGCCCGACCTACCGAGAATGAGTGTGCAAAAAATGATCACACCCCGGAAAATAGTCCAGGTTTGCGTCCCACCCATAAATGCGTTTATACTAGAATGTCTTCTAGATAAGAAGACACCTAATCATGATAGTGAGGACGGCAAAAGGCTGTGACAGGCAAGACCACGATCAACTATCGCCATATGTTTACGAGTTTACTAGAGGCGGTGCCACTGGCAGCGTTTGTTCTCGACCGTGACTTGAAAGTTGTACAGGTCAACGCGGCCGCGCTAAAGTTATGTGGCAAAGAACGGTTGGCCCGCCACGAAACGATCAGCCACCTCTTAAATAATGAGGCTATCGCGCGTCTGGCACGCGAGTGCGTACAGAGCGGTACCACACAGAAGGCCAGTATCGAGCGTACGCGGAGTAACGTGACCTGGCATGTAACGGTGGCTCCCCTTGAGCACCAGAGCAAGACACGCGCAAAATATGAGCCTGGCAGCGAGGCGCACCAGGAAGAACACGTGGTACACACCAGGGCAGAAGAGCCTGAAAGTCTGTATTTTCTCTTAAGTATCGAAGATATGGCAGAGATGCAGCGTTTAGAGAGTATTCAGCGCGAGTTTCTCGCCAATATCTCGCATGAGCTACGCACGCCACTGACTTCAGCGCTTTTACTTACCGAGACGCTTGAGGATGTGATCGAGACCGATTCTCAGCGCTCACTCCAGTTTCTCAATAAGATTGAGACCGAACTCCAATACCTTTCGAGCATGGTCGCGGAACTCTTAGAGCTATCACGCCTGGAGGCTGGCCAGGTGCCTATGAACTTTGAGTTCGTCGAGGCTGAGCAACTGGTGCGCGAGGTCATGGCCCGTATGCTTCCCCTGGCCCAGCGGCACCGCGTGAGTCTGCTGACAGATATTGAGCAGGGAACGACAAAAGTGCACGTGGACAGCAAATTAATCACGCGTGTCCTGTTTAATCTAGTACATAACGCCATCAAGTTTACTCCCTCAGGTGGTAAGATCACAGTGGGTACGACGAGAGTGAAAGGCGAACAGGCGAGACAGAGCTTCTTCGTGCAAGATACCGGTATGGGGATGCGCGAGGAGGATCTGGCCCGCGTCTTTGAACGCTTCTATAAAGTAGATCGCGCCCGCGCTAAAGCCAACTTTATTGGCCCCGGTGGTGGTGGTGGTGCCGGTCTGGGTCTCGCCATTGCCCGCCAGGTGGTTGAGGCACATGGTGGTAGTATCAAGGCCGAAAGTACAGTTGAAAAGGGTAGTATTTTTAGCTTTACTCTCCCGATTATACCTGGCTAGTAGCGTATTCAGGCAAGGCAGCGTCGGATAATTATCACTTCACACCTTCTCTGCGTCGTCTTTACTGATTGGTACGTTTCATAGATAGCTATCAATTCTTGTTGTAAGCTTGCGATGTAGCACAAAGAGTATGCATACCACCAGGGAAGGCAGGATGAGGGGCTATGGAGCCAGAATTACAGGCTCGTCTTAATAGTACGAGTAAGCAGCAAATGGTCCAATTACTTGAGGAACTGCTTCAAAGGCACCCAGAGTTATTAACCGAGATGGCTGCCTTGTTAAGCAGAATAGTGGAGAAGGAAGATAAAGATTTGCGGCTCGACGATTGGGATGAGGAGAATATCGAGGAAGTCGTAATTCTTCCTTCCTCGCGTCACCCGGCCGCGCCTCCCATGGACCTGGAGAAGTACCGCCAGCGTGTGGAGCGGTATAGTGAGCGTCTGCGCCAGCGTGAGAGCGTTACCGTGATTACCACTGATCTGGAGGAGTTGTTGTTTGAGGCGGAGCAGCGTACACTGCAATATGATTACTATAATGCCCTTGGCATCTATGCGATTGTGCTGGATGAACGTCTCAAGGAGCGGAATGCCACTCTGATACGTCTGCTAGATCACTCAATGGATGAAGTCATTCCCGACCTGGCGACCCTATTGAGCGAGGCCAGTAGTAGCCTGGGATATGATAGCAATGTCACACCCCTCCTGAGCAAGGAAGAGCGCCAGCACTGGCTCACGCGCCTGGTGACGTTCTGGTTGAAACGCCTGGATAATCGCGAGATTGAGGAAGATCTCTCTGAGATTCTGCTGGATATGATCTGGCAAGAAGACATACCTATACTTGTGGAGATGGTGACAAATGAGTTGCAGCGCCTGCGCAAAGGCAAGTCGTCCACTATTGTAGATCTTAACCAGCAGTATCGCCTGCGTGTCCTGGAACGCTTTTTAAAAGAGTTGCCATATACGAAACAGGAGTAATGGCACGAGCATAGGATTTTTGGACTTCCGTGCTCCTGATCGAAAAGAGGGTAAATAAATAGCCATTAAATAGCCGTTTTTTAAGTAATTTTTTACACGATACAGATTGAAACAAAGTGGGATTCTGTGGTAACATCCACTCTAAGTAACTCATCAAGGGATACTCGAAGAGAAGAGAGCATTTACGAGAGACATTTAAACAGGTGGCAAGGGAGAGATGACGTTGTCATGTGCCAGGCTGACCTGGGTTCGTTGAACGTCGAACGAGAAGGCGTCCATGATGTAGGAGGGGTGATGCTGCCTTTCCTTCTACCGGGAAAGGCTCCTGGCATCACGTATTGGTGAGGAAGAAAGAGGAACTTTCTATGCGCAAGTTTATTATGGTTATCGATGACTCTGCTACTGTGCGCAAAATCATTGAGACATGTCTGGGGCGCGAGGGCTATCTGGTGCAGGGGTTTCCAGATGGCGTAGAGGCTATGCGCTGGCTCACGTTGCCCGAGGCCCAGATTCCAGACCTGATCTTATTAGACATTGGCCTGCCCAAGATGGATGGATATGAGGTTGCGCGCCGTCTCAAAGCCAGGCCTCAATTTGCGCATACCGTGATTGTGATGCTCTCGCGGCGTGATGGCGTTATCGATCGCCTCAAAGGACGCCTGGCGGGCGCGAAAGATTACATACCTAAGCCCTTTAAGACCCAGGAAATTATCGCGGTAATCGATTCGCATCTTAGGGCACCGGCCTCGTCAGCTTCAAATTAGCGGATCATAAACGTCCAGGATCAGCCGATGAAGAAGGGATGCACAGGGCGAAAATGAACGAGTCATTTAATCAGGGAATGCCCACGCGACCGGAGGCAGCAGTGGATGGTGGACATCAGCCACCTATTCTTCCGCCCCATACCCTGGAGCAATTGAGTGATGATGAGTTCTGGTCGCTGGCTCACTCAATGGCTGAGACGTTCGCCACGCCTGCTACAGGTTTACATGAGCAATACCTTGAATGTCATTTGCGTCAGGGGCGCTGCATTTTGCCACTGGAGGTGCTGCTCGAGGTGATCTCGTCTCCCTATCACTTCTCCATTTTTCCTACCTCTCCTCCCTGGATGCTTGGCGTACGTGCCTGGCGCGAGGAAATTCTTCCTATTGTGGACCTTGAGGCATATCTCACACAGTCTGTCGCTGACCGTGAAGCCGCCTCTCGAGGCGTGGGCCTGCTCCTCATCGCGGGTCACGAGGGAGTTGTCCTGGGCCTTTATGTGATGGATGCGATCCCCATTCACCTCCCGCAGGAGACATTCCAGGCCTTAAATTCTCCTGCCTCATCCTCGTCCCACTTGCCTAATGGCGTGATAAAGGGTAAAGTAGAGTCAGAAACGCCGCTACTTGATAGTGACCTTCTCTTTCAGCATATTATTCAATCGCTAACAATCTAGCTGGCTATAGTGGCTCTCTTTTTTCGAGTGTGGGCGACCCTTGTAGCTTAAGGGCCGCACGACAAGAAGTAGCGTAAAGACACCCAACTATGGAGAACGACAAGCACCCCTTGCCCTGGCAAGATAAAGATATCGAGAACTCCTTCGATTTTGCTCACGAGCAGGAACTTACGCCTGAGGACCTGGCTATTATTAAGGCCTTTGAGGAGATGGATGACTCGCCTTGGCAGCAGGATAGCGAGCCAGGGCTGTTTACGCTTCCCACAGTCTCCTCTCCTATTGAAGACACCCTCGACGATATGCTCGTTATCTTTGTGGATGAAGTCGAGGAAGATATCGCGCGTATACGTCGGGCGCTGAACCAACTGGAGCAGCAGGATGGCACCTCTATCGATAGCGCCCGCCTGGTAACGGTCAAACGTGCCGCTCACAAGATTCGCGGCTCGGCGGGTATGGTTGAATGCAGTAATCTCTCAACTATCGCGCACTATCTGGAAGAGATCAGCGAATATGTGCTGGCTGGGCGCGTCGAGCCATTTCTGGCCTTGAACGCCCTGGTTCATGGAGCACATGCACTTGAAGTCACGCTTGAGGGCTTTATCCAGCAAGGGAATGAGAGCACGCAGCCACGCGAGGGACTTGAGGCTCTATTAAACGAACTCCATCTGCTCCCCGCAGAACGTGAGGATGAGGAGTTTGAAGAGAGTGACCAGGTCACGTTGGCACGCGAACTGATGCGCCCGGTAAAGCCCATGGCTCCGTATGAGCTGAAAGGGAATACCCCTTCAGGTGCAATCGCTGAGGAACTGACCTCTGCGTCCTCTTCCTCGATGCGGGTCGAGCAGCGGCGTTTTGACCAGTTGCTACAACATTCCGAGAATCTGATTGGGCAACGGATGCCGCTAGAACAGGCGCAAAGCCAGGTTGAGGGCGCTATGCAGGAACTCCAGGCCGCACAGATACGCCTGCAACAACTTGAGCCGCTCCTGGCCAATGCTCTCTTGCCAGAGAAAGAGGCCCCTGCCACCGGTGAGTTTCTCTCTTCTTCGTCGCTTATTCGCCGCATCCTGCAAGAGAAACAGAGTGTCAAAGAACATTCGATTGTTCCCCAGCGCCCCAAATATACCCAGCCCATACTACGCCAATTTAAGCAACCCGGCCTCACCAGCCAGTGGCGTTTAGATGAGCTGAACATGGAGCGTTATGACGAAAAAGATATGCTTCTACGCTCTTTTCGCGAGGCGGTGGCCGATGTTTCAATGGCCACCGCACATGTCCAGAACTCGGTCGAACGCTATAACCAGGTCATTGCCGATTGCCTGAACCAGGTCATCAACGTGCGTAATGACCTGCGCCTCATGCGCCTGACGCCACTGAGCGTTATCATGCCTCGCCTGGGTGAAGCCCTCCAATGGTTTACCAGCGCCCAGGTGCAGTTTGAGGTGAAGGGTGAGACGCTTGAGGTCGACCAGGAGGTGCTAACGGTACTCACTGAGCCGCTGGTCTACCTACTACAAACCTGTGTGCGCGAGGTACTGGCGGAGAGCGAAGAGGCCGGGACCAGGCGCGAGGGGGAAAAGTATCGTGTCTGGCTCCATGCCTCCCAGGAGGGAAGCGAGCTGGAACTTGAGATTGGTTTCTCCACGGCCCTGCCCGGTGGCGTGCTAACGCTCATCCACAAGCCAGTGCAGCGGCTCAATGGCAAAGTCACCCTTGAGCGTAACGCCCAGGGAGGCGTGAGCTTCCATCTCTATCTTCCAACCTCGCGTGGCTCTACCCATTGCCTCCTGCTACGTTGTGGCGGCGAGAGAGTTGTCGTACCATTCTCCCAGGTGCAGCGCCTCGGCGATAGTACTCGTGAGCAGCTAGATCTGCGTTTCAACTTGAATGATCTGCTGGATATGTCGCTGTCGTCTGCTCCCGAGACGGCCTCTGCGCCACAGGTAAGTGGACAGACGCTGCTGGTGTTGCCGCGCTGGGGGGCGCATCGCGAGGTTGGCATCGCCGTCGACGAGGTGATAGGCGATGCTGAATTCGTCATTAAACCGCTTCCAGCGCACCTGCGCCGTCCTGGTCTGGCAGGTACCGCCATCGATGGGCATGAGCGCGTGTTGCTGGTCCTGGAACTGCCAGAGCTGATTAAGATCTATACCACGCACCAGCATGAGCTGAAGGAGCACGAGGAGAGTCCATACGTGCCGCAAGGAGCACATTCCGGCCAGGCCCAGGCCCCACGTATTCTGATCGCGGACGACTCGGTCTCGATGCGTCTCTCCTTGCGTCAGACCCTGACCCATGCCCATTATAATGTCATGGAAGCCAGTGATGGCCTGGAGGCCCTTGAACTCTTACAGGTCCATGTCCCAGACGTGTTGCTGCTCGACATCGAGATGCCTAACCTCAATGGCTATGATCTGCTGAATTTGATGCGTCTGCGCCCCGAACTATCGACCGTCAAGACGATCATGCTGACCTCGCGCTCCTCCGAGAAACACATGAAGCATGCCATGGAGCTGGGCGCCTTCGGCTACCTCACCAAGCCCTGCCCCCTGGAACTGCTGCTTGAGAAGGTGCAGCAAGCCCTCAAGAAGTCGGTAGGGACCTCCACGATGAATCAGGAGGCTAGCGCGTCCGAAGGCGATTAATCACACTTCCACGTTAGCCAAAAACGTTCCATGATGTCATTTTGACTGCGAAAAGACGAAAAAGGAGTGGACAAGTGACAACAATATCGCAACCGTTAGTGAGCAATGGATATACGCTCTCAACTGCTCCCGAGCGCCTGGGTTGGCTGACGCCGACTGATCCACGCCTTCCGCTGAAAAAGCTGCACGAGATCTATGCAGAGCAGGGATATATCTGGTTCAAGGGCATTCTCGATCGTGCGGAGATTCTAGCCTTCCGCCGTCACTATTTTACCCAGTTTCAGACCTGTGGTTTGCTTGCTAAGGGCAGCGATCCCGTGGAGGGGCTCTATAGTGGTGGGCCAGTGGATCGTGCGTGTGCGAGCCAGCTTCTCAATGAGGCCGTACGCTGGCACGAGTATGAAGCGTTGTGCAAGACACCGCGCCTCTGGCAGTTTTACACCTCTTTCCTGGAGGCGGAGCCGCATCTCTTGCAGCGGCGCCTGATTCGCCATAACGTTCCTGGAGAAAAGAACTGTACCGCCGCCCACTATGACCTTATTTATCTGCGTGCAGGCACTAACCAGCTCTGTAGTAGCTGGATACCGCTAGGCGATTGTCCGCCACAGATGGGAGGACTGGTCTACCTGGAGGGTTCCGACGCGCTTGGACGCAAGATGGAGGCCGAATTTAGCGCGAAAAATGCCGAACTGCCTTTTGCAGAGCGCATCAGCGCCTATAACAAGAACATGCGCGCGGGGGGATGGATCAGCGCCAATTTACCTGAGATGGCTGAGAAATTTAATACGCGCTGGCTGGCCGCCGACTATGAGGCCGGTGATATGGTGATGCATAGCCCCTATATGCTCCATGCGGCTACCGTGAACAACGATGCTCATGGACGTATCCGCCTCTCTACAGATATCCGCTTTCAGCGCCTCAAAGACCAGGTTGATCCCCGCTGGAACAACAACTGGTCAGATACAGACGGCCTCTAATCCTTCGCGCCTGCGGCGCTCAGGGGTAAGGTATGTGTGGAAAACGGCAGAGCCGTTTTCCACACATACCTTACCCCTGGCGGGCGTAACGAGCCGAGACAAGAACTGACAAGGCCTGGTAGGCTGCGAAGGGTGCGGTTCATTTTTTTGCAAACTCAGCGATTGGGACGAAGAGGAAGGGGAAATGATAAGATAAAAAAACAGGAAGAAGCCAGCAAGGAGGTTGCCGATGGAAAAATCCTCACTCGCCGAAGTCTGGAGACTGCTCAGCGAGAGCGTCTTTGAAGAAATGGAAGCGTGGCGCAAAGAGCACCCAACAGCGACATTCCAAGAGATCGAAGACGAGCTGGATGCTCGGCTCTCAGGCATGCGGGCCCAGATGTTAGCTGACCTAGCTCAACAGAGTCCCAAACGGGATTGGAGTGGACAAGAAGCAGAGAAGCGTCCCCGTTGCCCGCAGTGTGGAGCGGACTTACAGGCGCGAGGTAAGCACGAGCGAAGATTGGCAACGCAAGGGGGCCAAGAGGTCAAACTCAGCCGACGGTATGGAACGTGCCCGCAGTGTGGAAGCGGGCTTTTTCCCCCTGGATGAAGAACTGAATCTGCCCTCGAGTGGACTGACGCCTCATGCCCACCAGGGATTGGTCTTGTTGGGAAGCATGGTGCCATATGCCTGCGCAGCCACACACCTGGAAACCCTTTTGAAAGTCCAGGTCAGTAAGAGCACGGTGCGCCGACTCACTGAACAGGCAGGAGCATGCTTGCAACAGTGGCAGGATCAATACGCTTGCCCAGGGCAAGGGAGTGAGCAGCCCAAACAGGCAGCGCCGCGGCAGGCGATGGCAACAGATGGGGTGTTGATCCCCGTTTTGCCAAACGAGTGGGCGGAGGTCAAAATGGTCACAATTGGCGAGGTATGCCAAACGAAGTCAGGTGAGCCGCATTGCGAGAAGCTGAGTTATTTTGCCCGTCTGGCTGATGCCGAAACCTTTGGAGATCTGGCGTCCTTCGAGATCCAGCGGCGACGAGTCGATCAAGCCAGAGAGGTAGCCGCCATCAACGATGGAGCAGAATGGATTCAGGGATTTGTGCAAGGCCATCGTGCCGATGCAGTGCGTATTCTGGATTTTGCGCATGCCGCTCAATACATCAGTGAGATCGCAACCCTGGCCCAAAACGCCGGAGTGCCATTGCCGCCGACATGGGTAAGCGAGCAGTGGCATAAGCTCAAGGAGGATGGACCGACAAGCGTACTCAAGGAAGTGCGGCGGCTGAGCGCATCAACTCCAGGTGACGAGATGCTCGAGAAGGTGGCCTATCTGCACAAACGGGAAGGGCAGATGCAGTATCAGCAGTATCGGGCAGGTGGCTGGCCTATTGGATCAGGGATCGCGGAAAGCGGCAACAAACTGGTGGTGCAAGCTCGCCTCAAAGGAGCAGGGATGCATTGGGCACGTCCTCAGGTGAATGCGATGTTGGCCCTGCGAACCACCTTGTGCAGTAACCGATGGACCCAGGACTGGCATGTGGTCAGGGCGAGTTGGCACACCAGCCGCCTCCAACGTTTTCGCGCACGCAGTCAAGCGGCTTTGGCCAAAGCCTCTCTTCGCTTGCAGCAAACTTTCTGGCGCTTGCCTTTGCCTCTTATCCTGGCGTGTTTCCCCTCCCCTCCCCCAACCTCAATGGCTCCCAAAGGACGGACCGAGGGACAGAGGCGTTGGGGACGGCAGACCTTTTCCCAGCGAGCTATCCAAGATGGACGCTATGCAAAAAAATGAACCGCACCCGGCTGCGAAGGCTTCCTTGATTTCTACCTGTGCCAAAGGTATAATTAACGGAAAGTCTTATCGGTAGTTACTATGTATGGAGATGTCTCTTGAGTAATCATTCTTCCTCCCACTATAGCAGTGGGGCGGCGAGCAATGGCCACAGCTTTCGCCGTGAGCGTACCGGGCATCTCACCGGGCAGCTCCAATCTCCCGCGTCGCTGACCCCGGAGAAGGGATACTATAGTGGTCAGTCATTTGATTTTGATCAGATGATTCAGTCTCTCCACGAGCTGTTTGAGCATGATCGCCAGATCGCGAGCCAGTCCGATGCGACGCGTTGCGGCATCTGCTATCTTCATTTTTCCGTGGGTGAACTTCATTACCGCGAAGAAGGTTTTTATGTCTGCCAGAGTTGCGCACAGGGGCTGGGTAAGCATGGCCTGCCTATGGTACACAAACAGCAGAAGCTATAAATTAAACTGTTGGATAAATGGTAAGAGGTTGGCTGGGCTGCCTACGGCAGCCCAGCCAACCTCTTACCATTTATCCAACAAATTCTCTATTCGATAATGGCGGCTTCTTCGGCTTCTTCATACTCCTCTGGCTGGACTTCGAGGAGGTCATCCGGGCTATCCAGGCGGTCCAGGAAGAGAATACCATCCAGGTGGTCGATCTCATGCTGGAGGATGCGCGCGAACCAGCCTTCGGCATTGACGCGAACGGGCTTGCCTTTGACGTCAACACCCTTGACGACGATTTTTGCCGCGCGGCGAATATTGTTTCCTAAATAGCCAGGGATGCTCAAGCATCCTTCCTGGCCGCGCTCCTCGCCCTCGGCCTTAACAATCTCGGGATTGAAGATTGCGACCCTGCGTCCCTCGTACTCAGCGACGAAGACGCGGATCGAGAGCGCGATCTGGGGGGCTGCTAATCCAACCCCGTTGCTCGCATGCATCGTCTCAAACATATCGTCGACGAGCTTCTGGAGCGAGGCATCGAAGCGATGCACCTTCTTGGCCTTCTGGCGCAAAATTGGATTTTCAGATGTAATAATTTGACGCATAGCCATTGGAAATTGTTATCCCCTGCACTGCACTAATGCACTCTGGGCAGAGGGCCCCCTTGTGAGTAACCATGCACTGCCACTATAATTGGCCTATATAGTATCATATGAAAGGTCGCAGGCGCAATCTTTATGTCAGCACAGGAGAGATCAGAGGCGCGAGTCGCATCTATGAGAGATGCGCTGGCCGCGTTTATCGACCAGCAACGGCTCCTACCAGCCTCTGGCGGCAGGTTAGTTGTCGCGGTCTCAGGGGGGGCCGACTCGCTCTGCCTGCTCCACCTCTTGCGGAGCCTGTGTGGATCCGGCAAGCGTTATCCCACCCTCCAACTGCATGTCGCGCACCTCAATCATCGCCTCCGCGAGCCAGTGAGCAGCCAGGATGCTGCGGCAGTGGCCGAGCTGGCGCGCACCTGGGGACTTCCCGTAACTCTTGGCGAAGAGGATATCCAGGTACTGGCAAAGCGTGATCACCTCTCGCTGGAGGAGGCGGCGCGCGAGGCGCGTTATCGCTTCCTGCGCCGGGTCGCGGCTGGCGATCCTATCGCGGTGGCTCACCACCAGGACGACCAGGTGGAGACGCTCGTGCTCCACTGGATACGTGGCGGCGGCATCGCCAGCATGAGTGGTTTGCAGCCGCGCCAGCAGGATATTATCCGCCCCCTGCTCATCTTCACACGCGCGGATACGTTGGCCTACTGCGCTCAACATGGCCTGACTCCCCTCGAAGATGCCAGCAATGCCGATCTTCGCTACCAGCGCAACCGCGTCCGCCATGAACTCCTTCCCCTCCTGGAGCAACTCAATCCCAATATTTGTGCCACGCTCCTGCGCAACTCAGAGGTCATGCAGGTCGACGTGGCCTGGATCGAGGTCCAGGTCGATCAGCACTGGTCAGCCGTCATCTCGCATGAAGAGACTGAGACTATCGCCCTACGCCGCTCAGCGCTGTTGGCCTTACCCTTAAGCCTGCAACGCCACCTCTGGCGCCGGGCCAGTGCCAACTTATGCGCGGGCCAATCGCCGTTCGAACTACGTCACTATACCCTGATTGAGCAGGCTCTAAGCCAGGAGACAGGCGAGGCACTCACGCTCCACCTGCCGGGTCAGCTACATTTCTGGCGCCAGGGTGAGCAGGTGCTGCTCAAGCGTGTGACAGAGCAACAATCGCTCCAGATCGTTCAGAATAACACCGAGGTTATCTTGCCAGTGCCGGGCGAGGTGGCGGTGCCCGGTACTCCATGGCTGGTACGCGCTGAATTTGTGTCTGCCGAAGAAGAGGCCGAGATACTGGAGAGCTTGCGTACGAAAGACGTGACTCGAACCTGGCACAAACTTGCATCCAACAGATATTCTGTATATATTGATCGAATACATCTCGACTCAGTTCTCCGTGTGCGCACCAGGAGGGCGGGAGACCGTATTCGTCCCCTGGGGATGGCGCATGGCAAAAAGGTGCAGGATATATGCGTAGACCAGCATATCCCGCGCCAGGAGCGTGATCACATTCCGCTTATCTTCTCGCGTGCGCAATGTATCTGGCTAGGAGGAGTATGTATCGATGACCGTGTCCGCCTGACAGGCGAGACCCGTCACCTGCTCCACCTCACCATGCAGCGACGCTACGATATGTAAAAAATTTTATTAAACGAGGAAAACAAATGCATCAAGATATTTCTGAGGTCCTTTACTCAGAGGCACAAATTCAAGCCAAGGTTCAGGAGCTTGGTCAGCAGATTACCGCAGATTACCAGGGTAAACACCTGCTGCTCCTGGGTACATTGAAGGGAGCAGTTCCTTTCATCGCCGACCTGGCGCGTGCCATTGAGCTTCCCCTGGAACTCGATTACATGGCCGTTGCCAGCTACGGCAATAGCACCCACTCCAGCGGCGTGGTCCGCATCCTCAAAGACCTGGAAGGACCTATCGATAACAAGCATATCCTCATCATCGAGGATATCATCGACAGTGGCCTCACCCTGGCCTACCTGGTAGATGTCATTCGCCGCCGCAATCCTCTGAGTCTGCGCATCTGCACTCTACTCTATAAGGAACGCACGCGCCTAAAAGAGGTACCGGTCGACTATACTGGCTTCACTATTCCCGATAAATTTGTTGTAGGTTATGGCCTGGACTACTCCCAGTACTACCGCAACCTTCCCTATATTGGCATCCTCAAGCCCTCCGTCTATGAGGGAACGGAGCCCGAAGAGCAACACTCCAGCCCCGCCGAAACTCAGGCAATTTAAGAAGGTACACATGGGTAAAGGGCCTGGTGGTGGTCGGGCGGAGCCCGACCACCACCAGGCCCTTTACCCATGCACGCCGCAAGCGCGGAAGGAAGGCTCTCCCTCTATCAATGCGTTCTATGCTACAATGAGCCTGAATGTATAGCTAGCTAACAGACTAAGATCTTATGCGGAAACCAACGTCAGGTCGCCGTGCCCCTCATGGGGTGACTAGCGCTTCCCCCATTCGGGGACAAGCGCGCTCAGGTTTCCTGATAGGTAGTATCTGATAGAGGAGACGAAGACGACATGGTAGCAGTAGGTGTAATCGGAAGTGGTGCCTGGGGCACAACCCTGGCTTTGCTGCTGGCAAGGAAAGGAATTGCCACCACGCTCTGGGACCATCAGGCCGCGCGTGCGCAAGAGATGCAGTCGCAACGCGAGAACAAAATGTTCCTGCCAGGAATCACTTTCCCGGAGACGCTGTGTGTCACTGCCGAGATTGGCGAGGCTGTGCGTGAGAAAGAGATGTTGATCCTGGTTACGCCCTCACAGCGCATGCGCGAAAACCTGCGCCTTGTCGCGCCCCACCTTGGGTCCGAGACCTTGCTCGTCAGTGCCAGCAAAGGCGTCGAGATCGAGAGCCTCAAGCGTATGAGTGAGGTCATCGCCGAAGAACTGCCTGAATCAGCCGGGCGCATCGCCGTGTTGAGCGGTCCCAACCTCTCGCCCGAGGTCGCACGGGAGAAGCCTACCGCTGCCGTCATCGCCAGCCAGAGCACTGAGGTCGCCATTGCCTGCCGCGATCTGTTGACCACGCGCCACCTGCGTATTTATACCTCAGATGACGTGGTGGGTGTTGAACTGGGAGGCGCCTTAAAGAATATTATCGCCATTGGCGCGGGCATGACCGAGGGGCTTGAGTATGGGGATAACGCCAAGGGGGCCTTTATCACGCGTGGCGTTGCGGAGATCGCGCGCCTGGGCATCGCCGCTGGTGCCAATCCCATGACCTTCGTGGGCCTGGCTGGCATCGGTGACCTGATTGCGACCTGCGCCAGCCCTCTCAGCCGCAACCAGCGTTTGGGACGCCGCCTGGCTGCTGGCGAGAAGCTGGACGATATTCTGGCCTCGACCCATTCAGTCGCCGAAGGTATCTATATTACGCGGGCAGCTCTTAAGTTGGCCGAGCGCTTCCACGTTGAGATGCCCCTGACCACCAAACTCAGCCAGATCCTCTTCCAGGGCCTCGACCCCCACAAGGCCGTCCTCGAACTGATGATGCGCGACCCCAAAAACGAACGCGAAGGAATTATGTGAGAGAAAACATGTTGCGCCCCGGCAGCCGCAGGCTGCCGGGGCGCAACATGTTTTCTCTCAGGACAGAGGGTGATTACGCTACCCAGATCAAAATGTTGGCCTTAGTAATGGTGTTCCCATTTTTATCTTTGACGTATATGCTTTCAAGGCTGCTGAGGTATTTACTATCCGGTGACCACGCCACATCAGAAATGGAGTGCTGACTGGAAAAGGTGTAGAGCAGCTTCCCACTCTGAGCGCTCCAGAGCGTGATCGTCATTTTGAAGCCAGCGCTATCCTGCGTCTCCACAGCGATACGACTACCGTCTGGCGACCAGTGGACCGCCATGACCATCCCTTCTCCTACTTGTGCGAATTGTTTCGTTGTTTGCCCGCTTAGCGCATCGACAATACGTACATCTTTCCCATTACCATCCTGGGCATCGACTAGCGCCAACTGTTTTCCATTCGGCGACCAGTCCAGTCTGACGACATTGGCATACTGCTTTTTGACCTGCCATGTTTTGGTATCCCAGAGTTTGACCTCTGGCGAGACCATGGCTGGATAAGCGGTGGTCGCGAGCCAGCTGTCATCTGGTGACCAGTGGAGGTCCAGGATGCGTCCATGGAAGTCTGTGAGGCTCTTTACTTGTGAACCGTTGCTGGCATTCCAGATGCTGACCAGATTGGTTGCAGGGTCATTCGTCGCGGAGGCAGCCAGGTATTTGCTATCTGGTGACCAGGTAAGCGCACCAAACATCGCTCCGCCGCCGCCAGAAAACGGTTGCATGCTGCTCAGCAGTTTAGAAGTGTGCGCCGTGCCAGTGGCATTCAAGGGCGAGGTACCATTAGTGTTAAGCACGACCGATGATGTGTCAAAGGTGTGCAACAAGGCTCCCGTTTTGGTATTGACGAGATCAATCTTTGCAGAGGTATTGGAATAGCTATTGATGGCCAGAATATTTCCATCCGGCGACCAGGCCATATTCCATACAAAGGGATTCAGCATGAGATGATAGATCTGAACATGCCGTCCCGTACGTGCATCCCAACTCTCTACTTGCCCATTGATGACCGCGGCGACCCGACTGCCATCGGGCGACCAGACTGCCGCTGGGCCGCGACTATTGAGCTCTTTCGTATAAATGACCTGCCCCTCATGTTCTGTCGGCTTTGGTGTTGCCGTGTTAGAGCTGGCTGTTGTCGAACTCTGCTGTTTTTGGCGGGCGGCGTTCAGGACGAGTATCATACTGCCGACCAGAATTGTGAGCACCAGGACAGCCGCGAGTGTCGTCAGCGCACGTCGTATGGGCTGGGGATGCTCGGTCGCGCGAGCTTGCTTCTTTATATCAGGCATGGCAACGAACCTTCCTTGTTCTTGTTGTTGAACGCGTTGACCACTAAAGGGGATAATTTTAGTTTGTTGTTGCGTCAGGTTTTCGTTCTCCAGAAACTTTCCCAGGACACGCTGGAGTGAGTATGCATCCTCATCCTCGTGCTTGAGCAAGTCATGGAGATCGGAGGCCAGCCGCTTATCCCGTGATGATGTTCCACGTGCCTGTAGAAGCGTGTCGACCTGTTCGTCGACCTGCTCAGGGATGTAGAAATCTTCGTGCCTGGACATCACTTCTCACCTTCTTCTCTATACAATGTGCGCAACTGGTTCAGGGTACGCGAGATGATGGCCCTCACAGCGGCTTCACTCTTTCCCACCAGAGAGGCAATTTGCGGACTGCGCATCTCGTGGTTGAAGCGCAGGCTGAGAATCTTCCTCTGGAGAGGCGGCAATTTCTGGAGCTTAGCGTGCAATTGAGCATATTCCTCCAGGCGTAGTAGCTCCTGTTCTGGCGCCTGCTCATCATCGGCGAACAGGTCATCTTGCAGCTGCTCTATCGACGAGGATGGACGACGTAGATTACGCCGATAGGCATCCACCAATTTATTGCGCGCTATTTTCCAGATCAACTGCCTTTGCTGGCTTTGTGGCAATAAGCCAAGCGCTTTTGCTCAATAACGGCGGTAAAGACCTCCAGCAGAATATCCTCGGCATCCTCGCGGGAGGAAGTTTGCCGTCGCAAAAAAGCAAAAATAGCGGGTGCATGATAGTGAAATAGCTCCTCTGCCACGGATTTGCTGGTTTCACCATCTTTTTCAACATGTTGTTGCATTCTTAACCTTCAGGCTATTGGTGTTTCCCTTAAGGGTTTCACTCCTATTATCGCTCCCTCTTTTTCGACTGTGACAACATTTACGCAAACCAAAAAAGTTTTTAGGGAAATACAATAGTTCATGTCGCACATCCATAGAAAGAAGTATGTAGATGCCGATAGTATAAATCGGCCTGAGAGGCCAGTCTACGCATAATTTGTAGGAAGTATCTCTAAACATTGTGCGCTTTGCAATTCTTTTTTCTCGGGGTATACTTTATGGCGTATCAATCATCTCTCACCTGTTGTGCGTAGCAAGTGGGCGGTAACGAGTAGGAAGTGGTTATCAACATTTTGAAGGAGTGAGTATATGGTGGATGAAGCAGGGGCGGTGTGGATACCTTCTCCTAACTACTTCGCGAACCGCAACGGCTATACCCCTAAGTGGATTATCGTGCATGGTACTGCGGGCTTTAGTAGTGCTCGCGATGTGGGTACCTACTTCCAGACGGCCGATGTCAGCGCGAACTATGTCGTAGGCCAGGATGGCACCATCGTCCAGTGTGTCTCCGAGAAGGATGGAGCCTGGGGCAATGGCGTAATCAGTACCGGGCATGATTCCTGGTGGACCTCAAGTATTAACCCCAACTGGGTAACGATCTCCATTGAGCATGTCAAACCGCATACCGACAATTCAGATACCATCACCGATGCGCAGAAGGCGGCAAGCTTCCGCCTGATCAGCCACATCTGTGATCGACATAAAATTCCCCGGCGGCGCGCCGATGGTAATGGCGGCATTACAGGCCACTACTCAATTGATCCCGTGAATCGTAGCCGCTGTCCCGGCCCTTATCCCTGGGATGAATTGATCTCCTACCTGGGAAGCGGTGGCTCCAACAGCGGTGGCAGCAGTGGTGGCAGCGGAGGAAGTACAGGTAATGGTGCCATGATTGATCTGAATGACGAGATCGTTGCGCGCTACTTTGAGCAGGCGGGCAATGGTCGCTGGCATTGCAAGGCTACGAACTACTACATCTTCGGCGGAATGCTCGACTTTTATTGTGGCTTTGGCGGCACAGGCAAGAACGGTTTGACACACCTGGGTATGCCTCTCATGGACGAATACTACCCTAATCCGAGTGCTCAGTTTTCCTACCAGCGCTTTGAACGAGGGATCCTGGCATATGATCCCAATCATCTTTTTGATCGCCCCCCTGGGGCAGGCCCAATCTACCTGATGCACATAGATCAGCCTTTGCCCCAGGGACCAGGTCAGGGACAAACCCCTGGTCAGGCTACCCCGACGCCTCCAGCACAGAGCCAGACCGTCCCGCAGACACCCCAGGTACCCGCGGATACAAACAATACACCCCTTCCGCAGGATCAAAGTTATAACCAGCCTGATCCAGCGAGCCAGGTGCCCGCGGACACCGATACCTATAATGCGCCATACCAATCCTATCCACAGGACCAGGGCTATGGTCAGCCTGATCCAGCGAGCCAGGTACCTGCGGATACCAATACCTATAATGCGCCGTACCAACCCTACTCGCAGGATCAAGGCTACTACCAGCCTGATCCAGTGAGCCAGATACCCAACCAACCTGGATATAACCAGTCTACTTATGGCCAACCCTACAATAACCAGCCTAACTCCGATCCATTTGGGAATGCCTTCCCCTCTCTGGAGGCTCCCCCCAAATCATCACTGGGCATATTGCTGGATGGGGTAGTCAAAAACAGTGGCTTCACCGACTTGATGAAGCGCATCCTGACACGCCGTCCCAACTCGTAGAGCACTTCCCAGATACCCTACTTACTTTCCGAAAGCCAGGCGATGGTGCTCCGCCTGGCTTTCCCTTTTCCATCGCTTCTTTTGGGCATTCGTTTTCGCGCCTGCGGGGCTCTGGGTAAGAGGGATTGGATGTGCTACGCGGGCAATCCCTCTTACCCAGAGGCGAGCCTGCGAGCCGATCTGCAAGAGCATGAATGACGTTTGTGAAGCTCTACTTCTTGCTCCAGGTAATTTGCTAGACTCTGGCCCTTAGTGTTACAATGAATTTGTCCCACCAGATGAGGTCGCTTATAGTCATTATCTTCGTCTCCGAACACCCTGAGCGCGAAGCGCTAGACACACTAGTGGCGTTGGGTTTCGGAATAAGATCTATGGCATGGATGGGATACGTGTGACTTGTTTTGTATGCAACCTGCTACCTATCAGGAAACCCGGCGCGTGAGCGCTAGCCGCAACAGTGGCCCTGGTTTCCTCTTAAGCTATAATGCCAGCCAGGAAACAGAAACGTGACATCATATCATATTGAAGTGCGAGCAACCGCGGAGCGCCACGATGTGCATGCCCGTCAACTTGCTCGTGACATCGCACAATTATCGATAGATTCTCTTCCATCGCTTGCTACTATCGCTGATGCCCCGCTTTACCTTCATACAGCTCAACTCTATCACCTTATTGGCTCACTCTCACCCCAGGACGTTGAGCGGCTCTCCCAGGAGTTGCTTACCGACCCGGTTATCCAGGAAGCTCACTTATCGACCTATGCCGACACCGCGCATACGGTCGATGTCTTTTTTCACCCTGGTGTAACCGATACCCTGGCCGAGAGCGTCCTGGAGGGCGCACGTATGTTGGGCCTGACTGGTATTGCGCGTGTGGAGACGGGGAGACGCTATTTGCTGGATGAGCGCTTGAGCGAGGCCGAAGTAAGTACCCTCGCCGATGCCTTGCTCTATAATCCCGTGATTCAGCATTATGAACTCCATCCGGCGCATGGCAATGGCTCACAGCCCGAGGCCGCAAATACGTCTGAGGCCGTGCCAGTCGCCGATGTGGCAGGCTCTCAGGTGGCAACAATTCCGCTCACCCAGATGAGTGATGAGCAATTGCTCGAGGTCAGTAAAAAAGGTCTGCTCTCGCTGAGTCTGGACGAGATGCGCGTCATTCAGCAGCATTTCCGCGAGCAGGGACGCGAGCCAACCGATATCGAGCTGGAGACCCTGGCCCAGACCTGGTCAGAGCATTGTTCGCATAAAACTTTTAAGGCGACCATTGCCTACCGCGAGCTGGATGCCCAGGGAAACGAGGCCGAGAATGAGACCATCCGTGGCCTGCTCAAGAGCTATATCATGCGTGCCACCAACGAGGTCCAGCATCCCGACCTGGTCTCGGCCTTCAGCGATAACGCGGGTATCGTGCGCTTTACCGATACACACGATATCGCCTTCAAAGTAGAGACGCACAACCACCCCTCGGCCATCGAACCCTTTGGTGGTGCGAATACGGGCGTGGGTGGCGTGATCCGCGACGTCGTTGGCGTCTCGGCGGAGCCGATTGCCTGTACCGATATCCTCTGTTTCGGGCCACTTGAGGCCGAGAGCGCCTCGCTGCCCAAAGGCATCATACCTCCACGGCGCATCGCCAGCGGTGTGGTGAATGGTGTGCGTGACTATGGCAATAAGATGGGTATCCCCACGGTCAATGGCGCGGTGCTCTACCATCCCGGCTACACTTATAACCCGCTCGTCTTCTGTGGCTGCCTGGGCATGTTGCCCCATGGAAGCCATCCCAGCAAGGTTGATCCGGGTGACCTGGTGGTCGTCCTCGGTGGACGTACCGGCCGCGACGGTGTGCATGGCGCGACCTTCTCCTCCGGTGAGATGAGCCATGAGATCAATACCCAGGCCGGGACGGCTGTCCAGATTGGCGCGCCCATCACTGAGAAAAAAGTGACCGACGTGATCATCCAGGCACGTGACCGTGGCCTCTATCACGCGATTACTGACTGCGGCGCGGGCGGTTTCTCCTCCGCTGTGGGCGAGATGGGTTCGAAGACTGGCGTGCGCGTAGAGCTGACCAAAGCTCCCCTCAAATATCAGGGCCTGGCGCCCTGGGAGATCTGGCTCTCCGAGGCTCAGGAGCGCATGGTGCTGGCGGTTCCCCAGGAGCATTTGCAGGAACTGCTGGACATCTGTGCCATCGAAGAGGTCGAGGCCAGCATCATCGGCGAGTTTACCAGCGATCAGCTCCTGACGGTGACCTATCAGAACGAGGTGATCGCCAATATCGCCATGGACTTCCTGCATGATGGCAATCCCATCAAGACGCTTGAAGCGCTGTGGACACGACCAGAGAGCGCGACTGCTCAGCCTTCACAGTGGACAGAGGGCAACGCCGAGGCCATCACGCATTCGATTACCCCAACTCTCCTGACGCTGCTGCGCCACGCGAACATTGCCTCGAAGGAGGATGTGGTGCGCCGCTATGACCACGAGGTCCAGGGCGCGACAGTGCTCAAACCCATGGTGGGACGCGCGGGCAATGGCCCAGGCGACGCCGCGGTGCTCCGGCCTATTGTCGGTGAGCCGACGAAGGCCGGTATCGTGCTTTCAAACGGCGTCAACCCGCTCTATGGCAAGGTTGACCCCTATCAGATGGCGCTCAATGCCGTTGACGAGGCCCTGCGCAACCTGACCGCCGTCGGTGGCGACATCACCCGTACCTCTGTGCTAGATAACTTCTGCTGGGGCAATCCCAATGATCCCGAGCAGCTTGGCACGCTGGTGCGCGCCGTGAAGGGCTGCTATGATGCCTCGGTCGGCTTTAAAGTGCCGTTCATCTCCGGTAAAGATAGCCTGAATAACGAGTATCGCGCCGATGGCAAGCGTTTGCCCGTGATCGCGACTCTAGTGATCTCAGCGGTCGGCGTGATCGAGGACGCGAGCAAGAGCGTCGATATGTCGCTCAAGACGCCGGGCAACCTGCTCTACCTCGTTGGCGAGACGCGCAACGAGCTGGCGGGTTCGCACTATACCGAGGTGATCGACCAGGCTTCATTCAAGGCGTTTGTGCCGCGTACCTCGGTACCAACGGTGCATATTGAGCGCGCGTATACGACCATGAAGGCGCTTGGCGAAGCCATTCGCCAGGGCCTGGTGCGCGCCTGTCACGATCTCTCAGAAGGTGGCCTGGCGGTCGCGGCGGCCGAGATGTCGCTGGCGAGCCTGCTGGGTGTCAAACTGGATGTGGCGCAGGTTGGACGCGAGAGCGCGGCTCTCAACGAGGTGCATCCACATGCGCGCGATATCGTGCGACTCTTTAGCGAGTCTCCTTCGCGCTTTATCGTCGAGGTTACGCCTGAGCAGTTGAGCACCTTTGAGCAGCATATGCGTGCCGCGGGTGCCGCCGATCTGACCTACCTGGGCATGGTGACCAATACTCCACGCTTCATTGTCCAGGACGGCGACGAAGAGCTGATTAACGTTAGCGTTGAGGAACTGCAAGAGTCATGGAAGGGAGGACAGGCATGACCAGGAAACCACGCGCGCTCGTTCTGCGCGCCCCTGGCATCAATTGTGACCGGGAGATGGCGTATGCCTGTCGCCTGGTGGGCTTTGAGACAGAGCTGGTGCATATCAACCAGTTGTTAAAGAATCCAGAGTCTCTGCTAGAATATCATTTTCTCGCCCTGCCCGGCGGCTTCTCCTATGGTGATGACCTGGGCGCGGGCACGCTGCTGGCCAAGAACTTGACCATTCACCTGGGCGATCAATTGCGCCGCTTTGTGGCCGATGGTCGCCTGGTCCTGGGCGTCTGTAACGGCTTCCAGGTCCTGGTACGCGCGGGTCTGCTGCCCGGCGTCCTGGTAAGTGATGGCGCGGGCGACGTGGCGCGGGCCTCGCTGACCGAGAATGCCCTGGCACAGTTTGAATGTCGCTGGATCACGCTTGTCACCCAGCCAAGCAACTGCGTCTTTACGCAGGGGATCGACAAGCCCGTCGAGTTCCCTGTGGCCCACGGCGAGGGCCAGTTTGTGTATAACGGCGACCTGAGCGAACTGCATACCAGCGGTCAGCTTCCCCTGGTCTACGCCACGCCCGCCGGTCGCACTGGCGAGATGGTTCAGTACCCTGCCAACCCCAATGGCTCGATGGACAACATCGCGGGCGCTTGTAACGCTCAGGGCAACGTCTTTGGCCTGATGCCTCATCCAGAGCGCTTTGTGAGCGCGCTTCAGCATCCCCAGCGCCGCTCCCTCACGGGCGATATCGGCGATGGCCTGCTCATCTTCCAGAATGCCTTTAACTATGCGCAGAAGTTCGTCAGCGGTGAAGGCGTGACGCCGGTGAGCCGTCCAGAGGCCTCGCCCCTGGCTTCTCAGAGTGTTGCGGGAGCTAGTAGCGCCACAAGCGCGGCCCAGGCTCCCAGCGTCACGATTACCCCGCTCTCTTATGCCGAGAGTGGCGTCGATGTCATCGCGGGCGAGCAGGCCGTGCGCCTGATGAAGAAGGCTGTCCAGTCCACGCATGGACCCGAGGTGCTGGAGAGCGTCGGCGCTTTCGCGGGCGCGATGAGCCTGCACGCGCTCGATAAAATGCGTCGTCCGGCCCTGGTCTCCTCCACCGATGGTGTGGGTACCAAAACCTTAATCGCGGCCCAGGCTAAGTGCTATGACACCATCGGCTACGATATCGTGAACCATTCGGTAAATGATCTGCTGATGATGGGTGCACGCCCGCTCTTCTTTATGGATTATGTCGCCGTCAATAAGCTTGACCCGGTGCAAGTCGCCAGAATCGTCCAGGGAGTGGCCGAGGCCTGTAAAGAGGCTGGCTGTGCCCTGCTCGGTGGCGAAACTGCCGAGATGCCCGACGTGTATATGCCCGGCGCCTTCGACCTGGCGGGAACCATTGTTGGTATCGTAGAGCAGGACGAGATCGTCAATGGCAGCACGATCAGTGTAGGAGATTATATCCTGGGCCTACCCTCCAGCGGTCTGCACACGAATGGCTACTCGCTGGTGCGCAAGCTCTTCGCCCAGACCTCGCTCGATACTGTCTATCCTGAACTGGGAGAGCCGCTGGCAGACGCGCTCCTGCGCCCCCATCGCTGCTATTTGCGCGAGGTGCAGGAAATTCGCTCCTATCTGGCGGATCGTGGTCGCTTCATCAAGGGTATGGCACACATCACAGGCGGCGGTTTCCAGGGCAATATCTCGCGTGTCCTGCCCCCTGGTACCCAGGCTGAGATCGAAACCGGCTCCTGGCAGGTGCCGCCGCTCTTTCAGCTCCTGGCACGCTTGAGCAGTCTGCCTCAAGAAGAACTCTATCGAACCTTTAATATGGGTATTGGCATGATATTTGTGCTCTCACCCAAGAGCGCGCTTGAGGCGCGCAGCATCCTTCCCGAGCTGGTCCAGATCGGCACCATTCGCGAGGGACAGGGTGCCGTTCTTATTCATTAGTGCGTGCGCTACTTACGTGCACGCCTACGCCTTCGGGCGAATATCTTCCCCGGAAGCATATTTGCTCCCCAGCGTAGACGCGTACGTAAGTAGCGCTCCCATGTGCCCACACTTCTCCCGGAGACAAGAAACTCATGACACAACACGCGCAGTTTGGACCCTTGCTGACGGAAGGCAAGACCAAACGGATTTATAGCTATCCACAGGACGAGCAGCTGGCCTATATGGTCAGCAAGGATCAGATTACTGCGGGCGATGGTGCGCGCCGCAACGAGCTAGAGGGGAAATCGCGTTGGAGCACGACGACGACTGCCAACGTGTTCCGCCTGTTGAATGAGGCTGGTATCAATACGCACTTCGTGAAAAAAGTTGACGAGGTCACGATGCTGGTTAAGCGCTGTGAGATGCTGCCCATTGAGCATGTACAGCGACGTCTCGCGACCGGATCATTCTTGAAGCGCCACCCCGAAGTAAGCGAAGGTACCCGCTTTGATCCCGTCCTGATTGAGACCTTCCTGAAAGATGATGCGCGTCATGATCCGCAGATTCAACCTGAAGAGATCATACAGCAAGGCATTGCGACGCAGGAGGAGATCGACTGGATGGCGCGCGAGGGACGGCGCGTCTTTGCAGTACTAGAGACTGCCTGGGCCAAAATGGATGTGACCATGGTTGATCTCAAGATTGAGTTTGGTCGCGACCCTCAGGGTCAGTTATTAGTTGCCGATGTAATTGATAATGATAGTTGGCGGCTCTGGCCTGGTGGTGACAAGAATCGTATGCTCGATAAGCAGGTCTACCGCAACCTCCAGGAAGTCACCTCGGACAGTCTGCGCGAGATCGCGGATCGTTATGCCCTGGTCGCTGATCTTACGGGCAAGCTGAGTATTTAATGTGATCATCTTACCAGAGAGGAGTTCAGCGATGGAGCGACTTCATGATGCATGCGGAGTCGTCGGAATTTACGCGCCTCATGGCAATACAAGCCTGGATGTACGTAGCTACATTACCCTGGCTTTGACAGCCTTGCAGCACCGTGGGCAGGAGAGCGCGGGCATGGCTGTCTATGACGATGAAGACCAGATTGTTTATCGTGTAGGCATGGGCAAGGTGCGCGAGGTATTTACCGATTCGGGGGCCAGCCTGCCTTCTACCTATGCAGGCATAGGCCACGTGCGCTATTCCACCACGGGTTCAAGCTGCGTCGAGAATGCCGGTCCTTTTGTCGTAGGTAATCGTGCTGGACAGTATGAATCGCTGGCCATCGCGCACAATGGTGACCTGGTAAATGGAGCTATGCTGCGTAACGCCTTCCCTGAGGACTCGTTCCGTTCAACGACGGACAGCGAAGTCATTGCCTTGATGCTACATCGCTCAGAGGGGAAAACCTTTAATGAGCGCCTGGCGGACACTTTGCAGCACCTGCGTGGCTCATTTAGCCTGGTGATCCTTGCTCAGAATAAACTGTACGCGACGCGTGATCCCTGGGGGATGCGCCCGCTGTGCATTGGCAAGTTGGGCGATAGCTGGATTGTGGCCTCGGAATCCTGCGCGCTGGACCGCACTGGAGCCGAGTTTGTGCGCAAAGTCGAGCCAGGCGAACTGGTAACTATCGATGAGGATGGCATCCACTCGGAGATGCTCTTTGGGCTGCCTCGCCACTCGCTCTGCGTCTTCGAGTATATCTACTTCTCGGACGCGACTTCGCGTATCAACAATCGCTATACCTACGAGGTGCGCGAGGCTCTGGGACGCGAGCTGGCCTATGAGCATCCTGTAGAGGCGGACCTGGTCGTTCCTGTTCCCGATTCATCCATTCCGGCAGCCCTGGGCTATGCTGAGACTTCCGGGATTCCCTATAGCCAGGGTATCATCAAGAATCGCTATAGCGATCGCTCATTCATCAAGCCTGACCAGCGCCTGCGCCAGCTCGAAGTAGACCTGAAATTCAACTTCGTGCGCACTAAAATCGAGGGCAAGCGCCTGATTATCGTCGACGACTCGATTGTACGCGGCAATACGCTCAAGCGCCTGGCCTCCGCGCTACGCAACTATGGCGCGAAGGAGATACACCTGCGCATCAGCTCGCCGCCCCTGCGTCACCCCTGCTACTTCGGCATCGATATTCCGCGCGACAAAGAATTAATCGCCGCAGGTCGTACCGTGCAGGAGGTTGCCGACTACATGGGTGTCGATAGCCTGGGCTATCTCAGCTTGCCGGGACTGGGGCGCGCGATCAACGCCGCCCATATCGATGAAACGGTCGATGTTGATCCTCGCCAGGTGGACGATCCCCGCGCACTGAAAATGCTGCATCAAGAGTTTTGTTATGGGTGTATGGAGATGCAGGGCTGGCCCTTTGACCCCCAGGTCGAGTCTCAGCATGGTCCCAGGCGTGTGCCCGTCATTCCTCGTGGCGTGCGCTCATAACAGAAGGAGAAAAATTTCGTGCGAGTATTTGTCATCGGCTCGGGTGCGCGTGAGCATGCACTGGTCTGGAAGCTGGCCCAGGATCAGCGGATCGACCGCATCTATGCCGCGCCAGGCAATCCCGGCATGCTACCCCACGCGGAATGTCTTCCTATTAGCGTCGATAATCTGGAGGGGTTGGCCGCCTTCGCTGAGCGCAACAAGATCGACTACACTATCGTCGGCCCCGAGGTACCGCTTATCGACGGCGTCGTCGATATCTTCCAGAAGCGGGGCCTGCGCGTCTTTGGCCCCAACCAGGCGGGCGCGGCCCTCGAAGGTAGCAAGGCCTTCACCAAAGAGTTGTTGACCGCGGCAGGCATCCCCACAGCTCAGCATCGCACCTTCACCGAGTACGAACCGGCCCGTGCCTACCTGGAAGAGCATGGCGCCCCCGTCGTCGTCAAGGCTGACGGTAACGCCGCGGGCAAGGGCGCAATCGTCGCCCTCGACATGCAAACAGCCCAGGACGCCCTCAAGCAGATGATGGTCGACCACGCCTTTGGCGCGGCGGGCGACGTCGTCGTCGTTGAAGACTACCTGCAAGGCGACGAGATCGGCGCGCACGCCATCTGTAACGGCACGGATTTTCTGCTCCTGCCACTCAGCCAGGATCACAAGCGCGCCCTCGATAACGACCAGGGCTTGAACACGGGCGGCATGGGCGCCTACACGCCCCTGCCCTTTGTCAGCGAGGAGCAGAAGGCACAGATTCAGCAGCGTGTCATCGGCGCCACACTCCAGGCCCTCAAGGAGCGCGGCATCCACTTCAAAGGCGTGCTCTACGCCAACATCATGCTCACCGAGCGCGGTCCCATGGTGCTGGAGCATAATACACGCTTCGGCGATCCCGAGGCTCAAGCCCTGATGGTTCTGCTTAAAGCCGAGCTGCTGGATGTACTCGCCTACGCGGACGGCCAGCACATCGACCCTGAGACCCTCTGGCATCCCGGCTATGCTATGAGCCTGACCCTGGCCGCAGGCGGCTATCCCGGCAAATACGCGCGCGACCTACCCATCCAGGGCGTTGACGAGGCCAATCAACTGGAGGGCGTCCACGTCTTCCATGCCGGCACACGCCTGCAAAATGGCCAGCTCGTCACCGCAGGTGGCCGCGTCCTTAGCGTCGTTGCCCACGGCGAAACCCTGCAACAGGCCGCCGACTGCGCCTACGCCGCCGCCAAACTCATCTCCTTTGAAGGCATGCAGTATCGCCGCGACATCGGCCACCGCGCCCTATAGTCCATGCAAGCATGGACCCTACAAATCCAGGGTTTATGTCCGCATTCGTATGGCAGAAACGGGTAAAGATGTGTGGGCGAGAAGTGCCTCTGGCACTTCTCGCCCACACATCTTTACCTTAAGTGAGCGCCGCAGGCGCGAAAAGTCATGAATAGTAACAATGGAAGCAAAATACACCAATCATACTCATGGGCAGCAAAAAACGCTGCGTATCGCGGTCCTGATCTCTGGCTCGGGCAGTAACCTCCAGGCCCTGCTGGACGCCATCGAGGCTCGGCACCTGCCCGGGGTCGAGATTGCCCTGGTCATCAGCAATAAAGCCAACGCCTTTGGCTTACAGCGCGCCCTCAAGCATAAAGTACCCGCGCTCTATCTTCCCTGGCGCACACGCGAGGAGTGGGAGCGAAGGGTTATTGACTTGCTCCAGCTTTTCCAGGTAGACGTTATCGTCCTGGCCGGATTTATGCGTATCATCTCCGCCGACTTTATTACCCGTTACCCCGAGCGTATCATTAACCTGCATCCCGCGCTCATCCCCGATGGTGGCAAGGGCGACACCTACACCACCAGCGATGGCAGTCTTATCCCCGTCTTTCGCGGCATGCACGCGCCCCTCCAGGCCCTGGAGGCCGGAGTGCGCGTCACTGGTAGCACTGTGCATTATGTCGTTCCCGAGGTCGACGCCGGCCCGCCTATCTGTCGCCGCGAGGTCCCCATAGAGGCAGGTGACACCGAAGATACGCTCCAGGAGCGCATCAAAAAGGTCGAGCACCAGTTGATCGTCGAGGCCGTCAAGATCCACCAGCAGCGCGTATAAGAGTCGGAACAATAGATTTAGGATGGCCTGGTAAGCAGTATTAAGCTTGCAGGCCATTCTAAACACGCCCTACTTCAATCTATACCATAAGCCTGATAGGTCGTCATCCAGGCGGCGTGGTTGCCAGGCTATAAGGCGCCGCGCATGTTTCTGCAACCAGGATTTTGCGAAGGCTGCACCACCCGATTCGACTAAGACCATTCTCTCGTCCCGAACGGCGTAAATGTCTACCGTGCAGTCTTCATCCAATCGTGCCTCCACCAGTAAAAGCCCTTCAAATTGCTGAATGACTATCTGCTCTTGTGTAGATGAGAGTGTAAGCGAGCATGTCATTACAGGTAAGCACCTCCTAATTTGTTGTACTTTATAGTAACAGGGAAGGTGCTTGCAGGTGAATGGCAAGCAAAAAAGAACAAGCTGTATTTTTCTTTCATTGAAAGGAAAAAAAGACCAATGACTTTGCAACTAGAAAGACCTCTAGACGCCACCGATTGGAAGATTTTACGAGAGCTGCAACGAGATGGGCGCCTCTCTTATAATGAGTTGGGGCGGCGTGTCGGCCTTTCTGGCCCCGGTGCTGCCGAGCGTGTGCGTAAGTTAGAGGATGCAGGTATTATTCGCAATTATGGCGCGCAGGTAGACCCAACGAAGGTAGGCCTGCCGCTCCAGGCCTTCATTCAGTTGCGCTGTGCTCCCGGAAAGTGCCTCTTCCAGTCTAGCTGCGCCGACGAGTTTCCAGAGATGCTTGAAATGCATAAGCTGAGTGGCAGTTACTGCGCGCTCCTCAAGGTTGCTGTCTCCTCGATGCAGCACCTGGAAGCCTTTCACGATCGCCTGGCAGCATACGGCAATCATATAACAAATCTAGTTACCTCCAGCGTCATTACCCACCGTGTCATCGACTGGGAATCTCCTACAGTCAAGCTCTGTCCTCCACCTAATAGTAGATGGAACGAGTAGTGAGGAGAAACCTGGTAAGCCTTTGGACAAGTGAACTTAGCCCTAAGGCTTGCCAGTTCCTAGAATGCTGTCGAGCTAACTCCACGATTACTAAGATTGGGAATATGAGGGATACTCATATTCCAGCAAGACCTCCTTCTCTAAGAGGTGACTGAGTCGTTCCGCCTCGGCTTCAATCCCTTTTCGGATTGAGATTGTGGATGGAGAGAACAGGTTCACCTTGACGATGATTTGTGAGCGTCGGATTTTAGAGTTCCAGACTCCTTGTATGGAACCGTTGACCAGAACGACCGCAAAGGTCCACCCCTGAAGGTTGAAGACGTGCCGCTTGTAGGCTTGAGCGAGCAGGGGCTCGCAACCGCGCGGCACTCCGATCGTATAGGCATCGAATAAGGGGAGTAGGTGGATCTCCTCTACTGATTCAAAGCTTTGTATGAGTGGAAGTGTTGCACGCAGGACAAAGCCTCGCCACCCTTCTACCTCTACTTCTTCCAGCTCCCCTTCTAGCGATTGAAAGAGTTTTCTTGCTTGAATTTTCCCACATCCCCACCAAAAAGCAAAGTCTTCTGAGGCCGCTGGACCATAAGCCTGAAGATACCGACGAGCTATTTCCTGAAGGGCCAGCTTGGGCTCGATTAACTGCCATTTTCCAATCCATACTCTGGGGTTCATGAATGTGGTCTTTTGATCCTGGTCTGGCCCGAAACAAAGATCGCCGCGATAGGCCGATGGTTTCAAGGGAGAGCCCCAGCTCGAAGATACGATCAGGTCGCGCATGTTAGCAACCCCCGTATGCTTCGCTACCGCGTCAGCAAGTTGCGGACGAGTCATTGGCCCCTGCTCCAAAACGTGCGGGATAGCAGTGAGAAATGCTTCCTGTTGCGCTGGAGTGAGGCCGAACTCAGCGAAATAGTTAGACCAGCTCGCATTATTCTGCCAGTCACGCGCGGCTATATACAGAGGGAGTTCTCTTGCAGCGAGTAAGTGTAACGTGCCACGCATGGCCCAGGTTCTCACCAGGGTGTGGTCCTGCCAGAGAGCAGTTTTGACATCGTATAGAGAGAATCCTTCCACACGGGTACATACCGCTAGCTCGGCAGCAGATATCACCTGAGCCTGAATCCCACCAGTGCGCGTCACAGCCTGAACGAAATCCTGCGAGGAAAAACGAGGGGAGAGGCCATGTTGCGACAAACGCCAGGCATGCACCTGGTGCCATTTCAATGCTGTCATCTTTGTTCCTTCCAATCCAATCAACGTTTTCCACGATATTCAATCACAGTGTACTGGTTTATGCGGCCAGATTGTGTCCTCATTAGGATGGCTTTTAAAGAATCAAGTAACTCTACCTGAGCGGTGAAGAGCAAAAAAGCAACATTGGAGAAGTTTTCCTGACCGACTCGTGATAGATTGTCCCTAATGGCTCTTTGTATCCTCCAGTGATGGCTCAAGGAAAGAGCTAAGGAATGTGATCATCGAAGCAAAGGAGAACCCAATGAACTATCCGCAAATCGTCACGCGAGAAGAGTGGCTTGTTGCCCGTAGAGAATTGCTCACCAGGGAAAAGGAGGCCACCCGTGCGCGAGACAGGCTCAATGCTGAACGTCGCAGGTTGCCGATGGTCAAGATCGATAAGCAGTACCTCTTCGATGGCCCGGAAGGCAAGGTGAGCCTGCTCGATCTCTTTGATGGGCGCCGTCAGCTGATCGTCTACCATTTCATGTTTGATCCAAGCTGGGACGAGGGTTGCCCAGGTTGCACGAACCTGGTTAACAACATTCCTGGCAATATAACTCGTTTGCATGAAAGCGATACCTCATTGGTCTTGGTCTCACGCGCCCCATTAGCGAAGCTTGAGTCCTATAAGCAGCAGAAAAACTGGACTGCTCGCTGGCTCTCCTCCTATGGTAGCGACTTCAACTATGACTTTGACGCCACGGACGAAAATGGCGAGAAACCCGGAATAAGTGTTTTCCTGCGCGACGGCGAGCAAATCTTTCACACATACTCGACGACGGGGCGCGGCGTCGATATCCTCCTGGGGACATATAACTACCTTGATCTTACTCCACTTGGCCGACAAGAGGAGTGGGAAGAGGCCCTCAATCGCAGTGTTATTCCTGCCCAAAGTTGATCTCACCGCTACGACACTGTTGATAGTGAAATGTGGGTTGGCCACCTAAGGGGGCCAACCCACATTTCACTATCATTTAAGCAAATGCTTTACACGTTGAGATGGAAGATCCACTTGTAGGTATTTCCCTTGGTGACAATGATTGTCCAGGGGCCGTGATAGTGGCTCAGGTCACTGTTGAAGCGGAAGACGAACTTTCCGCTCTCGTTGTTTCCTGCATAGTCGAAGGTCGTGATGTGATTGGTATTGCTGGTCTGCATGTCAATTTGGGGTGTGACAGGCTTTCCAGCAGCCGACTTGACAGAAATCTCGTTAAGGCCTGAGAACTCGATTGTGGTCTGCGTCTTACCGATGGTCGCTTTCTCCAGCGTGATGGTCTGGCTCTGTGAGATTGCTTGCTGGTGCGGTGCCACGACTTCGCCCTGGTGATATGGTAGCTGAAAGTGGAAGGTTACTGTTTGCGTGCTCCCGTTTTGTACTAGGTCCATCTTGAGTGTCAGATTGAGCGAGGCCGGTGTGCCCACAACATTAGCATCGCTGAAGGTCATAGACTGGGCCAGAATATGGTTCTCAATATCGCCCAGCAACTGACCACTCGATGAAAGATCAGTGCCATTGGCGGTTGTGAGGTGTGGATTGTTTAGCATGGCGCTGTCATTAACGGGTGTGGCTGTGACGCCCAGCACGATATTATGGTCTTCAGCGTAGCCCTTCTCCAGCCTTACAGTGGCGTTCCCAACTTTTTGTGAAAGCTGGATATCACCAAAGGTGCTGTATTGAATAGCATCTTTCGTGTTATAGCTGCCTCCCTGGAGCAGGCTTTGCAGGAGTGGCGTGGCCGCGAAGGCGGAGGCCGTGGTCACGATCAACAACGCGGCAATCAGTGGCACCAGGATGGCTTTTCTGGTCAGCGCGAACCACCAGGAGCGTGTTTGTTCACGGAAAGGCACGACCGTGGGCTTCTGAAACGAGTGCTGCACGTAGCGCATGCGCAAGTTCTGCCAGTTGACATTGTTGGGTACAGGTGGAGTGTTACCGAGGTTGTCTAATTCCTCAACCACATGCATGAGTTTTTGGTCGGCTGCTGTCTCAAGCAGGTCATTATATGTTTGCATAAGCTGCTGTTGCTTTGACATTATAGTTGCTCCTTGAGGCCTTGCAGGATGCGCGTAAGCTGTTTGCGGACGGCGGCGGGACTCTTGCCGACAACCTGGGCGATTTCGCTGGCATTCAAGCCCGCTGAGAAGCGCAGAGCGATCAGTTCACGCTTGCGCTCATCGAGCTGATCGAGTAGCTCGCGGAGCCGAACCCGGCGTTCGCGCAGAAGAAAGATGCTCTCGGGATTCTCATCACCTATTATCTGCTCCGCCTCCGGCAGGCTATCCCAGGAGAAAGCAGTTTTCTTCCTGCGGTAGGTATCGCTCGCGGTGTGAAGAGCGATACGAAATAGCCAGGCCGCGAAGCTGCCGCGTGCTTTATAATCTCGCAGCGAGATCATAGCCTTGAGAAAGACCTGTTGCGTAAGATCCGCGGCGTCCTCCTCACGACCAATGCGTAGTAACAGGTAACGGTAGATGCGTGCTTTATAGTGCTGATAGAGCGGCTCAAAAGCGACCGGGTCTGCTTTGGCCGCCTCCACAAGTGCTTCTTCTTCCCGTAGCTCCTCCGGCTGGTGCATTGCTGAAAAGGTGTAACCAGCTTGCATGCATTTATGTCCTTAATAGAGTGGATGTTTTGTCAAACAGAAGTTTTGAGGCCTCAAAGTTCTTCCATTCATAATGACGCCGCTTTATGGAAAGTGAGACATTTTGCCGCGTTTTTTATCTACCTCTGATTGTAGTTGTCTGTGCCAGTAGAGCCAAGTTTTGGCTAAAAAGGGGGGATCTGATACTAGCAGGCAAAAATTGAAGGATGAGGAGATACATACTAGTAGGGATTAGTCATGTAGAGTGTGCAGCTAGATAAAGTTGCAATGTGGGCTGGCTCTACTCCAGTAGTAACCTGGCCCACTCGGGGGATGAAAAAGACCAGTGACGGGCCGCCCAGAATATCAAGACCCCCAGTTGCAGGCGCTGAAAGCGGCGGAGGCGAGGAAGCCCAGGGATTTCAGGTTGCCAGGCTCGCCGGGCAAAAAAGGTAAGCCACCAGGCAAGGGCAGATTCAACAGCTTCGGTGCGCAGGGGAAATTGTTCTTCATACCACTTTATTACTTGTTCGGGAGAAGGCCCATTTTCGACAGTCACACTCTGAGCAAAGGCAACGATATCCCACTCTGGTCGCCCTAGCTGAATGGAGGGCCAATCGAATAGATACAAATGTCCCTGGTTAAAGCGTAGATTATCGGACCGTAGATCGCCATGTAGGATGGCGTATGGCCCTTCTGTAAGCGCTGGTAGCTTCAGCGCCGACTCAATGGTGGGAGAAATTTTTTGCAACCAGGCCAATGCCTGGGGGGCTTCTGCCCCTGCAAAGGCCGCGATTGTTTGAAAGTCTTGAGATTCTTGAGCTGCCTGTGTCCAATTCTCCTGTGCTAAGTCTTCCTGTGGTTGAGAGAGCCACGCGGGAGGCTGGGTGCCAAGCAATGTTTTATGGTAATTGGCCAGGGCATGCGTGATGGCACGAGCTTTCCCAGGTGTCCAGGGCGGAACACTCTGTGGACCAAGATCCTCCAGGATTAGCACGTGCCAGTCAGCATGATGAATGGCTGCGTATAAACGGGGCATCCATCTGTCCAACACAGGTGCAAGATCCTGATAGACGTGCTCCTCAGAGCGTAGCGCGTTTTTCATGAAGGCATTAGATTCCTGGTAGATGCCTTTTAAAAAGGCCCGCCGCCCATCATCTAGCACCAGGCGATAGGTTGGTGTTGGTCCATATCCGCCCCAGACGCGTGTTGCTCGTGTCACGGGGGAACCTAACGCGTTATCGACTTGCTGGCGCACTGCTTTGGGAACCTTCCTCCAGGGAAGCTTATCTTCCACACCTGTTCGAGACATCTCTTTCTCACCTCAAGCATATTTTTTCTAAAGTATACCGTATTTTATTCCCTTGTGCGGTGAGCAAGTTCTCTAGTGAACTGATGTGGAAGCTAAGATGCCACGAAGAAAAACCCATTTCCGCTTTTTACTCATCAGGAGGGAATAAGTATATAGAGAGATAAAAAATCTTGAGGAGAAACATTCATGCAAACAGCCACACAAATAGCTTCGGGTTCGAAAACGCAACTCTGGATTGGACGTATCTTGACGGCGCTAGCGGTTCTATTTTTGCTTTTCGACGGCGTAACACACGTACTGCAAATTCCCTCGGTCATGGATGCATTCAAGCAACTTGGATATCCTGCGAGTGTCGCGCTTGAGATCGGAATTGTGGAACTTGTGTGCCTGGTCCTCTATATCATTCCTTCTACTTCTGTCCTTGGTGCCATCCTGTTGACAGGCTATCTTGGAGGTGCCGTTGCTACCAACCTGCGCATAGATGCTCCACTCTTCAGTAATGTTCTCTTCCCAGTCTATGTCGGCCTGTTTATCTGGGGAGGGCTGTACCTGCGCAATGAGCGGCTGCGCGCCCTCTTTCCTCTGCAACGGTAATGTGGAGTGATCTTCTTCCTTACGCGGGGCAGGCGGGCAAGGCCAAGGTAAGTGCTTCTAAAGGGCGCACCTACCTTGGCCTTGCCCGCCTGCCCGTATGAAGTGTTTTATCTATATTCGCAGTAAAAGCTTACCTGTGGTCTGGCCAGCTTCCAGGCGGCGGTGGGCCTCACCAGCCTGCTCTAGAGGCAGAATATCGGTGATATCGATCTTTACCTGGGAGCGGGCGATAAGTTCGAGGGAACGGCGTGCGGTATCAGCAACGAGATGAGGAACTGAAGCGCTCAAGGCACCAATGCTATAGCCCATGATAGCCTTACTCTCAGCAATGAATCTGCCTGGATTCTGCGGGAGGCTCTGTGGTTGGCCCTGCTCATCATTCGCATTGCCAAAGATGACGAGTCGCCCAAAGAGCGCAAGAACTGTGAGGCTCTGACTGCGTACTGGCTCGCCTATGGCTTCAAGCACGACATCTACCCCGCGTCCTTGCGTGAGCGCTTGCGTTTGCTGGATAAAATCATCGCGCAGGATGGCATGGTCATAGCCGAAGGATTTGGCGTAGTCGGCTTTTTTCTGACTGCTTACTGTACCAATAACCAGCCCCGCGCCCAGGTGCCGGGCTATCTGTCCTGCGATGCTGCCCACGCCACCCGCCGCGGCGTGAACAAGCACTGTTTCGCCGTGCTGTAGGCGCGCGACCCGCACGAGCATATCATAAGCGGTTGGTACAATGGTTGGGAAACCCGCCGCCGTGGCGAGGTCAATCTCTCTACTGGTCGCGTCGAGGGGGAAAGTGAGCGTGGCCTGGGCCAGCGCCACCTCGGCGTAGCCACCGCTCATCGTCAGGGCGGCAACAGGCTGGCCCACATGCAAGCCTTCGACCCCTTCACCAAGCGCATGAATATGACCTGAGACTTCAAGGCCGGGAATGAATGGAAGTTGTTCTCTGTGATACCCTCCGCGGCGTGCCATGGTCTCGGCGAAGTTCACACCTGCGTAGGCGACTCGAATTGCGACCTGTCCAGGTCCGGGCTGGGGTTCTGGCACTTCGCGCACTTGCAATACTTCGGGTCCACCAAATGCTGTAATTAGGTTGGCTTTCATTTCTTTTTCCTTCAGAATCTATTTTATATAGCAACTACTATCTGCTAGCGTGTTAGCACCTTGAACGCGACGTTATCGCGTCCTTTGCCCTGGACAATAGCGAGGGTACCCCAGAGTCGTAGAACACTATCCACTACATCGATTTGGTCCAGGTCGCCCAGGCGTACCGGCTGTAGTCCAATCTCGGCAATGAGTTGCTCAACTGTCGCCATAGCATCCCCATCGGGACCGCAGTAGAACATGTCGGCCTGGATGCCCTGGTAATCTGGGTCAGCGAGATTTTGCCAGCTATAGGTATTGAAGGCCCGGTAGACCTGGGCATGTGGAGCATGTGTTTGCAAGAGATGTGCGCTATATAGAGGCGTTGTTGGCCATTGATGCGTCTGAGAGAACTTTTGATCGGGCGGATACCTATTGGCCGCATCGATGATAATTTTGCCATCCAGCTGTTGCGCGTAGGTGGTAATAAGCCCTTCAACCGCCTGCCCTGCGAGGGCGAGTACAACGATATCGCCCTTGGTCAAGGCCTCCGCTGGGGAGCCGATGAAGACCTGCTCTCCCAAATCCTGGCGTAGAGCCTGCGCCCTCTCCGATGACGGATTCTGCACCCCAAAGGCGAGGCGATGCCCGGCCTTTGCCCACTTGCGGCCCAATGTGCTCCCTATCGGTCCTGCGCCCAGGATAGTAATACGAAGTGATGACATATTTTCTCCTCCTCTTCTTCTAGCTCTATATTTGCGCTTTTAGCGTCACAAAACAGTGTTGTTATCGCAAATTATAAAGAAGAAGCTTTCTTTCTGTAAGGAGTGACCGCAAAGTGATATAGTTACCTCCTAGTAACCATCATTTTCTTCTCTTAACTTGACTTTTTGTTTTGTTCAGCTAAAAATATCTATATGTAAAGCCTTTTCATAAGGAAATGAAGATGTGAATATTTGTGTAGATGAGGGGAAACGCTATTTCTAACTTATGGCTTTACAGCGTATAAGGGAGATCTGTACTAGAATTACGCCATGCGCATAGCACTGCTTCTCTTGTCATGTGTCAACGTTGTGGTACTGGGAGTTGATGAGATACTCTATGGTCTACTCGATCTCACGAAGCAACCACAGTTTAACCAGATAGATCAAATAATTAAGTCGTTTGCCCTTGTTAGCCTCTTCATATCACTAGTCCTTCTCGCGATCTATATAATTCGGCAGGCGGTAGCTCAAGAACGGCAACTCAAAAAGCAGGGAAGAAAAAAATCGGTAGTGACTCCGGAAGGGGGTGATAGAATAGAGAGGAGGAGGTGAACGATGAACAAGCGAGAAGCAGAGGAGCAGAGCAGTCTGCCAACGTGTCCCAATCCCGCATGCTCAGGGCCGCGCGTTGTGCGCAATGGCAGCCACCGGGGACGGCAACGGTATCTGTGCCGCACCTGTAAGACGTACTTTGGAGCAACGCAAGGCACGCCGATGTATGGGTTGAAGACGCCTGCCCCCGAGGTAGCGCAAGCGCTCTTGGTGGTGATGCGGCGCGGCAGCTTGCGGGCTGCCGAGGAGATCACCGGGCACAAATACGAAACGATCAGTGTCTGGCTCAAGCGAGCAGCAGAGCATGCCGAGGCCCTGACGCAGGTGATGGCTTGCGATCTGCACGTGAGCCAGGTGGAAATCGATGAGTTCTGGTCGTTTGTCCAGAAAAAAAGGGGACTGAAGGGGCGTCCGACGAAGGAGCACGCTGGGCTTGCCTCGTCCAAGATCGGGAGAGCCGCTTCGTGGTTGCCAGTGCCACCGGACCGCTGGGCGAGAACCTGATGACGCGGGCCGTCAGCAGGACGGTCCTGCGAACCCATCGCCGCCCGCTCTGCTGGTTTAGTGATGGCTGGCATGGCTATGCGGCCATTCTCCATCGTGCCTATCGCCAACCCCAGTCGCGTCAGGGCAAAACCGGACGGCGCAAGTTGGTGGTGCCTGACACCGTGTCGTTGACGCAAACAGTCAAACACCGTGATGAGCATGGACGCCTCCTGTCAGTAGCAATCCGCATGGCGATGGGAGCAAGCCAGGGACCCGCCGGGACCGTGCACGTGGAGCGACTTCATGGTGCGTTGCGTGATCGGTTGAATGCGCTGACCCGCAAGACGCATGCTTTTGCCAAACGAGACGCGACCTGGGATGCGCTGGTCGGCTTGCAGATCTTCGATCACAATTTCCATCGGGCTCATTACGCTCTACGCCTGCCGCTTCAGATTGTCGATGGCGTTCATCGCTATCACCATCGATCTCCAGCAATGGCTCTGGGCGTGACTGATCATCTCTGGTCCTTCCAAGACTTGTTGACTACTCGACTCCCTATCACCTCTTAGAGGAGTCACTACCAAAAAATCTTTAGCGGGAACATTTTGCGCACGACAAGCCCAAAGACCAGGCCTTACAGGCGAGAGGCCTATCTACAAAAGGCTCTGTTTATGGGTCTTACTATTGCTGGATTATTTCGACCTGTGGCGTATTTGATGTTCCCCTATGCAACGGCTCCTTTTAAACCTGTGACTCTCCTGGATTGGGCTGGTATCCTTGGGATGTCTCTATGTTTGCTCATTTATGCCATTCTCAGCAGCGATCTTACCAAAGGGAACAGTGTTAACAGCGGAAAAAGGAGAAATCAAGGGAAGAGAGAAAGCGTAAGCGAACTACATATGCATAAAGCACGTTCAGGTTTGGAACTGTAATCAAGGATATGATATAGTTACCTCATGGTTACCAGAAATAAAGTTGAAGAGCCGATTATTCGGCCGGATTGTCGCACGCGGCGCGGTCTGGAATTGATCGCCGATCAGTGGACTATGCTGGTCATTGTGGCCTTGCGTGGAGAGACAAGGCGCTTTAGCCAGATACATGCACATATCCAGGGTATCTCGAAGAAGATGTTGACGCAGACCCTGCGCGGCCTGGAGCGTAATGGCCTGGTCAAACGCGTGGTCTATCCTGTGATCCCACCTATGGTGGAGTACTCTCTGACGCCATTGGGTCGGACGCTTATCGAGCCGATCTGGGCGCTACGCGAGTGGTCGGAGCAATATATCGAAGAAGTTGAACAAAAGCGCGCCGACTATGATCAGGTGGATAGAACCACTCTTCAGGATCAGATCATCACGCTTGTCCAGCAACGGGGAGAAGTATCCTCCTGACCGACGCTGCTAAAGCACGCGTCTACATATCATGATACGAGATACTTCCGTACCATGATATGTAGACGCGTGCTTTAGCAGCGTCGTACCCTTAGCCGAGGAAGAAGGCCTCGAGCGCGGGAGCGAGAACGTTGTCGACCGGCCCGTGGTCCTGGCCTTCGAGGGTGCGGCGCTGGGCATTGGGGAGGATGTTGGTAATCGCTTGTGCTCCGGTATGCATAAACACATGGCTGGCTCCGCCATCCATTACGAGCGTGGGAACGGAGACAGAGGCCCACTTCTTGAGTGGGCGCGGATCGCCGCGCATGGTGTCGCCCATGATAGTGCCATCGTATGCGATTGTGTGGGCTACTGCCTCCAGCCCAGGCCACATGGGTGATTGACGCATCTGGGCAACCATTTCGGCGGGAACTCCCACCGCCTCCGTCATAAAATATTCAACTGCCTGACCCCGTTGATCAGATGAGATCAGCTCGTTCAAGTGTGATACATAGTTCTCTGGTGTGGGAGGTCGGCTATCATCGACGATAAATGGTGGTTCGTATATCGCTAGCTTTGTGATTTTACCAGGGAGGAGGCGTGCCGCCTCAAGGGCCAGGACCGCTCCAGAGGAGTGACCAAAGACAAACGCTGAACCTCCAGCCTCGTCAATCAGGGCCTCGATATCCTCTATCTCGCGTTCGACTGCGTATGGCGTGGTATCTCCACTGTCGCCTCGCCCTCGCCGGTTATAGGCGAATACAGTGAAATGTGGCGCCAGGACCGTGGCTAAGGATGTCTCGGCTATGCGCGTCGCGGTCGCGCCTGCCACAAGGATGAGTGCGGGGCCTTCCCCAAATTTGTCGAAGGCGATGGGTGTACCATCTTTGGAAGCAGCTTTTCGCATGTTATCTCCTCTCATATCGGCCGCATTCTCTTTCTTACTAGCAGGTTAAGTGTACCATTCTGGCCCCTAAAAATCTTCTCCAATCTTGCCCTCTGTCACCTGCATGCCTTGATTTCTCGCTCCTATGGCGTTCACACATGGGGGTGTGGTGTGGAGCGTGTTGGCAGCCTGCTGCTGAGGCCTCTCCGGCATACATGCACGGAGGTTCCTGTTCCTCACCCACCGTTTCCGGCCTCTCCCGAAGGAGAAACCGGCTCTTGGTGGAGATAGGCAGGACTTTTCAGCCGACGCGCTCCGGCACGGGCAGCTCCGCTTTTGCGTCGAGCCACTAAGCCCATGCTTCGGGGCAAGGGCTGCCCCTCATTTGCACGTTGTTGAAGCTCCTCCATCACGGCTTGCAGGCGCGGCTCCGCACCTTCCCAGACAGGCTGGGTGAGAGAGGGGATCGTTTGCTGCGGTTCCAGGTAGGAAAGCAAGAATGCCGAGTAGAGATCACGCTGCACCGGCCCGAATCCGCAAGGACATTGGTGCCAGCGCTCTGATCTTGGCTTCTTGTGATACTGCCCCGACTTCTGGCAGTACTGAGAGAGTCTGGTCTGGTAGGCTGAGGCTTCGTGCAGGGTGCCGCCAGTTTTTGCAACTATGCGAGTCAAATGCCCTAGAAAGATCCCTGGTGCGCGAAGTCCGATGCTCCGACCATACTGCTTCTGCCATCCTTTGAACGAGGTTTTCTCTATGGTGATCGTGTTCCCCACCGAAGCGATGCGATGAGCCAGATTGCCATGCAGACTCTTGCGGTGTGCTGCGAGTCTGTGCTCAGCATTGGCGTGTTGTCTCCTGGTCGCCTGGTACCGCTTGCTCTCCTTCCAACGCAGGCGTTTGCCCGACTTCACCCGGCCTTGCTCATCGTAGTTTTCTGGATTGTTGGCACGGCGTTGCCGGTCCATTTTCCGTTGGATGCGCCGCTTTTTTCGGGCGTTCTGGGTTAATTCCTCGCAGAACGTGACCAGATCGGCTTTGCCCTCGCGCGGCACAATGGCAAGGCTGGAGGGGCCGATATCCAGACCAATCGTGTCGGTTCCGGTCTGCACGTGTTTTTTCTTGATGAGTGCGTGCCCCTCTAAGATGAGCTGGACGCGCATAGCGATTGCCATCGTGATCGGCCCCTTGAGCGGATGGCGAGGAAGCCTTGCGGCGGACCAGGCGGACATATTTGATCTTGTGGCGCATACCATGCTGGATCACGGGATCGTGCCAGTCGATGATCGCCGGAATGACCTCTTGGTTCCAGATCAGGAAGCCACCGTCTCCCGCATTGGGGTCCAGCACGAAGCGCATGCCGGCGTCGTTGCGTTTGCCCTCCACGCTATCAATGCCACGTCCCTTGCTGCGGAAGCGTACTCGTTTGGCTTTCCCAACACAGACCCGATTGACCGCCTGATAGGCGCGAGTCGCAAGGGTTTGAGCCATCGTGCTCTCAATGTGGTCGACGATCCAGGAGACACGGGCACGCTTGGCATACTCGTGCATCTCATATTCTGAGAAGTGGTATTTTGTGCGTAAGGCAGAAAAAGCCTGAGCGCGTTTCTGTTTGTGCGAGTGTGGGAGAGCCCGCGCCTTGTTCCATGCAGGATCATTGCGCATGCACCGGAGCCGCTTCATGGCTTCAGCAAGCAGAGCGTTGTAGAGGCACCGAGCCGCTTCCAGGTGCGCACGTACCTGGCGTTCCTGGCTCCAGTCGACTTGGAGAGGGAGTTCAAGAAGAAAGGTCGGTGTCTTTGCTCGCTTCATGACGTGCTTTGCCTTCCGATGCAGAGTATCTCTTGAGAAAGAGACAGGACGGCTGCCCGTCCCTCGTGTCTTTCCACACGTTCACATGTCTACACAGCTATTCCAGTTGGGCAGGCTTCTTCCGGTCACTCGACGACGTACCGTTCGGAAATGGATTCGTGAGAAGCAACTCCGTGCGATTACGTTAGGTCGAAGAGGAGGATACCGGATCCGCGTTCTGACTGAAAGGAGTTTCGCGCGCAAGCGTGAAACAAGAGAAGACGATGATCTTTCTTCATCTTGTGGAGAACACAGTACGAAAGAAGAGTGATGCTTCCCCTCCACCCAACCAGCCCGAAAGGAACGCCCATTCATCCCCGCCTTAGAAAAAGCGGGGCTTTCTGGGCCGTTCTCTGTAAATGACGTGAAAAGTGAGTACTAGCAGGAACGTGCCTGGGTACACCGCTCCTCATCGGGTATACTTCTCCTGGACCTTGTAAATTGCGCTCGTTGTCGCGAGACTGATTGATCGTTGTCGCAAACCATATGCTGCTCTCCTGAGGAAGAATGAATGCGATACGACACGTGGTGAAGAGCAAAAAGACGTCGTCAATATCATCTGAACTGATCTGGGTTGTAAAAAGAAAGAAGGAACTCCCCTCATGGTCGTCGTTGACAAAAAATTCGGCAAATATGTTCACCCTGAGGTCGAACGGAAATTCTTGTTAGCCACCATTCCACCTGATACCACTTTCCATGCAGACATTACAGACCACTATATTCCAAATACCACCTTCCGTTTACGGAGAATGCAGACTGAGCATGAAGTAACATTTAAGTTTGCACAAAAATTACGCGTTCATCCTCATGATACCCGGGTAATTTTACATACGAATTTTTACATATCGGAAGCTGAGTATGTTTTCTTAGCTTCTACTCTGCCCTCTCATCGACTTGAAAAAAGACGATTTAGGTTCCATGGAGGAACGATCCCCATGGCTATTGACCAATTTCAAGGACATCTCGAAGGCTTAGTGATTGCAGAAGTGGATTTTGGCCCGAACGGTGATCCTTCATCTCTCACCATGTCCTCTTTTTCACTTGCAGAAGTGACTGATGATGAGCGTTTTACCGGAGGGCGTTTAGCTTTGATAACCCGTCCACAAGTAACAACACTTCTTGACGAGTTCAATATAAAGTAAAGAAGAGGCCCGCCGTTCGCGAACGGCGGGCCTCTTCTTTACTTTGCTGTACTCTTACTTGAGCATCATAGGCGCGGCTTGTTGCGCGAGCTGGACGAGCCAGAAGGGCAGGACCGTACCGACCGCGAGTGTGCCGATGGCCGCGATGACCAGGGCAGTCCAGGCGAACCAGTTAAGGCTGGGCGCTGGATCTTGCTCCTCTGCCTCGGCGGGGAGAGGTGAGTTCACCACAGCCGTGCGTGTCTCTGGTTTGACGGCGACGGCGGCGCCACCACGCGAGAGCGTCGCGGTGGTGCTCCGAGTGGCACCAGCCGAACGTGCCGGGCGGCGAGACTCGCTGACCTTGGGCGAGGCTGGAACGGTTCCCAGGGTCGGTGCCTCTTTCTCCTCCTCCGTCTGCTCCATGAACATGGTGGCGATGACGCGCAGGTAGTAATACATACCCAGGACGCTGGCGAGGACACCAATGATCAGAAGTTCAGGATGCCCACCCGCGAGCGCGGCGTAGAAGATGTAGTACTTGCCAGCGAAGCCTGCCATGGGCGGGAAGCCCGCCAGGGCCAGCAGGAAGAAGGCCAGCAGACCAGCTACGACCGGGCGTCGGTACCAGAGACCGCGCAGATCGTTGGAGCTGCTACCCCCGTTATCCAGGCCCTCTAGAACTGAGATTGTGCCGAAGGCGCCCAGGTTCAGGAAGGTATAGCAGGCCAGGTAGAAGAGTAGCGCGCTCATGCCGAGCGTGCCACCCACCACGATGCCGATCAGCATATAGCCAGCGTGCGCGATGCTGGAATAGGCCAGCAGGCGCTTGACGTTGGTCTGTACCACGGCCATGATATTGCCGCCAACCATGGTCAGGATGGCGATGGCCCAGATCACGGGCGCCCAGGTATCATGGAAGGGCAGCAGAACCAATCCGAAGAGACGCCCAAAGGCGATCATGGCAGCGGCCTTGGTGCCGACCGACATAAAGGCCGTCACAGGAGCGGGCGCGCCCTGGTAGACGTCGGGCGTCCAGGCCTGGAAGGGAATCGCCGAGACTTTGAAGGCGAAGCCTACCGTGAGCAGGCCTAGGGCCACGATCAGAAGAATCGGAGCCTGTGCCGTGCCGTTAGCTGCGCCAGGCAGGTGCGAGGCAAAGAAGGCGATATCCTGGAAACGTGTGCTTCTGGTCGCGCCATATGTCAGGGCCAGGCCATAGAGCAGGAAGGCCGAGGCAAAGGAGCTGAGCAGGAAGTACTTCATACCTGACTCCAGCGAGGCGCGACGGCGCTCGATGAAGCCCGAGAGAATATACAGGGCCAGCGAGAGCATCTCAATGCCCAGGAAGATCGTAAGCAGGCTGGTCGAAGCGGCCAGCAGCATCATGCCCGCGGCAGCCAGGAGCATCAGAGTGTAATACTCGCCCTGGTGTACCAGTTGCAGGCGCTTGAGATACGGCGGCGAGAGCAGGATGCCCAGGCCAGCGGCGCTCAGGATAATCAGGTACGCCAGTTGCGTGCCCTGATCTGAGCCAACCATGCCATTAAAGGCCTCGCCCTGATTCCCGCCAAGTAAAAGCCCGATCGTGGTTCCGATAGCGCCAGCCACACCCACAAATGCCAGAATTGGCAGAATGGTGTAGTTCTGTGGCCCGCTATGCTTGGTGCGCTCACCCTCATGCGGCAATACGGCATCAACCAGCATCACAATGAGAGCCATGCCCACCAGGACCACTAATGGCGCTATTCGCCACCAATCAGCGGCGGTGACAGTGAATGTAAACGTCATTGACCATACCTCGTGAGAGAGGAGCCTCCTTTATGGCGGCTCCCTCTACGCTCATTTGATGAACGCATTGCCTAGATTTTGCATCGTGTTCAACACCGGCTGGTGCAGCAGGAAGGTGAGCGGCGCAGGCTGCAAGCCGATGTAGAAGATCAACGCCAGGAGTGGTAAGATCGCCAGGAACTCGCCCATACGGATATCCGCCAGGCCGCCGCGACGTGTGACCTGCGCCACCGGACCCAGGGCCGGGCCTGGACCCGTCATCACGCCCTGGAAGAAGCGCAGCATGTACCAGGCGGCAGGGACGACCACGGCGGTTCCCAGCACACCCAGAGTCACGTTACTGCGGAACGCGCCCAGCAGCGAGAGGAACTCGCCCGCGAAGCTGTTGAGTCCAGGTAGACCCAGCGACGAGAGGGCCGCGATCAGCAGCACCGTCGCCATGATCGGCACACGTGTCGCGATGCCGCCAAAATCGGCGATGTTGCGCGTTCCCACGCGCTCCTCGATGTAGCCCGCGATCAGGAAGAGGGCCGCGGTCGTAATACCATGGTTGACCATCTGCAGGACCGAACCCTCGACGCCCTGCGCGTTAAAGGCGAACATACCCAGCATAACCACGCCCAGGTGGCTGATACTGGAGTAGGCCAGAATGCGCTTGAGATCCGTCTGAACCAGGGCCAGGACCGCGCAGTAGAGAATACCGACGACGGCCAGAATGCTAAAGAACGGGGCCAGGGCCTGCACTGCCAGCGGGAAGAGCGGAATGCAGATGCGCAGGAAGCCATAGGCGCCAGTCTTCGACATCGCGCCAGCCAGGATAGCCGTCACGGGCGCGGGCGCCTCGCTATAGGTATCCGGTAGCCAGGAATGGAACGGCACAAAGGGAATCTTGACCGCGAAGGCCGCCGCGAAGGCCAGGAAGAGCCAGAGCTGCGTTGTGCTATCGAAATGGGCCGCGCAGGTGACCGCACCCGTATTGGGATTGGTCAGACCGTTAGTCAGGGTGCCCATATCGAGCGTGAAGCCACAGCCTGCACCCACCGTCCGCGTATAGAAGTAGCCCACGGCGATAATGCCAGCCAGCATCAGCAGGCTACCCGCCGAGGTATAGAGCACAAACTTGAACGCGGCATAAATGCGGCGCTCTCCGCCCCAGGTGCCCACCAGGAAGTAGGCTGGAATCAGCATCAACTCCCAGAAAATGTAGAAGAGGAAGAGGTTCGCCGAGAGAAAGACGCCCAGGATACCGCTTTGCAAGAGCAGCATAAAGGCCATGTAGCTCTTAAAGCGCTTCTGCTGGCGGTAGGAGGCTGCCATACACACCAGTCCGAGCAGCGAGGTCAGCACGACCAGCAGCAGACTGATGCCATCGACATCCAGGGTATAGTTGATGCCAATCGAAGGAATCCAGGGCAGGCGCTCCTGGAAGCTCGAATGGCTGAAATTGCTCACCGTGGCCTGCGAATACAGCAGAGCCAGAATGAACGAGAATAGCACGTTGGCGCTTGCGAAGGCTAGCGAAACCCAGCGAATGAGTACCTGGTTCGCCTTCGGCAGACAGAGCACAACGGCTCCTCCAATTAGCGGGAGGAAGATCAGTAACGAGAGAATGTACGACTGCATAACTTCTACCCCCTCACCGCGTAGTACAGAACGATCAGCAGCACGCCGAACAGGATCGCCAGCGCGTAGTTGCGCATATAGCCGGTTTGCAGGCGACGGATGCCACTGCTCGAACCGCGGAAGAGCGCGGTAATACCAGTATTGATGCCGCCCAGCAGGCTCCCATCGAGGAAGCGCGTGGCGAGGCGACCCACGCCCTGAACGGGCTTGACGATGATCCAGCCAAGGGCCTCATCGACATAGTACTTATTGAAGAGCAGCTTGTAGACCGGGCTGGTGCTTTCTTTGTAGGCAAAGCCCTGCGCGTAACGAGCACGAGCCAGGAAGAAACCTACAAGCGCTGCTGCGATACTCAGGCCAGCCGAGACCCATTCGAGACCCAGCGAGATTTCAGGAGTCTGAACACCCGAGAAGGCCGGAGCCAGGAAGTTGCCCAGCGGCGACCAGTTAGGCAGGCCGATCAGCGAGAAGGAGCCGAAGACACCACCGATGATCGAGAGGAAGGCCAGGATCGCCAGCGGCATCCACATGACAGCCGGAACCTCGTAGACCTGGTAGATGCTGGCGGGCGCGCCATGGCCGTGGCCATGATTCGCGGGAGCCAGGTCTTCTTCCTCGTCATCCTCGTGCGCGGACTGGACCGCCGCGCCGCCGCGATACTCGCCATAGAAGATGGAGAAGAAGAGGCGGAACATATAGAAGGCGGTCAGGCCAGCCGTCAGGATACCGACACCCCACAGCACGTAGTAGCCGTAGTTGGCGGTATGCACGGCCTGGGCGAAGATCGAACCCAGGATCTCGTCCTTACTCCAGAAACCGGCCAGGGGTGGCAGACCACTGATGGCCCAGGTCGCGAAGAGGAAGGTCCAGAAGGTAATCTTCAAGCGGCTACGCAGGCCACCCATATTGCGCATATCCTGTTCGCCGCCCAGGGCATGAATCACCGCGCCCGCGCCCAAGAAGAGCAGGGCCTTGAAGAAGGCATGCGTCAGCAGGTGGAAGATGCCTGCCGAATAGTTGTAGACGCCCTCGGCCATGAACATATAGCCCAGCTGGCTGATGGTCGAGTAGGCCAGGACGCGCTTGATATCTAGCTGTACCAGGGCGATGGTCGCCGCGAAGAGCGCCGTCGCGCCACCGATACCCGCTACAACGTTGAGCGCCACGGGCGCGATCTGGAAGAGCGGATGTGCGCGTGCCACCAGGTAGACACCAGCGGTCACCATCGTCGCGGCATGGATCAGGGCGCTGACGGGTGTCGGGCCTTCCATGGCGTCGGGCAACCACATGTAGAGTGGTAACTGCGCCGACTTGGCGGCACAGGCCACGAAGATCAGCAGCGTAATCGCCACGGCTGTCGCGCTACCGGTCGAGACCGCGTTGACGTTCGTGAAGACACTCTGGAAGTTCAGCGTGCCATAGTTCAGGAAGATCAGGAAGATGGCCAGCATCAGGCCGAAATCACCAATGACGTTGATGACGAAGGCCTTACGTGCTGCGGCCACAGGGGCCGAGCGCTGGTACCAGAACCCGATCAGCAGGAACGAGGCCAGGCCCACCAGGCCCCAGCCCATCAGCAGGAAGAGGAAGTTATCCGCGGTGACCAGCAACACCATCGAGAAAATAAAAAAGTTCAGATAGGCGAAGAAACGCCAGAACCCCGGATCATCCTCCATATACCCTGCCGAGTATATATGGATCAGCAGGCCCACGCCCGTCACGACCAGCAACATCGTCGCGGTCAGGGGATCGAGCAGTAGACCGAAGTCGACATTGAACGCGCCGCTACCAGTGCCCGACGTGATCCAGTGATAGACCACTGTATCATTGACACGGCCGTTATTGGCGGCTGATGTGCCGAGCATCGAGACAAAGTTGCTTAGCGCGAAGAGAAAGGCAAGGCCACACGCGCCCCAGCCCACGGTCAGGATCGCGGCGCGGGGCAAGACTTTGCCAACCAGCCCCAGCACGATAAAACCGAGCAAGGGTGGTAGCAGTACCCACAGACTAAGATTGATCATACTGCCCCCTCATTAGCCTCGCAACATATTCATCTCGTCAACATCAATGTTGCGGCGGGTGCGGAAGATGGAGACGATAATGGCCAGGCCCACGACCACCTCGGCGGCGGCCACGGTCAGCACCAGGAAGACAAACATCTGTCCATCCGCGGAATCGAGAAATGTTGAAAAGGCCACAAGCGATAGGTTGACGGCATTGAGCATCAACTCAATAGACATAAAGATTACCAGCGGGTTGCGCCGGATAAGCACGCCAATCGCACCGATACCGAATAATATGGCGCTGACGATCAGATACGCTGAGAGTGGCGGCAATGTAGAAATTTCAGGCATGTTAGAAAAAGACCTCCATCCTCACGTTCAGCGAAGACCCTGAAAAACAGGGAAGAATAGCTTCATCTCAGGCCCTCCGACCGAAGACCAGGGCGCCCAGGATGGCGACCACGATCAACAGGCTGGTGACCTCAAAAGGGAAGAGGTAACCATGGAAGAGTGCCAGCCCAAAGGCTTCAACGTTGCCATGCGTGGCGACGGCATGGCTATAGCTCTCACCGGCCTTGAGCACTGTTGGGCTACCAGAGACATTCTTGAAGATCAGGTAGCTCAGCGCGCCAACCAGGACTACGCCCAGCAGGCTGCCGACATAGCGTTGCCAGGGGATGCGATCCTCTCCCTTGTCCTGCGCATCAGATGTGAGCATGGTCACGACGAAGAGGAAGAGCACCATGATCGCGCCCGCGTAGATCAGGACCTGCACCACGGCGATAAACATCGCGCCCAGTTGCAGATAGAACATCGCCAGGAAGAAGAGCGTCAGAATCAGGCTGAGCGCGCTGTAGACGGCGTTCTTAAAGGCGATGACCCCGATAGCGGAGGCGGCGCTGGCGACTGCCAGCACGGCGAATGCGAGTATCGTAGGTGTCATAATAACGATTCCTTATTTTCCTAGCTGGCGGCGGTCCGCGTCCTGGTCAGGATTCTCGAACAGCACGGGGCGCTCAGTCTGGTAGTCGCCCAGGCCGACCGCAGTCGCGCTGGCGACTGCCAGCACGGCGAATGCGAGTATCGTAGGTGTCATAATAACGATTCCTTATTTTCCTAGCTGGCGGCGGTCCGCGTCCTGGTCAGGATTCTCGAACAGCACGGGGCGCTCAGTCTGGTAGTCGCCCAGGCCGACCGCAGTCGCGCTGGCCTGTGAGCCATCGAAGGCATTGCCCTTCTGCGGCACAGGCTGCTCAGCCGAATCAGGTTCGGGCGCGGGATCGGCCCAGACCTCGTTCGAGCCAACGGTCGCGCTGCCCTTCGGCTCCAGAAGCTGCTCTTTATGATAAACCAGGTCTTCCGGATGGAACGAGGCCAGCTTGTATTCCTTCTCCAGGGTAATCGCGCCCGTAGGACAGGCCGCCTGGCAATAGCCACAGAAGATACAGCGCAGCATATTGACATCGAAGACGCGGGCATAACGCTCACCTGGAGAGACGCGCTCCTCCTCGGTATTCTCCGCAGCCTCGATGTAGATGGCGTCAGCTGGGCAAGCTCCTGCGCAGAGATAGCAGCCCACACAGCGCTCCAACCCGTTGTCATAGCGGTGCAGCACATGGCGTCCGCGGAAGCGCGGCGCCAGTTCTCGCTCCTCCTCGGGATAGGAGATGGTGGTAGGCTTCTTGCCCATATTTTTCAGGGTCGTGGTCATACCCTTGAGAATTTCAAAAGACATATGAACTCCTTAAAGCTTTAAGGACGCGTTCTTAAGTATGAAGTAAGAAGGGGGAATTTTGTGGGGACACCCCACACCCCGGCAGGAGGGAGACCCTCCTGCACCTCCCCTCTTTCTACGCTTGAACTGCTGTTGGCTCTTGCTCGGAGCTGGTGCTTTCGGTGACGGCTTTGGGCTCGTACTTGACCAGGCGAACCGAGGTGGGGAGCAGGAGCTTGCCCTGCTTCTCCTCAAAGCGCGTGCCCTCGCTGAAGCCCTGACGGCGAGCGACAAAGAACATGACCGCGAGCACGACCAGGCCAGCCACACCACTGATCGCCCAGTGCCAACCCAGCGCCACCACAAAGGCGGTGATTACCGCGTTGAGGACGGCCAGGGGCAGCAGTAACTGCCAGCCGAAGCGCATCAGGCGGTCATAACGGATACGTGGTAGGGTCGCGCGCAACCACATAAAGATGAACAGGAAGATGGCAATCTTGACGACGTAGATGATGATCGAAGCGCCAGGGAAGAGCGTCTCCAGGCCGAAGAGGCTCCAGCCACCCAGGTAGAGCGTTGTCGCCACCGAGCTGACCGTGATCATGTTGATATACTCAGCCATCTGGTAGAGGCTCCAGCGCAGGCCTGCGTATTCCGTCAGGTAGCCCGCGGTCAACTCTTGCTCGGCCTCGGGCAGGTCAAATGGCGCGCGATTGGTCTCGGCGATGCCCGCGATGAGATAGATGACAAAGCCCAGGGGCTGCGCCAGGATGAACCAGGACATGCCAGAGGCTCGCTGCATATCGATAATGCCGACCATACTCAGGGTCTGAGACCACATGAGTACGCTGCCGAGGGCCAGGCTCAGACTGGTCTCGTAAGAGACCATCTGTGCCGCGCTACGCAGAGCGCCCAGCATGGAGTAACGGTTGCCGGAGGCCCAGCCACCGAGCACGATGCCGTAGACTGCCAGCGAAGAGATAGCCAGGATCCAGAGCAGGCCAATGTTGACATCGGCAATCAGGGGATCCCAAACATTGTGTACGCTGGTCTTGCCGCTCCAGTTGAGACCAATGGGCACCACGGCAAAGGCCGAGAGCGCCACGATGGTTGAGAGGATTGGCGCGATACCGTAGATAAACTTACGCGCCTGCCCCGGAACAAGCTGCTCTTTGAAAGCCATCTTGATGCCGTCGGCGAGCGGCTGTAAGAGACCGAAAGGGCCAACGCGGTTTGGTCCCAGGCGACCCTGGATCTTCGCCAGCACGCGACGCTCGATGAGCGTCATATAGGCAAAGACCGTGAGCAGGATCGCGATAACGATAGCGCTTTTGATGACCGCGGCGACGATCTCGTTGTTTAAGAAATCAAGCATGAGCTACCTCCTGCTCCAACGAGCGAACGCCCTGCATGCCCAGATCTTCGTGGGCCAGGCCCGCGTAGAAGGGGTTGTGCTCGGCGATCTCGTCGAAGATATCGCGGGGGTGCATATAGTTCCAGTCGGCTCCCAGGGCCTGGGCGAGCTGGATTAGGATCTCCCAATCGGCCTTGGCGCCGGGCAGGGGCCGCAGGGCCTTGCGTACGAGCTGCACATGGTGGTCGAGGTTGGTCATGGTGCCGTCCTTCTCGGCGAAGGTCACGGCGGGCAGAACCACGTCGGCCTGCTGGGCGGTCTCGTTGAGGGCGACGTCCTGCACGACCAGGAACTCGATGGACTGGGGCAGGGTCGCGCCATTCAGATGGCGCAGCGGATTGGCACCCATGACGAAGAGGGCCTTCAACTGTGAGCCAGTGAGCATCTCATTGTAGGTCATACCAACCGTCGTCGTCGCCTGGTAACCAGGAAGCGCGTCGGGCAACAGACCCATGTCGCGCGCGCCGAGCGAGTTGGCATCCTCAAAGAGGGGGCCAACGCCCGCGCCCTCGCGGTCAATGTTCTTGGTGACAAATGCCAGGGCTTGCAGGTCGGCGGCCAGGTCTTCGCAACCGGGATCGAGGGTCGCCATCTCATCGTACAGGATGACCGCGCCCTTCGCGGCGCTGCCAGCACTGACGATCTCCTGAGCCAACTGGCGGAGTTGCGCCACGACCTCGGCACCAAAGGCGCTCTCAGCCTCGGCGATAACGCCCTTCTCACGGCCAACCTTGCTCTTGATATCCTCGTAGCCGCTGGTCTGGACCTCACCCGCCTCCAGAACGTAGTTGAGCAGCAGCTTGGCCGCCTTGCCCGCGCCATTCTGAGGGACATTCACCTTGGCCGCCTTGTAGGGGCTATTGGTGAAACGATCCAGTTCGGTGGTCTCCGAGTTGATGATGCTGATCTTGGCTCCGGCCTTCATGGCTTTCTTGATGCGCAGGTTGAGCACTGGCTGGCGCTCATAGGGATCGGAGGCGACCAGCACGATGTGTCCAGCCTTCTCCAGTCCGGCGATGCTGTTGGTCATCATCCAGGGCTTGCCGGTCAGGCGGTCGCGCGGGCCGAGGAAGAGTCCGTGATGGTGATCAACGTTGGCCGTGCCCAGGACCTCGCGCAGCAGCTTCTGGAAGAGATAGGTCTCTTCGTTGGTGGTGCGGGTCGAGCCGATACCTCCGATGGCCTGCGCGCCATGCTTGCTCGCGATCTCTTGCAGACGCTGAGCGACATAGGCGATGGTCTCGGGCCAGGAGGCGGGTGTAAGCGTGCCATTGCGACGGATCAGGGGTGTGCGCAGGCGCTCGGGATTGTTCACATAGTCAAACTCCCAGCGACCACGGTTACACAGCCATCCATCATCGATGGCGTCGTTGTTGCGCGACATCAGGCGCGTCACGCGGTCGACGCGCACATCGACGCGCGCATTACAGCCGACGCTACAGTTATTACACACGCTGGGAACGCGTTTGAGCTCCCAGGGGCGAGCCTTGAAGCGATAGCTTGTGGCCGTTAGCGCGCCCACCGGGCAGATCTCCACCGTATTACCGGAGAAGTTTGAGTCAAAGGCGTTGCCGGGGGCCGTGCCGACCTCCATCTTGTAGCCGCGCGAGATCATAACCAGGCCGTTGTCCATCGAGATCTCGCTGCTAAAACGCGTGCAGCGCTGGCAGAGAATGCAGCGCTCGCGGTCGATGTTGATATCCTTGCTGATGGGCACAGGCTTGGGATAGTGGCGCTTGTTGAGATCGAAGCGCGTCCCGCCGGGTCCATGGCGCAGGGTGAAGTCTTGCAGGTCGCACTCGCCAGCCTTGTCGCAGATCGGGCAGTCCAGCGGGTGATTGATGAGCAGGAACTCCAGCGTACCCTGGCGCGCGTTCAGCACCTTCTCGGTCTTGGTATGCACTACCATACCCTCGCTCACAGGCGTGGTACACGCCGTCTGAGGGGGCTTGGGCATGTTCTCAACCTCAACGAAGCACATGCGGCAGGCACCCAGCGGCGGCATTTTGGGATGGTAGCAGTAGATCGGCACCTCGATACCAGCCTTCTGCGCGGCGGCCCACACCAGGGTACCTGGCGGAACCTCGACGGGAATGCCATCGATGGTGAGGTGTACGAGTTCGTCCTTTTTCTCTTCTGGCATAATTATTTCTACCTGACGGTTTGTATCATTCCTATGGATAATTAATTGGCGCCAGCGCTTAACGTGGCGGCTTCTGCGTTGATGATCGTGTGCTTGTGATGCCCGCCGACCATGCAGTGGCCGTGCGTCACATGGTACTCGAACTCCTCGCGGAACATGCGCACGCCGCTGGTAATCAGGCTGGTTGCCGCGTCGCCCAGGGGGCAGAACGACTTCCCGCTGATATTGCCGCAGATGCTGGTGAGCAGGTCGATGTCTTTCATCTTGCCGTGCCCATGTTCCAGGCGCTCAAGAAGCTCGGTGAGCCAGTAGGTGCCTTCGCGGCAGGGCGTACACTTACCGCAGGACTCATCGCGATAGAACTCGACTGCACGCGCGATGGTTCCAACGATACAGGTCTCGTCATTAATAACGATCACACCACCTGAGCCGAGCATCGAGCCAGCCGCCGCTACGGACTCATAGTCCATGGGAATGTCTAGCTTGTCGGGACCCAGGAAGAAGGTCGAGGAACCGCCGGGAATGACGGCCTTGACCTGGCGGTCGTTAAGGATGCCACCACCATACTGTTCATCATAGAGAAGCGTGCGCAGAGGTATGCCCAGGGCCACCTCGTAGTTGCCGGGCTTCTTGACGTGTCCACTCAAACCAAAGATACGCGTGCCTTTACTCTTCTCTGTGCCGAAGGAGGCGTAGTACTCGCCACCCTGCTCAATAATCGCGGGCACGGTGCAGAGTGTCTCGCAGTTATTGATAACCGTGGGACCGCCATAGAGGCCGACCACCGCCGGGAAGGGTGGCTTGAGGCGAGGATAGCCACGGCGACCCTCCAGCGACTCCATCAGCGCACTCTCTTCGCCGCAGATGTAGGCACCCGCGCCACGGTGAACGATCACGTCGATGCTATAATCGCTACCCAGGATGTTACTGCCGATCAGGCCCGCTTCATAGGCCTCATCAACGGCGCGCTGGACCTGGTCCGCCGCGTAGGGCAGCTCGCCACGAATGTAGATGAAGGCCGTCTTGACGCGACAGGCATAGCTGGTGATAAGCACGCCCTCGACCAGCAGGTGTGGGTTGCGCTCCATCAACATGCGGTCCTTGAAGGTGCCTGGCTCGCTCTCGTCCGAGTTGCAGCAGAGGTAGCGTGGCTTATCGTTCTTGGCCAGGAAGCTCCACTTCATACCCGTGGGAAAGCCCGCGCCACCGCGTCCGCGCAGACCAGACTTCTTGATCTCTTCTACGATCTGGTCTGGCTCGCTCTTCAGGGCCTTGGCCAGGGCCTCATAGCCCCCGTTCTGGCGATAGACCTCAAGCGTGTCGATTCCCGGCACATCGATATATTTTGTAAGAAACTTGGCTGTTTCTGGCATTGCACATTTCCTCGTAACTGGTGCCTTTACCGGGAGATACCGGACTTGGACTCGTTGACCTGTTTGCCCTGCTTCAATTCGCGCTCAAGGTCGTCAATGAGGGCATCGGCCTTCTCAAGGGTGACGTTCTCGACGAACTGCCCATTGACCTGAATGACAGGAGCATAGCCGCAGGTCGCGAGGCACTCGACGCCCTGGAGGGTAAAGTTGCCGTCCGGGGTGGTCTCGCCGCGCTTGATGCCCAGGCGCTGCTCCAGGTGTTCCATCACGCTATCGCAGTTGCGCAGATAACAGGAGATGCTGGTGCAGACCTTCACGATCTTCTTGCCCGGTGCCTGCTTGTGGTACATGGTATAGAAGGTCGCGACGCTCTCCACGTCATCGATTGTCATACCCACGGCCTCGGCCACGGCCTCCAGGCCCGCGCGCGTGATATAGCCCTCTTCTTCTTGCGCGATATAGAGCGAGGGCATAACCGCCGAACGCGCGGCAGGATAACGCTTGGCCAGCTCGCGCATGCGCTCTTTAGCCTTCTCTGAAATCATCTATCAACCTCTCCAAGCACGATATCAATGCTACCAATGGCGGCGACAACGTCCGAAAGGAAGGTTCCCTCGACCATGCGCGGGAGCACCTGCAAATTGGCGAAGGATGCGCCGCGCACATGCATGCGATAGGGTTTGGGGCCGCCATCGCTGACCATATAGAACCCTAGCTCACCCTTGGGGGCCTCGGTGCGCACAAAGACCTCGCCTTGGGGTGGACGATAGCCCTCGGTGAAGAGCTTGAAGTGGTGGATCAGGGCCTCCATGCTACCGGTGATCTGCCACTTGGGTGGCGGTGTGACTTTTTTGTTCTGGACGCGGTAGGGACCCTCGGGCAGACCTTCTAGCGCCTGCTCAATGATCTTGCGGCTCTCTTCCATCTCCAGCATGCGCACCATATAGCGATCATAGACGTCGCCCGTGGAGCCGACTGGAATGTCGAAGTCAAACTTCTCGTAGCCGCTGTAGGGGAAGACCTTGCGGATATCCCAGACCACGCCGCTACCTCGCAGGGTCGGACCCGAGGCGCCATAGGCCAGGGCATCCTCCTGTGTCAGGATGCCGATATTGCGCGTGCGCTCCAGCCAGAGCTGGTTATTGCTCAGCAGGTCGTGATACTCTTGCAGGCGCGGCGGGAAGGCCTTCAGGAATTCGCGCACCTTGGCCTCGAAGCCTTTGGGCAGCTCGGCCTGCAGGCCACCAGGGCAGATGTAGCTGGTCATCATACGCACGCCCGAGATCAGCTCGAAGATATCGAGGATCATCTCGCGCTCGCGGAAACAGTAGAGGAAGACGCTCTGCGCGCCCAGATCGAGCGCCGAGGTTCCCAGCCAGACCAGGTGGCTCGCGATACGCTGAAGCTCAGCCAGGATGACGCGTGTGTACTTAATCTTATCGTTGATCTCGTCATCGATGCCCAGGAGTCGCTCCACCGCCAGGCTATAGCCCAGGTTATTATTGAGCGGTGCGAGGTAATCCATGCGGTCCGTCAGAACCAGGGCCTGATGGTAGGACTTGACCTCGGCGGTCTTCTCGATGCCAGTATGGAGAAAGCCAATATCGGGTACGGCTTTAATAACGGTCTCACCCTCGATGGTCAGAACGAGGCGCAATACGCCATGCGTACTGGGGTGCTGAGGCCCCATGTTGATGGTCATCGTATCGTTACGCTGACCCTCTTCGAGGAGCTGCCCCTCATCAAGGGTATAGGAGTACCCGGCTAGCGGTGTACTCGTCTTCTCTTTTTGCTGCATAAGCTGTCCTCTTTAGTGCCTCTCCGAAAACCTGAGCGCGTTAGCGCTAGCCGCGAGACTGGCGCCGCGCCCCCGAATGGGGGTTGGTTTTCGTATAAGGTCATGGAGCTGATCTAGGCCTCTTCTGTTGTTGGCAATGTGCCTGGCTCTTGACCAGGATTGATCTGTGCGCGGCCCTCATTAAACTGGCGACCCTCGGAAGAGCGCAGCGACTGCTGATAGTAATCGCCAACGCCGGGATCGACATTATAAGGAACCTGGCCACCCCAGTGAGGCTCGGGAAGCTCGAAGCCCGAGATGGGATAATCTTTGCGCAGAGGATGAGTGGTCCAGTCCTCAGGCATCATAATACGGCGCAGATCAGGATGGCCCGCAAAGGTAATCCCAAACAGGTCGTAGACCTCGCGCTCATACCAGTTCGCGCCAGCCCAGACGCTCGTAATGCTGGGAACCTCTGGATGGGCCTCGCGTCGCTGACCCACACGCACCTTGAGACGAATAAAACACTGGTGTTCAATAGAGAGAAGCTGGTAGACGACATCGAAGCGTGGTGTGCGCTCTGGCCAATCAACCGCTGTTACCGTCTCAAGAAAACTGTACTGGAGCTGTGCCTTCAGGAACTGACAGACCTCGACCAGGGAGCCTGGATCGAGGATAATTGTCTGCTCGTCACGGTGTTCAACGGTTTCGAGCACGCCCTGCGGAAACTTCTCCCGCACAACGTCCACTGTAGAAGCTGCTGTTATGACCATAAAATAACTTCCTAAAAAAGTAACCGAACACTGAATGGGACTTTAACCAGTTAACATGGCAAGTTGTGAGTGCAATCACTACCAAAGAAATTAGTTAAAGATCATTAACATAGGCCGCAGGTCGTAGGGGAACGTAGAGCTAAAAGCCAGATCCATGGCGACGTGAGTCGCGCTTTACACCTGCGGCGTCAGGGCAAGGAGACGATATTGGAAATAACCGCCCTTGCGCACAAAGAGGGCTAACCAGAAACTGGTTGGCCCCCACTTTTCGCTTGTGTTTCGTTTCTTCTGTATAAAGTGCCGCTGCTACCTTCTCTCAGGCAGGCAATCAAGATTGGCATATCGTGTAGGGTCCATGCAAGCGTGGACTAAAAGAAGCCGACCCTACAGATCCATATTCGTGTTTGAAGGACCAACGAGCTTGAGGCCGCTATCCTTCAGGGGATCGGGTGGATTGGGAATGCCCTCACGAATCTTGCGCTGCAACTCATTGAAGCCGAACAATAGCATATCGGGAGTAGGGGGGCAACCTGGGATAAAGACATCGACTGGAACGATCTTATCTACCCCCTGTACAATGGCGTAATTGTTGAAGACGCCACCGCAGGAGGCGCAGGCTCCCATTGAGATGACCCACTTGGGTTCTGGCATCTGGTCATAAATCTGGCGCAATACGGGAGCCATCTTGACCGAGCAGCGTCCAGCGACGATCATCAGATCGGCCTGGCGTGGTGAGGCGCGATAGACCTCGGCTCCAAAGCGCGCAAGGTCGAAGCGACTGGCGCTGGTCGACATCATCTCGATGGCGCAGCAGGCCAGGCCGAAGAGCGCGGGCCAGAGAGAGGAGCTACGGCTCCAATCCAGGATCTTGCTCACCTGCGTGGTTAGCACGCCAAAGCTACCATCCTTCTGATGCATTGGTAGCTCGCGTGGTGTCTGCGTGTTGGAGTAGGTCTGTACCGGCTCCCAGGGATTGGTTATTCCCATGAAAAAGCTCCCTTCCGCCAAACATAGACATAGCCCACCATCAGAATCGCCAGGAAGACGAGCAGTTCAATGAGTCCGAAAAGCTGTAGCTGGTGGAGCAGGACTGCGAGGGGATAGAACGACACAATTTCGATGTCAAACACAATAAAGAGCATACCAGTCAACAGATATTTGACTGGGAAGCGTTTCTTGGGCGGCTCAATCTCTTGAATACCGCATTCATAGGGCGCGAGCTTCTCCGGCGAGGGTTTGCGTGGCCCAAGCACGTTGGTTACCACCATAACCAGGATGCCGAAGAGGACCGCAAGCGTTACTAAGATAAAAATGGGGAGTGCTGATCCCATATGCGGAACCTTCAATTTCTAATAACTGCACTATTTGCATGAAAAAAATGCATCGACTAGTGTCAAAAATACACTTCCTCAGCATCTATTGTAGTACAGTCTTACAGGCGTGTCAAATAAGCCCACATCAGCGTACAGGGCTTTTTGGTTTACCCGAAAAGAGTGAAAAAGAAGTCATTTCTTGCGACACTTAGGAAAACTCAAAACACCCCTAAGAAAGCGAGAAATGACCTTGGATGTACCTTACCATATCTGACGAAATGAAAAAAGCCTTTCCCGAAGCGCTTCACGTGGATCCCACCTCCTTCTACGCCGCCTTTGCTCAGGTGAAAGATCGACGTGGCAAACGAGGGAGACGTTATCCCCTTCCGTTGATATTGACGCTGCTGCTGTTAGGAAAGCTGGCAGGAGAGAGCAGTATCCACGGGATTGTGGAGTGGATTGACGAGAGAAAGGAGCAGCTTCAGGGCTATTTGGGCTGGCCGAGGCGCTTTCCAACGAATTCGACCTACACCTTTGCACTCAGTCAGTGTAATGACCAGGAGATTGCCACCGTCTTGGCTGGTGTTGTGCTGAAAGCCAGAGCGGTTGAGCACTGCGGTGAGGAATCTGGTCGGCTTTCCAAGCCAGGTCAAGAGAAGCCGCTCATTCAGACAGCCATGGATGGCAAACAGATGCGAGGAACCTTAGGACACCAGAGCAGTGAGCAGCCTCCTGTCCATCTGCTCTGCCTCTATGAGTGCCAAAGCGGCATTGTCCTCGCCCAACGTGGGGTTCGCAGCAAAGAAAATGAGATCAGTGCGGCGGCTGCCTTGTTGCATCCCGCCTTGGTCAAAGGGCGTATCATTAGTGCCGATGCCATGCATACGCAAACAAAGTGGTGTGCGGCGGTTGAGCGCTATGGAGGCTACTATCTGCTGATTGCCAAGCTGAATCAGCCACAACTCTATGAAGATCTCCGCGACTTTTTTGAGGAAGAAGACGCTCCCCGCCAGCAGTGGCAGTATGCCAGGAGCGTTCAAGAGGGGCATGGACGTCTGGAAATCAGAGAACTGTGGAGCAGCACGCTGATGAATGACTGGTTTGAGCCGCAATGGGCAGGTGTGGCACAGGTCTTCCGGTTGCGCAGGCACACGACGCATCAAAAGGATGGGAAGGTGCGTGAGGAGATCGTCTATGGTCTCACCAATCTGCCGCCTCGTCTGGCCAACGCAGCACGCTTACTCCAGTTGCAGCAAGCCCATTGGTGTATTGGTGCGATCCGTTTCGCCGAAATGAGCGAAAGCTCAAGGATGGCGAGCAAGGAGAAAGCTCCTTGACAACTGATCGAGTGATGTGGGGCGCAATTCCCCATCCTCTGGGTGAAAGAGGAAACGCGGCTCCCTCACGGTAGCGACTGGTCATCAATCCGTGAAGCAGGGAGAAATGCGGAAGAGCCTGGACCTCGACCAGGTGGTCTCCGCTACACAGGTTCCTACGGTTAGCGCAAGCGAACGCTCGATGAACCGTCGTCACAGTGAAAGAGCCAACGCGAGGTAAGAGGCTCTGACCAAAATGGTCACGGTCACATAGGGGTCGAGAACATCAATGCGGCTCTCGACTTCACCCCCTTGACCCGGCGGATAGAGACGAACCTATGGGAACGCAAAACACTTGATCGGAACGGAATAACTCTGCGAGAACTCTCGCTGGTGGTCGATCTAGCGAGCAGGCAACCAACCGCATGTTCTCGGAGAGAAGGATTGCCGAAGAAGCAAAGGCCTCTGGGAAAGCCAGAGGATACGCTGACGTCGGCACGGTGAGATGGAGGATAGAGCCATGAGTCACAGGAAAGAAACGGAAGCGATGGTTGTCCCCCAACCAATCGAAGACTGGACACAGACGCCCTGGCGTAAGCTAGAACGAACGGTGTACCGACTGCAAAAACGGATCTATCAAGCCTCTCTTCGTGGCAATGACAAAGCAGTTCACAACCTTCAACGGTTACTCATGAAGTCGAAAGCAGCCGGACGCTGGCAGTACGCAAGATGACGCAGGATAACCAGGGCAAGCGGACGGCTGGAGTCGATGGAATCAAATCTGTCAAACCAGCCCAACGCCTGGCGCTGGTGAAATACCTTCGTCATCACAAGCAGATCAAACCACAGCCAACCAGACGAGTCTGGATACCCAAGCCAGGAAAGGCAGAGAAAAGGCCATTAGGCATCCCGACGATGCTGGATCGCGCTCATCAATGCCTGACAAAATTGGCGTTGGAGCCCGAATGGGAGGCACGATTTGAGGCTGACAGCTACGGGTTTCGTCCTGGTCGCTCAGCTCAGGATGCCATTCAAGCCATTTTCATTTACATCTGCAAACAGCCCAAATATGTGCTTGATGCAGATATCGCGAATTGCTTCAACCAGATCAATCACGAAACACTCTTACACAAACTCCAGACCTTTCCCGCGATGAGGCGCGCCATCAAAGCCTGGCTCAGAGCAGGAGTGCTGGAAGACAACGTGTTCGAGCCAACGACAGCCGGAACTCCGCAAGGAGGTCCACTGAGTCCCTTACTTGCCAATATCGCCCTGCATGGGATGCTGCAAGCTGTTCAACAAGGCTACAAAGGCAAGGATAAGCCCAGGCTGGTTCGCTATGCAGATGACCTGGTGGTGCTGTATCGAACTCGCGAGGGGATTGAACAGGCCAAAAGCAGGCTAGAAGACTGGCTGAAAGACATGGGATTAGAAATGAAGCCGAGCAAAACCCGTATCGCTCACACGCTCGAAGCGCTTGGGGCAGAAGCCCCTGGCTTCGACTTCTTAGGTTTTGAGATCCGACAGTACTCTGTTGGTAAACACCATTCAGGAACTCTGCACGGGAAACGGCTTGGCTTCAAAACACTCATTCGCCCCAGTAAAGAAGCTATCAAACGGCATCGGGAAGGGCTGCGGGCGGTAGTGCTCGCAGGCACAGGGCTTTCTCAAGGCGCGCTCATTGGGCAACTGAACCCAAAGATCCGTGGATGGTCACGCTACTACCGCAGCGTCGCCGCCAAGAAAACTCTCAATGACTGCGACTACCACCTGTTTCCGCTTCTGCTTCGCTGGGCCAAACGCCGACACACACGCAAGTCTGCGAGTTGGATACGAACGCGCTACTGGCGAACAATGGGACAAGATCACTGGCGCTTTGCAACGCCTGATGGACTCTATCTCAGCGATCACGCAGCAACGGCGATCCAACGCCATGTGAAGGTGAAAGGCACGGCCAGCCCGTTCGATGGTAACCTGCTCTACTGGGCGAAGAGATTACAACAATCTCATCCGCTCAACAGGAGTAAACTGGGGGCCTTGCTGCACAAGCAACAAGGGAAATGCCGTTGGTGTGAACTGCACTTTACCGAGAACGATTTGATTGAGATCGATCACATCACTCCCCGCAGTGAAGGGGGTACAGATGCACTCAGTAATCTTTTCGCTCTCCATCGGCACTGCCACGATCAACGACATACAAAGAAGCATGTCTGGGGTACTCATGACACGAGCCATCCCATTGAGGAGCCGGATGAGGGGAAAGCTCTCATGTCCGGTTCTGAAGGCGGGCAGGAGGGAGCGATCCCTCTTGCCTAGCTCTCAAAACAGCCTACACTATCGGCGTGATGTGACGATGGGTGAAGATGCCTCTCAAGTCCGTTTGGCAGGGGCTCCAGCAGCGTTAGCAGCCCTTAATGGAGGGGTACTCGCCATGATGGATTGGTTGCAGGTCAACAATGTCGCCTCTGCTATGCGGCATTGTTGTGCTCAGCCTCGCGAGGCCTTGCAACTGCTGTGTGGCAAGTTATCACGGTAATACGGGTAAACCAAAAAGCCCTGCATCAGCGTACACGGCTACAGGCTCGCTAGCGGCTACTGTTGGTGTGGCTCGCTACTGGCGTACGCGGCTACTTCTTATTCCAAAGCATAGCAGCACTATCCCCAGAGTAACAAGATGAATGTGCAGGTCTGAGGCCAGAGGCCTCAGACCTGCACATTCATCTTGTTTATCCCTTGAGCGCCATAGGCGCGAAAGGGATGCCTACTTCCACACGCCTAAACATGATAAAATATATCAAATGAACCTCTGGGCCAACATCGAAAGCAACGACGCGAATAAGGACGTATGGACGCAGATAAGCGGGAACGGCCCGCGCAAACGCGCGCGCAGGCCAAATGAACGAGAGATCCAGGCAACTCTGCGCCACTGGCTGCTGCATGACTATGTAGCGGCATATTGTCGTACCCTCGCCGCCACGCGCATCTTCCGGCGCTGCTACTGGGTCGATGCCCTGGGGCTCAATGCGCGCGAGCAGACACTTGTGCCAATGCCTGAACACGCTGAGAATGGCAATAGCGCGAAGAAGCGGCGCAAAAAAGAGCCAGATGCGCCCATGCTGCCACAGGCCCTGCTCTCCATCTCTCTTCTGGCGCGCGAACTTGTTCAGGAGCAGCCCCCTTTCTCGCTTTATGGCCTGCTGCTAAGCGGTTCCAGGCAGAATGCACATACAACGCAAGAGACGCTGCCCCAGGATGGTGGCGTCCTGCGCAGCAACTGGCTGGATGGCGGTGCTGCTCTGCTACGTGAGCTTGAGCCTTCGCCAGCCATATTTCTGCTTAATCCCTTCGCGCCTTCGCTCTTTGGCAATGACGATTTACTCAAGATCTACCAGCGTACCGCCCCCACGGAACTCCTCCTCTGGCTTCCCCATCAAGCGATTGGTGCCTGTCTCCAGGCCGCGCGAAGCGACGAACAGGTAGGGCTCAAGCTTACCAACCTGTTGCGTACCGACCGCTGGAAGACCCTCCCCAGTACCGAAGCTGAGCGTGCGCAGGCCATAGATGGTTTTCTCAAACTGTTTATACTGAGCATGAAGCGCTACTTTAGCCTGCCCATCCAACGACTCGCGTTACCGGTCCAGGTGGGGCCAGCCTGGATGGAGTATGTACCCTCGACCCTGCTCTTTGCGACCAGGCGCCAGGACAGCTTTCAACATATGAATGAGGCGCTTTGTGACTACCGGCGGCGTCTTTATGCTCTGGTCCATGAAGGTGTTCTTGCCGAGGAGTGGTTTCTCATCCAGGAGCAAGAGCGACATGCAGTCTCCCTGAATCAGTTAACGCAGCGCATCATTCAGTTGGGGCGAGGACAGCGTGTGCGCCGCTGGCCCGATCTACGCCAGCAGGCCATGCTCGAATACTTTGGCCAGTTCACGCTCAGCGACTATGACGGCGTTATGCAGCACCTGCTACAGAGCGGCGAGGTACGCTGCGAGTGGCGGCGCCCGCGCCTCACCAGCGAAGACCCTGTTTCGCCTGGTAACGACGACTTACTCATCTGGCGCTAGTAACTCTTATCAAGTAAGAGGAACATGATCCAGTACAGCCCCCTGCCACATACTTTTGCACAAAAAGAAGGTATCACCAGGGGGAAACGCAGGACATGGGGAGATCCCGCGTTTTAGTGACACCTCCTATTATAAATTTACGTTTTGCGTAGGTAATTAGTCGCATAATTTCGAGAGAAAAAGTGTTGTTTTTGAGCATAGATCTATACAGTAAGTATATGGGGAAGAGCGTGTATGAAGAAACAAGATGTATCATCGCGCAACGGACTCAACGAGTTAAACGGAGCCGAATGGGTCTACTTCACTCGTAGCATCCTGACGACCTCATACCCCTCAGAATATAGCCATCACCTACGCAAGGCCCACGGCGCGAACAAGCCCCCACAGCTCATGCGCCAGTTGATAGAGTTCTTTACCAAGCCGGGCGCACGCGTCCTCGACCCCTTCGCGGGCGTCGGCGGAACGCTTATTGGTGCCTCGATCTGTGCCAAACCCCGCGAGGCCCTGGGGATCGAGATCAATCCGCGCTGGGTAGAGATCTACCAACGTGTACTGGAAGAGAACCAGGACCAGTTGCTGCCCCAGCCTATGCTGCATGGCGACTGCCTGACCCTCATGCGCGAGATGGAGAGCGCCAGCTTTGACTTTATTGCCACCGATCCCCCCTACAATGTTCATATGACCCAGACCATGTCGGGCAAGCGCAAGGCGAACCAGCACGCCAGCCGGCGCACCACCTATGATATGCGCTCAGATGATCCTGCCGACCTCGCCAACCTGCCCAGCTATGAGACCTATTTAGAGGCCATGGAACATATCTTTCAAGAGTGTGCCCGCCTCCTGAAGCCCAGGAAATACATGGTCATCATCGTGCGCGACGCCTATCAGCATGGCGAGTACATCTTTACCCACGTCGACCTGGCGCGCCGTGCTCGCCTCCACGGCCTCATTCCCAAGGGCGAGATCATCTGGTACCAGGCCGGGACGCGCCTGCGCCCCTACGGCTACCCCTTCGCCTACATTCCCAACATCGCCCACCAATACATCGTCATCCTCCAAAAACAGTAACATAGGATTAATGGTGTGTGATGATACTGGGCTGGCGGAGCCAGCCCAGTATCATCACACACCATTAATCCTATAAATAACTATGTGGCATTTTTAGCTCTTGAGCGACATATGGAGTGAAATCGCTAGCGAGAAGAACGACTTAGTAGGACGGAACCATGCAACAACATTTGTCCTCAGCCCGAGGTGACGCCTTCGCGGCTGAACTCTACCAACGCTATGCTCAGGAGATTTTCGCCTACTTGCGCATGCATACGCCGACGCGTGAGGATGCCGAGGACCTGCTCATTGATGTCTTCCTGGCGGCGCTTGAGCAGAAAAACTTTCAAAATGTGCCCATAGAGAGACAGCGAGCCTACCTGTGGCGGGTGGCGCAGAACAAGACGGTCGATCTGCACCGTCGCCTGAAGCGCCGCCAGATATCGCCCATAGAACAGGTCGCGGACGCGCTCTACTTCGATGAGGAGCAGGGACCAGAACAACACGCCATGCGTACGGAGCGCCATGCCCTGTTGCGTACGCATGTGCAGCGGTTGCCAGAGCTACAACGTAAGTTACTCTACCTGCGCTTTGTTAATGGACTGCGTAGCGCGGAGATCGCGCGCATTCTCGACAAACGCGAGGGGACAGTACGCATGCTGCTCTCGCGCACCCTCAATACCCTCCGCTCCATCTACGAGAAGCACAGATGAGAAGTACTAAAAGGGATAGACACTATGGCTACATCGAACGAACATTTCAACGCTAAAGACATAGATACACAGATCGAGCAATCGCTGGCGCAGGCTCAATCCAACGAACCCAACGCGCAATTGGTGGCCGATCTACGGCAGTTGCACCAGGCCGATGCCCAGGCCGATACCCAGTCACTCAACTACGCCTGGCAGCATATTCGCGCGCGTAGTCGCTCGCAGCGATCACTGGATAACGAAGGGAAGGTCATTCCCATGCATATACCTTCATCACGCACGCCTGACAAGACGCAGGGTGGGCCGCGCCAGCAACGCTTCGCTTCTACCCGGCGAGCTTTCACACTCATTGCCGCTGTTCTGGTGGCGGCCCTGGTCGTGGGCAGCCTGCTCACCGTGCTCTACCGGGCGCGCTCAGCACAGGGAGGAAACGTTACTTTACCCCACTCTACGGTGATACCTAAAGCAACGAACCAACCCACACAGGTTCATCCCGGCAAGGTTGTCTATACTCATAAAGAGAAAGATAGTATTATCATAGGCTTGCAGTGGTCCCCTGATGGTAAACACATTGCCCTGGCTGGGAATGATGTGCGCATCTGGGATGCCACGACGGGAAAAAACGAGGTCACCTACCATCCTACTGGCGGAGGGCGAACTCCCGTTCAAAACATTGCCTGGGCGCCAGATGGCAGTCAGCGTCTCGCGGTTGCCACCAATAATGTACAAATCATAGATGCGAATACTGGCAAGGCCCTGATCACTGGTCCTAACCAGTCTACTGCTCATATTGGTAATCTACTAACTAGCTTATTGACTCCTCTGACGTCTCATAGCGCTGGCACTGCCTCCATAACAGGCCTGGCCTGGTCACCAGATGGCAAGTATATTGCTTCTAGTTTGAATGACCCGATCAGTGAATCTCAAAACCCACAGGATCACCCGATTCTCATCTGGGATAGCAAGACTGGTGCAGTGGTCAAGACCCTGATTGGTCATACCGCTGATGCCTATCACGTGGTCTGGTCGCCAGATGGCAAATACCTGGCCTCTTTCTCTCAGAATTGGGACGAAACGGTGCGTGTCTGGAATGCAAAGACGGGGCAACTCGTTTATACCGTTCACGCCGTAGGCTATGGAACGATGAATGAGTTAGCCTGGTCGCCGGATAGCCAGTACCTGGCTGTCAGTATGAGTGTGCAGATTGGCAATAATACCGTTGGAGAGATCAAGAACAAGTACCAGGTCCAGATATGGCAGGCATTAACGGGCAAGCCTGTTTTGACGTATACACTTCACTCGCCAAATGATATTGTGCAATACCTGGCCTGGTCGCATGATGGCACACGCATTGCCACAGTTGAGAATGAGACACAGACGATCTCTAGCGGATCGAATAAAGGCCAACAGATAGTAGTAAACAACGTCGAGATCTGGAATCCTCTGACCGGGAAGACGCTTTTCACCTATCAGGAAAGGAGTGGGGATATGCGAGTCGTTACCTGGTCACCTGATGATACGCTCATTGCCACAGCAAGTATGAGTGTAAGTACCCTGCCCCCAGATAAGAAAGCGAATAACGCTACAATCAATGTAAAAGTGTGGGAAGCTCCCGCAAAATAAAAGAGTCGTATGCTTTGAGAAGCAGAGTGGAGGTCACCGGACGCGTCCGGTGACCTCCACTCTGCTTCTCAAAGCATACCTAAAACAAGAGTTTTTGCCGGGAAAAGCTGTGCGTATATGATGCGCAGGCTCATGCGGTACCGTTACCCTACCAATAAGATTGCCTGGCGAGTATAATTATTGGAAACATTACGGTAATAGATAGGATGAAACAAGTTCCCCAAAGAGAGAGTAACGCAATGCCACGGAAGACACGAGAGAACAACGAGTACAGTGACCAATTTCAGCGACGTGAAGTGATAGAAGAGACGTATATCCCCATGCAAGAAGAGACACACGGAATCGACGAAGTTTTAAACGAGCGCAACCATATCGCCGTCCTATCCTCACTTGAGTACGGCGAGCGCTTCCATGCCGCCGGCAAGCGCGATGTTGAGCTATACATCCGCACCTACAATACGATGCTGCGTAGCTCCGGCGAGGTTAATCTGAAGGCCCTGGTGCAGGCGCACTACAACATTGATTCGATCCTGCATCCCGATGCGCGCATGTCACAACCCGATATGTCAGCGTTCATCTATAGTGCGCTGCGCCTGCCAATCTCCATCCTGCACTGTAACCTGGTGTTGTTGGGGCAGTCTGAGGATGTCTTTGTGCAGCATAACTTCCCGGTCAATAGCTGGCAGGCCGTGACGGCCTCGGCCAGGCGCCGCAAGTGGTTCTATGATGGCAAGGAGACCCTGGCGGCCTACGTCGCCAGCGTCAGCGACACCGATGATATCGTGCCTGTGCTGGTGGCCTTCCAGATCGAATGGAACAAGATGTACTACCTGATCAACGAGGACCCGACGACGATCAAGCTGCTGGAGACACGCATGGATCGTAGCTCTCCGGTCTTCGCCGAGATCAGCAAAGTGCTACGCGAGCGCCTGCATATCGCGCCCGATGATTGGAATCGCCTGGAGGTCATCTGGGGCGATCAACTCTGGGAGACCCTGCTGAGTATGGGTCAGCAGCGCAAGAACTTCCGCCTGCGCATGCTGGGTGGTTCGCATGTAGGCTATGTCCGCGCCACTCGCCAGTGGTGGAACCCGGTCAAAGATGTGTTGGAGAGTCTGAACGTGCAGAATCGCCCAATCTACTTCGTCTCCAGCAATACCCATAGCATGGTGAACGTCCTCTCCGGCTCCCTGCTCAATCGCGAGGAGGAGCTAACGCGTTTCGCCCTCAATGGCGACGATTCCTACCTGAACGCGGAATGCCGCAAGTTGCAGGAGGGCGAGGTTCCGGGCAACTGGCATAACTTCCTCTACTTCGCGGGCCGCGAGTGGGTCAATACGCCCGCAGGTAAGGAGTTCCTGAGCGAGCGCGAGGAGGAGGAGCGAGCGCGAGGCATCTATCGCGTGGATGCGCGCCATGGGGTGGAGATCGATGCCCAGATCTTCGACCTCTCCAAGCTACATCCAGGTGAGATCGACCCGCGCTGTCGTATGCCACACCTGGACTATCTGGCCCAGAGCCAGGCCTTGATCCTGAATATCGACTATCCCCTGGGCATGGCTGCCTATCGGATGATGCGCGAGATCATGGAGAACCTGGCGCAGCTACGCGGCATCTATATCCTGGGCAAGGCTGCGACACTTAATGGCAGCATCGGCGATGTCATGATCTCCAATGTCGTGTTGGACGAGCATAGTCAGAATACATACTGGCTCGACAACTGCTTTACGGCGCACGATGTCCAGCCCTACCTGATCTATGGCTCCGTGCTGGATAACCAGAAGGCCATTTCGGCCAAGGGTACCTACTTGCAGAACCGCCAGTACCTGGACTTCTACTATCGCGCCAACTACACCGTTGTCGAGATGGAGAGCGGCCCCTACCTCAACGCAGTCTACGAAGACCAGTATCTCACGCGCTACCCGGTAGGCGAGAACATCAACTTCGCGCGCCTCCCCTATGAAGTGGGTCTGCTACACTACGCCTCAGATACGCCCTACACGCGAGGCAAGAACCTGGGCGCAGGCAGTCTCTCCTACTTTGGCATGGACTCGACCTACGCCACTACCATTGCCATCACCAAGCGTATCCTTGAGCATGAGGTCGCGTACCTGAAGCGGCAGAAGATGCCGCGCCCCCTGCCCCACCAGGTCGTCTCACTCGAGGGCACCGAAGAAGGGAGCAAAGTATCCTAAAGCATAAAAAGAAGTACGGCTAGGCCGTACTTCTTTTTATGCTTTATTTGTGTTTAGGAGATGCTGAGACTGAGTTTGAGTGCGTAGTCGACGCGCTGCATCTCTTCATTGGTGATGACGCCTCTGCGGCGTAAGAGACGTGATTTCTCAATCGTCATCAGTTGTTCGCATTTGACATCCGTGTAATCGGTCAGCCCATTTTCTGCATTGGGGGAGATACGCACATGCAATGGCAGTTCGCGTTCCGTGCGACTCATGGAGGCGACGATAGTAAGCGGATAATTTCTTGAGCCGTTACCACGGTCGTTCTGGATAATTAAAGCCGGGCGTGTGCCCTGTTGTTCGGCTCCACGTCCGGGCGACCAGTTAACATCCCATATTTCGCCTCGGCGAGGTTGTGGATAATCTACTTGCTGCACATCATACGTTCTGGGGCTGGCCCGGACATGCCTGGCCTCTTCGCTCATGCAACCATACCTTCATGCCCGGCCTCAAAAAAGAACTGGGCGTCTTCTAGCGTTTCTGGAAGGGAACCAAGATAAGCGTAGGCTTCGTCGAGGGAGTAATTAAGAGAGGAAGATAATTCGCGTTCACGCTTCTGAATAATGGCTGATTTGAGCTGCTGATAATTATCCTGGCGCATGAGTTCCATGATAGTCTCCACTACATCTCCTAGTGAGGAGTCTAGTTCAACTGCAAGGGCTTTAAGCTCCTTGTGCTGTGTTGAGGGGATTTGAATGGATTTGCGAACGAGGTTCTCATGACGGTAAAAGTCGGTATGCGCAATAGCCATGAAGATGCCTCCTGGTCTGTACACGACGTCTTACTCTCTCTATTGTACTTGTCGCCTAAGCAAAAGTCAATAAATCTGGATCCGGTTTGTTTAGAAAAATAAGAAATTCTAATTTTTGAGTTTTGTAGTTTTGCGGTATTTTCGTAAAGCTTCTAGAGCTTTCCTGCTTTACTTTATCGGCCCGCCACCATAAATCTGTACCTCCTTGCTTCCTTAAAAACAGCTCCGTCTACTAATGCGCCTATAAGCGTGTTCGCTTTTATTTATAAAGTCATGTATAGAAAGCCTTTGAAGTGATGCTACGATAGCTAATCGAGTGGTTCTAGAAAAACAGTAAGCGGATCTGGACAAATTTCCTATACAACTTGAAGATGAGGTTGTTCGTATGAATCACGAGGTTTATTTGTTAGTGGAAGGAATTATTTTATGACAGATCCCAGGTTAGAGAAACTGGCCAGTGTGCTGGTCAACTACTCTTTGAAGATACGGCCCGGAGATAAGCTCTCGATTGAGGCACCAGATGTGGCCGCACCCCTGGTGCGCGCTGTCTATCGCGAAGCCTTGCGTGCAGGCGCACTGGAGGTCATACCCAGCATTCGTCTTGCGGGACTCGGCGAAATTCTCTTAAAAGAGGCTAATGAAGAACAGCTTGTCCATATTTCCGAGCATGATCGCTATGTTGGCGAGTATTTCGATGCCGTGCTTACCATCTGGGCTGAGGAGAACACTCGTGCGCGTAGCCGTATCGATCCTACGCGGATCGCGAAACGTAATGAAGCACGTGCTGAGTTAATGAAGCGCTCTTTGGAGCGTATCGCCAGTGGCAAGGCGCGCTGGTGTGGCACGCTTTTCCCCACTCATGGCCATGCCCAGGACGCGCGTATGTCCTTGAGTGAGTATGAAGATTTCGTCTATGGCGCTGGCCTGCTTGAGCAGGAGCATCCCGTAGCGGCCTGGCAGAAGATTGCCGAGGAGCAGCAGCGTATCGCTGAGTACCTGGAGCGGCACGACGAGATTCATATCGTGGCCCCGGAGACCGACATTACCTATCGCGCTGGCGGACGTAAATGGATCAACTGTGCCGGGACGGAGAACTTCCCTGACGGCGAGGTCTTTACTGGCCCCATCGAAAATTCGGTTAATGGCACCGTCTACTTCCGCTATCCTTCGCTCTATCACGGCAATGAGGTCGTGGGAATCCGCCTGACCTTTAAAGGGGGCAAGGTCATTGAGAGCAGTGCCGAGCGCGGTCAGGACTTCCTCAAAGCCATGCTGGATATGGACGCTGGCTCGCGTACCCTGGGCGAGGCCGCCTTTGGCCTCAACTACCAGATTCAAGAGGCCACGGGCGATACCCTCTTTGATGAGAAGATCGGCGGCACCATGCACATGGCTCTAGGAGCCTCCTTGCCCGAGTCGGGCGGCATCAACGATTCGGCCCTCCACTGGGATCTTGTATGCGACCTCCATGAAGGAAAGGTCTACGCCGATGGCGAACTCTGCTACGAGAACGGCCACTTTCTCATCTAATGGGTAAGGTATATGGTGGCGCCCTGGCAGAGCCAGGGCGCCACCATATACCTTACAATACATATGAACGTTTCTATGTGGCCTATGCGCAGTTGGTCTCTTCCTCTGGCAATTTAGCGTAGATTACCAGCTGGCCTGCCAGCGCAATTTTCTGCCACTTTTTGTCCATCGCTAACCCCCTCAGCTTCTCCCCAACTTCTGGTGTGTTTGTGGCGTGCTGTGTGAGGGTTTCGTCAACGCGGTCGAGTGTTGGGACATAGATAAAAAAGTCCTGTAGAACGTCCTGCTGCATATGCGCGTCCTTCCTTCTTGTGTTGACTTCACCTCATGACCCCCTTGCGCTCCTTGCAAGCGTTCCTTCGCCAATGAAGGTAAGACATGTCGATAAGGTAGACGAGAAAAATAGCCGCCAGTTAAAAAAATCAGCGTTTGATAAGACCAAAAAAGAAAATCAAGGTTTTCCTCTCTATACAACTAGACGCTGGAACCTTGATTTTGTGACATATGAATTTATATATTCTCTATGGGTGGGTATGGCGCGCCATACCCACCCATAGAGAATATGAAAGATTTTATCCCTGTGATTCGGCCGCTTTCCAGGGGAGGGGAGACCAGCGGTTGCTCTGGGCGAAGCCAAAGCCTTCGTCGGCGACGGTACCTTCATAGCCGGCAGGGATGGCCTCGAAGTAGGCGGCGAGTTTGCGAGGGAAGATCGCCAGGTCGAAGGCCCAGGGGTCGCCTGCCTCCTCGACGATGGAGCGCCAGGAGCGGTTCTCCTGCCACTCCTCTGTGAAGTAGACGCCCAGCTCGGAGAAGTTTTTAGCCAGGACGCGCAGGATGTGCCAGATGCCAGCCCCGACCTCTGGTTTATAGGTCGCGCCTGTCTCCGTGAGCAGGGCTTCGTCTTCAAATTGCAGGTTGATGCCAATCCAGGGCTGTGGCTCTTCATCCAGGGTGGGCACGCCAATATTTGGATAGAGCGAGACATCGATACCGGCACAGGTAATGGGTTTGCCCTGCGCAGGCCGGAGGGTAAAGGTAGCGGGATAGATATCGCCAAAGCTTTCCTCTTCGCTCTCGGGCCATGTGATCTCGTCCAGCCATGCCAGGACGTCCTGGTCGTCGCAGCCCAGCTCTTTCAGCGTGTCCTGGTAGCGGGTCAGGAGCTCTGCGAAGTCTTCTTGATCTTCATAGATTGCATAGGTCTGAATTTGCGCGTAAGTTGCCATATCGTTAATCCTTCATGGATAGAAGCTGGTTTACTCATTGCTTGGTCGGAAGTTTCCCTTTATTCTATCAATAAATCGCTTAATATGCTATCTGTAAGTCGTAACCCCGGGGCTTTCCAACTCTTGCCCTTGCTCGCTACGCTCGCCTAGGGGTAAGAGGGTGTGGGTGGAAAACGGCAAAGCTGTTTTCCACCCACACCCTCTTACCCCTGAGCGCCGTAGGCGCGAAGGCGCTCGCTAATCGGTTGTGAAAGGATGTTACTTATGCAAGAGGAGACCATCACGCTGTATCGTCCTACTGGCCCGGAGGAGTTGGCCTTGATTGTGGAGAGCCAGTGTACCGCCTTTCCGCCGCGCCTCTTCTGGCAACCTATCTTCTATCCCGTGCTCTTCGAGGAATATGCTGTCCAGATTGCTCGTGATTGGAACGCCCGCGATGGTAATTCAGGATATGTGACGCGTTTCCGGATGCGCAAGGCCTTTCTCGATCGCTATGAGGTACAAAAAGTGGGGAGCGCGATCCACCAGGAGTACTGGATTCCGGCTGAGGAGCTGGATGAGTTCAACCGTAATATTGTTGGCCCCATCGAGGTCATCGCGGAGTATCATTCATAGAGCCAGTACCCCTGGCGAAGTTATTAATCCCAGGTTGTTCCTAGCCTTGCCAGGCGGTCGCGGTATTCGATGCGGTCGAGCCAGGCCTGGGGCCAGGCGTCGAGTCCGAGGTGGGCGCCCGCGAAGGCTCCGGTCAGGCAGGCGATGGAGTCGGAGTCGCCACTGGTGGTCGCGGCACGCTGGATGGCCTTGATAGGCTCTTCGGGATAGAGCAGGAAGCAGAGCAGGCCGGTGGCGAAGGCCTCTTCGGCGATCCAGCCCGCGCCCGTCTGCAAGCAGGGATCACTCTGGCGGTCTGGCTGCTTCGATGCGGCATCGAGCCGCTCAAGTACCTGTAGGCATTCATCCCAGCCGCGCTCAATAAACTCCTGTGGCGTATTGCTGAGCGAGATCTGCCAGAGGGGCCCCAGCCAGAGCTGATGGTAGACGCTGCGCTGGCTCAAGGCATAACCTCGCAGGCGCTCGACGAGCCCTTCGGGTTCGCCGCCTGACACAAGATCGGCAATACACCAGGCCGTCAGGTCAGAGGCCGCGAGCGCGGTCGGATGGCCGTGGGTGAGCGCGGCCTGGAACTGAGCGATGGCGGCGCGCGTCTCAGGTGTAGCCTCGTCTTGCTCGGTGCGTAGGAGTCCCACTGGAGCTACACGCATATTAGCGCCACAGCCCTTGGAGCTGACGACGGTGGCATTCTGCCAGGGAAGGTTACGCGCCAGCCCCTCGCAGGCCTGGAGGCAGGTATTGCCGGGCGCGCGATTATTATCTGGGCTACGATCCCAGGCGATAAAGGCGGCGCGCAACGGCTCTTCCAACGTATCGGCGCTATAGGGCTTCTCGGCGGCCAGGAGTGCCTCTCCAACTGCCAGCGTCATCTGCGTGTCATCCGTCACGCGGGCGGGATTGCCCTGTAGCTCGTCCGGCCCTTCTGGCCCATATTTCGCGCTAATCTGCTCGACGCTCATAAACTCTGTATCGGCTCCCAGGGCGTCGCCAAATGCCAGCCCGAACAGGCTTCCCGACGCTCTTCTCTGTTTTTCCTTATTCATCTCAAAAAAATCCTCTACTATCGGCCCGGCGAAACATAGAATATGTTGAAATACTATATCATACCTATTCAATATTTGTCATGAGAGATCGCGACACTTCGCGCCTGCGGCGCTCAGGGGTAAGGGGTCTGTATACCTTTTGCGCGGCATTCGCCGCGCAAAAGGTATACAGACCCCTTACCCCTGGAGGAGGTTGTAGCGTAGAATCGGCATGGAAAATATTTGGATTGGAAATAATGTTGGGCTATGCCAGGCTCTCCAGGGTTGGGAGTAGGGAGGTGAGCCAGGGCTGGCCGAACTTCCAGGCGCCATAGAGCAGGAGGTTGGGTTCACCGGTGGCGGAGATGCGCCCGTGGTGCTCCAGAATAAAGGCGCGTAGGCTCTCCTCGCTGGTGTGCAGGAAGCGTAACTCTTTGATTTCGTCCTCTTCGGGTTCTCTCTGTTGGACCTCGGAGAGAGGAATGTGCAGACGTGTCAGGAAGAGGAATTCGCCGTGGGGCATAGCGAGGTCGTAGGCTGCGCCCAGGCAGTACTGTTCGCGGATATCGGCCTCCTGGATGCCGGTCTCCTCGCGGATCTCGCGGCGAATGGCGGCGAAGGGGTCCGGGCGCTGGTCCTGCGCGTCCAGGCCACGCTCGAAGAAGCCTCCGATGACGTGATAGCGCCCCTCATAGACGTCGACGCCCTGGCGTTTGTCCAGCAGGATATAGTCGTCGCTGGTCTCGACCACGGAGCAGACGCCGATGGCGTTCCCCAGTTCGTCGCGCCTTCGCTCGCGGGCGAAGCTGGCCTCACGTGTCGTGACATACTCTTTATAGCTGGTATCGCCCAGGCGGAGCATGAGCCTCTCGCCCGCTGTCTTGGCACCTACGAGGCGGTAGAGCGGCGCATCGAAGAGGCGCTTGTTGAGGGCGCGGGCCTGGCTCAGCCTCTCTTCCCAGAGCGTGTCCATCCAGGTTTGAATGGCAGGAGTCATGGGCATACGTTCCTCTGGCTGATAGAGAATGTCTACCCGTTCAGCCGGGAAGCAGCCCCGGGCCAGGATCTCAAATTCCAACATAAATAAATTTTCTCCATGTATTACATACGCTGAGAACATGATGCGGCTGGCGGCCATCGGCCGCCAGCCGCATCATGTTCTCAGCGTATTTTTATTCCCATTCGATAGTGGCGGGTGGCTTGGAGGTAATGTCGTAGACGACGCGGTTGATCTCATGGACCTCGTTGACGAGGCGGTTGGAGATGCGCGCCAGGAGTTCGGGTGAGAGGCGCGCCCAGTCGGCGGTCATAAAGTCGCCCGTGGTCACGGCGCGCACAGCAACGAGATTGCCGTAGGTGCGACCGTCGCCCATGACACCGACGCTCTGGATGGGGGTGAGCACGGCGAAGGCCTGCCCTAACTCGCGATAGACGCCCGCGCGGCGGATCTCGTCTATGACGATCTTGTCGGCCTTACGCAAAATGTCGAGCTTCTCTTTTGTGATATCGCCGATAACGCGAATGGCCAGACCGGGACCAGGGAAGGGATGGCGCCAGACCCACTCTTCGGGCAGACCCAGCTCCAGGCCGATCTCGCGTACCTCGTCCTTAAAGAGCATGCGCAGTGGCTCGACGAGCTTGAAGACCATCTCTTCGGGGAGACCACCCACGTTGTGATGCGTTTTGATGCGCTTGGCGGTATTGGCGGTGTCGTGGCTGGTGCTCTCGATGACGTCCGGATAGAGCGTACCCTGGGCCAGGAAGCTGATCTTGCCCTGCTCTGTAGCGAGCTTGACGGCCTCTTCCTCGAAGACGCGAATGAACTCTTCGCCGATGATCTTGCGCTTACGCTCGGGATCGGTCACACCAGCTAGCTTGCCGAGGAAGCGCTCTTCGGCGTCGATAGCGACCAGGGGAATATGCAGGTGGTTGCGGAAGGTCTCGGCGACCTGCTCGCCCTCGCCCTCGCGCATACAGCCTGTATCCACAAACATGCAGGTGAGTTGATCGCCGATGGCCTTATGGACCAGCAGGGCCGCGACGGCGGAGTCAACGCCGCCCGAGAGGGCGCAGAGGATGCGCTCTTTGCCGACCTGCTGGCGAATGCGTTCGACCGTCTCGTCGATGACCTTCTCCGGTGTCCAACTGGCCTCACAGCCGCAGACACGGAAGAGGAAGTTCTTAATGAGCTCTTTGCCCTGGGGCGTGTGCGTGACCTCGGGATGGAACTGGAAGCCGATCATCCCCTTGGGGTGTGCGATGACCGCGACGGGATTGCTCTCGGTGGTCGCCAGGACTTTAAAGCCCTCGGGGAGCCGGTCCACGCTATCGCCGTGACTCATCCAGACCGGAAGGCGCAGCGGGGTATGTTGCGCGGGGCGATCCAGGTGGGTAGTCTGCTCCGGGGAGGGCTTGAGACCCTCGAAGATGCGGTAGGTCGCGTAATCCTGCTCTGCGTCGGCCACAACCTCGATGGTGGCGGGTCCATACTCGCGTGTGCCATGCTTGAGCTCGACGTGGCCGCCTAGCTGCTGGGCCATGAGCTGCATGCCATAGCAGATGCCGAGCACAGGCAGGCCGCTATGGAGAATGGCCGGGTCGCAGCTTGGGGCGTCCTCGTCGTAAACACTTGAGGGGCCGCCCGAGAGGATAAAGCCCTTGATATCCAGGTGGTCTTTGGCTTGTAACTCGGCCAGCGTGGTCGAGGCAGGCACCAGCTCGCTATACACGTAGCACTCACGAATGCGGCGTGTGATTAGGCGGCTAACCTGCGATCCATAATCTAGCACAATAATTGCCTGACGGCGCTCCAGTTGCATATATCCCTCTTTGTTAATGTCGATGTTATAGTGGAGAAGAGCGAAATAATTCAGTCAGCATTGCTTGCAAGTATATCTAATCGTCCAAAGCGGTCAATAGTTTGATCTATACGCCGCTTGTACTAGTCCCTCGTCCCTTAAATCGTCCAGTATGAGGATGTGGAGTTGGAAATGCCGCGGCATTTCCAACTCCACATCCTCATACTGGACGATACTCGCGTGTAGACCTCTACACATTTACCTCAATTTAAGATATGATGTTTGAGTATACCACAGATTGTACCTTCGTCATCGTCAAAGTAGGAGTCGAAGCAGGGTGGCTCAAGGAATAGCCTTTTTCTCTCTCTTCGTGCCTGGGCTGCTTATGAAAGTGAAGCCTGGAGCCGAATAAGAAGAAGAGGTGATTTTTGAGATGCCCTGGGAATCGAAGCAGGGCCTGCGTCCGAGCAAGAAAGGAACATGCTATGGGGGCGTCTAAACAGGGAAAATGGTATGTTGCCGAAATAGTTGAGGAGATTCATGTGGAGGGGGCAGAAGAGAATGTTGTCCATAGAAACCTTGTCCTGATTCGGGCGAACTCCGCAGAAGAGGCATTCCAGAAGGCTATGGCTCATGGACAGGAGGGGGAGATGATCTATGATAATCCCCAGGGCCAGCGTGTAACCTCGACTTTCCGTGGGCTGAGCAACCTGACGGAGATCTATACCGATCTGGAGGATGGGGAGGAGATTACCTATTATCAGTGGGTGGGTCTCGATGAAGATGAGATTCAGAGTATGCTCTTGCCCAAGGATGAGCTGGATATCTTTCGCCAGTGGAATGAAGAGGAAGATTCAGATGTTCCCGATATTCGCGCGCGAGCACTCTTAGAGGAGGTGCCACAGCCAGCCTACGAGGATGAAGCGTCCGCAACCGCTGAAGAAGATCTGGAAGAGATCGATCCCCAGGCGGTGCTGGCCGAGGTAGAGCGTATTCTACGTGAGCCTCGCGACACACGCGAAGATTATAGATAAAGAGAGAGAAAACAGGGTGTTCTGGCGCGTACACGCCAGAACACCCTGTTTTCTCTCTCTTTATGAAAAATGTAAATAATGTAGGCAAAAAGGACAATGCTATTGATGTTCCTCCTGGATAGCAGTACAATAGTAATCTATGGTAGAATGTCGGACGCGCTGAAAGGAGAAATTCTACTCATGAGTACGACCCAGCTAGCCGCGCGGTTGTTCCAGCTACAGGAGCTCGACCTGGATCTCGATCGCGTCAAGGCTGAGCTTCAGTCCCTTCAGCAATCTCTCCAGAACAACTATACGCTGCGTAAGCTACAGTCTGAGCAGCAGAGCGTTGCGCAACAGTTGCAGGCCAGTCTCCAGACACAACGCGAGGCTGAATGGCATCTCGAAGACCTGACGAAGCGTATCGAGGCGCAAGAGCAGCGCCTTAACAGTGGGAGTCTGAGCAATACGCGGGATTTGCAGGCGCTCCAGCAGGAGGTCCAGCAGCTTCGAGCTCAGCACGCTCGTCAGGAAGAGTCTCTGCGTGAGATTGTAGACGTTACTGAATCGCTGAAAGAAACCTCCGAGCGTTACGCGCGCGAGTTAGAGCAGGCACAAGAATCATGGTCGCGGGATAATTCTACAGAACTGACTCGCCAGCAGCAACTTGAGACGCAGCGCACCAATCTCGATCAACAGCGCTCCCTGATTACCTCAGTTCTCGAAACGGACCTGCTTGAGCGCTATACCTTAATGCGGCGCACCAAGCAAGGACGGGCCATTTCCAGAGTTGAACAGAGTTCTTGCCAGTGGTGCCTGGCCGTGCTTGCCCCCAGCGAATTACAAGAGGCGCTCCGTAGTCCTGAACTTCAGGTCTGCACCAATTGTGGTCGCATTCTCTACTACGAACTTTAATCTCTTTGACCCATATGCATCGTCCGACAGTGCCAATGCCTACCTGGTAACCCTTCTGAAAGCAATGGATGTTTACATGACGACTCACTGGCCGCTCAGTGAAAGGCGCAATGTTGCGCACTTCTCCTCCTATCCTCTTAGCCTACTATCACCCCTCATGCTGTAGAATATTTCCATCTGCTCCAATTTTCGTATGCAAATGTATGCAAGCACACACCCACACCGAATTTCGTTGTTGCTGCTTCATTCGTAGGTGCCTCAATGTGACCAGCACATTTTTGGTCTTACCCCGCGTCCACAGCCAAGTTAGCGTCTTCGTCCGAGCCAGTACCGGAGACGGCCTGGTCAATGAGCCCGATCAGGCGGAGGGCTTCACCCAGGATATTCAACGCTGCGTTCTGATCTCTCTCCTGCCCGAATTGATAATACGCACATGTGGGGTTCTGGCAGAGGAACACGCGGTCCGACAACTGCATGGTTTCCCACTTCCAATCGCAACCATGGCAGGTTTTACTCGATGGAAAGAAGCGATCCACTTTGATCACCTGCCCGCCTCGCTGCTCTACCTTGCTGGTAAGCAGAGCAAGCAGTTTGCCTAACGCCGCATCCGAAAATGACCGAGCCAGCGTGCGATTTTTCAGCAACCCTTTGAGATGGAGATCCTCAATGCCGATGATCCCATAGCAGTTAGCAAGCTGGGTCGTCAGCTTATGGAGCACGTCATCACGCAGACACGCAATCCGATAATGCAGCCGTGCCACCTGTCTGCGAGCTTTCTCCCGGTTTTTTGAGCCCAGTTTGCGGCGATGGAGCCGCTTGTTCGCCTGACGAAGTTTCTTGAGCGCTGTTTTGAGGAAGGCTTGGTTCTCGTATCCCTCGCCGGTACTCAAGGTTGCCAGTCGGTTCAGTCCGACATCGATGCCACACGCAGCCGGTTTCTTCGCCGGGATCGCATCCGGGAGTTCGACCTGGATGGACACAAACCACCAGTCGGCCGTTTTGGTAATGCGCGCGCCTGTCACTTTGCCCACAAAGCGCAACGACTCTGCCATATTCACCCAGCCGAGTTTGGGTATCCAGATCCGATGGTCCCCAAGCTCAAATTGATCATTGGCCAGATAAAAGCTCAGTTTGCTTTTCTTCTTGCTCTTGAATGTGGGCCGACCGGTCTTTTTTCCCGTTTTCAAGCCTTCAAAATAGGCGGCCCAGGCTTTTGCCAGGTCGAGGAATGGCTGATCGGAAGCATTCTTGGTGACCTCCCAGGTCCAGGGGTACTCTTGCCGTCGGATCTGGTTGAATTGCTTCTTCAATTTCAAAGCAGTTGGCTTCTCGCCCGCTTGATACTGCCGGTTCCATTCTGCCAGTGCCCAGTTCCAGGTAAAGCGAGAAACACCTGCAGCTCTGACAAAATAGCCTTTCTGTTCTTCTGTTGGATGCAGGCGTATCTTATGCGCGCGAATCATTGCCCACCACTCCTGATAGACGTCAATACCCCTTCTTTCTTCTGGTATAGAACATTTATTCTCATGTGTCTATGAGAATGGACTTTATGGGCATATTGCCACGCTTTGTCTACATTCTCCTCTCTTTTTAAGAACTGTTGAAAACTCTTTTTATGGGTCACTATTTGCTTGAGCCTTGCAAAGCAAATGAATTTTGGCGAAATGCCGATAATGAGAAGAGCGAACGTTGACAAAAACGATTTGTTCCGAGTATGCTTGGAGTACGAGGAACCGTTCGTTCAAATTCTGGCCTGGCCAGTTTAAAGGAGGTGCAGTTCTATGCAAAAGCACAAGATCTGTTACTGTGTGCTTGAATGCACCTTGTCTGTCCGGCATGAGGCGAGTGTTACAGACAGTCTTTCGCCCGCCAGGTTCCCTTGATTCTCCTGGTTCAGCAGGTACCTGGCGCACGCTAGTATTGCCTGTCTGTATCGCTTCCGGTCATGCCTCTCCGAAAACCTGAGCGCGTGAGCGCTAGCCGCCCCCGAAAGGGGTTGGTTTTCGCATAAGGAGGCCATGGGTTGACTGGAAAAGGCTCTCAACGTAGTGCTTCCCCAGTTGAGAGGTCGACACTCCCTCCCACGTGGCAGACACCTTCATGCCGTTGTTTGTAGCGCGCCATTCTTCTATCAATGAACCAGTGCAACATGCCTCTCTTCAAGAGATGGCTATGTCTGCCTGGCAGTATGGCTGCCGTTTTTCTGCAATTCCTTGGGAGGGAACAGCTTGATTGATGATCCGGCTTTGCTTACCGGTGTTGTGCTCAATGGAGCACATGGCATCTATGACGTTCACACTGACACAGGCGTCTTTCGTTGTACGCTGCGCGGAAAATTAAAGAAAGCCTTCGCACGCGTCCAGTCGCAGAGCACCCAGGCTGTCGCCAAAGGGCGCAAGCTGAATGAGTATCAGTTGCGACGCGCCGAACGTGAACGTGAGAAAAATAATAAACCCGCACTTGAACCCGAAAATCCTATTCAGTCACGCCTCTCGCCAGGCGATTATGTCAGGCTGCGCAAGCTTGATGAGAGTACAGGCCTGATCGAAGAGATTCTGCCGCGCCAGAGCGAGCTCTCGCGCCTGGACGCTGGCTCAACGGAACGTAAAGCGATTCCGCAGACACTGCTGGCAAACCTTGACCAGGTGATTATCGTGCTGTCGGTGGCCCAGCCAGAGCCGCATTTCGCTTTTCTGGATCGCTACCTCGTCATCTGTGAGGCGGCGCAACTTCGCGCCATCATCTGTCTTAATAAGGCCGATCTTCCTCATTCTTCGCGTGTTGATGAGGCTGCTGATCTCTACGCCAAGCTGGACTATCCCGTCATCTGGACCAGTGCGCAAGATGGACAGGGAATAGTAGAGTTGCGTACGATCTTGCAGGATCGCACTACTCTCTTTACCGGGCCTTCAGGCGTGGGTAAATCGTCGCTGGTGAACGCTATCGAGCCAGAGATGGCGATCCGTACGGGTCTGATTAGCGAGGCGACGGGCAAGGGTCGGCATACGACGACCGGCTCGCAGCTCTACCCGCTTTCTTCTGGTGGCTGGCTGGCGGACTCGGCGGGTATTCGCGCCCTCGCCGCCTGGGATGTCTCGCCAGAGGATCTTCCGCGCTGCTTTGTCGAGTTTCGCTCCTACCTGGGCGAATGCGTCTTTAACGATTGTAACCATATCGACGAAGAGGGCTGTGCTATTATTCAGGCCGTTGAGGATGATGTGATTGATACGCACCGCTATCGTAGTTATATTCGCATCTACAACGGAGACGAACGCTAGGCCAAATTCAGTATCAATGTTGTAAAGAAGCACGCTGTGGTGATGGGCTCTGCCTTCGGCAGAGCCCATCACCACAGCGTGCTTCTTTACAACTCTATCAATCCGCGTTGGGCGGCGAGGGCGACGGCTTCGGTGCGGTTGGTCGCGCCTAGCTTGCTCATGATGGAGCTGACGTGAAATTTGGCGGTGCGCTCGCTGATGACGAGATGGGAGGCTATCTCTTTATTAGGCATGCCCTGAGCCAGGAGGCGCAGCACCTCCAGCTCGCGCTCGGTGAGCTCTTCAACCCGGGGAATGCCTTGCAGGGTCCGGTAGTTGTTCTCGCGTTCGCGCTGGCCCATGTGCCGCAGCAGCTTAGAGGCGACGAGAGGCTGGAGGAGCGAGCCTCCCTCCATAGCCAGGCGGATGGCCTTGAAGATCTCATCGCGGGGCGAGCCTTTGAGCAGATAGCCATCTGCGCCCGCCTGGATGGCGTGAATGATGCGTTCATCTGTATCAAAGGCGGTAAAGACAATGATACGCGCATTCTGCCGACGCTGGCGAAGCTGCTTGATGGCCTCGACTCCGTCCATGATGGGCATTTCCAGGTCTAAGAGCAAGATATCTGGCTTGAGGAGCTCGGCCTGGCGGATGACCTCGTCGCCGCTGGCACATTCTGAGATGACCTCAAAGTCGGGCTGGGTCTCCAGTACCGCGCGCAATCCCTCGCGTACGATAGGATGATCGTCTGCCAGCAATATATGGATCATTGTCTGTGCCTTTCTCTTCATGTTAGTCCATGCAAGCATGGACTCTTCCCGTTAGTATGGGACCGCGATATAGAGATGTGCTCCCTGGCCGGGATCGCTTTCAAGGCAGAGCGTGCCATTGAGAAGCTTGACGCGCTCGCCTATGCCTTTGAGTCCAAAGTGCCCCTCCTGGGTGGCAAGCGTGTCGAGGTCGAAGCCCTGACCATCATCTTTGATGCTTAACTGAACCTGGTGCTCGTTGGCGGTCAGCTCCAGGTAAATATGCGTGGCCTGCGCATGTCGATGGGCGTTGTTGAGCGCCTCCTGCGCAATGCGGTAGAGACCAGACTCCACGCTTGCTGGGAGCGGCGGAAAGAGCGCCTCTGGCGCATACCGGAAACTAACCAGCGCGCGCGGCGCCTGCTCTTCGTGCGCCTTCTCCTCATGGACCAGGGCCTCAAGGGCTTCGGGCAGGGTGCGTCCCTGAAGTGGCGCGGCACGCAGATCCATCACTGAGCGTCGTGCCTCCTCCAGGTTGCCGCGAGCCAGGCGGAGCGCGCGCTGCAAGGCCTCGTGTGCCCGTTGGGGTTTGCTCTCGGCGAGGGCGTCGGCGGTCTCCAGTTGCAGGGTGACCGCGGCCAGGCCCTGGGCAATCGTGTCATGAATCTCACGGGCCAGGCGGTTGCGCTCCTCGATGGTTGCAAGGCGAGCCGCGGCGCGCATGTGTTGCGACGAGATGCGTGCTCGCTGGATTGCCAGGCCGATCTGGTCGCCGATGATGTGTAGCAGTTGCAGCTCTTCTGGCTGTAGCTCGCGCCAATCTTCGCTGGCGACATTGAGAACGCCGATGCGCGTATCGCCAGCGTAAATAGGGATGCTGGCATGAAAGCGTAGGCCAAGCGCCGAGGGATCGCTGTTGCGTTCCGCGTTCTTTAAGCGGCTACAACGTAGCACGTCGATATTTGAGGCACCCGAAAGCTCGCCACCTAAGAAGGTATCGAGGCATTGACAGGAGCCTGTCATGCGCTCAGGGTGGTCCGCCAGGTAGGGCGGGAGATCTTGTGAGGCCGCGAGATAGGTACTGCCCCATTCATTTAGCAGCCAGACCCAGCCCGTGCGTAGCCCGAGCAGGTCCGTGACACGGACCAGGACCTCCTGGAGGGCTTCGTGAACATCGATACTATGATTCAGGTAGCTCGCAATATCATAGAGCACCGCCAGGTCACGGTTATTATGTAGCAGCGAAGGAGTTTCGACTGGTTGTTTCTCAAATGGTTCTTGTGTCATTGCTCACACGCAGGAGAAAGATATAGCCATTACGGTTAGTTGGTAGGAGCGCACTTGATAGAAGATTCTCAGCGCTAAGAGAAGTATAACACCGCTGGGTGAGGGTGTCGAGCAGGTGCCTGCTATCTCGTTAGAATCACAAGATGATGCGCTGCTGGCTCTCTGGAAACAGTAGAGCTAGTTCTCGTTATGCCATGTTGCGTCTCTTTGCCACCCCAGATCTATGCTTGTGTTATCTCCATTGCTAATGTTATCATAATTGTCGATATGCATTCCTGATTGTCGATATACATTCCTGACTTACAATTTGTTGGCGGCGCATCATGCCGTCTCCTGTTTCGGAGGAAGCCTTATGGCCGTGCCACCAGGTCGGCGCGAAGCGAAGAGTACACCTTCTTCGGCGTCGAATTTTCTCGGTTGGTTGTATAGAATCTGGATTGCTCTGAGTCGTCCCCTCTTCGCGGTGCTGCTGGCGTTGATTGTCGGCGGTATCTTTATCATGGCGACGACCTCGGGCACGTTTGATGATCGACTGAATACCGTCTTGAGCGGTTATCAGTACCTTTTTCAGGGCTCCTTTGGCGATCCACAGAGTCTCTCCTATACTCTTGTGCGCGTAGGTCCCTTGATACTGACTGGTCTCTCTGTCGCTATTGCGTACCGGGCTGGCCTATTTAACATTGGTGCCGCGGGCCAGCTCGCTGTTGGAGCCATGACCGCGGGTATTATCGCCTATACCTTTCCCACCCTCCCGGGCATCGTGCTTGTGCCACTGATGCTGCTGGGAAGCATTGTCGCTGGTGGTATCTGGGGTGGTATTGTCGGCCTGCTTAAAGCCTGGCGTGGCGCGCACGAAGTGGTGACCACGATCATGCTCAATTGGATAGCTTTCTATGTAACCGACTATCTCATCTCTGGCCCCTACAAGGCTCCTCACCAGGCGACGCAGACGCCGTCTCTGCCAACTCAGGCGCAACTTCCCTTCCTGGCCACGACCTATAATAATACGCTGGGCCAGTTCTTGCCTCAGATTACCAATCCTGAGCAGTATCTTACCGATGTCGGCTTGCTAATTGCGCTTGTCGTTCTCATCTTTTACTGGTTCCTTACGAGCCGGACCGCCTTCGGCTATGAAATTCGCGTCATTGGGCAGAATCCCAGGGCCGCGCAATATGCGGGTATCCGCACCAAGCGCAATATGTTCCTGGTGATGGCGCTGTCCGGTGCCTTCTCTGGCCTGGCGGGCGCGATCCACCTCATGGGTCAGCCTCCGTATCAATTGTTTGGCTCGACATTTGCGATTGACCCGACCGGCTTTGATGCGATTGGCGTCTCGCTGCTCGGGCGGACCACGGGCGTGGGTATCCTCTTGAGCGCCCTCCTCTTTGGTGGCCTGCGCCAGGGTGGAACCACGATGCAGCTCTTTGCCAAGATTCCTGGCGACATGGTGTATGTCATTCAGGCGCTGGTGCTCTTTAGTATCGCTTCCGAGTTCCTGCCCGCGATTACACGTGCCTTCCGTCGCCGTTCCAGGCGCGCGGCCGTGCCTGCGATTGAGGTTCCGCTGGCGGGTCCCATCGTAGGCAATCCCCTGATCGTGATTGAGAACGATACCTTGCACGAAGTCGAGCCTGGCGCGTCGGACGCGGTGATGACAAAGCACGAGGGGATTCCTGTCGAGAGCATCCACTCCGAGGAGCGCCCATCAAATCCCATTGAGGAGGGTCGTTAGTAATGCTTGGCTTAATCTTGAGTGTGCTGCGTTCAAGCGACCTGTGGGCCGCGACGCTTCAGTTCGCTGCCCTCCTGCTGTTGCCCGCGCTGGGTGGCGTGATCTCAGAGCGCAGCGGTATCACCAATATCGCTATGGAAGGCATGATGCTGACCGGGGCATGCGCGGGTGTCATGGTGGCGCGTGCGACCAATAACGTGCTGCTAGGCGTCGTGGGCGCGATTGTCGCGGCCACGCTGATCTCCCTGATTCATGCGCTGGTCTCGATTAACTTCAAGGCCAACCAGGTCGTCAGCGGTATCGCGATCAACCTGTTCGCGCTGGGGTTGACCAACTATATCGTCTTTATCCAGACGGCGGGCCAGGGCGTGCCTTCACTGAATGATTCGCTGCGCCTGCCCCAGGTCTCGCTTGGTCCGCTCTCCAACATTCCCTTTATCGGTCCCGTCTTCCTGCAACAGAATATTATCTTCTATGTCGCCGTGGTGATCCTGTTCGCGACGCAGTTCCTGCTCTTCCATACCAACTTTGGCCTGCGTATTCGCGCGGTCGGTGAGCATCCCCATGCCGCGGATACAGCGGGCGTCAATGTACGCTTGATGCGCTACATCTGCGTGGGTGCCAGCGGCGCCTTCGCTGGCCTGGCGGGCGCCTATCTCTCGCTGGGCATTGCTGGCGTCTTTACCTCCAATATGACGGCTGGCACAGGCTTTATCGCGCTGGCAGCGATGATCTTCGGCAAATGGACCCCGTGGGGGACCGCGGGCGCGTGTGTCGTCTTTGGCCTGGGCGAGGCGCTGGTCTCACGCCTACAGGGACCGGGCATTGATCCTAACCTGTTGAGCACGCTGCCCTACATCCTGACGCTGTTCGCCCTCGTTGGCCTGGTCGGTCGCACGATTCCACCAGCTGCCGATGGCGTTCCTTACGAGCCAGGCACGGAATAGGAGGTTAAAGAGTTATGCAAGAAAGCACGCTTATACAACCCGTGGGCGAGAGTAACGCTCCCTACGCGGTAGAGATGCGTGAGATCTCCAAGGTCTGGCCCGGCGTGATCGCCAACGATCATGTCAACCTGCAAGTGCGCCAGGGCGAGATTCATGCCCTCATGGGCGAGAATGGCGCGGGAAAATCGACCATGATGAATATCCTCTATGGTCTGATTCGGCCTGACAGCGGAGAGATCCTGGTCAACGGCAAACCGGTCTCCATCCACGGGCCGCGTGATGCTATTCGCCTGGGGATTGGCATGGTGCACCAGCACTTTATGCTCATCCCACCCCTGACGGTGGCAGAGAATATCATTCTTGGGCGCGAACCTGGTGGTGTGGCTGGCACTTTGAATCTAAAGCAAGCGCACGCCGAGCTGAAACGCTTGAGCGATCAGTACGGCCTGCCCATTGATCCCGACGCCAAGATCAAAGACCTCTCGGTAGGTTTGCAGCAGCGCGTAGAGATCCTCAAGGTCCTGGCGCGAGGCGCGGACATCCTGATCATGGACGAGCCAACGGGCGTGCTCACGCCCCAGGAGACGGATGAACTCTTTGGTGTGCTGCGTGGCCTGGTCAAGCAGGGCAAGACCATCATCTTCATTACCCACAAGCTGCGCGAAGTCCTGGATCTGACCGATACCATCACGGTCTTGCGCCGGGGCAAGAACGCTGGCAGCCTGGTGACGCGGGACACCAACCGGCGCGAGATCGCGCGTATGATGGTTGGCCGCGACGTACTGCTGCGGGTGGAGAAAACGCCTGCCCAGCCGGGACCAGTGGTGCTGCAAACGAAGGACCTCTGCGCGAAGTCCGACCTGGGCCTTGATGTGTTGTATGATATCAACTTCGAGGTACGCTCAGGCGAGATCCTGGGCATCGCGGGCGTCGAGGGCAACGGCCAGTCTGAGCTGATCGAGGTTATCTCTGGCATGCGCAAGGCGACCTCGGGTCAGATCACCATCACTCCGGTCAAAGAGGGGAAGGCGGGCAAGACCGTTGACCTGACCAATATGCACGCCGACGATGAGCGCTTGATGGGCCTGGCGCATATTCCCGAAGACCGGCGCGAGAGCGGCCTGGTGCTCAGCGAGTCGATCAGCGACAACATCATCCTGGGCCGCCAGCGCTGGCCCGAGTTCGCACGTGGCAAGTTCTTGCTCTCGCTGGGCAAGATTCGCGAGGCGGCGCGCAAGCTGGTCGCGGACTTCGACGTGCGTACGCCATCGGTTGATATCCCCGCCAGAGCGCTCTCCGGTGGTAACCAGCAGAAGGTGATCATCGCGCGTGAGCTTGCGAGCAATCCCGAGGCCCTGATCGCGGCCCAGCCTACGCGTGGCGTCGATATTGGTGCCATCGAGTTTATTCATCGCCGCCTGATTGAGCAGCGTGATGCCGGTAAGGCCGTGCTCCTGATCTCAGCCGAGCTGGATGAGATCCGCTCCCTCTCTGACCGCATCGCAGTCATGTACGAAGGGCGAATCGTAGACATCGTCGGACCAGAGATCACTGAGGAGGAACTCGGCGTACTCATGACCGGTGGCGGTCACCACGAAGAGAATTAAACAGATAGAGGGTGTATGGGTACGCACTGGCGGAGCCAGTGCGTACCCATACACCCTCTATCTGTTTTTGTCCTTATTTTGCTGGTAATATTAAGAGAGAGGCGAGCTGATTTTCGTAAGAAAGAAGAGATGAATTATGAGTGAGCAAGCTGCGGTCTCTATTCCCCAGGGGTTGGTGGAGGCGGTGCGTGGCGCGAAGAATGTCGCTGTCCTGACGGGGGCGGGCATCTCCGCTGAGAGTGGCCTTCCAACCTTTCGCGATCCCCAGACGGGTCTCTGGGAGAAGTTTCGCCCGGAGGACCTGGCGACTCCTGAGGCCTTCCAGCGCAACCCTAAACTGGTCTGGGAGTGGTATGCGCACCGGCGCGAGCTGATGGGCCTGGCTCAGCCCAATCCAGGGCACGCGGCCCTGGCGGCCATTGAGCGCCATGCCGCGACCTTTACGCTTATCACCCAGAACATCGATGGTTTGCACCAGCGAGCGGGCAGCAGGAACGTGCTGGAACTGCATGGCAATATCGCGCGCACCAGGTGCTTTGAAGAGGATACGCTGGTGGAGTCCTGGTCGGCGAATGGCGAGGTGCCACCTCATTGTCCTCGCTGTGGTGGCCTGTTGCGACCAGACGTGGTCTGGTTCGGGGAATCGCTGCCGGAGGAGACCTTTGAGCAGGCGCTTGAGGCCGCGATCTTCTGTGATCTCTTCTTCTCTATCGGCACCTCGGGCCTTGTGGAGCCAGCTGCTTCACTGACCGAGGTCGCGCGCCGGGCTGGGGCCACCATTGTCGTTCTCAATCTTGAAGTCGAGCCGCTGGCCTCGCCTGACCTCTACCAGCTCAATGGACCTGCCGGGCAGACCCTGCCGGAGCTAGTGCGCCAGGCCTGGCAGGGCGAGGTCTAAGCGTCAAGGCTTTGCAGGTTACTCACAAATGCCTCTACTCCTTGCTCAGGAAGCACTGTCAGCCCTTGCCATGGCCGAACAGATTGGTGCGCATATCCTATGGGAAGGGCATCTGTATTATTGCCTGTTCGTTATCTCCTACGCCTGGAATCGGCTGGAAGAGGCCTCTGACTGGCTCTAGCTTTTGCGGCGTCTTGAGCAGAACTGGCAACAGATGCAATTGCTGGCCGTAGGGGAGACTTTCTCAGCGCAGCTTGGGTTGGCAAGAGGAGATCTCTCGGTTGCCGAAGAGGCCCTGCACCAATTCAAAGCCCTGTTTGAGCAAGGTGGGTTTGCCCATCATGCTCCCTGGGTCATCGTTCTGCGCATCAAATTGTGGCTGGCGGAGGCGAATCTGACCGAGGACTCAGCGTGGGCGGCGCAAACTACCTTCTCCCCGGATGCCTGGAATCCCTTGTGCCTGCTGGCCGAGGAAGCCTCCAACCAGCAGATCGCAGAGATTTGGTGATCCAACTTTCAATTGTCAAGAAATATGTCGGCAGTCTTATCTTGAAACTGGGAGCAGAAAATCGCACCCAGGCGATTGCGTAGGCACGCGCCTACTCTCTACTCTAAGCGTTTTCCTCCCCAACATCTGCGTCTTCCCCTTTTCAATATTCTCCCTTGAGGTAGACTTTTGGCGACTGTCAATACACAGTCCATACGCTATTCTTTGGCATAGGAGAACCACAAAGAGAGAAGAGGCTTCGGTCACATTTCCTCGCCTCGTTCTGTCAGAGAAGTGACGGGGGAAATCCACTGAGAGGACATGGAGGCCGGCTTCCGTTGAACGGAAGTGAAGTGGGCGCCAGAGATGCGAATGCGGAATACTGATCATCCCGATGCAGCATCATCTCAACAGAGACAGGTGGATTACAACAAAAAGAGTACATCTCGTATGAATAGAACTTTTAGCAGTGTGGAGACAGCCACACACTATCAGGAGAAGGAAAACAACATGGAACAGAGAGCATCAATGAGTATCCCTATGATGAAAATAAAAGGAAAAGTGATAGCTTATTGGGTGACCACTGCGCTCCTTATGTTCGTGATGTTCTCGGAAGCTGTGGGAGAGTTGACGCATCAGTGGGGAACTCTGGAGACGCACACGATCCTTGGTTACCCACTCTACCTTTTGACGATCATCGGGATATGGAAGGTACTTGGGACCATAGCCCTCGTTGTGCCGCGCTTTCCCCGGCTCAAGGAATGGGCATATGCCGGCATGTTCTTTAACATGACTGGCGCCTTTATCTCTCACTCCGTTGTCGGTGATGGTGTATCCCATCTCATCGCGACCGGTTCCGTAGTTCTTCTCATAGCCGCTTCCTGGGCGCTTCGACCACAAAGCCGCACACTTGGGAAACTGACTGATGGTACCTGTAGCATTCTGAAACGTGCGTAAACCAGCATCCCGGTTCAGCATCATCTATCTATGTACAACAAAGATACCCATAAGGAGAAGAAATCCATCATGCAAGCACGAATGAGCAATCCAGCAACGATTCTTCCTGATGCCATGAATGCCATACTCACCCTGCTCAAAGCCACGAGAAAGGGCGGCGTACCGCAGCAGACGCTTGAGCTTGTCCACCTGCGCACGAGCCAGATCAATGGCTGTAGTGCCTGTGTTGACTCAGGCTCACGCAGCGCCAAAAAGGCAGGCGAAACAGATGAGCGGCTCTTCGCCGTGGCAGCCTGGCGCGAGACACCCTACTTCACCGACGCCGAACGCGCTGCGCTCGCGCTCGCCGAGGCCGCCACTCGCCTCGCCGACCGGACTGACCCGGTCCCAGACTCGATCTGGAACGAGGCCGCCTGCCACTACGACGAGCAGGGGCTGGCCGCCATCATTCTCATGATCGCCACGACCAACCTCTTCAACCGCCTCAACGCCACCACCAGGCAGGTGGCGGGCCAGAAGTGGTAATGTGAATGATGAATCTCAAATCGGCGCGATTCGCGCCGATTTGAGATTCGCGCCGATTTTAACTCCGTCGTTACAGATTTCTTCGATACACGCGTTCATCTTCCCATCTCGGACGTTCGGTGCCGTATCATGTCAAGGGGGTTTTGTGTTCAGTTTCTTCAAGTTCTCTGTGGCTCGTAGTCCATTGCGTTCCAGTGCCTTTCTGCGATTATGGCTGGGGTTAAGCATTTCTTATGTGGGCGATCAGTTCACGACCATTGCGTTGCTCTGGTTTGTCTTACAACTCACCGGGTCAGGGGTGGCGATCAGCCTGGTTCTGCTGTGCTTTCAACTCCCTGGCATGCTGACAGGACCGTTGCTTGGAACGATGTTGGATCGCTGGCAGCCTCGTCTTGTGATGGGGATAGATAACTGTACACGCGCGCTCCTGATCGGGGCTCTTCCTGTTCTCTCCTGGTTGGGTATCTTGCAGTTGTGGCATATCTATGCCCTGGCATTGCTTGCAGGAGCGCTCTCTCCCGCGACGGGAGCGGGTGTTCGCGTCATCTTGCCACATCTTGTTTCAGAGGATGAGCTTCCGCGAGCAAATGCGCTTTCTTCAACCAGTTTGCAATTTGCGTCGCTTCTTGGTCCTGCACTTGCTGGAATTGTGGTCACTCAGGTAGGAGGGGCCTTCGCCTTGTTGATTGACGCAGTGAGTTTCCTCCTCATGGGGCTCCTCGTCTTTTCGCTTCCTCCCATCGCTAGTCACACGCTCAAAGAAGCGTCTCTGGGAAAGACAAAATGGTTGGGTGGCTTTGATCTGATCTTCCGTAAAAAGGAGATTCTCCTCCTCACAAGCTTATCAGTAATCTTCTTTTTCTCGTATGGTCCACTGGAAGCAGCTCTGCCGCTCTACAGTGAGAGGATGCTGCATGCCGGAGCCCAGGGGTATGGCTTGCTCTGGACTGGTTTCGGGGTAGGAGCGTTGGTTGGCACGTTGTTCACGGGTTTCGTTGCCGCGAGGGTGCGGCCAGGGATGAGCCAACCGCTGATCGCCATCCTTTGGGGAGGATTCCTTTGCCCACTGATGGTTGTCCATTCGTTGCCCCTTGCACTTCTTTGTCTCGCTCTGGGAGCCTGCTCCTGGGCTCCGTATATGCCCATAGAAACCGCTCTTTTGCAGCGACTCATCCCGCCTGCGATGAGGGGACAGGTCTTCGGTGCGCGCCTTGCCTTGACGACTGCGGCTGCTCCATTTGGGGCGTTGATAGGTGGATTCCTTTTGCAATACCTCTCTCCCGCACTGGTTATTGGTCTTTCTGGCATTGCATGTGTGTTAGCCGGGGTAGGCGGCTTCTTATCACCAACGATGCACAGCCTGGGCGCAAAAGAGGAAGCTCGACCAGGTGAGTAAGAGAGGGGAGCGCTCGTCTTGAGAGTGGGAAGAGAGGTATTTTCGATCCCACGACGGAGACAAAGGAAATAAAACGAGAGGCATCCGTGGCGAGGTTTCAAATGTTAAGGCTTTGCAGGATTGCTCGGGTCCGGCTATTAGGTGTGTAGATTATGACCCTGATATCAGCACTACCGAGCATCTGCAAGGTGAAATGCTCAAACTCTAGAATGCCCAGGGTTGAATGCTCTATGACCTTGGGACCGTCCAGTGCGCTCCGTACATCATGGTGGGGCCACCACTGGCAAAACTCGGGACTTACCTGCTTCAAATCCTCAATTAACTCCTCGAAATAGGGATCATCGGGATAGCGCGCGCTAGCCGCCCGGAACTCCGCCAATGTGCCTCGCGCAATCGCCTCCCAATTTGAGCGTGCCCGCATCGTGGGGCTGGTGAAGAGGCGCCATACCAGGTTGCGTGTGTATGTGGAGGTTGCGTTTGAAATGGAGAAGATGGTGTCAGCAGCTTTATTCCAGGCTAAATAATCATACCGGCGGCCCATGACATACGCGGGAGTCGGATCGAGATCGTCAAGTACTTGTTGGAGCGCCGGACTGACACTCTCGTGTGTAGGAGAAAGCGGAGTCGGCAGTGGTTGCCCAGCGAGCACAAAGAGGTGCCGACGTTCATTTGAGGTCAGCTTGAGCGCCTGGGCGATACTCTCAAGAACCTGGGCCGAGGGATGCACATCGCGTCCCTGCTCCAGCCAGACGTACCAGGAGGTGCCAATATTGGCAAGCTGTGCAACCTCTTCTCGGCGCAGTCCTGGCGTGCGACGGCGGATACCAGGCGGCAGTCCCACATCGGTGGGCGAAAGGTGCATCCGCCGCTGGCGTAAAAAAGTGGCAAGGGTCTGACGGCGTTCACGCTCATGCATATCGGTTGCTCCTTATCCTGGTGGTGAGAGACCTATGATCAAGAAACCCTGTTCCTGGCATCAGCAACAGAGTATAGTCAAGCCAGGCGCCTGCGTCAACAGGGCCTAGCTTCTTTTCCTCAAGAGAACCTTCGCACCTGCGGCGCTCGCGGTAAGGGTGTGTGCGTAAAAAACAGCAAAGCCGTTTTTTACGCACACACCCTTACCCCTGAAGACTGGCGAACCGAGGTGAGAGTCAGAGGGATGGCGTGGAGGACCGAGGTGAGAGTCAGAAGAGCATTGGAAGCTCTGTAAATGTTTGCTAGAAGCGAGGAAATTATTCTATGTCTCTGAAGTTTGGTGTATCCCTGCCGCAAGGCTGGGCAATGGAACTGGTGGGAATTAAGGATCCAGTCGAAGCCTATGAAGCAATGACGCGCGTGGCTCAGGTTGCTGAAGAAGTGGGTTTTGTATCTGCCTGGCTTGTTGATCACTTTCATACCATCCCACGCCCATCCCAGGAGTTCACCTTTGAATGCTGGACCACCACCGCGGCCCTTGCGCGCGACACGACGCGTATACGCGTAGGCCAGTTGGTCACCTGCAATGGCTATCGTAACCCTGCCTTGCTTGCGAAAATGGCCAGTACCGTCGATGTGCTCTCGCATGGACGGCTCAACTTTGGTATCGGTGCGGGCTGGTTTGAGCATGAGTATCGTGCTTATGGATATGACTATCCCGAGGCACCTGAGCGCCTGCGGTACCTACGAGAGGCTGTGCAGGTTATTCGAGCCATGTGGACTCAGGAGGAAGCCGCCTTCGAGGGGAAATACTACCAGGTACGCGGAGCTATCAATCAGCCCAAAGGCGTGCAAAAGCCGCATATCCCCCTGCTCATTGGAGGTGGCGGTGAAAAAGTGACGCTCAAGCTGGTCGCGCAATACGCTGATGCATGCAACCTGAGCGGCGATCTAGAAGCCATCAAGCGAAAACTGGCCGTGCTCAAAGAGCATTGCAAAACGGTCGGGCGCGATTATGAAAGTATTCATCGCACGATTACCTGCCTATGTGCCATTGGCGAGACCGACGAGCAGGCCAGGGCGAAATTCCCCGCCACGCTCCTGGGCAGGCCGGTAGCAGCAGGCGCCTTGATTGGCAGCCTGGATACCATTCGCCGCCAGCTTGCTGAGTTGGAGGAAGCTGGTGTCCAGGAAGTCATCCTTGGATTCTCCTCAGAGGTCTTGCAACTGGACACCTTGCGCTTCTTCGCTCAAGAGTTCATCGCCTAAGCAATATAGTTATTGCAGGGTCCATGCCGGCATGGACCCTGCAATTTTATTTATAAGGTCTAGTGGTCTAGATGTCTTGACAAAGCCATGGGAAGTGGGTAATGTTTCTTTTAGAATATATCGTTCGGGTATAGGTCCCAAAAAGCGTATTTAAAATGTGCTGGCAATGATTGCCAGAAAGGAGAGCTGTATGACGCACTCTCGTCGACCCCTGGTGCTGGGAGGCACCCTCTTTCTCCTTCTCTTCTATCTCTGTGCTTTTACCCTGCTCAATGGTGGTGGCAAGGCTTATGCACAGACGTTCTCTGCTGCTAAGAGTGGCGATGACATGTTCGCCGCGCCAGCTCCCGCGAGCAAGCGTATTGTGGGTTATTTCACGGCCTGGAGCATCTATGGACGCAACTATAATTTGCATAACGTAGATGTTAATGGTCAGGCTGGCAAGCTGACGACCATTAACTATGCCTTTAGCAACATCAGTAGCGATCTTAAGTGTCAGCTTGGGGATAGCTGGGCGGATACTGACAGACCATTCGCCGCCACCGAGGCCGTGAACGGCCAGGCTGATAGCTGGTCCGATCCCTTGCGGGGCAACTTTAATCAGCTCAAGGAGCTGAAAGCCTTGCATCCCGGTCTCCAGACCATGATCTCGATTGGCGGTTGGAGCTGGTCCGCGCTCTTCTCGGACGCGGCACTACCTCAGAACCGGGCAGCCTTTGTCCAGTCCTGCATCGATCTCTATATCAAGGGCAATTTGCCATCCGCCAATGGCGCGGGGGCTGGCGTCTTCGATGGTATTGACATTGACTGGGAGTATCCAGCCGCGCCTGGTAACACTGGTAACGTTTATCGGCCCGAGGATACGCAGAACTTTACGGCCCTGCTGGCCGAGTTCCGTCATCAGCTTGATGCCTTAAGCAAGCAGACCGGGAAGCGCTATCTCTTATCGGCTGCTTTGCCTGCTGGCCCGGATAAGTATCAGAAGATCGAGCTAAATAAGATTGGTCATTCCCTGAACTGGGCTAACCTGATGACCTATGATCTGCATGGGGCATGGGATGCCCAGGGACCAACCGATTTTGCTGCCCCGCTCTATAGCAGCCATAAGGATCCCTCCCCTGCTCCCACAAATGCGTACAGCGTCGATAACACTGTGCGTGCCTACTTGAGAGCGGGCTTTGAGGAAGAAAAATTGGTGGTCGGTATTCCCTTCTATGGTCACGGTTGGACGAATGTACCAAATCAGAACCATGGACTCTATCAGAGCAGTCCAGACATGCAGCCCGCGCCCGGCGTGTATGAGGCTGGTATCAATGATTACAAAGTCCTGGCACAGCTCAATTATCCTACGTATCGTGACCCCATTACCAAGGCATCCTGGATCTTTGATGGCACCACCTTCTGGTCGTTTGACGACGCCACGGCGGTAGCTACTAAGGTCCATTATGTGAAAAGCCACGACCTGGCTGGCGCGATGTTCTGGTCGCTGGATGGGGACGATAGCTCGGCTACCCTGACCACGACGGTCTACAATGGCTTCCACTCTGATTCAGACGATTAGTCTATTCCTGGCGTGTGAGATGAGGTGCTCAGGCGAGCACCTCATTCTCTAGAAGATTGTGCTTGTTTTTGAGCGAGAGGCCGCTTCCCTGGCGGCGTAGCATCACCATTTCCGCGGCGATGCTCAACGCGATCTCATCGGGAGTCTCCGCGCCCAGGTCCAGGCCGATGGGGGCGTGGACGCGTTCCAGTTGCTTGCGTGGGATGCCCTCTTCGCGCAGGCGATGAAAAATCTGTTTGACCTTGCTGGTGCTCCCGATCATACCGATATAGGCGGCCCGGGTGGATAGCGCGGCCTTTAAGGCGTCTCTATCCAGTTGATGCCCGCGCGTGACGATCACCAGCCAGCTCGACTCATCGGGTTCAAGGGCCTGGATGGTCGCGGGGATATCGCCGAAGATGAGCTGCACCTTCTCGCCAAAGAGCTGAGGATCGGCCAGGTCGCGCCGGTCGTCCACCACGACAATGCGGAAATCTAGCGTATGTGCCAGGCGCGCCAGGGCCTGTGCCACATAGCCCGCGCCTACGATAACCAGGCGTGGCTCTGGGCGTAGGACCTCAAAAAAGACCTCTAGCGTCGCACCACAACTGCCAACTGACTCGCCGTTATCGGCATCGATATGAATATGCGCCAGGTGTGAGTGATTCTCACTCAGCGCCTTCAACCCCTCATCGACGACCTTTTTATCTGTGACGGGTCCCGCCATACGCCCCTGGGGTGTGCCATCCGCCGCGATCAATAGTTTGGTGCCAATCTCGCAGGGGGCCGCACCCATCGTCTTCACGACTGTGGCCACGACGACGCGCTCACCACGTCGCAGGGCCGCCTGAATCTCATTGTACAAAGTAATGGCAGTCATTGCCCACCTCTCGCGTACTACTCAATCGCTGAATACTTATCCTGATATTATACTATTACATCGGCTACAATCTCTCCTCCTGGTCGCTAGTATTTTCCTCTTTTGGCCTACGTGAAAAGAATATGATAGTGGCACGATAACGAGAATCTTCCTTACGATAGGCGAGGTGGATATAGGGTTCAAGCCATGCTAGCAGCCTTCTCGTGACCAATCTTCATAACTTGACAGCATGCTCCAGGTTGTTCTATAATATTAGAACAAATTTTCAAGTTATGGATTGAATGGGGCGAGATTTTAGCGGAACGTGAATGGGTGTTTCTGTCAGGGATGGCACAGTAGAGTTGTACTGAGTAGGCGTACATACTGGGCAAAGCGCATATTTCCCAGAGACGACAACGTGATTAATCATCTAATAGGAGTGTTAGTAATGAGTAACGGCCAGACATTTAACCCTAGAGAACACCTGATAAATATTAAGAATGGGAAGGGCGTATCGGAGTACCTGGAGGTGAAGTGGCGTTTGGTGTGGTTCCGCCAGGAGTGCCCCCAGGGGACAATCGAAACCGAAATCGTACACCTGGACCTGGATAAGGATGTCGAGGCTGAGGCCTTTGTGTGGAACGCCGAGAAGCGGCGTAGCGAGAAGGTCGTGAAGACAGCCAAAGGCGTGGCCATCTTCCGTGCGACTGTCCATGATGGCAAGGGCGGATCGGCGATGGGGACCAAGTCGGAGAACGCGGCGAACTTTCCAGATTTCATCGAGAAGGCCGAGTCGGGCTCTATTGGCCGTGCGTTGGCCGCGCTTGGCTATGGCACGCAGTTCGCGCCAGAACTTAACGAGGAGCAGCGCATTGTCGATGCGCCCGTAGAGCGGCCCACGAATGGCAGCTATGCTGGTAGCAATGGCAATAGTCACACACAGGGTGGCTTTGCGGCCACCGCTAATGGGCGCTTTAGCGGTCAGGGGCAGCAGAGCGCGAACGCGCAGGGCCCAAATGGAGGCGCGAGCAAGAGTGAACCAGCGCCTGACGCGGCTGCGACGGAGCAGCAGATTTCTAGCATTAAGAAGCTCTGTCAGCATCTGGAGAAGCCAGAACCAGATAACCTCTCGAATCTGACCTTCTTAAATGCGAAACAGTTGCTCCAGCAGTTTACGGAGGAGTATAGGGCGCAGAAGCAACAGAAAAAGGCGTCCTAACCATCCTCCAGAAAGCTTGATTCTACATGACTCCTAGCGATATCGAGTACGCCGAAAAGCGTATGAAACAGAAATGGTATGACCTGGCGCTTGCCGAGCAGCAGGGAGCCTCGCTCCCGACCCTTGAGCGGCTCTTTAACACGTATATGCTCGCTGTCGAAGAGTATAACCGATGTTCCGAGTCCTATCTCGTGGAGCAGCAGCAGGCCAGAAGCACACTGCCCGCTGTGCGGACTTCGCAGCAGCTTATGTGTGTGTCACAGGGCGAGGAGCGCCCAAAGGAGCGTCGTCAACGTAGGAAAGCCTCGTAGGGTCATGTACCCCCGCATCGAATGCGGGGGCTTGCGAGGGGCGCTCGCGCCGTTCGCAGGCCCGAGACATGAGCAGACTCAGCCAGGGGAGGAGCATGCTCCTCCCATCGGGCTCCGTTGCAAGCGAATGCGGCACAGCCGATGTCCATAGGCACGTTCAGGTGCTTCACCAGCCTGAACCTCTGCGGGGAAGCGTTAAAAGGTGTAGAGGGAGAAGCCAGTGCGCTTTCCAACAAACCGCTTGCACACGTTGTCGAGGTGAGCTTTACCCGTGAAAACGGAGGCCCTTCGGGGCACCAAACAAGGAAACACCCATGTCCAACGTCTTTGTTCTCGATACCATGAAACGGCCGCTGACCCCGGTCCATCCAGGGAGGGCCCGCCTGCTGCTCAAGGCCAGCAAGGCAGCCATCTATCGGACCTCTCCCTTTACCATCATCCTCAAGCGGGAGGTCGAGCATCCTGCCCCCGCCCCGCTGCGGCTCAAGATCGATCCGGGCGCCCACACCACGGGGTTGGCGCTGGTGGACGATGCGGGCGGGGATGTCGTCTGGGCGGCCGAACTCACCCATCGGGGAGCTGCGATCAAAAAAGCCCTGGACACTCGCCGGACGGTGCGCCGGGGGCGCCGATCCCGCAAGACCCGCTATCGCGCCCCGCGCTTTGCCAACCGGAGGCGCAGAGCCGGCTGGCTGCCCCCCTCGCTTGTCTCGCGGGTGGAAAACATCCTGACCTGGGTCACGCGGATCAGCAGGATCGCTCACGTGACCGCGCTCTCCCAGGAACTGGTGCGTTTCGACCTGCAGAAGATGGAGTACCCAGACATCTCCGGCATCGAGTATCAGCAGGGCACCCTTTTTGGGTATGAAGTGCGGGAGTACTGCTTGGAGAAATGGGGAAGGGCATGTGCGTACTGCGGATCAACGGGCGTCCCACTTCAATTGGAACACATCGTTGCGCGCGCCAAGGGGGGCAGCCAGCGGGTCTCCAACCTCACTCTGGCGTGTGAAGCCTGTAACCGCAAGAAGGGCACCCAGGATATTCGCGTGTTCCTCGCCCACGATCCTGTGCGTTTGGAGCGCATTCTCAGGCAAGCGAAGACCCCGCTCACAGCTGCGGCGGCCGTCAATGTCACGCGCTGGGAACTCTTCGAGCGGCTCAAGGCGACCGGGTTGCCCGTGGAAACGGGTTCTGGAGGCCTGACCAAGTACAATCGAACCACACGGGCCCTCCCCAAGACGCATTGGCTCGACGCGGCAGTCGTGGGAGCCTCCACGCCTGAGCGCTTGCGCACGGCGGACGTCGTGCCCCTGCTCGTGCAAGCGACGGGGCGTGGGCACCGACGGCTGTGCAACGTCAATGCGCTGGGGTTCCCGGTCAGCCACCGCAAGCGCCACAAGCGCTACTTTGGATATCAAATGGGGGATCTGGTGCGAGCCGTGGTCCCCGAGCGCTTTGCCTGCTGGGGTACTCACGTGGGGCGTGTGGCGGTGAAAGCCAGCGGCTACTTTACCATCACGACGGCGCACGGCAAGGTCACCGATGTGCCTCACCGCTTTTGTTGGCTAATTGGGCGCAGCACTGGCTACGCCTACCAGGTTGGGACACGGCACGCTGCCCCAACCCCAACCAGCCCGTAAGGAACGGGCACCATGCCCCCTATGGGGGTTCCCCCCGGCTTGCAAAGACCGGGGCTCCCTGTCCCGTATTTCTGTAAATATCGTAGGTCAAAAAAGAGGGCGCAACCTGACGGTTGCGCCCTCTTTTTTGACCTACGATATTTACAGGCCATTGACGAAATTGACGAGCTCTTTGGCCACGGCCTCGGGGGCGTCGAAATTGACCAGGTGGCCGGCATTGTGGATAATTGCCAGCCTGGAATGGGGAATCTCACGGTGCAGGCGCTCGGCATATGTGAGCGGCATCTGCTGATCTTTCTCACCCCAGATGAGGAGGACTGGCTTGTTGAGCACTGCCAGGTCGGTGGAGACGGCATTGGTGTAGTAGGGGATGAGCAGGCGAATGTGCTGGTAGAGCACCTCTTTGCCCACTTCGCTGTTCCAGGGCGCGATATAGTTATCGATCACGTTGGCGAAGCCTTTGACATTGACCACGCCCTTGCCCAGGGTCTCACGCAGATCGCGTACGACATCCTCGACTGAAGCCTCTTTAGGGGCGTCAAAATCCTGGCGCTTGCTCATCTCGGACATGGGCCAGTTCTCGTCGAAGGAGTGGAGGTAGCTAATCGTATCCAGGAGGACCAGGGCCGAGGTCTGCTCGCGATAGAGGCGCGTCGCCAGGATCTGCGCGACGCCACCGCCAACGCCATGCCCGACCAGGATGATATTATTCAATTTGAGGTCTTTGAAGAGCAGGGCCAGGCCGTCTGCCTGTCCCCAGACCGAGGTATCGGCGGGCCAGGGATGCTCCGACTGACCGTAGCCAAGCATGTCGAAGGCGTAGACCGCGCGGCCCAGGCCAGCTAGCAGGGGCATGATCTCTTCCCAGGCGAAGGCGCCGGCGGGGAGGTCATGCAGGAGCACGATTGCCCCCTCGGGACCACGCTCGGCGTTCTGGACGATGTAGCTATATTTGTAATGGATAGCGCGCCCTGTGCGCCGCTCCCTTGAGGTATTGAATCTTGTAGGCATAAGTCCTCTCTTGATTGGATAAATGATATCTATGTGATATGTGTGCGTTGTTCCTGACTTGACTTCTCGCGCCTGCGGCGCTCGCCCTGGTTGGTGGTGTGATGCTCCCTGGTGGCCAATGGTCACCAGGGAGCATCACACCACCAACCATGAAGGTTTTGCACACGGGTTATCTATACTATAGCGTGCTTAGGCTTTGGCGTACAGAGCAGATACGTTGTAGAAAGCGTTAAAGCCAGCATAGCGAGCCGCCTCTGCCCCTAGCTCATCCTCGATTACCAGCAGGCGGTTGTACTTGGCGACGCGCTCACTGCGGGCGGGGGCGCCAGTCTTGATCTGCCCGGCATTGGTGGCCACGACCAGGTCGGCAATTGTCGTATCCTCAGTCTCGCCGGAGCGGTGCGAGATGACTGCGGTATAGCCCGCACGCTTGGCCATCTCGATGGCCTCCAGGGTCTCAGTCAGCGTACCGATCTGGTTCAGTTTGACCAGGATGGAGTTAGCCGAACCCTCGCTGATGCCACGTTTGAGGCGGGTGGTGTTGGTGACAAACAGGTCGTCGCCTACCAGTTGGACGCGACCTCCCAGGCGCTGACGCATCATGGACCAGCCTTCCCAGTCGTCTTCTGCCAGGCCGTCCTCGATGGTAACGATGGGATATTCGCCAATCCACTGCTCATAGAGATCGATCATCTCTTTGGAGTTGAGGGTGCGACCCTCGCGCGCGAGCACATATTTGCCATTCTCATAGAGTTCGGTCGAGGCTGTGTCCATACCCAGGAAGATATCCACGCCTGGTTTGTAGCCTGCGGCCTCGATGGCGTCGACTATCAGCTCAAGAGCCTCGCGGTTGGATGAGAGCGAAGGTGCGAAGCCACCCTCGTCGCCGATATTGGTATTGAACTTCTTGCCATGCAGGACCTTTTTCAGGCCCTGATAGACCTCGGCGCCCCAGCGCAGGGCCTCGCGGAAGGATGGCGCGCCAACGGGGAGGATCATGTATTCCTGAAAGTCGGTCGAGTTATCGGCGTGCTTGCCGCCATTTAAAATATTGAGCATTGGTACAGGTAGCGTACGAGCCGAGACGCCTCCCAGGTAGCGGTAGAGCGGCTGTTGATGGGCCTGGGCTGCGGCTTTGGCAACGGCCAGAGAGACGCCCAGGAGAGCGTTCGCCCCCAGTTTTCCTTTGTTAGAGGTTCCATCCAGTTCGATCATGATCTCGTCGATCATTACCTGGTCGGAGGCGTCCAGGCCAACAAGGGCGTCGCTGATCTGGTCGTTAACATTCTCAACGGCCTTGAGTACTCCCTTGCCGCCATAACGGCTCTTGTCGCCATCGCGCAGTTCGACAGCTTCGTGAGCGCCGGTTGACGCGCCCGAGGGAACCGCTGCGATCCCATGTGCTCCGCCCATCAGAAGCACTTCAACTTGAACGGTTGGATTGCCACGCGAGTCAAGTATCTCGTGCGCGGTAACCTCTTCAATTGTTGTCAGATCATCCGTATTCAGTGGCATACTACAAAATCCTCCACGAAAACAAGATTTGATATCTATTGCATTGCTATGATAGCGCCATGCGGGGCCCTCGAAGCTGTGCTATACCATACATAGGTAGTATAGCCATACCAGTACAGGATGTAATAAGTGCCATACACCCTCGCCGTGGCTATTGTACATCCTGAAGAGGGGGGTGGGCAAGCAATCCCTCTAGTGTCGAAGAGAGGTACATGGTTTATGCTCACCCGAGGGCGAGCATAAACCATGTACCTCTCTTCGACACTAGCATAGGCAGGTACCGTGTTATGGTAAGAGATTATGTAGAGCGCTATCGATCTTATCGGTGTGCTCTGGCTTGCCCACGGTGACGCGGATAAAGTCGCGCATCTCTGGCTGCGAGAAGTAGCGGAGCAGGATGCCATGGGCCTCAACCGCAGCGCGAATCTCTCGCACGCTCACCTGGTCTTCATCTACGCGCATCAGGATAAAGTTTCCCTGCGAGGGTACTGGATGAAGGAAGGAGTAGCTGTCCAGGAGGGCGTACAGTCGCTCGCGCTCCTGCGTAATGCGTCGGACGTTATCCAGAGTATAATCCAGGGCCTTGAGGGTCTCAATCGCGCCGATATGACCAGCGACATTCACCTCAAAGGGACACTGTGCGCGGCGCATATAGGCCTGAATCCACTCAGGGGTCAGGGCATAGCCGATGCGGAGTCCTGCTAACCCGGCCCATTTACTAAAAGTGCGCATCACGATCAGATTTTCATACTGAGGTACCAGGTAAGCGAAGCCGTGAGGATTATCCGCGAACTCCACATATGCCTCGTCCACAATCACAATGCGACCTGTATCGAGCAGCGTCAATATATCTTGCTCGCAAATGGAGTTGCCAGTGGGGTTATTGGGCGAAGTCAGCACAATGAGCTTGGTTTCAGGAGTGAGCGCATCGAGGATGGCATCGATATCAAGCTCATAGCCCGGCTTGCGGGGAACCTCCAGTACATGCGCGCCACAGAAGGTCGTGACCGAGGTATAGAGTGAAAAGGTTGGGGGGCAGCAGAGAACGTTATCTCCTACCGAGAGAAAGAGGTGCCAGAGGAGATTGATAAGCTCGGCGCTCCCATGATGCACGACGATATGGCGTCCATCGACACCAGTATAATCGGCGAGTGAATTGCGTAAAGCGGTTGAGTTCGCGTCAGGATAATTATTATAGTTTCTAAAATTGCTAAGTGCTTGCAATACTGTAGGTGCGGGTTCATAGGAGCTTTCATTACTATTAAGTTTAATAATATCCTCTATGGGAATACCTGTGCGCTCGCTAAATGCCTCCAGAGACTCGCCTGGAGCATATTGAGCCAGGCGATCCATCTCTGGGCGCACCGTAACAAGACGGGGAGAAGAGTATGTATACATGTACGACTAGTCCTACTTCTCTGAATCGGCGTCGACGAAGATCTGCGCGGGCCTGCGAATGAGAGTGCTGCGCGGGCTAAAGCTGCCTGTTGTGCCACCGCCCAGGTTGCCACTATTCATGCCTCCGAATGGGCGATTGAGCGGCGGGACCGGCGTCGGCTGCTGCTCGATATTGGTGCTGGAAGACTCACTTGCTGTAACCGTTGAACCCTGTAAGATATCCAGACCCTGGCGCAGTGTCATCATATCACGCATAAAGCAAGCGACAGCTGAGGCGGCGGACCCTTTTTCGCGAGAGGAGTCAAAGCGTCGAGATGTCGCGGCACCCGCGGCTTGCGCGGCCTCGGCCATGGGGTCGGAGGTTTTGGCGGCGTAAACATCCTGGAAGATATCGTCCCAGTCGCTCCAACGGCCACGGAGGGGTTTCCAGCCAAGCTGGCCGTCGCTAATTGTGCGCCATTTCTCTTCGGTAAACTGAATCCAGTCGTCGAGGAGGCGCGAGTAAGTAGCCAGTTGTTGGCGCAGGCGCTCTTCCTCTTCAGATGAGCGTTGAGGGAAGCTGCGCGGTAAGCCATCCGTGCTCTGCGTGCTGACGTAATTATTATTACCAAAACTATTATTGCCCATGCCCTGATTGCCGAAACCATTGACATTCGCGAATGATCCAGCACTGGGAAAGAACCCAGGAGTGTGCATGTTCTGACCATCGGTCGTAAACTGGCCCATCTGCCCATTGGGATTGGGAAAGCCAAGCATAGGAATCTCAGTGCCTGCGGGGAGCTCACCAATGACTTGAATGCCACTGGCACCAAGCATGGGTCCCATGATGGCGGTTCCATCTTGCAGGAGCACACCCTCTGAGGGCAGGCCACCAATCACGATCTCTTCGTGGCCTACGGCATCCAGAATGCGCCAGGCCAGGCGGGGGTGTTTCATTGCCCACCAGAAGCGGCGGACCAGGAACGTTGAGGCAAATGTAAAATTGACGACCAGCCAGACAATACCGCGCACTGCTAACCAGTTTACGAGCGCCAGAATGACAATCATGTACCAGGGGTCACGATTTCCCGCTTCTTCTATGAAGGTTAGTACTGCGGCGACCATCAGGCTAGGATCGCGCAGTGGATTCACAAAATCCAGGATGCGTTTTAGCCAGCTATTGCCTTTCCTCTCTTCCAAAATGCGCTCCTCTCGGTTCTGCCACTGGTTCGACAGAGTACTATTTTTGCGATACGTTTCTTGGACTTATGCAAAGCTGATTCTAGCATGCGCCCCATTTAACTGCAAATTTTGTCTAGAAGGCAGGTAGTTATGGGTGATGTCGATGCTTCTGTGCTACCTTGATTTTATTTCGCTGTTATTTAAAATAACAGATAACGAGGCATGTTTTTGACCAGGGAGACGCGGAAAAACGAGGTGGCAGTCCTGGCACACGACAGTTATTTGCCTTCTTTCTCTTCTTTACAACGAGGAGCGTCGTGAGAAGAAACGACAGGCAGTACTATGGTACTGAACATGCGATAGCTTTTAGAGGGAGAACGATGAAACTTTTGGCTGCTCTCTAACGGGCTATTTGATAGAATGGCTGTGATTTGCGTCTAACTCTCTGGGGGATTTCTTGCGCCTCTTGCGCTCCTTACTCCCCCATAAGAACTACTTGTTGAGTCTATTTTCATCTACTGATTCGTGTCATAGATGAAGGAACCGTCCTGTGTTCTCAAAGTACTGTCGAGATAAAGGCATAGCTCCTAAGAGGGCCTTGAATGTGGGTGCAGCGTCGCATTATTTCCATAGGCATTGGTGTGTTCTGGTAATTCTGCTCCATTGTATGGTAACATTACACATGGTGTCTTGCGTAACGCTTTCTTATATTGTCTGGTCTGATCATACCTTTGTATGTGCCAGGTGTACTCTTGAGATAAGAGGGGTAAATTTGCTTCCCACCTGGAGGAAACAATTGTAGCCGGTCTCCCAGGCCATAACAGTAAGCACCTGTTAGAAAGGACAAACCTCATGCCCACGCGGATGAAGACGGATGTTCATCTTCCGCAGTTGAAGCATGCGCGTCGTCTGATTATTGCTTCCAATCGCGGTCCCGTTGAGTTCCAACTCGGCCAGGATAATACGCTCAAAGCAAGACGTGGCGCAGGTGGAATGGTAACTGCCCTCATTGATGTTGGGAACCAACTCGATATGACATGGGTTGCGATGACCATGACCGAAGGCGATCGCATGATCGTCAAGGAGATGGAGCAACATGGAGGCGTAATGCCTTCTCCACTACGTGGTCAGAAGATGAAACTGCACTACGTCTCGGTTCCCAAAACAACCTACCGTAAGCATTACGATAAGATTAGTAATGAACTGCTCTGGTTTCTACAGCATTATATGTATGATCCCGTTCAAAGTAACATGCGACAGTTGCAAGACGCCTGGGAGAATGGGTATTGCGAGGCCAACCAGGCTATCGCGGATGCTGTAGCCGACGAAATTGAGCGCGAAGACTCGATGCCAGTTGTTATGTTACATGACTATCATCTCTACTTAGTCTCCTCGCTCATTCGCAAAGTCCACCCCTCGATCATTATTCAGCAGTTTATTCACATCCCCTGGCCCGATGTTCGCTGCTGGCATTTTCTGCCAAGCAATATCACCCAGGCTATCTATAGCGGTCTGGTAGGCAATGATATCATTGGTTTTCAGACAGAGCGCGATGCACGCAACTTCCTGGAAGGGGCACGCACCCTCTTAGAGGGGGCCGTGGTGGATTTTGAAGAGGGGGCTGTCTGGTGGCAGGGCCACCGCACGCAGGCGCGAGCCTATCCCATCTCGATCTCCGTTCATGAAGAGCGACGCGTTGTGAAAAGCGCGCCCGGCAAGCGTGCCACCGAGGAGATGAAGCCTCTCCTCAACGAATTTACGATCATGCGCACAGATCGTATTGAACCCACCAAGAACATTCTTCGTGGCTTCCAGGCATATGATTATATGCTTGAGGAGCATCCAGAGCTGATTGGTCGCGTGAACTTCCTGGCTTTCCTGGTGCCTTCACGCCAATCATTGCCCATCTACCGCCGTACAACTGCGGAGGTTCAGGCGATTGTAGAGGAGATCAATCAGAAATATAGTACCGACAATTGGACGCCTATTCACGCCTTTTATGGCAATGATCGTGTACGCGCCCTTGCGGCTATGCAGTTCTATGATGTGCTGCTGGTTAACCCCATTATTGATGGTATGAACCTGGTTGCCAAAGAAGGGCCGATCGTCAATCAGAGAGATGGGGTGCTGGTACTCTCGCGTACCGTTGGCGCGTTCCAGCAACTCGCGAAGGGGGCGGTTCCTACCTCGCCCACAGATGTGATGGAGACAGCGCAGGCGCTCTATAAGGCGCTGACAATGTCGAAAGAGGAGCGTCACGCGAAGGCGACCTTCGCATGCCAGGCGGTGGAGCGTAGCAATCTGACAACCTGGCTAGCGAAGCAGATCAATGATATCAATGATCTCCTTGAGCGCGAGCCAGCGGAGACGCCAGTTGAAGAAGCCGAAGGTTCCCCAGACGATGTCGTCGCGAACGTTGGGTAGAGGCTTTTCGTAGCGAACTGAGCGAACTCTTTAGATAGATAGATGAATAGATGCCAGCAGCCCACAAGCTGGCTTCTCGCACCCTCGATAGTATCCTCATAGAGGTCATCTATATATCAGGATTGGAAGCACCTTCGGTGGACGCAATGGTTGCGTCATCACCGAAGAGCGGGCTTCTATTTTCTCTTCTCCCCTCCCACTCTACTCCTTATGCCTTCCGGATTGCTGCAGTGTAGCCAGCATATCCCGTATCTGTCGCAGGCGTTCTACCATGCCGGGCACCTCGTCCACTACTTCGTCCGCGCTTGTCAGCAGTTCGGGCAGGGCGTCAGTATGCCGGACGGCGATGGTATAGCCGGTGAATCCCTCCTGGCGTAGCTCACGTACCGTGTAGATGGCGTTGAGGTCGGTGCGGTCATCGCCCGCGAAGACCACGCCACGAAGCTGCTTGTGCCCTATATAACGCTTGAGCGCCTCACCCTTGTTGATTTTTAAGGGCGCGAGTACCTCGACGACACGCTTTCCCTCGCCGATCACCATACCCTCCTGGCGCGCAGGCTCTTCGAGCAGCGCCAGAATTTGCTCACGCGCCCCGTCTGGATTGGCACACTGACGATAGTGAATGGAGCCGCCCACGCTTTTGGCCTGGACAATAATGCCGGTTTCATGTGCCATTTCGCGCGCCACCAGGGCCAGCAGGCGCTTACCAGGCTCTACATAATTCAGCGCTTCGGGCACAAGCTGGATCTGGGCGCTGCTTGTCGGCAGGTCCTCGCTCCACTCCAGTCCATGTGTCCCTATATATGTCAGTCCGGAAACCTGAACCATTCGCGCGCCATCCTCTGCGGCCCGGCCCGTCATAATGGCTACCTCGGCGTAGCCAGCCAGCTCGGTGAGGAGCTCAGCGACGCCCTGGTAGAGCCTGGCCTCTGAAGGGGTGGGAACGATCTCGCTTAGAGTGCCATCAATATCAAAAACCAGTCCCAGCGGCCGCTGTGCCAGAACGTCTTGCAATTGTATCTTGCTCATGAATGCCTTTCTCTCTAAATAGAATGTCTTCTTGTGCGTTTTCACCTCATTATAGTACGCTGAGTAACTACTTAGCTCCTCTCTTCAAGAGATACTCTCAGCGTCTGCGACGCTTCGCGGGGTTATGGGATGTGGGATGGAAATGCCTTAGGCATTTCCATCCCACATCCCATAACCCCGCGAGCCACGTAGTGGCGAGAAGTCATGAGTAGAAGCCATAACATTTGTCAAGTCCCTTTTTGGGGGGATTTCTTCTCGCTTGACGGGAAAAGACACAATCTCTCCCCCGAGCGCCTGGAAACCTTCCAGGTGTAACCCCACCGCATTCCCTCGGGGGGTGGGGGGCGCATCCAATAGGTGAGCTAGCCGCGCGGCTAGCTCACCTATTGGATGCCAACCTTGTTCGCATCGTAGAGATCCTGGGTCTTGAGCAGGTGAACACCCACGATGATCATTTTTCGCATCACGGCAACCAAAGCCGTCCCTTTTTTCAAGCCACGATCCACCAGACGCTGATAGTAGTCCTTGAAGGGAGAGTGTTTCTCATGCAGCGAGCGCAAGGCAGCCAGGTAGAGCAAGCGACGAACTCGTCCGCTCCCCCGTTTGGAGAGCTTGCTTTGTCCTTTCCATTTCCCACTCTGCTTCACCTGGATATCCAACCCAACGTAGGCCACGACTTGATCCATATGGGCAAAGCGCTGCACGTCCCCCAATTCGGCTCGCAGCACTGCAACGGTCAGTGGTCCAAACTCGGCAACAGCCAGCAAGCGCTTGGCCTGGGGATCATTGGTCAGCAGCTGATCAATTTCTTGCTCAAGCTGAGCCAGATTGATGAGCGTATGCTCCAGCTGATCACACACAATCGACATGCTTTTCGAGCGTGCCATCACCGCCACCCCGCTGGCAATCGAGGTCTGAGCCAAGGCGAAAAGAGCTTGAGCAGTTGGGCGGCCATAATGGTGAGGAGCCAACTCATGCAAGAGGTGAGACAGCTGCTCGACCCCGGCGTCCACGACCGCCTGAGCACTGGGATAGCGCTTCAGGACTGCCAGAGCGGTGGGGCGTGTTGGGTCGGCAAACACCTGCACGAACTCAGGAAACAAAACGACCAGAAGCGCATGCAGTTCGTTTTTGTAGCGGACCACATCCTCACTGAGTTGTTGTTGCAAGCGAAGCAGTTCGCGGTAGGTCCCAGTGTGCTCATCGGGCAAGTAGCCAAAGCGGGCTTCCCCACTGAGCAAGACGCGTGCGATGGTGCCGGCATCCAGTTGATCCGTTTTGGCACGCAGGCCTCGCTGCTGCGCAAAGGCATGCACTTGAGCCGGATGCAACAGACAAAGCCGGTATCCAGCCTTGAGCAGGGCCTGCGAAAGATTTTCTCCGTAACGCGAGGTCGCCTCTAATCCAACGAGAATCGAGGAGGGATCGCTCTTGAGGCTCGCGAGTTTCTCAAAGAGCCAGTCAAAGCCCTCTCTCGTATTGGCAAAGGTGCTTGGTTTGAAGACCTGCCGTTTCTCAGGAGTCAAACAGCACATGGCGCAGGTTTGACTGCCAATGTCGATTCCAACCACATACCGAAGAGATGCCGGTTCTGGCGGCGTCGGGACAACATTGCTGTTGGACATGATCAGCCTTCTCCTTTCTCATGGAGTTGGTTCTCGCATGCATCCATGCTCCACCCAGGTCGTCGCAACAGGAGTCCTGTCCTTTCAGGAGAAGCGAGAACTCACGCTGGATCGGCAGTCATCTTCTCTGCGACAAACGCTGCAACAAGCCCAATGGTCGTTTGCCATCCTGATGGACAGAGAGCCGTCTACTCAAGGCGGTCACCGTTAGGGTCAACAGGCCGCATGTCACGACAAAGGCTCTCCTGTTGGTTCCATCGTCGAGAAGAGATGAGCTTTTGCCTTCTCTCTTCTCTCCTAACAATTAGTATATGAGTCACGTAAGCTAAGAAGAAGCCGGTGGGGGTCACCCCCACCGGCTTCTTCTTAGCTTACTATAATTTCTATTTCGTTCTCTGTGCCTGGCTGAACCTCTATTTGTGAGCCATGACGGCGCACGTGGAAGTGTACATGCTGGTCACCTATGTAGAGGCCGCGTACCTCCAGAGTATTGACCCAGGAGGGTAGGGCCGGTTGTTCGAGCACCAGCCGCTTCTGCTCGGCGTCGGCACGCAGGCCAAGAAGTGCGTTAAGGATCTGTCCGGGTGCGCCCGTGGCCCAGGCCTGGGGCGAGCAGGCGACCGGGTAGCGTGTCGGACCAAAGCCCTCGCGCTGGATAAAGCCACAAAACAGCTCGGGTAGGCGTGCATCCTCGAAATGCTGACTGGCCTGGTAGAGTCCTTTGAGCAATTGAGATGCCTCAGACTTGCCACCGTAGCGCGCGAAGCCAGCTCCAACCATGGCCGTATCGTGTGGCCAAACCGAGCCATTGTGATAGCTCATGGGATTATAGCGAATAGCGCTGGTTGAGAGGGTACGCATGCCCCAGCCATTGAACATGTCCTCGCGCATCAGGCGCTCGATGGCCAGCTTAGCCTGCTCTTCGGGAACGATCCCGCTCCAGAGACACTGACCAGCGTTGGAGCTAACCGTCTTGCAGGGCTTTTTCTCGCGGTCAAGCGCGATATAGAAGCTCTGCTCCTCTTCCCACCAGAAAGCGCGCATGAAATTACCCTGGAGCTCGCTTGCCTTCTGCTCCCAATGCCCGGCCTCGTCCTCGTAACCCAGGCGTCCGGCCAGGTAATGCATATTGCGGTACGCGGCAAAGGCGTAGCCCTGAACCTCGCTGAGCGCGATGGGAGAGTGAGCCAGCTCGCCGTTCTCATGGGAGGTAGAATCCCAGGAGTCCTTCCAGCCCTGATTGGAGATGCCACTATCAAGAACGCGGTGGTACTCCAGGAAGCCGTCGCCATCTTTGTCGCCATACTCGACCATCCAGCGCGCGGCCAGTTGCGCGTTTGGCCAGAGCTGGCGCAGGAAATCGAGATCATTGGTCCAACGAATATACTCGCCGAGGGCGATCAGGAAGAGCGGCGTGACATCGATGCTTCCATAGTAGGGCACATAGGGGATCTCGCGGCAGTTCGCCATCTCGCCTGTGCGCATCTCGTGGAGCATCTTGCCTGGCTCTTCTTCAGTGAAATCATCGGTTTTTGTACCCTGGTGCATGGCCAGGAAGGCCAGCGTGCCGCGTGCGACCTCGGGGAACCAGGGGAGATATTGCAGGCAGGTAATCAGGCCATCGCGCCCAAAGGGGCAGGAGAACCAGGGAATGCCCGCGTAGGGATAGTAGCCATAAGGTGTCAGTGTGCAGAGCATTAACAGGTCATCCATCCCACGTTTGAGCAGGCGGTTCAAGAGGTAATCATCTGTATGTATTGTTGGACGCTCAAGAGGACGAACGCCCTCAACCTCAATATGTTTGGCAAAGCGTTCGGCATTAAGCTCGCGCAGTTGGGCGCGCATCTGGAGCACGACTGGCTTGCCGCGCTCAAGCTGTAGCGACCAGTGGACGCGATCCTCACTGATATATTTGCTAGGTGGCGTAAAGGTAATTTGCGTCTCGCGAGTGACCTGGTCACGTCCGATATAACTCAGAGTTACGCCCTTGTCGGTAACCTGGGCTGGCTGTAACTGACCATGCTCTTCGCGCTTGAGTCCGCGCACCTCAAAGAGGTCGCAGAAGTCGCTACCAAACTTGAGGCTAAAACGGAGCGGTCGTGGAAGCTCGCGAAAGCTTGTAATGGTAAAGGTCTGGATCAGCTCCTCATTATGTAGCTCCAGAAGTCGACTGACATAGATTTCGCCTTGCTCAATGAAGGTGTCAGCGTCGACTCTGAGCGCTGGATTCGTTAAATCTACCTGGCTGGCAAGCCCTGATGGTGAGACATGGTGCGAAAGCATGACCAGAGGATGACCCTCTAGAAAGAAATTGCTCTCGCGGAGAAAGCGTGTCCCATGCCAGTAGAGACCCATAGCCTGGTTCGCGCCCAACAAATCGCCGCGTATATTGGCGACAAGAAAAGCATCTCCGCTCTTCAAAGTGATGTGTGTGGCGCTTGAATGGGCCTTTTCTTCGACTATCTCTGGTTGCTTGAAGGCTCCATCGGGGCCTTCTTCTGCTGGAAGCAGCAGTACATCTGGCTTGTGATCCGTCATAATACTAATAACTTTCTACCTGATACTTCGCTACGATGCGTTAAGAGTGAACAGTCACGCCAGGCGCGCGAAACGCCAGGAGTGTGAGGGGTACCCGGTATGTTATATGCTTCCTGCCCGTGTTACACCCTTCCAGGGGCTAGCTTTAATTGTACCGATGCTAAAGTTCAGACATGTTTCAATCTCTGAATGCGACTTTCTTCTCCTCTGGTTACGAGCAGAAAGTGACGTAGCGTGATACTACGAGAAAGACATCTTACCGGAGAGTACTCTAGCGTGCTTACAGGCTCCTGCAAGCGTCTCTATACCTGAGTTAACACAGAGATTAGAGAAATAATAACAGGGAAACGCTTTTGATGATGGGGCCTGGCAAAAATGTGTAGTGCCCTCCTAGTACTCATGGGCTGTTTGTTTGCTTGTAGGCATATAAGGTTTCTCTCGGATTTCAGAAAAGAGAGCGAAGGGTGCATAGGACTTTTTGGCCTAATGTATGCTACAATAACCCCATGTTAAGAACACTCACCGCCACACGCTATGTGACACCCTTACGCGAGGGTGGCTCACTGCCCGCGATTGTAGAGGCCGATGATGATGGTCTGTATGTGCTGAAATTTCGCGGTGCCGGCCAGGGACCAAAGGCCTTGATTGCCGAACTGGTTGCTGGCGAGATTGGTCGTGCGCTTGATCTCCCCGTGCCTGAAATTGTTTTTGTGGAGCTGGACCCTGTGCTGGGTCGCTCAGAGCCAGATTTTGAGATCCAGGCCCTGATCAAGCAGAGCGCGGGCCTGAACCTGGCGCTAGATTATCTGCCGGGCTCATTGGCCTTTGATCCACGCGATGCGCGTGAGCTAGATCCATTCCTGGCCGCCTCCATTGTCTGGTTCGACGCCTATGTCTCCAACGTGGATCGCACGCCACGCAATACGAATATGCTGCTCTGGCATCGCCGCCTGATCCTGATTGATCATGGCTCCTCGCTCTATTTTCACCATATGCCAATCGACTACATGGAGCGCAGTCGTACGCCATTTGTGGCTATCAAAGACCATGTCCTCCTGCCTTTTGCCAATGGCTTGCAAGAGGTGGACGCGCGCATGAAGTCGTTATTACCTGTTACGCGCCTGGCCGATATTGTCGCCGCCATTCCTACATCCTGGCTGGAGAATGACGCACGTTATACCGATCCCGATGCGCATCGAGCCGCATACCTGGCCTATTTACAGGATCGTTTGTCGGCTTCACATGTTTTTGTAGAGGAGGCGTTGCATGCCCGCGAACAGCTCGTATGATTACGCCCTTGTGCGTGTAGTGCCAAGCGTGGAGCGTGGTGAGTGCCTCAATGTGGGTGTGATCCTCTTCTGTCGCACGCGCCAGTTCCTCTGCGCGCGCATCGAGCTTGATGAGCAGCGTCTGCTCGCGCTCGACCCAGATATCGATGTGGCGGTGGTACGCGAGCACCTGGAGACCATCGCCTTGATTTGTGAGGGGAAGGCAGAAGGGGGGCCAATCGCGCACCTCTCACTCTCCGAGCGTTTCCACTGGCTGGTTGCGCCGCGTAGCGCCATCATCCAGACCTCGGCGGTCCACTCAGGCCTCTGTAACGATCCTGCCGCAGTGCTCCAGCACCTCCTCGATACCATGGTCCGCCTACGCAAGCAGAAAATAGCACACGCCTGATATATAGTAAATAGTAGTAGAGAGAATGTGGAGTGGAGATGCCCGCGGGCATCTCCACTCCACATTCTCTCTACTACTATTATCTCTTTGGATGACTATACACCTGTGAATTTTGGCGAGTAGGTGACTTCCACCCGCTCCTCAATGTGTTCTTCGGTCGTCTTTGGCCGGATACGAGAATCTTCTAAGAACTGTACGAGATCGTCACGGTGGATAAGCCAAGTACGGGTCTGCGGGTTCTTGCGTCCCGGCAGTTGACCATATTGGAGACGTTGACACAATGTCCGCTTAGCTAGTTCCGTCAGCTCCGCTGCTCCGGCAACGGATAACCATTCCGGCCCGCTCTCAATAGCCACTTTATCTGGCGCGGTAGTTGGGTCAGGATGGATGTAGACTTTGGCCCCTAAGACATCGAGCGCGTTTCTCTTCTCTTGGAACGTCGCCTCATGGTAGCGGCCCTGCATCGTGTTTAAGAAATCTAAGAACCCCATGATGCTCTGCTGGTAGACATCGGCCAGCTTCCGCACGTCGTGAGAGTTGGCGTACTCTTCCTCACAACGGCGTAAACGGTCTTGTTTGCCGCGGATGTTGGTCGATAAGCGTGTAGTAGTAACTGCCTTCGGGATGCTTATCGCGTTCAGCAATAGCGTAGGCGATGTCGTTCTGAAGCTGCGTCATAAGCTGCTTGCCCTGTACGTCTTCCAGCATGGTATGCAGCGACTCTTGGATATTGCGCTCAATGGTACCTCGAATGAGGTCTAGTCCTTCAAAGACGTGGCAGCAATCTTCCCACACCAGCCGGTCAATGTGGTGCGTCCGCACCTGCGGCAGTGCCGGACACGCCCCAAGGCTATTCGCATGGTTGACACAGACGTAGTACGGGTAGACGTGTTCTTTCTTGCTGCGGTAGTAGTGGGAGTGCATCTTGTAGCCGCAGGTCTTGCAGTAGATGTGCCCCTTCATCAGAAAGTCCTCGGGGATATGGGGTAAGTGACTTTTCTCGGCGCGGTTGGTTTTCAGCCTAACCTGGGCCCGCTCGAACAGTGACACCGGCACGATAGCAGGCAGGCCACCGGGGATTGTCTTCATGTTTTCGTTGGGCCGCCTGGTTTCAGTGCCTTTGGCTGTCAGCGCCTTCTTACTCTTGCAGATTTGCAACGTCCCGATATTTGCCACGTCCTTGAGCATCATATGAACAGTGGAGGGTAGCCAGACTGTGTTCTTGACGTTGAAGCCACGGGCACGGGCGGGCGGTATAATACCGTCTTCGGTCAACTTATGGGCGATGCCCCGGATGCTCATATCCAGCTCAACAAACATCTGGAAGATCGAGAAGCGAATGGCAGCTTCCTCGTGGTTGACCATGTAAAAGGTCTTGTCTTTATCTCTCCATTCCCAGCCGTAGGGTGCCCGTCCCGTGCCAACGGGTAGGCCCAGCTCTAACCGTGTCTGCCAACGGCGGTTGGCATACTCAACGATCTTTTCACGCTCTGATTCGGCGCTCCATGCCAAGATGGAGCGGATAAGCTTACCAGTGAGAGAGCTGTCTATCTTCTCGGAGACAGAGACGACTTCGCCGCCGTGGCTCTCGATTTCTTCAAAGATCAGGGCTGAGTGGACGAAGTTACGGCTGAAGCGGCGCAAGTCCCAGACGATAATCATATCCGCCTGACAATCGCGGATAAACTGGCGGGCGAGAGTTAGCTTTTCCCGTAAGGAGTAGTGGATAAAGCCGCTCTTGGCTTCAGCCAGCACCGTCACCACGTCAATGTTGTGCAGCTCTGCGTACTGGCGGCACTTGTTTTCCTGGTATTCCAGGCTCTCGCCGTCCTGCTCCTGCTTATCAGTGCTCACCCGACAGTAGATGATCGCCCGGTTCTTGCTTATGATAGTGTCTGCCACCGCTGTATCCTCCTAAAGAAAAGGGACGGTTACGATGAGCCGTCCCTTAAACAACGCGTATCGCCCGTTATTCTTGGGCGTAGAGTCCAAACAGAAAGCCGATGTTGTAAGCCAGGCGGTGTGAACTGTCGCTCATAAAGTCGCGAATAAACGTCACCAGCTCCATGTCCGTCACGGGCCGCGTATCACGATAGACGGCTTGCTTGCCTGCCTGAAAGCCCGCTTGTACGTCGGGGTGTTCAATGTCAAAGGGAAGCTCTAAGATCGTCATTTTGTGCTCTCCGGTGGTTGCTTCGCGAACGAATTATCTTTGGTGCCGTATAAGGTGACACCAATGGGGCTACCCTTGGTGCCCACGGTCACATCGGGGATGCCATCATTGTTTACGTCTCGTGTCTCAAACTGCACCACGGCGTTGTCTGTGGCGGATTGCAGCATAAAGGTTTGGGCCTTTTCCGGGTGGCCTTCGAGAATGTCGTAGACAGTCACAAAGCCTTGGTAGACCTCACCGATAAAGTGATGGCCTGATTGCTCGTAATGGCTGATGTGAGCATCCCCATAGTGCCACTGGGCCTGTAAGCCATTCCAGGCTGGCAGCAGCACGTTGACGGTGAACATGAGGAGCAGCAGACCAATAAACAGGCCGCCACCGATAGACAGTAGCACACTACCCTTCTTCGGCTCGGGTTCGTCGTCGTACCGCTGCAAGTCTTTTTTCTTCATAAACTGGATTTGTCGGGGATCGAAGGGCGGCGCTTCCTCCACCAGCATGTAGCCGTTATGGGCGAACGAGGCGGTAGTGAGCTTGGGCTTTTTCTTGTGCGGCTTATCTGGTGGTGTTGGCATTTCGCGTACAGGTCGGTACGTCACGACTACACCTGCCTTCCCTGAAGGGTGCGGGTGGCTTCCTCGGCGGTAAGCAAGCCATCAAGATACTGCTGGTTTACGGGGTCGATCAGCGCCAGGTTGTCGTGGCAACCGCATGTCGGGTCGCTGCAGAATTGCTGGGCGTCGGTATGGACTGGCTCGTCCAGTACGGGTATTACTTGAATAATGTTATCTGCGTAAGGTTGCATAGGTACACCTCTCTTGACAGAGGGGTATCCATGTGGCATGAATTTACATGAGTACCCCATCATTACCTACCGTTTCGGGGATAATCTCACAATATGGCTCTCCTGTTGGCGCAGGAGAGTCTTTCTTTTGCACCTCGCTATCCGTGCCCGAGAAAAACTGTATCTATCCGAATTTTACCAGGAAAACCCGTTTTTTGCAATAGAAGTTATAACTTTTAAGATATAACACAGAAAGTAGAAAATATACGTTAGAACGTAGGGGATAGGTTCTCAAGAGTAGAAACTACTGGTATGATAGACCTAAAAAACAGGGGTGTTACTTGTGCTTCGTCTAAAAGTGAAAGAAATAGCCACCGAGAAAAAACTATCCATGAATAAGCTGTCCCAGCTATCGCAGGTCAGCTACCACGTCATACAGGATATTTATAAAAATCCCTACCGGGTCGTCACGACCGATACGATTAACCGGATTGCAAAAGCACTGGGAGTGCCTGCCACTGAGCTATTTGAGGATGTTGAGCCAGAGGAACGATAAACATCACTGACAGGCTCTCAATCACTTGTTCAGAAGTATAGAGATTTAAGGAGGAATAGCTAGATGGATGTTACAAGTATTGACCCGCATATGGCACAACAGATAGCCGATCTTGGCGTTAGGCTCGGAGAGACGGCAGTCAGAAATACAGCCACTGCTATAGCTGACAGAATTAAAACAGTAAAAGCCAAACGGGATGATAAAGCGACCATTAACGAACTGCAAGAAATAATATACAGCTTAATAGATGATAAAAAGAGGTGCTTCAAATCGCCCAGGCTTATGAGCAAGAATTTGTTGCTCATAAAATCTCCCAGAAAGATATCGAATATATTACCGACAGCTTTATACCTGTGCTGAAAAAACTGATTGAGCAGACTTCAAATGACGGCAATAGTGCTGAGGCTGCAAATATGGAAAAAGCCCTCGACGCCCTAACGCCGTTACTCTCGGTTGAGATGCTAACCGTCTTACAGCTAGTCGGCTTTAACTTCAAGCAAGCGATAGGTGAACCGCTCACGCTTTTGCTGCAAAAGTTTATTACGTCAAAAGTTCCCCTGGACCCACAGAGTAACCTTGAGCACAGTAAAGTAGTGATGGCCTTCAATATGGAACTTCTGAAAATAGCGCAAGATCAGGACATGTCTGATAGGTGGATGCAACTGAGGGCCAGTTGAGTTTTATAGAGGTACGCGGCAGGCGGCTGCACGCTGGTAAATGTTATAATGAGCTATACCTATAACCGCTCGTGATCGTAAATTACTTTGGGCGCGTGCTGGCGGTTCGTGCACTCTCTGCAAAAGTCATTTAACGGCGGATGCAAAGGATGGCGATAGAGACGTGGTACTGGGAGAAGAAGCTCACATTGTGAGCGAAGAGCCAAACGGACCACGCTTCCGCCCGATGCCTAAAAACGAGGTTGACAGTTATGCCAACCTCCTTCTTGCCTGTCCTGCGGACCATAAGATAATTGATGAGCAAGTCACCTATTTTACAGAGCAACGTCTGCACGCTCTGAAGCGTGAGCACGAACAGTGGGTGAAAGATCGTATCTCAGCAACCCCTCCTGCAATCAAAATCCGTGACCCAGAAGCAGGCAAACTGGTTATGCTCCAGCGTATTGATACTGGCAAGGAATTGATGAGCATTGTGGCGCATACGCTCGCTGCTCACCACGATAACCCTGAGCCTCAGTCAATCGAGGAGGCTGACCTGATTGGCGCTTTCTTTCAAGACACTCTCGACTACATCGACATATGGGATGATATTGAGCCAAGCGGCCGCATACAAGCAGAGTTTGCGATGAGTACAGAACTTACCCGTTTGCGTGAAGCTGGACTACTGGTGTATGCAGGAGTTAAGAAGCACATTATCGAAGGGGGCGTAAAAGCACCTGAACCGTGGCCGGTTGCCTGCATACTTATCTACAGAAAAGACGATGAAGCTATTAAAGCCCAACCAACGGATAAGTAAATCTATAGCCGTATAAGCAACAGGGCTAATACTAAACAGTCCCCCTAGTGGGCGTACTTCGAACTTTTGAGTCTAAAGATCCGTATTTGACAATTCAAGCTCTCGTACACGTATAGATGGCTTTGTACGATTATGCAGATGATTTGCTTAGCATAATGGCTCATGTAAATATAACAAGAAAAGGAGCAAGAGAAATGAGCAAAGTCGTAGCGATCGAGCACGTGACGCTTGATGGAGTAATGCAAGGACCAGCGCGTCCTGACGAGGACCGCCGCGACGGCTTAGAGTATGGTGGCTGGGCCATGGCCGGTAATGATCCCAAGATGCAGGAAGTGATAGGCGCCAGCGTGGGCAGTTCGTGGTCCCTGCTGGTTGGGCGCGTCACCTATGAGGATCTCTATGGCTTCTGGCCTAAGCAGCCCTCTAACCTTATGACAGATATGCTCAACAACGTCGAGAAGTTCGTAGCCTCCACCACCCAGATCGGATTGCCTTGGCAAAACTCCACGTTGCTGTAGGGTGACGCCACCGACACGGTCGCCAAACTCAAGAAGGAGCATGATAAGACTCTGGTAATCTTTGGCAGCGGTATGCTGGTCCAATCGCTGATGAGGCGTAATTTTGTTGACGAGTTTAAACTACAGATTCATCCCCTAGTACTCGGCAAAGGTCGCCGTTTGTTTCCTGATGGCAGTCCACACACGAAACTCAAGTTAGTCGATTCGGTGACCGCAGCTACCGGCGTCATCATTGCGACGTATCGGCCGGCTTCAGAGCGCTGATCACCAGTGAGATCCAGCTCATCATATCATTTTGCTTTTTTGCGAAACGCTTGATATTCCTCGTCCTTTGCTTTTGCATCTTCATCGTCGATAAATCTATCAAGGACCATATAGATAGACGACATTGAAGATCGTTGTTGTTTTGGAAGATCAAAGTTACCAGGCTCTAGAAACATATCAAAGGCATCTTTAATATCAGCTTTGCTCGCAGGCAACATTGAGCTAGGAAATACCATTGTTGGGTATTTAGTTTTTACCTCAGCCATGACCTTTGCTATCACTCCGCCATATTCTTGGACTATTTTTTCCCACGGGATACGCAACGAGGTTACATCCTCTGTTCTTTTTGAGAACCATCAACAAAAAGCTCTTGCCCTTGAAAATTTAATGATATTAAACTAGAATAAAATAGCATTAAATAAAATGCTCATGAACAGAGAACATTTCTTCCAGAAAGGCACGACTATGCCCACACACTACTTGCAAGTGACCGATGGGATCATTGCTTTTGATGATCAGGGCCAGGGTCCTCTCGTCCTCTGTATGCCTGCTGGAGGGGACTTGCGCTCCGAATATCGCTATCTGACTCCTCAACTCGTTGCTGCAGGATACCGTGTCGTGACGATGGATATGCGAGGGCAAGGGGAATCGAGTGTCAACTGGCTCGCGTACACTGACGCGGCGCTCGGTTCGGATATGCTGGCACTTATGAAACATCTGGGCACCCTTCCTGCCTTCCTTATTGGCACATCCAAAGCGACCGGAGCTGCACTTCAGGCATCACTGCAAGAGCCTACTCTCGTACGTGGATTGGTTCTCATCGGGCCTTTTGTCGCAGCCCCACGATCCGCTTTGCTTACCAAGCTGACGGTTTCTCTCCTGTTAGCACCTCTCTGGGGTGTAGCGATGTTTCGCTCGTACTTTCCGAGAATGTACCCCAAAGCCCGCCCCACTGATTTTGAGGAGCACCGCCGCCGCGTGATGGCGATGCTCAAGGAACCTGGCCGCTTGCGAGCCTTACGACAGTTATTCTCCGAGAGCAGTGGGGAGACCTACGCTCGTCATGGAGAGGTCCAGGCTCCAACCCTGATCCTAATGGGGTCGCGTGATCCTGATTTCAAAGCCCCCGAACAGGAAGCTCTCACCCTCGCTGGACGTTTGCCACACGCAACTGTGCAGATCATCGAGGGCGCTGGTCACCATCTTCACGTTGAGGAGCCAGAGGTGGTTGGGCAAAGCATCCTGGCCTTTCTGGAAACATGCCAGCAATCAATAGCCTCGTCTTTGCAGGAGGTGCGATGATGGCAACACGAGCTGGTTTGGATTCCGAGACGATTGTGCAAAAAGCCGCTGAACTTGCGGACAAGGGGGGGCTGGATACCCTCTCCATGGCCACCCTCGCCTCCGAATTGGGAGTCCGTCCTCCGGCGCTCTACCACTACTTTGCGGGACTGGCAGGATTGCGACGCCAGCTTTCCCTTCTGGGATTGCAGGAAGTATCAGTTCGGGTGGGACAGGCAGTTCAGGGGAAGGCTGGCGATGATGCCGTGCTTGCCCTTGCGCACGCCCTGCGGGACTTTGCGAGTGTTCATCCAGGGCTCTATGAAGCTGCCTCGCGCGCACCTGATCTCGAGGACCGCGAGTGGCAGGTGGCTGGACGAGAGGTGGTTGAGACCATGATCCGTGCTCTGGCTGCCTACCGACTCTCAGACGATGCTACTCGGCTTGTAGTGCGCATGCTCCGCAGCATCGTTCATGGATGCGTCTCTCTAGAACGCATTGGGGGATTTGGCCTCCCGAATGTGAACGATGAAACGTTTGGTTGCTTGTTGGGAGCGCTGTTGGACTATCTGGCAGGCCATCTGGCAGGAAAAGGTGCATAAACTAGCTCCCCTGGCCTTTCGCGAGCCGTTCGGGCAAGGAGAAGACATGAGCAGTCTCTGCGATCCATCCGTGAACATCCAGACCTCTTCCTGCTCTGTCCCTTCGACTCCCTCCTGGTTCGGCGAACTCACGTTCCTTGCTCACTCCCTTCGATGCGTCAGCATCTTCTCCGCTATCTCAGAATGCGTGCGTTTTGCCCGTCGTCGCTTCGGGTTGTATGAAGTCATTGATTTTGTAGCTGTGCTGTTAGGCTATGCGGCAAGCTCTGAACGCATCCTCGAAGCATTCTATGAGCATGTGCAGCCTTTTGACGACGCGTTCATGGCACTGTTTGGACGGGAGCGTCTGCCCGCACGCTCGACCCTCTCCAGCTTTCTTGCTGCTCTGGATCAACAGGCGGTTGAGGCATTGCTCATCGTGTTTCTCGAAGACCTGTTCGCTCGACCTCTGGAGAAGGTGGAGAAAACGGGAGGGCTCTGGGATCGGCAGGGAACTCATTGGGTGGTGTTCGATGTCGATGGCACACGTCAAGCTGCCCGCCAACGAGCCTTGCCCTGCACATCTGATCTCCCGCCTGCAAACTGAACTGATGAATATTGACGGCCACCCCGCTGCGGAGGTAGCCGTTAGTCTGTGAAAGGGAGAATGTTTTAATGAGTAGTCTCTTGTAAAACGCGGATTGCTTCGGCAATGTGCTTCTGTGGTGCGAATTGCGACGAAAATATGTGACGTACAATGCCTTCTTTGTCGATCACATAGGTCACGCGTCCTGGCATAAATCCGAGTGTTGTAGCCACCCCATATTTTTTTCTAAGCTCTCCGTTTTTATCGCTCAGTAAAATGAAGGGGAGTTTATATTTGCTTGCGAATTGCTGATGTGATGCTTCCGAATCAGAGCTTACGCCAATCACTTCTGCGCCCGCCTCTTTAAAGACTTCATAACTGTCTCGAAATGAGCAGGCTTCTGCCGTACAGCCTGGGGTGTCATCTTTTGGATAGAAATATAAAACTATGGCCGATTTTCCAACCATGTCGTAAAGATGAAATGATTCACCTGTCTTTTGCGTGGGAAGTGTGAAATCAGGAGCGCGGTCTCCAACCTGAAGTTTACCTTTACCGGATGGAGCCTGCTGGGTATCTGTGTCCATATAGACAACTCCTGGCCGTCTTTGACGGCCTGTACCAATATAGTAGACTGTTCGCACAAAGTGCGTATACCTTGAATTTAGACACACCACACTGAACGCTGTCAATCGTTGCTGACGGGACGAGGGCTGGCACTAACAAGCTGGCGGGAGGAAATGCGATTACAGCATCTCCCCCGCTACGCGGCTATCTAACTATGGCGAAATTATACACATTTACGTGTATCTTCCCAGGCGCAGTTGTGGAAACACCATATGCAAGAGAGAACGTAAACTTCGCAGGTGTCCAATACCTCACCCAGGCTGTACCGCCGAGGCCTGCTCCTTCCGTGATAGCTACGAGGTCTTTCAGGAGGCGGGCGCGGAAGTGATTGGCGTAAGCTCAGATTCGAGCGAGGCCCACGACCGCTTCGCGAAGAAGAACAATCTTCCCTTTATTCTCGTTAGCGACGAGGGCGGTGCGCTGCGTAAGCGCTATGGAGTGCCCTCAACGCTTGGCCTCTTGCCGGGGCGTGTGACCTATATTATTGATAAGCAGGGAGTTGTGCGCCATATCTTCTCGTCGCAGTTCGCGCCACAGAAGCATGTCGATGAGGCTTTAAAGATTTTAAAACAACTATAGAGGATAATGCAGAAGTGGCTCTCGGCGAACGCCGAGAGCCACTTCTGCATTATCCTCTATAGTTGTATATGTTGTTGCTGGTGGGCGTTGAGGAGCTGGGTGAAGTTGTCGGCGACCTGATGCGAGTCGATCACGGTGTTGATGAGGGCGATGGCCTCGCGCAGCTGGGAGTGCAGGCTGTCCTGGGATGGGACGATGCCCTGGTTGGCAACTAGCAGCAGGGCGGCGTTGGCGACGATGAAGTCACGCCTAGGTCCCTGCTCCTCACCAGCGAGAATATGCCATGTATCGCTTTGCGTGGCTGCTAAGTCTACTTCTTCACGAATCTCCTCCAGCCGAGCTCGTTTCAGGCCGAGATCCTCAGGCGAGCATTCCTCAAAGACGATCTCATCGCGTGTAACCTGGATGAGCAGGTTTGTGGGCTGCTGGGGATCGGAGAGGCTGGAGGCATTGGAGAGCTCATCAATGCCATCGTAGCAATGGACGATGATGCCCTCGCTCTCCAGGTGGAGATAGAGTGAGAGCACATAGGGGAGCATTGCCAGGCTACAGATGCCTGTAGAGTGATGGGTGGGGCGCAGGACCTGGGCGTTAGGAGAAACAATTTTAAAGATATCAAGCGTAAGCGGGGTGGTTCGTAGTGTTTCCTGCCAGTTGGGGTCGCCCACGTCACAGTGCTGAGTTAACTGATTCATGGCTTCGTGCCAGAGTGCCTCGCGCGCTTGTTTGAGCGCCTGGGAGTAGGGGAAATTTAAGGCTGAGAGTGGGATAAAGGTAAAGCCATAGCTATCAAGCTCTTGATTGAGTGTAGGAATAGATAAGTGCGAGTGTCGATAGCCAAAGGTCTCCATCGCCTGGGCACTCCCATGATAGGAAGTAACGTTGGTGGTGCCGGTCTTACAAATTGTTACCAGGGGAGCGGCAACAATCGCGGCGGCTGTGCTAGCGTGAATTGTTTTGCAGAAGTCGCCGCCGCTACCGAAGACGTGGTCGTGTGTGTGCAGAAGTGACAGGTCCTGCTGCTTGCTCTGTAGAAAGTGTTCAACGCGTGTGCGCAGGTGATCGGCCAGAAAGTTGACCTGGTTGCGCCCGATATGCCCATTGCCCGGCGCGAGGAGCCGCAAGATTTCTAGCAGTTCCTGTGGGCCCTGTTCGGGATCGCTACAGGCGTCAAAATAGCGTGTCAGCGTCGCGTTATCGGGCGGATCGAGCTGTCGCTCGTGTGCCAGAAAATTGGCGAAGGTCTTGCGCAAAGACCCGAGCTGGCAGAGTATAGCCTCCTCATGTTCTGCATCTTCAAGAGAAGTAAAGAGGCGATGAAGGTCGTCTTTCTGAAGACGGACCTGCAATCTATGCGCATTAGATGGCAATTGAATACTACTTCCCATATGTTGTTGCCTTACTTTGATACTAGATAAAAATTATGAAATGCCAGAGAAAATTCTAGTTTTGTTATTGTGCTGAGAAAACCAGTGAGCTGTGACCTTCTCGGTGTGCAGGCTTCTTTATATCCAGTATAAAGTAAGGCATAACTATCATCCTGTCAACAGGTAGACGAAAAGTCATTCAGCAGGATTTTCCAGCTTGTGCTGAAGGGCCAGGCGTAGATGCTGCATCGCTTTATTTTTGCGCGCGACCGAGAGCGAGGCGCGCAGGCGCTGTGTCTCAACGGGATGCTCCGGCCATTGGATGCCGTCCAGATCGATATTGTGTTTATGGCAAACGGCACGCAACTGTTGCGGATCATCGAAGCGCTCTTTGATTGAGCTGAGCATGGCATAACGCTGTGTTTGTGGTAGCTGCACTATGGCGTTAATGGCTAGCTCCAGCCAGTGAGTGGCGTCTTCATTATGTTCCACCACTTCAGCGGGATCGAGGTCCTGGTTGCTCGTATGCAAGGTCTGAGAGATGTTGCCCTGGAAGAGTTCGCCATCATCGTCAAGGGTAAGCTGACTGCATGGTTTATATTGGCGAGCGAGCGAGACTGTTTCATTGAAGGCCGCCCGGCTGATGTAGGCCCTGGGGTTTTCGATGGTGTGCTGGCGTAGCACGAGCCAGCAATGCAGGCGCAGGCTCTGCTTCACATCATCCACGTCCAGATCATATGTCTCGGCGCGAGCCATACTATTCTTCCGGCTAAAGCGGCGCTGTGCCTGAAGACTGATGTAGCTGTCGTACTGGTCAAAAAAGCAGTCTATCTCTTGCCCAGCAGGATATAGGGGAGGTTCTGTGTCTACTGGCACCGCCATGGTCGCTTGCATGATCGAGTCTCCTTATATGGCTTACTGCTGTGGTGTCCATCCATAGGTGTTACTTTACTACGTGGGTTTCTTCCCTACAGTAAAATTGTTTTTGTTTTCAAAGGAGAACAGTTCAAATTGTTTCTTTGTTTCATTGTGGCTTACAAAACAATAATAACATAGAAAACTATAAGAGGGCAATACATTACAGAGCAATTTTTGTTGACAAAACTATTTTGTTCCCGCCCTTTTTGCGTTATACTGTGAAAGAGGAGGAAAACGCGATGGGTCGAAAAGAAAAGCATATTGAACTTGAGAATGGAGAGGCAACCTCGGTAGGGGCCAGGATGCGCCTGGCACGCCAGGAGAAGGGCATTCGCCTCTCTGATATGGCGCGTCAGATCGGCTATACCAAAAGCCGACTCTCCGCAGTTGAAAATGGGTATGGTCGCCCTTCGCAAGAACTACTCCTGGCATATGAACAGGCGTTAGCACTTGCGAGAGGAACGCTCCTGGAGCAGATCAGCAAACCTGTGATAGTGGTCCAGCCTGTCACGGCTGGCATTGGCAGTAGTGTGCTGCATCCAGATATGGAGATGCAAAGGCATGGAACTGAATCTGGTGAAGAGGAACCGGAGGCGCCCGATCATAAGCGGGGCGCGCATCTAGCTGTAAGCGAGCAGGCCACGGTACTAGAAGCCGCGCGCGCGCAGGAGCAGACCAGTGAGGCGCCCCGTATCACAAACTTCTATGGGCGTAACCAGGAGCTGGCGACCCTGGAACAGTGGGTAGCCCAGGATCACTGTCGTATCGCGGCTGTCCTGGGCATTGGTGGAGTTGGCAAGACAACGCTAACCTCTATGCTTAAGGAACGCCTGAGGGAGACCTTTGATTTTGTTTATTGGCGGACACTCCAAAATGCACTCCCCCTGGAAGAATTTCTCGTAGACTGTATTCGCTTCCTCTCTGGCCTGGAACAGGTAGAGCTGCCAGAAGACGTTGGCGAGCTGATCAAACAGCTTGGTTCATATTTACGCGCCCATCGCTGTCTCTTGATCCTGGATAATGTGGAGACCATTCTGGCGAGCGGCCAGAGCGTAGGAAGCTATCGCCCTGGCTACGAGGGATATGGCGAATTCATTGAGTATGTCAGCAATAGCGAGCACTTGAGTAGCCTGGTGCTGACGAGTCGTGAGCTGCCCCAGGAAGTAGAGTTCTGGAATCATCCCCGGCGGCAGGTACTCCACCTATCCGGCTTTGGCCTGGATGAGGGGCGTATGATCCTCCAGGAACGCGAGCTACTCGGCAGCGACGAGGATTTCTCCCGGTTGATTCATAGCTATGCTGGTAACCCTCTGGCGCTCAAGCTGGTCGCCGCGCCCATCCGCGAGGTCTTTGGTGGAGATATCTCTGAGTTTCTCGCCGAACGTGGTATGGTGATTGGCGATGTCTATGATCTCATTGATAAGCAGTTTCATCGCCTCTCAGACGAAGAGCGCGAGATGATTTACTGGCTGGCGCTGGCCTGCGAGCCGGTCTCTTTGAACGACCTTGCTAAAGAAATCGTGCGTCCCGTTCCACGACGCATGCTTCTTACCGCCCTTGATTCCCTGCGGCGACGCTCTATGATTGAGAATAGCAGTGGCGCGCACTTCGGCCTCCAGCCTGTCATCATGGAGTATGTGACAGATGCCCTGGTGAGCAGTTTCTGTCAAGAGATTGAGCAAGATAAATACGCGCTCCTCACCAGCCACGCCCTGGTGCGGGCCGAGGCTAAGGACCATATTCGCAACAACCAGGTGCGTCTCTTTCTTGAGCCAATTGCGCTCCAACTCCTCACGCGCCTGGGAATGATGGAGTGTGGCGCGCGGCTGAAGACGATGCTACACAACCTTCAGCTACAGCGCCCACAAACGCCCGAATATGCGGCGGGGAATATTCTCAACTTGCTGGTGCAGCTTAAGATTGACCTGCGTGGCTACGACTTCTCTAACCTGGTGGTCTGGAATGCCTACCTGCAAGATGTCTCGCTCCCCGAGGTTAACTTCGCTAATGCCCAGTTGGAGCGCTGCGTCTTTAGCGATACCTTTGGTAGTATCCTCTCAGTTGCTATCAGCAACGATGGGGAGCGCCTGGCGGCGGGAACTGCTAACGGCGATGTGAGGTTGTGGAACGCGCATACGGGCGCGCCACAGGGCATCTGCCAGGGGCATACCGACTGGGTGCGCGCCGTCGATATTCGCTATGATGGAAAACGTGTCATTAGCGGCAGCGACGATCAAATTATCCGCCTCTGGAATACCAGGACCACGCAATGCTTGAAGACGCTCGTTGGCCATACCAACCGCATTCGCTCAATTGCCTTCGCGCCCGCGGGCGACCGGGCGATCAGCGGTAGTGATGATATGACCTTGATGCTCTGGGATCTGGAGAAAGGCGAGTGTCTGCGCATCTTTCGCGGGCATGAGAGCCGCATCTGGTCTGTGGCCTATAGCCCGGATGGAGCGTATGTTGCCAGTGGGAGCAGTGATTTTTCCGTGCGTGTCTGGAATGTGGAGAATGGTGCGTGTGTGCGCGTGCTCAATGGACATAGCGGGCGCGTGCACTCTGTGACCTTCAGCCCCGATGGGCGTTACCTGGCGAGCGGTAGTGAGGACCAGGTGATATGCCTGTGGGACCTACAAACTGGTGAGTGTCTACGAAAGCTCCAGGGCCATACCGGGCGCATCTGGCCTGTACGTTTTAGCTACGATAGTAAGCAGCTTGCCAGCGGCAGCGAGGATCGCTCTATCCGTATCTGGGATGTTGCCAGTGGAGAATGTCTCTCCACGCTCCGGGGGCACCATAACCGTGTCTGGGCGCTGGCATATAGCTTTGATAACCGCATCATCGTCAGTGGCAGTGATGACCAGACCATTCGCATGTGGAACTGTGAGGACGGCCAGTGCTTTAAAACGCTTCAGGGTCATAGTAGCCGTGTACGCTCCGTGCGCTTTAGCCCGGATGGCACGCGCCTCTTAAGTGGTAGTGATGATCGCGCCGTGCGCCTCTGGGATGTGGCAAGTGGCCAGAGCATCAAGACCCTGCAAGGCCATAGCACCTGGATCTATGCCGTGGCCTACAGTCCCCACGGCAATATTGTCGCCAGTGGCAGTGATGACCAGACCATTCGCCTCTGGGATGTGAATACTGGCTATTGTCTGCGTACCCTGGGCGGGCACGAGAACTGGGTGCGCGCCGTTGATTTCAGCCCCGACGGTACGCAGCTAGTGAGTGGCAGCGATGACCAGACTGTGCGCCTCTGGCAGGTCAACACTGGCCTCTGCATACGCATCTTACAGCATCGGCAGAGCCGCCTGTGGTCGGTCGCCTTCAGCCCGGACGGCCATACGATTGCCAGTGGGGGTGAGGATAACGTCGTGCGCCTCTGGCACAAGGAGACGGGTGAATGCCTGCGAGAACTGCATGGGCACGAGCGGCGTGTGCGCTCCGTCACCTTTAGCCCGGATGGCCTGGTGCTGGCAAGCTGTAGCGATGATAGTACAATCCGGATCTGGGAACTGGCGACCGGCAAATGTGTACGCATCTTTAAGGGCCATATCAACTGGATCTGGTCGGTCGCCTTCAGCCCTGATGGGAGCTGCCTGACCAGCGGTGGGGATGACAATAGCGTCAGATTGTGGGACGTCGCAAGCGGGCGCCTACTCTGGACGGGAAGTGAGCATAACAAGCGCATCTATGCCGTGGCCTTTCACCCTCAGGGGCATATGGTTGCCAGCGGGAGCTATGATGGCACCATTCGCCTCTGGGACGTGCAGAACGGCGAGTGCGTCAAAACGCTCCGCCGGGAGCGCCCATACGAGCGCATGAATATTCGCGGTGTGACTGGCATCTCATCCGCCCAGCGCGCCATGCTCCGCGCCCTTGGAGCCGTGGAAGAGTAATAACAACATTTGGGATAGGTGGTATGGTGCGCCCTGGCAACCGAAGGCTGCCAGGGCGCACCATACCACCTATCCCAAATGTTATCTATACCCGCCTCAGGAGAACATAGAAAAGTAGTTGGCCCATATGGCAATGTGCTAGTATATAGCAGGGAAGAATATATTTGGAGAAGAATATCCATCATGACAAAACCACAAATTGCCCCCTATGGTGCCTGGGCATCTCCCATCACGACCGATATGATTGTTGCTAAAGCGGTCAGGCGAGGACAGGTACAGATTCAGGGCCAGGATACCTACTGGCTGGAAGTGCGCCCCGAAGAAGGTGGGCGTGGTGTAATCGTGCGCCAGGGAGCCGATGGTGTGACGCAGGATATCACACCAGCCCCGTTTAACGCCCGCACGCGGGTCCACGAATATGGCGGCGGCGATTATATAGTTCACGAAAATACAGTGTATTTCGCGAATTTTAGCGACCAGCGCCTCTATCGCCAGCCTCTGGGTGGAGAGCCAGAGCCGCTAACCGAACCCGGCAATAAGCGCTATGCCGACCTGATTATCGATGGGCAGCGGCAGCGCCTACTCTGTGTCTGTGAGGACCATACCAATACACAGCGCGAGGCCGTCAATACTCTGGTGAGCATCGCCCTGGACGGAAGTGGATCGGTTCATACGCTGGTCGCAGGCAATGATTTCTACTCCACACCACGCCTGAGTCCCGATAAGACACGCCTCTGCTGGCTGACCTGGAATCACCCCAACATGCCCTGGGATGGCACCGAACTCTGGGTTGGTGAACTGGATGCTAACGGCTTTGTGAGCTATGCCCAATATGTCGCTGGGGGAGCGAGCGAGTCGATTTTTCAACCTGCCTGGTCGCCTGATGGCACACTCTACTTCGTCTCTGATCGCAGCGGTTGGTGGAACCTCTACCGCCTGAAGGGCGAATCCATCGAGGCCATTTGCCCAATGGAGGCCGAGTTTGGGCGCCCGCAATGGACCTTTAGTACAAGCACCTACGACTTTGCCTCGGCTGAGCGCCTGGTATGCATCTATGGCCAGAACGGCGACCACCTGGGAATCATCGACCTGAAGACCGGTGCATTAACGGAGATAGAGACGCTCTATACCTCGCTGGGGGCGCCCGCCATCTCTTCTGAGCGCGTCGTCTTCATCGCTGGCTCGCCGACGCAGCGCCCGGCGATTGTGCAGTATGATCTCGCCAACAAGAAACTTGAGGTCCTACGTGCCGCTGAAGCTGTTGAGCTCGACGAGCGCTACTTCGCCTTACCCCAGCCAATCGAGTTTCCCACTACCAACGGCCAGACAGCGTATGCCTACTACTACCCGCCAACTAACCCCGAGTTTCAAGCGCCAGAGGGCGAGCTTCCCCCGTTGATTGTAGAGATCCATGGTGGCCCGACTAGTTCGACATCGAGTGTCCTGGGTCTGGGGCGCCTCTTCTGGACCAGCCGAGGCTTCGCGCTCCTGGATGTCAATTATGGTGGCAGTACTGGCTATGGTCGGGCCTATCGTGAGCGCCTGAAGGGCCAGTGGGGCGTTGTAGATGTTGATGACTGCGTCAATGGCGCGCGCTACCTGGTTGAGCGCTCGCTGGCCGATGGCAAGCGCCTGCTCATTCATGGTGGGAGCGCGGGCGGGTATACAACCCTGTGTGCCCTCTCGTTCCGCGACACTTTTGCCGCCGGAGCCAGTCACTTTGGCGTCAGCGATCTTACGACCTTTGTGCATGACACACACAAGTTTGAGTCGCGCTACCTCTTTGGCCTGGTTGGTCCCTATCCCGAGGCGAAGCAACTCTATGTCGAGCGCTCGCCCATGACCTACATAGATCGGCTTGCTCGTCCGATTATCTTCTTCCAGGGTCTTGAAGATAAGATCGTACCTCCCAGTCAGGCCGAGGTCATGGTTGAAGCCCTGCGCGCCAAGGAAATTCCCGTGGCCTATCTTCCCTTTGAGGGAGAGCAGCATGGCTTCCGCATGGCGGAGAACATCAAACGTTCCCTGGAGGCCGAACTATACTTTTACGCCCGTATCTTTGGCTTCTCCCTTGCAGACGAGGTTGAGCCAGTCGAGATAGAGAATTTGTAGAAGAGAGGACATACCGTGACGGCGACAGAACAGAAGAATCTTCAATTTACGAGCAGCGACGAACACATCAGAGAACTGCTCACGCATATGAATATTATCTCCGACCTGGGGGCCTTCTCCGCCCTGGCCGACTGGGACCAGCAGACGGGTATGCCAGAGGGGGCGGGCGAGGCGCGTGCGCACCAGATGGCAACCATGCAGGGCCTGATTCATGAGCGCTTGACCAATCCTCGCCTGGGTGAGCTGGTATTGCAGCTCGAAGAGGTCGTCAAGCAGCCGGAGTATACCGATGCTGATCGTGGCCTGGTGTATCATGCGCGCCGCTCCTACGACCAGTCAACCAAGCTCCCGCGCGAGATGGTTGAAGAGATGGAGCGTGTGCGCGTGAAGAGCTTTGAGGCCTGGGTCAAGGCGCGCCACAACAACGACTTTGCCAGCTTCTCGCCCTGGCTCCAGCGCACGGTCGAGTTTCAGCGCGAGGTCGCGGACCGCTTTGGCTACCAGGAGTGCCGCTATGATGCTTTGCTTGATCTCTACGAGCCGGGTCTGACTGCTAGCCGCGTCGATGTACTCTTCGCTCCCGTCCGTGAGGTCAGCGCCACCATACTCAAGCGTATTCAGGAGAGTGGCCACAAGGTTGACACCAGTAGTCTCTCCAACACCTTCCCTGTCGAGAAGCAGCAAGAGCTGAATAAGCACCTGTTGGAGAGCATGGGCTATGACTTCAATCGTGGGCAGATGGCGGTTTCCGCGCACCCCTTTACCACCAGCTTTGGCTCGCCTCTAGATGTGCGCCTGACCACGCGCTACGACGAGAAGAATCTGCCCTGGTCGATCATGTCCTCCCTGCATGAGGGCGGTCACGCCGTCTATGAGCAGGGCTGTGCGCCCTCGCTGCTACGCACACCGCTGGCCAGTGGCGCCTCAATGGGCGTGCATGAGTCGCAGTCGCGCCTGTGGGAGAATGGCATTGGTCGCTCTGAGGCCTTCTGGCGTGGTCAGTTCCCCATCGTCCAGCGCGCCTTCCCCGAGCAGTTCCAGAACCTGGATGCCAAAACCTTTGCCCACGCGCTTAACCATGTGGAGCCAAGCCTGATCCGCACCGAGGCCGACGAGGTCACCTATAACCTGCACATCATCATTCGCTTTGAGATCGAGCGCGCCCTGATCAACGGTGATATTGCCGTTGAGTCGCTGCCCAGCATCTGGAGCAGCAAGTACAAAGAGTACCTGAGCGTTGAGCCGCCAACCGATAGCCTGGGCGTGTTGCAGGATGTCCACTGGTCCTCTGGCTTTGGCTACTTCCCGTCCTACACCCTGGGCAACCTGTATGGCGCTCAGATCTACTCCAAGCTGCGTAGCGTCTTCCCCGATTTCGACGCGCGCCTGGAGCAGGGTGATACCCGCTTCGTCCTGAGCTGGTTGCAGGAAAACATGTACGCCTATGGCGCGACCTACAAGCCTGCCGACCTGCTCAAGCGTGTCGTGGGCGAAGAGGCTGACCCCCAGTACTTCGTCCGCTATCTGACCGAGAAGTTCTCCGGCATCTACAACCTGTAAATAGCCTAAATACGCCTATGGGCCTATGCTCTCCTAGGAAGCACAGGCCCATACTTTTTTTTGCTTTATTGTGACTTAGGATTGTGTGGAAGTAGCATAGATTCTGATAGTCACAGTACGAGTTACAAATTGATCAGCGTAATGGAAATGCATATCCAGCCATTGCTCTGTTGCATGTACTCTTTTGACTGACTCATAGCTAGAAAGGCGAGCAATAATCAGAAACAGGTGCGGATGTTTGGTACCATATGCCGCTAGCTTTTTGGTATCTAAGGCATCAGGAGCGTTGTTGAAGTTATATGTTTCCCACGAAAAGAAACCTGGTGAATCAGGAGAAAAGTGGGCATCATTGGCGGGATAAGCGTGAAGATAGTATTCCATTGAAATCTGGCACCCCTGGATATTGTCGTAGCAGACAAGTCCATCACCTGGCTGATAGTGCTCTACCAGCCATGCGGAGGATACGTTCCAGTCTTCGACCTGGGCACTGCGATAATATGTGGGAACAGTACTATACGCGAGAAAGAGCAGCTCTATGATTAGCAACGCCTGCACTCCTCGATTGCGTAATGCTGTTACTCCGCTTGCTACTAATAAGAAGAATGCTGGTAGAACAACCACTAGATAGCGTGAGGAGAAGAGACGAGTTGCTCCCTGGGAAACGATGAAACTGGCTACAATCGGAATAACAAGCCAGCAGAGTAAGAGCCATAACCAGGGGAGAAGGTTTTGTTGCGAGAGTAACGTTTCTGTCGAGTTACTCTTTTGTATGACACTTTCGCGTAACCTGGGCTGATATTGCAAAAGATATGATGTGGTTACGATGAGAATGGCCGCGCAAATACAGGCCAGGCTTCCATAGAAGTAGAATTTTTGGTTGCCACTGAATGTTTGGAATAAATGATAAATGTTGGAGAGATGAGGAACAGGTAACCAGCCAGTTTTTGAGCCGTGGCGGGTGAGAATGATCACTGGGAGCAAAAGCACACCCATGCTGACCGCGCTCAGTAGCATGGCTTTAAATTGGCTTCGTGACTGTTTTTGCCAGGCATTGGGAACGAGGAGGATACCTGCTAGTGCGATTCCCTGGGCTAACAATACGAGAACACTGAAGAGATGGGTATAGACTGCGAGTACACCAGCTATGGTATAAATAGTCCACCAGCGAGCTTGATGCTTCTGTCCGAGGATTGCTTGCCAGAGTGCCAGGAATGAGAGGCAAAGCAGCAGTGATTGAAGCGCATAGCCCCTAGTCTGTTGTGCATAGGTGAGTTGTAAATCGCTCAAAATATAGAGACATGCTGCCAGGCAGCCACCAATAAGCCCAACTGCGCGCCGGCCAAGCATATAGATGATCAATGCACAACACGAGGCACTGAGAGCCGAGGGAAAGCGCACAATAAATTCTGTCGGTTGAAAGCCGAAGAGCGATGTGACTTGTAGCCAAAAATGTAGCAGGAGATAATATAACTCCATATTGGGCTCAGGGCCAGTAATTAGACGCCAGACTAAAGATAATGGTTGACGCGCTAATTCTACAGAGAAAGCCTCATCGAACCAGATACTTGGTGTTCCCAGGTGATAGAAGCAAAAGACAATAGCTAGAATAAATATGCAAATCCCTGCAATCCAATGTCGGTACCTTGTCAGTATAAGAGGCTGTAACCAACTATTACTACCAGCAACTAGTTGTTGCGGTATTGCCGTATCTGCATCAGCATGAGATGGTTGCGACATACCAGGTGTTCTCCTCAGCGTTAAAAGATGTAAATTATGTATTGCTCTGTTTTTATAGACGCTTTTTTATGTATAAATTCATTGAGATATTGTATGCTTCTCACGAAGGTACTATACAAAATATTGCCCAGGGATAAAAAACAAAAGAGGTGGTTCTGCGTACGCAGAACCACCTCTTTTGTTTTTTATCCCTGGGCAATATTACATCATGCCGGGCATGCCGCCCATGCCGGGCATGCCGCCAGCGGGGGCTGCGGGGGTCTCTTCGGGAATCTCGGAGACCAGGGTGTCGGTCGAGAGGACCATTCCGGCGATGCTGACCGCGTTCTGTAGGGCCGAGCGGGTCACCTTTACGGGGTCGATGATACCGGCGTCGAACATGTCAACGTAGCGGTTCGCGTAGGCGTCGAAGCCAACGAAGCCTTCGGCCTTGCGGACCTGGTCGACGATAACGGAGCCATCGAGACCGGCGTTCTGGGCGATCTGGCGCAGAGGCTCTTCGAGCGCGCGGCGCAGGATGGTCACACCAGTAGCCTCGTCACCAGCGGGAGTCTGGACGTTGTCGAGGACCTTGAGGGCCTTGATCAACGCGGAGCCACCACCAGGGATGATGCCCTCTTCGATTGCGGCGCGGGTCGCGGAGAGCGCATCCTCAACACGATGCTTCTTCTCTTTCATCTCGACCTCGGTCGCGGCACCGACTTTGATAACGCCAACGCCACCGGCCAGCTTGGCCAGGCGCTCCTGGAGCTTCTCGCGGTCATAGTCGCTGGTGGTATCCTGGATCTGGGTGCGAATCTGGGCGATGCGGGCCTGGATGGCCTGGTTGGAGCCGGCACCCTCGACGATGGTGGTGAAGTCCTTGGTCGAGGTTACGGAGCGGGCGCTACCCAGGTCATCGAGAGAAGTGCTCTCAAGCTTGAGGCCCTTCTTCTCGGTGATAACAGCGCCACCGGTCAGGATGGCGATATCCTCTAGCATGGCCTCGCGGCGATCGCCGAAGCCAGGAGCCTTGATACCCAGGACGTTGAAGGCACCGCGCATCTTGTTGACAACCAGGGTTGCCAGGGCCTCGCCGTCGATATCCTCAGAGATAATCACCAGGTCCTTGCGGCCACTCTGAAGCACGCGCTCCAGGATGGGCAGGATGTCAGCGATGGCGCTAATCTTCTTGTCGGTGATGAGGATGTAGGGGTCGTTGAGCTCGGCCAGGGTGTGCTCGTTGTTGCTCGTCATGTAGGGGGAGATGAAGCCACGGTCGAACTGCATACCCTCGGTATACTCTTTCTCCATCTCGATGCCGCGGCCCTCTTCGACGGTGATCACGCCGTCTTTGCCGACCTTCTCCATGACCTCGGCGATCAGGTCACCGATTTCAGGATCAGCGGCGGAGATCGAGGCGACCTGGGCGATCTGCTCGCGGGTCTCGACGGGCTTGCTCATCGCTTTGATCTCGTTGATGACCGCCTCGGAACCCTTCTCCAGGCCACGACGCAGGATCATGGGGTTGGCGCCCGCGGCGAGGTTCTTCAGGCCCTCGGTCACGATGGCGTGTGCCAGCACAGTGGCGGTGGTGGTGCCGTCACCAGCGACATCGTTGGTCTTGGTCGCCGCCTCTTTGAGCAGCTGAGCGCCCATGTTCTCAAACTGGTCGGGCAGATCAATCTCGCGGGCGATGGTGACGCCATCGTTGGTAATGGTGGGGGCGCCAAATTTCTTGTCCAGCACAACGTTGCGGCCCTTAGGACCAATCGTCACTTTGACGGCGTCAGCCAGCACATCCATGCCCCGCTTCAGAGAATAGCGTGCTTTCTCATCAAACTGTACACGTTTAGCCACGATACATCTCTCCTATTTATGGTACATTGGTTGTATTTCTTGGAGAAGTTGTTTGCCTTCTCTTCAATGATGTGTGTCTTGGTCTACTCGATAATACCCATGATGTCGCTCTCGCGGAGGATCAGATACTCCTCACCCTCGAGCTTAATCTCAGTACCAGCATATTTCGCAAATAGGACGGTCTGACCAACCTGAACCTCGAGAGTGGTGCGTTTGCCGTTGTCTAGCACTTTGCCAGAACCAACTGCTAGCACTTCGCCTTCCTGAGGCTTCTCTTTGGCTGTATCCGGCAGGACAATACCGCTCTTCGTGACGGCTTCACGAGCCAGGGGTTTAACTACCACGCGATCACCAAGTGGTCGAAGCTTGACACTCACAGTTGGCATACTCTTTTCTCCCTGATTACTGCTTTGCTTTATTCCAGATGACTGGATCTGATCTTTGCATGATCTTCGGCAAGATCTTTTAATTTAGCACTCTTCGCATGAGAGTGCGAACCGCATACATAATACACCATCAATGGCGAATGTGCAAGGGTTTCGCACCCAAAATTTGCCTATGGCGTGCAGCTAAGGGACACGAAAAGCTATAACGCGCTAGTGAGAGACTCTACGTTATATTGATGAGTACGTTACTGCCTTCGCCCCTTCTCTTCTTATGATAACCTTCTCTTCCATTCCTTCTCTTTAGATGCTATACTGCAAAATAGAGCCATTATGGAAGTTATTCAACATGTCTTTTTATACAGTGTCCTTCGCGCCTGCGGCGCTCAGGGGTAAGGTGTGTCTGGTGGTGGGCTGGCTTCGCCAGCCCACCACCAGACACACCTTACCCGATGCGAGCTAGCGAGCTGCTCCTGGTAGGTACCTGTTGAGAATTGGTAGGCGTGGTAGACAATGAGAGCTACCTGGGAGGAGAGGACGTGGAAAACTGGGCTGAAAAGCGTTTATCTTCTTGCGACTTATCGCTTCTGTCTTCGTAGTACTCTACAGAGTCCGTTTTTTCTATTGCCCTCGAAAAATAACTCATGAAAGAACAGCGTGGAAATCTGAGAAATTTGTCTGGTGCGACAGATGGTCAAGCGAACCCGCAGAAATTTGGCAACTATGACCTGGTGCATCGTATCGACGTGGGTGGTATGGGCGAGGTCTACCTGGCGCGCCAGCGTAGTGCTTTTGGCCGTGAAGTCGCGGTCAAGATTATTCGCTCGGACCTGGCCTATGACAGTGTAGCGCGTAAGCGCTTTCTACGCGAGGCCGAGGTTAGCGCGCATCTGAAGCATGAACATATTCTCCCCTTGTTCGAGTTTGGCGAGGAGCAGGGACGCCTCTTCCTCGTAACCCCCTATATCAAGGGCGGCACGCTAGCGCAGCGTTTGCAGCAGGGGCCGCTCTCATATGGCGAAATCTATCAGCTCTTTAAAGCCCTGGTGCAGGCTATTGCCTATATTCATAAGCGAGGTGTCATTCACCGCGACTTGAAGCCCAGTAACATTCTGCTGGATCGCGAGGATGATGGGAACCAGGTCTATGTGCGCCTGATCGACTTTGGGATTGCCTCGCTTCAGGGGTCGCTTGCCAGCCCTCCTCTGACCACGGCTGATCATGAGGTTGGGACTGTGGCTTATATGGCGCCTGAACGGGCTGATGGCGTCGCAGCTCCCAGCAATGATATCTATTCGCTGGGCATTATTCTCTATCAAATGATTACGGGGCACCTGCCGCATATCAGCACCGGTACGATGCTGCCGCCTCCACTTGAGGAGGTTGTTGCGCGCTCTGTCGCCCCCGATCCTGCGCGCCGCTATGCCAGCGCCGACGAACTACTTCAGGCATTTGAGCAAGCCTATCGGTCTCTGCGTGTGTCGCCCGAGACGCGGCCCTCTGGCCTGAGCGATAAATTTCCCGTCGTCTCGCCAACGCCAAAATCTGCTGGGCCATCCAATGTACCGCCAACGCCCACACGTCAGGGACGTGATCTGGCTAGTAAGACAGCGTCTGGCATGCCCTCGGGAGCTTATCCCGCGATTCCTGCCTCTCCACGTAGCTATCAAGCTACCTCAGCCGAGGGCATGCAGGTGCGGGAGAAGAGCTCACCCGATCTCGGGCAAGGACTGCCTGGAAAAAAGAGTCCTATCCCGCCTCGCAAGGAGCAGGCGGTCTTGCAGCGCGAAGAGTTTATCCTGCCTGGCAGTACGAAGTCCTTTGGCGGTGGCGACTATGATGCGCCAACCTCATTTGTGGATCCTGCGCAACTGCGGCAATCCTCACCACAGATGAGTCGTCCTCCGGCACCCAGGCCACAAAAGAACAGGCGTCCTTTAGCCCTTCTTATTCCCATTGGTATCGTAGCAATTGTTGTACTGATTATTGGGATGTCGCTCTTTGTCTTTCAGAATGCCATTACGGCCAAAGTGACATTTAGCCCACAGGTACAGACGATCAGCAAGGTGTATACTATTCGGGCCGTCGATGGAACCTCTCATGTGGATACTAACGCGGGCACCATTCCTATTAATGAGGCTCGTAAGACCGAGACGGGTACACGCTCTGGTCCAGCTACGGGTCGCCCCTTCTTCTGCCTCTTTAATTGCCCGACCGTGGTTGCCAGCAACGATATTATTAACCTGGGTATTGAAACCAAACAAGGTCTGATTAAACAGTTGACCCAGGATTTGAATAACGAGGTCAAAGGCAAAAACGCCAGTCCGCTGGGGCAGCCTTCCTTTAACGATAAGCAGAGTTCATACCAGCCCGAAGTTGGCCAGAAGAGTTCTACCGTCTCCGTGACGCTGACGGAGGAGGGGATACTGAGCTACTACAGCAACAGCGATGCGCAGGCGGTGGCGCGCCAGAAACTGTTGCAGGATGCGGGGGCGAACTTTGAGGTGATGAATTCTACGGTACGCGTAGGCCAACCCGTGCTTAAAGGAACTGATGCGCAGGGGGCAACGCTGCTGGTACCGATTGCCAGCGTGATACGCTATCAGATCACGCCTCAGAAGCTCCAGGCTATGCAGAATCATCTCAAGAGCATGAAGAAAAGCGATGCCCGGGCGTATATCGCAAAGCAGGAGGGGATTGATCCCAATAGCGTTTCGGTCAATCTCTCGTATGGCGATACTCTTCCCGGCAATGCGCAGCAGATCACAGTGTCAAGCCAGAATCCCGCGACCCTGCCCTCCGTCCAGCTACCAGCAGTACCCACGCCGCAGAATACGCCTACGACGGATAATTCCGACAATAACGATGATAATAACAGTATGGGAAGCCCGGCTTTCCCGCCATATGATCCTCGCTATATGGGGCAATGATCACCAGTGGAGGAAGAATAAAACCAGGGGCTGACGCTGGGGAGACGACGCTGCTAAAGCACGCGTCTACATATAAAGGCGCGAGATGCCCCGTACCTTCATATGTAGACGCGTGCTTTAGCAGCGTCGGGCTACCAGGGCTGAATGCTCCTGCGTCTCCGCTCTATTCTTCCTCTCCCACCGTCTCCTGTCGCTGTTCCTCCCAGATACGCTTGACGATGCGCTTGGTGATTTCGAAGCTGAAGCCACGACGTTGCAGAAAGCTTCCCAGGCGACGATAGAATGTGGCGTAGTCGATACTGGGCTGGCGTAGCAGGCTGCGCGCCTTCTTCTCCGCGGCGCGTTGTGCGCGCCCCTCGTCGTTCTCCTCATCTACAAGCTCGTCAATGACTTCGCGCTGTATGCCTTTCTGGCGCAGCTCATTCTTAAGGGCCTGAGCACCTTTGGGACTGAACTGCTCTCTATTCTCCAGCCAGAACGAGGCAAAGCTGCGGTCATTGACCAGGTCCATGCGGTCCAGGCGTTCTAGTACCACCTGGATATGTTCGGGAGTGGTACCTTTGCGGCGAAGATAGTTACGAACCTCCTGGCGGCTACGGGGACGAAATGAGAGGTAGTTCAAGGCGCGGTCGACCGACTGCTGTAGGGCCTCCTCTTGCTGGATCTGCTCAACCTGGGCGGGAGTGATCTCCTGTCCCACATGTAAACTCATCTGTAAGACCAGCATAGCATTGGCGCCGAGCAGGAAGTGCTCGTCGACAAAAATATTTATACGGTCAGGATTATTGACCTGTGTTTGCAGTGATGTAATTCGCATAGGGGTATTATAGTTTTTTTACGGTGTGGCTCCAAGTGGAGGCACATATAAGCCTTTTTCCACGGACAAAAGTACGCTTCCTTCCTATTCTTAAACATACTTATAAAAGTGGAAGAGGGTCTAATCTTAGAGTGGATCTGTGAAATGAGGAGGGCTTGGAGGGAGCCTTACAAACGTTTGGTAGGTTGGATGTAAGTAGTAATTCATCCAACCTCCTGGCTGAATGAAATGACTACTTGAAGCTTGCGCTCCTAGAAGAGGGCGGCTTCAGGCTCGGGCAACATCTCGTACAGAGGAACGTCTTTTTTCTCGGTCAAACGGTTATTCTCGTCGACGAATACAAGATGTGGAGTCAGGGTACGAATCTCTTCTTCCGTGAAATCAGCATAGCTAATAATGATGACCAGATCGCCTTCAGCGGTCATACGAGCGGCTGCGCCGTTCAAGCAGATGACACCGGAACCACGCGCGCCAGCGATGGTGTAGGTCTCGAGGCGGGCACCATTATTGATGTTGACAATCTGTACCTTCTCGTAAGGGTAGATGCCTGCCGCATCCAACAGATCCTGGTCAATCGTGATGCTACCGACATAATTGAGATTGGCCTGGGTAACGGTGGCGCGATGAATTTTCCCTTTACACATGGTACGCAGCATAATAGTGGTTGTTCCTTTCCGCGTTACAAAATGATGTGCTTATGTAGAACTAACGATACGCATTAACAATGGCTGAGTATTGAATACTCTACCCTTATTATAACTATTCATAAGAATGAACGATTGGTACCCTTATTATAGCCATACTTTTGCCACTTGTCCTATATTTAGGCATAGGGGCTATTACTAATTGGTTGTTTGCTCGCGTGGCGAGGGGATTGCCTGCTGCCTGCTAACTATGGCTGGGCTGAGGCTCGGATTCGACGAGAGGGCGCTCCAGGAGCGAGAGGAGAGCCATCGCATAGGCCTCGGCTACGTTTTGGGCATCATGGATGGTGTCGCCAAGCATCAAGCGATAATGGCATTTCCAGCGGCGTGCGGGCCAGGCCGCCAGGCGAATAAGCGTATAGGTTGGCGCGTGTTTCTCTAGCTCTTCGCGCAAGGAAACTTCGTCGAAGGCGTTGAGGCCTTGCTGTTGTAAACGTGCCTGAGTCTCTATAGAAAGCATAAGATATTCCACCTGTGTTGTCTGTGATGTAGATAACTCTGCAACAAACTGCTATTTCTATTATATTTACTCCCCAACATCGCCATCGGCTTCACGCTGTCTCGGAGTATTGCTGAGTATATTATAAAGAACAATTTTTTATTTGAAAAGGTCGTCAAGGATCTGTTGGTCTACAGGGAAGGCCAGTTCGGGGAGGGCATCCGGTTGGAAGAAGCCTAGTTCACTGACCTCTTCTGCCTGGGCCGAGAGGGTATGAAGTGTGTTGTCGAGGATGGTGCCCTGGTAGGCGATGATGACATGGGGACTGCTGGTCTCGCTATAGACGCCAATCAGGCCGCCCAACTCGATATCCAGGTTAGTCTCTTCCTTAACTTCACGTAGTGCGGCCTCTTCAACGGTCTCTCCCCGGTCCACGTACCCGCCGGAGAAGCCCCATTTGCCCTTGCCTGGATTAATATTGCGCCTGCCAAGCAGAAATTTTCCCTCGTGGCGGATTACGACTATCGCTACCACTTTGGGATTGAGGAAGAAGATATAGCCGCAGTTCTCGCAGGCGAGGCGCTCTGCGTTGAAAAGTTGTTTTTTGACCAGCGGTGTAGCACATACCGGGCAATATTTGATGTGCAGATCGGACATTCGTATACTCTCCTGACTAGCATCATAAACGACGATCCCGGCAGCGGCTCATAGGCACAGGCGACAGGTTTGCAGATTTGACAGACGTATTCATGCCAGCTGCACGCTTATGCCCGTTTCCAGCGGAAAATGTCTCTCAAGTAGAGAAGCAGAAAACGCCCTGAGCCTCTAATTTCTGACTATTGTACCATGCTAGAGGTGTCAAGTAACTGTAAGTTGCTTTTGATTCTAAGTTATGTCAGGGCTTACTGCGGCGTGCTCCGCCTGGGCGCTCACTGAAATGGGCGAGCGTGGTATAATACCAGCGTTATTACCACTATGCTCGATGAGGAGATGGATATGACTATGACTCAAGAGACCCGCATCGAACGCGACTCCATGGGCGAGATGCAGGTTCCTATAGATGCTTATTATGGTGCGAGCACACAGCGTGCAGTGCTAAACTTCCCCATTAGCTCGCTGCGCTTCCCCCGGGCCTTCATTCGTGCGCTTGGCCAGATTAAGCAGGCAGCCGCGCAGACCAATGAGGAGTTGGGGGCTGTTGATGGCTCTATCGCCGAAGCCATCGTTAAGGCGGCGCAAGAGGTCATTGATGGCAAGCTGGACGCGCATTTTGTGCTGGATATTTTTCAGACCGGCTCTGGCACCTCGACGAATATGAATGCCAATGAGGTGATCGCCAACCGCGCCAGCGAGCTGCTGGGCGGTTCGCGTGGCTCGCGCAAGGTGCATCCCAATGATCATGTCAATTTTGGTCAGTCCTCTAATGATGTCATTCCCTCCGCGATGCATCTCTCTGCACTGGTCAGCATAGAGAAAGACCTGGTTCCTGCACTTGAGGAGCTTCAGCAGGCCTTGCAGGAGAAGGCGGACGAGTTTATGTCCGTGATCAAGACCGGGCGCACCCACCTGCAAGACGCGACCCCCATTCGCCTGGGTCAGGAGTTTCTGGGCTATGTAGGTCAGATTGAACGCGGCATCGCTCGTGTGCGCCGTGCGCAGGGCGAACTGGCTGAGCTTGCCCTGGGTGGAACGGCGGTTGGAACAGGCGTGAATACGCATCCCGAGTTCTCGGCCCGTGTCTGCCAACGCCTCTCCCAGGCCAATGGCATCGAGGTACGCGAGACGAGCAATCACTTCCAGGCGCAGAGCACGCTGGATAATGTCGTAGAGGCGAGCGGCGCGCTCAATACTCTGGCAGTCAGCCTGATGAAGATCGCGAACGACATTCGCTGGCTTGGTTCTGGTCCCCGTGCGGGCATTGGTGAGATTGAACTGCCCGCCGTACAGCCTGGCAGCTCGATTATGCCCGGCAAAGTAAATCCGGTCATCGCTGAGTCGGTCTGTATGGTCTGCGCCCAGGTGATGGGCAACCATACGACGATTACGGTCGCGGGCCAGGCGGGCAATTTCGAGATCAATGTCATGATGCCGGTCACAGCCTACAACCTCTTGCAGTCGATTGAACTGCTGGCGGCCTCGGCGCGCAATTTCACACGTCAGTGCATCAAGGGCCTGAAGGCGACGACGAAGGGACCTGAGATGGTCGAGCGTGGCCTGGCGATCTGTACCTCGCTAGCGCCAGTGATTGGCTATGATGCCGCAGCCGCGATCTCGAAAGAGGCGCACAAAACAGGCAAGACCATTCGCGAGGTGACGCGGGAGAAGACCGACCTTTCCGAGGAGGACCTGGATCGCATCCTGGACCCCTCAAGTATGACCAGACCCGGCCTGGACGGAGGGCCCGCTGCAGGCTAAACAGACAGGACCGGAACTGTGTGTTCCGGTCTTTCTTTTTTTCGTTGGGAAATAGACTGTGTCAAGGAGGGCTTTATGGCTTCGATGTCTCAACCTTCAAAGGACGATATAAAGCGCCAGTTCGGGCGTATGTCTCATGCCTATGTCGAGAGCGCGACCCACGCTAAGGGACATGACTTACAGCTCCTGCTAGACCTGCTTGCGCCCCAGACAGGCATGCGCGTGCTGGATGTCGCGACGGGTGGCGGTCACACGGCGCTGGCGGTAGCGCCATATGTGCAGGAAGTCGTGGCCTCCGACCTCACACCCGAGATGCTGGAGCGCGTCCAGGAGCTATGCCAGGCGCGTGGCGTGACGAATATCTCTACCCAGGTGGCCGACGTCGAAGATCTTCCCTTCTCAGACGCGGCGTTCGACGCTGTGACCTGCCGTATCGCGCCTCACCACTTCCTGGATATCGAGTGCGCGGTACGTGAGATCGCGCGCGTCTTGCGCCCGGGTGGCATCTTTGCGCTTGAAGATAGCCTGGTCCCAGAAGCGCAGGAGTTGGACCAGTTTATTAATACCGTCGAGAAGATGCGCGATCCAACGCATGTGCGCTCCTATAGCGAGAAGGCGTGGCGGCGCTTCCTGGAGCAGGCAGGCTTCAGGGTCGGCGAAACTCAGATTTTCCGCAAGACGCATACCATTGCCGACTGGCTGCGGCGCGCTGGTGCGGATGACGCCACCAGGCAGGGTGTGTACCAGGCCTTCGTCGAGGCCTTGTCAGCCGCCAGGGAGCACTATGAGATCAGCTTCCAGGATGATGGCACTCCGGTGACGTTTACCGACGACAAACTGCTCTTGCGCGCCGAGAAGGCGTAAATAACTCTGCTGGAAAATTTTGTTCGTACAAGTTTTTTGGCCTGAAGAGCTGCCCACTGCGCGAAGGAGCACTCCAAATTCGGTAGGGACCAGCTTTAGCGCGTCCCTACCGAGGGTTAACGTCTTTCACAGAGATTTGTTCGAGCAACCTGATACAATTTCCTCGCAAAGTCGTATGCCGGTTAGCGAAGCTGGCGCCCCATAATGCTCATGGGCTTGTCGCCGCCGGGAAAGTAGAAGTGGGGCAGGAGGGGCCGCCAGCCACGTTTGCGATAGAGCTGCATACCATTGGTCTCGCCGTCATAGGTTGAAAGCAGAGCTGTGCGGTGAGGCGTGTTTTGGAGTAAGATATCGTGGAGCCAGCCTCCAAGGCCACAGCCCTGCGCGCCTGGCTGCACCGCTAGCTCCACCAGTTCCAGAGTATCCTGGAACCATTCGCACGCCATGGCGTGAGGCATAGCCTCGCGGATCGTATCATGCCACCACTGGCCTGGGCGGCTGGTATAGCCATAGATAAAGCCTGCAATTCGCTGGGCCTCTTCGTCGTAGGCCGCGTGGAAGCGAAAGCCGGAACGCAGGCTATGGCGCGGTAGGACCAGCCCAAAGCTCTGCACTCCCTCTTCCTGTGTATTGTAGGGTGGGGCCTCAAAGGCCTGGCGATAGACATCAAGAATCTGTTCTGTCCAATATTTGATCTCCTGGGGACCCAGGGTCAGCAAGCGTATGCGCACAGTAACCTCTCTTCTGCCACATGCACTTCTAAAGCCAGATACGCCATCTCTCTGCGTTTTCTACGCCAGATGAATCGGAGAGGTGAGCGTGGTTGGGCCAGGTGATGGCTTCTGAATCCAGTCCTTTATAGGCGATGGCAATGGCGCCAGACCACGTCTCGTCCGGTCCCAGCGCATCCATCTCTTCCCGCGAGAAGAAGCGAGCATCATCGACCTCCGCCAGATTGGGCAGCAGTTCTCTGAGAGGCGAGATAAGATGGGCCTTGTACATAAAGAAGTAGTTGTGTTCGCCATCATCCATCACCCACAGGCGTACTCCAAGCAGGCCCTCAATCTCAACGCGCAGGTTAGTCTCCTCGAAGGTCTCGCGCGCAGCTGCCTGGTCCGGCAACTCGCCTGTCTTTACACGCCCCGAAGGCAGCAGGTAACGCCCTTTGGTGACGCCGTAGCGATTGCGTACTAGCAAGACCTTGCTATCGTGAACCACGATGGCGCCCGCGCCCAGGCTCAGGGGGCGCTTGGGTCGCATCCCCGCCTTGTCGGCTGTCTCTTCTGGCTCCGTCATGGCGTACTGCTCCTACTTTCTAAGCTTTAGGGGTGTAATCACTAAGTCCTGGAAACGTTAGATGCTGTGGGGTCCATGCAAGCATGGACTCTGCTCACCCGAGAAAGTCCATGCTTGCATGGACCCTACACCTACTTAGTGAGATGATCATTTAGCTCTTTTTTTGGCTCCTGTGAGGATATTATAGCATTTCACTGGTTCCCACAACTGCAAGAGTGGAAGCGAAGAGGCGTCATGTGCTCTCCGCTTCCTTGACAGTTCTGATAGCTAGCGTAGATGGCGTATAGGCGAGAAGAAGAGCCAGCCAAACGCCAGGCTGATGCCAATGGCACCAAATAGCAGCGTGGCTCTCTCTCCAATTAGCGTACCTAACAGGCCACCTACCAACGAACCAAGTGGCGCTGAACCACCAGCCAGAAAGCGGATTGTTGCATTGACGCGACCTTGCAAAGCCGCAGGCGTGATTGCCTGACGCAAGCTGATCTGATTGACATTATAAACAGTTGTAGAGATTCCCATGAGGAATTGCCCGGTTACGAGTAATGGCAATGCTACTAGCAAGGAACCATGCGCAATGAAAGTCAGTAGCGCGCCCGCGCTTGCGAGTAGCGCCGTAGCAAGGAGAGTTGGTCCCAGGCCACACCAGCGGGCGAGCCGCTCAGCAATTATTGCTCCGAGGAGACCACCCAGCCCGCCAACGCCAAGCACGATACCTAACAGCGTGGATGAAAAATGCAGTTCATTGACCGCATAGAGCGTATAGACAGTGAAGATGATGGACCAGCAGAAATTGAGCGTACTAGAATAAGCCGCAATAGTGCGTAGCAGAGGGTGCTTGAGGATAGCTTGCAAGCCTTCGGCGATCTGTTTCCAGATGGAAGGTTGCGCCTTGCTTGCTCTGGAGGCTGGGGCGGGTACTCTGATCCATTTCAGGCAGATAGCGGAAACCAGGAATGATGCCGCATCAACAAACAGGGCAAGCGGCGCTGAAAGTACCTGGATAATCATGCCCGCTACTGATGGCCCGGCGATCCCGGCAACCGCCCGGCTTGCCTCCAGCTTGCTATTCCCTTCTAACAGGCTTTCCCCCTCTACCAGTTCAGGCAGATAGGATTGATATGCTATGCCAAAGACGACAGAGAAGCAACCAGCCAGAAACGCGACCGTGTAGAGGTACTCAATGCGCAGAAAACCTAGCAGGAAAGCGACTGGAACCGATCCAATAAGGACTGCCTGCCCTATGTCGGAGACAAGTAGCAGAAATCGGCGTGGTAAACGATCTACCCAGACGCCCACGAACAGGCTTAAAAGCAGTAACGGAGCATACTCCGCAGCACCCAGTAATCCGATTTGTGCGGCATTGGCATGTAAGATGAGTACGGCAGTAAGTTGAAGTGCGAGTATCGAAACCTGGCTACCAAAGAGAGAGACGCTCTCGCCAAACCAGAGCTTCAGGAAGTCACGGTGATGCCAGAGACCTGAGAAACGCGTAAACATACAGCAAGTCCATTCTATGGAGAAACCACACGAATATAGAAGGTTAGCGTGTGATGCACTTGTAGAAGTTAGAATATGTGGATAAGAATGAAGTGCTGTCTAGATCAATCTGGCCTGGTCGTGACTGGAGTGGTAATGTGTGAGGGGAAAGGACATGAGATGGAAGTTTGAGCGATAAACATCAATACATTGATGTTGTTCACGGAGTATAAGCGCATGCGCTCTCCCTTTCCTCTCTAGCTTTCCTACACATTGTTGTCGCCAACTATACTGACAGGCAAGGAAAATGTCAAGATTACCTCTGGATAGGGATAGGGGATGGTGGCGTGGGTTGTTGCAACCCACGCCACCATCCCCTATCCCTGTTCTTAAGGCACGAGGCGGTGCATGTCGCGGGGGAAGGTCGTCGTCAGGCGTACGTTGGGTGCGCCGAGCAATTGCATGAGCAGGCGTTCGGAGCCAATGGCGAACCCTCCATGTGGTGGCATGCCATAGCGGAAGGCCTCCAGGTAGTGCTCAAATGGCTCCATGGACATGTTGCGGCTCTGGAGCGCCTCCAGGTAGTCCGCGTAGCGATGCAGGCGCTGGCCACCGGTCACAAGTTCCAGGCCACGGAAGAGCAGGTCGAATGAGTTAGTGTATTCGGGTCGCTCCGGGTCTGTATGGGTATAGAAGGGGCGCTTCTTCGTGGGATAGCCCGCCACATACAGGAAGTCGCTACCAAACTCCTTCATCGCCCACTCTCCCAGCCAGCGCTCGTCCTGGGGCGAGAGGTCTGGCTCGCCCCGTACGTCGACCTTGTGCAGTTTCAGGATAAGCTCCTGGGCGTCTTGAAAGTGGATATGTGGGATCTCGGCAGGCACAACAGGCAGGTTGGCCTTGAGCAGTTCCAGTTCGGGTGCGCAGTGCTCCTGAAAGGCGCCAATAATGTCCGCCAGGATGTCGCGTAGGAGCGCCATAATCGTAAAGTGGTTCTCGATAAAGCCCATCTCTACGTCCAGGCTGACATATTCGTTCAGGTGGCGCGTTGAGTCATGCTCCTCGGCACGGAAGACGGGACCAACCTCAAAGACACGCTCGAAGACGCCAACCATGATCTGCTTGTAGAGCTGTGGACTCTGGGCCAGGTACGCGGGCCGCCCAAAGTAATCGAGTTTGAAGACGTTGGCGCCACCCTCCGTGGTCGTGCCAAGGATCTTGGGCGTATGGATCTCGGTAAAGCCACGGGTGAGCACGCTCTCGCGAAAGGCCTGTGACAGAACGGACGAAAGGCGCAGCACCGCTCGCCGGGTAGGATGCCGATGTGTGATCACGGCGTGATCGAGCAGCGTGCTGAGCTGAGCGTTGATCTTGCGTTTGTTGATGGGGAAGGGAGGCGTCTCGCGAATCGGCTCAATAAGCTCAATCGCCAGGTTGTGGAGCTCAATGCCGCCAGGAGCCTGGGGAACGCTCTCGACCAGCCCTTCAATCGCGACCAGGCTCTCGACTCCCGCCTCTGCCTCGATCAGGGGAGCGATCTCCGCCTCGCTCTCGGCCACCGCCTGAATCTGGCCCCAGCCGTCGCGAATAACGAGGAAGTGAATGCTGCCAAGTTGGCGCCAGGACTGCAACCAGCCCTGCACGCGTACGCGCTCACCGACATGTTTGTGGATTTCCGTAGTTAATGTTCTTGTCTTCTGCATGGTGTATGCTCCTTCTCAATGAGATTTCCACTGATTTTCTAGTGATTTTTGCACAGGAAAGCATACCTGAAGTCATGCAGACGTCCAGTCGTCAGGTGCTTCCCCAAAGATTCAGATTGTTGTCGTTATCGTCGTCGTTACCGTTGTCACTCTCCATAGGCATCCTTTCTCTGCTCAAGCGAATGCTGGTGGTTTGATGGACAATACAAAAAGCCCTCATCCTTTGGAGGACGAGGGCAGAAATTGCTTTTTGCCTGTCGTGGTACCACCACCATTTGCCCCGAGCAGTCTGTAGCCTTTACAAGGCAGACCTCTCAAGGGGCCTCAGCCGGTTTTCTCTCTGCTGGTTAGCAAGAGTCAAACCGTCGCGCGTTAACGGGCGCGATCCCGAAGGAACAGCTACTGCGCCTGACTTATCTTTTCTTACTGGCGGTTCACTGCCTGGCTCAGGGGTGTCATTAAGTAGGACCAACTGTGATGCTTGCAGCCATGGCATCGCTCTCTGTGTGTTGGGGTTGCTACTTAATATATCCCATTCATCGCCTGTATACGATTAATGTTTGTTCTATATAGCATAACATGGCTTTGATGGCTCTGTCAAGCTTTTTGACTTTTCGTGCCTGCGGTGCTCATATGGTAAGAAGTATGGGCGTAGATTGTGCGCGTATGCGCACAATCTACGCCCATACTTCTTACCATGTAAAGGGAATTTATCTCTCCAATTCTACTATGGTGTCGACGCTGCTACTCTTCATAGAAGAATCTTCGTTGCGTTGGAGCAGGCGGAAGCTGCGCAGGAAGAAGAAGAGGATGGGACTCAAGAGCAGGCTTGCGGCTGTCAGGGCGGCGCGGATAGAGACGCGCTCGCCGATGTAGCCTACTGCTGGGCCACCGCCGATTTGCCCAATGGCATCGATCATGCCTGTGGCTGAAAAGATGGTGGCGCGTACCCGTGAGTCGCTGTTCTGCGTGACCCAGGTGTTATAGAGCGGGCGGCTCGCGGTACGCATGACGCCGACGCCCCATACTGCGATGAGGGCCAGGTAGAAGTTGCCAGCCAGGGCGAAACTAAGCATGCTTATGAGCAGTAGTGCATTGATGATAGTTAGAGCGCGTAACAGGGAAGGCGCATGATTCAGGTTCAGGCGGCGATTGACCAGCTCAGTTGTGGCGATGCCCAGGAGTGAGCTGACCGCGCTGATGATGCCGAACCAGATGACGGGTGTCAGGCCCCACAGGATCGGAAAGGTGAAGTCCTGTAGAAAGTGTACCTGGTTCAGGCGATCAAAGCCCTCACTGGAGAGGCCCATGAAGAGGGTTGCGCCAAAGATGCTGACCAGCATGGGCTTGAGGCTGACCATGTGCCGGGCGTCTGTGAGCTGGCGTCCCATGGATTGCCAGGAGTTGCGCTCCTCGCGGGGCGTCGGCGTAAAGCCATCCTCGCGCATGATGAAGGGGAGAACCAGTCCCAGGAGCGTGATTAGCAGGGCGCCTGTAACGACGGGGACGTTGAGGCGCAGGCTACCCAGGGCGACGCTGATAGGAATGCCAATCAGACCCATAATCTGGCCTATCTGCGAGCCACGGGTAAAGATGCGGCCGGCATGTTCCTCGCCGACCTCGTCGACAACCCAGGCCTCCTGGGCGCCATCGATGCAGGTTGCGCCAATCCCCCAGAGGATATTTCCCAGCAGGACAGCCGCGAAGGTGGGTACCAGGCCCTCAAGCAGGAAGCCCACTCCCGTCAGGATATAGCCAATGACGACCGAGAGGCGACGGCTATACACATCGGCGATGACGCCGGTAGGAATCTGGGCCAGAAAGCAGGCGGTTTCCAGCGTGGTCCCAACCAGAACGAGCTGTAAGGGATTGAGATGGACGACCTCGGCCTGGTAAATGAGGTTAAGGGTAAACATAATACTACGGGCCAGGGAATCGATCCCGACCATAAGCAGGTATACAGTATAAGCATTGAGCTTCCGGCTCATTGAATACATATGCTCTATTTCTCCTTAATGCCTCTCAGAAACTTGAGCGCGCTTGTCCCCGAATGGGGGAAGCGCTAGCCACGAGAGTGGTGTTAGTTTCTGCATGAGGAGCTAGTGCAAAGAAGCAGACAAAAAACAGCCGGGCGCCATCCTCATGGGTGCCTTTTATAAATGGGCATAAAAAGACCATGAGCGTAGCACTCTGGCTATTCAAGCTAGCTTGCACGTAGGGATGAGTAATAGAGCAGGAATGACTCGCGGGGAGCGTTTACCTGGTGGTGAGTGTGGAGTTTGTTGCCATACATGCATACCCACAACACTCATGCTCATCGCTTACGCGGCCATGTGAGGCTACGGCGCCGAAGAGAGAGAATGTGGTGGCTGACATGTATGACTCCTTTTCTTATGTGAAGAAGATGTATGTATAGCCCAACTATATCATGGCGATCTTGAAAAAGCAAGCGAAATAGAGTAAGAATGATGATATGGTGTTTGGGCATTCGCCCAAACACCATATCATCATTCTTACTCTAGCCAACGCGGGCTGGTTGTGGCGCGGCATTCCATGCCTGTTGTGGTTGCTGTTGGGGCTGTGCCTCTTTGGGTGTGCCCTCGCTGTTTTGTGTGCGCAACCTCCTGGTGACAAAGAGGAGGAAGGCGATCATCAGCGCGGAGAGCACAACATAGACGGGTACAATCGCCCACTCAGGGCTGAGTGAGAAGGTGCCAAGCTGGAAATTGTCCCTGGGGAAGAAGGGCAGCAGCTCCAGCCCGGTTGAGCCGTTCCAGATCGCGTGCTGGAGCACGGCGTATGCGCCACACCCGATGCCTAGCAGGATGCGATTGTATTTCTTCGTGGAGTTTTTATGCGTGAGATAGTACCAGCCTAGCGAGACCATGCCTGCGCCAAAGCCATGCAGCAGGCAGGCGCTACTGCGCAGGAGCGCGACCTGGAGCCAGTCCTGGTAGCCTGTGCTGATATACATCACGGTCTCCACCAGGCCGAAGCCGATACCGCAGCCCATGCCCATAACAAAGGCCTCGGCGGCGCTACGCATGCGTCCGATCATTGTGATCGCGGCCAGGGGCTTGACTCCCTCTTCAATCAAGGGGGCGATTACAGACAGGGTGACCAGCAGGGCGATGATACTGCGAGGATCACTGGGAAGCTGATTAGTATTGTTTAGAATACTACTGGAGGTTCCCAGGACGAGCCTGACTATCACTTCGAGTAGTAGCTCCAGTACCGAGGCTAGCACGATTGAGATGGTGGCGCCGCTGACCATGGCAACGATAAAGCGTCTCCAGGTCGTGGGCCAGGGAGCCGTCTTCGGTTTGTGAATGTGGCGAATGGCCAGGGATACCACGGTAAACGCGGGAAAGATACCCGCCAGGGCGATCAAGAAGAGCGTCAGGGGGATACTGGCGGTCGAGACGCCGGCAATAGACATCACGACCGCGATGCCGATCAAGACCGCGTAGAGAGCCAGGAAGATCCAGAACTGTGGTAGCTTAAAGGCCCATGACTGTTTGCGCAGCAGGGCCATAATGCTGTGATAGCCGCAGGCCGCGCCGCCGATGATGCCCGCGAAGGCCAGGGCCGTGAACAGGCTGAGCGATGCGAAGCGCTGATCAGCGGGCAGGGTGGAGGTCGCCGTCTCTAATGTCGAGGTAAGTACCAGTATGAGCACGCAGAAGAGTCCCCCCAGAAAGGCGAGGACCGATGCAATCAGCGTAATGATGCTTATGGTGAGCTGGTAGGTGCGTCCTGGCTCCTTGACCTCGGGCTGCGCATAGTAACCGTAGGGATAGCCATAGGGGTAGGGATAGCCATATGGCGCCTGCCCATAGTAGTAATGGGGTTGCGCGTAAGTAGCGTGAGTGTACGGATTATAAGATGCATGAGGGGCATAGGGTTGCTGTGCCCCATAGGTTCCATTATGAGCCGCCTGAGGCTGGTATGGCTGATGCACCTGTCCATTGGGTTGTCCAGCCTGCGCAGGAGGGAAGGGAGGCCGGTATGGCGCCCCTAGATAGCCTGAAACATGCTCCCGGTACACCGGCTCCTGGTAGCCATCACCTGGATAGTCGTTATAGTGATGAGAAGAGACCTGGACCGCGGGACGAGGTGTCTCCACCACCTGATTTTTGTTAAAGGGGTGTTGCTCAGGATTAGCCGCGGGCTGTGAGCCTGGTTGGCGTGGCTCATACGGCGGCATATTGCTAGAAGTAGGGCCAGAGACTGGCCTTGAGTCAGTTGGTGACTCGCGATATTCTGCGCCCACGATATTCAAGCCTTCTCTTTTGAACTATTTAGATATGTATATTTTTAGCGATTAATATTTAGTACGAATGGCTAGGGTTAACGGTTGCTACTAAGTATAACGGCTGGGGATCTCGACTGTCAAAGAAGAGGCTTCTATGTCCACTTTTTTCTGTTGCGGGAATCAACCGGCAAGCGTAGCTTCGACTGCGCCCTCTCCCAGAACATCTTCAAGCTTATGGTGCAGTTCTTCGCTGTAGTGCATGGTGTTGTCGCCGGGCGTCAGGCGTACCTGCCACTCTCCATTACTAACCAGAATCTCATAATGGTCGCGCCCTGGACGCTCCTGAATGAAGCGATAGATATCCTGCACCTTGAGCATGTCGTTTTCAATGGCGTGCTGGTCGTTGCCGCTGATCTGGATCGTGAGCCAGACCTGGTAGGGCTTGCGTGGAGTCTCCACCTCTTCAACTTCCAGGACCGCGACGGCGTCGCAGATGATTTCGGGTTCGTCGCGTCGTACCTGAACTCCCCCTTTAATGATCACGATGCTATGCTCTACCCAGCGCTCCCTGGTCTGGGCGTAGAGGCGCGGGAAGACGGTCACGCCGACTGTGCCATACATATCTTCTAGCTGGATGACGCACATATCGTCGCCCTTTTTGGTGGTAATGCGTCGAGCCTCTTTGATCATGCCTCCAACAATGACTTTCTGGCCATTGAGTTCATCTGTGATCTGTCCCAGGTGATGTGTGACGCCTTTGCTCGCCAGAATGTCACTCAGGTGCGTCAGGGGGTGTTGCGTAATGTAGACGCCGATCAGCTCGCGCTCCCAATCCAGCAACTGCTGCATGGGAATTTCCTCAACATTGGTAGCCAGGCTAAAGGCCAGGTCGCCTCCATGCTCTTCAATATCGCCAAAGAGGCTGAGCAGGCCATGCTCCTGGGCCTCGCGCTCGCCCTTACCATACTGCATGGCGCGCTCCAGCGAGGCCAGCAGGATGTGGCGCTGGCCTCGCCCAAGTGAATCCAATGCCCCAGCCTTGGCGAGCGTTTCGAGGGCACCCTTGCCGACCGATTGAGGATTGACGCGGGTACAGAAGTCCGCCAGGGATTTAAAGGGTCCTTTGGCCTGGCGGGCTTCAATGATGGCGTCAATCGGGGCGTCGCCAATGCCCTTGATCGCCAGCAGGCCAAAGCGCACACCGCCCTCTTCAACGGTAAAGCCCTTGCTGCTCTTGTTTACATCTGGACCCAGGATTTTGACTCCCATGCGCTTGCATTCGGCAATGGCGTTGGCGATCTTCCTGGCGTCCGCGGCCTCGGTCGTCATCGTGGCGGCCATAAACTCGGCGGTATAGTTGGCCTTGAGGTAGGCCGTAGAGAAGGCTACAACGGCATAGCTGGCGGCATGAGCCTTGTTAAAGCCATAGCCGCCAAAGGGTTTGATCTGCTCAAATAGCTCCTCGGCGATCTTAGGCGACATGCCATTATGGATACAGCCCTGAATAAAGTCGCCCTTATAGCCCTCGACCTCGTGCATGATCTTCTTGCTCAAGGCCTTGCGGAACTTGTTGACCTTGCCCCAGGAGAAGCCAGCCAGGTTGACGGCGATGAGGAGCACCTGGTCCTGGTAAACGATAATGCCGTACGATTCCTCCAGCCAGGTTTTGAGCCGCTCATCAAGATACTGCACGGCTCGACGTCCATGCTTGGCATCAATGAAGTACGGAATGCTTTCCATAGGACCGGGCCGGTAGAGGGCGATCATGGCCATAATATCTTCGACACTGGTGGGCTTGAGCTGTTTGATATACTCGCGCATCTTCGCGCCCTCAAGCTGAAAGATGCCGGTTGTCTCGCCTGCGGACAGCAGCTCAAAGGCCTTAGCGCGCTTACGATCCTGTTTTGGGTCGCCCGTGAGATCAAGGGGCAGCTTCTCCATGTCGATCTCTTCGCCGCGTGCCTCTTTGATAAACTTGAGCGTGTTATCGACGATGGTCAGGTTAGAGAGGCCCAGGAAGTCGAACTTGACCAGCCCCAGCTCCTCAAGATGCGACTGCTCAAACTGGGTAATAAAGCCCTTGCTGGCATCGCGGAAGTCACGCAGTTGCAGGGGAGCAAATAGCTCCAGCGGCTCCGAGGAGATGATGACACCCGCGGCGTGGATGCCGGTATTGCGCACGGCACCTTCCAGCTCCAGCGCCTGGTCGATGATCTCGCGCGCCTCCGGGTTCTGTTCATAGGTAGAGGTCAGGTCACGCACGCTCTCCAGCGAGCCGCGCAGGGTGATGCGGGGGCCAGTAGGGATGAGGCGCGTAATGCGGTCGCCAACGTCCTGCCGTCCCATGGCGCGCGCAACGTCTTTGACTGACTGCTTAGCCGCCATGGTGTTAAAGGTGACCATCTGCGCCACGTGGTCCACTCCATACTTCTGCGCGACGTAGTTGATAACTTCTTCACGGCGATCATCCGGGAAGTCCATGTCGATATCTGGCATATCCGCGCGCTCGGGGTTGAGGAAGCGCTCAAAGAGCAGTTGGTAACGCAGGGGATCGACGTTAGTGATGCCCAGCACATACGCTAGCAGGCTACCAGCCGCCGAGCCACGCGCGGAACAGCGAATGCCATGCGAGCGAGCATAGTTAACATAGTCCCAGACCACCAGGAAATAGGTCGCATAGCCCATCTGCATGATAATGCTGAACTCGTAGTCGAGCTGGCGCTTGATAGGCTCCGTTAGCTCGCCAAAGCGATACTTCACGCCTTCGAGGCAGAGGGCGTAGAGATAGTCATTGGCGGAGGCATACTGCGGTGGGATCTGCACCTGGGGAAGGCTGGCTTTATGAGCCAGGGGATCGACCTCGCATTGCTCGGCCAGGCGGACCGTATTACTCAAAGCGTCTGGAAGTTCGGGGAAGAGCTGGAGCATCTCCGCTGGACTCTTGAGATAGTACTCGCGACTATCAAATTTGAAGCGTTTCTGGGCATCGATCTGCCTGCCTGTCTGGATACAGAGGAGCACGTCATGGGACTGAGCGTCTTCGGCACGAATATAATGCAGATCATTGGTGGCGATCAAAGGGATGTGGAGGTCCTTGTGCATCTGGTAGAGCATCTGGTTGAGGCGCGCCTGGGGAGAGGGAGTATCGTTATCCCAGACGCCATGGTGTTCCTGAATCTCAAGATAGAGGTTCTCGGGTCCAAAGACATCCTGGTACCAGCGTGCAGCCTGCTGCGCCTCCTGCTGTTTACCCGCCAGGAGCAGCTTGGGAATTTCGGCTGAGAGGCAGCCCGAGGTGACGATCAGCCCCTCGGCATATTGTGCCAGGACCTTTTTATCGATGCGGGGGCGCAGATGATAGCCTTCGGTATTCGCAATCGTCGTCAGCTTCATCAGGTTGCGATACCCGGTATTGTTCTTCGCGATCAGGAGGAGGTGGTAATAGTCATCGCTAAAGCGCTTAGAGTGGTCCTGCATATCTTCCGTGAGATAGGCCTCGCAGCCAATAATTGGATGGACGCCACCCGCGCGACAGGCCTTGTAGAACTCAAGCGCCCCGTACATCGCTCCATGATCGGTGATCGCCAGGTGCTGCATACCTAGCTCTTTTGTCTGCTGTACCAGCTTTTTGATATGGCTCAAGCCATCGAGCAAAGAATACTCGGTATGCACGTGCAAGTGTGCGAAATCTGCCCCCATGGCGCCTCCTCCATGTGCGATTCATATGTGCCTGTGACGGGAAAATATTATACCGTCAATATATTTACTTTATAGAATACGAACATTTGTTCCGCCAGTCAAGAGCCTGTAAGATTGTACCAGTGTACGATATATGCGACCAGGTGTCTATGCATAACATAGTTGTGGGTGTGCTGTGTGCTGGCAGCCTGCAGGCTGCCAGCACACAGCACACCCACAACTATTTAAACACTATGGCGTCCCAGGGTGAAGTAGTGATAGCCTCCAAGCGTGCTAAAGAAGAGGAGTTGGGCATCCAGGAGCAGCGCCAGGGCAAGCGCGCTTCCCGCTGGGATGGGCGCGGCGCTAAAGACAGCGATAAGAATGACTTCACGCAGACCAAAGCCGCAGAGCGAGATAGGCAGGATTGAAACCAGGGTGACCAGGGGCACAGCCACGCAGTAGAAAGCAAGCGGTATATGTATGTCCAGAGCCAGGGCGCAGGTCTGACAGCTAAAGATGGCGCAGAGCCAGGAGAGCAGGCCATAACTAATGGCGAAGAGCAGGGCGCGTGGTCGATTGAGGTTGATACTGAGGGCATTGCCCAGGAGCAGCAGGGCGCGCACCGGGCGATACTCCAGCCATTTGCCAAAGATGATCTCCGGCAGTATCAGGGAGACGAGAAGCGCGCCACTGAAGAGCGCACCAATGCCAAGCGCAAGCAGGACAAACCACATGCTTATAGCGAAGGGAAAACGCTCAGGGCGTAACACCAGCACGGGTACTGCTATCACAAGCATGCCAAGAAAACTGGTGACATGACAAAGCACCGTCGCGCTCGCCACCCCGGTAGGGTTATCGGCGCATTTGCCAACATAGGTAGCCTTAAGCGTATCCCCATCCAGGCTAGTCGGGAGAAAATGGTAGAACGTCAGGCTGACCAGGTGAAGCTTGATAAGGTCCGCCAGGTCAAAGCGAATATGTTCGGCGCGCAACAGGCGATGCCATTGAAAGGCGTAGGCCACGCTACTCATGCCACCCAGGAGGAAAGCGATGCCCAGGAGACCGAGATTTAGCGCATGCAATGCTGTGAACAGAGATGTCCAGGGAACCATAATGAGCAGGTAGCCAAACAGCACCAGGCTCACACTCCCACGCAGGCCGATCATCAGCCAGCGCTTCCGTTGCTCATGCTGTAGCTGTTCTGTATCGGTTGTCACTTTGCTTGTGTCTGTCTGGGTACTCGCTACCTGAGATTGCCTGACCTGGGGGCGATGCGTGGCATACGCCATGGGTTGACGGGGTTCGGGGGCGCCCGATACTGTCACCTGTGTGATTGTCTGGGGGACGTGTTGAAAGGCGCCAAAGTCGCGCAGACTGCGAAAAGGCCGAAAAGGCATATCGGGGCCTGGGTCTGGTAGCGTCGTCATCTCTTACCCTCCCATCCACAAAGCACATCCTTCAATGTTACACGGCTCTCCCCGCTGCTAGAGGCCAGACGCGGAAGCTGTGACTAAAAACGGTTATTTGTCATATCGTTATGAATAAACATTTCTCCCTGGTATTTGCCGCTTTCAAGAAAAGAAACGGCATGAACACATTATAGTAACTCAGAGTAGATAAATGTACCAAAGTAAATCTCCATCAATCTTGTCGCTCTAAGCGAAATGGAGTATCATCTAACAAAAAAGCAGACCTTCTGGAGCTGATATGATTGGTGACAACCAGACAATGTACGCTTCCTATCCCCTGGTGGTAGGCGTTGACCTTGGAGGGACGCAGATTCGGGCGGCGGTATTGCAGGGGGCGACCCTGCTCTCGCGCGCGAATCTGCTTACCGGTGACAATGGTACCCCCGAACGTGTAATCCCACGCCTCTTCCAGGCGGTAGACCAGGCCTTAGCTGATGCTCGGCTCACGCCTGCCCAAATAGCGGGCATTGGCATTGCCGCGCCGGGGCCACTTAATAACCGCACTGGTGTCGTGATCTCACCCCCCAATCTGCCGGGCTGGACCGATATCCCCCTGCGGGACATCTTTGCCGAGCACTACCAGCTACCTATTTACCTGGAGAACGACGCGAACGCGGCTGGCCTGGGCGAGCATCTCTTTGGCGCAGGCCGTGGCAGCAATGAAATGGTCTATCTGACCATTAGTACTGGCATCGGTGGCGGCGTGATAACCAATGGCAAGATTCTGGAGGGGATCGCGGGAGCCGCGGGTGAACTGGGGCATATTACCGTTGACTGGCGTGGTGAGCCATGCGGATGTGGGAATGTTGGCTGCCTGGAGGGCCTGGCCTCGGGAACGGGCATCGCGCGCCGTGTCCTGGCTGCTATCGCCCGTGGCGAGGGTGAAGAACTCCTGAGATTCGCACGCCAGCAACAGCCTGGTCTGCACGTGGACGAAGAGCTACGTGTAGACGCGCGCCTGGTCGCGCAGGCCGCCACTGCTGGTGTGCCCCTGGCTCAGCAGATCCTGGGCGAGGCTTCAGAGGCGCTGGGTGTTGGCCTGGTCAACATCATTCATATTTTTAATCCCGAACTCATTGTCCTGGGTGGTGGGCTGATGCAGATGGGCGCGCAACTGCTGGCCCCCGCGCGTGCCATCGTCCAGCAGCGCGCGATGCAGGTGCCTCGCGAGATGGCGCGCATCGTACTCGCCGAACTGGGTCCCAACGTCGGCCTCGTCGGCGCAGGCGCCCTGATCTACTACAACCAGATGTAGTTAATCCCATAAACGTCACATTTATGGTTCTGCCAGCACATGGTAAAAGGCGCTCAAAACTCGGTAGGGACCGGCTTGGGGAGCGGCCCCGTGTAGCGGTTGCCTCTGGTAGAGCAACATGTCTGGACAGAATATGTCAGTGATGTATCACCAACGCGGTGCTTATGGGATAGGTGACGCTGCGCCTCCGTTTACCCCAAATGGGGGCGAGGGTTGCAGAAATGTGAATCACACTCAGCGCTGAAGAGTCACAGCAAAGATACAGAAAAATAGATTATACTAAACAGGAACATGGTTTACATGGAGTGTGGGAGGATGCACAAGCATTTTTATGGCCGCGAATAAAGAGAGACTCGATGTCGCCCTGGTGAGGCGGGGGCTGGTACCAAGCCGTGAGCGTGCGCGTGCACTGATCATGGCCGGCCAGGTCTTTGTAGGCGAGCGCATGGTTGACAAGGTGGGTTCGATGATACCGCTCGATGTAGAGTGTCGTCTCGCAGAGATCACGCCCGAAATGAAGTATGTCAGCCGTGGCGGACTGAAGCTGGAGAAGGCCCTGGACGCCTTTCATCTCGATCCAACTGGTCGCGTGGCGATAGACGTTGGCTCGTCAACTGGCGGCTTCACCCAGTGCTTGCTTGAACATGGAGCACAGCTTGTCTACGCGGTCGACGTTGGGCATGGCCAGTTGGCCTGGTCTCTGCGCAACGATCCACGCGTGGTCGTGATGGAGCGCACCAATATCCGGCACCTGGAATCACTCCCAGAGCCAATGCAGTGCGCCGTTATTGATGTCTCTTTTATCTCGCTACGCCTCGTGCTACCCGCGCTTGAACCCCTCTTAGCGCGTTCGCCCGAAACCTGGATCGCCTCGCTCGTCAAGCCGCAGTTTGAGGCTGGCAAGGCCGAGGTGGACCGAGGCAGTGGTATTATTAGCGATCCCGAGGTTCACCAACGTGTCCTGCGTGAATTGCAGGAATGGATTCCCCAGCATACAGCGCTACAAGTACTGGAGGTGAGTGATTCTCCAATTTTGGGACGCGATGGGAACCGTGAGTTCCTCTTTCATATACGCTTCCGCGCAGAAGTGTAAGCGCTATTTTATATACGCGTACAGACGCGTACATACGCGTACGGACGCGCAACCGCGTCTCGTAGCTTACCTCCAATCGCCTGGATGTCGTTTGCTTGCCATACGAGACGCGCCCGCGCGCCTGGTTGGCTATCTTTCGAAGATGAAAGAGGTGTGCCAATGCTCTACGCCAAGCCCGTACACGATCCCGCGACGCCACAGGTTATTGTTCCCGATCAGCTCAACGCGACCTCAGTCTTTCTGGATCGTCATCTTGTAGAGGGGCGCGGCGAGCGTCCCGCCATTTATTATGAGGGCCAGACCTATACTTACGCCCAGGTAAGCGAACTGGCGAACCGTGTGGGCAACGCGCTGCTCGACCTGGGAGTAGACCAGGAGCAACGTGTTGCCCTGCTCTTGCTCGATTCTCCTTACTTTGCCGCGGCCTTCTTTGGCGCGATCAAGATTGGTGCGGTCCCTGTTCCCATGAATACCCTGCTCCGCTCCGCTGACTATCTCTATATGCTGAACGATAGCCGGGCGCGTGTGCTCCTGGTTCATGCCTCGCTCTGGCCCACCATTCAGGCCTTACGCCCACAACTGGCCTTTCTGCGCCATATTGTGATCGTTGAAGAGAGTGGCACACAGAGCGCGCTTGATGCCCAGACGCATGCATTTGAGCCGTGGATTGCACGGACCTCGGCGAGCCTGGCGGCGGCAGCAACCAGCAAGGATGATAGCGCCTTCTGGCTCTATAGCTCGGGTAGCACAGGTTTCCCCAAGGGCTGTGTACACTTGCAGCATGATATGTTGTACTGTACCGAGTACTATGCCCGCGCCGTTCTGGGCATACATGAGCAGGATGTCACTTTCTCCGCTGCCAAGCTCTTCTTTGCCTATGGCCTGGGTAATGGTCTCTACTTCCCCTTTGGCGTTGGTGGCTCTGCTATCCACTATCCAGGGCGCGCCGTGGCGGAAGACATGTTCCGCGTGATTGAGCAGTATCGCCCAAGTATCTTCTTTGGCGTTCCCACTTTGTATGCCAGTATGCTGGCGCTACCTGAGGCCGCACGCCGCTTTGATTGTTCCTCGCTACGTGTCTGTGTCTCCGCCGGAGAGGCGCTGCCCGCCGATCTCCTGCGACGCTGGCAGGATGCCTTCCAGGTACCCATTCTCGATGGCATTGGCTCAACCGAGATTCTGCACATCTTTATCAGCAACCGCTTTGACGATATTCGCCCCGGCAGCACGGGCAAGCTTGTTCCAGGTTACCAGGCGCTCCTGGTCGATGAGCAGGGCCAGTCTGTACCCCAGGGGGATATCGGCAACCTCTTGATCAGTGGCGAGAGTATTGCCGCCTCGTACTGGAACAAACATGAGAAGACGAAGGATACAATCAATGGACACTGGATTTCTACTGGTGACAAATATTATCTCGATGAGGAGGGGTACTTTTGGTACTGTGGGCGCTCCGATGACATGCTCAAAGTGAGCGGGCAATGGGTCTCGCCAGTAGAGGTCGAGAACACTCTGATCGCTCATCCCATGGTGCTTGAAGCGGCGGTAGTAGCTGACTTAGATGAGGCGCAGCTCGTCAAGCCCAAGGCTTATGTGGTTCTCAAGCAGGGTATAGAGCCTTCGGAGTCCCTGGAAGAGGAGCTTAAGGAATTTGTGAAGGGGCGACTGGCACCCCACAAGTATCCCCGCTACATCGAGTTCCGCGCCGAGCTCCCTAAGACCGCGACAGGCAAAATCCAGCGCTTCTTATTGCGAGGCACTGGCGAAACGGTTCCGCTTGATATATAGCGTTACTAACGTATGCGCGATCAACCTTCATCTCTACCTACGTAGTGTCGATAGGGATAGAGAATGATAATAACCCATTTGGGGGCGTCGTGTCTTTTGTACCGATGCCCCTGGCGTGTTATCTGTATGTGTTCAGAACTCGTGAGCAAATAACGTCTATCCTTAGACACTAGGCGGAATGAAGGTAGAATATGGCGCAAGACCAGAGCGTGGAGAACAAAGCCCTCAAGGTGATTCTCGTCGTTGAAGATGACGAGGCCATTGGTGAGGTCATGAAAATGGCTCTCTCCGAGGAGCCACAATTTTATACCTTGCTTGCCACAACCCCGCATGAAGCGCTCAACCTGGCGCATAGTATTCAGGTTGATATGTTAATTATCGATTATCTATTGCGCGAAATGACTGGAATCGAACTCTATGACCGCCTTCATGCCATGAAAGATCTCTCTCATGTTCCTACAATCATCACCAGCGCGAGCCTGGGCCAGCGCACCGAGGAACTAGAGGAACGTCACCTCCTGGGGCTAGAGAAGCCTTTTGACATTGATACTCTGACAAATACCATCAACCAGTTATTAAGTCAATAAGCTGCCAATGGAAGCCAGGGCTTTTTAATTCTCATACATATGGGGTTGAGCATCCTTCGCGCCTGCGGTGCTCGGGATAAAGGGGATGTGTGTGGAAAACGGCTTTGCCGTTTTCCACACACATCCCCTTTATCCCGAGGCGAGCGTAGTGAGCCGAGGCTGGTGCCAGAGGAGAATTGGAAGGCTCTCCTGAGAGGTGAGAAACAGTGCTACAATGTGTGTGCAACCATTTTCGTATACTTCTATAGTGAAGGAGAACCCCTGTTTTGAAGGATATGCATGCGCCATGGAAGACGCTATCATCACGGCAGCTTTTAGATACCCCCTATTTGCGGGTGCGTAGCGAGTGCGTAGAGGTACCAGGCGGGCCAATCGTTGAAGACTATTACATCATTGAGAACTTTGGTTGGGCGGGCGTGGTACCCGTTACAGAGGATGGTCGCTTCTTGCTCAATCGCCAGTACAAGCATGGTATCGGCCAGGTGGTGCTAGAGTTTCCGGCAGGGGGAATCGATCCAGATGAGTATGAGAATCCGCTTATGACGGCGCACCGCGAGCTGATGGAGGAGACCGGCTATAGCGTCGCTGTCGCGGAGGATATGGAGTTCCTGGCTCATATGTATGCTAACCCTACGGGGGCGCGCACACGTGTCTGGTGGTACCTGGCGCGGAATATCCAGCAAACAGGAGTCCCCAAGCCTGACCCCTTGGAGGTCATTGAGAACCTGCTGGTCACGCCAGCGGAGCTACTTGAGCTTATTCATCGCGGAGAGTTTCTGGTACAGGGACAGATTGCGGCCGCGTATATGGCCCTGGAGCGTTTGGGATACCTCAAGCCCAGAGAGTAGACTGGAATGTGGCGTGAAGCGGAAAACGAAGCGTAGTATTCTGTTCAAGCTCAATTGAAAAGGAGAGGACGTGGGGAGTGCAGAGGGGCGTCAGCCCCTCTGCGTCCCTTTCCCCCGCCGCCGCAGGCGGCATGAATACCTTTCAAATGAAGTTTAACAGAGTAGTAGCAGTCAGTGCGTAGCTTAAAAAAGCTTTACATATTTCTTAAAGTTCTTTGATGTGCGTCTGCTATAGTAACACCATATTCTTCCAGGGAAACAGGTTGTAGAGAATGATGAAGATTCTCGTCATTGAAGATGAAGCAAATATTGCCCAGTTGCTCCGCCTCTATCTTGAACAGGCGGGCTATGCCGTCGTTACCGCTAACGATGGCATAGCTGGTATTGAACTCCATGCACGCGAGAAGCCAGATCTAGTGATTCTAGACCTGATGCTGCCTATGCTCGATGGCATGGAGGTATGTCGGCGTATTCGTACCTGGGCCAATACGCCTATCCTGATGCTCACTGCGCGCCAGGGCGAAGAGGACCGCATCGCAGGCCTGGATTCGGGCGCGGACGATTACCTGGTTAAGCCCTTCAGCCCCCGCGAGGTCATAAGCCGTGTCAAGGCCATCCTGCGCCGGGCTGGCCTCTATTCCAGTCCCGGTGTGGAGGGCGAGGGACATCACGCCGATGAGAAGAGCGCATCAGGCGAAGAGCTGAGCTATGGCCCCCTATTGATTAATATACCCGCGCGGCGCGTCACCGTCGGCCCGCAGGCGCTCTCGCTGACCGTCAAAGAGTTTGACCTTCTGGCGCTCATGGCGAAGGCTCCAGACCGGGTGTTCACACGCGAGACGCTCCTCAACCAGGTCTGGGGCTATAGCTACCTGGGAGATGGGCGTACGGTCGATGTCCACATTGGCACGCTGCGCAAGAAGCTAGAGTCTACGAAACAGGTGCAACAGGTCATTCAGACGGTCTGGGGCGTGGGATATAAGTTTGTTCCTCCAGGCATGGAGTCGTCCTCTTGAGGAGCCATGCCCACTCTAGCTGGGTATTTGGATGCAGGCAGGTAAGGTGAAGCATGAAGAGGCCTTTCGATATCACACAAGTTGGTCTACGCACCAAGCTTACGCTTAGTCTATTGCTTGTGACCATTGGCGCGATCCTGATTCTCTCCATCGTGATCTCGCTGGCGATACAAAGTTTTTATCGCGAGGCCCAGCACGACAACCTCCGTCAGAAGGCCATCTATTTTGCTGGCTATTACGAGAATAAATACCGCCAGCAGGGCTATACTTGGGGCAATAAATATGGCACCCTGGTCTCTAGTGAGCCTGAGATTCAGAAAATTGTGGATGCCAGTGGGCAGGATATTGTATGTTTCCAGCCTTACGGCTTCGTTTCTTGTAAAGATCCCACGCTCGGTAACGCTCTGCACAAATCGCTGAACGGACAGGAGGATGATGGCTACTTAAACGTCTCCACTGCCAAAGGCTCCTTTCTGTCAATCTATATCAGTGTTCCCATGAGGATTAATGGACAGATCATTGGTGCCCTGTTTATCTCTGATCCCAAAGCCGATTCGGACGCCCTAATCAATCGCATCAATAGTTCAATCGAGCTGACGGCGCTGATTGTGGGCAGCCTGGTCCTGCTCTTTAGCCTCCTGCTCACACGCAGCATGACGCGGCCCCTCAAATGGCTGACTCTCGCCGCGGAGCAGATGAAGCAGGGGAAATACGCCCAGCGTGTGCCCGTCCCCGCGGCCCAGGATGAACTGGGTCTCCTGGCTCAGACTTTCAATGAAATGGCCGATACCATTGAATCCGATGTCAATGAGTTACGGCGCCAGGAGCAGGCGCGCCGGGAGCTACTCGCCAATATCGCCCATGACCTGGCCACACCTCTGACAGCCATCCAGGGCTTTAGCGAGGCCCTGGCCGACGATATGATCCAGGATCCGGCTGCGCGCCAGGAGACCGCGCAACGTATTGGGCGAGAGGTACAGCGCTTGCGTCGTATGGTAGCAGACCTACAACAGATGACCTCCCTGGAGTCTGGTCGTACGCGGCTTGACCTGGCCCCACTCTCGCTCCATGAGCTCATAGCAGAGACCTTAGCGGTTATCGAGCCAGAGTGTGAGCACGCGGGCATTGTCGTCCATAACGAAACGCGGGACGATGTACCTCTGGTACAGGCCGATAGTGATCGCGTTACCCAGGTTTTGTTGAATTTATTGGATAACGCCCGCCGTCACACTCCAGTAGGGGGGACGATAACGGTTGGGGCGCACCCTGGAGAATCAGGGCAGTCTGTGGAGGTCTGGATCGAGGATACGGGTGTGGGCATTGACTCGGCAGACCTGCCGCACATCTTCGAGCGCTTCTATCGTGCCGACCGCTCGCGCACAGGTGCCACTGGTGGTAGCGGCCTGGGCCTCTCCATCGTGCGTGCGATCATCACCGCTCATGGGGGCAAGGTCTGGGCCAGGAGCACACCCGGCAAGGGAACACGTATCAGCTTCTCCCTCCCCATGGCCGAGAAAGTTCTCTTGCCCGCCCAGGTATAGCAGAGCAGAATCGGGTGCCGCTTGAAAAAAGAGATATGCCTGGCTGGTGGGCACAGCCCACCAGCCAGGCATATCTCTTTTTTTCCCAAGCGGAAAAATTCATTGGCAGAATGCTTGACTTCGTATATGACCTGTGGTAGTATTAATGGCGTCGCACGGGTGACTAGCTCAATGGCAGAGCATTCGACTCTTAATCGACAGGTTCAGGGTTCGACTCCCTGGTCACCCACCAGGAAACCCGCTTCTTACAAGAAGCGGGTTTTTTGTCGTTATCGAGGCTTTACTGAGCTTGTAGCTTGCGGCAGTATTGCGCGGCCTGGGCCAACCGGGTGTATGCCTGGCTGGTATTCTCACGCAGCGCGCAGATCAAATGAACCGCGCCCGCCTGCTGATAGTCGTACAGGGCCTGTCCAACCTCCTCAACCGTGCCCACAATAACGCGTTCACGATCAACTTCGGCCGGAACCTTTTCCCCTGCCGCCAGAATATGGACGAACACGCCAACGGTCACCCCTGGCTTGCCAGCCTCACGTCCCACCTTCTGGCGAGCCTCCTCAAGAGGTGCCAGACGTGGAGCAAGGGCTGCCACAGGGCCCAGCCAGCAAGTATTCCAGAGATCAGCGTGACGCGCCGTAAGCTCCAGCATACGCGGCCGCGAGGCGCCGATCAAAATAGGCGGCCCACCGGCGCGAATATTTCCGGGCGCCATCTCGCACTCTTTGGCGCTATAGTACTGACCCTCGAAATCGACCTTCCCCTCGCGCACCAGCGGAACAATAATGTTGAGCGCCTCCTCGAAGCGACCCGCCAGGTGGTCAAAAGGAAGGCCAAAGGCATCGAACTCAGGCTGATGCCAGCCTGCGCCCAGCCCCAGAATCAGGCGGCCTCTGCTGATAGCATCAAGCGTCACCGCCATCTTCGCCAGCAACGCGGGATTACGAAAAGCGGTGCATAGGACTAAAGTACCTAATTCGACACGCTTTGTCGCCTCGGCCAGCGCGCTCAAAAGTGTCCAACATTCCCAGATGCCACGCGTAGGTTCTCCCTGTGAGCGGAAGAGCAAATGATCATAGAACCAGATTGAATCCAGCCCCTCGTCCTCTGCCTGGAGCGCCAGGGCGCGGATCTCGTCGTACTCTACCTGCTGCCCTTCGCGCTCGGCGATAGGAAGTGCTACACCTATTTTCATGAAGATACTCCTTCTATCAGAATATATATTCATTCTAGCAGCAAGAGCAGCCATTGTGCGAATGAGAAAGGGGAGGTGCAGGAGGGTCTCCCTCCTGCCGGGGACTGGTGTGTCCCCAACTTATTTTTTCGGCAGCCCAGGGCATAAAACAGAGAAATCCCTTGTTGATACATAAAGAAATGTTGATAGATGCCTTGACATGTGGGAGAGAGATAGATAAAATATAAATAAAGCTTTATATGTTAAGGCTGGACCTCTCCTAGCCGATAATATAGTTTAGGAGGAGAGCTAGTTGATCGTAAGTGTTGATGAAAGAGAAGCAACTTCTCTGGAGAGCGATAGGCAGTTTATGGAAGACTGGCGCGATCTAAAAATGATGACGAAAGCTCTGGGTGGCGTCGCTCGACTCACCATCGTCTATCACCTGGCCCGCCAGCCTGAGATTTCGGTGACCGATCTGACCGCAATGCTCAACATTAGTCAGCCATTGGTCTCATGGCATCTGCGTAAACTGCGTCGTGCGGGCCTCATTCAGACGCGCCGTACGGGGCGCCAGGTGTATTGTTCTTTAAATCACTCGCGTTTTCAGCAGTGTCTTGAGCGCCTGGGACGGTTAGTAGATCCCTCTCAGATTCTAGAGGTTCTTCCCGTAGGGAGCGCTCTCATCGAGGCTGACGCGAGCATGAATGACTAGATGCATTTAAAAAACTCTACGTTTCGACAACATCATACAGATATGCCACCCTTGCTTCGGCATAACGTGCGTTTCCCAGAGCTTTTTCCGAGGTTGAGTATGTGCAGAAGAGGTAATTTTTTTAACAAAAATTACCTGAGTATTACAAAGTATTACAAAAACTTTGCGCATTTTACCTTGCCTTAAGAGGGAAACTTAACGCATTCATGGTATTGTCTGTAGTGAAATAGTCGGTACGTATGCACTTGTGATACGAAAGGTATAGAAGGAGCTACATGGTTACTCGTGATGGTTACAATGGCACTGGCAATGAGAGCAAAGCACTTAATAGCAACACGATCGCCTCGCTTGGGACCGCAGAGCTGGCGCGCCGCAAACAAATGACATTGCAGCAGGCGCAAGCCGCTGGCAAACATGGCAAAGCCGACGTCCACATGCATAGTACTTATAGCGATGGTAGCGCAACGATTGAGCAGATCCTCCAACATGTCGAGCATAACACCGATCTGGATGTCATCGCGATCACCGATCATGATGTGATTGAGGGATCGTTGCGTGCACGTGACCTCTGGCGCGAGGGATCATACCGCTTCGACTTTATTGTTGGCGAAGAGGTGACCACGAAAGAGGGGCACCTGCTGGGCCTCTTTATCGAGAAGCGCGTTCCCGCTGGTTTGAGCATGGAGCGGAGCATCGATCTAATTCACGAACAGGGTGGCCTGGCAATTATTGCGCACCCCCTGCATCGCTTCTTCCGCCATAGCTGTCAGCGTACCGTCATGGATCGCATCCACGCCGCGCAAGACGTCTGGTTCGACGGCGCGGAGACCTGGAACGCCAGCTTTTGTGGCATCTATGCCAATGGCGTCGCTATGAGCATCAATCGCCAGCGCTATGGCCTGCCCGAACTGGGCAATAGCGACGCGCACTCCTTGAGCGCCATCGCTAGCGGCGTAACCTGGTTTGAGGGAGAGAACGCGACCGACCTGCGCACGATGATCCTGGCGGGTCAGACGGCCCCTGGCGGCAAGCTCTGGAATGTAGGGGCGTACGCGCAATGGGTACGCTACCTGGTGAGCAAGCAAGGGCGTGAGGCCCGTCGCGAGCGCATCAATACCGATATCGCGCAAATCGCCTAGAATAATAAATAAGGGGTGTAGGCAGAGAAAAGGGCAGAGAACGCCCTTTTCTCTGCCTACACCCCTTATCCTTAACTACTGGTACTGCTCCCAAGTTTCTGCTATAATAAGCCGCTTATTGACTGTTGCTATAGAACTGCCCTGTCCACAGAGGTACAAACTTTTCTCCTAAGACTTTTTGGTGGTTAAACAAGATATGAAGGAGCGGATTTCTTCCCTCTATGCACCTGGCCGAAACGAGGAAGCGCGGAACCTGTCAGCCATGGCTGCTAGCCAGGTTCTCCCCAGCTATGCTGCATAGGAAATTTGTCTGCTTGACAACCATTTTTTAGCGAAAGCCCATCTTCTACCAAAAAGAGCTAGTCCCATCGGGGCGAAGTATGATACAATAGATATATGTTTAGTAGGCGCATACAGCAACGAGCCAGGCAACTGGTAATGTACATCGTACAACCCCTGGCCCGCTCGGGTGTCACCCCCAATATGTTGACTGGCATTGGACTAGTGCTGAGCATTCTTACCGCAGTAGTCATTGCGCAGGGATCACTGGTACTTGGGGGATGGCTGGTGCTGTTTGCGGGCATTTTTGACATGTTTGACGGGGCAATGGCTCGCGTCCAAAATGCCGCGACCACCTTTGGCGCTTTTCTCGATTCGACCATCGACCGCTATTCAGAGAGTATCATTCTCTTGGGATTGCTCATCTATGCGTTACAGCATCCCAATGTACATGACGTGGTCTGGCCTGCTCCCTTTGAGCAAGGCTGGATGGTGACTCTGATTTTTGTTTCTGTTGTCGGATCGCTGATGGTCAGTTACACAAAAGCGCGCGCCGAAGGCCTGGGCATCGAGTGCAAGGTCGGACTTCTGGCTCGCCCGGAACGTGTCATCCTACTGGCTTTAGGTCTTATTACTGGTACTGGTATCTGGGCGCTGGCCCTGCTCGCGGTACTCTCAAATGTAACCGCTATAGAGCGGATGCTCGCGGTCTGGCTGTCTGTTCGCCGGTCCGCACATGCTCAGGTCGCGCAATCGTCCCGACAGCAATCTCATGAGCAAAACGATACCAGTAAACCCGAACAGCGTCATTCGATACCTTATACAACCTTGAACACGGGGACGGACAAAAACGTTCAATCGAACCCTCGTCCCTTGCCCTCGAGCGTTTCGCCTCTCAATGAGGGCATAAAACACGAATGATTCTAACGGCATAGACTTTGCGAGATCGGATTAGAGTACAGAGAACACATGCGTGTATAACACGAGGCTATGTACACCTATGGTGAAGGCCTGCGTGCTTTGTTCGTAAAACATCATTCCATAGGGCAGGACTGCTAAGAGTTGATGGAGGGCGGAGACTTGACTACGATGATTCATCAGAAAAGATCTTCACTTCGCCCTGGTACCTTCTTATGCGAAAACCAACTCCCCATGCGGGGTACAGCGCCACTCGCGCCTGCCCCCGAATGGGGGTGACTAGCGCTCACACGCTCAGGTTTTCAAATAGGTAGTATATTCGCTTACGCACAATCGCATAAATGCTGATGACGCACCAGGTAGGTTGTGAAACTGCATCTGATTGATATACTTCTAGAGGCCTTTGTTGATAAGCATCTGCCTCAGGGCTGATAGGCTTATCTGGCCTTCCCATTAGAAGCCATCGTGCAGTGTTTCGCCCACATCCCTCGGTCGTGCTTCCTATGATGATTCCCTGTGCTCTGTCCGTAGTGACTGAGACTGGAGATCTTAGTGGCAACAAAACATTCTCATTCTGATGATCACAATGACGTTGATGCGAACATTGTAGAGCATCCGTCAGACCCCAACTCAACGGTTGAGTCGACCGCATCTGAAACCGCCACTTCTTCTGAGGCCGAGGCTGCGACAGGTCCCTCCTTTCCTGTCGTTGCTGACACTGTTTCTCAGGAGCAGCATGTTGAGGAGGAGGAGGCTCAGCAGCAGGCTGAAGAGCCTACAACTCCAGTAGCATCTTCCTCCACTGATACTGAGGCATCTTTGCCCACGTCGAGTGAGGTTTCTGCATCTGCACCATCCCCTGCGCTGAGCACTGCCTCGTCCGCACACGAGCAGGAAGAGGCTGCACCCGTTGCCGAGAAGGCCGAAAGCGTTGCCGATACCTCTCAGAAGGAGCTACCGACACTCTCAGAAACGGACACAAATCGTGCCGAGGTAACGCAACCGACTGATGCGGAGATCCCCGCTCAAGAGGAGACGGTCGAAGCCCCGCGCGCGACAGAAGAGCAGGCGCAGGAGGCACCCACGACGCCTGAGCAGGAGCCGTTGCCTGTAGTAGGCACCGTAGGCACCAGCGAGGCCGAGACGCCTGAATCCCAGCCCCCAACGGTGATTGAAGTAGATGTCCAGGCCATCGAGGAGAAATTGTCTCCATTTGGTCAGGAAAGCTTTGCCTCGCTACATGCGTCAAAGGAAGACGAGGTTCGTTCCTTTACCTCTTTCATTGAAGAATTTCGCCAGGCCGAGGCCCAGGCGCGCTTTGATGCCTCGCTGCGTGAGTCGCAGCTAGAGGCCTTCGCGCTGCTTTCACCCCTGGCAAAGCGCCAGGTGGAGCGTACGCAGACTGGGCAGGAGCAGGAAGAGAGCCAGGATATGGTGGCAGGAGAAGAGGCGACTGGCTCTACTCCCGTTGCCGAGCCTGAGCGTTTGGACGAGACGATTTCTAGTCCTGCTGATACGCAGGAGACAGTGCCTGAGCGCACGACGGAAGAGGTACCTACAAGCATGAGCGAGAGCGAAGAGAAGAAAAATGTGGAGTCAGAGAAGAGCGAAGAGGAGAGCGCCGCTCAGCCAGTAAAAGAGCGAGCGGTCTCACCTCTCTTGCGCCCGGCCTCGCGCATTCGCTTCCCTCGTCATAGCGCCCGCCACCTGCGCGAGGAGCGCGAAAAGGAGAAAGCCGCCTCAAATGAGGCTGAGGCTCCGGCCCAGCCAGAAGCCGAGGCCCAGCCAGAAGCTGCGCCCGCGCCTGCTGAGAGCACACCGCCACGTCCCGTGCGTCGTTATCGCTTTGACCGTCCCTCTGCCTCAAAAGCAGCAGCGGCTAAGCCGGCGCCTGCCACTAGTGGTGCGCCCAGTGCCACCAACGGGACGACCCCTTCAGCCCCAGCCGTGCGTGCCGAAGAGAGTTTAAAAGAGACCAAAGAGACCCCGGAGATCCGCGCGGTTGAAGCCGAAGCCCAGCCAGAAGTGGCGCCGAAAGCTGCGGAGACCGCAGCGGGTCGCGAAGGACAGACAATCAAGAAAGCTAATCAGGATTCTACTGCCTCCGAAATAGCGACGCCACCCGCCAAAGAGAATGGGCGTCGTCGGGGGCATGAGCGCCAGAAAGAAGTGACAAGCACTATGGCAACATCCCCTGTAGCGCCAAACTTGGATAATACACCAACATATACAACCCTGGCGGCGGCCGTCGAGGAGATCGCTCCTGAAGACCTGCCACCCCTGGAATATTCTGAATTGCAGAAGGCGGCATCTTCACGTCGTCGTCGTCGCCATCGCCCTACGACAGGTAGCACGAGCGTGCCGGTTACCCCGATGCCTTCAGAGCCAACACCCGCACCAGCGCTAGCGCAGCCAACCGCGCTAGCCCAACCAACCGCGCCCGCGCAGCCAACCGCGTCCGCGCGTGGACAGAACAATGAACTCGCGACACCAATGAGCCCATTGCCTCAGTCTCCTTCAGGGATGGCATATTCCATCGTGTCGGGCTACACGATCAACCAGATGAATCATGGCGGCGATCTGCCCGGCCCATTTATGGGACCTGATCCCTCGCCCGCCCGTGGCAGTGTCTTGAGCCGCGATGGGCGCACCATTGCCCGCGCCGAGACTCAGCGTGCGCCTTCCTACCCAGTCTCAACGCCCGGCTCGGGTCGTGGCCAGGAGGGTATGCCCAGCGCCGCCGCGTTTAATCACTTTACCAACTCGATTGTGCAGGCCTTGCAGTTGCAGTCAGACCGCCTGGTGACAGAGATGCGCCGTCAAGCGCAGGCTCCCACCAATGTTTCGGTCACCCTGCCTCCTTTCCCCTCGACCGAGCGCGTAGGCGTCTTCGTCGACGTGGCCAACCTGCTCTACTCAGCGCGTACCCTGCGCATGTCGGTTGACTTTGGCAAGCTGCTGGACTTTCTGCGCGGTAATCGCCGCCTGGTGCGTGCACAGGCCTATTGTCCCACCAGCCCCCAGGCCGGTGATGAGCAGATGTTCTTGCAGGCCGTGAAGGGTCTGGGCTATCGCATTACTACTAAGAACTACAAGACCTTCTCCAGCGGGGCGAAAAAGGCCGACCTGGACCTCGACCTGTGTATGGATGTCGTACGCCTGGTTGAGGGGCGCGCGGTCGACTGCATTGTGCTAGTCAGTGGTGACAGTGACTTTATGCCTATGCTCGACTACTGCTCCGATCATGGTGTGCGCGTTGAAGTGGCGGCCTTTGACGAGGCGATGTCTGCCACCCTGCGCCAGAGCTGCGATCTCTTTGTCAACCTCTCGTTGCTCGAAGAAATTCGCTCGTAGTAATCCCAGAGAAAATATGTTAAAATGGCAGCGGTTTTTAACCCTGCCATTTTTTTGTGCTGATTCAAGATGCATTTTTTTGCTTCACAGCAAGAAGAATGCTATACTACGAAACTGGCAGGCAGTAAAAAAGCATCCATGCTCTCTCAGACCTGTAGGGACCAGCTTTAGCGCGTCCGAATGCCATTCATGGCAGTGCGGCGCTAGCCGGGGCCTTTTATGGGCAACAGACAACTACTGCCAACATGTGCTTGGGAACGTTTTGGGCTGCGCCCACAGGCGATTAATCGCCTTCGGACGCGCTAAAGCTGGTCCCTACCAAGTATGGCGCAGTTCTCAATTTCCCAGCAGAGTCCTTTCTGAGCGCGAGTGTGGAAATAAGCAGGGGAGAGATGTCCTGGTACGGGTCATTTTTCACCCTTCAAAATCTGAGGAATACCAGTTCTATATCAGTGGATCTATATTTGACGATTTTTGTGATCGTACAAGCCACCTGTGATAACTGGTTGCTATGTTCACATTTTTTATATATTTCTCTATCTATAGAGGAGAAAGGACCCTATCGAATGCGTCGCCCGTATTTGCGTGGTAAGTATGGCTGGTTCGTCCAGATTACTCTGCTGCTCTCGCTCGTAGCCATGGTGCTCTCTGCTTGTGGTGGTAGCTCAAATGGTGGTAACAATTCTAATAGTGGTAACACCGCTGCCCCCATCAAGGTCTCCCTGGTAACCGACATCGGCGGCCTGAACGACAATGGTTTTAACCACCTCTCATATGTTGGTTATACCAAAGCCAGGAAAGAGTTGAACTTCGACGAGCGTGTCATCCAGTCGACATCACAGAACGACTATGTCTCAAACCTGACCCAGGCTGCCCAGGCTGCTGACCTCGTCTTCGCCGTTGGCTTCCTGATGCAGACCCCTATCTACCAGGTTGCCAAGCAGTTCCCCAACAAAAAGTTCGCCATCATTGATGGCTGTGCCACGGCTCCAGGTAAGTTTGACTGCACCAACCTGCCAAACGTTGCGCCGCTCTTCTTCAAAGAGCAGGAGGCGGGTTGTCTCGTAGGTGCGATGGCGGGCCAGATGGAGCTTGATGGCAAGAGCAAGCTGCCAAAGCTCTCCGGTTCAAATACCATTAGCGCGGTTGGTGGCCAGGCGATCCCCCCCGTGAACCACTACATCGCGGGCTACAAGTACTGCGCGCAGAAGGTTGATCCCCAGGTCAAAGTCGTGGTTGGCTTCTCCCAGGATTTCGCCAACGTTGCCAAGTGTAAAGACCTGGCTCTGACCCAGATCGACCAGCATAAGTCGGACATCGTCTTCCAGGTCGCTGGTGGTTGTGGTATCGGCGCACTGGACGCTGCCAACCAGAAGGGCGTATATGGTATTGGTGTCGACGCTGACCAGGGTTACCTGCACAGCAATGTCATCACCAGCGCTCTCAAGCGCGTTGATACCGCTGTCTACAGCACGATTGTCAACTTCTCGAAGAACCAGTACACCAACACTCCTCCCGTCTTCGACCTGAAGCAGGATGGTGTTGGGTATGCGACGCCTTCGAGCGATGTTCCTGCCGACGCCAAGGCCAAGGCCGACGAGTTCGCGCAGATGATCAAGAGCGGCACGCTGACGCCGCCTGCTGACATTCCTGCGGACAAATAAACACGATCAAACGCCAAAGTCGAAAGCGGTTACTCTACTCTGGGTGGCCGCTTTCGACTTTTTAGTGTAAATATGACAACATTGGCATAAGTTTGTTTATTATCAATTTTACTGTAGGCCTTATCAGGAAACCTTCGCGCGGAGCGCTAGCCACGAGAGTGGCGCGTGCCCCCGAAAGGGGGTTGGGTTTCGCATAAAAGGTAGGCTCAGGTAAACGTGTGTGCGAGTGAAGATAAAGAAGGGCGTAATCCCTGACTTCAGACGTACAGGCGTCTCTCATGGGTCAAAAATCCTTAGGCCGTCCTGGCACTAACCTCGAGTACTGTATCCATGGCATGAAGCTGCTTGACTACAGGCTGAGAGCATTCCTCAATAAAGGCTCCAAAGAGATTTTTCCATGCTGGCTCATCATTCCAGATTTCTTCGGGATGACATTGGGCCGCGAGCATAAAGCGATGATCAGGTATCTCCAATAACTCCGCCACACCATCCTCTGCCCGTCCACTGATGATGACCCCGGAACCAGGTTCTTTCACCGCCTGGTGATGCAGGCTATTGACGCCCAGATCATACTTGCCCAGGATAGTAGCCATGCGGCTCTCCTCCTGAACGTTGATGCGGTGGACGATCTGATTGCGCGGTAACTCCCAGTTGGGATGCTTCAAGCTCTGGGGATACTGCGCCTCCAGATCCTGGTAGAGGCTGCCACCCAGGGCCACATTTAACATCTGCATACCACGGCAAATACCAATTGTGGGAAGATTCTCCCGCACAACCCAGCGGACCAGCTCCAGCTCCAAATCATCGAGCTGCGGGTTGGTTTTTCCCAGCATGGGATGCGGCTCCTCATTATAGTGGCGCGGATGCAGGTCGATTCCACCTGAGAGTAACAAACCATCGAGGCGAGGCAGAAGCGTCTGGAGGCCCGCGAGATCGTCAAGAATTGGGATGAGAATAGGGACGCCACCCGCTGCTTCCACTGCCCGTATGTATGCTATGTTGTTGTAGAATATGGGCCGATCCGACTCAGCCCCCACGCCTGCATGACAAGGTATACCGATTAATGGACGCATTACCAGTTACTGCCTTTCTAAATGTGTTCAAACTCGTTCACATTGATGATTGCGGTGAAAAGATCCGCAAGAAAGATCTTCTTATCCGAAATCCTGAGCGCGCTTGTCCCCGAATGGGGGAAGCGCTAGTCACGCGAGTGACGTTGGGTTTCGGAATAAAATCATAATAAAAAAAAGCGAAACACCAAACTTGCGTTTGTGCGTTTCGCTAGCGGGTAGCTGCTACTCCCTCATTCCACGAAACGCAATGTTCTTACTACAAACCCTGTAAGCTCCAGCCAATGCTGGAGCTGAATAATCATAAGGGTAAATTTTGTCGCAAGAACACGCTGCTGCTTCATCTGTTGTTACCTGACGTTTAAGCTTGTTATGACATTTCTATACAGATGTTATACATTTATCATACAAGTAATGTCAAGAATTGTACGCTTACAAGAGGACCTTTGGCTTATCGAGATGGTTTAGCCATTGCCAAAGAGGGCCTGCAACCACTCCAGCCAGTAGCCTGAGTCACTCTTCGTGGTCCTGGTGGATGCTGTCCTGGTTGTGGTTGTCGTATCAGCTTGTACGACCACAACAGGCTTCTCGCCTGGACGTACATAGCCTAACTGCTGCCTGGCTTCGCTTTCGATTACGGCTGGATCTTTATACTTGTTTACGTCTTTTTTGAGCTGGTCATTGCGCTGTTGCAGGGACTGCAAGCGCTGTTGCTCGCTCTGTACCGTCCGCGTCAACTGGCTATTGGACCAGGCCTGAGCCAGGGTCCCTAGCAGGAGCACCGCGCAGATCAGCCCCGTAATCCACATCAGCGTTTGCTTGAAGAGAGACTGCCTCCTGGCCCGCTGGTGACCGAAGGTCTCCTCCAGACCTATGGCGGAGGTCACATGACCGTAACTCTCCTCGGGGCGTGCAGGAAATTGTGGCTTCCTTGATCGTCGCTGCACAATCGCTCCTCTCAATCGGCGAGACGCCGCGTAACTGTCTGCGCCCTTGTCTTTAGTACTTAATACGAAATAAACGCGCTAGAAGTAGCATTTTGTCGGTCTCAGGATATGAAGGCTATATTCGAGTCTCTATGTGCCTGGGAAAAGACTTGCTTGTAGGTAAGCTCTGTATCGAAAGTATATTAGAATACGCTGAATACGCTGAAATTTAGTGGTGCAAGTTTTAGCTTGACTTCTCGCACCTGTGGTGCTCGCCTGGATAGGTGGTGTGTGGTGGATCCTGTCAGTCACAGCACTTGCCCAGAAAATAACACTACTATATATACTACAACGTCTCGCGGACCAAAAGTATTTCCAGAAGCGAGAGAAGGAGGAGGGAAAAAGCGCCATCCCTATTCTATGGCCGGGGGCAGCTTTCCCCCTGCACACCGGCGACTAGCGCGTCGTGAGGAGGAGGAGACCCAGGAGATCGAAGCCAAGCAGCACACACAGGAGTCCGAAGCCGATGAGCAAGGCATAGGTCTTCGCGCTTAGCATTCCCAGGGTGGAGAGTAACTTCTGCAACTCGGATGGCACCATCTGTCTCGGTGCCAGCGGCCCGGTGTGGGACAATGGGCGAGACGAGGGCAGCTCCTCAAGCAAGGCGCTGATGCGGCGCATTTCTCCAGAGTTGATGCGCTCTTCCAGCGCTTCCTCAAATGAGCTGTGAAGCTCTTCTTCACTCAATTTGTCGGTTGTAGGGGAAACCCTGGTGGCAGGTACTGGCGCGACCGCAACCATAGGCGCGGTCTCATATCTCTTGTATGCTGCCTCTGATGTGGCCGGAATTTCTTGAGACCACAGGGGCATTTCAATGGCTTCGATTGTGCTGCTCAATGTACAGGACATTGTGTCTCCTCCTTATTCCTACTACACATCTATTCTCTATACGAGTAGAAGTATCGGAAATATGACGAAAAACTTGCCAATATTGGCCAGATTTGACGCACTTTTTGCAGCTTTAAGTAGAATCTAATTTTCTACAAGCTGCCTTTAAGCTTTGATCCAAGGATTTTTAGGGTGAAGACCACGCCCTTTTCTCTGGCTGTCCTTACTCTCCCCTTGCCCATCCGCCCGCTCCAAAAATACTCTGCTTTCTATTAAGACTAAAGTCATGCTGAGCTCTTGTTAGACATGGTGTTCTCAGCGTCTGCGACGCTTCGCAGGGGTATAGGATGTGCGGTGGAGGTGGGTCGGCTTCGCCGACCCACCTCCACCGCACATCCTATACCCCTGCGAGCCACGTAGTGGCGAGAAGTCCTGAATAGTTACCCCTTACAGATATAAAAACTTATGTTCACAATTAGAGCAGCGCTGCTATACTAGTCTTAAAGTACCTAATGTGTTACCATCCTAAGGAGTCCCCAAATGATCTCAATGACCGAGATATCTCCTGCCATAAATTCTATAAATGATGTAGGCATATTTTCTCCTGAGCGGGATATAAATGTGTACCTTGAGCATATCTGGAAGAGTTATTTTGCTGATATTCAACCTGTCAACGAGGTTTGTATTGCCTACTGTTATCCCTGGAAGACGCGCCTGGGGGTGATTCGCATGACGTTAGATGAGAACACATCCTTCATTGGCATTAACTCCTTGCTCCAGGTTGCGCAGGTGCCAGAATGTGTGTTAATCACGACGATCGCGCATGAACTGGTGCACTATGTACACGGCTTCGGCTCTCCACGTCCGCGCCTATATCAGCATCCTCACGCTAATAGCGTTGTTGATAAAGAGCTAGAGCAGCGCTCGCTGGGTGAACAGCTATACCTTTGTAATGAGTGGATTGACAAAGAGTGGTATCCCTTTTATGATAAGCAACAGAAAGCTGGCTGGGTGAGCTGGCTGAGTGCGCGCTATTCTGCGCGTCGTGGTCGTAGGTCGCGCTAGTCCTCTGTGAGTGTAGCCGCTGTTTATATCTCTTCACCCTTCTACGCTCCTGGTCCTGGCAATCAGCCTTGATCACTGCTGCAGTGGATGTGAAGGTAGATATGTACTCCAGCTCTTGACATCTCTTTATACCATATGATATATTCATGCTAGCTCCAAAGATGTGTGCCACGCCACCACTGGTGAACAACCAGGTCCAAGCAAATTCCAGGCACACAAATTCAAATACAAATTCCAAAATTTTACACGCCGACGATGGCTATGTGTTGAGAAGTCGTACATGTTCTTTGGACCATTAGCTGGCACCTCTTACTTCATCAAAGCTACCCGATGCCACAACCACGCTTTACAGGGGAGGTCTGCTCTTCCCGCATGATTGTACTTTCATTAAAAGCTTTGTTTCCATTAAAAGCTTTGTTTCTTTCCCACCAATTTCATCTAGGTTCAACCCAGAAAGGAGAAGGGGCGCTTTCCTCAAGCAATTGAATGCTTCGCCGCCCTACATACCGTGAACATTGCAGAGTTAGAAGTTAAAACGCTGCCGGAGTTACGTGATATCGCTCGCGACCTTGAACTCTCCGGCTACAGCACCCTCAAGAAACAAGACCTCGTTTTCCGACTCCTCCAGGCCAACACCGAACAGCAAGGCAACATCTTTAGCGCAGGGGTATTGGAGATCGTTGAAGATGGCTTTGGCTTCCTCCGTCAAGAGCGCTTCTTGCCCGGGAATATGGATGTCTATGTCTCGCAATCGCAGATTCGTCGCTTTGGCCTGCGTACCGGTGACATGGTGTCAGGCCAGGTTCGCCCACCCAAGGATAACGAGAAGTATTATGGCCTGTTGCGCGTCGAGGCGATCAACGGTGTCGATCCGGAAGTCGCTAAACGGCGACCCCACTTCGAGGTTCTGACGCCGATCTCCCCACGAGAGATGTTCAACCTTGAGACGGGTGCCTCTAACATCTCCGGACGCATCATCAACCTTGTCTCCCCCATCGGTCGTGGACAGCGCGGCCTGATCGTCTCCCCTCCTAAAGCCGGTAAAACCATGCTCCTCAAGTCCATCGCCAATTCCATCACCGCGAACTATGACGATGTGCATTTGATGATCGCCCTGATTGGTGAGCGCCCTGAGGAAGTCACGGATATGAAGCGTTCCGTGAAGGCCGAGGTCATTAGCTCAACTTTCGATGAGCCGACTGAGGCGCATACACGCGTGGCTGAGATGGTACTCGAACGGGCCAAGCGCCTGGTGGAAGGTGGACGCGATGTCGTTGTTCTGCTCGATAGTATCACGCGTCTGAGTCGCGCCTATAACCTGGCCGTGCAGCCAAGTGGGCGTACCCTCTCCGGCGGTCTCGATCCCAGCGCGCTCTTTCCCCCCAAGCGCTTCTTCGGTGCCGCCCGTAAGATTGAAGAGGGTGGTAGTCTGACCATCATCGGCACCTGCCTGGTTGATACAGGCAGCCGTATGGACGATGTGATCTACGAAGAGTTCAAAGGTACCGGCAATATGGAGCTTATCCTGAATCGTAAACTTGCCGAGCGCCGCATCTTCCCCGCCATCGACATTTCCCTCTCCAGCACTCGCCGCGAAGAACTCCTGCTCGACGAGAAGACGCTGCGCGCCGTTGTGGTCATGCGCCGCATGTTCGCGACCCTGTCTGATCAGGCCGGTCGTACGGGTCTGGAGGCCATGGAGGCTCTCTTGCAGCATATGTCGAAGACAGGCAACAACATGGAGTTCCTGGCGACCCTCAAAGGGAGCATCTCGTAACAGTCGTTTGACTGCTTCACAATCGCATATTCCCTGATATATACAGCGCGTCACCTTGCTCTTGCGCCTGACTCGTGGTTTGGCATAGCATACTAAATGCTAGTAGAACCACAACGAGCAGGATACCAGCTAGCAGAACTGGTCTTCTCTCGTCTCATCGCTTGAGCGGTCCAGATGGTGGAGCGCTGTATTTTTTGTCAGGAGGTATTGCATGACGACCACTGTGCAGACGTTTCAAAACTTTATTGGTGGCAAGTGGCAGGCCGCGCGTGAGGGAAGAACCTTTGCCAACTATAATCCCGCCACGGGCGAAGTACTCGGCCATTTCCCGCTCTCGTCCACGGCCGATGTAGATGCAGCCGTTGCCGCTGCCCGCCAGGCCTTTGAGCACTGGCGTCTCGTCCCCGCGCCTAAGCGCGGCGAGATTCTCTTTCGTGTCGGCGAGCTGCTTTCGCGCCACAAAGAGGAATTGGCACGCATCATGACGCGCGAGATGGGGAAGGTACTCAAAGAGACACGCGGCGATGTGCAAGAAGGCATCGACATGGCCTACTACATGGCTGGTGAGGGCCGCCGCCTCTTCGGCTATACCGTGCCCGTGGAGCTACCCAATAAGAGTGGTATGGCTCTGCGCGATCCCGTGGGGGTTGTGGCCTGCATCACGCCCTGGAACTTTCCCATTGCCATCCCGACCTGGAAGATGTTTCCGGCGCTGGTTGCCGGCAATGCCATTGTCCTTAAACCCGCCTCGGATACACCACAGAGTGCCTTGCGCCTGGTCGAGATCCTTCAGGAAGCTGGTCTGCCTGAAGGCGTAGTCAATCTCGTATGTGGCTCTGGTCATGAGGTAGGCGAGGCCCTAATTCATCATCCCGATGTGGCGGTCATTTCCTTTACCGGTTCGACTGAATCGGGACGTCATGTAGCGGTCGAGGCGGCGCAATCGCTGAAACGCGTCTCGCTGGAGATGGGTGGCAAAAACGCCGTTATCGTTCTCGATGATGCCGACCTGGATCTGGCGGTGGAGGGTGTCCTCTGGAGTGCCTATGGTACCACGGGTCAGCGCTGTACCGCCTGTAGCCGCCTGATCGTGCAGCGTGGCGTGCATGATCACCTGCTAGAGAAGTTGCTGCCGCGTATTGAGCAACTGCGCCTGGGTGATGGCCTGGATGAGCAGGTAGATGTCGGACCGGTGATCAATGCCAGCCAGCTTGAGAAGATCCATGCCTATGTCGAGATTGGCCAGGGCGAGGGGGCGACGCTGGTAACGGGTGGAGCGTGTGCTGAAGGCGAAGGACTGACTTCCGGGAATTTCTATCGCCCGACGCTCTTTAAAGATGTGCGCCCGGAAATGCGCATTGCCCAGGAGGAGATCTTTGGCCCAGTGCTCTCCGTGATCGCGGTCGACACCTTCGACGAGGCCATCGCGGTCAATAACCAGACGCCGTTTGGCCTCTCCAGCGCGATTTATACCCAGAACATTAACAATGCTCAGCGGGCCATGCGCGACCTGACCACGGGCATCCTCTATATCAACTCTGGCACGACGGGTGCCGAGATCCAACTTCCCTTCGGGGGCACGCGCGGTACTGGCAACGGCCACCGCGAGGCGGGCATTGCTGGCCTCGATGTCTTCACCGAGTGGAAGGTGGTCTACACCGACTACAGCGGCAAACTGCAGAAAGCCCAGATTGACAGTTAGGATGTAACCGAAGAGAGGGGTCCAGCCCGCAGGTTGGACCCCTCTCTTCAGTACACCAGCGTTGTATGGGATAGTTATCTAACGTTCTGGGCGGCCGCTGGTGCCTTCAACGAGGTTCTTGAGCGATTGCAGGGCGTGATCCAGGCTTTCGTTGATGGTTTTTTCCTGTGAGCTGATGGACTCTTGCATTTCACGGCTGATCTTGGGCGAAGGCTCAAAAGATAGATGGACAGTGACCTCTGTTGGGCCTTTGTTTTCATCGCCTTTGGCTGCAAGCCAGCCGCGATAGCGCTCTTCGCCTTCCGCACCCCATTCCATGCGGTTCTTGCTCTTGTCGACGCGGAAGAAGCCATCAGAGTCATAGTGGTGTCCATGAGCCTCGCCCTCGACGCGTACACGCTCTCCTTGCTGTGGCTCCGCGCGCTTCGTCGTCGGCAGGTACTTGGGCAGATTGCTCACGTCCGACATAAAGTCTTCTACCTGGCGCCTGGGAGCCTGGATCTTAATAGAGCGCTCATATTCTCCCATAGTGAAAACCTTCCCTTCCTGGTGGTGGGCTGATGGACAGCCCCAGTTCTGCTTAATGTGTTATCTCTTCCTGGTGATGCCTGTGCACAGGCTGTGCTGCTCGCCTGTCACTGCTATTATCAACATACACATCACACCAAGCGAACCGGGTCTACCTACATGCCTACAGTATCTTAAAATGATGACACCTATGCCTAGAGGTCATCCGTTCAGACGGCCAGCCGTCTGGGGAGAACTGCGGCTCCCGCTACTCCTCGCCCCACTTGCAAAGGGTCGGAGCTACTTTTGCGTAAGATGTTGTACGATCCGTTGATATCGGCATGAATGAGGCGTCCATCCCTGGCGCGATACCAACTGCGAGTCACACGCTTGCCTGAAAACACCGGCTTCTCAGCAGCGTTGGCCTCATAGGTTGGGATGGGATGGGGTCGTCGTCCAGAAAACTGGCCTTGCTGGTGTAGCTTTCTTCTTGAAGGATGACCCTGATCCCAACCAGGTGCGCTTTGTAGGTCAACTGCTCAATAAAGCGAGCATGGGGAAGCTGCACAAACTGCTGGTTGTTCTTGCGCCCCATGGTCACTTCCTGTTTCCACAAGGGATTCTTGCCAATCACCAGCGTTCCGATGCCTTCGCCCACCAACAGATCAATGATCCGACGGCTGGCCGTGTGCAGATACGCATCCACACGGCGATTGCGCTTCGTCGTCACACGATCCAGGGAGCGCGAGGTGTATAGGTTCTCATGCGCGAGGCGTTGCTGCTGCCTGGCGCGCTCTTTGTTGTTAAAACTAAGCATGAGTGTCACCACTCCTACTCGTCTTCAAAACCGTGCTTGACAGTTTCCCGTCACACGGCTCCTCAGTAACATGGCCTTTGTCGTAGGTACCGTTGGCCTTTTTCGAGTGGCGCTCGTCGTGGCAATGACGATGGAGAGCGAACTTGTTGCTCAATTCCTCTCCGCCTCCTTCACTTTTCGGGGTAATGTGATCGATCTCTATGAGGTCTTCATCTTTGAAGTACAGTCCACACCAACGGCATTTTCCCTCTTGCTTCTGTAAAAGTTTTGCTTTAACTCCGTTAAGAAGCGGGTGTTTCTTGAGTCGCTGGCTCCAGTAAAGAAGATTTCCGTCATATGGGCTGGCAGTTCCTTTCACTTTTACATGACGCCGGATGTATGTTTGTTGGTGGTTTCGTAGTTGTAGGTCGGGGGTTCGGAAGATCCATCCCTTTCCTTCATCCACTTTCCAATACTTTTGCATAATCCAGTGTCGATTTTTGTTTGGGTGCCTGCGATTCGCCCATCTTTCCAATTGTCGAAAAAGTACCATGTCGCAGTGCTTGAATGCCCTTCTTGCACAGATGCTTCGGTAGTAGTTTGCCCATCCGTAAATGACCGGGTTCAACTCTTTAATGAGCTTTTCCTGTTTCATGCTCCGGTGCTCTGCTACCAGACGATGCGTTTCTTTCACATGGTGCGCAATCGCTTCCTTACTGGGTCTGATGAGTGTCTTGAAGCCAAGTGGTTGACCATTAGGCCGCTTTCCGGTGTGTGTTTTCCCCATCGGATACTGGCGTATGGTGAAACCAAGGAAATCAAATCCCGTTTTTCCCTGATATTCCATCAAGGTGTGCGTGATCCGTGTCTTGCTCGGCTTGAGTTCTAGTCCAATGCGCTGTAACCATTCCGAAAGGATTTCTTTTGCTTTTTCGACGCCTTCGAGCTTGGGATGGAAAACCACCAGATCATCGGCGTAGCGGACAAATTTGGGTCGTCCCTCCTTCCACCGGTAGGCCGCTATCAAGTCCGTTTCCATACCATGAAGCGCGATATTCATAAGTAATGGTGAGATGACTCCCCCCTGCGGGGTTCCTTTCCGGGTCTCGTCAAATATGCCATTATCAATGATTCCCGCTTTGAGCCAAGCTTTCACAAGCAGCCTTACTGCGGGATAGGTGTCGAGTTTGGCGAGAAGTGCCTGATGATCAATATGATCAAATGCTCCTTTAATATCGGCATCCAGGACATACTTTGCCTGTGTGCAGATATTGGTGTGAATGGTTTGAATTGCATCATGACAGGAACGTCCAGGGCGGAAACCAAAGCTATTGGGTTCAAATTTGGCTTCCCATTGTGGCTCTAAAGCGAACTTTACGAGGCACTGGTGCGAGCGATCTCGCATGATGGGAATCCCCAAGGGTCTTTTCTCATCCTTTCCAGGCTTGGGAATATAGATCCTTCGCACTGGTTGGGGTTTGTATTGAGACCATTGCTTGGGGTGGATTTGTTCAGCCAGAGTGAAACGCTGGGCCGGTTTGACTGATTTTACTCCGTCAATGCCTGCTGTGCGTTTTCCCTGGTTGTCTTGGGTCACTCGTCGAACCGCTAAAAGCCTTGTCGCTCTGGATTTCATCAGAAGTTTCTGTAGTTTGTGGACTGCTCTTGTGTTGCCACGGCTCTCGGCTTTGAAGATGCGCTTTTGTAGGCGGTAAACATGCTGCTCGAGCTTGCGCCAGGGCAGCTTGTTCCAACTTTCACTCTCAGGGTCAGGTGGTAGCTTGATCTTGGGTGCCTTCGTTTTCACCATACTACTCGTTTCTCTTCATTCCATGTTACCGTGCCTACGTCAGCATATCCTGGGCATTACCCCAGGCATTGGCTTTTTAGGCAATCCTTCTCGGAGGCAGCTTGCGGATGGTTTCCTGCTCATCGTATCGACCTCCAATGAGAGCGTACCTTCGAGTTACTCCGTTCCGATTATCTGTTTTGCGCTGCCGTAGGTTTGTGCTATCCACCGGGTACGCTAGTGAGTGAGGCAGGGTATCACTACACTACCCTTTCACTTTCTCCATTGTTTCGCAGATTGGTACCTTACCTTTTGGTCAAGTCTATCAGCCTGTTTGACTTGTTCAACCTAACGATGGTTCCGTTGCACATTCGCGTTATTCATTCTGTTGAATGAACTGCTAACCATAGCCGCCTGACTCGGAGATGGGTCTGCTTCAGACTAGCAGTTTCCTCTCCTGGATACCGCTTTACGGATTGAGGACCAGTCGCTACCGTAGGGCATCGTCTTTCCGTGCTCACTTCACAGGTGAGGAATTGCACCTCACGTCAGATAATCAGTTATCAAGACATTGATCAATGTCTTGCCAGCCTTCCCCTTACTTATCCAGCAAGTTTCGGCTGAACGGATCGCACGTAGCACTGATTGAGGCTTTTGAGGGGTTTGCCACTCACCAGGCGAGGCACAAAACCAGATTTGTCGCTGGTGATGGCTGCGAGCACATTGACGCCCACATCCACGGCGGCTCGAAGCTGCGGGTTGACCGCAGCCGGTTGGAGCTCCTGCTCATAGACGACCTCCAGCATGTAGCCATCAGCGCGTGGAACGATGCGAACCTGCCTGATGGCCTCCCAGGTGATCTGGGTCGCGATCTCGATGGGCAATCCTGATGGGATCAGCTTGCCCGTGCGCTTGAATGCCCTCTTGCCCAGGGCTTTTTTCTCGTAGATGAGCAGGAAACGGCCCTTGGCCTTGTCTTGATAGCCAGGGAGATTGGGGCGTCCCGTGAAGGCAGAGGGGTCTTCGCGGTAGGCCTCCATCACGCGCAAAAAAGCTGACCCAATTGTGGTGGAGCTGAATGAGGATGGCATTACTGACTTTGCGAGGCAGGGCACAATAGGCCTCATGCTGTTTCAAGCGATGGAAGATGGCAGCGTAGGGCAGATAGGTTCCCTCGTGAATGAAGGCTTGCCGGACGTGGTAATTGGCCTGGTTGTACAGGTTTTTGGAGGCAAAAGCTGCCCGATCAATGACGGCAAAGCGTGCATCCTGGTGACGAATGAGATGTCGTTCGACCAACTGCACCTGGTACCTTCTCCTTTTCCAACAACACGTCCTTCGTGTCGGTGAACCTCTCTTGGCGTTTCACACAAGAACATGCTTTCTAACAAAACTCTACCAGAGACGTCTCCAGTTGTCAATATCCGGCTGGCATGAATCCTTGGAAACGTTTATCACACCCCTCTTATACGCGCCTGATGCGTAGGGCTAGCAGCAGGCCAAAGGAGACGGCGAGCAGGACTACTGCCAGGGCGATAGATTTGTCCAGGTCGTCCTGCGAGGCGAGATAGATGGCGGTGGGCATTGTCTGGGTGATGCCGGGAAAGTTGCCCGCGAAGGTAATCGTCGCGCCAAATTCACCCAGGGCGCGCGCCCAACTCAGGCCAACTCCCGCCAGGAGCGCGGGACGAATCAGTGGGAGGGTCACGCGCCTGAAGGTATACCAGGCGGAGGCGCGCAGCGTATAGGCCGCCTGCTCGTAGCGCCGATCCATCTGCTCCAGCCCGGCCTTGGCGCTATTGATAAAGAAAGGGGCGGCGATAAAGGTCTGGGCCATAATGACGGCAACAGTGGTAAAGGGGATGCTGATGCCAAAGGTGCGCAGATAGCTCCCAAGCAGTCCCATGCGTCCAAAGGTCAGTAGCAGGGCCACGCCCGCTACCACAGGTGGGAGAACGGTTGGCATGGTCACCAGGGTTTCCAGAAAGCCGTGCCCGCGAAAGCTGCCTCGCGCCAGGAGATAGGCCACGGGCAGGCCAAAGACAACGGCCAGGAGGGTGCTCACCGTGGTTGTCAGCAGGCTGATTTGTAGGGCCTGGAGGATATCTGGCTGTTGCAACTCGCTCCAGACGACAGCAGGGGCCTCATGGAAGAGCAGCGCGACCAGGGGGATACCCAGAAAAAGGAGAAAAAGCGCGCTCAGCAGTCCGATGCCCAGGCGAAAGAGGAGGTTTCCCCAGCGCCCTCGCCACTGCCCTGTCCAGTACGTGAGGTGTTGCTTGCTTGACTGCTCCATATGCTCTCCCCTTATGTTCTGCCTTCATCCTTGTAAAGCTAATAGGTATATAGATATAAAATAGGGTAGGTTGGCAACGCCAGCCTACCCTATTTTATATCTATTAACTATTCACGCTGATAAAGTGATAACGTGTGAGAATGGCCTGGCCCTGTGTGGAGAGCACGAAATCGATGAACGCTTGCGCATCCTGAGCATATTTCGAGTCTTTGGTGACAGCGATGGGATACTCGGCGATGACGTTAAAGGTATCAGGGATGTCAATAAGCGTTACCTTCGACGAAACGGCCTGCGTGATATCCGTCAGGTAGACAAAGCCCGCGTCGGCCTCACCCGTTTGCACCTTCTGTACGACGGATTTGACGTTCTCCTCCTGAGAGACGAAGTTGCCCTTGACTGCGTTCTCATAGCCGCTGCCATAGTCGGCGGACTTGCCCATCTTATCCAGGACTTGCAACATATACTTTCCAACCGGGACAGAAGGGGCCGCGACTACGATCTTCTTGCCTTTCTGTGCCAGGTCCTTCAGCACTTGAATTTTGCCAGGATTGCTGGATGGAATAATGACCGCCAGCTTGTTGCGGGCGAAAACCTTGCTGGTGGTGACCAGGCTGGCATCACTGGCCTTCTTCATATTTGTCTGATCGGCCGAGGCAAAGATATCGGCGCTGGCACCATTGGCGATCTGTTGCTCAAGGAGCTGAGAGCCATTGAAATTATATGTGATGGTCACGTTGGGATGCGCCTGCTTATACTGGGTGGCTATATCCTTGAAAGACTCAGTAAGCGAGGCAGCAGCGAAGACATTGAGGGTCACAGGCGAGGCGCTCGCCGTACTCTGTTTGGTGTTCGTCGATGTGTCCGTGCCTCCGCAGGCCATCAGGAGTAGCGTAAATAGTACCAAGAGGATCGATAAGATGCGATATTTGCGCACCATGATGAGGACCTCCTTATCCGAGCACAGGTGTGATACATAGGGATGTTTGTATCTTAGCCCGTCAGCTCGCGTCCAGCTTCTTATACTCAGCAAACAAGTACTCAATGATTGAGTATACGAGCCGGGATTATGGAAGTCAAGGTTAGATTTTTATGTATGTGGCGCTGGCGGGCAGCATTCGCCCGCCAGCGCCACATACAATAATTTGTTTAGAGGTGCTATGAGGATTGCAAGGGATGTATATGCTTGGGGACCCTGGCCCGCCTAAAGCGTCTGGAGTGTCTTCTGGACGGAGGCTATATTCTCTTGTACTGCCAGGGCGTATGTGTTCATGCTGAGGGCTGAGAAGACCTGGAGCGCGTTCTCGTAGCAGGTAATGGCGGCTTGCAGATTGGCGCGGATGTCGCCGACCTGAAGCTCGCGCAGGGTGTTGCCACTGTTATTCTGTGTCGCGGCCCATTCGAGAGGGAAGGTGGTGGGAGTATAGACCTTGTGGGTTGCCTGGTAGAGGGCGATAGCCATCTCCAAATTTTTCTGCCGGTTGCCTTCCTGGTACTCGCGATAGGCGTTGGCCAGGTTGAAGATCAGGGAGGCCCATTCTATGGGAGCCGCCTGGGCGAAGTCGACCTGGAGGGCGGCCTCGTAGTGCAGTATCGCGTGATAGAGATTGCTCTGGTGATCGCCATTGGGTAGCTCAGCATAGGCAAAGCCCAGATTGCTCTGGGTTTTCTGCCAGTCCAGGGGATGCAACTCTGGCTGGTAGATCTTGAGAGCCGCTTCAAAGCTGGCAATAGCATGCTCAAGGTGTTTCTGGCGGACCTCGGGTTTCTCGTCTTGCAGGTGGCAGTAGGAGGTGCCGAGGTTGGTTTGGGTCGCGGCCCACTCCAGGGGTGTGTACTCGCTATTATAGACAAGTAGGGCCGCGCGATAGCAGGCAATGGCCTTCTGAAGGTGCTCCTGGCGCTCTTCTAATAAGGAGCCGTACGCGCCTCCCAGGGAGAATTGTACACGCGCCCAGTCAAAGGCATAGGCCTTACGATTATAGACGGTGAGCGCGGCCTCAAAGTTGCTGACGGCCTGGTGTAGGTGCTGCTGGATATCTCCACTCTCCAGGCGGCTATAGGCCTGTCCCAGGTTGCTCTGTACATTGGCCCAGCCAATAGGAAACTGCTCACGTGTATAGACGCGCAGGGTGTTTTCAAAGCAGGCGATGGCCTGGCGCAGGTTCTCCTGCTCATTCCCATCTGGCATGTCCAGGTAGGTCAGGGCCAGCATATTATTCGTCTTGGCCCATTCGACAGGATGTTCCTCAAGCGTATAGACGTCAAGCGCATACTGGAATTGTTGAATAGCTTTCTCCAGGCGTTCTTGCTCATTGCCCTCCGGCAGCAGGTTATAGGTAATGCCGAGATTGGTCTGCGTGGAGGCCCATTCCAGGGGATACGCCTCGCGAGTATAGACGCGCAGGGCCTGGCTATAGCAGTCAATAGCCTGGCGAAGATTGGCTTCTTCGCCCTCGCCTTCTCCCGGGGGGAGATTACGGTAGGCATTGCCCAGGCTATGCATGATGTCGCCCCAGTGCTCTGGTGTATGCTCATAAGTATTGATTTCCAGGGAGGCGCGATAGTGCTCTATGGCGCGGCGCAGGTGTGTCTGCCTGTCGCCACCTGGGAGAAAGGCATAGACATTGCCCAGGTGCTGGTGTGTCATGGCCCAGTGCTCTGGAGCGCGATCCCTGGTGTAGACTTTGAGCGCGTTCTCGTAGCAGCTAATGGCCTGCTTCAGTGTATCGTAGCGATCTTCGTTTGGCAGGAGGCAGTAGAGATTGCCCAGGCTATTGTTGACCATAGCCCAGGCCAGGGGATAGTCCTGTAGCGTGTAGACTTTGAGTGCGTTCTGGAAGTAGAGCAGGGCCTTCTCCAGGCTCTGGCGCGTATCCTTTCCGGGCAGCGAGAGATGGGCCAGGCCTAATCCATACTGGGCCTGCGCCCACTCGCCTGGCGCTTGCTCACGCGTGAAGATCTCTAGTGAGGCCTGGTAGCAGGCAATGGCCCGCCTGAGATTAAGCTGGCGGTTCCCCCGCTCCAGGCTACCATAGATCTCGCCCAGCGCGTTTTGCGCGCGCCCCCACTCTGTGGGTGTCTCATGGATACTATAAAGCTCCAGAGCCTTTTGCAGGCAGGCTATCGCTTTATCCAGGTAGTCCTGGCGCTCGCCTTCTGCCTGTTTACTATACCATAGACCCTGGGCATAGAGGGCCTGGGCTTCCTCGTGCTGCTGCTTCTCGCTCATCTTCTTCTCTACACTCGATGCACTATCTCTACAGCCTGCGCTACGTGTTGACTCCTACCAATCCGGTAACGTGACTGCCAATATGTGTCTTTTCAGATTGTACGAGTCCACCCCCACCTTGTCAACAAATAGCTTGCTGGGTGAGGTAACTCACCTTTGGCTTATGAGATGTTGCATTGTTGCGCTCGCTGAGGCATGGTATGCTGAGGACACCTTAACGATGCATGTTACCTCGGACAGAAAGATGAGTTTAATAGAGTGAATAGTTTTACTATAGGTATTTTTGAGGAGGCAATCGATGGACAATAGCCAGGCGCAAATGACAGCGTTCTTGACAACGTATTTTATTGTTTTAGGCGTTATTCTACTTGTAAGTATTGCGATTAAACTTTTTGTCTGGTGGAAGATTTTCTCTAAAGCTGGCTACAGCGGGGCGCTGAGCCTGCTGCTGGTCTTTATTCCCTTGGCGGAGCTTGTGTTGCTTTTCTACCTGGCGCTTGCTGAATGGCCAGTGCTTCAGGAACTGGCGGCGTTGAGACGTGGCCCTGGTTTTGGCGGTTACCCGCAGCAACCACCATCTGGTCCTGGCTATCCACAGCCACCAGTCGGCCCTGGCTATCCATCATACCCCCAGCAATAATTCGCCCTTACCCATCAGCACCCTGATGGATGAGCTTCCAGCGAGAGGAGCCAGAACCTTGAAATTAGCTAATTTCAAGGTTCTGGCTCCTCTCGCTGGCTTAATACACATTTTTACCTATCCTTTGCGGTATGTTTACATGTATATAACTTTCCTTTAACACGGCCTCGTTAAAATAAGTATCGTTGAAGGAAACAAACGAGCACATTGAAGCGCGCTAGACGGCGGGTCTGTATCGGTAGACTACTTCTTACGGCACCCCCTATCGCCCTCCTTGTGTTCCTCTCAAGCCATGTTGCCCTGCGGGGTGGCATGCCCCTGTATACGACGCATGCTCTAGCGGTCAAGAGGATGCGCTCGTTAGCGAGCGAGAGGCCTGCCTACTCGAACCTCTCGCTCCTGGTGGTTAGAAGGCGTATCGCTTGTACTCTCAGCTTATCCTCCTCACCTCTTGACACTACCCCTGCCTTGTCATATAGTTTTGACACGTAAGGATGTTCTATTAGAGTCAAGTGCCCCGACAATTTTCCACCTGCTGTAGATCATTATGCCAACTTTAGAGAGGAAGTCATACGTATGCCACGCGGTCAAAGGCGATCAAGTACAGGCGAGGATATAGAAGAGACACGTAATACGATTTTGCGCACAGCGCATCAGCTCTTCATGGAATACGGATTTCGCGCTGTCTCCACGCGTCAGATTGCTGACGCCTGTGGTCTGACACAGCCCGCCCTCTACCACTATTTCTCCGATAAGCAGGATCTGTATTTCGCGGTTGTGAAGGAGAGTATTGCCAAGTCGCGGGCTGGACTTGAGCGGATCGCGCATCGTAATGAAAGCGTGCCTGAACGCCTGCGACTGGTGGCACGTTTCCTGGTGAGCACCAATCGTATCGACATTGGTATGATGCTGCACGATATCGAGCATGAACTGCACGCGCGCGCGCGTGCGGACTTATATCAGGAATTTCACGCGGGTATGCTTATGCCTATTGCCTCTATTTTTGAGGATGGAATCCGTCAGGGCTTCCTTTGCAATGAGCAGACCTATGGCGTTGATGCACTTATGGCCACTGACCTGTTTATGAATATGCTCAAACGCTTTATTCTACGTGCGCCGCGCCTTAGCTCTGCTGGCTTTGAAGCCTCTCCCTCACTGCCTGAGACCTCTTACCAGCCTAACTATCTGGAACAGGCTGAGCAGGTTGTGCCTGTGCTACTCTTCGGCCTGGCCAGCCGCAAGGTTGACGCAAACCTTGCTCTCCCCCCCATACACCCCTCAGAAGGCCTGGTTTCTGAGGCGGAAGAGCCCGCCCAATAAAAGGGTGTGTAGTGGCAGGTTGGAGGAGCCAACCTGCCACTACACACCCTACCTGGTGAGCCACGCAATCACCTATATTAGTTCACTTTGTAGAGATAAATTGTCATGGTAGGTGTCGTTACTTGGTCCTGGTATTGATAGTGGCTGTTAAGCCATTGCTGGGTAGCCTTGACCCGCGCGACCTGGTCATCACTGCTGAGGCGCGCGACAATAAAAAAGAGGCGCTTGTGTTGAGCCATATAGGCCGCCAACTGGGTTGTATCAAGCGCGGATTCCGAGTCCCCTAGCTGATTGGTTGTATCGTAGTGGACCCAGGGAAAGGCGCCAGGTGCATCTTCAGGGAAAGTGACACCGGTGGGATAAGCGCGCAGATAATATTCGATGCCTACCTCACAGCCTTGATCGTTATCGTAACAGACCATGCCATCGCCATCCTGATAGTGATCCTGGAGCCAGGCTGTAGGTGTCTGCCAATCCTCGACCTCGGCGCTCTGATAGTACAGCGGCAGTGCCAGGCTTGCCAGGAGGAGCGCACCCACTATTACGACTGGGCGTATGTAGCGCCAGGGGATAAGCATACAACTGGCCCCCGCCAGTAACATGAGTGGCGGCACAATCGCGACAAGATAGCGGGGAATAAACAGGCGTGTTGAGCCTTGCGAGATGATATAACTGAGCACAAAGGGAATCACAAACCAGCAAGCGAGTACGACAATGACTGGGAAGAATTGGCGTATGCGTGGTTGCTTACCAAGGGACGCGAAGGCTGGAAGGCGTAGAAGCGGCGCGCGTAACCGTTCAAACAGCAAGCAGAGCGCGCCAATTATGCTCAGGAGGCATAAGCCAAGCAGAATTACCTCATAAATTTTTTGTGCGCCACTGATGACGGTGAAGACATGGAGGACGTCATTGAGATGAGGAATGGGAATCCAGCCAGTTTTGTCGTTTCCCCGACTCGCCAACAAAATGGGGACCATCAAGATGCCTACGACAATTCCGCAGAAAAGCAGGGGGCGGAAGCGTTGGCGTGTGCGCTCGCGCCAGGTGGTTGGCAGTACAAGCAGGCAGACAACCGCTATGACCTGGCTCAGCAAGACGAGCAAGCTAAAGATCTGGGTATATACTGAGAGCGTGGCCGTGAGCCCATAGACGACGAGCCAGCGCCAGGACAACTTCTCCTGTGTCAGTATGTTCAAGAGCGCGTACCATGCCAGGCAGAGCAGGAGTAGTTGCAAGCCATATGAACGTGTCTCCTGGGCATAGGTTAACTGCAAGGCATTAACGGCGTAGAGACCAGATGCCAGGAGTGCCACCGAGAGGCTAAGATAGCGACGCCCCATTTGGAACACCACCAGCGCGCTCAATGCCGCGCAAATGGCCGATGGAAGGCGCACAACCGTCTCAGTTGGCGCGAAGCCAAGCGCGTTAGTGACATCCAGCCAGAAGTGGAGGAGGAGATAGTACAAGGCCATATTGGGCTGGGTTGTCCAGATAATTTTCCATACCACAGGTAATGGTTGAAGTGCCCTGGTGACCGAGAGAATCTCGTCAAACCAGAGGCTAGGGTCTCCCAACCGGTAGAAATTAAGCCCGAGAGCGACACACACGACGAGCAGGCCAGGTAGCCAACTCTCCATTATGATGCGTCCAGGCAAGGAGCGCCTGCGAGTCGACACATCATCTTCATTCCGCTGCTTCTCAAGCGATGAAGGCAGCTCTTTACTAAAGGATTGCAAGACTCTCTCCTAAGCATTGTTTTGTGCGGCTACAAAAGAATTCTAAATAATAATTCATCAATGATGAACGACTTTCATATGAAAAGGGTGACAAATTGACCAGAGTGGCTAGTGAATACTCTTTTTCTATAGAGTTGTAATGCATTCATTCTTCAATCCACAACAAATGCTGCTCCCAGGTTGAGGTAATTCAACCTGGGAGCAGCATTTGTTGTCAACCACGCTATTCGCGACGGTGCCCTCTACTGTGGCGGCTTCCGGCTAGGAGCAGTTGCTTGAGAGATAGACCGATGACAGTGTATCGTTGGAAACTGGGCCTGGGGTAAAGTTACCCTTGTGATAGGCTGGCTCTGGTATAGAGTGACCGGTACGATCAACATTCGTATAGAAGGTCACAGACGAGCAGCCTGTGTAGTAGCTACTGGCCTTATTATCCCAACTACCTGCGTCATAAGTATAATAATCTTTCAAGTTGGCGGTGCCGCTTCCAATCAAGCACATATGGTACCCTGATTGATCGGCATCCCAATACAGATCTAATTCAGAGGAGAATTTGCAAAAGAGCGGCTCAGAGATCTGGGGAGTAACGCCACTTGTACGTGATGTGGTCTGTCCATCCAGACAGTTGGTTGTTGCTGGCTGGGTGCCATGCAAGTGAACTTCGAGTGTGTGGCAAGGAGCGTTCGCGCTTCTAGCCACGCTTCTCGATGTTGCTGTCGTCGCCGCAAAAGCGGATGGTGTTGTCAGCGCAAAGAAACTCAAAAGGGCAACACAGGAGAGCAAAATGCAAAATGCTTTTTTCAGCACAACGGGAATTCCTTTCTTCATAACATCCTTGCTCTAAGCAGTAGGCACACATATTTACTGTGACCTCTTGCGAGTAATTATGAGCATCAGTATGTTTTCTCATGATGTGAAACATTATTGTGATGACCACGACTTGCGGCCTTCACAAAGGAAGGGTCATGCGCCTGTGGAGCACTGCTCTGAATGAAAAAGGACTCGGTGGCTATACTTGTGGAGGAAGATCCCAGGAGTGAAAACGACTCCCTTACTAAAGCAGAAGAGCTTGAAAAGGAAGCTGTCTTCGGGCGTCTGGAAGAACCGCTCATTGTTGCTCCGACCCTGGAAGCACGCAGAGGAAACTCTCATTATGGAAAGACGCCTTCTTGGTGATCTTTCTGTGAGCCCATCTCATCAGTTTTCAGGAGGAACAGCGATGGAAGTTGTGTACCCACGATGCAGTGGTCTGGATGTCCATAAGCGCTTTGTGGTGGTGTGCCTAAGTATTGTCGAGTATGGGCAGCGCCACAAAGAATTGCGACAGGTTAGTACCATGACTCACGATATCCTGGCGCTCAAGACCTGGCTTTTAGCTTCTGGCTGTCGCCAGATTGCCATGGAGTCCACCGGAGTCTTTTGGAAACCCATCTATCACTTACTGGAAGACTCCTTTGAAATCGTACTGGTGAATGCCCAACACATGAAAGCCGTCCCTGGGAGAAAAACGGATGTAAAAGATGCAGAATGGCTTGCTGATTTGCTGCAGCATGGCTTGTTGAAGGCCAGTTTCATTCCAAGCAGCGAGCAACAAGCCGTTCGTGACCTCACCCGTACACGCATGCGCTTGATCCAGGAGCGTACCCGTCTGGTCAATCGCATCCAAAAGGTGCTTGAAGATGCCAATATTAAACTGGCAGTAGTAGTTTCGGATGTGATGGGGGTGACCGGAAAAGCGATTCTCACAGCTCTGGTGGCAGGGTAGGAAGATCCTGAGCACCTGGCCCATCTGGCGCGAGGGAGCCTGGTCAGGAAAGAGGACCAGTTACAAGCAGCTTTGCAAGGCAAGCTGACTCCACATCACCGGATGCAGCTCGAAGAATTGCTCCTGTTGATCACGACGCTTGATCACTCGATTGCTCGTTTTGACCGGGAGGTGGCTGAACGCTTACGGAGGTTTGATGCCCTCATTGAACGGGTCGATGCCGTGACAGGACTCTCGCGACGGAGCATCGAGGTGTTGCTTGGCGAACTCGGCTGGGACATGAACCACTTTCCTGATGCGCGGCACCTGGCTTCATGGGCAGGGATGGTGCGCTGTATCACGCACTTGAGTATCCCTGGCGCAGCCAGGAGGAACTCGAAAGGAGGTTCTTGGGTCAATGGCTTACCTTGAGTCGAAAGACAACGGGGACAAGAGCATGCCACTGAAAGCGAGAGGAAACCAGAAGACGCTTATGGAACCGTCTCGCAAGACCCGTGCAATATGGTGAGAGCTACACTGCTCAAATTCCAATCCCCAATCGGTGTATGCCCACACCCATCGCTACAGCGTCTAAGAGCGGTGTCGCCTCATGGAGTGAACTCAGATGCCGACACTCCACCTTTCGTGAGGCGAGATGATGGACAGCGAGTCTCTTGAAGGGGATGAGTGGAACACCTACGTTGTGCTCGTACGTACTCAAGTGACGGAATGCAGGATGACCTAAAAGGGGAGACCCTCATGGTTACGGAGCTTGGATAGTACTCGTCGGAGTCACGCCCGATCAGGGAAGCCAGGAGAGCTGGCCACAGGGGGAAGCCAAGCAGGTGCTTGGAGTCTTCCTCTCAGGGAGGTGCGCGAGATGCGCTTCTGCCATAACTGAAGGAAGACTCACTGGAAACAGAGAAGCACTGGAGAGCGCCGTGCCTGGAAACTCGCATGCGGCGTTCGGAGGAGGGCCGGGGGAAAAGGGCTGTTTATGCAGTACCTCGCCCGCGGCCTATCCTACTGCCCAGGCCAACATGCGCACGGGAGGCAAGCAACAGAGTGGCCGCACGCGTCAAGGCAATCGCTGGGCCAAAACGGTGCTTATTCAGGCGGCTCACGCCGCAGGCCATACTCGAACGTATCTCGGCGAACAGTACCGTCGGATTAGTGCGCGACGAGGAAGCAAGAAAGCCGCAATGGCGGTTGGTCACAGCATTCTGGTGATTTTCGTGTCCCTTGGTCAAAACAGGTGAGCCATATCATGAGAAAGGAGTAGACTACTTTACGACACTCAACAAACAGAAGATCCAACAACGGCTCGTTCGCCAATTGGAACGCCTGGGCAATACGGTCATCTTGCAGCCGAAAGCCGAGATGACTCTCGTCTAAGCGTTCTTACCTAATCTGAACAATTGATAACGAAATTTCAGATCGTGAGGAGACATTTTTTGTCTCTCGTAGCAAGTTTTCAGAGGAAGAGGGTTGAAGGGTTCTTTTTGGGACAGCTTTCCTCTCTCAAAATGAATCAAGTAAGCATCAGCGAGGCATCTCCATTATTACAATGGCATCGATTCTCCACGGAACACAGCTGCATTCCGGCGCGCAAACTCGGCGAACGTTGTAGGGCGAACCCCGAACGCCTTGTGCGCGTCGAGGCAGACCTGTGATTCAGAGCATTTCAGACGCTCGCTAACCTGTTCATCGAGGGCGTCAGCGAAATAGGCGGGTACTCCTCCTTTCGCCAAAAGTGCCTGTCTTCTTTCTGCCGGAGTGACGTTCACATAGCGGATGTTTCTCCCGACTGCCCGAGAGATCTGCTCGGCGACCTCTGTCATTGACAAGGACTCAGGGCCTGTCATGTCGTAACTCTTACCCTCATGCTCTCTACCATTACGCAGCAACGCGCAGACAATTTTCGCGATGTCCTCAATATCGATGGGTGAGAGCCTGGCGTTCTCCATGGGGAGGAAGAGCGCGTCCTGGGCAATGATTGTAGGCGCTTCCCGCAGATACACTTGCATGAATTGGCTGGGGCGCAGATGTGTCCAGGCAAGTCCGGACTGTTCGAGGTAGTGTTCAACGTCTTCGTGCATCCGCGTGAAGCGGAAGTTCCTCTGGTTGAAACCGACGCCCGATTCGGCCCCGGAGAACTTGATAATGTGGCGGACACCAGCCTCCCTGGCAGCGTCGATGAAGGCACATTGAGTCTCCACCATCTGCTGGTCAGCGGTCGAGATTAGCAGTACGCGCTCTGCTCCAGAGAGCGCGTCTGCGAGCGTGCCAGGGCGCAGCATGTCGCCTTCCACAATCTCTACAGTAGGCAACGTCTCCAATGCCTGTGCCTTTGCTCGATTTCGGACGAGCGCCCTGACGGGATACCCCTGGCGAGCAAACTCGCGGATGATTGCGGATCCGCTTAGCCCGCTTGCTCCTGTAACGAGAATCATATTTCAGTCTCTTTCATACTATATCGCTGTTCACCTGGCATCGGCGCCCAGGAAGGTAAAGTGGCCCATTCTTCCTCGAAAGAAGGCCAATGGCATCTCTGCTGTGGCCTAGGCCGTCTGCACTTCGGCCAGGAAGATTGAGTGGGTGCCACCCGAAACGATCTCAACAACGCGGCACTCCATGGTAGCCAGCATATTGTCCAGTAGAGGCACACCGAGTTCTCCATAGGAGATGTTCTGGCCCTCGAACTTGCCTGGCTGAGAGGTGGCAAACCGGCGCGCCAGTTCGCTCTGATCTTCCCGCAGAATGTTGACTGCAAAAGCCTGTGCCTCTGCGATGGCATCTCTTGTGTTCGAGGCCTTGTTGAGGCAGATGAGGAGCAGTGAGAGCGAGGTGACGGCGCTGGCGGTGAGGCCGTAGTCAACACCTGCGTTTCGTGTCGTGATGATGCTCACCCCACTGGCGAAGCGGCTCATCACGCCCCGAAAGCGTTCTTGATCGACCAGCCGTGACTCATTGTGATGTGTTTTCGATGCAGCCTGTTCCATGTTTTCTCCGATGAGCCACACGACCCCAGGGGTTGTACCATCGGGTGTTGCACAAAGCGCGAAAGCGGCCTTGTGAAGGATACCCGATGGCCTTCAATCCTGGTTCCAGCAGATCGCTGCCGGGTCGTGTGGCGCGGGCAAGAACACGTCTAGAGGTAGAGCGTATTCGGGGGAAGGCCAACAAGGACCCGCCCATAGAGTTCAAGATTGGTATTGGGATGCAGCAGGCCGTTCAAGTTCAGCACCTGAACATCGCGCGCGATGCGTTGGATAGGCACGCTGCTGTAAACCGACGATCCTCCGCTGGCTGTGTTGAGTATGTCTACCGCTTCCTTGGCTCTCAAAGCGATCAGAGCTGCGTCGAGACAAACACGGCTGCGCTCCTCCACGCTCCATGTTTCACCGCTCTCGGCCTTTGTGTCCAGAAGGCTTGCCGCGTGTGAGGCATGAAATTCGGCCTCCTCGATCTTTATTGCCGCCTCAGCGACCTGGAGATGGGTGAGTTGTACCTCAGCCTGATTGTCGTAGGTTGTGTAGGCAATGTGTCGACCAGGGAGCCGCTGGAGAAAGGCCTCCAGGGCAGCCTTCGCCAGACCAAGTCCGGTCACGCTGGAAAGTGTCGCGCCCGTTAGAATCACCGGACTGCGGTACAGGGGAGATCGGCGTTTAAAGCACTTTGGGACTGCCCCTGCGTTAAAGCGGTGACCGAAAGCACATGGGCATTGGGGACAAAGACCTCTTTCGCCACGGTGGTGACACTGCCGGTTCCTCGCAGACCCGAGGTATCCCAGTCATCGATGATCTCAAGCTGCGACATTGGAATGAGTGCAAGGATCGGCTCCGGTGTCCCTTCATCTGTGATCGATATGGCATTGACCAGGTCCCAATGGCTGTGTAGCGCGCCGGAATTGAAGTGCCATTGCCCGCTCACGACGATCCCATCCTCTGTGCGCACCGCTGTCGCTGTTGGGCTTAAGAGTGCGCTCACACGGACATCAGGGGTGGAGAAGACCTCCTCCTGGACGGCATCGGAAAATAGGCCAACCATCCATGCGCCATGCAACCAGAGTTGCCCCGTCCACGCGGATGAGCCGTCCCCTCGCCCGATCTCGGTAAGCACATCCACCACGGTCTGGATATCGCTTTCGTAGCCTCCGTAGCGTTTGGGGATGCGCAATTTGAAGACGCCAGCTCGTGCCATCTCCTCGATTGTTTCTTCATGCAAACGCCGATGCTCCTCGTGCCATTGCGCATGTTTTTGGAGAAGAGGTACAATAGCGCTCGCACGGCCCACGAGCTCTGCTCGCGTTGGAAGAGAAGTGATTGTCATTCTATGCTCACTTTCAATGAGGTATCTTACGCTCCTATGAACACAGGTAGCGTTTTCTTAATCTAAAAAACTATGGTAAAGCCTCAATGCCTTTTCCAGAAACCAGGAACACATTTCCCTCTCTGCCACCTGGATTGCTTGCAATTTCTACCACCGCGTTTGCGACATATTCCGGTGATTGCGGAGATGGCATGCCTTTGATGAAGTCCTGGGCAGAAATTCCGAGCGAAGAAGCATAGGCCGAGACCGCGGCTTTTCCAAGGTCCGTTTCTGGCATAATGCTTCCGGGCGCTAGCGCAAAGAAGCGCAAACCAAGTGCCCTGCGATCAGATTCCTTCTGGGCGTAACTGGCGATGAACATCTGTGTACGTTTTGAGCCAGCATAACCGCCCGAAAGTGGAGAACCACCAATGGCCGCACCGCTTGAAATGAGGATAACAGTCGTTCCCGCAGGAAGCGGCCTGGTCAGCGCGGCTTGCGAGAAGAGCAACGACATTTTGACATCAGTATTCCAGTTGCGTGAGACTGCTCCCAACTCTGCTCCGAAAGTGGCACATTATGAGGTATGGCACCTCCGCAGACAATCAGGACGTCTGGCGAAAGCGTTTCAAAGACCTTCGCAGGAGCGTTTTCGTCGCTTGCATCGAGTCCGAGCGTTTGCACGGCTGGATATTCTGCGACGAGCTTCTTGAGCGGCTCTTCCTGGCGTGCTACAGCAAGCACACGCGCACCTTCAGCCTGAGTTGCGGCCACAATGGCGCGTCCCAGACCTCTACTGCCTCCAATGACGACCACGCTCTTGCTATCTAAGCGCCTCGTCTCGGCTGATGTGTTCATATGCGATCCTTCTTCTATGACAATCAATTCACCTAACATGACGTATGGTCATCATGATAAAAGTCCTGAAGTCGAAACGACCGGGATCAGCGTGGATACCATGGGCGATACTTCAGGATAATTTTCGGTAAGCGTCGCTTCTTGTGGACAAAGCTGCCCTGGTATCCTATACTACATAGGCGAGTAAAAACTCGTATTGTCAATAGGTTTGCCAGCGTAAAAAATATACTGATGCTGTTTGGAATGAATGTTTGGAGGATCGTATGGATCAGCAGAAAGACGCACGGCCTGTTCAGCGGCGCGCGCGAGGTTTACAGCGCATTGCTTCCATTCTTAATGCCGCGGAAATTGTCTTTGCGAAAATGGGCTATGATGAGGCAACGACCAATCATATTGCAGCGCAGGCCGGGATCTCGCCTGGCTCTCTGTATCAATTCTTCTCTAACAAAGAAGAGATTGCCCAGGCCCTGGTTGCTCGATATACTGAGGAACTCCAACAGATATATGGCTCTATTTTTTCGCGCGAGGCCGCATCACGTTCCTTCTCTCTCTGGCTGGATCAGGCCATTGATGCCCTGATTGCATTTCACCTGGCCCATCCTGGTTTTTACATCCTTCTCACAATTCCCGATCCATCGATGTCCCTGGCGAGTCTTACGCAAGCTTTGCCGAAAGATATGCAAGCCAACTTTGAGCGGGGTTTTCAGGTACGTGCCCCCGACCTCCCGGTGGCGCAACGCCTCCTGTGCGCCACGATGAGTGTTCAACTCTTCAAGGCTGCCCTCCCACTCATACTCGAAGCAGAGGAGGCTGATCGAAAAACGCTTGTACACGAACTCAAAACCGTGTTGCAGCGTTACCTTGAACCTCTTCTTGGTTGAGCAAAACTTTACCTCTGCATTAGGAAAACGCGGTACAAAAAAGAGAGCCTGTCGCGACAGGCTCTCTTTTTTGTACCGCGTTTCTTCTACGCTTCAAAAAGCTCGTCGACAGCGACGGTATGTTGCGCGTTTGTTACCAGTTCTTCTTCTGGTGATGGTGGCAGATCCTCGGGCGTCTGAGGATTGATAAAGCCGATTGCGATACGAATCAAACCGATAATGGCGATAATAGCGCCTAGCCCAATCAGAAGCCCTGGCGTAGAGTAGTAGACTCCCCGGCTCAGGCTGACGCCAGCTGCGATAAACACGACTCCCAGGACGAATATAAACAGACCACTCCACGTATACTTATTGGCCTTGCTCTTGACCGCCTGGGAAAAGACGCGCAGGCGGTGCATATTGATACCCCGTTCTTGCCCCATCTTGCATTCCTCCCTGCTGGCAGGCTGGTAGACAGCCATGCCCTAAGCAACGAAATTCGCGCGCAAATGCCTATGAAGAGGTGCTGCGAGTTTGTACTATATAGTATACGCCATAACGCGTAGTCAGGCATACCATGTGAAGATGACACGGAAAACGTATCTTCTTCATACTCTGAATACGCATTGCGAGCGAATTCCGATACAAAAAGAGCTTTGCCAGTTGGGCATCATAATCTGGTTATCTGGGAAGGTGCTAAATTTTCCGCAGGCGGACCTCTTCAACGGCATGCTTGCGCCCTTTACGCAGGATAAGATGCGCACGTTCACGGGTTGGGCGAATGTTTTCACGCAGATTTAAGCCATTGATCTGCTGCCAGATGTCGTGTGCGGTGGCGATGGCTTCCTGCTCAGAGAGGCGTGCGTAGCGGGTGAAGAAGGATGAGGGATCGCGGAAAGCCGTCTCACGCAGGGTGAGGAAGCGCTCAACATACCATTGCTCAACATCGCACTCTTCGGCATCGACATAGATCGAGAAGTCAAAGAAATCCGAGATGAAGAGGCGCTGAGCCGAGCGCCCGGTGGGACGCCTGGCCTGCAAGACATTTAAACCCTCAACAATGAGGATGTCAGGCTGGTTAATGGTCTGCACACGGTCGGGAATAATGTCATAAATCAGGTGTGAGTAGATGGGCGCGTTGACCTCTGGCTTGCCTGCCTTCACATCGAGCATAAATTGCAGTAAGCGGCGCTGATTATAGCTTTGGGGGAAGCCCTTGCGCTGCATCAGGTCGCGCTCCAACAGGACACGATTAGGATAGAGAAAACCATCAGTTGTAATCAGGTCAACCCTGGGGCGTGAAGGCCAATCGGAGAGCAGCGCCTGTAAGAGACGGGCGGTTGTGCTCTTCCCAACCGCGACACTGCCCGCGATACCGATAATATAGGGAACCTGGGCGGTATGATGTCCCAGGAAGGTCGACGTTGCGGTATGTAGCTTTTGCGCGGCTGCCACGTACAGGTTGAGTAGCCGGGAAAGTGGCAGGTAGACCTGCTCAACCTCGTTGAGGTCAATGCGGTCATTCAAGCTACGCAGAGCGTTCAGGCGCTCTTCTGAAAGGGTCAAAGGTGTGCTGGCACGCAGGCTGGCCCATGCTTCACGCGAAAATGTGAGAAACCGCGAGTGTCCCTGGGGGGTAGTTTTTGATAGATGCATATCGATATAACGGCCTGGGCGAGGGTGCAGAAAGACTGATTCATTGCTCCCGGCCATCACGGCTCATTGCTTCTGCACACTGCTCCAGGCCGCTTCACTCCTTTGTGGTTATAAAAATACTGGCAAACCTGTTCTATTGTACTACACTTTCCTGTTCCGCGGACATTATGGACACCTTTAACTCCAAGGCTGTTGCAAAGTTCATCAGTCGCTCTCATGCGGCCATGTGTGCCAACGCTTTGTCGAACTGATAGCTAAACGTCCGTTGTGCATGGGGCAGATTGGTTTCGCCCCGACGAGCCATCAAGCCAATGGCCGTGTTGTTGAGTAAAGCGAGCACATGAGGGGCATGGCCCATTCGCAGCTGAGAATGATCTTCTTGAAAGGTCCGGTCTCGGCGATAATGTAAGCCATTCTGAGAGCTAGGCAAGAGGAATCGCTCCCTCCTGCCCGCCTTCAGAACCGGACATGAGAGCTTTCCCCTCATCCGGCTCCTCAATGGGATGGCTCGTGTCATGAGTACCCCAGACATGCTTCTTTGTATGTCGTTGATCGTGGCAGTGCCGATGGAGAGCGAAAAGATTACTGAGTGCATCTGTACCCCCTTCACTGCGGGGAGTGATGTGATCGATCTCAATCAAATCGTTCTCGGTAAAGTGCAGTTCACACCAACGGCATTTCCCTTGTTGCTTGTGCAGCAAGGCCCCCAGTTTACTCCTGTTGAGCGGATGAGATTGTTGTAATCTCTTCGCCCAGTAGAGCAGGTTACCATCGAACGGGCTGGCCGTGCCTTTCACCTTCACATGGCGTTGGATCGCCGTTGCTGCGTGATCGCTGAGATAGAGTCCATCAGGCGTTGCAAAGCGCCAGTGATCTTGTCCCATTGTTCGCCAGTAGCGCGTTCGTATCCAACTCGCAGACTTGCGTGTGTGTCGGCGTTTGGCCCAGCGAAGCAGAAGCGGAAACAGGTGGTAGTCGCAGTCATTGAGAGTTTTCTTGGCGGCGACGCTGCGGTAGTAGCGTGACCATCCACGGATCTTTGGGTTCAGTTGCCCAATGAGCGCGCCTTGAGAAAGCCCTGTGCCTGCGAGCACTACCGCCCGCAGCCCTTCCCGATGCCGTTTGATAGCTTCTTTACTGGGGCGAATGAGTGTTTTGAAGCCAAGCCGTTTCCCGTGCAGAGTTCCTGAATGGTGTTTACCAACAGAGTACTGTCGGATCTCAAAACCTAAGAAGTCGAAGCCAGGGGCTTCTGCCCCAAGCGCTTCGAGCGTGTGAGCGATACGGGTTTTGCTCGGCTTCATTTCTAATCCCATGTCTTTCAGCCAGTCTTCTAGCCTGCTTTTGGCCTGTTCAATCCCCTCGCGAGTTCGATACAGCACCACCAGGTCATCTGCATAGCGAACCAGCCTGGGCTTATCCTTGCCTTTGTAGCCTTGTTGAACAGCTTGCAGCATCCCATGCAGGGCGATATTGGCAAGTAAGGGACTCAGTGGACCTCCTTGCGGAGTTCCGGCTGTCGTTGGCTCGAACACGTTGTCTTCCAGCACTCCTGCTCTGAGCCAGGCTTTGATGGCGCGCCTCATCGCGGGAAAGGTCTGGAGTTTGTGTAAGAGTGTTTCGTGATTGATCTGGTTGAAGCAATTCGCGATATCTGCATCAAGCACATATTTGGGCTGTTTGCAGATGTAAATGAAAATGGCTTGAATGGCATCCTGAGCTGAGCGACCAGGACGAAACCCGTAGCTGTCAGCCTCAAATCGTGCCTCCCATTCGGGCTCCAACGCCAATTTTGTCAGGCATTGATGAGCGCGATCCAGCATCGTCGGGATGCCTAATGGCCTTTTCTCTGCCTTTCCTGGCTTGGGTATCCAGACTCGTCTGGTTGGCTGTGGTTTGATCTGCTTGTGATGACGAAGGTATTTCACCAGCGCCAGGCGTTGGGCTGGTTTGACAGATTTGATTCCATCGACTCCAGCCGTCCGCTTGCCCTGGTTATCCTGCGTCATCTTGCGTACTGCCAGCGTCCGGGCTGCTTTCGACTTCATGAGTAACCGTTGAAGGTTGTGAACTGCTTTGTCATTGCCACGAAGAGAGGCTTGATAGATCCGTTTTTGCAGTCGGTACACCGTTCGTTCTAGCTTACGCCAGGGCGTCTGTGTCCAGTCTTCGATTGGTTGGGGGACAACCATCGCTTCCGTTTCTTTCCTGTGACTCATGGCTCTATCCTCCATCTCACCGTGCCGACGTCAGCGTATCCTCTGGCTTTCCCAGAGGCCTTTGCTTCTTCGGCAATCCTTCTCTCCGAGAACATGCGGTTGGTTGCCTGCTCGCTAGATCGACCACCAGCGAGAGTTCTCGCAGAGTTATTCCGTTCCGATCAAGTGTTTTGCGTTCCCGTAGGTTCGTCTCTATCCGCCGGGTCAAGGGGGTGAAGTCGAGAGCCGCATTGATGTTCTCGACCCCTATGTGACCGTGACCATTTTGGTCAGAGCCTCTTACCTCGCGTTGGCTCTTTCACTGTGACGACGGTTCATCGAGCGTTCGCTTGCGCTAACCGTAGGAACCTGTGTAGCGGAGACCACCTGGTCGAGGTCCAGGCTCTTCCGCATTTCTCCCTGCTTCACGGATTGATGACCAGTCGCTACCGTGAGGGAGCCGCGTTTCCTCTTTCACCCAGAGGATGGGGAATTGCGCCCCACATCACTCGATCAGTTGTCAAGGAGCTTTCTCCTTGCTCGCCATCCTTGAGCTTTCGCTCATTTCGGCGAAACGGATCGCACCAATGCCCCAATGCTCTCGAACAAGTGCCAGGAGGCGTTTGGGGGTCGCCACCGAGGTCGGCAAACTTGTGATTCCATACTGAACCTCTTGCTCCACCTTCCCCAGCGCGTTGATTCGTTGTCGTTCGAGCTTGCGCGACCTGCGAGAGACCAGGCCACTCTGAGTAATGAGAAAGCTCGCTACTCACGGTGATCTGCCGTCTTTCTCGCCGCCCATGCCCTTTGTTGACTGAGGAGGCTGAGCGAAAATCGGTGGGAGGAGCTGACCAGCCAGGACGCACGGATGGTGGCTCAAAGAGTGTTTGCAGATCCTGATACATCTGCTTTTGATTTTCCTTGATCATCCAGAGATAGTCTCCTTTGGCTTGTAAGATCTTCAGACTCAGCTTGCGAGAAGCAAAAATGGCATCTCCACTGACGAGCGTTCCACGCAAATCGAGAGTTGCCAGCAGAAGAGGAGCCGCACTGACCTCACTTCCCGAGGTGCTGACCTGGACTTGTGCCAGGACAACGCCCTCTTTGGGGAGGGAGGCCGCAAGCAGATGGACGCCTTGTGTACTTCCAAGAGGAATCGTGCCTCGTAAGGTTTTGCCGTCTAAGCACAGATGCCTTTCGCCTGGGGCCAGCCTGCGAGAAACCTGATGTGCAAAGAAGTGACCAATAACCTGCTCGACTTCGTCTGGATCAACTGCCGCCGCTAAGATACGACTCCAGGTGCTGTAGTGAGGCATCCTCTGGTGCCTCAAGCCAAACAAGTGGCTCAATTCTCGATGGCGCAACTGAGCCCAGTCGGCGATCGCCCGGCTACTGGTCTGCCCTGCTAGCTTCGCTAGTAGGCCTATCAGCAGAATGTCTGCCAAGGAGTAGCGCACGCCGCGCCGATCTCGATGATCTTTGACGCGTTGTAACTCTCCAGAGAGAACTTCTACATCGAAGAGGAGTGCCTTATTGGGAAGAGCAAGCCGACTGGAACGTGTTGTAATAGTCATGAACAGGCCTTTCGTTGCGAGGAATTGGATGTCTCAACCATTCCTAAAGCTCGAAAGGTTCTGTTTTATTCCTCCTTTTGCCATGTTATTCCCGACTTTGCAACAGCCCTGCCTTTAACTCAGGGGAGAGAGGACGTCTAAGTAGTACGTGGTCATGCTGCGGCTTGTGTACAGGTGGGGCGCTTTCCAACAACCTTCCGACATTTTTGATTGCCTGAACAATGTCTTGTCAGACGATTGGAGCGTAATGAGGTCTGTTTAGGTAGAGCAACATTTGCTTCAACTGTTTTATACTTTGTCTTCCTTTGTCGTCTATATGCTAAATGTTACAATTGTAAATTTGTTGTTTTACAAAGTATAAATTTTCTGGTCATAAAGTGCCTTACACTGCATCCTTTATTTCTACTTGACATGTGTCATACATACTTGACGCACGCCGTACATGATTCTAGAGAGAAGCGTGCCTATTGCAGTGTCGCAAACGATGGTCGAGAGGGCTGAAGGTAGCGCTAGTGCTGAGCCTGGTAAAAAACATCAGGTTCGTCATCTAGTCATCCAGGCTTTCGTCTCGTCTAGGAAGGTCATTGAGAACGCGTCTCCCTGAATTGACTCTTGTCGCCATAAGGATTTGGCAATACGAGTCATTGCCGACGCCAGTCATGGTTGGACTGGCGAATTGAAAAGTAGAAATTAGCCTACCTGAACCACTTTTCAAGGAAGGGGATAAAGAATGCAGATGCTTACACGTTCTGGGAAAAACTATCGTCTTCTGTGCTGTTACGCAGAAGAGGACCGGCTGATCCAGGCCCGGCTTGAAACGTATCTCCTCGATGGTCTCTCGCGCGAGCAGGTGCCCGCTACTTGGCAGGGCTTAAATCTGAGCCCTGGTCGCTACGAGGCGGTTGAGGCCGCGGTCCAGATCACAGAGGCTGACATCATTCTCTTGCTGGTAAGCGAGCACTTCAAGACGCTGAGCCTTGGCAATCCCCGTGAAATACAGCGTATTCTAGAGCGGGAGCAGCGCGGTGATGTCTCTGTCTATCCAATAGTAGTGCGCAAAACATCCTGGGTGACAACAAGCTTCGGCAATCTCTGTCCCCTGCCCTCTCAGGGAGGCGTGCTCCTCAGGCCCGAGAGCGGCAAGTTCGATTCCGCTGTGCTCGCAACTATCCTCGACGAGTTGCGAGCCGTGATGACACATCCTCGTGAGGGTGAGACAGACCCCGAACAACCCGTCCCCCGTTTCCTGTTTGAAAATGAACTCGCTCAACGCGCACCTTCTGGCTGGGCTACGCCAACCCTTACCAGCGAGCAACTGCGCACAACCGATCCCTCGCTCCCCGTAGTGTCTCTTCCTCGTGATTCCCTGGTTGAAGAGCGCGTAAGAGGCGATACGCAAGCATCTGCATCGCCAGGTGAGGCCAAACAATTTTTCCAGGAGACGCTTCAGTTAGACCAGTTAAGCAAGGTAGATGAAAGCAAACATGCAATAGAGCAACGCGATGCGCGTTCGCTCTCAGAGAATATTACGCGTATCATTCGCAGCCACATGTCCCAGAAGAAGGCCACCGTTGTCGTGATCGTCGTTGTGACGATGGCACTCCTGGCGCTGATGAGTGTGTACGCTTTTCCAATCTCATAGGCGCGCAATGAATCCTAGAATGTCTGCGGGCTGCGCTGCTAAAGCACGCGCTTATATATCATGGTATGAGATACCTCGTATCATCATATGTAAGCGCGTGCTTTAGCAGCGCAGCTCCCATCTGGCACCTGTGAAAGAAAAGCAGGCAGGCTGGAGGATACACATCCTCCAGCCTGCCTGCTCTCGCTCTTTGGGGTATTAGGCCGTAACCTCCGAGCGGTATGACTCGGGAGCGGCATTAATTGAGCCGGTCTCGACCATAATCTCGCGCAGTTGTTTGGAATCAATTGTCTCATAGAGGCGGAGCGATTTGGCGATGCGGTCAAGCGCCTCTTTGTTCTCACGCAGCAGTGTGACGGCCTGGTTATGCGCCCAGTTCACGATACGCGTAACCTCTTCGTCGATGATGGTGGCTGTACGCTCGCTATACTCGCGAGAGTTACTCGCCAGGGCCGTGCCCGAGAAGGGATCCTCGCGCTCGCTGTAAGAGATCTGGCCCAGGCGCTCGCTCATGCCCCAGCGTGTGATCATCTGGCGCGCGATAGCTGTCACCCGTTGCAGATCGTTCTCCGCGCCTGTGGTGATACGACCAATCGCGACCTCTTCGGCTGCGCGTCCACCCAGCGCGGTTACTAACTGTGCCTCCAGGACATCCTTCGAGTAGTTATAGCGGTCGTCAAGCGGCGTATACTGGGTAACGCCCAGGGCCTGGCCGCGAGGCACAATCGTCACCTTCGTGACGGGATCGACGCCCTCGGTCAGAATACCCGTGAGCGCGTGCCCCCCCTCGTGGTAGGCAACCACGTTCAGGTCGGATTCGCTCAAGATCAGCGGGCGCTCGGCTCCAAGCAGGATCTTGTCCAGGGCCTCCTCAAAGCAGCGCTGAGTCACGGCATCCAGGTTGCGGCGAGCCGCCAGTAGTGCCGCCTCGTTCACCAGGTTCGCCAGGTCGGCACCCACCATGCCAGGTGTGGCGCGTGCGATGGTAATCATGTCCACATCGGCAGCCAGGGGAACGTCACGTGAGTGTATCTTCAGGATCGCCAGGCGACCATTCCAGTCGGGGCGGTCAACCGTCACGCGGCGGTCGAAGCGTCCAGGGCGCAGGAGCGCTTTATCCAGGCCATCGGGGCGGTTGGTCGCCGCGATCACGACCACGGCCTGGCGAGTATCGAAGCCATCCATCTCGACCAGCAACTGGTTCAGGGTCTGCTCACGCTCGTCGTTGCTGTTGATGCTAGAGCCACGCTGGCGACCAACGGCGTCGATTTCGTCGATAAAGATGATGCTTGGGGCCGCCTTCTTGGCCTGCTCAAACAGGTCACGTACGCGACTGGCACCGACACCTACCAGTACCTCGACGAACTCGGAACCACTCATCGAGAAGAAGGGGACGCTGGCCTCACCAGCGACCGCACGTGCCAGCAGGGTCTTACCAGTTCCTGGAGGGCCTACCAGCAAGACGCCGCGAGGAATCTTACCACCCAGGCGCTGGAATTTCTGAGGTGTGCGCAGGAACTCAACCACCTCAACCAGGTCATTCTTGGCCTCATCTACGCCCGCGACATCCCCAAAGGTAGTGCTGGGGCGATCCTCCAACACCATCTTCGCCCGGCTCTTGCCGAAGCTAAAGATGTTTTGCTGGCTCTGATTGGCCCGGCGCAGGATGAAGAAGAAGACGACAATCAAACCAATCCAGGGACCGACGTTGAGCAGGAAGGTCCAGAAGAGGTTATTATCGCTATTGGGCTTCGACGAGAACGTGACGTTATGCTGTATCAGCAGTTGTGTCAGTTGCTGGTCCCCATTGGGGAGCTGGGTAAAGTGAAAGTCCTGGCCGGTCTTGCTTTGCCCATTGGCATCAACAATCGTGATCGCGTTTTTGAATTTGCCAAAGGCATCCTGTCCCTGGAAGGTTACAGAACTAACGTTATCATTCTGTACCTGCTGGTAGAACTTACTGTAGGGGACCTCAATCGCATTGGCGCTGGCGCCGCCAGAACCAGAGACGAAGAACTGGAAGAAATACCAGACTCCCAGCAAGAGGACAACGAGCAAAACGACGCGAATCAAGAGCGAGGAACCGCTATCGCGGGGGCCTCCTGGAGTATTCCCATTACTACCGTTATCCGGCTGAGGGTTGCCAGGAGTGCGTTGATCATTTGAGTTATTGTTCTGGTACATATATATAGCCTGAGCGTCCATATGTTCAGACCTGCTTTCTTTGTCTGACGACATGTCTTTGATAGGATGAAGCCGGATGCTTCCTACGTCTTCAAAAGAAGACGTCTGAAAGAGTAATTGTATGTAAAACGATACGTGGCAAAATTTCGTATCGTGTGTGCAAGAAAGTAACCTCTTACTTTGTGATACGTCGTGAGTAAGGAAAGGTTACACCGCAGAGTTTGGCAGTCCTGCCCCTGCCATCTCTAGGCCATATCTAAGAATACACCTGCCTCTCGAAAACCTGAGCGCGGAGCGCTAGCCACGAGAGTGGCGCTGGTTTTCGTCTTTGGTTTTTGCCTAAGAATGTCTAAGAATATAGAACAATCTGGTGATGTGCATATTGTATTCCCTAAGAGCTTGCCTGTCCATAACATTTTGGGCTATAATAGTTCAGTGCAATTGAGTTCCTTATCGGCAAGCATCATGATGGCCCACACAAATGAGAAAATCTAGATACTTGACAGGAAACAAAGATTGTAGTATTATGTAAACAACGACGCGGGGTGGAGCAGTGGTTAGCTCGTTGGGCTCATAACCCAAAGGTCGGAGGTTCAAGTCCTTCCCCCGCTACCAGGTCGCAAGACCTTAATAAATTGACGCGGGATAGAGCAGTGGTTAGCTCGTCGGGCTCATAACCCGGAGGTCGCAGGTTCAAATCCTGCTCCCGCTACCAAAGAAAGTTCACTGCATACGTGCAGTGAACTTTCGTAAGCCGTCCAATATACCTGCTTGACAGCCTATGGTAATATGATGGACGAAACATATGGCGGCTTAGCTCAGGTGGTAGAGCAAGGGACTCATAAGCCCTGTGTCACTGGTTCGAGTCCAGTAGCCGCTACCCAGTAGCCCTCGATCTGCTTCTGAAGCGGGTTGAGGGTCTTTTCTTTGTGTAGCGTCAGTGCCAAGTTGCCCCAAATATTTTGCAGATCCCTGTGTCAGTAGGCGGGTTTCCCTTTGTCAGTTGTAGCTTTACTCACATAGGGACATATGAGCTAGACGCCGCCATATGTTTCGTCCATGTATTTGCCCCTACTCTCCACATCGGCTCTTTTGCTCCCTACGTGACTTCTGCTTGTATTCTACACGGGAACTGCACAAAAGAAAAGAGGCATCCCGAAGGACCCACCCCCGATTTGATTTGACTGATTGGATTATTAGCAGGTACATTCGATGCACTCGTACTCGTTGCCTGTATATGTTCCGCCAGACACCTCTACCTCATCCGTTGTCGTGGGTACCTGGTGAGCAAGACAGCAGAGACAGCCGAAGAAGAAATACTCCTCGCTGGAAACGACAGGTGAGGGAGATAGACACAAAGTGTGGCTGATTAAGGACGTTACCGGGTGCGGCGTTCTGTTTGCTGGGTAAAAGGTGATTGTCTGTAGTAGTTGATTTCTTGGTATTCATTAGAGAGGGCTAGCGTGGTTGCCAACCTTCTCCACCTCTCCTTACCTTCATCAGGCTAAAAGGGCGTGCCTGGTAGCGTTTAAAGTCGCGCTGTATCTTTTCCTCGACCCAAACATAGGACTTTGTGTGAAGAGAAGCCTGGATGCGTATGTCAGGCAAGGCAGAGCTGTGGAGGTGAGTAGCCGAAGATATAAGTTGCTTGAGAAGAGGAGCTAGTGAGAGGCGATAGAACTAATTGGAGGGAGCTATCTTAACTTTGAGGAGGCCCCTTGCTTCGGCGCTCGGCTTCTAGGCGGGAGCATTGCGGCAGTTGCCTCACAAAATAACCTCCCACATCGGCACTCGACGGCTTGATATGGTAGACCTAACCTGTCTGCGCATCCAGCCTACGTGCTTCAGTCGCCACCTCTACCTTGGACACTAAGTAATTACCTTGGATACTAAGTAATCAATGGTATTCTTCATGGTGATAAGGTGCGCAAGTATAATTTCCGTGCTTTCATCGTAGCTTGCTTTGTCTGGTTGGGCGTCGGCGTACCGGAGAGCCGCTTCGATGCTTTGTAGCTCACTCAGGAGAAAGTAATACTTCTTCCAGCACTCATCGTTCCAGCACTCATCGTTAATCATGTGTCCACCTCCTTTCGTGTCTAGTATATTCCTATTATGCCAATCTCCACCCTTGCCAAGTAGCTCAGCGGTAGAGCGGGGGACTGTTAAGCGATTAGCCGGAAGTTCGATCCCTCCTTTGGCAAGACATCAAACTAGCTGTCTTTCCCACATAGTTCAGTTGGCAGAGCAGGCGATGTCGGGCCGTAAGATGAGCAGAAGCCTGATAGCTTGATCACTGGTTCTAGTCCAGTCGCTGGATTCTCACCACTTCTTCCCATATCTTGTCTCTACAGCCAGTACGTTGCTCGCAGTACGGGTTAAGTATCCATGTTTCACTGAAGCGTCCTGTGATGCCCTGCGTCTCCGAGCGATAGGCTAAACCACAGTTTGTCGGCGTTCCGCAGACGCTACAGGGAAGTTCTTTATCAAATATAAGTTCAACCCATAACTCATCCATATCTTTTCCTTCCTTCCTTCCTTCCTTCCTTCCTTCCTTCCTTTAGAATACAAACCAGGGAAAGATGATCCTATTTGGCCTCATGGTGTAACGGTTAGCATAGGAGACTTTCAATCTTCTGACGAGGGTTTGATTCCTTTTGAGGCTATTCGTGTGCTGTGGAGCTTTGGACGGGATGGGTCTAGTCTCGGCGGCGCACAAAATTCCTCCTGCTGAAAGGCAACTAGTGTGATCAACCAGGGGGGCATGGCGGTGGAGCACATACATCTGGACATGTGCAATTCCCCCATAAGGAGAAGAGGGTGGGTTCAATTCCCATTGCTGCGACCAGGTGTAAGCCGTTTGTATACGGTTGGCAAGATATCAAACTAATCTGAGCTGAGCTGTTGGCCTCCCCGCCAATAGACCTATTTCTGGACAAAAAGAAAGGCCAGCCGGAGATAGCTGACCTTTCCCGATCTTTTCAATCATGCGTTGGTTTGAGGTTCTTGCTGTCGGGTCAAACGCTCGGTAAGTCTCCTCACGCCTGCCTCCACTCCACAATACCCTCCTACCATCCAAACAACCTGCGTAAACAAGGAAGTATCATTCTTGTAGAGAGAAAGCACAAAGCATAGCACAACTACAATAAGTATCAGCATTGATTTATGTATTTGTATTAATGGCTTTGGTGCATCTTCTTGAGATTGAGCCTTCCGCTTGCCTGTGCGAGTTCCCTTTGTTGCCTGGACCGCTGGCTGACTGATCAGTGTTGTTTGCGACTCAGAACACGTCTTCGACCTCGTGCTCTTATCGCTTGCCGTTCTTTTGGAAATCATGATTTTACTCCTGATCTCCGAACGGAGGAATAGACTTATATTAACACACCTAAATGCGTAATGCACCAAACGAGCAGCTAAAAGCAGTATTCCTCCTTTCCCCGTTTCATCCTATTTCAAACTAGTCGGGGAATCTCCACATGACATTGAATAAAAAATTCGGCGACTGAATAAAAAATTCGGGCATCCACGCCTTTATGTTGTGATGCTAAATGTATAGTTGCCGTTCTATAGTGTTTCTGGCGCGGTAGATGGTGCGTACCGGATCTCTATAGACTTGGCTTCCTATAAATCGGATGACTGTCCAACCCCACTGCTCTAGCTGATCCTGGCGGCGCTGGTCTCGTGCTACCTGCTCAGGAGTAGAGTGATAGGCTTTCCCATCAATCTCAATTACTACATGGCTTTCAGGGTGCGCAAAATCTGCATAGTAGGGGCCTATCTGGTATTGCCGGATAAGCTGATAGGGGATGTCATGTTTCTGCCAGAAGGAAAAGAAACGATCTTCGATGTAGGAGGTTGGAGGCGTGAAGGGGGCTGTAGACATGATGCGATAGACCTCTCGTGGGGAGTATATTGGGGGGGGGTAATGAGGAGCATGGAGGGGACGGAAAGGCCGTGGACATAAAAATGAGGAGATAGATGTGTAGCGTGTGGCTTCGAGGCGGGATGAGGAGAGCTGGAGCGATTGATTGAGGGGGATCAGCAGACAAGGAGTGGTGCAATGTTGGTGTAGTACTACATCAGCCTTCAATCGGCCTGTAGACTGCTTTTATGGCTATTTTGGACACCATACCGGTTGTTGTGTAAAGTCCAACCTATTCAAAGAGGGGTATTTGAGATGATACTACAGGCATAGGATGTCCTTAGTAGACACAGAACTCATTTCCAGAAAAGGAGAAGACTATGCCTGTATCCAAGAAAAAGCCTACTACATCGACTTCTGAAGGTTCAACTCAGCAATCCTCATCACCGACGCTGCCAGAGCAGGACGAGTTTCGTCAGCATCTGCGCCACCTGGCCGTAAGCGCGGTCCAAGTGTTGATTGAACAGGTAATGTGTGAAGAGTTAGAGCAGTGTATTGGTGCCTCGTGGGGAGAAGTCACTCCAGAGCGTCGTGGCTATCGCAATGGCTCGTACACCCGCGATTTGGTCACCTCGACCGGATGTATTGAAGACCTGAAGGTCCCCAGAGATCGAGAAGGCGTGTTTCACAGCCAGGTGTTCGAGCGTTACAGTCGTTATGAACCAGAGGTGGCCGAAGCGCTCACCCAGATGTTTGTCAGCGGTACCAGCACTCATAAAGTCGGAGAGGTTGCTGCCACCTTGATGGGCGTGGCCCCAAGTGCAAGCAGTGTGAGCCGGTTGAACCAGACCTTGACTGAGCAATATGAAACGTGGCGAAAGCGCCCTTTGTTGGCCCATTACCGCATCCTGTACCTGGATGGTATCCATTTCAGTGTGCGGCATGGAACTCAAACCGACTCGACCATCATCTTAACCGCGCTCGGTGTGGACCTGGACGGAAACAAAGATGTGCTCGCATTGCGAGCCTGTGCAGGGGAAGACAAAGATGGGTGGAGTTGTCTCGTGCAAGACATCCGCACCCGTGGGGCCACGCAGATAGACCTGATGGTGACCGATGGGCATGAGGGTCTCCTCGCTGCTGTCTCTGCTCTCTTTACTGCGACGCCACGACAACGCTGTGTCGTGCATAAACAGCGCAATGTGCTCAATGCCATTCCTCATCGGGAGCGCAAAGAGGTCAGCACGGAATTAGCTGGGATCTTCAAGCAGGAGAAGAAAGAGGACGCGCTGCTCAATTTGGCCGCTTTTAAAGCCAAATACCAAAAGCGCTACCCAGAGGCCATCCGCAGCCTCTGCGAAGATGAGGAGCATCTGCTGACGTTTTACGCTTTTCCCAAAGTCATGCATCGATATATTCGTACGACCAATGCCATTGAAAGCTTCTTTAGCAACGTTCGCCAGCGAACGGATCAAATTGATGCCTTCACCACGGAAACCAGTTGCATGACCATCGTCTGGGCGGCCATGCAGGATATACACTTGCCCAGGATACCTGTCTCGTAAGCGAGGCTTTGGATCGAGGTCCGTGCCAAACAACCAGCCTCCATTGCTGGGCCAGGGAGAGCTTGTTTGGGCGCTTGATCCTGTGTAACACGAGCACACGTCCAAGAATTTTTTCTGCTCATCTCGGGCCCTTGAGTACGAATAGACCTTATTGCTTGATTTCCCCGTATCCCAACGCTGCCTCATTATATGCCCAAACATCCAGCGAGGGCGGCTGAATGCCGAGCTGGGTGAGAGTCGTGCAGATCTGGGAGCGGTGGTCGATGCCGTGATCAACGAACTGGATGACCGTGACCAGGAGCGGCGCCCTGTAGATGCCTTCAAACAGGAGTTGGATCACTTGGAGTTGTTCCGGCGTGACCTGCTCGGTGAAGGCGATCATGGCCTCGCCGGAGCGACGGGCGCGCTCGCGCAGTTCGGCGAAGGAGCGCGGGGCCTCCTCATCCTCGAGTAGAGGCGGCGTGGTCGGGAAGCCGCCCGTCGAGCTGGCCGCATAGTCTTCCTCAGCGCCTAGCATATGCTTGAGGGTGACGCGGATGCTGCCATGGGTGCCAGGGAAAACGGCATCGAGCTGGGTATCCGTAAGCTGCTCGCAGGTGTCGAGCAGGCGCAGGTTGGCCCAGAGGTTGTATTTGAAGAAGTCGGAAAGTCCGGTTGCCATGAGTATACTTTACCTTTCAGTGTTGAATTACTACTTTCATCTCACAACGACATAATCGCGCATCAGTAGCATGAAGTTAGCACACCACTGGCGTCATGGTCGGACAATCCCCCTTTGCGATGATGTCATCGGCACTTATCATAGCTTGACAAGAGGCGATTGTCAAAGCTTCAGTGCTGTCCGATCAGGGCTTGTGAATTATTGCTGAGAGCAGGAGACTCCAAGATCTGCTACGATAGACATTCCAAACCGATCTATCGAGAAGAAGGAGCCTCCGATGTCTTATTCTACTGCATTGTCACTGACCTTGCCTTCACTGACGAGTGATGCTCGCCACCAGTTATTGGAAAAGCAACCATTGCTGAGTTTGTACGAAGTGTTTGCCACCATCCCAGATCCCCGTTCCAAGCATGGATTGCGCTATGAATTGGCGTACGTGCTGACCTGCCTGGTAGCGGGCTTCCTCTGCAATTGTGACTCGACCCTGGCAGTTGCAGAGTGGTGTCGTGATCAACGTCTTCTGCTCATCCGACTCTTCGGACCACGTCGCTTCCTGTGCCCCAGTGATTCACTCTACCGCAAACTCCTCCCGCGCCTGGATGCCGAACAGATCGAGTGCGCCCTGGCGGACTGGATACGTCGGACTCTGCAAGCCACCCTCGATGATCCCATTGCCTTAGATGGCAAGACGGTTCGTGGGGGAAGATCGGACAAACATTCTGCTCCCCATCTGCTCTCCTTTCGCACACATCACAGCCAGGAAACACTGCTGCAAGTTGCCGTTTCCGAGAAGACGAATGAAATCCCAGTCGCACAGGCCCTCTTGCCCTGCTTGCCTGTCGATGGACGCGTCTTCACCGCAGACGCTTTGCACACGCAGAAGGATTTCATGAGGTGCGTGGATGCCTTGGGTGGCAAAACCGTTCTCACCGTCAAAAACAATCAGCCGACCCTCTACGCAGATCTCACCGCCTATTTCGCCGATCCACATGCTTCTTTTGCGCAAGACTCCACGCTTGATCAGCATCGAGGACGGATTGAAAAGCGTTCTATCCGTGTGAGCACCGAAATGAATTCCTACCTGGCTGACTGGCCACTCATCGAGCAAGTGGCCGAACTGACACGAACCGTCACGGTTCGCAAAACGGGAAAAACCAGCCACGAAGTGGTCTATCTCATCACGCCTTTGACTGCTCTTGAGGCCAGCCCCCAGCGCTTACTTGCATTAGTACGGGGACACTGGAGTATCGAGAACTCCTCCCATTATGTCCGCGATATGACCTTTGGTGAGGATCGTTCTCGCTTGCGCTCTGGGCAGGCACCTCAGATCCTGGCAACGTTCCGCAATTTGGCGATCACCCTTATTCATCGTCAAGGGTCTTCTCAGATTGCTGCGACCAGACGCCACTTTGCTTCTCATCCTCATCTTGCTTTTCGCTTCTTGCTTCCCAGGAGCGTCGCTCAGCAATAATTCACAAGCCCTGGCTGTCCGATCTTTTTGACTATCTTCAAAATCGATGCCAGTTAAGAGGGCAGCTAACCAGCAAATACCTCCCACACATCTTTCCTCGCTTGTTCCCCACTGATCTTTACACAACAATCGGCATGGCACCCTATTGAATGGCAATTACTCAAACCCAATGAAAAGCATACGTGGATTACAGAAGGTATACAATCAGAGTTTGAAGCCTATCTTTTAATGGGAAGCAAAGAAGCTCGTGCTGTGCGCCTTACCGTTCCGATAGATGCTCAGCCCAAAGTTTTGTTCAAGACCTATTCCCTTGGTGTTCGTACTAATCGCGATGACTGGCTTTATGGCTTTAACAAAGAAGAGTTAGAACAAAGGGTACTGCGCTTTATAGATGTGTACAATGGAGAAGTTGATCGCTGGGCACGAAGAGGTAATAGTTCCACCTCTGTAGATGATTTTGTACTCTACGATGATACTAAGATCAAATGGAGTGAAGGTCTTAAATTGAATCTTCAGCGTCATCAGTATGCAAAATTTTCCAAAGAAAAAATGCGCACGGCACTGTATCGCCCGTTTGTGAAGAAGTGGCTATTTTCTGATAGGCTTCTTAATGAGCGTGTATATCAATTTCCTCAACTTCTTCCCACCCCTTCCTGTGAAATCGAGAATAGAGTCATTGTTGTTAGCGATATTGGTTTTCGTTCGCCTTTTAGCACGTTAGCTACTAATCTTATTCCAGAGTTGCATTTACTAGCCTCGACAGATGGTTTTCAATGCTTCCCTTACTATACCTATTTGGAAGATGGTAGCAATCGCCGCGAGAACATAACAGATTGGGCGCTGAAGCAGTTTCAGGAGAAGTATGGTGCTGAAGTTACAAAGTGGGATATCTTCCACTACATCTACGGCATGCTGCATCATCCGCAGTATCGGGAGTTGTACAAGGAGAACCTGAAGCGCGATCTGCCGCATATTCCCCTGCTACTGAACGAGGATGGCTTTGAGGCATGTGTGAGTGTGGGCAGACAGTTGATGGACTTGCATGTGAACTATGAGCAGGCGGGTGAGTACCAATTGAAGGCTGTATCTAACACTGATATTCCTATGCTCCAACGTCTTTACGTTAAGAAGATGAAGCTTTCGGCGGATAAAACAGCGCTGGTGATGAGTGAGGCCTGACTCTGGAAGGAATCCCCCAGGAGTGCTTTGAGTATCGGCTCGGCAACCGTTCGGCGCTGGAATGGGTGATCGACCAGTATCAAGCCTCGACCGACAAACGTAGCGGCATTGAGAGCGACCCCAACCGCCTGGATGATCCCCAGTACATCATGCGCCTGGTCAAGCAGGTTGTGACGGTGAGTGTGAAGACGGTGGAGCTGGTAAGGGAGTTGACGGAGGCGGTGACGGCGGAGGACTGGCTGGGGGAACAGACAGGAGAAATAGAGGCTAGCGTGTAGAAAGAACTGTTAGAAATAACTTTAGGAGGCCGGAATGAGCACGAATTATACACAACCTTTATCTATTCCTATTTTGGGAATGACTCCCCGCCCAGCTTACCCAGCTAACAAGAATGGGCAGTCTAACCTAGAGAATTGGCGTAAGTTCATAGTGCGTCAGGCTAGGGCCAAATATGACAAAAGTCTGATCCAAGGTGTAGGGCCAAAAACTGAGTTCAAAGTTACAATGCAATTTAGGCTTACAAAAGCTAATTTTGGGGCAGACCTAGATAATTTAGTCAAGCCGGTACAAGATAGTCTGTTTACTCACCGTTCGCTTAAATTTCAGGCGGTTTTTGAGAATTACCCTCACAGTCGCCCGATTTCTGAGTATGTGAACGACAATCAATCCTCACTTTGGAAAAGAAGCCTGATTTTAATCTCAAGCATTACTGCCACGTGGGGAATAAGCATCGTTTTATAGGCGTTTTTTGGCCCTAAGTGGGGAATAAATTCATTTTTATGCCCAAAAATTTAAGCGAACGGTAAGTGTTTAAAGAACACGGACAAGAACAAGTAGCAGATATTGCCGCAGCTTTATTTGATGTTGATGATGAAAGAGTTACCCGGCTAATCCTTGAAAAGGTGGTGGTTTCTACGATGGCGGATGAAGGAGTAGTTGTAGATATAACATGGGCATGATGAGGAGAGTTAGAAGTTCAGTGTTTTTAAGTATTAGCGAGGACTAAAGAGCCTATAGATCAATAGATCTTTAGGCCCTTTAATGTTCTGGTTGTTTACTTTAGATTATCTAAGACTGATAGCCCCCTCCTGGCGTCTCTCTGCTTCATCGACCTCACATACCGTTCTGTTGTACTGACTGACGTGTGACCCATGATACGACTGAGCTTGTAGACATCGCCGCCGTTGAGAAGATAATTGACTGCAAAGGTATGGCGGAACTTGTGAGCGCCAGCGGAGACACTGAGCTTGGCGTGGTCGCGTAGTCGGTAGAGAAGCTGATCGAGGCCGTTGATGGTGAGCGGTTGCTGCCTCTGGCTTATGAAGACCACCTCCTTCTCTTCGGCCCCTTTGCGGTAGAGGCGGATATATTTCTGGATCTGGATGCGTGCCTGTTTTCCAAGTCCTATTTCCCGCTCTTTCCGCCCCTTGCCCATAACGCGGATATAGGCATCGTCGCGTGTGATGACGACGTTCTCAAGAGTGAGGGTGCATAGCTCACTAGCACGTACCCCTGTGTCAAGGAGAAGCGAGAGAATGGCTATATTTCGCTGGGGCATGTCCGAGAGACACCAGCCACAGCAAAAAGCGCCCTCAATTCGTCTTCTGTGAACGTTTCGATGACCTTCTGCTCAACCTTTGGCCTGGCAATCAGCTTGACGGTTCGCGCCTTGACGTGTTGTGAGTACTCTTCATCTTCGGCACACCATCCCAGGAATAGCTTGACGACTTTGATGTAGCCGTGGAGAGTATCAGAGGTGATTGGCTTCTTCGTGCGAGGGTTGATGCGTGTCTTGAGATACCCCAAGAAGGTCAGGACGGTTTTAGGCGTGATCTCTTCCAGCTCGATCTTCTGTTCTTTGCACCAGGCCGCGAACACCTTGAGCTTGTTGTGATACCAGATAAGTGTCTCGCCGGAGAGGTTGCTGTTCGAGACTTCGTAGACTTCAATGGCTTCTTCGATGGTGGTTTTGGTGACTGGTTTCTTCGGCATGTGTCGTCCCTTTCTCAGTGATGCCGGGAAACCGCCTGAAGCCGCTCTACAGGCCGATCCGAGAGAGCAAGGGACTCATAAGCTCTGTGTCACTGGTTCGAGTCCAGTAGCCGCTACCCAGTAGCCCTCGACTAGCTCTTAGAGCAGGTCGGGGGCGTTTTTATTGCCATTGCCTGTAAATGTCTGCACTACCGTCCATTTAGGCGCGACAGTTGGGGTCGGCGAGGGCGTTGGTTTGGGCTTAGTCGTGGGTGTGGGCGTAATAGCTTTCTGGTTTTGTGTCGATGTAGCGCCCTGGCTGGCGTGTGTCGCGGCAGGCGTGACCGACGTAGAGGAACCCCGCGCGCTCGCGCTTGTATTGGCAAAAAGTGAGACGATAAAGAAGAAAAGCGCCACCACGGACCCACTGATCATACCAATCTTAGCGCGCCGCTTGGCAGGCTGAGGCATATTCCACTCTTTTGTGAAGAGCCGGTCCTGACCCGTAAAGGCTTTGAAGCCAGCCCGAATCGCATAGATAAAAGCAAATATTGGATAGAAGAAGAGAAATAGACAGCCTATACTGAGGCGTCTGTTAGGGCTCATCTGGCGCCATTGCAGAAGTCCCTCCAGGTTAAAGAAGCCTCGCCAGTCGACGACGAATACGCAGACAATGATGCCTATTAAAAGAGATATACCCAAACCCACTGAGGGTGGTGTGCTTTGCGTCGTTGTTGTTTCTGGAGTGGAACCTACCAGTATGAAGGAGAATAGAAAGGTCGCTGCGAGTCCCAGAAAGAGCTTTTTGCCGTAGGGGCTGAGCGCGCCTGGTGGCGGAGGCGGGGTTGGCAGGTAGGGATTGGGGGCGTAGGAACCTGTGAAGTGCGGAGGTGTTCCATAGTTATTGGCTTGATAGGGGTCGCTGGGTACCGGCGCCCCATAGCTGGGAGTCGAATAGGGATCGGTAGCCATGGTCGGCGCGGGAATGTAGGGTGGCTGGGTAGAAGCCTGGTTGGGCTGCGTTGACTTATACTGTGAGGGGTCAGCCGTGGGTCGATATTGTGTCGGATCATAGTAACCCCGGTTCACGGTTGGGTCATATTGATAGGGATCATAAGGTGGCTGGTTATTGGTATTCATAGATAACTCCGAATGTGTAAAGTGTCAATATTGACCTACAATTGAGTCTCATAGGAGATGGGACAGAAGAGAATTTCAGGATAGATATATGAGCCTGTATAAGCTCGTCAATTATGCGGAAAACTGGGGTCTTTGTCAAGAGATTGACGAGAATCTGGGGAGGAGATTGCGAGAACTGATCTGGCGCAGTAGGAGAAAAGAAAAAGAGCGACCTCTCTGATCTCAGAGAAGTCGCCCAGGACTGGAACTAGATGCTCAGGTCCCAGACGGTCTGGCCCGAGGAGAGAAGGTCGGCTTCAAAGGCGAGCGTGAAGCTCTTCTGGCTGGCAGAGACCTGGTAGGTCAGATCGCCCTTGGATTTATCACCAGCGGCAATCTTGCCATTAGGCGCGGGTGTGACTCCGCTGGTGAGGAGGGCGTCTTTCCCTTCTGTTCCATCCTTATCCTTCAGTTTGAAGTTGAGCAGGCTGCTGATATTCTGCTCTTTGCTGCTGATATTTTTGACCGTGACGTTGACAATCAGGAACGTGTTGCCTGCGTCGGGTTTAATGATATCGTCGCCATTTGAGGTTTTGACGCTGTTGACGGTCACTTCCCATGTATCACCCACTTTGACAGTTTCGCCAACTTTAAAGTGCTTGACTTGCTGCGAAGTTTGCGAGGTAGTGCTGCTGGAGGTTGAGGTGCCGGTGTTATCGGAGCTGGCGCCACAGGCTAACAACGCGCCCAGGATAACGAAGAGACCAGCGAGGAATACGAGAGTCTTTTTCATGTCTTTACCTTCCACGTCTAACATATTTTTATGTGCTCTGTGAGCAAGGTGTAGTATAAGCTCAGCTGGCTCCCTATGCTGTGAGATAGCTCATCATTATTGCGTGATCTATTTCAACCTGGGCGAGTGAAGCATTCTGTTTCTCCAGGGATAACATTATGTATCAAAGCAGAATGTCGTTCTTCAACTTTTGTGGATAAATATGTGGATAAGTTGTGGATAAGTTTTTTAACTAATCTATTGGGAATGGCGTATTCTCGCGCTTCATGCGTGATTTTCGCCACGTATACCAACCCCATGCCAACGCATATGCCAGCGTTAGCCCTACCAGGTCTGTTGCCAGGTCGCGCCAGTCGTCCCAGGCCAGCCACCTGTGCTTAAAAAGGAGTTGTGCTGCCTCCTGGATTACTCCTACGAGAAGCAAGCAGAAATATAAGAGTAGCTTTTTGCGCAGTTCAGGGAATACATATATTGTGCCTAGCCCTAACAAAAGAAACAGACCTATGTGTCCTATCGCATGCTCAGTGTCGTTAGCAAAGATCGTAAAGAGCACATGCCCAAAGGCGGCCCATTTCAGACCCAGCCATTCTTCGGGAAAGATGATCCAGGCAACCAGGAGTAATAACGGCCATAGACGTGTCAACCTCTGGACATGTTCTCTCTGCATTTCTCACCTTTCCCTATCTTAAGATCTTATTCCGAAACCCAACGTCACTCTCATGACTAGCACTTCCCCCATTCAGGGACAAGCGCGCTCAGGATTTCGGATAAGAAGTAAGTAAATTTAGCATCTTTTGACAGAGCTTACACGTTCATTTCAGGTTCATCAAGGACGCGCGAGCACTTCACGCGGCACCTGAGACAATGAAGGTGTGGGAAATGATAGATGAGCGAAGTAGTGGCAATGGGATTCGAACCCATAACCCCCGTCTTATAAGGACGATGCTCTCACCATTGAGCTATGCCACCAGGAAGCGCAGGAACTGAATATATCGCTATGTTATATTTAGTCACAAAGCTAATAGTATGTATTTTCTTCGATGTTTTGCGTTGAGAGAAATGGTGCGTTGTTACTGCTTTTATATTTGACAAATTAACATTATATTTGCGTTTTGTCAACGTTGTTTTCAGGTTTTATTGGTTAAAGAAAATACAAAAATCTCTAATGGGTGGAAGGGGATAAAAAAGGAGGAGTAGCCGCGTACGTCTGTAGCAGCTATACTGTGCTATATGGGGCGATGAATAAAGAGAGGTTGTATCTGCATGGACGAGAAGAAGGAAACATCGAGGGTCGAGGCCTTTAGCGATGGCGTGTTTGCTATCGCTATTACATTGTTAATTTTAGATGTAACGTCTGCGTTTAGTGATGCATCAAAGCTTAAGCTCTTTGAATTACTTTGTCAGCAGTGGACGGTGCTGCTGGCATTTTTGCTGAGTTTTGCTACCATAGGCATTATGTGGCTAAATCACCATAGACTATTTGCGCTGATCGTGCGTGTCGATCATACCTTGCTGGTGCTCAATATCCTCTTGCTGCTGGCCGCGACCGTGGTACCCTTCCCCACGGCTTTACTGGGCCGGTATGGCGCGGATATGGTGAATGGCGTGGATGTGAAGAATAATGGAACCAATTTTTGGCTGGCGACGATTTTGTATAACGGTGTATTTCTCTTTGTGGCGATTGTCTATAACCTCCTCTGGCGTTATGCGACGCATAAGCGACGCTTGCTGAGCAGGGATGTGGATATGGAGGCGGTCAAACGCATTGATCGACAATATCTGTTGGGGCCGCTCTTTTATGCCATTGCCTTCATCCTGGCGTTCTTTAACTCCCAGCTTAGCCTGGCGGTGAATATCTTACTGGCGATCTTCTTCCTGCTGCCAGGAATCGCACTTTCGACAAGCCAGAAGCCAGCATAAACGATAGTGGAGGGTGCGGTCAGCCCATAGGCTGACCGCACCCTCCACTATCGTTTATGCTTATTGTACGCCGGCGACGGTGTAGCCTGCGTCGTCGAGGGCGGTCTCGATCTTCTCCATGGAGACCTGCTCGGGCTGGTAACCAAAGGAGACGGTTTTTGTGGAGAGGCTGACGTTGATGTCTTTGACGCCATCTAGTCCGGTGAGGGCCTTGTTGATGGCATTGACGCAATGCTCGCAGCTCATATCAGGCACTGAAAGCGTAATTTCCTTCATGCTGTTCTCCTCTATGTTTAATGCGGAATAAGGTGAGTTCACTTGTTGCCGGCGACGTTGTAGAGTTGGAGCAGCTCATCGATAACCGCCTCTTCCCGTCCCTCCTTGATGCCCTCCACAACGCATGATTCCAGGTGTCCGCTGAGAATTAATTGCTCAAGCTTCTCAATGGCCTTGCGGACAGCATGCGTCTGACGCAGCACGTCGACACAGTATTTGTCTTCTTCGACCATCTTGCGAATACCCGCGATATGACCTTCAATGTAATTGAGTCGCTTCAGGACATCTTGCTTTTCGGCTTTCATTCCCCTTCTCCTGCTTTTCATCTCAGCAACACGACTGGTCAAACTCGCCGCCGGCCTGCTTGATCTGTTTTGTCTGTACCCCTTACCGGGGGGTATGGGGTATATTATAACATGTGTTGCTTGTATCTACAAGCGGAGTCCGCTACTTGCATATGTGGCTAATGAGAGAGCTTCCCAGTCCCTACCGGGTATAGAGCGTCTCCCCGCTTTTCAGCGAATGCGCAAAACATGGATTGCACTGACCCTCCGGGTGGGGGTTGACTTGTCTTGTTTTGTGGGGTATAGTGTCTGCTATACCCCTACCGGGGGGGTGTGGATAGTAATGCGTATGCTATGTGTAGGGTCCATGCTGGCATGGACTCCGAGCGAAGCGACCTTGCGGACATACCTAAGATAAATCGTGGGTCTTGAGTCCATGCCAGCATGGACCCTACAGGTTTCCAGCATGGACCCGCGATATTATAAATTTGATGTGATTTGATTCGTTTGTTTAGAACGAGGTTCGTTCTTATGAATATGAAAATGCATACGCCGCTTGAGAGTCCCTCTCAGACGACATATACATCCGAGCAACTCGCCTTCTCGGTGGAGGGGATGACTTGCGCCGCCTGCGCGATGCGTATCGAGAAGGGTTTGAAGAAGCTGCCAGGCGTGAATGAGGCCAGCGTCAACCTGGCCTCTGAGATGGCGAGCGTGGCCTTCAATCCCCAGCAAGTCGATTTTGCGCAGATGGCGCAGAAGGTAGATGCTCTGGGGTATAAGGCTATTCCACCTGTGGCCGCTGTAACGGCCGCACCGCAGGAGGCACAGATCCTCTTCGCGGTGGAGGGGATGACCTGTGCCTCTTGCGCGATGCGTATCGAGAAGGGCTTGAAGAAGTTGCCAGGGGTGCATACGGCCAATGTGAATCTGGCATCTGAGCAGGCAACGGTGGCCTATGATCCCACGCAGGCGCAGCCGGAGCAGATGGTGCAGAAGGTAGATGCCCTGGGGTATAAGGCTATTCCTCGCGTCGGTGAGGCGGTTCGTCCAGCAGACGAGGAGGAGCAGGATCAGGAGGAGGGCGAGGCCCTCGATCCTTTGCAGTTCATTGCCAAGCGCCAGGAAGAGCAGAGCGCGCGTCACCGCGCCGAGCTTGAGCGCAAACGCAGCCTGCTGATTGTAGGTGTCATCCTGAGCGCTATTGTGGTCTTCTTCAACATGTTCTTTATGGGTGCTAGCATACCCGGCATGGGCAATATGAATACCATGCTGCTGGCGTTTACCGCGCCGGTCTGGGGCATGGTAGGCTGGGAGTTCCACCGCAACGCGCTGAAGAATCTACGCCATCTGAGCGCCACGATGGATACCCTGATCTCCTTTGGCTCGACGGCAGCCTTTGCTCTCAGTATCGCAATCACCTTTAATCCCTCGCTGGGAACTATGACCTTTTACGATACGACCGCGCTAATCATTACTCTGATCTACCTGGGTAAATATCTGGAGGCACGTGCTCGCCTGCGCACGAATGATGCTCTGAAGAAGCTTATTGGCTTACAGGCTCATGTGGCCCACGTTGTGCGCAAGGGCCAGGAGATGGATATTCCTGTGGCGCGGGTCCGCGTGGGCGATATCCTGCGCGTGCGCCCTGGTGAGAAGATCCCCGTGGATGGCGAGGTTTTGGGGGGCCAGTCCTCTGTCGATGAGTCGATGCTGACTGGCGAGAGTTTGCCTGTCGAGAAGGCTGAGGGCGACACGATCATTGGGGCAACCCTCAACCAGCAGGGTCTGTTGCAGGTCCGGGCAACCAGGGTGGGCGCGGATACCATGCTGGCCCAGATCGTACGCATGGTAGAGCAGGCCCAGGGATCAAAGGCTCCGATCCAGCGCCTGGCCGATACCGTCTCGGGTATCTTTGTTCCAGCGGTGCTCGTAGTTGGCCTGCTCACCTTCGTTGGTTGGTTGATCTATGGCAACCTCTTCTCTCTGCCCCCCATGATGATGCCGATGTATATGGGCGGTCATCTGATGAATATGCTCATGCATATGGACCCTACAGTCAATGCCCTGGTAACGGCGATCACGGTCATCGTGGTGGCTTGTCCCTGTGCGCTGGGTTTGGCGACCCCGACGGCGATTATGGTAGGGACGGGCAAGGGGGCGGAGCAGGGTATTCTCATTCGTGGTGGTGAGAGCCTGGAGCGCATTCAGGCCATCGAGGCCGTCATGCTCGACAAAACTGGCACGGTTACGCGGGGTAAGCCTGAGTTGACGGATGTCCTGGTTCTGGATGAGACCCTGGACGAGGAGACGCTGCTACGGCTGGTCGCGCAGTCCGAGCAGGGATCAGAGCACCAGCTGGCGGCGGCCATCGTCGAGGGCGCGAAGGCGCGGGACCTTGCCCTGGCACACTATCCCACGCGCTTCGTCGCGCTTCCAGGGCGGGGCGTCGAGGCCCTGGTTGAGGGGCGTGAGTTGCTGATTGGGAATCGGCGCCTCCTCCAGGAGCGCGGGATTGCCTTTGACGCGCTATTGTCACAACTTGAAGCCCTGGAGCAGGCGGGCAAGACAGCAATGCTGATCAGTGTGGATGGCAGGCTGGCGGGTCTCGTCGCCGTCGCGGATACGGTCAAGGAGAGTTCGGCCGCAGCCATTGCCGAACTGAAGCAGCGCGGCCTGGCAGTCTGGATGATTACCGGCGACAACGAACGCACGGCCCGGGCCATTGCCGAGCAGGTGGGCATCGATGCCGAGCATGTACTGGCCGATGCCCTGCCCGAGGAGAAGGCCAGGCAGGTCAAGAGCCTGCAAGACCTGGGCATGGTCGTGGCCTTTGTGGGCGATGGCATTAATGACGCGCCCGCCCTGGTGCAGGCCGATGCCGGCATCGCCATGGGGACTGGAACCGATATCGCCATGGAGGCGGCGGACATTACTCTCGTGAAGGGCAATCTGCAAAGCGTGGTGAGCGCGCTGGAGCTTTCGCGGGCCACGATGCGTACGATCAAGCAGAACCTCTTCTGGGCCTTCGCCTACAATGTGTTCTTGATTCCTACGGCCATTCTCTCGCCGCTGATCCCCTTCCTACAGACCCAGGCCCCCATCTTTGCCGCCGGCGCAATGGCGCTCTCTTCTGTCACAGTAGTGACAAACTCCCTGAGGCTGCGCGGCTTCCATCTGAAATAAAGTTATGATGGTGGTGGCTGGACGGCGGAGCCGTCCAGCCACCACCATCATAACTTTATTTCATGATATGCTATAATCTTGCGGAGTATTTCTATTTTGTTTCCGCTTTTGCCCCGCTGAGCAAGAAAAGCAAATTGGGAGAGTTTGATCGTCTGTGTCGTTTGTTGGGAAGGCTGGCTGACCTGCAATGCTCATTACGCGTATTGAGTTAGAGAATATCAAGAGCTACCGTCATTTTAGCGTAGATTTTCGCCGTGGGACGACGGCCATTAGTGGCGAAAACGGGGCTGGCAAGACCACTTTGGTTGAGGCTATTGGTTTCGCTCTTTTTGATTCCCTTCCCTACAGCCAGGCGCGTTTCGTGCGCGAGGGCGAGAAGTGGGGCCGGGTACTTGTCCATCTGCTGGGCGGAGATGAGCGCCCGTATGTCGTGGAGCGTCGCTGTGGCTCCGGCTCGCGCTGGCTGATTCACGATGAAGAGGCCAATATGCGCATCGAGCAGGGCGCGGATGTGCTGGATAAGCTGCATGAGCTCTTCGGCATTGATCGCGAACGTCCGCTCGACTCGCTCTTCCGCGATGCCCTGGGCGTCCCCCAGGGAACCTTTACCTCCATCTTTCTCGAGGCGGCGAGCAAGCGCAAGCAGACCTTCGATGCCCTGCTCCAGATCGAAGATTACAAGGCCGCCGCCGAGTATCTGTTGGATTCTCAGAAAGATTACCGCGAGCAGATGCAGCAGCGTCAGAGCCGCATCGACCAGCTTGAGTATGAGACGCGCGAGCTTGAGCAGTGGCGTGAGCAGTTGAAGCAGTCTCGCCAGGAGGACGCGCAGCAGAAGGTGCGTAATGCCGAGCTTACAACAACATTGGCACAGCTGGAGAAGCGTGAGCAAGAGCTGAATGCGCAATATAACCAGCTCCAGGATCTACGCCGCTCTTCCGAGGCGCGTGCGAGCCAGTATGATTCCGCGCGTAGCATCCTGGCAAACTATCAGCAGGCCCTGGCACAGGCCCAGGCCGCCGAACAGATCGCCTGCGAGACAGAAACTGGCTACCAGCAGTATCTTCAGGCTGAGGGTGCGCTTGAGCAACTGCGTCAACAGGAGCAGCAGCGCAATCGCTTGCTCAAGGAGCAGGCGCGCCTGGGCAATAAACACGCCTCGATTGAGATGAAGGCGAAGGGGTTGCATACGCGTTTGCAGGAGGTAGAGCAGGCGCGTCAGCGTATCGAGACGCTTCAGCCAGATGTACAGCGCCAGCAAGAGTTGGAGGAGCGACGCGACGAGCTACTTCAGAATGTCAAGCTCTATAAGTCCATCTGCGAAGAGGGGAAGAACCAGCGCGAACGCCTGGAGAGCACCAGGAAGACTGGCGGGGTGCTGGAGCAACGTATCACGGCGATTGAACCACTGGTGGACCTGGCGCAACGCCTGCCAGAGCTTGACCTGGCGCGTTCGCGTTTGCAGGTGCAGAGCGTCGAGCGCAAGAACAAGTTCCAGCAACTAAATGAGAAGCGGCGCGCCTTGCAGGAGCGACGCGATCAGCATGTGCCCCTGCTCACCAAACTCCAAAAGGCCGAGCGTAATGTCCAGCTTATCGACGAGAATCGTGCTGAAGCGGAAGAGATGCCTAAGCTTCAGGAGCTCTTGAACGAAATCAACGCCCGCCTTCATCGCCTGGATGGCAATATCGAGGCCTATAGCGATTCCCTGAAGCAGTCGGCGGGCGGGCAGTGTCCCCTCTTGCGCGAACCCTGCCTCAATATCAAGAATCGGGGTATGGTCAGCCTGGAATCCTATTTCGAGAACCTGCTCGTCGAGGAGCGTGCGCAGCGGCAGCAGGTTCTCACTGAGCGCAAGGACGTTGAGGCTCGCATCGAGCAGATCAAAAAATATGCCGATGCCCTGGGGAAATATAGCCTCTATGTCGAGAAGCGCGATGATCTCAAGCGGCAGATGCAGCAGCTTGAGAGCGAAATGGAGCAGCTTGAGGAGGCATGTGCTGAACTGGAAGCCCAGCTTGAGATGCTCAAAGAGCATGATAGTCGGGTGCGTGAAAACGAAGAACAGTATAAAGAGAGTAAGCTGGCAAGCGAGAAGGTCGCCACCCTGCCAGGGCTGCGCGATCAGCTCCAGCAAAACGAGCAGCTCATCACGCAGTACGAGACCGATATCCAGACGATGCGTGAACGCGCCAATCAGTTGCGCGATAGTGAGCCGCGTCTACAGCAGGTCAACGAGCAATTGATCACCCTCAACGATCCACGCGCGCAATTGCGTGAGCAGCGAAATATCGTCGCCCAGGCTGCCCAGTTTCAGAAGGAAGTGGCCGAGGCGGAGCAGGAGCTTGCGGAACTAAACACCCAACTCGCTGCCCTGCATGAACAGCTCGCTGTCTATCACGAGCTTGATGAGAGTATCAAGGGACAGGAGGAGCTACGCCAGCGCTCCCAGGGCGCGCATCAGAACTACCTCAAGCACATCGAGCAGGCGCGAGCCTTGCCTGAGCGCGAGCGCGTCTTCCGCCAGCAGGAGCAGGAGACCGAGCAGGCCCACCAGCGTATGCGTGAGGCCGAGCAGGCATACATACAGGCCCGAGCCACCTTCAATGAGCAGGAGCTTGACGAGGTGCGCAGGCAGCGACGCGACCTGCACGGCGAGATTAGCAGCCTCGCGGAGAAGATGCAGCAGATCCAACGCGCCATCAACGAGGCCGAGCAGCGTATCCAGAACGCTGAGCAGCAGTTGCGCGAGCTGGAGGGGACGCGCCAGGAGTACCGCGAGTTGGAAGACTTGCATACCATGATGGAATACTTCCGTAAGGTGATCAAGGAGGCCGCGCCTTACGTCCTCAAGGCCATGCTCAACGACATCTCGGCCGAGGCTAATCGTATCTTTGGCGAGATCATGGGCGACCGCAGCGCCCAGCTCTCCTGGCAGAATGATTACGAGGTTGTGCTACGCCGCCAGGGCGTATCGCGCACTTTTGCGCAATTGAGCGGTGGTGAGCAGATGAGCGCTGCCCTTGCTGTGCGTCTGGCCCTGCTCAAGAAGCTCTCGACACTCAATCTCGCGTTCTTTGATGAGCCAACGCAGAACATGGACGAGCTACGCCGCATGAACCTCGCCGAGCAGATCCGCCGTGTCCGTGGCTTTGAGCAGTTGATCGTCATCAGTCACGACGATACATTTGAGCAGGGGCTGGATAGCCTGATTCGCTTGCGCAAGGCCAGCGGCGAGACCCAGCTGCAACAGGAGGGATTATCCGAGTCATCCTTTAGCGACGAAGCGCTCTACCCCAATGGGTCCAACGAGCCTTCCATGGAGCATGTTTAATCTGTTGGTGTGTAGAGGACCCTGGCGGCCTAGGTCGCCAGGGTCCTCTACACACCAACATCACACTTAACAAAAAAGGAGTTTGCTCATGCTGCACAAAGGCAAGCTGCTCGCTGCCCTGAACTTGAAGCGCGGTCAGTTCTCGCTCTATGACGGCAGCTTTGGCGACCAGCTCAAGTCCTATCGCCATGTGCTGGAGAACCTCTATCATCGCTATCCCTCCAGCGCCGCGCTGGAGCAGATCCTGCCGCCCGCCGAGCCGGGGATGCCCTCTGCTGGTGCTCGCCCAACCATCGAGTTTGACCACTGGTTGGCTGAGGCCGCTTTGCGTGAATATCGCGCGCCCCACTATCCCTTTGGTCAGGCCTTTGCCAATCATGAACAGGCCAATCAGTGGGCCGAGTGTATCGAGGGCGTCACCACGATTGCCGTGGATGGCAGCCAGTTGCTTCCCTGGCGCGATGCCTCGATTCCAGTCGCGCTGGTCCAGGTGGGTTTCTTTGTCAATCCGCATGGGCACAACCGCCCCTACACGAAGGATGTGCGCCTTGAAGTGTTGGCCCCGGATGAGATCATGGAGGATGCGCGCAAAGAAGGGGACGATCCCGATAGCTATCCCTACTCCGATATGCAGGTGACGCTGCGCCGCTATCTGCTGGAGATTGAGACGCTTTGTAACCTGATGGAACAGCAGGCGCGTAACCGTCGCGTCGATGATCCTGCGCATAGCCCCGTGGTCTTCTTCGATGGCTCGCTGGTGGTTTCGTTCGCCTTGACCATGCTTCCGCAGTATCGCCAGAAATATGTTGATTCTGCCGTAATGCTCCTAAAGCTCTCCGAGGATCTGCGCGTTCCCTTGATTGGGTATATCGATACCAGCTATGCTCGCGATATGATTACCATGCTGCGCCGTGTGGATGGGGCCGACCGCCAACCTATTCTGCGGGATACCAAGAAGATCCACGACGCCCTGCTCTGGCAGGGACATATGAACTGGGGTGATCGCACGCCTGCCATGCTGTGTGCGCGTAACGATATCCTCGATAGCTATGGGCCCTATCGCGACCGTGTCGCTTTCTCGTATCTGCAAACCTCCTCTACGCGTCCGCCTGCCCGCCTGGAGTTCCCGCGCTGGATGCTTGATGACGGACTTGTAGAGCCAGTGATGGATGTAGTACGTGCCGAGATTATTATTGGCAAGGGCTATCCCTATGCGATTGAAACCGCCGACCAGGTCTCGGTCATTCGCTCGGTTGACCGCGACATCTTCTACAATCAGTTTCAGGAGTTTATCCAGCACCAGGGCATGAAGTTCACCTACTCACAGAAGTCTATGAGCAAGGGACGCCGCCGCTATCCTTAATTCACCCCTCTTTGAGGAAAGGTTCTCCCTCGCTCATGTGTTATACTAACTTACAATAGAGAGAAGAGTCATTAACCAGAGTCAAGTGTGTGATGGAGGTTGGCAGATAGAGCCAGGCAACCATCGCATACCTTATCCGAAGAAACCCATCACACACGTAAACCAGAGTCGGGTGTGTGATATGGTTTGGCAGCCGAAGGCTGCCAAACCATATCACACAATATAACTAGCGCCGCAGGCGCGAGAAGTGAGAAACAGAACCTAACACATATGTCTCGTTCAACAACACACACTTTCACTTGCCCCTGTGGCGAAGTGTTTTCCAGTTCAATATATGAGTATGTCAACGTCGCTAAAGACGCCGGTCTCCGCTATACCGTGCTCGCGGGCCTGCTCAACGTCTCTGTCTGCCCCAACTGTGGAGGGAAAGCGGCCATCTCGACGCCTTTCATATATTCAGACCCGGCCCACAATTTGTTGGCCTATGTCCATCCACGTGGCGACGCACCCCAGGAGGCGCGATTGCTCATCTTAGAGAATCTGCGCTCGGCTTATGAGAACGTCGAGGCGCTGCTCGTGGCTCGTGACGGAGCCGATGGGGCTGGCGATCATATCGCGACGCTCTCCCCTCGACAGGCCCAGGACCTGCCCCCATTGCAGGTGGTCTTCGGCCTGGATCAGCTCTCAGAACTTATCAGTGGAGTGCTCACGCCGGAAGAGCGCCTGGGTAAGCTCGCACTGAGCACTCAGAGCCGGAACGATGCGGAGCGCAGCCAGTTTTACAGTATCGCTCGCAAGCTTGCCAGCGAGATGGACTGTAGCGTGGAGGTGGAGAGTCTCCCCGACGAATACGTTGTCTGGCTCTATGGCTCACGACGCCAGATCGGTGCCCTCATGCGCGAACTCGCCCCTGGAGGGTAATAGTAAAAACATAATTGATGGTGCTGACCACGAGGCAAAGCCTCGTGGTCAGCACCATCAATTATGTTTTTACAGGATGGAGTAGGATAAATACGATGATTACTATTGGTGTACTGACGATCAGCGATGGTGCCTCGCATGGGCAGCGGGAGGACCTGAGCGGGGCGCGCATTCGTTTCCTGGTGACGCAGCTCCCAGAGGCGGTTATTCAAGCGGGCGCCATCGTGCCAGATGAGCGCGACCAGATTTCAGCCCTGCTACGCGAGTGGTCCGATGAGAAACGCCTGAACCTCATCTTGACGACCGGTGGAACTGGCCTGGCGCCACGCGACGTCACCCCCGAGGCCACACTTGACGTTATCGAGCGCGAGGCCCCTGGCATCGCCGAAGCCATGCGCTTCAACAGCCTACAATATACGCCCATGGCGATGCTCTCCCGAGGCCTGGCAGGCGTGCGTGGCAACTCGCTCATCATCAACCTTCCAGGCAGCCCTAAGGCCGTCAAAGAATGCCTGGAATATATCCTGCCCGTCCTGCCCCACGCCATCAATCTGCTTATAGAAGGCCCAAAGGAACATTAATGTTTGTGGGGAATGTGCTATGGGTTGGTCGCCGAAGGCGACCAACCCATAGCACATTCCCCACAAATGAGAATAAAAGGTGGCTATATGCGTAGGTTGCTTGATGCTCACAGTGATAATATCTTTGCTGTGGCCTGGTCTCCTACAGGTGAATTCCTGGCCTCCGCTGGCCGTGACAGCAAGGTGCATCTCTGGCATTTCACCTCGGGACGGCTCCAATATACCTATCATGAACCCTCGACCACCTGTTTCCTCTCCCTGGCCTGGTCGCCAGATGGGCGCTACCTCGCGGCTGGCTCGACCACTGGCCCGGTTTTTCTCTGGGATGCGGCGACAGGATCCGACAAACCCCAGCTAATCTATCGTGGACATCGGCGCTTTGCGCGCTGCCTGGCCTGGTCGCCAGATGGGCGCTACCTGGCCTCTGGCGGTGACTTTGGGGATAATACGGTGCAGGTCTGGTCAGCCACGTCGGGGAAGCTACTCACAACGTATACCGCTCAATATCGCATCTTCTCGCTTGGCTGGTCGTCAGATGGAGTCTATCTGGCCTCGGCCAGCTTTGATGGCAGTGTGCATGCCTGGTCGGCACAGGATGGAGCGCCCGTGTTCATCTATCGCGGCCATAGTGGCCCAGTCTATGCGCTTGACTGGTCGCCTGTTCATGGCTACCTGGCCTCGGCTGGGGAGGATGCAGAGGTGCATATCTGGAGCGTGCCAGGGATCGGCCATCAGCCTGCTCCGGCCCCAGCAATCATTGAGCCGCGTGTCCTGTCCATGCATACGCGCCCCGTTAAAACGTTGGCCTGGTCGCCAGGCGGCGAGCGACTTGCTAGCGCGGGCGAGGACAAGCTGGTGAATGTCTATGAGCCGTTCGCGACCGAACCCGGCACGACGCTGCGTAGCTTTACCGAGCATCGCGCCTGGGTGAGAGCGCTGGCCTGGTCACCCGACGGCTCATGCCTGGCCTCGGCCAGCGCCTCTGATATTTATCTCTGGTACTGATTGTGGGTGTGGTGGGTGCTGGCAGCCGCAGGCTGCCAGCACCCACCACACCCACAATCAGTACTTACTAAACTTCTGCCAGGAGTTCCTCTTCGTTCAGGGGACCAAGCGCGGTGAGCACCTGTTTCTCCTGCAAGGGGAAGCTGCGCAGGGCGCGCATGACGTCCTCTGGCGTGACCTTCTCGATGCGCTCAATCTCCTCTTCGACGCTTAGCAGGCGGCCCTCGATGACCCAATCGCTGGCCAGGGCCCGCATACGGACAAAGGTGGACTCATTGCTGATGACGATGCTGCTGATCAGCTTATCCTTGGCTCGCCGTAGCTCGTCCTCGTGGACGCCGTCCGCCAGCAGGCTGTTTAGCTCATCGCGGAGCATCTTTAGTACGCGGGGGGCGCTATCAGGAGTCGTGTTGGACTCCATGATCATAATTCCGGTGCCCTCCATGGACCAGATGCCCGCGCTGGCCGACTCGGCCAGGCCGCGCTGATAGATGTTCCAGAAGAGGCGTGAGCCATCGCTATCGCCCAGGATGCTACCACCCAGCATGGCTGCGTAGTAGTCGGGATGTTTGACGTCGACGGTGGGCATGGCCAGGATCATGATCTGCTGCTTCAGCTTGGGATCGACCACGATATTATTGATGGGCTGCGTGGGCTCATAGTGGGCTGCGTCACGGCTGGCATCGCCTGTGCGCCAGCCCGAGCAGTGCTTCTCGGCCATTTCGACCAGGTGATCCCAGTCGAAGTTACCGGCGACGGTGAGGACCAGATTATTGGCCGCGTAGCGCCGCTGCCAGTACTCGCGCATCTGCTCAATGTGCATCCCGCGAATGCTCTCGCGTGTGCCCAGGACATCGTGCCCAAGGGGATGCTCCCCGAAATACGTCTGCATCATGCGACGGTAGGTCAGGTTATAGGGCTGATCCTCTGAGCGAGCGATTTCGTTGACGATGACCTCTTTCTCCATATTGAAATCGTTCTCGTCCAGGCGTGGATACATCATGTCGCTTAGTAGCTCCATGGCGCGATCCAGGTACTCGCCGAGTACACGAGCATAGTATACGGTCGCTTCGTGGGAGGTAAAGGCGTTGATCTCCGCTCCAATTTTATTGAATTCCAGCGTGATCTCCTGCCAGTCCAGGTGTTGGGTTCCCTTGAAGACCATGTGCTCCAGGAAGTGCGAGACGCCCGCGACCTTTGGATCGTACTCATCGCGTGAGCCGGTGCGGACATAATAGGCGATTGCCACCGATTCAAAGTCTGGCATGGGCTGGCCCACGATCTGTAGACCATTGCTCAGCCGGTGCGTATGAAACACAGCGCCATTATTCTGGCTCTCTGACATCGAATGCTCCTTTCACAATTCGGCTGCGCCACCCCCACTACACGTGAAGCCTCGCCTCCGAAAGATGTACTGTTTGTGCCTTCTCTCTTCAACAGGCAAAAGGACATATTACTAGCATGATAGACCTGCTGTGTCATGGTTGTCAAATGAGTGCTTACCTCGACTCGCTACGCTCAGGGGTAGGGGGTGTGGGCGGAAAACGGCTCTGCCGTTTTCCGCCCACACCCCCTACCCCTGAGCGCCGCAGACGCGAAAGGTCTCGTATCATTATATGTATGCGCGTGCTTTAGCAGCGCCGTCCCCCTGCTTATGAGGTGATATTGGGATGGCTCACTATTTCATCGATGGCCTGGCTGGCCTGGGGGCTGGTGAGGGGCAGGTCGGGCCAGATCTCGTGCGCTTTGGCGTTTCCGGCGAGCAGGACGTTGAAGCGCGTTAAGAGATAGGCGTCGGCGTTGCGTAGCTCGCCCTGGGTCGAGGTCCGGGAATAGTTGATATAAAACTGCGCCGCCGCCAGGCAACCGCGTGCCCCCCTATCGCCTGTCGCAAACTGCCAGTCCGCGTCCTGCTGCTTCTGGGTAATCTGTCGATAGCGGGTATCGCCAAAGATCGTTCCCATGGTGAGTGTACAGGCAGGGTTGTTAAAGCCACTATATCCTTGAGGCAGAAACGCGATCTGCCAGCTATCCTTGACCCTGCTAATACGGAGCAAGACCAGGGTCCGGTGATTGGCGCGCGATTGCTGGCCGGTATTGTCACCCTGAAAGTTCCAATGCTCGCGTACCACAACGAAGGTGTCCCAGTAATGCTGACTGTTCGCTTGATGATTATTGCCTACCGGGACTGTGCAGAAGAGGCGGCAGTCTTGTTGTTGCAGCGTACAGCCTGGTCCGACGGTTGGTCCATCACAGGCGCCGAGTCGTTGCGTATCGGTATCCAGGAGAAAGCTCTGCGTTGCCTGGAGACGTTGGCGCGCGGTGAAGGTCTCTTGAGCGCCATAGTCCAGCTTATACTGTTCGCCGGGCTGCACATAATCGCTGCTACCTTGTTTGTCCAGGAAGTTCTGGACCGCTTGCTTAAGCTTCGTCTGCTCATCACCTGGAAGGCTTGTCAGATTGACGGCACGCGGAAAACTAATGACACTGGCTTTGTACTGAGCCGTGTTGGCGCTCGTGGTGAGGCAGGCCTGCCCCCTGGCTGGAGGCACGCTGCCTGCGCCTGGCACGATAAGCTGGCAGGTGAGAGGTGCAAAGGGCTCGCCCTCCCAGGTGAGCGTATGGACTCCACCGGCCAGGTGTATGGGTTGCTCATTGAGGACTGTCGGCAGAGGGCTATTAGAATTATTATACGGCTTACCATCAACGCTGAGCCGTCCCCAGCCGGGCAAGAGTTGCACAAAATACAGGTTGCGCGCATTGGGGCCAGGAGTGTTGTTCCCTGAGAAACTCTCGCCGATAAGCACGCGTACTGGAGCCAGGCTTGCCAGAAGACCAAGCAGCGCCAGGACGATAAGTGCGCTTGTCCAGAAAAGGCGCCGCCGCTTCTGCTTGCGTGTCAAGCGTGATCCAAGCCAGAGCCTGCGCACTCCGCCCTGCTTCTTCATGCCTGGCAGATCGCTGACTTCAATCGTCTTATCGTCAAATTCGTGTTCGGGTAACTGGTGCATACGCCTGGCTTCCTCGTGTCTAGTGTTGAAAATGATGTGCCACTAGCAATGATAGCGCAGAAAAGCAATCCTGGCACATCTCTTTCCAGGGGAAAGAGAGTGGAGCGTGCTGGCAGCTCTCGGGCTGCCAGCACGCTCCACTCTCTTTAACTACATTTGTGAACCCATCAAATTTCCACTTTCATAGCGGCGTAAACCAGCTTCGAACAGGCCAGTGGCAGCCAGGATGAATATGGCTACTGCACTGATAAGGATGCCCAATAGTGACCATGAAAAATGGCGAAGGAGCTGTAATGGCACAAACGAGATAAAACCAGCAGGTAGGACGGTGAAGAGCAGCACACGCACAAATCCGTTGAAGATATCCATCGGGTATGTGCTGAATGAGATCAGGGCGCCAAACAATTGCTGAGCCATCCCTTCGGTGTTGCCGAAGAAAAATGCAAGTGAGTTAAGCAACACCATAAAGGCGGTATAAATGAGTGAGACCAGCAATACCAGGAGAATAAAAAGTCCGATATGACCTATGTCTGGTCGCACTAAGAGCAGGTAGGCGCCAATGGCAAAGATGATATCCCCCCATGCAGTCGGGTCAGTCGCGGCAATACACACATGGATCAGTGCATAGCGAGGCATCCCCAGGTACGCATCCAGACCTCCATTCATCACCAGAGCCGAAATCTGGCGGGCATTGCCAAATATGGCGACACTGATGCCAAATCCACAGGCTGAGACGGCCCATAAAATGGCAATATCGCTCCCTTGCCACCCATTCACGAGAGGAAATTGTTGGAAGTAGTTCCACCAGAAGAAGAGCCAGAGCGAGTCGTTTGCGAGCATAGCAACGACCTGTACAATAAAGGAGGAACGATATTCGAGCGCCGCTTGCGTATTCGCGATGGTATAGGCATGGATCAAGCGGACCTCAGAAAAGCAACGTTTAAGCCAGGTCATAGCCATGTTTCTACCCTCCATTGATGTTGACGCGACGCACCGCGGCATGATAAATGCTCAGCATAATAATTATGCCAACTCCCAGTGTCGCGAATTGTTGCACGAGCAGGCTTGTAAAGCGAGCGGTTTCAAAATGTACCAGAGTGCGTGATGGCCCATAGAGAATGGTGCTAAATGGTAAGACCTGGGCGATACTGCGTAATGGCTGGGGAAAGATCTCAAGCGGTGCCAGTACGCCTCCCAGTACTAGAGTGAGCCGACTCAAAATGAGTGAAAACGATTGTGTTTCCTCGCTCCAGAACGCCATTAAACCAATGCTAAAGTGCATGACGAAGTCAATGCTAAGCGCGAGGAAGGCGACAAGCGGCCAGGCCAGTACTCCTTGCCAGGTGAAATGGGGAGGACCGGCCATAATAAAAGCCAGCACCGTCCCTATCAGCGCATTCATTAGCAGACGAACCAGGCGCTCCCCCAGGTAGTGAGCATAATTGTAAAGCACGTAACTGCTGGGACGTCCCAGCAGGTAGGCCAGTTGTCCAGAACGGACCTCTTGATCAATGCGCCTTGTTAAGGCGGGCAGGCTCATGGCAATGGCCTCACCCGCGACGAGATACCAGATCATATCCGCGATACCAAAACCGCTCAGGACGCTGGTTCCACGCAGGGCAAAGGTCGTTTTCCAGAGTTGGGTGAGAACAAAGACCAGTACGACCAGCAATAATGCGCGAAAGAAGACCTCCATGATGTATGCCAGATTATTTAAGATACTCACCCGTAAGACGGCCAGGTATTTGAGGGTAGAGAGGCGGCCTCGCCTCCGGATGCGCTCAACGATTCCCCTTGCTGGCTCCCTCTCGCTATACATCTTCATAGAGTAGTTCTCCTTCCGCTCTTGCTTGCTGCTGTCCGACCTCTTCAACCTGGGTGTGAGTGGTACTGCTTGCTTTCTCCCTCTGTTCCCCATAGATTGAGGCGATAATTTTCTCCATCGGCGGGTCCGAAATGGTCATATCCAGAATATGTTGTTGCTGCATAATGCTTGCAATGACTGGCTCTAGTGGGCAGCGAGAAGTATCGATCTCCAGTGTGAGACTGTGCCCTTGCGCCTTCAAAACCTGGATGCCTTCCTGGGCGAATGCGGGCGTAGCTAACTTCATTTGCAACCGGGATTGAGGATCATGATCGGTAGTGGTCAAACTCTCAACATTCTCAGCCAGTTGTAGATCAATGGTTTTCGCCTTCAGGTAATCGCGCTTCAAGATGGCAACCGACTCGTCCAGGATAATCTCCCCATGGTTGATAACCACAGCCCGGCGGCAGACCTGCTCGACATCGCCAGCATCATGCGAGGTGAGAAACACGGTCACGCCTTCCTCCACATTCAGCAGACCTATGAGGTCTCGAATGCGCTGCTTGGCAATGACATCCAGGCCAATCGTTGGCTCATCCAGAAAGACGATACGTGGCTTATGCAGAAAGGCTGCCGCCAATTCACAACGCATTCGCTCACCTAGACTCAATTTCCGTGCTGGTGTGTGAATATAGTCAGCAATATCAAAGACCTCAATCAGAAAGTCTCGTCGCTTGCGGTACTCAGCCATATCCAGCTCATAGATGCGTGCCAGAAGATTGAAGGTGTCTTGTGGTGGAAGGTGATACCACAACTGTGATTTCTGCCCAAACACACTGGAGATGTGGTAAGCCAGTTGTCTCCGCTGTTGCCAGGGGGTGAACCCAAGCACCTGTGCCTTGCCTGCCGTAGGGTGGAGAATACCGGTCAGCATCTTAATGGTCGTGCTTTTACCAGCTCCATTGGGACCAATAAATGCCAGCACTTCACCCGCTTCAAGGGAAAAGCTAATATGCTTCACGGCCTCACGTGTCCGATAACGCGGCGCCACAAACGATTGGAGGCTCTGAGCGAGACCCGAAGCCCGCTCCCGACTCCTGAAGGTCTTGGCTAACTGTTCCACTTCGACGATTGGCATACATACCCCTCCTTTGCCTGGGAAACTGTACCATGTGCACTGGTAGATCCAGAGTAAAAAAAGAGAGAGGCGCAGGTGTGTCGCCTGCGCCTCTCTCTTTATCTCATTCTGTCTACCGACAGCTACGTTGTAACGGTACGCTTACTGATGGAGAATGAGCTAGAGGACAACGACACCTTACCCGAGAATATTCCACGTGGGAATAACAACGGGTAGTGGAGGCAAGCATGGTAGTGGTAAACCATATGTTCTTCGCCTGCATGGTGGTTATCGTAGCCCTTCTACTCTCAAGAAATTATTATGTCTAACAATAGAAAAATTGTACAGGTAAAATGCATGTTTTGTCAAATAAATAATTGCCCAATGCATGTGGTGGCGCACTGGCGGAGCCAGTGCGCCACCACATGCATTGGGCAATTTCTCTCTCTATTCCTGGTTGTTCTGGACTTTGGCCAGGGCCTCTTTGAGCTGCTGGTAGACGGTATCGATGTGTTCAGGCATGACTTTGATATCGGCCAGGACGGGCATAAAGTTGGTGTCGCCGTTCCAGCGCGGAACGACATGGAAGTGAATATGTTCCGCGAAGCCCGCGCCCGCGACCTTCCCCTGGTTAAAGCCCATATTAAAGCCATCGGGATTCATGGCCAGGCGCAGGGCCTTGATGGCGAGTTGAGCCAGGGCCATCATCTCGGCCAGCGTCGCGGCGTCAAGCTCCTCTAGTGAGCCGATATGCTGGTAGGGCGCGACCATCAGGTGTCCATTGCTATAAGGATAGAGATTGAGCATTACAAAGCAGTGCTCGCCGCGCTGGAGGATATGATATTCCTCGTCGCGCCCTTCGGCTGGCTGGGTACAGAAGATACAGCCGGACTTGGGTGGAGTTTTGGGTTGAATAAAGGCCATGCGCCATGGCGCCCATAAATTTTCCATAGACATCCTCTACAGTGTGCAAGTTGAAAATTTTTGTTCTCGTGAAGAGCTGCTCTTAGAGAGAGTATCACATCACAGCGAAGCCTGCTATGTTTGGGAGTAGATGCTGTAGGTATTGGAGAGGGGAAAAGAAACGTGCCGCGAAAACACGTTTTCGCGGCTACATTTGTATGGACTCTTCTGGTTGTTCTTCCAGCGCGGGACAGCCTTCGGCTTCTGTACGCAGTGGAATCCAGTCTTCGGCCCATAGATGGATCGCATCAACGACCGGTTTAAGGGCGTGCCCTTTCTCTGTGAGCTGGTACTCGACGCGCACAGGAATTTGTGGGTAGACAACGCGTTTAACTATGCCCTCGCTCTCCAATTCGCGTAAGCGGTCACTCAATACGCGGTCAGAGAGTCCTTCGACGACTGTGGTCAGCTCACCAAAGCGACACGGGCCATTAAGGAGCGTGTTCAATAAGAGACCTGTCCAGCGTTTGCCAAGTATCTGAACCGCGTGCTCATAGCGAGGACACATGCGCGCCGGTGAGTCTTGCGCTGATGCTGTTGAGGTTGTAGGCTTTGTAGCCATAGATTCACCTACCTGCCATTTCACAGGTACCTTGATTGTACCAATAGGGATAAAAAGCGCCTGTTTAGAATTACTTGTAAGTATACCATGTTTTATTCTCTAAGGCAAGGATGGATACAGCTAAAAAGTAAGTGAAAAGCTTTTTTCTGTACTCTTACTTTTTATATGCCATGGTCACTTCCCTGAGCGCCGCAGGCGCGAAGTTTCTCCTATAAGGCCAGCTTGTAAGCCTTCAGGGGGGATTTGTGCTACACTAGCGGTATGCTGGATATCTCCCTCTCAACACAACTGGATACCTTTACGTTGGATGTAAGCTTCGCCGTGCCACAGGGAACAACGACGGTGCTGCTTGGAGAGAGTGGCGCGGGGAAAAGCACCGTTCTGCGTTTACTGGCGGGCCTCTTGCAGCCTCAGGCAGGCCATATCATCCTCGATAAGCAGGTTTACTACGATAGCAAGCGTGGCTTGGCGTTACCGCCCCAGGCGCGCCCCTTTGGCTATGTCTTCCAGGAGTATATGCTCTTTCCGCACCTGACGGTCTTTGAGAACATTGCCTTTGGTTTACGAGCGCAGGCAGAGGCGCGCTCGCGCATACGCTTGCGGGTTGCTGAGGCGCTGGCACAGGTACATCTGGAGGGCTATGCCCAGCGTTATCCTGCCCAGCTCTCGGGGGGGCAGCAGCAGCGTGTGGCGCTGGCACGTGCCCTCGTTCTACAGCCTCAGCTACTGCTACTGGATGAGCCGCTCTCTGCCCTGGACGTACAGACGAGGCGTGAGGTACGCCAGGAACTACGCCGTATCTTGACTGAGGCAGGTATTACTACGGTCTTTGTGACGCACCAGTATGTGGATGCGCTGGTCTTTGGTCAGCATATCCTGGTGCTGGATCAGGGACAGGTCTTGCAGCAGGGGTCGCAGCTTGACCTGGCGCAGCAGCCGCGCTCAGCCTATGTGGCCGAGCTGGTCGGCATGAACTTTCTACATGGTCGCCTGCTACGTACCGAGGACGATGGCTCTTGTGTTGTGCGTATCGCGCAATCTCAGCCAGCATTGGACCTGACGGTCATGTTTGAGGAGCGCCAGGGAACACCCCCGAGCGAGAGTGAGATTTATGTCGTGGTGGAGCCGCGTGACATCACGCTGCACCCTGGCCCTCCCGAGAGTTCGGCGCGCAATAGTTGCAAGGGGCGCATCGTGCAACTGCTCCATCTGCCCTCGCCCTCTGAGGGGCGCGTCCGTGTCAGTATGGCCATCGACGGTGTGGCTTCCGCGCCCATCCCCCTAACGGCTGAGATCACGGCCTCCTCCGCTGCGCGCCTGAACCTGCACGAGGGCCAGGAGATCTACGCCTCCTTCAAAGCCTCTGCCGCCCACGCGTATATGTAAGTTTTGGGCGCGGGTCAATGCATGAGGGCTGCCAGCCGCAGGCTGGCAGCCCTCATGCATTGACCCGCGCCCAAATGGCTACTCATGAACGGTTTCGCTCTCCCACTGGCAGGTGTCGGGATGATTCTGTTTGAGGGCTTCTGCCAGGCCATCGAGGTCGGTGACATCGTCGCGGTAGACCGCCCAGGCCTTGGCCTTCATACCAGGCTCGGTTACCTTACGGTAGGCGATGACGCTGATGCGTTTGCCATTGGGAAAAAACTCCTCTTTGATTTTGGTCAGGTTCTCCCAGGGAATGACAACGTCCTCGCCATTTTTATTGCGTCTGACCAGGGCATCTGGCTCGAGCGAGATGGTAAAGGGGATGGGGGCGACGATGCGCAGATAGATTGCGAAGCCCAGGATAAACAGGACGGCGATAATGGTGCTGGCCAGTACCGACGCGCCCTGATGAATAGCGATCCAGAGCACTAAAGCTGTAATAGCAATAATGCCTATGACGGTCACAACGAGCTTAAAGCGGCTCAGGCCGGGTCCTATAAAGACCTGCTTAGAGGAGGCAGGAGATGATGCCATGGAAAACTGCTCCCATAAATTTATAAATACAGGCGGACGTATGTTAACGCAGTATAGTAGTAACAGGTATTGTAACAATAGGGCGAAAACAATGCAACATGCCAAAACTGGGACAGGCATCCTAGCACCTTTGCGTTGCCCGACCAGTATGATATACTGAACACGTTGTCCCGGTAGGGTAGTATGCCTTGTTGCCCGGTAGCACCTGTATTAATCAGCCACAAGGGGCCTTAGAGAAGACCGCCCTGCGTCGCTTACTCGGGAAAATTGTTAGGCGCGTGGGCGAAGGGTCGCGTGAAAGGGAGAACCGCCGTGTCTATACAGCACTCTTCCGATATGTCAACCGAATCTTTTTCCACAGGGCTGGTGCATCCACAGCGCGTTACGGACAAACTGCTTGCCACTCATGGCTATGTCGTGGGCATCGAGATTAGCAGTAGTGGTCTGCGCCAATCGGTAGCATTAGCCAATTTGGATGGAGACATTCTCTTCCGTATCAGCCGCCCGCTGGAGGTCGTTCCTGATAGTGCGACTGTCTTGCAGCAGCTGGAGGCGATACTGGCCGAGGTCACCTCGCCTGAGCGCCTTGTGGATGGACGCATCTTACGTGTAGGGATTGCGGTCGGAGGGTTGGTAGATGCTTCGCGTGGCATGGTGCGAAGGCTGTATCACGCTCATGGATGGAGCGATTTTCCGCTTCAGGATTATTTCACTGAGCGCTTTGATGCTCCTTGTATTATTGATAATAACGCCAATGCCGCGGCCCTGGCTGAGTATCATCGTGGGGCTGGTATTGCCGAGCGTGTGATACTCTATGTTGGCCTGGGGCGAGGTATCGGCGGGGGACTGATCATTAACGGGAAAATTTATCACGGGGTGAACTCGATGGCCGGAGAGATTGGCCATATGCTGGTGAAAGAGCAGGGTCCCCGTTGCTCCTGTGGTGGTTATGGGCATCTTGAGGCCATCGCGTCGGCGCGAGCGATTATCAGTACCACGCTTGGCCTCTCGGTTGAGGCGACAGAGACGCATGCCGCGATTATGCGCCTCACACATGACCGGGCGGAGCGCCTGACAGTTGCCCAGGTCTTTCAACTGGCCGATGAGGGCGACCGGGTTGCACAGCGCACCGTATCGGATGTGCATACCTCACTTGGCATCGCACTTGCTAATATCGTGCATCTAGTCAATCCGAGTGTGATTATCCTGGGAGGATCGGTCGCCCAGGCTGGCGATCTCCTCGTGAAACCAGTGGAGCAGCAGATACACCAGTTGTGTCTGCCCGAGGTGTGCCAGGATCTAAAGGTCGTGCAAGGGCATCTAGGAGTGGATGCCAGCCTGGTTGGAGCCGTCACACTGGCTCTCCAGGATTTATGATATGTAGGGAATAATGCAGAATCTCGAGGGGCTTATGGTAGAAACAGGTCGAGTCATACAAAGGCGCTACCTGCTGCAACGTCTGGTGAAGCAGGGCCAGGTCTGTGCTGTTTATCAAGGATTCGACCAGGTACTGCAGCGTGTGGTTGCAGTCAAGGTTGCTCCTGCTGAACAGATTCCCGCATATCGGGCCTCGCTTCGACTGACATCTCAGTTCTCACATCCTAATATCATTGGTGTGTATGATGTGATTCCTGAAGCTGATGGCCTCTATATTGTGCAGGAATATGTGGACGGCGATGACTTTGCTACGCTGCTCCAGGCTCAGCCATCTATCTACCAAATTGCTGACCTCGGTCGTCAGATCTGCCAGGCGCTCATGTACGCCAATACCTCTTCGCGCAAAGTCTGTCATGGAGATCTGACGCCCGCCACTATTTTACGTGACCGTCGTGGCAGTGTACGCTTAAGCAATTTTGCCTCTCCTCCTGACATGGCTTACTTTAATGCCTGGAGCATTGTAGGGGCCGATGGAGTTGCCCTGCTCGATGCCGAGACCCCCTGGGGACAGATGAGCGAGAATCGGCTTGCGGATGACACACGCGCGGTCGGTATCCTGCTCTACCAGTTGCTCTCGGGTCGACCCCAGGGCGCGACCTCCGTTGAGCCGCCCACTGATGGCCGCCTGCGTTTCCACCGCAATGTGCCGCCTGAGGTCTGCGATGTGATTGCCCGGGCGCTCATTCGCAAGCACCCTCAAAATATCGTGACCCCAGATGCCCTCTATAGCGAACTCAAAGCGATTGCCGACGCCCTGGAACCCTATGAACCCGTGTCCACCTTCAAGCCAGAGGATGTCTTAAAGCCACACCAGGTCTTGCCTACTAGCACTGGCAAGCTAAGCTCAGCCTCTGCTGGGGTCCGCCAGGAGCGCTCCCAGCCAGGTCTGCTCTCCAACTATCGCTCTGAGCCTGGCGCCCTGGCTGTTTCAGACGCTCCCGCGGCTGTCCTGGCTGATCCTCAGCTAGCCCAGTCTCCCATGACGGACCAGGCGCTTCCCTATCCCGAAGCCCAGCAGGCTCCCAGCCGCGTGAATATGCCAGTCTTGATCGTCGCTGGTCTGCTACTGTTTGCCCTATTTTTTGTCATTGGCTACTTCCTGGCCCAAATGGTATTAAAGTAAAGAGAAAGCGAGGGGCGCCATCCTGCGGATGGCGCCCCTCGCTTTCTCTTTATGTACCTATTTGTTTTGCGCGGAGCCGCGCATCATGTTCTCGCTGTTCCAGGTGTGGCCAATGTTGCCATGTTTATCGACGACGATGACTCCCCCGGTCTCTTTTGTCTGAGTTCCCAGGAAGGCGATGACCTCGTCGGCCGCTTCCTGGGCCGTTTTGCCTGTGCCTACGGCGTCCGCGATACGTTTGGCGATCATCAGGCGCGTGAAGTCTTCTCCATAGCCTGTGCAGGAGATGGCCGCGTTTGCGTCCGCGTAGAAGCCGCAGCCGACCAGGGGCGAGTCTCCAACACGCCCGGGATGCTTGTTGATGATGCCACCTGTGGAGGTCGCGGCCGCGAGATGCCCATGGCTGTCGACGGCGACCGCGCCCACAGTTCCATGTTTTTTCTCCTCGAAGAGATCTTCGGCCTCGGTCGTATGCTGGGCCTGGGCGCGCTTCCAGTTGTTATACTGGCGCTCGGTGAGCAGGTCTTCAGGCTGGCAGAATGCGACACCCTGCTCTTCGGCGAAGAGGCTGGCCCCCCGGCCAATAAGCATGGCATGAGGACTCTGGAGGACCAGGCGTGCCAGCGCAATCGGGTTCTTCACGCGCTCGATACCTGCGATTGAGCCAACCTGGAGGGTATGTCCCTCCATGATGCCGGCATCCATCTCGATATTGCCCTCAGAGGTCAGGCAGGAGCCTGTGCCTGCGTTGAAGTTGGGATTATCTTCCATTGCGCGCACAGCGGCCTCAATGGCATCCAGGGCCGTGCCCCCTTGCTCAAGAATGCGCATTCCGATCTGCGCCGCCTCGTGGCAGCCCGCCATACCGGTACCAATCCGCTCCGGGCTAATGGTTCCCGCCCCACCATGAACAACAATTGCTACTGACATGCTTGCCATCTCCAATTTGCAAATAAGATAATTAGACGCTCATCCATTTTATCACGAAACTATCAAGAGTTTGGGCGGCCCTCATCCCGCAACTCTGCGGTCAATTCCGTGAGCCAAGCCAGAAGCGAGCGTGTCTGATAGATACGGCTGCGTAGTACTACATGGGCTAAGAAGTGTTCTGGGTCCTGCCTATCATCGATACTGGCCTGCTGGCGCAGCTCCAGGTGCTGAAGGAAGCGCTCACAGGCCTCGGCCTGGCGCTGTACGAGCGCGATGGTCTGCTCGGACGCGTATGGCCGCAGAAAATAGAGTTTGATTAAAAAGTGGATGCGAATATCGCGCGGCTTCTCCACTGGCTCTAGCAGCCAGGTATGAAAGAGCGCCCTTCCCTCCTCGCGCAAGTGATAGACCTTGCGCGGCGGGCGGCTTCCCTGCTCCTTTACGGTGGCCTCGATATATCCCAGGCGCTCCAGTTTCTTGAGAAAGGCGTATAGCTGGCTCATCTCAAGATGAATTATCTCGCCCAGCGTGCCTCGCTCAAACTCCTGGAACATTTCATAGCCGTGCATTGATCGCGCTTGCAAAAGCCCCAGCAGCGCGTATTCTGCCGGTTCACTGATCTGCATGCGTCTCATCCTCCCTCCAACAAGAAATAGCTAAGCTTGCCGCCTATTATAACATTATCCTTCCTTCGCGCCCGCGGCGCTCAGGGTAAGGATGTGTGGCTGAAAAAATGGGCAAGGCCCATTTTTTCAGCCACACATCCTTACCCCCGCGGCGAGCTTGCGAGCCAAGGTCTTGTTGCGTTAAGGTAGCAAATATGCTACATTTCCAGTGCTCTATGAGCGGCAATATGTCATTTGATTATATTTTTGGGAGCACCTTTGTATCATGTCTCAGCTACCGATTGTGCTGGCCTTTATGCAGGCCAGGGAACTGCGCACAGCCTATAAAAGCGGCCAGGAGCAGGCAAGCATTTCGCCTGACCTGGGCCTCTCGCATGTGACAGTTCAACTGTCAGATAGCGAGGTAGTCTTTCCTGGCGGAGTGCATCTAAGCTGGACTCAGGTAGAGAAGATTGCCGCCTCCGAGGTGAACTGCTTTGTGGTGGAAGAGAATGAGATCCGCTCCATCCAATATTTCTCTGAGGATACTAACCGGATGTGTAGCCTGATGCCCACGCGTGGCGCGCCTACCATGCTAATTGCTGGCTTTACCATGCACCGCATTGTGGGTATCGATCCCATGGAGGATACGCGCAAGAAGATGGCCACGTTGACGCCTGTGGTGGGGCGCGTGCTGGATACGGCGACTGGCCTGGGTTATACGGCGATTGCTGCCGCCAAAAGCGCCGAGCAGGTGACGACAATTGAGTTTGATCCCGGCGCGCAGCATATCGCGCGCCAGAATCCCTGGTCCCACGAGCTCTTTGATAATCCGAAGATTCGCCAGTTGATGGGGGATGCCTACGAGGTCGTGCCGACCTTTGACGATAACAGCTTTGACCGCATCGTCCACGATCCCCCGGTCTTTAGCCTGGCAGGCCAGCTCTACTCAGCTGTCTTCTACCGTGAGCTTTACCGTGTGCTGAGAAAAGGCGGGCGGCTCTTCCATTACATTGGGAATCTGGAGAGCAAGTCGAGCGGGACGGTGGCCAAGGGCGCGTTTAAGCGCCTGCAAGAGGCCGGTTTTAAGCGCGTCATCAAGCGACCCGAAGCCTTCGGCATCCTGGCGTATAAGTGAAGAGAACATGGGATATGGGGCGGCATCAGTCGCCCCACATCCCATGTTCTCTTTATTTGTCGGCGAACTCGCAGATGGCGCGCACGCCGTACTCCACGTCCTCGTCGGAGGCGGCGAGCGAGATGCGTACAAACTCGGCCGAGGTGGCGCCAAAGCTGTTGCCGGGCGCGATCATGACGTTATATTCGCGCAGGAGGTCGAGCGCGAACTGGTTATCCCGGCGCGAGACACGCCCCGTCCGGTCGCGGACGTCGATCAGAGCGTAGAAGGCGCCATGGGGTGTATAGATATAGCGATCATGCTCTTTGAGCAGCCGCGTCGCCAGGTCACGCCTGCGGCGATAGGCCTCGCGCATGGTGGTGACGCAGTCCTGTGGTCCAGTGAGCGCGGCGGCGGCGGCGCGCTGGCTAATCAGGCTCACGTTGGTGTGACTACCAGCCAGGACCTCGCTGATGGACTTGATTAAGGCCTTGCTGGCCACAGCATATCCCACGCGCCAGCCCGTCATGGCATAGGTCTTGGAGAAGGTATAGACTCCGATAAAGTGTCCCTGCTCTAGCTCGCCCTCACCCAGCAACGTGGCGGGACTGACATGTTCGCCCTCAAAGACGATCTGGTCATAGCATTCGTCCGAGAGGAGATAGAGGTCATGGCGCAGGGCGAAGGCCAGCAGGTCAGCGATCAGCTCGCGGGGGAAGACCGCGCCCGTGGGGTTGCCCGGCGTATTGATGAGCAGCATACGCGTGCGCGGTGTGACTAGTTGCTCCAACTCGGCGACTGAGGGCAGCCATTCGTTGGCGGGATCGAGATGGTAGGGAACGACGGTCGCGCCACAGGCCAGGAGCTGTGTGTAGTAGACCGGCCAGCAAGGATCGGGAATGAGCACCTCGTCGCCAGGTCCCACGGTAGTGTGAAAGATAGATTGCAGAGCGTTGGTGCCGCCCATCGTGGCGACGACGTTCTCGACGCCGACGTGATAGCCATTGACGCGCCTGATCTTCTCCGCCAGCAGATCACGGAACCAGGGCCAGCCTGGCGGTGGGCCGTAGGGAATGACCTCGCGTTCCAGTGCTTCAATGGCGGCCTTGCGGATGTGCGTGGGCGTAAGGAAGTCTGGCTCTCCCATCTGGAGAGGGCGCGGGGGGAGAAGGGCCTCTCCGCGCTCCAGGGCCTCGCGTTGTAGCTGGCGCGCATAGGCGCTTACCGCGCCGAAGCCGCCTGCTGGCTGGTTATAAATACTCTCTTTGCCAATTTTCATGCGTGGTGCCTCTCGAAAACCTGAGCGCGCAAGCGCTAGCCGCGAGAGCGGCGTTGGTTTTTGTCTAAGGATATGCTCCTGAATGCTTTCTGTCTACAAATGCGCCCGATCAGCCCGCTGAGCAGGGCGATACGCTCTGGTAGATACTCAAGTTCGACATACTCGTCCGGGTTATGCGCCAGGCCACCACCTGCTCCCAGGCCATCGAGCGTGGGAACTCCTACGGGTGAGGTGTTGTTGGCGTCTGAGGCCCCGCCGCTGGCGACGTCATGGATCGCTATGCCCAGTTCTGCCCCGGCCTCCTGTGTCATACGGATCAGGGGTGCGTTGACCTCTGAATGCTCAAAGGGGAGGCTGCGCATCGAGCCGCTTACCTGAGCCTGCGTCTCGGGAATATGCTGCTGGCGTACGGCGCGCTGCATGGCTTCTTCGATCTCGTGAATGCCCCGCATGTTGCTGGCGCGTACGTCCATATCACAGTAGGCATAGTCTGGAATGACGTTCTTGCGGTCGCCACCCTGGATACTGGTCACGTTGACTGAGACGCCAGGGAAGCTCTCATGGAGCGCCTGCATGGCCTGGACCTGGTGCGAAAGCTCGATGATGGCGTTGCGGCCCTTTTCTGGCTCAACACCCGCGTGGGCTGAACGCCCCCAGACCTCGACACGATACAGCCCCGAGCTTTTGCGTGCCGAAACCACTGTCTCCAGGGTACGACCAGGCTCCAGCACCAGGGCCGCATCCGACTTTCTTGCCCACTCTGTAATCAGCTCCTTGCTGGCGGGCGAGCCAATCTCCTCGTCGCTATTAAAGACAAAGGTGATGCTCTGATACTCGTTCCAGTCCTCCTGGAGCAGCATGTCCACGCTATACATACCCATAAGCAGGCCAACCTTCATGTCCAGTACGCCAGGCCCCTTGGCGATCTCCCGGCCATCTAGCACTGTCTGGGTATAGGGACGCTTCTCGACTTCGCCATCGGGAAAGACCGTATCCATATGGCCGATCAGGAGCACGCGCGCCCCCTGAGGATTGCCTCCCTTGCGGGTCGCGATCAGGTGGTTGCCATACTCCTGTTGGGGATCAAACGAGGTGGAGAAGCCCAGCTCCGTGAAGCGCTTTTGTAGGTATGCGCCGACCTGATCTACGCCTGCTTTATTATATGTTCCTGAATCGATATTTACGATGGCTTCCAGGTCTTTGAGCAGCTCGGGAAGTAGCTGCCGGGCCTGGTCAATGCGTGGGTGGTGCTCCGTCATGCGATGACTCCTTCTTCGCGTAAACGTTCTATCTCTTCGTTACTATAGCCGGCCTCGCGCAAAATCACGCCGGTATGCTCGCCCAGTGTGGGCGGCGCGTAGCGCTGCTCAATCTGAACCCCCGAGAGGCGCGGGAAACTGAGCAGGGATTGAAAGCGTGCTCCGCCCTCGCCATGTTGTAAGGCGACACCCCTGGCCTGTATGTGGGGATCCTGCATGGCCTCCTCTGGTGTGTATACTGGCCCGACACAGGCATCGATGTCGGCGAATTCCGCCAGCCACTCGTCACGTGTCTTCGTCTTAAAGATGTTTGTGAGTATCTCAATGGCCTGGTCACGCTCCCCGCGCCCAACGGGCGAGTGAAACGGCAGGAGTTCGAGGTGCCCTATTCTGGTGCAGAAGGCATGCCAGAACTTGGGTTCCAGGGCCGCCAGGGTAATATGTTTGCTATCCCGCGTCTCGTAGATATTGTAACAGGGAAGTCCACCATCGAGTGAGGAGTGACCGGGTATCGGCACCTTGCCCGTATTTAAATATGCCGTCATCGCCAGGGGCATGAGTGACATCACGCCCTCGGTCATGGCCACGTCGACAAAGCGACCCTCTCCGCTGCTGGCGCGCCCCACCAGGGCGGTAAGAATACCCATGACCGCCATAAAGCTCCCGCCTGCCAGGTCACCCATTTGCGTAGGTGGCATAAGTGGGCGTCCCGACTCATCGCGCTGGTAATGGAGCAGCCCCGCATAGCCTACATAGTTGAGGTCATGGCCCGCGCGCTGCTGATAGGGACCATCCTGTCCATATCCACTGACCGCGCAGTAGATCAGGCCCGGTTGCTCCTGTTTCAGCCGCTCATAGCTCAGACCCAGGCGCTCCATGACGCCTGGCCGAAAGCTTTCTAGCAGCACATCCGCCTCTTTGATCAGGCGCAGGAAGAGGGCTTTTCCCTGCTCACTCTTCAGGTTAAGGGCGATGCTCCGCTTGTTGCGATTGACCGCCATGAAATAGAGGCCCATGTTGCCAGGTCCATATGGCGGCAGGCTGCGTGAGTAGTCGCCGCTCTCCGGATCTTCGACCTTGATCACATCGGCACCAAAGTCCGCCAGGATCTGGGAGGCATAGGCGCCTGGGAGGAGGCGAGACAGGTCCAGGACGCGTATCGATTGTAGAGGCAAGCCCATGATTCTCTCTCCTTTTTCTCTGCTCTCAGTATACCTCAGCCTGAGTGGTATGTTTCGAATGGGAAATTGTTGTGGGAACTGGTTTCACCTCCTCTTCCCTTATGGGTAATGGGTGTGGTGCATGCTGTTGGCCTGCGGGCAACAGCATGCACCACACCCATTATCAAGGCATTTATGCCGAGGCGGCGTTGCTCTCCTGGAGGCGAAATTGCGGGTTATAGTGTTTATCACAGTTGCTACAGGAAACCGGGCGGCTGTAGCGGCGGGTCCGCGGATACTGCTTGCCACAACTGGGGCATTCATAGATGTAGCGGATGGGGCGGCGTGCGCGGCGCATCTCTTCGCGGCGTTTGCTCTCTTCAAAGAGGAGCGCGCGTAACTCTTCCAATCCATAACCAGTCACAGCCGCCTCGTCGGCGGCGATTGAGTCATAGCCGTGGTGCCGGTGTTTGCGGGGCGTGCCATTGACACGATCCGCCAGGTGGATGAGCTCATGGGCGACCGTGACCTCGATTGATTTGGGTTGCAGATCTGGCTCAATAAAGATCAGGTGCCAGTACTCCTTGCGCAAAGCCTGCGCCATAGTGACATAGCAATAGCAGCCCAGTGTCATGAGGTTGAGGCGTTTCCCAGTCCAGCGCATAAACTCCTGCCGGTCCTGGGTAATAGCCAGGTGAGTCAATTCATGTTCGGGAAGTTGGAGCTTCTGCCAGTAGTGCTTGAGCCAGTGCTGTAAGATTGTTCGATCTCCATAAATGCAGGGGGCACCCATCAATGTGGGGGGAACGGGAGCAATGCTTCGTCGCGTCCGCGTGTTTTTGCTCTTCTTTGTCGTGGTCATATATCCTCAGGTGGTCTAGAGCCGCGTTACTTACTGCCTGCTCAAGGTAATTTCGGGTTACACCAGAGTCTCCCATCCATACCAGGCGTTGAGTTTTCGTCGGTGGAGATGAGAGTAGTGATAGAGAAGAATTCTTCTTTTCGCCTATTTTTGCGGAAGTACTGTTCAATCCTTTTGAGTATACCAGTCATAATCTGCCATCGCAACTATTTTCTCTGTTTTCCTCTGCTTGACACCGCTCCTTATCAGTCGTAAGATATTGATTACATATTTTCATGGAACGTATACGTAAATCTCCGTATTGCTAAGGAGCCGTTCTATGGCATTGCAGATCTCTATTAAAACGCACCAATCATTGCAGCAGCTTGCAACGGAGATACGTGCGCTTCTTAATTTACCCCCCTTTACCGATAAATCTTTCGCAGGCTCACCCTATTGTCAGTTTGAGACGCTGGGTATGATTGTGCTTGTGCAATGCACTGAAGAGGAGGAGCGGGATCCTGAAGTTATAGAGTATCCCTATTGCTTTAATATTCAGTTCTCGTTCAACGAACATACACTGGATACAGATGAAATGGAGTATAACTTGCAACCATACTATGCGCAGTTGCTGGCATTTCATCTCAACGTTGTGACCGCTTGCTATGAGAAGAAGCAAGTGGGGCGGCATTGGCAGGTGCGCTATCGCTATTTCCATAAAAATCCTACCTGGGATGGCTCGATCCTTTATGGTGAAATAGGCTGGGAACCAGCCGTCATTGCCTCACCACCTACTCCCTGGCGAACGATGATGCCCTCTGCCTTCTCACAGTAGGGTCCATGCTCGCATGGACTCTGGGGCCCGCAGGCCGATACCTTGCCGCAGGGGTTCGTCGCTTCGCTCGGAGTCCAAGCTAGCTTGGACCCTACAGCTTGTATCTTCCCCCTGGATAGAATAAATACATCACTAAGTCATATGGGATTGGATTCTGCTCCGCCACTCAGGCCTGGATTGATATAGTGATATATAGATGGGTCTATGTGTGACCTCGGAGTGCCTGCTGCCGTCTCTTGCACGATATAATCCACGACATCACGCAGTTCCTGGCGCTGGCGATAGATCCGCCTCTGCCTCATTGCACCATTGCCCTCACGCAGCGTTTTCTGGACCAGCGTCGAAGCCTCTTGCCAGTCGTTAGACGCCTCCAGAGATGGGCGCAGGAAGGTCAGGAAGCGCTCAATCATGACTGGCGCGGGCACGGTCTCTTGCGCGTGCACATCCAGCAGGTCGCCCTCCAGGCCGTAGCGCGCGGCGTGCCAGTGGGCCATGCGTAAGAGTTCCATACGGATTGGCTCCGCTTGCTGGCGCTGGATTACCTGCTCGTGACAGGCGCGAATCAAGGCGCGTATGAGGGCGGTGGCCATGACCGCTTCATCAATAGTCAGGCAGACGTCCGCAACGCGTACCTCAATGGTAGGATAGCGTTCAGAGAGGCGAATATCCCAATAAATCTTGGTTGGATCATCGATACTGCGCGTCTTGACCAGGAGTTGGAGCAGATTATCATAATCTCGCAGCGAGGAGAAATGCTGTGGCAGGCCCGACTGTGGCCAGCGCCCCCAGTGGGGGATGCGATAGCTGGCATAGCCTGTATCCAGGCCGCACCAGAAGGGCGAGTTCGCGGTAAGCGCGATCAGCGGTGAAAGCCAGGTACGAGCCTGGTTCATGATTTGGAGTCCAAGCTCACGCTGACTGATGCCGACATGCACATGACAGCCAAAGATGGCCTGTTCGCGTGCCAGCTGTTGGTAATCGCGTTCAAGAGCCAGGTAGCGAGCACGAGGCGTGAAGGGCTGCTCTTGCCAGAGGGAGAACGGGTGCGTCCCCGAAGAGGCAATGCGTTTATGAAAGACGTGGGCTACGTCTATGACCGTGCCACGCAAACGCGTAAGCTGATCTCTGACTTCGGCCAGGCTCGCGCATACGGGAGTTGCGACCTCGACCTGCGACAGCTGAATTTCGAGTTGTACATCCTTGCCCAGCGTTTTTTGCGCTTCCTGCACAATTTCTTCCGCTATCGAATCCAGTTCTCGACTGGTTGGGTCGACAATTTGATACTCCTCCTCAACCCCCAGCGAGAATACTTCGGTAGTGGACATGGGTTTGTCTCCTTATGTGAAGGATGAAGTACGTTTCATTTTGGGGGATAGTGTTGTATTGAGTGGGGGCGAACGAAGCCCCCACTCAATACAACACTGCCTTTCTCTTGTCGATTTCTAGTGCCACATGATAGAGTGAATACTACATACAAACTTTGAAGAAAGGGCAAGGTCGAGACTCTATGTTATCCGCGATAGTGTTAATCAATGTAGCGCGTGGGCAGGTCAATGAGACCGCGCAACGACTGTTAGAGATCAACGGCGTCTCTGATGTGTACTCTGTTACTGGCGAATATGATCTGGTCGCGCTGGTGCGTGTGGCGCAGTACGATGATCTGTCAACGGTGGTGACGACGCATATGCAGAAGATCTCCTCCATCGAAAAGACCCATACGCTGATGGCCTTTAAGTGCTTTTCGCGCGCAGACCTGCAACAGGCCTGGGATATTGGTATCGAGTAAGGATAAGGGATCGTTGCATGCTTCTCTCTACCGCTCGTCTCCAACTGCGTGAATTCGAGGAGGACGATTGGCAGGCCGTACAAGCCTATCAGAACGATCTACTCTATCTGCGCTATACTCCCTGGACGTACCGCACAGAAGGGGATGCGCGCGATTTTGTGCAGATGTTTATTAACTGGCGTGAAGAGCGCCCTCGCTATCGCTACCAGTTCGCTGTGATCTTGCCAGAGAGCAGTACACTGATCGGTAATGGCGGTATTCGCTCAACGCATGCGCAACCCTGGGAGTCCCATATCGGCTATGAATTTGCCTCCACACACTGGGGCCATGGCTATGCTACCGAGGTTGCGCGCGCGTTGCTCGACTTCGGTTTCAACGAGTTGCGCCTGCATCGTATCTATGCGCAATGCGTCGTCGAAAACACTGCTTCAGCGCATGTCCTGGAAAAGATAGGTATGCGCCTGGAGGGGCACTTGCGCGAAAATGGCTGGATGCAAGAACGCTGGTGGGACACCCTCGTCTATGGCATTCTCGCCAGCGAATGGCGTGCCCAGCAAGCAAGTGACTCAACTTCCATATAAGTGGCACCGGATATACTACACCAGGATATACTACGCATGTTACGAGAACCCGTTGACAATGTTCAATAAGTGGTAGGTCAGCCACCAGCCGTAGCCTAGCATGGCCACCATGGCCACATAGGCTACGGCTATTATGACTTTCGTGCGCCCACGAACAGGGAGCACCCGGTAGGGTGGCTTGCGCATATTGACGACGGTTAAGGCCACGCTGACAATAACCAGTACCAGGGTAATCAGGCTAAAGACGCTCTCCAGGGGCGACCTGGTTGAAAATGAATCAAAGAGTAAGAATATACCCAGAGGAATGCCCAGCAAGAAGAGCCACTTTGAGATCAGCGGCGCGACCCGCCCTCCATCCAGCGGGTGCAGAGGCAAGAGGTTGAGTAGATTCAGATAGAAGCCAACATTTGCCAGTACCAGCCAGAAGTGTCCCCCATCGAGCAGAAAACAGAGTCGAGGGATAAGCGTATTGATACTCGTAAAGACGGGGCCGTAACAACTACGCGCGCTCACATACCATGATATTCCATAGCAGAAAATCGCTCCCAGCCCTCCCAGAAAGGGGCCTGCCAGCGCGACAAAGGTAATATCTGCGGGCTTGCGTAGCCTGGGCATGGCCACGAACGCGCCAATAAGCGGAATGAAATATGGCCCACGCGCGGGCAATTTCTTGATGCGTAGCGCCAGCAGATGCCCCAGTTCATGGGCCAGGAGCAGCAGCATAAAGGCAATCGCCAGGGGCCATGAGCGAAAGATCAGGCCCAGCACCAGGGTGCTAACGATCAAAGAGAGGATCGCAAGCGTTTGTTGGAGCCAGAAGCGCGCTTGAGGCGAGAGAGGACGTTTCTGCACTGTTCTCCGTTTCTCAGATTAGCTTTTTGTGTTTATTCTCATTTAATTATAACCCGCTGACCCGGCAAAAAGTAAAGGTGTGTCGGTGTGGGTTTCGGGCATCCGCCCGAAACCCACACCGACACACCTTGATTCTATAAAGGGTATGCCACCGCCAGTAGCCGTGTACGCTAGTAGCGGGCTATAGCTCGATGGTGCGTTTCTGCTCGACTGATTGGTAGGCGCCGAGAATGATCTTGAGGACGTTGATGCCATCCTCGTGGTTGTTGATGGGGCGGCGCTGCTCTTGCAGGCATTTGACGAAGTCGGCGATCTCCGCGTCAAAGGTATTGATGCCCGAGAGTTTCACCGTGTTCACCACGGGCGGCTCGCTCATACGCATCTTGTAGGTGATGTCGCTACCCTTGCTATAGGCATAGCCGCGCTGACCGACGATGCCAAATTTTTCCGTGTTGTCGCCTGGCTCATAGGCCCAGCTGGTGACGATGTTGCCGACCACACCATTCTCAAAACGGACCAGGACCTGGGCCGAGTCTTCACCATCCATAAAACTCAGGCGATGGTTACTCGTCATAGCGGTGACCTCGATGGGCTTGCTATCAGCCAGGTAGAGCAAGAGATAGGAGGGATGATAGCCCGTATCGATCAATTCACCACCGCCAATGAATTGGCGCTGACCACGCCAGCCAATGGTCTTGGGATCAAAGGTGTGATAGAACGAATCCGTGGTGCGGATTTCATAGATATCGCCAATCGTACCACCAGCGATCAGGCGCTTGGCATACTGGACCGCGGGAATGTAGAGCTGGTTATGCGCGCACATCAGCGTGATCCCATTGGCCTCTACGGCCTGGCGGATCTCGTCGGCCTCTTGCAGCGAGAGACAGAGCGGCTTCTCGCAGAGAATGTGCTTACCTGCCTGCGCGGCGGCAATGATCGCGCCTTTATGCAGGTGATGGGGCAGGCAGATGTCTACAGCATCGATGTCTGCCTCCTGGAGCATTTTGCCCATATCGGTATAGACATCGGCTCCGCCGGCCTCCTCAGCGCGAATACGTGCGCTCTCCTCTACGACATCGCAGACAGCCACTATTTTTGCATCAGTCAATTTATTATAGCCACCGACGTGAACGGCGGCGATACCACCACAGCCGATCAGTCCAACTTTAATCGTCATTTTTCTTTTCTCCTCTATAGAAACAAATCCCCACTAGATTCTTTACAACGGATGAGCACGCAAAATTAACAGGGGTCGTGGTACCCATTAGCCAACGTTTGCTGTTGGCGCTGGCGGTACTGTGCCGGTGTCATACCCAGGCGCTTCTTAAAAACGTAGTGCAGGTAGCTACCGCTTGAGAAGCCGTGGTTGTATGCTAGCTGCTCAATCGTCTGCTCAGAGTGTGTCAGGGCCTGGCACAATTGCGCCAGGCGATAGCGCTCCAGGTAGCCGCTGAAGGTCTCGTTAGCGTACTGGTCTAGAATGCGCTGCAGCTGGCGTCCACAGATATGCAGGCTCTCCGCGACCTCGCTGAGCGTCAGGGGGCGTGCATAGTTGTCGCGTATATACTGTGTCGCGAGCTGGTAGCGATACGTGTTCATATCGCGTGAAGGGAGCGACGGTTGATGTTGCGACGTATGCTGGACGCGTGCTGTGCGCAGCAAGATTTGAATGATGGATTGACGAATCGTGGTAAAGGCACCAAATTCGCCTTCCTGCCACGCCTGGTAGGCCGTAAGAAACCAGTTCATGGCACTATACTGGTCAAGCACTGGCCTGGCCTCCATAGTGCTTAGCTGCTGGATACAGGCATCGGCTTCCACAATCTCCCATTGCTCACCCCATTCCATGCTGGTGTCTGGCTCCTCCAGGGGCACGATGTCCAGGTGCAGGCAGAGTTCGTACATGGCCTCACGAGGTCCCGCCTCCTGCTGGTGAAGTACCTGTGGCCCGGTAAGGTAGAACATCCCTGCGTGCAGGGGATAGCTTCCATCCTCCAGGATTAAGCGCCCCTGTCCGCGCGGAATGAAGTGAAACTCGTAGTTATGGTGCTTGTGATAGGGAATAACATGCCCCGCCTGAAAGGCGATAAGGTGACAACGGAGTATACGAATGCCATAATGACCCCAGCGGAAGCTGATATCAAGCCGGTCAAGCGCATCAGGTTCCGCCTGCATGGGCGCAAAGAGAAAAGGACCGCCCTGCTTGCGCAAGGCCTGGATGGAACCTCGGTCCAGTTCTCGAGCCGCTTTTGCCACGAAAGCCTCCTCCTGCTCTGCGAATCTGTCAACCCTCAAAAGGCGCGCCGGATCGGTCATGGTTTTGCTGACCACTCACCACCAGCGCGCTTTGCGTCTAGTGTGTCAGCTCGGAAATTTTGATGGCGTGCCCCTCTTGCGCGGAGCGATTGGCCGCCTCCATCAGCGTTGTCAGGTCAATGGCTGCTTGAATGTTCTCGGAGGCGAGCGTGTCTTCCTCGATATGTTTGACCCATTGCTGGAAGGGCAGTGGGGTGTCCTCGGGCAGGTCTGTGATCGTATTCCACTGCTGACCCTCTGCAAAGAGGCGGCTACGAATCTGGAGCTGCTCCTCAGGCGTGCCAAAGAGCAGGCTGCCCTCCGTCCCATGCAGCTCGATGGTGAAGGGCGAGTACGGATTGACAAAGCCCGCCTCGACAACACCAATCGCTCCGTTCGCGTAGTGGAGCGAGACCAGCGCGTTATCCTCGACCTCTTTCCCGGTCACATAGCCGTAGTTGGCGCTGACGCTCTCGGGCATGCCCAGGAAGAGGCGCGTCAGATACATGGGGTGGCATCCCAGGTCGATCATGGCTCCGCCACCACATAGCTCTTTATTGAAGAAGTGTTCAGGCAACCAGCCGAGAGGCGAACGCTCGTTGGGAAGTGCCCCGTTGTGTGAGAGGCGTACACGTGCCAGGGTCAACTGCCCAAAAGCGTTGAGCTGGATGAGGCTCTGGATGGCCTGGGTATATCCTGCGCTAAGGCGTGGGAGGGAGACCGTGAGCTTGACAGAGGCCTCTTCAACTGCCTTAATGATAGCGTTACATTCGTGAAGCGTGGGCGCAATGACCTTTTCGGTAAAAATATGCTTGCCCGCGCGTGCCGCGGCCAGGAGCACCTCATGATGCATGCTGGTTGGGGTATCGACGATGATGGCATCGATATCGGGCTGGCTCAGTAGCTCATTGAGATTCTCATAGAAAGGGACGCTTAACTCTGTTGCCCAACGACGCCCTCGTTGGACATCTTCGTCCCAGACCGCGACTATTTGTGTTGATGGATGCTGCTGGGCCTGGCGCTTATAGTCGTTTGCATGCACATGCCAGAAGCTTACCATGGCAACTCGAATCATAAATCTGCGTTTCCTTTCAGTGTATGGAGTGGTGCGCTTAGAATGTTGTGTGCTCTAGACAGCAAGCCCCACCAATCTGCGAAATTGCGACCGAGCACAATGCGTCTCTATCCATTGTAATCTCTGGTGCTGAAGAATGACAATGCACCCACGCGACAAAGTCGCTCTATGCCCTGCGAAATTGCGACAATTTGGGACAAGGTGAAGAGAGTGACGCGCATCAATAGGAAAAAATTCTAAAAATCCAAAGTGGGCGTCACAAAATGCCATGAAAGCGCGTCTTACTATATAGATGCATTGATAGCGCCATGTGCAAGTTCTTTCGGGTAGGGAATGTGATGGGTGCAAGTAGCCGCGTGCGCAAGTAGCGGGCTACTGCATCTTACCACTAACCAGAGCGAGAGGCGTCACGCCAAAAGGGTGCACACCGCGTTTGCGTAAGAACAGAAAAAAAGAGGGACCACGACTCATGTTGATATCTTGCCCTCATTGCGCCGCGCAATTGCAGGAGGATGCTATCTTTTGCCCCTCATGCGGCGGCTCCGTGGTTCCCTGTGAGCATATATGCCCGGAAGACCAGGCGCAAACCATCCCATTGTATGAACATCTCCATCCAGCTTTGAGCGCCGTGAGCAGCCCTTTTGCGTCTCTCGAAAGCGATGAAGCCGTCACCCTTCAGGATGCGTACCACCATGTACCTCGTATCCAGGTTCTTCCGGAAGATGAAGAGCAGTCTGGACTTTCAGAGACCTCTATCCTGGTGCCTGAGAGCTATGCCAGCACCTGGTATAAAGAGGTGCGTAATGCGATTGCACACGTTGAATCCTCCGTGCCTCCTAAGCCACGAACCGTGACACGACGGTCTATCTCACCGACGCTCTTCTTCTGGCTCTCCTGCCTGGTCATGGTTGTACTGGTCGCGGGAGGCAGTTTTGGCGTCTTCTCCGCCTTTGGCGCAGGTTCCACACGGATGGCGCTCCAGATCTCGCCTGGCACTGTTACTGCTGGCGCGACGCTGACGCTACATGGGTCGCATTTCTCGCCTGGGAGCCAGGTTGGCCTCTCTCGTGACCATGGCTTCCCTGTTGTGGATACCGTGGGTAAAGCTATCATTCAGGCTGATCAGCAGGGGAATTTTACGGATACGGTGGTTGCCTTGAGCGAGTGGTCTCAGGGCTGGCATACGTTACGTGCCGAGGATGCGCAGACGCATACATTTGCCACCTTCTCTCTTTTGGTAAAGGGGAATGGAGGTGTGCTACGCCCGGCACACCTGCGTCTCTCCAGTGAGGCCTTTGATTTTGGTACTGGCGACACCATTACCAACGGGGTGAAAACGCTGTCACTCTCAAACACGGGCAGTGGAGCGATTAACTGGCAGGCGAAATCCGACCAGGACTGGCTCAAGATTAGCCCGGCGCGCGGGACGTTCATCAGTGGACAGAGTATGCGCCTCTTTATCGCAGTTGATCGCTCACATATGCAGCCTGGAGCCTACAACGGACATGTTGCCTTTACCTCGGATGCGGGCAACAATGGGCTGGCGACCCGGATGCGCGTCGTCTCCGCGCCGTTTTTCTCGTCTGGAGCACTGAGCGTCAGTCCTCCTGTGCTTTCCTTCCTGGCAGCCGATGGGGATAGCTCGCCTTCCTCACAGGATGTTACTCTCTTGAATACTGGAATTCGCTCACTGAACTGGAGCGCGACCAGTGATGCCTCCTGGCTAAAAACTGATCCAGCAACACACACCCTGGTCCCAGGCGAAAATGGGAGCCTGCGCCTCTCTGTCGATACACACGCTCTGTTGCCGGGGATCTATCAAGCCGCGGTGACTCTACGGGGGCAGGACTGGGATGGACAGGATGTGCCTGGTAGCCCGCAAAAGCTTTTTGTGAGCGTGACCGTCACTCAGGGCTGTCTCTTGCAGGCCGCTCCCACCAGTCTTACATTTACAGGGACCTATCAAGGAACACTGCCCCAGGCGCAATCTCTTAAGCTTGGAGGCACAAAAGGCTGTAGTGGTCCCGTGAATTGGAGTGTCAAGAGCGATGCCGACTGGTTGCACCTCGATGCAGATCAGGGAACACTCCCCAGCACATTCCAGGTGCGTGTTGACCCCTCCGCGCTCGTGCCAGGTGACTATCATGCTACCCTTTTCTTTTCATCTCCCTCGGGAGTGCAGCCACTACCAGTTACCCTGTCATTACAAGCAGCCGTGCTAGTGCCTGCGATCACGCTCTCCAGGACTCGGGCCTCGCTAACCACAATTCAGGGGCAGGCGACAGCGGCTGGACAAGATGTGACGCTCACGAATAATGGCACAGGCAGGCTGGTGTGGAAAGCCACAACCTCTACCTCCTCTGGTGGCTCCTGGTTGAGCGTCTCTCCCGCCACGGGTTCCCTCAATCCAGGCAAGTCGCTGGTCTTGCATATCTCTGCCCAGCCCGCTGGAGCAGTGGGGCCGGGAACGTATAATGGCTCTCTGAGCATCAAGAGCCTGGACGCGACTGGCCACCCGGTAGCTGGAAGTGAACGCGTGCTTCCAGTGAATCTGGTGATTCAACCACCCGCTACGTGCGATATCAGTATGACGCCTGGAACGCTCTCTCTCACCCTGCCCGCCAATCAGTCTATGCCGGTTGAGCGTTCCATCACACTGCAAGAACCAGCCTCCTGCGCGCAGTCTCTCGCTTGGCAGGCCAGCGCGACCAGTGGCGGGAACTGGTTAAGCGTGAGTAAAAAAAATGGCGGGCTGGATCCCGGTACCTCAACGATTCTTACCGCGAGCGCAAACAGCATTAGTCTCTCACCCGGAGTCTACCAGGGTGCAGTCTCCCTCTCCAGTTTTGACGCGGATACCGGGACCACGACAGGTGCCCCCCATAGCATCACTGTGCGGTTGAACATCGTAGCGCCTTGCAGTATTCAGTCCGCGGCGCCAGCAAGCCTGGATCTATCTCCATCCATAACCACTGCACAATTTTCGCTCACGGTCGCGAACACCTGCCAGGGGAATATCACCCTCACGCCAGGAATCTCTTATAGTACTGGTTCAGGCTGGTTGAGCGCCACGCCGCAAACGGTCACTGTCGCACCTGGCGCGAGCATAACCTTTACCGTGACCCTGGTGGACCCCACACTGAGCACGGGCGCCTATAGCGCGACGATTCAAGTGACTGCCACGCAAGGTGGGACCGCTATCGTAGGAAGCCCTCAGCCAGTCACCGTGACAGTGGTGGTACCTGCCATCTCTACGCCTGGAAGCACACCTACGCCTTAGAGGTGTGTCGTTACATTGGAGAGAAGAGCTGTCAAAAGCGTGCATTACAAACAATGTATTCTTTTTCGGTAGGGACCAGCTTTAGCGCGTCCGAAGGCGATTAATCGCACTTAGGCGTTAGCCAAAATTATAACCTGTAATACCTTTCCAAAAAAGCGAATTGGCTTACGCCGCACTGCCATGAATGGCATTCGGACGCACTAAAGCTGGTCCCTACTCTATAGGGAGACACAGGCTTTTGGCATAGGCGATCTGTCCCGCGTCATGGACCCAGTCCTCTTTGCCATCCTCGTCTGTCTCAATGGGTGTCTCCATGAGCACGGCCACGTGTGAGAGGCGAGGATCAGTGAGCAGGGCGCGCAGGCCAGTGGGATGAATAATGCCTTCGCCCAGGCGTGTATGCACATCTCTATGGCTGCCCAGGGCCATCGCGGTATCGTTGAGATGCAACACCTTGAGACGCGCCAACCCAACAGTGTCATCAAAATGCTGGAGCACCTGCTGCGCGGCCTGGGGGGTACCTATGTCGTGCCCCGCGCCCCAGAGGTGGGCCGTATCCAGGCAGACGCCGAGGCGCTGGCTATACTGTGGGAGATGTGCGAGAACTGTGGCCAGGTGTTCAAAGCTATGGCCCAGGGCATTGCCAGCCCCAACATCGTTTTCGAGGAGCAGCATGACCTCGGCGGGACTCTGGCCCATGACACGCTCAATGCCCTGCGCGATGCGTGCCAGACCTGTGGGCACGCCCGCGCCCCGGTGACTCCCGGTATGGAAAACGACATAGGATGCTCCGAGCTGCGCGCCTCGCTGGAGCGTGCCAGTCAGCAAGAGAATAGACTTCTCCCATATGGTAGCGTCGAGCGTGCCCAGGTTAATTAAATAGGGTGCGTGGAGCACAATGGGGTTCAGTTCCTGCTTGCGTGCTGCCGTGGAAAAGGCCTGGCCACTCTTCTCATCGAGAACTGGCAGCTTCCAACCTGTGGGATTGCTGGCAAAGACCTGGATGGCCTGGCAACCAATCTGCCGGGCGGTCTCAATAGCCTTCAGGGGCTTGGAGCCTGTGGGCATATGTCGTCCAATACGCATGTTATCCTTTTCCTCGCGATCCGCCGCAAAATAATGAAAATCAGGCACTGTTTCAGTCTGTGCTCTGGGGTACCTGAAACGTAGGGAGATTGGGCTGGCTGGTGGCGGAAGCCTGACCGGATTGGCCATTCACGCCGTTGGGTATACTTTGCTCCGCCTCGGTTGGCACGGTACGCATCTGCTGGGTTGCCAGATCGATATGCGGCAGTTCCTCCAGGCTGGTCAGGCCGAATTGCTGTAGAAACTCGGCGGTGGTCGCGAAGAGCGCCGGGCGTCCCACTGTTTGGGCGCGACCGACTTCAGCTACCAGCCCGTGTTGCAGCAGGCTTGCCAGCGCACGGTCGCTGTTCACGCCGCGCACGGCTTCAATCTGGCTGCGCGTCATGGGCTGACGGTAAGCGATGACCGCCAACGTTTCCAGGGCTGCATTCGTCAGCTTCGCGCTCATGGGAAGCCCCAGCAGGACCGCGACATAATGCGCATTCTCTGGCGCGGTGACAAGCTGTACCTGTTCACCCAGCCGCTGGAGGCGAATCCCTCGCTGTCCATTCTGAAGCGTAGACTCCAGCGCCCTGATGCCGGGCTCCAATTGCTCATTCCCGACACCCAGCAACTTGCGCAGCTCCGCACGTTCTAAGGGGCGTCCAGAGACGAAGAGCAGGCTTTCGATAGCTGCCCCCAACTGGTGTGCCTCGGGCGCCAAAACTGGCCCCTGGGCGCTTATGGCCCTCTCAAGCGATGGTTCGAGCTTGTTCTCTTGCATAGTGAGAAAAGTATAACACAATCACCAGAAAATTCTTCTTCTTTCTCTATCTAATAGCCAACTCGCCACCATGCCTATCCCTCTGAACAATCATTACATGAAGAACACCTGAGTTTGAAGGTCGTTTCATATCGCCCATGTCCTGATTGCATTTTATGCAAAATATATAGATAAAGTAACATGTTTGCATGTAATTGCAATTAAAATATATTAATCTACGATATTTTAGTGTAAAAATGTATTGACTTTAAAAATATACTCTGATAAAGTATTGACAACGGAAAGATAAATCCGTTAATGGCCGTATTAAGTATCAAGAGGCCAGAATAGTATAAAAGATATGTAGTAAGGAGAATAATAGTAATGGCAGGTACCTTAAACTTGGATCTCGAAAGCCTTAGTGCCCTGATTTCTAATCTGAGCAACATTCAGGCTAACCTGACACATGCCTTGAAGGACTTTCAGGTAGCGAACAACCTCGTGAACAACTCTTTCAATGGCAACCAGGTTGCGAACTTTCAGGAGTCACTGAATAACTGGACCACCAACGTCGCCAATATCACCGAGCAGATGGGGCGCTACAACGGTGCTTTGCAGAATATGCTGGATGACAGCAGCAACCACGTGAGCCGCCTCAACGGCATGCACTAATTCCTGAACCGGCAGGATATATACACAATTACTGTGTATTTGAGAGGTGACCGTATAAAGGGTCACGCAATGTGATGGGTTTGTATAGGCCCAACCCCTTGTCAGGGCTATATACAAACCTCCCACATCCGGTACCTAGGACGTTTGTGCCTGGCCGCCGATCCCACGTATTGGGCGTGGATGTTCGATGGCCTTCTTTGTCCATTATTACCTGTCTCTTCGTGGTATCTTGTGCCTGCGAACTCACACGCCTTCCTTCCTCGTTTTTCTTACCACAAATCCCCTCCAACAAAGCAAGCTAACTTCCCAAACCAAATTACAGAGACGCCACGTGTACATGGCGCGTCTGTGTTTGGCAGCCCCACAGTAGCCGCATACGCCAGTAGCGGGTTCCATGCTCAGGCTTTATAGCGTGTGGCAAGTTTGGCGATCTCATGCTTGAGTATTTCGTAGCGCACGCTCTCGCTGGGGCCTGCAATGGGCAGGGCCAGTTGCATCTGGTGAATGCTGCGATCTGGTGCCAGGATCAGGCCACGACCAGGAATGGGGTCTGGCAGGATGGGGGAACGCCCAAAGAGGTCTAAGCGCTGGATCTCATTGAGGTACAGTCCGATACTGGTGCCAAATTTCCCCATCAGTTCTGACGAGAGGAAACGGTACCCTACCTCGGCGCTGCTGACCACCAGGTATATTCCCATGGTACGGGCCTCGGCCATCGCTAGAGCAAGCTTCTTCAGCGTTATGGCGGCGTTGAAGCGTTCGGCAAAACTATGATAGTGGCAGATAATGAGTAGTATCTGGGGAATAACATGCCCCTGCGCCCAGAGCTGACCCAGGCTGTTCTCGGTCCAACGCTGCTCAGGGAATGCCTCGCGCCGTTTGGCCAGCAGACCATGCATGTTTCGTGCGAACTCCTCTAGCTTCTCGTCGCTGCTACCATCAGTCCAGAGTTGATGCCCTTCGCCATCAAGGAGATGAGGCAGTTCGCGAAAGACATCCAGTTCATGGTGTGGGTCGATGATGGCGCAGCGCAACTGGTTGGGGCCATAGTACGTGGTGAGCCAGAGCAGGATGCTTTGCAGTGCCGTACTCTTGCCACTATGCTGCGCGCCTGCTATCAAAAGCGGGCCGCCGCTCAAAGCCCCCGCTGAACCATGCAGATCGACGATAAGCGTCTCCTGCTTCTGCTGCTCAGGCTTGTCTACAAGGCCCAGGGGAAGCTGCATTGTTGGTTTGAGATGTTCTCGCTCATGCCTGGCAAGAAACTCGGCGATACTTCCGCGCACAAGCGATACGCGCCCAGGACGGGAGCCTGCTAGCTGTTCATGCTCGTCCCCGGGACGAAAAAGAATCAATGGATCGGGATCAAGGGGCTGGCTGGGCGTTGGCAGCGGCTCCGGCCAGTAGTAAATGCCAGCCTTGCGCGCATCCTCGCGCGAATAGGTTTCGGTAATGCGCCCAACCAGAATCTCGGCAACCGTCTGTGCATTCTGAAATGTTTGTAAATGGGAGATGCTCATCTTTCTCTCTCTTTCAAATTACTTTTCTGCTGCTAGCTGGGCGATCAGGACGTCGTTGGTGGGGTCGACTGGTGTCTCTATTCCATTGGGTTTGACATAAAGCTGGTCGAGGGTCACAGGGATCGAGACGCGGGCCGCCTGGAAGAGATCAAGCTGATTGTCTCCATGCAGGAGATAGCCTCTCCCTGGAATGCTAGCGGGCAGGTAGGCGGCATCGACGCGACGCAAGATCTCCCGACTGTCCTCCGGCGAGGCGCAGCGCAGGCAGAGCCTGTACTGGACATAGTCTCGGACGCGCGTGGCGATAATGCCCTCGGGTCGCTGTGACGCCAGGAGCAGGTGCATGCCAATCTCGCGCCCAACGCGTGTGATCGTGAAGAGCTCATCTAGAACAGAATCGGTCTGCTTGGCCATCTCGGCAAACTCGTCAATGATGATGATGAGGCGCGGCGATTTCTTGCCTTCTTTCAGGCGGATCTCGCGACGCATGGCCTCGGCTCGTAACATCGTAATAAAGCGTTGGATGAGCGCGGGCGAGGAGACGTTGGAGAGAAAGCCGATGGTATGCGGCAAATGGCGGAAAGGCTCCAGCGCCAGGCCCGCTTTATAGTCGATAAGCAGAAAATTGACCTCATTGGGGCGATAGATGATAGAGAGCGCCATGATAATGGTCTGTAGCAGCTCGCTCTTGCCTGAACCAGTCTGCCCGATGAGCAGGCCATGAGGGCCATCCTTGAGCAGGTCCAGATATTGAATTTCATCACCTATCTTCGTCCCAATGGGAATACGCATCATGGGCATCTCTTTTCCCTTCGCGTCGCGTCCACGGAACATAGGATCGCTCCAGTAGGCGAAGGGGTCATAGTAGAGCAGGTCAAGTGGCGGCTCGAAGAGCGTGCGTAGATCGACCTGCGTGCGCAACTCCAGGCGTTTAGTGCGGTTGACATGCAGCGGGAACATGCGCTGTGAGAAGTAGCTCAACGCCTGCAAGGGCACCCCGTCTACCTCGTCGCATGTAATAGCGGGTGGCGGATTGGGACAGAGCTGGCGCACCTGCGCCTGGAGTGTATAACTCCCCTTTCCTGCCTGCTTATCATCCTGAATGTGTGTGATATCCACCAGCAGGTTGCTGTTCATGGGGACATCTGCCTTGTGTGCGCAGAGGCAAAGCACTGAGACCCCCAGGGTTGTAGGTCCGCTGAGCGCCAGCGTCATCTCGGGGCGCTTGAGGGGAGAGACGGAGAGCTGAGGCCTGTGCTCAAGCGAGCCAGTGCGCTGAATAGAGTTATGGGGCGAGACCACGGGCTGCGGAGCCGAGGGTTGATCTAGATCCTGCCAGAGATCGAAGTGGTCAACGACGATTACCAGGTGAGGTAAGAGGTGTTGCCCTTCCTCCCGGCGTGTATCGCCAAGCAGGAGTTCGCGCCGTCCCAGCTCCCGCGAGATTAAGGGCAAATGCTCAAGGATCGCCCCCGCGCCAATGGCGACGGCGTGTCTCTGATTACTCTCGTCCACAACCTCTTCTGCCTGGCGCGGATCATATAGTACCGTATGAGGCAGAGCCGTTGCCCAGCGCCAGGCCTGCTCCTGTGAGCGTGGTGTCAGGATGATGATGCGCACCTCTTCAGGTGAATGGTGATAGACAAGCTGGCAGACCATGGCCTGTAGCAACTCACGCGCCGCCTCAAGCCTGTCGCGTGTCCCCACTAGCGCGATAGGCCCTGGTTCGTTGAGCTTGACTGTGATGGGGACCTTTAACGTGTTATGTCTCTCCTGTAAGGCCTGGACACGCGCCAGGGAGGCCTCCAAGCGCGGCTGGTCGGGGAAGGTGTTTGCCGTGGGAGGAGCCTGAATTTCATACGTAGCTGGCTGGCTGCCCATGCCGATGCGCACAGTGAGGAAATCTGGATCATCTGGCTTGCGCGCCCAGAGTTGCGTATCCTGTTCATCGAAGCCACGCTCTATCAAGGGCACGATGCTCAGGCCCTGATAGACTTGTTGCTCAGGCCTGGGGGGAAGAAGTGGCGGATCAAGGTCCAGGCGTGCCTGCCGTTCTTTCCAGTGCAAGCCCTGGAGCCTCTGCTCTACCTCCTGTAGCTGTGCCTCATAGCGCTCCATCAATGTCTTACTCTTGCGCTTTGTGCTGACATGTTGCGTCAGGAAATTCGCTACGGTCCCTAGCGCCATCATGCCCGAAATGGCGATAAATGGCAGCAAAAAGAACTGAGCGCCTCCCCCAATTTTGAAGGTACTAAAGATAAGTACATAGAGTCCCATGCCCAGCAGGTTAAAAAGCACAAAAGAAAGTGTACCCACCTGCGGCCCCTGTGGGAGCTGTGGCGCGCCAGGTAACAGAACCTTCTCCTGGGGAATCTCCGGCCAGATGCGGGCCTTGCGCGAGATCACATGGCTGGCAGGCTTAGACGTAGCTTGTTGGTGAGACACTGACCCCTCCCTCTCAACATAAACCGGATTTACTTGTTTGCATATCTTTCTACTCTTATGTTATGGTAACAAAGCTTCTATATTATTGCAAATTTCTAGGACGTTCTTAATATGTGGGTGAAAAACGGGCTTTGCTCGCCTTCCACCCGCATATTACCCTCCTTGAGCGCCGCAGGCGCGAAAGCAGATGTGGGAATAAATAGCCCACAAAGAAATGTTGAAGTTTGATAGATATGCACTCAAACTTGTTGCTAGATTACTACTCATTGTAGTATAGTGATAGCGTTAAAAAAATCATTTCAGGGTGCGATGGAGGCTGCATATGAAAATAGAGCGCTTTACAGAGAAAGCCCGCCAGGCCATATATGAGGCATCGGAGATTGCGCGTAGCCGCAATCATGCGCAGGTAGAGCCAGAGCATTTGCTGAACGCACTCCTGTTGCAAGAGGGCGGGGTTGTACCCCAGATTATTCAAAAAGCTGGTGGAAGCACGCAGGCCGTTCTGCGCCGTGTCGAGAGCGACCTGGATCGACTCTCGCGCGTCTATGGCGGCAGTGATCCTGGCATCTCACCTCGCTTGCACAAAGTCCTGAATGATGCGTGGAGCGAGATGGGGAAATTTAAAGATGAATATATGAGCGTCGAGCACCTGCTCCTGGCGCTCTTCGACAGCGATACCGAGGCGCGCAAAGCCCTGCAATCTGCTGGCTTGAGTCGCGACTCTGTCTTACAGGCTTTGACATCCATTAGAGGTGCGCAGCGCGTGACCGATCAGAATCCCGAGGGGAAATACCAGGCGTTGGAGAAGTATGGGCGTAACCTGACCGCGGCGGCGCGCGAGGGAAAGCTTGATCCCGTCATTGGGCGCGACGAAGAGATCCGGCGCGTGATTCAGGTGCTGAGCCGCCGCACGAAGAATAATCCTGTCTTGATCGGCGAGCCTGGCGTTGGAAAAACAGCCATTGTAGAGGGCCTTGCCCAGCGTATTGTGCGTGGTGATGTTCCCAAGACGCTGGAGAATAAACAGGTCGTGACCCTGGACCTGAGCGCCCTGGTCGCAGGCGCCAAGTTTCGTGGCGAGTTTGAAGAAAGACTCAAAGCGGTCCTGAAGGAGGTTACCAGTGCCCAGGGCGGCATTATCCTCTTTATCGACGAGTTGCATACTCTTGTCGGAGCGGGAGCCGCTGAGGGCGCGATGGATGCCTCAAACATGCTCAAGCCAATGCTGGCGCGTGGTGAACTGCACTGCATTGGCGCGACCACGCTCGATGAGTATCGCAAACATATTGAGAAGGACGCCGCGCTTGAGCGTCGTTTCCAGCCAGTGCTGGTCGATCCACCCAGTGTTGAGGATACCATTAGTATTCTGCGTGGCCTGAAACCACGCTACGAGGTCCATCATGGCGTACGCATTCAGGATAGCGCCATTGTGGCCGCGGCTATGCTCTCAAATCGCTATATCACAGACCGTTTCCTGCCCGATAAAGCCATCGACCTGATCGATGAGGCGGCCAGTCATCGTCGTGTGGAGCTCGATAGCACACCAACCGAGATCGATGCCCTGGACCGCCGCATACGCCAGTTACAGGTGGAGCAGGAGGCGCTGAAGAAAGAGACCGATCCCGCCAGCCGTGAGCGCCGCGAGCGAGTCGAGGCGGATATCGCCAATTTGAATGAGCAACTGCGTTCCCTGAAACTGGCCCTGGAGAGCGAGCGCGCTCCCGTGGATGAGCTGAGGTCACTCAAGAAGCAGCTTGAAGAGGCTCAGGTCCAGTACGAGCAGGCCGAGCGCTCCTATGACTACGAGAGCATGGCGCGCCTGCGCTATGGCACCATCAAAGAACTTGAGGAACGTATCCAGGCGATGGAGGCAAAGCTTTCGGCTGGAGGGTCCTCGCGTATGCTCAAAGAAGAGGTGGATGCCGAGGATGTCGCGAATATCGTCTCGAAATGGACGCATATCCCTGTCTCCAAAATGATGGAGGGCGAGGTTCAGAAGCTCCTGCACATGGAGGAGCGTTTGCGTGAGCGTGTTGTGGGCCAGGAGCAGGCACTTGAGGCGGTCTCAGACGCCATACGTCGCTCGCGTGCGGGCTTGCAAGACCCCAATCGTCCGCTGGCGAGCTTCCTCTTCCTTGGTCCGACCGGCGTCGGTAAAACCGAGCTGGCGCGCGCCCTGGCTGAGTTCCTCTTTGATGATGAGCAAGCCATGGTGCGTATCGATATGTCAGAGTATATGGAGAAGCACTCGGTCTCGCGCCTGATCGGAGCGCCTCCTGGATATGTGGGCTACGAAGAGGGTGGCCAGCTCACCGAGGCTGTACGCCGCCATCCCTATAGCGTGATCCTGCTCGACGAGATCGAGAAGGCTGCGCCCGAAGTCTTTAACGTCCTGTTGCAGCTATTGGATGATGGGCGTTTGACGGATGGCCAGGGGCGTACGGTCGACTTCCGTAACACTGTTGTCATCATGACCAGCAATGTCGGCACAACATGGTTGCATGAGTATGATGGCATGGACGAGGAAGATGTACAGCGCACGGTGCGCCAGCGCCTGCGCGAGGAGGGCTTCCGTCCCGAGTTTATCAACCGTATCGACGAGGTCATCATCTTCCACCCCATCAGTAAGGAGCAGGTGCGCAACATCGTCGATATCCAGATCAACCGCTTGCGCCCACGCCTGGCCGAGCGCCATATCACGCTCCAACTGACCGACGCCGCTAAGGACTACCTGGCCGAGGAGGGCTACGATCCCCAGTTTGGCGCCCGCCCACTCAAACGGACGATCCAGAAGGAGGTCGAGAACCGCATTGCCCGTGCTATCCTCGATGGTTCCGTGCGCGACGGCGATACCGTCCAGATCGACGTCCAGAACGGCAAACTAGCCCTACGCTCCATTGCCGTCCAGGCCATTTAACATCTACGGATGGGGAGGTGCAGGAGGGGTTTTCCCCTCCTGCCGGGGCCTGGGCTTCCTTTCCGCTCACCTGAACCGAGAGGCTAGGTGCAAAGCACCGTTGGTGAGCGGAATAAGAAACCAATCCCCAGAAAATCTTGTTTGTTGTAGTTTCTCGCCGCAGGCGAGAAACTACAACAAATTCACCATGAATTGTGAGAAACAACTATGGCAAGCGAGAATGCGCACTCACAAGAGCAGCAGCATGAGCGGCTCCTCCAGACACTGAGCGCTATGCTCATTGAGTTCCAGGTGCTATCTGCGAGTGCAAACCTGCAACACATGCCGGATCTGGCGAGCCATCTATGCTCACTCGAGCAGATGACCCGGCAGGCCCTGCACCTGGCGCGCACCTCGAGCAACTACCTGATCCTGCCCGAGCTAGAAGGGCATACGCTTGGCGAGGCGCTTGAGCAGCTAGTTGATGCTACCGCCGAGCAGCTTGGACTCTCCAGCCGGGTCACCCTGACAGGCGTGGAGGAACACGCCCAGAACGCGGGTGTCACTCATGCTGAATATCTGCTATTTCTCCTGGCGCAGGAGACGCTGTATCAACTGCGCCAGCATCAAGGAGCGCGGCGCGTGCGCCTGACACTAGCTTATACACAGGAGGATATCCTTCTGGCGATTGAGGACGATGGCACACCCCCAACGCTAGCTGCGCCCTCGGATCTTCCCACCTCCGATGATCTTCCGCCCTTCTGGTCTGATGCGCAAGAGGGAGTAGAAAAATTCTCCGAACATATTTATTGTGACCTGCGTGCCCGCCTTGAGGCGATGGGGGGCACATTGACGAGCGAGGTGCTTACGCAGGGAACGCGTGTGCAGGCGCGCCTCCCCTATCAGCATGAACGAGAGCAAGCAGTGGCGCCTGCGGGACTCGCGTTCCCTATTTCTGTCTCGGCACCATCCCAGCCTGAAGCGCGCCTCAGCTTGCTCATAGTCGATGCGCAACCAGTCGTACGCGCGGGCCTGCATCACCTGCTGGAAAGCTACGCGGACCTGTGGGTGGTGGGTGAGGCTGGAGATGGGGTGCAGGCCGTGAGCGAGACATTAGAATTGGGACCCCAGGTCGTCCTGCTCGACGCCCAGCTCCCTGAAGGTCAGAGCCTGGAGGCCCTGCGCCAGATCAAGCAATTGAATCTCAACACGCGCGTCCTGATGCTTTCAACGCAGGAGCGGGAAGATTACCTGTATGAAACCTTGCGTGCCGGAGCCGATGGCTATCTCTTAAAAGATGTCTCATCTGAGGAGCTGGCTGAGGCGCTGCGTGTAGTGGCGCGTGGAGAGGTCCTGGTACAGCCACAGCTTGCTGGTCGCCTCCTCTCGCGTGTGGGGCGTGAGCGTGAACGGGGGGCGCGTAGCGAGGTGCTTACTACGCGTGAGCTGGAGGTGTTGCGCCTCCTGGTACGTGGTTTGCGCAATAAAGAGATCGCGGCCCGCCTCTATGTCAGCGAGCGTACCGTCAATTTTCACCTGGCGAATATCTACCAGAAGATGAATGTCTCAGGCCGGACTGAGGCCTTGAGCAAAGCCCTGGCTCAAGGCCTCGTAGAGGCGCGATAATTACTCAATATTATATGTTGCCGGCACGCCAGTTATCGACAGCGCGCTTCACTGAAGCGATATAGGCCGCCTCGTTGTTGTTATCCGCGCTGGGGGCATACTTGGGAATGATTGCATCGATGGTACTGCGTCCCCACTGGGCGACGTAGAGATTGCGCATAAGTGCGTACCAGGAGCGAAAGCCATCTTCCCAGCCATTAAACTTGGCGTAGCCGCCACGGTCCTGGTCAATGCACTCATGGTCCGGGATGCAGCGTAGGTTACCTAGGGACATCGTAGTGCGTGCCTCGCCATTTTTTCCAAAGGTGCTCTCATGCTGGAAAAAGGCCAGGCCAAAGACCGGATCAATGCCATATTGCACGCCCAGGTCATACATAGCTTGCCCCTTGCCTGCCGCCGGAGAGCCAGCATTGGCCAGCACCTTATTAATAAAGTCGGCGGTGACCGTGGGCTTGCCCAGGATCGAGTAAGGACCCGTCGGGACAGCCACCTTGGGCGGTGCAGGCTTGGGTGACTCCCAGGACCCAGCCTTATCGCCGCCAACCTGGATATTGTAGACCTGTCCTCCCCAGTTCGGCAGGAGCACAGGCGCACCCGGTCGCTGCGCGATAGCGGCCCAAAGCAAGAGAGCCAGGAAGACGACGCCAATGAGTGAACTATAGACGAGTGGATTGAGCCAGCGGCGATGCCGGTGTAATGGATGCGGCGCGTAATCGTCGATGACCTGGTAGCGACGTTTAGACGCGGGCCTACGTGTAGTATTCCTATTTGGTTGTAATGGGCGCGCCGAACGTGGCGCTGGTGTGCCCGCCCGCCTGATCTCGCTTGTCTGACTCCGCGCCTCCGCTGTCGTCCGCCTGATTGCCGCAGTAGTCGTGGGAGTAGGGCGTGTACGCGGCGGAAGCGATTCCGTCAGAATATCTTCATCATCAAAGGGATGCTGTTGTACGGTTGGCAATTGTCGAGTAGCTCGAGCGGGTATGGGCAAAGTCGTGTCGACTGGCTGGCGTGGTGAGCGCTTCCTGGCGTAGTTACCACTCGCCATGAATAACCTCCTTATAGGGCCTTTGAACTAGTGTTCTAGTGTAGCATAGTGCTCAAAACCGCACAAGTTTCCTATCTATATGTTTCTCTGGCTACACGTTCCACTTGCGACTGAAGCGGGGCCAGATACAGGTCTACCATATTCTCACTGGCGCTATAACCGCGGCCTTCATGATAAACCTCTAGTTAGAAACTATCATATCACCTTTAAAACATCTAAACTAGTAAGAGTTAAGTCCTGTTTTTCGAACTACATTAGAATTTGCTTAGAATAGTAAAGTACTGGGTATGCTAGAGCTGGTTGGGCATCCGCCCAACCAGCTCTAGCATACCCAGTACTCTGGGGGGGAAGGATGTCAGGCAAGCGGTATATAGGGTCATGATATGTAGACGCGCGCCTTGCGCCCTTTATGGAATGTTTAGCAGCGTTGGCACCTAGCCTATAGGTTGGGGTAAGTTACGAAAATGTTCCTTTTTCGTGTCCGCATCGATATATTAAGAGAGAGGCTATTTAAGAGAGAGGCTATTTACCAGGCCTTACTCTTTTCCTGATCGGGTAAGAGCAGGCCCGGCGGTTCATTCATGAAGCTGAAGATGTGCGTGGTTTTTTCGCTATATTGTATATTAAAGAAGGTAGCAAAAACTCTGCCAGCTTATAGTCCTATGTCGTCATCATGCTAGGGGAAACGAACGTTGTAAGAGAGTGTATGTAACTCGTTAATCCAGAAAAAAAATAGTGGAGCGACGCAAGCAAAAGTTGCGAGTAGTAAATAGTACTTTATTCTATTCTCTGAAAGGGGCGTCTGTCCTGTGAATTTTGTATATGCAAACCTGAGCACCTCCCTGGCCACTACCCAGCCTGGCTGGCTCACAACACTGCAAAACCTGGTCGGGCCTATGGTCGCTTGTATGGTGGCCTTCCTGGTAGTATTCTGGCTGAGCACCGTTATTTGGACGTTTCGCGACATTCGCGCGCGCACGCAAGACTTCCTCCTGCAGATTATCTCTACCGTCGCTGTAGCCATCTTTCCGATTGCGGGCGTATTTGTGTATATGATTCTGCGCCCCCGCCAGACCCTGGCCGAGATCTATGAGCGCCAGTTGGAAGAAGAGTCGCTCCTGGCTGAAATGACCGAGCGTCAGACGTGCAGCAATTGCCATGCACGCATCGAGTCGGATTTCCAGGTCTGCCCCTCCTGTGGCCAGAAGCTCAAGCGCTCCTGCCCCAAGTGTGAGCGCTTGCTGGAACTGCGCTGGACCTTCTGTCCGTACTGCACAACCAATCTGGCAGGCGCGCCTATGCCGAGTATGCCAGGTATGGCTAATATGCAGGGCGTTCCCAACTCAAACATTCCTATGGGGGGACCGATTCCCGGGAACCGTTTCTAGCCAAACTATGCGAGATGATGTGTGTCCCCTGGTGGTATGGGCCACCAGGGGACACACATCATCTCTTCTCTTTTCTTTCCCCTGCGGTTGTCCGTTCAACCCACTTCTCTGCTTTGTTTATCAAGCAAAATGTGCTATAATGATGTGGCACACAGTGGCTTTCATTGCCACTTTTTCTATGCTCAAGCAGAATACTTACACATAGAAAAATACTAGCCTTCCATAGTCGTCTGCCGCTCATCCTGGAACGTGTATAGCACGTGTCATGTATAAGGCGAACGCCAGGCGAAACCTGAAGACGTCCAACCAGCAGGCATTGGGGCTAGCTTCTACATCTATAACTCGCCCCCTGTTCCTAGCGCTACTACTGTTGTGCCATTGTGGTAGGGGGACCAGCCACGACGATCACTCAAAGGACAGCAATTCGTATCAGACCGCGGCTTGTCCGTTGTTTATCCAGGCGCAACGGCCTCCGCCGCAGTTCCGTGTTTACTGAGCAAAAGGAATGTACAGGTTCTATGGCAAAGACAAGAGAATCACTAATGGCAGAGCACATTTCAGATGAGCAGGAGGTCCTAGCGACTCCTGCCAATACAATCTCTAGCAGTGATGAGGTTGACCTGGGTAGCACCACTCAGAATCATGGCAACAATGGCTATAGCGGCCAGAATATTCAGATTCTCGAAGGCTTAGAAGCTGTACGTGTGCGTCCAGGTATGTATATCGGGGCGACCGATCAGCGTGGCCTCCATCACCTCATCCAGGAGGTGGTCGACAACAGCGTCGACGAGGTTATGGCCGGCTATGCCGATACCATCCAGGTCACCATTCATGCTGATGGCTCGGTCACGATTGAGGATAATGGTCGCGGTATCCCTGTTGAAGAGCATCACCAGCGCCCGGGCATGTCGACGCTTGAAGTCGTGATGACGGTCCTGCATGCCGGTGGTAAGTTTGGTGGTGGCGGCTACCAGATCAGTAGTGGTCTACATGGCGTCGGTGTCTCGGTGGTAAATGCGCTCTCAGAGTGGTGCCAGGTCGATGTCAGGCGCGATGGAAAAGTCTATCGCCAGCGCTATGAAAAGGGCACGCCTGTCACCAAGCTAGCCGCCGTAGGCAGCTTCGAGGGCACGGGTACCCGGACCTCTTTCATGCCCGATCTCTCTGTTATGGAGACACGCGACTATAACTTTGATATGCTCGCCCAGCGCTTCCGCGAGATGGCCTACCTCAATCGCGGCATGACCATCTGCATTCGCGATGAGCGCAGCGACCGTGAAGCAACCTTCTACTTCGAGGGTGGCCTGGTCTCCTTCGTTCGCTACCTTAACAAGAATCGCAACACGCTTCAGGCACGCCCCGCGAGCGCCAGCCGCGAGATTGATAAAGTCAAAGTCGATATTGCCCTGCAATATAATGATAGCTGGTCAACCACCGAGTTCTCGTTTGCCAATGGCATCAACACCGTAGACGGTGGCATGCATATCACTGGTTTCCGTAGCGCCCTCACGCGCTCTCTCAATGACTATGCCCGCAAGACTGGTCTGCTCAAAGAGAAGGATCCCAATCTAACTGGCGACGACGTACGCCAGGGCCTGGCCGTAGTGGTCAGCGTGAAGATCCCCAATCCACAGTTCGAGGCCCAGACCAAGAGCAAGCTGAACAACGCTGAGATCCGCCCCATCGTCGAAAACATCACTGCGGACATGCTCAACCGCTATCTGGAGGAGACCCCCAGCGAGGCCAAGGCCATCATCAGCAAGTGTCTAACCTCCGCCAAGGCACGTGAGGCCGCCCGGGCCGCACGTGACCTCGTCCAGCGCAAAAACGTGCTCGATACCACGCTCCCTGGCAAGCTGGCCGACTGTAGCGAGCGGCGCGCAGACCGCTGTGAGCTATACCTGGTCGAGGGAGATTCCGCTGGTGGCTCGGCAAAACAAGGGCGTGATCGCCACTTCCAGGCCATCCTTCCCCTGCGTGGTAAGATCCTCAACGTCGAGCGTGTCACGCTGGACAAGATCCTGCACAACGAAGAGGTCAAAAATATCATTACCGCTGTAGGCGTGGGCATTGGTGAGCAGTTCAATCTCTCCCGCCTGCGCTATGGCCGCGTCGTCATTATGTGCGACGCTGATGTTGACGGCGCGCACATTCGCACCCTCCTGCTGACCTTCTTCTACCGCTATATGCCTGAACTGATCGGTGGGGGCCATCTCTACATCGCGCAGCCACCTCTCTACCACGTCAAGTTTGGTAAGCAGGTTCACTTCGTCTACACCGAAGAAGAGCGCGATGCCCTGATCAACGAATACAAGGCCACGCACAACGGCAAGGAACCCGAGGTTGGCCGCTACAAAGGCCTGGGTGAGATGAACCCGGAGACCCTCTGGGAGACCACCATGGACCCTGAGCGCCGTACCATCCTCAAAGTCTCCGTCGACGAGGCCGTCGAGGCCGACAAGGTCTTCAGCATGCTCATGGGCGACGAGGTCGCGCCCCGCCGCCGCTTCATCGAGAGCCACGCCCGCAACGCCAACCTGGACATCTAAGAGGAAATATGTAGGATGCCTCAAATCTTGAGACTGTAACCATAGTTCTTGAGACTGTGATCACAAACCCTGGGATTATAAAGAAGCGCAATTGTTGAGACTGGCCTATGGCCTGAGTTAGTTAACCAAAGCGTTTAGGAAATCCTTAAGAAAGAGAAATCTGACTTAAGGATTTTCTGGGCTCTTAAAATAAGATGTTTTTCACTTATGTGGTAGCCGGTGTGGAATAAAGAGGATAAACGATAGTTTTGTAATTTGGTGCTCATCAGGAGGTTAGATGTAGGACATGGTAAAGGATGTCACTACGGATACTGAGGCGCAGGAATCATCTGCTTCTGAGAATGAAGCAGTTCTCGGTAGTGACTCTTGAGAGAAGTGGTAAAATAGAGGTCAGGAGGACGAACCATGACACCCATACCATCCCTGCCAGCATGTCCCAACCCTGCATGTGAACAGCCCCACGTCATTCGCAATGGTAGCAGCAAAGGACGACGGCGCTACCAGTGCCGTGGATGTGGCCGCTTCTTTGGTGAAACGGAAGGCACGCCGATGTATCGCCTCCATACGCCAGTAGCCGAGGTGACCCAGGCGCTTCTGGTCGTGATGCGTCGGGGAAGTCTGCGGGCGGCAGAAGAGATCACGGGCCACAAGTACGAGACGATTGGCGAATGGTTGCGGCGGGCAAGCGAGCATGCGGAAGCCTTGACGGCCATTCTCACGCAGGACTTGCGCCTCTCGACGGTTGAAATCGATGAGTTTTGGTCCTTCGTGCACAAAAAAACGGAGCCCCCGACGAAGTTGATGCCGGTGAACGCTGGGGTTGCCTCGTGCAAGATCGCCCCAGCCGCTTCATTGCCGCCTGTGCCACTGGACGCATCGGCGACGATCTCGTCGAGCGAGCGGTCACCCTCACCGTAGCGCGTACCCAGGGTCGTCCATTGAACTGGTGCAGCGATGGCTGGCGGGGCTATGCCGCCATCCTCACTCGAGCCTATCGTCAGCCGGTCCGCTCAGGGCAGCGCGGTCGTCCCCCACTGGTCGTCCCTCCAGATGTGTGCTTGACGCAGACCATCAAGCACCGTGATGAGCATGGAAAACTGCTCTCCGTTGAGATCCGTGCCGCCTTGGGCGAGGTCATCATCCAACCCGGAACCGTCCATGTTGAGCGGGCCAACGGTGCTCTCCGCGATCGGCTCAATGCCCTCACACGCAAGACCCATGCCTTTGCCAAACGTGATGTCACCTTCGATGCCTTGCTCCACCTGCACCTCTTTGAACACAACTGGATACGTCCTCATCGGGCGTTACGCCTCCCAAGGGAGGGGACTCCACAACGATATCAGCGACGCACTCCTGCCATGGCTTTGGGCCTCGCCGATCATCCCTGGTCCTTCCTCGCGTTCTTGACGACTCCCTTACATACCACTTCTCAATAGAGTCACTACCTAATTTTCGGTTCTTTAAGAGAAACGTTACAGCGTGCCATTATTTTCTGACGCTGGGGGCGTGGTAGAGCATCTCGCCCGCGTGGCGGACCAGCAGTAGCCCCTCGTCTTCTCGCCCGGCCCAGTCCTCGGGATTGATCTCGCGATAGTCGCGGTAGCCCAGGTTGACCTTGCGGCAGCGCTCCTCGGGGATGGCGGTCGCCAGCGTGACCTGGATGCGTGGTCGCTCGATGCCTGTAGCGCTATCATAGGTTCCCGTCCCCTTCACGTGCGTGCTATGAGCCAGAATTGAGCCAGGCACCTGCTTGAAGCGCTCCCATTGCTTGAGGAAGTATTCTTGCACATGATAGCCAACCTCGTCGATAAGCGCGCCATGTGTATAAGAGATCTCGCTGATATGTGGTGCGTAGATAATGACCTCGCCCCCGTCCGCGATGGCTGGCTCAGTCTTATACATGGCTTTGGCCGCGGTCCACAGGTCGTCATAGCGCGTCGATGGCAGCGAGAGCACCTGTTTAAAGGGTCGCTCAACTGTTATTACATTCAAGCGCGCCGAAAGGTCGGCGGCATCATTATAGGCATCGATATAGTTGCCTGCGTAGAGTCCATGCAGGGTCTCGCCCTGCATCACCAGGGCCAGGCAGAGGATGGGGCGCTCTACAAAGGCCGCGGCGCGATGGATAACCCGGCGCACCAGCGTATCCTTCGTGCCGATGGTAAGCATACTGGTCAGGCGCGCGCCCAGCCAGTGCGTGAAGTTGATGATATCCGCGCCCGCGATGCCGGGGAAGAGATATTTGGCCCCGCCAGAGAAGCCGACGACCTCGTGCGGGAAGACCGGTCCGCAGATCACGATCTGGTCATAGTCGAAGATCATGCCATTGAGGCGTACGGGAACCTCCTCCGAGAGGATGCCGTTGGTGAGCACCTGGGCCTCTTCACGCGAGATCACACCAACCGTCTTTAGCACGCCTGCTTTGTCCCAGTGATGGTTATAGATCGCGACATTGGGATAGCGCTCCTGGCGCTCCACAGCATCAACGCCAACCAGTTGCGCAATCGCCTCCTCAGACATCGGTGGATGCGTCCCCAGGGCGATCAAATAATCCAGGCGCTGTACCCTCTGACCCAGCAGGGCGTATAGCTCACGGAACAGCAAGGGAAGGGGCGCTGTGCGTGTACTGTCAGGAATAATCACCAGGACGCGCTTACCGTCCAGCGAAAGCTCGCCAAAGGCCTGCACCAGGATCTGACGTATCTCTTCCTCACTGAGCGCCTGTTGGGTATAGCCTGTTCCTATACTCATGGTAATATCACCTCTCTGCACTTTTCTCCCATACCGGTTAGATCAACGTATTGTAATCCCTTGCATTGTATCATGTGCCTGCTGGCTGGTCGCTCCCTCTAAACGCGGAGCAAGCACCAGCTTGTAGGGTCCAAGCTAGCTTGGACTCCTCCCGCTGAAACCTTCCCTGGTACGTTTAGATGGCTACCAGATGGTTGTGCCGGGTAAAGGCTCTTCAGCGGTTGGCGGCTTGTTTATACGCTAAATGTCTATGGTATGCTTACAATAAATAGTCCATGTGCATCATTGTATGTTTGGTTTTCGCATGAAAGGCAGGTTGTGATGGCGACGAGAGAAAGCTTGCCTGTCGTAGCTCCAGCCAACGGGGTTCCAGGTCCCCCACAGGGCCAATGGACATATACTGAGTATGCGGCAATACCAGAGGATGGACAGCGGTATGAGGTAGTGAGAGGGATACTCTATATGGCGCCTTCGCCCGGTTGGGAACATCAGGAAATTGTGCTTGAGATCGCGTCTTATCTGCGTTCTTTCGTAAAAGAGGCAGGTTTAGGTAAGGTTGGGGTTGCCCCTCTTGATGTGGAATTGGGTTTAGGAACTATTGTACAGCCTGATGTCTTTGTGGTGCTGAATAGACACCTGGATAGTATCACTCCCTCACGTGTTATTGGCGCGCCTGACCTTGTGGTAGAAGTATCTTCACCGAGTACTGCTCGACATGACTTGCACGAGAAATTAGAGGCATATGCTGCCGCAGGCGTTCCCGAGTATTGGGTCGTGAATCCCGATGCGAGAATGCTAGAAGTATTGGCTCTGGAGCAAGGCAACTATCGTTCATTGGGCCTTTTCTCCGGCTCAAGTCTTATATCCTCGCGTATACTGCCTGGGCTGACCGTAACAGTAGGGGTGTTCTTTACCTAGTATTACTGCACGAGAGAATTTCTGCATACATATATTTACTTGTCCCGTAGGTGCTTCCAGTAGCTATTGTCTCAGCGCAATTATAGCCATTGGAGCTGTTATAATAGATCTTCAGGTAAGCAAGTGTGGTGGTCCCACTTTTGATAGGTTCAGTCTCGATCAGGCTTCCCAAGGTCGCACAGTGGGGATTAGGGCCGATTAGTGCGCCGCCGCCTGATGCATATGCAGTGCCTGCACCTGACGCGGGAAGAAGAAATACTGCGAGAGCGAGTAAGAGGGCTCCAAAGCCGATAGATAGTTTTCGTTTCATGGATAATAGGATATCCTTTTCTTAGCCAAACGAAAACATACTTGCGGTTCCTAATTGACGAAATTTTTGACATCCACTCATGTAATTCTCCGATGAGCATAAAGGGAAAGAGAACTAGTGATTATCTTGTTGAATCTGTTCAGGATAGGCAGCACGAGGTTGTTCATATTGTTCATCGATCGGCTGAGTAGGCGAAACGGATGGCATGTCTAATTGATAATAAGGAATTTGTTGAGTCTGATAGCCCTGTGAGTATGGCTGACGTGATTGTGATTCCTGTTCAGAAGCTGGTTGAGATGGTTAATGAACAATATTTCTTTTTGTACGCCCAATGATGAAATAGATAATGGCACCTGCTATTTGGGTAAAGAAGATCAAAAGGAACCAGAGAACTTTCTCAGTATCTCTCAGGGATTTATTTAATATACAATCAACCATCATCCAGAGCCAAAAAGCAGTCGTAAGAAAGATAACAATCGTGAAAGGATGAAGTCCAAGCATAGTACGCTCCGTTTTTAAATCATACAAAGAAAGCTGAAGCAATCAACATTAAGTATGACGAAACTGGTATGAATGGATCAAATATAAAGGTCTGTGGAACAACGGTTATTGTTTTGAAAAGTGGCCTCTCCCATCAGAAGTTATGTGAAAAAAGGGCCGTTTTGAGTGATTTTCTGTCTCTGACGGGAAGTTGCTTGAAGCGGCTTTTTGTGCGGTGTGAAGTGGATTGGAGGAACATGGGAGCCGGCGAAGGGATTCGAACCCCCGGCCAGCTGTTTACAAAACAGCTGCTCTACCCCTGAGCTACGCCGGCTTAGTAGATCTGTAGAGGATTATACCGATATCTGCTTCCAATGTCAAGGGTTGCATTAAGGCTTTTCAGGGTTTCTCAAAAGTCCTGAAGCAACCAAGCAAGAGCCTCCTCTGGATGAGAGGCAAAACGACGAAGCTGGCGAGCGACGGTGGAAACCCGGTGCAGGTGCATGAGAGAAAGAACCACGTTATTGAGCACGGCCAGCATTTCCATCACCGGAATGAAGCGGACTCGGCAACGGTCCTCCCCAAGGGTGGCATCTCGATGCCAGTGGAGATGATTCTCCACCTTCCAGTGTGCTCGAAGGTAGTGCAGAAGACGTTCTGGAGGACAATGCCTCAGAGAAAGCGTTGTTAACCCGTAGCGAACCTCGCAACTGTGCTTCCCTTTGATCGTTCGTTCGCGCTGTAAGCGAAAGACCTGTCCAATCTCGCCCCAATCCTTGAAGAACAAGCCATTGAGATCGGGACTGCTCATAATCGAGCGACGTTCCAGACGACCATGGCCCTTGTCAAGCTGAGTATACGATTGCCAGGTGCTCTGATCTGCTTGCGGGTCTTCAAAAAACAGTTCGAGGTCCGCGCGAGCAACAGGTGTATTGTCCTTGATGATGAGAATCACCTCCCCTCCAGCTCGTGCGCACCAGCCGAGTCATCTCGTGATAGCTTTGCGCCGCATCAACGGTGATCACTCGCCCTTTACATGTCACCTCGGTCAGAAACGGTTTGAGCGCGCCAACCTCATTCGTCTTAGAGCCAATGGGGATCTGCTGGAGGACCACACCCGTTTCTGCTTCATAAATATGCAGAAGATGTTGTTGGGGATGCTCTCCTCCATATGCCTGCTCCCCAGTGCTTTTGAGCGCTTTGCCATCAATGGCCAGATGGACGTGCTGGTCGTCTGGCTCTCCTTCTCGCTGGTGGCTCATCTGGCGCACAAACCACGCGGCCAGATGAGCATTGACCTGTTGACTGTCTAAGCGTGCCAGGACGTAGCTGTAGGTATTGGCACAAGGCATCCGTTTCCAGGAAAGGTTCACATTCGCGCGGATGACCTTTTCCTGATCCTTTGCCCATTCACTTGCTGCTAGCAGGCTGCTCATCCCCGCCAATTTTGCCAGGACGACCACCAGCAGCACCCCCGCGAGGTCATATTGCCTTCCTCGTGCTTTTCTTCCGTCTCTCAGATGGTGACAAACCTGATACAGGGATTGCATCTGTCTCGACGAGCAGACGGGCTCCCCCTTGTTTTCTTCCAGCAATGTTGTATAGTCCATGCTGAGTCACTCCTTGAATGCTGTGTTTTTTGATGTCATGCATTCTACTGGATTGACTCTTCTTTTTCACCCCTCACCAGACTTTTGAGAAACCCTGTAAGGCTTTTAGCGTGGTTTTTAAGATAGTTCTAAAGCTTGGCACGAAACGAAATCCCAGCCTTTGGCGTGTTCTTAATATCACAGACGAATGTATGAGCTTGATTGTGTGCATACTGTGTGCAAACGTGAGGAGGGAATGCATGCAATATATGACTGAGAGCATGACTGAGACCGCGCAGGAGCAGATGTGGCAAAGCGAGCCTTCAACTGAGGAGCTCGCGGCGGGTGCTCCCCAGAGCGCAGAAGATAAAACCATTCTGATTGTTGAAGATGATGACTATATTGGCTCTATGCTGGTGGAGGCCCTGCGCCAGGAGACACCCTATCGCCCGTTACTGGTCAATGACGGTATGCAGGCGCTGACCCTGGTCAAACAGGTAAAGCCCTGTCTGATCATTACCGATTATCGTCTCCCACTGATGAATGGAATTGAACTCTATGATCGTCTCCACACCCTAAATGAGCTTGCCGAGACACCCACAATTATGATGAGCGCGTACCTGCCACCCCAGGAAGAGATGCGGAAACGCAATCTCGTGGCCTTGAACAAGCCTTTTGAACTGGACGAATTTCTAGATAAGGTCGACTCACTATTACAATGCTAGTGAACATTCCTGGTGGATATGCCCGAAGATGAGAGCAACACGCTAGTTCGGCTGCTCTCATCTCTTTGTGTCAGGCAGGGACCCTGATTACCAACTATATCCCCTCTTCGCTCTCGGCAAAGGGTTCGTCCTGCCGTCTGAGGATGTGTGCGATATCGTCCATCAAGCCAACACCGATGTTATCCCAGAGCAGCAGGAAGTAGAGACTGCGCAGAAAGTTTTTGGTATTGTTGGCGCGACGCCATGAGCGTATATCCGTTTCCCGCTGGACGTAGCAGCTTTTGAGCCAGCTATGCAGAAACTCTGAGTCCACCTGCTTTCCCAGAATGATATGGTGCGCGACCGTTGCCAGGCGTACATCTTCTTCATAGAAGAGGGGAACCGAGGTCTTGCTAAGCTGGCTAAGCAGCTTGAGCACATCTTTACGGTCATCGCTGGTTGCATGAGGATGTTGCGCGTAAGTGTCAAGCGCCTCGGCCAGGTGAGCCATGCTGTGTGCCCAACCCTTGCCCTCAATATAGCCGCGCCAGTCTTTCTCTTCACGCACATAACGCACTAGCGCATCCTTCACACAGCCAATGCTCTCACGCGAGAGACCGGGCCGCGAGGCATCCGTATAGAGGATAGCCGCGATGATGAGGTTCGAGAAGCTGCGCATCAGGATGCTGTCGTTGTTTACCTCTCCAATATGATAGAAGAGATGCTCATCGTTTAAAACACTTATGAGAAGCTGCTTAAGCTGTTCTGACTCTAGCTTCCCCGGCTCCAGGATGCCACGTGCCAGGATCATATAGCTCAGGTCATCACGCAGTTCTTCATCGCTCGATCCCAGATTTACTAATAACTTTTGCGCAAATTCAAGGCTATCAAGCGCCTCTGGTATAGCATAATTTTGCTCAACAATAGAGCGTAAGGCCTCTTTGTTCTCTGCCAGATTATCTGTTACTTCCATCGCTTTTCCCGTTCTAGTACCAGTAAAAGTTCAGGTGTGTCTACTATTCATTCCTTTGAGTCCATTGTACACGGTCGTGTCGTGCCTCCTCATTTTTCTCGTTGGTAGTGTGGTGCGGGTTGGCAGCTATAGGCTGCCAACCCGCACCACACTACCAACGAGAGCGAGCGCCGCAGGCGTGAAGGCTACTGATGGAGCTCCCACGCTTCGCGGCGATGCCAGTCGGTTAATTGCTGATAGGCATGGGCGATACGCAATACCGTGGCCTCTTCAAAGGGTTTGCCCGCGATTTGTAAGCCGATTGGGAGATGCTCAGATGTGAAGCCACAGGGGAACGAGACCGCTGGGAAGCCGACGAGGTTGAAGGGCATGGTCATGCGGAGCATGGCATCGGTCGCGTTCTCCTGCACGCCGTTAATAGTGACCTCCTGTCCCATCTGCTCGGCGGGAATCGCTGCCATGGCCTGGGTAGGTAGCACAAAGGCATCGACGGTTCGTAAGATGCTCCGTAACTGGCTGGTGAAGACGCGCCGCTCCTGTTGTGCCTTGAGATACTCCACTGCGGGAATCTCCTGTCCCTCGCGTAACCGTGTACGAACCAGTTCAGTATACAGGTCGCCCTGGTGAGGGAACCAGCCCTGCTGCATATGCGCCAGGGACGCCTCTGGCTTCTGTACCATTCTATATGTCGTCATCGTGGGACGGGGTAGCTCGACATTGACAAGCTCGGCTCCGTTTTCCTCCAACACGTGCAACGCGCCGCGCCAGGCCATATGGATCTCGGGATCAAGCGGCGCGACAAAGCCTTCCTGGGGCATGCCGAGTCGTAGCCCTTGTAGCGAGAGCGGCCCGCGCCCCTCTGCGCCCTCAATCAGGGTCGCCGTCGAGCGGCTGGGCGAGCTGGGAGGTCCCGAGACGCTATTGGGATCGCGTGGGTCATACTTGGCAATAGCATCAAAGATGAATGCGCAATCCTCGGCGCTCCGCGCGATAGGCCCGACATGGTCCAGCGACCAGCTCAAAGGAAGCACACCATGACAGCTAACGCGTCCATAGGTTGGCTTCAGACCGGTAACGCCACAGAGCGCGGAGGGGATACGAATGGAGCCGCCCGTATCGGTGCCAATGGCGCCCAGGACCATGCCTGCCGCGACCGCCGCCGCCGAGCCACCGCTGGAGCCGCCCGTCGTGCGCGTCAGGTCCCAGGGATTGCGCGTGGGAGGCGCGTAGGGACCATAGGCGAATTCATATGTATTGGTCTTACCAATAAGAATAGCCCCACTCTTACGCAGAAGCTCAATTACCGTGGCATCTTCCTCAGAAACATGTTCCGCCAGGACCTGGGAGCTGCCTGTCGTGCGCACTCCCTTGACCGCGATGAGGTCCTTAATGGCGATGGGAATGCCATGCAAGGGACCACGTTTGAGACCTGTGCGTAGCTCGCGCTCGGCCTGCTCGGCCTGTGCCATGGCTTCTTCACGCATCACCGTCACAAAGGCCTCCACCTCAGTGTCGCGCTCCTCGATCAGGTTGAGGGTCTCCTCCACCAGCTCCGTGGGCGTAATAATGCCTGCCTGTAACTCCTCGGCCACTTCACGTATGGACAAATAGCTCATGTAAAATATCCTCTTCCGCAAAAAATGCGACGCATCTCCTGATCTGTGCACTGCCGAATGCGTCTTCCCGCTTTATTGCTCTCTATTGTATCAGGTCGAGGATGGAAATATATAGGGACAGTAAACGCGAACCGCTCGGTTCGCGTTTACTGTCCCTATATGCCTATGAATGAAACTGTGATTAGGGCCTGTTAGTTGTTCTCCCCATTCAGCACGATAGTGGTGAGTGAGTAGGGAGGCAGGGTCTGCGTCGAGAGGGCCTTGCCAGAGATATGCTGCACCGTTATGGCGCTACTATTCTCGCCGTAGAAGTAGACGGTGGCACTAGCCTGTTGGTCGCCGCAACCACCTGCCAGCTTGAGCTGATAGCTTTGTTGCGGATCTTTATTGATCAGGAGTAGGGCCAGTTTGCCATTATGCTGACGCACAGCATGGACCTCTATGAGGCTCTGGTCCGTTGAAGATGCCAGCATACTGCCGTTCCCATCAACGAAGTGATGGAGCATTTGCAGGCTATAGTAAGTGGGGAATGGGGTATTCGCTGGTGGCTCGCTATCGCCAGTGGAGAGCAGGCCGTAATCGCCATACTGATTGCTGCCATAGAGCGTTGGACTGTTATTTCCCCAGGTCACGATGCCGTTATGGATATCCCACCAGTCGACGTTCTGCACGCCGCTTTCCAGCCAGTTCATATAGTTCGAGGCCAGGAAGAGGGCATTGACCAGATTTGTCGTCTGTTTACCTGGATTGTATGAGACCGAGTTGGTCTCAGTAATCATGATGGGTACGTTCCTGCCCGGGTTATACTGTTGCAGCTCTGTCTTGAGTGTAGCGACCTTGCCGGGTAGGGCCGAGGTGCTGGCGAGCAGACCCGCGTCTGACTCGTTGCCGGGATTCTGTGCGTACCAGTGGACATCGGCGAAGTCGATCTGCTTGCCCAGGATGGAGAGAACGGTGTTATTCCAGTCGGTGCTCAAGCCAGGCGCGGTCACACTATCGGGCCAGTCGCCCGGCGAGGTCAGTACAATTCCGATCTTGATGGAGGGGTCGACCGCTTTCATGGCCTGGATGAATTGGAGGGCATTATTGGCATAGGCAACTGGCCCCTTCTCGTGGAGATCGTACTCCCAGTTCGCGCCAAAGGTGCCATTGCCATAGAGCTCGTTGCCGATTTCCCAGTACTTGATACCATAGGTGTGACCGGTGCTACTCCCCCCGGTATATGTCGGGACAGGCCCGGTATAGCCCGCGCCTCCTTTATTGGCATACTGTACCCAATCGGCGGCCTCCTGCGATGTACCAGCACCATAGTCAACCGTGATCATTGGCTGCGCGCCAGTCGCTTGTGCCACCTTCATGAAGGCGTCAAACGTATTGTTTGGATTCGCATAACCCTGATTTGGCTCTGTTGTATTGGACTGCCAGTGATACACATCTGAGGTCGAGCCACCAGGATAACGGATCACTTTGACGCCTGCGTTGTGGAGGAGATCCGGAACGCCCTGGTCGAGTAGGTGACCATCCCAGACGGCGGCATTGGCCCCTAGTGCTGTTTCGGGAATGGTTGCTAGCGTATGATGTGTATCAACGGTGACTTGCACTGTGGGAGTATCCGCAGCCGCTGCGCTAAGCGGATATGCACCCAACATGACAAACGTTGCGATCAGGGTCAGCATCATTGGCAGCATGGATCTTCCTCTGCCATGGCACGGTGGCAAGCTAAATACTTTTCGCATCATGCTCCTTACTTGCTCTCATAAACTACCAGGTATCCCTCGGTGGACGCCTGTTTCCTCTGGATCAATGTGGGCAGGAATCGCATAAAAGCACATATGTACCAAGCATATACATCGAGATTTCTCTATGCAATGCCATAAGCATTCAGTTTTTATTCAGTTTTCAAGGAAGCAGGGGGAATTCTTGGTGGAATGATTGTCTCCCCTGTAGACTTTATGGTAATCTCTACAGGGTTTCAGACTGGGTCATGACCCGGTTTCCTCCACACTAAATTCTTCTTGTATAGAGGCGATTGGCGCGGCTCGACCAATTGCTCTCATTGGTACGTTTTCGAGCGAGCAAATGGAGCTTCCAGACCATGCCTTACGAAATGGGCGAATATTATGAGCGGGTCAGCGATTATGACCTGGAGTATCAAAGTCAGTCTGAGCAGGATGTGCCCTTCTGGCAGGAATTGATGGTGCGTTATACCCCTCAGCATGTACTTGAACTGGCCTGTGGTAGTGGGCGCATCGGCTTAGAGCTATTAAAGGTCCCCGGCGCCTTCCGCCTGGATGGCCTGGACCTGGAGCCTGGCATGCTCAAGGCCTATCAGCGCAAGCTTGGCGAACTACCTGAAGCCACGCAGCAGCGCGTGAGCTTGCATCAGGGCGATATGTGCGACTACGACTTGCCAGCCAGGGGAACCTATGATCTGATCTTTCTCCCCTTTAACTCGATCTCGCATCTGTACGAAATTGAGCAGCAGTTCGCGGCCTTCACGAAAACGCTGGAGCACCTGGCCCCCGGCGGGCGCTTTGTCGTCGATGTCTTCTTGCCCGACATCGATTATCTGAGCGATGCCCTCAACCGCCCCTCAACCGTCTATCTAGAGGACGAGCTGGAATCGCCCGATGGCGACTTCACGATGATGCTCTATACGACGCGTAAGTATGACGCCTTTGAGCAGGTGCAGCACCTCACCTGGACGCATGAGAAGTTCTTTGAAACGGGCGAGAACGAGCGCTATTTGACGCGCCTGGATATGCACGTCTTCTTCCCCCGCGAGCTCCAACTCCTCTTCCTGGCAACTGGTTTCTCGATTGAGTCCATCTACGGTGGCTATGACTGGAAGCCCTTTGGTAAGGGCACACGCCAGATTGTGGTCGGACGCAAACGCCGCTAATAGTAAGTCCACAGTAATGATATGATGGGGTTGTCAGTCTAAAACTGGCAACCCCATCATTTTGCCATGCAGAAGGAGATGCAAACGTGGAGACGCAGGTCATATATCATACCGATGCTTACGTGAAGGAGTTTGACGCGACGGTGCTTGCCGTGGAGGGGAACGCTGTCGCCCTGGATGCTACCGCCTTTTTCCCTGGTGGCGGTGGGCAGCCGCACGATCTGGGAACGCTCAGTCAGGATGGGCAGACCTGGCAGGTGACGAAGGTCTCGAAGGATGAGCGCTATGTCTGGCACCAGGTCGAGGGCGAGCCACCCGCCATTGGGAGCCGGGTACACGGCGTGCTGGACTGGGAGCGTCGCTATGCACTCATGCGCACGCATACCGCCATGCACATCCTCTGCGGGGTGGTCTGGCGCGATTATGGCGCGAAGGTGACGGGCGGTAATATGGAGCCTCTGCGTGGGCGCATGGATTTTGAGTTTGAGAACCTGAGAGCCGAGCTGGTGCAGGAGATTGAGCAGCGCATCAACGCCGAGATCGCCGAGGCTCGCGCGACCAGAGTCTATTTCCTGCCGCGCGCCGAGGCCGACCAGAATCCCGATCTCATTCGCACCAAGGTCAGCCTCCTCCCCGCCGATATGACCACGGTGCGCGTCCTTGAGATTGAGGGCCTGGATATCCAGGCCGATGGCGGCACCCACGTTGCCAATACCCACGAGGTCGAGCGCATCCGCGTGGTGAATTACAAGAGCAAAGGCAAGATCAACAAACGCCTGGAGATCGCCGTCGAAGCACGCTAGAAACGAATCAGAGAGTGAGGGGTGCAGTTTGCGAGCGCTTGCGCTCGCAAACTGCACCCCTCACTCTCTGATTCACTAGTTGACGCTTTGTGGCCTGAGTGCTAAAATATTTCCTAGTGATTAGGTCGGATTAATTTCGTGTAGTGCTCATTGCTCATCTGACGTGTGTATCCTCTGACGGTATTTCCTGGCTGGGCGCGTTCATTAGCGCCAGGGCTATGCTCAAGTGTATTCCAGTTGCTAACAGATGCATCGAGTCGTGAGCATAGAGCGAAAAGGGCGTCAGAGCAAGGAAAAAGGGAGAGACCACAATGTTACGGGTATCTACAAAAGGCGAGTATGGTGTACGCATTATGGTCGACCTGGCTCGTCATTACGGTGGCCGTCCCCGTTCGCTCACAGATATTTCGCAAGCTGAGACGTTGCCACTGGCGTACTTAGAGCAACTCGTCAAGCTCTTGCGCGATGCCGACCCGCCACTGGTGAGTAGTACGCGTGGCGCGCATGGAGGCTATCGCCTGAACCGAGATCCCAATGAGATCTCGATGGGCGAGATTGTGCGTGTGCTGGAAGGCCCGATCTCACCTATGATCTGTGCGACCGAGGGGGAGATGAGCCAGATCTGCGGTTTTATAGATTCCTGTAAGACCAAGTACCTCTGGGCGCGCGTTCGTGACGCGGTCGCTCAGACGCTTGACTCGATTACCCTGGCTGAACTGGTGGCTCAAACGGCCGAGCCTACAGGGCAGACTGGCCAGTTTATTGCCCTGACGGATATTCACGTTGGCATCGGTGCTAATATGGCATCGCCTCACGAGTTGTTGACCGCCGAATAGCCGCTTGCCACCACAGGTCACGTTTTTTTCCTTGTATGCCGATAGTTATCAAAGATAGGAGAGCGTGGGAACGCTTTCCATACTTTGTGGCTTTATAGATCATCCTTGTGGTTGTATAGATCATCCACATTTTGCGCCGTGTTCACTGCTACATTGTCAATTGCGGCGCGCACATTCATATGTTCTGATAGACAAGGCGAATCGTTTTCTGGCTTGAGTACCTACCGGACTGGCCATCTTCATTTGAAACGGAGAGGAAGTGGGGCGTGCAGAGGGGCGTCAGCCCCTTTGCGTCTCTCTCCCCTGCCGTCGCAGGCAGCGAACCTTGCAAATGAAGACGGTCAGAGCACTACCATGATTCGCACTTTGACTATAATTGAGGAAGGTGTTATCCATAATGGGATCTGAACTCGTTATAAAGAACCTTCATGCCAATATTGAAGGTAAGCCTATTCTGCGTGGCGTCGACCTCGTGGTCAACCAGGGTGAGGTTCATGCGCTGATGGGACCCAACGGGTCCGGCAAAAGTACCCTGGCGAATGTGATCATGGGTAACCCCAAGTATGAAGTCACCGATGGTGAGATCTGGTTCAAGGGCGAGAATATTCTTGAGTACTCTCCCGACCGCCGCGCGCGTATGCGCCTCTTCCTGGCGTTCCAGTATCCCATGTCCATCCCCGGTGTGAGCGTGGCTAACTTCCTGCGCCGCTCTCTGGAGGCTGTGCGTGAGGGCAATAAGCCCCTTGAAGAGGGTGAGAACCCCACCGGCAAGATGGGCAAGCGCCGGGCCGTTCCCCCAGGTGAGTTTCGCCGCCTCCTGCAAGAGAAGATGAAACTGCTGAAGGTTGATAATAGCTTCATCAATCGCTCGATCAACGACGGCTTCTCCGGTGGTGAGAAGAAGCGCGCTGAGATCCTCCAGATGGCCCTGCTGGAGCCGGAGATCGCCTTGATGGACGAGACCGATTCGGGTCTCGACATTGACGCGCTGAAGATTGTCTCCGAGAGCGTGAATGCGCTCCGCGGCCCCGACCTGGGCATTCTGCTGATCACCCACTACCAGCGCATGCTTAACTACATTACCCCCGACTTCGTGCATGTCATGTACCAGGGCCGCATCATCAAGTCCGGTACGAAGGAACTGGCGCTCGAGCTTGAGGATAAGGGCTACGAGTGGCTGACATCCAATGAGAATGGGGTGGCCACGAATGCTTAATGCTCTAACTACAGGTTTCACAAAGGACGCGCTGCTTGAGTTGTCGCGTCAGAAGGGGGAACCTGAGTGGATGCTACAGAAGCGCCTTCAGGCCTGGGAGCATTATGAGCAGACTCCCGCCCCCCTGGGACGCCGCGGCGACCTGGGCACCCTCCAGAATCTCTCTCGCTTTAAGTTCCAGGAACTAAAGCCCTTTGTTCCCGCGCCGGACACCGCGCTCCCTCCAGCCATTCAGCAGTCGCTGCAAGAGTCGCTGGTCAATGAGCGCTCCGGCCTGATTGTGCAGCATAACTCGTCGGTTGTGTATATACACCTGAACGATGAGTTGAAGGCGCAGGGCGTCATCCTGACCGACCTGGAGACCGCCGTTCGCGAGTATCCAGAGCTGGTGCAGGAGCACTTTATGACGAAGTGTGTCCCCGTGACTGCGAGCAAGTATACTGCCCTGCACGCAGCCTTCTGGACGGGTGGCTTCTTCCTCTATGTCCCGAGCGGCGTGGAGATCGAGGCGCCGATCCTGGCCCAGGTCTGGGTCGATAGCTCTGCATCGGCTATCTTCTCCCACTCACTGGTGATCACGGAGTCCCAGAGCAGCACCCGCTTTGTGCAGGAGTTCACTTCCAGCGTCGAGGCCGAGCATCCCAGCCTGGTCAGCGACGTGGTTGAGGTCATAGCCAAACGCGAGGCGATGGTCGAGTTCAGCAATCTACAGGACCTCGATCAGCATACCTGGCTCATCACCAACAAGAACGCGATGCATGAGAACGATGCCAGCGTAACCTTCGTGATGGCCGATCTGGGTGCGCAGCTCAATCTCAATACCATTGGCGCGGGCCTACAGGGCAATGGCTGTGCCGCTGAACTGGTGGGTATCTTCTTCACCGACCACAACCAGCGCTACGCCATCAATACCCTCTCGGACCATGTTGGTGTCTCGACCAACGCGGAGACCATGATCAAGGGTGTCCTGACCGATGAGTCACGCGTCGAGTTTGATGGCATGATTCGCATCCATAAGAATGCGCAGCAGACGGCCTCCTTCCTGGCCGCGCATGGTCTATTGCTGAGCAAGAAGGCTCGTGGCGAGTTTATTCCCGGCCTGGAGATCGCCGCGAACGATGTCAGCGCTAGCCATGGTGCCACCACGGGCCAGATCGATGAGGAGCAGCTCTTCTACCTGATGGTACGCGGTATCGCGCGCCCAGAGGCCGAGCGCATCATCGTTCAGGGCTTCTTCGAGCCGGTCTTACAGCGCATCCCCCTGGAGAACCTGCGCATCCGCCTGCGCCGCAGTATCATCTCTCGTATGAGTGGTGAGTCCGTGACCGAGGCCGATACCTGGGTTGATGCTCAGGAGCGCTGGGAGATCGAGGGTGTCGACGAAGGCGCCATCTCTCTCGATGACTCAACTCGTTCCACATCAGACGAGATTGAACTCAGCGAGTACTAGTCGCACAGCGCTAAACGCAGAGGGCACCCTCCAGGCCGGTGGGTGCCCTCTGCTCTTATTGAGTAACTCCGTGTATAACTTCTTTCTGGTAGGTGGTGTGGTGCAGGAAGCAGCCTCTGGCTGCTTCCTGCACCACACCACCTACCAGAGCGAGCGCCGCAGGCGCGAGCAGTCAAGCAGAGGAAGTAGTTATGGTGACATCTGAAAAGCAGACACAACAGACACGTAGTGGACGCACTGCCGCCGAGGTGCGCGCGGATTTCCCTATCCTCGCACGCCAGGTACACAATAAGCCTCTAGTATATCTCGACAGCACGGCCAGCTCGCAGAAGCCCCAGGTTGTCATCGAGGCCATGAATACCTACTACCAGACCTATAACGCGAATGTACATCGCGGGGTCTATACGATCAGTGAAGAGGCTACCGCGGCCCAGGAACGTGCTCGCGTCAAGGTTGCACGCTTTATCAATGCTCGCCATAGCAAGCAGGTAATCTTCACACGTAACACGACCGAGAGCATCAACCTGGTTGCCTATAGCTGGGGCAACGCGAATATCCACACCGGAGACCTGATTGTGCTGACCGAGATGGAGCACCACAGCAACCTGGTCCCCTGGCAACTGCTCGCTCAGCGCACGGGCGCACGCCTGGAGTTTGTTCCGGTTACCGATGATGGCCTGCTGCGCCTGGATATCTATCAGCAGCTGTTGGAGCAGCGCCCCAGGCTGGTTGCCTTTACGCATATGTCGAATGTACTGGGAACCATCAATCCCGTGCAAGAGATGATCGCCCAGGCCCATGCCGTCGAGGCCATCGTCCTGGTGGATGGCGCGCAGAGCGTTCCCCATCTGCCAGTGGATGTCCAGGCCCTCGACGCCGATTTCTACTGCTTTAGCGCGCACAAAATGCTGGGCCCAACGGGTATTGGCGTGCTCTATGGCAAGCGTGCCCTGCTGGAGGCTATGCCCCCCTTCATGGGCGGCGGCGATATGATTCGCACTGTCAAGCTCCACGAGTCCACCTGGAACGATCTGCCCTGGAAGTTTGAGGCGGGCACCCCCGCGATTGCCGAGGCCATCGGCCTGGGCGCGGCGGTCGACTATCTGAACGAGCTGGGCATGGACTGGGTTCAGGTCCATGAGCAAGAAATGACGGCCTATGCCCTGGAGCAGCTCCAGCAGGTTCCCGGCCTGACGATCTATGGTCCCCGCGAGATCGGCCAGCGCGGAGGCGTCATCTCCTTCACACTTGGCGATGTCCACCCCCACGACCTGGCCTCGATTCTCGACCAGGAGACCGGTGTGGCCATTCGCGCCGGACATCACTGCGCGCAACCACTCATGGAGCGCTACGATGTGCCCGCAACCGCCCGCGCCAGCTTCTACGTGTATACGACAAAAGAAGATATCGACGCCCTCGTCCAGGGCCTGCACAAAGCCCTCCAAATCTTTACTTTCTAAAAAGAGGCATACATATATGGCAATGGATTTTTACCGCGAATATATCCTGGATCACTATCGCAATCCACGTAATTTTGGTACACTGGAGCAGCCCGATGTCCACTCAGAGGACTCCAATCCGCTCTGTGGCGACCAGCTTGCCATGGACCTGGTCGTGCAGGATGGGCGCGTCGCTGAGGTACGCTTCAAAGGGCGTGGATGCGCGATCAGCCAGGCGTCAGCCTCCATGCTCTCAGAGATGATTGAGGGCCAGCCGATAGACGAGGTTGTAAAGTTGGGGAAAGAGGAAGTGTTGGAGGTACTAGGCATTCCCATCAGCCCTGCTCGCACCAAGTGCGCCTTCCTCTCCCTGCGTGTACTCCATCGGGGCCTGGCTATGGGAGGCTTTGAGCACCCCAATCTTGATGATGAAGATGAGGACGAATAAGGCCGTATGACTGAGTTCTATAAGGCAGCTCGCCTGGAAGAGATCAAAGAAGGCGAGCTTTACGCGGTAGAAGTTGATGGCGAACCAGTCTGCCTGACAAAGGTGGAGGGCCAGATCTGCGCCTTTACCGATAATTGCACCCATATCAGCGGGCCCCTCAACGAGGGCGAGCTGGAGGGCTGCACGCTGACCTGCCCCTGGCATGGCGCGCAATTCGACGTGCGCACCGGCAAGGTACTGCGCGGTCCCGCACGCCAGGACCTCCATACCTACTCCATCAAAATCGAAGATGAAACCATCTTCGTCGGCCTCCCCGAAGAAGAATAACAGGTGATGTGCAGTGCCCTGGCAACCTGCGGTTGCCAGGGCACTGCACATCACCTACTCCAGGGGGAAAGTACCCTACAACTTATCTTTCCGCTCGCCAAAAAGAAGGCGGCCCTGGACACATGTGTCCAGGGCCGCCCAAACTCGCTATCGTAGGATTAGTATATGCTGTTTGTGTAGAAACACATCCAGAGGTAGCGATACGCTCGTATTAGTCTCCTGTCGTCTGGCTGCCTGCGAGTGCTCCCTTTCTGGCGCGCGAGGGGAAGAGCAAGCGCAGGTGCAGCAAGCGCTCGCGCTCGCGCTCCTCCGCCAGGTTGCGTGAGCGGGCCTTGAGCAGGTCCTGGAGTGAGACCATGCCCACCAGTTGCTCTGGATGCTCACGTTCAACTACCGGGAAACGGGTGTAGCCGGTCTCGGCCATGCGATAGACCACGCTGCGTAGATTCTCATCTTCATACGCCACAACCGGGCTGGCCTGGATGTAGTCGGCCAACTGGCGTTTGCCTGGCTCGTTGCGTACCAGGTTCATCAGATCATGGCGTGTCGCGACACCCTCGATCTGCACCTGGTCATCAACGATAGGATAGAGGTGCTGAATGCCACGCTGCTGCGATTGGCCCTCGGTGAGTAGACTGCTCAATTCGTCGCGTGTAATACTAGCGGGGATGGCGACCACGCTAGTACGCATAACCTCGCGTACAAAGAGGATCTCCAGGGGATCGGTAGCGTATTCACGGCTAAGATGATATCCTCGACGGCTCACCTTCTCGGTAAGGATCGAGCGCTTTAAGACCAGCACGCTAAATGCGTAGGCCACCAGGGTTGCCAGCAGTAGCGGAACCAGGGCATTAAAGTCGTGCGTGAGTTCTAAGGCGAAGACCAGGCTGGTAAAGGGGACGCGCATGGTTCCCGCGAGCATCGCGGCCATACCGATCAGTGCCCAGAAGCCCGGTCCCTCGTTGGGGAGAAACAGGCTCACGGCCGCCCCTAACGCGCAACCTATCATCAACAATGGGGCCAGCACGCCGCCCGAGGTGCCTGAGCCAAGCGAGAACGACCAGATCAAGAGCTTGACCAGCAGGACGCCCAGGATCAACTTGAGCGAGACATCTCCCCGCAGCAACTGCTCAATAACATCATATCCGACGCCCAGCGCGCGTGGATAGATCAATCCGCCAATGCCAATGCCCAGGCCGCCAATAGCCGGCCACCACATCCAGTGAATGGGCAGGAGCGAGAAGGTATCCTCGAAGCGATAGACCAGGTAGGTCATAAGCGCTGAGACCAGTCCCGCCAGGACACCAACCAGCAGACAGCCCAGGAGACCTATCGGACCAATAAACGCCACATGCGCTGGCACCGGGAAGATCGGGCCCGCTCCCAGAATGTAGTAGCGCACAATCCCAGCCGTGGCACTGGCCAGGGCCACAGGAATCAGGCTGCGCGGTTTCCACTCAAAGAGCAAGAGTTCGACCGCCAGCAGCAGCGCCGCCACGGGCGTGGCAAACGTCGCCGACATACCTGCCGCCGCCCCCGCCACCAGTAGCGTCTTGCGCTCGCTACTGGAGAAGTGAAAGAATTGCGCGATCAGAGAACCAACGGCGCCGCCCGTCATGATGATTGGTCCCTCGGCGCCGAAGGGGCCACCGCTCCCAATCGAGATCGCCGCCGAGAGCGGCTTGAGTAGTGCTACCTTGGCCTCGATTTTGCTGCCATTCATTAAGATAGCTTCCAACGCCTCAGGAATTCCATGCCCCCTGATCTTAGGCGAGCCATAGCGGGCCATGAAGCCGATAATCAGCCCGCCCACCACAGGCACCAGCACAATGAAAATCCCCAGGGGACTCTGTGCGAGACTGACAAGGGCCGTATCCCAGCGTAGATAAAAGAAGAGATTTGTACATAGTCCGATTAATTTTAATAAGAGTAGAGCGATAAAGGTGCTCACAATACCGATGACAAGCGCGATGAGCGCGATAAAAAGCGTACGTGGGGTGGTCGTAAAATCCCCCAGTTCATGATTGACCTTCTTCTGACTACCTGCTTTTTTCGCCGCATCCCTCCCCGCCTGTCGATGTTCCTCCTGCCACGCATTAATTGCCAATTGTTTCTCCTTAGTAGTAGATACATATCGTTCCTATGAATATTGTATCGTATTGCGATACAAATGAAAAGAGGGCGTCTATTGACACCACTCTATATTCTCTCTACAATTGCTGGAAGGCAGAAAGAAAATTGAGTTTCAGGGGAGATAATAGGCGCATGGAAGGTCGCTCACATTTATTGATTGGTCTGGTAGCCGGGGTCGTCTTCGATAGTGTCACGCATATCTCTGGCAATGCTCTTACGGCGGGCACGATTGTGACGCTCCCATTGCTGGTGAGTAAGGCGGTATATTATGGTGCGGTTGGCTTTGGTGCGCTACTGCCAGATATAGATAATGCACGTAGCACCCTGGGCCATCGCTTTGGTATCATTAGCAAGACGATTCAGGGTATTGCAGGTCATCGCACAGTGTTTCATAGTCTTCTTGGCCTGGCTGTCGGCTCATTGCTAGCCATAGGGCTAGAACGAGTGGTAATATATCTACTGGGCTTACGAGGCTATTCCGCTCCCGCGCATGTGGTAGGCTTTTCACATGTCGTTTTCTTTGGTGTCTTGTTTGGATGTGTAATGCATCTCTTATGTGACTCGCTGACCTATGGCGGTATACCTCTGTTCTGGCCTGTCAAAAAACGCTTTGGCATTCCAATGGATAATAAGTTTCGTTTCCGTACAGGTACCTGGCCGGAATTTTTAATAGTCTGGGGCTTTATGTTCGTGGTCGCGGTTTGTATCTGGCAGGGGTATGTCATCCTCTAGCCTTCGTGCCTGCGGCGCTCAGGGGGTAGGGATGCCTGGTGGCGGGTTGGCGCAGCCAGCCCGCCACCAGGCATCCCTACCCAAAGGCGAGTTAAACATTTATGATACGTTTGCCACAATTCTCTATACGGGTTCAAGTATCGCCGCGCGCCCAGGTGCGTCTCTCCTGGTCGTTACTGGTGCTGGCTATGCTGGCCTACGCCCTGATTGTGGGCTTTCTGGCTGTGCTACGCTATACCTCCTTCAAGGCTACGGCTTTCGACCTGGGGAATATGGACCAGGTGCTCTGGAATACCCTGCATGGGCACCCGTTTCAGTGGACGAACCAGGGCGTTGACTGGTATGGCCCCCCCATTCGTCTCGCGCAACACTTCGAGCCAGTGCTCCTGCCCCTCTCGCTGCTCTATGTCTTTGGCGCCGACCCACGCATCCTGCTGATCTTTCAGACGCTGGTCCTGGTAAGTGGGGCGCTACCGATCTTTCTTATGACGCGGCGCTACCTCCCACAGTGGCCCCTGGTGGCGGTGGCCATGGTGCTGGGTTACTTGCTCTCGGCCCCGTTGATCGGGATCAATCTCTTCGATTTTCACCCGGTGGCGCTGGTCACCCCCCTCTTCCTTTATGCCTTTCTCGCCCTCACCTACCGCCGCTTTGGTTGGTGCCTGCTCTGTTGCGCCCTGGCGGCGATCTGTAAAGAAGAGATTCCTTTTGTGGCGGCGGTCTTTGGCGTGCTGATAATCTGGAAATACCGGGCGCCTCGCCTGGGTCTGATCCTCATTCTGGGTGGTGTCCTCTATGGCATCTTTGCCTGGTTGATGATCAAGCATTTCTATCCCGGTAACCAGGGCAATAACTTCTGGTATCGCTATGCCTACCTGGGGGCGACCCCCAGCGATGCGCTTGTGAACATCGTTATGCATCCCTGGGTTCTTCCCATGACCTATCTCACGCTTGAGCGCTTCTACTACCTGACAGGTCTTGCGCGCTGCTCTGGTTTCTTCAGTGTCTTCGCGCCTGAGTGGCTGCTTCCCGCTCTGCCCAACCTGGCGCTCAATCTCTTGCCTAATAACAATTCCCTTCTTTATAGCGGTATCTATCACTATAACGCCCCCATCATTCCCTTTGTGGCGATGGCGTCGATTATTGGTCTGGCGCGCCTGGTGGCATTATGGCAGCAGTGGCGTGGCGAGCCGGTTGACTCCGTCCTGATGACTGATGAGCAGGCGCTACGCGAGAAGGCGCAGGTGGACTCCTTTATGCGTGGCCTGGAGAATGTGCGCCTGACGTTCCTCTCGGGCCTATCTGTACTGTCTCGCCCCTTCACCTTTGCTCGCCCGGGCCTGCTGGCTGTCTCAATCGCAAGCGCGCATCGCCGGAAGCGCCTTAATGATCGCATCGTTGACCTGGCGCAGACGGTGACGCTGGCACGGCTGCAATGGGTGGTCTCGCTCTGGATTGTCTGTATGGTCCTGCTGCATTTTGTGATTATGATTCCCTGGTTTAATGTGCTGCTGCCCGATCACCTGCCGAGCGACCGTGACCAGGCCATCAACCAGTTGCTCACCTCTATTCCGTCGACTGCTTCCGTCTCGGCGAGCGCGACGCTCAATCCTCACCTCACTGAGCGTGCCTATGTGACGGTCTTCCCCCTCATCACTTATACCGATGAGCAGAAGAATCTGCGCACCGTTGATTATATCGTGGTGGACCTCAACAACATCATTCCCGAGGACGACAAGGATAGCACGGTCCGCATGCTCAACCAGGTCCGTAGCTCGCAGCAGTTCTGTACCCTCAAGCAGATTGATGGAGTGGTATTGCTGGTGCAGAGCAATGGGCATTGTGGTAGCGGCGCGATCAACTCGCCCGCTTCCTGACGCGTGATGCCCCAGAGAAGTCCTGAAATTGCCCGCGTAAACCCATAGCTTTTGACGGGCACGAGATGTTATAATCCATGCAGGCAAACAATTGCTGAACTGTTTGTCTCTTCGCTTTCAGGCAATAGTTGTTGAGGTTTGTTGCCTTGCGAAAAACTGAGCGCGCTTGTCCCCGAATGGGGGGAGTGCTAGCTACGAGAGTAGCGCCGCGCCCCCGAATGGGGTTGGTTTTCGTATAAGTTGTTGGAGGAATGGCAGGATGCGCAATAATAATCCCTATCCCAATGAGCCAACGAGTGCCCAGCCCTCGCGTATGGGGCGCATGGATGATCTTCCCATGAAGCCCGCGTCACCCCCTGCGCCCTCGGCTGATGAGTCCGGCCCCGAGGTAGAGATAGCGGAGACGCGTCAGGAAGAGGCCCGAACCGTAAAGTATGCCATTGGCAAGCTTAATGACTTCCTGCGCTGGTTCTTGACCGTCCTGGAGGTCACGCTGGCAATGCGCTTCCTGCTCAAGCTCATCGGAGCCGACCCTATCAATCTCTTCGCGGGCTTTCTCTACTCGCTGACTGATATTATCCTCTTTCCCTTTAGCACGCTGGTCCATCCCTTCTCTGTCCACCCGAACCAGGCCTTTGAGTGGTCAACGCTCATCGCGATGCTCATCTACTTCCTGGTCTTCTGGGCCATCCGCCGCTTCCTGCACATCCTGATTACCGGCCCCGAAGACTCCGTGGAGTCATAATCTGATATGAGTAGTTGGTGTGCCTGGTGGGCAAATGCCCACCAGGCACACCAACTACTCATACCTACTTCCTCCTGCGGTCGCGCTTGTCAGTATGGTATAATTTGGGGTACTCAGGAGGTGCCACTTGAACACATTGACGAGCGAACTGAGCATTTTCACTGGAAACGCTAATCGCCAGCTTGCCATAGAGATATGCGATCATCTAGGCATATCGCTAGGGGAGGCTGATGTCTTTCAATTTAGTAATGAAAATATTTTTGTCAAAATAAACGAGAATGTCCGCGGGAACGATGTCTTTGTTATTCAGTCCTTTAGCTCGCCTGTCAATCGCTCTATCATGGAGCTTCTCATTATGATAGATGCCCTTAAGCGGGCTTCGGCGGCTTGTGTCACCGCCGTCATTCCCTATTATGCCTATGGCCGTACTGACAAGAAGGATCAGCCACGTGTGCCGATTACGGCGCGCCTGGTCGCTGATTGTATTACGGTCGCGGGCGCCCATCGCGTGGTGACGCTGGACATGCACGCCGGGCAAATTCAGGGCTTTTTTAATATTCCGGTTGATGAGTTGACCGCTCAGACCATTCAGGCCGAGTATTTCGCGCAGAAACAGATTGAGGACCTGACGGTCGTCTCCGCCGACGAGGGCTTCGCCAAGAAGGCACGCAAACTGGCGGACCGCCTGAACGTTCCCCTGGCAATCATTGAGAAGCGCCGTCTGGGCAACGAGGGGATCACTGAGGCCATGGGCATCATCGGCAATGTCGCGGGCCGCAATGCCTTGATTGTGGATGATGAGATCGATACCGCTGGCTCTATTACGCAGGCCGTTCGCGTGGTGCGCGAGCAGGGCGCGCGCGATATCTATTGTTCCGCAACCCACGGCATCTTCTCTGGCCCAGCCATCGAGCGCTTGCGCGCTGCCCCCCTGAAAGAACTGGTCATCACAAACTCGATTCCCCCTCCCGATATCAACCGCCTGCCCAACCTGACAGCGCTCTCGGTTGCGGGCCTCTTCGCCGGCGCGATCAGCCGTATCCACGATGGTCGCTCCGTCTCCGAACTCTTCTTCTAAGTAACAGCATTGCCTGGACTAGCGTGTGTGGTGACGCGTAGGCGAAGCCTGCGCGTCACCACACACGCTAGTCCCCTTTGTTACCCAGTGGTAAAACTTTATGCTATAATGCCTGCGTCAAGATTCAAGAATTCGCCAGATAACGTTGAGCGCCATCATTGTTAGATGAATTATTAAAAGCATTATCTTTTGTTTGTACTGAAAGGGTGGGAGGGCGACACACATGAAGCCACTTGTTGCCATCGTTGGCCGACCTAATGTCGGTAAATCTACTTTTTTTAATCGCATGATTGGCGAGCGTGTCGCCATTGTTGAGGATATGCCCGGTACGACCCGTGATCGTCTGTATGGAGATGCCGATTGGAACGGTCGTGAGTTTACGCTCATCGATACTGGTGGCCTGGAACTGGGGACAGGCATTCCTGTCGGCCAGGTTGGCTTGACCGGACAGTCAGGCGATATCATGGATCATGTCATGAGCCAGGCTCAACTCGCCATCGAAGAGGCGGATGTGATCGTGTTCATGGTCGACGCGCGCTCCGGGATTACCGCCGCCGATGATGAGGTCGCCGACCTGCTGCGCCGCCGCGCGACCAAGCCGGTCATCCTGGCCGCTAATAAGGCCGACAACGCCGAGCGTCGCCTGGATGTTGTTGAGTTCTATAGCCTGGGCCTGGGCGAACCCACCGATATCTCATCCATTCAGGGCACCGGCACCGGCGACCTGCTGGATAGAATCGTCGAGGCGCTGCCTCCTTTCTCTGAGGAGGACGAAGCGGAAGACGATCAGACTCCGCGTATCGCCATTGTGGGGCGTCCAAACGTCGGCAAATCCTCGCTGCTCAATGCCATCCTGGGTGTCAATCGCTCGATTGTCAGCGATATCCCCGGCACCACCCGTGATGCCATCGATACCGAGCTTGAGTTTGGGGACCAGAAGATTAAACTGGTTGATACCGCTGGCATCCGCCGCCGTGGTCGCGTGGGCGTGGGCGTGGAGAAATATAGCGTCCTGCGCTCAACCCGCGCCATCGAGCGCTGTGACGTGGCTCTGATGCTCATCGATGCGAGCGAGGGCCTGACGGCGCAGGATACCCATATCGCGGGCACGATCCACGAGATGGGCAAAGGCGTGATCGTGGTGGTCAATAAATGGGACCTGGCGCAGGAGCAGCACAAAGCCGAGCGCGAGGGCGAGTTCCCTAAGCCAGATGAGGAGATCGATGACGCCGAGCGCTATCGCAAAATGCTGATTCGTGAACTGAAGTTTATTCCCTATGCGCCCATCATCTTCGCCTCGGCCAAGACCGGTTACCACGTCAAGTCGATTCTAGAGACCGCGTTGAAGATCTCCGATATGCGCTACCTGCGCGTACCGACCGCGCGCCTGAATGAGGTCGTGCAGGAGGCCAAACGCCGCCAGACGCCCGCGTATGTGACTGGCATGAAGCCGCTGCGCGTCTACTACGCGACGCAGATACGCGTCAACCCACCAACCTTCGTCTTCTTCGTGAACGATCCACGCTCAGTTCACTTCTCCTATGAACGCTTTATGGAGAATCGCCTGCGCGAAGCCTTTAGCTTCAAAGGCACAGGCATCCGCATCTACTTCCGCGCCCGCTCCACCAGAGACGACCGCGAAAAATAATCAATAGAGAAAGAAAAGAAGAGATATGTTGACGGCCCACGGGCCGTCAACATATCTCTTCTTTTCTTTCTCTATATGTGGTGTTATCAGCGTCTGCGACGCTTCGCAGGGGTAAGGGATGTGGGGGGAAATGCCGAAGGCATTTCCCCCCACATCCCTTACCCCTGCGAAGCCACGTAGTGGCGAGAAGTCCTGGATAGTAGCGCTGCCGCAGGACACTTGCAAAAGTGCCTGCGGCAGCCTTTATTTTTCCAACCTTGCAGGTAGTTAACACGTATATGCAACAGAGCGCGGATGAGAAGGAGAGGAATGCATGCGGGCGAACCATCATCGGCTCTACAGCTAATCATAGTATGTAAATGAATTGATGGGCTTGTAGAAAAGAACTCTCAGCGACGTTCTTGCTCTGGCTAGAAATAAAAGAATTTTTACTTATTAATCTGTCTGCGATGTTTCAATTGTCATCAATACTACTATATGCTATAGTGGGCATGGAAAACTACATTCCGCATTCCTGCTTCTATGAGGTACGTACCTATGCACATAAAACTCTTCGCTGCCGATAAGACGGATGTCGGCAAGCAACGCGATCAAAACGAAGATCGACCATATCGCAGGGTTGAATCTGCCGAGGATGGTGATCGCGGTCTATTTATAGTCGCTGACGGCATGGGTGGCTATAAAGCGGGGGAAGTTGCCAGTCGCATGGCTGTAGAAACCATTAATAAGGCCATGGATACGTTTTTTAAGCCTATTCATGATCAGCCCACGATCAAGATCGACCGCTCCATGTTGCGTCCCTCGTCTCCCACTGGGAAGCCCTCTAAAGCCGAGACTCATAAACTCTCTGAAGCGACAATGGCGAGTGCCGTAGAGGATCAACTGCGGGCCGCAATCAAGCAAGCAAACCAGGCGATCGTGCGCTATGGCGAGCAGCAATCCGAGGCGCATGGCCTGGGCAGCACCGTGACTACGCTGCTGATACAGAATGAACTTGCTTATATTGGCAACGTTGGCGACAGTCGTACGTATCTATTACGTAATGGAGCGCTAACCCCTCTTACCAAGGATCACTCTCTGGTCGCTAAGCTGGTCGAGACCAAGCAGATCAAGCCGGAAGAGGTCTATACGCATCCTCATCGTAATCTGATTTATCGTTCGCTGGGTGCCGGTCGCTCAACGCTGGAAGTGGATATCTTCCACGAGACGGTTCAAGCAGGGGATCTCTTCTTGCTCTGTTCTGATGGCCTCTGGGAGATGGTTCATCCCGAGGAGCTTGAGCGTACAATGAAGATGCAGGCCAGTCCACAGGCCATCTGCGATAAGCTCATCGAGCTGGCGAATGCTGGCGGTGGCGAGGACAATATCACCGCGGTTGTAATTCAGGTCAGTGCTCACTAGCTAACCGTTCAATCGTGTGAGCGAAGCTAGCCGCTGCGAAGCGGCGTTCACGATTGATAGTTTTTATAGCATATACTATGCCATCGTGCGGAGCGTTGCGAAGAAAGGTTTAGTGCGTAGAGTATGGCTCTCCCTATAGGTACGATACTCGACGGTAAATTTAAGATTGTTCAGATCCTTGGCGAAGGTGGTATGGGGACCGTCTACAAGGTTGAGCAGCTTGGTACGAATCCTCCCTACTACTACGCCGTTAAAGAGTTGCTCATCAGCCCCAATACCAGCGAGGAAGAGCGCAACTCAGCCGTCGAGCGCTTCAATAAAGAGATCGCGCTCCTACGGAGCTTAAAGCATCCACGGATCGCGGCCTTGATGCTTCCTTTTCAGGATCGCGGGAACTACTACTTCGCCATGGAGTTTGTACCCGGACGTAGCCTGGAGAAGATTCTCGAAGATAGCCATGGCCCACTGCCAGAGGAACAGGTCGTTAAGTGGATGATGCAGGTCTGCGAGGCCTTGACCTATATCCATTCGCGTACGCCGCCCATCATCCTGCGCGATCTCAAGCCAGGGAATATCATGATTACCCCCGATAACGAGGTGCAACTGATCGACTTTGGCATTGCGCGCCGCTTTGATCCCAATAAGCGTACGAATACAGAGAACCTGGGCACCATCTCCTATGCCTCGCCAGAGCATCTGGGTTCGATTACCACTCCAGGACAGCGCCGCTCAGTACAGAATCCCGGTCGCCCGGTCCAGACCGATGCTCGCGCCGATATCTACTCGCTTGGCGCGACGATGTTTCACTTGTTGACCAACTATGAGCCAGATCCGATTCAAACGCCTGCTCCTGGCAGTATTCTAGCCAAAAATCCGCGCCTGCTGACGCGTGAGGTGGGCGGGAAGCGCATCTGTCCCGTCGAGCAGGTAATTATTAAGGCCATGCAGCAGGATCGAGAACAGCGCTTCCAGAGCGCCGAGGCCATGCGCAATGCCCTGCTCTCCTGCCTGCCCGCCTCGGTTCAGGCGCATGTCGCCGTGCCAACAGTGCAGATTCCTGCCATGTCACCGGCAACGACGATCACGGTCAAGGCCCAGCCCGCGTCAACTGTGACGGCGGCTGGCCCGATCTGCCCACGCTGCGGCTTTCACAACCGGCCCGGCGCCAAGTTCTGCAAGCGCGATGGCTACCAGCTCGTGCAGGGGGCTGTTCCTCCACCACAGGCGCGGATGAGTCAGCCTATTCTCGCGCGACCCGTGCGCCAGCCACTCCAGGCACGCTCTTCATCTATTCTCGCCCGTCCGGTTGGCTCAGGTGGTAGCATTCAGGCGCGCCCGGTGGCTCCCTCTAATGGCGTGGCCCCGGCCAGCGATCCCACGGTGGCTTATCGTGCTGGCTTGCAGGCCTTGAATAATAAGAATTACGCCGAGGCCGTCAATCAACTGAAGCTCGCTCAGTCCCAGGGTGGAACACCTTATGATATTCTCTATAACCTGGGGCGTGCCTATCGCCAGTATGGCCTCTCCGTGCGCGATATCGATCAAAAGCTCTCGCAGGAGAATATGAAGTATGCCGCCGAGCAGTTTGAAGCGGCATTACAGCACTCGAATGCATCCTTCAATGCCTACTTCCAGCTCGGTATGTGCTATCGCGATCTCAGTCTCTTGCCACAGGCCGGACAGTCCTTCAAGAAGGCGCTCTCGCTCACTCCCGATGACCCGGCGGTCTATTATCAGCTCGGCCTGACCTCATTGGAGCAGGGATCCTTTCGCGATGCGGAATCATACTTACGCGAAGGCCTACGCCTGAGTCCAGAACACGCTCTGATGCTCGTGGCCCTGGGACGCCTCTATGGAGAAACCAAGCGTACTCGCGAGTCCATTGAGGCCCTGCGCCACGCCGTCCAGATTGATGCTAGCTCCTGGGAGGCCTGGTATCAACTGGGACGCGCCCATATGCGTGCTAAAGAGTGGAAGTATGCTGTGAGCGCGTTTGAGCGCGCCCGCAAAACCGGTTCGCAAAATCCGAACATCTATAGCGCTCTGGCGAACTGTTACCTGAAGTTAAATCGCAAGGCTGAGGCGCGCCAGACGCTTGACGAAGCACTCAAGCGCGATCGCAATAATGCCGAGGCCTTACGTCTACTGAAACAGATCTAATACTTCTTCTCCGAAAACCCTGAGCGCGAAGCGCTAGACACGCAAGTGGCGTTGGGTTTCGGAATAAGATCTTAAAAAAGTAAAGAAGGAGGGCAGAATGCTCTGTCCGTCATGTCATACATCAAATCGTGCAAACGCCAAGTTCTGTAAGGGGTGTGGGCAGGTTCTTCCTGCCGAGCCTGCTCAGGAGGTTGCGGCTCCCGAAGCCGCATCTACCCCTTCAGACTCTCCGCTCGATGAGAAGCAGGCGACCGCGAACGGCTCTGCCCCCCCTTCTCAGGAGGCACCCTCCTCTCCAGCGCCTGAGGAGGACGAGGATCAGTTTATCGAAGTGGTCGCGTCTGGACCGGCCTCTGAGGAAGATCCAAGCCAGGCTCCGACCCAAATTCTCTCGCCTGAGAAAATGGTGGAGTATCAGTCGCGCCGCTGGCAGCAAGAGCTAGAGCGCGATTATCAGGGACAGGCCCAACCTTCCCATGAGGGAGACATCGCCGATGCGCCAACCATGATGATGCCGCCTGTGCCGAAAGAAATTTCGCCTGACGAGGCTGGCGCCTTCGCCTTTATCCCCGAGCAGCAGGATATTTCCGAGACGCCAACGGTACTGATGACGCCGCAGGAGAGCGCCGCGCTCTTCTCTTCAACTGGGGAAGAGTATCGCACCGTTCCCGCGTATGCTCAGCCGGGCGCCTTCTCGGAGAGCGCGGCCCATGAAGAAGATGATCGTTATGGGGAGGAGCACGCTGCAAGCGCCGCCTCTCCCACTGGAAATGCAGAGGTTGTAATGGAGCAGGTGACACCACCGCACGATACACATACGACGGAGCAGAATCAGCAAGAGCTACCCACGCCAGCCGTACCTGAGCAGGAATCTCCCCAGGGCGCCTATACCGAGGCTCAGGCCGCGTCAACGACAGGCGAGGCTACCAATGAGCAGGGACTGCTGGCGGAGGGCACACTGCTCAATAATCGCTACGAGGTCGCTGAACAACTGGCTGATGAACAGGGAAGCCGCCTCTACCGGGTGGTTGACCACCAGGGCTACAAGCGCTGCTGGAACTGCGGCTCGACCGAGAATACCGAGGAAGATGACTTCTGCTCGGAATGTGGCGCGAACTTACAGGATGCCACATATACGATGCGCGAGTTCCTCGCCTCGTCCTCCGGGCAGGCCGACGCGAATCTCGTACATGACACCATTCTCGATACTTTTGTCGCCAATGGTCATACCTATGTGATTGAGCAGCAGCAGACCCTGCAATCGCCCTTTCCCAATGGTGTGCATGTGCTTGCCGCCGGAGACTCGGACGCTGGCAATATGCGCCGCAGCGAACCTAACGAAGACAGCACCCTGGTGCTCCAGTTGCAGCGTAACCATGAATCTTTCTCAACGCCCCTGGGCCTCTATATCGTCGCCGACGGCATGGGCGGACATGACAACGGACAGCTCGCCAGCCGTACCGCCATTCGCAGTATCAGCGAGCGCATGCTCCACGAACTACTGCTCGCGTCTCTCTCTGCCGAGCAGGCGGGCCAGGAGGTCGCGCACGACGAGGATTCCCTGGTGACACTGCTGCATGACGCGGTCGAAGATGCCAACGCCACCATCTGCCAGGCCAATCAGCAGAACAAGACCGACATGGGTTGCACCATCACCGGTTTTATGTTGGTGGGGGATTTTGCGTATATCCTCAATGTAGGGGATAGTCGCACCTACCTCCTGCGCGATAGCAAACTCTATAAATTGACGACGGACCACTCCCTGGTTGGCCAGCTGGTCGCGGGCGGCATGATCGAGCCGGACGAAGTCTATACACACCCACAGCGCAATCAGATCTTCCGTAGCCTGGGTGATAAGCTCAATGTCCAGATCGATATTATCAAGCAACAGGTGCATCCCGGTGATGTCCTGCTCAGTTGCTCAGATGGCCTCTGGGAGATGGTACGTGACCCACAGATGGAAGAGATTCTAAATAATGCACCCGATCCACAAACAGCCTGCTCGCATTTGATTGAGACCGCCAACATTAACGGGGGTGAGGATAACGTGAGTGCGGTCGTGGTTTTTGTGCGCTAAAGAAATTTAAACATCGGGGTGTGGGCTTCCTTTCCGCTCACCTGAGCCGACAGGCTAGGTGCGAAGCACCGTTGGTGAGCGGGATAAGGAACCGTCCCCCACAAATTAAAAAGACCAATAAGCTGAACTCACGGCTCTATATGATATACTAGGGCCAGCCGATGGCGAAAGGAGCTGACAGACTATGCCCGGAGAGGTAACTCTGACATCCCAGGTAGGGAAAGAATATATGCCAGTAACTGGCGGAAGCCAGCTCGCATATGTGCTGCTAGAAGCCAAACCAAGCGATATTATGGCTCAGGTGCGTATGCCCTTGAACTTCTCCCTGGTCATCGACCACTCTGGCTCGATGAAGGGCGCGAAGCTGCGCAATGTGAAGGAAGCTGTCAAGATGGTCATTGACCGTCTGGAGCCAAGTGACTACATTTCGGTCGTCATCTTTGACGATAGTGCTCAGGTCATTATTCCCTCGATGCCAGCCAACGATCCCGTTGGTATGAAGGCCGCCATTGATCGCATTCAGGACGCGGGCGGCACCACCATGTCGCTGGGTATGATCCAGAGCCTGGGCGAGCTACGCCGCTGGAACATCCCCAACGCCGTGAGCCGCATGATCCTGCTCACCGATGGCGTGACTTATGGTGATACTGATCGCTGCCGCCAGCTCGCGCGTGATGCCGCGGCCGCTGGCATCTCCATCTATCCACTAGGTATCGGTGCCGACTGGGACGAGAACCTTCTCGATGATGTTGGCCAGCTCAGCGGTGGTACGCCCGCCGAGTTTATCCGCTCACCAAATGATGCCATGACCATCTTTGAGCAGCAGGTGCAGAGTGCCGTGGCTGTCGCCGTGCGTAACGCCGTCATCACGCTGAACCTGCCTGCGGGCGTCTCGCCCCGCAAGGCCGTCAGGGTCCTGCCGCTTATTCGCGATATCGATCCCTCGGCGCTCTCCGACCGCCGCGTGGTGGTGCCCCTGGGCGATCTGGAGAAAGATACGGCCCAGTCCGTCCTGGTCGAGCTGATGATTGATCCACGCCCGGCGGGCCTCTTCCGTATCGCGCAGGCCGAACTCTCCTATGATGTCCCGGTCACCAATGTCATTGGCGAGCGCGTACGGCAGAACATCACCGTCAGCTTCACCAACGATGCCAATCAGGCCGCCCAGGTCAACGCGCTGGTCATGAACTACGCGGAGAAGGCCAACGCCAATCGCCTGGTGACACGTGTCCTTGACGAGTACAAGCGGACCGGTAAGGCGACGACGAAACTTGCTCCCAATGTGACCCGTGTTCTCGATCAGGAGACACAGGCGGCGCTTGAGCAATTGAACCAGGGCCAGCAGATCTCCCAGGAGCAGGTAAAGTCGATTGGCAATAAGACACGTAAACTCACGCAGCGTCTCGACGACCTGCTACCCTAAACCTATATCAACTTAACAGCATACACAACTTACTGTAGGGGTTAGTGGTGTGGAGTGTGCTTGCAGCCGAAGGCTGCAAGCACACTCCACACCACTAACCAAAGCGAGCGCCGCAGGCGCGAGAAGTCAGTTACTTAACCTGCGCACACTCTTGCCGATAAATACATAGAGAAGAGGAAGGATATAACAATGTCAGTACGATGTTCGCTTGGACATGAAAATCCAGATGGGTCGGCTTTCTGCGATGAATGCGGAGAGCCGCTGAGCAGCGCGGAACCCACGGTGGCCCCGGTTGCGACCGCGTCCGCTCCGGCGGAACCCGTTGCTGCTCCCGCCGATACGGCGACTGGTGCTCAGACCTGCCCATCCTGTGGCGCGAGCAATCCCGCTGGTGAGGCCTTCTGTTCGAGCTGTGGCGCGAGCCTTCAGGGCGCGCCCGCCGCTGTGCAGACCCCACCTCCAGCGCCTTCCGCGCCCTCTGAGCCACCTCAGCAGGCTCCCGCCTCCCCGGCCTCCGCTCCCGCGGCGCTACACGCCCGCCTGATTGTTGAGGCCGATAACCAGGAGTTTGATCTGAGTGGTAAAGAGAACGTGACGGTCGGGCGTGAAGACGCGGTCAGCAACATCTACCCCGATGTCGATCTCACCCCGCATGGTGGTGAAGAGGGCGGCGTCTCGCGCTTGCATGCTCGCATCTTTGTCGAGAATGGCCAGTATATGGTTGAGGACGAGAATAGTACCAATTTCACTTTCTTGAATCGCCAGCGCCTGGCCAGCAAGACGCCAACTCCTCTTCAGGACAATGACGAGGTACGTTTCGGCCGTGTCCTGCTGCGCTTTAAGACCTCCTAGCCTGTCTTGCAAGAGCACATTGAGCGGTGTGGACCGACGCTACTAAAATACGTGTCGGCCGGGCCACTCCTCGGTGTGGCTAATTGACAGCATACATAATACTCGTTATAATCTACGGGATATTGAAAGTGGAGGTGGCTTGTTCATGAAACGCACATGGCAACCCAAGCGCATTCCGCGTAAGCGCGAACACGGTTTTATGAAGCGCATGCATACCCGCAATGGGCGCCGCGTTCTCAAGGCTCGTCGAGCCAAGGGACGCTGGAGCCTGACGGTCTAGCTTTCGCAGAACGGACGGTTTCGCAGAGTGGCACTTCGACGTGCTCAACGCTTACGCAAAAACGGTGACTTTCAGCGGGTTAGGCAGCAGAGGCAGAGCGTTTCGTCTCGGCTGCTTATTCTCGCCTGGTCACCACATCCAAAATCAGATCTAGAATCACATCTAGAACCTAATGTCGCAATTACCAGGGTGGGGTTCGTGGTAAGCAAACGCATATCCAAGAACGCGACCATCCGTAACACTATTAAACGCTTGCTCTCCGAGGCAGTCAGATCGCTCTGGCACGAAATTCCTCCGGGATATGATCTCGTTCTCACTGCGCGCCACCAGTTGGTGGGCACTGACGCTCGTACAGGCAAAAGCGTTATCGTTGCCGATCTTTCTACGTTGAAACAGGATATTCGTCTCCTGCTTCGTAGGGCTCAGCTCCTGGTCCCTGCTCCCGTGGTAGACGATACAAGGCTTAGTGTCTCCCAGGAAACCTGAGCGCGCTTGCCGTGCCACCTTCAGGTGGTCCCCGAATGGGGAAGCGCTAGTCACGACAGTGGCGCGCGCCCCCGAATGGGGGTTGGTTTTCGCATAAGAAGCCTGACCGTCGGTAAAGGTACCCTGTCATTGTGAAATATATCGCACTTGGCTTAATTCGCTTGTATCAGCGCACTCTGTCGGTAGTGATGCCGCCTTCGTGCCGTTTTACACCCTCGTGTTCCCAATATGGATACGAGGCAATTGATCGTTTCGGCTTCTTCCGTGGCGGCTGGCTTACAGCGAAGCGCATCGGGCGCTGCCAACCCTTTTATCACGGTGATTCCTACGATCCCGTGCCAGAGACCTGGCCGGGAAAGTAGAAGGAGAGGAACGCAGGAGAAATTCTCGTGTTTGGAGCTATCGGTAATCTCTTTAACATAATCTTTTCATACCCCATCTTCAACGGCCTGGTGGTGTTCTACCGCCTCTTCGGTGATTTTGGCCTTGCCATCATCGTCCTTACCGTCCTTATCAAGCTTTTACTCTTCCCACTCACTCTTCAGCAGCTGCGCTCCTCCAAGGCCATGCAGGTACTTCAGCCGAAGATCGCCGAGATTAAGAAGAAACACCCCGGTGATGTCCAGTCTCAGTCCCTGGCCATGAATCAGCTGTACAAAGAGTATGGTGTGAAACCACTGGCAGGCTGTCTGCCAATGGTAATCCAGCTCCCTGTACTGTATGGTCTCTACTTTGCCGTCGGCGGCATCTTGCGAGACCAGCATCTAACCATTGAGACACTCAATCGCGAACTGTATCCTTTTGTCGCACCCTTTAAAGGGGTACCCGACATCAACCTGCGCTGGTTCGAGTTCCTCAATCCGCACTGGTTCATCTCGCTGGGGCAGCCCGATCCTACGCATATCCTGCCGATCCTGGCTGGTCTGGCTACCTTCGTCTCCCTGCGCATGGCTCAGCCGCGCAACGCTCAGGCGAAAAAAGATAAAAGTACGCCTGATCCTATGGTCCAGTCCATGCAGACCATGCAGTATGTGATGCCCTTTGTGACCATCTTCATCGGTTGGACCTTCCCCGCGGGCCTGGCCCTGTACTGGACGGTCTCCTCGATCTTCCAGGCGGTACAGCAGTACTTTGTTACCGGCTGGGGCTCTCTGTTGACCACGCCCAAGTTCGCGAACGATCCCAGGGTGGCGCCCGCCGTGGTTGAAAGCACACTCGCAAGCGAAGGCAAGAAGCAGCGTGAGAAAGATCTGCTGCGCCGCTCCAACATCATTGAGGCCGATAGCGCCTCTGATGAGGGCGAGAAAGCCGCTAGCGGTCCTGTCGCGAGCCAGATGCGCACTTCGAATAATCGTTCTGGATCATCAACAACGCAACAGCAGCGCCGTCGCTCGCGCAACAGCAGTGCCTCTGCTCGTCGCCGCGGTAGCGCTCAACGTTCGCGAGGCTAAGCTTGATCGATTGCAGCCTACCTCCTTGAGGGTTTGGCTAAGGCTGCTCTTCACACCCGGTGGCTCCTTCGCGAGCCATCTGGGTAAGGGGTATGGGTGTGCCAGGCGGGTCGTGACCTGCCTGGTACACCCATACCCCTTGCCCCTGAACGCCGCAAGCGTGAAGAGACAGGGAGGGGCTGACTCATCAAGAGTTGTGCCCTTTAGCACAAACTCTTGTTATGAGGTAGGTTGTAATCTATTACTTGTGAAGTTCTTACCGACGCATTTAGGGAGGCAAGGAAACTGTGGAAAGTATAGAGGCTAGTGGTAAAAGCATAGATGAAGCCGTTCAGAAGGCCCTGGCGCATCTCAATCGCCGTCGCGACGAGGTTGATATTGCTGTGCTTCAAGAACCTGCTCGCGGTACCTTTGGCCTGGGAAGCAAGGAGGCCCTCGTCCGCGTGACGGTCCGCCCTTCCACTTCTGGCGCGCTTGGAGGCGCGGTCATTACTCCCGAGATGGCCGATGCCATTCTTGGTTCCGACGATGAACTGGGCGATGTCGATTTCTACGAGGATGAGGAGGAGGAAGAAGAGGAAGAAGAGGACGAGGAGGAGTATGTCGACGAGGCCTATGAGGAAGAAGAGGAATTCGATGAGGAGGAGGAAGAAGAGGATGAGGAAGGCGACGAGGACGAGGATGTGACGCCCTTCACCTCCGCCGATACCTTCCCCGCCCTGACCTCTGCTGCGGTAATCGCCTCTGAACCCGAGACGGAAGCCACCGAGCAGCCTGCTGGCGCCCTCCCACTCGTCGAGAAACCTTCGCGCGAAGATATCGAGATCACGGTGGATGTGCTCCAGAACATCTTGCGCCACTTGAATATTCGCGCCACGGTCCAGGTCCGCTCAACCAGCCCGCTGACCCTTAACATTCATGGCATGCATGAGAATCTTGGCCTGCTCATCGGCCGCCGTGGCGAGACCCTGGCCGCGCTCCAACTGCTGGTGAACCTGATCGTTAGCCATCGCACACATCATCGGATGCGCATCATCATTGATGCTGAGAACTATCGCATGCGCCGCGAAGAGAATCTGCGCTCCCTGGCCCAGCGCGTGGCTCAGCAGGTGCGCAACTATCGCCGCTCAATCGCGCTTGAGGCGATGCCACCTCATGAGCGCCGTATCGTTCACCTGGCTCTCTCTGAGAGTGGTGATATCAGTACCGAGAGCATCGGTGAAGGCGACGCACGCCGCGTGGTCATCTCACTAAAGCGTCCCGGTCGCTAAGGCAAAAAAACATCTCTCCCACAAGCTATTTGAAAAAAGGAGCGGGGCGATTCTCTGGATGGAATCGCCCCACAACATTCTCTCATGCTGGACGCCTACTCTGCCTCACCCAACTTTCTCGCCATCGGCCACGTCACTAAAGATCTGCATCCCGATGGTACCTTCTCACTCGGTGGCACCGTTACTTTTGCTGCCCTGGCCGCCTATCGTCTGGGATTAGTTCCCACTATCGTAACTTCGGCCGATGCCGATCTCCTCTCTCGCCTCCCCTCGCTCCTCTCGCCCGCCATCCCCGTTCAAGCCATCCCCTCCGCCGAGACATCTACGTTCGTCAATGTATATGCCCAGGGCTTCCGCACACAGTATTTACGCGCCCGCGCCAGCACTATCCAGCCCGAGCATATTCCCACCGCCTGGCGCGACCTCCCAGTTGTGCTCCTGGGACCCCTGGCGCAAGAGCTGACACCCCAGATCCTCTCGGTCTTTCCACGCCGCCCCGGTCGCATCCTTGCCGCCACGCCCCAGGGCTGGCTGCGTCGCTGGGATGCCGATGGGCGCGTCTGGCCTACCCCCTGGCACGACGCCGAGCAGGTGCTCCCCCAACTCGATGTGCTAATCCTCAGCCACGATGACCTGCTCCCCTTCGCCAATGGTAGCCGCACCGAGGCCGACGCCATTCTTAACGCCTGGAGCCAGCGTGTCCCCCTGCTCGTCGCGACCGATGGCCGCCACGGTGCCACCCTCTATCAGCAGGGCGTCCCTACCAGTTTCCCGGCCTACCCCGCCCACGAGGTCGATCCCACCGGCGCGGGCGACGTCTTCGCCGCCTCCTTCCTTGCTCATCTCTACCAGCATGGCGATCCCGCCCAGGCCACCAACTTTGCCAACTGCGCCGCCTCCTTCTCCGTAGAGCACCCCGGTATCAGCGGCATCCCCACCCCCGCCCAGGTTGCCCAGCGCTTGTGCTAATGCCAGCAGTGCAAGTACAATACAACATAGAACACAAAGCATTTCTTCGGGTAAGGTGGTCTGATGTGCCCTGGCGGCCTTCGGCTGCCAGGGCACATCAGACCACTTAAAACCAAACAGCCAGAAACATTTCCGTTTTTTGTAGGGCGAGAGGAATAGAGGGATAGATACACCTGGTTACGTGCTAGCCTGACCAGGATTACGAAGTAGAGGGAGAATATGATCGATCTAAATGATCCCACGCTTCAAGAGCGTTTGCGGCGTCGCACTCCGGAGGGACGCTACGAAATCAGCGAGATCGAGCTGGTCCAAAATATACGCGCGCGCCAACGCGCTGGCGATACACCAGGAGTGAGCATGCTGGCGGAGGTGTTGCTTCAACGCTGCGCCCCCTTCTTTCAGCGCCACTCTCAGGGCCTGCGCCATCGCCCAGAGCTACGCGAGGAGGTCATCTCGAATATGAGCGAGCACCTGCTGCGCGAGGCCCTCAATCCAAAAGAGGTATTTATTACCCAGAACTTTGTCCATTATCTACGCTGTCTCTGCGTCGACGAGTTTAACCGCGTGCTCCGCCAGGAGGGCCTCTACTATCGCCGCGATAACGAGGGGCGACCTGCCGGCCGACCCCAGCATGTGCCACGCGCCCTGGTAGAATCCCTGCGCTCAGCCTCGCCGGATGACGAGAACATGCCCAGTTCCGACGTGGCTGATCCACAGGACCAGTACGAGGTGCTACACGCCAACGATGAGAGCAAGCGTATTTTAACCTACCTGAATGACCCTCTGGATCGCATGATTATGGTCCTGCGCGTCCTGGAGGGCATGAAGTGGGACGATATCGCCGTTGTTTGTAAGCGTACCGAGCGCACTGTCCGTCTACGCTATGAGCGCGCTCGCGGCTATCTGCGCGAATGTATCGCGCGCGAGGGCCAGCATTCATATCCGCCCATGATTTCACAGCCATAAACTACCCAGGTACTACCCAGGTTTCCGCAGAAGGTAAAGGGTTGAGGCACGAAAGGAGCACTCACGATGAGCATGTCAATACAAGAACTCAAAATGGCCTGGCTGGCCGCCAGGGAGGCAGGTGATGCGCAGACACAGCTACAAATCCTGCGCGAGCATCCCACGGCACAGGCCGAACTGACTGATTTTATCGCTGGCTATTATGCCACCACCGCCCAGGAGCTAGAGGAGAACGCGACCCTCCTGCCATTAACGCAGCGCGCCCTGCAAAGCGCGCTCCAGCGCGTCCTCGCCCCACAGGCCAGGACCGCGACCCTGGTTGAACTGCGCAAGAGCCGCAACCTCAAGAAGGTCGATGTTGCCAGAGCCTTGCGTCTCTCGGTTGATGTCTGGAACAAGTTTGAGGCGGGCGCCATCGAGGCCGCAAGCCTGAGTCAGCGCCAGCTAGAGCGCCTCGCGGGTTACTTCCAGCTCTCACTCGATCAGTTCGCCACGCTGCTGGACAATAGCCAGCCCGCGCTAACCTATAATCGCCGCCAGACCTCTCAAGCCGCACGCAAGCAGGAACAGGGACCACAGAAACAGAGTTTTGCCGAGGCCATTGCGCGCAGTAACATGTCAAGCGAAGATCAGGCCTTCTGGTTGGAGCAGTAGGCTGGCCTGTGCATTGTTTGTCTTTCGTGCCGTATGATCCTTGCGAAAATCTCGAAAACCTTGAAATCTTTAGTTATCCGCGTCTATCCACGTCCCTTTGTCGCGTAGCCAACATAAGAAACGAGCTTTGGCCCACCCACACCCAGCGTCAGGCGCCCTTTGACGAGACGGGGTGTGAAACCAACCATCTCGCGCACCGCTAGCTGGTGCCTGGTCAGTGTCGCGTGAAGCTCTCGTGGTTTGATAAAATGCTGGTAGTCATGTAACCCTGGAACCAGGCCATGCTCATGGAAGAAGCGCTCGCCAATCCAGATCAAGGCCAGGCGGGCCAGGAGTGTGCGATTGATGGTATCAAAGATAAAGATGCCTCCGGGTGCCAGTACCCGTGCGATCTCGTGGATTGTTGCGTCCAGGTCCTGGACATGCTCCAGAACATCCAGGCACACAATCACGGAAAAGCTCCCACTGGCATAGGGGAGCCGCTCGGCGTAGCCCTGCGCAAAAAAGGCCTGCTGCCCCAATCCCGCCTGCTGTACCTTTGCGCGTGCGACCTCCAAAGCCTGAATTGAGGGATCAATCCCAAAGGTGACCGCTCCTCGCCGCGCCAGGCTCGCGCAGATCAAGCCCCCTCCACACCCCACCTCCAGTACCTCCTGCTGTGGCAACGCCTCCCGCCCAAAAACACGCTCCACCCGCTCCTCAATATAGTCACAGCGCTCCTCCGTAATCCGAAAGAGCAGGCAACTCTTGTCCCACCAGTTATACGTGGAGAAAATCTCTTCCTGCGCCTGCTTATGTGTCTCCCTAAAACCCAAAAGTCGCATATAATCTCCCTCTGTCCCCGAAAAATAATCTCCTCACATTCTAGCATATCTATGAGCTTGCCCAACGCTTCTCCATAATGGCTTGCTATAAAACGTGCTCCCCCTTGGTAGGGACCCGCTTTAGCGCGTCCAAAGGCGATTCATCGCCTGTAGGCGCAGCCTAGAATAATACGGGCGTTCATAGCGTGCGGCACATGCAAAAAACAGGCTTGCGCCGCACTGCCATTAATGGCATTTGGACGCGCTAAAGCGGGTCCCTACCGAAATGATTGTTCCGCTTGCTTTGCATTGTTTTATGAGATTATAAAATATACTATGATACAGAAGCAATTCAGCAGGGCCAGGAGGTCCTTGAAATGCTTATAGAAAGCGCAAAACAGGATGGAGAGATGCCTCCTCCACCGAAGATATATGCTGCATGATCTCCTTTAAAATACACGTTAGCTGTGCCCTGTAGACAAAACTTAAAGTGACGATTAAATATACCAGGATTGTTAGCAAATACTATTTCTGGTATATGGTGTGGTGCAGATTGGCAGCAGCAGGCTGCCAATCTGCACCACACCATATACCAGGGCGAGCGCCGCAGGCGCGAGAAGTCACGCCCAGGATATACAAAATATTACACATCGGGTTAATTAGATGATCTCATGCTTACCGCTGTAAAGAAACATGATATAATAGTGACCAATTATAAGATAGGCGTTATCTGCTCGGCGGAGAGAGAGGAACGAGAGTAATACAATATGGCAATGTTTGAAAGCTTAACCAAACGCCTCGAGGGCATCTTTCAAAACCTTGAAGGGCGGGGCAGACTGACGGAAGAAGACGTCAACTCCGCCCTCCGCGAGGTTCGCATCGCCCTCATCGAGGCGGATGTCAACTTGAAAGTAGCACGGCAGTTTGTCGACCGGGTCAAGGAGAAAGCCATCGGCGCAGATGTGATGGGAAGTCTCTCCCCCGCACAGCAGGTGCTCTCGATTGTTCATGATGAACTGGTCGAGGTGCTCGGCGGTACCGGTGAAAGCAATAAGCTCGATACCAACGGCAATCCCACCATCATTATGCTTGTCGGGTTGCAGGGTTCGGGTAAGACCACCTCGGCGGCCAAACTGGCTAACTACCTGCGCAAACAAAACGGCTCACGTCCCCTGCTGGTGGCGGCCGATATGTACCGCCCCGCTGCGGTCAATCAGCTCAAGACGCTCGGTAAGCAGATTCAGGTCCCGGTCTATTCGGAACCCATGGGTTCCGATCCCGTTGATATTTGTGTGCATTCGTTAGACTATGCGCGCGAGCAAGCCTGCAACGTGATCATTCTCGACACGGCTGGCCGCTTGAACATCGATGAGCGCATGATGCAAGAGGTCGTCAATATCCGCGAGCGCGTGCGCCCACATGAGGTCCTGCTGGTCGCCGATGCTATGACTGGCCAGGAAGCCGTACGCGTCGCGAAGGACTTTAACGATGCCGTCTCGCTAACCGGTATGGTCCTGACTAAGATGGATGGCGACGCCCGTGGCGGTGCCGCGCTCTCCATTCGTACCGTCACCAGCGTGCCGGTCAAATTCATGGCGCTAGGCGAGAAGTTGGATGCCATTCAGCCCTTCTATCCCGACCGCCTGGCCCAGCGTATCCTGGGTATGGGCGATGTGCTTACCCTGATTGACCAGGCCCGCGATGCCATCGACGAAGAAGAGGCTCTGCAATCTCAGCAGAAGCTACAACAGGGCAAGTTTGACCTCGAAGACTTCCTGACCGCCATGCATCGCTTAAAGAAGATGGGTCCCCTGCGCCAGATCATGGAGATGCTACCCGGCTTCAATAAGCTGGCCTCCACCCCTGAGATGGAGGAGGCGCTTGAAGGCGATCAGTTGAAGTATGTCGAGGCCATGATCCTCTCCATGACCAAGGAGGAGCGCCGCAATCCCGATGTCATCAATGGTAGCCGTCGCAAGCGTATTGCCATGGGTAGCGGCACCAAGGTCGAGGAGCTGAACCAGCTGCTCAAGCAGTTTACTGAGATGCGTACCATGATCCGCCAGGTCTCCTCCGGTAAGGGACCCTGGGGGCAGATGATGCGCCAGTATGCTGGTGCCGGTGGCCAGGGGATGCCTGGCCTCCCCGATGGCCTGGGTGGCTTCCCTGGTATGGATGGCCTCTCCAATATGCAAGGCATGCCCGGTCTGCCACGTGGCAAGAAAACTGGCAAAGCCGCCCGTAAAGAGAAGCGGAAGAAGCAGAAATCTCGCGGCGGCCGCGGCCGCTAAATTCATAAACTCATGCAAAAAAGAGAGCGTGTACAACCCAGGCGTACGCCTGGGTTGTACACGCTCTCTTTTTTGCATGAGACAAAAATTCCTTGTTCGGCGTTGCATTTTTATATATCCTGCGATGTAATATATAGAAGGATAGAAATGTCCAAAGGTACCAGGCGCGCGAAAAGTTTACATGTCCAACGTCTCTTATGTCAGAGCATGTAAGCTTGCTCCTTCCATACCATATATCAGTAAATAAAAATACTTAAATGAAGCCCAATATACCCTGCCCTTTTCTGTCTATACCAATGCATTGATTCAAAGCAAGGATATGCCCGATGCAACCAATAGTGCGACACAAAGGAATGACTCACATGCCAGCACCTGTCCCGCCCTCTCATGTGGCTCGCCAGACCACATCTGCCCGCAGGCAGGCGCGTACTAAACGCCTGGCACAAATGATTCTGCTGACCCTGCTCCTCAGTGCGCTGCTTCCACTGGTCAGCGCATGTGGCGCGGACCCACGCGTACAGCAAGAAAAAGATCAGAGCCTCACTAAACTGACGCAACTTCTCAAACATGCTCAGGATATTGGTGTCCCCTCAACTACTCTACATCCCATTCTCACCCAGAAACAGAACCTGGATAACTCTTCCGCCCCCTGGAATCCCTTCAATGCGCAACTGGTCGATACGTACTACACAAATGCTGCCCATAGCTATGATCAACTGTATCTCCAACTCCAGGGCGTGATCGATACGACGACTGAGCGTACTGATAACCAGGCCCAGGATAACCTGCAAAAGCTTCAGATTACGCTGGCTCAGCAACGCGCTAAGGGCTATCCCACAGAGACGCTTCAGCAGGTGTATACCCAGAACCTGGCGAAGATGAAGAGCGCGCAGTATCCCAAAGACTACCTCGTGGTGAGTGACGCGACCGGAAATGCCATCCAGACCTTGAACATGATGCCTGCGACCAGTGATAAACTCGCCACGCTCAAGAGCACGATTGATCTGATGACCGAGGGCAAGGTAGATGTGACCACGCTCAAAAACCAGTACGAGAGCGATCAGAAAGAGATGGCCAAAGCTACCAAACCCGACGATCTCAAAAAAATCGACAAGACGATTGATGTCCAGTATCAGCAGGCCGCGGCGACCTTCAAACAGGATATCCCCATTATCGCCAAGGCCAAGGTCGATGACCTGGAGACGAAGGTCAATCAGCTCAAAAGCAGCGGTGTTGATGTCAGCAACTATGAGAAACGCCTGGCCGCTGCCCGCGATCTCCAGCAGAAGACCAAAACGCTCGATGACTACAAGGCCTTTAGCAAGCAGATCGATGACGACCTGAACGCGATGCAGAAGGATCTGATTATGGCGCAGGCCCGCCAGTTGCTCCAGCAGTTCCATAATGAGGTCAAGAATTGGGGCAACGCGCACATGGTCTCTGGTGCCTACTACCTCAATGTTGGCTATATGGATCAGGGTATCGGCAGCGACCTGGATGCGGAACTCGCCAATGCATCGACGATGGCCGATTATCAGACTGCCCTGAACGATATCCAGAACGCGATCTTCCATCACCAGATGCTGGAGGCTGACTACAACGATAAGACTCCCTACAATCAGGTTCATCAGTCCGACCTGCAACTGCTTGACCACTACAAACTGAAAAAGGGTACCGCGGTCGTCATCTCGATGGTTGAGGAGACTCTCCGCTTCTATCGCGACGGGCAACTGATCAATTCATTCTACATCACCGCTGGCCGCCAGGAACTGCCCGCGCTCCCTGGCCTCTGGTCAGTGCTCAGCCGCGAGACCAATATCAAGTTCAAGTCTCCCTATCCCAAAGGGTCTCCCTACTGGTATGAGGATACCCCCATCAACTATGCCATTGGCTATCATGCGGGCGGCTACTTCCTGCATGACTCCTATTGGCGCGCCGACTACGGTCCAGGCACACAATTCCCCCATGTGGATGCTACCGGCAACAGTAGTGCCAGTAATGGCTCTCACGGCTGTATCAATATGCCAACCGCCCAGGCCGCCTGGTTGATGGACAATAGCGACTGGAATACCAGCATCATTCTGTACTAGCTTCTCTACTCAGAGAGCAGCACCTTCCTCTTCTGAGTCATATGTGGATGTTGGCCTGCCTGGCTTCTGCCAGGCAAGCCAACATCCACATCTTTTTTTCTCTTGCATTTTCTAGCGTTTTGTTGGCTTAATATAGGTACCATGATATATAAGCGCGTGCGCTTGCCCCCGCTTGTCCCCGAATGGGGGAATGGGGGTTAGCAGCGTCGCCCCACGCGGCTCTGCTTTGCGCCAGCGTTGGCCCTTCTGTCCCATGGAGGCTGCCCACATGCGCCAGATTCTTTCGCAGAAACAGGTGCCGCTCGATATCCTGGGCGCGGCAACCGCCTATCGCCTTGGCACGCCCGAGAAGGTCTTTGAGGCAAGCCAGGAGCTGCGCTTCTTCCGTTTTACCGGCTTCGCAGCTCTCTGCGTCGGTTGCCTGATCCTCCTGGTCTTTGGTGTGGCCTACCCACAGCTCTTTAGCTGGTGGCCCTTCTGGCAGGCCCTGCTGATTCCGCTGATTGGTCTGATCTGGCTTATCTTCGGTGGCTGGGTCTTGCTGGCGCCCCATTTTTATACGCAACCTCAGGTCTACCTCTGTCCCGAGGGGCTTATTTTTAGCGCCGACACCATCGAGGCCGTGCGTTGGGACCAACTGGAGCGTCTCTGGAAGGAGAGCGATGGGCGCGAGCATGGCAGGCGACGCTACACCATCCGCCGCAGCGATGAATCCCTGCTCACCTTTACCAATGAGCTGCAGCATATCGATCTCCTGGGTGCGCTTATGGAAAGCGAGGTCACGCGTCGCTTGCTGCCGCGTGCCATGACCGCCTATCGGGCTGGTGGAAGTGTCTCTTTCGATGAGATCGGTGTTAGCCGCCAGGGCCTGGCCATTCGCTCACTCAAACGCCTCTTGCCCTGGACGGAATTTCAAGCTTTAACCATCGATGAGCAAGTCGTGCTGGTACATACGCGTGTATCCCAGGAACCACTCGTTCGTCTCAAAACAGCCAATCTACCAAATATCGACATTCTGCGTCGCCTCGTCGATCATGCCTGGGAAGAACATACTCTGCATCATACCCCCCACGTTATGGCCTATAAGGCCGGACAACCGCTCTCCTTTGGCAGATTGAGAATAGACCAGCAAGGTATTCAGCTTGAACTACCACATCCCATCTGCCTCGCCTGGGAGGAGATCGGTGCCATCGGTATTGGTCCCCAGGAGATGCTGATCGCGCGCTACGGCGAGCAGCACACGCGCGAATGGTATACCCTCCCCCTGCGCGAGATACACAACCTGGAGCAACTGCGCGATGTCATCCGCTATATCCTGCTCAACGCGAACTCCTGAGCTTTCGCACCCTCGGTACCTGCCCTGGAGTAAAGATGGTGGTACGAAAATACTGCAAGCACCCGCCCTGGAGTAAAGATGGTGAGCGAAAATACCGCGAGCACCCGCCCTGGAGTAAAGATGGTGAGCGAAAATACTGCGAGCACCCGCCCTGGAGTAAAGATGGTGAGCGAAAATACCGCAAGCATCTACCCTGGAGTAAAGATGGTGGTGTGAAAATACCGCAGGTATTTTCACACCACCATCTTTATCCCCCGCGAGCCACGCAGTGGCGAGAAGTCCAGAGTAGACACATTTTTGCCATTTTTGTGAGATAGCTCATAGCAACTACGTACAATAACTGGTATATTTATGGCATAACAGGTAGCATATTGACTTCTGTATCTTCTCTTATGCAGGGCCTGTATGTCGTTCCTAATCATTATTTGCACTCTTGAGGAGAAGCACTCATATGTCTGAACCTATCTATCAGCAAGCAAATGCCCTGCCCCCTCAGGTCGCTACGGGGCAGATTCCAGTCGAGATTACTCAGCAGGCGGAAATCAACGCCCTGGGTCCCTTTGTACGTGCCTTCAGACCAACCAACATCTGGGTGGCTCTAGGTATTACCGTCGGAGTGCTGGTTCTCGATATTATCCTGAACTACCTCATCTGGCTGGCCGGCTATGTTGTCTACTACTTATGGATCGTGCCCATTCTGGTCATTATCTATGCCGTTAATGCCATCAGAACCAATAACCACAAGGCTTTCCTCTACCAAGGGGGCTTCATCTATACCAGTGGTTCTCAGCTCAATGTCATCCGTTGGGACCGTGTTGAGGCGGTATGGATGAAGGTTGTGCGTACTTCACGCTATGGCTCTGCCCGTCATACCTACACAATTAAGAGCCCCGATGGCTCTCAGGTGGTGATTAGCAGCCACTTGAAAAAGGTCAAAGAACTGGGCGATGTTATCATGAATGAGGTGACCCGTCGCCACCTGCCCCTGGCTCGCCAGGCCTACGCGAGTGGCGTCCCCGTCAGCTTTGGCGACCTGAGCGTAAGCTTGCAGGGCATCGGCTTCAGGGATAAACTCCTCCCCTGGCCCGAGGTCAAGGATGTCAAACTGGTCAATGGCTCTGTACAGGTGAAGAAGCAGGGCAGCATGCTCTCCTGGGCCACAATAGATGTTGCCAAGGTCTCCAACCTGCCAATCCTGCTCCAGCTAGTAACCGATGGCCTCAGTGCCCAGCCCCAGTACCGCTAGACCCCCTCAAAAAAGCTTTACAGGACCAATAGAAGCCTTCAACAGACAAAGGGGCTATCTTCCCACGAAGATAGCCCTTTTCGCGCCTCAGTGCCCTTATCAGCTTGCAAACCACAGTGACTAATCGGGTCAAGATGTAAGGCGGCAGCCTGGCTTCGCCAGGCTGCCGCCTTACATCTTATCCTTTACATTCCAAGAGGAAAAGGCGGTAGCAAGCCAGCATCCACCTCGGTGAGCCCCTTGTAGAGGTCAACACCACTCTGCTGTGTACGCCAGCTGTGTGCTGGCAGTAGATCTTGCAGGAAGTCGTACTGGAGATCGACATCCACGGCCTGCCAGGTCAGACTGATGGCGCGACGCGCGAAGGCGATAGCGTTGCGTGGCTCAATCCTATCCAGGTCCTCAAAGAAGAAGGCGCAACTGGTGAAGCTATACTGCTGGTAGTACTGCGCCTCCAGCAGCAAGCGCGCGCGATACTCCAGCTGCTGCTCGGGACGCTGACCACCTTTACCATGACGGCTCCAGAAGCTCTCTTCACTCTCCCAGCCATTGCGCAGAGCCAGGTAGTCATTGCGCGCTGCCCAGGGATCCTGGAAGACCTCCGCGGTATATTGCTCAAAGAGCAGGTCACCACGCTCTGCCAGGCGCGAGAGCGCGCGTCGCAGGACTGATTTCCAGCTACTCTCGCCCTCTGTGCAGGTACAACCCCCACTCCAGCGTGCGACCCCATGCTCACAGCTCCAGGCACTGGGGGTACGTAACTGAACCTCTTTGGTCGCCGGCTGGATCTGCATGTAGCGCTCAAGCGTACATACCTCAAAGCCCTCTGTTGGCGCGCCATGCTGGATCAGGTAGGAGAGAAACTTATCACGCCACGGTTTGTGATGCCCATACAGCTCTCCATCTGTCGCGATCAGAATCAGTTGCGGTTCACCGTTATCGAGCTTCTCCCGTACCAGGTTCCCGGTCAGGTGTGAGCCCGCGAAGACATCGGCGTTGCTCGTCATGGATGAATCAAAGGAGACGCCACCCGAGAGCGGACCATTATAGAAAAAGACCGTCATCGAGCGCCCATTTTTCAGGCGCACAATATATGGCTCCGTCGGATCGACAGGCGTGGCCGCCTGCCAGGGAGCCAGCACCGTATAGGTGACACCGTACTGGGCGAGGATGTCCAGGCATTCCAGGTCAATCGCCGTCTCCGCTAGCCACATGCCATGGGCCTCGTGCCCATAGCGCTGCTGGAAGTCGCGCAACCCCCAGAGAATTTGGGTATGCTTGTCGCGTGTCGTCGCTAGTGGCAGGATGGTATGGTTATAGGCCTGTGCCATAGCGTTGCCTACACCGTAGCGCGCGATATGCTGGCGATCCGCATCGATGATCCGCTGGTAAACTTCGGGATGATGGATCTCCAGCCAGGCTGCCAGGGTAGGACCCATATCATAGCTGATCGCGGCAAAATTGCCTTCTTCCGCGTTGGGGCGATAGCATTCAGCCGTGATTTTCTCATTGAAATTGGCAAAGGGAGAGGCACTGACTTCAATAGGTATTTCATGTGTAAAAGGATTTTCACGTGGAGGCTGATAAAAATGACCATACAAACAGAGGTAAGACTCACCAAGCTTCGAACGTGATAGAGATTCATTGGAAAGTATCTTTTCGATCATGCAACCACCTTAATTTTGTCCAAAGCAGAAGCAGCACTCTCACGCCTGGACTTACTTCCTATTAGAAAACCTGAGCGCGAAGCGCTAGCCACGAGAGTAGCGCCGCTGTGTCCCCGAATGGGGGTTGGTTTTCACAATAAGAAGGACTCTACACAACTAGGCTACTCATCAATAATGGTAACAGAGTTGTCAGCAATGAGGCAATCAATGTACCAATATATGTGGTCCATCGCTAGCGATTGTCACACTGCTCACTTTAAATACGTATCGACGAGCCCCGGTGGTTGCATGTGAAGGCTGAACGACGCCGCTAAAGCACGCATCTACATATAACAGGCATATGCAGACGCGTGCTTTAGCAGCGTCGGGCCACATATGGTCCATAATATGTAGACGCGTGCCCTGTGCCCTTTATGGGTATTCAGCAGCGTCGGGCCACTCTCTCTACCAAGAAAACGATAAGAACAAGAAAATTTGCTATCTATAAGGCCTATACGCATTGAGACTATCAGGCTACGCGCTCATAATTCTGGCCTGACCGCCATGAAAGCCAGTAATAAACTCTTCATAGGCGGCGCGTAGCTTGGGATAGCGCAGCAGGAAGACACCAGCATACTCCGTGGTGAGCGGGCGTGGCTGGCGAAGTAGGTGCATATTGGCATCCTTCAACAGGCGACTGCCTTTTTTTCCGTTGCAAGCACGACAGCAGGCTACCAGGTTCTCCCAGGTGCTCTGCCCACCACGTGAGCGCGGAAGAATGTGGTCAAGCGTCAGTTCGCGGGTGCGCTTGCCGCAGTATTGGCAGGTATCATCGTCACGCAGGAGGATGTTCGAGCGCGTCGGTTGGAGTGCCATGCGAGGCACGCGCACATTCGCCAGCAATTGGACGATAACGGGACGTTCAAGATCCAGGCGACGAGCGTTAATGCTCTCCTCAATCAAAGCCCGGACGTTCTCATCGACAAAGGTGACTTTCTGCTTGGATAGCAAGACGATGAGACGGCGTTCGGGAATAACTGAGAGAGGTTGTAGTGAGGAGTTCAAGACAAGAACAGGCATGAATGACATCCTTTCCTCTCTGTCAGAGCCGACACAAACACAGACAGCGAGGAAGAGGCGCAAGGAATATTGGAAGCAATATATTGGAATAATAAATTTGGCTTCCAGGCCCTACGCTTCTACTGCCGCCTGTGACGACTAAGCGGATAAGGGTGGAGAAATCTTGCATGTCCAGGAAGGCCAGGCCATGCAGGAGTCGTTGCGTGCTTTCCCCCAGATTTATGTTGCCCGCGCAACATATCTAGTGAAGAGGGAGGAGGGCTTATAAAGCTCACTGGGCCATCCTGAGATGGGGAGAGCGTTGTACGCAACCTGTAAACCCGCATGCTAAGAAAACTCCTTAGTGCCTACCCGGAAACCTGAGCGCGCTTGTCCCCGAATGGGGGAAGCGCTAGTCGCGAGAGCGACGTTGGTTTCCGAATAAGAAGGCGTGCCTGCAAAAAAAGAGGCACATACTCTTACGGCTGAAGGAATGTCTTTTATAACATCGATCCAATTCATCGATAGTTCCTTCACTCCCCTTGAAAAAGAGGGAAGAGTATGTGCCTTACCTGGTCGGGGTGAGAGGACTTGAACCTCCGACCTCAGCGTCCCGAACGCTGCGCGCTAGCCGACTGCGCCACACCCCGAAAGTCTTCCATGCAAATGCTTTATCGCACCGCACTTATCCGTACTGAGCAATCCTACTCAATTTCCAGGCTCGACCACTAGACGAATACCTCTATCCGACTACGAAGTTCTACCCTACGAAACCGGCAGTTTCCCTTTTCTTCCCAATCCCTCGGATTGGTGAGATTTTTAATACTGCTCATGGGCTAGTATAGCATACCTCTTGCTATTTGACAAGAGGAAATGCCCTTGTTTAGTATATATCGATCAAATTGATCCCGGCTTGAGAGGCCGTGTCATAGCCAATTGCTCCCCTCGCTCCCTTGAGTGCTTGCGGCGCCCATAAAGGGGTTTGCTGTCACCAGAGGCAAAGTAAGCCTCGAATGATGAGACGTTGATGGCTGAGATGAGTTTTGACACAAATATATCAGGTTATAGTGAACACGGAATGAGATAGGCCCAGGATATACGTAAAAATCACTTAGAGTAATAGATTTTTACGTATATCCTGGGCCTCCCTTAAAAAGGGGGTCCGTCTCCTCCCGTCAAGCAGGGGTGATGGTGACCATGCTGGCAGAACTTGCGACTTCGATGTCGTAATACGGGGCAGACGGCTCAAAGTCAGAGCTTTGCAACCACACGTTGTTGCCCATATCGCTGTAGGTTTGATCATCGAAGACGAATGCGGAGACCCAGCCTTTGAGATGCGCTCGTGCGGCGACGCCTACAGGCTGTCGAACGATGATCTCTGATGCTCCTCCACTGATGCGTATGGGAACCACGCTAGAGGGCGTGGGAAGCTCCAGGCGGATTGTGCTGGCTCCCTTCTTGACCTCCAACCCGGCGAGATTGAGGCCGCTCAGTTCGGCGGTGACCTCTGATGCTCCGCCCTGGATCATAATCTGCCAGGGGATGTTTTTGTTGAGCATGACCTCTGCCGCGTGCTGCAGCCCACTCAGACCCAAGAGACGGCGGGGATAGCGGATAGTTGACCACCCCGTCTTTGGCCTTTACGTCTGGCGCTGGTCCCTCGAAGCGAGACTGGTAGAGTTCGGCCATTCCTTCGATCGCACGCAAGGTCAGCCGGGAGACCCCGGAGGAGACAACGAGTCGGGCACTCTTGAGATCTAAGAGTGGAGCGGAGAAGATTTCCCCCTCGCTCGATGGCGCCTCTTGCAAGCGGTTAATTTCCTTCCTGGAGAGCACGTTGCTGCGCTTAAGAAACTCCAGGAGGAAGGCGATCTGCTCATCGTCGTAGTCCGATGCCAGTTCATCCCATGCTCTCCCAAGAGAATCAAAAATGGGGCCAATTTTGTGTATTTCGTCCTTGCCTCTTTCGAGTTGGACGATGACTCTGCGGCCATCGTTGGGGTCACGCTCCCGGCGCACGAGTTCGGCCTCCTCTAACCGGTTGAGCATTACACACCGCTTGCCGGAGCTGTATGAGGAGCCAGACCGCTTCAAGCCGGAACGCTGGGCAACACTCAGCCGAACTCCGTACGAGTATCTGCCGTTCGCCGCCGGGCTACACAGATGTATCGGAGCAGAATTCGCGTTACAGGAGATGAAAGTGGTGCTGGCGATGCTGCTTCAGCGTTACCGTCTTGCTGTCGTGCCGAATGCCAGGATTGAGCCGAAGGGCAGCAACCTGGACCCGGCGCATGGTATGCCAATGCGCATCATCCCCCAGGACCGTCGGTTTGAGCGCGTCCCGGTACGCGGCAGCATCCATCGCCTGGTCGAATTTGTGTAGGAGTGTTCTCAATGCGCATTTTATTACTTTAAAACTTGTTTTATCAAACGCTCGGCTAGCTCAAGCGAGTAGTTCTGCCCCCGGTCATGGGGATAGACCTGGAACATATTCGCCATCCACAGCCCCGCTAGCGGCGTTTGCAGCGGCGGAATATGCTCGCGGTAATCGACGGTGACAATAGGCTGCGCGAAGGGCGCGTGGAACATCCAGCTCTCCGTGACCCAGCTGGGATCAAAATCAGGCTGGATGCGCTTTACATGCGGCAGAAATTCCTGTAATACCTCTTCTTTACTCTGCGTAAAGAGGGCATCATTCATGGGGCGATAATTCCCCAGGTAGATCAGGTGTCGCCCACCATACTCCTCGGGTGCGCGATAATTGGTATGCTCGACCAGGGCCATGAAGGGATAGCCCGGATCACAGACGTTGATCCAGTAGCTATCGGTCAAAGGCCGATCCAGACCCAGGATGAGGCAATGTGCGCCATAGGCCTGTCCCCAGTCATACTGACGCCGGTAATCCTCAGGTAACTCTGGAACCAGGCGACAGGTCAGGCGCGTCGGCAGCGTCGAGATGACCTCGTCAAACTCCCAGTTTCCCTGGTCGGTGCGCACCTGCCAGCGCTCCCCCTCGTGCTTCACCTCTTCCACGGTGGTGCCAAAGAGCAGCTTGCCCCCGCGCTCTTGAATGCGCTCGACCAGGCGATCATAGAGCAACTGGAATCCACCGCGTAAATACCCCAGTTGCGTCGTGCGATCATGCAGGCGCGCCCAGATCCAGGGCAGGGCGATCTCATCGCGTAGCTCGCCAAATTTCCCGCTAAACAGTGGCTCAAAGAGGACCTCGTAGGGACGCTTCCCCATCCATTTACGCAACCAGGTCGTGGCTGTCTTCCCCTCAAACCACGCGGGCGGCGCGACCTTCAAAAAGGCCAGGACCGCGCCGACGCGCAGGCGCTCATCCAGGCGCCAGGGCTTGAACCTTAGCAGCGTCAAGGGCGAATCCAGCTGCTCAAGCTTCCCGTCGACCAGGCTGACCGTGCGAGGGCGCTGCCACTCCAGCCGCTCACCCAGCCCCAACTCTTCTATGGCACGAATGGCCGTGGTGTCCGAGCGAAAGATATGATGATAGAACTTATCCAGCCATGCCTCGCCAACACGAAAGCCCGCCGCCAGGCCACCCGCCATCGGCTCCTTCTCAAAGAGCATTACCGTATGCCCTGCCTCTACCAGGCGGTACGCCGCCATCAAACCCAGCGCCCCGCCGCCAAGGACCGCGTATTCCATGCCTTCTTCTCCCCCAGATATAAAATAATCTCAACATATGCACCCAGCTACCCTACCCTGCCCTATTCTAACATACCCGATCTCTGCTGGCCTTTTTCGATACATAATCATGGGACCACTTCGATAATGCAGAGGTATTTCTCATGAAGAACAAAAAAACGCTTTTTGACACGAATTCCTTGTGTTACTATACTTATTCACTTAGCCCGTCTTGTTTGATTTTGCCACAACACAGGCGTTCATAGCTTTAGGTAATCTCAAAAATGATCAAGACTGACTATAGTTTGTAAAAGGAAGGCGATTCTTATGTCAAGCCTGGTCCAAATATTGCGGCAGTTCTTCAAAAATCCTTATGTTTCAGCTATGGTATGTTTTCTGACAAGCCTGGCATGGTTCATTGCTTTTGCTTTTTTTGAAAGAAGGGTTGCATATCTCGTAATTGGTACTGTCACTATCCTCTTTGCATTAGCTTTTCTCGATCAAGCACGCCGCACGAAATAAATCTCAGAAGAGTACAGTGGCTTCCATTATGTCGGGGCCTTGCAGAAAGGAAAATAAAGGCGTACCCTAAAGCCTAAACACTCTAGGAGGAACCCACTTGCCCATCCATACCTGCGCCCTGGCTCTACTCACCTGCCCAATCTGTGGCGACCCACTCCACGCCGAGGAGAAAACCTTGCGCTGCGAACACGCCCACTCCTTCGATATCGCGCGCGAGGGTTATGTCTCTCTGTTACGCAAGCAGGCAAGTGGGGGAGATACAAAGGAGATGCTAAAGGCGAGGCGGGCCTTCCTGGAGCGAGACTACTATGCTCCACTGGCACAGACACTAACGGACCTGCTGGCGGCCCACCTTCACAAGAGGTCGGTAGAGCAGACCTCTCCTCTCACTATTCTCGATGCAGGTTGCGGAAACGGTTACTATCTAGGCTCCATCCTTCACCAGCTACCACCCACCATTCCCAGCCAGTCCCTCTGCGCGCTCGGACTCGACCTCTCCAAAGAGGCCATCCGCATGGCCGCGAAGTCATACCCAGATGCCCAATTTATCGTCGCCAGCCTGTGGGAGCGCCTCGTTCTCGTCGACGCCAGCATTCAGGTTATGCTCAATATCTTCGCTCCTCGCAATGCCCCCGAGTATGCCCGCGTCCTCGCCCCCGATGGTCTCCTGCTTATAGTCATCCCTGGCCCACACCACCTCTCCCAGGTACGCGCCGAGCTTGGCCTGCTCAATATCGAGGAACAGAAGCAACAACACATCCTGGAGCAATTCGCGGCCGACTTCACTCTACTGGAACAGCGCGAGCTTGCCTATCAGCTCACCCTCGATCAAGACTCCCTGCGCCAGCTCGTCCGCATGACCCCCAACTACTGGCACATGACCGAGAGCATCGAGCAACACCTCTCCACCATCGACTCCCGCCCCTGCGACATCCAATTCCACTGCCTCCTCCTCCAAAAGTACTCATAAAAAAATATCGGAAACATTGATGCGCCACGTCAGCGGCGCATCAATGTTTCCGATATTTTTTTTATGAGTGTGTAATCTCCTGCCCGGGCATCCAGCGCAGGTTCGGCTTGCGCGCGGCCAGGGCCTGGTCCAGGCGGCCAATCACCGTGGTGTGTGGCGCGGTCTTCACAACCTCTGGCTCTGTGCGCGTCTCTTCCGCGATCTGCTTCATGACGGCGATAAAGCTATCTAGCGTCTCTCGCGTCTCGGTCTCGGTCGGCTCGATCATGAGAGCCTCGGGGACGATCAGCGGGAAGTAGGTCGTGGGGGCGTACATACCGAAGTCGAGCAGGCGTTTGGCGACATCTGTCGCGGTCACACCGGCCTCTTGCTTCTGCTTGCGGGCCGTGGCCACAAACTCGTGCTGGCAGATGAGCGGATAGGCGATCTCATAGTCCTCTGAGAGGCTATGCTTGACATAGTTGGCGTTGAGAATGGCGCTCTCCGAGACATGGCGCAGGCCATCGGGTCCGTTGTAGCGAATGTAGGTGTACGCCCGCACCAGGACACCGAAGTTACCCAGATTGGCACGTACCTTGCCGATGGACTGGGGGCCTGCATCCTCCCAGGAGTAGCTGCCGTCTTCGTTCTTCATGGGCAAGGGACCCGGCAGGAAGGGCACGAGATGCCCCTTGACGCCGATGGGACCGGCACCTGGACCGCCACCGCCATGCGGAGTGCTGCATGTCTTGTGCAGGTTGAAGTGTACGACGTCAAAGCCCATATCGCCTGGGCGCGTGATGCCCATGACAGCATTGGCGTTAGCGCCATCATAATAGAGCTGCCCGCCAACCTCGTGAATCTGGCGCGCGACCTCCAGAATGTTGGAGTCAAAGAGGCCCAGCGTGTTGGGGTTGGTCAGCATGATGGCTGCGACGCTCTTACCATGCTGCTGCAAGAGTTTATGCAGGTGCTCCAGATCCACGCCGCCCGTCTCGGGATTGGTCTTGACCTCGACGACCTTGTAATCAGCCAGGGTCGCGCTAGCAGGATTGGTGCCATGTGCGTTATCTGGGATCAGGACCAGGTTGCGTTCTCCCTCGTCCCGGCTCTGGTGATAGGCCTTGATGAGCATCAGGCCGGTCAGCTCGCCATGTGCGCCCGCCGAGGGCTGCAAGGTGACGCGGATCATGCCCGAGATCTCCGCCAGGTAGCGTTCCAGTTCATACACAACCTGAATCGCGCCCTGCACCGTCTCATCGGGCTGCAAGGGGTGAATATGTGCGAAGCCCGGCAGGCCCGCCATGTCCTCGTTGATCTTGGGGTTATACTTCATGGTGCAAGAGCCGAGCGGGTAGAAGCCGCTATCGACGCCAAAGTTGCGCTGCGAGAGATGCGTATAATGGCGTACCACCTCGATCTCGCTCACCTCGGGCAGGGGAGCCTCTTCCTTGCGCCGCATGTCTGCGGGCAGAAGCTCGTCCAGCGACTCCATGGGGATGTCGAACGCAGGCATATTCGCGGCGCGGCGTCCTGGCGCGCCCTTCTCAAAAATTAATGTCTCAACGCTCATGCCTGCACCTCCTTCAACACAGACACCAGGGTGTCGATCTCCTGCCGGGTACGGGTCTCCGTGACGCAGAAGAGCAGACAATCCTTCAACTCGGGATAGTGTTCTTCCAGGGCATAGCCGCCAATGATGTCGGCCTGGGCCAGCTTCTGCTGCAGTTTCGCGACTGGAATGGGGGACTTAACTACAAATTCGTCATAAAATGGATTATGGAAAACAGGCTCAAAGCCGGATACTGAAGTGATCTGTCGGAAGGCGTAATGCGCCTTGCGCAGGCATAACTCACCCAGTTCACGGAAGCCCTGCTTGCCAATCGCGGCCATGTAGATCGTCGCGCCAATCGCCAGCAGCGACTGATTGGTGCAGATATTTGAAGTGGCACGCTCGCGACGAATATGCTGCTCACGCGTCTGCAGGGTAAGCACATAGCCGGTCTGCTTATGACCACCCTCTTCCACCGTCTGGCCAACCAGGCGACCAGGAAGCAGGCGCATAAACTTCTGCTTGGCGGCCATAAAGCCCAGGGCCGGTGCGCCATAGCTCATGGGATTACCAAAGCTCATCAGCTCACCCACGACGATATCGGCATTGTATTCTCCAGGAGTTGCCAGGATACCCAGCGAGGCCGGCTCGGTAATGGTCGTAATAAAGAGACCCTTGCCCTTGTGCACGATGGCCTCAATTGCGTGCGCGTCCTCAACACAGCCAAAGAAGTTCGGCTGCTGAATGATGACCGCCGAAGTCGAGGGCGTCACTGCCGCGTCCAGCTCGTCAAGGGAGGTGACGCCATCCTGAGTTGCAACCTCGCGTACCGTAAAGCCGCGCGCGAAGGCATAGGTCTGCAACACCCGGCGATACTGGGGATCTACACCGGTCGATATGACGACCTCGCCGCGTCCACCGGGGCCAAGGGCCACGAAGACCGCCTCAATCATGGCTGTCGCGCCATCATAGAGCGAGGCGTTGGCGATGTCCATGCCGGTGATCTGGCAGACCATGGTCTGGAATTCGTACGTTGCCTGCAGGATGCCCTGGCTCACTTCCGGTTGATAGGGCGTGTAGGACGTGACGAACTCCGAGCGGCGCTGTAGGTGTGGCACCACGCTGGGGATGGCCCGGTCATAGGTTCCCGCACCCAAAAATGAAATGGTAGTGTCGAGGCTCTTATTGCGTGCCGCCATGCGTGTGATCACGCGTCGCAGGTCTGGCTCTGAGAGGGCTTGCGGCAGATCGAGCGGACGATCCAGGCGCACATTTTCAGGAACGGGAGTCAGCAGGTCTTCAATCGAAGAGAGGCCCATGCTTTCCAGCATGTCCTGCTGCTCTTCCGGTGTATTAGGCACATAACTCATTGAATTAAACATCTCCCTGGAGATTCTAAAGGCTTTGGTCTTCTGCAAACCATAATCGGCAGGCCTCCTGCCATCTCCCCTGGGGAGTACACAGAGACCCGCATAAAGTACTAAAAATTGATCTATTATAATGGGATGAAGTGGTCAATGCAGACAACATATTATATCGCATTGACGAACGGAATAGCCAAAAAGGATGAGTGGACATAGCCCTTCTTCATTAGCGAGCAAGAAAAAAGCCACTGGGATGGGGCAACGCCCATCCCAGCGGCTTTTTTCTCTCTTGTTATTATCTACCTTCGAGGTATTGCAAATACTGCTCGGCAGTCATCAACTGGTCCAGCTCCGCGGTATTGGCAAGCTTGATCTTCAGCATCCACCCCTCATCATAAGGGTTATCGTTGATCAGCTCTGGGCGCTCCTTCAACTCTTGGTTGGCGGAGACCACCTCGCCGCTGAGCGGTGCCACAAGCTCGGAGGTCGCCTTGACCGATTCAATATCACCGAACTTCTCTTCGTTACCAAGCGTCTGGCCGCCATCCCAGGGCAGCTCGATGTACACAATGTCACCAAGCTGATCCTGAGCATAGTCCGTAATACCAATTGTCGCCTGGTCTCCCTCTACAAGGACCCACTCATCGGTCTTCGTATATTTCAGGTTAGCAGGATGGTTAAGGCTAGCCATCATCTATCTTCTCCTTCAATGTATCTCTGTTTGTTCTATTCCCCGCTTCACGGAAATTGTAGGGTCCATGCTTGCATGGACTAAAAGCCCACAACTAATTCTATTCCCCGCGCTTATAAAAGGGAAGAGCCACCACCTGCGCGGCGACGCGCTTCCCGCGAATTTCGATCTGCACGCGTGTCCCCGCGCTGACGTGCGCTGGGTCCACAAAGCCCAGGCCAATGCTCTTCTGCACCGTTGGCCCGTGCGAGCCGCTGGTAAGAACGCCAATACGCTGCTCACCATCATAGATGGCATAGCCGCTACGTGGTACGCCGCGCTCTAGCAACTCAATCCCCACCAGGCGTTTCTTCAGTCCCTGCTCCTTCGCCTGCTGGAGGGCGCTGCGACCAATAAACTCCGCGCTCTTCTTCAGCTTCACAGTCCAGCCCAGGCCGGCCTCAAGCGGATTAGTCTCATCGTCCAGCTCATGCCCGTAGAGGCAGTAGGCAGCCTCCAGGCGCAGTGTGTCGCGCGCTCCCAGGCCCGCCGGCAGCACCCCCTGTGGCTTGCCTGCTTCAAGCAGGGTCTGCCAGAGCCTGGCCGCGTCAACGGAGGGGTAGTACAGCTCAAAGCCATCCTCGCCCGTGTAGCCGGTGCGTGAGATCAGGCAACGAATGCCCGCGACCTGGCCCGGCGCGAAGTGGTAGTACTTAATCTCGTCCAGCTTGACGTCCGCCAGTGGTTGCAGAATACTCGTCGCCAGTGGGCCTTGCAGGGCGATCAGCGCAGTCGTATCCGACTGATTGGAGAGGGTGACGTTGGCAAACTTCTGCGCGTGACTCTCGATCCAGGCATAATCTTTATCGATATTAGCGGCGTTGACGACGATCATATATTGCTCTTCCGCCAGGTGATAGATCAGCAAATCATCAATCGTCGTGCCATCTGGTCGGCAAAGCTGCGTATATAACGCCTGCCCAACTGCCAGGCGTGAGACATCATTGGGCACAAGATATTGCAGGAAGGCCAGGGCATCGCTCCCCTCAACCTTAAACTCGCCCATATGACTGACATCAAAGAGCCCCGCCTTCGTGCGAACGGCCTGGTGCTCCTCGATAATGCCGCTATACTGTACAGGCATATCCCAGCCACCGAACTCCACCAGGCGGGCACCCAGAGCCCGGTGCTGTTCATAAAGCGGGGTCCTTTTTAAACTAGGGACGGCGCTGTCTTGTGTGGTCATACAAAAACTCCCATGCATGCGCTCTAGAGGATCGATTACTCTCGCTATCTAATAAAAATACCAGACGCGCAAAGCTTCCGCTGTCCACTATAGCAAAATTTGGTCAGCGCGACAACAACACGCTATCTCAGCGGCCTGCGCGCAAACTTCTGCTGTACTATGACCAGCAAGCCTTGCAGGAGCGCGATATTGGGGACGCGCGCCACTAGCAGCCAGGCCCATGGCCGCGCATACCCCTTCACCGTAATCGTAATCAGTCCCCAGCGCTCATCGACAGAGAGGGCGCCGAAGAGCTGCCAGGGCAAGAGATCCTGCCCATAGTAAATACCATCTTGACTGAGCAGGAGTGGACCAAAGGAGACAGGCCTCCCCTGTTGTAGTAGCGTCTGCGCCAGCGAATACTGGTAGCGCGTGGCCTCGTGATCAATCGTGTCACACAGCTTCGACCAGCGTAGATAATGCTGTGGAATGTTCAGCGAAACTCCTCGATATGAACGCACAACATACGAATGCTTGAGAATGCTCGACCCCTTGGTCGCCTCGGTATGGGTCACATAATCCAGATTACTCCACGATGTTGCATGCGGATTATCATACGCGATATATGCCAGGCGGTTCGTATCAATTTCAAAATCCGGATCAGGCGTCTGCAGATCCACCTTGTGCCAGATATACTCAATCTCATCCCAGCGCAGCGCCACCCACCCCTCGCGATTCGTCGCCACCAGCCCCTGCTCATAGACTCGCACCGCCTCATGCCGATAGCGCAGAAACAACGCCAGGCAGAAGCCAAAAACGATCAGCAAAATTACCCCAAAGAACCCCGCCATCCCCACCGTCAACATATGAATTTTTAACAAACGTACAGCCTCTAATATTAGCCCCAGCGCAATCACACAAATAATCAGCGTCAACATTGTCTTCAACAGCATAACGTGGCGATACGTCGCACGTAGCGCCCCAAGATATGGGCCCCCATTCTGGCCAGCATCGCTATATCGAGATTGTTGAACCATAAATACACACCCTTTGCTATCTCGCTTGCTATTATACCTTATATCGTAACATCTATTTACATCATTTAGAATGGAATCCGGCAGCAAAAATCGCGCAAATTTACCCCCAGCTACAAAAATACCAAAAATGCCCTCTAGTACCATAAAAATATAAATACATACACTTATCCGTCTTAACAAGAGGAAGCCTCGATTCCGTCCCATCTCCTCCCCCTCGGTAGGGACCAGCTTTAGCGCGTCCGAACGCCATTCATGGCAATTCGGCGCAAGCCAAAGCCTTGGGTGGGCAACTGGTAACCCATCGCTACATGATGTCCTGGAACGTTTAGGGCTGCGCCCGCAGGCGATTAATCGCCTTCGGACGCGGTAAACCGGGTCCCTACCAGCCGGAGAAGCCGTCTCGCGTGATAATTTTTTTCTGCCGCCTCAGGCAGCCTTGGTCAGGAACTGCGGGGGGGCGGGGGCAAAGCCCCCGAGTAAATTTTTTTATAATTTTTTTCTGCCGCCGCAGGCGGCAACGTGGAAAGAAGGGAAAGGGAAACATATGCTCGAAATATTACCAAAAATCGCCAAAATACAAGCCTCATACGCCACAGGCCAACCACAGGCCCTCCCACTCAACCTCACCATCAGCGTCAGCTATCGCTGCAACTCGCGCTGCAAAACCTGTAACGTCTGGCAACGCCCCAACGACGACTTCACGCTAGAAGAATACGAACGCACCTTCGCTTCAATTGGCCGCGCCGCCTACTGGTTCACCTTCAGTGGGGGGGAACCCACCCTGCGCCGGGATCTCCCACAGATCATCGCCTCCGCCTACCAGCACTGCCGGCCCGGCATTATCAATATCCCCACCAACGGTATCCAGGACGCTATCATCCCTGCGCGCATCGAGCAGGTCCTGCAAGCCGCGCCCGGCTCAGAAGTCATTATCAACCTCTCCCTGGATGGCATTGGCGAGAAGCATGACCGCGTGCGAGGTGTCAAAGGTAACTTCGCCCACGCCCTCAAGACCTATGCCGGCCTCAAGGCCCTCAAGGCGCGCTACAAAAACCTGACCGTGGGAGTACATACCGTCATCTCAAACTTTAATGTCGACGAATTTGAGCAGATCTATGCCTACGTACGCGAGGAGCTGCGCCCAGATTCCTTCATCAGCGAGATCGCCGAGGAGCGCGTGGAGCTGGACACCGTCGGCATGGGCATCACCCCTCCTCTACCCAAGTACCAGGCCGTTATTGAACGCTTGCAGCAGGGGATACGCCAATCCGAGGCCAGCGGCGTCTCGCGTATCACCCAGGCCTTCCGGGATCGCTATTATGATCTCGTCAAACGCACCCTCGCCGAGCAGCGCCAGGTAATCCCCTGCCTCGCGGGCGTCGCCTCCGCCCAGATCGCCCCCAATGGCGACGTCTGGACCTGCTGTATCCGCGCCGAACCCATGGGTAACCTGCGTGAGCACGACTATAATTTCCAAAGCGTCTGGAGTACCCCCCGCGCCGCCGAACTGCGACGCAGCATCAAGGCCGGCGAGTGCTACTGTCCTCTCGCCAACGCGGCCTACACCAACATGCTCTGTCATGTACCCACCGTCAGCCGCGTCGCGCTCTCAGTCGCCCGCGAGAGCGCCCAATCACTGATCACCTTACACCCCCGCACCGGCGACGCTCAGGCCAAAACCGCCAGCCAACCATCATAGAAAGGAGCCACTTCACCATGTCTAATCCCATGTTCATCTGCCCTCAATGTGGCGAAAGCAATGAAGAGAGCGCCAAAAACTGCCGCGCCTGCCGTATCAACCTCTACTGGGCCGCGCAACACTACGCCGAACTAGCGCACATCAAACAAAGCCAGCAACAACCCTCACATCCCCCAACCGCCAACTTCCTCTTGCAATCCAGCCAGCGCGCCGACCAGGGGCCTGTCGCCACCTGGCTGGCGCGCACCATCCAACGCTTCGGCCTCAAACACTCCAACACTCCTAAATCCTCTCCCGACTAAACAATGCATCTGTAAGGTCCATGCTTGCATGGACTTCTGGCTACCCATTGAACCACTGCGCCGCTAACTGAATTCCCTCGCGCAAATCCACCTGGGGCGCGTAGCCCAGCTCGCGGCGCGCCTTCTCAATACTATGCTTATTATCACTACCAAACATCAAGGCCCCCAGCTCCGTGACCAGGGGCCGGGTCCGCGTCATACGCGCCACCAACTTCTCCGCGCAGATCGCCCCCAGGCGGATCGGCTGGTAAGGCAGGTGCAGCCTGGGGCGCTCTCCCCCTACGGCGTCCGCGATCTCATTAAACATCTCAAGCTGTGTCAGCGGCTGATCATTCGTAATGTTGTAGACGTTCCCTGGTGCCTGGGGATGATATCCCGCCAGAAGATAGCCCTGCACGATATCGTCAACGTAACAAAAGGGGAGATGATTATCACCGCGCCCCAGAATGACGCCGCGCCCACGCCTCAACTTCTCCGCCATGCGCGCGAAATGCAGCTTATCGCCCGGCCCAAAGAATGTCCCTGGCCGGATAATTACCGTCTCCATCGGGCTTGTGAGCATCAGGCGGCGCACCAGCCTATCCCCCTCCGCCTTGCTCAAGCTATAGGGATCGTTATCGGGCCGCAGCGGCTCATCCTCCGTCAGAAATCGCCCATACCCCAGTCCATACACCGTATGCGAACTGGTATGCACAAACCGCCTCACTCCTGCCTCCATAGCTGCCTTGTAGAGATTCCGCGTCCCCTCAACATTCACGTGGTGGTAGTCCGCCAGGGGACGCCAGACCCCCATCATCCCCGCCAGGTGAAAGACCAGCTCACTCTCCTGCACGGCCGCCGTCAGCGCGCCTGCCTCCGTAATATCTCCACACACCACCTCGACTCCCAGTGCCTCCAATGAACGCGCATCCTCAGCCGGAAGTACCAGTGCCCGCACCCGCTCATCCCTCTCGCGCAACGCCTTCACCAGGTGCCCCCCCAGCAACCCCGTCGCCCCCGTCAACAACACCCGCATAAAATTATCCTCCTCACTCCCATCGCATATCTAGATTGAGCATTGTACAATAGAAAAGAAGATTTGCTTATTCCCATTACGCAACGAGCAAATGTCAGAGGCTAGTGCCAAAACTTCTAAAAGTACTAGTATTTCGATGTGTCACAGGTCAAGAAGACTTCTGCGTGTAATCTATAGTTCTTCTAACTTGTATGTTCACACATCTTACAGTAAAATCTTACTGACCTTATCACATTGACCTATCAATGTAAGAAATGTTTTCAGAGGGAAGACACATGCAGAAACCAAAAGTTACTGATACCAAGAATACCCTGCAAAACCAGGCGCCAGATGACAATACCGCGCTCTCCGGCGAAGTGAAGGTTGTTTTTCCGGAATGGCCCTCCTCCCGGCCCGGTCCACGCACCACTCCTCCTCCCACTGGTATGAAGCCCATCAATGCCATCCGCCGCGAGCAGGTGACCGAGGTTGAGTACAACCAGGAGACTGGCGTCTCCGAAATCCGTGGCGCTGAGGAGAAAACCTCCCCCTTCATCCACAAAAAGCCCAAACAACGCCTCTAAAATATTAGGTGTAAAAAGAGAGTGGCGTGGATGCCGACATGCGTCGGCATCCACGCCACTCTCTTTTTACACTTGACCAGGACACTCGTGATCCGTCCCACTCTCTTTTTGCACCAGGGTAATAGTGTGTGGTGGTGGCGGTGCGGCTCCGCCGCACCGCCACCACCACACACTATTACCCTGCGAGCCACGCAGTGGCGAGAAGTACACAGATACCGATATGTAGGTATTTTACATATAAAATACCTACATATCGGTATCTATTTTTACAAGGGGCGGTGTATAGTATTTTTAGGCAGAGTATTCCGCCCTTAACGGGCCAAAATTGGGCAGTGCGAACCCATACGGTGTTAGGAAAGGAGTACAAGCCATTGCAGGGGTCTGCAAGTTGCCGAAATGGAAGAGGATATAGTGCGAACGCAGCGAAAAAGCTGGAGCGAACTCCAGCCATCACATATACTACAGCGTGTACTCAAGACCGGCGCCCTGGCGCTACTAGGTGTACTCTCGATTGGTGTTGCCCTGGGACTCTCCATGCAGAACGTCCAGGTCGCCGCCGCCGAGGCGTCTCAGTGTGCAAGCGTGGAGAGCGCAAGCCAGCAGCACCTGTCAGATCAACACGCCCAATCTTCTCAACACTCCTCCCGCAATCAACTTGTATGCCATAACAATGGAAGAACATCGCCATACCAGAACGAGTCTCTCAAGGCTGCCGATGCGGAGGAGGGCGTGAACAACGCCGCGAAGGGAGAGAATGCGCAGCCTCATCTACAACCCCTGTCGTTGCAACACAACAGGGGAGGGCCACAACAGCCCTCATTTATCAACCAGCTTCCCTGGTTTGATTCAGATGATGAGATAGACTACAACAGCTTCCCCTTTGGAACCTGTACCTGGTATGCCAATAAACGTTTCCATGACCTCTACGGATACTATGTCCCATGGAGCCACGGTGGCGCCATGGCCTGGCAATGGGCCGACCGCGCGGCCGAATTAGGCTGGAACGTCTCCTCAGCCCCCACTGAGGGAACCATTATCGTGCTCCAGGGTGGCGTGCAAGGTTCAGGCGGAGCAGGCCACGTCGGAGTCGTAGAGCGGGTTCTAGACGACGGATCAGTGATCGCCAGCTCCATGAACTGGCAACCCAATCCCCGTGCCGTCTCCTACCAGCACTACTACCCCGGCCGGGGTGTATCTTTTGTCAGCCCCCAATAAAAAACTATATACATAGCCAAACTATAAATAGCCAAACTACCTTTCTTATGCTTGCCCGCGCGAGAGAGGTAGCCCCTATAAATGGCTGTCGTATCGAGACCCCATGCACCTTCTTTTTGGTAGAGAAGAGGCAGACTGTACCTGGCTTCGTCAGGCACAATTTGCCTCTCCCTCTTCCCTGAAATACCCCACAAAAACTATTGAACGATGATTGACGAGTATGGTATCATTGAAGGCGATGGGCCTGTAGCTCAGTGGATAGAGCAAGCGTTTCCTAAACGCTGTGTCGGAGGTTCGAGTCCTCTCAGGCCCACTTTTCCACAATTCATCCACATCTTTTCCACATATGTCCTCTTGCCGAATAAATCGCGTTTGCATACTTCTGATCCGAAAACCCTGAGCGCGAAGCGCTAGACACGCAAGTGGCGTTGGGTTTCGGAATATGACCATTGTATAATATTCACATCTAACAAAAGCCCTTACAGCGCAAAGGATATTTTTATGAGTGATGGGTCCGCCCAGGATATGGTCTTTCCTTCCTCTCTCCGTATCGAGGATCAGGAGTTTCGCCTCGAAGATCGCACCGCCACCGACGTTATCTACCATACCACTAGCCTGGCGAAGATCGCCGGTCATCACATCGGCCTCCTGCTCGTCTTCTCCTTCAACGAGGGCTGGCATGTCGGCCTCCTGCTCGAAAAAGATCCCCTCGCCTTCTTCGATGGCATCTTCGCCAGTGCCGAGGACGCCGTCGACATGGCCACAAGCTTCATGACCCATCCCACCAACATCCAGAATATCGTCAAGATGAGCCACCGCGTCAAAGACCCCCAGGTCCTCATGATCGAGTGCCTCTCACCAGATACATCGGATTAAATTCTTCAGCGTTTTTTCAGCAAAAACCTCCTGATATTTCAATCCAGCTTGCTATGCTAGCTCTCGAAGGCAAGACCACACCTGTTCTCTTGTCTGTAAACATATCAAGGAGGAAATACTATCCTATGTCAGAGGAAAGAAACCCTGAGGTCGAGAACAGTACGTCTCTCGACAAGATTAGTCCGCGCTCGCCTCGCTTTAAACCAGTTCATCTCTATGCCCTGGTGGGCACATGCCTGATGCTCGCGTCCTTCGTCGCTGGCGGCATCTTTATGCACACGGCTCAGGCCTCTACCAATGCTTCTCTTCTAGCTAACACAAACCTGGTTGATCTCTCCAAGTGCAATCCGGGGAAGCAGCCCGATCCCAATGTCGCAAATGTGCTCGGCACGATTACCGCCATTAACGGCTCTTCGCTGACTCTACGTCGCTATGACAATGGGGCGACTGTCTCGGTCACCACAACCTCTACTACAGAGTATGGGAGCAAGCTGGCGGACAAGGCCATCTCATCTCAAGATTTGAAGGTTGGTGACTTTATCCAGGCCTCTGGCACCTATAATGCTGAGAAGACTCTGACAGCCAAATCCATCAAGATTGGACTGCCTCCCTCCTCCAGTGAGAAAAAGCCCTCTTCCGAGGGCGATAAGCAGAAGCTTGAGAAGCTTGCTGGCTCGGCCACGACCAACCAGACCGGCATCGTGGGACGCATTACCGCGATCCACGGGGCAACGCTTACGGTGAGCGGTTTTAATAATGGCAAGACCTATACCGTCAATACTAGTACCAGTACCGAGTTCGCGAGCAAAATCGCTGGCCACTCGATCTCCCTGAGCGAATTGAAGGTTGGCGATTTTATCATGGCAGATGGTAAGCTAGCTAGCAATGGTTCACTGGATGCCCAGCAACTGACCGTTGGCCCACCTCCTTCGGATACTCCAGCCTGCAAGCAGTCCAGCAAGTAAAAGCGTTGTTTTATGTGTCACACCTCAGTACCTGCGGTGCTTCAACCCGGGGAAAGGGGATATGGCGGCGTGGCTACGCCACGCCGCCAAACGTCCCATGATATGTAGACGCGTGCTTTAGCAGCGTCGTCACTCACCTTACAAAGAACGAGGCCATATGGTATCTTCTCCCGAAGCACAAGAGCACATGCCTACCATCTTGCTCGTCGATGATGAGCGGCAGATTATTGAGTTTCTGCGCATGGGCTTCGAGTATGAGGGCTTTACTGTGCATGTATCCATGACCGGCCACGAGGCCCTGCAAGCCGTGGAAAGACACAAGCCAGATATTGTAATCCTTGACCTTATGCTCCCCGGCCTGGATGGTATGGCCGTTGCGCAACAAATTCATGGTGCCTACAATACCGCCATTATCATGCTGACAGCGCGCGAGGAGGTGGAGGATCGCGTAACTGGCCTTGAGCTAGGGGCCGATGATTATGTGACCAAGCCCTTTGCCTTCAAAGAACTCCTGGCCCGTGTACGGGCAGTCCTTCGACGACGCGGCTTGCAGCTTGGCAATGTGCTGGTCTTTCAAGATATTACCCTCAATCGCACCACCCGTGTCGTACGCCGTGGTGCGCGCGAAATAGAGCTGACTCCGCGCGAGTTTGAGCTTCTTGAGCTATTTCTCTCTCATCCCCGCCAGGTGCTGACGCGCAACGCCATCCTGGCGCGCATCTGGGGCTATAACTATGTCGGTGATGATAACGTCATCGAGGTTTATGTCAAACACCTGCGGGAGAAACTCCAGGATCTCCCTCCCCAACTACTGCAAACCGTGCGTGGCGTTGGCTATGTCCTACGTGAAGTGAAAAACTGAGGTGATCCTATGCGCCGCTTCTCCTGGCTCTCTCTCTGGCTCAATCGCCTTCCCCTGCGCTGGCGTGTGGCTCTCGTCTCCTTTGGCCTGCTGGCGCTGATCTTGATTACGATGGGCATTGTCGTTTCAAGCGCCGAGGAGCAGGTGCTCCTCTCCAACCAGCTTAGCACGCTTAACACTCAGGCGAGCATTCTGATCAATGCCTCAGGTGTCCCAACTAACACCCTTTCCAATCCTCTGCCCCTCTCACTGAACCGGGCGCGTGAAATCGCCTCGAAAGCGCAAAGCCTTGTCGATAAAAGTACCCTCGTGACCATTCTCTCTCTTGATGGTCATCCCCTGGCTCAAAGTGACAAGGGGAAATTTTCTGCCACCATCTTTAGCTCCGAGCAGGAGCAGGAGCTACTACAGCAGGTGCATAAACAGGGCCACGCCAGCATGCTTATGACTCTCCCCAATGGACAGCGCCAACTGGTTGCCTGCTATAATATTTTTATAGTGGCGGATAAGCAAAGCATGGCCTATGCTGGGGGCATCCTTCAACTTCAAAGCTCGACCACCGTTATCGATAGCGCCGTCTCCTCCACACGCCTGCTCCTCCTTATCGCCATCACCATCGGACTCCTTGTGGCTGCCCTTTTGACGCTACCCCTGATTCGCCACGCCCTGCGCCCCCTGGCCGAAATCGAGCGCGCCAGTATGCGTATCGCCGGTGGCGATCTCACTCAGCGCCTCTCCGAACCCCCAACCCAGGACGAGCTTGGCCGCCTGGCCACGGCCTTCAATAGTATGGTCATCCGCCTGGAGCACATGTTTGCGCGCCAAAAACAATTTGTGGCCGATGTCTCTCATGAGCTACGTACCCCGCTAACGGGCCTGGGAGGAAGCCTGGAGATGCTGTTGCTGGAAGCCGACAATGGTGACGCGGTGGCTAAACGCCGCCTGATGCTTGGTATGTACAACGAGGTCGAGCGTATGCAACGCCTGGTCGCCGACCTGCTCGTACTCTCTCGCCTGGACGAAGGCCAGGTGAAACTCAGAAAGACCCACATCGATCTCTGCCAACTCCTGACCAATGTAAAAGAACAGGCCGATATTCTAGCTCAAGGTCAGCATATTACTCTTGATCTGCCCAAACAACCCCTCTCCATTGAAGGCGATAGCGACCAGTTGCGTCGTGTCTTCCTCAACCTCATTGAGAATGCCATCAAGTTTACCCCTCCTGGTGGAGATATCACTCTGCGCGCTCTGGGTAAACAATGCGAGGATTGCTCCCTGGCCTTTATAGAGATCACCGATACCGGCCTTGGCATTCCTGCCTCAGCTCTCCCCCACATCTTTGATCGCTTCTACCGCGTCGATCAAGCCCGCACACGCACCACCGCCCAGAGTGGTAGCGGCCTGGGCCTCTCCATCGCCCAGGGGCTGGTCCACGCCCACGGCGGCACCATCACCCTCACCAGCACCCCCAATCAAGGCACCACCATAACCCTCCAATTTCCCACGAATCAGCGGGTAGGAAATCAGGTGATGCCGTGAAACACGTTGACGCCATGCCTTCATATTGTATATACCAACTACTCCACAGCCACGTCAGCCTTGACTCGCCTCTCTCTGGTGATTTCACGTCCCGCCAGGATAATCCACGTCGGAATCAAAACCAACGAGGGCAGCAGCCCGATAAAATGCGTCGGATCAAACGGCGCGACAAAAGAGTAGCCACCCAGCACCAGAGCCAGGAGCAGCCCCACAACGCGCATCGTCCCCTTCTGTCTCCAGGAGGCCGTGGCGAACCAGACCGCCGCCGAAATATGCCCACCATACTTCAACGCGATATACGTCGCATGTGGCACACCATTCAACTGCATGATCTCGGTCGCCATGTCAATCGCGATCCAGCCATAGCCCGCCGCCTTCCCCCATCTCGGACCCGGCAACGCATCCACAACAGGCAGCAACGTCATATGCGTCGCGATCCCCAGCACACAAAATAGCTCGCTTAACAACGGCGCCCCACTCGGACTCGCATCCCGCAATGCCGGAACAAAAAAAGCCAGCAAACGCACGATCCAGAGTCCCGCCGAAATATACGCCACCCGCCCCACCACACGCCTCGTCTTACCCGCAACAGCCTCAGGCTGCTCAACATAAGTATTCATCATGCCATCCTTGTCATAAAGAAACAAATACATTGATAAGGTTATAACACATGACAGATTATATTTGAAGCCAAAAGTTATCTAAAGAGCAAAGGAAAAGCGCGACTACGAAAAATCGGCCACTAAACTTAAGCAAGGATAAAACAGTAGGGAGGGTCGCACATGTGCGACCCTCCCTACTGTTTTATCCTTGCTTATTACTTCTTTTTAAGAGCCTGGTTGATCTGCTTCAGATCGCTGGCGGCCTTTTGCAGGTCGCTCTGGATGGTCTTCTCATCGCTTTTCAGTGTGTTGAGCCGCCCCTCATAGGCGCTGCGATTAGTATTGAAGTTTGCCGGGGTCATGTTAGGCAGGATGGCCTTCGCCCCATCAATCAGAGGCGCGACCGCCGTCAACTGCGCCTTGTAGTCATTGTACAGGCTGTTCAACTGATCTTTCTTATCTGCGGGCGCTTTATCGATGCGTGTCTCGATCTTCGTTTTCATATCCGTGAGCTTATCGTTGAGGGTCTTCTCGACGTCAAGGTGCAGCCTATGCTCATCGCGTGGTAGCACAACGGCATAGATGCGGAACTGCTCATAAATGTTCTTCACATCCTGGCGCGCGGCCTGGGCATCGCTCTCGGCGTCCAGCTTGCTCTTCAGCGTATTGAGACCATTCTTATTGGTGCTCACATCATTTTTCAGGGCCTCAGCCTCGTCTTCGCCGATATGCTTCTTCTGCTGCAAGGTCTGCACCTTGGTGTCCAGGGCACTGAGATCTGTCAGGCGCTCAGTGATGCGCTGATCCCCAAAGGTAATCACACACTTTACATCCTTGGCCCCACACTTCTGGGCATCAACATTCGTCGTGGCCGCGAAAGCCTGTGTCGGAAGCGCCATGCTCAACGAGAGCACCCCCAAACCAACCGCGAAACCAACACGACCCGAAAACCGGCGTACAAACTGCATTGGGCTGATCATATCTTTACCGAATCCTTTCTCAAAAACTCTCCTTCAGAGTGAATATAGGCTATGAACTTGGCCACCATTCCGGTAGGGACCCGCTTTAGCGCGTCCAAAGGCGATTCATCGCCTGTAGGCGCAGCCTCAAAACTTTTCGAACGGATGCACGCACCTACTCTCCCTTGGCCTCAACAGTAGCCGCGTACGCAAGTAGCGGGCCCGCTTAGGGAATAAACCCATCATCGCTGCCATGCGAACTACCATTGTTATCTGGAGACGTATCATTCGCCGATTGCATCAGGTTCTGAATCTGCTGATCATCGCTGCCATTATCGCTCGTCGTAGACTGATCAGACGTCGTCTGTGTGCTGCTCGTCGTCGTCGTCGTACCTGTGCTCGCACCCCCAGCATTACCTCCACACGCCACCAGCGTGCATGAGAGAATCAGCAACGCGCTCAAGACGAGAAGAAGGCTCAAGCGCCGTGCCTGCTTTTTCCAATTCATCAGCTAGCTCCTTCATTTCCAAAAATTCTATCTATTCTCTTTTCGCAGAGCATAAACATATGCGCGGAATAAGCTTGTCGCCCGGGAACTTATTTCTCTGCCTACTTGTTTTTCCACCGACACTCTCGATTATAAAGCTGAGGTTTCAAGAAAATATCAAGAACCAATAAATCTTTACTCTGCAAATACTCACGAATAAGTCACCACCCCGCCAAAGCATTGTTCTTGCCATTTTCAAACGGTTCTGCTAGACTTTTTCCTAATATTGCTAAGAGGAAGCAGGTTATTTCATGAGTACAGGCACACAGACGGCGTCTTCAGACGAACTGATTCAGCAGGGGAATGGACAGGCAGGGCCCAGGCGCCTCCTGGCATTTCTTATCAGACCTTCGCTGGTTACAGCGTTGCTCTACCTGGTCTTCATCGTGGCACTTAGCATATATAAGCAGTATGACGCCTTGCATTATGTGCATATCGGTACAGTCTTTTCGCAGCATGTAGCTCATGGAAGCGCCGGCTACGATGGCCAGTTTTTCTATTATATGGTGACCGACCCCCAGCACGCGTCGGCGCATATTGATGATCCCTCATACCGCTATCAACGCATTATCTATCCCCTCTTGACGGCGCTGCTCAGCCTGGGACAGAAAGCCCTGGTCCCATATGCCATGCTACTCATCAACTTTGTCTCAATTGTGGGCAGCGTAGAGATCGCGGCCTATCTGCTCAAGCGGCGCAAGCTCTCGCCCTGGTATAGCCTGGCCCTGGGCCTCTACTTCGGCCAGACCACCGCCTTTATCTTCGATACAACCGAACCCCTGACCTATTTCTTGATCTGCCTCGGCCTGCTCTCGCTAGAATGGAAACGCACCCGTACAGCCGCCCTTTGCATGAGCCTGGCCGTCCTCGCACGCGAAACCGCCGTCCTCTTCCCCCTGGGTTATATCGCGCTCCTCTTCTGGCGCCGCCGCTGGTGGGAAAGCATACGCTTCGCCCTCATCTCACTCCTCCCCACCGTACTCTGGTACGGCCTGATCGTCGTCATCTTTGGGCGCACCGGCCTGGGCTATGCCCCTCCCTTCGAGCGCATACCCTTTCGCGGACTATTTGTCTTCTACCAGGACCATAACCGCTTCCCCCCACTCGTCATCCTGATGCTTATCCCCACCGTGCTCAGCATCATTGCCTTCGCCCGCGCCACCCTCCTGCGCCGCTGGGGAGACTGCACCTGGCTCATCTGGGGCCTGAACCTGGCCCTGACCATCTTCATGTCCATCGCCTCATATGAGGAACTCGTCTCCGCCGGCCGCCTCTCAACCGGCCTCGTCCTGGCCATGCTCCTCTACGGCTGGCAGGCCCGCGACCGCCTCACCCTCTGGGCTTCCCAAATATACACCATCACCTTCATCCTCTACATCGCCGGACTCTTCATCCTCCACTTCCCCAGCTAGCCCTCACGTGAGGGGCACGATGTGGGCAATGTAAACCTCGTTCCCCCTCACAATGCCCCGTACCATTATATGAAGACGCGTGCTTCAGCAGCGTCGTCACCCCCATCACCTTTGGCACAGATTGACCAACCGTAAGTACATACACTACAATAGTAAAAGAGAAGTCGAGCGCCAGATAGTAAGGCGTCACTTCTGTGCTCTTATTATCAGGAGGACCGATGAGCATTCGTAAAGCCGTACTGCCGGTAGCTGGTCTAGGCACTCGTGTTCTGCCAGCAAGTAAAGTTATTCCCAAAGAGATGTTACCCCTCGTCGATCGACCGACGTTACAATACATCGTAGAAGAGGCCGTGGCCGCTGGAATTGAAGAGATTATTTTTGTCACCAGCTCCAGTAAGCGCAGCATTGAAGACCATTTTGACTCCTTCCCCGACCTTGAGCGCACCCTTGAGCGCAAAGGCAAGCTCAAAGAACTAGAGGAGCTGCGCCGTGTACAGACCCTGGCCTCCTTCGCCGCCGTCCGCCAGCCAGAGGCGCACGGCCTGGGCCATGCCGTCCTCTGCGCCAAACATCTCGTTGGCAACGAACCCTTCGTCGTCATGCTCGGCGATGACCTGGTTGCCCCCGAAACCCCCTGCCTACCCCGCATGATCGAACTCTTCGAGCGCACCCAGAGCAGCGTCATCTCCCTCTTCGAGGTCCCCAAAGAAGAGATATCATCCTTTGGTATCGTCGCCGGCGAGACCACCAAGGGCGAAGACAACTTCATCAAAATCTCCCATATGGTCGAGAAGCCCGACCCCGAAGAGGCCCCCTCCAACCTGGCCGTCGCCGGTCGCTATGTCCTCTCGCCCGACATCTTCGAACTTCTAGAGCAGACCCGACCCGGCAAAGGCGGCGAGATCCAACTCACCGACGCCCTGCAGCGCCAGGCCGAAGCCGGCCGCTGCTACGGCCTCCGCTTCGACGGCGAGCGCTTCGACACCGGCACCCCGCTCGGCCTGCTCAAGACCTCCATCGCCTACGCCCTCAAACGCCCCGAGCTAGCCCCCGCCCTCCGCGAATACATGCACTCCGTCCTCCAAGCCGAGAAATTCTAGGAAAGAAGAGTGAAGGTGGACTGGCGCGGCCAGTCCACCTTCACTCTTCTTTCCTATCTCTTACTTGTTTTTCCTCCCCACTCGCGCTATATTACAACACAGCACACACCCCTTACCGGTTATACCAGGTAGGCAAAGAATAGATTCCTTGAGGAGACACAACCTTGACTGGACTCGTACTAACCCTTCATCAATACAATCCATACCTGATCTTTCTCTCAGGCGCCATCGTCATGATCTGGAGTTTCGTGCAATATTTCCGTAAAGCAGGCGTCACCCGGCCCCTGGCGATTGGCATGTACATCGCCGTCGGCCTCGCCGCCCTACAAGGCCTTCTCGGCCTCATCATGGTAGCCACGGGCCTCAAACCCGGCGGCGGCTCCAACCTCTACTACCTCCACTACGTTTATGGAGCCATCGTCATCTTCGCCATACCCGTCGCCACCACCTACGCATCCAGCGGCAAAAAACCACGCACTGACGCCCTGATCTACGGCCTCGCCGCCCTGATCCTCGTCGCCGCCGCCGTCCGCGCCTTCGTGACCGGCCCCGTCCACATGTAGTAGAAAAGGGGAGGTGCAGGAGGGTCTCCCTCCTGCCGGGGCGCGGGGTGTCCCCACAAAGTTTTTCTTTCCGATTTATTGGAAGGGGAGGTGCAGGAGGGTCTCCCTCCTGCCGAGGCGTGGGGTGCCCCCCACAAAATTTTTCTTCTCTTTTATAGCGCGCGCCGCAGGCGCAAGAAATCAAAAAAGAAAGGCATAACCCTTATGCGCGCGTCCTTCATACACTGCGCGGACACCCACCTGGGCTATGAACAATACGGCGTCCGCGAACGCTTCAACGACTTCACATGGGCCTTTTGGGAACTCGTCGACGAAGCCATCAAGCGCCGCGTCGACTTCATGGTCATCGCTGGCGATCTCTTCAACAAACGAGCCATCGACGCCTTGACCCTCATCCACGCCATAGAAGGCCTCAAGAAGCTCAAGGACGCCAACATCCCCGTGATCGCCATCGAAGGCAACCACGACCGCAGCTACTACCGCGAGGGCACCTCCTGGCTGCAATTCCTCTGCTACCAGGGCTACCTCGTCCTGCTCCAGCCGCGCATGGTCGACGGCATGCCCCAGCTCGAACCCTGGGACCAGCAAAACATGCTCGGTGCCTACGTCGACCTGCTCGACGGCAATCTGCGTGTCTATGGCATTCACTGGCTTGGCTCCTCAACCGCCCGCGCTCTCGAAGGCATGTCGCACTCCCTCCAGGACGCCCGCGCCGATGAAGATGCCTCCGGCGTCGCCTACCGCCTGCTCATGATGCACACCGGCATCGATGGTATGGTTGCCCGCATCCAGGGCCTCCCCACCATGGCCCAGTTCCAGGCCCTCAGCGGCCAGGTCGACTATCTCGCCCTCGGCCACGTCCACAAACCCTACGAATTCGACGGCTGGATCTACAACCCCGGCTCCACCGAGACCTGTAGTGCCGAAGAGGTCCAGTGGGAGGACCGTGGCTACTACTACGTCGAGATCGATACTGACGAACCCGGACGCATCATCAACCTGGAGAAGAAGGAGCGCATCCATCACGCCGAACGCCTCAAGAGCACCCGTCGCCCCTTCGTGCGCCACGAAATCCGTGTGGACGGCCTCAACGAGCCCGAAGACATCTACCTGCGCCTCGAATCCTACTGCCAGGACAAAGGTCCTGCCTACGCCCAGACCGAGAAGCCCCCCGTCGTCCAGGTCACCCTCTCGGGCACCCTCGCCTTCGACGCCGGTTCCCTCGACATATCGCGCATGGAAGAGATGCTCCGCCAGTACTTCAACCCTCTCCATGCCCGCATCGACAACCACACCAGCGACCAGGACTACGAACCCGACGAAGGCGACCTCGACGGCCGCGACCGCTCCCTCTGGCACGAACTCGAGCGCCACATCTTCGAGGAACTCCTCGCCCGCGACAACCGCTTCCTCACCGCCAAAGAGCAGTGGAGCACCGTCCTCGCTGACATCAAAGCCCAGGCCCTCCGCAAAGAGGAGCCCGCCCAGATCGCCCAATTCCTCCGCGACAAACGCACTACCCTCCTCACCCCCGAAAAATCCTGACCCACGCTCTCGCTGCCCGGTGTGCCTTGTTATGGTTTGGTGCGCCGGGCATGACCCTGTTCCCCCGGTTGACCCTGTTCCCCCCGGTAGGGACCCGGTTGACCGCGTCCAAAGGAGATTAATCGCCCGTGGGCGCAGCCCAAACCTTTCCTTTTCCTTGCGTTATGTCGCGTGAAAGGGCGTTTCTTCACTGGCCAAACCAGGCTTGCGCCGCACTGCCATAAATGGCGTTCGGACGCGCTAAAGCTGGTCCCTACCGGCTTGGGAAGCCATCCCGCGTGATGGTTTCTTCTCTTTAGGCAACGCGTTCGGACAACATTTTCCAGCAAAATCATTTATCGCGCGCAAGGCGATTTATCGCCCGAATCCCGAAATGCATGTATCTCATCATAACGCGATCGAAATGGCGCGAACATGCTACATTGGTGTGCGGATCAATCAGATGGATCGGAGAAGTTTCATCAAGAACCCTTCCCGCTGTGAACGGTGAGATCTCTTGGGAGATGGGCCGAGGCTTGATAGGCAGCGTCGATGTGGCCCCTGTCCTCTGCCAAGATCACATCAAGCAACTGGACGGCCTCGGCCCTGCTCTCTTCTCCCCAATCATCCCTGAAACACACGTTGTGGGTACACTCGATCAGATCTTGTACGACCCGTTCCCAGAGGAAGTAGGTGAGGGCCACCCAATCGATCTCCTCCTGTCCATAGCCCTGAAAAAACGCATCCGCGTGTGGTGGCCTGACAAAGATGAAATCGCGCTCTTTGGGGGCCAGCATCACCTCATCCCAATCGATCACGAACACCTGATCCGCTCGATTCCGGATCAGATTCCTTGCATGCAGGTCGGCGTGACAGATGACGCAGGACAATGGTCGCGACTGGAGCACCGCCGCCAGCTTTTCTAGGGAGGTTACCACTGTATGAATCGTGGACTGATGCGCCACCCAGGCGGAGCGAAGCGCACGCTGTGAGGCACCTCCGCCTTGAGCATGGGCGTGTTGGGTTTCAAAGGCACGTACCCATCGAACATACTCTGTCGGATCAAAGGTCTCCTTGCGCAAGGACGCAAAGCCACCAGGCGGCAGCATGACCTGGTGAATCCGTTGGAAGATGGTTCCCACCTGCTTCCACTGCTCGTCCGTCATCCCCGTCAAGCTACTCTCTCCGGAGATCCAGGGGTAGACGATCACAGTCCAATCCGAGAGCTGGGCCCACAATGCACTGCTGCGGGTGGGAATGGGAGCCACGACCGATGCAATCCCCTGATCGTTGAGATAGCGAGGAACCAGACATCGTGGTTCGTAGAGCGATCTCGTCGTGACCTTGAGCGCATAGACTGTTCCCTGCTCGCCTTCCACACGATATATCCCGGCATCGTAATCATGTCCCAGGGGAAGAAACGTCAGCGTGATGGGGCTCAGATCATACTGGTCCTGCAAACAGGCACGAAGGTCTTCCTCGGTAATCCTCGGTGGTTCACGCATAGCTCGGCTCATCCCATCCTATCTTTTCTTTCAGTGATCTTCATTCATTCAAAGGAATATGTGTTCGCCCATTGGTGAAAGGGGATGTCTCCCTATATTACGCGAGCCTTAGTGAGCTATGCAAGGTTTTCGTCCAAAAAGCATGCATCACATATATACATCAGAAGCACTCCCATGCCCCATCTGCCTGTGCTTGGGTATCCTGGCAACGCTTCCCTGCCCCATCTGCCTGGACGTGCTACTGGCTCCCTTGGTCCCCCCCTGCATGGGCGTGGATGCCCCGAAGACCTCGCTCACCTAGCAGTAGCCGTGTACGCAAGTAGCCGCCACTGGACAACCCCCCTCCTTAGCTGATAGGATGAAAAAAAATCCTTTTCTGAGAATATGGCTTGGGCGAATAAAACTTGAAAAATAGAAAGGGTCTACTCGTTTTATGACACAGTTAGAAACATATATTACCGAACACGAGGAGCGCTTCCTCGACGACTTAAAGGGCTGGCTGCGCATCCCCAGCATCAGCACCCTGCCAGAGCATGCAGGTGATGTTCGCGCCGCCGCCGAATACGCCGCCCGCGATCTGCAGCGCATTGGTTTCGACAAAGTAGAGGTCATCGCGACCCAGGGCCATCCCCTCGTCTATGGAGAATGGCTCAATGCCCCTGGCAAGCCTACTGTGCTTATTTATGGACACTATGACGTCCAACCCGTCGATCCCGTGGAACTCTGGGATACGCCCCCCTTCGAGCCAACCATCCGCAATGGCAACATCTATTGCCGTGGCGCCTGCGACGACAAAGGGCAGACCATGCTCGTCTTTAAAGCCCTGGAGTCTCTCATGGCCGTCGATGGCAAGCTGCCCGTAAACGTGAAGGTCCTCATCGAGGGCGAGGAAGAGGCTGGCGGCGAATCCATCGAGCACTATGTGCGTACCACTCCCGAACCTCTGGGCTGCGATGCCGCCTTCATCTGCGACACCCACATGCCCGGACCCGAGACCCCGGCCCTGATCACAGGCCTGCGTGGCATCATCTATACTGAGGTCGAAGTTCAGGGTGCCAGGCGCGACCTGCACTCAGGCACCTATGGCGGCATCGCCCCCAACCCCCTGCACGCCCTGGCCATCATCATCAGCAAACTGAAGGACGAGCAGGGACACATCCATATCCCCGGTCTCTACGACAAACTACGCCCCGCTGCCCAGGTCGAGCGCGACTTCTGGGAGAAGGACCCCCTGAACTTCGCCGAGGCCCTGCGCGAGGAAATGGGCGTCTCGCAACTCGTTGGCGAGGTGGAACACCCACCCCTGGAGCGCATCAGCGCGCGCCCCACGCTAGAGGTCCACGGCATCGCTGGCGGCTTCATCGGCGAGGGCGCCAAAACGGTCATCCCGGCCGTCGCCAAAGCCAAAATCAGCCTGCGCCTCCCGCCCGACCTCATCTCTAAAGAGATCTTCCGCCTTTTTGAGAAGGCCGTCCACAACGCAGCCCCCGAAGGCGTCAACGTCACCGTACGCAACCTGCACGGCGGCGAAGGCCTCGTCGTCGACCTGGACAACCCCGCCATGGTCGCCGCCACTCAGGCTCTCAAAGAGACCTACGGCAAAGAACCCATCTACCTCCGCGAAGGCGGCTCGATCCCGGTCGCAGCCCTCTTCAACGAAATCCTGCACGTCCCCGTCGTCCTCATGGGCTTCGGCCTCCCCGACGACAACCTCCACGCCCCCAACGAAAAATACTCGCTCGCCCAATTCTACCGCGGCATCCGCACCGTCGCCCGCTTCCTCCAAAACCTCGCCTAACTAAAAAAAGCGGTTAATGATGCGGCGCCAGGTCGGTGACCGCAGGTCACCGACCTGGCGCCGCACCATTAACCACAGCGAGGGCTGCAGGCGCGAGAAGTGCCAGGGCCTGGGGTGTCCCCAGTTAAAAATATATTTATTTATTTGTTTGCGCCGCCGCAGGCGGCACAAACAAAAAGAAAGGAACCATCTAATGACAAAAAAACTCCAATCAAACGCCGTCCAGTCATATCTCGACGAACACAAAGACGAAGCCCAACACCTTCTGGAACGCCTCTGCCGCCAACGCAGCGTCGCCGCCCAGAATGACGGCGTCGAAGAAATGGCGAACCTCGTAGAGTCGCTGCTTGCAGAGAACGGCTTCAGCATCCAACGCCTGACCGTAGACGACGCCCCACCCGTCATCTTCGGTGAAATTCGCGGTCGCAGCCCCTTCACCCTTTTGCTCTACAACCACTACGACGTCCAGCCCGCCGAACCCCTGGAGCTATGGGATACTCCACCCTTTGAGCCAACCATACGCGATGGCAAGCTCTACGCCCGCGGCTCCTCCGACAACAAAGCCGAGATCGCCGCCCGCCTGACTGCTATCCGTGCCCTGCGTGCCGCCCACGGTGAACTCCCCATCACGATTCGCTGGATGATCGAGGGCGAAGAAGAGATCGGCAGCATCCACTTCGACGAGATCGCGCAGAAATACGCCCACCTCTTGCAGGGCGATGGCGCGCTCTGGGAAGGTTCCGGATTCGATGAGGATGGTCGCCCCAGCCTGGTGCTTGGCTGTAAAGGCCTGGTCTATGTCCAGCTCGACGTCCAGGGCGTAGGCGTGGACGCGCACTCAGGCAATGCCCCCATCCTGCCCAGCGCCGCCTGGCGCCTGGTGCAAGCCCTGGCATCGCTACGCACCCCCGAAGGAAAAGTCCTCATCCCCGGCTTCTATGACGCCGTCATGACCCCCAGTGAGGCCGAGATCGAGGCCCTAGCCAGCCAGGGTGATCACGAAGAACTCCTCAAAAAAGCCTTCGCCGTCGAGACCTTCAATGACAACCTGACCGGCATCGAACTGCGCAAGCGCCAGGCATTCTCGCCAACCTGCAATATCGCGGGCCTGCTGAGCGGCTACACAGGCGAGGGCACCAAGACTGTCCTGCCAGCGAAGGCCATGGCCAAGATCGATTTCCGCCTCGTCCCCGAGCAGGACCCGGACGACATCGTCGCCAAACTGCGCGCCCATCTCGACGCCCACGGCTACCAGGACATCAGTATCACGACCTTCGGCAACGCCGAACCCGTCATGACACCCCTGGCCCATCCCTTCGCGCAACGCGTGGCTCATATCGCCGAGGAGTACGCGGAGAAACCCGTCTCCATCACCCCCCTCGGTGGGGGAACCCTGCCCCTGCTCGGCTCCATGCGCAAGCACGTCAACCTGCTCGGACTGATGGCCCCCGGCAACGCCGCCTACTGGGGCAGCGCCGCCCACTCACCCAACGAGCACATTCGCCTCTCCGACCTTGAACGCGCCGTCTCCTACAACTGCTACATGTTCACCGCCTTAGCAGAAGAATAAAAATGTGTGGTGGGGTATTTGTCGACGCCAAGCGTCGACAAATACCCCACCACACATAACCTAAATTGATCGCGTCGCATTCCACCCACCATAGGTGCCCGATTTATCGCGCACAAGGAGATTTATCGCAGTAATACCGAATAACGTGATTTTTTGATACTACCGCTCACCCTGTTGATTTGCCAACTCCGTCAACTCATTGCGCACCTGCCATAACTCAGGATAGAAGGCATCGCGCAGGGTGCGCTCAAGGACCTGCATAGAGGTCCCACCCGTACCCATCGAACCCGGACCAATCATCCGTATCGCCAGCTTAAAATGCTGAGTGCGGAAAAGCTGGAAGATCTCATCATAATCGATGAGCGCCTCGGCCATAGCCAGGAGGAGGGGATAATGTTGCGGCTGTGTATGAACCTCGATCAGCGTCACGCCCTCGCGCTCAAGCAGGGCCTTATAGTCATCCCACAGCAGAGGCGAGAGACGCATCAGCGCATGGAAGCCAGGCGAATCCGTACCCGCCCCATCCTCAAGTACCTTGCGAAACGCATGGAACTCCCAGGGCGTCATACTTTCAAGCATCCGCAAATTCTCCAGCATCAAATGCTGCGTACGAATCACCCGCTGCATCAAGCGAATGGCATAGGGCAGATCGCCTTTGCCCAGAAGCGTGCGAATTGTCCGCAGCTCAAAAGCACTCTCCTTCCACCACAGCTCAAAAACCTGGTGTACAACCTGGAACTGCAACTCATCATGATGAGCCAGCTCCCCCTCCGCCTTCTGCAGCGCAAGCAACTCATTCGTACGCAGATAACGCTCATACGTACTCAACTCGCGCCCCCTACCCGGCTCATGAACCATTTCTCTAACCATTTCTTATTCACTCCCTCATCGGTCATCTGGAAACAACACCGTTCCCCTCAAAAGTAGAGAAGACCATGTCAAAAAATCACACCACCATCTTCTCCCAAGCCCCACGGCTCCCCCCTATTATATCCCCTTCACATAAGGCGATGCAGAAGGACGAAATCCCCCCTGCCAGGATCTGGTGGTCCCCCCGAAAAAGGGAGTGCAGGGCGACGAAATCCCCCCTGCCAGGGTCTGATGGTCCCCGAATAAGGCGATGCAGAAGGACGAAATCCCCCTGCCAGGATCTGGTGGTCCCCCCGAAAAAGGGAGTGCAGGGCGACAAAATCCCCCCTGCCAGGGTCTGATGGTCCCCCGAATAAGGCGATGCAGAAGGACGAAATCCCCCCTGCCAGGATCTGGTGGTCCCCCGAAAAGGGGGTGCAGGGGGACGAAGTCCTCCCTGCCGGGGTCTGGGGTGTCCCCAGAACCCCCCTTTTTAATTTGTTTTTTGCCGCCGCAGGCGGCAAAAAACAAAACCACACCACACAAAGAAAGGAGAAAACTAATGAAGAGGAAGATTGGGGGGGCGACGTGGGACCTGGCGAACCACCTACGGTCGCCAGGTCCCACGTCGCGCCAACCGCGCTTTAGACAACCGCAAGGCAAAAACAATTTCCCTACCCATCACTCACCAGGAACGATGATTATTAAGCGACGAACTCTCATGTACCTGACGCATAAGGTAGTGAGTCACAGCATACAGACTCCCCGTCTCCTTATAGACCGCGAGCTGCCTATCGGCCCCGGTACCGCGCGGATCATCCAGGAGCGTACGCAGATAGTTAATCTCGCGGCGGCTCCCCAGGTCATCCAGCACATCATCGACAAAATCAAGCGTCTCGCCAATCGACTCGCGCATAGTCATGCGGCGCTGTTGCACAAAATCGACGTACTCAGCATCCAGTCCGTACCGGCTAGCCTTCCACTTGTTTTCTTCAATGAAGTGCGCGGGCAGAGCATGCGTAGTCAGATTGCGTTTATGCATCCAGGAGAGCTTAGCCACCAGGGCCTGAACAAAGGCCGTCATAGCCAGCGTATCCTCAAGGGTCGCGGGCATATCCGCGATCCGAAACTCGACTGTATTGAAGAAGGGATGCGGGCGCACATCCCACCAGATGCGCTTACCGTTATCGATACAGCCAGTATTGATAAGCCCCTGTACATAGCCATCAAAATCGCGATAAGAGTTGAAGAGCATAGGAACGCCAGAGCGCGGGAAGCGCTTCCAGACGATAGAGCGATACGATTTGAGGCCTGTATGACGCCCGGCCCAGAAGGGCGAGTTAGAAGAGATGGCCAGAAGGTGAGGTATCCAGGTGCGCAACTGGTTCAAAAGCGAGATCGCAACCTCCTGGCTCTCGACCCCCACATGCGCATGCAGACCAAAGATCAGAATCGAGCGCCCCACATCCTGGTATTCCTCTTCAAGTTCCTCGTAGCGTGGATTATGCGTGCGCTCCTGGTCCTTCCAGTGCGCCGTTGGATGCGTCCCCGAGCTAATCAGAGCCAGTCCCTCGGACTCAACCAGGTTAATAAGCTGGGTGCGCAGGTTTTGGAGATCGAGACGCAGCGTCGTAATGTCGGAGCAGACATTCGTAATCAGCTCCACTGCCGACTGCAACATCTCTGCCTTAATGTGTTCGCCGAGCAAAGGGGCGCTTTTGTCCATGATGGCATGAATATGCGAGGCAAGCTGGCCCGTATGTTTATCGACCATCTGGAACTCTTCTTCGACGCCAAGTGTAAACTGATGCGCCATGGTAGGCTCCTTCCTGAGCTTGCTAGTATCCAGGTCTACGACCCGGTAGCGAAACACCATTAGATGCATGGATGCACTACTCGTTCTGTAAACCGACTATTGGGAGCACCTACCCTGCTGCCCCAATTCAAGGCTCACGGTACAGTTGTGCGCGAACAATAGCTTTTTCCCACGCAGAAGGCCCGTTTAGTGAGAAAGATTGCATGTATGCTTGCTTGTGCGGGCCAGTTGTGCGCCGAAAATAAAGTAATCGGAACAATGCGCGAACAGGTGGTGATAAAGCTTCAGACTCAGGAAAATTAGGAATGAGGAAAGGAAACTGCCGTCTCTGCACCGTATGTCCCTGCGCGGACCTGGTGCTCGTAGAAAACAGGAAGAGAACCCGAGCCAGAACCCGGGATAAGTTGTCAGGAGACCATTGTGGTACTTGTGCGCCTGTGCGCCAAACCACATAGATGCACCTCAGAGCGAGAACTAGAGTTTTCGCACTAGGAGTTCACGCTACAAACTCAGGTATAAAGGGTGCATACATCTACCAAGATGCTACTGGTAAACTATAGAGTACACAAGAATAGAATGCCTGTCAAGGGAAGTTCACACAAAATTCACACAAGAGGCAAATAAGTAGAATGGACTAAAACAAACCAATAAAAAGCACACTTGCATCAGCAAAGCCATGTATAACTTATATCCGGCAAGAGGTGCGACGTACCGCAACTGCCATATGCAAACTACACCCAGCAGAAGATATGGAGTACCGCAACTGCCATATGCAAACTACACCCAGCAGAAGATATGGAGTACCGCAACTGCCGTGTGCAAATTACGTCCAGTAGGAGGTATGGTGTGCCGCAACTGCCGTGTGCAAATTACGTCCAGTAGGAGGTATGGTGTGCCATGGCTGCCTGCGGCAGCCATGGCACACCATACCTCCCTAGTTCTGGCGAGCGCCGCAGGCGCGAGAAGTCAAGCGCCATTAGAGCTGGAAGGCATTAGGAAGGAGATCACGCACATGCATACTATGAATAACTGGCTTCCCCTGCTCATCCGTCCCGCCATCGATATGAATAACCGCATCTGGAGCCAGGTCAATCATCCACTGGCGACAGGCCCCACAGGGCGTACGCATATTCAGGGGCGCGCCATCAGGCGCATCAACGCAGGCCACCGCGATCTCGCTCACCTGCTTATCCCCCGCCGAAATCGCCGAAGCCAGCGCCGACCGCTCCGCACAGAGCGTCAGTCCATAACTGGCACTCTCAATATTCACACCCGTATACACACGTCCGTCGGCCACCACCGCTGCCCCCACATGAAAATGCGAATAAGGCACATGCGCATTGCGAGCCGCCTCACGCGCCCTCGCAACCAACTGTTCCGGACTAACCATTCTCCAACCATCCTCTCTCTAGCTTCAAATAACAAAGGCCCAAACACCCATGTAATCCCAAACACCCGTGCGATCCCAAACACCCATGTAATCCCAAACACCCGTGCGATCCCAAACACCCATGTAATCCCAAACACCTGTGCGATCCCAAACACCTGTGTAAGTGGTGGAGATCCAGCGTCCGGCTCTGCCGGACGCTGGATCTCCACCACTTACTTTTATTCTTGCGAAGCGCCGCAGGCGGAGAGAAATCTCATATCCAGTAGAGATTAAAGAGCGCCTCATACATAAACACAAGCGTCAACCCCAGAAAAAAGAGCGAACCAACCACACCTGGAATAATGCGATAGAGACGCGGAAACTTCCCACAACGATCATACATAGGCTGGCGCGGATCGTAGCAGACAAAAATATTATACAGATCAGGGAGACTATGCCGCTCAATAGGAGGTGCCATAAGTTGGATATGACGCGCGACCCCCTCTTGCTGATTTTCACCCGTGCGGTAAAGCACCGTGTACACATTAATAGTAAAGTCGCGCCGGCGTTGCTCAACACGATTGACAACGATGCCGCGCGTCAGCACGCCACGTGTGCGCAGCACAATATAACGCCAGAGCTGCCACTCCAGGCAGTAGGCCAGCGCGGGAACAAAGATCAGAAAGGCCAGGAAAAAGAAGGCAAAACTGGACAAGATCTGCCCAAAGGTAAAGCCCTGAAAGACCAGCAGCGCACGCTGGGGATCAGCCGGATCATACCAGCAACTCTTCTTCTCGCCAACACGGTAGCGATCCAGAATATGCTGGACAGCCTCTTTCGTACTGTAGACCAGGATATCTGGCCCCTCAAAGCCCTTCGTGCGAACCTGCTGTCCTCCAGGAAGGGTCAGGGTGTAGGAGAACTGAGGGCGGTAACTTCCATACACGCCCGCATCTCCGTTACTCTTGCTCTCCCGACTGTTGCTCTTGCTCTCCCGAATGGTGAGCAGGGATTTAGCGGTAATGACACAAGGTGCCTGTACAAAGGAATTATAGTAGAGTACGCGGCGCACAGGGGCCAGTAATGCTAAAAGTACAACGATACATATTACCAGGAGGGCGCGCCGCAGGAAGAAGGCTCTCTTTTTCACAAAATTGTAACTCACATTCGCTTGCATGCAGATTTTTGCTGGATAAAGTTTGTTCAATACAGCAAGTGTTTGTATACGAAAACCACCCCCCCCATTCGGGGGCACGCGTTACTCTCGCCGCGCCCCCGAATGGGGGGTGGCTAGGGCTTCGCGCTCAGATTTTCGCTAGGAGATCGCAGAATGATTGTAGCACGCGCCTCCAATCCTTGCTACTTCTCAACCAGAGCACACCCCAGCATAACCAGGAGAAAGCCGCCAAGCTTGGCTGGCGAGAGCTCTTCCCCCAATAGCCAGTATGACAGGAGGAGTGTAACACCCGGAATGATAAAGTCAGAGTAAGCCGTCCGGATCGCACCGATCCGTCGAATAAGCCAGAAGGTCAGAAAGAAACTAATGCAGCTACAAAATACCACGAGATAGAGTAGAGCCTCCAGGGTTGCCCAGGTGGGCGCGAAGGGACCGCCATGCTCAAAGATGAGAGATGCCAGTAAGATAACAACTCCACTATAGAAGACCTGCCAGGCCGTCATAACTAGCACAGGCACATCGGCACTATAGCGCTTAGCAAGCAGCATTCCAAAGCCATAGACCGCCGCCGAGGCCAGGACCATTAGCTCCGCGATAAGCGCGGGTCCACTCATGGCGAAACCAGGTATGCTCGCCCCCTGGTTGGGCAGAAAGGGAACACGTCCCAGGAGCACAAGCAAAATACCCGCGATACCAATAAGCAAGCTTACAGGCAAACGCCAGCCGCGCGCCTCTCCCACCCCCCTGAAGTTAAAGAGCGAGACGAAGAGGGGCGCGGTGGCCCACATCAAGGTAAGCGCGCCTGCTGGCGCGTATGGGATCGAGGCAAAGAAAATAGCGGCAGGTATGCCTACCATAAAGAGCGAGGTCTGAAAGATGCGCAAGTGCTGTGTGCGTGTGATCCGGAGGCTTATCCGGCGCCAGCGTGCGACCAGGAGCAAGAGCAAAAACGCCAGGAGGAAGCGTACCGCAGAGAAGAGCAGAGGCGGGACGTGCTCCGTTCCAATTTTGGCTGCCACGGGAAAAGATCCCCAGACGAGCACCATGGCGCCAAAGCCCAGGAGCGTAAGCATGCGTGCCTTGCGCGGATCAGCGGCTGTGGATACGGATTGAGTAGTCGATGGGGATAATTCTTGATATTCCTGCATAGTAGTTAGATATGCCTTTCTATGGCGATAAAGAAAAGAAAGAATAACTCGATTATGATAATGGTATACGCAGCGCTCAGAGGTAAGTGTGTGTGGGAAGCTTCTCTTGCCCAGGAGCGCTTTCGCGCCTGCGGCGCCCACGGGTAAGGGGATGTGGATGGAAAACGGATTTGCCGTACTTATGTTTCCATCCACATCCCCTTACCCTGCGAGCGTAGCGAGCCGAGGCAAGAACTGGAACTTCCCACACCTACTCGATAGATGGGTTGCGTGGTTGCGTAATGCATATTATGATACAGGAAAGCGTAAAACAACAATGCTGGCAATACCAGGCGCGAAAGAGGTTGCAACTCTACTCGCCTGTTTGCTAGAGAAATTATCAGTATATGGAGTGACAGCATGGGAACTCTCCCGTTCGCCGATCTTATCAATTGGGGGTGGTTACGTATTGGCCCACCCTATATCTACTTGAATATTGATCCGGTCATCTTCAGGCTTGGCCCGCTGGCCGTACGCTGGTATGGCTTGATGTATGTCGTTGGTATCCTGATAGGATTATGGATTATCAAGGGATACTGCCAGCGCAAGGGAGTTACGGAAGACCTGGTCTACCGCCTCTTGTGGTGGTGTATCGCGGCTGGTGTGATTGGTGGGCGCCTGTATTTCGTCTTACAGCAGCCAAACCTGGTTGAATACTATTTGAGGAATCCTATTCATATTATCGCGACCTGGGAGGGCGGCATGGCCTTCTTTGGCGCGATCTTCCTGGTTATCGCGACCCTCTTCTGGCGCGCGCGTGTCGAACGCGTGAATCCGCTGGTCCTGGTGGACGCGGCTGTCCTCTTTGGCGCGGCGGGCCAGATCTTTGGACGTATTGGCAATATCATCAATGGCGACATCATTGGCTATCAGAGCACGCTGCCCTGGTCGACGGTCTATGTACATCCTGAGAGTTGGGCCTGTGGCGTCTACAACCTCTGTAACGTCCCCGTTCAGCCCGCGGCCCTGTACGAGATGATCACCAATATCGTACTACTCGGTGTCATGCTCTACTGTGCGCGCAAGTTCAGGCGCCCAGGCATGCTGATGCTAGTCTACCTGTACGCATATGTGATTACGCAGTTCTTCATCTTCTTTACCCGGGACAACATCATCGTCGACTTCCTGGGAACACATATTCTCAAACAGGCACAGTGGACCTCGGTAATCCTGTTCGTCCTCCTGCTGCCCATCACCTACCTGGTCATCTCCCGATCCAAACCAGTTCCCGAGGGAGAGGTAGCCGCGACTTACAGTATTCTCCAACTGGCAAGCAAGGAGGCAGCGAGCGATGAGAAGCCAGAGACGCTAGCCGAAGCAGAGGAGCAGGTCGAGGGGGAGAACGTGGATGAGGATGAGGTCGAAGCAGAAGTAGTCTCAAACAAGCCATCAACTCCTGAGTAAGAGATGTGGGGCGTACTGGCAGCCTGCGGCACAAACAAGCCATTACTCCTGAGTAAGAGACGTGGGACGTACTGGCAGCCTGCGGCACAAACAAGCCATCAACTCCTGAGTAAGAGATGTGGGGCGTACTGGCAGCCGCAGGCTACCAGTACACCCCGCATCTCTTTTCCAAGCGAGCGCTGCAGGCGCGAGAAGTCTTTAACCCTGGTAGAGAAGCTTGCGATGCAGGAGAGAGATGAGTGTATCAGACAAAGCCATAACCTCCTCGAAGCGCTCGGTCTGTTGCTCTAGCGTGAGACCCTCTTCACGCCAGCGGGGGAGCAGATGTTGCTCATAGGCCGCGACCTCGCTACGCGTAAGCTGTTTGAGCTGGAAACGGATAAGTGAGGGGAGCGCGAGGGGGAGGCCTAGTTCTTCCAGGTGGCGGTAAAGCTGAAGCAAGAGCACATCATCTCCAGTGAAGAGCCGCTCGCCTTGCTCGTCCTCAAAGGGGAAGAGCAGTCCCAATTCTACCAGTTCATTGATGCGCGCAACAGTTACTTCTCCCTGGCGCGCCAGTTCTTCCTGGGCTAAATGAACCTGTGTACCACCTACGGTCAGGGATTTGAGATGGCGCTGCTTGAGCGCCATGTGCATCTGTACATCTCCCTGCTGGGCGCGAACTTCGAGCAGGCGCTTGATTGCCTCTAACGAGAGATTCTGATGTTCTTTAAGCTCGCGAATAATACCCAGGACCACGAGATGCTCTTGCGTGTAGTAGGCCGTGCGCCCTTTCATGACAGGAGGCGGCAACAGCCCCTGGGTATTGTAAAAGCGAATCGTCCGGCTTGGCATGCCCACCTGTTGCGCTAGCTCATCAATACGCAGCATGGAAGGTTGCTCTACATCACTCTGGATCAAGGCACTCTTCCTCATATGCGTTCTTCAATATAGTGAATGTGCCGAGACTGAGAGATTGGCGCCCCCGCGTTCGCCAATCTCTCAGTCTCGGCAGGTAACTATTTTCTTGCTTTATTGCTTGGCCTTGGGTGTGGCCTGTGGTGAAGCGGGAACAGTCGGCGAGGGCTGGGGGTTATTCAGCTTGGCCTTCTCATCATCAATTTTGCGCTGGAGGGCGCGCAGGTAGGCCTGAGCACCATCCAGGTCGGTCTGGGTCACGGCGGTAAGCTGCTTAGGCATATTCTGTACCTGGCTGACCCAGCTTTCAAGGACTTTTTGGATGGCCTGGAGGGTCGCGTTGTCCTGGTAGACGCCCGCAAGCAGGCCGCGTGCAGTCTTAAGCGCGCTGAGCATGGCCTTCAAGAAATCGGTTGCGACCGTCGAGCCAAACTGGACGATGGGCGCGACAAAGACGTCATAGGCCACGCGCGTCAACTTGGCGGCCTCAATCGCTCCCTGAAGGGTAAAGCCCTCCAGGTTATCCAGGGCTGTGATAAACTCCTTGCGTGCGTTTTCGGCTCCCTGGGCCATACCTTTATTGAAGGCATCCTGGATCTGGTGCTCTATATTGCTCCCGGTGTCGCTAATGGCTTGAGGAATTTTGGGGCCTAGCTCATAGGCGGTGACGCCTGCGGTCGCTACCGCAGCGGCCCCCAGGCCGATGAGAATCCCACGCCGAGAGACCTTCTTGTTGCGTTTCTTCTGACGGCGGGCCTCGCGTTCGTCGATCTCCTCATAGCCCTCATCGTCATATTCCTCATAGGGCTCATCGTATTCTTCTTCTGGTGGAAGAGGAGGTGCCAGGCGACCGCTGGGCGCACGAGGTTCATAGACGTCATTATACATAACGCTACGCCGGGGCTGAAGCTGGGCTGAGCGCGCAATGCCCGGGCCTGGACTGGCGTAGCCCAGGCGCCCGTCTAAAGGATCATCTTCATATTCGTCGTCTATGACTTCATCAAGCTCTGCCTGTTCCCATTCGTTGTCTTCATCCAGGTAGAGATCGTGCGCCGCTGGAAGGTAAGGGGCCTGAGAGGAGAGGTTATGGGTCCGGTTAGGGCTACGTGATGCAGAGGCGTTGTTAGCAATATTGCTAGATATAACGCCCGAGGTGCGGCGCATACGCTGCTCCAACTCATCGGTCTCTAGCTCGCGAAGTTCATCGTCTCCCTCTTCTGTCCCGGAAGCTTTACTGGAAATGATCTGCTGGCGCAACAGCTGGCGTGTTCTGCGTGGGTCGGGTCGCTGGGTATGAAGAGATCCAGAGCGGCTATCGGATGGCGAAGACAAGCGACCGCTCTGTCGAGCCCCGTTGCTATTGAGCTGACCACTCCTGCTAGCGCCAGTACGGCTGCGCAGGGGATCAAACTCGGAGTCATACTGGCGTCCAGGACTCCGGCGATAGGTTCTGCGTTCCGATTGATCCTTCGACATGTTTTGCTTCTCTTCCTCCGAGTGCTATCGACCGTCTACATTTTTTGCGGGGGCACTGCGATGCGAATAAACGCCAGCAACCTGGCTTGCATAGAGCGAGGAGAGATCCTTATCTCCCGCTATTGCTGATTGCATTTCCTACATCCATTCTACACATCTTTTTCTTTCTCGTCCAGTTAAAAATGGTAAAAGATTTTTTCTCCGATATGTGAGAAGGATTGATATAGGAATATACAGCTATAATAGTTTATGTTCTAGACCGCAAACAGTTTTTAATTAAGAGGCGACATTGCATGGTTACGCCGTGTGTAATGTCTATAAAAGTCGTTATGATGCATGCCTATCGGCAAAAAAGCCTCGTTGTCGACCACTTTATCACATAGGAGGTGAAGCTGCAATTTCTGCCGTTGCTGCTGACTTCTGCCGGGTTTCTATTTAACATCATGTATATTTAGCAGGTGGTGTGATGCGTGTTGGCAGCCACTGGCTGCCAACACGCATCACACCACCTGCCAGGGCAAGCGCCCCAGGCGCGAGGAGTCAAACCAGTACTTTGGCATAGGTTATTTCGCTCCCAGGTACGAAGGGTGGTTGAAGAGCGTTATGTTATAATGGGGGTCGAACGCTTGACGTTAGCGAACGTTTGTAAAGAAAGAGCGACATACCATGTCTGGGACCAGCACCAATCAAGAGCAGCCTATTGTCGCCTGTATCACTGTAGGTATGCTGGAAGAAAACTGCTATCTGTATGCCTGCCCGCAAACGCGCGAGGCTGTCATTATAGATCCCGGCGACGAGGCTCCACGGATTCTCGAAGCCATTAAAGAACTGCAAATCGTTCCTAAGTACATTATCAACACGCATGGTCATTTTGACCATACGGGAGCTATTGACGAGGTTAGCGCGGTTTACCCAGTCCCACTGGCAATTCATCCCGCTGATGTATACATGTATACTGATGAGCAAATCTCGAAAAGATACAACCTCAAACATCCGCTTGTCGAGCGTGAGCCAGATATCTTGCTCAAAGAGGGCGACCGCTTCACCATTGGTACCCTCACACTGGAGGTTATCGAGACTCCCGGTCACTCTCGGGGTGGCGTCTGCCTGATCAGCCAGCCATATTGCGTCTTTAGCGGCGATACTCTTTTTTATCGCGGCATCGGGCGTACTGACCTGGAGGGCGGCGACTACGAGCAGCTCATACAATCGATTCGCAATAAGCTCTATACCTTGACCGAAGACCTCTTTGTATTTCCTGGTCATGGTGAGCCTTCCACTATTGAAGAAGAAAAGCACGAAAATCCATTTGTTGCTATAGAGGAGTAAAACCGTGTCAAATATCTGTGTTCTAGGAACAGGATACGTTGGACTCGTTACCGGCACTTGCTTTGCCGACATGGGCAACAACGTCACCTGCGTAGATATAATTGAAGAGAAAATTGCAAAGCTCAAGCAGGGAATCCTACCCATTTATGAGCCTGGCCTGGAAGAGATGGTAGAGCGTAATGTACATGCGGGGCGCCTCCACTTCACGACCAGCTACGAGGAGGGCCTGGACAATGCTGAGTTTATCTTCATTGCCGTTCCCACACCTACGGGTGCCAACCAGGGCGCGGCCGATATGCGCTATGTCGAGACGGCTGCACGCATGATCGCCCAGGAACTGGACCACTATGCTATCGTTATCAATAAGAGCACGGTACCAGTAGGTAGTGGTGATGTGGTTTCGCGTGTCATTCGCAACAACCTGAAGCGCCCCGAGGTTAACTTTGCGGTCGTCTCTAACCCTGAATTCCTGCGCGAAGGCAATGCCCTGGGTGACTTCCAACGTCCCGACCGTGTCGTGTTGGGCTCTTCTGATCCCGAAGCGGCTCAGAGCGTGGCGCGGCTCTATCTCCCGCTGCGCGCCCCCATCCTTGTGACGGACATCTATACCGCTGAGATGATTAAGTACGCCTCGAATGCCTTCCTGGCCACCAAGATTTCCTTCATCAACGAGATCGCGCAGATCTGTGAGCGCCTGGGTGCGGACGTGAAAGAGGTCGCTGAGGGCATGGGCCACGACAAGCGCATTGGGCGCGCCTTCCTGGACGCTGGCCTGGGCTATGGCGGTAGCTGTTTCCCCAAAGATGTGCGTGCCCTGGCTCACATGGCGGATGAAGCGGGCCTTCACCCCCAGATGCTGCACGCCGTGATGGATATCAACCATGATCAGCGTCGCCTGGTTATCAACAAACTGACCAATATTCTTGGCTCGCTGCGTGGTTGCGTGATTGGTGTCCTGGGTCTGGCCTTTAAACCTAACACTGACGATATGCGTGAATCAGCCTCCATTGATATCATTCGCTGGGTAACCGCTCAGGGAGCGACCGTACGCGTCTATGATCCCGTGGCTACAGAGACCGGGCGTGCGGCTCTGGAGCGCGAGGGCATTAACCTGGACATGGTCGAGTTCTGCCAGACCTCCTACGATGTCGCGACGGGTGCGGATGCTCTGGTGATCTCCACTGAATGGAACGAATTTAAGTCGCTCAATATGTTGCAGGTACGTGCCGCCATGCGCCGCCCCGTCCTGATCGACGGTCGCAACATCTACGAGGCGACAGAGATGAATCGCTATGGCTTCATCTACCGTGGCATTGGGCGTGGAACCGGCCCCGCGCCAACGATCCTGCCTCCAGGCGATACCACGAGCATTCTAGGTGAGGCGCAATTGCTCAGTCTCGAAGAGAGCAAGTAAACAGTAGTGCGTAAGAGGTAGGTACTAAGCGGGCGTATATACAAGTCGCGCCGCCTAGCGCCTTCCTTTTTTGTCAAAGGAAGGCCTAATGGACGACGAGCAACCACTCTTATTTACACCCCTGGTGCGCCAGCCTGGTGTCGAGATTCCCGATTGGCTCTTTGGTCCCGCAGGCAAGGCTGGCCTGCCGGGTGGGCTCCATCCCACGCAGGGTGTCAATATCGCGGTCGGCATCGACATCATCGAGGTTGACCGGGTACGCAAGGTCTTTGAGAAACACGGTGAGCGCTTTCTCAAACGTGTCTTTACCGAGCAAGAGGTGCTCCAGTGTCGCAATAAGCCTGCCCGGTTGGCGGGACGCTTCGCGGCCAAGGAGGCCATCAGTAAGGCTTTGGGAACGGGCCTGCATGGGGTTAAGTGGCGCGAAATGGAGGTCGTCCAGTTGCGTAGCGGGCGTCCAACCGTTCGCCTGCACGGGACAGCCATGCTGCGCGCCCAGCAGCTAGGCTTGAGCGCCTTTGACGTCAGCATCGCCGACCTGGCCCAACTCTCCATCGCCATCGCCGTAGGCCTACAGGCCGATATCGCCCCCTCTGCCAGACAAACTAACCAGCAGGCAGAAGAAGAGTCCTGATTGGTGTGGTGGGTAGTGTGGGACGATGCTACTAATGGAGTGTAAGAAACGTTTCCAAGGATTCATGCCAGATATTGACAAATAGAGATGTCTCTGGTAGAGTTTCGTTAGAAAGAATGTTCTTGTGTGAAACACCAAGCGAGGTTCACCGACACGAAGGACGTGTTGTTGGAATGGAAGGAGGCACCAGGTGCAGTTGGTTGAACGACATCTCATTCGCCAGAATGATGCACGCTTTGCCGTCATTGATCGGGCGGCCTTTGCCTCTAAAAACCTGTACAACCAGGCCAATTACCACGTCCGACAAGCCTTCATTCACGAGGAAACCTATCTTCCCTACGCTGCCATCTTCCATCGCTTGAAACAGCATGAGGCCTATTGTGCCCTCCCGCGCAAAGTCAGTAATGCCATCCTCATTCAACTTCACCACAATTGGGACAGCTTTTTTGCGCGTGATGGAGGCCTATCGCGAAGACCCCTCTGCCTTCACAGGACGCCCCAAGATCCCTGGCTATCAAGACAAGACCAAAGGCCGTTTCCTGCTCATCTACGAGAAAAAAGCCCTGGGCAAGAGGGTATTCAAGCGCACGGGCAAGCTCGTCCCATCAGGACTTCCATTGAGATCGCAACTCAGATCACCTGGGAAGCCATCCGGCAGGTTCGCATCGTTCCACGCGCTGATGGCTACATGGTGGAGGTCGTCTATGAGCAGGAGATCCAACCGGCTGCGGTCAACCCGCAGCTTCGAGCAGCCGTGGATGTGGGTGTCAATGTGCTCGCAGCCATCACCAGCGACAAGCCCGGCTTTGTGCCTCGTCTGGTGAGTGGCAAACCCCTCAAAAGCCTCAATCAGTGCTACGTGCGATCCGTTCAGCCGAAACTTGCTGGATAAGTAAGGGGAAGGCTGGCAAGACATTGATCAATGTCTTGATAACTGATTATCTGACGTGAGGTGCAATTCCTCACCTGTGAAGTGAGCACGGAAAGACGATGCCCTACGGTAGCGACTGGTCCTCAATCCGTAAAGCGGGTATCCAGGAGAGGAAACTGCTAGTCTGAAGCAGACCCATCTCCGAGTCAGGCGGCTATGGTTAGCAGTTCATTCAACAGAATGAATAACGCGAATGTGCAACGGAACCATCGTTAGGTTGAACAAGTCAAACAGGCTGATAGACTTGACCAAAAGGTAAGGTACCAATCTGCGAAACAATGGAGAAAGTGAAAGGGTAGTGTAGTGATACCCTGCCTCACTCACTAGCGTACCCGGTGGATAGCACAAACCTACGGCAGCGCAAAACAGATAATCGGAACGGAGTAACTCGAAGGTACGCTCTCATTGGAGGTCGATACGATGAGCAGGAAACCATCCGCAAGCTGCCTCCGAGAAGGATTGCCTAAAAAGCCAATGCCTGGGGTAATGCCCAGGATATGCTGACGTAGGCACGGTAACATGGAATGAAGAGAAACGAGTAGTATGGTGAAAACGAAGGCACCCAAGATCAAGCTACCACCTGACCCTGAGAGTGAAAGTTGGAACAAGCTGCCCTGGCGCAAGCTCGAGCAGCATGTTTACCGCCTACAAAAGCGCATCTTCAAAGCCGAGAGCCGTGGCAACACAAGAGCAGTCCACAAACTACAGAAACTTCTGATGAAATCCAGAGCGACAAGGCTTTTAGCGGTTCGACGAGTGACCCAAGACAACCAGGGAAAACGCACAGCAGGCATTGACGGAGTAAAATCAGTCAAACCGGCCCAGCGTTTCACTCTGGCTGAACAAATCCACCCCAAGCAATGGTCTCAATACAAACCCCAACCAGTGCGAAGGATCTATATTCCCAAGCCTGGAAAGGATGAGAAAAGACCCTTGGGGATTCCCATCATGCGAGATCGCTCGCACCAGTGCCTCGTAAAGTTCGCTTTAGAGCCACAATGGGAAGCCAAATTTGAACCCAATAGCTTTGGTTTCCGCCCTGGACGTTCCTGTCATGATGCAATTCAAACCATTCACACCAATATCTGCACACAGGCAAAGTATGTCCTGGATGCCGATATTAAAGGAGCATTTGATCATATTGATCATCAGGCACTTCTCGCCAAACTCGACACCTATCCCGCAGTAAGGCTGCTTGTGAAAGCTTGGCTCAAAGCGGGAATCATTGATAATGGCATATTTGACGAGACCCGGAAAGGAACCCCGCAGGGGGGAGTCATCTCACCATTACTTATGAATATCGCGCTTCATGGTATGGAAACGGACTTGATAGCGGCCTACCGGTGGAAGGAGGGACGACCCAAATTTGTCCGCTACGCCGATGATCTGGTGGTTTTCCATCCCAAGCTCGAAGGCGTCGAAAAAGCAAAAGAAATCCTTTCGGAATGGTTACAGCGCATTGGACTAGAACTCAAGCCGAGCAAGACACGGATCACGCACACCTTGATGGAATATCAGGGAAAAAACGGGATTTGATTTCCTTGGTTTCACCATACGCCAGTATCCGATGGGGAAAACACACACCGGAAAGCGGCCTAATGGTCAACCACTTGGCTTCAAGACACTCATCAGACCCAGTAAGGAAGCGATTGCGCACCATGTGAAAGAAACGCATCGTCTGGTAGCAGAGCACCGGAGCATGAAACAGGAAAAGCTCATTAAAGAGTTGAACCCGGTCATTTACGGATGGGCAAACTACTACCGAAGCATCTGTGCAAGAAGGGCATTCAAGCACTGCGACATGGTACTTTTTCGACAATTGGAAAGATGGGCGAATCGCAGGCACCCAAACAAAAATCGACACTGGATTATGCAAAAGTATTGGAAAGTGGATGAAGGAAAGGGATGGATCTTCCGAACCCCCGACCTACAACTACGAAACCACCAACAAACATACATCCGGCGTCATGTAAAAGTGAAAGGAACTGCCAGCCCATATGACGGAAATCTTCTTTACTGGAGCCAGCGACTCAAGAAACACCCGCTTCTTAACGGAGTTAAAGCAAAACTTTTACAGAAGCAAGAGGGAAAATGCCGTTGGTGTGGACTGTACTTCAAAGATGAAGACCTCATAGAGATCGATCACATTACCCCGAAAAGTGAAGGAGGCGGAGAGGAATTGAGCAACAAGTTCGCTCTCCATCGTCATTGCCACGACGAGCGCCACTCGAAAAAGGCCAACGGTACCTACGACAAAGGCCATGTTACTGAGGAGCCGTGTGACGGGAAACTGTCAAGCACGGTTTTGAAGACGAGTAGGAGTGGTGACACTCATGCTTAGTTTTAACAACAAAGAGCGCGCCAAGCAGCAGCAACGCCTCGCGCATGAGAACCGATATACCTCGCGCCAGCTGGATCGTGTGACGACGAAGCGCAATCGCCGTGTGGATGCGTATCTGCACACGGCTAGCCGTCGGATTATTGATCTCTTGGTGGGCGAAGGCATCGGAACGCTGGTGATTGGCAAGAATCCCTTGTGGAAACAGGAGGTGAGCATGGGGCGCAAGAACAATCAGCAGTTTGTGCAGCTTCCCCATGCTCGCTTTCTTGAGCAATTGACCTACAAAGCGCACCTGGTTGGGATCAGGGTCATCCTTCAAGAAGAAAGCTACACCAGCAAGGCCAGCTTTCTGGACGACGACCCCATCCCAACCTATGAGGCCAACGCTGCTGAAAAGCCAGTGTTCTCAGGCAAGCGTGTGGCTCGCAGTTGGTATCGCGCCAGGGATGGACGCCTCCTTCATGCCGACATCAACGGATCGTATAACATCTTACGCAAAAGTAACTCCGACCCTTTGCAAGTGGGGCGAGGAGTAGCGGGAGCCGCAGTTCTCCCCAGACGGCTGGCCGTCTGAACGGATGACTTCTAGGCATAGGTGTCATCATTTTAAGATACTGTAAGGAAATAATCAGACAATGTGCCATCCGAACGAAGCTGCTGGGGCTGCGCTGCTAAAGCACGCGCTTACATATCATAGTACGGAGCATGTCGTTCCATGATATGTAAGCGCGTGCTTTAGTCGTAAGGCTCGGCCTTTTGCCTATCGCTGGAAGAAGAGGTGAAATGCGTAGATGACTATACAGCAAGAAATATTCTCCATCCTTGGTATTAAAGGGCCAGTTTTGCTTGGCGAAGGTTCTGAGAGCCAGACTTATGACTATACTGCGGACAAGGTGGTCAAGATCTATAAAGGACCGGTCGAGCAGGATAACCTGGACCATCTGTGCTCTATCTATACATGGTTGTCCACCCATCATCTCCCTTTCGCGGTGCCAGAAATTTATGCTATTGAGTCACACGAGGGTACAGTCTATCTTATAGAGAAAAAGCTAGCAGGCAGGCCTATTAGCGCGGTTTATGCTCAGCTACAGATGTACGAGAGGCAGCGTCTGCTGTCTAATTATCTTGAGGCTGTAAGACACTTGCAAGGGGTGGTTCTCCCTACACAACCATATGGAAGCATCTTTCATGCCCCAGGACCGTCGCCAGTACCATATCAGAGCTGGAGAAAGTTTCTGCGCGAAACGGCCCCACTTAAATTGCCACAAACACAGGATGATCTGCGCCAGGAGGGTATCGATGTCGCACGTTTGTTAGAGAAGTTTTTCCAGGATATCGAGAATGCACCAGATACTCCCGAGAAAAACTTTGTGCATGGAGACTATTTCTTTGGTAATGTGCTGGTCGACGATGAACTAGAGATCTCCGCAGTACTCGATGTCAGTTGGTGGAGCGTGGTGGGCGATCATCTTATGGATATCGCTGGCGCAGTAATGTTTCTTGACCTCTATGAGTATGTAACGCCTCAAGAGATTGCCTCTCTGACCCAGCAGGCCCTAGCGCTATATGGCCCAGAAATCCTTACCGCGATACGTATATATGGAGTGTATTATAGCCTGCTCCTCTCTGACTGTAAGCTACTCGATCCCGCCGCGTATAGCTGGAGCATCAAGCGTCTGCGCGAGTATATGCAGTAGTTAGAAGCAATGACATCGCCCATGTAGGCAGGATTCCTCGCCACTACGTGGCTCGCGTCGCAGACGCTGAGAACACCTTCTAGAGAGAAGTGACGCAGTTATAAATAACGAAGTGAGGTAGCTATGCGAGCATTACTACAGCGTGTCAGCCAGGCGAGCGTGACAGTTGAGGGAGAGGTAGTGGGTGAGATCGGCGGAGGCTTGCTGATCTTGCTGGGCGTGGGCCAGGGAGATGGCGAGGCCCAGGTCAAGATGCTGGTCGAGAAGATTGTGAATCTAAGGATATTTGGGGATGCCGAGGGGAAGATGAACCGCTCATTATTGGACGTGAAGGGCGAGGCCCTGGTGGTCTCGCAGTTTACGCTCTACGCAGACGCGCGCAAGGGACGGCGCCCGAGCTATACAAATGCCGCGCCGCCCGCAATTGCTGAACCCCTGGTGGAGCGTTTTAAAGAAGGCGTCGTGGGCTATGGCGTGAAGGTGGCGGGTGGCGTCTTTGGTGCGCATATGCAGGTGCAGCTCTGCAATGATGGGCCGGTGACCATCTGGCTGGATAGTGCGGAGCTGTAGGGAGGGCTGCACAAATTCTGACTGCTGTGGAGAATTTATTTGTGAACCTGCATCTTTTTGCTGAGAAAAGACGTGGGCCCCGTAACTTGATTTTGGTGGGGGAAAAAGTGGAAGAGGTTTTCTCAGGTGCCTCTGGATAGTACTACTAGCAGCCTACCTGCTATTTGACAGTGCAAGAAGGGGCCACGTATACTACAAATGCTGAAGTTTTGGCCGATCAAAATACCAGAAGGGATATGCTAGCATGTTGAGGGCATAGAATCGAACCCTCGCGTGTTCTATATAGAAGAGCAAGTTTCTGGGAACGTGTTTCGAGGAGATGGGCATGGAGGGGCGGTCATCATAGTAAGGATGCGCCCCGTATTTTTATGTGCTCTTCTCCCCGAGATATCCGGGGGTCTGTGTACGTGATGCACCAGAGAATGTCCATGCAAGCATGGACCCTACAACGTTTCTGGTGTATCAGGAAGTCCCTCTACAGGGATTTTGGGAAAGAGAGAAGGATCAGAGAGTGCTTACGGACAGCCATACGCATATTGATATGTCCCGCTTTCAGGAGGATCGTGAAGCGGTTATTCAGCGCGCCATCGAGGGTGGCGTGACACGCATGATCGATCCGGGCTGTGACCTGGCATCCAGCCGGGCGGCGCTCCAACTCGCGAAGGAGCATTCAGGTGTGATCTTCGCGGGCGTGGGTGTGCATCCGCACGATGCCCAGACCTATACGCCTGCGGTAGAGGCTGAGCTACGTGAAATGACCAGCGAGCCAGAAGTCGTCGCCATCGGCGAGTTCGGGCTGGACTATTTTCGTATGCTCACCCCTCGTGATATTCAACGCGAGGTTTTCTGTGCCCACCTGGAGCTGGCCCGTCAGTATGACCTGCCCTGTATCATTCATGTGCGCGATTCACATGAGGATGTGGTAGAGCTGTTGCAGGTCCATGGTAAGGGGCTGCGTGGTGTCTTCCACTGTTTCTCTGGAACGGTTAAGCAAGCTGAGGAGTGCCTGACCAGCTTCCCCGGCTTTGTCCTCTCTTTCGCGGGTCCTCTCACCAAACAGGGAAATGAGCTGCCCGAAGTGGCGCGTATGGTTCCCCTGGACCGAGTGATGGTGGAGACGGACAGCCCTTATCTCATTCCCAAGCCAGAGAAAGGGAGGCGTAACGAGCCCCTCTTTGTCAGGCACACGGCGCAGAAACTTGCTGATATTCGCGACATGACGCTTGAGGAAATCGCTCAAATCACCACACAGAACGCTATTCGCCTGTTCTCTCTAGGAGCTATAGATGAAGCTATTTAATACGCTGACCCAATCCATTGACCCCTTTACCCCGCTTAAGCAAGGCCTGGCCACCCTCTATGTATGTGGCGTCACTCCATACGATACAACCCACCTGGGGCATGCCTTTACCTATGTATCCTTTGATACGCTCATTCGGTACCTGGAGGCACAGGGGATCACCGTGCGCTACGTACAGAATGTGACCGACATCGATGACGATGTATTGCGTAAGGCCCGTGAGCTGAATATGGCCTGGGACGAACTGGGACGCCGCGAGACGGCCCGCTTCCTGGGCGACATGGACGCTCTGAACGTACGTCGCCCCGATGTCTACGCACGCGCCACCGATGCCATTCCTGATATCGTCGAGATCGTGCAGGACCTCGTTGAGAAGGGCCTGGCCTATGTGAGCGAGGGTTGCGTCTTCTATAGTGTAAAGCAGGACCCCGACTTCGGCACCCTTGGGCGCGCGATTGGCCTCAATGACTACCAGTCGATGCTCGACGTCGCCAATGAGCGCGGTAACTTCCCCGAGGATAAGCGCAAGCATGATCCCCTGGACTTCGTGCTCTGGCAGGCCCAGGCACCAGGCGAGCCCGCGTGGCCCAGCCCCTGGGGTCCGGGACGTCCCGGCTGGCACATAGAGTGTAGCGCCATGTCGATTCGCCACCTGGGTCAGCAGATCGACATCCATGGCGGCGGCGCCGACCTGGCCTTCCCCCATCACACCTGCGAGATTGCGCAATCCGAACACTACACCGGCAAGAAGCCCTTCAGCCAGTTCTGGATGCACACTGGCATGGTATATCAGGATGGAGAGAAGATGAGCAAATCGCTGGGCAACCTGACGCTGATCAGCAACCTGCTCAAGACCTATTCGCCAGATGTGATCCGCGTGACGCTCCAGAGCCATCACTATCGCCAGCCCTGGGAATGCACACCCGAGGATCTGAGCAAGGCGCAAGAGACGATTGAACTCTTCAAGCAGGTGCGTCGCCTTGTGGGTGAGGAGAGCCATGGCGAAGATGCGCAGGTGCGTGCCCTCTTCCAGCAGGCCATGGAGAACGACCTGGATGCGCCTACAGCCGTCTCGGGACTGCGCGAGGCCGCCCAGACCGTCATCGCCAACCGTGACCTCAACGCTGGCGCGGAGGTCATCCGCCAGGCCCGCGTCCTGGGACTATGCATCTAACACAGAAGAGAACGGGGGAGAGGCTTGCGGCGCAAGCCTCTCCCCCGTTCTCTTCTGTAATTATTCAGGACTTCTCGCCACTACGTGACGAGAAGGGTTAAGGGATGTGGGATGGAAATGCCAAAGGCATTTCCATCCCACATCCCTTAACCCTGCGAAGCGTCGCAGACGCTGAGAACACTCTTGAGCAAGAAACTAAAGTGTTTACTTCATTGTATTCTATATGTCTATTAATGGAATTATGGCCTCAAAGTCATAGGTATAATACATTTCGTGCTCATTATATTTTCATGTGTACGTATACTGAGTTAAAGAAACAACATATGTTGTAGGGTGGAAAGGACGATTTGTTGATGAAAAAGTTGTTTGTTTCTTTGTCTTTTGTACTGGCGAGTGTGGCGCTGGTGGCTGCACTTGCCGTTGCGGTGATTGGCTCGCCGCTGAGTGCTTCAGCCTACTCAAATAACTATTCGTATAGTTTTACCAATCATGCAAAGATCGCGAACAGCTATGCGATGGACACTGGTGACGCGAAGTGGACGCTTACCTCCCGCTCATGTCGCCAGGGATATGCCATGACGGTTACTGTGAGGCGGATGGCCCTGCTGGGGCTTGATCCCGAGGTGCAGAGATTGGTGGTTCCCGAGTGTGGAGGTACCTTCGAGACCCATAGTATGCCTGGCAAGTACTACCTTGTGTTGACCAAGCCCTATGACGGCTTCCTTGTACAGGGGGCAGGCGTGGTACGCAGCCTGAAGAATCAGAAATAGGCAGAGTGGCAAATGATGCGATGGGCCCTGGCAGCCGCAGGCTGCCAGGGCCCATCGCATCATTTATCTTATGTTAGTGGTGGAAGAGGCGGATGCCTGCCATAGCCATGGCGATATCGTATGCGTCGCAGGCCTGGATGACATCTTCGTCGCGCATGGACGCGCCGGGCTGGACGACGTAAGAGACGCCGTAGCGGGCCGCGCAATCGATGCTATCGCGGAAGGGGATATAACCATCGGAACCCAGGGTGACGCCCTTCAGACCTGAAAGCCACTCCTCCTTCTCCTGGGCGGTCAGGCGGGGCGGGACCACATCGAAGAGCTGCTCCCACTCCTTCTCCTCAATGGCGGTCAGGTCGTCGCGCAGATAGGTGTCGACGGCGTTGACCTTTTCCTGGCGCTTGACGCCGGCCTTGAAGGGCAGCGAGAGGGCTGCGGGATGCAGGCGCAGGTACCAGTTCTCGGCCTTGGCAGCCGCGACACGTGTACACATAATGCGCGACTGCCCACCCGCGCCAATGCCAATGGCCTGGCCATCGTATGCGAAGCAGATGGAGTTGGACTGGGTGTACTTGAGGGTGATCAGGGAGAGGACCATGTCGCGCTGCGCGGCCTCGGACAGGTTCTTATTGTGCGTGGGCACATCCTTGAGCATCTCAAAGGTTGGAATGACGTTGTTGCGCTTCTGCTCAAAGGTTATACCGAAGACCTCGCGTGTCTCCATCTCCTCTGGCTCATAGTTGGGGTCAATCTGCAAAACGATATACGAGCCTTTGCGCTTCTTACGTAGGATCTCCAGGGCTTCTGGCTCGAAGCCGGGCGCGATCACGCCATCGGAGACCTCGCGGCTGATGAACTTCGCAGTTGAGACATCGACGATATCGCTCAGCGCGGCGAAGTCGCCATAGGAGGCCTGGCGGTCCGCTCCACGGGCGCGGGCATAGGCCGTCGCGAGCGGCGAGAGCTCCAAGTTCTCAACGGCGTAGGCTTGTTTCAGGTGGTCGTCCAGGGGGACGCCAACGGCGGCACCGGCGGGGCTGACATGCTTAAAGGAGGTCGCGGCAGGCAGGTTGAGGCTACTGCGAAGCTCGCGCACCAGTTGCCAGGAATTGAGTGCGTCGAGCAGGTTGATATATCCAGGTGCGCCGCTGAGTACCTGAAAGGGGAGTGCTCCCTGCTTACTATAGACACGAGCTGGCTTCTGGTGCGGGTTACAGCCATAACGCAGCGTAAGTTCTGTATTCTCCATGAGAAAATGTTCCTCTTCAAGAAAAATAGTAGTCTACTTATCCGAAATCCTGAGCGCGAAGCGCTAGTCACGAGAGTGACGTTGGATTTCGGAATAAGAATAGTATCCCCCAGAGAGGGAAACACTACTGGGTAGTGGGGTGAGTCTCTATTTATCTTACGCTACGAGATAGCAGGAGAGCAAACCTGGGTAAGATTTATCCGCGAAAAGAGGGTGGCGTGACGTTGTTTTTTGTGCGTATTTCATTATGCTTTCGCCTTGTAGTGCCTAGCATTGGGGGGAGAATGTATACCTTAGAAGACGATCATGATACGTCGTCGCGTTTGCAGCAACAAGCGATTCAGCGGGAACTGAAGGCCGCGAAGGATGCGGCCGCGACGACCGGGGATGATCCTCAGCACGAGGAGCGCGATGTGCGTGAGGGACACGATGCCCCAACCCTGGTCAATGCCCCCACGGGACCCCTGACGGGAACCTCCACATCCACCTCAGTACGCGAACAGTTAAGTGATTCTCTGCGCCAGCTAGTGCCACAGGGCAATCGTCGCCTGGCGATTATGGCGCTCTCAATCGCCTGCTTTGCCGTCTTTGTTACGGCCCTAGACGAAACGGTCGTGGTGACGGCGCTCCCACAGGTGATTACGGACCTCAAGTTATCCCTGACACAACTGGATCATGCCTCCTGGATCGTGAGTGCTTACCTGCTTGGTTTTGTCGTGGCTATGCCCCTGATGGGGCGTGTCTCAGACATCTATGGACGCAGGCGCATCTTCCAGATCTGTTTAGCCATTTTTGGTATTGGCTCGTTTCTTTGCGCCATCGCGCCCCTGCTGGGGCAGCGTTTTCCTCTGGGCTTCCTGCAACCACTAGGCATCGATACCTCATCGTCCGGACTCATCTGGCTGATCTCGGCTCGTTTCTTTCAGGCCATCGGTGGTGGCGCGCTGGTCCCGGTGGCTATGGCCATCGCGGGCGATTTCTATACACAGAAGCGCCTGGGCATTGCCCTGGGCATCATCGGCGCAGTCACCGAGATAGGTGGTGCGCTGGGTCCGCTTTATGGCGCACTGGTAGTCGAACATCTCGGCTGGCAGGCCATATTTTATCTGAATATTCCCATTGTGGGAGTCCTGATGGCTGGGACCTGGTTCTGCATTCCCAAAGGAGAGCACCAGCGCGAGGGTGTTGACTGGTTGGGAAGCATTCTGCTTGGGCTGGCCCTGACCTGTCTGAGCCTGGGACTGGCTCAGCAGGGCGCGGAGATGGGAACAGCACATGTCAGCACCGGCGCGGCCCCGCAGAATAATCCCGTCATCCTGACCCTGGCGGTGCTCTTCTTCATCGCCTTTGTGCTGGTTGAGCGCAAGGTGCGCTGGCCGGTAGTCGAACTCTCGCTCTTCAAACGCATTACCTTCAGTGCCTCTACCCTGGTTAGCCTGCTGGTCGGGGCCTCACTGATCATAGCCATGGCCGATATCCCCATCTATGTAGATACGGTTATGCAATTGACGGTCATGGATAGCGGCCTGGCCCTGTTACGTATGACCGCGTTGATTCCCGTGGGGGCGTTGCTGGGTGGGTGGCTGTGTAACTATATTACCTGTCGCTGGACGGCGGTGCTGGGCCTGCTGTTTACCGCGGGCGGTTTCTACCTGATGAGCCGCTGGCCCATCAATGTTAGCTGGACGCAGATCACCACAAGCACGGTCGTGGCAGGCCTGGGCTTTGGCCTGGTCATCTCGCCTATTGGCACCAGCGCCCTGAATGCGGTAAAAAGTAGGCAGGCGGGCATGAGTTCGGCGGTCATCACGGCGCTGCGTATGGTTGGCATGATCCTGGGATTGGCGATCCTGACTTCCTGGGCGCTGGCCGACTTCAATAGTCGTATCAAAGGCTATGCCTCGATCTCGATGAAGGCCACGGCGGGCGATTATATCATCTGGGTGCAAAACTATGCGGTCCATGTGGTGCGCTCGGCACACACGGTCTATACCTCGGTCTTCTTCGCTACGATGTGGCTCTGTCTGCTGGCGATCATTCCCGCTGTTTTCCTCTGGGGAAACCAGGTGCCGGTGGCGGAGCGTGAGCTGGACTTGAGCGCGACTCCTATTCCGGGCAAGAGCATCTTCGCGCAGCCGCGCCAGGTGCTCGCCGTGGGAAGCATTCTCCTGGTGCTGCTGCTGATTGGGAGTGGCATTCTGGCGACCTTTATTGTGGATGGGCCAATGCTGCGGCAGCAGAGCGCCAAACCGTTGTTGCGTTCATTGACCTTGCAGGTTGGACTGGATCAGCAGGCGGTGACCTCGCTGCTAACCTCGCAATTGAAGATCAAGAGCGACACCATCAGCAATATCAGCGTCGCGCCGCTGCCCAACGATGGCCTGCGTCTGAGCCTGCGCCTGAATATCAATACCAACGGGATCAAGCGCAGCATGACGGTCGCGATGGAGGGTCAGCTTGGCCTTGACCAGAAGCAGAACATCCATTTGAAGGTTACCCATCTCAGCCGTGACGGACTGGATGCCGGACCCCAGGCCACGGCCGCCATGCAGGACCCGGTGAACGAGATGTTTACCAACTCGATCATGCCCGCGCTACACGCCCAACTCAAGAGCGTACAGATACGCGCGGTGCATACCACGACCGCGCTAAATTGTAGCAAGGGTACAATGATGCTCGTGATTCAGCTGGAGACACCCGCCGTGGCCGACCTGCCGCATATCGCTACGCCCGCCCCCTATTGTTTCACCGGGCCAATCGATATCAATAAGCTCTCACCTACCCTGACCATCCCATAGTAGCGCGTACGCCAGTAGTGGGCTGCAAGAGAGAAGGCTATATGTTTAAGATACAACAATTGGGGAGGTATGCTCCCTATAGACTGCGCAATGTGGCCCTTGGGCTTCTCATGGTGGGCGTAGTGCTGGTGTTGATTACTCCGGTCTATGCCGCGACACGCACCATGATACAAACGCGTGTGCAACAGGCGTTGCCCTTGAACGCGCATATCTACCTGGCGACCGACGCGCTACGGCCTGTCTTTCAGGAGCGCATCGACGCGCAGGTGCCCTCAACGGTCGCTAGCACGCTTAAAGGCATCACGGATGGGATGCCAGGTGACACGCATGACTGGGCAGCGAAGATGGCAAAGGTCTTGATTCAGCCCTCGGCCACGCTTACAGGCCTCTCGCCGCAGGCAGGGGGAATGGTGACCTCGATGCGTATCAGTCTCTATCCCGGCGATCCCAAACCCATCGACGCCAACCTGCTTGTGCGTTTTACGGTGCTCAACGCCACAACTATTCAGGTCAGCGCCTTCCCGCTTCAGGGAAGCCCAACCCTGGTTAGTGGTCCTCTGACCACCTTGCCCACGCCTCTGGGGCAGCTGCAAAACATTCACACGACCCCGGGCTGTGGCGCGAACGCGTTAGATGTTGGCATGCAGCTCCCGATCAACCTGGACGCGCCAGCGACCACGCAGAACGCAGCCTTTACGCGGGGACAATCTTCGCGCACCACTCTGGCGAGCTGGCAGGAGCCAGCGAGTGCTACAGCGGGGACGCATGCCTATGTCGAGATTCCTGCTAGCTCGCTGAGTACCCTGGGACCTGGCCTGGGCGTGCTCTCCCTTGGTAATGACCTCTTCGCGCGGAATATCCAGCTCTCCGTGAGTGGAAACCAGCTGGTCGCGACCAGCGATATCACGCTGGGAAAATCTTTGAAATTGGCCCAGGCGACCACGACGATTATGCCATTGGCGCAGCAGGGAAAGCTGGCTATTCAGGTGCAGAAGACCACGGTTACAATCTTCTCCATCTTTACCTTTCCTTATGATACCTACAATAGCCAGATTCAGCAGGAGCTAAATAGTAAGCTGGGTAGTGCGCTTGGCGGCAAGTTTACGCTGAACACGGCCAGCATTGGCCCCAATAGTAATGTGCCCTGCGCGGCGGGCGATAGCATGATCCTCTCCGTAACGGCGCCGGGTAGCCTCTTCTAGCCTGGCTTATGGCAAGAGATTATTGGGTTTGGCGGGCGCGTCTGAGAACGAAAGCAGACGTAGCCTGCCCTGGCGCAGCGTAGACCAGAGGGTTGGGGTCACGCCCAGCTCCTGGCGCAAGGCCGTGTGTAGCTCATCCCAGGCCAGGCGTACCTCCTCTTCGCGTGTGCGCAGATTGCCAATAGCGAGGCGGAGCGTATAGCGACCCTTCAAGCGAGTGGGCGAGAGAAAGCAGCGCCCGCTGGCGTTAACGCGATTGAGCACGCGCTCATTCAAATGATCTAGCCGTTCCTCGCTCTGGATGGCCCAGGGGTGTGCGCGAAAGCAAACCACGCTGAGGTGAGTGGGGAAGAGCAGCTCCCAATCACTTGAAACCTCAACCCAATCGGCAAAGAGGCGCGCCAGGCGACAATGTTCAGCGATATTGGCGACGAGACCATCATAACCAAAGTAGCGCAACGTCATCCATAGCTTGAGCGCGGGAAAGCCATGAGGCAGGGAGGCGTCATAGTCCATCAGGTTGATCGCCTGCCCTGAACAGCCCTCGGTGCTTTGCAGGTAGTCGGGGGTCAAGCTAAAGGTAGCGCGCAATGCCTGCGGACGGCGTGTATAGAGGATGCTACAGTGGAAGGGAGTGAAGAGCCACTTATGGGGATTGATCGAGAGGGAGTCGGCCCGCTCGCAACCGCGTAGGAGCCAGCGTTTCTCGGGCATGAGGGCCGCGACCCCGGCGTAGGCGGCATCGACATGGAGCCAGAGACCATAGCGCTCACAGAGATCCGCGATGGACTCCACTGGGTCAACGCTGGTCGTAGAGGTTGTGCCTACAGTGGCCACAACCGCGAAGGGCCACCAGCCCTCGCGTAGGTCCTCGCGGATGGCCTGGTCGAGCGCCTCCACATTTATTCGATAGGCATCATCGGTCTCGATCTTTCGCAAACTCTCCAGTCCAAGACCGAGCAGAATAGCCGCCTTCTCCAGTGATGAGTGGGCCTCCTCGGAGGCATAGAAGCGGAGATGTGGTATCTCTTTGCGGCCCGCGAGTCCCTGCTGGCGTATGTGCAGGCCGGGAACAAACTCGCGCGCCGCCGCGAGAACATTGGCGATAGCGGAGTTGTGATGGATCATGCCAAAGAGGGGTGCGGGCAGGCCAAGCATCTGGCGGAGCCAATCCAGCGTGATTTGCTCCAGTTCGGTCGCGGCAGGAGCTGTTTTCCAGAGCATACGTGAGACATTGAAGGCTCCTTCAAGCATATTAGCCAGTATGCCTGGTCCAGCGCTAGTCACGCCGAAATAGCCCATAAACCTGCCGGAGTTCCACTGGGTCAGGCCGGGAAGAATGACGCGTTCAACATCTGCCAGGATCTGATCCATCTCTTCACCTTGAGAGGGTGGATGGGAAGGGAGCATGTCCTGGATGTCGCCCGGTTTGACCTGAGCTAGAACAGGGCGTGTATGAACGCTCTGGATATAATTAGCGATCCAATCGACGACCTGGTGTCCATAGTGACGCAAAGCTTCAGCGTCCATATCACCCTCGCGGGGTTGGGGCGTGGGTCCTGCTTCTAGAGGTATATGCATTGTTCAACCGCCTCCACATAACAACCAGAGAACAACGTTTACATGGGAATATCCTGGTATTGTATGCCTTCTTTCCACGGAGTAATCATTTGTTGCAATTAATTGTAAGAAAATAGATGGTAATCGTCAATATAGCTCATGCAAAAACATTGATCCATTGCTAAATATATTTTCACTTTGAGTTTCTGTTGCAGATTGAATATGAATAAAAAATCATCTGGAAACTGCTTCGGCTCGTGTAGCGAGCCTTTCGGGTAAGGGAAGGGTGTGCTTCGACATTACAATCTAGACATAATAAATAGTCGATACGTATTGAGTAATTAGCATTTATTCTAGGCAATTGTAAGCACGCCTGTGATGCGTCTTGATGGTTAAATATATGCAAGCCATATTATATAGCTTTGCTACCTGTAAGAAATTTTTATGCGTTATTAATATCTTATTTTTGTATGTAATGTTAGTATATAGTATATCGTTTATATTGCATGTTTCTCTTTGAAAATTGAAGATGTATTGGCAGGTCATCTGCTGCTCGTCATGGAAAGAACCTTATAAAGCTGAGTCGATGTGTGTAGAATGTAGAGGAGTAGGTAGGATATGGATGCCTCAGGAAAACCGTTTAATCCATTTGAGCGTGCGATTGTGCCGTTTGAGAGCCAGCCTCAGGCTAGCGGAATCTATAATACGCAGGAGATCATCGTGCCCGGGGAGCAGAATGAAACTGCTCCAGGCTCTCCCTTTCCTGAGCGGCGCACTCCGGTAACGGAAGAGATGTTCTCGCTTTTCCATGTGCCGCCTGGAGATGGGCTGCCACACCTGGAGCGCTACTCTGCGGCCCCACGCTTTGACCTTGAGACGGCTATCTCTCAGACGCATGTCCCGGCGATGACGCTGCGCTCCTGGGAGCGGCGCTTTGGCATTCCCGCGCCCTGGCATGGGAGCAATAACGCGCGCCTCTATTCAATGCGAGACCTGGCGGCTATCCACTGGCTCAATCGACGTATCAAGCAGAATAACACGAGTGTCTATCTGTCAGTGCAGGAACTGGCGCGCCTGGAGCCGGCGTATAGCAGACACTATAACGCGAATATGCCTGCAGCTCTGCCCAGGCAGCGCAAGTTTTCCGAACTGCATGAATCTTTGCTGCGTGCGATTACCATGATGGATGAGGGGGGCACGGGGCGTATTCTGAATGAGGCCTTTGATACCTATCCAGCGGCCACCGTCTGCCAGCAGGTGCTGCAACCGGTGCTGACGAAGCTTGTTGAATTGCGCCATACCGTCTCACTTCCCCGTACCATCGAACATTTTGCCTCCAAGCTCACACGCGATCAGATTGTACATTTGATTGAGGCGGGCCTGACCCCGCGCGAAGCCCTTCAACGTCTCTCTCACCTGGCTCTCCGTGCTCCGCAGATCTACGCCAGTCAGCAGCGTGCCAGGGAGCATATGGACGCGGTGCCCACGCTGGAGCGTATCGTAGACATCATGCTGGAGGCGATCAGGCAGCTTGACGAGGGACATGTGCAGAGAATTATGGATGAGGCCTTCTTCTACTACCCAGTTGAGGAGGTATGTAGTAACCTGTTTCAGCCAGTACTTTATCGGATTGGTGAGCTATGGGCTTCGCGCCAGATCACGGTAACGGTCGAGCACTTCGCCAGCAATATGATTCGTACGCGCCTGGCCCACCTCTTCCAGACCACGCCCTACCAGCACCAGGGGCCAGCCATCCTGGTTGGCTGTGCGCCGAGGGAAACGCATGAGATCGGTATCCTGATGCTGGCGCTCTTCTGGCGCCGCCAGGGCTTTAATGTCTACTACCTGGGGCAGATGCTGGAGCCTCAGAGCTTGCTGCAAGAGATCCGCCGCCTGCGACCTGGAGTGGTATGTCTATCAGCAACCACGCGACCACGCGCGCGGGACCTGGCAGAGATCGCGCGTGAGATCAATAAGCTAGAGGGGCCTCGCCCCACTGTCTGCTTTGGTGGAGGTGCCTTTATGCAAGACCCCGGCCTGGTAAAAAGTATCAAGGGTGTCTTCCTGGGGCCCGACGCAAACGAAGCCACCCGCCGCCTGCACGAGCTTATCCCCCTTCAGCAGTCGCAGCCAGCGCGCGACGAGGCGCATCATATAATGTAAGGGATTGCGTATGGCGACGTGGCATAGCTATGTCGCCACACACAATCTTATATTATTTACACCTACCAGGCGTCCAGAAGAAAAGTGTTACAATCTTTTTAGTAGTAACATGACGCTGAGGGCTTGTTCTTTTGATAAAGAAGGTAGGTGGTATGACAGCAACGATAACTGAGTGGCAGCATCGAGATATTCTCACCAATGGCATTCGGATGCATTATGTGACGCAGGGTGAGGGTTCATTGATTGTGCTCCTGCATGGTTTTCCTGAGTTCTGGTACTCCTGGCGGCACCAGATCCCTTTTCTGGCGCAACTGGGATATAAGGTGGTGGCGCCTGACCTGCGGGGCTATAACGATACAGATAAGCCGCGCCGAGGCTATGAGATCGCGACCCTGTTGCGTGATATTGAGGGCCTGATCAAGGGCCTGGGCTATGAGCGAGCGATTGTCGTGGGCCATGACTGGGGTGGTGTACTGATGTGGCAGTTTGGTCTGAGGTATCCGCACATGGTTGAGCGCCTGATTGGTCTCAATGCGCCGCCGCCCTGGACCTTCGCGCGTGAGCTACGGACCTGGAAGCAGTTGCGCAAGAGCTGGTATGTCTACGCCTTTCAACTGCCCATCCTGCCAGAGTTGGCCCTTAGCCGCGAAGGGGCCGAGCCTATTGCAAAGATGCTCTATGCCAGCGCCGTGCAGAAGTCGGCCTTTCCAGAGGATGTGTTGGAGCGCTACAAAGAGGCCATGAGCAAGCCGGGCGCACTGACGGCGGCGATTAACTACTATCGCTCGATCTGGCGGCGTTCAAGTATCGGGGCCGTCAGCGGAAACAAAGGGAGAATCGATAAGCCCACACTGCTCATCTGGGGTGAGCAGGACGTAGCCCTGGATATCGCCATGACTTATGGTCTGGAGGAGTGGGTTCCCAACATAGAAGTGCGGCGCATCCCTGATAGCGGCCACTGGGTCCAGCAAGAGAAACCCGACCTCGTCAACGAATGGATAGCCGATTTCCTCAAAAGGGTTTAGAAGAGTGTCTAGTTATAAATAAAAACAGTAGTTGCACTTCGTGCAACTACTGTTTTTATTTATAACTAGACACTCTTCGTATCACCATAGATGATGGCGCGCTTGACCTCTTCGATCAGGTCGGTAACCGGGATGCCGCGTGGGCAGGCATCGGAGCAGTTGAAAATGGTGCGGCAACGCCAGACGCCATCCTTCTTGCCCAGGATATTGAGGCGCTCGGCGGCACCCTCGTCACGGCTATCGAAGATGAAACGGTGCGCGTTGACGATGGCGGCGGGACCGACCCAGTCCTGGTTGCCCCAGATCGAGGGGCAGGAACCGGTGCAGGCGCCACAGAGGATACACTTGGTGCCCTCGTCAAAGCGCGCGCGCTCCTCGGCGGATTGCAGGCGCTCGGTACCAGGTTCGCTGTCGTACGTGATCAGGTAGGGCTTGACCTGTTTGTACTTGTCGAAGAACTGGTCCATGTCGACCACGAGATCTTTAATGACCGGGTAGCCCAGCATTGGCTCGATGGTGACCTTCTTCCCTACGTCGCGCATGAGGACCTTACAGGCCAGGCGGTTGCGACCATTGATGCGCATGGCATCGGAGCCACAGACGCCATGGGCGCAGGAACGGCGATAGGTCAGCGTGCCATCCATCGTCCATTTGATGTTGTTCAGGGCATCCAGCAAGCGGTCGATGGGTTCAACCTCGACGGTAAACTCGTCCCAGTACGGCTTATTGTCGCGCTCCGGGTCGAAGCGCTTTATACGCATTAAGACTTGCATCGCGTTCTCCTCTAGTATTTGCGCTCCTTAGGCTTGAAGATGGGATCATCCACAAGCACGACATCCTTGTAGTCCAGGCGAACGTCGTGCGCCTTCTCGCCCTTGTAGGCCAGGGTATGTTTGAGCCAGTTAGTATCATCGCGCTTGGTATAGTCGAGGCGATAGTGGGCGCCACGGCTCTCTTTACGCGCGATAGCTCCATGGATGGTTGCCTCGGCGCAGTCGAGCAAGAAGCCAAGCTCGATGGCCTCAACCAGCTCGGTATTGAAGCGCTTGCCTTTATCCTGGAGCTGAATTTTCTTGTAGGCATCTTGCAGGCCGTCCAGCGTATCCAGGGCTGAGAGCATGCCCTTCTCCTCGCGCTCGACGAAGACCTTGTCGTTCATCTCGTTCTGCAGGGTCGAGCGGATGCGGGCCGCCGACTCGCCGCCAGAGGACTTGCCTTTATCCAGTAGGCGATCAAGCATATCGCGTGAATAGGCCTCGGGATTCTCTGGCAGGGGGGCGTGATCGTTCTCGGCGATGAAGCGCGCCATGTCTTTACCGGCGCGGCGACCGAAGACGATCAGGTCGACCAGCGAGTTGGTACCCAGGCGGTTGGCGCCGTGAACGGAGACGCAGGCGACCTCGCCAGCGGCATAGAAGCCGGGCATGGGCGTCCACTGTGGATCGATGACGACGCGGCCATCCAGGTCGGTAGGAATACCGCCCATGGCGTAGTGCGCGGTCGGCTGGATAGGCACAGGCTCGGTAATCGGTTCGACACCCAGGTAGTTACGCGCGAAGTCCGTGATATCGGGCAACTTCTCGGCAATAGCCTTGGCGCCCAGGTGGCGTACATCGAGGTAGACATAGTCCTTGCCGTCGATGCCGCGTCCCTCGTTGACCTCCTGTACAATACAGCGCGAGACGATATCGCGCGGAGCCAGGTCCTTCAACGTGGGCATGTAGCGCTCCATGAAGTACTCGCCCTTATCGTTGAGGAGCTTACCACCCTCGCCGCGAGCCGCCTCGGAGAGGAGCACGCCAACTTTATAGATGCCGGTGGGATGGAACTGGTACATCTCCATGTCTTGCAGGGGGATGCCACGGCGATAGGCGATTGACATACCGTCGCCCATGCAGGCGAAGGCATTGCTAGTCACGCGCCAGGCGCGGCCATAGCCGCCGGTCGCGAACATCACCGCCTTGGCGTGGAAGGTATGGATCTCGCCTGAGCGGATCTCCATTGCCACGACGCCGCAGGCTCGGCCCTCGTTGAAGATCAGGTCCAGCACCAGGAACTCGTTGAAGAAGCGCACCTGGTTCTTGATTGAACTCTGGTACATAGTTTGCAGGATCATGTGGCCGGTGCGGTCGGCGGCGTAGCATGAGCGACGCACGGGACCCTCGCCAAAGTTGCGTGTGTGACCACCAAAGCGGCGCTGGTCGATACGGCCATCTGGTGTGCGGTTGAAAGGCAGGCCACGATGCTCAAGCTCGTAGACGGCGTCGATCGCGTCGCGGGCCAGAATCTCGGCCGCGGGCTGGTCTACCAGGTAGTCGCCCCCCTTGACGGTATCGTACATGTGCCACTTCCAGTGGTCCTCTTCCTGGTTACCGAGGGCTGCGGCGACGCCACCCTGGGCGGCACCAGTATGTGAACGCGTGGGGTAGACCTTGGTGAGTACCGCTACGCTAGCGTTTGGCAATTGCATCGCAGCCATCAGACCCGCGCCACCGGCGCCGATAATGATGACATCAAATTTCTGATACATGGTGTATATATCCTCGCTTCAACTTGCTCACAACTTCTTCTCTGTTGCGTGTGCACTGCATTGTCGTAGGGGCCATGCTTGCATGGCCTTGTCCCCGTGAGATCTGCACCCTCAGCGTGGGAGTCCAAGCAAGCTTGGACCCTACAATTTAGCGACAAGCGCTGCGTTTAATGCAGGCAGGCGGGTCCGAGACTGCCCGCGACGGGCTGGAAGGTGATGAGTGTGATCGTGCCCAGCATAAAGAAGGCGAGCAGGAGTACCGCGGCGATGCCTTGTAGAACCAGGCGCGTCCCCGGCGAACGCACATAATCATCGATGACCACGCGCAGACCGTTCACACCGTGTGTCAGGCCAAACGTCAGTAGTAGCCAGTCGAAGAGACGCCAGAAGGGGTTCGCGTAGCGAGCCGCCACAAACGCGTAGGTCGTGCACGAGACATCATTGGTCACATGCATAATAGTAAGATGGATAATGACCAGGAAGATCAGTACCACGCCCGAAATACGGAAGTAATACCAGGAAAAGGTCTCAAAGCCACCGCCAGCTGGACGAGGCCCACCATATAAACGCGACAGCATACATTCTTCTCCTTACAAAAGGGCTTACGTGTCACTTCTACGCGCTACTAATTTTTGACGCTCAGGATGGCTTCGGGGTTAAAGAACCATTTAACGAAGGCCGCTGAGGGGAGTAGCGCGGGCTTTAGCACGAAGTAGGCAAACACGGCGGAGACTATTATCGTCGCGCCCAGGGCCGTGTAGAACAGCGGCTTTTGGAGGCGTGCACCCTTGCGCCAGAAGTCGATCATGATAATACGTACGCCATTAAAAGCGTGATAGAAGACAGCGCCCACGACAGCCAGTGATAGGAAACGCACAATGACATGGTCAAAGAGCAGAATGCCATCGTTATAGACTGTTGGGCCAAAGCTGAGTAGAGAGATATCCACGACGTGGATAAACAGGAAGAGCAGTAGTCCGAGACCTGTCACGCGGTGCAACAGCCAGGACCACATGCCAGATTGACCTTTGTACATTTTTCCCTCACTTCTGGGGCGGGAGAGGAGGGCAGGAGGCACGAGGTTAGATAGTGCTTCGCTCAGCCTCTGGCGCTTGCTCTCGCCCTTTCCGAACATCCAAGCGGGGACCGACGCGTTGGAACGGCAAGAAGAGCTAGCCAATGAGCCCGCGACAGGCATCATCGACGAGGACCGAGAAGATGGGCATAAAAAATAGACCGTTTCTTACACATCACAGTCCTCTATCTACAACCAGGCACCCCGCTGTGCTTTACCAGGCCCTTGGCGAGCCAGGCAAACGTTGTATGTGTATTATACTTCACTCTTGAGGCGCACGCAAACACTTTTTGTAGTTATATGATAGGTCAATGACTCTGGCTGAACTTTCGCGCTTACGGCGCTCAGGGTAAGGAGTGCCTGGGAGAAGTGGAAGCCTTCCTCGACTCGCTGTGTAAGCGCTCGGGGTAAGGATGTGTGTGGAAAACGGCTCTGCCGTTTTCCACACACATCCTTACCCCGAGCGCCGCAGGCGCGAAGGCCTGGAGAGGATATGGTATAGTGCATTCTCAAGAGGAAGCCGCTATGGTATAATGCAGGAACAATCGTTCTTACTCATGTTTCGCCTCTGTTTAGGGGAGGTGCAGGAGGGGACTGCCTCCTGTCGGAGTGTGGGATGTTCCCCACCATTTCCCTCTCCTTTCTATATACCAGGGAAAAGTGCTATGCCTATACGTCAACTTGCGCCCGATGTGGCGGCGAAGATCGCGGCTGGCGAGGTGGTGGAGCGGCCCGCCTCGGTGGTAAAGGAACTTATTGAGAATAGTATTGATGCGGGCGCGACCCAGATTCGCGTCGATCTGATGAATGGTGGCCTGCAACTCATTCGCGTGACCGATAATGGCTGTGGCATCTCACCCGAAGAACTGCCCCTGGCCCTGGAGCGGCATGCGACCAGCAAGGTGGCATCTATCGACGACCTGGAGCAGATTCGCTCGTTGGGTTTTCGCGGCGAGGCGCTGGCGAGTATCGCCGCCGTGGCCGAGGTGACGCTGGTGAGTCGTGCGCGAGGCTCCGAGCAGGGATCACAGGTGAACGCGCAGAGCGGACATATCTCTGATGTCACTCCCGCCGCCTCGCCTGAGGGTACGACGATTACGGTTCGTAACCTCTTTAGCGCCGTTCCAGCGCGCCTCAAGTTTCTGAAGAGTCGTAATACTGAGATCAGCCATTGTCATCACCTGCTGGAGCAGTACGCACTGGCCTATCCCGAGATCCGCTTTACGGTTGCCAGTGAGGGGAAGCAGATCTTCTCGACTCCCGGTGACGGCAAGCTCTTTAGTGTCCTGGTGCAGGTCTATGGTCTACAGATCGCGGAGCAGATGGTGGAGGTGGATGGCGACGATGAGCATGACGCCAGCGATGGCGAATATCCCATCGTTAAGGGCTTTGTGAGCCGCCCCGCCTGCTATAAGAGCACGCGCCAGCATATCTCCTTCTTCGTCAACAGGCGCTGGGTCATGAGCCGTATGCTTACTACGGCAGTGGAGGGAGCCTATCATTCGCTGCTCCTGAGCGGGCGCCATCCCCTGGCGGTCATCAACATCCAGATCGATCCCTCCTTCCTGGATGTGAATGTGCATCCTGCCAAGACCGAGATTCGCTTCTTAAAGGAGCGTCGTGTCTTCGCAGCTATCCTGCGTGCGGCCCGCAAAGCCCTTTTGCAGGAGCCGGAGATGCCGCAGTGGAAGTCGAAGTCTAGCGAGCCACGCGCGAGCAGTCAGCCAGACGCCTATGATCAGGAACCCTCATTCGAGGGCAGGCTGGACCTGGATGAGGAAGCAGTACAGAAAGACGAGCAGGAAGCAAGAGAGGCAGGCAAGCCACAGCAGCGGCAGAGCACGATCCCTGGAGATAGCCCCTGGATTACCTTTACGGAAGAAGAGCATGGGACGAGGCCGCCCGGACACGCACGCCTCTGGCAGAGCCACCTGGGCGTGACTGATAAGGCGAAGGGTTCACGTCTCAAAGCTGTTGACACAACCGTGGAGGTCGAGCGTTCCCCCACGGGAACGCTACACGCGCAGGCCGAGCAGGTAAGCGTCACGCTTGATACTTCTCTCGAAGAGGATGATCCGCTCTCCATGCTACCGCCAGCCGCGCCCGTTGAGAAACGTCCAGAAGCGGGCGGAGACATAGCAGAACAAGAGCCACTGGCCTCCTTTGGTGCCGTGCCGCATGGCATTCCTACGATGGGTATCCAGTTGCCTTCTGCACAGACTGAGGAGCGTACAAGGCTGGTTGTGAGTCCAGTCGCGCCCCAGGCGATTGCAGGAGACGCTCAAGGAGTGGAGCGGCGCCCTGAGCAGGGAGCGCTGCCGGGCCATAGCATCGATCCGAACCAGCCGCGCAAGTTTCCGCGCCTGCGCGTGGTGGGACAGCTCTCACAGAGCTATGTTGTGACCGAGGGGCCAGATGGCATGTATCTTATTGACCAGCACGCGGCGCATGAAAGGATAGTGCTTGAGCGTATGGTCGCGTCCCTCAAATCGCGCGAGACCATCTCGCAGCTCCTGCTTACTCCCATGCACCTCACGCTGGCCCCGGTCGAGATTGAGGCGGTAGAAGAACATGGGGAGCAGCTACGGCGCATCGGCTTCGAGCTGGAGGTAGTTGACGGTAAGACCGTCGAGGTGCGTGCCGTCCCCACGGTCCTGGTCAAGCGCCTGGACAGTGTCTCGCTGCATGCCTTACTGGTCGAGCTTACTGCCGAGGACCAGTTGGGGCATACCGAGACCTGGGAGGAGCGTGCCCTGGCCAACGTCGCCTGTAAGGCCGCCATCAAGCAGAATTACTTCCTGGCTATGAGCGAGATGCGCGAAATGCTGGAGCAGCTAGAGCAGGTCAAGGCCCCCTTCAGCTGTTGCCACGGTCGACCAACCATGGTACACTTCAGTCTCGCAGAATTAGCCCACGAATTTGAGCGCCGATAAATTGTAGGGGCAGAGCTTGCTCGGCCTCCGAGCGCAGCGACTTTCCCACGCCCATGCAGGTGTGAAAGGGAGTGCTTCTAAAGGGCGCACCTACCTTTCGCACCTGTCGGGCTTGGGGCGCACCAGGAACGCGCAGCCGCCCAGCAGAAGGGGGGGCCTGGTAGGTTGTGCCCCTTGTGCCCCCGAATGGGGGTTTAGAAGCACTACCAAGGCCCCCTATGGGTGGCGGGCATCTTGCGCGACGATGTCAGTTCCCCTGTATGGTTGAAACATAGAAGAGTAGCCGCGTACGCAAGTAGCGGGCAAGTAGCGCCCAGGAGATAAAGTAGGATGCTGGTAGAAGTACTCACGGCGGCTGGACGTTGGAACGTTGAACAACCGCTGTTGACCTATCACGTACCCGAGACCCTGGCGGATCAGCTTCGCCGTGGGCAACTGGTCGCCGTTCCCTATGGAGAGCGCCTAGACGAAGGTATTGTCTGGGATCTGCTTGAGGGAGACGAGCTACCAGAGCCTTTGCAGGAAGAGGGAATCGAGCTACGCGACCTGTACAGTATCCTGGATCACAAGGCCGCCCTGCTGTCTCACCAGTTGGAGCTAGCTCGCTGGCTTTCAGAGTACTACGTGACGCCGCTGGCACACGCCGTCTTTGGCATGCTGACGCCGGGTATGTTGCAACGTTCGCGCTTCGTCTTGAAGCTCTCTGAAGAGGCGCTTAAGGACGCAGTCCAGGCCTCCTCACAGGAGACCTCATTGAATCTGCGCGCCCTGCTTGGACTACTCCATAATGATGGCTCCCTCGATGTCGAGCAGCTCAAGAAGATGCTTGGCAAGACGAAGGCGCAGCAACTCTTAAAAGAGATCAAGCAGAGTAAGCTGGTGGTGCGCGAACCTGAGCTGGTCGAAGGAAAGGCGCGTATCAAGCTGCGCCGAAACGTGCGCCTGCTGGTACAGGGCGAGGAGCTACTGACATGGCGTGAGCTGCTGGAAGAGCGTCTGCGCAAGGCTGAGAGCGAAGCGCAGGCACAGAGCGCTTCCCAGGCTACTCCTGTCAGCACATCTCGCAAGGGTATGAGTAAGGCTGAAGCTCCCTTTAACCCCTGGTCAATGTCCGCCGCCGCAAGCGCCACCCTGGCCCCGCCAGTGATGAGCAAAGAGGGCGTCGTCATTCAACGCCAGTTGGCGGCCCTGGACCTCTTGCAGCAGAGTATTAACCGTGGCTCGCCCTGGACCCCCTCGGCGCTCTGTCGCGCCACAGGTCTTACACCCAGGCAGCTCCAGCAGCTTGAAGATCAGCAACTTGTAGTGGTAGAGAACAAAGAGCAGCGACGCGACCCCCTCCAGGGGCGGGCCATCCCCTCCAGCCAGCCGTTGCAGTTGACGGGCGAGCAGGAAGCGGCCCTGCGCGCCATTCTCGAAGCTGTCGAAGAAGGCAAAGAAAACAGCATCCCCAGGCCTATCTTGCTGCATGGCGTCACTGGCAGCGGTAAAACCGAGGTCTATTTGCAGGCCATGGCCTCTGTCATCGCCGAGGGGAAGCGTTGTATTATCCTCGTGCCAGAGATCGCCCTGACGACCCAGGCCGTGCAGCGCGTGGCGGGCCGTTTTCCCGAGCGGGTCGCCATCATCCATAGCGAGCTGAGTGTGGGAGAGCGCTATGATGAGTGGAGACGTATTCGCGCCGGAGAGATCGATGTCGTCATAGGCTCACGCTCGGCGCTCTTCGCGCCCGTTCCCGACCTGGGCTTGATCATCATAGATGAGGAGCACGAGGCGGCATATAAACAGAGTGAGTTCAAGCCAACCTATCACGCGCGCGAGGCCGCTATCAAGCTGGGAGAGATACTCAAAGTGCCTGTGGTCCTGGGTAGTGCCACGCCCGCCGTGGAGTCGTATTATCGCGCGGAGCAGGGGTGTTACCAGCTGGTGGAGCTGAAGGGGCGTATTGGCGCCAACCTGCCGCCTGTGGAGATCGTCGATCTGCGCTCCGAGCTGCGCGCGGGACATACCAGTATCATCAGCCGGCGCCTGCTCGATGAACTGGGCAAGGTGCTGGAGCGGGGACAGCAGGCGATCTTATTTCTTAACCGTCGTGGCGCGGCGAGCTGCGTGCTTTGTCGCGATTGTGGCTTCACGGCCCTCTGTGAGCAGTGCGATATCCCCCTCACCTATCACGCGACCGAACACGTCTTGATGTGCCACTACTGTGGCGCACAGAGCAAGATTCTGCACTTCTGTCCCTCCTGTCGCAGCGCTGAGATCCGTTACTTTGGCCTGGGAACAGAGAAGGTGCAGCGCACCATCCAGAAATATTTTCCCGAGGCGCGCCTGCTGCGCTGGGATCGCGATACCGCGCGCAACCGTCACGCCCATGAAGAGCTGCTCGACCGCTTCGCCAACCGCGAGGCCGATATCCTGATTGGTACGCAGATGATCGCCAAGGGTCTGGACCTACCTGGGGTGACCCTTGTCGGCGTCGTCTCGGCGGATATCGCCCTCAACCTGCCAGACTACGCCTCGCCTGAGCGTGCCTTTATGCTGCTCACCCAGGTCGCGGGCCGCGCCGGTCGCGGCAGTGAAGCGGGCCATGTCATCGTCCAGACCTTTAACCCGGAGCACTTCAGCATTGATGCAGCCTCACGTCACGACTATAACGAGTTCTATCGTATCGAGATCGAGACGCGCCAGCGCTATGGGTATCCCCCCTTTCGCCAGTTCGTCAAATTTACCTATAGTCATAGTAACCGCCATCGCAGCCAGTTAGAAGCCATGAAGCTCTGCGAGAAATTAAAAGGCTGGATACAGCGTCTTAACCTGCCCGAAACTGATATCGTGGGACCCGTTCCCGCGCTTATGGAGCGCATTCGCAACAAGTACCGCTGGCAGATGATTGTGCGTGGCCCCGACCTCTCACGCCTGCTCCGCGTCGTCGAAGCCCCCGACTGGGAGATTGATATCGATCCCATCAGCACCCTCTAGAAGTAAGGGTATGGTGTGTTGTGGGCCTGGCTGCCGCAGGCAGTCAGGCCCACAACACACCATACCCCTTTTGAGGAGAGCGAGATTGCCGATATATTTATAAGCGTAAATTTAAATTTGTTTTGGAGGGGACATGGGGATTGTATTGGGATTGCTGGCGGCACTCTTCTGGGGTAGCGCTGATTTTTTTGTGCGCTTCGCCTCGAAGCGTGTGGGATCGTATCGGACACTATTATTTATGCAGTTCTTTGGCCTGCTGGGTCTGGGCCTCTTTCTGCTGGCAAGTGGGCAATTACAGGCCGTACTGGCGCGGAGTGCGTGGGAGATCTGGCTCTGGGCGTTGCTAGCGGCTAGCTTGAACACCTTAAGCTCGCTGGCGCTCTATCGGGCCTTTGAGATTGGGGTCGTGATGATCGCCTCGCCCATCTCGGCCTGTTATAGCGCGGTCACGGCCTTGCTGGCCTTTGCCTCTGGCGAGCGTATCGGGCTGGTGCCACTGCTCGGAATGGGTGTGGTCCTGCTGGGGGTGACGGTCGTTGCGACCCCCCTGAGCCCGCGGGAACCAGAGGAGCGGGCGGCGCTGGCGCTCAAGCCACGAGGAAAGCTGCCTCCAGGTGTGCTCCTGGCGATCCTGGCATCGATAGGCTATGGCCTCGCCTTCTGGATGCTTGGCTTTAAGGTGACCCCGGCGCTGGGGCCTGTGGTGCCAATCTGGATTTTTCGCCTGTTCGCACCCGTGGTGTTGACGCTGTGCGCACCAATTAGTCGGCAGCGATTGACCTGGCCGCGCGGCTCGGTCTGGTGGCTTCTGGCCGCGATAGGGATACTTGATACTATTGCCTACTTTGCCTATACCTATGGCGTAACGCTAAGTCAGGTCTCGCTGGTGAGTGTGCTATCCTCGCTCTACAGCGCGGTCACGGTCCTGCTGGCCTGGATCTTTATTCGCGAGCGGCTCCAATGGAGCCAGTGGCTGGGCATTGGAGCCATCTTAGCGGGTATCGCCCTGGTAAACTTGTAGAGGCGGACACATATAACTTGCACGAAGCCATGGGTGTGATAAAAGTGTGTTGGTTGCACCTGGAGGAACGAGGTTTTATACTGAGGGGTACGATTGTCGAATATACTCATGGAAGAGAGGACGCGATGATAGACACTCAGGCTATACCGCCGACGTTGCTGACGCAGATTGAGGAGGCGACATGCGCAACTGATTTTACCATGCAGTCCGGTACCCTAACAGGGGCGCTGCTAAGGATGCTTGCGGCGAGTAAGCCAGAAGGAAACTTTCTTGAACTGGGAACCGGTACAGGCATGGGAACCGCCTGGTTGCTTGATGGTATGGATACTGCATCGCGCCTGGTGACTGTGGACAAGAATGAGCGCTACAATGCGATTGCGCGGCGTTTCTTGAGCAGGGATGCACGCGTCACCTTTCACACAGGCGATGGCGAGGCCTTTATTCGTACGCAGCAGGCAGGTACCTTTGATCTTATTTTCGCGGACATGCCGCCAGGAAAGTTTCAGCTTCTGGATGAGACCCTGGCCCTGCTCAGGCCAGGTGGACTCTATATCATCGATGATCTGAGTCCTCTGGAGAGTTGGGAGCCAGCCCATGCGCCAAGAGTCACGGCCCTGATAGCGACTCTGGAGCAGCGCTCGGATCTGCGAATATGTAAGCTGAACTGGTCAACCGGGCTACTCATCGCGACCAGGATCGCTTAGAAGCAAATTATTTTAAGTGTGGTGTGTTGTGGACTACCTGCCTACGGTAGGTAGTCCACAACACACATTCAGGCGAGCGCCGCAGGCGCGAGGAGGACGTCGCTATGCCAGAGCAATTCTCCCTCTTTGGGGGGAGTGACCTCTCTGAGAAGGATACGCGCAAGAAGGCGAGTGGGCCAAAGGCCGCGCCAGCGCAGAGCGAGGAGGGGACGCAGGTGATTGGGGAGCCTCTGGCCTCGCGGATGCGTCCTCGCACCCTGGACGAGCTCCTCGGCCAGGAGCACCTGCTGGGACCCGGAAAGCTCCTGCGGCGAACGATTGAATCCGGACGCGTCACCTCAATGCTATTCTGGGGACCTCCGGGCAGCGGCAAGACCACGCTCTCCGAGGCCATTGCACGCCATGCTGACGCGCGCTTTGTGACTTTGAGTGCCACCTCGGCGGGTGTAGCGGATCTGCGGCGCGTGGTCGACGAGGCCGCCAAACTGCGCCAGTTCTCGCAGCGGCGTACGATTCTCTTCATTGACGAGATTCATCGTTTTAACAAGGCCCAGCAGGATGCTGTGTTGCCACACGTCGAGCGCGGCACCGTGACCCTGATCGGTGCCACAACCGAGAACCCCAGCTTCGAGGTAAATAGCGCGCTCCTCTCGCGCTGTCGCGTCTTTGTGCTCAAGGCTCTGGATGAGGCGCAGATCGTGCGCATCCTCCAGCGGGCGCTGGAGGATAGTGAGCGTGGGCTGGGACAGTATCAGATTACCAGCGACGAGGAGGCCTTGCAGGCCATCGCCATCTTTGCCAGTGGAGACGCGCGCACAGCGTTGAATGTCCTGGAACTGGCGGCGCAAGGCGTCATGAGCGGTGGAGGGACAGATGAGCGCCACATTACTCTCGCGCTGGTCGAGGAGGTCATGCAGCATCGTGCCCTGCTCTATGATAAGAGTGGCGACCAGCACTATGATATGATATCGGCCCTGCATAAGTCTGTACGTGGCTCCGATCCCGATGGAAGCCTCTACTGGCTGGTGCGCATGCTAGAGGCAGGCGAGGACCCGCTCTACATTGCGCGGCGTGTTGTGCGGATGGCGGCTGAGGATATTGGCCTGGCGGACCCGCAGGCGCTCTCGGTCTGCGTCGCGGCCCAGCAGGCCACGCATTTTGTTGGTATGCCGGAAGCAGGCGTGATCCTGGCGGAGGCCGTGGCCTACCTGGCGGCGGCACCGAAAAGCAATGCCGTCTACAACGCGTATAACCAGATCCGCGCCGAGATCATGAATGGTCCCAATGATCCTGTGCCGCTGTGGATTCGCAACGCTCCCACACAGTTGATGAAGAACCTGGACTACGGCAAGGATTATAAATACGCACACGACTTCTACAAGGATATGCAGAGCGACGATCCCGAACGTCCACCCGTGACCAGGCTCCAGGAATATCTCCCCGAGCGACTCGCGGGCCAGCGTTTCTATGAACCGGGTACGCAAGGAAAAGAGGCCAGCATTCATCGTTGGCTGGCGAAGCGTCAAGCCGAAAAAGATACAAAGGAGTGATCTACATGACAGAAGCTAAAGCCCTGGCGTCCTTCTTCAAACGGAACCAGTATCTTATTACCATGCAGGCCAAGGATGTGACGACCGAGGAGAGCCTGTCGCTACCTCCCGCGGGCGGTAATTGTATGAACTGGGTCATCGGACATATCATTGTACACCGCGATATTGCTCTCAGGTCATTGGGAGCGACACCGATCCTGGACGAGCGCGAGACCGAAATCTATAAACGTGAGTCCGAGCCTCTGACCAATCCAGAGCAGGCCCTGCCCCTGGCGACATTGGTCGAGCGCCTGGAAAGCTCGCACCAGCGCTTACAGACCGCACTAGAGCAGAGCACGCCCGAAGCTCTTGCCCATAAGCCCGATCCAGCCGAAAAGCGTACGGTAGGTGAAGGCTTGCGGCTCTTGCAATGGCACGAGACCTACCATGCCGGACAACTGGAGCTGCTCCGCCACATGGCGGGTAAGCACGAGAAGCTGATTTAGAGGAATATATGATAAGAGGTGTGTAGCGTCCACTACACACCTCTTATCATATATTCCTCTAGCGATAGATGAAGTAGCCCGCGATACCAGCCAGGAGTAGGATGATAAACAGGTTGACACGCTTGGTTGCCCCAAGCAGAGCGGCCACGCCTGCGATACACCAGCCCCGCCAGTCGACGCCTGGCTGCTTGATGATTGACCAGACGACGGTGAGCAGGATGCCAACCACGGCGAGCGAGATGCCGCGCATAAAGCCGGGGACCCAGCGCTGACGCTGAATACGTGTGTAGCCTGCTGAGACCAGCAGGACAGGTAGGGCCGTCACCGTAATCGCGACCAGGGCCATAAGTGCGCCTATGATGCCGTAGGTCAGGTAGCCCAGGCTGATGACCCAGAGGCCATTGGGACCGGGACTCAATTGTCCGATGGAGATAGACTCGCCAAAGAAGCTCTCGCGAGCCCAGCCACGAGCCAGCAGGTCCTGGCGCAGGCTCGGAAGATTGCTCAGGCCGCCAGTTGAGAAGAGCGAGGCCTTCAAAAAAAGCAGGAAGTAGATGATGGGATCGATCATGGCTTATTTCTCCTCTCCTTCCGCGCGGCTGGCCTCGGTGGCCTGTTGCAGTGTTGTTGGATTGGCTTTGGTGCGCCAGGGCGTAAAGAAGAGCATAGAGAGCAGAGCGGTACAGAGTAGTACTGGAATGACCGAGACCTCCAGCAGAATAATCGTTGCGGCACAGGCCAGGACCAGGATCGTGCTCACGATCAAGGTTTTTGATCCCTCGGCTTGCGCCTGCTTGAAGAGTGGCTGGGCGAAGCGTAGCCCGACCAGCAGCATCAGTCCCGCCGTCGCGGGAACCACGCCCCGCATCACCGCCTGAACGATGGCATTCCCCTGGATAAGCGTGAAGATCGCCGTCAGCAGGCAGGTGACGGCCGCGCTTGGCACGAGCATGCCCACCAGCGAGACCAGAATGCCGCGTATCCCGCCAAGCTTGCGCCCAATGAGGATGGTGAGCGCTACCAGATTAATCCCTGGCGTAAAAATACATAAATTCCAGTAATGCATGTACTCTTCGATGGTGAGATAATGATATTTATCGATGAAGATGTTTTGAATAAGATAGCTTGTAGAGGAGCCACCACCGAAGGATTGTAAGCCGATCAGGGTCCAGAGGCGCAAGAGTTTCCAGGTAGAGGGACGCAGAGAGGGTGGAAGGGTTGTGGCGAAAGGTGGTGCCTGGGTTTGCATGTTAGGACTTCCTTACCATGAGATGAAAACCGACCAGAGGTGGTCCGCTAACGACGCTGCTAAAGCATGCGTCTACATATGACGGTATCATTATATGTAGACGCGTGCTTTAGCAGCGTCGGGAGACTGGTAGCGGCTAGCGCTCGTTGAGTGGCTTGAAGGCCAGGTCGGTTGGTCCGGTATACTCGGCCTCGGGTCGGATCAGGCGGTTGTTGCCAGCCTGCTCAAGGACGTGAGCGGTCCAGCCACCCACGCGGCTCACAGCGAAGGTAGGCGTGAAGAGGTCGCCGCTGAGGCCGACGGAGGCCATCAGGGCCGCTGAATAGTACTCAACATTGGTGTAGAGGCGGCGGCCTGGCTTGAGTTCTTCCAGAATGGAGATCGCCAGTTTCTCAACACGACGCGTAAAGACGAAACCCTGGGGATCGGCGACGCGAGCCATCTCACGTAGCTCTTCCGCGCGTGGATCGGTGGTTTTGTACACGCGGTGCCCAAAGCCCATCAGCTTCTTGCCAGTCGTGATCGCGTCGCGAATCCAGCTATCGGCGTTCTCGGGAGTGCCGATCTCATGCAGCATATCCTGCACCTTAGAGGGCGCGCCACCATGCAGGGGACCCTTGAGGGCGCCAATCGCGGCCACGATAGAGGATGCGATGTCGGACTCGGTGCTGGCAACGATACGCGCCGTAAAGGTTGAGGCGTTCATACCGTGGTCGGCCAGGAGCACGAGATAGGCATTCAGGCCCCGGACGTGTTCTTCAGAGGGCACCTCGCCTGTCAACAGATAGAGATAGTTCGCGGCATGCCCCAGTTCGGGTTTTGACTCCAGAGGCTCTTGACCATGGCGCAGGCGGTTGAACGCTGCTAGGAAGAGCGGGAAGCGTGCCGTCAGGGCAATGGCCTGATCCACGGTGGGCTGGCCTTTGATGGCAACCGCGCCCCAGGCGGAGACGGCGGTACGCAGAGCGTCCATAGGCTCGGTGCTTGTGGGTAAAGCACGCAGCGTCACCATCACATTCTCGGGGATGGTACGCTCAGCGGCGAAACGCTGCTGAAGGTTGGTCAGTTCTTGCTGGCTTGGCAGGTGTCCAAACCAGAGCAGGTGCACGACCTCCTCAAAAATAGTTGTGCGTGCCAGGTCATGTATATTATAGCCGCGATAGATCAAGCGGCCAGTATTGCCTTCAACCTTGCTTATGGCCGTCGTTGCGGCAACAATACCCTCCAGGCCGCCCTTATTCTTGGGCGCGGAGGCTGTGGTAGCATTTGTAGCCTGGTTAGGACCAGAAATCGGCATTGACATACTGCATATGCTCCTTTGCTGAGTATGTGTAAATGGTTTAGCTCTTTTGTATGTTGTATCATTTACTATGATGAATGTCAATGAAATTGGATTTCTTATGTTATGCTTTGATGTAACTCGATAATAGTCGATTTATGTTGATTGCATTGGTCGGTATGACCCCTCGCGCCTGCGGCGCTCGGGGGTAAGGTGTGTCAGGTGGCGGGCTGGCTCCGCCAACCCGTCACCTGACACACCTTACCTGGAGGGATGGCTGTGATGGGAGGAAAGAAGATAGTGAGGAATCTGACCAGCCCGAGAGGGCGTTAGCGTGGCGCCTCGCGCCTGCGGCACCTGGGGTAAGGTATGGTTCGGTGGCAGGCTCGGCTCTGCCGAGCCTGCCACCGAACCATACCTTACCCCAAGGCGAGCGTAGCGAGCTGAGGCAGGTGCAAAAGCAAATTTTTAGGAAGCTATAGTAGTGTAGTGTAAGTAGATTGACAAAACGTGGAACGATCTTTATCATTGGGAAAAAAGGTGTAGAACGGCCAGATTTTCTGTATGGAAGGAGGGTGTAACTTGATAGAACTGAATGGGGAGAATTACCTGGATGGCAAAGAGGCTTCCCATTTTCTCGGCGTGAAATTATCGACATTGTATACTTATGTTAGCCGCGGGCTCTTGCGTAGTTACCGGCAGGGGATCAAGCGACAGCGGCTCTATAGGCAAGCAGAATTGGAGGCACTGTTGCAGCTTCGTCCGAGCAATGAGGATGTGGCCGAAGACGCGCTGACACCCTTCAATGAGCGGCCCGGGAGTGGCGATAATCTGCCACATGCTGAAGATTGGGTTCCTAACGTATAGATCGATAGACGTAAAAAAAGAGAGTCACTGGACTCTCTTTTTTTATGCCTGACTGCATGCATGTTAGAGGTGCAGGCTGGGAACGGCTGGCAGGGGGCGTGGAGCGCCTGGCTCCGCTGGCTCTTGTTCTCCAGCTGTATTAGATGGGGTAAAGGGTGCGATCAATTCCTGCCAACGCTCTTCTCCGCCTATGTGGTAGACATTGATGCCGCCCACGCGTGCTGGGGGTGGATTGTCATTGACGAAAAGCACGCTGATGGCATGTCCACGCCGCCTCATTTGCGCCAGGCGATCTATTATACGGTCGCCCAGGTTGCTGGTAATGAGAATGATCGTCGAACCATTGGGAAGACGATTGCTCTCGGCTTGCAGGACCTCGTCGATGCTGGCCCCAAAGTAGCCCTGGATACGCGCCAGGGTCTCCATAATGTGCTTGCGCTGCTCTTCGTTACTTGAGGCCGGGAGACGAATACGCCTGCGATTGAGCTGCTGAGCTACTTCGGCCTCCAGGTTGTGTGCTGGCTGCTCCTGTTGACCCGTGGAAGATGAACTTGTGTCGGCTCGCTTCTCATCAGGGATATACATCATAGTGTTCGCGTATAGCCCAACTCCATAGCCATTGTCCAGGCCCCAGGAGGCGATTGATGCTGCCAGGCTGATAGAAAGTTCCTGGAGTTCGGGATGGATAGAGTAGTACACGTCTGGCCGTGTATCGATGTTGAGGAAGACCTCAAGTGTATAGGTCGTCGTGGCGTCGTAGATCTTGCTCTGCATCTGCATACTGCGGGCTGTGGCCTTCCAATGCACGCGGCGCATGCTATCCCCATAACGATATTCGCGTACGCCAATGATGCGCGAGGGATCTTCAAGCAGGCGACGAGGTGCGCGCATATCGCCAAAGGGATGGCGCGCGGGAAGATTAAAGCTCTCCAGGGGCGCGACGAGCGGATAGACCATGACATGTTGCAGGTTATCAAGCTCCTGGTCCTGGGTAATGAAGCCAAAGGCATCGCCACTATGGAGTCTCGTGGGACCAAAGGTATGCACGCCACGCTGGACGCAGCGCAGAGTGTAGTTCCTCGTTACACGCTCATACCAGCGTGGGCTGAAGAGGCATTCTAGCAGGGCGTTATTACTCAGGAGTGCGCTACGTAGCTCTTGCTCGCGCAGTGGTAGAGAGCGTGGCAGGGTATCCTCTACCTCCAGCCAGGGTAGGGGGAGGATCTTGGCGTTCTCCACCGTCACCGACATCGTGACATCCTCGCCAAAGAGCGCGCGTTGCTGGCTAAACTTCCGCTGGTAACGGAGATCAACCAGGCAGTAGTGCGACCAGATATCCGTTGTGATAATGATTAGCAGCAGCAAGATTCCCACAACCACCAGCAATGGCTGCCGGGCAATGATGCCGAGCAAAACCAACACGCCACAGAGGGTGTACCAGATGCCATCGGTAATGCCTTTGCCGCGAATAAAGGCGCGGCCTTGTGGTGAATTGTGCATTATGACTCTACCGGAACCGCGACATTGTGTAAGATCTCTTCTACAATCTGTTCCATGAGCTGTCCATGCAGGCGCGACTGGCTGGTCGCAATCATGCGGTGAGATAGGACCGAAACCGCTACCTGTTTGACGTCGTCGGGAATGACATAATGGCGTCCCTGAATGGCAGCATAGGCCTGGCTCGCCCGGTAGAGCGCCAGCGTGCCACGGGGACTTACGCCCAGTTCAATATTATTGTGGGTGCGCGTCGCCGATACAATTTCGACGATGTAGCTCTCCACACTTGGTTCGACATGGATGCGGCGAATTATTTGCTGGAGCTTGAGCAGCCATTCTGTGCTCAGCACTGGCTTGAGCTCCTCCAGGGGCTGGGCCTCCTTGAAGCGCTGGAGAATCTGGCGCTCCTCCTCTTTGCTTGGATAGTGCAGGCGCAGGCGTAGCAGGAAACGGTCGAGCTGGGCCTCGGGTAGGGGGAACGTTCCCTCAAGCTCAACCGGATTCTGGGTCGCGACAACCATAAAGGGGCGCGGCAGGCGTATGGTTTCGCGCTCAACGCTCACCTGGCGCTCTTCCATTGCCTCCAACAGCGCGGACTGTGTACGCGGCGTCGCGCGGTTAATCTCATCCGCGAGCACGATTTGAGAGAGCAGGGGGCCGGGTCGAAACTCGAACTCGCCCTTTTTTTGATTATAGTAGGTAATGCCAGTGATATCAGAGGGCAGCAGGTCTGGCGTAAACTGGATACGCTGGAAGCTGCAACCGAGGGAGCGGGCGAGGGATTTCGCCAGCATTGTTTTGCCGATGCCTGGAACATCCTCAAAGAGGACATGACCTTCGCAGAGGAGGGCGACCATCAGAAGCTCAACGACTTCTTCCTTGCCGACAATGACTTTACCTACACTTTGGCGAACAACGCGCACGGCCTCTTGAAGCTGTCTAATCTCATCAATTTGCGTCATAGGTCCCCTTAATACATGTTTGTGAATATGCTGATGGCGAAAAAAATACTTGAGATAGAGGTATGGTCTCACGCTTGTTTTAAGCTATATTCTTGACTGTTCTTAACATTATACGCCCAAAGTAAGCGAAAGTTCACACTCGAGCAGATAAATAGAGTATGGTGGCGGGTTGGCGCAGCCAACTCGCCACCATACTCTATTTATCCTACTTATTTCACATTGATCTGGACGGTTACTGGGGCGGACTGAGTAGACTGGCCATTCTGATCGTTGGCGATGATCGTAAGCTGGGCGCTTGTATCCTGGCCACTGATGACGCGGACGTTCCAGCGTAACTGGGTCGTGCCACTATCTCCTACCAGTGCTGTGGCGCCACCGCCGACAAAAGGCGCGGCTTGATAGTGTACCGAGAGGCGAACCGTGGCCCCTGGCTGGCTGGCGACCGTAATCTGGACGCTGCTACCATTGTTGACGGTGCCTGGAGCGTTAATGATCTGGACGCTTAACTGACCAGTGGTGGGCTGGGTTGGATCTGGTGTGGCCGTTGCTTCCTGAGTTGGCTGCTGTGTTGGTGTCGGCGATGGTGATGGTTGCGGCGTGGGAGTCGCGGTCATCTGGGCGCGTGCAGTGGCAGTCGGACTTCCGTGGAGACCTGGTCCCTGGGCCTGATTTGGGGATGGAGAATGCCCTGGACCTTGCGTTAGATAATCACCCAGGACAAGAGAGAAGGCCACGCTTGCGAGCAAGACAAAGGCGATTGAAAGCATAAGGAAGCGATAGGCCGGATCCTTCTGCCAGTAGTAGCCTAACCGGGCCATCGGGCCTCTGGGGGCAGGGGGCACGGGGGTGTAATGCACCACGGGGGCAGGCCCCGCGAGGTTCTGGGGGAGTGGCGCATAGTTGGCGTAGGAGGCAGCGGCTCCCGCAGCGGCCTGTTGCGAGGTTGACTGGTTCTCAGCGACTGTCGCAAGCTCCGGCTCTGCGGGCTGAGCGGGAAGAATAAGCTTATCTTGTGATGGGGTTGGTGAAGGTGGCATCTGTGGAAAATCATTCATGTCGTAAACTCCCTCCTCTCTTCCAGACACTGCCACAGGATATAGGGCATGTAATCATTTCTATTGTCAAGAATGGCCTACATTGAGAACGTTTGAAGGGCTGAAAGGACTTCAGCAACGGACAAAACTCCTAGTTCCTGGGCAGCAATGATCTGTACCGAGCGTCCTAGCGGATGCCAGGTATGTGGGTCACTGGCGATAAAAAGGGCCGTGGTAGGAATACCAAGCAGGGCCGTCAGGTGTGTCACCCCCGAGTCGTTTCCCAGGTAGGCTCGGCAGTGTTGTAGCGCGTGCGCAACCTGGAGGAGCGGCGCGTTCTCCAGCAGCGTAAGCAGGCCAGGGGGCGGCGTGGGTAAGCTGCGCTGTAACGCTTCGAGGCGGTCTGCATCGGCGGGTCCGGAAAGCAGCAACACGGGAATATCGCGTCGCCAGAGCGCCTGTATAACCTCGGCATACCCCTGTATCGACCAGCACTTGTGCGCGCCTCCGCTGCCGGGATGGATGGCGAAGAAGCGCGAAGTGGCCTCTGCCTGAAACATTGTCACAGACGCGAGTGTGAGGTGAGGCTCGGCAGGGAGGGTGAGACCAAGCGTACTGGCAAGATAGGTACTGGTATGCATGCCTGCGTGCTCACCAGGCCGACCTGGAGTCACAACGACGCGTCCCCGGGTTGCGGCGCGTAGATTCTGTGTGATTAAACCATCAGAATCGCGCAACCAGCAGACGACGAGCTGGCAATCCGCTAGTAGCGCCCTCAGCTCTGGATGCTGGATGCCCTGGGGCAAGAAGAGCTGGCCCCAGCAGGTGTCTTCATAATCTAGATAGCTCGTCACCAGGCCGGTCGCGAGCAGGAGAGGCGCGAAGGCGGCCTTTCCCACAAAGGTTACACGCTCAATAGTCTCGTGCTCGTGTAGGGCCTGGATGACCGGGAGGGTCAGGAGCGTATCTCCCAGGGCGCCTGGACGAATAATACAGATATGCATACGTTTCTTGTTAAATCATTTGCGCGCCAACGCTAGGATTTCAAAGACGACTGCCGCGGCCAGGATTGCCAGCGAGGTGTAGATGTTCCAGCTATGCAGGGCGCTCAGAATCAGATTAAAGAGCACGATCAGCGTCAGCAGGATGGCCTGTCGGGCCGCGTGTCGCAGCGTTGCCTGGTAGATGTGCAGCGAAAAGAGACGCGATCCGAGCGCGTACGCCACTGGCGTCAAGGTGCTTGCCAGGGCCAGGGCCAGGAGCGCGAAAAAGCAGATAAAGGCCAGGAAGGTATGCGGCGGCACAAAGCGCGCATAGAGCAGAAGTAGTCCCCAGGCCAGGGGTGCGATCAAGAGTAGCGTCAGCAGTATCGAGCGTCTGGTCACAGCCATGTACCTACCTCATTATATTGAAGCCACGGTTTCCATTGAGGGGCGCCTCATCGCGTCGACGCTGCTCCTGGTTTTCCGGGCTGAAGTACTTCTGCCAGAGATCGGGTGCATCTTTACTCTCGCCACCGTGGGGGGTATGGCGTGTGCGCACGCGACAGATGACGGGAGTGTTGACCGCCGCGCCCGCGACGATAACCTGGCCCTTAGAGAGCGCGGGCAGATTGTCCAGCAGGTCGCGCCCAACGCCCTCGATGGCGGCGCCAACGCTTTTCTGGTCGATCTCGTTGACAATACGCATGATGCACTGGGTCTGGCACTGGCTCAACACGTCGGCATCCAGTTTGCCCGGACGCTGGCTGATCAGGCCTACGCCGATACCAAACTTACGTCCTTCGGCCAGCACCTGCTTGAGAATCGAGGTCGAGACGACCTCCGCGCCGCCTGGCGCGAAGTGATGGGCCTCTTCCAGCAAAACGAAGACCGGGTAAGGGAGGTAGAACTCGCCTGAATGGACCTTGCCGCGCTCGGTATCCATACGCGCCTTATTCAGGCGGCGCAGCAACGTCGCGACGATGACCTGCTGGTCGCGCTCATCGATTTCATTGAGCTGAAGGACGGTACACTGTCCAGGCTTGAAGATCTCACGCAGATCCAGGTGTTGAGTATCATCGAAGGTAAAGCTATGCTCAAATTGCTGCTCAATACGCCAATTAAGTGCGTGGACCGTGCTTGAATCGTCGGCTCCCTCGCTATCATCATCTGTCTTCTGCTTGGAGACGTTCTTGATGGCCTGTTTGAGGTCGGCTACGCCCCAGGGGGTATCGCCCTTGCGCTCGCGTACTTTGCGCATCGCGCGGCTCAGGAGATATTGCTGCTTCTCCGTCATCTCGGGGAGTAGGGCGCGCATATCACCCATGGTCAGCGTCGAGATACGGACCTTGACCTGCTCAGGCTTGTAGACGCGCACGCCGGGGCGATAGCCTTGATGGCGTCCATCTCCTGGCTCGCTAAAATGGGCGACGTTGGCGATCTCGTCGAGGGTGCTATATTCGCCGTGAGGATCGATAATCAGCACGCAGGCCTTATTATGCGGCTGCATCAGCTCTTCGATGACCACACTGGCGAGATAGCTCTTACCCGCGCCCGTGCTGGCAATGATCGCCAGGTGAGTACTGACCACATCTTTGACCGAGAGCACGATGGGAACCGTGCCAGGCGCACGGGTCAACAGTGAGCCAATCGTCGCGGAGCCAAACTGTTTATCTTTCTTGCGGCTCAGGATATCGGCGAGCATCTCGTCGTCGGCCAGGTAGATCTGTTTCCCTGACTGTGGGGGAATCCAGGGATTGATAAACGAGCCGGTTAGGGGATCATAGTAACCCATGATGGCCACATGCAGCTCAAACAGCTCGTTGGTACGCGTATTGTAGCCTACCATGGCCGCCACCTGGGCGGGCGGAATTTCTGGCTCGCCTAGAAAGGTGTCGGGATAGAGCTGGAGCGGGACGCGTTTGATGATACGACCCAGGACGCGCCGTGTGTGCAGGCGGGAACTGCCATCGGCTCCCGGCATTTCTGGCTCAAACAGCTCGTAGTAAACGTATTCGCCGTTTTTGAGCACCTGCTCATCGTCACGCGAGACAAAGGTGTATTCGTGATTGCTCTCACCAGGCCCCTTGGTGATACCGACAGGTTTACGGATAGGCGAGAGCGCGGTAGCGCTTGCAAAAGCATCGAGCATGGTAGAAAGGAACCTCCGTTATCCTGTGGTTTCAACCTTGAGTCGCCAGGCAAAGTTACGCTTAACGATAGAGAGCAGCGCCAGGTTTTGCGGGAAGAGGCGCTCTAACTGGTCAATGATGCGCAGTGTGACCATAGGCAGGAGGCTATTGCGCTGCGAAATAATATGCGGTACGTAGCCCATGTGGAGATAGGCCTGGGACCCGTTGGGATTGCCGGGATCGTTGGGATCACTGAAGAAGTGGAAGGCGCGCACCTCCTCATCGCTCATGGTCTCGATCTCGCTTCCCAGCTCCAGCGAGAGCAGGGGGACACCGTGCATCGTGGAGAGCACATGATTCTCGCCCAGCTCATCGCGCTGCTGCTCCATCATACCCAGAATCATAATATAGATAAGTACCGCTTTTTCAGAGATATAGTCAGGCGAGAAGAGCTCAACCTGGGTCTCATTGGAGAGGCGGGGGCCGAGCGAGCCAAAGGCGGGATTGAGGAGAATCGTGTCGTAGATCACGCCGACCGCGTATGTGGTCGGCTCCAGGTTGCGCCCCAACGCTACGTCAAGCGGGTCCGGCTCATCGCCCTGTCCGGAGCGGACAGCGACACGCACAAAGCGGCCAAAGGCGTAGTCAGCTGGTCCGGGCTCGACTTCGACTTCGCGTGGGCCATATACCTGGCAGACATAGTTAATATGGGAGTCAGATTTCACGATCTTCCCGATAATCATCTTAGAACCTCAAAATACTTCCCGGGTTGCAATAGAAACGCTTGTGAATGTCTCTCTGTGTTTCAGGATGAAGCTTTTAGAACAAATGGTTTGGCGGCATTATAACACAAAGTCGCCTCGTGCGATACAGGCATTTAAGACTTGTGCTATATGCTGCCTGGAGTGGCTTTTTAAGCCATTTAGATCAGTAAAAACAGTGCTGGAAGAAGAAGTCTTTTGCAAATTTTAGCTTACATGGAAACATTATTTAAAATTTGCGTTATCCATAATTGCTATGTTCTAGGTGTGGAACTGGTGGCGTAAAGTTTGGTGATAACGACGTTTTTCTCTGCAAGACCTTGTAAGAACTCTAGAAAGGTGTATTCAAAAAAGGGCGTTTTGCGTTGATGAGGAGAAACATCATATAATGTGACAACTGTTCAGGTAAGTTTCTACATTTGACCGGGCAAAATCATAAGCTGGAGAGGACACGTTATGGCAAGCGAGCAAGCCACTGTAAGTGCCAATCACAGTAAATTACCTGTACGTGAGGCAGAAGTAGAGCAGTATATCGATCGATTTTTAGATACAGTCTGTGATACCAGGCGGCGTGCCATTGTGGAGTTGTTGGCCATTTCTTCTATAGAGGAGGAAACACCTATTCTAGAAATGCGCTCGGGAGATATCGCCAGGGCTATTGGCTTATCGGCGGCGACCACCTCGGAGCACCTGCGCCAGTTAGCACAAACGGGCCTGCTGACCTCGCGCCGCCAGGGAAACACAGTCTACTATAGTTTATGTAACCATAAACTTGTGCAGGCCTTTCGTGATTTGTTAGAAGCCCTCGACACCGATTATCGGAACGCAGGTCCACAATCCTGATAGACAACCTTTTGCCCTGCCGGCCACTTAAGTACGGCAAGCTTATGGGCAGTTATTCCAGGAGTTGTTCAATCGCCTGGAGAAATTCATCCAGATCGATGGGTTTATTCATACCCAGGATTTGGCGATTGGCAAGCTCCTTTTGTGGCAGGCGCGCGCTCATCATAATGGCGGGAACAGTAACGAGTGCTGGCATCGCATGCAGGCGATCATAGAGTTCAATGCCATTCATACGTGGTAAGTGATAATCCAGGATGAAGAGGCTGGGCTTGATACCTTCTATCGTTTTGAGTGCCTCAAAGCCATTCTGCACAAAGACGGCAAAGTATGATGTCTCCTGAGAAATGGCCTGGACGAGGACCTCGCCGATGTTTACATCGTCCTCAACAATAAGAATGGCTTGAAGGCTATTATGGTCTCCTGATAAGTAGTGCTCTAAATCCTTTTGCTGAGCCATAGGTTGCTCCAACTAATCTTTCTTGTCGTATACGTTTTTGACTCTGCAATTTCGGCCACAGACGAAATATGAATTCGCCCTTGACTATACCACGTTTTATCCTTCAAGAACAGAGATAGACATGTGATATCGAGGCTCGCCTTGGTAAGGAATACCTGGTGGTGGGCTGAGCCAGCCCACCACCAGGTATTCCTTACCAAGGCGAGCTTGTGAGTCGAGTAGGAGGATCATGAATGAATTTTGATATACATCCATTGACGCGCGAGGATGTGCAAGAATTGCGAACCTGGCGCTATGAAGAGCCGTACACGATTTACAGCCTGGGCGATGAGTCACTAGAAGCCCTCCAGGCAGAGATGTTAGATCTACGTAGCCCATACTTCGGGGTACGCAACGACGAGGGAGAACTGGTTGGCTTTTTCAATATTGGCACCTCGGCCCTGGTCTGGGACGCGGGCGAGCCAGGGATCTTTCTCGATGCCACACGCCAGGCGAGTGCCCTTGGCCTGGGATTGCGACCTGACCTGACGGGGAGAGGACTGGGGCAGGCCTTTGTCGAGGCTGCTCTGGCGTTTATACGCGAGCAATATGCGCCACAAGAGGTATGGTTGTATGTCCTGGCCTGGAACGAGCGTGCTCTGCGCGTCTATGAGCGCATTGGTTTTCAACGCGTGCGCACCTTCACGCAAGAGAATCGCTATGGCAGGCGCGATTTTGTGGAGATGCGCCGGGATGAGCGACCTTTATGAGTGAGACGATGGGAGGATGGTGAACGTGCTAGAAGAACAGGGGAAGAGCCAGGGATGATTGATGGATATGGCCGCTATAGCGTTATGCCCGACTCAGTATACTGGAAGTGATCAGATACTTATGTCTGTGCTTACTCGTCCCGAAAATATTTCCCTGTGTGAAGGAGAGTCTTATGGCATTTGAGCTTCCACCACTTCCCTACGACTATAAAGCGCTTGAACCCTATATTGATACGCAGACCATGCAACTGCACCATGACAAGCATCACGCGACCTATGTCACTAATTTGAACAACGCCTTGCAAGGTCACGAGTTCGCCAATCTCCCCGTTGACGAGGTGCTGCGCCGCATTAACGAGGTGCCGGAAAGTGCTCGTACAGCCGTGCGCAACAATGGCGGTGGTCATAGCAACCATACGATGTTCTGGCAAATTATGGGACCCAATGCTGGTGGTCAGCCAACAGGTGAGATCGCGAACGCAATCAACGCCAAGTTTGGTTCCTTTGATAACTTTAAGAACGCCTTCAATGACGCGGGCGCCAAGCGTTTTGGCTCTGGCTGGGCGTGGCTGGTGATCGACCGTAACGGAAATCTGGAGGTCATCTCGACCGCCAACCAGGATAGCCCGCTTATGGAGAGCCTCTTCCCGGTGATGGGCAACGACGTCTGGGAACACGCCTATTATCTGAAGTACCAGAATCGCCGCCCCGAGTACCTCAATGCCTGGTGGAATGTGGTGAACTGGAACGAGGTCAATAAGCGCTATGCGCAGGCCCGTGGGGCGAAATAGTTCTCATTTTCTAGAAAAAGCAGCCCATGCCTATGCAGGCATGGGCTGCTTTTTCTAGAAAATGGAAATAGGGGTATGGTGTCTGTTTGCCTGCCTGGCGGAGCCCGCCAGGCAGGCAAACAGACACCATACCCCTAGTATGACCCTGGGCGTTATGTTATCATGAATAAACAGTTATTTTTTTCAGGGAGCAGGTGATGGAGCAGGCGTACGATCTGGCTTTTTTGCATGAGTGGGGGGTACAACAAGAACGTGAGGCGAGGGCCGAGGAGCAGCACCTGCTCCGGCAGGTGAACGAGCTTGTGCGCGAGGCAGATGTCGTCGTGGTGCGCCTGGGGGGGAAGGCGGGTCGCCTGGGCGAGAGCGTTGTGGCGACTGCGCTGCTAGAGGGGATCTTCCAGGCGTTGCAGCACCTGGGGAAAGCTGGCACCGCGGTTGAGGTCATCATAGATGAAGGTGTATCGACCCTCTTTAAAGAGCAGCTCTATCAGCAGGCATACTGGCCCACGATTACCTTCTCTGAGGCCATGTCCGGCGAGGATATATTTACGCGCAGGTTGGAGCGTGCCAGGGGCGTGACGGTCCTGGGCATTGACCTGCATGGCGGTCACGATGGTATGCCTGCGTTAATGGTGCAGGAGGTTGAAGAACATGGGGCTACGCGCAGAATTGCCACGCTTGCCAGGCTTTTTCGCGTGGGCGTACGTAGCTATGCGGGGCATGGGGTTGAGCGGCGCTACGCCGATTTTATCGAGGACCTCTTGCATCTGTCACGTGGAACGTTGCCAGGAGAGCAGGTGCAGCCTTGTATCCGCCTGGGCGCTGCCGATGATGCGCGCTATACTCGCCTGGCACGCAAGCTTCACCTTCAAGATGAGGCGCTACGCATTGTGTGTTTCTTTCAGTCTGTGGTGATTGCCAAGTGTTACTGTCGCTGGGATGAGGTCCTGGAGCGTTTCTCTCGGGAAGTGGCCCGGCGCTCTCCTGGGCAGAAGATAGAGTTTCTCATTCTCTGTGGCCCCGATGAACTCCATCCTGAAGGGCTACGCGTGGCGGATATGCAGGAAGACTTTGGCACATTTCGTGGTATGAACAACAACGCGAATGTGCTGGTCCATGCCACGGAGACGCTGCGCGACCTGGCGCTGCTTACCCGGCATGCGCACATGGTCTTCTCTAACGACACGGGGCCAGGGCATATCGCGGGCGCGCTCCAGATCCCGACAATTACGCCTTACCTGCCGGGTACAATCTATTCCATGGCTATCTGGGCCTCCAGTCCCTGGCACTGGGGCGTCACCCTGGAGCCTAATCCCTTTAGTTATCAACAGGTAGAAGCAGCTATCCTCTGGGATAGAACAACGATTATTGATAGCATTCCGCCCGAGAAGCTGGTCCAGGCGGCGCTACAATAGTTACGTATGGATATGAGGCTCTGGTAAGCGAGAAAAGGCAAGATATCCACATTTAGCGCAGTTTGTCCACAAAAAATGTGGATAACTGGTGCATAAAATGCAAGACTTGTAGCCGTTTAGTCATGTAACGCGAAGATATATACTATGAAGGTGTAGCTGAAGGAGTGGTTACCAGGCATTGTTAGCAGATGTATCTGTGAGATCTCGCACCCTGAGAGCGTAATAGGAGCATCAGCCAAATTATGAGGAAGGGTAGCAGCCCATGAAATCTGTTCCTGAACCCTCTCACGGCGCCAGTCAGACGCGAAGGACACGCGAACGAGGACTTGAGCGCCTGGAAGAGGAGAATGAAAGCGTTGAGGAGCTGAGCCTGGGCGAGCGGTTTGTGCCGTTCGTCTTTGCCGCGATGGAGGCTTGCTGGATATATGCTATAGTTCTGGTGGTTGCGGTAGTAGGTATAGGCGGGCATATACCGTTGTTGCCGCTTTGGGGGCTGTATGTGCCTCTGGCGGTGGGTGTCTGGTTTGCCCAGGCACAGAGCGTTCAGGCTGGCGAGGAGAAATCTGAAGCCTCATTGCTTGAGAATACGCCCGTACGCGTGGGTAGCATGGTGGTCCTGGCCTTGCTGGTGATCTGGGGAAGTGGATACGCGGGGACTTTTCCCCTCTACGCTGTGAATTGGATTCTGGTGGCTCTCAATGATATTTTATTGCTTAAGCCTGAAGGGTTCCACACGGTTTTTGTGCTGGCCATAAGCGCGTTTCTCTTCTGGCGCGGCGTGGTGATTACCAGCCGACGTGTTGAGCCGGGTGATGTGATGAAATCATTGCAGATCGGCCTGGGCGTGATTGTGCTGGCGCTCTTACTTTCTAGCGCTTCAGGTGGCGCGGCGGGTGTTCCTCTCCTGTTCCTGATGATTGTGCTCTTCCTCTCATTTTCGCTCATCGCGCATTCACTGGCGCAGGCCTCGTTCTTACGTCTGAGCCATACGCGTGGGCTGCAAGGAAGTATTGCGGGTCAGGAGCGCTCAATTTTTAGCGTGGTGGGCCTGATCTGCCTGGTGATGATGTTTCTTGGCCTGATCCTGGTCGGATTTGTCAGCACGGCATTTCTGGCTGAGGTCCAGGGCCCCCTGAGTGCGATCTTTGATGTGATTGCAAACATCTTAGCAACCATCGCTGTTGTTCTGGTCTCGCCGTTGTTCTGGTTATTGAATGCGCTGCATCTCCAGACCGGGGCGCCGACATTGAACCAGCACAAAACTCCCCAGCAGCCTCCAACGACGCGTCACGCGCAACCTTCTCCCAGTATTTCGCCCTATGTCTTTACTCTGGATGCATTCCTTATCCTGGCGATTGTCGTCCTGCTAGTGGTACTGGTGTGGTTTATCTGGCGCAGGATCAGTCAGCGCGGGGGAATGGTCACAAGAAGGCGTAAGGCCTTGCGTGATGAGCGTGAGAGCATCTGGTCCTGGGAGCTCTTTGTGCGCCAGGCGCTCTTATTCTTGCGCCAGCTCTGGCGGCGCTTCTTTCCACGCAAGGAGGAGCCTGCGACCGGGGCGGTTCAGGCCAGGGAAGAGATCCAGGGCGAACCCGCTGTGCGTACCATTCGCGAGATTTATCGCGCGCTTCTGCAATGGGCGGACCAGCGTGGTGTGCGGCGCCAGCAGGAGGAGACCCCAGTTGAGTTTGGGCGGCGGCTCTCGACCCGACTGGCAGACGGCGAGCAGGAGCTACAGGTGGTGACCGATGCCTACCTGCTCACGCGCTACGGCGGCTATATCCCCGATGAGCAGATGCTTGGCCAGGTGCAGCAAGAGTGGCAGGTCTTCCGCCAGAAAGCCAACACCGTGTCAGAGGGGTAAAAATAAAAGCAGTGTAGCGTGGCGCGGAACCTGGCCAGGTTCCGCGCCACGCTACACTGCTTTTGGTCACTATGTTCTTAAGTTATGTCAGGGGGCCAGTGGGGAGGGTGATATTGCCGTGCTGAACGTGGTAGATGTGGGCCTTCTGCGCGATCTCAGGCGGGAAGCTCTCAAGGTCGGTCGCGGTAAGCAGCACCTGCTGGTGGCTCAGCACCTCCTGGAGGAGATACTGGCGGCGTACCGCATCCAGCTCGCTAAAGACATCATCGAGCAGCAGCACAGGCTCATCGCCTGTATTGCTGCGCATAAAGGCTAGCTCCGCCAGCTTGGTGGAGAGGGCTGCGGTACGCTGTTGCCCACGCGAGCCATATGAGAGCATATTGACGCCATTAACCAGGAACTCGAGGTCATCGCGGTGGGGCCCGAGGAGGCAGACGCCTTGCATCGTCTCCTTGCGGCGTATGGCCTGTAGCTGTTGCTGGTAGTGTTTTTGGGCCTCAGGCAGAGATAACGACTCATCAACGCTAAAAGAGGGGCGATAGATAATCTCCAGCCGTTCGCGTCCTCCGCTGATGGCTTGCTGTAAGGGATTGGCCAGCTGGTTAATGCTGGTGAGCATGTGGTGGCGCTCATGCATAATCTGGTTGGCGAGCTGAGTAAGCTGGTCATCCAGGTAGTCAATGAGGCGTGGATCCTCTTGATGATCGCGAATGCGTTTGAGCAGGGCCGAGCGCTGGGTGACCACCTTGCGGTAGCGGACAAGCGCCTGGCAGTAGTGGGGGCTGACCTGGCAGAGGGCGCGATCAAAGAAGCGGCGGCGCTCCTCAGGCGAGCCATCAACCAGGTGTAGATCAACGGGCGCGAAGAGCACTACCTTCATCTGCCCAATAATATCTATCGTGCGCCGGGGAACACCATTGAGCTTATAGCGTTTGCGCGGCGTATTGGCGGGGAGATCAAGCCCACGTGAGGTTTGCTGAGATGTGTCATCCTGGGAAAAGGTTGGAGGAGTAGGATCAAAGACGCTGATCTCAATCTGAGCGTCATCCTCATGACGAGAGACGCGTCCTTGCAGATGTGCGACATGATCAGGAGCCTGCCAATTGACTACCTCACGATCACTGGAGGCGTGAAAGGATGTCGCGGTAGCGAGCATACTAACCGCTTCGAGTAGATTCGTCTTCCCCTGGGCGTTCTCTCCACAGAAGAAGAAAAGCCCTGGCCCTAGAGTTAAGTCTAGATGCTTATAGTTGCGAAAGTATTCAAGCGTGAGGTGAGTGAGATACATGCACCTGTCCATGAAGTTATGCTTAGCCGATGAACAGCAATTTTGCCTGCATAGCTGAGGGGCATGGAAGATCATCCAGGCCCCTCACGCATTCGTATCGCGCTCATTGGGAGAGCTGCTACGAGCAGGTTTAGCGATTGGTGCTCATTGGCATGATGATATAGGTGTAGTCGGCGGGACCAACCGGTTTGACGACGCCCGGGCGAGCCGCTGACGTAATTTCGAGCGCGACCTCGGGGGTACCAACGACGCCCAGGACATCCGAGAGATATTTGACATTGAAAATGATCTCTTGTTCGGGTCCATCGACGGCGGCGTTGATGGTGCTGACGTTGCTACCAATATCTTCGGCGGTCGCTTCAATAGTGAGTGTGCCCGTCTCATTGCCGTCCTCGGAGCCGCTATTCACTTTAACGCGCGCGATATTCGAGCTATCGCGTGCAAAGGGGGTGACAGTCTTGACGGCGGCGGAGAACTCCTTGGTCTCGACGACGGCGCGGGTCGTATGTTCTTTCGGGATGATGCCCCGGAAATTGGGGAAGGTACCCTCGATCAAGCGCGAGACCAGGTCGACGTTATCGGTGTGGAAGAGCACCTGGCTACGGTTGGGGGTTACGATCATCTGCACGCTTCCCTCATTGGGCAGGATGCGTGCCAACTCGGTCAGAGTGCGCGCGGGAATCAGAATGGTATCCGCGAGCAAGTCTCCACCAGGCATGGGGGCGGACATAACCGCGAGGCGGAAGGCATCGGCGGCGGCGAAGGTCAGCTTCTCATTGGTCGTCTCCACATGAACGCCAGTGAGCACGGGACGGGTATCGTCGTCGGCGGCAGCAAAGGCCACGTACTCGATCATTTCTTTGAGCTGGTGGGCATCAAGCGCGATAGGGGTCTCGCTTCCCTCGGCGCTCGGGATGAGCGGAAACTCAGAGGGGTCCATACCCTTGATGGTCGCGTTACTGCCCTGACCCTTGATACTCATCGTATGGGACTCATCCGCGACTGAGAGCTCGACCTGGCTTGGGCGCAGGCTGCTGACGAGATCGGAGATGGTCTTGGCGGGAACGGTCGTGGAACCTTCTTCCTGCACCTCGGCATCGATCCAGCAATTGATACCGATCTCCAGGTTGGTGGCCGAGAGCTTCAGGCGACCATGATCGGTAGTAAGTAAAATATTAGCAAGGATGGGGAGTGTGCTACGGCTTGAGACGGCATGACTGACCGTAGAGAGGCCACGACTCAAGTCTTGTTGTTTGCATATAATCTTCACGGACAAATTTCCTCCAGACACAACCAGAACGCATAGAATTTCCAGCTTAGTATAGCCTATTCCATCGGTGAGGACAAGGCGTCATAGCTTGTAGCTCCCCTCCTCCAGGCTGCTGTAATGTGCGTATATGCTCTTTCCCCTATTCTTATTCAAGAGGGAAGAAACGGTTATTATAGTTGTAAGCTAATGTGGCGCATGGCTGTCTCCGGCAGCCATGCGCCACATTAGCTTACAGTTTAAAAGGAGAGGTGGCCCTCTTTCTGGCGGAGGAGGAGAAGCACGAATTGGTAGAGCGCGAAAAGTTCCAGGCCAAAGGGGAGGTAGCCGATATAACCGAGCAGGGGCATTTCGAAAATCTTCCAGAACTCGATATAGGGAATGGTGTAGTACCACTTGGGGAGCGAGAAGTAGTTCCACATCTCCCAGAAGAAGCCACAGATCAGCGTGCCCAGGGGCAGGACGATGAAATGCCAGTCGCCCACCGCCAGGTGAGCCAGCGTTGACTTGCGCCCAAACCAGTTATTAACCGGATCGAGCAGTAATGCCAGGCAGAGCCAGATGAGACCGAAATAGTATTGCGGCCAGAGGATGGGCAGCACGAGGCAGAGCAGTCCCAGGGCTTCAACGCCTAGCAGCAGTGGGAGCGGCAGGCGCGGACCCGTTTGGTCAGCGAGCAGGCGTGGATGAAACGGCTTGAAGCTGCTTAGAAGCTCGGTTGTTTCCATTACAGCGGGGAGGACGGTGCTAAAATTTAAGCTAGCGATCAAGAAATATGCCAGCGGAGTATAGGGCTGATCCAGGCGATAATGCCAGTTCTGCACGAAATTGTTAAACCACTCGAAGATCCACCAGAAGAGGCTGGAGACCAGAAAGAGGAGGGGAAAGCGTTTCCCCATCCTATGGAGTAGCGAGCTTCCTTTGCGCGCACGGTTCAGCGCGTCAAGCGTCAAAATATAGCCCAGCCAGAGCGGAAAGAAGCTATAGCGATAGAATGGCTCCACGCGAAGCCAGGAGCAAGCCCAGGCCATGAAACAGAGAGCCAGGGCAACCTTACCATAAAATGGGAAGCGTCTCATATGCAGGCCTTTTTCTGTCTATGCGATCCCCTGTTGTGTATAGAGTGTCTGAATTTGTTTTACGACTTCTTTCATATTACCATGAATATAGACACCTGGAATATCCTGAGCGATATTGGGATATTCGAGGAAGGCCTGTCCGCCGAAGATAAAGCGCGGTCGAGGCGAGGGCAGCTTCTGAATTTGTTGTGCCAGGGAGAGCAGATCTGGGAGGTGCGAGGGGATGGTCAGGGAGATGCAGACCAGCGCCGGGCATAGCTGTTGTATGGAACCGATTAACCCCTCACTCTCGATGCTCTGGCCCAGGTATGCCACGCGCACATTTTGCAGGCGCAAGACCAGTGCCAGCATCAGAGCGGCAAGCTCATGGGCTTCTCCCGGAGCGCAGCTAATCATGACGAGGGGCATGTGCATTGGACGAGGCGCCATATGGAACAAATTGGTAAGCAGGGCGCGGAAGAAATTGCTGGCGAAGTGTTCAAGGGTGACCGTAATCTTATGATTCTCCCAGAGTTCACCAATTTTCCAGAGCGTAGGTGTAATTAAATCTGCGCACACCTGTTCGACAGGATAGGTAATTAAGAGAGACGTGAGTACCATATGAGCTTCTGTGTCGTCCAGGTTACGGAAAGCGGTCAGCAGGCGCTCCTGGGCAAGGAGCAGAATTTCTTCTGGTAGCTGAGGTAGGGTCTCACGAGGAAAAGGAAGTGGCTCTGGGGCGCTTACTTCCTGTTCAGGAAATTCATCTTGTTGCGCACGTAGTTGCTGCTCCAGTCCACGTGGAAGGGTAAATGCCTGGAGACCAGCGACTGTGAAGACATGAGGGCTGTGGAGGGGTGACGCGGCATCGACTTGTTTGGACGGATGTTGCTTGCGAACCTTGTCCAGGCGCTCAAAAAAGTTAATAGCCTCGCTAATACTCATGCCATTGTCGATGCGCTCTTTTAGCCAGCGCAACAACACCACATCGCGTTCTGAATAGAGGCGATAGTCGTTTTCGGCACGTTTGGGAGTCAGGAAGTGATAGCGTCGCTCCCAGATGCGCAACGTATTAGCGCGGATGCCAGTGATCTGTTCGACCACTTTGGTGTGATAGACCGGCTCGCCTGAATATTTTTCCAGGTCTGGACAAGCGTTAAAGCCCTCATACATAGTTACTTCGTGTCTCCTCCATATGATCAAAGATAGATGTATAGCAAAGAACGGATAATTTTCTCCCTACATTCCTCCTCTATTAGGGACATACTGAGAGACCTATTTCAGGTAGTGTTTAGATTTTTTGCTGGTATGTGAAGCTATTTGGCATAGTATAACACGGTCTTTTCCTAGCAAAAAGGGCTATGCTTTGTTTTAAGACTCGTCGCAGGCGCGAAAAAAGAACTTTTTGAGAGCATAGTGCTTGACACGGGGTGTGACTCAAGTTTTTGCAAAAGGCTTTGGACGGCAAGCCGGAGAACGCTTCCAGGGATGATGGGATGAAGGACGCGAGGTTCCAGCAATCATGGCAGGAGGCTCGGGAGGAAGGAGAGGAACATATGGGGGCACGGGCGCTGGCGTGAGCCGAGTTGGGTTGGGAAGCACTGAAGCCACCTCTTGTCGTTGCGTCGTGCGTTGACGGTGTTGAGAAAGCCGACGTCGACGCTGCTGACTTGCCGTCTGCCACGTTTCCAACCAGCGCTGATTGCACACGCCATTGCGTAAAGCGAGCATGGGATTCACATTGGCTCGCTTCCAGCGCATCCCTGTGCCCTTGAGGCGTGCTTCGACCACCACCTTGTTCGCGCTCTCCACCATCCCTGAGCCAATGGGCCAGCCAGCCTGCTGAAAGGTTGGATACTGCATCAAGGCCTGCCGCTTGCGCAAATATTCCAGATGCTCACGAACGGTGCCCTGTTGCGCTTCGTCCTTAGGCAAGCGCTCGGCCATGCGCAACAAGGGCGAGGGGCCGCGATGTTTGAGCACATGCAGACACCGTTCAAGCATGTGCTCCGGAAAGGTTCGCCCGCCCGCCCCAAGCCCTTCTACCAATTGGCTCAGGTGCTCAGCCGCATGGGGAAAATCCAGGATCCGCACTGCGTCCCCTCGATGAATATCGACCAGGGTTTGCAGCCACTCCGCTCCATCCATCACCGCACCCACCGCTTTGGCCTGGATCACGTGCCGGCGGCGCGTTTCGACTTCTGCCAACTCGGTAAAGTGGGCTGCATCCGTCAGGCGAGAGAAATATGAGAGCTCACCGACGTGGACTTTCTCAGGAGAGGTGGGGCCAGTGGGAACCTCCCCAATGGCCAAGGTGCGAACTTCTGCCCATTCGCCCCCGGTCAAAGGGACCATTGCTCCATCTGCACTGATCACCAGGCAAGAGTCGTTCTCTCGCCCATCGTCTTCTTCTTTCCACGGCTGGTGTGCTTCGGCGGTTTGTTGTTCCTCAACCTGGTGACCAACGTCTTCGCAGAGCCGTCGAGCCGTTTCGGGACTGACATGTACTGCGAGAAGCTCTCGGAGCATGCGACTCGCGTGCCGAAACGGCATCCAACTGCCTAACTGGACGAGATGGCTTTGTTGACGAGGGGCCAAGGTACCAGGAAGTAAGGCCAATTCCTCATCGAGGGGGAAAAAAGCTCTCCCCACAGTGGGGGCACGTTCCATAGGTACGCAGCAGGGTCACGCTCTCTCCCCCATTGCCTTGTACGGTCCGTGCATGTTGGCCTCGTGCTTGCAGTGGTACCTGACACCTGGAGCATCTTGGGGCTTCTTCCCCCATGTCCTTTCCCCAGGCTCGGCTGCTGCTCTCCTGGGCTGCGTCCTGGAGCAGTTGTGCTTCTAACTGCATCATGCGTCGATGCACCTCATCTTCGATTTCCACAAACGTTGCTTTGGGGTGGGCTTTGCGCCATTCTTTGACATCTGTAAGGATCTTTTCGCTCTTGCTCAGCCATTCTTCGCGCTGCATGGCTCCATCTTCCTGCTTCCTCTTGGTGATGCCACGATCTTACCTGCTTTCCTTGTTCCTGTCTATCCCTTTGCAAAAACTTGAGTCACACCCCTTGACACGTGGGTAGCGGCACTGCTATCATATGCTTGCATAGCTGCGCCCACACTATGGGACCGTATACTCAAATCGTCTACGGGTCAGGTTACAAGACCGTGGATTTTTTCGTGTGTTTGCCTGTAGTTGTTGAGACCAGGAATGGTCATTGCCCGCGTATGTCGGTATATCATCGAGTAAGCCTGCGTATCTGGCATTGTTTCCTCGCCGTGTGCCGCTGGGGTGCAGCAAGATAGACGGATGAGTTGTTAGAAGCGGAACTGTGAGGATGGCCTCCATCCACGCCTCCCACGTATCCCTCTCATCACACGCGGGTTTTGTAGTCGCGTCATTCTTAGCCGAGGCTGTTTGGGCGCGACGAAAGTTTTGCAAGGAGAAAATTGAAGAGATGTTTGCCGTAATCAAAAGTGGTGGACGACAGTACAAAGTCACTGTCGGCGATAAGCTCGAAGTGAACCGCCTCCCCCATGAGGATGGGAAGCAGATTGAGATCGGCGAGGTATTGCTGGTCTCCGATGCCGACACTGCTCTCGTGGGTGCGCCTTTTGTTGAGGGCGCGAAGGTCCTGGCCACCGTCGTTGGTCAGAAGCGCGGTGAGAAGCTAATCGTCTTCAAGTACAAGTCCAAGAAACGCTATCGCCATCGCCGTGGTCATCGCCAGGAATTGACTGTTCTGAGCATTGATGACATTATCTCGAAGGGCAAGAGCCTGGTCTCTGGCGAAGAGCCAAAGGCAGAGGCAGCTCCCGCTAAGGCGAAAAAAGAGACCACACCCACTAAGGCGAAAAAAGGGACCGCTCCCGCTGAAGAGGTCAAGAGTGAGACTCAGACCGCTGTTGCGGAGCAGCCCGTTGAGGAGAAAAAGCCTCGTCGCCGTTCAAGCAAGAAGGCTCAAGAAAGCAGCACAGAGGAGTAAAATCTCATGGCACATAAGAAAGGTATGGGTAGCTCGCGCAACGGTCGCGATAGCAAACCTAAGATGCTTGGTGTCAAGCGCTTTGATGGTCAGTTGGTGAGCGCTGGTAGCATTATCGTGCGCCAGCGTGGTACCAAGATTCGCCCCGGCAACAATGTCGGTCTGGGTCGTGATCATACCATCTACGCTCTGATCGATGGTTATGTCAAATTTGGCCACTACTCAAGCGATCGTCGCAATGTCAGCATTGTGACCGAGTTCCCCGATCGCCCCTCCATTGCGGAACTGCTTGGAGAGGTTGAGGAGCCAGTCGCTGCTGAAGCCTAAGCAAAAATAAACACACAAAAAGAGAGAGGCGGATCACATGATTCGCCTCTCTCTTTTTGTAGTCTAGCGTCTACTGACCAGGAGTAGGTGTGGCACCTGCGCTATCGGCAGGAGGCGTGGGCTGAGGGGTGCCATTCCCGGCGTTAGGAGTAGGCGTGGCACCCGCGTTATCGGCTGGGGGTGTAGGTTGAGCGTTACCGTTGGCAGGCGTGGGGGCGGCACCTGCTGTGCTGGTGGGTGCCGCGGGCTGAGTAGGCGCTGCGCCATTCTGCCCACCATTGTTGTTAAGATTGATAGTGGCGCTGATAGTGACGCCGTTGCCGTCAGTCTGTGTCTGGATGGGGCTACTCATATTGAGTAGACTCTGGCAGTTGAGACCACCGTCGGCCCCCCAGGTGGTGTTGAAGCGCTGGGCCATAAAGGTAAAGAGATTGCTAGCCACGTCTGGCATTGGTGAGGCCTTCTGTTGAAGCACATTCATCAGATTTTGCAGGCGTGGCGGTTGGATATTGAGCAGATTGATGCAATACTGTTTGGTGCTTGCGCCCCGATCGGCGTTGAGCACAAACGGCTGATCCACGCCCAGGCGGTAGAGATTGAGTTTGGCCAGGCTGTTTTTCCCGTTATTCAGCACCATGGGGTCGCCCACTGGAATGATGGCCGCAGGTTGAGCCTGTTGCTTGGCTGCCTGTAGCTCGTTGAGCGGCAAGGCGGGAGCCATCTGACCAGGAGCCGCCAGGTCGGGAGCCATCCAGGATGTACAGCCCAGGGCGCCGTCCAGGGCAACTGAGACCAGGCGATTATCGCTGGCGTTAACGAGGGTCTGTGCGCCCTGCAACTGGCCTGCATTGGCCGGGTTCATCTGCGCGGTCTGGCCATTGGCGTTGGCCAGGTACACGCTGGTCACGTTATCGCTCTGATCCTGGTCGACAACAAAGAAGTCGCGCACGGTGGGGCAGGGCTGGCCATCGCTACCCTGGCCGATGGGTGGAACCACAAGTTTGCCCTGCCTGATCGCCTGGTTGGCCGCGCCGAAGAAGGTGGGCGCGTTACAGTAGGCGAACTGGCCAAAGGGATTATTGAACAGGCCATTGACGCACCGTCCCTGGCGCAAGGAGTTTCCCTGGCCCTTGAGAGTCAGGACATCGCCATTATAGCCAAACCAGAGACCCACGATGGCATTCTGGGGTAGCGTCGGTACGGCTGGCGCGACGGCGGGTTGTGTACCCGCATCGACGACCAGGGGATTGTAAATTGAGATCTTGCCTGTAGCCGGGTCAAAAACGGCCCCTTGCACGAAGGCGGCTTGATCCGCGTTGGCCTCGTTACAGGGACCCGCGTTGGGATCGGTGGCTTGTAACTGGTAGGGAGTAGCCAGGCCCTGCGCGCTGAGGGGATTGGCGGGTACAGTAAGGGTACAGTTGGCATTGGCCGCCGCGGCGTGGGTGCCTATGCGCTTCTGACCAAAGAATAGGAAGGCTCCAGCCAGGAGCGTGAGCAGCAAGAGCGCGATACTCACAAAGATCACTGGCCTAAGTCCTGACTTCTTTCGTCTCTGAAGCGGCTCCAGAGGGCCACTTGAACCGGAATCTGGTTGCTTTATGTCGGGTTTTGGAAGTGTTTGCATATTAGCTCCTCTCTTACTTGTCATCCTTCCCCTGTCCGGGCTGTGGACAGTTGATGAGGACGCGACGGGTTTTGTTATCCATAGCGAAGGTACAGGTGACACCGTTGATGGTGGTGGTTCCCTGGCAGCCAGAGATAAGGACACCGTTGACGGAGCAATCCATTGGCATTGTCAGTTTGATGCCCTGGATCGTGGCGTTGATGGTAACGCCATTGGCATCTTGTTTGAGTGTGATCGGCGTGTCAGTATTGAGCAGGCCCTTGCAATTGAGGCCGCCATCGGTCCCCCAGGTAGTATTAAAGCGCTGGGCCAGGAAGGTAAAGAGGTTATTGGCTGCGCCCGTATCGGGAGAGGCCTGGTGAATCGTAAAGCGCGCATCGGTCAGCATGCGCTGGGGGCCTGCCGCGAGCAGACTTGTACAGTAGAGACGTGTACTGGCCTCGTCGGCTCGCTTGATCATCGGCTGATCAACTCCAAGGCGATACAGGTTGAGTTTCTGCATATTGGGCTTATCGTTGTGTAGCACCATAGGATCCCCATTGGGAATAACGGCTACTGGCGCCGCCTGGTCCGCCGCAGCCATCAACTCGTTGAGAGGTAGAGCAGTTGTCATTTGTCCCGGATCGGCCAGGTTGGGCATCACCCAGGGTTTACACCCCAGTGCATTGTCCAGGCCCACTGAGACAAGCCGATTATCGCTGGCATTGGCAATGAGCTGTGCCCCCTGGAGTTTAAGGGCATTGGCCTGGTTCATCTGCGCGACTTTGCCATCATTTGTCGTCAAGTAAGTGGTCGTGACGTTATCGCTCTGATCCTGGTCCACGACTGAGAAGTCGCGTACCGTCGGGCAGGGAAGCCCGTCGCGGCCCCGGCCCAGCGCTGGAACTTTTAGTTTGCCCTGCTTGATAGCCTGGTTTGCTCCCTCGAAGAAGGCGGGCGCGTTACAGTAGGCATACTGACCAAAGGGATCGTCAGGCAGGCCATTAACACACTTGCCTTGCTGGAGGGCATCTCCATTCCCTTTCAGCGTTAAGGTGCCAGCATTAAAGCCAAACCAGAGGCCAACGACCGCGTTTGCGGGGAGTTGTGGCACGACCGGGGCAATGGCTGGTTTATTGCCTTTATCCACTACCAGGGGATCGTAGATAGAAATTTGGCCCGTTGCTGGATCAAAGACTGCGCCTTCGACAAAGGCCGACTGTCCTGCATTGGCTTCGTGGCAGGGACCTTGCTTGGGATCAGTAGCGACAAGTTGATATGGTGTGGCAAGTCCCTTTGCGCTTAAAGGATTTTGTGGCACGATAAGCGCGCAATTAGGATTGTCCCCGGCGGCATGGGAGCCGAGGCGCGGTTGCAACACGAGATAGGTTCCTGCCCCGAGTGTCAGCACGAGACAGAGGACAAGTGTAATAAGTAGCCATGGCGCGATACGCTTAGGTGATGTTGGGCGAGGTAGTGGTCCGCTAGCTGCGGGCTTGTCCTCTCTCGGCTTCGTCTTATGAGACCGGTCAAGTGTTTGCATACGTTTGGTGTGGCCCTTTCTCTCTCTGGTAGCTATCACAATACATGCAGCGGTGTGGCTGCGTTTAGCACTATGCCAGGCAAAGACTCGCGCGACTTGTATCTACAAACGGTCAGACGTATAAGCGTTTGTACAACTTTCAAGGTGGCATGGGTATGACCCTTTGGCGTGGATGGTACCCTCCTTGGATTTTTTGAATGATACGTCTCTATATATCAATTTATGCACCAGTGTAGGCGTGTGCTGGAACAGTTTAAAATAATGTGATGTGTTCTGGCATGTTGCAGAACTCTACTGTTCTGTTAGGGATATTACCATGCTTCTTTTGGTATTCCCTCTACATACAAGGTGTTTTAGTTGTAAAGTACTAAAAGCTGGTTAAGATAAATTTCATGTTTTGCCACTTTTAATGAACGTTTTGAAATGTTATAGTTCTTCTCTGCTGATCCCTGCGAGTAGACTATACTGAGAGAGTGAGATCTAGACGTTTGAATGCGCATCATAAAGCCTGAAAGGATAGCTGGATGAGGGCATTGATAAGCGTAGCAAATCGTGAGGGACTTCCCAGGCTGGCTCAAGAGCTAGAGAGCCTGCATGTCTCTCTCTTCTCCACCAGGGATACATTAAAGGCTCTGCAAGCGGCTGGTGTCACGGCGACGCCAGTAGAGGAGCTAACCGGGTTCCCTGACATTCTTGAGGGGCGTGTCAAGCTGCTTCACCCCGCTTTGTTAGGGGCGGTGCTGGCCCGGCGGGACCGTCCCCGGCACGAAGAAGATTTGCGTGTCCACCACATCGAACCGGTAGATGTCGTGGTGGTAAACTTTCCTCCATTTCTAACTGAGGAGGAGACCCCGCTGGCGGACGCCATGGAGCAGCTAGATATAGGTGGAGAGACACTACTGCGCGCCGCCGCCAGTAATTTTGAGGATGTCCTGGTATTGATACGTCCTGAGGATTATGTGCCTGTGCTTCAGGAATGGCGTGAACAGGGAGAGGTGAGCCTGGAGACGAGACGCAGGCTGGCTGCGATTGCTTTTTACTATCTGGCAAGCTACGACAGCGCGCTTGCAAGCTACTTGCACACCAGCTCAGATGAGCTCTTTCCCAGTATCGTCACTATGTCTGCGCAGCGGGTGCGCAATTTACGCTATGGGGAGAACCCGCATCAGCAGGCGGCTCTCTATCGCTGGCCTTCGTCCCACAAGCCAGGCCATGTCCGGGGAGAAGCTACGCTTGCCAGGGCGGAAATACTCCAGGGAGGCGAGCTATCATACAACAATATGCTGGACCTGGATACTGCTTTGGAGGCGGCACGAGCCTTTACCGTGCCAGCCGTCGCGATCATCAAACATACCAATCCCTGTGGCCTGGCCTGTGGAGATAGCCTGCTTGATGCCTACCAGCAAGCACACGCTGGCGATCCTATTTCGGCCAGCGGAGGGATTGTAGGCTGTAATCGCGAGGTCGATGGGGATACCGCGCACGAACTGAGCCAGCTCTTTTTTGAAGCCGTGCTCGCGCCGGCTTTTAGCCGTGAGGCACGGTCTATCCTGCGCGCGAAGCCGGAGATGCGCCTACTCGCTACGCGCGCCCCCCTGGAGCCACGTAAGCGCGCGACTCATAGCCTGAAACTCGATCACCGGCCAGCGCACCCCTTAGATGTACGCTCAATTAGTGGGGGACTCCTCTTGCAGACGCCGGATTTGTTTGGCGAACAAGAGGTAGAATACACCGTTGTGACTGAGCGCGATCCCAACCTGGAGGAGGTCACTGATTTGATGTTTGCCTGGAAGGCGGTACGCCTGGTGAAATCAAACGCTATTGTGCTAGCCCATAAGCTGGCCTTAATTGGTGTTGGCGCGGGCCAGATGAATCGCCTGGCAAGCGTACAGCTAGCGCTGGAAAAGGCTGGAAGTCGTGCTCGGGGTTCGGTACTTGCCGCCGATGCCTACTTCCCCTTCGCCGACGCGGTGGAGGCTGCGGCCCGTGCGGGTATTACCGCCATTATTCAGCCAGGAGGAGCGGCGCGCGACGACGATGTCATCCAGGCAGCCAACAGCTATGCCATCGCGATGGTCTTTACAGGAAAGAGACACTATCGCCACTAGCAGCTAAAATGTACAGGTCTTTTCCTGTGGCACTCGCTTTGCCAACCCTTTTGGGTAACTGTGCTACTAGCTATGCCAATCCTTCGGTGTAAGGGTGATGTGGCTGGAAAACTGGGCATAGCCAGTTTTCCAGCCACATCACCCTTACACCTTTTGAGCGCCGCAGGCGCGTTAAGAGGGGACTCTTTGGTGGAAACTCAAAAATGTTGATTTATTTTGGCACAACGACTACAATACGAGTACAGTTATCTAGCAATACCTCCTCGAAAGGAGCCGATACGGTGAATAGTCCTATTGAACTGCGCAAGGTCATCTGGGGCGCGGTTTTATCCCTTTTGTGGGTTTTTACCTTTCTCTTCATCAATGGCAACCTGGTCATTGACTGGACGGGGACCGGTAATAGCCTTACACCTTTGAAGCCGCTGGTCATTTTTGTTGGCCTGCTCGTTATCTTCTTCTTTAATCTCTTCTACCGCTCAAGCGCTGAGACAACCAAGCTGAACTGGACAGTGACGCTGACCATGGTCTGGATGTCGATGATCCTCTTCTTCCCATTCCGCACCGATAAGGCGGGTGGCGCGATGGGCTTCTTTGCCCTGATTGGAGGATTGGCTGTAGTGGTACTCTGGGTCCGCTTCTTCTCAGACGAGATTTTTACTTCGCGCTCATAAGGCATGGGGGTATTGGGGCAGGTGGTGTGAGGCCTCCTGGCGGCTGCAAGCTGCCAGGAGGCCTCACACCACCTGCCCCAATACTTTATACATTTCTTTAGCGATAGTAGGCACGCGCGAAGCGGGCTGCCCAGCGGGCGTTATTGATCAGGAGGGCGGTATTGGTTTCGACGCTGGCTCCCCCTGTGGTTTGGGCGACATGCCCAAGGATAAAGGGCGTGGTGGCCGCGCCTTTGACCTCTTGCTCTTGTGCCAGGCGCAGGGCCTCATTAATGGCGGCTTCCAGGGGTTGGGGGTCCATGGCGTATTCTGGAGGGATGGGACAGCCCACGACGATACCCGCGAGACCGCACTCCCACTGCTCACGCGCGACACGTACCATCGCCTCGACCTCGTCAACGCGAAGCGGGAGGCGTATACCGCTTTCACGCACATAAAAGGCGGGCAACTCATCGGTCTGCCAGCCAATGACAGGCACGCCTTGTGTCTCCAGATATTCCATGGTCAGGTTGAGATCCAGAATCGACTTGGCTCCGGCACAGACAACCATGACCGGCGTCTTGCTTAACTCGGTCAGGTCGGCGGAGATATCCATACTATCTGCCGCGCCACGATGAACGCCACCAATGCCACCAGTGGCGAAGAAGCGAATACCTGCCATATTGGCGCAGAACATCGTTCCCGCGACTGTTGTAGCGCCAGGTTGTCCGCTAGCCAGGGTAAAGGCAAGGTCACGTCGACTGACCTTGCGCACGCCTTTGGAGGTCGCAAAAAATTCTAGCTCGTCAGTGCTCAAGCCGATTTTGATCTTGCCATCCAGAAGGCCAATCGTAGCCGGGATCGCGCCCTCCTCGCGAATGGCCTGCTCCATAGCCCTGGCTGTACGCACATTCTCGGGATAAGGAAGTCCATGCGAGATAACGGTCGATTCCAGGGCCACCACGGCCTGCCCGGCCTGGAGTGCCTGGGCAACCTCGGGCGCGAGGACGATCTTCGTGGAAATAGCAGTCATATGATGTGTGTCCTTTAGCTTCTAACTGACGCTGCTGAAGCACGCGTCTACATATAATGATACGATATTTACCGTACCATTATATGTAGACGCGTGCTTCAGCAGCGTCGTGCTCTCCCAGTTGTAGCCACCACCTTATGCTGATTCGTGCTATTACTAGCTACCTGGCGAGTTCAGTTTGAGCCGTCTTAATGCGGAGCTTCAATATGTACCGTTAATTTTGCGCTGACTGCGAGCACATGCTATAGTAGCTGATAGAAAATGGTACACAAATAACGTGCGGCGTAAGCGGTATCAAAGCCTGTTAGTTAGATGGGTTTGCTAGATACTCAAGTGTTGAGGAAAGCTTATTCTGTTGGTAGGCTATTGTATCTGTATAGAGCGCTAAGATACCGAGACTGGCAACCCTTCTATTCTTATGTACGCAGTCTCGATGCTGAAAATAGGGAGTAAAGAATATGGGTTTCGCGAAGAAATTGGCTACAACAACGATGGTTGTAGGCGGCACGCTGGGTGCGTTGGCTATTTATAACAGGTTGATTGAATCCATGGCAGGGGAACTTGATACGGTTCTCACTGGTGAGGAGCGGCGCTATCCCTGGAAGTATGGCGACATGTACTATAGTGTGAAGGGGAATCGCGACGCCAAACCCCTGCTCTTCATCCACGGCTTCGGCCCTGGAGCCTCCTCGTATGAGTGGCGCAAGAATATTGATGCCCTGGCCACAAACTTCCGCGTATATGCAATCGATTTATTAGGCTATGGCCTCTCGGATCGCCCGGATGTGGCATATGATGCCGAAATGTATGCCGACCTGATCCATGACTTTATGCGCGAGGTAATTAATAAGCCCGTGACCGTTGTCGCGCATGGTCAGAGCTGTGCCTTTGTGATCGCTGACGCCTATCGCCGCCCACAGCTCTTTGAGCAACTGATTCTCGTCGAACCTTCCCTCACTATTCTGCAAGAGCATTATCCCAGCCCGCTTGCCAGTGGCTGGCGTGCTCTCTTGCGCCTGCCCATTATCGGCCAGGCATTCTACAATGTTCTGGCCTCGCGCCAGGCTATTCGTGGCTACTATGACCGCCAGGGCTATCACAATCCCGGCCTCATTTCGGATGAACTGGTGGAGTATGTCTACACGAGCGCGCACCAGCCTGGTTCATATGTTGCGGCCTCGGCAGTCTTGAGCCAGGGGCTGGCTATGGATGTTCATGAGCCATTTGCGCGCCTGCAAATGCCTGTCCTGGCTGTCTGGGGACGCGAGGGCGCGCTGCGACCAAGCGAGGCCAGCGGAGCCTTTAAGCGTGTTAATCCCGCAATCGAGGTGCGTATCCTGGATAAGAGTCGCTACCACCTGCAAGATGAGCAAGCGGTCTCCTTTAACAAGCTTGTACGCGAATACGCGACCAGTGCGGCGACCAGCACAGGCAAGAGCATCTGACCCAGTAAGAGACACAAAAGCGCGGGCGGCCTGTACAGGCCGCCCGCGCTTTTGTGTCTCTTACTGGGTAGCTATAATTGGAGAACTTTGAAGCTGGTGATTGCCATGCGCGTATTGTCGCTATGCAGGCCTATCTCTCCTGGGGCGGTCAGCGTGCTATTACTAGCTTGCACAATGGCTTTGCCATCGATAAGCAGGGCGATCTCGCTGTCATGGATCTCGACCCGATACATATGGCTACCCGTAGAGAAGTGATAGCCGACGTTTTTGAGCCGCTTAATGATCCGTCCACCCTCTACGAGGGCGATATACGCGCCAGTATGCACATCTAGTCCACAGATATAGCTGCGCCCGCTATGCAGCCGTACGATGATACCATAACCACCTGATTGCAAGAAGAGGCTATTGCCTTGTTTGCCAGGCTTATTTTGACCACCGTTCTCGCTAGATTGGCCAAATCCTTGGAACGCGATTTCAGTTTCTACGGCGTAGTTGGCAGACTTCGCGTGGAAGGGAGAGAGCGCATTAGCGTTGACTAGGGAACCGTTGCTTGTGAGCTGGCCATCCTGAGCTTCCCAGCCATCAGTGAGTTGCCAGGTATCTTCAGGTCCCCAGGTCGCCTGGTAGAGTGCTCCCCCCGAGGGAACGCTAGTCGTTCCAGGTGTCGTGGTGGTGCTTGCCACTGGTGTTGGCTGGGTGTGGGTAGTGGTTGGCTTGTACAGCGCGAAGCCACCAATGATGACCAGGATCGCGGCCACGCTGACGAGCAGGAAACCGGGTACACGGGAGCGCTGACGAGCTGGCGCTGGCTTGCCCGTCATCCAGGGCTGGCCTGCGTTTTGTTGTGGCAGCGAGGCATAGTTGGAGCTGTAGGGTGGCGTTTGCTGTGGCCCCCTTTGCTGGGTCTGCTGAAATGCTGTCTGCGTTTGAGGCGGAGTCTGAAAGGGCATACCAGGCCGGGAGACCGGGGATGGCATTTGCTCTGTCATATCATTGCTATGCAGGGCGTTGCCTTGCTCGTAGGCGCCTGGGAAAGACTGGCCTGATTGCGTTCCAGGATATTGTGCTGGTAAGCGTAAACGCGCGGAATCCATGGCGGGTAGGGGCGTGCCATGGAGAAAGGGTTGAGCGGCTTGCTCGAAGGCGTGCGCAAAGGTCAGCACATCTGGGTAGCGCTGCTGGGGGTCTTTGGCCAGGGCTATCTCTAACACGCGTGCAAGAGGGAGTGGCATGACCTGGGGATCAAGCTGTGTCATATCGATAGCTGGGGCGTTAAGTTGCTGCGCGCAGACCTCGGAGAAGGACCCCTGAAAGGGGGGGCGCCCCACCAACCACTCGTAGGCGACAATCGCCAGGGCATACTGGTCGCTTGCTGGCACTGGTTTGCCCATCAGTTGCTCAGGTGCCATATAGGTCGCCGTGCCGACAATATCTAGCGAGGTCTGGCGCGAGGTTTGCGCCACCAGGGCAATGCCAAAGTCGCTGAGCAGGACCTCGTCGTTACGATTGAGCAGCATATTCTCGGGTTTGATATCGCGGTGAATCAGGCGCTGATTGTGCGCATACTGGAGCGCGCTCGCGACCTGGCTGAGCAGGGAAAGGAGTATGTTGAGTGGTACACGCGTCCCACGCGGGTAGCGCCGATTGATCGCGCCATTAGTCGCATAGCTCATTACCAGGTAGGGGATGCCGCGCTCAATACCATAATCGAGAATGCGGATAATATGTGGATGCTCAAGTTGCGCGATGACCTGGGCCTCCTTGCGAAAGCCCTCCATATTTTCTGGTGTCAGTGTGAGGCGTAGGACTTTAATCGCAGCCTGGGTCTGAAGATGAATATGTTCGCCAAGGTAAACGTCCGCGAAGCCCCCCTGTCCAAGCAACTTTACCAGGCGATAATTTCCTAATTGTTGTCCCACTAAAGCCCGCTCTACGGGAACTTCGCCGTAATTATTCATTTCCTGCCTTTCGTCACAAAAAAGATAGAAGAAGTATGTTATTGGATGGAGTATGGCAGTGCCATACTCCATCCAATAACAATGCCATCCAAATTCCCCCAGACCACTAAATATAACGTATTAGCTAATATACAGGATACTGTTGGGCAAGACAAGAAAACAGCCGCAAGGTATAGATGAGCATCGCCCATAATCTGTAGAACATTTGCTCATCCCAGGAGGGCGTTTTTGTAGTACAATAAGCAGTATATGCGTAATGAGTTATTATCCTGGTTTGCCCGCGAGGGTCTTCTGCTGACCAGCGTTGCGACGAGTGTCTCTGAGGAGGAGGAGGACGACGAGGTGAAAGTTGTCCTCAAGGCTCCTCCAATCGCGCTGAGTCGGGCGGATAGAGATTTTCGTGAGTGCCCCGATCCAGTTGAATATGGCTATCCTGCTGATTGCCTGGAATACATGCTGCTAGAGGACATGCATCACTTTGTCATGTCCTGGCTGGAGCAGGCCGTTCGTGCGGGAATGGCGCGCTGTTTTGTGTGCAATCGCGTACTGGACATGGGAGAAGAGCGCCCCTGGGACGCTGTGTTCGTCAGCGATCCCTTTTACTGCTGGTTAGTGGCGCATTTTGACTGTAAACGCTATCTTAACCGGGATCTGCGGGGGCGCAACCCGTTTGAAGTGCAGACCGCGCCACCCGAATATCTCGGCTCCTATTTCGACGCCTGACATAGAGAAACAGTGGATAGAGAGAGAAAGAATATGGATAAAGCGCAAGTTGCTTCGATGCTGGAAGAGATTGCCACTCTTCTGGCGCTTAAACCCGAGGCCAGTGTCTTTGAGTTGCGGGCCTACGAAAACGCCGCGCGCGCCCTGGTCAGCGTGGATGGCGACCTGAACCAGCTCGTGGCGGAGAAGAAGCTAAAGGGAACGCCCGGCCTTGGTCCTACCATGATCAAGCGTGTTGAGGAGGCCGTACAGAACGGAAAGATCGCCTTTCTCGACGAACTACGTGCCGAGACGCCAGCCGTCAAGCTGGAAATGATGCGTATCCCCGGCGTGGGGCCAAAGAAGATTAACGCCATCTATGACCAGTTGCATGTCACCACTCTGGCCGAGCTAGAGCAGGCCTGCAAGGATGACAAAGTCGCGAAGATACCCGGCTTTGGTAAGAAGACGCAGGAGAAGATCCTCCAGGGGTTGGCCTTCCTGAAGCAGCACGCCGACCGCTTTCGCTTCGATGTGGCCTTTGCGGAGGCCGAGCGCATTCGCACAGCCCTGGCGACCCTACCCGAGATCGTACGCCTGGAGGTTGCTGGTAGCTTGCGCCGCCGTCGCGAGACCGTCAAAGATATTGACATGGTCGCCAGCGTAGACGACAACGCGCCCGAAGAGGCCCGTGAGAAGATCATGAGTTTCTTTACGACCCAGCCAACGGTCATCTCGATCACCGGCAAGGGAACGACCAAGTCAAGCGTCGTGGTTGCCAGCGGGATCGCCATGGATCTACGCGTCGTGAGCGATAGCCAGTTTCCTTCTACTCTGCATCACTTTACCGGTTCACGTGAGCATCATATTCCTCTGCGAAGGCGTGCGCAGAATATGGGTATGACCATTAACGACTATGGCCTCTTTAAGATCAGCGAGGGTAATGAAGAGCTGGTTCCCTGCCACGAGGAGCGCGATATCTATGCCGCGCTCAAGCTGGATTATATCGCGCCCGAGCTGCGCGAGGATACGGGGGAGATCGACGCGGCCGCGCAACATAAGCTGCCTAAACTGGTGGAGCAGAGCGATATGCGTGGCATTCTGCACGCGCACTCGACCTATAGCGATGGCCAGAAGACGCTGCGCGAGATGGTAGAGGGGTGTATCGAGCGTGGTTACTCCTACCTGGGTATTACTGACCATAGCAAGGCCGCGGCCTACGCGGGTGGGCTTTCTGAGGAGGATGTGCGCCGCCAGTGGGCCGAGATCGACCAGATTAATGCCGAGTTGCAGGGGCGCTTCCGCATCTTGAAGGGCATTGAGTGCGATATCCTCAAAGATGGCGCGCTCGACTTCCCAGATGAGGTCCTTGCGGGCTTTGACTTTGTGATCGCTTCCATTCATAGCAACTTTAACCTCTCGCCGGAAGAGCAGACGCAGCGCATGTTGAAGGCCATTGCCAATCCATATACCTCAATTATTGGTCACCCGACGGGGCGCATTTTACTTGGTAGGGCAGGGTATACATTAGATATGGAGGCTGTGATCGATGCAGCCGCTGAGCAGGGTGTGTGCATAGAGATCAACGCGCACCCCTCTCGCCTTGACCTGGACTGGCGCCTGGTGCGTAAAGCGCGCGAGAAGGGGCTTAAGGTTCCGCTTGGACCAGACGCCCATAGCATTGACGGGCTGGATGATGTGTTTTATGGTCTTGGCATCGCGCGTAAGGGGTGGCTCTCCGCCGACGATGTTCCCAACACCTATGCAACCGAGCAGATCATCGCGTTTTTCCAGGCCCAGCGTAAGCGACGCCTGAGCCAGTAAGCGTTTGCTCGTATCTATCTCAGAGCCTTGTCGTCGTAGGTCGCCGCATCTAAAGTGTACTGCTTATCCGTAATAGGGGTAAGAGCCAGCGCTCTGCGCTACGTATGCAAGGTCTTCCAACGTGGAGATGTGAGGTCGAGAGGGACGCGAGCGCTTGCTGGCGCTTGTATTTCTCTCATCGTTACTTTTGCAAGAACTTCTTTTCCGAAAACCCTGAGCGCTTGTCCCCGAATGGGGGAAGCGCTAGTCACGCAAGCGACGTTGGGTTTCGGAATAAGATCGAAGGAGAATTTGTATGGCGAAACAGATCGAAATGGATGTCGCACCACGCGAGGTTTTTGGGAAAAAGACGAAGAGCCTGCGTCGCCAGGGCCTTATCCCTGGAAATATTGGTGGTCACAAGGCCGATTCGGTGGCGATTCAGTTTGAGGCCAAAGTCTTCAAGCGCTTGCAGCATGAGAACAGGGCGGGAAGTATCTATGCACTCAACCTGCCTGGCAAGGGTGCGGAGACTGTCCTGGTGCATCATGTGGAGCACAATACGGTTTCGGGAGAGATCCAGCACGTGGATTTCTCTCGCGTAAGCATGGATGAGCAGGTGAGCATTAAGGTACCCTTGCACTTTGTGGGCGAGTCCCCCGCGCTCAAGGATACCAAGGGGACGCTCCTGCATATGGACGCGCTTGAGGTCCAGTGTCGCGCCTCTGATATCCTGCCCGCCATCGAGGTGGATCTCTCGCCGTTGAAGACACTTGACGATACAATCTATGCCAGGGACATCAAGCTACCAAAGGGATTTAAGCTTGTCGGTGATCCCGAGGAGTCGGTTGCGAAGGTTGCGCCGCCGAAGGTGGAGCTGCCCGAGGCTGAGGCTGCCGAGGCTGCTGCTGAGGCTGCCCCAGCGGCTGAGAGCGAGTCCACTGCCAGCGAGTAATGCAGGCCTTTCACACTGTAACGACAGGGACGCGGTAAACTACCCTATATGTCTTACCGCGTCCCCCTTTTTGTTACCAGGCTTTCACGCACGTCGTCATTGCTTATAGTCTATGTTAGCGCCCTTGTGTGTAGAAATACTTCGCCCATGGGCGGGCAGGTAGTGTAAGAAACATTAAGACTAGGAGCTACAAGCAAACTATGCGCATCATGCTAGTAACCGATCAATATCCCCCAATGGTGGGTGGTGTTCCCACAGTGACACGTGGACTCGCGGTAGACTTTGTCAATCGCGGTCACCAGGTCTGGGTGGTGGCGCCTAGCTATGGCGCGCGTGATGTGAAGCGCCTCGAACAGGGAGTGCGGGTCTATCGCTTCTCCTCGTTTGAGTGGCCTACCTACGAGGGCTTACGCATTCCCTTCCTCCCCTTTATGCCGATGCGCAATCTCATCAAACGTAGCGATCCCGATATTATCCATATCCACTCGCCCGTGGTGCTGGGAAATATCGCGCAAATTCTCGCGGGCGGCCTGCGCAAGCCCGTCATCGCGACCAATCACTACCTGCCTATTAATATGAGTCGCTCACTCTCGTCCGATCCAATCTTTGGCAAACCCTTTAGCAGCGTGACTTATACGTACCTGGTTAATTTCTGTAATCGCTGTGAGTATGTCACGGCCCCCACACAGACGGCGCTGAACCTATTATATGAGCATGGGCTGCGCGCGCCCGCACGCGCTATCTCCAATGGCATCGACCTGAACCGTTTTCGCCCAGGGGCACCCGATCCCGAGGTGCTTACGCGCTTTGGCCTGCCCACAGATCGCCCGCTGATCATTCATGTCAATCGCTTGAGCGAAGAGAAGCGTATTGATGTGCTGATTCGCGCTACGCAGCATCTGCGTCAGCCCGCGCACATCGTGCTTGTGGGTTCTGGCCCTATGGAGGCGGAGCTACGCGCGCTGGCGGCCAGTTTGCATGTAGAGGACCGTGTGAGCTTCCTGGGTTTTGTGCGTGATGCCGATCTCCTATCGCTGCGTCGCTCAGCAGCACTCTTTGCCATTCCATCCGAGGCTGATCTACAGAGCCTGGCAACGATGGAGGCTATGGCCTGTGGCCTGCCCGTGGTGGCCGCCAATTCGTATGCCTTGCCCGAGCTTGTCCATCAGAATGAGAATGGCTTTCTCTTCCAGCCGGGAAATAGTGAAGAACTGGCACGCGCTATTGATACGATCCTTGAAGATGGAGCCCTGCGTACACGCATGGGGCAGGAGAGCCTGAATATCATTGAGAAGCATGATCGGCTCAATATCCTCGACGAGTGGGAGGACCTCTATCGCCGCCTCTCCATTGAGTTTAAAGAAGATAAAGAACGCAAGCAGCAAATGCGTATACAACGCAAATACAAGGGAGAGCTACCGACCGGGCAACAAAAGGCGCGTTCCCGCCTGCGCCGCACAGGTACGACTGGAGACCTCTCATTTGACTGGAGCGATACAGCGGAGGATACCGACGCGCAGCTTTAGCTACGCCTGAGGGGGGGACCTATGAGACTGAGGGTTAGCGTGTTCTCCAGCGTTTATGCAGCAACCTGGCAATGCCTCGTTCAATGTCCCAGCGGATCTGAATCATGTGATAGGCGAACCAGGCCTGGATGCGATACTGCCAGGGATCTGCTGGCATGGTGGTGCGTCTGCGCTCCTGTTCAGAGATATAGATAGGGATAGGGGCACGTTGCGGAAGGAAAAGGCTTCTAATGGGACACCACATGGATTGTACATCTCTCTCCGAATCTGAGCCTTGCTTGTACATACAAAAACTCCTGGAGCACGCTTACACTAGGGAATCCTACTTACTTTTTGTAGTATAAGGCTCCGAAGGGTTATTTGTCTACCCATATCAGAGTAAAGGGTGAGCGTCATCTTTTTGCAATGGATTTGGGACGACAAACCAACACTCGTTTCCATGGATGATGGGTTGAAGGGCGTGAGGAACCAGGTAAGGTGGCAGCAGGTGCCATTGGACGAGGGGGAGGGGGAAGTGGCTTGGGAGTAGGGGAACGAAAGCGAAGGAGCGAGAGCATCAAGGAAGAGACCATCTGCTCAAGACGAGGTGTCGCTCGCTCGTTGCGACGCTGCTCCCGGTGACGGAGTTGCTCCCGCTCAATCTCTTGCCAGCAGAGATCCCATCGCTCATTACAGACGGCGTTGCGTAAGGTGAGCATGGGATTGACATGACTGGGCTCCCAATGCATACCTGCTCCTTTGAGGCGGGCTTGCACCACCACTTTATTGGCGCTTTCCACCATCCCTGACCCAATCGGCCAGCCTGCGGCTTGAAACTGGGGATACTGCATCAAGGCTTCGCGTTTGAGAAAATAGCCGACCTGTTCACGCACCCCTTCCTGTTGGGCGATCTGAGCTGGTAAACGAGCAAGCAGCCAGATGAGCAAACGGGGACCTCGATGTTTGAGTCGATGGCAGGCACGCTCCAGCAGGTCGTCAGGCAGAACGAGGCCGGCTTGTTGGAGCGCTTGGATGAGCAGATGGAGATGCTCTGCTGCATGAGGAAAATCCAAGATGCGCAACGCTTGGGGACAGTGGAGATCGAGGAAGCCCTGCAACCACTCGGCACCATCAGTGACTGCTCCGATTTCTTGAGCCTGCCGGACCCCTCGCTCTCGCATCTCCACATCAGCCAAGGTCGCAAAGGTCTGAGCATCACACATGCGAGAAAAATAGGAGAGATGACTGACCGTGACCTCTTGTGCTCCAGCCGGACTGGTGGAGGGTTCGACTTCTCCAAAAGCCACCGTTCGAACCTCTGCCCACTGCCCTTTGAGCAAAGGCACATAGGCCCCATCGGCGCTGATGGCTAGGCGCTTGGTAGGCTTGCTCACAGATGGTGACGAGGCGAAAGGTTCCGAGGCCAGAACCGTTTGCACCGCCAGGGCTAAGGCACCTGCCTGCTCACTCTGTCGACGCGCGCTCGCTTCACTGACCTGAACCCCGAGCAGACGTTGCATCATCTCAGCAGCTCGCGCAAAAGGCATCCAGCTCGAAAGATGGACCAGATGCTCGTGTTGCAACGATGTCAAGTTCCTCCCTCTTGGGAGAGCTAACTCCTCATCGAGGGGGAAAAAGCCCTGTCCCACACGTGGGGCAAGTTCCGTACGTTCTGCTGAGCGTGATCTCTTGTCCTCCTGCTCCTTGCAGACGGCGGGGTCGTTTCCCACGGGCTTGCAGTGGGGTGCCACACACGGGACAGGTGGGGCGCTCTTGGGCTGAGGTACCACTCCAGTCACGTTGCGCACTTGCTTGAGCTGCATCTTGAATCACTTGGGCTTCCAGTCGACTCAGGCGCTGATGCACTTCCTGTTCAATCTCACGTAAGGTCACCTTGGGATGGTCTCGCCGCCAGGCTTTGATATCAGTGAGAATCTGTGCGCTGAGTTGTTGCCAGCCTTGATCAGTCTCTTCGCTCATGTTTTTCCCTTCCCCTCTTGAGAATGAACACATCTTCGCAGAAGAGGGGGCTTTTGTCTAGCCCAATTGCAAAAACATGACGCTCACCCCAGAGTAAAGAGTGGGTGCGCGGAAAATGGCCTGGCCGTTTTCCGCGCACCCACTCTTTGCTCTATCTCACTCTCGTTTTCGGGAAGCTGGTAGAGATGCTCCAGGCTCTGGCGGCGCGCTTTCTCGATGCGCCACACCCCATACCAAAAGTGAGCTACCCATGATTTTATCTACTCTTGTGTTACATGAAGTATATCTATATGGCAATAAATAACTATTTTGTTCTTGTGCATCAATATAGTTTATTGACGTTTATCACATATTTTGTTAGACTAATGATTGGTGAAGAGTCGATGAGTTTTCACCAGACGTGCGAGTAATGTCAGGGCATATGTTCGGCCTTAAGGAGAAACAACCAGGCTGGAGGCTACTGGCATCCTGGTAAAACGTCAGCAAAGGATGTTGTTGAGCCGGGTAAGCATAGGTTCTTTCTAAGTGTTCCATGAAAAATTATGTTGCGAGAAGACGTAGAGGAAGCTAGAGATTATGGTTGAGGAAGAGCAGTCCATGCAGTCTACATCATCAACAGGTACCGCGTCGTCCCCCGCTGAGAAGTCTGGTCGCAAGGGCGGCAGTACTGTACGCGCCAAGTATGGTGAGGATTACTATCAGCGCATCGGGAAAAAGGGCGGCACTGTGCTGAAAGAGAAGCGTGGCACAGAATATTATCGTACCATTGCTCAGAAGGGCGGGCGCGCAAATGTTGTCAAGTATGGTCCAGAGCATTTCTCGGCCATGGGCAAGAAGGGCGGCAACGCCACGAAGGAGAGCCAGGGACCTGATTTCTACAGCCGCATTGGCCGCCTCGGTGGAGCAGCCAAGCGCCAGAAAAAGTCTCCTACAGAGTAAAAAGTAATAAAAAATGGAGTATAGGTCAATGGCCTGTACTCCATTTTTTGTTAGCGCAGCTATTCGGCTTTGGCTGTGGCGAGGCGTGCCACGCCTTCGGTAATCGCCTGCGTAACGCCGGTCTCGGCTGTCTCTTTGGCCACGCGAAGCGCGTTCTGGATGGCGCGGGCGTTAGAGCGGCCATGAGAGATAATGGCCGCGCCATTGACGCCTAGTAGGGGAACCCCGCCATACTCGGCATAGTCAAGGCGTTTATAGATCCTCTTCAACCCTGGCTTGAGGACTGCCGCCGCCAGCTTGCTTACAAACGACGAGGTCAGTTCGTCTTTAATCAGGGAGAAGAGGGCTTCACCCACGCCTTCACTGAGCTTGAGAACAACATTGCCAACAAAGCCATCACAGACTACCACATCCGTCGCATTGGCCATGATGTCGCGCCCTTCGATATTGCCAATAAAGTTCAATTGCAGGCGCTCCGCGTTCTGCTTAAGCAACTGGTGTGTCTGCACAACTTGCTGGTTGCCCTTGGTCTCCTCTTCTCCGTTAGCCAGCAGACCCACGCGAGGCCGGTTGACGTGAAAGATACGCTCCATATAGACCGAACCCATCAAGGCAAATTGCTGCAAATACTCAGGCTTGCAATCGGTATTGGCACCCATATCAATGATCAGGCATGGCTTATTTTTGGTTGGGAAGACACCACCCAGGGCCGGGCGTTCCACACCGGGGATACGTTTGAGAGTGAAGAGGGCCGCCGCCATCATCGCGCCACTATTTCCGGCTGAAACCGCGCCAATGGCTTTGCCATCCCGAACTAGTTGTAGCGCGACAGTCATCGAGGCGTTCTTCTTGCTTCTGACAGCTGTCGCGGGATGGTCGTCCATCTCAATCACTTCATCGGTGTGGATGATGGGGAGATCCAGTCCGTTGGTGTCGTGTTTGGTCAGTTCAGCCTGGATAACCTCCTCGCGTCCCACGAGGTATACGCCGATGCCATAGGCGCGGGCAGCCTGAATTGCTCCCAGCACAATCTCGCCGGGAGCATTATCGCCGCCCATTGCGTCCAGGGCTAGGCGCGTGGGCGTATTAGTTGTGGAGACGCTCATGCGGTTTTCTCCTCAGGCTCCCCGATGGTCTGTTTGACCAGCGCAACCAGTTTGTCGAGATCAAACGGTTTGTAGACGATGTGGACGACTCCGGCTTCGCGGAACTCCTGCTCTTCGTTGGCCGCGCCCAGGAAGGCCGTAACCACGATGACTGGAATCTGCTTATCGATGCCCATGGTCATGAGTTTTAGCTCATCACGGCCATCAAGATAAGGCATCATCAGGTCCAGCAGCACCAGGTCAGGCTTGTGCTCCTGAATAGAGTCATAGAAACGCAGGCTCTGCGTGGTCATGAAAGTCTCATAACCCTCGTCTGCTAGCGCTTCTGTAAGCAGGTCTGCGATTGTCGGATCATCATCCATGACCAGAATTTTCTTTGCCATAGTACCAGCATTCCCCTCATTCCAAAACGGCCAGGCCGTACGGGTCTCAATCTCACAACATTTTTTAACAGAGGTCACTCTTGATCTGTTTCTCCACAGTTCTGGTTATCAGTATTTGTCGCTCCTGGTCGTGCAGCCTTTGATAGAGTCGCTGCGTTTTACTCTGTACAGATAAGAGTATTATAGCATCACACTGTACTTTGTTTACGTGGCACGAGGCTTTACAGTAACATTCCCCTGACATTTGACCCGGAAAGAAAGAATGAGAGCTGGTTACTTGACATTTTTGTACTCATGTACTACTGTACAGTCGATGTGTGCCAACCTGGCATGCCCATTCTATCCTTTCTCATCGCTGCTGAAGTAAAACATCTATTGAGAAAAAGGATTTCATGTCATCCAATTCAACATTTTTCTGTGATCGATGTGGTGCTGCCAATCGACCAGAGGCGCGTTTTTGTCGTGCCTGTGGCCAGGCGCTTGGCGGGTTGGACACGACGACCGATACCATTGTAGGTCTTGGGGCGCGTGGTATATCGAGCGCGCACGCCGTACATGGAACCTCAGCCAATACGCTGAACACAAACGTGAATACCACCTTCCAATTGCCCATAGGCAGCTCGACGATTACGGGACTGTTGCAACCTCAACATATGCTCAAGCAGCGGTATATCATCCTGGCAAATGTAGGAAAGGGTGGCTTCGGAGCTGTCTATAAGGCCCTCGATTCGCAGTTTGGTAATCGCCTGGTGGCGGTCAAGGAGATGAGCCAGAATAGCCTGGATGAGAAGGATCGCCAGGCCGCCGCTGATGCCTTCCAGCATGAAGCGATGCTCCTGGCTGGTTTGACACATCCAAATCTGCCGCGTATTTATGAGCAGTTTGCCGACCAGGGGCGTTCTTACCTGGTGATGGACTATATTGAGGGCGAGACTCTTGAGGACCGCCTGAGCCGTCTCAAGGGCACGACGCTACCTATTGAGCAGACGCTTGATATCGCCATCCAGCTCTGTGATGTATTGGAGTATCTGCACTCGCGCACGCCCCCGATTATTTTCCGCGATCTCAAGCCTGCCAATGTGATGCTTACACCTGGTGGACATATCTTCCTGATCGACTTTGGCATCGCGCGCCACTTCAAGCCCGGCAAGGCCAAGGATACGACCGCGCTTGGCTCCTCCGGATATGCTGCGCCGGAACAGTATGGTCGCTCGCAAACCACGGTGCGCGCCGATATCTATAGTCTAGGCGCGACCCTTCATCAGCTCCTGACCGGGCATGATCCTTCAGAAACGCCCTTCCACTTCGCGCCTATTCACCTCCCGGCGCATCCGGCCCTCGCTGGATTGGCCGACCTGGTCATGCATATGGTAAGCGTACCCGTGAATGAGCGCCCGGAATCCGTGGCTGTTGTGCGCGCCTCGCTTCAGCGCATCCAGACGCTATATACGACGGGGGCCGCGCTGACCTCGCCGCCCACCATCTCGACGCGTGTCCCGCCCATGTACCAGGCACCTGCGATGATGCCGCCCATCCCTGCTCAAGCCACGACTACAGGGAAGACTGGCAAGGCGAAAGGCCCAACGCAATACCAGATCGTCAAGCAGCCTAATACGCTCTTTATTTGTACTGGACATACGGGACGCGTGGCTGCTGTGGTCTGGTCGCCCGATGGTAAATGGCTGGCCACGGCCAGTTATGACCGCACCGTGATCGTCTGGGATGCGGCTTCTGGTGATCGTGTCTGGACGTATAAGGGACACTCCGCGCGGGTGAATACCCTGGCCTGGTCCTCCGATAGCAAATATATTGCTTCGGCAGGCGATGATACCACGGTGCAGATCTGGGAGCCTGCGAACGGGCACCTGGTCTATACCTATACCGTGCACAGCCAGCCCGTGAACGCTGTGGCCTGGTCGCCAGGTGGCGAGTATATTGCCTCGGCTGGCAACGATAAACTGGTGCTGGTCTGGCATGCCCAGGAGCATAGTGAACTGTACCGCTATGAAGAGCACAAGGACCAGGTATATGCTGTAGCGTGGTCGCCGGATGGGAAATACCTGGCCTCAGCCGGGAAAGAGAAGAGCATACGCTTCTGGAACCCCTTTGCCGAGCAGAAGAAGCCGCGCACCTTCTGGCAGCGCGTCTCATCCATTTTCTCCGCGGACCTGGAACCCAGCGTTCTGAAGGTGCATAATGAGCGGGTGAATGCCCTGGCCTGGCATCCGAAAGAGTATCTGCTGGCCTCGGCCTCTAGCGACTCCTACGCCTGCATCTGGGATGTCAGCATCGCTTATACGCAGCATACAAAACTGCTGCGGACCGCGGGCGGTAATAGCGCCAAAAATGCTGTGACCTGGGCGCCTGATGGCAAGCACCTGGCTATTGCCAGCAATGATAAGACGGTGCAGGTCTGGAACGTGGCTAAAGAGCGCTGCACCTATACCTACCAGGGGCACCAGGGCTATGTCGCCGCCGTAGCATGGTCGCCAAACGGCGAACGCCTGGCCTCTGCCGGGGTCGACCGCTCCGTGCAGATCTGGCAGGTCGTGTAGGGTCCATGCTGGCATGGATTGCTCCCCAACGTCAGAGTATCGGCCTGCGCACCTCGAAGTCCATGCCAGCATGGACCCTACAAGGCGGTGTAGTCAAAGAAGGATACAGTCAAAATATGTCTGAGAAGCGTTTTCCTCTCTCTCCTGAGCGCCTTGAAGCGCTTATCGCAACCCATCCCACGCCATTTCACCTCTATGATGAGCAGGGGATCCGCGCCGCTGTGCGTCGCATGAAGCGGGCCTTTGCCTGGTCGGAGAGCTTTACCAATTATTTCGCGGTCAAGGCCCTGCCCAATCCCCATATTTTACGTATCCTCAAGGAGGAGGGCCTGGGCGTAGATTGTAGCTCTCTGCCCGAGCTTGTGCTGGCGGAGCGCGTGGGTTTTGCTGGTGAAGAGATTATGTTTACCTCTAACCAGACGCCCGCGAGCGAGTATCGCAAGGCCAGGGAACTGGGAGCGATCATCAACCTGGATGACATCAGCCATATCGCCTATCTCGAAGAGCAGGCAGGCCTTCCCGACTTGCTCAGTTTTCGCTACAATCCAGGGCCATTGCGTGCTGGGAACGCGATTATTGGCGATCCCAAGGAGGCCAAGTATGGGCTGACCTATGATCAGCTCTTTCAAGCGTATGCTAGCGCGAAGGAGAAGGGCGTTAGGCGCTTTGGGCTACATGCCATGCTGGCCTCGAACGAACTCAACGTCGCGTATTTTCTTGAGACTGCACGTATGCTCTTTGACCTGGTCGCGGCCCTTTCGCGCGAGGTTGGCATCACCTTCTCCTTTATCAATATGGGTGGCGGCATTGGCATCCCCTATCGCCCAGAGCAGAGCGCCTTTGACATGGAGACCTTTGGCCAGGAGTTGCAGGCTCTGTACACGCAGAAAATCGTTGCCAATAGCCTGCCCCCCCTGCGTATAGTCATGGAATGCGGCAGGGTGATCACGGGACCGCATGGCTACCTGGTGACCACAGCTATCCACCAGAAAGAGACCTATAAGCGCTATATTGGCCTGGACGCCTGCATGACGAACCTGATGCGGCCCGCGCTGTATGGCGCCTATCACCACATTACTGTTTTGGGGAAAGAGGATCAGCCCGCGAACGAGATGTATGACGTGGTGGGATCGCTCTGCGAAAATTTCGATAAGTTCGCCATTGATAGGAGCCTGCCCGAGATCACACCAGGCGATATCCTGATCATCCACGATACGGGGGCGCACGGTCATGCCATGGGCTTTAACTACAATGGCAAGCTGCGCTCGGCGGAACTCCTCTTGCGCGAGGGCGGCGATATCCAACTCATCCGCCGAGCCGAGACGCTTGACGACTACTTTTGCACCCTCGATTTTCCAGGCTTATAGACTCGTAAACGCATGTTGGACGGTCTGCATAAATTTGCGTTGATTTCATGTGCTATCGTCTCTTACGGGAAATCTTGACTGGCTGAGATAGTTGAGCGACCCTTTTAGTGTATTGTGCAGAAAGGGTCGCTCGCTGTATATTATGCGGGCTCTGAGACCACAGAGGCTCCATTGGGGTCGAGCAGGCTCTTGACCTTCTCTTTGCCCAGGGAGAGCATGAGGGTTGGGATACGCGGGCCGGTGTCTGAACCACAGATCAACGTGTAGATGGCGGCGAAGAAGGCGCGCTGGGCCTGCTTCAACTCGGGCGTGGCGGGCGCGTCTGTGGGCAGTCCACGCACCTGCTTGGGAATGCGATACATCAGGTCGGTCAGGGCATCCAGGTTCCAGGCGCCCTCAAACTCCGCGACCAGGAGGCGGAGTGCCTCTTGCTCGCTTTCCCCAAGTTGCGCGTAGGTCTCAGCATCAAAGCTGGCGCGGATAAAGGTACGCTCGTCTTCGGGCAGGTAGTTGTTGATCCAGTTAGCGGCGCAGGTCAGGCGCGGCTCTAGCTGGGCCGGGGTGAGCGGTTCCTCTTCCTTCAGGCTCTGCGTGGCGATGCGCAACACCTGCTCAAGGTTGCCCTGTGTGACATCCAGGGTCGAGGTGAGCAGCGAGAATGGTACCGTGCGCTCGGCTCGCTTCACAGCACCCAGCGAGGTCTGGATGGCGCGCTGGTAGGCGACCAGGTTGGCCTCATTAACCTTGCCAGCCGCGACCTGGCGCACAAGGGAATCCCATTCATCATAGAGCCGCAAAAGACCCTGGCCAAAGTCGATATTAAAGGGCTGGTTATTGGCACGGCGGATGTAGAGCCAGCGCAGAATCGCGGGTTCCAGGATGGAGAGCGCATTGGCCGGCGAGGCATCCGTTCCTACTGAACTAGAGATCTTTACACGACCCTCCATACCCACAAAGGCATAGGCCGCGTATTGGGGTGCTGGCGAGTGGAAGATCTCCTGCACGATGCGCTGACCAACGGTGAAACTACTTCCTGGGGTCGAGTGGTCGGCGCCCGCAGGCTCAAAGTCTACCTGTGCCTCGCTCCAGCGCATGGGCCAATCTACCTTCCAGACCAGCTTGCCGGAATTTTTCTCATTCAGGCTAAAGGCTCCACTATGCTGACAGTGCTGGCAGCTATAATCGATACTGGCAGTAGCCTCTTCATAGTGCTGTATTTGCGTCGTATCCTTGCCACAGGCCTCGCAATAGACCTTGTAAGGGTAATAGGCGGCCCGCCTTTCAGAGACCGTCTCCTGCTGTTCCTGGCGCGTTTGATACTCAGCAAGGATATCAAAGATCTCTCCCCGCTGGGCCAGGGCTAGTTTGACCTTGTGGGTATAGCGTCCCTCGCGATAGGCGATTGACTGGCGGACCTGGGTCATAGGAAGATTGAGGGGCGCGATACTCTCGCTAAATTCAGTGATATAGCGGTCGGCATACGAGGCATAGACCCCAAAGGGATCAGGCACCTCACAGAGAGGTTGCCCAATATAGCTCGCGAACGACTCTGGAATGCCCGCAGGCACCTTGCGCAGGCGGTCATAGTCATCCCAAAACTGTATATGCTCTACCTGCCAGCCGCGAGCGCGTAGCTCTTCAGAGACCAGGTGAACCGTCATAATCTCACGCATATTGCCCAGGTGGACCGTCCCAGAGGGGCTGAGTCCAGAGGCACAGATAATAGTCGCATGTTCGCCCTTGACCTGGCACACATGCTGCTCTACACGGTCGCTGATCCTCGCGACCCAATCAGCTTTCATCGTCAAAACTCCTAGAGAATAAGTCAGACCAGGATTTCACCCCTTGTATTTATATCGAGGTAAGACTGAACTATGTTCTCTGACTCTCCTATCACAGGGGTAAGGATGTGCTGGTGCGGGGCCGTAGGCCCCGCACCAGCACATCCTTACCCCTGCGAGCGCCGTAGGCGCGAAAAGTAAGTCAGAAGAAACACCCTGGTAGATATATCGAAAAAGAAAGATAAGAACTTTAGGATATTATAAGGGTAATGGCAAGGTGGGGAACAAAAAACTAGGACGCATACCCCCATTCCTGTCAAGATGGCAATACACGTCCCGGTCGTTCAGAAAATTTGCATTTTTAGCATATCGAAAAAAAACGATTCTGACAAGTCTACCATACGCGGTTGGTATGCTCAGGGGCTATGCGCATTTTTCCAGCCGTATAGAAATTCATGCGCGGATCTGGTCGAGGAGGGCGCGGCCAATGACGATGCGTTGAATCTGATTGGTTCCCTCAAAGATCTGTGCCACCTTTACATCGCGCATATAGCGCTCGACCGGGTAGTCACGGACATAGCCCGCGCCGCCCAGGACCTGGACCGCATTGGTGGTAACCTCCATCGCCGAGTCCGTCGCGAAGCATTTGGCCATCGAGGCATACATCGAGACCTGCTTGGATGGTTGCCTCGACTGGTCGAGCTTATAGGCGGCCTCGTAGACCAGCAAGCGCGAGGCCTCAATCTTCATAGCCATATCGGCGAGCATAAACTCAATGGCCTGGAAGGTGCCAATGGACTTGCCAAACTGCTGGCGCTCCTGGGCGTACTGGCGAGCGGTCTCAAAGGCCGCCTGGGCGACCCCAACTGCGACCGCGCCAATATTGATGCGTCCACCATCGAGCGAGGAAAGCGCGATCTTAAAGCCCTGTCCCTCTTCTCCCAGGCGCTGCGAGACGGGAATCTGACAGTTCTCAAAGATCAACTCACGCGTTGGCGAGGAGTGCAGGCCCATCTTGCGCTCGGTTTTGCCAAAGGCAAAGCCGGGCGTATCCTTCTCGATGGCGAAGCAGGAGATGCCTGAGGCGTCGTTGCCGGGAGCGGTGCGCGCCATAAGCAGGTAGATATCGGCCTCGCCCGCATTGGTCACCCAGAGCTTATTCCCATTCAAAATGTAGCTATCGCCCGAGCGCTCGGCCCGACATTGCAGGCTGGCGGCATCGGAGCCAGCGGCAGCCTCGCTCAGCGAGAAGGCGCCCAGGGCCTCGCCGGACGCGAGCTTGCCCACCCAGCGCTCGCGCTGCTCCTCATCGCCGAAGCGCGCGATGGACCCAGTGATCATGTTATGGACGGAGAGGCCAACCGCCGTCGCCATATCACCCTGGGCCAGTTCTTCGTATACAAGGGCCGCGGCCAGGCGTGAAAGCATGCTCCCGCCCAGCTCTTCCGGCGTGGTCATGCCCATCAATCCCAGTTCCGCCATTTTGGTAAAGATCTCGCGGGGAAAGTGATTATGCTCATCCCATGACTCAGCATGAGGAGTTATCTCGTTTTGCGTAAAGCGATGTACCATGTCGCGGATATCTGATTGCTCTTCATTGAGGTCAAAGATCACAGGACTTCTCCTTTGTCTTGTGTGGCAGCAATTTGCCAGTGCTACCGTCTTCTGTGTGCCTCTTCTTATCATATCATGCCTTCTGGTTAAGGGACATGTTTCTTCGAATGCGTCAGCAACTTATTCGCGCCTACGGCGGGCGCTCAGGGGTAAGGGGTGTGGGTGGAAAACGGCAAAGCCGTTTTCCACCCACACCCCTTACCCCTGATGAGGCGAACTTGCGAGCCGAGACAGGGAAACTCAGGGAACTGCGACAATTACGCGACAGTTTTATGATGGTGCTGCGACATAGCAGAGGTAGTATCTATATCAGAGAAGTGAAGTGCACATTTGAGACAAAACTCTGCGACGGACAGAGATGAGAGGGTAACGGCTATGATATTCGACGGAATAGATACTTTATACGAAGCTTTTTATGCCTATGTAGAATCTGTGGTTGAAGAAGAGGCCCATCAAGAGGCGCAGCAGCCAGAACCGGTTGAGACGAAGTCTGGCTGGACCTGGGAAGAGGAAGAGATATCCAGACACTCAACAGTTCTGCTGGCATCATAAACTCAGCCAAATAAGTGATTAATGTTGCTAGATGTTGTCGGCTACGTCGACAACATCTAGCAACATTAATCACCTATTTCCCTACCTGCTGCTTGGCGCGGTTCCAGAGAGCGATCCATTCTGACGTGGTGTAGGTGGTAAGCTCGCGCTGTTCCTGGCGAGCGAAGCTCTCCATAGCCTGGAAGCGTTGGCGAAACTTACGGTTTGCCGCGCGCAGGGCCTCTTCGGCATCAACCTTATACCAGCGTGCCAGCTTGGCAACGAGGAAGAGAAGGTCGCCCATCTCCTCTTGCTGCTCTTCTTTTGAGGTGGCCTGGCGTAGCTCTTGAAGCTCTTCCTCTAGCTTGGCCAGGACCTCTTCGAGATTATCAAACTCAAAGCCAGTTTTGGCGACGCGTTTCTGGTACTCCTGGGCGACCATGAGCGCGGGTGTGGCCTGGGGAATATTTTTGAAAACGGTCTCTATCTCGGGCGCGGCAATGCCCGCGTTGAGCCGCTCCTGGCGCTTGATCTCCTCCCAGTTGAGCGCCACCTGCCCAGCAGTGCTGGCCTCAGCATTGCCGAAGACATGGGGATGACGGCGCAGCATCTTGGCGTTGATATTCTCGTAGACATCGCCAAGCGCGAAGTGCCCCTCCTGGCGCGCGATCTCGGCATGCAGGTAGACCTGGAGTAGGAGGTCACCCAACTCGTCGGCGAGCTTCTCCATATCGTTCTCTTCGATGGCCTCAACCACTTCGTAGGTCTCTTCAATGACATAGCGCGTCAGCGTCTGGTGCGTCTGCTGGCGATCCCAGGGGCAGCCATCGGGTTCGCGGCGTAGGCGTTTGGTGATGTAGCGCAAGGTATCGGGCAGGCGTAGTGGGGTGAGCGCGTCCAGGGGCGGCACATACAGGGTGCTAAGATGATTGGCTTGATTATTGTGGTCCAGCTCGTAGAGAGGCATCTCCAGCGCGGCCTCGTCTGCGGAGACGCCCGCCGCCCGTACCAGTTTGACGGGCCACTCGTCGGGATAGCACTCGCCCAGGGCCAGCTTAACCTGGCTGGCGAGACGGCGATTATAAACCTGGGTGATCAGTAGAGGTGTCGCGGGCAGAATCTTGCTGGCGATTTCATCCTGGTCCAGTCCCGCCAGAATGGTTGCATCCACAATGTGCAGGCCGGTATCAAAGGGATCAAGCCCCAGCAGACTACATACAGGCTCCAGGAAGGAGAGACCCGCTACAATCGAGGTGGAGAGGCCTCGTTCGCGCGCGAACTGAAGCAGAATTTGGACTGAGGTCTCGCCTATGAGTGGATGGCCGGGGACGGCGTAGATGATGGGACTCTGCATGGCTAGCGTACAGACCTCTTCCGCTATCCGCTGGTAGAGTGAGCGCCAGGCGGTCGATTCTTCATAAAAGCTGTCAAATGAAGTGATATTGAGCGTGGGTAGCTCCTCGCGCAACTGCTCCACCGTGGGATGGATGATGGTGCGGAAGTAGACGGTCTCCCCGCGTTGGGCGGCCTGGGCCAGCAGATCATGGGCCTGCATGGTAAGATCCTGCACATCGCCGGGACCCAACCCAAGAATGGTAATTGAAGGTGTTATATTCATCATGTTTTGAGATGCATGCTCCTATTGAGAAAAGCAGGTAGGGGCAAAAGGATAAGAGAGGATGCGATTGCCAGCCCCGATCTTCGACCTGACAGAACAAGTGTAGCGGGTGTGCTAGGGCGTGTCAAATCTGACTTTTGTCCCTCTTGAGGAAGGGCTTGGCAGAGTGTGTTGATTGAGAGGTTGGTTGAGATGTTGTAAATATATGCCCTATGCTGATAAAATCATAGAGAGGCTATATCAACAGCTAACGTAAAATCGAACCAGTCTCCATCGATTGAACGTGTTAGGTTTAAGGCAAGATTTTTTCTTACACCGAATGTACCATATTATTGCCTACCATGTTATGCTTTACTACACTATCATACGGTTGCCCGGAATAGCCATGTGGGGCAACGTAAGGAGGGACTAATCTTATGGCGTCCGTGCAGAGCCAGAAACCAGCTTGTCCGGTGTGCAACCAGACAGATAAAGTTAAAACAATGCAAGCGGCGTATGATGCCGGGGTAGAGCAGTGCGCTCCACCGGCCGTACCAACCAAAAACATTTCCATGATCAGGACCATTATCTCCTGTATTGTATTGGTGGGAGTTTGTATCTTCCTCGTCATCGTCTTGATTGGCGGAATGGAAGCGCAACTGGATTCTACGTTTATGATAGGTCTGGTGGCAGTCACTTTCTGTGTGATCGTGCTAGCCCTGTTCCTGTCGTTCCAGGCCTTCCAGCGTATTGTGAAAGGCGACAATGAAGCGAATTTGCTTCTTCCCGCCTGGGAGCATGCCATGGAGGAGTGGAAGCACTACTATTTCTGCTCACGCGATAATGTAGTGTTCGATCCTCGCGTAGAGAAAACTGTGAGCGCCGAGAAACTGGCCAGCTTGCGCAACTTTGATGATCAGCGCCAGGCGAAGCTGGAGGCCGTCGCTCAGCATTAATACATGCAGGTGCGTATCAAAGCACATGCAAAGAAAAAGGCAGTCGCAGACGTATTTTAAATTAATAAAATGGTAAATGGCCCACAAAAGCCCTGGCTCAAGCCAGGGCTTTTGTGGGCCATTTTACTAGAGAAATGCTTAGGTGGGATGGCGTGGGTTGTACCAATCGGGATTGGTGTCGTCCTCGAAGGAGACGCGCGAGGAGTGGGCCGAATTGGATGCAGGTGAGGCGCTGGCCAACTGTTCATTGTGGTCAGCCTCGGCATACAAATTCTCCGCTGCGCGCATGGGATCGAAGCTGACGGAACCATTTGCCTCTGGATCGTGCGCGATAGCTTCAAAGGTCCGTGCCAGGTTGCGAATTGTCTCTGGATCGGTGATCTTGCCCTCTTGTACCTGTTTATAGGCGTTGACCAGTATCTCTTCTTTGAAGACCGGTGGCCGATTACCTGCGGGTGGCGGCGCCAGTTCCTGTTGCGTGTAAGTGTTCTCGAATTGAGGTACTGGCTGCTGAGCATAAGATGTGGGCGCGGGCTGCTCATATGCATATGCCGTGTGGTCCAGGGGAGGCGCATCGACGAGATGTGCCCCATGAGAGCTCAGAGAGACATCGCGGATCTGTATCCCATTGACCTGGACGCCCCAGGCGGCGACGCGATTGCGCATATACTGAAAAAGATAGTTATTGACTTGTTCCCAGCGTGCCCCGTTGGAGAAATCGTCAAGCGAGGGGTTTATGACGGGCTGGCCCTGGGGGCCATCGGGCCAGGCGAGAAAATCTCCAGGTGAGAACGTGGTTGCAATAGTCTGAAGCGCAGCCAAAAAGAGTTCGCGCAAGGTTTCCTCCCAGCCATTTACCCGCGACATGGCGAGATAGGCGTAGTCGGGCAGAACCTGGTAAGAGATTGACGCGCGCAGGATAACGTCGGTATCGGGAGCGAGCTGAACGCGCTGTGTGGGGCAGATCCACTGGATCTCACCCGTGTTGAGCTCGTATGCTATCTGTTCCCAGGGGAGGAGGAGATGGGGGCCGGGCAGGAGCGTTCGCCGGTATTTGCCGAAGGCAAAGGCCAGCGCGACATATCCCTCTGGCACCGCGTGGAGATAGCGACGCACCAGGAACACGCCGAGTACGACAATAATAGCCAGCAGCAGGAAGCCGGGAATGGCACCAAAGGTCGAAAAGCAGCCAACCAGGAGGAAGAGCAGGAAGCCAAGCAGGGTAAAGACAAACCAGAGATCGTTGATGGAGCCGAGATAGTAAACAGTGGTTCCCTGCGCGATAGCGATAAGGACAATGAGGACGACGAGCGGCCAGAATGCCGCGGCCGGGGTCGCGGCACGCTCATTGGCGACCAGGGGGAGTACCCAGAGAGCTGTCAGGCCCCCAAAGAGAAGCGGTGCTCCAACGAGGGTCGCATAGTGGATTATAGTATGCAGGAGATCGCCACGCTGGGTTATGGGGGTGGGTGGAGGCTCCTCAAAATCGGCTGCAGGAGCGTTCTGATAGTCCTGGTGTCCCTGGTAGCCTGCCTGATAGCGTTGATCATCGTGGGCGCTATAGGCATGAGCATCGACGTCGTATTGGTCCTGCTCAGGTGCGTCCTGGGTTAAGTCATCATCATCATCGTGTGCCTGCTGGTGGGTATAGGCCGCCTGGGCATCGTGCTGGGGACTCTGCCAGGTCGCCCCAGAGTCTTTCCAGTCAGAAGACATACATTGCACCTTCCTCTCGTGACATCATCAGTGGTTTATCAGGAAAAGTTTTTATTGCAATAAGTGACTTTAAAACCTTCTTTAAAACTTTTTCTTTTTTATACCACATGAGCCACATCCTCCGCCTCCTCCAGTGCCACATCCTCCACCTCCTCCGGTGCCACATCCTCCGCCGCCTCCACCACTGCCGCAGGTACAAGGACCGCCCTTGCCACAACTGCATGAGCCACTTGCTCCGCCGGGCTCTTTTGTACTGGCGCTGGCACTTTTCACGCCGCACGAGCCGCAGCCTCCACCTTTGGGCGGCGCGGGTTCTTCATCGACGGGGACCTGAATCGTCACCCCGCTTTCGAGCATAACCTCGACCGAATTTTTGGGAACGTTGATGGAGACTACCTTGCCTGAACCACTGGGTGTGTTCAGGAATGCCCCGATCTGAGGCATCTGTTGCTTGGCCTGGATATAATTTTCATTCTCATAGGCGAGGCAGCACATCAGGCGCCCACAAACGCCAGAGATTTTTGAGGGATTTAAAGGGAGGCCCTGTTCTTTGGCCATTTTGATGGAGACAATCCCGAAGTCGGTAATCCAGGAGCTACAACAGAGGGTTTTACCGCAGGGACCGATGCCGCCCTGAAGCTTGGCCTGGTCGCGCGCTCCAATTTGGCGCAGCTCGATGCGTGTGCGGAAGGTCGCCGCCAGGTCGCGCACGAGGCCGCGAAAATCGACGCGCTCATCAGCGGTAAAATAGAAGGTCAGTCGACTGCCGTCGAAAGTATACTCGCTCTCAACCAGCTTCATGGGAAGCCTGTGCTGGGTGATCCGCTCGGCACAGCGCACCATGGCATCCTTTTCTTTTTGTTTAAAAGAGAGAAGCATACGCAGCTCGTCTTCGGTCGCCAGGCGCAAGACGGGTTTCAGAGGTTCGGAGAGGTCCTCCTCGGCAAGCTTCTTCGATGCCAGGACGACACGCCCGGCCTCTACGCCTCGGGTGGTCTCGACAATCACATACTGCCCGTTGGAGAAGGCTTGACCCTGGGGGTCGAAATAGTAAATACGCCCAGCTGGTCGAAAGCGAACGCCAACGACAACAATGATTTTAGCTATATCTGTCGCCGTATTGCCTGCTAGATCCATCTGCTCTCATCTTTGCTAGACTAGCGTGGACGCCAATCAAACGTATGTCATTAGGGGTGAGGGAGTAGAGAGTATGCGTGGTCGAGAATGCCCTGCCTCCATAACATACCGGACGGGAGAAACACTAGTGTGAGGGATGCAGCCCCGTTGATGCATCCGGATTATCATTCACCAAGTGTTACTAGATCGTTTCTAGTGAGAGGATTTTTAAAGAAAAATTACATTTCATTGGTAAGGAGAATCGCCTCTGCTACCTCGCGCATGGATTTGCGATTATTCATGCTCGCCTTCTGAATTTTACGGAAGGCTTCCTGCTCGCTTAGACCCTGCTTCTCCATCAAGAGGCCTTTGGCGCGTTCAACGATCTTGCGCGTTTCGAGCGTTTCACTCAGGGAGCGAGCCTTATCTTCCATCGCGCGAAACTCGTTATAGCGAGCCAGGGCGACCTCAATCGCAGGAGCAACTTCGCTTTCGCGGAGTGGCTTCACAATATAATTAACCACCCCGGCTTCCTTCGCGCGTTCAACGAGCGGTTGGTCACCGAAGGCAGTGAGCAGCAACACTGGTGCGAGTTTCTCCTGGGTAAGCGTTTCGGCGGCGGCAATGCCGTCCATGTCGGGCATGCGAATGTCCATAATTACCAGGTCGGGGCGTAGTTCGCGCGCGAGATTGACGGCACTCAATCCGTCTCCCGCTTCGCCAATTACGAGATAACCCTGTTTCGTAAGGACATCTTTCAGGTCCATACGCTGGATAGCTTCATCATCTGCAATAATAATGCGTGTTGGCATACGTGTCACCTCAAAGCCTTGGTCTCTTCCACCATAGAAGTACAAAAACCACTTTCTACGTACATTGGAAAGTATAGCATACCTGTTTTGGTGAGTCGATAGGCAAATCAGCAGGCGTTGACGAGTGCTTTTTAGGCGACCTGCACGAGTTCGCTCCCTTGCATGAGATGCGAAAGCGCTCGGGTCTCAACGACGATGCGTGCCAGTTGTTCGGGCGTGATCGACTGGCGACCATCACAGAGTGCCGTGCTGGGATCGCAATGGGTCTCAATGATCAATCCCTGGGCGCCCGCGGCAATGCTTGCGCGCGACATGGCGGGTACCAGCTCGCGTCGCCCGGTGGCATGGCTAGGATCAACCAGGATAGGCAGGTGTGTCAGCTCCTGTATCAGCGGCACGCAGGTCAGGTCCAGCACATTACGTGTCTGTGGATCATAGCTACGAATGCCTCGCTCGCAAAGGATCACGTTAGGATTGCCCGCGGCAACAATGTACTCGGCGGCCAGCAACCATTCTTCCACGGTAGAAGCCAGGCCACGTTTGAGCAAAACAGGACGCTTGGCCGAATGCTTACCAGCCGCACGCAGGAGAGCGTAGTTTTGCACGTTGCGGGCGCCGATCTGAAGGATATCAGAGTATTCAGCCACCGTATCCACCATCTCGGTTTCCATGACCTCTGTGACAATAGGGAGGCCAGTCTGCTCGCGAGCCTCAGCCAGCAGTTTCAAGCCTTCCACACCCAGTCCCTGAAACTGGTAGGGGGAGGTGCGTGGTTTGAAGGCCCCGCCACGGAGGATATTAGCACCAGCGGCCTTCACGGCATGCGCGGTGGTGAGAAGCTGCTCACGGCTCTCTACAGCGCAGGGGCCCGCTATGATGACCGGAGATGCGGATGGGCCACCAACTGTAATCGAGGTGCAGGCATGACCTGTGCCAATGAGGATGCGGGTGTCGGCTGGTTGAAAGGAGCGGCTAACGAGTTGGTAGGAGGTTTTCATGGGGAGGAGTTCGGTGACTGCGGGCTGTTGGAGGAGGAGTTGCTGGGACTGAGCATCGAGAACAGTGTTATCAAGGGCGATCACTTCACGTTCGGAGATGTGGGTGGTCGCGAGGGGCATGCGACTTGCCGTGATGCGACATAAAAGTGACATCAACTGGGCGCGTTCTTCACTTGAAGCCTGGTTACTAATGGTGATGATCATGATTCGTAAACCTTTCTGGAACTATTCGAGCTTGACTTGATGGGCTTTTTTAGGAAACAAAAAAGCAGAGGATTTTTCCTCTGCTCGTCCAGCATGCTGGTGGTTTTTTTGCTCAGCCAAAGTGGCCCACCATCATGCCGGAGGGCTAAACCAGTAATAAAAATAGCTGTTATTCAGTTGTGCGCATTTACACGTTGCACTGAGCATTTTTCTTCTCACCGTTTAGATGTAGTTGTGTAGGTCTTCTCTGGGCCGCTGAGTATTCTCAAAGTGGCTTATTAAGCATTATAAGGGGGATGCACACAAAAAGTCAAGGGTCCTGTGATCTTAGTGGCAAAAAGAAGTGTTCTCCTGCTCGCGAGCAGGAGAACACTTCTTTTTGTTTGACGTGAAGGTGTAATGCTGTTAGCGCTTTTTAGCTCGGCGCTGACCGGAGCGGTAGGCGTGGTAGAGATCATCAGCCTCGCCACTGACGCCCTGGCGAATGGTTGGCTGGGGCGCCCTGGGTTCCGCGGGCCGGGCAGACTTGTTGGCGGCAGACTTGTTATTCGCAGCCGAGGAACCGCCCAGGCTACGTGGAATGAAGTCGTAGCGCGCCAGTACGACCAGGAGGATGACCAGAGTAGCCAGGTAGAGCGCCGTTGACGTCGTGATATTCATTGGCAGACCAAAGAGGTTAAACTTCGCCCACTGGCGCTCAATGCCCAGGTTATGTACGGCCTGTTGCTCAAACAAGCCTACAAAGTTCGCTGCCAGCAGGTAGATGGCCATACCAATGATCCAGCGCGTCTTAAAGCCGCCAGCGGGTGGTGTCGAGCGTGGACGCGCCGTGGGCTTGACGGCCTTTGGCTTCTCATCGTCTGTAGCTTCCTCGCCGGCCTTGCCACGTGTCGCACGCGCCAGGCGTGCACGAGACACATCCTCTTTCGATGTGGCCTCCTCTTCGCGTTTGCCAACGCGTGAGAAGAAGCTGCGTCGAGGCTTGACCTCGCTGATGGACGCCTCGCTCTCCGCGAGGGCTACGGAACTCTCAACTGGCGTGTTGCCTTCCTCGGCGAGAGTTTCTTCTCCCACAGAGTTTAGCTGCTCATCATTGGTGACAAGGACGGGACGATTGCGTGGTACGCGGTTCCCCCTGCGCCGTCTGGTGCTCACTTTGTATTCCTGGTAATCCTGACTCATGATTGGTCTCCTGGTTGTTCTGCCTGAGGTTGTTCCTCACGCGTGGTGTCGTGAAATGGGAAGGGGTCAGCCTTAGCTGTCTCTTCGTTTTGGTATTGTTCCTGTCCTACTTGTTCCTGTGGGAAGGACTTTTGCTCGCTTACAGCAGGTCGTTCAGCATAATTGACGTTTTCGCTGTAGTTTGGCTCTCGGGGAGCGGACTCAGGGACTGGTGGGACTGGATAGCTCGCGGAAGGCGCCGTATAGGAAGGCGTCTGCTGTGGCTGTTGAGGCGCTGCACCGCGAGAGTAGAATGATGAAGCCGGGGACTGTGGAGCCAGTCCTGAAAACGAAGGCTGCTGTTGAGGCTGTGGTGGCACATATGGCTGCGGCGGAGCCTGGCGTGGGGCTTCGAAAGCCGCGAGGCCAGCGCGAGCGATCTCATCATCGCGACCAGGAGCGTTGCCACCGCTTACACCGATGCCGCCAACGGTCGCGCCGTTTACGCGGATTGGCCAGCCACCTGCGGCCATGATGAAATTCCCGTGTGTCATCTCGGCCAGGCTAGAGGCAAAACCTGGAATAGAGGACCCCCACTGCGCGACAGAGTCGGTTGATTGATTGAACATCACGGCGGTACTCGCCTTGGCGATACTGATATTCCCAGTAGCCCAGCCATAAGGCGACATCATACGCTCAAAGAGTACTAGGTGACCACCAGCATCTACAATGGCGATGCTGACAGGACTGCGTAACTCGCGTGCGCGTTGCTTGCTCGCTTCCAAAATTTTCCGTGCGATGTCGATAGAGATGCTCACAGCCAAGAAACTCCTTACTATTAGATGAAACAAATATCTACTTATCCGAAAACCTGAGCGCGGAGCGCTAGTCGCGTGAGCGACGTTGGGTTTCGGAATAAGAGCTCTATGCAGGACTGGTGCTGGTGTGCCGCGCCCCAGGAGCGGATGGCATCTAATGTTGATAATGTTTCATATGCTGATACAAGTCCAGGCTTGCCAGGTTTCGTGTTGGCGCTCTCGTACAATGTCACTACTCTTGTAGCTCTGTATCTGGCTGGCGTTGATGCAAGCAATGCAAGCATGTAGGCTGGCGCTTTTTTTCTGACCCGGTGTATGCTTTGACCCGGAAAAGTTCCAGTCAGTCCGTATCTGGACTATTGTACCGCACCACGTGTATCCATGCAATGTGTACAACAGGCAAGGCGGCAGGCAGTGGCACCCTCTGACTTTCTTTTTCGGCTCTTTACCTTGAGAAGTTGAGAAGCAATGAGAGAGAAGTCATATCGAAATCAGTTTAACCCGTGTGCAAGTTATTTCTGGTGCAAGTTATTTCTGGTTAGTGATATGTGCATGAGTGATATGTGCATGTGAATTGGCAACCGCAGGCTGCCAATTCACATGCACATATCACTAACCTAGGCGAGCGCCGCAGGCGCGAGAGATCTTATAGACGCTCGATGAGCGTGACTTTCTCTTTGCGCCAGGTGAGGTGATTATATTTTTCGGCCACAAGCTGTCGGGCCAGGTCCCACTCAGAGGGTAAGAGTTCGCCAGGTACAAACTCATGCTCCAGGAAGGAACTGAAGCCCAGGCGAAAAGCCTGCGCGACCTCGTCCCAGGTTGCCTGTGGGGCGAAGGCATGGAGGGGAGCTGTTTTCGTATTGTACTGGGCCAGGGCCTGGGATCGAGCCTCTTCAGAAGGGAAACGCAGGAGCGAGAAAAACTCGGCCGCGCGGTCACCCAGCGGGAGTGAGCCCTGTTGGAGAAGCGTAGCCTCTTTCCACACCTGGGCGCTGCCAATCAGTTTAAAGCCATCGACCGTCAAATCGGCCTGCGTAGAAGAGGCAAAACAGGCCGCCGAGGGCGTTTTACTGACCCGCTCATCACTGATAATTGCGTTGAGGCCGAGATGTTGTAGCGCTTGAATAAGCCCTTGCAGAAGGTAGGCGTAGGCCGCCACGACTCCAGATGGCACACCCTCGCGCTTCCCTATGGTGATACTATAAGTAAACTCATCGCGATGATAGACGGCCCTCCCGCCTGTAGGACGGCGCACCAGGGCCACATTCTCGCGCACGCAGACCTCCTGCCCAATTTCGCGCTCAACATTCTGGAAGCGTCCCAGGCTAATGGCTGGCTGCTTCCATTGGAAGACGCGCAGCGTGGGCGGGACCTTCTCCTCAATGTGATGCAGGAGGATGGCCTCATCAATGGCCATGTTCAATGCTGCATCCTGCACACCTGTATGAATAAAGCGATAAGCGGTTGCTGACATAAGACTCGACATCTCCTCCAGGGTTTTCAGGCTCAGGACTGGCGCTCGCGGGCCGCCTTCCATTTTTCGCGCTGCTGCTCGCGTACTGTCTCTGAAGCCGGCTGATAGCGTGCCAGGAAGGCCTCGCGGAAGACGGGATAGCTGCCATCGAGAATGGAGGCGCGCAGGTCAGCGGCCAGGCGCAGCATGAAGCGCAGGTTATGGATGGTTCCCAGGCGGTAGTAGAGTTGCTCCTCGGCACGGATAAGATGATGCACATAGGCCGCGCTATAGTTGCGACAGGTGTGGCAGTCGCAGCCCTCCTCAATCGGGCCAGTTGCTCGCTTAAAGCGGGCGGACTTGATATTCACTCGCCCATCGCGGGTAAAGAGACCGCCGTGGCGAGCGACGCGCGTGGGCAGAACGCAGTCGAACATATCCATGCCCAGCCCGACGCACTCAACCAGGTCTTCAGGCGAGCCGACGCCCAGCAGGTGACGTGGCTTCTCGCGTGGAAGCGCGGGCGTAGTTGCGCGCAGCATCTCCCACATCTTGGTTTTGGGTTCGCCCACTGAGAGGCCGCCAATCGAGAGACCGGGGAAGGGCATTGAGCCAATTACGCGTGCGCTCTCCTGGCGTAGCTCGGGCTCAAAGGCTCCCTGAACGATACCAAAGAGCGTCTGTTCCGGGCGATAGCGTTCTTTCGCTACCAGGGCACGCTCCTCCCAGCGATGTGTACGCTCCATTGCCTCTCGGGCCTCTTTGGGTGTGCAGGGAAAGGGCGCACAGATATCCAGGGGGAGAATGATATCGGACCCCAACTCCGCCTCGATGCGCATCACGCTCTCAGGCGTGAGGAACTGTGGTGAGCCATCCAGGTGCGACTTGAAAAGGACCCCCTCCTCGCTCAGCTTACGCAGGTGTCCCAGGCTCCAAACCTGAAAGCCACCGCTATCCGTCAGAATCGGGCCATCCCAGCGCATAAATGAATGCAGGCCGCCAAAAGAATCGATGAGTTCAGAGCCGGGCCGCAGCATCAGGTGATAGGTATTGGAGAGAATAATCTGAGCGCCGACCTCGCGTAATTCTTCTGGAGAGACGCTCTTGACGGTCGCCTGTGTGCCAACAGGCATAAAGATCGGCGTCTGGATCGTGCCATGAGGAGTCTGAATCGTGCCGGCACGCGCCCAGCTTTCAGAGCACTCGGCATCAATAGTAAACGTAAATTGTGACATCAGCTTTAAACCCAAAGAGAAATACTAATATATAATTAAAGGCGACATACCATGATATGCAATGCGCAAAGAAAAACCTGAATCTATGCACACAGCGCTTAAAAGTTCGCTGTCTATTGTCTCATAAAGGTCAAGAGCAACCTCAAGATGAGTGGTGTGATGCCCCTGACAGCCGCAGGCTGTCAGGGGCATCACACCACTCATCTTGGCGAGTGCCGCAGGCGCGAGAACTAAGATGAGCTAATAAAAAGCCACAGCGGCAAGCAAAAAAGAGAGATAAAAATGTATGAAAAATGGCAAGATATAAAATATACATAAAAATATGAAGAAATATGTACAGAATCGGCGTAAAACTCTTGAAAATCAACAAAAGATAGTGTATGCTGTTTTCCGGTATCCATCTCGGTCTCGCGTACGGTGCTCGTCCAGAGTTACATACTTCCCTCGCTGGTAAGGGGAAAGCATGGCTGGTGACATCCGCTAGGAGAAGGACCTGGAGGTTTACCATTCTTCTATTCACTAAGGAGGTCCTAGTTGAGCTTCGATGACAAAACCCTGAAGTGCCGTGATTGCGGAAATGATTTCCTGTTCACCGCCGGAGAGCAAGAGTTTTACCAGCAAAAAGGCCTGATGAATCAGCCGAGTCGCTGCCGTCCCTGCCGTGAGGCGCGTCGCAACTCTGTGGGTTCAACCGGTCGTTCTGAGCGCGCCCCGCGAGAAATGCACCCTGTTATTTGTGCCGAGTGTGGTGCGGAGACCCAGGTGCCCTTCCTTCCTACCAAGGATCGCCCCGTCTATTGTAGCTCCTGCTTTGACAAAGTTCGTGGCGCAGCCCACAACTAAAAGCAGCGCACAATGAAGAAGCGAGCGTTTGCAAGAGAAGAGCCACTATCGCTCTTAGGAAAGAAGCTTGTTGTCCTGGTATACGTTGTTTCGACGACGTCTGCCAGGTTGCTCAAGCCCTGGAACTAAGGCCAGACATAGAAATCTTATCTGACCAGAACTCTCGTTTTTTGCTCACAAGTAATCAGAGACTAAGCAAAGATGTGTTCTTTGCTTAGTCTCTGGTTTTTGGGACCATATGATTGCTCACCGCTTCGTGGCGAGCTCCAAGGGTATGGGGTGTGGTGGTGGGCGGGCAGAGCCCGCCCACCACCACACCCCATACCCTTACGAAGCACCGCAGGTGCTGAGAGGTCTGCACCTTTTGAAGTAAAAGAAACTGACTACCAGGTTGGTACAATGGAAATAAGTAGTCGCACAATTGGCGGAATATGGTGACGTCCAGGCGTGTTTAAACGTAATACAATGTAATACAATGAGGCCTTTCCTCTGCCCTACTGTGCCCTGGCAAAATCGATGTGTGCGTTTTTAATTATGAAGTGAAAACGGAGTCCTCGCTTGACAGGGGAATATAGCACCTTATAATAAAGTAATAGCCTGTTTAACTCATAGGCAGAAATGTCCTACCTGGAAGAGGAGGCATCGCTTAGGGGTGTCTTATGTGGAGGCAAAGCCAGCGTGTGTGGCTTTACCGGTGAAATAGAACAATAAGCCACGAAGCACCTCGGGAGATGCCTTCTCTCCCTCTTTTTACTAGTATTTTATGCCGGTGCGTAGGACATTCCAATACCAGGATGCAAGGGGAGAGAAAGGTGACGCTATCCCGAATCGTGTGACATGGGGACGCCAACGGATTGAGTCAAAGACAGTCGGGATCTATGCCGAAGCTAGCCTGAAACAGTCCGCGGTAGAGGGACTGACAACTGTGCTCAACTGAAAGGTATGACGTAAGATTACATGGCTACCAACTTTGAGAGAAGCATCCAAGATTCGCATCAGACGGCCATCCTGAAAGCAGGGGAGCCGCAGACGAATCTTGCACCGTCACAGATGACAATCGAAGATCTGCTAGAAGAAGCTCACCAGTACCTGGCGGATGCGGATCTAGAGCGAATACGTCATGCCTATGAACTGGCGAAACATGCACATAAGGGGGTAGTAAGGAAGTCGGGCGAACCCTATATTCAGCACCCTCTTGAGGTGGCGCTCCTGCTGGCAGGCATGCGTATCGATGCTGAAGGCATTATGACGGCCTTGCTACACGACGTTGTGGAAGATACCAACTACTCACTGGATGACCTGACTGAGCAGTTTGGCCAGCAAGTGGCGAATATCGTTGATGGAGTGACAAAGTTTGATGCCCTGGCGGGCAAGCCGAATAAGGCTGCTCAATCGCTCGATAACGCGCCAGGCCAGGAGCCAGCAGAGCCTGTGCAGCAGACGCTCTCGGTTGTAGATAAGCGTCGTGAGAAGACCGAGACGGTGCGGAAGATGCTCTTAGCCATGGCGGAAGATCCGCGTGTCGTCGTGCTCAAACTTGCCGACCGTATCCATAATATGCGGACCCTGGCCGCGATGTCGACCGTGCAACAGCAGAATAAGACGCGCGAGACCAGCGAGATCTACGCGCCTCTGGCGCGCCGGTTGGGCATGATGCAGGTGCAGGCTGAGCTAGAGGACCTGGTCCTAAGTTACCAGGACCCGGAGCGCTATGCCTGGCTCAAGCGCGAGGTGGAGGAAGAGGTACAGCGGCGAATGCCATTTATCGACGAGGTTGGTCGCGTCTTGCGCGAGGAAATGCAGCGCGCGGGCATTCAGGCTGAGGTACAGGCCTGGCAGAAGCACCTGGCGAGCATCAATCGCAAGCTTGGATATGTCTCTGGACAGCCCTCTGGCGCGGATCTCAGCCAGCTACACGACCTGGTCTCTTTTCGCATCCTGGTGTATACCGATAACGAGTGTTACCTGGCGCTCGGCCATATTCATGCCCTCTGGCGACCCAAGGATGGACGCATCAAAGACTTTATCGCCACGCCCAAGCTCAATGGTTATCAATCACTGCATACCACGGTTTTCTGCTTTGATAACCGCCTGGCGGAGATTCAGATCCGCACACACGATATGCAGCGTACCGCCGAGTATGGCATCGCCAATTACTGGTATCTCAAAGATCGGATGGTGAAGGAGGATTCTTCACCCCATAGCTGGAAGCTCTCCTACAAAGAGATGGTGGCCTGGATTGAGCAGTTGCGGCAATGGCAAAGCGAGCTTCCCCAGAGTGCGGACGAATTCGTGGAGGCCGTCAAGGGCGACATCTTCCAGGAGCAGATCTTTGTCTTTACGCCTAAAGGTGAGGTCAAAGATTTGCCTCGTGGTTCGACTCCTTTGGATATGGCGTATCGTATCCATACCGATATTGGCGACCACTGTGCAGGCGCGCGCATCATTACCAATACAGATGACAGCGGACGCCTGGTGACGCGCCTGGTACCTCTGGACTATGAGCTTAAAGGCGGCGAGATCGTGGACATCATGGTCAACCGCACCGTCCACCCCACACGCGACTGGCTCAGTTTTGCGCGGACAGCCGCGGCGCGCAACAAGATTCGCCGCTACCTGAAGACCTATGAGCGCGAGATCAATCTCCAACTCGGCAAAGAGCGGCTCGACCTGGCCTTAAAGACCGCCGGTGCCGTTGGGCTGAATGCCCTCGTTGAGGAATTGCTCAACCAGGCCCGCAACGAGGATAAAACGGGCGACCTGCGCAAGTACGCCAATCGCGATGATCTCTATATCGCGATTGGGCGTGAGGATCTCCAGGTGGAAGATGTCATGTTGCATCTGCTCCCCCTGGTGCGCCAGGTAAATGAGCTAACGCATGGCGAGGGCGCGAACCCGCATACGAGTAAGGAGAGCGAAGGGAGCGCGGTCGTCAAACTCGCCCAATGTTGTTGTCCTCTGCCCGGCGACGAAATTGTCGGGATGCTCAATCCCAGTAAGGGAATGTATGTCCATCGCAGTGATTGTACGCGCGTCAGGCGCCATCGAGAAAGCGCGAAGGCCGTCATTGAGCTCAACTGGCTGCAGATTGAGCCAGAGACCTATCTCTCGCCTATTACCATCGTAGCGCATGATCGCTCAGGCCTCTTACGTGACGTTGCGGCTGTTGTCGCCGACGCGGGCGTTAATATGACCACGGTCACATCCACTACGAACCCCTCTGTCCACAAAGCAGTGATTACAGCGACGTTAGAAGTTATGGCCACTGAAGGCGTGTTGGATCAGATTGAGCGCATCTTGCGTCGTCTGCGCCAGGTAAAGAATGTCGTCAGTGTAGAGCGTGCGTTTAACGCCCACTAATCCTCTCTCCTGGAACCAGAAAGAGATGCATACTTGCTGCTCCTTGCGGACAAACGACGCTGATCCTTGTTGCTGGTACTTTCTCCCTCTGCTGTATAAAGATGGGCCTGGTACCAGCCCACAAGTCATAGTTATGTCTCATGTTAGCCAAGGTTAGCTCGTTTTGTGTTATGGTAGGAACAGATGGAAGTGTTGATGCGTTGACAGAAATAGGGTGTTTGTGGGGTGGATGGCCTATATTGTAGGTGGCAGCGTCCAACAACCCGGTATACAAAACGTATAGTAAGCAGAGTACATATTACCAGGGATGGTTTTCATCAGACTGCTCTCTTATGTCCCTTTTGTAAAAAAAGATATGTGTAGCGAAATACAACGCCCATGTCGAGTGTTCTAAGGGGTGAATGGTAGTAGTCTGGTAAAACGATAGAAGGCAATGATTCACATAGAGAAACACGTATCACCTCAAGAGAACTTGACCTCACCAGTAGCAGATCTGCGCCAGCAGATACGCTCCTACATGTCTGCTGACGAGGTAGATATGGTAGAGAAAGCGCTCCAACTGGTGCTAGAGGTCTGTAGTGATGTAGTGGCTGGCGAGCGCCTGGTGCCTCCGCTAGAGTATGCTTTGGGTGTGGCCTCCATTCTTGCTAACATGCATATGGATGCCGCTGGCGTAGCCGCTGGCCTGGTCTTTGAGGCTATTGATGCAGATCTTGTGACTCTGGAAGAGGTTGAGGACAGAGTGGGCAGCACAACGGCCCGCGTGGTTGGCAGCATGGAGCGTTTCAACATCCTCGAGCGCAAGAAACAGAGCGTGACGGCAGCGAGCGCAGCTCTCAGCGCGCAGAACCTCCAGACCTCAGCCGCAAAAAAAAGTTATGACGAGCGCGACGAAGGTAGCAGCAGTGCCTCAGGTGATGGGAAGAAGCCGCGCGTCCGCGAAGCCATGCGCCGCCAGCAGGCTGAAACGGTCCGCAAGATGTTTGTTGCCATGGCGGAAGATCCCCGCGTCGTCTCGCTAAAGCTAGCATACAGGCTCTTTGTGATGCGCCATATGTGCCGCCCAGAGTATCAAGGTGATCGGCAGGAGATGCTGGCGACAGCCGAGGAGACGCGCGAGATTTACGCGCCGCTGGCAGGCCGCCTGGGGATGTCGCGTGTGGAGGGCGAGCTAGAAGACCTGGCCTTCCAGATTCTGGAGCCTGATAAGTTTCAGTGGGTGAAGGGAATCGTTGAGTCCGAGCGCAAGCAGTGGCGCTCCTATGTAGAGAGCGTCTGCGAGATGCTGCGTCAGGAAATGGCGTCCATTGGCGTCAACGCAGTGGTCTCAGGACGGGTGAAGCGCTACTACAGTTTCTATCACAAACTTGAGCGTAGCACAGGCGAGGCCGGGGGCGACTTTGAAATGTTAAAGGCAGCCGCCGATGTCACGCAGATTCATGACCTGATCGCCTTTCGTATCCTGGTCGACACCGACAATGAGTGTTATATCGCCCTGGGCCATGTACACAGCCTGTGGAAGCCCAAAGAGGGGCGTATCAAAGACTTTATCGCCAATCCCAAGCCCAACGGCTATCGCGCCCTGCATACCACCGTCTTCTGCCTGGATGATCAACTGGTGGAGATCCAGATCCGTACCCATGCCATGCATGAGATGGCCGAGTATGGTGTTGCCATGCACTGGCACTATAAAGACATTGGTGATAATGCCTCCTCAACTGCTAAGGAACTCTTGACCTGGATTCACCAGCTGGCGGAGTGGCAGCACGAGATCAAAGCCGCCAACGCCACCGATTCCGAGTTTGTCGAGGCGGTCAAAGATGACCTGTTCGAAGAACAGATTTTTATATTCACGCCTAGGGGCGAGGTCAAGGATCTGCCAGTTGGCTCGACCCCGCTGGACTTTGCCTACCGAATTCACACCAAGATTGGCGATAGCTGCGCGGGCGCAAGGGTTATCTCTCACGTTGAAGGACACGACGGAGATCGCCTGGTCACACGCATGGTTCCGCTTGATTATGAACTCAAAAGTGGCGAGATCGTCGACATCGTGACCAACCGGTCCGCGCACCCCACGCGCGACTGGCTGAACATCGCGCGAACGGCGGCTGCACGCAACAAGATTCGCCGCTACCTCAAGATCCACGAACGCGACATCAACATTCAGATTGGCCGTGAACGCCTGGACCGGGTTCTCAAGTCCATTGCTGGCCTGAGAGGCATGGAGGCCATTACTGAAGAAGTGGAGAACTGGCTCTGTCAAGAGCTCCATATGGACACGTTCGAGGATATCCTCTCGGCGATTGGCGCTGACGATATGCGGCCGCATGGGGTCGCGGTCAAGGCGCATGAGTACTTCCAGCAACGCGAGGGGAAAGAGAGCCGGGACGAGCGCGGTGAAACAGGCGAACTGGCGCTGCCGACTACCAGCCGTCAGCCAGCGGTGAACCTACAAGTCGCGGGCGTGGATGGCCTGCTGACGCGACTCGCTAACTGCTGTTGCCCTCTGCCTGGGGACGAGATCGTTGGTTTTATCAGTCGGGGCAAGGGCGTCATTGTGCATCGCTCGGATTGCCCAAATGTCATGCGTTTGCATGAGCGGAGCGGTGAGCGCTTTATTACGGTGACCTGGCATGGGATGAGCCAGCCTCGCTATCACGTTCCCATTATCATTTTTGCGCGCGACCGTGCCGGGCTTATTAGGGATATAGCGACGATTATCTCCGAGTATGGTCTGAACTTGCTCTCAATTGGCACGAACGCCAACAATCGTGAGCGTATCGTGATTACAGCAACCCTGGAGATTAATGACCTGGAAATCATGCCACGTCTCTTTAAGCGCCTGGAAAAGGTCAAGGATATTCTCCAGGTGGAGCGTGATATGGGGCGTAGAAGAGTCACAGACGCTCAGGCGTAATCAGGCAAGAGAAGAGAAAAAGCAGGTCCCTGGTGTTAGTTACCTCTGGATTGAACAATGAAGCTTGGTTTTGGTAGAAGGAATGTATGGAGGGTACACCAGGAACCTGCATGTATTATATGCAAAAGACCTGAATCTGTATATTGTTAGATATGGCTATCTTTTAACCTTTGGTGTGAACTCAGTAATTAGAGGCAGAAAAGGCATGTGTTCTCGGCAAGAGCGGTAAAAATGCGTATGGATGTGTAGAAAACACAGGAAGTCCCCACAGGAGGAGAGGCCAGGTAAGACTCACCCTCCCCTCTTGTGGGGATTTTCTTGTATTTGTATCACTTTGCTAAAGCGGCGGTACTAACCGCGTAAGCGCTCCAGGACAGGTGGCTGGCGAAGTTTAGCAAGTGCTCCCGCCTCAATCTGGCGTACGCGCTCGCGGGTAATACCCAACTCGCGGCCGACCTGCTCAAGAGGATGTGCCTGCCCATTGCCCAGGCCAAAACGGAGTTGGAGTACCAGCTGTTCGCGGGGGGTTAGCACGGATTCGAGCACGCGCTGCACCTCGTCCTTCAGGGTCTGGGTGGTGGCTAAATCCTCGGGAGAGGCTGATTCTGTATCTGGAAGGACATCGCCTAGCTCCTGATCGTCATCTTCGCCCACGGGAAGCTCAAGAGAGACTGGCGCGCCGGGAGCGGCTTGCAGCTCAATCATGCGTACCGGATCCAGCCCGGTAGCCTCGGCCAACTCTTGCTCACTTGGCTCACGACCCAGTTCCTGAAGCAGGCGCTGGCGTTCGCGGCGAATGCGGTTAAGCGCGGTATTGACATAAACCGGGAGGCGAATCGTGCGCCCTTTATCGGCAACGGCGCGGCTGATGGCCTGGCGAATCCACCATGTTGCATGAGTGGAGAAGCGGTGTCCACGGCGCCAATCGTAGCGCTGTACTGCACGAATCAGACCAATGTTGCCTTCCTGAATCAGGTCTAGCAGGGTGAGGCCACGACCAACATAGCGTTTAGCAATGCTCACCACGAGGCGCAGGTTGGCCAGGATAAACTGCTTCATGGCATCGCGGTCGCCGCTCTCGATACGCTGAGCCAGCTCAATCTCACGCTCGTGCGTAATCATAGGGACGCGACCAATTTCACGCAGATATGTCATGACGGCATCGGACTCGCCTGCGTCTGCGCCATTAGCCGCATTCTCTTCCTGATCCTCAGAGCGGCGGCGACGTGGAGTTGCACCACGGCGTACAGCGGGCTGAGAGGCTGCTGGTGTCATAGGAGGAAGAGTGAGAAGCGAATCATCGACCTCCTCATGATGATCTTCTTCGTCACGTTCAGTGTCGTGAAGATCCTCTGTGAGGGTCGGTTCGTCTTCTAATTCGAGAGAAGCGGTGTCGGAGAGGTCATGATCCAGCTCGAGCTGATCATCATCTAACTCTGTCTCGTCGTGTGTGTCCTCTCTGCCAACTTCCACTGTTGTATATGGGAGATTCTTTGCAAGCAACTGCTCGACTATCATGCCGTACGGCTGCTTATCCGAATCAGGTTTCTTACGAGTTGTATTACCAAGCGTATTTCCCGTCATGGCACGCTTTACGTCTATCATTGTGCGCCCTCCATGAAAAAATGGTATATCCTAAGCAGCAAGATATATTTCATCGGTCTGGTCCTACACTCAGGAAAGCGAGCCTTCATCGGACAAAGGAGTCCGTGCGCCGAGTGGGAGGAATTCAATGATGTGTACCCTATCTACTAGATAGCAACAAAGCCAGGTCGGAAATTATTCCTAATCCAATTATAACCTATGGCCCCCTTTCATTCTAGTCCTTCTGACTCATTTTTTCGCCAAAGGCTGGCAAAAATGTACAAACTCGTATAAAATTTGTCTTTTTTATGTATACGTTTGACACATACAGAAGGTGCCAATCCGCCGCCATCTGGCCCACCTGCTTCTAGCGTGAGAAGGGCTTGTGCTTGTTCGCGACGGATAAGGGAGAAAGCTGGCAGGAGATCATAGTGACGTAATAATCTAAAGGCGATATAGATGCCCAGCGTGACGCAGAGAAGCACGGTAACGAGCAGGGAAAAGGTGCTTAGTAGATCCGCCACGTGTTGCCAGTTAGAGCCGAAAAAAAAGCCCAGAGGGATCGCTATGAGTGCGCTGATGATATTGCCGAGCAGGTCGGGCCAGAAGAAACGTGCGTAGGGATAAAGCTCTAGCCCGGCAAGCAGGTTGACCGAGCCACCCAGTCCAGAGAGCAGGAAGCGGGTAATAAAGATTGCCCACCCGCCGTGGCGCTGGAAATATCGATGCGAACGCTCAAAGGTCTGTTGCGGAAGAATGCGATTGCGTGGATGGCGTTTGATCCAGCCTGAGAGGTAGACTCCGCCTCGCCGACCCAGCCAATAGCTCACAGCATCACCACAGGTAGCGGCGCTGATAACAATGAAGATGAGAGCGAAAACGTTGAAGCGTCCCAGGGCCGCGAAGGCGCCAGCCGACGTGACGACTAAGCCAACGGGGAGTGGAAGACCTGCCGCTGCCAGAAAGATAAAAAACCACAGAGCGGGATACCCGAACTGTTGCAGCAAGAGTAGAAGCGGGGGAAGGAGCGTTTGCAAAGTGAGTATCCCTTCTGCTTTGAAACTGGATGAGCCAGCTTATGATGTATCCAACTCTGGGCTGCGCTTGCAGCTATGGCACATGCGAGTCAACGTATCGACGATGATGTTATATATAACGGTGAGACTGCTAACATCGAGACACCGCAGGCGCCCGGGACAATCCCTTCCATAGACATCAATGTGCGTTTGTGTATATCTAACAATACGTCACTTTCAGCATGCGTCTCACACCTCTACCTCTTACCAATTGAAAAGATGTTATTTGCCAAAAGCAGAGAACTTCCGATGCTGCCCTGGTGTGCACTCGCTTTCAAGTAAGATGTATCTGGTAGTGGGCTGGCAGAGCCAGCCCACTACCAGATACATCTTCCCCCTGAGCGCCGCAGGCGCGAATACTCTCTTGACGAGCAAAGAGCTATTCTCTAGAATACTGGCTATGAATATAACCACTAATGAATTGATGGCAGTCGCTATCAAGCGTGTAGATACTACTTTGCCCCTACCTGGCTACGCCACGGCAGGATCGGTCGGCTTTGACCTGGTTTGTCGGGAGACGGTGACCATTGGTCCGCGTGAACTGGGGCGCGTGCCAGGAAATGTTATAGTGCAGACCCCTCCTGGGTATATGCTGATGCTCACGATGCGTAGCAGCACCGCCAAACGCAAGGGATTGCTCATGCCCAATGGCGTGGGTGTTATCGATCAGGATTACTCTGGCGAGGGCGATGAACTGCTGATCTCGGTCTATAATTTTCGGGATGAGGCAGTCACAGTAGAGCGTGGCGAAAGGATCGCCCAGGGCATCTTTGTACCAGTGGCCCAGGTCGCCTGGAACGAAGTCGCTGAGATGGGAGAGACGCGCGGCGGCTTCGGGAGTACCGGGCATTAGGCTGTATGCCTGGTAATTATGACTCAACTATGCTACGATAGCAACATACATTGATGCGCTTTCATTAATTTGAGTTTGGATCGAGGCACAGTAAGCTATGCCACTGCAAAACTATTACGCCATTCTGGGCCTTCCGCGTGATGCCACACCGGAACAGATTAAAAAAGTCTATCGCAGATTGGTGCGGCAACATCATCCCGATATCAATAAGGGCATCTCCGATGCGCGTATCAAGGTGCTCAATGAAGCGTATAGTATTTTGAGCGATCCCCAGCAGCGTGCACTCTATGATATCCAATTGCTGGAAGAGATACGGAACCTGCGCATACTGGAAGCTGTGCATGAGCATTATATCAAGCGCACACAAAAGATGACCTGGTCGCAGGGCGTCGTAGGCTTTGTGCGCGAACTGAAGAAAGAGATGCGCCGCTCGTAGTATAGGCCGATATGCCCAAAGAGAGGCTGGGGGGTCGAGGACAAATCCTCGACCCCCCAGCCTCTCTTTGGGCATATCGGATTAGCGCCCGCCCATGAGGACTTCGATTTCCTCAATGCTCTTGGGCGCGCTCCCCGTGGTGACCTCGCAGCCATCCTGGGTGACGACGACATTATCCTCAATGCGTACGCCGATGCCGCGATAGCGCGGGTCGACGTTCTCCGCGTCTTCGGCGATGTAAATGCCTGGCTCAATCGTAAAGACCATGCCTGGAGCCAGCTCGGCTTGGCGCCCCTTCTCGGTCACACGATAGGGACCGCGATCATGCACGTCCAGACCCAGCCAGTGGCAGGTTCCATGCATGTAGAACTGGCGATAGGTTTTCTCCTCGATATTCTGCTGCACATCTCCCTTGAGTATGCCAAGCGCGACCAGCCCGGAGGTCAGGATCTCTATCGCCGTGTTATGAATGTCGGCCAGGTCCGCTCCCGGTTTGGTGGCGGCGATACAGGCCTCCTCGGCCTCTAGCACGATCTCATAAATGGCGCGCTGCTCAGGCGTGAAGCGTCCATTGATGGGATAGGTACGCGTAATATCGGCACTGTAATACTGGTATTCAGCTGCCGAATCGATCAGGAGCAGCTCCCCATCCTGCATATGCCGGTTGTTCTGGTCGTAATGCAGGATTGTTGCGTTAGGACCAGAGCCGACAATAGGGGAGTACCCATGACGGGCTGCACCCTGCTTGAGATAGCCATAGTCGAGGACGGCCTGGATCTCATACTCATACATGCCGGGTTTGAGAGCCTTGAGGACATCACGATAGGCCGCGCCACTGACCTGGGCGGCTTTGCGCATAACTTCTAGTTCCTCGGCATCTTTGACGACGCGCATCTCGTTGAGAATGGAACCTGGATCGACGACCTGGCGTGGGCCACCACTCATCGCCCGACGGAAGCGATTGATAAACGCGATCATCTGCTCATCGAAGGCATGCTCTGTGCCGCTGTTGTAGTAGAGTGTCTGGCAGCCCTTCAGATACTCAGGCAATTTCTCGGCGAGCTGGTCGAGGGTGTAGGCCGCATCTGCGCCATAGGTTTCCTGTGCGCCTTCTACTCCTGCGCGCTTCCCCGTCCAGACCTCCATCTGTGGATCGCGTGGGCGAACAAAGAGAATGAAATGGTGCTCAGGATGCTCTGGCACGAGCACACAGATCGTTTCAGGCTCGGTAAAGCCCGTGAGGTAGTAGAAATCACTATCCTGGCGGTAGCTGATCTCGATATTGTGTCCGCCGCTACGGAGAAATTCGGGCGCGCTATGAAAGATAGCGACTCCACCCTGCATTTTGTCCATAAATGCCTGGCGCCTGCTAGCGTATGACATGAGAGAACCTCCATCCTGGTGAAATAAGCGTAACCCTCAAAGGGGTTGTATCTACGATAAGTATATATGTATCGAGGTGAATAATCATTAGAAGACGCCCCAGGCCTTGCCATTGGGGCCAGCGGTGAGCACCTGGGGACCCTTTTTTGTGAGCGCGATAGTATGCTCGAAGTGGGCGCTAGGTGAGCCATCATTGGTAACCAGTGTCCAGTGATCGGGAAGCTGGCGGAAGGTATTGCTGACATAGGAGACCATAGGTTCAATCGCGATGACCAGGCCTGGCTGGAGCACGAAGTCGTGCTTGATCTGGAACTGGCGCGTATAGTAGTTTGGTACCTGAGGCGGTTCCCACATTTCCTGGCCGATGCCATGGCCGACCAGGCCCTCGATGACGGTGAAGCCTGCGTGCTCTATATACTCCTGCATCTTGCGCGCTACCTGGCTCCAGGTACGGCACTTCGTCAACTGCTCAATCGCCAGGTGCAGGGCGCCCTCGGTAACCTCTAGTAGACGCTGGGCACGTGGATCGACCGCACCTATGGCATAAGTCGTCGCGGCATCTCCGCACCAGCCATTGAGCTTGGCGCCAATATCGACGCTGACGACATCCCCCTCTTGCAGACGGCGCGCCCCTGGAATGCCATGCACAATCTGTTCATTGACAGAGATGCAGCTGGAGGCGGGAAAGGGAACCTTGCCCGGCACACCCTTAAAGAGGGCAGTGGCCTGGTGCTCAAGGATACACTGCTCGATGGCGGCATCAATTTCAGCGGTAGGAATACCAGGCTTCATTAGTGGCGCGGCGGCTTGATGCGCCTGCCAGACCACCAGGCCTGCCTGGCGCATCGCGGCGATCTCTTTATCGCTCTTCAGAGAATATTGCATCAAATGCTCCCTACAATCATTACAGTAGTATCTGGCGTCTCTCGACAAGGGATCGCTCTTCTCGAATGGTGAGTATGGAGAAACTGGCTTGTTTCTGGCTCAACATGGCTTTGATTGCGTCGCAAGGGCGTATAGCTCGTATCATAAACCAACACTGGCGAAGTTGCAAATTTCCCCCCTTGGCTCGTAAGCTTGCCTTTGGGTAAGGCGTGCAAAAAGAGCGTTTGAGAGAAGCCGTAATTGGTATATTCTATGAGGAGGGCAGGAGGCGCTCAAGGGCGTGTGCATAGGCTTGAAATGTGCGCTCATCGAAGAGCACAAAGGTCACCTGGCGCAGATTGGTGGGTTCCTGAGTGAGATGCTCAATAACGGTTTGCAGAGCGATGGGAGCAGCCTCGTCCAGGGGATAGCCGTAGGCGCCAGTACTGAGAGAGAGGGGAAGGCGATACTTTGTACCCGATGCTTCTCAGCGAGGTCGAGGCAGGTGTCATAGGCGCTGGCGAGCAGTTGCGCGGCGTCGGCATGGTGTCCATAGATGGGACCAACGGCATGAAAAATATATATTGCTTTGAGCTGGCCTGCACTGGTAACGACTGCGCTTCCCGTTGGGCAGCGCTCGAACTTGCGGCACTCCTGCATGACACTGGGACCAGCCGCGCGATGAATGGCACCATCTACTCCCCCGCCACCAGCCAGCGCGGAATTGGCGGCGTTGACTATCACGTCAGCCGAGATATCAACAATATTGCCCCGCATCAGCGTAAGGGTTACATTCTGAATGGCCTGAGTAATCATCGTCTGCTTCCACCTGGTAGCATTGAACCGTTTATAGCTCTGGTTGAGTTACCTATCACTTCTCAATCAATAGTATGACTGTGTCTACAAAACTGGAGCATGCAGAAAGGCGTCCGACCTGTGATCATAGTATAGAGTCGGCTCTATACTATGATCACAGGTCGGACGCCTGGTGACTTACATAGTGCTTTTTGGGATTGCGAAAGTAGGCGTTTCGTAGCTCCTGACAAGTATTTGAGTGAGGGGAGAGCATGGCCGTTAGCTACTCGGAAGCCCTCAATCCTTGATCAGGAACTACGAAATTGGCAGTGAGAGTACATCAAGACCGATTTGATTGACTATTTCTTTTCGACAGCCTCAGAGAGTTCTTTACCGGGGGAGAAGCGTACGCGCTCTTTGGCAGGAACAACAATTTCCTTACCATCGCGTGGGTTGACGCCCTTGCGCTCGGCACTGGTACGTACCTTGAAAGAGCCGAAACCAACCAGGCGTACTTCGTCACCATTCTGAAGCGCCTCGCGGATTGAATCGAGTGTTGCCTCGAGTACTTCAGAAGCCTGTTTCTGAGAGAGTTTAGCTTGCTTGGCGATCCGCCGCGAAAGCTCTTGACGACCGATTGTTTGCGCTGTAGCAGTTTTTTCTTTGGCCATAGGTACTAAATCCTCCTTGCAACTATCAACACGTGCCGCTTGCCAATTGAGTTTCAAACAACCTTTATACACTGACGCAATCACGCGCACAAGATTGTGAAGCTTCTGAAGCGGCATCACAACCTCACTGCCGATAGGCAGTATAACATGTGAATTTAAGAAATACAAGCGTGTCACTATGGGTAAAGAATTGAACATATATAGTAAAAGGGCTTCGCAGGCTGTACGAGGCCAATGCGAAGCCGCGAAAACTGGCTTGAAAAGCCGATTGCCTGCACTTCATTTTAGAGACGATTTTTTACAGTACGCTATACCACTGAGTATCGAATAGTACCGTCGTTTGCTAGTTGTTGTATGACTTGATTTTTGTACCGCAGATATTCCAAGTGGGCGAGAACCTCAGCCACCGCCATACGCCGGGCCTCATCACTTTTTAAGCGATCCTGAAACAATTGGGCCGTAAGCGCGGCCGCATGCTGCGGCCGCGTAGCAAGTAGGGTGAGAATGGTTTGCAGGCGCATGTCATGGTGCTCAACAATTTCTGCAATGCGTTGTGCAAGGTTTGTGAAAGGTTCGCCGTGTCCTGGTAGAACCAGGCTGGCAGGCAGAGACGCTACTTTGTGTAGCGAGGCCAGAAAATCTCCCAGGGGATTAGGACGATCGCGCGTGGAATAGAGGCCGATATTGGGTGTAATGCGAGGAAGTACATGATCGGCGGAGAGGAAAATGCCATCACTTTCACGCCAGAGGCAGATCTGGCCATCCGAATGGCCAGGCACCCAGATCACGCGATAGCTCTCTCCAGCCAGGGTCAGAGAGGTGCCATCTTCAACGAGCGTAAAGGCTTCGTGAGGGGGAACATCAATAATACGTTGTCTCTCTGGTGTCTCCATCCGATTAAACCAGAGATCTGTCTCTGGCAGGCCATGCTGGGCAAAGAAGTTTGAGACGCGCTCAAAGCGCTTCCCCATGGTATTGGTCCAGATAATTTGCACGGCGGCTTCATCGATAGGATGCATATAAACAGGTACACCCGTACGGACTTGTAGCTCGCCCGAGAGACCTACATGATCGGGATGGTGATGTGTAAGGACAATAGCCTGGAGTTGATCGAGATGCAGCCCCGCCTCTGCGAGTGCCGCGTGAAAGGCTGAGCGTGCGTCTGGGGTTCCCAGAGCCGTATCGACCAGAACCCAGCCATCGGGACCAACCAGGGCATAAACATTCACTGTGCGCAGTGGAAAAGGGATGGGGAGAACAAACTTCCAGATGCCGGGCGCCACCTGGCGAACAGGCGTGGGCTGGTTGGTCTGGTATGAATGCTCTGGCGATTGCTGTTGCATACGTTTTCTAAACCTCAAGAGCGAAAAGCTGATTACAGTGTGTGAAAGTACAGATAGTTATCCTTGATTGTAGGCCGCGTGTTGCGTGTGTGTCAAATCTGTTTTTCCACAAGTTCTTCCTACTAACGCCGAAATTTGATCGAGAAGACTCTTTTCCGACAAGGCCCCGAAGTGCTACAATGTAGTGGGGAAAAGTGGGTCAAAGTGGGGAAGTAATTCGTGTAATGGAGTAGGATGGTGTTTAAGTGGGGGAATAGACTTCCGGGTAAACGCCTGGCAGAATAGTCGTCAAAGTAAGCAATCAAGCGGTGCGAGCATGTTTTTAGGCGAGTATGAGCATACTATTGACAGTAAAGGCCGTATGGCGGTTCCGGCGCGCTTTCGCGTGCAGTTGGACCGTGGGGCCGTTATTGGCAAAGGGATGGGCGCCTGTCTCTCTATCTACACTATGGCTCGCTGGGAAGAGAAGTCAAATGAACTGACGGCGGGGAAATCAAGCGAGGAATTGCGCGATTTTGAGCGCCGTATCTATCCCAGCGCGAGCGAAGTAGAACTGGATGGGCAGGGGCGTATCGTGCTTCCCGCGAAATTGCGCGCCTATGCCAGGCTGGAGACCGAGGTCACTGTCGTTGGGGTACGCGACCATATCGAGATCTGGAACCGTGGTACCTGGCAGGCCTATCAAGAGCGCCTCGACGCCGAAGGAAGTGGTATTCCCTTTTGACAGCTAGCCCCTATGCAGTAGTTTTTGGAGAACGGGGTCCAGGGGCAGCGCCCCTGGCGGGGTTTGGGGTGTCCCCACATTCTTTTTCTTCTTGTCGCCGCAGGCGGCAGAAAAAGAAGAAAAAAGAGCCAAAAGTTAAAAGAATGATGTGTGTGGCATGGAGAACGAGCAAACACGACATGTGTCCGTGATGTTGGAAGAGGTAATGGAGTATCTGCGACCCCAACCGGGAGGACACTATATTGATGGGACATTGGGAGGTGGTGGACATACAAGCGTGCTGCTGGAGCGTTCGGCTCCAGATGGCAAGGTGCTTGGTATTGATACAGATAGTAAGGCCCAGGCACGGGTGCAAGCAAGGCTGAGCAAGGAGGTTGCCGAGGGCCGTTTGATTTTAAGCCACGGCAACTTTTCTGACATGGAGCGCCTGGCGCAAGAGGCACAGTTTACCAGCGTTGATGGCATCTTGCTGGACCTGGGATTCTCCTCGGATCAGATGGATGATCCGCAGCGAGGCTTCTCCTTCAGCGCGGATGGACCGCTGGATATGCGCCTGAGCCAGGATCTCTCGCTGACGGCGGCGGATCTTGTCAATAACACAGGCGAGGAAGAGCTGGCCGATATCTTCTGGCGGTATGGCGAGGAGCGACGCTCGCGCCAGATCGCGCGTCGCATAGGACGCGAGCGCCAGAAGCGAGCCATAACCCGTACGAGCCAGCTGGCCGAGATCGCCGCCGCGGGCGTGCCTTATAAATACGGGGCGATTCACCCGGCGACACGCGTGTTCCAGGCTTTGCGGATCGCGGTCAACCAGGAGCTAGAGAGCCTGGAGACGGCTTTGCCCCAGATGCTCTCCTTGCTACAGGCTGGTGGCAAACAGGGAAGAATGGTCATTATCGCCTTCCATTCGTTGGAAGATCGCATCGTCAAAGAATTTTTACGGCGCGAGGCGAGGGATTGCCTCTGTCCCCCGCGCATACCAATGTGTATCTGTGGACACAAGGCCAGCCTGCGTATCTTGACGAATAAGCCAATCGTACCAGGCGAGCAAGAAGTAGCAGCTAACCCTCGCGCGCGCAGTGCGCGTGTACGGGCCGCTGAAGTCCTACTAAAGGCGTGATGCGTAAGTTCACGAGGTGACGAGTCGCCTCCTCATGGCGGGAGACCGTGCTTGTGCTCAATACAGGAAAGGGAGAAGGCGTATGTCGAACCAGAGAGTGAGAGCCGTGAAGGCGGAAGAGGCTGCGTCGCAAGTGGACGTGGTGAGGCTTCGCAGACAATTGCGCCCCTTTCTCTTTCGTATGGGACCGGTCGCGCTGTGTATTACCAGTGTTCTATTGATCAGCTTGATGTCGGTACTCTACCTGAGCCAGTTAGGCCAGGCTGTAGAGACAAACAACCAGTTGCAGGAGATTCGCACAACGCAAAGCCAGCTCACGCGCCAGAACCAGGACCTCTTAGAGCAATTAGCTCACGAGCGTTCTCCAGCCTATATTGATAGCGAGGCGCGCAAGCGTGGTCTGCAACCTGCTGACCCAGGCACCATCCAGGTTATTACTGTGCGTGGCCTGGAAACAGTCCCAGCCCAGCCCTGAGAAACGGGTTTGTACCGATGGCTTATAGCACAATGCCCGAACTCGTTTCCGCTTTTTCCGCTGAGATGCGTATGAAGAGAAGTAGAGCAGCAGAAAAATCTTGCCAGATGGGCGCGAGCCCTGGGGTATAAGGGGTGTCCCTTTACACTCTCCGAATTGTGACGAGAAGAATAGCAGGCAAAGATCCTGTCAGGAGGAGTAGTATTATGAGTCCAGAGCTACAGCGTGCGCGCAGTCGGCAGATGATCATCTTCCTGCTGATCTGCGTCCTGATGTTTGCGCTGTTAGGTCGGCTCTATTACTGGCAGGTTATACGCGGTCCGCAACTGGCAAAATGGGCCAATGATGAGCACATCCAGAACCAGGTAGTCGATGCGCCGCGAGGCGTGATCTATGATAGCCTGGGAGTTGTGCTCGCCACCAACGTTGTGCGCGATGATGTCTATGTAGAGCCGATCCAGTTTACCAGCGATTACACTGACGCTGAAAAGGCGCAGGTGGAGCTACAAAGTATCGTCACGAAATTACATAAAGCCCTGCCTGACCTGACAGCGGAGCAGTTAACAAAATTCTTCTCGTCAGGCCGTGCCACTGTGCGTATCGCATCGTTGATCTCGCCTGAGCAGAGCCAGCAGTTGCGTGCATCACGCATCCCATATACCTTCCTGGAGCCTCGAACGATACGCGTGTATCCCAGTGGTACCCTGGCTGCCCAGATCCTGGGATATGTTCAACCAGATAAAGGTGGACTCTATGGTATCGAGGGTTCCTACAATAAGTTGCTGGCAGGGACAGCCGGAAGCTTTACCGCGGAGACCGATCTCAATGGTAATCCGCTCACAGTAGGTTCCAGCTCTACACAACCAGTAATCGATGGCGCGAATGTTACCCTGTCTATTGACAGTACTATTCAGTATCTTGCACAGCAGGCGCTTGAGGAGCGGGTACAGCAGACGGAGGCCCTGGGGGGAACCGCGACAGTCATAGATGTGCGCACGGGTGCCATCGTCGCTATGGCAGGTGCTCCATCCTTTGATCCCAACGTCTATAGCAAATACTATGATAAGCGGGGCTGCCTGGATTCCTTGAGTGTGTACTTTAACCCGGTGCTCATGTGCACATATGAGCCTGGCTCGACCATGAAGGGCATCACCCTGGCGGCGGCTCTTGACCAGGGCGTGGTGACGCCGAATACGACCATTAATGATCCGGGGGTCATCTCGTTTCCGGATGCTGTTGCGGTCGCCAATTGGGAGTACCAGGCTCATGGTACCGAGAGTATGACACAGATCCTGGATTACTCGGCCAATGTAGGCGCCGCCAAAGTCGCGCACGATTTTCTGACGGCCAAGCGGTATTATCCCTACCTTGAGCGCTTTGGCTTTGGGCAACGCACAAATGTAGGTGGGATCGAGGCCTCTGGTGGGTATCGTACCCCTACCTCGCAGGGTTGGACGCCGAGCGACCTGACGCGCCAGGCCTTTGGTCAGAGCATTACCGCGACTCCCCTACAGGTCGTGCTGGCCTATGCCTCTATCGCCAATCAGGGAACGATGATGCGCCCCTATCTGGTACAGCAGGTTGATAATAACGGCAAGGTGACCAAAACGTCGCCCCAGGTGCTACGCCGGGTCATTAGTCAGAAGGCCGCACAGCAATTGATCCAGATGCTTACCTCGGCGGCTGACTATAATAAGCAGGTTGTGGTGCCGGGCTATAGCATCGCGGCCAAGAGTGGTACGGCAACGACTCAGGGGGTCTCAGATGATCTGACGGAGGCCTCTATCGCGGGCTTCTTACCAGCGTCAAATCCGCGTTACGCTATCCTGGTAACGTTGGATCATCCCCGTAGCACCATCTACGGTGGAACCGCCGCGGCCCCATTATGGAACAAAATCGCGGAACAAGTCATGTGGCACTATCATGTGCCCTCTGACCGACCAGTAAAGTAGGAAGCATTGGAAAACGATCAGCAGTATTGTGTGATGGCGAGAGAGGAGAACTATGCAGGAGCACAAGGATGAACCACTGTATGAGGGGCAACAGGAGCCAGGTGGCGAGCTGAGTGCAACATGGCAGGAATTATTGGGGAAGAGGGGCGAGGGCACAGATGGAGAGCCGGGCAAAGAACCCTTTGAGGTTCCCGTGCTTTCGAGCGATCCCTGGAGTGAACTGTTACAGACCAGGGGGAACGAAGAACTCGACTTACAGCAAATACACCTGGATATGAGCGCACAAGATCTTGAGCGCGCCCTGCAATTGATGCAGGAGGATGGCAAGAAAGCGCAGAAAGGCGCATTCCCTTCTGCGGATGCGCAAGTATCCGACTCGCAAGCGGGAGAAGAATCTTCCTCCTGAAATAGGATACTAGAAAATACGTTCTATGTCAAGGGTTTTGGTGGCGAACTGGTGTGGAGGTATAGCAAATCAAATAAGAAATACAGAGAAGAGGAAACAAGCAGCGGAGGAACTGAAGAAAGCAATCTGATAAGGGTAGCAATTTATCTAGGATCTCGCTAGAGAAAGACGAGCAGCTTATGGAACGGGATACATATAAGCAGGGACGTTATGCGGCGGCACGGTCGGCGAAGAGCGGCAGAGGCCAGGAGCATAAAGCAAAGCACTCTCCGCTCACTGTACGCTCGCCTGCGCTGCAATCCGCCGAGCGGCAACAGAGAAAGCCACCTGCGCCTGTGAAAAAGAGCTTCTGGCAAGAGCTTGTCGCGGGGCCAACAGAGCCAAAGAAGCGCCAGGAACGTAATAAAAAGGTCAGCTATGCCGTCGAGGGGAAAGTTGCACCTCAGATCCCTGTGCGCCGTAAGCTCCCCCCACTCAAGCGTGGAGCTGAGGCGGCGCCTGCGCGTGAGCCTGTATCCCGTGGTGGAGGCGCCAGGAGCTGGCGTAAGAATGGGCCGTCCTTTGCCGAGAATATCGCCGAGCGCTTACAGGTAGAGCGCCAGCGCGGACGGCAGCGGGTGCAAGAGCCTAACTTTGAGCCAGTGCAGGTCATGAGCAAGGAAGAACAGCAAAAGCTGCGTGAGCTTGAGATGAGCCTCTCACGTACTCCTGGTAAGGTCGATTCGGTGCTGCTGGTGGTCGTACTCGGACTGGTATGTATTGGCCTGATTATGGTCTATAGCGCAAGCTCGTTTATCTCAACGCACGATTATAATGACCCTTCCGCTTACTTTCAACGCCAGGCGATCTCAGGTTTCTTTGGCGTCATTGCGATGCTGGTCACGGCGCGCATCGATTATCGCTACTGGCGTCGTTTCTCCTTAATTGCCCTGGCAGTCGCGCTACCACTACTGGTGCTGGTATTATTCTTTGGCACCAATGCCTATGGAGCCTCACGCTGGTTTCGCATTGGTAATTCTTTCTCTTTTCAGCCAAGCGAGCTGACAAAACTAGCCCTGGCGCTGTATATTGCAGATTGGTTGGCACGTAAAGGCAACCAGGTCAGTTCATTTCTCTATGGTCTGACTCCCTTTGTGATTCTGGTAGGCTTAATTCTAGGCCTGGTCTTGCTGGAAAACGATATGGGAACCGCTATCGTTATTGCTGGACTGGCGACGGTTATGTTCTTTACAGCTGGCGCGAATATTATTCAGTTCTTGCTAGCGATGGTGGGTGGCATTCTGATCTTTATGACCCAGGCTTTTAAGGGATATCGCTTATATCGCTTGCTGGGCTTTCTCAACCCGTTTCAGAATGTGACCAGTATTAACCTGCAACTCTACCAATCGCTGCTGGCTCTTGGGTCGGGAGGCTTCCTGGGCCTGGGGTTGGGCGAGAGCCGCCAGAAGACGGGGTATCTACCCTTCCCGCATATCGATTCTATCTTTGCCATTGTCGGTGAGGAACTGGGCTTTGTGGGAGCGGCCTTGATCATTATCCTGTTTCTCTGCCTGGCCTTTCGAGGTTTCCGCCTGGCGCGTCGTACACAGGATATGTATGGCGCCTTGCTGGCAACGGGGATCACAACCTGGCTGATCTTGCAGGCGGCGGTCAATATTGGCGCTACCTCGGCCTTTATCCCATATACCGGCGTCCCATTGCCGTTTATCAGCTTTGGCGGTACCTCGCTGGTGATCTCGCTGGCGGCGGTGGGTATCTTGCTCAACATTTCACGCTACATTCGTCAGCCAGAAGATCCCGCGCTCTCGCGGCAAACAATCACAAGGACCTTTAAACGAAAAGTCTAGGAGCTGTTCTGCACGCCTGGCCGTGCCGGGAACGTAGACATCTCCAGGAAAGGGCATCATGCGAATTTTAGTATCAGGCGGAGGCACTGGGGGGCATATTTATCCTGCCCTGGCGGTGGCGACGCATTTACGAGATAGATATGACGCGGAAATTCTCTTTCTAGGGAGCGATGACGGCCTGGAGACGGAAGTCGTTCCGGCGGCTGGTCTCAAGCTTGCTACGGTGAAGGCTGGCAAACTCCAGCGCTTTATTTCCTGGAAGACGGTCAAAGGGGTGGCGCGCGTCCCCCTGGGAATGGTTCAGGCCATCTCTATTGTGCGCGAGTTTCATCCTCAGGCGGCCTTTACCAGCGGTGGCTATGTGGCCGTACCCACAGGCCTGGCGGCGAAAATCAATGGCGTCCCGCTCTTGATGCATCAGCAAGATGTGCCGCCCAATCTCTCGAATAAGCTGATTGCGCCCCTGGCCTCGCGCATCTCGGTGGCCTTCGCCGATTCTGTGCAGTATTTTCCTGCTGAGAAGACGTTGCAACTGGGGAATCCGCCGCGCCAGGAGATGCTCGACATTCGCGCAGTGACGCCAGAGCAGGCACGCGAGCAACTCGGTATGCAGCCGAATCTCCCCCTGCTGTTAGTAACTGGCGGAAGTCAGGGCGCCAGGCATCTCAATCAGGTCGTCTGCAAAGCTCTGCCGACGCTGCTCCAGCATTGCCAGGTCTTGCAAATTAGCGGCAAGAAGCTCTATGATGAGACGCGCGACCTCTCTAAGAGTATTCTGGGCCAGGCTGACGAGGAGACAAAACGGCGCTATAAGCTCGTCGCCTATATGTCGGAAGAGATGCCGCTGGCTATGCAGGCCGCGCAAATGGTCGTTTGCCGCTCCGGCGCATCGACCTTGAGCGAGTTGGCTTTGCTAGGGAAGCCAGGTATCCTGGTGCCGTTGCCGCCGGCTATTGGAGCCTCGCCCCAGGAGGCCAACGCGGCCATGTTTGGTCGCTTGCAGGCGGCGGAGGTAATCGCCAACGATGCACTCACGCCAGAACAGTTAAGCGAGCGCGTGGTGCATGCGCTAACGACGCCGACCTATGTAGAGACAATGACGAAAAATATCAGCGCTCTGGGTCGCCCAGAGGCCACGCAAGCCATCGCGGAAACCATCGTAGAGATGGCGACCGCCAAGAGTGGAAAAATAGCAAAGCGCGAGGTGGTAAACATTTGAAGAAATCGCACTTACATTTCATGGGCATAGGCGGTCATGGTATCTCATCGGTGGCGCAGATCGCGCATAACCAGGGTGAGATTGTGACCGGTTGCGACCGGCAGGAATCGGCAAACACACGTGCACTGACGCAGGTAGGGATACCAATTCAGATTGGCCATAGCGCGGAACATCTCCAGGACGCTGATGCCTTGATCATCAGCCCGGCAGTGCCCGCACTCGATCCACAGAATCCTGAACTGCTAGAAGCGCAACGCAGGGGCATCCCGGTGAAAACCTGGCAAGAGTTGCTGGGGACACTCACTGAGGGAAAGTGCCTGCTCTCGGTGTGCGGCGTGCATGGTAAGAGCTCTACGACCTCCATGCTCTCGCTGATGCTGGTCGATGCCGGTATGGACCCCACCTGCGAGATTGGTGCGGTTGTGCCGCGCTTTGGCGCAAATTATCGCCTGGGACAGAGCGAGTATTTTGTCAACGAGGCCGATGAGTTCAATCACAATTTCTGGCACTATCATCCCCGCCTGGCGGTGGTGAACGCGATTGAGTTCGAGCACCCCGAATTCTTCCACAACTACGAAGAATTCCTGTACGCGTTCGAGCATTTCGTGCGTGGCATGGATATTGCGAGTAACTGGCCGCTTCCACCAACTATCATCGTCAACATTGATAGCCCGGGATGCCGAGATCTCTGCGCCCATCTCGACGGCTGGGCTGGTTCAATCGTGAACTATAGTATACAAGATCTGAGCAGAGATACCCCTGAGCATATTGGTGACCGCCTGACCTTCGAGGCATATGACGTCAAACTAGAGGGAGAGACCTGTTTCCGCGTCAGGCTGCGCAACGCCCCCGCGGGAGTGAAGTTGCCAGATGTCCTCTACAGACTCCAACTGCCCGGCATTCACTATGTGCAGAATGCTCTAGCGGCCCTGGCGGCAGCCTACACAGTTGGTGCACCGCTGGAGTCAATTGCACGTACGCTAGAGGGCTTTACGGGAGCGAGAAGGCGTTTTGAAATTCGCCACCAGGGCGCGCTGGTCGTGGGTGAGCGCACATGCGACGACGTTATTCTGGTGGATGACTACGCGCACCATCCAACGGCCATCGCCCTGACCCTTGAGGCTGCACGCAAGCGCTATCCAGGCCGTCGCCTGATCGCCGTCTATCAGCCGCATATGTATAGCCGCACAAAGACCTTCTTTGAGCAGTTTCTCCAGGCTTTTGACGCCGCGGATATCGCTATCATCAGCGACATATTCCCCGCGCGCGAGGTGGATACTGGCCTGGTGCATACGCGACAACTGGTCTCTGAGATCGCCAAACGTCCACGCTTTAGCCAGGAAGGGGCACAAATCCTCTATGGCGGAAGCGTACAGGAGACAACACAGACTATCCAGAATAATCTGCGCTCTGGCGATATTGTGCTCATCATGGGCGCAGGCGACATCTACACCGTCAGCGAAATGTTAAAACAGACCAACCAACCAGGTCACAAATAAAAAGTAATCACAAAGGGAATCCAAACCTATGGCGTTCGATAAAGAGACAGCTTACAGTGTGTTGCAAGAGCGATTTGCGAGTGTGCGCCGTGACGAACTACTATCGCGTCACTGCACCTTTGGCGTGGGCGGACCGGCGGATATCTGGATCACACTGGAGACAAAAGAAGACCTGGTCGACCTGGTAAACGAGTGCGCGCAGAGGCGCTGGCCACTTCTCTGTCAGGGAAATGGCACCAATGTTTTGTATGCCGATGCTGGAGTGCGTGGAATTGTAGCGCGTATCGCTTTAAATAACTATCGCATTGAAGAGCGTAGTGACGGAACAGCGCTATTGACCGCGGGGGCTGGCGTGAGCTGGCCGAAGTTGCTCAATGAACTGGCGACCCTGGGCTGGGGTGGACTGGAGTTTGGTCCGGGTATCCCGGGAACGCTGGGGGGTGGCGTCATTAGTAACGCGGGCGCGCATCACGGTAATATTGGCGAGGTTTTGGAATGGGTTGAGGTGCTGGACGCACGTGCCTGCGAGGAGCATCCTGTTACAGCCACTATCGAGCGCTACCAACATGCGGAGTTGGACCTGCGTTATCGTCATAGTCGTTTCCGCGCTCAGCGCCGGGTGCAGTTCGACGAGCAGGGTCAGCCCCTGGCGGCCGACCGGCGCTTTATTGAGCCTGCTGAGATCATCATGCGGCTGGGTGTGCGTCTGCACCGTGCGGACCCGGCGGCCCTGCGTGAAACGATCAACAGCTACAAGCAGCACCGCAAGCAGACGCAGCCCCCTCAGCAGAGCGCGGGCTCGGTCTTCAAGAACCCAGAAGGAGACCACTCGGGTCGTCTGATTGAGGCGGCTGGCTTGAAAGGCTTCACGATAGGCAAGGCGCAACTATCAGAGCGCCACGCCAACTTTATTGTCAACCTTGGTGGAGCGAAGGCAGAGGATGTAGCGGCGCTCATACGAGAAGCTCATAAGCGCGTGCTAGAGCAGTTCGGCGTCGACCTGGAAATGGAGGTCGAACTGCGTGGTGAGTGGAAGGTTTCAACATCATGACACACAAACGACAACTACCAGAGCAGACGGCTACACACATCTATAAGCGAGCAGCCGTCAAACGGATGGAAGGGAGTTATGGTAGGAATGAACGCGATGGTAGAAGCGCACGCAACGCGGAACAGCCTGTAGAGAGGCCGGTTGTGTTGCAGCGCGTTGTCACAATACCGGAGGCAGATCCTTCGGCGGCATGGAATGCCTTTGCAAGGAGGCAGGAGCGGCTGAGAAGGACGAGAACAAAGCAGCCTCAGTTGTCGAGCGTACAACAGCGGGTTGCTCCCCGGACCTTTGCCAAGACGGGGTCCTGGGCTACAGGTGGGCGCATGAAGAGTATGCAAAGGCGCGTCTCGGACCCTCTATCCAGGTCGGTGCCCGTACGAAGCGGGCGCCGTAGTGTCCGGCGCGGTTTTCTCTGGAGATTAGTCAGTCTTATTGCGGGTCTTATTGTCCTTATCATAGCGTTAAGCTTCACATTCACGAGTAGCGCGTTTCGTGTTGAACAGGTGCAGGTCGTAGGAACGCATAATGCCGCACTGGTTCAGGCCATTCAGAGGCAAGGGGTACAGGGGCAGAATATCTTTCTGCTGAATATCCCGGCCTTTGAGGCACAGGTCGAGAACTTGCCTCTTGTACATTCAGCGCAAGTTAGTAAGCAATGGCCGAACCAGTTGACCGTCACGGTGCAAGAGCGTACTCCGCTCTTGCTATGGCGGACGGGTCGGGAGACCTATAGCATCGACAGTGACGGTGTGTTGATGGCCCGGGCCATCAACACACCCGGCAGCGATGCGCTCCCAACTGTCACGGCGCCACTAACAGTCATTGCTCAGGGAAACGTGAAGTCGGGCAAGGTGGCGGGGGGTGAGGGAATACAGGTGGGTATGCGGGTGGATGCAAATGAGATTCAATTTGCAAAAGACGTGTTTGAGCGTTTACCAAAGATAACTGGTATCAATGCTTTTCAATTACGTTACGATGGTACAATGTATGCTAATACTATGGATGGGCGGGGAACGCAGGGACGTAGTAAAGGCTCGTATGTAGTAGAGAGCCAGGATGGTTGGAAGGCTTATCTAGGAGGTGCGGACGACACCAACTCGTTGGAGAATCGGCTTTTGACATTGAAGGCCATTTTGGATATGGCCAGGGAGCAACAACTGTCACTGGCCAGTATTGACCTTCGTTATGGGCTGCGTCCAGTGTATACTCTTAAGTAAATGCCAGCCAGTCGCGTGGCAGTAAATTGAAATGGATTGAGAGCGAGGCTATGAGGAAGCAACGGAGCGTGGTGCATGTGGCAGTGAAAGTGGTGGTTTACTGCCAGAGCGAAAATCATCGTTGTAGTGCGTCTCACAGTTGTACCGCCCAATAGGAGCGTAAAATCGTGCAAGAGCGGGTGATCGTCGGAATTGACGTTGGAACAACAAAAGTCTGTGTCCTGGTTGGCGAGCTTGATCGTGACGGGAAGCTGAACATTGTTGGCGTTGGCACCTGCCCTTCGCAGGGCTTGCGCCGCGGAGTGGTGGTAAACATAGAAGAGACTGTTACCTCTATCGCGGCATCGTTAGACCGTGCGGAGCGCCTGTCGGGGAAGAAAATCTCCGCTGCCTATGTCGGTATAGCGGGTAGCCACATTGATTCACAGAACAGCAAGGGATTTGTCGCCATCTCGCCAAATCATCGTGATATTGTGCAGGATGACATCAGCCGGGCTATTGAGATAGCGCAAGCGATAGCGATCCCCGCGAACCGTGAAGTGATCCATGTGATCCCCAGGGGCTATGTCGTGGATGGCCAGGAGGGCATTAAGAACCCGATTGGCATGTCAGGTTTCCGCCTGGAAGTCGAGACCCATATTATCACGGGCGCCGTCTCTTCGATCCATAATTTGATTAAATGTGTGCATCGCGCGCATGTAGATATTGAAGACCTGGTTCTGGAGCCGCTGGCCTCAAGCGAGGCTGTGCTTGCTGAAGGCGAGACCGACCTGGGTGTGGCCCTGGTCGATATTGGTGGCGGCACCACGGATATTGCTATCTTTGCGGATGGAGCTATCTGGCAGACGGTTGTCCTGGGGGTCGGTGGGAATCACGTTACCAGTGATATCGCGATTGGGCTGCGTTTGCCGCCTGCGGTCGCTGAAGAGTTGAAGATTACATATGGGCATTGTGATCCTGATAGCATCGATGAAGACGATATGATCGACCTGTCACAGTTTATGCCTGATTGCAATGACCTGGTCCCGCGGAAGTTGCTGGCGCAGATTATTCAGGCCCGTGTTGAAGAGCTATTTGGCATGGTGCATGAAGAGATCAAGAAATCGGGTTATGATGGCTTGCTGACGGCTGGCATTGTCATTACGGGTGGGTGCGCGGAACTACCCGGTATTCTAGATGTTGCGGCACGTACACTGGATATTCCAGCGCGTATAGGGACTCCTTTGGGGATGCACGGACTGGCTGATTCCATTAGCCGACCGGCATATTCAACGGCGGTTGGCCTGCTATTGTGGGGGTTGCGTCATACCTCGCTCATGATTGATGAGGACGACGGGTATGGAGATGGAGGAGCCGATATGAAGTCGCGCTTTAGCTTTCTAGGGCGCCTGGTGCGTGCATTTTTTCCTTAGACTGAGTTTTTACATACTTCTTATCCGAAAACCCTGAGCGCGAAGCGCTAGTCACGCCAGTGACGTTAGGTTTCGGAATAAGATCTTTGAGAATGGTGTAAGAGAAAAGTGTTTCTCGTCCGTTCTACCTAGTAGAGACTCGAAAGGGGGCCACGAAACGTATGTTACCTATGGACAATGAACAACTCGAAGGCTTTGCTCAGATTCGCGTTATTGGAGTCGGTGGAGGCGGCAGTAACGCGGTCAATCGCATGATACAAGCCAATATGACCGGCATCGAATTTATTGCTATTAATACTGATGCCCAGGCGCTACTACGTACAGATGCGCCCATGCAGATCCACATTGGTCAAAAACTGACGCGTGGCCTCGGAGCTGGTGGAAACCCTGGTGTCGGGTGCAAGGCCGCGGAAGAGAATGCGGAAGAGATCTATGAGGTACTCAAAGGCTCCGACATGGTGTTTATCACAGCTGGAATGGGTGGTGGAACCGGAACGGGCGCCAGTCCTGTTGTGGCACAGATCGCGCGCGAACTGGGCGCGCTCACAGTCGGCGTGGTGACGCGCCCCTTCTCCTTTGAGGGGAAGAAGCGTCAACTCTCGGCTGAGGAGGGTATCGCTAGCCTGAAGCAGCATGTCGATACCCTGATTACCGTGCCCAATGATCGCCTGTTACATATCGCGGATAAGCGCACCCCGCTCTCCGAGGCATTTAAGCTTGCGGACGACGTTCTGCGTCAAGGTATTCAAGGTATCAGCGACCTGATTACCGTTCCAGGTTTGATCAACCTGGACTTCGCCGATGTCAAGACGATTATGTCTTCCGCTGGCTCGGCACTCATGGCCATTGGTGAGGCTGGGGGAGACGCGCGCGCTGTCGAGGCTGCGCAGACGGCGATTGCCAGCCCCTTACTGGACATCGATATCAGCGGTGCGCGTGGTGTGCTCTTTAACATCACGGGCGGCCTGGATATGACGCTCTTCGAGGTCCACGAGGCGGCTGAGATTATCAGCCAGGCGGCTCATCCTGATGCGAATATTATCTTTGGCGCGGTGCAGGATCAGCACTTCGATGGCAAAATGAAGATCACCGTCATCGCTACCGGTTTCGATAGCAATACAGTGGTACGGGGGGCTTCAACCAGCTATCCCGTCGTGCAGCAGCCTGTGCGTAACGAGCCGCGTCCACACTACACAAACTCAGGCATGTCGGCCGCGAATATGGAAGAGAAATCCTCACGCTTCGCCGAGGCCGATATGCCGCCTGTAACGCCGCCCATCTCGGTCAATCTGCCCAACCAGGTAGCCGAGCGTGGTGTGAGGCGCAATGAGAGTCCGGCGTATAACTCGCTGCCACCCGTGGTTCCTGCCACGCGTGAGCCAGCAGACGTGCTGCCCGAGGATGAGGAGGATGAAGAGGACTATCCTTACGATGAAGAGCCAGTCAATCCCACCCAGGGACGATTACCTGTGCCTCAGCCGGAGGATCAGCCAGTGCAGCCCAGGGTGATTCAGCGCAAGGTGCGCGGGCTCAACCCGGAGCTAAATCGAGGAAGTCGCAATGCCCCTTCCGGGGATGTAATCGATATTCCCGCCTTCCTCCGCCAGCGTCGCACATAAATAAGATATAAAGCATAAGATGCCCCTGGCGGCCACAGGCCGCCAGGGGCATCTTATGCTTTATATTAAAACTAGGCGTTGCGTGTCTTTCCGAGGTTACCGGGAATCTCTTTGTTCAGGCCAATGTGATTGACCACAACCTTGACGCCGGTAATGCCGACCATCTCGCGCTCCAGAGCGTATTTCATCTCTTTCTGAGGTACATCGCCGTAAAGGTGCAGGATGTAGTTCTCAACCAGAATCGAGATGTTTTGCGCACCCTCAAGCTTGCCCTTGGCGCGCATGGCATCGAGGCGCTGATAGGCTGTACGCAGGATCGAGTCTTCCGCGATCATGAAGTTTTTCACTTCCAGCACACCAGGAATTTGGCGTAGCTCATTGACGAGCTCATCGCGCTGAGACTCCATTTCCACCTTACCATAGAGTGCCAGGGTCACGCCCTCGCTACTCTCGCCCTCTAGCTCCACCTTCGCCAGGTGAGTGCTATAGGCGGTGCTGCTGACCGTTACCGAGCGTTCTGCGGCTTCACGTGCACGTGTCAGAATGTCACGCGCACCCTCGCTGGTGATTTGCATGGGAGTTGTGGACGTTTCGTGGTGGGAATGGCCCGCCATGGGGTCTTCTAATGCCCAGCCCATAATGCCAACGATGATGAACGGTGCGCCAATAATTGCAAGCAAGGGGCTATCCGGTAGGCCGAGCAATCCCGCGACGGTCACCAGGATAGCGGCGCTCAGGACAAGCGGCCACAGGCTGGGACTTGGCAGATGGATATGCTTTTCGGCCTCGGTCACTTCTGCCTCTTGCAACACCCCAAGGTCTTGTTCGTTGTCGATAATGAGTTTGGTGCCTTGAAGAGAAGTATCCATAAGGCTTCTCGCTTTCCTCCAAGTGTAATAAGAACCATGAGGACATAACTTTCCATCATTGTCCTCAAATAAGCATACCAAATCTGCCGATTTCGCGCAAGCAGATGGGGGATTGCACGGCCTGGGAGCTCGCTTTGTAAGGAGAGTGTAAGGTTGGGAGCTTTCAGGCCTCTTCCCAGGTTTGGTGGAGTAGGCGACGCTCTATCTCCTGCCAGGTGCGCAGCTCCGCCACCGGGCGTGTAAGTGGCTCGCCCTGCTGTTGAGCCTGAATCATAGTCTGTGTTACCTGGAGCTGGAAGTTCGCGATAGCGCTTTGCTGTCTCTGGGCAGGAGGCAGTAGGCCCAGGTCGAGATCCTGAATCCGGTAGAACTCATGAGGTTCAAAGGCCAGGGTCAGGAGTTCGGCGTAGTGAATGGCCAGGCCCAGGCGGGTCGAGACGAAAAAATGAGGTTGGGTACTGGCGATTGAGAGTACACCCGCCACGCGATCAGTCCGGATGATAGGCAGGCCAATAATACTCTCCTCCAGCGCGGTAGCGTGGGCTGGAAAGTGGCGCTGTTTCTCGTCGCGCGTCTGGATCACGATATAATGGCCACGAAGTGCCGCCTGTCCGATAAGCGATTCCGCACCGAAAAAGACAGTCTGGTTCTCATGATTATTCCAGGGAGGCGTGCCACGTCCAAAGGTGGTACGCAGGCTGTGTATCCGAGGCCACTGAACATCAGATGGGGCAACTTGTGATTGCGAGGGAACACATTGCGCGATACAAACCTCCATTCCATTTTTTGTGGGATCGAGCTGGGCCAGAATTTGTTGCAGAACGGCGATACAGATGGCCGATGAACGTAGGAATAAGGAGCTAGTGGTATGTATGTTAAGCACTCGTGTATAGAAGTTCGAAGGAATGAGGGGCGCAATATCTTCTTGCCATGCCTCCTCTGCGAAGAGGCGAGGGTATTCGCCGGTAATCAGCTCAATCAGTCGCTGGCGCTGAGTGGGAAGCACATCAATCAGTTGGCGCAAGCTTTCTGCGCGTGGTTTCGACCTGGCGTTAGCCCAGCGCGTGAGCGTAATCGGATTTACTCGCAACAGGTCGGCGATGCGTTGGCGTTCCTGCGCATCGCTAATGATTTGTCCTAGCAGGCCTCGCCAGGTAGATGTCTCTTGCGTCATAACTTTGTTATCCCTTGCGCGTCTGCGTATCTTACGCCTTCTTCTTTCTTCTCCATGGATTTGCCATGTAAAAGCATACCGTATTGATTGATGCACGTCAATAAGCACAGACGTTATTATTCAAGTTTGCCAAATTCGGCTCGCAAACTCGTCTAGAGGTAAGGGTGTGGTGGCTGGGAGCCTGCCAGGCTCCCAGCCACCACACCCTTACCCCTGAGCGCCGCAGGCGCGAAGGTTTACTTGTCCCAAAGAGAGTGAGAAAGGCGGCGGCCCCTCGACTGAGGGGCCGCCGCCTTTCTCACTCTCTACTTTATTCGCTGAGGAGTTTTTTCAGGTTGCTGGCTAGCTGATCGGGGGTGAAGCTGGTGTCCTGGAAGACGCGCTCGTGGCCCTGCTTGTCGAGGACATAGATGCCAAGGCTGTGATCGGCTGTGTTCCCATTGCTGTTCGCATAGACGTGGTAGTTGCTCCACACAGGAGAGAGCTGCTGGCTTGAGCCAGTGAGAAAATGCCAGTTGCTCTGATCCAGGCTATGGGCCTGGGTAAAGTTGGAGGCCGCCTGAGGCGTATCGTTCTGGGGATCAGTGCTGATCGCAAGCATGGTCACATGGCCGGCATCGTTTCCCAGGAGTTGGAAGGTTGAATGCAGCTTCTGAGCTTCCAGAGGGCACTGATCGGGGCAGCGCGTAAACATGAAGGTGACTACGACTGGCTGGCCTTTAAAATCGGCGAGCGAGACGGTCTTTCCATGCTGATCAATCAAGGTAAAACCGGGAGCGGCAGCGCCGCCCAGGTCTGTCCCCTGGAGTCCCGACGTGGTGACAGAGGGGGCGTCTACGGAGCTCGCCTTATCGGCTGAGACTCGCTGATAGACCAGGACAAAGATAACGACCAGTACGGCCAGGCTTAATACTGAAAGGCGTGAGGCTAGACGCCAGTTCCATCGGATACTCATAGCTTCTCTCGACTGTCCTTTATGCTGTTAATTGCTGACAAAGGGAATGCTTGTGAGAGTGCAACCTGCCACTGGGCTGCACTCTCAACACAAGAACGACTTTAGAAGTGAATGACCCGGTCAATGACTGCGACAGCGAAGATAAGCGCGAGATAGCAGTTGGAGTACCAGAAGACCGTGCGCGCCCACTTCCTCGATGCGTCATCATTGAGCAGGCGGACCGCCATATAGACCAGGATGCCACCCAGAATTAGTGAGCTGAACAGGAAGATGTAACCCATGGCGCCCATAAGGAAGAGAATCGTGGTCACCGCGACCAGGAGCAGCGAGTAGAGCAGAATCTGCTTGCGTGTCTCAGTCTCGCCCATCAAAACTGGGAGCATGGGGACTTTCGCCTTCTCATAGTCTTTCTGAATCAGCAGCGAGAGCGCCCAGAAGTGGGGAGGCGTCCAGTAGAAGATAATCGCAAAGAGCCAGATGGCTGACAGGGAAACTGAATTGGTGACAGCCGCCCAGCCGACCAGGACCGGAACCGCGCCCGCGGCTCCACCAATCACGATATTTTGCGCGGTAGTACGCTTGAGGCCTAGCGTATAGATGAAGACATAGAACAGAATCGCCGAGGTAGCCAGAACGGCGCTAAGCAGGTTAACGAGGCCCCAGAGCAGGAAGAAGGAGCCAACCCCGAGTAGAATGCCGAAGATCAAAGCCTGCTGTGGCTGGACGCGGCCAGCGGGCAGAGAACGGCGCTGCGTCCGTCCCATGATCTGGTCGATGTCGCGATCGATATAGCAGTTGATGCAGTTTGCGCTCCCGGCTGACATAAAGCCGCCCAGCAGGGTTGCGAGTGTAATGCCCAGGGGAGGGAGTCCGCGTACCGCGATAGCCATGGTCGCGGCTGTCACGCCCAATAGCAGGACGGTGACATGTGGCTTTATCAGGTTGATATAAGCGGAAAGTGTCGCGCGCCAGGCTGGCTGTGCGGCGAGAGTGGTATTGGATTGTGACACAATATTCTCCTCATTAGCGCGCGGTCACTTCAGGAACCGCAATCAAATATGGAACAAGACCGCCGCTCACGCGAGGCGGTAATGGCTGTATATTGCTGTCGTAAAGTACGGTTTTTTAAATTGTTTAGAGCTAGTGCTGCATATCTCATTGTCGGTCTTGCTCCTGATAGGCTCCTTGCAAGCAATGAATGCCACCTTACAAACACCTGAAAGGTTGAAGAATGATGGACAAAGTTCGCCCTTTTTCACACAGCAGTCTCATGTTGTTCATGTGCGAGCAAGGCCACGGGCCCCTATTTTGGCAGAACCCTTTATACTTCTCTATCGGCTTATCCTTCACTTTTATGGAATAGGGAAAATATGTATTTACCAGGGACAGGGCAGTGGGCATTTCTGGTATGGACAAAATCTCAGAGCATCACCCAGTTGACGGGAAGCGTGAGACAAGAGGCGAACATCTCTTATTGGCACTTACAAGTGCTACACTGCTGGTCTCAAGCGGAGAATCAATGTGACAATTTCTTTGGCGAACGCATCATCTAGTGGCTTAGGATACAAGAGAAAGCGATACCATTTGGCTCCATAAATCAGGTCCGCGAGCACATCCAGGTTGGTGTCAGCAGCCAGTTCACCTCTTTGCACTCCTCGTTGCAAGAGCTCAACCAGCTCTTGCTTTCGTGGCACGATAAACAGGCGCTGAAATTCACGCGCAAATTCCGGATCCAGTTGGGCCTCAGCCGTCATCCCGCTCAATGCGGTTCCCGCTTTCCCCTGCAAGCCTGCGAAAGAAAGCTCAAAGTAGGTCAGTAAATCTCCCTCCAGGGAACCAGTATCTGAAAAAGGCGTATGCTCCTCGGTATACATAGTCAGTGCTTCAAGCGTCACGAACGCTTTGGAAGACCACCAGCGATAAATGGTCTTTTTCCCCACGCCTGCCCTCGCGGCAATCGCTTCAATCGTCATGGCACGATAGCCCTCCTGGGAGAGCACCTCAATCGCCGCTTGCAAAATGGCCTGATGGGCCTGATCGCTGCGGCGGCGGCCCGGCCCGGTTGTTTCTAACGGCCTCCCCTGCTCAAACATTACTCTTTCCTCCTCTAAAATTATTCCCTTGACATATACGATACGTATCGTATAAAATAACTATTGTCAATGTGACACGCCACGTATCGTTTATTGTAGCAGATGCTGGGGAGAGAAACCAGCATGAAAAAGAGGAAATCAAATGGACTTGAGGGATCAGCGCATTGTGATTCTCGGCGGAACGTCCGGGATTGGACTGGCAACGGCTCACCTTCTGGCTGAGGCCGGAGCGAATATCATTATCGCCGGACGCTCTCCGGAAAAAGTGACAAGGGCGCTCGCCATTCTTAAAGGCTCTGTCACCGGTGAGGTCGTAGACGCAACCTCGCGTGAAGAGACGCGCAACTTCTTCGATCGCATTGGTACCTTTGACCATCTTGTCCTGACTCTAGCGAGCAACGTGGGAGCGGGAGAGTTCCGCACGCTTGATTTTGACATGCTTCGTCAAGGGTTTGAAACCAAGTTCTGGCCGCAATTGATCGCGGCGCAGGCCAGTCTCGATTTCTTACGCAAGGATGGTTCTCTGACTATCGTCAGTGCTGTCACGGCCCACATCGCTTTCGCTGGCGCCTCCGGATTCGCGGCTGTCAACGGGGCGCTGGAAGCCATGGTTCCCACACTTGCACTGGAATTGCAGCCCTTGCGTGTCAACGCCGTCGCACCCGGAGGGGTCGCAACTCCTTTCTGGGGTGACCTGCCGGAGGAAATGCGCGAGGCATTCTTTGCGCATTCCGTAGCTATCACTCCAGCTAAGCGCGTTGGACGCCCGGAGGATGTGGCCCAGGTCATTACTATGCTGATTAGTAACACGTTTATGACCAGTACAATCATTGATTGTGATGGAGGAGCGCGGATCAGGTCATCCTGGTAATTGGGGAGCGCGTCTCTCAAATACTTTGACCAGCGGCGGCACGCGCGGGCACACTCGCAGGCCTATGATCTGGCAGCTCGTCGTCGGCTCCAACAACTCAGCGAACAACTGACCGGGTTGTCCAACCAGCAAGTACTGTAGGTGGAAGAGGAAATTGTTCCAAACCAGGGGCTGAAAAGTCAGCCCCTGGTTTATTCCGACAGTTCGCTCACAGGTACATTAGCAACAATTTGTGTCTGATTCACAATGTAGGGAAAACCGTTGTGACAGTCAACCATATATCTTTCGATCAGATCCTTGAAGAATATCTGCTCTGACGCTGTAGCGTGCTTTGAGGCGTTTTTGCGATAGGTAGGATTTTTGCCGAGGGGAAGGATGTGTATGATTTCTCCTGTATATTGATTTTCTCGCACCTGGATGGTAACCCTCTCTCCAAGAGGAAGCTTCCCATTGCCGAGCGGGCCAAAGAGTTGGAGAAACTGCTCATGACTTCCATCAAATTTATAGTGTTCGTAGACACGATGCCCATCTTTGAGCGATTCAATGACTGGGACACGCTCACCCGTTTCCATCGTTACAACCCAAAGTTGTAAAAATGTCTGGGGCTGTAGGACCTCGATCGGAGACCATATGAGCGCCTTCAGACTTGATGGAGCGTGAATAGCTTCTAGAGCAGCATGTTCGAAGAGCTTCATTTGTATCTGGCGCAGGATGTCATCACTCGCACGTTGGCTGAGAACTTGAAGGGTCGCGATAGTAATACCGTCCACTTTTACCGGAGCCTGCATGCCCAGATATTGCCAATCAATAGCATCGAGTGTAATGTAGAATTGTTCACAAAGAGTAGTAATGCGACTGGCCTGGTGAGAGGCTTCTCGCTGCTCTTCAACACTGTTTTGGCGTGTGTAAGTCATGCCTATGGCTCCTTTATTTATTATTGAGCGTTTTTATCAGTCTCTATTTGGAGTCTGCGCCGCCGTTGTTCCTTGCTCCAACGTGTCAGGAGCAGGGTTTCGCCTTCATTTTTTTGTTCAAAGAATACGGTCGCGATATCAAAATCTGTCTGGTAGCCAAGAGCTATATAGTCGGGACTCTCTGTACATTGAAGCCATTCCGCAAGTTTCTTCTGCGCGCATTCCTCACAGAGAAAGTGAAAAAGTGTTCGCCCCTGTTCATCCCGAAGTTCATACTCAAAGACGGGAACCTTTTGCTTGCACTTGAAGCAGGCGCGGTCCCACAAGTTGGCATTTTTGGTATAGCGCTTGAGACTCCAAACAAGCGTTCCTGTTGGCATTCGTCTCATCAGCTTCTCTTCCTCCGAAGGATGCTAGGTGGTGTCATGCCTGTTTCTGTATCATATCAGAACCTGGCTGTAGCGTCGTGCCTTCTCCCAGAGACGCTCGGATGGATTAAGGGCATCACCTCTTTCCGGGATCAGGCGCCCTTTGGTGATCAACAGGCGACAATTTGCCCGGTGAAATTGATCTCGCGGGTTTTCTCCTGCAAAGACATCCTGCACATAGTGATATCCCGAATTATTGGTCCGAGTGATCCAGATACCTTCGGTCTGGTCGAGGGTGGGTATGGCCATTGGCTACTCTCATTTCTTTTAAAGGCGCGTTTGTTGTCATGAAGACGAGCAAATATAAAACAAACGGAACATTCCTGTTCGGCCGCCTGGCCGACGTTATTCATTCTGTCTTCCACATTTATTTAGGTATAGTAAGGTAGATCAGAGGCAAGGCTATGAGAGTGCTTCCTCTTATTTCGCTCGTATCTCTTGATCATATTGAAAGATCATGTACCCAAAAGACCCTAAAAAGATGGCAAGAACGAGGAACAGAGAGATGAGCAATTGCATGGCATGCTCCTTCTATGGTTTACATTCTCTCGGAATGGGTGATGAAAAATCGCCAGAATAGGTGGAAGGCAGGCGATAACACGTGGGAAAGTTTTTCTACGCGGAACAGTTCTCATCAATGTATGACCCTACTAGTATACAGTATTTTTAAAAAAATTACAAATGAAAGGCCTGTATAATTTAGGCAATTTGAAAAAAAATTTTTCAAGCTAGACGTAAAAAGATGTGCTAACGGCCTGTCTGCTGTATGCACAAGAGCGCTTCCAATGTGCCCTCCTCAAGGGGTACTCTTTGCTCCTACCGTCGCTCATGCAGAAAATTACCCCCTTGTTTTTATCCAGATTTTCGATCGCCACTACTTCTGATTCTATATAAGGTCTACTCAATTCTATTTCTTTGACTTATACCTCTTCAATTATTGATATTGCGTTTTTGGATAAAAAGATGTATAATAAATGGATCATATGCACATCATGATACCCGCTCTCTCCTTCAGCTATAAACGAAGCCGGAAGACATGTGGCGAGGTTTCCTCACTTAAGAGCACCTCTTTAGAATCACCTCTTGTATGGCTCCTGAAAAGGAGTGCAGAGTCGAAAAGGCGAGGACACCTTTGGATAAACAACAACTTCATACACTTGCGCTTCAAGCGAGTGGTGAATACCTGATGAGTCACATCGCAGGAGTGATGGAGATGGTTCAGGATCAACGTGAAGAACACAATGAGCCGCGACTAGATGAAGCCATGCTCATTGCCATAGAAGCACAGGTTAAAGATATTGCAGAGAAAATTACGCAACAAGCCAAAGACAACTCATAGGAGCACAAGTTTGAAGAAGGAAGAGTCGTGATCCTCTTTCCTCTGTCTTCAATAGTTGTACTACCTGTTCCAATGCGTAATCTCTCCAAAAGTAGCTAAGAGTACTAGAAAGGGGTAGGTATGAAAACGTTTAGAACCCTGTTTCTCGAAATCTGTTTGCAGATGAAGTGGCTCGCTAATACCCATCACACCGCACGCATGCAGCGTACGATGATCCAGCAAAAAATAGGCCGACTTTGTTACCAGGCAGAGAAAGACTTACAGGTGTTAGATGTGTCTTTGCTGAAGGATTTGCTCAATGTGCAAGAAGATGATTGGAGCGTCTATAAGCAGATATATCGAGATGGCTTATTCATGAGAATTGGCGAAAACATGCAGCCTGTTTGAGTAGACAACTCTTGCACACTATTGTTGAGAAAATAGTGAGAAGGAAATACTGATGTTGTTACCCATAATTTTGTTACTCTTCTGCTTGCTAGCTCTTGGTCTCTTTTGTTACAAAAATGTCCAGAGTTACTTAAGGAGACGGGCAAGCCAGAAGAGACGCGCTGTGTTTCGTGACAGAGTCTAGCGAGATCTCCTCATATGGATAACATGGTTGCCTTTCAAGGTGCCTGGTAGTAGAAAGCGAGCAGTTTCTTGTCGAAAACCATTCCACAGACCGCCCTGGACGAGAGCCAAGCAAACGATTTTCTCGTACATATCACATATGAATGCATCCTGCAAGAACGGGCGAGGGAGTTCGACTCCTACATCTACGAAATCGCCTGTAGCATTGTGTATCCCGCGACGGCGGGCCACCTTTCGCTGCGAATTACAGGCGCGAATTCCTACCGACGAAGCAACATCAAAGAGGTTCCGGTTACATATCACGAGCGCGGAGCCACGACCTATGTTGAGCTCTTTGAAGATGAGCAGCTAGAAGTGAGGATTATTACCTTGAATGGAGCCTTCAGTAAGGCTATTTATGTTGCGCGCAAACAAGAATTGTGCGAGCAATATACAAGGCAACTCACTTCTAACCTTCAGAAGATGGAGCGCTCGTAGTTCTCTTCATTTACTCCTTCTAAGCCAATGGGCGAACGTCGTCATTCATCACATGACGACGTGTCTTTTTGTACACTCTTACAGAGAATATTTACTCACTTCGATGCGTACAGCAGCGGTTTATGATCTGGAAAAGCGTCTTAAGCAAATTCAGGGATATTGAGGTATTTGTAAGTAAAATGAAGCCAAAAAAGAGAGTTTTTTGAGGATTGGCAGTCCATTTAGCTGCCAGTAATGGACCTTAAAGAACGTGGAAAAGGGCTTGAAATGGCTTAGGAAGCGGCTTAAAAGTTTTTGTTAGACTGTACAAATTGTGTTATAGTATGTAGCGGAGAAGAGCACCTTGAGGGGTACCGACTGAAGCGAAACGAGCTTTTACTATCTCTCTCTACTCTATCTAAATAGACGACAGATATTAAGAAAAAGCCATTGGGATACGTGCTTTGTGCTAGTCCCACTGGGATGATCAATCCATAGTGTCCTCTGACATGTCCCAACCTATGCTGCCACCTGGTGCTACACATTGTTACACAGCCTCTCAAGCGAGCGCGGCCTCTGTTGCACGTGGTTTTATTCAGGTTCCTGTAAGGTGGTTTTTAGGGACTGCAAGCTACCTGTTAGGGTGGCTCGCTACACTTGGACAATAAAATGGAGAGAGTGTCGACGAAAAGAGACATTATCGTTCATCGTCAAACTACGTGTTAGGAGATTTAGACGTGAGGATGCCTTTATTTCGTAGGCCAAAGCGTTGGGCGAGCCTTGTTGCCGGTCTCGCTTTGACCTCGATACTGTTGACCGCTTGCGGTGAAAACTCGCCCTCGATCCTTGATCCGGCGGGCCCGATTGCCAGAAGCGAGAGCAATGTTTTCTGGATTATTCTCATAATTGCCGCGATTGTGTTTGTAGGTGTAGAGGGTGTCTTGATCTACTCTACATTTCGCTTCCGCGAGCGCCCTGATTCGCCCACCCCGCCACAGATCCACGGTAATACTACCGTCGAATTGATCTGGACCATTATTCCAGCGGTTGTCTTGCTGGCGGTGTTGAGTGTTACCATCAAGGGTATTTTCGACGTCGCCACGCCACCAGCCAATAGTACTAATACGGTTGAGGTGACGGCGTATGGACACCAGTGGTGGTGGGAATTCTACTATCCAGAGTATAAGATGACTACCGCGGATACATTGGTGATTCCACCCCATACCAATGTGCATGTGAAGCTGTACTCAAATAACGTTATCCACAGCTTCTGGGTGCCAGCGCTGACTGGTAAGACTGACGTCATCCCTGGCCACGATAACGAGAAGTGGTTTAGCGCGGATACGCCGGATAAGACCTATCTTGGTATCTGCGCCGAGTACTGCGGAACGCAGCATGCGAACATGCGCTTTGATGTCCAGGTCACGCATGACAACAACGGCTTCCTTTCATGGGCGCAGACGCAGCAGCAGGCGGCCGCCGTTCCTGCTCCCGGTAGCCTGGAGGCGAAGGGCCAGGAGGTCTTTAAGAACCAGTGCACCACCTGCCATGGTATCGTTGGTGTCAGTCAGAGCACGCCCTATCTACAGGATCCCAATCCCGTTGGGCGCTGTGATGATCCACAGAACGCGAATGGTTGTCTGATTGGTCCTAACTTGACGCACTTCGGTAGCCGTCACCTGATTGCTGGCGGTGTGCTGGACTACAAAGCGCAGGATTGCAATCCTGGTGGAGATCTCAGCAACTGTAACCTGGCGAAGTGGATCTCTGATCCCCAGAAAGTCAAACCTGGCAACGACATGACGGTGAACGTCGCTAAGTCGGATCTGCCGGCGCTGGTGGCTTATCTGGAAAGCCTCAAGTAGCATAACTTGCCCGTCTACCTCACTTATGGGGCTAGACTCGTTGGAGGGAATTATTCATGGCTACTAGCACTATCAATGATAGGGCTACGACAGTAGTTCGTGAGCGATCATTCAGTGAATCTTACCTGGGTGAATGGCTTACGACGACCGATCATAAAAAGATCGGCATCATGTACATGGTTACTGCCTTCTTCTTCTTCCTGGTGGGCGGTCTAGAGGCTCTCTTGATCCGTACACAGCTGGCAGTACCTAATGGCAAGGTTATCAGTCCCGAGCTCTATAACCAGATCTTTACCATGCATGGCACCACGATGATCTTCTTGTTCGTGATGCCGATGATGGCGGGTTTTGGTAACTATGTTGTGCCGCTGATGATGGGCGCACGCGACATGGCTTTCCCCCGCATGAATGCCTTTGGCTTCTGGATCTTGCTCTTTGGTGGCATTTTCCTACAGTCGAGCTACCTGTTCAACGCCGCACCTAATGGCGGTTGGTTCATGTACGCTCCCCTGAGCCTGACGGCAAGTGCCTGCGGTATTCACGCGTACAACTGTACACCTGGCATGAACGCCGACTTCTGGATTCTGGGCACCACGCTGCTGGGCGTGTCCTCGATCTCCGGCTCGTTGAACTTTGTGGTGACCATCCTGAAGCTGCGCGCGCCTGGTATGAGCATCAACCGCATCCCGCTCTTCTCGTGGATGATCCTGGTCATGTCCTTCCTGCTGCTGTTTGCTCTGCCTAGTCTGACGGCCGCCAGCGTCTTCCTGCTGCTGGATCGCCACCTGGGCACGCACTTCTATGAGTATGCATACGGAGGTGACCCGCTGCTCTGGCAGCACCTGTTCTGGTCGTTTGGCCATCCCGAGGTATATATCCTGATCCTTCCGGCCTTCGGTATCACCTCTGAGATCTTGCCCGTCTTCTCGCGCAAGCCGATCTTTGGTTATACCTTTATTGCCTGGTCGGGTGTGGCTATCGGCTTCCTGAGCTTCACCGTGTGGGCACACCACATGTTTGCCGTTGGTCTGCCACCTGTCGCGCAGGCGTTCTTCGCCTCCAGCACAGCTCTGATTGCTCTGCCAACCGCGGTAAAGATCTTCAACTGGCTGGGTACGATCTACAAAGGTAAGTTGAGCCTGAAGGCGCCAATGATCTTCTCGCTTGGCTTCATCGGTATGTTCCTGATTGGTGGCTTGAATGGTGCCGCCCTGGCCGTCGTGCCTTTCGACTACCAGATCACCGATAGCTACTTTGTTGTCTCGCACATCCATTACGTGCTCTTCGGCGGTAGCGCCATGGCTATCTTCGCGGGTATCTACTACTGGTTCCCCAAGATGACCGGCAAGGTGATGAGCGAGAAACTGGCGCAGGTTCATTTCTGGCTGCTGCTGATAGGCATGAACCTGGCGTTCTTCCCCATGCACCTGCTGGGCCTGCTGGGCATGCCCCGCCGCGTCTACACCTACCCGGGCAACCTGGGTTGGAATGAGCTGAACCTCATGTCGACGATTGGCGCCTTCATGGTTGGCCTTGGTGTCATGGTCTTCGTCTTCAATTTCTTCAAGAGCTTGAAGGATGGCAAAGAGTCTGGTAGCGATCCATGGGATGCCTTTACCCTGGAGTGGGATACAACCTCTCCTCCGAAGAAGTACAACTTCCTCACCATCCCCGTGGTCCGCAGCCGCCGTCCATTCTATGACAAGAAGAATCCTGAGATTGCTGACTGGAAGTCGGCTATTCACTAGAGGTACAGTAGCACCATGACCAAAGCCAAACAATTGGACAAGAAGCGCGAGAAGTCCGCGCAGCCAGAGACACAATCTGCACAGGTTGTGGCAGCACCAGCGGAACAGGAGCAGGAGGAGGTTACGCCTCCTCAGGCTGCTGGACAGCCAGCGAAGGGCGCAGTCAAGAAGCGCAAGAAGGTCGTGCCAAAGGAAGAGGATTTGATGCCTCGTTCTAGCATCTGGCCGCTTGTGACCACGGTCGCGATCTCTCTCATTCTGGTTGGTTTCGTTTTTCAGCCGATTGTCTGTGGTCTCGGCGTGGTGCTGCTCATCGGTTGTATCATAGGATGGATCTACGAGCGTAGATAACGAGAACATGGTTAGGGAGTTCATAATATGAGCGTTGTTCACGGCGAGCAGGTCAGGTCGCTAGAGGAGCATGTTGAAGTAGGACGCAGCATGAACTGGTGGGGTATGATCCTCTTCATTTCCTCTGAGGCGCTGATCTTCGCGAACCTGATCGCCGCGTACCTCTACCTGGAAGTGCGTGGTTTACAGATTAAAAACGGTCTTTGGCTCTTGCCCTCGGGCGAGCACCTGGACTGGACATTTCCTGCAATCAATACCGTCTTTCTGCTGGCAAGTAGCTTCCCAGCAATTATTGCGCGTAAGGGTATCGTCAAAGGCAATAGGAAGCAGTTGATTGCAGGTCTGGCGGGCGCGATTATCCTCGGGCTTGTCTTTCTGAGCGGTCAGGCATATGAGTACTTTAATCTCTATACTGCCGATCATTTCACGATGCAGACCAGGGTCTTTGGCTCGGCCTTCTTCACGTTGACCGGCTTCCACGGCCTGCACGTCACCATCGGTCTCATCTTCCTGACGATCTGTCTGATTCGTGCCATTCGCGGCGACTTTACCGCCAAGAAGCACTTCGCGGTCGAGGCCGCCGAGATGTACTGGCACTTCGTCGACATCGTCTGGGTCATCGTCTTCAGCACAGTTTATCTGCTGCCCCTGCTGATGATCAAAGGCTAGTCTCAATCGAGCAAGCCAAGAGAAGCAAAACAAGCCTGCTATCCTTCAATGGATGCCAGGCTTGTTTGTATCTTCACAGGACTTCTCGCCCCTACGTGGCTCGCAGGGTTCGGAGAGCACTTGGTGAGGTGTACATTCACCAGTAATCACTACAGTTCATCTAAACAATGACAAGCATTGCTCAGTATGTGGGAGCACCCACTGGACGGACTGCCACGCCCACGATCCCTTGCCCGAAGGAGTCAGGGATTGCTTTTCGAATGATGTTGTAGAGTAGGCGGTAAGCGAGGTTCCTTTTGGACCTTTTCCTGCCACCCCTCCCCGAACCAGTGCTTGCACCTTTCGATGCACACGGCTCTCCAGTTTCTCGTTGCTTCGTAGAGGTAGGCATTACGCATCTCGCGCACCACTCTGTTCACAACGATACTCCCTGTTTCCCTTCCCCCTGTCTCAAACGTTACTTTGAGCATTTGAGATGAAGTAGACCGCCAGCGAGGTACTGATGCTGTCCCGACCTGCCTGATATTTCAGGTGGTTTCCTGGACTCAGCCCTTTTCCAACGGTCTCTTCCCGAACCCAGCGGGCCACTTTCATGGCACTGTAGCTCTCCAGAACCCTTTGCCTCGTTGCGCAAAGATCGTGTGGCCCATCCAGGCCAACCTCTGCCGCTGAGACGAGTTCCTGGGACCCTTCGCCCTGTCTGTGTCTTTCTCACAGGCCCCGGCGGAGCGTGACTTCCGCGACTACTTCGGTCCCTCTGTACCCATACACCTCGCGGTGGTTAGGGCAACCCCAAGTTGCCTCCAAGAATCTCAGTTCGTGCTCCAGGTGTCCTTTACGTCTTTTCCCGTTCCGTACGGGTAGGCTTCGACGGAAGCTTTGCAGGGAAGTAGTACCGTTCCCGGCAACGTCGAACACAGGCGCTAGTACCGTGTCCTGTGGGCTGCCCCAATTCCGCCTTGACTGGGCTTCAGACAATCAGTCTTCACCATACACGACTTACCTGATCGGCCTCTGGCCCCTGGTACTGGGACTTCACCGACCTTCCTGACAACATGCTACGGTCCCCTCATATCTTTCGACTGAAGGTAAGTTGCTGGTTTATCCACTTCGCTTCAGTGGACTCACCCCGACGGGTGAGAGAGGTTCTTGTGCCACATGGGCGCACTACTATGGAAACTCCGTCGCCATGAGCCTCTCGGCTTTTAGGCGATCCCGTATTTGCGCATGCTAAACGTTCAGTGCGTTTAGGTGCCCATTTCGTCCCTTTGAACCAGTTCATTACTGGTCGCTCATCGGAGAGAGTTTTCTATACCCAGTTTGAAATGGTATATATTCCGATGACATCACTTCAGGTATGGTGTGACGAGCCAATGGTTAGACTGCTAGGAACTTGGGTTTAACCAATCCAGGCTTCACCTTGCGCACAGGACTTGCGGTGCGTCATGCTGCATACCTTCGCATTTAACCGCTTTCCCAACATGCTGCTTTCCCCTTTACGTTTCCGTATTAGGTAGGTTGGGTGTCCTTGAGGTTCCTACTCTCAACCTCATCTCCTTTCAGGAGAGATTTAACATGCACCGAAACGGCGCACCAAACTGCCATTGACATCGGCATTGATACGCCTGCCAGTACTGGTACGAAACAAGCCACGTTTGATGCGTTTGCCCAGGTAGTGCTCCTGATGGCAAAGTGGCTCAAGATCAAGAAAGCTACACTTACTGGTGTAGCTTTCTTCTTGTAGAATCACATGTATTCCCACCAGTTCTGCTTTATATCTGAGCATATCAATGAAGCGAGCAAAGGGAATTTGCACAAACTGTTGATTGTTGCGATTCCCTATGTTGATTTCTTGCTTCCAGCCGTCGTTCTTCCCGATCACCAATGTTCCTATGCCTTCCCCTATCAGATGCTCGATGAGGCGATGGCTTTGGGTGTGCAAGTAATGATCAATTTTGCGTGTGCGCTTATTGGTAAGGCGTTCTAAACGATTGGAGGTATGACGCTTGTGTTTACTGAGATGGCTCTGCAACCGTGCACGTTCTTTGTTATACCATTGGTTGATGTGCTTCAGCGGACGCCCGTTAACCAGCCAAGGCGTAAAGCCTGCTTTGTTTGATGTTAGCGTTGTTAAGTTGTTCAATCCAATGTCGATACCAGCGACGAGCAAGGGATCGACTGCTGCCTGTTTGGGTTCTTGCTCATAGACCACTTCTACCACATAGAACCCGCTGCGAGGGATGATACGGGCTTGTTTGACGTGAGCCTGCTTCGTAGGTATCTCGATTCCTAGTAGGGATGGAGCAATCATTCCTTGCTTCTTGAGGGCTTTTTTCGAGATGGCTTGGATATCGTATATGAGGATATTGCGCCCCTTTTGCTTGTCTTTGTATTTAGGCACTTTGGGACGGCCTTCAAACTTGGAGGGGTCTTCAAACCATGCTGCAAGCCCTTTACGAAATGCCTTCCAGTTCTTGTCAAGAAGTCGAAGGACATCATTGCTCACTTTACGCGGTAAGGCTTTGTAAGCATCAGTGTCCTTCACCAGATGATAGACATCGACAGAGCTCAGGTACTTTCCCGTATGGATGAAGGATTGGCGCATGTGGTAGTTCGCGAGATTATAGAGGTTTTTGGATGCGAAGGAGGCTGCATCTATGGCAGCATACCGAGAATCACCTTTGCAGATAATATGCCGCTCAACGAGTTGCACCTCTATCACCTCTTTCACATTTATCTAACTGTATTGTACTATAAATGCCAGTACATGTCAATATTCGACATCATTTCTTAGAAACATTTCCCACACTGATGTTGCAGGCGGAATGTGCTACAATTGGTGGAGAGTAAAAAAAAGTCTGAGAGAAACAACCTTTGTAGGTTATTGTGTCGCTTACAGGCCCGCGTTATGCTTGTAAGAGTGGAGAGAGAAATTACTCTACGGGATAAGAGGAGGGGTTCCTCTTCTGCTTCCTCCCGCAGAGGCTATTAAGCGAGCGAGCAATTGTAGAGCGAGAATGATTGGCAGTTGGAAGGACGAATAGGCGAATGAAAGAGGCCATGCGTCGAGCCAATACATCACAGCCGCTGGAGAAAGAGGGTTCGCGCACGCGGAGAATGCGAGTGAAGCATTGTTCAATCTGTACCCAGCGTATCTGGTTTGAACCCTTGACGGTACTTGACCCAGAGGATGCGCCTGAGCCTCGTCGCTCCTGGACCCTGTGTAAACATTGTTATAACGCTCTGGTGACTGAGTTAAAACGCTCCAAGGTGCACTCACCACTACGTGTGCGTGTCGCTGTTGGCCTGGTTGCCGCTGAGCGCTGGCCACTGGCCTATCCCACGCGCCTGCATATGTATGTCAATGACCGGCGCTGGATTGCCATTCTGGGCTTTGGCTTCTTCATTTTTATGATTGTACACCTGGTTTTCCTGGTCTTGATCGCAGGTATTATAAAATAAAGAGTGGATATAACACGAGTGGCCAGCCTGCGGCTGGCCACTCGTGTTATATCCACTCTTTATTTTATAATGCGAAGTCCTACTTCCCTGGCAAGATTGAATTTTTTTGCTACAATATGAGCAATTACTAAAGTTCAGAGATGGCTAGTAGAGACAGACGGGCAAAGGAAGCTTTGACCTGATCCCCAATGGGAGAAGCGCATTTATGACCCACGACGGTTGGTGGACAGAAGACGAGAAAGCCACGGTGACACATAGCCCAATGTCGATGCAAAATCTTGATATTGTGCCCGCCGCCTTTACCAAGGAGTATCATATCCTCTCCGAAGTGTGCTCAAGCATGAGCAGCGGCTTTATGCTGCTTAATCAGCAGCGTGTCATCTATACAAATCAGAGCGCACTCCGCCTGCTACAAATCAGGAAGCATGATTTGATCTCACCCGATGACTTCAATGTGCGCGAGCATCTGTTGTCGATTTCGGCTGATCGCAGGCTGGCACATACCGAACTGGATCGCGTCTGGCGCCATCCAGAGCAGGAATATGCTGCCGATGTCGCCCTGGCAGATGCGGCTGTGCGCTGGTTGCGTATTCGCACCTTCCCTGTCCATGATCGGCGTGGTTCTCTCCTGGGCCGTGGTCTGCTCTTCGATGATGTAACCCTGGAGCGTTCGGCACTTGAGGCGCAGGGAGAGACCCTGGCCCGCGCCGCGCATGAACTCAAGACCCCCCTGGCCGTGATTAAAGGCTGCGCGACCACCCTGTTGGGTAGCTCGGCACGCTGGGACCCGGCGATGCAGCGCGAGATGCTGCAAATGATCGATACCCAGTCGGACCGCCTCTACGATGTACTTAACACCCTGCTTGATGTCTGGCGCCTGGATGCCGGTATGCAACCGTTACGACTCACCCAGGTGCAGATGCCAGAACTGCTCTCGCAACTGGTGACGCGTTGGCAGAAGCAGGCGCCCTACCATCGCTTTGTGTTGAGCCTTCCTCCCGATCTGCCCCCGGTGATGTGTGACGCTGTACGCATAGAGCAAACGCTCAACCATCTCCTTGATAATGCACTGAATTACTCCGCTCCCAACTCGGTCGTGAGTGTTCGCCTGGAGACCAATGAGGTTGAGATGCGGATTGGCGTGATCGATGAGGGCATAGGAATTGCTCCCGAGCACCTGGAGCGTATTTTTGATCGCTTCTATCGTGGATCGCAAGGCGACGAGCAGGCTGGCGGTAGTGGGCTGGGCCTGGCCGCGGCACGTTCAACCGTTGAAGCGCATGGCGGTCGTATCTGGGCTGATTCAATGGGCGAGGGCCAGGGAGCCAGCTTCTACTTTACCCTGCCCCTGGCGCCGCGTATCGAGACCGCAGCAGTGCCCCAGCGTACACGTATAAGCGAGGTTGCGGAGCCAGCCACTGGCCCACTAGGAGCCGTGCGACCAGCACTCCTGCGCCAGGATCGCCGCGTCTCTGTTCTGCTGGCCGAGGGCGATGCGCGTATGGCACGTTACCTGCGCGCGAATCTGGAGGAGCAGCAGTATCGCGTGCATACAGTTAACCACGGCGTGCAGTTCCTGCGCCAGATCGACCTGGAGGAGCCAGACCTGGTCCTGCTGGCGACGCGCCTGGCGGATATGAGCGGCATCGAGCTGCTCCAGCGCCTGCGCGAGTTCTCCCAGGTACCCGTCATTATGCTGAGCGATGAGTGCGACGAGGATGAGCGCGTCCAACTGCTTGACCTGGGGGGCGATGACCTGGTACTCAAGCCCTTCGGTATGAAGGAGCTTATGGCGCGTGTGCGAGCTGTGCTACGACGACGCTCCGCTGTACGCGAAGAGCCAACCCAGCAGGCTGTGTTCCGCTCAGGCGGGCTGGTCATTGACCATGCGCAACATCTGGTAACCGTCGAGGGTAAGACCATACAATTGAGCCGCACCGAGTACAAGTTGCTGAGCGTGCTGGCCCAGAATGCAGGCATGGTTGTTACTCACGAACTGCTTCTGGAGAAGGTGTGGGGGCCAGAGTATAACCGCGATATCGATTTCATCTGGGTCTATATCAGCCGCCTGCGCCGCAAGGTCGAGAGCGATTCACGTCACCCGAAGTATATAGTGACCGTCCCCGATGTTGGCTATAAACTCATGAAGTTGTAATACAAAAGAGAAGAAGATGCCAGTCTTGAGCATGCTCAGACTGGCATCTTCTTCTCTTTTGTATTACAACTCTATAACTGTTTTGATGTATTCAGGTTGCTGTAAGGTGAATACCCTAGGTAGTTAAGATATTGTAATGTGTATTGGGTATGCTTTCTGTAAGAAGCTATGTTATTTTGCAATGGGTCTTCGCGCAAGGTCTTGCAATTTGGAGGAGCATACATGTACGCATCGTCGGGAGAGCAACCGCACGTTCTCCTCATTGAGAGCGATCTTTGCTTACGCCGCCTGATTGCCATCGGTTTACAGAGCCAGGGCATACAGGTGAGCGAGATGACGCAGATATCCAGGGCGCTTCCTCTGCCAGAGAAACGCCAGCCCGATCTGATTGTGGTCGATGTCGATGGTGGAGTACACCGTAACTGGAACTTGCTGCGTACTGTCCAGGAACTACCTGATCTGTGGCAAACCCCCACGATTGTGCTATCCTGGGAACAGGCAGAAAGCACGCCCTCTGCTCTGCTCGCGGCTCCCCTTGCCGGGCAGGAAACTCCTCAACCCATCTATATGACCAAGCCCTTTGACGCTCGTCTGCTCCACCAGGCCGTGGGACGTATTCTGCATGAGCAAGAGGCGCGGAAAGCAGCCCAGGAGGCTCAGGCGGAAGAAATTTTACTGGCTGCCTACACTCATCACTCTGCTCCCAGTCTGATGCCTATGCTCACCGCCGCTGGCCTGCTCCTGGTCGTCATTGGTCTGCTCTTGCTCCAGATTGCCCTGAGTGCGGCTGGATTTCTTATAGTAATAGTTGCTTTGCTCTACTGGACGCTGGGTGGTCAGAAGGCCAGCCCACAGATTGCTAGTGTCTAGCGGCTGGAAGTCAACGCTACAGAAATAGTTTTTTTTGCCGAACATAAGAAAGAGAGCATTGAGATAGATGCTCTCTTTCTGCTATATAAAAGATGTTCAGGTCTTTGTAAGGTAGCCTTTAAGGCTTGCAAGTTGGCTATCAGGCTCAAGCACCATAATCTGTCTGTTATTATATCTTCGATCAGACCAAGGCAAGTACCTTCTTATACGAAAACCAACGCCGCTCTCGCGGCTAGTGCTCCGCACTCAGGTTTTCGATAGGAGCACTAAAAAAGTGAAAGCACATGGCAGCTGAAGAATTGGAACTACAACATAGAACAATGGCAGAGGCGGGCGACGAGAAGGCCTTCGAGCAGCGTAGTAAGCGCCGCCACATTATTACCTTTAGTGTGGTGACCACGATTAGTGTGGCCCTACTGGCCCTGCTGCTCACGCAATTATTGACGCCTGCCTCTGGGGCACAGAACGCGCCCTCCAGCACGTCTTCGACTGGCGAGATGCCCAGCCCTTTAATTGGAAAGGATGCTCCTAACTTCAAGCTTCCTTCGCTTGGCGATGGTAAAGAAGTGCAGCTCTCCGACTTTAAGGGCAAGCCTGTGATTCTCAATTTCTGGGCCTCGTGGTGCGAGCCGTGCCAGGCTGAGGCACCCCAGTTGAGCAAGACCTGGCAGCAGTTGCAGAGTAAAAATGTGGTCATGCTTGGCGTGGATTCTAATGAGCCATCTAGCGACGCGCATAACTTCTTGCAGAAGTATGCCCTGGGCTATACCAATGTACAGGATACGCTGAATGGCGATACAGGGGTCAGTTATGGCATCCGTGGCTATCCCGAGACCTTCTTTATCGACGCGAGTGGCAAGATCGTAGGGCGCTATGGGCCACTGGACCAGAAGGGCTTGCAGCTCGAATTGAAGAAATTAGGTGTCGCCTAATTTCTTTAGTTTGAGCCGGAGTAACGCTGAGATGATCTTACATCTAATCATGCGCGCCGCGCATACAATCGCGGGTGCGGCCTGGGTTGGTGGCAGTATTATGTATCTGCTCGTGGTCATTCCCGCTTTGCGTGCCGGTGGACCCTCTCCAGTGATTTCGAGCCAGGTCGCGGCCCTCTTCAAGCGGATGGTCAATATCTGCATGGGGGTTATGGTGCTGAGCGGTGTCTACCTGACGGTGGATCGCCTGACGCAGACCACCCTGGGCTGGCCGTATCTCGCGACCCTGATTACCAAGGTTGTACTCGTGATTGCGATACTGTTTGTGGCTATTTACCTGGGGCAAAACAATATTCGCCGACTGGCAAAAAGGACTTCGCGCCTCTCAAAGGTCGCGCCTCAAGTCATGCTAGCCCTGGGCATACTGGTATTTATTCTGGGGGCGCTGCTCAACATCCTGTTTGAAGCGGCCATCGCTCCCCACTAGCTTTTAATGCGGAAACCAACGCCACTCTCGTGGCTAGCGCTTACGCGCTCAGGTTTCCTGATAGGCAAGGAGGACGGAACGTGCCGCCTGCAATGACGATAGAGCAGCAAGAAGCAAAGATTACTCCAGAGCAGCGCCGCAAAAAGCGTTTCCCACTGAGCTTTTTACTGGTGGGACTGGCTATTCTGGGAGCGGTTGTGTACCTGGTCTATGCCAATACACAGACCAGCGCCGCCTATTATATGACGGTCTCGGAACTGAAATCCTGTACGAATTGTGCCTCACAGACCATACGTATCGCGGGCAATGTCCAGGCTGGCACAATCGTCAAGGATGATGTGCAAAACCATATCCAGTTCTCAATTGTAGATGGCAAGCAAACCTTGCGCGTCAACTATAGCGGAGTGGTGCCTGATATCTTTAAGCCAGGTGTACAGGTAGTGGTCGAGGGACGCTACACGGGCCAGGGACCCTTCGAGGCGCAGACCCTGCTGGCGAAGTGCCCCTCCAAGTTCCAGAACGCGACCCCTCCAGCCAGAAAGTAGGCCAGAAAGTAGGAATAGAGTAGAGTGTACTTTTCTGATATTGGTATTATAGCGCTAATGCTGGCGCTCGGCTTCGCCGTTTTCGCTATTGTCATAGCGGTGGTGGGAGCAGTGCGAGAGCAGCCACAGGCAATCATAAGCGCCAAGAGGGCTGTCCTGGCGGTATCCGCCTTCCTCGTGCTGGCCTCGGCGATGCTGGTAGCATCGTTTTTGACGCATGACTTTGGGGTAAAATATGTCGCCGAACAGTCAAGCCGCAGCATGCCCTGGTATTTTACCTCAGCCGCCTTCTATGGCGGGCAGGAAGGTTCACTGCTCTACTGGGCACTGATGCTGGGCATCTTCTCCGCGATCTTTGTCTTTACCTCACGTCGCGCCCCCACTAAGCTGGTACCCTATGTGCTGGCGACCTTGATGGTGGTTGAGGGCTTCTTTGTACTGGTGCTTGTCACCGTCTCTAATCCTTTTGTGCGCCTGCCCTATCCTCCACAGGATGGCACGGGCCTGAATCCGCTGCTGATGGACCCTGGGATGCTGGTGCATCCACCGACGTTGCTGATGGGGTATATGAGCTTCTCGGTCCCCTTCGCTTTCGCGGTGGCAGCACTGCTTTCGGGCGAGGTAAATAGTGATTGGCTGCGCTCCATGCGTCGCTGGATGCTGGCCTCCTGGAGTATTCAGACGGCGGGCCTGCTCCTGGGGAGCTGGTGGGCCTACCATGTGCTGGGCTGGGGCGGCTACTGGGGCTGGGACCCGGTGGAGAACGCCGCGCTCCTGCCCTGGTTGACTGCGACCGCTTTTTTGCATTCGACAATGGTGCAGGAGCGCCGTGGCATGCTCAAAGTCTGGAATATGTTCCTGGTCATTGCCTCGTTTGCGCTCTCGATCTTTGGCACCTTTGAGGTACGAAGCGGCATTATTAGCTCGGTGCATTCGTTTGCCTATTCTGATATCGGTGTGTATTTCTTTGCCTTTCTAGCCGTCATTATCATCTTTTCGACCGCGCTCTTTTTCTTCCGCTTACCAAAACTCAAGCCGGATCAGGAGTTCGATTCGGTGGTCTCGCGCGAGGGCGTCTTCCTGCTGAATAATCTGATGCTGCTGGGTATCACCTTCGCTACTCTATGGGGCACCCTCTTCCCCCTGATCTCGGCGACTATTCGTAAGCAGACGATGACAGTAGGCGCGCCTTTCTATAATTCCGTGAATGGTCCGCTCTTCGCCGTGCTCATTCTGGCGATGGGGATTGGGCCGCTGCTGGCGTGGCGCCGTACCTCTCCTAATGCTCTCTGGCGTAACCTGAGTGTGCCTACGATACTGGCGGCGGCCTGCGCATTGGTACTGCCGCTCCTGGGTGTCACGGATGTCCTGGCCAACATTGGCTTCTCGGTCTGCGCCTTTACCGCCATGGCGATCTTGTATGAACTCTGGCGTGGCGCTCGTGTGCGGCACGCGCATGGCGAACCCTACTGGCAGGCCGTCTACATGCTCTTTAAGCGCTATCGCCAGCGCTATGGTGGCTACGTGGTTCACCTGGGCCTGGTCTTGCTGGCGGCGGGCGTCATTGGTTCGCACTTTTTCCAGGTGCAGAAGGATGTCACGCTCAAGAGCGGGCAGGAGACCACAATTGGTGGCTACCTATTTGTCTACAAGGGCAACTTGCAGAGCTATGGCGACGGTCAGCAGAGCGTCGCGGCACTGATGCAGGTCTGGCGTAATGGTACGCTGGTGGACTCTATTCGGCCTGGGCGTACAATGTATAAGAACTTCGATAATCAGCCAGCCAGCCAGATTGCAATTACGACTCTGGGAGTGACCGACCTCTATGTCTTTCTGGGTGACTGGAGTGGTCCCTCGCAGGCCACCATTCGTATCTTTATCAATCCCCTGGTACCCCTGGTCTGGTATGGCGGCGTCATTATGCTGCTGGGTGGCTTGCTCTGCTGGTGGCCGGATGGGCGCAAGCGCGCGGTCTATGGTCGTCAGGGCGTGAAGAATGGACGTGCCGTTAGCACGACGCCTGAAGAGATAAGCAAGGTGGCTGTAGACAAGGGAGCCAGCGTATGAGACCTGGGAGACCTGTAAGAAAGCGCAGCATGCTCTATCTCTGCCTGGGCCTGGTCGCCTTTATACTCGCCGCCTGGTCGTTCCTGTATATTAATGCGGAGCGCAATAAGACGCTGGACCAGCGTGTGCAGGAGGTCGCCAGCCAGATCAAGTGTCCTGTCTGCCAGGGCGAGCCGGTGTCGGATGCCCCTGCGGATATGGCGCGTCAGATGCGCGCAAAGATTCGCCAGCAGTTGCAAGAGGGCAAATCTGAGCAAGAGGTGTTTGATTACTTTCGCGAGCACTATGGGGATGATATCCTCCTGACGCCCCAGTCCCAGGGCTTCTCACTGCTCGCCTGGCTAGTGCCTGTGTTATTGCTGCTTGGGGGATGTGCCCTGGTCTTCCTGACCCTACGCGATTGGCGCAGGCAGGCGCAAACACGGGGAGTGGCGCTCGCGCAACGCGAGGCCCACTCGTTAGAGACCGTGGATGCACAAGAACTGGAGGCGTACCAGGCTTTACTCGAACAAGAGCTAGCCGAGGAAGACATCCTCTTTCGCTCCTCGCAGAAAGAGCAAACAGATGAGACACAAGCGGCGCAGGAAAAACATCAGAAGAAAGAGGAGCACTAATGGCTATTGTAATCGCATTGATCCTGGGGTTACTGGCCCTGGCTTTTGTGCTCTACCCCCTCTTGCGCCGCTCAGAGGCAAAGAGCGGCGCCGATCAGGTTGCCCCTGCGCAGGTTGAACTGAGAGAGCAAGAGCGCGCTGCTACCACCGAGGGCCAGGAAACTGCGGCCAAGGCGGCTCTTCAGGAAGTTGAACTCGATTATCAGCTTGGGAATATCGACGAGCCAGATTATCGCAGCATGCGCGAGCGTTACATGCGGCGCGCCCTTGTGGCCTTGAAGGCGCGCTATGACCAGGAGCAGGCCCTGGATGAGATGATTGAAGAACAGTTGCGCAGTATGCGAGAGCAAAACGAGGAAGACAAAGACGATGCGAAGCAGCGATAAACATTTGAGCAAGAAGGAGACACACAAGAACCCTGGACCGGGCAAACGCCTGGTGTATATAAGCCAGGTGCTGGGTGGAGCCTGCCTGCTGGCACTGTTCATGCTGGGAATTCTGGCCTGGTCTCCTGCTCTGGCGCATACACGAACAGCTGGGATAGCGCATGGTGGCACAGGTCATATCTATGGACGACTGCTGGATGGTTCGAAGAACAACAGCCCCCTGGCGGGGCAGACTATCACCTTGCAGGTGGCGCAGGGCAATAACTCGAAGGATGCCCAGACAACCATCACCGATGCGGGCGGAAATTATAGTTTCTCTAGCCTCTCGAATGACAAGACTCTGACCTACGCAGTGTATATCCGTTATCAGAATGCGAACTACTCTTCGGACTCGCTCTCCCTGGTCAACCAGCCGGAGCAGAAGGTAGATCTGACGGTCTATGAGGCGACCACGGATAGCTCAAAGATGGCCGTCATCGAATCGACCCTGCTGGTGAAGCAGGTGGATAGTCAGCGACATGTCTTGAACGTCTCAGCGATCTTTGCCTTTAAGAATCTGGATGGGCGAGCCTTTGTCGGATCGCTGGATGCCACCCAGGGCCGACCCAAGGCGCTCTTCTTCCCGCTACCAGCCGGTGCGCGTGCCATCTCGCTCCAGAAGGGGCTGATTGGCTATCGCGCTATTCAGGCTGGAAATGGCTTTGCGACGGACGCCATGGTGCCTCCAGGCGATAGCGAGTTCTCCTATGGCTTCGAGGTTCCCTACACTGGTACGAGCTTTAACTACGACTATAAGGCCATCTATCCCACGCTCGGTGTGTCCTTGCTGGTGCCGACGCAATACCATGTCTCCAGCCCAGATATAACACCTAAAGGTGTGGTTAATAATGCCGACCGCCCTTATAACCTCTACACCGCGGCCAACCTGCCACCAGAGCGCCAGGTCGTCATGAAGATCGAGGGGCTTCCCCAGGCGCCGGAGAGTGTGACTGGTACCGGCACAGGGACATCTTCAGGCTTAAATTCAATCTGGGTAATCGTTTTGATTATCGTCCTGGTGGGCCTGGTGATTCTGCTCTGGAATATAGTGCGTATTGTGCGTGTAAAGATGGGCCTGGAACCAGAGGAAGGGAAGCGAGAAAAGGCTAGAGGCCGAGGAAGCAAACATGCTACGGCTGAAAAGAAAGCTACCAGTAGGGCGCGGCATGAAGACGAAGAGGCGCATAGTAGTTCCCAGGAGAAGCGACGTAAAGCCTTAATGAAAGAGCTATTAGAACTGGACAAAGAGTACGAGGCTAGTAAGATCAGTAAGAGCGCCTACCAGGAGAAGCGCAATAAGACCAAGGCGCTGCTGCGTACGATCATGCGAGAGCAGGAGGCGACGCGCTGATGAACTCCGCCACAGTCGCGGTCGAGGTCGAGGGGTTGAAGAAGAGCTATGGGCTCAAGCCGATTTTGCGTGGCATCAACCTGCGCGTACAGGCGGGGGAACGCCTGGCGCTGCTGGGCGCCAATGGCGCGGGCAAGACCACCCTTATGCGTGTTCTGGCCTGCCTGGCGAAGCCAGGCGCGGGCATGGTACGGCTCTGTGGCTGGAATGCTGAGTGCGATGCCCAGGAGGTACGGCGCCTGATAGGTCTGGTTGCGCACCAGCCCTACCTCTATGAGGACCTGACCGCTCAGGAGAACCTGGAGTTCTTCGCGCGTATGTACAGAGTCTCCCAGGGGAGGGCACGGGCGCAGGTGTTGTTGGAACGGGTGGGCCTGGCAAAGCGAGCACGCGAGCGGGTACGAACCTTCTCACGCGGCCAGTTGCAGCGTCTGGCCTGGGCACGTGCCCTGCTACACCAACCAGATATTCTCCTGCTGGACGAGCCTGATACCGGCCTGGACCAGCAGGGGCACGCCTTGATCGACGAACTCATGGCTGAGCATAGCGCGCGTGGTGGCAGCACTGTGTTTATCACGCACCAGCTTGAACGCGCGCTGGCGCTCAGCGATCAGCTTGCCTTCCTGGTGAATGGGCGTATTGTACGCAATTGTGCCAGCCGCGAACTGAGCGTAGAAGCCTTGCAGCAGCTGTATCGGGAAGTGGTGCGCTAGTTATGATGAGCGAAATCAAAGCCTTCTGGCTACAAGTCAGTGCTATTCTCTGGAAAGATATTCTCAGCGAACTGCGCAGCAAACAGACATGGCTCAGTATGGGACTCTTTGCCCTGCTGGTCCTGGTCATCTTTAACTTTACTTTTGACCTGCGGGTCGAGAACAAAGCGGCGGTAGCCCCAGGTGTGCTCTGGGTCTCCTTTATTTTCGCCAGTCTTCTAGGACTGGAGCGCACGATGAGTTCGGAGCGTGAGCAGGGTTCCCTGGATCGCCTGCTACTCTGCCCGGTTGATCGGAAGGCGATCTACCTTGCCAAATTCCTGGGAAATTTGCTATTTATCGGTGTAGTAGAAATTGTGGCTCTCCCCATCTACCTGGCTCTGTTTAACTTACACTTACCCGGTGGAGGGCCGATAGTACTCATAGAGATAGTTTTGCTTGGTACAATTGGCATTGCCAGTGTGGGGACGCTCTTCTCCGCGATTGCTTCCTCGGGACGAGGGCGCGAGATGCTGTTACCGATCCTGGTGTTTCCTTTGATTGTGCCGGTAGTGATAGGGGCCATTCGTTTAACCGAGAATCTGCTGATGCCACAGGTAAACGAGCCGCCCTGGCTGGGCTTGATTATTGTGTTTGATGTGATCTTTCTGGGCGTGTCAATGCTCGCGTTCCAGTTTGTAATCGAGGAATAAATCTATGGCTATTGCAAAGCGTGAGGCGGATGCGGCGCGTGCGAAGAAGGCTGAGGAGTTGCGTGGCCGAAAGCGCGGGTTGGCGGGCGTCGACTATATCATAGGCGGCCTATCGCTTATCGGGTTAGCTCTCTCCTCCTGGATGATCTTCTTCTATGCGCCTGAAGACGCGCTCCAGCTCGATCCGCAGCGTATCTTCTACCTGCACGTGGCCTGTGCCTGGCTGGGGATGCTGGCCTTTATCCTGCTCGCCGTTGCCAGTGTCGTCTGCCTGGTGCGGAAGGACGAGCGCTGGGACTGGATCGCCCGCGCCAACGCCGAGGTCGGCACCATTTTTATCAGCATCGCGCTGATTACCGGCTCAGTCTGGGGGCGCCCCATCTGGGGGACCTGGTGGGTTTGGGATGCCAGGTTGACGGCGACGCTCATCCTCTGGTTTATGTATGTGGGCTACCTGATGTTGCGCAACTATATGGGGCGCACGCTCGATAGCATACGTGTAGGCGCGGTCATGGCGCTTGTAGGTGCCGTGGATGTGCCAATCATCTATCTCTCGGTCAACTGGTGGCGTGGTCAGCATCCAACGCAGCAGATTGGGAATACCGATGCGGGTCTGCCCCCTGAGGCGCTGGCGACGATGTTTGTTACCCTGATCGCGTTTACCCTCTTGTTTATCTTCCTGGTACGCCAGGTCTATCATCTACAGCGAGCGCAGAGTATTGCGCAACGCTTGCGAGCCATCGTCTCATAATACTTCTTCTCCGAAATCCTGAGCGCGAAGCGCTAGTCACGCGAGTGACGTTGGGTTTTGGAATAAGATCATAAAGGGAGAGGAGCGGATATGTCGGGATTTACCTATCTCGCGATTGCCTATATTGCCGCCATCGTGATTCTGTTTATCTACCTGACGGTCATTGCCCTGCGTATGCGCGGGGTGCAGGCCGAGCTGGCCGTTGTTGAAGAACTGGTTCGCGAGCAGCAAGAGCGCGAAGAAAAAGAGGCAGGAAACTAAAGATGAAGACAAAAGATCAGCCAAAGCGCAACATCGTTGAAGCCACGCCGCCCACGCCCCCCGAGCGCTCCCAAATGGGCCATATCATCAACATGGGCCTGGGAGACTTGATCGCCTTCTTCCTGATAGGCATAGTCGGCCTGAATAGTCATGGCGAGACCCTGGCTCCGGCCAACCTCTTGCGTGTGATCTGGCCTGTGGCGCTGTCATGGTATGTGATCTCACCCTTCTTCGGGACGTATCGCCGCGACCTGGCGACGCAGCCCAAACGTATGGCAGCGCGTACCGCCCTGGCGTGGCTGGTAGCGTGTGTGGGCGCGCTGGCGCTTCGCAGTATCTTCGAGACCCAGAAGCTACCCCCGGTTAGCTTCGCGCTTGTCACCTTCCTGACAAACCTGATAGCTCTCTACATCTGGCGCTTGCCAATGGCCAAACATAACCAGAACAAACTAGTACGTATGCAGGAGCAGCAAGCCTAGAGTCTTGTAGGGCCTGTAAGTTCGCTCTCAAAGAGGAGGGGTGTGGCTGTAGATCTGTATGCGTTTGCGCAGTAATCTACAGCCACACCCCTCCTCTTTGAGTACTGCTGGTATGATGAAGCCTTTTGGTGCAGTTTTTGCTATAATGATCTGGCACTTACAAAAGTGTAGTTCACATGATGAAAGGCAAATGCGTTTGGTGAGTAAACAGCAAGAGAGCGAGCAGGCTCAGGCGCAGTCTGAGCCTGAATCTGCTGAAGCGCCAACAGTTCTCGCACCTGGTCGAAAGAGGAGGCGAGCCTGGCTCGTCGTGGTCGTGCTGGTATGTTGTGTTCTACTGGGTGGGATGTTAATTGGTATTGGTGCGACTGGCAGTTTCACACGCACAGCATCGCTGGAGGAGCGCAGTTATGCCGCTCAGCCAGGGCAACCAGCATCCCTCGATATACGCCTGGATGCGGGTTCTATTCACATCCAACGCAGCAATGATGCCTCCATCCATCTCTCTGGTACCAGGCACTATGGCTTTCTAGGGAGAGTCGAAGATGTCCAGGTGCAAGTCTCTCAGGTGGGTAATATGCTGTACGTAAAGCAGACTGCTCAAGAGGGGCTTCTTCATCTTGGGTGGACGGGCCTGGATCTCAATGTAAGTGCGCCCTCCACGACCAACCTCAGGCTCTCAGTTGGTTCTGGCATAGTGGCGATTTCCGGAATGAGTAGCCAGGTAAACGTGTTTGCCTCTGTAGGGGCGGTCACGCTCGATGACTCAAACCTGGAAAATGGCTCATCTATCTATTCCAACACCGGGACCGTTCTCGTGCGCGATGTCACCCTGCATGGACACGTAAGCTTGAGTAGCAGTGTGGGTACCGTTGCCTTTAGTGGCAAATTGGACGCTAATGGCCTCTATGCCTTCCACTCAAATAACGGCGCTGTGAGCGTAGCCTTGCCCAGCGATGCCTCTTTTATTGTGGATAAGTTGAGTACTACCAGCACCATTATCTCAAACGAATTTCGGACCACACACGTCGGCCACGGCCCATATGCGCATATTGTGCTCATGTCCCAGAACGGCCCTTTGCTTCTGCGCAAGATGGGTGTGTAAGGATGATGATTCCTGGTGGAAGTGAGATCGTTATCATTGGTGGCGGGATTGTGGGCTGTGTGGCGGCATATGTGTTGCGCCGGGCAGGCCACGAGGTGTTGCTATTGGAGCGAGACAGGCTGGGGAGTGGTGCCTCTGGTGCCGCGGCTGGTCTGCTAGCTCCCTTTGGGCCGATCAATGGGGCAGGTGCGCAGGCCGATCTCTTGCTTCAGGGATTGGCGCGTCTTGAATCTCTCTTGCCTGAAGTCGAGGACGAAAGCGGCATCCAGACTCACTATGCGCGAACTGGAGCGCTACGTGTCGTCTTTCAGGAGAAGCGCATCGCCAGGCTGCGTAAACGCTGGGAGAGTTGGCAGCCTCTGGGGTGGGAGATGTACTGGTTGACGGGTGAGGAGGCGCGCCAGCAAGAGCCATGCCTGCACCCGGATGTATGCGCGGGTATCTTCATTCCAGGTGAGGCTCAGCTCGATGCGCATGCTACGGTCCAGGCCTTTGCCCAGGCGGCGCGACAGCGTGGGGCCAGGATTGAGGATGGTCAGGAAGTGTGTGAGATCATCATGGACAGGTGTGAGCCTGAGCGTAATATGGAGCGCGTGCATGGGGTTCGGCTCGCGGATGGCCGCCAGCTTGCTTGCGACCATTTGATCGTCGCGACAGGTGCCTGGTCTCAGGCTCTTCTGGCGCCCCTTGCTGCTCTCCCGGTCACCCCTGTGCGTGGACAGATGTTGATCCTGGAAAATGACGTACGGCCCCTGCGCCACCTTATCTTCGGCTATGCAGCCTACGCCATACCGCACGCGGAAGGTGTACTGGTTGGAGCCACACGCGAAGAGGTTGGCTTTACGCCAGGGGTGACCGATGAGGGGCAAGCCTGGCTGAAAGCCCGAGCCTCCAGGCTTCTGCCCGACCAGGCGGGTCAGAGCGCGATACGTGCCTGGTCGGGCCTGCGCCCCATGACGCCTGATACGCGCCCCTTGATCGGACCCGTGCCTGGTTGGACAAATCTACTGCTCGCGACGGGACATAATAGCGTTGGCTTTCTCTTAAGTGCACTCACGGCGGAGGGGCTTAGAGCTATGCTGGAGCCTGTGCACAGTGCGTGTGAGCGGGAGGTGCTCCGCCTGCTCCAGCCATGTCTCCCGCAGCGTTTTCTTTCATGATAAGCTAGAGTTTGGCCGCCTCGACGGCCTGTTTATGCTGCCTTGCCCGCTGGCTATAGCCAGTGGCACTACTACGAATCTGTACGCGTTCCTCGGCTTTGAGGGGGCGTGTGACCCTAGCGGGGACGCCCAGGGCCAGGGAGCCACCTGGAATGCTTTTATGTTCACTGACAAGGGCATTGGCGCCAATGATGGTCTCCGCGCCAATACTGGCATGCGAGAGGACAGTGGCGTGCATGCCTACCAGCACATGGTCCTCGAGCGTCGCGCCATGCACGACCGCATTATGCCCAATGGTGCAGTCCGCCCCGATGATGAGAGGGGCATCAGCGTCAACATGAAGCGTACAATTATCCTGAATATTCGTGCGTGGCCCAATCACGATGGGGGCGGTATCCCCACGAATGACGGTATTGTACCAGACGCTGGCCCCCTCCTGGATCGTCACATCCCCAACGATAACAGCCCCTGGGGCGATGAAGACGTTCTTCGCGATATGCGGCCTATTGCCATTAAAAGGTATAACAGTAAAATGCTTTTCTAGGCTACAAGCGCCTTCAGCATGTGTTTTTGCTGATTGATGTCCATTATTCTCCTGCTTTTTCTCTCGCATGATTTTAGCCTTCCATAGCTGGATTTTTCGCATAGGGCTGTGTTACTTCTGGTTAAGGTGTGATTTTGCTTCCAGCTGCTCTTGGAATAGTCGTATTACTTTAGATACGGCTTTCTCGTTCATATCAAGCACATACGCATCTTTTACTCTTACCAGACCATCACTCCCCATTAAGTATAGAGGCGATAGGTAAAGCTTTTTTGCTAAGGCGGTTCCCTGCTCCGAGACAGTTTGCGCGTAAATGCGTTTAATCCGTTTTTCGGGATACTGGTCGATCCAGAACTGCATAATGCCATGAAGGATTCTGTTTGCAAGCTCTGGATAGGAAGGATGTATCACGGCGCTATTGGCAAGCAGAGTATACTCTCCTGGTTCATCATAGGTCAAGATTTCATCAGGAGTGATTTCTTTTTCATCTTTTCTACCCATAAGGACATCAAGGATGATAGGTTCTGGAAGTGGGATTAGTCCGATATATCCGTAACGCGTTCGGCGGTCGTTTGCATCAAATGCTCCCATAGAAATCTTTGGGTTTTTTCGACGCCATGCCATGTATACTTCTGCGCTTGCAAGAAACATTTCATTGTAAACAATTTGGTCTAATGCTAATCCAGATGGTACGTCTTCCGGTTTTACCCAATCTAATACTACATCAGGAACAGTTCGCTTAGTTCTTTCATTGTTATGATGTGCAGTGCCTCTAGATTGCTTTATTGCTTCTCTAACTTGGTCTGCTGGATATAAAGCTCCTCTTGCTCTTCCTTCTGGAAGTATTTTGTCAATGACTTTTTCTTCCCTTACCTTGCGTCGGAATGTAGTTTCTGAGAGTCCTGCTTTGACGAACTCTCTCACTGCTTCCTCTGATGTAAAAAGTTCTTGTTCTGGCATACAATCATTTCTCCCTCTGGCCGCTAATGGCTGTTGTATGGCTTCCTCACAACAGATATTTTATCATGGAATCTTATTTGGGACAAGTGAACGTTAATGGCTCTTAACTTTGGAAGTAAATGTCTGTTATTATAATGATGGTTGGACGCTATGGACAGTAAATGATTGTTGTTGGTGGTATAAGATTTCAAGCAAGGAAAGGATTTCATGAGGAACATTTTTCACACCTTCTGCCATTGGTGTAAAAAGCAGGCGGAGTGTGAGCCGGTGGTGATTGCCGGTGGTGTTGGACAGAAAAAACGTGTTGTCTGGCTGTGCGTTGATTGTCGGCGCTCGCTGAGGTAAGGGATTTTAGCGTTATTGGTTAGTCAAGGAGGTTTTCACCTGTGAAGCTAGATCGGACAAATGTTTTGTTGATGGTGACCGGGTTTGCATTGATGGGGCTGGTGCTTGCGTTTCAAGGGCCGTTGGTCCTGGCCGGGCACTGGTTCTTTCATGTGGCTCTGAACGTCCATCTCCCTCTATTCCCTTTCTAGCCTGGAGGTGTTATGGGCAAGAAGATGAACACAGACGTGCAGTTTATCCGGCGGGTTACTTGTAGCAAGTGTGGGGAGACTGCGCTTGAGGTTGGGAAGTCGCTTTTAGGTCGAACGATGTATCGCTGTTCTCGTGGGCATGTCTCTGTGCGGTAGTGCGGTGTTGAGCTAAGGCTGCCACCTTAGCCCAACGGTTTGAGCTTTCGCGGCTGAAGCTAGGCTCGATTTCATTTAGGCATATCGGGCCTGGCCTGTCAACTTGTGCATCAAGGAAGGTGCGATATGTCTCGATTCATGAGCCTGTTCGGGTTGCTTCTTATCATTGGCGCTTTTACGCTTGGCCTGGCCTGGTACTCCTCTTCTCCTCTGGTCAAGCGCGTTGAGGCCAGTGGCAATACCTTGTCTGATGGCGTTGTTCGTATGTCGTCCGATACAGCGAGTATTCTTGGTACTCCTAGCATCTCGGCGGCTTTCATTGATAAAGTGCTTGCTCACTATGGCTCTCCTGCTGCTGGCACTGGCAAGGCGTTGTATGAAGATGGCGATATGTACGGCATCGATCCGGCCTTTGCCCTGGCCTTCTTCTGGCATGAAAGCACATTCGGCCTCTATGGTGCTGCTCACGCGACAAAATCGCTTGGAAATATTATCTGCACGTCTGGCTATCCCTCTTGTATTGGTCGGTTCCGCGCTTACTCCTCCTGGGAAGCGGGTTACCTGGATTGGTTCCGCCTGCTCAAGTCGGAGTACATCCCTCGTGGTTTGACGACTGTTGACGCGATTATTCCGGTCTATGCCCCTGGCTCTGAAAACAATGTCCCTGCCTATGTCTCTGCTGTCAAGCAGATGGTGGCCGCGCTGCGGTCTGGTCGGATGGGGGTGTAAGGATGGGACAGTGCGTTCACTCCTGGGTCAACTACATGCGGGGTTGGTTCCGGTGTTCATCCTGTCGGCTGTGTGCGGCCTGTCCGGCGTGTGCTGGTCGCGCTGATGGGAAAGCGCCTGGCGGTGCTCTGGTTCATTACTGCCAGGAACACAAGGCATATGCCAGGACTGGCGGGAAGCGGGTGACACGATGACGGTTCGCTCTCAGCGTGCAGGTGTGGGAGCTGGTGCCCATCGCCACCAGTGGATCAAGGTTGTCGGTTCTGTAGGGTGGTTTCACTGTAGCTCTTGTCTCTGTAGTGCGGTCTGTCCTGGGTGCCTGGGTGGTGTGCCTGCTGGTCGGGTGCTGTTGACCTGGTGCGCTCGTCATCAAAAACGTGTTCGTTAGTTGCTAAAAGGAGAAAACACTATGGTTGCGATTTTAACCGGTATTGTTCTGAACAAACGCCCTCTTTCTGGTGTGACTGAGAACGGTGCTCATGCAGGTGAAGAGTGGCGCTTCATCGCCATGGAAATCAATGATATGCGCTTTGGCCGGGTCTGGTCCTGTCAGATGCGTGGTGATGATCCCCAGTACGATGACCTCGAAGATGCGGACTTGGTTGGCCATAAGGTGAAGGTCACGGTGTCCGCGCAGACGGCGGGTGAGCGTACGCTCAAGGATGGGCGTAAGATCATGCAGATTCGCTCCCAGATCACCAACCTCAAAGACCTGGGTGTCCCCGCGGACGAGGACGAGTAGCGTGTTCTGGTGGGCCTGGCTCCGGCTGGCTCACCTTTCTTTGTCGGCTTGTGAGGCAAGGAGGTTCGCATGTTTGATGCTCGGCTCTACCCTGCTGAATGGCGGGCGCTCCGTCGTCAGAAGCTTGAGGCTGCCGGGTATCGCTGTGAAGAATGCGGCGTGCTGGATCGATCGGTGATGAAGAGTGCGCGCACGGGCGAGGACTACATGGTGTATCTCTCCATCGCGCATAAGAAGCAGTATCAAACCTGGTTACATGAGGCTGAGACGATGGTGTTGTGTCAACGGTGCCATCGTCGCTATGATCGCCAATTTCGGCGCAAGGGAGGTGCGCGAACGTATACGCCGATTAGTCGGATTGATGTGTATGTGCAAGAGGGTGGGCGTTCGGTCCTGGCTGGTGAGGCTCGTACCTATGATGATCTGCGGGACCTGGTGGCGGCTATGCCAGAACACACAAGCTTTGAGGTGCATATGGTGATGCACATGGCAATTGTAGGCAATGGTTTGTATATCAAGGACGAACAGGGCGGGGTCGTCAAGGTGTTGGCTGAGTACGGTGCATGTGTGGGCCTGGCTCCCCAGCTCCCGCCACTCGCAACGTTTAAGATCAAACATGCTCGCAAGGAGGGCAAACATGAGTGAACAACAACAGTCTCAAGGCTTCATGAGCAAGCTTGGGAAGGCCTTTGGCTTTGGTCGTCAAGATGATGAAGACGGTATGACCGGTGTACCGGCTCAGCGTGGGCCTTCTGGCCCTCGCTCTCCTGCCCGCTTCGTCAATGGGGAAACGTATGAGGATGACCCGGACGCTTTCCAGGGTGAAAAGCTTTCGTATGAAGACATGATGAAACGGCGGCGGATAGAGCGCGTTGAAAAGGCTCGCGTGGGGCGTCCGTTTCATGAGCGGGTTATGCTCTTCTTCCTCAAGATCTGGCTCCTGACCGGGCCGATTGCCTTTGTGCTGCTGACGGCTGCGGAGGTCGCCTACATTCTCACGCACCTGGTTGCACCTGGCGATAGGAACGGGCAAATCATCATTTGGGGCGGCGCGCTCTTCATCGAATTTGCCATGATGTTCACGACCTTTGGCGTGGGCATTAAACGGCATGAGGTGGCTGAACAGCGTGAGATTTATGGCCGTGTCGATGGGGCGCAAGAACGGGCGGTCTGGATCGGGACTGGCCTCTGGTTGGTCTTCGCAGCCATTAACATCATTGGTCAGACAGCTTTCCTTCTGAGTATTGTTCAGTCCAGCCATGACCCCAACATGAATATCATGTACCTCTTCGTGGCCTCGCGTGTGATTGGCTTCATCCTGGGTGATGCCGGGACGGCCTTTTTCCTCGGCCAGGTTGATAGCAATGATGTGCGTCTCATGGCTCGCGCTGAACATGAGCGGGGCAAGCTCTATACAGAACTGGCTGAGGCGGAGGGCAAGCGCAAGCTGCTTGAAGCTGAGGCGGATAGTAAGGTCAAGCTCCTGGGGATCAAGGTTGAGCAAGAACAGGCTGACGCTGAGTTCCTCGCCCGACTCAAGGAACAGACGTTCACGCGCCTGTTGCAAATGCCGACCGGTGCGCCTGGTGGGTCATTGCCGTCGCCCAGCGCCGATCTGCCGATCACGGGTGAGTTTCAGACGATGAACGCCGAAGGGCAAGCGCCTGAACAGGAACGGGTGCGGATTCGTCGGTTGGACAAGTAACGGTTTCTCTTTGAGCGCCACGCGCCACGCGCTTTGCTTGGTGGGCGGCGCTCATCTCTCTTCTGATGCGCCTTATAGTAGAGCTTTTAATACATAACAAAAAGGTTATTACTGATGTTCTTCTCTCAATGCTTTCTACGAATAACGTGGCTTGTGGTGCGGTGGGAACATGTGTCTCTGAGACGGGCAAGAGAGTTCGCAAACAAAATGAGCAAGGTGGATTTTACGTCTGCATGGCCGGGCGTCCATATGAACGTCTCAGTGCGATTAAAGGGCATATTTACAGCTCAAAAAGGGTATTTCAAGGCATTTTTACCTATTTTATCATCTATAACCTATTACTTTTGCTTATGGTTGATTCTGCCTGAGAAAGGAGGTGGTCTGGTGTCATTCTCGCATGAAGAACTGGGTGTCCTGGTCAATACCTGCATCGGGCGGCGCAATGACTATGCCCTCCAGCGCGATGATGGCGGGTATCTGCGGGCAGGTCGTGTGTTGACCTATGACCTGGTTCTGGCACATCTGGCCGGGCGGGTGACGCTGGGAACGTATGTCATTGATGAGCAAGGGGGCTGCCGGTTCGCGGTCTTTGACTGCGACAAACGGGGCGGCCTGGTTGACCTGGTTGATGTGCAAGAACGGCTTGCTGCGGATGGGATTGTTTCTCACCTGGAGGCGTCCCGGCGTGGTGGTCACCTGTGGGTGTTCCTGGCCTCGCTCGTCTCTCCTGCCCAGCTCCGGCGCTGGCTCCTGCCGTACTGTCCTGAAGGGATGGAGTTCTTCCCCAAACAGGATAGTACGCTGGCCGGGCCTGGCTCTCTGGTGCGGGTGCCTCTGGGGGTGCATCGGTTGACAGGTGAGCGTTACCCCTTTGTCCGTCTGGATCGCTCGGAGTGGTTCCGTCGCCTGGTCCCGGTGGCCTCTGAGGTTGGGGCCTCGTTGGCCTGGCTCTCCACTGTCCAACGGGTAACGCCGCCCGCGGCGATACCCTCGCCTGAACGCGAACACGCTCAAGACGCGACCAAGAAAAATACTCTTCAAAAAAATGTTGCGGTGCTGACCCGTCCCACAGCACGCATGACGATTCAAGAGTGGTGCGCCCAACAGGATGCGCTAGGTGTGATCGGGCGCTATGTGGTCCTGGATCGCAGCGGGTTGGGATGTTGCCCGTTTGGCTGGCATCACTCGGATGGTAAGGACACACATCCATCGCTGTGGGTGCATGAGCCAAGTAGGCCGGGTGGTGCCTGTTGGTATTGTCACACCTGGAAACAGGGCGGCTCGGTGTTTGATTTTCTGCGCCTGTACTACGGCTTAGAGGCGCGTGAATTATGGCAACGCATACAGGAAGGAGGGCATCTATGAGCGAGCAAGGAACGCTCTATACACTCGGGTATGCACACCCTGAGACAGAGCGCCAGGTGCATCAGGTGATGCGTGATGAGCGGGCGCTCTTGGTTGATATTCGTCTGTCTCCCTATTCAAAGTGGGCCTCGGCCTGGAATAAGGCGGCGCTGTGCTCGGAGTATGGCTCGCGCTATGTGTGGGATCGGCGGCTTGGCAATGTCAATTATGCGCACAAGGAACAGGGTATCCAGCTCGCGCCAGGTCATGAAGATGCGGTGCGTGAGGTCGCGTCCTGGCTGCGTGAAGGTCGCCCGGTGGTGTTGCTCTGTGCCTGTCGGGATGCTCGCGCCTGTCATCGTAGCTTGGTCGCCAAGTTGGTGCAGGTGGCTCTCCTTGAGAGGGAAGATCATTACCCTGGCCTCTTAGCTCGCTATCGAGGGGATGAGGTGCCGCCTGTGATTCTGCCTGAGGCACTGCCAGGAATGCAGTGGTTCTCGGTGGCACTGTGGACCCGGTGGCCTGATCTGCTGGCGGAACATCATGGCTATATTCTTGGGACCTCGGCTTTCAATGCCATTGAAAACATGATGCGCTACTATCGCCTGTCGTCGGTGGCGCGTGCGGCTGCGCATACCTTGGATTTCTCGTTGTTCTATCGCTGCGCTCGGCCCTGGGTGCTCCTGGATCGCAGTGAGGAGGAGGGTGAAGTATGATGTTATGGTTTTGTCCTTCTTGGCTTTCTATCAATAGTTTGAGACATATTCAGACCGGCATAAAGAAGAAAGGTGATTACAGCCATACCTTCAAATACCAGGTTGATGTAGTAAAACATAGGATTACGGTTAGAAAATTCAAAGTAAATAAATTTGAAGATAACAGACATAAGCATACACCCGATAACTATTATGAAAGCATACTTTTTGAAAAAATGTTCCATCGGTTTTTGGCCTATACTCCTTTCTCATCTATTGTTGTTTGCCTTTGGCTCTTTCCTCTTACATTTGTTGCAGTTTTCGATGAGCGCTCTTGCGCCATACATCCAGTTCCACCTTGATAAATATACCTCAGCATTAGCGGTACCGCAAGTAAACCGTACCGCGCAAAATACATGGTTATTGGTTGGTTTGTTTCTTTGCTTGCTTCTCTTTTTTTGCCCTTGCGACAAGTTTTTGTACCCCGAAAAGTTTTTGTACCCCGAATTGAACGAGGAGGTAGGCATGAAAATAGATCTCGAATTCGATCACTTTGTTCACCATTTGCTGTGAAGACAACTTGTAGAAAACGATTGCAACGCCAATGAAAAGGGCAAGCATAACAATCTCTAAGCCAATGATGAATATTGCCCATACGACTTTAGAGTGAATTTGCATGTTTCTTCATTCTCCAATTGTATTGAGGCATGGTTATCAGCTTGTTTGGTTACTTTTGTTTGCTTTGGCTTTTCTCTTTGCATGAAGTTTTTGACGCATTACTCCAGAAAGGATAAAGACGTGAAGCGCAAATTCTTCAAAGAATATCCAGCTGCTTACTCGTTCTGGAGATGGTCCTTGAAGAGAGATACCACCAATGATGAGACCGACAAGCAGAAGGATCTCCACAATAACAATGAATATCGTCCGTACTGCTTTGGGATTGATTTGCATGTTTCTTCATTCTCCAATTGCATTGGGGCATGGTTATTGGTTTGGTTGGTTGTTTTTTCTCTTTTTCTCTAGCCGCTTCTTCAGGATACGGTAGAGGAAGAATACAAGTCCGTGGAATATAAGCTCCAAGGTAACGACAAAAATTATTAGGAGTAAAAGATGATTAATTATATCTGGTATAACGATGGCCAGACGAAAGAAGTTAACGAGGACTAAGAGTTCGGTGGCAATGAAAATTGTCGCTTTGATCGGTTTAGGTTCGATTGGCATCATGTTTCGCTATTCTCCCTTTACATCAGAAAGGAGGCAGCTATGAACACAACAGTAAGAGTGCTTGGGGCTTTTGTGGATACGCTTGTGCTTAATATATACCAAACCAGGGCCGATTTCCAGGTGATCAAGGGGCGTCTGGATGGTGAGCTTCTTGAGGAGCTAAAGGCTCTGAAGGAAAAAGCACAAGATGATGAAGAGCCTGCGGAGTCTCGCTTCGCCTTCTGTGGAGCTCCGTTGCTGATGACGGCCAAGGGCGGTGAGGGCTTTCAGTGGATCTTGAAAAACAAGCTGCTCACTCTGGCGGTCAATCGGAGCTCCAAGATGCAACTGATCGCGCAGGTGCGGTGCTCCTCTGAGTACCTGTGGAGTGTGCGCGACCTGGGCAAGGTCGTGCATGAGGTGTTTGGCTTCCTGGTCACCATCTTTGGGCAACGTATCAAGCTGCAAGTCTCGGCCTGTGACCTGGCGGCTGATGTGGTCGGGTTGCACCTGGGGACGCTTACAGACGTGAAACGCAATTTTGTGACCCGTGCGCAACTCACTGAAGAGCGGCCACTCTCCGAGGATGGCATGATTGATGGGCCTGATGGCATTAAGCAACGGTGGGGGCGCATCACGGGCCTCCCGTTTGGTGCTCGCAATGGGCATGTCTCGGCGCTGCTCTACAACAAACAGCATGAGATTAAATACAAGTCCAAGGAGAAGGAGTGGTTCTACGACCTGTGGCGCGTGGCGAAAGATGCAGAAACGGGCGAGCCATTTGTGGGACGGGGAAGAGGAGATATGGCGCGTCGAAATGCGGTTTAAGCGGCCTGCGCTCAATGAAATGAAAGGCGAGGACTTTCACGGGATCGATGATGCCTTTGACCTGGAAGAGCACCTGCCGGGCCTGTGGGCCTATGCCGTTGGGCACGTTGGTGGTGGGGAAGATGGCCTTCCTGATGGCTGGCTGCGCTATGTTATAGCGACTGAGGACACAAACCGCTCGCGCTGGCCGGTGCATCCTGATTGGGAGGTCATCCAGGGCGCATTTCAACAGCAGGAGGAGCAGGAGGAGTCGGACTATGAACGTGAGGAACGGGAACGGGAAGAGCTGCTCCAGTTGGTTGATGAGGAGCTGGAGGCTCGGCCTTTCTCCACTGACAAGAAAAAGGGGCGTCGGCCTGGTCGCCGCATTGTCTCGGCTGCTCATCCTGTGGTGCCTGAGTCCTTCACGCTCAAGCCCTACATTCGGCAACGCAAGCGGGAAAAGAATATGCTGCGCCTGATCGCGCAAATAGCGGGACTCCTCATCACGTTGGAAGCCTGGCGGCAACCCTCACATGAGGAACGGGATGTCTTCTCTGATCTCTCGGATACGGTGTCCTTTGCCTACAACCATGTGGAAGAGTACTACGGCGAAAAAGAACGCGATTTTGAGAGAGAAGTCAAGAAACGGCGTGTACTGCTCAGTATTCCTGACAAGTCTTCTCAAGCTGCATAAGGAGGTGTTCTATGAAACTTCAAGAGGTTATAAAGCATTTTCTTGTGGATGTTGACAATCGTTTGGGTGAGAATACTCATGGATCGTACCAACGGGCCTTAAGGCATTTGGTTAATCTGTTGAATTCTGTATATGGAATTGATGAGCTTGAGAAGGTTACAATTTTACATCTTCGTGATTGTGTGCGCCATATGATTGATACACCTTCTGAAGTAGTGCGAGAGAGATCATATGGTAAGAAGTCTAACCTTGCTGACTCATCAGTAAAAACGTATGTCAATATCTGGAAAGTGTTTTTCAATTGGTGCTATCAGGAGGAGTTAATAGATTCTAATCCCTCTGCTCGCCTTAAGGCTCCAAAACTTGAGAAGCGCGTGCTAAAGACTTTTACATCTGAGCACATTTATAGAATGCTTGATTCTCTCAACCTCTCCACGGATATCGGTTTTCGGGATTATGTGATTTTATTACTTCTCTTGGATACGGGTATCAGATTGGATGAGATAGGTACATTATTGTTGGAAGATGTGCATGATACCTATATCAAAGTGCGTGGTAAGGGGCGTAAAGAGCGTGAGGTAGGTATACATCCTGATGTGAGCAAACAGCTTTGGAAGTATGTACATAAGCATCGCCATCCAGGTAACCCCGACGAGCCTAAAATCTTTATTGATTGTAGTAAGCAAGGTAGGGGTAAGGCTATAAGTCGAGCGGGCGTGAAAGGTATGCTTGCCAGATTAAAGGTAGCTTTAGATCTTAAAGATGTGCGCTTATCCGCTCATACGTTTAGGCATACCTTTGCAAAAATGTACCTGGCTCAAGGTGGGGACATTTTCAAGCTTTCTCGTGAGATGGGCCATACGAATGTAAGGATTACTCAAAAGTACCTGGAGGACTTTACCAGTACTGAGGCACGTAAGGAACATGACTCTCATTCGCCTTTAAGTGTTTTAGATATCAGCAGATACAGAAAAGTTAGGAGGAAAAAAGACGTGTGAAAATTTGCGTTTAATGGCTACTGTAACGGCTCTTTTGGTGTCCATTATATGCTAGAAAAAGTGTTTTTTAACTCTACCGTTAGGCTAGAAATGGCCTAGCGGTTGCTTGGTTTGGTCTGGCTTGGGGAGTTAGAGGAGGAGGATAATACTGTCTGCTTATTTTTTTATTTTTATTGGTTTTGGTATCCATTAAAAGGTATGATGGGCATCTTTCCCCTCCCTGAGATAAGTTCGCCCTCATTGTATCATGTTGGTGGATTAGAAGAGCTAGAAAGTATGGTGGCGAGCATGCTCGCCACCATACTTTCTAGCTCTTCTAATAGTTTTCGTAGATGAGCTTGCCCAGGCGAGACAGGGTATAGCGCGTGTGTGGGGTGTCTGCCTGGTTAGCGGTGAGGGCGACGAGGATGAGAGGCGCTTTGCCTGGTACTGGCTCCTTGCCCGCGGCCTGCTGGAGTTCAGGCGCGAGCGGAGGGTAGAGAATGCCCGCATCGTGCATTACCCCCACCAGGCCGCCAGTCTTATGCGCGAAGGGAACCTCTTCGCTCCAGGAGGAGGGCAAGATCGTATAGTCGTTCTGGCGTAGCAGGATACTGAGCAGGCGCTCCCGCTCTGGCGCGGCCTCGCTACAGAGATAAGCCAGGAGGCGCGCCATCTCCTCCGCGTTCGTCCAGTTATCTCGTCCCTGCTGGCGCGCGGTAAAGTCCATAAAGCGGCGTTCAAGGCGCGTGACATGCAAACCCAGCTCTTGCATAAAGGCATTGATGTGCTCCATGCCAGCCAGGTCAAGTAAAATATTGGAGGCCGTGTTATCGCTAATCGTGATCATCAGATAGGCCAGGTCACTCAGCGTAGGACGTAGCTCTGGCGAGAGATCCGTCAGGACACCATCGCTGGTGACGCGCATGGCTGCTGGAACCTCGTAGCGCATCTCCCAGGCCAATTTTCCCTGCGCGACCTGGCGTGCGACGGTCAGCAGAATAGGCAGCTTGGCCAGGCTGGCGGCAGGGAAACGCTGGCTCGCGTGGAGCGTATAGAGTGGCTCAGGCGTGGAGGGGGACCAGACGACGCAGGCCACCTCTCCACTAAGCGCAAGCAACTCTTCTGCAAAATCTTTAATCATGGTCGCTTGCTACTCGCTTGATGCCCCAGACAATGTCAGCAAGGCGGTCATTAAAAATGGGGCTCTCACGCTCAAAGCTGTTTACGACCACATAGTTATAGCGTCGCCCCTCGGCATGGATGTAGTCGGTGGCGCTGACGGCCATGCCCACATGCGTGATGGCCTTGGTGCCAAAGAAGATCAGGTCCCCGGCTTGCATCTCCTCACGTGAGACGCTTTGCGGCAGGAAGTCATGCTGTTGGTCGGCGTCGCGGGGAAGAATGTAGCCGCCCATGCGATAGTTCACCTGGACAAAGCCACTGCAATCGATACCCTCCCAGGAAGTGCCACCCCACAGATAGGGTACATTGCGAAACTGCATAGCATATTCAATCACTTTGCGTACATCGTCCTTGGGATAGGGGTCGGCCGCGCGCCTTATTGCCACTGCCTTACGATCTAGCCAGGCGGATTCTCCACCTGGAAGCGCGACCTGTACGCGCTGGGTATGTGTGTCGTCGAGGAGGGGCAGGAGCGTGGAGAGATAGGCATGATCGCTTTGGGCGTCGCCCTCGGCCTGGCTATAGAGAGGTGTGCGCATTGCTGTGATTACTGCGGCGAGGTCGAGTGGCGTGGCGCAGTCTGGTCCCACGCGGGTAAAGCCCTTCTCAACCGGCTCGGCAAGATGCTCTGTAAGTACCCAGCCCTCATAGTCTGATAGCTGCACATGGGTCCAGTCGCCCGAGGTCTGCTGTGTGCTGGCAGGCATATTTAAGAGCGCCTGCGTCACCAGTTCGGACTCGGGATTGGGATCGCGGCGCACATCGGCGACGCCAACCGCGATGGCGTATGTCGTCTGGGATTTCTGTGTCAACGTGCCTTACTCCTATCTTATATAGCTTGTCTGGATGCTGGATGTGGTGCCGTTGGCACCACATCCAGCATCCAGACAACATAGTTTTAGCCGCGCATCGAATTGCTGACTACAAATATCAGATTCGCGGGACGCTCGGCCATACGGCGCATCAGGTAGGGATACCACTGTGAGCCGTAGGGGACGTATACGCGAACGTTATAGCCCTCGCTGACCAGGCGCTCCTGCAGGTCGCGACGAATGCCATAGAGCATCTGGAACTCGAAGGAGGCAGGAGAGATGCCGTGATCGCGCACGTAAGTGCGCGCACCGTTGATAATATTCTCGTCATGGCTGGCGATGGCGGGGAAGTTCCCACGTGAGAGCAGCATCTTCATGATTTCGATATAGCTCTCATCTACATCTTTCTTGTTCTGGTAGGCGACGCTAGGTGGCTCTTTATAGGCACCCTTCACGATACGAACACGGACGTTGTGCTCGATCAGCTTCTCAATGTCGGCCTTACTGCGGTAGAGATAGGACTGAATAACGGTTCCCACCTGCTCATACTGTTCACGAGCCTTGAGCGCCATTGCTACTGTTTGCTCGGTATAGTTGGATGCCTCCATGTCGATACAGACAAAGATGCCATATTCGCGCGCGAGATCAAGGATGGAGCACAGGTTCTCTTCGCAGAGATCCTGCGAGATGTCCAGGCCTAGCGCCGTCAATTTGATGGAGATATTCGCATCAATGCCGGTCTGCTTGATCAGATTGAGCGCGGCAGTATAGTTCTGTGTCGCCTCACGTGCCTCGCTCTCCTGGAAGACGTTCTCGCCCAGGAAGTCGAGCGCTACAGGGTTGCCCTTCTGATTGAGTATGCGTACGGCCTGTACGGCATCTTCAAGCGTCTCTCCAGCCACGAAGCGTCGCGAGACGCCCCGGGTTGCGGGATTCTGGACAACGAAATCGCGCATGCGCTGATTTTGTGCAAGATACAACAGCGTATCTTTGAGCATAGGTGTGTAACCCCTTTCAGATATGATATGCAGATTAAGAGGTGTACAATTGTAGGGGCAGAGCTTGCTCGGCCTCAGAGTCCATGCCAGCACGGGCCCTACCAGGTACGATGAAGTAATTTCTTAATTTGCATCTATATATGGATGATAATTGCAGGCGTAGTAATGATGTAGCAATATAGACTTTTACTCCGGGGCCGCATACATACTGCGGCTCTTCGCTCCTATGATAGCACATAGGTGGCTGAGAAGCACTACTATAAAGGTACCTGCTACGCCAGCAGCGAGAGCCTCCTCGCTCTCAGCTCTACCATCTCAGCACACGATGAAGCACGAAATCCCAGGCACTATCGGGTAAGAGACGGCGCGCCAGGATCAGTGCTGAAGCACTACGAGGAATAACGTAACGCGCGCGTGGTTTCTCGCTCTCCAGAATGCGCGCGACCGTGTCAGCGACAAGCTGAGGAGGAAACCCCTTGCGACTGGAGCGGACGGCAAGCTTCTCAAAGAGATTGATCAGCTTCCCATAGGAGCCACCCTTATGGCTATCGAGCCAGCGTGAGCGCTCGATACTCGTCTCCCAGATATCCGTGGGGCTGGAGGCTGGCTCAATCAGCACCACGCGTACACCGAAGGGGCGAAGTTCGAAGCGTAAGGCATCGCTGAGGGCCTCCAGGGCGTATTTGCTCGCTGAATAGGCGCCAGTTATGGGACTGGAGAAGCGGCCAGCGATACTGCTGATATTAATAATGGTGCCATGAGCGAGCTTGAGAAGCGGTAAAAAGGCCTGGGTGACTGCCAGGTGGGCGATGGCGTTGACCTCGATCTGGGCACGCAGGTCCTGGATGGGAAGTATTTCGAGAGGCGCGCCATAGGCGGTGCCAGCGTTGTTAAGCAAGGCGTGAAGGTGAGGGTGGGTTCCAAGGTGCTCCTGGACCTGCTGGGCCAGGGTGGACACCTGTTGTTCATCAGTAATATCACAGAACAAAACCGTAAACTGGCTGGCGCATCCCTGGCGCGTCGCTTCAGCGAGAAGATCTTCCTGGTCAGCGGTCTTGCGTACAGTGGCGAAGACATGCCAGCCCCGGCGTGCCATCTCAAGCGCGCTAAGACGCCCAAACCCGCTTGAACAGCCTGTGATCACAATATTTTTCTGCTCAGTCTTGTCGCTGGCCTGTGTTGTTGCCTCTGGATGATTGCTTGTATCGCTGCTCATGCTTTTATTCATCCTCTTGCGTATGTGTAAAGCCCTGGCCTATGCGATGCCACAGGCCAAGACGCGTAAGTTCACTGCGAGCCTCAAACCCAAAATATTCCGGATTGATATGCGCGCCATGACGCAAGACGAGCCCGCGCAACATCTCTATCTGTTCCGCTTTGGACGCCTTATCCTGCTCAAAGGGGATGTGTTGCGCCAATCGCTCGATTGCTTGCCTTGTATACCACTGATCCTGCGTTTCAGACATATATCACCATGCAGAGAAGTTTCATCAGGGCGTATTATCTCACTCCTGGTGCATATTCATGGTAGCACCTGGAAAGGAAGCCTTTCAAGTCCTGCCTGCCATTTCCTTTCTTATCCTAATCCGAGTCATGTGTATAGTTTGTAGCTGAGGTGCCAGGTGAAGTCTGGCACCTCAGCTACAAACTATACACCCAAATCTTCTTCTTGAGACACGTTTATACAGGATGGCACGGTGATAAGATAGCCATTTTTCACTATCTTCAGCGCTAATACTTGATTACAGAGGTGCCGCAGTGTTAGTGTGGATAGTGAACACGAGAAGTGACACAAGAATATTAGAGTTGAGTTTTTCTTTTTAAGGTAGGCGAAGAAATGATTTGTGCATACTGTAATGCTGCGAGAGAAGCAAACACTGCTCCATGTCCCAGATGTGGTGCGCCTTCGCCGTTGCTGGGACAGACGAACGCTGGCGGTTTCCAGGCTGGAAGTATGCCAGGGGGAAGTGCCTGGGGGACGGGAAGCCCGGCAGCAGGCGGAGCCGCAAATGGCACATGGGATGATGTGCCCCAGCTCTCCTTTAGTGGTCCCCAGGTTGTGCCGCAACCGCAGTGGTGGTCTCAGCCTGAACAGGGGCAGGGGGCATCGCAGGTGAACTGGCAGCAAGGCCAATCTCAGAATGATTGGCAGAGCGGGCAGAACTCAATGCCGATGCCGGGTTCAGGTCCCCTGGGCAGCGGTCAGTGGGGAAGCGGACAATATGGTGGGGCCGGTGGCTCGGGGACTCAGCTTTCCTGGAATCAGGACGGTGAGGCGAATAACCAGTTTCAAGGGGCGCAGCCAGAGCAATCACTCTTGCCAGTACCTTACCAGGCGCCAAATACCGTACAGCTACAGGTGCAGCATGGGCAGGGAACGTCGTCGATGCTCATGCCAGTACAGAATATCGAACAACTGCTACCAGACCTGCCCGAGCAAGAGGGTTCTGTCTACGTGCCGCCCATGTACACCAAGCCGCGCGCGATCATCCCCAGGTACCGCATCATCAGTGGCTTTTTGAGCGTGATTGTCGTGGTGCTTCTCCTCTGCACAGGCGCGGGCTACTATGCCAAAGCCTCTGGCAAATTGAGAACTGTTACAAATATCTTAGGTTGGAGTACCCCGGCTCCCGTTAAGCCGACAGTCACGACCAATATTCCCGATCCAGGTGCACGTGAGACGGGTCCAGGCGCGGGCATTATTACCTCCGCCACCACCACGTCGCGCATTGATCCTAACAGCCATATTGCTCTGGATGAGCATAAAGTCTTTGCCCCTGGAACCATCTTCTATGTAACCTACAATATCTCAACGAAGAAGGACGCGGGAAAGATAGCTGTCAAGGTATTTACAAATGGTATCCAGGATAAGGCGCAAGAGACCGCTATTGAGGCTAACCAGAATAAGCATGGTTATATTAGCCTGACATATCCCGTCTCGCTCTCTGGCAAAATAGAACTCTATTGGAATGATCAACTGGCCTATCGCCTCTACTTTGCCGTGAAGCAATAGTATGTGTAGACTCCCTGATAGGTAGTAGAAAGCCCCTGATAGCCATAGACTATCAGGGGCTTTCTACTACCTATCAGGGAGTCTACTTACAGCGGGTCTCAACGGTGACATCACCAAAGACCTGGACCTGACAGGCGAGGCGTGTATTGGGATTTTTCTTCAAGTCCTTGCGGAGCCAGAATTTCTCCATGAAGGTCAGAGGGTTGGTGTTCTCGCTAGGAGAAACTGCGACGCGATCAGTACCGCACAGACCGTTGCCATGGCAGTTACCGACTTTGTAGATACCGCAGTATACGGGCACATCATGCTCAAGCGCGGGATAACGCACTGTATCGCCTTCAGCAACCTGCACCTGCACGTTTTCGCGTACATATGTAATCGTTGGCACGACTTATATCCTCCGTGATAGATGTTTGATTGGCAGATAAGGAAAGATAAAATGAGGTATCAAAACCTGTAAATTCTTGTCAGAATATAGCACAGACATTAGGGAGCGTCAACCAAAGTGGAATTGATAAGGGAAAGTATGTGGGGAGAGGGATACTGGCCGGATGCCCGGTACCCCTCTCCCCACATACTTTCCCTTAAGAGTTTGTTACTACCATCGTGATCGTGAGTTGCACGGGCTGGACTTTGAGTGCTGGATCGCTGTGGCTAAAGGTAATGGTGGTCGTAAAGGTGCCTGTACTGGTTGTTGCGACTGTGGGTGAGACCGTAAGAATATCGCTCTCGCCGGGATTAAGCGTGCCCTGAGTGCGCGAGAGGCTGGCTGAGCCATTACTCTGGCTGGTGCGCCAGTTGAGCGTTGCCTGGCCAACATTGGTGACTGAGATTAATTGAGAGGCGAAGCTATTGTCCCTGGTCGTGTCGAAGGTAATGGTTGATGGCACCACGCTAATGATGGGCGCAGGTGGTGGCGAGACGGTGAGCGAGACCGCGACCTGCTTTGCCTGGCCACCTGAGTTGAAGGTGAGGGTGCCTTGATAGGAGCCGGGTACCAGGCGACTATCATCAATGTGAACGGTTAGTGTCGTTTGCTGACTGCCATCCAGGCTCCCACTGGTCGGGGCTGCGCTGAGCCAGTTGCCCTGGTCAGCGGTACTGGCACTGGCCTGCCAGCTTAACGCGAGCGCTCCCGTGTTTTGCAGGGTAATGGTTTTATCGGCTGGCTGCTGATTGACAATCGTCGAGAAGGCCAGGGTAGGTGGCGAGACCACAAGGTTGCCTGTGGCAATGACACTGAGTGAGACGCCGACCTGGGAAGTACTGTTGGCACTGCTAAAGTTGAGGGTGCCTTGATAGTTGCCTACCGCCAGTTGTGTAGACTGAATGGCAATGGTAATGATCGCGCTGCTATGTCCTGGCAGTCTGCCCTCGGCTGGCGACATGCTTAGCCAGGGCGAACCATCGCCGGTCAGGGTCGTCCCCGTCCAGTTGATGGCCTGGTCGCCTGTATTCTGAATGACCACGGATTGAGCTGTAGGGCTATAGCCTGCGCCTGTCGAGAAGGCTAGCGATGCTGTCGAGACGACGAGTGTTCCGCTGGCTGGCTCTTTGGCTACACCTAGCGTCACAGTTAACGTAAGTGGAGCGCTTTCGCTGGCGTTCGTCGTGCGGAAGAGCAGGTGCCCGGTGTAGGTATGGGGTAGAAGCGTGCCCCGGTTGGCCTTGACCTGGATGGTGGCGCGTCCCGCGAAGGAGCCACTCGCGGGAGTGACCGAGAGCCAGGGCTGATCACTACTGGCCTGCCAGGTGAGCGAATTGCCACCATTATTGATCAAAGTCAGGTCGCGGGTCGCGATGGTCCCGCTGGGGGCGGCGTCAAAGTCGATGCGCTGGGTCGCCAGTTGCAGTTGGGGTGGCCCGCTGGGCGTTTCCTGTACCATGACAGTTGTCGAGACGCTGAGCCGCATATGTTCATCCGTGACATGAATGGCGTGGTTGCCAATGCTCCACGCGTGCGTCACACGGATCTCCAGTGAGAAGGCCCCCTGCTTATTTGTACTGGCAAGCAGAGGCTTCCCGTTGTCGCCAGGGATGGGCTGAGCAACATCATAGGTGAGAAGCAAATTATCGTGCGGGCCAAAGCCACTCCCTTTAAGCAGAAAGGTATCGTTGATGCGTAGCTGATTAGGGGTAGCGATTACTGAAGCCTGAGCAATTGATGGCTTGTTGCCAATAAGGAAGAAGGCCAGCACACTACTCATGATCAAGAAGAAGAGACAGGCACAGAGCAGGATAAGGCTGGTGGCGCGAGGGCGGGAGGAGCGCACATTTGAGAGCGGAAAAGACGGCTCTGAGATGGGATCTATCGCGCCCTGCTTCTCGGCTACATAGCTTGTTGGTACCTCCTCATGGAGGGACGCTTGTGGCTGGGGATTGCTCTCCACCTTAGGGGTCATTGGTATGGTGACTTGTGGCTTGGAGGCAAAACGGCTGGCACGTCGCGTGGGAACGGGTATGTTTAGCTCAGGACCATTTTGCTGATCGCTTTGCGTATTCTCTACTTCAAGCTCAGATGTACCCTCGTCTACGTCAACCGTGCGCGAGTGTACAGTTTGCTGTAATGCCTCCATCATGCTGGAGTGGTAGGGATGGTCTTCTGGATGTAGCCCGGCGTGGTGGCCAGCGCGATGCGGAGAGGCTGGTGGTAGTGATGGTTTTTGGGTATGTGGTTGCCTGGCCCCTGAACGACGCGAGGGGCGATCAAAAGCATAGCCGCAACGGCTACAAACCTGGGCATCGGCGCGCTGTAGTTTTTTGCATTGTGGGCAGCGTATGGTATCCATCCCTGTATATATTTCAGGAGAAGTGAGCGCAATTCCTACTTCCCCCGCCTCCAATCATGTTTTAAAAAGATAGATGAGTTTCTATAAAATGTTGTTGCTATTCAATAAACGTATAGCTCAGGGAATTCTCAAGGATTGAGATACTCTTTTGTGAGTTTGAAAAGTAGATAAGGGAGAGTGGGGGTGGACGGACTCTGTCCGTCCACCCCCACTCTCCCTTATCCTATGCTGAGGAGGAAGACAGGGCTAGGGCGTGGTCGCTGGTGGTGGTGCCTGGACGGTCATGCCCGAAGTATCACTATTGATAGTGACCGCCATGCTGCCGGTGTACTGGACGTTTTGCGCGTTGGCACCGCTTACCGCCAGGGTATAGCTGCCGATGGGAATATTGCTAAAGCTGAAATTCCCTGAGCTATCGGCGGTTGTGGTCGCGATGACCCCGCTGCTCGTTGACAAGGTGATCGTGGCATTGGGCAGGGGGGCAGGCGTCGCGCATTGACTATCCGCGCAGGCGACAGCGCTTCCACTTAGCTTATAGCCCGTGATTGTCAGCGTTACAGGGATCTGAACAGGGCTGCCGACAACGTTTGAGCCGCCGCTCCCGCTGGCGGAAAGCGTGATCGTTCCCCTGTAGGTTCCCGGTGGTAGGGAGCCAGGGCTGGTAGTAACAGCCAGGGTGCTGCCACTGCCGGTATCGCTGCCATTGCCGCCTGTTGAGAGCCAGCCACTACTCCCGCTGTCAATGCTAGCCGTCCAGCTGACGGGGCGAACACAGGTACCAGTTGTTTGCAGGCTAATGTTCTGACTGGCGATGGTCTGATTTTGTGAGCCCGTGAAGGAGAGACTATCAGGTGCCACCTGTAGGCTACAGGGAGGTTGCACCGTCAGTGTGACGGTAAAGGACTGCGGGCTGCTCTGGGCACTGGTATTTGTGCTCTCCGTGGCATCGATATTGACCTGTGCTCTATACACGCCAGGATCCAGTCCCGCGATAGAAGGAGATACATTGAGCATCGCGGTCGCGTTACTAGCGGTGAAGGTGCCTTTATTTGCAGAGAGCGCTAACCAGGAAGCGTTTCCGCTGACGGAGGCGTTCCAGGTCAGGGGCCAGCTACAATTCCCGCTGGCGGAAAGGGTAATCGTTTGGGCTGTTGGGGTACTTCCTCCCTGGATGGCATTAAACGCGAGTGCGCTCTGAGATGGCTGTGCCAGCGTACAGGGTGGAGCAACAGTCAGTGTTACCATGATTGTTTGTGGGCTACCGGGCGCGGCATGATTGGCGTTATCGCTGCCATTAATCACCACCTGTCCCACATAGGTTCCGGGCGAGAGATTGCTGGGATCAATATTGATAATGACCTGTCCTGTCTGACCGGGCGCGATGGTGCTGCCCGTAGGTGAGGTTCCAAGCCAGGAGTAGGCCAGATTATTAATATTTGTGCGCCAGCTCAATGGACTATGGCCCGTATTTGTCAGGGTCACAGCCTGTCCCGCGGGTATGCCTTTGCCCTGGGTGGTTGAAAAATTGAGACTGAGTGGTGAGGCACTCAATATTGGCGCTGTTGGTGTTGGAGGTGCCTGTACACTCAGATCAACCGACATTGAAAGGCTACTATTCCCCGCCACAACCGAGACGAGGCCCGTATAATGTCCCGCATTCAAGTTATGGGGATTAACGCCGATGGCTACGGTTGCCCCTGTCGTATTATTGACGGTGCCACTATTGGGCATAATGCTGATCCAATTGTTCGGGCTGCTGGCGTGCCAACCAATCGTGCCTGGGCAATTGGTGCCAGACTTCAAGAACAGTGTCTGGTCGCTTGGATGGTTGAGGCCTGCGACGGTCACAAAGCTCATTGCGGGCGTGCTGGCAGTCACCGTACATTGTGGCTTAACAGTCAGGGCAACCGCCACACTTTGCGGACTATTGATGGCAGTATGTCCATCGCTGGCGCTGAACGAGAGTGTATTGAGATAGGTTCCGGCAAGCAGTTTGCTGCTATCAATATCTAGTGGCACATTGCTAGTGTCATGTGGTGCAACAATACCTGTATCCTGGCGTGTTTTTAACCAGTTGAAATGCGGATCAAGCTCACGTAAGTAAGCATTCTGTCCATTGTCGACTGGCTGATTACCTGAAATGGTCCAGTAGAGTGGTTTGGTTCCAGGATTGGTGATCATTAGCGCCTGGGGCGAGGAGCCACCATTCCCATCAACGGTACTATAGTTAAGCACCACAGGTGTTACCTGCAAGACAGCGCCAGGATAGGGAGGAAGTGCGCGCACTTCCATAGTCACTCTGGCCGTCTGGGGTTCTCCCACATTTGAGGCAAAGGTCAGCGTGCCAGTATAGGACCCGGGTTTGAGGTCGGCGCGCTGGATGCCAACCAGCAAGGTCTGCTGGCTACTAAATGCACCTTGTGTAGGCGTGACCTGGAGCCAGGATTGATCGCTACTGACGGTCCAACTAATATTGCCACTCCCCGAGTTATGCAGGGTAAGTGGTTGGAGCGTGTTAGCTCCCTGGTAGGCTCCTCCCATATCCAACTGCTTTGTATCAAGCAGGAAATGAGAGGGGCGTGTTGGACCCTCGGTAACATGGAGCGTCGTGCTGGCAATATAACGCGTATTGATATCCTCGGCCTGTACCAGGTGAAAGCCTGGTTCCCAGCTTGTATCAATATTGACTTTGATATCCACACTGCCATCATCACCAACAGCGACGAGCGTGCGGTCGATATTAATACGGATGGGTTCTCCAATGTCATGCGTCAGGTAGAGCATGGCATGAGGCCGGAAGTGGCGTATGGAGAGCGTGATACTCTCTCCATACGAGGCGGTCGGATTCGAAAGCGTCAGGGTTGGAATGCCTCCAGATCCCTGGTTATTATTGTGAGAACCCAGAAATGAGAAAGAGACCAGCAGGCTATCAAACGCGAGTGAGAGCAAGATCAGAGCTGCCGCACAAATGAAGAAGAGACGCAAGCGCTGTTTATTCTGAAGAAGCGGTGTGACCAGTTTCGGCATTGGAAACGAAGGAATATGACCCTCAGCGATGGCTCTAAGCACATCTTCCTGCTCAATTCGCTGTGCCGCCGCTGGATCAAGTTGACGTGCCAGCAGTGGATCCCCTGCGTCCGCCCATTTATCGTCCTCATTCTCCTCGTTTTCATGCTCGGGCAGCCAGGGCCAGAAGTCAGGCAGCGGAAGGCTGTTCTCCAGTATATCCCGCCGCGCGGCAGCCTTCTCCGGGCTTGCTGTATTGGCGAGTGTCCCGACGCCCGCAGGCTGGGTTGCCTCGTTTTGTGCAGCCTGGCCCACGCTTGGATGGGGCGTGCTCTCGCGCTCAACGTCTACGGAGATCTCTTTGAACGGAGAGAGGCGCGAGGAGCGGCGTAGACGTGGCTCTTTACGTTCAGTAGCTTGTAATTGGCGCGCGGCATCGCTTAAGTTATCGACCATATGACTGGAGGTATCGGTCACTGGAGAAACTGGCGGAACCGTCTCCTCTGCGCTGAAGTGAGTCGCATACTCTGGATCAGGAGCAAATGGATCTATCTCGGGAAGAGTTATTTCTCCCGTGATATCGGGCATGGTTATAAAGGCGCTCTCTGCCTGGGTTAAGGCCGAATGCGCGCTGGACTCTTCTGGAGATGACCAGGCGGAGAGGCATTCTTCACAGTAGACGGCATGATCTGGGCAAGCCCTGCCGCAATGTCTGCATTTACTCATTATGTACTCTTTACCTATAAATACTCCACTGCCACATATCAACACAGCAAAAACAGCAAAAAAAGAGAGGAGTGAGGCGAGAGCTGGGCCCCAGTAGTGCTTCGCTCCTTAAGAAAAGGCTTTGAAAATATGGCACAAAGTACGCAAGCTATAGTACGCTGCACTGAAATAAACGTTCCAGGTACAGATTTTTCACATCCACTTAACGCGTATAGGAACATTTGGGCACAGATATATAACTAAAAGATGTGAGTAAAAATAAAAACTGCTTCTATGTGTTATTATTCCGGGTTACGAGTGTGATGTGCCCTGGCTGCTGAAGGCAGCCAGGGCACATCACACTCGTAACCCGGAATTTTGATTTACTGGCGCAGGTCTGCTCCAAACTCCTCGTGGAGACCGCGAATGATGCGCTCCTGGGCCTCATTTGCCTCGGTATCTTTGAGTGTTCTCTCCTGAGATTGATAGACCAGGGTATAGGTGAGGTTCTTCTTGCCTGCTGGGATAGGATCACCCGTGTACAGGTCGAAGAGCGTCACGGCGCGCAAGAGTTCACCACCGAGGCGCTGAATGGCGTCTTGCATATGTTGCGCAGGTACCTGCTCATCAACGATGAGGGCCAGGTCGCGCGTCAGCTCCTGGTGGCGCGAGATGGGCGCGTAGGTAATACGCGCTGGAACCGCGTTGTAGAGTTGCTCCAGGTCGATTTCGCACAGGTAGGCACGCTGTGGTAGATCATAGTGCTGCTGCACCAGCGGGTGAACCTCGCCAAGGACACCCACCGGGCTGAAGACCTCTGTTCTTCCGTCCGCTGTCTGGCGCGGCAGCTCAAGTAGAGCACAGCGTCCAGGATGGAAGGTGGGATGCTGCGTTGGCGTGAAGCGATAGCGCCCAATCTTCAAGCCCGCGAGCAGCGTTTCAATGGTCCCCTTGAGATCATAGAAGTCTGCCGGGCGCGCCAGCTCTGGAATCCAGGTAATCTCCGCGGGTCCACTGAGCGCGATACCCACTGCACGGCGCTCGTCTGGTTGCTGCGAGGCTGAGGCACCAGGCAGGTAGCGCCGCCCGATCTCGAAGAAGCGCAGGCCTGCTTTATTACGTTTGCTATTCTCCTGAACCGTCTCCAGCAGGCTGCTCATCAGCGTCAGGCGCATGCACTCCATATCGCTGCTGAGCGAGTTGGCCAACACGACCGCGGGAATTGAGTGTGGATCGAAGGTCGCCACAGCCTGCGTGCCATTGCTCTTTACGGGCGCCTGCTCACCTGCGCCATTCGTCGCGCGTGGCGCCTGGAGCAGGTAGCGTACTGACTCCTCGTCGGCGTTGGAGAGCAGTTTGGCCATGCGTGCGCGGCTGGTGAGCGAATAGGTGATCGTCTCATTGAGATTGGCATTGACCAGGAGCGTGCGCAGCTCCTGCTCGCGTGCGAACCAGGTATCCTCCAGGCGCTCGGGCAGGGGGCCAATCGGAATGGTGCTGGGAATCTTGTTGTAGCCAATGAGGCGAATAACCTCCTCAACCAGGTCAGCGCTCTCCTCAATATCATTGCGGTGCGTGGGAACGCTCACGCGCATGCCATCGCCCTGTTCATCGAATTGCACGCCGAAGCCCAGCGCGCTTAAGGTCGTCTCAACCTCGGAATGAGTGACCTTCATCGAGGTCAGCCACTCGATATCGGCGAGTGAGAAGCGCAGAGTGCGCGGCTCGACTGGGACTGGATACTGATCCGCGATGCCGGGATTGATGGTCGCGCTCGCCAGCTCCACGAGCAGTTGGCAGGCCCGGTTCGCGCCCAGAGTGGTCAGGCTTGGATCGATGCCCTTCTCAAAGCGGCTAGAGGCATCGGTGCGCAGGCCAAGTTTAGTTGAGGTGCGGCGCACGCTGGACCCCAGGAAATTAGCTGACTCTAGCAGTATCGTCTGCGTCGCGTCATTGACCTCACTCTTCGCTCCACCCATGACGCCCGCGATGGCTGTGGGACCCTGGGGATCGGTGATGAGCAGCATCTCTGATGTCAGCTTGCGTTCAACGTCATCGAGGGTCTTAAGCTTCTCGCCTTCCTGGGCGCGGCGTACGATGATGTGATGCTCTGGAACCAGGTCATAGTCGAAGGCATGAAGCGGCTGCCCCAACTCTAGCATGACATAGTTTGTAATATCAACCACGTTACTGATCGGGCGCATGCCAGCGGCGAGCAGGCGGCGTCCCATCCAGCTGGGAGAAGGACCCAGCTTGACATTGCTGATGATGCGCGCGCTATAGCGAGGGCAGCGCTTTTCGTCTTCTACCGTAATGCGTACTAGGTCCGAAGCAGGTGTGCCCTGCTCCGCGAAATGTGGCTGAGGCATCCGCAACGGCTGATTGGTCAGGGCCGCGACCTCGCGGGCGATACCGATAATCGATGAGAGGTCGCCGCGATGGGCCTTGATGGAGAACTCTAGCACGACCTCGCCCAGCAGGTCGGAGAGCTTCAGGCCCAGCGGAGTGTCCTCGTCGAGGATATAGATGCCGTTGTGATCGTTGCCCATTCCCAATTCGCGCGGAGAACAGAGCATGCCCTGAGAGACATAGCCCATTTTCTTCGTCTCGCGGATTTCCAGGTCGCCAACCTGTGCGCCCGCCAGCGCCAGGGGAACTTTATCGCCCAGTTTGATATTGGGTGCGCCACAGATGACGTTCAGCTCCTGCGTGCCGGTGTTTACGCGTGTATAGTTCAGGTGGTCGGAGGTCTCCACTTTCTCCAGGTGGATAATCTGGGCGGTAATGATTTTATCGCCCCACTCCTTGCCAATATAATCAATCGTCTCGACCTCGAGTCCGGCCATAGTCAGTGTATGTGCCAGTTCCTCGGGAGACATGGTGATGTCAACGTAGTCCTTGAGCCAACTTAAAGGTACTCGCATGTAGATGGAACTCCTTGTCTGGTTTCGAATGCTGCTGGATCTTATTCCGAAGCCCAACGTCACTTGCGTGGCTAGCGCTTCCCCCATTCGGAGACCACCTGAAGGTGGCACGGCAAGCGCGCTCAGGGTTTTCGGAGAAGAAGTGCGCTAGAACTGGCGCAAGAAGCGCAGGTCATTGCCGGAGAAGAGGCGAATATCATTGACGTTGTACTGGAGCATAGCGATACGCTCCACGCCCATGCCGAAGGCAAAGCCGCGATATTTCGCGGGATCATAGCCCACCTCACGCAGCACCTTTGGATGCACCATGCCGGAACCAAGGATCTCCAGCCAGCCGGTATATTTACAGACACGACAGCCCGTGCCATTGCAGGAGGCGCAGCTAATGTCGACCTCGGCACTGGGCTCGGTGAAGGGGAAGTAGCTGCCACGGAAGCGCAGGCGCCGCTCAGGACCGAACATCTCATGCGCGAAGCGCTCAAGGACACCCTTGAGATCGGCCATGGTGCAGTGCTCATCGATCAGCAGACCCTCGATCTGGTGGAACATGGCCTCATGCGAGACATCAATATTCTCGTTGCGGTAGACCTTACCAGGTACAAGGACACGCACGGGCGGCTGTTGCTGCTTCATCGTGCGAATCTGCATCGGCGAGGTCTGGGTACGCAGCAGAATCTCGCCGGGCGAGACCCAGAAGGTATCCTGCATATCGCGGGCCGGGTGATCCTCAGGGACGTTAAGTGCCTGGAAATTATAATAATCGGTCTCGATCTCCGGACCCTGTACGATCTGGAAGCCCATCTTCATGAAGATAGCGCTCACGTCCTGGATGGTACGCGAGAGGGGATGCATATGCCCTGCGGGCAGTGCGCGCCCGGGGAGTGTCACATCGATGCGCTCCTGCTCCAGCGTTTGCAGCATCTCGCGCTGTTTGAGCTCTTCGCGCTTGGCCTTTAATTCCTGCTCAAGGGTCGACTTGACGGCATTGATCTTCTGCCCAACCACGGGGCGCTCCTCTTTCGAGAGCTTGGGCATCACGGCAGAGAGATTTTTAAGTTCGCCGCGGTTGCGACCCAGGTATCGAGTATCCCACTCATCAAGCTGGGCAGAGGTGGTAATGCTCGCCAGTTCTGCGATGGCCTGCTCACGTAACTGGTCCAGCTGTGTGAGTAAGTCCTCAAGTTGTCCAATCATAGTGGTAAAGTTCCTCCAAAAAAACAAAAAACCGACATTCGTCAACAGGGACGAAGTTGTCGGCAAAATTCTGCACGTTCGCGCTAGAATAGCAAGCTCCGCGGTACCACCCGTTTTGAATTATGATCGCCAGGCACAGCACCTGGAAGATAACTGTGCGCCACCATAAATCCACTCGGTTTGTCCTGTAACGGGGACCTCCGGGGCTATCTACTTACACCTGCCGGATTATGAAGGCAGGGTTTCAACAGCCAGCTCTGGGGTGAACTTCGGTGTAGGTCTTCTGCGAAAGGGCTTCCAGTCGGTGACCCCTTCTCCCTGTGCATACTCGCTACACGTACTCTCCCCATCATCGCCTTTTTTACACTTTTCAACTCATGTAATAGTGTATCAGATTTAGGCTGGAAAGTCTAGACTTTTGCATAGCCTAATAACCTAATAGCCCAGCAGTGCCTGCAACTCCTTCTCACTCTGTTTACTAAGAGGAATCATCGTCTCTTGTGCGTCATTCAATAGGAGGGTATAGCTGTTGCGCGTAAATTGGATGACTGCCTTGATATGTTGCAGGTTGACAAGGTAGGCGCGATGAGCCTTGAAGAAGCCACGCCCCAGGAGGCGTTGCTCCAGCTCTTGCAGCGTCAAATTGGTGGTGGCCTCCTCGCTAGTCGTGCGCAGATAAATCTTGCTATCACGGCTGGTGGCGTAGAGAATCTCACCGGGATCAAAGAGGATAACACGGTCCTCCTTGCGCGCCGGGACCTTGTAGGGGACAAGACGCTCTGGAACAGCTGAGCCTTCCTCGGCAACCTCTGAGGATGCGCTGGGCGCTGGTGCCTCATTGCGGCGACAGTCAATAACGCGTCCGCCTCCTAACTCCACAATATGTGTGCAGAACTTGCCTGCCCAGGAGAGGTCCTCGCACGTGAGCAGAACAGCCGCACCTTCCTGGGCTTTCTGCTTCAGCAGGCGCGCGAAAAGATTTTGAGCCTCCAGGTCGGTACGCAGCGTCGGATGGTCGAGGAGCAGAAAGCCCGGATTTCCCATTAGCAAACGCGCGAAAGCCACGCGACGCCGGGCTGAGGGCGTGAGCTTGGCGACGCTTTTGCGCGCCTGGTCGCTCAGTTCAACCTGAGTTAATACGTGCTCAGTACTCTCTTTGGGGAGATGGTGCAGGTTGCGGTACAGGTTCAAATTATCGTAGACCGAGAGACGCTCATAGAGCAGATCCTCCTCGAAGAGGGCGGCGATCCGTAGGCGTACCTGTGCGTTGCGGTAGATATCTACTCCCTCCAGTTCCACGCGGCCACCGCTGGGGGGAAGCACGCCAGCCAGTGTGCGTAAGAGCAGCGTTTTCCCACTGCCAACGGGACCCGCAACAGCATAGATATCTCCCCCTTCAATTTGAAGATCTTCGATATCGAGCGCATGATGGTTATCTAACATCTTGTGTAGACGGTGTACACGTATGAGCATCGTCTCTTCCCTCGCCAGGTGCTTGTTATGAGGTCTTTAACGGTTGGAGCGGAATATCGCCGCTGCTATTGTAGCACAGCCGTTTGTTCCACCCAACCGTTTCTCTGCTCCACTCAGCGTTTTTGTCGCTCATTCAGAGGCAGAATTGCTCCTGTTAGCAGCAAATATACTCCACTGGACCAGAATTTATAGCGCGAGCATTTTTGGCATGTTACAGTTTTGACAGATCAAGTTCGCGAGGCGAACACGAGAACATGCAAGCTTTGAAGAGTGAGAGATAGAAGATTATGGATACAAGAGATATCATGATAGAGGCGCGTGAGCTGAGCCGTACCTTTGGCAAGAAGCAGGTGGTGGATGGAGTGAGTTTAAGTGCGCGCCGGGGTGAGATCTTTGGTCTGCTAGGTCCTAATGGCGCGGGTAAAACCACGACGATACGGATGCTAACGGGGCAGATTGAGCCGAGCGGTGGCTCGGCGCGCGTGGCGGGTTATGATGTTGTTCACCAGCGTCGCGAATTGAAGCAGGTTATAGGTGTCGTCTTTGAGGAGCAGAATCTCTACGAACGCCTTTCGGCACGCCTGAATTTAGAGGTCTCCTGCTGGCTGTACGACTTGCCCAAAACGCGTGTCAATGAGGTCCTGGACCTGGTCAGGCTACGCGACCGGGCCAAAGACCCCGTACGTACCTTCTCTAATGGTATGAAGCAGCGGGTGATGATCGCGCGGGCCTTGCTGCATCGTCCACGCGTCCTCTTTCTGGACGAACCAAGCCGTGGACTGGACCCTATCACGGCGCGCGAGGTACGCCAGGCGGTACGCGATCTCTGCCAGGAGGGGATGACGATCCTCATGACGACGCACCTGATGGAGGAGGCCGACCAGCTCTGTCACCGCGTGGCTTTTATCAATAACGGGCATATCGTGGCCAATGATACACCTCGTAACCTGAAACTGGCGCACGGTGAACCCACGCTAACGGTCACCCTGTCTCAAACAGGCCAGGATGAACAATCGCTTCAAGAGCAGGAACTCTCTCTTAATAACTCAACCGATCAGGCGCAGCTGGAGGCGTGGATGCGCGAGGGACTCGTGCGGGCCATCCACTCCAATGAAGCCTCGCTGGAAGACGTTTTTATCCAGATCGCTGGCGTACGCCCAGCCTAAGACTCAAGAAAAGCGGTGATATATATGAAGCTACGTTCGACGCTGGCCATCGCGCGAAAGGATGCGCTTGATATTATCCTTAATAAAACGACGCTTTTTACCCTGCTCACGCCGTTCTTTATCGCGTTGCTCTACGCCCTGTTTTTAGTGGTATTTGGCCAGCATAATACAGAGATCCTGGTCTATAACCCCGGCAACTCGCAGGTGGAGCGAGCCGTCAGCAGCTACTTCAATAAAGCCAAAGTCACGCATGTCAACTCCTCGCAGGAGGTGACAGCGGCCTTTGGTCCAGATGGAAGCCACAAAGACTCACCGTATGCCGCCGGCCTCATCATTCCTGACAACTTTGAGCAGCAGATTGTGCAAGGCCAGAAGCCGGAAGTGACGCTCTATATGAACAACGACCAGGGAGCGGGAAGCCAGGAGCGAGGCGCGCTCGCCAGCATCATTACCGCCTATGCGACTACACTTAAAGACCCCCATCCACTCGATCTGAAAATGGCCATGATCAACCCACCTAAATCAGAGATCGCCGTGGAGGATATATTACAATCCATGTTTGGCGCGCTTGGCCTGCTCATGTCGTTTATCACAGGCATCTCTGTTGTCTCTTCCCTGCTGGTGGAAGAAAAGGAGAAGAAGACGCTGCGTATGCTCATGGTCTCTCCAGCCACCTTTACGGATGTCATTATGGCGAAGCTCCTGGTGGGCCTGGGGTACCAGCTCCTGCTCTCCATTGTCGTTGCCTTGACGCTGCAAACGCTGACTGGCAACGTTCCCCTCCTGCTGGTCTTTATTCTCCTGGGTTCATGCCTGGCGCTCTCTGTCGGGCTCCTCGCGGGCTGCATCTTCCAGACAAATAATGCCGTGGGTGTCTTTAACGGCGTCGGCTCAATGTTCTTTTTTGTTCCCGGCTTCTTCGCGGGAGGGATTATGGGCAGCCTGTTACAGAATACGCCCGCAACCCAGGTCATGAAATTTGTCCCCACATATTACCTGAGCGACGGCATCTTTAAAGCCCTGAACAATCAAGGCTGGAACGCCTCCATCCTCCTGGATGCCGGCATTCTCCTGGGGAGTATTGCCGCCCTCTTCGTCCTCGCAGCCTGGCTCCTCCGCAGGCAGGCCAGCGTTGTCGCCTTAATCTAAGCAAGAGATTCTAGAGGACCTACAAACCCGCCTCAGGTAATGTATCCGATGACAGGCTGTCGGCAACGCCGGCAGCCTGTCATCGGATACATTACCCCTTTTGAGCGCTGCAGGCGCGAAAAGACCATCCAGGAATCAACTTTGACGCTACCAGGAAAAAATCGCCAAAAGGGGTTGACGAACTACAAATCCTTCTGCTATAATTATGGCGTTCCAAGAAAACGGGGTGTAGCGCAGCCCGGTAGCGCACTTCAATGGGGTTGAAGTGGTCGGAGGTTCAAATCCTCTCACCCCGACTAAGGTAAAGAAGAGAAGCCAGCTTACAAGTTGGCTTCTCTTCTTTTGTTATGCTAACCTCCAAAAAGCTCTAGTTACGGCAGGCTCTAATTGAGAGCAAAACTGAGAGCAAAACACGAGGTAGCCAGATTTATCGTTCTTTTTCTCAGCATGAGGGCATTTCCTAACCCAGAAACCTTTCCAGGCATGAGCTAAAGCACATTTAGGGTCAGCTTATCCTGCTCTGCCAATTCAGGCGTTCATTCTCTATGAAATATGTCAGATATGAGGACAGCAGAGGCCATGAAAAAACAAATTGAGGAAACACTGCAATGCTTGATTGGTCAATCCTTTTGGGGATCTGGACGGGTGGCCAATCTTCTCACCTTTCAGTTCGGCCCACGCCAGGTGAGAACCGATCATCATGGAAAATCGCATCAAGTCGGAACCTATGCACTGCATGTGCAATGTGCCTGGCGTCTCACCAAAGCACAACGTATACTCGCTGCTTCGGGAGATCTCGGCTGGGAGCCGAAAGAGGTAAACGAAGAAACAAGGAATTATGAAGGGGAAGGATATTCATGGCCGAAAAACAACAGGGGGACTCGCCTTGATGAGCAACTCGTCAGCTTCTTTCGGCAATGCGAGCAAACTCCTCTCTTCGTCCAGGCTATTCAAGCTGATGATCTCGGAGGTTTGACCATTGAATTGAGTTCTCAGCACCTCCTCACTGTGTTTCCCGATGACTCTTTTGATGAGGAATATTGGCGTTTCTTTCAAGTTGGAGTGAATCTGCCACATTTTGTCGTCATCGGCCAGGGTATCGATGATCAGGAGGAATAACAGTTTTTGGGTATTAGGAAATGCTCTCATCATCCTTAAGTTACTTGATCCCACATCTTATATTGATGGTTATAGTCCTTTCGTTCATCATCTAGGGAGGGATGGTACATGGCAGAAGAGAGAGAAATATACTACTTAGAACGCGACTTGCTTCTTGAGATAAACAGGCTTTTAGGATACAATGCTCTCATTCGAGATATCAATTTACTTGAAAGTGCGATAAACGCACCTCAACAAGTTGCTTACTATGAAGGCGTGGATATTGTAACGCAAGCTGCCATACTGATAGAGCGGATCGTACTCAATCACCCATTTGTTGATGGCAACAAACGCACAGCGCTTATAGCCGGGTCAACTTTTCTCCTTGTGAACAACCTAAAAATCGTCTATGCTAATGAAGAAGAGGAGTTGATCTACGCAAAGGAAATTGAATGGCTTGTCGTAAGTAAGGATAGAGAGCGTTTTTTACAATGGTTGAGGGCACATATTCAACCACATTATGACTAAGGAGGTGGGTGTTATGAAGGAGAAGGACGTAAAAAGCAAAAAGAACAGCAGGAAACCGAAACCTGCAATGCCAGTCCAAAAAGCCATTGAGATTTCCATGAAACAGTTTGCTAAAGAACTTGAGTACCTCAAAGACCGCTAACGCTTTAGCAGCCTGCTCTATACACAGAACAACCATTTTCGACATCCGGTAGCCGAAAATGGTTGTTTCGCGTGTGGAAAGAAAAATTTTTGCTTGTAACAAAGCAGGTAAGAGGAAAACGAAATTTATCCGGGCTTCTCGTCCTCTTGGTCATCCTCCCTGAACACCTCATTCCAGGTCTCGATAACTTCTTGCTGCATCGATGGAAGCAAGTGAGAGTACGTTCTTAACGTGATAGAGATGTCGCTATGCCCTAACAGCTCCTGTATGACCTTGATATTCACACCCATACACAGCAAAATGGACGCCGCACTATGCCGCAAATCGTGAAAATGAATGGGAGGTAGCCCAGCCTCAGCTAATATTTTCCTGAACTTTTCCCCCATGTGCGCAGGGTGCAGGTAGCCGCCTTTCAGATTTGGGAAGACCAGATCACGATCCTGCCAATCCTTGGCAGATTTACGCGCATCCTGTTGTAGAGTGCGATGCTGTTTCAACATATCGACCAGAAAGGATGGAAGACTTATCACCCGGCGACCGGCGACGGTTTTGGGTTGACCTTCAACATACCCGTGACCAGCGATGAAGTCAACCGAATGAAGCACTAGTAGACGACTACGCTCAAAATCAATGTCAGGCCAGCGTAGAGCTAGCAATTCACCACGACGCATACCCGTTACAACTGCCGTTACCAGCAGCACCTCTAAACGATGCTTCTTCACACGATCCACAAACCAGCGTGCCTGCTCCACCGAGAGCGGCACGACTTCACGGCTTACTATGCGGGGAGGTGTTACAAGATCGCAGACATTTTTTGGAGCTAAGCCCCAGCGTACTGCGTTCTCCAAAGCCACATGCAAGACTCCGTGTATGTTATTTATGAGCTTTGAGGAAAGTCCTTCGTTGAGTTTCTTGGAGTAGAAGGTTTGGACGTGTTGAGGTGTGAGCTTTTGTAGCCATATATCGCCCAGGTCAGCAATCACATACTTAATCAACTTCTTATAGTTAACATAGGTCCCAACGCGAAGCCTGCCTTTGTGGACATTCTCTAACCAGTCCTCAAGGTACTCACCTAGCCTTCTTCTTGTTCCCGTCGCCAAGATCCCCATTTCTAGCTCTCTTAGAGCCTCATTTTTCTTCTTGATAGCCTCTTGCTTAGTCTTAAAGTAGAACTTCTTACGCTTGCCAGTCGCTATAGTCACCTCAGCCACCCAGCGCTCACGGCTCTCTACATAGTACACTGATCCTTCATTATGACCACGCCGCTTATCGTTTGCCATAGGCCACCTCCTTATGCTAACAGCCTCTCACGCTCTTTTAACCAACCATTTAACGAATCTGGATGGACTTTCCTCATTCTCCCAACCAGCATTGAAGGCAAACCATGCTTGTAAATGAGGGTGTACACTGTCTGCCTACATACTCCTAGCTGAATAGCAACATCAGCGACACTTAAAAGCACAGGTTGTACAGTCGAAACTTTTTTATGTCCTGCCATAAGCCACCTCCCTTTCAGAACAGCTATCCACCAAAACGATATGCTAACCAGCCAGGCGCAGCATTTTACGGTGGTAGTCCCACACGCTCAATACCCGGCGACAGAACGGACGACCTTCTGCTATTGCCTCTTGTAACACCTTCCTTTCTAGTTCTCGATAGACCCCACGCACGGCTAGACGCGCCTCCCTTGCAATCTGCGCCGCTATCTCTCGCTTGTGTTCCTGGTAGGCTTCCTCGTCCTCCTGGCTCACTTCGTCTAGTTGCTGGGCGACCTCTGCATATCGACGCCGCTTGTACTCTTCCATATCGATCACCTCCTCTAACTCACGCTCAATCAAGGCCCAGCCGGACCCCTCCTCTTGCGTTTGCTCCTCAGAAGCGATCACAGGTGCGTCATCTTCCCCCTGTACCTCATGCTCTACCCCTGCAAACAGACGCTTACGCATGTCTGCCACCGACTCAGGGAAAAATTGACGTGAGTAACAAATACGGTGCGCCTTACTCGCCACGCGCTCAGTCACGGCCTCCTTTTCAAGATGTGCCATGCCATCCTCACCGCGCACCAGCACCTCACGCTCACGCTTGACTTCCTTGGTCCCCTGCTCACCCACCGAGAGCGCTTTCATGAGGTACTTGGTCACATACCCAATCGCTTTCACGTTGCGTATCTTCTCGATCCAGCCGTAGCGCTGAAAGCGCAGCTCCTCATCCTCTTGCATGGCCTGGGCCACCTCCTCATCAGAGTACCCATAGTCCCGCTTGAGCATCTCCGCCTCGGTTCGCAAGCCATAAAAATACCTCAGCCTACACAAGCGAGGCCAAAGAAACAAAATAATTAGATACTACAAAATTGCAATTGCGAGAAGCGCATGAATCTGCTCTAAAAACCGTTTACTCGTTCCATGTTCCCTAGAAGAAGAAATTAAAGTGATCGAAAGTTAGGCTAATTTCTAAGAATGGAAGACGCGATGGATGACAAACAAATAAGTTGGAAAGATAACATTTTAAAAAGCAGTTTACCATTAGAGCAGCTTGTATCAGAAGTATTAGAGCATAACGATTTATATACGGCAGGAGCATACTCTTATATAAGACCTAACGATCATAATATAGATACTGAGTTCTCAGTTGATGTATTTGCACACCAAGATTTCAGCTCTTCAAGGGCACAAAAAATGGGTCGTTCGAATTTCCTTGTCGAATGCAAATACAGGTAGTGACTCTTGAGAGAAGTGGTAAAATAGAGGTCAGGAGGACTGACCATGACAGCAACCCCATCTCTGCCAGCATGTGTATAGCTTTCCGTCATCGTCTCCCCAACCACGTAGTCTCATCGAAGCCGCTCAGAGAAGAGGAGCAACAGATGCGAAAATGAGACGCCCCTGCTCATGAAAAGCGGAAAAAGGAGGGGATGGTCGAGGTTGAGAGGGAGTGGAAGTGGGCGGAAAGGGAGTGGAAGTAGATGGAAGTGGTGCGAAAGAGATGCTGCTGGACACACAGCCCCAACCGTACAGCCGCAGAGCTGAACAGATCGGAAACGTCTCCATGGTGTTCGTCGGCCAAGCTCGGCTTCACCAGAGAGCCAGTTGCTGGAGATGCCGTTGGCTGGCTGAGAGACGACGCTCCTCGGCCAACGCTTCCTGCACCATCAGGGCGAAATAGTCCTCCAGCGGCATCGGTTGCCCTTGCAGGTGCTTGATGGGCACCATTTTGAGCAGCGTGCTTCCATGCCAGACGGCAAAGGTCCGTTCACTTGCCACGACCTGTAAGGCCACGTACTGGCCCGCGACCTGTTGACCCACATAGTAGGGGACCAGATTCACGTTCACACAGCCATCTGCTCCGACCTTTCGCACAAAGATTTGCCCCTCAAGGGTTCGCAGCCAAGCATCGGGGTCCACCATTTGCGGAAGTGGGGGCAATGGCGGTAGGGTTGGGAAGGCGACCCGTGGAGGAACGTTGCGACAAGCGCGCCCCTGGTGGGGGCGTTCCCAATTGTAATGCTGCATGAAGGTCTCGGTGACCTCTCGAACCTCTTGCAGGGTGCCTGGACACTGGATCTGGAGGCATTCCTGAGCATACGTCCGATGATACCTTTCAACAAAGGCATTTTTGTCTGGGCGATGAGGTGGACAGACGTTGGGGTGGATCCCCAAACAGAGCAACAAGCGGCGGAGGGCCGAAGGAAAATCGCGTCCACTGCTGCTTCCGACCCACCTGGGATCGCGGTCAAAGGTCATCATCGGCGGTCGGCCATATGCTCGCAAGAAACCGATCACTGCCTGCATAGCCGTTTGCGCATGGAAATCTTCCCGTGCGTGAGCACCCAGAAGGACTGAGGTCCCCACATCCAGAAAGTGACAGACCTCCACGATATGTTGCCGCTTGCCTTCCTGGCTTTCACTGCTTGGAACAGTACTCACATCCTTAAAATCCATCTGGATCTCTTCGAGAGGCTCCCTTGGCTTCAGAGGCTGCTTCTTGGGCTTGGGGCGCTCCAGAATACAGCCGTGTTTGTGCAACATCTTCCACACTGTGCGAGTCGAGCGCGGCAAGGGCACCTGCAAGGCTTGCAGCTCGGCATCACGCGCTAAGTAGTACAGCGGGGCGCGAGGTCCCGGAACCCGCTTGAGGTTCTCCGGGGGTGAGAGGCGCATCTCGACGATGCGCTCCTCCACGCGTGGGTCCCATGAGGGGTAGGGGGCAGAATGAGCGCGTGAGCGAGATATGAGCACCTGCACATCATGCGCCTCGGCCTCTCGCAAGCGTTTGCGCCATTTCTTCACCCAACTGATTGAACGACCCACCACCTGGGCGTATTGCTGCTGCGTCCAGAGAGGATAGCGGGTCAGGAGGTCTCGCAAGAGAGCGCGATCGCGCATCCATTCTTCTTCCATACTTCCATTCCTCCACCAAAGGCGTGTCGAAACCGTCTTCTCCTGGATTCTACTCCATGCTCCACGCCTTGGTTTCCCCTCCTGGCTGAGATGGACACGAAGTCGCGACCTCGCTCGGGAGACGATGACGGAAAGCTATACAGCATGCCCCAATCCTGCGTGTGCGCAGCCACACGTCATTCGCAATGGCAGTAGCAAAGGACGACAGCGCTATCAGTGTCGTGGATGCGGCCGCTTCTTTGGCGAAACGGAAGGCACACCGATGTATGGTCTGCATACGCCAGTAGCCGAGGTGGCTCAAGCGCTCCTGGTCGTGATGCGCCGAGGAAGTCTGCGGGCGGCGGAAGAGATTACAGGCCACAAGTACGAGACGATTGGCCAATGGCTGCGGCGAGCATGCGAGCATGCGGAGGCCTTGACGAATATCTTCACACAGGATCTGCACCTCTCAACGGTCGAAATCGACGAGTTTTGGTCTTTCGTGCGCAAAAAAACGGAGCCCCCGACGAAGCTGATGCCGGTGAACGCTGGGGATGCCTCGTCCAAGATCGCCCCAGCCGCTTCATCGCCGCCTGTGCCACAGGACGCATCGGCGACGATCTCGTCGAGCGAGCGGTCACCCTCACCGTAGCACGCACGCAGGGCCATCCGTTGAACTGGTGCAGCGATGGCTGGCGGGGCTATGCCGCGATTCTCAAACGAGCCTATCGCCAGCCGCTGCGCGCCGGGCAGCGCGGACGTCCCCCCACTGGTGATGCCCCCATACGTGCGTTTGACGCAGACCATCAAGCATCGTGATGAGCATGGGAAACTGCTCTCCGTTGAGATCCGTGCCGCCTTGGGCGAGGTGATCACCCAACCCGGAACCGTCCATATTGAGCGGGTCAACGGCATGCTCCGCGATCGGCTCAATGCCCTCACCCGCAAGACCCATGCCTTTGCCAAACGGGACGCTACCTGGGATGCCCTGGTCCACCTGCAGCTTTTTGAACACAATTGGATACGCCCTCATCGCGTATTACGTCTCCCAATGCCTGCGCAGTCGCGACGCTATCAGCCACGCACTCCTGCCATGGCCTTGGGACTCACCGACCATCCCTGGTCCTGGATCGCGTTCTTGACTACTTCTCTCTACACCACTCCTAAATAGAGTCACTACCCTATTTTTAAAATCAAAGATAAACAAAAATATTCATTAGACCAACCTAGTTGGGACCATCTTATGCCTTTATGCACAAGAGGAATTGAACTACATAGTAAAACTTTTGATCCTAACTCTATTACACGAGGGATTAATCAGCTGCTTTATGGCTTACCTAATTTAGTCCTACAAGAAACGTCTATAATGCCAAACCTAGAACGAAGGGAAGAAGCTGATATATCTTACTTTACCTTACTTTTGGTAACTACTTCTGATTTATACGTGCTAAAACCTTTAACAGAAATCGAGGTTTTTCAGAACGCTAAAGAATTGGAAGAAGTTTCTTTTAAGACCAACTGCCTTTCAGTAATTGCAGAAAGAAGCCCTTTAATGTACCAATACTGTATAAGGCTTGTAAAGGATTCTCTAAAAAACAAACGCAATAGCAGGATTGATATCGAAGAAGCAAGCTTATTAGCCGATCAACTCATACCAAGAACAATTCAAATTTTTGTTACTAACATAACGAATCTAGAGAATATGCTTTCTTCTATCAAGTTTACGGCACTTAGTGACTTTAGAAAAGAATGTAAATTAACAATATTATGACAAACAATCTGATACATGAAACTAATACCTGACATCCATTTTGACATCTTAGAAGTTAGACTCTTCTAAATTCGACTCGTCACGAATGGACAAAAATAAAACGTCCTTCCGCCTAGTAAGCCAATAGGATCGCACCAGAAGGGCGCCTAGTATCTCGGGTCGTGGACTTCAACTCTCCCCCAACAAGTCGTTTCGATATAACATAACAGAAGAAGGCGAGCCGACCAGGTCCGTTCCGTGTAGCAACACGGAACTGGCTCGGGTCGCCTTTTTGTGTTCTCTCTGGCTAAAAGATGAAGAACATGTTACGCGATTTGCCGAAACGAAGCGCTAAACCGTAAAGAAACGGCTTTTCTTGTCTTACTAGTTGCCGCCATTGCCACCATTGCCACCATTGCCACCATTGCCACCATTGCCGCCATAGCCACCATAGCCACCGTAGCCACCGTAGCCGCCATTGCCACCGTAGCCACCGTAGCCACCGTAGCCACCGTAGCCACCGTAGCCGCCATTGCCACCGTAGCCACCGTAGCCGCCATTGCCACCGTAGCCACCATAGCCACCATAGCCGCCATTGCCACCGTAGCCACCGTAGCCACCATAGCCGCCATTGCCACCGTAGCCACCGTAGCCACCGTAGCCGCCATTGCCACCGTAGCCATTGCCACCACCATGACCATGACCATGACCCCAGCCCCATCTTCGACCACAGCCACCTGTGCCATTGACCAGTTCTAGTTCTGTATCGCTTAGTTCGGCTTCGCCAGCAGGGTTGGTTAGCAATGTTGTTTGTACATCTTCAATGGAATGCTGGTCAAACGTATCCTCTTTCCAGACCTGTACAATGTCATATTTCATACTTGCAGTCCTTTCTTTGTAGGACGAGAGCCGATTGTGGCGATTGCATATGTCTCCTTATTGATAAGCAGATGTCTTTCTCTCATCTATCGCCAGCATAGAAGAGGTATACCTCAAAGATATGCAAACTCATCAATATTGGGTGGTTTTTAGTGGTTGAGCGTCGCTTGTGCATATAAGTCGCTTATGCGTATAATAAGAGAGACTATAGTGCTGGATAGGTATTGACTCAGATAGACTTTATCCAAATAAACCAAATTGTTTAGATGCTCGCCTTTTCAAGAATTCGTTGCCAACCTAGAGCGAGAGGAAGGTCCTCTCGTTCCAATGCCAAAAAAAGGGAATACTAAAAAAATCCCTACCATAGAACAGGTCTAAACCCCCTCGATAAGACAGTTTCTCATCCCATGTTACTCAAACAACTATCAACAGCAAGCCATAAAATCTTGTAAGTTCATACACCTGGTACAATAAGTACAGCGTTTAGTACAGCTACACCCACCAACCTACACAAGAAAACACCAACACCTACAAATAAACTATCGAGATTTTAAGCACCAGGAGGACAGCTACCAACACCTACAAATAACCTGACTAGAATCTCTCCATCGGCACCAATGGCAAGCCATGCAGTATAAATTCTGACATCCATTTTGACATCTTAGAGGTTGGGATCATATACATTTGATTCACCACGAATGGACAAAAATAAAATGTCCTTCCGCTTAACAAGCCGATGGAACCGCATCAGAAGAGCGTCTAGTTTCTCGTGTCGTGGAATTCAACTCTCCCTCTTCGCCGCTCAGTCTTCTCAGAAGAGTTCTTTCCCAGCTCCTAAAGTACTTCTTGTGTTACATCTTGTATTTGCGCACGTCCTTCTAACAGAGAGAATGCCATCGCTGTATAAGAGATGGAATAGCTCTCTCTGATGTCTCCGCTCCCCATGTCCGTCTTGTGGGAACACGACCCACAGGAATTTATTATTTGGATTTATTATAAGGAGGAGCTATATGTTTATCGCTGGACTCGGTGCCTTATTCTTTGGTCTTACTATTGGCTGGATCGCATACCGGACTCTGCGACTGAGAGCAAGCGTCGCCTCGCTCTCAGACTTCTTTGCTATCCTGGGGGTGATTGGCGGGGCAGCAGTTATCGCCTTGTTCAAGAGTGATGTGCTATTCGGCCTGTATTCCCTTGGTCTCGTCATTGGCTTTTTTGCATACTTTGCTGTTGGCCTGAACCTGAATGGGAAACAGGAGGTGCAGCCCTGGCGGATCGAGCAGATCCCCTCGACTCCTACATCCGATGCCCCCTCAAATGCGAATCCCACAGATGTAGGGAATGTAAAGGCATCACCGGAGGTCCCCTCGACTCCTACATCCGATGCCCTCTCAAATGCGAATCCCACAGATGTAGGGAATGTAAAGGCATCATCGAGGAGATCAAAGACCTCAAATACGAAACCTGCAGATGCCGGGAGTGCAAGCTAAGGGACTTTGATGAGCCCTGTCTCCTTCCATCCCATGGATCGCGCTCTTTTTGCCGAAGCCTTTGGCAAGGGACAACGAAAGTTGTTTCATGGCAGCACATTCTCTGATGGAAAACATAGAAGAGCTTGTGCAAGGGAGGTTTCGCACCAGTAAGCAGCATGCGAATGTAGAAAGGACGTGAACCTTTTGTGACGCATCTAGATTGAGATAAGGTCAGATGACCCTGCCAAACTGAAGTGAGTTGAAAACAGTAGGGGAGCGGCTTCGTTCTCAATGGGTTGTCAGTGCAAACTGGATCGATTCCATTCCAGCCGCGTCAATTCGAAAAGGTTCATGTCCTAGGCTTTATCGGCAAATGTCACTGAGAGTCGTTTTGCTCAGCTATACGAGCTCGATTCCATTGTTGCTCTTGCCACCGCTGCAAACCGCAACCAATATTAGATGAGAATTTCTTGGAATAATTGGAAAGGTAAACATTTCTCATCACGATCTTGAGAGCAAAACTGAGAGCAAAACCGCTCAACACACATCTTAAAAGTTAGACAAGAATGGGCAAAAATAGCTCTCCCTCAGCTCAGAAGCGTTGTCGATGGAGCATCGAAGCCATGCCAAAAAGCCATCATGGGAGGTTCAAATCCTCTCACCCCGACTAAGGTAAAGGCGAGGAGTCGTTTATAAAACGGCTCCTCGCCTTGTTTTATCTATACCTCACTTTGTCTTTTGACTTGCGCATATCCTGCAAATGTAGCAACGGTGTAGCAACGCGCTATTTTTACCCTCATGATCTGGCGTAAGTATGAAGGCATTTGAAATACAATAGGACATCTTCATAGGGTGGAGTAACTTTCAGGGCGCTAACGAGCTCCCACCCTTGTTCACCCAACTCGTTACAAAAAATCCACTACAGAAATATAAGACCGTTAGCTCCGTATCACACTCATAACCAGGCGTCCCATGTGTGACCGTTGGTCAACGGTCACACATGGGGCCAGCCCATTGCTTTTTCTGAAGAGCGAGGCTTACAGTTGGCGTCGTGGTAACTGTTGGGTTGAAGGTCGTTGTGGTTGCGCTGTTGGTTGTGGCTGCCCTTGTGGCGTTGAACGACCAGAAGTGCCAGACATGGCTGATAGCCGGTCGATAATGGGGTCAAGCAGGGTCCCGGAACGACCGGGCCAAAGGGGACGACGACCAGCCGCCAAATCATCCAGCGCCGAAGCGAGAACCTGTGCTTCTTGTCTCGTGCGGTTCAATTCGTGTTCTGACATCCCGTAGCGTTCAAGCCGCTGGAGCATGTTGTTGATAGAGCGCGCAATATCCCATAGCACCGTCCCCCGTGGCACTTGTGCTTTCACCTTGAAGTTGCCGCTCGCAATCTGTGCAAGCGCATCTCTCAATGTTTGCGCATCTTTTTCAAGCTGCTGTTTGCTATTGGCGATTTCATGTTCGAGTGCGGCGATGTCTTCGGCGCGATCCGCACGAGAAATGGCCTGATCGGTGGAAAGCACCGAGAGGTTGCTGAGGAGTGCCAGGCCAATCTAGACGATAATTGGTCGGGCAAAGGCAATAGCAGAGCCATGCCAGAGGGCGACCAGATCATTTAAATCCTTGGCGTGAGGCATGAGATAGAAATCACCAAGGATAAAGGCGATATGTAGCACCGCGAAGAACCAGAGGTAGCGGCGGGAGAGCAAGACCGCAACCGCGACCAATGGGATAGCAAAGAGGTCGAAGGTAAGGAGCCAGCCGGAAGCTAGTGTGCCAGCCGAGAGGAGTGCTCCCTCGATAGCCCCATCCATCGCGAGAACGAGCAGGAGCGCCGCCGTGACCTGTTTCCCATTCCTGTTGAAGATAAGGGCTAATACGACAAGAAACATGAGGCTAGCCGTGGCTATGATCGTGCCGTAGTCAGCCGCCTGTTGTACGAGCAGCAGAGGCGCGATAAAAATAAACGGTGCGATAACGCTCGTCAAGCCAGCACGGCGTAGATATTCCCTTTCGGCTCGGTTATTAGCCTGACCGTAATTCGCAGTGCCGGATGGAGCGGTGAGTCGAAGCCACCAGGAGCCTTGTGGCTTGGTTCGTTCCTGTTCCATCAGTATTTCTCCTTAGCTAATGTGGTGAATGGCTTCAAATGCTCTCTTGTCCTGGCATAACGCCAACATCCGGTTAGCGCGATCACGCCCACCGCTCGCTCGGATAGCGCGCACTGTGGCAGGTAGATTGATAAGCGCCAATGCGTAGCCGGCGCGCTTATCATGGAGATCCTGAGCATGCAAAATCTCAAAAGAAAAGTTGCCACGCTTCATAAGTTGCAAATAGCTGGTATGCGCGAGACCCAGTGCGAGATAGCGCCCGGTCTCCTCTGCTACTTTGTACACTGCTGCATAGGTCAGGTCTCGTGCTATCGCCAGGTCAAACCCTTCTGTTTCAGCGTTGGGGGGCGTTGCAGGAGGTGGAAGACGGGAGCCACGCTTGACACAGAGCCGGGTGATTTCGATGAGGTCCGAGTGATCGCGGCGCGCCAGTTCCCTAGCCACAGTGGCAGGTATCATTCCTGCGTCCTTGAACTCGCTCATTGTCATTGATGCATCCCAGGAATTTAATGCAAACACCCGTACCCCGCCAAGCAAATGCTCTGTCCGATATTTCTTCCCAAAGACCCCAAATACATGAATCGTCGTAGTATCCTCTAGATCATAATGGTCATATTCCCGCTCCTCTGTTGCGGGAATATCCCAGCCAAGGCGTTTAATAAAAGTCTCGTACCGAAGCCGCTGATATGCAACCTGCCGCGCAACAGTATCAAGTTTTTGAACTGTGTACCGCTGTCCCCGCAGGCGATGAATACGGCTAACGCTTTCCCCATGTTGTTCCTTGTTCCCCATGATCTGAGAGGCGATATGTGTACCAATCGCCGTACAATAACATTTCCCCCATTTTACGAAAATATGTCCTGGCAGGCCGAGAGGCAAATATGAGGACATAGCAAAGGATGCCTTGTATACACTATAGAAGTTGTATCATATGCCTGTCAATTGAGAAGTAAAAAATAGGAATAAAATGAATTAACTAACTGGAAAAACATCTATATGTGAGGCTGGAGGGCTAGGGTCATTGTGTTTCGTTATAGGTAGATGTCACGCTATTGCTGGCTAAATTGGGAACGTGTGACCGGAGATCCGCAGTCACAATCACGGCCAGGCGCGCCAGATGTGACACCCAGCTCCCGGTCACATAGGGGAAGTGAAGGCAAGAAAGGCCTCAGAAGAGCTGTTCAAAAAAACGACTGTTTTATAGACGATTCTCACGCCGCCAAAAAGGAGATGGGGGTTATGAAGGAGAAGGACGTAAAAAGCAAAAAAACAGCAGGAAACCCAAACCTGCAATGCCAGTCCAAAAAGCCATTGAGATTTCCATGAAGCAGTTTGCCAAAGAACTTGAGTACCTCAAAGATCGTTAATACTAAGGTAAAGACGAGAAGCCAGCTAACAAGCTGGCTTCTCGTCTTTTTGTTATTTGATACATCTCTTTGTCTCTTAAATCTCAAAGTACCCTGAAAACGTAGCAACAGTGTAGCAACGCGCTATTTTTATCTTTCTTTTCAAGATTTACTGCTTCACTGCTGTAATCAGGGAGGCGCCGGGGGTGAGCAGGCGGTAGCTGCTGACCTGGTGCATACCGGCCTCCTCTAGCCAGGCTTTGACGCTCGCGAAGGGGTAGCAGGTGCCGCCGCAGGTGGTCATGGTCAGGGCCATGAATTGTACCATGAGCGAGGCCAGGCGGGAGCCGTGGGTCTGGTCGGTGACCTGGTCGACGAAGACGAGTATACCACCGGGACGCAGGGTCTGAACGACCTTGCGCAAAATGGCCTGGTTAAGCTCGGGTTGGAGCAGGTGCGCGATATGGAAGTAGAGCGCGACATCAAAGGGGTCTGCGAAGAGCGTTGAGAAATCATCCTTGACGATATCCCCACAGACAAAATTCATTCGCTCCTCCAGGTGCATGTGCTTGGCGGTACGTGCCCCCGCCTCTAGTCCTGGCTCGATATCGAGGATGGTAGCTTGAAGGTCAGGATATTTGCGACAGAAGAGCGCGCTATAGGCGGCGTGTGAGCCTCCCACATCCAGGAGTCGTGTCGAGCCCTGGGGAAGTCGTATATGGCGGATAATCTCGCTGCCAAGGGCCGTGGCAAGCGAGGCCAGGCCCGCGTAGTGGCGCGCCAGCATGGCTTTCATCTCGGGCGAACTGGCGCCTTCCTCGTAGGGCATACGCATGGCCTGGCTATTGGTGCGGATGACTTCGTCGACATGTTCCCAGATATTGACGATATCGGGGCTGTGGACCACGTAGGGGGCGATACTGACGGGCGAGTCACTGGTGAGCCAGCGCTGGCTCATGCGGCTATTAGCGTAGAGGCCACGGCGCTCACGCAGGTAGCCAGCCGAGACCAGGAGATTGAGGAGCAGCTTGAGTCCCTGGGGATGGCAGTGCAGACTCTCGGCCAGCTCTTCGGCGCTCTGTCGTCTCTGGCTCAGGCTATCAAAGAGACCAAGCTCGCAGGCAGTTACCAGCATCTTGGCGATTCCAGGTGCGAGCGGCGTATCAAAAAGCGGCGTGGGCAGGATGTTAAAGCGCGAGAGCAGCGCTTCCAGTGGGGTCAGACGCAACGGCATAAGACAATATCTCCTCACCTGATAGAAGTTTTTAAGCCGGGTATTCGGCCTTGAGTCATGTGAAATTACTTTGATGTCTATTTCAAGCCAGCAGGGCCGCTACAATCCACCCTCCGCCAAGAAGCAGGCAGGTAAGTACGACCAGGTAGAAATAGCCCTTACGGGTAACACGTAGTTTGCCTGGTCCTGAATACAGGCTGAGTGCGAGAATGAGTAGGCCTCCTACCAGCAGGATTGAGAGGAGTAAACCGGGAAGGGCGGGTACCAGGCCTGTATACCAGAGGAGGGCCATTAAACATCCCCCCAGCGCCAGTAGCAGCGGGCAGGTCCAGAACGTCCCGCGTAGCCCCAGGAAGACCGCCAGAGTACGCGCGTGACTGGCGGCATCCTCTTCCAGGTCCGGCAGCGAGTTTGCGAGGTTGAGGACGACGCCCAGCAGAGCTGCGATGGGAACTAGCCAGTAGAGTAGTGGCAGAAAGTGACCCATCGCTACAAAGGCGTAGATGGGAATGAGAGGGATGGCCAGCGCGAAGACGATGCCACTGAAAGGTGTAGACTTTAAGCCCAGGTTATAAGCCTGCCCAAACGCCAGGTAGAGAAGCGAGATCAGGAGCGCTGGCATGTTGATTGGTAGCAGGAGCAGGAGCATCAGCAGCATGAATCCTATACCAAAGGTCAGGGCCTCTCCAGGACGTATAAGGCCCTGCACCAGGGGCTTGTTTTTCTTGCCCGCAGCATCCAGGTGGCGATCACAATAGTCATTGAGGACAGCGATTGAGCACTGCATAGCTGTATGGGCCGCGATCGCTAAGAGAATGAGCAGCCAGTTAAAGTGAGGCCATGCGGCCAGCAGGAGAAAAATGCTCACAGCAATGGCATGAAAGAGAACCGGCAGGGGATGACAGAGCTGGACAAGGCCCCGGGCGATGGCCAGGGGACGGCGCTTTTTTACGATCTCCATGAAAATATCGATATCCTTTCATGCAAATAGGGTGCATCGCGGGCATCGAAGCGTAGGCAGCACATGTTAGCTATGTGTCATAGGAAGAACGTCAGGGAAAGCCGATATTGGTTGATCGGATGGTCTGTGGATAAGAAAGATCGCTTCATGGTTGTGTAGAGGGCGAGATCTCTGGGAGCAGAGTGCCAGGCTCCCAGAGGCATTACCAGACGGGCAGGCGATCCTGAACAGCCTTAAACCAGATGGTGCGTACCTCATTTCCGGCAGCCATAAGTGTAATCCAGACCCCAAGAGCGGTACCGGCAATCCAAAAGATCAGCATCAATGTACTGCTGTTAATGTTCAGTAGCTGATTCCAGGCGTTGACGAAGGCGTAGGAGAGTGCGTCATGCCCATTAGCAAGGGGAAGCATGGCGCGTAGCGACGGCTGCCCTAGGAAGAAGCCAAGCGTGGCGACAGTAGCCAGAAATAGGATGGTCATCAGCTCGGAGAGCGATATGCGCAAAGGGAAAAAGTTTGACTCAGAGTGCCGCAGCTCTTCCTGGCGCGCCTGTTCAACCTGTTGAACTGAACGCGCGACCCGGAGCATAATATTCTGGGTTAAATTGGCGGGCTCGATGATCTGTTGCATTGAGCAGAAAGATTGCTCGACCACCTCGAGATAGCGTAAATATTCGCGGCACGCGGAACAAGATGAGAGATGTATTTCGAGCGGGCGCAACTTTGCCAATGGCAGGCGTTTATCAACGTACAGCTGGATATAAAATGCAGCTTTGGCACAGTGCATATTCAACCTCTCGTTCTCCAATCTTGTTCAAAAGCCTGTATACGTTCTTTCAACAGGTTGCGGGCGCGAAAGAGATGTGTTTTGATTGTACCGATAGGCATACGCAAAATGTCAGCCATCTCTTCATAGGTCATATCTTGCAGGTGACGTAGCACAAGCACGACCCGGTACTTGGCTGGCAAGGTCGCGAGGTGCTCTTGCACGAGACTCTGGCGGGCGGAGGCCTCTAACTGGGAGCCAGTGGCATCCTCTTCACCAGCATGATAGAGCAGATGTTCCTCCTCCATGGCCACCTGGAGCGCCTTGTCCCGCTTGCGCAGCTCAAGCTGCTTTAAGCAACAATTGTACGCGATACGGTAGAGCCATGTTGAAAACCGCGCCTCGCCACGAAAGGAAGGGAGACCCTGCCAGGCGGCGAGAAAGGTTTCCTGCGTAATCTCATTTGCCTCTTCGTATTGTTGTAGCATACGATAGATGAGATTAAAGACCCGGCGTTGATGGCGTTGTACCAGGATGGCGAAGGCATCCTGATCCCCTGCCTGGCTGGCTGTGACCAGGGCAGCATCATCCTGCTCAACCTGTTCTGGATAGGAAGAGGCCAGGTTTGGCAAGGGTATCCCTATGCTTTGTGGCGATTGCAAGAAAATTTCACCCATAACAAAATTATTAGAGAACGAAGGCACCTAGAAAGTTTCAGCAAAATAGACGAAAATAGCAAGCGAAACATCTAGCCTTCTTACGGTATCATATCATAACGAGCAGCTAACATAGGCTCAACTAAGGAGAAAGGCATGTCGGCAAACGTGATTTTAGTACTAGGTGGCTGGTTGATAGCCCTGGCCATTTTCTTTGCCTTCATTGTGCTCATCCGCTATTTGCAGCACAAGGAGCGGATGGCCATGATCTCGCACGGCTTGACCCCTGATAATATGTCGAATAGGCGTCGTAGTCGAGGTATCTTGCGGGCGGGACTCATCACGGCTATGATCGGAGTAACCTTGACCGCGGGTCTCTACCCAATCGGCTTCTTTCTGCCCCAGTTTTATAACGCGCCTCTGCATCTGGGGCCCTGGCTTCTCCCGGGGTTGATTCCATTCGGTGTGGGTCTGGCACTGGTAAGTAGTTACTATCTTGAGCCTGCAAGCGTGAGTACAGGTGAGGAGCGTTCTGAGCAAGAGAAGAACAAGGTCATCCAGCTTAATGCCAAGCATGAACGCGAGTCAGGGGAGAAACGCTAGCCGTTTTCTGAACTGGGTGAAGCTCTGAAAGAAGCAATTTTTCCAACAATTTCTCCAATCTACAAAAATCCGAGAAAAAAACTCTTGACAAGAGTGCGGAGCAGTGATATTATTCCACTTGCGCCGGACGGGATACCGAAAAGCGCACCGGATGCGAAAGCATCGAGCGTACTTTGAACAACTGAAGAGTGGTAAGGAAAACAAACAAGTACAAGTAACCTGTCAATGAGGATAAGCAAGTCATCCAAATGAGAACAGAAAATCTCCAGTGTGAGATTTTTATAAAAGTTTGAATGGCGAGTTTGATCCTGGCTCAGGATAAACGCTGGCGGCGTGCCTAACACATGCAAGTCGAACGCCCTCTCGCAAGAGAGGGAGTGGCGGACGGGTGAGTAACACATGGGTACCTACCCCGAGGTGAGGAATACCGGCGAGAAATCGCCGACAATACCGCATATGTTCCTCCGGGAACAAAGCTCGCAAGGGCGCCTTGGGATGGGCCTGTGGCCGATTAGCTTGTTGGTGAGGTAAGAGCTCACCAAGGCCACGATCGGTAGCTGGTCTGAGAGGATGGTCAGCCACACTGGGATTGAGAACGGCCCAGACTCCTACGGGGGGCAGCAGTGAGGAATTTTCGTCAATGGGGGCAACCCTGAACGAGCAACGCCGCGTGCAGGAGGACGCTTTTCGGAGTGTAAACTGCTTTTCTTGGGGACGAGTAAGGACGGTACCCAAGGAATAAGCCCCGGCTAACTACGTGCCAGCAGCCGCGGTAATACGTAGGGGGCAAGCGTTGTCCGGAGTTATTGGGCGTAAAGCGCACGCAGGCGGTTTCGTACGTCTGGAGTGACAGTTCCCGGCTCAACTGGGAAAGGTCTTCGGAAACGGCGAGACTTGAGGGCTTCAGAGGGACACGGAATTCCGGGTGGAGTGGTGAAATGCGTAGAGATCCGGAGGAACACCAATGGCGAAGGCAGTGTCCTGGGAAGCATCTGACGCTCAGGTGCGAAAGCTAGGGGAGCGAACAGGATTAGATACCCTGGTAGTCCTAGCCGTAAACGATGACCACTAGGTGTGGGAGGTATCGACCCCTTCCGTGCCGTCGCAAACGCAATAAGTGGTCCGCCTGGGGAGTACGGTCGCAAGATTAAAACTCAAAGGAATTGACGGGGACCCGCACAAGCAGCGGAGCGTGTGGTTTAATTCGATGCAACGCGAAGAACCTTACCAAGTCTTGACATGCAGATGCACCAGCGGTAATGCGCTGTTCCTTCGGGACGTTTGCACAGGTGCTGCATGGCTGTCGTCAGCTCGTGTCGTGAGATGTTGGGTTAAGTCCCGCAACGAGCGCAACCCCTACTGCCTATTACAACTTCTAGGCGGAACTGCCCTCACGGGAGGAAGGCGGGGATGACGTCAAGTCAGCACGGCCCTTACGACTTGGGCGACACACACGCTACAATGGCCAGTAACAAAGGGATGCCAACCCGCGAGGGGGAGCCAAGCTCAAAAACCTGGTCTCAGTTCAGATTGCAGGCTGAAACTCGCCTGCATGAAGGTGGAGTTGCTAGTAACCGTAGGTCAGCACACTACGGTGAATACGTTCCCGGGTCTTGTACACACCGCCCGTCACACCACGAAAGTCGGCAACACCTGAAGCCGCCAGGCTAACTCTTCGGAGAGGCAGGCGTCGAGGGTGGGGTTGGTGATTGGGGTGAAGTCGTAACAAGGTAGCTGTACCGGAAGGTGCGGCTGGATCACCTCCTTTCTAGGGAGCTGTGATTGCCCACTGTGGCAATCCATTCCCAGGTCGATCCCCCTGATTTATCAGGAGGAACCTGACGACTACTTATCTTCACCAGGCTACTGACTTGCTTGGCAAGCCTTACCACTCTTGAGTTGTTTGAACAACTTGATGCTTTTGTCCACGGGCTTTTAGCTCAGGTGGTTAGAGCGCAGTCCTGATAAGACTGAGGTCCCTGGTTCGAGTCCAGGAAGGCCCATTTCGCACCGAGATGTATGGGGATGTAGCTTAGCTGGTAGAGCGCTGCCTTTGCACGGCAGAGGTCAGGGGTTCGAGTCCCCTCATCTCCACCAAACCCATTTGTACATGCAGGTGGAGTGGTGGTCATAGCGAAAGGGAAACACCCGTTCCCATCCCGAACACGGTAGTTAAGCCTTTCAGCCCCGACGATACTACGGGGGCAGCCCCGTGGGAAAATAGGACATCGCCTCTCCACCCGCCTGTATGGGTGGGTTTCATGGTTGCGATTACGGGCTTTTAGCTCAGGTGGTTAGAGCGCAGTCCTGATAAGACTGAGGTCCCTGGTTCGAGTCCAGGAAGGCCCATTTTCCTTTAAGGCCCTGGTTTCATACCAGGGCTTTTTTGTTATTTCATGGTATGAATAGAATATGATGAGCGGGCTGGCTCTGCCAGCCCGCTCATCATATTCTATTCATATACTAACTGCGTCGCAGGCGATTATAGGCCAGGCGCAGACCCTCCAGGGGCAAATATTGATTGATGTATTGAATCTCAGGAATAAGAGGCGCCATGAGTTGAGCCAGCCCACCATGTGCGATCACCCTGACCTCGCCCTGGTCGGTGACGCCAGGAATTTCCGCGCAGAGGCGCTTGATCAGTCCCTGCACCAATCCTACATGCCCGTAAATAATGCCTGATTGCATGTTTTCAATGGTGTTCTTGCCCAGGGCGCGTTGAGGTGGCGTCAGGTCAACGCGGAAGAGGCGCGAGGCCGCGCTACTGAGCGCTTCCGCTGAGATCATCAAACCAGGGGCAATAGATCCTCCCAGGAAGTTGCCCTCCTGCGAGATGACATCAAAGGTGGTCGCGGTGCTAAAGGCAATGACCAGGGCGGGTCCTCCATACAACTGATGCGCGGCGAGGGTTGTCATGATACGATCTGAGCCAATCTCCCAGGGATTGTCGATATGGAAGGCAATGCCCAGGTCTAACTGGTGTGAGATGACGAAGGCTTCCTTATGGCAGTAGCGCAGTGCCAGCTCTTGAAAGACAGGTGTCAATGGAGGGACTACGCTTGAGAAAATAAGATCGTGAATATCACTGAAGCGGTGCCCAGCATGTTGCAGCAGGTCGTTCAACACCATGGCATATTCGTCGGTGGTACGCTGGCGTGACGTTGAAACAACCCAGTGATGCTTCATCGTATCATTAAGATACAGGCCAAATTTGATATTGGTATTGCTGATATCAATTGCTAGTAACATGGAGAATCCGCTTTCTACCCGTGTTATTCGCTTTGGGAAATCGAGGAGGCCTGGTGCTGAGCTACGTTGGTATGTCTGCGCCCGGCGTACTCTTTCAGTATCTCACCAATCTCCTCCGGGTTACCATACGCCTCATCACGTACGACGATGACCTGCTTGTCATTCTCTGTGTTGAGGAAGGCAAGCGATACCGGTGTGCGCGTGCGCTTGTTCTGCCACTGGCGACCGCTCCTGGTGGCGCCGCGTCCCACGAAGAAGCCAGCGATATTTTCACCCATTGTGGGCAGCGTGCGCACCGTTACCTGCTCATCCTCGCTAATCGTACGACTGGCACTGCGCACGCCACGCGCGGTGATATGCTCAATGTTTTCCATCGGGACCTGGACGACTTTGTTACCCTCTTGCTTGACAAAATTTTCTGGGGTGAAGACAAAGATATGTTTGTCAGATGTAAGAAGACGCTTGATGTCGACCACCAGTGTCCAGAGGCTGCCCAGCCCGATAAAGAGAAACATTCCGAGCATAAGCAGAGTAAAGATAATCAGGATCGGACCGTGCTGAAAGTTATCGGGAATGACGATGGGTAGCACGAGCGCGAATAGCCCCAGCCCTATAATAGTGCCAAAGGCCCAACCCGCAATACCCCACTGGAGCTTTTTACGAAGAATTGGAAAAACTGTCCAGTTGCTTGGATAGGCACCGGACCTGGCCTGCGCAAGGATTTCTGCTGCTTGCATGGCGTACTCCTTTAGTTTCGCTGTAAGGCTAGTTCTTATATTCGACACATTATATCAGAACGTGAGATGTCATGCACAAGAAGATTCGCACCTGGGGTGGGCAGAGAGGCACGGGCGAATGCCCGTGCCTCTCTGCCCACCCCAGACACTGATAATAGTAAATATGGTAAAATGAGAAGTGCGAATAAGCTACCCGTGGATGTTTGCGGTTGAAGGCGAGATGGAGAGCAATGGATCGCGAGATAGAGAGCTACTGGTTTACCTTTGCCGAAAGGGCGGCGCAACTGGCGCTTCACTCCTTTCGGAGAGAATATCCCTCCTGGACAGAGGACGAGACCCCTCTAGACGAGCTTGTACGCTGGCTTGAGCTGAATGTGGAGACATTTCACCCCGTAGATTACCCGGATGGCACCTTTGGTTTTATGGACCCCGACGAGGAGGAAAACCTGATCTGGTTGTGCCGGGATATGCATGAGACGCTGCGTCGCTTTACATTGGCTCATGAACTGGGGCATGCCATCCTGCATTGCCAGGGGACTACGCGTATTCAGCAACTGGTCCAGGAGATCGAGCAAGCGCTACAAGAGAGCCAGGTGCCAGAGACCGAGCGCTATCAACAGACCCTGCTGTCTATTCCTACACCCACTTTATCACTGCCAACACGTGCAGATCCTTGCCAGGAACAGGACATGAACCTGCACCTGCTGGACCAGGATCACCTCCAGGAGACGCTGGGCCTCGGACTCACCTATGATCCCCGCAGCCAGCGGGAGTTGGCCGCGAATATCTTTGCTGCCGAACTGCTGATGCCACGCGAGCGCGTACGTAGACTCTACCTGGAGGAACAGGTCGCGCCAGCCTCTCTGGCGGCCCGCTTCGGTGTCTCACAGGCCGCGATGCTCAATCGCCTGTCCGGATTTCTACAAGACGCCCTACTCAGTAAGCCTCTCCCACAACAGGCCCCAAAGCCAGCGGCGCAGCCTGTCAGCACCACTAAGAAGCGCCATGATACCTACCAGCAAGCGGCCATTGAGGCGCCAACGCCAGCTTTGATTGTCGCAGGGCCTGGAAGTGGAAAGACCAGTACGTTAATTGGGCGCATCGAATATATGGTGCACACTCTCCAGGTGCCGCCGGCGCAGATTCTGGCCCTGACCTTCTCGCGCAAGGCCGCCCAGGAGATGGAGGAACGTTTAGCTCAGGTCTTGACCCGGCAGTTACCAAAGGTCAGCACCTTTCACGCCTTCTGCGCCGACCTCTTGCGCCGCTATGGCGAACTCGTTGGTCTGCGCCCGGGCTTTACTCTGTTAGATGAGGCCGAGGGCTACTTCCTCCTGCGCCAGTTGTCGCACTCCATGCGCTTAAAACACTATGTCAAATTGAGTGCACCTACCTTTTATTTCCCCGATATGCTCAAAGCCATTTCCAGGGCGAAAGACGAACTGATAACGCCCGAGGAGTATACGCGCCTGGCGCAAGCTATGTTTGAGCTGGCACAGGGACAGGATGATACCGAGGTCCTTGAGCGCGCAGAGAAGGCCCTGGAGATTGCCCAGGTCTATACGCTTTACGAGCAGGCTCTGGGGCGGCGTGGCGACTGCGATTTTGGTGGCCTCTTGCTGCTGACGGTACGCCTGCTTCGTGAGCATCCAGAGGTGCTGGCGGAACAGCAGCAGGTGTATCAGTTTGTCCTAGTCGATGAGTTTCAGGATATGAATAGAGCCAGTGGCGTCCTCTTACGTGTGCTGGCAGGCGAGGCCGGTCGCGTCTGGGTTGTGGGAGACGCGAATCAGGCCATCTATGGTTTTCGGGGCGCCTCACCCGCGAATATCAGCCAGTTCGCCCAGGACTTCCCCGGTGCGGTGATCCTACCACTCAGCCGTAACTATCGCTCGCGCCCGGATCTCGTCTCTCTGGCGGAGGCTTTTCGCTGTACCTACCTGGATAAGGGCCAGGAGCCAGGCAAAAATCAGCCGGTGCGTGTGGCAGAGACCGGGCCATATGTTACACTCGCCCAGGCGAGCAATGAGGCCAGCGAGGTCGCGGGCATCATCGCGGATATTCAGCATAAGCGCCGCCAGGGGTATAACTATAAAGACATGATGGTGCTCTGCCGGACGCGAAGCCAGGCCCAGAAGATCACGCGTGCCCTACTGGAGGCGGACTTGCCCACTCACGAGCGCGCCGGCACGTTGGAACAGGAGCATGTAAAGGACGTGCTGGGGATGCTGCTGTTATTGAGCAATGAGAGCGGCATGGGGCTGTTGCGCGTGGCGCGCCTGCCCGATTATCGCCTCAGTCAGGAGGATATAGAGGCCCTCTTGCTATCCGCCCACGAGCGCCGGGTCAGTCCACGCGGCCTGCTGCTCACCGAAGAGTTTCCCCTTGATATCAGTTCTGAAGGAAGGAATACGCTGCAGCGCCTGGTCAGCAGTATGCGTGCCTTGCAGCAGTGTAATGATACCTGGACCTGTATGAGCCAGTATCTTCTCCAGGAGACCAGTCTGGTGCGTGATCTCCTGCGCCACCCGGAGGACGAGGTCGCGAAAGGCCTGCTGCTGGATTATGATCGCTTGCTCCAACTAGCGCGGCATTATGACCAACAGTTGGAGGCACGGCGCCGGGTCCTGGCCCAGGAGGCTGTATCCCTGGAAGAGCTCTCTATGGAGGCGCGCCTGAAGGGCTTTTTGGAGTATCTTAGTATGCTAGTGGTGCTGCGCCAGGATGGGGCGACGCGTGAAAGTGGTGAGGGCGAGGACGAAGAAGAGGCGAATATCATCCAGGTCATGACGGTCCATGCCAGCAAGGGACTGGAGTTTCCTGTGGTGTATATGCCGGGCCTGGTGCAGAACAGATTCCCCCTGACCTATCGCTCAAGCGCTGTCAACGCGCCTGATGGAATGCTGCTAGCGAAGAACACCGGGCGTGCCGCTCATGATGGCGGTGAAGCCTGCCTCTTTTATGTAGGAGCAACACGTGCGCGCGATCACCTGGTGCTGAGCTATAGCGAGCGTTACGGCAAGAAGTCGTATAAGCGTTCCCTCTTTCTTGATCCCCTGGAGGCCGCGATGCCTCAGGAACGCCTGGCGCAGCTCGCCTGGGAGGCCCATGGCGAGATTGAGGAGCGTGTAGAGGAATCCCTCAAGCCGATCTCGATACAGCCTGGTGAGCGCTTTCTGGACCGGATGCGCCCCACTGACCTCAGCTCGTCTTTGGTAGAGGTGTATCGCCGCTGCCCCCGTCAATATGCCTACAGCACGATCTATCATTTCGATGGTGATGCCGATGCTTACCGCCTCTTCCGCCAGGCAACCCAGCAAACAGTTGAAGTGCTGCATAAACAACTGGCGAGTATGGCTGATAGTAGTCAGGGGACCTTGCCTACGTTTGAGGAATTGGAAGCGCTTTACAAGCGGCACTGGCGTGAACTAGGAGGAGAAGATATGCCCTTCGCGCCTATGTATGAAGCACATGGTATTGAGGTCGTAGAGGGAATGCGCCAGAAGCTGGTAACGCAGAGCGAGACCCAATGGTCCATGCGCGAGAGCCTGCATGTGGACCTCGCCGGTCGCTCCGTACGCGTGACCGTGGATCGTATCGAGAGCTCTTCGCAGCCACAGGAGGAGGGGCCATTGCGCTTTGTTCGCACGCGCTATGGCAAGAGCAAGGAGAAGCCGAAGGCAGACACACGTGAACTCTTCTATACGCTGGCATCGCGCCAGCACCATCCTGGGCGCTCGGTCGAGCTCCACAGCCATAATATGAGCACTGGCGAGACCATACCTATGAAGTTGACCGAGAAGAAGGAGCAGAGCCTCTACGGCGAACTGGAGCAATGTATCGAGGGCATTGAACGCGACGAGTATCCCGCGCGCCCCGCCGAACCCTCCCGCTGCCCCACCTGCCCATTCTTCTTTATCTGCCCAGCTTAGAGACACTTGGTAACAGATGGAGTGCGTGCTGGCGACCAGCGGTCGCCAGCACGCACTCCATCTGTTACCAAAGCCAGGTGTCACGCAAATACACTACGCATGGTGTTACTTATAGCGATGCGCCAGTCACGAATAATGGGGTAGAATGTAGAGAAACACACCTTGTGTGCAGGCTATTTTAGAGTGTGTCACAGGAGAAAGGCGGAATTGTATGAACGATCAAGGTATTCTCAGACATATAGAAGAACTGGTCAACGAAGAGCATGAGCTGATGCAGAAGAAGGAGAATGGGGAGTTACAGGACGATCAGCATGAGCGTATTCACCAGCTAGAAGTCCAGCTAGACCAGTGCTGGGACCTCTTGCGTCAGCGCCGCGCGCGGCGCAACGCGGGGCAAGATCCCGATGCAGCCCAGGTGCGTGACCCCAACATCGTTGAGCATTACAAACAATAAGAGAATGTGGGATGGGCGCCGCAATCGCGACGCCCATCCCACATTCTCTTATTGTTTTATGCTGCTTGTTTAGTCGCGGGGGGCTTTCTCTGCGAACTCAGGAGGTAGATCGCTATAGACGCCACGATACTGCGCGGGCAGCATCGACGCGATACTATACATGATCGTATTCGTGGTCTCCTGAATATCTTCGTTGGTAACCTTTTTCCCATTCTTCGGCGTAAAGACGATTGGCTTACCGTAGGTAATCGTCACCTTCGCGCCAAACTTCTTCAGGACGTTTTCGCTGCCGTGAATGGCGACGGGAAGCACGGGGACGCCAGAGCGCAGCGCGATGTAGCTCATACCATTATTGCCCTTGGCGAGGGTATGGGAGCGGCTACGTGTGCCTTCAGCGAAGATAACAAAGATTTTACCCTTCTTGAGTTGCTCATCGGCCGCGCGGAGCGCTCGACGGTCAGCCTCACCTCGCTTGACGGGGAAGGCTCCCAGGAAGCGCACCAGCCAGCCAACCTTGCTATGGAAAAGCTCTTCTTTCGCCATATAGACGACTTTCCCTGGAATGAAGAGGGGGACCAGGGGAACGTCGGTCCAGGAGAGGTGATTGCTGGCAATAATAAAGGGACCCTCTTTAGGAATGTTGTAGCGACTGCGTAGCTTGATACGCGAGACAAGCGAGAGCAAAATGATCGCCACTGTGCGGATGGCGTTATAGAGCACTGTTGGGGTCACATATGGATCATAGAGATTCTTCTCAGGTTTCGTCTTGGGCGCGGGGGCCTGGACGACGGTCTTCTGGGGTGCCTCCTGGCCGTCACTGCCGTTTGTGCCAGTGGGCGGAGGCGTCTGGGGGGCTGGCTGAGCCTGCTGCTCCTGGTTCATCTGTTTCCCTCCACATAGTGACAGATTTTATCTAGCACCTGCTCGATGCCGAGGTTATCTGTCTCGATGATAATAGCGTCCTGCGCTGGTTGCATATTTTTGCGATCCGTGTTATCGCGGCGCTCAACGTCGCTCATGACCTCTTCCAGGCTAGGGAGCGCGGGATTATGCTCTCCCATGCGCTCGACCATCTCTGTATGGCGGCGGCGCGCGCGCTCGCGCAAGCTGGCGGTCAGATAGATCTTAAGATCCGCGTCGGGCATGACCACCGAGCCAATGTCGCGTCCAACCATGACGATATGCCCTTGCAAGCCAATGGTTCGCTGCTGGGCGATCAAAATAGAGCGCACCTGGGGATGTGCCGAGATGGGCGAGACGGCGCGTCCAACCTGCGTGCTGCGAATATCCCAGGTAATATCATGACCCTGAATGATGACAGTATATTGACGCCCATCGGCGATCTCGGGCTTGCTAATAAGAATGGTATTCTGCTCAGCTAACTTGCCAAGCGTGGGACCATCGTTCAGATCTATTCCCTTTTGTAAGGCAAGCCAGGCAATGGCGCGATACATCGCTCCTGTATCGCAGTATAGATAGCCCAGCCGCCTGGCCAAGTGTTCTCCTATGGTACTTTTTCCTGCGCCAGCTGGTCCATCAATGGCGATACATCCCGGCTCTCGCATGAGTCCTCCACTTTGTGTTTATATCAAGGGGATTATATCATATCTATGCTCCTGTGTTGCTGCCTAAGCGCTCGCTTGTTTAGCTTGAAAGTAATTGTGCAGGAGGCAGGGTATCTCGCGCCTGCAGCACTCGTCCGGTTAATGATGTGGCATGGCTCAGCCGCCGCAGGCGGCTGAGCCATGCCACATCATTAACTACGAAGAAATGGCTATGCGAGTAGAGTCTGGACTTCTGCGGGAGTCAGGTGACGCCATTTGCCGGGTGTGACACCTCGCAAGGTCAGGGAGCCAAGTCCTACACGCCTGAGTTGCAGAACGGGGTGATCGACGGCCTGGAGCATGCGGCGTACCTGGCGCTTGCGTCCCTCGTGAATGGTCAGCGTCAGCCAGCTACTCTGCTCTGTGCTAGAGAGCTTGCGCGTGCGCGCGGGCGAGCTGGTGTAGTGCTTGCCATCGTCCTCGGTGAAGGTCACGCCGTCGCGTAGCGCCTGGAGCGTTCGTTCCGTGGGGATGCCTTTGACCTGGACCTCGTAATGCTTCTCTTTCTCATAGCGCGGGTGGGTCAGGTGCTGGGCGAAGGCTCCATCATTGGTAAGCAGTAAGAGTCCACTGGTGTCGCGGTCCAGGCGCCCCACCGGATAGAGGCGTAGGCTGCGTAGCTCAGGTGGAAGCAGGTCCAGAACTGTAGCGCGCCCCTCGGGATCGCTGACGGTGCTGACGTAGCCTGCGGGTTTATGGAGCAGCAGGTAGGCATGCGGCGCCTTCGCCTGGATCTCTTTCCCGTCAACCACGATGCGATCCTGACCTGGCAATATGCGTGTGCCTTGCGCGGTAATGATGGTGCCATTGACGCGCACGCGTCCCTGGGCAATCAGCTCCTCGGCGTGGCGGCGTGAGGCCACGCCTGCGTGAGCCAGAAAGCGAGCCAGGCGCTCGCCCTGGGCTTCCTGATTGCTCGCTTGCCCCTGTGCTGATAATTCCTCGGGCATGTCGGAACCAGCTTGTTCTCTCTGCTTCATAGTGCCTTTCGACCCGCGATACACTGCGTACACTCCTTGGTGCGGCAGGTTTGTTGATAAATGTAATGTAGTCCCTGTTGCTGGCAGGCTCCTCCTGGCTCACCGGGTAGCTGAAGCTGCGCGCTCATCATGCGTGTCACCTGGTTGGATGGCAGGTCTGGATAGCTGGCGTAGAGCTGGCGCGCGCATTCATATAGTACAATATCTTGTTCGCGTAGAGCTACGGCTGCCGCGAAGGGCAGGACCACATTTACCATCCTATCCAGTTACTTATTGGCGCTACGTCATTAGTGAACTTACCGCTATTTTACAGGGATGCTAAAGATATAACAAGGGAGGGAGTCTATCTGCTCCCTCCCTTAACTGTCGATTTTCTTACGCTGTAAGATAAAAAGTTACTCGTCGTGGGTTTCTCACAGTACGGAATGTTGTTTGCAAAACAAAGCGATTGATGGGCCTGTATGAGATTCGACCCTCTTTTACAAACCGCTCATAAAACTGCTCTATACTAAGATCTTTGACATCCTCCAAACGCCTACCCCACTGGGCTTCAATGATTTCCACAACTTTGCCAGCTAAAGAAGTATCAAGACTCTCAATCTTTGCGCTTACGTTCTCACCCACGCCGTCTCTCGCTTTCTACAATAAGAATATGATGACCAGTCAACCTTATGATTTTACTACAAACAGATCAATTTGTCAAGGCTAAAGTGGCTTAGAAGGCTGGTTTAAGGTAATGGGGGTACTTGTCTACAGCGGAGGAGGACAGGTGAGAGAGCGTAAATATTCCTATTTTGGATAATAAAATTATATAATAAATACAAATCAATGTATGAAAGGATGCTTACACTATGACAGACGAACAGAAAGACAATACACCATACATAGCACCAAAAAGACGCGATAAATTCACCCTCGATCCCACGAGTACAACGTGGATGTCAGACATAAAAGCCAGAGACCATATGCTGCGGCGAGGCCGTACTCCGGGGGGGTCTAGCACTGAGTCAACAAATCGGTTTAACCTGACAGAGGAAGAAGTGCTAGAAAGAGTCAAGTACATTCTCTGTATGGTGTGCCTAAGAATTGAAGCTGAAGAGGCAGCAGAAGAAGAAGCTAGAGAGAAGGCACAGCAAACAGAAGATGAGCAGCCTCTACAGGACGCCCAAGAAGATGCTTCTGAGCATGTACTCCAAGAAGAGGAGCATAAGAAGCCACGCAAAGCACGAAGGAAAAAGACGACGTAAAGCACGACCAGGGCGGCTACTATGCCGCTCTTTATTTATATGAAACCTTTCCTATGAACAAGAAGTATTGAAGACCAAAGATTAAAAACAATCAGGGCGGCTAAATGCCGCCCTTTCTTTATGCCTTGCTCTCAGTTAGGCAAAGTTTTGCCAGACGGGCCTCATGGCGAGATAGAGAATTGCTGCTCCTACCACAGCTCCAAATATGCTAGTAAGTCCTCCGGAAACTCCAAGAGTCAATATATTCAACACAAATGCAATGGCTGCAGACCCAAGGTATAAATAAAAGCCTAGCTTTTTCCACATCCACAAGAGCGCAATGCTCACAAGTTGTACCACAACCAGGATAGCTAAGAGCATCACTGCCCAGGACGGAACGTTTGGTAATGCCCTTGTAATTGTAGCGGCTCCCAAAGTGTAGGAATAGAGGGAAAAGAGATCTGCCAAGACAATTAGGATAAGCCAGATGGTTAAAAAGACTGGTCTTTTCATGCTTGCATCGCTCCTTAATAAATGAATAGCATCCTCTGCCTACTGATAAGTATATCAGCTTGACTTGATGCATACAAGCGAGCATCGGCAGGAAGTGCGAGTGTAGTAAGCAAGTCATTAGCCCTTAACTAGCCCTACAAACATCCCACATATACACCCTAAATCTATTGATATAGTGTCTTATTAGGTGGTTGTGGTGTATATATTGCTGGCTCTTAGAGGGCGGCTTCCTGGTGTGGCTATAGAAAAAAATAAGGGGCTGTTAGCGCCCCCCCCTGGTGTGTGGTGTGTCTAAAGCGCTTTTCTCTTCTGTTGTCAATTTGCTTAGCCACTCTTGACCAGCGGGGCGTAAAGTGCTTAGTTTGCCCTGTAGCGTATCGGCCCCTTGCGTTGGCTTAAATTGCCGCCTGTTACCATGTGCCGCTTGATTGTGTTGCCCCAGTAAATGCTTGCTCTCCAGAGGCTCTAAGCTGTAGAGCACATATCCCCTATCATCCCTTACCACGTTGCCCATGTGCTATATACCTACCTAGCTATTGGTTGTTATCGTCGTTAAGAGCCTTTAGAAGCTCCTGTAGGCTAGCTGCTTCGTCAGCCTGTAGCTTGTCTACCTCTTCCTGGCTTAAGCCCCCTGGTGTGGGATTGTAGCCAGGGTTAGCGGCTAACCACTCATCTAGGCCCGTTCCTGGTGGCACCTCCTCTACGTACCAGTCGCCACTCTCAGGAAGTTTAATGAAGCCTTCACCCGCCCCGCCTTCAGGCTCTCCAGTCGATTTACGCTCTTCTGCCATGGTGCCTACTGCCTTTCTAAATCTACTCAAATGTGCTTATGCACCCTCGAATAGATTCAATTGCTGCACTTGGCCCTCACAGGAAGTCCCCATGACTTCTACGCCGCTTTGGGTCGCCTGCAGCACATCGCACTCAGGACGAGCCTGAGTGTATGGCCCTCGCCGGGCAAGGAACCTCGTCAAGATGTTGTGAGCACTATTCTCATCTCGGTCCATGACGAGTCCACATTCCGCGCACTGATACGTTCTTTTCCACAGGGGCATGGCGTGTAGATTTCCACAGCCACTACACTGCTTAGACGTGTTGCGCTCATCTACCAACTGAAGCCCTTTCCCATACAACTGGCATTTATATGTGAGCATCTGGACAAAGGCATACAGGCCCCAGTCGTTATAGACTGCCCGATTGAGCGTCCTGTTGCGCTCCTGATGCTCTTTCATGACCATCTGCCGCTGAGAAAGATCGCCCACGACGACAGTTCTCTCAACCAATCGTCGTGCGATGAGATGCGATGCCTTGTGCAGGCTATCGCGCTGTTTGTTGCGCTTCCTCTGCGAAACGCGCTTGTACACCTTGCTCAGATGAAGATAACGACGGGACTTCTTCTTGCACTTGCCGCGTTTCGAGCGAAGCCGATCCAACTGCTTGTTGTACCAACGCGAGCCTTTGAACCCACCGATGTGATAGATCCGGCCCCCTTGCGTGACCCCAGTTGCCAGCGTCTTGATGCCCAGATCGAAAGCCACGGTGTTGCCATCGCGTTTGGCTTGCTCGGGCTCTCGGTAGCTGAAAGAGGCGTAGTAGTTACCTCTGCCATCGCGACTAATAGCCACCTCTCGAAAGCCTTCGGGAGGCAGTTCGGTGAGGTGAGCACGGATGGCAGGAAAGCGTTTGTGCTTGCCCTTGCCTCCTGTGGGCAACATGAGGGTGTTTCCCTCAAGCGTGAGATACATCGCCGGATAACAGAGGGTAAAGAAGCCATGGCGAGGGCGCACACGGGGAAAGCCTGGGGTTTCCCCATTGGCGACGCGACGAAAGAAGGCTCGCATGGCCCCATCCAGGCGATAGTACACTTCCGCAAGCAATTTCCCATAGACCTGATTAAGTTCAGGATCATGGGCACGGCTCTCGGCCAGCGTTTTCTTGCAGGCGTTGAAGCGCCACTTCTCACCGTCTCGCAGTTTCATCACCCACCAATTGTAGAGGCCTCTGCATTTTCCTTGCATGAACTCAAGGGTGGCCATGTCTTGCTCGCTGAGGTCAAGTTTGATTTTTTTGCAGAGGAGCATGAAGACCCCTTCCCTTTCAACACCACACTGAGAGAGAGACGTCGCCTCTTTCGCTAGAAACATCAGATATTCTGGTTTAGAACACTTTTTCTTGTATGGTACGTGTAGCATACCATGCTATCGTCTCTCTGTCAACGCCTCCAAAGGTGGACAACAAGCGCACATTTAAGCAGAGTCGCGCACATTTTCGATTGCTGTTCTTACGCTCCTTTGCTAGTGCTAGATATGCCTAGATGCTTATAGACTGCATCTACCTTCTTCTGTATACGCTTCTGCTCTTTAGGTGTCAACCCGGTTGCTGGTGTGCTGGTAGAGTGAAGCTGTAGCCTCTCCTTTGGGTTGTTTGAAAAGAACAGGTCGAGTAAGCGCTTCTGTTCCCATGCAAATTGGGGCCACTGCTTAGGCGGTAGCTTCGTCAGTGCTACGAAGCCTTCTGCGAAGTTCTCTTTATGGTTGGTAGCTGCATACAAGCTCACCTTATCGCCCCGGCTACTGTGGGTATGTTACGTCGTGCCTGCAACTTCTCCTACCTGTCAATGATCGGCTTAGCAACGGCATCGAAGGCTTGGCATCGAAGGCTTGCGTTACGTTGCCATAGTTGCGCATAAACGCTATGTAGTCTTCTATGTTATCGATGTATACGTAGTGTTGTATGCCTTGCCCTGACTCAAAGAGCACAGCATAGGCTTTATCGCCACTAGACCATACAGTGTCTTTAGGGCCTACATAGGTCTGGCATCCTAATGCAAGGGCAGGATTAATTAGTGGAAATTTTCTTATGGCTCGTAGCACGCCTTTTGGAAAATCCGATAATAACAAGCATAATCCCTAACGCAAAGCCAAGTAGTTCAATGCAAATTGGGTTACTAAGTACTAATATTGCTGGTAAATCTTGTGAGGGGCCACGATGTGCTGGAATATATACCAGATTAAGCCAAAACAAACCATAGATAAAAGCGACTATACTTGCAATAGTAAAAATACTACCCAAAAATATAAATGTGCTTCCTCTGTTCTTAGAAATATTTTCTGGATTGCTCATTTATAACCTCCAGATGCAAACACTTATTAATATCAGAAAAGGTTAACTAGAAAGCTTCTGTGCAAACCAGAAACAAATGATGAGAAACTTTCTCTAAATATAGTACACCCTTTATTTTTCTAGTCGTGATACCGTTCTGTACATACTGTTCTGTCGCCTTTGCGATAGTGCTAGAGCACATGTTGTCACGTGAGTATGCTAGCCCCCGCTATACGTCCAGTAGCGTTCTAAAGTCTCTTTTTTCCTGGTCACTGTACTTCCTCCCTCTGTTCCTTCGATACTCCGTAGCACCATTATACTACGCTACAAGCTGATAGAGTGCATTTTTGATGGGAGGGCGTATGTGTATACGGAGTAGCTTTATAAGCCGTTGGAAGTCGTTTTTTAACGCCATGATGTGAGAGGTGGACAAAAGTAGGTAACACTATGTTACAATGGTAAAACATTGTAGTAACATATGTTAATAAACGGGGTGAACATGATAATGATAGCAGAGAAGGCGACAGAAGCCAGGGCCATGGGCTTAGAGGGAGATCGCTACTATTCCCTCGCACAAGTAGCGGCGTTCATGGGTACGACACGTCAGACGATACACCGACATGTGGGAACTGGTGTGATACCAGCTATGAGGGCTGGTAGGGCGTTTATAGTCAAGGGAAGCGACCTACAGGAGCTTATAGCGCAAAGAGCCTAGGCTGTGGCGTGGATAAAGAAAATAGCCCTCTCCTATTGGCGTAGGTGATGGGCTGTAGGGTTGGGAGGATGCTAAATTGATAAATACAATTATAAGCGATTTAGGGGTAGAACACAAGAGGAGTGACAACAACCATAGAGTAAAGCGGATAACGATAGGGGATAGCCGATATAAAGAGATCATACAGACGTATCCTCCTCTAAGGGATAACCCAACATATAGACGTTTATTCCGTTACATCGTGCTAGAGTACCATCCTGATAGAAAGGCTATCCCTGTGCCACACAAGCTACTAGCTGATATTGCAAAGATACACCCTCGTAAGCTGAAGGGAGAGCGGCTACTAGAAGACTTTAAGCGCGATGTGTTGCCAGGGATGACGTATTCTGGTTACTCTCCAGACAACCATAAATGCCGTGCCATTCTAGAGACAGGCATAGACGACTTCTTACAGCGTCGTTTAGATCAAGATAACGAAGTAAAGAGGCGCGATATGGAGAGCGGAAAAGTCTATAACCGTAGTCGCCAGAAAGAAGTACACGCTATTAAGCTAGAGGCAGCAAACAAGCTGATAGAAGCCTCCCTCTGCGAGAATGAGAAGATGAGGGAAGTACACCGCGCAATGCTAGACGACCTTAATAACCTGCCTCTCCCTCTGTTTCAAGGGTTGGCAGATAGGTATTACAACGAAGCATGGGGTATCGCCTCTCACCTACCCTATGAGGATGTAGACGACAGGCGAAAGCTACAGCTAGAGCTACTAGCCATACGCGATATGCCCAAGCCCTTCTATCATCCTGTAGGCCAACAGGCAAGGCTGTACAGCAGTGGAGGGTTGCCTACTATCAAGAAAGAAGTACGCAGGGCCTTCTTGCCCAAAGAAGAGGGGCATCTAGAGCTAGATATAGCCTGTTGTAATCTCAGCATAGCGGCTGGTCTATGGAATATTGAAAGTATCCATTTTGTACAAGCAACCATCACAAAGTATCATCATCTCTTGCATATCTCAAGCAGATAGAGTAAACTTGGATGTATGAAGTTATCGAGTTATGCCAAGAAGATTGGGATCAGTTATAACAGCGCCTGGCGTATGTGGAAACGCGGCCAGATTCCCGGCTATCAATTGCCCACCGGCACCGTGATCATTGATCCGCCAGAGCTTCGCTCGGTTCCGGTCCACGCCGTCGCTGTGTATGCTCGTGTTTCAAGCAGCGAAAACAAAGACAACCTGGAAAGGCAAGCCGAGCGGCTGGTGACCTGGTGCAATGCCCAAGGCTGGTCGGTCAGCAAAGTCGTCAAAGAGTGCGGCAGTGGCATCAACGATCAGCGGCCCAAGTTTCTGGCGCTGCTGGCAGATCCCAAAATCGGGCAGATCGTGGTTGAACACAAAGATCGCGCTTCTCGCTTTGGCGTGGCCTATATTCAGACCTTGTTGGCTATGCAAGGACGGAAACTGGTCATCGTCAACACCGCTGATACCGCCGAAGATGATCTCATGGGCGATTTTATCAGCATCATTCCCTCGTTTTGCGCTCGTCTTTATGGTCGCAGACAAGCCAAACGCAAGACGGAACAAGTGCTAGCGGCTTTGCAGCAGAATGGACCCGCCCGTGAGCAAGAAGCCCCAAAAAGCCTCGCTTGATGAGAAAAAAAAGCGCAAGCGCAAAAAGAAGACGAAGCAGACCATCACTCGAGCGGTGACCCATATCCGTCTCATTGAGGCCAATCCTGGCAAACTTGAGGCGCTCGATCAGCTTGTGGCGGTTTACTTGCCGCTGTGCCAACAGTACACCACCCTGTTTTGCGAGGCCGAGACAAGCCCGGACAAGTACCAAGAAACCGTCTTCAAAACCGATCTTTCCGACCGCTTGCATCGAGTGGCAATACAGCAAGCCGCAGGCATTGCCAAAAGCGTTCGCACCAATCGAGCGAACGCCTATCAGGCATACCTGGAAGATGTGGCTGATTACGCTCAGGCCAAGGCTCAGGCGGAAGGCCGGATGTCCGCCTTCAAACGCCGCGAACCGACCTGGACCGAATGGGATCTCCCTGTGCTGCGTGTGCCAGTCATCCAAGCCAATGTCAACGTGGTGGTGCTCGAGAAGTCGGAGGACTCCACGTTCGACTACTGGCTGCGCGTGTCCACCTTAGATGTCGGGAATCCGCTTCGAGTCCCAGTCAAACTCGCCTCCTATCACAAACGAGCACTCGAAGGCCGCACGCTCAATGCATCCACAACACTTCACAAGCGCAATGGAGTCTGGTGGCTGACGCTCTCCTTTGACGAGGACGTTCCTCTTCAAACCAAGCCTGACGCCCCTACAGTAGGCGTCGATGTGGGCATTGCCCATTTCCTCACGACCTCCACCAATAAAGCGTATGGCAGTTTTCATGGCAAGATGGCCCGACAGCACAAGCACGATCGGGAAAAGCGTCGCCGCAAGGCGAAACTGCGAGCCTGCCTGGAAAAGAAAGGCGTCCCAAAGGGCAAGCTTCCTTCGACAAGTTCTGAAACGTCGCAACGCTTGAGCCGTCACGTCAAGCAAGAGATCAACCGGGCGGTCAATGCGTTGGTCAAAGATCATCGAGATGCCAGACTCATTTATGAGGACCTCAATGTGGCCTCGATGCGCTTCAAAGCAAGGGTGATGAACAGTTATCTGTATGCTTCTCACCTGGGGCATATCCCAGAGCAGCTGGCCTGGGCCGCCGCCAAACAGGGCATGGCAGCCCACACGGTCCGAGCCGCCTATTCCTCTCAGGAATGCCCCCGCTGCCATTATGTCGATCGCGCTAATCGGCCGAACCAGAAAACCTTCAAGTGCCTGGTCTGTGGTTACGCAGACCAGGCCGACCGCAAAGCCGCACAGACGCTCGCGGGACGCTGGGGGGATCGGAAACTGGCGGCATGTCGCTCGACCTCGGAGGTCAAGGCGCTCCTCATGACGCGGCATGAAGCGTGGAAACAGCAGAATCAGCAGAGGATCCAGGATGCCGGGCCTCCCGTCCAGTTGAGCTTCTGGGATCCCCCAGAGATGTTCCTGGAATCATCTCACGAGTGAGCATCTCTCAGTAGAGAGAGGTGCATAGGATGCTCGTAGTGCATCCTCCCGCCTAGTCCGCTGTTTGGTAAACAGGCGTAGGTTAAAGTGAGAAGGATAATCAATGTAATAGATGGTTATGCTTTGATCAACTATTCAAGAAGTACAACAGTCAGGGGGGTCTGTCTGGTCAGAGTTGCTAGCGTATATGGAGGTATCAGACGAGCTAAGAGCCATAACCAAGCCGATACTAAAGCAGGGCGTCTGCTCTTAGATATATGGAATGAAAGCCAGCAATGTGGAGGGGCAAGTAACCCTAGAGCTTGGTGGTAAGACGCTTAAAGGCAAGGGCGAAAATAGGCACGCTGTAAAGGTAAATCGTCCTGTTATTCCCAAAGTAAAGCGCTTTGATGACAACCCTCTTATTGCCGATTTACTACAGGCTATCAAGCTGACAAAAGAGGAGATCATAGAAGACGGGGGCTATAATGGCGCGTATGGCTTCATAGAGTATGATGGTGAGGAGGATATTGATAGTTATCTATGCAGAGTCATAGGGTCTTACGAACTGGCTATCATTGCATCTTGCTTTGAACTAGCCAGGGAAAGAGGAGACTTTCAGGTAGTGCTCTATCAATACGACGGGGTAACTATCAAGCTGGCAAAGAACGATAGACCTGATAGAGTAGCGTCTGTATTATCAGCCATTCAGCAGAGAGCTAGCCAGACAGCCCAAAGCTTTGGCATATACACAACGCTAGAAGCCTGTTAGTCGCGCCTCTTGCATGGCGCAATAGCGCCTTCAGGTAGCGCGGATATAAGGGGGTTAGTAGCGCTATAGTAGGGAGATCAGAGAGCGAGAGAGGAACACAGCACAGCGTCTAGAGGTCTGGCGTCTAGCGTCTCTAGTCTCTCCCCTCTCCCTCTATGTATGTCCACCCCCTAAATTGGGATAAATCCAGACGTAGAGCCACTTTAGACGATTTTGATTTTTTCAGATTTTTCCCAAAGCCTGTAGAGGCAAGCATCGATGTAATGTAAACAGCCTAGGAAGGTGCGGCAACACCCCCTAAGCCTTTGCCAGCTGGCTTGGCCTGACGAGTGCGTAGAACACGCACGATCCGGAAGCGGCTCACCTGGGAGCGCCTTCGCTGGGCCTTTCCTGCAAGAAATTGCTGAGACTGGTACAATGCAGCTACGTGACAAGGCCGTTCATGACCCATTCAGGAGACAGTACATGGTTGAAAAGCATCCCTTTGATATCGGCGCCTACGAAAAGCGAGTGAAAGAAGGCCCCTGTTTTCTCTGTGAACTGGTGGCTGGCACCAATCCTCATCATGTGATCTATGAGGATCAGAGCGCCATTGTGTTTTTGAACAAATACCCCTCGCTCTATGGCTACACGCTGGTCGCTCCACGAGAGCACCGCGAACAAGCCACTGGGGACTTCACTCTGGAGGAGTACCTCCAGCTTCAGCAGCTCATTTATCAGGTCGCTGAAGCAATCAGACGGGTGGTGCCGACGGAACGGCTCTACATTCAGACACTTGGCAGTCAACAAGGCAATCGCCATGTGCATTGGCACGTTGCTCCCTTGCCTCCAGGTGTTCCCTATGAACTTCAGCAAGCCGCTGCTCTTGACTCCTCAAAAGGGGTGCTCGCCATTCCAGATGAGGAAATGGCCTCACTGGCTCGCTCCATTCGCCAGGCTATGGAGCGACTCAATCCTTCCCTAATGCCCCCTCCCTCGAACTGATTCCTCCAGTTCACAGCACGTCCTGGGGTTTCCCGTCCAATTTAGCTCATCGCGCATCTCGTGGGCTATGGGTGGTTACGTGGTCGTGTGGGAAGTGAGGAGAGGGAGAGCGTTTACATAGAGTCTTTGTTACCCCTTACCAAACACCCTTCGCCTTCCTGATGAGGGGTGTATTTTGTGTGTTACTAGGAAAGATGATGTATCATTAAGCATCATAGATCATGCTATTTCTTTTGATTTCCCTAATCCTAGCTGTTACTCCTTATTCCTTCCTACGTTCTATTATTGCCATATTATTGATGGGTTTATATTCATATTGTAGAAAGAGAAAACCTATGTATCGACAGCCGGGGGGATACTATACGCCACCACCACCTCCCCCTCCAAAATCTTCTTTTATTAATCGTATGTCTAGCTGGTATAAAAGGCAGAGGAGAGGCTCGAAGATCGGTATTGGTTGCCTTGCCCTTGTCATGGTATTTCTGCTATGTACCTGTTCCTTAGCAGCAATTGGAGGAAACCAAGCCTCTCCTTCTACTAATCAAGTTGCTGCTGCTTCAACTCCTCAGAGCCAAGCGACAGCCAAGCCAACACAAGCTAAACCAACACAAGCTAAGCCAACCCCAACACCTACGCCTAGCCCTACGCCATCACCAACACCACAGCCACCAACACCTACTCCACAGCCGCCACCACCAACACCTACTCCACAACCAGCAGCGCCCGCAACGGGGGTGAATGGGAACCCCTGGGGGTATAACTTTAACCCAGGGAATGTGATCTACTCACCGCCTGGGGCGTTCTGCAGTTACTTTAGCTGCATTAGTAGCTTCTGGTCAGGAGGCGGCTATGTTATGGAATGCAATGACGGAATGTATGGTAAGTCAGGGGGTATTAGCGGAAGCTGCTCCCATCATGGGGGTAATATGAGGCCCTTGTATTCCCACTAGCCTCTTGAAACATTTAGAAATCAGGCTCCTAGACGTTTCCTCTAGGAGCCTTTTATGTGTGTGTAATGAGAACGTTTATCAGGGAGTCTGCCCACGGGAGAACCTGCGCATCTAAAATGAGACTGGGGAGACAGGTTCCTGCTCACCGTTCTCATTCTAGGGGTAGCACTACGTAAGCTTTTTACCCCTTGTACGTTCAAGGATAATCACTCAAGATCCAAGGTCGTCTGGTGATATGCACTGGTAGTTTGTAGCACAAAAGATACCCATATCCTGACAGGGTTTCAGACAACTCGACGTTTTTGCACATCTTAGAATGCGAGGCACCATTTCATAAACCTGTACCGAGACATGCAACCGACGCTGATCAGGGAAATATGGCACCAGTGGCACTGATCCGTTCACAGAGCGTTTCTAGATTTTTGTTGTACGCACCGTAATGTGATGCTCGTGCAATTCGACTGCAAAACGCTCTTGGATCATTGCGATCAGCTCATCGATGGAAATTGGCAAAATCCCTGTAGGAATATGCAGAGGAGTGAGGAAATTTGAGCGACGATGAAAATAAATATTGATTTGAACGGTAAGACGTGATAAGAAGGTCCTCGAATTTTGAGCGACAATGCGGGCGATAATAGCCTCAGAGTCCTGTGGGAAGATCCCTAAAGAGATGATGGACTGTCCAAATATGACCGTGTTATAAGGACCAAGAGAAGAAATTTCGTCCCATGCAACCATGGTAGGAACCTGTGTTCCGCCGAAAAGCTGAGTAAAGCAAAACCCTTCACGATCGATGCGTATAAAGTGTCGTTCGTTTTGCCAAAGCATCATCGAGCAAAGCAGACAGAGGATGGCGAAACCGATGAGCAAAATGGGCAGAAGTATTTCAGGGATGTGCCCCCAGTCAGCAATGAGCCAAACAATGCCGATACTGAGCATGGCACTACCGCCAATACCCAGATAAGAGATCATCTCTCTACTGGAGAGAGGACTATTTTGAGGACTATTTTTAAAAGGGAGAAGAATCTCCGTGTCGGTCACTTGCAAAAGAGCGTTCCTTTCCTGCGGATTTCCACCTGGTTGATGCGTGGAAATTGGGCAAAGCCATAAGCTGGAAATCTTTATCTCATCCACAATGTAGCAGAGGAAGGCGTCGCTGTCTAGATGTGCAAATGTGCTGAGTGGTCAGAACCCCTGTTTAAATAGCGTGAAGTCTTTCTTCTCCTTTGCCCACACGACGGGCTATATCTCTCTGAACGTAGGGGCGGCTCTCAAGCTCCCAAAGCTAAAGAATACCCTTGCACAACGCATCATGTCGGAAGAAGACACAGTTATGCTGATCGGGAGCCAGAAAGACAACCCTCGTAACCATGCCTTGCTACGCTTGCTCTATCATTGTGGCTTACGTGTCAGTGAGGTCGCGTCTCTTACCTGGGATGATATCACCCCACGCTCTGAAGGTGAGGCACAAATAACGGTCTTTGGTAAGGGTGGCAAAACACGGCAGGTACTTATATCAGCATCGATGTATAGCGAGCTTCTAGCCCTGAGAGGAGAGGCAGAAGGAAACAGCCCCCTATTCCGCTCTCGCAAAGGTGGTAAGGCTCTCGATACACGACAGGTAGAGCGCGTCGTAGCGGAAGCAGCTAAGAAGGCTGGTGTGAAGGGGAATGTTTCACCACACTGGCTTAGACATGCCCATGCTTCCCACAGCCTCGACAGAGGAGCACCTATAAACCTCGTGAGAGAGACGCTAGGACATGAGAACTTAGCCACGACAGGCAAGTATGTACACGCAAAGCCTAACCAGAGTAGTAGTAAGTTCCTTCCTCTGTAGAGGATTCTGAGATATGCAGAAGCAAGCAACATAACCAACCAGGGCGTAAAATTTTCTTAACCTAGTCTTGATGCTCATGTGCCTTCTGCAATGAAGTCTTAATGAGGTACAATGTTTAGAAGCACATCAATACACAGGAGAGCCTTTTTAGTGAATCAAAGAGCTACGCTTATTGTTTCAATCTCAGCAACGTCGATATTGTTACTACTCAAAGTCATTTTCAACTTTCCTGTCCACCAGTTGACTATTTATTGCACATTTGGCGTTATTAATGTAGGGAATTTGGCTTTGCTCCGATATAGAAACAAATAGCAGAATGTGTGGTATACACGTTTCCCTCTGGCATGGTACATTGCAATGCTAGGTATTCTGCTTTTTCGTTTGACTATTGATACAGCATTTGCCCTTATGCACAAAGATGCGGAGCCTATTTTAGATATTGCAACCTGGTTATAGCGTCTATCGCTCTCGTGGTGATGTGCGTACCAATCGCTGGCGCGCACATGAAACTCAACATCGCCACAGAGGCGCGGAGCCTGGAGGACCTGGCGCAGGCCAGCTGGGGCTAGTGGCGAGGACGATGCCAGGGGACGTAGGACCGCGTCGCGTATATCCGGCCCTTTAGAGCCTCCGGGGCGCCCGGCGAAGAGGAGTTGATAGGTCTCGCCCGTATCCAGAGGCAGAAGCGTATCTAGAGGCAGGCGCCACCAGCGACGCGCAACCTCTATCTCATCCGGTAGGTGCCTGTATGACTGCTCGGCAAGGAGAAGCATCGCTTACCGCTCTCTGCGCTTTTTCGTGGCGCTTACCGCTTTGAACTGTGCGATAGCGGCGCGGATGGCCTGTTCTGTTGCTTCAGCGATGGCACGAGCGCTCACCGCTCGTGCTTTCCCCGTAGATTGATGCTTAGGTGTTGTCATCGAAGAACCGCCTCCCACCTTCAAACTAACTTCGTCTACATTTCTGATCAATTGATGTTTACCTGAAACTGAGTTTGGACTGGATCATGTCCGGCCCGTGTGACCTTGACGTCAACCGTCCAGACGCCACTCATGCTAAAGGTCTGTTGCTTGTCAAAGACAGCGACATAGGTTGCGCTGTCGTTGCCTTTGACGACTGTCTGTGTTGTTCCCATATCCATGGCCACCATGTTGAGGGTGAGTGTTACCTGGGCATCGGTGACGGGTTGCCCCGCTGCATCTTTGATGGTCAGGATCGCGGTATTACTCTCGTTGAGCCTGGCTGGCGTCACCAGTAGCGAGAGCGAGAGATTGCCCACCTGGCGTGTCTGCGTAGTTGGCGCATTGGCTGCTTGTGAGGTGCTGGTGTTATAGTTTACCTCGGGATAGACAATAGGGGGTGCGTAAAAGGCCAGGAGCGCCAGGCAGAGCAGCACACCAGCGCCTATGATCGACTGCGCGCTGACCACCTGTTTGAGCGTGCGCCCGGTGTTAAGCAAGACGGACTGGCGAGCGCGACGTGTGGGTAGGTCTGAGGTAACGACCGGCAGGAAGAGCGCCTGGCGCATCAACTTAGGCCGTAACACCGCCATGCCGACCCAGCTTAAGATCAACATCAGCACGAGGAGCACAAACAGGACCAGCAACGTGCGCCCATAGGGGTCTTGCAAGAACGCCTCTCGGTTCGGAATGCTGGCTTCACAGAGGTAGAAACCGCTTGCCAGGAGCGCCGCGATACTACCAAGCTGGAAGGGCGTGAAGCGTCGCTGGATGACCACCAGGGCATCGGCGTAGTGATCGCGCTCGACTGCTGAGAGGAGCGGAAACAGGATAAAGCCCAGGTAGGTGAGCCCACCCAACCAGATGCCAAGGCTGACCAGGCTGATCCAATCGAAGAGGACCGCGCTGGCATGTGGTTGCAAGACCTGCGCGGCCTCGCTTGAGAGCGAACGTGTGAGCAGGATCAAGCCGCCCAGGGCGAGCCATATTGGCGCATAGCCATGTTGTGAAGAGGCGAGCCTGTTTGCCCTGCTCTCTTGATCGCGTGTGACCTCGCGCGTATCGTGTGTCAGGCTACGCGTCGTCCCTGGATTGGATGAACGCTTCCCTGGATTCGAGGCCTTCTTGCCTGGATTTGAGTCGGTAGGTTGCTTCAGTGAACTGGTAATGCTTGCGCCCGTCGTGTTCAGAGTGCGCGTCGAGCTAGTAACGATGCCGAGCTGCCCTGTGACTGGGCTGAGGGAGCCTGTGATTGAACCCAGAACGCCGGTGCGCGTGACCAGGCGCGGGGTGGGAGTGGCTGGATAGTTCTTCAGGCTTGTGCGCCGCGTCCAATAGAGGAGACCCATCGCGACGAGGATCAGCGCCAGGCGGATGATGAGTAGAATGCCATACGTGGTTTGCAGGAGCATCGCGAGCACAGAACTGACAGAGAAACTGCTATCAAGCGCCTGTGACATCTGAGCCACGCGCAGGATAAAGGTCACACTTTCGCCAATCAGCAGCGCGCATAAACAGAACCATTGTAGCGAGGTGGTGCGCTTGCGTGCTCTTTCGAGCAACGATTGGATACGTGATTGCCTGGCAAGAATCCAGTTCTCTGTGATGAGCAAGCCTATCCAGAAGGTGAGCGCAATGAGAACGAGCCAGTCCCAGCCCACGCTCAGGATGCTCAGAGTCGTGAACTGGCGAGAGCCACCTGTGCCATAGAGATTATTGCTTGTTGTTGGGCCAAGTACCTTCTGCCCCGAGATACCCAGGCTGGAGACCGCGACATCAAAGCCTATAATACCGTTGGTTGTTTGTCCATCATTCGCCGCGACCGCGACCCACTTGATTTCATAGCTACCTTCGGGCAGAGAATCGGGGGACTGGAGGGGAATGTTGAGTTGGCGTGGATTAGCATGAGAGACGCTGGCCTGTCCATCGGTGACATCGACAAGCGTTCCCTTCTGTAGTGAGTAAATATGAGCACTACTGAGCGTACTAATAGGGGCATTGAAAGTGATATGTGCGACGCTGGGGACTTTGGCGATCGTCGAGCCGTCAACCGGGTCAGAGCCAATGACGAAGGCGTGCGCCTGCGCGACTGGTGGGGGCGTGCAGAGTAGCCAGCCCGTATGCATCACCAGAGCCAGGATACATGAGAGTAAAATAACAAGCAGTCTGCGCTTTTGCATGATGACCTTGAAGCCTTACTTTTCTCTACCTACTTCTGATCCGAAAACCCTGAGCGCGAAGCGCTAGGCACGCCAGTGACGTTGGGTTTCGGAATAAGATCTTAAAAAACCAGCCAGTACATGCAGCTATCAGCTATAAGCATGTCTATATTGTAGAACAAATATATCTCAGTTTTACACGGACGGGAAGTTTAGATAGATGTATGTATGTGGATTGTACCTCAGGCAGGCGTATGTCGCAACATATTAAGGTTCTATATGTACGTGGGTACTGTTAGATAAGTTTCACCTGGATACTGCTGTGGCTCTGTTCTTGCTGCTCACGCTCAATCCGCTCCAGAAAGGTGCTAAGCGTAGCGAGATAGGCCTCTGGCTCCTCCAGGTGCGCATAGTGTGCGCTTGCTGCAAAAAGCACGAGCTGGCTATCGGGAATGCCCTGCTGTAGGATGGAGTACTGCTGATTGGTCATACCCTTGCAAGCTGGTTTCTGCTTCTGCATTCGCGCCTGCGGTGCTCAGGGTGAAGGGATGAGAGCAAGCTGGTCTCTGCTTTTGCATTCGCGCCTGCGGTGCTTAGGGTGAAGGGATGAGACGGCTGATTGGCTGGCTCCGCCAGCCAATCAGCCGTCTCATCCCTTCACCCCCGGTGAGCTTGCGAACCGGGGCAGATGGCAGAAGAGCTGTAAAACCTAGAGAGCACCCAGCGCTCTCTGGTTGATTGCTGAGCGCAAGTGTTACAATGAAGGTGAACTGGCCCTTGCCTACAGGAGTTGGCGAAGGCTGTAGTGAAAATAAGTGCATGTAGAGAAGCTAGAAAGAGGGTGCGATGACTGCAAGTTCATCCACGAAACTACGCGTAACAGTGTGGAACGAGTTTCGCCACGAACGCCACAGCGAAGAGGTTCAGAAGCACTATCCAGAAGGTATTCATAAAACTATCGCCGGTTTTCTCGGCGAGGCAGGCCTGGAGGTGCGCACTGCGACCCTTGATGAGCCAGAGCATGGCCTGACCCAGGAAGTGCTGGATTCAACAGATGTGCTGACCTGGTGGGGGCATATGGCGCATGGCGATGTCAGTGATGAGATCGTCGAGCGCGTGTACAAGCGCGTACTGGACGGTATGGGTCTGATCGTGTTGCATTCTGGGCATTTCTCCAAAATCTTTCGTAAGTTGATGGGCACAACCTGCGACCTCAAATGGCGCGAGAGCGGTGATCGTGAGCGCCTCTGGGTTGTTGCGCCAGGACACCCCATTACTGAGGGCCTGGGCGACTACTTTGAGATCGAAGAGGAGGAGATGTACGGCGAGCACTTCGACATTCCCACCCCCGAGACGCTAGTCTTTATTAGCTGGTTTACTGGTGGAGAGGTTTTCCGTAGTGGCGCCTGCTATACACGAGGTCGCGGCAAGATCTTCTATTTCCGCCCTGGCCACGAAACGCTGCCAACCTACCATAATAAAGATGTACAGCGCGTAATTGTGAACGGGGTGCATTGGGCCGCGCCCACGCCGGGACAGCCTCGCGTCTTTGGCAATACTCCCGCCCTGGAAGGCTCCAAATAAGCGAACTCTTGTTAATAAGCACGAGGCAAGCAATCATTGCTTGCCTCGTGCTTATTTATCACTGTACGATGGGAATGTCGATCCCCAATTGCGCGATTAAGCCTTTGATGCCGCCACCATAAATCTGCTCGATCTCGATACGCTGTATCTTCTCGTCACCCAGAATGTAGATGACATTCTCCGAGGGCATGGAGATGCTCTGGGCGGTTTGTGGGATTGGTGGCGTCCCTAATACTGGAATAATAAATGAATTACTTTGATAGCCAGTAACCTGCCAGGTTGCGCTGACCTTGTTTTCGCCCTCCTCCAATACATTGTGCAAATGATAGGTGAGACCAGGAAAACCCTCCTCAAGCGCGTGTACGACCTCTAAAAATCCATGTCGGTCCAGCGGCCTGGGGGTCCAGCCCGAGAAAACAAAGTTATCGGACAGGTAGCCCTCATAGACATCCTGCTCATTATTGTCGAGCGCCGACATAAACTCGCGCACAATATCGATCTCTCTCTCGCTCATCTTGATATGCTCCTCTCTATGCCAGGGATATTATAACGCTTCTAAGAGAGACACGCTTTGTGGAGGCGAGAAGTAGATCCCTGCTTGTGCTTACCACCCCTACTAAAAAGACGCTCCTCAAAGTTAGGCTGAGTAGTATCGCTGGGATAGAAATAAGACGAGCAAGTTAATAAGGTATTAGGACTAAAAACATTCATCTTGCCGATACGCACTTTAATGATCTATACTACATGTAGGAATAGCAGAGCTATAGATTATGCGTAGTGTTGTTGTGTAGTGTTAAGGAGGGGTGTATGCTGAGTCGAGGGATACAGCTATTTCTCGTTGTGGCTTTGATTGTGTTCCTCGTGTTTCTCTTCCGTCCAGAGTATATAGCGAATGCTGGTAATGCGCCGTTGAAGTCTGTAGATGGCTCCAATGCTTCGGGAACAGCTCAACTTATCCCCAAACAGAGCGGAGGTGGAAGCGACTTCCAGGTGGCATTGCAGGGTTTGAAAAACAACTTCGAGTACGTGGTCACTCTGGATAAGGGACGTTGTGGAGGCAGTTCAGTCGCAACAATTGGCACGGTGGCTTCAGACCAGGGAGGAAACGCCCTGGTAACGGTTGGGCACAATGATCTCAATGCCAACTTACAACAGGGATTGTGGATTGATGTGCGCCGGGGAGACGCCTCTGGACCGAGTGTGGCCTGTGGGCAATTGCAGTTGAATAGCCAGCAACTCGCGCAGTTTAATACCAGTCAGAGCAGCCAGGTGAACCCTCTGAGCACGAGTACGAGCAACGCGACTCCGACTACCAGCACCAGCAGTGGTACCATCTGGGATAATCTGCTCGTGGGCTTTCCACAAACAGGCGCGGGCCCTGGCAATAGTCATAGCTACGATAACTATACCTATCCCCGTAAGCGCTAGTAACCTTTGTTTACGAAAGAGAAGGACGGGGGGCATGCCCCTGGCCTTCTCTTTCGTAAACAAACTATTTAGCGTTTGAGGATTAAGACTTTGAAGCCGCCCAGGCCGCCCGGGCTGGTCAGCGCGGAGACGCGTTGGCGCACATTGTACCACTGGAGCAATTGTACCTGGCCCTGGTCGCTGGCCCGATTCTGGATATCATCGAGCGCGGCAAAATCGCGCTGACGGATACGTTCTAGTTCCTCGTAGATTCCCATGTCTGTGAGCCAGGCGCGCTGCGTCGTGAATTTATGGAGGCGCAGTCCCTGGCGCCTTCCCTCTTCAATGAGCGTGCTGAAGTTGACGTGCGCGGTAATATCCTGCTCTCCGGGGCGCAGTAAAGGGCGTTCGGTGAGTTGGTGCTGGTAGTAGCAAGCCAGCGTTCCGGTAAAGCGCTCAGGGATATAGTGCTGGCGCGCCAGGTCGCCGTAATCAATAGCCAGGAGAAAGCCGCGTCGCTTGCGTTTGGGATTTGAGCCGAGCAGGAGCTGGGCCGAGCGCCTCATCCAATGGCGAGCATCCAGGTTGATTTCGGCGCGCCAGCCATCGGGGTAGGTGCGCCAGGGAATCTTATAGTCATCCAGGTAGCTCGCGACCTCCTCGCTACTGGGTGCCTGGAGCAGCTCACCGAACCTCCCATTCTGTTCGCCTACGTAGACCTCATACAGCTCACTGCCACGCTTCTCAACGAGATGGACTGGAAAGGCATCCACCAGCTCATTGGAGAGCAGGACAGTAGGCGCCTGTTCAGAAGCGACTGAGAGGGCATCCTCACCCGCGCCGATGTCGCTGCTTACATAGTGCAAGGCCTGGTGAAAGGCTGGGTGTTCCTGGCTCGCCCAGGCGCGGATGCCCTCTCCTAAGAGGCCCCGATTGGCCCCCTGTTCCAGCACGAGAAAGTGTGCAGGTTGCTTGAGCATCTCCCACATCTGGAGCAGTTGCCGCCCCGTACAGTGGGCAAAGATTTCGGAGACATCACTACTGGTGAAGAAATCGCCCTCCCAGCCCACACGTGTCTTGCCGCTGACATAGTAGCCCTGCCCTGGTTCATAGAGGGCCATCCGCATATACTCAGCGAAGGGAATGGGGCCGTGCTGGCGTATGGTGTCAAGAATATGTGCTTGAAGTGGTGTGGTTGTATGCATGTGCTCTATGTGCCGAAGTTAACGACCAGCAGGTCGAGCGCCATCTCTGGCTCCAGGCGGCTACGCTTGAGTGCCGCGTCGGTATCCAGGAGCTGGCGATAGGTATGTTCAAGCTGGGCCGTACTAAAATTATGCACCTGGCGCAAGGCTTTCTCCGCCACAAAGGGTGCGATACCCAGGGTAGAGGCGACCTGTCCGCCGCGCATCCCCTTCTGGGCCAGTTCCTTGACCAGGAGCAGGGTGCGTACCTGGGAGGTGATGAGGCCTATCAGCTTGAGAGGGGCTTCCCCATCGGCCAGAAGGTCATGGAGAATATTGAGCGCCTGTTTGCGATTCTTCTGGGCCAGGGCATCGGTGAGATCGAAGATGCGTGCCTCCTGCACCTGCGCCGAGAGGGTACGTACCTCCTGCACGGTAATCGTGCCGCCTGGACCCACATATGTGGCCAGCTTTTGCAGCTCATTGGCCAGTAAGCGCAACTGATTGCCGATAAAGTTAGCGAGTAAAGCGGTCGCCTCGGGTGCGATCTTGACATCCAGGGTGCGCGCACGCGCGGTGATCCAGCGTTCGAGCTGTGCTCCCTGGGGCTGTGTGCTCAGCGTAGCTTTCCCATGTTGCTCTGCGGCCTTGACCAAGGGATTTGCCTTGTCCAGGGCTTCTTCAACGATGAGAATGAGCACAGTGCTCTCTGGCATCTGACCGACGTGTTCTGCTAGGGCCTTCTCATAGGCAGCACGCGTGAGGGCGCCACCCTTCGCGCCTTTCTTGCTACGCTTTCCCCTGGCACCTTTAGTGGCCTCCTCCTGCGGAGCAGCAGAGGTGGTTGAGGACTCTCCGCGTTTCTTCTTGGGGAGTCCATCAATAACCACCAGGCGCTGCTCAGAGAGAAAAGGCTGTGTTCCGCTGGCCATCATAATCGTTTTCAGATCCGCCGTCGTACCATCATAGGTATCCTGGTTGAAGCCGAAATCGCTTTGTTGACGCAGCTTTTTGAGAAGTTCGCGACTGGTGAACTCATCATCGCCATGCAGGAGGTAGAACATACGTGTGCAGTCTAAAGCCAAAAGGCTATTCGTGAGCGGGACGACGATAATCGCGGTTGCTTCTGCTTGCCACCAGAACGTCGACCAAAACACCGCCAGCCAGGCCGAGGATGGAGCAGAAGAGCGCCGAGGCGAAGAAGGCCGCACCGGGATTCGAGGAGAGCACAGGGGGATCAGAAACCAGGGTACCAACCCAGGCATAGATCGCTACAAAGCCAATGAAAGATCCCAGGAATGCTCCGAGAATCGCGAAGACGCGGTGCTTAATCGCGCTAAACCAGAACGCGAGAAAGAGCGCGATTGGCAGCGAGATGAGAAAACCAAAGAAATCACCAATGAAAATACCATCAAGTGGGTTGATATGCAAAGCCATTATAGCAGCCTCCTGAAGGATGGTTAGAGTTGATAGACTATGTTCCAAAACTATTTTCAATTATACGGCAATTTCGCCAGTGCGACAACTGAGGTAGAAATTGCTCAGAGAAAAGAGGGTGAGGTGGCGGGATTGGCGCAGCCAATCCCGCCACCTCACCCTCTTTTCTCTGAGCAGCTTATTATTGTCAGGGCCTAGACTGCGCTTGTTTGGGTTGCCTTGAGCATCTCCAAGCGCTTAAGGCGGCGTTGCATATGCCACTGTTTGAGGCTATGGCGTATAACGCTGAGCATAGAGACATCCTGGTGGGCGCGATAGAGTGCCCAGCCAATCTTAGGCAGGCTCAGGGCATCTGAGTAGACCAGGAAGCGGCTCTCCCAGGCGGGATGAAACTTCTTTTTGAAGTTGAAGAGTGACTGGTTCTTGGTGGGATCGCCAAAGCGATTACTCAGGAAATCGATGCTGCTCCCCAGGAAGGTATCATCATCCGCGTTAACATCACTGAGCGGTGCCAGGCCCAGGCTCATCATGGTCGCGCCCGTATTTTTGATGAATTCAATCGAGCGTGCAAGCAGTAGCTCCATGGTGCCAGGGGCGGGCTGTTCGGCGCGGCGCATCAGGTCAAGCCCCCAACCATTGCGACCATAGATGGGCACGAAAGAGACAAAGGCGTGAACCTTGTTATGGTCATCGACGGCAACGGCATAGATCAGCTCTTCATCACCCGTGGGATCAAAGTGCCCCATGCTAAAGCCCATCTCTGTGCCGCCTTTTTCATCGAGCCAACGCTGTGAGATGCCCTCCATCTGCGCAAGTTGTTCCAGGTCGGTCAAATGACCTTTGTAGAAGTCGATATGAACGTTGTCTTTCTCGGCGCGTTTGGCGCTTGAGCGTACATTGGCCATCGCCCCACCTTTCAAGGTAAAGGTCTGGGGGTTGATGACTGCATCTTCACCAATTTTAATCAGGTGCAGACCCAGGGTTTGATAAAGCCGTTTTAACTCATCACGGATCTGCCAGAAGACCACGGTCCAATCCTGCTTATTGCAGAATTCTACAAACTCACGCATGATAATGGGGAGTTCCGTCTCTGGTCCAATGGGGTCGCCTGCTACCACTGCTGTACTGCCCTCCAGGACATAGCTAATGACTGCTCGCCCTGAGGAAGAGAAGAAGTAGAGCTTCTCTTCGGTGAGCGCGAAGTAGGCGATGGAGTTTTTGCCGTAGAGATGGGCTAGCTCCCGGGCCTTGCGACGCTCAGTATGCGCAGGTAGGAAGGCGGCGGCCACGGGGCGGAAGATCTGGATCATACCATAGAGCACGGCACAGATGCAAAGCGTGCGCAGAATGGGCGCGAAGAGAAAGGCTGGCGATGACATCGGAACATGCAGGTGTGCGCGGGTAAAAATGCGGAAAATCAGGCCTGTAAAGCCGATGCGCCGCGAGATTGGTTCTAGATCGTCAAAGAGGGCCAGGAAGCCACCGATGGCGTAGAAGAAGACGATGCCCAGGCTTAGGACCAGGGCGGCGTAACCACGTAGAACCGAAGGTGGATCGCTGCGTGCCTGGAAGAAGCGAACTGAACAGGCTATCAAGATGGCCAGAACCATTGCACTAACGGTAGCCAGGATCGAGCCACCGCGAAGCACATGCAGAAAGATTGCAGAGAGGAGGAGCAGAAAAATGCTGATCAGCCAGGCGTGACGCTTCCCCCGTGCCAGGCCATACGAGAGCATAATGAGGAAAAAGCCCACTACAACGGTGAGTACCTGCGCGCGTAGTTGCGTATGGGGCAGCATCGCTGGCCACTGACCAAACTGTAAGATCCAATCAAACCTGGGCAGAAACGCTGAGAGCATATCTGAAAGCCCAACCAGGCATGTAATTACTGCCAGGGCATAGCACACAATATGTTTTAATGGTCGGTTGGCTGGGATGCGAAGTGAAACACTCTCTTTTTGCATAGAGCTATTACAGAAAGCGGCACCATACTCCGTGTCACCTGTTGAGGAAGGAAGGCCGCGCTCCTTTCTTTGACTGAAATTCACCCTTCCCTACGGAGAGGACATTTTGAATAGGGGGAATGTCCTGGAAACTCCCCATGTAAGCAGTTACTACACAAAGTATAATTATGTTCAAAACAATGTATTTTTGTGCCACAAAAATACATTGTTTTGGTGATTGTCTGGGTGCAGCGTCTCCTATTGATAATAGACGTATACCTACCCCAAAACGTCTCGTCTATATTACCGATTTGGTACAGGTGCTTGCAACACATCTATTGAGCAATGCGTATATAAGACAAGCAAAAGACTTGATGAAGCATGTATGCATAAGGCTATACAGCTAGGAAAATGAGGAGCAGGGTAATGATGCATCGAGCAACCTCTTTAGGCTTGAATGAGCGTGTTGAGCGTGTACTGGCGTACGCACTCTTCTGGGTTTCGGGCCTATTCTTTTTCTTTCTTGAGAAGAACCGCCAGGTTCGTTGGCACGCCCTACAATCACTCATTACTTTTGGGGCACTCTCCCTGGTGATTTACGGGGTCGGAATGTTACGAGCCATGTTGAACCTGATTCCTCTGCTGCGCTTGATCACGAATTTTGGCCTGGGCCTGTTTATTGATATGTTGTGGTGGGCCTGGGCGCTACTCTGGATCTGGCTAATGATTATGGCGTGGCTCAAGCCCGATTATCGCCTGCCCTTTGTAGGTGAGTGGGTGCGGCACATCATCTAGATAATAAATAAGAGTGTGTGCTGGTGAACTGGCTCTGCCAGTTCACCAGCGCACACTCTTATTTATTATCTCTGTTGGGATAGAGAAGCCCTAGAGCCAGGCCATAGGAGGCGTGGCGGAGCATATTTTGCCAGAACGAGCGCCAGCGGAAGAGGTGGGGCATCTCGCCATTGCGAATCAAGGGGTGGTACTTATCGGCCAGGGGCGTAATCCACCAGATGGCGAAGACGAAGGTCTCGCCAAAAATTGTGCCCCGTAGCCAGGCTGGTCCTGGCAAGAAGCGCTTGATGACCGCGGCATAGAGCTCCGCCAGGACCACACCATTCAGGAGGTGTAGCAGCCAGGCCAGAGCGGTGATGCGTTTGCTTCGCTTCTCGCCAGCGAGCATCCCTTCTAGAAAGCGTACATCGCTAAAACGGTTCCCGATAAGAACTTTATCGCTCTCCATGGCGATACTATAAATGAAGGTTGCTATAAGGCCTGCGAAGGCGGCTCGTCCGGGTTTCCAATCGCGAGCGAGCAAGCCTGGAAGCACCTTCCCTACTTTTTTCATATCGTCTCCATCTCTTCAATGTGTGCGGGACGTGCCTCTTGCTAAAAAGATTGCTACAATAGACCCACACAATGTAGCCAGGAAGTTTACTGTATCGTTATTGATATGACGAGATCCGCGCAGAAAGAGGGTCGGTGTCCCACAATTATGGACCCGGCGCTCGGTCTCTTTGGCGCATTGTGGACAATAGTACATGGCCTGGACGGTTGCGCCCAACAGGCTATCAAAGAGGCTACCAGTCAGGCCACTGAGCAGGGCGATAAGAGGTAGGCGGCGCGCAAAGCGATCTCTCGGCTGCATGAGCCAGTTGAAAAGGCCCAGAGAGAGTGCTCCCGCCGCCGAGGCCGTGGTTCCCAGGGGCGTAATCCCCCCCGAGGTACCTGGCGTTGTGATACGGCCATTCGTAATCAGGCGTGGAGCGTGAGGGCTGAGAACGCCTAGCTCCGTGGCCCAGGTATCGGCGTTGGCCGTGGCGAGCGCGCCTATATAGCCAGCGTGCAAGGCCTGGCTTGCCTGGGTATTGCTGCTAAACGCGTGTGCGCCTGCCAGGAGCGAAGCGACTCCACCATTGGCCATGACCTGGGCGAAGTCGCGTTGTGCGCCCTTGCTAAACTTGTCAGCGGCGGTGGCGGCCTTCTCTTGCGCGCGAAAGTGTGAAAAGAGGCTGGACGAGACAAAAAAGAAGATCAACGAGAGTCCCCAGGAGCTTCCTCCTAGCCCAAAAGTGGAGGTGCCGGTGATGACCGCGCCAGCGACTCCACTGCGATCAAGGGAGCGCCTGCGATAGGCGAGGGTACTAATACCCGCGCTTAAGAGCAGGCCAAGAGCGACACGAGGGAGCTGGTGTGTTAACATACTGGACAGGGGGGCCTGGTGCCTGGGAGCTCGAATCATGTCTTTTATGGCACACTCACGCCAGCGAGGCTGACCAGTAACTCTGTTATAGGTGCGTCTACATGCTTGGAGAAACATCAAAAGTACCTCTTAAAGAATTGTTTGCGCATTCTGTTACAGATTATAATCCTTATCAGTTTTATCATAGAGACAGACTTTGTTGACTGGCAAGGGGGAATCTGTTTAGCCGAGAAGAATGTACTCTTTATCAAACTGCCAGTCGTCAATGACCTCAAGCTCAACGTAGAGATGTGGCTGGAGTGGATCAATGTGCTTTGTAAGATGGATGTCGACAACCCGGTTATCATTGATGTTAAGTTCCTGGCAAAGCGCATCTTGAGTGATCTTGAGTCCTCCATCCAGGTCCCGTTTGAGCGGGGTGGAGAAGAAGAAGTCCAGAAAGAGTGCCAGATAACCTTGTTGAAATCGCTGTCGTAGTGCATCATGGAGTGTACCCTGGCGTTCGAGCGTGCGTATGGCGTCGCGCACCTGGCGCTTAAATTGGCGTGCAACAGCCGTGCTGACGCGGTGTCCATTGACCGTCGCATATTGCTCGTTGATGCTGGGTGGAAGCGGGAGGGTCAGACGGAGCAGAGCTGGCGGCTGTTCTGACATGGATGGTCTCCTGGTAGGTAGTACTTTTGGAATCGACAACGCGTGTATTGTATCATATCAGCATGCCTTATTATGCAAATTATCATACGTATCTGACCGACAATACGTCTGTGACCTGGCACCTGGAAATGGTTGGCTGCTATTTCACTGCTTAAAGATGAAGAAGCGGGTGCGTTCACCCGCTTGGAGACACACGCGTGTATGGAGAAGCTCTGAAGGGTAAAAGCAACTTTGGAACGCTGTAAGCGCGTCTCGTCAATGCGCCAGGGCTTCGCTTGCGCACAGCATAGTACAGCTAGAAGCATCTTGTTCTTGTGGTTGGGCGAGTATCCTAGCAGGAAAGTACATGGCTACGTTGTATAACAAGCGCGACTGGCGAAAGTGAGGAGTTATTGTGATTAGATGTAATCGTTGTGGGAATGTCTCCCCTGCTAGTGCGGGGCAGTGCCAGATGTGTGGTGCGCCGCTTGCTAGCAGTGTAGAAAATGGGCAGCCACTTGAAAACTGGCAGACGGGAAATATGGCTCCTAACCGGAGCGGGCAGGGCCAGCAGGAACTTCCCGCGTGGCTAGAATCGCTACGAGCAGGAGAGATGCCGGCTGCGCCTCCCAAGAGCCCCGCGAGCTTTACGGCTGGGGACTTGGTTGAAGAGGGATCGTTACCGACATGGATGCGTTCAGAGCGGGGTGAGACCGGAGAGGTGCCGCTACGTCCCTCGGGCTTTTCGGCCGCGACCACTGGCGAGGGGGGCATGCCCAAGCAGGGCTTCGACGCCAATTCCTTGATTGATGAGAATTCGCTACCGTCCTGGATGCATGAGGGGAAGAAGAATGAAAGCGCTCCTCTGCCTCAGGGCTTTAATGCCTCTAGCCTGGTAGATTCCGAGGCGCTGCCCGAGTGGATGCGTCAGATCCATCCGCAGGCTCAGGCTTCCTCGCCTATGACGCCTACTCAGCAGCCTGCGCCAGCCATGCCAAATATCGCGCAGACGCCGCAGCCAGCGTCGATGCCTCCAATGCCAGTTGTGCCAGAGCCATTCACACAGGCACCTTCTCCCTTCAATTCCACGCAGAATGCGGCTGCAGAGGTGAATTCCGGTGCTTTCTCGGCCAACTCGCTTATTGATCCACAGGCTCTCCCCTCCTGGATGAAGGAAAATGAGGCGGGCGGCGCTCAGAGCCCTGCTAGCGCACAGTCGTTTCAGCCAGGCTTTGCCGCTTCATCACTGGTTGACGCGAATGCGCTTCCAGGCTGGATGCGCGAGAATGCACAAGGTGCTCCATCGCAGTCGAACCCGGCAGCGAACACTGGGGGGGCTATCTCTGCATCGTCTTTTGTTGATGTAAATGCCCTGCCCAGCTGGATGCGCGAAAGTGAAAGCTACGCTCAGGGGAGCGCGTCCACAGGTCCGCAAAGTGCCAATCAGGCGAGCATGCGTGTACCCAGTCGTCCACGTAGTGAGGTGAGTTCCACCGAGGGTAGTGAAGTTGCAGCCAATGTCTTCGCTTCAATGCTAGGCGTGGCCTCGGCCGCGCCACAATTCCCCGGGCAGCCACCAATGCAGCCACAGCAGCCACAACAATTACAGCCAGGTTCGGTTCCAATGAGCAACGGTTCACCTTTTATGGGTGGAGCGCCAGGCGTTCAGGGTCCCGCCTCTGTGGGTATGCCACAGGGACCTACTTCCTCGCCAATGCCTCAGCCAGGTGGATATGCAGGGAGCGGTTCATTACCGGGTGGTATGCAGGGAGCAATGCCTGGTATGATGGGGCAGCCGCCACAGCCTCAGCAAGGTCAGAGCATGTCTGGTATTTATAATAATCCCTACGCCTATGGCAACGCGCCTGCCGCGAATCCTAATCCTTACAGCATGGGTGGAAACAGTCCGATGCCTATGGGAAGTATGGGGCAGATGCCAAATAGTACTAATAATATGCCCGGCGCGATGCCTTCACAAAGTGGTATTGGTCCAATGGCGGAGCCGTCCCGATTGGAGTCGCAGAAACCCGCGAAACGTGGGTTGTTCAATGCGATCCGCGAGCTATTCTTCCGCTAATTATTAGAAGAGTGGTTATCCAGATATGTACACACAATCCTATCCAGAGGTCGGACGGGGGCCAGCACAACACGCGCTGGCCAATTCATTGCTCGTCGCTGACTGTGGGACCGTCTTTACGAAGGTCTCACTTTTTGGGCTTGTTGAGGGCCAGTATCGCTTGATGGCGCGTGGAGAAGCGCCAACTACTATCGTACCTCCGCACGAAGATATAACCCGGGGTGTGATGCAAGCGCTCAACACCATTGAGTTCGTGACAGGCCGTAAGCTGGTGAAAGATGGCTTGGTTCTGACGCCAGAGCAGTCAAATGGCGATGGGGTGGATGCCTTTATTGCTACTATCAGCGCGGGTGGTCCACTGCGCCTGGTCGTTTTAGGTGCGGTCGATGCCAAATTAGAGAGTCTCGCTTCTCAGGCGATTTCAGGCCTGTACGCGGAGATGCACGTTATCCCGGCCCCCTCGTTTCAGGCGGCAACCTCGCGGACCCCTCTTTCAGTGGGAGCAGCGGGGACGGAGGAGAAAGCTCCCACCGAGACCTCCTCCTGGACACAGGAGCGCGTCACCAAAGAGTGGGAGCGCCAGCTGGCGCGTATGCGCGAGCTACAACCACAGGGAGCCTTAATTGTAGGCATGACTGATAGTCCCGCAGGCCCCAGTCCTCTGCAAGAGGCGTGCCAGTTGCTGACCAACGCGGATCGCCAGCGCAAAGAACTCGGGAGCAAGGCTGTCGAAGTGCCAACCCTGTATGCCGGGGCACCCCAATATGTAGAGGCCGTGCGGCGTATGCTCAATGGTGTCTCCACCGTGACACGCCTGGATGCGCTTACCGCTTCCGAGCAGTTGGGCCAGGTGAGTCTGGCTGTTGGCGGCCTGCATGAGCGCAATGTAATCCAGAGCTTGCCAGGGTATGCGCGCTTACAGGAGTGGTCTGGTGGGGCCACTCCTGTCGCAACCGCTACCTCACTGAGCAGTCTGGTGCGTTTCCTGGCGCAACACTATGCCATGAACGTGACCGCGGTTGATGTGGGTGGGCTGACAACAACAGTGATGCTGGCTGGTGAGCAGGGCGAATTTGTGCCCACCGTAAATGCTGGTATTGGTGTCGGGCCAGGCCTGAGCGCGTTGTTGCAGCGTGTTGGTTGGCAACGTGTCGGTCGCTGGCTACCTTTCGTGGTGACGGAAGAGGAACTGCGCCAGTACGCGCTAAATCAGATGGCGCATCCCGCCTCTCTCCCCACGAGTTCGCGCGAGTTAGCCTTTAGCCAGGCTTTTGCGCGTGAAGCAATGATGATCACCATGGAGGAGGCTCAGAAGGCCAGCAGCGATGAACTCAACTCTGATCTCATTCTTGCTACAGGCGGTATTCTGGCCCATACACCCAAATATAGCCAGGTGGCGATGATGCTGCTTGATGCGCTCCAGCCACGTGGTATTACGTCACTCGTACTGGATCGCACCATGCTGATCTCACAACTGGGGGCTGTTGCCGGTATCGCGCCCATCGCTGCGGTGCAGGTGAATGAGAATGATGCCGTTTCGCACCGCCTGGGAACCTGTGTGATCCCCTATGGCGATTTGAAACCAGGGCAATTAGCCGTGCGTGTTGGTGTAGTATATAATAACGGACGCCAGATTAATGTCGATGTAATGGCTGGCTCTATCGAGGTCATTCCTCTGAAGGTAAACGAGCAAGCCCTGTTGACCCTCTTCCCCGCGCCGGGCGTTGATGTGGGTCTTGGTCCTGGCGAGCGTGCGCGTGCTGCCGAAGAGATCGATGGTGGCCTGGTGGGCCTGATTATCGACGCACGTGGGCGTCCCCTGGCGCTTCCTGCAAATGATGTGGAGCGGCATGCCCGCCTCACACAATGGATGCAGGCGTTGAACGTCTAAGTGCCTTTCAAAATGGACGCGGGCGTGCGGTAGCACCCTGGCAATAAGCAGAGGCATCCGGGAGGTCAAGCCATGGCCAATTCTCTTGGTCGGTTGGTGGTTCCACGTATACAGGTGCAGCGCGAACGCTGGCCTGGTGCCCACACAATCAAAGCGATACCCCTGGTTCAGCCCGGTCAGGAAGTCCTGCCTGACCAACCTGTTTTGCAAATCGAAGCAACGAAAGCGCTTTATGAGCCGTCGGCGCGAGCATTGCTCGCGCCACGGCTTATTTCATCTTCACCTGGCTCACCTGAACTGGTGCTCTCTGGTCTCCGTGGGCGTGTTCTGGCTGTGACGCCGCGCAATGGTGTGCTTATTGAGAGTCGCGCGGCTGTTGTTCAGGGCTGCATGGGTGCGGGCTACCAGGTCGTAGGGAAACTGGTCATGTGGGATGGCAAGGCGATTAGCGAGGAGCTTCCTGGTTCGCTGCTCATTGTGCCCGGCCCGGCGAATCTCGCGTTACTGCACCAGGCCCTACAAGCGAAAGCCATAGGCCTGATTGCCAGCAGTATTGCGCTGCCTGACCTGGAAGGCTTTCTGCATACCGACCTGCTGCAACTCTTCGTCAGCCGGGATATTGAACTGGCCTCCTCTTATTTCCCGCCGTTAACTCTGCTTTTTACCGAAGGCGTAGGCGAGTTTCCCATGCCAGAGAGCTTGAAGGGCATATTGCAAAGCTATGAAGGCTCCTTCGCGCTCCTATCAGGTCTGACCTCCCTGGCGCATCGCCTGTTGCCCGAACTGGTGATCTCGCTGCCAGTGGAGGAGACTGGGCCTGATTGGCAGCCAGTTGTGCCCAAACATGCCTTAAAGATAGGTGTTCCGGTGCGTGTCATGGGGGGAGAGTACGCGGGTGTGAGTGGAATCCTGGACCATCTCTTTTCTCATGAGCAGCAGTTTCCCTCCGGCATTCGCACGCGTGCCGCGCGTGTGCAACTAGAGAGTGGAGCGCATATCATTGTCCCTGTCGTACACCTGGAACGTATCGGATGACGAGGTTATCCACAAATAAAGGTAGTTATCCACAAATTCACTAGTATTTTGTGGATAACTTGTCAAGCGTTTACAGCGTTATGTAGTAATATTGAGCTATGTGGGAGGCGCGGGGAGGCCGACGTGCTTCAGCAGCGTCGGCCTCCCCGCGCCTCCCGCCCTCTCTACTTCTCTTTGTGGCTAGAATTGGAGCAGGGAGTGCCCCGACATCTCTTTGGGTTGGGGAATATTCATCAGTTGTAGGAGGGTGGGGGCGACATCGGCCAGAATGCCGTCGGTGCGTAGTTTCGCCTGAGCCAGTTGAGGCGAGATCAGGTAGAAGGGGACCGGGTTAGTGGTGTGAGCGGTAAAGGGTTTGCCGGTATCGTAATCGATCAACTGTTCCGCGTTGCCGTGATCGGCGGTAATCAAGATGCTACCGCCAGTGGCGAGCGCGGCCTCAACAACCTGCCCAACCCCCGCATCGACGGCCTCAACCGCTTTCACGGCGGCATCGATCACTCCAGTATGTCCCACCATATCTGCGTTGGCGTAGTTCATGACCACGAAATCATAGTCGCCACTGCGAATATGCTCGATGGCGGTCCTGGTAATGCCAGCCGCGCTCATCTCAGGTTCCAGGTCATAGGTGGGAACTTTAGGCGAGGGCACGAGGTCGCGATCTTCACCGCTGAACGGAGTTTCGCGGCGCCCATTGATAAAGTAAGTGACATGGGCGTACTTCTCGGTCTCGGCGGTATGGAACTGGCGCAGGCCACGCTCAGCAATGACGCGTGCCAGAGGCATCTCAACCTCGTCTGCACGATAGGCTACCCCGGCATCCAGGCCTGCTTCGTACTCAGTCATCATGACAAAGGCCAGGTCGGTGAGTCTGGGGCCGCGCGCGAATTTTCCCTCGGCCTGTGGAGGCAGTTCAGGCATGACAAAGGCCTTGGTAAGCTGGCGTGCGCGATCCGGGCGGAAGTTATAGTGGATGACGGCATCTCCCGCCTGAACGGTAGCTACAGGCTTGCCATGCTCCATAATGACAGTTGGGAGGATAAACTCATCGGTCACTTTCTGATCGTATGACTGCTGGATGGCTTCCAGGGCTGAGCTGGCCTGCAAGCCCTCGCCCCTGGTCATCGCCAGGTAAGCCTTGCCAGTGCGATCCCAGCGGTTATCACGATCCATGGCATGGTAACGCCCGGAGACTGTCGCGACCCTGGCGGTGTGGTCGCCGCCTATCTCCTGTGCGCGGGCCTGTAAGCGTTTCATAAACTCGACCCCGCCAGTGGGCGAGGCGTCGCGCCCATCGGTAAATGAGTGGATATACACTCGCTCCAGGTCATGCATATGAGCCAGGGTGAGAAGGGCCTCCAGGTGGCTCTCATGCGCGTGCACACCGCCATTGCCGAGCAGGCCACAGATATGTAGTTGGGAGTTGTTTTTCTTCACATGCTCGATGGCCTTTAAGAAGGCGGGATTCTGAAAGAAACTGCCATCGCGAATCGATTCACTGACACGGGTATAGTCTTGCAGGACACGCTTGCCTGCGCCGATATTCTGGTGTCCAACCTCGGAGTTGCCCATCTGCCCCTCGGGAAGACCCACAGCCTCACCGGAGGTCTTGACCGCTGTGTGGGACCACACGCGCCCAAGTTTATCGAGGCTGGGGGTGCGTGCCAGCGCAATGGCATTCCCCTCGGTGCGCGGATTAATGCCCCAGCCATCCATAATGATAAGGACAAAAGGGCTTTTGTGTCCAGCTGGTGTAATACTCATATCAACAGAACTCCATCGAAGTTATTGTAGTGCTCATTTGCCCCTCCATTGTAGCATGCTGAGGAAGAGTAGAGCATTATGTTTACAGTAAAAGCAGAGGAGAGCATAGATGCCTCGTGCGAGGCATCTATGCTCTCCTCTGCTTTTACTGTAAATCTCTTTCAAGAGATCTCCAACATTTCTCATGGTAGCACGTATTTGATACGGAGGTTGCTCTAAAGAGGCTGAATCTGCTTGCGGAGAGTCGAAAACAGGCAAGGGGGCGTATAGTAAATAGAGTTGGGCATCCAGAAATATGTTACTCATACGTTGATTTGATAGAGCGAGCAGAGATACGTTAGTAATCTGTGACATGCTAGAAATTTCCTATGAGGTGCGATAGAGCTAAGTGGAGGAACTTGTACATATGCGTAGAGACCGAAAGTGGCCTTCTATGAGGAGGCATTTGGGACTGAGTTCAATGGCGCTGCTTGCCGCGCTGTGCCTTGTGCTTATGTCCACCTTGAGCGTACTGGCGAACTCTGTCAATATCTATGACAACGCCGGTGTGTTGAATCGAAGCCGCGTACAGAGCGCGGCGAATTCCCTGTCTTCCAATGTGAGCATCTATACGACTTCGAACTTCAACGGCTCCAAGTCGTCTTTCCAACAGACGACAGCCAGTAAGGTGAGTGGCTCCAATAACGTCGTCATGGCGATAGATACCACCCATCATTGGGTCTGGTTTGCGGGAAAGCCCTTTACAACTAACCAGTATAATGACGCCGCTAGCGCTTTTAGTAGTAATTTCCACGGTGGAGATTACACTGGCGCAACGGTTGCGGCCCTGCAATCGCTCCACAATGCTAATAGTGGCTTTATGGGCCTGGGCGCACAAAATGGAAGCTCCTTTGGCGGCTCGACGCTCTGTTGCTGCCTGGGCTTGCTGGTATTGCTGGGTCTGGGTGCCTTTGTCTTCTCGCGCAGGCGTCGGGGAGGCGGTGGCTTTGGTGGCGGTGGTGGTTTCGGTGGCGGCAGTGGCTTTGGCGGCCTCTTTGGTCGGCGCAATGTACCACCTTCGGGAGGCTATCCGCCCTACAATCAGTATGGACAGCCCTATCCACCCAACTATAACCAGGGTGGCGGGATGAATCCCTGGGCGGCTGGTGGCCTGGGTGCCGCGGCTGGTGGTCTGGTAGGCTATGAACTGGGCCGTGAACAGGGTGAGCGCGAGAGGCGCGAAGATGATTACGGTCAGGGCGGAGACTTTGGTGGCAATCAAGGTGGTGGAGATTTCGGCGGCGGCGGAGACTTTGGTGGTAATCAGGGCGGCGGAGATTTTGGAGGAGGTGGCGGAGACTTTGGAGGAGGTGGTGGAGACTTTGGAGGAGGCGGTGGCGACAGCGGTGGCGGCGGGAGCTTCTAAGCCATATATGGCTCTCGCAGAAACAAAAATATTGTCCGGGTTCGTTCCGAACCCGGACAATATTTTTGTTTTGTTTCTTACTGTTGCATGCCTGCCGTGTCAATGCGGCGGCGGCTGCGACGGCGCGCATATTCCGCGACCCTGATGCGGCTAAGTGCACGCTCCAGGGCTGCCTGAGCCTCAGCACGATCGTTCTGGCTGCGCGACTCGACGAGGCGCTCCTCCGCTAGGCGGCGGGCCTCCTGTGCGCGAGCTTCGTCAATCGTTTCGCCCTCTTCTGCGGCATCTGCCAGGATGGTCACGCGATCATGCGAGACCTCCAGGAAGCCACCGGAGACGAAGAAAGGCTCTTCGGCATCGCCCAGTTCGATACGCAGTTCGCCGGGCTTGAGAAAGGTCAGGAGGGCCGCATGATGCGGGAGAATGCCCAGACGGCCCTCGACGCCAGGAGCGCTTACCAGGGTAGCTTCCCCGTTATATAGCTCACGCTCGGCGGTGACAACCTCGACATGCAGGGTATTGCGTGTTGTCGTTGTTGCCATGTCTTACCCCTTCTTCTGATCAGCCTCGTACTCGGCCACGACCTCATCGATAGCACCCTTCATGTAGAAGTAGTTCTCAGGAATGTGGTCATGTTTGCCCTCAAGGATCTCCTTGAAGCTGCGCACAGTATCCTTCAGCTTCACATAGCGACCCTCGCGGCCAGTGAAGGCCTGTGCGACGGTCATGGGCTGTGAGAGATACTGCTCAAGCTTACGCGCGCGCGTAACGGTCAGCTTGTCATCTTCAGAGAGCTCATCGACACCCAGGATGGCGATGATATCCTGAAGCTCTTTGTAGCGCTGGAGGACCTTCTGGACGCCGCGAGCAACATCATAATGCTCATTACCCACGATCTGGGGATCGAGGATGCGGCTGGTCGAAGACAACGGGTCGACGGCAGGGAAGATCGCTTTCTCAGCAATCGAGCGCTCAAGCACGATGGTTGAGTCCAGGTGAGCAAAGGTCGTTGCAGGTGCGGGATCGGTGTAGTCGTCAGCAGGCACATAGACGGCCTGCATCGAGGTGATCGAACCCTTCTTCGTCGACGTAATGCGCTCCTGTAGCTCACCCATCTCCTCAGCCAGGGTGGGCTGATAACCCACGGCGGAAGGCATACGACCGAGCAGAGCGGATACCTCAGCACCGGCCTGGGTGAAGCGGAAGATGTTGTCGATGAAGAGCAGAACGTCCTTACCCTCTTCATCGCGGAAGTACTCGGCCATGGTCAGGCCAGTCAGCGCGACGCGGAGGCGGGAACCGGGAGGCTCGTTCATCTGGCCGAAGACCATGGCCAGGCGGTCGATAACACCGGCTTCGATCATTTCGTGGTAGAGGTCGTTGCCCTCGCGGGTGCGCTCACCCACGCCAGCGAAGACGCTATACCCGCCGTGACCCTTGGCGATGTTGTTGATCAGCTCCTGGATGGTGACGGTCTTGCCGACGCCAGCGCCACCGAAGGTACCAATCTTACCACCCTTCATGAAGGGGCAGATCAGGTCAATGACTTTGAGGCCGGTTTCGAAGATCTCAATGTTTGAGACCTGGTCTTCAAGAGTAGGGGCATGACGGTGGATAGGATAGCGAGGGGCATCCTCGACCTCTTCCTTGTTATCCACGGCCTGGCCGAGCACATTGAAGATACGTCCCAGGGTTTTAGGGCCGACAGGAACTGCGATAGGCTCGCCCATGTCGATGGCATCGAGACCGCGCTGTAAGCCATCAGTTGGACCCATGGCTACGCAGCGAACCCAGTTATTGCCAAGGTGCTGCTCAACCTCAAGCGAGAGGTCTTTCTCGGCACCTGCTATGCGGATGCGCACCTCGTTGTAGATTTCTGGCAGCTGGTTGGCGGGAAACTCGATGTCGATGACAACTCCCAGTACCTGTACAACTTTACCCTTTGTGCGAGTAGGTGTTGTAGTCATATATTTCTCCAGAGATAGAGGCATTGCGGTATCCTCCACATGCCTCTACCAGTATGCTTGCTTCTGTCTAGGTCTATCTCTAGACGGCTTCAGAACCGGCCACGACCTCAAGAATCTGCGTGGTAATAGCGGCCTGACGCGCTTTATTATAGGTCAGAGAGAGATCTTGAATAAGATCGTTCGCACTATCGGTCGCGTTTTTCATTGCGATCATCTGTGCGGAATACTGGCTGGCGACCATTTCCAGCAGAGCCTGGTAGACCAGGGTATCCACATAACGTGGCAGGAGAGCCTTGAAGATCTCCTGTGGGTTCGGCTCATAGATGTAGTCTTGCTTCTCGGCCTTCGCGCCTTCCTCAGACGTCGGCGGCTGCACAGGCAACAACTGGACCGTCGTTGGCTGCTGCGTCACCGTGTTGATGAATTTCGGATAGACCATGTAGACCACATCCACATCGCCATTGAGAAAGCTCTCAACCGCGACTTGAGCGATAGCCCTGGCATCACCCATGCTGGGACGGTCACCCAGGTTGACGAACTCGGCAACCATGTTCTGTTTCGTCCGCACAACAAAGTCACGACCTTTGCGACCAACCGCGACGTAGTCTACGGCGGGACGCTGGCCGTTTTCAGCCAGGCGTTGCTGCTCCTCAAGCACGCTGGCCGCAAGCTTGCGGTTGACGTTGCTGGGAAGCGCGCCACTCAGGCCGCGATCAGGTGAAATGACAATGTAGCCAATCTTGCGTACGGGTCGCTGCTTCAGCAGCGCTACCTCATCGCCCAGGTCCTCGGAGCCAACGGCCGCGAGGCGCGAGACAAGCTCGCGCAGCTGGTCGGCATAGGGGCGGGCCTGTGTAACCCGGTCCTGCGCGCGACGCATCTTGCTGCTCGCCACCATCTGCATGGCCTTGGTAATCTGAGCAATGTTTTTAATTGACCGAATACGCTGGCCAATTTCTCGAATCGATGCCATCAGCCTACCTCCTAGCGCGCCAGGGCGGTTTGCTTGTACTCTTCGATAGCGGCACCCAGCTTCTTCTGCAATTCGGGAGACATCTTATTTTTCTGTTTGACCGATTTCTCGACGATCTCCTGGCCGAGTGCTGGATAGGTGGTATCCAGGTAGCGGTAGAGACCACTCTCGAAGTCAGCGACTTTGTCCAGCTCGATATCATCGAGATAGCCATTGGTGGCGGCGTAAATGATGATGACCTGTTTCTCTACAGGAACCGGGCTGTACTGTGGCTGCTTGAGAATTTCTGTCAGGCGGCGGCCGCGATCAATACGTGCCTTGGTGGCCTTATCCAGGTCTGAGGCGAACTGAGCGAAGGCGGCGAGGCTGCGGAACTGCGCCAGGTCAAGGCGAAGTGTACCGGCTACCTGGCTCATACCCTTCGTCTGCGCGCTACTACCCACGCGGGAGACCGAGAGGCCGACGTTAAGGGCCGGGCGCTGACCAGCGTTGAAGAGGTCTGTCTCCAGGAAGATCTGGCCATCGGTAATCGAAATGACGTTGGTTGGGATGTAGGCCGAGATGTCGTTCGCCTTGGTCTCGATGATGGGTAGCGCGGTCAGCGAACCACCACCGTAATCCTCGTTCAGGCGGGCGGCGCGCTCCAGCAGGCGAGAGTGGAGATAGAAGACATCGCCAGGGAAGGCTTCGCGGCCTGGAGGGCGGCGAATGATCAGGGACATGTTACGATAGGCTTCAGCGTGCTTGGTCAGGTCATCATAGATGATCAGTGCATCGCGTCCGCTCTCCATGAACTCTTCACCTATGGCACAACCCGCGTAGGGGGCCAGGTACTTCAAGGGGGCGGGATCGGATGCGCCAGCGGCCACGATAACGGTGTACTCCATCGCGCCGTGCTGCTCCAGGATGGCGCGCGTGCGGGCGATTGAGGAGTTCTTCTGACCGATTGCGACGTAGATACAGAACAGGTCCTTGCCCTTCTGGTTGATGATCGTATCGATGGCGATAGCGGTCTTACCAGTCTGGCGGTCGCCGATGATCAGCTCGCGCTGGCCACGGCCGATAGGAATCATGCTGTCAATAGCCTTGATACCAGTCTGTACAGGAGTGTTCACCGTCTGGCGGGTAATAACGCCAGGGGCGACGCGCTCGACAGGGCGGGTCTTATCGGTCACGATAGGACCACGGTCGTCGATAGCCTGGCCCAGGGAATTGACCACGCGACCTAGCAGGGCGTCGCCGACGGGTACCTCAATGATACGACCGGTCGTGCGCACCTCGTCGTCCTCGCGGATCTGGGTGTAGTCGCCCAGGATTGGGCAGCTTACGGTTTCTTCTTCAAGGTTAAACGCCAGGCCAAAGAGACCTGTGCGGGGAAATTCTACCAACTCAAGATATTTTACATCTTGCAGGCCGTACACACGGGCGATGCCGTCCTGCACCGCAATAACGGTGCCGACGCTCGCGGTCGCCGTTGTTTCGGTGCCGAAGCCTGCGATGTTTTTCTCTATGATGGCACTGATTTCGTCAGCCCAAGATGCCATCGTATTCCTCCTAGTTTCGTATCCTAGTGGTCTGTCTGCTTACGGTTTCTTGTTGTCTGCTTTGCCGGTGCGCTTAGTCATTTCAAGCTTGTTTCAAGCTTGTTTTAAGCCCGTTTTCAGGCCGCATCCCGTAAGGGATGGCAGGACGAGAGCGGACGAAAGCGTGACAGGGGGTCTTCTCTACGAGACGTATCCAGCCGCTACCTCTACGGAAACCTGAGCGCGAAGCGCTAGCCACGATAGTGGCGTTGGTTTTCGCATAAGGAGCCAATGGGCGGATAGCGAAAGGGTAGTATCACAGTGGTGAGGAAGAGACCTCGCGCGCCTTAGCGTAGTGCCGGCTCTTCCTCAGAGAAAAAATCTCGACTGCTGGAAGCCGCTTCATTGAGCAAGCGTTGCTGCAAGGCATGCAAACGGAAACGCACGCTTCCATCAATGACCTGATCTCCCACACGAGCCACGACACCACCCAGAATGCTCGGATCGACCCGGGTCTGCATGATAACACTCTTCCCGGTTCGCTTCTCTAATGCTTGTTGCAAGACCGTGCGCTGCCCTTCATCGAGGGGCTGTGCCGTTGTCACCTCGGCGATTGCCTGATTGCGATAGTCCAGAACCAGTTGTTCCAGTTCGACAGCAATTTTTGGCATAGCGTCGACCAGTTCACGCTGAACGATCAACAGAGCGAGGTTGAGCGATGTCGGCAACACCCGAGGCTCGAGAGCCTGGCGCAGCGCGGTCTCTTTGCGCTTAGTCGGAACCTTTGGCTCGCGCAGGAGGTACGCCAGTTTACGAATCGAAAAGAGGCGTGCGATCTCCTTCACGTCCTCAAGCGTGCGATCAAGCGTATTCTGCTTGCGCGCGAGCTCGAAGATGGCTCCGGCATAGCGGCGTGCTACCGCTCCTTTTAACATTAGTTGTTCCTCGTCTGGTCAGTGGCAACGATAAAATCTTCCACCAGGCGGCGATTGTCTTTGCTATCAACGGATTTGTTGATGACTTTGCCGGCGGCTTCGATAGAGAGGTTGATTACCTGGCGGCTCAGCTCATTGCGAGCGCGGTTGGCCTCTTGCTGGATGCGAGCGATCTGCTGCTGCCCCACCTGCTCAGCGCGGGCCTGGGCCTCTTCGATGATGCGGTTGGCTTCTTGCTGTGCGTTCTTGCTGGCACGCTCGATGGTCTCAGCTGACTGGCGGCGTGCTTCCAGAAGGAGCTGCTCAGCGCGGTTATTGGCCTCAGCGAGATCTCTTTTGGCCTTCTCAGCGTTTTCGATACCTTCACGGATGATCGCCTGGCGCTTATCCATGATCTTTAGCAGGGCTGGGAAGCCCCAGCGCCACAGGATCAGGAAGACGACACCAAAGCTAATCAACTGCGAGATAAAGAAGGCACCGTTAATACCAAGTCCACCGCTGCTCGCACTCGCTTGAGCGAGAATAAGTGCTTGCATTTTTTTGCCTCCTTGATGGCGTTATGCCATCACTTGTCCCCTATACGCGACACGGAGACGCAGCTCATCGTGTCTGTCTCCACGTCTACGACTGGCTGTGTCTCTGTGTCGTGCGCATATAGGGAAGCCTCAGAATAAATAATTCAGGGCTAGACAAATTTGATGAGCAGAGAGACCAGCAGTGCGTAGATAGCAATAGCTTCGGCGAACGCCAGGCCCAGGATCAGGTTGGTCTGGATAACAGGGGCGGCTTCAGGGTTGCGGCCGATGGCGTTGAAGGCCTGACCGGCGGCGATACCAATACCAATACCAGGACCGATGGCTCCGAGACCGATAGCGAGGGCGATAGCGAGTTCTTTGTACATCTGAATAATCCTCCCTGGACGTTGCGTCCAGTAATTTTAATGTATAATTAATTTATGCAATCGCAGAGTGATTCCGCGAGTAGCAAGCACATTGAAAAGGTACGATACGTTGATGGGACGATGCAGTCCGCCCCACATGGCTCTTGCGCTCTTTTAGGCTAGGCGTGGCTCCCTGCTGCCGAGGTCTGACTGAGATCGACCTCCTCACCATGCTCTTCGTCGTGACCGTGACCGGTGACGGCGAGCTGCAGATAGATGAGCGTCAACAGGGCGAAGACAAAGGCCTGGACCGCGGCAACAAACAGTTCAAATGGGATGAAGATGACGTTTGCCACAGCAGGTAGCAGGAAGGCGAAGACCGCCAGCACGATGCTGCCAGCGAAGATGTTGCCAAAGAGACGGAAGGCCAGCGAAAGCACGCGGCTGAGTTCACTGACAATCTCGAGCAGGCCCACGAAGACTTCAATGAAGCCAGTCCCTGAGAACTTGAGCAGGCTACGAAGATTGATGTACTTCATAGTATGCTCTTTAAAGCCAAGCGTCGCGAAGCCAACGCACTGCGCGGTGATAACCGCGATCAGAGCCATCGCAATCGTTAGATTGAGATCGGTCGTGGCAGGGCGAATCCAGGGAATGAGCGCGTTTGAAGCGTCACCCCACAGGAGAATGCCTGGATGGGCTCCCTTGGGCAGTTCTTCCGGATTAATAGAACCAATCGAGTCGACACCAGGGATGACGTCAAGCAGGTTGGAAACCAGGATAAAGCAGAAGAACGTAGCGGCCAGGGGAAAGAACTTACGCGCGTTTTTCTTTCCTGTTATATTTTCGGCCAGATTCAGCAGAAATTCAACGATAACCTCCATGGCATTTTGCAGACCACGGGGAATCATATCACCTCTGCGTGTCGCGAAAAAGAAAAGAGCGATAAGTACGACAATGGAAATCCAGGTACAGAATAAGGTATTAGTAACCTGGAAACCTGCAATCGTGAAGATAACTTCCGGTGCGAGTTGTACGTGAGGAAGTCTCCAGAGATTCACGTGGCGTCCTCCAGTTGCGGCGGACCCTGCCAGCTGGATCTCCTTGTCAGTAAATAGCGGTTCCGTTTTGCTCCCAACAGTAGGCCCTGTATCCCTGGCTTATGTCCAGGATATGCAAAAACCTATAAAACCTGTGAGTTTTTTAACAAACGGTATGCACCGTAGATGCCAGAGATCAGGCCAAGCAGCAGCCCGAGCAGTATAAATAACGGTTTGGTGTGTAACCAACCGTCGAGCAAAGTTCCTACAACGGCAAGTAGAATAATGGGAACTGCGATAGTGAAGCCAAGCTGTCCAACTAACGCCAAGTTCGCCCAGACTGGGTTCGGCGGCTGTCGCTTCATCTTAAAAATCCCATCTATCTTCTCTTCTTATTGTACCTATGGGATTATAGCACAGGCAACAAAATTTGTGCAATGTTAGTTCTTTTTTCTCCCATGGCTTCTCAAAAGTCGCCCATTCCAGCTCGCAAGCTTGCTGTAGGTATAATTTAATGGAAGAGTAGAATGGGATGGGATGCGGGCCCCGCCCGCATCCCATCCCATTCTACTCTTCCATTAAAGGTAACCATGTTCGCGGTACCAGGCAATGGTATAGTGGATGCCGTCATTGAGTTCAACCTGAGGCGTAAATTGCAGCTCACGCCGAGCACGTTCGCAGCTATAGATGCGGCTATGCGTAAGAAAGTCGATCCGGCTGGTGGTCAGAGGGGCACTGGCCTCGCCTATGCCTGGCAGCCAGCGAAAGATCATTGCCGCACCATAAGCCATCCAGGTGGGGAGACTCAGCGGACAGGGGTGGCGTTTAAGAACGTTGGCAATTGTACCTGCTAGATCCGTAAAGCTGACCGGGAAATGTCCCGCGACGTTATAGCAGCGTCCAATGGCATGCGGGAGGCGTGCTGCCAGGAGAAATGATCGGCTCATATCATCGATGTAGATAGGGTGAATATAGGCACAGCCGCCAGCGATAGTGGCGGGCAGACCGCGAGCGACCTGGCGGAAGAAGCCGAGGAGGTGAAGGTCTCCCGGCCCATAGACCAGGGCGGGACGTACCACTGTGACGGGAAGCTGCGCTTCGGCATGAGCTTGTATCACCAACTCTTCTCCCGCCAACTTGCTTTGCTCATAGGGATTGGTCGGCGCGTATGGACTGGCTTCATCAACCGCGTTCAGGCCAGTGACGCCATAGACGCCGGTAGTACTACAGTGGACCAGGCGGCTCAGCCCTGGGAGGTCGCGACAGCACTGCAGGAGCACGCGCGTGCCCTCCACATGCGTCTCGAAATAGTGTGCTGCTGGAATGCTGGGATGGTAGAGGCGCCCTGCGAGGTGATAGATGACCTCGATATCCTTGAGCGCGGCCGCTACCTTGGGGGCTTCCAGCAGGTTACCCTGGAGAATCTCTACGCGTGTACCGAAGAGGCGATGAGCTTTATAGGCATCGCGTGCCAGGACACGCACCCTCTCTCCTTCCGCCAGGAGCCGCCCGACCAGGGCCGCACCCAGAAAGCCAGTCGCGCCAGTGACCAGGACCTTCATGAGCGCGCTCCTGAATAACCCTTGACGCTGATCGCCTGCTCAGGACAGGCCTCGTAGCAGAGCAGGCAGCGCTGGCAGGTAGTGTAATTGACCTTGAGTGTCTGGAGGTTGATGGCCTCGGGGAGAGGGCAGGCGCGCACACACTCGCCGCACCGGGTGCATCGCTCGCGCTCGATGACGGGGTGTGTACCTACCAGACCTGTACTATAGAGAGTGGTACAGAGATGTTTGCCGCGCTGGGCGAGCCAGGTATAGGGGTAGTCGAGGGGGTACATCAGCCAGAAGAGAAGACGGTAGAGGCTATTTTGCCGGGGAAGACGAAAGGTCTTGAGAGGTTGGGGCAGTTCGTGAGTAAAGTGTATCTCGGGCTGACCAAAGTGTTTCAGGGCCAGGCGCAGGTGAGGAATAGCGCGTGGTGACACATTCACCAGGCTACAGCAGGCCAGGTCGACGGCCAGGCTACTGCGACCAGCAACCAGGACCTGGAGATTCGCCTTCTCGCCATACAGGGGACCCTCGCCATCCTGTCCCACACTCCCATCGACAATGTTGAGATCTGCTTGCAGGCCCAGATTCATATCCACGATACATTGATCTATCCCCAGGGTATGCATCGCGCGACGGGCGGGTCTGGGAAGTAGCCCCATAAGGTTCTTCATGCTCAGTGTCATGCCAGAGACGACGTGGGTTTTTAAAACGGGCAGGTTGATCAGACGAGCATCATCCAGCAGGCGTGGGAGCTCGAAGGAGCGCAGGCGTTTCGCTCCCGTGGGATGCACCTCGCGCCACTCGCTCGTGCCGCCTTCGAGGTCCAGGCGAGCAATGCGAATCTTGTGGCGTGCGCAGAACCCCTCTACTCCCAGCAGAGTATAGGTCGCCTCGCGATCAAACTCTGTCCCTGGCATTTCGCAGAGCACAGGCTCGGCCCCGCAGGCGTGCACCTCCTCAGCCACGGCTTTGAGTACGGCGAAACTGGTGGTAGCTCCCGTCTCGGCACGCCTTCCCGCGACAAAGTTCGGTTTGAGTACCGCCACTTTCGCACCCCGCATTACCGTTTCCATGCCGCCTATGCCCGCGATGGCGCGGTGCGTTGCCTCTTCAATCCCCTCAACGGTACGTACAATGCTGACAGGCTGGTATCCAGCAGTTTTGCTTGCATCCATATCTCACTCTTCCCTTCCAACAAATCCCACTTCTCGTGCCCGCCACACCACCTACCAGAATATGATACCGGCTGTGTATTAATCATACTGCTTAAATATGCAGTTATCTAGATGCGTGGTACTTATAGATATTTGAGGTTTATATGCAAAATTATCTATTTAAGATCTGATTTGATGGATGAGAGAGCATGGCGGCCGCAGGTCGCCATGCTCTCTCATCCATCAAATCTTATGTTGAACCTGGTAGATGCTGATGTCATAGAAGTGTGCACGCTCAACGGAGTGCTTGAGGGCCTGCTGGAGGATGGAGCTGCCACCTTTAACTTCCCGGATCATATTGAGATGGAGTATGACATCGGGATCGACAAGGATGTAGTCAATATTCTGCCAGTTGTCTTTGAGCTGGTCGTGATAGATGGATGGATCAGTGGCAACGTTAAAGAAGAGTTGCGCTTTCGGAAAGGGAGAATGCGCTCCCACGGCCTCGCCTCCACTTACGCGCATATCCACAAAGTACTGGGGGGGAATGACGACAACAGTGTTGCGGGGCAGGTGCTCACGCATCCAATCCATGGCCTGGCGCTGCTCCTGTGCATAGTCGTGAGTATAGATGGGCTGGGCGTGCAGGATATCGTATGGGACTATGGCCGCGATAGCGAGCAGGACCAGGATACCCTGCAAAAGGGGTAAGCGCGTGACCTGGCTTATCCAGCGCGCCAGAGTAGCGCAGGTGAAGGCGCAGTTCATGGCTACGAGGGGAATGAGCGGAATAATGTAGTAGGGAAAGACGACCCCTCCACGAATGAAGAGCAGCCAGAAGCTGAGTGCCAGCAGGGAGAGGAGCAACTGATTGCGCTGGCGGAAGCCAAACACCAGGTTAAACACGGGCGCTACAATACTTATGACGACCAGGAGACTATCCAGCCCCATCCACTGGCTGAAGCTGGTGCCCAGGCTGCCTTCGCTCTGGGTCCGTTTTGTCTGCTCAAGGATGGTCTGTAACAGGCTCAAGTGCGCGTGGTTATCCCAGGGGAGATGCCATGTATAGGAGAAGAACTCGCCACGCATCAGAGCCATGAGAATCCAGGCCGAGCAGAGTGCTAGCGTGGTATAGCCAAATGCCACCAGCGCGAACTTGCGTTGGAAAGATGTCGTATACAGCCAGACAGCATATAGCATTGCCGGCATAAGGAGGATGAGCACCTCTTTAGAGAGAATGGCTATCCCCAGCGTGAGGGCCGAGAAGATGATCGCTCGCAGGCGGCTATTACCGGTGACGAGCAGGAAGAGCGAGAGCAAGAACCAGAAGATGGCGATATTATCGAGATAGATCTCACGCTGATAGGTGATACCAAGAGGTGTCAGCGCGAAGATAACCATAGCAAGCAGCCCCAGACTGCGCCGAGCCGAGAGGCGGCGTGTTATCAGGTAAACCAGGAGCGCGCTTCCCAATTTATAGAGTAAGACAATGGCGCGCCCTGTATTGAGCGCGTTGCCAAAGGCAAAGAAGCCATTGAAGAGTGGAATCCAGGTGGCAAGCTGGATCCAGCCCGCGGGTGGATGCGCGTAGCCATAAGCATAGGGCATGAGTTGTCCCTGGAGAATGGACCAGGCACTGGCTATATAGGTGCCCTCGTCCAGTTCGTAGCGTGGATAGTTGAACATATTATAGGCGTGGGCGAGACCAATTCCAACAAGAACCAGCAAGAGTCCAAGCGTCTCCAACCAGAGAGGGATCGGAAAGCGTGATCTTCGCGTTGTGTTGAGCGTGTCCAGACGAGGCATGCGACGTGTCTCGCTGTCGGCGATGCGTGTCTGTTGTTGCGGTAGAATCTTGGGGAGCGCGCTGGTTACCCCGGTTGGCTTGCGCAAGGGGTGGACACGTTGGTGTCTGCGATTGACTGTACTGACATAAAAGTTTTCCTGCTTATGTAAGATGAGCCGCCCCTGGGGCAAGGAGTGGGTCTGTGGCCTCTCAGGAAGCTGCTGCTCTGCACCTATACCTGGCCATGGAGTCGTTGGCAGGGATTGCGCCGGGGTATCTATATGTCTGCTCGCTTGCTGTTGTGTTTCATCTCTTACCACAAATCAACCACCTATCTAAATAAAAGTGTTTAGCTCTTTCTGTCTATGCTGACCAATATGGGCCGTTTTCTCCCAATTGGTCGCGCCCTGAATAAAGCGGGCGACCGCGCGCAGGGCGCCCAGGCCTAGAAGAAACTGGTAGGGAACCGAGGCGAAAAGCATGATGGCGGCCTCGCGTATACTCCATGAACGCCCATGCGCTTTAAGAAACTCATACAGCCCTGCCTGGTCGATAAAGATGCCCATGATAAAGATGTAGAGTGGCAAGAACGTCAATAAAGATATCCAGAGAGGTAATTTAATAAAGAAAAAGGTGAGCAGCGAAACTGGGACGAGCAGGGTAAAGAATGCCTGTACCTCTGGGAGCACCAGGACATAGAAAGCGAGCAGGCGTTGGTAGAGACTCTCCAGTTTTAGCCACTCGCCTTTGAAGAGAATCTGGATAAAGCCCTGGTTCCAGCGAGTCCGTTGCTTGATAAACTGCTCAATAGTGTGGGGGGTCTCCTCGCGTGTCACAAACTCATCGTCGTAAATGACGCGCATGCGTGCGTGGGAGAGCGCCAGGCGAATGCCCAGGTCGGCATCTTCGGTCAGGCAGGTCTCGTCCCAGCCACCCAGAGTCTCCATCAGTTCGCGCCGGACGAAGACGGTATTGCCACCAAGGGGCGTCATGCCTACGTTGGCGAAGAAATGCAGGGAGGATTTAAACCAGAAGAAGTATTCGAGAACATTCAGGAAGCAGAACCACTTCGTGTTGTGGTTCATTAATTGTACCCCACTCTGGACCACGTCGATGTCCTCAGTAAGCATCGTGGTATTGATAATGTTGAGGATATCCGGGTGAGGCTCATCCTCGGCATCAAAAATCGTCACGACATCGCCGCGTGCGACCTGGAGCGCGAGGTTGAGTCCATGCGGTTTATTGATGGGTTTGTCATTAAAGACCAGGAGTTGTACATTGGGGTCACCTAATTCATCGATCTTGGCCTGGGCTTCGGCAATGGTGTTGGGATCGTCCTCGCGACAGATAGCGATAATTTGTAATAAATCTTTTGGATAGTTGAGATCATAGATTTTCTGCATTGTTTCGCGTAGGACCTCTTCCTCGTGGCGCGCCGGCAGCAGAATAGTAAAGGTCAGGCAGGGATCGAGGTAGACGGTCGGGGCGCTATTGAGCCAGGCATGTTCTGGCGTTTCCCAGATGAAGAGACGCAACCGAATATTGAAAATGGCTTGTACGGCCATAATAAACGCAATAAGTAGATAGACACCTTCGAGAATGGTAATAAGAATGCTCACACGTTCTTTCTCCGCTTAGGTATAGAGATATGCGCAATAAAGCGTCGTGTATAGCGACACATGAATATTTAAACGCATTACTCTAAATAAAGGAACAGCATGGGAAAAACGTCATGCTTAAAATGCTTGAAAGCTAGCTAGAGCGTGCGTTTTATGCGTCACTGCTATATAGTGAGTGGAGAGACTTGCGCACCTGTGATGATTTCGGATAGACTGAAAAAGATGGAGCAGGGGTGTCCACAATAGGCCTTCACAAAGTAGTTAAGGAGTTGAGTATGGCGCAAGGTCTGCAAGTAGTCAGTACGTTTCCTTTTTCTTCCGCCTCACAAGCTGTGTTAAGTGAGGCCGCGGGTAAGGAGATCTTATGCCTTAGCGATAGTGATGAGTTTGAAGCGAGCCTGGGCGAGGCCGATGTGCTTTGTGCCTACAAAGTACCCACGAATTGGCGCGAAATGGCGCCGCGCTTACGCTGGTTGCAGGCGTCGGGAGCCGGTGTGGATGGTCTGCGCATAAGTGGTATCCTGGCGGCCGATAGTGGGGTACAGGTCACAACGGCGGTGGGTATCCATGCCACCACCATTGGCGAGTACGTGTTCGCGAGTATGCTTATGTATAATCGCTCCTGGCCCACGATGGTGCGTTTACAGGATCAGCGCATATGGCCACGAAGCGCGAACTGGTATAAACTGGGGGGACGCGAACTGGCGGGACAGACGCTAGGGATTATTGGTCTGGGGAGTATTGGTCAGCGCGTGGCCTTCCTGGGCCAGGCTTTTGGCATGCGGGTCCTGGCGACCAGACGCACGGTACAGGCGGGGGCGCACCAGGAGCATGTAGATCAGCTTTATCCTATGACGCAGTTGCATGCTATGCTAAGCGAGTGCGATTATGTCGTGGTCGCTGTTCCATTGACGGCCGAGACTGAGCACCTGTTGGGTGAGGCCGAGTTTCAAGCGATGCGCCAGTATGCCTACCTGGTTAATGTAGCGCGTGGGCGCGTGGTGGATGAGCGAGCGCTTGTCAGGGCGTTGCGCGAGGGATGGATTGGAGGCGCGGGCCTGGATGTAACCGAAGAAGAGCCTTTGCCTGCCGAGAGTCCCTTGTATACGTTAGCGAATGTCATTCTGACCCCTCACATCTCGGGCGAGAGCGTGCATTATGACCAGCGTCTCGCCGCGCTTTTCGCGGAAAACTTGCGGCGCTATCGAGCGGGCCAGTCACTACAGAATAGATATGATCCCGCGCGTGGGTACTAGCTTGAGATTAGCTTGCTCCTGGTTCTGGCGCTTATAGCGTCGAGGGAGAAGGTCTGTAGAGGGCACGATAGTTCATTTAGAAGGAAGAGGCTTGTATGAGCAATGATCTTGGTCGCATCGAGACACTCGGTGCGGATGCAGTGGGTATGCCCGGGCAGCGACGTTTCCGACTCTATGCCAGGAGTGGGCTTGGATCAGCGGTTGTGTGGATGGAGAAGGAACATTTGCGCACCCTTGCCGAGACCCTGGAAGGTATTCTCGGCGTGATTGCGGATGGCGAGGTCTTGCGCCTTGAGGCGCGTCCAGGGGGCTTGCCATCTCCCACAGGAATGCCAGGAGATTTTCCGCTTACGCCAACATACGATTTTCAGGTGGGGCAGATGAAGCTCAACTTTGATGAGCATAATGAAATGTTTCTGTTGAGCCTGGCCCCAATGGAGATTATTGAGGAGCGCGGGGAGCCGCAGGCACTCATTCTAGAGGATGAAGCTGTTGTGCTGCGTTTCTCACCCCAGGAGGCCTTAGAGCTCTCAAATGAGATTGGCCTGGTAGTGGCCGCGGGTCGCCCAGTCTGCCCCTTCTGCCATATGCCCCTGGATGGTGGTCCCCATGCCTGTGTCAAGCAGAACGGACACCATAAGATTGTGCAGATGGAGATTCAGGATATCGATGAGGATGAAGAAGAGTAAGAGCGCATGATGACGCGCTCTTACTCTTCTTTTATCGACTACCTGAATAGCGAGCATTACTCAATACAAAGGTATTTATTCGCTTTTTGGAGATACGTCTCTTCGTTTGCCTCGATCATAAGCTTGTGCAGTACCACTAAATCGCTATCGGGCAGCGATTCCACGGGTTGTAGGCAGAGACGCATGATCGCGCGACCATGTTCGAACACCTGCACATAGCCACTATGGCGTGGTACACGATACACGCGATGCGGAGCCGTAGGGCTTGGGATTTCCAGGTACCCATACCAGAAGAGCTGCCGAAATTGCTCATGGGTGAGAAGATCGCGCAGCAAGTGACTAGCTCTACGCTCCGCTCGTGACCATCCCTTCACATAGGGCTGAAAAATCAGCCAGAGTATGGGAGAGATGGCCAGGGCAATTGCGAGCCAATATAGGGCCGTCAGCATCGGGGTACCAAGTTTATCCACCAACCACTCTTGGCACTAGAACGATTTGTTCCGCGGTGGCATCAAAGGCTTCGATGCGTTCGGCTGGTTTGCCAGGATCGAGGCGGAAAGCGGTCGCGCCTCGTGCACGCTCTTGGGCAAAAATGCGCTCAGCTTCTTGAATTGCAGCCACAGCTTCAGCATCACCCGCGAGAACTTTCTGCTCGTCCCAGGTGAGACGGTCGTCACCACGCCGTGACATCACCCGTAACATACCCACAGTCGTTCCTCCTTCGTAGTCTACGCCATTTTTGGATGGCAGCTTCCAACGAATGTCGTGGAACAACCTTGGCGTCCGTTAGCAAACGGTGAGGGCGCGGTATATCTCAATGAGCATATATGGCTCGCCCTCGCATTGCTGGTTGTTCCTCCTGGCGCAGGAGCCCATGGAAATCTTACATGGGGAGGAAGCGCCCATACTCCTTGTGTGCGTGCCTTGCTAGTTGTCCATGTATAACAAGTATACCAGAGCACCCTACAGACGACCGGGACAAGCTTCAGGCAGGCGTTGGTGGAAACACTTCCCTGCGTGCTGTATAAGAGGCACGCATAGTTCCGACTCTCGGTTTGATCCTCAGGCTTGAGGTTAGCCGACGCGCTACGACATACAACATTAGTATACGGTACGCGATGAAGTACAATGCATGAAACATGCTGTAATACTATTGTACGCGAATACCCTTCATCCGTCAATCGTTTGCGCCTGCCTGTTATCTTAGAAGCTTGCTTGCTGCACCTGTTTTCGCACTTGCGGTATTCATGGAGAGAGGGTATGGATGTGTGGTGTGGGCGATCGCCCACACCACACATCCATACCCTCTCTCCATACACCTCTTTAGACGGCGTTTTGGAGCTTTGTACCGCATTCAGGACAGAAGCGGGCTCCTGCTTATTTTGCAGTTACCACCGAGATCGCGGCCGTACCAGGACCAGTATGTGTGCCTAGCGCTGCGCCTAGCTTCCAGATGGCAATATCGCCAGAATAGATGGGCTTAAGGGCTTCCGATAGTTGTTGCCCAACCTCTTCACTGGACTCAGCAATGGCCAGATATTCGATCGAGCCTAGCTCCTGAAGAATCTGCGCGACGCGGGCATAAGCCTTGCCGCGCGTGCGCGCGCGCTCAACTGGAACGACGACCCCCTCCTTCAGGGAGATGATAGGTTTAATGTTGAGCACATTGCCCAGCATTGCTGTTGCGCCACCAATACGTCCACCGCGCCTGACGTACTCTAAGGTATCGAGAACTGCGAAGATGCGTGTCCGCTCCAGGCGATCGACGAGGTGCGCTTTTATCTCTTCAAGTCCCAGGCCTGCCTGCACCTCTTCTGCGGCCTTAATTACGGGATAGCCCATACCCACACTAACACTTGTAGAGTCAACGATCTCAATGGGGATTTTCCGCAGATCTTCTGGCAGGGCGTCGCGCGCGGTACAGGCCGATTGATAGGTGCCACTTAGCTGAGAGGTGAGATGGACCGAGAGGATGCCGGTTGCGCCTTCTTGAATCAAACGCGTAAAGGTCTCTTGAAAGCGTGCGGGCGCAGGCTGCGATGTGCGGGGAAGCTCTTTGCTTCCTTGCAATTTCTGATAAAATGCCGCGTTATCCATTTCGACATTGTCGAGGTAGGCGTCATCGCCAAAGGCGACGGTAAGTGGCACGATTTCAATGCCGAGTGCCTTTGCTTGCTCGATAGGCAGGTCTGAGGTGCTGTCGGTAACGATACGAACGGTCATACTGGCCTCCTGGCAGGAAGAAGCGGCGTTCTCTCACGAGCATCAACTCTGATGAGTGGTGATAGTACTAGAACGCCTGCTGCTGCCTTTGTAGTGTAGTGGGTGTAGCTTGAACGGGTAGGTATCTTGCACAAGCACCTGCCTGTAGCAGTCCTGGCATGCCAGGTGCATAGCAGGCGGGTGCCTGGGGTTCCCTTATTCTGCCGAGAGAATGTAGGCGTAGTAGGGCTGGCCTCCGCTGACAACCTCAATCTCAAGATGTGAGTGGAGCTGCTTGAGCCGTTTGCAGGTTGCGTGTGCCTCTTCGGCGGTAACTTCTGCTCCATAGTACATTGTAACTATTTCATAGTTATCGATATGCATGCGTTGGAGCGTATCTTCGAGCACGGGCTGCATCTGCTGACCGGCAACGGCCAGGTTTCCATTGATGACACCGATGAAATCGCCTTCACGCACGCTGATGTTATGAATATTGACGGTGCGTACCGCGGTAGTGATCTCGGCGGTCTGGATGGATTGAGAAGCTTCTTTCATTGCCTGGCAGACGTCCTCGAAGTCATCCTCGTAGTTATAGGCCATCAGCGCGGCGATGCCCTGGGGCATTGTTTTGCAGGGAATGACAAAGACTTTTTTCTGCGTCAGGCCATCGACCTGCTGCGCGCTTAAGATCACGTTGCTGTTATTGGGGAGGATGATCACCTGCTGCGAGGGGGCGTTTTCTACGGCGGCGAGTAGCTCTTCAATGCTGGGGTTCATGGTCTGGCCGCCCGAAACGATTGATTGGACGCCCATGCCCCTGAAGACCTCTTCAAACCCCTCGCCCGAGGCGACGGCTACCAGGGCGATAGGTACCTCTTTTTGTGCAGCCAGTTCTGGCTCTTCATCTTCGGCGTGCTCGGCCGCGCTCTCAGCGGCGTAGGTCAGGCTCTGTTCCTGCAAGTTCTCAATATTGATATCGTTCAGGCTACCGAGGCTGACGCCATAATCAAGGATTTTGCCGGGCGTGAGCGTATGAGTATGGACCTTGAGGAGGGTCTCGTCGCCTGCCACCACTGTTGAGACGCCCCCCATATCAATAATGGCCTGGCGAATGCCTTCGACGTCCAGATTCTTGCCGCTGAGCAGGAAGACGACCTCGTAGCCGAACTCTTCCTCAACCGTGACACGCCCTTTTTTGGCGGCACGCTCTTTTTGCTGGAGCAGTGGTTGCAACTGGGTGACGGTTGCAGCGGGGCTAGCGGCCTCACCACGAATGTAGCGCAAAATGCCCTCCAGAATTGTGCAGAAGCCCTGTCCGCCCGCGTCAACGACGCCTGCCTGTTTCAGCGTGGGCAACTGATTGGGGGTATTGGCAACGGCCTGGCGTGCGGCCGAGACCGCTTCTTGCATTAAACCGACCAGGTCATCATCGCGTTCCGCGCTCTGTTTGGTTGCCTCAGCGGTCTCGCGTACAACCGTTAAAATAGTGCCCTCAACGGGTTTGATAACAGCGCGGTAAGCCAGACGCTGGGCTTGTTGAAAGGCTTCAGCCAGATCAGTGGCGGAAAAGGTTGGTTTCCCCTCTAGACCCTGGGCCAGTCCACGCAACGTCTGCGAAAGGATAACTCCTGAGTTACCACGCGCGCCCAGCAGGGCATCGTGGGCGAGGCGTGCGGCCACAGCCCCCGCGGAGGTTTCTGTCGTTTCTGCGATATTGCGGATGGCTGAGCGCATAGTGGCTGACATGTTGGAACCAGTATCCCCGTCGGGAACGGGAAAGACATTCAGGGCATTGATGGTTTCGCGATTTTCTTCCAACCACGCCGCGCCTGCCAGGATCGCTTTCTTGAGATCCTGACCATCAAAAACACTGATACGTCTGGCCCGCTGTCGGATTGAGCGCGGTGAGTGTTCCTGCATAGCGTCTGTGCTACCTTTTTTACTGTTTTTCTTGTGTGTCAGGTCCATGAAGGAGGCCCTGGACATTCACGTTGACTTGAGCAACGGGCAGACCCAACATCTTCTCAAGTGAGAATTTGACGCTGCTCATGATATTGTGTGCTATTTCGGAGATGCGCAATCCGTACTCTAGCACGACATAGATATCTACAATGAGCTGATCATTGACCACATTGACCCGCACTCCCTGATTCACATGTTGTGTTGAGAGCAAGATAGGCTCTCCATAGTGGAGGCGTGGGGAAGCCAGTCCTAGTACACCATAACACCCAGTTGTAGCCTGTACTACAATCGTATGAATGGCGTTAGGAAGGACTTCAATTTTACCTCGGGGGTGAGAGCTGGATTGTGGTTTTAGAGCATGTGCTTTTGGCATACGCAATTGTCTTCTCTCTTGCCAAATTAGCCTATATGGGTTATACTCGCATAACGTGCCAGGGATTCCCAGGCGAAGCACGAGTTGTCCTCTTGACAACGTAGATGTTTCAGCTTATCATCATTCTGGTTTTGCGACTATGGCAAACGGGTGTTAGCCCGAACTCCCTCGGCAGTAGCACAAGGGAGTAGCCACTGAAGCAGTATACCAGAGACCTCGATCATAAATCAAGCAGCAGCGGAACGTGTGTCGGCAGGCATGGACTTTATGGCTGTCGGAACCTCTTATATGACAAGCAGGTATCTATCACAAAGTATGTTTCCGTCGCAATCTGGTAGGAAGGAAGAGTAACATGGCAGCAGGTCGTTGTGATGTCTGTGAGCGCAAGCCCATGTATGGTAACAACGTGCCACACTCTCAGCATCGTACGCGCCGTCGCTTCGTGCTCAATGTACAGCGTCGTCGCCTTGAGGTGAATGGTACCGTGCAGAACGTCAATATCTGCACACGCTGCATGCGCACCATGAGCAAATTGCCGAAGGTGCGCTAAGCAGGCAGGCAGAAAAACAAGAAGGTACCCACAAAGGTTACTTCTCTCCCAGCAGGGAGGTGGTCTTTGCGGGTACCTTTTTGCGTAGAGAAGATTGGTTATCTAAGATATGACCTGGACCTTCGGCTCAGGTCCAGGTCATATCTTAGATAACCGGAATAGCTTTGCGGCGATCCTCGAAGCGGGTGCGCAGTTGTCCACAGGCGGCGGCGATATCATCGCCGCGCTCCGCACGCACGCTATTACTGATGCCACGTTCAAAGAGAATATTGCGGAAGGCGCGAATGGCGTCTGGACCTGGGGGGCGATAGCCAGCCGAGGTCGCATTCACGGGAATACAGTTGACGTGCGCGAACTGCTTGAGCGGGGCCAGCAGTTCGGCTAACTGCTGAGCGCGCTCCGGCGTATCATTGACGCCTGCCAGCAAGACATATTCAAAGGTGACCTGCCTTCGTGTTGCCGCGATATAGTCCTGGCAGGCAGCAAGCAGCTCTTCCAGCGGATACTTGCGGTTGACAGGCATGGTCTGGCTGCGCGCCTCATTGGTGGGCGCGTGGAGGGAGATGGCCAGGTTGACCTGGAGCTGCTCCTGGCTCAATTTGCGGATGGCTGGCACCAGGCCAACGGTTGAGACGGTCATATGCCGCGCCCCCAGGTTGAAGCCTGCGGCACTATTGAGGATGCGCAGGGCCTGGAGCACATTGTCGTAGTTGTGTAGTGGCTCGCCCATGCCCATCAAGACGATATTGGTGATGTGATCGATAGGTGTACTACCGGGAAGACCAGCCGCGCTCCAGGGGGTGGCGCGTAGCTCGCGCGCGAAGTGGAGCACCTGGGCGATAATCTCGCCTGATTGTAAGTGGCGATCAAAGCCCATCTGGCCTGTGGCGCAGAAGGTGCAGCCAAAGGCACATCCCGCCTGGCTAGAGACGCAGATGGTGGCGCGTGCGCTACTCTCGCCCAGGGGGGGATAGAGCATCAACACCGACTCGATCAATTTGCCATCGGCGAGTTCTAGCAGAATCTTACGTGTGCGGTCATCTTTCGAGCTCACCTCGCTGCGCACGACGAGTGGGCCGATACAGGCCTCCTCTTCCAGGCGCTGACGGAGCTTCAGCGGCAGGTTCGACATGGCCGCGAAGTTGTCGACAAGCTGCTGGTAGATCCAGCTATAGATCTGCTTGGCGCGAAAGGTAGCCTCGCCTCGCGCGGCTAGCCACTCCTGCAACTGCGGCAGCGTCAGCGTGAGCAGATCGGTTTTAGGTTGTGTCTGTTGTGTCATATTCATATCTGTTGTCGGTGTTGGAATCATAGTCCGTATATTATACTGCCTCAACCCGACTTCGTCCAATGTTAATTGGCTTCAACTCTGAGCTCGATAGTTTTTATTTTTGTCCAATCTTGTATATCGTTGAGCATACGAATTTATCGTATCTGCTGTCAAAGCTGCTGTCAAATTTGGGAGATTTTCGTTAGTTAACTCTGTTCTTGTGATTTTCAAGATCTGCATTGGTAGTCTCTTCTGAAATGTTGTTGAAGAAGGTCTGAAGCTCATTTACAATTTTATCAACATCACTTTCGAGATAGAATCCGTGTTTCCTTCCTGGTGAAACTATACGCTTTATTTTACCTTGTTGTACGTAGTTAGCTATCATTGCTCCACTAATATTGAGTCTTTCTTTGACTTGTGTAGAGGTCAAATATCCCTTTGGTGGTTGTTGTCTTGGCATTTTTTTACTTTCATTTGTATTCATTGGTTATAACGATACAGTCCTATTGGCTTGCCATTGATACTCATAAGAAGGTTAGAAGCTGGTTTATCTATTCTATTTCTAGCCTTCTTATAGTGGAGATGGGGAGAGTTGAACTCCTTTTGATGGGTTTTTAGTGCGGCTTCCATTGGTCTCCTATAGGCTTCTTGAGCCGGTTTATGGGATTATTCTTGCCTATTCTTGTCTAACTTTTTCGATGTCTGTTGAGCGGTTTTGCTCTCACTTTTGCTCTCAATTACTGTTGATTGATGTCTATTTTTCTTTGTATCCCAAAACAAACTTGCCTTTATATTCCTCCCTAGCGTATGCCTCAGGTTGGAGCGAGACTCCCAGGTCATTCAGATCAGCGACTGTCAGTGTCTCAGTATCAAGATCATCTTGGCAATAGTAGTATCGCGTGTCAGGTTCTACCATGACGCGATGATAGGCGCTCCCTCGCCTGTTACTTGAGAGTTGCTCCAAGGGGTCAACCTCGAAAAAGTATCTGGCCCAATAGAGCATGCAAGGCCACTTACTCTTGTCCTCACCTTTCAGTCCCCACCATGCTCCTCGAAATGCGAACAACCCCTCCTCACGTGTCACCTTGACACTGCTTGGTTCTAGCATGCGGATCTGCTCGTTACCTTTGTAGGGATGCAACTCTACCAGATCATACAATCTTACCTGAATAGAGCTCTGATCTATGGGATGAATTGAAAACTTCCCCTTGACCACCGAGAGGACGGAATGACCGGCTCCATCAGCCATATCTACAGAACCTGATGGTGAGAAACTCAATCGATGAAAGTAGTCGGAGAGGTGTGGGTTGGCCACAAGCGTTTTACACAAAGGGAATGCTACTTCAATCTCTTCTTGCATTCATTTTTCCTCGATAACGTTGTAAGCGAATCTATCAGAGATGCTCTTTTCATGTCCTCATTCTAACTGCTCTTCCTCTTTTTACACAAGAGTTTTCTCGGGCCTGTACTAGGGCGTAAGCTAGTATGTATCTCCTTTCTTTTAGACTCGCTCTTCACAATCCGTACCCAGTAAATGCTCCATCTTCCTTGTACAGTTGCTCGATCTCTTGGCTCGAAAATATTCGCCCTTTCGTCTCAAAGCTATCAACGACGCATGGCCAATGCTGACAGCAAGTATAGGCAAAGCGGACGGCTAACCGCTGACTGCCTGGTTCTCTGCCAAGATGGATATAGATCCAGGTTTGAAACTCACCGCCGAGCAACGCTTTGGTCTGGTCGAGTAACACGATGTCGTCCTTATCTAAGGGATTGCCTTCATCATCAAAGACCCCATCATAGCAGGGTATACGAAAGACATATACATAGGCCTCCCCATCAATGAAGCCTCCGAAGTACCCCGCTGCTGATCCTGGCGTCAATCTTCCATCGGCCTGAAGGATAACTCCCGCCAGCTCTTCTTCTGTGATGTCGTAGCTACTGTAGTGCCCTACTCCAGCACTCATAGTTTGAAAGGCTCCTTTTTTAGAAATATGTGATGCTCTATTATATCTTTTTGCTCGGGGAGAGTTGAATTCCACGACACGAGAAACTAGACACTCTTCTGATGCGGTTCCATCGGCTTGTTAAGCGGAAGGACGTTTTATTTTTGTCCAATCGTGACAAGTCGAATTTAGAAGAGTCTAACCTCTAAGATGTCAAAATGGATGTCAGAATTGCTACTCTATGGCTTTAATCAGCCTTCATTATCTCGTGCAGCAGATGTGTCTTTTATGACTGTGAAACGCATATTTCGCGATCCGTATAAAGAGTTTTCAACGGTTCTCAAAAATTGGTGTTTAGACTAATTTTGTATGAAGCGGCCTGGGGAGCGGACTGGATCCATTTAGCTATGAATTGTATGAAACCGCTTCCCGTCTGGCTTTACAAGAATTTAGTCTAAACGCCAACAAAAAGAGAGGAGAATGTAGGCAAAGCGTGGCAATATGCCCATAAAGTACTCAAGTACATTCTCATAGACAGATGCGAAAAAATGTTCTATACTAGAAGAAATAAGAGGGTTTAATATATGCCAGGAGCTGTGGGCAATGATTCGCGCGCATAAGATACGCCTCCATCCAACTGAAGAGCAGAAAGGCTATTTTGTCAGAGCTGCAGGTGTTTCTCGCTTTACCTGGAACTGGGCACTGGCAGAATGGAACCGACAGTATCAAGCGGGCGAGAACCCAACAGCCTTGAAATTGAAGAAGCAATTCAACCAGATCCGACGGCAAGCGTACCCCTGGACCTGGGAGGTCACCAAGAATGCCTCCGATCAGCCCTTCCTCGATCTGGCAAAAGCCTGGGCTGCTTATTTTGACGGCTTGAAACAGGGAAAAAAGACCGGTCGGCCCACATTCAAGAGCAAGAAGAAAAGCAAACTGAGCTTTTATCTCGCCAACGATCAATTCGAGCTTGGGGACCATCGGATCTGGATCGTGCGCCGTGTCGGTGCAGAGAGTAATACCTGTCACAGACAGGAGAGGTCGAGAGTGAAAACCTCTAGGACAAGAGCTAACCCGGAGGGGAAACCCAAAGGCGACTGTAGCATGCTCATAAAGCGAGAAATATCAGAAGGCATGTATGATAGAGTCTCGCAAGTCCTGTGTGCATGAAGCCCCGCTAGGGGGAGAGGTGAAACTGGCCAATTGTTGAACCTACGTTTCCGTGCGATGAAATGCGCATCCATCCTACCATGCCCAAAGGGATGACACTGAGAATACATCATAGGGGATCCAGATGATGGAAACACTCTCTCCAGTGAGCAGCGGGTAATGAACCCGATAGGAAACAAACGGGCACCTAAACACACTCAACGTTCTCTTTGCGCAAAAGCGGGATCGCCTAAAAGACGCGAGTCTCATGGCGACGGAGTTGCCATAGTAGTGCGCCTTTGTGTCACAAATGTCTCTCTTACCCGTCGGGGTAAGCTCACTAGAGCAAGGTGAGTAACACAGCGACTTACTCGCTCTCTTACGAGAGCGGGGACACCTTCACCCGAAAGGCGTGAGGGGAAAATAGCATGTCGTGCAAAATGCTGGTGAAGCTCCAGTCCCAGGAGCCAGAGGGAAGTCAAGTGAAGCTGTATATGGTGAAGTCTTGATTGGCTGAATCCAAGTCACGGCGGAAATGCGGCAGCCCACAGGAACGGGATAATCGCCTGTGTCCAACGTGCAGGGGAACGGTACTATTTTCTCTGCAAGCTCTCGTTGGAGCCAGCCCTCACGGAGAGGGAAATGACGAAATGGGCACCTACGTACAGACTGAGACATTTGATGGAACTGAGGGATTGCCTAAACTCCGTAAGGAGCAGGGTAACGGAGCGGCCATAGGAGTTTCCCCATGTGGGAGACAAAGGGTCGCAGGAGGCCAGACTCAAAAGTGGCGGTTGACATGGATGTGTCATAAGACCGCTATGGGAGCGGTGTTGAAAAGACACGGGCCTCTGGAGAGCTTAATGCATCGAAAGGGTGCACGTTAAGTTCGGAGGGGAGGGGTTGATGCTCCCGAGTAATCGGGACTTGGCCTCTTACCCTACCTCAAAGGCTTGGAGTAATGTCCGAGACATGGGGAAGGGCAACAGGTTATATGGGAGCGGAAAGGCAAGGGACGCGAAATGCGAAGAGCCAAACCTGAAAACTCCCAGAAGCTGGAGAGCCGGATGCTACGGAAACGGGCATGTCCGGTTCGGTGGGGGGCCGAGGGAAAAGGGCTGCCACAAGGCAATACCTCGCCCGCGGCCTACCCAACCCCAAGCTCGGCTGGGTGAATATGGCCGAGAAGTTGCGCTTTGTGGGCAAGGTGACAGGTGCGCGCATCACCAAAACGGCAGACTGGTGGTTTGTCTCGATTCAGGTCGAACTTCCAGATGCGATCCCGGTGAACAAACCGGCTGCATGTGGCATCGACGTCGGACTGAACCGACTGGCAACCTTGAGTACAGGAGAGGAAGTCGAGAACCAAACCTTCCTCAAAACGGCGCTCAAAAAGCTACGTCAGGCCAACAAACGCCTGCATCGCCGCACACTCGGCTCGAAAAACCGGGAGAAAGCACGCGGCAGATTGCACGCCTGCACTACCGAATCACCTGCATGAGAGATGATGTGCTCCACAAGCTGACCACCCGGCTCGCGAACTGCTATGGGATCATTGGCATTGAAGACCTCAACCGGAAGCGGGTTGCTCAAGAATCGTAAGCTCGCTCGTTCGTTCTCGGATGCGTCATTAGGCAAACTCTTGAACATGCTGAAGGCGAAGGTGGAGCAACGAGGTGGGCAAGTTATCAAGGTAAACCGTTTCTTTGCTTCCAGTAAAACCTGTCACGGTTGCGGCTGGAAGTGGGAAGACATGCAACTCTCAGATCGGGTGTTTCTCTGTCAGAACCCTCACTGCGCGTATGCTCAATTCGAGCAGGATAGAGATTATAACGCCTCTCTCAATATCCTGGCGGAAGCCCTCCGCTTGATCGGGCTCATTGATCAAGCCGTCTCCGGTACTGGCTCGGACGAAGACGCAAAATTGGCTGTGGACGCGGGGTAAGACCAAAAATGTGCTGGTTACATTGAGGCACCTACGGATGAAGCAGCAACAACGAACGATGTGAGAGAGCTATGCTCGCATACGTTTTCCTACATTTATCGGAGCAGGTTACGAAAACGACATTAGAGAAAATAGCAAGGGCGCTTCATGTGAAGGTTGCTGACTTAATAGAAGAGATTGCAGATAGTGGTGATTAGGAGAATAAAGCCTGGGCGAATACCCAGGCTTTTAAGTTGACACTGTATTGATTTATTTATTGCTTGCTATTGTACGATAATGGTAGCTGTCATTGATGGATGGACGGAACAGTGGTAACTGAAGGTTCCAGCCTTACTAAAGGTAAAGCTAAAACTATTGCCAGGGGCAAGCGCATTAGAATTGAAGGCTCCCTGGTCAGCTGTGACTGTGTGAGTCACGCTATCGTTGTTTGTCCATGTCACTTTGGTTCCCACTTTGACCGTGAGATTATTTGGGGTGAAAGCGAATTGCGCGATGGAAATACTATTCCCGCTGCTGGGGACTGTGGTTGGTGCTGTAGTGGGGACTGTGGTTGGTGCTGTAGTGGGGACCGTAGTGGGTGTTGTGGTTGTTGGTGCGCTAGTAGTTGCGGAGGCGCCACCGCATGCCGCCAGCGCCAGCAAAAGGCTAACAACAAATAGACAAAGCCAGGCTTTGGTCGCGGCGCTTGTGAGGTCTTTCTGGTTCATCTTTTTCTCCTCAGTTGTGAGATACTTTGTTGTATGCGTGTTGTCAAATGAACAAGGATACTTTACCGACAAGATGTTTTCTCTCGAGAAGCTTTTGCAAATGCCTATCACATTCAAGTTCCAAGGCATAACACGAACACCGCACCATATAGCAGAGTATGCTTTCGTAAACTCATAGTCTCTATTCTCCATAAACTAGGTCTTCAAACCGTGAACACAGATGAAGAATGCAAAGGCTGTCAATCCATAGAAGTATTTCACTTCTCCCCAAATAAATACATCCTTTCCCTGAATTACACCTGAAAATCTCCCACTATATTCCACAACTAATGCAGTTTTATTGCTTAGACTTTCCGTTGTATTACCTCCTCCAGGACGACTTTGGCCTCGCGCTCGCGCTGGGCGCTGCCTATGTGGATGATGAGCTGTTGGAGATGCTCGGGTTGAAGTTGCCCCAGGGCATGGGCCTGGATAATGAGGCGGGGGAAGCGCGCTTCGATGATTTTGAGCAGGATGTGATGCAAATTCTGGCACTGTTGAGCCTGTAGATCTGCCTGGACCTGAGCTTTGATCTCCTGGTAGATCCAGGTGTTATGCAAATCATGATATTTGCTTGCCATCGAAATTATCTCCTCTCTTCACCCTGGAAACTATACGTGCTTTATTTCTCTTATACCGCCCCCGGCTGGAAAAGCGGAAAGTCTGTCGAGAGAAGACGCGCAACCCTTTTGCGACTGGGAGAATTTCCTACTTAGCAGCGGGGAGAACGCAGTTGCTACGGAGCAGCGTCTGACTTTTTCTGTTTTGGGACGTATTATCAAGAGAACCATTTTGCTATGAGGCGTGGTAACAGCGGTACAAACGCAAACGTAGTAAGGTTAGCTGGACGTATTGGGGAGATTGGTAGAAAGTCTGGTAGACCATGGTGCAGAGTACAGATCAAGCGCAAAACGCTCAAGTATCCAGTAAGAATAAGAATAGTTCCGGTCGTGTGCGACGTGTGTTGCGCAACCGCAACTTCTTATTGCTCTGGTTGGCACAACTTATCTCCTTGACGATTCTCAATGCCACAAACTATGGCGTGATCGTGCTCGTCAACAATGTGACGCAATCGGTCTTTATGGCTGGCCTGGCTATTATTTCGTTTACCCTACCTGCCATCCCTTTTAGCGCCATCGCGGGCGCGATTGTGGATCGCTTGAATAAGCGCCAGGTGCTCTGGGTGAGTAACATCTTACGCATGGTGACGGTGCTGCTGATGTTCGTCTGCATTGTCTTCAACAGGAGCAATCTCTGGCCCCTCTTCCTGCTGACCTACTGTACCTCGCTGATTGGACAGTTCTTTATTCCCGCCGAGGGGTCGTCTATTCCCTTGCTGGTCGGCGAACGCGATCTGATGCCCGCTCTCTCGCTTTTTAATATCTCCATCACTATTTCGCAGGCCCTGGGGTTTCTTATTCTTGGGCGCCTGGTAACCTCGCTCTTCTCACCCTTTACGGTATATATAGGCAAGCTGGCCTTTAATGTGCAATCCATCGATATGCTTTTCCTGCTGGTCGGCGTGCTCTACGCGGTCTGCGCTGGCTTAATTCTGCTTATCCCATCGCGTTGCTTTGCCGAGTCGCACCTCAAGCAAGAGCGGGAGCCGCGTGGAGATCGGACGGTGAAGGAGACGCTGGCACGCCTCTGGGCAGACCTGGGTCAGGGCTGGCGCATTGTGCAGGTCGATAACCTGCTCTTCTTCTCGGTGGTGCAGCTTTCGGTTGTAGGTATCCTACAACTCCTGATTGGTGAGCTGGCGGGTACCTTTGTCCAGCAAGTGCTGCACCATCCACCCGAGGATATGGCCTTGATCCTGGCACCAGCGGGTATTGGTTTAGTGGGTGCTTCGATCCTGATGACCCCGCTGACAGAGCGGATTGGGCGTATACGTTTGACGTTGATCGGGTTTATCTCGCTCGCGGTAGGCTTCTTACTCTTGCCAGCCATGCAGTGGCTCTCGTTGCGCCTGGACCCGGTGCATGGTGCATCATCCTCCTGGCTGCTCTGGTCGGTCATTCTACTGGTGACATTGCTGGGCGTGGCTATGGCGTGCGTGAATATTCCTACAAACACGATTATGCAGGAGCGGGCGCCTGAAAATGGGCGTGCACGTGTCCTGGCTTTTCAGTTTATGCTGTACAATGCCGGCTCCATCCCCGTCTTGCTTTTCGCGGGTGCGATTGCGCAGTTTCTGGGCTTCAATCTTTTGATAGTGGTGCTGGCGGTCTGTATGTTCTTCTTCTGCTTCTGGGCCTCGCGCTTTGGCAAACGTCAGCCTGAACGCAGGTTGCAAGCAGATTCTACTCCCAATGAGCAGCAACGCCCCTCATGAAGATGTTTGCAGAGCCACAAAGTGGCGAGAACTCGTATTCATAGGCTACCTTCTGGTGCTGGAAAACCTATTTGTGACGCTTGTTCTGGCTGTCGCGTTTTCGTATAATAAGAAACTCATTTTCGAAGAAACTCATTTTTGCTACTATGCCTGCCTTATAATTGGGTGCTTGCCAGGCGGAGGAAGAATATGCCTGATCTATTCCATCTGAGTGTGATTGATATTCTGTTTGTGCTGACCGTTCTCCTGATGGTGTTCAATGGTATTCGCAATGGTGCGATATTTAGCCTGATCAACATTATTAGCATACCCATAGGCTGGTTTGTCGCGTACGCCTATGGGCCAGAGTTCATCTCGATCATGGCCTCTGACGGGTTCGCGGCTACTCCGCTGATTGCCTTTCTGGCGCTGTTTCTCGGCGTTGTGCTGATCTTTCATATCGCGGCAACGCTTATTCGTGGCACGACGCACCGTATTCCAGGCGTTGGCCTGGGGGATGCGTTGCTGGGTGGACTGGTAGGTTTTGTGGAGTCCTGGCTCCTCTGGCTGTTGCTCCTCATTGTGCTGGGAAATTTCCTGGCGAGCGCACAAAGTGGGGTCCCTCTGGGCATGCACGTTGATGCCGCGCAGTTGCGGGCCTGGCATGATTTTTACAATGACGCGGTCAATAACAGCCTTTTTGCCCGTGTGAACGCATTCTTTGTTCACGCGCTACCGCCACTACCGCAGCCTCCAAAGAGCTTCCTATCACCAATCCACTAGTAGGTAGTTGTGGAGAGGGAATAGAAGCGTGTGGCGTGAGCTAAGCTCACGCCACACGCTTCTATTCCCTCTCCACAACAATAGTTTGCGTTTCCCCTGAAGCTAGCGTACAATGAGCAGAGAGGCCAAAGAATGTAGCGTGCATGTAGAAGATCGGAGGACGTTACGACACATCGTTTGATCGATACCGGAATACGTCGGGGTCCAGAACGGGCTTACCTGGTGGCAGTTGAAGCTGATGAGCAAGAGGGGATGTGGGGCGCTGAGGACTCGCTTCAGGAATTAGAGGCTCTGGCAACGACTGCGGGCGCGGCGGTGCTAGGACGCATGATTCAACACCTGTCCCAGCCCGATGCACAGACCTATCTGGGCAAAGGCAAAGCCCAGGAACTGGTGGCACTCGATCAACAGCTCCAGCTCGATGTTATCATTTTTGATGATGAACTTACCCCCACTCAACAGCGTTCACTCGATAAGATGCTGAACGCGCGCGTCATAGATCGCACGGCTCTTATCCTCGATGTCTTTGCGCGACGTGCTTATTCCCACGAAGGTCGCCTTCAGGTAGAACTGGCCCAGGCCGAATATCGCCTGCCACGCCTGGCGGGCAGTGGGACTTATACCCGGCAGGCTGGTGGTTCCCTTGGTGGTGGTGGTGTAGGTGGCGCGATTGGTGTGCGAGGTCCAGGTGAAACTCGGTTGGAACTGGATCGACGCCGGATTCGCAGCCGTATTTCCGCGTTACGCAAGGAGATTGAAGAGGCCCGGAGTCAGCGCGCTCTCCAGCGCAAGCAGCGTGTGGCCCAGGGGCTTCCCGTGGTTGCGGTCGTAGGCTATACAAACGCGGGCAAGTCGACGCTGTTTAACGCCCTGACGGAGGCTGGCGTACTGGCTGAAGATAAGCTCTTTGCCACGCTGGACCCGGTGACGCGTCGGCTCTTGCTGCCCAACAATCAAGAGGCCCTGCTCTCCGACACGGTTGGCTTTATCCAAAAGCTGCCAACCCAGTTGATCGCCGCCTTTCGCGCCACGCTTGAAGAGGTGATTGAGGCTGACCTGTTGCTTGAAGTCGTCGACATCAGCCATGAGAACGCTTTTGAGCAGAGCGAGACGGTACACGATATTCTCGATGAGCTGGGAGCAGCCGCGAAACCCCGTGTGACCGCGCTCAACAAAATTGACCTGCTTACCGACCCCGATGCTCTTGATCCCAGTCTCTACAGCCACGCTGTGCCCATCTCAGCGGCTGAAGGCAAGGGCCTGGAAGAACTGTGTGCTGAAGTGGCTTCCGTACTTGCGGATACGATGGAGCAGCTAACGGTCTTACTCCCCTTTAGCCGGGGCGACCTGGTAGAACTGTTTCATCGTCGCGGCCTGATTGCCCATGAAGAACATGAAGATGAGGGGACGAGACTGGTGGGGCGTCTCCCCCGCTCGCTCGCAGGCTATTACTTCCCCTATATCCAACCCCTTGCCTGAACAATGGCTTGTTTCTCCTCAGCACCTGCGGTGCTTCGTACTTAGGGTAAATATGTGTGGTGGCAGTGTGGCTCCGCCACACTGCCACCACACATATTTACCCTAAGTACGAAGAGGTGACTGTGCCTATGACCCGATGTGCAAACTTGCGCAAACAGGGACGAGCGACAGAGCCGGAATGCAGGAACAGGGTCCAGGGGCAGAGCCCCTGGCGGGGTTTGGGGCTTCCTTTCCGCTCACCTGAGCCGACAGGCTAGGTGCGAAAGTGCCGCGGCGCCCCCGAATGGGGGTTGGTGAGCGGAATAAGGAACCAGTCCCCAATTTATTTCCCCCTTGCCGCCGCAGGCGGCAGAAACAATTTGCACATAGCATCACTCAGGAACGAGGCATAACAAGAAAATAGCAGGCAGATAGTTACAAGGGCTATGAACTGTACAGAAAAATACTAAATGTGATATGGTAAGAGGCGATACTCTCAAATATATACCTGTAGAGTATGGGTATTAATTGCTAGATGTTTTTGCTATTCTTTTGCTGAAAGTGCCAGGGAAGCGCTATGGCTGAACTACATCCTAAGTTGAAGAGTCGACCGATACCTCTGCGTGTCCGCTTGCGTGCTGCACCCAGTGTTGAGCAGCATGAGCGTGCTCAGGTGGCTGAAGAGCAGGCTATAGCGGAAGTACTCTCCACCCAGTCCATGCCCAATGGTGAGGCCAAGGGATTATTTTCCTATGCCCTTGATGACGTCTCGCAGCGGCGGGGCCTGCATATCAAGGAGCTGCTACGCCTGGGGAATCTCTTGCATGCTGACCTGCGCCTGGACGAGGTGCTCCAGCAGATTGTGGCCTCAATCGCAAATTGTACCGGATTTCGCGCACTGGCCATTAACCTGGCCTATGAGCAGGAGCAGGTGACACGTGTGGTGGCCTGCATTGGTGTCTCAACGGAAGATATCCAACGCTTGAGGGAGAATCCAGAACCGCTTGAGGGGATGCTGGCCCTTATGCGTCCTGAATACCAGGTCAGCCAGAGCTATTTTATTTCACATACCCAGCTCCAGGAGAAGTTCGCGGACATCGTCAGTGTCCCGGCTGGCATGCTGGATAGCTATGAAGAAGGACGCTGGCATCCTGAGGATACGTTGCTCATCCCACTGTACAGTTTACGCGAAGAACAACTGCTCGGTATTCTCTCACTTGGGGACCCGGAAGACGGCTTGATACCATCGCGGGAGAATGTTGAGCTGGCGGAACTTTTCGCTCAGCAAGCCACGATTGCTATCGATAACGCGCGCCTCTTTCAGCAGCGCGAGGAGGAGCATCGCGCCCTGGAAGAGGGGGTGGCACACTTGCGTGAGGAGATGGAACAACTGCGAAGCGGTGATTTACGCGTGCGCCTGCATTCCCAGCACGAGAAACTCCAGCCGATTGCGGAGTCAATTAACACCGTGGTGGGCGAGATTGGTTCTCTGCTGAGCCGGGTACAGATGGTGACGCAGGCGGTGGACGAACATACACGCAGTGTGCGCCATAGCTCGGAGTCGCTGGCACGTAACATCGCGCAGCAAGAGCGGCAGGTCAATCAAATTTCCACCGTTATTGAGCAGATTGCCGAGCAGATGCAGTCGGTCTCACAGAAGGCAGCAACGCTTTCGCAAACACTCATGGAGTCAGTTGAGGTGACTAAGGAGGCGCAGGGAGCCGTTGATCGTGCCGTGGACGGGATGAGCATGGTGCGTGAATCGACCCTGGAGTCAGCGCGCACTATGAAGGCCTTGAGCGAGAGCTGTCAGCAGGTGAACGAAGTGGTATCGGATATCTCCGATCTCTCGGTGCGGATGCATCATGTGGCACTCAATGCCGCAATCGAGGCCACACGTGTGGGTGAACGTGGGCAGGGATTTGGCCTGGTTGCCCAGGAGATGCGCACTCTGGCAAGCCACGGTAGCCTGTCTGCTCGTAAGGTTGGTTTCTCTATTCGCAGCATTCAACATGAGACCACGGCGATGTCGCAGAGCGTGGAGCAGAATACGCAACGTGTTGTGATGCAGACCGAGCTAGTGATGCAGACCGGAGTGGCCCTGGAAGCAATTGGCGCCGTGACTGAGGAGTTTTCGAGTCTGGTAAAGAGTATCTGTGATACGTCTGAGCAGCAGATGCAGGGTGCGCAACTGGTGACGGGCTCTGTGCAAGAGATCTTGCGTATGACAGGTGATATCACACAACATACACGCGAGATGCAGAGCTCTTTGAACCACTTATTAAACCTCTCTGATGCCCTACGTTCGCGGATGTCTGTCTTCCGTATTTCATATGATCTCCAGATGTAGCAAGCGATTTCTCGCCTTCCATAGGAATATGGCATGGCAAGAGGGAGGACGGGGTCCAGGGGCAGCGCCCCTGGCGGGGATTGGGGTGTCCCCAAGTTCCTCCTTACCCTCTTGCCGCCGTAGGTGGCAGAAACAACTTGTACATCAGGTTAAGTAGGAAAAACTGCTCAACAAGTAATGATGCGATTCGGCGTTTACAGAGAAAGCCCAATTTCGACGATAGAGTTTGTAATAGCCAATTTACGAACTCGTTTGGGCCAGCGTCTTTATCAATTTGTGGCGGAGCAAGCGTGTTTTTCCAGCCTGTGGGTTACGCATCCCTTCAGTGTAGATGGCGTGTGGACCTGAAGTGTAGAACTGTTCTATGTTATTTGTTAGGGGAGCTTTTTGATGAACGCTGCGAGTAGTCCTCCAAGCTTCGGCTCTATTCGGTTTATAGCCGGGCCTTTAAATGGCCAGGTCTTTCAGCTAACGAAGACCTCTCTGGATTTTGGGCGTGATGGAGGCAACGATATCGTCGTGCCAGACCCCAAGGTATCACGTCGTCATGCACGCCTGTTCTGGAATAATGGCAACTGGTTTGTCGAAAATCTTTCCAGAACGAGCAATATTCTGTTGAATCAAGGAAAGGTTCAGCAGGGGACTTTGGCGCTTAATAGTGTTGTCACTCTTGGTGAAGATAGTTCTTTTGTCGTGCTGGCGTTACAAGCTCCCCCGCCTCACGTGGTCTCGAATGCGCCCCCACTTGTCCTTTCGGCCCAATCCGCGGCAGTCCAGGTTCCTCCTACGCCGGCGCCTCCAGGCCCAGCACATATAGCCAGTGGAAATCCACCCGCAATACCCGCTTCTATGGGAGCTCCTTCTCCCATACCCCCGGCAAACGGGGTCCAATTTGGTCCGATCGGCGCTACACCGCCGCCTTCGCCGGTTCCTGCTCAGCCTTCTGCCGCTGATCGTACCGCGATCGAGGGGATGCCTACGCTTGAGATTAGCAGTAATGTGCAGTACGGGACGCAGAAACAGGCCTTGTTGAAGCCCGTCATCAATATTGGGCGAAACCCGTCAAGCGATATCGTCATCAATGAGCCAGTTGTTTCAGCCTATCATGCGCAGGTTATTCGTGAAGGTAGCGATTGGGTGCTGGTACATCCTCATCCTTCGCGTGGCCGAACACTGAATGGCCTGCTCTATCAAGGCCGGATTATCCAGGGCGATGAGCAGTTTCGTAAGCCGCTTGTGCATGGCGACATTTTTCGTATTGGCGACGAACATGGTACCCTGGTCACGCTAACCTATGATGATGGTAGTGGTGTCTCCCAGGAGATGCCGCCAGATATTCATCCTATCCCGCTGAACACTCCGGTCATTACCATGGGGCGCGCGCCAGATAATATGGTAGTGCTGAATCATCCCCTGATCTCTGCGCACCATGCACACCTGGAGCAGGGACCAAATAATACGCACCGCATTATCGACCACAATAGCACGAACCATACCTATGTGAATGGGCAGCGCGTCTCGCAGCAGGCGCTTAAGACGGGCGATGAGATCCGTATTGGCCCCTATCGCCTGACCTATACAGGCACGCAACTGACGCAGTACGATGAGAGCAGTAGTATTCGTATCGATGCGCTCAATCTGAACAAGCGCGGCAATAATAATGTGGTGCTCATCAACGATATCTCGCTCGTCATCCCGCCACGCAAGTTTGTGGCCCTGGTAGGTGGTTCAGGCGCGGGCAAATCGACGCTCATGGATGCCTTGAATGGCTTGCGCCCGGCACAGCAGGGGACCGTACTCTACAATGGACAGGACTACTATCACAACTTGTCGGCCTTTAGTACGCAACTTGGCTATGTCCCACAGGACGATATCGTCCACCGTGAGCTAACAGTTGAGCGCGCACTCTACTACGCGGCCAAGATGCGCCTACCAAGTGACTTTACGAAAGATCAGATTAACCAGCGTATCAACGAGGTGCTGGAAGATGTGGAGATGACTGAGCGCCGGAAGCTCTTGGTCAACAAGCTTTCGGGCGGGCAGCGTAAACGTGTCTCTATCGCTCTGGAACTCCTGGCGAATCCAAGCATCTTCTTTCTGGATGAACCAACCTCGGGCCTTGACCCAGGCCTGGATCGTAAGATGATGTTCCTCTTACGGCGCCTGGCCGACCGTGGGCGTACGATTATCCTGGTGACGCACGCGACAAATAATATTAACGCCTGTGATTATGTCTGTTTCCTCTGTCAAGGAGGGCGCCTGGCCTACTTTGGTCAGCCCAACGAGGCCAAGACCTACTTCAATAAGACCGACTTTGCGGAAATCTATAGCTCTCTGGAGCCATCGAAGGATCACCCAACTATTCCGGCTGAGGCCGAAGAGCGCTTTAAGGCTTCGCCCCTGTACTATAAATATGTTGTGGCCCCCTTGAACGAGGGCCAGGCCAAGCGTGCCAGCATTCCGCAGTCCCAGAACCAGATCAAGCGAGCCAGGGGGGGGAATCCCTTAAAGCAGTTTATAATCATGTCGATGCGTTACATCGAATTGCTCAAGAACGATCCCGGCAACCTGGCGCTGCTCTTGCTTCAGGCCCCGATCATTGCCCTATTACTGGTCGGCATTATGCGCTTTGAAATTGGGACCGGCCTGTTTGAGCAGAAGAATACTGTCCAATGTCGCACGCAGATTCTGACGAATCAAGGACCACTGGCCCTGCCCGAGGCGAAAACCAAGGAGAGCGTGGATTGTGGCACGGTGAAGAGCTTCTTGCAGGATAACCAGGCGGGTCAGCAATTTGTGAAGCAGAAGAGCAATAATGTCGATACGGCCCTGCAAGATTTTATCGTGCCCGGCCTGGGCTTTAATGGGGAGACCTTGCTCTTCGTCATGGCCTTTGCCACTGTTCTCTTCGGCTGCATCAATGGCTCGCGTGAAATCGTCAAGGAGGCCCATATCTACCGGCGCGAGCGCGCGGTTAATCTGGGTATCATCCCCTACATGTTCTCAAAGATCGTGGTGCTGGGGATTCTGTGTCTCTTCCAGAGCGCGGTGCTGCTGTTTATTGTCGAACTGGGCGAGCCTCTGGTGACAAGTGTCTTTCTGCCGCCCATCTTAGAGGTATATATCACGTTGGTGCTGACCTCTCTGGCGGGCTTGATGATTGGCCTGGCTATCTCAGCGCTCTCGCCGAACAATGACCGCGCTGTAAGCTTTGTCCCAATTATTCTGATCCCGCAGGTCATCTTCTCAGGCGCGATTATCCCCTTTAAAGATAAGGCCATGCAGGCGCTCGCCTTCCTGTTCCCCACGCGCTGGGCCATGACGGCGCTTGGTTCCTCGGCGGGCCTGCACAGCGATAAGATCAATGGCGACAAACTGTTTGGCGATGACTTTACCTTCCATGGAACCATCTTCTCTACCTTTAGCCATACAGATGCGGTACAGCGTATTCTGATGTCCTGGGCCGCTCTGGGTGTCTTTATAATCATCCTGACGATTGTGGTTGGAGTCTGTCTCAAGAGCAAGGACGTGAAGGTATAACTCATTAATTAAAGTAAAAAGATGTGATGGAGCTAGCGTCCATCACATCTTTTACTTTAATGGCGATACCAGAACTGGTCCCAGGCATGCCAGAAGGTGTCGGCGGTCGAGGTCACGGTGCGCGGACCCTCGATCTTGACGCCGGGCCGGTTGACAAAATCGCGCGCGTTATCGGACGAGGCAAGCTCAACTTTAAAGGTAACCGGCCCCTCGAATTTCAGGGGTTTGGGCCAGTTCTTTAAGCTGAGGGCCTGGGCCACGCGCATCTCGATGAGCGAGCAGGCATCTTTAGGTGCCATATTGACGGATGAGAAGCGTCCCAGGCCCTTTTTTACCTGTGCTGTGACCACCTCTGTCCCCAGCAATTGCTGAACCTCGCGGCAGGTCGCGGCATCGCCAGAGGTGAAGGCGACGGGCACATCCCAGCAGCCTGCAATCGCGGCCAGGATGCCGCTCTCTCCCACCAGGGTTCCATTGATCGAGGCGTTATGCCAGGACTCGCTTGAGACGGTGTGGCAGAGAACGCCATCGGGGACGCCCGCCATGGCGTGAGCGCCAACAAAGAGAATCGCGTCACACCCTTGCTCAAAAGCCTCGATATACCTGGCCCAGGGGTGACCGAAGACGTACTCTGCGCCCGACTCCAGGCGTTCAGGAACAAAGCTCTTAAAATTATGCGCGCCGCCCGCACCGTGACAGTCGACCACGACCACGTCACGCGCTCCTGCCGCACGCGCTCCACGGACCGCCGCGTTCATTTCATCGGTGTAGAGCTTGCGACATTCTTCATAAATAGCTGTGCCGCTGGAGACCTGCTCCCACGTTTCGATGCAAGAGACGCCTTCCATATCGCAGAAAATAACTACACGCATACTCTCCTCGCTTTCATGCTTATAAATAAATAATGAGTAGGTGGTGTGGGGAGCCATGACAGGCTTCGTCTGTCATGGCTCCCCACACCACCTACTCATTATACCCATTTACGCACGTTTGCTGCGAGGGCGGGTGCGTCGCTGAGGGCGCTGCTTAATCACGGGAGGATCGTATTCGCGGTAGACGCGTTTGCCTATCCGCCAGCCTATAAAGCCACAGACAATGGCTCCCAGCACGGAGAGGGGAACGAGCCAGGAATAATTCTGTATAGGTTGATTAGTGATCAGGAGTGAGAGGCCGACGGTCAGCATGAGAAATGCCATCAGGCCAATAACTGAACCGAGGCAGCAGCCTAGTGGGCCTCCGCTGGGTTCAAAATCTTCAGGGAAAAAAGGGCGTGGCGCGTCAGAGGGAGCCTTTTCGCTTTCTGAAGCGTCCTTCTTCTCGCCCTCAAGGGAGGCAGAAGCTTCTTCTACCTGTGGCTCTGTCTGGGGTTGCTCGTTATCTGGTGCTGTGGACACGAAGCGACTTCCTCCTGCTTCTGGACGTGAATATAAAAAAAGATATCTGGCCCGCGCTATGAACCTAAAAGGTGCCGAACTGGCGATCACCTGCGTCGCCCAATCCAGGTACGATATAGCCCTGGTCGTTAAGGCGCTCGTCGAGCGCGGCGATGTAAATGTCTATGTCTGGATGGGCCTCGCTCAGCTTGAGTAAGCCGTAAGGGGCCGCGATAATACAAACGAACGAGATGCGCTTAATACCCTTGGCCTTGAGGATATTGACTGCGTCAATGGCGGAGCCGCCTGTGGCCAGCATGGGATCGACGGCGTAGCAGATTTGTAGGTCGACCTTGTGAGGCAGGCGATTGTAGTACTCCAGTGCCTGGAGTGTACGCTCGTCGCGCCGTAGGCCCAGGTGCCAGATCTGCACATCATGTAAGACCTCGCGGAAGCCTTCGGCCAGGCCTAGTCCCGCGCGCAGAATAGGTGTGATACCAATGCCACCAGCGAGTTTGTAGCCTTGCATCTGCTCCAGGGGCGTCTCAATGGTCTTCTCCCGCAAGGCCAGCCCCGCTGTCGCCTCGTAGGCAATCAGGCTCCCAATCTCCTTGACCAGGCGGTAGAACTGCGAGGTGGGCGTCTCCTTATTGCGGAGCAAGGTCATTTTGTGCGCCATGACCGGGTGCCGGGAAATATGCACGCGTGGTAGCTGTAAAACTTCGGTGCGGCCAGGCTGAGGAATGCCCTGCATTGGCAGTTGAGGTCGCTCCTCCTGGCTGGAAATGTTCGACATAAAAATTTCTCCTTCGACATGGCAGCAGTAAATTCTCTGGAATTGTAGCAAAGATAGTGAGACGCGTCGAGCCCATATATGTTTTGATCCTGTGTTTTGATCCTGGCTTCATGGTCGCTTGCAACATATTTTCGCTACTAGCAAGCTATCCCCGTATCCTCCTATAGATGGCTGTTTATTGTTATACGTACAGGGAACTATGCTATACTACGCCCATATGGTTATAGGAGCATGTCAAATCACGTTGCATCTACCAGGATGCCACTCGCTAAAAGAGAAGCGTCAGATCGTCAAATCTGTCGTGACGCGGGTACGTAACCAGTTCTCTGTGGCTATTGCCGAGGTGGAAGAGCTTGACCGCTGGCAGATCACCAAAATTGGGATCTGCTATGTAAGCAATGATGCCCAGCATGCACGTGAGGTACTGGATCATGCCCGCCGCTATATTGAAGAGACACGTCCCGATATTTTGATTACTCACGCTGAAACTGAAGTTTTTCATTGGTAAAATAAATTATGTCATCACCAATGCTACAAACCGGGCAGAGAGATTCAGACATTTCAGTCTCTGTGCTCGGTATTCGTGTGGATCGCCTCACACAGCACCAGGCCCTCGATTATATTGATCAGCTTATCTCCCTGCGCCGTGAGCATAGCGAAGAGGTTCGCTGCCAGCAGGTTATTACCGTCAATACGGAATTCGTAATTGAGGCGCGGCGTAACACTGCCTTTCGTGCATGTATCAATGAAGCTGAACTGGTGGTACCAGATGGTATGGGCATCGTCTGGGCGACGCGCTACCTGGGTAGGCCCGCGCCTGAGCGTGTGACTGGCACAGACACTTTGCCTGAACTCGCAAAGCTATGTGCCGCCAGGGGGTACCGTCTCTATCTGCTGGGGGCCGCGCCGGGGGTCGCGGAGAGCGCCGCTGAACGCTTGTGTGCCCTGGCGCCCGGTCTACAGATCGCTGGCACCTACGCTGGTTCGCCAGATCCCACCGAAGAGGAGCCTATCCTGGAGCGTATTCGCCAGGCGCAGGCTGACGTGGTCTGTGTGGCTTATGGCGCTCCGGCCCAGGAACTCTGGATCTATCGCAACCTCTCACGCCTCCCGGCGGCGGTCGCTATGGGCGTAGGCGGGGCGTATGACTTCCTGGCGGGACGCAAGCTACGAGCGCCTAAAGCGATGCAGCGGATGGGACTGGAATGGCTCTATCGGCTCTACCGCGAACCCTGGCGTATCTGGCGTATGCTGGCCATTCCTCGCTTCATGATACTGGTCTTACTCAAAGGACAAAAAAAGGCATGACGATACAAATCACCGATTCCGCGCGCCTTAAAGCAGTTATCGCGGCTTTTCAGGGGAAACGGGCGCTTATTATTGGCGATATGGTCGCGGATGAATATCTTATTGGGCGCCCAACTCGTATCGCGCGTGAAGCCCCTGTCTTGATCCTCGACCTATACGAGGAGCGCACTATCCTGGGTGGGGCGGCTAATGTCGCGGTCAATGCCAACGCGCTTGGCGCGGAGGTCTTCCTGGCTGGAGTCGTGGGTGACGATATCGTGGGCAAGCGTCTGCGCCAGGCGATTGAGGAACTGGGTATGCACCAGGAGGGGGTTGTGACCGATAACACACGCCCAACCTCGACGAAAACGCGTGTCATGGCCGGTAGCTCCCAGGTGGTACGCCAGCATATTGTGCGCGTGGACCGGGTGAACAAGTCTGATATCTGTGAACCCAGCAAGAGCCAGCTCTGTGACTATATTCGCGAAGCGCTACCGAGCATGGACGCCGTCGTGCTCTCTGACTATGACCTGGGTATGATCAGTCCAGAGATCATCGAGATCTGTGTGCCCCTGGCGCGTGAGTTGAACAAGGTGATTGTCGTTGACTCTCATGGCTCATTGAGTCGCTTCCAGGGAGTAACGGCGCTGACACCGAACCAGCCAGAGGCGGAGAGTGCTCTGGGGATGATGATTGAGACGCTGGAGGATTTGAACCAGGCTGGTGCCCGTCTTCTTGAAGAATGTAACGCTCAGAGCGTCCTGATCACACGTGGAAGCGAGGGAATGAGCCTCTTCGAGTTTGGTAAAGAACCGTTGCATATTCCCATCTATCCGCTGCCACATGCAAGCGAGATTGTCGACACCAATGGAGCAGGCGATACGGTTGCGGCAACCTTTACCCTGGGGCTGGCCACGGGGGCATCCAAGGCGGAGGCCGCCTACCTGGCAAATGCCGCCGCCGCGCTGGTTGTGCGCCGCCTGGGTTGCGCCAGTAACACTCCTGAAGAGTTGAGGGGAATTTTGGCATGAGCAAAGAGATGATCGAGACGCGGAGCAAGGTGCTATCGCGTGCGCAACTGGCGCTAGAGGTCGTGCGCCGCCAGGAAGCGGGCGAGCGGGCCGTCTTTACCAATGGCTGTTTTGATCTGCTACACCTGGGGCATATTCGCTACCTGCAAGAGGCACGCAGCCTGGGTGATTTCTTGATCCTGGGGCTGAATAGCGACGAAAGCGTGCGGCATCTGAAGGGGCCAACGCGCCCCCTGGTGCCCGAGTTAGAGCGTGCCGAATTGCTTGCCGCCCTGGCTTGCATCGATTATGTCACGATCTTTGGCGAGCCTACGGCCAGCGAGTTGATCGCGACCCTGGAGCCAGCGATCTATGTCAAGGGTGGAGACTACGCGGGGAGCGTGCATGGCGTGGACCCTGAGAAACTGCCCGAGGCCCGGATCGTCTTTGGCTATGGGGGCGAGGTAAGCCTGATCTCCTACCTTCCTGGTCACTCAACCACGGAATTGATCCAGAAAATTCAGCGGCTATAATCATAAGTCATCCAGTCAGTAAAGATGAAGGGGTGGGCATAGAGCAACCGCAGGTTGCTCTATGCCCACCCCTTCATCTTTACTGACTATTTTAACCCTCTACATGAGTGAAGAGGTCGTTCTCGCCCATGGTGTCGTTGCCCACGCGTGATGTGGCCAATTGATAAAATTCGGTGCTGCGCAGTTTGCGCTGAAACTCGGGAAGCATTTGTGCGACAGGGTTGCTGGGATTAACCTGGGTGCGATGCTGGGAGGCCGCGAGCACTTTGTCATCTTGCCAGCGCTCAACATCCAGGACGACATTGATTTGTTCATCGGTAAGCCCCAGTGTTTGTGGGTCAGCATTCTTAAAGGGACCGCCTGGTTCTTGCTCTTGTAACCACTCTGTCATTGTGAGAATTTGCTGGCGCGTCATACCTGTATAGTAGAGTTTGGCGGCTGAGTGCGCGGGTCCCAGGTCTGGATAGAGCGCACTATCAGCGGCAGCATGAAACGCGCTGGTAGTGTAGCGGTAGATAGCCAGGTGATCGGGATGCCCATCTGCTCCCGTTTCGTCGAAGGTGACAATGACCTGGGGGCGAAATTGGCGGATAATTTGTACCAGTTTGCCAACCACTTCTGCCGGGCGAGCATGGATAAAGGCGCGAGCATGCTGATTATCTGGTGCGCCTCGCACTCCAGAGTCGCGGTAGCCCAAAAACCACAGGTTATTCACTCCAAGAAGGCTGGCGGCCATGCGCATCTCTTCTTCGCGAATCTCATCTAGATCGTCTCGTGTTTTGAGCAGAGGGTCAGAGATTTCGCCCACCTCACCACGGGTAGCAAAGATCAGGCCGGTCTCAATGCCAGAGGCGTGATAGTGAAGCAGGGCACCACTAATGAATCCTTCGTCGTCGGGATGGGCAAAAACGCCGAGCAGTCGTTTCGTTGACATGGTTTCTTTCCTTTGCGTTTTTCTGCCTGGATGAAACTCCTTTTAACTGTATCGTATTCTAGGAAGCCCTGTCAACAGCAAGGAAACAGCTTAAGAGTTGGTTATGTTGCAGTGTGTGTCGCGGTCTTCGCTTGCGACGCACACTGCAACATAACCAACCTTTACTATACTCTATTACTCATCCCTTTAGATTAGAGCGAATAACCGCTGTAATACTCTATGTTTCCTATGCTAAATATGCTACACTATATATGGTGAGGCGAATAAGGCACCTGAGGAACAAATCAAGCGTGCTATGATGGCAAGCCATGTAAGCCCTTCTTGATAGAAGCCAGACAACTTTGAATAAGGAGTGAGCGGCAACGATGTCACGTTCGATTCTAGATAAAGAATTGCAAGAGTTGGATGCGCAAATTATCCGCCTGGGGACGATGGTGGATGAGGCCCTGGAGAGAGCTTTGGAGGCCTTAGCGGCTGGTGACCTGGCGAAAGCTGGTATGGTCATCGAAAATGATGCATTAATCGATAGTCTGAGAGCCGCAGTGGAGGAGCGTGCCATTCGCCTGTTGACCCTACAGCAGCCACTGGGTGGGCGTGACCTGCGCTATCTGGCCTCGGTGCTTTCGATTGCGGGCGATCTTGAGCGCACTGGTGATGGCGCGGCTGGTATTGCGCAGAATATCCTGCGTATGACACCTCTGCGTGGGGATACAATGCCCCATGTCAAGATGGAGACGACTGGAATCAAGGATGCGGGCAGCGGAAATACAATTACGGAAGCCTCGATCATGAAAGGCATTCTCGACCTGGGGAAAGAGGCGCGTCGTGTCTTACAGGGCACCATTAAAGCCTTCAAGGATCGCGATGTGAAGGCCGCACGCTACATCTGGGAAGAAGATGATGTCGTAGATGTGCGTTACCATATGGTCCGTCATGACTTGATGGCCATGATGGGAGGCGCGCACGCAGTCCCAGCTCTCCTCAACGATTCCTTGATTCTCCAGCGCGCCACGTATCTCCTCTGGATGGCCCATAAACTTGAGCGCGTTGGCGATCACTGCGCCAACGTTTGTGAGCGTTTGCTCTTTATTGTCGAGGGTGATTCTTATGTACAGAATCTACCTCAGCAGGGGAAAGAGACGAAGCCGCAGATATAGGGCTTCAATTAGAAGGAGTATGGGAATGTGGCTGGGCTAAACCCAGCCACATTCCCATACTCCTTCTAATTTGTTATTGTTGAATGGCGCTCCAGAACTTGTTGGCCAGGACGGCATAGCCTGCTGCGCTTGGATGAAAGCCATCGCCGCTCACAAATTCAGGATGAGCCGTTAGTTCGCTCTGTTCGGCGAAGAGATCCACGACGGGATCATGGTAGCGCGCAGCCTCATGCGTGATGCCAGCGTTCCAGCGCTTAATCTCCTGCAGGATGCTAGCCTTCTGCGCGGGTGTACGTCCTCCAAAGCTGGGGAGGAGCGTCAGGTCTGGTAAATTTGCCAGTACGATGCGAGCATGGGTACCTGTCTGGAGCTGATCCAAAAGCGTATGTAGATCGCTCATATAGCTCTCATAGGTCACACCATCTACAAAATCATTAGCGACCAGCCAGATGGTAATCAGCTCTGGCGAAGTCGAGAGGGCCAGGGGCAGCTCGTTCGCGAGCGCTTTATGCAGGGTGCTGCCGCTGACGCCGAGGTTGATGAAATGTGAACCACGTGGCAGGTGCTGTGCGATACGTGGCGCATACCCCTGGGTCTCTGGATCGGTGCTGCCGACCCCTACGGCATCCGAGGCCCCAAGGGCCACATAGGTGAGGGCCTTGCCATTCAGCAACTGTTTCCCATTCACGGGCCGCGTTGGCGTTGGCCGTGCGCTTTGATTGCTGCCTCCATTACAGGCGCTACAGAAGAGGAGCAGAGCCAGCAGGCAGATACCCAATAAAGCACTGCCGGGTCGAATACGTTGTCTCATATGTCCCTTGCCAATTGCAATAGGTATTCTTGAGTATTAAATAGCTCACTTCTCATTATTGTAGCGTATTTAGACATCCATCTACCAGGGCGGCCCCTCTACAAAGAAGCGGAGGGATGGGTGTGCGGGCGAATCGCCCGCGCACACCCATCCCACTCCTCCTTACAATTATGCACGTGTATCGCGGTCTACTACAGCGAGCTGGCCGCTCTGGATGTCGATGACCAGGCCATGGATGGGGATGCGGGGCAGGTAGGGACTCTGACGAATGACCTCGACGACCTCGTGGACATTCATATGAACATCATGAAAGGCACCAAGCCAGCTTAGAAGCCCATTAAGATCGCCCAGATTTTCGCGCTGGATCAACTGTTGCGGATCGACTCCTAGGGCCTGCATAGAGGCAGTGAGCACAGTGGGATTCACGTGTGCGAGGCCGCATTCCGTATGGCCGACGACGAGCACTTCGCGTACGCCAAGGAGGTAGACACCACCTGCTAGGGAGCGAATAAGGTCGTTGGCGCCCCCGGTCCGCTCTAGCTGTGAGATAGTGGCGCCTGCCGTACGTAGCTCCAGGACATCTCCCCGCTGAAGCCCAAGGGCCTGCTCGAACATTGTCACCAGGCGACAATCCATGCAGGTGACGACGGCTGTGCGCTTACGCGGTGTATGACCAATGAGCGCGGGTCGCTGGGTCTGTAGAAAGCGCTCGTTATTAGCCAGAATTTCCTCTAACATAAATGGCAATCCTTTCATAATTTCTCATGCGCAGCTTATTAGCTTGTAGGGTCCATGCTGGCATGGACTGACGAGCGAAGCGATATCCCTCCCGGTGACGAGGCCCAGCTTGTGAGCACCTGAGTCCATGCCAGCATGAACCCTACACATAAGGTGAATAGACCACACTTATTTCTGGGTTAGGGTGTGGTGCGTCCTGGCAGCCGCAAGGCTGCCAGGACGCACCACACCCTAACCTTGGCGAGCGCCGCAGGCGCGAGAAGTGATGCGAAAAAAGTGCACATAAAGCAAGGCTTCAAGAAGAGAGACGTTGATCAGGCTCTGGAATAAGAACGTTAACTCTTACAGAAAGCAATTACAGCTATTTCATGTTCGTATAGAATAAGATAAAGTAATAAATGTTTGCATGTTTTTGTTGTATACTTATGCTCATATACAAATATTTTTCGTTTATTTTGGAAGGGAAATGTTGTAGTGAAGAAAAAGGTATTGATCGCGGAAGATATTCGTTCATTGCGTGTAGTGTGTAAGCATATTTTGCGCGGAAATGGATATAACGTCCTGGAGGCGCGGACGGGTGAAGACGCCTTCTGGCTTAGCCTCTATGAGCGACCTGAACTCGTCATTACCAGTGGGACCTTGCGGCGGACCAATGGCATATTGCTCACACGGGCGCTGGCTACCCATCGGGCGACGTCAAATATCCCCTTGCTCTTTGTGGTGGGTACGCCCTCTCAAGAGGAGCCGAGTTTTGTCGATCACCAATTACAAGATCCACAAGACTCATTGAATATCTACACACCCCTGTATACACCCCTGGACTCGAAGGACCTGTTAGTTTCGGTCGAAAGGTTCCTTGAACTTACAGGGCAATGGGAGGGAGAACAACAGAAGCGGGCCTGATAGCCCTGTGGACTCCAGGCTGTGCGCGAACGCGCGTGTCTATCTGTACGAAACCCTCCAGATATGCTATAGTGTCAAATATATGCCACTTATACGCTGACATAGAAGGTGGAATATTACGTCATTGAAAGATAACGTACCATTGGTAGAATCAGACAAACTGGAGCATGATAAGCCTGGCTATCTTGGTCCTACGCCCCCAGTGGGACAGTTGCCTCCCAAGGGAGAACGGCTCTGGATTGAAAATTCTGAACAGCTTTTGCACGCGGTAGAACTACTTAAGCAATCACCTGTAGTGGCGATAGACGCGGAGTTTACACAGGTACGCTCCCTCTCTGCGGAGAGTAATGGCAGTACCGTTCCGCGCCTGGCGCTATTGCAACTGGCTATTGAGAAGCAGTGCTTCGTGGTAGATACTCTCCGCCTGAAAGATCTCTCACCGTTGAATACAGTGGTGAGCGATCCTGATGTCATAGTTTTGCTGCATGGAGCGGGGGCTGATCTGCGGGTCATGGCCGAGCGAGGCGTGTTCGTGGCGCACTACTATGACCTGGAAGCGACGAGTCGCTCAGTCTTTGGGCAGCATGAGTCTTCGCTGGCAGCGATGCTCTGGCGGGCCTTTCATATGCGACTGGATAAGAGCTTGCAGCGAACAGATTGGACGCGGCGTCCCTTGCCACCGGCTATGGTGGCCTACGCGGCGCGTGATGCCGAGGCGACATTGGCCCTATATTCCTGGCTGGGCCAGCATTTTCATGCCGTTCTCCAGTTGCATGAATATCCTGGCCAGACGGAGCAGGCGGCATCCTGGATCGAGCCTTTTCTGCGTGGGACCGCGCATACCTCGCCCGAGATGGCGGTAATGGAGGCCAGGGCCGAGGGAATCATTCGTAACAAGGCTCAGATCTATGCCGATTGTCGCTATGCCCTGGCAAATGTGATCCATCCTATTCGGCGCAACCGCTTGTTGCGCCTGGTCGCTGATCTCATGCTGACACGCATGGCGCCTGATATTCTGCCACTGTTGCAGGCCTCGACCTCTGATGAGCGGGCTGGAAGCGCGCGTACACTGGGACGCCTGGGGATTAAGAGCGCACTAGAGCCACTACGCCTTCTGCTGCAAGATCCAGTGCAAGACGTACGCAAAGCCGCAGCCAACGCCATCCGCAATCTGGATGAGCGCGATCCGCACCAGCAGCGAACCATGCCGACACGTACAGCGGATGGTACGCGCAGTTGGGTTATTGAGTCGAATGAAAGCGAGCAGGCGAGCGCGAATGCTGGTGACGAGAACGACTGGAAGTCGCGCCTGCGCTCCATGATGGACGCCTAGTTTACATGAAAAGGGGAGTGGTGGTGGGCTGGCTGCGCCAGCCCACCACCACTCCCCTTTTCTATTACCCTACTTAGGCGCGGCGTGGAAGACGCGTGCCAAGCCAGACAAGAAATAGGAGCCCGGAGAGAATACTGGCCTGTCGAAGGCGCGTGGCCCAGAACACCTCTTGCTCCGGATCGCCCCCGCCCAGGCGTAGCAGGCGCGCAACTTTTAGCGAGACGGGATAAGCAACCTCTCCATCGGGAGCAGATGCATGAGAAGAAAGAATGATGAGATCGTCCGTCTGTGGGTGCGTTGAGGCTGGCTGCTGCTCCTGGTGCTGGCGAAGTTGCTCGGCTAGTGCGATAAAAAACTGTTGTGTAAGCAACTTGGCCGCTCCACGTGTGACGAGCGGAGGAACGAGTTTGCCGAAGGTAATATTGCCTTTGTATGCCACAATGATGTTCCCATGGCGCTCATTCAGATGAAGCGTCCCTTCGCCGCTGATGGCGTTGGTCGTTTCGGCACCCTCCAGGGTAAAGTGGCAGTAGTAAGGAGCGTGCCGGTCGGTAATCGTGAGCTGTCCTGTATACGTTCCCGCGAGTGGCGCTTGCTGGATTGTGAGCGAGACAGCATAGGTCTCCTTCCCTCGCTCCTCAATCTGAGTCAATCCGGGAAGGGCGTGTCGCAGGACGGCTTTGTCTGTTAAGCACTGCCACACCTCTTCTGGTGATGCTTGCAGCGTGTACGTGCCCTCAATATTCATAAGCCCTGGGTGGCAGAAATCCGTCTGCCTGCTGGCGACGGGAGGAGCCACCCGCTCCTTTCCTTGTTCGTAGTTTTAGTCATCACTACATACAATGAAGAATAGTAGTCATGACTGATGCCTTGTCCTACAAGGGATGAGTCTGTGATAATGCCCTGTTTTCGCGCTTAATGAGTGCGCTAGCTAGCATGTCGATACTAGTAAAGTTAATAATGACTGTGATCATTAACTATTATAGGGGAGATGCGAAGATGTCGCAACCGCACAGCCAGAAAACCAGGGCTTCCTCCTTCTCCTCTAGTTCTTGCCTCGGGGTAAGGGTATGTGTGCATGCTCCTGAGGTACCGCAGGTGCGATAAAACTCCAGTATGTGTGCGTGAAAAAAACGGCTTTGCCGTTTTTTTCACGCACACATACCCTTACCCCTGAGCGCCGTAGGCGCGAAGGCGCTGCTTGTAAATGCTTGCGTTCGTTTAGCACAGGGTGTATACTACTGCGGTATAAATGCGTGAGGAGGTAGTCGGGTCTTTGCCCCACCTCTGTAAGGAGCTTAAGAAGCAATGAAAGTAATTCTTTTAAAAGATGTGCAGGGTCTGGGTAAAGCCGGCGACCTGAAAGATGTCGCGAACGGATATGCTCGCAACTTTCTCTTGCCCCAGCAGGTAGCGGCTGCGGCGACTCCCAGCCTGCTCTCAAACCGCACACAGCGTATCGCCGCTGAGAAGCGCAAACAGGAAAAGTTGGAAGAGACGAATCGCCAGCTTGCTGAGCGTCTGGGCCAGGTCTCGCTCACCTTTAAGGCGCGAGTTGGTACGCAGGGTCGCCTCTATGGCTCGATTACAAGCCAGGATATTGCTGCCGCGTTGCGCGATGCTGAGAAGCTGACCGTAGATCGTCGCACTATCGAGCTTGCTGAGCCTATTCGTGCCCTGGGCACTTTCCAGGTCCCCGTCAAAATTGCTCCTCAACTGGAGCCTAAATTGACAGTAAGTGTCGTGGACGAGGCCGCCAAGTAAAGAACCAGGAACTGCAAAGTCCACGCTCCACGAGGAAGGAGAGAGCCCTGCCAGCTGGTGGCTGGCAGGGCTCTCTCCTTCCTCGTGGAGCGATTATTTCCCCTCGTAGCGCTCTGTGATATCACTTCCTGGACGATATGCGTTATGCTTGATGTCGCGCATGACACGGGGCAGATGAGGGAGCAGGTCAGAGGCTAATAAACCCGCATTACCCAGTTCCGCGCTGACACGCTCGCCCGCGCTGCTGTGGATGTAGACCGCCAGGCTGGCAGCGTCAAAGGGGGCGAGTCCCTGGGCCAGGAAGCCTGTGACGACTCCCGCCAGGACATCACCGGTGCCAGCGGTCGCCAGGGCAGCGTTCGCCTTCCAGTTCAGGCGTACCCGTCCATCGGGATGGGCGATGATCGTGCAGGCCCCTTTCAGCACAAGCGTTACCTGCCACTCCTGAGCCTTCTCCCTCGCCAGCGCCAAGCGATCAATCGAGCCACCTGAGACCTTTTGCCCTTTGCAGAGGCGGCTCATTTCGCCTGGATGGGGCGTGATGATTGTCCCCTCGGGGAGGAAGGTCCACCAGTGCTCCAGGGCTGAAAGGTTGTTGAGTCCATCAGCGTCGATCACGAGGTGGGGACGCTTCTCCGTCGGTTCTGAGCGCAAGTATTCCAGGACTTGCAGAATTGTCTCGCGGGTCTCAGACGATTGTCCCAGGCCTGGACCCATAAGCAAGGCGCGATAACCCGGCAGGTGGTCGCTGAGAGCCTGGGTGCGCTCATGCGTCTTGCCGCGATTCAGTTCGCTGGTGGGCCCCTCGGGCAGGATGGCAAAGGTGGCTTCATGGAGAGAACTGGCATAGATGGGAAGGGTTTTCTCAGTCACGGCCAGCGTAATCAAACCAGCGCCCACACGCCCGGAGGCACTACCAGCCAGATAGGCGGAGCCTGGGTAGGCTGCTGAGCCACAGAAGAGCATGACCTTGCCAAAGGTGCCCTTATTGCTGTTAAGGGGCCTGTGAGGAATGTAGGAGCGGCAGAAACCCTGGTTCAGCATCTCCGTCTGGAGATGGCTCTCTAAGTCCGTGGGGAGCCCAATAGAGCCCACATGCAGCTCACCGATATACTCACGGGCGGGAAAGAAGAAGAAGCCCAGTTTAGGACAGGCGAGCGTGATGGTCATATCGGCCTTGAGCGTCCCAGGATCGACCTCGCCGGTATCGGCATTGACCCCGCTAGGCAGATCAATGGCGACGATTCGCAGTTCTGGGCGCTGCTCGCCTTCACGTTTTACGCGCTCAAGCAAGGCACGCATATCATCGCTCAAGGGACGAGAGGTGCCTGTGCCCAGCAACGCATCAACCACATAATCCGCGCTCTGGAGCACTGACTCTAGCTCTTCGCTGGTATGGCGTTCATCGATATCCTGCCCCCGCACGGTTAATTTGTGTTGCTTCCAGGCGTAATAGCTGACCAGTGCGCCTGCTTTGACCAGGTGTTCAGCCATTACCATACCATCACCACCATTATTGCCGGGTCCGATCAGGAAGAGAACTTCGAGGTCGTTGATTGAATGGTGCGGAAGGAGTTGCGCCATGAAGATGTCTGCGGCGCTACTGCCTGCATGCTGCATAAGGATAGGGGATGTCAGACCGTGCTGGCGTTCTGCCTGAGCTTCTAGTTCTCTCATCTCCTCGATGGTAACGATATGCATGACGGCCCTCCAAGCCTTCGAAACGTGTGAATGTGTGGATTGACATTGTTGAATTCGCTCTTTGTACAATACCTATTGTACTGAGTCTACTTTAATCTCTAATACGAATACCAGCCCCCGCTAGCTTCTTTTTCCTTCGCGCTGTGACCTCGCTGCATCTGAATGCCAGGCTGAAGACAGAGGAGTCCTCAGCAATAATTCACAAGCCCTGGGTCTGGCACTTTTACTCGTTTCCTTCAGAGGCAAATGTTGATATAATATGTGTTACACAAATTTGGATCCTGGCCTGAAGGACCAGGGAAAGTATTAATTGCTTCGGGAGGTTCATTGTAGTGCAATGTAATCGTTGTGGGGCTACATTGTCCCCAGGCGTGCCAACCTGTCCTTATTGCGCCAATTCAACACCTTATAATACGGGCTCTTCCCCTCAGAACGCCTATACACCACCACCACCACCACCATCAAACTCATACGGCCAGCCGCCGTACGCTCCGCCTCCGCAGGTTCCATATGGACAGCCAATCATGGTACCAGTCATGGCGCAGCCGCGGAAACAATCAGGATGCGCCATCGCGGCAATTATCGTACTCGTCGTGCTGCTCGTTCTTACATGTGGCATTAGCGGAATCTATATTGCTGTCCAGAATAACAAAACCGCAACTATGAATCAGGACGCCACAGCGACAGCAGACGATGTCACAGCAACAGCATACTCAGTGCAACTCACACCTACGCCATATCCACCCTATACCGAAAGCGATTCACCTTCGAGGGCCACATTCTCCGAGGCCGCGCAGCAGGTGATTCCTACCGCGCAACTGGCAAATGAGGTTGATAGTCAGCAACGGCCAGTCACGCTGCAATCGAAGTTCCAGAGCGGCCAGACGGTCTATCTGTCCTATAAATGGGCACAAGGAAACACTGGCTATGTCCAAACCCGCTGGTATGTCAATGGCGAAATGAAAGATAAAGCCATGTCCAAGTATATCAATCAATATGCCGATGGTTATGGATATTTCTCGGATAGTTTTTCTACCTATGACGTCACTTTTCAAGGAACTGTAGAAGTTTTCTGGTGCCAGGATGCTGGCTGCACGCATGGCGGACTCGCGTGGGTGCGCCCGTTTAGCGTGATCGCCAGCTAGCCAGGATAGAATGCTTTCCATAGACGAGAAGAAGCGCGCGGGCAAGCCTCAACCTGCCCGCGCGCTTCTTCTCGTCTATGGAAACAATTATATCTTGCGCCTGGCGTTCTTCCGTTTAATATTGGGATTTACACCTCACCCACAATAAATTCCGAAGGCCGAGTTAAATTGACACCTTATTGGATGTATTATTCTGGTTTTAGTTGGATATATATGGATAGGATTTGCTTGGTGTGACAAAAAAGATCGGCTTGTGGGGCTTGTTGAGTAGAGTGTGTTGGATTATCTATTTGATAGCTGCTATACTGGCGCATATGAAACTTGCTTTAAAGATCACTCCACAACGGAGCACACAATACATGCACCTGGCGGACACCCTGGCCCTGCCAGAATTGCTGGTCAGCCCCCTACGGACTGAGATGGTCGCGGCGCAGCGCATAGAGCTGGCCGGACAGGGGTATGTTCTGGTCGAACTGAACGCCGGGACGACGCTGACACCCTGGCACCTGGATATACTAGGGCGCCTGGGAGCTACAAGCGAGATCTATGAATATTTTGAGTGTATTAGCGATGTGGAGGGACCATTACTGCGCCCACTTGCCTCACCTTACACGCCTTTTGTTCCTCATGAAATCGCGGAGGCGCGGCGTTACAGAGGCAAGACCAACGAACTCTTTACCCAGGTTTTGCTCAACGTAGCCGTCTTCTCTGGCGCGTATGCGATGCAGAGCACTGAGCGCCTGCGCATCCTTGATCCTCTGGCGGGTGGAGGCACCACCCTCTTTCTCGCCCTGGCCGCGGGCTACGACGCCTTTGGCATCGAGCTACAACGGCAGGATGTCGAGACCACCGCGGGGTATGTACGCCAGTACCTGACCGGCGAGGGGATTCCCTTTAAGGAGACGGATGAGCGGGGGCGCAAGGTGGGGCGGCGCTACCAGTTCGAGATTGGTCGCAAGGGGCAGAAGGTCACCAGGGCCAATGCGGATAGTACGCGGGCATTTGTACTCGCGCATGGAGATACGGGAGAGGCGCTCGCGCACATGCGTGAGATTCCAGGCGGACCCCGTATGCATGCCATTGTAGGCGATCTGCCATATGGCATACAGCACTTTGGCGAACTCTCCGATCTCTTGCAGAGGGCGCTCCCCACCTGGGAGCAGATGCTGCTTCCAGGTGGAACACTTGCCCTGGCCTGGAACGCAACGCGTATTGAACGTACTGAAATGGTTGAGCTTGTAAGCCGTGCGACGGGCCTGCATGTCCTGGACGAACCGCCCTATACGCAACTGGTGCATGCCGTTGATCGTGTGATTAAGCGACGCGATATCCTGGTTGCCGTCGCAGACTAACCACCATTCCCAAAATGCCCCCCTCCTATCTGGGAAGAGTCATCTCCCTAGCGACCCTCAAGGGTAGGAGGATATAGAAGGAAGAAACATTACCTCTATGGTCCTCGGAGAAAGGGGATGTGTGTAGAAGAATCCTGGCACGGGCAGCCCTCCAGGAGAAAGGGGATAAGAGCCATCTCCCCAGCGGTCCTCGGGGCAAGGGGATGTGTGGAAGAGCCATCTCCCCAACGGTCCTCGGGGCAAGGGGATGTGTGGAAGAGCCATCTCCCCAACGGTCCTCGAGGTAAGAAATGGAAAGCCCTGCCAGAAGCTCTGACAAAGATGCGCAGCGTGGACAAAGTAGCTTATAATGAGGGGAGAATCTCACATTTTTTAATCTTCCCATTATAAAAGCTTAATGTTTCCTATAGCAGAGCTGTTCCAGGGAAACGAGCAAAAAGCGATAAAAGCTAGTTATTGAGGTGCTTAATGCGTAATGTCCCAAATATCTTAAGTATCAGTCGTTTGATCTCAACGGTTATTGTGTTTATATTGGTTCTGGTCGATCAGCCGTGGGCGTACCTGGTCGCGACCGTGTTGTTTGCGCTTTCGGCGGTGACTGATTACTTTGATGGTTACCTGGCTCGGCGCTATAACCTGGTCTCGTCGCTGGGAGTGTTTCTCGATTTGACCGCCGATAAAGTATTTGTCGTATCCATTCTTATTGCGATGATAGAGGTTCGCCTGGTCTCCTCATGGATCGTATTTATCATCGTGACGCGCGAGTTTATGGTATCTGGTTTACGCTCCATTGCAGCCGCGCGTGGCAAGGTGATTCCCGCAGGCAAATGGGGTAAGCAAAAGACCTTTATTACCCTGATCGCTATCGGGGTCGTCTTGCTGGCCAAGGGACTGGGGGCGCATCTGTTGTCGCTCTTTCCCTGGCAGGTGGCCTTCAACAGTCAGACCCTGGTCTTCAATGAACTCCTGCTCTTTATTGGAGATATCCTCCTGATTGTTGCCACCATCTGGACCATCTTCTCTGGGATTGAATATACTGTTGGCGCGATACCCATTTTCCGCGAGGAGATTAAAGAAGAGAAGCAGAATAGCACCCTCTAGCTTCTAGCTCTCGTTTCTCTGGGAGTATTAACATGCGTTAATAGGACTTCTCGCCACTGCGTGGCTCGCAGGGGTAATGGATATGGGGTGGACATGCCGCAGGCATGTCCACCCCATATCCATTACCCCTGCGAAGCGTCCCTCTAGTTTGCGTTTGGCGTCGTATCGACTTTCTGGCCGAGTTTGCGCTCAGTGCCGGAGAGCAGGCGTTTGATATTGTCGGCATGGAAGATGATGACCAGGGCGGGGGAAATAATCAGGAAGAGCAATTGCTGGATCGTCACATGGGCGAAAAAGTGAGGGTTGCCCTGACTGATTAGAAAAAAGGTGAAGCCGCAAATAATGGTGCAGGCTGAACCGAGAACTGAACCAAGCGAGACATAGCGTGAGAGGATGATTGTTCCCACGGTGACAATCAGGCATATGAGAAAGATGGTGGGAGAGATGACCAGAAGCGCGCCACCACCGGTCAGCACACCGCGACCGCCCTTGAAGCCGATAAATACGGGATAACAATGGCCGAGCAGGGCCAGGATGCCAGCGATGGGTGGTCCCCAGCCACCAGCATTGAGAGCCGGAACCAGGAGGGCGAGCAGAGTGGGGCCAACTCCTTTAGACAGGTCAACCAGGAAAACAATGGCCGCTGGCCCCTTGCCGAGTGTACGCAGAACGTTGGTCGCCCCAATTTTATGGCTACCATAGTCGCGAATGTCAAAATCTTTCCCGCGTAAGATTTTTCCCATCCAGTAACCAGTAGGAATTGAACCCCATAAGTAGGCAATAAGTGCGCTCAGGATCACTGAAATAATGATACCAGGCATGAGAGCCTCCTCAAAATAAATAGCAGGCATTATAATATGTAAACGCGTGCTTTAGCAGCGTTGTCTGGAGCAGCGCCGTCTGGAGCAGCGTTGTCTGGTGGATCACCTCCTCCGCCTGCCCCCGACTCATTATAGTTGGAATGCGCCGAAATTACCAGATCATCAATGAAGAGCGACTACAGACGCCAGCTCCCATCGCGCATCCACTGGATATTGTCGTTTACAAGATGCTTGCCGACACGTGCCTTGAGCGCCAGGAGCGTACCAGGAATAACTTTGTCGCGTGCCTGTAAGGTCTCAGGATCACCTATAAGCAGGTGAAGGAGCGTGATATGCTCATTACTAGCAATGTGTGTGCGCACGAGCTGTGTGAGGGTAGGGGCATCGTCCACTCCCTGCTCAATGCTATTTTTACAGAGGAGGAGGCAGTTGTGGAGCAGAGTGGCTGCCTCACGCTCCTGGAGACTGAGGAGCAGCGTGTGACTGCTCATGGCTAGCCCATTTTGTTCACGTACCGTTGGAATGAGACGTAAACTTACATCAATGTGCAGATCATGTATAATTTTATGTATAATCGCGGCTTGGATAGCATCTTTTTGTCCCAGAAAGGCAATATCGGGACGTACAATAAGCAGAAGTTGACCCAGGGCCGTGGCGAACTCATTGAGGGCATTGTCTGTGCAATGCGCTGGCACCAGTGCCTCCTGGATAGAGCCGCCAAGGCGAATATAAGTCGCATATGCTGCTGGAAAGAGATCTTCCCAGCGGGGCGTGAACACCACGTCAACATCGCTTGCTGTGAGCAAACGCAGGCTCTCTTCCAGGCCGTGGGTGCTCATGGCCGTGTCACTGCAGGCATCAAAGGAGAGTGGAGTTCGTAAAAGACACACGACAGTGCTTTCGCAGTGCCCACGCGCGGTCACCAGGAGCGCTTGATGCCCGGCATGCATGCTCAGTTCATTTGTGATGGGGATGAAGCCAACACTTCCTCGTGTGAGCCAGCCGCGAGCGGTTTCGATCATCTCGTCGATTTCTTCTATAATACGCATAACCGTTTCCTGCGAAAGAGTAGATAAAGTATATTCCGTAGTGTGCTAAACGTATCGTGGGGTGGCAGGTAACGTTGCCACTACAATGTACCTCGTTATCCTAAGGAGGTTTTGCTATGAGTCAGATAGGTGTTGTGTTACGCAGAAGTATGCGCCTGCTGCTCCTGGTGCTCGCAAGTAGCGCTGCTTTTATCCTGGTCTATATTTTGCGAAAGAATGTGTTCAAGTCAGCGCCAGTGAGCGAAGAGAATGAAACGATTACCCTGCCTCCCATCTCACTCGCCACGCCGTCCACGTTTGTACCTGCCGCAAGCAGTGAAGCCGCTTTGGAGAAGGTAGCCGCGCAGTCTAACCCTGCTGTCAACACTCCTCTGACTTTAAGCGAGGAGCTTGTCCCGCCGCTGGCGCGTTCCATTCAGCCGCCAGAGGTGGTAACGGATGAAGATGTAGAACTGGCCACGCTCGACCCGGCGGTCTCGGCGCAAACCGAGACCATTGCGGCCTCAACCCCGAATGATTCACTGCCTGCTGACACCTCTGATATAATTGCTCAGGCGACCCCGGAGGAGAGCATCCAGCCTGTGTCCGCTCCCGAGCGCCAGGATGAGGTGATATCAGGCCTACTGGAGCCAGTATCGGCATCAGAGCCACAAGCGAGCGCTGAGATGGCTGTGGCTTACTGTGTGAAGTGTCGGACCAAGCGTGAGATGCAGGCGCCCGAGCGTTCAGTCACGAAAAATGGGCGGAGCGCCCTGGTGGGACATTGTCCTGTCTGTGGTACCAGATTATTCCGTTTTACTACGGGCTAAATCTGACCTTATCTGATTCACAAAAGTGAGGCTTACCCTCTCAGCAGGCGGAGAATAAGGGAAGCATGGCGCTCTAGATGAGGAATGAGCACAAGCATTTAGACATGGTCTGTGTATACACAAGATGAAATATACAAGATCGCGCCAGAATAGTGAAAATTTGTCCAGAAATTACTTGACGTAGTGAAAATGACAACGTATAATCTCCCTCATGTGTTTGGACACCTGTGTTTCTGTTGATCATGAAACACAGTGAAGCATCGCCTCGAAAAAATAAAAGAAAAATGGCAGTGGCGACAGGACGTTGCATACAAGCTAAAAATCGCAACGCTGCCTGGCTGTCTCCACGTTCATCCTCTTTTACCAGCGAAGACAAAATGGTAGCCGGGGTGGAGAAAAGGGTGCTACCTCTCGATAATAATGTAGAGAGGTCATGGATGGCGCGCGATGGTTGTGCGAGGGTCATGATGCAAAAGAGATATGAATAACATTTTTCACACAGATCTTTGAGGCGGGTATCTGGAATAAACCGGCTAGTTGGTTGAATTCGCGATACCAGGAGGAATTTTACAATGAGTATTGGTGGACAGAGTGAAACGAATTCAGAGCGTAAGGTAGTTCGTCTGACCCCACAGGGCTATACCAAGAATAAAGAACGTCTGGACTACTTGCGCAACGTAAAACGCAGGGAGGCTGCCGACTACGTTCATGAGGCTAAAGAGGCCGGTGATATTAGTGAGAGCAGCGCGTATGAAGATGCCAAGAATGAGCAAGCCAAGGTTGAGGGCGAGATCATTGAGCTTGAGCACCTGCTTGCAGTCGCCGAGGTGATTACGCCTGAGTCACTTGACCGACACGATGGAACGGTACGCATCGGCATGAAGGTTGAGCTTGAGAGTGAGAGCGGCGCCAAGCGCGTGTTCAAGATCGTAGAGACCTACGAAGCGGATCCAAAGTCTGGCCTTATCTCAGATCAATCTCCTGTTGGCAAAGCCTTGATGGGACATAAAGAGGGTGACGAGGTCACCGTGACGACCCCTGGAGGTGTGACCGGCTACACAATCCTCTCGATTACCACAATGTACGAATAGCGCCTGCTGCATTTGTTGCGTAGGGGTGTGTTGTGTCGGGTTGGCGAAGCCAACCCGACACAACACACCCCTACTCTATTCTTAGAAGACGAACTTGCCGTCTTTGGAGAAGAGCTCGCCGTCAACTCGAATCTCGCTGCCGCTGCGCAGGTCACAGACCATATCCCAGTGCAGGGCTGAGGTGTTCTGCCCGCCGACCTCGGGGAAGCCGTTGCCCAGCGCCAGGTGAACGGTCCCGCCCATCTTCTCGTCGAAGAGGATATTCTTGATGCAGCGATCCACGTCGCGGTTATTGCCAAAGGCGAACTCGCCCAGGCGGCGCGCCCCCTCGTCCAGGCTAAGCATCTGGTCCAGGTAATCCTGCCCCTGAGCGGCAGTAGCCTCAACCACGACGCCGTTCTCGAAGCGCAGGCGGACATCCTCGACCGAGCGACCATTGAACGCCGCCGGGAAGCTATAGCGGATATAACCATTGGCCGAGGTTTCGACCGGGCTGGTGAAGAACTCGCCACCGGGGAAGTTCTTCTTGCCATCGTCGTTGATGAAGCCGCGACCCTCGATGGAGAGCGTCAGGTCGGTATCCTGCCCCTGGATGTGAATAGTGCGCTTGCCTTTGAGCCACTCGACGTAGCGCTCCTGCTGGCGCGAGAGCTCTTGCCAGCTTGCCACTGGATCTTCATCGTTGAGCTTGCAGGCCTTGTAGACAAACTCTTCAAAGTCGCTCAGCGACATGTTAGCGTCCTGGGCATAGGCGCTGGTCGGGAACATGCAGATGTTCCAGCGCAGCGAACCTTCGGCTGAGCGCCTCATATAGGTCCCGGTCAGCTCGCGACCAGCCTTCTGGGCGTAGGCCAGGCGTGCGGGATCAACTCCACTCATGCCCCTGGTATTCTCATCACTCAGGATATTGATCCAGGTCTCGTATTCTTCGATGATATGGCGCATGCTGGGCGCGATATAGTCGAGTTGCTTGTCAGAGCCTTCTTTGAGCACAATCTCCCTGATGCCTGGCAGACTGACAAAGGTCTCAACAAAGGCGCCGGAGCGAACTGCCTCACGCGCAATCTCGCGTACCAGGGGGGCCGCGAGCGGCGAAGATTGGATCGCCAGGCGATCTCCCTCTTTGATGGTTGTCGAATGGTGAACGAGCACCTTTGCCATGCGCTGTAAACGAATATCACTCATAAGTTCTCTCCTTTTGAAAAAATCTTTATATGGTTAGTATATGCCAATTTATGGATGTAAATCACCTGCGTTTTCAGCGACCATAGCCGTCTCTGGCTGGCCTTCATGAGCAGGTAACAGAAAGAGGCTCAGTATGCCTGCCAGGACGATCAGGCCACCGCACAGGCCGAAGAGTATGTCGACGCGTACTAATTGCCCCAGAAAGCTTGCCAGGGTCGCAGAGAGCAGGCTAAAGCCAAACATGGAAGTATCAAGAACTGACTGAACACGGCCCATCATTTTTCCTGGTGTGACGCCCATAATCAAAGGCCCAAAGCCAATGTTGAGTCCAGCCTGGGGGATACAGATCAGGAAATTTAAGATCACAGCGGCCAGAAAAATGGTCTGGAACGAATAGACAATCAGTCCAACGCCAAGGAGCATAACGCCCCAGGATACCATCGCCTTCGGCGTAATCCTCTTACCTAAGAGACCGCAAACGACGGCTCCCACCAGGACGCCCACGCCGCCAGCGGCCATTAAGGTGCCGTAGAGTGAGGTTGGTGAATGTAGGCGTTGCGCGACAAAGATGATATCGAGCGAGTTGAGCGCGCCTGCCCCGAGCATAGCCAGCAGTGATATAAGGATCAGGACGAGCAGTGTGCGGGTCTTACGCACAAAGGTGAGGCCCTCCTGAAACTCGCGTAAGACCAGTTGTAGCCCCTGCTGTGAATTGGCCTCCTGGGCCTGATAAGCGTAGGGATGGACCTGCTCACGTGGAACACGCATCAAGCTGACGCAGAGGGCTGAGACACCAAAGGAAAGGGCGTTGATTGCCAATGCCAGCGTTGGGCCTACAAGGGTATAGAGCGGGGCGGCAATGGCGGGACCCAGAATGAAAGAGATCGCCATCAAGGTCTGGCTTACGGAGGCGGCCTGTCCCCGTTGCTCTTCTGGCACGATGGCCTGGAGCAGGGCTGCCTTGGCGGGCATAAAGAAGCGTGAGAAGGCTCCCAGCACAAAGACGCTCACATAGATGGCGGGGAGCCGCAGAGCGCCCGCAACCAGGAGCGGAATCAGGGTCAGCGCGGCGCGTGCAATATCTGCTGTAAGCATTGTCGTGCGCCGGTTCCAGCGATCTACAAAGACGCCCGCAAATGGTCCCAGGAGAAAGATAGGGGCGTATTCCGCTACCCAGATGCTACCTACAGCGCCCGCCTGGTGGGTGAGATCATAGATCCAGACCAGGAGGGTTGTCGTAAAAAAGAAGTCCCCAACATTAGAGATGCCCTGAGCGCATGCTAGTAAGACAAAATTGCGATTGTGGACAAGCCCTCGCCTGGGAATTGACGCACCAGTCCTGGCGCTTTCAGCCAGTGTGCCCGTTATAACCGGGCCTGGACTCTCGATTTGCATATGAATTTCTCCTGCGCATTCCCTGCTAGGGAAGAAGCAATTTATGGTTGGTGGCGGATACTCATCAGGTAGTCATAAACGTCTGGCGCGGCCTGTAGGCGTCCAACGAGACTGAATTTTTCGATGGTTGACTGAACGAGTTCGAGTGGGACATCGCCGGCGATGCTACAAAGCCCTACGATACTTAGATGCAGGTGTTTATTCTGTTGCAGCGCCTGCTCTAGCTCATGTCTGTTGATATGGCGAACCCCAACCGAGACTTCCTGTTGCGGTTGCTGTGGTTGTACATCGGCTATGAGTGCTGCTGGCATTGCTAGCTCTTTTTGTTGTTCGGGATAGCTGAAGAGCACATGCATGAACTCTTGCTCACCTTCAATCCCACGCGGTTTTTCGTACGTTTCATAGAGCTCGTTGATGCGCTTCAAAAGCTGGTGCATCTCATCGGTCGTCATATAGAGATGAGTCAGGACAAAGGCTAGTCCTGCCCCTGGCTCCTGTGTGCTTTGCATGGAGTGCTGAAAGGCAGCAAGGTATCCATCACGAGCCTGGTTCAAGAGCTGGCTGATGCCCTCGGCCGCCTCATCCTGTGATGCTGAAGAAAAGAGGCTCTTCGAGACATTGATGTTGCGCGCGACGGCCTGGTAGTACTTTTCCAGGATGCCGCCTTTTTCGCGGGTCTCAACCAGCTTGAGCAACTGCACCTTCTCTAGCTCCCGCACATGGTAATGAATCTTGGCTGGAGCCATGCCCAGCAACTCAGCCAGTTGCGTGACGGTCAGAGGCTTCTCTTTTAAATTGTCCATGATGCGCACGCGTAGCAGGTCGCTGATGGCACGCAACTGTTCCAGGCTTGTGATCTCATAAACATCAAGCATTCTTTATCATGCCACTTCTTTCTATCGATCAAAAATTTTTGATCATGTAAGAAGAATAAACTATACGCTCGGACTTTGTCAAGTCCATTAAGCAGGGGTGTATCGCCGAAAAAGGGACCGCAGCGTTTCGCTGCGGTCCCTTTTTCGGCGATACAATCTAATACATGCGTTTGGGCTTGCGCCTGCGCTCGGGTGGGAGCAGGACATCCAGGGCGTCATCGACGGTGACGATGCCTTGTAAGGCGCGCTGGTCATTGACAACCGGGACGGCAAGCAGGTTATACTTGGCGATCTTCTCGGCTACCTCGTGTGCGCCGGTCTCTGGGACCACGGAGATCAGGTCGACCTCCATGAGCTGGTGTAACTGCTGGGTTGGTCCGGCAATGAGTAGCTCCCAGAGCGAAACGACGCCTACCAGGGGACTCTCCTCGTCCTCTTCGTTCTCGACGCAGTAGACGTAGGCCGTGCGCAAGCCATGCTCGCGTGCATTGGTACGCACCGCCTCCAGGGCCTCTTGTATCGTACGCGTCTGGGTGAGCGCGAGAAAATCAGTGGTCATCAGGCCGCCTGCGCTATCATCGGCATACTCAAGCAGTTCCTGTACCTCTTCTGATTCTTCGGGCGTCATACGGTGGAGGAGTTCCTGCGCCCGCTCCTCGGGCAGACGTGCGATGAGGTCAGCGGCCTCGTCTGGTCCCATGGTTTGTAGGATATCGGCGGCTCGCTCTGGCTCAATATTTTCCAGGATATGGCTTTGCCGCTCGGTATCTATCTCCTCCATGGTGGCCGCAGCCGTTTCATCGTCGAGTCCCTCGATGATGCGTGCTCCCTGGCCGGGTGTAAGCTGGTGGACTATTTCGGCAATATCCGCCGGGTGCATTTCGGCCAGGTGACCTGAGAGGATGCGCTGAACGTGCGGCGCCTCTTCTTCTTCTAGACCTTCCTTCTCGTCCTGGGCGCCTGGACGTGGTTGTCTAATGAGCTCGATCTGTTGCCAGGGAAGGGGAACGGAGGGGTAGTCACGGCCTTTCGAGCCAAGGAGCCAGGAAGGGGCTAAGCGGCGAACAAGCCCGAAGGCGCTATTGTCGATTCCGAGGATGCGCCAGCTCTCATCTAAGCAGACGTCGTTGACACGAACTGCCTTCTTGCGTTTAATATCGATAACCTGCTTATCGAGCACTTCCTGGGCAAGGGATATCTCATCTGGCTCTTCAACGAGCTCACGCGAGGCACGCGTTAACTGCTGGAGAGGGGTGTTCAGGCGCAGTGCCCCCTCGAACCAGCTAACGTCACGAAGAGGAACGCGCCAGCGCTGTTCCTCTTCGCTATCGATAAGCAGCGTGCTAGGATAGGCAGGCTCGTCGCTGCCCACCAGCTTTGCTGGCAGTAACACATCAACAATACGGCCTATCCGCGTATCTTGCGCGTTCTCGACCGGTGTGCCAAGTAACTGGCTTAAGTACAACATAGTCTGTGTATTTTGTCTCCCTTTTGGTGCAAAGGGGCATCTGGCACGCCGGGCAAGTCCAACCGTTAGCGGTTGGTTGCCAGCGTATCTTTTTCTTCCTGTGTGCCCTCTTGCGATTGTTGTTGCTGCGCTATTGTAACACTGGCACCTACGAAATCGCGGAAGAGAGGATGTGGCCGTGTGGGTCGGCTCTTAAACTCTGGATGAAACTGGGAGGCGACGAACCAGGGATGATCCTTAACCTCAATAATTTCAACCAGGCTGTTATCGGCTGAGCGACCACTGACGACGAGTCCGTGTGCCTCCATGCGTTTGCGATACTCGCTATTGAACTCATAGCGATGGCGATGGCGCTCGAAGACGATAGGCTCATTATAGGCGGCGTAGGCCTTCGTATCCCTGGTGAGGCAGCAGACCCAGTTGCCCAGGCGCATCGTGCCACCCTTATCCGCCACCTGGCGCTGGGTAAGCATCAGGTCGATGACAGGGTTGGGCGTCTGGGGATCGAACTCGGAGCTATTGGCCTCTTTAAGTCCAAGCACATTGCGTGCGAACTCGACGACCGCGACCTGCATACCCAGGCAGAGACCCAGGTAGGGGATATTGTTGCGTCGCGCGAAGCTGGCGGCCTTGATCTTGCCTTCGATGCCGCGATGGCCGAAGCCACCAGGAACAACGATACCAGAGAGACCCTCCAGGACCTCGGCCTCATTCATCTTCTCAAGCGCCTCGGAGTTAATCCACTTGATGCGCACGTCGACATCATGGAACCAGCCAGCATGGTGTAGCGATTCCGCCACCGACATATAGGCGTCATGCAGCTCGACATATTTGCCGACGAGGCCGATGGTAACCTCCGGGCGTGGACTCTTGATCTTTGCCACGAGCTTCTTCCACTCGTCCCATTTGGTATCTGGGGCTTGTTGGGGGAGGCCCAGTTCCTGCACCAGGTACTCACCCAGACCAGCCTCTTCGAGGACCAGGGGAACTTCATAGATGGTATCCGCGGTAAGCAGAGGAATGACCGCGCGCGCCTCAATGTTACAGAAGAGCGCGATCTTCTCGCGTAGCTCGTCGCTGACCTCGTGGTCGGAGCGGCAGAGGATTACATCGGGCTGAATGCCGACGCGCAGCAACTCTTTTACGCTATGCTGTGTTGGCTTGGTTTTCAGCTCTTTCGAGGCACCCAGGTAAGGGAGCAGCGTCACGTGCAGATAGAGCACATCGCGACGACCGACATCCTTACGCATCTGGCGAATGGCCTCCAGGAAGGGCTCGCCCTCGATATCACCGACTGTACCGCCGACCTCAACAATGACAACATCTGCATCAGAATGGCGCGCAACCGCGTGCATCCTGGCTTTGATCTCATTTGTGATATGGGGGATAACCTGAATCGTGCCGCCGAGATATTCTCCGCGTCGCTCTTTGGCGATAACAGAGGCATAGACCTGCCCGGTCGTGATGTTATTGGCCTGGTATACGGGCTCGTCGGTAAAGCGCTCGTAGTGTCCCAGGTCCAGATCTGTCTCGGCACCATCATCGGTGACGAAGACCTCGCCATGTTGATATGGTGACATCGTGCCAGGATCAACGTTGATATAGGGGTCCAGCTTCATGAGCGAGACAGAGACTCCGCGATTCTTAAGAAGACGGCCCAGAGAGGCAACGCTGATGCCCTTACCTACCGATGAAGCCACCCCACCTGTAACAAAGATAAATTTTGACATGCAAAAAACCTCCTCAAGCCGGAGCCTTTCCGTTTATGCAAATGAAACGATTACGTTGCAGCCTGCAACTTGCTGACGAAAGACGATGTACAAACTAAGATTGCGCGAAGCTAGGATCGTGGCGTGAGCAGTACGATCTGCGTTTCTACTGGAAGTGTGCCTGGTGTAACAACAAACTTTGGTTGTGGTGCCGGTGGCTCAACACCCATCTCTCGGCAGAATTTATTGAGGGCGCCGGCGCTTTCTTCTAAGGCAGAGTTGTAGTGCATCGGAATGACGATGCGAGGTTCTACTTGGCTGATGACTTCCGCGGCCTGCGTTGCATGAATAGTGCTTTGTCCACCAATGGGAATCAATAAGATATCAGCATCGGCGACTTCCTCGAGTTGCTCTTCTTGCAGGGTATGTCCCAGGTCGCCCAGGTGGCAGATTACCAGGCCATCCATGTGGATCACGTAGATGGTGTTGCGCCCGCGCTCCTGTCCCCGTTTATTATCATGATAGGAGGCAATGCCCGTAATCAGCACATCGCTCACCTCATATTCACCAGGACTGCGTACAACACGAGGATTACCACCGATGGCGGCGCTATTGTTATGTCCGGGATGATCATGACTGATGGTGACGATGGAGGCACTGATCTTACCCAGCGAGGAGCCTTGCTGAGGAGTGAACGGGTCTGTTACGAGTGTAACTTGCTTGCCACGAAGTTGGAAGCAAGCGTGACCGAGCCAGGTTATTTCCATAAGCTTTTGCTTTTTCGCTTTTCTACATAAGATCGGGCGGGGACCAAATGTCCTCGCCCGGATTGTATTGTACCATATAGATAGGTCACCTACAAGGGCATAGCCTGTTTTGCCAACAGGCCTGAATGGTGTATGTAATGTGCTAGTCTCCATCATCGACAACAGCTCAACGCTCTTTAATGGAGCAATTACCAAATTGTAGGGTCCAAGCTGGCTTGGACTCCGAGCGAAGCGATTCCACCACCACACGAGGTGGCTTCTCATGCTGGTCCCTACCGCTTGGGAACGCGCCTCGCGCGATAACTTCTTGCTTGCTGGCGTAGAGCTGGGGCAGATCTATGTCGGGGTTCTTGCTGGAATGTACAGCCTGCCAGATATGGTGTTCCCGGTGGTAGAGATAATCCAGGTAGCCTTGTAGGCGCGCATAGCTCTCAAGCACGACCGCCCCTAATGTCCAGAGAACCCTGCGTGGCGTGCCAAGCGCATACCTGTGTGTGGCAAGCAACTGGCGTATTATGGGGAGCGCGCGCATAGTTGAGGCCTCGTAGCGTTGCTGCTCTTTGACCTGCAAATGGCCGGCATAGATCCGCCGTCGCTGGTGGAGAAAGTCTTTAATCGTGAGTGGACCTTTGTTATAGACTACGCAGTACGGCTCGTAGTAGAGTTGATAGCCAAGCTGCGAGATCAGGGCCTGGAGCGAGATCTCATCGACGGCGCTCCTGATGGGGATGCCTGCGACCACATTCCGAAAGGCTACGATCTCTCCTAACTTGGGTGCCTGCTCCGCCAGGCGGTCGTGCAGGTGCCAGAGCAAATGGACGACGTGCCCCATGAATGTGTGTGGGTTATTGACCGGTATCGGTCTGCCCCCAACCATGCCGATATGTGTATCTAGCAACGGTGCGCAGAGATGCTCCAGCGCTTCGGGAGCAGGAATGATATCGCCTCCCAGTAAGACGACGATCTCGCTTTCGACGTGCGCAAGGAATAAGTTGATTGCTGAGGCCTTCCCCTCGCGCTGTTCCTGGATATAGAGTTTCACTCGTGACTCATGCGCGGCAAAGTCGCGCACGATGGGAATCGTACGATCTGTGCAACCGCTCGCGACGATGATGATTTCGTGGATATCGAGCGTGGTGCTCTGTTGTGCGAGCACGGCCTGGAGTGTGCGCGCGATATTCGCCTCTTCATTGTAAGCCATAATGCCGACGCTACAGCGTAGGCGCTGAGGCTGCCGGACGCTGCTTGTCTGATAGGGTTCAGATCTATGTAGATGTGCTTCCGCGATAGGTATCGCCATAACCCATAGTCCTGCCATTCTAGATCTACTCAAAAGTACTCACGCACTCTCAAATAGATTCAATTGCTGCACTTGCCCCTCACAGGAAGCCCCCATGACTTCGACACCGCTTTGGGTCGCATGCAGCACACCGCACCTTTCGGTGTGTGGCGCTCGCCGCGCAAAGAACCTCGTCAGGATATTGTGTGCGCTGTTTTCATCGCGGTCCATGACGAGTCCACATTCCACGCAACCGTACGTTCTCTTCCACAGGGGCATGGCTTGCAGATTCCCACAGCCACTACACTGCTTGGAGGTGTTGCGCTCATCTAAGAAATGGAGCTCTTTCCCATACAACTGGCATTTGTAGGTGAGCATCTGGACAAAGGCATACAAGCCCCAGTCATTGAATACCGCTCGGTTGAGCTGTTTGTTGCGCTCCTGATGCTCTTTCATGACCATTTGTCTCTGGGAAAGATCGCCCACGACGACAGTTCTCTCAACCACTCGCCGGGCAATGAGATGGGATGCCTTATGCAAGCTATCCCGTTGTTTGTTGCGTTTCTTCTGGGAAACGCGCTTGTAGACCTTGCTTAAGTGAAGGTAACGACGTGATTTTTTCTTGCACTTATCACGCTTGGAGCGGATTTTATCGAGTTGTTTATTGTACCAACGTGCCCCTTTGAAGCCGCCAATAGTATAGACTCCGCCTTGCTCGTTGACGCCTGTTGCCAGGGTCTTGATGCCGAGGTCAAAGGCAACCGTTCCATCCGTTTCACACGGTTTCTCGTTACGCTCTCTGGTAAAAGAGGCAAAGTAGTTGCCTCTGCCATCGCGACTAATCGCAACCTCTTTGAAACCCTCTGGTGGCGCTTCTGTCAGGCGTGCAACGATGTTGGGATACTGTTTGTTTTTGCCCTTGCCCCCGGTGGGCAACATCAGTTTCTCCCCTTCAATTTCAAGGTACATCGCAGGATAGCAGAGCGTGAAAAAGCAGTGACGAGGGCGCACTCTTGGGAATCCAGGCGTTTCACCTGCTTTCACCCGACGAAAAAAGGCTTTCATGGCTCCATCAAGACGATAGTAGACTTCTGCCAGCAACTTTCCATAGACCTGATTGAGTTCAGGATCATGAGCACGACTCTCAGCCAGCGTCTTCTTGCATTCGTTGAAGCGCCATTTCTCCCCGTTTTGTAGTCGCATCACCCACCAATTGTAAAGTCCTCTGCATTTTCCTTGCATGAACTCAAGGGTGGCGGCGTCTTGCTCAGAGAGCTCAATGCGAATCTTTTTGCAAAGCAGCATCTTTAATCGCTTTCTTGTAGGAGCGCAGCCCAGGAAGTCGAGCAGAAAACACGGTGACGATAGCGATGAGATCGCGCACCAGTTCTTGCTCTGGAGAAAGATTCTCGCCATTGATGACAATGAGTTCGGTATGGTGCCGCTCGCAAAAGGCTTCAAAGTATTCGTAGCCAAAGCGAACCAACCGATCCCGATGAGCAAGAACAATCCGCCGGACCTGACCAAGTTCAACCAACTCCTTCCACTTATCGGAAGAGCGCGCATAGCTCTCCGACTTCCCCCCTTTGTTACCGAGACAAGTATACTGCACATTGCATGCTAACAAAGCCTTTTATAGTACCCCTGGCGCTATTTATGAACAACATGTAATTGTATAGTTCTATGTGAAAGGGCTATTGGCACGGCTGCCGGGCAATCTGCCCGGCAGCCGTGCCAATAGCCCTTTCTTGCATCTCGACTGAAGGCTGGAAGTATGGTATAATCACCTCCACCGAGGACGTTTTTTCCTTCTCGGTTGCTTTGATCTTCAATCGTACCTGTGTTGGTAAAAAGCGCCTGTTTTGAGCCAGCCCATACGAAAGAGAGGAATACTCTTGTTACAGCAGTGGCTTCCTGCGATTCGCATTGTTCAGATCATCCTCTGCTTTGCCGTGATCGTCTTTATCCTTTTGCAGGCACGTGGTGCTGGTCTGGGCAGCGCCTTTGGTGGCAGCAGCGCTGGCTCAGTCTTTAAGACGCGCCGTGGAGTAGAGCGCCTGATCTTCAATCTCACGATTATTTTCGTGGTGTTGTTCGCGCTAATTTCCATTCTCAGTGCTGCCCTTATTCGGTAACGCCTTTACCCACATGTATAGGGTGCGCCAGCAGAGGATTGGGAACCCTGGCTCTCGACGTATACTGCCTCCAGTATGGGTCAGGGGTTTGTATATCCTCTGCCTGGCGATGCTATTCCTGGCTGGTTGTTCTTCTCCCTTAACAGGACAGGAACATAATGGCAAGCTGGCGATCCAGGCAGCGCCGCAGGCGCGTATGACCTATGTCGCGATTGGGGCCTCCGATACCTATGGCACTGGCAGCAAAAATCCCCGCACCGAGAGCTGGCCAGCCGTTCTCTCACGCATGCTTGCTCATAACGGAGATGGCAAGATGCAGGAACAGAGCCTGGGACAGAATACTGTCCGACTGATCAACCTTGGCATTCCAGGTATGGACGCTCATGATGCGCTTGGCGTTGAGCTACCAGTCGCCATCGATGCCCATCCCAACTTGATTACTGTCTGGTTGGCGGTTAATGACCTGGTCGATAATGTGCCTCCCTCTAGCTATGCCCAGGACCTTGAGCACCTGCTGCAAGATTTACAGACTAAGCTTCCGCATGTGCGGATTGTCATCGCAAACGTCCCCGATTTAACTCTTCTTCCTCGTTTCAATTCGACCGATACCACACAACTCGCGCGTTCAGTTGCTAGCTATAATGCTGTTATACAGTCTGTTGTAGATCGTCACCATGTAGTGCTGATTGACCTTTTCCAGGCCTGGCAGGAACTAACCTCGCATCCAGAGTTTATTAGCGATGACGGTTTTCATCCAAGTGCTGCGGGGTACGCGCGTCTAGCTCAGCTGTTCTACCAGGGCATGAAACAACACAGGATCATATGACAGCTCTGTTTGGTATTCCAATGGATCGCTTTGCGCTGGCTCTGATGATCATCACAGGGGTGATCGTTGTCGTCGTGCTGCTTCTGGCGCTGACCAACATGCTCTTCTTTAAGATTGGTGTGCGCAATATCCCACGACGGCGTTCACAGATGTTCCTGATCATTGGCGCTTTGATGCTTTCAACTACCCTCCTCTCCAGCGTGTTAACGACTGGCGATGTCTTAACCTCAACTGTGCAGACGGTGGCGGTCTTCAATTGGGGCAACGTAGATGAGCTCGTCGAAGGCGGCTCGGGTACTCTGGGCGTGTACTCGGAGCGTATCTACCAGCGCTTGCAGACGAGAGCGCAGCAGGAGCCCGATATTACGGCTCTGGGCGCGGCATTACGCATGCAGAATATTCTTATCGCCGATGAAACCTCGCGCCAGGTTCGCTCCAAGGTTACGGCTTTGGGGATCGTTCCCGATAGCGAACTGGGCTTTGGTGGCATGACTGACCAGGGAACCAGGCAGCATCGCACTATTCGCGAACTGGGGAAGAACGAGGTCTATCTCAATATCACTACGGCCCAGTTCCTCAATGCCAGCAGCGGCGACACGCTCTATCTCTACTCCCAGGACTGGCCTGGTAAGCGCTTCCAGGTGCGTGTCGCGGGGATCGTCAGCAACGATGGCCTGGTGGGAGATAACCCCTTTCTCCTGGCGAATGTACAGATCGTGCGCGGCTTCCAGGATCTCGACGAACCCGTGATCAATCAAATTTTCGTGCGCAACCGCAGCGGGGCAGAGCCTGTTGGGACCTCGCTCTCCGACGTAGTTTCGGACAAGCTTGAGCGCATGACCCCACGCTCAGTCCACGTGATTCAGGTCAAACAGCAGGGGGTGGAGAATACGCAGAAGGCGGAGGATATCTTTTCGCGGATCTTTGCCCTCTTCACCCTGTTTGCCCTGGCGATTGGCCTGCTGCTGATCCTGCTTATCTTTGTGTTGCTCGCGGCAGAACGGCGCAAGGAGATGGGCATGGCGCGCGCTATTGGCGTGCAAAGGCATCACCTGGTCTTGATGTTTCTCTTTGAGGGCGCGGTCTATGACCTGCTGGCCTCCTTCGTTGGCCTGCTCTTTGGCGTTGGTGGTGGCGCGGCGCTGATCTGGTTCTTACGCCCATTGATGGCGCGTTTTAACTTTCCGCTCAAATTTAGTGTGCAGCCACGTAGCTTTATTATTGCCTATTGCCTGGGAGTCATATTTACCTTCTGCTCGGTTGTTTTTTCCTCCTGGCTGGTGAGCCGGATGAATGTCATCGAGGCCCTGCGAGATCTGCCCGAGTCTGGAAAACAGGTGTCGTTGCGTGAGTCATTGCAGCGCGCCTGGCAGATGTTGCGCCTGCTGGTGCGCTCTGGAGAGACATCTATTGGCAGCAAACCCACATCACGGAGGCGGCAGGCGCGGCGCATGACACTTGAGGTTTTGCCCGAGGCGGCTGGTGGGCTGGCGATACTCCTGGTGGAGATTGGCCTGGTGCCGCTGGTGCTTGGTTGGTGGCTATTTCGCTTAGGGCTACAGCAACAACAGGTGTTGTCCTTCTCTTGCGGCATATCGCTGCTTGTGGTGGGTATTGGACTGGGGATGCGCAGGCTGGTAACATGGTTGTTAGATATCTTCAACTGGCGAGTGTGGAGGCGCGAGAACTACGCGGCCTCGCGCCGGATTTCTGGTGGCCTCTTTGCCGCGCTGGCGGGCTTGCTGCTCCTGGGATATTGGGCGTTGCCCTTTGATATTCTGGCCATCCTGGGCTTTCATCGCTTTCAGGGAGGCATTGAGATCTTCTTTGTCGCGGGTATTATGATGGTGCTGGGGGCGACCTGGGCGCTGATCGCCAATGCGGGTTTGCTTATCGCGCCGTTGTTGCGTATGTGGACGATTGTTCCACGTCTCTACGCCACGATGAGCCTGGCTGCGGCCTACCCGCTACACCGTCGCTTCCGTATGGGCCTGAGCGTGGTCATGTTTAGCCTGGTTGTGTTCGCCATGACCGTGATGGCTGTGATTACGAACTCCGTGCAGAACAGTTACGCCGATATCGATCAACAGACGGGCGGGTATGATATTCAAGCGACCGCCTATTTTAAGTCGTTGCCGGACCTCTCGACATCGCTTGCCGCGCATGGTTTTGCCACCTCTCAATTCTCTGCTATCGGAATGCGGAGCGCGACGGAGGTTGGCGTAATGCAGTTGAGCGCGAATGCTCCCCGCTGGAGCATCTATCCAGCACAGCTTGTCGATGGCGGCTTCTTGCAGGGCTATGGTTTGCATCTCTCCGCGCGGGCGAAGGGATTTGAGAACGACGCAGCCATCTGGGCCGCGCTACAACAGCATCCTGACTATGCCTTGATTGATAGCAGCGCCCTGCCATATCGCTCACCTTTTCCAGTCTATGATCCATCGGTGCCAGCTCCCAGCGAGTACACTGTTCCCGCCACACCACCCAATATTGATCCACAGACCGCTTTCTCGCTCAGTGGTGTTGCGCAAGGAGACAGGAGCTTTTCCGCAGTTCCACTCTGGCTGGTCGGTCCAAGCACCAAAGAGGCGATGAAGGTAACAGTCATCGGGGTTGTAGATAACAGTGACGCCTCTCATTTTGGCCTCTATGTTCCCCGTTCCGCCGCCAGCGTTCGGGCCTTGACGGGTGCCTCATTTACCAGTGCCCAACCCCAGTTGCAGACCTACTATTTTAAGGTCGCGCCCGGCCAGGATAAGCGGGCGCTGGCACTGGCGCTGGGTTCAGCCTACCTCGATTATGGGCTGGAAACAACCGTACTCGAAGATGTAATCTGGCAGCTACGTGGCCCGCGAATATTGTTGAGTAATGTCTTGATTGGCGTTGTAGGAGTGACGCTCTTACTGGGAGTGGCCGCGCTGGCCATTACGGGAACGCGCGCCGTTATTGAGCGTCGTCAACAGATTGGTATGTTGCGCGCGCTTGGGTGTAGCAGGAGCATGGTGCGCTGGGCCTTTCTGCTGGAGTCATTCTTAGTGGGTGCCTTTGGCAGCGTTCTGGGTATTGGTTTAGGGATTATCTTATCACGCAACATCTTTGCCGCTAACTTCTTTGAGCAGTATCAGACCGGGTTGACCTTTACGATTCCCTGGTACTACCTGGCCGCCATTGCCGGGATCGCGCTGTTGGCCTCCTTCCTGGGAGCCTTGCTCCCGGCCTGGCAGGCTGGCCGAATTGCGCCAGCGGAGGCGCTGCGCTATCAGTAAGGCGCTGCCTTCAGGCTCCTTCATAGGCTAGCAGAAGTACTAGTGTTCTAGCTTTCTGCTGTATCTATTTGCGCTTTTTTGTTATTAATAATATAGTAGTGGCCAATGGATCGTTTGTAATTGTTTATGCGCAAAATTGTCACAATCAGCATCTTTTTTGTGCTTGCTCACAGGTTCAAGGGTGGGTACGTACTGATGTTTGGAAGCTCCTGGCATGGGACATCTAGGGCATAATAAGCCAGGCGTGCAACGTTTCGCGGTGGTATGCGTCTTATAGATTGATAGGCAAGAAATTTCACCCTATAGCGAAGGCTCTCAGAAATGGGAGTGTGTTTTTGTACATTGTTTGTGGGGAAAGCATGCCTGGTAGCGGGCGAAGCGCCTGGCTACCGGTATACCCAGGATGCAGTAAACGTTGAAATACTGCGTATCCGAAGGGTGATTATGCCCGGCGGGTTCCTACGAAAGCGGAAGCCTTATGCACCTTACTCAAGAGGTCGGTATGGTTGTACAAAGATATGGGCGTTTCCTGTTACATGAGGTGTTGGTGAGCAAGGGAGAGCGTCTGCGCCATACCGCTTTATTGCAAATTACGGTATCTCAGGATTCTGGGAATGATATTGTCATTGCCTACTTGCCGACGCGTTTTGGTTCGCTGGCATCGGTCAAAGAGCGCACACATATCTGGCTAATGGAGCAGGCATGCCAGATTGAGAAGACGAGGCGCTGGCTCAGGGAGACCTGCGATCCTGAAGTAAAAGCCAAGTTTCAAGCGCTTCTAGATATTTGGGAGCCATGCTATCGTGAAGTATCGCTGGCTCTGGCTGAGTTAGATAACATGACCCTGGCGAGCGATAATTAAAGCGTATAGCTCGCCAGGCTATTGCATAGCCGCCGGTGGCTCTTGCTCTGGATACTGCGTTGATGGCTGCTCGTATTCCCAGGGTGAGGGCCTGTTCTGTGAATAGAGCGGTGCTGAATCCACCGGAGGCGTGTCCAACCCCTGGTAGCCTCGTTCGTAGCGCGATGCTTGTTCATGTACCTGCGGTGAGGCTGACATGGGTTTGCTGACATAGATAACCGTAGTCGGTTTGCGTAGATGAAGCCAATCATTTTTCCAGGCTGTGTAGAGAAGGAAGAAGAAGCCCACGACAGCGAGCGCGATGAGCCACTGGCGGAAGATCCAGTAGGCCCCCCAGAAACAGATCCACCATGTCCACCAGTTCGTCTGTCTAGAAGAATGTGTTTGACAACTACGCTGTTTGTGCTTCGCCGTAGATCGCATGTTGCCAGGCCTTCCTGAGTATGGAGGGTCATATGCCCTGTGGTGCTCTGCTACAAACTCCTTACACATGTATTCTTTCTTCTCTATTGTACCATACGTCATTGCCGGGAAAACGCCGCCGGAGAGATCACTACGCTCGCAATCCATGCCAGCATGGACCCTACATATTACCAGTCAAGAGCATGATCAGGTCGCGGTGTGCAGCGTCTTCCATAGAATGAAGCCTGTGCCGAGCAGTAATAGGATGGTCAGGGGCCAGGGCCATGCCCAGCCTATGCCCAGACCCTCGTATGGTAGGAAGGCCAGGCAGGAGGGAAGAATGATTAAAGCCAGGAGCAGGAGGATGCTCAACCAGCGTGTCTGTTCTCTCCAGAGGAGGCTGCCGACCGGAGGCGCCAGTTCTGGAAAGAGGGTCAGGTGGGCCGTGGAGGTGAGCAAGAGGGGGACCGCAAGCTGAACCCAGGAGAAAGGGATAGTCAGCGAAAACCAGAGCAGGTGTTCTAGCAGGGCTGTAAAGCACCAGCCGCAGAGAAAAATACTGGTATAACAGAGCCAGCGCCCGCGCCTGGAAGGCTTGTGAGCAAGCGGCATCTGGGGTAAAGAGGAGGAGGAAGGGATCTTCTGACGTATTATCTGTGGCGGTCTCTGTTCGCTCGATCCTGGTCTCATGGCCTGCTCCTTCTTATTATGCCTATCTATACAGTGCGACCTTACCCTCATCATAGCAAGAGGCATAAAGTTTCATAAAGGGATATGCTCAAGCCCTGGCAGCCTTTAGGCTGCCAGGGCTTGAGCATATCCCTTTATGAAACTTTATGCCTCTCTATGCGACTTTAAGGCCAGTCCAGGAGCCTGTAGCATGCGTTAGCAGTTTATTGGTACCAGGAATATCACAGGTATATGATTGAGAGCCATTGTCAAAGGTGCCTTTTGCCGTGCTGGGTCCATCGAAGTCTCCAGTCAGGTGCAGGGCCGTGTTGGCATTATCAAGCGCGCACTTAAAGGTTCGCCCCTGTTCCGTAATTTCGAGGCTATCTTGCAAGAGCTTCTCTGTATAGTCGACCTTACCGCTTTTATAGTTACCATCACATTGGGAAGCAATAGTCTCGCGAGTATTGGCCCCACTAGCAGAGGTGTCGGTCGCGGTATGAGGCTGCCCATCGGCGTACTGTGTGCAGATGCTGCCGCCTGCGGGATCGGGGCGGCCTGTCACGATAAGTGTGGCCTTGCTTGTAAAGGGTTTGCCGCTCTCGCTATCCTGGCCGATGAGCAGAACCTCCAGCTTGAAACTCTGATCATCTGAGGGAGAACCTTTGGGGCCTGGGGTATGGGCCTGCCCTTCAGAGACGACATGAATAGGAATACCATCTTTGGTGGTATATCCGCCGGCATCCTTGGCGGTCAGGGTGTGTTGACCGATGCTCCAGCCCGTATCAATTTTGAGATCGCTAGAGACCTTGCCATCTTTATCACTCAGTACTGGCGGCTGGCCTGCGATAGGATTGCCATCCAGGAGGAAGGTAATGTCTGAGCTATTGGAGAATTGTTGCCCGGTCACATGCAAGCTGGTACTTGTCGAACCTGCGGGTACACTCCCGACTTTATAGCTGCTCGTCACGTTAATGATTGGCTTGGGACGAGTGAGTTGATAGACCGCATAAACTCCTATGCCTCCCAGCAGGAGCACGACGATCAGGAGTCCGATAGTTACCTTGCCTGCGGTTGTACTCAGCCAGGATTTTTTCTGCTGCGGCGGGGGATAGGCGCCCGCGGGATAGGCACCTGGGAAGGCTGGAGGTGTTCCGGCAGGTGGGAGTGGTGGGTATCCCGGTTGTAAAGGCACGCTCTGCTGCTGTTGAAAGGCACCGGGTTGATATGGTGTGGTGGGAGGAGGATATCCACCCGGCTGATAGGGTGTAGCCTGTGGCGCGGGTATGCTCGGTTGCACAGGCGCGGGTGCGGCGGGAGGGTATGCCGCGCCTGGCATAGAAGCGGGTGGCGCGTAGGAACCACCTGGGGCCATTGGTGCTCGTGGAGGCATTTGAGGAGGAGCCGCATATCCTGCTGCTGGAGTAGATGGGGCCGCCGCTTGAGGCCTTTCTGCTTCCACGGGCGCCCCAAAGTGCTCACCGCCACCATAGGCCGTTTTCGCCTCCTCTTGTCTGGCTGGTTGCTGGCCTGGGGCCTCTTGTTCCTTGGCAGGCTGAAACTCCTGAAACGAGAAATCATTGGCGTTATCGCCCGGCTGAGATGCTGCGGAAGTGCTCGCGGCCTGTGGGGGAGTGCCCCGGACCGTCTTAGCATCAGCGAGGGAGCGGTCTTCATTGAACGATGGATTTTCGTTGAAAGACGGAGTTTTATGAGCCAGAGCCGGAGCTTCTACTGGCTGGGGAGGGGAAACAGGTTGCCCGCAGTTGCCACAGAAACGTGCGCCATCTGAGGGGACTTCCGCTCCACAAGCTTGGCAGTGTAGCATGAATGCATCCTCCAATATACCTGGGATGTGCTTTGTGTGTGTTTTTAAGTAGGTGGTGAATAAGTGCGCTCTGGTCCAGAAGAAGGTGTTGAGAGCCTGGACGCTCGTATTGCTAAAGGATAATGTGCAAATATGCTAGGAGTATAGCATATTTATCGGCTTTGCGCACCTTGCTTTTCTCTTCAAACAGGTCTTTCCAGTTCTTGCCTCATCTCGCTACTCTCCCCTCGGGGAAAGAGGTGTTGATGGAAAATGGCTCTGCCATTTTCCATCAACACCTCTTTCCCCGTAGTCTGCCTAACTAAAAACTGGGGCCACCGCCCCATGTGCCGCTCTCTGCTTGCGTTGTGAGACTAATATCATATGGTGTGCAGGTCGCTGTCGTTGCTGGAAAAGTATAAGTGCCACTGAAACGTTGATTGGATCCGTAGGTACCTTCTACTTTCAGGCTCTCATAAGGTGTCTTTGTCTTGCAGGTAAAGGTGACACCCTGCGTGACGAAGGTCGTCTCTTCCTGCTTCATGGTTTCAGTGACTTCGAGTTTGCCGCTTTTGTAGGTACCGCTACAGGTGGTCGCGAACTTAGTCGTATACGGTGTGCCATCGTCGAGTTTGCCTGTATCGGTGACGACATGACCATCGTCACCCTCAAAGCAAGCTAATCCCCCCTGAGGATCGGGTTGACCAGTAACTGTAATGTTGAGATCAGTATTCTTATTTGTTTGCCCACTGATAGTGAATGATTTATTGTCGGCTGGTGCTCCACCGGGTCCTGGCGTACCTGCCTCGCCCTGTTTAACAATGTTAATCGCGACCCCTTTGGCGGTCGTATAGCCGTCACCATCTTTGGCTGTCAGTGTGTGCTTGCCGGTGACCCATTCTTCTTTGACTGTGAGTACAGCATCAGCTTTGCCATCCTTGTCGCTGATGATTTGTGGCTGCTCTGGAAGACGGTATCCATCCATCAGAATAGTGATTGGGGAGCTTTTGGTGAAATCGGAGCCTTTGAAGGTGAGACCAACATTGGTTGAGCCGGTTGGCAAGGCATTGACTTTATAAACACTGTCGATGCTAATGACCGGCTTGGGGCGCGTAATTAAATAGATATAGTAACTCGTTGCGCTGCCACCGATCAGGAGGACCAGGAGAATAGCGGCAATTAAAATTTTGGCGGGCGTACTACTGAACCAGGAGCGTTTGCGCGGGGTTGGCGCGGGAACTGGTGGGTAGTAGGGGCCGTACGGTGAGCTGGCCTGTGGGGGGAAGGCTGAGGGCGCACCCTGGGGACCGTAATAAGGCGCCTGCCCTGGTATGGGAGGGTATATATTCTGCGGCGACGAGACAGAATGTATCGCGGCAGGATCGTAAGCTGCTCCCGGCTGTGGCACAGGTGCCTGTGGGGGGAAGACCCCACTCTGTGGCTGGTAAACAGATGCTAGCGGCCCGTGTTCGGCTGAAGAGGGCATCGCCACGGTTGGTTCATTGGCTGTTATGGCGTTTGCCTCTACGGCACTGTTGGGAATACCCGATGCAAATTGCTCAGATGCGGACTGCGCATTTGTAGCTTCAGGCATATGGACCGCTGGCATGGCATAATGTGAGACTTCTTTGCCCTGATAATGCTCCCCTGAAAGGGCTGTTGCAGCTTCTTTGGCTGGCATGAACTCCTGAAAGGAAAAGGCAGGAACTGGATCTGCATCTATGGGAGTCATAGTACCGCTGGTGGCTGTGGGTGGTATCTGGGATTTGCCACAATTGTCGCAGTACTGAGCGTGCTCTGAGGAGAGGGCAGAGCCGCAGGCATAGCAGTAGTGCATACTGTTTTTTTCCTCAATCCAGGCCGTTCTCATCGGCTGGACGTTTTGCTTCACTCATAACTGGTGCATTAGCGGAGTCAGGGAGAGATATTAGGAAGCTCTCTCTCATTTAAGGAGAGAAGGTATTACATATTCCCTGCGCCCATCAGGGAGATGCAAGGTGCTGTGAGTGAAAAAATAATAATAATATAGAATCAAAAGAGAAAAATATTTACACTCATAAAGATGAGATGTATCGAAGTATAGCATAGAAATATATAGTTTGTATACATATTTATAGAAACTGAAACTGTCTCTATTTAACTCTGCCAATGGACATAATTGGTGGTAAAAGTTGCGTACATCGGCAGAATATAATAGCATAGGACCATGGTATTATTTTATTCAATTGAGGTTTTAGCATGAAGCAACAAGGCATAGGTTTAGGTTTAGGTTTAGGTTTAGATTTAGAGACGATGACGGCGCAGGATGTCGTTGATCGCCAGTTACAGGCGTATAATGCCCATGACCTGGAGGCTTTCCTGGCGTGTTACAGTCCTACTGTAATGGTAGCTTTGCATCCTGGTGGGCAGATACTTGACGAGGGCCTGGAGGCGTTGCGCCTCTCCTATGCCAAGCTCTTTACTGAGTGTCCACATTTGCATGCACATATAACCAGGCGTATTACCTCGGAGAATCTCATCATTGATGAGGAGGAGGTAGAAGGTCTGGTGGATGGCCCCTCTGTCCGCTCCATTGTCATGTATGAGGTCGCAGACGGCCTGATTACGAGAACCTGGTTTGTCGAGTAAATGTTGTGTGAACGCAGGCTAGCCAAGCAAGGCTTTAAACATGACTGCCTCTTGGATAGCGTTACCTTTTCGCACAAAGAGGGCGAGGATGCCATCTTCGCTCCCTTTATCGAAGGTAGGGGTATAGCTAATGGTGGCGTGAAAGGTTGTGCTACTATTTCCGGCGCTCGTGGTGCTGGCACTACCAATTTCGCTGTACAGGTGATCGAAGACCTTTACCTGGCCGCTGACGCCGTTTGGGCCCTTGCCTGTGAGCGTAAAGTTGCGCGCGAGGTGGTCCAGGGGCGTGGGTTGGGTTATGAGTAGAGCATCGCTGTCGACCTGGGTTACGAGCCAGATGCCATCAGATCGGCCCTCCAGGCGGCTCAAGGTGACAGTAATCGTACCGCCATCCTGTCCCGCGTTCTTCAGGCTTACTGTGGCATCTATCCCTTGCTGCTTCAGGATGCGAGCTTGACTTGCTCCTGACCAGTTTAACAGGTTGCTGGCCATGTGTTGCGCAACCTGGCGCGGATCCAGCTTCCACTGCTCTCTGCCTCTACTCACCTGCTGTTGATCAGTTTCTGCCTGGTAGCGCGTCAGGTCAGGATAGAAGCCACGAAACGCGACGGGCAACATGCCATTCGCGCCCGGCGCCCATTTGAACTCGCGATACAGGTCAGGCTGGACCGAATCCGAAGACTGGCCTTTATTGATGCTGGAGTTCCAGTCTACCTCGCGGGTGATAACGGTATTATAGCCACTGATGCGGGCGTCGCCCTGGTAGAGTGCTTTGAGTTCCAGAATCTTTGTGGGGGCCGGACCTGTGACCTGGTCATACACATAAATATCTTTGACGCCCCCGCTTGCGCCGTTGTAGTCGACCTCGACCAGGGCTTGCAGGGTATCGTTCCCCTCCAGGTGTCCGCACGAGACTTTCGCGATGTTGTTCTGTTCACGTTGAATGCCAACAACGGCGTTCCAGTAATCCGTTGAGGCAGCGGTTGTGGGGCAAGGCTGTGTGCCCAGGGCAATCGTTTTTGTGGTTGCTGGCACATTGCGCTTAACGATGTGTTGTGTACCCGTCGTGGTTGTAGCTGCCTGGGCGCTTCCACAACTGGCGAGGAGCAGGAGGAGAAACAGGCTGAGCACGAATCCGGCAAAGGGTTGTCTATGTGAGTTAGTATGTCTACGCTGATTCTCTCGGACCTCTCTATACATGATTCCTCCGCTGCCTTGTTCGCGCTCTACTATATTCTCTCTATGCTAAACGGCTCGCCCTTGCGGTCTACTCTTCTAATTCGTTGCGTTCACTTTATGGCGCGCCAGATCTTCACCTGTTTATCATCTCCACCGGACGCGATTGTGGTTCCGCTTGTGGGCGACCAGGCCAGGCCATATGTGGTTGTCTGCAAAATATTAGTATAGAGCCTATCGCCCTCGAAGGGCGGCCAGATCTGGATCGTGCGATCATCGCCTCCCGAGGCGATGGCGGTCTCCGTCGATGACCAGGCAATGGCATTGACATTGCCTCTATGTCCAGTATAGACTCTGGCTTTCTCACCGCTGACAATACTCCAGACATGTACCTGGCTATCTTTGCCACCGGATGCCAGGTAATTTCCATGAGGGGACCAGCTCAGCGCAAGCACTGAGTCGCTATGCTGGTGGTTGATGACTGCCTGCTTGCTTGCCACTTCCCAGATGACAACGCTATTCTCGTTCAGGGCGGAGGAGGCAATTTGTGCGCCTTGAGGTGACCATGCCAGCGCGGAGATGCCATGGGCATGTCCTTCGTAACGTTCGAGGAGATTACCACTGATTGGCTCCCAGAGCTGGATAGTGGTATCTTTGCTGCCCGAGGCCAGTGTCTGCCCATCGGGCGACCACGAGAGCGCGCTGACGGCTTCACTATGTCCGGTATACTTCTGTGTAAGCTTACCACTCAAGGGATTCCAGACATGAACAGTACTATCGTCGCTGGCGGAGGCCAGGAAGCGTTCATCAGGCGACCAGGCGACCGCATTTACTCTCCGTGTGTGTTGGCGGTAGCTTGTGATGCGCTTGCCTGTCTGTGTCTCCCAGACATTAACTGTGCCATTGGCGCAGCCGGAGGCGAGATAGGTCCCTTTGGGAGACCAGCTTAGGGCCAGCGCAGTCGCGTCCAGCGCGAATGTGCGCAAAACGTATCCAGGAGTATTGGTAGGCGTCTTCGATTGAGCTGGGGGAGGCGTGGTTTGATGGCTAAAGAAGAAAATACTGCCCGCGCTTGCGACAAAGGCGGCGCCCGCCAGACCAAGCAGCACATTGCGCCGGGTGAGATTGGCTAGCTGGGCTTTTGTGTTCTGTGTCACACGCTTTTTGATGTGTTCAAAATCTTTCGTTGAGCGTGCCAGGTCAGAGAGAGGCGGTTTGGACTGTGGCAGACTCAGTCTCTGAGTCTCATGTGACGCGACCTCTTCCTGGTGTTGGCGGTTGATAAGAGAGGTATGATGGACGCTTGCGGGCGTCGTTATATTCAGACCGGAGGCCTCTCCAAAGGCACGCGCGAACTCCTGCACTGTCGCGTAGCGTTGATTGGGATCTTTCGCGAGTCCCTTCATAATGACCTCTTCTACGGCCGTGCTAATCATAGGATTGCGTGCCCTTGGAGAGGGGGGAATGACATTGAGGTGCTGGAGGAGGAGCGAGCCAGGGTTTCCACGGTAGGGGCGCTCGCCGCATAGCCATTCATAGACGGTGAGCGCGAGTGAGTACTGGTCACTGGCGTAGGTTGGTTTCTCCATCCATTGTTCAGGTGCCATATAGAAATAGGTACCTGCCAATCCGGGCATACTCAACTGGCTGATCTCGGCGTTATGGTGGCTGATAAAGGCAATGCCAAAATCACTGAGGATCAGCTCACCTCGGCGATTGAGTAAGATATTCTCTGGTTTGACGTCGCGATGGACAATACCCTGGCTATGGGCATAGTCGAGGGCATCGGCAATCTTTTCCAGATAGGAGTAGATCAGGGTTGGTTTAAGGATACTGCCTTCTGGATGGCGTCTGCGTAACGTACCATAGGGCAGAAACTCCATAATGAGATATGGTGTTCTTTCATCTACGCCGAAACGTTGGACCTTGACGATATGTGGATGGCGCAGGCTGGTAACAATACGGCTTTCTTTATAGAATTTGCGAATTTGAGCTTCATCAAGTTGTCCAGGTAGTGTGTGAAGCAGTTTAATTGCGACGAGTTCCTGGGTCTGTATATGTTCTCCACGGTAGACCTGGGCGAAGCCTCCCTCGCCCATTAACCGTGTGAGCCGGTAATCGCCTATACGCTGGCCTACACGAGAGTTGCCTTCAGCCATAATAAAATACGTCTTTCCTCTTCTGCATGTTTTGCGGGAGCCCTCTCCCTCCTCTACTCGCGTTATCTACACCCATCCACTTCCCACTGCATGCGATCTGGCGGCGTTATCTGGTGAATTTCCCCTGTTTTTAACGATATCTCAAGCTTGTATTCCCCTACTATTAGTTAACGCGACTTTACTACGGTTTTGTAGGATGGTGCTTGTTTTTACAAGGTGAAAGTACGTTGCTCATAAAGAGCGCTATTGGAAAATTCTATTTTCACGTGTGCCCATGTGTAAGTACGTTTACGATTATAATAGGCTCTACCTTCTATGTAAAGAGCATAACCTGCCGCTCCTACGTCTCTAGTAAGTAGCCTCGCCCGCTTTGATATTTATGCAGATATTCTCTTTATATAGATCGAGGCGGTCGCCTGAGTCTCTAGAAAAAGTGCTTCAGCGTTTACCATATAAGACTCCGAAAGGAAGTTCCCCCTACGCGCTGTTCTCAGCGTCTGCGACGCTTCGCAGGGTCAGATTGTGTGATGGCAGGGCTGGCGAAGCCAGCCCTGCCATCACACAATCTGACCCTGCGAGCCACGAAGTGGCGAGAAGTTTTGAGGTAGATATCTCTACATATGAGGAACGGTTTTTGTGAACTAGTTTATAGCGTAGCGTGCGGTTATATCTTACTATTGGAAGAGAAATCCCATGCCTATTGGACTTTTGTTTTATAATAGGTAATTGATTGAATAGATCTATTCACAAGATTGTATTGTGTCCTCTTTTTCATATTTCTGTTTTTATCAAGCTATTTCATCGCTTGTCGTTCAACTTTCAAAAGGAGAATCCGGTTTATGGCTTACGATCCCAACGCGCCAGGTAACAACCCGGGTGGAATGCCACCTCCCAATACACCGTATGGTCCCACAAATTATGGTGCGCCGCCGCCGCCACCTCCGGGACCGTCTGATCCCTATCAATCGCAACAGCCTTACAATCCATACGCGCCTTCGACGCCATCCTATCCCCCTGTCCCAAATCCGAACAGTTCGCCCGCGTATCCTTCGCAGCCTGGGATAAGTGGTGCAGGATATAATGATCCTACTTATGTCTCGCCGTCAGCTCAGGGGTACCAGGCGCCTCCGGTGCAGCCAGGACCGAGCTATCCTGGCTATCCTCCTGTGAATCAAGGCTATCCACAACAAGGCTTTGTACCACCACCACAAAAGAAAGGGTCATCGGGCGGGAAAATCGCCCTGATCATACTGGCGGTCGTTGTTGTGCTGGCTGGTATTGGTATCTTTAGCGCATCGGCGTACAATACATCTCAGGGCAATGCGCATGCCACGGCCACGGCCCAGGCGCAAGGTGCCAAAGCCACAGCGAATGTCCAGGCGACTGCGACCTATATGGCGTCGCACTTCCCTTTTAGTAGCAAGCTGATACTCAATGATTCGTTGAGCGGTAACAATCCTGCGCATGGTTGGATGTCTGATAAATATTGCTCGTTCAGCAATAGTATGTATCATGCCTCAGAAACGAAGACCAGTACGTTTGTGACCTGTTCTGCTAAGAGCACAAACTATACCGACTTTTCTTTTGAAGCAACGATGCAGAACTTCATTGGTAATGCAGGTGGACTCGTCTTCCGTGGGGACGAAGATCAGCAGAACTACTACCTTTTCCTGGTCTTCTATGATGGCTCATTTGGCTTCTATAGCTATAGCACGTCATCCCATACGAAAAAGATTATTACCGGCAACGTGGATAACTTTAGCATAACTAAGCCCATTCGCCTGGGCGTAACGGCACAGGGGAACTCATTTAAGTTCTTCGCCGATGGTCAGCAGATTGGCCAGGCCACGGATAGCACCTACTCTCATGGCCAGGTGGGAGTTGCGGTTGACAACGATGCCTTAATTACTGAGGCTAACTTTAGCAATGCTAAGGTGTGGCAACTCTAGGACACAACCAAAAGAAGGTTAAGAGCGACAAACCGCTCTTAACCTTCTTTCTTTTTGCTTGCTATAACTTCTTTGTCTGACGATCAGGATCGGCGCCAGTTAAAGGCGACATTGATAATGATAACTGCGAGTGAGATGATACCAAGACCGATCAGCCTGGCTACGGTGGAAATGGGGTTGAGGTCATCTCCGCCGCTCAAGAGAATCGCACTGATGGGTACAAACATGACCACAGAGACAATGCCCAGGGCCAGGCGCTGCCCCGAAGATACGCCCTTGCTGGTGAAGTGTGTCTGCCCAATCTTCTGGGCGCTCATGTCATAGCTGGGTGGTTGATAGGTCTGGCTGCTTTGCGGCTCGCTGGCTGGCTGATCTGTATAGGCGTTAGCCTGGTAGCCGCGATATTCATCATCTTGTGGATACATCTGTTGAGGCATTCTGCGCTTTTCCTTTCGCGTCGAGCATAAGGTGATGCATATTTTTGAATCCCAGTGAATCCCGGCGAATCCTGTAGAATCCTGGCTACCAGTCTTTACGTATGAGCTTGAGAAAAGTTTAGGTTCGGCAGGCTAGGCCTTGCTCATTGAGGTGCGAAGTGCCTCTTTCTCGACTTCTTGTGCCAGGCTCACAATCGCGCCATCCATCGCGCGTAGTGGTTTCTCCAGAACTGATCCGTGACCAGTTGCCAGGCGCGAGGGTTCCTGGAAGCGCAGCTTGCGTGCGCTCTCCAGCGCCGTGAGCTTATGCCAGGTTGCCAGCGCGGGTAGGGGGAAGAGCAGGCGCATGGTTCCAGCGGCCGCTGTTCCACCCAGAGTTTGAAAGGCATCGCCTACGATTAATGTCTGATCGCGTTCGTCGAGAAACGAGGCGTGCCCTGGTGTATGACCTGGGGTCGCGAGCACACGCAGCGAGCCAACATGCTCGCCCTCGCGCAGAAGCTGCGTGGGCCTTGTCGTGACGATTGGATAGCTTCCCTTGAGAGGAACCTGGGCTTCATGTGCCCCCAGTTCTTTGTTGCCAGCCAGCAAACGTGCCTCGCGCTCAAGCAGCATAATCTTTGCCTGGGGAAGCGCCGCATGCAGCTCATCAAGTGAGCCAACGTGATCTCCATGGGCGTGCGTGAGCAAGATACGCGTAATATTCCTACCCAGCTGGCGTGCCGCGTCAATGATTTGCTGACCCGAGCCAGCAATCATCGTATCAATAAGGGTGAGGCCATCCTCTTCGAGGACAAAATAGCAATTAAAAATACCCAGCTTGGTCAGTTGTACCAGGTATTTTCCATGTGTCTTGATCTTCATTAAATTATTTCTCTACTTCTAGCGATGTGCCTTGATCGCTGATGCGATAAAATAAACTCTTCTATATATGCACACATATTTACTCTAAGTGACCCCCCCTGGTTTTGTCAAGGAAAGTAGGCAAAATTTGCCTTGACAGGGTGTCCTTCTCTTGCTATGCTTTATCTGGACAGAGAAAATATAGCAGTTCGTAATATCCCCTCTGCTTGAGCATAACCCTGGGAGTGCGTTCTTCGTAGAAGAGAGTAGTCAGGAGAAACGTATAGAAGAAGAGTAGCTAGACGATCAGGTAGTGGCTGTCGCCTTTGCTGCTGTTCCACTGGAGAATAGAGTATGTGGTATAACAACAATTACAGGCGACCTCCCCGTATGCGTAGGCGCTTCTTCTTTCCTTTTGTCATTCCTTTTATCTTTTTAGTATCGATGCACTCTTTTAATGTTTTCTTCTTAACGCTGCTGGTCATGGGAGTCGTGGCCCTCATTGCTACGCTCGTCACTCAAAACGCGAACGCAGGTCGTAACTCTTACCGTCCACCTATGCAGAATCAAGCGCCGCCAAATCCACAGGATTACCAGAATCCATACTATCAGCCCTATCAGAGTCCGGACCAGGCGACCTCTTATTATCAGCCATATCGCCAGGGGTATCAAGTGCAGCAGCCACAGGCAGCCAGCGCAGATTCCGCTCAAGATGTAGCCGCAGATCAGTACCAGCGCTCTACTGCTGAGCAGTATGAACAGCCGCTTGCTAACTATCCCGAGCCCATGCCACCTATGCAACAGTAAGCGCCAACGGCCTATGCATGTACTTCATATCCGAAAACCCTGAGCGCTAAGCGCTAGTCACGCCAGTGACGTTGGGTTTCGGAATAAGATCTTAGTGAAAGACAAAAAGCACGACTTCTCTTTGTTTTAAAAGAGAAGTCGTGCTTTTTGTCTGACTGGTTATAGGTGGATTAAGGGATTAGATTGGTATCTGCGTCGAGGGCCAGGACGAAGCGCGCGATAAGCTCTGCGACCTCGTCAACATCTTTGAGCGAAACCATCTCTGAGCCGGTGTGCAGGTAACGGCAAGGGATGCTGAGCAGACCTGTCGCGATGGGGCCGCGTGCGACCTGGATCGCATCGGTATCTGTGCCGGTACCGGCGGCCGAGGCCTCAACCTGGTAGCTGATGCCTGCCTCTTCCGCGGCCTTGACAAGGCGCTCATAGACGGGAAGATTAATATGTGCGCCGATAGTCAGGATGGGGCCAGCATTCATCTTCAGATCGCCCATACGATTTTTTGGAGCGCCGGGGATATCTGAGGTTGGGGCCACATCGACCGCGATGGCGATCTGTGGGTTGACACTATAGGCGCTGGTGCGCGCGCCGCGCAGGCCGATCTCTTCCTGTACAGCCGAGACAAAGAATACGCCTGCCTTCAACTGCTCGCGTTTGGCATGGATACGGCGCATCGCCTCTACCACTGCAAAGACACCGGACTTATCGTCGAGCGCTCGCGAGATGATGATATCCTTATGCAGCGTCTCCAGCTCCGCGGCACGTGTGCCAACAGAGCCAACTTTCACGCGTTCAAGCGCCTCTTCCTTACTGGAAGCACCGATATCGATCCAGAGGTCCCAGAGCTTAGGAGCCTTCTCGCGCTCCTCAGCCGAGAGGCTGTGAACGGGTTTGCGACCAACGACACCAGAGACGATACCCTTGGAAGTGTGGATGTTGACGCGGTTCCCTGGTAGGGTAGAGGCGTCGAACCCGCCAATGGGGGCGAAATAGAGATAGCCCTGCTCATCGATGTGGCGGATGAGAAAGCCGAGTTCGTCGCAGTGGGCTTCTAGCATGACGCGTAGCTCAGCCGAGGCATTGAGGGCCGCGATTACATTGCCATGTACATCGGTATGTACTTCATCGGTATACTGCTGTATCTCCTCGCGTACGACCTGCTGAGCTGGGCGCTCAAATCCAGAAGGGCTGGGGCTAGCGACCAGGCGACGGAGAAATGCAACACGTGACTCGTCCATAAAACCTCCAAACTTCTTCTCCGAAAACCCTGAGCGCGAAGCGCTAGACACGCCAGTGGCGTTGGGTTTCGGAATAAGATCAACGTTGTGTCTTGAAAAGAAATAATCTCGAATGGTAACTACTCACCTACTCTGGCACCTAACTTGTTCCAGGTGAGTTTCGTTAGGGTTAGGGTGTGTTGACAGCGCGGCGGAGCCACGCTGTCAACACACCCTAACCCTAACGAGCCACGCTGTGGCGAGAAGTCCTGAGTAGATACATTGTTTGATAGTGAACAAGAACGAGCGACCCTGAGGTAGCTTCTGTAGCTCTGAGGTACTCTTTTCTGCCAGAGCCAGGGAAGTCGAACCTCCAGGGTCGCTTAGAGACGCGCAAAAATGTTTGTTCTGCCAGTGGTTAGCGAACGAACTGTTTTAAAACTTCGTCCACACCTGGATGTGAGCGATTTAGGCGCAGGTCCTCGGCTCCAGTGGGATCAGTCTGTACCAGAAGAATATTTTGCTGAATACATGTATTGAGCAGTTCGCGTGCTGACTCGCGTGTTAAGCGGCCACGGAAACGATTCTTTGGGTTGACTGGATCACCAATGAAGTTAGAGACGCCAATAATTGTACGCCATGACCAGTTGCGGTCGATATAATCGAGGAACTGGATGAACAAAGGATCAAGCACATCCATAGTGGGAGCGCCATAGGGTGCCTGAGGGTACTGGGCGTTTCCAGGATAGTTTACGGCGGGCATCGATCCTGTATTACCGCTTGAATATGGAGCACTCGGAATGGGTAACGAGCCAGTATTACCTGACACGCCATTGGATGTGAGTCCCCCTGGCACAAGGGGAACAAACTGGTTCGCGCTGCTTATTAGATCTCGGCTGACGGTTCCTGGAATACCGACAACAATAACATTTTTGTTCAAACGTAGCTTTAGACGAGCACTGATACGCGTGAAATCTTTATCGCCTGTCATTAAAACAAAGGTTGAAATGGTAGGTCGATCAAAGACGGTCTCAATAATATCCATCAGCATATTCAGATCGACGGTGCTCTGTACCACAGTACTTTGCACAATCGTGCTGTTTCCGGAGTTCACGGCGGGCATATGACCAGTGTTTCCGGTATGAATAGTGGAATATCCTAAGGGACCTGTGTTGCTTGGGGCCAGAGACGTCCCGGCTGGTTGAGGTGTCTGGTCATATGGACGTTGTTGATAGGAAGAGGGGCGAAACGCCTCACGATTCTGATAATCATTTGAAAAATCTTCATCGGGGATGTGTTCGTCGTCGAAGTTCTCTTCTATCTCATCTCTAGCTGAGGGAAGCGCATCATCTGTCTCGTCAGGCCATCCCTGGCTTAGCCCTTGTTGTGGCTGAATGGCTGGAAGCGAACCTGAACTGGCTGACATTCCACTAGGCCATGGGCGTGGAAAAGAGCCTGTATTCTGTTCTGCAACATAGCTCTGCGCACCAAGGGGGCCGGTTGGAGTATTGGAGGCATAGTGGATTGTCCCCATGCGTATGCGGTCACGTTGTTTTGCTGGACAATCAACACGATCAATCATTGCAGCCGTCAAGCTACCTTTGAAGGGCTCGGGTTGACGTGACCAATCTGCATAAGCGCGAGCAACCATTACTGTTCCATAGCGACGAGCCACCGCGATCAACTCTTGTGGATCGGGTTCTCGTCGTTGAATATTTAGCATACTGTAACGTATGTTCTCAAAGTCAATGAATAAAGCAATATCTTCGGGCACAACCTTCTCCTCTCGTTGGGAGAAACCGCGCAGGCCAAGATTTATGATTGTTCAGGTGCTCGGATAACCTTACAGTAACCCTAATACTATGAGCATATCATACTTTATTAGTAAAGTCGAGAGGCCTACGCTTTACTTAGCGTACCATCCTATGGTATATTCTTAAGTTAAGAATGGACTGTTTACAAAGAGTATAAAGTCATGGAACTAACAAAGACCCACCTCGATGATGCCGTTTGTCCAGTGGCACGTACCGCTGCGATTATTAGCGGTAAATGGACCTTGCTGATCATACGCGATCTGGCCTCTGGCCTGAAGCGTTTTCATCAACTGGAGCGATCCCTTTGTGGCATTAGCCCCAAAACTCTTTCTGAACGGCTGCGCTCGTTAGAAGTGGAGGGGATCGTCATACGACAAACCTATGCCGAAGTTCCCCCTCGTGTGGAATACTCTCTAACTGAGAAAGGGCAGGACCTTGTTTCCGTTATTGATTGTATGCGTAGTTACGGAAAACGCTGGTTGTGCCAGGATGAACCTGCCTCTGAAAGAGAATAATACACTTTCCACCCGTTTCCCTGCTTAAAATGAGAGAGGAACCGAGAACACCCCGGTTCCTTGATGCAAATGCCATACCTAATGAGTAGCGTTATAGAACGGACCCTACCAATTCTCGATCATACTGCGCCAGGAAGCGATGGAGCACACCATCATCAGCTGAAGCGTTCGCCGCAGCTGGCTGTCCTGCTTGCGCTTTTAATAGTTCATACAAACTCGCAATATCATAATGCATTTGTACTAGAAGCTGGCCGTCGCTATTAAATCCTTCTACAACAAGGCCATCCTCTTCTTCATGGATTGCGATGCTCTTCGCGCCGATCTGATCCAGAACCTGACCGACAGCATGCAAAACGTTCGCATAACTGATTGTGGCCGGCATTGAAACCTCCCTAAATAGTCGGAGACTGTTTCGTGAAAGTCTGTAGACTGCTTTGTCGAACCGCAAAGCACCATTGCTTTTCGCTTGGTGATTTGTCAGTATTCCTACTCGATACCACACTCAGAATATTTTATCATTACGTACATGGCACGTCAAGTTCACCGTTTTATGGGTTTATGTAAAAAGACAACGATAAATGCATTTATTTCTATCTTTGTTACCCTTCCCCTTGTAGAGCCTGCTCTCGCCCCTGTGGCGCTCGCCTGGATTGATAGGTGGTGGTACGCCCCTTATTTGGGGTAGTGGATGCTATGCTGTTTGGAAGTCTGCGACTGCCAGGGCGTCCATCTATTTGCCTAACCCGATGTGCCCCTTGCCCCTTATTTGGGGTAGTAGGTGTGACATCAAAAAGTTGTACAGAAGGGGCAATTTTTTCAGCGTGCAAAAAATTACCGCGAAAAAGTGTTGACAAGTTTCCGTGGATGTGGCATATTATGCAGGCACCGCGCGAAGCGAGGTGAAAACAAGATTGTACACTTAACAACTAAAGAATACATAGTTACTTCAATTTTGCTGAGCGAGCACGTTGACACGTAAGTGTTCAACCGTGACGGAAGTCATGTTCAGCTCGTGACAGTGAGAAAAGAAGACCGAGATCCCATACAACAAGGGTAACACTAACAAGAAGAAGCAGACAAGGCAGAACAAGCGAAACAGAGTACGAGGTGGATGCCTTGGCGCTGAAGACCGATGAAGGACGCGGAGACCGGCGAAACGTTCAGGGGGAGCTGCATCCAAGCGATGAGCCCTGAGATTCCGAATGGGGCAACCCCTCCAGAGTGATGTCTGGAGACCTATCGCTGAACACATAGGCGATATGGAGGATCGTGGGTGAACTGAAACATCTCAGTAGCCTGCGTAAGAGAAATCAACCGAGATTCCCGTAGTAGTGGCGAGCGAACCGGGAAGAGCCCAAACCATCTATTCCTCGTGAATAGGCGGGGTTGTAGGACTTCTATCAGCAGACGTTTTCTTACTCGAAGGCATTGGAACGTGCCACCAGAGGGGGTGAGAGTCCCGTAGAGGACGAGAGAACGACTGTGAGAAGTATCCTGAGTACCACGAGACACGTGCAATCTTGTGGGAAGCTGGGGGGACCACCCTCCAAGGCTAAAGAACTTCAGCGACCGATAGCGAACAAGTACCGTGAGGGAAAGGTGAAAAGTACCCCGAGAGGGGGATGAAAGAGTCCCTGAAACCACGTACTCACAAGCAGTCAGAGGCCACTGTGCCGTTGCGGCACCAAGGGCTGATGGCGTGCCTTTTGTAGAATGATCCGGCGAGTGCATCGCACGTTGCAGGTTAACCAGCGCTAAAGCTGGGGAGCCAGAGGGCAACCGAGTCTGAAACAGGCGTACTGTGTAGCGGCGATGCGACCCGAAACCGTGTGAGCTACCCATGAGCAGAGTGAAGCGGATGTAACAGTCCGTCGAGGCTCGAACCCACCAGTGTTGCAAAACTGGGGGATGACTTGTGGGTAGGGGTGAAATGCTAATCGAACACGGAGATAGCTGGTTCTCCCCGAAATGTATTGAGGTACAGCCACCTGAAACGACTATCCTGGAGGTAGAGCACTAGATAGGCTAGGGGCCCTGTGCGGGTTACCAACCCTACTTAAACTCCGAATGCCAGGACAGGATCCAGGTGAGTGAGACGGCGGGGGCTAAGCTTCGTCGTCAAAAGGGAAACAGCCCAGACCATCGGCTAAGGTCTCCAAATCGATGCTCAGTGTCAAAGGGGGTCAATGCGCCCAAACAGCCAGGATGTTGGCTTAGAAGCAGCCATCATTTAAAGAGTGCGTAATAGCTCACTGGTCGAGTGCAATGGCACCGACAACGTATCGAGGCTTAAGCATCGTACCGAAGCCGTGGATCTCTACCTTGTGTAGAGATGGTAGGGGAGCGTTCTCGACGCCTGAGAAGCCAGACCGTAAGGACTGGTGGAGGTAAGAGAAGTGAGAATGCCGGAATGAGTAGCGTAATGTCTGCGAGAACCAGACACACCGAATGCCTGAGGGTTCCTGGGCAACGTCAATCGTCCCAGGGTGAGTCGGGCCCTAAGCCGAGGGCGTCATGCCGTAGGCGATGGAAAGCAGGTCAGAGAATCCTGCACCGGAACGTTTCGTTATGAGCAATGGGGGGACGCGGTAGGGAAGGTGAGCCGATCGAATGGACAGGATCGGTGCCTCTGTTGAAGCGCGTGACCGAGGAAAATCCCGGACACAGTATGCGTAACACTGAGGCCGAGCGCCCGCGAGGGTGCGGAAGTCATTGGTCCCCAGGCCGTCAAGAAAAGCCTCTCGCCAGAAATTGTTCCGCCCGTACCGCAAACCGACACTGGTAGGCAGGGGGAAATCTCCCCAGGTGATCGAGCGACCCTCTGTTAAGGAACTCGGCAAATTAACCCCGTACCTTTGGAAGAAGGGGTGCCTGCGTAGCTGCCTCCCTCGGGAGGTGGTGAGAAGGTTGCAAGAAATCGGCTCAAGCGACTGTTTACCAAAAACACAGGTCTCTGCGAACGCGAAAGCGGAAGTATAGGGGCTGACTCCTGCCCAGTGCCGGAAGGTTACGAGGAGTGGTGTGCGTAGCCACGAATCTAAGCCCCGGTGAACGGCGGCCGTAACTATAACGGTCCTAAGGTAGCGAAATTCCTTGTCGGGTAAGTTCCGACCCGCACGAAAGGAGTAACGACTTGAGCGCTGTCTCGACAGAGGACTCGGCGAAATTGAAGTACCCGTGAAGATACGGGTTACCCACGACAGGACAAAAAGACCCCGTGGAGCTTTACTACAGTTTGGCCTGGAAACGAAGTATGGTGTGCGTAGCATAGGTGGGAGCCGGAGAACTCATCCTTGTGGGGGTGAGGGAGGCAGCAGTGAAATACCACTCTCACCATGGTTTGTGTCTCACACGTCACCGTGATCCGGGACGTGAACAGGGCCAGATGGGTAGTTTGACTGGGGCGGTCGCCTCCCAAAGAGTAACGGAGGCGCCCAAAGGTTCCCTCAGGGTGGATGGACATCACCCTTTGTAGAGTGTAAAGGCACAAGGGAGCTTGACTGTGAGGCTGACACGCCGAGCAGGGACGAAAGTCGGGCTTAGTGATCCCACATTCCCGTGTGGAAGGAGTGTGGCTCAACGGATAAAAGCTACCCCGGGGATAACAGGCTTATCTTGCCCAAGAGTTCACATCGACGGCAAGGTTTGGCACCTCGATGTCGGCTCGTCGCATCCTGGGGCTGGAGTAGGTCCCAAGGGTTGGGCTGTTCGCCCATGAAAGCGGCACGCGAGCTGGGTTCAGAACGTCGCGAGACAGTTCGGTCTCTATCCGTCGTGGGCGTCGGAAAAGTGAGGGGAGTCATCTTCAGTACGAGAGGACCGAGATGGCTTGACCGCTAGTGCGCCAGTTGGGGGGCCTCCTCCAGAGCTGGGTAGCTACGTCAAGAAGGGATAAGCGCTGAAAGCATCTAAGCGCGAAGCCGACCCGAAGATAACTTTTCCCACTCTCTTTTGAAGAGTCAAGATCCCAGGAAGAAGACCTGGTGGATAGGCTGCGCGTGGACGCCTGGTAACAGGTGGAGCGGAGCAGTACTAATGATCGTACGGCTTGTTTCCCAGTGTGTTTCTTCATGAGTGGTGTGCGTCTCCTGTTGTGTGTGAGAGCGGTCTTTGATCGGACCTGAGCACGAGCGAGAGGGCTTGGCGGCACGGGGAGCATGAGCGGGCCAGCGTGGCTCAGCAAAATTGAGGTAACTATGAATTCTTTAGTGTGATGTGTACAGACAAATAGCCGTTGTTATGCGATAAAACGCATGACCACGGTCTTTTTGTTTTTGGTTAGTTATTCATTTGTCTTCACCAAACATGGCAATCGCGCAATGAATTTCTTGCTGAACTTCGGTATCCTCTTCACTCATTAGGGCTGCCTGTAGCGCCTGGTATGCCTCCAGGCCCTGGAGCCTGCCCAGGGCCCATGCCGCGTGCCCACGGACCAGCGCCTCCTGGTCGTGCAATGCGCCGATAAGGGCGGGCACAGCTTCTCGGTTGCCACTATTGCCCAGGGCGACACAGACGTTGCGCAGCAACCCCCGACGCTTGGTACGCTTGATGGGGCTATGCCGGAAGCGCTCACGGAACTCCTCTTCACTTAGGGCTAGAAGTGGTATAAGCTCCGGCTCACTGCCCACGGCTGGCCGTTTAAGGAATTCCTGGTGAGGCTGGAAGGTCGCCTGGCGCTCTGTGCTGCGGCGATTGACGGCCTCCAGGGCCACAAATTGAGGTTGCCCTTGCTGATCGCGTAGGCCCAGGCGACGTTCCGCGACCTTGTTGACGGGACAGACCTCCTGACAGATGTCGCAGCCGAAGATATAGTTTCCTATCAGCGGGCGGAGTTCAAGAGGAATGCTACCGCGCAACTCGATGGTCAAGAAAGAGATACAGAGCCGATTATCGAGTTCGTAGGGGTTGGTGAGCGCGCCTGTCGGGCAGGCATGCAGGCATATTTCACAGTGTCCACAATTGGCTTTGAGGGGTTCATCGGGCTCGAGAGGAACATTCGTTACGATCTCGGCCAGAAAGAGCCATGATCCCCAGCCATGCGTCAGAATATTGGTGTTTTTTCCATACCAGCCCAGTCCCGCACGTTGGGCCACAGCGCGATCTACCATACGGCCTGTGTCGACGAAGAGCCGAGCTTCGGCCTCACTTCCCAACTCGCTGCGCGTATACTCCCTCAGCCACTCGGCAAAACGCTGTAACCTGGGCTTAATGATGTCGTGATAGTCATCGCCCCAGGCGTAGCGCGCGATACGCCCACGTGGCCCCTCCCCCTCTTCGTTTCCTGGCTGCTCTGTCAGGTAAGTCATACCCAGCGAGATAATCGATTGGGCCTCGGGAAGAAGCGCATCCGGGTGGCATGAGACATCTGCGCGCTCGCTGGTATACCAGGGCAATCCATCCATCAAGCCCCGGCTGATGCGCTCTTTAATAATCCCTTTGGCCTCGGTAAAGGCTTCTGCCGTGGTGATGCGGACGGTGTCAAAGCCCAGCTCGTAGGCGTATTCTTTTACAACTTGTGTCTCTAACATGCTGCTATCGCTCTAGTTTGTGATTTCACGTTGTTTGTTGAACCACCAGGAGATGCCCAGGAAAAGTACCAGGTAGGCGGCGATAACGAGGAGGGCATGGAGATTGCTCAATTGAGCGGTTTGCAAGCTAAACACGTATGCTGCCTGATTTTGTATCAAGGCCTCCAGGTTATTGCTGATAAAGAGATCGGGAAGCTGGTGGAGAATGTCGCCAATAATATTCTGAAAAAGGGGGGCGCTTAACAGAAGTGTTCCTTTAAGAATATTCTCCAGCACCCACCAGACGAGAGCTCCTGAGACACCGGCTGCCGAGTTGCGTCCTACGGTTGCCAGGGTCAGGGCGAGTATGCCATACCAGAAAAGATTTAGGATCTGAGCCAGGAGATAAAGCAGAAAGTGCCAGGCCCAGGTCGCATCCACAAAATCCAGGTTTGTGGCGTTTCCGATGACGAGATTCAGGATAGTACTACTGATCAGGCCTGCCAGAAAGAGCAGGAGAAAACCCAGTATGCTTGAGAAAAGGATCGCTCCTACCTTGGCGTATAAAAATTGGGCGCGTGTTGGACCACGTGTATAGATCAGACGTACTGTGCCCACATTATACTCGCCACCCACAATAGTACCGGCGAGTATGACGATGAGGATAAGCCCACCAAATTGCATAAGTTGCGTAATGGTGTTTACCGCATCAGGCAGGCCCAGCACACCGTTATATTGTTGCAATTGTGCGCGCTGCTGAGCCTCGGCGCGTGCCAGGTCCTGCGCGTTTGCCGGGTGGTCTAGGCAATATGGTGGCTTGAGTTGCCCGTGGGTTGTGCAGCGAGGGGGAAGCCAGTTGCGCGTTGGGGTGCCAGCTAGAAAGAGCGCAGGTAAGGCGATACCCACGAAAGAGAGTACCATCAAAAGTATGCCTACAATGAGGAGCACTTTAGACATTCCTCGCCGACGGAGCTTGTAGAGTTCTACACCGGTCAGACGTATAATTACACTCAGGTAGTCCTGGCGTCCCATGACAACAGTGTCACGCCGTGATGGGGTCTGCGAGGAAGTCACAATGCTGGCTTGATGCTCGTGCTGGGCCTGGCTATCCATGTTTTTCCTCCCCTTCCAGGACCTGGTTACTTTCATGTATGATGACATCTGCGTGCGCAAGATGCTCGGCCAGCGCCTCCATGCCTGTATGGTTGCCTGCTCCACCTGTGGTAACTTCGAGGAAGACATCCTCCAGGTTCCCCTCGCGCGGGCGGATCTCCGCGGCAAAGATGTCATTGTGCGCAAGCAGGGCATTGACCTCTGATGAGTGGGTGATGGGCGCCTCTATCAGGAGTACTGGCTGCATGTCCCGCTTGTTCTCCAGCTTTACCCCATGCAGCCAGGTGGATGCGTGTTCCTGGTGCTGCTGTATGATAGCGAGGGCGCGCTCGCTTTCTTGTGGCGTATTTAGTCGAACTTCAATCATCTCGCTTATCTGGAGCAGAGTGGGGACTTCACCCTGCTTGAGTAAGTTCCCTTTTTGCATGATCGCGACGCGGTTACAGACCTGTTGGACCTCGTGGAGCAGATGGCTGGAGAGGAAAATGGTCTTACCTAACTCTGAGAGGCGCTTGATTAACTTGCGAATCTCAATCATACCGGCTGGATCCAGGCCATTGGTTGGTTCGTCGAGTAGGACTAGCTCTGGATCGGTCAGGAGCGCGGCGGCGATGCCCAGGCGCTGTTTCATTCCAAGCGAATACTGGCGGAAGTTTAACTTCTGGTAGGAGCGCAACTCAACTATTTCAAGTACCTCGGCCAGGCGGCGATCATTGGATTTCCCGGACATCATGCCCGAGGTTGCCGCTACAACGCGCAAGTTATCGAGTCCAGAGAGATAAGGGTAGAATACCGGCGTCTCTACAATAGCCCCTACACGTTGCAGAATATGGGGCAGTTGGTGCGCGTTATCCATCCCAAAAATAATCGCGCTGCCAGCTGTTGGACGAATCAGGCCCAACAGCATACGAATGGTCGTGGTCTTTCCTGAGCCATTGGGACCCAGGAAGCCAAATACATCTCCGCGCATGACTTGTAGGTGTAGATCATTGACCGCCACCAGGTTTCCAAACGCCTTGGTGAGTCGATTGGTGCTAATCACAATATTCTTGTCATAAGAAGGAGAAATATACTTCACCGGTTGCTCCCTCTGGAGAAAAAGCTTCTTTTCATATCCCACTTTCTAACTCACCCAATGTGCACGTTGTTGGCGTGATACCTCGCGCCTGCGGCTTTCACTCCATAGACGCCACGTTTACGGCGCGTCGATTTATCATAATGAATTACACCCCACCCTCTACCCGTCGCTGACAGTATGCATGCTTTTGTGGCTGGTGGCAAGTCCTTTGGTTTTATCTCGTACACTAGAAATGTTGAAGCATTTCCATGTTTAAGGTCTCTCATGCCGCTTCCAGCAAACCATGCAAGGAGTCTAACATGCAAGATCAAGATCCTAGGAGCCATCTTCCTGATAAGCCAACGGTACCGTTGTCCGGCCACGCACATCCTCCAGTGCATGAGGATGAGGCGCAGGGGCCACCCACTGTTGAGAAACAGGAGCCTATTGCATCAAGCTCATCAACCTATCCGCCTGGAACCGATGTTGTCCCGGCAGATACCATGGCGGACAAGATTTATGAGGCGCCTACCTATGAGGCGCTCCACGCGTACGATGAGCTTCCCCGTTCTTCAGAACCGGCCACCCCCCCATCCTCACAGGAGTATAGCTATCCACCACCTCTGATTGATGAACTACATCCATCATTTGAACACGAGTATGCCAGCTATCATTATCCACCACCTCTGGCGGAGCCATCGCCACCCCAGAGCTTTTGGGCACACAAGCCTGCGCGCTTCTGGTTGGTAGTGGGAACGCTAGTACTCCTCCTGGTTGCGCTACCCATCGTTCTGTTGCAGGGGATCTCGTACTTAAATCGCCCTACACCGATGAAGACGCTTGATACCTTTTGTGACAGTCTCGTGCATGAGCAATATCCCCAGGCATATGAGCAGTTTGGACCCGGTTTACAGTCGAGGTTACCGCGCACACGCTTTATTGTATTGCTGGCGCAGGATCGGGTGGTAAAGTGTACTCATGGAGTCGCCGATGAAAGTAACTCACCGGTTCGCGTAAATTTGAAACTTGTTCATGACTCCCAGGGGATTAATAGCGATGTGGTGACTGTAAAGCGGGAGGCGGATAATGAGTGGAAAATTGAAGAAGTCCAACGGGCTTATAACAGGCAATGAGGAAAGGCGCGTTGAGAAACTGCTCAACGCGCCTCTTGTTTATTTCGCCATCCAACTTGCTTACTTCTTATCCGAAACCCTGAGCGCGAAGCACTAGTGACGCATGCCCCCGAATGGGGTTGGGTTTCGGAATAAGATCTTAGAACATAGGAATCTTGACACCCTTTTCCCTGGCACATTCGATAGCAATATCGTAGCCTGCATCAGCATGGCGCATGACGCCCGTTGCTGGATCGTTGGTAAGTACGCGTTCTAGACGTTTTGCGGCCTCCTTCGTCCCGTCGGCGACGATGACCATGCCCGCATGTTGGGAATAGCCCATGCCCACGCCGCCGCCGTGGTGCAGGCTCACCCAGGTTGCGCCGCTCGCGCAGTTGAGCAGTGCGTTGAGCAGCGGCCAGTCCGATACCGCGTCAGAGCCATCCTTCATGGCCTCGGTTTCGCGGTTGGGGCTGGCGACTGATCCTGAATCGAGATGATCACGACCAATCACTATCGGCGCACTGAGTTCGCCAGAGGCCACCATTTCATTGAATGCAAGGCCGAGCTTTGCGCGTTCGCCCAGCCCCACCCAACAGATGCGGGCGGGCAGGCCCTGAAATTTGATTTTCTGCTGCGCCATATCCAGCCAGCGGTGCAGATGCGGATTATCTGGTATAAGCTCTTTCACCTTAGCATCCGTCTTATAAATATCCTGTGGATTGCCAGAAAGTGCCACCCAGCGGAATGGGCCGATGCCTCGGCAGAATAGCGGACGGATATAGGCAGGCACAAAGCCGGGATAATCAAAGGCATCTTTCACACCAGCATCATACGCTACCTGGCGGATATTATTGCCGTAATCAACCACTGGAATACCCTGCCTGTGAAATTCCAGCATGGCGCGCACTTGCGCGGCAATGGATTCCTTCGCACGTTCGGTATAGCCTTGAGGATCACGCCTGCGCAGTTCATCAGCTTCCGCAAGGCTCATACCAGCGGGGATATACCCATTAAGAATATCATGGGCAGAAGTCTGATCTGTCACCATATCCGGCCTGATTCCCCGACGCACCAGCTCAGGATATATTTCAGCCGCATTGCCCAGTAGACCGATGGAGAGAGGCTGTTTCTGCTCGCAAGCTTCACGGATTTGATCAAGCGCTTCATCAAGCGTGCTTGCGATTGCATCGCAGTAACCAGTATCGAGGCGCTTCTGTATATGGGCAGGGTCACATTCCACCGCAAGCATGGAAGCGCCTGCCATTACGGAAGCAAGGGGTTGAGCACCACCCATCCCCCCTAAACCCGCAGTCAATATCCATTTGCCGGAGAGATCGCCGCCGAAATGCTGGCGGCCCATTTCGACGAAAGTTTCATACGTACCCTGCACGATACCCTGACTACCAATGTAGATCCACGATCCGGCAGTCATTTGGCCGTACATCATCAGCCCCTTGCGGTCGAGTTCGCGGAAGTGTTCCCACGTCGCCCAATGCGGCACCAGATTAGAATTAGCGATAAGCACCCGTGGCGCGTCAGTATGGGTTCTGAACACACCAACCGGCTTGCCCGATTGCACAAGCAGGGTTTCGTCCTGCGCCAGGGTTTGCAGCGTCTCGATAATGCGGTCGAAACATTCCCAGTTACGTGCTGCCTTGCCGATGCCACCATAGACAATCAATTCATTGGGATTTTCGGCAACTTCGGGATCCAGGTTATTCATTAACATGCGCATTGCGGCCTCTTGCTGCCAACCTTTGCACGAGAGGTTTGTTCCTCGTGGTGCGCGCACTGGTCGGGGACCCGCGAGACCTGGCTTCTTTGCCGGGTTTGTATCTGGCATGTGTATCGTTCCTTTCCTTATTCGGGATAATGAATCTGTACTAGTATATACCAAATAGAGAGTAGCAAGATCAAATGCAAGCAGGCACCTGGCGGTGTGGCTATGAGGCATGGCGTGTCTTGGCTCCTGCTCGCTTCTGCTTGTTCGCAATTGTCACCTTATGCTATAATCTTACGGAGAAAAGTATCCTTTCTGTGCGCTTATCACGTACATAAAGTCGCAATCATAGAAGGCTGTGGGCGCCTGCCCGGTGCCGGTGTATATTTACATGTCTTATCTACGATTCCAAGTTTAGCGCTTATTATGAAGATTTGAAGGGCCGCCCGTCGTGGCGTAAGCCGATACTGTCTCCCCTGCTCCCTGCGCCAGTCACCATATATGTGGATTGGGCTGGTATGTGGGATGCTCAGGAAAGGACCTTAAAATGCTTGATCCCGATAGCGAATTGTCACCTCGATACCAATCGGTAACCACAACACCGGACTGGTATCAAACCAATATCCCTTGTCAGGTGGGCTGTCCGGCACACACCGACGTGGCTACCTACATCGGTCTCATTTCCCAAGCCCGTTTCGACGAGGCGTATCTGCTCAACCGCAAAGCCAACGTTGTGCCAGGCGTGCTGGGTCGCACCTGTGCTCGTCCGTGTGAGCCTGTCTGTCGCCGTAATAAGGTTGATGGCAAGCCGATCTCCATCTGCTGGCTGAAGCGCGCCTCCGCCGACCATCGCGAGTATCGCCACCATGCTGAGCGTCCTCCGGTTACGAAGGATAAGAAGGTTGCGGTCATTGGCGGTGGCTCGGCTGGCCTGGCCTGCGCACGCGATCTGCGTGAACTGGGGTATCCTGTGACTATGTATGAGCAGTACCCTGTTGCTGGTGGCGTGATGATCAACGGTATTCCCATCTGGCGTCTGCCGCGCGATGTCACGCGTGAAGAGTGCGATGAATACATGGCCGACCTGGGTGTGGAGGTCAAATACAATACACGCGTCGGTCGTGACGTGCAGCTTACAGACCTCCTCAAGGAGTATGACGCCGTCTACATTGGTGCGGGCTGTTACATTCCAAATCCGATGACTGGCCCCGATAATAAGGTGGTCAAAGGCGCTGATCTCTATGGCGTCGAGGATGGTATCGGCCTCCTTGATAAAACCAACTTCGGTGAGCCTGCCTTCATTGGGAAACGCGTAGCGATCATCGGTGCGGGCTTTACCGCGATGGACTGCTGTCGTACCGCGATCCGCTTTGGTGCGGAGAAAGTGTACGTCATGTATCGCCGCTCTGAAGAGGAGCAGCCTGCCGACGAGTACGAAGTCGACGAGGCCAAGTTCGAGGGCGTGGAGTTCCAGTATCTCGTCTCACAGACCGAGGTGCTCTCGAAGGATGGCGTGCATGCGAGCGGTGTACGCTTCGTGCGTAATAAGCTAGGTGATCCCGATGCCAGCGGTCGCCGTCGTCCGATCCCCGTCCCCGGCACTGAGTTTGAGATCGAGGTCGATAGCGTTATCCCTTGCTTTGGTCAGTATAGCGATACGACCTGGCTGCAGACCGAGGAGCTTGGCCTGGAGGTCAACAAGTGGGGTGTGCCGCTGATCGACGTCGAAACCTGGATGACGAGCCACGCTGGCCTCTTTGCCGGTGGTGACTATACCCAGGGCGCGCGTAACCTGATCTCGGCCGTGGGTGATGGTCGCGATGCCGCTGGTGCGATTAATCGCTACCTGGGCGGACAGGATCTTCCGGCGGAGCCCGCAGAAGAGATTGAGCTTCCTGACTATCGCCGTGGTATGGTCGACAACTATGAGTCGATTCCTCACCAGTTGATTCCATCCCTGCCGCTGTCCGAGCGTTATAGCCATACACGCGAGACCGAGACTGGCTACTCTCCACAGGAAGCCGTCGTACAGGCGCGCCGCTGTCTCCAGTGTCAGTTGAATATTATGATCGACCCCTCGATCTGTATTCTCTGTTCTGGCTGCGTCGACATCTGTCCTTATGACTGCATCAGCATGGAGGGCCTCTCACGCGTAGTGAAGGGTGATCCTATGCACCAGGGCACAAGCACCTGGGAGGGTGGCGCGGACATGATCATCGACGAGGAGAAGTGCATCCGTTGTGGTCTCTGCGTCGTGCGCTGTCCGACAGACGCCATCAGCATGGTCCAGTTCGAGGTATCCAGCCCCAATAGCCGCTGGAGTGTCTCGAAGATTCCTATGCTCAACGTATAAAATAATACGAAGTAAAAGAGCAGGTGGCTGGTTCTATATGTAGAACCGACCACCTGCTCTTTTTGTTAGTTACCAACCAAAGCTATCGAACCAACGCTCCTCACGATAATTCTCTAATGCCTGGCGCACATAAGGAATGATGTTTTTTGGTAAGCCAGTAAGCGGATACCAGGCTAATTCATCGCATTTATGTGGTTCGTTGTTACGTAATTCTCCGCGCCAGCGCTGTGCCGCCAGGAAGAAGTCAATACGCTCATCCCCGGCTTTGCGATGCATGATGCCGACGACCTGCAAATCCGCAGGGCTGATCTCAATGCTCGCCTCTTCATATGCCTCGCGGATCATGGCCTGCTTGACCTCTTCCCCGCCATCGAGATGTCCCGCGATAACACTATAGTTGCCATCCTCGTAGCCTGTGTTATAACGCCGCAAAAGGAGTATGGATTGTTCCTGGACTAAAAAGAGATGGACGGCCACGGGCAATGTCGCGTGAACTGTAGACATAAGCATTCTTCCTGTTTACAATGAGAAAAAATATATTGCTTTTATTATTTCTACTGATGAGAAGTAAAGATGGAAAAACACCTCGTACAACTGAGCAAGACGATGGCGTATGTCCTACGCCATGATCCACAGAGCCACGGGCTGACTCTTGACGCGGAGGGATGGGTCTCGCTTAAAGATCTGCTGGCCGCTCTGCGTCAGCAACGGAGCTACTGGGCCACGCTGAAGGAGGCCGATCTGCTGGCGGTACTGGAGCAGTCTGAGAAGCAGCGCTTTGAGGTGCGTAATGGCAAGATTCGCGCCTACTATGGTCATTCAGTACCTACAAAAGTCGAGAAGCAGCCAGTAACACCTCCAGAGATCCTCTATCACGGCACGACGCCCCAGGCAGCCAATCTGATTAAAGGCAGGGGGCTGAGTCCTATGAAGCGCCAATATGTGCATCTCTCTGCCGATGAAGAGACAGCAATGGTCGTTGCGCGCAGGCGCACAAATCATCCAATCATTCTCAAGGTCCATGCGCGCAAAGCCGAGGCGAATGGCGTGCGTTTCTATCTTGGTAACGATATGGTCTGGCTTGCTGAGCCGATACCCTCGGATTACATCCAGTTTGGTTAACACCTCGCGCCTGCGGTGCTCGCTTTGATAGATGGTGTGATGCATGTGGAGAGCCTGCGACTCTCCACATGCATCACACCATCTATCAAAAAAACTGCGTTTAGTGTGCTTTGTGGTCTGCTACTTTTTGGCGGAGGAACTCGAGGACAACGCGGTCGATGCGTGCGTCTTCAAACCAGCGTTCCTCCAGGTTCTCGCGGCCGCTAAAGGCGCGGAAGGCTTCGCGTGTAGGTTCATCATAGCGGCTGGTGATAGGGCTCTGATAATCACCTGTGATGGTGAGGAGCTTTTGCAATTCCTGAGCCAGGGAGGCATCGATAGTCAAGATGTCGGCGGGATCAGGGCGGAAGAGATAGAGTTTGTGCAGTTCGAGAATGCGTTTGAGTTCATCGATAGGGGTTGGATGATCATCGACGCGCAGGTCAATGAAGCGGTCGGTATAACCACCGTAGCCTGCGCCCTCTTTCACAACAAGTAGGGCCGCTGACTGCTGTCCGCGACCATCGCCACCGGCGGCCTGGCCCGCGGCCAGGGCTGCCAGCAGGCGGTCACAGAGAAGTCCGCCTGTCTCCTCAAAGGTTCGTGCCATGGCCTCGACGGTGTCTCCACTGACCAGGATATTCCCCTGGCAGGCATAATGCTCGCCTGTGAGCCCACCCGCCCAGTGAAAGCAGCGTTCGCCTGTAAAGCTTACTGGCTGGCCTGTCATGCCAATGATGCCAACCTGGCGATCTGCTCGCCCTTCGTCGCTTGCCAGAAGGTGCTTCAGGGTTTCCTGGGCGGAGCGTCCTGCCGCCAGGTGGTTGAGTCCCTGAATTCCATAACCAGTGTTCGCCAGGGCCTGGGTGGCGATGGCGCCAATTCCGGCTTTGGCCCAGGGAACGACCGCCCCTACCGAGAGGAATTTGGATTGTACGGCTATGCCGAGCTCACCGCGCTCTGGATCTCTTGCGACTATCGAGTAGGTCATATGCAGCCTCCATCAATACATGGATTAGTGCGGTCATTATAGCATGCCCATCTTATTCTGCCTATATGCTCGCTTGCTATAGTTTTTGTTAGCCTGATAGTCATGTGTGTGCGTCTGAATGGCTATGCCTTACAGATTGTTTATTTACGCCTGCTTAACTGCGAATCTCATGAGAAAACATCTTGACAATTATCGCTGTTTTGCGCAAAATTGTAAAAAGCCCCGAAACCATGAGAGAAGCTTCTCCTAGGAAGCGTATATCTTATTACAGTGAAAGGGCTTGTACCATTGATCAGTGTATTTCACTTCTTGTATGTCTTTAGCAGGCTTGGTTTTTTGTTTACCTGCAAGGAGCGAGAATACACAGGTCTGCAAGGAGCAAAGATGGTGCGACATGATTGGTCTGATGATGACCTGGCCCGACGGTTGCATGAGCGTGATCCAGAAGCGTTGGAGACTCTCATCACCCGCTACTCTCGTGAAGTATTTTATTTTATCCGTGTCGTCCTCGACGGCATTGGGGTAGCTCAAGACGCTGAGGAGTGCGTCAACGACCTTTTCGTAGCTGTCTGGCAGGAAATCGATACCTTTGACGCCAGTCGAGGGACGTTGCGCACCTGGTTGACCATGCGGGCGAAGTATATTGCTTTGGATCGCAGGCGCCAGCTGTGTCGTAGGCAAACGCATACCCTGCAATCCGCTGATGAAACACGTCAGTGGAATTCCTCAGATGGTAGTGGAAGTCGTAAATTTTCTGGTTGGGGCGAGACAGATGCGCGTGTAGCGCTTCCTCCTCATCCAGAGACCAGTATGGAGAACCTGTTAGAGCAAAGTGAGAGACGCGAGGAACTGCGTCTCGCCCTGGCGACGCTGCCTGAGCTCGATCGTTACCTTATTTACCAACGCTATTTTAAGTTTGCTAGCACCGAAGAGCTGGCGAAGAAGACTGGGCTGACCCGTCACGCTGTAGATACCCGTTTGTGGCGGGCGCGAAAGAGCTTACGAGAAACGCTCAAGGAGCACGCCCATGAGTATGAGCGAATTTGATCGACGCTTGCAGGAGCCAGATAAAGATCCCTCTGCACTCTATCTGGAGAAAGAGGGACGGCTACCAGATGACTTTTCGAAAGAAGATCTAGACTTTGCCCATGAGTTACAGGGGCTCTTCTCACCTGCGGATGAGGAGCTGCCTCCCTACTTTGTGCAAACGCTGCTAGACGCGGAGAATAGTCGTTTCCAGCCCGCTACTCAAGGACTAGAGCAGCGGACATACGCTCGTGTGTTTCGTCGCCTACGCCTGCATCGCCACCTTTTTCGCTTCTCGCTTTGGCAGTGGGTATCTCAAATGGCTCCGGTACAGCGTCCTCTGGCTGTTGTGGCTTCTTCTTGCTTTTTATTTATGCTGGCTACAATGATGGCCACAGGCAACGCCTTTGCCTCGGGAGTCATCTATCTCGTTGCGGGACCGCATGCAGGCGTGGTACAGACACGCTTGCTTCCCAAAGAGTTGGATGCAGCAAAGACCTCTCCCCAGCCGTTGCGGGCAAATATTGAGAATGAACCAAAGCAGATTAGCTTTCTGGAAACCGTTTCACGCCTGCAATTCCCCCTCTACTGGCCGAGTTATCTGCCTGAGAACTATACGATGGAGGAGGCCTACCTGATCCAGAACCAGGGTGTGTTCTGGACGGATGGCCCCGTCCTGCAATTAGTGAGCCATTATTCAGCACCTGGTTTGAAACCGCATGGTTCGGGAAAAATTACCATCTGGGAATTGAAGCCACGAGTCAAGGTTATTCAAAATGTTTCGCTTGGTTCGGCGCATGAGCTACGGATTGGTCCCGATGGTCAGGCGGCTATCACTGTTGATGGCAACTGGGTGTATAATCTGGATAATAGTACCCATGAGTGGGTTCATGATGGTCAGATTGAGTTGATCTATGAACGCGATGGCGTGATCTTTTGGATTCAGGGCGATCAACGTGATGGAGTCACGCAAGATGTACTTAGCCAGATTGCTACACAGTTAAACCAGTTTAATGTACAGCGCGTCTTCCGGACCATGGGGCATGTGAATAGTTTTCAGCAAAGTACAGAATATCCTGCCTGGATGGTGCGAACGCTGCTCGTGGATAAAGATAATCCCGATGGCCCTTCGCTCCTGGTGCTTCCGCCTGATGGGTCTACACCAACGAAAGATCAACGTGGCGTCGATAACTCGCCCTGATATGCTGTAATTTCTTGATCTGTTTAAGAGTGAACGTGGGGAGTGCAGAGGGGCTGACGCCCCTCTGCGTCTCATTCCCCTGCCGCCGTAGCGGCAGACATGCCAGTCAAGTGAATGTGGGGAGTGCAGAGGGGCGTCAGCCCCTCTGCGTCTCATTCCTCTGCCGCCGTAGGCGGCAGACATACGAAAAAACGGGTGTATGTGAAAAAAAGAGGCGCCGCGCTGGAGAGAACCAGGAGGCGCCTCTTTCTCTTTTTACTACTTGCTTGTTTGCCATTGATATTCTCAGGGTGTTTGAATACAGCCACTCCTCCGGCAACGATAAACTCTCCATTGCTGGGGATGTATAACATGACGCCCTATCCTGGTGGGCAGGTTTCCGGGCAGCTGACGCTTGGCGACCTGGCACTGCCTTCCGCTCCCAATCCACTCTTTGCCAGCACTTCAGCCGACCTGGCGCTCGATAGCGCGCTCTGGGGCCAGCCTGTGGTTTTTGATAACCACTTCCAGGTTCACGCCGATGAACTGACCGAGGTGCCCCTGCCTGAGAACGGTGGGGTGACCGATGATGGCAAGACGATTACTATGCACCTGCGCCCCGATCTCCGCTGGTCGGATAATCAGCCTATACAGGCCGCGGATTTTCGCTTCTGGTGGCGCTTAAACCAGGACCCTCAGACGGGGGCGATCCTCCGATCAGGCTACGACCAGATCGACTCCATTGAAACGCCTGACACTTTGACCGTGGTGCTACATATGAAGCGCCCCTTTGGCCCCTATCTCTTTTATCTCCCGCTTGCCGCGCCTGAACATGCCTGGGGACACTTGCGCCCAATTGATTTACAGAACATCGTCTCCATTTATCAAGCTCCGCAGGTGACAAGTGGCCCTTATCAAGTCGAGCGTTTCGAGCCAGGAAAACGCTATGTGCTGACGCCTAATCATGCCTATCACTCAACGCTTTTTCATGGCCCCTACCTGGCTGGTATCACTTACCAGGTGTATTCCTCAGCGCAGACTCTGGCTCAGGCCGTCCGCCAGGGCACGGTCACAATCGCGCAAGGCTATCAAGAGCCAGATCTTCCACTTCTGCGCGGCTTGCCGGGACAGGTGCAGCAGGTGAGTGTGCCGACCGCCTCATATGCCCACCTGGATCTGAATCTCGACCATCCACTCCTGCAAGACCTGCGCGTGCGCCAGGCACTACAAGCAGCAATCGATGTTTGTGGATTGCTACACGACGTCCTGAAGGATTCTGCTTGTCAGCGACGTGTCAACCAGGTTGAGCCATCCCCCTCGTTGTACTATGATGCGGCGCTTCCGTCTGCGAAATATGATTCCGCGCTGGCGCGCCGTTTGCTGGCCCAGGCAGGTTGGAAAACCAACCGCACAGGTATCTTAGAGAAAAACTCACAGCCGTTTATGTTACGCCTGGTGACAACATCGCAGGATCCAGTGCGCCTGGCTGTGGCACAAGCACTTGAGCGCGACCTGCGTGCAATTGGTATTCAATTGACGATCACAACCTATGATCTGAACAGTTTCTTTGGACTCTCTACCAGGGGAGGCGTGCTGGCGACGGGCAAGTTTGACCTGGCGCTGTTCACCTATTTTAATGGCCCGGAGCCTGACGAGGCCTACAGCGTCTTTCACTCCTCCCAGGTGCCAGGTGAGCAGCAACCAGGCGGGAGTAACTATGGGCGCGTGCGCGATGCCCAGCTTGACCAGGCCCTGGAGCAAGGCCGCTCACTAGTCGCATTCTCCGCGCGCCGTGAGGCTTACCAGCGTTTTCTCACGCGCCTGAATGCCCAGGTCTATATGCTGCCGCTTTACTGTGAGCTGAATCTGCTGACAGTTGATGCCCACCTGCACAATGTCTTTCCGGACGCCAATCCCTCCTTGAATACCTGGAACATCTCTGACTGGTGGTTGAGTTCCTAGTACTTTGTCAAAGTTGATTGGAAAGGAGGGGAGTGCAGAGGGGCGTCAGCCCCTCTGCGTCTCACCCCCTGCCGCCGCAGGCGGCGTGAAACCTTTCGGATGAAGATTGATAGAGCTTTGTCAAAGTTGATTGGAAAGGGGTGAGTGCAGAGGGGCGTCAGCCCCTTTGCACTCACCTCCTGCCGCCGCAGGCGGCGTGAAACCTTTCGGATGAAGATTGACAGAGCACTGGTGAGGAGGATTTAAATAGTGATTGTTGTATCAGAGCGAGAATTGGTAGATAAAAGCGTTTCATTTTGTCTTCTTATGCGATATATATAGTAGAGATAGGGAAAACAGCAGGAACAAAAATCGGCCTTAGCTGCGTTACCTATAGGGTATGGAACCCCGCGAAGAAATGCTTCGCATAGAAATGCACAGTAATGGTATGTCATAATCTCCACTGGCCCATTCTGGAACATGAAACACTGCAACTTTTTTACGCTCTCATCCGTATTGTAGATGGCTGAGAGAAAGCAAACGGTGTTGATGGAAATGGTTGTTTTGTGTATCAGGTTGAAATTATGGGTTGTCAGAGCGTTCCTCTAGACAATATTGTGTTTCATCTGGTATGCTATTTATCAGTTGGAGGATCCGTCTGATGCGTGTAAAAAAACACGTTGAAGACGCTTCGTTGGCAATGACGGCAGCGGAGCTACTTCCCACCTCAAAGGAGAGGCAAATGAAAGCTGCTAAGGACAAAAGTTTGAAGGCTCGTGGTTTGACCCGTGGTTTGACCAATCTACGTATTCTACGTCAACGTCAGGGAATAAGCCTGAGCCAGTTAGCTAATCTCAGTGGTCTTCGTCGAGATACTATTACTTCTTTGGAGACAGGGCGTGTCGAGGCTCAGCCATACCATTTGCGTATGCTAGCTCGCGTCCTGGGTGTTCCAGCGCTTGAACTGGTTTCTTAATCGTCACGCAGCGCATACATTCTGGTATGTATATGCGTGAATATAGTTCTCGACTCTGATCTGAGAAACGCACATAAGGGCATCTATCTTCTTCTTTTCTAGATGCCCTGGGTATAATATATTCTTCTTTGGCTCTTCCGCGCAGGGGCTGTCGCTTTTGCCCCCGCGCCAGGAATGAGGTGGTTTTCCTTTTTTCTTTATTTGTGACTTTTCGCGCCTGTGGCGCTTACTAGTGAACTACCGCTGAGCTAAAGACGCAGCGGCTTCTTCGGAAGTCACTGAAGATTTGGTTCAGTAGCTTCTTCGGAAGTCTGAGTTCACCAGACTCAGCCCCAGAAATGGGCGCTACGTTTGATAGGTCATGACACCTGCGGTTGACGCATCAGACCGCTGCTCTGTCGCTGAGAGTTAAGTGTCGCTGAGAGTTAAGTAGGCTTGAGGAAAGGGCCGGTGCTCTCGGTGTAAAAAGCCTTTTGAACATTGTCGAGATGAAGCCGGATTCCCTTCGTGGTTATAGCGAAGGGATACGCACTACCTGCCTTCGGGCAGAGTTTTTTGAGTCAATGGATCGTCTCTTGCTCAAAAGAACAAGAGGCGGTCCGGCGATTCATCCACGAGGCTGAAGACCTCGTGGTTTTCTCGCCACGCCTATATAAAAAGAGAAGTGCGGATTGAGCGGGCAGAAGCCCGCTCAATCCGCACTTCTCTTTTTATTAGAGATTTTAGGGGCTGGTAAGAGAAAACTGGAACTCTTTGGATATCTGAAAGAGGAGTTATATTCGGCTTGATTTTGGTGCTCTCTGGGTGTATGCTATTAATTAATCGGTTAGTTAATAAATTCGTATGCTCGACAAGAGTGGGAGTAGTGATGTATGGCCAGGACCCCGAAGGTCGTTGAGGATCGACGCGAACAGTTGTTGGATGCGGCAATACGCGTCTTTGCGCGCAAGGGCTTCTCACGTGCAACGAATAAGGATATTGCGCATGAGGCCGATGTGACTTCAGGCCTGATCTATCATTATTTTGAGAGCAAGGAGGCTTTGTTGCAGGCAGTACTTGAGGAGCGCTCTCCCCTGGGGCTGCTGCGCTCTCTTTCTCTACAGGTGATGGAGTTGCCGCCGGCACAATTTTTGCCTTTGCTTGTATTACAGATACTCCAGCTTGTTGAGGGGGAGCAATTTGTGCAGATTATTCGTGTTATGTTGCCAGAAATACTGCATAATGCGAGCGCCCTGCCTGTAGCTCCCAATGTGCTTCAGCAAGCGGTAAATATGCTTGCTAGGTATCTTGATCAACAAATGGAGCAGGGAAATTTACGTCGTTTAGAGGATAACCGTCTGGCAGCACAAGCATTAATAGGGAGTGTGATTGGTTTTGTGTTGCGGCGCCAGATCTTTCTTGATTCACAAGCGCTTGCTTATAGCCAAGAGCAAGTTGCAAATACTATCGCTGATATTTTTCTTCAAGGACTCTTACCAGATTGAGTCTCAAGCTCTTTTTTTGCTCTGCTATTAATTGTTTGGTTAATTAATATGAAAGGCGGCTCTTTATGAGGAAGGCCGGGGATGCAGCAATGGAGCAACGGTCACGGGTAGGCGAGCCTGTGATTGTGCTTGAGCATGTAGCGAAGCGCTTTGGTAAGCTTTATGCGCTAAAAGACCTTTCGCTGACGATCAACGCGGGCGAGACATATGGCTTTATTGGCCCCAATGGTTCAGGGAAGACAACGCTTATCCGTTTGCTGGTAGGTTTATCGCGACCCACACAAGGAACTATTTCTATTCTGGGAAAGCGCGTGCCTTCCCAGGCGGTGGCCCCTGCCATCGGATATATGACGCAGGCCAGCGCGCTCTATAATGACCTGACCGCGCGTGAGAACCTGGAGTTTTTCGCGAGTATTTATGGCTTACGCGGAGAGGAGCGCCGCAGGCGTATCAATGAGGAGCTTGAACGTGTGGAACTGACCGACCGCGCCTCAAGCCTGGTAGCTCATTTTAGCGGCGGTATGAAACAGCGACTCTCGCTGGCCTGCGCCCTGGTGCATCGACCCCAGGTCATTCTGCTGGATGAGCCAACCGTGGGCGTGGATCCTGAGCTACGTCTCTCTTTCTGGCAGTATTTCGTGCAGCTCAATCGTGAGGGCGTGACGATTATTGTATCGACTCACCATCTCGATGAAGCCAGCCGCTGCACGCGTCTTGGATTGTTACGCTCGGGTGAACTCCTGGCACAAGGCGCTCCCACAGAGCTTCTGGAGCGTTCGGGGAAGAATTCGATGGAAGAGGCCTTTCTCTTCTTTGCGCATCAAAATATGCCCTCTGGTGCTACAGAGCAGGGACAAGTGTATACAAATACTACGTCTGCCCAGGATGAACAGGAGGTTCAGTCATGAGCTTTGCGCGTATCTTCTCTCTCGCACAGCGCATTATGCGCCAGATTATTCGCGATAGACGCACGCTCGCGTTGATCTTTGTGATTCCCATTGTACTGATGACGTTGCTCTACCTGGTGCTCTCTAATACGACGACGGTGTATACTCTGGCCCTGGTACGTCCTGAAGGGGTGGGTAGTGAGCGTATTAACACTTTAATTGACCAGGTGCTTCCAGGGACCGATAAGCTTAAGACGCGCTCCATTGCTGGCAGTCAGGTTGATGCTACATTGAAGAATGGCGATGCCGACGCCGCGTTAGTCTTTCCCTCCGACTTTATGGATCAGCTCACGCGAGGTCAGAAGCCGAGCGTACAGGTGGTACTGGAAGGCTCTGATCCTAATGTGGCGAGTGTAATGCGCCAGCAGGCGGAAGGTATCGCGCGCCAGGTTGGCATCCTGCTCACACTCTCGCGCCCTGCTTCTGGTGTGCAGGGGCAATTGCCAGATCTTAAGCAGCTTCCATTCACGCTTGCGGAGCCACGTTACCTGTATGGCGGCGCTGACTATACCTCGACGGATGCGCTGGCTCCAGTCTTTATTGGAATCTTCTCCTTCTTCTTTGTCTTTCTCTTGACCTCGGTATCGTTTTTGCGTGAGCGCTCGCAGGGGACGATTGAGCGCGTCCTGGTCTCGCCCTTGAAGCGCGCGGAGCTGGTAACCGGGTATATATGTGGTTTTACGCTCTTTGCTCTGGTGCAGGCCTTGGTGATTCTCCTCTTTGTCGTCTTTGTCCTGCGGGTGCATTATAGCGGCAACCTGGCGCTGGTATTTCTTGTCTCGCTCTTATTGACTATTGGCAGCGTCAACCTGGGCATCTTTCTCTCGACCTTCGCCCGTAACGAGTTCCAGGTTGTGCAATTTATCCCTTTGATTCTGGGCGTCCAGATTTTTCTCTCGGGCGTCTTCTGGCCAATCAAGCAGCTACCTGCGCTGCTGCAACCCTTCACCTATCTCCTGCCGCTCACATACGCCAACGACGCCTTACGCTCGGTCATGCTGAAGGGGATGGGGGTCACACAGATCTGGCAGCAGCTTGGAGCGCTGCTGGTCTTTGCCTTACTGATGGTGGGCTTGAGTGCGCTTACTATGCGCCGCGAAGCGGCTTAGGAGCCTTTACCCTGTTGTTGTTTCTGGTTGCTCTTTTGTAGTGTGTATCCTGGAGTATAGGCCTTACGCAGTGTGCAGATGGCGTTATCTGCTAGCGGATGATGCCATCTCTGGTTCCAGCAGTGGAGCTGACGGACAGGAGAAGAGTATATGCAGAATCAGACCATTTCTACCGCCCATGAAATACTTGATAGCGTCGAGACCTCGTGCTGCATTGTCGGTGGTGGACCAGCCGGGGTGATGCTGGCCCTGCTGCTGGCGCGGCAGGACATTCCGGTTATACTCCTGGAGGCGCATGCCGATTTTGATCGCGAGTTTCGTGGCGATACGATTCACCCCTCGGTCATGACGATTCTCGATGAGCTTGGCCTGGCCGAGCGTTTTCTTCAGCTACAGCACACAGAGATGCGTGAGATGGTCTTTCAGACCTCGCGGGGAGAGGTGCATCTCGCGAATTTTGCTCACCTGGCAAAAACAGCGAAATATCCCTTTGTGGCGCTCTTACCCCAGGTCGACTTCCTCAATTTTATTACACGCGAGGCGAGCCGCTATCCCTGTTTTCAGCTTGTGTTTAATGCCCAGGTGGATAGCTTAATCGAGGAAGAGGGCGTGGTCCATGGAGTGCGCTACCGAGGGAAGGATGGTTGGCACGAGGTGCGCGCCCCCCTCACGGTAGGGGCAGATGGTCGCTTCTCGCGTATGCGCAAACTAGCGGGTATGGAGCCTATCAAGGCCTCGCCACCGATGGATATCCTCTGGTTCCGTCTCTCGCGCCAATCGGGGGATAGCAGCGAGACTTTCGCCCGTTTTGGGGCGCGTGCCATCCTGGTGCTCTTGAATCGCTTCGATTACTGGCAAGTTGGCCATGTTATTCCCAAGGGGCAGTATCAGCAGGTGCGCGCGGCGGGCCTTGAGCATTTGCGGGCCGTGGTGGCCGAGACACTGCCCGAGCTTGCTGAACGCGCCCAGGAGCTACGCGATTGGAAGCAAGTTTCGGTTCTCTCGGTCGAGGCGAGCCGCCTCCCCCAATGGTATCGCCCAGGCCTGCTCTTGATTGGCGATGCCGCGCATGTCATGTCCCCAGTAGGCGGCGTGGGCATTAACTATGCGATCCAGGATGCGGTCGCGACCGCCAATATCCTGGCGCCTGACCTGCAACGTGGGCAGCTACCGCTCAAGCATCTTGCCGCTGTACAGAGGAGACGTGAAATTCCCACCAGGTTTATTCAGCTTGTACAAACCTTTTTGCAGAACCGGGTCTTCGCGCTAGCGCTGGCACAAGATCAAGATCACCCCTTTACGCTTCCCCTGCCCCTGCGTGTGCTGGGCAAGTTTCCCCTCCTGAGCGGCCTGCTTCCCCGCCTGATGGGCCTGGGCCTTTGGCCCGTACACGTTAACAGAAAGTAGACTGAAGCGACGTCATGCGCCACGTTCGTGGCGCATGACGTCGCTTCAGTCTATCCCCCATACGCCAGGCTGCCGAGTGCTCCCAAAGCGCCCAGGGCACATGCCGCGAAGAAGAGGAGGATAAATGAAGGGGCCAGAATAGCGCCTATGGCCCTCCCTGTGTTAAGACGATGTACGGCCTTCAGCGCGAAAAAGCCCAGCACAAGCTGATAGCAGGCGAAGATGGCCGCGATGATGAGAAAAGGTACTGTATCAAGGAAGGAGAGTATGAGGCCTAACAGGCCGCTGATGATACCAAGGGGGACCCAGAAGAGCAGAAAGGCGTGGCTTTGTTGCACAAAGTGACCCTGGCCCCCAAACATTCTGGCACAGATCAAGACGACGCTTTGCCAGATGAAAAAAGCTAAAGGAATAAAGGCGATAATAGCGAGGGAGGCCGCCATCTCAAGCACATGTCGCGCGGTCGATGGGAGTGAGATGGTGCCGGTCCCCTGGGTGTTGAGGCTTGCCAGCCCACCCGAGAGGAGCAGATTAATATAGTAGATAACACCAGTAACAATAGCATAAATGAGCAATTGGATCCAGACGAGGTCCCACTGACCTCGTGTTGCCTCCTGCGTAAGGGTCTGCGTGCCTGGACGCGTTAAGACGCGCCAGTACACCTTGGGGAGGCGTAAGAGATCATCTTTCAGTGAGCCTGGCTCCTCTAACGTCTGGGAGCCATCGCCCTGCGGTCCATAGTTGTAGTCGCCCTGGGGACCACCAGGCTGTGGATAGGGATTATACTGCGGGGGGCGCTGGCCTGGGCCTCCATAGCCGGGATAATCCGTCCTGGGATCTTGTGACATAACAGAAACTCCTCGCACGAAAATGTATCCATCCTATTGTACTCACTCTCACCTCCCTTTGCCAGTAGTGAGAGGGGTTAGGAAGAGTGCCAGGTCGGTGTGGGCACAAGCCCACACCGACCTGGCACTCTTCCTACTGACAAATTTGTGTAAGAGTTGCTCTCTGGTTATGGCGTGGCATATGGATGTGTGGAGATGGTCATAATGATAATGACTATGATGATGATGCTCAGGAGAAAGCTAAGGACAACCGCCAGGCCCACGGGTATAAAGACGACCGCCAGGGCGCGCCCGATGCTCAGGCGATGCACGGCCTGAGTCGCGAAGATGCGCAGGACATAGAAGTACACGCCTATGATCATACCCAAAATGAGTTCCAGCACCCCTCCAAGAAAAGGCACTAACGAGAGAATAGAGATGACCAGCGTGGTGGGAACGATATAGAGCATGTTTGCGTATGCCTGCTGACGGTAACTGCCACTCCCTTTGAAGAGCTTGGCGATCAAGAGGTAAATGGCTTCACCCAGGAGGTATCCGAGGGGAAAGAAGATGATGCCAAAGAGTCCTTCAACCTGAAATGCGGTGCGAAGAAAATCTGCTGGATTAAAGCTATAGGGATAGCCCCCGGCGCTCTGAGAGACATGCTGATTAAAGCTTAAAAATTGAAAGTAGATATTGAGATAAGAGCCAGGAATATAGGGTTGTAGAACTAGCGCGCCACCCCCGATTACACCATAGAGAATGAGCAGGACCCAGATGACGCTCCAACTGGCCTTGCCCTTCTCCTCGACAAAGGAGCGTGTGCTTGGCTTCCGCACTACCTTCCACCATTGGCCAAGTAACTGGCGCAATCCCTCTTTGAGGGTAAGAGGCGTGGGTGGTGGCTCTGGAAAGTTATTATCACCTGCTCCCTGGGGAGGATAAGGAGGTATAGGTTGGGGATAGGCACCCTGAGGAGGATAAGGAGGTATCGGTTGGGGATAGACACCCTGAGGAGGATACGGAGATATCGGCTGAGAGTAAGCGCCTGGCTGGGTATAAGCTGGCTGCTCCGGTGTTCCATTTATATTCTGCCCGCCAAATTCTATATATTCTGACTCCCTGGGCGAGGACTCCTGAGGATGTTCTGGCGTCTTCCCCTCTTCTGGTTCATGCGACATATAAATTGATTCTCCTTGCTAAAAAGCGCTATGTGCAAAAAACACTATGGGCCATGGATCGATGTATTTGTATGCTAGTTGATAATACGTACATCGGGGTGTAATGTCAAAGGGCGAAATGTGTAACACTTTGCGGCTTGAGGCTTCTGCTTGCAGTTTAATGGTTTTCTTGCGTATAATGGCGAGAGAAAAGTTTCAATACGTTTCTTACTTCTGATCCGAAAACCCTGAGCGCGAAGCGCTAGTCACGCGAGTGACGTTGGGTTTCGGAATAAGATCTTAGTGTTGTTGTGGTGTGGCGAAACGATGGGGTTTCTAGCCACGGCTGCCACGTGTTTTGCATTCTGACATCAAAGTTGATGACTATCGATGCATGGCACCTGCTGGCAATCCCCGCGTCCCGCCTCATGCTAGCGTCTATGGCACAATGAAAATAGGAGTCAAGAGACCGGTTTTGTGGGAATGATGGAAGACGTATAGAGGGGCCTCTCACCTGTCTTCCTGCCGCATATTTGTCTACAAGCTTGTTATGCGTACCGCTCTGGTTAGATGGTTCGTCTCTCAGCACAAAGGAGTGACTTGGTATGGCTATAGAACCACGCGTTATCAAGTTTTACGAAACAACGCTTCGCGATGGTGAACAAACACCAGGCGTCAATTACTTTCCTGAAGAGAAGCTTGCAATCGCACAAGCTCTGGCCAACATGGGCTTTGATACCCTCGATTGTGGTTTCCCTGTCTCTTCCCCCGGTGAATTTGAGGCGGTCCGCCTGATTGCTTCCAAGGTAGAGAACGCGGATGTCTGTGCCATTGCGCGCGCGCAGATATCCGATATTGAAACTGCCTGGGACGCGGTCAAGATCGCCGCGCGCCCCGCGATCCAACCTTTTATTGGCGTCTCTCCCCTGCATCGCGAGATTAAAATGGGCAAGACGCGGGCCGAGGTCCTGGAGATGGCGCGTGTCGCCGTGGCCCATGCCCGCCAGTATACCGAAAATGTGGATTTCGCCCTCGAAGACACGACGCGTACCGAATACGACTTTATTCTTGAGGTCTGTGAGGCCATCATCAAAGAGGGTGTGCGCTTTGTGACCCTTTGCGATACTGTGGGCATTGCCCTGCCCTGGGAGTTTGGCAAGCTTGTCGCCGACGTCAAGCGCGAATTTCCCCAGTGCCGCATCTCTGCTCATTGTCATGATGATTTAGGGCTGGCCGTTGCCAACGCGCTGGAGGGTCTGCGTAACGGTGCCGAGCGCGTTGATACAAGCTTCAATGGCCTGGGTGAGCGGGCTGGTAATGCCGCGACCGAAGAGGTGATCATGGCGGTGCGCACGCGTTCCGCCGCACTGGGCCTGGATGTGCATGTGGATACGACGAAGATTACCTCGACTAGCCGCCTGATCGCGCACTATTCTGGCATGGAGCCGCAATGGACGAAGAGCATTGTGGGCAAGAACGCCTTCGCGCATGGCGGTGGTATTCACCAGGACGGTGTGCTAAAAGATGCGCGTACCTATGAGATTATGACGCCCGAGTCCATCGGCCTCTCCGCCGCTGATCGCCGTATCTTTGTTGGCAAGCTCTCAGGCAGAGCCGCGCTTGCAGCACAGATGCATGATCTTGGCTATGATCTGGAGAGAGAGCAACTCGATCAGGCCTTCCAGATGGCGAAGCTCTTGCTGGGTAAAAAGAAGACGCTCGAAGAACTAGATATGCGTTATATTGCCGAGGTGGCTCAGGGACGAACCAATTATATTGCCTGAACTGCGCAGTCGCTACGTTGTAGGGGCTATGCTTGCATGGCCTTGTCCCACTTATACAATCACCAATGGAGATGTGATGATGCCAAAGACAATGTTCGATAAGATCTGGGATGCTCACGTGGTTCGCGCCGTGTCGGGCGAGTCGACGCTGCTCTATATTGATCGCCACCTCGTCCACGAAGCGACCTCGCCCCAGGCCTTTGCTGGCCTACGTACAACTGGCCGGGCTGTGCGTCGCCCGGATGCTACTGTGGCTGTGCTTGACCATAATGTCCCCACGGTGGCTGGACGCCGCATGCTCGATGTCGTCGATAATGAGAGCGCGCTCTGTATCACAACTCTGGAGCAGAACGCGCGCGACTTTGGCCTGACACTCTTTGATATGCAGGACGCGCACCAGGGGATCGTACATATCATTGGCCCCGAATTGGGCTTGACCCTACCTGGAATGACCCTGGTCTGTGGTGATTCGCATACCTCGACGCACGGCGCGCTCGGCGTCTTCGCCATTGGGATTGGCACCAGCGAGGTCGAGCATGTGCTGGCGACGCAGTGCCTCCTGCAGAACAGGCCGAAGACCATGAATATTCGCATTGAGGGTCAGCTCTCGCCAGGCGTGACGGCGAAGGATGTGGCGCTCTACGTCATTGGCCAACTGGGGACTGGCGTGGGCACCGGGCATGTAATCGAGTTTAGTGGTTCGACCGTACGCGCTCTCTCGATGGAGGGACGCATGACGCTGTGTAACCTGGCGATTGAGGCGGGTGCGCGCGCGGGCATGGTCGCCCCCGACGAGATCACTTTTGCTTATATCAAGGGACGCCCCTATGCCCCCCAGGGCGAGCTCTTTGAGCAGGCGGTTGCGACCTGGAAGCTGCTGCCCTCGGATCCCGGCGCGACGTTCGATGCCGTGTACGAGGTGCATGTGGAGGGCCTTGCCCCCCAGGTCACCTGGGGCACGAATCCAGGCATGGTCGCCGATGTGAGCGGCGTGGTGCCCGATCCAGCCCAGGAGCAAGATCCTGTGAAGCGCCAGGCGATGGAGCGCGCGCTGGCGTATATGGATCTCCAGCCCGGTCAGCGGATTGAGGATATCCAGCTCAATACCGTGTTCATCGGTTCCTGTACCAACTCGCGCCTGGAGGACTTGCGCCTGGCCGCGCAGTATATCAAAGGGAGGCACGTCGCTCCCACGGTGCGCGCCATGGTTGTGCCAGGCTCGACGTCGGTGCGCCGCCAGGCCGAAGAGGAGGGGCTTTCCGATATCTTCCGCGAGGCTGGTTTTGAGTGGCGAGAGGCCGGATGTAGCATGTGTATCGCCATGAACGGCGACCGCCTCTCCGCCGGTGAGCGCTGTGCCAGCACCTCCAATCGTAACTTTGAGGGTCGCCAGGGACGCGGCGGACGCACACACCTGGTCAGCCCAGCCATGGCCGCAGCTGCTGCCTGCGCCGGTCACTTCGTCGACATTCGTACCCTGAACTAGCTTCTTAACCCGATGGGCAAGTTATTCTGGGTAGTGGATGTGGGTTGGCAGCCTTCGGCTGCCAACCCACATCCACTACCCAGGCGAGCGCCGCAGGCGCGAGAAGTCAACAGAGGAGAGAGATACACCTATGGAACCATTTACCACGCTGACAGGCCTGGTCGCTCCCCTGGATCGCACCAATGTCAATACCGATGAGATTACGCCAGCGCGCTTTCTCAAGACCATTCGCCGTAGCGGCTTCGCGTCCGCGCTCTTTGCCAACTGGCGCTACCAGGGCGATGATAAGACACCCAACCCTGAATTTGTGCTTAATCAGCCTCGCTATCAAGGGGCCAGTATCCTGCTGAGTAACGATAATTTCGGCTGTGGCTCTTCGCGTGAGCATGCTCCCTGGGCCATTCTGGAGTATGGCTTTCGCTGCCTGATCGCGCCTAGCTTCGCCGATATTTTCTATAACAACTGCTTCAACAATGGCATGTTACCCATCACGCTAGATGAGGCCACGGTGCGCCAGCTTTTTAGCGAGGTCGAGACCCAGGAAGGCTATACCTTGCGGGTTGATCTGGCGGCGCAGACCGTGACGAAGCCCGATGGCGGCATCCTGCGCTTTGAGATCGATACCTTTAAGAAGCATGCCCTGCTCAATGGCCTCGACAATATTGGCTGGACGCTTTCGCATACTACGGATATCTCGGACTACGAGCAGCGCAGGCGCGAGGAGGCCCCCTGGCTCTTCGCCGCGCCCTCAGGCACCGCCTCTTGATAGTTAATGTGATATGCATATTCTTTCGGGTAGGTGGTGTGTACTGGCGGCAGCAGGCCAGCCAGTACGCACCACCTACCCAGGCGAGCGCCGCAGGCGCGAGAAGTCCATGCCAGCATGGACCCTACTTATTTCGCTAGAAGGAGTCGCTCGTGACGACGCAACAGATAGATGCTTCCCTGGTCCCCTATCAACTTCTCAATGAGGAGGGCCAGCTTGTTGGACCTATGCCCGACCTGGGACCCTCACCCTCTGAGACCCTCCTGGGCTTTTACCGCGCGATGAGCCAGGCACGTATCTTCTCGAATAAGATAATCGCGCTCCAGCGCCAGGGGCGCGCTACCACATTCGGTTCGCTGCTGGGTCAGGAGGCAACGGCTGTGGGCCTGGCTGTGCCGCTCCAGCCCCAGGATTGGCTCGCGACCTCCTACCGCGAGATTGCCTCGCACATCGTCAAAGGTGTGCCGCTTACCACCCTGATCTACTCTTTCCGTGGCTTTACGCCGACCTACCCCAGGGAGACTCATTGCTTCCCCATCCAGATCGTCATTGGAACGCAGATGCTGCATGCTGTAGGGTTAGCCATGGGCGCGAAGCTTTCGGGCGACCCGGCGGTCGCGGTAGGCGTCTGTGGCGACGGCGCGACCTCTGAGGGCGATTTTAACGAGGCATTGAACTTCGCAGGTGTCTTCCAGGCGCCCGTGATACTGGTAGTGCAGAACAATGGCTGGGCGATCAGCGTGCCACGCCATCGCCAGTCTGCTGCGCCCTCCTTTGCCGCGCGTGGTCTCGGCTTCGGTATTCCTTCGCATCTGGTGGATGGCAATGATATCCTTGCCGTCTACGACGTGATGCTGCAGGCCGTTGAGCGAGCGCGCTCAGGGGCTGGCCCTACACTGATTGAGACACTGACCTATCGCATTGGCGCGCATACGACCGCCGATGATCCCACGCGTTATCGTGACGCCCAGGAAGTTGCCTCCTGGCAGGGGAAAGACCCCATCACACGCCTGCGCCGCCTGCTCTTCGCGCAAGAGATACTGACCGAGGCCCAGGACCAGGAGATGCAGCGTGAGCTTGAGGATGAGATCAACCAGGCGGCGAGTGAGGCGCTGGCGATGCCACCCAACGCTCCCGACGCCTTTTTTGACTGGATGGGCGAGGGGCTTTCACCACGCTTGCAGGCCCAGCGCGAGGATCTTCTCCACTATATGCGCCAGCGCCAGGATGGAAGGGAGTAAGCCACGATGCAGATGACGATGATTGATGCCTTGAATAGTGCCCTGGCCTTAGAGCTAGAGCGGGATAGGCAGATTGTGTTGTTGGGACAGGATATTGGTGCCAATGGGGGCGTCTTCCGGGTTACCGAGGGCCTACAGCGTCGCTTTGGCGAGCAGCGCGTCTTTGATACTCCGCTCGCGGAGTCGGCTATTATCGGTAGCTCGGTTGGTATGGCGGTGTATGGGATGCGCCCGATTGCCGAGATCCAGTTTGCCGGTTTCCTCTATCTCTGTATGAGTCAGCTTGTCACCCAGGCTGCGCGCATGCGTTTTCGCTCAGCTGGTGTCTACACCTGCCCCCTGGTGGTTCGCGCCCCCTATGGTGGAGGTGTGCGCACCCCGGAACTGCATTCCGACAGCCTGGAAGGCATTTTTATGCAGACGCCGGGCATCAAGGTCGTGCTCCCCTCCAATCCCTATGATGCGAAAGGCTTATTAGCCTCCGCCGTGGCTGATCCTGATCCAGTGCTCTTTCTGGAGAACATCAAGCTTTACCGCTCATTTCGTCAGGAGACGCCTGAGGATCACTATACCATCCCACTGGGCAAGGCCGGTGTGGTGCAGGAGGGCCAGGATGTTAGCCTGATCACCTATGGCGCGATGGTTCCCGTGGCGCAAGAGGCCGCCAGGCATGCGCAGGCAGAACTGGGCGCCAGCGTGGAGATTATCGACCTGCGTACCATCTGGCCACTTGATGAAGAAACCATCGTGTCCTCAGTTGAGAAAACGGGGCGCGCCGTAGTGGTACACGAGGCACCGCGTGCTGGCGGAGTCGGTGCCGAGGTCGTCTCTATCATTAACGATTCGTGTCTCTACTCCCTGCTCAAGCCAGTCGCGCGCGTGACCGGCTATGATACACCCTTCCCTGTACCCGGCCAGGAGGATTACTATCTCCCCACTCCCGCCCGCGTCTTTGATGCCCTCAAACGCGTACTCGAACCCTGATCTCGTAAAAGGGGAGGTGCAGGAGGGTCTCCCTCCTGCCGGGGCGTGGGGTGTCCCCACAAACTTCTTCCCCTTTCCCTTTATGATCAGCATATACGCAAAAGCAAGATCTGGAGTTAAGAACTGATGGAAGAATTTCGTTTACCCGACCTGGGAGAGGGGATGGAGGAGGCAGAGGTTGTGCGCTGGCTGGTCCAGCCCGGCGAGACTATCAAGCTGGATCAGCCGATGGTGCAGGTGGAGAGTGATAAGGCTGTGATGGAGATTCCCGCCCCTGTGGCGGGCAAGGTCGCGGAGATCTACGTGCCTGCGGGCGAGGTCGCGAAGGTAGGGGCGCGCCTGGTCTCCTTTGAACCTTTGTCGTCTACATCCTCTATAGCAACCTCCTCTCAGAGCAAGACCACTCAGGCCACGCAGCCTGAGCGCGGCACATCCACCGCTGTTCGAGAGCGAGAGGCGCCGCACGATATCTCGCCTCAGGCTGGCAGGCCGCGCGTGCTCGCCGCGCCCGCGGTGCGCAAACGCGCCTTTGAGCTGAACATTGACCTGGCGCAAGTCCCGGCTTCGGCCTCGCATGGCCGCGTGACGATGCAGGATCTAGAGACCTTCCTTAAGCAGCCAGAGGCCAGACCCGAGGCAGCCACGCACCCCGTCACGAATGGTTCGCGCAATGGGACTGTCCATGTCGTGTCTGGCAGCGAGGCGGCGGAAGAGCGCCAGCCACTGACGGGCCTGCGCAAACGCATCGCCGAGCGTATGGAGCTTTCCTGGCGCACGATTCCGCATGCGACCGCCTTTGACGATGTCGATTGTAGCGCGCTGGTGGCCCTGCGCTCGACGCTCAAGCCTGTGGCGGAGCAGCGCGGTGTGCGCTTTACCTATATGCCCCTTCTTGTCAAGCTCCTGATCCCCGTATTGAAAGAATTTCCTATCTTTAATGCCAGTTTGGATGAGAAGAGTCGCGAGATCGTCTACAAGCGTGTTTATCATATAGGCATCGCGACCGACTCGCCCGAGGGCTTGTTGGTCCCTGTCTTGCGCGATGCCGACCACCTGACGTTACTGGAGATCGCGCAGCGCCTGGAGCACCTGGTCGAGGGGGCGAAGCAGCGCAAGCTGGCCCTGCCAGAACTCTCAGGCAGCACCTTTACCTTAAATAATGTCGGTGGGTTTGGTGGTAGTAGCGGCACACCCATCATCAACTATCCCGAGGCCGCCATTCTCGCTGTGGGGCGCATTCAGGAGAAGCTGGTGCTGGTGGATGGACAGGTCCAGGCACGTCCAACCATGCCGCTGGCGCTCTCTTTTGATCACCGCTTGATCGATGGCGCGCAGGCGGGGCGCTTCCTGGGGCGCTTGAAGGAGCTGATTGAGCGGCCACAACAGGTCATGCTGGATATGGTGTAGCCGCTCTTGAAGCGCGCTAGAAAGAGGTCTCTGTATGGTTGTAGGCGATGTAACCACTGCTGTCGATGTCCTGGTGCTGGGCGCGGGTCCTGGAGGCTACGTGGCCGCTATCCGCGCCGTCCAATGCGGGCATCATGTGACGCTGGTAGCTCCAGGCGCTGCGGGAGGCACCTGCCTCAATCGCGGCTGTATTCCCCTTAAAGCTCTGCTCTCGGCCAGTGAGCGCTATAGCCAGTCTCAGGCAAGCGAACTGGCTCCCTTTGGCATCCACGTTGAGGCGACCACCTTTGACTGGTCTACAATGCAGGGCTGGAAGGAGGGCGTGGTGGCGCGGCTCTCTAACGGCGTGCGCCAGCTCCTCACGGGCAATCGCGTGGAAATGGTGACCGGCACTGGCTGGTTTATCAATGAGCGTGAGGTGCGTGTGGAGGGAGTTCATGGCTCACACCGCTTCAAGTTTGACCACTGCATCATCGCGACTGGGGCTGTGCCAGCGACGGTCGCAGGGCTGGAGTATGATGGGCGCGAAATTTTGTCGCCTGAGCAGGCATTGGCTCTTCCCCAACTGCCTGAGCGCCTGGCTATCTCAGGTGATGACTATATCGCGCTCGAACTGGCAACAGTCTTTGCGCGCCTGGGAACACATGTGACGCTCTACACTCCAGGGGAGCAGGTGCTTGCCTCCGCCGAGCCCGCACTACTGCGCCTGCTCCAGGCGGGACTGCGCAAGCAAGGCATTCAGGTCAAGAGTCGCTTTGACCCAACAACTATTACTGAGCGCCCGCTGGTACTCTCGGCTGGCGTTGCTCCCCGTGTACAAGATCTCCACCTGGAGGCGGCGGGAGTGCGTCTCAATGAATATGGCGGCATCGCTGTAGATTCTATGCTCAAGACCAGCACCGAGCGCATCTATGCCGTGGGCGATTGTACGGGCGCCTATACACTTACCAGCCCACTTACCAGCCCACTTGCCAGCGTGGCTATGAAGCAGGGGAAGGTCGCCGCCGAGGTGCTCTCGGGCCAGCGAGTGCAGTTCGCGCCCCTGGTCATCCCGCGCGTGGTCCATACCCAGCCTGAGTTTGCCTCCGTTGGCTATACGCTCGAAGAGGCGACACAGGCGGGCTATAAGGTCAAGAGCGCGCGCTTCCCCCTCGCGGCGAATGGACGTGCCCTGACGCTTAACGCCGACAATGGAGCCGCCTTTGTCGTTGCCAGCGCCGAGGATGAGATTCTGCTTGGCGCGACGTTGGTAGGGACGAGGGCTGGAGATCTCATTGGTCAGGTTGCCCTCGCGCTGGAGATGGGGGCCACCCTCACCGATCTCAGCGAAATTCTCTATGCGCATCCCGGCTTGAGCGAGACATTGCTCGAAAGCGCAGAAGGCGCGCTGGGGCATGCTATCCATATGCTCAACAAAAATGCCTGACCCTACAATTTGCTCTTGTACCTTGCTGGCTAATATAATAAACGCTTAATAGAAGTTCTTCTATTAATTCTAAGCTGTATACACTAACCAGGAGAGGTAGCTATTTCTAATGGTGGATCTGCAACCAGTAAATAAGGTACGAGTAGGCGTTATTGGTTTAGGTTTTGGTGGTGAGACAATTCTGCGGGCTTATAGCAATCTGCCCCAGGTAGAGGTCGTGGCCCTGGCAGGTCTGGAGGAGGACCGCCTTGAGCTACTCGGCAAGAACTACCAGGTTCCTCATCTCTATCGCTTCTACGAAGAATTGCTTGAACGCGATGATCTCGACGCGGTCAGTATCGGTGTGCCGAATTTTCTGCATGCGCCAATCGCGCTTGCTGCTCTTGAGCGTGGGTTACACGTTCTCTGTGAGAAACCCCTGGCGCATACGCTGAAAGATGCCGAGGCCATGGTTGAGGCGGCCACAAAGGCCAACCGCGTCTTACAGGTCGTCTTTAATCACCGCGAGCGCGGCGATGTGCATGTCCTCAAGCGCTATATCGATGAGGGGAAGCTGGGCAAGATTTATTATGCTAAGGCGTACTGGATGCGCCGCCGGGGCATTCCAGGGGTTGGTTCCTGGTTCGTCAATAAGGAGAAGTCCGGTGGCGGCCCTCTCATCGACCTGGGCGTGCATATGCTGGACATGGCGCTCTATCTGCTCGACGAGCCTGAAATCAAGACGCTTTCCGCGACCACTTATAGCGAACTTGGATCAAAGGGTGTGGGTTTTAATCTGAATGCAGGCAAGCACGAAAAATCGAATAACTATAATGTTGAGGACCTGGCGGCGGCGTTTATGCGTCTCTCAACCGGGGCTACGCTCACTCTAGAGGCCAGCTGGGCTACGCATAGCAGCTTTGGCGATGACTATGGTATTATTCTTTATGGTACCGAGGGCGGCGCTGAGATCAAGGTCCAGAACTACTCGACCGAAGATACTCTACGCATCTACACCGATGTGGCTGGCACTCCCGCCACTATCAATCCCAAGGTATCGCGGGGCGAGTATCACCAGGCCGTGGCGCGCCAGTTTATCGAGAATATCAATAGTGGCAACTGGTCACTGCACAATGGCAGCGAAGGCCTGCGCCGTGCACGCGTCATTGATGCCTGCTATACCTCCGCCCAGCAGGGCCGCGAAGTCGCCCTCGACGCCTGATCTAACGCCATCAGCAACTTGTTTTGGGTAAATGGGTGTGGTATGTCCAGTTCCCACCTTTTCAGGTCAGGTAGTGTGGTGCGTCCTGGCGGCCTTCGGCCGCCAGGACGCACCACACTACCTGACCCAGGCGAGCGCCGCAGGCGCGAGCCGTCACGCCAACAAGTTGCAAAAGAAAATAAAGGAAAACCCATTGCATGCAAAGCGAACCATCTATCTCTCGCACCGCCTTGATCACTGGTGGCTCACGCGGTATTGGAGCCGCTGCTACCCTGGCCCTGGCCGCGCGCGGCTATAATGTGCTCTTCAATTATCGCAATAAGTCCGCGCGTGCCGAAGAGGTCGCGGCAGGTGCTCGTGAGCTTGGAGTGCAAGCCGAGGCGCTTAGCTGTGATATCACACATGCCGAGGACCTGGCCCGGCTCTTTAGCACGTTGGGAGAACACTTTGGCTCGCTTGACCTACTGGTCCTTAATGCTTCTGGCGGCATGGAGCGTGATCTCCTGACCACAAATCCAGATTATCCAATGGTCATCAACCGCGACGCCCAGGTGGCTCTGCTTGAAGGCGCGCTCCCCTATATGACGCGTGGGGGCGCTGTCGTCTTTGTCACCAGCCACTGGGCGCACCTGTATGGTCGCGTAAAACAGATTCCCAACTATGAGTCCGTCGCCGCCTCCAAATACGCTGGTGAGCAGGAACTGCGCGCGCGCCTGGCGGAGTTGACTGCTCATGGAATACGCCTGGTGGTCGTTACGGGCGACCTGATTGAAGGCACGATCACGCCCAAGCTTCTTGAGCGCGCCGCGCCTGGCCTGGCCGATGGCCGCCGTAACTCGATTGGCGCGCTTCCGACCGCTGAAGAGATGGGGGAGGTCATCGCTGCCAGTGCAGTGGATGCCTCGCTCCCCACCGGTCATACCGTCGTGATTGGAGGCTCGCTGGAGGACCTGCTGCACCAGTGGGTCTAACTCTTCGCGCCTGTAGTGCTTAGAGGTAGGAGAAACAAGAATGTCGGTTGCAAACGCACGCGTTTGCAACCGACATTCTTGTTTCCCTGAAAAGGAAAAGTGGGGAGTGCAGAGGGGCGTCAGCCCCTCTGCGTCCCTTTCCCCTCCCGCCGCAGGCGGTATGAATCCCTTTCAAACGAAATTGAACAGAGCATTAGTACTATGTCGTATGAGTATGATGGAATTGGGGGGGACACGTATCTACTCGCATGCAAAATTGGATGGGAGGTTGTTTTCGCGCATGAATATCTTTCGTACCAAGTCTGTGGAGCAGTCTATACGCGACACCGAAGAGCCAGAACATAGTCTGCGTAAGACGCTCGGCCCCATTGACCTCATCGTCTTCGGCATTGGCGTCATCATTGGCACAGGTATCTTTGTCCTGACTGGCACCGCCGCCGCGAATTATGCTGGTCCGGGTATCGCCATCTCGTTTATGATCGCGGGCGTGGCCTGTGGCCTGGCCGCTCTCTGTTACGCAGAGTTCGCCAGCTCTGTTCCGGTTGCGGGGAGCGCCTATACCTACTCATATGCTGCCCTGGGCGAGTTTATTGCCTGGATCATTGGCTGGGACCTGATTCTAGAGTTTCTGGTTGGGGCCTCTACCGTCTCTGTCGGCTGGTCTGAATACTTCACGACCATTCTCAGAAGCCTGGGGATCATGGTTCCCGGTACCTTGACAGGAAAGGCCGCGCTTATTCCCGTGCTGCCGGGTCTGCACCTCAATCTCCCCGCGGCTGCAATTGCTCTGATCCTGACCTGTGTGTTGGTGATTGGCGTGCGTACCAGTTCGCGCTTTAACCTGGCCGTGACCATTATCAAACTATGTGTGGTCACCTTCTTTATCGTCTTCGGCGTCTTCTTTGTGCATCCCCTCAACTGGACACCATTCATCCCACCTGCGCAAAGCATTGCTGGCAAAGGGGGGCTGGCGTCGCCCTTTCTCCAACTGATTCTGGGTTTCCCGCCCCAGGCGTATGGCCTGGGTGGCCTGGTGACAGGCGCGGCTATCGTCTTCTTCGCCTATATTGGCTTTGACATCGTGGCGACAACGGCTGAAGAGACGAAGAAGCCCCAGCGTGATATGCCCATTGGCATCCTTGGTTCACTGGTTGTCTGTACCGTGCTCTACATTGTAGTCTCGCTAATCCTGACGGGCATCGTCTCCTACAAAACACTCAAGCAGTTAAATACCGCGGCCCCCATGGCGACCGCCTTCGAGGTCATTGGTAAGCCCTGGGCAGCGGGCCTGGTCTCGGTTGGCGCTATATGCGGCTTAACGGCGGTCATAATGATTCTTATGATGGGACAGAGTCGCGTCTTCTTTGCCATGAGTCGTGACCACCTGCTCCCGCCCTGGTTCGCGCGGGTGCATCCAAACTTTGGCACGCCCTATCGTATTAGTATCATTACAGGAGCTATTGTAGCGATTATTGCTGCCTTTACACCTATCAGCGATCTAGCAGAGCTGGTCAACATCGGCACCTTGCTGGCTTTTGTTCTGGTTTCCATTGGTGTGCTGGTTCTACGTCGCACTCAACCAAACATACATCGCTCATTCCGTACTCCTGGTGTTCCCGTTGTGCCTATCCTGGCTGCGCTCGTCTGCCTCGGGTTGATGCTTTACCTGCCACTCATCACATGGATTCGTTTTGTAGTCTGGTTGGCAATTGGAGTTGCTGTCTACTTCCTCTACAGCATGCATCATAGCCGCCTTGCCAATAAAGAAATAAAAGAGATTGGGAAAGACGCAGTCTTAGAAGATAGCACAGCAGCAGGTAGCGACTAATGTCTCTCTAGACATATAATCCTCAATGAGGGGCGGGTAGTAAGGACGCCCCTCATTGAGGATTATAATGAAAATTACGACATCCCAGAGAAAGATCACTTATTTTGCTCTTAGTCGTAACGCTAATTTAGCCTGACTAAGATCTTCCCTTACAACATTCCCCAAATTCCCAATCTTGTCCCCGCACGCCCAACAAATTCAAATCACTACGATTTGGTGTATAGCTTTTGGGGTAGTTCTTACTCGGCTCCATAGCCTGCCCTTTACAGTCACCCACATTCCGCAGTTTGGAAATTGAGTTTTCAGAATTATTGTAAAATGCCCTCACTTATGCCTATTTTGCCTGTCTTACTCTTTTTGGGCAGAGCAACTAAACCAGGGTTTTCAAACGCAAGTGCAAAAACTAGATCGTACGCTCTTTTTCTAGTACTTTTAGTCATTGCGATGATCGAACAAAACAGGCAGGAAGAGCAATAGTAAATATCCAAAAAAGCGTTTTTCAAACTGCGGAATGTGGGCAGTCAGGTTTAAGAGGCAGAACATGTACTACATCTCTACCTCCGTGATTCACATCAGAATTGTGATTTATAAGGTAGCCCTCTGATAAACTATGTACTCGCTGCAACTCTGGAAGATCATTAATGCTATGAAGCATATTATCAACCTACTTTCTGCTCCAGACGCTTTTGTGCTACTTAGACTTGTTTTTTGCATAATTATCTATAACATAACAAAAGCATATTCTGATGAATATTAATAATTATATCACATGGATCAGTTTATATCTATGTTAACATTCTAAAGCAACTTAGACACATTGCTTTTTTGAGAGGTAGCTTAAAGGGTAGCAGACAAGGGGGCAGCTCTGTAAAATGGATATGAAGGTGTGAGAGATAAGCAGGAAAATTTTTTTGACAGGTGCTAAAGGGGTTTTCGAGGGAAGCTAAAGGGAGAAGGCCCTAGTATGCATTACCTTGTTGCATATCCTTGTTAAAGGGAGAGAAACATATTTGGCTTTGAGATCTCAGAGGTAAGGAAAAGGAAGATTGCGGCAGGTGAAAGATGGCTGGAAGCGCTTAGAAGGCCGCTTAACAGGGCTGCAAAGATGCTTTTTGTGCTACCCTTTAAGCGGCCATATATGTTACCCGTTCCACTCCAGAAGTGATATATTGTGTCCATGTGAATATGATACTTATGATGGGACAGAGCCGCGTCTTCTTTGCCATGAGCCGCGATCACCTGCTCCCTTCCTGGTTTGCACCCGTGCAAACCAAGCTTTGGCACGCCCTATCGTATTAGTATCCTGACCGGAGTGATGGTGGCTTTCATCGCGGCCTTTACAGTATCTTAAAATGATGACAAATATGCCTATACGTCATCCGTTCAGACGGCTAGCCGTCTGGGGAGAACTGCGGCTCCCGCTACTCCTCGCCCCACTTGCAAAGGGTCGGAGTTACTTTTGCATAAGATGTTGTAGGATCCGTTGATATCGGCATGAATGAGGCGTCCATCCCTGGCACGATACCAACTGCGAGCCACACGCTTGCCTGAGAACACCGGCTTCACAGCAGCGTTGGTTTCATACGTTGGGATGGGGTCGTCGTCCAGAAAACTGGCCTTGCTGGTGTAGCTTTCTTCTTGAAGGATGACCCTGATCCCCACCAGGTGCGCTTTGTAGGTCAACTGCTCAATGAAACGAGCATGGGGAAGCTGCACAAACTGCTGGTTGTTCCTGCGCCCCATGCTCACCTCTTGTTTCCACAAGGGATTCTTGCCAATCACCAGCGTTCCGATGCCTTCGCCCACCAGCAGATCAATGATCCGACGGCTGGCCGTGTGCAGATAGGCATCCACACGGCGATTGCGCTTCGTCGTCACACGGGCCAACTGGCGCGAGGTGTATCGGTTCTCATGCGCGAGGCGTTGCTGCTGCTTGGCACGCTGTTTATTATAGAACTGATTGAGGCTTTTGAGGGGTTTGCCACTCACCAGACGAGGCACAAAGCCAGGTTTGTCGCTGGTGATGGCTGCCAGCACATTGACACCCACATCCACGGCTGCCCGAAGCTGTGGGTTGACCGCAGCCGGTTGGAGCTCCTGCTCATAGACGACCTCCAGCATGTAGCCATCAGCGCGTGGAACGATGCGAACCTGCCTGATGGCTTCCCAGGTAATCTGAGTTGCTATCTCAATGGGCAATCCTGATGGGACCAGCTTGCCCGTGCGCTTGAATGCTCTCTTCCCCAGGGCTTTTTTCTCGTAGATGAGCAGGAAACGGCCTTTGGCCTTGTCTTGATAGCCAGGGATCTTGGGGCGTCCGGTGAAGGCAGAGGGGTCTTCGCGGTAAGCCTCCATCACGCGCAAAAAAGCTGACCCAATTGTGGTGGAGCTGAATGAGGATGGCATTACTGACTTTGCGAGGCAGGGCACAATAGGCCTCGTGGTGTTTCAAGCGATGGAAGATGGCAGCGTAGGGCAGGTAGGTTCCCTCGTGAATGAAGGCTTGTCGGATCTGGTAATTGGCCTGGTTATAGAGGTTTTTGGAGGCAAAAGCTGCCCGATCAATGAGGGCAAAGCGTGCATCCTGGTGACGAATGAGATGTCGTTCGACCAACTGCACCTTGCGCCTCCTCCTTTTCCAACAACACGTCCTTCGTGTCGGTGAATCTCTCTCTTGGCGTTTCATACAAGAACATGCTTTCTAACGAAACTCTACCAGAGACATCTCCATTTGTCAATATCTAGCATAATTCCTTGGAAACGTTTATCACACCTCGTTCACTGGTGAAGCCTGAGGGATCTCCATCGACCTGGATGGTGATGGCGTGCCTGGTGCGTATCTCTACCTCTTTGCATGTCTCATAGAGTACCCATTGCCGCCTCTGGCGTCGATGGAGAAGTACGTCGATACCCATCAAAAGTGTATTGATGAGGTCTTGACTGCGCGCTATGCAGACATCGAGTAGCCCGTCGTTACATTTAGCTTGCCACGTGTACTTGATGGCCCCACCATAGAGCTGTGTATTGCCAATCACAATCTGCATAGCATGCGCCTTGATCGATTTCTTCCCATCGATATGGAGATAGACACGAAAGCCTTTGAATGTTAGAGTCTTCCAGAGTCCAACCAGGAGGTAGCCCGGCACTCCTAATTTCTTCGCGGGCTTCTGCTCTACTTCGTGTGTGACCTCTGCATCCAGGCCAATGCCTGCCATTAGTAGAAAATAGCGATCGTCGACCTTGCTCAGGTCGATGCGCCGCCGTTGGCCCTGGAGCAGGATATCTCGCGCTGCTTCATTCTCCAGTGGGATGCCCACTTCACGCGCCCAGACGTTGACCGTTCCACTGGGTAAGATGCCGAGCGCGGTCTCGCTACCCGCCAATTCCTGGATGACCTCATTGATCGTGCCATCTCCACCAATTGCCACTACCACGTCGATGTTTCGCTCAACCGCCTCACGGGCAATGCGTCCCGCATCTCCCTGCCGCTGCGTAAGTTGCAAATGGGCGTCCCAACCTTGAGCCTGGAGAAACTGCACCGTCTCGTCTACCTGCTTTTTATTATCGACATAGCTACCCGAGGTGGGATTAGCGATCAGAACCGCACTTGTAGGCTGGATTTTCTTTGTAGAGGAAGCTGATTGTATTTGTTTTTGCATACTGTCTCTTCCCTTGGGTTGTGATTATGTTGCTGGCTAATTTATGTATAGGCACATTAATAGTGATTAATTGTTGGAGCTAGTCCCTGTAGGTAATACGTCCTCATTAACTCCCTAGATTTGCTCATTAAAATAAAAAAGAGGGGCTGTGCAGCCCCTCTTTTTTTATTTTACTCTTTAATTCACGCGTGGCACGCGGGCCAGGATTTCGGCGACGACCTCGTAGTTGATTGTGCCGAGTCTTCTGGCGATCTCTTCGGCGGTTAGCTCCGCCTTGCCCTGCCGGCCAATAAGTACGACTTCGTCTCCCATACGCACCTGGGGGATGGCGCTGACATCAATCATACATTGATCCATACATATGCGCCCGATGAGGGGGGCCTCCTGCCCATGAACGAGAACACTCTCCCAGTTGCGCGGTGCTCTGCGGAAGCCGTCCGCGTAGCCTACCGGCAAGACTGCGATGCGCGTGGGGCGCTCCGTCACATAGGTGCAGCCATAACTGATGCATTCGCCCGCGGGAATCATCTTCACCTGCGCGATCTGCGTCTTAAAGGAGAGAGCCGCTTTAAAGCCATCTGGTACCCTGACCTCTTCCGAGGGGTCCAGGCCATAAATCGCGATGCCGGGGCGTACCATATTGAAGTGCGCCTCGGGGAGGCTGAGCGTTGCCGCGCTATTGGCCGCGTGTACCACTGGAGGGCATATTTCCGCCCGCTCAAGCAGTTCTAGAATGTGCTGGAAGCGCGCGAGCTGGGTGTGGGCGTATGTCTTATCATCGGCATCCGCGCTGGCAAAATGGGTATAGATGCCCTCTACCTCCAACCCCTCCAGCTCACCTGCTTCGCGTACGAGGGCTAGAATCTCTTCTGCCTGCTCGCTACGGATGCCGAGCCGGCCCATTCCAGTATCGACCTTTATATGGACACGTACAGACTGGCGTAGCGCCTGGGCCGCGCGGGCGAGGGCCTGGGCCGATTCGCTGCTATAGAGGGTGATGGTGACGTCCAGGCGCACGGCCTCGCGCATCTGCCAGTAGGGAACATAGCCGAAGATCAGGATGGGCGCGTCAATGCCAGCCTCACGCAGGGCGGCGGCCTCGCTAAGTGTGGCGACCCCGAGCATGCTTGCGCCGTTGTGCAGGACGGTGCGCGCCACCTTGAGCGCGCCATGCCCATAGGCGTCGGCCTTTAAGCTGATCAGGATCTGGACCCCTGGCCCCACGATCTCGCGTATTTTGCGCACGTTATTGCCGATGGCGCTCAGGTCGATCTCTACCCAGGTGGGGCGCTCGGTCTGTAAGACCAGGATCTGCTTCCAACCGGGCGTCTGACGCACTAATTTCTCCTGCGCCTCTTCGGGATGGGCCATCAGCATCTCGGTGACGCGCTCCATGCGTGTGGCCTCTGATCCCTTGAGCAGGACGACGTTGCGCCCAGCCTCGCCCTCGCGCTCCAGGTATGCACGTGCCAATTGCGCGGCGTCCTCGTGGGTGGAGACCAACTCTATCTGTTCGCTCGCTAGCCCGGCTTGCCTGGCGCTCTCCGCGATCAGAGCGGTCCGCTCGCCGCGCAGGATAAGATAATCGACCTTGCTGGCGGCCTGCTCGCCTATCTGCTCATACCAGTCATCCTGGTAGTAGCCGAGATTAAGCATCTCGCCCAGGATGGCAATGCGTTTGCCGCCTTCGTTGGTCAACTCGTCAAGGGCCTGGAGTCCCGCCAGGACGGAACCCGGTGAGGCATTATGTGTGTCATCCAGGAGCCTGGACTCATAGACGCCTGGAAGCGGATTAAGCCTGCCTTCAATGGGGCCAAGCTGCTCCAGGGCCTCGCTGACCTCCTCCGCGCTCATACCACATGCGCGCCCGATTCTATAGGCTGCGAGCATGGTACTGATATGCTGACGTCCCAGCAGACGCGAGGCCAGGGTAAGTGTTCCCATCTCACCCTCTTGCTCCAGGGTAAATGAGAGACCCTCCCAGCCGACTCGGATTTGTGTCTCATTGATCTCACGTATCCCGAGTGGACGAATGTCTGGCACAGCTGAACCGCGTTGCTGTTGATAGTGGGCGACGATCTCCACTAACCTGGCATCACTGTCATTGAGCCAGAAGCAGCCCTCGGGTGGCAGGCTATAGAGCAGCTCGCTGAGCTCTTTCGCCAGGTGTTCAAGTGAGCCAAAGTATTGGAGCTGGACGGGAGCGACATTGGTAAGGATGCCGATATGGGGCTTTACCATCTGGCATAGCTTATGGAGTTCGCCGGGGTGATCGCAGCCTAACTCCAGGACCGCGTACTCATGCTGTGGCTCCAGCCGCCCCAGCGAGAGGGGAATGCCCAGCAGGTCATTATAGTTCTTCCAACTGCGAAAGGTGGCATAGTTGCGCGAAAGCACGCTGGCGATGGCCTCCTTCATGCTTGTTTTGCCTACGCCGCCCGCGACCGCGATAATGGTTGGCTGCCAGCGTTGCAAAATCTCGCTGGCATAAGCCCGTAGCGCCTGGCGTGTATCTTCAACCATGACGGTCGTGATCTGTTTGAGCCGCTCCTGCTCTGCCTCTGGCATACTTTCGATGTGGCGTGTCTCCACCAATAGCCCGGTTGCCCCTCGCTCGATAGCATCAAAGAGATAGTCATGACCATCCCCGCGCTCTCCACGTACCGCGACAAACATCTCCCCAGGCAGGATCTGCCGAGTATCATGACTAAAGCCCTGGAAGCGCGTCTGCTTCTCTGGACTCTGGAGTCTGCCTTGCGTGGCGGCCAATAAATATGCGAGCTGTATCACAATCTATCCTCCGTTGCTATTACCTGTTTTTTCACCATGACTGGTGGGAACAGCGCAAAGTGGGAACGCCCCTGCCCCCTTTTGTCGCCCTGCCCCTATTTTATTCTACCGGCCCACCAGCTTGCTCTCATCAGCGATCTATGAGGAGTAATTGGTAGTAAGGTAGCCCGACGGCATTTTTTCTATCATCCTCAGGAAGCTTTGGCTCTCCTCTTACCTCGAAAAGTCGTCTAGCCCTACAGTTGGAGATAAGGATACCACTGACGTATCACATGGGCACTCAGACAAACGAGCGATTTCCCCGACAAAAGTATGGCACAGCTTACTTGTCTCTCGAAAATACCCCATCATTGTAATATATTTCTTGAGGTTAGAGCAGGAATGCGTCTTCGTTCTCAGGGATGGGGGTACGTGAAAGGGAGAGCTACCGCACGATGTCGAATACCAAACAGACCCAGCATGTCACTCCTGCATCGAGTGACACGCTCCTTCCTCTGCTTGAGACGCTTCCAGGTGCCCTGTTTGTCGTCGATGACGCCGCCACGATTGTGTATGCCAATGCGAGCGCGCAGGCCATCCTAGGCGCCACACGAGAGGACGTAGTGGGCAAGCCCTTGTGGTGCGGCGCTCCCCAGTTGGTGAGCACCGCACTCTACCAGGCCGTCCAGAAGACCAGACAGACCCGAGCACCAGGCGAAGTGGAGTATGTATCTCCCGTGATGGGGACCTGGCTGCACGTGCAACTCTCTCCCACGCTTGGGGGGCTGATGGTGCAGGTCCACCAGGGCAGAGCCGCAGCCCGATGCCAGGAGACGGTTCCCCAGGGCGAGCGTCTCTCCATCGAGGACCTGAATGGCTTGTTTAGCAGGATCGGCGTTCTTACCCCTGAGGGGATCGTCCTGGAGATCAATGAGGTCCCCCTGGCGGAGGCGTGCGTCCGACGCGAGGAGGTCATTGGTCACCCGCTCACCGAAACCCGGTGGTGGTCCTGTTCTCCGACCAGTCAAGAGCAGCTGCGTGCCGCCATCGCGCGAGCCAGCAGAGGTGAAATCGTGCGGTTCGAGGCGGTGATTCACCCCAGGGAAGGCCTGGACCGCTACCTGGACGTCGCGGTCACCCCCCGCAGGGATGCAGATCACCACATCGCGTACCTCGTCATCGCTGGCATCGACATCACCGAGCGCAAGCACGCCGAAGTGGAAATCCATGCCCTCATCGATGCCATCCCCCAGCTGGTCTGGACCTCGCAACCAGACGGCTCTCATGACTCGTTTAATCAACGCTGGTGCGACTATACCGGCCTGAGTACCGAAGAGGCCCAGGGGGAGGGATGGATGCAGTGTCTGCATCCGGAGGACCGGCCACGCGTCCGCACCGCGTGGCAGCGCGCCGTCCAGACCGGCGGGGTGTATGAAACGGAACTGCGCTTGCGCCAGAACACAATCGGGGAGTATCGCTGGTTCTTAGCCCGCGCCATGCCCGTGCGTGATGACACCGGCCAGATTCTCAAATGGTTTGGCACCAGCACCGACATTGAGGAGCAGAAACGGGCGGAGCAGCAGCTCAAAGAAAGCCGAGAGAGCTTGCGCGTGCTGACTGAAACGGTGCCGCAGATGGTATGGGTGGCACGACCCGACAGTCTGCACGAGTACTTGAACCAGCGCTGGCAGGACTATACCGGGTTCACGCTTGATCAAACGCAAAACGACCGCTGGGCTCATCTCCAGTTCATCCATCCTGAGGATCAGGAAGGCACCCGAGCCCGCTGGCAGCATGCCCTGGACACGGGAACCATGTATGAGCACGAAGAGCGTCTCAGAAATGGCCAGAATGGGGAGTATCGCTGGTTCTTAACGCGTGCCATGCCTATGCGCGATGAAGGCGGTCAAATCGTTAAGTGGTTTGGCACCTGCACCGACATCGAGGAACAGAAACGAACGGAGGAAGCTCTGCGCCAGAGTCAGGAGCGCATCCGCGCCCTCATCGACTCCAATATTGTCGGGATTACTTCTACCGAAGTGGAAGGAGAAGTGATCGTGGACGCCAATGAGGCGTTTCTTCACATGACCGGCTATACCCCAGATGAGGTGCGCAGCAGAACGCTGACCAGGGCGAGGATCACTGTCCCCGAAGATGCGCCGCTCTTCGAGCGCTCGATCCAGGAGATTACCGCACGCGGGCAGACCCCCCCTTTGAGACCGAACTGGTGTGTAAAGATGGCAGTCGTCTGCCCGTGTTGGTGGGCGGCGTTATCTTCCAGGACCAACTGTGCCAGATGGTCTCCTTTATACTGGATAATTCGGCGCGTAAGGAGTTGGAACAACGCAAAGATGCCTTTATCAGCATGGCCAGCCATGAACTGAGAAACCCGCTCACCGCCTTGAAGATGCAGACCCAACTGGTGCGCAAACGACTGGAAATGCAATCCCAGCACGAGGCAGCCACAGCGCTTTCCCGGGTGGAGGGTCCCGTTAAACAACTCGAACGTCTAATCAGGGAGTTACTGGATGTCTCCAAGATCCAGGCGGGCAGACTGGAGTATCGGCAAGAGAGGGTGGACCTCGACGAGTTGCTGCGGGAGATCGTCGACACTATGCAGCACACCCATCCCAGCCATACCATCCTGGTCCGTGGCGCAGTGGAGGTCAGCCTGCTGGCGGATCGAGACCGGCTGGGACAGGTCTTCACCAACCTGCTCAGCAATGCCATCAAGTATTCTCCCGATGCCAAGACCGTCGAGATGAATTTCTCCGCCTCTGACGATGCAGTTACGATCCGTGTCCGCGATCATGGCCTGGGCATCCCGCGAGAGCAGTGTGACAAAATCTTTGAGCGGTTCTATCGGGTCACTGATCCCAAGCGGAAAGCGATTCCGGGCCTGGGCATGGGGCTCTATATTGTGGCCGAGATCGTCAACCATCATGGAGGAACCATCGCGGTGGACAGCGCAGTTGGGAAAGGCTCGGCCTTTACGGTGACCCTTCCTCTCATGAGGAATATCCGAGCATTTGACGAGCACGCTACGCGCGTCAACTGAGACGATGATGGCGGCGGAAACTGTTTCGGCACGGCTGCCACTCTAAGGATATCAATAGGTTGTTGAATAAGCAAAGTGAAGCATTGCCTTACAATTCAATGCATCTGCACACCACTATAGGGAGATATAATGCATGGCACCCATATCCTTCACCAACCCCTTTAATTGGAGCATCGTCAGCGTTGCAGTAACGCTCGACGCAGGCAGCCCCGATTCGCGGGTGATTTCGTCGATATGTTTGGATTCATGGTTGAGGAGTGCGAGCAGGCTCTCTTCCTCGGCGTTGGCGGGGAGTTCTCTCTTAGCCTCGATGTGCTGGGGAAGCATGTAAATATTGAGGCGCTCGATGATGTCTTCGACGCGCGTGACCAGGTGCGCGCCATCCTGAATAAGCTTGTTGACGCCCTCGCCACCGGGAGAGAAGATGCTATGTGGCACGCCAAAGACCTCGCGCCCCTGTTGCAGCGCCGAGCTAGCTGTGATCAATGCCCCACTTCTCCTCAGAGGAGGGACGCAACATTAGGAGGATTGCACTGGATCTCAAAATTTGGGTTATGACCTTTCTTCCAAACAATGGCCTTTATCCCCAAGAAGGAAACAGCTTCTCTCTTCTCTTCATATGAGAATTCATGGTTAAAGTCGCTTAACTTCTCGCGCCAAACTGCACATTTCTCATGGATCCTATCTAACTTTTCCTGTATTCTCTTCCATTCCTCGTGAGCTTGTTTATCATATGCCAACTCACACATATAGCCTTCTTCCTATTCTACTAATTGCTGTAGTTGAGCGTTCAGAAACTCTAGAGTTTTGCTGTCTGGCTGATAAGTCATCATTAAGTTAGCCAAGTTTTTCCTCATTACCTCCAATTGGGTACTGATTTCTTTGAGTTTTTTCATGATTTGTCTCCGCCTCGATGCGGTTGGGTCTTCAGACCTCAACGCATTCACTCGTTCATCGATCAGGGAGGGATTCTGTATAATTTCTGACGCTGTTTGCCATGCAGCTTCATCAATGGTGGTAGTAAGAATACTACAGCCCTTGCATAGGCCAACGGTAGATTGTTGATTTGTACAAATGTACAAGGTGTAGTATTTTACACTCTTATCTTTTCTAACCCAGGCGTGGAGGGTGTTTGAAATTCAAGAATACTGACAGTGCCCCCTCCCCCTCTTCCATTAGGAGGGAATCTGAGAACTCTCACTACTTTTGCAACTGAATGCCGCCATCGTCGTGCGAGTTGCCAGGGGCGGATAATGCATCGTAGGAGACACAGATAGCCCCAAATCAGGACGGCACCAGTTCCCATAAACCAGAAGGGCGAGTTTGGTAGGGTTGGGGAATTTCCATGTGTCATAGTTCTATTTACCAACACTAATGTTATGGTTATGAGGATGGTGAGCAATGGGATGATTATCCAGGGGACCCATGAGAGATTGATCCGTGAAGGAACCGACAAGCCACACATAGGACATGTCGGTCTCTCTTTTGCGAAGGGGGTACCATCCTGGGGGCATATTTTAATTTCATCGTATGGATTCATAGAAGCGTACCTCGAAGCGTACCTCGCAGATTTTATAGAAGCGCTCCAATTGGCATTGAGCACACCTCTGGAGAGCCTTTCCTACTGATAGAAACGAGAAGCAAGTACGTTTCTCAAATAGCATGGGGACCGCTCTCGCGCTTCTGCTCGTAGTAGAAAATGTCGTGACCCCATACCTACATGTATGTGCAAAAAAACGTGACGCGCCCCCCGGTGAGCTCAGTAGTCAATTTCTCTGTGACCTGTCTGCCATAGCTGGTCATGCGCCGCGTGCCCACGATGCCCAGAGCGTACTGCTGATCATCCTCGTTCAAGCGGCCATAGATATAGAGCACAGGTGGAGCATACTCAAATTTGCTCAGGAGCGGCGGATACTCATCATCTCTCCAGGTGATTACGCGCATCCGGCGTTTCTCCAGGCGCTCCAGTTCCTGCTCTGGCACGATGCTGGCGCGCTGGTGCAGGAACTTCTCCGCGGTTTTCTCATCCAGACCTGCGCTGCATAGCTCCGCGAGTCCGGCCTGCCACGCGGCCTGCATATCGCCCTGAACGTAGTCCTCAAGAAGGCGAAAGCGGACCGCGCCAATGCCCATCACGCGGCTAAAAGCGATCCAATGCATCAATTGTTGCAGCGGGAGCGTCTCGGAGGGGTAATAATGTTTAGAATACTGTTTAGCTGTCTGTGGGGCTTCTTCATGCACTTCCATCTTCTTCCTCTGCTTCTTACTATTTTTTGTTAAATTTGGTAGGTGGTGTGGTCCCCCTGGCGGCCTCCGACCGCCAGGGGGACCACACCACCTACCAAATCACTCCTCATTTGTGAAGGAACCAAACTGTTCGCCTGCTCCAGGGTGTGACGCTCCTGGAGGCGGGAAAGGAGGTAACATATTGCCCGGCTGGGCGGGTGGTGGGGCTGGCTGTGTATAACGCCCAGGATTGGTATAGTGGGCGTAGGGATCGATGGGCGTGAACGATTGTGGCCCCGGCCCCCAGTGGGCCTCGTCGAGAATACGTTGGGCCTGGGCGATGGCCAGCTTTCGTTCCTGCTGGATGCGTACCTGTCTGCGGTAGATGAAGTAACTTGCGAAGGCGACGCCAGGCGAAGCCAGGAGGAATATGCCCAGGACCAGGAGTAGTGTGCTATAGGGCACCGGGTTGCTGCTGCTGGAGGTAACAACTTGCTTGGTCGGTTGTGGATCTTGTTTCTCCTGGTCTGGAGTGAGGATAGACGATTGATGCTGAGAGAGACGCCAGGCATTTTCGAGATGGGCCTCATCCATGCCCAGGCTTGCCTTCAAGTCCTCATCAAAGTTCGGATAGCTACTATTGCCCATATCTTTGATAAGCGTATGCATCTTCGCCTGCCCAAAGGTATTGTACATATAGGTGACCAGGTCCCAGCTCTGAGCATAGGCCAGGTAGGCCTGATTGCTATCGGAGGGAAAGCGGTCCTCGATCCCGCTCAGGCGTAGAATCTGGTGGTTTTTGAGGCCCTGGCGTAGCTGATAGGACAACTCGCCCTCGTGATACTCCTGGTTATAGACCGCAAGCCCCTCGTCGAGCCAGCGCGGAATATCGACGACGCCACCATCTGTCAGCTCATGCAATACCAGGTGCGACATCTCATGTGGCATATCGCGGATAAGCGTGTTATCCTGAGCGTCTTCGACGACGAACATCCCCTGGCGAATATCGGGGAAGGCGATGCCTCCCACCCATTCTTCGGTATTGGGTGGAAGCGCGCTCTTAAATGCATTTGTATCTTTGTATATCCAGAGCGTGATTGGTTTGGTCGGTGCGCCTCCTAGATTGCTAGTCAGACGTTTGACGGCTTTATCCACGCCAGCGCGCAACGACTGAACCTCGGCGCCATCGCTATTATAATACTTGATCTGGAACTGCTGGACATCGGTCTCCTGCCAGGCGAAACGCTGGTCGTTGACGTCAAATTTCTGTGTAGTGCCGGTATGGTCGGCGCCCGCGTTGTCCTCTATCTCCCAGTGGTAGGAGATGGGTGTGCCCGGAGAGAAGAAGTCATCCGCTTTTTGCATATCTTCATGCCAGGCGAGATGGACGCTCGTGCCAGGCTTTGCGACTGTGACTACGTGAACCTCGTCTCCATTAAGAGAGGGGGCCTGGATGTAGAGGGTGGCCTGCGTAATCTTGCCACCCGCGTCATTTACTGTGAGCGAGAAATCGATGCTATCAGGGAAATGGACCTGCTGTGTCTGAGAGGTGATGGTGATGGCATCTCGTGCCACCCCGCTCTTTGCCAGCATAAGCGAAGTTATACTTAATAATAAAGTGCAGCTCAGGGCGAGAGAGAGAAAGAATTTAGCGAAAGCATAGCGGTTCTTATATATATGCATACGAAGTGTAGGATGCATAAACCTGCTGGCTCCTCTCAAGATCTATAGACTCAACAATGGAAATATATCATTCCGCATTGTACCCGATTTTCCCTGCTGCTGTATACTCTCTCCCCTTTTCTTGCTATTCCAAGATGTGTCATTTGATGCCCCTCCCACCACCTACCACAAAAACACAACATATAGATATGGTGGTGGACCGGTGTTGCCAGTCCACCACAAGTGCGTGTCACATTGTTGCACATCTTCGCCCATAGGCCCCACGTTTACGATTCCGCTGAAAATGTTGAGCGCTGCATTCTGAGCTTGACTCACTTGTCTCCGGTTTATCCTTCCGCCATGGTTTTATGGCGCTTTCTCCAACTTGACAGGTAATATGTGCATACTCTAGAATGGAGCAGCGAGAATAGATGTGGTTTTCTTCCTGCCACAAAAGAGGTATGCAATGGCAGACCGCACCAATCGTGCAGGCCAATATATTGGAGATTATCAATTATTGCGTAGGCTGGGGGATGGTGGCTTTGGCGATGTCTATCTTGGAGAGCACAAACATACTCATGCCCAGGCTGCTGTCAAGGTGCTTCATGCACGCCTGGCAGGTAGCGACGAACTCAAGGAATTTATTAACGAGGCCCGTACCTTCCGCCTGCGCCATCCCCATATCACTCAATTGCTTGATTTTGGCATTGATAGTGACGAGATTCCTTACCTTGTGATGGATTATGCCTCTCACGGCACCCTACGCGGCAAGCATCCTAAGGGAACACAGGTATCGCTCTTTACCGTGCTCTCCTACATCGCACCGCTCGCTTCTGCATTGCAGTATGCCCACGATCAGCATCTTATCCATCGAGATGTGAAGCCGGAAAATATGCTGCTGGGAGCTCACGACAATGTACTGCTCAGCGACTTTGGCATTGCAGTCGTCGCACACAGTTCTCGCTCACTGAACACACACGAAGGCATCAACGGCACGCTGCCATATATGGCTCCCGAACAACTTCGGGGCAAACCGTGCCCAGCCAGCGACCAATACGCCCTTGCCATCGTCGTCTACGAGTGGCTCACCGGCAACCGCCCGTTCAAAGGGACAGCCATTGAGATAGCAATGCAACATCAAATGACATTGCCCGCTTCTCTGCGCGAACAGGTGCCAACCCTCTCCATCGAGGTGGAACAAGTTGTGCTGACTGCACTCGCTAAGGAACCTGACAAACGCTTTGCCAGCGTTATGGCCTTTGCTAAAGCCCTTCAGCAAGCCAGCGAGGTGCAGGATACGCCCCCCTGCGTTGTGCCTCTCCCATCCTCACTCAACACGTTACCTCTGTCCGGAGTAGCGGTACCAATACCAACAGAGGAGCCAGTTAAGGTGGCTGCACCTCTGGAAAGAGAATCCGTCTTTACCAATAAGCTTCTTTCTCCTCCCATTTACACACAACCCGCATCGCCTTATCCCACACATGAACTGATCAAAGCGGCAGGTGCTACAGCTATCCCACAGTCTGCTGTTCCCTCCAGAACCTCTCTTTCTGTGTCATCACCTCGCGGGAAAAGAAGAGTTCGACCACTTGCTCTCTTCCTTATCGGTCTTGCCGTCCTTGCTATTATTGGAAGTATTGGTCTGTCGGAGATGACAACGCTGATCCCCACGCACCATGCGAATGCCACAGCGACAGCACAAATGATTGCCGGGGAAACGGCAACCGTGAAAGCGGTCACAACAGTGACAGCTTCCACGTACAATCAGACAGCCACCACTAACGGCATTATGTTTGGCTTCGACTCCCAGCGTACTCGCAATAATCCTTTTGAGCATACCTTAAACGCTACAACGGTTCCCGGTCTCAAGATAGCATGGACCTCCAGCCCAACTGGTAGCTTCATTGGTTCGTCGCCAGCGGTGGTCAATGGCGTTGTCTATGTAGGTTCTAATGATCACAAGCTCTACGCCTACAGGGCTGTGGGGTGTAACATGAGCTCTTGCTCCCCGCTCTGGTCCTCCAACCCTACTGGCGGCATCATCAACTCCTCGCCAGCGGTAATCAATGGCGTCGTCTATATAGGCTCTGATGATCACAGGCTCTATGCTTACAAGGCCGAGGGTTGTGGCAGTGGCATAAGCACCTGTTCCCCGCTTTGGTCCTCTGATCCCACTGGCCAGGCTATTGAATCCTCGCCAGCGGTAATCAATGGCGTCGTCTATGTAGGCTCTAATGATCACAAACTTTACGCCTACAAAGCCGAAGGTTGTGGCGCAAGCACCTGTTCCCCGCTCTGGTCCTCTGACCTCACTGGTGGCATCATCTACTCGTCGCCGGCGGTGGCCAATGGCATCGTCTATGCAGGCTCTAATGATCGCAGGCTCTATGCCTACAAGGCCGAGGGTTGTGGCAGTGGCATAAGCACCTGTTCCCCGCTCTGGTCCTCCAATCCAACTGGCAATCTTATCAACTCGTCGCCAGCGGTGGCCAATGGCATCGTCTATGTGAGTTCTCATGATCATAAACTCTACGCCTACAAAGCTGCGGGTTGTGGTACGAGCCTCTGCCCCCCACTCTGGACCTCCAGTCCAACCGGAGACTTTATCTATTCCTCGCCAGCGGTGGCCAATGGCATCGTCTATGTGAGTTCTCATGATCATAAACTCTACGCCTACAAAGCTGGTGGCTGCGGCACGAGCATTTGCGCTCCACTCTGGTCCTCCAACCCTACTGACGGCTGGATCACCTCCTCGCCAACAGTAGCCAATGACGTCGTTTATGTAGGCTCTGATGATCACAGGCTCTATGCTTACAAAGCTGATGGCTGCGGCACGAGCATTTGCGCTCCACTCTGGTCCTCCAACCCTACTGGCGGCTGGATCACCTCCTCGCCAACGGTAGCCAACGGCGTTGTTTATGTGGGTTCTAATGATCACAAGCTTTACGCCTATCACCTGTGACGACTCCCCACGGCTAGGAAACCTGGCGATCCTTTGAGATTTTCCTATTTTGGTAGAACTGTTGGATTGACGGGTAGTGGTTTACAGAGATCGTGGCGAGAAAGTCCCGGTCATTGATGCCTGACACTTACACACAACTATTGGATCTGGAGAAAAAATGTGGAGGCGATGCGCTGCACAAGCCTCGTTTTTCCCACACGAGAAGTGGCCCGCTTGTCTCAGAAGAAGCCGTGTGTCTCGCCAGGCTTGAAGCACATCATTGCGCATCATGACGCGTTTTTCCTGGCGTCTTTCTCTCGCATGATCATGCGGATCTTCCACAAACGTTCAAACTTGTGTGGAAGTAAGTGTCAGAGGCTGGTAGGGACCCGGTTTACCGCGTCCACAGGCGATTAATCGCCTGTGGGCGCAGCCCGAATCGTTCCTCTGTACTATTTCGCGTGATGGGTTCTTCTCTTTGGGCAACTCGTCCGGACAAAATTTCCCCGCAAAGTCATAAATGTGGTGCCTATGCTGAAGCTCCTCGCGCTAAAGCGACGGGGGTTCCAGGAGTTCGGCCCACGCTTCCCGTCCTTCTCGCTTCAGCAAGAAAGCTGGCTCTAGTGGTGGTCCCCCTGAACTTTCGGGCAGACGCGCTCTCGCACGAGTCAAACCCATGCTTCGGGGCAAGGTCTGCCCCTCTTTCGCGCGTTGTGTGAGACGCTCGTGTGCTGCCCGCAGGCGCGCTTCCGCACCTTCCCAATACTCCTGGTATCGGGCACACGAGGGAATGGGGTCTGCTGGATCAAGGTAGGCAGCCAGAAACGCCGAATACAGGTCGCGTTGCACGGGACCCACGCCACACGCGCACTGATGCCAACGCTGCGAAAGCGGCTTCTTGAGCTTCTTGCCACAGCCATGACACCACTGGCTCAGCGCGGTGGTGCGTGTGGGGACTTCCACCAGGATGCCGCCCGTACTCTCAACGGTGCGCCTCAACAGTTCCACAAACATCCCTGGTGCTCGCAGCCCCACACTCTTCCCAAATTGCCTCTGCCATGCCTTATAGGAAATCTTTTCGATGAGAATAGTGGTGCCCAGCTTCACTACCTGATGCACTTTGTGCCCATGCAGGCTCTTGCGATGCGCTACGAGTTTGCGCTCTTTGGTCGCCTTCCGTTGCCGGGTGGCCTGGTAGCGCTTACTCTGCTTCCAGTGCAGCTTTTTCTTGCCTTGTTTTTTGATGCGCCCCTTCTCGTCGTAGTGCTCAGGATTGGCCGCCCTTCGTTGCCGCTCCATCTGCCGTTGCAAGCGACGAATGGCTTTAGCATCAGGAGCCAGTTGTGCACAGAACACCTCCAGGCTTGCCTCTCCTTGCTGGGGGAAGAGGGCCAGGGTGGAGGGACCAAGGTCACCGCCAACAATACTCGTGCCAACTGGGTGTTTTTTCTTTCGGTGGGGCTTGCCCTCCAGTGCCAGTTGCACGACATAGCGATAGCCCTCTTCATCAGCGCCCGCCGCTCTAGGGCTGCTGGCAGGACGCTGGATGAGGCGGGCAAACTTGATGCGGTGCCTGAGCCCATGGGTCACCACTTCATCCTTCCAATCGATGAGGGCGGGCAGCTGGTCTCCGTTCCAGAGCAGATACCCCGCGTTTCCCTCCTCGGGTGGTTGCAGGACGAAGCGCAGGCTGGTATCGTTGCGTTTATTCTCAATGCTGGAGAAGCCGCGTCCTCGGCTTTTGAAACGCACCCGCTTTCCTTTCCCCAGGCAGACGCGATTGAGGGCGCGATAGGCACGGGTCGCCAGGGTTTGGGCCAGCACGGCCTCGATGTGCTCGGCAATCCAGCCCACGCGCAGCCCTTTGACGGCTTCATGCAACGCCGTCTCGGAGAAGCCATACGTTTTGCGCAAGGCGGAGAAGGCTGCCGCTCGTTCCGCTTTGTGGGTGCGAGGAAGGGCGCGGGCCTCTTGCCAGGCGGGGTCAGACCGCATGCGGCGCAGGCGCTGTTGTCCTTGGGAGAGGATGGCGTTGTAGAGCTGACGAGCGGCTTCCAGATGAGCGCGCAGGCGGGCGGCTTGCCCTGCATCGACGGCCAGGGGCAGTTCCAGCAGAAAGGTGGGGGTCGCAGGTCGCTTCTCCTGCTGTTTCTTCTTCTTGCGTTGTCCCTGACACTTCTTCGGCATTGTGGCCCCTTCTTCGAACACACACGTGATCTCGATCCACTGACGTCTATTGTACCAGAGGAACGGGAAGAACGCAAGTTCTAGGTATCTGACCCTGCTCTCTTTCCTCTCATCCAGCAGAGGCGGCGATTCATCCCCGGCATGAATGACCGGGGCTTTCTCGCCGCGTTCTCTGTAACGAGAGCCAGCCATGCCCCCGAATGAGGGTCTGCAAACAAATAAATCACACCTCATAAAAAACATAATATCTGGATATGGTGGAGGATCGGTGAAACCGATCCACAATGTAGCCATTTAGTACCGTTTTACTGCTTTGGGGTATGGGATGCAATAAAGGCAATTCGTTCTTTGCTACCTACATGATTAGTACCATCCTCCTACGGTACACATTGATATATAGGTTTCGATATATTATATTGAGCATAATCAATATTTGAAATGTAGCTTTTGCATGTACCCGAGTGGGCTAGGGTGTTAATTTGCGTGCGCTGATTCGTTCTTGTAGATAATTGGCGGATATGTGGATGTTTATGTTACTCTATGCGGGACATTGCAGTGCCTCTCCGAAAACCTGAGCGCGATAGCGCTAGCCGCGAGAGCGGCGTTGGTTTTCGTATTAAGGAGGTATGGTTGGAAGTGGAAATCGTGGGTTCTCCTGCAATCTCTTTGTTGATGACGTTTTTTCTTGTGATCGCTATGAAAATGCACTAAGCAGACAGACAGACAGTCGCAGCACATACATAACCATATACTACTGATCCGAAAACCCTGAGTGCGAAGCGCTAGTCACGTGAGTGACGTTGGGTTTCGGAATAAGATCATAAAGGTGAAGAAATGTGTAGCCTTTACCAACCCTATCTAACAAAAACGCCAAAAGATCTAGCTTATGCCGTGTGCACCATCCGCAACAAAGCGCTGCTGACTGAGAAAGGGGACCTATGAGTAATAACTGGAATCAGCCAGGCATGCCGACTGATGCGTCGCACGATGGCTTGCCCAAGAAAACGGGGGGCCTGTTAAGTAGCTATCGCCAGCAGCAGCCTCCTGTCGAGCAACAGTCGCCCGCGTTGCCTGCGGGTGCTCCCGTGGGCAGACAAATGCCACCTCAGCCCGCTCAACCGACGCAATTCTCGCCTACAAATGGGCGCAACCCTTCCTCCCAGTTTCTTCCCGGGAGGACGCAGCAGGCGCCGCAACCGCAGATGGCCCAGCAGCAGCGCCCAATGATGCCTGCTCAGCCTCAGCAGCAGCGCCCAATGCCTGCTCAGCCTCAGCAACAAGGCTGGGTGTCCAACGCCATGAACCTTATGCGCCAGGTCTCCGGCAAGGTGACAGCTATAGGACGCAATAGCTACGGACAGCCCGCGCCCTATATGGAGCGCTACCATGGATCTCGTCCCCAGGCCATGCCAGTTCCTGTGGAGCAACCACGCCTGGAGGAGGCTACACCCTGGAAGCGCTCGCTGAGCACACGTGTGGCCTACAAGATGCGCCGCCGTCGCGACCGCTGGCAGAATCAGCAGTTTGGCATTGGTAAGATCCTCGGCATCGCGGCCATCATCTTCGCGGTCATCGCCGTGATTGCCTCTGCGACTGGTGGTGCCTTTTCCTATAACTACTATCAGCAGGAGTCCACCCAGGTCGCCAGCATCGCCAACAAATCCAGCGCGCAGACGACGCGTATTTATGACCGCAACGGACAATTGATCAATGAGCGCTATGACCAGGGTGAGGGAAGCTCTGGCCGCTCCACGCCTATCTCATATAAAGATCTTCCCGAGGTCTTAAAGGATGCACAGACTTCTATTGAAGATCGCACCTTCTGGGATAACGCCGGTATCGACCCGCAAGGTATCCTGCGTGCCGCCTTTTCCCATAACGGTGGTGGTAGTACTATTACCCAGCAGGTAATTAAAAACCTGTCTCATAATGCCGACGCTACCTATACACGTAAGCTTGCAGAAGCCACTCTGGCCCTGGGCATGACGCAGCAGTACCCCAAGTGGAAGATCCTGGAGATGTACTTCAATAGCGTTCCCTATGGTACTCAGGACCTTGGTGTTGAATCCGCAGTGCGCGACTTGTTTGGTTTGCAGCCTAACAATTGTGATAAAAACCATGTCTGTACGCCTGCGGTTTCCCAACTAGATATTGACCCTAAGACGGGCAAGCACAATCCGATTGTGGCCCTGGCTCGCGCCTCGCTGCTGGCAGGTATTCCTAATAACCCAACCATTTACGATCCAAGCATTAGTGAGACCACGCGCCAGGCCGCGCTTGATCGTCAGAAGCTTGTGCTACAAAACATGCAGGCTGATGGCAAGCTTCTTGATGGCAAACCCATCGATGCCGATATGATCCAGCAGGCCGAGAAACTGACGGCCTCCTGGCAGTTCAAGCCCTATAGCACTATCAAGAAGGCTCCGCACTTCACTGACTGGGTCACTCTCCAGATGGAGCAGATGCTGGGTAATGGTGATCCTCAATTGGGTGTACAAGCCTTTCTCTCTGGTGGCTTCAATATCAAAACAACTATTGATATGAACATCCAGAAGTATATCGAGAATGCCTCAAAGTACTTTATTACGCAGCCCACGCTTCAGAAATTCGGTTCTTTTGCTGGCGCGCCTGCTGTGTTGAATCGAGACCTCAACGTTAATGATGCGGCTGTGGTAGTCATTAACTCGAAAACCGGAGAGGTCCTGGGTATGAGTGGTAGTGTTGACTACTACAAAACGAACGATAAACGTGTTGCCGGTAGAGTAAATGTTGCCACTAGTGGCCGTGGGCCTGGTTCTACGTTTAAACCTTTCGTATATGGAACAGCTTTTCAGATGGGTTGGAATCCTGGTATTGTCTTACCTGATGTTCGTACCTACTTTCCAAATGGAAAAGATGCTGGTGCCCAGGATGGAGAAGGTCCAAACGCTCAAACCTATACACCTAATGACTATGGTGGCAAGCCTAATGGGGTATCTGGCCCACAATCGACTATTCGTGCGGCATTGGCAAACTCTTACAACATTCCAGCTGTGAAGGCCATGACCTTTGCGGGCACCGATAATGTCTTCAACAACGCCCGTTTGATGGGTATCACCTCTCTGGATAAAGCTATAAAGGCGAATAAATGTGCTAGTGGCATGGATTGTTTTCACCTTACGCCAGTACTTGGTACTGTCGATGTTTCGCCACTGGAAATGACCAGCGCCTACCAGACCTTTGCTAATGGTGGAGTGCATGTGCCTTACCAGAATATCCTGGATGTCTGGGATAGTTATGGTAACCATCTCTTCCATCTTGATCCAACCAAGGTCAAAGGGACGCGGGTCTTCTCTAGCCAGGTAAACTACCTACTGACTTCAGTTCTGGCTGATGAGCCTTCGCGCCAGCCAGAGTTCCCTGGAGACCATGATCTTGCGTTTAATGATTGGGATCCAAGTTGCGGAGCCTCTCTAAAAACGTATATTAGCTGTGATACCTATCAGGTTGGCGCTAAAACTGGTACTACCGACTCCTTCCAGGATAACTGGACGATAGGTTATACCCCTAGAGCCACAGTAGGTGTCTGGGCTGGTAACGCTGATGGTGAAGTCATGAAAACAGGTGTGGTTGGTATTACAGGTGCCGCACCAATCTGGCATGCGGTGATGGAGTTCGTTTCTGGACGACCTTGTGCTGACATTAATACAGCTATGGTGGTGAACATCTCCTGTCCTGTTGCGCGCTTTAATCCTGCCTCGGATGGAATGAATGGTCCTACGACCTTCTCTCAGCCTAGTGGCGTGACCCGTACCTGTAACCTTTCTGCTCAGGATGGACTGGCAGGGAACGGCATATGTGACTGGGTCATTGATGGGCAGGCGCCTACCCTTGCTGGCAAGACGACTGTGACCAGTGATTCTAATGGGGGAAATGGTGGTAACGGTGGGAATGGCGGTGGCGGTCGCAAGAAACGCGGTGGTTAAACGCGGAGCCAACATCACCTACGGCGGCGTCTCCCTCCTCGCCGGATGTGATACCGACTCCGATCCCGACACCATAAGCAAGGTTCAAAAAGCAGGCTGGTTTTATCCAGCCTGCTTTCTTTTTATATTAGAACGTTATGCAGCAACCGTGGCACTATGATAGAGATTATCTGTGGGGCTTAGAACGACAATCTCCGCATAGGCAAAAACCTGTGAGGCTAATGCCATATTTGTCCATGTTTGCACACCTGAATTCAACGTGGTAAAGCTGTGGCAGTCATCCGGATAGCAATAGACTGGCTGAGAGTTGCCACGGTAAATATCAATTCGTATTTTGAGCGAGGAATATGCCGATGTGACCTCGGCCTGTGTCCAATTGGTGCCACAGGCCGCGGAATACCAGTTATAAACTCTCGCTATAACCACCGGGTTCGAGGCTGGGCCTACTGCTATCGCACCAGCATTGGCCATCTTTGCCCCTCCTACAGTTAGATCGGCGCATCCTGATGTAATTGGATCCTGATTCTCACATGTTGCATCTGGTTCTGTACATGGAATAATCACGGCATGTGGTTTTACTGAGGCTATAGCATGTATTGGTGGGCTAACAATTGCAGCGAGAGAGAGGAGCAATACAATGCCCAGAAATACATGCATGCTATGTTTCAACATTAAAGCGTCCTTTCACCCAAGCCCTTTTCGCTAAAATGAGGCGTGGGATGAGTAGCTCTGTAAAGCTTTTCGTATCTACAAAGCCGGGAGATATGTAGGATCGAGCGGCAATTGTTGTCCTGTGTAAAGCTTTTGTCCATTATGATCTACATAGTAGTAGTGACCATCTGTTGTGGCGATACGCCATATAGGGTCGCTTGGATCCGTACCTCCACCAGTCCAGGTGAATTTGTTATCCATACGGAATCTCCCGAAATCTATGGGAAAGTTAATTAATATGGGAGCCTGTTTCCCTGTCATCACAACTATATGGCCTTGCTGTGTCACAAGTGCAATAGCTGCCGCCTGTGAGACAGAAGGAAAGGTATGTTTGGCATTGAACTCATTCACAGGTCCTATGTTCCCAGCTTTAATTCGCAGCCCGATTGGATCGTAATCAAGTTCCATCAGGATGCTGACTTTCTTCGCGCCATTGAGTATTGGTAGCTCCCACATTGGAGGCAGGTTTAAATCGTCACGATACGGATATATCAAGACGGGCGTGCTTACTACCCCATTCTTCAACTTTTTACCTATGGGATCATTTTTCGCATGCAGCAGCGTTTGATATACCTCGGTTTGTTGCGCCGCTATGGCAATATCCGCTGGCGAGGCCGATTTGGCTTTGATCCACGTGTTTGCGGCGTGCTCCGCTGATCGACAGTTATTCTTACAAACTCGGTTATTTGGCCCCTGGCTACTTGTATGGCTCTGTGCAATAGGGGCATAGTTCACGAGCACGACGAACGACAATGTAAGGGCAACACACATTAGCACAACAACTACGGGAAGGCTCCAGAGCAAAGACAACGGAGATTTCCCATTAAGTCTTGTTTTTTTCTTCATTTCTTACTCCTTGCATGCTTTCTGCACGGTTATCGAGGTGTATATCTGGAGGGAGGTACCCTATTAGGGAGCGTGCATGATGTTTCCGTTTTCATCTATAGCATTGTCAGCAGGGCCGTAGTTTGAGCTGTCTGCTTCAATGGTGACGTATTGATCAATCCAGTGATGGAGGGTTGGATTGTCTGTATTCCCTTTATAGGGATCAGTCCCAGCCTGGTACACTCCTGTATAAGGATCTGGATCTGATACTTCATTGGGCTTATAGGGGAATTTCCACCAGGAATACCTGAGTTGAGGATTATTACCAACCCAATCATCGTAGGGGATAACATTAAAGTAGTTGCCTCCTAGATAATTGAGCCACGACTGATTCCAGGGGTTATACACAACAAACGATTGAATTATCGCGTTTGGATTGGTGGATGGATCGCTATCCGCATATACACCTGCAACCACTACAACATGGTAAGCTTTATCCACAAACGCTAATGCAGGTTGGCTAGTTCCTGGTCCACCGTGCGGAGCTGTCACGGCGATAGCAAGACTATGGGCAGCAGCATCGACTCCATTATGATAAATATGCTGATGATAGTAATAGCCGCTGGGCGATAAATTGTATGCCGCAACGGCTTGAGCGCGTGGATCACCACCATAATCATGTGAACTATTAGCGCGGGTGAAAGGCGATGGTAAGCCAGTCTCTGGATTCGTACGCATATCTAATGTGCCTGAAGTAAGTTGCATATCTGCGTCATGATCCATGGCATAGAGAATCTGCCCTTGTACTTCGTCAGCTGGGTTTCCAGATGCAGGACCCTGACTATTTTGTACTGGATATGCTATAGTTTGACCGCTTGTCAGATCGGCATAATTTACTAATGCTTGTACTCCAGCGAGGAAACAATAGTTATGAGCATTTTGTGGCCAGGGGCCGTTCACAGGTGTTGCTGTAGGATTAGTAGCGTCTACTCCTGTTGCCACCTTCATCTTGGCTAGATCGGCTCCATAGTAAGTGAAATTTGTAGTAGCTTGCGGTTGACTATCCACTGTCGCCTGCTTGAACGTAATTGTACTTACCTGCGAGAATCTCAGTCCTGAAGCAAGTAGCAGGCTTGCAAGACTGATAGATACCAGCAACTGTTTTAATACATTCAAATCTTTCTCCTTTTGCCGCTCATTAAGCGCATGGTGATTGGTATCAGTATGCCCACTAATTATGTATGCTTCAGGTTAAAGTATCAAATAGCATCTATTATCATTTTTCTTAACAAATTTATTAAAAAGGTGTAATTATTTAGCTTTCACTACTGGCTCACCTGGCTGTGAGTTAGATAAGGAGGATAGTGGGTAATCATGAGCTGATAGACTGAAAGGAGACGATCAAACAAGCGAGCAGGAGAAAAGAACATGGTCACCATCACCCTTTTGTGTCCCTACTGTGAAAGTGAGAAACTGGTGCGTAACGGGCATGCTCCCAATGGGAAGCAGAGATACTTCTGCCAGGAGTGTAAGCGGCATAGCCGAGAAAATCCCTCATCGCGTGGGTATTCGGAAGAACGCAAGGAAGAGATACTGCGAGCGTATCAAGAGCGGAGTAGTCTAAGAGGTCTTGAACGGACCTTTGGGGTCTCACGCTACACGGTGGCGAAATGGGTAAAAAAAGCAGCGAAACTGCCTCCCTTGAGGGAAACGCTTCTTCAGCCCGATGCAAAGAACCCAGAAGCAACAACATTGGAACTCGATGAATTATGGTCGTTTGTTTTACAAAAGGCACATCAAGTTTGGATTTGGATTGCTCTCTGCCGAGAAACCCGACAAGTGGTTGCACGAGCTATTGGAGACAGAAGTGAGAAGACCTGTCGCGAGTTGTGGAATGCTCTTCCAGAAAGCTATCGCGCTGGACATTGTTACACTGATTTCTGGAGTGCATATCAAGCTGTTATCCCAGAAGAGCAACATACAGCGATAGGTAAAGAGACAGGTGAAACGGCTCATGTCGAGCGCTGGAATAATACCCTTCGGCAACGTCTTAGCAGATTTGTTCGCAAAACGCTCTCTTTCTCCAAATCTCCTCTGATGCATGCGGCTTGCTTGGACCTTTTTCTTCACCGCTACAATCTGGAAAGGGCCATCAGCTTCATGTGATCCACTACCGATAAGGAGTATCTTAGGTGTTGAAGGAACTTTTGAAAGGGGCGTTCTGAAGATGGAGTTAAATTTAAAATAGTAATCGGAGAAGCAGCAATTCGTATATGCTGTTCTCCGATCCTTGCAGGCTGTTCGTGCAAAATAAGTGGCGAACTCTCTATTTACTTTTGTGAGATGATAGTAAATTTACTGCTTTCTTGGATGCTGCATAATTACCTGCACTCCAATGACCATATCAGTTTTCGCTGGAAAGTCGAAGCCTTGCCTGTTCTATCCGATCCCAGGCAGATTGCAAAGAATGAGCGTATTTGTTCCAATAAGTCTCGCATGTAAGCCGCAGGTCTTGTACTAGCTGCTGATCGTCAAGTGTAAGCCAATTAGCCGGACACTCGATCTGCTCATCCAATAGCTCCGGTATAAAGGTCGTCTCTCTGTTCTGCATGATGTGCCTCCTCTTTTTATTCTTGGAGATGTAAACGTGTTAACGCCCCTGAGAAGATATTCCAGCTATAAACTGGCCCTTCTCAAGGACGTTTGTGCGAAGGTGAGTGCTAACTTATAATGTCAATCTTTTACTACAGTTTGGCTGATCAGCGCTTACTGAAGATCTTACCTTTTGCTTAACCAGGATTACTCAGGTGTTTCTCCTTTTGGGAATTAGGGGGATTATTACATTTCTGTGATAGGCTTCAGTCAACGAAGTACAAAACATTATTGAGAAACACACGCAGTGTTATAGTTAGGTGCGCCTCCTGGCTGTGCTGCACAGGCGTAAGCTATTTCTGCCCCATCAATCATATCAGTCCATGCTGGATAGTTTGGGCCAGGATAGAATGTAGTACAGTCGTTTGGAAAACATCTTGTCTCATATGAGTTGTGAATATCGATTCGTGCATTTCCATTTGATACAATTTCGGCCCAATTGGCACGGCACCAGGTAGAATACTTATTATAGATTGTTGCTTTGTATGAAGTATAATTTGCTGGAACTGGTGCTGAGACGGTGTATATGGTATTGTAGGAACTTGCTTTTCCACAAGCAGTCTTATAAGGATCAAGGCCATAGCAGCCACTATTCGTACAGGGAGGGGGAATAAACTGAGGCGTGACTTTGGCTTGAGGTGCAGCAGGTTTGCCCGAAAGAGTATGGGCGCTAGCAGGTACGCTTGCAATGCCTAAATAAAACAATCCAAGGATGGCGAGTAGCAAACCACGAAGGGCCAAACGGCCAAAAGTGTTTTTCATTAAAGGGCCTTCCTTTCTGGAAAAGATACACAGATAACGATCGTAGCACTACAAACAGAGAGACATCGAAAAGCATTGCTCTTTTTATGTCGGTTTAGAGCGAGCAGCTGAACACATACTGTGTTAAATATCGAAGTTTGTGCTCAAGTCTTACTATTGAGGAGTGTAGCATGTATGAGTTAAATTAAAATATAGCAGAGGATATCATTTTTATTATCAAAATATTGACTTTTTAACATGCTGCTCGTATAATCCAGTCATATATTTAAAGTCTTTAATGTAGCTTGTGCGAACAATAGGGAAAATCAAAGATGGGCATATCTCGAAAGCCGGAACCTAATCTTAAGCTACGGGAAGAGAGGCTAAGGCGTCGTTGGACGCAACAAGAACTTGCGGATCGGTTAGAAGTTACTGTCGTTACCGTCAATCGCTGGGAGAAACAGGGAACTTTACCTGGCCCCCGATTCCGTTTTAAACTATGCACGCTCTTTAATAAAAGTTCCGAACAACTAGGTTTCACCTCATACAATGACGTCGAGCAAGATGAAAACAATGACGAGGTCACCCATAACACCACATATTTCTGTGATCCAGCGCTTCCCTTTACTTCGGACAAAAAACAGACCCTGGTTGGCCGCCAGAAACTCATTGACGAGCTTATCGGTCTGATATGTAATGGCGGTACGGCTTATGCCATCACTGGGCTTCCAGGAGTTGGTAAAACTGCCCTGGTGACAACTCTGGCGCAACATCCTCACATTCAACGTAATTTTAAGGACGGTATCCTTTGGGTTGGGCTAGGGCGCCAGCCACGAATTCTTGAACTTATGAGTAGATGGGGAAGAGTGCTAGGGCTCAATGAGCTAGAAACAGGAAAACTTACTACACCGGATGCCTGGGCAAAATATGTGCATGATTATATTGGTATGCGTCGCATGCTCATTATCATAGATGATGCCTGGGAGCTAACGGATGCTAGTATATTTCGCCTTGGGGGACGCAATTGTGTGCATCTACTTACCACTCGCTTTCCAGCTTTAGGGGTTTCATTTGCATATAACAATGTAGTGCGTTTGCAAGAGTTAACAGATGAAGACAGCCATAAACTCCTCGAACAGTTAGTGCCAGAAATAGTACCTCATAATGTGCAAGATATCCAGGAATTGATCAAAGTTGTTGGAGGTCTTCCACTTGCGCTTACCTTGATAGGACATTATCTGTATCTGCAAGCTTATAGTGGTCAGCAACGGCGCTTACATAGCGCGATAGACCGTTTACGCCTGCATGCCACAGAGCGGTTAAATATTGCTAATCCTCACCTTGTATGGCATCATTCCTCAACTCTCCCGGTGGGTACACCGTACTCGTTACAGATTGCCATTGATATAAGTTTGAGTTCATTAACAGAACAGGCAAGGCAAGCTTTATATGCCTTATCAATATTTCCTCCTAAACCTCACAGTTTCTCTGAAGAAGCTGCAACTACTATCTGCGCCATTACTAATGAGACGTTAGATCAACTCGTTGATAGCGGGTTGGTCGAAAGCTCAGTGTCTAGCCGTTATCTGTTACACCAGGTTATCGCTGATTATGCAGCCTTGCATCGCGCAGACACGGATATATCAGCACGTATGGCGGCTTTTTTTATTAAGCTCGTGCAGGATCATCAATATGATAACGATATTTTGCAAAACGACATGCAAAATATTGTTATAGCGCTAGAACTCGCTTTTGATCAGGGGATATATACGCTCTTTCTCCAGGGAGTACTGGCATTCGCGCCATTTTTAGAGACGCAAAGTCCCTATCCACTCGCCCACCGCTTACTTACACGATCACAAACTGTGGCTCAGGCGCTTAACGATAATGATAGCGGTGCAAAAATCTGGCTGTATCTGGGAAAGATTGCAGAACGTATTTGCAATTTTCAAGAAGCTGAATATGCATACCAGCAAGGATTGATTTTGGCTCAACAAGGGGAACTGCAAGGATTAGTTGGACGCTTTTATGTTTATATTGGTGGAGTTTTCATTGAACAGGGAAACTATTCTCATGCGGAGATCTATGTTTTAAAAGGCATGAAAATTGTGAGGGAACAGCATGATAAGTCTTATGAAGATCTTGTTTTCTGGTATCTGGGGGAAATCGCTGATAGTCAGGGCAAAAGCCAGCAAGCTGAAGGGTTTTATCAGCAGGGCTTGAAAATTGCTCAGCAGCTAAAAAACTACACACTTGCAGCCATCCTACTACAGAACTTGGGAGTTAAAGCTGCGAGAAAAGGAAAGTATCAGCAAGCAGATGCCTATTATTATGAAGGCTTAGAAATTGCGCATCGGATCAATGATCGTCAAAGGCAAAGCGCTCTCCTTATGAATCAGGGAATGCTCGCCTTTCATCAAAAGCAATATTACAAAGCAGTAGAACTCTCAAAAGAGAGTTTAGCCATTGCGCGAAGCATTCAAAACCAATTTCGCATTAGTTCGGTACTCCAAAATCTGGGGATGTTAGAAGGTGCATTGAAACGCTATCAGTCAGCAGAAGCATATTTGCAAGAAAGCTTGCAAATCGCTCAGGAGATTGGGCATCGCTGGCTTATCTGTGAAACGCTAGGTGAGTGGGGGCGACTTTATTTCGTGCAACACAAACTTGATGCCGCCAGGGAATCCTATCAAACAATGCTACAAGAGGCTCGTAAGCTTGGAGCACAATTATTACTTGCGCAAGGGCTCTTTGGGCTGGCACAGGTAACAGCAAAGATGGGTGCTAAAGAACGAGCAATTGCATATGCAAGCGAAAGCCAACTTCTTTTCGAGCACCTGGAAGATATACAAAGCACCGCCGTTGCCCAGTGGATCTCGAGAACACAGTCTCCAAACAAATATACCAGTCAGCAATTAAGTAGTCAGGAATAACGGCTGCCTGGCATGAAAGCAAAAGCATAACACCCACCCCTAACACATAGCCGCACACAAATAGCAGCACCCCCATGCAGGTGGGGGGCATCTGCGCCTTTGATATGTATGCCCCACCTGCATGGGCGGGGGTACCCCTTCACTTCATACGTATAGGGGAGCCATTCACTCAATTTATTCGATATATCCTCTTTTGCTTGACAAATCACTTCCAGCCGGGCATACTATATATATATATATCACATACCATAATATGTAATACGTGACCTGCCGTGCTACCTTCAGGTGGCACCCTTTATAGATATCCAGCAGCGCTGTCTCTCGTACCATAATATGAAGACGTGTGTTTCAGCAGCGTCTTCTGAAAACGCCTACAAAGCTCTTGTATTGGCGTTTTCATACGGAGTGGTGCGCTGCCTTAGCAGCGCATGACGTTTCGTCCCCTCACAGCGTCATTGGGGGCGCGCCATCTCTCGTACCATAATATGAAGACGCGTGTTTCAGCAGCGTCGTGCCCCCTGGCGCGCCGTGCGACACACCTCGTACCCACTATATGTATACCTCTCGAAAACGTCCCTCTACTTTCCTATGGAGGCTTACATGACAAAATTCGATCACCAGGCCTACGCCAACCTCTTCGCCCGCCCCTTTATGCCCTTCACCGGCCTGAATGACCTCATTCCAACCTCGCCCATGGTAAACACCTGGCCCATTCAGAACCTGCTTCCCACTGGCCTGACCCTCCTCAGTGGCGAATCACGCTCCGGCAAAACCTCCCTCGCCCTCCAACTCATGCTCAACGTCGTACAGGGTCAGTCTGCTACCTTTCTCATACTCGAACGTGTGTAAACACCCCCGAGCGGTCAGTTCTTCCTGCTTCATCGTCGATAGCCAGCGCACGGGAACCTTTGGATCGGCCCTCCCGTTTCGGTCTCACATCAACTCCCCAGGCATTTTACGTCCGGCGGTAGCCACTCTCCAGGACGGCCAGCTTTACGCGTGAAGCTGGCGAAGCTGTTGTGTTGCGAACCACAGGAGATTCAAGGCGGCATTGAGATCCCGGTCGATCACCAGCCCACAGGCGACGCACTGATAGGTGCGGTGTTTGAGCGGCATGCGCTTTTTGACCTGCCCACAGCACGAACAGCGTTTGGTCGAAGGGAACCAGCGCGAGGCGATGAAGAGACCGCCCCCGGCGTTGGCTACTTTGGCCTTGAGGAACTGCAACAGTTGCCCCATCGCGGCATCGGCCACGGCACGCGAGAGCTTCCGGTTGGCCATCATCCCCAGGATGTTGAGGTCTTCGATGCCGATGGCCCCACAGGTGCGCGCCAGTTCGGTCGTGAACTTGTGCTGGACATCCCGCCGGATGTTGGCGATCTGCTGATGCTTGCGTGCCACCTTGAGTCGTTGCTTCTCATGCTGCTTGCTGAACACGGTTCGCTTGGTTTGAGGGTCTTTCGTCTTCTGTTTCTTTGACAGCTTGCGTTGCAGCTTGCCGAGTTTCTTGAGATGGAGCGCTAATGGCCTTTGGTTCTCAAGCCTGCGTCCATCGCTCACCACAGCAGCTTGCTTCAAGCCTACATCCACCCCCACCACTGGTTCGGGAGCGTTGAGGCGCTCCCGCGTGATGTCTACTTGAACGGAGACGTACCAGTGGCCCGCCTCACAGCTGACGGTCCCCCCCAGAATTTTGACTCGTTCGCACACGACGTGCTTGCGTTGGTTGCGCTTCTTCCTGGGTGTGGTGGCTTTCCCCTTTTCGACGAAGCGCAGTTTTTCGGCGAGGTTCACCGTTCCCAGTTTGCGTAAGAGCTTGCCTCGGTCCTTCTTCGTTTGGCGCTGATCGAGGATGAAGCGGCCAAGTCCGGGAATCGAGATCCAATGGCTTCCCAAGGTGAATTTATCGTTGGAGAGATAAAACGATTCGTGCGACTTCCCCTTTTTCTTGTACTGCGGGTAGTTCGCTCGGCCCGCAAAGAAGTTGTCATAGGCGTTTTTGAGGTCATCGAACGCACCCTCCACCACACACTTCGTCACCTGATAGGTCCACGGATACTCCTGCTCCCGGATCTGGTTGAATTGCTTCTTGAGTGCGAACGCATGTGGCGGTTTGAGCACGCGCTGCTCTTGGGGAACGCTTTCCTGCTCGGCTTTGTACGCCTGATATTGCTTTTCCCACTGCTCCCGTCCCCAGTTGTAGATAAAGCGCCTCGTGCCACAGGCTCGTTTGAGATACTCCACCTGTTCAGGGGTGGGGTTCATCCGGATCTTGTGCGCGGTTTTCATCCTTGAGCGCCTTTTCTCCCGCTTTGCGGGAATTCCGGTCGAGCAGGACTCGACACCCGGCAAGTGGCGATCGTTCAGCGAGCGGCTGGCAGCTTCGGAAGGTTGAGCGCCGTGGTCAGATCGACCTCATGAGAGGAGCGACGCCCAGAAAGCGTTCCTTTGGCTTTGAGCCTGCCTTCTCGATCCCAGCGCTGCACTGTTTTCACGCTGACATCCACCTGCTTGGCAAACGGTACGACTGCGTACATCTCCTTATTCTCACTTACTTTCGCACACGTTGTCAATACCTGGTATGTATCTCCCTTCGCTGGCAATGCTCCCGATGACTCCCAACCCTTCAAATCCACTCGTGGTCGCGCCTTCTACCTGGGCCTCGACCACTCCCTGCTTCGCCTTCACGACCTCCGCTCGCGCCTGCTAGCTGCCCAGCCCGGCACTCCCCCACCCAACAATCTCTTCTTTACCAATACCTGGGCCCCTCTCACGCCCACCGAGGGCCTGCCTGAGCTTCAAAGCTGGCTTTCCAACTATTCCGATATACGCCTGCTGGTAATCGATAACCTGGCCTCGCTGCGCCCCCTCTTCAAAGGCAATGACCGCGAACTGCTCGCCCTCCTGCGCCGCCTCGCCGAACAGCAGAATATCAGCATTCTCGTCCTTCACACCTGCAAGCGCTCCTCCTCCCTGATCGCCTCTGTCGATCATCACCTCCATCTCAAACGTCTTCCCGTCTCCAACTACTACCATCTCGATATCCTCGGCTCCTCGCTCGCTCCCTTCTCACTCACCCTCCATTGCCCAACCTCTCACATCCATTTCCGTCACACCTCCCTCGCGGAAAGCCTTGCCCTCACAACCCTCAGCGCCCATAAAGCGCTCACCCCCGAACGCCTCGCCATCCTCCATCTTATCCATACCTGTGAACACCCCCTCTCACCCGCCCAGATCACAGCCGCGCTTGGCCTCGACTACACTTGCGTGCGCCCGCTCCTCAGCAAAATGGTCAAAGCCAACCTGCTCACCACTATCTCCCACGGCCGCTACACTCTCCACCCCTTCATCAAGCCTCTCGTTCCCGAACTCCTGGCCCAGCATCCCTGCCAACCCAAATTCGAGATCGCTCACATTCTCCTCTCCCCCGACTCTGAAGATACCCTTACCCCCGAATCCTCTACTGCTGCTGAATCCTCTCCCAATGACTCTTCCAATTCCGCTCAAACACCTACCACCCTCGAATCCCAAACCAGGATCGCTCACAATCTCACCCCTCATTCTTATACGCTGCTAACTCCCAAAAGCGGAAACCCCGATCCCAACCAACTCAATAACCCCAGCCCTAACCAGTAAACACCAAAACCTACAGACTACTATATGTTATTAGGCACCAATTTCTTGCGCTTAGAAAGAAACCACTCACGCAAAACGGCTCCAAGAGTCGGTAGGGACCAGCTTCAGCGCGTCCGAATGCCATTTATGGCAGTCCGGCGCAAGCCAAAAAATGCCCCAAATGAACACATCTCATAATCTATCACGACAATGCTCTTTTTTTAAAAAAACTCGGCGCGTAGCACCTCGCGCCATGTAGCACTCCGTCCCATAATATGAAGACGTGTGCTTGAGCAGCGTCGTCCCCTCCCCAGCGTGGCCCCTGAGCATGTTTCTTGACCAAAAGCATTGCGCCTCTTGACAATGCCCCCGGTCGAGTGCTATTCTTTATTTGCAGTCTCAAGTCGAGACTGCTAGCAATCAGAGTTGACAAGCATTGTATCATCGTACATGTCATGGGTGTGTGATATTGCTATCACGGATCGGTACGTCAACAATCGAGGGCAGTCTTGATGACACCATTGAGTCAACGTAAGCAACAGATCCTGCGGGTTCTGGTTGAAGAATATATCCATACCGCGACCCCTGTTGCGTCTGAGACTCTTGTGCGCAAGTATGGTCTGAAATATAGCTCCGCCACCGTTCGCCATGAACTGGCTGGCCTGGAGGAGTCGAACCTCATCTTTCAGCCCCATACCTCTGCCGGACGTATGCCAACAGACCTGGGCTATCGCTATTTTGTTGAGCATCTCATGCGAGAGTCGGCACTGTCACTCGATGAGCAACGTCTTATTCGTCACCAATTTTACCAGGTGCAGGACCAGCTGGATCAGTGGGTTCGCCTCACGGCTTCGGTTATGGCTCGCCTGCTACACAGCGCTGCGATCATGACGCCTCCTCGCTCCAACGAGGGCTGTCTGAAGCACTTTGAGATCCTGGCGGTGACTGAGCTGTCTGCCCATTTGGTGCTGGTGCTCACCGATGGCTCGGTGAAGCAGCAACGCCTGCTGCTGGATCGGCCTATTCGACAGGATGGGCTTAGTGCACTGTCGGAGCGCCTGAACTCGCTGTTCGCGGAGAGAACCGCCACTGAGATCGATGTGATCGCCTCACAGGTTGATTTATCTCCAGTTGAACAGCTTGTCGCACATACCATTAGTCACATCTTGCAACAGCATGGTGATCTCTTTGGCGATGTGTTCTACCGCGAGGGCGTGATCAATATTCTGGAGCAGCCAGAGTATAGCCGTCTCGGTCCTGAAACCGCTCGCAACGAGCGTGTGCGTAATGTGCTTGAGGTGCTTGAACAGAATCGTCTCCTTCCCGCGCTTGCCTCGCACCTGCGAGATCAACCATCCGATGGTGTGCAGGTGATTATTGGGGGCGAGAATGAGTGGGAGGAGATGAAGGATGTGAGCCTGGTAATCGCGCGCTATGGTCAGGAGGGTGGTGTTGGTGGCCTGCTGGGCGTGATCGGTCCGACACGCATGCAGTATGATCGCGCCATAGCCGTTGTTCGCTATATGGCAAACGTCATGAACGAACTCCTCTCCGAACTTTACGGCGGCAACTAATTAACATGATGTGCAAGTTCGTATAAGCGGGGTCAAGGGGCGCTGCCCCTTGCGGGGTTTGGGGTGTCCCCAACTCCTTCTCTCCCTCGCCGCCGCAGGCGGCAGAAAAGACTTGCACAGAGCACTAATTAAAACACCAACCAAAGAATTCCCGCTACAGCGGAAATTCAAATGCTTATAGATTTGATTCTTTTTTTTAGGAGGCAACTGTGCCAAAGGTAATCGGTATCGATCTGGGAACCACCAATTCTTGTGTTGCTGTTATGGAAGGCGGCGAGCCCGTCGTTATTCCTAATGCTGAGGGCGCTCGTACCACTCCTTCGATTGTCGCTATCAATAAAAATGGCGAGCGTCTTGTTGGCGAGGTTGCCAAGCGCCAGGCCATCACCAACCCCGAGAATACGGTGTATTCGATCAAGCGCTTCATGGGTCGCAAATTTGAAGACCCCGAAGTCGACCGCGACAAGCGCATTGTGCCCTTCAAGGTCGTGCGCGCCAGCAATGGCGATGCCTGGGTTGAGGTTCAGGGCAAACAGTACAGCCCCCCAGAAATCTCGGCCATGATTCTACAGAAGTTGAAGACCGACGCCGAGGCCTACCTGGGCGAGCGCGTGACTCAGGCTGTCATCACCGTTCCCGCCTACTTTAACGACGCTCAGCGCCAGGCGACACGCGACTCCGGCCGCATCGCAGGCCTCGAGGTCCTGCGCATCATCAACGAGCCAACCGCCGCATCGCTGTCCTATGGTCTCGATAAGAAGAAAGATGAGCGCATCGCGGTATATGACCTGGGTGGTGGTACCTTCGATATCTCCATCCTGGAATTGGGCGATGGTGTCTTCGAGGTCAAGAGCACCAATGGTGATACACACCTGGGTGGTGATGACTTCGACCAGCGCGTCATCAACTGGCTGGCCGACGAGTTCCGCAAGGAGCAGGGCATCGATCTGCGCCAGGACCGCATGGCCCTCCAGCGCCTGAAAGAGGCCGCTGAGAAAGCCAAGAAAGAGCTCTCCAGCTCGATGCAGACAGAAGTGAACCTGCCCTTCATTACCGCCGACGCCAGCGGACCAAAGCACCTGACCATGACCCTCTCCCGCTCCAAACTGGAGCAGTTGACCGAGGACCTGGTCGAGAAGTCCCGCAAGCCGGTGATGCAGTCGCTCTCCGATGCTGGAATGCGCCCTGGTGATGTCAACGAGGTCGTTCTGGTTGGCGGTCAGACCCGTATGCCTGCCGTACAGACCATGGTTCGCCGCATCTTCGACCGTGAGCCTAACCGTGGCGTAAACCCCGACGAGGTCGTAGCCATCGGCGCCGCCATTCAGGCTGGTGTGCTGACTGGCGACGTGAAGGACGTGCTCCTGCTCGACGTCACGCCGCTCTCTCTGGGTATCGAGACCTATGGTGGCGTCTTCACCCGCCTGATCGAGCGCAACACCACTATCCCGACGCAGAAGAGCCAGATCTTCTCCACCGCTAGCGACAACCAGCCTAGCGTAGAGGTCAACGTCCTGCAGGGTGAGCGTGAGTTCGCCAAGGATAACCGCTCGCTTGGTAGCTTCATCCTGGATGGTATTCCACCCGCTCCTCGCGGTGTGCCACAGATCGAGGTCACCTTCGATATCGATGCCAATGGTATCGTGAACGTGTCCGCGCGCGACAAGGGCACCAATCGTGAGCAGAAGATTACCATTCACCCCTCCAGCGGCCTGAGCAAGGAGCAGATCAACAACATGGTTCAGGATGCTGAGGCCCATGCTGCCGAGGACAAGCGCCGCAAGGAAGAGGTCGAGGAGCGCAACCAGGCCGATAGCGCGGCCTATCGCTCCGAGAAGGCTCTCTCCGAGCTTGGCGACCGCATCTCTGGTGAGCAGAAGAGCGAGCTGGAGACCAAGATCGCTGACGTGCGTGCCGCTCTGGCGACCGACGACGTCGAGCGCATGAAGTCCGCGCGCGAGGCTCTTGAGCAGTCCTTCTACAAGATTAGTGAGTCGATCTACCGCACTGGTGCCGAGGCTGGCGCAGGTGCAGGTGCGACTGCTGACCCGGGCGCGTCACAGGGTGGCAACACTGGTGACGACACCATTGAGGGCGAATACAAGGAAATGTAATAATGGTGCAAGGGTACTACCACGTGTAGTACCCTTGCCCTTTTTCCTTCTAGCCCACCACATCCCACACAAAGCTACAAACTTAGGAATTGCATTGAGTTTCTTTCCCATTAACCGATACATATAATGAGATGTAACAAACGTGTGAGCAGCCAGCACCGCAGACGCTCAGAGGTAGGAGGGATGGGCGTCTGCGGCGGGCAAATGTCCGCCCCACACGCCCATCCCTCCTACCCACAGGCGAGCTTGCGAGCCGAGAAGCAGGAAAAGGGATTCCTTTTTTAAACCCTGTCCGGTACTACAAGCATTGCGTATCTCCTGGCTATGGTGTAAGCTTGTTAATTGATACAATTTCTTCTTAACTTGCCTTTCTTCGATTGATAGACGTTACCCAGTAGCGCGGAAAAGAACGCGCCCTGTTTCTGACGATAAAGGACCGGTAGATGGCCGCAAATAAACGAGATTATTATGAAGTACTAGGGGTGGCCCGCACAGCGACGGATGATGAGGTCAAAAAAGCCTTCCGCCGCCTTGCTAAACAGTATCACCCCGACGCTAATAAAGAGCAGGGAGCGGAAGCCCGTTTTATCGAGATCAACGAGGCCTATGAGGTCTTGAGCGATTCACAGAAGCGTGCCGCCTATGATCGTTACGGCCATGCTGGCGTTGGTGCCAATGCCGCAGGTGCCGGATTCAATGGATTTGAAGGCTTCGGTAGCATTAATGATCTCTTCGAAACCTTCTTCGCGGGGTCTACAGGGGGAACAACCCGCCGTACGGGTACGCAGCGTGGCGCGGACATCCGCTATGAATTAACTATTACCTTTGAAGAGGCTGTATTTGGCTGTCAGAAAGAAATCGAGCTGCCCCGTTGGGAGACCTGTGGCAACTGTCACGGTAACGGCGCCCAGCCTGGCACCTCTACCTCGCGCTGTTCCGCCTGTCAGGGGACGGGCGAGATCCGCCGCGTGCAGCAGTCGATCTTTGGCCAGTTTGTTAATGTCATGATGTGTGAGCGCTGTCGTGGCGAAGGCCGTGTCATTACGACTCCCTGTGAGAAGTGCCGTGGCCAGGGCCGTGTGCGCAATAACCGCCGCGTCGTGGTCAACATTCCCGCTGGCGTCGATGACGGCATCAACGTACGTGTGACGGGCGAGGGCGAGGTTAGCTCCCGTGGAGGGACGCCTGGTAACCTGTATGTCGTCCTGACTGTCAAGCCACACCCCTTCTTCAAGCGCCAGGGCAACGACGTGCTCTATGAACTGCCCATTAGCTTCACACAGGCCGCGCTTGGCGACGAGGTCGAGGTTCCCACCGTCGATAGCAAGACCACCATGCTCAAGATTCCCGCCGGCACGCAGAGCAATCGCTCCTTCCGCCTCAAGGGCATGGGCATTCCCGTGGTCCACAGCAGCGCCCGTGGCGACGAGCATGTCATCGTCAAGGTCGTGACGCCAACCAACCTGACGCCCGAGCAGAAAACCCTGTTGGAAGAGTTTGCCCGCATCGAGCGCGAGCAGAACGAGCAGAACGGCAAGAACATCTTCCGCGACCTCTTCGAGAAAACCAAAGACGTCTTCCAATAGACTAGATAACGCAATGTGCATGCTTGCGCGGACGAGGTCCAGGGGCAGCGCCCCTGGCGGGGTTTGGGGTGTCCCCAAATTCTATCCCCTTCGCCACCGCAGGCGGCAGGAAAAATTTGCACATAGCGTAGGTTAGATAAATATAAAAAGTGAGGCTGAGCATTATGCTCAGCCTCACTTTTTATATTTATCTAACCTACTATTGATTCTTCGGTGGTTGGCTGGGTGGTGGTCTTACTTGGCTGGCTGATAAAGCTTGCCGTCATCGCCAGGTGGTCGCTGGCTGCGCTACCAAGGACGCCATTGCCCATCAGGATGGGCTGACATTGCTCTAAGCGCTGTGCCAGTTCAGGGGTGGCGAAGATGTAGTCAATGCGCCCGGCCGGCGCTATGGCCGGGCAGGTAAAGCCGGGATCGCGCGGGGCCCTCTTGCGGAAACAATCGACATAGCCCGCTTTCAGCAGGAGGCCGATACTCGCGCGTGGTGCGTAGAGCGAGGCCGCCAGGTTAAACAGCCCGCTTAGCACCTGGCTGCGTGGAATAATACGCAGCACGGGGATCAGGAAGCGGAGGGGCGGTGGCACAACATAGTTTAGCGTGGGTACACCGTCCGCGTAGTTCTTGAACTTGTGTTTGCTTCGTTTCTCCTGTTCTAAGGAGACCAGGGCGCGGAGCAGTTCGCTAGCCTGAAAGGTGTCGCCGGGTGCCAGGGAGTTGAAGTCACCCATCAAGATATGGGATCTGCCCTCCTCTTGGATGGGGGCCAGGATGTGCAGGATCTCGCGCACCTCGCGCTTCCTGAGCGCGCCACCTCCCCGGCCCTTGAAGAACGAGGCCCATAGGTGCGTCACAAAGACCGTCAGGCGCTCCCCACTCTCTTCCTCAACGCTGACCTCCAGCAGGGGCTTATTCAAAATCCCTGGGCGTGGGTGGATTTTTGTCTCAAGGATGGGCAGGCGTGTCAGGAGGGCAAGCTGGTAGTCGCCAGAATAGGCTGGTTCTCCGCCCATAACCAGCTGCATCCCCATCTCTCTGGCAATTTCATCAATGACGCGTGGCTGCTCCTGGATTTGCGGATGCGTCGCCTCTACCACGCCAACAATATCTGGCTTAACAGATTGCAGGATACTACAAATTTCTCGCGTGCGCTTGCTGCCCTGCTCACGCACATTATAGCCGCCAGCCAGGATATTAAACGAAACAATACGAGTCATATCTTATCTATCTCTAGCTTTCTTCATCTTCTTACTTCATATCCGAAAACCCTGAGCGCGAAGCGCTAGGCACGCAAGTGACGTAGGGTTTCGGAATAAGATCTTCGTAATATGAGTCTCATGGCATATATCAATTAAAACGAAGTAACCCCTACCAAAGCTACGCTCACTCTTTATCTTCGCCCGAATGGAGCAATTTATAAGTTTATCGATACTAAAAAAAGGAGGAGTGAGGCTCTGTGTAGCCATCGGTTGCACAGAGCCTCACTCCTCCTTTTTTTAGTATTTTCTATTTCCAGGTGACGCGGTCGAGGAGGTACATGGTCAGCTCGGAGATCGGAATACGGATCTGCTCCATGCTGTCGCGCTCGCGCAGTGTGACGGTCTGGTCGTCCAGGGTCTGGAAGTCGATAGTGACGCAGTAGGGCGTACCAATCTCATCCTGGCGGCGATAGCGACGCCCGATATTCTGGATATCGTCGTACTGGGTGACCATGAAGCGTTGCAGGTTCTTATGGATATCCTTGGCAACGCCGACCAGCTCTTCCTTATTTTTCTGCAAAGGAAGAACCGCGCACTTGACCGGGGCCAGCCAGGGGTGCAGGTGCAGCACTGTGCGATCATTGCCCTTGCCCATGGGATCTGGCTGCTCCTCGTAGGCGTCGAGCAGCAGATTGAGGAAGGTGCGATCCACGCCGCCCGAGGTCTCGACGATCCAGGGAATATAACGTTCCTTGGTGTTGAGATCGGTGTAGCTCAGGTCCTGGCCGCTATACTGGCTATGGCGCGAGAGGTCCCAGTCCTGGCGCCAGTGGATGCCTTCCCACTCCTGCCAGCCCAGAATTGTGCGGTACTCGATGTCGTACGCCTTCTTTGCGTAGTGTGCCAGCTCGTCCTTGCCATGCTCATGGAAGCGCAGGCGATCCTTGTGGTTGATGATGGTCTGGTACCACTTGAAGCGATACTCTTTCCAGTAATCAAACCACTTGTCCATCTCGCTGGGATGCACGAAGAATTGCAGGTCCCACTGCTCGAACTCGCGCTGGCGGAAGAGGAAGTTGCCCGGCGTGACCTCGTTGCGAAAGGCCTTACCAATCTGACAGATACCGAAGGGGATCTGTACACGTGAGGACTTCACAACGTTATCATAGTCCAAGTAGATGTTCTGGCAGGCCTCACCGCGCAGGTAGGTCTTCATGCGGTCGCCCTCAACCACACCCAGGTAGGTCTCCATAAGCAGGTTAAAGCGGCGCGGCTCGGTGAATTCGCCGCCACAGGCCGGGCACTTGTTCTGCTCAACATTTTTGGGGTCCAGGTGGTCGATGCGGAAGCGGCGCTTACACTTCTTACAATCGACCAGGATATCGACGAAGTTCTCGACATGTCCACTGGCCTCCCAGACGCGTGGATGGGTGATGTTCGCGCCCTCGATACCCACGACGTTGTCGTGCATCTGCACCATGGACCACCACCAGAAGCGGCGGATATTGTTGCGTAGCTCGACGCCGAGGGGGCCAAAGTCATAGAAGCCCGCGACGCCGCCATAGATCTCGGAGTTGGGATAGACAAACCCGCGCCGTTTGCTCAGGGAGACGATCTTGTCGATGGGAACCAGGGGGGTTCCCTGAATCTCTTCTTGCATCTCTTCGATTTGTGTCATGAGTGGTAAACCTCCACATAAAAAAATCCCCAGGCGTCTTCTCTCCGCCCAGGGACGAATGTTGCCAGCGTAGGCCTGGGGCCACTACAACGCTCTGGCGACATGCGCGGTTCCACCCTGCTTCTTCACCACAAAACAGTGAAGCCACTCTTTATGAAAGCCAGCTCCAAAGCGCCCTTCACCTGCTGTAGATTGCCGACCTCGCACCCTCCGTCGGCTCGCTGGTATCTCGCGCAGGTTACTCTTCTTTATCAACGCTGGCACATATTTCGCTTAATTATCTTCCTATAGTATAAACACACAAGCTCCAAGATTCAATCCCACCCCACCTTTGGGTTATGGAATAAGTAGGGTGTGATGTGGTAACTGCCGGGCTTCAGCCCGGCAGTTACCACATCACACCCTACTTATCTACCTCTTGCGACTAGCGCGCTGCTCTAGTTTCTCCATCCAGATGGGGACGATGATTGAGATGGCTGTGAAGGCTGCGACCGCGCCATAGACTACAGCCAGGGTTTTCCCTACTGGACCTTTCTTCTCAGGCTTCTCCATGCGGTACCTCCTGTACGCTTATCTGCTATCTTCTGCTATCTAAAGAATACTCTCCATACTCTCCCTGCATTGAAACCATCAGCCACCTGGTTAGAAACCTCCTACCTATCCTACCTATATACAATATAGCATACAATACGGCGAGCATGCCCACCAGGAGCCCATAGCTATCTATGAAAGAAATTGTATTTCGTACAAGCTGGGTGTTTGTCCTGCATGTGTGCGGGACAAGCACCCAGCTTGTCTCGGCAATCGTCCTGCTTGTTCAGACCCCCACTGCATGTTACAATGGAGACCAATATTGCGAACGTTTGAAACTGTAAAGAAAAAGGCGCATGGACGAATACGTGGAGGCCGGGCGTGTGAACCAGGCCGCAATCGAAGATTTTGTTGCTCGCTATCCCTTTCCCATCGATGATTTTCAGCTAGAGTCTGTGAGTCATCTGCTGGATGGGCGCTCTGTTATGGTGGCCGCCCCTACCGGAACTGGTAAGACCCTGGTTGCTGAGTTCGCTGTCTGGTTAGCACAAAAGCGTGGGCAACGTATCATTTATACGACCCCTCTTAAGGCCCTCTCGAACCAGAAGTATCGTGATATGCGCGAGCTATATGGCTATGACAATGTCGGCCTGGTGACTGGCGATATTGTGGAGCATAGTCATGCCTCAATTGTGATTATGACGACCGAGGTCTATCGCAATATGCTGCTGGAAGATGGAGGCGAGCGCTTCGTCAACGGCGAGCGTCTTGATGCCAGCGAGCTGCGTGATGTCGGCTTTGTGGTCTTTGACGAACTGCATTACTTGAGTGATTTTGATCGCGGCCCCGTCTGGGAGGAGGCGATCATCTGTTCACCTAAACATGTGCAACTGGTGGGCCTCTCCGCCACGGTTAGCAACGCTGAAGACCTGGCAAGCTGGATCAGTCGTGTGCATCGCCCCATCTCACTGGTCTTTCACGAGCAGCGCGCGGTCCCGCTGGAGCACTATTATTACTATGGCGATAAGATTCACCTGGTGCAGGATGCCGAGGGTAACCGCGTCAATCGTTTCCCCAGAGTTGGTGGCGAGGCCAAGATCGCGCAGATGATGAATCGCCGACGTATCTACGTGTATGATAACGATGAAGAGGGCGAGGTTGACGAGGAGGCCGTCACCGAGGAGTTTTGGGATAAGCAGGAGAATCGGCGTAAGGGTCGCGTGCCCAACCGCGAGCAGCGACGCCGGGCCGAGCGCCGTGGCAAATCAAGCACCGCGCGCGCGCAGCAGCACTCGTCTGCTCCCTCTACAGCTTCGGCGCATGCTGCTCCCAATACTGAAGAGGGCAGCGAGGCGGAAGAGCGCCCGGTACGGCCACGTCAGCGCCAGTTCTTCAAGGCCCCCGAGCCAGGTGAGACATTGACCGCGCTTCGCAACGCCGATATGCTGCCCTGTCTCTACTTCTTGCCTGGTCGTCGTGTGGTGGAAGAGGCCGCCACGAGCGCCTCTCTGCATAGCTTTACGACCCCCGAGGAGGAGGCCTTTATCCGCGAAGAAATCGGAATCTGGCTTGATCGTCTACCACCCGAGGACCGCAACCTGCAACAGGTACTCTCCCTGACGAACATGCTTCCGCGCGGAATCGCCTTCCATCATGCCGGTCTGCTGCCGGGACTGAAGGTGCTGGTGGAGACGCTCTTTGCCCAGGGACACCTGCGCGCTGTCTTCGCGACCGATACCCTGGCCCTGGGCGTGAACATGCCAGCGCGTACCGTTGTGGTGGGTAGCCTCAGCAAGTTCGATGGCCAGGAGATGCGCCTGCTCACGCCCAATGAATACCGTCAGTTGACCGGGCGTGCTGGACGTCGCGGCATGGATGTGCGCGGCTCGGCAGTTATCCCCTACTCACCCTGGGAGCCTTTCGAGGATGCGTTCCAGCGCATCACGGGCGAGATGCTTCCCGTCACTAGCTCTTTTGTCATTCGCTATAACTCGGTGCTCAACCTCTGGCGGCCAGGAGATGTACAGCATCTGCGCCGCATCTGCGCCTCCAGCCTACGCGAGTACCAGCGCTACCTCATCTGGGAGCTGAACGAGTATCATCGCCTGGAGAAGCGCTATCAGAAGGCGCGCAAGTCGGGCAATAAGAAAGGGGCGGCCTCTGAGGGCGCGTTTGAGGCGCTAGAAAAGCGTCGCCAGCGCATCGGCTCCTACCCACTCAGCCGGGCGGGCGCCGCCGAACTGGATGGCACTATCTTCGCCCTGCGGGCACTTGGCCATATCGGCCAGAACGATGAGTTGACGCTGAAGGGGCGCCTCCTGCGCGGCATCTTCCATCCCGCGGGTATCATGCTGGTCGAGATGATAATGCGTGGTGTCTTCGATGGCATGTCGCCCAACGAGGTCGCCGAGATCTGTAGCTGGTTCACTTTCAGCAACGATAAGCGCCTGCATAATCGGAATGTCCTGGCGTCGCGCCTCGCGCGCGTGCGGCGCGATCTCTACCAGGTACTGCAACATGTCCATGGCATCGAGGAGCGGGCCGGGATTAACTTTTCACCGAGTATCCAGCCAGAGTTTCACGGCGTGGCCTTCGCCTGGTCACGTGGCATGTCCTTGAATGCGCTTCTCAACCGGATCGAGCTGGCAGAGGGCGATATCCTGATGCTGCTCAACCAGACCATTGACCTGCTCCAGCAAGTCCAGGCGGCAGTTGGCCAGGTGGCCGACATGAAGGAGGCCTGGGATAAAGTGGTGCCGCTGATGACGGATGGTGTGATGAACGAGCGGAATGTGGCCTCACACACGCAAGCGCAATTGACCGAACTACAACAGCAACGCGAGCGCCTGGCTGCCCTGCGCCCCCTCTTCGCACAGGCGGCCTCTTCCCTGCTACGTGGCATTATCATACAGAGTCGCATGGTACCCTCGATGTCCGTCCAGATCGAGGATAGCGTGCTTCCGCTCGACGCGGAAGAGGATCGCGACTCAACCGGCCTGAGCGACTCCCAAACCTTCGTCGAAGAAGTTTAGAATGAATATGCATGAGACCCCCTTCACCACAAAATGGTGAAGGGGGTCTCATGCATATTCATTCACTAGCCCTCTTTTCCCTATTTCCTACCATTTTGCTTACTCGCCCGTTTAGTATAATAGTGCGCGCTACCGGAGAGCCTTGGGAAGTCATAACAAACGATGTTATAACATACGCTACCGAGATACATCCTTGAGTGAGCTTTAGTGTAAAGTGTTTCCTGTCGGTTGAGCGCCAAAAGAAACATTACTTTGGTCATGCCTACAGGGCCTAGAAGTTGTCAGAACCAGCCAAGTTGAATAATATGTACAAAGGTACAAATATCTCTAGTGGCTGATAAAGATGCGGTGGGTAGAGGATACAGGTGTGATGGATCACGTTGCCCACGCGGATCGCAATAGATCGAAGGACGAAGACTAGCTAGCGATTGTATTTGTGAGCAGGAAAAGGGGTAGGTTTTAGAATGAACGCAGAAGCTTTGATAGGAAGAGCGCTGGGGACTTGTACGCTCCAGAGGCTCATCGGTCAGGGAGGCATGGGCGCTGTCTACCAGGCGCAGCAGTCACGCCCGCGCCGCCAGGTTGCCGTAAAAGTGCTGATGCCGATGTCGCCCTTGAATCCTAATCAGCTAGCGGCGTTCCTGGAGCGTTTTCGCCGCGAGACGGATGCCGCGGCCTCGCTGGATCATCCTAATATTACGCCCGTCCATGAATATGGTGAGCAGGATGGGATCGCCTACCTGGTCATGCCCTACATCAGTGGTGGTACGCTCCGCGACGAATTGGAGCGCTTTGGACCCCTGCCGCTTGATAAAGCTACGCACTATCTCGAACAACTGGCCGCGGCTCTTGATCACGCGCATGATCACGGGGTTATTCACCGCGATATTAAGCCAGCCAATATTCTGCAGACCCCCGAGGGGCGTCTTTTACTGACCGATTTTGGCCTGGTGAAGATTGTGGGCGAGGGCTATGCCCCCCAGGTTCGCCTGACTGGCGAAGGGGTGCCAGTTGGCACGCCCGATTATATGGCGCCCGAGCAGGTCATTGGCAGCGATGTTGATCAACGCGCCGATCTCTACTCCCTGGGTGTGATTCTCTTCCAAATGCTCACGGGAACAACTCCCTTCCAGGGAGAGACGCCTATGCAGATTGCCGCGCAGCAGTTGCAGGTTCCGCCACCCTCGCCCCAGGCTTTGCGTCCAGACTTGCCCCTGGCCGCGGCCCAGGTCTTGTTGAAGGCCCTGGCTAAAAAGCCGGTTGATCGCTATACGACCGCGGTCGATTTCGCTATCTCTTTCCGTAATGCCTTGCAGAGCTCAGGTGTCCAGCTTGGTGTGAGTCCGCTACTTAATGGCGTTACCTCCAATACAGGGCGCATTTTTATTCCCAAAGGCATGCTTGAGCCTGCACGGCATAGCGCACGTATTCAGACAGTCCCCGGACCGACCGCTCCCCCTCCCCAGGCTGAGCCGGCTGCTCCTGCCGCCAGAGGCCAGTTTAGACCTGGCGTCCTGCCCTCGAAGAAGCTTGGCCAGGTCAGCCCCGTTGGTGGTGGCCTGCTGGCACGTGCGCCGGGCATTGCCGATGCATCGGCAGTCGCTCCCGCTGATCCGCTCTCTCCTCTGCCGATAGAGGCCGCGCGTCCGGCAGGTGGCCTGCTCTCGCGTACGGGAAAATTTCCCCTGGTGAATGGTACGCCAAAGGACGAAATGGCGCAGCAGATACCAGAGCAACTCTCTACTATGACACAGGCGCCGCAGCAGGATTTTAATACGCAGTTTGCCGCTTCTCTGTTGCCCTCGACGCCCCTGGCTCCTCAGCCTGAGTCAGCGGGTATGGTAAAGCGCAACACGGGTACGTTGATTGCGCCTTCGGGCCAACAGAACACAGGCGCTCTGCGTACAAACACTGGCTCACTGATGTCGATCAACAAGCAGCAGGGCACGGGTGCGCTGACGCTTACCAATGGCAATAACGAAACGGTCAAGCTCACCGGGCCGGTAAAAGTCGTGAAGGTGCCTGTTGCGGGCCAGCCTGGTCGCTACGTGACCGGCATTCTGCCCGTCATTCCCGCCGATGATAAGATCTCTGAGCGCTCGGGAGTCTCGTTGGGCGTGAAGATTATTTCCATCTCGGTGGCGACTGTGCTGATCCTGCTGGTTGGGGCCGGTATGTTCTGGTTTATGCATAATCGTTCGAGCCAGGTTCCACAGAACAATACCGGTAGCGGCAGCAGTGTGACGAGTACCCAGAAGACCTCGGGGGCACCAACCGATCCCAATATCCTGATTCAAGATCCCCTGGACCATAACGCGCACGGCTGGGCTGAAACGCCGGCTGATATGTATGCCTTTAAGGATGGGGCCTATCATATCACGAACCATACCGATGCCAGCGGTATCAGTCTCCTGGAGACCTCACCCTTTAATGGCCCTATCACGTATGCAGTCTCGATGCGCCAGATCGCTGGAGATGCGAATTCGGAGGTCAATACCTTTGGCCTGATCTTCCGCTTCTCGCAGTCCGTGCAAAACAAGAAGCAGGTCACCCACTTTTACACCTTCGAGGTCTTAAATAAAAAAGGTGGCTACTACCGCTTCTGGAAATATGATGATAGCTCGGGCGATAAGAATAAGTTCTGGCAGCAGATTGGGAAGAACGTCAATCTTGGGAATGAGTTTAAGGTTGGGCAGGACGCGAACGCGACAAACACGCTTACCGCGACGATGGATGGCAACAAATTTACCTTCTGGGTCAATGGCAAGAAGGTGATGGATGCCACTGATAACTCCTATGCTACCGGCATGGTGGGTATGATTGTGAACCTGAAAAACTCGGAAGTCGCCTTTAGAAACCTTTTAGTAACGCGCGGGGTAAACAATCCTACTCACTAGTTTTGGGGCATCACTGGTCCGTTCCTATTCATCTAAACGTAAGAGGCAGGTCGTCGTATGAACGCAGAGGATTTGATTGGTAAGGCGCTTGGGACATGCACCTTGCAGCAACTTATCGGTCAGGGTGGGATGGGAGCCGTCTTTCTGGCTCAGCAGTCTCGCCCACGCCGCCAGGTTGCGGTCAAGGTGCTCTTCCCTTTCACGCCGCTCAATCCCGGTCAAAAGGCTGCGTTCCTGGAGCGCTTCCGGCGTGAGACGGATGCCGCGGCCTCCCTGGTCCATCCAAATATCATGCCTGTGCATGAATATGGCGAGCAGGATGGCCTGGCCTACCTGGTTATGCCCTACTTGAGTGGGGGCACGCTCCGCGATGTACTTGAGCGCGAGGGGCGCCTGCCCCTGGCACAAACCAGTAACTATCTTGAACAGCTCGCGGCCGCTCTAGAGGTGGCTCATGGGAGAGGTGTCATTCACCGTGATTTGAAGCCGGCAAATGTGATGCTCACACAGGAGAGCCGCCTGGTCCTGACCGACTTTGGCCTGGTGAAAATCCTCTCTGATGGGCAATCCGCGCAAGTGCGCTTGACGGGGGCTGGAGCCCCTCTGGGCACGCCCGACTATATGTCGCCTGAGCAAGTCATCGGCACTCCAGTCGATATACGTGCTGATCTTTACTCGCTTGGCTGCGTGCTCTATCACATGGTCACAGGAAGTTTACCCTTTAAAGGGGCACTCCCTATGCAGGTGGCCATGCAGCATTTAAATAATCCGCCGTCCTCACCACGCTTGCTGCGTCCGGATCTTCCGGTGGTAGCTGAGCAGGTGATACTGCGCACCCTGGCGAAACGGCCTGAGGATCGCTATGCCAATGCCAGTGAGATCGCGGGCGCTTTTCGCGAGGCGCTGATCTCGGCTGGTGTCTCCATTGGCGAGACCCTTAAAGTGCCTGCCGCTCAGGGTGATGCTTCTTTTACCAAGCGAGGTCTGTTTGATCCTATGTGGCAACAAAATCATTTTTCACAAGACGAGAACTCGCCTCAGAAGCCTTCTGAACAGAAGCAACCATTTCCACCTATGCCTGCTCCCATAGGCCAGGCAGCCCCTGGCGCTAACGCCCAGGCATCTCAACCCGCGCAACCGCCCGCGCGCAATGATTTTATCGCCAGGACGAGTATGACGATGCCCTCTTTTACAGGCATCCTTCCTCCAGAGATGCAGGCCGCTCCGGTTCGTCCGACGCCCGTGGCCCCGGCCCTCTCTTCAGGAAATACCAATTTCGGCGATGCCTCCTTTGGGCTGCCTAATACATTTCTGGCGCAGAACCAGAATCAAGCGCCTAACCAGTACACGCCACCCTGGGGGCAGGAACAATCGCCCGCGATCCCGCAGGAGGATTTTCCGCAGGCGCCGTCCTCATTTGGAGGAAGCGCGCCATCCACTCCTCGTGCAGGCGGGCTATTAAGCCAGTTCTCATCTGAGAAGCCACAGGCGACGCCTCAGCCCAGAGGCTCCTCATTCAACCTGGCGCAGCCTTCCTCGCCAGAGGCGGAGCAGAACGCACAGCCTGCTTCTTCATCACTCTTTTCCTATGGGTCTAAGCCTACGGGTCTGTTAAATTATGCCGCGACGGCGCAACCAGCTGCTGAGCAGCCTGTTGAGCCAGCGCAGACTGGCATGAATAATGAGCAGCAGGGGATGATGCAGCAGCCTCAGCAGGATGGATGGGGACAGCAGCAGGGCTTCGCGCCCAACTGGCCACAGCCTGGTCAGGGCAAGACTGGCACGCTTGCTGATTTTGGTGCCCAATATCCTGAGCAGGGAAAAACGGGTCTCCTGGCGCCAATTGGCGAGGTGAGCGCGCCGGGCGCTTCAAACACAACCAGCATGATGCGCCTGGTCCAGCCGGCCCGGGTCTTTAAGATTCCGGTCGCGGGCAAGCCTGGTCAGTATGTGACGGGTATGCTGCCCCAGCTGCCCGCCGGGATGCAGGATGATCTGAAGGCAGAGGAGGAGAATCTAAAGCAGAAGAAGTTAAGCAATCGCCTGAAATCGGCTATCTTGATTGTCTCAGCCGCATTGATCATCTTTGGTGGTAGTCTCTTCTGGCTAGTCAATTCGCATACTACCCCTCAACAGCCTAACCCTCATGATACAATGCTTCAGAAAGCCCAGGCGACCAGCACCGCCCAGGCAGGTGTGACGGCAACGGCTCAGGCGTCTAATATATACTTCGAGGACCCTCTCGATAGTAATACTCATAGCTGGCCGATTGGTCCTGGCTATACCTTTAAAGATGGGGCATATCATATCAAAAATACGTCGAATAATGTCAGTACTGCCATTTTGCAGGATTTTTCGCTGCCCGATTCCTTTGTCAGTACGATCACAATGAATGTGATCAAAGACAATGATTCCGACGCTCATAATGAGTACGGCGTGATCTTGCGTTATCAGAAGGATAGCAAGGGTAAGCGCAGCTTCTACCTCTTTGATGTGCGCAACTTCAAAGGTGGGCGTAAGTACCAGTTCTGGAAATATAGTGATAGCCGTGGAACAGATGCTGGCGCAGCCTGGAAGGAGCCGATTTGGGAAGGCGACATCAAGAGTGAGTACAAGGGCGGTCACAACCAGCAAAATGTCATCAAGATTGGTGTGCAGAACGATAAATTTACGTTCTATGTCAATGGCAAGCAGGTCGGTAACAAGAGCGATAACTCGCTAAAGGGTGGGCAGGTAGGCATGCTGGTGTATCTCAAAGATACTGAAGTAGCCTTCTCCAACCTGGCGTTGACCCGCAATTGATAATGTATCGCTGGGTACATCCGTTGCGTTGTAGGGGCCATGTTGGCATGGTCTGGTCACCCGAGGAGAACCGCATTCTCCAGCGCTTGGAGTCCAAGCAAGCTTGGACCCTACAAATGTAGGGGCGGCGTTGGTTGTGTCATGACACGCTGTATTGTATCTGGATGCCAGTCCGTCTGGTCATAGGCAAACGTTGCGGCAATTTATAGGAAATTGCCGAGGATTGAAACGAGGTAACGCTTGAACACGTTGTTCGTACAGACATCTCTGCATTCGGTGATGGGGATGGTCCTTGCCGCGGTAAGTCCACGTCAAATGACCGTTATCTCCATTGCTCTGTGGATCAGCGCATTCCTGTGCATTCTGAACATCATCCTGGCGGTCGTGTATCGAAGTCGTTCGAAGCGAGAGGTGTTCTCCTATTGGGCTATCTGCGTCCTCGAACTGGCGATTTTTGTCTTTGCCCTACTCTTACGAGTCGGGGTTATCTCTCAGGTTCCATTCCATTTGCCACAAGGCCTGCCCGTTGACCGCCTGGATATTGGCGCGGCGCTGGCCTTTGGTATCGGCCTTTTCCCGGCGGCCTTCTGGCATCGCGTCAACCTCTCTGATCTTCCCAAGCGGATTGGGGAAGATGGCAAGGCTATGAAGAGCGGTAAGGGGACGGTGAGCGAGGCTCCTGGGGAGTGGATGAATTAAATATTGTAGAAAATTAATGGTGATCCAGTAATGTTACGACGATTCCTTAGTGCGTTCGTTGAGTTTTCGCGCTCTTGTAGCTCCTGGCAGATACGCATAGTGACGCTGGCATTTCTGGTCCTGAGTATTGGTTGTAGTTCCCAGGCACTTGTCAGTGCCGTTGCTGCCAGTTCCCATGTCATGCAACCAGTAAGTAGCGCAGCTAATAATATTGATACTCTTGTATATCCTCATCAGCGCGCCTGTACTATTTCGCCACAACCAGTGGCGCAGAGAAGCACATCGCAGAATGAGCCGCTTGCAGGTACGTCGAGTATGATGCCCAATACCTGCTCGCATACACAAAAGTAATGCTCTGTATTTATCTATCCGATTGTGTGCATGCCTCTATTTTTTAAGGTGCCCCCTTTCCAACGGGGCACCTTTTGCGTGTTATGGTAGGAACTTTCGCTGTGACGATGCGTACAGGTATATGTATGGGTTTTTAGCGAGGGGCTGAGATTATGCCCCTTGGATCTTCGCTCCCTTTCTACGTTTATCTTGCTGACACCATGTGCAAGTTATTTCTGGTTAAGGATGTGGTAGTGGCTGCCAACTGATACCACATCCCTAACCAGGGCGAGTGCCATAGGTGCGAGATTGGGCGCTCTCGCTTATACTTCTATCATTGGTAGACACTGTAGTAATAAAAAAGGATGTTTTGAATGAATACCTTTCCTGAGCAGAATCCTCCACAGACTCAAGATACACCTTTTCCTCAACCAGCCGTAGCTCAGGCTTATCCACAAGCATATTCATCTACTCAAATGGGGCAGAGTGGTGAGCAATACGCGGTTCTGACGCAGGACCTGTTGCAAACCTTCGGCCAGAAGGTCGCCGTAAATCATCTGAACCTTGCTGTACGTCCGGGTGAGTTCTTTGGCTTTCTGGGTCCCAACGGCGCTGGCAAATCGACAACGATCAAAATGATGGTGGGACTCTTGCGCCCGACCTCTGGCTCGGTCTGGGTGGGAGGCGTGGATGTCTGGAAAGATCCACTTAGTGCGCGTGCCCTGATGGGCGTGCTTCCTGAGCACCTGAATCTCTATGAACGGCTGACGGGGCGTGAGTTTATCATCTTTGCAGGCCATATGTATGGCGTGCCCGATGCCGATGTGACGCGCCGCACCGAGGACTTGCTACGTGTCCTTGACCTGGCAAACGATGCGGATAAGATGATTGTTGATTATTCAGTAGGTATGCGCAAGAAAGTCGCGCTGGCCGCGGCCATCTTGCATCGCCCCCAGGTGTTGTTCCTGGATGAGCCGTTTGAGGGGATCGATCCTGTGAGTTCGCGTGTGATTCGCGACATTCTGCATGAACTGACCCAGCATGGAACGACGATCTTCTTCTCCTCGCATATTATGGAGGTAGTGGAGCGTCTGTGTACGCGCGTTGGCATTATCAATCAGGGCGTGCTTGTCGCCGAGGGGACGCTGCAAGAGCTGCGTGAGCGGGCCAGTGGCGACGACAAAGATGCCTCGCTGGAGGACGTCTTCCTCAACGTCATCGGTGTACGCAACGAGAACCATAATCTCGGTTGGCTTGACTGAATCCTTATTCCGAAACCCAACGTCACTCTCGTGACTAGCGCTTCGCGCTCAGGGTTTCGGATCAGAAGTAATAGGAGTGTGGTGTGCTTATCCATCGCGATAAAATCCGCTGGCTGCTCTGGCTGCGCTGGAAGACATTTCTGCGTGGCTTTACCCGCCCCGGTAAGGGCAAGGTCGGACGCATCATTAGTCGTATTGTGCTGATCCTGGTGCTGCTTTGGGCGGGTTTCTGGGCGGCCTTTCTCTTCTTCGCGGCGGGCCGCTTTCTGCCAGCCCCTGCCAATTTTGAGGCGACCTTGTTGCTCCTGACGGCGCTGAATGTGCTCTGGGTGGTGCTGCCGCTGCTTGAATTTAATACCAATGAAGGTCTGGACCTGACCAAGCTAGCGCTTTTCCCACTTACGCGAGGCGAGAAGATGCTTAGTCTCGTGCTCTCGACCCTGCTGGACACAATGACGCTGGGCCTGTTACTGGTCTTTGCGGGCCTGATTGCAGGTTGGGCCTTCTCGTTGCCCCTGGTGCTCTTTAGTATTGTGACGGTGCTGGTCTTTTATGTGCAGGTGATTGGCGTCGGCCAGCTCATCCTCTCGCTCTTGATGAGCTTCTTGCAGAGCCGTCGCTTCCGTGACCTGGGTGTCTTCCTGATCGTGCTTATCTCCTTTTCTGGCTATCTCTGCCAGTTTGTCTCGCGCGGAATCTTTACCGAGAACTTCATTAATAATCTGAGCAATCATCCGTATTCGCCCTATCTCCAGTGGCTCCCGCCCGGCATGGCGGCGCGAGCCATTGAGCAGGCCTCGGTGGGGAACTGGGGCCAGGCGCTGCTCTGGCTGCTGGCCTTGCTGGCGGTCGGCGTGGTGGCGCTCTTCCTCTGGCAAATGATTGTAGAGCGGGCGGTGGTACGTCCCGAGGTCGATAACTCGGCCAGGCGTGTGCGTCGTCGTTCCACAAGTGAGGCTGTGGTACCTTCCACAGCGGCAGCTCCTGTGAAGGCATCTGGAGCCAGGCCAGCTCTTCTGGAGCGCCTCTTCCCAACGCCAGCGCTTTCGCTGCTGGGCAAGGACCTGAAATATATGCGGCGTGATCCACAGATTACCGGAGCCTTGCTGCAATCGGTGCTTGCGCCTGTCTTTGTGGTCGCTGTAACGCTGTTTAATGCTACATCTGGTGGCGGGACGAGCTCAAACAGCTTCTCTAGCTGGTCCCCGCTCTTGCTGGTGCCATTGATGGTCTGTCTCTCGCTCTACCGCTTCTCGTATAATATCCTGGGCTTTGAGCGCCAGAGCCTGGGCACGCTCTTCCTCTTTCCGATCAAGCCCTGGCATATCCTATGGGGCAAGAACCTGGTCACCTTCACGATCGGGATTGTGGAACTGGTGATCCTGGTGCCGGTGGCGATGTTCCTCTCGCATAGCTTGAATCTGCTCGTTCCCGTCCTGGCGGGCGGCTTCTCTGCTATCTTTGTGGTTGTGGGCCTGGGAAACCTGACCTCGGTCTTCTTCCCTCAGCAGTGGCGGCAGATTCAGCGTGGCTTCCAGACCTCGATGGGTTCAAACTCTGAGGCTGGCTGTATGCGGGCCGTGATGTCGCTGGTGACGCTCGCGGTCCTGGTCGTGGTGATGGTGCCAGTCCTGCTGGCATTGGGCGCGCCACTCTTCTTTGGCATGACCTGGCTCTGGTCGCTGACGGTTCCGCTTTCGCTGGTCTACGGCGTCCTTGTCTATATCGGTATCACATCGCTTGTGACTCCTCGCCTGCTGAATCGCAGTCCCGAGATCCTCTCAGTCGTGACACGCGCCTAGCTTGACTTTATACCTTTGAGTAGGATGTGTAGAGCGCCCTGGCAGCCGCAGGCTGCCAGGGCGCTCTACACATCCAGTTGTTGTATCAGTATTGGCTATCTTTAGCCCTTCTTGTGTGGCTCAGCCTTCTTGCGTGAGCGCAGGAAGATGAACAGGAGTCCAAGCAGCAGGCACACAATTAGCACATAGGCGACGATATTGACAATTGTGAGCAGGCTATCAGGCGATACGTTCGTGGCCTGGGCCAGGGCGGGTGGATAGAGGCCGGTAATAATAAATTGCGGGTTTCCACCTACGGCGAGGGTATTGATGGGCTGGCGTCCAGGAACATCGTACATGACGACTTTGCCACTCGTGAGCGCGATAAAGGCGAACTGTCCATCGCTGGTAATAGCCACTGATTGGGGATGCTCCTCCAGCGAGATGACCCGGTTAGGCTCTTTGGGCAGGGAGAAGCCTCCATGTACCGGGTTGAGCACCAGCAGTTGGTTGGTGCCCCGGTCGGGAACATACATCTCGCCCGTAGTTTCATCAAAGTCCATGGGACCATAAGAGCCGCCAGAGAGAATTTTTGTGACCTTGTGTGAGACAAGGTCAATAGTCATAATGTTCCCAGCACGGGTAGTGACATAGACCGTCGTACCAGGCGGGTTAGAGAGATATTGAGGGCCGCCGTCAACGGGAATGCTGGCAAGCTGCTTATGCTGTTTCAGGTCATAGACGATGACATCGTGCTCGCTAGAGATCCAGAGTTGATTGCCAACCGTATCTGACTGGGGATCTGAGACATAGGCCATGGCCAGTCCATAGACGGGACCATCTGTTGCCAGCGTGCGTATGACCTGGCAGTTTTTGGGATCAATCTCACGCACGCCGCTGGTCCCATTGCCGCCACTGTAGATAAGCTTGGTGTTCAGGTCGTAGGCTAAAAGTGTGGGCTGCCCGGGAACGCTTGCCGTACAGAGTGTATGTCCATCATGTGTATCGAGGACCGCGACCTGGTTGCTCTGAGGTAGTGTCACAAAGAGGTCCGCGCCATCGACGCTGAGCAGGACGGTGTGCGGGTTGCCTTTCAGTGCTACGTTTTTTGTGACCTTCTGCGTGGCGATGTCGATGATGCTCAAGCCCTGGCTGGCGCCTGCCACGTAGGCCAGGTTGGGCGCGCCGCCATCGGCATAGGCCAGGCGAGGACTGCTCCCCATGAGCAGGAGGCCCATCAGGGTAAGTGTCAAGAGTAAGGTGGGATAGAGCAAGCGACGTCTACTGTGCACCATGATGTCACTTCTCCCTTTCTAGTTTTTCGGTGTCAGCGAGGTCCAGTGCTGGCTGGCCTGGTCAAAGCGATAGATGGCAACCGGGTAGGAGAGCGAGATATAGACCTCTCCTGCGTCACCCGGGTGGGCCACCACATTGAAGTAGTTCCCTTGCAGGGGAGGTAGTTTGCTCCAGCTTTTGCCGCCATCGCTGCTGCGATAGAGAGACGTGCCAGTCTTCCCGTAAAGTGTGAGCGGTTGTTGTGAGGAGACGCTCAGCGAGTTAATGGCCGCGGCTGAATAGACCTGTTGGAAGGTCTTGCCATGATCCTGAGAGGCATACACGCCATCATCGCCGCTGGCATAGATAGGGCCGTTGTTCCCGCCTGTCGCCAGCTCATAGATGCCGCCTGTGTTCTGTAGCTTTGTCCAGTGTTGTCCATCATCCTCGCTACGCGCCAGGCCATCGCTGCTCCCGGCCAGGAGCACATGTTTCTCGCCTGGGAGGGCGAGCAGGCTGCTCAGGCTGCCAAAGGGCAGCTCGCCAGCCGCCTGAAAGTTCTTTCCACCGTCCAGGCTCACGAGTAGCCCATGACTGCCCAGCGTGTTGATATAGACATAGACCTCGTTGGCGGAGGTAGCGCCAGCCTGGGCCAGGAAAAGCGTGCTGGGCGTAAGCTTCCGGGCGGCAATGCTGAGCTGCCAGGTCTGCCCCTGGTCGCTACTGGTGTAGAGGCCAGGTGTACCCTTCGATGACTTGTCAGTGGGCTGAGCCAGGGCGTAGATGCGTTGAGAGTCTACGGGGCTGCTCACCATGGAGTAGCTCATCAAGCCCTCCATCGCCTGCCCTGGGCCTCCTGCCACCATCTTCCAGCTCGCGCCATCATCTGTGGTACGGAAGAGGCCATAGTGGGTCGCGAGCAAGAGCGTATGGTTGGCAAAGGCCAGCAAGGAGTGAGGATGATTCGCGGCTGTGCCAAAGACATTGACCTTCTGGGCGGTCTGGGCATTGCTTGTTGTGGTATCGTTCCCGGTGCCGCTACAACTCGCGAGCACCAGGGCCATAAGTATACATAAGCTCAATGGTAGCCAGCGTCGAAAACGCCTGTTGCCCCAGCTCATATTCTGCTCCTCAAAATATTTTTCTACACAAATGTTACTACGATGTCTGAATGCGGAAACTTGCGGTATGTTGTGTCGTATCCGTGGTGCGGATGTGTACATCAATTTGCCACAGTCCACTCATCGGGAGAATGGCGGTACCGCTGAAGTTTCCTCTGTCGTCAGGCTGTAAAGTGAGTAGCGTGGCGCCCATGCGCATCTCAACCATATCCGCAGCCAGCCCAACCTGAATGTTTTTCGCGTTCTGCCCTTGCTTATCCAGGACATGGACGGTGAAGGTGTTAGGGCCAATGCGATTGGGTGAGATGGTAAGTTGAACGTTGAACTGTTGATCCTCGGTTCGCATGCTTCCCTGGAAGGGCTTATTTGTTTTGGTCGCGGTGCCTGTACTACTAGCAGGCTGAGCAGGCGCAGTGGTAGCCGCGTAGACGCTCATGAGGCTGCTTGCGAGCAGGAGTGTGATACCCAGCAGCGCCTCCCAGCGCAGAAGCGTGTGGAGCGTGCGCGTAGCGTGTTCGACCTGACGCTCGATTTTCTTGCTGACATCAGCGGCCAAGCGTGCTTTTGTCTCCTCGCCAGCCTCAACCTGGATCCGCTCAATTTTCTTGTAGTCGCGGTTAAGACGTGGGCGAATGAGCAGATCTTGTACCGCTCCCACGCAGAGTAGTATTGCCAGCAGGAGGCATTTTACAATCAGGGTACGGCCATAAGGGGTGCTCAACACCTGCTCCCAGGATTGCAGGTGCAGGCTGGAGCTGAAGGGTCCTGTGACCAGGAGGAGAAGCAACCCGGTCAGGGCCAGGGGAGAGAAAGCGCCTAGTGTGTTCAGCAGAGCTTTTCCCTGAGTGAGCGGGGGCTGATCGCGTAGGGCGGGCAGGTAGACCCAGGCGACGTAGAACATGCCGCCGACCCACATAGCGGTACCCAGCCAGTGAAGCCAGTCGCTACCAAGGCCCAGGAGTGATGAGCCGCTGATAGTGGATGCGCCATGTCCGCTCAGGGCGAAGAGGAGCAGGAGGATGCAGCCCAGTGCCAGCCTTCCCCATGTCAGGAGCGACGACCGCGAATATTGCGCATCAGTGGCGTCAGGTGTAGCCTGTGCAGGCAGCAGGAGCGCGACGATGAGCAGAAACTGCTGCAAAAGCCAGTAGGTCCCAAATCCTCCCGTGGTAAGGAGTTGTATGGCGCTGGGTATAACCTGCGTGCCCTCTCCCTGAGCAAGCGCCAGACTATTGCTGAACAGCAGGCCAATATTGGCGCACAGGAGCAGGATCAAGAGTGGCTGCGCCAGTTTATGCTCAAACAGCCGCTCTTCGCGCTCACGTATGGTTTGATGCTCGGTGCTCGCCTGTTTGTATGTAATAAATGCGCGCCAGAATAAGGTCCCGACCCAGAAGGTTGCACCCAGCGCCAGAAGGGTTTGCATCAGCCCATAGAGCACGCTCACAAGGTCGATTTGTCCGGAGGCAAGAGACGTGACGCCAAAGGCATTAGCCACTCCCGCCAGGCTTGCGCCTTGAGGTAAGGCTCCATCTGGTCCAGTTATACCGAAGGTAAAGGCGCCTGTCAGCGTCTGCCCATCGTAGCTCGCCAGCGTGCGCCAGGAGACAGTATAGACTCCTGGTGGCAGGGGACTTTGCAATGGGACGACAAGCTCATGACCGCTGGCATAGGTGCGTAAATCGACTCGCCTGTGTTCGGCGTTCTGGACCATGACCGTACTGGCCACTGGATTGAGATCTTCGCTAAACCAGAGATGGACCTCGGATGGCGCGGTGAGCAGGAGCTTATCTGCCGGGGGATCTGAGCGCAGGAGGATGGAAGACGCCTGGCCTGGCAGGGGAGTCATCACTAGCAGGAGCAGGGCGAGAGGCGCAGCTATAGTTAGAAATGTATGTATAGGTATAGCCCGAAAAAATCTTTGTGCTTGCATACGGATAACGACCTTTTGTACGTGATGTCCCGGTGGAGGGATGCCAGACCACAGTGTAGCATACCTGGCAGCGTTGTTGAAACAGGCTTCTCCTATCTCGCAGTAGATATGATATTATGATATAAACGATGGCTAACATCAACGTGCTATAGAATACTGATATATAATAATGGTATCATGGGAGACATAGAAAATATCGATAATTTGCTCGCATTAGAAGCGCTGCTTCAGGTGACGTTTCACGACCGTTCTCTGCTGCTACGAGCGATTACGCACCACTCGTGTTGTACCGAAACGGCGCTACGCGACTCATATGACACCCTGGAATTCCTGGGCGATGCGATTATTAGCGCTCATGTTGTGGAGTACATTTATCGCAGCTTCCCAAACGCGAGTGAAGGGGATATGACGGCCCTCAAGTCCGAGGTGGTAAGCCGCCGTGTCTTTGCGCTTATTGGGCAGCAGCTTGGGTTGTTCCCTTTTATTCGCGTGGATATCGCGAACCTGCGCACCTTTAATGAGCGGTCGCGTGACTCATTGTGTGCGGATGTGTTGGAGGCGCTGGTGGGGGCGATTCATATCGATCAGGGATCAGAGGTCGCGCGCGACTTTGTGGCACGGGCAATTCTGCCTATGGTTGAGCAGATCAGTGTGCAGGCGGACACCAATCCTAAAGGGCGTTTGCAAAAGATTATCTTGCAGCGCACGGGAAGTCTCCCACGCTATCGTGTCCTGGAGCAGAGTGGGCGTAATAATGATCGTATCTTCCTGGTAGGTGTCTATGATCAGGAGACGCTTCTAGGCCTGGGCAAGGCCTCCAGCATCAAAGAGGCTGGACGCCTCGCGGCTCGCGAGGCGCTAGAGGCTCTACAGAAACAGCGCGGGAACGCTCCAATCATTGATATAGGGGATGAGCCGCAGCCTCAGCTTTGATCAACGCGAAGCAATGTAACCAATGAATAGATGCTTCTGTAAGGATAGCTGGAAGGGGAGAGATGGCAGCTCACGATCTCGTCAACTGGTATGAGTCCAGTCTCGCTCCGACTGAGCGGAAGACGCGAGGACATTTCTCGACGCCACCGCGCCTGGTGGAGCAGATTCTCGATGCCTGTGGTTTCTCGCCTGAGCGCAATCTCACCCAGCTCCGTGTCCTCGATCCTGCCTGTGGTGGTGGCAACTTCCTGACGGCTGTCTTACATCGCCTGGTCCTCTCGGCGGAGGCCAACGGTTTGAGCCAGCGTCAGACGTTGAGTCGCGTCCAGCAAAACATCTGGGGTTTTGATCCCGATCCCGTCGCTTGTTTTATGGCTGAGATGCACCTCCGTGAAGCACTTACCACATATACCCTGCAATCTCTCCAACATCGCAGTTCTCTGCCACTCCATATCCACCAGGCCGACGCGCTTACATTTCCCTGGGGGCAGGCGCTGGCGGAAAAGCGCCATGCCGATATTGATCTCTTTCTGGCGAATCCTCCTTACCTGGCGGCCAAAAATACCGATCTCAGCGCCTATCGCCAGGCGCGTGGTCATCAGGGACAGAGCGATAGCTACCTGCTATTTCTCGACCTGGCATTGCGCCTGGTGCGCCCTGGTGGTTGGATTGGCCTGGTGCTGCCAGATCCAGTGCTCGCGCGCACCAATGCCGCAAGCGAGCGCCAAGCACTGTTGCGAGAGACGACGATTCACCAGCTCTGGCATCTCTCCGGCGTTTTCTCGGCCTTTGTGGGCGCGGTCGTCATCGTGGCGCAGAAGCGCCTGCCTAAGCGTTCGCACCAGGTGACCTGGACACGTGGACAATGGCACCTGCCTAGTGGAACGGTAGTGCCCATTTCCATCGGCAATGAATCGTTGATTTTGCATACGCCAATTCTAGGGAGCGAGAAGTCCGAACAGGCACACGAGCATACTAGTATGATCAGGCAGGAGGTCCTGGCACGTCAACCTGAAGCGGAGTTACGCTACTTATGGGGGCGCATGCAGGGGACCTTAATTGAACGCCTCTATCTGCATAGCCAGGTCCAGGCGGGTAGGAAGGCCCTGTTGGCCCCGCTTTCGCACTGGGTCACCGTCAGGCGCGGTGAGGAGCTGAGTAAGGATCACGCGCTCCTCTCCCCCTGGCGCCCGGATGAGGGCGAGTGGTATCCCGTCTTACGGGGAGGCGTCGATATTCTCCCCTATCGCTTTCCTCAAGCTATACGCTGGATGCAACGCGAGCATATTCACAAGCCCCTGGCGCGTTATCACGCCCCTAAGATATTGGTGATCAAGAGTACGGGCCAGCTTCAGGCCACGCTTGACCTTGAGGGGCATATTGTTTTACAGACGCTCTATATACTCAACCTTGCGCGTGAGGATCTACGTACATCCCAGGAGCAGGAAGACGAGCTGCTTTTTCTGCTGGCCTTGCTCAACTCGCGTCTCCTGCGCGCCTATACCTATGTGCTGCATACAGCGTATAAATGGGTGCAGCCGCAGATCGAGCAGCATGTCCTGGCGCACCTGCCTGTCCCCACCCTGGCTGGCCCCGAGCGCCGTTTCATCATTCAGCGCGCCAGGGAGCTACAGTCCGCTTGCAGCGCGATACCTCCCGTAGTAGAATTGAAGGAGAAGGAGATGTACGAGGAGCTAGAGCAAGCGATCTGCGCGCTCTACGAATCAGCTCTCCAGGGACGGCGAGCAAGCAGTTCGCCCTTAGATCGAAGAAGCGCCGACAAAGGAGTCACCTATGGCTGATACACGTAAAATTCGCGTCCTGGTTGCCAAACCTGGCCTGGATGGGCATGACAGGGGCGCGAAAGTGATTGCGCGTGCCCTGCGCGACGCGGGCATGGAAGTAATCTACACTGGCATTCGTCAAACCCCGGAGATGATCGTTGAAGCCTCGGTCCAGGAGGACGTGGACGCGATTTTGATGAGCATTCTCTCCGGCGCACATATGGCCATCTTTCCCAAAGTCATGGAGCTGCTCAAGCAGAACGAAGTTGATGATGTGCTGGTGGCGGCAGGCGGCATCTTACCCGACGAAGACATTCCTGCTATCAAGACTATGGGCATTCAAGGCTGTTTTGGACCGGGGACCTCGACCGATGAGATCATCAAGTTCGTCCGGGAGAACGTGCGGTCTGAGCGCTTGCTGACCGAGGTATAAGCCTTGCAAAACATCATTGAACGCTTACTACAAGGAGATCGGCGTGCCCTGGCCCGGATGGTCACGTTGATCGAAAACGAGGCCCCGGCAGCTTCTCGGTATCTAGCTGAACTCCATCGCCACTCTGGCAACGCGCATATCATTGGCGTGACCGGCTCGCCCGGCGCCGGAAAGAGCACGCTGGTGGCACGCCTGGTGCGTGAGTATCGCAGGCGAGAGTGCAAGGTTGGTGTGATCGCGGTGGACCCGACCAGTCCCTTCAGTGGTGGGGCTATCTTAGGTGATCGCATTCGCATGATGGAGCTGGCAGGCGACCCCAATATCTTCATTCGCAGCATGGCCAGCCGGGGGAACCTGGGCGGTCTCTCCGCCTCGACGCGCGACGCCGTGCGCGCCATGGATGCCGCTGGCTATGACCCGATCATTATTGAGACCGTGGGCACAGGCCAGGCTGAGGTCGAGGTTATGCGCACGGCCCAGACGGTCTTCGTGGTGGTCGCGCCCGGCATGGGCGATGACATCCAGGCCATCAAGGCAGGGATCTTAGAGATCGCGGATATCTTCGTGGTAAGTAAGATGGATAAGCCAGGTGCCGACCAGACGGTCGCCGAACTGGCGATGCTGCTCAGCCTTGACTCCAATCGCAAGCAGGCGGAGTGGCGTATCCCCATCATCAAGACCTCGGCCGTAAAAGAGCAAGGTATCGCCGAACTGGTGGACGCCGCGCAGAAGCATCGCACGTACCTCCAGGACAGCGGAATGATGCAGAGCCGTGCCCAGCGCCAGGTACGCAGCGAACTCCAGGCCCTCATCCTCCAGGCCGTCGCCAAATCGCTCCGCGAGGCCGTCAGTGAGGAAGAATGGCATGAACTCATTGACGATATCACGAAGCGTGAGCGCGATCCCTACTCCGTCGCACGTGAGCTAGAGGCCCGCGTGGGCCTTAACGGCGCGTAATTCTCCCTGATTGGGTGCATGGGACATAATTGAAGCAGGCAACATCCCCGCTGAAAAGAGGTTTGGTGCCTGCTTTTTATGCTTATGTTCAGGTGAAAGGCCAGTTCCGTTTGTGTGAGGGCGCGCAAGAATAGGCACAAGTAAGTGGATCAAAGCAATTTTGTATCTGAGCAGAAAGCGTTGGCGCGGAAACGAGAAAAGCGTGAGTAAAAAAGCGACATCCGAGACGGTATTAGAAATGCGGGGACGTGACCTGGTGATCACGCCTTCCTCAGAATATAGTCAACTGGCTCCTGATGAGCAGTTAACGGCGCTGTTTGGGAAGCGTCTCTCGCCTTTTGTGGCGGAGACCCTGACCCATGATAAGCGTCATGCCTTCTGGCGCACCAAGCCCTACTATTTTAGCGCTGTGAAGGCGGCGCTCCAGGAGCAGCAAACTTTCCTCCGGATCGCGTTCGAGGAACGCCCCACCCTCCCTTTCGCGACGCGTCTGGGGGTGTCGCCGCGCCCATATCAGCAGGAGGCTCTACAGGCCTGGCTGGACGTAGGAAGCGCGGGCGTTGTAGTCCTGCCGACTGGGGCTGGCAAGACCTTTACCGCCGCGATGGCTCTGCATGAATTGGGACTCTGGACCCTTGTCGTGGTGCCCACGATTGATCTATTGCAGCAATGGCGCGTTGCCCTGGCCGCTGCCCTCTCCCTGGAGAGCAGTGAGATCGGCCTCTTTGGTGGCGGCGAGAAAACCCTGAAGCCGATCACTGTGATTACCTATGACTCGGCGGCGCTCTATCCACGCGAGTTGGCCCAGTTTGGCTTGCTAGTCTTCGACGAGTGCCATCATCTTCCCGCACCGACCTATCGCCTGATCGCGGAATCGGCCTTTACCCCCTTGCGCCTGGGTCTGAGCGCGACCCCCGAGCGTAGCGACATGGCGCATACAGAGCTTGATGAGCTGATTGGACCCGAGGTCTATCGCCGCTCCCCCTCCGAGTTAACTGAGGGTCGCTACCTGGCTCAATATCGTGAAGTGGTCGTACCTATTGCCCTGGCGGAGGAGGATGCTGAGCGCTACAATGAGCAGCGCCAGATCTACCGCGCATTTTTGCAGCGACGACGCATTGTTATTCGCTCGCCCGAGGATTTTCAGCAGAAGGTGATCTATATGAGCGCGCGCGATCCAGAGGCGCGCGAAGCTATGCTGGCCTGGCGTGAGGCGCGCAATATCGCCATGAACGCGCCCGCCAAGTACGCTGAAATCGAGCGTATCTTGCGTGAGCATGCCCAGGACCAGGCCATCCTCTTCTCGGAGTACAACTATGTCGTGGATGAGATCAGTCGCCGCCTGTGTATCCCCAGCATCACCTATAAAACGCCTGCCGAGGAGCGGCGCACCATCCTCGAACGTTTTCGCTCAGGTCAGTATACAAAACTGGTCACCGGGCGCGTATTAAACGAGGGCGTCGATGTGCCCGACTGCCGTGTGGCAGTTATCGTGAGCGGCAATAGCACTAAACGCGAGTATATCCAGCGCCTTGGGCGCGTGCTTCGTCCCAAGGAGGGCGAGGCCCTGCTCTATGAACTGGTTACCTCCGATACCACTGAGGAGTCGGTGGCGAAGCGGCGTCGTTAGAGAAGGGAGGCGCGGGAGGGTGAACCCTCCCGCGCCTCCCTTCTCTAGTGACACATTACTTAAATCGTTTGGAGGTCAATGGCCGCCATGTATTGGCATTCGATATAGGCCTGGTTTGCGCCTGCGGAGCCTGGTAGCGGCTGTGGACTCTGATTCGGAGGAATTGTGCGCCCGGTGTAAGAGTCGGCTGCTGCCTGTTTGAGTTGGAGAGCTATACTGAGGTTCGCTGGATCAGCCAGGTCAGCAGCCTTCAATAGAAGAACGTCGTTAGCACGTACTTTTTGGAGCCAGTCTCGCAGATCTTGAATGGCATATTCGGTATTTTGGACGCGCTGTAAAAGATCCTTGTTCCCGCCAGCGACCTGCTTGACCTGCTGCACCTGTTCATCCAGAATATCGAGATAGCCTTTCTGGCTGGGTGAAGAGAGCAGTCCTCGAGTTATACTCAGCTGAGAGGGAAGCTTTTGTGGTAGATCTCCTGACTGGCGGGCATTGCTGCTACCATCGAGCATCTCGATCACGCGTATGGCCTGGCGCATAGCCAGGGGCTTATCATTCACATGGTTTTGGAGGGTATCGGCAATACTACCCGTTTTATCGTTCATCGATTTAATGGTTTCAAAGAGTGTCACGATAACGCTCTGGTTATTCTCCAGGCCAGGAGTCGAGGAGAGAATATTTTTGACTGCGGTCGCGACTTTGGGATCGAGCACACCATGGTAGATGTGTTGCTGGCCAGGAGCCTGGGGCTGTGTATTCGCTTGCTCTAACGTGATAAGCACCCCTGTCGCGATGTTTAGCAGGTCTGTATGTTGCGTATCGCCAGGATAGGTGTAGATGATAGCATTATTCTGGAGCGGTAGTGTGCCCAGGGGCAGTGGCTTTGTCTCCGTTTCCAGCCAGGCAAAATAGGATTTGCCTTGAGCGGGAGCGCTTATGTGGTCTATCTGTAGGTGGAGTACATCGTTATGCCCAAGCGCATCATCCTGGAAGAAGACGCGTGCGGTGTTGTTGATGGTTGCCGTGGGCTGAGCGTTATGAGGCTGTAGCCAGAAAATTCCCAGGAATGCACCTCCGAGCATGAGTAGCAGCACAACTGCGATCAGGAAAACATACGCGGGCTTATCAGTAACGCGTTGACGGCGCGGAGGTAATGCCAGAGGTGGCGTTTGTGGCGCCATTGCAGATCGTGGTGTCGCTACTGATGAGTATACGTGGGTTGCCTGTTGCGGCTCGCGTGCTGGCATTTCTGGAGGCCTTACAGGCCCTACAGCTGGCGTAGGCTGGGGTGTAGCATTGTAGGTAGCCTCGCGGACTTGATGGCCAGAACGGAGACCTGAAGAGCGCTGTGACGGTGCTATAGGTGACTGCGAGATTCCTGGTAGCGACTGTGAAGTCGCGGGAGGAGTTGATAGGGGACGCGAATTCGACGGTCGAGCCTGGTCAACACCTGGTAGGGATTGTGAGGCTGTGGGAGGAGTTGGCAAGGGACGTGAATTTGACGACAAAGGTTGTGAGGCAGGAGGGAGCGCGGGCAAGGGCCGGGAAATAGGCGCATTGAGTGGTGGCTGCACTGTTTGTGGTGAAAACGGCTGTGGAACCCCTAAGATATTGATCATTGGTCCCCTTTGCGCGACCGAGTGGCCTGGCTCTGGAAGGGCAGGAATGGCGCGCAATTTCAGACTTGGACGCATGGAGCAGGCCTCTGCAATGGCTGTTGCCAGGAGTGAGGCACTGGCAAAGCGGGCAATAGGATCTTTCGCGAGTGCGTGCAGGATGACCTCGGAGAGGGCCGCGGGAACATTCGGATTGATCAAATTAGGCGGCGTTGGAAGCGCATTCACATGCTGCATCATAATTGAGATGGGGCTTTCTCCACGAAAGGGGGGAACGCCGGTGCAGATCTCATAGAGCAGGGCTCCGAGGGCATAAATATCGCTACGTGTATTGGGGTAACCACCACCTGCCTGTTCTGGTGAAATATAAAAGGGCATGTCGGCGTTGGGCGTGATACCCAGCATAGGGCAGAAGCCGGTATCGACGAGTAAGGGCTCACCAGCATCAAAATTGGTGCGATTTTTTGCCTGGAGCAGGATATTCTTGGGCTTAATATCTCCGTGAATGATCCCCTTGCTGTGAGTGTAATCTAAGGCTTCTCCCAGGCAAGAGTAGAGATAGACAATGTTATGTATTGAGGGAAATTGACCGCGATGCGAGGTGACTTTCAGATAATCGTTACAGGTTAGTCCCTCAATGTAATCCATCACAATGTAGGCGACGGTTTCATTTCCATTGGGGGCGCGATAGACATTGACTTCGCGTAAAGGCACGAGATGATCCTGGTGAAGCGCACTCAGGGCCGTCCCTGCGGTCGTGAAGTCATTGAAGAAGTGAGGATTGGCCTGCTGCAAATCGGTATGCAGGAGCTTGATAGCAACATCGCGCTGGAGTTGCAGATCCCGTCCTTTCCATACCTCGCCAATGCTGCCTCGACCTATTTTAGTGTGTAGCTCATATTTGTCCAGGCGTCGTGGGGTTGTGCTCATTGCCGCCTCCAGTGGCTGAAACGGTGCCTTTGTTGTAGATGCTCTAAATAATCGGCATAACAACTTTACAGCCCAATGCCAACCATAGCATAGGGTATATAAATGTTCAATTGCAATAGGATATGCCTCCTATTGCTCCGTTTTGCGCCGGAACAAAAAGAATAGAGGAGAATGTGAAAGTCTGAAAAAGGCGCCAGATCTTTGCTATAATGACACCTCGCCGTGTGATGTTGGACGTATATGGTCAGTCGAAATGAGCAAAAAACGAAGGCGGAGGAGACGGTTCGTTCAGCTCCAGAGGCCATTTCCCCTTTTTGAGAAGCCCACTTTTTTGCTCATTTTGACTGACCACGGGCGTCAAGTATCATGTGACGGAGTGTCTGCTATAATGGGGGCAAGGTATGCCTCTTATGGTTTCCTGGGAAGGTGGTATCCGTGCGTTTTAGCTTACAAGATGTCAAAAAGACTGTTCATCGGCGTGCTGGCAGGTCAGGGAAGGCGGCTGATCTCGGGCTCTCTCTGCATTTTTTACGCCCTGGCGTCCTGTACCAGGAAATAGAGCAACTCGTGGCCTATTATGAAAGTATGCTTGGCCGTCCACAGCGTGCTTTTCTTGAAGACGAGGCCCGTTCCTATATTGGCGATTATCGCCTGGCCAATTGCTTGCTGGCGACTTTGAGTAACTGGTATCAATGGCGTACGCGAGAGTGGGGCGAGATCCTGCAAGAGATGCAGGCGAGTGAGGCCTTGGAGGATGTAACGTCACCGACCCGGCTACGCCTGGCTCTTTTCGACTTTGTCAACGAACACTACCAGGGATTTCTGGCTAATGATCAACGCCAGGAGGCTTTACAGGCGTTTGCTCTTACCTATTGCTTGACGCCTGACCAACTAGCCTATCTGTTGGTGTTAGATAGTGAGGACGAGGCGGTACTGGTACGCACTGGCGAACAACCTCCTACAGCGCCTGAGGTTGGCGCCATCTATAATCAGTGGGCGTTTGAGGCCGCGCTTTTTAACGCCTCCGATGTCCATTTTTCACTCGACTGCCAGGCTTTATCCGACGAACTATCTGCTGATGAGCTTTTTCCCATGCCCAGCACTGAACCGGGATTGGGCGCGGTGATCAAGCGTTTATGCTTTCTCGCGCGGCGCTTTGGTGTGTACTATGATCTTTCCTATGAGGCCGACCTTGTGGGTGAACTGTCAGGGCGTCCAACCACGCTCGAACTCTTGTTGTATGGTCCACAAGAGGTGACCGGTGCGCCACAGCAATATGGGATGCGCCTGGCGCGTCTCTGCCGGGTGTTGCTGGGGTATCAAAAGCAACCAGGGCGTTCGCAGTCTTTTTCCGCTGCGTTAGTAGAGGCGGAGGCAACCGTGCATTTCTTGCAGCGCCGCTACCAGTTTCAGATGGACGCCAAATTGCTCCAATTGTTGCCACAGCCTGCCAGGAGCGAAGTGGCAGAGGAGAACACGGCCTATGTTCCTACAACCGCGCTCTTTGATAGTAGTATTGAGCAGGGCTTTGCCGAGGCCTTTACCGCTTTAGCCGCCAGCCAGGGTGCCGATGGCTGGCACCTGGAGCGTGAGCCAGAGCCGTTACTGCTGGCACAGAGTATTTTTATACCCGATTTTGCGCTCTCACGAGGTCGCGAGCGTATTTATATGGAGATCCTTGGTTTCTGGACCCCGGCCTATCGGGAACGCAAGATACAGAAATTGCTGCAAATGACGCAGCGCAAGGATCTTATCCTGGCCATCCCTCTCGACGCGAAGGAGGCCTTTGCCCCGATTGCCTCGTCTTTCCCTATTGTCTACTACCGAGGCCAACTCTCGGCCAGCGAGATCTTACACCTGTTGCGTCAACATTATGATGATTTTGCCTCGCGCCTGGCTCAGCTAGATAGTGCGTCAATACGTGCGCATGTGCAGGTGCGCGGTTTCCTCCCGGAGCAAGAGTGCTATGCCCTGCTGAAGTGCTACCGTCGTTCAGAACTGGCGCAGGCGACGCAACTGGTGGTTGATGAGCGAACGCGCTATGCCGCAGGCCTGGGTCTCTATAGTGTCGAAGCGGAAGAGCAACTGCGACGTGAGATGCTGACAGCACTGCACGCTGAAAACGCGTTCACGCTTGGTGCCTTTGCCGCGTGTATCAGGCAGCTTGTTCCCGCCTTGCAGGCATGTGATGAAAGCGCGATAGAAGCCCTCATTACCCTCTGGCCGGAGATATATATTCGCCGGGACTCAATCTTCGAGGCGCAGGTCGAGCTGGCTGCTGAGAGCCTGTCAGAAGAGTCTCCCATGGTCGATACCAATCATGCATCTGGAGAGGACATAGCGATGCCTGCTATGCCTCTTACCGAGCCAGAGGGCGTGCCTGTTAGTGGGAAGAAGACGAGCAGCGGCCGCAAGCCTGATATCACTCGTGCTAAGGCTGGTCGGAAACGTGTCGCGGCTCCAGCTGTGCAGAGTGATTTGTGGGGCGAGGCTTAGCAGCCACGCCCCAGATTCTTTCTTCTCAACACTTCCTCTGCGACTTATAGGTACTTCATCATTTACTATGCAGATTAAACACCTGCCATACTTCACCTTGCGAATATGTTTGGATGTATTTATACTTTTAAAGATGAGAAAGCCCTCCCCTGAATACGATACATACGAGCGCATATCAAGCTTGAGTTTATCTTGACATCGGAAGAAAGGCTGGGCTTTTAGCAGGACAGGTCGTCATGTACTGTAGACGTATCGTGCTGTATTTTGCATGCAGGGATAGGCGCGCTATCTCCCCCGTGCCTATGTTTGGAAAGGCAGTGAGAGGTGATGAAGGATGCAGCTAACAGGAACATTCCACTTGTGCGTATCTATCTGCTTGGGCAATGCCGCCTGGAAAGATGGCATAGTCAGGGATGGGAAGCGGTTAGTGAGGTGACGTGGCAACAGAGACGTGTGCGCTCACTCTTTGCTTGTATGGTAAATCAAACCTCGCGTATGATGGGGCGCGAGCAGTTGATGGAGGCGCTCTGGCCGGAACTGGATGTGGATACTTCTGCTAATCGCCTGAACATCGCAGTGCATGGATTGCGCCAGGTGTTGGAACCTGAACTGGAGCGACCTGCAAACTCACAATTGTTGCGCCTGGAACATGATATTTTTATGCTTGCTCAGCAAGGCCAGGTGTGGGTAGACGCGGATGCGTTTGAGGAATGGCTGCGCCTGGCATATGCGGCGCAGGATGCTCAGTCCAGAGAGCATCTTCTCTTACAGGCGGCACAGCTCTACAATGGCGAATTTTTAGCGGAGGAGCGAACTCTCTCGTGGGCACAGGCACGGCGTAGCACCTTGCAGCGCAAATGGATTGGTCTTTTACTCATGCTTTCCGATGTCTACGAGGCACGGAGTGCATGGCTTGAAGAAATCGAGGTCTTGGAACGCTTGATTGCTGTCGACCCTGCCCATGAGGCTGCTGTGCGCCGTCTTATGCACGCTCTGGTATGCCTGGAACGGCCCGCAGAGGCCGCGCGTGCCTATCAATGCCTGGTCACCAAGTTGGCGAAACTCTACGGAATCGAACCACTTGCCGAGACGCGGCAACTCTATGCCTCTGTCTGCAAGAAGATGCAGGCCCTCTCCATGTGCTCTTCGCCCTTATCTGCGCTTGCTCAACCTATCTCATCGTTGCGCTCTGGTATGGCTCCTCATGCCTTTTCTGAGCATGTTTTTCTTGCTCGGACCCCATCTTTGGCCAGGACGACGTGGAACCTGAAAGATCGTGCGTCCAGGCCAGAACTGGTAGGGCGTGAGCAGGAGTATGAGGCGTTGTGTCGTACGCTCCATTCTCTTCAGCAAGCTCCGTCTCTTACTCCCCATATGTTCCTGTTAACGGGCGAGGCGGGCATGGGCAAGACACATCTCGCCGAAGAGGTGAGCCAGTATGCGCAAGAACTAGGTTGGGTGGTTTTGTGGAATAAAGTATTGGAGGAGCAATGTACCACTCCCTATCATGCCTGGCTAGATGTGCTTCGTCTCTTGCGCGAGAGCGAACTTCTCCCCCAGCATAGCGAGACGCGCACAGTAAACAAAAATTCGCAGACACAAGTGTTGTCCAGGTGGCAACGGGAGTATGTAACCCTGGCCGCCGTTGAGCCGCTCTTACGTGAGCAGGAGTGTTTCTCTCTGCGTGAGGACCTGCTGAAATGGCTCGATGCTAATTGTGGCCAGAAACCTTTACTCATTGTGTTTGATGATGCTCACTGGTTTGATCGTGAAAGTATTGAGTTGTTGTGTTATCTTGTACGACGTTTGTGTAAGCGTCCTATCGCGGTTATGGTGACCTGCCTAACTGCTGAGTTAATGCGGAATCGAGTATTGCAAACACTCATTGCGGACTTGCGTCGCGATCAATTAGTACAACCTGTGCCATTACAAGCCCTCGAGGATGGACAGATTGAAGATCTGCTGGCTCATGTACCATCCTCACTGGTTGCCGACATTAAGAAGCAGGTGGGTGGCAATCCTTTTCTGGCCTGGGAGCTTGCCGCTGCTCTAGGCAGGAAAGCAAGGAGTCTGTCACAGAGAAGCGCAGGAGACAGCCAGGTGATCTTGCCTCGCTCTATCGCAGCGATCCTTGAGCAGCGTTTCTGTCGCTTGAGCCTATGCAGCCAGCGGCTCTTGCGCAAGTGCGCTCGCCTGGGAAGTGCTTTTACCTGGCAACAGGTGCTTCAGCTTGGCGCTGAGTATGATGAGGACGCGATCTTGGATGTACTGGAAGAATCACTCCAGGCAGGCTTACTGGCCGAAGATGGTATGGGAGGTGCTATTCACTATGAGTTTCGTCCACCTCTGTTAGCGTGTTACCTGGCCCAATGTCACGACTAGACCAGGTATGACTACTCAGAATTTCTCGCCCCAATATAGCTTGCTTGTATAGGAAATAGGGTGGTGGCAATGCCGCAGGCATTGCCACCACCCTATTTCCTATGGACCCCTATCTGAAGCGTTGCCGACGCGAAGTCATTAAAAAAAACATAAAAATAGCGAAAGTGGCAAAAAAAGGCAGGAAAGTCAGTTGACAAGTACCTTTGTTCTAGTGTACTATGTGGACCATAAGGCTTTGGAACAAAAGTTCGTTTCGCTAGCATTAGGAGAGGACGGTACCAATGTGGAGCAGAGTTACACAGCGCGTGGTGGACGCATGTCAGCGAAAGGTTCCCAGCATGCTCGTGAGCAGCAGGTAGCAAGCCGCGATTTTTTTGATGATGAGTATGATGATGAATTGCCCGGTCGCATGCCTAAGAGCGTGCGCCGTTATCATAGCGATGTCAAGTCGGAGACTGGTCGTGTCCCCGCAGATGTACAGGCCTCAAGCCAGAGCGTGCGCCTTGCGTCAACTGGCAAGGTTCCTCCGCGCCGGACGGCAGTGACCCAGGGACGTACGCCTGCGGTATCGACTGGGCGTCGGCACGTGGTTGATACAGAGGATGTGTTGGGACCAGGGAAAGGTCCTCTTCTCCGAGGAACGTCTCTATCAGGGCGTCATCCCCATTTACTTGTGTATATTGGTCTTCTTCTGGTTGTTATGGTTCTGGGGTGGTTTGCCTTAACGTTTTTATCCAACTGGTGGCAGGTGACGCAGGATGATTGGCATTATGGACGTCCTCGTACGTCTCAGATAGATTATGTCGTTGGACATAATAATGACTCAAGCGCACAACCCAGTCATTTTATGGCGTTAAACATGAACCGTAAGATAGAGATTATTGAGTGCCCTGCGAGCGATTGTTCGAAGGCAAAGATTTATATTGGCCCTGATTTAATTGGTCCTAACCAGGATCTTACCCCTGCCACATTGTCTTTTTCGGACGAGAATGGCGATGGCAAGCCCGATATGATTGTCCATATTCAGGATACGCAGATTATTTTTATTAACGAGAATGGCGCTTTCCGGCCTCAAAGGCCCAATGAAAATCTACAAGCCAAATAGTACTCTGTTAAGTTTCATCCGAAAGGTATTTTTGCCGCCTGCGGCGGCAAGGGAAGGGGGTGCAGAGGGGCGTCAGCCCCTCTGCACCCCTCACTTTTCCTTTTCAATTGAGCGTAAACAGAATAATAGTTTGGGCAAAAGTAAAGGCAGGCTGCCATAGCCTGCCTTGTACAGTTTTTCTCGATTGTTCTTGATAGAGAACCCTGGAAGCTTAGCGTACAGCACTCGTATGCTCAAAAAGCACCGCTTGCGTGTGCGCTATTCTCTGCTCCCTGGCCTGGTAGGCAGGCCTGGGGGTCACGGGTTGGACCGCTATAACATGCAACTTCTTTGGTGCAACGGAGACTGGTGTGGGAGTTATAGTCGTTGAAGGCATGGGCGCACGTTCGACCTGCTTTACACCTCTACGAAGAGCCAGGCAGGCAAAAACGATCATCCAGGCTAAGAGTAGCCCAACAAGCGTCCAGGTCATCAACATATGCGTCGTGTCGTTCATCGATGCGATGGCGGTTGTTGCGTCCACTAATCCGTCCCCTTCTCCAGGCTGTTTTGTGGGAAAAACAGCAGCGAATCTTGTTATTGTGATAGCCGATATATATGAGCGAGCTGAACATGGCTGAAACTTTGTGCTTTAGGTCTTCGCATCCCCTTGTGGCTTTGGGATGGTTCTCCTGGACTGCTTCAAGGGTATGACGAAACGGAAGCGCCAAAAGTTTCAAGCTGTGCTGTTATGGTTCCTATTTTTATTTTACACAACACTCCTGTATTCTAAGCCATACATGCCACTTCGTCTAACCATATAGAACTCTTTCCCTAGCCTTTATCGGTAAAGAATGGCTATTTGTTCATTCTGGAGACAAAAAAAGCCTCTCTTCTCCCTTTTCTGCGTCTCCAGAACATGGTAATCTGAAAACAGAAGTTACTTTTGCTTGTTTCTGCATTTAATAGGCAAACTCTTGTTGTCTGTTAGGAAACATGTCACAATACACCTGCGTGCCTGCGTACTAATAGAGAATGTATATGCAATAAAGGGGACAAAAGGCTATGGGTCAAATTAACTGGCAACGCACACGTGATATTCTCATCTGTATTATCTGCGTTGGCCTTATCTTTAGCACGACCTGGGCACTCTTAGGCCAGTTTGTCGATGCGATTATTATTCTTTTACTTTCAATGGCAGTGGCCTTCTTATTAACGCCGCTGGTAAATTTCCTGGTGAAGTATCATGTCCCGAGGGTCGTCGCGACCTTGCTGGTTTATGTCGTTGTGCTTGGGGCTCTGGGCTACCTGAGCTACCTGCTTGCCGCGAGCCTGATTGCGCAATCTCTGGCATTTTCAGATACTATTCAGAGTTATGCGAAGGCGATACCCGATAATTACGCGAATTTCATTAAATATCTCAACGATATCAAAATCCCGCAGAAAAACATTGATGATACCATCGCAAGTGTACAAAGCAAGGCGAACGAGTTTGCGTTTACGCTGACGAATAACGCTCTTAGTTTTGTGACTGTGCTTGTCAATGCATTTATCAATATCTTTCTGATCGTAGTCTTGAGCTTCTACCTGACGGTTGACGGGAAACGCATTCGTGATAGCCTGGTGAGTCTCTCGCCTAAGCGTTTTCTGCCTAATGTGTTGCTCTTTGAAGATGCACTCTCGCGGGTCGTGGGCAACTATATTCGTGGACAGTTAACGCTGGCCCTTATCGTTGGTATCCTGGTTGGCGTCATTTGTGCCGTCAATCCTCCGCTGGGGAAGTATGCTCTGATCTGTGGTGTGCTGGCCTTTCTCTTTGAAACCATTCCCATGGTGGGGCCTGCCCTGGCGTCGATTACGCCACTGCTGCTCTCGTTGCTTCTGCCAGATCCTTTCCCGCGTACATTAATTGTTGCCGGGTGCTTTGTCGCGCTCCAGGTCATTGAGAGTAATATTCTGGGACCCCGTATTGTGGGTCACGCGGTGGGCCTGCATCCAGTGGCGGCTATTCTCTCGCTACTGATTGGTGCTCAGCTCTTTGGGGTCTTTGGAGCCTTGTTGGCAACACCTGTCGTTGCGGCGCTCTGGGTGGTAGTGGCGAGCATCTACCGCTCGGCCAGGGGTGAGAGCGCGGACCAGATTCTGGCTCGCAAACGCGCCCCCTGGACGATACGTCGCCCACATGGGCAGTTGTTACACAAACAGTCTGCCAAGCAGACACGTTCGCCTGGTAGTACTGAAAGACCTGAAGCCACCTCGGAGTCGCCTTCAGGTGAGATCTCCTACTCGGAATTGCTCTACGAGGTTGAGCAGGAGGAGGAGGAGAAGAAGAAGAAGAAGACAGCCGAGAGAGGGCCAGAGACGACGCCGCCCTCTTCTCGTTAACCCCATTTGCACTTTCTAGGTTTAACCCTTCGCGCCTGTGGCGCTCGCCTGGATAGAAGCGTGATGGACCCTGGCTGCCGCAGGCAACCAGGGTCCATCACGCTTCTATCCAGAAAGGCCCTTTTTAGAGGACCAGAGTCGGGCGATTACGAATTGCCAAAGACCTTGCGTAGCTCTTCTTCGCCCTCGCTGCTGAGCAGGGCATAGACTTCATCATTTTCTTGCAACTCAGTGTCTGCGGTGGGGAAGAGGGGCTCATTCCCGCGCATGATCATGGCTAGCGTGCTTTTGCGCGGCAGATGTACCTGGCTGAGCTTTTTTCCGGAAACTGGCGAGAGCGGAGGAACGTTGAGTGCCACGATCTCCAGTCCTGCTTTCTTCAGTGTCATCAGCGGAATGAAGTGTGGTCCCGGAAGCTCGCTCTCGATAAGTGAGAGAATGGCCTTGGTCGGGCTGATAGTGACATCGATGCCCAACTTCTGGAATAGCTCCTCGTGCTTGGGGTTGTTGAGGCGAGCGATGGTGCGGGTGACATTGAAGCGTTTCTTCGCCATCTGACAGATGACCAGGTTGTCTTCATCCTCACCAGTGACGGCGATGACGACATCCGCGCGTTGGGCCCCGGCCTCCTCCATTATGCGTGCCTCGCAGGCGTCACCTTTTATGACGGATTGCCCTAACTCCTCGCCAAGGGTTTGCACACGGTTCGATGATTTCTCAAGGAGTAGCACCTCGTGCCCTCTGCTAAGTAGGTTTCGGGTCAGGTAGTAGCCAACGTCGCCACCACCTCCAACGATGATATACATAGTCCTTCTGCCTCTATCTTTTTCTTCTGTTTATGCCACAGGCATTTCGCCCTATGACGGTTGGTATACCTGGAGAAACGAGCTTACTTGGTATTCATGAGCGCCTGGAACATCAGATCTGCGCCAACAATGGTTGGGCAGATTGCCTCGATGCCCAGTTCGTTGTATGTGCTCTGGCGGATGGGATCATAAATACGGCATACCACTTTACGTACGTGGAAAATCTCTTTGGCTATCTGGCTAGCCATGATGTTGCGATTGTCGCCGTTGGTAACAGCCGCAAAAGCATCAACCTCTGCCAGGCCAGCTCGGCGCAATACATCTTCATCTACACCACTTCCGATGATAGTCTCGCCATGAAAGTCGCTGTTGAGACGATGAAATGAGTCGCTATTGTTGTCGATAACTACGACATGGTGTCCTGCTTTGTCAAGCTGCGTGGCTAATGTCGCGCCAACGCGTCCACAGCCAAGGATGACAATTTTCACGGAATGCCTCCTGTCGGTCAGAGACCGCTTTTGGGATGTAGGTGATAACCAGTTTGTATTATAGCATGTGTAACTTTAGCTTTGGGCGCCCTGCTATAACAAGCCTACTCCCTCGTTCAACATGGTATGATAGGTAATACAGTTGGAGTTTTTGTGTTGGGAAAGTTGGTATGCTTACCATGTCATCTCTTGTTCAAAGGTATACCTTGCGCCCCCTTGCGTCCGCTGAAGGTTGGCAATGGGAACGCTTTGTGGCCGAACATACCTATGGTCATCTCCTGCAAAGTTGGAACTGGGGAGAGTTGAAAACGTCGCCGAACTGGCACCCTCTGCGCCTGGCGCTCTTTGATGAGCAGCAGCGGATCGTCGCGGCCGCGCAGGTCCTGCAACGCACGGTTTCACGTGTGCCTGCACGCCTGGGACACCTGGCATATATCCCTCGCGGTCCAGTGCTCGATTGGTCGCAGCCAGAACTATGCGAGACCTTTTTTACCCATTTGCATGCTTTCCTGCGCCAACAGGGGGCCATGGCGCTACGTGTAGAGTGTAACCTGGAGGCTGATTCGCCAGCAGGTGCCTGGGCTCAGAGCTATTTTGCGCGTACGGGAATGGAGCCTGTTCCCGCGGTGCAGCCTTTGCGCACGATTACCCTGGACGTGACGCCCTCAGAAGAGACGCTGTTGGCGCAAATGAAGGAGAAGTGGCGGTATAATGTGCGCCTGGCTCATAAGCGTGGTGTGACGGTGCGCGTCGCGCAAACACTGGAAGATGTCGATGCCTGGTATGCCTTAATGCAGATGACCAGTGAGCGTGACAGCTTTGGGATCCATACGTTGCGGTACTACCAGCGAGCCTGGCAATGCTTTCATCCAGATGAGCACCTGCGCCTCTTCCTGGCCGAGCATGAGGGGCAACTCCTGGCTGGCATCTTTGTCTCGCTATATGCGCGCGAAGGGATTTACATGTATGGCGCTTCAAGCAATGAAAAGCGTCAGCTCATGCCCAATTATCTCTTGCAGTGGGAGGCGATTCGCTGGGCCAGGGCCCACGGAGCCGTAAGCTATGATTTCTGGGGTATTCCTGACACAGACAATGAAGAAGAGGCAATGGCGGGTGTATACCGTTTCAAGCGCGGTTGGGGTGGACGTGTTGTGCAATTTGTGGGAGGCTACCAATATAATTATCATCCTCTGGCCATGAAGCTTGCCAGCCAATTTATCTCATAGTGCCGATCGCAAACCTGAGCGCGGAGCGCTAGCCACGACAGTGGCGTTGGTTTGCGTATAAGGAGCTAAGTGCAGATGTATTTTGTACCCATCAATGAGTCTGGGAGGGCCATGATTTCACTACCTTTTGCCCTGGAAACTGCCCTGGAGCGCCAAATTGCTGAAGATCCCGAGTGGCAGACCGGTGTGGAATGGGGGATACCGCGAACCGGTCATCTTGAGGGACCCGTTAAATTTCATATCACCGATGTACTTGCGAATATCGAGCGGCAACAACCTCCACCAGCCTCGCAGGAGCGTTGCGCTCTTCGTCTGATTGCATTGACCCATGATGCCTTTAAATATCGCGTGGATGAATCACGTCCTAAAATCGGTACCAATCACCATGCCTATATCGCGCGCAAGTTCTCTGAGCGTTATATCCATGATCCTGCCTTGCTAGATATTATCGAACTGCACGATGAGGCGTATAATAGCTGGCGCCTGGGCGTCCATAAAGGCCGGTGGCAGCACGCTGAGGAGCGGATCGATCTCCTATTGGGGCGAATTGGCTCCTCATTGCCCCTGTATGCTCGCTTCTTTCTCGCCGATAGCCATACCGAGTCCAAGAACCAGGATCCCGTGACCTGGTTTCGCGATGTGCTCCAGAGGCGTGGCTATACCTTCCCTTTCTGGCGGTAGTGGTGACCTACACACCACTGTCGCCTCTCTCCCCGCTAATGAAAAATTCGCTCTCCCTTCATACTTGTCATTGTTCTCCCTTATTTGTGTTGGGCTTACACTAGAAGTATAGATACTACTCAATAGGATGAGTCTATGCCTGGGCAGGCAGGCAGAAAGGGAGACAGATGGCACAAAGCAGAAAATGGGAGCGTGGAACCCACAGCCAGAAGAAAAGCGCTATCGCGCCTTCTTTGACTACCGCTGTAGAGCATCCTACATTTACAGATGAGGCCTCTCGCTTCCTCGTTGAGACCATGGATCAAGGGGCGCTCTGCTCCGATGAGCAGGGACGTATCTTGATGGTAAATGAGGCAGCCCTCACCATGTTAGGCATGACGCGCGAGCAATTGTTAGGGCAGACAACGATTGACCCATTGGGTAAGGCGCTTCGTGAGGATGGAACCCCCTGTCCTGCGGAGGCACAACCAGCGGCGCTGGCACTTCAACAGGGCAAGCCTGTGCGCGATATGATGCTTGGCTGCTTCAATGAGTATGAGCAGAGCTATCGCTGGCTCTTGATGAGTGCTATCCCACAAATTCGTCCCGGTGCGCAGAAACCCTCTCGTATTTTTACCCTGTTTAGTGATTTCACTCCCTATGCTTACGTGTTCGATACTCTGTTGCGGCAGGTTGGTTTGACCGAAGGCGATAGCAAAGAGCGTCTGCAAGAGTTTGAGGTTATTTTTGAAACCGTTTTCCGCTGCATCTCCATTTACGATCCGCAGGGACATATTAAGCGCTTGAGTTTTCCGCTCCAACGTGCCTTCCAACTCTCGGCTGAGGAAGCGGGCCAGCAGACGCTGCAATCCCTGAGTGAGCAGTTTCAGTTTGAGGATGAGGAGGGGCATGTTCTTGCGCTGGAGCAGTGGCCCATGATGTGTATGTTGCGAGGCGAGATACAAAAGAATCGCGTGGTCAGCATCCGCCCCAAGGATCAACCCGAGCCGCATCCTGTGCATATCACCATGTCTGGTCTGCCCATCCACGACATCCAGGGAGTTATCGTGGGCGGAGTCATGATTTGTATTGACGTCACGGATCAGCGGGGGGCTGAACGCTGCTCACAACGTGCCTTACATGCCTTGCTCACCATGGCCGAGGCGATGGTGACGGAGCCTCAAGACACGGGGACGCTCATCGCACAGACCACAAACGTGGTGCAGCCTCTGGAACGTTTCACCGAGGTTGAGCGTGGCCTGGCGCAACTCCCGCTTGGCTTGCTAGATTGTTCCTGCGTTGCTATCTTGCTCTTAAACGAGGAGACGCAACTGTTATCCCCCGCCATCGTCTTGAGTCCTGCCTCTGACCTGGAACTGCTCTGGCGTAATCGGCTTGAGGGAGCTTCGCTGCATGCCCTCCTGGGAGGTGACGAGCAAATACGGCGTTTTTACCAGGGCATACCTCTTGAACCAGCTACAACGCTCTTTTATGATCAGCCATCCTATAAACTGGTCGCGCCCATCTCCCGCTATCAGAAGCTGAAGGGCGTGCTACTTATTGATTATGGCGCTCAAGAGCCGCTCCTTTCTGGTGAAGATGACGCGCTGATTCTGGGTGTCGCGCGGCTGGCGGCGCTCCTTGTCGAACGTGAGCAGGCGCAGTATGAGCGCGATCACGCGGTCGCCGAATTACAAAAGAGCAACGTCAGGTTAGAGTTGACCAATCGCATGAAGAGCAATCTTGTCTCTATTGTGAGCCACGAATTTCGTACCTCTTTAACAGACATCCAAGGCTTTAGTGAGATCTTGCAGCGTAATGAGCTAAATCTCTCCGAGGTCAGAGAATACGCGACCGATATTCGCGAGGACGCGCAACGCCTGGTAAGCCTCATCAATGATATGCTCGACCTGGATCGCCTCGAGATGGATCATATACAGCTCCACCTTAACTGGCTTGATCTTAACGCGCTTATTAATGAGGCGGTTGCGCGAATGCGTCGCCGTACGCAGAAGCATACCTTCCGGCTCCAGCTCGCCAGGGCGCTCCCGATTCTCTGGGGAGATCGCGAGAAGCTCATGATCGTCCTGATCAACTTATTGGATAACGCGATCAAATACTCGCCTGATGGAGGCGCCATTACGGTCGTGAGCGAGCTAGAGGATCTCTGTGTGCATATCAGCGTGAGTGATCAAGGAGTTGGTATTCCTCCCGAGGAACTTGAGCATGTCTTTGAGCGCTACAAGCGTCTTCCCTTTGGTCCGGAAACGGTTGAGGGGCGTGGCCTGGGGCTTTCTATTGTGCGCGAGATTATCCTGCTCCATGGCGGAAAGGTCTGGGTGGAGAGCGCGCAAGGCAGAGGGTCGATCTTCCATTACACATTGCGAACCGCTTCAACGTAAGGGGAAGGCTTTGGGAGGATGCAGGGGCTAATCCAGAACGAAAGGAAGAGAGAAGGATGTCCAGGAGAGTGTTTTTGCGATGATGAACTCCGGGTGCTTATCGCCTCCCTCTGTAACGAAGGCGTTAAGTAGTCCGTATAGTAAGTAGCCAGGCGCAAGCGGCGCAGATGTATGTTTGTGATAAAAAAAGTAAGGTATGTATACGCTATAAAAACCTGTGTATCACAAAAAAAGAGATTTCAGTAATGATGAGTGGACATAGAGGTTGTTTCTTTAATACGCTGTTGTTTCTTGTCTGTGTCTTCGTACCATCCATTGCACTTTCCTGACACCAGAGATTAAACCCATTTCCTCCTCAAATTGCTTGTCTTCTACGGTTACATTTTCCTGGTCGCTGAGAAGTATAGAGTTCGGCGTTTTGCCGTGTTTCCTGGCTATTTTGAGCTTGTGGGCTTGCACCCGAACGCTTTTCCAGGTTCTATGAGGCAGCAAATTTTTTAAAATCTCCTCCGGTTCGGCTTCGGGATACATCTGACGCAAGACAGCATTCTCTTCTTCGGTCCAGCTTAATCGGACCCTTACACGCCCGGCGTTGGTTACCTCTTGAGGTAACTTTGCTTGCCCTCTTCTTGCTATCCCGATTCTGTCGGCTCGGTGGTTAATTCCTACCCATGTACGACCGGGGAGCGCCTTCAAGACCTCGATTGGATCAGTCGTATTAAACATTTCGCGCAAGGTAGCGTCGTCCTCTTCTGACCAGACTAGCCCTGCCTTATTAGAAATGCCTGTAGTCTGCGTTTCTGTTTCCATACGTACACGGCTTTGAACCCCTCTCACCTCTCTCAACACGCCTAGTTTAGAGGCGTGTTTTGTTACGCCGTTCCATGTTCTACCGGGTAGTAATTCTAGAATCTCCAACGGATCAGCAAGGGGATACTTTTCGCGTATAACGGCATTTTCCTGCTCTGTCCAGTCGATTCGGCCTTTTGTATGTCCCTCGCCGATAACCACAGGGTTTGTTACATTCTTTAACTCTCTGGTTACTCTCAGTTTGCTTGCTCGGATGAGGATGCTACGCCATGTCCGACCGGGGAGCCTCTTCAAAATTTCTGCCGCGTCTGTGGTCGGGTACAACTTCCGTATAAGAGCGTCTTCTTCCTCTGTCCACTTTGACCCATTGGCCTGAAATTTTCGTATATATCCTACATCTACAAAATTGCCTATGGCGCTTTTCCAATAAATCTCTAGCTTCATCCATGACGGGGCGACCGGAGTGAGCACGGCTTTTCGCACCAAAGCGCCAACAAAGCGCAATCGAACCTCGAAAGAGAGTTTATGCCAGTCTTGTTTGATATCTGGAAGAAGAGAATGTATTTGATACAGCGTTATTTCGTCGTCGTCTCCTTCTGTTAACGGGGCTGCTAGCTCAATCTCCCATTGGTGTATTTTCTGCTCTAACCCTGCGGCTTGATTGGCATAGTCGATTTTCATTTGTTTGGATTTTGGAATATCAGGATCACTCAGGGTAGCCATGATTTCTGCTCTCTGCCTCGTGGCGCGGTCGATCTGTTTGCGTAGTAGATTTTTCTTTTCTTCCTGTTGCTTCTCCCTGCTCTCTAGCCGCTCTTGCAATTTGTCAGCCCAATTGCCCAGGTTCTCTAAAACTTTGATACGCTCAAAGAGTTTATCAAGAAAAATCTGATCGTACTCCGGTCTTCTACTGAATACCTGTATGTGGGGGAAGTAATACCATCTGCCGCAAGGCTTCTATAACGAGATCTCGCTTTATCATCTTCCCCAACGTGGACATACATCAGATTGGAGCGATGGAAGCAACCAATTCTGATCGTTCCCCCCAAACACGAAAGTTGGGGAGATTTGATACTCACCCATCCAGGTTACGAGGAAAAATCCATTGCGGTGAGTGCGACATTCGCACTTCCTGCGGCATTGAGTGGGCCAGAGGAACAGGACCTTCGTGGCCAGATCATCGGCGATGTGCTCTATCCCTCTCCAAATCCAACTAATGATACATTTGCGAATAAAGACATCCCTATTGTCATACCCGTTCACTTGCATATCACACCAGAATCCATGCATCAAAAGGAAAGTGAGAAAGACGTCATTTGGGAAATGGGCATTCTGGCGGGAGTGCTGTTTGCCACCCCGCTTCTGGCTTTTCTTCTCGACCCTCTTCTGACATTCTGGTTCGTCACGCGCCGACGAAATTATTCAGCTATTCTCGTCGACACAGAAGGCAAAACGAACGGTTACAGTCCCGCAACCAGGAGTATGCTTAGCGGTGTGGGCTTGGTAGGCTTGGCAGGAGGGTTCGTGTACCTGATGCATAAGATAGGTAGCCCACCTTCAGTCACTGCAATAATGATTTGCCTGCTCTTACTCGGAGGGACTGGTGTTGTCCTCTTGCTCAAGCACGTTTTTACCGTAAAACGTCGTGTATAAATTGCTGATACGTATACTATCGTTTGAAATAGACCTTCTACCCGTGCCAGAAACAGTGTTTGCCGGGGCGGGCGCTGGTCAGGACTGGATACCTTTGGTATTTTCCCGACTTTCAGACGGTACCTTGCCAGCCGCTATTCCACCACTCCACCCCTGGTTGCAGGAACATTTTTCGCTTTGACTGGTACTCAGAAAGAACGAAAAATCGCTGTCTGTCCCACTACTCATTTACAAGAGATGTGTGTGACAGCCCTTCTGGTGCGGGTCGATCTCTTGAGAGAAGATCAATTCCTACAATTCGCGCTGATTCTCTCACATTCACCTCAAAATCGTTGCGGATTTCGCCTTATTTACTATTTCAGTTCACAGTTTTGGATTCTCATGTCTCCGATTGAGCATGATATTTGGGCAGCGTAGCCAATCGTACTCAGATAAATTTGTGTGCCGAAACATATTTTAGTTCACAGTTTGAGCTTGTTGCTGGCTTCCTGCACATTTTCGCCAAGATCCTGGCTCTACCTCTTGTTGATCCGTAAGCCACATCAGGGAAAACGAGCGTCCTGAAACTCTCCAGAAGTTAGCGCTTGCCTACGTACGGGCAACGCGTTTGCTTCTCCTCCTCACCTGAGCGCAAGGTGCAAGAAGGGGACTGCTGCTCGTAGTACGCGATTTTCGCGGTGATCGCCTCAAGGTGATGTTCTACCTCCTTCAGATGCTCCTCGACCCGGCTTTGGTGGTGTTTGAGCAGTTGCAGGCGTTCGGGCATGGTCTGCTCACCCTGGCGCAGAAGTTCGGTATAGTGTTGGATGTCGCGAATAGGCATCCCTGTCGCGCGTAGGCGCTTGATGAACTTAAACCAGAGCACATGTTCCTGGCCATACGAACGGTATCCATTTGCCTCATCACGCTCTACATGCTGGCTCATTAATCCAGCGCGCTCGTAATAGCGCAAGGTATGAGCGCTCAGCCCCGTTACCTGTGCCATTTGCTGAATGGTGAACTCTTTCTCCATGCTCTGCTGTTTTTCCATTGTATTGCCTTTCCTGCTATCTCTCCTGAGACTCCAAGAGGGAGGGATCTTCAGCATTTCCTGAACAAATCATACATCTTAGAGTGCGCTCTCAGTCAAGAGCTCATTCCTGGGATTCTACAATCGGTGAGTTTTGAGATACCTCATCATCCCCCTTGACTGAGAGCGCACTCTAAGGTGTAGACTGCGATCCATGGACAAAGACGAGGCAGAGGAAAAGATCTGTCAGGTTCTATCATCTCCCCCTGATTGGGAGCGTCATGTCGTTCCGCAAAGAACCGTCGCGGCTTGTCTCTCTTGCCGCGCTTACATGAAAGAAAGGAAGCCAACTCATGGCACGCATTACAACACCATTCGGGTTCCATTCCACGACCGCCGAGGTCTCCGAAGGCATCGACTTGTCCGGTAAACGGGTGATCATTACCGGGGCGGCTTCGGGTATCGGCACCGAAACGGCGCGGGCACTGGCCCATCTCGGTGCCGAAGTCACGCTTGCGGTCCGCAACGTGGAAGCTGGCGAACGAGCCGCAGCCGAGATCACGGCAAAGACCGGCAACCGCAATGTCTTCGTCGCTCCGCTCGAATTGACCGACCGTGCATCCATCGCTGTGTTCGTCGCCGCATGGGATAAACCGTTGCACATCCTGATCAACAATGCTGGTATTATGGCGTTGCCGGAGCTGCACCGCACCCCCGAAGGGTGGGAACTGCAATTCGCCACCAACCACCTCGGTCACTTCGCACTGGCACTTGGCCTGCACGATGCTCTGGCAGCCGCTGGCAACGCGCGCATCGTCTCGGTGAGTTCCGCGGCGCACCGGAGATCCCCCATTGTGTTCGACGACATCCACTTCGTGCACCGCGAGTACGAGGCGTGGTCGGCCTACGGGCAATCCAAGACGGCCAATGTGCTCTTCGCTGTCGAAGCGACCAGGCGGTGGGCTGCGGACGGAATCACGGCGAACGCCCTTATGCCGGGCGGTATTCGCACGAACTTGCTACGCTACCAGACAGGTCCAGCATATCAGAAACTCGTCGAAAGCTATCCGTGGAAAACCGTGGAGCAGGGAGCCTCAACCTCGGTCCTGCTTGCCACTTCGCCACTTTGGGAAGGCATTGGAGGTCGCTACTTTGAAGACAACAACGAAGCCGGCCCAAACGTGCCCCCGGCGGAAAACGGAGTCGCCGCGCATGCCCTCGATCCCGACGCCGCTGCTCGGCTCTGGGACGTGTCGCTCGACCTCTTGAACAAGTAACGGTAAAGGAGCCCTCCTTGTCCATGGGCAAGGAGGGCTGACCAGCCAAAACGAATCTGAGTCTTATTAAAATACAGCGAGGGAATTTATGCAATACGTCAAACTCGGGACGACCGGTCTCGATGTATCGCCCATCGCCATCGGTGCGATGACGTTCGGTGAACCGACGCGCGGCCATCCTGCCTGGTCGCTTGGCGAAGAGGAAAGCCGGAAGCTGATCAAACATGCACTCGACGTTGGGATCAATTTCTTTGATACGGCCAACATCTACTCCCAGGGCAGCAGCGAAGAAATCCTTGGACGGGCTTTGAAAGATTACGCGAATCGTGACGACGTGGTGATTGCAACGAAGCTGCGAAATCCTATGCGGTCAGGCCCCAATGGCAAAGGGTTGAGTCGCAAAGCCATCATGACCGAGGTTGAGCATAGCCTGAGCCGACTGGGGACCGATTATATTGACCTCTATCAAATCCATCGCAATGATCATACGACGCCTCTGGAAGAGACCCTTGAGGCGCTCCACGATCTGGTCAAAGCTGGCAAGGTCCGCTACCTCGGTGCCTCATCCATGCCCACGTGGGAATTCGCCAAGGCGCTCCACCTGCAACGTGAGCGTGGATGGGCTCGTTTTGTCAGCATGCAGGATCACTACAATCTCCTGGCTCGTGAAGAGGAGCGGGAGATGATTCCACTCTGTCTTGACGAGGGTGTCGGGACGATTGTGTGGAGTCCGCTGGCTCGTGGCCGGCTTGCCCGTGCCTGGGGTGAGGCAAAGTCAACCAGCCGTTCAAGCAATGACGGCTTCGCTGATATGTTGTACACGCCGTTCACCGAAGCAAGCGATAAGGCCATTATCGAGGCGGTCGGCAAGATTGCCGGGGATCGCGGAAGAAAACGCGCCCAGATCGCACTTGCATGGCTGAGAAGCAAACCGGTGGTGACGGCGCCGCTCGTCGGTGCAAGCTCCATTGAACAGATCGATGACGCAGTGGCGTCACTCGATATTGCGTTGACGCAGGAGGAAGTCCAACAACTGGAAGCACCATACACCCCACGGTATGACTTCCAAGGGATCTCCGACGATGCCGAGATCCAAGCTATCATGGCGAAATTACCCCAATTTACAACAGCAAGGTAAGGAGGAGGTGTAAATCCCACCATTTTATGGGTCTGGCACCATTCTGGTGCAAGATGGGGTGATCTTTTTGGTCTCACCACTGTTTCAAGCTCAGAGACCGGACGCGGGTTCGATCATTGAAAACCTTCTCACCAGAATTGATACTTCTGGCGAACCCCTCTGAGCAGCCCACTCAAGGGATGGGTTGCGAGCAGAGTGAGCCCCTCCTTAAGGAGACAAGACAACAAGGAGACAAGACAACGTTTCTTTTTCACTCTGCAAATCACGCTCCACAGCGCGCCTGCATCAGAACGTTTGAGCAAGAAAATTGATCTTTCTTGCGATTCCATTGGTGATACATCTTGTGCCTGGCTTTGTCGCCTGGCTTTTGAGAGTTTGCCAGCAGTATCAGAATTGCGCCAGACTCAATTGCTATCAGAGAAAGGGAAAAATAGATGAGTTCAATACATGCGATAGTTGTTGATCCTGGGGTTCAAGGGCGGCTTGCCATCAAAGAGGTCGAAGCGCCCCAGGCTGGCCCTTCGGAAGCGCTTGTTCAGGTTGAGGCCATTTCTTTGAATCGAGGAGAGGTGTTGCGTGCCATGGGGGCCGAAGCGGGCTGGCGACCCGGTTGGGATCTGGCCGGAACCATCATAAAGCAAGCTGCTAATGGGACAGGGCCGAAGGTCGGGAGCCGGGTTGTGGGAAGCGTTGGTGTGGGCGCATGGGCTGAGCAGGTGGCGGTTCAGACGTCCAGGCTGGCCGACATTCCCGCCAGTTTGACGTTTGCTCGGGCGGCAACCTTACCTACTGCTGGACTCACCGCGCTCCGTGCACTTGAGAAAGGAGGGTTTCTCCTGAACAAGCGCGTGTTGATTACTGGTTCCACCGGTGGGGTGGGACTCTTCGCGCATCAGCTCGCAAGGCTCAGCGGTGCTTATGTCGTCGGCACTGCGCGACATGCTCGTAACGAGGCGTTCGTCCGTGAGGCGGGAGCAGACGAGGTGATCGTGGGGGACGATCTCGAGCCCGCGCGTGCCTATGGCCCTTACCACTTGATTATCGATTCGGTCGGCGGGAAAACACTGGAGAGCGCACTCTCTCTCCTGGCAACAGGGGCAACCTGCGTTACGCTGGGCTGGTCGGCATCTCCATCGGTCACCATGGATGTCAGCAATTTCATCCTTACTGGGAGAACGACCCTCTACGGGCTGAATATGTATACAGAATTCGATAGTCGTGCGAGATCTGAAGATCTAGCCTGGCTCGCGCACATGGTAGCCAAGCAGCAATTGCAGACGCCAATCGAGGTTGAGGCTTCCTGGCACAACATTGGTGAGGTCGCGCAACGGTTGCTGCAAAGGCAATTCACCGGCAAAGCGGTTCTGCATCTGACGTAGATCATCGATCTCTGCGAGGCCCTCATCTTGAATGCGTCTCAATGCTGAGAACATTTCTTCCTACAGAATAATGCTCTCAGAGGGAGGCCCAGCTAGAGGAAGCACAAAAGCTGCGTGTCCAAGAAGTGTACTTGCTGACTGAAACGGCTCACGATTACTTCCCGCGTTTTGGTTTCCGTCCAATCGATTGTGCCGCTGTTGATCCTGCCCACGCTTCCCTCGAATGGACAAGCGCCTGCCCAGCCAGCGCACAGGCTCATATGGTGTTGCAAGTCAGTGACCCCATCGCTGAAGCGAGGGGCTTGCGTCTGGACTCCACCGCAACTCGGCATACCTTGAGAGGCGTGCCGCTTTGGCTTCGCTGTCCGACGTATCAGGGGCTACCGACAACAGCCCCGTTCTGGCCCAGTCTTGCCAAACCAGAAGCGTTCGCAGCACCAGATTCCTCGCTCCCACCAGATCCGCATGGAGCGTGTAATGGCAGTTCTGACAGACAAAGACGAGGCCCTTGCCTGGCCGATTGGCCCGCGCGGTGTGCCCGCACCTGGGGCAAGCCTGGCTGCTGTAATCGGCATCGACTTTGATGGCCACTGAGCCGGCGAGCATCGCCTTGTAGGCAATCATGGCCTGCAGTTGGGCAAAGGACCATTGGGAGCGCCGCCGGTTTTCCCTGCGCTGCTTGGGGGAGACCAGCTCGCTGCTTTTGCCTTGCTTTGTGCGCCGGTGCTTCTTTGGCTTGGTGCGCTCTCGAATGTCTGTTAGCTCTTCCAGCCCGATGAGGGACGCGGGGTGCCTATGGATGATGCGCTTGGAAATGCAGTGGTTGGTCTCAGCTTTCAACCGTCTCTCTCGCTGCTCAATCGCACGCACTTTGCGCATTGCGCCGCGAGTGCCTTTCTGCTGAAGTCGTTTTCTCAGGCGGGTGTAGTGGTCAGCTTGGGCAACCGCCTCTTTGCCCAAAAAGAAGAGAGGATCACCCGAGCCAGTAGTGGTCGAGGTCACCGCCAGGTACCGCCGTCCGACGTCCACCCCAACCACTTGGGGGAGGTCGCCTGGCTCGGGGTCGGGCAGTTCCAGGGAGAGCGCCACCAGCAAGTAGAAGCGCTTTTTCCGCTGGTCATACCACAACTGCGCCGTACCGATGGAGGTTCCCTGCTCGATGAGGGCCACATGGCGCTCGTAGCCGCTGTAGGGAAGGATCAGCCGACCGGAGAGGGTCAGGACCGAAACGCGCTGCTCGGTTTTGAAGCCGTAGTCCCGGCCCTGCTGATAGGTCACGGTGGGAGAGAGATAGCGGGGCGGCTGGTCGAGTCCTTTGTAGCGTTTCTTGGTCACCCCGGCCTTGCGGCTGGCGGCATGCTTTTTGTATTTGGTCCACAAGCCCTTGTAGGTCGCTCCTACCTGGCGAGGGACAGAACAGGCCATCTGCGCCGGCAAGGCGTAGAGCACCCGAAGCTCTTGATAGGTGCCCTCCTGCAAGCGCCTTTTGCTGCTCATTTTGCCATGTTCGAAGGCGTAGCGGCTGACATAATTCAGCGCGTCGCGATAGGCCAGCTGCAGGTTACGAAGCTGGGCGAGCTGCTCGCTGGTGGTGTGCAACTTGAGTTTGGCAATGATGGTTTGTTTCATAGTCTACTTTTCTTTTTGCGGGGCAGCGAACCGGAAAGGCTCCCCCTCCGTTGCCCCACTCCGACAAGGAACGCCTGCTTCCTCCCCGCGTTTGAAAACGGGGGCATCCGCAGGCGATGTCCGGTGAAAACGGCAACACCATGAGCCTCTGACGCAGATACCCTCTGTGAACCATATCTTGGCAGCAGACCATATGACGAAAAACACCCGAAAATCACACAGGGCTTCCCTGTATTTACAAAAACAGTGCGAAACACTCCGCCTCTGGAGCGGTTTCTCCATATGCTATATGGTGAATTCCTACGATTCGCGCTGATTCTCTCACGTTCGCCTCAAAAGTGTTGCGGATTTGACCTTATTTACTAATCAATTTGATATCCAGCGATTTCCCGGCCAGCGCCAATTGCTCAGTTACCGCTAGGTCCTCCTGGCTGGAATCCGGATCGCCGCTCGGATGGTTGGAGCAGATGAGAATTGCTAGGCGATTGCGGACATCGCAGGGCGAAATAACTCTGCTCCCCCGCAAGACACTGCTGTTGACCGTTCCGCGATACATTACGTGATTTTAGGCCATGGTTCTTGGTATCGATGACCAGAACGCGCATTTGTTCATGTTGTTTGGCTCCGTGTAAATCAAGGCACCTGCCGACCCCTTGATTTACACGGGGTCAACAAAAAGAAAAAGATGAGATACAGGCTTAACCTGTACCTCATCTTTTTTGTATGTGTTAGTAGATTTATCTTTGCTGTTGGTAGGGGGTCTGCATGTAGCTCGGTTGGCCGAAGTAGACCCGTGAACGTCGTTGACCAAACAGCAGGTAGAGTAACGGGCCAACGAAAGGAATCAGCCAAATGAGGAGCAACCAGCCCAGCATACCAAGAGCCGAATGGTCATCTTGCAGCACCATGACCGTTTCTATTACGTGGCCGACGAGAGGTATAAAAACTATAATGAGAAACAATAAGCTATTGAACAAACATCCGCGGTTGCCTGACATTTTTCTATATCCTCCATGCTATAAATCATTTTAGGTGTATAGCGGGTTACTGACACAGCTACTAACAATTTTGTATTCTAAGCATTGTGTATGCTTCGATGTGCGATTTTTTCTTGCCTATAGAGAATACGGATAGAGAAAGCGGGGCGTTGCAGATAGTCTTTCGCGGTCGATGTAGCCCCAAGAAAAAGTGGATACAGGACGGACTTGTATCCGCTCGCATGTCTTTGCTCCTCGGAAACATTATGCTTGTGCCTCAACGTTCTCTGTTTGGTGTTCCTGTTCCCTGTAGGCGTCGAGAACAGGTTTGACAATAGTGGTGTATTTCGCGTTGCCCCAGCGAAGATGTGAGCAGATTTCCCGCCTGGGAATGCCCTGAAGATAGGCGTCAATGACCTTGTTCCTCTCCTCCTCGGAAATAGGGGGAACAGCGGGGAGCAAGGATACAAGCTGGTTCTGCTGCTGGTCGGTCGCCGTGGCTACTTCGGTGAGTTGCGGTGTTCCTGGTATTCCCGTCTGTTCCTCGGAAACAGTGGTCTGATACAGGATCGCCCGCAATTCGTTCAGTAATTCTGGCGTAATCACAAGTGTTGGCTTTGACTTTTGAGGCTGCTGATCGTGGGTCTCATTCTGGTGCATGCTGAAGGAAACATTCTTGAGCCTGCCCACAAGCAGGAAACCGATAACAGCCACGGCGCGTAATCCGGTTAACATCCAGAGAGGAATAATCCCTGAGATGCTTTGAGAGGTAACGGGTAAGCCAGTCGCGTGAGCGAGCGCGTCAAAGTGGGTCAGTAGTCCGGCCACAGAGGCAAGCATCGCGGTTAAGGCAAAGTAGATTCCCGCTTTGATCTTGTATCGTTCGCGTGCAGCCTGGAAACCGTTGACAAAGACGATTCCCAAGCTGCTATCAATGGCGAGCGCTTGCGCCCAGGCCCAAGCAACTGACAGCGGGGTATGATCTTGCATGATACTGCCATCTGTTAGAAAGTTCGCGGAACTGACAACGACACCTGCAGCTAATAAAAGCTCGCTGGTCTTTGCCGCAAAGTTAAAGACGAATTTGATTGTTTCGTCATACCAGTGCAGGGAAGCAAAGGTTTTGATGGGAGTCTCATCCTGAGCGCTCATTCGGCATTCCTTTCTATCGGCAAGAAAACATGGCACATCCCGCCGTGTGCCTGGCGCCCGCTTCCGATGGCGTAGATTTCAGCGAATGCGATGGTAAAGCCAGGTAAGATGTGCTCAAGCTGAGCAATTGCTAAGCGTAGCGTGGCTTCATAAAATGCGAGTGGTGCGGTATAATAGAGCTCGTTAAGCTCTTGTAACTGCTGGGCGATGATTGCCTGATGTGGATTACTCATTATGCGACTCCTTCTGAAATCTGGTTGATTGAGCGCAAAATGAGGAGCGTTTCACGAAGATTATCTCTATGGTCAAAGTAGTGTAATGTTGCCCCTGCTAGGACACATTATCGAGACCGTGATGATTCTGGAAGATGAGCACTCTCCAACTGGAAAGCTGTTGTGGCTGCTGATCGTCTGGCTGCTGCCCTTTGTGGGTCAGTTCCTCTACCTGCTCTTTGGGCAGCGTCCGCCTTCTGGCAACTACGTGAGATTCGCTCAGCCCAGCTATTAGGTAGCGTTATCCCTAAAGGCTAGACAAGGTTCCTATCGTCTTAGCCAGATGACTATGATACGCAAAGGGAGCGGCAGTACTGCTGCTCCCTTTGCGTATTGCTTACACCAAAGATTGGCTCTTCTATTTTTGATGTATTGGCCTATGCATTGCTGCTGATTGGCTGGTATAGTTAAAAGAAAGCAGGTGTGCATAGTCTGTTTACAGGGGAGATTGGTGTCAACCAATGAAGGGAAAAGACGCATGGCCCATAAATTTGAGCAACCACAGGAGCATTCACCGTTGCCCCTGTTTACAGCTTCGGTATCGGCAATGATTCAGCTTGAGCGCTCGAATGGTGTACCACTCTATCGCCAGATTTACGAGCGCTTGCGTAATGCGATCCTGGGTGGTGAGCTTCCCGAGGGCACGCGCCTCCCTACCGAGCGCGCCCTGGCACGAGAGCTGCATGTCAATCGCACAACGGTTATGAATGCCTACAATGAACTGGCGAGTGAGGGCTTGATCGAGGGGCATGTTGGTCGGGGAACGCTGGTGAAGCGCACCTATTTGGCACGAGAATTGGATGATGAGCCATTTGAACAGCATATGCCCTCCTGGTTGTTTAGTCTCTCCGCCGAAGAGGAACTGGCCCTGGGACATGATGCGCGCCTGATGAGCGAGATTACCGCATTGGGAGATCAGCAAGAGGTCATCTCCCTGGCGGCAGCCACGCCTGCTGCGGGCTTGCTTCCGGCTGAACTGTTACGCGAAATAGTGCAGGATGATTTACTCACCGCGCGGCAGAGCGCGCTCGGGTATTGCCCGGTCGAAGGTTTACAGAGCCTGAGGCGTGGCATTGCTGAACGGATGCGTAAGCATGGTGTGCCCGTTGATTTTCAACATATCCTGGTGCTCTCAGGCTCAACGCAGGGGATTGGCCTTGTGGGACGTTTCTTGCTGCATCCGGGGGACGAGGTGGTGGTCGAGGTGCCTACCTACCTGGGCGCGATCCAGACCTTTCGCGCGCTTGGTGCCAGGGTCATTGGGGTCCCAATTGATAATGAGGGGATGCGCCTGGATCTCCTGGAAGCCATCTTAGCTCGTCGCAGTCCGCGTCTTATCTATACGCTGCCCACCTTTCAAAATCCTACGGGCGTAATTATGTCACCTGCGCGCAGACGACGCTTATTGGCATTAGCACGACGTTACCAGGTTCCTATTCTCGAAGATGACCCCTATGGCGAGATTTATTTTGAGGGTGAAGCGCCCCAGCCCTTAAAGGCCCTGGACACACGCGGAGACGTGCTCTACCTCAGTACCTATTCAAAGCTCCTGGCTCCTGGTTTGCGTGTGGCCTGGCTGGCCGCGCCAGAACCCCTTATCGAACGACTCTCACTCCATAAGCAAATTTTTGACCTCAACACGACGGCCCTGGGACAATGGCTGGTGTCAGAGATACTCCAGCGCCAGATGCTGGACCCTCACCTGGCCAGGGTGCGCCAGCAGTATCAACGGCAGCGCGATGTCATGTTTCAGGCTATTCAGGAGTACTGGCCGGCAGGAACACGCGTGACGTTGCCGCGAGGCGGCTTCCATCTCTGGTGTCGCCTCCCAGGAGATATGCGCGCGCGAACGCTTTTACGAGAGGCCGCCCAGGAGGGAGTCGCGTTTGTTTTGGGAGAGCCTTTTCATATTGATGGTGGTGGACGACAGTATATCCGCCTGAGCTACGCCGTAAGCGATGAAGTGCAGATCAGGGAGGGAATACGGCGTATAGGGCTGGCCATGCGCCGTATTCAGAGTCGACGTTCACCACGCGATGAACAGGAAGGACTGCACATTGAGCGTATGCCCATGGTGTAATCCAGAAGAATTGGATCTACGAAGCGGAAACGATAGCGTAGCGATCAGTCTTTCTATACATAGAGGTTTCCTTAAGTTTCTCTGCCAGGGCCAGGCGTGCCACGTAGTACGAGGCGCGTAAGCGCTGTTGATCGCTATATGCCTGGGGTGGGTGAATATGAGTGATATCGACATTATGGCGCCTGAAGGCCTCGACAAAAGCTGCCAGGTCATCAACCAGCTCGCGAAAATGGCAGATGGCAGCCTTTTTTTGTACAGGAGGAAGCGTAAGAATTGCCGCAACCAGCTTATCCAGCAGTTCTTCGAAGGCGACGCGTTGTAGTACCTCATACAATGGATCACCCATGCCCTGGCTAAGGGCTAGCAGTGGCACCCCTTGAGGTTCTCCCTCGTCGTTTGTTTGCAGGGGATAGGTAGGCTGGCGTCGTCGCCAGTGATCGGTAATTTCGTTCTTTATCGCGCGCTGGAGGTAGGCCTGGGGATGCTCAATGGTTGTACGAGGGAGCAGACGAGCCAGTTTTATGAGCACACCCTGAGTAATCTCATCGCATTCCCATTCCGCCAGGTTCTGGTTGGCGAGGCGGTGTGCTAGCCTACGAATACACGGTTCCAATTGTACAAGGATGACATCTACAGGAGCGTTTGGATCAAATGAGAAGAGAGCTTGCTCGTTTTGCATGCATCACCTCGTGAGAAGTTGCGAAACGCTTACTGTGTTTTTATCATCGCTATTAATATTATGATCAATATATTCGTAAAAATCAATATAAATATGTTATAATATTTTCTGTGGTCAGATGAAACTAAAGAACTTGTAAGCTTTCTGATGCGAGAAATTTGTGGTATATTACATATTGTCTTATTTTAAGAAGGGCTTCGTAGGAAAAGAAGTGTTTCGTGCATACAGCAAGGAAGAGAGTACTGCACATGACCGAGACATACGCAAGCCTGGACCTCTCCCCCTGGCGCCCTACGCCTACCACTATCTCGCCTGAGTGGCGAGATTTCATCACGATGGTAGTTCGCGAAGCAGAAGGGCAGCCAAAGCCACCTTATGCCTATGTATTTAACGTGCGCTATGATGCACGACGTGTTGGCGATCAGTTGCGTGACTGGGGTCTACCCGAGCCTGTGGTCATCGCTGGTTACCTGCGTTCCTATGATGAGACCTTGCTGAGCCACGTGACGCTTCCTGGTGCGGAGAAGGTATACGCCCATTTTAAGTCCTCCCTCCACTACACCCGCTACATCGAGGAAGAGCAGCTTGCCAATCTTCTGATTCCGCCCTATCCTGACCTGGGCGCGCTATTGATTGCCCTGGTTGTGCATTACCAGGCGCTCTGTAAATTAAAAGAGCATACAACACATCAACCTTTGGCTGGTAAGTTGCTGGATGATGTCCAGAGTGCTAAGAGGACGCTCATTCATATTACCAAGCGCCTGGGCCTGTGGGATTTTAAGCGCCATATTGAAGATATTGCTGAGGAGCTGATTCACCCAAAGACATTTTTAGAGGATAAGCAGCGCTACGAAAAAATTTTCGCGCGCGATATGGACAAAATTGAAAGCTTAAGATCAATCTTCGAACACTTTTGTCAGGAAGTCACTGATAGACCGGTGCATGTCGTGTGGACACCCTGTGGCGTTGCTGGGTTGAAGCGGCGAACTCAGGATACGCATACCACCGCGACTTCTCAGAAAGAACGGCTGTATGGTTTTGACCTTGTCAATTTTGATGTGATTGTACCTGTATTTTACGACTGTTATTTAGCTATGGGAGCTCTGTTCCAGTTGGGTACGTTGCAAGATCGCGTGAGTGATCAAATCGCCCATCCTAAACCCAATGGCTATTGTCATCTCTCCTTTGGCCTGTCGCTTGATCCCTCGGCTCAATCTTTACGGAAGCTATCATGGTTGGCACCAGATGGAGAAGTAACCTATAACTGTTTTTTTCAGATAGGCACGAAAGTAACTCAAGCTGGTGTTTATTATGGCTGCTTGAATGAGAAGATCTATGCCCTATATGATGAGTCACAAACTGCCCGTAGTGATGTGCCAAGCATGCATAGCATAAACTCGCGGTCAACCTGGTTTAGTGAAGAGGGCAAGATGTATGCCGCAATTAAAGATGGCATGGAAAAGGCAGGGAAGCTAGATGAAGACGATATAACGTCCAATCCTATTATTGTCTATGACAAGAGTCATAATCATCGCCCTGTACGTCTTCCCAAGGGCGCTACGGTTTTAGATTTCGCATATAAACTTGATCCCGACATTGGATCACGCGCGGTAGAGGGCTTCATAAATACACGTAAATCGGAATTGTACAACGAGTTGAATGCTGGCGACATTGTGGAGATCAGGACCGCGCGTGAAACGCAGGTGAAGGCGTACTGGTTGGATGATAAGTATGCAACCTCTGACAAGGCGCAGGCCCACATTCGATCGCTGCTAAAACAAGAGCTGCATAACTTTCGTAGTTATGAACTCATTCGTGAAGCGCTTGAGTTTTATCACTATCCACTTACACTTGAGGAGTTAGATGAGGAGCTGCGTCTGCTGGTGACGCGTCAGAAACTCGGCACACGCCAGGCTTACCTGGAGTTGCTTAACAGCAATGGTAAAGATCCGCACACACCCGAGTGGGCAGCGCAGCAGATTATCCAGCGACGTGCTGAGCACAACGAGACCCATACGTTAGAGGTTACTAAAGAGACGGCTGATCTCATCCCCCAGCCTCTCCTGGGTGACTCTTACTCTCATCCGCCGCGTTTATGTGGAACTTGCCAACCTATTTACTCTAAGCAAGCAATCGTCGCGTATAGAGGGAGAAATAGTCATGAGTTAGTCGCACATACCCTCAATTGCTCACATATGACACGGCTTAACGATGAGCAACGCGCGCGGTTAATTCCCTTGCAGTGGCAGTATCGTCCATCAGCCTTTAAAGTTGCTTTCTTCGTGCTGGCAGAGGATCGGCGTGGCCTGGTACTAGATATCGCTAAGAAACTGCGCAGACGCCATTGCTCCCTGCTCTCCATTAACGCGGACGCGATCTTGAAGTTTAAAAAGGCGGAAGCACGCTTTGTGACGGAACTCTATGAGTACCGCGAGGTGGCAGAGATCATCAGCGACCTGAAATCAATTAATGGTGTGACCTCGGTCGAAGTTGATGCGGCTCGTACTGTTCCCTACATTTATCAGCGTATACGTGAGCACCAGCAAGAGAAGCCTATTCAACTCCAGGATGAGCACTGGCGCGATAGGCTCTCCTCGCTTGGGCCTCGTTCCGCAACCCTGAGGAATGCCTATGATATCTCGCGCCCAGCCTCCTCGAAGATGTTCTTTGGGCGCGAGAGCGAACTGCGTTATCTGGCGCGGGAGCTTTGTGAAGGAAGCGAGGGGAAGGCGGTTGTGCTGTATGCCCCTCGTCGTTCTGGCAAATCATCGTTATGCAAAAATTTTCTTGGCCGTCATATTACTCCTCCTGCCTGGGGTGTCTTCTATTCCCTGCAAGGGGCGACACGCTTTAACGAGGAGCGTATCTTACGCGATATGGCGGGCGAGATTGGCGCCAGTTTCCAAGAGCATTTTAATCGTCCTGCGCCCGAGTGGGACGCTCTGGATCAGAGCGATGTACAAATTTGTTTTCGCCGTTTTATCCAACGCTGTTTAGAGCGCGCGCCTGGTTCACGCCTGGTGCTGGTATTGGATGAGTTTGGAGGGGCTTTGCAGGCATACGCAGACGGTGTATTGGAGCTGCGCTTCTTTACCTACTGGCGAGAATTATTGAGTGTTATCTCGCAGGTGAGTTTGCTCCTTGCTCTTCCTACCAGCTCCCACGCCCTGCTAGCCTCTGAAAAGTTTGTCAATGCCTTCAGTTTCGCGCAAAATTTGCCTATGCCTTTTCTAGATCAGGCAAGTGCAGAGCGATTACTGACGGAGCCACTACGAGAATTGCGGGTGCTTATCTCCTCTCGAACGGTGCATCAAGCTGTCCAATTAACAGGGGGCAATCCCTACTATATGGCCCTGATCGGGATGCAGTTTGTGCGCCTGCTTAACGCTCATGCGCAGAAGCAGCAGGTGACGGATGAAGATTTGCAGTTGGCGGTAGATCATATCATCGAGGCCGGTGGTGAGCAGAGCTTTTCATATTATCGACAAGAACTGCATGGTGAACTGGAGCCGCGTATTTTAGATGAGATGCTTGAAATTATGGCCTATTCGAAGCACACCATGATTTCATTGCGGCAACTGACGAAAAACTTCGGGATGGCTGAAAGAGAGATTCGTCCTGCCTTAGAGCGGATGCGCAACAGTTTGATACTCGATGAACACGTGGGAGGACGTAACACAAGTAATCCTGAATATACTTTTAAGATTGAACTGGTCAGGCTCTGGCTCATGCGTAATCGCTGGCTGCTACAGTCTTAGATAAGGAGGAAAGGAGTATGCTTATGTCGGATGTACACTCCTGGCGCACATTATTTAACCCTTTCAGCCCAGGTGATATGCCCGGAACCGGCCGTGTTTCTGGTCGTAGCACCGATATTAGAAATCTGATTGCTAACCAACAAAGCGCCATTATCTTGTCTGGATCTCCTCGGGTGGGCAAAACGGCTTTTGTCCGCTACCTTAAGGGCGTGTCTTCTGTAGGCTGGTCCTGGCGTGATGAAGTAAGCCTGCATGATCTACGCGAGCAGTTTGCGCTTGGCCAATTGTATTTTACCCAGATAGACCTGACGACCCTGGAGAACGCGCAAAGTGCGCAAGAGCTACTCACTGCCTTCGTGGCTGAATGTAAGAGAAGCCTCGATACTCCTTACGATGGAGAGAAATTGCCATCTCTCTCCCATGACATTAAGGGTTTGAGGTCGTTGCTGCGCTACTACGCGCGCGAGTTTCCAGAGGCGCGTTATTTTGTGATGCTTGATGCAGTGGAGCGCCTGGCGCGTCTAGATATGACCATCCCTGAGTTGGAGGGGAGCCTGGCTCAGACTCCGCAGGAGCGAGGAATCGCTTTGCTCAATCACTGTGGGGCTATTCGTGTCCTGGTTGATTTAATTGATGAGTTTGCGAATTTTGGCGTGATTTTCTCCATTCAGAGCCTGGCACGACCAAGACCCACAGACCAGTTTATCCATGTATCGGCCGATCTGGCACGTTTCACGACGACTGTCCTTCAATGCCTGACGCATACCGATGCCCTGGCTTTTTTGGGTCAGTGTCCAGAGGATTTTGGTGAGGAGTGGGCGGAGACTTTTTACCAGCTGGGTGGACAGGAAATATTTACGCCTGACGAGCAGCAATGGTTATATGAGCAAGCGGGGAGCCATCCTTATATGTTGTTGCAATATTGTTATCATACCTTTCATTTCAAACAATTGTATGCCACGCAGTCTCAGCAGTGGCTAGAACTGCCCATTGAAGGTCGGCAACAACTGGGTGAGCAGGTGAATAGTGCGGTTACAACCTTTCTAACTCTGCACTGGAAGCGTTTGCTAGAGGCTATCGAAAAGGGAAATAGCGAGACGAAGGCTCATTTCTTTGAATTCGTACGTGTATTTGAGGCTCATAACGCGGATGAAGAGATAGCTCCTGAACTCTGGAATAACCTGGGGGCAGAACTACGCTATATTCTCTCCAACGAAGGCTTGATTCGCTATGAACCTTTCCAACCCGTCTATTATCCAGGCGCGGTCTTGCGAGAGTACCTGCTAGAGAAAGCACGCATGCAGACTCCTCCCAGCAGTCGTGGCTTCTGGCTTACCATTGTACGCCCCTCTAAGACTCCTGAGCGCCTCTCGCTTTCCGAACTGGAGTATCACCTGATCAAAACGCTCAGACAACATCCTGTGCGCTGTAGCGAGGAAGAGTTGATGCATGGAGCCTGGGGAAAACTCATTGAGCGAGCAACCTTTACGCAGCGTATGCATCACTTGCGCAAGAAACTCAAGGATCATAGCGATAATGTTGAACTCATCAGTAATCACTATGGTGGGCTGTATTCGCTGAATCACGCAGATTGGTTGCATCTTGAATAAGATGTTGATGTGCTACTTCGCTGCTGACACAGGAATGCGATAAGTAATATCCTGTTTTGAATGATTGGAATCAATTGTCTTAAGTTGCTTTTCTCTTGGGTATCGAGTTGCTCTCGTGGACAGGAGACGGGATAAGTTATTCAAGTGCGTTTGTGCTATATAGAGATAATGTTCACCTAAGGCTGGAAGATTGTCTGAAAGCACACTTACGGCTGCCCCTACAATGGCCTTCTCAACAATGTAAAACTCCATGATCGGTTCGAGATCTCTTTTGCTTTCAGGTGGAATAATGTCTGAAACATAGGAAAGATATTTATTTAGAAAAAAGCTTATGATATTTTTGGTGGTGGTTTCTTCTTTTTCAAATGATAGTTTCTCTTCCAGATCCATAACCAGCATGGCAACGTCGCTGAGAGGGTCAATATAAGAGAGACAAGGATTAAAGTCGATACAATCAAGGATGCGTAAATGTTTTGCATCTTTGTTTGGAAGTACATCTGCTTTTTGTATTGTCTTGTGGTTATTAGGCAACAACCACAAATTATTTGTTTTGAGGTCGCCATGGCAACGCCGAACATATTTACAGCGCTGCTGAAATGTTTTTCGATATTTTTTTAGTGCATTATCCATAATAGTGAAGAATTCGTCTTTATTAAATTTTTTGGCAACGGGAAAATTTTCTGCTCTCAATGTGTCAATTAAGCACAACTTATTGCATTCCCATTTTTCTCGGAGCGCTTTAATATTGCTGTATTGCCTGGGATCTGACTTGCATGCTATATCAGAGGTATGGATGTTGCTGATTTTTGAGGCCAGGAAATCTAGATCCTCTTCACTGCCGAAGGCTCCTGCTTTTATCTGGTTATCAAGCCGTAAATCTTGTTCAATGAAGTGCATGATGAGTGCATGAGGAACTTTTGAGATGAGGTCTTTTGATGGCTTTGATGTACTAAGCGGTCCAAGCGTAATGCTCATGTCTTGTTCAAAAAAGTCGCCTATGATTGGAGCAACTCCTAGATAAATACCCCGTGCAAATTGAGTATTAAATGCTAGCCCGTTCAGTGTATAGTAGTTGTTTTTGGCAACATCTTTTGTATTATAAACGCAATTTTCAAAGGGAAGCCACCGTTTTATACAATAGTTTTCTTTTTTATCTGTTAATTGTAAAACCTGAGTGGCAGGTGAAATATGAAGAGAGTGAACAGAGTATGTTTCGGTTTTTGTAAAAGGGCCTTCCGCTAGAGTAGTTGTTGATGTGGTAGAGGAGGAAGGCTGTGACTCTGAAGAGTCTTCTGTAGAAGTGCTTGAGAGCGCATCTAGTGTGGATGTTTTTACTGCATTAACACTTATCATGATAATACCTACTATCTACATTTTTTATGCCAAAAGAGCATAAAAAAATAAAAAGAAGCCATAAAAATAGCCTAAGAATAGACTAGAGCCACATGGGGTGATGAAGAACTCCCTGTTCGAGCTCAATTTCTCAAGCTTCTCTGAGCTCTTAACTGTGCAGTGTAACGCTGCCATAATATCATGAGGACAATGCGCTGTAAATGAAATGCATTAAAAACTACAGATAGTCCTATGTGTCTAACAAGAAGCGTAAATATGTATTTGTGATTTTTCCTATGAAAAAGATTTTCTTAGCCTGTGCTCGTGTTTTTCGGCACTATGCAGATAGGCAAGGCTGGAGTAGTATCTATGTTCAAATAGCGCACACATGTATACCTGGATCATCGCTTTCTCAGTAAGATAGAACTCGGTGAGTGACTGAAGTTCCGTTTCTGCGCTGTGGAGATAATTCTGCCAGAACAGGTCAACTAGTTGTTCTGGCGTATCGTCGAGTAGGCGTCCATGTTGCCGGACTGCTGTGAGGTGGGCCTCTAGATCCATAGCGAGCATGGCGATATCACTCATTGGGTCGATGTGGGCAAATTCGTCTTTGAAGTCGATACAGTCGAGAGCTAAGAGGTGCTGGGTCTGGTGTGGTGGGGTATGGGTAAGCCAGAGATTGTTGACTTTAAGATCTCCATGACAGCGCCTGGTAAAGACCTGGCGCTGCTGAAAATGCGCACTATGGTTGTGGAAGTAGGTATCCATGGTATCGAGGATCATATGTTGAGGTGTTGCAAAGTCATGTTCTGGAAAAAGGTGCTGAAGCTGGGCAATGGCTTCCTGGAAAAAACTTTTATTTAAGTTCCACTTCTTTTGCAGGATGTTTAGTTGACCCAGGTGAGGGGGAGCATGCTCAAGGTTCTGGTGCATGTGGGCTATAGTGGTGGCCAGAAAGCGCATATCCTCCCTGGTGCCAAAGTTGCCCCTGTGAATCTGATGATCCAGGCGCCAGTTCTGAGGGAGACGCTTCATGACCAGGGCATAGAGCACGCCCTTCTCTAACTGGTCAGGCTGAGGATGCGTAAGTAGTTCCCCTAGTTCAATTGACTGCTGATCTTGAAAATGGTAGATGGGGGCAATCCCGAGGTAGACTCCGGGGGCATGACGCCGGTTAAAGGCGAATCCATTTAGCGTATAGGAGTTGCAGGTGTCGATGTCGCTAGTCACATAGATGTCGTTCTCGAAGGCATGCCAGAGCTTAAGACAGAGCGGTATTATCGCGTCCTGTGACTCAACAAAGAGGATGAGGGTAGCTTGTGAACGTAAGGTGTGCGTAATGGTATGGCGCCCCTGGACATGCCCCTGAATATCTTGAGGCAAAAGGTGATTGGCTGTAAAGTGAGGATGCATATTGGCTGATCCAAAGAAAGACTCCGCGTTTGGTGGGATGGCGAATTGTTCGCTTAAAGAGGTGGAACGCATAGATACCGAGCCCTTTCGTCTCCAACAAATATAGACTTTTAAAAATGGCTTCTAAATGTAGCTTGCGTGAACCTGGCTAAGGAACACCTCTGCTGATGGCTGGCGTATCAGCAACTACAACGAGCGCTTAGCAGATAGCTTTTCAGTATCTAATGTACCAGATATTTATTGTTAATGCAATAGATGCTTGAAATGTCAGGATAGTTTTTTATGTTTTTAAAGTATAAGAGATAATAAAGTTGATAATGTTTCTGCAAAAAACTTGTAAAGATAAACAAATAAGCGGATAGAGAAGAGACTTTACTGCGCTATATACGCCTATTCAGTTGCTTTTAAGGGGAGGCTGGATTGTTTACTCAACAATATTGTTTGACGAAAGGAAAAATCGCTGTGTTTTGGCCTTGACAAATGATTTCCAGGTTGTCTATACTTATGGGTAACAAGTTTAGAAACACAATCGCACATTTGTACAATCTATACACGCAGTTACATGAAGAACTGCACTCATCCAGAGAGGTGGAGGGATACGGCCCTGTGAAGCCCGGCAACCCGCTGCAATGTCGCACGAAGGGTGCCAATTCCGGCAAAGCTTTGCTTTGCAAGATGAGGGGAATAGCGAGGTAGCGAAGCCCCTGAAGAGGGGTTTTTTGTTACCCAAAAATAGGGCATAGAAAAAAAAGCTTATGAAGCTCTCTCAACACCGTGTGAAAACTGGTAGAAAAGACGAAGAAGAGGACGAGTAAATGTTATGGGTGGCTACAGCGAGTTGACGATGATGAGAAGGTCAGCGCCATTCCAGCATTGAATATGACCTCGGAGTCGCAGATTGAAAAGGTTGCGCACAAACTGTGCAGTACCGAGTAGATCGAGCCGTGTGGCTACGTTATCAGCCAGAGTGCCCCACAAATGTTATCGTGGATTCTATGGCACTCGTCGAGGTTGACGCTGTGAAGCGTTGACAAATCAGGGTGGTACCGCGAAGACGTTTACCCTCGCCCCTGGAGTGGGTGAGGGTGTTTTTTTATCCTTCACCCTTCGGGTATAGCATATGAATACAGTGTTTCTGCTGCATAAAGTCAGAACAAGTGTAGGGTTGTGGCATGGGTGCTCTCGCTTAAGCGATGGCGCAAGTGATAGCTGGCAACCAGAAGAAGGAGCGCATGAATGGTAGCACAGATAAACTATACCAAAGGGTTTTTGACTCCAATTCGTGAAGGACAGAGCACCGGCACCTATACCCTGGATCGTTTGCCATTACAGCGTGGGGGACTCCTGGGACCAGTCACCCTGGCATATGAGACCTGGGGGACGTTAAATGCCCTGGGAACCAATGCCATTCTCGTGACCCATGCCCTGACAGGGGATGCGCATGCTCATGATAGCGAGCATCCTGATGATGCCAAGATAGCGTGGTGGAATCCCTTGATCGGTCCGGGACGCCCCATTGATACTGATCGCTACTTCGTGATCTGCTCAAACGTACTGGGCGGCTGCAGTGGAAGTACTGGACCAGCCTCAGTTGATCCTCGTACTGAACATCCTTATGGTATGCGTTTCCCGATTATTACTATTCATGACATGGTGCGCGCGCAGCATACCCTGGTGGAGCACCTGGAGGTGCGCCAACTGGCTGCCGTGTATGGCGGTTCGATTGGCGGACAGCAAGCCCTGGCCTGGGCTGTGTTGTATCCAGAAATGGTGCAGCGTGTGGCCGTCATTGCGGCCTCTGGCAGCCTTACTGCTCAGGGAATCGCCTTTAACGAGGTGGCGCGCCAGGCAATTATGGCGGACCCACAATGGAACTGTGGCGACTATGCTCCTGGTCGCGGTCCCGCTACCGGCTTGAGCATCGCCCGTATGCTGGCGATGATTACCTACCAGAGCGAGGAATCAATGGAGCAGCGCTTTGGGCGGCATGCAGCTCGCAGAGAAGAGGTGGTATCACCGACAGCCCATCCCGATCTGGGTGGACGCTTCGATGTCGAGAACTACCTCTACCATCAGGGCGAGTCCCTGGTGCAGCGCTTTGATGCTAATAGCTATCTCTACCTGAGCCGAGCGATGGATCTCTTTGATATCAGTGAGGGCTTCTCCTCACTGGATGCAGCCCTGGCGCGTATTCGTAGCAAGGCGTTGTTTATTGGTATTAATTCTGATTTTCTCTTCCCGGCCAGGCATGTGCGGACGCTTGCTGAGAGAGTGCGCCAGCTTGGTGGGAATGCAACATATATTGAATTAGCTTCACCTCATGGACACGATGCCTTCTTGAAAGAGTGGGCACAAATGACTGTGGCATTACAGCAGCTTTAAACGTTTGGCTAACAGCTTCTAAGGAGTACGACTATCATGGCTTTGAATAGTGATCGTGAGTATGGTTTTGAGACACTGTCGCTTCATGCAGGTCAGGAGACCGCGGACAAAGCAACGAATGCCCGCGCGGTTCCTATTTATCAGACAAGCTCTTATGTCTTTGACAGCCCTGAACATGCCGCCAATCTCTTTGCCCTCAAACAGTTTGGTAATATCTATACCCGTATTATGAACCCCACTCAGGATGCCTTTGAGCGCCGTGTGGCGGCGTTGGAAGGCGGCGTGGGCGCGCTCGCAACCTCTTCGGGCCAGGCGGCTGAAACATTGGCGATTCTCAATATCGCGGGCGCTGGTGATGAAATTGTATCGTCCGCAAGTCTGTACGGTGGGACATACAACCTGCTGCACTATACCCTGCCCAAGCTGGGTATTACTACGCATTTTGTCGATAGCCGCAATCCTGAGAACTTCCGCGCGGCTATTAACGCTCGTACCAAGGCTATTTTCGCGGAGACCGTGGGAAATCCCCGCCTGGATACATTGGATATTAGCGCCGTGGCCGCGATTGCCCATGAGCATGGCCTGCCGCTGATTGTCGACAATACACTGGCAACGCCCTACCTGGTCCAGCCGATCAAGCATGGCGCGGATATTGTGATTCATTCAGCGACCAAGTTTATCAATGGACATGGTACCTCCATCGGCGGCATTATTGTCGATAGCGGTAAATTTGACTGGGCTGGGAGCGGACGCTTCCCTGGACTGGTTGAGCCTGATCCCTCTTATCATGGCCTGCGCTATGCGGAGGCGTTTGGACCCCTGGCTTATATCCTCAAGGCACGTGTACAGCTACTACGTGACCTGGGTGCGGCAACAACGCCGTTTAACTCCTGGCTCTTCCTGCAAGGTCTGGAGACGCTGGCCCTGCGCATGGAGCGCCATAGCCAGAACGCGCTGCGCATCGCGGAGTTCCTGCAGTCGCACCCTGCTGTAAGCTGGGTGAGCTATCCAGGCCTGCCAGATCATCCACAACATGAACTGGCGAAGAAATACTTCACTCACGGCTATGGGGCGATCCTTGGCTTCGGCATTAAAGGTGGTGTTGAAGCAGGCAAGCGCCTGATTCAGCATATCGAACTCTTCTCGCACCTGGCGAATGTGGGCGATTCCAAGTCACTGATTATTCATCCCGCTAGCACCACGCATGCGCAGTTGACGCCTGATGAGCAGATTTCAACGGGCGTCACGCCAGATTTCATTCGCCTCTCGATTGGTATTGAGACGGTTGAGGATCTGATTGGCGATCTGGACCAGGCGCTGAAAGCGGCTGTGAGCGGAGTTGAAGAATTGTCAAATGTATAGCAGATGAGGTTTCGTGAGCGGGAAGACTACTCCAGGGTTAAGGAGTTAGCCTCCCGCTCATGAAGGGCGGCAGGATGCCTTGTTTGAGGGGAACGGTAAAGAAAATGCAACACGCGGTTTGTGTTCTCAAGTTTGGTGGAACCTCTGTTGGCAATGGTGAGCGTATTCGGCAGGTAGCGAAGATTGTGGCGGATCATGTCGTCGAAGCGCGAAGTGGCAAGGATAGCCCCACGCCTGTTGTGGTGGTCTCGGCGATGTCAGGTGTGACCGATCAATTGCTCCGCCTGGCCCGCTATGCCTGTACTGGTACGAATGAGGAGTGCGCGCGCGAGCTAAAGCAGTTAAAGCAGAAGCATTTTGACGCTGCCGCCGAAGTGGTGGAGCTGCGCGAGCACCAGGCTCAACTCCTGGGCAACCTGCTTTCGACTCTTGAAGCTCTGGAGCAAGATGTGAAGGCGCTCCAACTCGTTGCCCAGCAGGGGCAAGATGTCACGCTGCGTACCGCGGCTGTTGCGGCCTATGGCGAACGTCTCTCCGTTTTGCTGGTTGCCGCGGCTGTGCGCGACCTGGGAACAGCCGCGCAGGCTATCCAGAAAGAGATTATCATCACCACACCTCCTCAGCTTAATGATGGCACTCAGCCCTTTGGAGTCGTTGTGGGTGCCGAGCCCTTGCCGAGAGAGACCGCTGAAAACGCGCATGCCCTGATTGATCCCCTGCTTGCAGAGGGGGTGACCCCTATTGCCTGCGGTTTTCTTGGTCGGACCCTCATAGGTTATGTTACAACGCTTGGGCGCAATGGCTCGGATTACTCGGCGACGGTTATCGGGGCGGCCCTTGATTGCCAGGAGGTCACGATCTATACCGATGTGGATGGCGTACTGACAACGGATCCCCGTTTGATCGCGAACGCGCGTTTACTGCCGCACTTGAGCTATGCTGAGGCGGCTCGCCTCTCCTGGTTTGGCGCCAAGGTGCTACACCCTCGCACCTTGATTCCGGTGGCCCCGCGTAACATTCCAGTGCGGGTACGCAACACGTTTCGCCCGCATCTGCGTGGCACGGTGGTTGGGCCAGTGGTGAATGGTGTCAATGGCTTAAGTGGGGCGCGAGCGATTACCGTCCGCCGCAACCTGGCGTTAATTACGATGGAAAGCACGAATCTGTTTGGCGCGCCAGAGAATGCGGGCCAGGTCTTTGAGCTCGCTGCACGCGTGGGGGCAGCGCCTATCGCTATTTGTTCATCCTCGGGTCACCACCTCTCGTTTGTCGTGGAGGAACAGGCAGCGGATTCTATTATCGCGGCTCTACAGCATGATATGGGTGATTGGCTGGTGCGTTGTCGGCGTGCCCTGGCTGCCTGCGCCTGTATCGGGTCAGGCTTTGTCTCAGATCCAATGAGTCCCGCTCATGCTGTCGCCGCGCTTGCACATGAGCGCATCCTGGTCATTGCTCAAGGTTCCTCTGAGCAGGGAATCACGCTTATTGTGGAGGAGAAGGCGAGTGTGCGCGCATTACGCAGCCTGCATCGTGAACTGATCGCACCCGTTATTCCGCTGGTGCGCCATGTGCAGCCCACCACGAAAGAGTCATCGCTTGCTACCTCGGCGTCTCGCGCTCTCTCATTGCAGGATCCTCAGACGGATCGAAAGAATATCGCGGGAGCTCAGCAAACTCTTCCTGCATCCAGCCTACATTAGCAGAAAAAGTATAACAAGATAAAAAAGATGTGTCAAGCGGTTTTATATTAGGAAGTAAGTATGGCTACACAGACTCACAAGCGTATCCCGGTCGCGGTTCTGGGAGCGACCGGAATGGTTGGACAGCGTTTTATTGATTTGCTTCAGGGGCATCCCTGGTTTGAACTGGTGGCCCTGGCTGCCTCCGAGCAGCACGGTGGGCGTGCCTATAGTGAAGCCACGCGCTGGCGCCTGCCCAATAGCGAGATGCCCACTGAGGTCGCGTCCCTGCCAGTGGTGGCCTGTCGTCCGGAGGCGTTACCAGGCGTCAAGGTTGTGTTCTCGGCCCTGCCGGGCGAGGTCGCAGGTGATATTGAGGAGGCCTTTGCCCGCGCGGGCGTGGCGGTCTTTAGTAATGCTAAGAACCATCGCATGGCTTCCGATGTACCTCTGCTCATCCCTGAGGTAAATGCGGATCATATCGCGGCCATCGCCTTCCAGCGCAAGGAGCGTGGCTGGCCTGGCTTTATTATTACCAATGCCAACTGCTCGGCGACCCCTCTGGCCATGGCTCTAAAGCCATTACAGGATGCCTTTGGTGTACGCAAGGTGCTCCTGACAACCTTGCAGGCCATCTCGGGTGCTGGCTATCCTGGCCTGCCCTCCTATGACATCCTCGATAACGTCATCCCCTATATTGGTGGTGAGGAGGAGAAATTGGAGAGCGAGACTCGGAAGATGCTTGGCTCCTGGCAGGAAGGCCAGGGCTTTGTCGATGCTCCTCTGGCCGTTAGCGCGCATTGTACGCGTGTCTCTACACGCGAGGGCCACCTGGAGTGCGCGAGCGTCGAACTGGAGCGCGAGGCAAGCCCTGAAGAGATTATCGCGGTCTGGGAAGGCTATCGCCCCCTGCCACAGCAGCTGGGTCTCCCAAGTGCTCCTGAGCAGGCGCTGATCTATCGGCGCGAGGTTGACCGTCCCCAGACAGTGCGTGATCGCGACGCTGGTAAGGGGATGAGCGCGGTCCTGGGTCGACTCCGTCCCTGCCCGATTTTTAGCTACAAATTCGTGGTGCTGGGACACAACACCATTCGTGGCGCGGCTGGCGGCTCCGTCTTAAACGCGGAACTTTGCTATGCACAGGGATTCCTGACTGATCTCTAAAACTCTTAATAGCTGTAGGGGCCATGTTTGCATGGCCTTGTGCTATCCTCCGCGAGAAAGTCCAAGCAAGCTTGGACCCTACAATGTACTTACGCGCCGTTTATAAAGCCAGCTAGCTAGCTGGCTCCTTTGCTCGCCGTACCTCCCCCGACTTTTCCACTCATTGTTGTCCCAGTATAGCTGCTCGTCCCGCTCCCGGTGCTCCCTGTTGTATGTGCCGCGACCATAACGGTGGTAAAGGCGTTGAAGCTCTCCGCACGCTCCGTTTCAAAGTGCGTAAACCAGGCCGGGATGGATGCTGGCTCCTGCCGCTGGAAGCAGCGTACCCACTGGCGCAGTAAGCCATAGCTGGTGGCATAGGGCAGGTAGCGGTCAAAGAGGCCAGGCTCTACGTTCATATGTGCCTTCGTGCTTATGGCAAGCAAGTGGTCACTAAAACTGTGGCTGGCCTGCGCGGCCTCGGCCCCTCGATCACTCAGGGGAGAGTAGTACAACATAATGAAGAATGATAGCGTGCTGACGGCAAGCAGACCCAGGGCGGGAAAAACAATTGGCCAGATGACCGAAGTTGAACCTACAAGCAAACTGGCGATAATGCCTACCAGGGAGAGCAAGAAGAGCACCATGCTCCCGCGCCCGAAGCTCTGGCGTATCTGCTGGCGTTCGGGGTCGAGGAAGCCGTGCGCCTGTAGCTCAGCCCGTAGCGGCGTGGTGAATGCGTTGGCCTGGCGTTTATACACTTTCGAGAGTTCACTGAGTGGTAGCTCGGTTCGTTCTATGCCGAAGAGCACGTTAAGGAGTCCCTGTTCCGAGGCGGAGAGTGCACCTGCGTAGGGCTGTTTCCTGAGCGCAAACATTTTATACTGTGTAGATTTGGGTGGGGGAACCTCGGCAAAACTGAGGACCCCTTTCTGCGCCAGGTCAAAAAGCGTGGCAAGCACCTGCTTCCAGCCTGGATTGGGATTGACCGCCAGTAGCATCCCACTGAGCGCGGGCGAGAGATCCCTGGGTGGCTCGGTAAGAGTAGGGCTACTCAACGAGGTGCGACGGCGATACCTCCAGCCCAAGAATCCGACTAGCACCGAGCCAAGCAGGGCGACCAGGCCGCCCAGTAGAAGCATGGGTGTCCAGAGAGCGTTTGTTGTCATGCTTTTTCCCTAATAAATGCTTTTTGAGTAGCATAGCGTGCATAGTCCTAAAGTGCAAGCGTGCTTTGAGGCGGAACGAAATGGTGTTATGGTGGCCGGGCATCAGCCCGGCCACCATAACACCATTTCTGCGTGTGAGTTGAAGTGTAAGACTATGAAGTTTTCATGGCCTTGACGAGTGCGGGAACCAGTTTATCGGCTTTGGGTGTGCCCAGGCCGGTGACGGGGTCCCAGCCCTTGATGGCGGGATAGCCTCGGACACGGGCGCCCTGATTGGTATTGTTGCCCAGGATGACATCATTGAAGAGGTGGTCATACTGATCAGATGCCGCCAGCTTATAGAGTGTCGGGTTGATAAAGCCCAGCGGGTGACCCGCAGCCTGGTTGGCGAGCGCCATGATCGCGGCCCAGAGGGGAGCGCTGGCGCTGGTGCCTCCAGCCATATTCCAGTTACCCTTGCGGTAGAAGGCCAGGCCACTATAGGGATCAGCATCGCCTGAGACATCGGGAACACCACGACGCCCTTGTAGCTGCTGCTGAATACTGGCTGACAAGCCCTGCTGAAAATCGGGGATCTTAAAGAAGAGGCTGAAGCCGCCTCCACTCCCACTCCAGGCTTGCTCGTTTGCTCCGGCTGTGTTGCCAGCTTTGCGGTTTACTGTCGTTCCTCCCACAGCGGTTACCCAGGGAGAGGAGGCGGCAAAACTGGTCGCGGGCACGTTGCCCATCTTCTTGTTATCATCCGCGTAGTCGGTCGCGCCCTGGTCGCCAGAGGAGTTAAAGTAGGTGATGCCCATCTTAGTGGTTCCCTTTTGTAAGAGGGTATCCCATTGTTGAAGCTCTTGCTGGCCTGCACTGTCCTTGAGCGTTAATTCGGAGGCGCCCCAGCTCTGGGAGACAATAGAACCAAGGTTGTGGTCCATCACATATTGCTCAAGCGCGCGGAACTCGGGCAGACCAAAGGTGCCCTCGGTCTCGGCTACCGGACTCACCAAAACAACGATTTTGGCTTCGGGAGCCATGGCATGGATAATCTGTACATCCAGGGTGGTCTCATCGCCCCAGCCATCTTTGTCACCGTGGGGATCCTTCTCGGGTATATTAAGAGGCGCAATGACCTTGAGATTGACGGGTGGGAGGCCAAACGCTTTGTCGAAAACATCCATGTCTGCCTTCAAAGTAGGGCTGCCGAAGGAGACGATATCAATAATCGTCTGCCCTTTTCCCGTGAAGCCCTGATCGATCAAGGATTGGATGCCGTAGACCTGGCGCATGCTATAGGGCGTCAGGCAGCTTGAGATGCGCTCAAGTGGTTTGGGACAGGTCGTACTCACGTTGGTGAAGCGATTTTTTCCCGTGGCGGAGGTATCGCCCTGCCCTGAATTCGATGTACCCGTGGTGCTTACGGGATACTCACAGGAGAGCAGCATGAAGCTTAAAAGCAGTAATATGCAGGCGCCTCGTAGTTTAGATAGTCGCATGACTCCTCCTATTTTGTGGTCGCGGCCAGATTGTGAAGCAGAGAAGAACCCTTTGGAGTACCCAGTCCTGTGACCGCGTCCCAGCCGGGGACCGCTTGAAAGCCCTTGACGTTTACCGTCTCTCCACCTTTGGTGCTCTGGTTGTTATTGTATCCAATTGTCACATCATGAAAGTTTTGTTGCTCTCCCGCCCCCTGGGCCAGGCTATAAAGCGTCGGGTTGATGAAGCCGAGGGGATGGCCCGCGAGCTGATTGGCGATGGCCATCAGTCCCGCCCATACAGGTGTGCTCGCGCTGGTTCCACCCGTTAGCGACCAGTTCCCGTTATAATAGAAGCTCATACCTGTGGAGGGATCGGCATTCGCAGAGACATCAGGCAACCCGCGCTGTCCCCCAGATTGCGCCTGTACGGATGAAGGCAGGGCTTTCTGATAGTCTGGCTGCGCGAAAAATTTGCTAAAGCCGCCCCCGCTTCCAGACCAGGCGTGCTCTATAGTTGCCCCTTGACTGCTGGCAAGGGTTGTTCCCCCCACAGCCGTTACCCAGGGAACGTCGGCGGGAAAGGTCACATTGCGTGCATTAACAAGCTTTGTTGAGTTCAGGTCCGCGAAATCGGTCGCGCCCTGATCGCCCGTCCCCACAAAGATCGTCCAGTGATCTTGTAGGGTTGCTTGTTTGTAAAAGTCCGCGTAGCTTTTGATGAGCTGCTGCCCAGCCTGGTCGGCAAGAGTAGCCTCAGATGCTGCCCAGCTCTGAGAAAATATCTGCCCCAGGTGATGGTTGACCGCGTACTCTTCGAGTTGCTTAAACTCGGGCAGTCCTTGCACGCCCTGCGTCTCACTCACCGGACTTGTCATCACGACGATATTGGCCTCGGGTGCCATAGCATGGATGAGCTGCACATCCAGGGTTGTTTCAGTTGCCCAACCCACCATGTCAGAGTCCTGTGTGTTGAACGGCACGGTTCCTAGTGGTGAGAGGATTTGCACACGGGATTGAGGTAGCCCAAATTGCCGGCTGAAAGCATCCAGGTCTTTTTGCAGCGTGGGACTGCCAAAGGAGACAATAACCACAACTGTCTGACCTTTTCCGGTGAATCCCTGTTTGGTAAGAGATTCTACATCATATGCCTGGCGAAGGGTATAGGGGGTATGGCATCCTTGATAGTTTGCAAGCTCTGCCGGACAGGTGGTGATGGCCTGGTCTGCAAAGCCTGGTACCGCTGATGGCTGAGAACTAGCTGTCGCGGTCCCTCCATCCATACTTTTTGAGAAACCAGTAGTTGTACATGCTGCTAATAAGAAGACGAGAAACAAGAACAGTATGTAGCGACGCACGCGGAAAATCATTGTTTTTGAGTACTCACTTCCTGAAAACCTTGCCACGTATAAAAAAATTGACCACCCCTCTTATTATATCCTACAACCTTTAGCTTGACCCGCCCTCAGCGCGCTTCCCTCTCTTGTGACTCTATCTGTCTTTCTATAAGCGTTTTTTTAGAGGATTTCCATGCATTTGCTAAGTTTTAGCTTATGGTTGAGAAGCTAGCAGGTATTAGGACTATATGCCTACATATACGAAGTCAACTTGACCCTTATGGAGATACTCGGGTAAAGTCAAAAAAGATGCTGAAGGGCTGGGATATTGGGTAATGAAAAAAACAGCGCGTTTTGAAGAGTGAAGGAAATATTGTATGTCGTCTACGGATCAGAAATCAGAGAAGTTTACGCAACAGCGCAACGATAACAGCTCATTCTTGTCAAACAGCGCAAGGAATGAACCGTATGTAGAGCAAGCCGCTTTCCCCGAGTGTCCCGCTTCAACGGATGAGTATTCAAGAGACTTCTTTGCACCCAGTGAGGCTCCCTATTTTCAGACCGGGTCTATGCCTACCCCACAAGCTAGCGGTGCCTTATTTGATACAGGTGTCAATCCTCGCGCGACGCGTCAGCTCTCTCTTGATGTGCAGAGCAGGACTGGCCAGTTTTCGGTCACCAAGAGCAATACCACGGCCCTGCGCGTCCCGGTCGTCATCGCGGGTTCTGGCAAGCCTTCAACTGGTATGCGACCCCCTAAGGGGAGGCGCATGGTAGTGCATATCGCAGTCACCGCGCTGTTAATTTGTATTATGGCAGGTACCCTATTGGCGGTCAGTGCGACCCAGGCTCCCGCGCAGATAGGTCCGAATGGCATTGCCAAATCCCTGAGTAATCTCTTTGATAATAAAGGCGACAATAGCGCCTCGTTGCCTGCGCAGGCGGCTACAGCTACAGCGGTAACGCAGGATGGCTTTGATCCGGGAAACAAAACATATGCGGGCGTGACCAATACAGGTCCAACGCTTGGAGATGGCACGAGTAATCACTTCTTCCAGGGTCAGTGTACCTATTGGGCGGCCTACCGCTTTCACCAATTGCATGGCGTCTGGGTGCCCTGGTATGGGAATGCCTGGGAGTGGGCTGGTCAGGCTCGCGCCTATGGTTGGAAGGTCTCTTCGATGCCAACTGTTGGCTCCATTATTGTCCTACAACCCGGCGTACAAGGGGCAGGTGGCTATGGCCACGTCGCAATTGTTGAGTCGATAAATGCCAATGGAACGGTGCATACCAGTAACTATAACTGGTACGCGGCCGGTGGCGGCTTTGGCATTCTCTCCTACTGGGATTTCTCCTATCCTGGCTCAGGTGTCTCTTTCGTCACCGTATAAGTAATCTCATATACATGTTTTTGCTCTAACTTCTCGCACCTATGGTGCTCGCCAGGGGAGAAGATGTGCAGTGTGCTGGCAGCCACAGGCTGCCAGCGCACTGCACATCTTCTATTCTGTTCTTAGAGCTCCTGCCAGTGCTCTAGTAGGCCGCGATAGTGGGTGACCATGCGTTGATGGTAATTGAGGTTGGTTTCCGGGTCTCGTGCCAGGGCCGCCTCATGTTGCTTGAGAAGGAAGCGAGCAGCAGCCAGGGAACGTGGGGCGACGCGCATACGCCGGACGTGTTCTGCCGGGATGGGTTTCCAGGTAGGATCTTCGCGCCAGTTGATATACGGGCAGTTGCGACAACGACTCGCGCAGCAATAGCCGCGACGGATCAAAAAATCGCGTGTCGCAATATATAAACCCTCCTCTGTAACGATCCAATCATCGGTATTATATGTGGTCATGGGCGCGTCTATCCTTGTCTATTATTCTGGTCGGTTGGTTACTCGCTTCATATACGTGGCACCATGCATCATTGTTTCGTATTGTAGCACTGATTCACAACCAGGATGCGCGAGGGTGGGCTAATGGGGCATGGTGAAGTACATTTTGTGCTGGCATAGCGATAGAAAAGAGGGAGCTAGTACACCCATCGTTTCTATCATCAGGTGTGCTAGCTCCCTTCTGTATAGATATTGTCTGAAGGGGATCAGGAGAGGCGCTCAATGATCATGGCGTTGGCCATCCCGCCACCCTCGCAGATCGTCTGGAGACCATAGCGACCCTGGCGGCGCTCTAACTCGTGCAGCAAGACGGTGGTCAGGCGCGCGCCTGAGGCTCCCAGGGGATGACCTACGGCAATCGCACCTCCATTGACATTGACCTTATCCAGGCTGGCCCCGGTCTCGCGTTGCCATGCCAGGACAACGCTGGCAAAGGCCTCATTAATTTCCACCAGGTCCATCTCATCCAGAGTCAGGCTGGCTTTCGCCAGCACTTTACGCGTGGCGGGAATGGGCGCGGTAAGCATGTAGATGGGATTGTCGCCCGCGAGGGAGAAGGCGACGAAGCGCGCGCGTGGCGTATAGCCCAGGCGCTCGGCCACACTACGTTCCATGATGAGGACGGCGGAGGCGCCATCGCTAATCTGGGAGGAGTTCCCCGCGGTGATACGTCCATTGGTCTGGAAGGCTGGCTGTAAGCTCGCCAGTTTCTCCAGGCTGGTATCGGCGCGAATGCCTTCATCCTTGCTAAAAAGAGCGGTTGTGCCATCGGCCTGGTGCACGGGTACCGGAACGATTTGTGAGGTGAAGTAGCCTTCGGCTGTGGCTCGTGCCGCTCTCCGGTGGCTTTCAAGACTATACGCATCTAACTCTGCGCGCGAAAGCTCCCATTTTTGTGCAATCAGGTCAGCACTAATGCCCTGGTGAACGAGCTTATTATCATAGCGCGCGTTCATTTGGGGGCCAAAGGGTGCTCCTGGTCCCTGGCTGGAGGACCCCATAGGTACCCTGGTCATGGATTCGACACCACCCGCGATGACGATATCATAGGCACCGCTTATGACGCCCTGGGCCGCGAAGTGAATGGCCTGCTGGCTGGAGCCACACTGTCTATCAACCGTAGTACCAGGAACACTCTCGGGAAAGCCTGCCGCCAGCGCCGCGTTACGTGCGACATTCAAGCTTTGCTCTCCAACCTGGCTAACGCAGCCAACAATGACATCCTCAATAAGTGAACTATCGAGCCGGGTGCGCTCGATGAGTGAGGCAAGCACATGTCCCAGCAAATCAACGGGGTGCCAATCCTTGAGCTGCCCATTGCGTCTTCCAATGGGAGTACGGATGGCTTCAACGATAACTGCATCTCGTGACGCCTGAATGGTCATGAACGCATCCTCCTGTGTGCTACATTGCACAGAACAAAATGGACCAGCCTTCGACGCTTTTGTGTATGGCAAGGGCGAGACTGGATGATGGTACGCTCTACGGGCAAAAATAAGATGCATAGAAGAGAGAGCAATGCTTCTCGGACTTCAAATATACAATAACACAAATGCGATCTACTTTGCTGGAGATGAGGGTCGGTTTGCTATACTGAGGTGACCGATAGATGGGGATTTATGTATATTTGCCGTGAGCATAGTGGGAGGAAGATATGCAACAGTTTTTTGAGCGAGCTGAACAGATTGTAGGAGACCGGGACCATGGCTCACGCTGGTTGGTGCGTGAAGCGGTGCTCCTGCTGCGCAATCTGGCTATGGAGCAGTCTGCAAACCCGCAGCAGCAGGTGGAGACGCTCTTTGCGGTGGGGCGCAGGCTGGCATTTGCGCGGCCCGCGATGTCGGCCTTGCCCAGCGCGGTCAGCCGTGTCCTATGCTCTACCCATGGGCCAGAGACTGACGTTGCGGTTATCGCGCAGAAGGCGACAGACTTTCTGGAAGCGTATGACGCGGCTATCAAGCAGATTGTAGAGCATGCACGACCAGTTCTCCATGGAAATGTACTGACGTGTAGCCTCTCGCATACATTGGTTGAGGCGTTGGCGGCATGTCGTGAGCGCGTCGAGCAGGTCTATGTGCTGGAGGGGCGTCCACGCTATGAAGGGCGAACGATGGCGCAGCAACTGGCTCTGGCGAACATTCAGGTGACCTTGCTAACCGACGCCCAGGCCGCGATTTTTCTCCCCCAATGCCAGTGTGTGGTGGTTGGCGCGGATAGTCTCCTGGCGGATGGCACCGTGTTGAATAAAGCTGGAACCGCCTTGCTGGCCTGGGCTGCTCAGGGGTACCAGGTGCCTTTGTACGTGTTATGTGAAACCCTGAAGATTTCGTCCCGGCGTTGGAGCGGTGACCCGGCGCAATTTGCGGAGAGAGCACATTTATTGGAGGAGAAAGAGGCCAGCGAGGTCTGGGATCAGCCTCCAATCGGGGTGACGGTGCGTAATTATTACTTCGATGTGACGCCTGCAAACCTGGTTCGTGCCTGGCTGACGGAGCGTGGTAGCTTAACCGTGCCAGAGATCGCCAGCATTGCTCACGAGACGCAGCAGGCCATCCACATGCTTGAGCAGAGATAGAGCTTGTGACGTACCTTTTTTTCAGCTACTCCTGTAGTCCTATCTATTTGGTAAAATAAGGAGATAGCTGTATTCTGATATACAGAACGCCACTTATTTTGGTATGTTATTTATCGCGCAATTATAGTATGCACTTTGTAGAGATGGGGATGTGGATGAAGGAGAGTGCTGTGGAGAACCCACAAAAGCCGCCGGAGAAAGCCGAGGCTATTCAGGAAGAACATCAACTCAAGCCAGAGAATGCGGAGACAATCTCGATCATTCGTAGTAATACACCACGACCGCTCAAGGTCGGGCCTGGCTTTATTATTTCAGAGCAGAGACTGCCCGCAGGGCTTCCTCTCTCGTCACTGTTTCCCGCCAGTGCGCCGGGAGCGCCTCCGCTTCCCGAAGAGATGGCTCCCCTGGATGAGCAGACTCCTCTTAGCCCACAACCCGCGCCTGGAGCACATGAGCAAACGGCATCGGTTATGGAAGATAACCAGGAGTTTGTCTGGCTCTTTGAGTATGCGTTGGAAATGGATGCAACGATGCTCAATAGTCCAGAGGGACTGAATGGGCAGGCCTTGCTCTACGGACCCGCGGTACTCAAGGGCTATCATATTCTCTTTGGTATGACTCCTGGCGATGGGAACAATGGGGAAGGCAATGGTCGGACCATCGCGACAGTCGTTCCGGGTTCTGGCAGAGAGAGCGAGGTCTGGGGCGTACTCTATCGTGTTCCACGGAGCCTGACCCTGCGTAGTAGCAGTGCGCCTTCGCCCTTGGACGCGGCCCATGGAGCCGTTCCGCCTCATCAACTCTTTCATCCAGTCAAAGCCACAGTCCATGAGACGTATCGTGGCCGCGATGTATCCTGTATTATCTACATTGCAACCGAGCGAGTGCGCCAGCAACTGCGTGTATTTTCGCCCTCGTCACACCCGGTCGGTGCGGCGTTTGTGCAGCGCGTCGCCGCCATTGCACAGCGTCAGAAGCTACCCGAAGCCTATCTCAATACCTATCTGCTACCACTTGCGGCGCCAGTGAGCATGCCAGAGCGTCCATCTGAGCGCTCGTTTCTGGGTGTGCCTCTCCCAGTGACAAAACTCCACTCACAGACCGTTCCCTTCTCTGCGGCATCGCCGAGTCTCTATTCCTCGGTCCCCCCCTCCTCGCAAGCCAGAATGCCCCAGCCTCCGCAGATGGCATCCTGGTTTGTGGGTTTTGCCTGGTATCTCTCGGCGCTCTTTCTAGGTGTGCTTTTCTGTGCCTTCTGTCGCGGTTTTAGCCCGGGAAGCGCGTTTCTTGTCGATAATGCGACCCTGTTAGGGGTTCCCTGGCTGGTGTTTGTATACGGCCTGTTGGGGGGCTGTATAAGCTGCCTTATTTCGCTTGGCCGATTGTCTCAGCGCTCGATGGCATTGCTCACTATGCGCCAGGATTCTATGGTCGTAATTATTACCTGGTTTGCGCGTCCATTTATTGGGGCTGTGTTGGGCCTCCTTGTATATCTGTTTCTGGATAGCGGTCTCTTCCAGTTTGAGGGGGTGCTGACGACGCATCCCGATATCGCGTTTTTGTGCGCGGCCCTGGCCGGTTTGTGTGAGTATAAGCTGTTTCACATCAGGCGTCTGCGGTAGCGCGATCCAAGGCGAATTCGCGTATAGCTCCCGATGGGTCGTGGAATGCTGGTCTTGTCGTACCTGTGTTTGTATGGCCTATTGGGGAGTACAATGAAACATGAAGAAGATAGTTTTGGCGAATATGGCTCTCACTCTATTTGGGCTTTAGTATACAAATAATGCACATGGAGGGAGCGGCATGCCCACGTATATTAGCCTGGTGAATTTGACTGAGCAAGGTTTTCAGGAGGCCAGAAGTGTCCCTGAGCGTCTCCATGCCTTCGAGACAGCTGTGCGGGAGGTCGGAGGGAGGCTTGTTGGTTTTTATCTAGCGATGGGACAGTATGATTATATCGTCATCACCGAGGCGCCAGACGATCAGACCACTACGCGCCTCATCTTAGGTACCATTGCTCAGGGTAGCATGCACACGCAGACCATGCGGGCTTTCCCTCGTGAGGAGTTTGAACAGATTGTGCGTGGCCTCTATTAAACGTGATTGACGGGAGATGCATGTGTTAGCAACACGTCTTCTGAGTCCGCGAGGAGAGGACAAAGAGGTGCCTCTCCTCTTATGCACTTGCTCTACTCGTGAAGGTCTGGACCCTGGAAGATGGCGCGTACCAGGCGTTCAGGATCATGGCGCGCCAGGGTGTCACCCTCGAAGTTGAGCTGCTCAGTGGTTATATTGGGTACTAGTTTGCTAAGCCGATTGTGATCGACGCTCACTGGCTCGCTTCGCTCCTCCAAATATTTGGCGCGCAGGTCTGGAGAAAAGGTTCCGGTATTGACGATAACCCGGTCGACGCGCGCTCCCAGGTAGCGATGAATTTCATTGACAAAATCTGAGGCCTTATAGCCATCTGTTTCTCCATGCTTGGTCATTAGGTTGCAAGCATAGACCTTCTCGGCTTCCGACTCACGAATGGCTTTGGCAATATCAGGCACCAGCAGATTGGGGAGGAGGCTGGTATAGAGGTCGCCCGGACCAATAATGATGGTGTCTGCCCGGCGAATGGCGCGAATGGCCTGGGGGCAGCCCGCCACGTTCTCAGGCATGAGGCGCAAGCGATGAATAGGAGAGAGGTCGGTGAGATTCTTCTTGCCTCGTGTGTCGATGACCGTCTCACTACAGATGGTGCTTCCATCTTCCAGGTCGGCGCAGAGCGTGGTCGGGTCGAGGGTAACTGGTACGACATTGCCCGCTGTCCCCAGTAACTCCTGGGTGTCTTCAATTGCGAGTAATAGGTTGCCGCCGTTGATATCTTGCAAGCCTTTGATAATCAGGTTTCCCAGGCTATGACCACTGACCCCTCCCTTGGCCTGTTCCTGCGTTCCCTCGTCATCTCGCTCAAAACGATGCATGAAGACTTCACGCCAGAGGGCACCATGACGCGCCAGCGCTACCAGGGACTGGCGGAGATCGCCCAGAGGAAGTTGCCGGTGAAACTCGTCCATAAGCATACGCGAACTGCCACCACTGTCGGACATGGTCACAATCGCGGTGATATTGAAAGGGTATTTTTTTAGGTGGGATAACATGGAGAAGGTGCCTGATCCTCCCCCAATCGTTACAACCCGCCGCCCTTCAAAACGATCTCCCAATTGATAATAGCCTTGCATCGCTCGTCTCCTGGGGCTGGTTCTTGCAGCATTCTCTTCTGGTTGCTGTGTATCGTCTGTATACATGGTTATACTATCCGGTTTCTATGCTGATTCCTCGCTTGCGGAGGAAGTGAGTTGCGTGTTTCTGTCTATGTGGGCCTCTATGTGTCAGTCTGTATACTTGCTCCTCAGTCTATCACGGCCCCTGACGTCCTGCAAGGAAGCAGCAGCCAGGTAAATGCAGAATCGGTGTAGATACTGTAAGTCCTACGTTCTTGTGTAAAAGTAAATATTAGATTATACTGTGTGTAACGGGAATCTCTCTATCACTTTGTGGGCGCGGTGTTAGAGATGTAAGATCTCCCGTTTGTATTTTATTACCCCCTTTTATTGTAGTCTTTCGTTAGAAAATACTTACTCCTTCGCATAGAAGTGTGTTATAATTTCACATATTTTTGTGTAGAAGAGAGGCGCTCATGACGAATCGCCTGGATAAGCAGTTAATATTGTATCGCGCTCATCTACAGTTAGAACAAGGGCAACACGAGAGTGTGTTTGAGATCTTGCAGGACTGTGTCTCCCAGGATGACAAGCAGCAACAGGAAGTTGCCTATCTCTCAGGTTGGGCCTATGTGCTGGGCAAGCAATGGGACGAGGCTGAGCGTATGCTCTCGCCAATGCTAGATGCCCAAACGCAAGAGTTCGGTCGTACTATTCAGTTAGAGCGAGAACGTATCGCGTTTTTCTTGCTTGTTCTGGGACTGGTAGCCAATCACCTGGCGTTCTATGAGGATGCCTCGCTGCACCTCTCCACGTGTTTAAAAGTATTGCATGTCCGGCGGATTCACCTGCCCAAGGTGCGGATGCAAGCGCGTTATTCGCTGGGAATGGCCGATCTCTTGAAGGGGCAACCCCAGGCCGCGCTCCAGAGCTTTACTGAGACGCTCAAGCTCTGCCAGCATTACCAGGAAACGGAAATGCCCGCTCGGGTGTATCATGGCCTTTGTGAAGCCTACCAGGCTATTAGCGCGCATGAGCAAGCCTATGAAGCCGGGCAAGCATCCCTGCTTCTCTATCAGCAACACTCTGATCATCAGCAGAGCGCCTCATTGCATCAAGCACTTGGACAGATCTGCTTCCATCTCGAAAAGTATCGTAAAGCGCGCGAGCACTATACTCAGGCGTTACAGACGGCGCAGGAGATGCAAGATCTCCTATTGCTAACCACTAATCATGCCCTGCTAGCTGAATTATGCCTGGCTGAGTGCAGATTAGAGGAGGCCAGGCACTATAGCCAGCTCGCTATGGCGCATGTCGAGCAACTGAGCAATCCTGCCATGCAGAGTAAGGTCTACGTGGCAATGGGAAGGGTGAGCTGCGAGGAAGCGATGCATATGGAGAGTGAGGCACAGAAGAGCCTGCTGGAGACCACAGTCACTTATTTTAAGCAGGCACTTGAGGGTTTGAAGCGCATCCAGGCGCATCAGGAGATGGCAAATCTCTACAGCTTACTGGCGCAAACGTTAGAGATGCTGGGGCGTGAAGAAGAGGCGTTATTGTGCTGGCGCTCGGGCTTTAAGGTCTTGCAGGAGTAGAGAAGCTCGAAACGTCATGCGCCGCGTCAGCGGCGCATGACGTTTCGAGCTTCTCTACTCAGCCTTCAGGCGTAGCAGCATGATGCTATGCCAGAGGTTCCATATGCCAAAGAGCAGAATGGCGAAGGTGGTCAGCGTGGCCTGTCCCGTCGAAGGCGCGCTGGCGACGCCAACCGCGCTTCCGCTCAGCAGTGCTGCGACCGCCAGGGCCATATAGCTAAACCAGAGCCAGTTGCCAGGCCAGAGGCGCTTACCTGCGCGGGCAATCATAGCACCAAAGAACATGGAACTGATGGCAATCAGGCCAATGCTAACGGTATTGGTCGTAATGGTAAAGATGGCATCAAACGTCCCTATGTTGACGGGGGCCTCTCCCGTTTGCATAAAACCATGGCTGGCGTTCAGGAGATAAATGGTCCCCAGGACGGTTCCAAGCACAAATAAAACGATTCCAGCCGTTCCCGTCCAGACCGCAATGATCGCGAAGCCCTTGCCTCGCCAGGCAAATTCAGGCATCGTGTTCTCTTCTGTTGTCTCTTCTTCAGGCTCAATTTCGTTGGCTTCGGTCTCTTCTTCAGCGAGCTCTTCTAGCTCTTCATTTTCTTCTAGCTCTATCTCGGCTTCGGCAATACTCTCTTCATCGGGCGAGCGGCCCAGGATTTCTTGCGCTACAATAATGCGATAGAGCGTATAAGGCATGGTGAAGAGAATGGCGAAGGCAATAGCGAGCAAGCCGCGATAAATAACAAAGAGTGGCGTGTGGTTGCCCAGCCAGAAGAGATAATCGTTGAGATGACCCATGGTACGAGTATCGCTAAAGCCAGTGGGGTTCAGCACCAGCACCTGGTAGAGCGGAATTGCTACCAGCAGGAGGAGCGAACTCACCAGGTAGTAGAATCCGTTAGTGCGTAGTCGTGCTAATAAGCTGCGCTTTCTCATCAGTGCCTAACCTTCTTCTTTCTTATGTCGCATCATAGAGTATCGCAGAAAAACTCAATCTTCACAAGAGTTACTTCTGATCCGAAATAAGGAGGCTTTTATGCCACGAGATCTTCCACTGGGCAATGGCCACTTGCTTGTCAACTTTGATAAAAGCTATAACCTGCGCGATATCTACTGGCCACATGTTGGTCAGGAGTTACATACCGCGGGCGATATTTCGCATACAGGTATCTGGGTGGATGGGCAGTTTGCCTGGCTTGACGCGCCAGAGTGGCGGCGAGAGCTTCTCTATGAGAAAGAGACGCTGATAACCCATGTCACGCTGGAGCATCCACGACTGCAGGTGCGCCTGGTGTGCGCGGACGTGGTAGATTTTGATCGCCCAATTTTGATTCGGCGGATTGAGGTCACAAACCTGGCTGGGCAGGCGCGGAATGTTCGACTCTTCTTCCACTACGATTGGCATATCTGGAACGACCGGGATGCCAATACGGTCTTTTACTACCCCCAACAGCAGGCGTTGATTGCCTACAAGCAGCAGGGCTATTTTCTGCAGAGTGGGCAGGTGGGCCAGGGGGAGCAGCGTGTGACGGGCGTGAGTAGCTGGGCCACAGGCGTCAAAGAGGTGAATGGCGCGGAGGGGACCTGGCGCGACGCTGAAGATGGGGAACTTGGGTGCCACCCTATCGCGCAGGGCTCCGTGGATGGCACCATTGCCCTCCACCTGCCAATCATCCAGGCAGGAAAGAGCGAGCTTGCCTATCACTGGCTCACGGTCGGCTCGAATCTACCTGCGGTTGTACAGCTCGATCAGCTCGTGCGTGAGCGTGGTGCTGAAGGCCTGCTTGAGCGCACACGTAACTACTGGTTGTGTTGGGTGAACAAGCAGGGACAGGCCTTCGCGGACCTGTCACCCGAGCTGGTTGATCTCTATAAACGTAGTTTGCTGGTGCTGCGCACGCAGATTGACGCGGGTGGCGCGATCATGGCGGCCAATGACGCGGATGTCCAGCATTACAATAACGATAGCTACTCCTACATGTGGCCACGGGATGGCGCCCTTGTCGCCAATGCCCTGAGTCATGCGGGCTATGGCGAGATTACGCGTAGCTTCTTTGACTTCTGTGCTGGCGTGCTGACGGAGGATGGCTACCTGTTGCACAAATATAATCCAGATCGCTCCTGGGGCAGTAGTTGGCAGGCCTGGGTCGATGACGAGGGAAAGCCCCAACTCCCCATTCAGGAGGATGAAACGGCCCTGGTGATCTATAGTCTCTGGCAGCACTACCTTTGTTTTCGCGATGTCGAGTTTGTAGCTCCACACTTCCGTTCCCTGATCGTTCCCGCAGCCGATTTTCTCATTTCCTATCGTGAGCAGACGACGGGCCTACCTGGTGCCTCCTTTGACCTGTGGGAGGAGCGGCGCGGCATCTTAGCTTTTACCAATGCCGCGGTATACGCTGGCTTGCAGGCGGCGGCCAACTTCTCTAGCTTCTTTGGCGAGAAGGACCTGGCGGCAAAGTACCAGGCGGCGGCCGAAGAGATTAAAGTAGCGACCATCCAGCATTTCTGGGATGAGCAGCGAGGGCATTTTGTGCGTATGCTTGTTGTCGAGCAAGATGGCACCATTCGCAAGGATGCCACGCTGGATAGCAGCCTGTGTGGCCTCTTCCTCTTTGGGATGCTGTCGGTGAATGATCCCCAGTTGCGCGCGACGATGCAGGCCCTGGAGCAGGTGCTCTGGGTGAAGACCGAGGTGGGTGGTATGGCGCGCTACGAGAACGATTACTACTATCAAGTCACGCACGATATGACCCAGGCGCAGGGAAATCCGTGGTTTATATGTACCCTCTGGCTTGCGCAGTATCGTATTGCCTGTGCGCAATCGCTCGATGCCTTGCACGAGGCGCTTCCACTCCTGGATTGGGTGCATAAGCATGCATTAGCCAGCGGCATCATGGCCGAGCAGGTCCATCCTTTTAACGGTGAGCCGCTGAGCGTCTCACCGTTGACCTGGAGCCAGGCCGAATTTGTCATGACCATTCGCTGGTACCTGGGAAAATATGCGCATCTACAGGGGAAATAAGATATACTGATGAGCATGCCGTGCTACAACGGTTCTGCCCACATATGCGTGTAAGAATGAAGTGGCAAGCCGCGCCACTTCATCGATGAGACATATGTGGAGACAATGTTTATCGTGTTTAGGGAGGAAAACCAGATGCCGCGCTGGCTATATTTCCTATTGCTCTTCGCTGTGATCGCGATAGGACTTGATCTTTTGCATATTGAACTTCCACCACTCCTGCTGTTTCTGATTGCTGCCCTGGGCATTGTGCCTCTGGCTGCGCTTATTGGACAGGCCGTTGAGGAGGTCGCTGAGCACACAGGTGAGCGCATTGGCGGACTGCTATTCGCGACCTTTGGCAACGCCACCGAGCTCATTATTAGTATTCTGGCCTTGCGCCAGGGCCTGGTCAACGTTGTCAGCGCCTCTATTATTGGGGCCATCCTGGGCAATGCGCTTCTGGTCCTGGGGATTTCCGTTTGTGTAGGAGGCTTTAAGCATGGGCGCCTGAAGTTTGAAACGCGCCCCGCAAGTCAGTACGCCTCGCTCTTCGCGCTCTGCATGGGAGGCTTGATTCTACCTACCCTGGCCGGTTTTCAGGCTAAAGCCGTCCATTATGACCCTGCGATGGAGCATAATCTCTCGGATTACGTGGCCGTGGTGCTGCTCGTGGGCTACCTGGCGTCGGTGCTCTTCAGTGTTTTCCACGTAGGCGACAAAGTGGAGGAGGGCGAAGAGGAATTGAACGTGACTGTAGGCGCACGTTCCATGGCCGCTATCTCGCGCTTGCTCACGTATCGGCACCACGTGATTCAGAGTGGAATCCAGGGGAAGACAGGTACACTGAAGAAGATCGATAGCGCCGTTGACGCTATTATGGAGCACGAGAAGGCGCGTAGTGCCGTGCCAGTCAAGGCGCAGGGCGAGCCAGAACAGGCTGGACAGCCTGCTACCACCCTTGATCCAGTTGCCACTAACCTGGCTCGTCCCGAGGCGAAAAAAGTGGAGACACAGGAGCATAAGCCGCCTCTGTGGCGTTCTCTGCTCTTGTTAGCCGCGGCCACAATTGGGGTGGCCCTCGTTTCTGAAATTCTTGTGGGCTCAATTGAGCCTGTAACGAAGACGTTGGGCTGGAATGATGCCTTTGTGGGACTGGTCTTCTTGCCTCTGATTGGTGCCTTGCCCGAGTACTTTAATACCATCTCTATGGCGCTGGATAAGCGCATTGGAATGGTCCTGGCTGCCTCGGCTGGCTCTTCGATCCAGATCGCCCTGCTGGTGGCTCCGATCCTGGTGCTGATCAGTCTCTTTATGCCACAGCGCCTGGACCTGGTGTTTAGCGTGGTTGAACTCTCAGTACTGGGCCTGACGACCTTCTTGTTCAGCGAAATTACCAGGGATGGTGAGCTTGTCTGGCTTGAGGGTTTGCTCTTGATCCTGCTTTTTGGCATGATGGCGGGGACTGTCTTTGTCTTCGGCGTCTAGAGTATGAAAAAGGGCAGTGGACGGGTCGCGACCCGTCCACTGCCCTTTTTCATACTCTAGAAAGGGATGGTGAGGACGTCGTGGCCCTCGCGGCCAGCCTGTACGAGCGGCGAGACGAAGAGTTCGACCGCGAAAGGCTGCTCATAGAGTGGATTGCGAAATTCGTCGGTGAAATGAACATAGAGGCGTTCACGGCGTCCGGCGACCGAGCTTTCAAAGGGCTGCATTGGAATCGTGACCTCAGCAGCGTAGCCCTTGCGTGGCACCTGGATATCGGCCTTTTGTACGACATAGGCCAGGCGCTGGACGAGGGTGGTGCGGATCTCGATATGTACCAGGTCGCCCGCCGCGAGAGCACTCAGTCCACTGAGGGGAGTATCGGTGGTCGCCTCGTCAGGAACATGCGGCTCATCGCGTCCCATGACGCTGATGCGCAACGTATAGCTCTGATCTGGTTGGACACGTAGCGGAATCTCGATGAGGGCCGCGGCTGCGATATCACGGCGCTGAACACCCAGGATAAAGTGTTGCAATTGCTGGAGTACCGGATGCTTGGCACTGGTCTCCTTGGCCTGTGTGCTCAGCGAACGAACGATGTGCGAGATTGCGGGCAGGAAGCGATCATTGACGCGCTCGCGCACACGCTGTACCAACTGGTGCTCCTTGATTTTCGCTGGCAGCGCGTTGGATGCTGGCAGGAATGATTTCAGATCGGCGACCAGGCCATTGTCGTTCTCCCATCTGGCTGGTTTCTCGGTCTCGGGTTGGGAGGTCGAGGCTTCTTCCCGATGTGGTTGTGCCGCTGGTATGGCCTTGGGTGTGGGTGGCAGGCTCAGGGCCATCGTAGGTTGGGCATCGATGGCCTGTGTATCAATATCGGCGGTCGCTCTGGGTTGTTGCGAGAGCGCTGGCATACTGATTGTTTTCTCGCTATTGATGGTTGCGATCTGCTGGGTCTTGATATCCTCAATGGCGCTTGCAGAGGCTGTTGCCGCCTCGGGCGTTGAGGTCGCCGTGTGTTCGCTGGTGTTGGTCTCCGGCTTTGGCGGGACAGCGGCCCCTGGCACGGTCTTCTCTGGCGACTGTGATTGTGCTTTGGAGTGAGACCGAACAATGATGGTGGCTTCGCTATCTCTCGGAATGATGAGCGTCTTCTCGCCCTCACTGGTGGCAGCAGAGGCTGCCTCAGAGTTAGTACCTGGCGCTGTGATAGCTTGCCTCTGCGTCGTCTGCGAGAGCGCTTGATTCTCCTGGACAATCTGGGCGCGCTTACGCGTCATACGGTTGGCGTTTTTCACCGGGCGCACGGGCTTGGTGCTCGAAGAGAGGTCGAGCAGGATCTCCGCGAATTCTTTGACGCTGCGAAAGCGTTTGGCTGGATCTGTGCTCAGGGCCTTGCTCACGACCTCGTCGATCTTACTGCCAATCTGGGGATTGATCTCACGTGGCGAGGTTGAGGCGCGTTTTTTGCGCTGTGTGGTCTCGTCTGGCGCCGTCCCGGTCAGTAGGAGGTAGAGGATCGCCCCCAGGCTATAGATATCCGTGCTGCGATCATATTTGCCCTGCTGTGTCTCGGGGGCGCTGAAGGGATTGCGGGTCGTGACCTGAGTCGAGTCATCCAGCGTCGAAGCATCTAGCAAGTTCCGAATGGCGGCCGGGAGCCAGGAGACCATCAAGGCTGGCAGGCCATCATAGGCGTTACCATCCACCAGGATCACGTGCGGATCGAAGTCGCCGAGAACAATATTTTGTTTATGCAGACGTTCGACCACTTTGCTCAGGCGATAACCCCAGCTAATGGCTGTATCTTCATCGGGAAGCCCCGCTTCGCTTTCCAGGAGGTCATGCAGCGTCTGGCGATGTCGGGCATCTTGTTTCTTCTCTCCGCCCGCGAAAGGCCAGTCCGCTACCAGGTAGAGGTGCTCCTGAAAGTAGCGCAGGTCTATGGCAGGGGTTAAATCTGGGATGCGTTTCTGGCGTAACAACTCACACTCTTGCTGAGCGGCTTCAAGAGCTTGTTGTTGTGCGGCTTCATCGAGCGCCGAGAGATCGATATCGCGGATGATGACTTGGTGATGCGACTGATTATCCTGGGCGAAGAGGAGTTGCACCTGACCATTGCGATGAATGAGGGAGGTGATACGATAGCGCTCAGCGATATCACTCTGATCTATAGGGGTCATGGTTCTGACGGTTTTATCTATGCGCTGGCCGCAGGAGCCACAAAAAGTTGCGTGTGGGGGCAGGACCGCGTTGCAGTTATTGCAGCGCACGGTCGTGGGCTGTTTCTGGTCAGATGGAGTTTGTGTTACGCTCATGTTCCTCTACTACGCCTTTTTTACTCTAGAGTTATCGTGTCTAAGAAAATTATAGCATACCAGGTATGTACCAGAAGCGTTATCAACGGCATGTCAGATGATATTTCGCGAAGAAGGCGCGCTATAATCGCCTGCTTGGCTCGGAAGTTGGCAAATATGCATGGCTATTGTGACACAACGAGAGTCTACACACTAGTGTGTAGCAAATCTGGATAGAACGGGGACTACACAGAGTGATATAGGATAAACAGGGGAGTACCCGCTCTCCCGAATTTGCTGCACAAGCTAAAGGGTAGACCCCATAGTTAAGTATACGTATGAGGCCGTAAAGTAGTTAAGCTTTTCCTCACTATTATTAAGCATAGACGTATGAGGAAGCGAAATGTTTCTCCCTAAAAAGGTGGATCTTCTGGTGGAAGTGACATGCAATTGAGAGAGAAGGCGGTTGGTGACCCGTTTTTCCCCTTGTCATGACTCCTATGTTTTGCTAGAATCCCAAATGGGATAACAGGCACTCTTCCTCCCATGTAACGAGAACCGTTACCTGGAACGACGCAAACGCTGTCAGTGCAAACCCTTGCAACAGGTATAGCCTCAAAGGGGTAGCAGATCCGGGTAATGGTGACACTATCTACCAGGAGCCTTTCGTGTAATGAGAGGTAAGAGGCTCACGTGGACGTGACCTCGTACAATGATGACCCCCAGGTGTAGGCCGTTTAGGGGTTTGCACTTGCCTGGCTAAGTAGAATACCCATTGGTATTCTACCTCTCGTTGTGGGTGATACAATACAACCTATAGAGTACCAAATGGGATGTAATCTTCTCCTCTTGTCCAAGAACTGAAATTACGATCCGATATTACCCGGAGGTTTTTTTATGGACTTTGCCGCCCTTATGTTCTGGATCCTGGCAACGATCCTGGTGGTGGCGGCGTTGCTGGTAGTCAGCCTTCGTAACATTGTACACAGCGCGATTGCGTTGTTTTTTGTGTTTGTGATGGCTGGTGGTATTTATATCCTGCTCAACGCCGAATTCATCGCTATTGTACAAATTCTGATCTATGCAGGCGCGGTAACCATTTTGATCCTCTTTGCGCTGATGTTGACGCGCATTGGGGGGCTACAGCGCACAAATCCAGCGAACAGGCTCTGGTGGATTGCAGCCATCATCAGCGCCTTTGTTGGCGGAAGCATTTTGTACGGCTTATTCAATAGTACGCTTGCGATTTCAAATACCAGCACTGGTGGGGGCCATCAACTACCTGCCCACATTAATAATGTTGTTGCGATTGGGCAATTGCTTTACAGCCCCACGTCCTATAGCTACATCCTGCCCTTCGAAATTGCCTCCGTGGTGCTGCTGGTAGCGATTGTGGGTGCGATTGTTATCGGTAGGGAGGATTAAGAGGCTATGCAGCATCTGACGCTAAACCACTTCCTGGTACTGGGTGCCATCCTTTTTTGTATTGGGCTGTATGGCGCGATTGCCAAGCGCAATGCTATCGCAGTATTGATGGGCATCGAGGTGATGCTCAACGCCGTTAATGTCACAATGGTTGGTTTTTCCTACTTCAACCAGGTGCAACCCTACGCGAATTATCTGACCGGTCAAATCTTCGCTATCTTCATTATTACTGTAGCTGCCGCTGAGGCCGCTGTCGCGCTGGCGATGGTCATTGCTATCTACCGCAAACGTGACACCGTCGATGTCGGCGAGATCAACATGCTGAAGTTTTAGTGCCGTCCGGGTCGCAAAAGAGAAAGGAGTTAGTGCGCCTCTCCTGTCCTGTAGGGTTGTGACTGTTCGCGCACGGTGTTAATTAGTATGGATTCGTTGTATACTTATTCCTGGGCGATCCTGTTTGCTCCGCTCCTGGCCTTTGTGGTCATCATCTTCGGCACGCGTGTTCTGGACCTACTGGGTCGACCACGTGTTGAGGTGGCCGCAGGCGGACATGGAGATCATGGGCATGCGGATGAGTCCCATGATGGGGAAGAGCATCGAAGTCAAGGTGGCCATGATGTCCATGGCGACGAGGACGACGAAGATCCCAAAGTTCCCCACCTTTCTGTCTGGGCCAAGGCAAGCGCCTATGCGGCAATGCTGATTATGGCCCTGGCCTGTGCTTATTCCTGGGTGCTGCTGTTTAACACAGCCATCCATCCTGAAGCTCTTCATAATGGCCTGACGGTCTTCCAGTATGACTGGGTGGCCTTCGGCAATTTAAAATACCAGGTGGCCTTCCAGTTGGATAACCTGGCGATTACGATGCTGGTCGTAGTGACCTCTATCACCCTGCTAGTACAGTTCTATTCTCAGGGCTATATGGAGAACTCGGCGGGCTATGCTCGCTTCTACTCCTACCTGTCACTATTTGCCTTTTCAATGCTGGTGATCGTCTTCTCCCGCAACTTCCTGGTCATCTTTACCGGGTGGGAACTGGTAGGTCTGAGCTCATATCTGCTCATCGGCTTCTGGATCAATAAACGTGCCAAGCCTGAGGAGCAGCGTCCCTCGCCCGCGAGCGCTTCGCTGCAAGCCTTTGTTACCAACCGCGTCGGCGACGTGGGTTTCATCATTGGTATCATGATTCTCTTCGCGCATGCTGGCTCCTTCGAGTTCTCTCAGATCCAGGCTTCAATCGCAAGCATGGATAAGAGCCTGCTGGCTGTGGCGATGATCCTGGTCTTCTGTGGTGCGATTGGTAAGTCGGCGCAATTCCCGCTGCATGTCTGGCTTCCCTCGGCGATGGAGGGCCCTACCCCTGTTAGCGCGCTGATCCACGCGGCAACCATGGTCGCCGCTGGTGTCTACATGGTCGCGCGTACCTTCCCGCTCTTCGCGGCCGCTGATCCTATTGCCTTCCATGTCGTGGCCTGGGTTGGTGCCTTTACGGCCTTCTTCGCGGCGACAATTGCCCTAGTCCAGTCGGACTTCAAGCGCGTGCTGGCTTTCTCGACTATTAGCCAGCTGGGCTATATGTTTGTTGGCCTGGGTGTGGCTGGTCCCGAGTATGGTGCCGGACCTGGTATGTTCCACCTGTTCACTCACGCCTTCTTCAAGGCCCTGCTCTTCCTGGGTGCTGGTAGTGTGCTGCATGGTCTGCACCACGCGATGCACCGCGAGGTTCAGGATACGCGCCTGATGGGTGGCCTGGCGACTCGTATGCCGATTACCGCGGCAACGTGGTTGGTCGCGACGCTGGCCATTTCAGGTTTCCCCTTCTTCTCCGGTTTCTTTAGTAAAGAGACTATTATTGGCCTGGCTTTTGAGCAACATGACTGGTTCTCCTATATCCTCACGCTGGCGACCGCTGGCCTGACCGCTTTCTACATGCTGCGCGCCTTCATCCTGGCCTTCGGTGGCCCGGATGGGAAGTTCTTTGGCCTGTGGGGCGGCACCTATCGCGGCGAGGGACACGTCCACGAGTCTCCGTTGACGATGACCATTCCGCTGCTGCTGCTGACGATTCCTTCTGTCGTAGCTGGTTACTGGACCGGGTTCTTCAAGTACCTGAATCCCGATGCCCCGAGCCTGGATATCCCGCACCTGTTGTCGCTTCCCGACACCTGGATTGGTGTGGCGGTCTCCCTGGTTGGTCTGGTGACGGCCCTGGCAATGTATGGCCGTACCGAGCCTGCGAAGATAGACGCCTTTGTGCAGAGAAGTGCCTTCCTGCGCACGGTGCATCGCGTGCTCTTTAACCGCTACTACATTGACGACCTGTACAACTGGTTTGTGCGCTATGCTGTCCTGGGTATCTCCTACCTGGCACAGGCCTTCGACACCTACGTGGTCGACGGCATTGTGAATGGGGCGGCTGACCTGGTAACGATCTTCGGTCGCGGCGCGCGCCGAGTCGAGACGGGCCGCGTTCAGGCGTACATGGTTGGCTTCTTCGGCGGCGTGGCAGTGCTCGCAGTGCTCGCCTTTGTCCTGATCACGTTTGCGAGAGGATAATAGAGGATCATGACGGCTTTACAACAAATTTTCGGCAGTGATCTTACCTGGATTATCCTGCTACCAATCCTTGGTTCGCTGGTGGTATATCTTGTGCCATCAAAGGCCGCTCGCTGGGCTGCCCTGGTGGTCGCAGTGGCTGTTTTTGCTCTGACACTGTCTACGTGGTATCGAATTCAAGCGAGTGGTCAGGGATTTGGCGATTTAACACACCTGCGGGATTCAGTCAATGTGCCCTGGATTCGTTTCCAGGCAGGTAAGATTCAGTTCAATGTGGATTACTTCCTAGGGATCGATGGCCTGAGCCTCCCCCTGGTCATTTTAAATGCTTTCTTAACCGTTCTGGCGGTTATCGGCGGCTGGAAGAAGACGCGCGTCAAGGATTACCTGGCGCTGATCCTCTTCCTGGAAGGTGGCGTCATGGGCGTCTTTATGGCCCTGGACCTCTTCCTGTTCTTCCTCTTCTGGGAGATTGAGCTGGCGCCGATGTTCTTGCTGATCGGTGTCTGGGGCAATGAGCAGCTGAAGCACGGGGTTCCCGGTCGCGTCTACTCGGCCTGGAAGTTCCTGCTGTATACCTTCTTCGGCAGTATCTTTATGCTGGCGGGTATCCTGCTGCTCTACTTCAACAATGTAGGCCTTCCTGGCGCGACGGCGACTGCCAATATGGCGTACTTCGCCGATCCCACGCACATGGTGAGGGGCACGATTGCCCTGCCGTTCCTGGGCGTGACCGCGAGCCTGCAACTGGTGGTCTTCCTGCTGATCTTCGTGGCCTTCGCCGTGAAGATCCCGATGTTCCCCTTCCATACCTGGCTTCCAGACGCGCACACCGATGCGCCGACCGAGGTCAGTGTGATCCTGGCTGGTATCCTACTGAAGATGGGTGCCTATGGTCTGATCCGCGTCTGCTTCACGCTCTTCCCCCAGGGTGTGCATGACTTCGCGGGCTGGCTGGCGGTGATCGCGATTATCAACATCATCTATGGTGCCCTGATCTGCCTGGTGCAGAGCGATATGAAGAAGCTGATCGCGTATTCGAGCGTCAGCCACATGGGTATTGTGCTGCTGGGCGTGGCCGCGGCGGCTGGCGCAGGCGATATCGCCTTCCGCCAGGCGGCGCTGACTGGCGCGACTATTCAGCTCTTTAGCCATGGTATCATCTCTGGTCTGCTCTTCTTCTGCGTCGGCGTGATCTACGACGTGGCGCATACACGTGATATCGCGGCCTTTGGTGGTGTGGCTAAGCGTATGCCGATTCTGGGCACGATCTTTGTCTTCGCCGCGATGGCATCGGCGGGTCTGCCTGGCCTGGCTGGCTTTGTCGCGGAATACATGGTCTTCACCAGTAGCTTCAAGATCTGGACCGTTGTGACGATTATCAGCGTCTTCACCATGATCTTCACCGCGGGCTACCTGCTGTGGATGATGAAGCGCGTCTTCTTTGGTCCATTTAACAAGAAATGGGATTGGCTGCCCGATGCAAGCCCCCGCGAGATGATTCCGCTCTTTGCGCTCGCTGGCTTGATTGTGATCATTGGTGTCTATCCCAAGCTGCTCATTGATGTGATTACACCCAGCCTGTCCCATATCATGCAGCTGGCTGTGGCAACGATAAAGTAAGGTCGCCTTGATCGTGGCTGGACTCTGCGGGGTCCGCCATGATCAAACGAGGAGTTCTTATGCAATTTCAACCTATTGATCTCTACCTGCTCTCACCTGAGCTTAGCCTGGTGGTGATGGCGCTGGTGGTGATGGCGGTCGACCTTTTTGTCAAAAGCCGCAGAGTCATCGCCGGGGTCTCACTGGTGGGCTTGCTGATCTCAGCGGGATTCACGATCTCTCTGGCCCTGACGCACACGGGAACGCAGAAGGCGTTCAGCAATATGCTGATCGTAGATACGTATGCGCTCTTTTTTAAGCTTATCTTCCTGGTGATCGCCGCGGTTATGGCGCTCACCTCCTATGAATATGTTGGCAAGTATGTGAAGGCGACCGGCGAGTTCTACGCGCTCCTGCTTTTCTCTACCGTCGGCATGATGTTCATGGCGAGCACGACTGAGCTGATTACGATCTATATCGCGCTTGAGCTGACCAGTATTCCGCTGTATGTCATGGCGGGTATGCTGCGCCATGATGAGCGCTCGGCTGAGGCGGCAGTGAAATATGTGCTGCTCGGTGCGATGTCTTCGGCTATCTTGCTCTACGGTTTCGCGCTGCTGTATGGCCTGACGGGTACAACCGACCTGGCTGGTATCGCGGCCTCCTTCTCCAAGATTGCTCAGGGCAATATGGTCGTCATCGTCGCCAATATCCTGATTCTGGCTGGCTTTGGTTTCAAGATCTCCGCGGTGCCGTTCCACATGTGGGCGCCAGATATCTACGAGGGCGCGCCAACGCCCGCTACGGCCTTCTTCTCGGTTGGCTCAAAGGCGGCTGGCTTCGCGGCCCTGATTCGCGTCTTCATGTTTGGTGGCCTCAACGTGGTTGATGTCTCAACGACGGTCATCGCGTTCTCTATCGTTGCCGTCCTGACCATGACGCTGGGTAACCTCGTCGCGGCGGTGCAGAGCAACGTCAAGCGCATGATGGCTTATTCGAGCATCGCGCAGGCGGGCTATATCCTAGTGGGCTTTATCGGTAGCTTCGCAACCAATCGCCCTGAGGGCAATAGCTCGGTCCTCTTCTTCATCCTGGTCTATGTGATCACTAACCTGGGCGCCTTCGCGGGCATCATTGCCCTGGCAAATCTGACGGGTGGTGAGCGCATCGAGGACTTCCGTGGCCTCTGGCAGCGTTCGCCCTCGCTGAGCCTGGGAACAGCCCTATGTTTGCTCTCGCTGGCGGGTATCCCGCCCATGGCTGGTTTCTGGAGTAAGGTCTTCCTTTTCTCCGCCGCCTGGAGCCTGGGCCAGTCCTGGCTGGTGATTGTGGCGCTGCTCAACAGCGTTGTCTCGCTGGTTTACTATGGCCGCATCATCAAGGTCATGTTCTTTGACAAGCCCGTCAAGGAAGACCGCCTGGTGCCAACCATGGGCCTGAGCACAGCCCTGCTCTTAACCACGGTGGCGCTGATCGTTATCACCTTCGTGGCGCAGGTCTTCCTCAATGTCGCCAGCCCAGCTGCGAGCATCCTGCTCGCTCGCTAGGTAGGTAGTATTGTAAACAGAAAACGAGGCACGTCCAAGACGTGCCTCGTTTTCTGTTTACAATATTACAGCACGACCAGTATTTGTGTTATACTATGCGGTAAGAAGAACGCACATTTACCATGTAACTACTCAACATCTGCGACGCTTCGCATATTAACAAATGTAACTACTCAGCGTCTGCGACGCTTCGCAGGGGTAATGGGATGTGGTGGAAAAAGACCGCAGGTCTTTTTCCACCACATCCCATTACCCCTGCGAGCCACGAAGTGGCGAGAAGTCTTGAGTAGATAGACAAACAAGAAAAACTGCTAGGGGAGCCTTTGTGGCTGAGAGACGGCTGAGACGCCGTCGACCCTTACAAGAACCTGATCTGGATAATACCAGCGGAGGGAAGCAGCAACCGGTATGCCGAGGCCAGAGCATTTCAGCATTTCTATATGGCCGCCATATCGCAAGACGCTAGCCGTGTTCCCTCCCTGGGAGCACGGTTTTTTTGTGTGGTGGATGGATGTGATAGGTGTGCTGGCAGCCTTCGGCTGCCAGCACACCTATCACATCCATCCACCACACAGGCAAGCGCCGCAGGCGCATAGAAGATGGTGAATATAGCCTATGGACGATGAAGCAGACCGACAGGCAGAGGAGCCGCTGAAGCTCCTGGTAAAAGGTGTGAGTAGGAGGTATGGCACGGGGAAGCAGCGGCTGGAGGTGTTGCGGCCCCTGGACCTGCAGGTCCAAAAAGGCGAGTTTGTGACGCTGATAGGACCGAGTGGCTGCGGTAAGAGCACCCTCTTCAATATCATTGCTGGATTGGAGGAGCCAGACCAGGGCCTGGTGGTGATAGATGGTGTCGAGGGTAAGCGTGCGGGGAAGTGCGGCTATATGCTCCAGCAGCCGCTGCTCCTGCCCTGGCGCACGGTCGAGGAGAACGTCATGCTGGGGCTGGACGTGCGGCGCGTGCCGCGCAAGCAGGCTCAGGAGGAGGCGCGAGCCTTGCTGGCTCACTTTGGTTTGAGTGAGTTCGCCCAGCACTACCCGGCGACACTCTCAGGAGGCATGAAGCAGCGCGTGGCTCTGTTACGCACGGTCCTGTTCAATCGCGATTTTCTTCTGTTGGATGAGCCGCTGGGCGCGCTGGATGCCCTGACACGCCTCTCCTTGCAGATGTGGCTGCTTGATCTCTGGCAGGAGGTGCATGCGAGCGTCCTGTTTATCACGCATGATGTGCGCGAGGCTATCCTCCTCTCGGATCGTATCTATGTGCTGAGCGCGCGCCCGGCTGGTGTTTTGCGCGTGGTGGACGTCAACCTGCCACGCCCGCGCAGGCAGGAGCAACTGACCGAGCCGGATGCGCTCAAGTTGGAGCGCGAACTGGTTGAACTACTACTCAAATTGCATTGCGGGATCCTCTGACGGATCGAGGAAATAGTCAGATAGCTCAGCAGTCGCTTCCCGCATCCAGCCTGGATTAGCAAGAAGAGTATAACAAGGCAAAGCTGAATATGTTAAGTGTTTTTGCATTAAGGAGCAGTGCGCATGAATGAGAGTCGTTGGCGGCGCTTTGCCGCCTATGGTCCGGCCTTTGTGCTGGTGGTGGCACTCTTGCTCCTGTGGGAAGTTGGTGTGCGAGCTGGTCGTATAGATGCCACGCTTGTGCCAGCGCCTAGCGCAATTCTGGCCGCACTGGAGAATAAGCGTGATGTATTACTCACGCATTCCATTCAGACGATGGTAGAGACGGTCCTGGGCCTGGCACTGGCCACGGTTCTGGGCGTGGCTATTGCAGTGGCTATCGATCTCTCTTCCTGGCTTAGGAGAGCGCTCTATCCCCTACTGGTGGCCTCGCAGACCATTCCCATGGTGGCCCTGGCGCCGCTATTGCTGGTCTGGTTTGGCTTCGATATCTTGCCCAAGGTAATCCTGGTGGTGCTGTACTGTTTCTTCCCGATCACGGTGGCCTGTGCCGATGGCCTGTTGAGCGTTGATCCCGACCTGGTACGGCTGATGCGCAGCATGCGGGCCTCGCGCTGGCAGATCCTCTGGCTGGTGCGTTTGCCGGGAGCGATGCCTTCATTCTTTTCAGGCCTGCGCATCGCCGCGACCTATAGCGTGACCGGGGCTATCATTGGCGAATACGTAGGCGCGGAGCAGGGGCTGGGTATCTTTATGCAGACCTCGGCTAACGCGCATGCTATCGTACTGGTTTTCGCGGCTATCGTCATCACAACCGTGCTGAGCCTGGCGCTCTTTGCTTTGGTGAGCCTGGTTGAGCATATCGTCTTACCCTGGCAGGAGTCGGAGCAGAGGCGCGCCTTTGGTGCAGCGAGTATGCCCGCAGGTTCCAAATACCGCTAAGTAGTGTGCTGTGTGTCGGCAGCCTGCAGCTGCTAACACACAGCACACTACCTAGCGAGCGCCACAGGCGCGAGAAGTCACATACCCACCCTGTAGATGGGGTTAGTTATATTTTCTAAAAGTTCTCAAGGAGTGAGTAATGAACACACGAACGCGTTTAGTGGCGGGCCTTGGCATCCCTGTGCTCGTCATTCTGGTGGTGGTAGGCGCCTTCTTCTGGCAGCAACATGCCAGTGGCGCGCCAGCGGGGTCGCAGCCCCTGAAGAAGATGACCCTGGCCCTGGATTGGACCCCTAATACGAACCACAGCGGCATCTACGCCGCGCTCCAGCAGGGCTGGTACAAAGACCAGGGGATTGACCTCAAGGTGCTGCCTTACTCGTCCAGCGTCTCGCCTGATACGCTGGTGAGCCAGGGCAAGGCGGATGTCGGTATTAGTTCGACTGAGTCAATTGTCGCCGATGCCGCCACGGGCCAGCCTGTGGTGTCGATTGCGGCTATCTTGCAGCATAATACCTCTGCCCTGGTGACCCTGGCAGATTCGGGTATCAAGCGTCCGCGTGACCTGGATGGCAAGACCTACGGAGGCTTTGGCGCACCCTATGAGGGCGCGGTTGTCAGTGCCATGATCCAGAAGGATGGTGGTCAGGGCAAGTTCCGCAATGTCACACTTGATGTGGACGCCATGGAGGCGCTGAAATCGCATAAGATCGATTTTGTCTGGATCTTTGAGGGGGTCGAGGGCATCCAGGCGAAGCACGAGGGACTGAAGCTCAATTACTTCTACATTACTGACTTTGGCATTCCAGACTACTATACGCCAAATCTCATTACAGGTTCAAAGCAGATGAAGAGCGAGCCGGACCTGCTGCGTAAGTTTATGACCGCGACCGCCAAAGGCTATGAATATGCGCGCCAGCATCCCAAAGAGACAGCGCAGATGCTTATTGATGGCGCGGGCAAGGAGAATTTTCCCGATACCTCCTTCGTCATGGATAGCCAAACCTTTAATAGCGCTCACTATGCCGATGCGGGGCGCCAGTGGGGCGTGCAGGATGACGCGGCCTGGCAGGGCTATCCCGGTTTTATGTTGAACGCGGGTGCTATCCAGGACGCCTCTGGTAAGCCCATTAAGAGCATGGATTTTAAGCAGCTTTATACCAACGAATTTCTACCTGGAAAGAGTTGACCTCTCGCGCCTGCGGCGCTCGCATATGATTGAAGTGGATGTCGTGCGGTGGACCCACAGGTCCACCGCACGACATCCACTTCAATCATGAGTAAGAGGGCATTGAGAAAAGCTATTCCTCGAAGCGGGAGTGCAGCCAGGCGGCGACGTTTTGCTGGTGTTCGAGGGCGTGAGAGAAGACGCCATTCATACGAAAGAAGGAGTGGATCAGACCCTTCAGGTAGATAAATTGGGTTGGCACTCCAGCCTCTTGCAGGCGTTGAGCGTACTTCTGTCCCTCATCGCGCAGGGGATCATACTCCGCGACGAGAACCAGCGCGGGCGGCAGGTGCCCTAGATTCTGGGCGCGCAAAGGGGCCGCGTAGGGCTGCTCGCCCTCTTCCGGTGTAGAAAGGTACTGATCCCAGAACCAGCGCATATCCTGCACGGTGAGGCCGTATCCCTCTTTAATAGTCGTGTAGGAGTCATGATCGCCAGTATAATAGTCGGTCACGGGATAGACCAGGGCCTGGGCCGCGAGTGAAGGATAGCCTCTATCGCGCGCCAGGAGCGTGAGGGCGGCGGCGATATTCCCTCCAGCGCTATCTCCTGCCACCGCGATACGTGAGGCGTCTATAGCTAGCTCCTGGGCGTTTGCGTTTACCCATAAGAGGGCGGCCTCGGCATCCTCAAGAGCGGCGGGATACTTGTGCTCGGGTGCCAGGCGATAGTCGACCGCGATCACCACGCAGGGGGTATGTTTCGCCAGTGAGCGGCAAATATTGTCATGAGTATCGAGATTGCCAAGCACCCAGCCGCCACCGTGGAAATAGAGCACGACCGGCAGCAGGGCATTATCGGGCGTGGGGCGATAGATGCGAACCGGTATCTCACCCGCTGGCCCGGGAATGGCGCGGTTATGCACCTGGGCCAGCGGAATCGTTTCGCCTCCACTCACAATGCCTGAGAACGTGTTCTGGCGGCGCATCTCATCGAGAGATGTAACAGGTTCTGCAACTGGCAGGGACGCCAAATAGGCGGCCACCTGGGGATCAAGCGTCATTGGCTCCTCCATGCGTATATTAACAAACATCGATGCGTAAATTCTTTCTGGTAAGCGGCGCTCACCCTGTTCCACACCGCTTATTCCTGGGTAGGGAGTGTGCCACTTATTCCTGGGTAGGGAGTGTGGTGGGCCTTGTCGGCCGCAGGCCGACAAGGCCCACCACACTCCCTACCCAGGCGAGCGCCGCAGGCGCGAGAAGTCTACTAACCTAATGAGAGATTTTTATAGATACGCTCTGGAATAGCCTTGATTATAAGCATGATGCCGCCCCAGAACCAGGGGAGATAGACAATATCCCTCTTCTGCTGCATGGCCTGGTAGACGCCCTCGCCCACTACGCTGGCCTTGGCAAAGAGCAAGCCTTTGCGCAGGTGCGCGGTCATAGGGGTATCGACAAAGCCGGGTTTAATCGTGACCACCGTCACACCAGATTTGGCCAGGCGATTGCGCAGGCCCTGTAAGAAGAGGTTGACCGCGCCCTTGGCGGTGCCATAGACGTAGTTGCTCTTGCGTCCGCGATCACCCGCGACAGATGAGATAGCCGCGATCACACCCTGGTGACGACGCTCGAAGTAGTTGGCGCTAATTGTAAGTAGTGAGACGACGCTGGTAAAGTTGGTATTGAGTTCTTTGAGGGTCTCTGCCACGCTCTCTTCGCAGTCCTTCTGACTGCCGAGCGTCCCGTGGGCGATGAGGAACATATCTAGCTCACCCATGGTTGCGAGTGCGGCGTCGAACATCTCCTGGTGACGATGAAGATCAGAGGCGTCAAACTCGAAGGTTTCGACACTTTTGGCGCCACGTACCTTGAGGTCATCCGCGATAACGGCCATTTTCTCAGGGCTGCGTGCGACCAGGAAGAGTTCAGCACCATCTTTGGCGAAACATTTTGCTGTCTCCTGGGCAATTGCTGAGGTCGCGCCTACAATAAGGATTTTTGCCATAACTTTTTTATAACTCCAGATTGGTAGTATGTATGCTTTATCTATTGCGCAGCGGGCTGTGTGACGCGACGCCAGAAGCTGGAAGAAAATTGTGGGTCCATATACTGCTCGAACTCTTTCCAGCGTGGGAAGTAGCGCTGGAAGTCTTCGGGATGCATACGCGCGTCCTTAGCAGGATAAATCAGGCCACCGGCGGCATTAACCATGGCATCCAGGCGGTCGAGGAGGCGCAGGGTCTGTGTGCCGTGATTGGCGAAGTCCAGGGCCAGGGTCAGGCCAGGGCGCGGGAAGGAGAGCATGCCAGGCGAGCGAACATCTCCAAAGGATTTGAGAACGGTCAGGAATGACCCCTCTCCGGAGCGATTGATCTCTTGCATGATCTCCTTCATGGCCTCATAGCCGCCCTCAAAGGGAATGACAAACTGGTACTGGAAGAAGCCACGCTTGCCATACATGCGGTTCCAGGCATGGATGGCGTCGAGGGGATAGAAGAATGGATCATAGTGCGTGAGCTTATGGACATACTTCTTGCGCTGCTTATTATAGATTGCCAGGTTGAAGGCACGAATCGTCAGGCGATTGAGCGTAATAGAAGGGAAATCGAAAGGAACGGCCAGGGGCAGGTGTTTTCCCTGAGTATTGCTGGGCATGGGCTGCGTCGTATCATGATTGCCGCGTGAGAAGAACCCTCGCCCCAACTCCTTCTCATTGCCGAGGCAGACCACCCAGGAGACTGTGTACTCAAAGCCTTTATCGGACTCCTCAGCTATCTGCCGATATTCATCCAGAGAGGAGAAGAGAATACTATCCATCTGAATGTATGGGTTCTGGATGGGTTTCAGGCGGAACTCGGCCCAGAGAATGACGCCCGTCAGGCCCAGACCGCCAATGGTGGCCTGGAAGAACTCGCTGTTCTGCTCGGGCGAGCAGATGAGACGTGTGCCATCGGAGCGTAGCAACTCAAACTGGGTGACATGGTAGCCGAAGGTGCCGCCTTTGTGGTGATTCTTGCCATGCACATCATTCGCGATTGCGCCACCAACTGAGACGAACTTGGTGCCAGGGGTCACAGGCAAGAACCAGCCACGAGGTACTGCCAGCTCCAGTACCTCGGCCAGAGAGACGCCCGCCTCACAGCGTAAGAGGCCTTGTTCCTCATCAAAGGAGATGAAGTGACGCAGATTGCTGACATCAAGCGAGATACCGCCCTCGTTAAGGCAGCTATCACCATAGCTGCGCCCATAGGCATAAGGCAGGATAGACTTCTCAAGTGTATCGAGTTGTGGAACCTCGTGACGCCAGTAGACTGGCAGCACGGCATTGGGCTTCACACGTGGGAAGCGGCCCCAGGATTGAGGTGTGCGCTGTATCGACATGTTATGAGTACCCTCGTATAGATATAAATCGAAGAAGTGGGGCGTGCAGAGGGGCGTTAGCCCCTCTGCGTCTCTCTCCCCTGCCGCCGCAGGCGGCGCACCTTGCAAATGAAGATGGTCAGTCTACTAGAACTTGTTCAACTATCATAACGATTTGTGCGAAAATGTGGCTACTAGTTAGCCGAAAGGTATAGCAAAGAGTATGCATATCGTTGTATTTGCCGCGGGAAGCTTGAGACCTGGAAGCGGTGTACAGGAGGCCCTGGCAAGTGCCGACCTGGTGATAGCCGCCGATAAAGGGGCACAGACCGCGTTTGACTATGGTCTGACACCGCGTGTAATTGTAGGAGATTTCGACTCGCTCACTCTTCCTGAACCAGAGCTACGCGCACGTGGGTGCGAGCTTGTGCGCGTCGCCGAAGAGAAGGACGAGACCGATACAGAACTGGCCTTGCAACTCGCGCTCGAGCATGGCGCGACGCGCATTACCCTACTTGGCGGCTGGGGAGGCGAACGGATGGAGCACGCCCTCGGAAATATTATGCTCCTGGCCAGCATGACAAGCGTACCTGTGCGCCTGGTCGATGGCCCTTCTGTATGTTGGGTGGTGCATGGCCCGGCGCGGACCCAGGTGCATGGCACGAGCAACGACCTGCTCTCGCTCTTCCCCCTGGTGGGCGATGTGACGGGTTTGACCACGACCAACTTACAGTACGCTCTGCGCGATGGTTGCCTGCGTTTTGGTTCGCCCAGGGGCATTAGCAATGTCTTGACGCATGACCTGGCCGAGGTGGAGGTTGGTAGTGGGGTCTTGCTCCTCGTGCATACGCGTAGGAGCGAGCTTCGGGAGTAATATTGAGGTCTGGCTGTCCCCTGGAGCATGGAATGCTCCAGGGGACAGCCAGACCTCAATTGTTTATGGCGGAGGTGCCTTGCTACTGACGGGTATAGGAGAAGTACATGATGGCGCCGACGACGACCAGGACGAGGCCTACGCCTCCCAGCAGGAAGGTAAAGATCATCAGGCCATTCGGGCCACCAGATCCGCTGGAATTGGCGGTCGCCGTCGTGGTGGCTGTAGGTGTGGTACCGGGCGTCGGGGTGGGGGTAGAAGGCGCTGCGGTCGGCTCGGCGGCGACGGTAAGGGCCTGGTTGGCCTTCATATAGTTTGTATCTTCATTCGGTGCGGTGACACTTACCTGGTAGCTTCCATCCTGGGTGCCCTGCGGGACGGTCAGCGTCGTGGTAAAGATGCCATCTGGACCCGCGGACTGCACGCTCTGGCTGGTGATAGGTGAGCCATTGCTAACAATAGAGACGTTAATATTCTGTACTGGTAGCCAGCCAGTGCCCTGGACTGTAATTTTGTCGCCAGGGGCCGCATTCTTAGGAGTGACCTTGATCGCAACCGGCTCCGCAACGGTAAAGTTGTTGCTCGAGATGGCCTGCTCGTCCTGAGTAGTCACACAGAGATAGTAGGGGGCCGAAGGAATATTGGCGGCATCTGGCCAGTTGGTGACAACATTAAAGCTGCCATCGGCGCCAATGGTTGTGCTATCAGGGACAAAGGCTTTCATGTTGTCGGTCACCTGATTAGGTTTACACTGATTGGGATCGCTGACGGGCGTTGCGAAGAGTTTGGCGGTGCCATTGGGCTTAAAGCCTGTTCCTGTAAGCGTCACCTTCGTGCCGGGATGGCCAATAAGAATTGAGCTTGTTGCACCTGGTTGCGCTATGGTAACTGTAGGGCCTGCGGCATGTGCTAGCGCAGGCTGTAGCGAGGCCGCCAGGCTAAGGGCGAACAGGCCACAGATCGCTAGCAGGCTGAGGCGTTGTAGAAATATCTTAAACACGATGAAGCTCTCCTGAATTATTGCATCGATATACATGATAGAACGTAGCGGATATAACGCATGTAACAAATGCAAGTATGGGTAGGATGGACCCCTTAGCGAGAGGCGAGCGAGCGCTGGCGGAGCGCTTCGTAAAGCGTGATGCTGCCCGCAACGGCCGCGTTGAGCGAATTAATATAGCCATGCATCGGTAGCTTAATCAGTACATCGCAGTGTTCGCGCACCAGGCGCCCCATGCCTTTGCCCTCGTTTCCCACAACCACGGCGAGCGCTCCCGTAAGGTTGGCTTGCGTATAGAGTGTGTCTCCTTCGCCCGCCAGGCCCACAATCCAGATATTTTGTTGTTTGAGATAGTCGATGGTGCGTGTGAGATTGGTTTCACGCGCGATCATAATATGCTCGGTTGCTCCGGCAGAGGTTTTGACGACGGTCGCGTTGACCTCTGCGGCACGATGCTCAGGAATAATGACCCCGTGCACTCCCGCCGCTTCGGCGGTGCGCAAGAGCGAACCCAGGTTATTGACATCCTGAATCGAGTCGAGCAAGAGTAGGAACGGTGGCTCGTTACGCTCTGCGGCACGCGCAAGAATGTCGTCGGTACTGGCATATTCGCGCTCGGCGACAACGGCCACGCAGCCCTGGTGTACCGCGCCTTTGCTCATCTGGTCCAGGCGCGCGCGTGGCACCGTCTCGACCGGAATCTGGCGTTTTTGGGCCTCCTGAATAATTGTGTTCAGGGTGCCTCCCTCGCGTTTACTTCCCTCTGCGAGCAGGATTCGCTTCACCTTGCGCACCGATTGCAGGGTCTCCATAATGGGATTACGACCCCATATATACTCTGACATAACTCCCTCTTCTCCACCGTTTCCTCCCACTATAACAGTCCGCGCGCAGTGGGGCAAGAAGTATAGGAGCATGGGAGTAGAGTAGGTGTCTGTGGGACGAAATGGCATGCGCCGCGTCAGCGGCGCATGCCATTTCGTCCCACAGACACCTACTCCACGAGACCACCATACCAGAGCTGGCGCATCTCTTCAGAGCTCTCTAGCAGAGTGGTGAGCGTGCCTTGCGCCGCAATCTCGCCCTCTTTGAGCACAATGATATGGTCGGCGCGCTGGAGCACGGCCCGCCGGTGCGAGATGACCAGGCACGTCGTCTGACCCTGTTGTAGTAGATCTGCCAGTCGTGCCCACATTGTTTGCTCCGTTACAACATCCAGGGCACTGGAGAGATCATCAAAGATCAGTAGCGCGGGCTCGCGTACAAACATACGTGCCGCCGAGGCGCGCTGGATCTGTCCACCCGAGAGCTTGACGCCACGTGTTCCCACCAGGGTTTCAATGCCCTGCTCAAGCGCGTTCAGGTCGCGCTCCATCACGGCCTGCTCAATGGCTTGCTGTAGACGCTCTGGCCCTGGTTCGAGTCCCAGCAGGATATTTTCGCGCAGGGTAGCGCTAAAAAGGCGTGGGACCTGGGGCGTATAGGCACTTCTGGGCGGTACAAAGAAGGTCGCAGGTTCGCTGACCAGGTCACCATTCCAGAAGATGTCTCCACTCTGACGTGGCAGGAGTCCGAGCAGTGTTTGCACAAGCGTTGTCTTGCCCGAGCCGATGCGCCCAGTAATCACGGTGAGTGTACCCCGGCGCAGGCTTAGATCAATATGGGTGATCCCGCGCCCTGTTTCGGGATAGTAGTAGCTCAGGCCGTGCACCTCAAGCGACTCCAGGTTACGCGCACTTGCAGACAGCATTGTAGGCTGGGGAATGGTCCTGGTGAGATACAGGGGGTGGTGCGCTACCAGGCTTTCAGCTGGTGCCCCCTGTAAGAGTGTATGCATGCGTGAGAACGAGACCCCGGTCTGGGTATAGTAGGCCAGAAAGGTGCCAAAGAGCTGCACAAACTCCGTCACAAAGGAGAGATAATAGATGAAGAGCGCCAGGTCGCCCACGCCCAGATCACGTGTATGCATGGACTGGGCCGCCAGAAGCAAGATGAGACCCGTGCCGATGCCTACGATGTTACTAAAGGTTGAGCTAAGAATCTGTGTCAGCACGCTATCCTTGAGCATGGCAACGCGCCTGCGTTCGTTGAGTATGTCGAAGTTGCGCAGAACGTGTGGCTCGGCTGCCGCGATCTGGATGGCCTGCACCGAGGAGAAGATCTCGCCGATGGCGCTGGTCACCTTTCCAGTTGTCTGGCGGCTGGCGACGCGATACTTGCTCAGGCGATTGCGCATAAGTTGGGTAATGGCCAGCACGCCCGCCAGGGGGAAGAAGACCAGCAGCGTAATTGTTGAGTTGATGCGCAGCAGGATGAACACGGCCACAAGCGCGAAGAGGATTTCGCCGATGCTGTCCAGGGTCCAGCTAATGGCGTTCTCGGCCTGGTCGGCGTCATCACGCAGGCGGCTGATGGCCTCACCGGGAGAGCCAGGGACCGCTCGTGCGCCGGGACGCTCTAAGATGCGTGCCAGCAGATTGCGCCGCAGAATATTAGACATCGAGAAGCGATGCAAGTTATCGACGAGTCCGCCAAAAAGAAAGAGCGCAGCCTGCCCAAGAGCGATAGCCACCAGGGTCGCGATCAGCAGCCAGAGTTCACGATTGAGGTGTCCCGAGCGTGCCAATGTATTAAAGAATTGTTGCGCGATTAGTCCTGGGAGCAGAGGCACCATGTGCAGGATGATCCAGATGAGCGCGTTGCCCAGATAGAGCCAGGGGCGGTAGCGCATCAGGCCCCATAGGTATTGATAGGTCTTCAATGGTGGGACATCAGGCGTACTATATTTTATATCAGATCTCATGCCAGCACCTCTTCTAGCCCGGTCTTGAGCAGATAGGAGAAACGAGAGTCGGGATCATTGGCCAGGTCTACGCGCGCTCCCTGTTCAAGGATGCATCCATTCTCAAGCACCATAATATTGTCGGCGCGTTGAATCGTGCCCAGACGATGCGCGATGATGATTGCAGTACGCCCTGCAAGCAGCTTGCTTGTGGCCTGCTCAATCAACTGCTCGGTGGCCGGATCCAGGCGGGACGAGGCCTCATCCAGGATCACGAGGCCAGGATCGGCGAGAAAGATACGTGTAAAGGCCAGGAGCTGGGCCTCGCCCGCGGAGAGACCCTCGCCATCGGAACCCAGCTCGGTATCCAAACCTTCTGGAAGCGAGCGCAGCCATGGACCCAGGCCCAGGCTCTCTAGCGTCTTCAGGATACGGCTATCTGGGATGCTGGTGTTGAAGAAGGTCAGATTATCGCGCACGCTGGCATGGAAGAGCTGCACGTCTTGCGTCACCATCCCGACACCCTGGCGCAGGTCCGCGAGACGTGTCGCGTGTATCGGAACATCTCCCAGGCGAATCTCGCCGCTCTGAGCCTCGTAGAGGCGTAGCAGCAGGCGGGCCGTCGTCGTTTTTCCGCTTCCTGTGCGTCCTAGCAGGCCGAGCACCTTGCCTGGAGCCAGGTCAAAAGAGAGGTCATGTAGCACCATATCCTGCTCGTTGTAGCTAAAGCTAACGCGTGCAAAGGAGACGGCGAGCGGGCCTGAAGGAAGCGAGAGGGGCGCAGGCGCGTCCGTGATCGTGGGCTGAGTGTGCAAGAGCAGGCGGATGCGCTCGATACCCGCGCCAGCCTTCTGTAGATTTTGGAGCTCGCGCCGGATCTGGTCGATGGGCTGGTTCAAAAGGTTGGTGCAGTAGAAGATAAAGTAGACAGCGCCAGGCGAGATCAACTTCTGGCTCCAGAGGTAGGCGCCAAGCGCGAAGGCAAGGGCATTTCCAACGCCGAAGATCGCGATGGTCGTCACAAAGGTCGAAAAACCCATGAGCGCGGCGCGCCTGTTGACCGGGTACCATGAGCGTAGCAGGGTATAGAAGCGCCATAGGACATAGCTGGTGGCGCCATTGGCGCGGATATCACTGGTGCCAGCGAGCTGTTCGCCCATGAAGCCATAAAACTCCGCGCTCTTCTGGCGATCCGCGGTCTCAGAGCGAATCGCGAAATTGCGGATACGCAGCAGGATATAGGTCGCCAGGATCGCGAACACGCCCATTACTAAGCCGACCAACCAGTGTTGTTGGAACAGGATCAGAATCAAGCCCAGGATCAGCAAGATGTTGCTGGCGACCAGCACAAACGAGCGCGAGAAGAAGGTGGAGAGCGCATCCACATCTCCATCGATGCGCTCAATCAGCTCGCCCGAGGTATGTGACTTGTGAAAAGCGAGATCCAGGCGCAGGCAGTGCGCGACCAGGTCGGCACGTAGGCGATTGGTTGCCGTCCAGGCCACATTCTCGCTGACGTATGTCTCCAGAATCGTTGCGCCCTGGTTAAGCAGGGCCAGGCCAACAAAGAGCAGACCAGCCAGCAGGAGGGTGGACTGGTCGCCGCCACCCAATGTGGTATCGATAAAGTAACGCAGAATATAGGGATTAACGAGTTGAAATACAAGAATAGAGAGCAGGAGCAAGGTAATAAGACTCATGCGTCGCCATTGTGGCCCGAGATAGGTACGCAAGAGCTGAGTATACGTAAGCGTCGCTGTGCGTTGTGAGTCCGGCACGAAGCTACATCCTTTCCTATAGACGCGTTTGAGTGTTGACGATAGGCCTCATATTCCCTGGAGTATATGCCTGTAACGTCAAAAGACAGAGGAAGACAGCACATAGAAGGGCGTCAGAGACACAGAGTGGCGATAGGACCTCTCAAGAGAGCGAGTGGCCCGGTGGCGCGTTCTTGCGGCCTCGTGACTTACTTAGAAGAGAAATGAGCAGCATCGCTTTGACGTCTAGAAGATGTAATGCGAGGCCCGAGGTGCGCCAGGAAGGTCGCTCTTTGGAGAGCCATGCCCCTTGGGGGTGTCATGCTGAACATGCTTTGTTGTTGTCATCAGCGCAGGCCTCTTTCTATTGGATTTCTTAGCTAAGCATACCATAGACTACGAGTTTATGGCAATAATAAAAGGAGAAGCTGCTGGCGGCCAAGAGCCGCCAGCAGCTTCTCCTTTTATTCCCTCTACCAGCTTGAGAGGCGGTCTTTCTGAGGAGTGGGCCAGAGTTCTGGATAAATTACATAAGTTGTACCATTTGAATATTTCAGCCAGACATTCTGGAAGGCCTGGCGTGGATAGACAATCTGGACGGCGGCGTCGCTGGCGGCGGCTGGATCATTGGTGATGACATCACCATTGGTCGTAAAGCCCTTGACGACGAGCAGGTGCCCACCTGAGGAAGGGATAGGCGTACCAGGTAGCTCGCCTTTCTTATAAGCGAGACTAACGACGATGGGTACACCAAACTTAATCCACTGCTCGATCTGGCTCATTGAGTACATGCGAGTAACAAAGGAGCGCAGGCCATAGCTACCGGAGTAACCCGTATTGAAAGGCCAGTTACCCGTGCCTTCGTACGTGAAGTCATAGGTATCGCGAGCCGCGTCGGGAACGGTTTGTGTCAATTTAGGGTAGTGGAGCAGATTGGACCAGTAGGCCATGACCATGCTGGTCGAGGTGGGGCTGCACCAGACCTCGCCGCCACCGCCATAGCCGAGGCCGTTGTATTCAGGCAGCATCTGCGAGCGCTGAGGTACATTCAGGCTCTTGCCCCAGACATGCTGATCGGGCGCGACCTGCGGTGTATGCGCTGGGTCTGAATCGTAGGAGGCGAAGGCCGTGACGCGCCGAATATCAGGTGTCACCGTGGGCGAGGTTGTAAACAGGGTCAGGCTGAGTTGATAGGCGGTCGCGGGCGTGTTTCCCGTAAAGAAGGTATCGGTCGCGATACTGCCACCATCATCGTACTGCCCATCGATGCTATGGCGCTTGATGGTGCTGAAATCACTGGCCCAGATCGGGAGATCATACCAGTGGGTCCAGGTGTCATTCTCTAGCACGCGAATATGGGTCTCAATCCAGGTGCCAGCGGGCGTCTCAGCATTCCAGGAGGCGACGGATGTGGTGAAGGGTTGTTTGGTCGTATGCACGGGTGAGAGAATTGTCCCGAAATAGAAGGAGCCAGCATTATAGTAGTTGTAATCGGGGCTATAGGCCCCGGGCGCGTAGGGGTCTTGTCCCGCGCACAGGCCAACCGAGGTCGCGAAGGATGCTGTCCCACCATCAATAGCGTCAGACGAGCAGGCCAGCTTCTTCTCTGAATCAAGCTTGAGGTGCCCAAATGGCGTCACCTGGACACCATTGAGGGACCAGGCCGCAAAGTCGTGATGCGAGTCCTGCTGCCAGAACTCATCATACTGCGCGGGCGTATCTACCCGCGTGGCTGCCTGGACCGATTGTCCAGCGAGCAGTGAGAGGCAGAGCAGGGCCAGCAGCGTGCTAAGGGAGAAGCGCAAGATACTGCCGCGCCTCTCCTGAGTGTGAAATAGCTTCATTGAGAACCTTTCTTCAAAAAATAGTAACCATATGTGAAGGGGTAAGTGAAAGATGTGTGTCTGGAAGAAAGGGCGAATTGTTATATTAACTTCACTTACCCTAAAGTGTAGGAAGAAAGATTGGTAAAGTCAAGTGTAAGAATTTATGCATGGATAAGAGAGTGGCATGGTATGCAAGTGAAGACCGCACACCATGCCACTCTCTCTGCTATTTTCTTACCAGTTAGTCAGACGATTGGCAGTGGGCATCTGCCAGTTCTCTGGCATGACGATATAGGCTGTGCCATGGGAGGAACGGAGCCATGCGTTCTGTAAAGCCTGCCGGTTATAGGTAATCTGTACTCTATCGTTGGACGCGCCCGCGGGATCGTTGGTGATCACGTCGCCATTGGCAGCAAAACCACGCACGACGATGATATGTCCATCGGTGCTGGGAATTGGCGCGTTAGGGAGTTGCCCATTCTGAAAACCTATGCTAATGATGACGGGCACGCCGACTTTAATCCACTGCTCGACCTGGCTCATGGAGTACATGCGCGTGATAAAGGCATGCAAACCATACGCCCCCGCGTGAGCCGTATTAAAAGGCCAGTTGCCCGTGCCCTGGTAGGTAAAGTCATAGGCTGCCTCTGCCGTGGCGGGAACGGTGAGAGTCAGCTCGGGCCGGTTGAGAATGCTAGACCAGTAGGCCATGACCATGCTGGTCGAGGTGGGGCTACACCAGACCTCGCCGCCGCCACCATAGCCCTGTCCCTGGTAACTGGCGAGCATCTGTGAGCGCTGTGGCACGCCCAGGTTGCGTCCCCACACGCTTTTGTCGGGCGAGATCTGGGGCGTGTGTTGTGGATCCGTCTCATATGAGGCGACGGCTGCTACACGGTACAGTACAGGAGTGGTATTGGGCGTGGTACTAAAGAGTGTGACCGCGAGCTGATAGGCGGTAGCAAGCTGCCCTTTGGTCCTGAAGGTGTCTGTATCGACAGTGCCAAAGGGATCATCCTGCCCATCAATACTGTGACGCTGGACCGTGCTCAAATCGCTGGCCCAGATAGGAAGCTTAAACCAGCGCGTCCAGGCCCCGTTAATCTGCACACGGACATGCGTCTGTATCCAGGTGCCCGCGGGCGTGGTTGCGTTCCAGGAAGCGACCAGGCTATTGATGGATCGGGCGGTCTGATGAATGGGCGAGATCAGCGCGCCATAGTAGAATTGCCCGCCATTATAGTAGTTCTGCTGGTTATACTGTCCCAGGCCAAAGGGGTCCTGCCCAACGCAGAGCTGCATGTTGCTATCATAGCTCACACTACCGCCATCGATATAGGCGGAGTAACAGTGTTGATTTCCCCCTCCAGGTGTTAGTAGAACTGTTCCATCGTTTACCAGAGCGGTGCTATTAAAGATCCAGGAGGAAAAGTCATGTGTGCCACTCAGTTGCCATAGTTCATGAAACTGACCTGTACTTGCTTGGTAGTTTGTCTGAGCCGAGGTCTCCATCGTCGCCTCTCCTTCTAAATGTAGAAGACAACAGTAGGCTGATGACAGGGCATTGAAAATCGGTACGTCTGCTTTTCGATCCTGCTAGCAAGAAAGGGGAGGGAAACAATAGGAATGATCGTTTCCTTTCATAAATTAGTGTAAAGTGCACTGCGCTTGAAAGTCAAGTAAAAGCGCTTGCTATCAAAAAAGTTGTATATATTGGATAAACATATGATAAACATGTTTAGAAGGCTGTATCTGGAAAGAGGCCAAAGAGCATCTCGCGAATGGGGGAGAAGCTGCGGCGGTGGTGGGGGGTCACGCCAAATTGTTTGAGCGCTTCGAGGTGCTCCGGCGTGCCATAGCCTTTATGTTGTTTAAAGCCATAGCGGGGAAACTCCTCGTGGAGTTGGTGCATCAAGCGATCTCGTGTCACCTTGGCGATGATCGAGGCGGCGGCAATGGAGAGGCAGCGTGAATCGCCCTTGGTGAGCGAGAGTTGTGGAAGTGGAATGTCACGGAGTCTGACGGCATCCAGGAGCAGGGCCTGAGCAGTGGGTGTCAGTTGTGTGAGTGCCACGCGCATAGACTGGAGCGTTGCCTGGAGGATATTGCGCTGATCGATCAGCTCAACTGAGCCAATACCAACGCCAACGGCTAGCGCGTGCTCCATAATCACATCATAGAGGCGCTCGCGTGTCGCCTCGTTTAGCTGTTTGGAGTCATTGACACCGGTGAAACGAGCAAGAACAGGCGTTGGATTGGACTCAAGAGGCAGAATGACGGCTGCGGCCACCACTGGGCCTGCCAGGCAGCCCCGTCCTGCCTCATCAAGCCCGGCAATAAAGCAATAGCCCTGTTCAAACAGGGCCATTTCTTCTGTGAGTGTTGGCGAAGATTTTTTAGTCTTCTGCATGAGCGGCTGCTGCGCGAGCCTCAGCCTTCGCGGCCTTCTCAGCGGCCTGCTTGCTGGTCATAGGACGGATCTCCTTCAGACGAGCAGCCTTGCCGGTTAGACCACGTAGGAAGTAGAGCTGCTTGCGGCGAACGCGAGCGTGGCGCAGAACCTCAATCTTCTCTACACGGGGAGAATGGAGAAGGAAGGTGCGCTCAACACCGACGCCATTTGTAATACGGCGGACGGTGAAGTTACGGTTGACGCTGCTGCCGCGCAGGCGCATGACGACGCCTTCGAACGGCTGAAGGCGTTCGCGGGTACCTTCAACAACTTTGACTTGCAGACGGACGGTATCGCCAGACTTTATTTCAGGAACATCTTTGCGTAACTGAGCACTTTCGACAGCGGCCAGTAGCGCCCGCCCTGCTGGCTTCGTTACGACTTTATTGTCGGCCATCCTAATACCTCCTGGTGCGCTCAGTGCTCATCGATTGTGAACAGCAAGATGGCAGAGCAATGGGCGCAAAAATTACTTCTCAGAGACTTTAGTTGTGTTGAGCTGCTTCATCAAGCGCGATTTGCGGCGAGAAGCATTGTTTTTGTGAATGACGCCTTTCTTGGCGGCGCGGTCTAGCTCGCTGATAGCGGCGCGAACGGCAGCCTCGCTGGCATCAAAGGCGACGTTATCGGTGGCGATGGCTGTGCGTGCCTTTGTGATGGTGGATTTCACCTTGGATTTGACGCTGCGGTTGTGTGCGCGGCGCTTCTGTTCCTGGCGCATGCGCTTTTCCGCAGATGCATTATTTGGCATGTTAAGTAAACTTCCTCCCCGAAAGATTGCCTCTTCAAACTACTTAGAAGAGTACCCCAAGGGTACGAAAAAGAGACTTGCACAAAAAAGATCCGACACTTGTGTCGGATTGGGTAAGTGCGCGTAGATTATATCAGAAGTGCCGAAGGTCTGTCAAACAAGCTCTTCCCAAGTTCCCAAGGCAGGGCTATTTGATTCTCTTCTGTTTCTTCCCTCGGCTCGCTACGCTCGCCTCGGTGGGAGGAGATGTGGGTGGCAAACGGCGGAGCCGTTTGCCACCCACATCTCCTCCCTCACGCCGTAGGCGCGAAGGGCGCGGTTAGGCGAGTGCCTGTTCGAGATCACGCAGAATATCCGAGATGTCCTCAATGCCTACCGAGAGGCGCAGGAGGGTATCGTTCAGGCCGCGGGCCTCGCGAATCTCTCTGGGGATTGAGCCATGCGTCATGCTAGCGGGATGGCAGACCAGTGACTCGATGCCCCCGAGGCTCTCGGCGAAGGTAAAGACGCGCAAGCGGCGTACAACGGTATCAACATCGCTCAGGCTTCCCTTGAACTGGAAGGAGACCATACCGCCAAAGCCACTCATCTGTCGCCTGGCCAGCGCATGGTCAGGATGCGAGGCGAGGCCGGGATAGTACACCTTCTCAACGCGCTTATGCTCGGTCAGGAAGTTGGCGACGGCGCGCGCGTTCTCTTCGTGCTGGCGCATACGTACCGCGAGTGTCTTGATGCCGCGCAGGGTCAGCCAGACGTCAAAGGGGCCAGGAACCGCTCCAGCGGCGTTCTGGTGGAACTTAATGGCCTCGTAGACGCTCTGGTCGTTCATGATCAAGGCCCCGCCGATGACATCGCTATGGCCATTGATATACTTGGTCGTGCTGTGCAGGACGATATCGGCCCCCAGATCGAGTGGACGCTGGAAGTAGGGGCTGGAGAAGGTATTGTCGACAACGAGCAGCACATTATGGCGGTGCGCGACCTCGGCGACCGCGCGGATGTCAACCAGGCTGAGCAGCGGATTGGTAGGCGTCTCTAGCCAGATGATTTTGGTGTTGGGACGAATTGCCTGCTCATACGCCTCGACACGATTGGCCGTAACATATGAGGTCTCAATGTTATAGCGGCTCATGATGCGATCAAAGATACGGTAGGTGCCGCCATAGAGATCGTCGCACGAGACAATGTGATCGCCCGCGCTCAGCAAGCTCAAGACGGCGCTTTCGGCGGCGAGTCCAGAGGCGAAGGCCAGGCCATAGCGCCCATTTTCGAGCGAGGCAAGGCAGGCTTCAAGCGCGGTGCGCGTTGGATTCCCAGTACGGGCGTATTCATAACCTTTATGTTCGCCCATGCCGCTCTGGGCATAGGTTGAAGTCTGATAGATTGGCGTCATAATCGCGCCGGTGGTTGGATCTGGCTCCTGCCCGGCGTGAATGGCCTTGGTAGCGAACTCCATCTTAAGTCCCTTTCGACTTCTTTCTTCATGAATAAGATATAGGCAATATGGACAAGACTATAGCACTATCCTCTTGCGAAGACAATGAGTACTATCCACGTAAATGGGTACAGCGTTAAAAGCAGGAGAAAATAGGAGTAAAGCGTACATTGTTGCCCCTCTTTTTTCTTCTCTATCTCTATTATTGAGAAGGCGCATAACTCACAAATTATTCCCGTTCAGCTAAAAGTACGGAGTTTAGGATAGGAAAAGTGTCCAGGGAGCATCGTAGAACGTATTAAGAAGAGAGTGTGGTGAACTAGCGAGGAAACGCGAGGCACAGTCATGGAGCATGCGGAGTTTAGAGATCAGCAGGATGAGAGTGAATTGACGATCAAAGGGCCGGAGCGTGCGCGTGTCGGAGTAGTGCTGGTCCATGGGCTGAACGGGAATCGCAGCGATATGGAAGAGCTTGAGCAACTCTTTCTAGCTCAGGGGATGCGCATCGAGAATATTCTCTTGCCGGGTCATGGCACACAGGTACAGGATATGTTGACGATTGGCTGGCATGACTGGGCCTCAGCCTTGCAACAGGCGGTACGAGCCTTTAAACTTCACTGCGACCAGGTCTTCCTGGTTGGCCACTCGCTGGGTGGCGCGCTATGCCTGCATATCGCCGCTCATGAAGAGGTATCCGGCGTGATCGCGATGTGCGCCCCGCTCTATATGCGTCCCTGGATGTTGCCCGCGATTCGCATGGTCAGGCAGTTGACTCCTTTCTTACCAACGTTGAGAGAGGATCTTCGCGATGCACAAGCCCGTAAGCACTATACCCGTAATGTCTATCGCTGGACCCCGATGGCCCCGGTTGAGAGCATGCTGCTCTACCTGCCCCGGTTGCGCGAAGAACTGCCGTGTATCACCATGCCAGCCCTGATTATCGCGGCCCAACGTGACCATGTAGTGCCGGTCCGCGATGGACACGAAATTTATCGCCTTCTGGGTTCACCTGAGAAGCAACTCGTGGTCCTCAAACGCTCATATCATCTCGTGATGAAAGACTATGACCGGCAAGAGGTAGAGGAGCGCTCGCTGGCCTTTATACAAAAGTACACTCACAAAGAAACTAAAACAGAAGATAGGCGCACTTATAGGGCCTGAATAGTCGCTGGCAGTCGTCATAGAGGAGAATATCGGTCGTAGCGAGCGTAGGTTGATCGTGTGGGGAGTGCAACCCTTTGCAGAACGCGCTAACAGGTAAGCTGTGCTAGTGACTTTCCAGAATAAGGCGCTTTCATGTTATACTGATAGATGCTAAGAGATGAGATGTGGAGCAGAAAAAACATTGACGCAGCATATAGATAGTCCGCCTGAAAAGCCACAAGACCACAAGACGCAGCCGACCCCACCACAAGCGATACGCTCGACACGTATCAGCATCGTAACGCTACTGGCACTGGTGAGCCTGCTCTTGATTATTCTAACAGCCCAGCTTTTTATCGCGCTCAACCAGCACGCGCAAATGGCGGCCCAGGAGGCCTCGGCTACGGCAACGGCCAGGGCCAACCAGTTGTTAACACCCAGCCCTACGCCTCAAAGCGATGACAATGGCCTCTTCCAGTTCTCGGGCAAGAATCCGACTGATACCTTGCAAGTGCCTGGGGGCCAGTATGTTGTCTATGAGGCCCAGGATGGCCTATACGCCGTGCAACTGGGTGGAGGCACGCCGCAGAAGCTTGATACTCCGGGTTATACCTATAGCCGCTCGATTCCGCCACGGGTGAATTCCCTTGGGCAGGTCATCTATGTTGGGAATGGTATCTGGCTCAGCGATATATTTGGCGGAACCTCCAGACAAATCGCGGCTGTGGACAGCAATCAGGTTGTCACATCGCTGGTGCTCAGCAGCGATGGTCTCTCAATCGCCTGGAGTACGGCTCCTAAAAGCGGTAGTGGGAATGTGAGCCTCTACACGGGAGCGTTAGACCATACAAAACTGGTCTATCAACAGGCAAATACGAATTGCCCCTGTTTTCGCGTGTTCTCATTTCTGCCAAATGGAAAGAACCAGGCAGCCAAGCAACTGCTCTTGACTGATGATCGCGGTGATCGTCGCTCTACGCAGTATGGCCTCTGGCTGTTAGATCTACCCAGTACGCAGGATAACTCGCTGGCGCAAAACCAAGATCCAAAAAGTTTGCTGACCGACGACGTCTCACAGATGCCCCTCTTGTTGACGCCTGCAAGCAACGCCTTGCTCTACTCAACCTATAGTGGTGTAGTGACTGCCCCGACAGATAATAGTGTGCCAGATGACATTGCTGGCCAGAATAATGCTAATAGCCTGGCGATTGTCAACCTGGACGCGTCGAAAGCCACGCTGGGAAATGCCCAGGTATTCTTGCCTGAGCAACATGGCTTAAACAATAATGCCGACTATCACTGGGTCCTCTCGCCGCAGGTTTCGCCGGATGGGCTTACGCTGGTCTACGTTATCTTTTCTAGCGATGAGCAGGCTCCCTTTGCGCGTCATAGTGCCTTGTATATGACGCAGATTAGTGGCAATGGGAAGCAGGTTCAGGTTGCCAAACCGGGCGTTCTGGCGATTACGTCCGCACGCTTTGTCGAGTTAGGGCCCTGGGTGAACGACCATATCCTGACAAGCTATGCTGATAATGCCATCTACGCGATGGATGTTACGACCGGTGCTATGAAAACCGTGATCAAAGGTAGTGGCTATATGCGCATTCTCTCGATTGTGCAACGCGGCCCTGAGTAGCAATAAAAGAAGCGTACGTAACATGCGTATATCAGCGATTGGGCGTCATACACGAAGCGCGCCGAGGCAGCTTGTGCTGCGTATTCTCTTCGCCATGTTTTGCCTGCTCTATGTTCTGGCAGTAATTGGGGTGGCCTTCGATGTGAAACCACCCTTCCCTATGGATTGGGCGGCGAGCTTCCTCCTCTATCTTGAAGGCGTACTCCTTCTACTAGCGGCTGCCTTCCTCTATGGCAGGCGGAGGGCCATCCAGGCTGGACTGCTTGTGATTATCTTCTCCTACCTGGCCGAGACCCTGGGTGTTACTACTGGCTTCCCCTTTGGTCGCTATGTGTATACATCTGTCTTACTGCCCCCGCTGCCCGGAGGTGTCCCTCTGCCCGTCATGTTTGCCTGGGTGCTGGTGATCTTTGGTGTCTATGGATGGGTACGCTCACTACGCCCTGGCTTTCGCCTCAGCCTCTTCGACATCCTGGCGGCGGGCCTGGCTGCTGTGCTACTGGATGGCGCGATAGAGCCTGTAGCTGCTCATATTGTTGATTACTGGCGCTGGGCGCCCGTCGGCAGCGTCTATTATGGTATTCCCCTGGTGAACTTTGTGAGCTGGTTTATGCTTGCCTGTCTGCTGGTCTGGCTCACGGATCGCCAGTTCGCGCCCGTCCAGGTCTTCCGAGTTGGGCCTCCCCGCCTGGCTCTGCGCCTTCCGCGCCTCCTCTTTGCTCTAAGCCTCCTGATGTTTGGCCTAATCGACCTGGCGCATGGCTACTATGGTGGCTGCGTCTGCGTGCTACTGTCGGGACTCATTCTCCTGGCCTACGCGCGACGGCGATAGCAGCCCGGTTATCCGTTTAGGCGCATCGTAAGCATCCTGGTAGATGGACTACCATAATTATGAGGAGAGAGCAGGCCCCAGGCAGCGCCAGGGCGAGAAAATGCCTGCCAGAATAGATAGATATGTCTGAACAGGGAAGAGAAATTATTGTCATCGGCGCAGGCATTGGTGGCCTCTCTGCCGCCATCCACCTGGCCGCAAAGGGACATCGTGTCCATGTGTTGGAGCGCCAGGCCCAGGTTGGTGGCAAGCTCAACCTGATTGAAAAGGAGGGCTTTGCCTTTGATACTGGCCCCTCGCTCATAACCATGCCCCACGTCCTGCGCGAACTCTTCGCGGTTGCCGGCAGACGTTTAGAAGACTACCTGGAGCTGATCCCTCTGGAGGTCACCTGTCGCTATTTCTATCGCGATGGCGTTGTCTTCAATGCCTGGCGTGACCGTGAACTCCTGGCCCAGGAGTTTGCCCGGCTCAATCCCGGGGATGGGGAGGCCTTTCGCCGTTTCTTTGAGCATGCGCGCTCGATCTACGAGGCCGCGGCTGACCCCTTTCTCTACCATAGCCTGGGGAGTCCGCTGAATATCGCGCGAACCTTCTGGCACTATGTCTTAAAGGGTCATGAATCGGGCGCGGGCGCTGATGAGCCGCTGAGCAGGCGCTGGCGGGCCGTCATGGCGGCTCTCTCGTCGCGTACGCTGGACCAGGAGGTGCGGCGCTTCTTCCAGGATGAGCATGCGCGCCAGTTCTTTGCGCGCTATGCGACCTATAATGGTTCCTCGCCCTACCAGGTGGCCGCGGTCTACAGCCTGATTCCCTATGTTGAGCTAGTAGATGGAGGTTGGTATCTGCGTGGGGGAATGTATAGTATCGCGCGGGCGCTGGAGAAACTAGCCCGCGAACTGGGTGTCACACTTGAGACCAATTGTGAAGTAAAGCGTATCCAGGTCTCAGAGCGCCGCAAACTCACGCGTTTGCGTCCAGAGGTGCGAGGCATCGTACTGGCTGACGGCCGGGTGCTTCACTGTGATGCCGTTGTCGCCAATAGCGATGTCGTGACCACGCATCGCCAGCTACTTTCCCCCGCTGTGCAGAAGCAGGCAACCCTGCGTAAACTTACAAAGCTTGAGCCATCCTGCTCCAGTTTCGTCCTGTTGCTGGGAACAGACAAGACCTATCCTGACCTGGAGCACCACAACATTTTCTTCTCCGATGACTACCAGGCTGAGTTCACCGACCTCTTCGAGAAGCGTGTGCCCATCCAGAATCCCACTATCTATATCTGTGCCACCACGCGCACTGATCCAACGCAGGCCCCTCCGGGATGCGAAAACCTGTTTATTCTCGTGAACGCGCCCTATCTGACTGAGGTTATAGATTGGCAGCGCGAGGCGCCAGCCTATCGCGAGCGCATTCTGGACATGCTTGCCAGCTACAAGCAGGTTGACCTGAGTGACCTGCGCGAACACATTGTCTGTGAAGAGATACTCACGCCTGAGGATTTCTGGCAGAAATACGGCTCAAACGCTGGCTCAATCTACGGTCTCTCCTCCAACGACCGCATGGCCCCCTTTACGCGTCCCGGCAACTGCTCTCCCGAGGTTGAGCGCCTCTACTTTGTGGGCGGGAGCACCCATCCCGGCGGTGGCATACCCCTGGTCATGCTCTCCGGCCGCATCGTCGCCGAACTAGTAGATGCATGTGTGAATGGATAGTGCAGAAGGAAGGGAGAAGAATGTGGAAGCCGAGCAGGGGGGTAAAGGGCATGGATAGATCATCCCGGCCACGCTCAACGGCGACAACTCTGGAACGTGGGCAGGACTTTTGTGACTCAGCCGGGTCACAGCGAGATTGCAAGCTCGACTTCCTAATATTTAGTTTAACGTGAGCGACAACAAGCAAAGGGCGATAAAAAGGGGAAGCATCTTGAGAGATGCTTCCCCTTGTCTCTTGTTGGTAGTAGCTGCTAGAAAAGGTTGCTGCGCTGGCGTGGGGCCAGCAGGACGGCGATGATCAGGCCCCCGACGATGCTGGCAATCAGTCCGTAGACCAGGGTTAGTTGCCCCTGGGCAAAGGCGATATTCAACACGATGTTGAGGACTGCGAATATCAGCCACTGCTGGAACGCGCCCTGGCCAAAGCCACCAAGGGATTTGCGGTTGATAAAGTAGAATCCACCCAGGGCCCCAAAAATGCCGAAGACGGCGTAGGTCATGCCTGCGGTTAAGGCTCCCAGGAAGTATTGGTTTACCAGGATACCGATAAGGCCGGATGCCAGGTAGATGACGATGTAGCGCCACTTGCCAAAGAGCACCTCGACGGCTCGCCCGACAAAGAAGAGCGAGATGAGGTTGATGATGAGTTGTATTGGACTGACCGTGAGGAAAATGGCGGCCACGTACGCGAGAGGATTTGCCCCGCTAAGGGTGACAACGCCTGTAAAAACAAGGAGAAAGGCAATGATGCTGAGCGCGACAATGATATTTGTTACCAGGCCGGGCATCTGGTTGATCATGAAGCGCGCGCGGATCATGCGGCGTTGCATCCCATTCGGACGTGACCAGGTGGGTATGGACTCCCTGCTGGCTCCATTCGCCGTATTTGTAGGAAGGATCGTGGGTTGAGCAGGCTGCTTGGCTGGCTCAGGTGGCGTCAGCGGCTCAACTGTTGGGAAGCAGTGCTCGAAGCGTCCACCATAGGAGAGGCGTGCCGCGCGTGCGCGTGCCAGGTTGGCGTCATATGTCTGTCCTATGGCGCGTAGCAAGTGTGAGCGTAGTGCGTGCGCATAGGCTATGCCAGGGTCCTCGCTGATGACGGCATCGACACTCTGAAGTGCACGCTCGAAGCGCCGGTCCAGGAGATCGAGCAAGGCCTGGGCCAGGCGGGATTCCTGTCCACCGGCGGGCTGTAGCTCCTGCACGCGGCGGCAGGCCATCTGTACCACGCCATAGCTTCCCAGCCCCAGGTTGGCTTCCGCCAGGCCCAGGTGAATCACCGGGTTATCAGACTCGAGCTGAGCGCCGTGTGCATAGGCGATGGCGGCCTCACGTGGGCTGCCCTGAGCCAGGGCTTGCTTACCCTGTTCCAGGTATGTCTGTATATCCATTTGTGCTTCCACAAGAATCCTCCAAAAAGAACCAGCAAAGGTAGGCGAGAAAGCGTTTCCCGTTACACTTTGGTCCCTACTAGATATAGGGAAATAACTGTAAGTATCAGTGTACCTAAGATTGTCAACAGGGCCAAGGGCCAGCGCTTTGTCAGGCTGTGGCGGTCGACGACGGTATAGGGTGATGAACTGCGATAGAGCGGGCTATAGCACAATCCCAGAAGGCAGCCGCTTATTAAGCCGCCAAAGTGAGCATAGTTATCGACATTTGCGATCATAAAGCCCACGCCGAGATTGATCCCAATAATAACAATGAGATAAAGAATCGAGAAGAGACCACCAAAGGGAAAGGCACGTCGATGGGTAATCACAAAGATACTAAAGACACCCACCAGGCCAAAGATCGCTCCCGAGGCTCCCAGGCTAACCTCCTCTGGCGCGAAATAGAAACTCGCCAGAATACTAATGATACCAGTGATGATATAGAGAAACAGGTAGCGCGTATGACCAAGCAAGCGCTCAAGGAAGATACCTAGCATCAGCAGGTTCAACATGTTAAGCCCCAGGTGCAGGAGGTTCGCATGAAGAAACATGGGCGTCAAGAAGCGCCAATACTCATGTTGCTGCACTATGGCTGGATTATATTTGGCCCCATAATCGATCAGGACCTGTGTGAGCGAGGCATCGTCTGCCGGCTGAATCGAGATCGCATTGGCCCAGACATGCGTAAGGATCGCCAGCCAACTATGAGCACCAGCTGCAAGAGCCGCTTTGTAGGCGGTGAGCATCCAGAGGAGGCTCATGCCCAGAACAAGCAGCCAGGTCACCCAGGCCATCCTATCGAGGCCACGGCGAGACTGGTAGCTGGAAAGGGCTACCTGGTAGCTCAAGCGGTCACGCGCTGTCGGCGTGGCTACTGGCTGCTGCTGTTGTGGACTGATCTTCAAGCATCCCTCGTGTCTATGGCTGCATCTCTACTCTATATATATCGTAACGTTTGGGCTTATTATTAGATACGAACGGGCACCTCAATAGTCGCAACCTGGGTGACGAAAGCAATGAAGGCAGGACCTCTTTACCCGGATAACTTACTTCTTATCTGAAACCCTGAGCGCGAAGCGCTGGTCACGCGAGTGACGCGCGCCCCCGAATGGGGGTTGGGTTTCGGAATAAGATCTTACTTGATAAAACCGCTGGTGTGGGCAAAGGTGGTCACACCATTCAACACAAATTGGATGGCCAGGGCGGCTAGCAGGATACCCAGAATGCGGGAGAAGACCATAATGCCGGTACGTCCAACACGCTGAATGATCCAGGAACTGCTGCGCATGGCAACCCAGGCCAGGACCAGGGCACTGGCAATCGCCAGAAAGACTGATAGGAGCAACATTGGCTGCATCGAGGCCTGCCCTACATAGAGAATCGTCGTGGCAATGGTTCCAGGACCAGCGATCAGGGGAATAGCAAGAGGGAAGACGCTGATATCCTCGCGGGTCATGGCCTCTTCCTCTTCTTCCTTGGTCTCGCGTGCGCCCGAGGGACGACCAAAGAGCATATCAATAGCGACCATAAAGAGCAGGACGCCACCCGCGATATTAAACGCATAGAGCGAGATTCCCAGGCGGTCCAGCAGAAAGCGACCAACAATAGCGAAGAAGGCAATAATTGCGGCACTGATCAAGGTGGCACGGGCGATAACTACCTTGCGCTGGGCCTGTGAGAGGTGGGAGGTGAGACCAACAAAGACGGGAGCCAGACCAACGGGATCGATAATCGTCAAAAAAGTCACGAAAGCACTAATCGTAAAAGTAATGAGCGTAGGCACAGAAAACCTCTAGACCTTCGTATTGCGAGTTAAGATTGGAAAAAGAGTGCATAAAATAGGGTGGAAGACTACCTTAGTCGAGCTTATTTCTGCGCTTGAATTATATCATATATATAAATTATGTAAACACTACGCTGAGGAGCGTGGTCTCTCGCGCCTGCAGCGCTCGCTTGGATAGTGGATGTGGAGCATGCTCCACATCCACTATCCAAAAAACCTTGCATATCAGGTGCACTACCTGGCTGCTGCATAGCGACGTGAACGGTGGCTACGTTTATGCCAGAGTGGATAGGTGACCAGGTGCCAGAGCACAATCAGCAAGAGCGCGCCCAGCAGGGCTTTTAAGAGGGGAATATCGTGGAAGACATAGTCTATGGGAAGGCTAAAGTGAAACACCTCAGTCGCCAGCCATGTCCCGACCAGGCCCGCAACGAAAGCGCCAAAAATGCCATAGGGGAGACGCCAGCCAACGATAAATTCCGCGATCAGGCCAATGAGCAGGGCCACACCCCAGACAATCAGCGTCCCAATCGTGATCTCGATATGATATCCTAGCACATCACCCGTCATAATGACGGAATCCGCAAGGGGCAGCAGCAAAATTCCCATATTTTATAGAACCTCCTCCAGGTTTTGCAAGGGCGACATCTCCTAAAGAGTTTGCCAAGAATGATATATATCAGCGCCGGGCGCGTCGAGAATGTGATGAAACTGAAGAGATAAACCCTCTCGTCTCTAGTACGGGTGAGTATGGCAAAAAGATACGCCAAAAGCCGCAGATGAATGATGTATCCACAAAATTCGATGTGAACAAAAAAGAGTCGAACGTTTACATCCAGCAAATTGTAGGGGCAGAGTTTGCTCGGCCTTCTCTCGTGAGCCAAAAGGTAGAGATTAATGGTGGACGCATGAAGAAGATGGTGAAATTGTAGACGCAGACGGCATCCTGTGCGTATATAAGGGTAGGAGAATTTTTTGTCCAGGGGCAATTCTGATAGGTAGTAGAAGATTTTGCCCCGAGTGTGATCGATAACTCGCGTTTAAATACGTTCAGTTCGTGCGTTATAATGAAAAAGAACTACTGAAGATTTTTATGGGAGGCCATTATGCGGGGGGCAATGAAGACTGCGCTCATCTTGGGCTTGGTAATACTTGGCGTAATTATCGTGGGCATTGGTGTGGCAGCCTATTTCGGGAGGCTGTTAGAGACGCTCTACATCATCTTGATGGTGCTGGCAGCGTTCCTGGTGTTCGCGACGTTCATGCAGATCTACTCGGTCTTCTCACTCATTGGGACGATCAAAACAATACGTGATGAGGCCAAACCGCTCGTCTCTTCTCTACAGGAGACCGTTAGCATTGTACAGGACACAGCCAAAACTGCCGGACATACGGCCTCGGTCGTTGGGACTGTCTCGAATCTGGCCAGCGATCTGATTGTCGCACCTGGTGTGCGCGCGGCCGCGGGTGCAGTTGCCGCAGGCGAGATGGTCAAAGTGTTCTTTGGTAAAGGGAGCAAGCGGAGTAAATACGAAGAGCGCCTGAACCAGCAGCGGGAGGCTATGCAGGCGAGCGCGGGAGGTGACTAATGTTCCTGGTTCTCGGAGTCAATCCCACCCTGGAGATGGGTGGGCGCATCGCGGCCATCATCATCTGCCTGTTTGTCTTTGTATTCATTATCGTCTCAGTGGCCTTAAATTTTGTCATGGCCTGGGGCCTGAGTCTGTTGCGCGAGAAGGTGAACGTGGTACAGAAGGTGCGCCCGCAGGTGGAGAACGTCAACCAGGCGACCACGCGTGCCAAGCAGGGCTTGCCGCCTGACGAGAATGAGAACACACTTGCGCGTACGGTAGCAAAGGTTCCCGCGGGCGTGCAGAAGGTCGACACAAAGACGGTACAGCTCGCCGATAAAGCGGCGAAGGGCCTGATCGAGGCGCGTGCGCGTACCGTGCAGGCACAGACTATCTTGAAGGCCTTCTTCCTTCCCGGTCTGATGCGACGCGAGGCGCTTGCCCAGAAGGAGGCTCGTGTCGATGCGGCCGGCCTGGAGTTTAAGAGTCCCGGCTATCGTATGTTGATGGAAGAGCAGGCACCTGAAGTTCCAATCGAGGCAAGCAGCGGCGAGGGAACACGTCAACGTATGGAGGCACAACAACTACGTAATGTCACTACTCGTTGAGTACCTGCGGCAGTTTGGTCGCTTTCAGCGCAACGCGCGCCTGTACCTGATTAGCAACGCCTTGAGTGGTATGACGCTCGGCATTATCCAGGTTCTCTATAACCTCTACCTGGTCTCACTCGGCTATAAAACTGATTTTGTGGGACTGGTATTGTTTATGACAACGGTGGGAGCAGGCCTGGCCATCTTCCCCGCTGGCCTCTGCATTGATCACTTTGGAAGTAAGGCCATCTTGATCTGGGCCAGCGTCGCGGTGGGTGTGGCGGGGGCGGGACAGTTTCTGTTGCGCCAACCGCCATTCTTGCTGTGTAGTGGCTTTCTCGCGGGTGTAGCGGGCGCCTTTATCCTCGTCGTCAACGCTCCCTTCCTGACACAGAATAGTTCAAGCTCCGAGCGTTCCCTGCTCTTCAGCTTTACGATTGTTGTGACCCTGATTACGACCGTGCTGGGTGAGCTGCTGGGAGGTATACTCCCGATCTGGCTGCGCGCCAGTACCTGGCTGATGGGAGCCTGGCCCGCGTGGATAGAGGCCATCCTGGCGCACCAGCCAGAGGCACGCGCCTATCAACTCTCACTCCTCTTCGCTGGCCTCATTGCCATCCCAAGCTTTATCCCCCTTTTCCTGCTGAGCAATGATCGCCCGACTCGTGTGGTTGAGCAAAAAGACGCTATAACGCGTCTGAATCCCCCTGAAAAGAGGCGTAAGCTATCAATGGTCAGCCGGGCGAAGCAAACGCTCCAGCGCTGGCGTGAGAGCGGTATACGAGGCTTGTTACATAGTCCCCTGGTTGTACTGGTGCTGGTGCAGACGCTGATTGGTTTTGGAGCAGGCCTTTTTATCCCCTATTTCAATCTCTATTTTGTCCATTTCCTGGGTGCCTCGCCCGCGCTCTTTGGCACCATCGATGGTGGAGCGAATGCACTCAACGCCGTGCTTATCCTGGTCGCGCCTCTCCTGGTTTTGCGCATTGGCCGCGTCAATACTGTGGTTGCCACACGCCTCGCCAGCCTCCCCGTCTTACTCGTGATCAGCCTTGTGATATTTCTCCCCTTGATCGCGCCGCTCTACTTGCTGCGTCAGGGCTTGATGGACATGGCCAATGGCGTCTTCCAGGCCTTCTCAATGGAGGCCGTTCCCCATAGGCGGCGTGGAGTCGCCAACAGCATCTATCAGGCGGCCTTCTATATCGCGAATGCCCTGGCGACGCCTATTGGGGGCTTCTTAATCGCACGCAGTGGCTACCGCCTGGTATTTCTTATAGCAATAGTACTCTATACTGTCTCTATCCTCATGCTCTGGGGACGCTTCGGGCGCGGGGTTGGTGAGCGTCTGGTGGTCGATGTACGCGAGCAGGATAGGCGAGAAGAAGTACTGATCAAGTAAACAAAAAGAGCACCGGTCAGGTGCCCTTTTTGTTTACCTTATTATTTTTTTGCGAAGACGCGAATGAAGATGATTGACAATTCGTAGAGGAAGGACATCGCCACACCTAGAATGATTGGGCTATAGACATCGGCGCCGGGTGTAATAAAACAGGCAGCGATCCACATGCCCACATGGGCGGTCGAGCGCTTCTTCTTCAGCATACCCGAGTCAACGATGCCTACCAGGGCCAGGAAGGTCAGCACGAGCGGGATCTCGAAAACGATACCAAAGGCCAGCATAAAGTACGTGATGAAGGTAAAGTAACTATTTGCTGTAACCAGTTCGGTAAACATGCCCGACGAGAACTGGACCAGGAACTCCAGGGGATAACGGATGGTGATGTACCCCAACGTAAGGCCAATGGCGAAGAGCACAATTCCGATGGCGATGAAAGGTACCGCGTGCTTCTTCTCATTCTTATAGAGTCCAGGCGCGATAAAGGCCCAGGTTTGGTAGAGAATAACCGGTATTGAGAGCAGGATTCCTACTGCGAGCGAAATGAGCAGCGTGATGGTAAAGCCTTCGGCGATACCAGTCACGACGATCTTGCCACTGGTAAGCGCATCAGACGACTTTGGCAGCGGCGAAGAGAGAAAGCTCATAATCTGCACACGGAAGACGAAGGCGATGATTGAAAAGATCACGACGGAGATCAGGCACTTGAAGATGCGCTTACGTAGCTCCTCCAGGTGCTCGATCAGGGTCATGGCCGATTCCGCCAGCTCATCCTCCACATCTTCCGTGGCTTCGCTCACGTATGTGGATAGTTTACGTTCCTGCTGGTCTAGATTGCTAGTTGCCATGTATACTCCCAGGCAGGTTTTTTAGCGGACGACATTCGTTGATTTAAACCTCAGCATCGACCGAGTGGCTCGCGGCCTCCTGGGCGTTCAAAGCAGCTTTACGTGCGGCGATCTCACGCTCAAGCGCCTCGATGTCCATGGCATCAACGCCCTTCGACTCGACGGGTTTGACCTCTTCCTTCTCTTCTTTGGGAGCGCCAATTTCGCTCATGCCCTGCTTGAACTGCTGAATGCTCTTACCGATGGCGGAGCCCATCTCGGGGAGACGCTTGGGACCGAAGACCAGCAGGGCGACGACGACAACGATAACTAGGGTAAGTGGGTGTACTCCAAATGGCATGATGGTAGTTCCTTTCTGAATGAACGCGGTAACGCGAAAGATAAAATGGATTCTGCTCTTATGTCCAGGCTCAAATCCTATGGAAGATTTGAGCGCACAGTAACAAGTTTAAGGTCTTATCTGCAATAACGCTGTGACAGGCATCAGACCAGCCTGTGGAGGCTAGTAGGCCGCTCGTGGTCGCGTCGTCGCATCGTGACCGAAGAACCTCGTGTCAAGCTGCTGAACACCTTCCAGGGCCAGCCCTACAAGGCCCGCACTGGCGGTGCTAAAGGTTACGGCGCGCAGGATCTGGCGACGCGTCATAAGGCGCGCCTGGCGCGTTGGTAAGAGCGCCGGTTCTTGTACCTTCTCCTGGTGTAGTGCATGTACCAGGCGTTGCTCAAGACCCGAGGGCCTGGGCGCTGTTGGACCATAGTGGCGTAGCAGCAGTGTTTCTGCGGTATCGTTATGCATAGCTACTCCGATGTGTCGCAGGTTGAGCGTTGAGCGAGAGATGATAGGGCTTATGCGCTTGCGTAGACGATCCTATGTTCTCTCTGTCAGTGGAGGCGGTGCTGGTCGTGATTGGCTCTGAATCGCCAGGTGTCTCCACAAGTTTCTCATCGCTTTCATAGGCGTAGAGCTGTTGGAACTGTTTGCGGGCGCGGGCGAGGCGCTGGCGTACGGCTGGCTCTTTTAGTTCAAGCAGATCGGCGATCTGGGCGGTGGTCAGGCCGCCAACGATAGAGAGCAGCAGGCAGACCCGTAGAGGCTCTGCCAGGCGCGCCAGGACGCGCTGTACAGCGTCGCGCTCGGCGATGATGTCAGCCGGATCATCAGATGCGTGCGTTCCCAGTCCTGAAGGCTGAAGAGGCGCGGCCTGCTCGCTGATTGTTTCGCTACTCGCCGTCTCCGCCTGGCGCCCTTCGAGCATACGCGAGAAGGGGACAAAGCTTAATATCTTGCGGCGGCGATGGTGCATGCGAACCGTATTCAGCGCAATACGCAGGAGCCAGGCCTTAGGTTGGAAGTGATCTCCACTCGCGCGACGAGCGGCATCTATCCCACGCAGAGCCTGGTGAAAGGTGTCCTGGGTCAGGTCCTGGCTCTCCTCCCAATCATTGGTCATGCCATAGATGGTATGAAAGACCAGGGCGCTGTACTCATGAATAAGCGCTTCTATAGCCTTGGCGGTAGGCGTCGTATCCACACAGATAACTCTCTCAACAAATGGACGATAGCAAAGAAACGTTTCTTACCGGGAGCCGTGTATCTGAACTATTGCCAGGTTTACACGTCTCTCTATTACTCAGATGCACGAGGACATGAAAGTGTGACAACGAATTTTTCTTTTTTGAAAAATAGTATGTCTTAGTCTTACTAAAGAAATAGTAGCAAATATATGGGATCTCGCAAAGGGGGAGTGTGTGGAAGGTATACAGGTTATCTGAAGATGGTTTTGAGGGAAGTTACAGGGTGGCCTAGGCCACCCTGTCATGAGTCCGTAGGAAGAAAAAAATTACCGCAGGTGCTCTTCGATATAATCCTCGGCCTCTTGCACGGTCGTGATTTTCTCGGCGTCCTCATCGGAGATCTGAACTTTGAACTCCTCCTCAAGGGACATGATGAGTTCGACAAGGTCCAGCGAATCGGCGTTGAGGTCTTCAACGAAAGACGCGCTAGAAACGACCTCGCTCTCGTCGACACCAAGCTGGTCGACAATGATTTTTTTCAGCCTATCCTGAATAGTTGGCATTATTTCACCTCGCTTTCCGCTTTTGGGGTGGGCTGTTGTTGAGCCCGATTAAATATAGTACCCAGGACACCATTAATGAAGCGGCTCGAGGTGTCACTGCCGAAGAGCTTGGCAAGTTCCACAGCCTCATTGATAGCAGCCTTGGCTGGTACAGTATTATTAAACAGAATCTCGTAGATTGCAAGTCTCAGGATATTTTTATCGACACGAGCCATCTGTTGCAGTGGCCATTCGCGAGCGGCACTCTGGATATGCGCGTCGATATCAGCCAGGTGCTTGCAGACACCCTCGGCCAGCTCTTGCGCGTATTCTACCACTTTGGCATGGAGATTACGCTCTTCAGCGTGCCGCTGCAAGATCTCAAGGGGATCATGATGGACCATGTCATATTCATAGAGTGTTTGCAGTGCGACCATGCGCGCTTGCCTGCGTATCCCTGGCATAGTATCCTCAAAAATTGTCAAACTAATGACGTGTTATGCAATGTCATAAATGTAGATGTTGACTTCTTGCACCTGCATCCCGACCATATCTTCGAGCGCAGAGGCAACTTCATCCTGTACGGCAGAGCCGATTGAGACGATATCGACATCTGCATCAACGATCAGGTATAAATCGGCCGAGACGGTGTTCTCCCTCACAGTTAACCCGACCCCCTGAGGAGGAATGTCGTGTTTGAGGAGGCGAGACCACTGGTTACGCATCGCCACTGTGGGTGATGTATTGGCCATACCGATTACACCTGGAATCTGCAACGCGCTATGCGTTACGATAGTCGAAAGTACCTGTTTGGCCACGCGAACGGAGCCAATGCTTTGATAGGCGCTTGCCATCTTAACCTCTCTTCTCTGTGAGTGCCACACCAGATGAAATGGGTAAGTAAGATCGCAACCTTCCAGTGTTAAGGAGCGAGCGACTTATTTGACAAATGACTACGGTATATCTGTCGCTATCGTAGTTGAGCATTCAGGCGCTATTGCAAATTATCTAAATCCAAAGATAGGCCCTTTTGCGAGCTATGTCAAGTATATATCCCAAATGGTGTGCCCGTCCATAGTAGGAGGACTTCAATACTGGTTTTGGACAGGCCTCCGACTCTTCAGACGGAGGGCCTGTCTATATGCTCACACATGCAAGCTGCTACGCCAAAACATCCTGTTCGCGTAGTTGGGCTGCGACCTTCGCGACCTCGCTGGCGTTGCCAACGTTCATAATCGTGACGCCCTTCGCGATGCGCTTGACCATGCCCGCAAGGGCCTGGCCCGGACCAATCTCGATAAAGGTGTTGACGCCAGCCTCCACCAGGTACTGGATGGTCTTGACCCACTGTACGGAGGATGCCACCTGCTGGGCAAGCTCCTGGCGCAAACGCGAGGGGTCGGTGAGCGGCGTGCCATCGATATTGGCGATAATGGGAAGCGCGGTCTCACGAAGCTCAAGCTCTGCCAGCGTTTTCGCCAGACCTTGCGTGGCTGGCTCCATCACGGGTGAGTGGAAGGCGCCACTGACCGCGAGAGGAATCACGCGCTTGGCGCCGCGTGCCTTCGCCAGTTCTCCCGCCAGCTCAAGCGCCCGCTTCTCACCAGAGATTACGATCTGGCCGGGAGCATTATAATTGGCGATAATGACGCGTCCCTGACCGGGATGGGTCGTGGCCCCCGCTAGCTCCGCGAGTGCCTGCTCAGTTGCTTCCTGGCAGACCTGGCGCAGTGGCTCTTCGTCCATGGCAATGACGGCGGACATGCCCCCGGGGCAGACCGTGCCTTCATGCTCCATCAGGCGACCGCGTTCGCGCACGGCCAGGATGGTTTCTTTGAGATCGAGTGCGCCCGCGACAGGCAGCGCGCTCCATTCGCCCACACTATGGCCCGCGACAAAGGCGGGTGTGAGGGGCGTGGACCAGGAAGAAGGCTCGCCAGGGGAGAGGGCTTCTTGGAGTGCGGCAAGATACGCGAGGCTGACGGTCACAATAGCGGGCTGAGCGTTAATAGTATCACGCAGGGTGGTTTCTGGGCCGTTGAAGCAGAGATCGCTTAGTGAGAACCCGAGGGCGTCATCGGCGGCGGCAAAGACTCTCTGGGCCGCGGGAGAGGACGCGAAGATATCGGCTCCCATGCCAACAGCCTGACTTCCCTGCCCTGGAAAAAGAAAGGCGACTCTGGTCGTCATGCTTATCACTCTCAAAAAAAAGAAGCGGCGTATGTAAGAGACTTCACGAAGAAGCGTTACATTGCCGCTTGCTTGTCATTACTTGCTGGCCTTAGGAAGAAACACCTGGCGGCCACGGTAGGTGCCACAATTGGGGCAGGCATGGTGCGAAAGACGTGGTGTTTTGCACTGAGGGCAGGCCACCAGTTGTGGTAATTTCAGGTGATGATGTGCCCGGCGCTCACCCTGACGAGCGCGTGAGGTACGCTGTTTTGGAAGTGCTCCCATGGTAATTGTTCTCCTCTTCCACCCGTTGAAAATCTGGGTGACATGTGGTTATGAATTGTCCTGCTGCAAAAGTGTCTTGAGGACGCTGAAACGTGCGTCTGGCTCTGGTTGGCATTCACAAGGACCCTCATTGAGATCCTTCCCGCATTGCGCACACAGCCCGGCGCAATCTTCGCGGCAGAGGGTCACAATGGGTATCGCGAGCAGGACCTGCTGGCGAATCGCCTCGGTAAGGTCAACCAGGTGGTGATCGTCGATAGGGAAGGCATCTTCCGCGTCTACAGGTTCGACAGGAATACCAGTTACCACATCGACGGTTGGATAAAACCGCTCTTCAAAGTCTACATGCTGCGGCTGCTCGAAATGCTTGAGGCAGCGTGTGCACTCTAGTTCAACGGTAAGGTCTACCCAGCCGTCCACCAGAATTCCCTGGTTGATGTGACGTATACGAGCGTGACCTGCGATAGGACCGATGACCTTGAGATCTTCGTCAAGCTGAATATCATCTTCGCTAAAGTCGGACTCAAGGCTGGTACCGACGAGCGATTTCAAAAGTTGCGCCACATTAAAGATCATTCCTTGTTCCCTTTCCACTAGAAAGTTGAACCCTTGTGTGAGACATCATCAGGATATCTCCTCTCAGTAAAAATGCATACTGAAAATAGCGATATGGCGCAAAGTGAAAAGTTCTTGCTCTTTGCTGGCGCTTGCTCATTATAGACAAGCCTTGAAAGGGTGTCAAGACCCGTATGCGGCCATAGGTAAGAGAGGCACCGCGAGGATGCCGCATGGATAGTGCGTTCACCTTAAGCGCGCCGTAGAGCGAAAAAGAGGTTGGCGTACGAATAGGACCCGTTTGACGCCTGCCCTCCAGCGCGACAGGTGACATGCTAAGGCTGGTTAATGCCAATGGTATCGGCTGCCAGAGAGGAGCGCCGTGGACGTGGCTGTAGTGGTATATTGGCTGGCAGTGATTCGCCAGGGGAGTCTTCCACCAGTTCCCCTGCGCCCTCATCTTCGAGAAATGCTTCTTCCTCGTTGATGTATGCTGTGGCGTCGTGCTCTTCCAGGCTCTTGTCCCCTGTGGTGGCGATTTGCCCATGTTCCTCCAGGCTCTCGATGCCACGCTCAACGCTTAAGACGGTGCGGCTGACCCTGGTCTCCACTTGCACAAGCTGTTCATGCAGGGTGCGTAGCGTCTCGATGACATAGGCGTCGGCGTCGCCCTTCAACTGCTGGGCCTTTTGTTCGGCCTGGTTCAGCATCTCCTGCGAGCGCTGTTCCGCGACCTTCAGCAGCCCCTCGCGGTTGATGACGCGCTCGGTCTCCTCACGCGCGCGGTTGAGCAAAGCGTTGGCGTCGGCCTGGGCCTGAGCGAGGACACGTTCTTTATCCTGAATGACGCGACGCGCCTGCTTGACCTCTTCAGGGATCGAGGTGCGCATCTGCTCAATAATATTGAAGATGTCGGTCTCTTTTATGACGACCTGGTTAGTCAGAGGCACGCGCTTGCTTGATGCGATGAGATTATCCAGGCGATCAACGAGGTACAGAATGTCCAAGAACTTCCTCCTTCCCTCTCCTGGTGCGTACGCCGAGATGTTATAAGCGGTACGTGTATGGATGCCAGGGGGGTAGTCTCTGAGCGAGCGCTATTGGCCGAATCTATGGCGTAGCGCGCGTGCTACCGCGGCGGGAAGCATATCATCGACATTGCCTCCCAGGCGAGCAACTTCCTTGAGCCGGGATGAGCTGATAAACAGGTGATCCAGGCTGGTGAGCAGGCAGATGGTCTCGATTTCAGGTGCGAGCTTGCGGTTCATCAGGCTTTGTTCGAACTCAGCGCCAAAGTCGTTAGGAGAGCGTAAGCCTTTAATGAGCGCACAGCCACCAAGAGAGCGTACATATTCTACTACGAGTATCGAGAAGGTTTCGACGCGCACATTGGTCAGGCCTTCGGCGGCAATGACTTCCTGCCAGAGTGAGAGGCGTTCGTCAACGGTGAAGAGCACATTTTTGTCGGGAAATGCGTAGATCGCGATGACCAGTTCATCGAAGAGGCGCGCCGCTCGGCGCGCGATATCGAGATGTCCATTGGTGACTGGATCAAAAGTTCCCGGATAGACTGCTATGCGTGGACGTTGTGCTTCATTGCTCACGTCTCTGACCCCCCTTAAAATAGTATGTAAAAACTCAGAGTATGCGACCCTCTGGAAAGCAGGGTCTTCTGTTCATTAAACCATAGTAGGGTCATTTCGGCAATAGCGCGCAAAGTGATGAACAGGGTTTCTCAAAAGTCCTGAAGCAACCAAGCAAGAGCCTCCTCTGGATGAGAGGCAAAACGACGAAGCTGGCGAGCGACGGTGGAAACCCGGTGCAGGTGCATGAGAGAAAGAACCACGTTATTGAGCACGGCCAGCATTTCCATCACCGGAATGAAGCGGACTCGGCAACGGTCCTCCCCAAGGGTGGCATCTCGATGCCAGTGGAGATGATTCTCCACCTTCCAGTGTGCTCGAAGGTAGTGCAGAAGACGTTCTGGAGGACAATGCCTCAGAGAAAGCGTTGTTAACCCGTAGCGAACCTCGCAACTGTGCTTCCCTTTGATCGTTCGTTCGCGCTGTAAGCGAAAGACCTGTCCAATCTCGCCCCAATCCTTGAAGAACAAGCCATTGAGATCGGGACTGCTCATAATCGAGCGACGTTCCAGACGACCATGGCCCTTGTCAAGCTGAGTATACGATTGCCAGGTGCTCTGATCTGCTTGCGGGTCTTCAAAAAACAGTTCGAGGTCCGCGCGAGCAACAGGTGTATTGTCCTTGATGATGAGAATCACCTCCCCTCCAGCTCGTGCGCACCAGCCGAGTCATCTCGTGATAGCTTTGCGCCGCATCAACGGTGATCACTCGCCCTTTACATGTCACCTCGGTCAGAAACGGTTTGAGCGCGCCAACCTCATTCGTCTTAGAGCCAATGGGGATCTGCTGGAGGACCACACCCGTTTCTGCTTCATAAATATGCAGAAGATGTTGTTGGGGATGCTCTCCTCCATATGCCTGCTCCCCAGTGCTTTTGAGCGCTTTGCCATCAATGGCCAGATGGACGTGCTGGTCGTCTGGCTCTCCTTCTCGCTGGTGGCTCATCTGGCGCACAAACCACGCGGCCAGATGAGCATTGACCTGTTGACTGTCTAAGCGTGCCAGGACGTAGCTGTAGGTATTGGCACAAGGCATCCGTTTCCAGGAAAGGTTCACATTCGCGCGGATGACCTTTTCCTGATCCTTTGCCCATTCACTTGCTGCTAGCAGGCTGCTCATCCCCGCCAATTTTGCCAGGACGACCACCAGCAGCACCCCCGCGAGGTCATATTGCCTTCCTCGTGCTTTTCTTCCGTCTCTCAGATGGTGACAAACCTGATACAGGGATTGCATCTGTCTCGACGAGCAGACGGGCTCCCCCTTGTTTTCTTCCAGCAATGTTGTATAGTCCATGCTGAGTCACTCCTTGAATGCTGTGTTTTTTGATGTCATGCATTCTACTGGATTGACTCTTCTTTTTCACCCCTCACCAGACTTTTGAGAAACCCTGAAGTGATGAAGAGAGCCAGGCAGGGTATAGGATGGGATGTGGAAATGCCGCAGGCATTTCCACATCCCATCCTATACCCTGCGAGCCACATAGTGGCGAGAAGCCATGAGACATAAAACAGGAAGCACTCCCATCTAATAGAGAGTGCTTCCTGAAGAGAACGGGGATACCACGTATTTAGATGCGCTTGTAGCGAGCGTAGAGCATTTCACCAAAGCCGATGGCGCCCAGGCCCAGCAGCAAGTGGATGGTGCGGATGATGTCATGAGCGGGGCCAATGAGAATGCGGGTCTGAGTAACACCTAAAGCGATGACAATCAGGCCATAGACGGCCGCGCCAATCGCGAGTCCTGCATTGCCAGGCTTGGTGGTGGCCAGGGTACCGGCGATGATCCAGAGACAGATGACGGCGATAATACCAATGCCCTGGTGCACATCGGTGCTCACGATATAGTTGCCAGCCCAGTAGAAGATGCCCAGAATAAGCGCGACCAGAACGGCGAGGCGCAGGACCATGATAGAGATACGTGCTGCCATGTTACGAAAACTCCTTACAGTGTTGTAGTTGTAATTGTAATTGAAAATGGTGAATGTAGGCCTGGATGGGCCTAGTCGTGGGACGAGGAGGGAACCTCGACGGCATCGGCCCGGGCTGGCTGCGCAGGCTGTGTAACTCGTGCAATTGTGGGGAAGGCTACAAGCGTCGCCAGCACCACAAGTATACCACCCACGATAAAGGGCGTGCCCGCGCTACCTATCTTATAAATAGCACCGGCGATCAAGGGGCCAATGATGCGAGCCAGGCCCGCGAAGCCCTGAGACAGTCCGAGCAGTTCACCCTGGGTTTCGCCGGGACTGGCGAAGGAGAGTAGCGTCGAGACGGTGGGACTCACCGCGCCATCGCCGATGCTGAGAACACCCAGCGTGACCATGAGCCAGGAGAGCTGAGTGCTAAAGGCCAGGGCGATAAGCCCAAGCGCCATAAGTACCAGCCCGGCCAGCATGACACCTCGCTCACGCCAGCGCTTGACAAGCTGGCTGACCAGCCCTCCCTGCATGATGACGATGATGACGCCGATGTAGGTAAAGACAAAGGCGTTCTGTGTTGCTCCCCAGTGAAAGTAATGCTGAGTGAAGAGCGGAAAGATATTCTCCATCCCCGTAAAGGCGACGGTGTAGAGCAGGTTGATCAGGATCAGCGAGAGCACCACAGGGTTATGAGCCAGGTTGCCCCACCCGGAGAAGAAGGCGCCAATCCCGCTCTTACCGGCCTTTTTGTTCTGCCCCTGCTCCTGGCCTGCCAGGCGTTTGCGGCTCTCAGGCAGAAGCACAATCACGAGCGCGGCATTGAGGAGGGCGACTGTGGCGGCGATCCAGAACGGTAGTCCAGGATATGCGCCAGCGAGCAGGCCACCCAGGGCGGGACCGATGACAAAGCCCAGCCCAATCGCGGCGCCGATCATACCCATGCCTTGCGCGCGTTTCTCCGGCGGCGTGACATCGGCAACGAAGGCCTGAGCCGAGCCGATATTTGAGGCTCCCAGGCCGCCAACGAAGCGCGCCACCAGCAACATAGGCAGCGAACCCGCCAGGGCCGTGAGCACCAGGGAGAGCGCCTCAATGACGAGGGAGATAACAATGATCGGTTTGCGCCCATAGCGATCTGAAAGAGTGCCGAGAATGGGTGTAAAGAGGAACTGGGCCAGGGCATAGAGACTGGTGAGCATGCCAATCATAAAGGCGTCGGCCCCAAAATGCTCTGCCCAGAAGGGCAGGAGGGGAATTACCAGGCCAAACCCTGTAATATCGATCAGGACAGTCAGCGTCATCAGCAGGAGTGCCGTGCGTTGCTGTTTATCCATAACTGTGCTCCTCAAAGTGTGTGTCCTGTTCCGTATTTTTAGCAGACCTCACTGGCTGCGTCTAAGTAGGTAGAAATACCTGACCTGCCTCAGACGATGCAGCAGAAGCGATAGTTGCTGTACCCTCGCGTCGTGAGCTACTTTCTACCAGCAAAGGCCGTCAATTATGACGTGAAATCTACGTTAAGTCAAAATTGACCTGATGGGCTAAAAATATGCCCCAGTTGTTTCCAGCCATCTCTCTCGCCTATGAGGGTACAGAAGTGGAAGTTGCCTGGGGGAGATGTGCGTAGATGGGCTATTGTGCGTCAAGCCAACTGATTTCAGCGTCAAGCAATGTCAATTTGTGGTCCTGGACAAAGAGGTGAGCGTCATCAGGATGACTCAACGTTTGCATTTGTGTGACTGGTCATAGCATAACGTATTTCCAGTATTCTCTGCAAAGCCCTACCCAAAGTGGGCAGGGCTTTTATGGTCTTTGCCATATTGACCAGTTGGTATTTAATGTGTCAGTTGTCACAATTGGTAAAGCTGTTAAAAGTTTATTTTATGCAGCTTGCGGAATAACAGGTGATGTTAAGTCAGTTCTGACTTATTATAAAGAAATCCGGATGTGCTTCTCAATGATGAGGTGTATGTTATGACAGGTTTCGGGTGGATGCCCGAAACCTGTCATAACATACCTTACTCTATGAAGATGTTTATGTAGAGATAGATATCTATCTAGAAGAAGGATAGTATGAGATAATAGAGATTGCATCGGCAGAAGAGGAGGGAAAGGAGGCCCAGGAGATGCGCAAATGGTTCAAGCAGAAGAGGGTGCTACTCGCTTTAGGCACAGTGGCGGCCCTGATTGCCACTGCGGCCATTGATGGAATCATTGGCAACCGGGCGGATGAAATCTTTCAGCTCACGCTCAATGGCTTGAGTGGAGCTTTCCAGCACGACGCGTTACCATGGACCATCGTGGCGGTTGTCGTGGTCCTGGGAGTGTTGGGCATGGGCTTCGGCTGGTTGCAGATCTCTGTGCTCCAGGTTGCATTGAAGCGCGCCAATAAGATGATTGCTCTCGATGGGTCCCTGCTGCGTTTGCTGGCAAGCTGGCAGCCAGAACAGCGTGGGACACGCCAGGTTGAGCGCCTGCTCAAAGATGTCCTGCTGGATGCCACAAACGAGTTTGATGGAACAGTGAGCAGGGCTGCGATCCTTGTGCCTGATGTAAAAGGTGAGTTCCTGCGCTACTGGGTGGGTTTCGATATGCCGCAGGAGAGCCAGGAAGACATAGAGTTTTATATTGGTAAAGATGAATCGAAGCGCGAGCGTGATAGTGGTGTAGCGGGCGAGGCCTTTGTTAGCGGCCGTCTCCTGGTTGGGCATATGAAGCGCATTGATAATTTCTGGGTCTGCGACCTGGAGGCGTATAAGAAGCCTCGAGGGCGACGACCATTCCCTCCCTATCGCTCGCTTGTGAGTGTTCCCATAATGGGCAGCGATCCCGAGAAGCCCAACAGCACGCGCTGCCTGGGCGTTCTCTGTTTTGATAGCTACACTGAGGACGCCTTTGATTCACAGGATGTAAAAGAGGTACTGCTGATGCTGGCGAGCCGCGTGGCCGCGGTCATCTTGATCAGCGAGAAACTGGTGGCCTAGCTGAGCAACGTATTGCCTCTATACGTTATATAGGCAATTTTTTATTAATAAAAGCTTGAAAATAGGTCCTTTTGGCGTTACAATTAAACAAATTGGCACTATAAAAGCATGTTTTTTGACATTGTAGTCAAGATATCGTTTGTTTACCTGGTGGCCTGTATATCGCGCGAAGTATCTACTTGACAGAACCACTGAAGAAGAATAGTCAGCAGGATCACAAAACATCGAGAGGGCGAAGTGTCTATGACGGCAGAGGAACGGGAACAGGCGCTCTGGGTAGCGTCACAACGCTATATCAATGGTGACATAGATATAGACGAATTCGAAGCGATTGAGCATATGCAGGCCGAGAGATTACGTGAGGCGATGCTCTCGCTCTCGTGGCAGCGCGTGCGCGGCTCTTTAAAACGCAGACTTTTTGGACTCTGGGGCGACTCCAGGTCAGCATAACCTACTCTTAACAAACGGGGTCAGGGTGTCTCGTCGCTATGATTTCTAGACACCCTGACCCCGTTTGTTTTTAGGGGTGCTAATGTGCCATGAAGTCTTGCCAGAAGAGGTGCATCCGCTCGCGGAGCGCCGTGTGCTCTGGCTTGCGCAGGTAGGGATCGCCTGCCCAGACGCTGGCGGCGATCCTGCGTGTGAGTTCGATCATGCGTGTATCGCTAAGATCGGCGATGCGCATCTCTGGCATTCCGCTCTGGCGCACGCCAATGAAGTCGCCGGGACCGCGCAGGCGTAGATCCTCCTCAGCGAGCTTGAAGCCATCATCAATCTCCTCAAAGACTCCCAGGCGCTCCTGTGATTGCGCGCCCGCGTCTTCGCTCAGCACATAGCAGTAAGATTGGTGTTTGCCGCGCCCAACGCGACCACGGAACTGGTGGAGTTGCGAGAGGCCAAAGCGGTCGGCATCTTCAATGACCATGACTGTGGCATTGGGAACATCGATACCCACTTCAATGACCGAGGTCGCGACCAGAATATCAAGCTTATGGTCGCGGAAGCGGTGCATGACCTGGTCTTTCTCAGCGGGCTTCATCGCGCCATGCAGGAGGCCGAGGCGTAGAGTTGGAAAGACCTCGCGTTGCAGGCGCTCATACTCAGTTGTCGCGGCCTTGACCTGGAGCGACTCGGACTCCTCGATCAAGGGGCAGATGATAAAGGCCTGGTGACCCTCCTCCACCTGCTGGCGAATAGTATCATAAGACTCAGCTCGGCGTGCGCCTGTGCGCCAACGTGAGATGATCTTCTGGCGCCCTGGAGGCAATTGATCGATAACAGAGACATCCAGGTCTCCGTAGAGCGTCAGGGAGAGGGTCCGCGGAATGGGCGTGGCCGTCATGACGAGCATGTGCGGATGATACCCCTTCTTGCGCAGGGCATCGCGCTGCTCAACGCCAAAGCGATGTTGCTCGTCCACAATGACCAGTCCCAGCTTATAAAACTTGACATCATCCTGGATCAGGGCGTGGGTGCCGATAGCCACGGCGGCCTCGCCGCTCTCCAGCATGGCGCGTCCACGGGCGCGCTCGCTGGCCCGCTGGCTGCCAGTGAGGAGGACGGTGCGAATCCCGAAGGGTTCAAGCATCTTGCTGATACTGCGCGCATGTTGCTCCGCCAGCAGCTCGGTGGGGGCCATGATCGCGCCCTGGCTGCCATTGAGGACCGCCATAAAGAGGCCCGCGGCGGCGACAGCGGTCTTACCGGCTCCGACATCACCTTGCAGCAGGCGGCACATCGGTTTGCTCTTCGCCATATCGATGAATATCTCGTTGATCACGCGGCACTGCGCATCGGTGTAGTGAAAGGGAAGCGTCGCCTCTAGAGGCGCGTCGGTCGCCGTCACCGACCAGAGCGTCGAGCCAATGCCGATATTGCTTATAGTAGTGCCGCTGGTGGGAGGCGTGTCCTGGCTCTCATCAGCCGGGGGCCCGATAAAGATCTTATCGGGATAGATGGTTAAGGCGTTGCCCTGGGGGGCCTCAAATTGCCAGCGCTCGCGGCGCTCCTGCATGCCGAGCTGGATCATAAAGAGTTCGTCAAAGGCGAGGCGACGATAGGCGCGCTGGCGCTCTTCTTCATTATCTGGATAGTGGATTTTTGCCACGGCCTCGGACAGCGGTATCAGCTGGCCCATATCGCGGATCGGCGTGGGAAGGTGATCGGGAACCATCTGGGCATAGCGATCAACTACCCACTTGGTAAAGCGACGCAGCACCTTGGCCGAGAGGCCCGCGGTCAACGCATAGGTCGGCACGAGGCGGCCAGTGTTGAGCAGATCGTTCTGTTCGGGCAGCTCATGGCTCTGTACATTAAACTCGACCTTGTTGCCAAAGCGCTGTTTCTTGCCCGTTATCACGATATAGCAGCCCTGCGCGCGCTCCAACTGTTTCTGTAGATATGGCTGGTTAAACCAGGTGGCGTAGAGCTTGCCGCTGTCGTCCGAGATAGTGGCGATGGTGCGGGACTGATTGCCCCTGGTGCGCTTGACTGTGACCTCCCAGATCAGGCCCATAGTAGTCGAGACCTCATTGAAGGGGACATCGACGATGGGCGTGATCTTGCTATAATCGCGGTGCTCACGCGGGAAATAGAAGAGCAGGTCGTGCACGGTGTGAATTCCCAGGTGATGCAGGTGTTTCAAGGTCGTGGGACCCACACCGGGTACCGCGTTGACATCCGCGCTGAGGAGCGTAAGCGAGGTATGCCCCTGGCTCATACCCGCTTCGAGGCGAATAGTGTTTGGTGGTGGTGGTGGCGGCGGCTCGACCGGGCGCTTTACGTGAGGCACATCAGGTTCCTCCGGGGGGGGAGCAGGTGGGCGGCGCGTAGCAGGCGTGGATGATGGCGCAGTCGGCTGTTTCTGCTGGCGTGGCGCTGGTGCAGCCTGTGTTGTGTTAGCATTCTGAGGGAGCGTTGTTGCCTGCTTTCCCTGGAGAACGACTGGTGCGGCGCTTTGGGGCGTAGTGGAGGCGGGTGCTCCATCAAGCTCGTTTAGATCAGCCAGGACCAGGACCAGGCGACTGGCACGCTGGTCTGGTGTAAGCTGGCGATACCCCTCCAGGTGCGTTCGCAGGCGTAGCACGATAGCGGGGTCAAGGCCGATATTCTGTAGCAGTGGGCGCGTTTCGTCCACCCAGCGGGCAATAAAGGTTTCTAGCCCTCCACCAAGGATGGCTTTATCCTGGTACTGGGTGCGTTTTTCATGTTGTAAGATTTTGCGCGCACGCTCAATATGGGGCGCGAGAGCATTTATTTGTGTTTGTGCCATAAAGAAAATGTATAAGATAGTGTGCTGTAGGCGCGCCACGCTGGCGACCAGACAATAGATTTTTTAGCGGTAAGCGCTATTTAGATAGACTGATAGGCCGTGTCATGTCGTTGTCGATCTCACCCCCATGATAGAGGTTTTATGGAACAGATGTCAAGCTCTCATGAGAGCGCGACAATGCTTCTCAAGGACTACCCATTCTTTGCCCTGCCTGCTCACAAGCTCACCGGAGGTAGGAAAGATGGACATGGCGCAGGGGCATTTGCCCCTGCGCCATGTCCATCTTTCTTACTTTATCTGGCGGCACGTCGAGCCTGGGTTGTACTCGAAACGGTTGTTGGGGCGGTCCCTAGTTGCTCTTCATCGGGCCAGATACCTCGCTGGGGGGACCACCCAAGGCGGGTGCGCGCAGCTTCGTTGCTACAGCGGCAGGAGTGTGGTTCAGGCAGCTCTGGCTGGCGTACCGGGTGTGGCACATGCAGCAGGTTTGCCAGGCGGTCGAGGTAATCCCCATATTGAATGGGTTCATCAACGATATTGAAGGTAGAGCCAGCCGGGGCTGATTCCAGCGCTGTCACGATCGCAGAGGCCATGTCATTGACATGCACAAGTGAGAGGTAGCTCTGTCCCCTGCCGGGAACCGTCAGGCGACTAGCTCGCAGCCCTTCAAGCTGGTTCTCCTGATCGGTCCCTGGACCCACAAATTGTCCCGCGCGCAAAATGCACCAGTGGAGCTGGCTGGGATGGAACGAACTGACCATCTCTTCCATTTTGATCACAGGGGCGCAGATAGTCGCACGCGCAGGTGAGCTATCCAGGGGCACATTCTCGTGCAGCCAGAAGTCGCCTCCATCGGGGTAGGCCATGACAGTACTCAACTGGATATAACGCCTGGCTTTAGCCGCGAGCGTGGCGCTTAACAAGGATTGTGTCCCTTCTGTCCGCAGGCGTGTTGTGGCCCTCCAGGCGTCGGGATCAGGATGATTGGGATCGCGTGGAATGGCGGTTGCTGTGTGTACAACCGCATGACAGCCAGAGATATGTGAAGGCAGGTGTTCAACAGTGGCGGGAGCCAGGAGGTCGCCTATAACGGCCTCGACGCCAGCAGCTTCCAGTGCGCGAGCCTTCTCAAGCGTACGCGCCAGGGTACGCACAGTATGTCCCCGCTGCTGCAATTGAGGGAGGAGCGCACGTCCAAGGACCCCGGTGGTTCCGACGACGAAGATCTTCATGGGAAACTCCTTCATATGTGGATGAGTGAGACGTCATACCTCCAATACTTTCAATGTACCATAGAGGGAAGCGGTAGAGGCTGGTGAAATACAGATCAACTTGTTAAATATTTGCTTTTAATTGCCAAAAATAAGCAAATAGATATTGACTTTTGCTGAGATAGATGTTAATATTGCCATATAATTGGTGTTTTATTGCAAATAGTTGAAGTTTTTTGTTTGGTAGTGAGCGAATGTTGTGGGGCAGAATACAGAGTCTTAAAAAATTTGAAGGAGCTTGAGAATGTTTACCGCACTAAGGAAGCGTAATTTTGCGTTATTATGGTTGGGGCAAATTGTCTCGTTATCGGGTGACTGGCTGGTGCTTCTGGCGCTACCATTCTACATCTATCAGTTAACAGGCTCGGTATTACAGACGGGCATAATGTATATGATTGAGATGTTGCCGCGTATTCTCCTGGGGTCACTAGCTGGTGTTTTTGTTGATCGCTGGGATCGACGTTGGACGATGATTATTGCCGACCTTTCGCGTGCAGCGGTGCTCCTATTGATCTTGCTGGTTCATACACAGAACCTGATATGGGTCATCTATGTTGCGGTCGCGTGCCAGGCGATCATCTCCCAATTTTTTACACCCGCCTCGATGGCGCTTATTCCTACGCTTGTGGGTGAGAAAGACTTGATAGGGGCCAACTCGCTTTCGTCTTTTAGTGAAGCCCTGACGCGCCTGATTGGGCCGCCTTTGGGAGGTATACTGTATGCCTGGCTGAGCACAACAGGGGTGGTCGTGGTGGATAGCGCGACCTATCTCTTTTCAGCTCTGATGATATCCTTAGTTGCTGTCCCTGCTCGTACTACAGTACCACAGCCTCAGGCAGTGGTCTCGGTTGGAGAGGCGACAAAGAACGTCTTGCGTGAGTGGAGGAGTGGCCTGGGGATAGTTAAACGTGATGATGTCATCCTGGGCGTTTTCTTGACGATGGGTGTGCTCATGATAGGGCAAGGTGTGCTCAATGTCATGCTGGTGCCGCTGACAGAAAAGGTATTGCATGGCGGATCAGTCACGCTGGGCTGGATTATTACCGCCCAGGGTGTGGGTTCTTTATTGGGCGCATTGCTGGTGGGTCAGGTGAGTAAAGTGGTTCGCCCAGTTGTGCTGGCAGTGTTGGCACTGGTAGCCACGGGAAGTGCCATCTTGATCATCACCCACTATCCTCATCTACTAATCTCTCTGCTCCTGATTGGTATAGTGGGTGTCTTTATCGTTGGCTTAATGGTAACGACACAGACGCTGCTGCAAATCAGGGTTGAGGATAGTTATCGCGGTCGTGTCTTTGGCGCATTCGAGACGCTTCTCTCCATCGCTATGTTTGCAGGCCTGATTCTCGCCACTGGTGCGGGCGACCGCTTGAGTACAGTTACTCTACTAGACATCTCAGGCATTCTTACACTCCTGGCTGGCGTCGTCGCCCTCCTGACGATGAGCAATGCGCGCCTGAAGGATGATGCTCAGGAAGAGCCGAGCCCAAGCACGCCAGCGATAGAGGTTGCCCCTGACTAATAGGAATATTCAGGAAGAGAGCGGCAGGCTGTCGTCCATGACGACAGCCTGCCGCTCTCTTCCTGAATGAAGATCATGCTGTCTTGTCGCTCTCGGCCTCGGTGGGGGCGGTAAAATGGATTTCTAAGGCCTTGTTTGCGAAGCGAGCGGAGGTCGCCTCGTGGTGCGTGAGGATGGCGGGGAGGGTGAGATCGCGCTTGAAGTTTCCGATCTCGATAATCATCTCATCGCCTTTCTTGGTCATGATGACCTTGCTCATTTCCACATGAGGCAGGGGGAGGCGCAGGATATAGCCTTGCTCTTTGCGCACGATCTCCTGTACTGCTCCCTGGTGATAGACGGCGGTGGGGTCCTGCTCACCAAAGACCACCTGGGCTAGCTTCTCAAGCTCGTCCACGCCTAGAATCTCTTGTGCATAATAGGGTGCCTCCCAGACGGGAAGTGGCGCGAAGGTCGTATGGATCTGCTGGCGGAGCTTCTCCTGTGTGTTATACATCTCGCGTAGAAAGGCATCCTGGTAGTCGCCGGGCTGAATGACGCGGTTGCAGACCACACTATCGATAGGGTAACCGAAGAGGGAGAGGTAGGTCTCGGCGCGTAGAGCCTCTTTGATCACCATGCGCTCAGGATTCACCACGGGACGGTACGAGGTGATTGTGGGGTCACTAAGCACTTCACGCAACGCCTTGACGCGCTCACTCAATTTCTGTACGGCATCAAGCAACTCGGTCGTTGGGATGAGCGATTTCAGGAAAGGCCGGGCCAGGTTAAGGGTTCCACGCATACCAGAAAGGCGCCCAACATACCACTGAAAGGTATCGGGCATGCTGAGGAGGCGCACAGTCTCACCGGTGGGCGCGGCATCAATCACCACCACGTCAAAGTTCCCCCGCTCAGCATTGCGGTAGATATTGACGAGGCTTACGATCTCGTCCATGCCTGGAATCAGGGCCAGTTCCTCTGCCATGACATCGTCGACCCCTTGCTTGCGCAGCGTGCGTGTCATGGTCTCCTGGACTTTGCCCCACCCACGGCGCATCTCATCAAGGACATTGACCTCCTGCGCCCACAGGTTGGGCGCGATCTCGCCTGGCTCAGAAGTCAAGGGTACCCCTAAGCAGTCTGCCAGGCTATGAGCCAGGTCTGTACTGACAACCAGCGTGCGTTTGCCGAGTGCTGCGGAACGCGCGGCGGTCGCAGCGGAGATGGTTGTTTTGCCCACCCCGCCTTTTCCAAGATAAAGTATAATACGCATAAGCTTCCTTATTGTATATTTGAGCTAAACAAGCTATATAGTATTTTTTGAACTGAACAACATCGCCTTACCCATATGTACGTATACCTCCTCTCTTAGGTTTGATCAATTGAGTCTGGGGTACGTATTGGGTTGAGGTGGCAAGCTGGCGGGGCCAGCTTGCCACCTCAACCCAATACGTACCCCAGACAAGTCATGAAGCGGCGAAGTGCCTCGAACAGGTTCTTGTGAAGAGAACAGTAAGACGAATTGGCATATTACGCCAGTGGGACTTACCCATTTCTAGAGCAAGCAGGCATCTATACTGGCGTAGACGTAAATTAATTATCTGATAAATAGGCATGGTTAGTGGGGTCTCCTAAACTAATAGAAGATGATGCGCGGAGAAACACGAGCGAACAGCTTTAGCTATAGAGCGAGAGATGTGACCTTTGAAGTGAGCAAGAAGCCGCTTGTATCAGAAGTAGAATAGGAGATGTGCGATGCGACAGAGTAGCGTGACGGATCCTTACGAGTATTGTCGGAAGATTACCCAGCGAGCATCAAAAACCTTTTACTGGGGGTCCAGCTTTCTTCCTCAACCCAAGCGCAAGGCCATCTGGGCTGTCTATGCCTTCTGTCGTATGGTCGATGATATCGTGGACGAAGCAGTCGAAGCGGAGGAAACGCGGGAGCCGCGGACTGCTCATCTCTATGGAGTGAAGGATCCCCGTTGCGAACTGGATTACTGGCACCAGTCGCTCCAGCATGTTTATAATGGCGAAGGAAGCGGTGATAGTCCGATTATGCAGGCCTGGGAGGACATGCTACAGACCTATGCGGTGCCCATAAAGCCCGCTTTGGAGCTATTAGATGGCGTGGCCATGGATCTAAGCAACAGGCGTTATCAGAGTTTCGCGGAACTTGAGCTCTACTGTTATCGGGTGGCTGGTACCGTTGGCTTGTTAACCAGCCCGATCTTCGGCTATAACGATGAGCGCGCATTGACATACGCGGTGGAGCTAGGTATCGCGCTTCAATTGACAAATATCTTGCGTGATGTGGGCGAGGATCTGCGGCGCAACCGTATCTATCTACCGCTGGAGGAGATGGAGCGTTTTCGCTATAGCGAAGAGGATTTACAGCAGGGCGTGATCAACGACGCTTTCCGCGAGTTGATCCACTTTCAAATGGCGCGCGCCGAAGAATACTACATCAGGGGCCAGCAGGGCATTGGCCTGCTGCATCCCGATTGTCAGTTGTCGGTGAAACTAAGCGGGGTTTTGTACCAACGTATTCTGGAACGCATTCGCTCGAATGACTACAACGTCTTTACTAAGCGAGCCAGTGTTCCTTTGCAGACAAAGTTAGTCGCGGCCTCGGCCTGCTGGGTTATGCAACATGTTGGGAGCAGATATATGGTCATGTATTGTAAATAAGTGGCGTGGGGTGTACTGGCAGCCGCCGGCTGCCAGTACACCCCACGCCACTTATTTACAAAGATAGACTGCTAGGAGGTCACTTTCCCCTGTGTGTAGAGGTAGTGCAAATATTCTAGCTGTCGCACCACCTCCACACGATCACTCCCGCCATTCTGATACCATTGACGAAGCCAGAGCAGAGAAATAATCTCATCTTGAGCAAAACCGCGCTGGCGAAGAAAGTCTGTTTCGTCAAGAGCGTTGTCAACGCTAGTAATCAATTCCAAAGGCTGTGTATTCATGTTCTATATCCTTCCACCTACGCCGATGACCGGCAAGCCGCCACTGCTCTCTACTGTGCATACCTGTTATGGAACGACTATTCTGGCCCATTTCTTATTCGAAGAAAAGCTTGAAGAAAAGAGCGCTTCATTGAATAGACGCGCCACCCTACAGTTTTTCAAATACCAGATTTTGAATGTACCCCATCACACAATCCCATCCTCGTCAGGTTACTCTACCCTCACTACCTAATTTCCGTATGTACGGAGCATAGCAGGAAACCGGCGTAGTTACTGTGTTCCAGGTGACATAAAAATTGTGATCCGCTTCACGTGTCCCCCCAAACTCACTACCACCGTTGCTCGTCTCCAGGTGCCGTGTAAACACGCGTGGAGAGCGACCTTAAAAGGCTATCTGCGGTATATACGTTTGAAGGCGTAGAAAAGTTCCATCTCTATGACCTAAAGTCAAGACTTCGTTGTCTTTTTCCACAGAGAACGCGAAAAATTTCCATCCTATCAGATTATATAGCCTTATCGGTGTGTAATCGACAGGTGATGACAAATCTTCAATTTTTTCACCACCTTCTACTACTATAGACGTGTCAGGGTTACAAAATAGAGCATACAAATTCAGGCAAGTACCTATTGGGTAGGTGCCTGCCTGATTGCTGCTAACAAACTGGGATATTAGCGAACGTTGCGAATAACGATGTTGGCCAGGCGCCCAGGAATATAGATGACTTTCTGAACGGTGGCATCTCCAATGAAGGAGAGAACGCGCTCGTTAGAAAGCACCAGCCTGCGTACATCATCCTCGCTAATACCAGCGAGCACCTCAAGGCGCTCGCGCACTTTGCCATTGACCTGCACAACCAGGGTAAAGCTCTCGTCGTGTGTCATGGCCTCGTCGAAGGCTGGCCAGGTGCTCAGGTGTATCGAGCCCTCATGCCCCGTCTGGTGCCAGAGCTCCTCGGCGATATGGGGAGCCAGGGGTGCCAGCAGCTGCATCATGGTCTCGAGCGCGCGCTGGAAGGCCGCCGTGCGCGCGACTGGCTCATGCTGCTGTTTAATCAGGGCATTGTTACACTCCATCAACGCGGCCAGCGCGGTGTTGAAGCGGAAATTGCTCAGGTCTTCGGTGATCCGCTTGATAGTCTTGTGGCGCAGTCGCTCAACTGCCTTGCTCTCAGTGGTCTTCTCTGTGCTGGGATTGTCGGTCCAGGACTCGGTAACCAGGCTCCAGAAGCGGTTCAGGAAGCGCCAGACGCCCTCCAGGTTCTCCGCCTTAAAGGAGCCACCCGCCTCGAAGGGGCCGATGAACATCATATAGCAGCGTACGGTATCGGCGCCGTAGGTCTCAATGTATTTATCGGGGGCCTCGACGTTGCCGCGTGACTTCGACATCTTCTGCCCATCGGGGCCAAGCACCATGCCCTGGTGATAGAGGCGTTTGAATGGCTCGCCGAAGTTCAGGTGTCCCATATCGCGTAGGGCCTTGGTGAAGAAGCGCGAGTACAGCAGGTGCAGAATCGCGTGCTCAACGCCGCCCACATACTGGTCGACGGGCAACCATTTGCGCATCTGTTCCTGGCTCCAGGCCTCTTGATCGTTATGTGGATCGGCGTAGCGCAGGTAGTACCAGGAGGAGCAGATGAAGGTATCCATCGTGTCTGCCTCGCGGGTAGCTGGACCGCCACAGGTGGGGCAGGTCGTATTCAAGAAGGACTCTTCATAACGCAGCGGCGACTCGCCTGTAGACTTAAACTGGACATTCTCAGGCAGGCGTACCGGCAGTTGATCCTCGGGCACGGGGACCAGGCCATCCTTCTCACAATACACGACGGGAATGGGGCAACCCCAGTAGCGCTGGCGGCTGATTAACCAGTCACGCAGGCGGTAGTTCACCGTGGCGTTGCCGATGCTCTGCTCCTCGATAGAGCGCGTCACTTTGGTCTTCGACTCGTCGCCGGAGGTCCCATCAAAGGGGCCTGAATTGATCATGCGTCCCAGAGCCTCTTTCGCGCTCTCCCAGGTGGCGGGATCGGTTGGCTCCTCATCTTCGGCCAGAATGACCTGGCGAATGGGTAGGTTGAACTTGCGCGCGAACTCGAAGTCGCGCTGATCATGCGCTGGAACGCCCATAACCGCGCCCGCACCATAGCCCATCAGCACATAATCGGCGATCCAGACAGGTATCTGCTCGCCACTGACAGGATTGATGACATAACCTCCGGTAAAGACGCCGCTCTTCTCTTTCTCGGCGCTCATTCGCTCGATCTCGGTCATGCGGAGGGCCTGGTCAACATAGGTCTCAACGGCATCCTTGTGCTCAGGCGTCGTGATTTTCGCGACCCAGGGGTGCTCTGGCGCCAGGACGAAGAAGGTCACGCCATAGATGGTGTCGGGGCGCGTGGTGAAGACTGGAATCTCTTCTTGCTTGCCCTCGATCTCAGCATTGAAGCGGATCTCGGCGCCCTCGCTGCGACCGATCCAGTTGCGCTGCATGGTCACGGTTTTCTCGGGCCATTCGATATCTTCAAACTTCAGCAGTTCTTCCGCGTAGGCAGAGATCTTCAGCAGCCACTGATCGATCTCACGGCGCTCAACGACGCTGCCACAGCGCTCGCAGGTGCCATCGGCCAGAACCTGTTCGTTAGCCAGGGTCGTGTTACAGCCAGGACACCAGTTGGCGGGCGCCTTGGTGCGATAGGCCAGGCCATGTTTATAGAATTGCAGAAAGAGCCACTGCGTCCATTTGTAGTAATCTGGCAGGCAGGTAATGACCTCGCGTGACCAGTCCCAACCCGCGCCCATGGCCTGGAGCTGTTTGCGCATATTCTCAATATTGGCCAGCGTCCAGGTTCGTGCCTGGACACCGCGTTTGATCGCGGCATTTTCGGCTGGTAGGCCAAAGGCATCGAAGCCAATGGGCTGCATTACGTTGTAGCCTTGCATGCGTTTGAGACGGCCATAGGCGTCAAAGGGCGAGTAGTTATACCAGTGCCCCATGTGTAGATCGCCAGAGGGGTAGGGGAACATCACCAGGTGATAGAAATCAGGTTTTGCGGAATCATCTGAGGCACGGTAGACCTGCTCAGCCTCCCATTGTGCCTGCCATTTATGTTCAACGGCCTTTGGATTGTACTTCGTACGTGTAATCATGCGAATGCCTCCCAGGATGCCATGCAGCGGGAATAAATTAGTATCAGTGCGAGCGAAAAGTGCAACAAAAAAACCTTTCATCCAAGGGACGAAAGGTTGTTTCCGTGGTACCACCCTGCTTTTCAATCAAGACAAGGGGTAAAACTGGTGGACCTGAGGAGACTCGAACTCCTGACCTTCTCCATGCCATGGAGACGCTCTACCAGCTGCGCTACAGGCCCAGGTAAAGAAACGGCTTGTCTCTGACTTACTCTCATTATACGCTATATCGGGCGTCCCGACAAGTGCTCTCAGCTTGCCTGGTAATTATTTACCAGTGCACCATTTGACACTTGTAGCTCACAGGCGAGTTCAGTCTGATGTATAGCCTCACACCACCCGGCTACTCTCTGTACTCAAACGACCTACTACTCCTGCTCATCGCTGTCGTATTGGCAGTGCTTACTATACCACAAACTTTTGCGATTGGCAAGGCCTTTGTAAGAAGCTATTGTACTTTCGGTATATGCCGAGAAGTGCTTTGGTGGAGATGAGGGGACTCGAACCCCTTACCTCGACAGTGCGATTGTCGCGCTCTACCAGATGAGCTACATCCCCTTGACGGTTTAGATAATATCATACTGTACTCATCTTGTAAACCCTTTTTATAGACAATTTTTTAGACTACCTAAGTTTCGCCCAAATTGACGACAGTCCAGCGAGCCAGTGCAGAGCTTGCAAAAAGCAGAGCGATACTCCATAGCTAATGAAGGAACAAAGGAGCTTTCATTAGAAAAAGGAGTATCACCATGAACGAGTCTATCACAACAACAACGAACCATTTCACTGGATGCGCCATCCTGGCCGCCATAGGAGCCAAATTGCAGCAATTGGATGTCTTGAGCCCGATCCGCAAGAGAGTGCAGATCAGGCAGAAAACCATCAAGCATACGCCTCTCGACAAGCTGATGGATGCGTTTATCAGTCTGTTGGCTGGAGCCCATGGACTGGTAGAAATCAACAGTCGGCTGCGAGCCGATCCGGGCTTGCAACGAGCCTTCGGTCGAACCTCTTGTGCTGAGCAGTCGGTGGTGCAAGAGACGCTTTCTGCCTGTGCTGAGGAAAATGTCCTTCAGTTGCATCAGGCGCTCGATGAGATCTACCGCGCTCAGAGCCAAGGCTTTCATCATGACTATCAGGCCGCTTTTCAACTCTTGGACGTGGACCTGACGGGCATGCCTTGTGGACCAAAAGCGGCGTTTGCCACGCGCGGCTATTTTGCAGGACTCTATCATCGCCGAGGGCGGCAATTGGGTCGTGTGCTGGCGACCCAGTATGAAGAAGTCGTGGTCGATCAGCTTTTTGCAGGCAATGTCCAACTGATCAAGGCTCTGCAACCGCTGGTAGAGACTGCTGAGACGACCTTGCAATTGGACGATGCCAAACGCAGACGGACCATTATCCGTGTCGATGCAGGTGCGGGAACCGAGGACGACCTCAATTGGCTGCTCTCCCGAGGCTACGAGGTCATGGCGAAAGAATACTCGGGACGACGTATCACGCGACTGTCTCAAACGGTCAAGGAATGGGTCCAGGACCCCACCTGGTCGGAACGTTCCTTTGGCTGGGTGAGCGAGGAAGCCGCTGGCTACGTCCGTCCCATGCGACGTATTGCGGTACGCTGTCGCAGAAGAGATGGCACATTTGCTTATGGCATTCTGATGTGTTCGCTCTCGATTGAGCAGGTTCTTCCCCTTCTGGGATGGGAGGCATCGCAAGCGGCTGATCCCACGGCGGTGCTCTTGGCCTATGTGACCTTTTATGATCAGCGTGGTGGAGGCATCGAAACCTCCTTCAAGGGTGATAAACAGGGATTGGGACTGACGAAACGCAATAAGAAGCGCTTTGAGGCGCAGTACATGCTGGCGCTGCTCGGCTCACTGGCTCACAACGTGGTGGTCTGGGCACGTCGCTGGCTGAACAGCCCAAAAATCCATCGTTATGGCATCTTGCGTATGGTGCGTGATGTCTTTCATGTCAGCGGTTTGCTCCGTTTCAATGCGTTGCATCAGGTGGTTGAGATCGAGCTCAATCAGGACGCTCCCCTGGCTCACTCACTCCTCTATCCCTTGCAGGAGCTGCTTGCTCCCTTCCAGATTGTTGTTATTTTGGGCGAAACTTAGGTAGACTAAGGCTAGATTGGGGGAAATTTGCTTGCATGCTTGCTGACTTATTGCGCCTGCAGATGCCAACTCGAAGTAAAAGAAGAGGGAGTGGCGTGATCCTCCAGCTGAGCTGGAGGATCACGCCACTCCCTCTTCTTTTACACAAAATCACCAGGGGATACTGGCCTGGAAGGTTCCGAGATCGCTGCGACCATCGACGCGGATGCGCAGGAGGATCTGGGGGGTCAGGCTATTTTGGAATATACCTGTTTCGCCGGGATCGGTGGTTGAGCCGACGTATCCAAGAGAGGTCAACAGGGTGACGATAGCTGCGCGAAGAGCCAGGCTCCCATGGCGAAATGGTTCCCCCGAGGGATAACAGAACTGCTGGATGGGAATATGGAGATGTTGTTGCAGGCTTGTGCGTGAGTCTTGCAATTCTTTCTGTGCCTGGGCATGCGAGGCCAGGTAGGTATTGCCGATATCCACATGATTGATGGTATGCGAGCCAATTTGCATCCCGCCAAGGAGCATCTCCTGGAGTTGATTCCAGCTTGCCTGACCCTTCCAGCCTACCTTGCCGGTGATAATATAAAACATCCCGCTAAAGCCATTCTGGCGGAGAAGCCGGTAGGCATTGGTGTAGGCGTCATCGTAGCCATCATCAAAGGTCAGGATCACGGGATTGGATGGTAGCGGACCGTTATAATATAGGGCATCGAAGAGCTGATTAAAGGTAATACTATGAGCCTTGCGTGACTTGAGATAGGCCAGATGTGCGCTTAGCATTTTTGTTGGCACGGTCAGGCTCTTCTCCAGGATGGTCCGGGTGGGAGCGTCCGAAATATGGTGGTACATCATAATAGGCACCTTGACATCGTGAGAGATTGGATGTAAAGGGGGGAGAATCGGGGCCTCAAGGTCCACCGGGCCGCCGTTGAGCACCTGCCAGTGAGTTGCATCGACGCGCGAGAGATACATGGGAATACTGCTATATAGTGTCTCTGGGTGAAGGATATCGGGATCGACAGTGTTGAGTTTCTGCGCTTCTTGCTGTGTCTCTGCCGTTGGCTTGATCTGGAGCGTAACGGGAACCATGGCCACATCTTTGTATTCCTGCATCGTTTCAGGATTTACCCATGAGGAGAGGGTGCTCGCCTGTCCCAGCGTGTAGCCCGCGATGGTGTAGCCCTGGAAGCGTTTCTGCCAGTACTGCGCGTAAGTGTTCTGATCGGGCCAGGTGGTCTGGACCTGGGGATGCAGCAGGCTCCACATGCCTGTATAATCGTGCTGCAAGAATTTTTGCAGGTACAGTCCCGCGGTCTTGCTGGCTACGGGTGTACGTGTCGGTGATACACCTGGCTTATGGAGAACCTTTGGTGTGGGAGGGGGCGCGCTGCTCTGGAAGTAGGCGTTATAGATCCAGAGTCCCGACGAGGTCAGGAAGAGTGTCACAGACAACGCCACCAGCATCCAGGCTACAATGAGGCGTTTGTTTCTACCTGTATCGAGTGTACTGTACATAGGAAAGACTGACTACTTTCTTTGGAACCTATGAGGAAGGAAGCCCTTCTTCCTTACCTAAAACCAGTATAGTAGCTTTCTGGTAGCGTATATCGAGAAAATTAACTCTGTATTAAAGATGATGGAGATAGGACAAATGGATGAGGTGTGGAACGCGAAAAAGCGGTGGCATCCATCAAATGGATGCCATCGCTTGATAAGTTGGCTTTGGGAACGCAGGCTTTGTCAGCTAGCGCGCGCGCGCGGGCTGTTTGGGACCGATGTGAATGGGACGTCCCTCCACGGCCAGGACGGCCTCGCGAATACCTTCGCTCAGCGTTGGATGGGGGTGAATGGTCTCGATGATCTCATCAACGGTGAGCTCGCCGCGCATCGCTATAGAGAACTCGCTGATGAGGTTAGTGGCGTCGGGGCCGATGATGTGCGCTCCCAGAATCTCGCCGTACTTGCCGCGAATGACCTTGGTAAAGCCATCGGTCTCGCCAATCGCGACGGCCTTGCCAATCGCGACCCATGGGAAGCGCTCGACACGTGCCTCGGGATCTTTCTCCTTCGCCTCAGCCTCGGTCAGGCCGACAAAGGCGATCTCAGGGAAGGTGTATATGGGATTGGGGACGACATCGTAGTTCATGCTAGAATCGTGTCCCATGGCGTTGCCGGCGGCGGTCTCGCCCTCGGCTGAGGCTACATGCGCCAGGCCCGCGCCCTTGGTCAGGTCGCCAATGGCATAGATGCCAGGCAGGTTGGTCTCCATCTTCTCGTTGACGCGTACACGACCACGATCCATGTCCAGGCCTTGCTCGATCAGATGCTCAAGACCGCCAGTGCTGGTGCGGCGGCTTACAGCCATCAAGACATACTCGCCGCTAAAGGTCTGCTCGCCCTGGTCGCTGGTGGTTTTGACCTGCTTCAACTTGCCATCGTCTTCGATGCTCTCGACTTTGGCCTTGGTCACGATATTGATGCCACGCTTGCTCAGAATGCGAACGAGGAGGCGACGTACCTCTTCGTCGACCGGAGCCAGCACATTGGGAAGCATCTCAAGAATGGTCACTTTGCTGCCGATGGCGTTGAACATACAGGCCAGCTCAATGCCGATCACGCCACCACCAACGCAGATCACGCTCTCGGGGACGGCCGATAGATTCCAGCAGGTATCGCTATTGATGACGTTACGTCCGTCGATGCCGGGCATAGGAGGCATAAGGGGAACGGAGCCAGTGGCAAGAATGATTTTCTCGGCCTGAAACTCCTCGTGTGAGCCATCACCCCTCTGAACTGAGACCCGGCGTGAGGCATCGATAACGCCCAGGCCATCATAGACATCGATATTATTGGCTTTCATTAAACTGCCGACGCCGCTAGTCATGCGTTTGACGACTTTATCTTTGAAGGCGACGGCCTTGGGCATATGAAAGGTAGGGGCCTGCCCCAGTTCGATACCCAGGTCGCTGACGCTCTCCATGCTATGGAGCACCTCGGCCACGTGGAGCATGGCCTTGGAGGGGATACAGCCTACATTTAGGCAGGTGCCACCCATATATTGCTTCTCCACGATGGCTACTTTCGCGCCGAGTTGTGCGGCGCGGATGGCGGCAACGTAGCCACCAGGTCCTGCACCAATCACCGCTACATCATAGTGTTTATTAGACATTGGTTTCTCCTGCTATTTGAAAGAATATCTTTAATGCTGAGCGTTGTTGCATCAACCGAAGACCTTCATGAAAGCGCTCCAGAGGGAGGCGATGACTAATAATTTTGGCAACACGCACCTCGCGTGTGTTCAGAAGATCGAGCGCAATGCGTAGATCTTCAGGTGAAGAAGAATAGGTGCTCAGTAGGGTAAGCTCGCGTTGATAGACCAGCTCTGGCGCAAAGGGAACGGTGTCTGCATGGGCGGCAAAGATATGCAGCGCTCCGCCTGCACGCAGACTGGCAAGCCCCTGCTGGAATGGCTGCATCCCAGGCACAGTGAGGAGCACAGCATCTGCACCTCTTCCCGCGGTCAGGGGCGAGAGCAGAGTATGTAGACCCTCTGGCTCAGAAGGGGCGTGAAAGACCTCGTCAGCGCCCAATGTGCGCGCAAGCTGCAAGCGCTCGTCAAGCAGGTCAACGCCATACACCTGGCAATTCAAGCCTGCACGCTTGCTCAGAGCCTTGATGGCCTGGAGCATGAGTAAGCCAATGGAACCCAGTCCCATGACAAGCAGGGTGTCTCCATCGTGCAGAGGTGTCCTGCGTACCGCGCGCACGCAGCAAGCGAGAGGTTCCGTAAAGGACCCCTCTTCATCACTGAGGGTTGAGGGAAGGACAAGCGTTGCCTGCTGCACATGTGGTGCGGGCACACGAATGTATTCCGCCAGGCCACAGGGATCGATGTTGGATGTCTTAAATGACGCGCACATCGAAACGTTTCCCCTGCGACAGTAGTGACACTCACCACACGGCACATGATGCGCTACGACGACGCGTTCTCCAACGTGAAAGGTATCGACGGCACGCCCTTGCGCAATGATTGTCCCAACCAGCTCGTGTCCAAGAATAACGGGGGCAGGTGCCTGGCGCGTGATTTTGAGGATGTCAGAACCGCACAGGCCACAGCCATGTACACGTACAAGAAGTTCGTGATCATTAATAGCTGGCACGGGTAGTTGCTCAATTGCAATGTGATCATGGGCGTGGTAAATAACTGCTTTCACATCGATTCCCGGTTGACCGGCCCCTTCTGTGAGAGAATAGTTCCCTGTCAGTATACCACGTTTACGCGCCTGGAGGTATGGCGGCAGGTCAACGCGTAGGGCATCCCCATTCTCCTCTAGCGCCAGTCTCGTTTACTGCTTACGCCCTTACTTTAGAGTGTGTTAGTGTAAAGGTATGTGCATGGGAAACGGGCTCCACCCGTTTCCCATGCACATACCTTACCCAGCAGGCCCGCACGGCGGGCCGAGGCAACTTACCAGCTATAGGCGTCGATATAGACCACGGCATTGTAACCTAAGAGGATAATGCCAACCTTGGTGGCGGGGCCTTGTATATTTGAGGGCACAGTAAAAGATACGGAATACCATGTCTGAGCGTTGTTGACCAGGACAATATCGCTATTCGCCATAGACTTATACCATGTATCATTCTGGTCAGCGATATAGAGACTGGCTTCCACATTGCTGCCCTGCGTCTTGAGAATATAGGTCCTCACGGTCTGCCCGGCATTGAGGGTCTTCGGCAGTTGACCAGTCTCAAAGGTAGGATAGCTCTGGTTATTGTCGGAGTTGTATGACACCATCAAAACATGGCTGCCATCTTTCGCGCTGCTGGTTGAAAGATTCTTGAGCGCCGAAACGGTTCCATCTGGATCGCTATGTACCCAACCATCCTGCCCACCATCCTCAAAGGAAATAATACCAGTTGAGGTGACCGGAGGCTTCGCGACCTGCGTAGGAGGCGTCGTCGGAACAACGGCTGGTTGCGTGGGCTTTACTTTAGTAGGTGTCTTCGTGGGACGATGGGCTGCTGTCGATGTTTGAATCGGTGTGATCTGGATGCCAGACGTGCCGATAGGCGTTGCGGCAGAAGTAGTCTGTTGTTGCGCCTCCTGCGCGGGCAGAGGGGGCATGAGATTCACTTGCTGGAGCAGCCAGGAAATGCCAGCGATGCCAAGCAACACCAGGCAGACGATAATCTGGACAGAATAGCGTCTCTTGCTTGAGCCGGAGCTTTTACAAAAAGTCGGGCTTGAAAGCCCCCGCGATTCCATCCGGGGGATGAAAAGCCGTTCCTTGTTTGGGGGGGAGGTGGGGGAGCAATCGAGGATGGTTTCTCCAAACTTGACAGGAGCCGCTGGTTGTAGCACACTTGTTCTAGCTTGCCGTGATCGGCACCGCGCTCTCGTCGGTGGCCGACATTCCCAGCAACGGGACTGATGCGGGGGTGAGTCGGACGAGAGAACCTCGTCTTCCCCCTGTGGGAACGCGAGACTGGACGATGCGGCGAAAACGGTGCTGATCGGGTCGGGATGCGATCGTTTTGCGCAGATGGCAGGGGACGTGAGCTTTTGCATGTGCACCCCATGCAAAAAGACAGAGAGAGGCTGAGCACCCCATGAAGCGAGCCCGCGACCCCAACATTTCTCCTCGAAGTGCCCCTGCGCGTGGACTGGAGCCAGGAGCAGCGCTTGCGCGCTCACTTGGAGGCTGCTCGGCAGCTGTATAACGCACTGCTTGGAGAAGCCAACAAGCGACTCAGGCGGATGCGTAACGATCCTGCCTGGAGCAAAGCCTGTGCCATTCCTCGTACTCACAGGCAAGAACGAACTCAGGCGTTTTCTCATGTGCGCACAAAGCATCACTTTTCGGAGTACGCCCTGCATGAGTACGCGAAACGTGCTCGTGCCTCCTTGATCGCTGATCACATTGACAGTACCATGGCCCAAACACTGGCAAGCCGGGCGTATCACGCGGTAGAGTAGCGTCTGTGTGGGCAAAGCCAAACGAGTCCGCTTTCGCAGTCAAGGGCGCGGCATCGATAGCGTCGAGGGCAAGCGCAACGATGTTGGCCTGCGCTTTCTCCTTGACCCAGGTGTGGGCGATGGAGGCTTTCTCCTCTGGAATACAGAAGTGATCCCGGCGATCATCGACTGGCGTGATCCTGTTGTCCAGCATGGTCTGCACCACCCCATCAAGTATGTGCGCCTGGTCCGCCGCAAAGCCTCCTCTCCACGAGCACAGGGCGCTGACCATGACGGCAACCGCTATGTCGTGCAACTGGTCGCGAGAGGGTCATGCGTTCGTCAAGCCCAAGCACATGGAGGGAAGAACCGATACGATTGGTTTGGATATTGGCCCCTCCACGCTGGCGATTGTCCCGCGCGATGGCGACGCCGATCTTGTGGCGTTCTGTGAGGGGCTGGTTCCTGATGCTCAACAAAAGCGGCGCTTGCAACGCAGGATGGAACGACAGCGCCGTGCAAACAATCCAGGAAACTACGACGAGATGGGACGCATCAAGAAACAGGGCAAAACACGCTTGCCCTGGAAAGAGAGCAAGAGGTATCAAGCAACCAGGAGACAGCATGCCAACCTGGAGATCAGACTCGCCGCGCACCGCAAAAGTCTCCATGGCAACCTCGCGCATCGCATTGCCCAGGTGGGTAATACCATCACCATCGAAAAAACCTCGTTCAAAGGATGGCAGAAGCAGTATGGCAAGAGTATCGGACTTCGCGCCCCAGGGCTGTTTCTAGCGCATTTGGCCCGCATAGTTGCAAAAACTGGCGGCACCCTGGGCGAAGTCTCTGCTTTCAAGACCAAACTGAGTCAGTATTGCCATCACTGTGGGCGGTATGTGAAGAAACCGAGATCACAACGCTGGCACCACTGCCCTTGCGGCTTAGGGCGGGTGCAACGCGATTTGTACTCGGCCTTTTTGCTGGCCCACCTGGAACCGGAACACACCATCCCCTCTGTCACCCAGCACGTCTGGGAAGGTGCGGAGCCGCGCCTGCGAGCCGTGATGGAGGGGCTGCAACAACGTGCGAATGAGGGGCAAGTGCTGCCCCGAAGCATGGGCTTGCTGGCTTCTGGGAAAGCTGTCCGTGCCGGAGCGCGTCGGCTCGAAAGTCCTGCTTATCCCCACCAAGAGCCTTGTTCTCCGTCAGGTGAGCAAGGAAACGGTGGGTGAGCAACAGGAACCCCCGCGCATTCATGCCGGGGAGGTTTCAGGAGGCGGGTCTGATGGAATGCGCACAATTCCCGGTGTTGCCTGAGATGGCGTGACAGCGTTGGGTATTGAACTTGTCGAAGCGCTTGCCTGGAACAGAAGCAACTTCTCATCGAGTTTGTCCGTTGTCCTCGCCTTTGCCACTGGTGCGCTCTGGGTACTAGATTGGGAGACGTGACTGCTCGCCCACGCGGCCCGGTATCTGTGGGTAAGTGAGCGGTTGGGGCGCGATCATGTCAGGATGAAATCCCTTGTCGCCAGAAATCCCCAACGGCTGGGAATGAGTAACGACAGGCTCGGCATTGGCGTCAGCCTGTACCGGGTCTTGATCTGGCCTCTCTGTAAGGGCAATTCGAGGGACGGATAGTACAAGATAGCTACCAGGGCGCGGAAATAGCCGTGTGATGACAAGCGATCAGGAATGTATGTGTGCGCTTTTAGTCGCGCTGGTCAACTCACGTATCCTGCGTTGATGCTCCTGGCGCTTTTAAGAAGACTCCGCGGTCATGAGCCATCCCGCGAGGGCGTACCCGGTAAAAGACCTGTATGCTCTGAGGAAAGGAGGAACGGATGGCCTTTTTGGCCTAACAGAGATACCGAGTCGTGATAATGTATGGTAAGAATCGTATCTATAAGTAAGAGACATACATAACTACTCTATTTCATAGACTTGTCTTGATTACACTAGGGAACGGAAGAGGTTTTGTGGCGATCTCCCTGGTCGTCAGTGCGCTTCACTGCGTGTGCAGGACAGATTTATGAGTACACATGTTTGACTCAATAGTGGTATATCGATAGACAAAAGGACAAACCTATGACAACTACAGGGGAATTGCGTGCAATTATTGAGGACCTGGAGCTGGTAGATATCGGTGATGCTGCCAGTTACCTGGGTGAGGATGTTTGTAGGGAAGAGGATATCACGCTTACTGAGCAGTCAGCCTTGCCCGCACTGAATGATTTTGGATCTTTTTGTGCGTAATTGCTTACCTGGCTCATGCATTTCGCGATCTGTATGTATCCTTGCTACATAGCGCGATGGCCGCATCTCTCACTTATATTCTCAAAAACTAACTATAGTATATATATGAAAGTGCCTGCCTCTCTATTTATGTAAAAGACATAGGGGGCAGGCTTCTCTTTTACTGTTTAGTAGCGAGCGTTGCTCAGGATTTTGGCGCGCTTATCAGAATGAGGAATGCCGCACTTTTTCAACTGTTTGAGGACCTTATCCAGACTGTATTCGACACGTCTGATCTCGGGTTCCCATGTCCCATTGCGCCAGTTAAGAATGCCATAGGAGGCGCGAACATCTTCATCGCGTGGCAGCCCACAACTGCCTACATCGAAGAGGAGGAGTGAGTGCCAGCGACGGGTATAGGGAATGTGGAGGTGTCCAAAGACAAGCGCCCCCACGTTCTGCTCAACGCTCGCTAAAAGTTCAGTAAGCTCCTCATCCTGAGCGTTGGGAAAAATGGCCTGTTCGATATTCTGCGGGTTGGCATGTACAACAAGAATATCGCTTCCATCAGGATTGTGGATGTGGTGTGAGAAGGGCAGCCTGGCCAGGTAGTCGATTCCCTCACGACCGATCTGCTCACGCGTCCAGGTGATGATATTGCGTTTCTTGGGGCCGCTTACCCCGTTGTCGTCAACGACCTCTTTATCCACGTTGCCCTGAATAATGGGGCAGTGGAGACCTTGCACGATATCCAGCACCTCTTTAGGGCGCGGCCCATTGAGGCAGAGATCGCCTGCGATAATAATCTGGTCAACCGGCGGCTGGCTATCCAGGTCCTGTAAGACGGTCTCTAGTGCGACCTGGTTGCCGTGTATATCTGAGATAATTGCTATACGCATAGCTATTACGATTCCATTTTTCTGTGCTGGTTTCTCTATCCATGAGTTTAACTACGTCGAGCTACTATCAGACATTATATCCCACAGTTGTGGGAATGCGAGAAGAATATTGTGGGAAATCCTCAGGGCTTTGTTCCCAGGATAAGTTTTCGCGCCTACGGCGCTCAAGGGTAAGGGGTGTGTACATGGAAAACGGGCTTAGCCCGTTTTCCATGTACACACCCCTTACCCCTAATGGCTTGCTGCGCAAGCCGAGGCGGGACCGGTTGCGCTATAATTAAAAACAAGAGTTGAGCAGTTCTTTGAGAGAAGAAGCGAGGACTGGTAGCATGATTCATCGTATTGGCGTTATCTCCGACACACATATGCCTCCGCATAAGAAAATTCCCGCTGCTGTCTGGACGCTTTTTGCGGGTGTTGAACAGATCATTCATGCGGGCGATCTCTCGACCCTGATAGTCTGCACCATTCAATACGTTGGGATGATTGAGGCACATTCATTTTATGCATAAAAACTAGATCTGAGTAGGAGCAATCTCTACCCTCAGCAATAATTATGTTTCCGTTCCCGACTATTAGCTCCTTTTCTCTAGGGGCCTGGGACCTATTTTCCTTTTTATGCCTGCTAAATGCCCTCGCATTTGTATGCTTCTCCATGCTCTATCAGGTAGCAACGTCATCAGTTGAGCCTTTGTTGCAGTAGCCCAATTTGCTCTTACAATTGCTTCTTCCTCTGGTGTCCAGTCGCCTTGTTTGCCCCTCTGCCGGGCATAGTATAATTCTTCTGTTCCCCAACCTTCATGTAACCAAGTTACTCGTATTCGTACCCAATGAGTGGACATGATATCTATTACAACTTCTCGCGCTACAAAGTTAATGAGGGATTGTCGTTTTGAGAAACGATACTTAGGCCATAGAGCTTCTAGTGCAATCGTCCAAAAGAAAGTAGGAAAGTAGCCGATATGAGAAGGTATGCAACCCATTTTCATTCGACCACTCACCGAATCCGAGCGAGCCCATATCGAGGCTCACTTACGCTCCGGCTCAGCCTTTGTGCTACGCCGTTGCCAGATCCTTCTGGCTTCAGCCCGTGGAGAGCGAGCCATCGCCATTGCGCGGCAGCTGGGCTGCGACGACCAGACAGTGCGCAATGTGATCAAAGACTTCAACGAGCAGGGGCTCGACGTGCTCAAGAAGGAGTCCTGTCGCCCTCATCGGCTACGCACCAGCATTGCCGACGAGAATCTGCCAGCCTTGCGCGATCTGCTCCATCGCAGCCCGCGCGATTTTGGTATCGAGCGCAATCTCTGGTCTCTCCCACTGGTGGCGCAAATCTGCTTGTCACAAGGACTCGTAGCTGCCCCGACCACTGCTGCCAGTGTCCGCCGCGCGCTCAAGCGCTTGGGCGTCAGTTGGAAACGAGCCAAGCACTGGATTACCAGCCCCGATCCGCAGTATGCACGAAAAAAAAGGCTCGTGACCGCTTGATCGCGTACGCTCAACCCCGCTCTGATTGGGCCATTGGCTTCCTCGACGAGGTCTGGTGGAGCCGATTTGCTCTTCCACGCCTTCACACCTGGCAAGATCCAGAGTACCCAGTCCGTTTGGTTGAGCAATCCTGGCAAAAGAATGACCCTGACCCAAAAGCATTGGCTTGCTATGGTGTCCTCTGGCAAAACGGAACCACGGAGGAACCCGTGCGAGAGCAGATGTGGCTTCGTTTTGTCACAGGACGCCCGGTGAGTGAGATCACCATCCAGTTTCTGGACTGGTGTTGTCAGCAATTGGCCGCACAAGGCAAACGTCAGTGGCTCCTCATCTGGGACAACGCCTCCTGGCATGTGAGTAAGATGGTGCGCACCTGGATCAGAAAACACAACCTCGCTGTCAAACAAACGGACGAAGGGGTACGGATTTTGCCTTTCCAACTGCCCACCAAAAGTCCCTGGCTCAATCCAATTGAGCCCAAGTGGGTGCATGGCAAACGCAATGTGGCCGAAACCAATGGGTTGCTTTCGGCTCACCACCTCGCTGAGCGAGTCTGTGCCTATTATGGGTGTGCATATGAGCCACATTTATCTCTTCCCGAAAAGGTTTCGTAATCTTGCACTAGGTCTTGTAGTTCTTCCTCAAGAGAGCCTATATCGTTCTCCGCCTCTTCCTCTAACCTTTGCTTATCTTTCATGAGCAAGAGACGCTCTCGTTCAAGGTTTCTCATTTGTTCAATAATTAACTCTTGTAATCGTGTGCTCACTTGTTTCGGATCAACATTTGAGTCATCTTGTAATTGTGTGCTCGCTTGTTTGGAATCGACGCTTGGGTTATTGTCGTCTTTGACTGTGCTTAGAGCATTTGCAAGTTTTGTCTGTTTAACTTCAATATCTACAAGTGACTGCTCTATTTGTTTGATTTTCTTCTTGCGTCCCTCACGTATTACCTGAGCTTGTTTTTCGTACTCACTGGTTTCTTTTTGCTCTTTGCTCAGTTCTTGAACATGATACATGAGTCGATTTACAATTTCTGCGTCTACTTCCTCGCAAGGTAGGCACATATAATTCTTTGAGCCTAGTTTAAACGTTTCTGGGGCAAGTATGTATATTGGTCGATCAACAGGTGTATCACCATCATACTCACCGTGTGCTTCCGTACGAACAGGCCCATTACTCCATCGTATACGATATTTGCATAGGCCGTATGTTGCCTGATCGCCTCTGTAGAAATACCGTTTTACCTCCCTTCCCTCTAATAATGTTCCATCGAGGTCATATTTTGACAAGCGGTAGTATGCGAAGAAGAAAAGCTCAGGGTCTACAATCGCTTCATGGCTAGTTATCATATTGCCCTGCCTATCGCGCCTGATAACCCCATTTACCGACTGGTAGCCTATATAGACAGGATTGGTAAGTATTGACCTTATAGTATTTCCGTGCTGAAGAATATAACCATTAGAACAAGTACTCCACTTATTAAACTTGTTCACAATGCGACGGTCTATGTGTGGTTCAAAAAAAGGAAAAATAACGGGAGATAGAGCGATTCTTCTGTTTAGCAGCCCTATTTCTCCGCCTACTTCTGCAAATGCTTCAAAGATTTCACGGCGTACAATATCAACGTGTGCGGCGTATGGAATACGCTTCTTAAAGGTTGGGCTATCTTCGTCTAAGTCGACAATGTAACCAATTTGTAAGTCACCAATGCCTGCCCACTCGCCATACTCCCATGCTGCTCTCTCTCTAGCAGGTAACAACCAACCTTTGACATGTTTGGGGATAAAGTCAGCAGCTTCTTTAAATTTCTCTCTTAAACGCTCTTTATCAAAAGGATCACGCATGTCATAAATGTAAAGACGAGGTGAAAGAACCACCAGGACAATATCATGCTGCAACATCTTATCAATAAGTTGATTGTAGTAGATGTGCGTTTCATCACGAAAAGGGCGGCTTTCTTGCCAGCAAGCAATAGTAGAACCATCAAATTTTCCAGAGTCTAAGTCTTCAAAAAGCCGTAGCATGTCTGGGCGCTGATCTGGTCTGAGAGTACCACTCAGACCAAGATCAGCAAAGTATGGATGAATAAGTTTAGGAGACCAACCGCTTTCCTGCCCCCACACAATCATATCCTGTGTTTGCATTTCTCTGCTTTGTGTACGATCTCTTCGCTGGTCCTTCGCTAATGGATCTGAACGTCTCGCATACACAAGCAATGGTCTATTTGTGCGAAGTTGCTTGATAAGAACCTGCTCTTGATCGTTTTGCCTCTTTGGCATGAATTTTCTCATTGCTCTTTCCTTTCCTTCCTTGTGGTTGCTCCTGATTCCGTCTTGGGTTATCTATAAACAAATCAATTAGGAGACGATAGAAAATCTTTTCCTGTTGTTCGTTCATCGTCCACACTCCTTGCCAGTTTGGTACTAGAATGACTTGTATCAATTGTGCCATGAGTGTAACGATATTATTTTAATGCAACGCGATTTTGTGCATAATCGTTATGTACCAGAATTTGGCTTCTGATGCGGGACGAGAAGGCCATTACATACGGATTATGTATCACTGCATTTCTGCTCTCGCTCGCTTTCTCCTGCAAAAATTCGTTAGCGTGCGTGTTCTGGGTGCAGGGTTCCCAGGGCGCGCACGCAGGGCGGGTGGGTTGGGCAACGCGTGAGCGTTCATCAAGCATCCCCGTCTGCTCTGTTGAGGCAAGACGTGCGAACCGCGAACATGCTGCTAGCGGCGTCCCGAAGGGTGGCGTACGACCTTGCGCCATGTGGTAGACTCGCCAGAGCGAGACGAGCGGTGCCTGCGGCGCGTTATCAATGCATAGCCCTCGCTCGTCTCGGCCTTCAGGCTGTACCATATGAGCGGCAAGGTGGAGATGCCAAGCCGCCCGCGATATTGTAGGGGCTGTCTTCGCTGCGGCTTTTCCCATGCTGCGGTTTCCTTTCTTTGCTTAGTAGGTAAGGAACAACAAGCGGATATGGTCAACGTCTGGAAGGGGCGCGTCATTGGATAAAGAAACAGACTGTATTCCTGGTCGTGCTAATAGGAGGCTCTTGGCTTGGGCTTGGCTCTTGCCTGCAATGCTCGCCTTTAGGTGCTCCTGCTCGGCCTGAGAGAACTGATACACCCATGTCTGTGTCCCTGTCGCCTGTATAGTGGTCGTTCCCTGTGCGGTGGTGGTAATGTGAACGTCTCCGCTTGGTGTGTATCCTGCTCCTAGTTGCTGCTTGGCCTGGGTAGTGAGTGCCTGGGTAATGAAGGTTTGGAGGGCTTGCGTCTGGTACACCATGCCTGTGCATGTCTCGTCGAGGGTCACATGCACGCTTGCCGCTTCCTCTCCTGGCTGATGATCGGCGCTCATCTTCTGCTGGCAGTGCAACGGGGTTACAAGTGTCTCGGTGCTTTGCACCTGGGTTTGGAGGGCTGCGGTGGTGCTCTGGTCAAGGCTGGATTTCAGGCTCGCTCCTGCGATATCAATGTCGTGCTGCGTCACCGTCTGGTAGTCGCGTGCTTCCTGCCCTCCGCTAAAGGCTCCGTTGACTGCGGAGATATTGACGCGACAACAGGGGCCATAGATCGCGCCTGCCTTCAGGTTGCCTGCTGGTCCTGCCTGGGTTGCGTGGGCGCTCACGCTCGCCTGTCCTAGTGTGGGATAACTGACAGCATTCACAGTGATATCCTGATCTGTCACCACTTGCACCCCGTTGGTTGCGGTGAGCAAGGTTCCTGCTGGTATGGTTTGGGCATAGGTTGCGTTATTGTAGAACGTGATGTATCCGTGTGCGCTCTGGGCGTCCTGGTGCGCTTTCCCGGTGATGGGAATGGTACGCGCTTGGCTCATCGTCACGACGGGAAGTATCCTTCCTGGCACCTGGCTCTGCGTCTTGTCAGTGCTCCCTCCAATGCTCACAATCAAGCGGGTTTCTAGCGTGTGTGAGACAGGAACCAGCGTCACGGTGGTGGTCGGCGTCCAGAAAGGAGACACATACAGCAAACACCCTACAACAAGCGCACAGACGCATATGATGACGCTGAGAAGCACAAGGGGGCGGGTGTGCTGTCTCATCCACTGCAACGGTCCCCTTCCTCCTGGTTGTAGCTCCTGGTCGATGGGGGGGACGCTTTCAATCACGTTGGTTGGTTCCTCTGGCTCGGCTCGTGGGTAAATGTGAATCTCTACATTCCATTGCTGGCGATTGGGGTCGTACTCCTGGTTGGCTTCAATGTGGGGGATATCGTCCGTGGTGTGTGCATGCTGGTTCTGCTGCTGATCGAGTTCGTGGAAGAGCTGGTCAATGTCATTTTGTATCTGTCTGTCTTGCATGAGGTTCCCTCCGAAAGGAAAGGGAAGAGGTACATTATGGTGTCACTCTTCCCTGAGACATTAGGCGTTTATGGTGCCATCCCACGGCGCTCGACAGGTATCGAGCGGTCCTGCACTCAAGGTCATGTAGTAGGCGATGTCTTGGGTGTGCTCGTCGAGCTGGTCAAAGAAGCTCTGTGGGACGGTTCCCCGCCATCGGATGACAATATAGCCATCTCCTGACGGGTTGGCTTTCCCATAGGAGACGAGAACCGCTTGGATGGGGCGCTCGGCCTGGAAGGTGGTTTGAAAGTCGAGGGCAAGGGTCGCGGTGATGCTCTCGGAACATGCGATAACCACATATTCATCCTCTCCGCTAAAGGTGACGGGCAGCAAAGCTTTCGTCTATGCACTTGTGCTTAAAATTAGATATTCTATGGAAATGTAGATGCTTAACCGTAGTCTAGGGTTAAACAAAGCTAGAGAAACGTCATTATTGCCAAGGAATAAATAGAAAGAGAAAAGACATAAACAAGAAGATCCATGCAACAGGAGGAACATTGTTGCATGGATCTCAACGCACCAGGCGCGTGCTCTTACGCTTCCTGTTTGTCGGGTTTGCGTGCTCGGACGAAGGCACTGATGAACCGGCCATCAACGCTGGCTCGTTCTTCAGGCGAAAGGGACGCTACAGAAGCACTCGCCCCACTCGATGCAATATCATCGAGCGAATAGCGCCGTGTGACTTCAATCTCGATCTCAACAAACCCTACCGTTTGCAGTAGCGAGCGATAGGTGTCTTCCTCAAGCGCCCCAGCGACGCACCCTGCCCAAGACTCCATATCACTACGGATGGCAGGCGGCAATTCACCCTGCACAACAATATCGGAGACGGCAAAACGCCCACCAGGGGTGAGAACGCGATAGGCTTCCCGCAACACCTGCCCCTTGTCAGCCGAGAGGTTGATCACACAGTTAGAGATGACCACATCAACGCTATTCTCTGGTAGCGGGATCGCCTCTATAATGCCTTTTAAAAACTGGACATTCTCTATCCCGGCTTCTTGCCTGTTGCGCTCGGCAAGTTCGAGCATGGCATCAGTCATATCGAGGCCGTAAGCAAAGCCTGTTGGTCCAACCCTCTTGGCCGAAAGCAACACGTCAATGCCTCCGCCACTTCCCAGGTCCAGGACCTTCTCTCCAGGCTTCAGCTCAGCAAGCGCCGTTGGGTTGCCACACCCAAGGGAGGCTAGCGCTGCGGCAACAGGGATCTCGCCTAACTCCATCTGCGTGTACAAGTCAGAGGTAATTGGATTGCCCTGGCCAGCCTCAGAGGAGCAGCAGCTTGACGCACAACAGGAGGATGGTGTTTGAGCCTCCGGCGCTGGTTGTGTCTCTGTCTCTTCAGATGATCCACAGCAACTTGGTCCACAACAGGATGATGCGCTCTCTGCCGGGGTTCCAAGTACCTGTAAGGCGGTTCGCGCATACCTGGCGCTGACTTCTTGCCGCAACTGTTCATCACTCTGGGGAACTGTCTTCATGTGTGTATTCCTTTCCTTGTCTGATCACGAGAAGGGGATTGCGCCCCTCTCGTTTTCCTTTACCTGAAGAGACGGTGTTCGGCAAAAAAGGACGCAGCGGTTGACCCTCGCCTGCGTTTGTGTCGTCACAGCAAGCCGACTGCTCGCAGCAGTCACAGCGTGGCTGATAGTCTAGGATGTGTCTACGACGATCCAGCTCAAAGTGGCAACAGGCCAGCAGTTCCTGTTTGAGTTTTTCTCGTGCGCGCTGGACCCGCGATTTGGCACCAGAAAACGAGAGGCCCAGGCACTCTCCCAGCTCCTTCTGGGTGAGACCTTGATACTCAGTGAGAATTAAGGCCTGCCGGTCCTGCTCAGGCAGAGCCAATACCATTGCTCGGACACAGGGGAGCAGCTCGCTGACAATATCATCATCGGGCAGCTCCTCTGCCAAATCAAGCACCTCTTGCGCATCCAGGGGAGTCATTGTCTGGTGGTGGCTGCGATAATGGTCGATAATGATATTGCGCGTGATCTGATAGATCCAGCCCTCCAGCCGTCGGGCGTCTCTCAGGCTTGCTCCCTGTTGATGGATCTTGAGAAAGACTTCTTGTAATAAATCCTCCGCGGTGGCTTCATCTGCCACGCGGCGGCGAATAAACTGGTGGAGAGGCGTATGAAACGCTTCCCATGCTTGCTCAGTGATGCTAGCCATTGCTTGTTCCTCTCGGCTGCTCTTTGGTTTTGAAAGGAAAGACGGACCAGCAGCCAAAAGGACGCACGATCTGTTCCTAAGAAAGCAAGAGCGGAAGAGCTGGGCGATCACAACCATCCTTTTTGCTCAGCCAGGCGCGCCGCCTCCATGCGATTGCGTGCCTCCAATTTCTGCATCGCTGCGGAAAGATGATTGCGTACCGTCCCCTCGGATAAAGCAAGACGTGTGGCGATCTCGGCATGGCTGATCCCAGGAAGAGTTGCGGCAAGCACTTCACGTTCACGAGGTGTCAGCGGATTCATCCCCTCGGAGAGGGCGGCCAGAGCTAGATCAGGATCAACGACTCGCTCGCCTGCCATCACACGCCGCAGCGCGATGGCTAACTCCGAAGCTGGTGCATCCTTGAGCAGAAAGCCCACCACTCCACTCTCCATCGCCCGGCGCAAGTAGCCGCTGCGTCCAAAGGTGGTCAGGATCACACATCGGCACCTGGGCAATACTTCGTGTAATGCCTGAGCTGCGGCAAGCCCATCGAGACCCGGCATTTCAATATCCAGAAGCGCAATATCCGGTTGCAAGGCCAAAGCTGTCCGCATGACCTCATTACCTCGCCCTACTTCCGCAACGACCTCAATATCCTTTTCTCGGCTGAGTAGAGCCGAAAGCGCTCCGCGCACCATTGCCTGATCTTCTGCAAGCAGGACTCGGATCATGCGTGTTCCTCCTGAAATGATGCTGTTTCTCATCTCTTCGGAAAGGGCAGTTCCACGTATAAGCGAAAGTGTTCTTTCCCTTGGAGCAGAAGAGAGCCAGCCTCTAGTTGTCCCCCCAGCAATGAAATGCGTTCTCGCAAGCCTGCGAGTCCCAGACCTCTCCGAGACAGCTTTTCTTCTGGCCCCCGCTCACCGCCATCGTTAAGAATCTCGGCTCCGACCGTTTCGTTCTCATGAGTCAGGCGAATGTAGCACTGCCGCGCGCGACTGTGGCGGATTACATTGGTCACTCCTTCGCGTACCGTCCAGGCGAGTGCGGCATCCAGCGTCGGTGGAAGTGGTTCTTTGAGCGGTTCCATTTGTACTGTGATTCCCGCCGCTTCGAGCAGTTGCCAGGCTCCCTCTAACTCGCTTGCGAGCGCCGGTTGCCGATATCCGGCCACGGCCTCGCGCACGTCGCGCAGCGTCTTTCGTGACACGTGTTCGATCTCGGCGAGTTCCTGGGCACAGCGCTTAGGATCTTCCTCGATCAAGCAGGAGGCGAGTTCGCTTTTGAGGGAGATCATGGAAAGGGTTTGCCCCAACAAGTCATGCAAATCGCGGGCGAGGCGCTCGCGCTCTTCAATCACTGCCAGGCGGGCCAGCTCTCGACGTGCGGTATGCAGTTCCCGAATGGCGCTCCCCATGCGAGCCACGCCAATCATGTCCAGGCCAATGCCTCGCACTAGCAGCAGAAAGGCGATAAGCCACCACCAATCTATCCGCTCCATGCCCCCATTCATCGTCACGGTAAGAACGAGTGCGGAAAGCGTCAATACGACGATCACAGCAAACGCCCTGCGCTGAGGAAACAGGATACCAGCCAGAGCACTCAGCCCAATGAACAGCCAGAGAAAGGACAGACCATCGATCAAACTGAACACGAGTGTCAGCGCGCTCAGTGTTCCAAAGAACAGCCACGAGAAGCGTGATTGAGAGCGCAACCATGCTCCCAGAGTGGCCGGGTGCGGCCACATCAGCCAGGTGTAGCCGACGGCAAAACCAGTCAGGGCCAGCAGCCCCAACGTCAGATGCCAGGAAGGGATCGGTTTTTGCAACAGTTCGACCAGAGGAAAGGCGAGACAGACCAGCCAGGCATGCTGATAGAGCCGCCATAACCGGAAGGAGACTCCACTGGAAGCAATCACTCCCTCATTGTGAGCTGTGCTCTCAGAAGAAGCCGCCTGGATTTCTTGCTCTGCTGTGTCTTGATCGTGCCCGATCTGCATATGACCTCTCCTCTTGGTTTCTTACCTCTGGACCGTTCTCGCCCTCCCATTCTACCATTGTTGGCCCGCGTGCTGTGGTTTCCCTGGCCGGTGCTCGGGTTTTCCTCTTCTGTGAGGAAACGCTTTGCATGCTTGTCCTCAAGGGAGATAACTGACCAGTGCCCACAGGATCGAGGCGAAGATCAGCACATCCAGGGCGGCACGAACCATTTGCAGGCGCTCAAACTGGTTAAAAATCGTGTCAAGTTGCTGGTCATCATCGGCGGCCTGGCGTTGACGAGGCAATGTTGGCAACGCCCAGAGAAGGGTGATGAGCAGATGCACAACCCATAAGACGGCAGCCAGGTACATCGGCAGCGCATGCGGAAGGGCTGTTTGCTGGAAGAAAGCCGTCCCTGCTGTGGCAAGCGCAAGGAGCAGAGTACCAATGCCAAGGGGAGGATACCAGATCCTCGCGGTGCCAAAATCGGTTGCCAAGCTATACGCCGAATAGGCTCTGACTCCAATCCGGTGGCGTGCAGGCAGTTGTCGAATGGAGACATCAAGACTCGCTCCAGCAGCGATGCCAGAGAGCGCGGTGGTGGCTATCACCAGCAGGACGATGAGGTGGTTCATATGCCAGGGCACTCCTTCTTTGTCATCTCTTCGCCCGTTCTGGCTGGCCTTTCTCTGACGCAGAGCGGGGCGAAGAGCACCATATGGGTGCTAGAGCAGGATCTGTGGGTTCATAGGACGAGCAGGAGGAAATTCTCCAGCCTTGGCACGCCGGTGCAGTTCTGCTGCCGTCGCGCCCGCCTTGTGTGCCTCCCTCATCTGTGCGGGGTCAACGAAGGCGCCCATCGGGTTGCGCTGGAAGTCGGGCGAGGTCCTCATGTATTCGCTGGATGCATCCCAGTCACCGAAGTTATCAACAAATACCTCAATGCTGTTACCATCGGGATCTTGGTAGTAGAATGCAGTGGTTGGGCCGTGATCAGCAGCGAGTACCGGTTCAATTCCCCACTCTTTGAGACGCTCCCACGAGGTCAGGAGATCGTCGATGGTAGCATACTCGAACGCCACATGCTGAATTTTGGCGTGAGGATAAGGGGCAACGGTGTCACGCGTACCAGGGAGCGAGAGCACAGCCAGGCGGTGGTGCGCTCGGTCGTTGGAGAGAAAGACCAGCCCGTGCGATGCCTGGACCGCGGTCATTCCGAGCACCTTGGCGTACCAGTCAAGCATCTCCTCCAGGTGCGCGGTGATCACTCCGAAGTGATGGAAGGTGGGGCAAATGAGAGCATGCTGCTCAGATGGGTGTAACATAGATAGCTCCTTTTTTTGATACCCTGTTGCTTCTTGAAAGAGAAGATCACACAAAACCAGGAGGAAAGGGCCTTCCAGTTCCTCTTCCCCTCTGTGCGCTGATGAGCATCACGCAACGACCAACGTCCACAGCAGAACAAAAAACGCCACGACCTGCAACGTCGCCCGAAGAGCGTGCCAGCGCGCAAAGCGGTCCAGTTTCGCGGCCAAGAGCGCTTCGTCATCTGGTGCGTTCTTGAGACTAAGCATGATGGGTGCCGCTCTGCTCGTGGCAAAGGCATGCAGCACACTCAAGAGGGCGGCAACAGACAGCGATAGCACCACCTCCATCCTTGTGTGGGAAACGAAGGCGAAGAGGGTCGCAAGCACGGTGAGTAGCGCTGCGCCGATGCCCAGAAGCGGGTAGACGAGCAGTCCGTTGCCCAAATCGTTGCCACGAGCAAAGGTTGCATAGGCAACCACACCAATGCGCCGACGGGCTGGTAACTTCACCAGCGCCGTATCCACATTGAGACCTGCGAGCAGTCCATTGATGGTAGTGGCCGCCACTAGCAAAAAGAGCAGAAGATTCATACACGTCCTTCTTCCTGTCTGTCCATAATGAGATCCTTTGGTGGGATAAGAAGAGAACTCCGCAGCAGGCCAATAATGCTAGTCATCATTGATGCACCCAACCAGAGGCGCATGATCAGGTGATCCCTTAGCCGCTCAATGTCAAGCGAAACGATCAAGAGGCGCTCCGACGCTCGGCCCGTTGTCTAGCGCCTGAGCAGTGGCACCGCAAACAGCACGAACACCCCCACATCAACGCCAACATTAAACCGAACCCCAAACCAGACGGAAGCTGCCGCCTCGACCGCCAGCCACATGAGCAGCCCAACCAAAAGTGCTCGCTTCAATGCTTGATCGTCACGCTGAAAGGCCAACCGTCCTATGAGCAAGAGCGTGGTGCCCCAGCCGATCATCAGAGCGCCATACAAGGCGCTTTCCCAATCGATGAGCACATTTCGCCGCACTGGCAAGACCTTGAGCCCAACGAACACATAGAGGATTCCGAACAGAATCAAAATGACCGAGACGATCCGAAACCAGAGTGCGAATGGCTGTTTTCTCATACTCCCTCCTTTCCTGGCTCTCCCCGTACCGCTCTGGTCGTTTTCGGCGCGAAACGGAAGAGCGAGAGTACGACGAACGGGAGCGCAATGACGGTGGGGAGAACCCAGAACGTGAGCGGGGGAAGCGCATTTAGACCTGGGATCAGGTGGGCGTTATCCACATAAAAGGCCGTCCACATGACGACGTAGGACCCAATCATGCCGATGATGTGGGCAACCACCCACTGCTTCCCAAGCAGGCGCCGAACCTGTGGCACCTGGCGAAAACGGCGGGCTCCATAGCCACCAAGTGCGAAACCATAGCCGATCACGGCCAGGAAGAAGAGATAGGCGTCGGCTGCCCAACGCTCTCCTGATAAGATGGTGGCTGTGAGAAAGACAACGGTATAGGCCCACAGATAGCGGGTTCCCCAACGAGGATGGCGTTCTCGGCGTTTGGGGGCACGGAACGCCATGAGGCCAGTGACTCCTGTCAAGAGGCCCGCCACCGCATGCACGACAAGCGGAAGGAAGAAGGAGAGAGGAAAGCCATCGATCATAGGGTCATTCCTTTTAGACTGTTGTTGCTCCAGGTGCAGGCAGTCGGGAAACCACCATCCAGCGTACAGAATGCCAGTGTATTGCGCCCGATCTGCTTGTACTGGAAAGTATAGGGGCACAACAGGGAGCAGGGAAGTGAAATTGCTCGTGATTTGGGCGTGACAAATGTCATGGGGAAGCTGCCGCTGTTTTCTCAGCGACAGCACCAGTCTTTTCCGTACACCTGCGCGTTCACAGCAGGCGTCATCTGTTATCTCCTGTGAACGGCTCGGCTCCAGTCCTGAGCACCCATCTGCACCAAGTCCCAGGGACTGCCCAAAGGAGGGGTGTAGGAAAGGTCAAGATCAGAGAGTGTATCAACGGTCATCTCATGAAACAATGCGGTGGCAAGCGTGTCGATCCGCTTGGCAACTTCGGTTCGTACTGGTCCCACCAGTTGCGCTCCCAGGAGACGGCCTGTGGCCAGATCACCCGTGAGGCGCATATGAACGGATTTCGCACCAGGATAATAGACCTTGTGGTCGAAGTATGCTCCCTCAACTGTGAAGGGATCGAAGCCAGCCGCGCGCGCTTCGTGATCGCGCAAGCCCGTTCGTGCAATGGCCAGATCAGAGACCTTCACGACCTGGGTGCCGAGCGTTCCTGCAAAGAGGCGATGGCCTCCCACAGCGTTTTCTCCAGCAATGCGACCTTGCTTGTGAGCTGTTGTCCCCAGGGGCAAATACGTGGGTCGTTGCAGCATGCGATGCCAGGTTTCTACGCAATCGCCGGCGGCGAAGATATCGGGATGAGAGGTAGCCATCGTCCTGCTCACGCGCAAGGCTCCCTGTGTTCCCAACTTGATACCCAACGCCTGTCCTAGCTCTGCTCGTGGTTCGACGCCCGTTGCGATGAGAACCAGATCGGTCTGTGCCTCAAACCCTCCAGAGCCAGATACACACAAGCGCGCTGAAGAGAGCGAGATCTGTTGCACCCCGATCCCCGTTTCTACCCTGACTCCCTGCTGCTCCAGTTCGGCACGAACCAGTGCTCCCAGGCTGGGATCAACCGTTCTCAGGACCGACTCTCCATGTTCCACAAGCGTCACAGCCAGGCCACGCAGCGTCAGGGCATCGGCCATTTCCACGCCAATGTAGCCCCCACCGATGATGAGCGCCGAACGAACGACGTGTCCTGACAAATAGTGTTGCATCTGGAAACTCTCCTCCATCGAATGCAGGAGAAACACGCCTGGGAGGTTCTGGCCTTCGATCCGAGGCGCTCTCGCTCGCGCTCCCGTCGCGAGAATCAGGCGATCATAGACGATCTGCTGGGTGTGCTCAGCCCAATCGTTTACCGTGATGCGGTGAGTGTCGGGATCAACGAAGAGCGCTGTATGATCCAGCAGGAGATCAATGCCTGAACGGATAAGCTCTTCTCGCGTCCGGTGTGCAAGCTGATGATAGTCAGAGACTTCTCCACTCAGATAGAATGGGAGACCACAAATGCTGTAGTTGGGGAAGGAATCTTCTACGATGAGCGTCACCCTCGTCGAGGGGTCCAGTTCCCTCGCGCGAAGAGCGGCACTGATACCCGCATCGCTGCCACCAATAATGACCAGATGGCTCATCCTTGCTGCTCCTCCGCTTTGGCCGCCGCATACAACTGCGCATAAGAAAACGAGGGCTGGCGGTCAAGAAACTGGTTGATTTTTACCGCAATGAGGTCGCGAATGTGACGAAAGGTGGCAAGCCGTTCCTCTTCTGTGCCGGTGATGCGGCTGGGATCAGGAAACCCCCAATGGACCTGGGATCTGGCATTGGGGAAGAACGGGCACGTTTCTTGCGCTTCGTAACACACCGTTACCACCAGATCCATCGGGGGCTCGCTCGCAAACGCCTCAATGCCCTTGGCAGTCTGGCTGCTGATATCAATGCCAATCTCCTGCATGGCTTTGATGGCGAGCGGATGCACCACGCGTGGCTCGGTTCCTGCACTGAAGACCTCAAAGGCCGATCCCCCATGTGCGCGCAGGAGTCCTTCGGCCATCTGGGAACGAGATGAGTTGTGGGTACAGAGAAAGAGTACTCGCAGAGGGGCATTCACAAAGCGTGATGGCTCAGACATAAGTCTTCTCCTCCTGGGTTGATAGGGCATCAGGATGCTCAGAGGCCTCCTGTGTTGCTGGTGGTCCGCTCGCCTCACGTAGCCAGCGGTAGATGATGGCTCCCGCAACCGCTCCAAGCATTGGTCCCAGAACATATACCCATTGAGCTGTCCACATTCCACTGATGAGGGCTGGGCCAAGTGAGCGAGCAGGATTCATGGACGCCCCACAAATAGGACCTGCAAAGAGGGCTTCCAGGCCGACCGTGGCACCAATCGCGAGCGCAGCAGCCTGCCCTACTGCACGGGTGTCGGTTGCCATGGCCATAATGACGATCATGAGAAAAAAGGTGAGTAAAGTTTCGAGCCCAAAGGACTGCCAGGCTCCTCCGGCGCCCACCGGAAGTGTGGTTCCGAGGAAGGCGACATCCCCCAGCAGGAATCGTAAGCACATGGCAGCAAGCACCGCTCCTGCCAGTTGTGCCACCCAGTAGCCAATGAGCCGCCGGAGAGGGAAGTGGCGGACGACCACAAAGGCAAGGGTTACCGCCGGGTTGAAATGGGCTCCGCTGATATGCCCGAAGGCGTAAATCATCACAGTGATGATCAGGCCAAAGACGAGGCTCACACCAACATGGGTGACCGCGCCATGAGAGAGCGTGTCGATCATGATCGCTCCGCACCCTGCAAAGACCAGGCCAAAGGTGCCCAGACCCTCTGCAAGATAGGCAGCCCAGGTTCTTGAGGCGAGCCTCAGGGCAAAAGGGCGAGGTGAACGCGATTGTTCAATAATGGTTTTACTGCTCACGAGGATTGCTCTTCTTTCGTTCTAACAGAGGCAAAAACGAGCGAATGCGTGTGGTCAACTGTAGAGCGGTTTGCTCAAAGGTGTGAAGCTGTTCAGCTTCTGTTCCCTGCACAGTGGCTGGATCGGGAAAACTCCAATGGATACGCTCAGGATCATCGGAGAAGGTGGGGCAGACCTCTCTGACGCGATCACAGACCGTCACAATCGCATCGAAGTGTTGGCCCTCAAACAGGTGGAGGGGTTTGGGTGTGGCTTGACTCATGTCAATGCCCATCTGCTCCATAACGCGGCGGGTCAGAGGGTGAATGTGTGCGGCAGGCTGACTTCCCGCACTGTATGCCTCAACCATTCCTTGGCTCTCCTGGCGAAGGAGCGCCTCGGCCATTTGCGAACGCGCGCTGTTCTCTGTACAGAGAAAGAGCACCCGCAACCCAGGGCCATGGGAAAGTGGCTCCTGAGGAGCTCTTTGCTCCATACCCATCGTGACCGCAGGATGAATAAGGGAACCAGCAGCCAGGTATCGTCCCTGGAGCTGGTCCAGATTGAGTCGATAATAGACCTCTCGCTCGTCAGCGCTACTGCGGCGCTCACTCACCACCTGTCCTTCACGTAATTTTCGCAGATGATAAGACACCAGATTTTGTGGGAGTCCGAGGCGTTCAACGAGCTCTTGAACCCGATAATCAGAATGTGCCAGTTCTCGTAGGACTGCCCATCGGATATCGTGGGCAATCAACTTGAGAATGCTGGGAAGTTGCGCAGTGGATGTTTTCATGGCCCTCCTTTTCTCTATCAAATTAATTTGCATCGAAATACTTTGATGGATTGTAACAGAGCGTTTTGAGAAAAGCAAGAATTATGAGAAATTAACGCCTAAGAGGTGATGGAACCAGCATTATCCTCTTGCTGTTTACCAAATTCCTTTTTGCTTTTTGGTTGGGCGATAGATGCTTTCCTTCCTATATGAGTGTCTTCCGTTTTCTTGCTTACTCATAAAGTGGGTTAAACCATTGGGAGTACGATGCCGCAACCGATACATGATGAGGCAACAATACTATATATGGTGCAACTGTCATCACGTTTGCCGCTTACTCGCTTAAGGTTTAACATTGACAAAAAGAAACCAGGGAGTAACGCTTGCGCTCCCTAGTCTGTAAGATTGCTTTTTCTGTGTTAAGCTATCCTATCTACTGCTGGCACTGAGGATTAAGGGGATCTGACTAGTTACGACTGAACATCCAAACGATCTGAGTGATAAAATTAAGCTGCTGAGAGAGGCTGAATAACAGAGATAACAATGTAAGATGGAGAAAACGCAAATGATGCATCACATTGGGGTCATTTCAGACACACATATCCCGCAATTTAAGCAGTTGCCAGAAGCTGTGTCGGCCCATTTCGCGGAGGTAGAATTAATCATCCACGCTGGCGATTTATCGCGCCTCTCAGTAATTGATGAGCTTGAAACCCTGGCGCCTGTCATGGCGGTACAGGGCAATATCGAATATGAAGAGGTTGTTGAGAAATTGCCGATCAAGCGCGAGGTTGTCGTAGGTCATTGCCGTATTGGCATTGTGCATATTCTAGGAGATACGCATAATAGGGAGAGGATGGCTCGTCAGGAGTTTCCCAACGCCCGCGTCGTTGTCTACGGCCACAGCCACATCCCCTCCAACAAAGAATATAATGGGCAATTGTTGTTCAATCCGGGCAGTGCGACGGATCGACGAAAGCAACCGAGATGCAGTGTTGGGTTGTTGCATGTGGATGATGAGGAGAAGAAGGTATGGGGAGAAATTATTTGGTTGTAAATGGCGAGATAATTTCTATAGCTTCTTTTCAATAGTCCCAGCCTGGGAATGTGCTATCTGGCTTACCTCGCAAGCGGGTTAAACCCTTGGGCGATTCGCTTACTTTGGGGTTTTACTGAAACGTTCGGGTGTGAAAATGTGGGGGTGCCAACAACGTGGGAGGAAAGCGCGAAAGGAACAACCAGGGGCGCGGTGGAGGTGAGGCCGCGCTACAAAAAAGCCTAAGTAGATCGTATGTTATAGGCGCAAAGGAAAAAGAAACCAGGGAACACAGGTGTACTCCCTGGTGCCGTGAATATCTTCTCACATTGTTACATGGTTGCGTGTAACGTTGTCTTAACGTCCTTACGCTCCTCACGAAGCAGCACGCGTATTGCCATAATGATTTCTTTCATCGATTGTCCTGAGATTGGAACTAGGTTATACTGTACTGGCCGTACTCTCGGAGCTGGAGACGATTGCTCCCGTGATTGCGGTGCAGGGAAACGTGGAGCGGGATGATGTCGTAATGGCTCTGCCGATCAAGCGTGAGATACTCGTGAGTTTCTGCCGCATTGGTATTGTGCATATTCTGGGCGAGCGAAAACACTATGCGCGCAACGCGCAGCGGGAGTTTCCCCAGGCGCGGGTGGTGGTCTTTGGCCACAGTCATATTCCATATAATGAGGAGCATGAGGGTCTTCTCCTGTTTAATCCTGGGAGCGCGAATGAGCGGCGTAGTCAGCCCAGGCGGAGTGTAGGGATGCTCTCTATTGATGATGAGGCTACGAGTGTGCGCGGGGAGATTTTGTGGCTTGAAGAGGAGCCGTAGAGCAGGTCTGAACGATATGCCTAGACCTGCTCTGGCTGTGGCGTTTGCTCTACTGGCGCGGGCGAATGTAGTCCTGCCCACCCATGTAGGGGCGCAGTGCCTCGGGGATACGCACACTGCCGTCTGGCTGCTGGTGATTCTCGATCAGCGGAATCAGGATGCGGGGCGAGGCGATGGCCGTATTATTGAGCGTGTGTACGAAGCGGACCTTGCCCTCGGCATCGCGATAGCGAATATTAGCGCGACGAGCCTGCCAATCGTGGAAGTACGAGCACGAGTGGGTCTCGCGATAGCGATTCTCGCTGGGAACCCAGCATTCGATATCGTGCATACCAACCTTGCCATCACCCATATCGCCTGTGCAGACGTTGACAATACGGTACGGCAGCTCCAGGGCCTGAATGAGCTCCTCCGCGTTGCGCTCAAGCTCCTCAAACCACTGGACCGAGACCGCATGGTCGGCTTCACAGATAATATACTGCTCTACCTTGTTGAACTGATGAATGCGGAAGACACCACGCGTATCCTTGCCATAGGTGCCGGCCTCCTGGCGGAAGCAGGGGCTGTAACCTACGTAAGTCAGCGGTAGCTCCTCGGCCTTGAGAATTTCATCCTTGTACATGCCGGTGATCGAGACCTCGGCGGTACCCACCAGGAAGAGGTCCTGTCCTTCGATCTCGTAGACCTGGTCGCGGCCCTTGGGGAACTGACCATTGCCGACAAAGGCGAAGTCGCGGGCCATCGAGGGTACGATAATGGGAGTATAGCCCTTGCGCGACAGGCGGTCGAAGGCGAAGTTCATCAGTGCTAGCTCCAGGCGCGCGGCAGCGCCTTTGAGCGAATAGCTGCGGCTGCCAGCCACCTTGACGGCACGTTCAATATCCACCATCTCGAGTTTCTGCATCAGGTCATAATGGTCGAGCGCGGGGAATGCAAAGTTCGGCTTCTCACCCCAATACTTAATGGGCACATTGTCGTCTTCATCTTTGCCCACAGGCGTGCTAGGATCGGGAATATTGGGTACGAGCAGGAGCTGCTGATAGCGCTCCTCCTGAAGCTGGGCCAGGAGCGGCTCTTTCTCCTTGATAGCTTCCGAGAGTTGTTTGCCCTGGGCGATATACTGGTTGCGCAGCTCGACGTTTTTCTCTTTCGCGGCCTGCTGAATTTTTTTCGAGAGAGCGTTCTGCTGAGCACGGGCCTCCTCGACCTCTTGCTGAAGCGAGACGACGCGCCGATCAAGCTCCAGGAGGGCATTGATATCGATAGGATTATTCTTCAGGCGCGCGGCCTCTTTGACCGCGTCAGTGTTGGTGCGGATAAACGTGAGATCGAGCATGATCTCCTCCTCTATCTATGGCGGCGTATATGCGAACAATAAAAAAACGCCGTGTCCTACAAGGACGACGACGACTTTACAGCGTTATCGTGGTACCACCTTTGTTCGTTCAAGCGAAAGTGAACCTCGTTCTGGCCAGGTAACGGGGGCGAACCGTGAGCGCTCTTCGCGCAGGCTCCTGGGTGGATTTCACCGCTGCTCACTACTGCGTTGCACCAAACCGCAGCTCTCTGAAAGGTGGCGCAGGCTACTTGTCCCAATCATAGCCGTTATGTTATGTTTATATATTGCCTGGTAAAACAGATCTGTCACCGATTCTATACTTAAGTACAAGGGTAACAGTTTGCTTGCGCTTTGTCAAGGTGTGGATTGGCTTAAAGTTTCCACACCTTGACATTGCTGAAACTGGCGTCGATGGGGATACCTGATTGAGCGACGGCCACGCCCAGGCGCCCTGATTTCAGTGTGCTATCTCTGGCACCTCCAAGGAAGGTGTCGTTTGCGAAGAGGTAGAAGGTTGTGCCCTGGGCGAGCACGACGAGCTGATTGCTCTGCCCTAGCCCCTGTGTAATGTCCGAGCTGCGCCCATTGAGCAGGTTCTGCCCCTGTCCCGACTCCTGGTAGAGGTCGAGGCTGTAGGTTCCATCCATGCCAATGCTAAAAAAGTAGTACTGGTTGCCTGTACTGTCGACGCGGAAAAGCAGCCCGGCGTGGTCGGCGTTGCCTGTATTGATGGTGACCTGGGCTGAATAGACGGCATCGGCGTAGGTCTTCGCCTGCGAGAGGCAGGGCTGGATATAGCCCCGTTTGGCCACGAAGGCGTGATAACCACTGCTAGTGAAGGCACAACCCGTGGTGCTGTTACCGCCAATATCCCATTTCCCATCACCGGTGCGATCACTTAAGGAATCGTTCAGGTCGGGATTTTTCTTGGTTGCGTCGGTGAGGATGCCTTCGAGTGCGGTCGCCGTGGCGGTCATATCTTCAATGGTTGTGGTCGCCTGCGCCTGATTTTCATCCTGGGCGGTGGCGGTGGCGTTAATATTGGCCTGGACGGTATTGATGGCGTTTGCTGTTCCCTGCGAGCGCGCCTGGGCGGTGTTAACGACATTTTGTGTCCACTGTGCCTGTACAGTGGCAAACGCATGTGTGGAATGACGATAGTCGACGCTGGTACTGTAGATAATAAAGCCGAAGCCGCTAACGATCAAGACAGTCGCCAGGGCGAAGACGAGTAGGCGCATCCGATCCTGCAATTGCTGGGCTTTCAGGAGTCGCTGGCGCTTGAGATCTAATTCTACTAGGCGCGCGGCAAAGAGCTTCTCCTGGGGAGAGAGCGTTTCGAACTCAGCGGGCGTCGTTGTGTCTGGGGATGTACTGCCCGGCTGATTCTCTGCTGGCGCGATCCTGGAATTCTCAGATTGATGCGGAGTTTCGCCTGGTGATAGATGAGGCATGAGTGATAAATATCCCTCCTTATCTTTCGTTGGCGTCGATTTACGCGCCTTGTGAGATGCTGGGAGCCAATCCTGGCGTCTCGTTTGTTCACTCCTCTTTGTGGCGCTAAAGCTGCCAGACGCGAGCGTTTTTGTAGGCCACATCAGTCGCTGAAGAGTTATCTAAAGACATGAAGCCAATCTGGCCAGAGGTATAGGCTGTATCCTGGGCCTGGCCGACGTATTGTTTATTGATATAGAAATATATTGTGCTGGAACGTGCGATAACATCTACAAGATTTGCCTGCCCGATACCTGTTTTAACAACATTTGGGTGATCAAAGAAAAGGTTATGGGCGTGGCCATCACTCTGAGTGGCATTAAGTTCCACCGTGCCGTCGCTTCCTACCTCAAAGGAGTAAAATTTTAATGAGCCCTTATTGCCGCGAAAGATCATCCCACCTGTATTACCTTTCAGGATCGTCATATTGACCTCAAAGGCCATATTTGTGTAATTGGTGTTGAGTCCAAAGCAGGCGACATAATAGTTCTTATTCCGAACATCGGCATGGAAGGCACCATTGCTATAGTAGCATCCTCCGCCCCCTACGGCATCATAAGTCTCCCAGCCTGCGCTATCTGGACCGGAAAGAGAGGACTGAAAGATGGGCGAGCCGCTGGTCGCCTGGGAGTAGATCGTCTGGCGCGTGGTTGCCGTTTGCTGCACACTCGCGGTCGCCTGGGCATTGGCTGTGGCGGTGGCATTGGTGATTGCCTGGGCGGTGCCGGTCGCCTGGGTGTTGGCCGTGTTGGTCGCGGCCTGGGCGGTACTGGTGGCCTGGGCGCTGGCCTGAGCTGGTAGGGCAACCCCCGCGTAGTAAATCAGACTTACACCACTGCCAACGACAACGATGAGCAAAATGGCCAGGAGGACGAGTAATATGGGCGAACGCTTCCTCCTGGCAGCAACGGGAGGCGTAGGTGGGATATAAGGCATGTAGGGAGGAGGTGTATACATCCCTGGAGTCCTCTGGCCTGCCGCTGGATCAACGGGAGGAGCGTAAGGATTGGCACTGTAAGGCGTGATGGGTGGTGTCTGCCCGGCGTGAGAGACAGGTGTATGGTAAGGCGAGGAAATGCTGTGGGCGGGCGACGAGGTAGGTGCTGAGGATTGTGCCGTGGGGGCTACCACGTCGGGGCCGTAGGAGCCGTAGTTTTCGCCAGCAAGCATAGCTGGTTCGGAGGGCGCAGGGGGCGCGGGAGGAAGATCACTGGCAGGCTGCTGTGCTGGACTGGATGCCAGTGCAACCTGCTGACCACAGCCAGGGCAGAACTTTGCTATAGCTTGTAGTGGTGTGCCGCAGTTGGGGCAATGCTGCATATGTAAAAACTCCGATGTAATAGAACAAATAAAACAGTGGGCAAAAAATAAAATATGCATGATCCAGACAGAGCGAGATCATGCACTAGCATACCATTCTTCCCGTATTGTGCCAAGCCTAATAGTGCTAAAGGCAGAATGAGGCCAGGCGTCGCGCGACGCCTGGCCTCATTCTGCCTTTAGCATATTTCCTAGATCATTCCCAGTTCCCATTTTGCGTCCTCTGTCATACGCTCAGGGGACCAGGGAGGATCAAAGGTCAGGTCGACCTTGCAGTTCTGTACATTCTCGACCTGCTTTACGCGCGACTCGACTTCTTCTATTACCTCGCCAGCCATGGGGCAGCCGATAGCGGTCAGAGTCATCGTTACGTTTACGCTGGCATCTTCTTCTTGTATATCAATGCCATAGACCAGGCCCAGGTCAACAATGTTCACCGGGATTTCTGGATCATAACATTCACGCAGGGCGTCCATCACTTCTGCTTCATTGATTTGTGCCATAATCGGCTCCTTTGTTTCTGGTAGGCTCCTCTTAATCCGAGTAAATAGGTCGGAATATATTCTTCTGTAATATACTGTATCGGAGCCTTTTTGTCAAAAGAAAAAAGAGGGTTGGTGGGGACACCCCACACCCGGCAAAGGGCCTCGCCCTTTGCAATCCCGCTTAGGGATAGGCTTGTCCGATGCGCTCGAGGAAGAGGGTGCGAAAGCCTGCTGCGTCGACGGCGACTGGTGCTTGTATGTTGGCCTGCGTGTGCCGTTTAAAGTCGGCGACCGTCTCACCCAGGGTCAGTGCGCCCTGAAGTTCCACATCAACGTAGGCCGGCTGCCAGGTTATAAGATCAGGGCGGAATGTTGCGGCGAGGCAGAGCGGATCATGCATATGGAATGCTTTGGTCGCTATCTCTGCCTGGAAGACGTTGAAGTAGAAGTCCGTCATCTGTAAGATCGCGTGCTTCACCGAGCCATCCAGGGAGGTCGCCAATTGCGCAAAATCTTCGGGGGTCAGGCTTACCTGGTGGGTCACATCCAGGCTGACAATGCGTAGTGGCCAGCCCGCGTGAAAGACCACATGGGCTGCATGCGGATCACAATAGATGTTAAACTCAGCGGCAGGCGTGACGTTGCCAGGGACGCGCAGTGCGCCCCCCATGATATACACCTCGCGCACTGCACGCGCGATACGGGGCTCTTTGCGCAAGGCCAGGGCCAGGTTGGTCAGTGGCCCAATGGCCACAAGCGTAATCTCGCCGGGTGCCTGCATGACCCTCTCGATGATAAGGTCGGCCGCATGCTGAGGGTGGGGTGCGATGTGTGGTTCAGGAAGCTGAAGTTGACCCAGACCGTTCTGCCCATGAACGGACGCCGCATCCCCGTGTGGAAGGATGAGAGGGCGTGACGCGCCTGCCGCGACGGGGATATCTTCTCGTCCGGCCAGGGAGAGTAACGCCAGAGCATTGCGCGTCGTGTGGTCAAGATTGACGTTTCCGCATACAGTGGTCAAAGCCTCAAGCTGTATTTCAGGCGAGGCCAGAGCTAAAAAGAGCGCGAGGGCATCATCGATGCCGGGATCAGTGTCCAGAATGATACGATGCAAGAACTTCCTCCCGATAGGGTATTCCACTTTGCGCGCCGAAGCGTGCGATTTTGAGGGATGCCGCATAGACCGCGAAGCGTAGGGCATCCTCGGCGCGCTGCCCCTCACTGAGAGCAACGGTGAGCGCGCCCACGAAGCAGTCTCCCGCCGCCGTGGTATCCACTGGCTGAACTTTGGGAGAGGCCTGGTAGATACAGCGTGATTGTCCAGTGGTGTCGCGTGTCACGAGCATGGCCCCCCGTGCACCAAGCGTGATCACTACGGTTTGAATACCATAGCCGTGCAGGATGGTCGCGACGATGCGCGCATCCTCAACACTATGTACCTGCTGCCCACTGAGTTGTGTGGCTTCAGTTTCGTTGAGCACGAGCACAGTGACTTTGCGCAAGAGATCACGGGAGAGCGCCTGCGCGGGTGCCAGATTGAGCGTCACTGGGACGCCAAGGGTATCGGCTTTCTCAATCAGGCTGGTTACGGTTGCGAGGGGAATCTCAAGCTGAAGCACCAGGGCTTGCGCTGAAGCCAGGGCCGCATGAATCTGCTGCATGTGCGCTTCATCTTCTCCGACCAGCATATTTGTTCCCCCGGCTACGACAATCGCATTATCCCCCTCATGCGAGAGAAAGATGAACGCAGTCCCAGTGTTCTCTTCCTTATCTCGAACAATAAGTTGTGTGTCGATACCTTCGGTGCGCATCGCGTCTAGTAAGCGGTCTCCGAAGGAGTCGATGCCAACGCGGCCAGCCATGGTAACCGAGGCTCCCATGCGAGCTATAGCTACAGCCTGGTTTGCTCCTTTGCCGCCGGGAACAAATTTTAACGAGTTCTCCGCCAAAAGCGTCTCACCCATACGCGGGATATGTGGAACTCGTACAACCTGATCCATATTCAGGCTACCGACTACCAGGATGTTTTTTGGTTGCATAACGAATGTTCTCCTGTGTACATTACTGCCATGCCAGTATGACCTGCGGGAAAGCAGAACTCTCTTGTTATAGCCCAGGTGCATATCGCGAGAAGCTATGTGGGGCGTGGCGAGGGGATAGTCCCAAAAGTATGGTAAGCGCTATTGGTACTGATGAACATCCACTGAGAGCATACATCATGCAGGTGCATTCTCGCAATAGGCTGCGAGAATGCACCTGCATGATTGTTGGTAAAAAGAGCAATAGGATGTATTATTATCTAGGATATTGATTTATAGGCATATGTACGGTTAAGGAATTTAGCCACGAAAGCAAAAATCTTTACCATTTTGCCAGCTAAAAGGAGCTTGCGCGTTCTACATGTTGTAGGGCATATTGATAGATGAAGCTAATAGCGTAAATATATCGCAATGTGGTTATGGGAGGGTGTCATGGTGCTGCAAATAGAAGAGAAGCCTGGAAGTAAACGCCGGAGCAGTGAGGAGAAGGGAACATATATTCGTATCCTGGTGGCCGATGATCAACGTCTCTTTCGAGAATGTATCGCTGGCATGCTGGCGCAGGAACGGTTTTTTAGCGTGGTTGGGCAGGCTGGTGATGGCATCGAAGCGCTTGAACTTGCTGAAACGTACAAGCCGGATGTCCTCTTAATGGATGTGCAGATGCCGCGTATGGATGGGATTGAGGCGCTACGGCGCATCAAGGAAGAGTGGCCACAGATCCGGGTCATCCTCTTATCCGCTTACACAGTTGATGAGCGCGTTCTGGAGGGATTGAGCGCGGGTGCGAGTGGCTACCTTTTGAAAGATAGCTCCGCTGAAGGGGTCGTAGCCGCCATTCGCGCAGTCTACGCAGGCGAGCAGGTTATTACATCACGTATCTCCAGGCGCATGATGCAGCTTTATGAGCAAGGGCTGGTGGAGAAAGAGCCGATTGGCGAGGGGCTGACGAGCCGAGAGATCGAGGTATTGCTGCGTATTGCCAGGGGGATGGTGCCTAAAGAGATTGCGCAGGCCATAGCGGTAACCGAGAAGACGGTGCGCAACCATATTAGCAACATCTATCGTAAGCTCAACATTTATGATCGCTCTCAGATTGTGATCTATGCAATCAAAAAAGGGCTGATCGACATACAAGATGTCTAACAGTACCTACCCTTGTGAGCAAACAGGTTGTGGCCGACTGACACCACGCTTAAGAGGTGGGGGTAAGTGTGGGGGTAGCCGCCGGAAAAATGGCCTTCATGCTGCGGCAGTAAGTAATGAGGCGGCTGAAAAGAGGCAGTGGCTCAAGGGCCGGAACACAGCCAACCAGGATCAGTTTGCGTTGAGCGCGGGTCAGGGCCACATTTAAGCGATGTGGATTGGTCAGGAAGTCACGTCGCTGGCTGCCTGCCGGAGGCTCCTGGCTGGTCGCGAAGGACATGATGATAACCATGCGCTCGCCACCCTGAAAGCGATCAACGGTATCCACACTCAGGAGGGACGAGGTCGGGAGCCCCTCCCAACCGCTGGCAGGATCGCCGCTAAAGAGATGCCGCCGAATGGTGGCGACCTGTGCGCGAAAAGGCGCGATAATGCCAATATCTTTCGGTGTGATGCCACGCTTGAGGAGTTCCGCGACGATGTCGCGTACAACTCGTGCCTCGGCGTTACTCGTTTTGCTCTCGCTCGCGCCCGGTCCAGCTTCATATGTGTTCGCTTCCGCCTGAAGAGGTGAGCTATCGAGGAAGGCCAGGGGGCGCCCCGGCCTGAGAACCTCGGTGATAGCGGTTGTCTCCTGGCGAGTTGGCGAGAGAGAGGTAAAGTCTAGCTTTCGCTCGGCAATCGAGGGGTGCGCGAGAAGCAGACGCTCATAAAAGACGGTGGAAGAGAAGTTTGAGATCCACTTATTCATACGATACTGCGTGCGTAGTGGCACACAGGCGCTGATGGCCACGGCCTGATTCTGCATATAGTCATCATCGAAGCGCTTAAGGTGACTGAAGAGGGAATCGCTTAAGCCCTGGGTCGCGGCCTCCGGGTTCAGGACGAGGGGGGGAAGCTGCTTTTCATCGCCTACCAGGATAAAGCGGTGCGCGAAACGCAAGGCTCCCAGGATGGCGGGCACAGTAAGCTGGCCTGCCTCATCGATAATGGCAACGTCAAAGTCCAGTCCACTCTGCTTACGCGCGACATTCTCGCTGGTGAGCATGTGGAATGGCATATATTTATCAGAGGACCAGGTCGCAGTCGTTGAGGCAATCACTGGCATAGAGTGCAGCAGATCGTGTACCGCCTCTGGATGCGGACTCTCATCCACCAAGCCTTTCAGCAGGTGGGGGCGCACTCCTTCGGCCACGCTACGCTCATGACCCAGGCGCAGGTAGGTGTCGAAGCCCTCGCGCTCAAGGCGCAGAAGAATATTATCGACGGCCTGGTTCGTAAAGGCCGCCAGCAGGACGCGCTGCCCCTGTTGCGTCAGGCGCTTGACAATCTCGGCAATAACGCTGGTCTTCCCTGTTCCTGGGGGGCCATGGACGAGTAGATAATCCTGCATTTGGAGGGCGCGCTCAACCGCTAGGTTCTGCTCAGCGTTAAAGTCTGCTCTTGGATGGACCTGTTGCTGTTTAAAGCGCGGACGGACCTTCCCCGCGACCAGGTCACGCAGGTGAGGATCAACCTGGAGCCAGCGCATCAGGTTCTGCAAAGTGCGTACATGCACCAAGTCATTATCATAGCGGTCGAGCAGGGCCGGGTGGTCAATCAGCTCGCGTGTCCAGACGGTTACGGCTTGCGAACTAATCTGGAGAATAGTGCCACTGACGACCTCTCCACGGATGGGATCGCCGCTACTCAAGAGAATCTCGTCGCCCTCGCGTAGTTCAGAGGTATTCTCGCAGCTAAAGCTCTGTTGCCAGCCATCATTCGCAATGTTGGCTGGGCCAAGCGCTTGCAGGCCCTGGATGGCTGTTCCCTGTTTAAGGCGCTCCTCTATCGGTGTATTCCAGAGCCTGGCCTGCTGTTCTTCGCCCGCGCGGCCCTCCAATTGAAGCAGGTGATAGTAGTGAGCGAAGAAGGCCTTATCCTCCTGAGTGTTGAAATGCCAGGGGCGCCTGTCCTGGGTATCCGGACCGCCTACCTCGCCCTGTCCATTCTGAAAGGCCGCGTCGATGGTTGGAAGCTGCCAGTCGAGGAGGCTTGAGAGCTGATAGCACTGGCTCTGGAGCGAACAGCGATTGCAGCGTGAGGGGCCTGGAGGTGTGGTTGGAATGCCAGTTGCCAGGCTGAGCACCAGGGTGTTGCGCCGCTCATTGACGCGCTGGATCTCGCGGATAGAAGCGGGGATGCCAAAGGCCTGGGCATGTTGTGGCGTACCGCTATAGAGGAGGGTCGCGAGGGCCTTCTTCATCTGAGAATCGCGGCGGACCATGAGCAGAGAGTGATAGCCATAGACCTGCCAGCGATGCTCTTTGCGGGGAAGCTCGCCTTTGGCGCCCCCTGTTTTAAGTTCGAGCAGGCGTTGACGACCAGCCTGTCGCCAGAAGAGGTCGAGGCGTCCACGTAGCCCAATTTCAGGCGCCAGCAGAAAGGTCTCGGCGCGCACCTGGTTGGGCGCGGTATCAGGATCTGCCTGTGTTTCGTGAGTCTCCTGAAGCGCAGTCGGCATATCCCAGAGTGTATTGCGTTCATGTTCAAACCAACGTGCCAGGCTTTCCAGGTGTGGCTGAACCTCCTGGCGCATCGCTTCAGGATTAATGCCCGCGAGGGCCATCTCAATATTATGGAGCTGTAATGCTTGCTCCAGGTGACGTTGCAGGCTTACATACGCCGTTTCTGGTGCCTGCTTTTCCTCTTCATCTGCCTTTCGTAGCAAGAATTTCCCGCGATCATGCTCCTTGAGAAGCTCCTTAAAGCAATGATGTACAATGTTACCACGAATGGTCGCGGCGTTTGCTGGCGAAGGGATCAAGCGCTGCAAGAGGTGCTGGCGCTGGCAATATTCCGCCTGGTTGAGGTCAGTGATGTTAAGCAGGGTATCTGGCTCAAGCACGGCCAGGGTATAGGAGTTGCCGCGATAGCAGGAACGTGAGCGGTCACGAAAGGTAAGTTCGGTGGGCGCAAACGGGAGATGATAGACACGCAGACGCAAGGGACGCATTTTGACTACATCCCAGCGGGCACGAAGCTCACGCACCAGGCTGCGATAGTAATGGTCATTCAGGTGCAACTCGATATGCGCGCTCCCGGTATCCAGCACGAAGACCGCGACCTGCTCGCCCGCCACCAGCCGTTCCTGAGCGACGAGAATACGCCCTTCGAGTTGCAGCCCCGTACAATCAGGACCTGGATCGAAGGCACAGAGGAAGCATTCGGGTGTGTGAGTATGGATCTCAGGTTGTTCAGTTCCCTGCGTCATAGTTGCGAAAAAGTCTCCTGTATTTTGCTCTTGCTGGCAGTGTACGCCACGAACAAACTTTCGTCAATCTCTAGATCAAACAAGGATACATAGAGAATAAAGCTAGAACGATAGACGTTTTGTGGTTCTTTTATTACCATACACCGACCAATTGGAAAAGAGGAAACAGATGGTTGCATCCCCGAAAAATCCCATCATTCGTACTGTTACGCTGGGGCTGGCGGACGCTCACCCGCTGACGGTGAAGCATATACAACAGGCGAGCGCCCTGTTACGCGAGGTTGAGGCACGGCTCACGGAGGCTGGCTACGAGCTACAGACGCTGCGCCTCTCAACGCGTTCCTTGTGGGATGACCTGGTGTCCTGGTCCGCGACGGAGATTCAGCAGTATATCCAGGAGTTGCAGGAAATATTGGACGAGCAAAACCTGGCCTATTGTTCACTGGGAGCGGCCCAGGTGACGCGCCCAGACTTTCCCCTGGCGCGGCTGGATATATTAGCAGATCTTTTATTGCCAGCCCCAGCCTTGAGTGCGACAGTTCAATTGGCAACGCTCCAGCATGGCCTGCGCGCGCAGGCGGCTCTGCCCACAGCCCACATTATCAAGCGCCTGGCGAGCGAAAGCGAAGAGGGCTTTGGCAACTTCCGTTTCGCTATGCTGGCCTGTGTTGAGCCTGGTAGCCCCTTCTTTCCTGCGGCCTATCATGAGGGAACTAGTAGCCTGAGTGTTGGTTTGCAGGGGGTGAGCATTGTGACGGAGGCGCTACAACAGTTGCGCGCCCAGCAGGCAGGCCCGCTCGATCTGACGCTCGTAAGCGAGACTCTCAAGGCTGCCTTGCAGGCACAGGCCCGCCCGGTGGTGGAAGCAGTCAGCCAGTTGGCGGAAGCGTATGGCGTGCGCTTTGGCGGTATCGATCTCTCGCCCGCGCCTATGGGCGAGGAGAGTATCGCGGCGGCCATGGAACTCTGTGGCTATGGCCCCCTGGGATCGCCGGGAACGCTCGCGGTCGCAGCGGCGCTGACCGCTGCCCTGAAGGGAACGGAGCTGCCAACCTGTGGCTATAACGGTCTGATGCTTCCTGTCCTGGAGGATCGCCTGTTAGGGCAGCGCTGGGCCGAGCGGCGAGTCAACGCCCATCAACTCCTGTTGTATTCCACCGTGTGTGGGACAGGACTGGACACGGTTCCCTTGCCAGGAGACTGCTCCGTCGAAGAGATTGCCGCGCTGCTCCTGGATGTAGCGACGCTTGCTCTGCGACTGCGCAAACCGCTCTCGGCGCGCCTCTTCCCGGTTCCTGGAAGACAAGCTGGCGAGAGCACAACGTTTAGCTCGCCGTATCTGACAAATACGCTTGTATAGAGAAAGGATGCTATATTGACGCAGCAGGAAGGATTCTGGCAGGCGCTGGATGACCTGGTCGCAAACAGTGAAATTGTGATAGATCGCCCCAGGGGATCGAGACATCCACGCTATGAGGAGATGATTTACCCCTATGACTATGGCTATCTACAAGGGACGCGTGCCGCTGATGGCGACGGAATTGATGTCTGGGTGGGTACGCAGCAGGCGCGGCAGATGACTGGGCTTATCGTATGCGTGGACGCGTTAGTGCGCGACAGTGAGATAAAAATCTTAGTTGGGTGTACCCATGAAGAGATGGAGCAAATCCTTGCTCAACACAACAGCGGTCTCCAGGTGGGAATGTTGATTGAACGTGGTTAGAGGTGCTTGCAGGGGAAGAGGGACGACGCTGCTGAAGCATGCGTCGTCCTACTTATGCCGCGTTATGATTCGCGAAATTGAATAACCGTTTGTGTCCGTATGGTGCTTACCTCGGCTGGCTGTTCGTCGATATACTCCTGTCCCCAGAGTGCACCCATGATACCATCAAAGGATGTGCGTACATTCTCGTAGAGACGAGCGTTCTCGATTGAGAGTGCGGCCAGGCTTGCAAGAACCGTTAAAAACTGGATATCATCTTCATCAAAAACAGTTTGTTGCTTGGTGTAGACGCGGATGACCCCAACGGCTTCTCCCCGTACTTCCAGTGGTACACACAGGACCGAGACCAGGCCTTCTTGCCTGGCTGCATCCTGATACTGAAAGCGTGTATCACTGCGAACATCGGGTACATAGACCGGGGTGCCACGCATGGCATCGCTGTCAATTGCGCTCTGGGTGAGACTTACTGGACCCTTCGCGAGATAGTTGCCGCTGAGTCCATGAACGCAGCTTAAGTGAAGCAGGCCGCTTTTGCGGTCAAGCAGACGTAAAGCACAGGCATTTACCTGCATCGCCTCAGTGGTACTGGTGACGATGCTCTGGAGCACCTGGTCCAGTTCGAGACTGGAGGTAAACGTCAGCGCGGCCTGATGGAGAGCTGTATAGTAATCTCTATGTGAACGTCGTGGCAACTGATGAGCGTTATCGTCTGTTGTCATGGGTTATCTTCTCTCCTGGTGACTCTCTGACCTCTTATGCGAAAACCAACCCCCATTCGGGGGCGCGGCGCCACTGCCGTGGCTAGCGCTCCGCGCTCAGGTTTTCGGATAGGTGGTAACTAAGCATGGACTACAGCCTGTATGCTAGACACGAGTGTTCCAGTCTTATTGTAACATAGAAAGTCATTCAGGAAGACAACACATTTCTAGACCACAAGCAAGAGCTGTGGCTTACCGCTCATATTTTCCCTGAAAAGCACAAAAGGGGAGAGCCGTGAGGCTCTCTCGCTTTGGCTTACTTCTTCTCCGAAAACCCTGAGCGCGAAGCGCTAGTTACGCCAGTGACGTTGGGTTTCGGAATAAGATCTTAGTGTACTCCTACTGTCTGTTGTTGGGTCTGCTGGCACTGCGGTTGATTGGCAGGATCCTGCACCAGCCAGACGCGGCAGGGGGCATTGGAGAGCACATAGGGAACTGTCTTACCAAGATCGTATTGAGCCTTCTGACAGTTGCGAACTAATCCTATCAAAATGAGCGCGCAATTGTGGTCTCTAGCTTCATCGACGATGGCGGGACCAGCGTCACGGGCTTGTACTACCTCTGCAACAGCCAGGCATCCGACCTTTTCTGCAATACTCAAGGCACCAGTAAGCAGGCGATCAGCACGCTCAGACTCTTCTGTTAGCACGGCTTTGAGGGGAAGAGCACGTGGAACTTCAATGACATGTACAAGATGGACCTTACGTTTGGCTCCTTTTGCCATCTGGCAACCCAGGTATACCAGGTTTGAGTCCAGTTTGTCACCGCAGAGCACAACAGCAACATCGCCTGTGGCGCTTTCACCCAGGGCTGACTTGCTCATCGCTGTCTCTTCTTTGGCTTTGGAGCCCCATAAGTGAACCATAATAGATCTCCTCCTGATGGAGCATGATAAACAGCATCATAAATTCCTGACCGAACATTCGTTACAGTACCCAATTTTTCGTACGAATGGCAGCCTGGTTTTCCATCCTACAGGATTGTAGTACCAGAATACGGGTTCGTCAATGACACTAAACGGCATGAGTGTCATGCCCAATACTCTGAGCCGGGTTAGCCGAACGATTCAACTCCTTTACTAGTAATACGTACGCACGCTATAAGATGTTTTGCTGTTTTCTCGGTTGAAATAGAGATGTCTAAATATACACTTACAGAGTAACGTCTATCTCATACAAGAAAAGGCGGTCAAGTGACCGCCTTACTATAGTACTATTCTGGCTCGATTGTCACGGTTAACGCATAGCCAAGCAAGCGTTCCTGGTAGTGTTCCGCTAGCTCGTGGGGGCACACAATAACGATAGCGTTCCCGTTCAGGTGCGCGGTAAGCATAATGTGAGTTGCTTCCTGCATCGTCAAGGTGTTGACCGTTTCAAGCAACGCGGCAACGACATGCAGCATGTCATTGTAGTCATCGTTGAAAAGAATGACTTTATAGAGAGGAAGCAAGCTGCTACGTTGACGTACAACCTCTTCGGGCCGTATTTCTAGCCGTGAAGGCTGGCATTGCCTCTGTGCCATTGCGCTTTTATCTACTCCTGAGTGAGTATTTCAGTTACTCTGAATATGTGCGCCGCTAAGTTCTATTGTAACCAAGACTTACACATTTTTCTAGTGTCCCTGCCGACAAATTTCGGGTTTGGGGAGAAAAGAAATGTGGGGTGATGGGTGCAGTGCAGCACCCATCACCCCACATTTCTTTTCTCTGTCTGTTAGCGGCGACCGACGCTGCGGTCGATCTTACCTCCGCTGTTGAGGAGGATGGCTCGTGCGCGCGACTTGCGACTGATATTTTCACTATCGGGCAGGCGCAGGGCCACTACATTAAGCGCGCCTTTACTGCTACGCACGGGTTGCTCTTTGCTCGCGGTCTGTTTGGTGACATCCTGGCCAATAGCACCGCGTACCCTACGCCGGGTAAAGGTACCAGTGCTGGCTCCCAGGATGATACCGATTAACGCTCCTACAATAAGCGTGGTGGGCTCTGGCAGAATATGGGGGAGTGCAGAGCTCGCTACGAGCGCAAGCACACCCAGAATCGCGCCAAAGATCACTGCGAAGAGGATAATGTAGATTGGTTTGGGGCCGGTCTTCTGCGTACGCAGAAAATAGTCGCTGCGGGCCTGGTTGGGTCCATGCTCACGGAATTGCCCCTGCCCTACCATTCCTTCTTCAAGCTGAAAGACCTCGTCAAGGCTAAAGCCCTCTTTGCGCAATTTTGCGCTCGCGGCATCTGCTTTCTCCTCATCGGTGAAGACTGCTAGCAGATCATAGCTGCCAGGTTGCTGTTGCTGTTGTTGCATACGTCTCGTGTTCTCCCTGGATCTCTCCATGCGCCTGGTGCTGGCACGTCAAGCGCTAGTGTAACCGATTAGTGTCCTTAGTTGCTGTGCATCCACTATCAAATAGTATAATATTCCAGGAGTGCCGCCAAGAGAGAGGGCTGGGCAGCTTAGTAGGGTTTTGAGTGGAGCGACTCCAGGACAGTCGCGATTTCATGTCGGACACGGTCGCTCTGGCGCATCTCGCCCTGTACCTTCTCCCAGCCGTGCATGATCGTGGTATGGTCGCGCCCTCCCAGTTCCGCACCGATCTGTTGTAGCGAGGCCGTGGTCTCTTCACGCATAAGATACATCGCGACCTGGCGCGGCCAGGCGATATCACGGTCGCGTTGCTTTCCCCGGATACGTTCGGCCTCCACATTATAATAGCGGCAGACACCATCAATGACCTCGGAGACGCTTAACTTGGTAGCGGCAGATGGTTTTTTATCGCTATAAATATTTTCCAGGGCGTCGGTGGCTAGTTGCACGGTGATCGGCGCGTTATGCAGGGTCGCGTAGGCGATAACGCGGTTGAGTGCCCCCTCCAGTTCACGTACACTGCTGCACTCTGGCCGTGCCACATATTCAACAACAGCACTGGGAACCGAGAAGTGCAGAAGATCGGTTTTTGAGCGTAAGATGGCCAGGCGATGCTCATACTCTGGTGGTTGTACATCTGCCAGCAGTCCCCATTCAAAGCGGGAGCGCAGGCGATCTTGCAGGCTATGTATGGCTTTGGGCGGCCGGTCGCTGGTGACCACGATTTGTTTATTGGCGTTGTGGAGCGAATTGAAGGTATGAAAGAACTCTTCTTCGGTTGACTCTTTGCCTGCGATAAACTGAATGTCGTCGACTAGCAAGATATCAATCTGACGATACTTGGCGCGAAACTCCTCGGTTTTCTGATAGCGAATAGCGTTAATGATTTCGTTGGTAAATTTCTCCGAGGTGACATAAAGCACAGTCAGCCCTTTGACCTCGCCCTCATGTCCCACCGCGTGTAGCAGGTGGGTTTTGCCCAGGCCCACGCCGCCGTAGAGGAAAAGCGGATTATAGATGCGCCCGGGATTCTCTGAAGCGGCCAGGGAGGCAGCATGCGCCAGTTGATTTGATTTGCCTACGATAAAGGCATCAAAGGTATAGCGTGAGTTGAGTTGTCCACCTGTCCCAAAGGTAATCACCGGTGGAACGGCAATGGGCCTGGCTGGATTGTTGTAGCCCGCCGGGCGCTCTGACTCGCCCTCAGATCCGGAGCCTGGAGGTGGTGGAAACGCGGGATACTCTCCGGGCGGGGTTTCTGCTTTTAGCGTACCTTCCCGATTTAAGCCAAGGGTTTGAAAGGGGAGCGATGCCTTAGACTTCTTCGCCACGGCGGCCGCGGACTCCGCCAGGCGACGTACATGCTGCGCGGGCGATGTACGTGTTCGTCCCAAGCGCGAAGGACGCTTGGGGGGCGAAAAGAGAGGCTCTCCGGATTGCTCTGGTGTGGTCTTATCGCGGGAAACGACAAACTGGACCTCGACCTCCATTCCCGTGATGTCGGTGAGAATGGTGCGGATCAGGCTGGTGAAGCGACGCTCGAGATGGGTTTTGACAAAGGTCGAGGAGACACTGACGACGAAGATCCCATCTTGAAAGGAGTCAGCGGAGGTGCCCTGGAACCAGGTGGTAAAGGTATTAGGCTGTACTCGCTCCTGTAAGCGTTCTATTGCAGTTTGCCAGATTTGTCTTGCATTCACACACGACTACTCCCGCAAGTAAATGTTGAGTTCTTATGTACGATACGTGGCGCTTGGTATGGTGGCGTCACAAGTAGGAAAAAGCTCCTGCCTGGACGAAACGACGATCAGTCTACTCCCAGTGTCTGCTTCTTATGGTGAAATGTAATGGTAGCATTAAATCAAACCCCTGTAAAGGCCTTGTTCTTGCGTCCTAGTACCAATTTGAGAACTACTTCATAGACAAACTTCTTTTTATTATCTATCTTTAACGTAGACGCGTAATTCTTGTTTTTTTACAGGCATTCAAGCCAACTTGCGCCTCCTGAGGAGGTGGTAAGGGATATGTGGTGGTGGTCGACTGGCTCCGCCAGTCGACCACCACCACATATCCTCACTCAATACGAGACAACGGGTACAGATGAAGTAATTACCCGCTTTCGCGTAAGGTGTGAAGGCTCTCCAAAGAAAGGGGCTTCATGCAACCTGGACTAGTCGTAAAGGGTGAGTTCAAGCAAGGCTCGCTCGACGCTCAAGTTTCACTTCTGCTATAATGTCAGAAGTTTTGTGCGCGCGTGATGAGAGCCTTGCGTGCTTTTAAATGGGAGGATTTGCATATCATGGATAAGTGTCCCTATTGTGGGGCCGACACAAGGCCGGAAGATCGGTATTGCCTGAATTGTGGGAATCGCCTGACCCCTGCTGCTGCTGCGCAGCCAATGAATGCCGCCCCCACCGTGGGGGCCTCCCCAAGTGGAGAATGGAACGCGGCTGGGCATGAAGGAGGCACTGTTCCTTCTTCTGACTATGGCAACGAGGCGGCTCCAACCGTGGCCGGAGGCTATGGGGCTGAGCAGGCCAACTATTCCGCTCCTACCGCCCAGGCAACGATGGATCGCATTGAGCAGCCAGGGCGCTTTATCTTGCGCTCTGAAAGCGGCCAGGTCATCACTGAGTATCCGCTGGAGAAAAAAGAGATCGTGATTGGGCGTGCTCCCAACAGCGACATCCTGTTGCAGAAAGATAAATTGACGTCGCGCCGCCATGCCGTCGTCCACTTTGAGAATGGACAGTATGTATTGCAGGATGAGCATAGCGCCAATGGTACCTTTGTCAATGGGCAACAGCTCGATGATAATGGCACACGCTTATTGCAGGATGGCGATCATATTGGCATTGGCGAGCATGAGCTGATCTTCCGCGCCTTTGGCACTGCCTCAAATGAGGTAGAAGATCTGCCCACGGTCTCTGTTCCCTATGAACCCAATCCCTACGAGCCTAATACGTATCGTACCTCGACTGATGATAATGTCACGCTTCCTGAGAGCGATAGTGGGTATGAGACCCAGTCCATTCTCTCGGAGGAGCCAGAGATTCCCTTTGGCGTGCCAGCCCTGGCCACGCCAGTTGAGCAAGACGAGCAGGCTGACTTCCCGGCTGTGGAAGAGCAGACACAGAAAGCGCCTGAAGCGTCTGACTATGTTCCCGAGACACCAGCGGAACCTGCGCAGCCACGTGAGGAAGAGTCTGTACAGAAAGCCTACGATGACGTTCCCCTGACCTTTAAGCGTCTGACCTCCATTCCCATGCCCAACCTGCCAGACATGAGCAGCTTGATTGCCGCTGTCTCCGCTCTGGATGGTCAGATCGCGGCTTTGCAGGACCAGTTCAACTCGACGCAGGATGCCATGCGTAAGCGCGAAGGAGAGCTGGGTCAAACCGTCAGTCAACTGCGAGGTGGCATCCGGCGCGTCTCTGAGCGCATGGATAGCACAATCGCCGATGTCGCGCGTAGCCGCGAGGCCCTGGCCTGGGCCGAGCTGTTGCAGCTCATGGAAGATGTCATGAGCAATCCACGCGATATCGAATATGTCACGAAACTGGCGCGGAAGGCTCGCGAACTCAACAAGGTCTTCCAGATTCACCAGAATGTACTCAACACAATGGCCGAGTGCAATAGCCTGTTGCGCGGCATGGTTGGCGAAGAGTAACAAGCGATGTGGTACGTACTGGCAGCCTGTGGTCACCAGTACGTACCACATCTCTCCTCTCCATAAAAAACTTATCGACTGAGCGGATACTTTCATGCACGAAAATGCTTCACCCGGGGTAGAGAGGGATGACGTGGCGATTTCTACTCCTCACGCTTCACGACAGATAGATGCCATCATTATTGGTGCTGGCCTGGGCGGCTTACTAAGCGCAGCCCATTTGCTCCAGCGTGGCAAACGCGTTCTCATTCTAGAGCGCCTTCCGCATGCCGGAGGCCGCTTTACCGCCAAACATTTCCAGGGCGTGCAGGTAAGTACCGGTGCGGTGCACATGGTTCCCTTTGGGAGCAGTGGCGCGCTGGCTCAGATGCTTGATCGTTTGCAGGTTCCCCACCGTTTCTTTGATGCCGATGTCTTCGGCTCTTTTTATGTACATGGCAAACAGTACCGAGCGCAGGGCTTGCTGGGTGTCTTGCGTTTCCTGGGTCCGCGCCAGTCCTGGTGGTTCATCCGCCTGGGCTATCTGATGTTTTTTAGCCAGTTGCCTGAGGCCGAACTCCAGATGCCCTTTCATCGCTGGTTAGAGCGGCACCTCAAGGTCGAGCGCAATCCACAACTGGTCGCCTTCTTCGAGCGGATCTCGCGTTTTGCCTTGAGTCTGGAATTGAGTCAGGTAAGCACACGCGAGGTGATTCGCACGACGCGCAACATGTTTCGCTTTGGCGCGCCTGCGATTGTCGAGGGTGGATGTGGTGAGATCACACGCCAGCTTGAGCAGCACGTCCAGGCGCTTGGCGGTGAGCTTACACTCTCCTGCGAAGTATTGCAGATCATCCAGCGTGATGGGCGGGTGAGTGGAGTACGTGTGCGCTACAAAGAGCATGGGGTGGAGGAAGTGATCGAGGCTCCCCTGGTGGTGAGCGATATCGGCCCCAGAGCCACAGACGGACTACTGCACAATCGGAAAGTAAGACAGGCCGATGTGCTCAAGCGGAAGCCGGAAGAGGAGTCTGTAGGGGGCGAGATGCCCTCAGAGGTGGGGCTGCACGAGGCTGTGGGCCTGAAAGTCCATATCTTAAGCGATGTCTCGTTTATCCCTCATCGTGGCATTATGTATTGCCTGGATACGAAGCGCATTGCGGGCATCGTCCAGCCAACAAATAGTGATCCCAGTCTTGCCCCTGCTGGCAAGCATTTGTTAATTACCCACCAGGTCATTCAGAGTAACAATGTGGAGGAAGAGCGCGCGCTCGCGCTGGCCGACTTGCATATGCTCTTTGGTGACGCCTTTGATACGCATTGTCGCGTACTTACGATGGGGACCTATCGGGGCGAGTGGCCTGTGAATAGGATGACGCAGGGAGAGGACCTCACACCAACAACAACCATCGAAGGCCTGTATCTCGTGGGAGATGCCGTCAAGCCATCGGGGTTTCTGATGGTGGAAGGGGTGGCCCAGAGTGTGAACCATTTCCTGGATCTGTTAGATGCACTGGATCGTGAAGAAACAGACAGGAATGGCCGACCTGCGCGAGCGAGCCGATCACATATGGCAGTCGCCTATTCGCGCTTGAATCCCTTGCGCTGGCTGTGGATGGCGCCGGGAAACTCGGCTACGTTCCACAAATTGAAGGACGCCCATTAGGACTTATATAGAGGCTAATCGTAATGAAGCATAGTGAAACGCCAGTGGCCTCCCCCTATTACCTGGTACAGGGAGGAGCCTCGCTCCAGGGCGAAGTGAAATTGAGCGGCGCGAAAAACGCCGTCACCAAAATGATTATCGCTTCGCTGCTGACCTCTGAGGAGTGCACATTGCGCAATGTGCCACTGTTGGGAGATATGTATTTAACCATGAAGCTGTGCGAAAGCGTTGGCACCAGTCTGCATCTGGATGACCATGTGTTGACGTTGCGTACCGACTCTATTGCCAGATCTGAGATCTCGACCGAGGTCGGTGGACTGAACCGCATCGCCGTCATGGCGATTGGCCCCCTGCTGCATTGCTGTGGCGAGGTAAGCATACCTGCCCCCGGGGGAGATCGTATTGGCCCGCGCCCCATTAATTTTCATATCGAGGGGCTGCGCCAGATGGGAGCGACGATTGTTGAGCGCGATGGATTCTATTATTGCACGACGACAAAGCGCCTGCGTGGCACAACGATCAAATTGCCCTTCCCCAGCGTCATGGCGACCGAGAACTTCTTGATTACGGCCTCGCTAGCCAAGGGCGTCACCATTATTGAGAACGCGGCCATGGAGCCAGAGATTGTAGACCTGATCAAGCTGCTGCAAAAGATGGGCGCCATCATCGAGGTCAAGGTTGATCGGCGTATTGTGATTGAGGGCGTCGAGAAACTACGTGGCGCGAGTCATACCCTGCTCAGCGACCGCAACGAGGCTGTCTCCCTGGCTACCGCAGCCTATCTCACGCGTGGCGATGTCTACTTGCGAGGCGCACAGCAGGATATTCTATTGACGTTCTTGAATACACTTTCAAAGATGCGCCTGCGCTTCGATATTGATGACGAGGGCATCCGTTTTGTGGCTGATGACCAGCCACCGCCCGCGATTGCCTTGGAGACAGATGTTCATCCTGGCTTTATGACAGACTGGCAGCAGCCCTTTACTGTGTTATTGACGCAGGCGCGTGGTATGTCGGTAGTACATGAGACGATCTACGAGGATCGCTTTGGCTATACCTCGGCCCTCATTGGCATGGGCGCGCATGTCGGCCTGTATAGCAAATGTCTGGGCGAGGTTCCCTGTCGTTTCCGCGAGAAAGAACACCAGCATAGCTGCGTAGTTAGTGGGCCAACGCCCCTGAAGGGAACGCAACTCTATATCCCCGATATCCGCGCGGGCTGCTCCTATATCCTCGCGGCCTTGTGTGCGGAGGGTGAGTCGCAGGTCTTTGGCATCGATCATATCGAGCGTGGATATGAGCACCTGGACGCCAAACTACGTTCACTCGGCGCGCAAATTCAGCGTATCGAAGCTACGGCAACTGCCGACGTCAACTAACAACCAGATACACAGAAGAGAGCCTGGCGCGAACCGCGCCAGGCTCTCTTCTGTGTATCTGGTTACTACCAATCGGCTTTGACTTCGCGCAATTGCTCTGGTGTGAGAACGCGGAACATAATGAGCAGGTTCTCCAGGTCATATTCGAGGCCCATAGTATGCAATTCCTGGCGAATGCGACCAAGGGAGCCGATCTGTGTAGTGCTAATCATGCCGTAGCTTACCAGGCTGGCGGCCAGTAATTGGTCAGGCGTGAGGAGCTTAAACATCAGCAGGATCTCGCCAAGCTGGTAGTTAAGATCCACGCCATTGAGCATACGCTGGATATTTTGAGCCACGTCCAGGCGACTCTCGGGAACGAGGTGCCCCTCTAATAAGACGCTTCCAAGCGAACGTGTTGCGCGTCCATTGAGTGCCTGGGGTTGAGGTGGCTGGGGCGGTGGTGTGGGCATTGGAGGCAGGCTCTGCATAATATCGATCAGGACCGCGTTACTGGTTGAGTTCTGCGCAACCTTTTCGGCCTGCCCCTCGGTTGCCCGCTTAATTTCAGCCTTAATTTGCTCAACAATTGTCTGGTGATCGATATCTGACTCTTCGTCCCGTTTCTCATTTGTGATGGACGTGGTTGGAGGATACTTCTCGGTCTCTGGCTCCTGGCGTTTGGGCCTGGAGTTCAGCTCTTCTACAGTGTATGCGCGGCTGATATGTTCCTGGCCAGGAGCACCAGTGAATGTCACCTGGGGAGTCGCTGCGTGCTGTTGCTGCTGGCTAGAAGACGTCGCAGTCACAATAGAGGCCAGGGGCGAGGCAATATTTGTGGCCTGCCCATAATTGTTAGGACGTGAAGGCGCCTCCGTACGCCGGCCCGGGTTCTCTGGGGGCATATTTGTAGGCCGCTCAGCGGGCATCCCCTCGATAGGAGCAGGGCGTAACGGTTGTGAGAATAGCTGCTCACTTACCTGTCGTGGTGGAACATCGGTAGCTGGATGAGTGGCATAGGCCGTTGTTTGTTGAGCCTGGGGGGCGACCTGAGAAGGCTCGTGCGCTGTTTGAGGGGCGCGGGCGAACAGACCCTGTTCCCCTAAGAATGGGCGTGCCCGGACGTGCATATCCTGTTCCGGTTGGACCATAGGCTGAGCGAAGGAAGGCTGCTCGCTTGCCTGATAAGCAACGCGTGCCTGGGCAGGTGCCTCGCTCCGTGTATACTGGGCAGGTGGAGGTGATACTGTTGCCTGCTGGGTGGACTGGATGGGGCGAAACGCCTGTCGCTCAGGAGTTGGCTGCATCGTGGGATGATTTTCAGCGGGCGGAGCCTGTCGTCCCTGAATGAGGCGCGAGAGTTGAGCCAGGCCAGATTCATTGGGAGCATCTACCTGGCCATTTGCCAGGCGCTGAAGGGTATTCAGGCCCGAGCTACCCAGGGGAGCCGCGGATGGTTGGGAGGAAGGATTGGCAAAGGAAGAGAGAATAGCGCTCTGAGCCTCGTATCTATTGTCAGATGTACCTGATTGGGAGGGCGTATTCGGCGCGCTCCAGGTACGCTGATTAGGATAGAGCACGGCATGGATTTTGTCCGTGTAGGAGGACTGAGCAGGATCTTCCATCATATTTGGCGTCTGGGGAGGCGTCATAGCGGAGGTGGGTGAGGAATATTGACCTGTGTTGTTGAAGGTTCCAGGAGCAGGCTGGTGAAAGCCAGAGACGCTACTTCGTAGAGGCGTAACTGGCTGCTCTGGTGATGAGTGCGTGCGATATGACTGTCCGGGTGTTTGAACAGGTTGTGTTGGACGTGGCGTCGCCGTTGGCGAGGCACCTGAATTGTTCGGAGCAGAGGGCGAAGAGGTGCGCGTCAGGCGTGGCTGGGTCGTTGAGGACGTGTTCGCTTGCTCTGAGGGAATGCGAGCGCGTACGGCGTCAACAAGGCCCATCACCCCAAGCATGCCATCGACCTCGACCTCGGCTGGTGTCGTATTGATATGATCATCTAAGTCGCGTGGCCCATAGCCTGCGATATTGGTGCAATTGAATGTCAGAACTTGAATGCCACGACCACGGCGTTGCGTATCTAAAGCGACCCAAAATTCGCGACGCGCGGCTGCCGCCTGGGCAAGATCGACCAGAATAAGCCGGATTGGGAGGCGGGCGATGGCATCAAAGACTTCAACGGCGGTACGTGCGGTATGACAATCGTAGCCCGCGAGTTGTAGTTCACCAATAAGTAAACCCGCTAACTGCTGATCTCGTTCAAATAGGAGAATGTGTGGTCCACTGGTACTAGCATTCATAATTTCGCTCCGGTCACTGCACGTTTGGGTTCTACTGGTGCAAAATTTTGCTCTATTATCAGACGTTGAGAAGGCGTGGCCGTGCTACATAACTCAACGGCATCGGGTGCGCAGAGAGAGTAAATATAGCCATTATTGGCGCTTAGTATAGCATATTGCTGCGAGTGTGGTATAGCAAATGTGACTAATGACGCATCACAGACACATGTGTTGCGCTTTTTGTATACCCTGAGTAACAGGGGGATGAGCCCTCTTCCTCTCCATAGGCCTCTGCGTATTGGAAGGCCAACTTTTTTTGTTTACACAGGTATATGCTCTGGTTGTATCATACCTTGTGTCCAGGTGGAGAGACTGTTTCTGGAGATGTCCTAGTACCATTTGGAGGTTTCTACCTATGAATCTATTGCGAGCGGATGAGGCCGCACCCGTTATTGCACTGCTGACCGACTTTGGCGTGGAGGATGGCTATGTGGGTGTTATGAAAGGGGTGATGCTGGGGATTGTTCCTGGCGTACAATTCCTGGATCTTACGCACCATATTGCACCTCAGCAGGTCGTCCAGGGTGCATGGCTGCTCTCGACCCACTATCGCTATTTCCCTAAAGGCACGATTTTTCTTTGTGTTGTCGATCCTGGTGTCGGCAGTGAGCGGCGAGCGGTCGCGCTACACGCAGGCGAATGGCTATTTGTGGGACCCGATAACGGACTGTTTACCTTTATTTTAGCTGAGCAGACATTGCACCAGGCTGTGGCCCTGACAACCCCTGAATATCGCCTCCCGACCGTGAGTAGCACTTTTCACGGTCGGGATATCTTTGCCCCAGCCGCCGCACACCTCGCGCGCGGAGTGGTTCTGGACCAGCTAGGACCCGGTCTGGAGGCTTCAAGCTTACGCCGCCTGGACGGACTGCTTGCTACCCGCCAGGGGAACGAGGTACAGGCCAGCGTAGTGCATGTAGACCATTTCGGCAACCTGGTTACCTCGCTACCGATGCAACTGATTCCAGAGTTCTTTAGTGCTCCCGAGGCCGTCTTAGAGTTTCCTGAACTGGGTGTTCGTGTGAGTGAGCGACGCACCACCTTCGCCCTGAGCGCCGAGAGCCAGGTGCAGCAGGGCGCATTCATGCTGGCCGACAGCTCCGGCTATCTCCTGGTTGCCATCCAGAATGGGAATGCAGCCCAGGTTCTCGGCATCAAGCGCGGAGCACGCCTTCAATTGCATCTCTGATGCGTACGTGACCAGGCAAAATGTCCTTTGGTGTTTTCTGCAACGTGTCTCGTCCTGGCCAGGGTTGATGGGCAAGGCGTGCTGTTTTACGCATGTTCATACAACAATTCCACATCTAGGCAGCTTCCATTTGGGATGCTTTGAAGTGTTGGAATTGTTTAGATGAGAGATGATGCAATTGATAAATTTCCACCAATTGCGTGTAGAATATAGTATCATAGAAGAGAATAATGTACAAGCGGATAAAGCAGGAGAGGGGCGATCCTCCCTTGTCCCTTGCGGTCGAGCACAGGAGCAAAGTGTTAAAAACTGCTATACTAACGATTTTATCTTCTCCGTAGAATTGTATGAGACAGAAAAATATGGTATAATTTGCCTATAACCCTAAGGAGGGTTTTGGTTCTAGACAAGGTTCAAAAATAATGAGGGTGGTGGTCAATAACTGCAAACTGAGTACATGCCTTTGAAATGTGTTGGAACAGGAAAGGACAACGTGTAACATTGCAGGAGCATCTGTAGATGCGTGTGACAACGCTACCTGGTTCTATTCAGTATAAGGGTTGGACTAAAATTATAGTAAACTCCAACCACAATATCCGCCAAAAAGTTGGAAAGGGCTGGTTCTCTTGCGACGTGTGTCGAGAAAGAAACTGGCCCTTTCAGTTTCCTGGTCACTGTCAAGCGGGGAGAGGGGAGGTCGAGGTGGTTCCGGTTGCAATGACAGTTCCTGCGCCATCCTCGTATAGTGTCTGTGCCCAACCAAAAGGAGTCTTTCCCTGGCTGTCTTATTCGTAGTATCAGTTCCTAGAGTAGCAACCATGGGGTGAAACGAATCCTGCAAGGAGGAATAGACGTTTCATCCTCGCGAGCGCTATTCAATCGTACAGCAAAGAGAGGGTAAGCCATGGATCTGGTGAAGCGGTTGGAAGAATATCGAGATCGTGAGCGAGAGCTCATGTGGGAGGGAACCTTCGCGCAATACTTTGAGATTGCGACTAAGAAGCCTGAAGTTGCCCGCCTATCGCATGAGCGCGTTTACCATATGATCATGGACGCGGGCGTCGAGACGACCCGCAACAATGAGCAGCACTACAATTTCTTCAGTCAGGAAATCTTTGGTATTGAAAAGCCTCTTCAGCAGATCGTTGACTACTTCCACTCGGCTGCTCAACGCCTGGAAGTGCGTAAACGTATTCTGCTTCTGATGGGCCCTGTAGGTGGTGGTAAGTCCACCATCGTCACCCTGCTTAAGCGTGGTCTGGAAGAATACAGCAAAAGCATGGTGGGCGCGTTGTACGAAATTAAGGGCTGCCCCATGCACGAGGAGCCCCTGCACCTGATCCCCCACGAACTACGCTCAGATGTGGAGCGTGAGTTTGGCATCTATATCGAGGGCGACCTCTGCCCCCACTGCCGCTACATGGTCGATACGCAATTTAAAGGACGTATCGAGGAAGTACCCGTCAAACGTGTGGCTTTTAGCGAGAAGTATCGCATGGGCGTGGGTACCTTCACCCCGTCTGATCCCAAAAGCCAGGATATCAGCGAGCTGGTCGGTGGTATCGACCTGTCAACGATTGGCGAGGTTGGCGTCGAAAGCGATCCACGCGCTTACCGCTTCGATGGCGAGTTAAACATCTCAAATCGAGGAATAATGGAATTCGTGGAAATGTTGAAGACGGATGAGAAATTTCTCTATGTTCTGCTGACGCTGAGTCAGGAGCAGAATATCAAGACCGGGCGCTTCAGCATGATCTATGCCGACGAAGTTGTAATCAGTCATACTAATGAGCATGAGTATCAGTCGTTTGTGGGCAATAAGAAGTCGGAGGCGCTTCAGGACCGCATTATCCTGGTCAAGGTCCCCTATAATCTGCGTGTCTCCGACGAGGTCAAGATCTATGAGAAACTGCTGAAACAGAGTGCCCTCAAAGACGTCCATATCGCGCCCTATACGCTGCGTATTGCAAGCGTCTTCGCGCTGCTCACCCGCCTGGAGCCTTCGAAGAAAGCTGGCATGAGCCTGATGAAGAAGCTGAAGCTCTATGATGGCGAGGATATGGAGGACTTCAAGCAGAAGGATGTGCGCGAGCTGCAAGAGGAAGCGGTGCGCGAAGGCATGGACGGTATCTCGCCGCGCTATGTCATTAACCGCCTGTCAAATGCGCTGGTCAAGCACAATGTGACCTGTATTAACCCCATCGACGCTCTGCGCGCGCTCCGTGATGGCCTGGATCAACATACCAGCATTACGCGTGAAGAGCGCGAGCGCTACCTCAACTTCGTCAGTGAGGCGCGCAAAGAGTACGATGAACTGGCTAAGAAAGAGGTCCAGCGGGCCTTCGTCTACTCCTACGAGGAGTCGGCGCGCACCCTGCTGAACAACTACCTGGATAACGTCGAGGCCTACTGCAACAAGACGCGTCTGCGCGATCCGATCACTGACGAGGAGATGGAGCCTGATGAGCACCTGATGCGCTCCATCGAGGAACAGATCGGCGTCTCGGAGAACGCGAAGCGCTCCTTCCGCGAAGAAATTCTCATTCGCATCTCGTCGCTGGCACGCAAGGGGCAGACCTTTGACTATACCAGTCATGAGCGTCTCAAAGAAGCGATTGAGAAAAAGCTCTTTGCGGACCTGCGCGACGTCGTCAAGATTACCACATCCACTCGTACCCCCGATAAAGAACAGTTACGCAAGATCAACGAGGTCGTTAACCGCTTGATGGCGGAGCACGGCTACTGTCATGTCTGCGCTAACGAAATTCTCCGGTATACGGGCAGTCTCTTGAACCGATAGTTACGAACCGGGCTGATGCAGTAGGGAATATGGATGCACGCGCGAGCCTTGTGCTCGCGCCGTGCGCCGCAAGCTAGTGGCATACCCGGGCAGAGATGCCTTCACGCGCCTCTTCTTGCTGAGGCCGGGTCACCCCCGCCTTTCCCATCACCTACAGTGTGTTCCCCTGGTTGCTCGATAGTAAGGAGAACGTACCATGTCTGTCTCACAGCACGATTGGTCGTTGCACCGGAAAGGACAAATAGACCAGGAGCGCCACAAGGAGAAGATACGCGACGCCATTAAAAAAAACCTTGGTGAGATCGTCTCAGAAGAGAATATTATTCTTTCGGATGGCAAAAAAGTTGTACGCGTGCCCGTGCGCTCCCTGGATGAATATCGCTTCCGCTTTGATCCCGGCCGCCAGACGCACTCTGGCCAGGGCAATGGAAAGAGCAAGGTTGGCGATGTCGTTGCCCAAGAGCCGCGCCCTGGCAAGGGGAAGAAGGGGGATGCCGGAAAGGATGCGGGCTACGACTACTATGAGGCCGAAGTCTCGATGGAGGAACTGGCCGCGCTCATCTTCGAGGACCTGAGTCTACCCAATCTGGAAGAGAAGCACCAGCAGGAGATGGAGACCGAGGCGGTTCGCTTCACCGACGTGCGCAAGAAGGGTCCCATGCCCAACCTGGATAAGAAGCGCACGATTATGGAGAATATCAAGCGCAACGCCTCCAAGGGAGAGGCCCGCTTCAAAGACATCAAATCCGAGGACCTCCGCTTCAAAGTCTGGGAGCCAACCATCAAATTTCAGTCAAATGCGGTAGTACTGGCAATGATGGATGTCAGCGGTTCAATGGGTGAATTCGAGAAATACATTGCAAGAAGTTTCTACTTCTGGATGGTGCGCTTCCTGAGGACAAGGTACAACAATGTGCACATTGTCTTTATCAGCCACCATACGGAGGCCAAGGAGGTGACGGAGGAGGAGTTCTTCCACAAGGGTGAGAGTGGTGGCACGCAGGTATCCTCGGCGTATGAGCTGGCACTCCAGATCATTCAGGAGCGCTATAACCCGAATGACTGGAACATCTACCCCTTCCATTTCTCTGATGGCGATAACCTGCCGTGGGATAACGACCGTTGTGTCCAACTGGTAAATAAGCTGATGGAGCAGTGCAACATCTTTGGTTATGGCGAGATACGCGAGGGCCACTATCGCTCGCCCAGTACCTTGATGTCGGCCTATGGCAAGATCAACGACAAGAAGTTTACCGCCGTGACCATCTCGGATAAGAAAGAGGTCTATCCCGCGTTGCGCAAATTCTTCGCCCAACGAGAGCCGGTGCCATCCAGGTAGTTAGGAGAACTCGTATGACAGGTATCGAATCCAATCGCGACCTTGAGCGCTTGCGCGATTCTATTGAAGGGGCCTGGGAGATCGCCCACGAGTTTGGCCTGGACCCCTTCCCAACGCACTTTGAACTCGTTCCAGCCGCCATCATGTACGAGTTCGCCTCCTATGGCCTGCCGGGACGTTTTAGCCATTGGACACATGGTAAGGCGTATTATCGTCAGAAAATGCAGTATGACCTGGGCTTAAGCAAAATCTATGAGATGGTGGTCAACACCAATCCTAGCTATGCCTTTCTCATGGAGATGAATGACATGCTACAAAATACTTTTGTAGCAGCCCATGTCTTTGGTCATACAGACTTTTTCAAAAATAACGCCTACTTTCAGCATACGTCCAGGCGCATGATCGACAAGGTCAGTATTCATGCCGAGCGGATCGCCAAGTACGAATTCGATCATGGTAAGCAAGAGGTGGAGCGTTTCCTGGATGCGGCCCTCTCCATTCAGGAACATATCGACTACAATCTGCTGCTGCATCACGATCAGGAGTCCAAGGAAAGCAAGTTCGTCAAGCAGTCGACCGATTACGATGATCTCTGGGAACTGGATACGCGTCTGAAGCAGGCGACAGAGGAACATGAAGAGCGCGCGAATAAGCCTGTCAAGTTTCCCGAGAAGCCGGAGAAGGACCTTCTCCTCTTCCTCATGCAGCACTCGCCCCACCTGGAGACCTGGCAGCGCGACATTATCGAAATCGTGCGTAGCGAGATGCTCTACTTTTTTCCCCAGATGCAGACCAAGGTCATGAATGAGGGCTGGGCCTGCCTGGTTGGCGAGAGCCTGGTGCTAACTGAACATGGCCTGCTGCGCTACGATGAGTTGCACAAACGGCTTGCCGAGGGGCAGAGCATCCAGGTTGCCAGCGGTGAGCGACAGTGTGATGTTGTCAGCGATCGGCATATCCAGCGTAACGCCAGGACCATTCGCCTGCGTACCCGTCGAGGGCTGATCCTGGAGGGGGCCGAGGGCCACAAGCTCAGCGTAGGACCAGGGCAGTGGATGGAGCTGAAGGATGTACGCGTGGGGCAGCGCATCCCACTTAGCGTGGGTAGCAATGTCTGGCCTGCTGAGCACGTCACCATTACTCACCCTACGCTGAAAACCTGGGCCACAGTAGAAGACGTCGCGCAGACAGCAGGTGTAGGCGTGCATACAGTTTATCGCTCGCTACGTGGGCAGACCACATATGCTCAGGAGCGTATCACTGAGGCCGTGACGCGTACCGGCTATACAGCGGGAACTGCTGGTAAGGCGCTCTATGCCAGCCGCTTCCCCTTGCAGGCTCCCACGCATGTCACTGAGGAGTTCGCCGAGTTCCTGGGCTACCTGGTCGGTGATGGCAACATTCATAGTCAGAAACAGGCCATTGGCTATACCAGTGGCGATCTCGAACTAGCCAAGCGCTATGCGGAGCTGGTGATGCGCCTCTTTGCCATTGAGGCACGTCCTGTATGGGATGATAAAACTGCGAATGGTAAGGGTGGTCGCTGGCGCGTTGTCTTCTATTCAGCGAACGTGCTGGACCTGCTGCAAACGCTGGGGATCGATTTGCAGGCTAAAGCTCGTACAAAAGCCATTCCTGACGTCATCTTACGTTCGCCCAAATCCGTGGTCAGTGCCTTTTTGCGAGCCTACTTTGACTGCGATGGCTGTGCCTCGCGCAGCGATGGCGTAATTCTCTCAACCTTTAGTGATGAGATCGCGCAGGCGCTCCAGGTGATCTTGCTCAACTACGGTATTCTCTCACGACGTTATGGTGTCAACATTCGTATTAAAGGCCAATCGGCTCGCCTTTTCGCACAGGAGATTGGCTTTAGCCTGGAGCGTAAGCAGCAAAAATTGAGCCAGTACCTGGAGAGCCATCGCTGGTTCTTAATCGAAGATCCAACCGATGAAGTCGTTAGCATTGAGCCTGGGGTTGCTGATGTTTACGATATCACTGTGGAGGAGACGCATCGCTATATCGCTAGTGGCATGCTGCACCACAACAGCATCTGGCACTCGCGTATCATGCGCGAGCTGGGCGATAGAAGCGTGATTACCGATTCGGAGACGATCGAGTTCGCGCAACTCCACTCAGGCGTGCTCTCGCCCTCGAAGACCTCGCTCAACCCGTACTATATCGGTTTCAAGGTCTTTGAGGATATCGAGCAGCGCTGGAACACTCCCAACAAGGAGGAGCAGGACAAGTTTGGGCGCAAGCCAGGGGCGGGCCGAGAGAAAATCTTCGAGGTGCGTGAGCTGGATAACGATGTCTCATTCTTGCGCAACTACCTGACCGAGGATCTCATCAAGGACCTGGATCTCTATCTCTACAAGAAAGAGGGAGATGAGTGGGTCGTTGTAGAGAAAAACTGGCAGAAGGTGCGCGACTCGATTGTGGGTAGCCTGACCAACTTTGGCTATCCCTACCTGGTGGTGGATAACGGCGATTATCGCGGCAATCGCGAACTCTACATCAAACATATGCATGAGGGCCAGGATCTCGACCTCAACTACGCGGAGAAGACCCTGCAGCATGTGTATGTCCTGTGGGGGCGCCCGGTCCACTTGGAGACCATCTTTGATGGCAAGCGTATCCTGCTCTCTTATGACGGTGAGCGCAGCAGTAAGAGTACGTTAGAGAAGTAGAGCTCGCTCTCTAGCACAGCATGAAAGGGTCCCCTCCACAAAAGCAGCCGTGGAGGGGACCCTTTTTTGAGAGAGAAAGTGGAGGTTGGAGAGAACAATTTTGCCCGCCTCGCGCGCTCTCTCATCTGCTAGTGGTTACCAGTAGCGCTCCTCTTTCCAGGGATCGGCGTGATTGTGATAGCCACGAATCTCCCAGAAGCCAGGGCGGTCCTGCTCCATGAACTCCAGCCCATCCAGCCACTTGGCGCTCTTGTAGGCATAGAGCTTGGGAACAATCAGGCGTACAGGGCCACCATGATCACCTGGCAGGTCTTTCTCATCATGTTTGAGTGCGATAAGAACATCGTCATCATCGAGCGCTTCAAGCGGCATATTGGTGGTATAGCCAGTCCAGGAGTGGGCCATCACATAGTGTGCGTTGGCGAGTGGGCGCGCGCGTTGCAGAATCTCGCGGATATGTACGCCCTCCCAGGTATTGTCATAGCGACTCCAGGTGGTCACGCAGTGAAAATCAGCGGTCAGCGTCGTGCGCGGTAATTGGAGAAACTCCTCCCACGTCAGCTCAAATGGCTCTTCGACGAGGCCCGTGACCTTAAAGCGCCAGTCTGGGGGCAAGCCCGCTGGCGTACGCTCGTAGCTGAGTACGGGCCATTTTTTGGTGAGATATTGACCAGATGGTAAGCGATCCTTGCCATCTGGGAGTTTCTCTGTGACTGTTTTGCGACCGAAGAGATTCATCGATAACGGCTCCTTGCTGTGCTTCTTTCATCGTGAAAGATGACTGGCTTGTACAATCTATGTAGACAAAATATCTGCGGAGTTTCCTTCTCTCTATGTCGTCTAAGAATGACGAACTCACATTGTCAATTCAGGTCACCTTTTTTAACGTTTTTATAACAGCGATTATTTCCTCTAGATCTCTCGCCACCAACATCACCTTACCCTTAAAAGGTGTCGCAGACGTTGAGAGTACCTTATAAAGAGAGGCTTGTATCAAAATTTATTGAGCAACCACAAAACTGTCGGGTCAAAGGCTTGATTCTTCGTTTGAAATAGTGGAAGCTATTTACACCTCACACATAGCATAGCACGTATATACATTGAGATTTTTTGCTACGTTAGCAGATATCGTCGTTCATTAGGAGAACTAATCATGGTCATCTTCCTGCTGGCGCTCATTGGCACGGTCATCGTGATGGTGATTTTAACGCTTGGGCGCCTGGTGTTTGGCCGGCGCGAGCGGTTCGAGCGCGGCAAATTTACGCGCTGGTTCCTTGGATATACTATCTTTAATTTCTTATTGAGCCTCTTGATCCTGTACTTCTCGCTTCCGGCCTTGACGGGTCCCTTCTGGGGCTGGCAATGGGTGCTCTGGCCCCTGTTTTTGAGTAGCCTGGGTAACCTCTTTACTTTTGCGGCCCCGGTGATGGAGGCTGCGTCAAGCGCAGCGGGTGGTGTGCGCATCAATTTGCAGCAGTCCTCTATTGGGCGGGCCGCGACTCGCGGGGTCTCGCGTGGCACCATCGCGGCGGGCATCCTAGGCCTGGTGGTGGTTGGCGTTATTGGTATCGCCGCGCCCGCGCTCATCACCATTTTTACAACCTGGTTTGATGTCAATACAAAGGCCCTGGCGGCGATTCCCCAGGTCACGATGCAGGCCAGCGATAAGCTGCCGCCAACCGATCAGAATCATATCGTGCTGGCGAGCAAGAGTGTCGCGGCCTATAAAGGGCAGCAGGTGCTGGGCTCGAATGGGCAGAACCTGGGGTCCGCTTACGGCATTAATTCAGACAGCTATACGCTTCAGTCCATCAAGGGCCACCTCTACTATGTGGCTCCGTTGAGCTACAATAACATCTTTGTAAATCTCTCAAATCCGCGGACGCCCGGATTTGTCGTCGTGGACGCCGAGAATCCCCAGGCCGTACCTAAGCTGTACACCGAGCAGGTTCAGGCGGGTACCTCTCTTGCCTACCTGCCTGGCGCGTTGCTGAACCAGGATCTCCTGCGCCATGTCTACTTGAATGGCTATACTTATGGTAAACTGGTTGACCCAACGCTAGAACTGGATGATAACTATCACCCGTACTGGACGGTCTCGTTGATGCAGCCTATTCGTGGCTATGTTGGCGATGTCCTGACCGAGGTGCTCCTGGTGGATGCGCACACCGGAGTGATTACGAAGTATGCCCCCAACAAGGTTCCCGCCTGGGTGGACCGGGTCATGCCTTCCGATACAGTACAACAGTATCTCTCCTGGTGGGGGCGCTATCATGCCGCGCCCTGGTTTAACCCATCGGGCGCCGGTCAGCAGGTAACCGCGAGCGACCCTGAGTTACTCTACAATAGTGTAGATCGTCCCGTCTGGCTTGTGCCAATGACCTCGTCTTCGAGCAGCGATAATTCAAGTACGGGTGTCTTCCTCTTTGACACGCATAAGAATCAGGCAACCTTCTATCCCTTACAGGGCGTTGGCATCGGTGATAACGTTATTAAGACCTTCCAGTCGACGCGCTCTAACATTCGCAACTATAGCGTGGCAAGCGTGCAGTTATACCAGATCTATGACAGGCCCACCTGGGTCGCGATCTATGTACAGGATACTGGCCCTTCCACCAGTGATACCTCGAATAGTGGTAATAGCGGTGTGGGATCACAGACCACGGGCGCGATCTTTCAGGCGGTAGGTATTGTTGATGCCAGGAACCTGAACGGGAGCAATGTTCAGTTTGATACCTCGCTCTCGCAGGCTTTGCAGGACTACCAGCAGTGGCTGACACAGTCTGGTGGTGGAGGCAATGTACCCGCCACGGGCCAGACACAGACGGTCACGGGCAAGGTCTTACGCGCCTCGGCAGTGCAGCAGGGAAGTAATACCGTGTACTATATCCAGCTTGAGGGGCAGCCGTATATCTTTACTGCTAACCTCTCGCTTTCTCCAAAGCTACCGCTGGTCCAGCCCGGTGACACGGTCACTGGAACATTTGAGAAGACAGATAACCAGGTAGTAAACTTCAAGACCTTTGACGATACCAGCATTAACCTGGGGCAGAGCGGGCCTACCTCAACTCCGACTTCCAGCCCAACGCCGGTATTAACCCCAATCCCAACGACTTCACCTAAGAAGTAAGCCTACTGGGCAGGTAGCATAATGGGTCCTGGCAGCCACAGGCTGCCAGGACCCATTATGCTACTAATAGCCTCGCTGATGCTCGTAGACGTTGCGCAGTGGCTGACCAGCGCGGTAACGACGCAGATTGTCGGAGAAGAGATCGGCCAGGCGAGCCTCATAATGCTCGGTGGCGCCAGAGATATGCGGGGTCAGAATCACGTTGGGAAGATCGTAGAGTGGGCTTTCGGCGGGCAGGGGTTCTGTGGCGGTGACATCCAGGCCCGCGCCAGCGATCCAGCCCTCTTGGAGCGCGCGCAGCAAGACCTCCTCGTCAATGACTTTGCCACGGGCGATGTTGACCAGGTAGGCATGAGCCTGCATGGCGCGTAGCTCGCGCTCGCCGATCAGTTTCTCTGTGTCCCGAGTAAGGGGAACGGCGATGACGACATAGTCACTCTGCTGCAATACCTCAAGCATACGGCTCTGGGGGAAGAGCTGATCGACATCGGGGTCTTGCTCTCCATCTTTAGCCGAGTGGCGGGTTGCCAGTACTCGCATGCCAAAGGCGCGCGCGACCTGGGCGATGCGACGCCCAATATTGCCCATGCCGATGATGGCGAGCGTTTGCCCATGGAGTTCACGCTCGCGGAAGGGCACCTGGTAGGTTTCGGGGAAATACAGCTCTATGTTGCGCGGCCAGGCATGCCGCCTCTGCATATCGACCAGTTGAGGCCAGGCTCGATTAAACATGATCATGCTGCCAAAGACATACTCGCTAATATTCGTGACATGAATACCCGAGCCAGTGGTGACGAGAACGCCACTGTCGGGGGTGAGAATGCTGTTCTCGCGCAGGCTATCGATGCCTGCGGCAGGTGACTGGAGCCAGCGAAGCCTTGGCGCCATCTCACGCCAGTTTTTTGGCAGGAAGCCGCAGATAATTTCGGCGTCTTTGACGCTACGGTTAAACTCCTCTCTATCCTCTATGACGTGAATATCAGTTTGTGCCGCAGCGCGCAACTTCTCCAATGAGGTCTGGCTAAAGCCAAAGCGGCTAACAATCGGGGGATAAGCTGTCATATAATACCATCCTTAATTTTTAGGGTCCATGCTGACATGGACTTCTCCTGCTCGCGCAGAGTCCATGCCAGCATGGACCCTACATCTGCATATTTTTTAGAACTATTCGGCAGTAGAGACGTTTGCCTGGCGTCGGTGGATGAGCCATTCGACGCCGAAATCGACGAGAGGGCGTTGGCGTAGGAGGCGGCACGTGGCTGAGCCAACCTGACCGATGATAGCAGCTCTTGAATGCTCAAAATCCGCTCCCAGCTCGGGAAAGATGTCGGAGTCGATATCAATATCTCGATAGGTTTTCCAGACCCGCTGGCCATTTTCAATAATGGGCGCGGCCCGCTCGATCTCACTCCCGCTGGGGGCGCGATACTCGGCCAGGTGGAGCGTTGTGCAACTATCATAGCCTACTCCTAGGAGTAGGATGGAGCCATCTAACTCGTACATGCGAGCCAGGGGAGAGCCCTCACCCAGGCCATAATCCAGGCTGTGATGCGCAATAATACGTTCCGCGTGCTTTCCCCAGGCCGCGAAGGAGACATTGGGGTGCGCGCTACGCAGCGTGTCAGGGTGGGCGCGAAAGACCTCTACGACCGCGCCCATCCCGCGCGTGGGGGTAAGATGTGGATCATAGGCAGGCATCGTCTCCTGAATGATTGGCCACCATTCGCGAGGTACGGGCGGACGTTGCCAGTGGGTTGGGTCGGAGAGGTCACCGCTCTGGGTGGGCATGACCAGCGTCCCCTCGCTAGTCAGGACGTCCATCAAGGCCTGTACGACCGCCACAGCCCCGCCACAGACCCAGCCAAGCGAGCTAAGGGAGGAATGGACCAGAAGTGTCATGCTTGGCTGTACACCTAGCTGGCGCAGATCGTGCGCCAGGCTCTGGCGCGTGCGTGGCTTGGGTGTCTCTTGAATCATTGTGTGTTCGCTCACGAGAAAATATCCTTTGCATTGTTGCGTCTCTCTGCTTGGTATTATACATAGAAATGGATGATGAAGGCGATTGCGGGCCATTGTCTGCAATCGCCTTCATCATCCATTTCTATGACCCACAGGCTATTTGTCGTTTCTTCGATATCTCGCGCGTTTGTGCCAGCTAATTTGTCCACATTGGCTTGAGAGGCGCCTTCATGCCTGTTGACCTCTCAGATAAATTGGCGTGGCATCTTACTTCATCTATTCACTTCTGTTCAGAGGCGGTGAAATGGCCAGTCTTTCTCTCATAAAATGGCGCGCCTCTCTCGAAAACCGCTTCCGAAGCAGCGTGAGTTTCTGTAAGCATAACTTCGCCCGAATCCCAGTTTGACGATATCTTCGCCAGTTTTGACTTGCGACAGATAAAAGCCCCTTTCGGCAAGAAAATGAGCCAAACGACATTGCCTTCTGCTCTCGCGATGAGTTTGGGATCAATTCGCCGTCCTATGAGTGAAAAGTGTTTACGATACTTGAAAAGGGCATCAATTATTAAAATTGGAAAGTGGTCGCTTGTTTGACAATCCTTCTCCATTCTGAACCAGATGGAAGGGTGGCTTGGCCTGATTGGAAAATCAATCAAGGACAAGCAAAAGCGATGACTTTTTTGATTACTAATTGGCAGCGATTCTAAGGTTATCAAGTTATCAAAAACATGAAAAGTGATCGATCTCATAGTAACCGTCATCTTCACCCAGGCGCGAGGTGCCTGGATGAAGGAAGCGAAAGTCGAAAGGACACCATCTTATGCGCAAAATTATCGAATCTACCCTGATCTCAGTAGACGGCGTTTTCGCAGGAACAAACTTCTCGGAGTTTTTTGCGTACCAGGACGAGACGTATCTGGGGGACGGATTGGGTCTTCTGCTCTCCAGTGACGCAATCTTAATGGGGCGCAATACCTACGAGAGTTGGGTAAAGATATGGCCCGGAAGCACCCATCTGTGGGCAGAGAGGCTCAATGCGATCCCGAAATATGTGTTTTCCTCGACATTGGAAACAGCCGCATGGAACAACTCGACCCTCGTTCGAGGCGATGTGGTGGCTGAGGTGAGCCGGCTCAAGCAGCAGGAAGGAGGCAATCTGCTCATCTTTGGTCATGGTCTTCTTGGTGAAACGCTGCTCAAGCACCACTTGCTCGATGTGCTGGATCTCTCGGTCCATCCGCTGGTTCTGGGTCACGGGAGGCAGTTCTTCCGGGAGGACGAAAACGCCAAATTGAGGTTCGTTGCGGCCAAGAGCTTCTCGACAGGCATTGTCACGCTCACCTATGAACCACAATCTGAAGGGAGGTAGGGACACACGATGAGCCAATGCCGGTTTTTCCGGCGCATATCTTCGCCCAAATCACATCTATGAGCGAAATGAAAAAAGGAGAGAAAAATGGGAGCGTTACTTTCGAATAAAAATGCGGTTATCTACGGGGCTGGTGGAGCTATTGGCGGTGCTGTTGCTCGCGCCTTTGCCTGCGAGGGTGCCACGGTCTTCTTGACTGGACGCGACCTTAAAGAGGTGGAATCGGTGGCCGATGAAATCAGAGCCGCTGGGGGTAAAGCCGAAGCGGCACAAGTCGATGCGCTCGACGAAGCTGCCATAGATAAGCATCTCAGCGACATGGAGGCTTCGGCCGGTAGCGTTGACATCTCGTTCAACGCGGTCGGCATCCCGGATACGAAGATTCTGGGTGTCCCTCTGGCCGAGCTGGATGCCAGGCAGTTCTCCCTGCCGATCACGACCTACACGACGTCGTACTTCCTGACCGCACGCCAGGCCGCAAGGCACATGATCCCGAATAAATCGGGGGTGATCATGACCGTTACCGCACTCCCCTCACGGATGGGCTCCCGATTGAACGGAGGCTACGGTTCGGCGCAGGCCGCCAAGGAGGCACTCACTCGAGATCTATCCGCCGAGCTCGCACCTCAGGGCATTCGCGTGGTCGGTCTGCGGCCACACGGCATGCCGGAGACAAACAGGATGAAGGAAGCCTTCGATGCCAAGGCATCGGGCATGACCTGGGAACAGTTCCAGGGGTACCTCGCCAGCACGACCCACCCGCGACGGGTCATGACGCTCGAGGAGATGGCAAACATGGCGGTCTTCATGGCGTCCGATAAGGCGAGCGGGATGACGGGAACTACCGTCAATTTGACCATGGGCAGCCTGGATGACTAGCGTCATTGTCCGGAGCTTCATTCCGGCGTACCTCGATCATCGGGTCGGCAGAAACGATGCATGGCCTGCTGGCAACGCTGCATCAAAGTAGTGAAGAGCTTCTGGCACCAGAACCAGCAAGCCATACAGTCGATATGTATGATTGCCCTGGGGTGAAAGAAGCGCCAGGTACTATCGTCATACGTGAGAGAGCATACCTAGCCCTCCCTGGGCTAGATATGCTCTCTCACGTATGGAAGGGTGGGCGGCAGGGCGAAGGACGAGAAGCTGGACAGTTCCAGGAACGTGACCATGTTTGCGATCTGCCCTTCCACCACACCCAGCACCATCAGACCAAAGAGCTGATAGCTGTCGGCCTGGGCCTCCTGCCGGTAGAGCCCGAAAGCCGGGCTGCCATTGGCGCGTGTCGGAAGCAGGCGCCAGTGCCTTCCAGGCACGCGGATCCTTGTCGAGAGTTCTGTGGCGATGGCTGCTCGTCCCTGGAGCCAGACGGGAAGCGGCGGCATGGTGAACCAGGCGTCCTCTCGCAACAGCGCCACCAAGCCAGGGATGTCCGCCTGCTCCCAGGACGTCACATAGCGGTCAAGCAGGGATTGGAATTGAGGGATTGGGAGAGCGGTCTCTTTCTCTGAGGGGCTGTTGCACTCCTGCAAAGCGCGTCGGGCCCGCTGGAGACCGGAATTGACAGCGGCGACCGAGAGGTTGAGCCATTCGGCCACCTCGCTGGCGGGCCATTCCAACACCTCGCGCAAGAGAAGAATGGCCCGCTGCGCTGGCGTTAAGCGCTGCAGCGCCACCAGAAAAGCCAGGGTGGTTCGTTCGTTCCTCTCCGCTCGGTCTTGCGGATCACTGTGCTGAGAGGCTTCCAGATCATCAGGGAATGGCTCAAGCCAGATTGGCTCCCGCACTCGTTGCGGGGAGGGACTATTGGGATCACTCCCCGGGTGTGTCTGTGTGGGCAGAGATCGTCGAGGAGCACTCCTGAGCCGATTCAGGCAGAGATTGGTGGCGATACGGTACAACCAGGCCCGGTATGATGCCGGACTCGTGAGGGTGGTGCGTTTCTCCCAGGCGCGTAGCAGGGTTTCTTGCACCAGATCTTCGGCGTCATGGAATGAGCCCAGCATCTGATAACAATGCACAAGCAGCTCGCGCCGGTATGCGCTCACCAACGCCTCGAACGCATTCTGATCGCCCGCCTGAGCGGCGAATACCAGGGCGGTTTGGGTTGACATTTCCATTGCAGTCTCTCTTCCTCTCGTCTGGCGGCCATCTGGTCCGGCCTGTTGACCTGTGTTTGAGCCTCGATGCCGCAGGATATGGTGGGTCTGCTTTACCTCAGCAAATCAACCTTTTTCAGGCATTTCTTGGCGCATTCTCCAAATATCTTGGCGAACGTGTTGCGGAATCTGACACGTGAAGAGAAATGGGAAACAGCAAGAGCGTTCTTTGCGATGCTACGCCATATTATGAGAGAAGCCGATTCGCTGAACGCGCAGGGCCTCGTGGCAGATTATCTGGAAAACCGTGTTTTTCTCCCGATAAATGACACTATTTGAGGGGGAGCTTGGCGCGCTCATACTGGCGAGGCCAGGCGATATCATGGCCCAGCTCATGCGCGGCGCGCAGCGGCCAGTGAGGATCGCGTAGCAACTCACGCGCCAGGGCGATCACATCCGCCTCGCCGCTGGCTACAACCTCATTGGCATGTGTAGGCTCTGTAATTAAGCCAACAGCGGCGGTGGGAACGCCAGCCTCGCGCCGTACTTGCTCGGCGAAGGGGATCTGGTAGCCTGGCTTGAGCGGAATCTTTGCCAGGGCATTGCCGCCAGAGGAGACGTCTACTAAGTCAACACCATGCGCTTTGAGTGCCCTGGAGATCTCAACTGTCTCCTCAATGGTGAGTCCACCCTCGGTCCAGTCGCTGGCGGAGAGGCGCACGAGCAACGGCAGGTGCTCAGGCCAGACCTGGCGTATGGCATCAGTGACCTCGAGTAGGAAGCGCATGCGGTTCTCTAGCGAGCCACCATACTCATCCGTGCGTTTATTGGAGAGAGGTGATAGGAACTCGTGGGCAAGATAGCCATGAGCACCGTGGATCTCGACGATCTCAAATCCCGCCTTTAAGGCGCGCTCGGCAGCGATCTTAAAGCTGGTGACGACCTGCTGGATCTCTTCGTGTGTCAACTCCTGAGGAAGAGGATAGTTCTCAGAGAAGCGTACCGCGCTGGGGCCGATGGTTTGCCAGCGGCCATCTTCTGAGGCCAGCTCGCCGCTTCCGCTCCATGGACGATAGGTGCTTGCTTTTCTACCCGCATGAGCTAACTGGATCGCCGGCGAGGCTCCCTGCTCTTTGATAAAGCGGGTAATGCGTGCCAGGGGCGCGATATGCTCGTCGCGATAAATACCCAGATCCTGGGGCGAGATACGTCCCCGCGCCTCGACTGCGGCTGCCTCCGTCATAACCAGTGCGGCCCCTCCAACGGCAAAGCTGCCCAGATTGACGAGGTGCCAGTCATTGGCGAAGCCATCTTCAGCCGAGTACTGGCACATAGGCGCGACCATGACACGGTTGCGCAGCGTGATGCCACGAAGCTGAAAGGGACGGAAAAGGGGGGGAATGCTGCTCTCTTGACCAGGCGTCAGCGTAGCTTCTTCAGCTATATGCATAGATAAAACAACTCCTTGACAACGAATCTATGTGAAGCGAGTAGAGAAAACACGCTTGTATGGTTTGTTTAGAGTACCTAAGTTTCGCCCAAAATAACAACAATCTGGAAGGGAGCAAGCAGCTCCTGCAAGGGATAGAGGAGTGAGTGAGCCAGGGGAGCGTCCTGATTGAGCTCGATCTCAACCACCTGATGCAACGCATTGAAACGGAGCAAACCGCTGACATGAAAGACATCACGCACCATACGCAAGATGCCATAACGATGGATTTTTGGGCTGTTCAGCCAGCGACGTGCCCAGACCACCACGTTGTGAGCCAGTGAGCCGAGCAGCGCCAGCATGTACTGCGCCTCAAAGCGCTTCTTATTGCGTTTCGTCAGTCCCAATCCCTGTTTATCACCCTTGAAGGAGGTTTCGATGCCTCCACCACGCTGATCATAAAAGGTCACATAGGCCAAGAGCACCGCCGTGGGATCAGCCGCTTGCGATGCCTCCCATCCCAGAAGGGGAAGAACCTGCTCAATCGAGAGCGAACACATCAGAATGCCATAAGCAAATGTGCCATCTCTTCTGCGACAGCGTACCGCAATACGTCGCATGGGACGGACGTAGCCAGCGGCTTCCTCGCTCACCCAGCCAAAGGAACGTTCCGACCAGGTGGGGTCCTGGACCCATTCCTTGACCGTTTGAGACAGTCGCGTGATACGTCGTCCCGAGTATTCTTTCGCCATGACCTCGTAGCCTCGGGAGAGCAGCCAATTGAGGTCGTCCTCGGTTCCCGCACCTGCATCGACACGGATAATGGTCCGTCTGCGTTTGGCATCGTCCAATTGCAAGGTCGTCTCAGCAGTCTCTACCAGCGGTTGCAGAGCCTTGATCAGTTGGACATTGCCTGCAAAAAGCTGATCGACCACGACTTCTTCATACTGGGTCGCCAGCACACGACCCAATTGCCGCCCTCGGCGATGATAGAGTCCTGCAAAATAGCCGCGCGTGGCAAACGCCGCTTTTGGTCCACAAGGCATGCCCGTCAGGTCCACGTCCAAGAGTTGAAAAGCGGCCTGATAGTCATGATGAAAGCCTTGGCTCTGAGCGCGGTAGATCTCATCGAGCGCCTGATGCAACTGAAGGACATTTTCCTCAGCACAGGCAGAAAGCGTCTCTTGCACCACCGACTGCTCAGCACAAGAGGTTCGACCGAAGGCTCGTTGCAAGCCCGGATCGGCTCGCAGCCGACTGTTGATTTCTACCAGTCCATGGGCTCCAGCCAACAGACTGATAAACGCATCCATCAGCTTGTCGAGAGGCGTATGCTTGATGGTTTTCTGCCTGATCTGCACTCTCTTGCGGATCGGGCTCAAGACATCCAATTGCTGCAATTTGGCTCCTATGGCGGCCAGGATGGCGCATCCAGTGAAATGGTTCGTTGTTGTTGTGATAGACTCGTTCATGGTGATACTCCTTTTTCTAATGAAAGCTCCTTTGTTCCTTCATTAGCTATGGAGTATCGCTCTGCTTTTTGCAAGCTCTGCACTGGCTCGCTGGACTGTCGTCAATTTGGGCGAAACTTAGGTAGAGTAAATTACTTATGAATACAAACAGCGAAGTTGCCAATGGTTATTCCCATGCAATTGACCAGTGCACTCGACAAATTGTAGGGTCCAAGCTTGCTTGGACTTTGTACTCGACAAATTGTAGGGTCCAAGTTTGCTTAGACTTTGTACGGGAGCAGAAAAGAAGCCCCCGCCCCTGATAGGGGGGAGAGGCTTCCGTGTAGTACAGGAAGGCATTCAGTCCACGGAGGAAGTGGTGGAATGGCGTATGCTAGGACGAGACGGTGAAGGCCGCATCGTCGATGAAAAAGGCGCTCGGGGCGCTGGCGTTGCCCTGGCTTTTCCAGACGACCTGCACCTGCTGGCCCTTAAAGGGAAGCAGGGCCTTGCTGACATCTCCGCTGACTTGCTGCCAGTCGCTGTTGGCGTTACAACTGGTGGCAACTTTGGTAATGACCTGCCCTCTGGTATCGCTGATCTGGGCTGTCAGTGTATCGTTGCAGCTCCCATTCTCACCCGTGGCGCCACTGAGCCAGAAGCTAAGCGTCATACTCTTGGCATTACCTGGGAGCGTAATGGTCTGAGAAAGCTGGTCGTCGCAGTTGTTATAGCCACAGAAGTAGCCGCTCGCGCTTCCACCATGCACACGCGTACCATCGATAAGCTGGAAGCCTGCTGCGGAACTCTCCTGCCAACCAGTCTGACCCTTTTCAAAGTTGCCATTATTCAGGAGTTGTGTCGTCGTGGTGCCGCCAGTACCCCCACCTCCCCCGCCGCCAGTTTCGCCATTGGCCAGGTCCTGGGCAATATTCCCGGCATCGGGTGTTCCCATGCCGCTGGCAAGGTCGTAGCCCTGGGTGGCTGGATAATGCAGGTTATTGCCAGTTGTGATGTCATGGTAGGGAGGCAGGGTCTGCTGCGCTGTAAAGAGGCTATAGAGCGCGGTGTGGGCATTGCCTAGCGTGGGTTTATTCTGTCCCTGTAGAGACTGGTTGATGTCCGTGGTGATGCCAGCCCAGAGCGGAGCTGCCGCGCTGGTGCCTCCAACGACTCCCCATTGCCCGGTGACAAACACGGAGTAGCCAGTATTGGGATCGGCATCGGCAGAGACATCTGGAACTGTGCGATTGGCGTTCTTCTGTACGCCATTCTGATAGGCGGGGCGGGTGAAGTGGTTACTGATGCCGCCACCGCCACCAACGCCCTTCGGGCCACGTCCCTGAGAGTTGGGATTACTCCAGACCGACTCGCTCTGGTAGGCCCCATTTGCGTCTACCTGGAGGGCGGTACCACCAACCCCTACGACATTAGGATCGCTTGCCGGGGAGTCCACCGCCAGTTGATTGTCGTTGCAATCATAGGCCCCCGAATCACCCGAGGCCGCGAAAAATGCCTGCCCCTGGGCTGCTCCCTGCTTAAAGATGTTGCTCAAGCTGTCAAGCATAGAATTGCCTGAGCTTGTCTCACAGAGGCCCCAACTGATGCTGACCACTTTGGCGGTATTATCGGTGACAATCTTATTATAGGTATCGATGACCCCAGCGTTACTATTAGGGCCGATGTAGATTTTCTGGTTGGCGCCAGGAGCGATGGCCGAGACCACCTCCATGTCGAGTTCAACCTCGATTGCGCCCTGCCCCGCTGTATTGGTCGCGCCATCGACCAGGACATTGGAGTAGCGGGGCGCGCCCAGGTCATACTGCTGTAGGTATGTATTAACGTCAGTCGGAGTATAGCCGTCCAGCTCAAAGAGGGCGACTGTTTGATTGGTCCCGTTGTTGCCTGCCTGGAGCAATGGGTTCACATCATAGGCTGTGCGCAGGTCAGTCGGAGTAAAGCCGCCCTGGGGACCCTGGCGTGGTTTCTTAGGATTGGGCTGTAACTGGGCATAGTGGTGATAGCGTGCCACGCTCTCTAGGCCCGCCACATTGGAGATCATACCCGCCATATCGGCTGGCACCGAGGGATCATTGAGAGGTGCATAGGCGACGCGGCCATCGATATTGTAATCCGAGATGGAGACACTGAACGCCTTCTCTACGTTGTCCATCGACCCACGTACATTGATGATCTGCCTGTTTGTAGATACATCGACAATTTGCAATCCATTGCTGCGCAAATATGCCGTGACCCGCTCTACATCCTCTTGCGTTGGGGCGAAGCGACGCATAAAATCCTGCGAGGTCAGGTAGTGGTGATAGAGCGTGGATTGGGGATTGTTTTGTGCGGCGAGCAAGGCGTCCAACTGGGCCTGGTTGCGCAAATTGAGTGAGACCGCCAGGCGCATCTCTTGCTGCCCATTGGAGGCGTGCATGGGAGTATATCTCTTCATAGCTGGCGCGATATGACCCAGCAACTTGTAGCGTTGACCAGCCAGGCGTCCCTGGTAGGGGCCGTTCGCCGAGGCCGCGAGATGGTTCCCTACAACCTGGGCTACTACAATCGCCCCGATGAGGAAAGCCAGGGCGAGCAGTGCCAGGGGGAGAGACCATGTACGTTTTGAAACCTGCATGTAAGCTCCTTTGATACAATGCCTTGCTTCCCACAAGTGCCTCATCGAAAACCTGAGAGCGTGAGCGCTAGCCGCGAGAGCGGCGTTGGTTTTCGCATAAGGAGTAATAGATGGCAAGCAAAAAGACGTTCACGAGAACATGTCGCGGCTGAATGCTGTCCGCGTACTGCTTGTGTAGCAGTCTTTAGTACAAAGCTTATAGTGAAACATGTTGATATTCCATGCATTTTAAATAAACAGATAGAAAAGTACCATTTAGGGTTGAGAAATCTTTACTGAGGCAGGTGAAGATGTAAGATAATGGTCCTATACGTGTAAATTTGGCTTGTACGTTTGCTGAACAGAATGGAGGTGATGTAAAAGAGGCGATTAGAGGCGCGCAGGCCAGGTCGCCACGCTTGTGTGATATGCTATGGCATAGATTGTCTGGAGCGAGGAGGCTTCGGACAAGCAAGTGGCGATTGCAATGCTACAGGGAGGTTTGTGTGAATATAGAAAAGGATACGATTGCTGTACGCAGCGGCGAGGCCTTTGATCCTCACGTAGTAGAAGACTATTTACGCGCACAGATAGCCGAGGTGCGCGCTCAGCCTGAAGGATCACTGGAGGTACGCCAGTTTCCATCCGGGGCCTCCAATTTGACGTACCTGCTGAAGATGGGTACCTGGGAGGGAGTCTTGCGGCGCCCACCTCTGGGACCGGTGCCGCCCAAAGCGCATGATATGGGTCGTGAGTCTGGACTCTTACGCCAGATCCATCCCGTCTTTCCTCTTGCTCCCAAACCATACTGCTTCTGTGACGACCCGGCGATTCTGGGTGCGCCTTTCTATGTCATGGAGCGCAGGCAAGGGATCGTCCTGGATAGCGCCCTGCCTTCTGGTATCGAGGCCACAGAGGAACTGGGGCGACGTCTCTCGCAGGCGGTTGTGGAGACGCTGGTGGATATCCACGCCATCGATTGGCAGCAGGCGGGCCTGGAGCACTTTGGCTATCCGCTAGGTTTTCTAGAGCGGCAGGTCAAGAGCTGGATCGAGCGTTATCAACGCGCGCAGACCGACGCGATCCCCGAGGTTGAGCCATTATTGCGCTGGCTCAGTACGCATATTCCAACCAGCCCTGCCGCCAGTTTGATTCATAATGACTTCAAGCTAAATAATATGCTGTTCGCCGAGGATGATCCGGCGCGCCCAGTGGCGGTTCTGGACTGGGAGATGGCAACGCTGGGCGATCCCCTCTTCGACCTGGCCATCTCGCTCAGCTACTGGGTGCGTCCGAGCGACCCCCCCGAATTGCGCAGCATTCTTCCCACAGTGACGGTCCTGCCGGGTTTCTATGAGCGAAATGAGTTTCTTGAGCTCTATGCGCGCAAGAGTGGTCGTGATCTCAGTGATATGCATTTTTATATGACGTTCGCTTACTTTAAGCTGGCCGTTATCTTGCAACAAATCTATGTTCGCTGGAAGCGAGGCCAGACGCAGGATGCGCGCTTCGCTGGATTTGACAAGCGTGTTTATACTCTTATTCAGCACGCCTACGCTGTATCTCAACAAGGGCAACTGACTTAGAGATTCATCGTCACGTGTTCACGGTCTCACATAGGATGTTTATCATGATTCATTAGGAACAGAGAGGTTCACACTAATGACGACAAACACCGCAAACTCGATTCAGAGTACATTTCTGCGCCAGCAGCCAGTGAAGATGCTCATTGGTGGACAATGGGTTGAGTCCGCCAGTGGCAAGACCTTTGCCACCATAAATCCAGCCACGACAGAGGTATTGGCGCAGGTCGCCAAGGGGGAGAGCGAAGACATCAATCGCGCGGTCGCCGCGGCCCGTAAAGCCTTCGAGAGTGGTCCCTGGCCGAAGATGACGCCCTCACAACGGGGGCGCCTGCTCTGGAAGCTGGCCGACCTGCTGGAGGCGCATGCCGAAGAGTTCGCCGCGCTGGAGACGCTTGATAACGGCAAGCCGATCAAATACGCGAAGGGTGGGGATGTCCCCCTGACAGTCGACCACTTCCGCTACTTCGCGGGCTGGGCCTCCAAACTGGAGGGCGAGACCATCCCGGTCTCTATCCCCAATATGTTTACCTATACCTTGCGCGAACCCCTGGGCGTCGTGGGCCAGATTATTCCCTGGAACTTCCCCCTTCAGATGGCCTCCTGGAAGCTTGCCCCTGCTCTGGCCTGTGGCAATACAGTCGTGCTCAAACCGGCGGAACAGACACCACTCACGGCCCTGCGCCTGGGCGAGCTTATCTGTGAGGCTGGTTTCCCCGATGGTGTCGTCAATATTGTTCCCGGCTTTGGCGAAACGGCTGGCGCGGCCCTGGCGGCGCACCCCGATGTCGATAAGATTGCCTTTACAGGTTCGACCGAGGTTGGCCGCAAGATCGTCCAGGCGAGCGCGGGTAACCTGAAGAAGGTCACGCTGGAGCTGGGGGGCAAGTCGCCGAACATTATCTTCCCCGATGCCGATCTCAAATATGCCGTGCGGGGAGCGATGAATGCCATCTTCTTTAACCAGGGCCAGGTCTGCACCGCAGGCAGCCGTCTCTTTGTGCATCAATCGGTCTATGAGCAGGTGGTAAGTGGCCTGGCCGAGTATGCGCAGAAAATGAAGATTGGCGCGGGCATCGATCCGGCAAGCGATCTGGGACCGCTGGTGTCGCAGGAGCAGTTGGAGCGGGTGCTGGGCTATGTCGAGAGCGGCAAGCACGAGGGGGCCAGCATCGTGACCGGTGGCGAGCGCGTAGCCACACAGGACCTGGCAGGCTACTTTATGCGCCCAACCGTTTTTGATGGTGTGCAGGACGAGATGCGCATCGCGCGCGAGGAGATTTTTGGTCCCGTAGTGGTGGCGCTCCCCTTTGAGAACGTCGAAGAGGTGGCGGCGCGCGCCAACGCCTCCATATATGGTCTGGCGGCAGGCGTCTGGACAAGCGATGTGAAGATTGCGCACAAAATGGCGTCAACCCTGAAGGCGGGTGTGGTCTGGGTTAATACCTATAACATGTTCGATGCCGCAGCCCCCTTTGGGGGGTATAAACAGAGTGGGTATGGCCGAGAGATGGGGCACGCGGTCTTGGACGCGTATACACAAACAAAAACCGTCTGGATGGGCCTGCGCTAAGGAGTAACCCGCTCCTGGTGTACGCGGCTACTGGGGCACCTATTCGTGAGTAGCCGCGTACACCAGGAGCGGGCCGTCTAAGAAGGTTCTACGATAGAGTAAGGCCCTCTTAACAATCCCCCGGTCCCTCACTCTATCGTTTACCTGACAAATAAAACGCACCTGCGTTCGTTTTTAGCGGATACAATTTTGATCCCTCTTCAATTTTGTATGCTCCTATCCCTTAAATGGCCGGGCTGTACCGATTCGTTAAAAACAAGAATAGCATGGTATAGCAAAAACAGTTTTTGGTGATTACATATGCTAACAAAAGATGCAATTTTAGATATTTATGTAAATGAGAATATATTCAGTGCTCTTGCAAAGCCACACCAGAGGGCATAGGTTATTACATTTGCGTATAAAGAAATTATTAAAATTAGTTATTTTATAGCTAAAACAGCGTATAAAAGCTCTTTTCATAGAGGGGATTTTGTAGTACTCTAGAGATGGGGGAAAGCATATTTTTTTGTGAGTCACCGCAGATTTAGGAGCTGGTGTTATGGTGAACGTTGACAGGTATGAACTATCATTTTCGTTTGAGCAACCTGAGTACATTCGCGTCCCGCTTTTGAATATTTTGCAGCAAGCTGAGAAGCAGGGACAGACCGCGACTGGGATGTCAATGCGTCCACAACATGTTCTCATTATTGACCCGAATGAGAATCGTTCACGCTACATCAAGCATCTTCTTGCAACGAGTGGGTATCCGTCGATGGTGACGACCAGTGCCTTAGATGCTTTTACGCTTATTTTACAGGGAACCATCCTGCCATTTGCTGTTGTGCTTGGCCATGCAGAAACAAATGACCGCTTCTTTCTGCAACGCCTTCTGACCCAGACGAAGCAGCAGCATGTCGTGATTATTCGTTTGCTCTCTCAAGCACGTGATGTTACCACTAGCAAGCCTTCTTTAAACTGGCCAGAGACGGGTATGCAGAGGAATACACGGCCTACAACAAACCCGCCTTCCTATGCGTTACCGCCTCTGAACTACCCGGACGCTCCCGCCTCTACACCCACGACCCCTGCGCCGCAGGCACCAATCTCTCGGCCTTCATCGCCTTTTAGCACCTCCTGGTCGGAAGGCAATGAGCGCAAGACACAGACTCCCGCTGAGAGGCAAGTGCCTCCCTACCAGTCACACTCTACACTACCTGGACCTGGCCGGGAAGCGCCAATAACCCAGGTCCCTCAGCGTGATTTCCCTTCTCAATCCTATCCAGCCTTGCCACACAATACCGATGCCGCCTTGAAAACTGGGAATACGGGCTGGCCACGTGAGCAAACGCCCTCTCCTGCCAAACGGGCTCCTGAGCTTCAACTGCCCTCATTAGAAGGTCAGGAGCTGGGGCGCTATCGTGTGAGTATCCCGCTTAGTAAACATGTGTATCGTACTTATGATCGTATGCGTGAGAGCGATATCGCCCTGAAAGCCTATCCAACTGATGCCATTCCCTACGCGCTTATGGACAGGACATTGGAAGAGGATAATATCTTTCAACTAGAATTTCGCTTGCTGGAATCGGTGAAGCACGCGCACATCCTGCCGGTTTTGAATACGGGAAAGTCCTATATCAGCGGCGTTCCTTTTATCTTCAAAACCATGCCATTGTGTTCTGAAGGCTCGCTGAATGAGTGGATACGAGAGCGGAAGAATAAGCTCTTTACACCACGCGACGTGGCCCCAGTCCTTATGCAGCTGGCGGAGGCCTTACAGTTCGCACACGAGAATAACGTGATCTATCAGAACTTTAAGTTCTCCAATTTATTGATACAAAAGAAAGGGAAGACGCTGAGCGACCTCCATCTCTTGCTCGGAGATTTTGCCGTGACGCAGGATGGCTCGTTCTTCTCGCATTCTCAGGATGCTTATCTCTATGTGGCTCCTGAGCGCTGGTCGGGCCGGGTACTGCCTGCCTCGGATCAGTATGGACTGGCCGCCATGATGTATGAGCTATTGACGGGCCGTCCTCCCTTCCAGAAAGCCGCTGAGCAGACGATGAAGCATATGCATCTCAACATGCCGCCTCAGCCGCCAAGCTCGTACAACGCCGCTTTATCGACATCAGTAAATATGGTCTTGCTCAAGGCGCTAGCCAAACGGCCTGAAGAGCGTTTTGCATCGGTATTACATTTCGCCGAGGCATTTCGCAACTATTGTGTCTGAGTGTAGAGAGCGACAAAAAGACGGGCGCGACGACGCTACTAAAGTACATGCGTACTTTAGTAGCGTCGTCGCGCTTTAGGGTTGCCCGCGTGTGCCTGAGAGGCGCTCGGCAAAATCCCCAATATAGGGAATCTTGAATTTGACTCCACGCCATGCCTGAAGCATCAGAAAGACCCAGACGAGGACCAGCGCCACAACGACAATGTTGAATACGCACCCAAAAAGCCCGATAATAAAGCCGAGAACGGGGAGAGACTTAAGCAGGCCAAGGATTACAATGAATGCAAGGACTGCCAGTGAGAAGAGCGTGGACTGCGCCGCTGAGAAGCGCACAAAACGATTCTGGCGCTCGCGAAAGAGAAAGTAGATGCCGCTCAGGGGTCCCAATGCATAGCTCCAGATGGCGGCCTTGCGCGCGCTCATACCTGTCGATGTTTGACCATAAGCCTGCTGGCGCTCAACCGCGCTGCGGGGCGGCTGGTAGGAGGTCGAACTCTGATATTGCTGTTGCTGTTGTTGCTGCTGCTGCTGACCTCCATAGCTTTGCTCGTAGCCACCAGAGGTCGGTGATTGTAATGTTGCTCCATAGGGATCGTCAGGGTTATATGGTGGTTGTGAAGGCGGCGTGGAGCCACTATAGCCCCCATAGGAATTAGGATCTTGATTTGATGGTGTGGCCATGAAGTCTTCCTCTTTTTCATTCTGCAAGGATGCTTATACCATATATTACGCTACAGGCAAAAAAAGGTTAGATGCTTTTATGTGCATGGTAAAGAGTGTGGGTTGGTTCTTGTCGGACCTCCGCCCGACAAGAACCAACCCACACTCTTTACCATGAGCGTTATAGGCGCTTTGGGAAGGACATGTCATGGAACATAGCTCCCCTGCGCATACTGAGCGTATTGAGGGGTGGGCGTATTCTGACCATAGAACTGTCCATTATATGCCTGTGCGGAGCCATTGTTACTCGGGGTGGATGTTGTAGACATCTGGTTTAGCGCGTATACTGCCGCCTCGATCATAACCGAGATGGTTGTGGGCGAGGCCGGTATGCCTAACTCTTTAAGTACCTGCTGCACCAGGGTTACTGCCGCCTGCTTTTTATCCGCGCTGGTTGTCACATCGTTGGCAGTCTGCTCGATAGCTGAAACTACGGAGTTGACGACCTGCTCGACCATTGAGCGACGCTGCTCAGGCAGATTTTGTATAAGCTTTTTGTAGAGCACGCTGGACACCGAGATGAGCGGTGGTAAAACGATGGGCAAGAGGACGATTAAAAGTTGATACAAATTTGCATCTTTCATAGGTAAAACCTCCTGTCAACTAAAAACATCGTTCCACTATAGAAACGCTAACGGTGCAGTATTTTTGGTGATGGAGTTTGAGTAAAAAAAGAAGGCGCTGGCAACGCGCCAGCGCCTTCTTTTTTGTAGATTATTTCTTCTCCGAACACCCTGAGCGCGAAGCGCTAGTCACATAAGTGACGCTGGGTTTCGGAATAAGATCTTAGCCGAGCAGGGCATAGGGATTCTGCAAGAGCCGTTTGACTTCCTGGAGGAAGCGCGCGACCATTGCGCCATAGAGAATACGATGATCGGCTGAGAGTGTGAGTGGCATAATATCGCGAATGACGGGTTGCCCATCGACGGGAACAAACGTCTTGCGCGTGGAGGCCACAGCCAGGATCGCGGCTTCCGGTGGATTGATAATCGCTGAGAAACCGCTGACATCCATCATACCCAGGTTCGAGATCGAGAAGGTGCCACCGCTCAGGTCCGCGACCGAGAGCTTATTGTTGCGTGCCTTCTGAATCAACTCGCGCACCTCGCGGGCGATTGTGCGTACCCCCTTAATATTAGCATCCTTGATCACGGGGACGACGAGGGCATTGGGTACATCGACAGCTACGCCGATATTGATGTGCTTATGGCGAATGAATTGTCCATCGCGATATGAGCCATTGACATCAGGGAACTTCTCCAGCGCCAGGGCACAGGCCTTAATGATCAGGTCATTGACGCTGACCTTGGCGCCCTCTTCGCTAGCCGCACCGTTGAGCACCTGGCGTAGTGCCAGGGCATCAGTCATATCAATCTCGTTGCTGACATAGAAGTGCGGCACAAACTGCTTGGATTCAAGCAGGCGATTGGCGATCCTCTTCTGCACAGACGAGATGGTTATGACCTCAGAATCCTCGGGAATTGCTGCCAGGGCAAAGGCTGGCGCCTGGAACTGCGGAGCCGCCTGGATTGGCTGAGCAGGAGCCGCTGCTGGGGCCACCGGGGTCGTCGCGCGCTGCTGGGAGAGGTAATCCTCCAGGTCGTCACGCACGATGCGCCCGCTGGGACCCGTGCCCTTGATCTGACCCAGGTCAATACCATGCTCTTCAGCGATGCGGCGCGCCAGGGGAGAGGCTTTGACGCGACCCTCAGCCGTAGTAGACACCTCGCTGGTAGACACAGTTGAAGCCACGACGACTTCTGGTTTGCTTTCTTGTTGAGGCGCGCTGGCCCCATTGGCGCTGGCAGCCACTTTGCTCTCCGCACTCGCGGCTACGCTGGTTGTTGCGCCTTTGCTTGCACTCGCGCCCGTGCCAATGACGGCGATGGTTTGACCAATAGGGGCAACCTCGCCCTCCTTAATGAGAATTTGTTCGAGAATGCCGCTGTCGTAGGCCTCGATCTCCATATTGGCCTTGTCGGTCTCGACTTCGGCGATGATATCGCCCCGTTTGATCTGATCACCAGATTTTTTGAGCCAGCGGGTAATGGTACCTTCCTGCATGGTATCGCTGAGTCGGGGCATGCTTACGTCGGGCATGGTATCTTATCTCCTTTTGCGGCGAGGTGCGAGTTCGTTGATGGCCTCGATCAACTGTTTCGCTCCTGTGAGCGCGGCCAGTTCGAGGGGTTTGGAATAGGGGAGGGGAACCTCAATGCTGGCGACACGCTTGATAGGAGCATCCAGGTAGTCGAACGCCTCTTCCTGAAGCGTGGCGGCGATTTCAGCTCCAACGCCATAGGTGCGCCAGTCCTCCTCAAAGATAACGGCACGGTTGGTCTTCTGCACCGATTTGACAATGGTCTCGCGGTCCAGGGGGCGCAGTGAGCGCAGGTCGATGACCTCGATGCTCAGGCCGCTCTCCTGCTCCATACGGGTGGCGACTTCAACCGCGATAGAGGCCATGCGTGAGTAGCTGATGACGGTCAGGTCATGCCCCTCTTTGGCGATGCGAGCCTTACCGAAGGGGACGGTATAGTCGCCCTCAGGAACGTTGCCTTTGGTATTGTACAGTGCCAGGTTCTCCAGGAAGAGGACCGGGTTGTTGTCGCGGATGGAGGTGCGCAGCAGGCCACGCGCATCTTCAGGCGTCGAAGGCGCGACGACCTTGAGGCCTGGTACATGTGCGAACCAGACTTCCAGGTTCTGGGAGTGGGTTGCCGAGAGCTGCTGACCACCGCCACCGGGGGTACGAATGACCATTGGCACAGCCGTCTGGCCGCCAAACATATAGTGAATCTTGGCCGCGTGGTTGACGATCTCGTCAATGGCGAGCAGGATAAAGTTGATGGTCATGATCTCGACGACCGGGCGCAGGCCGAGCATAGCGGCGCCAACGGCCATACCTACAAAGCCATTCTCGGCGATAGGTGTATCGAGCACACGTTTGGAACCAAACTCTTTGAGCAGGCCCGCGGTAATCTTGTAGGAGCCTTCAAAGATTCCAATCTCTTCTCCAAGCAAGAAGACATCCTTGTCGCGCAGCATTTCGTCGCGCAAGGTGTCATGAAGAGTCTGTCTAAAAGTCATCTCTGCCATGGAATACAATCCCTTCCCTGAACCTTAGTGAGCGGCTGTGTCATCAGCGTAGATATAGTCATAGAGCGTATCCAGCGAGGGGAAGGGACTCTCTTCTGCGAAGTTAACGGCCTCTTCAACCTCCCGCTCAACCTGCTCAGCAATCTCGTTGATCCTGGTGTCATCTAGCAGACCCGCATCCTTGAGGCATGCGGTATATTTGGCGACAGGATCATTGATATCGCGCAAGCGCCGAACCTCGTCTCTGTCGCGATAGCGATCAGGGTCAACAACCGAGTGCCCACGGAAGCGGAAGCTGACCGCCTCGATCAGGGTCGGCTCGCTCTTCTCGCGCGCCAGCTTAACGGCCGAACGCATGGCGTCGCGTACCGCGAGGACATCGTTGCCATCGACGCGGATATTGTTCATATCGAAGGCGTTGCCTTTGCGATGCAGTTCAGCGACGGCTGAACCAGCCTCTACACGTGTGCCCATGCCATACTGGTTATTGACGATGAAGAAGATAACGGGCAATTGGTAAATCTTAGCCAGGTTGAGTGACTCATAGAAGGGACCACCATTGGTTGCGCCATCGCCCATCTGACAGGCGACGACCTCCTTGCCCTCGCGATATTTAATCGCATAAGCGGCACCCACCGCCAGGGGCACCTGCCCACCCACGATGCCATAGCCACCCATAAAGCGACTATTGATATCGAAAAGGTGCATTGAACCGCCACGACCCTTGGTGATGCCTGTAGACTTTCCGAATAGCTCGGCCATAACCGCTTTCGCGGAGATGCCACGGCTGAGGGCATATCCATGCTCGCGATAGTTGGCATAGATATAGTCTTCTGGACCAAGACCGTGACAGAAGCCGACGACGGTGGCTTCCTCGCCCAGATTCAGGTGACAATAACCGCCAATACGGGCCTTGTTGTACATTTCGCCCGATTTCTCTTCGAAGCGGCGGATGAGCACCATCTCATAGTAATACTTGAGTAAGGTGTCCTTGTCTTCGTTCGCGATGATCGCGGCGTCTGGTCTGCTACTGTCAGCAAGCTCAGAGGCCTTCGACCGCTTTTTCTGTTCCGTGTTCATGACGGCTCCTGGTTTCTTTTTTTTAACATGATTGTAACGTGGGAGGCGCTATGTTTCAAACAGCCAGATAGGTAGCACAAGAAAAGGCTACATGTGGAAAACATGGCGGTGTGCTATCTGGAAAATTTCTAGAAAGTATGCTCAATGTTCAACTGATTATACGCCTCCATGCTAACTGGTTGTAACGCATCTATCCGATGACAGTCCAAGGATTATTATACAAAAGATATGCATGGTTATGTCTATACGTGGGGGTAGAATTTAAGGTTTTTTGCCTGAAGAGCAAGGAATATGAGCTAGCGCTTGCTCAGTTGAGCTTCTTCTGCCTTTCTGTCCGCTCTCTCCAGAGATACCAGCACATACCAGGAGTACTAGGGAAGTACTATGGTACGCTCGCGATCCCACCTGGTGGAGGCGTTTTTCTCCTCCCTCTTTCCATTGTGCCAATCGGATTAAATAGTGTTTTTAAGAAAGTTATTGGCAGTTGCTTTTTTCTCTCTCCTTTCGTCGTATTTTGTGTGTGAAAGGGAAAGAGGAGTGCCAGATGAATGAGTATAGATCACTCACTATGGTGTATGGGAGAAAACTCTCACTTTGAATCCATCCTGGTTGGTGTTCTCGTACCAGAAGCAACTTCTATCGAATTTTCTTAAAATCTGGGGTTGGGAGTAGCCAAAGACATGACGACGCCTTCTATTCTCATCGCTGACGATGATACCGCCCTCTTGCGTGCTTTGCCACAAACTCTGTATTTGCGTATGGGGGATATTCACGTTGATACATGTGATTCTGCCGAACGTGGTCTCGCCATGATTCGAGAGCATGATTACGATGCCATTGTAAGCGATATTAAGATGCCGGGGATGGATGGCCTGGAACTTCTGGCGCGTATTCAGGAGCTGCGCCCTGAGACACCCACACTGCTCATCACAGGCCATGGCGAGTATGACCTGGCCATACGCGCCTTGCGTGGTGGGGCCTATGACTATATCCTCAAGCCAATTGATCGAGACTCCTTTGTCGCGGCGCTTCAGCGTGCCATTCAAGCTTATCAATTGCGCCGCCAAGTGGTTGAACAGCATATTGCCCTCTCACAACATGCACGCTCGCTTGAATGGCAGGTGCAGAAACGCACCAGTGAACTGGTGAACGCCAATGAACTCAAAGACAAGTTTCTCCGTATCGTCTCCCATGAGCTAAAGGCTCCTCTCTCAGGCCTGAAGGGGATGACACAGTTCCTCTACAAACAACTGGATGAAGAGGTCAACAAGCAGGTCTTTAAGCAGGGATTGGAGGATATGTCACACGCAATTGGCCGTACTGAGGTGTTGGTGCAGGATCTGCTGGGTACTTCCATGATGGATAGCAATATGTTTGTGCTTCATCGCAAACGCTGTAACCTGGTGCAACTCTGCCAGCGTGTGCTGAGCGAATATACAGCTGGCGCAGGACCTGACGTTACAAGTGAGATCGTTGCTGAAACGGCTGAAGTAGAGGTTGATGCCGAGCGTATCTGCCAGGTCCTCATCAACCTACTCTCCAACGCACGCAAATATTCGGTCAGCCCCAGCACTATCACAATACGTTTACAGCAGGTTGGCTATGAGGCGTGGATCCAGGTAGAGGACCAGGGCGTGGGCATTCCTCAGGAGGAGCAACAGCCTATCTTTGAGCAATTCTATCGCGCGCCAGGGATCGAGGTGCAGTCAGGTGAGCAAACCGGCCTGGGTCTGGGCCTGTACATCGCGCGCAAAATTGTAGAGCGACACAGTGGGTGCCTGGATGTGGAGAGCACGCCCGGACAGGGAAGCACCTTTACCGTGATCCTGCCAATCTACATTAATCAGGAAGCGATCAGTCAAAATTCAGAAAATCTGGCGCGGCACACCCTGGCCACCTGGACACTCACGCATTAGGAAGAGATACACAAAAGAGGGTGGGCAACGTTGCCCACCCTCTTTTGTGTAGAGTTGTATTTTTATGCGTCATGAGTTAATCTTTAGCTAATATCGCGACAAGAAGGCTTGTAGGGACAGAGATAGCAATTTTCAGGGTTTTTGCTAATTTTTCTGTATACATGATAGAGATACAGTACCGGCAGTTGTCTCATGAGGATGAGAGCCTGGCCTATAGCGGTTTTAGTAAGAGGAGCAAGCAAGCCATGACGGAGAGTAAGATAGTGGTCCCCCAGGCAACGTCTGAGGAGGCAGTGCAAAAGTGGAGCTATATCAGCGGCATCGGTGATATTCCCCTCCTGGGGCTCACCATTGGCGATATGTTTGACCAGACAGTTGCCAGCTATCCAGATCACCTGGCGCTGATTGCGCATGCTCAGCAGATACGCTGGACATATCGCGAATTGCATGAGCAGGTGGAGCGCTGCGCCAGGGGTCTGATGAGCCTGGGAATTGAAAAGGGAGATCGCGTCGGCATCTGGTCGCTCAACCGCGCCGAATGGTGTGTGACCCAGTTCGCAACCGCCAAAATTGGGGCTATCCTCGTCAATATTAATCCAGCCTATCGTCTGCATGAACTGGAGTATGCGCTCAAGCAATCCGGTTGTAGCGCGCTGGTTATTTCCCCCGCGTTCAAGAGTTCAAACTATCCTGAAATGGTCATGGCGCTTACCCCTGAGCTTGTGACCTGCGAGCCAGGAGCGTTGCAATCAGCCCGGCTACCAGCGCTACATACAGTTATCTGTATGGGAGAAGACGCAACTGAGGGAATGTTCAGTTGGGAGGCGCTGCTCAAGCGAGCTGAGCAGGTTGGTATTGATCAGCTGTACGCTCGCCAGCGCACGCTTGAATTTGATGATCCGATCAATGTGCAATATACGAGTGGTACGACTGGATTTCCCAAGGGCGCGACGCTAAGCCATCACAATATTCTCAATAACGGCTATTTTGTAGCTCGCCTGCAAAATTTTACCCATGAAGACAAATTATGTATTCCTGTGCCGCTCTATCATTGCTTTGGCATGGTTATGGGCAACCTGGGCTGCGTGACGCATGGCGCAACCATGGTCTACCCCTCCGAGAGCTTTGATCCTCTGGCCGTGTTACAGGCTGTACAAGAGGAGCAGTGTACGGCCCTCTATGGTGTGCCGACCATGTTTATCGCTGAATTGGAACATCCAGATTTTCATACCTTTGACCTGGTCAGCCTGCGGACCGGAGTCATGGCTGGCTCTCCCTGCCCCATTGAAGTCATGCGCAACGTGATTAACCGTATGCATATGTCACAGGTAGAGATCTGCTACGGTATGACAGAAACAGCACCTGTTTCGGTGCAGAGCAGGCTCGATTCGCCGTTTGAGAAGCGCGTCGCCACAGTGGGCCAGATTCATCCGCATCTCGAAATTAAGATCGTCAATCCTGAAAGCGGCCAGATCGTGCCTCAGGGCATACCAGGAGAATTGTGTACGCGCGGCTATAGCGTTATGCTGGGCTACTGGGATAATCCTGAGGCGACGCAGGCTGCCATTGACCAGGCGCGCTGGATGCATACAGGTGACCTGGCAACGATGGATGAAGAGGGCTATATTAATATCGTCGGGCGCATCAAAGACATGATCATTCGGGGAGGGGAGAACATCTATCCCCGTGAGATCGAGGAGTTTTTGTATACCCATCCCCAGGTCAGCGACGTGCAGGTCATTGGGGTTCCCGATGAGCGCTATGGCGAAGAGATCGCGGCCTGGATTAAGCTAAAGCCGGGCGCGTCCGTCAGTCAAGAGGATCTGCGTGCCTTCTGCCTGGGAAAGATCGCGCACTACAAAATCCCGCGCTATATTAAGTTTGTCGATGCCTACCCTATGACCATCTCCGGTAAAATCCAGAAGTACTTGATGCGCCAGCAGGCCATCGCTGAACTAGGCTTACAGGATGCAGCCTCTATCGAGACTGCATAAGCACACACACGCCAACTTTTTTCAGAGAAAGATGGTGCATTTATGCAAAAGCACAAATGCACCATCTTTCTCTCTTCATGCGAGCAAGCGCATATTAGAATTTTGTTAAAAAACGGCAAAAGCAACACAAGCAATTGACGTAATAGTGCGAAGACTGTTATTATTTTGAAAGATATAATGATAAAAATGTAGCTACAAAAGCTCTGATTAAGGTAGGAACGTGGAGAAATATACCTCTTGGCGTGAACTACTTGGCAGTATCATTCAAGATATGCAGGAGCGACAGCGGATTGCGGGTCTGTTGGGTGTCAATGTTGTGACTCTGGGGCGCTGGGCAGGCAATGCCTCGAATCCACGCTACCAGCATCTACGTCGCCTGCTTTCTGTATTGCCGCAATATCGCGCCGAACTGCAAGAACTCATTGTAATCGAATTCCCCGATTTTTCTTTTGGCTTAGAACTGAGTAAGCAAGGGGAGGAACAGGACCTTATTCCTTCAGCATTGTATACACAGGTTTTCAATACATATACCATTATGCCGCACATACAGCGCTCCTGGAGTATCACTAACTTAATTCTACGTCACGCCCTTGACCAACTGGATTCACAAAAGCAAGGCATGGCCGTGATCCTTATTCAGTGTATGCCACCGTCTCAAAATGGCAAGGTGTGTAGCTTGCGTGAACGTATAGGGTTTGGGAATTCGCCCTGGCCCACAAATCTGGAGCCGCATGCTATTTTTCTGGGTATGGAATCGCTTTCAGGCTATGTAGTAGGGACCTGCCAATCCAGTGTGTTGCAGAATCGTTCAAAGGAGCAGCAGGGAGTACGCCCTGTGCATTGGGACCAATTGGAGAAGAGCGCGGTTGCCTATCCCATCTACCGCGAGTCAAAGGTGGCTGGATGCCTCCTGGTCTCAAGCGCTGTCCCCAACTATTTTCTGCCTCACCGACTTAAGCTGATAGAGCAATATGCCGAACTACTCTCGCTGGTCTTCGACTATGAAGAGTTTTATCCACTAGAGCAGATTAGCCTGCAAATTATGCCGCACTCAAGCTATCAGGAGAAGGTGCTCTTCAATTTTCGCCAGCGGGTTGCCGAGGTGATGCTGACCAGCATGCGTAGCGGCGAGAACCTGGATATACGGAAAGCGGAGGCACTCGTCTGGAGCCAACTTGAGCAAGAACTCCTGGGGTTGGCGGTAGATCTCAATATGATGCAAGAGGAATATCATCCCCTCCAGGCTGAATAGCGTGGGGCAAATCATTTTTGGGGAGTAGGGTGAAGCGTGCTGGTAGCCTGCGGCTACCAGCACGCTTCACCCTACTCCCCAACGTGAGCGCCGCAGGCGCGAGGGGGCAAGTCAAAAAAAACATGTGTATGTCAATCAGTTGATGCGTTTCTCATGCCCCTGCCATTCTTGCTCGCGTAACACATATTTCTGCACCTTGCCAGTTGAGGTTTTGGGGAGGAGGCCAAATTCTACTGCTGTGGGGCATTTGAAATGGGCCAGGCGTTCCCAGCAAAAGGCAATGATCTCCTCCTCTGTGGCCTCTCTTTCAGGTTTAAGCGTTATAAAGGCCTTGGGACGCTCGCCCCAGGTGGCGTCGGGGATCGCAACCACTGCGCATTCAAGTACCGCTGGATGACGGGCGATGAGTTGCTCGACCTCGATGGTAGAGATATTCTCGCCGCCTGAGATAATCACATCCTTGGCGCGATCACGCAATTCAATATAGTTATCTTCATGCCAGACGCCGATATCTCCCGAGTGGAACCAACCGCCAGCAAAGGCCTTCTCTGTGGCCAGTTCGTTGCCATAGTAGCCCTTGGCAACGTTATTGCCACGCATGACGACCTCACCCATGGTACTCCCATCTTTGGGCAGGTCCCCCAGATCTGGATTGACGATACGCGCTTGCTCCGCGGTCACATAGCCCTGTCCCTGTCGCGCCAGGAGGGCTGCCTGTTCCTCTTCTGAGCGCATATTCCATTCCTCGTGCCATTCACAGACGGTGTAGGGGCCATAGGTTTCGGTCAGGCCATAGACATGAAGTGGGCGAATATTCAGGCTTTTGAGCTGTCCCAGTAAGGTGGGCGAGGGAGGCGCACCCGCGATAGTCGCCGTCACGGGACGCGAGAGCGGATGAGCTTTGGGATGGTTGGCCAGAAAGATCTGGACGGTAGGAGCGCCATTATAGTGAGTAATGCTCTGGTTCTCCAGGAGCTCCCACACCTGTTCCGGCTCTACCTTGCGCAGGCAGACATGGGTGGCCCCCACAGCCGTCACTGCCCAGGTAAAGCACCAGCCATTGCAGTGAAACATAGGCAGTGTCCAGAGGTAGATGCTCTCGCTATTCAAGCCTGTTTCGATGACTTCACCAAGCGCGTTGAGATAGGCGCCCCGGTAGGTGTACATCACGCCTTTGGGGTTGCCGGTTGTCCCGGAGGTATAGTTGATGGAGATAGTCTCCTCTTCATCAACCAGCCAGCTATGCAGGGGGTGTGGATTGCCCTGGGCCAGAAATTGCTCGTATGGATCGTCGTCAGTGCCATCGTCGGCGATACGTATTACCTGGAGCGCGTCGAGGTTGAGCTGCTCCACGAGATGATAGAGCTCATTATCCACAAAGAGAAAGCTGGCGCCAGAATGTTGCAGGATAAAATTGATTTCATTGGAGCTCAGGCGCGTATTGATTGCGACAAGAATGCCGCCTGCGGCTGGCACGGCATAATGTGCCTCCAGTAGGGGTGGAATATTTGGACACAAGAAGGCAACGCGGTCGTGCTTATGGAGGCTATACGCCCGTAATTGCGCAGCCAGGCGGTAAACACGCTGCGCAAATTGCAGGTAGGAGTAGTGACGCTGACCATGAATAACAGCTACTTTTTCAGGGAAAATGAGCGCACTGCGCTCCAGGAAACTGACAGGTGTCAACTCTGTGCGATAGACTTTCTCCGTCATACATAGCTCCTTCGCTGTTGTGGTTCAGCTGGTAAAAAAGAGGAAGTGCAGAAGGACCTCCTCCTGTCAGGGTGAGGAACACCCATTTCTTTCTCCTTGCGGCGAATACACCGGTAAGGAGATAAAAAATATATTTTCCTAAGTATACATTGTGTAACAGGTAATGTTGTATATTTGCGTATAGGGATCTTGTAGAACTGCATATGCAAGAACATGACCAATGGGGTAAAAATTCGAGAATTATACTTATCCAATGTAGAATAGGGAAGAGCAATTATCTTGCATATTAAAAAATAAGCTGCTCGCGCTCTCAAGAAACTAGAGCGCTTCCAGGTGAGACCTTGATTGGGGTTGGTGGTTATAGTGCCTTTCAGGAGTGTTTTGATGCATCAATGTCTCCGATGTAACAATCCATGTGCGAATGATGTCGCGTTCTGTCAAAAATGCCAGATCGCTCTCTTGGAGAGTTCTCCAGGGCAGGAGCATTCATCTACATTCTTCTCGGCTGGTACACAAGGGCATGTTCTTTCGCCCGCGAAGCCGCCAGTATCTGCACTGCCGAAGCTACCAGTGACACCTGCGTTGTCAGAGCTGTCGCCGATCTCCGCGGAGCATATGTTCCCTTCTAGCCTGGTTCCGACAACGCCTCGTCCCGCATACCGACGCACATGGGTGCGCAGACATTGGAGAATCATTGCTGCCGTCTTGCTGCTGCTGGCACTTGCTGATGGGGCACTGGCCTTTTTCTATTTTCGGTTGGGTCAGGGAGGGAGTGCCCAGCCTGCATTGGTTTTGGAGAAGAGCGTGGTCGCGCATGGAGAGACAATCGAGTTGCGCCTGAGCAGCTTTACGCCTCGTGCCCATGTGCGTATCACGCGTGATATGCAGGTCGCGGTGCGCCTGCTTCAGACACTAGCGCTCCCCCACAATCAACCCGATAACTATGTGCAAATCGATGAAGCCGGGAAGGCGAGGGTGCGCTTGCGGATTGATGCAAACTGGGAGGCGGGAGAGCATATTGTACAGGCTGAGGATGCCACCACACGTAATGTTGCCCATGCCACATTGCATGTGGTTGGCGCGGTTCAGCCACCCAGTCTGCAACTGAGCCAGACCACGCTTGATATGGGAGCGAGCTTACAAGGCTCAAACTCTATTCAATCCCTGCGTCTACGTAATACAGGTGGGGGAACTATCTCGTGGACGATTGGCAATGTCAAGCCAGCCTGGCTGTTTACTACACCAACCTTCGGTACCTTTAGTGATGGCCAGACTATCTTCCTGGCCGTCTCTCGTGCAGGTCTACAGCCTGGCGAATATAAGGGATCGCTGCTGATTATGGCCAGTACAGGTGGCATGCAAAAGGTAACGGTGAAAATGACGGTAAAGCCTTTGCCAGGCGACCCGGGTCCTGTGTTGACGGTATCTCCACCAGCGATTGCAGCCAGCACCTTTGATGGCGCGACTGATGCAGTGGAAGGCACCCTGAAGATTACCAATACAGGCAATAAACAACTTCATTGGTCGCTTGCTAGCCAGGTGCAACTAGCTTCGCTCTCTGAGGAGTCCGGTTTTCAGCAGCGTATAGAGTGGTTGCATGTAGACCCAAGGATGGGGAATATCGCACCCGGTAAAACCGAAATTGTTCACCTATCTATGCATAGTCAGTCGCTCTTTACCGATGTCTATAGCGGCATTATCTCTTTCCAGGCAGACCAGAAGGCGTTGAACAGCCCGCAATCTATCGCGCTCTCCCTGGTGGTGCGCCCACCCTGTGAAGTGCGCCCCAGCGTGACAAGTATCATGGCGCGCGTGAGCGTTGGGCAACAGATGACTCTTCCGCACCAGTTGAGCTTGCATGTCCCCACTGGCTGTCATGCGAAATTGTCCTGGCAGGCCAGCTCGCAGAGCGACTGGCTGACGATCAGCCCGGCGCAAGGAACTCTAGATGCGCAGAGCTCGACGGATATGGCATTGACCGTGGATGCCACGAAGCTGGCACCCGGGATGTATACAGGCTCCTTTGTGCTGAAGACTGCGCAATCAAGTCAGATGGTCAGTGTGCAAGCGACAGTTCTGCCCACGGGGCCACAGACAACATCCATTCTGGTGGTTACACCTACTCACCTTTCGTTTACGCTTTCGCCGGGTCAGGCCAGTAGTACGCAACAGAGTCTTAGCCTGGCTAATACTGGGCAAGCAGGTCTCTCCTGGCAAATCACTGGTGGCGCATCCTGGCTGCTAATACAGACACTTCAGGGAGCATTGGATGCAGGTAGCTCTGTCGATATTCCTGTCCGTGTTACCGCTGCGGGTCTTGCCGCTGGTAGCTATACTACCCAGGTCCAGGTCACGGCGACGGATAACGCTGGCCAGGCCGTGATAAGTGGTCCACAAACGGTCGCGATCAATCTCATCGTTGCCCAGCAAACAGTGCAATCCTGCACGTTTAGTGCCTCGCCGAGCACGCTGACATTCCAGGCCACCTTGTTGGATACGACTCCGCAGGCACAGGAGATTGCTCTCGCCAGTACAGGTGCCTGTGGTGGGACCTGGAACGCGAGTACTGACGCATCCTGGATTTCGCTCTCTTCTACGACGGGAAGTAATACGAGTGGCGGAAACAAGCTAAGTATAGCCGTGAACTCTGCGGGAAAAATCTTAGGTACCTACCGGGGACATGTGACGTTGACAGCCTATGACAGCAACGGCGCCAGCATCAAAGGCAGTCCACAGGTTATTACTATTGTCTTAAATGTTCTGGGTTAAAAAAGGGAGGGCAGCATTGCATGATGCGGGATAATTTACCGCAGCCCCCAATGTCACAATTGGAGCACGCAATCGCGACAGTCCTGGCGTGCCTCAGTATGGTGAAATACAACGCTGTCTTGCGAGAGGAGCAGCGTGTGGAACTGGCTTCGGATATTGAGAAGACGCTCCAGTTTTTACGGGGTCCACTGGCCGCAACCCACGCACCAAAGGAGCAGGATACAAGCACAATGCCTGTCTCGCCTCAAATGACGGCACCTTCTTTGGCGATCCCTGCCCAGCAGAACCAGGGAGCGTTTACGGCTGCCGGAGCGCAACCTCACCTGGAGGCGCTCTATCGCGTATATAGCACATATTTGCATATGGGCAATGGCAATACTCTCGATGCATTCGTGGTGCGCTTCAATGAGGTTATGGCAACGCTGGATGAAATCCAGGCTACCACTGACCCAGAAGCGGAGGGGCAACTGCCCCAGAACCAGCAGCACTCTGTCGAGGATGCGCTTCATCGCGTCCGTGGCTTTATTGCCGACCTATATTATATGTTTCTGGAGTTTGTGCGTGCCTTATCTGAAACCCTGGAGATGCACGAACCCCAGTCCCATACCGAAGAACTCTCCTCACTTCCACGACAGGATACCATGGAGAACATTGAAGCCATGCCCAGATTACCCGCCAGCCCGCAATTGGCACAATTGGCCCAGGTGTATGAGAAGCACCTGCAAATGAATGCTAAAAAAGGTGTGCTCTATTTGCATGTTAAGGATGCGATGGTCTTTTTAAAATTTCTCGAAGAAAATTTGCGCAATGATTTGCAGAAGCGGAGTGAAATCATTGCGCAAATGAACCGGGTGGGACGCTTATTGCAGGATTTGTCCCAGCTTTTGGCGAGCTATGAAGGGGCTGTGAGCGCACTGGTGCATCCAGATCTCTAACCTGGAGGGCATACTAGGTACGATGCTGTCAAAGCACGCGTCTACATATCAACTATCATATGTAGACGCGTGCTTTGACAGGGTGGCTTACCTTACACCAATGCGGCGATAGCGTGCTTCAACAAAGGAATAGACGCCATAGGAGAGCATGCCCAGCGCGACAACACCCAGCATAAAGGCGCCAAATGGTTGCTGAGAGAGTACCTGTAAGGCCCCATCCAGACCTTTGGCCTCGTAGGCGTTATGCTGGATCGCGGCGACGAATAAGAAGATGCCGATAATCACAAAGACAATACCCAGCGCGGCATAGCCAAAGCGTCCCGCGAACACCGCCATTTTGCGAATATTTGGCTGAATTTTGTAGAGCGAGAGATGTTTGACGAAATCTGCTTTATAGGCCCTGAAACAGAGGTACCCTCCCAGACCTATCACAATGATACCAACAAGCACGAGCAGAAGCACGCCAAAGCTTGTATGCAGCAGGCGCGCCGTCCAGTCCTGGGTATGCTGTGTCGAGCTTGACTGGTGGCTGGATCCGCTCATTACTGTCTGAATGCCGCCGTAGGCAAGCAGGCCATACGAGATGCCGGTAATGGCATAGCCAATGCGGCCAATGATGCCCATGGTCTTTTTCCCCTTGTGCTCTGTGTCTAGAATGGCCTGAAAAAGAGACCAGATGGCATAACCAAAGAGACCAATGGCGACCACTGCCAGCAAGAATCTGCCAAATGGCTGCTGGTTGATGGTTTGAAGGGCTCCTGTCTGATCAGTTGTTTTGCCACCGTGTCCAACCGACAGCTCAATGGCAAGTAGGCCAATCAAGACATACACAATACCGCGCACGGCGTAGCCAATACGGGCGAAGACGGTCATGCCTTTGCTGTAGGCCACGTCTTTGGCGGCGTCACCCATATCCTGGCTTGCCTGGTTAATATGCCCTTTCATTTGTGTCATGAGAGTCACTCCTTTATTAATATCATTTCATAAGTTCTCTCTATGCCTAAGGGAAATGTTTATAAGCGAGAATTTCTGAAAAGATACATTGATGTCTAAATGTTGAAAGTATTCCTTCTAAGGCAAGTGCAATATATTACGCTACTCTTATCACGCGCTAACGGTGCGAAAGGATGCGTTAAGCTGTGAAGGATAACGTATACTAAGAGCATTATGTTGTAGGTTCCCTTACTGTAAGGAAGAGAAGGACAATGTGTCAGGAACCCCTGGCTCAAGCGCTGTCACTTATACACAAATATGAAAGTTTGCAGAAGATCCTCAGAATGATGCGAGGGAAAGGTGTTGAAAAAAACGCCCCTTGGTGCATAATGATGTGCTTTCAGCTTGGCGAGACAAGCGACGTTTTCACCGAAAGAGTGTCACCTCTCGTGTGGGGAAAAACGAGGCACCTGCAGCGCATCGCTTCCGTGTTCTTTCTCAAGATCGCATATTTGTGTATAAGTGACAGGGCTCAAGCGCAGGGGGTTCCAGAAGCAGAGGTTTTATGAGTCAACAGAGAGAAGTAAATGATGCTTCGACTGGCGTGAGCATGGAGCGTTACTGGCAGGAGGCGATGCGGAGTGTTACACGCTTACAGCAAACGCAGATGGAGGGTTTGCGGGAGGCGGCGCGCCTGTGTGCTGCCTGCCTGGCGCGTGGTGGCGTGATCCATACCTATGGGACAGGCCATTCACGCGCCTTCGCCATGGAACTGGCTGGCCGGGCTGGTGGGCTGGTCCCTGTGAATCGGCTGGATCTGGAGGACCTGGCCTTACGCGCGGGGTGGTCCCCTGAAGTGGTGATGCATCCTGATATCGAGCGCGATCTCCAGGCCGGTAAAGAGTTGCTTGGATGTTACCATATTGAGCCTGAGGATCTATTTCTTATTTGTTCAAATTCTGGTGGAAATGCCGCTATTGTTGAGGTGGCGCAACAGGTGAAGCAGCGAGGCCACACCTTGCTGGCAGTCACCTCGCTGGCCCATACGCACCAGTCCCCTGCTCGTCATCCCTCTGGCAAGAAGCTCTATGAGCTTGCCGACCTCGTCATCGATAACCAGGCACCCTTCGGCGATGCCTTGCTGGCCTTACCCGATGGCAGTACCGCCTGCGCTATTTCTTCCGTCACAGGTGCGCTTATAGCCCAGATGTTGACCGCGGGTATTATTGCCCTCTTGCTTGAACAAGGACTGGAGGCCCCAGTCTATCTCTCCGCCAATGTACCAGGAGGAATGGAACGCAATAACCGCCTGGTCCAGTACTACGCCGATCGTATCCGCCCAGTATAGAGTTAGGCAGCCGACGCTGCAAAAGCACGCGTCTACATATAATGGTACGAAGCATGCTTCGTACCATTATATGTAGACGCGTGCTTTTGCAGCGTCGGCCATGCTACTCAGCATTTAGGCCTGTTGCCAATGAGTGGTGCTCGTAAGATTACTTGCCCCCTGAGCCGCGCTGCGTGCAGGCTCATCCACAAGCGCGATCTCACCAAGCGTGAGGCGTTGGTTGAGTTGCTCTATGACCTGCTGCCGAAATGCCTCTTCGTGTATAAGTAAGCCACCACACAATGCCACGGCCAGTGGCTGTCCCGCAAAGTCCAGCTTCTTATAGACTGCACTGACGGCCAGCGCGAGTTCTTCAGCAGCATGGTGAACGATCTCTTTGGCCACGGCATCTCCTTCGCGTGCAGCTTGCAGGACACAGGTAGAGAGTTGAGCAATTATGGCTTTATCACCCAGAGGGTAAATGTGGGAAATCAGATCATAGGGATTGGTGAGCTGCCAGCGCTCCAGGATGCGGTGCATTAAGGTGGTGGCGGGTCCACGCCCGTCTGCGGCGCGTACAGCGGCCTGTAGGGCTTGCTGCCCCAGTGCGTAACCGCTCCCTTCATCTCCAAGGAGGTGCCCCCAGCCACCACTACGTTGTATGTTGCCATGCAGGTCACGTCCAAGCGCGATGGAGCCTGTACCAGCGATGAGGACGATGCCAACGGCCTGAGGCAGGGCACTTAGCCCCAGCTCAGCATCATTGGTCAAGAGCACGTGGGGAGCCAGTGCGCGCAGGTGAGGCGTGAAGTCGTGGCGCGCCTGGGGGGTATCGATGCCCGCGAGCCCAATCCAAGCGTTACGCACCTCAACTGCACCTGGCGCCTGGGCACGGGCCGCAGCCACAGCCTGGTAGATGCTTGCTTTGGCTTGCTCAAGCCCGACATTGGCATAGTTCGCGCTGCCAGCCTGCCCACGCCCAAGTTCGCGGCCCTGTTCATCAACCAGGATGGCCAGCGTTTTGCTTCCACCACCATCGATGCCCAGAAAGCCGAGGGGAGCTGAAAGGGTCTGTTCTTCTGTCATACTTGCTCCTTGCGAGACATATACCCTGTGCACACTTATGGAACTAACTGATTCCGTAGCATATGGGTGTAGAATGTGTATTTATGTCCACAGTAGACCGAGCGTGCATACTCAATGGGTAGATCACGATTGGTATAGGTGGTGCGACGCGTATAGAGGGCGGGACTTCCTATGGGAAGATTCAGCAGCTTTGCATCTTCTTCATTGGTGAGGCCCGCCTCAAGTTCCTGTTCTGCCTGGATGAGTTGGATGCCATACCTGCTTTCCAGAACGCGGTAGAGCGATTGTGTCTCCAGGTCCTCATCCAGAAGCCTTTCACAGCCAATAAATGAGAGGTGGGAGCGCTCAATTGCGAGAGGTTCGTTGTCGGCGAGCCGCAGGCGTTGCAGGCGGAAGATAGGTTGACCAACGTGCAGGCGCAGGCGTTCGGCAAGGTCTTCTGTGGCGGGAATCATATGCATGCTGAGGACGCGTGTTGCCGGGGCCTGACCACGCGCACTGATATCCTCGGTAAAGCCAGTCAGGCGAATCAACTGCTGGGTAATCTTGTTGCGACTGACAAAGGTGCCTTTGCCCTGTTCGCGATAAAAGAGACCCTCGTTCACCAGTTCGGTGAGCGCCTGGCGCGCGGTCATACGACTAATGCCATATTGTTCGCCAAGCTCGCGCTCAGAAGGAATGAGATCACCTGGCTTCCAATCGCCAGAAGTTACCTTCTCGCGCATGATCTCCTTGAGTTGGTAGTATCGTGGTAGGGGGCTTTTTCGGCTTTGCATAAAATAGGTTCCATACCTCTTTCCGTGGATGCTCTCCAGCGTACAAGCACGATGCTAGCGACATTGCTAAATGGTACAGCGTTCTATAGGGCAGTGGCTAGCCTTTTCTGCCCCGAAGTGAGACCTTCTCTATGACGTATTTGTGCCAGTTTGCTTGCTATTCTTCTGCTGTGAAAAGAGAGATGGTATAATTGGTATGTTGTATATACCAGCTTGCACTGTCATAATCTCATAAATGCAGGATGGCGTCAAGGGAGAGACTGGGAAGACAATGAGAAATGAAGGACGGTGAAGCTAGCAATGAAGCAGATCTGGATATCCAAGGTGCGTACATGTCCAGAAAGAAAATTGTACAATTTAACCGTGCTGTGTGTTACGTATCAATAGCAGGGGAAGCCGCACAAAAGATGTTATGTCGTTATCGTATTTTTTAGGTTTCGCCTTGAAGGAGAGGTCAATGCGTTTTACATTTAGTGGCGCTCGCTTAGTCGATGCTACAATGGATGTAGCTGAGGGCAATATGACTATTGCCCAGGGGACAATTCAAACGGTGAACCAGGCTGATGGGCAGTCTGAAGTGGTGATTGATGCCACTGACACGTTTATTTTGCCCGGCTTTATTGATGTTCACACCCATGGCGGCGGTGGTCATAATCTCCATACCACTAAGCTAGAGGAGATCCTGGCCTATAATCGCTGGGTCGCCTCCACTGGGGTAACATCGTACCTGGTTGCCGTGGTCGGCACGCCAAACTGTATGCCAGAGGCGCAGCTACAAACCGCGGTGTCGGCGATCAAGAACTGGCAACACAGGTCCGAGGGTGCTCAACCCCTGGGGATATTTCTTGAGGGACCGTATATCAATGAGAAGAAGCGAGGCGCCCATCCTCCAATCTGGTTACGCAGGCCCAGCCTGGTAGAGACTGAGCGCGTCCTTGAGCTGACTGAAGGCTATTTAAAGCTGGTTACGCTTGCCCCGGAACTGGCGGGAGCCAACGAGATGATGGCGCGCCTGCTGGCTGAGGGAGTGACCATTAGCATGGGCCATACCGAGGCCAGCTATGAGCAGACGCTTGAGGCGGTCAAACATGGCGTCTCGCATGTCACGCACTGCTTTAATGCCATGCAACCCCTGCACCACCGCAACCCCGGTCCACTGGCCGCTATCGCCCCTCTTGAGCATGTCATGGGCGAGCTGATCGCCGATGGTGTACATGTGCATCCCGCGATGATGTATGTGCTGGTGAAGTTGCTGGGTCCCCAGCGCACCATCGTGATTACGGATGCCCAGGCGGGGGCGGGCGTTCCGGATAGCACCTTTGAGTTCGCGGGCCAGGTCGCGCGTGCGATTTGTGGCGCGGCGCGCCTTGAGGATGGCACACTGGCGGGGAGTATTCTGACACTTGACCAGGGGTTGAGAAATATTCTGGAGATGACGCCGGTGAACCTGCAAGAGGCGTCTGGCATGCTGTCTTATAACGCCGCACGCTCGATCAAGGTCGCGGATCACAAGGGGCTTCTGCGACCAGGCTACGATGCCGACTTTGTCATCCTCAACCAGGCGCTGGAACTGCAAGCCACGGTGTGCCAGGGGCGCGTCATCTATACTCAGCCAGCCTGGGAGGAGCGTTTATCCCTCTTGAAGCAGCAAGAAGAGGCGCTTTAAACTAAGCGCCTCCCTCTCCGTTTCGTTGCGAGCCTGAAATAGCACTCACGCATGTGACTTTACAGCGTGCGCGTCACTTTCTGTAAGCCGCGTGGAACATCGGGATCCAGCCCCTTTGCCAGCGTAAGATGAAGCGCCAGGACCTGTCCAAGCAGGATGGCGGTGATGGGGCTGAGCCACTCAGGCACTGCTGGTGGAAGCGCCAGTGGTGTTGTCGCCTGAGAGAGAATTTCCTGCTCCTCTGAGATCACCAGGAGTTCGGCTCCGCGTTGCTTTAAATCTCTGGCGAGATCAAGCATATCATCATACGTGGCATCTCTGGGGGCCACCAGGAAGACGGGCAGGCCAGTATCCACGGTGGCGATTGGGCCATGGCGGAAGTCAGCGGAGGAGTATGAGGTGGCCATAACGTAGGTCAGCTCCTTCAGTTTGAGGCCGAGCTCAAACGCGGTGGCATAGTTATAGCCGCGACCAATAACCACGCATTGGTCCATGTAGCGATAGCGCTCAGCGCGCTGGGCCAGGGGAGCAGACATCTCAAGTGTTTGGCGCATGATCTCTGGCAGGCGTCGTAGCTCCGTCATGCGCTGGGGGTTCCCGCTCCAGGCTGCGGCGAAGAGCATCATCACCGCGAGCTGCGCGGTATAGGTTTTTGTCGCGGCCACGCTGCGCTCACGGCCCGCGTGCAGTTCGATGACATGATCGGCAGCAGCGGCCAGGGGAGAGCCACCGTCGTTTGTGATGGCAAGCGTGGGACGTCCCTGGCGTTTCCCCTCTTCAAGCACGGCGACAATGTCTGGTGACTGTCCCGATTGCGAAATACCAACTACCAGGGCGTTGCGCATATGAGGGGCTTTGTGATAGAGCGTATGGAGCGAAGGGGCCGCGAGCGCGATAGGATAGCCAGCCATGATCGGCCAGGCGTACTTGGCGTATGTCGCAGCATGATCAGATGAGCCGCGGGCCGCGATCAGGACATAATCAAATGGTGGCAACTGGGCAACCACGTTCGTAATATGCTCTGTCTCTTGCTCGAGTAAGTGGGTGATGACCTCGGGCTGGCTGTATATTTCTTGTTCGAGTAGCGAGGACATTGAGAACTCCTTCGTTGAGTAGCCTTGTGGTGATAAACATACCGACTTTCCAGTCCTTTTTACTATAACACACAATATGGTCTAGTGGTCTAGATGACTAGGCATTGCCTCTGCTGGAAAATGACCCCTTTGCTTCTTTACAAGGGAAAGGGATGAGATTTTTGTCCGGTAATCGAACGTAGTATTGATTACAGAGAAGAAACAGTTAACAAAGAGTCAGGCACAGAGGTGCAAAGGAGGATTTTGCAGGGAATAACGGAATTTTTGGTCTAGTGGTCTAGATGACTTGACATTTGGAGAAAGAAGAGTTAAAGTACTACTAAGATATTCAAGTCTTCACTCCCAAAAAAGATCCATAGATTGAATTGCTTGTATTGAGGGTCTGGGAGAATTCAAGTCTAGTAGCGTCCCCTGAGGAGAAAGGAGAAGAAGCAGCGTTTTACGCTTATGCTAAGTGGTAGCTTGCATAGAGATGATTTTGTCGGGTTGACCTTCTCTCATAAAGAAGGCTCGGCGCCGTTTGCCCTGTGGAAGGTTCTATAGTATATGCTTGCTGTTCTTGTCTTTCGCGCCAGGCAAACGACTTGACTATTTAGACGCTATCCCCCGCGCTGGCAGACAATGGGTGTCTGTGTATCTCGTTGGAGAGGTCCTGTTCAACCAATAACGTTTTATGTGTATTGAAGAGGCAAGTATATAGATGCTTTCGATGCTTTCGATGCTTTCGATATTTTCGATGTTTTCATATGCTTTGCCATTTCAGCGTCAGGAGGTCTTTCGTGTCTTCTGTCTCTTCTAGCTTGCGGACAGTGATGTTCCGTAAAAAGACGGGCGCCGGCATGTGGCTCTGTTCCTTGCTGGTCATCCTCACTATGCTGCTGGTCGCCTGTGGCGGCAACTCCCCATCTTCTGGTAATAGCAGCAAAAAGTCGGTACTCAACATTGGTGCGCATGTTGGTGGCGATTTCACCAAGGCGCTTAGCCCTTATAACCCCAATGCCAACGAGGGTGTCAAGGGCATGGTTTATGAAACGCTGTACTACATCAACAAAATTGATGGCTCCAACAAACCCTGGCTGGCTACAGATTACAAGTGGAGCAGCGACAACAAACAGCTTACCTTTACCATTCGCGATGGCGTCAAGTGGAACGATGGCAAAGACTTTAGCGCCGATGACGTAGCCTTCACGTTCAATATGCTCAAGCAGTACAAAGCTGCCGATGCGCAGGGCCTGTGGACAGGCGGTTATTTACAGAGCGTGACCGCGCCTGATAGCAAGACCGTTGTTATCAACTTCACGAAGCCCTATCCTCCCCTGTTCTGGTATATCGCTGGCCAGACCTTCATCGTTCCCAAGCATATCTTTGAGGGCGCTGGCGATCCTACCACCTTTGCGAACGAGAACCCGGTTGGTACCGGCCCCTACACCCTGAAGAAGTTCTCAGCTCAGTTGCTGGTCTACGCCAAGAGCTCCAGCTACTGGCAGGCCGACAAGGTGAAGATCCAGGAACTGCACTACCCATCCGTGAAGGACAACACCACCTTGCAGCTCGAACTGGCCAAGGGTCAGATCGACTGGGGTGGCTTCTTCGCTCCCGACCTGGATACCACCTTTGTTGCCAAGGATCCCGCGCACAACCACTACTGGATGACGCCAACCGACCTCTTCGCGCTTTATCTCAACCTGGGCCAGGCGCCTTTCAATGATGTCGCCGTTCGCCAGGCCATCAGCGCCGCGCTGGATCGCCAGCAGCTGTCGAAGCAGGCTGAGAGTGGCTATGTGGAGCCCGCCAGCACCACTGGCTTGATCCTGCCCAACAACAAAGACTACCTGGATCCCACCTACGCCGACGTGCAGAAGACAGCCCAGGTCGATAAGGCAACCAAGCTGCTTCAGGATGCCGGCTACACCAAGGGTTCCGATGGCTTCTTCAAAGACAAGAGTGGCAAGAAGATGTCCTTCAACCTGACGGTGGTCTCTGGCTGGACCGACTGGGAGCAGATGTGCCAGGTTATCAAGCAGAACCTGAAAGATATCGGTATCGATGTCAACATCAATGCCATTCAGGATACCGCGTACTTCGATGCCCGTAACAGCGGCAAGTACCAGATGCTGATCGGTGGCCTCTTCGGTGGCCCGAATCCCTTCTACCTCTACAACTCCCATTTGAATAGCGCGAACCTCTCCCCCAATGGCTTCAACTGGGAAAAGTGGAATGATAAGCAGAGCGATGCCTTGCTGAATGACTATGCATCCACAACGGATCAGGCGAAGCAGAAGAGCGACATCCAGGCTCTGGAGAAGATCTTCGCTACGCAGCTGCCAGTTGTGCCTCTGGTGAACGCCGCTGCCTGGTATGAGTACAGCAGCAAGAACTTCACTGGCTGGCCTGACAAAGACAATGCTTACGCTGTCGGTGCCGCCTATGCGGCGCCTGATAACCTCCAGATTGTACTCAATCTGACTCCTGTATCGTAAGTTTCTATCCGAAATCCGGTGGAGATGGTCCCGCAAGGGCCATCTCCATTTTCCCTACCTCCACCAGTGCCTTATAGATCTTATGTGGAAACCAACGCCGCTCCCGCGGCTAGCGCTTCGCGCTCAGGTTTCCGAATAGGCAGATACTGGTTTGCATTCTTTCTGTATCTCTATCGTGCTATGCTACTATTACGATCCGGTAAAGGTAAGCCCAGGATTTGTAGCTTCTACCCTGGCTTGGTAGAACTGGCTTGCACGCTATAAGGAGTACCGTTATGCGTCACCTGTTACGTCGCATTCTGTTTTATCTTGTCGCTCTCTGGGCTTCGGTCACGCTCAATTTCTTTATCCCTCGTCTGGCACCCGGTAACCCCGCTGAGGCCATGATGCTACGCTTCGAACGGCAAGGGCATCTGGCGCCAGAGACGGAGAAGGCGCTCCAGGCTGCCTTTGGTCTCAACACGACCGATCCTCTGTATGTACAATACTTTAAGTATCTGGGCGATCTGCTCCAGGGCCGCCTGGGCACCTCGCTCACCAACTATCCAACCCCCGTGAAAGATGTGATCGCACAAGGCATCCAGTGGACGCTGGTCCTGGGCGGCATTGCGGTCATCGTCAGCTTTATCCTTGGCTGTTTGCTTGGTATTATTATGGCCTGGAAGCGTGGCTCGTTCCTGGATACATTCCTGGCTCCGGCGACGACGTTTCTGTCTTCGATCCCCTATTTCTGGCTGGCCCTGATTATTGTGTATATCTTTGGGTATACGCTTGGCTGGTTCCCCTTCTCGGATGGCTTTGATACAGCGCTGGATATAGGCTGGTCACCTGACTTTATTTTCAGCGCGCTCTACCACGGCATTCTGCCCGCCCTGACGATTGTGCTCTCCTCCGTCTCTGGCTGGCTGCTGGTGATGCGCAACTCGATGATTACGACGCTCTCTGAAGATTATGTCTTGATGGCAAACGCCAAGGGTCTGGCGCCCAGGCGTGTGATGTTCTCTTATGCCGCGCGCAATGCTATTCTGCCCAATGTCGCGGGCTTCGCCCTCTCGCTGGGTACGATTGTTGGCGGGCAGCTTCTTACCGAGATTGTCTTCTCGTATCCGGGTATTGGCTATACACTCTTGCAGGCGGTGCAGGGCCAGGATTATGCACTTATCCAGGGCATCTTTTTGATTATTGCTCTGGCTATCCTGGCTGCCAATTTCCTCGCCGACCTGGTCTATACCCTGCTTGATCCACGTGTCCGCCAGGAAAGGAGCGCGTAAACGATGTCTAATACCTCTTCGCAATGGCCTCCTGCACCAAAGAATCTTAACGAACCTCTAGCTGGAGCGGCCGCAGTTGGTGTCGGCGCGCATGCCAGTACCAACGTGACGACTGCCACATCGGTGGCGTTGCCCCTGGGCAATCCTTTTCATGTGCAGGTGTTGAATGGCTTGCGCGGCTTCTGGCACGCCATCACAGTGAATAAAAAGGTAACGGTAGGCAGTAGTATCGTGGGCCTCTTTATCCTGGTGGCGATCTTTGGCCCATTATTCGTGCATACCGATCCCACGCTGCTCACTGATCTCTCGAAGTCTCCTCCCTCGGCCCAGCACTGGCTGGGTACAACTGTGACGGGTCAGGATATCTTTAGCCAGCTCATCTACGGTACGCGTACCTCGATTATGTGGGCCTTTTTCACGGGGTTCGCTGTGACCTTCATCTCCGTGGTCGTTGGCCTGGTGGGTGGTTACTTTGGTGGCATCATTGATGATGTTCTTTCGTTAGTGACGAATATCTTTCTGGTCCTTCCTGCATTACCCCTGGCGATTGTCCTGGCGTCGTACTTTCCGCGCGGCCCACAGATGGTGGCCCTGATTGTGACCTTTACCAGTTGGGCCTGGGGCGCGCGTGTCCTGCGTGCGCAAACTCTTTCTATGCGTAGCCGTGAGTTTGTGACTTCGGCGAAGGCAAGCGGTGAGAAGACCTGGCGCATCATCTTTTTTGAGATTTTGCCCAATGAAATCTCTATTGTTGCCGCGAACTTTGTAAGTACGACAATTTATGTTATTCTATACTCAGCATCGCTAGAATTTCTGGGCCTGGGCGATCTCAATTCCGTAAGCTGGGGTTGGATGTTCTACTGGGCGCAGAAGACAAACGCCCTGATTCTTGGTCTCTGGTGGTGGTTTATCCCGCCTGGTATCTGTATCGCGGCGCTGGGGGCTGGTCTGGCTCTGATTAATTTCGGTATTGATGAGGTCGCCAATCCACGCCTGCGTGCTGAGCCGGCACCCAAAGAGATCAAGCACAAGAAAGTGGTGAAATAATGCAGGACACGGCTGTAAAGAAGCAGTCAAAAGACCTTTTGCTAGAGGTGAACAATCTCTGCGTGGATTATTTCGCGTCTAATGGCGCTGTACACGCTGTCCGAGACGTGAGCTTTGTGTTGCGTCGTGGCGAAATTCTGGGCCTGGCGGGCGAGAGTGGCTGTGGTAAATCGACGCTGGCCTATGCCATCTCGCGCCTGTTGCGCCCACCCGCCTATATCACTGGCGGCCAGGTCCTCTACTACCCTCGAGGACACGAAGGTGGGGCAACTGCTGCCGTACAGAGCAAATTGCCGAAAAAAGGTAGACTGACAGGCAGTAATGGTGACGAGGCCATCGATGTGTTGCAGCTCTCTCCCTCCGAACTGCGTGCCTTCCGCTGGAGCGAGGTCTCTATTGTCTTCCAGAGTGCTATGAACGCCCTTAACCCCGTGATGTCGGTTGGTGACCAGATCATAGATGTGTTGAAGGCTCATCGCCCCGATATGGGTCCCAATCAGCGCAAAAAGCGCGCTATTGAGTTGCTCAACCTGGTTGGTATCGCCTCTGATCGTCTGAATAGTTATCCCCATGAGTTAAGTGGCGGCATGCGTCAGCGCGCCGTCATCGCCATTGCGCTGGCCCTCAATCCCGAGCTGATCATTATGGACGAGCCTACGACGGCGCTCGACGTTGTGGTGCAGCGCGAGATTTTGCAGCTGATCAGCGATCTCTGCCGCGAGTTTAATACCGCCCTGCTCTTCATTACGCATGACCTGTCGCTGCTGCTGGAGCTCTCTGACCAGATCGCGATCATGTATGCCGGTAAAATGGTGGAGAAGGCGAGCAGCGTGGCGATCTACGATCATCCCCGCCATCCCTATAGCCATGGCTTGCTCAATGCTTTCCCCAACTTGCATGGTCCCATTCGCAAGATGGTTGGCATCCCTGGTTCACCGCCAGATCTGCGTTTTATCCCATCGGGTTGTCCCTTCCGCGAGCGCTGCCCGCTGGCCTTTGAGGCCTGCTCTGAGGTTGTACCTCAGCTTCAGCCCGCGTCGCTTGAGAATCAGCAGCAACTGGCGGCCTGCCATCTCTATGATAGAAAGTTTCGGCCTCAGGGGGCACCATCTGCAGCCGAGGTGGCGGGTGCCTATGAGAGCCTGATAGAAGGGAGCCGTGCGTAATGAGCTTGTCAAACGTCACTGCATCAAAGCCAGTTCGGGATGCTGGCGCTCAGCCGATTATGGAGGCAGAGCACTTGCGCAAGGAATTCCCTTTGCGCCAGATAAAGATCTTTGGAGCCGCTCAGGCGGTTCGCGCGGTTGAAGATGCCTCTTTCTCACTCTACCCTGGCCGGGCCACGGCCCTGGTGGGTGAGAGCGGTAGTGGGAAGACGACCATTGCGCGTATGCTGGCGCGCCTCTATGAACCCACTTCTGGCACCCTTCGCTTCCGTGACGAGGCGGTGAAACTGGGACGAGGCGCCAATTTAAATGCCTATCGCAGCCATGTGCAGCTGGTCTTCCAGGACCCCTTTGCCTCGCTCAACCCCGTGCATAGCGTGCGCTATCACCTGAGCCGCCCGCTACGTATTTACGGTCATGCCCGCAACCGCATCCAGGAGACAGAGCAGATTTTGTCTCTGCTGCGGCGCGTCAACCTGACGCCTGCCGAGCAGTTCATCGAGAAGTTCCCGCACCAACTGAGCGGCGGCCAGCGTCAGCGTATCGCCATCGCGCGTGCCCTGGCTGTGCAGCCCGAGGTCTTGCTGGCCGACGAGCCTGTCTCCATGCTTGATGTCTCGATTCGCCTGGACATCCTTAACCTCTTGCGTCGCTTGAAGGATGAGGAGCAACTGGCTCTGCTCTATATCACGCATGATATCGCCAGTGCGCGCTACTTCGCCGAAGAGACGCTGGTGATGTACGCAGGCCAGATGGTTGAGGGGGGGCCAAGCGAAGAGGTCACGCAGCAGCCCAAGCATCCCTATACCCGCTTGCTGCTCTCGGCTGCGCCTGATCCTACCCGCGTGAAGAACAAGGATAAGGGTCAGCTTCCCGCGCGTGGTGAGATTCCAAGCCTGATCAATCCTCCGACTGGCTGTCGTTTCCATCCACGTTGTCCCCATGCTATGCCTGTCTGTAAGGAGCGCTTCCCTGGCCGCACCGACCTGGGGAATGGTCACTGGACTAATTGTTTCCTTTATGGTGATGGTGCTCAGCCGATACCGTATACTGGCACAACGGGAACCACGACCACGGCCAGAGCGGAATAAGCCTTTTCCGTTACGCAATAGAGTAGTGCGTTCAGTAAAAAAAAGAGGGGAGGTGCAGGAGGGTTCCCCCCTGCACCTCCCCTCTTTTTTACTGACACATTACCACTTAGACGAACATGCCCTGGAGTTTCTCGGCCTGGTCGACGGTGATCAGGTTATCGATGAATTCATCGAGACTGCCGTCCAGAATGCCCGGTAAGTTGTGGCGCGTCAGGCCAATACGGTGGTCCGTGACGCGGTCCTGGGGGAAGTTATAGGTGCGAATCTTCTCGCTGCGGTCGCCCGTCTGTACCTGTGAGCGACGTGCTTTTCCTAGCTCTTCCTGGCGTTTGGCCTCTTCCAGGTCCCACAGGCGTGACTTCAGTACGTTGAGGGCTTTCTGCTTATTCTTCAACTGCGATTTTTCATCCTGACAGGTGACAACCAGGCCGGTCGGCAGGTGCGTGATACGTACCGCCGAGTCAGTGGTGTTGACGCTCTGACCGCCATGGCCTGTGGAGCGGTAGACGTCGACGCGGATATCCGCGTCCTTTACCTCGATCTGGATATCATCGTCGGCCTCTGGCAGGACGATGACCTTGGCCGTTGAGGTATGGATGCGGCCGTTGGCCTCGGTCGAGGGGACGCGCTGCACGCGATGGGTGCCGCCCTCGTACTTCATCCGGCTATAGGCTCCCTTCCCTCTGATCACAAAGGTAATGTCCTTGAAGCCGCCTTGTTCAGTATCGTTCCCGTCAAGAATCTCGATCTTCCAACGACGGCCATCGGCGTAGCGACTGTACATACGGAAGAGGTCCGCGGCAAAGAGCGCGGCTTCGTCGCCACCCGCTCCACCCTGGATGGTCACGACGGCGTTCTTCTCGTCCATGATATCTTTGGGGAGGAGGGCGACCTGGACATCCTCCAGGAGTTGCTCTTTCCTGGCTTTGAGCTGTTCCAGCTCTTCAAACGCCATGTCGCGCAGCTCGCCTTCCTCGCTGTCGTACATCTCCTGAGCTTCCTTGATCTGCTTATCCGTATCAATCAGCTCGTGGTATTTTTCAACCACAGTCGACAGCTCAGACTGCTCGCGACCATAGCGCTGCAGGAGCGATATATCGGTAAGCACATCGGGCTGTGCCATCAAATTGTTTAGTTCTTCGTAGCGTGTAGCCAGTGTGGCCAGTTTGTCCATTAGATCCATAGCGACCGGGTTCCTCTCGCTTCTCTATCTCTTCTCTGTACGCCTGGCATACTCGTTGCAGCCAGGGGCATAAGTCATGCGCAGACAGGGAAGGTAAAATGCTCTATTTTTTCGTGAAAAGGACGGCTAATAATTATAGCTTCTATTAAGGCCTGCAATGAGGGTTATGCCATGCAATCAGGGACCTCGATTGCTCTCTACTCATGGCATGGTGGAAGGCAGAATGAGGCGTCGCTACCCGGCTGTAAGCAGGTAACGCTCAATGGTAATCAGGCAAATATGACGCGCAAGAGCTGTCGGTAACGACAGGCGTATATAGTGAAGCACGGCAGGTTTCATAGCCTCATTATAGCAGTAACCAAATGAACAATTCAACCCACTCCAACAAAAGAGCCCCACAAGCTTATTCCCTCTACAATACTAAGCAAATCTCATCTACATATGTCCAGCAAAGGCCAGCAAAATATACCACATAAGGTGTCAGGTTTAGGTGTCAAATTCATCCTACTATAAAGAACATATAGACTCTCTTATCGAGCCATTTTAAGCGTCTTTACCCTGTAAATCCCAGTATTAACCGGATCTTCCGCTACTTTAGTGAAGGATGAGTTTGTTTTTCTGATGGCTCTTGTTTTTCATACTCAGATAAAAACACGCTCCATCGTATTGAAGATCTTATCACCAAAGCAGCGGGAGACCCTAATGTCAAAATTTACATCTTGACCCTTCCTCTTCCTACTAAAGAGTTCTGCTTTCCTTACGGTCGGCTTACTCAGGATATCGACCACTCCCGAGACTTCATTGGGGTTTTCACGTTCCACATGTGTGAGATACAACTGGGGAGGATGCCTTCTATACTGCGAGGACCGGGTATCCTGTTCCATAGCTCAAAGCCTATGGGGGCCATTGTCCTTTCATCATCGTTTCAGCCAGTTACGATGACCTCAAATAACGCAGCCTCATCAAAGGTTCATTTCTATTCATCCTTCCAGTTTTCCTCTAGCCCGATTGCCTCATTCGGCTTGAAGATCTCTTGGGCGTTATCTCTCGCTTTCCACGTCACCGTTACCAGCGACGCAGGGAGAGATTACCGAATTCGGGAGAACCCTGATACCGTCCTGATCTGCCCGGATATACCAGCAGGTCACTTATTCCAGCAAATATCAATCTCCGGTCGTTCTGTGTTGAATTTTCATTAAGATTATTTATTCCTGAAAGTTCGATGGATGTTGTACAACCAAAAATTCAGGTTCTCAACGTATATTATGACAGAGTATTTAAGTCCATCTGAGTATCTCAGTGGATATTGAGTAGCCCTTTGATGGGAAATCAACACTGGCAGCTTGAAGGTATAGCTAAGGATGTAATTCTATTAAAATTGTAGCGCATCATTTCTCTGGATAGGAACACAGTAAACAGGTCCCATTAAGACAGGCTTTAACCTAAAATTACGGCTATCATAAAAAATTCATAAATCTTTTATAGAATTTATGCAGTTGTTAACGTAGGTTAGTAGTTGGTATCGTTGTATTGTTTTGGACATAGGTGACTATGTGCCGATCTCTCTAGAAAGAGAAATACTATGATAGAAGACAAAGACGGTCATCACTATCATGTGGTGGTAGACGAAAACGGGACACCTACCAGGTATCGTGTTGTCATGCCAGATGAACATCATCATTCTAACTATGAGGACGCGCAAAAGTTCTTCTCGGCTCTGGCAAACATCATGAACATTGCTGTCGGCTCAATAACATCTTACCAGTTTCTAAAGACTATTCGTAAGAAATAATATTGTAGGCTGTTAGCAAAAAGAACTTGTGCTAATTGTCTAGCACAAGTTCTTTTTGCTAACAGCGGGTATTGCTTTTTTCCATAAACAATGGGAAGGACGCCATCCTAAAGCAGGAGGACGTTTACTCGATGGAAGAACTTGGGATGAATTCCAATTTAACATCTTATACCTTAAAACAAGCAGTCCCCCAAAGAGCAAACATTGTAAAGAAGTATCTTAGGTTAAAAGCACAAAAATAACCGATATCGAATATAGCCAGCTATCGGTTAAGGTGTCGATATAACTCTGCTATTCTTCCTCTCCAAAGCGACGTTCTATTTCCTCAGCAGCCTCTTTATGTTGTTCTTGCGTTGTATGTCCATATGTACCATCTGTCATATTAAGGCTCGTATGCCCCAACATTTCCATTCTTACCACCGGATCGATTTTTAACTTCCTCAAAATGCGAGAAGCATTGTGGCGCAACGCAAGTGGAGCGATACCGCAGACATCGCTCCACTTGCTTTGCTACTTTTACTATGAGTTTTGGGCCGAGGGGATACTCAGGTGGGCAATGTCGTTCATTATATAGAGCACACGTGTGTCTCCTGAGGCGCGTACGAGGGTGAGCGAGGTATTGGCGCAGGGGAAAAAGAACTCTTTCTCCAGTCCCAGGACCTCGGCGACGTAGGCGTTGATGATGCCCCCATGGGCGAAGACGAGCACGCGCTGCCCAAGATGGTGACTCGCGATCTCGTCAAGTGCCTGGACGACGCGCTGGCGAAAGGCCTTTGAGGACTCGCTGTGCGCGAAGGCATCCCAGTTGCCCGAGGCGCCTGCGATACGCACGATCTTGTCCTGGCGCTCATGCAGTGCCTGGGTCAGCATGGCGAGATCGGCCCCTTCGGGGATCTCTGGAATGGGAACCAGGTCATCGAGGCGAATCTCTTTGAGTTGTTCTACAATAGTGGCCTGTAGCCCTAGCTCAGCCAGAAGTGGCGCGCCAGTCTCCTGGCAACGCCGTAGGGGGCTGCTATAGGCCGCGTCAAAATGGCCGTCCTTCAGGCGCTTGGCCAGTGCCTGGGCCTGCTGGCGTCCGATCTTGCTCAAGGGCAGGTTATCATACACGCCACTGGGAATAATTTCGTCCGCCTCGGGGATCGCATCCCCGTGGCGGATCAGAAAGAGTTCTGCCGCGTGCTGGCGGTGGATAAGAAACGGGTCTTGCTGTACGTTGCTCTCCATAAGGGTCCTTTATAGCGGTGTAGATGGATAGATTAGTCTTGTATGAGTTGCTGGATGATGGAGTGTGCCAGGGTGCGCTTATGAACCTCATCTGGTCCATCCACAATGTGGAGTGTGCGTCCATGCGCCCAGAAGGAGGCCAGCGGAAAATCATCGCTGAGGCCCGCGGCACCAAAGACCTGCATGGCTCGGCTGACGACATTGGTATGTACCTCGGGCGCCACGATTTTGATCATGGCAATGGCATCTTTCGCGGCCTTCTTGCCCTGGGTATCGATGAGCCAGGCCGCCTTCAGCGTAAGCAGCCGCGCCTGCTCGATCTCCAACTGCGACTGGGCGATCCATTCCTGAATAACTCCCTGTTCGACCAGCGGTTTGCCAAAGGCGACGCGCTGTGTCGCGCGCTGGCAGAGGAGTTCAAGCGCGTACTGGGCTGTACCAATAGAGCGCATACAATGATGAATGCGACCGGGCCCAAGGCGCGCCTGGGCGATGGCGAAGCCGCTCCCCTCCTCACCGAGGAGGTTGCTGGCAGGGACACGCACGTTCTCAAAACGCAGTTCGCAGTGGCTTTCATTATCGATATAGCCCATGACAGGCAGGTTGCGGACCACGGTCAGTCCAGGTGTGTCGCGTGGCACCAGGATCATACTTTGCTGCTTATGGCGGGCCGGGTTCTGGGGATCGGTCTTTCCCATGACGATAAAGATTTTGCAGCGTTCGCGAGCCGCCCCCGAGATCCACCATTTGCGCCCATTGAGTACATAGTCGTCTCCATCGCGCATGATGGTCAGTTGAATATTGGTCGCGTCAGAGCTGGCCACATCTGGCTCCGTCATGGCAAAGGCCGAGCGAATCTCGCCATCAAGGAGGGGACGCAGCCAGCGTTGTCGTTGCACCTCTGTGCCAAACTGAGCAAGTATTTCCATATTTCCAGTATCAGGGGCCGCACAATTGAAGACCTCCGATGCCCAGGTGACACGACCCATAATCTCAGCCAGGGGCGCATACTCCAGGTTAGTCAGACCAGCTCCGTATTCAGTGTCGGGCAGAAAGAGGTTCCAGAGGCCCTCTGCCTTCGCACGTTCTTTCAGTTCATCAACAATCTCCGCGTGATGGTGAGGATCGCCTGAGGCCGCGATCTGTTCTTTATAGCGTTGCTGGTTGGGATAAATAGAGCGTTCCATAAAGTCAGTCAGGCGCTGTCGTAGAGCGTTGACCTTCTCCGAATAGGCGAAATCCATAACCTTTGATCTCCTTTGTCTTGCTTGGCGACATTACCATACTTTTTGAATATATCACATCCTATGCGTCTCTTGTGATAAGGGCGTAGGATGTTGAAGGAAAGTGATGTGTCGATAATATTCTAATGTGATAGCTCTCAGGTGCAGCCGCATATATTTAGAGCGAGCAGCGCCTTTGTTACTAGAGGGAATAGTTGCGTATCTTTTCCATCTCTATGTTCGTAAAAGAAGAAAGTAACTTTTATCGGTCTCGTTTTACCGAAGCAGACAAACCTGACGTTGGGCACGTGCGATGGTGTGTGCAGAGAGCAAATGTGGAAGGGAATAAGCGTAGCAAGCCTGGCGTTATGGTTGATACACATGTGAAATGTTTTGCGACACTTTGAAATAGCATCCCGAAGAACGTATCAAGACCACTGCCAGAAGTGAACGCTATACCGGGAATAATACCAACGGAGCCGCTGTTATAAATGGTGAGTTAGCAATCAAGTCGCAAGAGTGCTAGACAGAGCAAAAAGAATATGCTATACTTTTAGCAGTCAGACGAACCAATTGCTAACTACTAACCGAAGGGAATCATCCCCCTATCTTGAGAAAAGATGAGGAGCATATAAATAATGAAATGTGAGCGTTGTCGAAAGAATCCCGCGCGTGTTCGTGTAGATCAGATGGTTGACGGGCGACGCGAATCGCACTACCTGTGCCAGTCGTGCGTTGACGAACTGATGAACGCGATGGGCCAGATGGGTGGCATTGACAATATGGATATTGCAGGTGCTCCCTTCCCATTTGGTTTCTCGGGTGGTTCACAGAAAGCTTCGGGCGGTCAGGGGAGTGTCAATACTGCGACGGCTGAACGGCAGCCGAAGCAGAGCAAGACTCCCACGCTTGATCAATATGGTCGCGATCTGACGGCTGAAGCGGCTGAGGGGAAACTTGATCCTGCCGCCGGGCGTGCGAAAGAGCTACGCCGCATGATTACCGTACTGGGTCGCAGGCAGAAGAATAATCCTGTCCTGATTGGCGAGCCAGGTGTTGGTAAAACTGCAATCGTTGAGGGCCTGGCGCGCCGCATTCAATCGGGCGATATTCCACCCAATCTGAGTGGCAAGCGCATTGTCTCGCTCAACATTGGCGGTATGGTCGCAGGTGCGATGTTCCGTGGTCAGTTTGAGCAGCGTATCAAATCTATTCTGGAAGAACTGCGCGATAATCCCGATACAATCGTCTTTATTGATGAATTGCACACTGTTGTTGGTGCTGGCGCGGCTGAGGGAGCGGTTGGCGCGGGTGATATGATCAAGCCTGCCCTGGCACGCGGTGAGTTGCGTTGTATTGGTGCCACTACCCTGGACGAGTACCGCAAGCATATTGAGAAGGATGCCGCCCTGGAGCGCCGCTTCCAGCCAATTATGGTGAGCGAGCCCAATGTCGAAGAAGCCATCGACATGCTGCATATCGTGCGCGCCAATTATGAGGCCCACCATGGCATTGGTATATCAGATGAGGCTATCGAGGCCGCGGTAAAGCTGTCTGATCGCTATATCAATGATCGCTTCCTGCCTGATAAGGCTATCGACGTCATGGACGAGGCCGGTTCCGCCCTGCGCCTGGAGGCGACCGAGAAAGGCATCTTGAGTCCAACTTTGATCGCTGACCTGGAGAAGGAGTTGGCAGAGATTCAGGCGCAGAAAGAGGCCGCGGCGAACGCGGAAGACTACGAGCATGCGGCTTTGATGCGCCAGCAAGAACTCCTGGTGCTGGAGAAGCTGAGCGAGGCGCGTGGTAAGTCTCAGGAAGAAGTCTCACTCATCGTGACCCCTGAGCATATCGCCAGGGTCGTAGAGACCTGGACCGGCGTCCCGGTGAGCCAGATGCTGGAGAGCGAGCGTCAGAACTTGCGCAACCTGGAGCAGGACCTGCGCAAGCATGTTATCGGCCAGGACGAGGCGATTTCAGCAGTGGCGCGTGCGATTCGCCGCTCGCGTGCGGGCCTCAAAGATCCGAAGCGCCCGATTGGGTCCTTCCTCTTCCTGGGTCCAACTGGTGTTGGTAAGACCGAGCTGGCGAAGGCTCTGGCCGCTGAACTCTTCGGTGGTGCCGACCACATCATTCGCTTCGATATGTCGGAGTATATGGAGCCGCATACCGTCTCGCGTCTGTTTGGTAGCCCTCCCGGATATGTGGGGCATGACGAGGGCGGTCAATTGACGGAGCAGGTACGCCGTCGCCCCTACAGTGTCATCCTCTTTGACGAGGTTGAGAAGGCGCATCCTGAGGTCTTCAATGCCTTGTTGCAGATCATGGATGATGGTCGCCTGACCGATGGTCAGGGTCGCACGGTCGACTTTAAGAACACCGTCGTGATCATGACCAGTAATGTAGGCGGTTCAGACCTGAAGAAGGCCGCGAACATTGGCTTCACCATCAAGAAGGGTGAGTCTTTGCGCGAGGAGCAGAAAGAGGCGATGCGCTCGAAGGCGTTTGAGGGTCTCAAGCGGGTCTTCCGCCCTGAGTTCATCAACCGTATCGACCAGATCGTTGTCTTTAACTCGCTGACCAAGAAAGAGCTCTACAGCATCGTTGAACTCTTGCTGGACCAGGTTCGCTCACGTTTGAGTGAGCAGCATATGGAGCTGGTGGTTAGTGATGCCGCCCGTGACTTCCTGCTTGAGGAAGGCTTCGACGAGGAGTATGGCGCCCGCCCATTGCGCCGAGCCATCCAGTCCTATGTCGATGACGCGCTGGCAGATGCCTTGCTGGCAGATGAAATCGTCAGTGGCCAGGCGGTATACGTCGATGTGGAAGATAAGAAAATCGTTGTTCGCCCCTACGAGGCGGTGAAAAATAACGCCTAGCACAGGCGAAGCCGCAGATAAGAAAAAGCCAGGCGACCGGGAATCCTCCCGGTCGCCTGGCTTTTTGACACAGAGTTCTATCCCTGGGGAAAAGAGGTTGCTTGCATCTATTCTGAGAACTCAGCCGTGTAAAGAGCAAGTGAAAGAAACTTCCCTTTTTTGGCAGAAAATCTAGGCATGATAATCTGTATGCGCCTATAAAATTGGGAGGTTTTGTCTGGTCTGGGAGGTGCCTGGAGGAGTAGGTGAGGGTGGTCATAAGCGGGTCAGGGCGGTGGTAAAAATGTCTATATCAGAACTTTTGAAGTTGAAGAATAAAGGCAGCATCGTATGATGGCAGACAAAATTCCTGAACGGGGACAATATAAAAGCGTGGAAGTAAACGATTTGCAGCGACAACTCCGCGAGAGCGAAGCGCGCTATCGTTCTCTGGCCGCGGCATTAGCGCAAATGGTGTGGGTAGTGGATGCTGAAGGGGCTATGGAGCGCCAGATGGAAGCCTGGCATGCTTATACCGGGCAGTACGGCAAGCGGTTGAGCCATCAAGATCTGCAAGCGATGGTTCATCCCGAGGATCAACAGTGGGTGGAGCATGCCTGGCAAAGCGCCTCCCTCAGCGGGAGGCCGTATGAGCTTGCATATCGTATCCAGCGCTTTGATGGCATCTACCACCATTTTGGTGTAAGTGCCATTCCCGTTCTGGGTGAGTATGGCAAGGTGCGGGAGTGGATCTTTATCGGCACCGACATTGATGAGCGCAAGCGTGAAGAGCTAGAAATGTCCCAGCACGTGGAGTCTGCCTTCCCTGATATACAAGAGCGTGATCTGGCACGAGAGACGCCTGCACTGATTCGCGAGCGGCAGCATCTCCTGCGTGCGTGTGAGGAGACACGGCATCAGGTCGTGTCTTCGCATGCCACGACCCAACGCCTGGAAGAGTTTATTGGTGTTGCCAGCCACGAGTTACGTACCCCATTGACTGCGATTAAAGTCAACGTTCAACTGGCGATGCGACGCCTCAAGACGGCTATGAAACAGTTGAATGTACATGAGGCAGAGGCATTTGATAAGATTAAGATGGCTAGCGACCTGATGGAGCGTGCCGAGCGCCAGATCGGTGTGCTTTCCAACCTGGTAAGTGACATGGTAGATATCTCGCGGATTCAGTCGGAGCGCTTTGCGTCCTACCTGCGGCAAGATGAATGTGATGTGCGCGCAGTGGTGGAGCAGGTTGTCAGTGAGCAACAAAAGGTCAACCCTGAACGTACAATACATAAGGAACTCTCTTCAGACGATACCCTGACAGTTATTGCTGACGCGGGAAGAATCTCCCAGGTAATAAATAGCTATCTACGCAATGCCTTAAAGTATTCGGCCGCCGACAAGGAGATTGCTATATCTCTTCGGCGAGCAGGAGCGTGCGTGCGCCTGGAGGTGCGTGATCAAGGGCAGGGTCTTACTGTGGAAGAGCAGCAGCGTGTCTGGGAGTGTTTCTATCAATGTCCAAAGATTCGGGTGTTAAGTGGTTCTGGCGTTGGGCTGGGACTGGGACTCTACATCAGCCAGACAGTTATAGAACATCATCATGGGCATGTAGGTGTAGAGAGTATTCCCGGTCAAGGATCAACGTTCTGGTTTGAGCTTCCACTGGCACACCGGGAGTTAATCTAGCTATGCCAGGAGAAAAGAATGCAGTCAAAGCGAGTGAATAAGTGGTTAGCCTGGGGAGCAGTATCGCTGACAGCGCTCGGTGTTGGGGCGGCGATCAAAAGTTTGATGCCTCCTCGTTTTAACATGCAATTGTTGCCCGCAGGGGAGGGTGGTACTGAGAAGCAACAGCGGGACAAGCAGCTACCCGACGTGGATATTCATATTTTGCGCTGTGGAAGCGTCTTCTGGCCCGAGCTGGTCATGGTTCGTGGCTCGCTCTCGCTCAAGCCGAGAAAGATTGCCTACAGTTCGGTCCTGGTCCGGCATCCCCAGGGTACCTTCCTCTATGATACGGGCTTGAGTGGCGACATCTATCAGCACCTGAAGGATCAGCCATTGCCTTTTCGCCAGACGCTGGCACGCTTCAAAGTAGAACAGACACTGCGTGGGGCCTTACAAGAGCAGGGCCTAAAACCGGAAGATCTGGACTTTGTGTTGCTCTCGCACCTGCACTGGGACCATGTCAGCGGTGTTCCCGATATCGTAGGCGTGCCGCTGCGCGTCAATCGCGTCGAGTTTGATGCGGCCAAGCAAGGTGTGATTCCCCTCCATAAGGGTCTGGTATGGCGTCTGATGGAGGGTAGCCCTCTTACCTGCTTCGACCTGGAGGGGCCCTCGTATGAAGGTTTCCGTTCCAGTCTGGATGTGTTTGGTGATGGCTCTATCGTGCTCGTTCCATTGCCTGGCCACACTCCTGGCAATACCGGTATGTTCATCAATCGTGCCAATGGTGCTCGTCTCTTTTTCCTGGGCGATGCCGCGCATGTGGCCGAAAATTACCTCTATCCGACGACGCCCCACCCGCTCTTCTGGAATGGTGTGACGAGCGATAAAGCTACGGCCTTACAAACATTGTTAGAGCTTCATCACTTTGCGCGCTCTCATCCAGAGGTCCCTTTGATTGCGATGCACGATGCGCGCATGCAAGAGGCGAGTATGCAGGTAGAAAATGAGCGCCTGGCAAGGATATAATAAAGCAACGCAGTCCAACTCCTGGAAAATGACTTTCAGGAGTTGATAATTGAGAAGAGCAGAGGCGTTCCAATAGGGATAGAGCGGATGGCGACCACGAAGTCAATACAAAAAGATACATATATCGATCACAAGGGAAGGCGTATTCGACGTATGACGTTCGAGCAGCGGGCGGAATTACGAAGAAATTTTACCGCCTCTCTTCCACTGTGGCGTCACCCACTGATTGGCTATCTCCTGAGCATCTTGCTCGTGGGCCTGTTTGGCTGGGGACAGCAAGCCCTTGATGGCTGGATAGGCGGAGGCGGGATCTATTTCGCGGGCTCGCTGCTTCTGCTCCCCGTGCTGTTTATTGCCACCTTCTGGGGTACCATGCCCTCGCTCTTTACGGTGCTGCTGGGCGCACTCTATATTGATTACTTCTTTATCGGTTATAACCAGGGCATTAGCTGGCAACATTGGGAGGATGGTCTACGAATCCTCCCATTCTTCATTTCTGGCATTACGATTGCCATCATCACAGCTCAGCGCGAGCGTGCGCGCTGGCAAACCTTGATTGCCGAGCAAGAGTTGAAAGAGTATGCTGCGGAGCTGGAAGTCAGTAACCAGAAGCTTGAGGATGCCAATCAAACGAAGGATCGCTTCCTCTCCATCGCCTCCCATGAATTGAAGACGCCTATTACCACTATTCGCGGTCAGGCCCAGTTGGCCCTGCGCCGCCTGGCCAAGCAGGATGGCGAGATGAATGTGAGCGATATGCATACTGCCCTTGAGCGCATTAATGAACAGACAGTACGCCTGACGACATTAATTGAAGAGTTACTCGATGTCAGTAGTCTGCGTACAGGCAAGACGGCGCTCAACAAGCGTAAGCTGAACATTAATGAGCTTTGCCAGCAGGTGGTTGATGACCAGAAATTGCTCACCGGGCGGCATATAGAGCTAAAGCTGCCGCCAAAAGAGGTCATGGTGAGCGTAGATCGAGATCGGATCGAGCAAGTCTTGATCAATCTTGTGGGGAACGCGGTAAAGTATTCTCCAGAGGGGAGCGTGGTCCAGATCTGTGTTGAGCGCAAATGGCGCAAGGCGTTGATCCATGTGCGCGATCACGGCAAAGGCATCGCCCCCGACCAGCTCGAAAAAGTTTTCGACACCTTTTATCGTACGCCAGACGCCGAGGCCTCCACGAAAAAGGGCCTGGGCCTGGGCCTGAGCATCTCCAAAGAGATCATTGAGCGCCACGAAGGCCGCATCTGGTGCGAATCCCAGCTCGGCCAGGGCAGCGAGTTCTTCGTCGAATTACCTCTGAAGTAGCTACCTTGATACCTATCCTTAAGCTATTATGTTTCAGCGTCTACGAGAATTGCTAACTCCCACGCGTTAAATTGTACTGCTTATATTGAACAAAGTAGAATTTGTACTATAATATACTTCAATAATTTAGATGATTGAATCTAATTTGGCAGAAATTAGAGCAAAAATAATTACCCTATAAGCCGCACATAGGTTTGCTTGGAAGGAGTAATTATTTGCTTTAAAGTAGATGGGTTGTGGGTATGGAGGGACAAGCATGCGAGATACATCACAGGTAGGGTTAATAAGCCATACCGCCGTTTTAAATCGACTGGTGCAATTAGGGTTTGAAGTGTTACTCCCCTGGGCTGATCATCTAGGATATGACCTTGCTTATTTTCTCACAGAGGAGCACCGAAATTTTGGATTTTTTGTTCATCAGGAGAGCCGCCTGATTCGTATTCAGGTTAAAACGGCACGTTTCTCACAAGATGGAACCTATCTTGAATTCAATACAGCCTCTACTGTTTCGGCGAAGAAAGGGAACAGAAAAAACAGTTATGATGGGAGAGCTGAATACTTTGCCGTGTATAGCTCAAATCTGAATAAAGTATACATGTTTCCAGTTGTTGGAGCACCCAGGAATACCTGTAATTTACGTTTCAAAGAGGCAGGTATATTGCGTGGTAATCGACATAAAACCTGGCATGAACCTTACTCTGAGGAAATTGCCCATTTAGCTTACTGGGCAGAGGATTATGAGTTATAACTTGCACAAAAAAGCGCCTCCTAGAGAAAGGAGACGCTTAAGTTACACAGGGGTGAAAGGAGTCGAACCTTCTGAAAGTCGTTTTGGAGACGACCGCCTCAACCGTTGGGCACCACCCCTACAAGGGTTTAAGCCTGTTAGCTCTACATAGCCTGTAAAACTAGCGGAGAGGGTGGGATTCGAACCCACGGAGGGTATTAACCTCAAGCATTTAGCAAACGCTCGCACTAGGCCACTATGCGACCTCTCCGGACAGTGTCCGCCGAAGTTATTCACTCCTTCGAACTGGAAATAAGTATATAGCACAGGCGCCATTTTGTCAACACTTTTTATCAGGTTTTTTAGAGGCGTTGATAGTTCCAACTGAGGCATTCGCCGTTGTGGAAGAGCATGTGCCCATGAAAGGGCTGGGGCTCGCCATCAAAGACCATGGGCAGGAAATACTTGTCGCTGGGCCACATGGGCAGAGCGGTGATGGTATCGCGTGGTACCCACTCCAGTGTGCCTTCAGCATTCCCGCTGTGTGCCGTGCCATGCCAGGCATCGATCAGGAAGATAAAGCCGAACCAGTCGGCCCCGTTCTTGCCAAAGCCCTGCCAGGAAATGGTGCCGCGAAGCTGCATATGGTCTGCTTCTAGCCCCGACTCCTCGCGTATCTCGCGGTGCATGCCCGTGATAATATCTTCATTGGCTTCTACACGGCCACCCAGGCCATTATATTTTCCATAGTGCAGGTCATCTGGCCGTTTGTTGCGATGAATCATCAGGATCTGCTTCCCGTCGGGGGAGAGAATATACCCCAGGGTTGCCAAAATTGGTTGGAACATAGCAATGTATCTCTTTCAGCTGTGCTTGACCTCTCGCGCCTGCGGCGCTTGCCCGCTAGGTGGTCTGGTGCGTGCTGCCAGCCGCAGGCTGGCAGCACGCACCAGACCACCTAGCGGGAATTTTAATCATCTCTCTCATTGTAAGCGAGCGAGTGTGTTGGTGACCAGTGGAGAGGAGATTTGGACTATCGCGCAGCGAGCTGGCCCTGTTTCAGGCAGGGCCATAAAACTATCCTAACACGCTTCAAGGGGGCTTTGATGAGGTTGTGGTTGAGGCAAACGTGCTTTGAACTGGCTAAAGCGTCCAATCGTCCTGAGTAAATGCGTCAAGCGAAATGGCATCTTGTGAATCGCAGGTAGATTATATTCCCTCGCCATACACACGTTCCCCTCATAAAAAGTAAGAATCAAGATGGGTATGCAATAGCCACGCATAAGCTGAGAAATGGCTGGAAAGCCTTGCCCGAACTCTCCTGGCTCAACAATGAGCAGGTCATATAAGCGGAATTGTTCTGGCATTGTGCCATAGATATCGACTCTATGACCCCCTAGCTCCAAAGCATGGCGTAGCATATCTCGGATCAGTGGTTCTTCCTCAATTACCGCGATATACATAACGTTACTTCCTTGTAGTAATGGAAATTAAGCATACTGGACACGCAACTGCTTATAAGCAATAATACCATGAAATACGTGAATTTTGATATTAAAATCTTATAAGTATTTTCAAATGTCAAAAAATGATATAGAAATGCAAACAAAAGTTTCGCATTTGCGAAACTTTTGTTTGCATTTCTGTTGTTCATTTATAGCGCTTCTGTCGTTAGGAGGGGAGTAATCCAGGGAGCTCACGGCGCAAGAGCTTCCCGGCTGAGTTGCGTGGAAGTTGTGCGACCGCGTAAATAGCCTTTGGCCGTTTGTAATGTGCTAGATGCTGTGTAACATATGGACCCAGCTCAGTGGCTGTGAGGCTACTCCCCTCTCTCAGACGTACAAAGGCGATGGGGAGCTGTCCCCACTGTGAATCATCAACGCCGCATACGCCTGCATCCTCTACCTCTGGATGGCTCATGAGCACAGCCTCAATCTCTGCTGGATAGACATTCTCGCCACCAGAGATGATCAGGTCGGTGCGCCGGTCAAGCACATACAGGTACCCCTCTTCATCCACATATCCCAGATCTCCCGTGGTGAACCAGCCATTGTGAAATGCGTGCGCTGTGGCCTCGGGACGATGATCATAGCCAGGTGTAATAGTTGGCCCCTGGAGATGAATAATACCTGGCTCGCCAGGAGGAACGGGCTGATAGTCTTCAGTAAGGATGCGCAACTGCACGGGGAAGAGGGGCTTGCCAGCCGAGCCAAGTTTGCGTAGCGCATCGGCAGGCAGGAGCGTTACTGCCTGCGCGCATGATTCGGTCAGGCCATAGGTCTGTACTACAGGAATATTTTTGGCGGCGCAGCGTTCCAATAGAGGCCTGGGGGCTGGTCCTCCTCCCAGGAGCACGCAGCGTAACGTCGCGGGATACCTTCCCTGGGCCTCTGAGGCGTCGAGGGCATCAAGCATCCGCTGGAGGACGACGGCCACAACCGAAATAATGGTAACTCGCTCCTCAAAGATGGCCCGATTGACGGCTTCAGGCTCAAATTTCTCGTGTAAGTTGACGCTAATACCGTTGATAACGCTGCGCATCAGGACGGTCAATCCGCTTACATGGAAGAGCGGTAGACAAGCAAGCCAGCAGTCATCGGCATAATGGCCAAGAGTGAGCGCCGAGCCGAGCGCGCCCCAGCAGAGCATGCCATAGGTAATCAATACTCCTTTCGGATGCCCCGTGGTGCCAGAGGTGTACATAATTGAGTGGACCGCATCCAGGTGAATGGTCTCTTGCAGCGCGATCACAGGCCCCTCAGTCTGATCCGCGACAAGAACGTCCTGCTGGACATCGCTCGTAATGAGCACATGCGCGAGAGGCGTAATTTCGTCAGCTAGTTGTTGGGCTATATCGGCGTAGCGCTGGTCACTACAGAGAAAGGTTGCCTGGACATCGCTCAACTGCCAGGCAAGCTCCTGCTGGGTCAGGCGGGTATTGAGCGGGATCAGGATGGCGCCCAGGCGCATCAATGCGTGGACTGTGACGACAAAGGGCAGACCGTTCGTCGCCAGCAGAGCAACACGACTCTCCTTGCTCACGCCACGAGCCGCGAGCTGGTAGGCCAGGTGATCGGCCTGGCGCAGCAATTCGGTGAAGCTCCAACGTACGGGACCACACTGTGCGGCCAAGTGGTTGGGCTGATTCTCAGCACAGCGTAGGAGCCAGTTGGGTAAGATGGTATCGTGAGATAAAGCGGTGTTCATCGAACTTCCTCTTGTGATGGCATGAACGTATAGCGAGCCAGGGCCGCCTGATCAAGCTGTACACCTAACCCTGGCGCTGTCGGAACGGGCATTAACCCCCCCCTGATAGTGAGTTGATTGATGAGTAAATCATCTTCGAGGAGCGCAAGCGTGGCTAAGCCACATTCCATAGTCACTTCGGGCGAGGCGGCTGCGAGGTGGAGCGTGGCTGCCAGTGATATACCTGCCTCAAGCGAGCTTGTAAGCACGCAACGCATGCCTGCGGCGTTGGCCGTTTGAATGATGGAGCGTGCTGGGTAGAGCCCACCCACCAGTTGTGGCTTGATAATCAGCACGTCGGCGGCCTGCAAGTCGGCTTGTAAGTCTAAAAGGCGACGCGCGCTTGCCAGGTCGTAGACCGCCTCATCAGCTGCCAGGGGGATTGCTACCCTTTGCCTGAGTTGATACATGCCTTCAAGGTCAAAGGCGCGCAGTGGCTGCTCTACGTATTGAATGTCATATTGGGTGCAGGCTTCCAGGATGGTTGCTGCTTGTTCCAGGCTCCATTTCTCGTTGGCATCCAGGCGCAGGTGTACCTTTGGTCCTATCGCGGCTCGTACGGCTGCGACTCGCTTAATTTCCTCTTCGGGATGATCAGACAGACCCATCTTGAGCTTTAGACAGTCAAAACCCGCCTGGATGGCTTTTTGTGCGGCCTGTGTCACGGCCTTGGTTGTGGCGGCGCCAATGACGGTGTTCACAGCGACATTAGCACGTGGTTGCGTGCCAGCGGGGGCTAATAGTGTATGCAGGCTCATGCCTTCGTGCTGGCCCCATGCATCAAGTAGCGCGCATTCCAGGCCATAGAGAGCTGAGGCGGGATATCTCTGCTCTTCAAGGAGGGGATAGAGGCTGCTTACTGCCTCCACACAATCGCGCTGGAGCAGCTGATCTCGCAGGGTGTTGAGAGCAGCATAGGTCTCGGCGAAGGTTGCGCCACCAAAATCTGGCAGTGGTGCCGCTTCGCCCAGGCCTATGATGCCCCCTGATATCGTGATCTTGATTAGACAGCCCTCACGCTGGGTAAATGTGCCGTGTGCCGTCGTAAAGCCCCCTGGCATGGGGATGCGATAGGGGTGAAGGTCGATTGCCTGTACCTGCATATGCGTGTTTTCTCTCTGCTTTGGGGAAAGAGGAAAAAGAAAACGGGGAGACCCCGATCCCCTTTCTCAAATATGCAGCTACCAGGTTGGTTACTGGTAGCTGCACACATGATGCTTCTTGGTCGTGTAGCTGGCTTAAGGCAGGCGTGGATACTTCGAGAAATCGGGCTTGCGCTTCTCCAGGAAGGCGTTTTTCCCCTCTTTGCCTTCTTCGGTCATATAGTAGAGCATGGTGGCGTTGCCTGCAAGCTCTTGAATGCCAGCGAGCCCATCTGTATCGGCATTAAATGCGGACTTGAGGAAGCGCAGCGCGATGGGGCTCTTCTCCAGAATTTCGCGGCACCACTGGACGGTTTCCTCTTCAAGCTTCTCCAGGGGCACGACTGTGTTGACCAGGCCCATGTCCAGGGCTTCCTGGGCATTGTACTGGCGGCACAGATACCAGATTTCGCGGGCCTTCTTGTGTCCAACGACGCGCGCCAGGTAGGTCGCGCCCCAGCCTGCATCGAAGCTGCCCACGCGAGGACCGGTCTGACCGAAGCGTGCATTATCGGCGGCGATGGTCAGGTCGCAGAGCAGGTGCAGGACATGTCCACCACCAATGGCGTAGCCTGCGACCATGGCGATGACAGGCTTAGGCAGGTATTTGATAACCTTCTGCAACTCCAGGGCGTTCAGGCGAGGCACGCCATCTTCACCAACGTAGCCACCTTCGCCACGCACACGCTGGTCACCACCTGAACAGAAAGCGAGGTCTCCGGCACCAGTAAAGATAACGACGCCAATCTCCTGATCTTCGTGGCAACGGCCAAAGGCATCAATCAGCTCGAACAGGGTACGTGGGCGGAAGGCGTTGCGCACCTCGGGGCGATTGATGGTGATTTTGCCAATGCCCTCGGCCTTCTCAAAGATAATATCGGTGTAGTCGCAGACTTTCTGCCAATCCAAAGACATGGTGTATTCTCCTTCGAATAAGTTATAGGTCTAAGAGATATGCTCTGCAAGCAGGCGCAATACACATATTATTGCACCTGCTTGCCTGATTTTTATCCCTCATGATAACACTTGTGTACAGAAATTCCCTACCTGGGCAACAAAGCGCTCAGGCTGCTCCAGGTGGATGGCATGCCCCGCTCCAGGAATGATATGCCAGCTTGCACGAGGCAAGTTCTGCTGCATCTGTTGCGCGATGGCGCAGAACTTGCCATCCAATTCACCTGTGAGCAAGAGTGCGGGGAGGTCGAGCTCGCCCAGGTGTGCATGGAGCACTGGTTGTGAGCCAGTACCAACTCCACGTAAGCTGTTTGCCAAACCCGTCGCCTGGTTGTCCATGCGCTGCTGGTGGATGGCGTCTCGCTCCTCTTCTGGCAATCTTTGCTGGCTCTTGAAGAGCGGTTGTTTCTCCCAGTAGTCAACGAAGGCCGGAATGCCCTCGCGCTCAATCCGTTTTGCGAGCGCCTCGTCACTTGTCCGGCGCTGAAGGCGCGCCTCGCTGTCAGCCAGCCCTGGCGAGGCGCTTTCTAAGATGAGCGCGCGGAAGAAGCCAGAAAAGGCGCTGTAGAGCGCGATCCGACCGCCCATGGAGTAGCCAAGCAGAATGGCTGTTTCTGGCTGGACATCCAGTTGGCGGAGCGCCTCCAGAATATCTTCCTGACAATGCTCCATAGCATAGCGCGCTGGATCGCTGGGGGTGTCAGATTGGCCATGTCCTAGCATATCAAGCGCGATCAGTTTGACGTTATATGAAGAGAGTGGCGCGAACAGTGGGCTCCAGGAGAGGGCACTCCCGGTAAAGCCATGCAGCAAGACCAGGGGGGGATGCTGTGGCTTCCCATAGATCACTGCCCCCATGTGCACACCATTCACAGCAAGCTGTCTCAGACTCATAATGCGTAGTGTACTGCCCATACCGTGTCTACCTCCCTCTCTGTTCTGCTTATGCCAGGTCCTTGAGGGCCTTATCGACCACCTGCCATAGTTGGCGATGCATCGCGACGTTACTTGCACGCTCGGTGCGTACTTCTACAACATTTAATCCGCCCTGGTCTATACCTGTCGTGATCGCCTGGCGGAAGGCGTTCCAATCCTCCGCGAGGGAGTAGTGCCCTCCATACATCCCAACCACGGGCGCGAAATCCAGTCCGGTTGGAGTGCCAAAGAGTTCCTCAAAATGTGCTGGTTGCGCGGCCTGGGGCAGGAATGAGAAGATGCCGCCTCCGTCATTATTTACCAGCACAATCGTCAAATTAAGCTTATGCAGGCGTGCTGCTAGAAGCCCATTGAGATCATGGAAGAACGACAGGTCGCCAATCACTAGCACTGTCGGCGCTGGTTGCTCCTGCACCGCGTTGGCGGCACTCGTTCCTAATGCGCTTGAGATCACGCCATCGATACCGTTGGCTCCTCGGTTGGCAAGGACGCGTATAGAACGTGACTGGCACCAGAAGAAGGTATCCAGATCGCGCACAGGCATGCTATTGCCTACAAAAAGCGTCGCCTCTGTGGGTAGCAGTTCCGCTAGCTCAGTGAAGACGCGCCCCTCGAAGGGTTCAGTGAAATCCTGAATCGCGGTATATAATGCCTGACGTGTTAGCTGGTCAGCCTGTTGCCACGCTGCGAGCCAGGAAGAGCTTTCCGGCGCCTCTGTATCGATTAGCGTGGCCAGGAGATCGCGACAGAACGCAGCGGGCTCGGTGTGAAGCATCATGCTGCTCAGGTGAGTTGGGTCCTGCCAGTCTCCCTGCCCATCAATCACGATCTGCTGGCATCCGGGATAGCGTTGCAGGTAGAGCAGGAACGGTTTCGCCACCGGCATAGGGCCAAAGCGTAACACCACCTCAGGCTCGTAGCGTTCAGCAAAGGTGTTGAGCCGCAGGAAGGCATCATAGCTGGAGATCACTAGCTGCTGATCGATAGGCGCGCAGCGTAGCTGCGAGAGAGGATCAGCCAGGATTGGGTAGCCCAGTTTCTGTGCTAGTGGGATGAGCGCGCTCGCCAGGGTAGGATCAGTACCTGGGCCAACTACAATCAGGCCGCGAGGCTGCTGCTGAAGGCGCGCAGCCAGCATAGAGAGTGTGGCCTCTGGCAAGCGTCCTAATGGCGCTTCATGGACCGCTGTATATGGAAGATCATTGTCGCGCCCCTGCCAGGCGGTGGTCAGGCGTTCTTCGGGTGGAGGAAGTGGCGCCCCAGGCTGTGGGCCCTGTGTGAGTGGCTCGCGGAAGGGCATATTCAGGTGAACAGGACCGGCGGGCATGGCGTGTGTCAGGGCGCTTGCTCGATGTGCGAGCGCGCGAATGTAACGGAGCGCTGGCTGGCTCGCCTCTGGCAGCGCGACATCCATAAACCACTTTGTATGCGTGCCAAAGAGGCGATTCTGATCAATGGCCTGGGGTGCGCCGCTCTCTCGTAGCTCGTGTGGGCGGTCGGCGGTCAGGACCAGGAGCGGAACATGGGTCAGGTGGGCCTCAACCACGGCAGGAAAGAAGTTTGCTGCGGCTGTACCGGAGGTGCAGAAGAGCGCCACCGTCTCCCCCAGCGCTTTGGCCAGGCCGAGAGCAAAGAAGGCCGCGGAACGCTCATCGACGTGAAGCCAGGCGCGTATGTGAGGTGATTGAGCAAAGATATATGCCAGGGGTGTAGAGCGCGAACCAGGACAATAGACCACGTGGTGAACGCCTGCTCGTGCCAACTCTTCAACGAAGGCGCCGACATAGGCATAGGTTGCGTTCTGTGGACGGAGATGTTCTTGTGACTGCATAAGATTGACTACGTTTTCCTCCCTACTGCGTCAGCTTGACTATTTTAATAGAGACTTGCTTACTCTTCATCTCCCAGGCTGCGTAACATCACTGGCAACTTCCAATTGGTTTCAGTATACTCCGCTTCGGGATCAGAGCTAGCGACTATCCCATTCCCTGCGAAAAGAGTCGCTTTGGCGCCTGTAAGCAGGGCTGAGCGTAAGGCGACCGCGAACTCTCCGTTGCCCCTGGTATCGATCCAGCCCAGGGGACCCGCGTACCATCCTCGATCAAGCTCTTCATGGTCTCGTATCTCTTTGAGCGCGGCTTCACGTGGTAAGCCACCAACGGCTGGCGTAGGATGCAGCCGCGCGACCGCCTCCAGCAGGTTATGACCGGGCTTGAGTCGCCCCTCAATTGAGGTCTCCAGGTGTTGGATATTCTTGAGCTTACGCACATGGGGCTGTTCCCCAATCTCGATCTGGTTGCACAGCTCACTCAAGGACTCGCGAATGAGATCAATCACAAACTGGTGCTCCTGGCGAATCTTGGTTCCATAGAGCTGTTGCTGACCGATATACTCATCCTCTGCAGGCGTATGCCCGCGGGGAGCCGAACCTGCCAGAGCCATGGTTCGCATCCTGCCCTCTTGTGCACTTACCAGGCGTTCTGGAGTTGCTCCTACGAAGTAGTGCTTCCCACGCTGTAAAGCGAAGACGAAGGTATCAGGATAGCTCTGGCGCAGGCGATAGAGCGTAGTTTCAACATCGAAAAAACCCTCTGGATGAAGCACCTCGACCGCGCGAGCCAGGACAATCTTCTGGTAGGCTCCCTGACGCATCTGCTCCACAGCCTGGGCGACAATCGAGATCCACTGCTGAGCGGGCAGCACTTCATGTTTGGGCATGGGCGTGGTCTGGGTGCTGAGTTCTTGCAAACGCTGGAATGGGAAGTGTTCAACGATGGCGCTTAAGCGTTGCAGCAGGGCCAGGGTTTCTGTGACCTGTTGCTCCAGGTCCTCTTCGGTCATCTGCGGACGGATACAGGCATGGATAGAGAGCGAGGCCTGGTCGTCATCGAGACGATACAGTATTTGGGGCAGGGTAAGTAGGCCAGCGGGAAAGCCCTGCCAGAGTTGTGTGCCGGGGCGTTGTGGATCGAAGGCAAAGCCACCAAAGAGAGCCGGAGCCGGGATACGTTTCATAGGAACTGTAGTGGCGACCAGGCAGGTATCCTGAAAGGTGCTCAAGGCCCGCGCCGTCACATCGAAGCGGTCAGCGCTGTCGGCTGCAATGGTCAGAACGGCGCCAACGCCGACTAATGCCTCACCACTGGCTGGTTTCTCCCAGAAGAAACGCTCGCCCAACTCAAGGACTTGAAAGGCGCTAAAGATATGTAAGGCATCGCGCGACTCGACGGGGAGCGTAAGGGCCGTAAAGATATTTTGCTGCTGCTGTTGGGCGCGTGTTGCCGCTTGTTGCAAGAGGGTAAGAAGCTGTGTTCGCTCGCAAGCAAGCACCCAGGAGGGGTGTGTGCTATGAATATGTGGTGTTGCTCTATCTGTAAAGACAGTCTCCATAATCCAGTCTCCAACGTGGCATCGTTCTCTGTTGATAGTTGCCCTTGTGATCAGGGAAGCACGCTAGTCGCTGTGCATACTGCACAGCATATACAATAGATGTGCTTATAGTCATATTTGAGCATGTATGGTATGCCAATATATTGTCTTTTTTTGAGCAGAGAAGGCAGGATGAATACGCGCAAGCAGAGCATAGTGCCATAAAGATGGGTTGTGAGAAGCTCACCCAGCCCATCGCGTGGTACCTGTGGCATTCGTGCTCAATAAGGCATGCATGGGTTAATAAAGATAATCTTGATAATCTCGATAATTTCTAATATATTATTCGACTCACATGTAGCTACCAATAGAGCAGGTAGCTATGCAAGTGGAAAAGATCAAAGCCAGTAGTCCTGTAGCAGAACCAGAAAATGGCCTGTAGGGCTGTTTGGTGGCGACGGCGCTCTGAAGGAGTTGGCAGCCAGAAAGCAATACCCGTAGTATTATAGCACGCCCGGAGAGATGCGACCAATGGAGTCCCAGGAGCCTACAGGGCAGTCTCATCGAATGGAATAATAATAGCTTAACTATAAATTAACAAACATTTAACGCCGTTATTATACAATCAGCAAGATAGGTGCATTTTTTTGAATATATTAAACAGGAGACTCTTCCTTGAAGAAACATCCACGTAAAATTCTAGCGATTCTGGTTGGTATAATGATCGCGCAGCATTATTTATACCCTTTTCTAGTAATCACTCAGCCTTCGCGGCTTCTACAGATCAGACTGATGGATCCAGCGCAGCAACACTGCTAAATGTTGCCACGCTCACCAATCCACCTGCCCTGGGCAATGGTATTAACCTGGGTGGATTTTCCGCATTGACTCATATCCCGGTAGTGACTCCGGAAGGGGGTGATAGAATAGAGAGGAGGAGGTGAACGATGAACAAGCGAGAAGCAGAGGAGCAGAGCAGTCTGCCAACGTGTCCCAATCCCGCATGCTCAGGGCCGCGCGTTGTGCGCAATGGCAGCCACCGGGGACGGCAACGGTATCTGTGCCGCACCTGTAAGACGTACTTTGGAGCAACGCAAGGCACGCCGATGTATGGGTTGAAGACGCCTGCCCCCGAGGTAGCGCAAGCGCTCTTGGTGGTGATGCGGCGCGGCAGCTTGCGGGCTGCCGAGGAGATCACCGGGCACAAATACGAAACGATCAGTGTCTGGCTCAAGCGAGCAGCAGAGCATGCCGAGGCCCTGACGCAGGTGATGGCTTGCGATCTGCACGTGAGCCAGGTGGAAATCGATGAGTTCTGGTCGTTTGTCCAGAAAAAAAGGGGACTGAAGGGGCGTCCGACGAAGGAGCACGCTGGGCTTGCCTCGTCCAAGATCGGGAGAGCCGCTTCGTGGTTGCCAGTGCCACCGGACCGCTGGGCGAGAACCTGATGACGCGGGCCGTCAGCAGGACGGTCCTGCGAACCCATCGCCGCCCGCTCTGCTGGTTTAGTGATGGCTGGCATGGCTATGCGGCCATTCTCCATCGTGCCTATCGCCAACCCCAGTCGCGTCAGGGCAAAACCGGACGGCGCAAGTTGGTGGTGCCTGACACCGTGTCGTTGACGCAAACAGTCAAACACCGTGATGAGCATGGACGCCTCCTGTCAGTAGCAATCCGCATGGCGATGGGAGCAAGCCAGGGACCCGCCGGGACCGTGCACGTGGAGCGACTTCATGGAGCGTTGCGTGATCGGTTGAATGCGCTGACCCGCAAGACGCATGCTTTTGCCAAACGAGACGCGACCTGGGATGCGCTGGTCGGCTTGCAGATCTTCGATCACAATTTCCATCGGGCTCATTACGCTCTACGCCTGCCGCTTCAGATTGTCGATGGCGTTCATCGCTATCACCATCGATCTCCAGCAATGGCTCTGGGCGTGACTGATCATCTCTGGTCCTTCCAAGACTTGTTGACTACTCGACTCCCTATCACCTCTTAGAGGAGTCACTACCGGAATTGTCTTCCCGAGCGAAAACGTCATTCTTGACCTCCTGAAGTTTGGCTATCCATTTGAGAAAGTCGAAGGCCTGGCTGTGGTTGGAGACAAGCTTTCAGTTGTCAACGATAACGATTTCGATATCGGAGGGACAGATCCAACCCAGATCTGGACGTTTCAGCTTCCTAAAAGCACCTTTTCTGACCAAAAGTAACTTATAGACTTTATCTGAGGAGATCACTCGCAGCCTATCACAGTGGTTCCCACTTCACAAAAAAAGAGGGCGAGTGGGCCAGGTCACACAACCTGGCCCACTCGCCCTCTTTTTTCTTTCACTCAGAATATTTCTAGTAATCTACTCCCTTGTTGCTTGTGTAAATTAGTGCATCTAGAATAGGATAATAGTAATTTATAGTGCTTAAAAGATTGTAATACGAGGCGCAACATTGTATACATTGAAATATACGAGAAAAAAAGCCAGCATGTAGAAACGATGGGTGGTTAATAAGCCATGGAAGTTGAGGTTGAGTAGAAGTGATGCAGGCCTCGAAAAATGTTGAAGTGGTTCAAGGGAGAGCAGAGCACGAGGTAGAGGCGAGAGGCCAGGGAGCGTTGCCTTCCGAGCAATATGTATCCAAAATTATGCCCTCTGTCGTTGGTGGGCGGGATCTGTTGGCATGCTATATTGTGGCCATGTTTCTCATTACAAACGCGGTTTTACAGGCCTCGGGTGGCGTAGTGGCATTGACCTATACTGTACTGGGCGCCGTGACGTTTTTTCTTCCTTGCGTGCTTGCGACCGCGCAGCTAGGCATAGCCTATCCCCATGAAGGTTCCCTCTATAACTGGACATATCATGCTTTAGGCCGCTTCTGGAGTTTCTTTGTCGGACTATGCTACTGGCTCAGTGGTGTACTGGCTCCAGTGACAGCCGCCAATGCCTTTGTCACCATCCTGGCAGGCTTAAATAAGAACTGGCTTACAGAGCCCTGGCAGCAGGGATGTGTGATGATTGGCTTGCTGCTGGTAGGTTCCTTCTTATGTACCAGGCGTTTGCGTATCGCCCTCAATATGATCAATATTTCGGCCCTGGCTCTCTTGCTGGCGGTGCTGGGTATTGTCATTGCGGCCGCTTTATGGATATGGAGTGGGCACCCTTTGCAGAAAGACCTGGTGGATGGAGCCTCCTGGCGTATTACCCCCGATAACTTCTCGCTCTTTAGTGTGGTCACTCTGAGCTTTATCGGTGCGAGTGGACCTTTGAATATGGCGGGTGAATTGAGGAGCGAAGCCGGGAGGGAAAAGCGACGTATGGTGCTGGCCCACCTCTTTGGTGGAACTCCCATTGTGTTTGCCTGTTACTTTCTGGTTCCCTTTGCCATTTTGATTGTGCTCGGACGCGCTGTCCTGCAGGAGGCGGTGCCGTCGTTTGCGGGCATTCATGTCATGGATGCGGTCTTTGGCTCGTGGGCTGGAAGTGTCGTCGCAAGTATCACCTTGCTCTCTTGCCTGGCAACAATTGTCTTTTATATCGGAGCTTCGGCGCGCTTGCTTTTTGTGGCTGGTGCGGACCGCTTTCTTCCCCGGCAGATGGTCTACCTTAATCGGCATCGACAGCCAGTGATTGCGATACGTTTCCATACAGCCGCGGCCGTGCTTGTAGTAGTTGTTGTGTTTATGATCTTGCCATATGTGGTAAAGCTGGGGACAACAACCATGCTGGTACCCCGTATCTATGCCATACTTTCGGCGGTACTGACGATCATCTGGACCATTGCGACGGCGTTCTACTTTATAAATCTCTTCAGCCTCTTCCTGGGAAAGAGGCGGCACGCACAAGGGCAGCAGAAAATCTTGCCTCGCCCTGTGCTCTTACTGATTAGCGCCGTTGGGCTGCTTACCTGCCTGGCGACGATTGTGAGCACCTTTGCCTATCCCTGGTCACCTCTGATCCGGGGTGATATCTGGATCGTCTCGGTTGGTGGAATCACAGCCGTATGCCTGGTGGTTGCCATCAATATTAGTATGATCGCGCACAGCGAAGCCAGGTGGGAATTATTGCGTGATAGCTAGCCGGGCCGTTAGAGATTGATGCTGGTCGTCTCGCGCTCTAGACGGGGGTGAATTTCCTCGATTGGGCGTTCATAGAGATCGAAGAGTCCGGGTTGGTTGAGGCTGAAAAGCTGCTCAAAATCTTCGGGCGCGAAGGCTTTACGCAGGCGCGCGGCGTAAGAGGTGACCAGCATCTGCACATAATGCTCTACATCGTAATCCTGGCGCACCTGTTGTTTGGGGGAGGACTGCTTCTCCGAGGCCTGGTGTTGTCGCCAGTGTTGCGGCGTGGTATTCTCCTCGGCTGCCTCCTCTGGAAGCCAGATGTAGCGTCGCTGCCCTCGCCCCTTATAGAAGCGCACACGCTCTCCTGGTAGCCACTCGTTGCGGCCAGCATTTAAGAGTGCTTCGTAAGCCGGCTCCTGATGTGAATTGCGGGATGTTCGATAGGTCGCGGGACTCTTGCTCAGGCGCACGCGGGTCGCCACATCAACGGCGGAGAACTGGCGATTGCGCAGGGCATTGACGGTTTCAAGGAAGGCCTGGCGCACTCCAGGAATATCGCCCATAAGCGTACAGCTCAGGGCCTTACGTAGGAAGCGCTCACCAAAGGGTTCTGAGCGGCTCGAACGCAGCGCTACGCCACGCACGATGAGCTTGCCATCATAGGTCAGGAGGGCATAGTTTTTGACCTCGTGGCTGAGCATGGCACGGTAGCGCCCCTCATATTCCAGGCGGATGCCTGCGGGTAGCTCGGCCCCGATTTCAGCCACGAGGGCGCGTTCTTTGTCGTCCGTCCATGTCTGAGGGACCGCGAAATAGACGCCATCGGTATCGGCTTCGATGGGTAGGAGTCCGCGTGTCTCCAATGCGCGCAGCACCTGTGAGAGGATTGCGCGCCCACGGCTGGTGACCTCGTTGGCAGCCTGTGGATCGGCGAAGAGCGCCATCTGTCCTGCCCCCATATAGCCATAGGCGGCGTTGATCAGAATCTTCATTGCGGCCTGCGTGGCGTTATGGTGGTTCCCCTCAATAGAGGTGGGGTCGGCGAGGCGTGCGGCCTCCTTGTGGGCCAGGCGCAGGTCTGTGAGGCGTGCCAGGATTTTGAGCAAGGCTCCCAGGCGATCGCAGGCGGGGCCAATCTGAAATGTACGCATGAGCGAGGGATAAAGCGAGGCAACATCGGCCTTGACGATGTGTTCGGCGACTCCGCTGGCGAAGAGGTGAACGGCCCCACCCGCGTGTGGCTCGACACCGGCGTTGTTCGTGGCATAATCGGCCTGGCAGGGGAGCGCGGTTCCGGCGCGCAGGTAGGCGCGCATGAGAATGGGTTCGAGGATGCCCATGGCGGGACCTGCCGAGGCGAGCCGTTCATAGCGGCGAGGGGCCATGGCTGCCAGGGCGAAGGGGGCGCCCAGAAGTTGACGCGAGAGTCCATCCACTTCATCGACATCGTCGAGGGCGTAGCGACGCACCTTCTCTGGCTGCTGGCGATAGGTATCATAGATCGCGCTTCCCTCGATATACACACGCTGGGGCGAGGCAATGCCAAAGTAGCGCGCGACCTCTTTCAGGCTATAACTGGGAATGTCGCGTACGACGAAGTCATGGCGGCGTACAGCATCAAGCGTATCAATCAACTCGCGTCCAGCCACGGTGTAGCGCGTGCGGTGGCGGGCCTCGGGACCCACGGCCAGCGTCTCTTCGCGGCTCTCAAGTATAGCATAGTAGCCTGCTGGTCCCATGCGTCCTATAGCCAGGGGAATCTCATGCACGAGTGCGCGGCGGCTGAGAAACGAGAGATCGAAGCCAAAGAGGTTATGATTTTCAATCACGTCGGGGTCGCGCTCACGTATAATCTGGCAAAGTTCCTGAATTAACTGGGGCTCGTCACCGACTTGCGGCGCCTCCAGGATCTTAGTGAAGCCACGGCTATCACGAATGGAGACGAGAAAGATGCGTCCCTGGCGTGGATCGAGCGAGGTCGTCTCCAGGTCGAATTGCAGGCGGTGTAGGTTCTCGTAGTTCATGCCATGGAAATAGGTGCGCCCTGTGCTCATAAGGTATTGCTCGACGGCTCCTACCCGGTAATAGGTATGCTCCAGGTCGGTTTCGGTAAGACTCTTGACCTGGTATTTGAGGCGATGGGATGCGCCAAAGAGAATCTCACGTTCTAGCAAACGCCCATCCGTGGACGAGAGGAGATAGCGGTAAGAGCCAGGTGGGCCATCAAGCTCACGGAACCAGATAGCATGCTGCGTCCTGGGAACACTTTCGTGTGGAAGCAGGTTTGAACCCAGGTGGGCCAGGTCCTCAAGGGTTGTGGCAAAGAGCCAGGGGCGGAAGCGGTCAGGAAGACAAACAACTTGTTCACTCTCCTGCTCTCGCACGCGCTGCCAGATGAGCGCGCGCCCATCCCGATGCGCCCAGACAGAGACAATGCCCGGCATGGGGTCCCAACCAAAGAGATAGCTATTATCAGTTGCATGCTGATCCTGCATAGGAGATCGGGCGACTACTGTAGATTGCCGGGTTTCTGGGTTTGTGGACGACGCTGTTTCTCCTGTGGCCATAGCACCTCTCGGTTTGCATTGCGTGGTTGACGAAAGCAAGAACGCCTATTCTAGAAGTTATTATACCATACCTCCGCTTAGGCTGTAGAGATCTTTTCTAGAGTAAGGGGCAACTAAATGAACAGAGGATGTGGACAAAGTGGATGTCTGCGCGTTTAATCAATAGGGTATTATCTTTTCTATTTTATTTGCTGTGTGTATGCCTGCTTGAGAAAGTAGTGAGAAGACCAATGAAGTATTCATCTCGCTCTGGCATGCTCGTTGTAAGCATGACATTTTTGTTGCTGGCTGTAGGTATTTTACTTATGTTTGCCGCGGCCAGCTCGCTCCCCTATACGGGGCGTCCATTACAATATTTTGAAACGCCGGTGCCCGCACCATCTCCTGGCGTCATTAATTGTTTGAGTCTCCGCTGCCATCACTAGCTTGCGTAGCGTCCTACAATTGAATTACCCAACCTCTTGTAGGGTCCATGCTGGCATGGACTGCGAGCGAAGCGACCTCCCTTTGCAGGGGTATCGGCCTGTGGGTCTTGGAGCCCATGCCAGCATGGACCCTACATTTGTTTAGAGGGGATTGGAGGGCATGGAGAGGGAGGCAAGCCAGGTACGGACCTCGGCCTCTTTGCGGTGCCCACTCATGACGAGGCTTGCAAGGCAGATGTCGCCGAGGCGGCGCGCTTCGGTAATATCGCCCCGCGCGGCGGCTACGCGTGCCAGGCCATACTGTCCCAGGATATACATCTCGTGGTCTCCCTCGGGGAGGGTCGTGAGCATGTGCTGATAGGCTGCCGAGGCTTGCTCGACCTGGTCGAGATGCAGGTAGAGTTCGCCATAGAGGTTATGTGCTGAGGCGATAATGCGCGGCGAGCCAATTTCTTTCGCGACTTTAAGGCCCCGTACAAGAAAATCTTCTGCCTGAGTGTACGTTCCCTGCTTGATCTTCATTTCACCAATATTAATGAGAAGGATGCCAATCCATTCGCGTAGGTGAAAGTGTTGTGCCAGGCCCAGCCCTTCCTGGAGGTGCGTCTCGGCCAGTTCATAATGTTCTTGCTCATAGGCCAGGGTTCCGAGATTGAGCAAGAAGATGATAGTGAGTTCACAGTGGACAATCTGGCGTGCCAGGCTAAGACCTTCGTTGAGGAAGTGTTCGGCCTTCTCATTCTGTCCCTGTTCGGCATACGTCACGCCAATGCTGAGATAGAGGCGACTGACCTTTTCGCGGTCCCCCTGCGTACGGGCGAGACTAAGCGCCTCCTGTAGATATACCTCGGAGCGGTTATAGTCGCCACCACTGGCTATGATGGAGCCGAGCACGCGGAGCTGTTCGATAAGATACTCGGGATAGTTATCCTGCTGGGCGATAGTAAGACCCTCGCGCAGATAGGACTCGGCGCTGCTATAATCGCTGCGCTTCCAGACGAGCCAGCCCTGGCCCGTGAGGTGCGCGCAGAGATAGCGACGGTTATTCCAGCTCCGCGCCAGTTCTATGCCCTGTTGATAGGTCGAGTGCGCGAGAGTATATTCGCCAAGGCGATAGGCAATCTCGCCGATCTGGAGCAGCGTATTGAGGATACCGTCACGATCCTGAAGAATATTCGCGGCCTGGTAAGCGCGCTGGAGATGAGTATGGGCAAGAGCATATGAGCCACGCATGAGCAGGAAAGGGGCGAAGGCACAGACGCCTTTGACCAACTCAGCCCAGTACTGGTGTTCATAGGCGGCGTCGAGTGCACCCAGGATAACCGCGCTCTCACCCTCAAGTAGCTCGTAGTCTTTCTCATGCTGCTCGACATAATCCAGGATATAAGCGATGAAGCGAGCGTAGGGCGCAGACTCCTCTAAGTGAGCACGCGCGTAGTCGGAGATGGTCTGATGTAGTGTATAGCGCTCACTCATGCTACACTCCAGGAGACCTGCATCAATAAGCACATCAAGCGTAGCGGGATCGCAGTCAGCGACAGTGAGCGCGGTCTCTTCAGAGAAGCTATGTGGCTTGGGTGGCAGAATAGAGAGCGCACAGAGCGCGGCACGAGCCGTTGAGGAGAGCTGCCGATCCGTAATAGCGATTACCGACTGAAGCGAGCGCAGTTTCGGCGCGCCCGGCTCCGGCTCTAAATTAGCGTCGTACGCCTCACTTAATTCCAGGCGTTGTCTGGTATTGCTCAGGCTCTGAATAGCGTTCTGAATATGCTGAGTATCGCCATGGCTGGCCTGCTTGCGCAGGTAGTTGCCCATGAGGGTCAGGGCCAGGGGGAGACCGCCCACAGCCTGGACAAGGTCACTCTCTTTATGAGAATCATGACGAAAAACGGTTGGTGCGAGATGACGCAGGAGGCGCATACTCTCCTCTTTATTCAACTCGGGGAGCGTCAATGGTCCATTGACCGCGAAATGCGCGGCGATGGCGGGGAAGCGCGTGGTCACCAGGTGCGCGCAATGTGGTCCTCCAATCTTGAAAGGAAGCACATCTTCAAGCGTCCAGGCGTCGTCGATAATGATCAGCAGGCGGCGCGAGCCGATGGCGGCATGCAGTGCCCGAGTCCAGGAGGTATAGTCTGCACTCTGTTCTGTCAGGGAGAGACCAAGCAGGCGGCCCCAATGGCTCAAGATGCTAGGAATATTGGCGCTTGGACCCAGACCTGCCCAGAGTATGCCATCCGCGAAAGATTCAAGCACCTCTTCGTCATAGGCCAGGGTGATGGCCAGCGTTGTCTTTCCGATGCCAGGCAACCCATTGAGCGTGGTAAGCGAGGCATTGCCATCCTCCCATAGATGCTGCTTAAGCAGCTCCAGATCATTGGCGCGCCCAATCAAGGGAGAACCTGGCTGGCGCGGGATCGCGGGATCAAAAATAGGAAGAGGGCGTGTGGGCACGGAGGATAGACGGTGCAGCCGCGAGGACGCTTGTGGCGAGTGCATCTGTGCTTTCGATGTGTTGTGTTGCATAGCGAGGGAAACCTCCTCCAGGTGCCGCGAAGGAGCCGGGCAGTCAGCCTTTGCCTGTAATGTACGAGAAGAGCCTACTTCATAATACCTATAATAACATAAAAGCTCATTAAAATACCGTAAAAATTTAGCCTGCTTCCCTGCTTTAATTGACGCAAACAAGCCAATGGAATCAAAAAAAGAAGGCCAGAGCACTAATGCAATCAGTGCCTAACCAAGCTCAATTATGAACATTGTGCTAATTTAAATCGCCCTACGTTCTTTTTCGAGACGTACGCCATTCCCTTAGCTGCTCGCGTTTGCCTTTTGCCCCAAGATGCATTTTCAACGCATCCACAGGAGAATAGCGAACATACAGATCCCTGTTATCCTGCTCTGCCAATCGCACATAGGTATTAATCATCTCAAGTGTCGCATGGCCTAACCAGCCTTGAAGGACCGTGCTAGTGCAAAATCACGCGACCTTTTCGGGAATAACGAGACGAGGCTCAAGAGGAGATCGATAGTAAGCAGAAACCCTCTCAATCAACTGGTTGGCAGTGAGCAAGCCATTTACCTCAACGACGTTGCGCTTGCCGTGGACCCATTTAGGTTCAATGGGATTGAGCCATGGACTTTGTGTAGGCAGATAGAAGGGTAAGATACGGACGCCTTTCTTTTCTTTCTTCACCTCTTGATTATGCTGGCGAATCCAAGAACGGACTTTTTTACTGTTATGCCAGGAGGCATTATCCCAGATCAGCAACCACGCTGTTTTGCCCTGTTTCTCTAAACGAGCACAACACCACGCTAAAAACTGTGTGGTGATGTCGCTGACAGGTCTTCCACTGACAAAGCGCAGGGACATATCTTGACGGATAGGATCAGCAGCCGTCCCTTTTTGCCAGAGAACGCCATAGCAGGCCAGGGCTTTGGGATCAGGATCACCTTTTTGCCAGGATTGTTGCTGCAAACGAACGGGATATTGCTTGCTCTGCCAAGCATGCAGATGTGGCAAAGCAAAGCGACTCCACCAAACCTCATCGGCAAATCCGATAGCCCACGTGGGCTGTTGGCTGGCCCAAGCCATCAATCGATCACGAGCGATTTTTTTTTGTAAATACTTGGGATCGGGACTGGTAATCCAGCACTTGGCACGCTTCCAGTTGGTCTTGAGCCTACTCAGGGCTCGACGCACGCTCTCAGTGGAAACAAGGGTGGCTGTGATCCCTTGCTGGAAGCTGACTGAAGCCGCCATTTCTAGTGTCCACTGGCTGCGATCATAGCCAAAGTCACGCGGACTGCGGTGCAAGAGATCTTGTAATTGCTGACACCCTTCCTCAGTGAATGTGGTCCGCAGATGATGGGGACGTGATGAGCCTTCTTGCAACACAGCCAGACCTGATGCATGAAAGTCGTGGATCACATTGCGAACAGTCTGGTCGTTGCAACCAAGCTGCTCTGCTATCTCTGGAGCTCGTTGCCCTCGCGCCGATGCCAACAAGATCTGACAACGCCGCAGCACAAAAGCATTTGACGAACGCAATCCTGCATGGATTTGACGCTGTTCGTCTTCAGTTAGGGATCGGATAAAGATGGGTTTTCTCATGGCTCATTTGTCTTCGATGAGTACGACAACCGTAGTTATTCCTCAATTGGAGATAAGGATGAAGAGAGTTGGAGAACAAGATCGATGCTCTATCTTTGCAGATTTTGGAAGGAGTGGAAGCAAGGGGCCTCATATGGTACAGTCACACTCCGCTGGGATAAGGAAGTGGGTTACAGAATCCCCTTTAAAGAACAGGCCCCGCAGACATATCCCTTGTTGGGCACAATGCTGTAGCCGCCATGAGCACGAATAATCACCTTCCCGCATTCCGCACATTTCGTCGGCTTATAGCTTGGTGGGTTTTGGAGCTTCTCGAAATTGTACTCATTTGTTGCCATATCCACATAGTCCTCGGTGTCGAAGCTTTCACGGCACGTTTTGCAGGTTTGCCAGGCACCAGTATGACCCTCATGATAGTGATAGGCACAGAGCGTGTAGCGATCGTGATTGCGCCAACAGCTATTGCGGGCATAAGAAAACATCACATATGTGTCGCTATCATCGCATATCCAGTGGTCACAACAAAGCGTTTTGGTTAATTTCCTGGTTTTCCCACACAGACCACAGCGAGGCTTGGATACCGTTTTGTTTGTCGTTTTTGCCATCGCGAACATTCTCCATTGGTTAGCTTGTTGCTCTCCCACTCTCTACCATAGTGTGGCTCGCAGACTTTCTCCTTATGGGGAAAGCTTCACTAGTGGGTTTTCTCATGTCTCATTTGTTTTCGATTAGGAGATCAACAGAAAGAGAGGTCTTCTCATCCCTTCTATTCTACTACATTCCCTATTATCTTTCGTGGGTTTGCACTAGGCACACCATTTTTAATGGCATTCACCGCAAACCAGTGTCTACACGTATGAGCACTTACCCTTTTATCAAAAATTTCTGCTTCACGTTGTAACCTATCGAAAATGTAGTCTGCTGCATGTTTCCTTAACGGGTTCCCCCAGGCATTAAGAAACACATAGTCATCATGGTTAGTCGAACCACCACGCCAGTAACGAATATATGTGTCTAGTGATTAGTCCAAATTGGAATTGACAGGAGTGAGATACTGATGGAAAAGCAAGGAGCCCGCCATGAAGCATCCCATTCCCGTCGCGTTGTCCGAATCCGATCGCGCCTCGCTGCAAACCTTCATCCATGCAGGCAAAGCCAATGCTCGCACGTTTACCCGGGCACGCGTCTTGCTCAAAGCTGCTGAAGGCTGGACCGACCAACAGATCTGTGACGCCTTCGATATCAGCCGCAATACCTCCATTCGTGTTCGACAGTTGTACCTACAAGGAGGACTCGAAGCGGTTCTGCACGACAAGCGGCAGCAGCGCCATCGGCAGGCACTCACGGGAGGACAAGCCGCCCATTTGATTGCCATTGCGTGCAGTCCAGTTCCTGATGGACATGACCATTGGACGCTGCGCTTGCTGGCAGGCAAAGTCGTTGAACTGGACTTTGTCGAATCGATCTCGCCAGAAACCATTCGCCAGCTCCTGAAAAAAACGAACTCAAACCCTGGCAACACGAGCACTGGTGCATTCCAACGGTAGGAGCCGAGTTTGTCGCGGCCATGGAAGACGTCCTCGATCTGTACGAGGAAGACTACGATCCACGCTATCCAACCGTTTGTTTTGACGAGAAACTGGTGGCCCCAGAGGCCGACGTGCGGCCTCCTCTGCCGATGGAACCAGGGCACGTTGAACGCATCGATTATGAGTATGAGCGTTTGGGCACCGCCAATTTGTTTTTCTTTGTCGAGCCGCTTGCGGGCTGGCGTCACGTCGAGATGACCCAGCGGCGGACGAAGATTGATTATGCGCACTGCATCCGATGGTTGGTCGATGAGGTCTATCCGCACGCCGAGTACATTCGCCTCGTGCAGGATAATCTTAATACCCATACCGCAGCGGCTCTCTACGAAGCCTTTGAGCCCGCAGAGGCCAGGCGCATTTTGCAGCGGGTGGAGTTTCATTACACGCCCAAACATGGAAGTTGGCTCAACATGGCAGAAATTGAGATCGGTATCTTTGCTCGTGGCTGCCTCTCGCGTCGAGTGCGAAGTCTGACGGAGTTGCGCCAGCGCATCGCGACATTGCAGGCAGAGCGCAATGCTCTGCGTTGTACCATTTCGTGGCGGTTTACCTGCAACGATGCTCGGGACACGCTCCATGATCTCTATCCTGCCATCAATAACAAACTGGACTGACTACTAGGTGCTGACGCGCTACTTTCCCAAAGGGAACTTTACGTTCCTTGGAACCCTTTCCCCTAACAAAGATCATTCCCATATCCCAGTCGATATCTGCAAAAAGCAGACCACATGCCTCCGAAATTCTAATACCCGTGGAGAGTAGTAACCAGAGAAATGCCCTATCACGAGCCGCTAGAGCCTTGCGCTCATCTTGTGTTAAGGATCTACCCTTAGGCTCACGATCACAAGCAGCATCTAAACGCATTAGTTCATCCTCTGTGAAAACACGGATAAGCGGCTTCTCTGTCTTTGGAGATTTTAGATCCGCCATAGGATTTTCTTCGAGATGTTTGTGAGCAACCAGCCAGTTAAAAAAGACCAGCACATCGCGGAAGTATGTTTCAATGGTACGGCTACTATAAGGACGCCCCCACCTGTTCGTACCATCTCGCAAATGTGAAAGCCAAACAATGATATCTATTTCCTCGATATCAGCCACATAAACGCGATCCAAGTCGCTTTTCATATAGCGTATAAAAGAGCCTATCACGCTTTTATAATCCGCAAGCGAACCCTTACACTTATTATGTGGTTAAGCAAGACGGCATCGTGACAGGCTTTCTATCTCTCACACCTTTCACCCAAGAAGCCCTTAATTCTTTTATGGGTGTCAAAGGATATGAGAAGGTTATTGAAGGAGCAGACGCCATTCTACCATTCAAACCAGGAGAGCTTATAGATAGTCTGTTCCTAGACATTGGTGTGAGAAGAGGCCTAAACAAAGGCACAAAATACGGCATGCGGCTAGTTATGGGCGGCATTCAGGTACTCGAAGACTTCGCCAAACAAGGAAACATAGTTAAAAAGCTACTAGCTACCAGCAGCGTACCAGACGGTATTAACTTATGTAAAGGATTAGGTTTCAAAGAGATACCAACAGCACCCGGAAGCACACGCCACCACTTTGAGTTAGATTTAGAAACATCAGATAATCCGCTCTTAAAAGAGTATCAACAGATCATCAAGCAGCACAAGACAAAAAAATAGCCAAACAATATAAAAAAAGCTCTCGTAACTTACGGTTGCGAGAGCTTTTTTCTTAACCTTGCAACCTGCAATCATAAGGTGGCTGGAAATAGCAAGCCATTTTTTTGAAGTTAGCATCGTGCACTAAGTATAAATGTTATCAATGGACTTTTTGGTAAATTTGTTCTAATATTAAAAGAGATAGCTTGCATTTTTTGCTGTATCCAGTACAAAATAACCTCCATGAAAGAAAAGATTTACTTCTCTCTCTTATAAATCGTCTCTAAGGAGAGAGAACAGAGTTATTTTAGGGAGTGGTGTTGTGTTTTATAGAAGAAAAATTTTACTCGCACTAATAGAAGCCTTTGGTGGCACTCTTACAAAGACAGATTGCCAAAAGCTTTTATTCCTGTTTTGTCAGCGTAGAGGGAAAAATTATTATGATTTCTTTCCTCATAAATACGGCAATTTTAGCTTAATCTTAGCTCAAGACAAGAACAGGCTCGCAGACTTAGGTTTACTGACATCACACAGCGATTTTCAATTACAAGATTCTCAATCCTATTCTGATCAGTTAGAGGCAAAAGACCGTGCAGCACTACACGATCTAGTTACTGAAATCGGAAGTGTACGTGGAGAAAAACTTATACGTAAGGTTTACCTAGAAGAGCCTCAATATGCATCTCGTAGTCAAATTGCCAGGGAGGTCTTAAAAGACACTGAATATATGCAAGTGCAAGCTTCTTGGAATAAAGAACATATGCCTTGCTTATTTACTCTTGGATATGAAGGACTTTCAATAGATGCGTATTTAAACCTGCTTGTTTCCTATAACATTAATACATTAGTGGATGTCCGAAAAAATCCCCTTTCTATGAAGTATGGCTTTTCTAAAAAACGTCTTTCAGACTACACAAAATTAGCAGGGATTAATTACATCCACATCCCAGGGTTAGGTGTGCCTTCAAACTTGCGAAAGGAACTAAATAGCGAGAAAGCGTACAAAGATCTCTTTGAGTTCTATTCTGCTCACATTTTGCCTGATCGTACTGATGAGCTAGAGAAATTAAAAAGCATCATATCTGATCAAGGACGTGTTGCAATAACATGTTTTGAGGCTGATCATCATTTCTGTCACAGACATAAAGTTGCAGAATATTTAGAGCATGATCCTAGCTTTGATACGCAAATTGTCCATCTTTACAAATCATATTCAGATAATGCTAAAAATAAAATGCAAAACCTTCAGAATGGACTTTGGGAACAAAATGGATTATATTATTCTATATAGCATTTTGTTCCAGTTCTCCGGAGGTGCAGCTTGTATCTACCAGACGAAATACCTAATGCTCAAGTGCTGATTACGGTTAAGACATACCCATTACCATCAGATAGGTATGATGAGCTAGTATGTACTGCTGGATTTCTCCCAGATGGGAAATGGATACGCTTATACCCAATTCCATTTAGATCCTTGCCATATGACAATCAATATTCAAAATATCACTGGGTAACGCTGGATTTAATTCGGAACAAAAAAGACTTTCGCCCCGAGAGCTATAGACCTAAAGATCCTGACAAAATACAGGTCGGTTCAAAGATCGATACTGGTAAAAATAGGGATTGGTCAGAACGCAAAAAATATGTGTTAAATGAAGTATTCCACTCAATGAACGAAATTATCCAACTAGCTAAGGGAGAAGAAAGGAAATCTCTCGCAACGTTAAAGCCTTTAAAGGTTTTAGACCTTGTAATTGAAGAGCAAAAGGAACGAGACTGGAAGCCTAAATGGAAAGAGCAGCTTCGTCAATATAATCTATTTGATCTCGATGAACAAGGCCAAGGGAAAATTCGTAAAGTCATTCCTAAACTTCCATACAAATATTCTTATGTATTTACTTCTGAAGGTGATAAGACTCCTAGAAAGCTCATGATTGAAGATTGGGAACTAGGAGCACTCTACTGGAATTGTTTTCGCCGTTATGGAAGCGAAACAAAAGCAAACAAGCTCGTAAAGGAAAAATATTTTGATGAGTTCACAAGTAAAGACCTTTATTTGTTTTTAGGTACCACATTACAATACCAATTAGTTTCTTCAAGCCCTTTCTTAGTTGTCGGTGTTTTCTTCCCCCCGAAGCCGAAAAATGATGAGCCGAAAAACGTTAAGCAGAGTGATTTCAAGTCAGAGGGAGTCCAACAACAAACTCTATTTGACTTTTAGCACTCAAAAGAAAACACTAAAAATGCTGCCAATGCATACAAAACAATGCTACTACTATGTTGAGGTCTCAGATGACAGCTCTTAGCCAAAGATTTGAGGGAGTAACCAAAGCAATTTTGCATAGATTGCGTGAGCAATTTGGTTTTGTGTATATTGAAGGAAGTAAGAAATATCCAGCTAAAGACTCCGGTGTTATGAGGCAGATAGATGTCACTGCATACACAACAGAAAAGGAGCAAATTATTGTCGAATGTAAGCTCCATAAAAGTCCGATTGACATCAATTACATCGACGCTTTTTACACAGTCATTCATATAGATATAGGAGCTGATGGAGGCATCATTATTAGCTCTAGCGGTTTTACTGATGGTGCTATAAAATCCGCATCGGCGAAACGTATTAAACTAGCAACACTTAATTCAGGCGCGACAGAAGAACAGTACATGCTGCAACTAGACAACCTCATATGCATTAGCATATCTGAAACAAATGTAGGAACCGAGGAAGTAATTGCAATTTCAATTCCAGTAGATCCAGAAACAGAACAAATAAACGGCAAGCCATAGAACTCCGCAAACATATACCAGTACAACATGGTACAGCATTTAGTACAGCGACACCCACAAACTTCTACAAGAAACCGCCAGCACCCAGAAACGCCAGAGCCAGATTTTAAGCATCAGGAAGACGACAACAAACACCCACAAATAAGCCGAATAGATCCCGACCTTCGAAACCTCAAAAATGCGATATATTAAACAAACTCTTGTAAAGCTTCTATTAGATGAAGTAAAATAAGCAAACATTCTTACATCTTATTATGTCAATAATCAAGAAGAAAGCCTAAGTAATGCGTACACCTACTTATTGGTTAGATCTCTTTACTGAGGTAACCTGGCAGGAATTTCTTAATGCAGGAGGAGAAACTTCTGGCTTTCGTGAAAGTCGGTGGAGAACTGTTCAACAGATCAAACCAGGAGACTACCTCATTTGTTATTTAACACGCGTTTCTCGCCTGGTCGGCATTTTAGAGGTTGTTTCAGAAGCTTTTAAAGATAATACTCCTATCTGGGAAAAAGATGTCTTTCCCTGTCGTCTCAAGGTGAAGCCTGTTATTCACCTTACACCCGAGACAGGCGTACCAATTACGCATTTACGCGACCAGCTTACCATCTTTGAAAACCTCAATAGCCCTTTTGCTTGGACTGGACACGTACGCGGCTCTCCCACTAAATGGAAAACTTCAGACGGAGAAGTTATTGTCAATGCACTCAAAGAAGCTCAACAGAATCCTGTTATTCGCCCTTTAACAAAAAGCAGAGTAGAAGATCAACCAGCCGTACTCCCTGCAAAGATAGGGACAGTAACAGTACCAGGAGATGAAGAAACATCGGATGAGGTAACCAAACCCTCTAAAGAGCCGAGACTCCATACAGAAATCCAATGGCTTCTTCTAAAACTGGGAAATGATATGGGTCTTGATGTATGGGTAGCAAATAACGACCGAAGCCGAGAATTCAATGGACATAGGTTTTGTGATTTACCACCAGGGCTTCACTCCAGTAGACACCCTGCGCATCTATAAGTAGATAGCTCAAGCAAGATGTCTACTTATAGATGCGCAGCAACAAGTTGTGGCGTGAGACCCTGACCACGTATGAAAAAAGAGCTACCCCTCCAATTTGATGCAGCGACCAATCGAACCATTGAGCTAATTGACGTTCTATGGCTAACTGGTAATGCCATTATTGCAGCATTTGAAATTGAATGCACTACATCGATCTATTCAGGGCTACTACGAATGGCTGATCTGATTGCAATGCAACCAAATTTAAACATTCCACTTTACTTAGTAGCTCCAGATGAACGTCGAAACAAAGTCATTACCGAAGTTAATCGCCCAACATTTTCGCGTCTATCTCCACCAATGAAACAAATGTGTCGTTTTATTTCTATACCCACCCTACAGGACCGCATCAAACAAGTCTCCTCTGTTATACGATACTTAAAAGCGGAATTCTTGGAGGAGTTATCGGAATCATGTGAGATAGAAGGAGAATAATCCTTGACTATCAGGCAATTTCCAGATCAAAGTGAGAGCAAAACCGCTTAACAGGAGTTCAAATCCTCTCACCCCGACACTTATGAAGGCTCGAAGTAGAATCGATAAACCTGCTCTAGCCTTCTTAAACATATCAATGGCAAGCCATACAGTATAAATTCTGACATCTATTTTGACATCTTAGAGGTTAAGGTCATATACAGATGCCATACCGATTGTTGTGTAATGATGCGCCACAAGAAAACATGATGGAGGACAAATGAGTGATTATCACAACCTATATGCAAGCCAGCGATTTTCTTGAACGAGCACGAGCGGAACTTGAACGTAACGAGGTATTGAACGGTCTGCCGCTGGGTATCGCGCTGCGCCTGCAAAAATCCCCTGAGCGTATCGAGGTACCGCCCTATCTGGCAACGGTCGAAGACGAGGTGAAACTGATAGTGGCGGCAGTAATGACGCCCCCTTTCAGGCTGATCGTAACGAGCAATCAGTTCGATGCTTTCGGTGAGGCTCTGTCGCTGCTCATCCATAATCTGCGCGAACATGGGTGGCCAGTTCCTGGCGTGATAGGACCGTCTTCTCTCTCAGACCTCTTCGCCCAGACGTGGACCAGCCTGACCGGTGAAGCGTCTCACCTGCGAACACACCAGCGACTCTTTGAGTTGACGCAAGTAATCGCTCCACGACCCGGACTAGGCTCGCTACGCATCGCTACTCCAGCCGATACCGTGCTGGTAGTTCGCTGGATCAAAGCCTTTCAGGAGGAGGCATTGCATACGTCTATCAGTGATGAGGAGGCACTGGCCTGGGCTCGGACGCGCATCGGCAATAGTGAAGTCTATCTCTGGGTGCTGCCGGATGAAACCATCGTCTCACTGGTAGCCACATCGCGTCCCATCTCGCGTGTCATCAGCATCGGTCCCGTCTACACTCCTCCAGAACTGCGCGGTCATGGATACGCCTCACGCAGTGTTGCTGCTCTCAGCCAGCATTTACTTGACAGCGGTTGGGAACGTTGTAGCCTCTTTACCGATCTCTCCAATCCCACTTCCAATAGCATTTACCAGCAGGTAGGCTACCGACCCGTCTGCGACTTTAACGAATATGTCTTTTCGCACAAATAGTCTGCTTTACACAACATTAGAAATGGCGTCCATATACATTTGATTCACCACGAATGGACAAAAATAAAATGCCCTTCCGCTTAACAAGCCAATGGAACCGCATCAGAAGAGCGTCTAGTTTCTCGCTTCGTGGACTTCAACTCTCCCCGAACAAAAATATATAATGGAGCATTATATATTCCTATAATAGGGGCAGAATGTGCAAGACCTATCTCCCCCCATAATGAGAGGAAAATTGTTTTCCTTTTCGTAATGTGTTTGTAGAGGACCTAATAGACAGAAGGGCACCATTCATGAGTAGTAAACATAACATCTTACGACAAGAAGATTCCAAACCTATTGTGAATTTAATGGGCCAGAAAATAGTATTAGGACCGATACAGCGAAGTCTACTACCATATTATCAGAAGTGGATGAATGATCCTGAGGTTAATGAGTCACGTATTTATACCCTCAGACCTCTCACATGGGAAGCTACAGAGGCCTGGTATGAGCAAACAAGCAAAGAAAGCAACTTAGATGCAGTCTTTTTTACTATCTACGAACGCGTCGGTATGCGACCTATCGGAACAACAATGTTGTTTGATATTTCTTTTTTCAATCAATCTGCTGAATTTGCTATTAGCATAGGAGAGAAAGATTGTTGGAATAAAGGCTATGGCACCGAGAGCACTATACTAATGCTCAATTATGCTTTCCAAAACGTCTGTCTACATTCTGTGAGATTGCGAACGCTCAGTTTTAATGAGCGCGCTATTCGCGTTTATTTACGTGCTGGTTTTCAAATTGCGGGTAAATGGAGAGATGCCCATCCCTTTAAGGGACAAAAACATGATATCGTGTTGATGGATTGCCTCGTTAATGATTTTTTCAATAGATAAGAGCAAATCCTGAGCAATAAAAGTCCATAAGGTCATGCTGTAAACCGCCCACGAAGCCCAAAATCGCAAACAAATGAGAGCAAAAGTGAGAGCAAAACGGCTCAACACACATCGAAAAAGTTAGACAAGAATGGACAAAAATAACCCACTCTCAAGCTCAAAAAGGCCACGAACAGAGCTTCAAAGCCAGGCCAAAAACCCATCAAAGGGGGTTCAACTCTCCCTCATCAGGCATCCAGGGTGTATACCACTGCCCCTCCTATGCATCCTGTCATTACTACTATAAATTCGCCATTTTTGACACATAAACTCATCAGCTAATTGAGCTTGATTAGAATACATGTTCCCTTATTTGCTGACCCCAAGTATGACCTGGCCGGTGCGGGTAGCAGAATGGCCCTACGCAGTGATCTATTGAGAGATATGCGGCTGACCGGGGATCACTTGCATTACCCCTTGTGGGTCCGCATGCTGCGCGTTGCACGACACTCACAGCTTGGCTTGTCACGTTCACATAGCCCAACGTTGGGGTATCAACCAGTATCGGTATATGGATAACTTGTAAAGAATGGAGCGAAGCAAAAGGACGCGCAATGTGAGGGTATGCCTTGCAACAGAAAGATTTGTTAGGAAATCCACACCTGCACTGTGTGATCATCGCTCCCAGAGGCAATGCGCTTACCATCAGGCGACCAAGCCACTACTTCCACGCCATCGGCATGGCCTTTGTACGTGTAGGGTTGGCTGCCATCAGCAGCATTCCACACCTGTACTGTGTTATCCCAGCCCCCAGAGGCGATGCGCTTGCCATCAGGCGACCAGGCCACTGCATACACGCCACTTGCATACACGCCATGGAAATGGCCTTTGTAAATATAGGGTTGGTTGCCATCAGCAGCATTCCACACCTGTACTGTGTTATCTACTGTGTTACCCCAGCTCCCAGAGACAATGCGCTTGCCATCAGGCGACCAGGCCACTGATTCCACGACACTGGGATTGCCGTTGTAGGTATAGGGTTGGCTGCCATCAGCAGCATTCCACACCTGTACCGTGAAATCAAAGCCCCCAGAGGCGATGCGCTTGCCATCGGGCGACCAGGCCACTGCATACACGCCAAAACTGGAATGGCCTTTGTACGTGTAGGGTTGGCTGCCATCAGCAGCATTCCACACCTGCACTGCACCATCATCGCTCCCAGAGGCGATGCGCTTGCCATCAGGCGACCAAGCCACTGCACGCACGATAGCGGAATGGCCTTTGTACGTGTAGGGTTGGCTGCCATCAGCAGCATTCCACACCTGCACTGTACCATCATCGCTTCCAGAGGCAATGCGCTTGCCATCAGGCGACCAAGCCACTGCATACACGGTACCGGTATGACCTTTGTACGTGTAGGGTTGGCTGCCATCAGCAGCATTCCACACCTGCACTGTACCATCATCGCTCCCAGAGGCGATGCGCTTGCCATCAGGCGGCGACCAGGCCACTGCATACACGGTACCGGTATGGCCTTTGTACGTATAAAGGTGGGTTCCTATTGGAACTAGGTGGGTTCCTATTGGAGCTACATGAGTACTGGTTGGAATGACGTGCGTACTCGTCCACCACATGACACTCCCTCCTGCCCCCACCAGCACCACCAAGCCTGCTACGACACTGCGGCGTGAGAGACGTTGGGGAAAGGGCGAAGATGCCTTTGCCGTAACGTTCGTTCCATCAAGGAAGGTAAGAGATGACCTGGATGGAGAAGACACCGCAAATGCGGAAGGTTGCATGCCGGGAGCGTCCAATGGTGCTGGAAGCTCTTCCTGATTTTTCGGCTTCGCTCTCTCCTCAGCGTGGGGTGGCGATTGTGTTGTTGGCCGTCTTAGCGGTGGTGGTGGCGTTATAGATGGAGGCTCGATCGTACTTGCCTGCTCCAAAGCGGTGACGAAGGAGCCGATCGAGGCAAAACGATCTTCGGGCTTCTTCGCAAGCACTGTGAAAATAACCCGCTCCACGGCTGGTGGAAGCGAGGGAAGTTGCTCGACAAGCGAAGAGGGCGGAGCGATGCTCTGCTTCATGGCAATCTCGGTAAATGAACCACGAAAAGGATGCTCTCCACAGAGCCACCCATAGATGACGATACCAAGAGAATACTGGTCACTGGCGGGACGAGGATGAGCTTCGATTTGTTCAGGAGCCATGTAGGCAATGGTGCCGGCTATATCTTTGGTACTCTGGGAGCGCGAACTCTGTGCGATCAAGGCAAGGCCGAAATCGCTGAGCAGGAGGTCGCCATTGCGACCGATGAGCATGTTTTCGGGCTTGATATCCCGGTGAATAAACTTCTGATCATGTGCATACTGAAGCGCTTGTCCGATCTGTTTGACGTACTGCACCACCGTCGAGAGTGGCAGACGAGTGCCTTTAGGATGACGTGTACGCAGCGTCCCACCAGGAGCATAGTCCATAATCAAATAGGGGGTACGATCGTCGATTCCAAAGTCCAGGATACGGACAATATTGGGATGGATCAGGTTGGCAAGCATGCGTCCCTCTTGCTGGAACTGAGCGATGTCGCTCTGGGCAACGTGGGTATGGAGGAGCTTGATGGCCGCTTGTGAGCTTAAATAGAGATGTTCGCCCAGATAGACTTCCGCGAAGCCGCCTTCTCCTAAGAGACGGACCAGTCGATAGTTGCCAATCTGTTGCCCAACACGATCTCTCATCTGGTCGATCTCCTTAGAGTATCCGAATAGAGTCCATGCGATGGAGGGAGCAATCATTTGGAGTATAACATAACTCAAGTAGTAAGACTAGTATTGTAGTATATTACATGATCGCTTCCTTTAGAGAGATCTAGACGGTCGCTATTTGCTTGCTCTGTTTATCATGGGGTCAGCGCATCTAAACCTTAGCGTACAGTTTTCAGGTTTGGATGCGCTGACCCCATAAAGCCTATAAGCGCTTACACCAGTATAGCTAGTACAGCATTTAGTACAGCGACACCCACAAATTTACGTAAGTGAACACCAATATACACAAACAACAAAGCCAGATTTCAAGCACCAGGAAGGCGACAACAAACACCCACAAATAAACTGAATAGATCCCGGCCATTGGCATCAATGGCAAGCTATAGAACATGTTCCCCTTTAATAGTTGATCAAAGCATAACCATCTATTGCAATGATTATCCTTCTCACTTTAACCTACGCCTGTTTACCAAACAGCGGACTAGGCGGGAGGATGCACTACGAGCATCCTATGCACCTCTCTCTACTGAGAGATGTTCACTCGTGAGATGATTCCAGGAACATCTCTGGGGGATCCCAGAAGCTCAACTGGACGGGAGGCCCAGCATCCTGGATCCTCTGCTGATTCTGCTGTTTCCACGCTTCATGCCGCGTCATGAGGAGCGCCTTGACCTCCGAGGTCGAGCGACATGCCGCCAGTTTCCGATCCCCCCAGCGTCCCGCGAGCGTCTGTGCGGCTTTGCGGTCGGCCTGGTCTGCGTAACCACAGACCAGGCACTTGAAGGTTTTCTGGTTCGGCCGATTAGCGCGATCGACATAATGGCAGCGGGGGCATTCCTGAGAGGAATAGGCGGCTCGGACCGTGTGGGCTGCCATGCCCTGTTTGGCGGCGGCCCAGGCCAGCTGCTCTGGGATATGCCCCAGGTGAGAAGCATACAGATAACTGTTCATCACCCTTGCTTTGAAGCGCATCGAGGCCACATTGAGGTCCTCATAAATGAGTCTGGCATCTCGATGATCTTTGACCAACGCATTGACCGCCCGGTTGATCTCTTGCTTGACGTGACGGCTCAAGCGTTGCGACGTTTCAGAACTTGTCGAAGGAAGCTTGCCCTTTGGGACGCCTTTCTTTTCCAGACAGGCTCGCAGTTTCGCCTTGCGGCGACGCTTTTCCCGATCGTGCTTGTGCTGTCGGGCCATCTTGCCATGAAAACTGCCATACGCTTTATTGGTGGAGGTCGTGAGGAAATGGGCAATGCCCACATCGACGCCTACTGTAGGGGCGTCAGGCTTGGTTTGAAGAGGAACGTCCTCGTCAAAGGAGAGCGTCAGCCACCAGACTCCATTGCGCTTGTGAAGTGTTGTGGATGCATTGAGCGTGCGGCCTTCGAGTGCTCGTTTGTGATAGGAGGCGAGTTTGACTGGGACTCGAAGCGGATTCCCGACATCTAAGGTGGACACGCGCAGCCAGTAGTCGAACGTGGAGTCCTCCGACTTCTCGAGCACCACCACGTTGACATTGGCTTGGATGACTGGCACACGCAGCACAGGGAGATCCCATTCGGTCCAGGTCGGTTCGCGGCGTTTGAAGGCGGACATCCGGCCTTCCGCCTGAGCCTTGGCCTGAGCGTAATCAGCCACATCTTCCAGGTACGCCTGATAGGCGTTCGCTCGATTGGTGCGAACGCTTTTGGCAATGCCTGCGGCTTGCTGTATTGCCACTCGATGCAAGCGGTCGGAAAGATCGGTTTTGAAGACGGTTTCTTGGTACTTGTCCGGGCTTGTCTCGGCCTCGCAAAACAGGGTGGTGTACTGTTGGCACAGCGGCAAGTAAACCGCCACAAGCTGATCGAGCGCCTCAAGTTTGCCAGGATTGGCCTCAATGAGACGGATATGGGTCACCGCTCGAGTGATGGTCTGCTTCGTCTTCTTTTTGCGCTTGCGCTTTTTTTTCTCATCAAGCGAGGCTTTTTGGGGCTTCTTGCTCACGGGCGGGTCCATTCTGCTGCAAAGCCGCTAGCACTTGTTCCGTCTTGCGTTTGGCTCGTCTGCGACCATAAAGACGAGCGCAAAACGAGGGAATGATGCTGATAAAATCGCCCATGAGATCATCTTCGGCGGTATCAGCGGTGTTGACGATGACCAGTTTCCGTCCTTGCATAGCCAACAAGGTCTGAATATAGGCCACGCCAAAGCGAGAAGCGCGATCTTTGTGTTCAACCACGATCTGCCCGATTTTGGGATCTGCCAGCAGCGCCAGAAACTTGGGCCGCTGATCGTTGATGCCACTGCCGCACTCTTTGACGACTTTGCTGACCGACCAGCCTTGGGCATTGCACCAGGTCACCAGCCGCTCGGCTTGCCTTTCCAGGTTGTCTTTGTTTTCGCTGCTTGAAACACGAGCATACACAGCGACGACGTGGACCGGAACCGAGCGAAGCTCTGGCGGATCAATGATCACGGTGCCGGTGGGCAATTGATAGCCGGGAATCTGGCCGCGTTTCCACATACGCCAGGCGCTGTTATAACTGATCCCAATCTTCTTGGCATAACTCGATAACTTCATACATCCAAGTATACTCTATCTGCTTGAGATATGCAAGAGATGATGATACTTTGTGATGGTTGCTTATACAAAATGGATACCTCGCGCTTCATATTTTGTGGATAAAAATGTGGATAAAACAAAAGGTAGATAGGTCATTTGTGGTTAAATATAATAATGAAAATCACTAAAGCGGCAAAGAAGACCTCGCTAACGCCCTCAACATGATTAACAATCTCAAGGCGACATTTTCAGTAACAAATAAAAAGAGTCGGGACTTCTCCCGACTCTCCGACCTGCAGTTAGTGGGGGTTATTGTGACTCCCGCAGTAATTGATGAGATTATATCGTAGAAGAATTAATTCCAGATGAGTCTCTCATAGACCGATATCATTCTGCTTGCTAATATGGTCTTCCCAGTCGCGGCCTCCCTGGGCTTCGCTCTCATCTGCTTTATTAAGTCGAAACTACCAAAGAACCAGCAAGCCAAGAGTAGAGGACATTGTGAACACGTTATAGCGGCTGTCAAGCAGGCACGACCCGCCCTGGTTGGCTCGGAGAAGAAAGCAGAGGCTATGCATGTCGCGTCATACAATAGAAATTCTGACATCCATTTTGACATCTTAGCGGTTGAGATCATATACATTAGATTCATCACTAATGGACAAAAATAAAACGTCCTTCCGCCTAACAAGCCAATGGGACCGCATCAGAAGAGCACCTAGTTTCTCGTGTCGTGGACTTCAACTCTCCCCCTCTGCACCCACAAGAAGGCTAGAAGTAAAATAGATAAACCAGCTCTAGCCTTCTTACACATATCAATCACATATCAATGGCAAGAGGTGATAGTTATAAGCTCAAGAGGGTAGAATAGTTAAGATGAGCTTCTGAATCAACAAAACCCTGTTCCTTGCCAGGAAGAAAGACAACCACCTTGTCTTCTTCAAAGAGCAGTGCAGTTCCAATTGGCATAGCGATATATGGGAACAGAGCTGGCAACCCCTTCACGATATGCATTAGATGAACCTTGCCCAGCTCATCAGGATTATCATGGTCGTGGCTCTTATCACAACAGCCAATAAACCAGCCACTAAACTGGCCCTCAGGCTCATGGTACCGTTCGGCCATCAGAGGGCGTAATTGCTGGATAGTCTCTGGTGTCACACAACTACCAATAAGTGCGAAATGTGCGGGAAAAGGATATTGCACATTACCCGTAACCCGGTTGCGCTGCATGGCCTTATGCTGGATTTGCATAAGCTCCAGAGTTCGCGCTACCCCAGGCACAAAAGGCACATCATCAAATGCGAAGAGGGACTCCTGCTCCTCAATAAGCAGCGTATCTGAGCCTGTGCCACTAATATTATCCTCGTCACTTACAAAGCGCAATAATGACCAGTCATACTGAAATGTCTGCCCAGGCAGAATACGCTTCGGCTGGCTCTGAATATAGCACTCTATAAACTCCAGCAAGTTAAGCAGGAGCCTGTGGCGCAGGTCATCATTCGACCAGGGAGCCAGGACCGCGAGCTCACGCTGCCCTAAAACGTTCAATCCTTCTGTATATGCCCAGCGCTGCTGATCTTCGGCATTGTGAAAATAAATATGCATAACAAAGCTATTCTAGCAAAACGGCTGGCGTAATAGCAAGCCATAAGGCTCATAAACACCTTCTGAAAGCTTGTAAAGCTTAACAAATATATCGAACTTAGCGCTAATTTCTCAAGGAAACTTAATACACGAGCAACCTTGAGAAATCGCTTTTTTGGCTATATACCAGCGTAAAATCCCAAGATTGCCCTATCTTAACTATAGAAACCCTTCTGTAAAAACCAATACAATGACCCGCTTGTGGAGCGGTTTTAAACAACCATCCATGGACAAAGTCTAGTGCTCCGTTCGTTAAGTGCAGTAGCAAAACGGATTGGCTTCTAGAACCGGATCATGCGATAAGCCTGCTTGTTTTTGTTACTGGTGGATTTAACAAAAGCAGCACTAAGCAATAAAAGCTCATTAAAATACCGTAAAAATTTAGCCTGCTTCCCTGCTTTAATTGACGCAAAGGTACCAACAAAATCAAAAAAAATTCCCAGGCGACTTTCCATAACGGAGATGCCGAGAAGAGCGCCCCCAACCCACATAGGGCACCCGATAAATGACTTTGCTGGGAAATCTTATCAGATTGTTCGAACAAGCCTCTGCGAAAGGCGTCACAACCTCGGTAGGGACCCGGTTTTACCGCGTCCGAAGGCGATTGATCGCCTGTGTATGAAAGGGAGGCAGCCTCCAGATGCTGTGAACGTGTGCCCATGTTTGGCAGATTCGCCCTTCTGTCTCGCACGTAATTCTCTGAGAAGAGAAAAGTGATGCCTACAAAGCATCACTTTTTGCAGAAATAAGTATTGGACAATATCAAGCAGGAGCGGGTATACTTGGACTGTGCACAACCTTGAGGATATGCCCGGGCTGTAGAAGAGGAGAAAACTTATGACCGATGAGCGTAATGAGCGGATTCAGAGCCGCTTTGGCGTGGCTGCCAGCGATTATGTCACCAGCGCAGTGCATGCCCAGGGACCTGATTTACAGTGGCTAGTCGAGGCGGCGCGGCTGGATGGGAGCGAGGTAGTGGTGGATGTAGCGACCGGGACGGGGCATACCGCGCTGGCGCTGGCCCCCCATGCCCGCGAGGTTGTGGCCATTGACTTCACAGCACCTATGCTTGAGGCGGGCCGCAAGCTCGCTCAGGAGCGCCATATCGCCAATGTGCGTTTTATCGAGGGGGATGCGCACGCGCTTCCACTACCGGATACATACGCGGATGCCGTGGCATGCCGTCACTCGGCGCACCATTTTGTGGACTTGCCCCAGGCGGTGAGAGAGTGGGCGCGTCTCCTTAAACCCGGCGGGCGACTGGTATTGATTGATGCAATCGTACCAGAGGAGCAGGTGCCGGACGACTTTATTAACCAGATCGAGGTCCTGCGCGATCCCTCACATATACGCAACCGTTCTGTGAGCACGTGGCTACACCTATTGGAGGAGGCAGGTATTTCGGCGCGCCTCGAGCGTAGTTGGGGCATTCACATGGACGTGCCAACGTGGACGCAGCGTATGCGCACGCCCACGGAGAATGTGCAACGCATCCTATCTATGTTCGCGGCGGCCACCCCAGAGGAGCGAGCCAGCCTCAAGCTACAGCAGGTAGATGGCGTCGACTGGTTTGATCTCCCAACCGGGCTATTTGTCGGCGAGAAAAATAAGTAAGAAGAGGTTCTGGCTGGGAAGGGCACGCCCTTCCCAGCCAGAACCTCTTCTTATTCACCGGGTTTTAGATGGCGCCGGGATGACTAATGGGGAGGAGACAGCGATCTGACTGAACGGTATCGGGCATAACCTGGCGGTAGACATCGAGGTACGCGCGAGTCATGGCCCTGGACGAGAAGTGTTCGTCGACATGGGCACGCACCTGGGTGCGGTCGAGGTCTTTCACACGCGGCATGGCCTCGACCATTTCGTCGAGTGTATCCACAACGAAGCCACTGACACCGTCATACACAACCTCGGGCGCCGCGCCGCGTCCAAAGGTAATCACGGGACAGCCCAGGGCCATGGCCTCGACCATAACCATGCCAAAGGGTTCTTCCCACTCGATAGGGTTGAGAAACGCCGTGGCGCGGCTAAAGGCCTGGATCTTGCCCTCTATATCCAGGGGGCCGAGATAGCGTATCTGCTTATCATCAAACTGAGGCTCAAGCTGCTCATGGAAGTACTGCTCAGCCTCAGGCGAAGATGTATCAATGGTTCCGCCCAAATGCAGAGGAACTCCAGCACGTCGTGCCGCCTCAATAGCCAGGTGCGGTCCCTTTTCGGGCGAAAAGCGACCCAGCCAGACATAGTACGGCTCAACCTGGGCATCGGCTGGAATAGCGTACTCGTTCATGGAGATACCATTGTAGACAACGCCTGCCCAATTTAAGGCCCCCTGTCCCGCCTCCACCTGGCAGGCCTTGCGACTGATCGCGACGACGGGGCACTGACGCCCCCATTCATAGAAGAAGTAGTTGTCCGCGTCACCCTGCCAGGTGCCGACCCGGTCAAAGGGTATATGGCTATGCATCGTAATGATATGTGCCATCTCCAGCGAGGCCAGCATAGGCAGAAGATACATATCTGTGGATGAAGAGAGATGCCCATGAACGACATCGTAGTCATTCTCCTGCTGGATGTGCTGCACGGCTTTATACATATGGAAGTAGGCCTTAAGGTGTGCTTGCCAGGGGGTACCCTCTTTCAAGAGCGAGTCATGATAAAATGAGATATGCCGGGCCGATGTCTGTGCATCGGCAGGTGCATAGAGGGTAACATCGTGTCCCTCGGCGACAAGCTCTTCCACAAGATTTTTCAAAACAGACTCTGTCCCGCCATAGTTTTCCGGAGGAATTGGCAGCCAGGGCGGTGCGATCTGCGCGATTTTTAAGCGTTTCTTTTGCTTTATACTCATAAATGACTTTTTGTGCCTTTCGTATATTCATAGAATCAAAGTATTCTTCTTCCAACCAACACAATCTTACTTACCTCATCCCTTTATAGTACGATTCTCTCTGGGTAGAAGGTTACTCATGCATAGTAGTCTGGTGGGGGTGCCCTTGCATATATTGCCCTTTGTTTTTGCCACTAAAAATAGATGGAGGGGATGCTGACGGTGGGGCTGGTGGCGGAGAGATGCCAGGTGCTATGCTTCTGGAAGCTGGTGGCGCGGTAATAGAGGTCGATGGTGGGGAGGTGCCAGCGTACATCTGAAGGCAGATAGGCGCTGTTCCCGGCCGTCAGGAGGAGGTTGGCAATATTCTTGCAGGCCAAGGATTGGAGACAGTTCAGTGTGACATGAGTCATGCTGGGCGTGATCGTTACCTGTGAGAGGCTATATGGCGCATTGTGGCTGGAGCGGGGTGTGGGAATGATCTGCCCAGTGTGAAAAGGCAGGGTGAATTGAAAACGGAGCGGCTGTGACCCCTTATAGACGGTAGTGGTGCCGCCTGTCGTCTGGTCGACAAGCCACATCGAGTGGATATCCAGGGTTACATGAAGCTGGTGAATTTCGCCTGGGGTTGGACTTGAGGGCAGATAGAAGAAAGAGATATCGTTGTTGGTGTTGTACTGGCCAAAGAACGTGCTATAGGCCGCGTACTTGTGCCCTATGGTTATGCTTGTGTGTAGTTCCTGGATGGAGAGCGTGCCAAACATGTCCGGGACATCGTTCAGGTTGTTGTAAGCGGACTGGAGGAGGGTATAAGCCAGGCCGATAGCATTAGCATCGGCGTAGGCCTGTTGAAGCCTGAAAATAAAGCCGGGGCGCGTAGATTGTTGCTGATTAATATCGCTATAGAGATGTGAGTTGCAGATGGAGGGCTGCGCGTGGCTATCGTTGGACTCGTCGGCGAAGAAGCAAGCTGGCCGGTCGACGCGGGCATCATAGTACGCAGGGGTAAAGACTGGAGGTGCTTTAAGCTGGCCTGAAGAGACTAACTGATTTTTATTCACAAGCAGTAGAGCCATACCGGACGTGAGTAGAGAGACGACGAGAAGCAGAGAGGTAAGCATCAGGCCCAGGCGCAGGAAGATGCGTTGGCGTAGTGGGCGAGTATAGGAGGCCGAGGATGAGAGGCGAAGCAGAGTCAGTCCCTGCTGATCGGACTGTTCACCCTCCTCTTCTTCTCTAGCGAGAAAGGGTGAGTTGACCTGCTCGCCAGGCTGTGGCAGAGCCAGAATTGCCTCGCGAAGCTCCTCCTCCGTCGCGGAGGCATATTCACCAGAACGCAGCCAGGACCAGGCCGACTCCAGATGGGTGCGCACGCGCCGCTCCGGTAGGCCCAGGCAAGCGGCAACCTCAGCCAGCGAGAGCCGGGCCACCACATGTAGGACCAGGCAGGCTCGTTCATAGAATGGCAAGCGAAGCACCGCCTTAATGAGTGGAGGGGTGCTTGTAGGCAGCGCGAGGAGCTGATAGAGGGGCCAGGAATGGCGACGCAGACCGCGAGCAGAGGGCTCCTGAGCATCATAGGCGATATTGGTCGCGATACGGTAGAGCCAGGTGAGAAAATCCGCACCAGGCTCCAGACCTGGCAGAGCCTCCCAGGCACTCCGAAAGGTATGAACAGTCAAAGGGGTGGCTTTCTCTTCCCCCAGCAGGCGAACAAGATAGAGCTGAATGCTGGAGCTATAGCGCATGAAGAGCCCCTGCATACCCGCGATATCGCCAGCCTGCGCCTGCGAGATAAAATCCTTGTCACCGGAACTGCTCATAGTCTTGGCTCCTCGATTGGAAACAAATTTTCTGCGGCCCCCATTTACGGCGCTTCCAATTCCCATGGGCGCCCGATTTATGACGTTGCTGGGAAATTTCATCAGGTTGTTCGAGCAAGCCTCCGCGAAAGGCGTCACAACCGAGGGGGGCGCGTTCCTCAATTTCCCAGCAACGTCATAAATCGGGCGCCTATGAAGGGAAACGGGATGGCTTTACAGCGCTCTTCAGGGTTACAGGTGATGTTGGTATTATAACATTACAATATATGGAAATAACATGTACTTGCGGTGGCTTATTGGTACTAAGGAAGTTGAAGGTTGAAGAACAAGATATACCAATTTTTGTGGACGTCACGCATAAATTTGATGGCTTTGATGAGTGCAGAAGGTGTTTTTGTGCTATAATGGGGCAAGATTGCTCGTTGAGCAGGTTATTTTTTTCAACCTTCGGGACCATGCTAGTACTTTTTGCCAGAAAAGATGCTAGACATGACGATTGGCAAAAAATCTTATACTATCTTTTCTAGGTATCGATACTGAGGTATAAGACATTTGACCCGTGAAAGTTCTGTTTTCAGTCTTTTAGAATAAGACACAACCTCATCACCCAGAGGGGTTGAGATCGGGAATATTTCTGGCGGGTTGGTCGCAGGATACGAGATTACTTTGTTGGCGCGTGAGCTGGCTCACACATGCTCGCCGCCAATGGCAGGGTTCGCGCGGATTGTGGTAGCCCAGAGCTGGCACCCAGTGACCACAATCCCCCTGAACGCCAGTGGGGCATTTGCTAGCACGACCCCACTGCGAAAGGCAGCACTGCACATCCGTGGATCGGAAAGTAACAATGTATGGATCATGTGCGTCAGGCACCCAAGAGGCACATGATAGTAATTTTGGGGGATGTACACGTATTGATGCTTGAAGCCCATAGGCAGAAACGGGTATCCTGAACACCAGTGGGACTGGTGGCGAGTAGGCAGGCTCACTCACGCCTACTAAATTGGAGATCATGGATATGCCGGGTTGGACCGCAACTTGAGGCTTCAGGTAGTGAATACGCGCGATTATTTCCCAGGGAAAGGTAGAGAAATCGTATGTTCAGAAATATGCTGCGTTGGATTATTCCACTGGTCGTCTTGCTCATCGTCATCACCGTCGTCGCCATCGGCTCATTCGCCTACACCCACGCCGCCGGCGTCACCCCGCCGCGTCACCAAGCCACTGACCAGACTACGCCAACTCCAAGCGCACAGCCAGATATATACTGGCATGATTAAAAAGCCTATGGGTAAATTCAGGGAGCAGCGCCACCTTCGCTCGCTGGCGCTCCCTGGCGGGGGATGCGCTATTTACGTACGCGCCTACGGGTAGTTGTTGCGTGTTAGCATTGTTATTTTTGTTATCCTTATTTGATGGAAGATAGCCACTCGCGTACCTCTTCGGCATTGCCATGACCTATCTGTTCTAGAACTTTCAAACTCTGTTCGCCTAATTGCTGTGCCTTCTGTGTATTTTCTTGTATGGCGGCAATGCGTGCCAGACCATATTGAGCCTGGGCTTTTTGATCAATAGCACCTTCAGGCAGGATATCTAGCATCTCAGAGAAAGCGCCATCTGCTTCTTGAAGCCTATTCTGTATGAGGAGAACATTACCCAATTCGTACAGAGCTCCTGCTGTCATCTGAGGAATGCCAACTTGTCTTGACAAGGTTAAACTTTCTTGTAGATAAGACTCTGCTTGTTTATAACTTCCTTTTCTACGAGTTACTAAGCCTAAGTTGATAAGCAAAATACTAGTCCACTCTCGATGCTCAATTTGACGGGCAACTTCTAGCCCCTCTTTTAAATATGCCTCAGCCTGTACATAATTCTTCATATCCATTTCAGCAGCGCCAAGATTAGCTAATAGAGCACTGGTTCGCTGACGATGACCAATATGCCGCGCTGTTTCTAAGCCTTCTTGAAAGTATTTTTTCGCTTGCAAATAGTTTCCTTGTTGACCAGCATTTACACCCAGGTTAGTCAAGATAGCAATCGCTAACTCATGATCTTGCATTTGCTGTGCGATAGTTAAACCTTCTTGTAAGCATTCTTTTGATTTCGCTGACTCTCCTCGTAAATCATAAACAGAGCCTAAAACCCTTAGTATGCTACTTATACGCTTTTTGTTATCGATCTTGCGTGCTATGACTAAGCCTTCTTGCAGGTATTTTTCTGCTTCTGTGTAGTTACCAAGTTTCCAGGTAACCCATCCTAGATCATTCAAGAAGGCGCTAATCTGCTCTGGATTATTGTGCTCGCGGGCGAGGGTGAGGCCCTGCTGGAAGACATCTGCGGCCTGGGGGAGTTTTCCCTGTTGCTGGAGGACCTGGCCGGTGTAGAGGAGGAGGGTGGAGAGGGTGCGCTGGTCGTTGAGGGTAAGGGCGGCTTCCTGGGCGCGCTGGAGGTGCTGCTCGGCCTGGGCGTAGAGACCACGGAGCTGGAGGTAGGGGGTGAAGGCGATGGTGCCCTGGATCAGCTCAGGCAGCATGGCGAGCCGGTGGGCCTGTTCGAGAGCCGTGAGGATGGTGGGACTCTCAAGCTCAAGCTGCTCGTAGTCGCTGCTGTGCTCCGCGAGGAAGGCGCAGGTGTAGGCGACGAGGCGGCGCTGGGCGGCATCGTGCTCTGGTGAGCGCTGGAGCTGGAGATAGGTGTAGTCGCGAATGGTCTGGTGGAGGGTGTAGCGGCTGGCTCCGCTGCTCTCCAGGATGCCGATGTCGATGAGGGTGTCGAGGATGTCGACCTCGCAGGTGGCGACGGCCAGGGCTGCCTCCTCGGAGAATGTGTTGGGGCGTGCAGGGAAGACGGAGAGGGCGTAGAAGGCCGAGCGCGTGGCCGGGCTGAGCTGCTGATCGGTGACGGAGATGACGGAGTGTAGCGAGAGCTGGATATCTGTAGTCAGGCTGGGATGAGCCTCGACGGGGCCGTGTGGCTCCTGGATTTGCAGGCGCTCCTCGGCGTTGCTCAGGCGCTCCAGGGCGGCGGTGATGCGGCGGGTCTGCCCGCTATAGGTCTGTTTGCGCAGGTAGTTGCCCATGAGGGTCAGGGCCAGGGGGAGACCGCCCACGGCGTGGACGAGGTCCTGGGCCTTCTGTACCTCGCGATCAACCACGCCCGGCGCGAGGAGGCGCAGCAGGGTCATGCTCTCCTCGTCGTTGAGAGCCTGGATCTTCTTCGCGCCATCCAGGGCGATAAACGAGGCGATCTCGGGATAGCGCGTGGTCAGCAGGTGCGCGCAATTGGAGCCACCAACCTTGAAGGCCAGGGCCTCCTCGGTGCTCCAGGCGTCGTCGATGACCAGGAGCATATAGCGTGTGCCAATGGCGTTATGAATGGCGCGCGCCCAGGCGTGTACATCGCTCAGAGAGGCCATCTCGGTCGCGGAGATGCCCAGGAGGGTGCCCCAGCGACTCAGCAGACCCAGGATGTTTGGTTTTGGACCAAGGCCGGCCCAGAGAATACCATCGCGGAAATGGGCGCGCACATCGCGGTCATGGGCCAGGGCGATGGAGAGCGTCGTCTTGCCCACGCCGGGCAGGCCATTGAGCGCAGTCAGGGCCACGTTACCGCCCGTGAAGAGGCGGCGTTTGATATCGGCAAGCTCTTCATCGCGGCCAACCAGGCGAATGGCAGGCAGGAGCGGAACGGCTGGATCAACAATAGTAGCGGCAGGCGTGGGAGACTCCTCGGCAGGAGATTCTACTTCATCAATATTTGAAGTGGTAGCGGCTGGGGGTTCGGAGCTTGCGCTGGGTACAAGGTCAAGTTCCTGGGTGGTCAGCCCGAAGAGCTGGCAGAGTTTGCGCCGAAAATAAGGATTGGGGCGCGTAATGCCGCGCTCCCAGCGGCTCACATTCACATGCGTGGTCCCGATCTGTTCCGCGACATCCTGCTGTGAGAGTGAGCGTGCGATCCGAGCTTCGGTGAGCTTCAGACGCGGTTGTGGCTCAGTTGAGGGAATGTGATCCACGTGCCATTCCTTTCTGGGCAACAGAAAATGATAAATATGTTTAATTGAATGATAACATATGATCTTTGCTCTGTACATGTTCATCAGGCATAATTAGATCAGTAAATCTACCTGCTACGTGAGGGAATACGCGGAATGGTAGAAGCCGGGCAAGGGGGGGAGGGACTGAAGCGCATCAAACCCCGAGCGCGTAAGCGCCGGCAACTAAGGGACTGGCTGCCAGGGAGTGATGAGGAACTCTTCCCCAGAACCTTTTTTATTAAGAAGGTAGCAAAACCAGGACACAGGCATTTCTTTCCGGGCACAGGCAACAAAGGAGCGGCGATGCATATGCAAGAGCAAGAATGCAGAGCGAATGTGTGGAATCCTGTACAGGGAACGGCGGCGACGCGGGCATATCCAGGTGTGCGGCGCGTACGCAGCATAGACCTTGTTCCATTTGAGAGCGAGGCCACACAGAACTCCGATGAATATGTCTGGGAGGGCGTGTGGGAAGCACCTGAACAAATGGATGAATTCGCTGTTTCAGGCATACGGGTCCAGAGCGAGCCACTGCACCAGGAAGCGATCGACTGGATCTATGAGGCCAGTCCAGCCGCCGAGATAAGCCGCATTACTACGCAGAAGCTTCTCCGGCAGCGTGGCCAGGCCACTGGTATGACACCGATCATCCTGGAGGCGAAGCCCACGCAATCCGCAGCGACGCAGGTAGAGCAGCATGTACCTGCCATGAGCAATCACGAGCAGCCTGTGAAAGGGAGACGCCTCTTCCTCTGGCTGTTGAGCCTGCTGGTGTTAGGAATTGTAGGTATCATGGTCTGCGGCTATCTGCTCGCCGCCATAGGCAACGGAACCCTGTAGGTTGTTCGGTACCAATGTATTGCGCATGAATGCTCGCAACCTTGGTAGGGACCCGATTTATCGTGTCCGAGCGCCATTCATGGCAGAGCGGCGCAAGCCTACTTTTGCTGGGTATGCACCTACCATATAGTTAGCGGTCCCCAACAGGAACGGTTCGGGCTGCGCCCACAGGCGATCAATCGCCTTCGGACGCGGTAAACCGGGTCCCTACCGATGGGGGCCATGAGCAGCGGAACCCTGTAGAGCCGTACCAATAGCGCCACGCACTCACAAGGCAGGAGAAAACAGCATGCAAAGGCCAGCAACACGCAGTAAAAGCAAGATGACTTCAAGCGATCTGCGACGAGACAACGAAATCTTACACTTCTCCCTGCAAGATGCGTTGCCGCAAGGGCATATTATGGCCCTCAATCCCAAATTTGGTACGCTCTCCTATCTCTCATACGAGAGCGACCGCCTGCTGATGATCGCGCAGGAGCAGTTTACCGGCACCGAGATGAGCGTTCTGCTCCCGCTGCTGGAGATGTTCCCCTACTACTGCCCATACGAAGTGTTATATGCCAGCTTCTATAACGGCAGCGTCAGCGAGGAGAACGTCGAGGAGAGCCGCGAGAAGCTCGACCAGGCGATAGAGGATGAGCAATGGGACCAGGAGATGCGCCCGATTCGCGATGCCCTCTCGCGCACACGCATCAAGCTGCGCAAGTTTGGCATTGACATCTCATCGATCCTGGCCACAGGCTACATCCTGATGGTAGCCTCAATGCCCAGGCCCATCATCAAGCCGCGCGAAATCGAGCGCGAAGCCATCATCGTCCTGTAACCAACAGCCCAAGTAGCGGGCTAAACACCGGGTTGAGCAATGGGTGCCATACACCACACCGTCCCTTTGCTCCCTCACCCCCGGTCGGCATGCGTGGGGTTTTGCGGTCCCCCCACGCATCCGATGCGGGTTCTTTTTTATTTTTGGCACCGTTCGAAGTAATGGCTGGTTGCTTTTGGATTGGTGTTGGGTATACACTAATAGGGTGAAGGGTGAGCGTTTCTGTTTCCCCCCGTTTTTCTCCTCTGAGATGATGTATGGTGGGCCTGCGGGCCTGTGTATAAGCATGACCACAGTGGAATATTTCTCTGTATTACGTGGTGTGAGTTTGGTGTTGGGCCTGGTTCTATGCTTTTTTGATATTATGAGGTCTTATGAAAAAGTTGGTGCATTTCTCTGCTTTCTGGCGGCAGTTCCAGTTGACGCGGGCGGACCTGGCTTATGGGGCACGCCTGATCCTGGTCGTACTGCCGCCTTTGCTTATTGGTCCCGCTATTGGTCAGAGTAAACTGGCGGCCATGGGGATGCTGGGTGGATTATATACAGCCATTGGTGGCACGAGTGGACGCTATCGCGACCGAGTGGTGGACATGCTGTGTATCGCGAGCGGCATGGCCATAATTGCCTTCCTGGCGAGCGGCCTGAGCGTTAGCGGCGTTGTACTGGCGATAGCGGCCGCTCTGTTGATTCCTTTTATTTTGAATATGTTAGGAATATTTGGGACCTCGGCGGGGCGTGTGGGTCTCCTGGTTACAATTGTCTTTGCCATGGTGTTGAGCGAGGAGGGGAGCTGGCAGACCGGTATCTATGTGGCGCTGTCTATGCTCATCTGTGGTCTGTGGGCCATAGTACCGACGCTATTGCTGTGGCCGCTGAGGCCCTACCAGCCGGAGAGACAGGCCGTGGCGAGCTATTACCGGGCGCTGGCTGGCTTTTGTGGTGCGCTGGAGGGTCCGATGTATGACGAGGGACAGCGGAAAGCCCTCAAGCGCGCGCGTGGACAGGTCTGGCAGGCCTATAACCAGGCGCATAGCATGGTAGTCGCCGTGCATGCCGGGTCGGAGGAGACGCCCCTGCCCTTGCAGCGCCTCTTCCTCTTAACCCTGCACGCGGACCACTTCTTTCAGACGGCGATCTCACTGGGAAAGTTTGGCGAATCAATGCCACAGGTTGCGCGCGTGGAACCTGTGCGCCAGGCATTGAACGCGGCGGTCAGCGAGTTTGGGCGTGTCTTGCGTCAGGTGGGTGCCTCGGCCTTGAACGAGAAGGTGCTGGTAGAGACGAATGAGCTGAATCGCAGGCTGGTGGAGGTGAAGGCGCGTGAGGACGAGTTGCGACGCCACATGCAGTCCCTGATGGCGCGCTACACGGCGGAGCCAGTGGGGCGCGCGAGCACCCTGACCAGGGTTCACCTGACGCGGCTGGTGGATGAGGAAGATTATAAGGGGATGATGCAGGTCTTGCAGGTGCTGCGAACCTGCCACCAGGTAAGCAATGCCCTGCTGGTAATCGTCGCGATGCTGAAGCAACAGGACCAGGAAGAGAGCCTGCTCCAAACGGCGCTGCGCCTGGCCTACCGCCAGGAGGTAAAGCGCAAGAATCCCCTGGAGACCTTAAAGACCCAGTTTACGATGCAGTCGGCCACCTTCCGCCATGCCCTGAGAATCGGCCTGGCGATGGGAGTTGCCACAGCGATCTACAGACTGTTTGAGATACCGCATGGTTTCTGGATTGCCCTGACGATCATGGTGTGCCTCAAGCCGAATTATAGTACCTCGAACCAGAAACTGGCGCAGCGCTTTATAGGCACATGTATTGGAGCCTGCATTGCTGCCGCCCTGGTCGCCCTCGTACGCGTGCCATCCGAGATGCTGCTGCTACTGGCGGTCTTTGGCTTTATCGGCTTCTGCTACTACCAGCGCAATTATCGCGTCTTCGTGATGTTTATCGCCCCCTTCTCCCTGTTGCTCAATTCCATGGCCACGCCGGGTCAATGGGAGATCGCCCTTCTGCGCGTGGGCTGTACGCTGCTGGGCTGTCTACTGTCGCTGCTGGCGGTGGGCTTCCTCTGGCCAGAGTGGGAGCGAGAGCGCCTGCCCAAACGGCTGGCGAAGGCTATCGCTGCCAACCGCGAGTACCTGCGGCGCGTGCTGGCGGGCTACGAGGGCCAGGAGAGCAGCATCAACGGTATGCATAAAGTATATAAAGCCATGTCGCTGACCAACGCCGATGTCGCAAGTGCCTTTCAGAGCCTCATGGACGAGCCAAAGGGGCAGCGGGGAGATGTTGAGCGCTGGGACGCCTTGATTACCTATAATCAGCAGCTCGCCGATTGTATTACCGCGCTCTCCGCGCACATCCCGTTGATGGTGCGCGAACGGCGCAATCTCCCTCGCCTGGAGCGCTTCGCCAGAACCATAGACAACGTCTTGCACCAGATTGAGGCGGCGCTCCTTGAAGGCAAGCAGGCGCAGGAGGTAAGCGGCCTGGTGGAGAACCTGCAAGAGTTGCAGGCGACCCTGCAAAGCCTGATTGCCGAGCGCCTGAGCTGGCAGCGGGCCGAGCACATGCAGACCCAGGCCATGAGCACTCGTCGCCAGGCCTTAAAAGACCTTGTCCCCATGATGCTGGTCCTCGACGAGATCGCCCAATATACCACCGGCATGTGGGAGACCGTGAAGATAGGAATACAGTAGCTGCGTACGCCAGTAGCGGGCGCCCGCTACTGGCGTACGCGGCTACTGTGGGGGACTAATGCGCCTGATAATGGGCTTCGGAGGCTTTGAGTGCGGCGCCGGGTTGGGGGAGTGTGTAGCCACATTCAGGCAGGATATGTTCCAGGGCGCTCAAGACGGTGTAGACGTTCTGGCGGCTGGCATTGTAGCCCATCAGTCCGATGCGGATGAGGCGCCCTTTGAGCTCGCCAAGCCCACCTCCGACCTCGATGCTGTACTCGTTGAGGAGGGCCTTGCGTACAGCCAGCTCATCGACACCTTCGGGGATGAGGATGGCCGTGAGCACGGGAAGCTGATAGCCGGGCTGGGCAAGCAGTTCCAGGCCCATAGCCTTGATACCGGCTTTGAGGGCATCGCCGTGGAGCTGGTGGCGCGTGAAGCGAGCTTCGAGTCCCTCAGCGTGTGCGATGCGCAGGGCTTCGTACATCCCATAGACAAGATTACTACAAATCGTATGGTGGTAGGCGTGATCGCCGTTCCAGTAGCGATTGAGCGCCAGGAGATCGAGATAATAGCTCTGAACGGGCGTGCGGCGCTTCTTGATTACCTCGATGGCGCGCTCATTGAGCGTCACAGGGGCCAGCCCGGGTAGCGCGCCGATGCACTTCTGGCTTCCAGAATAGGAGGCGTCGATGTGTAGAGCGTCGATCTGCACGGGGAGGCCACCCAGGCCACAGACGGTATCAACGACAAAGAGCGCGTTATGGGCATGGGTCACGCGCTCAAGGTCTGCGAGTGGCTGATGTAGCCCGGTCGAGGTCTCTGCGATGGCGGTAGCGAAGATCTTGGCCTCGGGATGCTCCTTGAAGGCTTGCTCAAGGGCTGCGGCATCCAGGGGCTGGCCTGGCTCGGTCGTCAGTACAATAACATTAGCTCCGGCGCGGCGCGAGATATCAATGATCTTACCGCTGAAGTAGCCCAGGCTCCCCGCGATCAGAGTATCGCCAGGCTCAAGTAGGTTGGTTAGCACGGCCTCGGCCCCAGAGAAGCCCGAGCCAGAGACGCAGCAGGTCAGCTCGTTCTCGGTCTGGAAGAGCCAGCGCAGCAGCCCGGCGGTCTCCTGCATAATCGCGAAGAGCTCTGGATCGAGATGTCCCAGTTGAGGCGCGGCACCCACCCGTAGCACACGCGGATCAACATTGCAGGGACCAGGCCCCAGTAGCAGGCGATAGGAAGGATTCAGCTCGGGAGGCGTAGCCCCCTCTGAGGAGCCTGTAAATGGGCGGGCAAATGTTTGCGACATGGGTAGTTTTCCCTTCTAGTCATGTTTATGGTGTGTGGTGCCGGATGACTTCCATTCACCCCGCACCACACACCATAACACATTATCTATTGACCTGGTTGGGTGGGCGCTGGCCCTGGACATGGGCCACGATGTTTTCTGCTGCCATGGTTGCCATGCGTGCGCGTGTTTTCAGCGAGGCGCTGGCGATATGGGGTACGAGAACCACGTTCTCCATGCTTAGAAGCTCTGGTTCGACGGCGGGTTCATGCTCGAAGACATCGAGGCCAGCCCCGGCGATCTGCCCGGATTGCAGGGCGCGTACCAGGGCCTTCTCGTCCACTACGGGTCCACGCGCGGTGTTGACGAGAATTGCCGACGGTTTCATCAGTGCCAGCTCGCGCTCGCCGATGAGGTGATGGGTTGAGGATGCGTAGGGGACGTGCAAACTCACAAAGTCGGACTGGCTCAGGAGTTCATCTAGCCCACCATAGGTAAGCTGGTAAGCATCCTCGATATCAGCCGGAAGGCACTTTGTATTGTAGTAGAGCACACGCATATCGAAGCCACTGGCGCGCTTCGCCATGAGCTGGCCGATGCGCCCGGCGCCGATGATTCCCAGTGTTGAGCCGTGGACCTCGGCCCCACAGAAGAGGAGAGGACCCCAGCCGGTAAACTTGCCCGCGCGCAGGAAGCGTTCGGCCTCGGGTAAGCGCCGGGCGGTCGCCAGCAACAGGGCGAAGGCCAGGTCGGCGGTGGTATCCGAGAGAATGCCCGGCGTATTGCTTACCGCGATCTGCTGGCGGGTCGCGGCCTCGACATCGATATTGTTATAGCCGACCGCCATGTTCGCCACCAACTTGAGACGAGGCGAGGCGCTGGCGCAAGCCCCCAGTAAGCGCGCATCAATGGTATCGGTAAGCAGGCAGAGCAGGTAGTCATGGCCGGGTGCGCGGCGTGACAGTTCTTCCGGGGACCAGATAACGCCCTCGTCCATATTGGCCTCAACCTCACCAATGGCATGCAGGAGGGAGTAGGCGTCGGCGGGGATTTTCTGTGTCACAAGAATCTTCGGTCGCTCAGACATGCAAAGGCCTCCAGAAAAAATATCAGCGAGTAGGAAAAGGGAGAAGCGGACTTTCATTGTAGCAAACGTATCGCTGAAGGTGCAAGCTAAAGCAGTGCATTTGTTTAACCTGATACAAAAATAGAGCCGGGAGACATTGGTCTCCCGGCTCTATTTTTGTATCAGGTTAAGATGTAAGGCGCTCGGCAACGTCGTTGAGGCGACGCAGGAACTGACGATCCTGGAGGCGCTCCAGGATGGGGCGCGCCATGCCAAGGTACCTGCGGTCACCTGTGCGCTCGGCAAGCACAATGTCCAGGCGCGCGGCATGGACGACTTCCTGGTACTGTTCAAGCTTTTCCAGGGCGCGTGCGAAGCGCTCGTTATCGTCGGTGAGAATCGCATAGGCAATCTCAATATCTTGTTTGAAGGAATTGCCTGAACCGAATAGGTCCGTTTGGGTATTGGGAATCAGCTCTTCAGGGAAGGGGAGATTACGTTCAAGGCAGAATAATAGGATGATGCGGGCCATGCCTCCCTGGTAATCTGTCAGCTTCAACGATGAGGCTCCGATGTCATCAGTCTGATAAATCTCGATGACATTCGTAAATTGTTCGCGCAAGGCAAAAATCTCGCCAACAACGCGCCGCAGGAAGGCGGCAATAGAATCAATAGTGGGCCGATTCTCGTGTGCCAGCGCCCAGCGCAGCAGAGAGAAGTAGCCATCAAACATATTGAAGGTGCTCAGGTCGCTACTGTTCTGCTCACGAATTTCCTCCATCTTAGGATATAGAATTTCGAGCAGGTCCCAGTGACCCGTACCAAAGGCAACGGGCGCGATGCTAGAAAGAGCTGCACTCAAATGGAGCAGTGATTGACCAGGACGCAAGCTTTTCAATTCTTGCAAAACAAGTTCAAAACTTGCTTCATAGTTCTTCATGTAGCCATAGGAGAAGACAAGCATATGCAGTGCGTCACCCAGCTCGGCGGCTGAGAGATGAGGGATAGCACGGCGGCGCTGGTTGACTTCGAGCATGGCTGGATAGTCACGCAGGCGCATAAAGAGCGTCGTCTGGGCATCCAGGGCTTCGCTGAGGGCCTGAGGATCGTTCTGTTGTTCGAAGTAGGTCGTTGCCTCCTGGGCGACAGGGAGAATCTGCTGTAGCTCTTCTTTACTGGATTCTACAATGTGTGAGCGTGAGAAGCAGCGAACGAGGTGGATACGCCATTGCTCGTACTCATTGCCTGAGGCGGCGACGAGCGTTTGAGCACGTTCAAGTAGAACGGGAATTTGCTGCTCCGTACCCTCGATGCGTTCCCAACCGCCGCCACGGGTATAGTTGATGAGCAGTTTGCGCAGGAGGCGTGCCCCGACCAGGCTCTGGGACGCGTCTGGTGTGTGTTCTGTGTTCTGTTTCTCCCAGTATGCGAATGCTTGCTGATAAGCTTCTGCTGTAGTACGTGACCAGAACATACAATCGCCCAGTTCTTCATAGATTGCAATTAATTCGCTCTCTGGCGCGATGGCGATGGCGCTCTGGAGGTAGTTCTGGGCCTCGAAGTAAGCCCCGGCGTGGCTGGCCAGGTGGGCGGCACGGCGCAGGAAGTGCAGGGCCTTGCTGACATCGAGCTGGAGCTGTGTACGGATAGCGGCCTGGCGCGAGAGGGTCACCGCCTCGCGATAATGATAAGCGATCAGCTCGGCGTACTCGTCGAGATGGTCGGCGTTGAGCGTCTCCAGCGAGGTCGCGATCTTCTCGTGCAGGCGCACGCGCTGTGTACGCGCGAGGGTGCCATAGGCGACATCGCGGAAGAGGATGTGGAGGAAGGCGTAGGTATGGCCCTCCGATGGTACAAGAATGTCGCGTTCGAGCAGGCCATCGAGTGCCTGTTGTAGCTCGCTCAGGCTATACTCGCTCAGGACCTCGGCTAGCATGGTCAGCGAGAGGGCACGCCCGGCGACCGAGGCCACCTGGAGCACCGAACGCTCAGGCCGTGAGAGCTGATCCAGGCGCGCCTGCACGGCGGCATGGACCGTATCGGGGAGCTGTTCAATACTTGCGGTGTCCCCAGTGAGCCCGCGTTCTTGCAGGCCTCGCAGCAGCTCCAGGGCGAAGAAGGGATTGCCCCCCGAGCGCTCAACGATCTGGGTGCGTACAGCCTGAGGGACGTCCTGCATCAGGTGTGAGATCAACTCCTGCGTGTTGCGCGGCGAGAGGGGTTGCAGGGCCAGGGAGGTGAAGTTCTGGCGCCCTCCGCCCCAGTTGGGACGGCGATCCAGCAGCTCGGGACGGCTGAGCGCGATCAGCATGAGGGGGGCCTGAGTACGCAGGTGGGTGATGTATTCCACGAGATCGAAGAGGCTATCGCTGGCCCAGTGCAGGTCCTCGAAGATAACGATGCGTGGAGCCTGGGTCGCCAGGACCTCGATCAGCAGCCGCCAGGCGGAGAAGATATTCTCACGGTCGGTCGTGGTCTCGCCTTCAATACCCAGGGTTGCCAGGATCAGGTCCGCCAGGCGCTCCGCGTCCGCTTGAGCATAGGAGGCCTCGCGGAAGACGTGGGCCACGTTCGGACGCGTAATAGTAATATCACCGCCCTGAATAAGCTGGCTCAAGAGGCCGCGCAGAGGCCAGTAGGTCAGGGTCTGGCCGTAGGGGAGGCAGCGCGCCGTCGCGACCTGAAAGTTCTCATCGAGGTCCAGGCGCGCTAGAAACTCTTCCAGCAGGCGCGTCTTCCCAGTCCCGGCGGGCGCGGTAATGGAGACAAGCTGTGGACGCTCCTCCTCCAGAGCGCGGGCCTGTAGGAGTGCGAGCTGCATCAGGTCCTGCTTACGGCCAACCAGGGGCGGGCGCTCAACCTTGCGCGTGGCGCGCGGTCCTTGCAATGGATAGACCGTGAGGGGTCTGCTCTTGCCCTTGACCTCGGCGTGGCGCGAGGCATCGAAGAGGAAGGCATGACTGGCGGCGGCATAGGTCCGTTCACCGGCTAAGATCTCGCCGGGATTGGCGTTCTGCTCCAGGCGGGCCGCCACGTTTACGGCATCGCCAGTCGCCATGAACTGGTTGCTGGTAGAATCGCTGGTCGCCATGACCTCGCCCGTATTGACGCCGATGCGTAGCTGGAAGATGGAACCCAACATCTCATCGTCAGCGACGGCCTTGCGCAGAGCCAGGGCGGCGGCCAGAGCGCGCTCTGGATCATCACCATGGGCCTGGGGGAGGCCAAATATCGCCATCACGGCGTCACCGATAAATTTCTCCAGCGTCCCCCCATGCTGGGGAATGATCTGGCGTGCATGTTCATAATAACGGCCCATCAGGGCGCGGACATCTTCGGGATCCAACTCATCGCCCAGGGCGGTCGAACCAGTGACATCGGCAAAGAGGATACTGACAAGCTTGCGCTCTTCTGGCATGAGGACTCCTTTAGCACATTGAAAGAATCTAAATAAATGCTGAGATTGCTTTTATATACATTTTAGCATAGAAGCTTGTGAATATGCTGTTGCCTGTGCATCAAAGAGTAAGGGGTGCGTGAGTGGAAAATGGGGCCAGGCCCCATTTTCCACTCACGCACCCCTTACCCTCGAGAGGACGCCAGGGGCGGCGGCAGAGTAATGGGAGAAAAGATAAACTGTACCTAAATCACAGTGTAATACGTTGTAGAAGAAAAGCCACCTACATCAATGGCAGAGATGATTTTGAACTCGTAAGCAAGCACAAAAAGGAGAATGGAAGCGTGAGAGGAGGCCTATTGCGTATGAAACAACGAGATACGCTGTTGGGGATAGGGCTCTATGGGTGGGTGGTATTAAGCCTGTTGCTCACGGGCTGTGGTGGGGTTTCGCAGGCGCAAGAAAGCACCATAGCGAACAAGAACGCGAAAATGACTCCAAAGATCGCGAATGGATGTGGGAAAGACTCTGAGGTGAAGGCGGGAGGTAGCGAAGATGAGACGATGACCGCCGATCCCAGGGTCGCCAATGGCAATAGCACGCGCGATTATTATATTCATGTGCCGACTAACTATAATAAGACGCAGAGCATCCCCCTGGTCCTGGTATTTCATGGGACAGGGGCGCGAGGCTCAGACATGGAGCAGGTCACGGGACTCTCGCAGTTAGCGGACCAGGAAAACTTTATTGTGGCCTATCCCCAGGGATTGAAGGATAATAATGGACAAACCTTCTGGGCCAGCATTGGTACAACTCAGCAAGGCATCGACGAAATCCGCTATGTCGATGATTTGCTGGATAACCTGGAGCAGAGCTTCTGTATTGATGAGCAGCGCATCTATGCCACTGGTTTCTCTAATGGTGGCGGCATGAGTTGGTATCTGGCCTGCAACTTGCCGGAGCGGATTGCGGCCTTCGCGCCAGTCTCGGGCAATTTCTATGACCTGGATACGGGCTGCAATATTAAGAGAGGCGTCCCCATTCTGGATGTGCATGGTACGGGCGACACGGTCGTGCCCTACATGGGCGGGCCTGCACCCGAGAAGCCAGATCTCCCCCTGCCATCGGTCCCGCAATGGCTCAATGAGTGGGCTAAGCGCGATCACTGCGCCCAGGGACCCAATACCTTTTTCCAAAACGGCAACGTCACAGGAGAGGAGTGGATACGCTGTCGCGATGGCTCCTCAATTGTGCATTATCGTATTGAGGGCGGCGGGCATGCATGGCCTGCCTCGCTTGATGGCTCGCCCTCCGCGTCGGAAACCATCTGGAACTTCTTCAAGCAGCATCCACTAACATATTCGTAAGGTCTCCTCGGCGTCTATGACGCCTCGCAGGGGTATGGTGTGTGGTGGCAATGCCTTTGCGGTACTGCCACCACACACCATACCCCTTTTTTTATCCCAGGTAGCGATAGAGGAGGCCGCCGAGCGAACTGGCGACAGGGAGTGGGAGCCGCTTCCAGGTAGAGGTGAGCAGGCGATACTTCCAGCTCTGCTCAGAGGTCGTGGCCAGGCCCGCCTGGCGGGGATAGTAGTAGTAGGGAAGCGGGTGCAACTCAGCGCCCCAACGGCGTTTAAACTCCATCAGGCCCTCGTTGTTGCGGGCGGTGCGCCCCATATCAAGAATGCGGTAACCATGCTCACAGCCCCACTCGATGGCGTACCACATCAAGAGGTTATTGGGGGCCAGGCGCAGGTAGCGTTCATCGGAGGCGCCATAGGCATAGCGCAACGTTGTACCGGACCCCAGCAGGATCATGCCGGCAATTGGTTGTTGCTCATACTCTGCCAGCAAGAGGATCATTTGCTCGCCTGGGGCGAAGTTCTCCCAAAGTTTGTGAAAGAAGGCCGAGGGCTGGGCGGGCATCCCATGCTTGCGTGTGCGTGTGAGCACATGGAGCCGATGATAGGTTGCCACATCGGCGGTGCTATCCGCGACACGAATGGAGAGGCCATTCTTGCGCGCCTTCTTGACCTGGTGCTGTACAGGCTTGCGCAGGTGCGACCAGGCGAGGGCGGGATCGCTTTCCAGGTTCAGGTGCCAGGTGACATAGAGATCACTCTCGACGAAGGCCGGATGATTGGCGAGCAGAGGATTGGTGCCAGTGCGTAGCTCAAGATAGCGCGCTTTGCGTTGGCGTGTCAGCTCGATAGCCTGCTCGAGTAGTTCGAGCGCGCTCGCCTCATTCTGCGCCAGCAGGGGCGCATGATCGGAGAATGGGAGCGAGACGAGATGCGTTCCCGCCAGTGGACTGCGTACGGTATAGAGAGAGAGGGTCCCTGCGAGCGAGCGAGCGGGGCCATCTGCCCCGGTGGTATAGCTCTCCAGGTGCGCGGGTTTAAAGCCATAGACGTGTTGGAGTAGATCGAGCCAACCTGGCTGGCTATAGAAAGACGCCTGCTCATGCTGCTCAATAAAGGCCTGCCGAGAGGTTTGTATTGCCGTAGTTTCAAGCATAGTCCTATCGCTCTCTCCTATGATCTGCTTATGTTGTCGTGCTTGAGTATACCTGGAAGAAGTTGTGATGACGTTGCGATAGTGGTTTCGTTTGTGTTCGTATGCATGCATACAAATGCATATATGATGCTGGCCGTGGCTATCATCTGTACCATATCACCACAGGAAGCAATGCGACCCAACCGCTTTAGCACCACATTAGTTATCGCAAATACACAGCCAAATGGTAACGTCTCTTTCATAGCGTATTTACGAAATGGGGTAGTTATGTGTGGTTGGGAGTTGGCTGCCACAGGCAGCCAACTCCCAACCACACATAACTCATCCGGGCGAGCGCCGCAGGCGCGAGAAATGAAGGGACGATAGACGTGCGACAGACAATATCACGTTCGCGCTGGCCACTCTGGCTCTGGTATGGATGGATACTGGCGTGTCTGCTCCTGGCGGGCTGCACGGATTCGAAGGCAAGTGGGCCGCCAGCGCAAGGAACAGAAACGCAGGCCAAAAGTACCGTTAAGCCGATCCTGCCTGGCCAGGAAATCTGGAAGAACAACGTCTCATCGTATCTCTTTGGCACAAATGACTCAATAGAGTGGACGCCAAACAACATTGAGACGATGCCAACGATTCAGAGTATGATGAAGTCGGCTGGTATTCCCTTGATTCGCTCGTTCTTCTTCTCCACGATCTCAGATAAGGATATAGATCAGCGTATAGGGACCATCGAGAAGATCGGCGCGCAGTGCCTGGTGGTGCTACCCGACTATGATAATCAGGCCTTTAATGAGCACGTAGTGCGCTACCTGGGTTCGCACTGCCTCATGTATGAGTTCGGTAATGAAGCCAACTACAACCACCATACTATGCAGGACTATATCGCTCAGTGGAATAAGCAGATACCACTCTTGCGCCAACTTAATCCAAAGGCCAAGTTTTTTGGTCCTACACTGAGTAATATCAATATTGAGACTAATAATGAAAAATCTTCGCCACGTTTTCTCTCAGCCTATCTTGCATCAATCAAATCCTCAAAGGTCCTACCAGACGTCTTAAGCATCCACTGGTATCCCTGCTGGCAGAATACCGAGGCTGATTGCCTGGGGAAGGCGAGCGAGATTGGCTCCATCGTGACGCAGCTACGCCAGAATGTGCGCGCGAGCCTGGGGCAGGACTTGCCTATTGCCGTGACCGAGTGGAACTTTGATCCAAACGCTCCGCCGCCTAGCTATGGCAACAAGACCGATTTCATCACCAAGTTCACCAGGGATGCCCTCAATGCCATGATCCAGGCCGGTGTGATTATGGCCTGCCAATATGCCGCGGGCAGCTATACCGGCTATGGCGGCCTGGACATGTTTGATGTCATTACCGGTCAGCCTAAGCCACAGTTTCAGACCATCAAAGAGTTGATTCAGACATATAAGCAGGGGCCAACCGCCAGTGGCGGCAATGGGCTGCTGGTGTCTCGTGGCAAGCCCGCCTTCTGCCAGAATAACGAGAATGCTGGTGGTCCGCAGAGTATCAATGATGGGCAGTATGGCAACTGGGGCAAGTGGGATGCTACACAACAATCGCTGCCGACCTGGTGCGCGATTCACCTGGATAAGGGACCCAGCAAGCTGCTCTTTATCTGGGTGTGTGACTACCAGTTCGACTACATCAATGACAACGGTGCGGGACCCGGCGCGTATACCATCGCTGTCTCGGACGATAGCACAGACGGCAGCGATGGTCACTGGAAGACGCTGGTCTCGGTTACTGGCAACGCTACACGCGTGCGTGAGCACCTGCTGGACTTCAGTGGTGAGAGCTGGGTCAAAATGACCGTAACTCAACTCTCGGCTAAACCACTGCGTGGCGACTTCGCCATTGACGAACTGGAGGCCTACGACGTCTCACAGAACGCAGACGACAGCTACTTCTTCTCTGGCGACTCGATTACCGCTATGGCCTATAACCGCTATCCAGAAGATCAGCCCTCGTTCGCCGAGGACGTCCACAAGGCTTTCCCACAGCGTTTTCCCGCGATGCTGGACGCGGGCCTGGGCGGCTGGAACTCGCAAGGGGCGGTTGAGCATATCGACGAATGGCTCCAGCTCAATCCCGATATTCACTACTGGCTATTGCAATGGGGGACAAATGACGCGCTGGGCCAGGTCCCGCCCGAGAAATACGAAGCCAACATCCGCCATCTCGTGCAGAAAATCAAGCAAGCGGGCCATATACCAATCCTGGCGCACATCCCCTCTATGAATCGCCCGGGAGAAGATAACACCGCCGTCAACACCTTAATCCAGAGCTATAACACGGCCCTCGACCGGGTCACAAAGGATGAAGGGCTGATCAGCGGCCCAGACCTATACAAGCTCTTCTCACAGCACAAAGAGTATTTCTTACCTGACGGCATCCACCCCACTGCCGCAGGCGCCATCGCTATGAACAACGCCTGGTTCGAAGCGCTACGCACCAAAATTAATTAATAGAGAGAGGCTAGAAGAGCGTGAGGGCTGCAGCCCTCACGCTCTTCTAGCCTCTCTCTATTCTTTTTTTACTCGAAGAGGGGGGAGAATTCCAGCGTGTAGGAGGGATCTTGCAGTTCGCGATACTTGACGACCTTCGCGGGTACGCCACCAACGATGGCGAAGGGGGGGACATCGCGGGCAACAACCGCGCCCGCCATGACGACCGCACCTCGCCCAATGGTAACCCCCTGGAGGATGGTGCAGCGAAGGCCGAGCCAGGCGTGGTCCTCAATCATGATGGGTTTATAGATGTCGGGAAAGGCGGGATGGTTGAGTTCGTGACTTCCCGTCATGAGCCAGGTGCCAGAGCTGATGCTCACGTTATTGCCGATGATAAGCCCGCCTGTGGTGTAGAGCAGGCAGTCGTGATTAATAATGGTATGGTGTCCAATGGAGACCTTGCTGCCGCCGCTACGCAGGCCGCCAAACATGATATGCTGGCCCAGCAAGAGATGCGTTCCAGGGCCGATGCGCCAGCCAAGCATATGTCGGTACCAGGCTCGGCGCAGCGTATGCGAGGGGATGTGATTGATAAGATGATTGGTCGCGTAGCGCAGGGCGGCATTGAGAAAGCGTTTCATGGGGTATCCTCCACACTACACAACTTCACCGCCAGCCAGGCGGTTCTCGTTGCGGCGTTTGCGTTGCAGGCGGCGCGAAGGCGTGGTCTCTTCCTCGCCGGTCGTGGGAAGTTGGATGGCACGCAGACGTGGCAGCGTGGCCTCATCGAATTCAGTGACAAGCGTCTCAACGGCTATCGACTCAGTTAACAGTTCCTCCGCGGCGGGTGCGCTTCGAGATTTGTGACGAATGGCCATCTGGAGCGTGCGCAGGTCCTCGGGCGGAATGGTGCGGAAGAGCAGCGCCACGGCCAGGTAGGCGCAGGCTCCCGCGGGTAAGAGCAGGTAGATGGTCTGGAAGCGCAAGAGCCAGAGGACGACGCCCATGATCACGCTCGCCAGGAAGGCTTTGCTGGCAACAACCAGGCTCTCAAATGCGAAGGCCTGGCGTGGGATATAGCGAATATTAATGCAGAGGAGCAGAAATTCGGTCAGGGTTGTGCTCAGAGCTGCTCCAACATGCAGAAAGCGCGGAATGAGCACGAAATTAAGAGCCAGGTTGAAGACCAGGGCAATACTGGCTGTGATAGTGATCTTCTTCTCCTGCCGTGTGCTGATAATCACGCTAACAATCACGGTATTGATGTACAGGAAAATTAGCCCGGGGGCCAGGGCCTGAAGCGCCGGGATGGTATGTTGGAAATCTGGGTTATGATAGAGAACGCCGATAATGGTGGGCGCGGCGACGATGAGGGCGGTGGTAATCGGCAGCACAAAGAACAGGAGAAAATTGAAGGATTTGGCGATAGCGATCTTAAGCTGCTCCTGTGAGACCAGGGTCAGATTGGCGTAGATGGGGGCCATGATGGGATTAATAATGAGCGAAGGCAGGAAGACCAGCGTATCGAAGAGGCGATAGCCCGCGCCATACCAGCCAACGACCGTTGTATTGGTAAAGGACTGGAGGAAGAGCGTATCGATGCGATAGTAGATGACCCCTATCGCGCCACTGACGATAAAGGGGATACTTGTGCGCAATAGCGAGCGGCTCGTGTCCAGGTCAAACCGGAAGCGCAGGCCTGCCTTGCGATAATAGCATATTGCCTGCCAGAGCGCGTTGACTGCTGAACTGACCAGTAATACCAGGGCCATGGTCTGCACGGTGCCACCTGTTTTGAGCACCAGGTAGCCAATCAGCGCGGCTAGTCCCTTCTCCAAAATTGTGCCGATGACCGGGAAGAGGACGTTGCCAAAGGCATAGTGCAGGGCGGCAAAGGTATTGCTGGTAGAGCCACTGAGCAGGGAGATGCCGCAGATCATGATGAGCTTGCTTTGTTCGTCATCATAGCCCACCAGGTGGCAGAAGAGCAGGGCGAAGGCGTAAAGGATGAGCCAGAAGAGACTTTTCAGGAGCAGGCTATTGGAGAGATAGCTCAAGGCCTTGCTATGATCCTGAGCCACATCCCTGGTAATCTGCTGATTGAAGCCAAACTCCAGGGGGAAGCCGATGAGCATGACAAAGCTGAGCGCAAAATAGAGTTCACCAAATTTGAAAGCCCCCAGGAAGCGTCCATAGGCAATGGTTAGCAGAAAGGTTGAGGTCCAGGTGATGGCCTGTCCTAAAAGAGAAATAGCGGTACTGCCCACCACTCTACGCAATTTATCCATTGTTTACACCTTTTGTTTGAATGCGCCACGTAGCGCCCGTTGAAGTACCGTTGCCATATCACCAAACGCGGGAAGAGGATCGCGCCAATCCCAGACCGAGAAGGTAATCTTCTTGAGCAGGGAGCGGAGGTAACAATCAAGAGAGAGATCGCCAAAGCGTATCTCCTGTATACCGGCGGGTATATCGGTGATGGCCCGCATCCAGCAGTAGTCGTAGCGTGGTTGCTGGGGCGTGGGTGACTCACCATGCAGAGCGCTATAGTGAATAAAAGGAAAATCCAGGCCGCAGGCCATACAGAGTGTATGCCAGCCCCAGGGGCGCACATTGATGTCGAGCACTTTATAGTCGCCCGAGCGGGGATCCTGCTTGAACTCGACCTCTACCATGCCAGTCACGCGCATATGGCGTACGATCTTAGCTGCCAGGTCGCAGAGACCGGGAATCTCTATGGCCTCCACAAAACTGCTGCCCAGGCCATAGTGAATGGGATACTGGCGTGTACGGCGCGCGGTCATGCTCAGGCGAATCTCACCGTCCTCACAGAAGGTCGCAACCGAGAACTGGCGCAGCCCATTACCCGGGATAATTTCCTGGAGCATGATCTCTTCAGGTGGAATAATCTGGGCGATGCGACGGTAGTGTGTGAAGAGCTCATCGCGCGTCGTCACTGGCAGGGCTTTTATGCGGACGACATGTTGCAGATTAATCGAGACCGCCGGTTTGAGGATCACGGGGAAGAGAATGCCCATCTGATCCAGGTCCTCCTCTGAGGTTGGATACCAGGTCCTGGGCGCGGGCACGCCCACATCTTCCGCCATGCGATAGGTCAGGCGTTTATCATGCGCCCAGCGAATCACGTTCCAGTCCTGGGTGGCCAGGAGATAGAAGCGCGAGAGCTCATGCGTATGGCGCGCGACAAACCCCACGCTGGTATCATCAGTGGGGAGAAGTATCCACTGATCAAGCTGCAAGTGTTTGCTGAGGCTGAGCAAAAAACTCAGAAATAATGGGCCATCCATGCGCTCCCCGTGCCATTTAATGCGTTGGGTCGTGTAGCGCGAGAACCAGGCGGAGCGAGGGACATTATCGACGACATAGCACGGAATGCCCCGTCGCCCCAGGCTACGCACGATGCCCAGGGCTTTGAAATCACTACCAAGGACGATAACACCGGGTTTTGCTTGTGGTTCTGACATAGGTACACCTTTGTTCCATTCCAGGAGGAATGATGGTCTAGCCAGAGAGGCTAGGCCACCATCGCCGCATGTTTGGCAACCTGTTGCGCCGCGACACGCGCCCCGACCACGAAGCGACAGAGCGGCCCAAAGTTATAGTTGGCGGAGGCACCAACAAAGTGCAGGTTGGGAACGGACGACTCAAACCAGCGATTCAAAAGCGGATGACCCTGCTGCTGTTGCACCTGGTTGCGTAGCTCCTGATCCAGGTATGTCAGTTTTTGGACATTGGTCTGGTAGCCAGTTCCAAGGATAATATGATCCACTTCGCGTGTGCTGCCATCGCTCAGGCGCAGTTGAGCACGTCCCCTCTGTTCACGGGCCTCAGTCACGGTGGTGTCAGGCGTAAGCGTAACATGCCCTTCAACACGCGGGCGTAACCAGCGTGACCCAGACGGGCGGACCGCGCGCTGATCGAGGGAACGTCGAGTCTCCTCAGAGAAAAGGCGGAAGAGCAGCGGATTCGCCACAAGCCAGTTGACGCCTGGAGGGCCAACATCACTTGGGGGGTAGAAGATGCGCTTCAGTGGTCCCGTAAGGTAATAGAGGCGGCGATCAATCCAATTGATGGGGCCGCGCGCGATGACCTCCACGGAGGCCGCACCAGCCTCGTGAAGCAGCGCGGCTGACTCCAGCGCGCTCTGCCCGCTACCGATGACTACCATCTGTTTATCTTTGAACTGGCTATGTTCGTGATGCTCCTGGCTATGGCTTGCCAGCTCATGTGACAGGCTAGCTATGACTTCGGGAATATGTGCGAAGGGTGCGACGCCTGTCGCCAGCGTAATCGTGTTCGCCTGCATCTCGCGTCCATCTGCCAGCTCCAGGCGGAACGTGTTGCCATCGCGGGCGACTCGGCTGATATAGGTCGGGTCGACCTCAGGGAGCAACTGCTGCTGGAACCAGTGTCCATAATTCAGAAATGTTTTGAGCGCAACCGGTTCCTGCTTGCCTAAGCCGATACTTTGCCCATAGCGGGGCAGGCTATAGGCCCGCGCTGGATCGGAGATATTCAGCGCACTCCAGGAAGATTTTAAGTACATCTGGGGTGACATCTGCTCCCAGAATTCCATGGTCTTCCCAAAAATGTGCGTGGGAAGGCCGCTGGCCTTGAGATGGGCCGCGGCTGAGAGTCCATAGGGACCCGCGCCAATAACGACATGTGCATCCTGCGCCACGTCAACCTACCTTTCAAAAGCAACCAGAGAAACTCTATCCGTGTATGTGTATTGTGCAAAAAAAACTTTTTATCGACCTCGCATCACTCCCGGCTCTTTCCTGCCAGACATGTTCTTGACTATCCTGCTTTGCTTGCTATAGCAGAAGATACAGCGTAAACGTAGCAATAGGATGTTGGCACCGGTAGATAAGTAGTGTTTTTTTACGAAGGAAAGGTGAGGTTATGTGGCAGAGGTAAATGTGGTAGCGATGCGTGCTGAATAGAGGCGGTTGGAGAGCATACGAAGCCAGGGCGCGCGGTTGCATAGTGAGCGGAGATACAACCTGGTAGCAGGCGGGGAAATTGGTTATTTGAGCACGTGAATAGAACCGAGAAAGGGATTTGATAACCTGCTCTTCACACCAAAAAGCACCGAATATGCGCATGCGAGAGGTAAGCTACGTGGTAGTGTTTAAATTCAGGAGGAGCGAACTCTCATGCGGCGTACTTTGGAAGCCATTTTTCGCAGAATCTGGTCTCTATGCATATTGCTTATTCTCTTGCCACTGATAGGGGTTGGTATCGCGTATCTCTTGCCGCGTTCGTACTCCTCATCGGCGACGATCTGGGCCTTGCACCGCTATACAGTAGTCGGTTCAACCGGCCCTGAGAGTAACCTGGATGCGACTCCGTCGCAGACACAAACGAATGCCTTGCTGGAGTTGCTCCATACACGCCAGTTTGCGCTCAACGTAGCCCGTAATACGGGTTTAGATCAAGAATTGAGTAGCTCACTGGCCTATAAGGTCAATAACTTGTTGCGGCCTGGTGATGTTGAGGATGCTGTGGTGAGTGAGGTCTCCAGCAATATAGTCGTCACACCCAATGGCTACAACCTACTCTCAATCAGCTATGCCAACGGAAATCCCCAGGTTGCGCAACGGATCGTCCAGAACGTAATTACCGAATATTCTGGTCAGAGCACGAATCTCTCTCTCTATGATGGGCAGCGCTTGCTGGACTCATACCAAAAAGAGTTGACCAAGGCGAAGCAAGGGTACAATGATGCGGTTGTAGCAGAGGCGGCGTATCTCAAGGATCACCCAGATGCCTTGCGTACAGGTGCTCCCTACGATCCAAATTACGCGCGTTTACACTCTAACACGCAGCAGGCGCAGACCTCTTTTCAGAACATCCAAACATCAATTGATAATTTGCGCCAGCAGCTCGCGAGCCTGGGCCAGGGGGCAAACGATCTCTTTAAAATCATCGATTCCACCTCTGATGCCAAACCCGTTGCGCGTATGAAGTCAATTTTGCTTTGCGCAGGCGTCGGCCTGGGATGCGCCGTGGCTGCGATTATGCTGTACCTCATGGTTGCAGTCCGCCGGGATCGCGCGGTCTATACAGCCTCACAAATTCAACGCGTGACATCACTGCCCATCCTGATGCAGGCTCCATACATCAAAGAAAGCACCAACACCCTGAGCATAGAGTAAAGAAGATGATGTTGCTGTACCTGGGCAGCCGCAGGCTGCCCAGGTACAGCAACATCATCTATGAATACATTTTACCCATGGAGTTAGTTAAGAAGAACAAGCGAGCAGAGAAAAAGAAACGCGGGAGCATATGAAAAAAATGGAGATGCAGAACGTCGAACAGGGAAGCTCCAACAAGCCTGAGAGGGAGCAGAAATTCCTGGAAGATGTCGACCACTTAAAAACAGAGAAGCTCATCGTCGTTGACGCCAGGAAGGAAGGGGCGCGTACTGAAGAGAAGCATGTGACCCCGAAACAACTGAGCGCCCGACCAGCCAAAGCGCCCGCGCAAAGTAATTTGAGTAAGCGCGCGCTGGCGGAGCAACGCCGCGAGATCGCGAACCTGCATATGTTGAAGGAGCGTTGTCGCCAGTTGTGCCTCTCGCTTTTCTTCCGTCGTGACACTACAGTGAGCAGTATTGGTTTTACCAGTTCGATACCAGGTGAAGGCAAGTCATATCTTGCCAGCATGACAGCCCTGGCCCTGGCACAAGATATTCATGTTCCCGTGACGCTGGTGGAGTGCAACTGGGAGCATCCCAGTCTGCACGAGGTGTTTGAGTGCGCACCGACGCCAGGACTGGCCGAGTGGTTGCGTGGCGAATGTGATGAGCACGAGATGCGGCGCCATATCACGCAAAACCTGACGGTGATACCAGCAGGTCGCGGGAGCCAGGATGCCGTCCGCCTCTTGCAGCAGATGCGCAAGGACGATCTGAAATCGCTCTTCTCCGCCCTGGGCGAGCAGTACTTTATTCTTGATTTGCCACCTGTGGTAAGCACGGGCTACGGCGCGCTAGCCGCCTCCCTAGCTGACACCCTGTTTATGGTCGTACGTTCAGGTGTGACTACTGACCGTATGATTGCTGAGACCTGCGAGCAATTGAAAGATGTCTCCTTGCAGGGCATCATTATGAACCAGGAGCAGAGTCATGTCCCGAACTGGATCCGCCAGCTCATGTAGGAGGACTCTATGAAAGAGATACTTGGACTCCTGGGCTTCTTTTTTTTGATTGGCCTGCTGGCACAACAACATACCACGCGTACAAAATGGATCCTGGGCGTGGGTATTGTTGTTCTGCTACTGTATATGGCCCTGACCAAATGAGCAAGTGAGTTGAGGCGCGCATGGATATACGGCTCAAGTCGAAATCAACAGTAAGCAGTGGCGGCATGGGTGTGGAGACTGTTGCCTCGTCCCAGCAGGAACGAGCACGGAGCGAGCGCCGCCTCTTTATACGCGTGAGTATTGGGGTGTTGATTCTGGCCCCGGTGTTGATCCTGATAGGGGTCTTGAGCAGCTTCAGCCTCATGCTGGGCCTCATGCTGGTGATTGGCGTCCTGGTGGTGGTCGCGCGAAGGCCAATTCTTGGCTTCTATATGGTCGCCTGTTGCGCGGTCGTGTTTGAACAATTTTCGCTCTCGACCCCAATTCTGACGGACTCATTGCCCATCTACGCCTGGCCGCCTGCACTGGCTGGACTGGTAGAGCGCCCCATTGGCTTCTTCATGCTCTACATTCTTGCGGTAATAGTGATCAGGCGCTGGCTGACGCGCCAGAAGCCCTTGCTCAGAGGGGGCGCAATGAAGGGGCCATTGGCCCTTTTTTTGCTCTGTGTAGGTTGGGCGCTGGTCCATGGCCTGACGAGCGGTGGTATTCTTAAAATTATCGTCATAGAGATCCGCCCCTTCTGGTATCTCTTCATGTGCTATGTGCTGGCCTATAATCTGCTTACGGAGAAGAGGCAGATCCGCAATTTTCTCTGGTTCCTTATTCTCTGTTCCGCGCTCAAGTCCTTGCAGGGCGTCTATGTCGTGCTGGGGCCGCTACATGGTGATATGAAGGCGCAGCACGATATTCTGGGACACGAGGTGTCCTTTTTCTTTGTCATGGTGTTACTGGTGCTGATCGCCTTTTTCTTGCAGTATCGAGATAAAGCCCAGATGTGGGTGATCTTCTTGACGCTCCCCACCCTGCTCTATTCTCTGGAGGCCAATCAGCGCCGCACCGACTATGTGGCGCTGATTATCGGCGTCGGTATCGTATGGGTGCTCACCATTGTGATGAATCCGCAGCGCCGCAAACGCCTGTTGATCATTCTCTGTACCTGTGGCGTGCTGGGTGCAGGCTATGTCTTTGGCTTCGCACATAGCGGAGGTGTGATTGGTGAGCCAGCGCGCGCTGTCTATTCGGTGTTTCATCCCGAGGGCGCGGACGCCAGTTCAAATGCCTATCGCGATGTCGAGGATTTCGATTTGCTCTATACCGTCAAAGAGAATCCACTAGGGATGGGCTTTGGCAAGAAATTTCTTCAGCCCCTGCCTCTGGCACAACTCGCCACCGATGATCCTACCGCAGGCGGTAATCCCTACGAGTATATCCCCCATAACACCATCTACTGGATCTGGATGCGTATGGGCTATATCGGGTACTTCGCGCTCTGGTTCTTGTTTGGCTCGCTCATCATCCGTGGCTGTATTATTGTGAAGCAACTGAAGGACCGCTATCTCCAGATGATAGGCATGATCCTGGTAGGAGCCATCTTTATGGAAGTGGCTGTGGCCTTTAGTGATTATCAGCTCTACTTCTTTAGGAATGTGATCTTCCTGGGCCTGATGATGGGAATGTTGCTGAAGTTGCCCGAAATCGAAGCAAAAGAGGAGCAAGAGAAGCGTGAAGATCCTGATCATAAGCTCGTACCTGCCCGCACCCCAGTGGGGAGCCAGCGCGCGTAGTTATTATTTGCTGCATGCCCTGGCCGAATATCATGAGGTGTGTCTCCTGGCCCTGGCAAGCCCGGAAGAGGTCCAGATCAGCGCTCAGCTTCCCCTGGTGCAAGAACTGAATGGGCGCGTGACCCTGTTGCCCTTTCAACCAGGGGGCGCGAAGCGTCGGCAGCAGATAGAGACCCTACTACGGGGAAAATCCTACTGGCTGGAGGCCTGCATTCTCCCCGAGGTGCAGGACGCCATCGATGCACTCTATGTGCAAGAGCCCTTTGATGCCGTCCTGTATGAGGGACTCTTTGTGGCGGGCTATCGCTTGCCGCCCGGGGTCAAAATAGTACTTGATCAGCATAATATCGAGCAAGAGCTCCTGTGGCGCACCTACCAGAATGAGAAAGAACCTGTGCGCAAAATCTATAACTGGTTGGAGTACAGGGTTCTCAAGCGTGGCGAGCTTGAACGTTGTCAGCAGGCGGACCTTGTGCTTACCACGAGCGGGCGTGAGCAGGAGTGGTTGCAGACGAGGCTCTCCGGCCAGCAGATAGCAGTTGTTCCTAACGGCGTAGACCTGGAGCGCTTTCAAGTAGACCCCGCCAGGCAGGAGCAGGCAGGCCGAATTATCTTCACGGGCACCATGGATTACTATCCTAATAGCACGGCTGTGCTGGCCTTCGCGCGCGACTACTGGCCCTATATTCGTCGGCAGATACCAGGTGCGACCTGGCAGATTGTGGGGCGCAAGCCGCCACCAGAGGTAGAGCGCCTGGGGGCGCTGCCCGGCGTGGTCGTGACCGGCTCCGTGCCAGACACTCGGCCCTATCTCGCGGAGGCCGAGGTCGCGATTGTACCGCTGAGTGTAGGCAGTGGCACGCGCCTGAAGATCCTGGAAGCCCTGGCGATGCAGAAGGCGGTGGTCTCGACGAGTATTGGTTGCGAGGGACTGGAGCTTGAGGCCAATACACACCTCCTGGTCGCCGACGAACCTGGCGCCTTTGTAGAGGCGGTGGTCTCGCTCTTACGCGACGCGGAGAAGCGTGCGCGCCTGGGGAGTGCGGGCAGAGCATTGGTCGAGCAACGCTATGGCTGGGGATACTGTGGCGAACTGCTGACCCGGGCGGTGAGCGTACTAACAGGAGATACGGTCTCTAGTCCGGTAGGGACCAGCTTTAGCGCGTCCGAAGGCGATTAATCGCACTTCGGCGCGAGCCAAAAACGCTTATGTCTCGCCATCGTGAGATACGTACGTTCTCCAGGCCAAAATCGGCTTACGCCGCACTGCCATAAATGGCGTTCGGACGCGCTAAAGCTGGTCCCTACGAAAATTTGCAAAGTTTATAAGCGCATGTCGAGATGTGTTTTTGCAGAGAGAGTGGGTATGTCTATGTTGCTTATTGTTTGGTTGCGCTGGCTGCTCGCAGGAGGAGAGCTCCTCTTCTTGCTGCCGATCGCCTACCTGTGCCTGGTCTGCCTGGCGGCGTTGCTGGAGGCCAGGCGTCGCGCGCGCCAGGAGGCGAATGTGACGGAGCAGGCTGGCGTGAGCCGCTTTTCTTTATTAGTACCTGCGCATGACGAAGAAGTGACGCTTCCCGGCTTGCTGAAAAGTTTGCAGGGCCTGACCTATGCGCGTGAGCACTATCGAATCTATATCGTCGCGGACAACAGCCATGACCGCACAGCGGAGATTGCGCGTTCCAGCGAGAACGTGCGCGTCTACGAGCGTTTTGACACAGAGAAGCGTGGCAAAGGCTATGCGCTCCACTGGCTACTCGGGCGCATCGAAACTGAAGCGGACGGCGCGGAGTGGGCGGATGCTTACGTTATTCTGGACGCGGACTCTATTGTCGAGCCAGGCTTTCTGGCGGCGCTCGACCGCGAACTAGCAGCAGGGGCCGTGGCGCTCCAGATGCATAATACAGTCTTAAATGGCTCTGATTCGCCCAGCACCGTGCTGCGCTGGCTGGCCCTGACACTGGTCAATCATGTACGGCAACTGGGGCGCAATGCCCTGGAAAGCAGCGCGACCCTTACCGGGAATGGTATGTGCCTGCGCCGCACGTTACTGCAACGCTATCCCTGGCAATCCTTCTCTGTGACTGAGGATTACCAGTATTACCTTCAGCTAGTAGAGCAGGGTGAGCGGGTGCGCTATGTTCCCGAGGCGGTTGTGCGCTCGCATATGCCGACCTCCTTTGAGCAGATGCGCACGCAGGATATTCGCTGGGAGAGCGGCGCACCCGAGCAACCAGGCTGGAAGACTGCGCTCCGCCTGCTCCGGCTCGCCGCGCGTGAGCGCGACTGGGTACGACTGGAGACGGCCTTTGAGTTACTGACGCCCCCACTCTCCCTGATGGTGGGAGGAAGTGTCGTGTTGTTCCTGCTGAGTTGCGTCCTGTACTCCTGGCTTACTCTGGGGTTGGCCTGCGCCTTACTGCTTGGGCTGGCCTGCTATCTGGGAACCGGGCTGTACTTTATGCGGCCAACGCGAGAAACCTATCAGGCACTCTGGCACGCGCCCCGTTTTATGCTCTGGAAATTGTGGGTGTACCTGGTGGTGCGGCGGAGCAAGCAGCATAGCGCTGAGTGGGTGCGGACCAGCAGGAGTTCCGTGGCGCTCGGTAATAGTGAAGAGGGAGGACAGGTATGAGCACGGTCCGTGTTGGCGCGGTCACCTTTGACTGGTATCCATTTGATCCCCTGGTACGTCGTATCTCAGAGGCCGCGGTGGATGGGGGCGATGACGTAGACGTCATCTGCCTGCGGCAAGAGAGCGAGCAGAAATCCGAGGTCTATAACGGGGTGCGCATCTTCCGCCTGCCCATGAATCGGGGCTTTGGGCAATCGCTGCCGCTTACGCTCTTAAGCTGGGCCTGGTTTATGCTTATGGCGGGTTGGGTCCTGACCTGGAGGCATCTCAGGCGCCGCTATGACGTCATCCACGTGCATAATATCCCTGATTTTCTTGTCTTCTCGGCCCTTATCCCGCGCTTATTGGGCGCGAAAGTGATCCTGCACATTCAGGACACGGCTCCCGAGCTGATGGTCGCCAAGGCCAGTGGGCGTAAGGGCGCGTTGATATTTCGCCTGGCCTGCTGGCAGGAGCGTATCTCCTGTGCCTTTGCGCACAGTGTTGCCACCGTTGGCTGGCCCTTTGAAGAGCTTCTGCTCCAGCGGGGCGTACCTAAAGAGAAGATTACCATCATCCTGAATAGTGCCGATCCCAAGCTCTTTCCTGAGGAGCGGCGATGCACCCCTCCCTATACCGTCGCTGAGCGGACCGGGCAGGCGGAGACAACTCCCTTCATTATCATGTATCACGGGACGTTGGCCGAGCGCAATGGCATGGATATCGCTATCCGGGCGCTGGCCCAGGCCCGGCAGACAGTTCCACAGTTGCGCCTGGACATTAAGGGGCGGGGTGAGCACCTGGCATACCTCAAACAGCTCGCGCAAGAGTTGGGGGTGCAGGAGCATGTCGTATTTACTGATCCCTGCGCTATGGAGGAACTGGTCGACTTCCTGCTTCAGGGAGATGTTGGCATCATTCCCTATCGCTGCAATGGCTTCTCTGAGCTTGTGCTCCCCACCAAAGCCTACGAGTATGCCTGGATGCAGCGCCCCATGCTTGCCTCAGACACAAAGGCCATCCGTTCAATGTTCAGGGGCGAGTCCTTGATCCTATGCGATCCCGAGCGCGTTGAGAGCTTCGCCCAGGCCATGATCGACCTCTATCAACAACCAGAGCTACGCGAGCGCCTGGTCACGAACGCGCTGGAGGACTACACACCCTATCGCTGGGACGCGATGGCCCAACGCTACCGCCAGCTCCTGTATACCCTTGCGCATCCTAACCGGGCGCCGGAGGTGGCATTAAGCCAGCAGTGATTTTTTGAAAGAGAGGGAGCCTATGGGGGCTGGCGCACGCCAGCCCCCATAGGCTCCCTCTCTTTCAACTTACCCCACTTCGAGGATGCGCAGAAAGAAATCCTGGATGGTCACAGAATCGATGTCGCCGCTGATGGAGAGCGCTGCCTGGTGTCCAGAGGGCCAGCATGCAAAGCGGAGCAGAGGCGTAGTTAGACCTTCTACCTGCTGTATGATATCGCTGCGCGTCTCGAATTGGGCCGAGCGCGAGGCGCCCAGGCCAGTGGGCAGATGTAGGTAGTGCGTATAGGAGGCGCGCTCCTCCTCGGAGGCGCGCTGAGCAGCATAGCCCTGCTCATGTAGGAAGGCCAGGACCGCCTCGGGTGTCTCAGGCGAAACACCAATAGCTGGACACTGCGAGGCTTCAAGCGTAAAGGTGCGTGCCTCCACGCTGACCTCGTGCTCGTTCCAGGTGGTTGTGGGCTGCTCGACGAGCTGGACGTGGCGCGCGAGAATGGTCGCGCGTTCGGTACAATCAGCCTCGACCTGCCAGGCGTTGGGCGCGGTCTGCTGAAGCGTGAAGGTGAAGCGAGCGCGCTCCTTCCACCAGCGGGCGATCTCGTCCAGGCGCGTGATCCAGATGGGGCGAGGCTGGCTAGTTGCGGTCCGCAACAGGATGCTCAGGGCCTGGCGACAGAGTACTCCCCGCTCGGGATGCAGGTTGAGCACATACGCGCCCTCCAGATCATACACACGCTGCATTACCAGGCTCCAGAGCTTGCCCACCTCCTCGCCTGAGGTAATACGCAAGCGATCAAAAAGCATCTCATCGTCGGGAATGCTGGTTGGAATGCGCAAAAGCGTATCCTCAAAGTGTGGACGCAGGGCATAGGCGGTGCAGGGCAGGGCGCGGTAGAGTGCCAGTGATTTCTGATAGCCATCGAGAATCGTTGGGGAGAGCGAGGCCTGGTCAACAACATCATGTAGTACGGCTTCATTGCTCTCATAGGCAAAGCCCAGGTCTGTGAAGACCTGAACCGAGTCCTCGCTCCAGCCCAGGTAGGGATTGCGAAAGCCCTGAAACGGCATTTTTACCTGCTGAAAGGTTGCGATGGCGCGGCTGGTCTGCGTATACTGTGCATCCTTGTTTAACTGGCGATAATCGTTGTGGACATAGCCGTGGATGCCGATCTCAGCCCCCGCCTGTTCGATATCTGCTAGCAGGCGAGGATGGCGCTGTAAGACCACGGCGGGAATAAAGAATGTTGGTGCAGCCTGATAGGGTTTAAGCTCATGAATGAGCGTTTCCAGCGAGCGGCGATTGCGTGTCTCGCTGAAGCCAAAGCGGGAGAAGACGGTCCAGAGGCGGCGCGCGAAGTTGCGCGGCCCCTTGGTCTTGATGGAGAAAGAGACCAGGTTCAAGAGAAACCTCCCATGTCGTAGAAGAGAATGGGCCGGCCAGGCCGGCGACAGCATCTGCACGAGGGCGCAAAAAGACGCTCCATCGCGAGCACATTACTCCAGCAAGCAAGCAGGAGAAAGAACGCGGCTGCCATGAACATGGGAGTGGAATATTTGATTATGTCTGTATTATAACATATACATGGGCTTATGTGGTATGACTTTCGCGCCTACGGCGCTCAGAGAGTTAGAGGGTATGGACATGGGAAATGAGGCGCAGCCTCATTTCCCATGTCCATACCCTCTAACCGCAGGCGAGCTTGCGAGCCTGAAAGGCAAGTCGCCATTAGACAATAGGGGCAAGCTGGTCTTGAAAAATCCGGTAACCATCATGAGTGATCACACCTTCCAGGAGGAGATCATCATTGATGCGATAGCCTTCGGGATGAGGCTTAATATTGTCGAGGTGGGCGAAGAGCCAGCCGGCGGGTGAGAGCCACTGCTGAAAATTGTCGAGGGCATGTCGCTGATTGAGGCCATAGGCATAGATGATCTCGGCTTTCTGCTTGCCGTCATCGATCCATAATTCGGCAATATAGAGGACATAGACGGCAGTTTCAGGATCCATGGGTTTTGCTCCTCCTGGGGAACGAGGCAGGAACGCACTACGCTGCTCTAAGAATAGTATGCCATAGAAAAAGCAATAAAAACAGCTCATAGCCAACTTTTTCCAGGCCTGAGCGCACACATCGAGACTCTACCTGCTATATAGAAACACGTCTCGCTTGCAGACCAGGGAGACACCTGGTCTGCAAGCGAGACTCTTTCAGCAGGAGTCACTGGTCCATTTTATATTTTAGACCAGGTGGAAGCGCTGGCTTGCCTGGTGTGAGGCAGTCACCAGGAGCGACTCGCTGGCGTCTATGCCAAGATGCCTGGCTGTACTGCGTACAATGTCGTTGGCCAGGTGTTCAAGGAGCGCGGCGTTATCACGCTGTGAGAGCTGGATATGTCTGGAGCGTAGGAGCGCGAGCGGATCCCTCTGCTGTCTCCAGGCCAGCAAGAAGCGCAAGAGGCACACAAGAAAGAGGCATAAGACCGGAATATAGATGAGTAAGCTTAGCAGGTCAAAGAATCCAGTGAGTAACCAGTTGGAGAGAAAGCTATTGGAAGGTGAAGGGCTTACGAGGGCGCTTAGCCAGGAGGATTGAGCGAAGAGAGACACGAAAGAGGGGGCGCTAAAAGGCGCGATAATGACAAAAAGGGTCAACGCGACAAAGGCCAGGCAACGGAACAGGCTCACCGGTAGACGCAGCGTGGTTGTGTGCGAGATATAGAGATGTTCCGCCAGCGAGGTAAGAGAGAGGAAGACCGAGGCGTCCTGGCGCTGAAGCTGAATGTATGCTGGCTGCCCTGATCGCCCATGCATGCAGGCCACCTGGATGTCATCGAGATCGCGATGCCTGGCTTCTTCCTCCAGCAGCGTATAGACCCTGCCTGCTTCCATGTGATGTCCAGTCTGACTGGTCAGGAACCACGAGTGATGGGTAATAATGCTGCCATGCCCGACGAGCACGGGACGAAGCTGAAGCTTCTGCACCTGCTTGTGAGGCATCGGCCTGGGCTGGGGATCGGGCTGTGGCAGGGGCGCGACGGTCTTCCTGGCCACGATTCCCGGTATATTAGAAACGCTGAGCATGGGATCGGAGACCGGTAACGCCAGTGCATCCTCCTCGTCCTCGGACTTTGAAAGCATGGAGGGGAGTGGCGTCTGTGGTATCTCGGTAAAACGCGCGAGCTTGGTAAAGGACCCCGTCCCTTTACGCCGGGTGGGCATTTGTGCCCCACATTGAAGACAGGTCGCGGCCTGTTCAAAGTTGGCTACAAAGCAGTGGGGGCAGATGGATGGCATGCGTGATCCTCCTCTTCTACATTGCACAGAGATGTGTCCCTGATAGATCGCATGAGCAATACTATATCTATTCAGGCGACATTGTACATTTATGGATATAGCATGTCAATTATGGCTTATATGGCCATACAAGCCATTTTTCATGTATTTGTAATGAAGCAAGCAAGATAGCGCACCTTGTGGCCTATGCAAGGGAGGAGCAAAAAGTAGTATGAAATTCTGTTCATTCCTTAACAAAGGGGCAAAAAGCTAGAGAAGCGAAAGGGCGGCGTATACAAGCTTGATTATTATCAATATAGCAGCCATAGAACAGATTTACACATTGTAACACTCCCCGTTGAGTCTACAGTGGGATGTGGTTTCGACAAAAACATGGCACTGAGATGAAGCGGGGGGAAAGTGGAAAAAAAAGAAGGCCTCATATGAGGCCTTCGTAGTCAGTGCCGAAGGGGGGACTCGAACCCCCATGCCAATTAAGGCACAACGCCCTGAACGTTGCGTGTCTACCAATTTCACCACTTCGGCGGAAGTGATCTGTTCACTTGGAACGAGAACTATAATACAGGATCAGGCCCGCTCCTGTCAAGCCCCTACATAGAGCAATTTAAGAGTTTTGCAAAAATCTAGACTCTACAAGGGAGGCGACACGTTTCCAGTAGCATCCTTTTCTCCATACCCTGTCTGGAAAGCCTCGGTAAGATGTGTATGGATAGTTGGCGGGCAAAGCCCGCCAACTATCCATACACATCTTACCCTTGAGTGCCGCAGGCGCGAAAAGCCAAAACGCAGACGCGGTACATAGTTTAAGAAACTATGTACCGCGTTCTCGTCTCCATGGTATGGGTGCCGAAGGGGGGACTCGAACCCCCATGCCAGTTAAGGCACAACGCCCTGAACGTTGCGTGTCTACCAATTTCACCACTTCGGCAGAAGTGATCTGTTCACTTGGAATGAAGACTATAATACAGGATCGAGGCTCGTCTGTCAAGAGTTTTCACAGCCATTTTTCAGGGCTTAGCCTTAAAAAGCGGCTCAGTTGATCGTTACCCACTTTGGGGACCTTTCCCACCTGGCCGTATGGTTCAGTATCTTATCCAGTGGTCTCCACTTTCGTGCTATAATAACAGAGATTGTTCCAACTGGTTGCTTAGTATGCCTGAGTTCTCCTTCCTACACGAGTAGAAGTGGGAAGCCAGGGTAAGGAGGAGTGTGCCCTTTGCGGTTACGTCGAGAGATAGGTGCTGTAACGGCAGAGATGCTCAAGGCGTGTCAGTGCAGAGAGGCGAAGCAAACAGAAGGAGATTGAGATGCAGGAGACAAGGACAGCCCCCGTGCGAGCGGCCATCGATATTGGGAGTAATACACTTCAACTACTGATCGCGAGATGCCAGGGCGATTCTCTGGACATCCTGGTGGATGAGGAAGAGATGGTGCGCCTGGGAAAGGATGTCAATGTGCATGGGGAGATCTCGCCGCAGAAGCGCGAGGAGGTCATAGGTATTCTCCAGCGCTATAAAGCTCTGGTGGTTGAGCACCAGGTAGAGTCTATCTTCGTGGTCGCGACCGAGGCAACGCGCAAAGCACGCAATAGCCAGCAATTCCTGAACGCGATAGAGCGAGCGGTCGGCGTCAAGACGCAGGTGATTGGCGGCGAGGTGGAGGCGATGTTGACCTTTTATGGCGCAAGCTACGAATATTATCGCCAGCAAGGGGCGCCTGATCCCCTCGTCGTTATGGACCTGGGCGGTGGAAGCACCGAACTGATCAACGCGCAGCGTGGGAAAGTCAAATGGCTGACTTCTCTTCCTGTTGGCTCTGGATGGCTGCATGATCGCTATATGCCTTCGGACCCACCAACTGAGGACGAGCGCGATCTTGCGCAGGTGTTTCTCAAGACATACATGAATGGAACGCGCCAGAAAAGCAGGCCCGAGACGCTCATTATCACAGGTGGTAGCGCGAAGGCCCTGTTAAAGATGGCCCGCGCCGCCCTGGAGCTTGGAGACGAGGTACAGCGCCTCTCCTTTATGGATGTTGTGCGTTGCGATGGATTGCTCAGCTCGTTATCGGCAGCAGAGGTCGCTCGGCGCTATGGCATAGATGAGAAGCGCGCGGCAGTCTTACCCGCGGGAGCAACGATCATTCAGGCCATGATGACCCGCTTGCAGCTATGCGAAATTCGCATAAGCACGCATGGCATTCGCGAGGGCGTTCTCCTGGCATATGCGCGGCATGGTGACGACTGGCTGGCGACGTTGGAAGCGCATGGAGAGAGTGCGGGCAGCAAGAAGTCGACCAGCACAGGGGCGGAGATGGTAACAGAAACCTTCGCTGAGACGGGTAGGCGGCTCTTGAGTGAGGGGGCTAGCAAGATGGGCGGGTGGCGTGCGGAAGTATTGAAGAATGAAGATGTAGAGGCCGTTCATAAGATGCGCGTGGCATCGCGGCGCCTGCGTGCAATACTGGACGCCTACGAGGATGTCTGCGAGCCGAAGTCTTTTAAAGAGGTCTATAGCTGGACCAGGGAACTGGCAGATATGCTGGGTCAGGCCCGCGATACCGACGTCATGATGCAGAAATTGCAGCAGCGTATGGAGGAGGCAGAAGAGGAAGAGAAAGAGGGCCTGAACTGGTTTATTGCGCGTCTACATGTATATCGCGACGAGCACCAATTTGTGCTGGCGCGCTACCTGAAAAATTTAGATGAGCAGAAATTTTTGCGCCTGATCGATGCCTGTCTGCCAAAGGAGGGAATGCGTCATGGCTAAAGCGAGAGCTATTCACGGTTTGCAGCCGCACGCGACGACAGGCGAGAACGCGCGTAAGATTATCGAGACGCGCCTGGACGAACTGTATCAATGGGAAAAGTACGTGGGTGAGCCCTATCGTTCAAGTGAACTGCACGATATGCGCATCGCGGCCAAGCGTCTGCGTTATACACTGGAACTTTTCGCCGACGCGTTGCCGCCTGCGTGTGCAGCGCTGGTCAAAGATGTGGAGCAGATACAGGGGGAGTTAGGGGAGTTACACGACAATGATGTCATGGTTGCATTGCTGCGTTTATGTCTGGGGAGTGTGGGTGGTGGAAATACCTATCAGGCTGCTTTGACGCAGGTGCCGACGCTTGCCAAAAAGAAGTCGCAAGGGAAAACCGTAATAGAACCGGCCCTGGTGGCGCATATGGCTGATCCGAAGGTTGCGCCTTCGGCCGAGGAGCGCCTGGGACTTGAGGCGTTATTACGAGCTTATGAAAAACAACGTGAACAATCTTATATAGCCTTTCGCGAGCATTGGCAACAGCTGCAAGAGCGAGATTTTCGCCGCGAATTACTGTATTCTATATAGGGGTAGGTTTTCAGAAGAGGTACTGGTGCCTGGCCTGATATGTATAGATAGAGTAGGAGTAGCAAGCTGTGACGGTAAGGCTGTGTTATGGTTGTGGGGGACAACATGGTGCAGCGAGACAAAAGGAGTAACGAGGCATGACATCTAGTTCAATCGAAGATTTGCGCTGGTGGCAGCAGGCACACCCGACCGAAGAAGAGCTATTGCAGAGTGGAGGCTTGCTGGTCGAGGATTGGCCCCATGCACGCTACGTAGTGAGGCTTTCACGCGCCTTATTTGAGGCGACGCGTCCTCTCCACAAGCTGGACGAGCATGCATGGCTCTTGCTGGAGCGGGCAGCCTTCCTGCATAACGCGGGCATGATGGTCGAAGAGCGTCAACACCATAAGCACTCTTATCGATTGATCAGGGCGGCGCGCTTGCCAGGATTTAGCGAGAGCGAACGGCACGAAATCGCCTGCATCGCGCGCTACCATCGCCGCGCGCTGCCCAGCAAAGAACACGAAGAGTTTGCCACCCTTAAACCATCGGCGCGCAAACTCGTCTCAACGCTCGCGGCGCTCTTGCGTGTAGCGGACGCGTTAGATTACAATCATGATGGTCGCGTACTGGGCCTGGTGGCCGACGAAGAGGGGTGTACGAAAGATATCTGGACGCTTGATCTCCGCGTACGCCCCCTGGCCGACCTTGACGAGGAGCTTATCCATGCCTATGCCAAGGCGGACCTCTTCGAGAAGGTATTCAAGCATAAACTACGCTTAAAAGTGCATGCGCAAGAGTGTTAGTCGTGCCGAGTACTATTTTATTGCATCCTTGCCTCATGCCTCAGCCTGTGCTGTGAGCACAATGGCCGCGCCGCAAGCCTGTGTTGGATGAATCCAGACGAGTGGGTGGGGCTGCTCTTGTGCTGTATAAATCACGCCGTGCGCATCGAGATAGCGCATGGCGGCGGGAAGGTCCGCCACCGCCAGGGTGATGCGGCAGAGGCTCTCGCCATATCGTTGCAGGTAAGCAGCGAGCGAACCTACTTCAGGGAGGCGCCCTTGCTGGTTCGCTGGATCGATATTTGTTGGAAGTGGCATCGCCAGCTCAAAGCTATGTCCCGATCCGCTGTTTTCTTCCCCTGCGAGGGGGAAAGAGACCAGGAGTGCATCCCACCCCTCATGCTCCCCGCCGAATTGGATGGAGGGTTCTAGCCCATAAATGCGTTGAAAGCGTCGAGTGGCCTCTTCAAGATTCTCCACGACAAGTGTCGTACTCAGAACCTTTAGCGCACCCAATGGATGAGTTGGCGGGTGCTGCCAGCCAGCCAGACGAAAGCGGCGCTCCTCGCCGGTGCTATCGTGCTGAATCAGGAAGGGATAGTGCTGGGTGAGGTCTGGGCGCTCAACGTCGGTACGCTGCCAGCCTCGGCTGCGACCCTCGGCACTATGAAGCGCGCCAGCATTGGGACCATTTACGGAGACGCCCCGTGCCCTCATGGCCTGGCTATCTGCCTCGATATCGTCTGAGCCAAGAACAAAATTGAGATAGCCATCGCCCTTTGCCAGTCGGTCGAGCATGCTTTGTTGCGCCTCTGCCGCCTCCTCAACCGAAATCAGCTCCAGGTAGGTATCCCCAATAACGATAATGCGGTTGGCGGTACCTCCAAAGGGATGGCGCCCCCCGCCACTGGCAAGCAGCCCCAGGGTCTGCTCAAAGGTTTGTGTAGCCTTCTCAAGGTCATTAACGCCGATAATGATATGGTCAATCCCTGTAAGCATAGTCGCTATTCTCCTAGAATAACGACAAAAGAAGAGGAGCAGGGCAACCTGCTCCTCTTCTTTTGTCGTTATAAGCTTTCTTAGCCGCGGGAGCGAGCAAGCTCGCGTGACTCGCGACGACCGGCCAGCGCAACCTGTTCTTTGCGCTTGCCGCCGAAGATGCCAAAGCCCAGTTCGCCGTGCTCCCAGATGACCAGCAGCATGCTGGCATTGAAGATTGAGGAGTAGGTACCGCTAGCGATACCGATCAGCAGCGTCAGGGTAAAGGTATGAATGCTGGTGCTGCTACCAAAGAGCGTGAGCGCCAGCAGGGTAAAGAGTACGGTGAGCGAGGTATTGAGTGAGCGAGCCAGGGTCTGTACCAGGCTGGCGTTCACCACCTGCTCAAAGGTCTCAGTTGTGCGGCGGATCATATTCTCGCGGATACGGTCGAACACCACGATGGTATCATGCACCGAGAAACCGACGACGGTCAGCAGTGCCGTGATGAAGAGGGCATCGATCTGGATATTGAAGAAGTGACCCAGGATCGAGAAGATGCCAACTACCACCAGGACGTCGTGCAGCATGGCGATGATCGCGCAGGCGCCATAGCGCCATGGGCGGCTCACCTTGCGGAACGAGAACCACAGGTAGAGCAGGATCGCCAGCGATGAGGCCGCGACCGCAAAGATTGAGTAGAGCTTGGTCTGATCGGCGACCGAGCCACCAACCGTCGAGCTATCGATCAACTGGACATAGATGCCTTTGTTGTAAAAAGCCTGCTGAACTTTCTCGATATCGCCAGTATTGGACTGGAACTTATTGCTGGTCAGCAGTGAGATGGCCTGCGTCTGGTTGTTGTTACCAATCACAGGTGCGTCTGCTGTTACTGCGGTCTTGTCATTGATCTTCAGACCGGTCGTGGCCTGGCTCAGCTTGGTGCTATCGGGTAGCTTGGAGAAGCCAGAGATCGAGACCATGCTGAAAGCAGGTTTACCATTTGAAGCGGCATAGTTGTCCTGGCGGAAATTCAACTGCTCGCCTGGAAACTGTTTCTGCACATTGCTCTTAATGGTATTCAGGACCGTGTTATCGATCTGCGGAGTCAGGCGAATCCAGGCCACGCGATCGGCGCGAATCTTCGGGTTCTGTGTGAAGTTGACCTGGACATCCTTCAGATTGAGTGGCTGAAGGATGTTCTTTACATCGGCTGTCGTCTGAATAGACTTATTGGGCAGGAGATCGACGCTACTACCGCCGCTGAAGTCAATGCCGACATTCAGGCCCCACATCAGCAGAGCAATGACGCCGGGAACGATGACCAGTAGCGAGGCGGCCAGGAATATAAAACGGTACTTAATCAGGTTAAACACGGCATCCTCCTCTAGACTGTGCCGTTACGGCGTGCAAGGGCCGCTTTGGGGGTGGCATTCCCCGGAAGCCCAAACAGCGCTGGATGGTTGATGACACCGGTCGGCACCAGCAGGTTCAGGAAGGTGCGGGTGACGGTGATGGCAGTGAACATACTGATCACAACGCCCAGGAACAGGGTGGTTGCGAAGCCAACGATGATCGTCGCGCCAAAGTTCGTACCGAAGATGTAGAGCACGGCGCAAGTGATCATGGTCGAGATGTTTGAGTCGCGAATAGAAGGCCAGGCGCGTTTCCAACCGATGTCGATGGCGGAGGCGAGGAGGCGCCCCTCGCGCAGCTCTTCCTTCACGCGTTCAAAGATGAGCACGTTCGCGTCTACGGCCATACCAATTGAGAGGACAAAGCCTGCGATACCCGCTAGCGACATCGTCACGCCAATCATCTTAAAGACGGCCAGGGTCAACAGTGAGTAGAGTATCAGGGCCACGTCGGCGAGAAAGCCGGGGAGGCGGTAATACAGGAGCATGAAGAGCATAACGATACCCAGGCCAATGGCACCTGCGATCAAGCTCTTGTAAATTGAGTCCTGACCAAGAGTTGCGCCAACGGTCGACTCACTGGCAATGTCGAAGGAAATGGGCAGGGCACCAATCTTTAGGAGCTGTACAAGCTGGTTGGCCTGATCAAGTGTGAAGCTTCCCGAAATTTGACCGTTGCCGGGCAACTGGCTCTGGATAACAGCGGACGAGATAACCTTGTTGTCCAGGGTAATCGTCATATACTTGCCGATGCTTTTGGCTGTGTAGGAGCTCAGGCGGCCTACCGCATCACCGCGCATGCCAAAGGTGATTACATACTGGCTGGTTTGCGGATCTTGCTGCACATTTAGCGAATTCGGGTCGAGATCGTTACCATTGAAGAGTGCCTTTGTGCTGCCATCGGCGTTAGCCGTCAGGGGCGCATCGTTTTGCATGGGGCTACTACCAGTGTCCCAGAACTCAAGCTTGCCTGTGCGCAGCAGCGACTCGACGTCTGCCTGCTGGTTGCCGCTGTTGTAGCCAGGCAGCTCGACCACGATGCTTTTCTGCCCGTCGAGCGTGGTCTGGGTGCGTACGACTGGCTCATTTACGCCCAGGCCCTTGTTCACACGTTGCTCGATCAGGTTGCGCGCGGTCGCCATCTCATTATCAGAGGGGTTCTGACCTGGCTTGGGGTTCAGCAGCACGCGTACGCCACCTTGCAGGTCGAGGCCCTGATGAAAAGTAAATGGATTGTTGATACCGTATAAGGGCTTTCCACCCTTCTGGCTCGCTGCGTTTGGCCAGAAGACCGTGTAGGCTGCGCCCGCGGCTAATAGGATGATTAAAAAGAGGAGTGTGAGTGTTCCTCGGCGCATATGTACTGTTTCCTCTCACTCAATGTGTGGTGATACGTTGAAGTCTGTGCGATTAACTGCCCATCTTCCACCGAGCGCAAATAAAAGCGTTCTTTACAATATTAGGAACGCAGACGCGCCTCTATTGGATACCAGTGAAGTATAGCATAGTTGATTGCTATTGCCTATCCTGTTGTTGTGTCTTTGTGCCCGAATACTTAAAAGGCTTTGGCTCTGGATTATCCCAATCTATACTCGGCAAATATCATAAAAATTGCAGGGTCTTCCCCCTAATGGGGAAATATGGCGCCAGCGACGAACACGAACGTCTCTTTGTGCTCGATATCAACCTATTATAGCAAAAAAAACCAAAGAAAGTCTGAGGGAAACCAACACCAGTCCAGGCGGCCAGGTGGAGCAAGCGCACCTGGCATGGGCCTGGAGAGATAGGAGTATGTAGACTAGGAGCTACCTGAGAGTACTATGCTTAGAAGTAGGGAGAAATCTCTACCTGAATTCAGGGGTAAAAGCCGTCTTCTAAAAGGAGCCACCGGAGAATGTGGCTAATAAACAATCTGAAAAAAGACTGTGTAAGAAGTGTAACAATAGTAGAGATCTCTTCGTAGTAACTTACGATATATCGTTTTTGGCTATTATTGACTACCAAGTTTTAAAGGAGCTGCTGCTTTTTATGGAGACTACTGTGCAGGGTGTTTCTGGTGCGCAAGCCAGTAGCCATGAAATTGTCATGGATGTCCGCGATATCACGAAAAGTTTACCGCTTGGACGTGAGCGGATTGAGATTCTAAAAGGGCTTAGTTTTCAAATTCAGCGTGGGGAGTTTGTCTCAATCGTGGGACCCTCAGGTTCTGGTAAGAGCACGCTCCTGGGAATTATCGCTGGTCTGGATAATCCAACGACAGGCAATGTGTTGATTGATGGCGTCGATATCGCGCGTATGACCGAGGGCAAACTGGCGGTGGTACGCAATCAGAAGATCGGCATGGTCTTCCAGGCATATAACCTGATCCCAACCCTGACGGCGCAGGAGAACGTCGAGGTGCCGCTCTACGTAGGCAAACATAAGGGTTCGCCCGCGGCGCGCGCCAAGGAATTGTTGGACCTGGTGGGTCTCTCGCATCGCCTGGGCCATCGCCCCAGTCAGCTCTCAGGTGGTGAGCAGCAGCGTGTCGCCATCGCACGCGCGTTGGCGGCTGATCCTCCCATTGTGATTGCCGACGAGCCAACGGGTAACCTGGACGCGCGTAATGGTGAGAAGGTGTTGGAGTTGATCGCCACGCTGCGCGACCAGACGGGCAAGACTTTTATTATCGCCACGCATGATCAGAATGTGGCCTCGCATGCCGGCCGAACCATACGTATCGTCGATGGGCTGATCGCTGAAATTGATAGCACCGGTGGGAGAATTGTGCAATGAAGGCCTCGATGTACTTTAATTACACCTCGCGCTCGCTGGTGCGAGGTGGGCAGCGTACGGTCCTGGCCCTCTTCTGCGTAGCGGTCGGTGTCATGGCGATTGTAGCCCTGCAACTGGTGGGGCTTATGATCAATAACGCCTTTACCAGTAACGTGCGCGATGCCAATGGCGGCGATATCGCCGTCACCTCCAATAACCAGCCCTTCAACGGGGATGACCTGAAGTTCTTTGATACGCTTAAAAAAGATAAGGTCATTAGCAACTATACCCCGGTTGTGAATTCGCAGGCCTCCTCTGGCAGCGGCTCGATCTCCCTGCGGCAGTCCTTCTCGGTCCGCGTCGTTGATCCCAAGGTCTATCCCCTGGGGACGCCGCTGAGCGTGAAAGACCCGAAGAACGCGACCGTTGTCGACCTGTTGCAGGATAAGCAGATCATTGTTACCCAGGCCTTTGTCGATCAGTATCACAAAAAGGTGGGCGACGAACTCGATGTGCGCGTGACCTCATCCGACCGCCAGGCGCGCGTGATTAAGACTAAGATCGCAGGCATTGTGGACAACAGTGGCGTGCTCTCCCAGGCGGGTAGCGTGGCGCTGATCTCCCTGGCCGATTATAAAGATCCTAACGCAAAGGTCGCGCAGACCTATGATACCGTCGACGTGAGTACCGTCGACAAGGCGCATATGAATGACGCGGCCAAAAAGCTGCGCGACAATTTCCCCATCGCGAATGTGCGCACTGTCGACGACGCCGTCAAAAATCAGCAGGCGACAATCGACAACATCCGCAAGTTCCTGGAGATCGCGGGTCTGCTGGCCCTGTTGATTGGTGGCGTGGGTATCGTTAATACCATGCAGGTCTTGCTTTCACGACGCAAGACCGAGATCGCCATGCTCAAGACGACAGGCTACCGGCGCTTTGATCTCTACCTGCTCTTCGGGCTGGAGGCAGCGCTGCTGGGCCTGGTTGGTGGTGTGCTTGGTGCTGCGGCCTCGATTGGTGTGAGCTACCTGGTGCGCAACATCGTCCAGAACACCTTCCTTTTGAATATTCCCTTTATACTGGACTACACAACGATTGTGGGTGGCGTGATCATAGGTGTTGCGACCTCGCTCATCTTTGGCCTCTTGCCTATTGTCCAGGCAGCGAATATTCGCCCGCTCAACGTCATTCGTGACCTGCCCGAGGGGAAAGGCGCGGGGAGCCTGGTCCTGACCGTCTTCCTGCTGCTGGTGCTCTCGGTGCTTTTCTGCGCCCTCTCGATTGTCATCCTGAACAATGACATCCGGCTGGGCATAGGCGTGGTCTATGGCACCTTCATCTTCCTGGCTCTGCTGAGCGTCTTCTTTGGCCTGATTGTCTGGTTTATCAGTCGGCTGCCTGTGCCAGAGCGCTTCTCCGTTGGCTACCTCTCTTTGATCGTCTTGGGAGTGGCCTTTGCGCTCTTCCTGTACTGGGTCTTGCCCAACTACCTGAACTTCCCTTACTTGCAGACGTTTGGCCTGATCTTCCTGGTCATCTCGCTGCTAGGCTTGCTGGTTGTGGTGTTGCCGCGTACGTGGAAAGCGAATGTCAAAATGGCGCTGCGCAACATTGGTCGCCAGCGTGCGCGCACAACGACTACCATGCTGGCGCTCTTTGTGGGCATCTTTACCATTGGCCTGATCTTGATCCTGGGCCAGGACCTGCGTGACCAGGTCAATGATGTCATCTCCAAGACGCTGAACTATAACGTGGTCTCGATCACTAGTGGCAATGATACACAGAAATTGCAGGATAAGCTCTCAAGCTTGAATGGACTCTCCAGCTATCAGCGCCGTACCCTGGCCTCAACCGTGCCGGTGGCAATCAATAACAAGCCGCTTCAGGAGATCTTGCCTAGCGAAGGCGATAAGGCCAAGTCTGGTCCGGGTTCGCTGGGCAGAGGTGGCGCGCTCTACTTCCTGAGCGGAGTCGAGGGCTACGATGTGGGAAACAACCAGTTCCCTAGTACCAAGGATCTGCAGATTATCCAGGGGCGCAACCTGAACGCCAGCGATGAGGGAACGGACAATATTCTGATCGCCAGCGAGCTGGCCAACCTGGACCCCTTCCACTTGAAGATTGGTGACAAGATTACCCTGGCGGGCCAGGATCGTGTCAGCATCAAAACCGTCACGGTCGTGGGCGTCTACCAGCAGAGTAGCCTGGGTGGGAGTCTCTACCCGCTATTGGGGACGCGCAACAGCGTCAAGGCGCTCTCGCCAGGAGGCGTCGAGCAGTCGGTTTTCTACATGAAGATCGATGCCAACAAGCTCAATAGCGCGGTAGATGCCATGGGCAAGACAGTTCCTAACGCCTTCGTGCTCAACCTGGCGAATATCAGCGATTTCGTCGATCAATTGCTGAACGACATCCTGCTCACGTTGACGACTATTGCCTCTCTCTCGCTGGTGGCAGGCGTTATTATCATCGCTAACGCGGTGGCGCTGGCTATGCTGGAACGCAGGCGCGAGCTGGGCATTCTCAAGTCGGTGGGCTATACCAGCAGTTCGATTCTTAGTGAGGTCATGATTGAGAATGGCGTGGTAGGTGGCACGGGTGCGCTGCTGGCCATGCTGCTTGTCACGGGCGCGATCAGCGTGCTGGGCGCGCTGGCCTTTGGCGCGACCTTCGGCGTAAGCGTGCCAATGGCGCTGGCCCTGATCCTGGGTTCGGCGGCACTGGCTATGCTCACCTCGGCCATCGTGGCCTGGGGCGCAGTACGAGTGCGCCCACTCGAAGTATTGCGCTACGAGTAAAGAGAGCCTATAACTTCTGGTAGAGAATATGATGCGACCCGGTAGCCTCAGACTACCGGGTCGCATCATATTCTCTACCAGAAGTTATATTAGCTTAGAGGGGAAGCGCTAGCAGCGGAATCTCCATCTCTTCGGGGGTCAGGCCGCCATGATGGCCCTGGAAATGCATATCGAAGGTCCCCTGCTCATACCACCAGACGGTCTCATGCTTGTAGGGAAGGATCACTACGTTGCCCAGGCGCGACAGGAGCGTCTGCGATGGGGCGCGCAGGCCAAAGAACTGCTGCGCGATCAGGCTGGCGACGGGATAGACCTCGGCCTTGTCCGCGAGATGCTGGCGTAGCAGAGTAACAACCTCATCGACATAGGGTTCTTTCACATGCAAGAACATATCTCGCGGCGAGCCAGCAGGAATGAGCAGGCGTCCCTGGTGATTCGTCTTTAAGTAGCGTATGAGCTGAGGGAGCCGCTCATTAAGGTAATAGGTTGTACGTGGATTGACCTGCGTCTGACCATGGTCGGCGCTCAGGAGGAGCAGCGTGCGAGGTGAGTGCGAGGCCACGCGCTGGTAGAATTGCTCCATCTGCTGCATGAAAACGTCAATTTCCCGCTCGACCTGGGGTGAGAAGGGTCCATAGTTATGGCTGGCTGTATCGATGCGATCAAAGTAGAGAAAATAGTAAGTCGGCGCGGTAGGCGGCTGAACGAGCAAGTCTGCCAGTCCCCCTAAGGCTTCCTGGATGGTTGTATAGGGATGAACTTGTGCGCCACGAAAGACGATATCGGAGTAGGTTGAAGGCGTATATGCCTGATATTGAAAGATATGTGAATTGACGCCCTCGTCCTGTAACGACTGGTAGAATGTCTGGCGCGGGAAGAAGGCCGTTGCCGGTACCGAGGCGCGTTTGAGCGTATCGCGCACAACCTTGTCATCGGCATAGGAGAAAAGCAGGGGCGAGATGATGTTATCGACCAGCGGCTCATAGTAGTGCCACTCATAGACGCCGCTCTGTCCGACCTCCAGGCCGGTGTGAATACAGGTCACATGCGCGGCGGTTGTCGAGGGGAACTGTGAGGTAAGCTTGGAGACGACGCCAGAGGCCTGAGCCGTTTTGAGAAAGGCATAGCGCTCCGCGTGGCGTTTGAAGAGATGCCAGCCAAAGCCATCGACAAAGAGGAATACGACCTGCTCATAGCGCGTAGGCAAGTTATGGAGGATATCCGCTGGCAAGGCCATGGGCGTTGTCCCGGTTAGCAGCGAGCGAATGGTCGCGGGCAGATAAGCGAAGCAATAGGAGCCATAGCACGGTTTGACGAAGCGCTGAGAGAACTTCGACTGACTGACCGCTTTAATTGAGGCTGTGTTGAGCATGGCTGAACCTGTACTTCCTCTACTAGCTCTAGGCTCTTATTTCGAAACCCAACGTCACTTTCGTGACTAGCGCTTCGCGCTCAGGATTTCGGATAAGCAGTAGACAGAGATTCCTGCAAACTCGATGCAGGTTGGCAAACGTGGTCTGCTGTCTGCTTAACAGTATATCATGAAAAACTCTTCTATCAACTCCACAATTGGAAAAAGGTGTGCTCTAGATATCATATTATTTAATAGGGAGTTAAATAATTATTGATGCAATAAAAGATATCATGGCAGGTTTAAGGATGTGCTGGCTTGAGGCTTTGACCTCAAGCCAGCACATCCTTAAACCTGCGAGCACCGCAGGCGCGAGAAATAGGCGCCAGATGATGGAGCAAGAGGTATATGTGTGTTTTGCACATATACCTCTCTCGTTTTTGCACTGAAGTAGAGATTTATCTAGAGGCACATGAGAAAGGGTGTGCGAGACGTTGCTGGCGCGTTTGCTTGTTCGTCGGGAGAAGTGTCCAGCCTATTGGACGCTCTATCTAGCTTATACTATCTGTCTCTTGCGCGGGAAAAATAGAAAATAAAAAATGTCGGAGTCTCGCGTCGTCTCAAAGAAAGTCTTATTGCGGTGAAACTACAACGTGCTGATCTCGCCATTCTTCTGGCCAGTGTCCTCTGGGGACTAAATTTCTGTACTGTAAAAATTCTTGTGATGTATCTACCTCCTCTGCTAGTGGGTTTTCTGCGCTTTTTTCTCTCTACACTTGTCATGATGGCGATGTTGAAGTGGATGGAAGGGAATGTGAAGGTTGCCTGGAGAGATTTTGGCGCGCTGGTGGTCGCGGGTATGCTGGGCTTTGGGGCGCAGCAGATTTGTTTTCTCTATGGATCGTACTTCGCTGAGGCCTCGATGGGGGCGCTACTAAGTGCCTTTACCAGCGCGATTATGACGCTTGTAGCCTCGCTGGTTGCGCGTGAGCGTATGACAGGCCTGATGATTGGGGGCCTGCTCGCGGCCTGCGGCGGGATGGTGCTGGTCGTATTAGGGAAGGGAAGCCTGGGCGCGATTACTCCTGCGAGCTGGATTGGCCTGGGCCTGTACTTTGTGGCGGGTCTCTTGAGTGGATTGATGCCCCTGCTGACGCGGCGCTCGCTGACGCGTTATTCATCCTTGCGGGTCACGACCTGGACGCTCTTCGTGGGCGGTGTATTCTTCATTATTCCAGGAGGGATGAACGTACAAAATGCACATATAAGTGTGTTGCCCCCGGTGGTTATTCCCGCGCTGCTCTTCACGGCGATTGGGGCGACGGCGGTGACCAATATGTGCTGGAACTATGGTCTTGCGCGCGTGGGCGTGGTACGCCTCTCCATCTATGGCTATCTCCCTTCAATTCTGGGTGTGCTTATGGCTGCTGCACTCCTCGGCGAGATGCTTACACCAGCCCAATGGTTGGGCACAGCCTTAACAATGGGTGGCGTCCTGGTTTCACAGATCAAAGGCCTGGATATACGCAAGTTTGGCAAGTCGCTCTTCTCCAGGAAGGAAGAACTTGCCCTCCTGGTGGATGAGTATGCAGGGGGCGATTAAGCTGCTTATAGCAGTAACGAGAAGGAGGGGTGCAGACTGCACCCCTCCTTCTCGTTACTGCCCCTTCTTGTGATGCGACTCCTTGTGGTGTTTCATCACGGTACGAGCGGCTACCTCTTCGGCGCGGTCGCCGTAGCGGCCACTCTTCTCGGCAGATTCTTTAATGTGTTCATACTGGCGCTGTTCTTTTGCGCCAACACCCTTCAAAGGTCTCTTCTGAGGCATTGTGCCACCTCCTCGTAGCGTAAGGCCCCTGTGTGGGCCAGGGCTATTAAACGAGGGCGCTTACCGTTTACTACACCTCGGCGCGGCGATAGCGACGCCGGCGGGTCAGACCATAGGTCAGAAGGTGCCAGAGGGCGACCAGAATGATGGCGCCCAGTAGCGCCCGGAAAAGGGGTACACCAAACAACACGAAATCGCCGATGCCAGTGATGACAATTACTTGTGTCATCAGCCAGATGCCAACAAGAGCGGCGATAATGGCGCCCACAATCCCTAAAGGAAGGCGCCAGCCAACAATATATTCAGCAACGAGACCGACAATGGCGGCGATAACCAGGTAGAGAATGATATTCCAGCCAAAGCTCCAGACGTTGTCCCCAAGGCGGATCGTAATACCATCCGCCAGCACAAACAGGGATGCTAACATAAGTGACCTCCTTGTATGCATAACGACGCGATGTAAATCATTGAAAATGCCTCAATATCAATGCTTAGCTATATTACGGAGTAACGTGCGTTCTTGGTTTCAATTGGCTGAGATAGTCCTTCGCACCAGCGGCGCTCAGAGGAAAAAGGGGTAGGGTCCAAACTGGCAAGAATAGGGGACGTGTTGGCGCGATGAGTGTGATTAATGGTATGCTTGAAAACAAGATTTCACTCATCGTCCTCATCATCAGGAAACGAAAGGTATTTATTGCGCATGGCAGACGGTAAACAGGGGTTGTTGCGGAAGCAGGGATTGGGAACAGAGGAGTTACAGGAGATCGAGCAGCTCGCGGCACAGTGTGAGCAGTATGGGCAACTGGAGATGAAGCTAAATTGGAATGTGCTACGCGAGCGCCCTGCAGGCGAGACAAACGACTTTCTCTACTATGAACAGGGCCGGCTTGTGGGCTACCTGGCGCTCTTCTGCTTTAATTCGCAAGAGGCCGAAATAAGTGGGATGGTGCATCCGGAATACCGCCAGAGAGGTATTTTTCGCACATTATTCCAGGCGGCAACCCAGGAGGTGCGTCGTCGCGGTGTTCCACAGATCCTCTGTATTGTTGAGCACAAATCGCAAGCAGGCCAGGCCTATATTCGGACGCTTGACACACGCTTCCATCATGCCGAATACAAAATGGTGCTACAAGAGCCACGCCTGCCGGGCAAGAGCATTGAGGGGCTGACCTTTAGACAGGCCCAGCCGGAGGATGGCATGCTCCTGGCGCATATTACGGCGGTGGCCTTTGATATGCCGCGTAGTGAGGTAACCTGGTATAGCCAGGGAAATGGGAGTGTAAATTCCAGGCGCCCATCCTATCTAGCGCAACTGCGCGATGTCTATATTGGGAAACTGGATGTCTCGCTGGGTGAGCAGGAAGCCTATATTATTGGCTTTGGGGTGTTGCCAGAATTCCAGCACCGGGGCTATGGGCGCCAGTTGCTAGCCTATGCCATCCAGGAGACGCTAAAGCGTAATCCTGGGCGTATTGTGTTGGAAGTCATGACGGAGAACCAGGGGGCGCTCTCGCTCTACCAGTCCTGCGGCTTCCAGGTCGTCACCAGTTATGACTACTATAGCTATCCAGTCAGCCGCTAAATTGTAGGGTCCATGCTGGCATGGACTCCGAGCGAAGCGACAATGTGATGAACACGATGCCAGTTGCTAAAGAAGTGAGATAAACATGGGGCAGCCAATTTGTAAGGCCTGTGGGCAGCCTATTGCAGGTCGCTTTCTGACCGCCCTGGATGCGACCTGGCATCCTGAACACTTCCTCTGTGCCGCCTGTAAGCGCCCTATTACGGATGCACGCTTTACGCCGCACCAGGGGCGGCCATATCACCAGGATTGCTATGCACGCGAGATCGCGCAGCATTGCGTCTACTGCGGAAAGCCCCTCCTGGGCATGTACCGGGTGGATTACTGGGGCAATGCGTTTTGCCAGGAACATGAGAAAGCATACCCTGCGTGTGACTTTTGTGGCCGCCTCATTCCACCCCAGGACCAGGAGCGCGGTGCCGAGGTGGTGCGCTGTCGCGTCTGCCGGGCCAGCGCCATCGAAACGGTCGAAGAGGCCCGTCCGCTCTTTAAACAACTCATTCAATGGGTGGGCGCACAAGGGCTGCGCTACCATCAGCTCCCGCTCAGTCTAGAACTCTGTACGAAAGCGAAGCTGCGCCACTATTTGCACGAGAATGGGCCGACGCACTCGCTGGGCGCGACCATGAGTGTCTCCTACGCCCAGGAGGGGCAGGCCCTGCGCTCTGAGGTGAGCGGGGTCGCGGTCTTGCAGGGTCTGCCCGCGCTTGTCTTTGAGAGTGTGGTCGTGCATGAACTGGGCCATGTCTGGCTAGTGGTCCAGGGCGTCCCTCGGGCAGAAGCGTGGCGCGAAGAGGGCTTTTGCGAAGTACTCTCCTACCGCTATTTACGCTCCCGGGATACGGCGGAGAGCCGTTTCCGCGCCGAGAATATGGAGCGCAACCCCGATCCTATCTACGGCGAGGGCTTCCGCCGTATGCAGTCCCTGATTGAGCGCAAAGGCTTTGCGCGCTTCATCGAAGAACTGGAGCACAGCAAACGCTGGCAATAATATATAGTGTACAGAAGGCGCCCTATGTGTGTCATGACACACATAGGGCGCCTTCTGTATACTATACTTACATGTTTTCGATCCATTCGACCTGCTGGGCTTCGGTCAGGTCGGGGACCTCTAGCTTGTTCAGCAGACGCTGCAAGACGGCCTCTGGCACATAGGCGCGGCGCGCGCGATTGCGTTCCAGGAGTTGTGGGAGGGATGCATCAAGGTAGACGAGCCGCACGCGCGCACCATAGGAGACGAAGAGATCAATAAGTTGCTGCCGCAACTGGCGTGTGATATTGGTCGCGTTCCAGGCGAAGGCCATTTTTTGACGAAGCATGACCCGGGCACGCTCACGCGCAGCCTGGATAACGCGACCCTGATCATCGGTTGGGGCGATACGTAGCTCCCTGCGTAGCTCATCAAGCGAGACGACTGGCAGCTCCGGCACATTGGTTTTGAGCCAGGTATCCTTTCCGCTGCCAGGTAGGCCCGACATCAGCACCACCTCAAATTGCGTCTCGTCATAGGCGACATAGGCTGGATCACTCTGCTCCTTTTGAAAGTAGGTGAAGCGGCTATGCGAGGTCGCGAACTGGCGCGGCGCGTCATAGCACTCCTGCTCCTGGCAGAAGGCATTGAAGAGCTCAATGCGCGTGAGTAGCTCGTCTTGATCGGCACAGATGCGACCACACACATCCGCCTCAGCCAGCAGGGTGAGATGAGAGAGTCGCACGCTCTGGCTGGCCTCAATCACGCTCCGCTGGGGGTTGGGGCTATCCAGAAAGCGCAAGGGAAGTCCATGGAAGCGCACGAGGCGTGCGATATATTCCCTCGCCTGAAGCGCGACGGGCGGGAGTTCCTGCCCATCGCAGAGTATCCGACGCGTAAGCAGCTCGCCCTTCCGGGCGTGCCCACGCGATGAGATGCGCCCATCAGCTGCCAGGTGTGTCATCGCGGGCTTTCCCACATCGTGGAGTAGAGCCGAGGCAAAGAGTAGCGAGCGCTCAGAGGCGGGAAGGTTGTGCCAGGATGGGAGCGCGATCATAGCTTCCGCGACCATGCGCGTATGGATAAAGACATCGCCTTCGCCGTGATATTCAGGTTCCTGGGGCGTACCCGCAAGCGCGCGAAGCCAGGAGAAGCTCTCTGCCAGGCTATCCCAGTCTAGCTTCCAGTCTGGTGGCGGAGGTGTGAAGGGAAAGGTCCAGGCATCTGCTGGTTGGGTGTTTGCTAACATACTATGATCCTCGTGTTGACTCTTGCTGACGGTCAAAATTATAAAAGCTAGAAAAGCTCGACGCCCGGGCGGAGGCGATTGGGAACGATGGGGCGATCCAGCCAGTGGCTCTCCGAGTCAGAGATGGTCTGGAGAAAGCTGGAGCGCACATATTTGTAGCGCTCTTTGACCTCGCCTTGCTCCTCCACTTTGATATACAGCCCCTCCATCAGGGGCGAGGTATCCGTCTCCTTCAGAACGCGTTGAACGTCCAGTCCCCGACTACGGCAGTTTGCCTGCAAGATATCCAGGTGCTCCTCGTTGATAAAGTGAGAGTGCCCAATCAGTGCCGTTAATTCCTGGAGCGTCTGAATGGCTCCAGTGTAGAGAACCTTCACCGATACGACGAACGGGAGCGGGCGCAGCAGTTCCTGCCTGCGTTGTGTGCTCAGAAACTGCCCAGTATGCTTGTCGAGGATATCGAACTCCATAAAGTAGTGGGGCAAATCGGTATAGAAGACGGTGTGCTTGGCATAGAGCCACTCGCCATAGAGCACATAGCGCTCGCCCAGGACATCCCACAGCTCAAAGGTATAGCGATTGGCCCAGGTCTTGAAGAGGTGGAACTGCTTCTCGCGCGGACCCCCATTCAGGAAGTGTCCCCGGCTCTGGAGGAGAAGCTGCCCCTGGCTATCAAAGCTAATCGCGGTATTGGCCCCATCCATCTTCTCTTCAACGACGAGATAGCGACCGGCGAACTCCTGGAGGAGGACAAGCGCGAGATCCTCATCTCCGCGTTGTATACCTGAACCCTCGATATGCTGTGTGCGTGGATATTTGTAGATGTGGATATTGGTACTCATGACGGCATAGCATCCTTGTCTGAAAACCCTGGAGGGAATAGCATAGAAAGCCGGCAGAGACGCGCCAGGCGCTCTGCTAGTAGCACTGCCTGCTTAATTGCTCAGGCAGAAGGGTTGAGGCTGGTCAGGGCAAAGGGCAAAGGGATTATGGAGCCGGAGCCGGAGTCGTCTGCTGCCGGGCGAGAACCAGGTGGGTGTGTGTGAGGGCGCGCTGAGGCAGATCTCCCCTGGCTGTTTGATGTATCTGATGCATTTCTCTCTTCCCGGCACTAAAAATTATATCTCTGCTAATAAAGAATAGTACCATATTCATGAGCCTTATGGAAGTGGGGTAGAAGTAGTTGAAGTTGTGATGGTTGCCGGGCCATGGCCCGGCAACCATCACAACTTCAACTACTCTTAATCTTCGCGGCGGGGGAGGATGGCTTCGGGGGTCTGAGCGACTGCCAGTTGGTCACTGCCCTGGGCCTTGGGCAGAGCCTGTTGGAGCGCGGGAATGGGATCGGCCTTACAGACTGAGGCGGGCTGGTTATTGGTGACCTTGCAGATGGCCGCAGTAAAGATATTGGCGGAACCCAAAATGCTCTTGGAGACATCAGAGCTTGAGTCTGAAAGCTTATTCGCGATCTCTTTCTGCGAAAGATTGGAGATGACCTCGACATTAAAGCTTGGGCCAGTCGAGAGGTACTGGTTCGCGATATCCACAAAAGGGAAGCCGCCCGCGCTTTGCTGGTCGGTGTAAGGTGGAGCGTTATAGGTTTTAATCAATTGCTGCTGCTCGTCGGTGGGCGTCTGGAGTGGCTCATAAAAGTTGCCGGAGCGCTTGTTGGTAAACTGCTCGACTGTGTCCAGGTTGATATAGTTGCTTTGATATTTGCTGCCATAGAAGCTGATAGTTGAGAGACTGGGTGGGCTATCCTCAGCGGCCGAGGTGGTTTGTGGCAGAGCGCTAAAGGTTCCAAAGCGGCTCAGGGCCACGACCAGCGCCCAGCGCTCCCCTGCGCAGTAGGGGCAGAACTCGGCGCCAGAGTAGAAGATCTTGGGCTTGCCATTGGCGCCTGTCAGAATGGGTGGCTTATTCTGTGTGGCCTTGAGGAAGGACTGCACTCCGCCATCTCCCACCGTGTTCAGCGTCGCAGGATCGATACTGGTCACCGCTTTGAGAACCTCGGGATCGGTCGGGCCAGAGGCACCCGGGGCTTGATTCTGCTGGCCCACGTAAATAAAGATGCCAATAACGGCGAGAATCGCGAGAAGAATGCCACCGATCAGAAACCAGAGCGACCTGCGCTGGCGGGTTGCGCGACGCCGAACATTTCTATTTCTGCCGCGATTGGAGCCGGGACGAGGGCGTGCCTGCGTCTCGCTTCGTACAGGACCAGAGGTGAGCGGCTGTGCATTTTTCTTCCGGGTTTTTGCCATAGTGCATGCCTTTCAATGAGTGTGAGTGTGTCAGGATGATTATAGCATTATCTTTCTGTCTGGCCCATTCTGGTACCTGTTTCCTATGTGTGGGAGGTCTGATAGCTAACAATGAGAAGAAAGGATTGCATCTTGCATAACATGCGCCTGCCACTAGAGGGGACGCATCACCGGGGCAATGATGATGCCTGGAATAGTGCCGCTATTCTGGCGGAGTTGCTCCGCCTCAGCCGAGAGGGACGGGTTGTGCCTCTCGGCTGAGGCGAAAAAAAAGGTAGTCTAGAGCGTGTTATGAAATGGTGAATGATATGGAGATCACTCGCCCTTGCTCTGGTTGTTGAGTGCAGGTCCCCAGGCCGAAATACGCGTGGGCGTGAGCATGATCACGGGTTGCTGCTCCAGGAGCATCGCGCGGTACTGGACATAGCGCACGCGCAGGAGCTTAAGCGCGTGCGCGTGCGCTTCGTGCCCTGGATCAATCAATTCGGCGTGACAGTGAACCTGTACATAGCCCAGGTGGCTCCAATCATCTTCGTACTGGTCAATAAGCAAGGCTACCTCAGGGCGTGCTTGAATATTGCGCACGCGCTGGAGCCGTGTTGGCGAGACGCTCTTCGGCTTTTCGTCGAGCGGTGTGTAGAAGCGTTGTCCATCAAAGGCATAGCAGACGGGTATAGCGTGTGGCGTCCCCTGGGCATCTGAGGTGGCCAGACGAGCGACACGCTGGTGACGGACAAACGTCATCTCTGTTTCAGTGAGTGGTGCTTGATGATGCATGTTTCTTATACTTTGTTTGTAAGGAATTTTAGTGTGTGTTCTAGACACTCTAGGCACTCATAGATATTATAGTTTCAGAGCCTACCCGGGTGGCAAGGGGAAAAGAAAATTACTTACTGGTTTGCATGACCTTTCGCGCCTGCGGCGCTCAAGGGTAAGGGGATGTGGGTGGGAAACGCGGCTCAGCCGCGTTTCCCACCCACATCCCCTTACCCGAAGGCTCGCGTAGCGAGCCGAGGCGTAGACCAGCGAAGAATGGAAAAGTGCTGCATGGGTAGACGTTGAGTTTGTTTCTGGTAGAAAGGCTTTTGTAGATATGTCCTTAGTGCAGATAACAGAATCCCCACGAGTGCAGGCGAGTGAGGAGATCCGACGTTTCCGCTGGCGCTTCCCTTTATTGCTTGTATGCTTGCTTGTGGCCCTGACCTGGCAGGTGGTGATGCGTGTAAACACGCCCGCGGCCGATACTCCGCTTGGTCTCTTTCTGATCCTGTATGTGGGGAGCTTCCTGCCTTATGGCCTGTCCTGTGTGCTGATCTTCTGCACGCCAGCGCCGCGAGGTCGCCAGCGTTGGCTGGAGTTGGGTGTCATCCTGCTGAGTGGACTGCTGATGCGTGCGCTCTTTCTGCCGCTGGACCCCAACCTTTCGCGCGATTCCTGGCGTTACCTCTGGGATGCCAGGGTCACATTACTGGGCTATAGTCCCTACGTCTATGCCCCTTTTGATCCTCACTTTGCGCACATACGCGACTTTATCCTTGCGAACAGCCGCTTTCGTACGGCCCCCTCTCTCTACCCTCCCATGGCGCAGGGTATCTACCTCCTCAGCTATCTCCTGGCACCGAGCAATCTGCCTTTCCTCAAAGGCATCTTTGTGCTCATGGACCTGGTAAGCTGTGGTGGAATCGCCTACTTGCTTGCGCGACGCGGTGGCGATTGGAGCCGCTGCATCCTGTATGCCTGGTGCCCGTTGCCGATCATCGAGTTTGCGCTCCAGGGTCATGTTGATGCCAGTACCGTCATGTTCTGCGTCCTGGCGGTGATCTGTGCCCAGGGAAACTGGCGTGGGAGTCGTGTGGCGACTGGCTTCTTAATTGCGCTGGCCACGCTCACCAAGATCTATCCCATTCTTCTGCTGCTGGTGTTAATGCGGCGTCGTGATTGGGCTATGCTCCTGACCTGCGTGTTAACGATCTTTCTGGCATATGTGCCATATCTTATCCTGGGGCATGGCCAGGTGCTGGGCTTCTTCTCCACCTACGCGAGCGAACAGCAGCCAAACGCTGGCCCGGTCTACCTCATCCTGGCGAAGTTGCAGGCCTTCATTCCCAATCCCCTCGCGGCTAAATTGCTCTTCTACGCCGGTGAACTTGTAGTCATGGGAGGAGTGGCGCTAGGTGTCCTATGGATGCGCTGGCGTAAACGCATCAGCGTTGAAGCAAGCGTACTTGTGCTCTATGGCGCGGTCTTCGCGGTCTCCTCGCATATCTTTCCCTGGTATGTGCCGACGCTCCTGCCCTGGATCACCCTGCTCTTTCCTATAGCGTGGCGCCCTGAGCGGCGGCCCCTTAGCATCGGACTGGCAGCGCTGGCCACTTGCTACTTTACCTGTGCCACACTAGGCGGCTACTTCACGCACACCACACCCGACTGGAACCTCTACTACCTCCTTGCCTACTTGCTACCCCTGCTCCTCCTGGCCTGTGCAACCAGCTTTGCCTGGCGACAGCGCCGCGTCAAGGCTCACAGTGATGTGAAGTCGCATTGAGTGGCACGACGCGTGCTTTAGCAGCGTCGGTCGGGAAAAATTTTTTAGGTTGCAAAAGCAGGTATCATTAAGCGTGTCAGCGAAGAGAGATGTGTGTCTTTTCCTTATGCTCAAACAGAAGTCAGGGAACCTATATGCAAAACAAACAAACGCAAGAGTGTCCACGTTCCGCGTCTCCTAAATCTCTATCGAGGGCGGGAGCCATCCTCTTCTCTTCACTATGGGGACTATGTGCAGGTCTGATAGCAAGCCTTCTGGCCGTGGTTACCATGGGCGTGCTGTTCTTCGTTGCTGGCACGCCAACGCCCCCGGAACTATTCGGGGATTATGTTCTCAAACATATTGATGTTGGTACTTTTATCCGGCTCTTAATCATGTTCTCTCCCAACTCGAAGACGACGCCGCTTGGACTGGCCCTGCTGACCATGATCGCCATTGGTACAGTGTTGGGCCTGGTGTATGCCTTCCTGGTCCGGGTGCGGCTCCCCGCGCAAGGTGCGCGACCTGGGCGTAGAGAGTGGGTTGTCGCGCTGCTGCTGACCCTGCTTATGACCCTCACAGGCGTATTGCTCTTCAATGACGAGGTGCGACAGAACCACTACGGTCTACCTGTCCTATGGGCAACCTTCGTGACTGACCTGGCGTTCCTGCTCGATTTCGCTGTGTACGGTATCGCGCTCTGTCTCCTCTACCGCCTGCTCCTGCCAAAGCAAGCGGCTGAGAATGAGGAAGAGGGTGTACGCAGGCGCAGGCAGGCGCTCTCGCGTGTGGGCATGGCTGCGCTGGGCCTGGTGAGCGCGGGCGGTGCGGCGGGCCTGCTACGGGGCTATCTCAACGAGTACGCGGCCTATGATGGCATCAAGACGGTCTCCAATGGGGAGAAGACTGTTCCCATTACACCTAATGACGGACACTACATCGTCACGCAGAACACTGTTGACCCTAATCCTAATATTAACCTGTGGCGCCTGGAGGTGAATGGGCTGGTCAAGCGCGGAGGCACCTATACCTATGATGAGGTGCAGCGCCTGCCCTCGACCTCGCGCGCGATCACCCTGGAGTGTATCGCCAATGGTCCAGGTGGGCATTTGATGGGAACCGCCATCTGGCAGGGAGTCACACTCAAAACCTTGCTTGAGCAACATGGAGGCGCGCAGCCCGAGGCCACGCATGTCGCCTTCTATAGCGTCGATGGCTATACTGTCAGCCTACCGCTCAAAGAGGTTCTGGAGGCGGATGCCCTGCTCGCCTGGCGTATGAACGGGGCGGAGGTTCCGCAGAAGCATGGCTACCCCATGCGTGTGTTGATTCCCGGGCGCTACGGTGAGGAGAATCCCAAGTGGCTCACGCGCGTCGAACTGACCAATCATTTTGTCGGCGGCCTCTATTCAGACCAGGGCTGGTATAATGGTCCGCTCCATATGACCAGTCGCATTGACTATCCGCGAGGAAGCGTTGCCGTGGGGGCAAGCGTTGAGGTTGGTGGTATCGCCTATGGGGGCGACAAAGACGTCCAGCGTGTCGAGGTTAGCACCGACGATGGACAGACATGGAATGATGCCACGCTCACCACGCGGCTCTCCAAAGATGCCTGGGTCTTCTGGACCTGGCAGTGGAGGCCGCAGCAGGCGGGCCGCTACACGCTGGCCTGCCGGATGACCAACGGTTTAGGCGAGGTGCAAACGGGGAAGATCCAGGGCACAGTCCCCAAAGGCTCGACCGGCTACCACAAGGTCACTATTGAGGTGAAATAAAACAAAAAGAGAGGATGTGGAGGCGACGCTGCCCACACACCCTCTCTCTTTGTAATGTGTTTGCTTAGAGCAGGCCCTGCTGCTTCAGGAAATCGGTGGCGACCAGGGTCACAGCACGTGAGACCGAGGCTCCATCGCTTTTCTTCTGCGCCACCTGAGTCTGCAACTGAATGCTGACATCGGTGGTCAGTTTGGGCGCCAGGGGATTGAGCACCGAGGCGATATCAGGATACTTCTGGGCGATATCGTTGCGCACCACAGGGGCGGGATTGAAGGCCGGGAAGCCGTTCTTATCGTCCTTCAAGAAGACGAAGCCACCCTGGGGCACGGTCGCGTCCGTACCGTAGCAGACGGTGATCTGGGCCTTGTCGCTTTTCACAGCATCGAAGCCCAGGGCATAGTCGACGGTCTGGGTACTCTTGAAGCTCTTAGTAGTGAGACCATAGACCTTCTGTAGACCGTCAACGAACGAGACACCATCGCTGGGTGAGGTCAGCGCCAACTGCGAAGCCTTGGCCTTCACATCCGAGATAGAGGTGATACCAAGCTTCTGTGAGGTCTCTTTCGAGGTGCAGAGCGCATAGCCATCGTTGAGCGGGGCTGCATCCAGCCAGGTCAATTTATAGTTCTTATCGAAGCCATCCTTTACCGCCAGGTAATCCTTCTGGGGATCATAGGTGGTGGGCACCTGCAACTTGTTCAGGCCAGTGGCCGTGAACTCAGGATAGATATCGATTGAGCCACTACTGATGGCTTGAAATACGATATTGCTATTGCCCAGGGCGGGTTTCTCCGTGACCTTGTAGCCAGCTTTTTGCAGCAGGAGCGTATACATCTTGGTGAGCAATTGCGACTCTACGTCCAGTTTGCCGCCGACGACAAGGTTGCCTTTGGTGGTGCTGCCGCTGCCAGTGTTGCTGGAGGATGAATTGCCGCTTGTGCCACAGGCTGAGAGCAGCATCAGCAGGACCAGGATCAAGGCCCCAGCAGATTTGGTTTTTAGTGAACGTAAGGACATAAAAAAACTTCTCCTTGTTTGGAAAATCACAAAGAATAGATCGTGTTTGCTCTCCAGGGAAGGAGAGCAAACACGAGGGATCGATCAGGAAACCTGAGACTGCGGCGTGCTGCTCGACTCGCGCAACCCTGCGGGAGTGAGCACACGTTGCAGAATCTCCATGAAGCCCTCTACAATCAAGGCGATAATCGCGACCGGGATCGCACCAGCGAGAATCTCGGTGTTGTCGAGTTTGTAGAGGCCATCGACAATATAGACGCCATACCCATCGGCACCAATAAAGGCGGCAAGCGTCGCGGTAGCAATAATCTGGATCGCGGACGTGCGAATGCCGGCGGCAATAATGGGCATCACGAGTGGGGCCTGGACGCGGCGAATAATTTGCCAGGTGGTCATACCCATGCCCCTGGCGGCGTCGATCATGGCCGCATCGATGCTACGCAGCCCGGTATAGGTGTTGAGCAAAATGGGTGGAATGCCCAGAATGATCAGTGCCACCGCCGCAGGTGTAAAGCCCAGGCCTAGATAGGGCAGAACCGCGATTAAGAAGGCAATGATCGGGATGGCGCGCATCAAGCCACTAAGGTTGATGGCGATAAAGCCTAGAATGGCGCTGCGTGAGACCACGACCCCCAGGCCGACACCGATCACAATAGCGATCACAATGGTAAAGGCGCAGATTTGCAGGTAGGTCGTCGTCTCATAGAGAAAGTTATGCGACGGATCGGCGATATAATTCCAGATGCTGTTCATACGTAAGACCTCTCTTCCTCTCCCTTATGCCACCGAAAGCGCGCTACGACCACGGTTGAGCAGGGTTTGGACGCCCAGCAGTAGCAGGTCGGTCACAATCGCGAACAGGCTGAGCAGAATAGCTCCTGCCAGGACAGCATCCATATCGCGGCTGGTGATGTTTTTAAAGATCAGGTCTCCCAGGCCGCCCTCACCTACCAGGGATGCCAGGGCCGCGATACCGATAATGGTTACCGTTGCGATGCGTATGCCCGCGATAATTACCGGTAGCGCCAGGGGTAGGGTCACGCGAAAGAGGAGCTGCGTTCCGTTCATACCCATCGCGCGTGCCGTCTCAATTAAGAGCGGATCGATGCCATTGAGCGCGGCGGAGGTATTGCGAATCAGCACCAGTTGTGTGTAGAGAATGAGCGGAATAATAGCCGTCGTAAAGCTCAGACCCGTAATGGAGATGAGCACTCCTAGCAAGGCCAGACCGGGAATGGTATACAGCAGGTCCATAAACGTAATCACGGGCAGCGCCAGCTTGCGATAGCGCGACACCAGGATTCCAAGTGGGATCGCGATAACCAGCGAGATCAGCATACTGACTCCCACCAGGAAGGCATGTTGTGAAAGCAGGTTTGGGATGCTCTCTGGGTCCGTCAGATCATAATTGTAAGCGCTTAGTAAATAATGCATAACACTCCTCGTCCTTCAAAAGCGCAATGGAATACATCATCGCGGCATGTGTAAGCCTTGCGAGACAGAATCAGGCGCGAGACCCTTCTGGCTGGTTAGGCTGGGACTGCTGGCCGCGATGGCGTGAAATCTCGCGGTTAATGCTGGCAAGGGTGATGTTGCCTTGAGGTTGAGTGGAGTCAGAGCTGGTGACGGTGAGTGCGGGAGAGCCGGTGGAGAGGAGTTGAAGCATTGCATCAAGCAGAGTTGCATCTGGTGAGCAGGTAGCCGCATCGCCCCAGTGTGCCGACGAAACCGCCTCAGGCCGGTTATCAAGCGCTGTTGAAACGGGCAGGTATTGTAGCTGGCGCAGCGTATTATCCGCGCCCACGAGCTGACTGACAAACCCATTAGCAGGACGCGCGAGCAGTTCCACAGGCGAGCCGATCTGTACCAGCTTGCCCTCAGACATGACGGCGATCTGGTTGCCCAGCTTAAATGCCTCATCGATATCATGTGAGACGAAGAGAATGGTCTTATGTACGTCGCGTTGAATGCGCTGAAGTTCGTCCTGCATGCGCGCGCGTGTAATTGCGTCCAGGGCGCCAAAGGGCTCGTCCATGAGTAGAATCGCCGGGTCGGTAGCCAGGGCGCGGGCCAGGCCAACACGCTGCTGCTGTCCACCAGAGAGCTGGCGTGGGAAGCGCTTGCGATAATCCGCCGGTGGCAGCCCCACCAGGTCCAATAGCTCATCAACGCGCTTGTTAAGGCGCTGTTTCTCCCAGCCCCCAGCGATTTCAGCGGTGACGCGGACATTTTCCCCTACCGTCATATGGGGGAAGAGACCCACCTGCTGAATAACATAGCCAATGCGGCGGCGCAACTGGATAGTGTTCTCCTTGAGCACATTCTTGCCATCGATGATGATCGCACCCGAGGTCGGCTCAATCAAACGATTTACCATACGCAGAAGGGTGGTCTTACCGGAGCCAGAGGTGCCAACAAGCACGCAGGTACTTCCTTCAGGTACTTCAAAGCTAACGGCATCGACGGCCGGTTTTTGCGTCTTGGGATAGAGCTTGGTAATCTCTTGAAAGGCAATGGTCGCCATAAATAAAACAACTCCCTCGTCTTAGCTTACTATCTTTAAAATACCGAAAAGACCAATAGCCCCGGGCTAGCTGGCACAGAAAATTGCTCACCACAGTCTATAACACAATGGATGAGCCATTTTATGCCCAAAAAAACCTCTCTATATTATACGAAACGGCTTATAATTTGGTTGAGATATGTCGTTGCCTGGCGGCTAGCAAGCAAAAAGCAGCGGGAGGGGCTTGCCCCTCCCGCTGCTTTTTGCTTGCTAGCTATTTCACCACGACGGTAAGGTTCATCCCTGGATGGACGGTGCAGTAGAAATGAAAGGTTCCGGCGGTATTAAAGGGGCCAACGGCCTGGCTGTCGTTCCCATTAAATTGGACATTGACCTGGGGAGCGCCATTTTCGGTAAGGGCCTTGGCCGTGTTATCCTGCCAGGTCCCGTTCGCGATAACGTGTACCATGGAGACATCATTGACAATATTGACCTTCTCGCCTTTATGGATGGTGATGGAGGCGGGTTCAAAGGTCAGTTCTTTCATATGGACGCTATTGGGGAGGTTGCTCGTGTTGCCTCCCGTAGCGCAGGCCGCAAAGAGCGTGGCGACTGTGCAACAGAAGAGGAGTAGTGCGATCAGCTTTTTCACAGTTCAAGAATCTCCTGGAAATTAATAGAATGGCAGGGCCTACCCACAAGGCGGCACCCTGCGCAGATGATGTGCTTTTGTGGTCCTGGTCCTATTATAAGTATCGGTTAGCACCGGCGTCTACCTGAGAGATGTTCAGTTCGCACCTGAAAAACTCTCAGGTAAGCACCCGAGTAAATAGGAACGGACAAGTAGTGTAGTGGGTATGTACTGCTACTAATTAATGTGTTTCCCAAATGTAAGAGAGCAAGCGCCTGTAGGGTCTATGCTGGCATGGACTGTGAGCGAAGTGACCTTATCTGTGCCAGGGCATCGGCCCGCGGGCCGGGCGAGTCCTTGCTAGCATGGACCCTACAACTTGCCGGATGTACCAATTAGTAGAGGGTCCAGCCCACGAGGCGCATATCTGTGCCATCGGAGATATCCGCGAAGGCGGTCAGATTGCCCGTATCGAGGAGTCCATAGTACATCTTGCGGTTGGCGCTATGGGGATTGGTCTCTTGCAAGGCAAAAAGCTTGCTATCCTGTGAGACATTCGACCAGGCATACTGAGAATAGGGGCAGAGTGACTGACCGCCGGTTGTGTCATTAGAGAGGCGTGTGAGGCCCGTTCCATCGGTATTCATCCGCCAGAGACCGTTCTTGCTGGTATCCCCGCTGCCGTTCTCGACCAGGAGTAGCAGCGTGGTGGGAGAGATGGCGCGTAGCATGGTGACGACCTGATCGAGATGTGCGATGGGTTGCGGAGTGCCACCCGTTGAGGGCAGAACGCTAATTGTAGTTGGCTCGTTGGCTGAAAGTCCATTGCTGGTGTCGCAACTGGCGACAAAGAGCTTTGTCGTATCGTAGCTCACATCAAAACTGCCACAGTTCCAATTCTGGCTGAAGAGCTTTTGCAGGTTGGCATCATGTTGATCAGGGCCTTGCGTGATATCCAATGTATACAGGTCGCTGCGAGGAGCATCCGCGTTAGGGATAAACGAGGTCAAAAGGATGTGGGTATTGTCCAGCCAGGTGACTGGCATATACGCCAGGTTACTTTGTGGTTGCAGGAGAAGTTGTAGCTTCCCAGAAGCCAGGTTGAGCTGGTAGAGTGATGGCTTGCCGCCATTACTGGGGTACTGATTAAAGACCAGGTTCTGGCTATTGTATGAAAGCTGCATATCGCCTATATGAGTATTGGCAGGGGCACAATAGAGCGTCTGTTGTTCCTGCCCGTCCACGCGGACCAGGCGGAGTTGACTGATACCATTGGTACGCAAGATATAAGTGATCCATTGACCATCTCGTGTAAGTTCGCCCTCGTCAATATGCAGGTTGGGTATGCCTATGATAGGTGTGCCTCTGGCGTTATCATCGATATCACGGCGTTTGAGTGTTCCCCGGGTTGGAGCGCTGTCCGGACCTTCATTGACGATATACACAACCTGGCGATGATTACCCGGTGTGATCGATTGAATGCTTGCGGCCCGGGCGACGTTGCCAGCGGGACAGTCCGTTGTGATGGCGGCTGGTGCAGGTTTTCCCCCAATCGTAGGTGTGGAAGGAATGGAGGTCGGGGTGGTATGGGTTACGATTTGTGGTGTGTTGGATTGGCGGTTGCCGATGTAGCCAGTGCTGTAAAGGATGGCGGCGATACTGGTGGCAAGCGCGATCCCAATAAAGAGATAGGTGAAAAGCGGGAAGCGATTGGCTTTCTGCGCAGGTGGAGGTGTCGGCAGAGTAGATGCGGGTGTTGACTGCCTGGTTGAGGGTTGAGATTGGGCCTGTATGGCCGTGGCCTGCTCCTGTATCTGGCGTATCTCGGATGATGGAGGACGTGAACTATTCATCGATCCGGCGGGAGCAGGGACATGTCGGAAGGGCGTGCTGCCAGCATTGGGCAGCATGGGGGTTGCCAGCTGGGTCTGGAACGGGTTTACTGGAAGTGGCGTCCCATTGTTCAGTGCTGTGGGTGTGTTCGTGTGTGTCTTGATAGGTGTTCCAGTTTGAATCGCCTCTTCCAGGGCCTTGCGAAAGGCGGCAACCGATTGGAAGCGTCGCGCGGGATCTTTCTCCAGAGATTTGAGCACTACTGCCTCAAGTTCAGGCGAGATCGCAGGGTTCAGTATGTGGAGAGGGCGTGGAGGCTCATACAGGTGTCTCACCATGAGGGCGACTGAATCATCAGCGTAGAAGGGGCGCTGACCCGTCAGCAGCTCATAGAGCACGATACCAAGCGAGTAGATATCGCTCGTTTTATCAGGCCGGCTCTGAATCTGCTCCGGCGCCATATAATCAGGCGTGCCCTTGATGGCGAAGCTATCTGTGTGCGTGACATCCCCTGCCAGAGACTTATTTGCCGTGTGCTCTACAATCTTGACGAGGCCGAAATCGGAGAGCATAAGCGTCTTCTCATTCTTGAAGAGGATATTGCCAGGTTTAATATCGCGATGAATCAGACCTTGTTGGTGAGCATATTCCAGCGCATTGAGAACTTGATAGATAAAAGCGAGTGTCTGCTCAAGAGGGAGTGATCCCTGGTGTTGTTGTAGATACTCTCTAAGAGAGCCACCGGGCATATAGGGCATAGCCAGGTAGGCGCAAGTAGCCTGTTCGCCATACTCATACACTGGGAGAATGTGGGGGTGGTCCAGGCGTGCCAGAACGCGTGCCTCTCGCGTGAAATGAGCAAGGAATTCTGCTGTATTGGATGCCTGGTGGTTGGGTTCGAAGACTTTTACCGCGACCTGGCGATGTAGATGAATGTCTTCTGCCAGATAAACAGTCGCGGTACCACCTCGGCCCAGTTCGCTTAGCAGGCGATAGTGGCCTAATATTGTTCCTAGCATGCTCTTACATCCAGTTAATAGATAAAATTTAACTATCTCAATTCGCGTTTATTATAGCAGATATGTACTTAGCGTAAAAGAAAGGGATGCAGTTGTGCATCTTACTATAGCTATCTATTATGCGTAGATAACAAACGAAAACTCACATTCTTAATATTGAGTGAGGTGGTGTCGATTGACGGCCGCAGGCCGTCAATCGACACCACCTCACTCAATATTAACGCTATTGCGCTTGACAGGGGAGAATGAATTGTGTATGCTTGACCCTATACAAAACTAAAGAGCACAAAATCAAAGAGCGAACGCGCTGATCAGGATCAGTAGGCGTGTCGGTGTACTCTAGCAGCGAGCCGAGAGAGTGAAAGTCGGTAGAGATGCCTCGTCGAACCCACCTGGGAGCGTCAGTGATAAACTGACCGGAGTCCTTCACCGTTATACTGGAAGGGGCGGTTCAACAGCGACCGTCAGAGTGGAGATGTGCCGCGAGACATATTTCAAATAAGGTGGTACCACGGGCCAATAACCTCGTCCTTATCTAGGGCGAGTTTTTTTATTGTCTTTATTCTTGGGATTTGGACGCCGAGAGGGGATGCTATGAGCCAGAAGGAAAAGTTTGTCGAAGAACTTGTCGATCAAGAGGATGATTTCTCTGCCTGGTATAACCAAATTGTACGCAAGGCGGAGCTAGCGGACTACGCGCCTGTGCGCGGTTGTATGATTATTCGCCCCTATGGGTACGCGCTCTGGGAGCATATTCAGTCGCTGCTGGACCAGCGTTTTAAAGATACCGGCGTCATGAACGCTTACTTTCCCCTGCTCATCCCGCGCAGCTTCCTGGAGAAAGAGGCCGAGCATGTCGAGGGCTTCGCCCCCGAACTGGCCTGGGTGACGCGCGGCGGCGGCGAAGAACTGGAGGAACCCCTGGCGATTCGCCCGACCAGCGAGACGATCATCGGGCATAGCTACTCCCGTTGGGTGCAGAGCTATCGTGACCTGCCGCTGCTCATCAACCAGTGGAACAACGTGATGCGCTGGGAGAAACGCACGACCCTCTTCCTACGCACCTCCGAGTTCCTCTGGCAGGAGGGCCATACCGCGCACCGCACTCTGGAAGAGGCCGAGGAGCGCACGCGCATGATGCTGGAGGTCTACCGCGACTTTGCCGAGAACGAGGCGGCTATCCCCGTGATTCCGGGCCGTAAGACCGAGAATGAGAAGTTCGCCGGTGCCCTGCGCACATACTCCATTGAGGCCCTGATGGGCGATGGCAAGGCCTTGCAGTCCGCGACCAGCCACAACCTGGGGCAGAATTTCGCCAAAAGCTTCGACATTCAGTTCCTGGACGCCGACGGCGAGCGCAAATACTGCGCCACCACAAGCTGGGGCCTGAGCACACGTATGATCGGTGGCATCATCATGGTGCATGGCGACCCGTCTGGCTTGATTCTGCCGCCGCGCCTGGCACCGTTCCAGGTCGTTATCGTTCCTATCTGGCGTAAGGACCAGGACCGCGCCGTTGTCTTCGAGGCCGTCGAACGCTTGCAGAAGATGCTCAAGGGTAAGGTACGTGTCAAGGTGGACGATAGCGATAACACCCCGGGCTGGAAGTACAACGAGTGGGAGATGCGCGGTGTTCCCCTGCGCCTGGAGATTGGCCCCCGCGACGTGCAGAACAACAACGTCGTGCTGGTCAGCCGTCTTGATCGTTCAAAGGAGTTCGTCTCTATCGACAACCTGGAGACCCGCCTGCCCGAGAAGTTGGATGAGATCCAGAAGGCACTCTACCAGCGTGCCCTGGAGCATCGCGAGAAGAACACGCACTATACCGAGGACTACGAGGAGTTTAAGCGCATCATCGCCGAGAAGCGCGGCTTTGTGCGCGTCAAGTGGGCCGAGGATAGCGCCGCCGAGCAGGCCATCAAGGACGAGACCAAGGCCACCATTCGTGTCATCCCCTTTGACCAGCCCGAGGGCGGCGTCAAGGGCAAGTGTATCTACACTGGCAAGCCCGCCACCTGCGAAGCCATCTTCGCCCGCGCGTATTAATATGCTCTGAAGATTGAAGGCCCTGGTTGCCCTAGGGCAACCAGGGCCTTCAATCTTCAGAACGAATTTGGACTAGGAGAGAAATTATGCGTTATTCACAGCTTTTGGGGGGAACGCTGCGCGAGCGTGCACATGATGTTGAGAGTACGAACCTGGATCTATTAACCCGGGGTGGCTTTGTACGCCAGCTTACCTCTGGTGTGTATAGCATGCTACCACTGGGCGAGCGTGTTATGCGCAAGCTCACAGAGATAATACGCGCAGAGATGGAGAGGATAGGAGGTCAGGAGGTCTCGATGCCTGTGCTACAACCGCGCGAGATCTGGGAGGCCAGGCCGCAGTCGGGGAAGGCCAGTCGAGCGGAGGGGTATGGCCCGGTCCTCTTTAGCCTGCATGATCGCCGCGAGCGCGAGCTTGTCCTGGGGCCGACGCACGAAGAGATCTGCACTCTCCTGGCACAAGAGTTTATTCGTAGCTATCGAGATCTGCCGCGCCTGGTCTTCCAGGTTCAGCGCAAGTTCCGCGACGAGCCGCGTGCGCGTGGAGGTCTTTTGCGCCTGCGCGAGTTTCTCATGAAGGACCTCTATAGCTTTGACGCCGACGAAGAGGGCTTGAACGCCAACTTTGAACTCGTGCGCGAGGCCTATTGCCGTATCTTTGCACGCTGTGGCCTGGATTTTATCGTCGTCGAGGCCGATAGCGGCGCTATCGGAGGCAAGGAATCGCTGGAGTTTATCGCCCTGACTGAGGCGGGAGAAGACACTATTCTGCGCTGCACTGGTTGTGGCTACGCCGCCAACGTCGAAAAGGCCGAGTTCGTGCGCCCGGAGCGTGTCTCCGCAGAGGAGCAGACACTGGAGGAGGTCTACACGCCGAACTGCAAGTCGATCAGCGACCTGGCGGATTTCCTGAGCATATCCGAGGACGAGACCATGAAGGTGGTCTGCTATAGAGCAGGTGGGCAGTTGGTAATGGCCGTGGTGCGCGGTGACCTGGAGATCAATGAGATCAAGCTGACCAATGTCATCACAAAGCGGGGTCTCAACGCCACTGATTTGCGCCTGGCAACGGGGGAAGAGCTGGAACGTGCGGGCATCGTCGCGGGCTATGCCTCACCCCTGGGCGAGAACAAGGCCCTACTGATCGTCGCCGATCACTCCCTTCGTTCAGGCAACAATTTTGTCGCCGGAGCTAATCGCGCCGAGCATCACCTCAAGAACGTCAACTATCCGCGTGATTTCCGCGTTGATACCTGGGCGGATATTGCCTCAGCCTATGAGGGGGCCGCCTGTGTACGTTGTGGTGGACGCTTGCATGCCCTGCGTGGCTGTGAACTGGGGCATATCTTCAAGCTTGGCACCATCTATTCCGACCTCTTTAATGCTACCTTCCTGGATGCCGAGGGGCGCACACAGCCGCTGATCATGGCCTCGTATGGCATTGGTATCTCGCGCCTGCTGGCCTGCATTGTCGAGCAGCAGCATGATGCGCGAGGCCTAACCTGGCCGCTGGCGGTCGCGCCATATGCCGTCTCGCTGGTGGGAATTGATCTGGTGAAAGAGGAGATCGGTCGCGCGGCCGAACAGCTCTATGCCGATCTCTGCGCGGCAGGCGTCGAGGTACTCTTCGATGATAGGCACGAATCGGCGGGCATCAAGTTTAACGATGCCGACCTGCTAGGCCTACCGCTACGCGTCGTCGTCAGCAAGCGCTCCCTCAAACAGGGAGGCGTGGAGCTGAAGGTCCGCACAAGCCAGGAGAGCCAAATCGTTTCATTGAGTGAAGCACTGAACGAGATTCAACAAGTTCTGATGCAACTATAATTAACCTGGTATGCAAGATGTCGCAAAACGGGGTCCAGGGGCAGCGCCTCTGGCGGGGTTTGGGGTGTTCCCAAATTCCTTCTCCCTATAAAAAGAAACAGGGGCTTGCCTTGCGACAAGCCCCTGTTTCTTTTTATACCTATTTGACTGCGACGACGATGGGAAGGGCGGTTATTGCATCGATGGTGACCTTCTCATTATTGGCGCTATCCTTGACGTAGATGCCGGTGGAGGCACCTCCATCCAGGTTGAGTGCTGTCTGGAGCGAGAGGTCCGACGAGGCCAGCAGGTCTGCTGTCTCGTCCAGCGAGAACGATACCCCTGAGCTGATGATAAAGAGTAGGCGCCCCTGTTTATCCTGGGCCACAATGGTGCGGCGCTCGGTCGCTCCATTCGCGTTAAACTGGGTGCGCTGTCCATTCTCAATCATCATTGGCGAGGACTGCGTGGCTTGCTGAAGCTGTTCGTTGTCGGGATCATAGGGATGCGCACTCAGCGAGCGCAGGCGAATGTTTCCCTGGCTATCGACGGAGAGCATGCCGCCGAAGGCGCTATACGATTGGCCATGTGCCTCGCCGTTGCTAACAAGCAGCCCCGTAGGGTGATTGTTATTATCAAAGTAGCCGCCATTGATTAGCACGTGTGCGCCAGTCTCCTTGGTCCACTCGCGCACAGAGAGTGGCTGCGTTGGCTGGTAATGCACGCTGAGATGAATCTGGACTGGATTCATGCGTACGATGACCATCGTATCTTCGTTGTTGCTGGGACCCTTCCAGCGTTCGTAGCGCAGCTCTATGCCAGGCGAGACTGTTTGCCAGACATTGAGTTGTTGGTCCGAACCATTCGCCGAGTTCTGCGAATTGGTGATAGGTGTCCCATTCACGCTGATATTGGGCAGCGCTGAGCAGGCCATCAGGAGGCTGCCCAGCAGCGTGAGTACGCACGTAAGCAACAGTGTGCGCCTGGCGGCTGGCATGAGAAAATCCCTTTCTTGCATTATGCTGGAATGATGTGCAGGAATGGCAGGACGACGCTGCTAAAGCACGCGTCTACATATGACGTACCATGATATGTAGACGCGTGCTTTAGCAGCGTCGTCTTGCACTTTCTGCTTCCAGTTCAACTGGTTACCTGCGCCAGCCAGTTGCCTCGATGGCCGAGACAGTTCCCTTAAACTCCATCGCCAGCTTATATGCGGCGGCGTGAGCAGCCAGTTCGGTCTCATCGCTGAGCGGGGCCAGGTCCACCTTGCCGTAGCGGCGCTCCAGCGCCTTCATGATCAGGAAATCGGTGAACCAGGGATTCTTCGGCAGCAGAGGGCCATGCAGGTAGGTGCCATACACATTATTATAGTTTGCACCCTCGAAACCGTCTTTTCCATTATTGCCCCAGCCCGAAACAACCTTACCCAGGGGCTTGGCCTTGGGTCCCAAGTAGGTGCGTCCGCTGTGGTTCTCATAGCCAACCAGGATCTGTTTGCCCAGGGAACCCAGGTCGCATTCAAGCGCCATGTGCGTCATGAAGCGTTCGGGGTCGCCCTCGGTATGTAGATCGAGGACCCCTGCCCCCTTCAGCTCGGGACCATGGACGCTCTTATAGCTATGGCCCAGCAACTGATAGCCCGCGCAGACTGCCAGGAAGGCAGTTCCAGCCTCGGCGGCCTCGCGCAGGGAGGGGGCCTTCTCCTGAATGTCCTTGGAGGCAATCTCCATCTCGCGGTCGGCGCCGCCATGGAAAAGGATCATATCATATTGGGTAAAGTCAGGCGTCTGTTTGACGTATACGGGATCGACCTCGACCGAGATGCCGCGCCATTTGCTGCGCTTCTCAATCGAGAAGAGGTTTCCACGGTCGGCGGCCACGCACATCAAGGTTGGATAGAGGTGGGCGATCTTAATAACCATGCGTGAATCTGATGTCTGCTCGCTCATGTTAATTTACTCCTCCCAGTAGTGTTTGACCCAACCGTGTTTCTGCATTATTTTACGCAGTTCCTGTGTTGGTGTATAGCCGCTTAGGATATATAGGGAGCCACCCGGTTCGACATTTTTCAATGCAGCCTCTAAGGCACCCTCGTATTCATGGATGACAGAGATCTTACTGGGAGAGAACTCGGCATACTTCAAGCGCAGCGCCAGCTCCTCGGCCTTATTGCCACAGCAGATGGCATCAAGGACATCGGGCACGATCTCTTCAATATCGCAGTCCCAGAGCCAGGCAAAGTCCTGCCCATCAACCACGGTATGGCTCATCGAGAAGAGCATATGCTTCTTGCCACTATGCTTGGCGATCAAGCGCATGATCAGGTTGAAGGAGGTTGGATTCTTGACGAAGGAGAGGTAGATGTTCTTATCGCCAGCCTGAATCTTCTCCAGGCGACCAAAGGCCGGACGCAGGGTCGAGAAGGCTTGCGTGGCTTTCTCAATTGCGAACTCCGTAGCAAAGGCGGCGCCGATAGCGGCGGCGGCATTATAGACGTTATGGATACCAGGTAGCGGCACCGCGAACTCCAGTTCACCCAGGGGGGTGCGCATCGTCACCTGTGAGGGACCTTCGCCATCTTCAGCCAGGCGTGCGGATGTGACCGCGAAGTCGAGTTGGGGCAGGGTATAGCCGCAGGTGGGACAGCGGTAGAGGCCCAGGTGGGAGAGGTAGGCAACCTCGTACGCCAGGTCGCTATCGCAGTGGATACAGCGAATGATGTCGGCTGACTGCTCAGGCACGGGCGTGCCAACCTCTTTGGTCTCCAGGCCAAAGTAGAGGCGGCGAGCCTTGGAGTTGAGCGCGAAGTTGGCGACCTGGGGATCATTGCCGTTGAGCAGGATCGTCGAGGTCTCCGGCAGATTCTCAAGCATCTTGTTGAGCGCATTGGCGACGGAATACATCTCGCCATAGCGGTCAAGCTGATCGCGGAAGAGATTGGTAATAATCACCACGTCGGGCTGAATTTCGGGGACCGCTGCGGGAATGGTCCCCTCATCGATCTCAAAGAGGAGGACATCGCTATCCAGGCGCCCGAAGATGTCGGCGAAATTGACGGCGACCGATGTAACACCTTGCAGCAGGTTCGAGCCAGTGCGGTTCTGAGAGACGCGCTGCCCATTGGAGCTAGCCAGGGCGGCAGTCATGCGTGCCGTCGTCGTCTTACCATTACTACCCGTAATCACAATCTTCTTAGCGCTGCTGGCGCCAACTACTTCTTTTAATACATTAGGATCAATACGGCGCGCGACCATACCAGGGAGGCTGGTGCCACCGCCGATACGCAACAGGCGCCCAGACGCGCTTGCCAGTTTCCCTGCTGAAATAGCCAGGGCGAGACGCGCCCGGCCCAGGCCGGTGGGCGCTTGCGCCGCGTTGTCCTGCTCTGGTGCCTGCTTTGTCGAGAGTTCGTGTTCTATTTGCATAATACTTTTACCACCGTCCCTAATAGGCATCAAGGAGTTCAATGCATGAATATTAGGAGAATAATCCAATAGTGCAGCCTGGTGGCAGTATAGCAAACCAGGGGACACATCGACAAGGGACATAGTCACAATGGTAGTGTGAAATTACTTACTATGTTGTGGGTGTGGAGCGCCCTGGCAGGTAGCCTTTGGCTACCTGCCAGGGCGCTCCACACCCACAACATCTAGATCTTCCTGCATTGTTTGGCGCCGGAGGTGTTGCAGGCGATGGTTGCGTGCTCAAAATTCTGGCTGATGGTGGCGTTATCGTTTGGTTTGGGGCTGCTTATAGGAAAGCCAATTTTGTTCAGGCCACCATTTTTGTCAAAGAATTGTTGGATGGGGCCGCTGGTGCTATAGCCGGTGAAGACGTAGTAGCGTCCTCCATTGGCCATAGGGATAGTGTTCTCCTTCTTGTCCTTGGTAAAGTAGTTCCAATCGGTGTCATAAGGAATGGGGTGTTTGAGGTCTTCGATGGCGGGCGAGATCCAGTCATAGGTATTGAAGCCCCAGTTCATTAAGTCGCGCATATCAGTCCACCAGTCGCTGGTATGCAGGGTAACACCGATGAGGTGATGTTGATTGCGTACGCAAGAGATGACCTGGTTAAAGTTCTTCTCGCCATCCCAGCCTGGCTTGCCACCGTCGACGCCTGGATACCACCAGAGGAACTGGTTGCCGTTGTACATATCGTGGGCGGCATGGTCACCATTGCCTGGAATCAGATAGTGCTGAGTTGCGCTTACCTCGTGAATTAAGGGATCGCTCAAGCTGTATCTGCCGATGTACGCCAGGTCGTGCGCGCTTGAATAGTGGTTGGGCACGATTAAGCCATGGGGATTCATATAGTGCGTATTATGCAGATTCCAGGTTCCTAACTGCTGATTCATTTTAGCCACAAAGGCTGGAACATTGCCACTGAGTGCATCGGCGATAACGATAGCGGCATCATTGCCCGAGACAAGCATCAGGCCATAGAGCAGCTCTTTCAGGGTATAGGTCTCGCCCTTCTTCACCCCCATCAGGGAGCTATCGGCCGAGAGATCGTTCTGGAGATCTCGGTCAATGGCGTCGGTAATGGTGATGCGCTGATCAGGTTTTCCCATGTGCGCGGCCAGATAAGCGGTCATGAGCTTGGTTGTGCTGAGCATGGGGAGGTGCATTAAGGGATTTTGCGCGTAGAGCGTCTTCCCTGTATCGGCATCCAGCACATAGGCCGCATTGGCATAGACAGGTGGCGAGGGATGGTCAGTTGTGGGCGCTTCGACCACGACCTGGTTAGGATCCACCGTTGGCGTCATCGCATTGCCGAGATTAAGCGGATTGGGTAGGGTGATGGCAGAGGAATTATTGCCACGGATGTAGTTGAATCCCAGCGGCAGGAGCACCAGGATGAGGAGTGCCACGGCGATAAATAGAAGCACGTTGCGATCTTTGAAGAACGCGGGCAAAGGGAGCCGAGGCTCAGGCGCTTCTCGCAAGGGGCGACGATAGCGCGGCGCACGCGTAGGTGTAGGTGCTGTTGGCTCATAGACACTGGTATATTTACGTGCTTGAGGGCGAGGAGTGGCTACCGCGCGCTGGTGAGCCGTACGTGGGGTGCGAGGCAAGCGCGAGGGTCTGTCCTCGGGATCCTCCTCCTCTTCCTCTGGTAGCAAACGGGTTGTGCCGCTGACCACGACAAGGTCGCGCGCCTCGCCAGGAGTTTTACTGGTGGCATGAGTGTGTGTATCGGGTTCGACAAGCTCTTCCTCTTCAAAAGGAAGATCTATAGTCTCTTCTTCCTCGTCCGCGAAGAACTCTTCAGGTGCGTCATTATCTTCCTCATCATCGAAATCCTCTGCGTATGTGGCATTATCCTGCCCATAGGAGGCGCGTACCTGCTCTAGCGTTTGCGGGCGCGAGGCGCGTCTGACACTTGGCTGGTCGGTATATTCGCCCGTGTGATAGACATAGTGACGCCTGGGACGGCGGCGTGGGGTGGTCGCGGTATCCTGGTCCTCATATAGAGAGTCGTCATCGTCGTCTGTCGGGGCTGGTGGATAATATCTCGATTGCTCATCATCTTGTGATGGAATGTCAGGCATGAGCCGAGTCTCCTCAGATAAATTATGTCGGGTGTTCGTCGTTGTAAATAGATAAGTCCTGGCTATACCTGGGCTTTTAAATGAGTAAGAGGGTGCTCTAGATGTCTTAATATTTTGCCTATATTACCCGGGCTTCTGGCTATTGCCAACATTATATGCCCAGTAATGTATCTTATGCAATAGTGTTGCATCAGGTATCACTAGGATTCCTGAGTATTGCACCAGGTGTCACGGAATTCTTGCTTGTCCCTCCCCCTTGAGTACCAGCGCTTCCTTCTCCCCAGGTAAGTATTGTGTGGAAAATAGAGCTTCGCCTTATTTTCCACACAATACTTACCTGAGCGCCGCAGGCGCGAAGGGTTCCCTCTCTAAGGGAGTGTATAGTATTACCTTCTGGCTTGCATTTTTGCGGGTGAATACTATGACTTTTTGGAGAGAAAACGGCCTCATTTACAAAACTTTTTGAAGAACTTAAAAAAATCTTGAGGTTTGTCTGGTAGTGTAGGGGGTAGAGCAAAATGTCTATTCCAGAGTTCTGTCTGGCGACTATATTCAGGAAAATGTATGATGAAAACAACACACGCACATGTCTATGCTGCACCTGCGTCACTTGCAGATGATATATTGCTTGAACACATAGAGAATGGCGACCAGGCGGCCTTTGAAACCTTGATGCAACGCTATTCGGCCATTTTATGTAAGTTTGTCTATACGCATATCAGCGATTATGAGCAGACGCGCGATATTGTCCAGAGCGTCTTTATGCAGCTTTACATTTATGTGCCCAAATTGCGGGCCAACTGGTCGCGTCAGACCTCACACGCGCCCTTGAAGTCCTGGCTCTTCCAGGTCGCGGCCAATCGCTGTACCGATGAATTGCGCAAGCGGCGCCCGTTGCTCTTTTGTGAACTCGATGTGCCGCTGGAGGACGATGAAAACTCCTGGCCCTATACGATTGCCGATAATCATCCCCAGCCCGATGAAGAACTGGAGCGTAAAGATATACGCACGGCCCTTCGGCGCGCTATTCTGGCCTTACCCCCTCGTTTTCGCTCAATTGTACTTTTGCGCTATCAGGAAGAACTGACCTTTAGCGAAATTGGGCGCATCCTGGGCATGCCAGAGAACACAGCTAAGACCTACTTTCAGCGCGCCCGCCCTCTCTTGCGTGCCGCTCTCACCTCTTAAGGATGTATGTTGTGGAGGGGCGAATGTCATGCGCCGCAAGCGGCGCATGACATTCGCCCCTCCACAACATACACAGCGGGTGCGGCAAGTTTTTTGCACGGACATCGATGAGACTGCTTTCAAAATAGAGGCAAAACAGGCAACGTCTTTCACGTTCCTTTTTGTATCCCCTCTGGTCATACTGCCTGTACAAACAGATCAGTCAATTGGGTAACGTGTTCAAGTATCCAGTGCGCGTCTGTCATTTTTTCGACGTGCTTGATGACCTCGTTGGCAGGGTTGGGGAACACATGCGTTTCTGCAATCCAATACAAGGGAACACGTGCCATTTCCAGGGGGCGTGCTCGTATTTCCTGTGCCGTTAGTGGCATGAAGGTTGCTTCATTGTAGGAGGCAAGCAGTTCTTTGACTCGGTGCCAGCAACTCACGGCTGCGATGTGCCCCTGTCCCTGTTTGCTGAGCCACCAATACAAGGTGTAGGCAAGTTCAAACACTCGCTCTCTGATGCGCATGAAATCGAAGTCCAGCATCGCTACTGGCTGCTCATGGAGAAACAGCAGATTCCCTCCACCATAATCGCCATGGGTCAACTGCCTCGGGAGATGTTCTTGTGTCTTGTCCCACTGCTTTTGCAAAGTGATGAGCATTTGCATCGCCTCTGTATACAGAGAAAGAGCTTGCCGTGTTTGCTGAGTCTTGACCTGTTGGAGTAACTGGGAGCTTTCTTCTGCTGCCTGACGTGTCCAGGCGAGAAGCATCTCGGGAGTGCCATATTTGCTCACGACGGGATCGATCAGATGGATATTGGTCGCCTCTGTTCCCAAAAAGGCGTGTAATTTTCCTAGCAGGGAAAAAGCTATGACATTGCGTTCCCAGGTATCCATTTTGTATAAGCAACCATCACAAAGTATCATCATCTCTTGCATATCTCAAGCAGATAGAGTATACTTGGACGTATGAAGTTATCGAGTTATGCCAAGAAGATTGGGATCAGTTATAACAGCGCCTGGCGTATGTGGAAACGCGGCCAGATTCCCGGCTATCAATTGCCCACCGGCACCGTGATCATTGATCCGCCAGAGCTTCGCTCGGTTCCGGTCCACGCCGTCGCTGTGTATGCTCGTGTTTCAAGCAGCGAAAACAAAGACAACCTGGAAAGGCAAGCCGAGCGGCTGGTGACCTGGTGCAATGCCCAAGGCTGGTCGGTCAGCAAAGTCGTCAAAGAGTGCGGCAGTGGCATCAACGATCAGCGGCCCAAGTTTCTGGCGCTGCTGGCAGATCCCAAAATCGGGCAGATCGTGGTTGAACACAAAGATCGCGCTTCTCGCTTTGGCGTGGCCTATATTCAGACCTTGTTGGCTATGCAAGGACGGAAACTGGTCATCGTCAACACCGCTGATACTGCCGAAGATGATCTCATGGGCGATTTTATCAGCATCATTCCCTCGTTTTGCGCTCGTCTTTATGGTCGCAGACGAGCCAAACGCAAGACGGAACAAGTGCTAGCGGCTTTGCAGCAGAATGGACCCGCCCGTGAGCAAGAAGCCCCAAAAAGCCTCGCTTGATGAGAAAAAAAAGCGCAAGCGCAAAAAGAAGACGAAGCAGACCATCACTCGAGCGGTGACCCATATCCGTCTCATTGAGGCCAATCCTGGCAAACTTGAGGCGCTCGATCAGCTTGTGGCGGTTTACTTGCCGCTGTGCCAACAGTACACCACCCTGTTTTGCGAGGCCGAGACAAGCCCGGACAAGTACCAAGAAACCGTCTTCAAAACCGATCTTTCCGACCGCTTGCATCGAGTGGCAATACAGCAAGCCGCAGGCATTGCCAAAAGCGTTCGCACCAATCGAGCGAACGCCTATCAGGCGTACCTGGAAGATGTGGCTGATTACGCTCAGGCCAAGGCTCAGGCGGAAGGCCGGATGTCCGCCTTCAAACGCCGCGAACCGACCTGGACCGAATGGGATCTCCCTGTGCTGCGTGTGCCAGTCATCCAAGCCAATGTCAACGTGGTGGTGCTCGAGAAGTCGGAGGACTCCACGTTCGACTACTGGCTGCGCGTGTCCACCTTAGATGTCGGGAATCCGCTTCGAGTCCCAGTCAAACTCGCCTCCTATCACAAACGAGCACTCGAAGGCCGCACGCTCAATGCATCCACAACACTTCACAAGCGCAATGGAGTCTGGTGGCTGACGCTCTCCTTTGACGAGGACGTTCCTCTTCAAACCAAGCCTGACGCCCCTACAGTAGGCGTCGATGTGGGCATTGCCCATTTCCTCACGACCTCCACCAATAAAGCGTATGGCAGTTTTCATGGCAAGATGGCCCGACAGCACAAGCACGATCGGGAAAAGCGTCGCCGCAAGGCGAAACTGCGAGCCTGTCTGGAAAAGAAAGGCGTCCCAAAGGGCAAGCTTCCTTCGACAAGTTCTGAAACGTCGCAACGCTTGAGCCGTCACGTCAAGCAAGAGATCAACCGGGCGATCAATGCGTTGGTCAAAGATCATCGAGATGCCAGACTCATTTATGAGGACCTCAATGTGGCCTCGATGCGCTTCAAAGCAAGGGTGATGAACAGTTATCTGTATGCTTCTCACCTGGGGCATATCCCAGAGCAGCTGGCCTGGGCCGCCGCCAAACAGGGCATGGCAGCCCACACGGTCCGAGCCGCCTATTCCTCTCAGGAATGCCCCCGCTGCCATTATGTCGATCGCGCTAATCGGCCGAACCAGAAAACCTTCAAGTGCCTGGTCTGTGATTACGCAGACCAGGCCGACCGCAAAGCCGCACAGACGCTCGCGGGACGCTGGGGGGATCGGAAACTGGCGGCATGTCGCTCGACCTCGGAGGTCAAGGCGCTCCTCATGACGCGGCATGAAGCGTGGAAACAGCAGAATCAGCAGAGGATCCAGGATGCCGGGCCTCCCGTCCAGTTGAGCTTCTGGGATCCCCCAGAGATGTTCCTGGAATCATCTCACGAGTGAGCATCTCTCAGTAGAGAGAGGTGCATAGGATGCTCGTAGTGCATCCTCCCGCCTAGTCCGCTGTTTGGTAAACAGGCGTAGGTTAAAGTGAGAAGGATAATCATTGCAATAGATGGTTATGCTTTGATCAACTATCAGCTTCTCCATCATGAGCAATGAACGGCTCCAGCTCTAGCAGATGATCGTGGTAGCGCAGGATCGTCTCGCCAGAGATGGAAGGCTTTGGCAAGGGCACTGGAAAGCCTGCATGAGCCAGGAGACGCTTAACTTGATGCAGTTGCGAAAGACGCAACTGCGTGACCCAAGGGCGATAGAGACGAAGCACATACTTACCCCTCTCTGTTTGCAACAAGAGATTGAGATTGTAGGCTCCCCCTAGATCCCTGACGAGGCTCACCGAGCCGAGACGATACTGTTCACTAAGGAAGGAGACGTCACACAGTTGCGCTCTAGGGGCATATCCATCCTGTTTCATCTAAGTCCTTTTCCCACTCTATTGCACGTGATAGGCAGTTTCTGTCGTCTTGCCACAGTGTAGCACACGTGGGCAGGATATGTTACAGAGACATTGCCAAAAAGTTGGGTAAAATGACACAATGCAACGCGTGAAAGGATATGGGCTCAGTCTCGCGCAAAAAAACTTGCCACACCCATACACAGCGGGTGAGCGTCATCTTTTTGCAATGGATTTGGGACGACAAGCCAACACTCGTTTCCATGGATGATGGGTTGAAGGGCGTGAGGAACCAGGTAAGGTGGCAGCAGGTGCCATTGGACGAGGGGGAGGGGGAAGTGGCTTGGGAGTAGGGGAACGAAAGCGAAGGAGCGAGAGCATCAAGGAAGAGACCATCTGCTCAAGACGAGGTGTCGCTCGCTCGTTGCGACGCTGCTCCCGTTGACGGAGTTGCTCCTGCTCAATCTCTTGCCAGCAGAGATCCCATCGCTCATTACAGACGGCGTTGCGTAAGGTGAGCATGGGATTGACATGACTGGGCTCCCAATGCATACCTGCTCCTTTGAGGCGGGCTTGCACCACCACTTTATTGGCGCTTTCCACCATCCCTGACCCAATCGGCCAGCCTGCGGCTTGAAACTGGGGATACTGCATCAAGGCTTCGCGTTTGAGAAAATAGCCGACCTGTTCACGCACCCCTTCCTGTTGGGCGATCTGAGCTGGTAAACGAGCAAGCAGCCAGATGAGCAAACGGGGACCTCGATGTTTGAGTCGATGGCAGGCACGCTCCAGCAGGTCGTCAGGCAGAACGAGGCCGGCTTGTTGGAGCGCTTGGATGAGCAGATGGAGATGCTCTGCTGCATGAGGAAAATCCAAGATGCGCAACGCTTGGGGACAGTGGAGATTGAGGAAGCCCTGCAACCACTCGGCACCATCAGTGACTGCTCCGATTTCTTGAGCCTGCCGGACCCCTCGCTCTCGCATCTCCACATCAGCCAAAGTCGCAAAGGTCTGAGCATCACACATGCGAGAAAAATAGGAGAGATGACTGACCGTGACCTCTTGTGCTCCAGCCGGACTGGTGGAGGGTTCGACTTCTCCAAAAGCCACCGTTCGAACCTCTGCCCACTGCCCTTTGAGCAAAGGCACATAGGCCCCATCGGCGCTGATGGCCAGGCGCTTGGTAGGCTTGCTCACAGATGGTGACGAGGCGAAAGGTTCCGAGGCCAGAACCGTTTGCACCGCCAGGGCCAAGGCACCTGCCTGCTCACTCTGTCGACGCGCGCTCGCTTCACTGACCTGAACCCCGAGCAGACGTTGCATCATCTCAGCAGCTCGCGCAAAAGGCATCCAGCTCGAAAGATGGACCAGATGCTCGTGTTGCAACGATGTCAAGTTCCTCCCTCTTGGGAGAGCTAACTCCTCATCGAGGGGGAAAAAGCCCTGTCCCACACGTGGGGCAAGTTCCGTACGTTCTGCTGAGCGTGATCTCTTGTCCTCCTGCTCCTTGCAGACGGCGGGGTCGTTTCCCACGGGCTTGCAGTGGGGTGCCACACACGGGACAGGTGGGGCGCTCTTGGGCTGAGGTACCACTCCAGTCACGTTGCGCACTTGCTTGAGCTGCATCTTGAATCACTTGGGCTTCCAGTCGACTCAGGCGCTGATGCACTTCCTGTTCAATCTCACGTAAGGTCACCTTGGGATGGTCTCGCCGCCAGGCTTTGATATCAGTGAGAATCTGTGCGCTGAGTTGTTGCCAGCCTTGATCAGTCTCTTCGCTCATGTTTTTCCCTTCCCCTCTTGAGAATGAACACATCTTCGCAGAAGAGGGGGCTTTTGTCTAGCCCAATTGCAAAAACATGACGCTCACCCATACACAGATACACAGCCATCCACTTGACGGCTGATAGGCACCATGCTACGCTGCAATCATTAACTTCAATCTTTTTTCCAGAATAGAAGCACAGTCGCAAGAGGGCTTAAGAGCAGCCAAGCGTGAAGAAAGGATACAAGTGCTGGTCAGGTACCCCATGCCTCTGCGGCAGGGGCTTGTGAGAGCAAGCCTGAATCTGACCAGACTCAGCCCTGGGCCTTCTGCTTCGGTGGGAGGTTATCGAGCTACGATAGTATTGGGAAGTGTTGACGTTCCTACCTCCGGGTGCGTGCCAGCCTGGAGCTCTAGAATCTCTGGGTTAAACAGGTGGAGAGGGGTGAAGCCAGTGCTCAGAGAAAAGTACCGCCCACTATCTTTGTCGAGGCAACCATTACCCTAGCAATAGGAGGCTCAACTTGAGCAACGTGTTTGTCATTGATACAAACTACAAACCCTTAAATCCGGTGCATCCAGCACGTGCGAGGCTCTTGCTCACGCAGGGGAAAGCCGCCGTGTTTCGTCGATATCCGTTTACCATTGTGCTGAAACGGAGTGTCGAACAACCAGAGGTACAGCCATTGCGGCTCAAGCTTGATCCTGGCAGTAAAACCACGGGAATTGCTTTGGTTAATGATGCGAACGGAAAGATTGTGTTCGCGGCAGAACTTGAGCACCGTGGACACGCCGTCAAAGACAGTCTTGAGAGCCGCCGTGCAAGTCGTCGGGGGCGCAGGCAGCGCAAAACACGCTACCGAAAACCACGATTCAACAATCGACGGAGAAAGAAGGGATGGTTGCCACCCTCGTTAGAAAGTCGGATTGCCAACATTGAGACCTGGGTTGCTCGCCTCTGTCGCTTTGCTCCCATTCGTGCGCTTAGCCAGGAGCTGGTCAAGTTTGATCTGCAACTGATGGAGAACCCTGATCTTGCTGGCATCGAATATCAGCAAGGCACCCTGCAAGGCTATGAAGTCAGGGAATACTTGCTTGACAAATGGGAGCGCACCTGCGCCTATTGTGGGGCGCAGAAGGTTCCCTTGCAAGTCGAGCACATTTATTCTCGCGCCAAACATGGTACCAAGAGGATAAGTAACCTCACCCTGGCCTGTGAGCCATGTAATCTCGCCAAAGGAACGCAGGATATCACGGTGTTTCTTGCCACGAAACCGGAGGTGCTCAAGCGTCTTCTCGCTCAGGTCAAAAAGCCCCTCAAGGATGCAAGCGCTGTCAATAGCACACGCTTTGCTTTACTGGAACGACTCAAAGCCTTTGGTTTGCCGGTCGAGTGCGGCAGTGGAGGACTCACCAAGTATAACCGGACCACGAGGGGATTGCCCAAAACACATTGGCTTGATGCGGCTTGCGTGGGTAAGAGCACCCCTGTTGTGCTTTCGCAGAAGGGAGTCATCCCACTGCGGATCAAAGCCACAGGACATGGACGGAGGCAAATGTGTGTGCCTGACAAGTATGGTTTCCCCAAGCAACACAAAAAGCGCAAAAAGACATTTCTTGGGTACCAGACGGGCGATATGGTCAAAGCTAGAACCCCCAAAGGCGTGTTTGAAGGACGGATAGCCCTTCGCCATCGGCCTTCGTTTCGACTCGAGAAGGTTGATATTCACCCCAAATATATGCGGTGTGTGCAACGAGCTGATGGCTATGAGTATACACAGAAAGGAGGGTGTGATGTTGCTCCCCAGGTCTAAAGCCAGGGGTTCCCACATCACACAATTTTAAAATGGACCTTGCCGAGATTAAGCACCTTATCGAGGATGGGCAGATCGAGTATATCAAGTTGGGCACGCCCGATATTGATGGCGTCTTTCGGGGAAAGCGTGTAGACGCGCGCTTCTTCCTTGACTCTGTGGAGGATGGTTTCGCGCAGTCAGACGTTATCTTTGGCTGGGATATCGCGGAGAATGTCCTCCCCAATTTGCATATCAGCAACTGGGAGCGCGGCTTTACCGATTTTGTGATGAAGCCGGATCTCTCAACCTTTGCCCTGGTTCCCTGGGAGCAGAATGTGGCCTCCTGTATCTGCGATATGTGGAATGAGCAGGGGGAGCAGATCATCGTCTCGCCCCGGCATGTGCTCAAAAATATCATCGAGCGCGCCCGGCAAATGGGCTATGCCGCGATGGCGGCGTCTGAGCTAGAGGTCCGTTATTTCCGTGAAGACCAGGCCTCGCTACGCGACAAGAACTTTGGTACGCACCTGGTCCCCCTCAATCCCGGTACGAACTGCTACGTCATCAGCCATGCCACGACCGATGAGCCGCTGATCGGGCATATCGCACGCATGATGCGCGACTATGGCGTAGACATTGAAGGGTATACCCGCGAGCATGGTCCCGGCATGTACGAAATGAACATGCGCTACACCGATATCCTGACCGCTGGCGACCGCACGATGCTCTTTAAAAATGGCGTCAAAGAGATCAGCCATCAGCTTGGCTATCTCGCCACCTTTATGGCCAAGTGGAACGACCAGGAGGATGGTAGCAGCGGGCACACACACGTCAGCCTGTGGGATCTCAATAAAGAGCGCAACGTCTTCTGGGAGCAGGAGGCCGAGGGGCATATGTCGCAGACTATGCGTCACTTCGTCGCCGGTGTCCTGGCCAAGATGCCTGAGTTGATGGCTATCTATGCCCCAACCATTAACTCTTACAAACGCTATGTGGCAGGTTCCTGGGCACCTACTAATACGACCTGGGGCATGGATAATCGCACCTGTTCCATTCGCGTTATCAATACCCATAAGCGCGCTATCCGCATCGAGAACCGTGTGCCCGGCTGCGACGCTAACTTCTACCTGGTTTTTGCTGCCACGCTGGCCAGTGGCCTCTATGGCATTGAGCACCAGCTGGAATTGCCACCACGTCTGGATGGGAATGCCTACCAGTCTGGTAAGCTGGATCAGGCGCTCAAGCGTGGAGATATCAAGACACTGGCTCGCAACCTGAGCGAGGCCGCCGACCTGCTGGAGGGTAGCGAGATGGCTCGCGAGTACTTTGGTTCGTACTTTGTCGATCACTTTGTCACGACCCGCCGCTGGGAAGTCAGCGAGTTTGAGAAGGCCGTCACCGATTGGGAGCGCCGCCGCTACTTTGAACTGATCTAGTATAGATCTGGTAGTAGGTAGTGTGAAAGAGCCTGGGCAGCCGTAGACTGCCCAGGCTCTTTCACACTACCTACTACTCTCATGCTCTTTTTGTGCGCAAAAAGTAGAACTTATCGTGTTGTGCTACGTATATGAGAATTAAAGCGTATAAGAAGGAGATACATACCAGGTATTGACAACGTGTGTGAAAGTAAGTGAGAATAAGGAGATGTACGCAGTCGTACCGTTTGCCAAGCAGGTGGATGTCAGCGTGAAAACAGTGCAGCGCTGGGACCGAGAAAGCAGGCTCAAAGCCAAAGGAACGCTTTCTGGGCGTCGCTCCTCTCATGAGGTCGATCTGACCACGGCGCTCAACCTTCCGAAGCTGCCAGCCGCTCGCTGAACGATCGCCACTTGCCGGGTGTCGAGTCCTGCTCAACTGGAATTCCCGCAAAGCGGGAGAAAAGGCGCTCAAGGATGAAAACCGCGCACAAGATCCGGATGAACCCCACCCCTGAACAGGTGGAGTATCTCAAACGAGCCTGTGGCACGAGGCGCTTTATCTACAACTGGGGACGGGAGCAGTGGGAGAAGCAGTATCAGGCGTATACAGCTGAGCAGGAAACCGTTCCCCAAGAGCAGCGCGTGCTCAAACCGCCACATGCTCTCGCACTCAAGAAGCAATTCAACCAGATCCGGGAGCAGGAGTATCCGTGGACCTATCAGGTGACGAAGTGTGTGGTGGAGGGTGCGTTCGATGACCTCAAAAACGCCTATGACAACTTCTTTGCGGGCCGAGCGAACTACCCGCAGTACAAGAAAAAGGGGAAGTCGCACGAGTCGTTTTATCTCTCCAACGATAAATTCACCTTGGGAAGCCATTGGATCTCCATTCCCGGACTTGGCCGCTTCATCCTCGATCAGCGCCAAACGAAGAAGGACCGAGGCAAGCTCTTACGCAGACTGGGAACGGTGAACGTCGCCGAAAAACTGCGCTTCGTCGAAAAGGGGAAAGCCACCACTCCCACGAAGAAGCGAAACACGCGCAAGCACGTCGTGTGCGAACGGGTCAAGATCCTGGGGGCGACGGTCTGCTGTGAAGCGGGGCACTGGTACGTCTCCATCCAAGGAGACATCACACGGGAGCGCCCCACAACGCCCGAAGTAGTGGTGGGGGTAGATGTGGGCGTAAAGCACGCTGCTGTGGTGAGCGATGGGCGCAGGCTTGAGAACCAAAGGCCTTTAGCGCTCCATCTCAAGAAACTCGGCAAGCTGCAACGCCAACTCAGTAAGAAACAGAAGACGAAAGACCCGCAAACCAGGCGAACCGTGTTCAGTAAGAATTACGAGAAGCAACGACTCAAGGTCGCACGCAAGCATCAGCAGATCGCCAACATCCGGCGGGATGTGCAGCACAAGTTCACGACCGAACTGGCGCGCACCTGTGGGGCCATCGGCATCGAAGACCTCAACATCCTGGGGATGATGGCCAACCAGAAGCTCTCGCGTGCCGTGGCCGATGCCGCGATGGGGCAACTGTTGCAGTTCCTCAAGACCAAGGTCGCCAACGCCGGGGGCGGTCTCTTCATCGCCTCGCGCTGGTTCCCTTCGACCAAACGCTGTTCGTGCTGTGGGCAGGTCAAAAAGCGGATGCCGCTCAAACACCGCACCTATGAGTGCTTGGCCTGTGGGCTGGTCATCGACCGGGATCTCAATGCCGCCTTGAATTTGCTGTGGTTGGCAACACAACAGCTTCGCCAGCTTCACGCGTAAAGCTGGCCGTCCTGGAGAGTGGCTACCGCCGGACGTAAAATGCCTGGGGAGTTGATGTGAGACCAAAACGGGAGGGCTGATCCAAAGGTTCCCGTGCGCTGGCTATCGACGATGAAGCAGGAAGAACTGACCGTTCGGGGGTGTTTACACACCTTCGAGTATGAGAAAGGTAGCAGAAGCAATTGTCTCAAGAATGTGTTGAGAAGGTGACGGCGTTTATTACACGTGAGCACCGGGGGCGGAGAGAACTGCTTGTCTTTGACCACGGCTTGTCGGGGACCCAGGTTCCGGCGGGAACGGTGGAGTATGGCGAGGCGCTAGAGGCTGCGGTACTCAGGGAGGTACAGGAGGAGACTGGGTATAACGGACACCTTTTGCGGTATCTAGGTCAGGAAACGCTGGACCTGGGAGAAGCGCAACGCATGGTGGTCAAGCATGCATTGCTGCGCCAGGCTCCCTTCGCTGATGCTGAGGTGGTCGCGCCAGAAGAGATATTAGGCAATGCCCTACGTCGCGGTTTAACCGTGCGCCTGGAGCGCCAGCAGGAGGGCTGGGCCTATGTCTATCTAGAAGAATTTAATCTTGAGGTAGAGCCGCCACGTATCATAAGAAGCGTAGGAGGCTGGGTGCCGGGTGATACCTTATCCAGATGGGTGCGGCGCAGCTTTTTTCAGATCCAATTATATGATGAAACACCAGAGCGGTGGGAGCAGTTTGCGGAGGGACCAGAACAATATCAATATACGTTCCATCTCTACTGGCAACCCCTGGAGCCTATGCCGCACCTTGTTGCTCCACAGCAAGCATGGTTAGCTCGCTTTTATACTCACTTGTTTGAACATTCAGTAGGCTTGTCTAGTTGATTCTAGCGTCAAAGGAGGCCGCCATGAGCAGAGTTGTTATGTATCGTCTCTGGTTTACCTTTGTCATTCTGGCTGTGGTCGTACTGACATTATTAAGTCTCCTGGGCCTGTTACCTCACTTTTAGCTCTTGTTTAAACGTTTTGCAGGGGCTACCTATGTATGGAGTGTGGACTCTGTAGTGCGCTATGCCTTTATTTGCGGATGGAATCCTGCTTGCTTTCTGGATAACTGTAATGTCTAATGGAGGAAGAGTGCCTTGTGGTTTTGAACCCTGGAGCACTCTTCCTTCGTTTCAGTACAGAAGCGCTATCCAACACATGCCCTGCGGCGACGTGTTGCGCGTATAAGACCCTTTTCCCTGGAGGTAAGTTTTGCAAAGGATATGTGTCTATTGTGGATCGCATGCAGGTAACCGGACGGAGTATCAAGAAGCGGCCTATACGCTCGGCGCGGAAATGGCGGCGCGAGGCATTGGCCTGGTCTATGGCGGCGCGCGCGTAGGCTTGATGGGGGCCGTAGCGGATGGCGTGCTCTCTCGTGGTGGCGAGGTAATTGGTGTCCTGCCGCGCGCGCTCTTCGATATTGAGGTCGCCCATAAAGGGCTGACCCAACTCTATGAAGTGGAGAGCATGCATGAGCGCAAGGCCCTGATGGAGAAGCTCTCCGATGGCTTTATCGCGCTTCCTGGCGGCTACGGCACCTTCGACGAACTCTTTGAAATGATCACCTGGGCGCAACTGGGCATCCACAATAAACCGCTGGGCCTGCTAAACACAGCCGAATTTTTCAATCCCCTGCTGGCACTGGTTGAGCACGCAGCGCAGGAAGGCTTTATTTCGCAATATCATTCCTCTCTGCTCCTCGTGAATGCCGAGGGTGCAGCCCTGATCGAGACCATGCTTTCGACACCAGCCCGCCCCCACCTCTCAAAATTCGCCGACGAGCCACGCCCTATCGAGCCCTGAGCGCTGGATCAGCGTGTCTAGTAAAAGGTAGTGTTGTTGCGTGTGTTGCGGGCGGAGCCCGCAACACACGCAACAACACTACCTTACCCTTTGAGCACCGCAGGCGCGAAAAGAATAGTTTTTAAAAGCATGCAAGATGTGTTACAATGAAAACAAGCTTTTGCTATATACTCGCGAAAGCCTGCTGCATGCTCTCTTTATACGTCATACATGCATTAGTTTTATAATCTAGTACTACGTTGCATACATTTATATTCAGGTGAACAAAGGTTGAACAATGCGTGGCTCGACAGGAGGGCAAGAAGCGAGCAAGATCATTCTAGTCGTTGAGGACGATGAGCAGCATGCACTCGTGCTGGCGCAGATCATTTCGCAGCTGAGGCCGCATCGCGTTTTTCACGCTTCTGATGGACCCACAACGCTCAAATTTACGGAACACCTTAAGCCGGACCTGTTTATTCTTGATTATTGGCTCCCCACGATGAACGGGATTGAGCTGTATGAGCGCCTGCGTCTCCGTAAGGAGCTACAGGACATTCCCGTGATCATCATCAGTGGTTTCTTGCCATTGGACGAGATCCATGCCAGGGGGATCGAGAGCTTACCCAAGCCATTTGATTTGAACGAGCTACTATTGAAAATTGACACTTTATTGGGTGAGCAGCCAGAATCCTCTCCCCATGCTTAAGAAGCCAAAAAGCGCCCCTCACGAGTGATCCCAAGGGGCGCTTTTGTGTTGAGAGCAGGCTTAGTCTTTGCCGCCATCCTCGCGAATCTCATCAAGAATGACCGCGAGCGCAATGATGAAGGGCCCATCAACGCCTGGGGCGACATCAACCGTGTAGTGATCGCTCATAAAGGCAAACTCCTTTGTGATATGCCCCAGGAGCCGCCCATAGTGATCAATGATGTTAAAGTCCCACTCGTGAAACTGGCCCTGAATTTGCAGGACCATGCCATCGCTGGTCGTGACCTCGAAGCGCGCCCCATAGGTCGCCTCCTCTTTGCGATGCACGCTGCCAAGTTCCGCGCCCTGGCTAAAGAGATCGTAGTGGGTCGTGTAGTCCAGGAGACGCTGTCTGATTTCAATGACCTCTTCACCATTGGTAGCATCGACAATATGAAAATGATCTTTGATGCGAAATAAATGTCCCTTGACCTCATAGGCGACGTTGTTATGCTCGTCACGAACCACGAAGTCATCCTTGAGCGTGAGTGCTCGCTCTTTTACATGATAGCGCATGCGAATAGTACCTCCATATAGCTCGCAAACTGCCTGCGCCGTTTGCATAATTGAAAAGCCTCACTATATTGTACGCTCTCACCCAGTCAAAGTAGGGTATTGGCAGGACATATGTATTTCCACTCACTCCAAGGAAGCAGGCTAAGATACCCCTCTTGAGTGATGTTTTTCTCACGCTCTACACGTATACTCAGCACAGGTCTCTGGCAAGACACAGTGCTAGAGAGAGTCCACTGACCAGTGTGGGTTGCTAGGAGGAAATTATGGCAGTACAAGAACAGTTGGACGCGTTACTGGCGGATGAGGCGACGTGGCGGCGTTGGCGTGCTGAGCACCAGGAGGTGCGCCCGGACCTGTATGGTGCAGATCTCCGCCGGGCATCTCTGCGTGGTTTTGATTTGCGCGATGTCGATTTGGAGGCGGCGGATCTCAGGGACGCTGATGTCAGTGAGGCTGACTTGCGCTGCGCCAACTTGAAGGCGGCACAACTCATGCGCACCAATTTTCAGAACGCGGACTTGCGAGGCGCCTTTCTCTCGCGAGCCGAGTGCCATAACGCAAACTTCACGGGGGCCAACCTGGCTGGGGCCCACCTGCGCTTTACCTCGTTCTTTGGCGCGAATATGAAGGGCGTCGATCTCAGTGGCGCCGACCTCGTTGGCGCCGACCTCCATGAAGCCAATCTGGAGTACGCCAATTTCTCGAATGCCGATGTCGAGGATGCCGATATTAGCCGCGCCAAACTCGACGAGGCCGTGCTCAATAATGTCGATGTCAATGCCTTCCTCTATGGCTGGCCGGAAGGCCCAGGTCCCCTGGTATAAAGTGGATAAACTGATGAAACGAAACGGCATGCGCCGCAGGCGCATGCCGTTTCGTTTCATCAGTTTATCCACACCCAGTGTCTACTCACTTGCTTATCGCTTTGGACCAATCCATACCGTTTGTACATTGACGAACTCGCGAATGCCGAAGGACGAGAGCTCTCGTCCATATCCACTATGTTTGATTCCTCCAAATGGCAAACGCGGGTCGCTTGCTGTCATACCGTTCAGAAATATAGCACCACTTTCTAAACGGCTAGCGAGTTTACGAGCCTGTTCAATATCGCGTGTCCAGAGGTTGCCGCCAAGGCCAAAATCCGAGTTATTGGCCAGCTCAATCGCATGTTCCGTGTCGCGTGCGGTGACCACTGCCGCCACAGGGCCGAAAGTTTCCTCACGGAAGAGCGGCATCTCAGGGGTTACGCCTGTGACGATCGTTGGTGCATAGAAGTAGCCCTTGCCCTCCAGACGCTTTCCTCCAAGTAAGAGCCGTGCCCCCATCTCTAGCGACTTGCGCACCTGCTGCTCCAGGTTCTCGCGCAGGTCAGCGCGCGCCAGGGGACCCATCTGAGTCTCGCGTTGTAGGGGATCTCCAACTTTTAACTGCGAGGTGGCCTGCGCGAATTTCTCCTCAAAGGCTTTGGCGACAGACTCTACCACAATAAAGCGTTTGGCGGCGATGCAGCTCTGCCCGGCGTTTTGGAAGCGTGCCTTGACGGCTGTCTGCGCGGCGGCGTCCAGGTCGGCATCCTCCAGGACGATAAAGGCATCGGAGCCACCCAGTTCTAGCACCGTCTTCTTTAAAACCTGGCCGCTGGTAGAAGCTACTTGAATACCGGCCTCCTCGCTCCCGGTCAGCGTCACGGAGGCGATGCGTGGGTCCTTAATCAGGGTATGGGTTTCGGAGCCTGGAACGAGGACGGTTCTGAAGACGCCCTCGGGGAAGCCACAGCGCTGGAAGATGCGCTCAATCTCTAACGCGACTCCCGAGACGTTGGAGGCATGTTTTAACACCGCTGTATTGCCTGCCATCAGCGATGGCGCGGCGAAGCGAAAAACTTGCCAGTAGGGGAAGTTCCAGGGCATGAGCGCGAGCACCACACCCAGGGGGCGAAAGGCGACATAGCTCTCTTGCGCATCGGTCGCGATGCGCTCATCGCGCAGGAATTGTTCCGCGTTCTCCGCGTAGTAGGTACAGTTCCAGGCACACTTCTCGACCTCAGCCTCCGACTCGGCGATGGATTTCCCCATCTCGCTGGTGGCCAGTTGGGCCAGTTCGGCCTTATGCTCACGTAAATAGGAGGCTAAATGCTGGAAATGGCGTCCACGCTCAGCAAAGGAGAGGGCGCGCCACTCCCGAAATGCCTTGTGCGCCTGGTCCAGAGCCTCATTGACCTGGGCCTCAGTATACGGTGTGTATGTTTCAATAAGCTCTTCATTAGCTGGATTAATTGATTGCATACTCATGACTTGGCACCTCCTGTATTTCAGTTGCATTGTATCTCTTCGTCAAGAGAAGTTGCAATGTCTCGCAAGGAGAAAAAGAACCAGCCAAATTAGCCCTTAGGGATAACATTTTTTATCCTCTCATGAAAAGCGTCTAGGTAAGTGAGGGAGAATGTTTTTGTCATAAAATACCCTTAATACAATGTCTTGATAGAAGAGAGGAAATATTCTCTATGGTGCCATGCTAAGGTGTGAAAAAGGAATGAGAGACAGTGGATAACAAACTTGAAAGACCTTTGCAATTCCGCTGGCAGGATGCCGAAAATGTCATGAATGTCTTACGTGCTGGAAATTCCTGCGCTCTATTGGGGATGGATGGCGTGGGAAAAAGTCGATTCATGCAGCACCTGGTCATGCCCGCAGTGCTTGAGCATTATCTTGGTGAGAAGTCCAAACACATGCATTGCCTCTTGCTCAGTGCCCATGAACTGACAAGCATATCGGCTCTGGCCTGTTACCGGCGCATGGCCTTGCTCTTGAACGAGGTCATGCGCCGGTACGGTCTTCCACCTGCCGAGGAAAATCCTCTGCTCCTCACCAATGAGGATATCGCCAGTACACTCTTGCTCCAGCGCGTAGAGCAGCTTATGCAGCAGGATGAGCAACTGACACTGGTCTACTTCTTTGATGAGTTGGATAGTGTCTATACCCAGGTTGAGCCACAGTTCCTGCGCTTCTTGCAAGCTTTGCGCTACCGGGCGCAGGGGCGCGTCTGCTATGTTCTGGCGAGTAATAATCCGCCGAAATTGCTCGGTGAGACGCGGACACGCAAACAGATGAGTGACGCCTTCTCTGAACTGGTAAATGGGCGCGTGCTTGGCGTCAGGCCCCTTGAGCGGGAGGATGCTTATCTACTCATCGAGAGGGGACTACCCGCCGCCTTGCATGAAGGCTTTCCTCTTTCTCTTGTGACCCTACAACGCCTGCTCTTCGAGGTAACGGGTGGGCATCATGGCCTGTTGCGTACCACGCTGTTATTGCTTGAACAGGGCCAGGTGGCGCTTCAGGAACGAGAGAGTATCACGACCCTGAGCGAGAAGTTACTGCGCAATGGAACGATTAACAGTAAATGTGAACAGCTCTGGGAGAGTCTCAGCGAACCGGAGCAGCAGTGCTTAAAACAGTTGCAAAAGGGTCAGCTTGTCAAAGCCACGGTCTCGCAACAGTTAACCAATCGCCAGGTAAACGATATCTTCGCGTGGCTACAACTCAAGGGTGTGCTGGTGGAGTCGTCGCGTAGTAAGACCTATCGCTGCTTCTCCCCCCTCCTGGCGACCTATATATCACACCAATTCTCCGCCGCCTCGCCCGGGCTTCAGATTGATTTTACACGCTATCGTTGCTGGATTGATGGTGTGCTCCAAACCGATTACTTGCGCCCGCACGAGCTTCGCCTGTTACGTTACCTGGCAGACCATGCGGGCGAGGTCTGTTCGCGTCGCGACACTACGCGCGCCGTATACAACGAGGCATATAGTTCGGCGACGGACGATGCGCGCCTGGATGCCCTGGTGGAACGTACGCGCAGGCACATGGGTGACGATCCACGCGCGCCCCGCTTCCTGATCACAGTGCGCGGCGCGGGCCACCAGCTGAATGAATACCTATCACGGGACCCCCAGACTGAGTGAGGGAAAAGTTGCTCGGGGTGAGCACTCAAAAATACTGTGGGTGCCGTATTCCACGCGCGCGTAGCCGGGCGGGTGTGGTAAACTTCGATAGGAGAGGCATCTGGTTCTAGTGTTCCAAACGCAGGGGGTACGTGTGCGCAATATCAATCTGCATCAACTAGCCACCTTTCAGGTTGTCGCGAAACACTGTAGCTATGTACGGGCCGCCGAGGAACTGCATTTTAGTCAGCCAGCCGTCTCGGCGCAGATCCGCCAATTAGAGGAAATGCTAGGCGTTAAGCTCTTTGATAAAATTGGGCGCCGGACACATCTGACACAGGCGGGCGAGGAATTGTATCTCTATAGCCAGAAAATTTTTACTCTGATTGATGAGACACTGGATACGATGGAGGCGCTCCGTAGCCCCCACTATGGGCGTTTAAGCGTCGGCGCGGATACGACCGTGGGCACCTATGTCATCCCCAAGCTGCTGGGGAAATTTCGCCAGATGTATCCACAGGTTGAGATCACGTTGGAGGTCTTCAACCATAACTACCTGGTAGATGCGCTGGTACATAACCGGATCGACATGGGGATTATGGGACGTATTCCGAGCGATGTTCCCATGTTTGTCGCGCCCTTCGCCGCCAACGAACTGGTCATTGTCGGCACCCCTTCCCACCGCCTGGCAAATTGCGAGGGCGTTCCCCTGACTGAATTGGCACGCGAACATTTTCTCATGCGTGAGGAGGGATCGGGGACGCGAGCAGCCCTGGAAACGGTCTTTCGCGACGCGGGCCTGCCTCTGCTGGTGAGCATGCAGGTTGGAAATAATAGCGCTATCAAGCAAGGGGTTCAGGCGGGTCTGGGCATCGCCCTCATCTCGCGCGTCGCCATCGATATGGAGTTGGAGACCAATCGCCTGGTCATGCTGGATGTGGATGGCTTCCCCGTGATGCGCCAGTGGCGCCTGTTCCACCTCAAGGAGAAGAACCTTTCGGCCACGGCCCGCGCCTTCAAGCTCTTCCTCCTGCAACATACCAACCTTCCCCTGAATGAACTTCCGCCCCTCCTTCAAAAGCAGGTGCAATATCAATAGTGGCGTCTAGAGGCCGAGCAGGTCAGCTTTGCGCAAAGTATTCTGGATGCTGCGTACGATGGCCGCGTCAACCATCTTGCCATTGACGGCGATGGCACCTACGCCCCGGGCCTGGGCCTCGCGATATGCCTGGTCAATGGCGCGGGCCTCGGCGATCTCTGCGGCTGTTGGCGCGAAGACCTGGTTGGCGATCTCTAACTGGGATGGGTGAATGGCCCATTTGCCGACGAAGCCAAGCGCGCGAGCGCGTAAGCATTCGCGCCGGTAGCCTTCGGGGTCCTTGAAGTTCGCATAGGCGCCATCGATGGCGTCAATGCCTGCCGCGCGCGCCGCGATGGCGATTTTGTTACGTGCGTAATACCAGGTGTCGGGGTAAATCTCAAAGGAACCATCAATACCACGGCTATCTACGCCCTGCGAGGCGCTATAGTCGCCGGGGCCAAAGATCAAGGCCTCCAGACGTGGGCTGACGCGGGCGATCTCCTCTATATGCAGCATGGCCTCGACCTCTTCGATAAAGGCCTCTAGCCGAATGGGACGCGTGCGGTGCAGACGCTTTTCAATCTGGGTGAGCAGGACATCGACCCACCAGATATCGCGCGCGGCCTTGACCTTGGGGATGATTAAGATGTCGAGACGCTCCCCGGCCTCCTCCACGACGGTGATAATATCCTGGTAGGCATACTCGCTCTCCAGGTTATTGATACGCACGGCGCGCGTCTTCTTCCCCCAGTCAAGGGTGGTCAGGGCCTCAACAATTTTACCCCGCGCCTCGCCCTTGGCATCGGGCGAGACCGCGTCTTCTAGATCGAGGATGACCAGGTCGGCCTGGCTCGCCGCCGCTTTCCGCAGCATATACTCATTGCTGCCCGGCGTAGACAGCTCTGAACGTCGTAGTCGCATGCCTGTCTTCCTTACTTACTCTTGTTCCAGGGCATCTTTGGCGAGGGACGAGAGGGTCACATCATCCATGGGAGGATGATGCAGGCCGGCGCGCACATCGCGGTAGTAGCGCTGGAGGGGGAAGTTGAGCGAGAGGCTGGCCCCACCCACCAGGCGCATGGCCAGGTCAACGATCTCAACCGCGTGGTTTGTCACCAGGTACTTGGCGGCGGCGAACTGGCTCGCGGGCACGCTCTCGGGGTCCTGGCTGAACTGCTCGGCGATGCCGAAGAAGACGGCATTGCATTGCAGAAGTGCCAGTTCCATCTTCGCGATCTTCTCCTGCACGTGTGGGATGGCGGCGATGGACTGCTGCTTGATTGAATTGGGGCGGCGCCGGCGCGCGAAGTTGACGGCCTCGTTGCGCGCCGCCTGGGCAATACCCAGGTAGACCGCCACGGTGGGGAAGGACCAGGCGCTCAGGCGTAGTTTAGCCCCGGGATTGGCTGGAAGTTCGCGCTCCATATAGGCTTCAGCCGGAACACGGATATGCTCTAGAATCACGTCATTGCTGCCAGAGCCGCGCATGCCAACGGTGTTCCAGGTATCTTCAATACGCAGACCCTCGGCGGTGCGTGGAATCAGGAACTGGCCGCGCTCGGCCTCGATGGGTTCCAGGTTGGTCTCGTCTTCAATGGCGCAGCTCGTGAGGAAGAAGGAGAGGGCATGGCTTCCAGTGGTAAAGGTTTTGCGCCCATCGATGATCCATGAGCCATCTTCCTGGCGGCGCGCGACTGTTGTGGGCAGGCCTCCACGACTGGGACTCCCGGTGGCAGGCTCGCTCAGCGCGGCGTTAAGCATGGCTCCGTCTTCCACCACTGCGCGGCAGATATTGGCGAAGAACTCGTTGTACTCATCACCTGCGTTCTCGGCCATCTTCGCGATATTGGCGATATGCATACTGGCGGCCAACGCGGTCGAGGCATCGCCCTGAGCCAGGCGGTACTGTGCCAGCACCACATCGATCAGACTGGCCCCCAGGCCGCCATATTCTTTGGGGACGCTGAGTTTGAGATAGCCTGCGTCGCGCAGGTCATCATAGTTTTGCAGTGGGAAGATGCCCGCCCAGTCGTTCTCGTGGGCACGTTTGGCAAAGGTTTCAGCTAATTCTCCGGCGAGGGTAAGAAGGTACTGTTGCTGCTCCGTTTTGGGGTACAGAGGAAAAGTCATCTATGAAAAACTCCTTAGTTTGGCTCCATGAGGATAAGATAGTCGTTCTCTCTGCCTTATTGTATAACAATATCTGGGTAGGTGGTATGGCGGATGCTGCCAGCCACAGGCTGGCAGCATCCGCCATACCACCTACCCAGGCGAGCGCCGTAGGCGGGAGCAGTCACGCCAAAGAGGTAAAAAAAAGAGGGAGAAGACCTCCACCAGAATGGAGTCTCTCCCTCTTTTCTGAAAGTGAGGGCGCTGGGTAGTTCAGAACAGCACAAGAGATGGGTGCCTGCTAGTTATCCCATGACCTGGTTGTAGAGGTCATAGATCGCAAGTGTTGCCTCTGACTCACCGATATGTCGCGCTAATTGCCCTTGATACTGGTCCACACGTCTCATACGAAGATCCATAATCTCATGCTTGGCCGTGCCCCAGGCCAGTCCGTTGAGTCCCTGTTTGATCGCCTCATATTCTTCGGCGATACGCTGGCGTAGGAGGGCGATTTCGCTTTGATGCATAGGATGGTGCCTTCTTTCCTGGAAAAGAGCAGTGCGACGCTACCAGGATGTTGCCGCAACAACGGCGTTTGTTCGTTGTACTTTTCTAAACGGGGACTATACCATGTTTTTTCGTAATCTGCATGTTTTAGGGGTGTTTTAATACTATCTTTATGTTTGACTCCTCGCGCCTGCGGCGCTCGCAATAAAATAGTGTGGATGGTGAACGGCATTCGCCGTTCACCATCCACACTATTTTATTAGGTAAGTTGTAGGGTCCAAGCTAGCTTGGACTTCTCGGGGCTGGTGGTCAAGTGAGGGTGAGTTGGAGGGCGTGGGCGAAGGGGCGGTAGCCGGCGCAGTGAGCCAGGCGGAGGGAGGCGTGATTGCTGGCCAGGGCACTATAGATGGGAAGCAGGCCTTCTTGCGTGATGGCTTCGGCCCAGAGGAGAGTAGCCGCCAGTGCGTAACCCTTGCGGCGGGCCTCGGGAAGCGTCTCAATGCCGAGTTCGCAGGCGTCTGGTGTGTGCCGCGAGCTATGGGCTACGCTCACAAGGCGATCATGCTCCACAACGCCAAAGACTGGTTGCTGTTGGGGCGCGCTAAAATAGTCTACATCTTCTGGCAAGAAGGTAGCGATGATATGGCGTTCTTCGGGCGAGATGCGCCGGGCGAGCCTTCGTGCCTCAGCGAGATCCATAGTAGGCGTAGCTGTCTGTACAAGCGCGACCTCACGGCTGGCGCTCACTCCCTGTGAAACTGCCTCTACTTCTGTAGCTGCCTGTAGCTGCCTGACATGTTGAAGGAGTTGCTCGCCCTGTTGGGGAGTGACATCAGAGCGCCAGATGTAGAGCTGTTCATTAGTGGGCTGGAGTGTAGCGATGCAGAGGTGCCAGGGCGGTTGGTATGGCGCTGGTACGATGGTATGTGTCTGCGTGAGTGGAGGAATCTGGAAATACCAGACTGCCTCAAGGTGGCGACGCAATAGAGTGTGAGTATCAAGCATGAAATAGCGATCCTTTTATTTCTGATAGATGGTGTAGCACGCCCTGGTAGCCAGCGGCTGCCAGGGCGTGCTACACCATCTATCAGGGCAAGCACCGAGGCGCGAGGAGTTTAAGCCCAAAAGTTGCATACCAGGTTACTTTAAATGCTCTTTCAGGAAATTGATGGCCCGTGGCCAGGCGTCGGCGGCCGCCGCTTCATTGCCCATGCCGTGATCTGGATTGAGGAAGGCGTGGCCGGCGTCATAGACCTTAACGGTAAAGTCTTTCCCGGCATCTTTGTAGAGCTTCTCAATCTTCTGTATTTGCTCTGGGGGAATACCTTCGTCCTGGCTGCCATAGACGGCGAAGACGGGCGCATTAACGCGCGCGACCTCTTCAGACCTGGGATCATAGCCGCCGCCATAGAATGGCACCAGCGCGCCCAGGTCGGGATAGTGCGCCGCCGTGGTATATGCCAGGAAGCCTCCAAAGCAGAAGCCCATCAGACCCAGCTTCTTGGGTTCTACGTTATCCATATTTTTCACGGTGTTAAGCGCGCCAATGATCTCGTTGACCGCGCGATCCACATTTTTGCGTGTTGCCATCATCAGGCGCATAGCGTCGTTGGGTTCAGAGGCAATCTTGCCATGAAAGAGGTCAGGCACGGCGACGACAAAGCCTTCAAGTGCCAGTTTCTGCGCCAGGTCGCGGATATGAGGTTCGATCCCCCACCATTCCTGAATCAGGACAACGCCAGGATGCTTAGCATCGTCATCAGGCTGGGCGATGAAAGCATAGGCACCCTCACCATTGACGGGTAGCTTCACATGCGAAGTGTGAATTACAGCCATTGTCAGCTCCTTTTCATATAGGCGTATTAGACTGAAATAGCGTTATGGATAACAGAGGGCCAGGAATAAGCGCTTGGGCTGTAGTGTTATCCATCGCTAGATACACTTTTTACAGGTAGATTATATACTATGGAGACGATACAAATGCCCCTGGCGTGCACACGGCTCCCTCAATTTCTTCAGGTTTTGCGCCGATAACTCTTCATTCTGCTGCTTGACACTGCATGGCTTTGTCTGTACACTGAAGAAGGTAGGTAGATGTAGAGTTTTTCGTCAACTACCCTACCAAGAGTATAGCATTTAAGAGAGAACACGATGACCCTGCAACAGAAAAACATGTACATGTCAATGTGTGTTGCTATGGACCAGATGTCGATGATGATGGCATCGGGCCGGGTATCGCTGTTCCTCTCGACCCCTGACTACGCTCAGACCTGTTGAGGTGAGCGCAGGGGATAGAAAAGCAAAAGAAGAGGCGTGAGCGATACCGCTCACGCCTCTTCTTTTGCTTTTCTCCAGGTGATGTGACGCTAGTTTTTCTGGACGACAAGAGGTAAAACCATGAATGTGAAACAACCGCTAGAGAGTTTGTCTGAATGTGTAGAAGGAGTTGCCGGGACCGGGCGCTTCGGGCGCTTTTATATTACGACCGCGATTGATTACCCTAATGCTGCGCCTCATGTGGGGCACGCGCTGGAGAAGGTCATCGCGGACATACAGGCTCGCTATCATCGTTTACTGGGCGATGATACGTTTTTTAGCACGGGTCTGGACGAGAATAGTCTGCACGTTTTGCGCGCGGCTCGCGAGGCCAATGTCGAGCCTCATGCATGGGTCGCAGCCCTGGAGGCGCGCTTCCGCGAGGAGTGGCGCAAACTGGATATCAGCTATGATCGCTGGATTCGTACGACGGAGGAGGCGCACCGGAAAGTCGCGGAAGAGATTTTTCGCCGCGCCTGGGCGCGCGGAGATATCTACCGCACCACCTATTCAGGCTGGTATTGTCCCAACTGTAACAACTTCTATAAGGACGAAGATTTGCGCGACGGGCATTGTCCCGATCATCCTTCAATCTCGCCCGAGTGGCTGAACGAAGAGAACTACTTCTTCGCCCTCTCGCGCTACGAGGACCAGTTGCGCACATATATTGAGGAGCATCCTGACTTTATTGTTCCAACTTCGCGCCGGGCCGAGGTGCTGGGCGTGATCAAGCAGGGGTTGAGGGATTTCTCCATCTCGCGCCAGGTGCGTCCTGGATTGGAGAACTGGGGGATTCCCGTTCCCGAGGATCCACAGCAGGTGCTCTACGTCTGGTTTGATGCCCTGACAAACTACCTGACCACGATTGGCTTTCTCCAGGATGAGGAGCGTTTTGCGCGTTACTGGCCCGCGGACGCTCATGTGATTGGCAAGGATATCACGCGTTTCCACTGTCTCTACTGGCCCGCCATTCTCCTCTCGGCGGGGCTGCCACTGCCCAGGCAGGTTGCCGTGCATGGCTTTATCACGCTGGAGGGGAGGCGTTTCTCCAAGTCGTCGGGAAATGTTATCGCGCCGAGTGCGCTTGTGGACGTAGTTGGTAGCGATGCGCTACGTTATTACCTGCTACGCAACCTCTCGCTGACGGCTGATGGCAACTTCACGCGTGAGGGTCTCTTGCGCGCCTATAACGATGAACTGGGGAATGACCTGGGGAACCTGCTACAACGCCTGGTGGTACTCATCAAGCGCTTTCGTGGCGGAACCATTCCTCGTCCAGGTAGTGTGACGCCTCTGGAGGAAGAGGTACAGGCTCTGGTAGCACAGGGCGGAGCACTGGTGGGCCGCGCCCTGGAGGAATGGGAGCCAGGGCGCGCTCTGGAGGAGGCGTGGCGCTGTGTGCGGCGCGTCAATCTGTATATCGAACAGAGTGAGCCGTGGAAGCTTGCCAAACAGCCCGGGCAGGAGGAGCGCCTGGATACCGTGCTCTACACGGCGGCGGAGGCTCTGCGCCTGCTCTCGCTCTGGCTCGCGCCCTTTATCCCCGCCACCTCGCGCCGCCTGCGTGAGCAGCTAGGCCTGGAGCCTCTAGCGAATGGAGCATGGCGCACAGAGGGGCACTGGGGTGCATGCGAACTCACCCAGGTCGTTCCCGGTGGCGTACTCTTCCCCCGCCTGGAAGGCATTGAGGTATAAAAGATGACCATGAGGGTCTGGGCAATGCCCGGACCCTCATGGTCATCTTTTATGCACTTGCAGGTATGATGGGGAGCAGGATGTGAGAGGGGTGCTCAGTATCGTGCAGGATGGTCTGGTGTGCCTCCTGGAACTCGGCATCGCTTCCCAGTGGCTGGCCCGTGTTGGGGTTACGGTCCCAGCGCGGGAAGCTGCTGCTAGTGATGTCAACGCGGATGCGATGTCCTTGCTTGAAGAGGTTACTGGTGGCCCAGAGGTCGATGACGTACTCATAGGCCTTGCCAGGCTCGATTAGCGAAGAAGCCTCACCCTGAGCAAAGTTCCGGTGACGTGCGCGAATGATGCCATCAGTCAGGTTCTGCGCATAGCCATCGGGATGCACATCAACTAGGCGTGCCACAAAGTCCGTATCGGGCGCGCTTGATGTTGCCCACAGGTGAACCGTGATAGGCCCGGTGACCTCTACATCCTGCTCAAGCTCAGGTGTGCTATAGACCAGGACATCCTCGCGCTGCTCAATGGAGCGCTGATCGTAGGGGCCGGAGCGATACTCAGGTGTCATCAGCAGTGCGCCGCCACGGGTGGGCACTGGATTGGCTGGATCATAGATGTAGTTATCAGGCTCCTCGCTCTCAGGTGCCGTGGTACTGAGCGCGCCGTCGCCAGCAAGGGTATTGGCGTGTCCGGAACTATGCAGGTAGTAGCGCGTCTCGACGGCGCGTGCTAGCGGCCATTCCTGCTCGTCGCGCCAGGTGTTGGCACCCATCACAAAGAGTTTAATGGGGGCCTCGCTCTCAATGTCGTTCTCCACCTGTTTCAGGTAGTGGTCGAACCAGCGTACCTGGAGGCTGACCAGGTCGATCTTGAGGTCGATGAAGGCCGCGCTGGCTCCCATCCCAAAGTTAAGCTCCCCGATGGGATTCATCATCCCGCCATGGCTCCAGGGGCCAACAAGCAGCTTGCTCTGGCGTGCCTCGGGCGTGGTTCCCTGCTCACGCATAATTCGGAAGTTCTCGATGGTATCCTTGAGGAAGATATCATACCAACCCGCGATGCTGAAAGTCGGGACCGTTACCTTCTCATGCTGACCCAGAATGGTCATATATTCAACGCGCTCGCGCTGCATCTCATACTCAAACGCATCAAAGAAGGCGGGTGAGACATCGTTGCGCTTGAGCGGGGCGAACTCACTCAGAGGGAGCGAGGCATAACCCTGAGTACCCAGCGCGTCTATATCGTGAATAAGCTGGTAGAGCGCGGCCCCCAGTTTGCGCGGATCGGCCTCGCCCCGGTAGCGGCGCATCAAGACATCGATGCCCATCGACATTTGCCACTGGGCGGTGGTCCCCAGCTCCAGGGCACCTCCACGAAAGGTCACACCATTGAGAGGATCATTCCAAGTTTGCACTGGCACAGCGGCCTTCAGAGCTGGTGGCTGCTGGGTCATGGCCGCCCACTGGGTGAAGCCGAAATAGGAGATACCAAACATACCTACAATGCCATTGCTGTAGTGTAGCTTAGAGGCCCATTCTACCGTATCGTAGCCGTCCTCGGCCTCGAAGCGCATGGGGTCCCATTCGCCCCCAGAGGTAAAGCGCCCACGCGTATCCTGCACAATGACGACATAGCCCCGGCGCGCGACCTGGAGTGGATCTAGCAGCGAAGAGCCAATGGGGAGATCCTTGCCATAGGGGAGGCGCGTCAGGAGAACGGGCCATTTCCCTTCGCCGGCGGGTCGATACACATTGGCGCGCAAGATCGTGCCATCGCGCATTTGCGCTGGAACGTCAAAATCAATGGCAACCTGGTGCCCTGCTTGCTGTGTCATACGCAGTATGCTCCTTTGCAAAAAATGAGTAACTTCTTATATGAAAACTAACGGAAATGTCGCGCCATTATATGTATGTATATGCATCTATGTATCATACAACGCTCCGGGCAGAGGTAGCTAGCTTCTCTAGTACGAGTCTTCACGTCTACATAGTCTAGAGCTTATCCGAAAGAAGATATGGATCACCAGAAACAAAACACGAAGAGCAGAACACCTTGAGAAACATCTCAATCTGTTCTGCTCTTTCCCACTTCCCTATGGTAGAATACGCTCAAGCATTTTCACGACGACGCGTAAGCAACATATTTCTACCTCCATATAGTCAGTTACCCCACGTCTCAAGACAAGGATTTGAAGGGCTTTACGGCGCGTTTTGATACCTGTTATGCCGCTTTCGGCAAGGTGCTTACCTTGAACCAGGTTTTGCCGCCATCGGCTGTCCTATAAAAATCGATAACACTGCTTGATGTCTGTGTAAGAGCAAAGCCAGCACGTACAGTGAGAAAGCTATAATCAATAAGTGTTCCATTCCTATTCCAATGCGGCGACAAATACTTCTAGCATCAGGTCCTCCGCATCCTCTAACGAGGGCGTATGCAGGCGAAGGTAGCCAAGAATAGCCTTACCGTGCTGGTCAAAGAGCGTCGCATGGAGAGGAGTATATTGAATGTTTTCATCCCTTTGTTCTAGCTGCATGTGCGTTCCTTTGCTACACTAATTTCGCTAGTAATATCACCACAGAAAAGAAAACGTGACATTCCCCTACAGGCTTTGTATTGATGCATGCAAGGCGAACCAGGGCGTATACTAAAGGGAGCAGGCGAAAGTGATGCAATTGAGAGGGTGGCGAAGAGCGCATTATTATAGTCAAGAAACAATAAGTGTATTTTCTTGTAATAGCTAAAACGTACAATTTGGAAAAACTTGACACCCTTCGATGCAATTCGTTATACTCAGTTGGCATGTGACGATGAGGCCCTTGTGCCGGTATGTTTATCGGCGTTTAGCTAGCGTTGGTGGAGTGTTATGGATCAGGATTTTTCAACGAGTGCATATCTGCTCATCCAAAAGGGACCGCTCGTGGGGAAACGGGTAGAATTATGGAAGGATTGTACCACTATCGGGCGCAGTCGGGAGTGTGATATTTTTCTGGAAGATATTACTGTCCATCGGAAACAAGCCAGAATCCTGCGTCTCCCCGAGGGGTTTGTGCTACGTGATGATCATGGCAGTGGCGATAGCTTTGTCAACGATCAGCCTACGCAAGAGCAACTCCTCTCCAATGGCGATGAGCTTAAATTTGGCCATACTCAGATGGCCTTTTATGATAGCGAGGGGACCCGCCCCTTCAAACTGGCCTCCTCACGTGGACGAGAATCCCTTATTGGCAAGGAGCCTGATTCGCAACCCGTCTCGGCTGCTTACCTCTATCCTTCTGGCGGCCAGAGTTCCATGCGTCAATTAGAGGTTGTATCCAATATGACCATCGGACGGAGCCGGGAATGCGATATTTTTCTGGAAGACCTCGCGGTGAGTCGCCACCATGCCTCGATTCATGAGGTTGCCGGAGGTATGTACGAGTTAATTGATCAACGCTCCGCGACGGGAACCTATATCAATGGGCGACGCATAATGCAGCAGGTATTACGTGATGGCGATATTGTGCAAATCGGCTCGATCCGCTTTACCTTCCGCCAGGTCAATCCTTCATAAATATACGAGTGTTAGGTGTGACGCGGGTTGGCAACTGAAGGCTGCCAACCCGCGTCACACCTAACACTCTACTCCCATACCCTTTTGTATTCTTGCTTTAGCTTGGTGGAGTTCCTAGTAGACGAGTTAGCTCCCTTACGCGCTTCGCATAGACATCGATTGTCTCTCCATTTGTGGTATGAAGTGGAGGGGCATAGGCTCGCGTGCGCCACATAAAGCGCCAGACCTCGTGTGGAATAGCCTGAGTGTAGCCCGTGTCCTGGTTGCGGATGTGGGTCGCGGAGATCTCACGATAGGCATTGCTAAGTGGGAGTGGCTCGATGTAGCGCGCGAAGCGTGTGTTCTCCTCCTGCTGTAAAAGCGCCTGCAATGCCTCTGGCCCATCCTCTCCACGTGGTGCGACCAGGAGTTTGGCCAGGGCAAAGAGTTCCTGGAGCGCGGCGTCGCGATCCGTATAGTAGTGAGGATCGAGGATCTGCACAATCTTATCAAAGCCTATCAGAAAGTAAATCGTGCGCACGCGAGGAAAACTCTGCCGTATGGCCTGCGCCTGTTCCACGTAAAGGCCCCGGTTGAAGAGCAGAATGCCAGATCCGGAGAAGCGCCTCATTAACCGATCCAGGAGCGCGAGGCGATCCAGAAAGAGGGGGCGCGAGATATTTTCCTTATCGACGGTCTGCTTGCTCATCGCGGCATAGAGGCACATAGGCGCATGGCTTCGTGTATAAGAGTAAGCCTGCTTGAGCATAGCCAGGTGGGCCAGGGTCGGCGGATTAAAAGAACCAGTGAAAACAATGAGATCGCTAGTGGGCCTGGGGGAGCCGGGCAGCGGCAAGACGAGTGGTTTGCCCCGTGGATCAAGCGTATCAAGGCTCTGCTGGATGGCGCGCAGATAGCGCCGGTTATGTGGTGTCAGATAGAGATGTTCGCTCATGCTCTTAATACCGTTGTACATGAGACAAAGGCAGGACGCGGGACCCCGCGTCCTGCCTTTGTCTATACTGCTAGTCCTGCGCGAGGCGGCGTAGCACGGTGAGCAAGATGCCACCGTTCTTATAATAGGTGACGTCAATCGCGCTATCCAGGCGGGCGACGGTCTCGAAGGTGAAGGTAGAACCATCTTCACGCGTGGCCTTTACGGTCACGGTTTGGCGTGGTTTGAGGTTCTGCTCAATCCCCAGAATATCGTAGGTCTCGTGACCGGTCAGGCCCAGAGACTCTTTGCTCTCGCCAGAGCGGAACTGGAGGGGCAGGATGCCCATGCCGACGAGGTTGCTGCGATGGATACGCTCAAAGCTCTCGGCAATTACGGCCAGTACACCCAGCAGCAAGGGACCTTTGGCCGCCCAGTCACGGGAGCTACCGGAACCATACTCCTTGCCTGCGATGATCAATAGCGGTGTTCCCTCCTGCTGATAGCGCATAGAGGCATCATAAATGGTGGTCTCTTCGCCATCGGGCAGGTGAACGGTGTAGTAGCCCTCTTTGCCATTGGTCAGGCGGTTGCGCAGACGAATGTTGCCAAAGGTACCGCGCATCATCACCTCGTGGTTGCCACGGCGCGCGCCATACGTATTGAAGTCGCGGCGCTGCACACCATGCTCAAGCAGGTATTGACCAGCCGGACTATTGGGAGCAAAGCTGCCCGCGGGCGAGATGTGATCGGTCGTGATGGAGTCATCGAGTACGGCCAGCACGCGTGCGTTATGAATGTCCTTCACGGGCGTGGGCTGATCACTCATGTTCTGGAAGAAAGGCGGCTCGCGCACATAGGTCGATTCAGGATCCCACTCGAAGAGCTGCCCGGTTGAATTGGAGAGCGCCTGCCACTGCTCGTCGCCCTCGAAGACGCGGCTATAGTTCTCAGCGTAGACCTCGGGCGTAACCGACTTGGTCACTAGCTGGCGAATCTCTTCCTGGCTGGGCCAGATATCGCGCAGGTAGACCTGCTCGCCTTTGTCGTTGGTGCCCAGCGGCTCATGTGCCAGGTCGATATCGACAGTACCTGCCAGGGCGTAGGCCACGACCAGGGGCGGCGATGCCAGGAAGCTTGCGCGCACCTGGGGATGGATGCGTCCTTCAAAGTTGCGGTTTCCGCTCAGCACGGCGGCGACAACCAGATCATTCTCCTGAACGGCCTCGGCAACTGGCTCGGGTAGCGGACCGCTATTGCCGATACAGGTGGTACAACCATAGCCCACGAGGTTGAAGCGTAGCTCCTCAAGGGAGGAGAGGAGGTCCGCGTTGCGCAGGTAGTCAATAACTGCGCGTGAGCCAGGGGCCAGGCTAGTCTTGACAGCCGGGTTGACTTTGAGGCCTTTTTCAACGGCGCGCTTGGCGAGCAAACCTGCCGCGACCATAACGGAGGGGTTGGAGGTATTGGTGCAGCTGGTGATGGCCGCGATAGCGACCGAGCCATGACGCAGGTGTGTCTGCTGCCCGTCCAGGTTGACCAGGATATCTTTTCCCTCAAGCACGCTATGACCATTGCCATTGCCGTTGGCTAGCTGGCTCTCCGCGTCCTCTTTCTGCTCAACTGAGCTAGGAGTCGCGATGCCGCCTTCGTTGCCCAGGCGATTGATAGGACTCTCGACTGTCACATTGGTGGCGGCGGCCTTGAAGCGATCGGCATAGGCGTTGCGGAACGCTGTACCCAGCGACTGCATGGCGACGCGATCCTGTGGGCGACGGGGACCAGCCAGGCTAGGCTCAATCGTGCTCAGATCCAACTCCAGCAAGTCGTCGAATTGTGGCTCAGGTGTTTCATCGGTACGGAAGAGACCCTGGGCCTTGGTATAGCGCTCCACCAGGTCAACCAGCTTGGGATCGCGACCCGTGTCTCGCAGGTAGCGGATGGTCTCGGCATCGACCGGGAAGAGCGTCGCGGTCGCGCCAAACTCGGGCGACATATTAGAGATCGTCGCGCGGTCGGCCAGCGCCAGGTAGCTCAGGCCAGGACCGGTGAACTCGACAAACTTGCCTACCACGCCGCGTTTGCGCAGTATCTGCGTGACCGTCAGAACCAGGTCGGTCGCGGTCGCGCCCTCTGGCAGCGCGCCGGTCAGGCGCATACCGATGACTTCGGGAGTTAACAGGTAGAGGGGTTGCCCCAGCAGCACGGCCTCGGCCTCGATACCGCCGACGCCCCAGCCCAGCACGCCCAGACCGTTGATCATCGTCGTATGCGAGTCGGTGCCAACCAGGGTATCGGGATAGGCGACCTGCATCCCATCATCCTCTTTCATCATCACGACCGAGGCCAGGTACTCCAGGTTGACCTGGTGGACAATACCTGTTCCGGGTGGAACGACGCGGAAATTGCTGAATGCCTGCTGCGCCCAGCGGAGGAGGGCATAGCGCTCGCTATTGCGCTCATATTCACGCTCGACGTTCTGCGCAAAGGCCATGCGTGAGCCAAAGGCATCGACCTGAACCGAGTGGTCAATCACCAGGTCGGCGGGCACGAGCGGATTGATCTTCTCAGGATTACCCTGCATCCGAGCCACAGCCGAGCGCATCGCGGCCAGGTCGGCGACGGCAGGTACCCCGGTGAAATCTTGCAAGAGTACACGCCCGGGGAGGAAGGGATACTCGGCCTCATTTCCCGTGGCCTTACCAGGCGTCCAGTTAGCGAGCGAGAGGACATCCTCCGTCTTTATCAGGTCGCCATCAGCATGGCGGAGCAGGTTTTCGAGGATGATGCGTACCGTAAAAGGCAGGTGATCTAAATTCTGTACGTCATGCTGCTCAAGCGCGCTGAGACGGAAGTAGTGGGTGGTCTCGTGGGCGCCTTCGAGTGGCGTACGGGCGTTAAATACATCTTTGTATGCCGTCATAAAAAAATCCTTTAATGGAGTGAACTAATGGGGAGGGAGACTTGTCGTTGCAGAATGAGCTTGCGTAACAACTGGGAGCAACGGTCGCCCTGTGACCTTATATATCTATAACTCCTGTTATTATATAACAGTTCCACGCCAAGATGTACGCTTGTCATAGCTGTTCCTTTTCATCCTGGCTCGCAAGCCCACCGGGGTAAGAGGGATGGGTCTGGGGCACCGGACGGTGCCCCAGACCCATCCCTCTTACCCCGAGCGCCACAGGCTCAAAAGGTCAAGGACTGGCTTGAGCAGTGATCAGGAGGGATCATTGTAGGCAGTGGGCCAGAAGTGAGGAGGAGATGATGCACAGATGCAGCGAATGGCCTGGCTGTTTCGTATAACCAGTATCAGCCTTCCCAGGTTTGAAAAACAGGTCGTATCGAGATTCTAATTCAAGCAGATGTTGCCCCTCGCATATACTGAATAGAGGAGGGTAATCATCGAGATCGCTTGCAAGTGTGTCTGTTCCTTGCTATAGTCCTTGGTGAACAGTTATAAGCAGACCGTAAAAAGGCTGGGTGTGCAGGTCCATCTGCAAAAGTTCGACCTGCCAGACGTTTACCAGATAAGGTATGTGTCGGGCGAGGATGAGTAGTGGTGTATAATGCAGGCAAATATAGTATTTTCTTTCCTGTTTTCATAATGTACTACAAAGGGTAGCATATTATATTGACAAGGTCATAACGTTTTCGCTACAGTAGTGGCAATAAAGCCTTTTGTATGTCAATAGTTAGAAATAGTGCGCAGGCTAGGGAGGAAGCGTGTCTATGGGGATGTGTCTAGATTTAGAGGGGTGTGGCTTCGCCAATCGAGAAAAGGCGCGCTTTTGCGCCCATTGCGGTATTCCCTTAGAAGGAACATTTTTACAGGGACGTTATGAGGTCCAGGAGCTTGCGCTTAAAGAGCGTAAGACAGTCACTTTGTGCGCGCTAGATCGCCATCAGGGACAGTCTGTGCTCGTGCGTGCTTTAATACCCCAGAGCGCGACCGAGGACGAGCGTGAGGAGTTCCTTCAGGATGCCGAGCTTGCGGCCTCGCTCTCGGAGCGTGTTGAAGATCCGGGGAGTGTGCGTGTCCTGGATTATGGTCAGGATGGCCCCCTGGTATTTTTGATCAAGGCGGAACAGCGGGGGGGACGAGGAAATAGCCAGCAGGAGCACTCTCAACTGGCCTGGAATGCCTCGGCTGGTGGCGAAGAGTTCGCGCTGGATATCAATGGCGACGATGATGCCACCGTGCTACGTATGCCTGCGCTCTCGCAACTAAAAAACGCGAAGCGACCACAGGAGAGTCAGCCCGATCCATTAACGCGCGGCCATGTGGCGTATGAGCAGGGGGAGTATGAGGCCGCCTTGCGCTACTATGAACAAGCTATCGAGCAGGATGTAGTTTCGATTGAAGCCTGGGCGGGTAAGGGCGCGGCCCTTTTAAGCCTGGAACAACTGGATGAGGCTTTGTTGGCTTATGATCACACTATCTCGCTCTGCCCAAACGATCCAGAACTGTGGACCTCGCGCGCCAATGTGTTGCATGAGCTACGTCGCTTCGACGAAGAAATGGATTGCTATGAGCAGGCGTTGCGCTACGACCCGAACTATATTTATGCCTGGAGTGGACGTGGTATGGCCCTGGCGGAGCAGGAGAAGTCTGAAGAGGCATTGATGGCCTTTGACAAGGCGCTGCTCCTCGATCCCCGTCAGAGCGTTGTCTGGCAGGCCATGAGCGATACGCTCTATAGCCTCCACCGCTATGAAGAGGCCTTGATCGCTGTCAATCGTGTCTTTGAAATCGATGCCAACAATGTCTCCGCCCTGGACACCAAAGGCAATATTTTGCGTCGCCTGGGCGATGCGGCAGAGGCTCTCCCTCTACATGAGGAGGCCCTGGAGCTTGAGCAGGAGAACGCGACGCTCTGGTTTGATAAAGGCAATGACCTGCGCGACTTGAAGCGCTATGAGGAGGCCCTGGCGGCATATGACCATGCTCTGACGCTTGACCAAACTATGGCAGGGGCGTGGTATAATCGAGGAAATGTTCTTGCTGCTCAGCAGAAATTCGAAGACGCCCTGGCTTCTTATGATTATGCCCTGCAATATGACGACGGCCTGACTTCTGCCTGGTACAATAAAGGCAGCTTGCTGCACGAATTGCAACGGTATGAAGAGGCCCTTATGGCTTTTGACAGGGCACTGGCGGGAGATATCCACTACATTGCGGCCTGGAATAATAAAGGTTTGTCGCTGTATGCACTTGGCCGTTTGGATGAGGCACTGGCCGCGCTTGACCAGGCAACCTCGTTTGCGCCAGATGAGCCAGACGCCTGGTATAACCGGGCGGTTGTTTTACAGCGCCTGGGGAGGAAGCAGGAGGCCATCTCATGCCAGGAGTGGGCGCGCTCACTGGAGCAGCGAGCGAATGGAAGCGAAGCCTCATAACAGGCTCGTGGGTGGTGTGTGGAGCGTAGACCGAGCCAACATATCACTGGTGGTTGCTGCCGGACAGTGGATCGAATCAGGCTGCTTTTAGGTAGATGAGAAAAAGCATCTGCCCGCGGTAAATTTTGAACCTACGACTCGGAGGAGGGAATGCGACGCTGCGCCGATCAAGTTGATTGTGGCTATGAAAACCGGGACAGCGATTTATTTTGCCGTGCCTGTTCCTTACCACTCATACATACTATGTTAGTGGGTCGATACCGTGTGGATGCTTTGCTTAGTAAAGGCGGCTACGCGGCAGTTTTTCGTGGGGTAGATCGTAACCTCTCGCGCTATATTGCGATCAAGGTCCTGCTTCCAAGTCGAACGACGAACAGTGAGCACGAGCACTTCCTGCGCGAAGCCCGTATTGCCGCGACCCTCGACCATCAAAATATCGCGCCAATCCTCGACTATGGCCGCGATGGCCCTAGTGTATTTCTGGTGATGCCTCTCTATACAGCCGGCTCACTTAGAACGCGTCTCGCGCAGGCCAATGGCCCTTTGCCTCTCTCCGAGGCCAAGAGCAGTTTCTTGCAGCTTGCGGGCGCATTGAGCTATGCACATACTCGCCCGCGCCCGGTTATTCATCGTGACATCAAGCCAGAGAATATTTTGTTACACCAGGATGATCACCGCATGGTGATTACAGATTTCGGCATTGCGCGCGCGCTCGAACCGGGGGAGCGTGTCGGTCGAACGGTGACGGTGCGCGGCACGGTGGGTTATATGGCCCCCGAGCAGACCAGTGGCGTCGTAGATCCAAGAAGCGACCAGTATGGGAGCGCCATTGTCCTCTATGAGATGCTAACTGGCTACCATCCCCTGGACCCCGCCGGGGGAACGGTTCCTCCGGTTTCATCGCTCAATCCAGATCTGCCCCAGGCGCTGGACGAGGTCGTCATGCGTGCCATGACCTCTAAACCCGATGGCCGCTTTAGCGATATGCAGCAGTTTATGCAGGCTTTTGAGCAGTCCTTTACCACGAGCACCAAGATCCAGCGTGTTCGCTACCAGGTTTCGCCACAGCAGGTCCAGCCAGAGGCGCATACACAGCCAACCTCGCGCCCGGCCACGCGCTCCTCGTCGGCACCTCTGAACATGAGCAACACGGGCAAGTCGCAGAGCGTTTCTGCCGCGCAACGTCGCTCAAATGCCAGTACTGTGAGCATTACTGAAAAATGCCAGGAGGGCGATCGCTTTCTTGAGCAACAGCACTACTCACAGGCCTTACAGGCCTACGAAGAGGCCCTGGGCATGGATCCGCTGAATTTCTATGCCTGGAATGGCAAGGGCACGGCTCTCTATAACCAGGGATACTACCGCAAGGCCCTGGACGCGTATCTGTACGCGACGGAGATTGATTCAGGCAACGCGGTGGTCTGGGTAAGCGCTGGCCTGGTTCTGATGCGCCTCCAACGCTATCAGCAGGCCCTGGTCCACTTTGAGCGCGCACTCTCACTCGATGCACAGTATGTAGCGGCCTGGAACGGGAAGGGCGACGCACAACTGGATATGAATCTCCCGGAGGAGGCTCTGGCCTCTTATCAACAGGCGCTGGCGCTGGACCCCAGGAGCTTTCAGGCCTGGAACGGGTTGGGCAATGTGCATTCCAGTCTGCTCGACTACACCGGGGCCGTGGATGCCTATACGCGCGCGCTGACAGTCAACCCTCGTAGCGCGGTGGCCTGGTGCAATAAAGCCGAGGCACTCTCGCGCCTGGGCCATAACCGGGCCGCGCTGGATGCGCTCAACGAAGCCACCGAGATGGATAAAGGGTATACACGGGCCTGGCTCTTAAAGGCCGAGGTCTATGAATCCCTGGGTAATACACAAGAGGCGCAGAAAGCGCGTAAGCGTGCCAGGGCCTGGAGCATGAAAGCCTAGCAGGGTTATGGGATGTGGGGTGGAAATGCCACAGGCATTTCCACCCCACATCCCATAACCCTGCTCAGGACGCAAGCGCTGTAAGTACCTCTAGCGATGTTAAAGTAGTGGTGCTGTATGTTGAAAGGTTGTATAGCGACGATCTATGCATATTGAAGCTCTACATGATAAAGAGAAGATCGAAAAATATCTATTAAAGAATGTGGGTTTGTATCTCTATCATCTGGGTGACCTAGATGACTTCTTCTGGCCCTATACCTGCTGGTATGCCCTGGTAGAGGGTCAGGAGATCTACCAGTTGGCCTTGCTCTACATTGGTGGTCAGACCCCTGTCCTGCTGGCTCTGACCGACCAGGATGAGGAGCGTATGCGCCTCTTTATGCGCCTGCTATTGCCACTCTTGCCCTCGCAGTTGGATGCGCACCTCTCGCCCTGGGTACTGGATATAATAGAGGAGGCATATACGCTACGCTCTTATGGAAAGCATATGAAAATGCTTCTCCAGGATTCCAGGCGGCTGCAAACTATCAACACCTCCCAAACATTATCTTTAGGTCCGCGCGACCTTCCTGAAATTGAGGAGTTCTACCGGGTCAGTTATCCTAATAATTTCTTTGATCCAAGGATGCTTGAGACAGGCTGTTTCTGCGGTATTCGTGCTGCTACAGTTGGTGAGCGCGCGGGTGCATTACAGAGTATTGCTGGTATCCATGTCTATTCTGAACCTTATAAGGCTGCCGCTCTTGGAAGCGTAGCCACGCATCCCCAATGGCGAGGGAGAGGGCTGGGAACAGAGGTCTGTGCGCGCCTGAGTCAGGAGTTGCTCACGCGGGTAGAGCACATTGGCCTGAATGTCAAGGCCGATAATATTGCGGCTTTGCGCTGCTATGAGCGTCTCGGCTATCGAACTATCGCGACCTACGAGGAGGCATCCTTAACGCGTAAAGTGTAGGAATACAGAGCCATCTTACAGCAGGGGAGGCTGAAATCGTCGCACAGCGGAAGCTTGCTCCCCCGCTGTGTTATCTGCCATGGCCCAGCAGGAGCATGGTGAGTAGCATGCCTGTCGTGAGTAAAAGTAAAAAGACGAGGCCCACAATAATTACTCCAAAGGCCGTCGATTGCTGGAGCAAGTGCAGCGGGAGCGTTCGTAATTGGAGACTCCGAGAGGAGATGCCAGCAGGCAACATCGAGGAAAGTCTGGGATGCTGCTCGACAATAGTTTCCAGCGAGGACTGCTGTGGCAATGGTGCCTCCTCTTGTATGGCTGCTGCGTGCACGGTCGCGGAAGAGATGGTAGGTAGCTGCTCGGGACCATGGGCTTTGCCGATAACCTTGTCCAGGGGGGGCATGGGCAGCGTCGTCGCTTCGCGCTGTTTATCGATAACAAACGCGGCCTCCTCCATATGTATGTCGCCTCTACTGTCAAGGGCACGCCCCTGGGCGTACATCTTGACCTGCGTTCGCTCCTGGAGAACGGTGTCATAGGCCTGTGCAAATGCCATTATGTTGGGGTAGCGTTGCTCAGGTTTCTTTGCCAGTGCGCGAAGAAAGACTTCGTCGAGCTCTGATGGCAGTGAGGGGATGTGCGCGCTGGGAGGTGTTGGGGAGGTGTTATGATGGTGATGCAGGAGCTGTGACGCCGTGCCTTCAAAGACCGCGCGCCCAGTGATGAGCTGGTACATCATAACCGCCAGAGCGTATTGGTCCGCGGCGGGACCCACATACACCGAGGTTGCCAGGGTGGGATCATCGAACTGCTCCGGGGCCATGTACAGCGGTGTCCCAACCGAGCGATGCAGGGAGCGCCCATTGCGGTAGAATGCGGCCAGGCCAAAGTCGGCCAGGAGTAGCTTGGGTCGTCCATGAGGAAAGATATGTTGCAGATTGAGGTGCTGCATACCCTTAGGATAGCCACGCTCAACGCGAATCAGGAAGTTCGTTGGCTTAATGTCGCGGTGGATAATCCCATGATCATGTGCGAATTGCAGGGCCGCCGCCGCCTGTAACAGGTAGTAGCCACCCTCTTCAGCCGAGATAGGCCAGCCAAAGCCATACTGTTGTGTGCGCTTTTGTAGCCAGTTCCAGAGTGAGCCTTCGGACATAAAAGGCATGACGAGATAGGTAATGCCCTGCCCATCCTGCTCAAGGACCTCATCCCCAAAGTGATAGAGCGACAAAATATTTTCATGATCAAGTTCTGCAACCGCGCGTGCCTCACGTTCAAAACGTGCTGCTGCCTGCTTGCCTTCTGGTGTGTTGGGCACGGCCCGCAGGTCTCCACAAACGACTTTGATAGCCACTTTGCGCCCAATACGCATGTGCTGTGCTAAGTAGATGTCACCCATCCCTCCACTCTCGGCCAGGCGGATCAGGCGATAACCACCGAGAGTCTTCCCCACCAACATATTCATCCAACAATCCCTTATCTTCTTCTGCGGAAACCAACACCACGCTTGCCGTGCCCCCGAAGAGGGTAGACAGCGTAGCGCTCAAATTTCCGAATAGGCAGTACGCGCAGAAGATGAGAGCACGGTCCTCCATAAAGGCGCCTGCTCACATATTTGTAACAATACGCTTTTCTATAAATATTATACATTCGGTATGGAAAAATAGATATCAACAAGTGTGAAATTGTTACAAAAGTCACGGTATATGTTGGTAATAATCGATATCTGGAATTAAAGCATTTGATTTTAAAATATATACAAATACAGTCCATATAGAAAATAAAAGTATAGAGATCTATCATCTGGGGATGAAAACGGTCAATATTTCTCGCAAAATCGTGGCTATTTGTGGTGTGTGATGTGGAAAGGCCGCCGGCTTTTCCACATCATACACCACAAATTACCCCTCTTTTTTGAGCTGGTGGAGTGCCAGGAGGGCGGCTTGTGTCACCGCGGGATGTGTGATAAGCAGTTGTTGCAGGAGAGGTGCGGCTTCCTGGTCATGATACTGAGCGCTGACCTGGCAGGCCAGGCCGGCTACTGCCGCGTTCTGATCGCTGAGGGCCTGGCGAACGCTTGTCCGGCTTTGGGCTTCGCTGCCTGTGGCATCAAGGATACGTAGTGTCTCTAGAGCGGCCAGGCGTACACGTGGATCGAGATCGTTTAGCCCCTGATAGCTTAATGTTTGTGCTTCGGGCGTGGGAAGCTGGCGGCAGGCTTGAAGCATTGCCACAAACAGCAGGCTCCCCGCATAGTCTGTCGCCTGTGGCTCCAGGAGCGCCTCCTTGAGTGGAGAGCGCCGACGCCTGCCGGAGGGATCGATGACGTTCGCCATCAGCTTCTGTAGCGCAGGGACAGCGCGCAGGTCACCAAATTGTCCAAGAGCCAGGCAGACGCTGCTCAGCGCCCGAGCCTGCTCCTGGTGTCCCAGCGTACGGACGCTATCCAGGTAGAGCAATAGAGGGTCTACGGCGCGAGTCTCGCCAAGCTCAGCCAGGGCCTGGGCGAGGAGGGGCTGGAGGGTAGCCTGCTGGGAACAGAGGGCGGTAAAGAGCAGTTCGCGCCCGCTGTGTTGCATCCATGCTTCAATTTCAGGCATCATGGGGAGGCAGGGATAGATCTGAGCTACAAGATTGCTCTCCAGGGCATGGCCCTGGTTGATGGCCTGCCAGTAGCGAGCACAGAGCGCTCCCAGGGCATGAAGGGCGAGTGCTGCCTGCCATGATGGCAGCTGCCTTGCACTTTTGAAGAGCGCGCTGGCCTGGTCTGCGAGCGAGCGCGTAAAGAGGCGTGGGACCGCTTCCTGGTACGGGGATGGCTCTTTACTCTCCTCTATCACATAATAGAGCACAAGCGCCGCCTGCGCGGCGAGCCGGGGCTGCTGCCTGTTCTGCTCCAGGTAGGGTGCCAGGTCGAGCGCGTGATAGAGTGCGCTCGCCGCATAGTGCTCCAGGCCGGGCATCTTAGCGATCCCATGCGTCAGCAAGAATTCCGCAAATGGTGCATGCCCAAGGGCCAGGCATTGTTCAAGAATGGCGAGCCTGTTCCAGCCCCTGGTCTCGCAGAGAGTTTGCAACAGGACCTGTTGCGCCTGATTGTGCCCCAGGTGTGCCAGAGCCCGCGCTGCGTAGAATGAGGTCGAGGGATCATGGAGCAGGGCCTGTAGCATCGGCAGTGTGTCCTGGGCGTCTCTGGCGGGCGAGTCCGCTGCTGGTGTGCCTACCTGTTTATAGTAGCCAAGCAAGAGGATGGCGATGCGACGAGCGTAGTTATGAGGCTGTGTGGTAGAATCATCACCTGGTGTCTGAGAGGAAACATCGCCTTGCTGGATAAGATAAAGCCAGGCAGGAAGCAAGTGTCCCCGGCGGTCGATTTCAAAGAGGGTAGCGAGGAGGTGAGGGTGCCAGAGAGAGAAGGGGCCGACTGGTAGGAGTTCAGTGAGGCGCGCAGCGACCTCCTCGGGTAGCGCTTTCCGCCAGCTCAAGCGGGTCAGAAGACAGGTGATCTCTCTCCGCAAAGCATTCAAGCTGGCCTTGTGCACTGGTGTCTCTACATCAAGCAGAGGTTGTACCTGGTGGAGGAGTCTGTACTCCAGCGCGCCCGTTGAAAAGCTTGCCAGGTCGTCTGGTAATTCTGATAATGGCTCCCGGGCATGCTGTATGTCAGGGGCCTCTGGTTTAAGCATATGCACAATATGTGTATGGTCTTCAACTTCGTGTTTCTCCATCAGTGACGGTATATCAGCCTCTAGAGGCGCTTGTTTAGAGCTTGTATCTGGCATCCCCATCCTCCCCATCTCTTTTTGAATGTTGTATGTACAATTATAATTTTAAGGGAATATATGCTCATTGTACCTTTTTGGCTCGTTTCGGTCAAGAATAAAAACGAGGCGGAAATAGTGTTCGCTTGCCCTTATTTGCATTTATACTAAACTAGATAGAATTTGTACATGTGTGGCTGGTGCGAGGTATGATATGTCTTCGGCTGAAGCTCTATTCGCGCGCGTAATTGTGGAGATTCGCGCGCTCATTAATTGTGATATTGTTTATCTGGACCTGGTGTGTACTGAGACTGCACTGGCTCATCCCCTGCTTCAGCGTCTCTGCGCCCGAGAAGATCTTCAACGTACATATGGCAAACCAGGAAACTGGGATGAGGAGATGGAAGGTGCCTTGCGAGCGCTCTATGACATTACCACGCAGATGGGCGTACCCTGGATTAGCAATGCGGCGCGCTTGCCTGGTCAGGCGTCTGTTGGCAGTCTGGCGGTTGTCCCGGTCTCGAGTTCTGGTGGGGTGTTGGGAATGCTGGTGTGTTGCCATACCCGGCCTGAGTTCTTTCATCCCGGAATTATGCATCTCTTACAACACTACCTGGCGACCGGATCGCGCCGGCTGCTTGAGGGACTGATAGAATTGTATGGAGAGAGCTGTGTCAGGCGATATCAAGACACCAGCGCGCAGCTTATGCAAGAGCAGCATCATTTTCTCGCCCTTCTTTGCCATGAACTGCGCCGCCCATTGACGGCCCTCAAGGGCTATACCGAGCTTTATATGACCTATGGCGATGATCCAGGTGCGCAGGAGGCCAGTTTAGAGAGCTTAGATTGGCGCGCCTACTTACGCATGGTTCAGGAGAAGACACAGCAACTGGAGTTATTGCTAAACGATGTACAGGATGTGGCGCGAGTCAGCCAGGGGCAACTACGTATGAGCCTGGATGCGGTAGATATTGTGAGCCTCTGTCGGCAAATGATTACATCTGAGCAAGAGCGCCTGGACCAGGTAAGCCCGGGTCAGTATCGCCTTTCTTTGGAGGTCGCGGAAGTCGCGGAAGTCGCGCGCGAGATGCCACCTGCCTGGGTGGACCCAGCGCGTGTACGCCAGGCGCTGGCTAATTTGCTTGATAATGCCATCAAATACTCTCCTCAAGGAGGGTTGATCGAGATATTGGTGACCGATCATGCTCCCTATAGCGGATCTTCTTACTCCCTTGTGACAACGCATACAGAGCGTGAGCGCTCGGCGGAGAACCACTATCTCTATGTGACTGTCCATGATCACGGGGTCGGTATCCCCCGCCACCTGCAGCAAGCACTTTTTCGACCCTTCACGCGCCTGGAACACGATATGCATGAGCGCGTGCCGGGAAATGGGTTGGGACTCTACCTTGTGCAGAGCCTGGTTGAGCAGATGCATGGGCAGGTATGGCTTCAGAGTGACGAAGGGCGCGGCACGAGTATTACGCTAGCCCTGCCCATCGCGCCCATGCCTATGACAGATGAGAAAATGCCTCAACCAGAGTATCGGCAACCTCAACGCGCTAAAGCCCCGACTCCAGACGAAATAGTACTGCATATGCCATAAAGCAGCAGTACCTGGCCAAGGAACGCTCACAAAGGTATGTCTGGTGATAGGCTGGCGCTGCCAGCCTATCACCAGACATACCTTTACCCCTTCTCAGGCTAGATGGTAGAATGAAGTAGGCTCACGCTTGTTTGGCACTTGCTAAATAAAGCACAGTTTGTTATAGTGTGCGTGTATATTCCTCATATTTGATGTTTTCGAAGGGAAGAGTTATGCGAGTAGGTCTGCTTGAAGACGATATAGCCATTCAAGAAATGGTCATGCTCGTGCTACAAGATGAAGGCTATCTGGTGGCGGCCTATGCCGACGCTGAGGCATGCCTGGACGCCCTCACCAATACAGCATCAGACTTCGAACCCGTTGATCTATTAATCGTCGATTGGCGCTTGAATGGAACGATGTCGGGCTTCGAGGTGATCAAGCAGATGCGTGGCTTTCCCCACCTGGCCTCCTTGCCTATTATTTTAACTACCGCGGCAACGTTCACCGATATCGAGGCCCTGCGCGACCTCCGGGTCTCCCTGCTCGAAAAGCCTTTCTCAGTCGACGAGATTATTTCTCTAATTAAAAGTGTTACAGGACCACTGGCGTCGTCATAGCCCTAAATGTCCTATGCGCTTCGTCACGCACCCTCCTTCTAGCCTTAAAAAGCTTAGCCTTTTTTAAGTTTTCTCTGGCGCCTCTTCTCGCCTATGCCTTTTTTCTTCTCTCCTGACCATAGATACGTCCCTGTAAGCTCATCCTTTCCTTAGAAATGCTTAAGTAAACCTTAGAGAACGCTGAAAATTTTCTGGCAGGGGTTGCCCCCTCTTTGGGGTTGCTGTTATGCTTTAACTGTTAACGAACACAGCAAGCTGTTGTAAGTTCATCCAGGTGGACAGATAGTTGCTGGGTTTACGAAGAAAGCTTCACCTCTGCTGTATCCAAAACGTTACATGCGTCGTGTTTAGTGTATGAGGTATACAACAGCTTGACTCTAAAGTAAAAATAGAGCGAGCAAGGAGCTTATCTTCCATTGCGAGAGTTGGAGAGGTTGTCTGTTTCAGCTCTCTAGTGTGGTTCGCAAGCATTGACGACGAGAAGTCACTAGAAACTGAAGAGGAGAAAATCGATGCAGTCACAAAAAGGTCGCGGTCGTGGTTTCGCTTCTATGAGTCCCGAAAAGAAAAAAGAAATTGCGAGCAAAGGCGGAAAAGCGGCTCATGCTCTCGGCACAGCCCACAAGTGGACCAGTGAAGAGGCCCAGGCTGCCGGGCGTAAGGGTGGCTCAATCAGTCGCCGCCGTTCGAAGTACAACGTACAGGCGTAGCCTTTAGTGCTCATGTATGGGCATACGCATGCCTGTATTCGCATACAATACTGCTGCCTGTACTAAAGTAGAGCAATTCAAAAGAGGCCGATGCTGCTTTCCGGCCTCTTTTCTTTTTTCTCAGCTTACCCCATATGCAGGTTTTTCCTACCGCCTACGGCGGCAACAGAAAGAGGAATTGGGGACACCCAAACCCCGCCAGGGGCGCTGCCCCTGGACCCCGTTGCAAGCTAAGGAAGTGTCATGAAACTAAGGAAGTGTCATGTAAAGCGTCGGATCTTTAAAGTGATTATTATCCACCACCATAAAATGCACATGGGGACCAGAAGAGGCCCCGGTGCTCCCCTCATACGCGACGACATCCCCTTTATTGACGTTTTGTCCCACATGGACGATATAGCTAGCCAGGTGCCCATAGACGGTCGCGATATAGCGCCCATGATTAATCTTGACGGCATTCCCCAGGCCCGACCAATCCCAGCCTACCCAGATAACCTGCCCGCTATCAGATGCCATAACCGGGTTGCCATACGCCGTTGCCAGGTCGATTCCAGTATGCGGCTTGACGCAACTGCACCAGGTCTGATACTCGGGTAAGCCAAAGCCCTGGGTGATCCTCTCCCCTTTCATTGGCGGCTGCATATCGCCTGTGCCCATGACTCCACTGTCAGTGACCGCCGTGGCACAGATCCCCCACAGGCCCATATAAGGGGCATTGCAGGATCCCTCCAGGGTCGTCAAGGCAGGCGTGGCGGTGGGGGTCGCGATATGCTGGGCTGGACTGAAGGGATTTTGCGCGTCGCTCAACAACAGGTTGCCAATACCTTGCAGGAGTGGCGCGTTCGAGTTGCCAAGTGGTGTGGTGACGACCACAGTCAAGAGTAAAATAATCAGCATACTCACCATGGAGATAACAAACTTCCGTGAGCGGCTCCGTGGTGTGGGCACTGGTGGCAGTGGCGTGGTCTTTACGACGCGAGGCGTGCCGGGAATGTACGTGAGGGGACGTGTCCCCGCTTTAAACGTCGCGTGTCCCGATTGAGAGGACATGGTGCCGAGTGGGCGTGTGGTGAGCGGCGAGGTGGCGGAGCGAGGAGGGGTATTGAGTGCGGGGAGCGGCCTGCTCTCTTCGGTAGAGACGGAAGAGAGTTGGCGCGTGATTCTCTGCCCCTGCCTTGCTACTGGCGCATCCTGCGGTGTCTGTAAGGGGCCTCTGGGCGTCTGTTTTGGCCACTCTGCCATATCAGGCGTTCCTTGTGGTGCGCCAAAAGGGACGAGGGGTGTCCCGGGCATATATGGGGTGGGCTGTGGCGGCTGAAAGGAGGGAGAGGGCGCATTGCCCCATGGAGTTGGCATGGGGATTTGTGGGGGCACAGGCACAGGATTCTCGCTCTGCTTTGAGCGCGAGGCGGGCGTTTTTTTCTTCGTGGATGAAAACATAATTAAAATCCTCGCTGATGGCGTTGCCGTCGCGTTTTTCTTTTACCTTCTAATGTAGCTGATAAACTCGGCCTTTACTAGCCTCTCCGGCTATGGATAGCTGAAAAAGGCTATTTTGTTTCCTTATAAGGCCATATGTCAGAAAATGAAGATATATGAAAATAGCACGAGATGATGACGTTTTATTCATAGCTGCCAAAAATAATGGCGATCAAAGCTTGTTTAGGATGAGGTGAAACAGGGAAGGGAAAAGATCCTATTTGAGGTTGGGAGGCTATATACCCTGCTCTTTATACCCGCAAAGTAGGACAGGGAGAAAGTAATAATATTATTTATGCCTGAACAAAAAAAACAGCATGCGTTGACAAAGGTGTGGGGTGGTCGTGTCTTTCGCGTGTGGGGTGGCCGTGTCTTTCGTTTTAATATCCGCAATTTTCGTTTGAGTGGAGGGCTGACCTCACGACGCTTTAGTATCGTAGAGGCCGCTCTGCTCTTGATGATTGGTATCCTGGCTTCAAGGGGTCTGGGTGTCATCCGCCAGGGCCTTTTTAACGCCTTCTTTGGTACCGGTCCCGAGGCCAATGCCTTCTATGCTGCGATCCGTCTACCGGATGCTCTCTTCAACCTGATCGCGGGCGGCGCGCTGAGCCACGCCTTTATCCCGGTTTTTCTGGCGTATGAGAAGAGGAAGGGACAGGAGGCAGCCTGGAAGCTCTCCAGTCTGGTCTTTAATGTCATGCTGCTGGTCTTGACGCTTGTCGTGATCGGGGGCGAGTTTTTTGTACCAACCTTTACGCGTTCGCTCCTGGTCCCAGGCTATAGCGAGGCCGAGAAGGTCCTAACAATCTCGCTAACACGCATACTGCTCTTTCAGCCTCTATTGCTCTGCCTGGGAACGATTGTCACCGGCGTCTTAAATAGTAAGCGCCAGTTCCTGTTGCCCGCCTTCTCCATCGCGATTTATAACTTGGGCCAGATTGCCGGGTTGGCCTGTACGCGCTTCATTCCTGGCATAGGCATCTATGGCCCCACCTATGGCGTGCTGGTGGCCTCGTTCTTGCAGGTCGCGGTGCAGGCTATCCCGCTCTTCAGGCAAGGGGTGCGCTACTCGTTTACCTGGAATTTTCGCCATCCAGGTCTGGTGGAGGTCCTGAGACTCCTGGGGCCCAATTCGCTCGCGCTTGCCGTGGCCTACCTGGCCCTTATCATCGAGACTTATTTCGTCTCCTTCCTGCCCGATTCCGCCAGCCTGGCGGCGCTACATAACGCCGATATGTTACAGGCCCTCCCTTTCTCTCTACTCTCGCAGGCCATCGGCCAGGCGCTTCTGCCGCATATGACGATCCATGCCGCCGCAGGACGCTATGTGCGCATGCGCTACATGGCCTTGAGGGTCATGGGCGCCTCCATTTTATTGACGCTACCCGCGGCGATAGGCTTAGCCGTTACGGGTCAATGGATTATCCGCCTGATCTTCCAGCATGGAGCCTTCGATGCCCACTCGACCGCGCTGACCTACCTGGCGCTATTGGGATATGTCTTTGCCATTCCTGGGGTCACGGCAGGCGACATGATTAGCCGTGGCTTCCTGGCCTTGAAGGATGCCACGACCCCGCTCTTTACCGGTATCCTCTCCCTGCTCTGTCGCGTGGGCACCATTATCGTGCTCATCGGTGTACTACCACGCGCTTACGTCATTCTCGCGATCCCCCTGGGCTACGCGCTAGGGTCCTCGGTAGAAGCGTTCACTCTGGCCTCACTCCTGCTCTGGCGCCTGGGCAAGAAGGCCCGCCTGGATGCAGGGATGCAGCGCCTCCTACGCTATCGCCGCTACCTCGCCCGCACGCGCCAGGAAGTCCTCGCCAGCCCGTCCTCATCCCTCTGAGCAAAGGGCCAGCGTTCCCTTATCCCTCAGCACAAGGGAGATGTGCCGTACCTCTTTATCCCTTTGACGGATTGTAATATGAAGTGCGACACCAAGGGATAGTGTGTGGGCATGAGTTGCGGGCTCCGCTCGCAACTCATGCCCACACACTTTATACCTGTGAGCGCCGCTGGCGCGAAAGGAAAGGACCAATGATAGGGGCCTTCGCCCCTAGAGCTAAGGACCTTCCTCTCTACACACAAGGCATGTGCTTTTCTACACTGCTATTATAGGATCAGGGGCCGATATAGATAGGTGTGGGGAGAGATGGGAAGTGGACTTTTGGGTTATAGGTGTGGCCATCTGGAAGGTATGAGGTGTACAAGCCCCTGATCACCTTGGGGAGGGCTGCAAAAACACGATATAAGAAGATTGGGAGAAAGGAGTGTGCGGCTCAACTCCTGCCTATGCATTGCTCTTCGATGATAGAGAGCATAGGACAGATTAGGGGTAGCTGCTCTGTTAGTTACATGAAAGCACGCGCCGTACGTATAGATACAGCCGTTGAAACAACGGGAATGGTTTCATCACAACCACAGGCTAGGCTGCACTCCAGTCCACCTGTAGGGGAGAGTATCGCAGCCCTCCAGGTACGTATTCAAGTGCAACGTGATGAAAAGGCCCGCCTCGCCAGAGTGGAGCAAATCAAGTCACAGGTAGATGCGGGAACATATCAATTGGATAATCAGGCAACGGTATATGGCCTGTTAGGTTCGCCTCTTGACTGGGGCTTTGTGTGCATGAGTGCACCAGACATCGACTAATGCCAACAGCCGCACACAGGGAGACATGAACTTCCTTTCTTACAACGGGGATTGAGCAACGTGGGGACTGGCGAGAAGGGTATCCGCAAGGCGGGTACCCTTCTCTTTCTTTGCTAGTAGCTCCAGTTAAGGCCGCACTGGGAGCAGTGACGGGCGGGATGCTCGCTCTCAAAGGCGCGGCGGAAGGCCTCATAGCGTTCCCCAAACCAGATTTGCTCGATGGATTCCTGGAAGACATTGCCCAGCACGCGCTCCTCGCGGTATTCGCGCGCGCTGCGATGCCCAAAGGGAGCAAAGCAGCAGGAGAGCACATTGCCGCTGGAGGTGATGTAGGTCAGATTGTAGGGGCGTGTGCAGCCGGACCAGGGGCGCTCCCCAAAGTCGCGTAGAATACTCTGCATCGGCGTCGCGGACCCGGCGGCGTTGAAACGGATGCCCAGCTCTTTGCACAACTCTTCGCTACGGCGTACCAGGGCCAGCTCTTCCTGACTTGAGCGGCGGAAGAGCGACTGTTTTGAGGCCGCCAATCCCTCTTCAAAGTAGACCAGGCGCTGCATATAGACCTCGGGGATACCCGCCTCGGCCGCCAGCTCAACCAGGTGCGGCAGCTCGTGCAGGTTTTCGCGCATGGCGGTGAACCAGAGCGAGATGGCTGGCTTGCTGGCGTCACGCGCCTTCTGCAATTGCACAAAGGCTCGAACGTTGCGCCAGATTTTCTCAAAGGCATCGACGCCTCGCACATGCGCGTAGGTCTCGCGGCTGGAGCCGTCCATCGAGAGGCGATACTCGTCGAGGCCGGCATCGATAAGCTCCCCGCCCTTCTTCTCAGTCAGCGCGATGCCATTGGAGTTGAAGAGCACATAGGTGCCGCGATCCTTTAAATAGCGCACCATTTTAGGCAGGTTTTTATTTAACAGTGGCTCGCCCAACCCATGCAGCACGACGCGGTCGAGCACCGGAAACTGATCGACGATCTTGCAAAACTCGTCGAAGGGCAGATCGCGGTCCTCTTCACGCGAGAGCAGCGTGCGTGGACACTGCTGGCAGAACTCATTACAGCGGCTGGTGGGCTCGATATAGATGGAGCGTGGCAGCGTAAGAACAGGTGTCGTGATCGTCATACGGACTCCTTTGTGCGGCTAAAGGCCTTGGTGAGCGCGGGATGCGTGACTAAGTGAGCGGCAGTGATTGGCGCCAGGCCTGGTTTTGCCTGGAGTATCTCCGCTAGCTTAAGCAGGTCGGGTAGTTCATCTACGTCCTGAAGTTGTTCCACGAGGTGGACAGAGAGCCGCTGCCGGTGCGCGGCATCAATCGTCATCTGTGTTACCACATCGGTACTCATGGGAATGCCACTAAAGATGTCGTGCGCCTGGCGCATGCCCAGGAGGTAGTAACCACCATCCTCGGCTGGCCCCAGCACAACATCTGTTGTATTCAGGCGCTCGTTTACTTCATCAATAATTTGACGCCTGATATGTGGTGAGTCAGAGCCAAGCAGGATCGTCTTGTGAAACCCCCAGCGCTCCGTCCAGCGAAAGATATGATGTAAGCGTGTATTGAAATCCTGGCCCTCCTGGGGAAAGCTGCGCATGTGTTGTCCCTTGCCAGGAACAAGCTCCTCTAATAGCGCGTTGTAATCGACATACGCGGGCGAATAAGCCCAGTGTAAGGTATAGGGGGCATCGGTCTCACTAAAACGCAGGGCCAGGTCCTTCAAGAAGGCGCGATAGAGTAGCACTGTTGCCTCATTCCCAATGGAGCGTGCCAGGCGCGTCTTGGTTTTTCCAGGCTCGGGGGCGCGCGCTATAATGACGAGCGCTGTGTCATCCATGCAGTCCTCCTTGTTGATGCATACCGGAGCGTGGTGCTGAGCATATAGTAGGCTGCCTTGACGCTGCCAACAAGCGTACCTGCGACCTTGGAGCATCCATGACTGCGCTGGCGGTAGTGAATAGGAACCTCCAGGATGCGATAACGCGCCCGTGCTGCCTTGACCAGCATCTCCACAGGCCAGCCAAAGGTCATCTCGCTCATATTCAGCCGTGCCAGTTGCTCGCACCGAATGGCGCGAAATGAGCCGATATCGTGGAGGGTGGCATCATAGAGGAGGGTGATCATTCGGCTGACCAGCCAGTTGCCCAGACGGGCCTGGGGCGGGATCGCCCCCTTCTCTGCTTGTTTGCTTACGCGCGACCCCATCACCAGGTCGGCCTGCCGCGAGAGGATCGGGGCCAGCATCTCGGGAATATCGGCAGGATCATCACTGCCATCCCCATCCATAAAGAGGGCGATTTCCGCGCCCAGACGGCGCGCCTCCTGTAGCCCCCGAAAGCAGGCGCGCCCATAGCCACGCTCCGCCGTCTGAACGACGATAGCTCCCGCCGCACGCGCCACCTCGGCCGTTCTATCGGTGCTGCCATTATCAACAACAATCTGCCAGTTAATGGTATCGTGGGGGAGGGTTGGAAGCAGGTGCCTGAGGGCCTCCTCTTCATTGAGCGCGGGAATGATAAGCGCCACCTTTTGGGCTGTCATGAGCAACTCCTTACAAGACTACAAGCCAAATAGCATGATCGGCGCAGCGGATCACACCGCACCACTCTCTCCTTTTCACGTCCAGCCAGGAAGATTTTTACAGCGGAAAGCAGAAAACAGAAATTTCCTAGTGCAAAAACATTTGATCTATTCGGCTTTTCCTTGTTATACTCTTTTTGCTGATCCAGGCTGGATGCGGGAGGCGACTGCTGAGCTATCGGACTATTTCTTCGATCCGTCTGAGGATCCTGCACTAGGGCTATAACAGCCAGCCATGCTCTTCCGTTTCGTCTCGCAAGCTCGTCTCTGAGTAGGATAGATGGGCGTGCGGCACTCGCATTCGCGAGTGCCGCACGCCCATCTATCCTACCCTTGAGCGCCGCAGGCGCGAAAGCTGACCTTTGCTCCTCTTGCTTTGTGAGGAAGCGTGAGGTATACTGATATTATAGTAAACCTCAAGTAATCGATTTAACTTACTCCACTAAACAGGCTCTACAAGCTTATTTTCCCCTTCAACACTAATCACACATCATCCACATAAGTCTAGAAAAGACCAGCAAAATATATTGCATAAGGTGTCAGAATTAGGTGTCAATTTTATCCCTTCATAAAAGCTCCATAACACTTTATGGCAAGCCCTTTAAAGACCAATTACTATGCATGTCAAAGCACATAAAAATAACCGATACTGGACTAAGCCAAATATCGAGTAAGGTGTCATTAAGCTGTAAATCCCAATATTAAACGGATCTGTCCCACTTTTGGTGATGGCTGAGCTACCTAATACAAAGTGCGAGAGAAGCAAATGGATAGCTGGTCAATACCATTCTGAGGCGCTCGGAGGGGATTCTGGATCAAACTCATAGTTGTATGCCTCCATATCATCTGCGGCCTTTGCAACAAACGCCTGGAAACTGGGGGCAATGAGATCAGGCGTTTGAAGTGCGTGGGGGGCAAAAACGATCTGCCCAACCTGACCTCCTGGGCCAGGCACCATATCCAGACAGAAAAATTCACTTCCATATCCACCCCAGAGAAACGGAATTCGCTGAGGATGCCACAAAAAAGGTTGAACTGGCCAGGTACCATTATTGCCGTCGTCGTGCTTTGTTCCCGGCCTAGCTAGTGCCACTACCTCGCGCGGAATGCCTACTATCTGGTTGAGGGAGAGTGTTATATGCTCGCTACACCCGAGAGGAGCAAGTAAACACCCCCCGTTATGCAAGCGGTAGCACGTTTTGAAGTCCTCCGGAAGGGGAACGCCGAGTGCTTTTTCTGCCTGGAGCAGTTCCTCTTCAGAAGCCCCTGGACGAAGCAGGTCCAAGAGGTGAGGTGAGTGGGTGGCGAACCCCTGCTCAATCCGCTGCCACAGGATGCTCATCGATTCCATCGTCTTTCTGCCTTTCTTTTGCCCGAGCATGACCACATGCCTTTCTCCACCTTTCTTTTTCAGAACGCTCCACGTGGTCATGCTCTTCTCATCAAGACGGATTTTTTACAAAGCATGGAGAACCCGCTGGCGCAGCAAAGGAAAGCCAGCTCGCCCATAGCCCATACGGTTGATCAGCTTGAGTTTATTCACCTTTCCTTCAACGATCCCATTGCTTTCGGGTCGCGTCAGCCCCGCTTGCACCGCCGCTTTATCTCGTTCAATCCCCAGAACGAAGCTCTGAAATTCGGGGATCTGACTGGCAACGGCTTTGGCCAGCCACGTATCAAGGTTTTCTCCGGTGCGTGTGCGCAGCATTTTGGCAAACTCCTGCACGAGAGTGTACGTCAGATCCAATTCGGGATGGCTTTGGCGGAGCTGAAGAATGGTCCCTCGTTCCTCTTGATCCAAGTCTTCGGTTCGCCGCAGGAAAAGAAACATCACCTGCCGCACTGGGAGAGGAGCTGGGGAGAGCCTGGCTCCTTTGCATGTGTTCTTTTTGCCTCCGGGAAGCCGGCGAATCAGGTGATCCCGCACACTCGCATATGATCCCTTGTAGCCTCGCGCCACGATCTCTTGATGAAGGTAAACCATATTGTGGCATCCCGACTCCCACCGCTGAAACAGATACGGCAGATACGGGCCGATGCGGCTGACATAGGGGCCGCGCGTGGTTTCAGGATACGCGCCTGCAGCAAGCCAGTTACTGACCGTGCTCGAACTGATGCCCACACGCTCGGCAATAGCAGCTTGGCTCATTCCAAGGTTGCGCAAAGAGACCACCTGCTCATACCGGGCGAGGCGCTCTTCCCGGTATGCTTGTTGCTGGCGCTCGACCTTGGGAGAGCGTCTAACCGATTGAGGAGCTTGCTCAATGGGAAGGTGTTCCTCAAGGATGTCTTGGGTTTGAGCCTTTCGCTTCGCCGCCAGGTGGCGTGCCAAGCATCCTTCCACTGCCTCCCCCAAATTTTTCAATATATGGAAGCGATCGGCACACTGAACCGCCTGGGGAGCACCCGTAGCTGCGGCAGAGGCATAGTCTCCCCCACGATCCCGGCTCACCAGCTCGATTTCTGGGTGCGCCGCCATCCACGTCTTAGCCGACTCTTTGGTTCGATCTGGCAGCACGTCGAGCACCTGGTGCGTGTGAAGGTCCACAATGATCGTCCCAAATTTGCGTCCCCGCCTGAAGGAGAAGTCGTCAATGCCCATCTGTGGAACATGTCCGACGGCTTTGGGAGGCAGGGCCATGATCCGTCGCAGAATGGTCTGCCGTGAGGTCTGGATGCCTAAACGATCTGTGACCCGCAAGCCAAGCCTGCCGCCGGTCGCCAGACCAATGATCTGCACGAGTTGACACAGCCGCTTCGTCACGCGTGCAAACGGGTCAACAAACGGGGCAAGGCGCTCTGCAAAGATTTTGCGTGGGCAAGTGCTTTCCTCGCAAAAGTATTTACGGACACGAATAAGTAAATGAATGGATTATCCTGTGCAGGGCAGATCGGCAACGTGGCGTGTGTAATAACTATGCACACGCCTGGCCGCGCTCCTACACAACGGACAACACGGGAATACTTGAGTCGAAACCAGGGTCACGGTAAGTACATCGTCTCGTTTCTCGAGTCCCACCAAGTGGAATCCCTCGGGCAAGGCCAGAACTGGCTTCACTTCCCTCATCGCGCGTCTGATCCTCCTCTGAAGTACGGTCTCTCTCCAGAGAAGCATATGTCAATCGATGGGTTGAAGCAAACAAACAAGCGGCATCACCGAGAGTGTGCCAGATCCCACGAAGAATTCGATAAGGGCAAAGGCCCGCATGCACTCTTGCGGGAAATCACCGTAAAAGATCCCTCCCGGAAATGGACGAGAGGCGCTATCCACCAAATACTGGCAGACCCCCGCCGTACTGGAAAGAAAGCCAGGGCATTTACACGGCACCAGAAAGACGCTAAAAAACCGTTCGAGACGGTAGAGCTACCGGAAGGCACCTACCCAGAGATCATAGCGCCTGAACTGTTTGAGCGGAACCAGGCACGACTGAGCGTAAAACGGGCAGAGGCAGCGCGGCAATGTGAAGAACCTGAACGGTTCCTGTTGCGTGCTGGCTACATCAGGTGCGAAATCTGCAGCTGCAATATGCATGTGAACGCATCAAAGAGCAGGCACGCACCTATATACTTCTGCAAGGAAGATGGGCATAGCAATACCATCAACTCAGAAAAGATCGACACGCTCGTATGGGGCTACATGATTAAGCTGGCTGATGAAATAGGGCTGATTGAGCAGGCTATCCAGTTGGCGACTAATAATAACAGCAGCCTCCGTGAGATAACGGCCATTGAGAATAGCATTGTAAATTCCCAAAAAAAGATAAGCCAGTATACAGAAGACATTGCCAACCCCGCCTTGAAAGGACAAGCAAGGGATGTTATATTAGGATTACTTAGTGACGAATACACAAACCTACAGATAAAGCAAGAAGAAAAATCGCTTGTTGAAGCAGGCATAATTGATATGGAACGCTTAGCTGTTGAAGCTGAGAAAATCCTTACATGGTGCAAGACAGTCAAAGAAGCCAGGGAGGAACTATCCTACCAGGGGAAAAGAGACTTTTTACGGATACTCGGTATAAAAGTCTTTATCGGCAAGTCTGACAAGCGTCGTGATGACTTGATATGGAGGATAGAGGCTAACCTTCCAGAAATCCAGGAGCTGATTATGAGCAGTACACACAAACGGGAAAGCGTGGCTAGTGTCATGCACCTCTCCACTTGTTACCCCTGATCTCTTCATGCCTTTTCCCCATGCATAATCTCTCGGAATCCTGAGTACACAGAGCTATATAGCCGTGATGTAGGGTTCCGCTGCAGAAACTATTCTCCTACGCTATTCGATAATTAGGCGAGTGTGGCTGTGCACATTTGTGCGTGTGCACCTAGCCGGCTTGATTATATATCCATTTCCATAAGCAACCCTTAAGGAAACAGTCTCTGTTTTGCTGTTGTGTTTCCGGTGCGCGGTCCGGGATGGAATTGGTTGTGTTTGCTCGCGCTTCCCGAAAGGATTTTTATGAGTGATGGTAGTTTACTTAAGGCTTTAAATGTTTCACGTCGCTATCTCGATGTGGTACAAAAACCTCAACTTGAGCGCAAAGAGGCCCAGTGGTTGATCGAGACTACGGTCGAGAACTTTGCGAAGTATTACAATAGCGGTTTTATTGAATACCGCAAATCGGTCGCGGAGGCCGAAGATGTGGCCGCGGTGGAGTGGAATGGGCGGGGCGCCACCTTTAAAGATGTGTTGGGGCGCGAGTTCATTGATTGCCTGGGTGGCTTTGGCATTTTCAACCTGGGCTGGTCGCATCCAAAAGTTATTGCCGCGGTCCAGGCGCAACTGGGCAAGAGTGCTCTGCCCACACAGGAATTGCTTGATCCGTTGCGTGGCATGCTGGCGCACCTGCTGGCAGAGGTCACGCCGGGCGATATCCAGTATAGCTTCTTTGTCGGGAGTGGAACCGAGGCCGTTGAGGGCGCGATGAAGCTTGCCAAACTGTATACGGGCAAGAGTGGCTTTATCGCCGCGGTCCGTGGCTTCCATGGTAAGACGGCTGGATCGCTTGCGCTGACAGGGAAAGCGGTCTTCAGACGACCCGCGCTCCCGCTCCACCCCAATGTCTATCACGTCCCCTATGGCGATGCTCAGGCTGTCGAGCAGCAACTCCGCATCGCACGCGAAGTGGGCAACGATATCGCCGCCGTTGTGATGGAGCCCATTCAGGGTGAGGCGGGCGCGATTGTGCCCCCCGATGACTTCTGGCCGAGCCTGCGCCGCATCTGTGACGAATATGAAGTGCTTTTGATCGCGGATGAAGTGCAGACCGGCATGGGACGGACAGGCAAGTTCTGGGGTGTTGAGCACTGGAACGTGGCGCCAGATATTATTACTTCCGCCAAGGCGCTCGGTGGTGGGGTGATGCCCATTGGGACCTTTATGGCGACGCCAAAGATCTGGCAGGTCTTCAACGAAAATCCTTTCATTCATACTTCAACCACGGGTGGCAACCCCCTGGCATGTGCCGCCGCGCTTGCCGCGATCAATGTGACCCTGGAGGAGGGCATCGTTGAGCAGGCCGCGGAGAAGGGGGCCTACTTCAAACGCCAGTTGGAGGGCCTCGCCGAGCGCTATAGTGATATCTATCGTGGGATTAGCGGTAAGGGTCTCTTGCTCGGCCAGCATTTTGTCAATGATGAGACTGGCTATGCCGTGGCGTCGGGCCTCTTCAAGCGCGGCGTGCTTATCTCAGGGACGCTCAATAACTCACGCGTAATTCGCGTCGAACCCCCGCTGATTATCAGTTATCGCGAGATCGACACGATTCTTGATCGCCTGGAGGATACGCTGCGCTCGCTGCGCGGCCGGGTGGTGACGCCTCTCCCCGTTGCCGGGAGCGAGCCTATGCCCTTCTCAGCCATGTCGCTCTACCCCTCCAATCCCTGGGCCGCTTTCGCCTAGAAATTAGGAATGGTGAAATGTGCGCGCATGGGTAACGGGCCTGGCCCGTTACCCATGCGCGCACATTTCACCATAACCCCTAGCGCGGATTGTCGATGAGTTTGCGCGTGGTATGTAACCACTGCTCGGGGGCGTCGTCGGGGATGGAGCAGCCGTTGGCGAGGATCAATTTGTGTCCTTTGGTCTGGATGATGGCGGAGAGCATTTCGTTCTCAATCTCGGTCTCGCTGCCATGTGTCAGGGGGCCGCGCTCAAAGAGTCCACCCATCAGGCACTTCTCGGTCAGGGTTCGCGCCTCCTCCAGGTTTGGACCCGTCAGGCGATCACTCCAACTTAGGACCTGCGCGGGATAGCGATCAAAGAACTCAAAGTAGATCTGGTCCGCACCCTGGTTTGGATCAGCGTGGATATGGATGGTGTTGAGCCAGCCGCCATTGGCGCCGCGCAAGGCCTGTATGTCATAGGGATAGCCAACCGCCGCATACTCATCCAGGGTCAGATCGGCCGTGGTCGCGCCCATGCATGAGAAGAAGATGCCATTGGCACCCGCCTCAAGCGCCGCCTCCATCAGTTTATACAGGTTGGCCGCTATCGTCCCCAGGCCCTCGCCAAGCAGGTCAGGCTGTTGTTTGGCAGCCTTCAGTGCCTGCTCTTTACCCAGGAAGCGTATGGCATAAGTCAGTGGGCTAAAGAGGGTGAGCAGGATGGGATAGTCGTCACCCAGCATCCCGCGCAGAGTACGGACACAGGTGACCTGTTCACGAAAGCTCGGCGTATCCAGGTCCAGGCGGGGCAAGAAGCGCATCTGCTCGACCGTTATCTGCTCCGTGTCTGGCGCTGGATAGGGGAGATCGGGCATAATCTTCGCGATATCTAGCTTAAAGGTGTCGACAAAAAAGTGCTTGGTCAATTCGGCCAGGCGTGTGCCCGATCCCTCAGGCCGAAAGTGGTGCCAGAAGCAAAGTGGCACACGATCCACCTCTTGGCCTGCCACCGCGGCGCGAACACGTTCTCCAGGGGTCATGGTGCTCATGGCGTCTCCCTTCCTACTCATAGCTGTCGTCTGACATCTCTTTGGTAGCGCTAGATTCAGTTGAGCGTGGTGTGATGGCGATTGGCCCCAGGCCCTGCTCATAACGGCTGCGGTCATAGTCTGAGCGCTTGCGCGCCCGCGATAAGAGTTGTTCGTCGAGCCAGTTGGCGATCAGCACGCCAACCGTGGCCCCGCCTATAAGGGCGGCGATCTTGGCCAGCGAGGACGATGTCGAATTACTCATGATCTCTTCGATCCTTTCTGGACCTCTTACAAGATGACTAAACACTGCGTGCACGTTGCTTTTCCGGCCTTTGATGGTGTGGTACAGTAACCGCGTACGCAAGTAGCGGGCTACCACCTCGTTACTACTAATACGATGGAGCCTATCAATCCGTTGGCTCACCCATAATGGTGATGTACACTGACAAATTATATGAATGGCCTCTCCATGTGCTAAAATCTGCTACTGAGTTCTAAAAATGTCGTCGTTTTGTCATTGTCGATGAGGGATGTGGTATGGAGAATTTGCGGCGCCGTATCCAGGTCGCGCGGGGAGAGCAGTCCGGGGATCTTTTGTTGCGCAATGCGCGCCTGGTGAATGTGTGTAGCGGCGAGTGCTATCTGGCCGATGTGGTTTTGGCCGATGGATATATCGCGGGTATAGCTGCCCCTGGATCAGGCTATCAAGCAAAAGAAGAGCGTGATCTGGAGGAACGCTGGCTCGCGCCTGGCCTGATCGATGGACATATGCATATCGAGAGTACGATGCTCCAACTCTCCGAGTTCGCGCGCCTGGTTGTTCCACGTGGCGTGACGGCGGTGATGCTCGATCCACACGAGTTCGCCAATGTCCTGGGGCGCGAGGGCATCGAGTATGTGCTCGATGCCGGAAAGGATCTCCCGCTCACCAGCTATGTGCTGCTCTCTTCATGCGTCCCTGCCTCGAGCTATGAAAGCCCCTATAAGGTCATGCATGCTGAAGATCTCCTGCCCTTGCTCTCACATGAGCGCGTTCTTGGCCTGGCGGAGATGATGAATATGCCAGGTGTGCTGACGCTGGACGAGCAGGTCCTCGCCAAAATTGAGGCGACGTATCGGCATGGGCAGGTGGTAGACGGCCACGCACCGGGGCTACGTGGCAAGGACCTGAGCGCCTATGCCGCCGCTGGCGTACATTCCGACCACGAATGCACGACGCCGGAGGAGGCCCGCGAGCGTATCCGCCTCGGGATGTGGTTGATGATTCGTGAAGGCTCGGCGGCGCGCAATCTCGAAGCGCTGTTGCCCCTGGTACATGAATTGCGCCCACCACGTGTCTTCTTTGTAACCGATGATCGCGATCCGCAGGACCTGGTCGCGCGTGGGCATATCGATTCCATGGTGCGCCGCGCTATCGAGTTGGGCCTGGAGCCTGTGGAGGCCATTCGCCTGGCATCCTATAATACGGCGCAGTATTTCCGCCTGTATGATCGCGGGGCGCTGGCCCCCGGCTTCGTCGCCGATATGGTGGTGCTCGATGACCTGAAGACCTTTAACGTCGAGTCGGTCTATAAAGATGGTAAACTGGTGGCATGCGCGGGCCAACTCACGGTTCCCGCTGGTGGCGCACAGATGCGAGAAGCTCCTAATACCATCCATATTGGTAATCTCACGCTTGACAAATTCAAGCTTCCGGGCCAGCCCGGGAAGGTCGAAGTCATTGGCATTGAGCCTGACCAGATCACGACACTGCACCTGCAAGAGGAGGCGCCGTGCCTGGATGGTGAGCTTGTTGCCGATCCAGCGCGGGATCTGCTCAAACTGGCGGTCATCGAGCGGCATCATGCCAGCGGTCGCGTTGGGCTGGGGCTGGTGAAGGGCCTGGGCCTCAAGCGCGGTGCCCTGGCCTCGAGCGTGGCCCATGACGCGCATAACCTGGTGATCGCGGGTACCAATGATCAGGATATGCTACACGCCGCGCGTGCGCTGGAAGAGATGGGTGGCGGCTTTGCCTGTGTGGTAGATGGCGTGGTGCGTGCGCGGGTACCCCTGCCGCTTGGAGGGCTGGTCTCGCTGGAGCCTGTCTCCGTACTTTTGCGGCAGTTGCAGGCCCTGGATGCTACGGCGGCAGAGCTTGGCTGTGCCCTGGCGCACCCTTGTATGACCTTGAGCTTTCTCTCGCTTTCGGTGATTCCGGCACTAAAACTTACAGACCAGGGACTGGTCGATGTTGAAACGTTTACATTGCTTCCTCTTCAACGAAGGTAATCGTACATGCTACTAAAGCTTGTTGAATATCATTGGGCGGAACATATTGAGGATGCCCTCCTCCTGCTGGGGCGGTTGGATGTGAAAACCGTTCCCCTGGCTGGGGGGACATATTTATTGGGTGTGAGGGATGAGCATATTCAGGCGGTTGTGGATCTACGTGATCTGCAGCTCGCGTATATTGAGGATAGCTCCAACAATAACTCTAACTATCTTCGCATTGGAGCCATGACCACCTTACAGACGCTCTCAGAGGCTCCTCAACTCAAAGGCATAGGCATTGATGTGTTTTCACAGGCCGCGCACGCCTCCGCCTCATCGCGCCTGATCCGCAATAGCGCGACCATTGGGGGCACCGTTGCGACGGGTCCAGTCTCCCAGGCCGATCTCTTGACGGCCCTGGTGGCGCTAGATGCCGAGATAGTCGTACGCTCAGGCTCGCGCACACAGGTGAATCTCAGTGGAGGGTCGACGGATCGCCCCGGCCTGGCCCTCTCCGGCGTGGTCTTCAAGGGTCGACAGGAGCGTCGCATCGCCAGTAGCACGTTTGAGTTAGAGCGCCGCCCCAACGAGTTGATTACCGAGATCGCCATTCCGCGTCCACTCACCGCCTGTGGTACCTCTTTTCAGCGTGTGAGCCGTGCCCCCTCTGACGCCGCCCTTCTGAACGCTGTCGCTCTCGTCGAGATCGAGAACGGTCTCTATAAGCGTGTGCGCCTGGCCTTTGGTGGTGTGAACATGGAGCCCGTACGCGTAACAGCCATCGAGCAGCAATTGGAGGGTCAGCCCGCGGCCCAGCCGGTTAGCTCAAACACGCTCCAGGCCATTGTGCGCAATGGCATCCCCCTCTTCCGACCTCCAACGGATGTGCGCGTAAGTGGAAGTTATCGACGCGTCAGCGGCGCAAACCTGGCGTTTCATGCATTAGAAGAGGCGATCAATAGCGCGCACTGGCGTAGTAGCGTCGCCTCAGGCACAGGGAGAGATGTCTAATGGAACTAGAGCTACAGATTAATGGCGTCATCACCAGTTTGCAGGTGGAGGCGAATGAGACGCTGCTCTCCCTCCTGCGGCGCGAAGGGTACTATGGGATCCGGCAGGGCTGCGAGACGGGCGATTGTGGCGCCTGCACGGTAGTTGTAGATGGCGTGGCTCGTTCAGCTTGTGTGATGCTGGCGGCTCAGGCCGGCGGCTGTTCCTTGACCACGGTCGAGGGTCTACCCAGCGCACAGGGCTTGAGTACCCTGCAACGCTCCTTCGTCGAGGTCGGGGCCGCTCCCTGTGGCTTCTGTTCTTCGGGTATGCTGCTTTCAGCCTATGCCTTACTCCAGCGCAACAACCATCCAAGTGACGATGAGGTGCGCGAGGCTCTCTCGGGCAACCTCTGCCGCTGTGGCGGATATGAGAAGCCTGTGCAGGCCGTCTTGCGTGCCGCCGCCTTGCTACATGGCGAAGAGGTTGAGGAGGTAACCCCCAACGTCGTGCGCCAGAGCGAGCAGAATCCCCTGGCCGCTCTGGGCATGGATCGCCAGCTTACCGCAAATGGCGCGACCGATCGCTTGCCCGTGATTACCAGTGGGATGAGCGCCAACGCCGATACCGAGTACGCCATCGTCGGCAAGTCGTTGCCGATGTACAATGCCGCGCAGCTTGTGAGCGGCACGCCAACCTTTGTGACCGATATCGAGCGGCGTGGTATGCTGCACGCGCGCCTGCTGACCAGTCCCCACGCTCATGCCGTCATTCGTGATATAGATGTCGCGGAGGCCAGGGCCGTCTCCGGCGTACATGCCGTATTGACATATAAAGATGTGTCGCGCTCTCCCTATTCCAGCGTCGAGCGTGGGCTATTGGAGAGTGGCCCATATGACCAGTTCTTACTCGATTATGTCCTGCGCTATGCGGGGGACCGCGTGGCGCTCGTCGTCGCGGAATCACCTGAGATAGCTGAAGAGGCCCTGGGGCTGATTCAGGTTGAGTATGAAGTCAAGCCTGCGCTGCTCGATCCCCGCCAGGCGCTGGAACAGAATGCACCGCGTGTGCATCCTGAGTCGGAGGCGCGAGGTATTTTCGATGCCGCCCATAATATCGCGACACGTGTGCGCAACGAGGTCGGCGATGTCGATAAGGGCTTCGAGGAGGCCGACGTGATCGTCGAGGGTGAGTATATAGTGCCAATGGCACAGCCCGCCCCACTTGAGACCCATCGCGTGGTAACCTATATCGACGCGGATGGGGTGCTGGTTGTCAGGACCAATACACAGAGTCCGCATCATGTGCGACGCACCCTGGCGCGCCTGCTTAATCTACCCCTACGCAAGGTGCGTGTCATCCGCCCCGAGGTCGGTGGCGGCTTTGGTAGCAAGCAAGCTGTGGTGCTAGAAGACCTCTGCGCGCTGGCGACCCAGGTGACGGGGCGACCCGTGACCCTGGCCTTCTCCCGTAGCGAGGAGTTTACTAGTGGCCCCGTCTGGCCAAACTATATCATTCGCCTCAAGACTGGCGTCAAACAAGATGGCAAGCTGGTAGCCAACCAGATGGCGCTTCTGACCAGTACTGGTGCCTACGCCACGCATCCTCTTACCGCGCCCGAGGGCGTGGTTTCACAGGCTCTCTCGCTCTATCCCTGCGCGAATATGCGCTATGTCGCCGAGGTACTCTATACCAACACACCGCCCTCCAGTGCCTTGAGAGGCTATAGCTCCGCGCAGGAGGCCTTCGCCCTTGAGAGCCATCTGGACGAGATCGCGCGTCGCCTGCGCTTGGACGCTCTTGAATTGCGTCGCCGTAACTGGCTGCGCACAGGTGATGAGCTTGTCCTGGCCAAGGTCGCTACCGCGGGCCAGGATGTCGGCTCCCTGCTCGTGGAGAGCAGCGGGCTGGCCGAATGCCTGCGCCTGGTCGAGGAGAAGCTGGGCTGGCATATCAAGCGCGGAGTGGTCAACAATGGACGCCTGCGCCGTGGCGTGGGCGTAGCTCTGACGATGCAGGGCAGCCCCCTGCCTCCAGCCTCCACCAGTGGCGCGACCATGAAGCTTAACGAGGACGGGTCCTTTGATGTCTTCGTTGGCGCCGGTAGCTGCGAGGATAACGAGCGCACCCTGCTGGCCCAGGTCGCTGCTGAGACCCTGGGCGTGGCTCTGGAGAGCATAGTCATCTATACTGAAGATACAGCTGTGACGCCCACGGCCATAGGTGAGGGGGTCACCTCGACGCTCTACCTTGGCGGTGGCGCTGTGCGCAAGGCCGCCGAACAAATGCGCCGCCAGATCCTGGCCATCGCAGGCCGAATGCTCAACGCCTTGCCCGAGTCCTTGAAGATGAGCGACGGCCTGATCTCTGGCGCGGGTGAGCAGGATTTCACCGTTGCCCAGGTCGCGGCCTACGCGCTCTATGTCGAGAATCGCCAGTTGATGACCAGCGCCTCCTGGCGCCTAGCGCAGGTGCCTCTGACCTTCGCCGTGGTTGGTGCGGAGGTAGAGGTTGATACTGAGACCGGCGGTGTGCGTGTGGAGCAGATTCTCGCCGCCGTGGATGCCGGACGCGTCATCAATCCCCTGCTCACCGAGACACGTATTCAGGGATCGCTTGCTCAGGGCCTGGGCAGCGCCTTAAGCGAAGAATTGCTCTATGACGCGAAGGGGCAGCCGCTCACAAAGCACCTGGGTGACTATCATCTGTATAACGCGGTTGATATGCCGCGCACTCAGGTCTACCTGGTCGAGACGACCGAGCCTGCCGGGCCTTTTGGGGCCAAAGCCGTCTCCGAGGTCGCCATGGGCGCGGTCGCCCCGGCCATCGCCAACGCCGTGGCCTCCGCCACCGGAATCCGCTTGCCATCGCTCCCCCTGACCCCTGAGCGCATCTTACGCGCATGGCACGCGCAACTCCAGGCCCAGGCGCAAGCCCAGTCCCCCGCCCAGGAACCCATCCGCTCCTAAAAATTGATATTCAATAAATAAATATGAGATATGGAGATGCTTGCGGCATCTCCATATCTCATATTTATTTATTGAAAGACGCGCATATGCTATTTTATCTCCCATGCTAAAACAAAGTAGGTGCATGGCCCGGGTGGCGTGAGGGAAATTAGTTTTAGCAAGGGGGAAGAACATGGCTTATCGCTGGTCGCGTGTCCCTATGGCGGCATGCTTTTGCCTTGTACTTCTATTTATGCCATTGAGTGGATGTGGCTTCAATGAGAGTGCCAGGCATGCGCAGACGGGTCTTCTTGGTATCTTGGACCCGGGCGCGACATACACGGTCGATTTCTGGGAAGCTTTCCCCAGCGGAGCTAACAAAGACACGGTTGAGCAGCTCGCTCAGCAATATATGGATCAGCATTCTAATGTCACCATCAATCTCCAGGCCTTTGACTCCTATGATACCTTGAAGACCAGGCTTACGGCGGCCATCGCGGCCCATAAGCCTCCCACTATGGCCCAGGTCTATGAGAGCTGGGCCGCGCAATACCAGCAGACCAACGCACTCGCTCCGCTCCAGTCCTATCTCTCCGGTGAGAACGGCTTAAGCCAGGCCGATATCGCTGATTTCTACCCCACGCTCTGGCGTGATGGCCAGCTCGCTGGCACCCAGTATATGCTGCCCTTCAACAAGAGCGTTGAGGTGCTCTACTATAACGCCGATCTCTTGAAGGCGGCAGGCATCAAACCGCCGGATACCATGAGTGAACTGGAGGCTGCTATTAAGAAGGTCTCCAAGGGCGACGGCTCGCGCTGGGGTCTCTCCTTTACGCCCCAGGTCGATGAGTGGGCAACCTTCTATAAAGCCTTTGGAGGCGGTGACTTTATTAGTGCGGACAGAAAGATGACTACCTTTAGCGAGGGCGCGAACGCGAAACCCGCCCTGCAAGCCATGGATGACCTGGCTCCCCTGGCCGACTCTGGCGCGATTCATATCACCCGTGAGGACGCCTGGCAGAACGATTTTACCTCGGGCAAGGCGGCCTTCGCCATCGGCTCCGTCTCGCATTACCCCTACCTGCTTAAGAGCATACATAATAAGCTGCATATAGGCCAGGTTCCGCTGCCTGCCGGCTCCGGTGGGCGCTATACTTCGCTCTACGGTACAAATCTCGCCCTCTTCTCCGACAGCGACAACGCGGCCCGGAACGCGGCCTGGGACTTTATGAAGTTTCTCGTCAGCCCCGAAGCTAATGCGAACTTCGTCCAGGCCACGGGCTATATTCCCGTGCGTAAGTCCGTCTATGAGGGCGCACCCCTCAAGGCCTTCTACACACGTTATCCTGAGCGCAAAGTCGGCCCCGAATCCATCGCCTACGGCTTCGTCCCCAGCATTCTCCCCGCCTGGGACCAATGCCGCTCAACCATCACCACCAGCTACACCAGCGCCCTTACCGGCCAGCTTTCCTCAGACTCCGCCCTCCAAAAGATGGCCAACACCTGCAACTACGCCTTGGCCTTAGATTCTTAAGAGAAAGAAGTTAATAAATGGATGAGAGTGGTCCTGGCGGAGCCAGGACCACTCTCATCCATTTATTAATCCCTCTGCGCGCCGCAGGCGCGAAGAGATATGCTATACTTGGCAGAAATTGCTAGAAAGAAAATGCTAGAAAACAAATGCGATACATTCGCAAAAACTATGAGTATAGGGTCCCTATAATGAAAACGTGGCAGGTAGATCACCCGGACGGACCAGATCTACAAAAGAAACGCTTTGCCATGACGCGCATCGACTCGCGCGAGTTCTCAGGCTATGTAAGCCTGCTCTTACTGGAGCAAGTGCGCGAGCCGCTCATGGTAACGTTGCCAGGGACGGAAGTGTGCATAGCCGACGATGGCTTCCTTTGGTTGCAACACTTCCCGGCTGGCGCGCGTTATGCCGTCACCTCTATCTTTAATGCGCAGCGCGAACTGGTGCGCTGGCGCGTAGATATTGTGGCGCGTCACTATCTTAATGAACAGGGCATGCTCACTTGCGAGGGCCTCTATCTTACTATCGACGTTTCGCCCCTGGGGGAGATTCACCTACTGGGGATCGTTGACCTGGACGAGGCACTGCGCAAGCAAGCGGTGAGCTCGGTTATGTATGAGACGGCCTGGCGTGAAGCCGACCACCTGATGCTAGCATTGGAGGAAGATGCCTTCCCCCTGCTCTGGCTCGGTGAAGAGGACCTGGAGCGCCTGTTACCAATGCTATAACCAATGCTAAAACTCTCTTTCTTTTCTTTTATTCTTCCTATCGAAAACCTGAGCGCGAAGCGCTAGCCACGATAGTGGCGTTGGTTTTCGCATAAGGAGCTATGTAAAAAAACTCCACCACGGTTTGTAGGGACGCAAGCTGATTTCGTTTCAACCTGAGGGAGACCCGAACGGCGCATCGTTGTACATGCGTTAGTTCGGGCCTCTTTTTTTTGGCACAATTGTGTAGGTTGTGAGTTTGCTAACAGCACAGTTGATCGCTACGTGGTATGCTGCTAATTGCCCTGGATGCCTGCCCTGCGCCCTTTATTTTTCATGCATAGGCAAAACAGGCAAGTGAGCGTGCAATAGTCGACGCGTACAGTATAATAGTGCGTAAGTCTCGTTCGTTTGAGAGAGAACTCACTCATCACAGAAATAAATTCTTTCGGGAGAAAAGTTATGGTAGACCTGGAAGGAAGGACCCTTGACCGCTACGAATTGCGGCAAATCATCGGTAAAGGTGGTATGGCGGACGTATACGAGGGATACGACACCCGCTTCCAGCGTATCGTGGCGGTCAAAGTATTTAAACGCGACGATGAAGAGATGCGCCGCCGCTTCGAGCGCGAAGCCCGGGTAATGGCACAGTTACGCCATCCTTATCTTATTCCTATTTTTGACGCGGGTAGCAACAGCGTTGATGGCTACGAGTGCTACTATTTGGTGATGCCCTATCTTGAAGGAGGGACGCTGCGCACCCACCTGCGCCGCTCGCCGCTCAAGCCAGAGGAGGCCGCCCGTATCTTGCGCGATATCGGCTCCGCTCTCGATTATATCCATGCGCGCGGCATCATCCATCGCGATATCAAGTCTTCAAATGTCCTGCTGGACAACGAGGGGCGTTGTTATCTTGCTGATTTTGGCATCGCTCGCAGCACCGGCGACGTGACCCAACTCACCTCAACCGGCTTCTTGATGGGTACGGTTGACTACATGGCACCCGAACTCTTCGAGGAGGACCGCAAGGCCGACGCTCGTAGCGATCTCTATGGCCTGGGTGTGCTACTCTTTGAGATGGTCACTGGCCGTGTCCCCTTTGAGGCTGCGAACCAGATCGCCGTTGTTTCGCTGCACATCAATAAGCAGCCGCCATCGCCACGACGCTATGCCTCAAACCTGCCCGTCGCCGCCGAGAAGGTCATTCTCAAGTCTCTGGAGAAGCGCCCGGAGCTACGCTATTCTAGCGCGACCGAGATGGCCGATGCCTTCACCAATGCGCTCCAGGAGCAGCCGCAGGCTAAACCGGAGCCGAAAGGGGCCACCTTCCACTCCGACCGCACGGTCCGGGGAGAGCCCCCCGCTGGAACCATGCATTCGGCGCGCACTGAGCGCGCTGATGCGGCCCCCGCCGAGCCCTCCATCCATTCGCTGCGTACCGAGCGCGCCGATGGTCCGCTGGTATTGCCATCACCGCCCCCCGGGCAGCGCGCAGCCGAACCCAACCGGGGCCAGCCTCCTTACCAAGCGGCGCATTCGCCCCAGAATTATGCCCCGCACGCTGGCACTCCCACACGCGAGCAGGCGCCCCGAACTTCTCAGCAGAACTACGGGCAACAGGGTTATGGGCAGCCTCAGTCTCGCCAGTATCCTCCAGAGCAGCAGCGCTACGGGCAGCAGGATCGCTATGATCAGCCCCAGGCACGTTCTGCCTCCTCACCCCAGCACCAGGCGCCGCGTCCACGTCCCGCCGCGCCCACGCCCCCACCCGAGCCACCCTCTCCCAATCGCGGCTACATCATGGTCGGTGTCGCCCTTCTCATCTTGCTCATCATCGCCGTTCCCGCCTATATGCTCTTGAAGAACGGCACGCCAGGCACCAGCAACAACGGCACAAACGGCTCGAGCGCCACGGCGATCAGCACCCAGGACCCTGGCGCGGCCCAGACAGCCCAGGCGCAGGCGCAGGCCACTCAGCAGGCCCAGGCGACAGCCTCGGTCATCAGAACCGCGACCGCGACCAACCCCGTCTATCAGGACCCCCTGACAGACGCTGGCAGCGAGGCGGGATGGGAATCAAGCTCCAGTTGTTCCTTCATTCCTAATGAGGGCTATCACGTGACGGTGGCCAAGGGTTTTCTAGGCTCAAGCTCAAGTAAGGGTTGCTCGGAGAGCCAGAAACAGTTTGGTGACCAGACCATTAGCGTAGATATGCTCATCAAGAGCGGCGATGGCGGCGGTGGCGTCTACTTCCGTGTCGCCAAGAGCGTTATTGGAACCTACGCGGGCTATCTCTTTCAGATTGGACCCGATGGACACTACAAAATCTCTTCTTCGGGGAACTTCTCCACTGGCTCTACTCCCTTGAAAGAGGATAACATTACCACAGGTTTCCACACGGGTCCTGGCGTCAAGAATACGCTCCAAATCATCGCTCACGGGACAACGCTCTCATTCTATGTCAACAACACCTTTGTCGCATCGCTCAGCAATGCTGACCATCCAGATCAAGGTGTCATCGCCTTTCTCGCGAACGCACAGAAGGAAGATGCCGACGTCGTCTATAGCAACCTGAAAGTGTTTAATTGATTCAGATGAAAAAAGGAGTGCCCCTGGCCAGCCACAGGCTGGCCAGGGGCACTCCTTTTTTCATCTAAATCAGCCATGTACTACAAAGAGGCCCGCGACCTTCTGAATGCGCACGGCTCCCTGCGTGGCGATCTGCCTCTCAATGATTTCCGCCAGTGTGGCCTTCTGCTCATCTGTCAGATCCTTGCCCGCGCTGCCCGAGAGTATATAGTCGATCAACGGTTCGGCCTCGGTGACCACGAGCTGATCTTCGTTGCGAATGACCTCTACGCTGGCGAAATGTTGGCGTAACTCCTCCTCTCCCATCTCCAGGTGAAAGCTGAGCTGTCCCTGTTCGCCCCATAAATAATTGCCCGCGACCTGGTGGAAGAGCTCTCTGATTTCCTTGAGGTTGTCGCGCCCATTGGTCGCGGCATAGAAGCGCCCTGTGGGCTTGAGGACGCGCTGGATCTCAGCCAGGGCCTTCTGACGGTCAGGCACATGATAGAGCATATGATTGGCGATCACCATATCCAGGCTCTGGTCTGGTAAGGGAATGGCCTGCGCGTCTATAACCTGAAAGGTGAAGGGATAAGAACTCTTCGCCAACGTCTGCCGGGCCTCATCCAGCATGCCAGCGGAGAAGTCGGAGAGTGTGATAGAAGAATCTGAGGGTAAACGATCCAGGTTCCGCTGCCAGAGATGCGCGGGACCACATCCCAGCTCAAGCACTTTAGCGCCAGGGGTAAATGCCAGGTGATCGAAGATCCAGCGGTGCCAGTCATACTTATTCTGGCTAAAGCGTTGGTGAAGCTGGATGCGAACATTCAACTTCTCAGCGTTCTGATACTGATTGCCTAACAGGTATTGTTGATTGGCGATATCGCTCATAAATTATTCTCTTTCTCTTATTTATTTTTCTCCTCGTGCTGCTGGGATTGGCGTGGTGGCACAAGGTTGTGTTCGACGGCGTAGACGGCGGCCTCGCTGCGTCGCGTCAGGCCCAGCTTTTCGAGGATATGGCTGACATGATTGCGCGCCGTCTTCTCGCTCATGGAGAGCCCTTCGGCGATCTGCTTGTTGGTATAGCCACGGGCGACGAGGGCCAGGACTTCGCGTTCGCGCTCGGTAATGGCCTCCTTAGGCGCATTTGCCGTCGCGGTCGTGAGCGCTTGCTGCCTCTGTTTGGGATCGAGCAGCGAGGCCCCGGTGGCGACCCGGCGAATGGCCTTGAGCAGTTCGGCACGACTCACGTTTTTGAGCAGGTAGCCGCTGGCCCCGGCGAGCGTGGAGGCGAGGATAGCGCGCTCATCTGTGTAGGAGGTAATCATCAAGATATTGACCTGAGGATCGCGGCTCTTAATCTCGCGGCAGGCCTCGATCCCGCTCATCTTCTCCATGCGCACATCCATCAGGATCACCTGGGGGGCGAGGACACCGACCTTGGCGACGGCCTCAGCGCCATTGCTAGCCTCGCCCACAATGGTAATATCCGGCTCAAGCTCGAACGCGGCGCGCATACCCAGGCGTACCACTTCATGATCATCAACCAGCATCAAACGTATCTTGCTCATCTGGAGCCTCCTCTGCTCAGTGCTTCTCCGAAAACTTGTGTGCGCTCGCGCTAGCCGCGAGAGCGGTGTTGGTTTTTGCATGAGATAATGGAATCCAGACGCGGACCAGCAGGCCACTCGCCTGCCCGGGAAGAATATCCAGGGTCCCGCCCAGTTCAGTCGCGCGCTCGCGCATGCCTGTGAGTCCATGCCCCGAGTAGAAGCGCGTGCCGCTTCTGGCTGGCTCGGGCAACCCCTTACCGTTATCGCCTATCTCGACCAGGATGTCTTCTGGACCCTGGCGCAGCGCCACCTCTATCCGTGTGGCCTCGGCATGCTTATATGCGTTGGTCAGCGCCTCCTGGACGATGCGGAAGAAGGCTGCGTACACCCGCTCGCGCTGGCGTGCATACTCATTATCGCCGTCGGTGGATGCCTCCTCGCCTTCCACACGCAGGCTGGTTGGCACCTCGCTAATCGTCTCAAACTCGCGTAACTGCCCCTGAATGATGTCTTGCAGGCTCAGGTGCTCCTGATTGAGCGGTTTGAGCGAGAACATATAGCTACGCGTCTCCCACAGCGCCTGTTTGGAGATGGTCACCAGCTTTTGTAAACGCTCCTCAAGAGGGTTGAGTTGCTCTGCCTCCTCCTCTGATGCCTCCATCAAGCGTTGGGTATAGGCGATGCAGGTCTCAGCGCTGATCTTGAGAATATAAATCAATTGGGCCACGCCATCATGGATCTCACGCGCGATGCGGTTGCGCTCCTCCTGGGCGGTCAGCAGGATGGTCTGCTCGGTCAGGCGGATATTCTCCAGGGCTGTGAGCAACTGTGTGCCAGCGATTACCAGAAAGTCTTCCTGTTTCTCATCAATGGGGCGGTGGCTCTCCACACCCAGGATTAGCTGGACTTCGCCTTGTTTGGCGAAGGGGAGGTAGAGCTGGTGGGGAAAACGTGGAGGATAGAGATGGGGCACAGGAGGCTCAATTCTTGTCAGCCGCTCCCCCGTCTGGCGCACCTGTTCAAACAGCTCACCAGGAAGCGATACCTCGCTCTCATGCGGGAGATGTGCAGGCGAGGTATAGATCTCTAGCTGCTGCGGGCGGGGCGCCTCAGTATCGGCCATATCCGTATCCAATTCGGGTGTGTGAGGCACCAGGGCGAGCGCCAGGCTCTCAAAACGCCCGCCCTGACGGAGCTGCTCGGCACTCTTCGTAAGCAAGTGTTGGCGTTCATAGGCCGCCTGGATGAGCACATTGCCCAGGTCGAGCTGCGCCTTCTGCTGCCGCACGTTCGCCTGCTCGCTCTGCAAACTTCGCACATAGCGATCCAGCAAGGAGATAATTAAGGCCGCCACCAGCGCCGCCACCGGCGTATCAACCAGCGAACCCACGACATCGATCACATTGGGGGTATAGAGGGGATCGGCATAGGTGGGCCGGAAAAGTATGCCCAACACGATAAAGAGATCGTAGCCCAGGGCCGCGCCCAGTCCTCCACGATAGCCATAGGCCAGTGCTGCCGCGAAGGCCGTTGAGATCCCATAGCGATAGAAGGGCGAGGAGGTGCCAAAGTAGGGATGCAAGGCGAAGGGGCCGCTCAGGTAGGTCACCAGTCCACAGACCAGTAAATCAATGCCGTAGAGAATAAGATTGCTATAGGGGTTGCGCAGGCGAGCCAGGGCAGTTGGAATCGGCTCTTCCTCGTCGATCTCACTGCGTGGAGGAGGGGCGAAGGGCAGGCGCAGACGAGGGAAAAAGTGGCGTGCGACTGGGGAGTATAGTGTCACGATCAGCGTCTGCAACAGCGTAACAAAGAGGAGCACGACGCTGATCCCATACGCAGGATATTTTGTATAGGGTTCTCGTGAGCCAACAATTAGTACCAGGGCGTAGAGCCACATACTCCAACGCCATATCAGGAAGAAGTAGCTCGGCGTCGCGCGCAGCCTCTGCCCCGCCGTATCCGCTAGAAAGCGCTTGTAGATGCGCGCAAATATTGATGTATGTAACTTCATGAATGCCGCCTTTGCAGTTTCAAATACGCTTTCTCTTACCTCTGGCTCTGCTTAGTATCGCGTCTCTCCCCCTTGCTTGTCAACCTCTCGCGCCTGCGGCGCTCGCAGGTAAGTATGTTGGGGTGGGGCGAGGGCATCCGCCCTCGCCCCACCCCAACATACTTACCCCAGTAGCGGCCTGGAAGCGCTGTATGGGCCATGCAAGCATGGCCTAAAAGGCTCGCGATCCAGAACGAGACTACCCCGTGCCTACTCCTCAAAGGAGTGGTATGCTGGCGCGCGGGCCGCGGCCCGCGCGCCAGCATACCACTCCCTATAAGGCGAGCTTGCGAGCCGGGGGAATGTTTCAGGTATGATGGTATGTTATGGTGAATAGAAATATGATATTTGTTGGCAAATGGTATGGGTTATGTGGTATGGTATGGGTACACGCACCCTGTTTCCGTCTAGCTGAGGCTGAAAAAGAATGTATCATCAGAAGCATCATTTTTTCTTCCCGTGATTCAGGCGGAGAGCAGACAAAGCATTGTACATTTGAGAGAAGGGACGGTTTCTTATCGTGAAAAATGCCGAGCGCAAACGTGCAAATCTCATGGCTACCCTTGGCGATCTTAACCGGCCTATGCGTGTGCGCCCCGTCCGCTATATGGGACGTGAATGGTGGGCAGTTGATGCCGATGATACGTGGCCTGGCATGGTGATGGATCTCCGTCGCCTGGGCTTTGAGGCCGCGGCTCTAGAGGATAAGGTGTTGGTGCGTGAGAGTATGCCGACCATGTATGAGTCGAGCTACGAAGGCGGCCAGGACCCAACGGGCCTCAAACCTTTTCCCGCCGTTCATCCAACGATCACGATCCGCAAGGAGTCCTATTCGACTCGTGATTCCGACCTGTCATATCTCGATGAGTATGACGAGGAGGAAGAGGAAGAAGAAGAGGATCTGCTTGACGCCGAGGATCTGGACCGCGACGAGGAAGAGTAAGGCATAGCTCCTTTCAGCCATCGGCACAAGGGGTTGTCTTTCAATCGTGTGAGCGGAGCTAGCCGCTGCGAAGCGGCGTTCACGATTGTTTTTTAAGGGTATGCCGCGCAAAACCGATAATGCCTATTAAGATAACATGCCCCGCCATTCAATGGGGAATAGCTGGTCGTGGTATCTAAAATACAGAAGAGCGCTCACACCTTTATGAGTACCCACTCATAAAGGTGTGAGCGCTCTTCTTTGTCCTCTGTCCACGCCTCCCCTTACTCATGCTGCCCTCACATAGGCACTCTACATTCAGAAGGGCAGCAATCAGGTATGCTATAATGAAATGTAGAGTGCAGTTGACGTAAGATCCCGGAAAAGTGAGGATTGACCATGCAGAAGGATCCGCAGCAGGAGATACCGAGAGAAGCAGTTCTTGCGGACGCGGAGAGAGCGCACCATAATGGACAGGTAGCCGCCCCTGTGGGGAACTCTACCGCCCTTCAGGAGCTGCCTGGCGCCGAGGAGACACCTTTCCCGCCGGTAAGCCAGGGCAGCCCTCTAACCGATCAGTCGAGCCTGGCCGAATGCGTTGTCCCCTACCGGCAAGAATTGATGTTGCGTGGCAAGTCAAATTATACGGTCACGTGCTTTCTTTCAGACCTGAAGATGTTTAGTGACTTCGTCGGACCAGACACGCCTGTTGGACGTCTCTCCAAAGAGAACCTGGCTGACTGGCTGGTAAAGTTGAAATACGGCTCGGGCCATACGGCGGCCCCCAAGACCATGGCACGCCGGGTTACCTTTCTAAAGAACTTTTTCTCCTGGCTGGCGAGCGCCAACGCGATTCGCGAGGACCCCGCAGCCAGCCTGACCCTGGAGCGTCCCCTTCCGCCGCTGCCCGAACTCTTATTTGCCGAAGAGGTCCATGCTCTGTTAGAGGCTGCGTCTGAAGATCCCCGGTGTCAGTGCCTGGTATACCTGGTGCTATTTGCTGGTTTGAAGAAAGAAGAGGTTATGCGCTTGCGCGTGCATCACATCGATCTCAGCGATCCACGCGAACCCCTGGTCACGGTGCAATTCCCGGCCTCGACTGGCAAGCAGCACCGCGAGCGGCGCCTCCCTCTGCCACCAGAGTTCGCCAATATCTTTCGGAGCTATCAGCAGCAGTATCGCGTGGGCGACGAGGTCTTCAAATGCACTGACCGTAACCTGAACTACATCCTGGCGCGTGCCGTCAAGGCCGCGGAGATCAAGAAGCGCGTCACCCTCCAACTGTTGCGCGATACCTTCGCCGTGGAACAGCTACGCTCCGGCATCGCCCCCGAGGCTCTACGCGAGAAACTAGGCCTCTCCGACGAAGCCTGGCTCGAATCCCGCGAAAAGTACCGCCGCCTCGCCTTCCCCAAGTAAATAATACTGTCAAATAAATTGTGGAGTCCGTGCCTGGCACGGACTCCACAATTTATTTGACAGTATTATTTTTAATGCGTGAAGGGTGGGGGCGTCTGCATGGGGGGCTGCTGGGTATAGGCCACGTATTGTGCCTGGGCGAGCTGGCGGTTGAGCATGCCATTGAGCAGGATGGCGTTGATAATAATTGCCAGGATCGCCAGGGGTCCCAGGCAGAGCAGGCCAATGCCAAAGGTAAAGATGGTCCCCAGAATCACAACTGGCCAGTAGATGAAGATGCTGCCAAGCAGCAAGGCCAGTCCTACAGATGTCTTGCCTGCCGTGAGCCAGCCTACACCAAAGACCCCGAAAAGCGAGAGGAAGATCTCGATGATGAGTGCGCCATCGTTCTTGCGTGGCAGCGTAGGGATTGGCTGGGCCTGATAGGTGACATAGGTATAGGCCGTCTGGTGTCCTGGGTAGGAGCGATGGCGTGGATCTGAGGGGCCATAGCCATAGGAGCGTGCCTCGGTTCGCGGTATCTTGGGTGGGGCAATCTTCTCCTCGTATGGCTCTCCCTGGTAGCCCTCCTCATAGGAGGCGACGGCATTGAGCGTTGCTTCAAACTCGCGCTGATTATATTGTGTACTGGCTGAAACACGCCTCTGACGTGGCTCAAGGTGTGCCCCACAGGTGGGGCAGGTAGTGGTATGGTTCGCGATCTCGGTTCCACAATATTCACAGCGCATATCGTCCGTGTCCTTCTATTTGCCGGGTTAGTCATTGTTAGCTATGTTTCATCAAGAGCTAGAGAACGAATCATTCTCAGTGAAGCTCTGCCATCCCTGCCCTGTGTCGCAAAGCGTCAATGTGCCAGTCCGCGCGATAAAGCGTATAGTGAGAGTACTCAACAGGCCGCCTGTCTCACGCGACAGAAGTGTAGATAACTCCTCACTGCTCGTTGAAGATGCCTGTTTATTCACTCCCCGCCCGGGCGCGCCCGGCGTGACGACGAGCTGTGCTGGCTGTGCCTTCGTCAACAAGGTCGCCAATGCCTGGGGAAAGGGTTTGTTCGCATTGTCTACTACCTGTACGATGTCAGCTTGCAGGTACGTCGGCTCAATATCGTCGAGTAGTCCCTGTAAGGCATAATTACTTGTCGCGGCCTCCTCCAGCAAGAGCAGGCTCAGTCCCGGCGCGGTCAATCGTAAGACTAAGCTGTTATCGCGTGCCTCATCACTGCCCTTGTGCAGCTCCAGAGGCCAGAGTACCTGGATTTGCATATTGGCACCTGACGGAATTATGCTTCCTTGCTGCGCCACCACATAGGGAATGGCGCGTTCACTTATAGTACGCCGCCAGCGGGCGTAGGTTGCGCTGGGGTGAAGCATTCCTGCGTCTACTGCTCTTCCAATAGTGTATCTTGCCGCAACGTCTTGTAAACCCGTAATATGATCCTGAAGTGGAGCTGTAAGCATTACTGTATCGAGAGTGTGTTGCCAGGGCGAGAGAAGGCGATCCAGGGCCAGCCCAACCCCAGCGCTATCAAGCCCTCCATCAATCAGGCTGTTGTGTCCATCTGTGCTCTTGAGAAAGATCGCCGTCCCCGCCTCTGGCTGTGCAGGCGATCCCAGGCTAAAAAAAGTTACCTCGGCCTGATTAGTGGACGCCTGAGCCTGGGCCTGAAATAATGCGAGACTGCAGGTAAGCAAGATGAGTGCCGCCATAAGTAGCCTGACCCGTGGTGGAAGTTGTTGCACCTCTCTACGCTGTCTGGTGAGCGTGCCTCTCTGGCGTGAGGCTTCCCTGGCCTTGTTTATGATCTGTTCTTGTGTGAGAGGCCACAGGTACCACAGGTAATAGAGTGCACCCAGGAGCGCGTAGTAGAGCCATATCAGGAGTGTATCAACATTGCCTACATTCAGGGCAGACCAGGAGAGGTGCGCGCACCAGGAAATAACCACCGCGACATAATGGACAAGAGGCCATGCCAGCTCTCCGCAGAGCTGGAGCAGAAGCGGGCTAAGTACACCAATGGCGCAGAGGAGCGCGCCAAGCACAAGCAGGGTTCCCAGCAGAGGCACAGTAAGCAGATTGGCCAGGGGAGCCACCAGCGAGACAACATGGAAGGTTACCGCCACAATCGGAAGGGTCGCGACCTGCGCCGCCAGGGTCACAGCCAGGAGTTCGCCGAGATAGCCACCACCGGGCAGGCGTTGCAAGGGATGCAGCATACGCGTCAGCGCAGGTGTTAAAAACGTTTCCAAGCAATTATGCCAGATGTTGACAAATGAAGGCGTCTCTGGTAGAGTTCTGTTAGAAAGAATGTTCTTGTGTGAAACAACAAGAGAGAGGCACATCGACACGAAGGACGTGTTGTTGGAAAGGGAGGAGCCCACCAGATGCAGTTGGTCGAACGACATCTCATTCGTCACCAGGATGCACGCTTTGCCGTCATTGACCAGGCGGCCTTTGCCTCCAAAAATCTGTACAACCAGGCCAATTACCACGTCCGGCAAGCCTTCATTCACGAGGGAACTTACCTGCCCTACGCTGCCATCTTCCATCGCCTGAAACACCATGAGGCCTATTGTGCCCTCCCTCGCAAAGTCAGTAATGCCATCCTGATTCAGCTTCACGACAATTGGGTCAGCTTTTTTGCGCGTGATGGAAGCCTACCGCCAAGACCCCACTCCCTTTACAGGACGCCCCAAGATCCCTGGCTATAAAGACAAGACCAAAGGCCGCTTCCTGCTCATCTACGAGAAAAAAGCCCTGGGCAAGAGGGCATTCAAGCGCACGGGCAAGCTCGTCCCATCAGGATTGCCCATCGAGATCGCGACTCAGATTACCTGGCAAGCCATCAGGCAGGTACGCATCGTTCCACGCGCTGATGGCTACATGCTGGAGGTCGTCTATGAGCAGGAGCTCCAACCGGCTGCGGTCAACCCACAGCTTCGAGCAGCCGTGGATGTGGGCGTCAATGTGCTGGCTGCCATTACCAGCGACAAACCTGGTTTTGTGCCTCGTCTGGTGAGTGGCAAACCCCTCAAAAGCCTCAATCAGTGCTACGTGCGATCCGTTCAGCCGAAACTTGCTGGATAAGTAAGGGGAAGGCTGGCAAGACATTGATCAATGTCTTGATAACTGATTATCTGACGTGAGGTGCAATTCCTCACCTGTGAAGTGAGCACGGAAAGACGATGCCCTACGGTAGCGACTGGTCCTCAATCCGTAAAGCGGGTATCCAGGAGAGGAAACTGCTAGTCTGAAGCAGACCCATCTCCGAGTCAGGCGGCTATGGTTAGCAGTTCATTCAACAGAATGAATAACGCGAATGTGCAACGGAACCATCGTTAGGTTGAACAAGTCAAACAGGCTGATAGACTTGACCAAAAGGTAAGGTACCAATCTGCGAAACAATGGAGAAAGTGAAAGGGTAGTGTAGTGATACCCTGCCTCACTCACTAGCGTACCCGGTGGATAGCACAAACCTACGGCAGCGCAAAACAGATAATCGGAACGGAGTAACTCGAAGGTACGCTCTCATTGGAGGTCGATACGATGAGCAGGAAACCATCCGCAAGCTGCCTCCGAGAAGGATTGCCTAAAAAGCCAATGCCTGGGGTAATGCCCAGGATATGCTGACGTAGGCACGGTAACATGGAATGAAGAGAAACGAGTAGTATGGTGAAAACGAAGGCACCCAAGATCAAGCTACCACCTGACCCTGAGAGTGAAAGTTGGAACAAGCTGCCCTGGCGCAAGCTCGAGCAGCATGTTTACCGCCTACAAAAGCGCATCTTCAAAGCCGAGAGCCGTGGCAACACAAGAGCAGTCCACAAACTACAGAAACTTCTGATGAAATCCAGAGCGACAAGGCTTTTAGCGGTTCGACGAGTGACCCAAGACAACCAGGGAAAACGCACAGCAGGCATTGACGGAGTAAAATCAGTCAAACCGGCCCAGCGTTTCACTCTGGCTGAACAAATCCACCCCAAGCAATGGTCTCAATACAAACCCCAACCAGTGCGAAGGATCTATATTCCCAAGCCTGGAAAGGATGAGAAAAGACCCTTGGGGATTCCCATCATGCGAGATCGCTCGCACCAGTGCCTCGTAAAGTTCGCTTTAGAGCCACAATGGGAAGCCAAATTTGAACCCAATAGCTTTGGTTTCCGCCCTGGACGTTCCTGTCATGATGCAATTCAAACCATTCACACCAATATCTGCACACAGGCAAAGTATGTCCTGGATGCCGATATTAAAGGAGCATTTGATCATATTGATCATCAGGCACTTCTCGCCAAACTCGACACCTATCCCGCAGTAAGGCTGCTTGTGAAAGCTTGGCTCAAAGCGGGAATCATTGATAATGGCATATTTGACGAGACCCGGAAAGGAACCCCGCAGGGGGGAGTCATCTCACCATTACTTATGAATATCGCGCTTCATGGTATGGAAACGGACTTGATAGCGGCCTACCGGTGGAAGGAGGGACGACCCAAATTTGTCCGCTACGCCGATGATCTGGTGGTTTTCCATCCCAAGCTCGAAGGCGTCGAAAAAGCAAAAGAAATCCTTTCGGAATGGTTACAGCGCATTGGACTAGAACTCAAGCCGAGCAAGACACGGATCACGCACACCTTGATGGAATATCAGGGAAAAACGGGATTTGATTTCCTTGGTTTCACCATACGCCAGTATCCGATGGGGAAAACACACACCGGAAAGCGGCCTAATGGTCAACCACTTGGCTTCAAGACACTCATCAGACCCAGTAAGGAAGCGATTGCGCACCATGTGAAAGAAACGCATCGTCTGGTAGCAGAGCACCGGAGCATGAAACAGGAAAAGCTCATTAAAGAGTTGAACCCGGTCATTTACGGATGGGCAAACTACTACCGAAGCATCTGTGCAAGAAGGGCATTCAAGCACTGCGACATGGTACTTTTTCGACAACTGGAAAGATGGGCGAATCGCAGGCACCCAAACAAAAATCGACACTGGATTATGCAAAAGTATTGGAAAGTGGATGAAGGAAAGGGATGGATCTTCCGAACCCCCGACCTACAACTACGAAACCACCAACAAACATACATCCGGCGTCATGTAAAAGTGAAAGGAACTGCCAGCCCATATGACGGAAATCTTCTTTACTGGAGCCAGCGACTCAAGAAACACCCGCTTCTTAACGGAGTTAAAGCAAAACTTTTACAGAAGCAAGAGGGAAAATGCCGTTGGTGTGGACTGTACTTCAAAGATGAAGACCTCATAGAGATCGATCACATTACCCCGAAAAGTGAAGGAGGCGGAGAGGAATTGAGCAACAAGTTCGCTCTCCATCGTCATTGCCACGACGAGCGCCACTCGAAAAAGGCCAACGGTACCTACGACAAAGGCCATGTTACTGAGGAGCCGTGTGACGGGAAACTGTCAAGCACGGTTTTGAAGACGAGTAGGAGTGGTGACACTCATGCTTAGTTTTAACAACAAACAGCGGGCCAGGCAGCAGCAACGCCTCGCGCATGAGAACCGATATACTTCACGCCACCTGGATCGTGTGACGACGAAGCGCAATCGCCGTGTGGATGCGTATTTACACATGGCCAGCCGTCGGATCATTGATCTGTTGGTGGGCGAAGGCATCGGGACGCTGGTGATTGGCAAGAATCCCTTCTGGAAACAGAATGTGAACCTGGGGCGCAGGAACAATCAGCAGTTTGTGCAGCTTCCCCATGCCCGTTTCATTGAGCAGTTAACCTACAAAGCGCACCTGGTGGGAATCAGGGTCATCCTTCAGGAAGAAAGCTACACCAGCAAGGCCAGTTTTCTGGACGGCGACCCCATCCCAGCCTATGAGCCGAACGCCGCTGAGAAGCCGGTGTTTTCAGGCAAGCGTGTGACTCGCAGTTGGTATCGTGCCAGGGATGGACGCCTCCTTCATGCAGATATCAACGGATCCTACAACATTTTACGCAAAAGTAACTCCGACCCTTTGCAAGTGGGGCGAGGAGTAGCGGGAGCGGCAGTTCTCCCCAGACGGCTGGCCGTCTGAACGGATGACCTCTAGGCATAGTGGTCATCATTTTAAGATACTGTAAGGAGCAGAATGCCCAGCGTACCCGCAAACGAGAGCTGGAAGCCGACAGTTCACTAGTTAACGCTAGGGATTGCTAATTCTCTTCCGATCCAGGATTCTAACGGCACTCGTGCTCCATCACCACATCTGTCATTTGCATTGATCTTGTTTGGAAATCTCAGTACAATGGGTAGTAAGAAGAGGACAGCGGATAGGAGGGAATATGCGCGCTGCTACTCGCATTCAAGGGCGCTTTGTTTCAACCTGTGGTCTAAAAAAGATCGCAGGCCTTTCAGGAAGCCGCTACCAACTTGTTATCGTTGACTAGGCCGGGCACCCCGTTTCACACCTCATGGGGTGGCATCGTTTACGCCAGCAACAACCCGGGACAGACGGCACTCGGCGCACTTACTTGCTTCCAATAATAGAGATCAAAGTGCTTTTTATGAGTATAGTATGCTTGAGTTAAAACAGTCAATATTTATGGTAATAATAGCTAATATTGTGTAAAATGCGTATGTGGATAAGATGGATGTAGATAGGGCTGGAAGCCGATTTTGCTATGCTCGGACAAGAGTCTTGAAGCCGGTTGACCTTTGTGGTATATTTATATGTGAAGTTCGTTCCCGTAGCTCAGTGGATAGAGCATCGGCCTCCGAAGCCGTGTGCGCTGGTTCGATTCCAGTCGGGAACATTTACGCAGGAGGTGGCTCGCAGAGCCACTTCTTTTTTTGCCCTTTCCTCTAAAAAACGCAAAACTGTATGCCTATTTCTCAAAACCACATGCGTACCTCCTGAAAAACTACGTGCCTTGTCGCCGACAATAGCTACGTTTACCGATGCTCTATCCACTGAGCTACGGGAACGAGCTTCACACCAAGTATACCATACTTTTGACAACTTTTGACAACTTAGTTTTACTTTTAGGGTATTTCTGTCTCTGTGATTTGACAGTCTCTTTGTCCTCACTGGTGACACATATCCTGTCCAGTGGTTAGCTTTACAAGCCAGTTGAGAGCTATACCTGAGTATGGCAGTGCCCTGGTTTTGACGCATAAAAGCGACTATAGTGCAACTTTTGACGGATTTCCTGGTTCTCCGACCGGTTTGGTGGAGGTTGCGGATGTGATAAAATGAAAGGGTTATCATCTATTCGCACATTTTTTCAGAAAGAGCATTCCTTTGTCTCTGCATACTCTCTTTCCACATCTTCGCGGTTTCCGCCTTCTCTCCCTCCGTAGGGAAACGAGCCGTTTCGTTCTCATTTGTGAACGAGTAACACGTACCGCTCGTTGCCCTGTGTGTGGCACTTCCGCTCGCCGTATCCACAGCCGTTACGAACGCACGTGTGGGATCTGTCCATTCAGAACAGGCAAGTTCTCTTGCATCTACGTGTACGCAAGTTCTACTGTGATCAGCCTGATTGTCGCGACGCATTTTCACCGAGCGGCTTTCCCAGGTCACTTCGCCCCATGGTCGTTACACCTTTGGTCTGCGTCAGTTTCTTGGTCAACTTGGTCGGGAACAAGGCGGAGCATCTGGGGCGCGCAGCGCTCAACTCCTGGGTCTAGAAACAACCGAGCGCTCGGTCTTGCGCTTCATCCATACCCTTCCTCTGCCTGCCATTGTTGATCCACAGATCATTGGCATCGATGACTGGGCCTGGAAGCGGCGTGAGCGGTATGGAGCTATCGTCGTGGATCTCGAACGGAACCGACCGATTGCTCTGCTCCCTGATCGCTCACAGAAGACGGTCGCCCAATGGCTCAAGTGCTACCCCACAATCACCATCGTTGCGCGAGATCGGGGTAAGGAGTTTGCAGCCGCGATTACCGAAGCCCTTCCTCACGCCAAGCACGTAGCCGATCGCTGGCACCTGGCCAAAAATCTGACGGGATACCTGGATAAAGTTGTTTCCAGGCGCTGGAAACAACTGACTGGAGTGGTGGACGAAGCTGAGTTGCCACCCGAGCCTGTCCCCGTTTCTTCTCGGGTACGTCGGCCCCGCCAGTCTGTTGGTGAAGCACGCTATCAGCAGGTACTCGCTCTCCAAAAGGCTGGTTTTCCAGCAGGAACCATCGCCAAACGGCTGGGCGTTGGGCAACGGACGATCCATCGCTGGCTCGCACAAGAATATGGTGCCTATGCGGGACCTCGCAAACCGCGACGCAGCCCACTCGACTGGTCAACGCGATATCTGCGGGAACGATGGGAGGCTGGCGAGCACAACGGCTCGCTCCTCTGGGAGGAGTTGAAGGTTCAGGGTTATACGGGATCGAGTCGTAGTGTCTATCGACGTCTCGCCAAATGGCGGGATCATCCGCAGAAGATGGGATTGCCCGCTTCGCCTGAGTCGATTCCTCGCTCACCCTTTGAAGATGTGACCCCAGGCAAGGTTATTGGGTGGATGTTGGCACGTCCGGGAACGCTAACCCCGCAGGCTGAGGCACAACTTGATCAGCTCTGCCAGATGGATGAGCAGCTTTCGCAGGCACGAGAACTAACTCATGGCTTCCTGGACCTGATTCGCCACCACAGCGGTGAGAAGCTCGACACCTGGCTCAAAGATGTGCGTGCATCTCGCATCCGAGAATTCCTCACCTTTGCTCGCAGTGTCGAGCGAGACAAACCGGCGATTCTGGCGGGACTGACGCTTCCCTACAGTACAGGGCCTGTGGAAGGACACATTAACCGCCTGAAACTCATCAAACGAGAAGCGTATGGCCGAGCCGGGCTTTCTTACTTGCAACACCGCTTCTTACCAGCTGCCTGACGAGTTGGATCTACGACGTCTCAGTCCCACCACTGTACACCATGGCTCTCATCTCCTCGGAAAAGCGTGGGAGCCCGCCACGTCCAGCATCGGTTGCTGCCCTGAACCCAGCGGTCCCGTTGAGCATGAAGACGGCCAAACGCTCGCTTCCCAGATGGAGATACGGGAGGTCGCCATAGCCAAATTCTCCTCCGGCGTGTCCCCACACGGTTCCGCATGGTAACGGGTCAGCGATGAGACCAGGCCCATAACCCTCCTCGGCTGGGGGCTCATCAGGAAGGATGTGCATCATCTGTTTGAGTAGTGGACACCGACTCGTATGAGGGTTGACACATATTGCAAGTATCCCTTGCGATAAAAATGGGTCTTCACCAGAAAATCTCCATACTTTCTGATGAAGGCTAATAAAGCGGTGTTGGGTTCCCTCCATTTTCTTCTCCCGATATCCCCTCTAAGCAAGAGAGAAAAGAAGATATTTGAGAAGTATTTGAGGAAAAAGAGGACGAATAAAAGCACCCTCTGGCTCTACAGAAACGTCGAGGAGCGATGTTCCACGAAAATCAAAGGACTCAGGCGAGCTTCTCGGCATTTCTTCAATCAACGCCTCTCTAAAAATCTCTCATTTACCTTTTCCGCATGATTTGCCACCTTCTTAGAGGGAATATTGAGGGGAGAAAATGTTGGGAGCCTAAGGTGCTACATTTTTGGGTGGTGCATTCATCCTTGACTTTTCATTCCAACATGTGATATACTTCCCTTTTCAAATCGTCGGAGAGGAGCACCAGACAAGAGCATGGCGGGAAAAAAAGCCTTTCATCCAGAGCACGCACTGAAAAAAGCGATGGACGTGTTTTGGGAACGGGGATATGAAGGAACGTCAGTCGAGGATCTCGTCCAGGAGACGGGTCTTGGACGCGGAAGCCTGTACGACACCTTTGGAGACAAGCACGCGTTGTATCTTGCCGCACTCGATCGCTATTGCGCCTGGCATGGAGAACATATGGCTTCCTTTCGGAACCAATCAGGATCACTCCAGGAGATTCTGGAAAGCCTTTTCCAGACCTATATTGATCTTTTGCTCAGTGATCCTGCTCGTCGTGGATGCTTTCTCGTCAATGCCAATATCGAACGAGCCCCCTCCGATCCAGAAGTGTTCAAGAGGGTGCAGTCTGGCTACGATGCCATCGAGGAGGTGTTGTATCATCTCCTGATCAAAGCGCAGGCAGCAGGGGAGCTTTCCTGGACGTGTGATCCCCACCAGTTCGCTCATTTCTTCCTGGGGACGCTGATCAGTATTCGCGTGCTTGCGCGGGCCAGGGCTGATCGGAACGTCCTGCTGGATGTGATGAAAACGGCCTTGTTCGCGTTGCACTAAATTTTTTTGACCTCATGTTTGAATATTCATTCAAACATGAGGTTTACCCGTGGGATCTTGAGAAAGGTCTCTTCTGATTGGAGAAAAAGCATGCGTATCGAAGAGAACCAAAGAAGTCGGACAGGACTGCTGTTTGTTGATCCTTATAACGACTTTCTTTCGCCCGGAGGCAAATTGTATCCTCTCGCCAGAGAAGTTGCCGAGTCCGTGGATCTCCTGGCGCATCTGCGCGAGATTGTGAGCGCGGCGCGACAATCCGCCATTCCCATCTTTTTCGTTCCCCATCATCGCTGGGAGCCAGGAGACTACACGACCTGGAAGTATCCAACGCCGCACCAGCTTGCCGATGGCCAGCGTGAGGTGTTTGCGAAAGGAAGATGGGGCGGTGAATTCCATCCCGATTTTCCCGTCCAAAAAGGCGACATTGTGATCAAAGAGCATTGGGCACAAAGCGGTTTTGCCAACACGGACCTGGATCAACAGCTTAAGCAACATGGAATCCAACGCCTGGTGCTCATTGGCATGCTCGCCAATACCTGTATCGAATCGACCAGTCGCTTTGGCATGGAGCTCGGGTACCATGTGACCCTGGTGAAAGATGCGACGGCGGCTTCTAGTCGAGAAGCCATGCATGCGGCGCATGAGATCAACGGACCGACGTTTGCTCATGCGATTCTCACAACGAGTGAGATTGTTTCCCTGTTCCGCTCCCTTGAGGAGAGCGAACCAGTGCGTGCCCTCAAGCTGGAGAACGGAAAGACGGCCTGAAGGTCGGTTGCAAAGCAGCGCAAGGGTGTGCGCCAGGCAGAGGTTCCATTGCCAGATTTTATTCGTGACTCTCACGAGAAAGGAGAAATCCATCATGCTGCTCTTCTTTAAAGTGCGTGTCGAACCCAAGGATCTCTCACCAGATGATCTCTGGAAGATCTGGGAGAAAGAAGCTGATGTTCTGCAGGGAGCGATGGCCGCAGGGAAGGTGGTCGCGGCGTATAAGGTTGCTGGACAGCGGCGCGTCGTCGGGATCTTCAATGTCGAGTCTCACGATGAATTGGATCAGGTCTTGATGGCTGGCTTGCCAATGGCACCGTATCTGGTGTGGGAAGAACTCGTGCCAGTCCGTGAGTATACCAGCTTTGCCGACGACGTCAGGCGGCGTTGGAAGTAAGAGCATGCGTTTCGCTCCCTCTTTCTGGGGAAAGATACCTTTGGGGAGGAGCGGATACCATTGGCGAATGCGTTTTTCACGTGTGAAACGGTGTGACGTGAACGCTCGCAAAAAAACAGCAAAAACATGATGACCAAGGAGAAAGACATGGGGAAGCTCGAAGGAAAAATTGCCCTCATTACTGGTGGCAATAGCGGCATTGGCCTTGAGACAGCGAAGCAGTTTGTCAACGAAGGCGCGTATGTCTTCATCACGGGGCGCCGTGATCTGGAGGTAGCAGCAGCGGCCAGGGAGATCGGAAGGAATGTGACCAGCGTACAAGGAGATGTCTCGAAACCTGACGATCTTGATCGTCTCTTTGCACAAATCAAGCGGGAGAAAGGCAAGCTCGACGTTGTCTTCGCGAATGCTGGTATCTCGAAGATCGCCCCCTTGGGCAAGATAACTGAGGAGCATTACGACTCGCTCTTTAACGGTAATGTGAAAGGTCTGCTTTTAACCGTTCAGAAGGCGCTGCCGCTGATGCCGGATGGGGCCTTGATCATCCTGAATGCGTCCATCGTCGCCAGTAAAGGGTCGCCAGAGTGGAGCGTGTATAGCGCCACAAAAGCCGCCGTGCGTTCGTTCGCGCGGACCTGGACAATGGACTTAAAGGATCGCCGCATTCGCGTGAACGCCGTGAGCCCAGGGTTTATCGACACGCCCGCGTGGTATGCCACCGCAGCGGGCGAGCAACGCTTGCACATGATGTCCGAGAGTATTCCGCTCGGCAGACCTGGAACAGCCGATGAAATCGCCAGGGCCGTGGTGTTTCTCGCCTCCGACGACAGCAGCTACATCACGGGAACCGAAGTGTTTGTGGATGGCGGTTTTGCACAAGTGTAGGCCGTTCATCGTTTCTCTGCGAGGGGAGTGCCTCCGCTCACGGTATTCCCCAAGCTCTCGAGAAAACAAAAGCGGAAAGGTTCTTACCAATACTCAAGTGCCTTCCGTGTGGCAAAAGAAGGCTCGCAGTCGCTTCTGGGAAATCAAACGATGGGTGAGGTATTCTGATCTCTTGAATGCATACACATATGAGGTGTCTCAAGGTCGAAGAAACTCACGAACAATCTGTTTCACCAAAAGCGGCCATGAGTCTTTATCTGGGCTCTTGGACAATTTAGGTGTGTGGAGCTTGTGAATAATGCAGATCACTGCCAAACATCCAGGTCTCTTTTGACCAGAGTGAGCGCGAGAGCACTTGGCTATTTCGCCGGAGAGATGCGATACCTCTTTTGAGAGCTATTCATAAAATCTGCACACCAAACCGGTCGGAGAACCTGCTTGTTTCTCACAGATATCACATCATTTCACTAGACGTGCTTTCGGTTCGAGCAGGAATGCGTCTTCGTTCTCAGGGATGGGGGGATGTGAAAGGGAGAGGTACCACCGTATGTCCAGGATAAAGCGAACAGAGCGTCTCACTCCTGCGTCGAGTGAGACGCTCCTCCACATGCTAGAGACCCTTCCTGATGCGTTGTTTCTCGTCAATGATGCCGAGACGATTAGGTATGTGAACACACGCGCGCAGACCATGATCGGTGCATCACGAGAGCAATTACTGGGGAACCCCTTCTGGCGCGGGGCTCCCCAACTGGTGAGCCCCTCACTCTATCAGGCCGTGCGCAAGACCAGGCAAACCCAGGAACCGACCGAAGTGGAGTATTGGTCTCCTATGACCCGGAACTGGCTGCACGCGCAACTCACTCCAACCGTTGGGGGACTCACGTTGCAATTCCACGAGATGAGCGCACCAACGCCATGCCAGGAGACGTTTCCCCAGGGCGAGCGCCTCTGCATCGATGACCTGGATGGCTTACATACCAGGATCGGGATTCTGACGCCCGAAGGGATCGTGTTGGACATCAACGAGGTGCCGTTAGACGACGCGCAGGTCCGACGCGAGGAGGTGATTGGCAAACCACTGGCCGAGACCCCCTGGTGGTCCTTTGCTCCTGCCAGTCAATCGCGGCTCCGCGCAGCCATCGCGCGAGCCAGCACGGGAGAAACGGTGCGTTTCGAGGCTCAGCTTTGCCCGAGGGAAGGAATGCTCCTTTCCTTTGAGAGCGTGATCACCCCTCACCTGGATGCGGATCACCAGATCGAGTATCTCGTCATCGCCGGCATCGATATCACCGCGCGCAAACGAGCCGAAAGAGACATCCATGCCCTCATCGATGCCATCCCCCAGTTGGTCTGGACGGGGCGACCAGACGGCTATGTTGACTCGTATAATCAACGCTGGCTCGACTATACCGGCCTGACCACTGCACAGGCCCAGGGAGATGGATGGATGCAATGTACGCATCCTGCTGACCGGCAACGCGTCCTGGAGACATGGCAGAGCGCCGTCCAGACCGGCAGGCCGTATGAAACGGAACAGCGCCTGCTCCAGAGCACGACCGGAGAGTATCGCTGGTTCCTGATGCAAGCGGTGCCGTTCAAAGATGCGCAAGGCACGATCCTCAAATATGTTAGCACCTGCACCGACATCGATGAGCAGAAACGGGCGCAGCAGCAGCTCAAAACCAGTGAGGAGAACTGGCGGGTGCTGGCCGAAACGGTGCCACAGCTCGTGTGGACAACGTTGCCAGATGGCCTGGTTGAGTATTGGAGTCAACGGTGGTATGCCTATACTGGTTCCTCCTTTGAACATGCATTGGGCCATGAATGGAGCCAGTTTTTGCACCCTGACGAGTATCAGCACACCCTGACGGTCTGGCATCATGCGCTGGAAACGGGTAAACCCTATGAGATCGAATATCGTCTCAAGGAGGGCCAAACGGGGGAGTATCGCTGGTTCTTAGCCCGCGGCATGCCGGTGCGCGATGAGGCAGGCCAGATCGTCAAGTGGTTTGGCACCTGTACCGATATCGATGAGCATAAACGTATGGAGGAAGCCTTACGAGAGAGCCAGGCACGCGCGAGCGTCTTGATGAACTCCAACATTATCGGGATCTTTGTCGACGAAGGAGAGCAGATTGTGGACGCCAACGACACCTTTCTGCGCATGACTGGCTATACCCGTGAAGATCTGCGGGAAAGGTGCATGAACTGGGTGCACATGACACCTCCAGAGTATCAGGCTCGTACCCAGCAGGCCCATCAGGAACTTGCTGCCCAGCAGTCGATGACGCCCTATGAGAAAGAGTACATGTGTAAAGATGGTAGTCGCCTTCCGGTGCTCGTGTGCGGGGTCGTCTTACAGCATCACCCACTCCAGATGATCGCCTTTGTGCTGGATAACTCCGCGCGCAAGGAACTCGAACAACGCAAGGATGGCTTTATCAGCATGGCCAGCCATGAACTGAGGAACCCGCTCACGGCATTAAAGATGCAGGCCCAACTGGTGAGAAAACGCCTGGAAAAACAAGGCCTGAACGGCGCTGCTGCGGCTCTCTCTGGGGTGGAGGGACCAGTCAAGCAACTTGAACGCCTGATAGGAGAGTTACTGGATGTCTCCAAGATCCAGGCAGGCAGGTTGGAGTATCGGCAGGAGACGGTCGATCTTGATGCGTTGCTCCATGAGGTGGCCGACACCATGCAACAGATACATACGACGCATACCATCGTAGTGCGTGGCGCGGCACCTTGCTCCCTGGTCGGAGACAAAGATCGACTCGGACAGGTCTTCATCAACCTGCTCAGCAATGCGATCAAGTATTCTCCCGCCGCAGAGACGGTCGAGATCGACCTGAGCACCTCAAGAGAGACGGTCACGGTCCGTGTCCGCGATCATGGCTTCGGCATCCCGCGAGAGCAGCGTGACAAGGTTTTTGAACGGTTCTATCGGGCCGCTGGTCCCAAGCAGAAGGCGATCCCCGGCCTGGGCATGGGGCTCTACATTGTGGAGGAGATCGTCAAACGCCATGGGGGAACCATTACCGTGGACAGTGAAGTCGGAAAAGGATCGACCTTTACGGTAACCCTTCCCAGGAAGAGGGATGCCTGAGCAGTGGAAGAACACGACGCGCGTCATCGGGGAGTGTGGTACAGCGAAACAAGAATGTGGTTGAAGGCCAATTCTCGCGCGAGATAGCTTCGGAGAAGCTGTAATGCATGTAAAAAGAGCAGAGAGCGCGCGAAATCTGTAAGCCAGCCCAGAGCTTCGACCACGTTTCTGTTCCGCTGCACCATCTACCCCGTTCACTCCTTTGAGGAACGCAACACTCGTTGCGCGCGACGTCCCAATTTACAAGATGTCGATGGAAGAAGCGACATGGGGAGCGGCATTGCCAGGATGACGAACGCCGATTCCCATGATTCACGTCAATTTCCCATCCTTCAGTTCAAAATCTGACCACCCTTGAGTTAATTTACCATCTGCACACCAAACCGGTCGGAGAACCGATTTCCTGTCCGTTGGTCCATTCTCCCAGAAATAGGCTTCTCTACTTGCATGGGTATGGGCTAGGCGGTCAGGATATGGTTCATACCGGACACAAAATGGTTCAAACGCGTGAAAAAGCAATGAGTAAACCGGCAGAGTCAAAACGGAGGTTACTTTCACCTTGAACGATCCTATTAAGCTCTGCTTGTTGAAATGGCGTATTGGCCATTGAGCCAGGTGCCGGCGAGCCGTTTGCCGAATGACATACCATCTTACCGCTTGCTCTGAAGCTATCATGACATCTGAGCAGATCAGATTGAGCGCGTTAAATTCCTTTCTGCTTTGTAACATCTGGCGGGTGAGCGCGATTATGGAGTGAGATCTCAAACACAGATGAGTAATGAGGTGCATGATGCAACTACTATCCAGTCAGCCTGACCCGGTAGAGACGCCAATCGGCCAACTCTATCGGTGTCACTGGCTTGGGCTTTTGACAGCGATTCGCCAGCGTGTGTCCTCGCAGGAGGACGCGGAAGATATCCTACTTGATGTCTTTCTCGCGGCTATGGAGAACTCAATGCTGACACAAATGAGCGACCAACGCCAGGAGGCCTGGCTGAGGCGTGTGGCCTATAACAAGTGCATCGACTTTCATCGGCGCGGGACTCGGCGTCCCGCGCAACCCCTGAATGACGATATAGAGCAATTGAGCGACGAAAACACGCTTACACCCGAGCGAGCCATTCTGCGTCAAGAGGAACTGGCGCAGCTTCAGGAGCATCTCGCGTCCCTCTCAACGGCTCAGCAGGAGGTGTTGCGCTTACGTTTCGCTGATGAACTGCCCTGTGCGCAGATCGCGGTGCGTATGCACAAAAGCGAGGGAGCAATTCGTACCATGCTTTCGCGCACACTCAATCTATTGCGGGGCATCTATAAGCAACGAAGGGAGGAAGGTAGCCGCCATGAATAAGCACGATGAACAGTTCCAGCCAGAGTTGATCGAAGAGCAGATTGACGCGCTCACGCGGACCGAGCACTCCACCAATCCCACTGCGCGTATGGTAGAGGATTTGCGGCACATCTATATCGATTACGAGGGCGCGGGCGCACGCGTGTGGGAGCGCCTGGCGCGGCATGTCGCCAATGAAACCGAGGTTGTGCATATGACCGATCTGGATGATGTCACTGCGCGCGAGGGTAATAATCCTTTGGCGGACCAGCAGGCGCGGCGTAACAAGGATGGTAGTAGCGTCAAACTGTTGAAGTCAGTCGCGCCACCGGCCCTATCGTCCAGGCGTACCATACCGTCGTGGCTGGCTACGATTGCCGCTATGCTGGTGGTCGGGATACTGGTCAGCACGCTGCTGCTGGTCCTACAAATGACACGCACTAACCAGTCAGGGAGTACGTCGCTAAGTACGGATCATGGGATCTACCTCTTTGAGAAAGATGGTATAGAGAAGCTGGATCTCCAGACGCACAAGGTCCTGTGGCATGTGACGCGCAAGTATCATGGGTTTGCTGATGATCTGTCCCCAGTTTTAGGACCAAAAGCCTACGTTCTGGGCAACAACTTGTATATGTTTGATGAGGTTGATAAGATCACGGCGCTCAACACACAAAATGGGCAGGTGCGCTGGTCCCGCAACTTGACCATGAATGGATGGCTCAGTATACGGCCTGTGCTTCTGAATGGCTCACTCTATATAATAGGGGACTCATTTGGCGGCTTCAGCAATTCATCAGAACCGTTGGCATATGTGTTAGATCCCGCCAGCGGGTCTATTAGAACGAACTATGAACCGTCGAAAAGACCGTTTTCGATGAGCAGCATCGATGGAGATATGCTATCATATTCAACCTTTGAGAAGCAGGCTGGCACGGTCGTCTATGCGCTCAGGCTGTCCGATGGCAAGCTCTTATGGCGTATGCCTTTGGTTGGACCCAAGAACACATTCGAGCTTGGCCCTTTGAGTGTAAAGGGTGGCGTGGTGTACATGACTTTCCGCTCGAAAGATACGAAGCATCCTACACCCGATCTCTTCTACGCGTTCGAGGGGAAAACAGGCAAAGTGCTGTGGAAACAGGCGTTATCTGGCTCGAACAGCGGGGTGAGAGAGTCCTCTCTGATAGGCGATACACTCTACTATACTAACTTTAATGGTAATGTCTATGCGCTGAATGCGCAAACTGGTAAGCAGGTCTGGCAAAAGCCCTATAATGGCCTCTTCGCGAAGACCGCCCCCGATGTGCTCTACATGCATGCAGTTAAGGGTAATGATAGTAGTTTGCCGTATCTGGTCGCTTTGAGCGCGAAGGACGGTAGAGTACTCTGGCAAACGAGTATCCCAGGTTATTACTTCGGTGCTGTCTCCAGCTCTCTTGTGAATCTTGATGGTGTGCTCTACGATGTAGCATTTAGTCATTCCATCGTTGGGGGTAAGGTTCCCGGCGCAATCTCAGCAATACGTGCCAGCGATGGCAAGCTCCTGTGGAAACTGCCTGTGAAGGATGGGGTGATTCTGGCCTGATCCTCTCCCTTTGAGATGACGATGAGCCATCTACGTTTCAGATGATGAACGCTTAACCACATCACCTCAGGTATGCTAACCATGGCGTATCTGAGGTGATGTGCTTTGGGTAACGCTTGAATAGGGCCATTGAGTATGAATGGACTACTACGCAATTTTGCACCATAAATTGTCTAGCGTAGTCGTTGACCGATAAAGTGTCAAAAAAGGACAAACTGATTGGCAAACCACAGTCTCCTTACATACCACTCAAGATAAAGTGCAGAAACAGAAGAAAGCTACAGAATGCCGATTCTTTAGGTTAGATTGGCCTGTAGACTGGCACGAATACCAATGTACAGAAAGTACAGACAATTCTCTAAAAATCAGATATTTTCCCCTTGCAAGGGGTAGGGGAAATACCCTCTAAAACATGTCTGTTGTCCGTACAAGCAGATTCCTCACTATATAATAATAAATAGTTTTTCTTTATTATATATAGGTCGTTTTTAAGGTTGTCGTTATGCTAGGTTGATAGGACAAGAGATGCTATATAAGAGACGTTTGCTTGTACGGACAGGTTAACCCCTTGCAAGGGAATATTTTTATGTGTTTTTTTAGAAAAGTGTCTTTAGTTTCTGTAGTTTGCCTTCGTGAAGCTTCCAGCGCCAAACAAACCTAAAGAAAAAAATTCTGTAGATCTCTTTAGTTTCTTTGGTTCTTTTCGGGGTGTTTTGCGTATAGTCAGGAAAGATAGGGCAATCATTCCTCTTCATTGAAGTCTGCTTGTTGCTGTGTTATGAGGAATGTACCGAATTGGCACCGAAGTTGAAGACATGTTGACGCATCGCCACCCCAATGACGATCTCTCATACTTCCCTCTTTGTCTCCTCTCACTCTCCTCTCATAATTGCTCTGTACAATTGCCAACAATCTACCGATCTTCGGATCGTGGGCTCTTCCCACGACGGAAAATGTGCCTTCCTCATGACTCTGATGCAAATACTTCATCTAAAGAGAGGAAACAAAAAACAGATATGCTTACCAATCTCACAGATACGCTTACCACTCTCATTACGCATTTCTATGTCTCCACAGGTCTCTTCGGGGTTATCCTGGCGATGGCGATTGAAAGCTGTTGTATTCCGCTCCCTAGCGAGATTGTTATGCCGGTGGCGGGTATCCTGATCGCCAGGAGCCTGCTCCTGCCTGGCATGAATGCTCTTGTTGGCCTCGTCATTGTCGCCCTTGCGGGTTCCCTGGGGTGTCTGATTGGCTCGAGTATTGCTTATGGTATTGGATATGCCGGTGGACAACCATTGTTGTTGCGATATGGGCGCTATGTGTTGATTTCTCAGCATGATGCAGAGAAGGCAAATCGCTTTTTTCAGCGCTGGGGGAGTGCCACGGCCTTCTTCTCACGTCTGCTTCCAGTCATTCGCACCTATATCTCGCTCCCAGCAGGAATCACCAGAATGCCTTTTGGGCGTTTCTGTATCTATACCGTTCTTGGTTCCTTTCCCTGGTGTTTGGTATTAGGATACCTTGGCTTCTTGCTGGGAAATCATTTGGAGAGCCTCAGTCCGATTTTTCACGGCCTGGACGCCATTATTGTCATCGCAGTCGCACTCCTGGTCATTGTGTATCTCTACCGCCATATCCGTAATGACCGAAAAGCACGCGCGCACCTTTAAACGTTCTCTTCCTGGGCGTGATTCTCTTTCATACGATCAGTCACCTCACATGGAAACACAGAGAACGAAGACACTACCTCTAAAGGGAGATACATACCAGGTATTGACAACGTGTGCGAAAGTAAGTGAGAATGAGTAGAGGTACGCAGTCGTACCGTTTGCCAAGCAGGTGGATGTCAGCGTGAAAACAGTGCAGCGCTGGGACCGAGAAAGCAGGCTCAAAGCCAAACGAACGCTTTCTGGGCGTCGCTCCTCTCATGAGGTCGATCTGACCACGGCGCTCAACCTTCCGAAACTGCCAGCCGCTCGCTGAACGATCGCCACTTGCCGGGTGTCGAGTCCTGCTCAACTGGAATTCCCGCAAAGCGGGAGAAAAGGCGCTCAAGGATGAAAACCGCGCACAAGATCCGGATGAACCCCACCCCTGAACAGGTGGAGTATCTCAAACGAGCCTGTGGCACGAGGCGCTTTATCTACAACTGGGGACGGGAGCAGTGGGAGAAGCAGTATCAGGCGTATACAGCTGAGCAGGAAACCGTTCCCCAAGAGCAGCGCGTGCTCAAACCGCCGCATGCCCTCGCACTCAAGAAGCAATTCAACCAGATCCGGGAGCAGGAGTATCCGTGGACCTATCAGGTGACGAAGTGTGTGGTGGAGGGTGCGTTCGATGACCTCAAAAACGCCTATGACAACTTCTTCGCGGGGAGAGCGAACTACCCCCAGTACAAGAAAAAGGGGAAGTCGCACGAGTCGTTCTATCTCTCCAACGATAAATTCACCTTGGGAAGCCATTGGATCTCCATTCCCGGACTTGGCCGCTTCATCCTCGATCAGCGCCAAACGAAGAAGGACCGAGGCAAGCTCTTACGCAGACTGGGAACGGTGAACATCGCCGAAAAACTGCGCTTCGTCGAAAAGGGGAAAGCCACCACTCCCACGAAGAAGCGAAACACGCGCAAGCACGTCGTGTGCGAACGGGTCAAGATCCTGGGGGCGACGGTCTGCTGTGAAGCGGGCCACTGGTACGTCTCCATCCAAGGAGACATCACACGGGAGCGCCCCACAACGCCCGAAGCAGTGGTGGGGGTGGATGTGGGCGTAAAGCAAGCTGCTGTGGTGAGCGATGGACGCAGGCTTGAGAACCAAAGGCCATTAGCGCTCCATCTCAAGAAACTCGGCAAGCTGCAACGCCAACTCAGTAAGAAAGAGAAGACGAAAGACCCGCAAACCAGGCGAACCGTGTTCAGTAAGAATTACGAGAAGCAACGACTCAAGGTCGCACGCAAGCATCAGCAGATCGCCAACATCCGGCGGGATGTGCAGCACAAGTTCACGACCGAACTGGCGCGCACCTGTGGAGCCATCGGCATCGAAGACCTCAACATCCTGGGGATGATGGCCAACCGGAAGCTGTCGCGTGCCGTGGCCGATGTCGCGATGGGGCAACTGTTGCAATTCCTCAAGACCAAAGTGGCCAACGCCGGGGGCGGTCTCTTCATCGCCTCGCGCTGGTTCCCTTCGACCAAACGCTGTTCGTGCTGTGGGCAGGTCAAAAAGCGCATGCCGCTCAAACACCGCACCTATCAGTGCGTGGCCTGTGGGCTGGTGATCGACCGGGATCTCAATGCCGCCTTGAATTTGCTGTGGTTCGCAACAGAAGAGCTTCGCCAGCTTCACGCGTAAAGCTGGTTGTCCTGGAGAGTGGCTACCGCCGGACGTAAAATGCCTGGGGAGTTGATGTGAGACCAAAACGGGAGGGCCGATCCAAAGGTTCCCGTGCGCTGGCTATCGACGATGAAGCAGGAAGAACTGACCGCTCGAGGGTGTTTACACACGTTCGAGTATGAGAAAGGTAGCAGAAGTGTATGTCAATTTTATTACAAGAGAACTATCAGCTTTTTCAAAAAGTGAACAGCTATGCAGGTCATTGGCCGTGGCTTGACCTGATCATGGTATTTTGTGCCAATACACTCATTTTCTTCTGGCCGGTCATCCTTCTGCTGCTGTGGGGACGCCCCCTTTCATGGAGAAAGCGGCTCTTACGCCCCGGTGAAGAAGCGATTGCACAGGTGTGTCGTGCGGTCGTGCTTTGGGTGCCCCTGGCATGTGTGTTGGCCTATCTTCTCAACCTGAGCGTTGAGCAATTCATCTTCGAGCCGCGCCCTTTTGTGTCACACCAGGTGCATCTGCTCACCACGCATCTTGCGGATGACTCCTTCCCCAGTGACCATACTGCGTGGTCTTTCGCGGTGCTGGGGATGATGCTCTTCTCGCTTCCTTCGCTGTTGCTTTCAGCATGGTCCCAGCGCATCAACGAGAAACGTGCCGGAAATACGACGGCGTTGCTCTTTCCGCTTCTTCTTATGGGGATGGCGCTGGTCATGGCAGGGAGTATCGGGCTCGCGCGCGTCTTTGTTGGGGTTCATTATCCAGGCGATATTCTGGGAGGAGCGAGTAGTGGCTTGATCGCTGCGAGTATTATGACTCTTCTTCGCCACAGGATGCGCCAATTGACCCAGGGCATCATGCATAGGATGCAACGCATCCATCTTGCCTAGTAGCAGCCCGCCACTCGTAAGGGCACTTTTGGGAAACCTCTCTCAACCAATTCAGGGGAGAGGCTTTCCTTTTTAGTGAAAGACCCGCCCGCCAGAGCGATACCCGGTTCCTGATGAGTTGCGTACAGAGGCACACGCGACCAGGGGAAAACAGCGCAGAAAGTACAACGCTCCTTGTTTGCAAGTAGTTCGGCTACGGTGAAGAAGGACGGGTGTTTTGTCAGTACGCCCCTTCTGTGTCGGCCGATGAAACCAAAGCAGGCTTGTCCTGAGTTGAGGCGGAGGCTAGACACAAGCTCGTCCCGTTCCACGGGATGGAGTATCTGACGTTTATGGGCTTTAGCCCGCCGCAAGCCGCAGGGATTTATCCCTCGCGGTCAGGCGTCCCTGGTTTTAACCCTTGCTTGTTGTAATGTTGCTAAATTAGTGCTATACTGGCAACATGAAAGAGGAAATTATAGCAACCAATACCCGCTATCCAAAGCAACTCCATGATGCTTTGGTCCGATTAGCGGGAAAGCACAAGCGTTCATTTAATGCCGAAGTCATGTGGGCCTTAGAGCAATACATTGAGAGAGAGGAGGGGAAGCGACATGTATCAGATCAAACGGGTCAAGATCGGCAAGACGAAACAACTTGATGAACTGGCCCATGCTTGCGGCGAAGTCTATACCGCTACCCTTGTCTCTTTCTGGCGTACGGTCAGGAAAAAGGGTATCTGGCTCAAGCCTAAACACCTGATGCGCTGGCACAACTCCAACACACTCCACGCTCATACGGCTGATGCCTGCGTACAAGCCTTCTTTGCTTCGCTCAAAAGTTGGAGGGAACGGCGCAAAACGGACACGACTGCCAAGCCACCACGGCGGCGTAAGTGGTACTTTCGCATTGAGTACAAACGCTCTGCTATGAGGATGAAAGATGGCAAGCTTCTCCTCTCCAATGGCAAAGGCAATGAGCCTCTTGTTCTCGATTGGCCTTGGACGATGCCACAAACACTGGTGATACGCTGGACTGGCGCCGAGTACGAAGCCATTGCAACCTATGAACCCTGCTTCTTGCCAGTCCCAGAGAACGGAGACAAGATCGCTGGTATCGACTTAGGTGAAATTCATATGGCTGTCAGTCACGATGGGGAACAGACCTATATCCTCAATGGACGGTTACTCAGGTCGAAGCGGCAATATCGGAACAAATTGCTAGCAAGGTTGCAAAAGAAGATTGACGCGAAAAAGAAAGGCTCGCGTCGTCGCAAAAGGCTTGTCCGATCAAAGCAAAAACAACTGAAGAAATTGGCAAATCAGATCAAAACTATTGAGCATCAGAGCACGTCAAGATTGATCTCCACACTTCAGAAAGACGGTGTGCAGACCTTGGCAATAGGTGATGTGCGAGCTATTCGACAAGACCTCGATGTTGGCTCCAAGAACAATCAAAAATTGCACCAATGGTCCTTTGGCTCTCTTCGACACAAACTCACCTACAAGGCTGAAAGAGTCGGTATGGTGGTAGAGATACAGGAAGAGTCGTATACCAGCAAGACGTGTCCTGTCTGTGGGAAACGGCGCAAAAGCCCGGTTCAAGGACGCAATTTCTGTTGTACGAACAAAGCATGTGGGTGGAAAGGGCATCGTGATTTGGTAGGAGCCTGCAACATTCGGTACAAGTATCGTGGGGAAATGGGTATCCCTCACGTAGTTGGGGCTGATATGGCTGCCCCCATCGGGCTGAGGTTCATGCCTCATATCGGTGTAGCTCGCAAGGAGGAAATGTACTTGCGAGAAGCCGCTGGTCTTTAGACCATGCGGAGAAGTCACTAAGACAAATTGTCTCAGCGAACTCTAGCGCCTCCTACTGTGGTAGGCATTGATCCGCATCCGATAGATGGTGGTCGTCTTTGTAAACCCTCTCTTAAATGCTAAGGGCCGACCCGGATGGGCCAGCCTCCCTACGAAATCAAACTATCTAAAAAGCGGCTGCTTATACACAAAGCGCCATGTATCCAGAGCTTTCTGAAGAGAAAGCTCTAGTGCTCCGTTCGCTAAATATGGGGTTAAAAATATTTTTAGGGCACATTGACTAATATGGATATTTCATGGTAATCTATGGACATGAAGTTAGGGAAACTAAAAAAATAAATCACCCCAGAAACGCCCTTGCCAGAGATGATAGACTAGAAGCAAAAAAGCTCTGGAAGGATGGAAGATGGAACTGGCAGAGGAAGTGAAAGAGTTACTGATCAAGGCAGCAAAGGAATTAAAAGGCAGCGCTCGTCGTCTTTTTATGGCACGGACGGTACGAGCATTGGGAGAAGGAGGGCAACGTCGAGCCGAAGAGGAGTTGGGCTGGAATCGTGCAACGATCAGGAAAGGCGAGCATGAACTGAAAAGCGGACAGGTGTGTGTGGATGCCTTCCAGCTTCGAGGCAGAAAACGCAGCGAAGAGCATCTGCCGAACTTGCTGAAGGATATCACCGCCATTGTGGATGGGCAAAGCCAGGCCGATCCGCAGTTTCGTAGTACCCGGCTCTACACGCGTTTGACCGCCACAGAAGTCCGTCGCCAGTTGATCACAACGTTCCATTACACCGATGCTGAATTACCAACGGTAGTCACGATCACGACCAGGCTCAATGCGCTGGGATATTCCCTCAAAAAGGTGGCCAAGACGCAACCCCAAAAAAACTCCCGGAAACGGATGCCATCTTCGAGCATCTAAAGCAGGTCAATGCTCAGGCAGATGCGCAGGACTCGACCTTACGCCTTTCGATGGATGCCAAGGCAACGGTCAAAGTCGGTCCCTTTGCACGAGGAGGAAAGAGCCGTGTGCTGACCAAAGCGGCTGACCATGATTTTGAGGCAAAAGCCACGGTGACGCCGGTGGGCATTTTCCTGCCCGCTTCCGATGAGTTCTTTCTGTACGGGGTCGTCTCCAAAGTGACCAGCGACTGTCTGGTGGATCGCCTGGTGCAGTGGTGGGAGAGCGTGAAAGAGCGCTTTTCCCACATCAAGACACTTGTCATCAATGTGGATAATGGACCAGAGAATCACAGTCGTCGGACCCAGTTCATGCAGCGTTTGCTCGCATTTGTGCAGCAGTATCAGATCACCGTCCGTCTGGCATATTATCCACCCTATCATAGCAAATACAATCCGGTTGAGCGCTGTTGGGGCATTTTAGAACAGCACTGGAATGGGACCTTGCTCGATTCGGTGGATGCTGTCATCCAGTTTGCCAAAACGATGACATGGAAAGGGAACCATCCGATGGTTGATTTGGTGACGACCACGTATCAAACTGGTGTGAAGCTGACGAAGGAAGCCATGCAAGTGGTGGAAACCCACCTCCAGCGATGGCCTTCCCTGGAGAAATGGTTTGTGGATATCACCTATTCTCTGTCTGTTGGCAGGGATAATTAATTATTTGAGAGTCCCTTAAGTCAGTATGCCAAAAAAGCTGGAGTCACCTATAAAACCGCCTGGCGGTGGTATAAAGCCGGGACGCTCGATGCCTACCAAACGCCCACAGGGACGGTGATCGTGCGCGATCCGGTGGCGGAGAAGCCAGAGACGGGGCGCATCGCCTTGTATGCGCGCGTGTCCTCTGCTGATCAAAAAAGCGATCTCGAGCGCCAGGTGCAACGCCTGCGCAACTACGCGGCGGCCCGTGGCTACCCAGTGGCCAAAGAAGTCGTCGAAATTGCATCGGGCCTCAACGACAACCGCCCGAAATTCCTCAAGCTGCTGGCCGACCCAAGTATTGGCACCATTCTTGTCGAACACCGCGATCGTGGCACCCGTTTTGGGTGGAGGTATCTCACAACGCTGCTCGAAGCCCAGGGACGCCGCATCGAAGCCATCTTTCCCCATGAGACGCAGGACGATCTCGTCGATGACGTTGTCAGCCTCATTACCAGTATGGCGGCCCGGATGTACGGCAGGCGCGGCTCTCGGCACAGAGCCGAACGAATCAAGCAGTGCGTGGAATCTCTCATGAAAGAGGAGCGGACCGAGGAGTGCGTTTGATGAGGCATTCTTAAGATGCAGGCAGGACCGGATCGATGCTGATTACACGCGGCTATCGCACGCAATTAGATCTCAATCACCAACAAATCACCCTCTGCAAACAGCATGCAGGCGCAGCGCGTTGGTCCTGGAATTGGGGGCTCAGACGCAAGCAAGAGGTCTATCAACAGGAGAAACGCTGGATCAGTGCGATGGAACTGCACCGGGAATTGAACACGCTCAAGCAAACCGAGATTCCCTGGATGTACGAGGTGTCAAAAGCCGCGCCGCAGGAGGCGTTACGCGATCTGGATCAAGCTTACAGGAACTTTTTCCGCCGCTGTGACCTCAAGAAAGAAGGCAAGTGGAGGGGCAAGCCGGGGTTCCCCAAGCCGAAGACCAAACGGAAAGGAGTGGGCAGTTTCCGGCTGACAGGCAGTATTCATATTTACGAGCAAGCCATTGAACTGCCGCGCTTCGGACGGCTGCGCCTGCACGAGTGTGGCTATTTGCCTACCGGCGGCGTCGCTGTGCTCTCGGCCACGGTCAGTGAAAAGGCAGGGCGCTGGTTTGTCTCGGTGCAGGTGAGTGAGCAGGTGCCCGATCCCCCACAGGCAGCTGGTCCGCCGATCGGCGTAGATACCGGGATCAAAACCCTGGCCCAATGCTCCGATGGGCGTGCCATTGCCAACCCCAAAGCCCTCACATCCGAACTCAAGCGGATCAAGCGGCTGCATCGCTGGCTCTCCCGGAAACAGAAAGGGAGCAAGAACCGCGCCAAAGCCCGTCAAAAATTAGCGCGCAAGTATGCCCGCGTCGCTTATGTGCGCGAGGATGCTCTCCACAAAGGCACAAGCCAGCTCACCCGCGCCCAACTTCCTCCAGAAGAACGTGAAATCCGCAAAGCTGAGATTGCTGCTACGTTGCCAGAGCCGAAAGCCAAGGTGAAGCCAAAGCGTGGCAAGCGATCGAAGAAGAAGCCGCCCCCAGAGCCCCTGCCGAAAACCATTGCGAACAAGGTCAAAGCCAAGCAGATGAAAAAACTGCTGCGCCAGGCTCGCATCTCGGATGCCCAGAGGCGTCCTGCCGTGGTCGTGCTTGAAGATCTCAATGTGGCAGGGATGCAACAGAACCACAAGCTGGCTCTGGCAATCAGCGATGTCGGATTAGGCGAGTTCAAGCGGCAAATGGGCTACAAAACGTTCTGGCAAGGAGAAAACCTGCTGTGGGCAGATCGCTGGTTTGCTTCCACCAAACTGTGCTCTGGCTGCAACCATATCAAAGAAGAGATAGACCTTTCAGAGCGCATCTATGTCTGCGAGCATCCGGCCTGTGGGCTGGTGATTGATCGTGACCTCAATGCCGCGCTGAACCTGGCAGCGCTGGCGATCTTGTATCTGAGCGGCCAGCCAGGTCCCTACCGGGAGTTCCTCGGGAAGGGTGAAACGCCTGTCGGAGAGGGCAGCTCTGGCTGATCCGTCGTGAGATGGTTCAGTGAAACTGCCCTCGGTGAAGCAGGAACCGATCCGGGTGAATGTGGCTTGTCCATATTTGTCCAAGTGTCGGAGAACGGTCCGTCAAAAGTTTAGCCGGCCTGAAAGGATAGGTCGCATGAGCCGCAGTGGTGGTCATTATCATGCCCTTTGGCTTTGGTGCAAATACTATCCGTAAATGGTTGCTTGCAAGATGTATGGGCTGCTTGGCATTTTTCCTGGTATCCTGGTAGTTCTTCCATCTCCTTTATTTCATTTCGCTTTTCGACTCTTTCTTTCTCGATGTTAGTCATCTACTGTTCACTTCCTTTCCTTGATTCAAAAGTCGTTTTCTAGTTAGAAATTAGTTCCTATCCTCTGCCGGGAACCCCAAATTTTTCATCTGCCCTACCTCTACTGTAGCCGGGGAAACCAAATGTAAATCACTGTTCCCGTTCTAATTAGCACCTTCCGCGGCAGTACGTAGGGCAGTAGACATTGATCCGCGTGTTTTGATGGTGGTCTTCTTTATAGTGATGTGCGTGCGTTCAAGTTCTGCAATGCTGGGAGGTCGGACAAGCTAGAAATGTAGACCGTATCACCGCCTGTACTCACCAGGGAGGTATCAGATACAAGCGTCTGCTGAAGGACGGAACGGCGGCGTAGGTTTTTCTCAAGTGCAGGCGCCCAAAGTTTGGGAACAAGGGCGGACAACCGGGAGGTAGTTATATCAGAAGCCGCTTTCTGAAGGAGCATTAGCAGCAAGTGATATTGTGGGGAAGAACCTTTCAAGGGATTAATTGAGAGGTGGAATTACCCCGAATTCGGGGGGTCGGAGAAGAGAAATTTGGTACAATTAGGAACAGGAGGGTTCTATGGGCAAATCTCAACCGACCTACACCAAAGAATTCAAGCGACAGGCAGTCAATCTATTTGAAACTAGTGGAAAGAGTAAAACACAAATAGCAAGAGATCTCGGTATTTCTGATAGTGCTTTAAGCAAATGGTGTAAAGAATTTGGAGAACAAGGCGAAGAGGCTTTTCCAGGAAAAGGACATCAGATCTTAGTAGAGGAAGAAAATAAGAAATTAAAGCGTGAAATTGAAATATTACGGCAAGAAAGGGATATAGTAAAAAAGCGGTGAGCATCTTCGCGCAGCCCCATCCGTAAAATTCCAATTTATTCATGAGCATCGCCAGGCGTTTCCCATCATCCGCATGTGCCAGGTGCTAGAAGTCTCAGAAAATGGCTACTATAATTGGCGTAATAGAGGCGAAAGCCAAAGGAAATGGGAAAACAAGCAGCTTGCGGAGCGTATTGAAGATGCGTATCACCAAAATAGGGGTCAGTATGGAAGTCGTCGCATCCATGCAGAGCTAAAAGCGCAGGGAATTTCTTGTGGAAGAAAACGTGTAGCACGGCTGATGCAAGAAAAACAACTCAGTGCCAGAAGGAAGAAGCGAAAAGCACGAACAACGAACAGCAACCATCGTTTTCCACTTGCTCCCAATCTCCTGGAGCGAGATTTTACCGCTGATGCTCCAAATGAAAAGTGGATGGCAGACCTGACCTTCATTGAAACGCGGGAGGGGTGGCTCTATCTTGCAGGAATACTCGATGCGTATTCACGGAAGATCGTTGGATGGTCTATGAGCGAGCATCATGATACAGAACTAGTAAAAGCAGCACTTCGTATGGCTCTGCTTCAGCGGCGGCCAGGAGTTGGCCTCATTCATCATTCAGACAGGGGAAGTGAATATGCAAGTACCAGCTATCAAACTCTGCTGCATGAGAAAAATATTCAGGTAAGTATGAGTAGAAAGGGTGATTGCTATGATAACGCGATGATCGAGAGTTTTTGGAGAACACTGAAGGAAGAGTGTTGTGGGCAGACCATCTTTTCCAGTAGAAATGAGGCAAAATTAGCGATTTTTGAGTATATAGAAGTGTTTTATCATAGAAAACGAAGGCATTCTTCTTTAGAGTACTTGAGTCCAGTCGATTATGAAAAACAAGGAGAGCAGAAAGAAGTACCATCTATTAAAAAAATAGGTGATTCCATGCTATAATTGTTATATAGGTATGGTATTTATTTCCCTGCTTTTCATCTCTTTTGATGAATCTCCTCTGACTCAATTTCCATGTTTGAGTCCCCCCCAAAATCGGGTCAATTCCACATCCTGGTAGCGCTGTCTGAGCCAGAAAAAGCCCTTGAGTCCGTCTTTCCTGTGGCGTGGAACGAGATGGAGGTGGAGATGAGGGATGCTTTCTAGAAGGCGAAGCGCTTGGCTGTGAAGGCTTCTCTCCTATCCTTTCCTCCCGCCCAAAGGGAAGCGATCGCCTCTAGAAGCCCCGTTCCTCCTGTGTGCCCAGATGAAAATACACGAGAGCGAGCAGCAAAGGGAAAAAGCTGAGGATGAACACGGCCGTGCGTGTTGATGAGGACCAGTCCAGCGCCACACCTATGAAGATGAGGACCAATGTGATCCCGAGAAAGACCAGGCCTAATATCCTGTAGAGCATGGGATGACGATGGACCATCCTTTTCTCCTATTTCGAGGCGAGCATGCGGAGACTTTCACTATTCAGGATCGCGGCAGATTCCTAACATAGCCAATCCTAATGCTCCCTCTCGTGCGCTTACTGCTGACAGCGGAACCCACACCATGAGTATCAGGAGCAGGATCATACTTGCAATAACGATACCAGCTTTCCACACATCTCTTTTGAATCTGTGCATGGTAGAACCCTTCCAACGTTTTCATCCTTCACAGATAGTTTACACAAAGTGCAAGTGGTGAAAGAGAATTCTCTACTGCCTTTGAACGCCTGACAGGTGAGCAGGTGCCTGGTTGACAAGTTCTTACTGCCCTCTACCGCTCGCTAACGCCGCCTAACGCCACCTGACACAAGTGCCGTTTTGTCAGGGAGTGTCAGGCAGGATTGGGTACACTTGAGAGGGGAGGCGTGGGTGTGTTCACGAGTATCGTCAAAGGCGCTGCCGCCATCTTGCCTCCGTGGCGAGATGAAGAAGGAGTATGCTTGCTGTTATGGAGTGGGCCAGGGGTGGTGGTAGGGGTCGAAGGCGAGTTGAGTTTGATAGATGGTAGGCAGATGGGTGATGGAGATGTCAAACTGGGTGTGCCAATCGTCGTTGTCGAGGGCGCGGCAGACCAGTTCATGCGGGTGTGTTGCTCCTGCAATGACCTGGAAATAGCAGGAGTCGGAAAACTCACTGTCGATCTCCTGGGGAGTAGGGGCAGGATGGACATTGATGCTGAGGATCTCTTCTGGAGCCACTACTGTCTGGAGGGAGAGGCGGTGGGCGGCGGGTGGATCGAAGCCAAGGAACTGTTTTCCGTGTCCGGTCGGGCATAGCCAATCGAGGCTGAGGGCACATACGAAACGGCAGACCAGATGAGATGCAGCATGACAAAAACGTAGTGTCCAGATTCCATCTCGGCGAGTGTGGCAGCGATAGAAACTCGACGCTCGATGTCGGAAGCTGGTGCTACTGGTGGCGGTGGAGACGATGTGTCTGATAGCTGAAATCGAGAAATGGGCTGCTACGCTCTGTGCGCGCCTTAAACCACTCCTACAAGAATTCGGCGCTTCCCAGGTCACGGGCTAGAGACTTAGAATGCGTAGTTTACAGAGCCGCCGTCAATAAATAAATTCTGCCCTGTTATATAGCTAGCGCTATCCGAACAAAACATAATAACAGGTGCAATCAGTTCTTCTAAGTTTCCTAGTCTCCTCATCGGTGTCCTTCTCTCAACAAGGGTACGGAACTCTTCATTCTCTAGCATTTTGGCATTAAGAGATGTTTTGAAAAACCAGGGGCTAATAGCATTCACCGTAACTCCTTGTGTTGCCCATTCATTTGCTAACTGATGTGTTAATTGAACAACACCTGCTTTACTTGGTCCGTATGGAGTTCCTGTCGATAAAGTTAAAGCAGAAGCAGCAGATGCAACATTTACAATTCGACCATATTTTTGTGCGACCATGTGCTTTCCCACAGCTTGAGACATTAAAAACACAGATTTTAAATTAATGTCTATTACCTTATCCCAATCGTCTTCCGCTAACTCTAAAGCAGTTTTTCTCATGCTGGTTCCAGCGTTATTAATGAGAATGTCAATATGTCCAAAGTGTGCGATCGCTTTTTCAACTACTTCTGTCACAGATGTGCCGCTCGCAACATCACAGGTTAAGGCGAACGTTTTTCTTGCCGTTCCTTTAGAAATTTCGTCGGCTGCGCTTTTAATTTCCCCTTCTGTCCGTGACACCAGGACAATATCTGCTCCAGCACTTGCCAATCCTTCAGCAAGCGTTCTACCAATTCCTCTTCCTGCTCCAGTCACAAGAGCTACTTTGCCACTCAAATCAAAGTTTGCCTTGAGCATTTCTATTTCCTCCTCATTATGAGCCTCAAGCGCTCCTCAAAAATCAACATGCAAAGCTTCCTAAAAAAGGGCGATTGGCCGCAAGGGAGAACCAGATCTACCTTTAATTTTGAGGGGCAATGCGAGAAGATAGAAGCAAGCTGGCACCTTTGCTAACCCATACAGGCCCTCTACAATGAAGATACCATTGGGCAAAAAATAATGCGCATGACCGAAGTCTGCCGTTACTTGGCCGTTGATCTGAGCAGTATCGCACGCAGGCGTATCTGATCCAACGGCTTTAACGCCCACCTCCGAGAGAAAACGGCAGACATCTTCGGCCAATCCCGGCTCGTTCTCTCCCCACCAGTTTCTTTGATGTGCGGGTTTCTTCTCCACATCGACGAGATACCTGTCATAGCCGAAATCAAAAACAACAATATCTCCATTCTCAATGGTTATTCCCGTGTGTTTCATCACTTCCTCAACCTTGCTCAACGATGCGAGATCACCGGGGGCATAGTTTTCTTGCGAGAGATCGATCTTCTTTGCTATGCCACACAACGCGTTTGCAGGAAAGATATCTATCGTCTGATCGGCTTTGTCAGGAAGGATATGGGCAGGAGCATCGACATGGCAACCGCTATGCTCCGGCAGAAAGAGGGTCTGAAGAAAATACCCGTTCTGTGCAAAATTTCGCGCATCCTCCACAATCATTACATTTGGGTGAGAATGCCAGCCTGGCATATTCGTATAGAAGGTTGGTGAGAGATCAACACATGCATACTGCTCAAAAGCTGCGCTAACATTTGTATCGATTCCATCAGTGCACTCCAGAGGAAAAGGAATGGCGGTGTACCCAGGTTTGGTGACACCTGATTTCCAGTAACAATGCTCGTTGTTAACTATCCACAAGCGTTTTCTCACCGTTTCTTTCCTGGCACTTGTGGCATTGGCAGCGATGCGCTTTATGCCAAAGGGGAGAAAAAAGGAGCCAGAAGACGCTTCTTCTCCTTAGAGGATATGACATCCAGGGATAGTGTCAACATCAGCCTAAAATATTCACTACTGCAAGAGTTTGGTGCTCTGCTTCCCAGGTCAAGGACTAGAGACAAAGCCCTGAGGCAGGAAAGCAGGAGCATACGAGCATCTTTAGCCTGTGCCATCACGCTCAACTGAAATCTTGCTACAGTAATTAGAAGAAAATTGCGCCCTCCACTTGCTCCCAGTCACTCCAAAACTGCACCCCATTCACTCTAGTGCAAAGTCACAATCTACAGCAAGCCCCGAGGCTTTCGGGCGTTTGGCTATCTCAAGAAACGGCCGAGAATAAAACGATCAAAGTGAGTGCATAAGATGAACAAGGAGAAAGAGGAAGGTTCTTGAAGAAAAGAGGGAAGTATGAGATACTCATTCAGTCAAGCTGTGTTCTTTTCTGGAGAGCAGGAAAGGTCTTTATATGAAGGCTGTTGAGCCAATCATCGTGATTGATTTATTTGAACCATTGCTTGGGCATCTGCTGGGCCTCCTCTCTCGCCTCGATGAGCAGGATTGGGGTCGTGCGACGCCATGTCAAGAGTGGACAGTGAAGGACGTCGCACTACATTTGCTTGGAGATGACATCGGCCTCCTGTCACGAGGCCGAGATAAGGAAACCACTTCGCTCCTTCCCCCTGGTCCTGATCTGGTCAGCCGCATTAATGCGCAGAATCAGCTATGGGTTGAAGCGGCACGAAGGATGAGTCCACGTCTGCTCTGCGATCTGCTAGAGCACACTGGGCACCAAGTCATCGACTACTTCAGAAGCCTGTCCCTTATGGAAATGAATGGCGTGGTCAGTTGGGCTGGTCCCGATCCTGCTCCGGTATGGTTCGATCTGGCTCGTGAGTACACGGAACGCTGGCATCACCAGCAACATATCCGCGAGGGGGTTGGGCAGCCAGGACTCACCGAAGCGACCTTTTTAACGCCAGTCTTAGATACCTTTGGGCGAGCCTTACCTTGGACGTTTCGTGCCGTTGAGGCGGCCGAAGGGACAGCGGTTGCGTTGCATGTGATGGGAGATGCTGGCAACCAGTGGTTTTTAGTGCGACAAGAGGGAAAGTGGTCCCTGTTTACCGAGCATGCTTCTGCTCCCATGACCGTTGTGACGATGAAGCAGGAGATGGCTTGGCGACTCTTTACCAAGGGGATGGCGAAAGAGCAAGCCATGGAAGACGCATCCATTGAGGGAAACAAGGCCTTCGCCGAAGTGTTGTTTGAGGCGGTGGCTATCCTTGCGTAGGATCCCTGGTGAGAAGGGCAAAGGAAAAGGTGAAGGAGCCCCACCTGGCAAACCAGGCCCTGGTCGCGCTATAACAGGCAAAGGCACCTGAATACTATTCAAGTGCCTTTGTGCCTAAACATGATCACTTGAGTCGTTGAACGACGTCTGGGCGAGTGAAGAAATTGCTTACAGCGCATGCTACAGTCTTGGATAGCATGATATGGGGAAGGGTTGGATCAGTCTGGTAGCCTATATCTTCAATGGCTATGCAGCCGTCCTCGTAAAGTGTGATAACGAATCCTTCATGTACTTCTTCGAAGACAACCTTTGCAATACCGTCGCTGTTCATAAGTGTCCTCATTTCCTCATAGAAGAACAGTAAAAAAACGGAGTCGTGTTTTTTCTGGCATGTGAATGTACTATCTGCGTCTTCTCTTTCTCCTGAGAAGTGACGAACAAAAAGGCTGATTTCGTCACTCCATCCTCCTTTACAGCTTCTTTCTACCTTCCCAACTGTGCTATTGCACTAGGGGATGCGTGCATAAGTACATCAGTACGATAGGTGGAGCGTTGGGATGTCACATAAGTGTCATGATCCTCCTTATTTGTAAGTGCTATAACGAGCATCGTATATGGGCTTTGACTTTGTCATAAGGTAATCCACACAGTTGTAGATCCTGGCCGGGTTTCTCCTCTGTGTATGTCACTCTACAAGAACCAAGGTGAGGATATTCTGCGACGCTATGGGAAGAGGCCCCTCCTGAGAACGATGCACGCCGAGACATCCTTTTCTCAGTGTTTCAACTGTTTATATCCCCATCTTTGCGATATGAATAGAACCGTTGAAACGGGCTGCAAACGACCTACAAGGGTGATATCCAATCCTGCCAGAAGACTCTCACTCCTGGCAGGTCTGCACTATAAGGCCAATAGAATAAATCGTTGTAACATCTCACATAAGGCGGAGACAGACCTGCATCGCCAGGTGCAACGCGAACCCATTCGTTACGGCGAATGCCACCAGCTCCTGAGGAAGCGACTCCCATCATTGCCTGATGTAGGCGAGTAGATGCGGCTCCGTTCCATTCGGCGAGTTCATCTGCGTACTCGAGCACTCAAACGCCCTGCTTGGATCCCCACTGACGTGAGGAGAGTACTGTAGTCCTACTATCGCAGCAACTACATTGACTTCTTAAGCCACCTGGGAACGACCAGGGGTAGTTGTAAATCCCCAACTACTAAGGATAGACTGTCCAGTGGCAAGAACTTCGTTCTACCAGCATATCAGCCCTGTCTTTGCGCTTTGCGCAAAACGTTTCAGATGTCATATGCCGCCAGCAATGTCTCATCACTTCTCGGCTCCAATGCATCTGATCTCTACACCCAGAAGTATATCTGATCAACATGGGTGCAACATAGGGAAAAGATGGGAAAAACGCGGGAAAAACGCGACAAAAAACGGATGAAATTCGAAAAACCTGGAGGAAATCTAGGAATGATTGCATCGTCCTTGATAGCGCGTGGCGCTTCTCATCTTGCTTATGACATGCTTCTCCTGTTCGGTCTCTAGCATAACACCTGAGATCTGAATGGCATCTGAAAACGCACTGAAATGGAACTGAACTGGAGTAGAACAACGACTGAAAACGCGCTGAAATGGATCTGAAAGGAATGCAGACATCGGCGTCCGTTTGAATTGCAACTGAAATGAACCTGGAAGAAAACCAGGAACGAGCCTGACAAAAGAATAATAAATCTGCAAAAGGGGTATGGGGCGCTTACAGCTACACGCAGTGAAGCCTTTGTTATTGGGGAGTATGGTGCCTGTCGTAGGAGCCCCAACGTGTCAGCTTAACACCTATCCTCCAGTGAACTTCTTTTCAGCGCTGTATTTTAGAGAGAGTGATGCCGAGAAAATTATAAGTCTCACGGGATGTGCAACGAGGTTACAGAACTGAACAATAAATGAGGAGAACTGGCAAAAACAGAAGAAATGTGCCTCATGAGAGAAAAGGTCAAGCGATTGATTTCCAGATAAGGAGAACACATCACCAGTATGACGCAATCCGCTGTCACCATCCAGATTACGCCCGTCTCAGTTCCCTCAACTCCATCCTGGCTGGGAGAAGCGGCTGCTTTCGCGCAGGTTCTCATCCATCTGGGGCTGCTCAAAACCATCCAGGAGCAGGTCCGCTTCACCCGCGCACGCTTTGGGACCTACGACACGATCGATTTTGTGGTGGTTCTGATCGGCTATGCCCTCAGTGGAGAACCCACCCTGAAAGCCTTTTACGAGCGGCTGAGCAGTGGGTCACTTTTTACAACCAGCGGCGACCACACCAAAGCCTGGGATATCCGTTCTCCCAATCAATTTGCCCAAGAGAATGGGCTTTCTCTTGTCTCTTTTTCACCCTTACGTTGAAGTTTAGGGTTTTTGGTTCTCCGTCATCTTCCGTGCAGGAAAATATGGTAGAATGAAAAGAAAGATACCCGTATTGTCCGCTACTCTGCACCTCATTTACTAAGTATCTCGAGCACTAAATCTCTTCCCACCCGCGCATCTTCATGTTTAGGGTTGAGCCTTAGAGCCGTCTCGAACATTTCCAATGCTTCATTGTATCGCCTCAATTTGTTGAGTGTGAACCCCTTGTTAGTGTAGTAGAGAACATTCCTGGAGGCGAGGCGAATGGCTTCATCGTAGACTGCAAGTGCTTCCTGATAGAATCCAAGAGAATAAAATTTATTCCCTTGTCTGTTGTAATCACTCGCGCTCATACCGGGTGTTTCAGTAAGTGGGTGAGCAGGCAATGGCGTGTGTGTAGGTGGATGATGCGCCGTCGTGTGGGGGTAAAAAGCAGGTGGGTTAAGGGAAGCGCTTAGGGTTGGAGGGAGTGATGGCTGCTGAGGAGCGCTAGCGGGTGCATAATGTGTCACCGCTTCGAGGGGGGCAGAGATAGCTTTAAGAAAGGCGGCAACGTCGGGGTAGCGGTGGCTGCGCTCCTTGGCGAGCGCTGTAAGCAGGGCGGTCTCGCAGTCAGCAGGGAGTGCGGGATTGCGTTCGCGTGGTGCGGTGGGCGGGACTTTAGTGTGTTGAAACCAGTAGGCCTCCAGGCTGGGGGCTGAGACAGCAAAGGGCCTGCAACCCGTGAGCAGTTCATAGGCCACGCATGCCAGGGCATACTGGTCGCTTTTGGGACTAACATAGCCCTCAAACTGTTCTGGGGCCATATAGGCGGGCGTGCCGCCCAGGCCCATTTTGCGTGTACTGGCTGTTTCCAGTACGACCGCGATGCCGAAGTCGGCCAGCAGGGCCTCGCCACGCGCGTTGAAGAGGATGTTGCCGGGCTTGAGGTCGCGGTGAATCACCGCTTGCTGGTGCGCGTAGTGCAGAGCCTCTCCTATCTGGGATATCAATTGCAGGGCCGTTTCGAGCTGAAAGGGATTCCCTGCCTGCTTGCGAATGCGCTCATAGAGTGATCCGCCTGTGGCATACTCAGTCGCTAGGAAAGGTTGCCCCTGATGGATTCCAGCGTCAATAATAGGCAAGACATAGGGGTGCCTGAGTTTGCGCAACAGCTTAGCCTCTTGCAGGAAGCCACGCTGCTCTTCAGGAGAATTGAGATGGGTGTGCAGTAATTTGAGCGCGACGAGCGGGTCATCATCGAAGACGGCGTGTCGTGCCTGGTAGACACTGCCATAGGTCCCGCTCTGTACCTGTGCCGTGAGAATATAGCTTCCAATCTGCTGCCCAACCAGGCTGCGATCGTGTGTCATAACACCACACTTTCATGTGCAATTGTGTATCTGAAGAGGCAAAAATACTTTATTAGTATGTTTTATATGATGCATCTATGCAACAATGACAAACGTTACTAAAAGAAGCAACCTCCGCTCTCTCTAAGAGTGTCAATGTTGAAGTTCTATGGTTCTTCGTCGTCTTCCGTGCTAGGAGACACAATGCTTGAAAATGCCGTTTGCAGAATTGGCTGCTGAAGCCAACCAGCGTGAATTACCTTTTCTCTAAGCATAAGTTTAGCACGAAAGGTGGCGGAGAACCAGGTTTTTGGGACTAGACAGTCTTATATATGCAACTCATTTTAGATGATGCAGCTTTGGCTCAATTCTTTGCATCCTGCAAGACGCCTTTTTCTACAAGATAGTTCTGTATGTCGCCAATAGATCTCATCAGGACAGAAATGTCTTCATCGGGAATTTTAATGTGAAATGTTTCCTCAAGAGCGAGCATGTATTCAACTAAATCGAGTGAATCAGCGTTGAGATCCTCAACGAACGAGGCGGTAAAGACGACTTCCATCTCATCCACTCCCAGTTGCTCGACGGTAAGTGCGACAATTCTTGGATCTATCTGACGATACGCTCTTGTAGTTCCCCGTTGACGCTTTGTCTGTTTCGATGTAGTGGGTGACGTCTGTGGTTGAGCAGAGGGAGTGGGAGGTGGTGAAATGACCTGATTGAGAGGGAGGATCTGTGGAATATCAAAAGTAATCCATGTGTCGCACAAAGAGGCCAACTGCTCAATGATATTCTGATAGAGGCTCTGTTTCATTGCCTGTTGTAGATGCTGGTTTTCTAAAAAGTGTAAAAGAATGCCATGCGTCCATCCTTTGTGCTGGAGGCTGTGATTTTCTCCAGTAGTAACTGCAACGAGGTGTGGAATGTAATGTTGCATAGCATGCATTGATTGGAAGAGGGAGTCTATATCTCCATCCGTCGTCGTTGGCTTGAGCTGAAGAAGCATAATGTGCGTCATAAGCGAATGCTCTAGCCTTATCTGTGTATCACTCGTGTTTTTATCTACAGGCATACATCCTCCTCAGATAGGTAAGCAATAGATTTTATAACAAGCATACATCATAAATTGCTGGTGTTGCATGCAAAACTTTTGGAACGTAATAGAAGGAGTTTATTGAAAATATAATTCATGTACCTGGAGCTTAGAAGATGCCAAAAAGAAGAGGATAGGCGCAACTCGCTATGACGTCTCTCTCGATGAGGAGAGGTGGTGGAATTAAGGTCGATTGCAGGCGTACATTTGCGCAAGAGTAACAGGTGATTTACACTAGTATTCCGGAGGTGCGGCAGTATCATGAGCCTGGCTTGCCTCTATCTAGCGGAAGGACGTTCCTCTGATGAAGAGATCGACGACAACCACGGCTACGCATATACACAGATCGTTTTCCCCATCTATTCTAGGCAGAACCAGCGGCTCATTACCCATTCGAGAATTGTACGCCAGCCAGGACTGTTACCAGGTGATTAGCCGCTATATCTCGCTCAATGAAAAGGGGGAGTGCAAGTGTTCACTTGGAGACCACCACACCAGCGGAGAAGGTACCCCTGCAAGGAGGACTAGGCATTGGGATCCTCTTCGTCTGGGATGCTTTCCAATAACGTGCTAGCGTCAACCTGCAGCACTTTTGCGATCTTATCCAGGGTCTCTGTTGAGACAGGCAATGTCGGCTTTTGATAGATGCGCCGAACTGTCTTGATGTCCATGTCGGCGAGCCTGGCCAGCTTCCCCTGACCAATCCCCTTTTCTGCAGCAACTTCTTTGACTTTCAACCTGATCATAGCTACCCCCTCATGTGTAGTGCTTGTGCTTGCATTGTATGGGGGTGTACCAATTGACAACAGATTGAACGTAATGGTAGTGTATGTAGCGGTAGCAGTTGTAACTGTAGGGAATGTATTCCCCTGTGTGGAAGTTGTGAGGGATATGAGGATACTCGTCATTGATGATTCGCCACTGATCCGCAAAATACTTGAGACGTGCCTGCAACGTGCTGGCCACCAGGTCATGTCATACCCTGATGGCGTAGAGGCCATGCGCCAACTTCTCTCTCCCCAGGCTCTCCTCCCTGAGTTGATCTTCCTCGATATTGACCTGCCCAAACTCAATGGCTATGAAATCGCGCGAAAGTTCAAAGCCAAACCTGCCCTCGCCGCCATCCCCATTGTCATGATCTCGCGCCATGCTGGCATCATGGATCGCCTTAAAGCGCGCTTGGCTGGCGCAAAATCGTTTCTTGCCAAACCCTTTACGACCCAACAAATTCTTGAGGAGGTTACCAATGTCGCATCACCAAACAACACCCCAGCTGGAGCACCAACAGAAAATCGATGAATTGAACCGTGCAAGGGCTGCGTTCCAGGAGCTGGAGATTGGCAGTCTTGAACACAAACACAAAAATCTCGAATTCTATCAGCTCGCGCAAAAACTCAAACGCGAGGGTATAGTTGTACAATACAACCCAGGGACTGACTGCTATATGCTGGCCGCACCAGAGGAGAGTTGACACCATGCTCAAAGTGAACTGCTGGTATCAAACCGAAAGCAACAGCTTCGTGCAGATCCTGGGGAGAGATGAGAAGAACAATGTCTTTATCGGAAGCATCGAAGGCAAGCTGCTCTGTTACGATGCAGACGGTAAACCGTATTTCCCAAGCACTCAGATTGTAGAGGAGGCTCCCGAGATTTACCGACTCAAACACGTTGAACCAGTACCAGCTCCGCTGCTCCGGGAATATATTCTGCATATCCGCATTGAGGCCGCCATCAAAGTAAAAAGTATCAACGTACGCGAGGCGGCAACGCTCGCGCCAGACCTGATTGATCTGAGGGCGCTGAGTGATGACGTTTTAGAGCACAACATCAATAGCATAAAAGTGATCGATGGGCACCTGGCTCGCGCAAAAGAACCCCTCTAATCTCTATCGCTTTATGACCAGGGATACCCGTGCAGGGGGTCCCTGGTTTTTTGTTGCCCGCAAACTACAGAAACTACAGAAGCCCCAAAACCACAAATTTTAGCTCATTTTTGATACTATACTCCGCTTCCCAGGCGGAACGAAAAGACAAACTACAGAACCACAGAAACTAAAGCTGGGGAAAGGCGTGAAAATATTTGGTATTTTGTCCGAAACTTCGAAGAAATTTTGCCTGAAACTTCGAAGGTTTGTCTGAAACTTCGAATACACAACCATAGCAGGCGCGTTGGCCGTCTCCAAAGATGAGTGCAGATTATCGCTCTTTCCCCGCAAAACGAAGCTGAGTTTTTCATGGCTCGCACTCATCTCTCCTGCTCCGATAAATGTAGTAAAACATATGCAAGCACAGTTTTACTGCATCGTTCGTTGTTGCTGCTTCATTCCCAACAGCCTCAAGACCCATGAGCCTTTTTGGTCTTACGTCAAGTCCACAGCCAAGTTTCCGTCCTCGTCCGAGCCAGTACCGCTGACGACTTGATCAATCAGCCCGATCAAGCGAAGGGCTTCACCCAAAATATTCAAGGCCGCATTGCGATCTCTCTCCTGGGAGAATTGATAATAGGCGCAGTGCGCGTTTTGGCAGAGAAACACCCGATCAGAAAGCTGCATGTCTTCCCACTTCCACCCGCAACCGTGGCACGTTTTGCTGGAAGCAAAGAAGCGATCTACCTTGATCACTTGCCCACCACGCTGCTCCACTTTCGTGGTGAGCAAGGACAAGAGCTTGCCTAAAGCCGCATCCGAGAACGAACGGGCAAGCGTGCGATTCTTGAGCAATCCTTTGAGATTGAGATCTTCAATGCCAATGATTCCATAGCAATTTGCTAGCCCGGTCGTGAGCTTGTGGAGGACATCATCTCTTAAAGAGGTGATGCGATAATGCAGTCGTGCCACCTGCCTGCGTGCTTTCTCGCGGTTTTTTGATCCCGGTTTGCGACGATGCAACCGTTTGTTCGCCTGGCGCAGTTTCTTAAGCGCCGTTTTGAGGAAGGCTTGGTTCTCAACTTCCTCTCCTGTACTCAAGGTTGCCAGCCGATTGAGCCCCACATCGATGCCAATAGCCGCCGGTCTCTTCACAGAGATAGGGTCAGGCATTTCGACCTGAATGGAAACAAACCACCAATCTGCCGTTTTGGTGATACGTGCGCCTGTGATCTTCCCGACAAAGCGTACCTTCTCTGCCATATTCACCCATCCGAGCTTGGGGACCCAGATCCGATGATCACCCAGCTCAAATTGATCGTTAGCAAGATAGAAGCTTGGCCTGCTGCGCTTTTTGCTCTTGAAGCGTGGACGGTGAGCATGTCCCTCAAAAAACGCGGCGAATGCCCTGCCCAACTCTAGAAAGGGCTGATCAGAGGCATTCTTGGTCACTTCCCAGGTCCAGGGGAATTGCTCGCGTCTGATCTCGTTGAATTGCTTCTTGAGCTTGTAAGCAGTGGGTTTTTCTCCGGCCTCATATTGCTGGTTCCACTCAGCCAGCGCCCAGTTCCACACAAAGCGAGCAGTGCCAGCGGCTTTGGCAAAGTACACTGCCTGTTCAGCTGTGGGATGCAGTCTGATCTTATGGGCGCGAATCATACGGTTCTGCTCTTTCTTTTGCCTCATATGTTCTTCAGTATAGGACAAACGTTCTCATCTGTCAAGAAGCCCGAAAGCGTGGCGTTTTGCCCATGGTTGATCCCTTTTTCCTCCTTTTTTGGAAACAGTTGCATTCTCTTTTGCTCTGTTTGGTAGGCGGGCGAATAATTGATATGTGTAAATTCATACATCTGATATGTCCGTCGTACGAGAGAAGGAATGTGATGGAGACTCAGCAAACGCCCTCAACGTGTGCTGGAACACCAGGTCTTGATGTGTTCAAGATTGCTGGAAAGTCCGTCTCCGGTTATGTGCCCAGTCGCAAGACTGGTGATGACCATCGCGTCCGAGTGCCATATACGACTCTTTTAGAGCAACGACTTTCGATCTACTTAGAATATCATCCTCATGTTCGTTGCTACCAACGTGGAGACGCGAGCGAAGCCTTTGTTCCGGCCCATCATATTGCTGTCCCCCTCGGGACTCCTTATCCCATCGACTACTTCTACGAGGGAAAAGCTCATAAATATTTACCAGATTTTATTGGTACCCTTTGCGATGGAGGGCTGCTCATCGCAGAAGCTGGCCGCGAGGAGGAAAAAAGCCAGAGGCGAGCAATCGCAAAAGCAGAAGCAGCCCAGCGTCTTGCACAACTGAAAGGAGGAGTCTATTGGCTTGGTACGAATGAGAACCTTTCGGAGTGCCGCCACTACAATCTGATTTATCTGCATGCACGTCGTCGATCATTTTCCACCTACCAGGAAATCGTAACAACGCTACCCGCTCAGTGGCCTTGGGGGCGAGACATATAGCGTAAATGAACTCATCCAGCGTTTTGGTACTCGTTGGTCTGAAGGAGAAGTTGAGGCTGCTGTGTGGAAATTGGTTGGAGATGCTGCGGCAGTAGGTCGGCTCCTTGTCGATCTCTCTGAAATCGTTTTGGATCATACAACGCCGCTTGCCTTGCTCGATCCCACTTCTCCCCCTATTCTGCCTGATCCTCTCCCGAGTTCATTAATCTGTCCATGATGGAAGGGAAGAGAAGTACAAGCTCATTCCATGAGCAAATTTCATCGGGAGAGAAACGTTTCTTTCCCTCCAAGAGTGTCTGTAAACACAAATTTTAAACTGGCGGAATTTAAACACCTACAGTTAAGGAGACAACTCACCCACAGGATAATTACGAAAGAAATCACCAGTTTAATCCCAAATTGACAGAATCGAGTCTTTCTAGTGACAGCCCATTTGCGAGGCCAGGTCATGCGTCTACTCAACATCGAATCCTCTCCGCGCGGATCCAGGTCTGCGTCTATCGCCGTCACCAGCGCCTTCCTCGAAGCCTACCGTCAGGCTTGTCCTGGGGTCATGGTCGATACCTTGAATGTCTGGGAGGAAAGGCTGCCGGACTTCGACCAGGAGGCCATCGGGGCGAAGTACAAAGGTGTGAACAAAGAACCGATGGACCAAACCGAGACCGCCGTCTGGAACAAAATCCAGGAGTTGGCGGTTCGCTTCCAGCAAGCAGACCGCATCGTGCTCGGTGTGCCCATGTGGAACTTCGCCTACCCTTACAAACTGAAGCAATTGATTGATCTGGTCTGTCAGCGGAACATGCTCTTTACCTATGACGGCATCGAGTATGGCCCTTTGCTGAAAACGCCCCGCGCTTTCGTGGTCTATGTGCGAGGCGGGACCTACGCGGAAGATTCGCCGACGCCCGCTTCCCGGTTCGACCATCAGAAAGGATACATCGATTTCTGGCTGAAGTTTCTCGGGGTCAAGGAAGTTCAGACGCTGGTGGTGGAAGGCACGACGTGGGGCGGGAAAGAGAAGGGGGAAGAGGCCATCGCGCGTGGTCAGGAGGAGGCAAAGAAGGTGGCTGCAGATTTCTAAGCGTTGCCCACCTTTCGACGCGGACGTTCAGTGATCGAACCCGCGACCCATCGAGGGAAACAACCATGAGCGGCCCACAAAATAAGCTTTCGTTTTGCCGGCAGCTAAAATGAGTCTCTTTTTCACTGTTCTTTTCTCGGGATGGTCTTGACTCATGCTTTTCGGGTCAAGTCCACACTCGGATGAATATCGTGACTTCTATGGTCTCTCAATCAATAAGGAGCAGAACATGAGTGATCCATCAAAAACGACCGAACGGCAAGACAGGCCACCCGACACCAGGATGATGCCGTCCACCTTCAACCCGGCCTATGTCCAGGGGGCCGTGAAGCCGTTTTTTCTCAGCGCGACATATCAGGGCGAACGGCCCCTGCTTTCCACGATCGACCTCACCTTTAGCAAGGAGATGGCGTTGCCGGCTCACTTCTTCGGGATGTTCTACGACCATTGGAAGCCAAATGTGGAAGAGGAGGGATCCGCGGTCTTCTTCCGAGGGTACCAGAAGCGTGGACCAAACAACGAGAGAAAAAGGATCTACTACTCGGCTCTCACGCCGGATCTGTATGGTCCGATGTACTCAGACAAGATCAAACGCTTCCTCGATGCCCTCTTCGACGAACCGAACGAAGGTAAGCCACTGATGCAACAGTACTATCAAAAATACTTCGACTTGTACTGGAACCTGCATCTCGGCATCGCGGGGGACGACATTCCGCCCGAAGTCAGGCAGATCGGGCAGAGCTTCATGGTCGTCCTCGGCTTCTGGTACCCGACCCTGCAGATCGTCCATGACAGCTACATGCGTGTGCGCCAGCTCCGTCCACTCCTCAAGGACTGGATTGACCAGCGGGTGCAAGATATAATCGACAGCCGTGTGCCCAATCCAGAGAAGACCATGGTCTACTACTGGCTCAAGAACGGTGCGCTAGGAGAGAACTTCAGGAGGAAGGACATTGTCTTCGAGTGCTTCCACAACTTTATTGCGTTCAGCCAGTGGGGCAAGATGTTCTACAACACGATGGCCCGTCTGGAGGAAACAAATGGGGACCAAACTGTTCGCTCGTGGTTTGAAAAGGCAATGAGGTATGGCCCCGACGAAACGGACAACTCCGCGTTCACACGGCTTGATCGTTTAGTGATGGAATTGTTCCGGACCATCTCGCCCAACGCAGGCAGCGCCTCAATGCTGTCTGCTCAGGAACAAGCTTTTCATACTGGAGACACTGGCTTTAGCACCATTGTTACGCCTCATCTGGAAACTAGCAGAGACCCTCTTCACTGGAACAACCCGAATGACTTCGACCCGGATCGCTATAAGCAGGCTCCGACGAGTGAACAGAACGACGAGGCCAGATGCAAGCAAGTCGGGTTGGCCCAATGTCCCTTCAGCAAGGAAGTCTTTCACGTCAAGGACGGACGGCAGGTTTCGATAACCAATAGTGCGTTCGGCGCCGTGTATGCGCGTGTCGGCGACCAAGCCTATCCGGTGTGTGACGCCACCGGGTATGCGCCATTCGGCTTCGGATACCGCCGTTGCCCAGGCGAATTCCTCAATATTGGTTTCTTCAAGGATCTCCTAAGAAAGGTGTGGAACGAAAAAATCGCCTTTACGAGGCTTCACATCGACGATGCCGAGTTGTTACCGGTGGGATCAGGAACGGTTGTGCCGGATAATATAAGCTTCAAGAGGCTATCTTGACACTCCCCCAGATAAATCCAGGGGGATTCTTCCTTCATCCAGGTGACTTGCACCATCCCATTGCTGAGACAGTGTAGAGGCCTTCCTGTCCAGAAGCGTTTCATGCACTCACAGGTGCATCAGTTCCCGTATGCCCTACGGTACTGAGAGCCTTTTGCAAAATGTTCAATGCGGCGTTATGATCCCTGTCTAAGACCACACCACACCCCGCACACACATGTGTGCGCACACTCAAGGTTTTCTTCACGAGTGTGCCACATGTAGAACACTCTTGACTCGTATAGTGTGGGGAGACTGCTATGACAGGGATTGTATGTATCGCTGCATAATACTTGACCCAAAGCAGAAATTGCTCCCATCCAGCATCGTGGATACTCTTGGCAAGGTGCCTGTTCCTCACCATATTGCGAATCTGCAACTCTTCAAAGGCAATCAAATCGTGAGATGTGACGAGCACGTTTGCCTGCTTTCTGGCAAAATCTTCGCGCTGCCTTTGGACTTTCAAATGAGCATACGCCACGGCTTGGCGGGCTTTTTTGCGGTTTTTACTCTTCTTTTGCTTGCGTGAGAGGCGACGTTGCAAGCGTTTGAGGCGATTTTCTGCCTTACGATAGTGGCGGGGATTCTCGACGGTGTTCCCTTCAGAGTCGGTGAAGAACGCTTTTAACCCAACGTCAATTCCGACCTGTTTGCCAGTGGGAACATGTTCCACCCTTCGCTGTGCCTGGATACAAAACTGAGCATAATACCCATCGGCACGCCGAATGAGGCGAACACGAGTGATGGCGGGTATGGGGCGAGTCGCAAGATCACGACTCCCGATTAAACGCAACCTCCCAATGCCACACCCATCGGTGAACGTGATATGTTTGCCATCGGGGTCCAACTTCCAACCTGTCCCCTTATACTCCACCGAGCGGTTATCGTGCTGAAAACGGGGATAGCCTTTCTTGCCGGGCTTGTTCTGTTTGCAGTTGTCATAGAAGCGTACAATGGCAGACCACGCCCGATCCGCACTGGCTTGACGAGCCTGAGAATTGAGCGAAAAGACAAAGGGGTGTTCTTTGGCAAGGAGAGCGCAATACATTTGCAAGTCATTCCTGGTGGCGTGGTCATCCATCCACAAGCGGAGGCACGTATTGCGAATGAACTGCACACTGCGAATAGCTTCATCAATGGCGGCGTATTGTGCCTTGGTGCCATCAATCTTATATTCGTAGATGAGCATTGCGCCCCTTGCTCCTTCCCTCTGTGTGATGCTCTAATTATACATCAAAATTTTGATGTATGCAAGAGGTGAAAGAGTGAGACGTACAAACATTTACCTGAATGAAAAGCAACACCAAAAATTGCATGAGCAAGCTGAGAAAGAGGGGGTCTCTGTCGCAGAATTAGTACGGCGTGCCGTGGATGCATTCCTGTTGTGGTATGATCCGTCCTACTGTCCAACTCCACCCAATCCACCCCAAATAAGGAAGAGCCATTCATCCCCCGGATAAATGAAACGTGGTGCGCCGCGCCAGCGGCGCATGACGTTTCATAAATCACGGGGCTTTCTGGCTCGTTTTCTGTAACATCGCGCGTGAAAATGCGGGGCCATTCCAGTGAATAGGTTCGCACGTATCGCCAAACGGCGGCCTATGAGAAAGCAAGGGAGAAGTGCAAAGTCTGGGTTGAGCCACGTCGAGGGTCATTTGGGATCATCTTTTGCGAGATGCTGCCAGAATGAGTTGGAAGACATCTTCGGGATGGGAAACTGGCGATGCGTGGCTTGAGGCGATCTCAAGAGTTGTCGCACCTATTCTTTTGGCCATAAAACGTTCGAGATCCGGATTAATCGTGCGATCATTTTTGGAAACGAGATACCACGATGGCACCTGTTTCCAAGCGGGTGCTCCTGATGGGGTACTAAAACATACGGGCGCAATTGGTTTCTGACTCACTGCGAGGACCCTGGCTACCGGTAACGGCACATCTTGGATAAAATCTGATGGAAAGGCTGGTGGATCAACCCAGCGGAATCCGCTACGATAGGAGGGACTGATATGTTTGGCTATTGGCGCTGGGGGGAATTTTGCGGTGAGGTCGTTGTGACTTTCTCCTTGCTCTGGGGCATAAGCCGCAGCATAGACCAGGCCAAGAAGGTTGGAGACATTGGTCCCAGCATTGGTGATGACCATTCCAGCGTAGGAGTGGCCAACCAGGATAGTGGGACCGGCGATTGAGGCGAGCGCCTGGCGAGTCACGGCAATGTCATCGGCTAAACTCGTGAGCGGAATCTGGACAGCGAGCGCATTATATTGGTGGGCTTGCAGTAAGGCGACCACCTTACTCCAGCTAGAAGCATCGACAAAGCTCCCGTGGACCAGGACAACAGTGAGTCCGACTCCAGATGCTGAGCTTTGTAGCACTTCCTGCGAACTTGAACTTGCGGCAGATGCTGAGAGTGTATTGTGACCCAGGAAAGCTGTGGTGGCAACCGCAGCACCTGCACCTTTGAAGAACGTACGGCGTGTGAAACGCGAACCCTTTTCGAGCATCTTTTCCTCCATTCCTGGTAAATGAACTGATTGGCGGAACAATTTTGCACTGAAGCAGAGAAATGGACGCTTCGATGGCTGGGAAAAGCACTCCAGAGGCGGATTTTTGTGCACCGTTTTTGTCCATTCGAGAAGTCAATGCTGAGTCGCATCACGCGCAAAAACATCACCAATCTACACAAAGAAACGGACTGAAGGTTCAACTGAGACTCTCGATCTCTCAGTTCATCTGTGCGCATTTCGCTTCTTTTCAGCGAAAAGAGGCGAATATGAGACGGGCTATGTTGCTGTGAATGTACCCATGTAGAGTGCCGTGAACCGTTCCAAAGGCTGTTTCTCAACAAACGATTAATATTTGAGCTGCTCAACATTTCCCCTTCAGTGCAAGATCGTTCCACTCTTCCGTTGGTTTGCCAATCCATGAGTGTAACTATTGAAATTCCGTGAGGTAATTTGACAATTATCTGAGGTAATCTTTTATCAAGAAAAACCGCTTCACAGGCCATTCGGACTCCTTTCCCACGTGGAGATTACCTCACATAATTCCCAAAAGAGTACCTCATCGAATTTCAATAGTTACACCATGAGAGTAGAGAGCAGATGAAAACTTGATACAGAATGAATAGCTATCAGCATAACGTCACAGTAGATTCCAAAGTTTCTGGCTCAGTTATTCATAACTGTGGTAATTGACCTGAATATCGGGCCCTGAGAAGCGGTTTGTCTTACGTTTTTTACTGAGTATGTTCTACTCCACAAAACCCAGGCACTGTGCTCAGGAACTCTCCGAGATCGAACGGGTGTCGCGACGGACGCTACGCGAAGTGCGCAGGCAGTAGCCGGATATCGGCAACCAACACTTGCAAGCGAGTTAGAGGGAGCCCCGCAAATGCTGGAAGCGACGGGGATCGATGTGCAGATCGAGCACCTCAAAGAGTCCTTTCCACAAGCTCTGGAGGCCGCACTTGCCTGGACAGTACGTGCTCGCAAACCAGAGAAGCCGTCGTTTTGCAGTTTCTTCTCAATGAAAACGTTTATTGCGCTGACAGTTTGCCAGGCAGGTCGTTCCTCTTCTCTCTTGAGGCTACAATTCATTCGAAGTTTCGGGCAAACTACCAATATTTCTGTTGTTCCTTGCAAAGGGGTCTTGTCCGTACAAGTCAATTTCTCTCTTTATAAAAAAGAAGAATATCTTCTTTATTAGTATGCCATTTTGTTGGGTTGTACGTATGGGTGGTGCTATATAGGGCAAATTTAGATAGGTTACCTACCTATTCCCTTGCAAGGGAGAGGATATATGTGATTTTTAGAAAAATGTCTGTAGTTTCTGTACTCTGCCCTTGCACGGCTTGTGGAGCGGAAAGAATCTAAAGAAACTGTTTCTGTAGTTTTCTTCGTTTTCTTTAGTTTACGCCTGCTATTTTTGACAAAATTTCACGTTTAACCAACAATACAGAATATTGTAAAGAGGAGTGCGATGATCGCAAAATTTCATTTGTCATGGCAGGTCATTAAACGCCCATTAGTAGTTGCTGTTATTGTTGGGATCGTTTTGGTTTTAATAGTTGTCGATTGTATGCTCTATGGGACCGGATTAGTAGGAAAAACGCTGTGGGATTGGTTGCAACTGGCTATTATTCCTTTCATGCTTGCCGGTGGTGGATATGTATTTAGCCAGGTACAGAAGAACAATGACCAGAAGATTGCCCAGGATAATCAGCAAGAAACAGCATTGCAGGCATATATAGATAAAATGTCAGAGCTTTTGCTTCACGAGCAGCTAGGTGAATCCTCACCTCCAGATAAAGTGGTTGCTATAGCGCAAGCGCGAACGGCAACAGTACTGCGTATCTTAGATCCTGCTCGGCGGGCAAGTCTCATTCAGTTTTTGAGTGGAGCCAATATCCTTTTAGTTTGCGTAAAAGATTCACTGGAAGGGATTGATCTCCAGGGAGCCAACCTTGCCCGATTGGATTTAACTGGAATCTCTATGAAAAAGGCGAACTTGCAGCATGCAAATTTGAGAGAGACGCGATTGGTAGATACAACATTGGATGGCGCAAACTTGCGAAGAGCTTATTTGACAGATGCTGATTTGAGCAAAGCCCGGTTGGTAGGAGCTGATTTGCAGGGTGCTCGACTCTTAAGTACCAATTTGGGGGAAGCCAAATTCCTAGGTGCCAATCTAAAAAATGCTAATTTATCGTATGCGGCTTTGCATAAAGCCAGTATCTCACAAGAACAATTGCAGAGCGCGATGCACCTTCAAGGTGCAAAAATGCCTGATGGCTCAACACATTCATAGTTCTTTAACTCGCTTATTATCGCCGCCCGGTACAATGACTACAGAAGCCGTTCAGCCTCCCCGCAAAACAACGGCGTATTGCGCCCTGGATGGCTTCACGCTTGCTATACAATGACAGAGAAGCCATCCAGGCCTCCATAAATGGTCCATGCCTCTCCTGGGTGGCTTCTTGTTGGACTGTATCAGTATCTATAAACACTATCGTTTCTTCTTCTTTGTATCCTAAGTAAGGAAAGGCCGTTTTATCCCTCGACCAACTGTACATTCCGTCCCTGATAGCCGTGTTTACTGCTCACAAAAAAGAGCGCCCAGGCGATACTCCCAGGCGCTCTTTCCCCTTGCAAGGATTCATACTGACTCTTCACATACAATAACCTCAACATTTAATCTGTTTGCCATTGCAACGTCTACTTTTTCTTTCCTATGGGGATATCCAACCACAACAGCTTTGGCTGAAGGATTGATACAATCTCGGTAGAGTAAAACCTGAGCAATTGCTTTGTGCAGTGTGCTTCGAGAGAGAGAGGCTTTGATCTCGTATATGGCGTCAGGGGTTACTATATCGGCTCTCCCATGTTCACAACGAACCTGATATTGAACAGGAATACCCTGGGCGGTAAGTTTTGCTCCAAATTCCTTTTCTAATTTTTCCTCTTTCCCACGTGGCTTTTCTGCCTTGACATTCTCTTCTAACACCTCTTCTAATGTTTTGTTTTGCCCTTTAAGCATGGCGAGAATAATTGGAAGTGAAACTGCAAGATAACCCTGTTTATGTTTAGCTAATTTATTAGCTACATCATGTGATAGAAGGCGAACCGATTCAGCAAGCTCATCTAGCACATGATAAACACCATACATACTCTCTCTCGACTCTTTACTTTAAGGAATACTTATTGCATCAAAGCAAAGTAGAAGAGATACATGCATTGGAGGGAGCATCGCAAATTCTTCTTGAAGAGATGTTGCCCTTAAATCATATTTATCCCATTCAATGTCATTGAACAGAAATTTGAATTTAGAGAGCATTTTTATCTTTTTGAGCGCTAATTTGAAATTTTGAACCTCTTTAAGAAATGCAATCCACTCATCATGAGTTTTGTGAACGTGAGGTTTAACGCCCTGAAAAATGAAACGAGAATCATATTTTGTCGTCTCAGCTGTTCTGCTGTCTTTGGATCGCTGATGGTCCATATACGTTAACACTTCGTAAACAATAGGGTGCAATTCTGGCATCTATTTTTCCTTTCTGGGAGAAAACGTACAACCTGCCTTGCTGTCATACGGACAAACTACAGAAATTAAAGAACTAAAGATCTGATGGTGGGAAAATGCTCTAGAATATGTTATGATAGAGGCCGTTGATAGGGCCTGTGCAGTGGCTACTCAGTTGTCCAGACCGTGAGCACTGCACAGGCGACCTAGGCCGCCTCATCAGCGTTTTTTGAAGATCCTCTCTTTTCTCCTGCGGTCCAGGGCTTTTCTTTTATCTCTTTTAATCGCTCTACATCACTGACTTTGAGATAGGTCTTCCTGTTACGCAGGAATTTGTGCTTTTCCATTCCCAGTTCTTTTACCCACTCAAAGACAGTCGCGCGATTCCATCCAATGATTTGAGCAGCTTCGTCTATAGACAAGTACTCTTGTCCCGCTATGTGCTCGCTCATAAGAAGTACCTCCATCTTGCGAACTGTCGTGCATGTGTTTTCTAGCACAGATAAATTGTAGCAGACATGAAAGACATGTGTCAAGCTTGCGTGTCTTAAATGTCGTAAAGTGACATCGAATTATCGGTAAAGTATTGAAAACTGTCGCATATGTGGTATACTTAGATCAGTAAATGAAAACAACGTATTCGAAGGAGATAAATCAGATGTCAAGATTTCAGCCAACCCCTCGCCACTCGCTCACCCGGGGAGCCGCTGCCGCTGCCGCTCGTGCAATCAACGCCCATCGCGTTCCTTCACTCCGCGCCCTGGCCGAAGTCATCGCCGTGACTGTTAAGATCGAGGGCGAGAAGCCTGACATCATCGTTCGCAATGGCCGCTTTGGTACCCTATATCTGCCCTGCTCTGCGATTACACCCACCCGCTTTTATGCAGTCAACTGGACAAACGGTCAACATACATTCGATTGCGATGAGGTTACTGGCCGCCACCTGGTCAAGCGCATCGAAGCGTACAGCCAGACACTCGCCGCCTAACGATTCGCCAAAAATAAAAAACGCGCTCCCTGCTCTTCAGACCTGGAAAATCGACAGAGCAGGGGCGCCCTCACCAAGCCACACAAGTGGCCTGTTTCAAGGAGAAGTATACCATATGAGCACTGAGCAACCTACCTCCATTTTTGATACTGAAGCACCGCTTCGTGTGAATCGCGCCCTCCATACAAGGCAGGCGCAGGAGATAGAATTTACTCTTTGGGAAGATGGAAGCCTTTCTGTTGAACACTGGATGCACAAGTTCGTTGGCGATGACACCCTTGCGCATGCCCAACTCACCAATAGTCAAGCGCGCTCCCTTCGTAGACTCCTGAATAAGCCTGTTACCAAAGAGATGCTTGGCATTCCTCAACTCAAGCCAGAGCACATCATAACAGAACATGAAGTACAACTTGGAGAGCATTACGTTGAAGTCCATGAAGATGGCAGTGTTGCTATTGGCAATGCTCGCACCGTAGCAGAGTTGGGTGCAGGCGAAGCCTACCGTCTCTATACGGTCCTGCACGAACTCTTTGCACACGGAAGGGGCGCGTAAATGTCAGAACAGACCCTCGCCTCTGCCGTTGATTATTCCCTGGATATCAGCCATGTCACGGGTGGCTTTCTGCACATGTCGCTTTCCAAAGCTGCAGATAACACTGTGACTTTGATTTTCAGTTGGAGTAAAGGCCCTGAAGTGGATGCCCCTGTCGATCAGGAAATCACCCTGACCGCCCATGAGACACAATTGTTGCGTGGCCTGCTCAATAGCCCTATTGCGCAAACATTGCTTGAAAGTTAATCAGCACGGAGGTGCTGAGATCTGAACTTTAGTACCTCATCTAGTGCACCTGGCAAGGAGATAAATATGCCAAGAAATCTAGGTATGGCAGGACATACGTCACCATGGAATGCTTCAGATCTGCAAGCGCACCTGGAAGATGAGTTTCCTATAGTTTTGATCGAAGAGGACGATGAATCTATCCATAGCACAACAGGCTTTTGTGTGGATCCAACCTGCCCCTGTCACGAAGACCCTGACCTCATTGGAGAGGTTAATCAGATGTACCAGGAGGGCCTGCTTACCGACTAGGAAGCGACGGATCTCGTTGCCGGCAAGACAATTTAACCGCCCAACAGGAGAGTTAGCAACCATGGAATTCGAGAAGAAAGCATTGGCGCAAGCAGCTGCGCGGTACGGTGCAGAGAATATGAAGCTACGAGCACTGCTCGCTGAAGTCGAAAAAGAACTTAAGCATGCATTGGTCTCTGATGCTCCTGGGGAAATTCTTGAAGCGCTACTTTGGAAAGTGGAAGCGGCCAATAAGTAGCACCACACACCGGGCGGAACTGCGCAGTTCCGCCCCTGGAGGATAACGATGGCAGAAACACAAATCACACCAGCTTTTAAAACTCCAATGAACTTTACCATTGTAGAGATGATCGAATTGAAAGTTATCCTTTCTTTACGCAAGGATGCGCTGGAGAAGCAACTCGCGGGTTTACCCAAGGAGATGGCCGCATCGAGAGAAGTTGTTGAGGATTGGCTCACCAAGGTCTCTGGACTTATCGAGACGGTTGAACAGGCAGACAGAATAAGTATCATGTATCCGCGTGAACGTATGTAGTTCTGCCTTTGGAGGATAAAAGCACGATGAAAGAGCAAACGTTAGCACTCAACGACAGAGTGCAGGTCATAGGAGCATGGCCCCGTAACGCAAAGGGCAAAGTTGCCATTCTCATTGGCGGGCGTAGCCCGATTGTGCGCGTGGATTTCGATCGTCCCCACAGAATCGAAGAATGTGCATATCCCTATAGCTGGTATAAGCTAGAGCAGATACAGCGTTTACAGCAGGCAGAGGAGAAACACAATATTTCGTTAAAAGCGGTAACCAACATCAAGCGGCCCATCTCGACATGAGGATAGCAGAAGAAGTGGAAGAAGTCAATATAGTTCTTTACAGACCACTCGTATCTATATAGCTACCCTCTCCGAGGCCTCGGAGAGGGCTTCTTGTTAATGCTGATAAAGTGTTTGGGCAATGCCTCCATTGCGCGAACAGGTACTTCGCCTGTCGCCCGATTTGCTATATTGACCATCGCTACATTGCACTACGTAGCCTGCTCCATTCCAAAAATTGGAGATGCACTTGAAGTAACTGCAAAAATCCGGATTGGGGTTAGTGACCACCTGTCCTGGATTAAAATCATATCCCCAGGGATTCCCATTCACACCTGTTGTGGCCGGGATAGGTGTTGGAGTAGGAGGCGGAGCTAGCGGTTGTGTTGGCGTTAGCCTGGTCGGATTTGTCTGTGTGTGCTGCATTGTTGCTGCAGGCAGGGCTTGCTGGGCTAACAAGTTGTCTGATGACGTGTCTTCGCTTGCACTGGTGCACATAAAACAGAGCAGCAATGCTCCCAGTAGCGTAAAGCAGCCAATGTTGTCCTGAACCTTCTTTGATCGTTTTCTGAACCAGGCCCAGGGCGCAAAACACGAAGGGTGAGATGGTGTCATTGGTGCGTGTGTTATTGAAGAGTAAGGCGGAGGCGGAGATGGAACCTGAAATGGATGCGTTAAATCATTATTCATCCCTAACATCTTCCTTTCCAAATCAACATGCCAAAGGGTAGACGTAAGTTCTAGAAGAAATTAGGGGATGAACAAAGAGCGCCTTCTTTATTAGAAGTATGCCAGGCCAAAAAACAAAAAGAAGATGCCTGGTGGGGGTAACCCCAGACATCTTCTCAAAGCATCTTCTCTCGTCTTTATGGAAACAAGTCTTCGCATCACCAAAGTTTGCTTTTACCGATTATACCAAAAATAGGCACCTGTTCCAACGTTGTGGCACTTTTGTGGTATCAATAAAGAACAAATGAGAAAAGCTTATTTGATTTGTCACTACCTTACTGTACAAGCGTTCTGAGATATTTTATACTGCTTGTCAGTTCTCGTTTAGACTAAATAAGCTCAGCTATCCTCCGGAGTGCAGAGGATAGCCTCGTAGGGTACTGTTGCTGTCATAGCAAAAACAGGGTTCTCCGGCGCAACGAGTTGAAAGCAGCGTACACATTGGCACAGTGAAGAAACATACAGTAGTGTACCATTTTGACAGCATACTGTCATTTTGACAGTATGCTGTCAAAATGGTACACTACTGCTATGAAGTCAACAGGAAAACCAAACGATCCTCTCGGCAGGTTCGCGTTAAGCATTTTTTGGATCAACGGGTTGCTTCTGCGCAACGGCGATAGACTGACGCGATCCATCGGCCAAAGCAGCGCCAGGTGGCAAGTGCTTGGTCGAGTCGGCTATCAGCCGCAGACGGTGGCGCAGATCGCGCGGGACATGGGCCATGCTCGTCAGAGCGTGCAGCGTGTTGCGGACGTTTTGGCAAAAGAAGGCCTGGTTGTCTACCGGGAGAACCTGGCAAACCGGCGTTCACCATTGCTTGAACTGACGCCGCACGGGGCAGACATTCTCAGGACGATCTATTCCCTCAACGAAGAATGGACGCGACATATGATGACCAAACTCAACCCGGAGCAATTAGACGTGGTAGCTGACGCACTTGAGGAGATTGCACACATCATGGAGGCTGATGAACAACAGATCAGCCAACACGAGACGAGAAAAGAGGAACGACTATGAACGACCCGTACTTTATTGGGCTAGACAGTAAGGATCCGGCGAACGTTGTACTCGGCGCGGCGTTTCAGTCCTACACTGTACAATTACGTGATGCGTCAGTACATTATGTCTCGGGCGGTAGCGGTCCGGCGATTCTTTTTCTGCACGGATTTTCGGAAGACTGGTACGAGTTCAGCAAGGTGATGTGCCTGCTTGCTGGCCGATACACCGTGATTGCCGTTGACTTACGGGGCATAGGAAAGTCCAAAGCGACGCGAGACGACTATGATGCGGAGACACAGGCGCATGATATTCACGAGCTGACCAGCCAGCTTGCTCTGAAAGATCCCTACCTTGTTGGCCATGATATGGGCGGCATGATCGCGTACGCGTATGCTCGCCTGTACCCGTCCGAAACGCGAGGGATCGCGATCTTGGACGGCCCGCTCCCCGGTACAGCCAGCACCGACCTCATGGTCAAGATGCCATTCCTCTGGCACTTCACCTTTCACCGTCTCCCCAAACTCCCCGAACGGTTGATTGGTGGTCGTGAGTACACCTATTTTAAAAGGGCATTCTTCCTGCGCTTCGCAAAGAACAAGCAGGCCATGACAGACGCAGACATGCGTCACTACGCGAGCGCCTATCAACTTCCCGAACAGCTGCGAGCTGGGCTTGGCTTGTATCGAACCTATCAAAAGAACCGGGTCTTCATGAGATCTCACCGCGACGAGTTGGATGTGCCTCTCTTGCTCATCGAGGGTGACCATATGGGCTCCGGGAAGCCGGGGCCAACGGCCAATGAGCTCACCAAAAAGTTTGGTTGTCGCAAGGTGATCGCACAGGTAGCGGCAGGCTGTGGGCATTTTATGGCCACTGAACAGCCACAGGTTATTGCCGACCTTCTCCAAAACCAAGCGTAGTCATGTTGCAAGGAGAAGCTTGTCGCGACCTTACGGAGAGCCTCGTGGGCTCTCTGTCCTTCCGGGTGAAAGCAGACGGAAGGGACGAATTGACGTGTAGACCAGAAAAGCTCAAGCGATCCTTCACAAGAGGGATCGCTTGAAGCGAGTAAGGTTCCAACCAACAAAAAAAGCAGGAGCATTCCTCAAATGAACCTTCACACATTGCAAACCTTTCGTCACGAGGTCTACGCCTGCTTTGGGACAGCCAAAGATGTCTTGTTCAACACGGTGGATGCGTTGCTGACCGAAGATCGTGCGCGCTCGTTCCCAGAATTGTCGTTGTCGGCCAGCTTTGAGCGGCGCTGGCCCAGTTTGTACGAGGGTTTGGAAGATGGACAAATTAACTCGTCGCGTTTGTGCGAGGTCTTTACCCAGTTTTTGCCAGCCTGCATGCGGGAGCAGACCCTCTGGGTGGGCATCGATGTGAGCGGGATTGCCCGTCCTCGTTCGCGCACCTCGGCGGATCGCAGTGCCCAACATGTGCATAATCTGCCGGAGTGCAAAAAAACGGTCACGTATGGATGGCAGTTCTCGACTGCGGTCGCTTTGCCACCGACGCCAAGCAGTTGGACCTACGCCCTGTGTGAACAACGGGTCACGACCGAGACCACGCCTGCTCAGGTCGCGTTGGCGCAGATGAAACAGCTGGTGACGTTGTTGCCAAAGGATACCATCTGTGTCCTGGATCGCGGCTACGACTCGACCTGGTTCTGGTGCCAATGTAGCGCATTGCCCCACAAAGGAACGTTGATCCGCTTGAAAAGCAACCGCTGCTTCTATCGACCGGCTCCCGAGAAAACGGGCAAACGCGGTAGTCCCCGCAAAGATGGCGACAAACTGCGCCCAGACACCGAGGCCACCCATGGCAGCCCTGACGGACAGTGGGAGGGTCTGGATGAGAAAGAGCGACCTGTCCGCCTGCGCTGGTGGAAACACCTGCATCTCAAAGAGGCGCGCTATCTGGACTTGACCGTCATTCGGGTTGAACGGCCTCACGCCAGCAATACCGAGCGTGATCCGCGCGTGAGTTGGTTCGTTTGGATTGGTGATCCTGAGGTCGATCTGGTGACCATTGGCCTGGGGTACGTCTTGCGCTTTAGTCACGAGCATGGCTATCGCTTCCAGAAGCAGTCCTTGCTCTGGGATCAGCCACGTCTGCGCACTCCTGAGCAGTTCGAACGCTGGACGCATCTGGTGGCGATTGCCCACAATCACCTGGTTTTGGCCAAAGAGATGGTCGAATCCGTCCTTCGTCCTTGGGAAAGCAAGCACCGGCCTGCGACCCCGCAACAGGTGCATCGCGCGATGGACAAATTGTTGCCGCAGTTGGGGACGCCTGCTCGTCACCCACAACCACGCGGGAAATCGCCGGGGCGGGCAAAAGGGACCAAAATCGGCAAGGCTCAGCGCTTTTCGATCGTCACAAAGACGCCAAAACTGCCAAAACTGGTCCCGATCTAGCCCTTTGGCTCGCTCTCTCATGGCTTTGCTATCTTTTCACAGAACCCCTGGAGGAGTTCTGGTGGAGGGCGTTTAGTCTACCTAAGTTTCGCCCAAAATAACAACAATCTGGAAGGGAGCAAGCAGCTCCTGCAAGGGATAGAGGAGTGAGTGAGCCAGGGGAGCGTCCTGATTGAGCTCGATCTCAACCACCTGATGCAACGCATTGAAACGGAGCAAACCGCTGACATGAAAGACATCACGCACCATACGCAAGATGCCATAACGATGGATTTTTGGGCTGTTCAGCCAGCGACGTGCCCAGACCACCACGTTGTGAGCCAGTGAGCCGAGCAGCGCCAGCATGTACTGCGCCTCAAAGCGCTTCTTATTGCGTTTCGTCAGTCCCAATCCCTGTTTATCACCCTTGAAGGAGGTTTCGATGCCTCCACCACGCTGATCATAAAAGGTCACATAGGCCAAGAGCACCGCCGTGGGATCAGCTGCTTGCGATGCCTCCCATCCCAGAAGGGGAAGAACCTGCTCAATCGAGAGCGAACACATCAGAATGCCATAAGCAAATGTGCCATCTCTTCTGCGACAGCGTACCGCAATACGTCGCATGGGACGGACGTAGCCAGCGGCTTCCTCGCTCACCCAGCCAAAGGAACGTTCCGACCAGGTGGGGTCCTGGACCCATTCCTTGACCGTTTGAGACAGTCGCGTGATACGTCGTCCCGAGTATTCTTTCGCCATGACCTCGTAGCCTCGGGAGAGCAGCCAATGGAGGTCGTCCTCGGTTCCCGCACCTGCATCGACACGGATAATGGTCCGTCTGCGTTTGGCATCGTCCAATTGCAAGGTCGTCTCAGCAGTCTCTACCAGCGGTTGCAGAGCCTTGATCAGTTGGACATTGCCTGCAAAAAGCTGATCGACCACGACTTCTTCATACTGGGTCGCCAGCACACGACCCAATTGCCGCCCTCGGCGATGATAGAGTCCTGCAAAATAGCCGCGCGTGGCAAACGCCGCTTTTGGTCCACAAGGCATGCCCGTCAGGTCCACGTCCAAGAGTTGAAAAGCGGCCTGATAGTCATGATGAAAGCCTTGGCTCTGAGCGCGGTAGATCTCATCGAGCGCCTGATGCAACTGAAGGACATTTTCCTCAGCACAGGCAGAAAGCGTCTCTTGCACCACCGACTGCTCAGCACAAGAGGTTCGACCGAAGGCTCGTTGCAAGCCCGGATCGGCTCGCAGCCGACTGTTGATTTCTACCAGTCCATGGGCTCCAGCCAACAGACTGATAAACGCATCCATCAGCTTGTCGAGAGGCGTATGCTTGATGGTTTTCTGCCTGATCTGCACTCTCTTGCGGATCGGGCTCAAGACATCCAATTGCTGCAATTTGGCTCCTATGGCGGCCAGGATGGCGCATCCAGTGAAATGGTTCGTTGTTGTTGTGATAGACTCGTTCATGGTGATACTCCTTTTTCTAATGAAAGCTCCTTTGTTCCTTCATTAGCTATGGAGTATCGCTCTGCTTTTTGCAAGCTCTGCACTGGCTCGCTGGACTGTCGTCAATTTGGGCGAAACTTAGGTAGGCTAAACGAGAAAGCCTCGGACAAAGAAAAAATCCGTTCACGTCATTCCCACATTTACATCTACGCGCCTCGACCATCTGCAGATCTTCGCTAGAGCAACACTTTTCAGATCAGAAGCAGATGGAGATGGAGCGGGAGACTCCATAGTTCAAGCTATTTTGTGCTTGTGAATTTACCAAAACGAAAGTGGTCAACCTCGCTTTTTGAGCCGCGTTGGTCGGCAGTAACAGACGAGCTGCTCAAGTGGGAGGGCAAGTGCTTACATCGGAGGGCCAAACTCGCTCATGTCGCAAGTCATTTACCAATTACTCTTATTCATGAGGCTATGCCAGTGCCCCCTCCTTGCAAGGGAGAGGGCTTTTTGTTGGGCTAATGGGAATAGAGTGGCCGCATGTCGCCCCCATGTCGCGAACAGCTTCCACGTATCCCACCAGACTTGCTATACATCCCATCCTGGCACTCTTCAACGTATCCATTGCCATTCCAGAACGAGGCGATACAAGAGAAATAGGAACAGAACGCTCCAGGTGGCGAGTAAATCACGTTCCCCGGGTTGAAATTATATCCCCATGGATTACCATTTACGCCAGTTGGCGGCGGCGGCGGTTGTGTTGGCTTAGGAGCCGGCGGTTGTGTCGGTACTGGCGTGGGTGTAGGTGGTACAGGTGTGGGCGTTGGTTTAGGCGTAGGTGACGGTGTTGGTGTTGGCGTGGGGCTGGTCGGGTTGGTTTTGGTGTATTGCACCTTTACCGCGGGCGAGCTGGAGGACTGCTGGGCTGCAAGTGAGTTGCCCGATGATGGATGAGCATTTGCCATGGCGCATGTGCAACAAAGCATTACGGCTACCAGTATGGTCAGCGTCGCGATGCAGCCTTGTGCCTTCTTTGATTGCCTTCTGTACCAGGCCCAAGGTGAAGCAGGTTTATTGGGTGGAGGACCTGGTGGGGTTAATGGCCTATAAGGCGGCGGAGGTAGGAATGGAGTCTGATACGGTTGGGTTGGGTCGTTATTGTTCATCCCTGACATCTTCCTTTCCATCTTTAAAAATGCAAAGGAGTAGACGTAGGCTCTAGAAGGAATTAGGGGATGGATAGAGGGAACTCTCTTTATAAGACGTAAGCCAGGCGCAAAAATAAAAAAAGAAGATGCCTGGCGGGGGTAACCCCAGACATCCTCTCAAAGCATCTCTTCTCTCTTTATGGAAACAAGAACTCGCATCACCAAGTTTTGCTTTGATCGATTATACCAAAAAATAAGAAGCGGTTCCAACGTTGTAGCACTTTTGTGGTGCTATTGAAAAACAAATGTGAAAAGCTTGTTTGATTGGTACTAACCAACTATACAAGCGTTCTGAGATGTTTTATACTGCTGTACAGCGCCCACAACAAAGGTCTATCCATGGTTGTTAAGGTTCAAAAAAGAGCAAGTCGTAATGACTTGCTCTTTTTTTCGGGAGTGGGGTACTGCAAATAGTATAATAAATTGTTGTGTTTATTCCAAATGTAAACCTACTCCAGCATATGCTTCCAGCCGCACACGCAAAGGTTCAAGTGTTTTCTTGAGCTCAGGGACAGTAAACAGATGCTCTGTGACCTGTTGTAATGTTGGCATAAGTGGATCCAGGAAGGCGCTTACCGCGGCCTCGCCCACGAGACGGTACACTTCTTTTCAGGTCAATCTCATCTAAAGCAGGAGAGGGGCTTCATATCATCTTTCCTGCTTCTTTTCTTACCTTCTTATTTCTTCTGACTGACGAGCAAAACATTCCCATCAGGATCCTTAAAAGCTAGGAAATACATTGAGCCAATATCTTCAATATCGCTTACCAGTTCGATATCTCTGGCCACCAGAAAATCATGTGCCGCTTCAATATCAGCTGTTTCGAGCATCAACAGGGGGGGCCTGCCATCTGGTTGAGTGAGCGTCACGTTGGCATCCAGCGTTAAAAAAGGACTGTGTTGGCGATCCATAGGCACATCATAAATGGTGCCTTCGTGGGTAGTGCTGCTTTGGGAGACGCCGAGCAACTCATTATACCACTTACTGGAGCGCTGCATATCCGTCACATGCACAAAGACACTGGTGACGCGATTTTGGATTGGACTCTTCATCGTTTTGTTCTCTCTTTAAAATTGGTTCTTTCTACCCACAAGGCGGGCAGATATGATACTATTCTTGTGTTACATGAAAAAAAAGGAATGTTAGGGTTATTTAGATGCGATTGCCTTGGACTTCTTTTGCCTCTTCTGGCATCTCAAGCCAGGAAATCTCTAGCATCCCTGGGCGCATGAATCTTGCATTGTAAACAGCCTGGCCGAGTTGATCACGAAGTTGTTTATCCACTGTCATCCTCCTAAAGAGTAGGCCCGTAGGCCCTGGCCAACATCGACCAGGGCAAGAGACTATTTTGCTTGCTTCTTACCTTGAAGGTCGTTCAGTACAAGCCTGAACACTGTTACTATGGCGTCATTTGGGGACGCTTCAGGGTGGTACTCCACATATTTGCAGAGGGCCGTTAGAACGATCAGAAGAAACATACCGACTATACCAACGATGCCACCAAAGATGCATGCAAGAATGATTGCTGTAACCATGTGTATACCTCGCTTTCTTGTTTACCCTTCCGTTTCCTGTATACCCTCTTCTGTTTCCAGTTCTGTTACCACTATGGCATTGGGTACCGGGCGTAAACGCTGCAGATGTTTACTTGCCGTCTTACGGGTACACCCCAACCGTTGCTCAATGATGGTCGTGGTAACGTGGGGGGCCTCCTGGTACATCTGCTCGATCAGCGTACCATAATCAATGGTTTGTTTACCCCTTTCTGGCTTCTCAGGCGCGTCTACTGCCTCTTGCTCTGTTTCCTGGTCCTGAGTATTTCCAGCAGGTAACGCCATGTGTGTTGTTGGTTCTGGGAGCGCGACCGTCGCCACAGTCCGTTCAATAGTTTCGCGTACCAGCTCCACCGTCACCGTCGAGAAACGGTTAAGCGTTTCCTGATTCATTGTCTGCATCGCCACCAGGTTCTGGGTATTCATCTCTTGCATAGCCTGGATGACCTGGGCGAGGTCGCTGGTCTGTATACCCTGTGTAGGTTGTGCGTTTACCAGTTGTTCCTCTTCTGTTACGTGTGCCTGTTTACCCTGCTGTTTGTTTCCTGCCGCGATCTGCATACGCCAGCGTTCCATGGTCCTATCGACTGCCATCAGGATAAGCAGAAATGTCGCGAGCGCGGCACGTTCGTATACAAAGCTCGTCGAGTTGATGTTGAGTATACTCATCGCCTGCGCGATCGTGCCCGGTACGTCTCTACGCTGGGTAAACACGGCGCCAATGATGATGGAGACATAGGCCAGGAACGACAGGAAAACAATATTGAAGGTGACCAGCACCCACTTGCCGACAGGATGGCCAACCATACGCGCGAGATCTGGCACACGCCCGATCACCAACAGGATCTGGAAGTCAACGCCCAGGCCCATGATGAGAAGCCACACATAGAACAGGAACGGGACGTGGCCCAGCACCTCGCCATTGCTCAGGACATCCATAAAGCCCAGGACTGAGGCGATGGCCAGGAGATACCCCAGCACCAGGTTGATGATTTTGTCGGCGCGGTGTGTCCATTCGATGGCCCGCTCATAAAAACTATCAGGATCGGTTCGAGTGACATCAAAGGAAGCGTTGGCAGCCTGTTCTTGTTTCTTGTTGGCGCGGGCAATTTGTTTGGCAAGTTTGGCCTGCGCACGTCTCTCCGCCCGGGTAAGTTGCTTTTGATCTTGTATCTGTACTTCTTGCATTTCTCTATCCTTTCGCCTGTGTGGCGGTGTGTATAATGTGTGTGCACGTTTGTGTGAGCACTGTGCGTGTGCCTGTGTGCACAGAGTTTTGCGTGTGTGCCTGAGCCCAAAACCCTTGCAATGAAGATACACACACACAACCTCACACAGCGTTACTTTTCCGAGTGATAAGTCCAAGTTTCTCCATTTCGTCTAGCAACTCGCGTGCCTGGTTGAAGTTAAGATCCAGGGCCTCTTTCATGGTTCGAATAGACTGGGCTCCGCCCTCCCAGGCTTTTAAGGCTTTTTCATATAGTTGTTCACGCTCTGTCAGTTCCGGCTCTGGCTTACGTGGCTGTAAGTCTTCCATAAAAGGCCGTGTCTTTGGCAGCGCATAGAGCCGACGCGTAGCCGCTGGTGGCAATGATGGCCTGGATAGTGGCTCTTGAACTACTGATGTAACAGGCACAGGTGGTGCTTCACGTTCGCGTTGGGCCTGGATCTGTTTGTTTAAGGCTTTGAGCCTTGCCCTCAGGTCATAATCAGGGGCCAGGATCAGATCTTTGCAATCAGGCATTTCTACGACGGCCTGGCCAACCTGGTCCTCTCGCGCGTTTCGTTGAAGCAGTTGCGTCTGGTAAAAGCCCGCGGCCTGAGCAGCTGATACACGTACAGAGAACGACATGCCCGAGGTAACATTGATCAGGGCTTCCTGCAGATCCTCATCGCGATAATCAACCTGAGCACACATAAGGAACTGGACCAACACTTTCAGTCCTCGCCGGGCAAGCTTTTTGATGCAGAAAACCAGGCGCGCATAGTCGCGTTTCGCGCGCTCTTTCTCATCAGGCACAACAGCATCAATTCGCTGCTTAAAGTAGTCCTTGAGGTCGATAAACTCCTCCAGGTAGACAATGATGAGTGGCTGTTGTTCCAGCTCCTCCTCGCTCAGGTTGTTGTAGCGATAGTCGACCAGGGCCAGCAGGTACTCCAGGTACCGCAAGACTTCGTCCTCGTTTCGTGCGTGGAGGCGTACCGGGAAGCCTGCGACATCCATTTTTACAATGTGTGGCGCGCTGGCAAACAGGCGACTGGTTTTATTTTCCAGGTCCAAGAGCGCGATCTGCACACGATCTGGATCATGGGTGCGAATAATGGCATCCAGGAGGGCCGCGGCCATGCTCGACTTGCCATGCTGGCTCGCGCCAATGAGCTTCAGGTGGCGCTTATAGAAGTTAATTTTGACCGCCGGATTGCGCGGCCTGGTCAGTGATCGGCCAATATAGACCTCATAGTTGTTGCGCTGGGTGTGGCTGACGATACTGTCGATGGTAATCCTGGGCGGCGTTGCCTCGGTTTGTGCTGTGCTCGCTTCAAATGGATTGGCCTCTTCTGTTGATTCATTTGTCTGTTCAGGATCTGGATCCACCTGATGGATCTCTGGCTCTGGCGAGGAAGCTGGGGCGGTAGTCTCTTGTTGTGGAGCAACAATATTGCCCTCTTCGTCGATCTGTCCCAACAACGCGCTCCAGTTAGCATTGCGGAACTGCTCAATAATGGGAATGTTGATGTTGTGTCCATTGGCACGTTCCTTATCGATAACGTGTTTGCCTACCAGGCCAATGGTAACAGCTCCAACAGCTCCAATGGCGACTCCTGTCCATCCTAGATTAAGGGCTTCCGCAGCCCCTGCCAGGAGCGGCAGGCCAACAAAGCCTGTCGCAATCTCAACCGGGGTACCCGTACTCAGGTCCATGAGACCGTTGCCATAATCTTCTTCTTGTTCCTGGTTAATGATGTCTTCGCTCATTGCCTACCCCGCTATGCGGTTCGTGGTTGACGGAATACAGGGGTCAGTATTTTCTCAAGGCGATAAAAACCACGGATACCCATGAAAATGCTACCCGCGCTCATTGCTGCGATGTAACAGAGACTGACGAGCCACCCGCCATTGCCCCAATTGAAGATCCAGACGAACGCGCCGCCCAGGGTTGTATTTGTGGCAATGCTGTACCACAAGTCAGTTGTCACTTCAAGCACAAAAAAAGCCCCAATGATCCAGCGATGCAACAATTTGCTATGAATTGGCGAACCAGGCATTGCCAGGCCCCAGAAAATGACCTGACAAACCACTGCAACTGTCCATCCAATTTTGTTGTATTTATCCATGTTTGATTGCAGAAACATGAGTAGTTGTTGTGCGGTGATGTTGGAAGGAACAATCGTGCCGCCTTGCATGATGCCAACAATACTGTCGTGAGTGGTGACAATCTGTTGAAATGAGCAATAGAGCCATGTGCCAACCTCAAGCAATGCATAAAGTCCTTGCATAAGAACCAGCTGCTCGCCAGATGTTGCCCTGGCTGTTGCGGTTGATGATGTTCGCATTTATTCAACCTCCTCCGTGCGTGCATAAACTGAGTAATCTTCTACCAGTTCTTCATCCTCGAGAATGGCGAGAAAAAGCGGATCGATATGGCAGTACTCCCACTCCAGGATGATAAAACCAAGATTCCCTTTACCAGACCTGCCTGTTGCGACCAGGATCACCTCATCTCGATTCGCGAACCAGGCCTTGATCTTTCCCAGCAACCAATCCAAGCGTTCAACGGCCACGGTAAAATGCACCCCTTGATAGACTCCTTGCTCAATAATGAGCATAGGCATTTCTGAAGAAACTACATCTTCTAGGGTTTCAAAAGAATAGGGAACAAGCCCTGACATGCGTTGTCTCCTTAGGCTAGTTTTGCAGAGCTTTCGTGTGATAAGATGCACGCAGCCCTGCAAGCTGAATGGCTCATGGGTCAACTCTTGCCCTCCCGGTATTGACAGCTGACGAGGGCAGGAGTCTCCTCAAAAAATCTCCAAGGCGAGAGCCGAAGCCCTCGCCGGAACGAACTTCAATGTTTACAGATTATCCAAGACTGATTTTGCTCCTTTCCTCGCCTCCGATTGTCTGAGGCTCTTCAAGTACTCCTCCGTTGTGCTCACAGAAGCATGTCTGAGGAGTTTCGAGAGCTGATAAATGTTGCCCCCATTCCTTATAAACATGGCTGCCATGGTATGGCGGAATGTGTGCGGACTACAACGTACGCCCTCAATACCGGCCCAGCTGCCCAGGCGATCCACCATCCGGTACAATCCGGAAATCGTAAGCGCTTTTCCGGATCTGTTGACAAACACCAATGCTTTGCCGAGTGCCTGGCGCTTGATTTGTTGTGCCTGGCGAGCTGGGAGCCGTTGCAATTGCTCCCTTATCTCGTACTCAATCGTTGGCTCGCGAAACATGCGAACATACTTCTGGATGGCGCGCCTGGCCTGCTCTCCCAGGCCAACTTCCCCCCACTTACCACCTTTCCCAAAAACGCGAATATGAGCATCTTTCGAATCAAGGCACACATTTCCTATAGTAAGTGTGCACAGCTCATGGGCACGAATACCACTATCCAGTAAGCATGCAAGTATAGCGCGATCGCGCACCTGGAGGTGTTCAGATTCTTCTCTGTCACAGGCCGCAAACAGCGCTTCTATTTGCTCTATGGTGAATGTTTCAATGATGACTTCCTCAACCTTTGGCTTCTTGATGCGCTGGATGCTGATGGAAAGCACATACTGACTGTATTGCTCATCAAGTACGCACCAGTTGAGGAAGGTTTTGATAACACGAGAGACACGCGAGAGGGTATAGGTCGAAATCTCCTCACGGTCCGCGCGAGATGGTCGGTGCGTTTGCTTAAAATCATCCAGGTAGAGCATCATGACTCGATCATTAATTTGATCAAGAGAAATCTGACCTTTGCCAGAAACGACATGCCACTCTTTTGAGGTTGGATTCTGCGCTAACCCATGCGTATCGCACCAATTGGCAAAGACCACCAGCTCTAAGGTATAGCCAATCTGCGTTGTGTGCGCCAGGCGTTTCACGTTTGGTGATGCCAGAAAATCTTTTACTGCATCAGAAACGGATATTGGTGCTCGCTCATCTCGTCTCTTGATGGCACGGATATTCTTCATGGCATCACCATGAAAGGGGGAATTGTACAAGAGGAAAGAACTACCTGTCCCCACCCTTGCAAGGGGAGTAAAATGGCTCTAGAAGCCATTTGAGTGGGACGGGATACTCCGAAGCCGTGTGCGCTGGTTCGATTCCAGTCGGGAACACCATAAACGTATCACTGTAAACCCGCTCTAAAGGCGGGTTTATTTGTGTCACCGGGTTTCCATCAGGGAGAGTGAATGAATGGACTTTATACAGGTGTATACCGCTATCGATTCCAAAGGGGCGGCTCAGAGAATAGCAGACGCGGTTGTTACCAGGCGGCTCGCGGCCTGTTGTTGTGTCTCCGGTCCCATAACGAGTACGTACTGGTGGCAGGGAAAGCTAGAGTAGGCTGAAGAGTGGGTATGTACGATGAAGACACGTAAGGAACTCTACGACGAGCTAGAGAAAGCCATCAAAGAGGTTCATACGTATGATATACCAGAGGTGCTTGCAACCCCTATAGTGGCGGGGAATAAGAGCTACCTGGATTGGATTGCGAACGAGACGCAGAGATAAGCAGACACAAACAGGGCCTGGATACTACTATCCAGGCCCTTTTCTATGACATGTTCTTATGTTTGTCTTTGGATATAAAGACCTTTCCTCAGTTAGCGTCCATAAATGTCAATGTCAAGCCACAGCCCTGGAGCTTATGCGACTTTGGTGAAGGTGAACGAGGTTGAATCAGGGGTGGAGAGGTCTTCACCAATGGGTTCTATCATATTGCGGTCGTCGTAAGAAGTAAGCTGCCAATAGGCGTCATTGTCGGCCTTGAGACCAAATCCGTCATCGGTCTGTTCAGCGGTAACCTGGCACGTGGGATCAGTATTGGGTAGGTCCGACTCCATAATTATGGGGGAGTCAGTAGTATCATGGCAAAGGTGTTTCCCATCAGGTGTGCGAAACGCGAGTTTGCCACCAGCCAGGACCTCGACAGTGAACTTGACCGGACTTGCCGCACCAGATGTTAATACTAACTTTCCGTCATTGAGCTGTTCAAAGCCAAAATCTCTTCCATCTAATGTGAGTTGCACCTGGTCACCATTGCCTGGGAGATAGTGGGAATCTGCATCAGCATGTGCGTTTGCTACCCAGAGCTGCGTCGAGAGGAGCAGACCCGCGCAGCAGAGTATGCCAGCCAGCAGGCGTACCACAAAGAGCATAGTTTTTTTCTTTATAGAGACCATAGGTTTTTCCCTTTCGAAAAGCACACGTTAAATATGAGCAAGGCTAAATCCTGCTCTTACTCAAAGTTTAAGAAAAGCTGCAAAGGTGACAAAACGAATAGTATTTCTTGTATGGCGTTTTTGTTGCCTATTTGCGCTCCATGTGTAGCGCCTGAAAAGTGCGGACGCGTTTCAGCGAAAAGACATGCATAAGTCTTGTTTTCTCCATCCTTAGAAAAAGTCATATGTACATCAGGGGAAAAAGAAGTGCTAGAAGATGACGCACGGGAAAAAAGGTCGTAGGTGTTTAAACGTGCGACCGGAGGAGGCGTAACAGGCTTATGGAGTAGCCGCGTACGCAAGTAGCGGGCCGAGATGCTACTCGGAGCGGCACTCGGAGCAGCGGCCGAAGAGGGAGAGGGAGTGTCCCTCGATGGTGAAATCAGTCTGGTTGCCGATCTTCGTGAGCTGTTCTTTAGGGAGGCAGATATCTACCTCGACCACGCGATGACACTGGTTGCAGGTCAGGTGATGGTGGTGGCTGTGCCCGCAGACGCGATAGTGGTGCGTGCCATCGGCGAAGTCGACGCGGTTGAGCAGGCCCTTATTGACGAGCTTTTCTATCGAGCGGTAGACGGTCGCGCGACCCAGGTTGGGATCATCTTTGCGAATATTCTGCCACAGGTCATCAACGGTAAAATTGGTTTCGTTCTCAGCGAACTCAACGAGCCGTTGTTCGATAAGCCGACGCGGGCGTGTGCGACGCTGACTGACTTCATCGAACGCGGCACGGATTTGTTCTTCGATGGAATGTGCCTCGGTCACGTTGCTTACTCTCTTTCTGGACTGGCTACGCACGGGGTAGAGATCGCCTGTGCAGGTCTATTGAGATAGTATATCACGAACAGGCGCTCTAGGGAAAGTTTTTATGTTGCAGGGAAAGGATATTGGCGGGCAGCTGCCCGCCAATATCCTTTCCCTGCAACATTATGTCTATTTGCTGGTGCTGCTCTTGAGGACCTGCTCCAGGCTATTCATCTGGTCGAGCTGCCAGGACTGGTAGGTCTTGCCCTGGGGCATGGTCTCGGTCACAGGCACAATGGGAATGTTCTTGCTCTGTGCATCCCGCTGGAGCTTGCTAGTGATGGGCGTATTGGTCTGCTCATTGTAGATCAGGACTTTGATCTCGCCATGCGTGATCTGGTTATTGGCGATGGCGACCGTGTTAGCAGGGGGATCATTGCCCTCGGCAATGGCTTTCTGAAGCTCGCCTGGCGTCTTTACATCCAGTCCCATCGGGCCAGTCTGATAGAGGAAGATCGTCTCGGTCAGGCCCACAGGGGTACCCGCGTACTTGCTCTTGATTTCGCTGATCTTCTGCTCAAGCGCCTGAAGCGAATCGTCGAATTTCTTCAAATTGGCGTCATAGTCGGCGGCATGGGCCGCGTCCTGCTTCTTGAGAACCGTGGCGATGGAGCTGGCAATGACCTTCACATTCTGGGGACTATACCAGACATGCTCGTTGTCGGGCAGCTTCTGGGGAGCGATATCGAAGGCCGTCACGATGCTGCGGTTATCATTGGGCGAGGCATCGAGCAGTTTCTTCATCCACTCGTCATAGCCGCCCCCATTCTGGATGACAAGCTGGGCGGTCGCCACGGCCTTGCCATTCTCCACGCTTGACTCGTATTCATGTGGATCGACGTTGGGATCGGAGAGGACGCTGCTCACATTGACGTGCTCACCTCCAACCTGTTTCGCAATATCGCCATAGAAATTCTCTGCCGCCACCACATTCATCTTGCCTGAACTCTGAGCCAGGCTAGAGCTGTTGCAGGCCGTAAACAGCCCAAGAAGTGAAATAGAGAGAAGTAGTGCTATCCCTGCTCTTTTTGCGTGCATGATCTATCTTTATCTCCTGAGTATGCTAATGCCATTAATTGAGACGATATCTCTTTAGCTTTGAGGAGAGTATACCCTCCTTCGCCATATTTGTCAATGAGATATTGTCTCAATTGTATATTTGATATGTGGTCTCAATAGTCTTGATTTTGGTGAAAAAGCATGTCATACTTGTATTGGTCAATAAGACTTGTATCGTCAAATTTGTAGGAGTAGAGTCTGAAGTATGCGAGTGGCTTTTGTTGGAAAGGGTGGCAGTGGGAAAACCACGCTCTCATCGTTATTCTGTCGTTATCTAGCGAGTAGTCAGTGGCCTGTGATGGCCATGGACGCGGATATTAATCAACACCTGGGCATGGCGTTGGGTCTCTCCGAAATGGAGGCCGCTACGCTTATCCCGATGGGCCTGGAAATAGAGCGCATCAAAGCGTATGTACGCGGGTCTAATCCCCGTCTGCCTTCGACGGCGTCGATGCTCAAGACCACGCCTCCGGGAACTGGTTCGCGTCTGTTGCGCCTGGATGAGCAAAATCCGCTTTGGGCGCATTTTGCACGCGAGGTAGCTGGTGTGCGCCTGCTTGTCACTGGCCCATTCAGCCAGGAGGATTTGGGGCATCGCTGTTACCACTCAAAGGTAGGTGCGGTCGAGCTGATTCTCAACCACTTGCTGGATGGTCCAGGTGAGTATGTGGTGGTCGATATGACGGCTGGGGCTGATTCATTTGCGTCTGGCATGTTTACCAAGTTCGACCTGACGTTTCTGGTGGTTGAGCCAACGCTCAAGTCGCTTGGCGTCTACAAGCAATATCAAGAGTACGCGCGTGAGTATGATGTGCTTATCCGCGTGATTGGGAACAAAGTTGAGTCGGAGGAGGATGTGCAGTTCTTGCGCGAGCAGGTGGGTGCTGATCTACTGACATGGCTGGGACGCTCAACCTATGTGCGAGCGCAGGAGAAGGGGCAATCTCTCCCCTTTGAGTGTTTAGAGCCTGAGCATGTCCAGGCGCTTGTGACAATGAAGCAGGCTCTAGATAGTGGTCAGAAGGACTGGGAGAAATTGTATGTGCAGATGGTGGAGTTTCATCGCAAAAATGCGCTGGGCTGGGCCAACGCCTCGCTAGGCGAGGACGTTACCTCCCAGATTGATCCCACGTTCTCTCTCTCCGAGGCGGCACGAGGCTATGTGACTGCCAGTTAGTAGGGGCCTGCAAATGTGTTGTATTCCTGCGCGGTGCATCGTTCTGTGCCGCCAGAATACATAAATGGCTGTTGTGGAAGGCGAGTATGCTGATGCCTGTCTTCGATCATGGGATTATCCGGTATACCGTCAACATGTAGCGGCAAAACATCCCTGAGTACCGATGGCGACGAATTCGCCTCAATGAAAGGAGTACCCTCGATGTCATTAGACGTTTCTCCAGCGCTGCTTGAGCAGGCTCAACAGGGTGAGGTACGCACGAGTGATTTCTTGCAATGTATCCGTGACTCCCTGCCCTACGCGTGGAATCTCATTGAAGGCCTGGCTCTTCGTCTGTGCCAGGGGGATGACACGTTTGTGGATAACCAGGTTCCGCCTCCCAGCGAGTATGAGCGTGGGCAGCTCCTGCGCGTGCTCTCAAGCGACGCGATGCGCAACGCCCTTGAAGCCCACTTTGGCGTAAAACTGGCTTTCCAGAACTGCCATCGCGTAGCGCTCTTCCGCCAGGACCAGCTAGGCAAGACTTATGAGGAATTTATTTCTCCTCGTAGTCAGCTCCTCAACCAGTCCCCCGAACTGCGCGATTGCTAACAAAAATTTGTAGGGCCATGCTTACATGGTCCTACAAATTCCCTTACAGGAAAGATGGGGGAAAAGATAGGTAGAACTCCCAATGACACTTTGCAGAAATTGCCCTATGATAGATATGTACATATTCTAAGGGCTTGTATGCCTGGTAATATTTTGTGGTGCCGCCAGTGGTAATGCTGTGGCTTTTTTTACCCTTCGATGGCACCAGTCTCATAGATAGGGAGTTTCTGATGAAGAAGAAGTTGTATGTGGGTGTTCTTGGTTGCCTGGTGGCGCTATGCGCCTTGTTGTTGACGACGCAGTCGGCGCTGGCGCATGAGAAGCGTCATGTTGGGAAGTATACCTTCGTGGTTGGTTTTCTGGATGAGCCGGCCTACGCGAATATAAAAAATGGGCTGGACCTGACTATTTGTAATGGCGATGCCTGTACCTATACCGTGACGGATGGGCAGAAGGTGGTGTCTAACCCGGTCGAGAATGCCGAGCAGACCTTGAAGGCAGAGGCCATCCAGGGCGGCGCGCAGCCTCTGCCTCTGACAGTCGAGCCACGCTGGGCTAATCCGGGCAAATATGCGGGCTACTTTCTGCCCACGACCGCAGGTGCCTATACCTTCCACATCTATGGTACACTGAATGGGCAGCAGATCGACGAGAAATTTACCAGTAGCCCCAACGGCTTTAGCGAGGTGGGGCAGATCACAGCCTATCCTGCGACCACGAAGAATGTGAGTACGAGCGCCGCTGATACGAGTGCGCTGGCACAGCAGGTCAAGGATGCGCAGAACAGTGCGCAGGTGGCTTCCACACTTGGCATTGCTGGTATCGTGGTTGGCGTCGTTGGGATGGCGTTGGCGGCGTTTGCCTTTACGCGTAAATCTCGCGTTGTGCAGGCGACACAAGAGCCTGCCGAGAGCCTGCGTGGCTAGAAGCTAGCTTGAATGAGCGCCTGGGGCCAGACAAATTTCTTCGGGGTATCCTCTCCTAATGCCGATACAGGGTAGATTCTGTGATCTACCCTGTGTCTCTGTTTCTTTGAGGGATACGTTCTGTTTATGAGGGCATTCTATCTGACCCAGGAGTGAAGAAGTGGCAAATATGTCTGTTTTAACATCTGCGAGTAAACACTATAGATGGACGCTGTGGCGCAAGGGTGTGTGCGCGCTGCTGTTCTGCCTATTGATCTTTCTTCTCCATCCGCTGCCCGCCCTGGCGCATGCCCAGTATGATCATAGCGATCCCGCGGCGAACGCAACCCTGCCTTCTGGTCAGCCGCCAGCGCAGGTCAAGGTCTGGTTTACCGAGCGCATTGAGCCTGCCTTTAGCAAGCTTGAGGTGTATAACAAGGCGCGCCAGCGGGTCGATGCAGGCGATAGCCATATGATCCCCACCGACGACTCTGGCCTGATGGTTTCGCTGCGCTCGCAGTTGCCCGACGGTGGCTACACGGTCGTCTTTCGCAATGTGTCGCGTGACGATGGTCATGCCGTGGTGGGCAGCTTTAGCTTTGTCGTGGGCAATATGCCTCAGCCGCCGCCCGATAACGCGCTCTTGCAGCAGCTTCAAACCTCCGGCGATAATTTCAATGTCTGGAGCGTCGCTATTCGCTGGCTGAACTATCTGGGGATGGCGGGCCTGGTGGGCGCCCTGACTTTTCTCTTGCTTGTGCTTCGTCCCGCGCAGGTACGCCTGGCCGCCGATCCCCTTATCAAATCGGATCGCGAATTGCTGCGTGTTCGGAGTGAGCGCGCTATCCAGGCCATTGTGGTAGGGAGCCTGGCGCTCTTGCTCGTTGGCTGGGTTGCCTTCACCTTCTACCAGGCGAGCGTGGCGAGTGATAGTAGTATCTGGCAGGCATTCGGTAATGGCACGGTGCGCAGCCTACTCTTTGAGAGTCACTTTGGCAGTATCTGGCTTCCGCGCCTGGGGCTTATCGCGTTGGGCGTGGTCCTGTGGCTCTTCTGGCGCTATGGTGTGCATGAAGGCGGCATCAGCTATCTCCTCCCGGTCTATCTCTTCCTGCTGGGAATTGGTGTGATGACCACGACCTCCCTTGACTCGCACGCGGCGGCGAACCATGATCCGGGTCTCTGGATCATGTTCGATGTCCTGCACCTCTCCGCGACCGGCTTCTGGATCGGAGGACTCTTAGCCTTTGTGCTGATCCTGCCTGCAACACTGCATATCCTGCTCCCCGGAACCGGTGATCGCACGCGTTTCTTCGCGGCCCTGATTCCCCATTTCTCGCGGGTCGCGCTCGCCAGCGTAATCTGTCTCTCGGTAACGGGTATTCTGGAGGCGGGGAGCCATGTCTCTGGCGATGGCTGGCTCAGCGCGCCAGCCTGGTGGCAGTTGCTGACCAGCCCATATGGGATCGCCCTGGAGATCAAGGTCGGGCTTTTTGTGATCCTGATTGGGCTGGGCGCCTTTGCCTTACGCAGAGTCAGCCCGCGTATGCGCCGCTACGCCGCCGATCCCTCTAAGGAGACAGGGGCGGCCTCCTTCGCGGCAGGGAGCTTGCAGAGAACCTTCAGACGTTCGATCTTGATAGAGGTAGGCATAGGGGTGCTGTTGCTGCTTGTGGTGGGCGGCCTGACGAGCTTGAGTCCACCTACCCAGGCCAGCACGCGGACCGGCAACGCGTTGCTCCAGCAGGGACAGGTGGGCGACCTGAGCTATCGCCTGGCGGTCACTCCCGGGACCATCGGCAGTAATGCCTTTGAGCTGTCCATGACCGATGCCAATGGTAAGCCTGTGACCAAGACGAATGCGGTTCTGCTGCGCTTCACCATGCTGGATATGGAGATGGGGGTGCAGGAATTAGTACTCCAACCCGTGGCGGGAAAGCCCGGCCTGTATAGCTCGACCGATAGCATCTTGAGCATGGGTGGCGACTGGCAGATCGCGATCCTGGTCAGGCGCCCCGGTATGGATGATGTGCGCACTTCGTTCAAGATTGTCGTGCATGTATAGGTCTGGTAGATGGTGTGGAGCCCCTGGTCGCCTGTGGCTGCCAGGGGCTCCACACCATCTACCAAATTTTTTAATTGTGTCGATTGTGCCGATAGTGCATAATGAGGATGTGTAAGATTGGTGCTTCAGCTTAATTTGGGAAGAGGTTTGGCATGACATTCGCGCGACGTTCCGTGGCTCAGATTATTTTGCTTGTGCTTTCGGTCATTGGTATTGGCGTCTCTATTTACCTGACCTATGTGCATTATAATAGCGGCGCCCTGGTCTGTACGACGAGTGGGCTGGTGAATTGTGAGCGTGTGCTCTCTAGCATGTATTCCGTTGTGCCTGGGACCTCCATTCCGATCTCGGTTCCGGGTCTGCTCTGGTTCCTGGTGAGTGGTGCTCTGGCCGCTGTGGCCTGGCTGGCCCGCCCCGCCCTGCGCCTCGTGCGCCTCGCTGAGTTCGCCTGGTGCTGTGTGGGTCTGCTGACCGTCCTGTACCTGGTGTATGTCGAGCTGGTGCGTTTGCATACCATCTGCGCTTGGTGTACCTCGCTGCATGTTATCATCCTGGTCATGCTGCTAATTACCGTCGTCTCCCTCTACAACGGCGAGGGCAATGCATATGATGATGAAGAGGACGAGGAAGTGCTTCCCTCAAAAGCTGCTTCCCGCCGCTAGGTATAGTGTGTGACGGCTGGCGTTCCTGGCACGTGTCATGGCTATGTGCTGGACTCGTAACGTGTATGGACTGTGTAAGGGCTTGCTGCCTTGCCTGGCCCTTGCTTCAAGGGGGAAATGACCATGAAACGCTGGTTGTTGCTGGCGCTTGCTCTGGCGCTGATGCTTCCTCTCGCTTTCTGGGGATGGCAATTCGCTACGCTGCATACCTCGTCTGGGCCGTCACCCACCCTCGCCAGAGCGGCCAAAAGCCTGTATAAGTATGATATGTGCGCACAGGCCTATGCCTTTCCTTACGCCGATGCTTCTATCCCCTTCAAGACCGACTATACCTTCGCCGATCCCTTCCGCAAGACGCAGGATACTATTATTCCCCGTATGCTGGCGTACAATTCCCAGACGCAAACCATTAACATGAATGTTGATGTGGTGTTGCCCCAGGTGAATACCTATCACCTCTCGCTGACGCGTGTGCATGAAGAGGATGGCATCTTTGTGCTGTTGCCGGACCAGTCGAACCATCTACGGCGTGCTCAGATTCCCCAGTTTATTGTCGCATCATTTCTGCATGGCCGCCTGGCAATTGTGGACTATACCTGTCCCCAGAAATGGGTCTGGAAAGAGGCTAGCATATGATCAGGCAATGGATGTGTGTAGAAAAAATGGCGTCCCGGCCTTAGTCGGGACGCCATTTTTTCTACACATCTACTATTCCCATTTGAATGTGCGTATGGCGACCAGGAGAATGACGACCGCCCAGATGGCCAGGATGAGGAGCTGGAAGCCTGGGAAGGCGTTGGAATCGGTCAGGGTGCTCTGGAGGGCCTGGGTGAGGGCCGTCGAGGGCAGGAAGCGTGAGACCGCTGCGATAGGCGCGGGTAGGTGGTCCAGGGGCAGGATGCCGCCGCCGATGAGCAGGAAGAGCAGGAAGAGGCCATTCGCCCCCGCCAGGGTCAGCTCCGCGCGTAGAGCGCCCGCCATCGCCAGGCCCAGGGCCGAGAAGGTGATGGTTCCCAGGATAATGAAGAGCAGGGCCAGGGGGAGCGAACCCAGAGGATGCCAGCCGTAGAGCAGGACCGCGACCCCCACCAGCAGGATCACCTGTACAAGCTCTAGCGCGAGAATGGAGATGACCTTGGCCACGATGAGTCCCCCGCGCGAGAGGGGCGAGCTGCCCAGGCGCTTGAGCACGCCATAATAGCGCTCATAAGCCGTTGCGATGCCCAGATTGACCATGCCAGCCGCGATAATCGCCACCGCCAGCACGCCTGGCAGCAGGAAATTGACCGCGCTCCCCTTGACGCCTGGTACAATGTTGAGCGAGGCGAAGAAGATCAGGAGCATGACCGGGATAATCAGCGTGACCAGGACATTCTCGCCACGACGCGAGGTCAGGAGCAGTTCGTATTTGGTCTGTTGAAGCACCTGGCGCAGGGATGAGGCCGGGCGATTGCTGCCTCCGGCGGAAGGGTTTATCTGTTTCTGTGTTTGCACTGCCATGATTAGTCTCGAACCTCCGATCCGGTGAGGCGCAGGAACAGGTCTTCTAGTGAGCCATGACCCGTGCGCAGTTCGGAGAGGGTGATATGCTGGTCGCGGAGCCAGGTTGTCAGCTCGACGATTAGTTGTGGTACCTCCTGGCCCTCTTTTGTCTCCAGGAGATAGCTGCCAGGGCGGATCTCCTGTGCCTTGCTTGCCGAGGGCAGAGAGGCCAGGCGCGCGCAATCCAGCCCGGCCGGGGCTACGAAGCGCACCACATTGGCGTTCTGAACGCCCGTAATGTTGGCAGGCGTATCCAGCTTGATCAGCTCACCGTGATCGATGATGGCGATGCGGTCGGCCAGGCGCTCAGCCTCATCCATATAGTGAGTTGTCAGCAGGATAGTAACGCCGCTGGCTTTGAGGTCGCGAATGATCCCCCAGGTTGCCAGGCGGGCCTGGGGGTCCATGCCAGCCGTAGGCTCGTCCATAAAGATAAGCTCGGGATTGCCGACCAGGGCCAGGGCCAGGGCCAGGCGGCGCTTCTGACCTCCCGAGAGACGGCGGCAGCGTGTCTTCTGCGCGTTTGCCAGTCCCACCAGTTCGAGCAGGTCGGTAACATTGCGTGGTTGCGCAAAGTAGCCCGCAAATAGCTCAAGGACCTCGCGGGCCGTCAGAGCTGGATATAGCCCATCCTGCTGGAGCATTACGCCGAGGCGTGGCTTCAGTACCTGGGCTTCATGTATGGGATCGAGGCCCAGGACGCGAATCGTGCCTGCATCGGCCTTGCGATAGCCTTCTAAGGTCTCAACTGTGGTGGTTTTCCCGGCACCGTTTGGTCCCAGCAGGGCAAAGACCTCGCCCTGGCGGACGCTAAAACTCAGGTCCTTGATGACCTCGTTAGAGCCATAGCGTTTCTTAAAATTCTCAACGACAATGGCCTCATTCCCAGTGGAGGGGCTGCCTGAGACCTTTTGACTCGTCGTCTGCGCTCGTGCAGACATACTCTTGCTCCTTGTTAATAGAAATGGAAGAATACTGCGTTTGTTCTGCCTCATACCTTACCGCAGTTCTCATTTACTGACAAGAGTAAACTTTCGTGCCTGCGGCGCTCAAGGGTAGGAGGGATGGGCATGTGGCGCGGGCATTGCCCGCGCCACATGCCCATCCCTCCTACCCAGAGGCGAGCTTGCGAGCCGAGATCTAAGAGCAAAGATATAGCAAGATTGTGCCGATTAGGAGAGATATATCCCTGGATGAGGAGCGGTAGGCGTCATATTTACGGCGTGATGAGAAGATTGGGTAGATAAAATTTGACGTCACCCAATCTCAAGTGTTACACTAATCGGAATATTCGATGAACTTTGTCCTGTACATCTTGAGATGTGTAGGTTGTTTTAGGGTAAATGATCTGCGTACTGCCTCCGTGTGAGGCATGTCCAGCATGCGTTGTTGACGTGTGCTGGCCTTTTTTTAAGGAGGATATTGCCATTATGTCTTCGGAGCACTTGTCCGGTGCGTTTGCTGATAAGTTCGCCAAAGAAGGTCTTACCTTTGACGATGTTCTCATTATCCCCGCTGCTTCCTCTATTCTCCCTAGCGGAGTCTCGACGCAGACGCGTTTCTCGCGTAATATCACCATCAACATTCCTATTGTTAGCGCGGCCATGGATACGGTAACTGAGGCGCGCCTGGCCATCGCCCTGGCCCGTGAGGGTGGTATTGGTGTGATTCACCGTAACCTCTCGATTGAGAGCCAGGCGGCTGAAGTCGATAAGGTCAAGCGTTCAGAGTCGGGTATGATCACCGACCCCATTACTCTGTCCCCCGAGGCTCCCCTGCGCGAGGCACTGGATGTGATGGCACATTTCCATATCTCTGGTATCCCCATTACTGAGGAAGGGAAACTGGTTGGTATTCTCACCAACCGTGACATGCGCTTTGAAACCAATGTTGGGCGCCCAATCTCTGAGCTGATGACGCGCGAGAACCTGATCACCGTTCCCGTTGGTACCACCCTGGAGCAGGCACGCGAAATCCTGCATCGCTACAAGGTCGAGAAGCTGCCCGTGGTCGATGATCACAATATGCTTAAGGGCCTGATCACGATGAAGGATATCCAGAAGAAGACTATGTTCCCCAATGCCACCAAAGACCGCTTTGGTCGTCTGCGCGTGGCCGCGGGCATCGGTGTGGGTGCCGACTCGGTGCAGCGCTGTGGCGCCCTGGTGGAAGAGGGCGTAGACGTGATCGTGATTGATACCGCGCACGCGCATTCGCACATGGTCATCGAGAGCGTGGCGCGTATTAAAGAGCTTTTCGGCAAGAAGGTAGATGTGGTTGCCGGTAACGTAGTTACCGCCGAAGCCACACAGGCCCTGATCGAGGCTGGCGTTGACGCCGTCAAGGTTGGCGTCGGTCCTGGCTCCATCTGTACTACGCGTGTCATCGCTGGTGTGGGTATGCCCCAGGTCTCAGCCGTCTTTGATTGCGCCCAGATCGCGCGCAAGTACAATGTGCCTGTGATCGCTGATGGCGGTATCCAGTACTCTGGTGATATCGCTAAAGCCATCGCTGCTGGCGCCGATACCGTTATGATGGGTAGCTTACTGGCGGGCGTGGACGAGAGCCCAGGTGAACTGATCATCTCGCATGGCGAGCGCTTCAAGGACTATCGTGGCATGGGTTCCGTGGCCGCTATGAAGCAGCGCAGTTATAGCAAGGATCGCTACTTCCAGGAGGGCCGCGAGGAGGGTCAGGTGATCGCCGAAGGCATTGAGGCACGTGTCCCCTATAAGGGCATGCTCAGCCCCTTCGTCTACCAGATGGTTGGTGGTCTGCGCCAGTCCATGGGCTATGCAGGCGCGGCGACGATCCAGGAGATGCAGGAGAAGACGCGCTTCGTGCGTATCACCAGCGCGGGCCTGCGTGAGAGCCATCCCCACGACGTCATGATTACCAAAGAAGCACCCAACTACGGCAGCAAAGGCCGCTAAGTTTTTTAATGAGAAGAGGGTGGTCTGGCGGCTAGAAGCCGCCAGACCACCCTCTTCTCATTACCTATAGTACTACCAAAGTACTGGGCAAATTCTTGAGAAAAATTGCAGCTTTTAACGTTATAAATGTTTATATCCCCGTAGGGTCCCACTGTTTATGTTATTTAAAACATTATAAATTGCAAATTACTTGTTATATACAGTATGTTAGGTAGCCCGGGGGTACTAGGTTTTCTCAAGTATGCAGAGATTTAGCCGTATATCTTTAGTATCAAGACGCGGTGATGAAATACATAGTAGTCACCATATACCTTTCCTAAGAAAAACTACAATCACAGATTTGTTATAACTATTTCTCGGAAGACAAGATTAAGGCTTCTGGGACAGTAAGATCTTATTCCGAAACCCAACATCACTCGCGTGACTAGCGCTTCGCGCCCAGGTTTTCGGAGAAGAAGTAAAAGGAGTATTCGTGAAAGAGCATACTATCCAGACATCCAAACAGCCTAAGAAGATGAAGAGCTTGCTGCTGAAGCTTGGAATGGCAACACTGTTTGGTGTTATGATGATGACCGCCATGCTTGGTTTGGGTGCGCGGACAGCCTCTGCTAAAGTTCACACGGCTAATGCCAATGCGGACGTCGTTTCGATGATTCGCCAGGTCTTTGGTCCTCACGCCAACCAGGCGATCAACATTGCCCGTTGTGAATCGCACTTTAATCCGAACGCGACCAATACGCAGCCCATTGGTAACAGCCACGCGGCAGGCGTCTTCCAGATCCTCTACCCAAGCACCTGGAATGGGACGCCTATGGCTGGTAGCTCGCCCTATGATGCCTATGCCAACATCAAGGCCGCCTACCACATCTTCCAGCGCGATGGCTACAGCTGGTACGAGTGGCAGTGCCAGCCCTAATCAAAAATAAGTAAAAAGCAGGAGAAAGGCTCCCCGAGGGGAGCCTTTCTCCTGCTTTTTATCGGGCAAGATAGGAGAAGAGTTCTTCCCAGGGGTAGGGGCCGGGACAGAAATGGCGGCCAACGGGGTCCATGGAGTAGTGACCAGTGATGCCACCAGTGGCATCGGCGCGCCGCCTGGGAATTTCGTGGCGTTCGCAGATGTTTTTGACCAGGCGGAAGCTGACCTCGGTCTGGATGGTGGTCAGTGCATCTGAGTTGTCACGACTGGGCTTCACGTGCTCGATCGAGATAGTGACATAGTTGGGGTTGAGGCCCTTACTCCACCAGGGATCATGTCCCTCGCTCACATAGCCATTGCCCCAGGCCGCGTCATGTTCGCGCACGGACTGCACGATCACACCATCGCGCCCAATGGTATAGTGCGTACTGACATCGGTGCGTTGAAAGAATTCCCCAACCTCCTGCGCGCTATTAAAGCCAGCCGTGCCGTGGATAATCAGCCAGCGCACATTATGCTTTTCACGTCCGGGGAAATAATTATTGGAGGGTAGCCAGAGGACTCCTGGTTCATCCATGAATATGCTCCTGCCTATTGTTAGAAGTCTCGACGCTTCTATAGGACGTCTTTGGGTATACATATACCACATAGCCGCCCGGTGGTGTAGCCATTATAGCTAGCCTAACAATAAAGAATGCCTAATTATAGATTAGCCAAGATGTCCCAGCCAATTGCGTCCCGTTCCTCTATAGAATAGAATAACTAGGGTCATACCCTGATACCACACACGCTCAAATATAGAATAGAATAACTAGGGTCATACCCTGACACCACACACGCTCAAAAAACCTGCCGGCCGCGGAGGAAAAGAATGGTTGATTTAAAACAGACACTAAGCCGTTTTCTGGCTATTCCTGGAGTGCGTCTCGCGATCCTTGTAGGACGAGACGGCCTCTTGATCGAAGGCATGACACGTGATGGCAAGGATAATATGGAAGCTGTCGGAGCCATCATGACGACGGCTTTGAGCACCGCCGAAGCCCTGGGGCAGGAGATTTCGCGTGGTGGGGTAGTTGGGGTTGTGATGGAATATGAACAAGGCCTGGTCAGCATTGATCCCCTGGGCGATTTCGCCCTGATGGTGACCCTTTTTGATAATGCCTCAAATCTTGGGCGCATACGTCATCTAGTCAGAACGAGTCGCAATGAAGTGCTTGAGGCTCTTGATATTGCGTAATTTAGGTATAAGATATGGTCAATAACATCTGTTTGGCGTGTATATGGAGGGCGGCGCGTTCATGGAACAACTGACAAACCTGGTCATTTCTGATCGCGAACTCGTGGCGATTACGGCTTTGCTGACAAAATTGATGAACGATACCAATGCAACTTCTACGATGCTGATCGATAAGAGTGGGCAGGTGGTTGCGGTTCAGGGTTCTGAGTCGCGCAGTAAGGCTACGACCCTTGGTGCCTTGCTGGCAGGCGTCTTCTCGTCTTCGCGTGAGGTGGCAAGGCTGCTCAATGAGAAGGATTTCCGCAGCATTTTCCAGCAAGGGGTCCAGGAAAATATCTTCACGTCTATGGTTGAGGAGCAGTGGCTCCTGGTAATTATTTTTGATAAACTAACGCATATTGGCCTGGTAAAGGTGCTCTCCAAAAAAGCTGCTGACGAATTAGGACGTATTCTCGAACGCGTGCGTAGCGATACTTCACGCACAAAGTCCTCAGTCATCAACTTGCAGTTCCGCTCGTCTGTTGAAGATACCATTGATCTGCTCTTCCGCGATTAAGGGGCCTGGCTTACATGGCGTTTATAAATATTGCGACCCGCGAGATCCATTGTAAGATTGTTTACTATGGCATCGGCTACTGCGGGAAGACAACCAATTTGCAGTACGTTCACAAAAGTATTAATCCCCAGGTGCGTGGGGATCTACTCTCGATTAAAACCGACACCGAACGTACGCTTTTCTTTGACTTTCTTCCTCTGGAACTAGGTCAAATCCAAAACTTTCGCACGCGCTTCTATCTCTACACAGTTCCAGGCCAGATCCTCTATGAGCGCACCCGCCTGGCTGTCTTAAATGGCGCGGACGGCATCGTCTTTGTCGTCGATTCTCAGGCTGAGAAGTTTGAGGAGAATGTGCAGAGCATCGCCGAGCTTGAGATGAATATGCGCCGCTTGGGCAAGGATTTAGGGAACTTCCCCTTTATCATGCAGTGGAATAAGCGTGACCTCCCCAATGCGCTGCCAGTGCCGGTGCTCGACCGCTATTTGAATCGGCGGCGGGTTCCCTCCTTTGAGGCTGTGGCGTCCTCCGGCAAGGGCGTCTTCGCATCCCTGCGTGCTATCAGCAAGGGTGTCATGACCCAACTTTAAACTGCCTTTTTTTTACCCCTCTTCTTGTGTATTACATCCTTCCAGGAAGAGGGATAAAAAGGTTTTTGGGGACACCCCAAACCCCCGGCAGGAAGTATCCTGCACCTCTTGTAAGGTTCACAGATACAATGATGGTGGTGTGTGGGCAAAAGCCCACACACCACCATCATTGTATCTGTGAACTAAAATATGACGCTGGTGATGCCGAGGAGGGTGATGATGATGCCGATAACGGCGGACCAGGAGGGGATTTCGTGGAAGAAGATGATGCCGAGAATGATGCCGATGGTGACCTCCTGGGTGGCGATGAGATTGGCGTAGGTGGCGTGGACGTAGCGAATGGCGGCGTTGTAGAGGGTATGGCCCAGACCCAGAGGGAAGACACCTAGCGCGACGACTGAGGCAATGGCGAGCGGGCTGTAACTGTGCTGGAAGGCCAGGTAAGTCCCGATAGGTAGGAGCCAGAGGGCCGCGAAGCCGTACACGTTTGTGGTGTAGCGGAACAGGGGGTGCGCGTCACGAACGCTGCGCCCAGCGATGGAGTAGATGCCAAAGCAGAGTGCCGAGAGGATGGCAAGTCCATCCCCCAGGATCATGCACCTGCCTCCGTTGAGGTTACACGTCGTATAGTTTGGCTCAAAGCCGGCCAGGATGCCCACGCCCAGAACGGCGACGCCAATGCCCACATATTTTCGCTTGGGTAGCGGCTCCTTTAAAAAGATGACTGAGAAGAGGGTCACAAAAATAGGCGAGGTATAGGTGAGGGCCAGGGAATGGGCGATGGTGGTGAAGCTGAGCGATGAAATATAGAAAACAAAGTGGAGCGCCGTCACCAGGCCGTAAAAGGCAAAGTTACGAATCTCGCCTCGAGCGATGCGTAGGGGCTGGTGCGTGATGAGGCCCATGAGCGCGACCAGCAGCGTCGCGATAGCCAGGCGCCAGAAGGCGATCTCAAGCGAGGAAAAGGGCGCGGCCCAGCGGACAAAGACCGGGTTGGAGCCAAAGAAGATGACTGCGATACAGACAAAGAGGAGGCCACGCCGGGCTAGCTCTGGTGAGGTCCCTGGCGCTGTTGAAGTGCCGCTGGCTTCTGGTGAGGCGCTGAAGCGAGTTTTCATCAGTCATAGTATCCTGTCAAACTGAAAAAGCTAAATTTAGTTATGCTAATGTTATGTGCACGTTTTTGGCTTGACCTCTCGCGTCTGCGGCGCTCGACTGGGTAAAATGGTGTAGTGGGTACTGGCGGCCTCAGACCGCCAGTACCCACTACACCATTTTACCAGAGAGAACTTTGTACTTAAGGTTGGTCAAGGTATGAAATAAGCTGTACGTTTTAGCCGCGTAGAGTCGCGATCAGGCGCTTAGGCTTGAGTAGGAGATCAATGGCATCAAGGGGACTACTCACCACGACGTCAGCAGCCTGCAGCGCGCGGATGGAGACGCCCTCGGTGGTCATGACCGCGATGCCGAGTCCGGCCAGGCGAAGCATGGTCGTGTCGTTGGCGCCGTTGCCGATGGCGATAACCTTGGAGGGGCCAAGATCGCGGACATAGCGTAGTTTCTCCTCGCTGCGATGCGTGACATGGATAGGAAAGCCCAGGTCGCGCTCCAGCTCTTGCAGATGATCGTGGGTTCCCGCGGTAACAAGGTGGATGGTCAGATGCTCCGAAAGCTCTTCAAGGCGTTCCGCGACGCCTGCGATGGCGACGCCATCAACTGCCAGCGTTCCATTGATGTCAATGACTGCGTGCTGGAGTTCAATGGTCTCGCGCTCAGGAATGTCAAGTTTTAACATAATGATCCTATCATTTGTAAGAAAGGGGAGACTCAAGTAAGTTCCCTACAAACGAACAACCGTACAATTGACGTACTTCGCACTATAGCCGTGTGATAGCCCGACGCCACTATAAAGTACGCGTCGACATATAATGGCACAGAGAATGTCTAATGGCGCAGGGAATGCCGTATCATCAAGGATCGATATTGTTGCTGCGTTGATTAGTCACCTGGATTGCCCAGGATGGTAAAAGGCTCCTGGTGTGTGTGTAGTAGATGCAGCAACATTTTAAGACCTCCCCTGGCGCCCTGGCGCTGGTCCTCGCTCAGGTCGCTAGCCTGGTTGAATTCATCTTCATCCAGAGTGAGCGCTGCTCCTGTTGTGCTAATCCATACGTCTAAAAATAAATCGACTTGCTGGATAGAGGTGTTACTGATGATGGCCGGTTCGGCTATATTGCAGTACCAGCCTTTGGGTCTGCCATCTGCGTGAAAGATGGCGAAGATGTTGAACCAGTGATCGGTGTAGTAGTACTCCAGAAAGCGATCACCTGGCTCGAAGCGTGCATAACCCAGGTCACGCGCTGGGAGCGTCCAGTATGCCTCAATTTTGGCCCCATTGGGGAAGTATGCTACGACCTCGCCTTCATAGCGAATAGCTACCTGTCCTTGAGGAGTTAGTTTCACGATAGTGATCATGTCGTTTTCTGCTTCCCTGGTTGCCTGGTCTGCTGACAAGATTTCCTCTCTCCACGTGCCGCCCTGCTGTATAAATTCATCCACATGCACCTCAACATATCATGCGTTGTCTCTTTGCTTGACCTTTGTAAGTGTATCGCAAATTCCCTCTATTGTGCAATGGTTTCCTGACGGATGAGAGAAACGTCTGCTTTGGGCGGAAGGATAGAGGATGTGGTGACGAGAAGTCCCGAGATGATGCATTACGTTATGGCTCTTAGTGCCCCTTTTTATGCTATACTGTAGTTGTTATGATGAGTTTGGACTTTATTTGTCAACATCCACAGGTGGTTCGCGAGGCCTTGGAGAGGCGGCGCGAGTCCTACAATATTGATGAAATTCTACGCCTGGCTGAGCAGCGTCGGGGGTTGATCACGCGCACGGATGGTCTCTATACGACCTTGAAGGGCGTGCGTGAGGAAGTACGCAATACATCAGGAGAGAAGCGCGCTGGTCTCAATAAGCAGATCAAGGCGATTATGCGGGAGATACGGCAGCTCGAATTGCAGGTGAGCGACGCCGATACCCGGTTGCGCCTGTTGATACAAACCCTGCCTAATCTGCCTCAGCATGCCGTGCGCGATGATACCGATGTCGAGCTGCGGCGCTGGGGGGAGAGCGCCGCTTTTCAATTTCAGCCGCTTGCGCATTGGGAGCTGGGCGAGCGCCTGGGAATTCTCGATCCCACCAGTGCCGCACAGGTGGCGGGCAGCCGTTTTATGACCTTGCGTGGCTATGGCGCGCGGCTGGAGCGTGCTCTGCTCTCATTTATGCTGGATCTGCATACGTGCGAAGCCGAGTATATAGAGGTTATTCCCCCTTTCCTCGCCAAACGTTCGGTGATGCTGGGCGCCGGTCAACTGCCCAAGTTTGAGGAGCAGGCGTATGCCTGTACGATGGATGAACTCTACCTCAATCCAACGGCTGAAGTGGCCCTGGTGGGGATGCATACCGATAGCATTCTGATGCGTGAGGAACTGCCTCTGCGCTACGCTGCCTGGACAACGGCTTTTCGCCGCGAGGCGGGCTCGGCCTCCCGTTACCAGCGGGGATTGCTGCGCCTGCATCAGTTTAACAAGGTTGAGCTATTTCAGTTCACTACGCCTGAGCAATCCTATAGCGCCCATGAGCAGATGCTGCTGCACGCGGAACAGGTGCTGCGTTTATTAGAGTTACCATACCGTGTGGTTGAGCTTTGTGCACTTAACCTGCCCTTTGCCGCGTCGCGCTCCTTTGATCTGGAGGTCTGGCTCCCCAGCCTGCAAGATTATATCGAGGTCTCCTCAATCAGCAACTGCGAGAGTTTTCAGGCGATACGCGCCAATATCAAGTATCGGCCCCAGAACGGCACGCGGGCCGAATATGTGCATACACTCAACGGCTCGGGACTGGCGGTGGGGCGCACCATGGCGGCGATCCTTGAGCTGAACCAGCAGGCCGATGGCTCCGTGGTTATCCCTAAAGTACTGCGTCCATACATGGGAACCGCCTTGATAGGACCGGTGAAGCGCTAGATGGACCCGAGCGCGGGCGTAATCTGGCGCCACCAGTGGGCCGCGTCCAATGGTACTATTTGGGCTTGCCCTCTTTTCATTTGGAGAATGTTGTGGTATAGTATGTCTTGGAAGGATGGCAGAGTGGTCTATTGCGGCTGTCTTGAAAACAGCTGGGTGATGAGCCCCGGGGGTTCGAATCCCTCTCCTTCCGCTTTTTCTTTTTAGGGACCTGCAATGCGATTTTCTTCTTTACTCTTGTACTATTTTGCGGAGGAAGAATGGCTGGAAGGTCTCTTTTTTTTATCCTGTTGCGTATTCTATCGAAATGGGCAATTAGGTACTTAAAAAGGTGTAGTAGTCTCTGGCGCGACGCCGGTATGTGAAGCCAGGTAGGAAGATGTATACATTAGGGAGGATGGTCATAGAGACGGCTTGGCGCGGCGCTTGAGTAAATTTTCTGGACGGACGGTGAATTTACGGTGTCACTTATAGGTACGTTAAGTCAATTCAATCTGTCTAGTGTTCTCCAGCGCATAGAAGCGTATGCGAAAACTGGATTGCTTACAGTCAAACAAGGGCCACACCTGATTGAACTCTATTTTCGCGACGGACGATTGATGTGTATCGGTCCGGTTCGTACAAATGTGACCCTGGGCGAGCGTTTGCTTCAGGATGGTGTCATTACATCCCAGATGCTGCGCGAGGCGCTGCAAGCCATTGGTTCGGCTGAGCCAAGTGAGACGCGCATAGCTCTGACACTGATGGACCGCCATGCCCTGGGTCAGGAGGCCCTGCGCTCCTGGGCGAATCGCAACGCGCTGGATGTGCTTAATGTGCTGATGCTCTGGCCGGAAGGCGAGGTCCATTTTGATGAGGGTGTGCTGCCAGGGGCTGAGCGCTTGCTTATCGCTGTCTCCGTTTCGCAACTCCTGACCTCGATGCCGCTCGCGCCTGTTCCACCTACGCCTGTGCTGCCAGTGCAGCAGACGCCCGCGCCGCAGGCCACACCTCCTGGACTTCCACGGGTGCAGACGACTCCCGTGCTTTCAACGGAGGAGGCGGATAGAGCACAGTCCTGGAATATTGCGCTACCTCGTACGGCGATCCCTCCTGGCATTCCTACACCACAGCAGGCGACCACTCCTCGGGTTCCCCCCTCTGCTCCACCTGTACAGCTTAGCCCGGCGCCTGTGAAGAAGCCGGCGGAAGTCAAAGAAGCCCCGGCCAAGATTAACGCGGCCTCACTCTTTGATGTGAGCGCGGTTCCCACATCGCTGCCTTCGACGGAGGCTCTTGCTCCGGTTGCTCAGGGCGTTGAGATGAACCCCATGGGTGGCGCCTCGCTCAGTGGTATGTTGCAGAATAGCTCGGCTGCGGCTCCTCTGCGCCCGGAGCCAGTGATGAATCCTGTTCCTCCGCCACGCATGGATACCTCGTTTATGCGCCCGGATATGGTGCTCATTCCCGCCGATCTTTCATCATTTCGCGCGCAGAATCCCCAGTTTCAAATGACGCCTGAGCAGTGGCGCTTGCTTACCCGGGTAGATGGAAAGACGGCCTTACAGACGGCATGCCAGGATCTAGCCATAACGCCCGATATGCTGTGTCAGGTGGCGGGTGAGTTGATGGCGATGGGGTTGATTCACGTGGCTCCGATCTCGGTGCTCAATAACGCGGAAGAAATGTTTGCCCCCACACGCGAGGCGTCGCCCGCTCCGACTGACCCCATGCAGGGAGGCTATATGGCTCCAGGCTATGCTGCGACGACCGCCTCTCCCTGGTCGCCTGCAATGCCTTCGATGCCTGATCCCATGCAAGGAGGCTCACCCTTCTCTTCGGGATTGCCCTTTGAGACCGAGTCACAGTGGGGCAATGGCGGGAATGGCGCGACCTTTGTCCCAGGTCAGGGCTGGATCGCCTCGAATGGACAGCCCTCGCAGCCATTGAATACAACTGGTACGCTGGCAAGTGGGATTTATTAGATAAGTGGTATGGTGTCTCCTGGCTGCCTGCGGCAGCCAGGAGACACCATACCACTTATAGTGGGTTTGAATATCGGCTTTGTGGATAGTGTGTTGTTTGTTGGGTTGAGAAGGGTATGTGTTGTGAAGGGACGTGTTATTTCGATGAACCGTAAGGCGTCTGAGTCTCCTGACGCCGAGGAACACCTGTCGCGCTTAATGGTTGGACAGAGTCCAGCTATGAGCGAGGTGATGACCATGATCCGGCAGGTGGCGCAATATCCAACCACGACTGTGCTTTTGCAGGGCGAGAGTGGCACGGGTAAAGATGTCGTGGCGCATGCCATTCATGCTTTAAGCAGCCGTTCGACCTACCCCTTTGTTGATATTAACTGTGCTGCAATTCCCGAGACGCTGTTGGAGACGGAGCTTTTTGGCGTTGAGGCGGGCGCCTATACCGATGCTAAAGCCTCGCGCGAGGGCTATCTGCTTCGCGCGGATGGTGGCACGCTCTTCCTCGATGAAGTCGGGTCTATGCCCCTGGTGCTCCAGGCAAAACTACTGCGCTTTCTGGAGACGCGTAGCTTCAGGCGTGTGGGCAGTACCAAGGAGATGCATGTCGACCTGCGTGTGATCTCGGCCACCAATGTTGACCTGGAAGCCGCCGTTGCGAGCAGGGCGTTCCGCGATGATCTCTTCTATCGCTTGAAGGTGATTACCATTTATCTCCCCCCACTCCGCGAGCGCCTGGAGGATATCGAGCCGCTGGTTGACTACTTTATACAGAGCTACAATAATGGCTCCGAAATCCCTTTACGCATCCATCCCGACGCCATGGGCCTTTTGATGCGCTATCACTGGCCGGGCAATGTCCGCGAGCTGCGTAGCGTTATCCAGCGCGGGCAGATCCTCTGCGAGGATGGAGAGATTCGCCCCGAGGATTTACCCGAGAGTGTACGTTATGTGGAGAAGAGCGACCAGCAGCGCCTACGAGAACTCCAGGCCCAGATGCATCTCCCCATCGAAGGCCTCGATCTACGTGCTTACCTGGCGGGCATCGAGCAGATATTTGTACGAGAGGCCCTGGAGCGCTACCAGGGCAACCAGGTGCGCGCGGCGGCCTTGTTGCGCCTCTCGCGCGACCAGTTGCGCTATCGCCTGCCGAAGGAGTAATTTGCGATCTCTACTGGCCTGGGGAGCCATGTGGCGTGATTGTGTGCTTACCTCCCTAATCTTCGGGCCAGTTGAGCATAATGGCCTGGATATGCTCGCCTGCCTTGAACGTGGCTCCGCCCTCGGGAATGACCAGGAGGGCGTTGGCTTGTAGCAGCGAGGTCATGATATTGGAACCCTGGTTCCCCGTTGGGCGGGCGATAAACTTGCCCGCGCGTTGTGTGACGTGTGCGCGCACATAGTGGCGGCGCATGGCACGCTCCTGGATATCCTGTTCAACGACGACCTCTATCTGCTGGCGCTGTAAACGTGTATGCCCCTGCAATTTACGTACGACCGGGCGCCCAAAGAGCTCAAAGGTGACGGCGCTGGAGACTGGGTTGCCTGGCAGGCCCAGCAGGGGGATACCAGAAATTTTGCCAAAGGCAACGGGCTTGCCGGGCTTCATATTGATGCGCCAGAAGTTGATGGCTCCCTGCTCATGCATGATGTCTTTGACGAGGTCGAAATCGCCAACGGAGACGCCGCCAGAGGTGAGGATCAGGTCGGCATGAACGGCCTGGCTGAACTTCTCGCGCAGGCTCTTGGCGGTATCGCGGGCCACGCCCAGACGCTGGGGAATACCGCCAGCCTGGCGAACGGCGGCCTCCAGCAGGTAGCTATTGCTATTGCGAATCTGGCCCGGTTGCAGTTCAGCATCGATATCCACGACCTCGTCACCCGTGCCCAGGATCGCCACACGTGGTCTACGCACCACCTGCACCTGAGCATAGCCCAGCGTGGCCAGAATGCCTATCTCCCAGGCGCCAATCTCCTGCCCACGCGTTAAAATCGTTTGCCCGCTGCGCATGTCCTCGCCCGCGGGACGAATATTATTGCCGGGTGGAACCTCTTGCAGAATCTCGACCCACTCGCTCTGGGGGCCATCGGAGTTAGTCAATTCTACCTGAATAACGGTGTCGGCACCAGCCGGGACGGGAGCGCCAGTCATGATGCGCATGGCCGTACCAGCCTCGACGCGTGTTTGCGCAACATAGCCAGCGGCGACACCACCGATGACGCGCAGGCGTGGTGCTTGTCCCGCTTGTGGCTTGCTATCCTGGCTGAGGAGCGCGAAGCCATCCATGGCGGAGTTATCGAAAGGAGGCATATCTTCGTGCGCGACAATATCTTGAGCCAGGACAGAACCGAGGGCCTGGTCAAGGGGAAGCGAGACGCTTTCGAGCGGGCGAATCTCCGCCAGGATGCGGGAAAGGGCTTCTTCAACGCTAAGCATGGCTTTTTCTCCTGCCAAAACAAAAAAGGAGAAGCCTGACACGCCGAAATAAACAAGCGATGCCAGGCTTCTCTACAAAATAGTACCTCGTACGGGATTCGAACCCGTGGTCTCCACCTTGAAAGGGTGGCATCCTAGGCCGCTAGACGAACGAGGCGGGCTTTGTGTCGCCGATGATTTCTCATGCCGACGTCTAGGATTGTACCCTAGTACTCGTGATTTGTCAAGCGTTTCGCGGCGGCTATAGCTGATTTTGCCAAAAGTAGTTTGGCGCTTGTGTCTTTCGAGGCAAAGTATACTAGTCACGGATAGTGTAGCATGGTCCTTGTGCATGTCAGCCATATTTGTCTTCCCTTGCGCCTGCGGCGCTATGAGTTCAGGGTTAGGGTGTGTCTGGTGGTGGGCTGTCTTCGCCAGCCCACCACCAGACACACCCTAACTCTGAGGCGAGCGTAGCGAGCCGAGGCAGGCGCCAAAAGAGCATTGGAAAAGCTGGAAATATAAGCAGACAGCTATACGCAGGTCGGAGCGGGTGTGTTACAATACGACGCGAATTGATTTACGAATTGTATTTAGAGGGGTCAGAGAAAACGCATGGCAAATCCGAAACAACGCGATTCGGCGGCTCAGCGTCGCGAGCAGGCACGCAGGCAGCGCGATCAGCGTCTCAATACAAATCAGAATGGACGTTACCGTGGGCGAGGTAGCGGAAAAAAACTCAGTGAAGCCTGGCTGCTGGTTGGTGGCATCGTTTTGATGGTCGCCATCGTCGTGGGTATTTTTGTCTGGGCAGCGAATCAACAGACCGGCAGCGCGACCAAGGGGAACGTGGATATTCAGAAGGCTCTCACCACTATCAGTCCCCAGACTTTTAAAACGGTGGGCGCTGGAAGCGCAAAGACCCTCTTCAAGCCTCTTCCTTCCAATGCTGATATCCCTAAGGGGCCAAATGGTAGGCCGCAGGTGCTCTATATCGGTGCCGATTGGTGTCCCTACTGCGCGGCGCAACGCTGGGCTATCATCGCCTCGCTGAGCCGCTTTGGTACTTTCAGCAAGCTGGATACGATAGCCTCTGCCGAGCAGAATATCGTCACGTTCTCATTCCACGGTGCGAAGTATACCAGCCCGTATATTGATTTTGTCCCGGTCGAGACCGAGGATAACGCGGGCAAGGCGCTCGATACGCCGACAACGGAGCAGCGCAAACTGGTGGATACCTACGATGCCCCGCCCTATGTGGGGGCTAACGAGAAGGGCTCGATTCCCTTCCTGCTTATCGACAAGGTCGCGATCTCTTCGGGATCATTTTATCCTCCACAGCAGTTGTTGAACCTCTCCTACCAGGATGTCGCTAATGGCCTGAAGGATCCCAATTCGGATGTCAGCAAGGGCATAATTGGGGCCGCGAACTATCTCACGACCGCCATTTGTCGCGCCACCAATAATCAGCCTGCCGATGTGTGTACGCAGGAGCCGATTCCTACGTTGGACAAATCCCTCTTCACTAAGGCGTCCAATGGTTCAGGCCCGGCGCTGGCATTTAATGATGTGCAACTGGCACTGCCAGAGCGCCGCCGCTACGCATAGAGTATATAAGTAATATATGGGTAAAGGGCCTGGTGGCAGGCTGGCGAAGCCAGCCTGCCACCAGGCCCTTTACCCATATAATTTGCGTCGTTTCTCTTTGTACTGATACAATACAGTACAAATATGTGCTCTTGAGTAGTAGGGGCGTCGTTATGGTGACAGACAAGGGAGATGTGCTGTGCTTCAGGTATTGTGGCTTATTCTCAAGGTGCAGATCCGCTTTCTCCGCTGGCGCTGGCGACTGTGGCGACGTATGCATGGTATGAAGGAAGAAAGTACACAGGATTCTATGAAACGAACACTGCTCATAGTTCGTCATGGGCAAACGACCTGGAATACAGAGCACCGCCTGCCGGGCCTGTTGCCAGGTGTGGCGCTCAATGAAACTGGCCGCAAGCAGGCGGCCCGCCTGGCGGAGGCGCTCTCCGTGATGCCCATTAGTGCGATTATTAGTAGCCCCCTGGAGAGGGCTAGAGATACAGCGGCCTATCTTGCCCAGGGGCGTGATATTCCTGTTCAGATTGAGTCTGACCTGGTGGATACTGATGTGGGTCCCTGGGCGGGGCGCGTCATTAGCGAGCTTTCAAAAGAGGACTCGGCCTGGCAGGCGTATGTGAAGGATCCCACCACCGCGCCCGAGGGTGTCGAAACCTTTCCCCATGTGCAGCAACGTGTGGTGGCTGCCATCGAGCGCTGGCTGGCCCAGGACAATCTTGGCACTCATCCCGTTTTTGTGGCCCATGCCGATGTGATCAAGCTCTTACTTGCTTATTATATGGGACTGGAGACACGACGCGCTGGCTCACTGCATATTGATAATGCCTCTGTCAGCTTAATTGAGCTTGATAAAGATCAACCTCCTCATGTTGTGGCGATGGGTTGGAACCCTCAGCCAGGCTGGTTGAAGCCCCCCGCTCCACCTGCACCAACTCCGCAGGAGCCTACGCTGTCTAATCATGCGCAAGAGGTTGGCGAACAAAAGACCTGATCGCTTGTGAAGAGAACGTAATATTGTGTGTCGTTTGTCGCCTGGTGCTATTGAAAACGTACACCTGGAAGGGAAGCATAGTATGTTTGATCCGCGTGATCCCTATGAACGCTATTACTGGCATTATGAGTCTCGTCGCCCGCTTTCGATGGCGCAGATTATCGCGCTTGGGAGCGTTGACGCGAAGACCGCCGCCCTGATCTGGCTTTTGCTTGAAAATGGTTCTTCCTTGACGGTTGCTGGCCCGACCGATCCCCAGCCAGGTGTTGGGAAGACAACGACGCTTAATGCCCTGCTCCAGTTCTTGCTCGAGGGGACCTCCCTGGCGTATATGGCGGGCATGTATGAGAATTTTGCCTTTACCAATATTCCAGATATCGATCCTAAGACCACATATGCGCTTTGCAACGAGGTGAGTGATCACCTGCCTATTTATATGTGGGGGCGCGTGGCGCGTCGCTATCTAACCCTGCCCGCGAAGGGGTATCATATCGCGACCAGCGTGCATGCCGATACTATTGATGATGTTATGCGTATGTATCAGCGTACCTTGCGAGTTGGCCCGGAGGATACGCGTCGCCTGGGCCTGGTGGTGAATATTGGCCTGGTGGGGCGGCTCTATCCCCCGCGTCGCCGCTGGTTTAGCACGCATTTTATTCAGCCAAATATTGATCCCGCGAAGCCGGAGGTGGTCGAGCCACTACCGCTCTCCCTCTGGAATCAGGTGGATGATACATTCCTGTATGCAGACCAGGCGATTCTGGACGACCTGGCGAACTGGATAGGAATCTCAAGCCAGCAGTTTGCTACTGAAGTGACGCGACGGACCGAATTCCTCGAAGAGATATCTCAAGGGTCGGGCCTCGATCAGGAGGAGATGTTTGAGGCTGTCGCCCAGTTTCGCGAGCAGCAGCCCTAGCGTAGGGCGACGCTGCTAAAGCACGCGTCTACATATCATGATACGGACAATCTCGTATCATGATATGTAGACGCGTGCTTTAGCAGCGTTGTCACTGGTTCAATGGGAGCGTGAAATAGAAGAAGCCCTGCAATTGTTCTTGTTAATAGGTAATCAAAGATCAAGAAAGGAAGGTGTGTCAGATGTCGCACTCCTATGTGGCCCTGGCTGGTGAAGGACGCTGGCCACGCATCTGCAATCAACACTAGCACCAATTGAAGAAAGAGGAGCCTCTCTAACATGTCATATTCTGTTGCCATGCTCAGCGTCCACACGTCTCCGCTCGATGCTCCAGGACGTACCAAGGATGCTGGTGGTATGAACGTCTATATTCGTGCTCTCGCCCATGCGCTCTCGCAGCGCGGTATCCAGGTTGACATCTTTACCCGCAAAACTGATCCATCTACTCCCCAGGTTGTGCACCTCGATAGCCAGGTGCGTGTGATTCATATTCCCGCAGGTCCTCAAGCTCCCACACATAAGAATGAGCTGTACCAATACCTCCCCACCTTTGTGCGCAACATAGATGAGTTTCGAACCGAAGAGCAGGGTGAGTACGACCTGGTGCATAGCCACTACTGGCTCTCTGGCGTTGCTGGACTCGCGCTGTCTGAACTCTGGCAGGTCCCCCATGTGACCATGTTCCATACGTTGGCGCGCCTCAAACAGATGGCGCATCCTGATGAGCCAGAACCCCCTCTACGCCTGGAGATGGAGCAGCAATTAATCCAGCAGGTGGATCGGATTATCGCCGCGACTGGTGACGAACGCTCCCAGATCCTGCGCTTCTGCGGCGCGGCCTCGCGCAGTGTGCGTGTGATTCCCTGTGGTGTAGATATCGAGCTCTTTCAGCCATATGATCGGCGCCAGACACGCGCTCAACTGGGCTTTTCAGATCAGCAGCCACTGCTGCTCTTCGCCGGGCGGCTGGACCCGTTTAAGGGACCCGATGTGCTGTTACGCGCCGCTGCCATGATGCAGGAAGAGGCGCAGATCGTGATCGTGGGTGGTCGTTCAGAGCAGGATGAGGATGTGCGTAAGCTACGCGAACTGGCTGCCCAACTGGGGATTGCCGAGCGCACCCACTTCCTGGAGGCGCAGCCCCAGGGGAGGATGCCCTTGTTCTATAGTGCCGCCGATGTCACCGTGGTTCCCTCCTATCACGAGAGCTTTGGCTTTGCCGCCGTGGAGTCGCTGGCCTGTGGCACGCCCGTGGTCGCGACGCGCGCGGGCGGATTGATGACCGTGGTGCGCCATGATGAGACCGGCTTCCTGGTGCCGCGCGCCCCTGGTTTCTTCGCCGAGCGCCTGGATGCGTTACTGCGTGAACCCGCGTTACGTGAGCGCATGACGCAGGCCACGCGCGATTCTGTGTTACGCTTTAGCTGGGACAGCGTGGCGGAACAGGTGCAGCATCTCTACGAGGCTCTCCTGGATGAGGCCAGCTGCTTGATCGCACAATAGATTGGGGGGAGGGACAGGTGAGTGGAGTGGGACGATGCTGCTAAAGCACGCGTCTACATATCATGATGCAAAATTCCCGTATCATGATATGTAGACGCGTGCTTTAGCAGCGTTGGTCAGCTCTCCATGCTCAGGATGGTGGCGAAATTGGGGGAACCCCAGCCGGTGGTGTAATCCCAGCCTTTGGTGGCGGGATAGAACAGGTTATCGCCCTGGGTGATGTCGGTATAGGGCTGGTTGCTGCCTGCTTTGTTAGCCAGGCGATAGAACTCGGGGATACCACCAAGCGGGCTCTTTCCGCTCTGGCGAAGCCCTTGATCGACCAGGGCTGTTCCGGCGGCGGCGATGGGCGCTGCCGCGCTGGTGCCACCGCTGCGCACCCAGGCGCTATCATAATAGATGCTGATATTGGGATAGGCCGCCGCGGCGATATCGGGAACCTGGCGTAAGCCGTTGGGGGCCTGAAGCGTCTGAGGTGGCAGGGTGCGTACAAAGACGCCCTGAGTTGTGCCATTATAGGACGTGGTCACGCCATCTCCGGCCTGCCAGCCCGGGCGCGTAAACGCGGAGTTCTGACTCACGCCACCACCTGAACCCCAGGAGTTCTGGCAGACGGGCGTGCCATCATCGCCACCCCAGACGGTTTCGCTGGAGCGCTGAAGATCATCACCGACCTGTAAGTAAGTGCCACCAACAGAGATGGCATAGGGAGCACTGCCGGGAAAAGAGACCTCCGCGATCTGGGGAAAGCGTGCACGCAGGCTGTACGCGCCACAATCGCCGCTACTGATAAAGACCGAGATGCCCTCGGCGGCGAGATTGCGCAGACTGTTATTGATCGCGATCTGATCACTGGTGCTAAACATCTCCTCGCCCAGCCCATAGCTGACGCTCAGCACCTGGACTTTATGATCACTGGCCACGCGATTAAAGACATCGAGCATGCCCTGTGCAAATGAGGTGACCTGCGAGATAGGGTTATTGGCGTCCTGTAACTGTGTCTGATAGACCAGAATACTGGCTTTGGGTGCCAGCCCGGCGATCAGCTCGACATCCATTGTGGCTTCGCCCTCGCCCGTGCCGGGAGGAAGAGGTGTGCCCACATCGATATTCTGGATTGAAGGCATGCTCTGCCCTGTGCAGGCGATATAATTCTGCACATCATTGATGTCATATGGATCGCCAAACTCGGCGATGCCAATCGTGGTCCCCTGGCCTTGCAGATCTTTCTTGTATAGTTGATCAACCTGATAGGCTGCCGCGAGCTTTTGCTGGGTGAGAGTTTGCTTCGCGCCATATTTGGTGCAATCGCTCTCCTGGCCCAGTTGTTGTATATGCGTGCTCTGGCGTGGCGGTTTGATGTCGGGAAGCGCGAGATTATTCAGGCCTGCAATGGTCTGAATATAGGATTCAATGGAGCTGGGAAGGTGCGGATCTTTGTTCTGCATGTAGAATTGTTGATTCAGAAGAGAGAAGGTGTAGAGCTGGGTTCCCAGAGAGGTCTGAATGGTCTGGACCGTGGCCTGAGCCTTGATAGAGCTATGCAAGGGATCGGTGCTGATCTGGGTGTAGCCCTGTTGCGTCAGCCAGGCCTGGATCTGTTTGGTCTGGGCATCTGGCATCGCGAAGCGCTGGACTAACTGCTCGGGCGTCAGAAACTGGTGGAAGCTTGCCGAGCCAGGTGTATAGAGTTGAGTGACGAAGGCATTCAGCGCATCATCGTCAAAGGCCAGGTTAAAGGTCAGCGTCAACTGGCTCCCTGGTGACAAGGGCGAACCAAGAAGCGCGGCTTGCGCCTCTAGCGGTTGATTGGCTAGAGGACCGGGCTTGCGCGTGGGAGCCTTGCGTGGCGCTCCACCCGGGCTGGTATTGGTAGTGCTGGTGTTGCCTCCACTATTATCAGCGGTGCAGGCGCTTACTAAGGCGCCCAGCAAGACAGTTATCAGTAATAAGAGCGCGGAGAGGGACGCTCGGTTACGTGTGGTCACATCAACCTCCAAGTAGTAGCGATAAAGGTAAGTTGTACTCGCAAGAAGTGTACGCAACCTTGATGAGAGGCGCTATGAGAGGAGCCATACATTGAATGTGAAATAGCTAACCTTATGCGCACCTAATTTTGGCTAAGCTAGCGTCATGTGCACTAATCTCAGGTAAAATAATGCCGTGCACACTGATTCTGGGTAAGCCAATGTTATGTGCACTAATCCCAAGTAAGCTAATGCCGTGCACACTGATTCCGGGTAAGCCAATGTCATGTGCACTGATCCCAGGGTAAGCTAACATCACGCACACTAATCCCAGGTTGTGGTGCGTGCTGGCAGCCGCAGGCTGCCAGCACGCACCACCACTTCTTACCCTGGCGAGCGCCGCAGGCGCGAGGAGTCACGACCGAAAGTTGCACATTGGATTAGCTAACAGTGATCTTACTGATACATAAACGCTATGGATGCGGTTATTTTCGGTGTGAGGATATGCGAGGGTGGGGAAGATGTATGAGTGCATGGGAAAATGTAGAAGGGTAGACTTTCAACTTTCTCTATGGTATAATCATTTCATCACGAGACACTATTGATCAGGCATCCATGCCGAGAAGCAATGTTCTGCTTCTCAGGCGTTTACACTCGAGAGTACGAGTGGGAGGCTACATGCTTATGGGTTCAGTCTCAACAACTTCGCCACACTATCAGCTGAAATATACGCTGCTGGCGTCTGACGAGACGAACACCGATGCATAGCAACACGCACTAGGGACATTTCGCCCTGGTGTTTTTTTTATACCTTGAAAACCGGATAGTCGCTCTTACGTGGACGGGTACATCCCTACATTGCTCCTTTGGCATTTTGAGCCCTGGCTCGGAGGATCGCTTCTGCTTCGATCCTGAGCGGTATTTGTCCTGCAAAGAAAGGAGGCCGCATCTCTTTTTTGAGCGTTCGGCACTGTACTTCGTTGAATACAAGGGTGTAGGAGACGTAAACAGGCCTAAGTGATAAACGGTATGTGGTACGGTAGTGGTTTTTAGAATTCAAGGAGAGTGCAGACCATGAACTCGAGCATGATCAATAAAATCGCCAAAGCCAAACGTTACGCAGAGGAGCCGGAGCGCATTCAGTTTACCCGTTTTGAAGCTAATTTCCACGGCGAAAACGACGTTCATACCACCACTTTTGATAATGGGACGTGGGATTGCACGTGCCGCTTCTTCCATGATTGGGGTGATTGCTGTCACACTATGGCGATGCAGCGCGTGCTGGGCGTGACTATTCCCGCCGCCTATCGTCACGGTGTCCCCTCAGGTCTGGGCACAAGCCCGCTGGTACACTAGCAGCCCTTTCATAACCTTTTTCTCTTTGGCGAAAGACACTGACCGTATTTCATGTCTCTAAGGATAGGACGGTCAGTGTCTTTCTTTTTTATTGCTTGATTGGTTATTTTTAGAGCAGACTAGAGCACACTGCCATAGGCAAAGTAAAGCACAATAATTACCACGAAGAGCAGGGTGGCAAGGATGCCAATGGTAATCAGGTCGCGTTTCACATACGCAAAATGCTCAACCGTAATCAACTGGGGGGCCGCGCGCTGGCTTCTATTTTTGGTCTGGCGACGTGCTGCCAGCCGTGCGCGTGCACTTCCCTGCTCGGGAGCGACCGTTACCGGGGTGCTTACCTCTTCCTCGACAACGCTGGGAGCGGCGTTCTCGATTTCAGGTTCGGAAGTGACGATCTCTTCTTCTTCTACCTCGAGGAGAGCCCTCTCCTCTTCGCGCTCCTCAACGGCTGGTTGGACCAGTTCAAAGCCTTTGGCGCGGGTCGCTTTGGAGCGCTGAGCACTTCTGCGCGCTGTTGCTGACTTCTTAGCCATGATTGTACTCTGCCTTTCATTCGGTCAAAATGGTGTAAAGATGCTCTTCTGCTCAACAGCATTGTGTAGAAGATCTGATAGAAGAATAGCAATGATAATGGCGTTCTTCGATGCACGTTGCTGGCATTGGTGCCATTATACACGAATCCAGGATATCAGTCGAGTAGGTAAGGTAGTAAGGTGTATCAGGTGGCGAACTGGCTCCGCCAGTTCGCCACCTGATACACCTTACTACCTTACCCTTCCCTTCTTGCTCTTTGCTGGTCGCTCTGGTTATAATTGCTAGTAAATGTTTATTTGTGGCCTGGTTTATTACTCTATCTTTTTATGCGGAAACTAACGCCACTTTCGTGGCTAGCGCTCCGCGCTCAAGTTTCCTATTAGGCAATAAGGAATCTAAAAGCTATGTTAAAAAACGCGCAAAAACCTGCATCCCTTTCTCGTCGAGTTCATTCTCCTGTCACTGTGACTCCGACTCTCGCGCCGCGTTCGCGCAAGACTCCCCCACCCCTGACCTTTGCCCGGTATTCGCTGGCGAAGGCGACCCGCCCAGATCAAAATGAGGACCGTATCCTGTCCCTGCCCCGGACGAGCTTAGGCGCCGTCTTTGATGGGGTGGGTGGCGAAGATGGGTATATTGGTTCACTTGTGGCCTCACAAACAGTTCGCTCTCACTGGAAAAAAGTACTGTCCGTACGCCAGGTCTCGACCAACGATGAAGAGAACGACGCTTCAAACATTGATCTGCTGTTGCTTTTAGAGTATGTTATCTTGCAAGCCCATCACCGGCTCTGCGCGGAGAGCACGCGCCGCACAAAAGAAGATGGCACGCCCCTGCGTCCCTGCACCACGATTGCCCTGGCCGCCATTGACTATCAACCGAGTAGCTCTGAGTGTCGTTTGCTCTGCGCGCACGTGGGTGACAGTCGTATCTACCTGCTCAAGGCCAATGGTGATTTTCACCGATTAACCGATGATGATGGATTCTTCTCGCTGTTAGTAGCACGTGAGATGCTGACGCTTGAAGATGCCTGGCGTATTGACCAGGCGAGTGACGCCTCGCAACTGAGCCAGTTAGAGCGCGCCTACTTTGAGCGCCGTAACGGAATCACGCAAGCGCTGGGCGACCAGGTTGAACCTGTAGTCCACCTGGCTGAACTGACGTTTGAGCCTGGTGATCGCGCCTTGCTCTGTACCGATGGCGTTCATGATAACCTGACTGATATCGAGATCGCGGCTATCATGCGCTCGTCCGCGCGTACAACCGCCGCGAAGAAACTGGTGCAGCACGCGCTTGAGTTCTCACTCCAGGAGCACCAGGGCGTGCTTCGCGCCAAACAAGACGACATTAGCGCCCTGGTCATCAGCCGAAATTATTAGAAGGCCTGACGCTGCTAAAGCACGCGCCTACATATAATGGTACGGCATTCTCGTAGCATCATATGTAGACGCGTGCTTTAGCAGCGTTGCCAGCAACCTTCCCTATGTATCATCGACAGGCGAAGGGAATTCATCCAGTCTATGTGTCTCTCCTTCCTCGCGCCGCAGGCGCGAGCCGAGGCAAGGTTTGAAAGAGAATTGGATGGCCTTGCGCTGGCCTTGCGCTGTTTGACAACTTGTCTCTACTATGCTACCCTAGATGTTGGCAGTAAAGGTCTGAAGAGGCGTATACTCGTCTGAGGGACTGGAACTGAGGGATTGAAATCAAGAACAGGCAATGCCTGCTCAGAATCATAGGCTAGCCCCCCATCTGGCTAGTCTTTTTGCTATCATCGGTCGTATCTCGTTCCACTCTCTACGCTTGCTGCGACCGCGGTCGTCATGTTAGTCAACTACAACTAGGCAGGGTATTATATTATGGCTCGGATAGTCGTCGCTATGAGCGGCGGCGTAGATAGCTCGGTCGCCGCTGCATTGCTGAAAGAACAAGGACATGAAGTCATCGGTATGATGCTGCGCCTCTGGTCAGAGCCAGGGGTGATTGAGGCAGAGGACGATGGCGTTGAACGCGTGGTACAGAACAAGTGTTGTTCGCTGGAGTCAGTGGATGACGCGCGTCGCGTCGCGCGTATGCTGGATATTCCTTTTTACCTGGTGAATGTCGAGCAGGAATTTAAAGAGCGCATTGTTGACTCCTTTTATGAAGATTATGTTGCTGGTCGGACGCCCAACCCGTGCCTGACCTGTAACCGGCATATTCGTTTCACAGTATTGCTCAATAAGGCCCTGGCGCTGGAGGCCGACTACCTGGCGACGGGTCACTATGTGCGCGTGGATGATCATCCCCAGACGGGGAGGCGTCGCCTGCGCCGTGGCCTCGATCCCGACAAAGATCAGTCCTATGTGTTGCATGTGCTCAACCAGCACCAGCTTAGTCACGCCTGCTTCCCCCTGGGAGGCTATACCAAGCCCCAGGTGCGGGCCATGGCGGCCGAGCGTGGCATGAACGTTGCGACCAAGGCTGAGAGCCAGGAGATCTGCTTTGTGGCGCAGAATGACTATCGTGGTTTTATTGATCGCTATGCGGCAAGCAAGCAGGAAGATGATGCCTTGGTGCCCGCTGGTGTGACCGCTACCGCCACAGCTGCGCAACCACTGATCACGATACCGCGTCCGGGCCCCATCTATGATCAGCAGGGGACGCTCCTGGGACGCCATCGCGGCCTGGCTTACTATACTATCGGTCAGCGCAAGGGGTTGGGCTTGACATCACCTGCTCCATTGCATGTGCTCAAGCTGGACGCTGACCAGAACGCGCTGATTGTAGGTCCTGCCACCGCTCTGGATCAGCAGGAGTTTACCATCGGCAAGATGCATTACACCACTGGCGACGTGCCTACGGCTCCTTTTGAGGCCCTGGTACGCGTACGCTATAAGGCCCCCGAACAACCCGCGTTAGTCACGCCTCTTGAAGGGCAACGGGCGCGAGTACAACTTGTACACCCACAGCGCGCAATCACTCCAGGCCAGGCCGCCGTGCTTTACGGAGGCGAGGATGGTGATGAGGTCTTGGGTGGAGGGATTATCGAATGACCGATCAAGCACATATTCGCAATTTTTGTATTATTGCGCATATCGATCATGGCAAGTCCACGCTTGCTGATCGCCTACTAGAGTTCACGGGCACCGTGACTAAGCGTGAGCTGATGGCGCAGACGCTCGACCAGATGGATCTGGAGCGCGAGAAGGGCATTACGATTAAGGCCCAGGCCGTGCGTATGCGCTATACCTCTCAGCAGGATGGCGAGGAGTACGAGCTGAATCTGATCGACACGCCTGGACACGTTGACTTCGCTTACGAGGTTTCGCGTAGCCTGGCGGCCTGTGAAGGCGCCCTGCTCGTGATTGACGCGACCCAGGGCATCGAGGCCCAGACGCTGGCGAACCTCTACCTCGCGTTAGAGGCCGACCTGGCCATTATTCCCGTGATCAATAAGATCGACCTCCCCAGTGCGGAACCTGAGAAGGTGATGCAAGAGGTTGAGGATGTTATTGGGATCCCCAAGGAAGAGTGCATCCTGGCCTCGGCCAAAGAGGGCATCGGGACGCAGGATATCCTGGAGGCGGTCATTAAGCATGTGCCGCGTCCCAAGGGTGATCCCGAAGCCCCGCTGCGCGCCCTGGTCTTTGACTCACATTATGATGCCTACAAGGGCGTGATCGCCTATGTACGCGTCGTAGATGGGGCGCTGCATACCGACGAGCGCGTGACGATGATGGCGACCGGCAGCAACACCGATATCCTCGAAGCTGGCTACTTTCATCCGCGCCTGACCTCCGCAGGCGAGCTGACCACGGGCGAGGTTGGATATATCGCGACCGGCTTTAAAAAGGTGACGGATTGTCGTGTGGGCGACACGGTCATCCTCCCGGCCTACGCGGGCAAGATCGAGGCGCTGGCAGGCTACCGGCCAGTCAAATCCATGGTCTTCGCGGGCATCTATCCAGTTGAAGGCAATGACTACCCTTTATTGCGTGAGGCTCTGGATCGCCTGAAAATCAATGACGCGGCGCTCCAGTACGAGCCTGAGACCTCAAATGCGCTGGGCTTTGGCTTTCGCTGTGGTTTTCTGGGTCTGTTGCACATGGAGATCATTCAAGAGCGCCTGGAGCGCGAGTATAACCTGGATATTCTAGCGACCGCCCCAAGCGTGGCTTACCGCGTTATGAAGACGGGTGGCGAGGTCATCGAGATCGACAATCCATCCGATATGCCCTCGTTTGGCGACATCGAGCAGATCGAAGAACCCTGGATGGATGTCTCTATTTTTACGCCCTCGCGCTACATTGGCACTATTATGGATCTGGTCAATAGCAAGCGCGGTGTGTATAAAGAGCTTAAGTATATTGAGGCCGAGCGCGTGCTCCTGACCTACAACCTGCCCCTGGCCGAGCTGATCATCGACTTCTATGACCAACTGAAATCGCGTACGCAGGGCTATGCCTCGCTGGATTATGCCTATGCCGACTACCAGCCATCGGACCTGATCAAGCTGGATATCCTGGTCAATGCTGTCGCTGTGGATGCGCTCTCGCTCATTTTGCATCGCGAGAAGGCGTATTATCAAGGGAGAGCGCTGGTCGAGAAGTTGCGCAGCCTGATTCCACGCCAGATGTTTGAGGTCCCCATTCAGGCAGCCATCGGCTCACGCGTCGTCGCGCGCGAGACGGTCAAAGCCATGCGTAAGGACGTGCTGGCGAAATGTTACGGTGGTGACATTTCGCGTAAGCGCAAACTGCTGGAGAAGCAGAAAGAGGGCAAGCGTCGCATGAAGATGGTGGGAAGCGTAGAGATTCCCCAGGAGGCCTTCATGGCGGTCCTCTCTCTGGGCGAGGAATAACGCAGAAGATAGCAAAGGGCCCCACAGACGCGTCTGTGGGGCCCTTTGCTATCTTCTTTTAAGAGGAAATGGCGCTTTCGCTGCCGCGATCCACGGTCTGCTGGCGAATATAGGGGAGAAGCTCGCCCACGAGATCGTAGCGGTCCAGGGGCATGATATAGGTACCCTGGATATAAGGCAAGGTGGCATCGAAGAGTTCTTTAATAATCTCCAATCCCGTATCGCAGGCCTGGTCGCCCGCCAGGCGCAGGCGCTCCCGGACAGCCTCGGGAATGACGATGCCGGGCACCTCGTTATGGAACTTCTCGGCCTGCTGGTAGGAGTGAAGCGGTTGCAGGCCAACCAGGATGGGAATGGTGAGCGGACCATACTCCTGCTTGTAGCGCTCAAAGTAGCTGATGAGCGTCTCGGGATCATAGACGGGCTGGGTCATGATAAACTGTGCACCTGCCTCAATCTTGCGGTGTAAGCGCTCCAGGTCAAGCGCGATATCGGTCGCGGGAGGGGTAGCCGCGCAGCCTATACAGAAGGAGCCGGGCGTTCCCAGCTTGCGCCCGCGCCCATCAAGCCCCTGATTGAGATTATTCAAGATGGCAATCAGACCAATGCTATCGACATCCCAGATGCCCGTGGCGTTGGGAAAATCGCCGTGGGTGGGAGGATCACCGGTCACGGCCAGGACATTGCGAATATCGGTGGCGTGGGCGCCAATCAGATCGCTCTGCACGGCCATCAGGTTGCGGTCGCGTGGCGTAAAATGCACGATAGTCTCCACGCCAACCTGCTGCTGAATCAGGCGGGCTGCGGCGACGTTACTCATACGTACACGGGCCATGGCGTTATCGGTAATATTGATGGTATCCACGCCAATGTCGCGCAGGTACTCAGCATTTTGCAGGAAGCGCGTAAACTTGACGCTGCGCGGGGGGCGCATCTCGGCGCTCACCACGAAGTGTCCTGTGGCGAGGCGTTGTGAGAGATAGGTGCTGTGCGTCTGGGTGCCGCTGGAGCTTTCGGGATCGCGCTCGAAGATCGTCTCAAGACGAGGCTGGCGTTTGGGGACTGTGATCTCGCGTGTCCCCAGCTCTGGGGCGTATTCGGCCAGAACTTTACGCATAGCGGCGATATGCTGAGGCGTCGTGCCACAACAGCCGCCGAGCAGGCTCACCCCAATCTCCAGGAAGCGACGCGCGTAGTCCGCGAAGTAGTCGGGCGAGGCTCCGTAGATGAAGCGATTGCCCACGCGTTTGGGCAGGCCCGCGTTGGGCTGGGCTGCCAGGAGAAAGTGCTCATGCTCTCCCGTGCTCATGCCCTCGATAACGCTAAAGGTGCCGGCGGGTCCCAGGGCGCAGTTGACGCCCACGACATCGGCCCCCAGTTCCTGCATCGTCTGTGCCACCAGGAGCGGCTCCTCACCGCTTGAGACCGTATTCTCTTCATCGAAGGACATCAGGGCCACGATGGGCAGATCGGTCATGCCGCGAATGGCTGAGAGCGCCTCGCGCATCTCCTCCAGGTTGGTGATGGTCTCAATGATCAAGAGATCGACGCCCGATTCTAGCAGGGCTGCCGCCTGCTCTTGAAAGGCGTTACGGGCCTCTTCTGGCGTAATGTCTCCCAGGGGAGCCAGGTGGCTACCGAGGGGGCCAATATTGCCAGCGAGAAAGATGGGCTGCTCACTCAGTTCACGTGCCTCGCGTGCGATCTTGGCTCCAGCCCGGTTGATGGCATGGACCTGCTCTTCGAGTCCATGTTCGCGCAGGCGAAAGCGATTCGCGCCAAAGGTATTGGTCTCGATGATTTCGGCCCCCGCGGCCACATATTCCAGGTGAATGGTTTTAATCAGCTCGGGAGAGGTGAGGTTGAGTTGCTCGAAGCATCGCTCATAGGAGATACCTCGGGCATAGAGCTGGGTCCCCATTCCGCCGTCGCAGAGAATAGGACCTTGCACCAATCGTTCTATGAAAGGACTTGTTCTTCGCATACTATACTCTCTCTTATGCCCGTGTCGCTGGCTGGATTATTCAGGTTAAAAGGTGATCAAGCTGCATGCTAACCAGTCGAGTATATCACCAAAAAGCGTACGCAGTCCAGCCATAAGACTCTAGAGAGTGATATAGTTGGAGCGTGGGCATTCGCCCACGCTCCAACTATATCACTCTCTAAGGCATAAAAAAGCGCTGGTAGCCGAGACAGTTCTCACATGTTCCAATCGGCCACCAGCGTATTTTGTCTTATTCTACACAACTCCTGTGCTTCTTCAACCTTTTTCCTGATTCCACGTAGGCCAAGAATTATTGGCTTTCCAGGCTTGTGTTCCTGTTGGTCCCCACCAGATGTACGGCTGTAGTAGCCGATAGACTTCACTATCTCGTGTATTACGAGTTGTTTTCTTCAGGTGGTGTGAGACTCAGGATGGTGCGGCGAGCCCGCCTCTACGGGCACTACCTGTCAATTTGATACACCATCCCTAGCACGCGAATTGGTTTCTTCAATGGAAGAGTCATAAGCCCTCCTTCCGGATTACTTATGCAAGGCGTATAGCCAAGTGCCAGAGTATCTTTCCTCTCTGGAAGCGTTCCTAATCGAATCATTTGGAACACTTTGATATTAACATATACAATTTGGAATGTCAATACCTAAAGCGTAAATTTTTTCAAGGCTCTAGAAAATTCGGACTCAGCAATATTGTATTTGTGTATTCTGTGTTGCAGCATAATGCTGCGCCTGTCTGGTATAAAGAGTCATGGTAGGCGCCAGGAACGTGAGAAATTGGCCTGGGAGGGAGAAGCGTTGAGGTCATTTGTGAGGTACCCGCATGCCTGGATCTGGCAAAAAAGGAGCCATGACACATCTATCTATTTAAGATTTAAGGTTGAGTTTTTATAGAATAGCATCTCTACTAAAAGCGGCGACCCTGGCAGGGGTCGCCGCTTTTAGTAGAGATGCTATTCTTCAGCTATATATGTTCGGGGGGAATATCGTCTCTGCGCTGAAGTGGTGGGGTATCGGTGGTTGAGGACATGCCAGTGATGTCACTGTCCAGAACTGGTTCACGACTGCTCAGATTCGGCTCATCGGTCATGGTCTGGTTCTGTTTGCCGGTGGTTTTTCCTTTCGAGGCCGCGCTCTCTTCATGGAAGAGGTAGCTTGACGAATTGGGATCAAGCGAGCCTGGAGGAGCCTGTTCCACCATCTGAGCAAAGTGGTTGAGATCGCGCTGGAGCTTCTGCTCAAAGTGGCCTCCGACGCCAAGCTTCTCACCAATTTCGCCTACAACTCCGGCGGGTGGGTTATAGTTGACGAAGACATCGACCTTCGTCTGGCTCGTGCTGGTCGGCTCAAAGACTACCTTGCCAAAGTTGTCGAGGCCCTGAATTGAGTGCCAGCCGATCTGCCTGTCCTCAATCCAATTTTCATTCTTCGCGTCCCACTCGTGATTACCCGCCACATCGGCTACCCAGTGACTATTCTGGTCGTCGTAATAGGTAACCTCTTTCACAAAGCTCATAAACTTAGGAAAGTCGTTAAAGTGGGAGAATAAGGAGTAAACCTGGTGTACAGGTGCGTCTACTGTTACGGAAGCATGATGCTCTGCATATGTCTTCGCCATAAGAATTGGAACCTCCTGATATCTCAGTTACTATTACAGTAACAACTCTGCTCAGTCAACCAAACCTACCCTTTTCACATTCGCCACTGCCCTCTTCCCATTTCTGGGTAGATATTCCTTATGTGTATGTACACTTGCCAGAGAGCTGTTTTTGTTACAGGCTCTCCATATGGGCACATATTTTCTCAGCGAATTCTCAGGCGAAAACTGGCATTCCTGCCTTATAATAGGTATAGAGTGAGAATGTGAAATATGTCGATCGGGCTGATCGAGTGGCCCTGAAAGAACCTATTTTTATCCTGGTTGCGTGTTTGGAAATAACCTGAGCCCTGTGTGCGTTATAGAGTTTGAGGAAAGTAACCCTCTGACAAACATGCAAGGGGCCGCTTTCAGTCGCTTCGTGTCGGCTGTCAATAGGAATGTTGGGCGGCTTTTGGGGCTTTTATTTTGGGATTTTTTGCTTCTAGTGTAATATAGACGTAGATACAAGAGGTTTTACTCTCTTTACTAAAACTTGGCGTCATAAGGAATGGAATGTGGCAAGGGGAATTAGAAGTAAGGAGCAGATCTCAAGAGCCTACTAGTTTCTAGTAGCGTAGCGACTGGATAGACATTCTTTACATTCGAGACGTTACATATTTTGCGATGATGTGAGGTAACAGATTATGTCAACCGCAACCCTGGAAACCAAGCTAGACAAGGCTTTGGAGCTTGTCGGTTCAATTGACCCGGAAATTGCTGAGTCATATCCTTCGCTAGAGGCTCGTATCCTGGCGCAAGCCCTGGAAAATGTGGAAATTGCTGAGCGTCGCTTGCGCGAAATCCAGAAGCTGGTAGGTGATTTTAGCGAGGTCGTCCTGGTGTAGTTGACTACCTCGCTTGAGAGAGGCGGCTACACCACTCATATCTCTAATCTAGCTATCCTCTCTGGCTCTCTCTGGTGCCTTCTCTCCCCAGGAGAGGATATTTTTGCACTGATACTGGTCGTCGCTTTATCGTTTGATTAACTGTTTTTACCCTTTTGTTTCTTCTATGATTGGTAGCTCATGACTGATTGTCATGATTGATAGTCTATAAGCATCTTCTGAGATTGTCTCCCTATTAAAGAGTATTAACAAATTCTGCTAAAAACGTGTCATGTGAAAAAGCAGAGTGAGGCCCTCGTTTCGGGAAACGAGGGCCTCACTCTGCTTTTTCACCGGTTTAAAGGGAGCAACTGAGGTCGAGTTCGGGATCGCACAGCTCTTCCTGTATGATGCTCTCATCGCTGCCTGGTGTGTCGGCGGGTTCCTCTTGCGTAAGCGCACGCTCGATAATCTCCTCAACGTCTGCCAGGCTGTTGATTCTGACCAGCTCATTGCGGACCTGCTTGGCGCCCGCGAAATGGCCCAGGTACCATCCCATATGCTTGCGTAGCTCAACAAAATGATCCTCGCCTTTGAGACGAGCGTGCACACGCGCGTGCTTCAGGGCCATCCGTAGCCGCTCTTCGCGCGAGGGCATAATGCTGGGAATATTCTCAGGTGTTGGCTCAACGTCATTATTGAGGATCTCTTTCATCTGAGCTTTATTTTGGAAGAGCCAGGGATTGCCATAGGTCGCGCGTCCGATAAGCACACCATGCACGCCTGTCTCGCGAATACGCTTAGCGGCATCATAGAGATTATGGATATCACCATTGCCCAGGATGAGCGTATCGGTCTGCCGAACGATCTCGGCCGCCTGGGCGATGGCGTCCCAATTGGCCTCGCCTTTGTAGTGTTGCGCGAGGGTGCGCCCATGCAGGGAGATATTAGCGGGTTCCATTTCCAGCAGATCTTTCACCCAATCAGTAATGGTAATGGAGTCGTACCCCAGGCGGGTCTTCACCGAGACTGGCAGGAGGCGCCGCTCAATCACTGCCTTATCCCCCCAGATTCGCACACGCTCCTCGTTCATCTGGCGAATGCGCTGAATGCGCTCGGGCTCCATTCCCAGCTCTTCGAGCGTCTGCCCATTGGCCCAGTCGCGCACACCTGCCTGCGTCGCCCGAATAATGGCCTTCGCGGTATCAGGCACACGGATGAGCGCGGCCCCGCCACCTTTGTTAGCGATCTTGGTCGCGGGACAGCCCATATTGATGTCCACCCCATCGAAGCCGAGTTCACACGCGACGTGCGCGGCAAGATAAAAGTATTCGGGGCGGCAGCCAAAGATCTGGGCGATAGCTGGGCGTTCCGCAGGGGTATAGAGGAAGTCACGGAAGATACGGTCGCTCCCCTTCCAGAGGCCCTCGACATTGGTAAATTCGGTCAGGACGATATCTGGTCTGCCATGCAGGCCATGCATTGTGCGACAGGGGGCATCCGTGACGCCATCCATGGGCGCCAGGCCAATAATAGGTTGTGGAAGCGTATTCCAGAAAGAGGTTGGTTTCATTATGCCAAACTTTCGCGCTGAACTTTCTTTTATCTTCTATCTATATGTATGTGAAATCGGCAGTTAGTCGTCTTTACTTTTGTGTTTCGACCGTTTCGATCTTTTATGATACATCCTTTCGTGTTTCTGGTCAATTTTCGCCTTTGGGTATTGCGGGGCTCGCCAAAGTCGGCGTAAGTTTTCGCGCCTGCGGCGCTCAAGGAGTAAAGGGATAGGGGCGTGGTTTGCGGGCATCCGCCCGCAAACCACGCCCCTATCCCTTTACTCCTTTATTTCTTTGGGGTGATTTCTGTGCGCCATTTGTCGACGGCGACTTTGACGGTGAGGATGTAGGAGGCCTCGTCGTTATTATCTTTCCTGGGGGCATAGGTAGGGATGATCTGGTCGACGGTCACCAGGCCCCATCCCTGGACATAGGTCTGGGCGATCAGGCGATACCAGTCCTCAAAGCCCTCTTCCCAGGTTTTATAGAGCCGGTAGCCCTGATAGGCTGGCTCGTCTGGACGCTGGCGAATATTGCCCAGAGAGTGGGTCTCCTGGGCGACGCCCAGCTTGCCAAAATGGCTCTCCTGCCAGAAGAAGGCCAGGGCGTAGGCGGGGTCAACTCCGTATTGCACGCCATAATCATAGAGTGCCTGCCCCTTGCCGGAGGCGGGCGAGTCATTGCGTGCGAGGACGAGGTTGATAAAAGCCGGAGTCAGGGTCGGCTTGCCCATGACCCGGTAGACGGCGTCTTTGGGTGTACTGCCGAAGGTGCTCGCTTCATCATAAGGAGGGGTGTATGAGGGCTGCTGGGGCGCGGGATGGAAGGTGAACGATGGCAGAAGGGCAATGCCCGCTAGTACGCCTCCCAGGATGCATACCAGCAATAGTAAACAACCACCCGTGCCGAGCAGGACATAGAGACAGGAGGAGCGCTTAGGACGGCGTGGGGGCTGGGGGGTCATAGGCAGGCCCGGTGCAGCCTGTTGCCACTGGCTATCATTTCTTAAGGGCTTTGTCGGCAAATCGTACATGCAATGTCCTTCTGAGTAGTATGATTTCTGGTCCTCTTCCGTATATACGCAGAGCAATCCATGAGGTTCGATGTAGAGGAAAGGGTGTGGGTGGGAAACGCGGCATTGCCGCGTTTCCCACCCACACCCTTTCCTCTACATCCTTCTCGCCTGCTTTTGCGATATAATAGCTACAGGCAATGTGCCCTCAAAGGGGAGGGTGCATGAACATCAGGTATACCGATCTTATTCCGAAATCCAACGCCACTTACGTGTCTAGCGCTTCGCGCTCAGGGTTTTCGGAGAAGAAGACCACAGAGGGGAATTAGGAATTCATATGTCTCAGATAACTGCCCAGCGACTGGCCCAGATCCCATCAGCAACTGACCTCTATAACATTGATCACCTGCTCTCTGATGAAGAGCGTATGGTGCGCGATACTGTGCGTAAGTTTGTACGCGAGCGCGTCCTGCCCATTATTGACCAGCACTTTGAGGCCGGTACCTTCCCACGCGAATTGATTCCAGAGATCGCTGAACTGGGGTTGCTGGGAATGCACCTCGATGGCTATGGTTGCGCTGGCTTGAGCGCGGTGTGCTATGGGTTGGCCTGCCAGGAGCTTGAGGCTGGCGATAGCGGCCTGCGTTCATTTGTCTCTGTGCAGGGCTCGCTGGCCATGTATCCTATTTATGCCTTTGGGTCAGAAGAGCAGAAAGAGCACTGGCTGCCGCGTATGGCGCGAGGCGAGGTTATTGGCTGCTTTGGTCTGACGGAGCCTGATTTTGGCAGCGAGGCCGCTGGCATGCGCACCAGCGCGCGCCGGGACGGCGATGAGTATATCCTGAATGGCACAAAGATGTGGATTACGAATGGTGGTGTGGCGGATCTGGCGGTGGTCTGGGCGCGTGCCGAAGATGGTATTCGCGGCTTCCTGGTCGAGCGTGGGACACCGGGCTTTACGACCAGCGATATTCATCACAAACTATCGCTGCGCGCCTCGGTTACGTCTGAGCTGCATTTCGAGGAATGCCGTGTGCCAGCCAGCAATATGTTGCCAAACGTGAAGGGCATGCGTGGCCCCCTCTCCTGCCTCAATGAGGCCCGCTTTGGCATCTCCTGGGGTGTGACTGGCGCGGCTCGCGCCTGCTTTGAGACGGCGCTGGAGTATGCTAAGACGCGTGTCCAGTTTAAGCGCCCTATCGCCAGTTTCCAGCTGGTGCAGCGCAAGCTGGCCCTGATGGCCACTGAGCTGGTCAAGGCGCAGCTCCTGACCTTGCAGCTTGGACGCTTGAAAGATGAGGAGTTGTTGCACCCGGTGCAGATCTCGCTCGCTAAGCGCAACAACTGTCGCGAAGCTCTGGAGACGGCGCGCGAGGCGCGTTCCATTCTTGGCGCGAACGGCATCACGCTTGAATATCCGATCAGCCGCCATATGAATAACCTGGAGTCGGTCTTTACCTATGAGGGCACTGACGATATCCATACCCTGATCATAGGCCAGGCCTTAACAGGCATCAACGCCTTTGAGTAGTCTCCGCTAAGGTGCTACCTGGTGGCTAAAAACGACCAGGCGTTGATCATAGCCAGTGCCGGTCCAGGCTCCGCTACAGGTAATCAAGTTCAGGCGATGCTCGGTAGTGGAGCCAAAGACCTCATTTTGGGCTTCACTGCCGGGTTCGTTGGCTGAGTAGCTTTTGACGCTGTCCACCACATAGGTCAGGGTTGTTTCTCCCCCTGTATCGATGTAGATGCGTGCGCCAGGCGTGAGCGTGTGGAGGGACCAGAAGATGGCGGGATCGCCACCCACGCGGTCCACATGCCCGGCGATGATGGCGTTCCCCGCCTGCCCGGGAGCCGCACCTAACTCATACCAGAAGACGCTGGTCCAGTAGGGGGAGTTGAGCGCCTGCGAGGTAGGAGCATCCATCTTCCCATCGGGTGTCGCGCCAACCCCCAGAACAGACGCATCGACATACAGACTAGGGATGCGGATCTTCGCCGGCTGCCAGGAGGCGATCTGCGTGGTATTAACCTGGCGGTTAAAGTTGTAGATCAAGACTCCCACAATCACCACCAGCAGGAGTCCACTATACAGTAGCAGCTTCCTCATTGCTTCCTATAGACGTAAATAAAACTACGGTGCAAACTTACTTTTAGTATATGCTCATACCGCTTTTCCGTCAATATATGAGATTGCAGTCACCCAAAGGATCTATCATAGGAGTCTGTTGCTTTTAGTGCCCTGGCTCCTGGTGATGGTTTTCTTTCGTTGATGAAGGGGAGGTTGATGAGTTCTTCTTGCGCAGACGTGTGATGACGTAGGCCAGAATAGCGCCCAGGACCACGACGCTCGCGATAATCCAGCCTGCTGTTCCCACCAGATGCTCGACCTGGGCGAAGTTTTCATGGAAGATGCGACCCGCGTAGTAGCCGACGAGGCCGACTATAGTTGCCCAGAGAATGCCGCCAGTTGCGTTATAGATGAGAAATGCTCGCCAGGGCATATGATTAACGCCAGCCAGGAAGGCGGCCCAGGCACGTAAGATCGCGGTAAAGCGTCCCAGAAAGACGGTCTTGCCACCATGATGCTCAAAGAACTGCCCGGCTTTCGCCAGGTGTTTCTGCCGGATGAAGACGTATTTCCCATAGCGCTCGACAAAGGGACGGCCACCTTTGCGCCCAATTTCAAAGCCGATATTATCGCCCACAATCGCCCCCATAGCGGCACAAACGATCACAAATACAATATTCAGGCGGTGGTCGATAGCGGCGTAAAAGGAGCCAAGCAGGAGCATTGTCTCCCCAGGAATGGGAATCCCGATACTCTCAATCATGACAAAGAGGAAGACCATCGGGTAGCCGAAGGAGGCCAGCAACTGTTGCATGGTCTCAAGTGAGATCAGGGCTGCCTGGACCTGTTGGCGTATGAGTAGAGCACGTAAGATGTGCATGTATTTCTCTATCCTTCCGGCAAAGAGTAGGTCACAGTTGGCGCGTGGTAGTGGGACGACGCTGCTAAAGCTCTTTTAAAAAATAACGTGCGTGGACTGTGCTGCCGAGGGGCCGCGCTGGTCGGATGGTATGTTATCTGATTCTTTTCTAAAACTTCATAAGCACGCGCCAGGTTTCTCTAGTTATTACGCCTATCCAGTACAGATAGTTGTGCGTGGAAAGGTAGCGGAGGATGAGAAGAAGGCTGCGCGGAGTAGCAACTCTGCGCGGCCTTCTTGCCTGGTCTAGCTATGTGTATGAACCTGCTGACGCGTCTCAGAGATGTAGAGACTGCGAGAGGGTTTTAGCTCTTACAGGCGGGAAGATCTTTCAGGCCCTTGGGACCCAGGTCATTGCCATAGTCCGAGATTTTCCAGGTGCCATCCTGATCCTTCACCAGGGTGAACTTTAGCTCATAGGTCTGTTGGAGATGTTCACGTTTAATGGTGTAGGAGTAGCTCTGAGTATTCCCGTCGTTGGTAGCGCTACCAGCGACCTCTGTGTAATCAGTAATGGCGCCATAGCATTTGTCGCTTGCCTGAGCCTGGTGGGTAAAATCGCCCTCTGAGAGTTGGATCGTGATGGACGGTCCAAGTGTGCGATAGGCCTGGGCGTAGTCCCTGGTCGAAAGCGCTGAAAGGAAGCTCGTATTTGTGCCAGCAGGACCGGAACCCGCGGCAATTCCCTGGAAGAGGTTCATTGCGACAAAGAAGCCAAATACAGCACAGACTAACAGGATCGCCGCGACAACAAAAACAGCCTTGCGAAAGGTTTTCGGTTGTGGCGTTTCGCGTTTGGGCCGCCCGACTCGCGGCGTTGGTGGGGGTTGGTTTACACGTACCATGCCGGGAGGACGTTGGGGGATGGCTGGTACCTTGCCGGTACCATTGAGAGCCGCCATTTTCTTACTGGCCAGCTTCTCCCATGACTCCCCTCCCTGTCCTTGTCGTCCTTGCATGCTCGGTCCTCCTCGTGTGCGAAGTTGTTAGCGAATCGTGGTTTCTACTATACACGTTTTGTCATTAAACGTCTAGCAAAATAGTCCCTGCGACTGAAGTATGGGTGCGCTCCAGGTGCCGCAGTGCATTGCGGGCCTGGGTACGTGTTGTTTGCCCTTTGGTGATTAACAGGTAGGTCTGGTCGGCGTGAGCGGCGAGTAGAGAGGTATTCAGGCCCGTGAGCACGGGGGTACCATGTAAAATAAGCAGGCTTAATCCAGGGTAACGGGCCGCCATATAGGCTTTTAGTGCTTGTATCGCCTCGTCTATGTGGCGCATGAGCAGCCGGGAGGTTTCCTGACTGGATAGGGAAAGCGTGCCCGCACTCAGGAGTAAGAGTTCTGGCAAAAATGTGGGACGCACGTACTGCTCAATCTGCTGCGACTCTTTATTGAAGGAGGCGAGCAGATCGCTGAGTCCACTGGTCTGACCCATGCCAAAGCGTTGCTGGATATGAGGGGTTTGCAGGTTCGCGTCTACCAGTAAGGCTGGCAAGCCATTTTGTGCTGCTGCGATGGCCAGGTTTGTCGCTGTCAGGCCGGGTTCGTGCTCACTCGCGGGTGAGGCTAGCACAATCGCTTGCGGTTGTTTTTGTGCCGCATCGAGAGAGAAGCGAATATTGGCAATGATCTCGGTATACGCGAGACTATAAGTTGAGCTTGTGTTGTAATCGCTAAGCAGAGATGCTTGCTCCTTTTTTTGTAAAGCCACGTCTATGTTCCTTCCCTTAGGATACTGAAGCCTGGCGAGGCTTGCTCTGGCCTTTCTCCGTTGCGGAGGCGGCCGGAATTTCACCGATGATAGGCAGTTGCAGAAGATCTTCAAGCTCCTCTTTGTTGCGCACACGATCATCGAGATATTCCATGAGGAATGCCAGGGCGATGCCAAGTAGCAGGCTGACCAGGATCAGGGCCACCAGCTGGAGCGGTTTATTGCCAGCAGGACCACTAACGAGGCTTGGATCGGAGGCACCACTGACCAGTTGCGCTTCGACCTGGGGATGAATACTGGCATCGCTCACGCTACTGCCATTGCGAATTTCATAATCGAGGAAAGAACTGCCTTGTTGCGTAAAAACCTCGCCTACTGCCGTAGCAATGGCTTTAGCGCCTTCAGAAGTTTGATAGGTCGCGGTGATGGTGAGTATGCTATGAGTGTGTGTCGAAGCCAAGGCACCAGCAATAGCACCCTCATCAATCTGGTTGGCGCCTTGCGGATTGCCATTATGAGCATAATCCTGGTCTACTTGTTGCTTTACCCGGGCCACAAAATCCTTGGAGGTGAGGGTTGGTCCGGTGACGATTTCATCGGCCAGGGTCTCCCCGGTGCTCAGGTAATCGGTGGCATTAGCATTTTTATCATTGGTATTTGCCTGTAGGCCAATGCGAACCGTCACATTTGACTGGTAGGTCTTGAGTGCACCAGGCGTCTTGCTCAATTTATAGTACTGGTAACCGGCGAAAGCCGTTGCGATCACTACGAGGGCTACAATGATCCAAAGCCTTCGTCGTATTACTGCCCAATAGGCTCGTAGTTCCACGTTTCTCTACCCTTTCTACTAGCTTCTTATGCGCTGGTAGTGTTCTATTTATGAGATGACATCATTGCTCGGCTGGATGCTTCTCTGCGATTGTCCAGTCTGCATTTTGGCTTCTATAAACTGCAAGATGCGACGCTGGAAACGCGGTGTGTCGAACTCCAGGGCATGATTGCGTATAGCCATCGGATTAAAGTGGCGCTCGTCAAAGGAGGCGAGCGCGTCGGCCAGGCTCTCGACGGTCTGTTCGCGGAAGAAGACGCCAGTGACGCCTTCTACAACGGATGCCAGGGCGCCTCCCGCGCCATAGGCGATGACCGGGCGGCCCGCTGCCTGTGCCTCTAAGGGCGTAATGCCAAAATCCTCTTCGCCAGGGAAGAGAAAGGCACGACAATGACTGATATAATGGGTAACTTCCTGATCGGAGAGTCCACCCATGAAGCGAATGGTTGGGCCAGCGAGCTTTTTCAGTCGTTCTTTATCTCGGCCTTTTCCAATCACGACTAGCGGCAATTGTAGTCGATTGCAGGCTTCAATCGCCAGATCTATACGCTTATATGGTATCAGGCGACTTAAGACCAGGAAATAATCTCCTGGCTGCGTGGCTGGATCGAAGGGAAAGCGCTTTACCTCAACTGGAGGTGGAATGAAGATGGCCTCACGTCGGTAGTATTTGCGGATGCGGTCGACGATGGACGGTGAGTTGGCGATAAAATGATCGACGCGCATCGCGGTCGTCTGATCCCAGAGACGCAGGCCCGTGATCATCAAGGGAAGAAGTGTGCGCGCCGCCTTGCCCAGTTGTTCGCGCTCGACATACTCCTCATAGTTCCAGCACCAGCGCATAGGGGTATGGCAATAACAAATATGCATTGTCTCTGGCCTGGTGATGACGCCTTTGGCAAAGGCGCTTGAACTGCTGAGCACCAGGTCATAGCCACGGAGATCTAAATTCTCCATTGCGAAGGGATAAAAGGGTAGATAGGGCTGGTGATGCCTAGTCACCATGGGCAGTTTTTGCATAAAAGATGTACGAACATCTATGTTTTTGAAGGCGGGATCAACGCGCTCAGGATCATAGATAGAAGTATAGATAGGGGCGTCGGGGAAGAGCTCATGCAGTGCCAGGACCACACGCTCCGCCCCCCCCATTTGATTGAGATAATCGTGTACCAGTGCGACTTTCATTGAATATTAATACGCTCCTCGTCGTAGTAGGACTGCCGGGATAGTGCTTAGTAAGATCTGGAAGTAGAGACGTAGCGAGAAGTTCTCAATATAGTAGAGATCCATAAGCACGCCCTCGTCGAAACTGAGATTGCTGCGCCCGCGTACCTGCCACAGGCCGGTCAGGCCCCCCTTCATCGCGAAGCGTCCCTTCTGCCATTCCTCATACTGCGCGACCTCGGCGGGAACAGGCGGACGGGCCCCAACCAGGCTCATATCGCCCTTGAGCACATTAAGAAGCTGGGGGATTTCATCCAGACTTGTTTTGCGTATAAACTTCCCAATGGGGGTGATACGCGGATCATCTTTCATCTTAAAGAAATGGCCCTGGGCCTCATTCCTGGCCTGGAGAGCAGCCTTGCGCTGCTCGGCATCTTGATACATGGAGCGGAACTTATACATCTTGAAGGGTTTCTCGTTCAGCCCGATGCGCGTCTGCTGGAAAATGACCGGCCCTGGGGAGGTTAATTTGATCAGGAGGGCAATGCCGAGCCAGAGTGGCGATCCAAGCAGGAGCACAGATGCCGACCCCAGGATATCGATCAAGCGTGTAATAATACGCTGAGTGGTATTGAGTGAGGCCTGGCGAATACCAATCAGGGGAATGCCCTCAATGGCCTCCATATCGATGCGCGAGAGGCTTAGTTCGTATAAGTCTGGGATTAACTTAAACGAGGTTCCCAGGCGCTCGCAGAGCTTCACACTTCTTACAGCCTGCTGGTGCAGGTTGGAGGGGAGCGCGATAATGACCTCGTCGATTTGCATCGAGCGAATCACCATCGCGATATCATCAATCGTGCCCAGCATCTTAAAGCGCCCAAAGTCGCCTGGCTCCTCGCTCATATCGTGCAGAAAACCCACGATTGAGTAGCCGAGATTGGGGCTGGCTGTAATATGCTGCATGACCATTTTGCCCAGGCGCCCCGAGCCTACGACCAGCAGGCGCGTCTCTCCCAGGCCCATGCGGTAGAGCATGCTCATCCCCTCGGAGACAAGGAATCGCCCCAAAATGAGCATGAGGATGGTGACCAGCCAGGTGAAGACGAAGAGCAAGCGCGAGGTCGCTGGCGGCTGAAAGGTAAAGTAATAAGTGATCAAGAAGGCCAGGCCCAGTGTCGTGGAGCCAAGGATAATTTGTGCCTGGCGGAACCAGGTACCGGTCAGGCGCAGGCGGTAGAGGCCACGGAAGATGAAGATGACGAGTAGCCCCAGAATGATACCAATCTCCAGTCCCAGGAAATGATCTGGCCCTTTCAGGCCATCTATCGCCGTGTCATTATTCAGGAGATTTGTGCGTACATTGATCAGGAGATGACTGAGAATGCTACCAGGTTCGTCAAAGGCCTGGCGTAGCGTGTAGGCCAGTTGAAATGAAACATGAATAAGCCACGCATCCAGAACAAGCATCGCGACGCATTCAAAGATGCGCCATTGTCTGCGATGTGATCGACGTTTGGAAATGGTCTGGGTGATGGGACCTGTCGCTCCTGTCGTACCAGAGAGGCCGGGTTGAGGAGCGTTCTGGGTCCGGGTGATCCCCGTTCTGCTCGTATCTATCTTCATGGTCTCTTTTTGCATGGTCTCTTTATTTCATCTATTACTATGGCGCTTTGGCTTCTCTGTATATTTCTATGCAGGAGTGGCGCCTGAATGCCTTCAAGTTCGTTCAAATAATAAAGACGCTTTTTGCGGTCAGAAAGAAACGCGTGTCAATCTCACAAAATAAATTTTTAGTTAGTCACTCGTTGTCGAGGCCGTTCCCGGGCGGCCTGCTCATATGCCGCAATAGTTTTTGTGACCATCCTTTGGACGGAGAAGCTCTCCATTACTTTGTGCGCCTCCTTGCGACAACGTTCTTGTAGTTGGGTATCGGTCAAGGCCTGGTGGAGGGCTGAGGTCAGGGCCTCGCTATCCTGAGGGGCGACGCAAAGCGCCAGGTCCAGACCTGCCTCGGGGAGGCTTGATACATTGGTCGTGACCACTGGCGTACCTCCTGCTAGCGCCTCGGCAACCGGGATGCCAAACCCTTCGTAAAGCGAAGGAAAGGCAAAGACACTGGCTGCTTGATACCAGAGCTCCTGATCCTGATCATTCACATAGCCTGGAAAGATGACATCCTGCTCCAGCCCCAGTTGTTGAATGCGGGCGAAAATCTCATCGTAGAGCCAGCCTTTGCCGCCAGCCAGGACAAGCTTCTCACGGCGCCCTTGATCTTGCCGCAAGCTATGATAGGCCTCGATAAGGGTTGGAATGTTCTTCCTCGGCTCAAGCGTTCCCAGGTAGAGAATATACCCATCCGTAAGCCCGTGTTTCTGACAGAAGCCTGCACGTTCCTCTTCTGAATGAACGTTTGCGAAGCGCGAATCGATACACATATGCACGGTGTGGATCTTCTCCAACGGAATGTGTGCCAGAGTGTGGGCGTCGGTGCGTGTACTCTCTGAGACACTGATAATCGCTGTAGCTTGGCGCAGGCTGCGAAGCGTAAACGTGCGATGATACAGGCGTTTACTTGTTGTCAGTACTTCAGGAAAGCGCAGAAACGCGAGATCGTGCAGGGTAACAACACTGGCGCAGCCTTTGGGAAGCAGAGCCGGTAACACATTTACTGGGGAATGAAGAACGTCGATGCGTCGCTGGCGTAACTGATTTGGGAGCGTGAATTGTTCCCAGGTTACACGTGCGGTTGGTTGCGTCTCTGGCCAGGGTGCGGAAACATAGGTAATCTGTGGGTGATAGGCATGTAGCTGCTCAATGACATCTTCTCCGTTGACGAAGACTGTGTAGTGGTGCTCCCCTGGCTGCCTGGCTAATTCGCGGAGCAGGTAACGTATATAGCGGCTGACACCGCCATTGCGATAGTTTTGACCGAAGGATAGCAATTGAGCATTGATACCTATATGCATATCGATGACAGTCTCCTATAGCTGCATAACGTCGCTTTTTTACAGTAACAGCCAGTAGCTCTGGGCTTCTTAATGAAATATTGGCAGTAAGTGCCTTGATGCAGATAGATGAGAGTGATAGGCTCTTGCTGTGAGAGCTTTAAAAAGTTCGATGTTGGACGAAAAATCAGAGTTATAACGAACGACCAGGACAGAAAATGTTGCGTATTATGCTCTCATACTAAATATCGGCTGTTAGCTGTAACTGTAGACCCTGATCAGGGCCCTGACAGTTTTTAGTATACTCTCTAAGCGATGAGTTGTATAATAAATGGCCCTATTAGCCTGTTTCCTATATGGGAGGAATTCCTCTTCAATTGCAACTATGCTCATAAGAGAGAACGAAATATATGGTTATTTATCGCTCTCCACTTTTTCTCTGCGCAAAGCTAGCAAGGAGTAATGCTGTCTGTCTGGTGAAGGCTGAGACCTCAGCTTCTCCAGCTAGCGCAGTGATAACAAAGGGTAAGGAATGCTGGGGAGCAAGGAGGGCAAGCGGCTGACTACTCGCGGTTGTTGGAAGCAAGGCTGATCGTTGCCCATACGCTAGCTCACTACTTGCGCGTGCCAGTTGTACAAAGGGTACATCTGGGGCCTGCGCAGGGGTTGGAGGATAGCCATAGCGCCAGTGAGTCTGAATATCGTGGAAGGCTCGCGCGTCAAGATGATGGCGTAATTGCGTATAGACCCGCTCGGGGATCTGCCCCGCGACTAGGTGAAAATCCAGGTTTGCTTGCGCGTGCGTCACCACGTGCTCGCCATTATCGCTGGCGTTCGCAGAAAAAGGCAAACCTATAAGTGTAGTGAGGCTACAGGTGGGGACCAGTAGCTGCGTGTAGTGGAGTTGTAGACCCTCGAGGTCAAGGGCTAAGGCTGGTAGGCCCCAACGCTGGCGCAAGAGTTCCGCGCTATCTGGTAGCTCAGCCGTTGCCTGCAACAGCTCCTCAGTGGGCAGTTCGATGGCATCATAAAAGCCCTTAAGGTGGATCTGTTCGTGCTCATCCTTGATGCTTTGCAGGGCCCAGAGCAATCTCCACGAGGCGCCAGGCGCGATGCCACCGTGCATGCTATGGCTGGCTGCCTGGGGCGAGGTGGTATGCAGGCCGACGCCCAGGCGGCCCTTGCTACCAAGCAGAAGGAGTGGGGCGCTAGCGGCGTTGAGACCAGCCTCAGAGGTACCGATGGTATCATCCCAGAGGCAGGCATTGGCCTGAAGTCGGGACTGGTTAGCACGCAGAAACGCCGGGAGAAGATCTGTCTCTGTATCCTGCTGGAAGTGGATCAGCCATTTGATGGAGAGCGGCAGATCGCCCAGGATATGCTTAACTGCTTCCAGGGCTTGTAGGTATGCAAAAATAGGAAGACTGTGCCATAGTTGGTTTCCTGATAGGGAGTAGCTGTTATAGAGTAACAGGGTCGAATGTGGGTGTGCGCAGCGTTCACTATAGAAGAGCGTAGGTATTTTACCTATCGGGGGATGGGACGTGGTGGAGGTCGCGAGAGGCGGCTGGGTAAAACCAAGCTGGACCAGGCGGCTCTGGAACTGATCCAGCCAGGCTTCTGGCGCGGAAGAGAGCACCTCGCCGACTCTCTCGGTCGGGATAAATGGATGCGTGCGCTCAAAGGCCTGTAGCTGAGCGTAAAAGGTAGTATCGATCATGTACGTGGCTCCATAGACTCTATGTCTGGCCAGCAGGAGCAAAAGCGGCGTGTTTCCAGGACTTTTGCTCTGGTTTTGCTAGTACCGCAAGCTAAATATCTTGCATGCTCTCTATTGAAAGAGTATACTCTGGGACAGTAACGGGACAGGCAGTACACGAAAGAGAAAATCTCACCACGTGCTCTATGCGCTACATTGCGTTTTTCTCTGCATCGGTGTATTATAGCGTAAGGTTCCAGCAACCGCCTAGTGTGTTCTGTGTGTCTATTTACTTCTTCTCCGAAAACCCTGAGCGCGAAGCGCTAGACACGCAAGTGGCGTTGGGTTTCGGAATAAGATCTTTGTACCACGTCTTTACACACTATGAGAGCTACTGATTGACGGGAGAGATGCGCGTTGTCCAAACAACTTCGGCTCGATGTCGCACAGCTAACTGATGTTGGCCGTAGACGTCCCCATAATGAAGACAATATGGCCTACGTCATTCCTAAGGATGCCCAGATGATGGCAAAGAAGGGGGCTCTCTTCATTGTGGCCGATGGGATGGGTGGGCATGCCGCAGGCGAAGTAGCAAGCGAAATTGCTGTCGACACGATCAGCAAAGTGTACTATCAAGATGATAGGGATGACGTCGCCGAATCACTCGTATATGCCATTAAGCGTGCGAATACTTCAATTCACCAGCGAGCCGCGGAAAGCGTGATGCGTAGCGGGATGGGTACTACCTGCGTCGCCGCTGTTCTGCGAGGAAGCACGGCCTATGTCGCGAATGTAGGCGATAGCCGGGCCTACCTGGTGCATAAGGGGCAGGTACGCCAGGTATCGCAGGACCACTCCTGGGTTGAAGAACAGGTGCGTGCAGGTTTGCTCACGCAGGACCAGGCTCGTTCTCATGCGCAGCGTAATGTGATTACGCGTTCGCTGGGTACGAATGCCGAGGTTGAGATCGACATATTTGCGGAACCCCTCGATGAAAATGACTCACTGCTCCTCTGTTCTGATGGCCTCTCGGGCATGGTTGATGATGAAGAACTACGCTCAATTGTTGATCAATATGTGCCACGTGAGAGCGTCTATCACCTTGTCGAGCGCGCCAACGAGAATGGCGGAACTGATAATATTACCGCGATTGTGATCCGCGTCCAGGAGTTGGGCTGGGAACCGCCCAATGCGCGTCGTCCAATGCGCATGACCAGCCGTGAAGTCAGTGAAGAACCCACGAAGATTATGGGGAGTCTGGTGGGCGCCCCGGTTGGGCTGCTGGCCCCCAATGCTGACGCGTCCTATGGCAACACACCCTTGCGTGTGGCAAGTGGTCCCCTGACCTCGACGGAGGGGATAGCGTCGCCGCAAACGGCGGTCCCATTGCCATCGCCACGTAGCAAGCGACTTCTCTTTCCCACACTTGCGCTTTTCGTGCTCTTAATTGTGGCGCTGGTTGGTGGTGGGGCCTTCTGGTTTCTGGGGCTTGGGCAACTGGGCGTTAATGTCAATGAATCGCTCACTTCTGCCGATCAGCATATAACAAGCGCCAGGGCAAAGCTGACCGCCAATCCCGCAAATGCTCTCCAGGACTTGCAGACAGCACAACAGCAACTGCGAAAAGTCCAGACGGTTTCGTTGACGAGCGATCAGCGGGCAAAACTAGACAGCCTCAATAGCGACCTTGAGACCAGCACGAAGAGTGCGATCACCAATTATAATCAGCGTTATTTGATTTCAAACCTTCTCTGTGCGAACACCACCACTGTTCCTATTGCCAGCGGTGACGCGAAGGTGCAACCATCTGGGCTGGCGGTAGTACAGCATAATAACAAGAAGTTTTATTATACCGAAGGGTATGATTATCGCTCGCTCTATCTTATGGATGATAATCAGCATAAGTTAGGCGATAAGCTCAAAGGCGTGGATGGGCAGATCACCTCCATCACGGGCGCCGACGGGCATCTTCTTGTGCTTACCCTGAATAGTGGAACGAGCTATAGTTTACAGGTGTTCACGCCAGATGATAGCGGAGCACTCACAACATCAGACGCAAAAATCACTATTCCTGAGGATCAGATCAAAAAGGGCTATAAGCCGCTCCTCGTCTCAGCCTGGGATAAAGACGCGTATGTTTTGCTCACGTCGACTAACGCTGACAACACCGCGCTCATTCTAGACTATGCCCTGGATAAGGTTGTTGGCGCTACTGATGCGAATGCGGCGCCACCAGAGATGCAACTGTCTTCGGCTAACATCCTGAATATGGCAGCCTTCCCAGGCAAACAGCTCTTCCTCTTGCTTGACAATGGTACTGTGCAGAGTGTGCAGTTCAATGGGGGCAAGGGTGCAGCGGTCAACGTCGGAGTGCAACAGCCCATTTATGCTCCGCTCAATGCCAGTGCGCAGGCCTTTACAAGCAAAATGGCCGTGCCGGCTCCTGCTCCACAGATCCAGGCGACGCTCTTGATCTCACGCGCGACCTCGTCTGTTCTGTCCGCCATGAAGGTGGGGGGGACGCCCCACTTATTCGTCGCGGATGGTGCCAGCCATCGTTTGCTTGATTTGAATCTGGTTTCGAGCAGTTCGCAGACGGCGCCAAAGGGACAGACAACTGGCACACCCCCCATTAAGGTCCAGCTATCGCGTCAATATGTGTCGGCGAACTTACTGGGTAATGTGAAAGGCATCGCCGCAGATCCAGGGGAGAACATACTCTACCTGGTCTCACAGACGGGTCCGGTGGATGCCCCACGCACACAGCTCACTATTGACGCCAGCAAGGCTTCGACTGATTGCCAGCCCTGAGCGGGCCAGGAAGTTACCTCTCCTCTGACAGTTTCCCGACAGCGCAAGAAACAGCAAGCCGCTGGCTGGGAACTGACATGGGAAAGGTAGCTTTTTTTTGGTGTTCGCAGTATCATTATCCGTAATCTTTATATTTATGCGGTATCGTCCGATACATGAAAATAAAAGGCAATAAAAAGCAGTAAGGAGCATTGTAACGTGGCTTTTGAGGTGCATTTTCGCAGCGCCACCTGTGGCGAGTTGACCGCGAAGGATATTGACCGCGAGGTGACGCTCTCCGGTTGGGTCAATCGTCGCCGTGACCATGGTGGTCTGATCTTTCTCGATTTGCGCGACCGTTATGGCTTGACGCAGGTTATTTGCGACCCCGAACGTTCGCGCGAGGCGCATCAGATTGCGTCTGAGGTGCGTTCAGAGTATGTGGTGCAGGTAAAAGGACTGGTGAAGCATCGTCTTCCTGGAACAGAGAACACACAGTTGCCCACAGGCGAGATCGAGATCGTCGCCCAGTCGATTGAGATTCTCAATTACTCGCGCACGACGCCTTTCCCGATCAATAGCGACGCAATCCAGGTCGATGAGCCTCTGCGCCTCAAGTATCGCTATCTCGACCTGCGCCGTCCTCATATGCGCGATAACATCATCCTGCGCCATCGCATCGTCAAGGAGATGCGCGACTATCTCGATGAGCGTGGCTTCCTGGAGATTGAGACGCCTATCCTGATGAAGAGCACGCCAGAGGGCGCGCGCGACTACCTGGTGCCAAGCCGCCTGTATGAGGGCGAGTTTTACGCGCTACCCCAGTCGCCTCAGCAGCTCAAGCAGCTCCTCATGGTCGCGGGACTGGATCGTTATTTCCAGATTGCGCGCTGTTTCCGCGACGAGGACCAGCGTGCTGACCGTCAGCCTGAGTTCACTCAGCTCGACGTCGAGATGGCCTTTGTTTCCGAAGAAGACGTCATGGGTCTTATCGAGGATATGCTGATTAAGCTGATCGAGAAGACGACGAAGAAGCGCATCAAGCAGCGTCCCTTCCCACACCTGAGCTTTAAAGAGGCCATGGATCGCTATGGTACGGACCACCCCGACCTGCGCTTTGATCTTCCCCTGGTGGAGATCTCAGACCTGGCGGCGGCGGGTACCTTTGGCGTCTTTAAGAGCGCGCTCTCCGCGAGTGGCATGGTCAAGGGCTTGAAGGTGCCTGGTGGTGCAAGCTATACCCGCAAAGAGGTCGATGAGATCACCGAGTTTGCGCGTACACTGGGGGCCAAAGGCCTGGTGCAACTGGCGATTCAGGAGGGCGGCACAATTAAGTCTCCGCTGACCAAATTTATGGCTCCTGAAGAGGTGCAGGCCATTGTGGAGCGCCTGGAGGGCCAGCCTGGCGATCTCCTGCTTTTTGTGGCCGACAGTGCCAAGGTTGCCAACGATGTCCTCTTCCGTCTGCGTGTCAAGATGGCGGAGCGCCTGAAGCAGATCGATCCAGAGGAGATGGCGCTCTGCTGGGTTGTGGACTTCCCGCTGTTCCACTACGATGAGGATCTCCAGCGCTATGATGCGGAGCACAACCCCTTCTCGGGCATGGATGAGGCGCATATCGAGCGCCTGGACTCCAATCCGCTGGACATTCGCGCCAAGCAGTATGACATCATCTGTAACGGGTTTGAGGTCGGCGGCGGTAGCGTCCGTATCAATGTGGCCGAACTCCAGCGCAAGGTCTTCTCGTTGATGAAAATGAGCGACGAGCAGATCCAGGAGCAGTTTGGGCATATGCTAGAGGCCTTTGAGTATGGCGCGCCCCCCCACGGTGGCATCGCCCTGGGTGTCGACCGCCTGGTTATGCTCTTCGCCGACGAGGATAACATTCGCGAAGTAATTGCCTTCCCCAAGACGCAGAGTGCGCAAGATCTGCTGATGGGAGCGCCCGCACTGGTTGATGACAAGCAACTCAATGAACTGCATTTGCAGGTGCGCCCACAGGCCCAGCCAAAGGGCGAGCGTGTCTAGCAGCGTCCGATCCCCATCATCGCTGGGGTAGCGCGCAAGTGTGAGATGCAAGAGAGAGGTAGGCATTTGCTACCTCTCTCTTTTTTCGTTGAAACGTGCCTTCATCCAGTAGCAGGCGTGTGGCAGTATCGCCCAAATGCCTCTTATAGCCCTCCCAGAGGGCCCAAAAAAACTGGCCGTTCTCCCATAACCTCTTTTGAAGATTCCCTCGCTAGAAGAGTCTCTGAACGCCAAAGAACAGCTGGTATACAACAAAGGAAATTGGCTAGGGAGAGATGTGTCAGGGAGGAGAAAACCCAATTCCGGCAATTATGTAAAGTGTATTTACAAGGCCGATTTGGATAGAGTTCTATAATTATTATAGGTATCTAGTTATTATAGGTAAAGGTACCATACGAAAAACCCCAGACTCAATCGTAGGTTTGACATCCGGTTGGGAGGATGGAAGGAGAGAAGTTTATGACATCGATGAATCAGGGAAATACCAATCGTATCGCGACAGCAGCTGTGAATTCGGCACCATCTGCCGCCAATGCTTTACACCGCCAGGCGGCGGCCGCTCTCGGGAGCACTACCGTAGGTATTGCACCTAAATTTGTGCCCACTCTAAGTGAGGATGACGCCGTGGTTCAGGCGCGCCTGCTCAAGGCGCTGGCTGATCCGACACGCTTGCGCATTTTGAGCCTGCTAAGTCGACACGAAGGAGAAGTGTGTGTCTTTGAAATAGTAGAGAGCTTCACACTAGAGCAACCAACAATCTCGCACCACCTGCGCATTCTGCGTGATGCGGGACTGGTCGATTGCCGTAAGAAGGGCCTGTGGGCCTACTACTATGTGCGTCGCGATGCTCTGGCACGCGCGCGTGATGTCATTGAGGGGCTTGCGTAGTCACTTATGATGTAGGGACTGGGTTGCATGCGCACTGATACGATTCGGGCAATACGCGCTGAGCGTGTTTAGTGCGCCCTGCTCGCTTCTTACGCGTTTCTGGTTGGTCTTATTGTGAGTTCTTGTGTCTGCCGCAATCCTGTAACCTGGTTACCCGGTGTAGAGTATATGTCTGCTTATTTTATCTCTGCACCAACAGGGGAAGTGCCTATACAGAACCCTGAGCGCGTTAGCGTTAGCCACGAGAGTGGCGCCGCGCCCCCGAATGGGGGTGGGGTTCTGTTTAAGGATGCGGCAGCCATTTCTGAAGAGTTGAAAGCTTAGAAAAACTAATTTTGAAAAAAGGCCTTCAAAGCTCTTGACAATTCTCCACGAATGCTGTAGTATACAACCCGTGATTGATCCCGTAGCTCAGTGGATAGAGCGACAGATTGCGGATCTGTAGGCCGGAGGTTCGACCCCTCTCGGGATCGCCAGATATCAGTCGGTAACGATTGGTGTTGAAAACAATTGAATAGCATATGATTGATCCCGTAGCTCAGTGGATAGAGCGACAGATTGCGGATCTGTAGGCCGGAGGTTCGATCCCTCTCGGGATCGCTAAATACAAAAGAGAGACCAGCTTGTACAAGCTGGTCTCTCTTTTGTATTTAGCGATCCCGAGAGGGAGGGCGCCTACAATTGCTATTGAACTGGGAGTTCAGACGCTTCAGCTATTTCGTTTTGGGCTGTGAGCGCCACGGCCTCGTCTCCTGTCTCGCGTAGTGTGCCCAGGCGGCGCATCTCGGGCCAGATGCCGGCTACGGCTAAGACAACCAGGACGGTGCCGATGCCACCGATTACCGCAGAGAGAACAGGCCCTAAGAATTGGGCCGTGACTCCCGACTCAAAGCCGCCTAACTGGTTGGATGAGGCGACGAAAATGGAGTTGACCGCCGAGACCCGCCCGCGCATATGATTGGGTGTCCGAGTCAGCATAAGGGTGCTGCGAATAATGACGCTAATATTGTCCAACCCGCCCAGGCAGAAAAGCATCACGAGCGAGAGCCAGAAGGACTGTGAAACGCCGAAGATGATTGTGGCCAGGCCAAAGCCCGCGACCGCCAGGAGCAAGGTCCGCCCGGCGCGCTGAAAGGGTGGGCGATGGGCGATGAATAGTGTTACGCAGATAGCGCCAAGCGAGGGCGCGGCCTCCAGCCACCCCAGGCCTGTAGGTCCAACCTTGAGAATGTCCTGCGCGAAAATGGGCATTAAGGTTGTCGCGCCGCCCAGGAGCACGGCGAAGAGATCAAGCGTAATCGCAGCCAGGATGATTGGGGCATGGCGTAGAAAGGCAAAGCCCTCGCCAAGATCCTGAAGCGTGGTCTTTTTACTGCTTGTCTTCTTGATACTGGTCGGGGCCAGGGTTCGTATCTGCCAGAGCAGGATGACGAAGAGGAGGCCTGTCAGGGTGTTGAAGAGATAGACCTGAATGGTGCCATGAAAGAGAGCGATGGCGAAGCCGCCCAGGGCCGGGCCGAGAACCGAGGCCAGTTGCCATGAACTGCTGAACCAGGTCGCCGCGTTCTCAAAGCTACCTTCGGGTACCGTTTCCGAGAGAAAGGCCTCGGAGGAGGGACTGTTAAACGCGGACGCGCATCCCACAAGCAGGAGGCAGAAATAAACCATCCAGATGGGGGCCTGGGTGTAGGAGAGAGCCGCCAGGGCCAGTGAGATGAGCACCAGGGCGGCCTCTGTCACCAGAATGATACGTTTGCGGTTATACGTATCGGCGAGTTGGCCACCGGGAAGCGATAAAAATATGACTGGTAGGACCTGTACCAGGCCTACTCCGCCCAGAATAAGTGCTGAATGTGTGCGTACATAGAGTTCCCAGCCGATAGCCACGCTCAGCATGCGCTGACCTATGCTCGCGATGAGCGAACCCAGGAACAGGAGACGAAAGTCGCGAATACGGAGCGCACCATAAGGATCGATTTTCTCCGGTGGGGGAACACCATTTCCCCCTTGTATTGATTGTTTGTCTGCCACGAATACCTCGTTAATTCTAAGAATTACTATGTATTATAGTTGACTTAATTGAGTATTAAAATTTTCCCATGAATAGTTTAACACAAGCAGAGAAATACCGATTGCATCCGCCCAACAGGCTACTTTAAGCAAGAGAACAATAAAAATAGCTCTACCCTCCTCATAAAGAAAGGTAGAGCTAAAAGACCCCAAAATTGGCATTGCCTTGCTTTAAGTCGCGAAACCTTACCAGAAATTGTCGTCGTTTCGCAGGCTTCACCGGACATCGCCTGCGGATGCCCCCGTTTTCAAACGCGGGGAGGAAGCAGGCGTTCCTTGTCGGAGTGGGGCAACGGAGGGGGAGCCTTTCCGGTTCGCTGCCCCGCAAAAAGAAAAGTAGACCATGAAACAAACCATCATTGCCAAACTCAAGTTGCACACCACCAGCGAGCAGCTCGCCCAGCTTCGTAACCTGCAGCTGGCCTATCGCGACGCGCTGAATTATGTCAGCCGCTACGCCTTTGAACATGGCAAAATGAGCAGCAAAAGGCGCTTGCAGGAGGGCACCTATCAAGAGCTTCGGGTGCTCTACGCCTTGCCGGCGCAGATGGCCTGTTCTGTCCCTCGCCAGGTAGGAGCGACCTACAAGGGCTTGTGGACCAAATACAAAAAGCATGCCGCCAGCCGCAAGGCCGGGGTGACCAAGAAACGCTACAAAGGACTCGACCAGCCGCCCCGCTATCTCTCTCCCACCGTGACCTATCAGCAGGGCCGGGACTACGGCTTCAAAACCGAGCAGCGCGTTTCGGTCCTGACCCTCTCCGGTCGGCTGATCCTTCCCTACAGCGGCTACGAGCGCCATGTGGCCCTCATCGAGCAGGGAACCTCCATCGGTACGGCGCAGTTGTGGTATGACCAGCGGAAAAAGCGCTTCTACTTGCTGGTGGCGCTCTCCCTGGAACTGCCCGACCCCGAGCCAGGCGACCTCCCCCAAGTGGTTGGGGTGGACGTCGGACGGCGGTACCTGGCGGTGACCTCGACCACTACTGGCTCGGGTGATCCTCTCTTCTTTTTGGGCAAAGAGGCGGTTGCCCAAGCTGACCACTACACCCGCCTGAGAAAACGACTTCAGCAGAAAGGCACTCGCGGCGCAATGCGCAAAGTGCGTGCGATTGAGCAGCGAGAGAGACGGTTGAAAGCTGAGACCAACCACTGCATTTCCAAGCGCATCATCCATAGGCACCCCGCGTCCCTCATCGGGCTGGAAGAGCTAACAGACATTCGAGAGCGCACCAAGCCAAAGAAGCACCGGCGCACAAAGCAAGGCAAAAGCAGCGAGCTGGTCTCCCCCAAGCAGCGCAGGGAAAACCGGCGGCGCTCCCAATGGTCCTTTGCCCAACTGCAGGCCATGATTGCCTACAAGGCGATGCTCGCCGGCTCAGTGGCCATCAAAGTCGATGCCGATTACAGCAGCCAGGCTTGCCCCAAGTGCGGGCACACCGCGCGGGCCAATCGGCCAGGCAAGGGCCTCGTCTTTGTCTGTCAGAACTGCCATTACACGCTCCATGCGGATCTGGTGGGAGCGAGGAATCTGGTGCTGCGAACGCTTCTGGTTTGGCAAGACTGGGCCAGAACGGGGCTGTTGTCGGTAGCCCCTGATACGTCGGACAGCGAAGCCAAAGCGGCACGCCTCTCAAGGTATGCCGAGTTGCGGTGGAGTCCAGACGCAAGCCCCTCGCTTCAGCGATGGGGTCACTGACTATCCCTCTATCGCTTACGCGATGTACGCCACTCCCTTGCCTTTCTTCTGTGATCTTTTGTAGAATGCTGAAAATTCAACCCATCCACAGGAGAGTAGCGAACATACAAATCACGCGTATCTTGTTCCGCCAGATGGACGTAAACTTCTATCATCTCCCAGGTTTCATGTCCGAGGAGATTCTTAAGCGCTATAGTAGGCATTCCGTTTTTAATACAATTCACTGCAAACCAGTGACGACAAGTATGAGCGCTTACCCTCTTATCTGTGATATCAGCGATACGCTTTAACCTTGCAAACATCTGATTTATGGTTGGAGGCGTTACTGATTTACCGAACACACTAATGAAAATTGCCTCTTCAGTATTAGCAGGAACACCACGCCAATATGTGATGTAGGTATTCAAGTGTTGCCTTGCGACTTGCCCTATCGGCACCCGTCGTTCCTTTGCGCCCTTACCATGCACATTAATCATGCCATTATCCCAGTCAACATCCATAAAACGTAGGCCACACAGCTCCGAGAGTCGTATACCAGTAGACAAGAGAAGCCAGAATATAGCACGATCCCGAGCAGTCAACATCTTACGCTCATCAGGTGTGATAGAACGTCCCTTTATTGGGCGAGTACAAGCCGCATCAAGCTTTTCCAATTCTACAAGAGTAAAAACGCGAATCAGTGGCTTATCAACCTTTGGCTCCTTAACCTTAGCAGCAGGATTGAAGGCAATATAATCATGTGCAAAAAGCCACTGAAAGAAGATGAGTACATGTCGACAGTATGTCAGAATAGAACGACTGCTGTATGGTTTACCTCGACTGCTATTAGTATTGCGCAGGTAGGCCAACCACTCTAGTGGGTCAGTTGCCAAGTTTTGTCCGGTTAAGCTGCCTTTCGGTAGTAGCGGACCGAGCGAAGACGTCGAGGAATGACGTAAGCAGCGGTGGCACCAGAACCTCCCACACGATGGCGCCGTGCATAGGCTCGATCCCGGCGTGCATGCCGCTTGCCGCCCCAGATAAAAGGCGTGGGACGACGATTCCAACCTGCGACGGCATCAGTAAGCCACTGCTTGAGGATCTCGACATCATAGGTATGATAGCCTTGCAATGCTCTCCGTTTGATGATCCGTTGCACCGACTCCGCCATGTTGAGCCAGGAACCTGCATTGGGCGTGGAAAGTAAGAGAATGCCATGCTCTGCACACCACTGCACCAGGCTGTGGCTTTTGTGCCCGGCCAGATTGTCCCAGATCAAGAGGATTCTGACGGGAGGGAAAAAGCGATCCAACTGCTCGGCGGCTGGATAGATATCCCAATCCTGCCAACGCCGGCCAGTTGGAACCGTCTCGGGAGCAGGAGGACACTGTTTCAAGATGTCTGTCAATTCTCGCTGCAACCAGGGATGCAGAATGGCATTGGTACTTTGCTGAACCACTTCGGCGCGCAGTTCTCCAGTGGCAGGGCGGAACAAGGTGAGTAATTTCGCCGTTTCCCCTCGCAGGTATTGATGCGCCTGGCGTGCCGGTCGATTTTCCACCTGCCAGGAACTGCCAGGCTGTGGAATGGTCTGATACGGACCAGCCTCGTCTTCGCACCATACCTGGAACCCAAGCTGTTCGCCAATCAGATAGGCTCGCTCAATCACTGCTGTTTTTTCCTGGGTATATTCGTCATAGCTTTCTTCAACACGACCATCCTTTTTGCGTAGGGTCTTGCCTGTCTCACACCAGGTCCGACTCTTTTGCCAGCTGTAACCAGCCTCATGCAGCGTGTAGAGAATAGTAAATGTGCTCACTCGCGGCAATCCGTCAGGGGCTTCTCGTAAGGCACGTCGTAACGTAGCAAGTGACCACGTCGCTGTGCCGTCTTCTTTGCGCAAGGGATGGCGACGGAGTTCTTGGACAATCCGTGTTCGTTCAGTCGAGCCATAGCTGCGGGGATGGCCACGGCGAGGAAGGTCATCCAGAGCAACAAGACCTCGTTCATGAAAGCGGCGAATCAGCCAGCTGCTTTTGCGGCATCTGTCAGGTTTTTTCCCGCTTCGATAGCCAGAAGAGCAACGGCTCGCTGATGGCGGTTCAGACGTTCGCTGGGAGCATGGCTGATGCGTGTGAGTTCGCTGCGTTCGGCATCCGTAAGAGGGCGGAGGGGTTGAGTAATGGGATGGGACATACCGTGGGGTTCTTGAAGCGTCCTTTCATGGATCATGGGTTCTTATGTTCTCCTTGAGTATGTCACAACCGGACAAGACTTGGCAACTGACCCACTAGAATATCTCTCTCCGTTATATCAGCTATCAGCTTGTAGTTATGCTTATCAGCCATATAGCGCAGAAAGATATTCACCACCGTCTTATAATCATGTATCGCAATCCGTGAACGACCATTGGCCTCTTTTCCTTGTATAAAGGCCAACACAGCCTGCTCAAAAGTCAAGCTGGTAACACCTGGATGCGCTATCACCTGTCGTAACCAGCGAGAACGCGCCGCCAAGCGAATATCCACCAACACCACCGAAGCATCTGCCATCCATTGTTCTACTTGCTCAGCAGCACCAGGAGCCGCATAGCCAAGCAAGTACACTTGACCACCCATAGCTCACCCCCTTTCATCCATAAGCAAACCTGATACACCACCCTCCCAAACACGCACTACAACCCACAAAATAGCTATTTTTGACGCCAGAGCAAGAAAAATATGCCTCAGAACGCATTGAGACGATCATAGGCTCAGCGTTAAGGAAAAGGACAGATAGCCGCAAAGTGGATAAGTGCGGCGCAGTTTTTCGGTTTCTACTTCCCAGAGACCCCTCGCATTGCAGCGAACAACTGATCTATGGTACATTAGAAAAAGGCACATCTGTGCTCACTGATCTTTATTGGAGGTAAAGAGACATCACTATGCCATTTCTTTCCATTCATACACTGACTGGCGATCCAGACGATTTACTTCAGAAGAAACAAACGCATATGGACCCCGTTGTGAGCCGGATTGCTCCTGAATATGGAGCCATTATGAGTATCACCGCAAAAGGGCCAGATGGTCTCATCACAGTCAATCTCTGGGAGTCCGCCGAAGGGTCACAAGCGTTCACTCAGCGACCAGAAGTGCAACAAGCTCAATCTCGCTCAGGTCTTCCTCGGCCAGCTACGTTTGATCGCTATACTGAGGTATACTTTGAAGATTATCGGCATACGAAATAAATCTGTTCAATGAGGTGCCATCAACTCGACCGAAAACTGATCTTATCGGCGCAGTTCTGGGTAGAATGTTGGTGTTATCGGCACAGTTGACCCTCGTATCACCTTAAAAACTGTGCCGATAACGCAACTGTGCCGCACTTATCCACTTTGCGGCTACAAGTGTCGCTCCTTAACGCTGGGCCTCATAGAGAGGCTCTCCCACCTTCTGAGACTAACACTCAGCCACTTCTCGCCAAAATCTCTCTTGACCATCTCAACAACACGCCATAAACCTGCTTTACAGGCCACTTCATACAATTTATCGCACGACAAAGCATAACTTTTTACTTATGTACCAACATACAGACAACAGCACGTTTAAACGCTGACTTTTCATAGCTTTTCGACCGTTACTACACGAGATGAGTAGCCAGCAACCAACCAGTGCAACCCGCACAAACGCCTACCAACACAAGGCACCAACGCGCCATCCCATACGCACGAGGAAACACCAGACCAAGACACGCACCCGCACACCCCGATCCCCCTGGCAGATGTTTCGCTGACATACCTATCAACATGAAAGTAAACACCATCACAACGCAACCAGCCAGAACCCCCAGGAAGAAGAGAAGCGCTACATGCTTCACACCTTTCACACCTTCACCCCTCACCATATCCTCTCACTCTCCAGCAGTGTCCCGTACTGGTTCCACTGCTCAGGATCAAGGTAACACGAACACCCCTCATCACAGAGAGGCACCCGACACGCGACAGACCCACAATGAGTTGTATGCAAGCTTTCCGATCCCCTCAACACCACTGTAAATGGGTTGTGCGCCGTGTCGGTGCAGAGAGTAATACCTGTCACAGACAGGAGAGGTCGAGAGTGAAAACCTCTAGGACAAGAGCTAACCCGGAGGGGAAACCCAAAGGCGACTGTAGCATGCTCATAAAGCGAGAAATATCAGAAGGCATGTATGATAGAGTCTCGCAAGTCCTGTGTGCATGAAGCCCCGCTAGGGGGAGAGGTGAAACTGGCCAATTGTTGAACCTACGTTTCCGTGCGATGAAATGCGCATCCATCCCACCATGCCCAAAGGGATGACACTGAGAATACATCATAGGGGATCCAGATGATGGAAACACTCTCTCCAGTGAGTAGCGGGTAATGAACCCGATAGGAAACAAACGGGCACCTAAACACACTCAACGTTCTCTTTGCGCAAAAGCGGGATCGCCTAAAAGACGCGAGTCTCATGGCGACGGAGTTGCCATAGTAGTGCGCCCATGTGGCACAAGAATCTCTCTCACCCGTCGGGGTGGGTCCACTGAAGCAGTGTGGATAAACCAGCAACTTACTTTCGCTCGAAAGAGTCGAGGGGACCGTAGCATGTTGTATCAAAGGCGAGTGAAGTCCCAGTACCAGGGGCCAGAGGCTCGTCAGGTAAGTCGTGTATGGTGAAGACTGATTGTCTGAAGCCCAGTCAAGGCGGAACCGGGGCAGCCCACAGGAAACGGTACTAGCGCCTGTGTTCGACGTTGCCGGGAACGGTACTATTTCCCGACAAAGCTTCCGTCGGAGCCTACCCGTAAGGAACGGGAAAAGACGTAAAGGACACCTGGAGCACGAACTGAGATTCTTGGAGGCAACTTGGGGTTGCCCTAACCACCGCGAGGTGTATGGGTACAGAGGGACCGAAGTAGTCGCGGAAGTCACGCCCCGCCGGGGCCTGTGAGAAAGACACAGACAGGGCGAAGGGTCCCAGGAACTCGTCTCAGCGGCAGAGGTTGGCCTGGATGGGCCACACGATCTTTGCGCAACGAGGCAAAGGGTTCTGGAGAGCTACAGTGCCATGAAAGTGGCCCGCTGGGTTCGGGAAGAGACCGTTGGAAAAGGGCTGAGTCCAGGAAACCACCTGAAACATCAGGCAGGTCAGGACAGCATCAGTACCTCGCTGGCGGTCTACTTCATCTCAAAGGCTTGGAGTAATGTCCGAGACATGGGGAAGGGCAACAGGTTATATGGGAGCGGAAAGGCAAGGGACGCGAAATGCGAAGAGCCAAACCTGAAAACTCCCAGAAGCTGGAGAGCCGGATGCTACGGAAACGGGCATGTCCGGTTCGGTGGGGGGCCGAGGGAAAAGGGCTGCCACAAGGCAATACCTCGCCCGCGGCCTACCCAACCCCCTCACCATCGGTATACCGCTCATATCCAGGCTCACCAGCAACGACCGCCTCTATCGGCTCCTCTCCATACAACGCCTTTGCACACGGAACACAATACATATCCGCATCCGCAGCAATCGCGACCACTCCAGGCCACAACCCAAATGCTTGAGGCATCACCAACCCCCTTACCCTTCAGCCAGAGTAAATGGCTCTTCACAATCCAGACACACCACACGCAAATCATCCCGGCCAGCTCGCAGCTTCACAGGTGGGTCACACTGGCATTCAAACAATCGCAACCGACTCCCTGGCTTTTGTTTTGCCACCACCTGAATAGGAGCGTGAGGATATGACCCAAGCTCATTGACAAGGTTCTGCAATACAACTTGCAACTCAGGCCCAACCGTCGTTGCTGTAGGAGGACCAACAAGACCAACTTTGCGCGCAGCCTGTGAAAACGGCTTTTTATGCCCAACTCGCCATCCCAATGATGCATGAAGCAGTTCATGCAGAAGCGTCCCAAGCACCTCAATACTCTCATGAATCCGAGGTGACACAAAAATTTGTGGAACACCATCAGCACACATCTCTTGAGGAAAACACTGACCAATCACATGCTTGCCCTGGCCCATGCCACCACGCGACGGCCAGCCACACGACACACGCACAGGCACCGCCTCTATGCCCTGCTCCACCATCAGCGTCAACAGAGACTTTGTGGCCTCAAACAACCACCACTCACGAAGTTGCTTGACACCAGCATCAACTTCACTCATCTCAACCGACATCACTCACCCCCACCAAACCGCCGCAGGCTGCACCCATTGACCATCCGACAGACAACGAACCAGGAGCACGCCCTTGACGGTTTTTGCACGATGAATACGCGCGACTTGCCTATTCGCCAGATCAGCATACACCGCCTTCCCACCACGAAGCACATCATTGATCTCGCGAATGGTTCTCACATACCGCCTCATGCCTTCACCGCCGTGTAAAAGATGCATGCAGCCGTGACAAACAAGATCAAGGCCGACACCCGCCACGCCCACGCCAGACTCCCACGCTCACGCGAAGATGCCAGCAGCGCCACGCACGCTCCACAGAAAATGAACAAAGGAAGCACCAAAGAAACCATCATTGAAATCACATGACCCATCATCTCACCTCTTCACCAAACACCATGTTTAAACACACACTTTCACCAGCACAACCAAGCAATAAAAAAGGCGGCATACCACACATCACTTGCGCAGTACACCGCCCATCATCCACCACACGCTACGGCTTAGGCTGTGACCCGTTGCCGTTCATCCCCATCGCCGGTTGAGGTTGTTTCTTCCCCATCTTGTTCCAGAAGTTCCCCAGATTATTTCCACTACCACCATTATTGCCCTGAGAGGGCTGTGGCATCTGAGGATACACCGTCTGAGGAAGTTGTATCGTTGGTGTGGCACCCATCGTTGCATGCTTCACTGGTGTTGTGGGAGCCATCCCCAACTTTTCACGCATCAAATCCACGTCAATACAGGCAAGAGCCAGATTGAAGAGCGGAATGATCGAGAGCACCAGAGGCAACAGGAAGACGAAGGCAGCGAATTGCCATCCCGTCAACGCATGCACCCATTGGATATCAGGCCCACGTGCCGCCGCCTCTCCGAAGTTGCAAACCACTTCGACGAACACATACAGGATACCAATCAGCAGGTACGACCAGATGCTCTGTTTCTGCATCATCCGGTGCGCCAGGCCACGCGTCACGAAGTACCCGAGCGCCACAAAGCCCAGTGAAATCGTGATCGTGACATACTGTTGCAGCGCATCCACACCATTGAGCGCACTAAAGAACCAATAAATGGCATGCGCACTTGCCAGCGAGAAGATGATCGAGACGATACGAAAAACGGTATGCCCGGCGCTCTGTATCGTCCGATCTAACCAGCCTGCTCGCGGCTGTCCGTGCATCTGTTGTAGTTGCATGCATCACACCCTTTCATCCACTACGCGCCAGCTTGTTGCGCGACCTCGCAGATCAATGTCTTAAAGCCTTGCTTGCCGGTGATGTCGAGCACCGTGAGTGGAATCACTTGATCTTCCTGGGGAAGTGGAATACCTTGCGCATAGTTGAGAAGTTCCTGCTTCGTGGCTTCCTTCTTGCGCAGTTCCTTCAGCTCGTCGAGTCCCGGCCAGCCACGTACGACACGCACGCTATATTGTGGGCGACCACCAGCAGGCTTGACCACAGCGCGATCTACCACGACCAGTTCCAGGCCATTGAAAAAATCACTCATTTTCGCGGTTTGTACTTTTCCCTCAAGGTACATAGTTTTGTTCCTCCTCAGAACCATCATCACTGCTACTTCTTTAAACTGTCAACAGGACAAGAGGGCATACTACTAAGAATAGGTAAAACAGCATGCCCGCGCCAGCTAGAAAACGCGATAGAGGAAGTCGCCAACGAAACCAAACCCCACCGTACTCCCAACGAGGATAAACATCACTAGGAGTCCGAGCAACCACAACAGTTCTTTCTTTCCCATCGGAAATCCTTTCCACCCACACAGCAACACGTCGTTTAAACAGTCACTTTTCACAGACACATCTACAGGAACCGCACTACACAACCACCTGACCCGCCATCGACGCCCAGGCAAACAACCCCAGCACACCCACACAGGCCACACCGACTAGCACCAGCCCGACACTCCGTTGCACGCCACGCCGCCGCATCAACACCAACCCACCAGCCAGCGCACCCACCACCGCCAATTGCACAGCCATATCCACCTCCTAGACTCCATAGGGACGCTCAGGAAGTTCTGTTTTCCCATACGTCAGGAGCCAATGCCCCCTACAAAACCGCGCTCCGTGACACCACTCAAAGCCATCACACCCACCATCGAACTGACACCGCCCACGAGATGCAGGAGCATCAAACCCCTCAGCCGCTTGAGATGACAGTTGCAGCCGAAACGGACGCCGCCATAATGAGTACTTCTTCTGCTCTTCCACCAGCACCTCCCCTAGAAGCAGTAACGCACCCCGGCATACATCCCATCAGGCTTTCTGTCATTAGCAGGCACCACCCACGCCGTATGCGCAAAGGTCAGGCCATACCGCCGCATCACCTTCCACATCGCCTCTTGATGGTTCCAGGCTCGCACCTGTTCCACCACATCTGCCTCACCCGACTCAACGGCGATCCACACATACACTGTATGCAGCCACATCCAAGAATCCCTCCTCAAGACCTCAACAAAACAACCACACATCCAAGAAGAGAACCTAGACCCTCGCCACGTATCCACCCAAGACCACCAGCACCACCCTCGCCACTTGCTTTTACTAGCCCCTTCCACCACAGCCACACACCGACCACCACACAAACCCCACGTTTAAACGCCCACTTCCACTATCCCACCATGCAGACCGCAGACCACACCAACCACGACCACACCCTCAAATCACGCTCCCAACCACCCCAGCGATCTACACTCAAAATAAAGGTTCCTGGCAGAGCGTTAGCAGCTTCTCATCAGAAGACACATCCTAAAAGAAGCTCTTCACCGATCCCAGGCCCCTACGCCCTCCCTTCATCTATAGCCATCTCATATCTATCGCGCAGCCCCGGCCAGGCACACCCACATCATCTAACTCCATCCAGCCGACACCACCACGATAACTAAGCTACTCAGACAGGCGCGTTTGTAGGGTATTCAGTTTGCAAGGTCTACTCTTTGTCTAGGTCAATTAGTCTAGACTCAACGTAAGAAAATAATAACATGCCAAATCTTGTTTTGTCAAGGCTATTTAGTCTAGACTGAAAAAATCGCAAAAAAAAGAGGCTAAGAACTAGCCTCACAACGCTACAAAACGCTTATGAACAACTACTCCGTAGCCCACAGTCCAGTCTGATACTCATAGGATAGTAGAAAAAACTTGGCGACGAATATGATCCGATTGAACATAACCACAGTTTCACGATCTTCTGCATAGTTCTTCCGATGGACTTCCAAGACAGGAGAACTACGATTGATCTTTAGCAGCTCTTGCTCGCGCATTGACGGAAGACGAGCAATCACATCCTCATGGACAAATTCCACCGCCAGGCCATGCTGATTTTTGATTTCCAGCAGAACATCAGTAGCAACATCACTCTGCATCCTCTGAAAAACAGGGCCACCAGCTAAAGAAACAGGATAAAAGTTTTCCGCAACTCGATAAGGCTCGTCTTTTGTTCCCCGCAAACGCACACGTTTTACTACCTTGTCACCTACTGGAATATTAAAGACCTTGGCAACATCGGCAGGAGCAGAGACTAACGCTGGAGGATCTATATTCACCTCTACAGGCGTCAATCCCTGTTCCTTCAAAAACAGGTCAAAGCGTGCAGTGATACCAGGCACACGAGCACGAGGCTTACTTACAAAAACACCAGCACGGCCTTTTGAGACAACAAGGCCCTCAGACTGTAGCAACTGGACAACTTTATTCATTGTCTCACGAGTAGTATCGAACTCCTGAGCGAGCATTGTCAGAGATGGCAAACGCCCAGCAGTCCCATACATACCGCCTTCAATTCGCTGTTTAAAAACATCAACGATATGGTCCACTTTCATATCTGGCATGATATAGCCCACCGCTCCCTTTAATACTAGATTAGACTACCAAGTGATAACTATTTGGTCTAGATTGACTTTAGCACAAAAAGTTTCAAAATGCTATCCACAATAAAATGAAATTTAACCTTGCAATATAGTCTAGACCAATTGGTGCGATTTATATCTTGTATACCCACCAGAACCATCAGACCCTCTAAAACAGCAGTAAAAGGAACAAGAAACACATATTTTGCCTTTTATAGTACTCTTTTAACCCATGAAAACCTACCCAAATTTGTAAAACTCACACCCGCTCAAATAGCCATGAGTTAGCCATACAAGTTGCTCTAGCTAATCACATAAAGTTGACTTAAAATATATTTTATAGCCCTCTCTCAGTTACAAACACGGAAAGGGAGCTTTCCCTTCCCATGAGAGTGGGAAAATAGTTGGGTCAGCTACAAAGAGATAGGATGTCTTGCCATGCCAACTCAGTCAGATGCCTTAGCACACGCGGCACACCCTTCATCTACTCCAGCGATGCTCCCTTTTGTTGGTGTGGATATTGGAGGAACCAACACACGTATTGGCCTTTTTGCCTCGCTTGATGCTCCCACGTTTACCCTGCTGGCGCGTTTTCCGACGCCGCAAGAGTATGCACGGCAGGTGGAGCAGATATGTGTGACCCTGCGCGAACATGGCTTACTGAATGCGCTTGCTGGAATAGGGGTCTCGATTGGTGGGCGGCTCGCATTGGATGGCCGGATGGTCACGATTGCCCCCAACTTGCTGGACTATGTTCAGCAGCCCCTGGCCGCCGATCTGGAGGCGGGCCTGGGTTGCCCAGCTCGCCTGGCACATGATCCCGTCTGTGGGCTGCTGGGCGAGAAGCGTTTTGGTGTGCTGACGCCGAGCGAGCGCTGTGCCTATGTAACGCTCTCCACAGGTACAGGGGCCGCCATACACCTTGAGAAGGCGGGCGTGGGGGTGACGGTCTCCATTGAGATTGGGCATCAGTTGCTGGATGGAAATGAGTTGCGCTGTCTCTGTGGACAGGTCGGATGCCTGGAGCCTTTTACTGGCGGCAGACAGCTTGAACAACGCTATGGACGCCCCATCGAGCAGGTACAGGACTCGGCGTTCTGGGAGACCTTCAGTGACAAGCTGGCTCTGGGCCTGGTGAACCTGGCCCAGCTCACTAAGGTTGAGGTTATCGCCGTGAGTGGCGCGATTGCCTTGCATAACCCTTTTCTCCTCCCCCTCTTGCAGCGGAAGATAGACGCCCGCTTAAACTGGACACGCCTGGTATTGATCCCTGCTCGCCTTAAGGAGGATGCACCTCTGGTTGGGGCCGCACTCCTGCTTGCTACACCCGAGGAATCGATCTTGCATTGAGGCTCCGCCTGCTGTATCACTTGCGTTGGACCACAAATTCCCTGCTAGAGAGCGCCTGGTTGGTACTATTGGGGGGTGTGGTCCTACATATTTTCAATGGAGGTTGGGCCTTGCCGACTGGTAGTTATGGGCCTGGTACAAGGCAAAAAAACTTTTTCGGGATAGAGCCTGGGAAACCTTTTAGAGTACAATTGCAACACAGCCATGCTAAACACTTACTGGTCGATAGCCTGCCTCTCTTAACGTGGCTTTCGTGACATGAGAGATGTGTGTTTACAGTCTCGCTCTATTCTCATTATCTTGACGTGGTTATCTCAAAAAGGAGCTAAGGATGAAGCAGCCCAAAAAATACAGTAATTATACCCCCGAACTTCGCCAGGTACTTGCCCTGGCGCGCGAAGAGGCAATTCGCCTCTGCCATCGTTCGGTGGGTAGCGCTCATCTGTTCCTGGGGTTGCTCAAGCTAAATAATCCTCTGATAGAAGCCCTCTTTGCGTCAATGCATACCAGCCCGTACCGGGTCGCCCAGACCCTGGAGTTTGTGCTTGGATTTGGTCATAAAGCGTTGATCAGCACGCCTGCGCTCAACCCATCCGCCCGTGCAACGCTCAAAAGAGCTGAAGAGGAGGCCCTATTGGAGAATGAAGAACTTGTTTCGCTAGAGCATCTGCTGCGCGCTATTTTTGTAGACCAGGACAGCACGACAATGGGGGTGTTGAATACTATGGATATTTCGGCGGACGCTGCACAGAAACAACTCAAACAACTGACGAATAAAGGCTATGATAATCTCCAGTTCGCGGTGCGTTTCCAGGCTTTCTATGATGAGACCCCTCTCCTGAATGAGTATAGTCATGACCTGACCATGGATGCCTTGATGGAGGAGTTGGAGCCGGTAGTGGGGCGCGAGGTACAGATTGAGCGTATGCTCCAGATCCTGGCACGCCGCTCGAAGAATAATCCTATCCTCATCGGACAACCGGGTGTTGGTAAGACCGCCCTGGCCGAGGCCTTGGCGACGCGGATTATCGAGGGGCAGGTACCTGACGAGTTTCGCCAGTGTCGCGTGGTCGGGTTAGATGTGGCGTCCCTGGTTGCGGGCACCAAACTGCGCGGCGATTTTGAGCATCGCCTGCGCGGGGTTATGCGCGAGGTCGCGGCGGCAAAGAACCTGATTCTCTTTATCGATGAGGTGCATACCCTGGTGCAGAGTGCGGGTGGGGAGGGGTCGCTTGATGCTGCCAATCTCTTCAAGCCGTTGCTGGCTCGCGGTGAGTTCCGCTGTATTGGTGCGACGACAATGGAGGAATACCGCCGCCATATCGAGGCTGATCCCGCCCTGGAGCGCCGCTTCCAGCCCGTGATAGTGCCCGAGGCGACTATTGATGAGACCATCGCCTGTCTGCGCACGCTGCGTCCGCGCTACGAAACATTCCACGAGGTGAATATCACCGACGCCGCCATCGAGAGTGCCGCGCAACTGTCGAAGCGCTATATTCAGGGACGCTTCTTGCCCGATAAGGCCATTGACCTGGTCGACGAGGCCTGCGCGCGTGCGCGTGTGAAGCGTTCGCTGCCCCCCCAGGGGATCCAGCATCTGCGCGACCAGCTGGCAATCACAACACGTGAGAAAAATTATGTCATCTCGCAGCAGGACTTTCACAAGGGGCTGGTCTTGCTCAAGCGGGAACAGGAGTTGCGGGGTGAGCTCTGGCTAGCTGAGCAGAGCTGGATGGCTGATGGCGAGGCCTACCCTACTATTGACGAAGAGGCGATTGCACATATCGTGTCCAGTTGGACGGGCATTCCTGTCACACGCCTGACGACCTCTGAACGCCGCATGCTGCTCTCGCTGGAGAATGAATTGCATAAGCGTGTAGTAGGGCAGCACGAAGCTGTACAGGCCGTGGCGCGTGCCGTACGCCGCGCCCGCTCCTCGATGCATGACGGACGGCGCCCAATTGGTTCCTTCCTGTTTGTGGGACCAACCGGAGTAGGGAAGACAGAGCTGGCACGTGCCCTAGCGGAGACCATTTTCACGGATAACAAGGCGCTCATACGTTTCGATATGTCCGAATTTATGGAGAGCCACCACGCCTCGCGCTTGATTGGTACCCCTGTCGGCTATGCTGGCTCTGACCAGCCTGGACAGCTTGTGGAGGCCGTGCGTCGCCAGCCGTATAGCGTGGTACTCTTCGACGAGATCGAGAAGGCGCACCCCAAGGTATTTGATCTGCTCTTGCAGATTCTGGATGATGGCGTGTTGACGGATGCGCATGGACAGAGCGTCTCCTTCAGAGATACGATTATTATTCTGACCTCGAACGCAGGAGTTGAGCAGCTCTCGACCGGTTCGATGGCCTTTACTCCACGGCAGAAGAATGCCCAGGTACGGCAGCAGGAGGATACGGAGCGTATTCGCCAGCGCGTCTTGCCGGCCTTGAAGGGGATGTTCCGTCCTGAACTGCTCAATCGCTTTGATGACATCATCGTCTTCCATTCGTTGACGCGTGAGCACCTGAACCAGATCGTAGATATGATGATACAGCAGACCCAGAGCCGCCTCAATGAGCGCTTCACCGCCCTGCCAGTGACCTTGACGGTAACTCCTCAGGCACGTCATTTCCTGGTGCAGCATGGCTATGACGCGTCCTATGGTGCGCGCCAGTTGCGTCGCACGATCCAATCTTTGCTGAATGATTTGCTCGCTGAGGCCATTCTGCGTGGCGCAATAGAGGAGGGCGACCAGGTGACCGTGGATAGTGATAGTGAGAACGGCACACTGGTAATCGAGCAAGAGTCAGCCGTAGCGGCCCTCGCTACGATCGAGGCAAGTTCCATCGTGGCCAAAATACACGCCGCATAAGAAGCGCGTACATCTCTACCGGGAGCAAGCCAGTGTTGGCTGCTCCCTTTCTTTTGTTTAACCTTTTATGTAACTAAGAAGAGGAATTGCGCGTATACATGCATTAAATTAACTATATATGACATATGCATTAAGTTTGACTTATGGATATTTTGCTGTTATGATACTACCATATTTCAACATTGAGCCGCGATATGGGGGGATATACGTTGAGCGAGGTACAAACCTGGCGTGAGTTTCTCGGTAGGATTATTCATGATCCTCAAGAGAAGCAGCGCATCGCTAGTCTACTTAATATCAGTCCCGTGACGCTTACACGCTGGACCAGTGGCGAATCAACTCCTCGAACACAGAATTTGCGCCAGTTGCTCCAGGCTTTGCCAGAACATCGTGCCAGGTTTGTGGAGTTGTTACCTGAGGAAGTGGGCAAGCCCTTTAGAGATCCTGATTTGCTAGAGGAGAGCACGGAGAATCTTGAGATTCCTGCGCTCTTTTACTCGCGCATCGTTAATGCCCATTGTGACCTGCCGGCTATTCTGCGCTTCAACGCGATCTGCGACCTGGTGTTACAGCAGGCGCTCAAGCATCTCGATCCACACCGGGTCGGCCTGGAATTGACGGTTATCACATGTATGCCACCAGGTGAGGGGGGCAAGGTGCGCAGTGTGCGCGAAATCATTGGGCGCGGTACGCCACCCTGGGATCGCGAGCTGGAGCATCATACGGCCTTTCTCGGTGCGGAGTCCCTGGCGGGCTATGTTATCAATATGGGGCGCGCGCGCGTGGTGACGGAGCGTTCTGAGGGCTTCCAGTTTTTTCCCATTGTCTGGGGAGAGCACGAGCAAAGCGCTATGGCCTACCCTATTCTCCTGGGCGATACCATCGCAGGGTGCCTCCTTGGTTTAAGTACGCGCCCGAAATTCTTCCTTCCTGAGTCACGCCAGGAGCTTTTTGCGGCCTATACTGAGCTGATGAATATCGCCTTTCAGCCGGGTGCGTATTATCCACTACAACAGGTAGAGTTGTGTCAGATGCCGCCCTATCCCTTGCAGCAAAGCTATCTCACTCATTTTCGTAGCCGGGTATCACAGCTGATGATGCGTGAGCGGCTACGCGTGAACGAGGCTGAGCGGCTGGTATGGCAACAGATCGAGCAGAAGTTGTTGCAACTTCAGATGCAGGGCGCCCACTAGCTCTGCTCTCTTGACCCTGGCTTCCTTGATACCTATAATGCAATCAGTTTCCTTTTTGGCAGAGGAATTGATAGAGGTGGCGTAGCTTCACGACCGCTTCACTTACTATGTGAGCTGCTTCGTGGTGCTCGGTAGATGAGAGTATGCTTGCCAATGTATAGCAGAGGATAGCATTATATGCGACGAAAGTTTGTATGGCACTGGCAGCTCTCACTGCTCCTGGTTATTGCTCTTCTAGGTCTAGGGGCGCGCCTGTATGGCCTCAACTGGGACATGGGAGAGAATTTTCATCCAGATGAGCGGCAAATCTTATTTCGCGTGGCCGCTTTGGGTTGGCCGGTCAGCCTGGCCCAATTCCTAGATCCAGACCACTCGCCTCTTAATCCACATTTTTTTGCCTATGGTTCGCTGCCCCTCTACCTACTGGCCGGTACCTGGTCCCTGCTTTCGCGCCTCTTTGCCTGGCCCCTGTCTTATGCCGCCCTCTCCCTGGTGGGAAGAGCGGTCTCGGCACTCTTTGACACAGGCTCGCTTCTGTTAACAGCCTGGCTGGCGCGCCTCTTGACGGGGGAGCGTGGCTTTAGCTATCGCGCAAGCTGGAGTGTGGCTCTGCTGGCGGCGGGCCTGGTCGCGTTCACGCCCCTACAGTTGCAGCTCTCGCATTTCTATACGGTAGATACACTCCTGCTCTTTTTTGTGCTCTTGACGCTTGTGGGATGTGTCAAATACGTCTTGACGCGCCATGACCTCTTCTGGCTTAGCTGGACTGGTATCAGCTTTGGCCTGGCCCTGGCGACCAAGTTTAGCGCGGCTCCGCTGGGGTTACCTATAGTCATTGCGGTGCTGTTGCGCTACCTGCGTAAGCGTGATATTGCGGAGGCGCTGGTTGGTCTCCTGTCCCCGTTCTTGCTGGCGGTGGTGGCCTTTTTTGTGACACAGCCATATGCCTGGCTGGATATGCATAACTATATTGCGCAGGTGACGGAGCAGGGCACGATGGCGCGGGGCGGCCTCGATTACCCCTATGTCCGGCAATTCGCGGGAACGCTACCCTATCTCTACCAGGGCTATAACCTACTCTTCTGGGGCCTGGGCTTGACGCTAGGCCTGGCTGCTATCTGTGGTTTCTGCTGGGGGATCTGGGCGACCTGGCGGGGCGCCCTGGCTTCAAGTTGGTGGATTATTTTCGCCTGGATGGTGACATATAGCGCGATCACTGGGAGTTTCTACGTCAAGTTTATGCGCTATCTCTTGCCTATCTATCCCCTATGTGCACTCCTGGCTGCGACGGTCCTGGTCGCGCTGGTGACAGCGGGCTGGTCCGCGCCACCTGTTGAGGCTCCTGCTGGCTTCTGGAGACGCCTACGAGGTGGCTATGGCCCTCGTTTGGTGACAGGAGCCCTACTGGTGCTGGTAGTGGGAGGAACGCTCTTTCAGGGCCTGGCGCTCTTGCAGGTCTATAGCCAGCCCAATACGCGTATCCAGGCTTCGCGCTGGCTGTACGCGCATCTGGCGCGTGGAAGTGTCCTGACATACGAGCAATGGGATGATGCCTTGCCTGTGGCTATTGATGGCCACGATCCCTCCTATTTTGTCCAGGCAAGCTACGCGGATACGCAGGGGAATATGACCACGGGGTTGGGTCTCTATGATGATGACACGCTGGCAAAGGCGCGGGTCCTGGCCCGGCTCTTGCCTACCCTCGATGCGATTACTATGGCCTCTGATCGCCTGGATAAATCGATTCCTCGGATGCCTGAGCGCTATCCCTTAACCATCCGCTACTACCAGCTCTTGTTCCAGGGACAGCTTGGCTTTCGGCTGACGGCGCAGTTTGAGGTGCGTCCACACCTGTTAGGCATTACCCTTGACGATAGCATGGCAGATGAGAGCTATTCGGTCTTTGATCATCCTATGGTGCGTATCTTTGTGCGTCAGCAGCCATACCCCTATACATCCGAGCAGGTGTATCAGAAGCTAATTAGTGGCCTCTCTCTGCCCGAGAAATAGGTAGGAGGTCCTCTTCGCGCCTGCGGCGCTCAGGGTAAGGGTATGTTGGGTGGAAAACGGCAAAGCCGTTTTCCACCCAACATACCCTTACCAAAGGCTTGCGCAGCGAGATGAGGCAGGCGTTAGAAGCAAATTGGCAGGCCCAATGGTGATAGCCAGGGAAGTTGGAGATGTGAAGGAACGGCAGGATGTGTCGTTTATATATTTAGTAGAGTCCTCTATTCAGGTTGAGAAGCTATGCTGGAATTATTACAGATGTGGGTGCTGATCGAGGCTGTCGGTCTGATCGGTTTCCCACTCGCGTTGATGGTCTTTCATAATTTGCCCGATCGGGGCTGGGCATTTAGTAAGTCGCTGGGAGCGATTGTCTTTGTATTTTGTGCCTGGTGTCCGCTGATGTGGCTGCGTTTTTTGCCCTATACCCGGCTCTTTCTGGTGGGAGTGCTGTGTATTCTCGCGGCGCTGGCGCTATTTGGCTGGAGGAAGATATATCACGAGGTTGGCAAGGTCCTGCGTGTGAACCTGGGATATGTGATAGCGACCGAGATTATTTTTCTGGGAATGATGTGCCTGCTGGGATGGGTACGCTCCTTTGGTCCTGAGATTCGGGGCTGGGAGATGTTTATGGATGAAGGTTTCCTGGCATCTATTCTGCGCAGCGAGCATCTTCCTCCAGCCGATATGTGGTATGCTGGCTCACCCATCAACTACTACTATTACGCGCACTTTTTTATCGCGACGCTGGCGAAACTGCTCAATCAACCCTCCTATGTCGCTTTTAATACGGGTATCTGCCTGCTCTTTGGCTTAACTGGCCTCAATTTCTTTGGCGTGACCTGCAATATTGTGGCCTGGGCACGTTATCTACGCAGCAAGGTGCATGCAGGAGGGACTGTCTCACAGGAGCATCCCTCGACGGTGTATCCGCCGCTGGCAGGCGGCATTGTCTTTGGCCTGCTCACGATTGTGATGGCCCTGCTCATGGGCAACCTGGCCGCGACACAGTTATGGTGGCAGAACCATGGCATGATAACGACCACGTTTGACCAGGCCTATACCTTCTGGGTTGGCCCCTCGCGAGTCATCAATAAGACGATCAATGAGTTTCCCGCCTTTAGCTTTCTCCTATCCTGCTTTCATGCGCATGTGCTGGCCTTTGCCTTTACCGTGCTGGGGATTGGCGCCGTTTTCAATCTCTTTTTAGAGCCTACAGGGCGCGGCTTAAACGTCTTTGGCGAGGGCTGGCGGCTGGCACTGACCCTTGTTTGCACCGCCTTGATCCTGGGTGGGCTCTTCTTGATGAATGGGTGGGATTATCCAACGTATGTGGGACTTTGCCTGGCTTGTATCGCGCTTCAACAATGGCTTGCCTACCAGCGGAACTTTTCGTGGGTGTTGGTCGTCGATATCGTTGTGGCCTGCGTCTCGCTTGTTGTGTTGACATTCCTGTTGTATCTGCCCTTTTTTATCACGTTTGTCTCGCCAGCGCAGGGCGTGGGGCTGGTGAAGCCGGAGGATCGCTCGCCGCTCGGTAGCGAGTGGCTTATTTACGGTATTTTCGCCTTTGTGGTACTCTCGTTTCTCTTTGCCAGCGCGTTGAAGCGCCCACTGCTGGACCTGGCGGAGCTATACCCACAGGAGACGCCCTCCTGGTTGACGTTGAGCAATTCACGCTTTGCCTGGTGGCTCGTGGCCTTTGTCCTGGTAGCCGGCCTGCTGGTCCTGGTGCTGGTGCCTAAAAGCGCCACACTATTGGTGGCGGCGGGTATTGCGCTGGCGGCGTTTCTGCTCGCGCTCTATCACCAGGGAGACCGCGCCCATGCCTACCCGCTTTTGTTGGGCGCTCTGGCCTTTCTGCTCATCGCGGGCTGTGAAGTCTTCTTCCTGCGCGATGTCTTTGCGGACCAGGACCCGCGTATGAACACGGTCTTTAAATTCTATTTTCAGGCCTGGGCGTTGCTCTCAATTGCCTCGGGTGTTGGCTTATACTTTCTCTGGCAGAGTTTCCGCCCTGTGAAAGTTGGCGCACTTGTGGCATACTGGTGGCAAATGGCTGGAGTCGTGGGCTGGTATGCGTTATTGCTGCTCTTCCTGTTGTCTGGCATGCTCTATCCTTTGCAGGCGCCCTATGCGCGTTATGGGCCAGGAAAATTTCCATTGCCGAGTGGTATGTTGGCCTCAATGGGAAGCTTAAATGGACTTGATTACTTACGGGGCGATCCAACGTATCCGGGCGACTATGATGCTATTCTCTGGCTCAACACGCATGTGCAGGGGAATCCTGGCATCGTGGAGGCGGTTGGCGGCGATTATTCCGAATATGGGCGCGTCTCCATCTTTACCGGCCTGTCGAGTCCGATCAACTGGCCTGGGCATGAACTGCAATGGCGTGTGACAATGTTGCATACAGCGCAGAACTCGGAGGACTTCAACCAGCGGCAAACGGCGGTTGACCTGATCTACCAGGATCCTGATAAGAAGATAGTCCTGCAAAATATGGCGCGTTACAACATCCAGTACCTATACGTTGGGCCTTTAGAGTATCGAAAGTACCAGGCGGCTGATCTCCATCGTTTTGCCGCTTTTATGCAAATTGTCTATAATGCGAATGGCGTGACCATTTACAAAATACAAAATTAACGTGTAATCACAGGTTGAAATAGATCAAGCATCCACTTGAGCGATTATTTACGCCAAGTTCTTATTCCGAGACCCGACGTCACTCTCGTGACTAGCGCTCCGCGCTCAGGATTTCGGATCAGTAGTAAGCCGTGCAAGGAGGAAGAGTCTTTGAAGCGACCAGATACTGACACTCGTCGAGAGGAGCCTATCCCTCAGCAGACGATCCCAGATGAGCAAACACAACTGGAACAGCCAGAGGAGGCTCTGAGTGAGGGGAGGGCCGAAACGCAGCCTGAAGCTGTGAGCGCTGCATTGCCCCTGGAATCGTCCCATGCAGAAGTACCAGGGGCAGATGAAGAGCGTGCCGCAAGCGCGCCAGAGCAAGAGGATGCGTCTGTGGCGACGCATGTTGTGCGCAAAGAGGAGGAGCAGCCCTCATTTGAGACAGAGGCCTATGCAGAGAAATTACAGCCGTCTGGCCAGGGCTTTACCTTCAAACTTCCCTCGCGCGAACAGGTAATCGTCTGGGCCCCTTTTCTCGGCCTGGTCTTGCTGGGCGCTATCCTGCGTTTCTGGAACCTGGGCGATAAGCCTCTGCATCACGACGAAAGCTTGCACGCTTACTACTCGCTGATGTTGATGCACAACATGGAGAACTGGCTGAGTTGCTTTAGCCCCACCAGCAGTTGTTACCACTATGATCCGCTGCTGCATGGTCCCTTCCAGTTCCATGCCATTGCCCTGGTGTACAAAATATGCCAGTTACTGGGCTTTTCGGACAATGGCGTAAATACCACAACGGTACGCATCGCCGCCGCGACCCTGGGGACGGTGATCGTTGGTTTACCTTTCTTTATTCGCGATTATCTGGGAAAATATGGGGCGTTGCTGGCCTCTTTCCTGCTGGCGATCTCGCCCAGCCTGGTGTATTTCTCGCGTTTCGCGCGCGAAGATATCTACATGGCCTGTTTTACCCTGCTCCTAGTGGTCTCGATGGCGCGCTACTGCCGTGATCGCTCGCTGAAATGGTTGATCACTGGCTCGGTTGCCTTTGCGCTCTCTTACGCAACCAAGGAGGCGACCTTCCTCACGGTGGCGATCTTAGGTAGCTTCTTTGTGGGCCTGGTCGTCTGGGATATCGCTGTGCGTTTCCCATTTGCGCAGGACATACCCGAGGGCGCGCCAAAGGCAGCAAAATTTCTGCCCCGAACGTGGGCGCCCCTATTTCTGCTGATTCTGGTCGTTGTGGTTGCGCCGGTGGCTCTGGCCTTCTTCCATTACATGCACGCCCTCTCGCTCTATATCAATGATCCCAAGACGCAGCCACTGGCGAACAACTTTGTGGCCAATCTGAAAAACATCACGGTTGCGATTGTGCCCTGGCTGGGCATCGCGCTGGGCATTTATGTGCTTGTCATTCTGATGCTGGAATACTTCGAGAAACTGCCTGTCTACGATGGGCGTCGTCGGGGCCTGGCGAAGTTTGTTGATCCTGTGCGCCAGCCCCTGCTTGACGTGGTTACGACGATGCCCTGGATGCACTGGGTCTTTGCCATCCTGTGTGGCTGGGCGGTCTTCTTGATCCTGTTTACGGTCCTCTTTACCAATATCCGTGGTGGCATTGGCGATGGCATCTGGCAGGGCTTGTATTACTGGTTGCAGCAGCAGCAGGTGGCTCGTGGTGAGCAGCCCTGGTACTACTACTTTATGCTGATCCCGCTGTATGAGCAGATTGGACTGGTCTTTGGTCTCGTGGGCGTGGTACGCTGCCTCCGGCGCCCATCGCGTTTTCGCCTCTTCCTGGTGTACTGGTTCGTTGGCAGCGTCTTCATCTATTCCTGGGCGGGCGAGAAGATGCCCTGGCTGATGATCCATATGACGATGCCGATGATGCTACTGGCCGCGCTCGGCTTGCAGCCAGCGGTGGTGACGGTTGTGGACTGGGCGCGCCAGCGCTTGAACGCACGGGCAAGCGCTCCCGTGGGTGTACCGGTGACTTCTCGCCCTCTGTCTTCGGGACGGGCCTTTGGCTCTATTGCAGTCCTCGTGCTCGCGCTACTGCTGCTCGTGCCAACGCTGCAGAATATGTTCCAGGTCACATATGTGCATGCCGCCGATGGCCCACACGAAATGATGGTGTATGTGCAGACGACCTTTGACGTCAATAAAGTGATGGCGAAGGTTGATGCGGTGGATAACAAGCTGTATCACGGCGAGAAGAAACTGCCGGTTAGCGTGGTGAGCGACGCGACCTGGCCCTTTGCCTGGTACCTGCGCGATTATCACCAGACCACCTTCTTGAACATCGATGCGCAGAATGTCTGCCCTCCGCTCTCGACCAACGCGCCGGTGGTGATTGTCGGTGGTGACTGCCTGGCGACTTATAAAGCGCTCTACAAGAACCAGTACGTGGTCTCTACCTATCATATGCGTACCTGGTGGGATGAGGGGTATAAGCCGCCCCCTTGTGTGCCGACAAATACGAATAACTGCGCTGGTCAGCCAACCTGGGGTGGCGTTGGTCCTCTGCTCTGGCTCAGCTATGGCGACATGCCGCCAGCACATGCGCAGTTTAATCTGGGGAGCGCGGCCTCCCATGTCTGGAACTGGTGGTGGTACCGCCAGGCGATTGGTAGCACCGATGGCTCATATGACATGGCGGTCCTGGTCCGCAAGGACCTGGCTTCTTAAGCGAGATCGCGCTCCTTCTCGCCGCTACGCGGCTCTTCAGGGAAAAGGGGGTATGGTGACAGGTTGGCGGAGCCAGCCTATCACCATACCCCCTTTTCCCCGCGGGAAGGACTGCGCGTGGCTCACATGCTTCTGCCCATGGCCAACAGTTACATTGGATTTTGACAAAGTATTAGAGCGTGAGGGGTTTGAGGAGTTGATATTGTTTGGCGGTAACGATGGCCTGCTCTAAGATAAAGCTGATGACCGGGAGCAGGCGTGGGTGTGGCATCTCCTGGAAGAGAAGGGTGACCGCCATGGAGAAGGGAATTTTGCTTTTGCTCGATCCGCCCTGCCCTTTAGCTGCTGGTAGAAGGGCGCCATGGCTCATAAAGTAGCAGGACCAGTAGCTGAGATGATTGTAGTGAAGCGCCTGGGTCTGTTGGGGCGGGAAAAAGGCATCGATGTTCTGAGGCATGAGGCCGCGTCGTTCGAGGAAGATTCGTTCTATGGCCTCTGCCATTTGGGGATTGACGACGATCTCTTGTGAGAGGAAGGGGTTTTGAAAGACCATCATGCGCAGTTCCAGGTAGAGTTGTCCTGTCGTCGTGCGGTGATGACCAACCCAGAATTGAGTGACCTGAATATGGAAGTAGTGGATGAGCGCCTCCCCCAACCATTGCAGGAGTTCATCAAAGTGCGTGACCTCAGCTGCGACCAGCGGGAGGCGGGTGAGTATGGCTCGCTGATACTGGTGCAGGCGTATCCCATCATGCCTGTAGGCGAAACCCTCTGGATTGTTCACAGAATCCTCCACACATACATCTATTTCTTGTATAAATACTTTTGAGGTGTGAGCACTAATTTATTGCTTATAACTATACACGAAAATAGAGCAACTGTGTCAATATTATAAAATCGAATTTCACAATATTAACGATTATTTAATATTGTATTGCCGCGTTTAAAACTCTTTTTCTGAGATTGAGTAGAGCAGTAGCTGTTGCCTATGCCTGTTTTGCACTTAAGTAGAGAGGCGAAGGGTGAGAAGCGTGTAGGAGCACATGAGAAGACTGTAATTAAAGGAGGGATGCCAGGTTCGCGTCGGGTGAATGTATTCTCTGGCGAAAAGAGTCCAAGCAAGCTTGGACCTACGATTTAGGGGTAAGGGGTTTAACAGAGAGCCTGCGAACAGGCTCCCTGCTTGAAACTAGCTTAGGCGCGCACCAGTTCGGCGAGGCGCTGCATCCCGGCCTCAATCTCTTGAGGCGTGAGGGCGCAGAAGGGGAGCCGCACAAAGCGGTCACCTGTATGAGCCTGGTTGGCCTGGGCGTTCAGGTGGTCCGCGAAGAAGCCGTTCCCATCAGTGAGCAAAAGCCCTTGCTCTTTGGCACGCTGGAGTAAGTGCTGGTAGTTACTCTCCTGGGGCAGGGTGATGCTGACAAAGAAACCACCCTCGGGCTCGGCGAAGTCGATGCCTGGTAGGTAGGTCTTGATGGCGGAGATCATCGCCTGCAAACGTGGAGCATAGAGCTGCTTCAGACTTTCCAGGTTGCGCTCGAAATAACCACGCTTGTGAAACTCCAGTACAGCGGCTTGCGTTGGAAGCACCGGGGCGAGAGTGGTATCTTCGGCCAGAGCGATGAGCGGCTTGACAATATCACGTGGGCCGATGAGATAGCCGACACGGATTCCGGGACTGATGAGCTTGCTGTATGAGCTGACGGTAATGGTGCGTTCGGGGTTGAGTTCGCGCAGTAGCGGCAGCGTTTTGCCACTGTAGCGCAACGTGCGGTAAGGCACATCCTCAACCAGGTAGAAACCATGCTTCTCCGCCAGTTGCGCCAGGGCCTGGCGTTTCTCGCGGGAGGTCGTCACACCAGCGGGATTCTGGAAATCGGGCACGATATACATAAAGCGAGGCGTATAGCGAGCCAGGGCCTCTTCCAGGGCCGTAATATCGACGCCATCGAGCGCGAGCGGAATACCGATCACTTTGGCGCCACGACGGCGAAAGGTCTTGATGGCCCTATCATAGCTGGGCTGCTCGGTAAAGACGACATCCCCTGTCTGGACCAGTTGGGCGGTAAGCATATCTTGCAGGTGTAGGGAGCCATTGCCAATGAGTACCTGGTCGACGTCGACATGATACTGTTCCGCGAGCAATTGTTTGAGGGGCACATAGCCACCGTTATGCCCATACTGGAGCACAGTTTTTCCGTCTGGACCCGCGAGAACCGCTTGCAGGCACTCGCTAAAGAGGGTCGTTGGTAGAGCCTCGAGCGCGGGCACGCCGCGTGTAAATGAAATATTGTTACTGATGGACGAAGTGGTCTTCTGCATGCTTTCACAAACTCCTTTGCATGTTTCAGGTAGAACTACATATGTCGCAGCACAATTTTCCCTTGCACCTGGCCTGAGGCGAGCAATGCATGAGCCTGAGCTGCCTGTTCAATAGGGAGAACACGCGCGATTAATGGGGTAAATGCCTTGTCCGCAATGAGCTGGAGAATATTCTGCTCGTCGCGTGGCGTGGCACGTAGTTGTCCGCCACCGATAACCGTTACGCGCTTGAGGCGCCAGGCTTGTGTGTCGACGGTGCTTTCCTTGCCTCCCAGGTTGCCGATCAAGACGACACGCCCATTGGGTGCGCACGCTGTAATGCTCTGCTGTAACGTTGAGCTGACCAGTTCTATAATGAGCTGGACCCCGCCGAGCTTTTGTAGCTCCGCGCCTACGTCCTGCTGCTGATGGTTGATGACCAGGTCTGCGCCAAGTTTGCGCAGCTCCTCTGCCCGTTCCGTCGAACTGGCGGTGGTGGCGACCCAGGCCCCCCGCTGTTTGGCGAGCTGAATCGCTGCGGTGCCAACGCCGCTGGAGCCTGCCCAGATAAGGGCCCGCTCACCAGCTTGAAGCTTTCCCAGGTCGAAGAGACTGCCCCAGGCAGTTGAGGCGGCGAGGCCAGCAGCGGCGGCCTCTTCGAAGCTCACGCCTGCTGGCAGGCGAGCCAGGTATCTGGCGGGAACCGCGATCTTAGAGGCGTATCCACCGCCTCCTGTGGCCTCGGCGGCGCGAGTGGTCAATACATGCTCTCCTGCATGGAAGCCATGGGCATCCGCGAGCACGATCCCTGCGGCTTCCAGTCCGGGAGTAAAGGGCAGGTGTGGGATAGGGCGACTGCCATCACGTTGAAAGAGATCCAGGTGGTTGACCGTCGTAGCTTTGACCTCGATCAATACCTGGTCGGCTGCTGGTGTTGGATCCGCTACTTCCTGGACTTCAAGGACTTCTGGCTCACCATAGCGAGCGAAGAGTACTGCCTTCATCTTGTCGTTTGCCTTTCTAGCACACGAGACTGCAACAGGTTTCTTCGTTGAAATGTTGGCTTTATACATGTGCGGGAGTATTTGCAGATATTGTACCGCACTTTCCCCGCAGATGCCGAATGCGATTATGCCTATTTACTCTTGCTTTTAGAACAAATGTTTTATATAATAGAGAGGCCGACGTGAGAATAGTAAGGTAGACATGGTTTGTAGCAGTTTTATGAGCTGTTGCTCATTGGTTGGTTAGGGATCATCACATATGCAACTAGTAACATCACTTTCCCTCATTTCTATCCTGGTGCAGGACCAGGATACCGCGCTTAAGTTCTATACCGATATTATGGGGCTAGAGAAGTGCCTGGATATTACCTATGCTCCGGGTCTACGCCTGGTAACTGTGGCCCCCAGGGGGCAGCGAAAGCCGCAACTGGCGCTGGCGAAACCGGGTATTTATCATGATGAAGCCTGGATGCAGGATGTGTTGAGGCGCATGGATCCGCGCAATCCCTGGATGTTTGCCACAAACAACTGCGACGAAACGTATGAAAAATTGATTGCCCGAGGTGTACATTTTCTTCAGGCTCCTACCAGGCAACTTTATGGAATCGAGGCACATTTTACTGATCCTGATGAGAATATGTTTGCACTATTAGAGCCTTTTCCCGAGGCACGCTCACTCTGCCTGGCTCGCTGCATTGGGACAGCCGCTTGACTTCTCGCGCCTGCGGCGCTCGCTTAAAGAGGTGATGTGCGCATCCTGCCCTGGCTGCCGCAGGCAGCCAGGGCAGGATGCGCACAGTACTTACCAGAAGTGAAAGGTAATGCTGACACAACGGGCTTTAGCCCGCCGCAAGCTGCGCCGTTTCAACGGCGGCAGTGAGGCGTGTCCCGGCTTTAGCCCTTGCATAGCACAATAGAGAACATATGTTTGACAATTCCAACGGATTGTAGTATACACTAAAAGAGACACAATATATTTTCTTGAGAGAAAAGTACTAAAAATGGCAAAAGCCACGAAAACAATCAGACAAGCGTTGCAGTATCCGCCACAGTCAGCCCACTCCTTCGCGGAGCATCAGGCGCTCTACAATCGTGTCGTGGCCTTCTACTTTGAGGTCATCCAGGCCCATGAGGGCATCCTCTCTCTCAAGAACAAGGAGGCCCTCACCGCCCTGGAGAAACTCACCCATGCGACGGAGAAGGGCCCCCATCCCATTCTGCCACTCTCCGACATCGCCCCGGATATCCCCGCGATGTTCCGGCGCGCCGCCATCAATGCAGCCCTTGGCTCTGCTCGCGCATTTTTCTCCTCGCTCAAAACGTGGCGAGCACGCAAAGAGAAGCACGAGGCCAAACCATGCAAAAAGGGCAAGAAGAAGCAGCCGTTCAGGGAGCGGCCACCGGTCCCGCCGCGCACCTGGAACAAATCGGTCTCCTTCTACGCGGGCTTGTGGAAAGAACGCTCTCAGCACTCCATCATGCTCAGAGTGTGGACCGGCTCGTGCTGGTCCTGGCTCAAAATTGGTGCGCTTTCTCGCGATCTTCCCGAGGGGTATGCACTCGGGAGCCCGCAACTGGTTCGCAAGGGCAAGAGCTGGTGGTTGCATACTCCCATCGAGAAAACGTTGGAGGCCCCCGCCAACGTTGTTGAACAGATAGCAGCCAAAGAGACACGTATCTGCGCGGTCGATTTGAACCTCGACCAGCATGTAGCCGTGTGTACCGTCCAGGCAGTCGAAGGCACCATCCTGGCGACGTCCTTCATTGGAAATGGCACAGCGGTATCGGGCACAAGGCGCGCGACTGCTCGGACGCATTGCACACAACCGATCTCAGACTGGCATCATTGCCGAAGGGGAACAGGACAATGCTGATCTGTGGCGCAAGATCAGGCACGTCGATGAGCACATCGCGCACCAGGTGAGCGCCCGCATTGTCCAGTTCGCCATCGAGCAGCAAGCAAGCATACTGGTCTTCGAGCATCTAGGCACCCTGCGCCCGCAAAAAGGCACGTATGCGCGCCGCAGCAACATGAAACGCGCCTACTGGATGCGCAGGGCGCATCTTCAAGTACGCGAAGTACAAGGCGTGGAATGCAGGTGGTCTCATCACGTGCCGTGTCAATCCGCGCAATACGAGCCGGGAATGCCATCGCTGTCACGCGCCCGTCATTCGCTACAATGAGGGCGAGCCGGTTGAGGGATACACGCCCGGCGCGGCGCTTTGCCTGTGCCCACAATGCCAGATGCGCGACCATGCCGACCGCAATGCCAGTCTGAGAATCGGGCAGCGCTTGATCGAGCGCTCCCAAGAACCGTTGAAGGAAAAGCCTCATGCTCGTTCGCGACGTGCGATGAGGGGGTCGAAAGACCCAGGTGTTGGGATCTCTCAGGATGCCGAACGCGAAGGGCAACCATCTCTTGCTCAAGCAAGGCAAGGGGATCACGCCAACGGGCCTGGCACCGCCCAGGGGGGATTGCGCCGGATGGGTGCGCGCCTCTCAGATATGGCTACCACACTACGCCTCCATTTTGAGTAGTCCCTACGGGACATGTCTCACGGAGGCGCTTACGGAGCCGTGTCAGAAGCTGCTGGGCTTTAGCCCATGCGGAGTGTCACTTATTGATTCTCCTGATCTTCGCTGAAATCCCACAGGTTTAAAATGCTTCTGGAGACCACCAGCACCCGGTAGTACTCATGGGGGGCCTATCTTTCGTGTGTTACTTTGGTCGAGGATTGGCCGTCTTGCATTCGTGAACAGAACATCCTGTGCAACGATTCTATGAAAGATTTTTGGAGATACGTATGTCGTTAAGTAACCTGGAAGAAGTCTCTGTAGAGTCGGTTCTCCTTGAGGAGCCAGCTGCATCTGTAGTGCCTGCCACCCCTGCCGACGTTCCTACGCGTTCCTACCATCCCTATTCCTGGAGCGTTGCGAATCGCGTGTTGGATGTCGTCGATACCTTAACTGGCGGTCGCGCTGGTATGCTCCAGCGTTTGAGCAGTTACGTCGTTATTGGTGGTTTCGCGGCAGTTGTCAATCTGATCGTGTATTCTATTGTTTATCACTTTGTTCCAGTGCCAGGACCGGATACAGTGCATCTGGTGGTTGCTTTCCTCTGTGCGACCGAAATTTCTATCATGGCCAACTTTATACCCAATGACTACTTTACCTTCCGGCATGTTGCGGGGGGTCGCCAACGCTCGTGGCTCCAGCGTGGCCTACGCTTCCATCTAACATGTATTAGTGGTAGTATACTGACCTTCTTGATTCAAATGAGCCTCATTTACCTGGTGCATGTCTGGCCGCTGTTCGCCCAGGCCTCTGCGCTGATCATTGTGCTGTTCTACAACTTTACTATTCACCATCTGTTTACCTATCGGCATGTGAAGACTGAAGAAACTCTCTAAGCGTTTGTGCGTCAACAGGAAAACCTAAGTTACCCCCGGTTACTAAGTAAGTACGCAAAAGATAAACTCTCTCCTGGGGTGGAGGATATGTGGCTGGCAGGAATATGCTCATCGAAGCTATGTGACAGAAGAAAAAGATAAGCAAGCGAGAGGCGATCCACATCATTGTGGACAGCCTCTCGCTTGCTCTACTTTATTGGGAGGTAGGGCTTTTATCAGGCCCAGCGAATCAGACCCATCTCGTACTTGCCTTTGAGCAGGGGATGGGTGGGGACGACGCGGACGTTATAGGCGATACTCCCGCTATCTTCCGGTTGCAGATGCGCCTCGAAGCGATAGGCTCCGTCCTGTTCGCGCTTGCTATACTCCATGGGAATAGTGTGCTGGGGGATGGCTAGTTCTTCTCTTGTCTCGCCATAGACCAGCTCAACGCTGATGTCTTCGGGGGCCAGGTTATTGAGGCGTACCCAGGCTTTGACGGTAATGCCTTCACCCAGGCTGAGCTGTCCCTCGCGCTGGCCCTGGACATAGAGCTGGACGCCGTCCCAGTACTTCTGAACGCGCTCCTTCCAGGTTGCCAGGGCGCGTACCTCTGCGTACGAGTTCTCGCCAATCTGGACGCTCTGCTCTATTTCTGGAACATAGTAGCGCTGGGTATATTCCTTCACCATGCGACGCATGCTGTATTGGGGTGTGCAGGTACGAATAGCCTCTTTCATGGTACCTACCCAGCGGTGAGGCACGCCTGACTCGCCACGTTCGAAGAAGGAGGGAACTACTTCCTCTTCCAGCAGGCGATAGAGGGCAATACTATCGGCCTCCGCCTGAATCTCCTGGTCATGATATTCGCGCTCCTCGCCAATGGCCCAGCCATTCTCACCATTAAAGCCCTCGGCCCACCAGCCATCGAGGATACTACAGTTGGGCTGTCCATTGAGGGCAGCCTTCTGACCACTGGTGCCGCTGGCCTCGTAGGGGCGAATGGGCGTGTTCAGCCAGAGATCAGTGCCCGACACCAGGTAGCGCGCCATATCGATATCGTAGTTCTCCAGGAAGACGATCTTGCCCTTGAACTCTGGACTGCGAGAGGCGCGATAGATCTGCTCAATTAGCGCCTTGCCTGGATCGTCCGCGGGATGGGCCTTGCCAGCGAAGGCAATCTGCACCGGGCGCTCAGGATTATTGAGCAAGCGCTTGAGGCGTTCGAGATCGCGGAAGAGGAGCGCCGCGCGCTTATAGGTGGCGAAGCGGCGCGCAAAGCCAATGATAAAGGCGTTGGGGTCCAGGAACTGCTCGAACTCGTCAATCTGAAGTGAGCCTTCGCCCAGGCGTAGATGCTGCTGCTTCAGGCGCTCACGCGCGTAATTGATTAGCAGCTCCTTGCGTGTAGCGTGAACCTTCCAGAGTTCGTCATCGGGGAGCATATCGATGCGCTTGTCCCAGAACGCAGGATCATCGACGTAGCGTCCCCAATCGGGATCGAGGTAGCGCCGGAAGAGCGCGTTGATCTCGGGCGCGATCCAGGAGAAGGTGTGGACGCCGTTGGTGATATAGTCGATGGGTACCTCGTCCACGTCCAGCCCAGGCCAGAGGAACTGCCACATCTTGCGCGAGACCGCGCCATGCAGCTTACTGACGCCATTATGCTGTCCCGTAAGCTTGAGGGCCAGCACCGTCATGCCATAGGTCGAGCCCCAGCCGTGATCCTCGCGGGCGACCTCCATAAACTGGTCGCGATTGAGCTTGAGCAGGCTCCAGTAGGAGCTGAAGTACTTATCGACCAGGTCATAGTTAAAGGTATCATTGCCAGCCGGCACCGGTGTATGCGTGGTAAAGAGCGAGTTCGCGGTAACGACCTCGCGCGCCTCATGAAAAGTTAGCCCCTGCGTTACCAGTTCACGACAGCGTTCCAGGCTGAGGAAGGCGGCATGGCCTTCATTGAGGTGCCAGGCCGCGGGCGAGATGCCCAGGGCGCGCAGGGCGCGTACGCCGCCAATACCCAGCACGATCTCCTGTGAGATGCGCATCTCACGGTCGCCTGCGTAGAGACGCGCCGAAAGTTCGCGATCATGGGGTGCGTTTGGATCGACGTCCGTATCCATCAGGTACAGGGGCACACGACCAACCATGAGCTTCCAGACCTTAGCATAGATGCGTCTGCCAGGCAGGTCAACGCTAATGACCACCTCATTGCCGTCAGGCCCAACCGCGGGGGTCGCGGGCGCCTCGGAGAAGTGCAGCTTGTCATAGAGCGCCTCTTGCACACCATCGCGGGTGACGTGTTGGATGAAGTACCCTTGTGGATAGAGGAAGCCCACGCCCACAAATGGCAGACCCAGGTCGCTTGCCTCTTTACAGTGATCACCCGAGAGAATACCCAGGCCACCGGAGTAAATGGGGAGTGACTCATGCAGCCCAAACTCCGCGGAGAAATAGGCAATTGTCTTATCTTGCAGGTGTGGATAGTTTTGCGAGAACCAGGTCTCGTCCTGGGGTGGGTGCATGTAGTGATCGAAGTCGTTGATGACGCTGTCGTAGCGTTCCAGGTACTGGCTGTTTGTGGCGGCTTGCTCTAGTTTCTGTGGCTCCGCCTCGCTCAAAAAGCGTACTGGATTATGCCCAACCTGTTCCCAGAGTTCTGGATCAAGCGAGCTATACAGCTCGCGAGCCTCGGGATGCCAGCTCCACCAGAGATTGTACGCCAACTCATAGAGACGACTGATACGAGATGGCATAATGGGAAAGACCGTTATGCGACCGTAGACTTTCACAGGTCTAGACTTCCTTTCTTCTCGCGGACGAAGGACATATGTAGATGCAGACTCACCAAAAGGCGAATACTTGTGTGTCAAAGTATTTCAGTAAGAATAAGTAGGTACACGTACTTCCAGTATACAAAAAAACAGTACAAAATAAAAAGGGGGGAAGAGGGGGCAAAAAAGAGCGCACAGGAAAGGAGGGTGGTTTGACTTCCAAGTGGATCTCTGGAATGGGCCGCCCTTCTTGCTCCTGTGCTCTGGTTGAAAGCTAGGCTTCGTTGTTAATCTTGATCCAGCCGTGGCGGAGCGCGTGTACAACCGCCGCTGTACGGTCACTCACCGAGAGCTTCTTCAAGATTGAGGTGATATGGTTTTTCACCGTTTGATCGCTGATCTTCAATGACTTGGCGATCTCTTTGTTGCTATTTCCCCGTGCGATATAGTCGAGAATCTCGACCTCGCGGCTTGAAAGGGGCGAATAGCTATCCTTGGGGGTACCCTCTTCCTTCTCCACGGTCAATTCATGGAATGACCTGAGGACGCGGCTGGCAAGCTGCGGTTTGGAGAGGACATCATCGTTAATCAGGTATTCGCCCTGACTGACTTTACGCACGGCGTCGACAAGTTCTTCGCTTGTGATATTGCGTGTGTAGTATGCGGCTGCACCAACCTTGATGGACTGAAATAGGCGTTCCTCGTCCTCGGAGGGCGTAAGCATAATGATGGCCGTCCGTGGAGCAAGATGACGCGTCTGCCGGGCTATCTCGAGTGGATCAGAGGAAGTGAGACCTGCATCGATAAGGGCAACATCAGCGGTGTTCGTGCGGATAATATCCAGCACTTCTGTGGCGTCGGTCGACTCTCCAATAATTTCGCAGTTACCCATCCGTTGGAGGGTGGCGCGAATACCCTCGCGGAACAGGGGTTGTTCATCAATAATGATGACACGTATCGTTTCCATGCAAATCCTTCATCGAAGAGCAGCAGACAGCGTGGGGGGGCACCACCGCGACACTGCCTACACTCTTAATATCGCAAAAACTCCTAAATCACGGCACTGGCTAAAAGAGCTTCTTTAAACCAGTAATATGGTCCCTGTGGTGACAGGGGAAAGTACTATTACCTTTGGTGTGCCCATTATACACACAAAACGTCCTGGGAACAATTGGTTAGAGACAAAAATTTTGTTTGCATTACAAATGCGAGAATTGGGCAGGAGAACTGAAAAAGGCTTGAAAGGTGGAGGGAATGGCAACCTATGTGAGGGAGTTGCATCGTATCTGAATGCATTGCCGCCGAGGCAACTCCCTTCTGGAGACGTAAGGTGTGACTGTCTCTACGATCATAGGCATAGGTGAGTATGAGGGCTAGATGCGCTCCAGGCGCTGCAGGGTGGTGTTGATGCCCACGCGCAGGGATTCGATAACTCCCTTCCCAGTGACCGCAACGGCTTCAAAGCTGGGGACGCGGTAGGGGTTGAGGTACTTCTCCAGGACAGAGACCGGCAGGGTATCTTGCAGATCGCGTTTATTCCACTGCATGACCAGGGGGAAATCGGTAACGTCCTTATTCATACGGCGCAACTGTTCTTGCAACTCGTTCCAGCACTCGATATTTTCCTGTAGCTTGCTGGCCTGCGAGTCGGCGACAAAAACAACGCAGTCAGCGCCCTTGAGCACGGAGATGCGTGTTTGTTGATAAAGAATCTGGCCAGGAACAGTGTAGAGCTGAAAGCGAATAGTAAATCCGTGGACCTTGCCTAACTCGAGGGGGAGCAGGTCAAAGTAAAGCGTGCGCTCGGTCTCGGTATCGATGGAAACCATGCTCCCTACATCTTTAGGGCTGACGGCCTGATGGATGTAGTGAAGGTTTGTTGTCTTGCCACATAGACCAATGCCATAGTAGACAATTTTACAATTGATCTCTCGCTTTGCCATATTGATCAGAGACATGTCGATTCGTTCTCCTGCCCGCTCTTACGTCCACCGCCTGAGATATGCTATATAATAGGGTATATCAGGCAGTAGTGTATGCTACTACTGTCGAGGACAGTATATCGTATTTTGCTAAAAATGCCAACGGCTCGCCCTAAGAGAGAAATGAGGGTGTCCAGGCGTTATGTACAGATGCGCTTATAGAAGGAAGCAAGCGTTGCGATGAATACCTAAGCGAGACAAATGAAGCAGTAGTGCCTGCGACAGGCTATCTTCTCTCTATGAATCAACCGTTGATACAGCCAAAATTGTACGCTATTTTGCTTTGTAATGCAATGGATAGCGAGCAAGTAGCTAGTGGTATATCCAAAGGTCTATTTGTGCTGTTTCTTGTGGCTTCTGCCTTTTGTTGCGCTATCCCATTGACGAATGGCGCAGAAAGGACTAGACTTACAGCAAAACGCAAGAAACCTCATGTCTTTCAGAAGGTAGCAAATATTCAGGACTTCTCGCGCCTGCGGCGCTCGCCCAGTTTGTGGGTGCGGAGCATGCTGGCAGCCCGTGGCTGCCAGCATGCTCCGCACCCACAAACCAAATAACTTGTGCATAGCGTAAGCTAACATCATAGGCACAGTATTTCGAGAAATGGTAGTGTGGTGTTCCCTGGCAGCTAGTGGTTGCTGCCAGTACGCTCCATACCCACAAACCAAATAACTTGTGCATATGAGCTAACACCATAGGCACAATATTTCGAGATGGTAGTGTGGTGTTCCCTGGCGGCCTGCTGCCGCCAGGGAACACCACACTACCATCCTCGAGTGATCGCCGCAGGCGCGAGTGATACCTGAAGAGTCATAGAAGGCGAAGATTAAGAGAAGGTAAGGGTTGGCTGTATGACTACAACTGCTTCTACTCCCATCGATACGGATTTCGAGGTCGTGATTGGCCTGGAGGTCCATTCTCAACTGCTCACAAAGAGTAAGATGTTCTGCTCATGTAGCACTGGCTATGCTAATGAGGCTCCCAACACCCATGTTTGCCCCGTGTGCATGGGCATGCCTGGTGTGTTGCCCGTCATCAACGAAGAGGCCGTAAAGTATACCATTATGACGGCGCTCGCTCTGCATTGCTCGATTCCCGAGTACTCCAAGTTTGACCGCAAGAGCTATCCCTATCCCGATTTGATGAAGGGCTATCAAATCTCACAGTACGATATTCCTTTGAGCCGCGATGGCTATTTGACGGTCGAGGTTAGCGGGCAGAACCGGCGTATCGGCATCACGCGTGTGCACCTGGAGGAGGATACCGCCAAGCTGCAGCACCGTGAGGGCTATAGCTTGATCGACGTCAACCGCGCGGGGACGGCACTGATGGAGATCGTCAGTGAGCCGGATATGCGCACTCCCGAGGAGGCGCGCCTCTATATGCAGAAGTTGCGCGAGACGCTGGTCTACCTGGGGGTTTCGTCCGGGCGTATGGAAGAGGGCAGCCTGCGCTGCGACGCCAACGTGTCGGTGCGTCCACGTGGCCAGGAGAAGCTGGGCACCAAGACCGAGATCAAGAATATGAACAGTTTCCGCTCAGTCGAGCGCGCGCTGGAATACGAGGCAAAGCGCCAGATCGCCGTCCTGCGCGAGGGCGGCAACATTCGCCAGGAGACCCGTGGCTGGGACGAGGCGCGTGGCGTCACGGTAACCCAGCGCGTCAAAGAGCATGCCAACGATTATCGCTACTTCCCTGAGCCAGACCTGCCACCCCTGGTCATTAGCCGTAAGTACGTTGAGGAGATTCAGGCCAGCCTGCCCGAACTGCCCGATGCCCGTCGTGCGCGTTATGCTTCAGACTATGGCCTCTCTGAGCAAGAGGCAAATGTCATGACCGAGGATAAACCACTCGGCGATTACTTTGAGCGTGTGCTAAGCGTGTCAAAAGTGAAGGATACAAAGGGACGTGCCAAATCCGCCAGCAACTGGATCTTAAGCGACGTGGTGCGTCTGCTGAAGGCGAAATCCATCCCGGTTCAAGAGTCACCCCTCTCGCCCGAGGCTGTCGCCAACTTGCTCGATCTGCTTGATGCCGAGCGTATCACAGGCAAGCAGGCCAAAGAGGTTCTGGATGAGTCCTTTGCGACCGGCGAGATGCCAGCGAAAGTGGTCGAGAAGAAGGGCTTTAAGCCACCTATTACCGATGCCAGTGCCCTTGAGCCTATCATTAACGACATCATTGCCAAAAACCAGAAGATCGTCAATGACTATCTGGGTGGCAAGATGAATGCCATGCAAGCCCTGGTGGGCCAGGTGATGAAACAGACACGTGGTCAGGCCAAGGCCGATATGGTACAGTCTGTATTGAAGGCTAAATTAGAGAGCCTGCAAGGATAGTTTGCACGCGAGCGGTCTCCCGCGTCAGACCCGCGAGTCAGAAAGGCTGCTTGCGCGCTAAAGAAGGAGCAGCGTAAGACATGGACGATGAGGTCAGGTCTTTCTCTTTCAATCCCTATGAGATGGCGGTCCAGCAGTTTGAGCTGGCCGCCGAACGGCTGCAACTCTCCGAAGATATGCGCGAGATCTTGCGTCAGCCGAAGCGTGAGTTGACCGTCCATTTTCCGGTACGCCTGGACGACGGGTCCATCAAGACATTTACTGGCTATCGTGTCCAGCATAATGTTAATCGTGGCCCGGCGAAGGGCGGTATTCGCTATAGCCCCCAGGTGACGCTTGACGAGATCAAAGCGCTGGCTATGTGGATGACCTGGAAGTGTGCCGTGGTCGGCATCCCCTACGGCGGAGCGAAGGGCGGGGTGATCTGTAATCCCCGGCGTATGACCCCCGCCGAACTTGAGCGCCTGACGCGTCGCTACACCACCGAGATCTCGATTATCATTGGTCCTCATAGCGATATTCCCGCCCCCGATATCAACACCAATTCCCAGATTATGGCCTGGATGATGGATACTTACTCCATGCACGCGGGCTTCTCCATTCCAGCCGTGGTAACGGGTAAGCCGCTCTCGATTGGTGGTAGCGAGGGGCGCAACGAGGCGACCGCCACAGGCGTCTTATTCGTGAGCAGGCGTGCTGCCCAGCGCCTGGGTATGCCCTTGAAGGGGGCGCGAGTGAGCATCCAGGGCTTTGGCAATGCGGGAGCAATTGCCGCACGCCTCTTCCATAACGAGGGCTGTAAGGTGGTTGCGGTCTGTGATAGTCGTGGTGGCATCTACAACGAGGATGGCCTGGACCCAGCGGCGGTGCTGCGCCACAAGCAAGAGCATGGCTCGGTTGCCAGCTATTCCCTCGGGCAGGTCGTGACACCCGAGGAGACACTGGAGGTGCCATGCGATGTGCTTATCCCCGCCGCGATTGAAGGTGTGATTCATGCCCAGAATGCCGGGCGCATTCAAGCCCAGATTATTACCGAGGCCGCCAATGGCCCGACGACCCCTGAAGCCGATGAGATCCTTTTCCAGAAGGGGATATTATTAGTTCCTGATATCCTGGCCAATGCAGGTGGCGTCACGGTGAGTTACTTTGAGTGGGTACAGGACATTCAAAGCTTTTTCTGGGGGGTCGAAGAAATTACCCGCAGGCTTGAAGTCATCATCAATAAAGCCTTTGATGCGGTTGCGCGGACCGCTGATGAATATCACTGTGATATGCGCCTGGCGGCGAATATGCTGGCAATTGCGCGTGTTGCGGAGGCAACTCAGGTGCGAGGCATCTATCCTTAGCACAGGAGCGTTTAGGCGCGCGGCGTGCGACGTGCTTTCTAGCACACATCAAGAAGCAGGTCGCCTCTCGTGAGAGGCGACCTGCTTCTTGATGTGTGCTAGAAACCCCGGCGAGTGTCCCGACGTGGCTTCTTGGCGGGTTTGACGGCACGAGTCGGCTTGGCCTTCTTGCGTCCGCGTGCGCCCCATTCCGCACCTTCCTCTTCTTCCTCTTCCTCTGCTGAGTCGTAGAGATCCTCTTCTTCCTCCTCCTCTTCTTCTTCTTCTCCTTCTTCCGCGCTGTACTCTTCGTCTTCAGCGATGTCAACGTCGGGAAGGTCCGCGTCTACAACTTCTTCTAACTCGTTGCTGGCGAAAGCGCTCTCTTCCTCTTCAGCTACCTCTTCCTGATCGAAGGTTGCCGAGGGATGAACGATCTCTTCCTGAATGTTTTCCTGTACGCGAGAAGCTCTGCGAATCGGAGCAGGCGCAATAGGTGCCTCATTCTCGCCCTCGCCCTCGCCCTCTTCCTTGGGAGCGCCGATGATTCTGCGTCCGGCTGCGACATCCAGCCAGAACTGGGAATAGTAATGTGGCCTGTCTGAGTCTTTCTCGTTATCTTTTTTCGACATGGGTTGCGCGGTCTCGCGTTTGTTGCGTGTACAGATCCATCATCCCTGGGGGTCCAATCAACGCGCGAGAGCCGCCCCTCCTTTCATTGCACGCCGTGGCGTGTGCGTTTACTGCTGTGTTTATAATGAAGCAATGGGTAACTTACGCTGAAAAAGAAAGATGAGCCGATACGAGCTTTAGAGCAAGTGAACGATGTTCCGTGCTCAAAGTAGTCCCTCATGTGTCATAATAAAAAGAAAGTGCCAGGCTGTCAAGGGAGGTTTGAGAGGGTTTGAAGCCGCGTGGGGAGCTGTTTTAAGCCTTGTCAAGACCCTAAGTGCATGAATTTTTTGGGTCAAAGGTTTGCGAGAAAGAAGCCGACAATCCTATAATATTGAAAGCATAACGGAGAGCATCTAACAAAGTAGACCCATTCTGTCGTTTATCTGCATCATCATATATAGTAGATCGAAAAGTAAAATAATAGGGATATCACCGAGGATGTCCGGCTGATTGTGTTTTGCCCCGGCAAGAGAGATCGGCGCAACAATAGTGGGAGGAAACCTTTGACCAGCATACTTGATACCATTGATAGCCCAGAGCAACTGCGCGCCCTCACGGTCCCGCAAATGGAACAACTGGCGGGGGAGATACGGAAGGAGATTATTGAGAAGGTCTCCGTGCGGGGTGGACATATCGCGCCAAACCTGGGGGTGGTCGAGCTGACAATGGCCTTGCATCGCGTATTTAATACGCCAAATGATCTTCTTGTCTGGGATATCGGGCACCAGGCCTATGTCCATAAGCTCTTGACTGGGCGCCGCGAGCGCTTCCATACCATTCGCCAGTTTGGTGGTCTCTCTGGTTATCTGCGCCGTGATGAAAGTCCCTATGATACCTTTGGTGCCAGCCATGCCAGCACCTCGATCTCCGCGGCCCTGGGTATGGCGGCTGCGCGCGACCTGAAAGGTGAAGATACCAAGGTCGTTGCGATTATCGGTGACGGTGCGCTAACAGGTGGTATGGCCCTGGAAGCCATCAATAATGCTGGCAGCATGAAGAAAAACCTGATCATTGTTCTAAACGATAATGATAAATCTATCTCCGACAATGTAGGCGCGCTACATCAATATCTTAGCCAGGTGCGCAAGGTCCAGACGACTCCCAGCTATCAGCGCCTGCGCGACATGGCGAAGGGCTCAATCGAGCGTTTCCCTGTGTTGGGCGACAAGGCACGCGAGGCTGCGGGGCGAGCTGAGACCAGCTTTAAGCAGTTTGTGATGCATAGCAAGAGTGGCGCGATCTTCGAAGAACTGGGCATCAAGTTCTTTGGCCCCTTTGATGGACATGATATCCCCAGCATGCTTGATGTATTCGAGAATGTGAAGCATATCGAGGGACCGGTGATGGTCCAGGTGGTGACGAAGAAGGGCAAGGGCTGGGAGGTCGCTGAGAGCGATTCTACCAAGTGGCATGGCCCGGGCGCCTATGATTACAAGACTGGCATCATCAAAAAGAATGCCGGTGATCCTCCGACCTACACCGAAGTCTTTGCCAACACTCTGGTTGAGATCGCGGAGAAAGATCCCTCTGTAGTTGGTATTACCGCCGCCATGGCTGAGGGCACGGGCCTGAAGAAGATGCACCAGCGTTTCCCCGAGCGCTACTTTGACGTGGGCATTGCCGAGCAGCATGCCGTGACCTTTGCCGCTGGTATGGCGACGCTGGGTATTAAACCCGTGATCGCGATCTACTCCACCTTTATGCAGCGCGCCTTCGACCAGGTCATGCATGATGTCTGTGTGCAGGACCTGCACGTCGTCTTCGCCATGGATCGCGCCGGAATCGTGGGCGAGGATGGCCAGACGCAGCATGGTGTCTTTGATACCGCCTTTATGCGTATTCTTCCCCATATGAAGGTCATGGCGCCCAAGGATGAAGAGGAACTCCGCCATATGCTCTATACCGCCGTGTACCTGGATGGTCCGGTCGCCCTACGCTATCCTCGTGGCAAGGCGCTGGGTATCGAGATGAGCGACGAACTTCACATGCTGGAGGTCGGTAAAGCTGAGCTACTCAGTCCTGCGACATTGGAGGAGGCGGAGCGCACCGATTGCGCTATTCTAGCCTATGGCTCAACGGTGGCCCAGGCGGAGATCGCGGCCAAAGAACTGGCGCAGGAAGGCATCAAGGCGACCATCGTCAATGCGCGTTGGGCCAAGCCGCTGGACGAAGAGCTATTCTTGCACCTGGCGAAAACGACGCGCCGCATCGTCACCATTGAAGATCATGTGCTGGCTGGTGGCTTTGGCAGTGCCGTACTGGAGCTGTTCGAGCAGCATGGATTGTTGCGTGATATCGAGACGCGATTGATAGCTCTCCCCGATAAATATGTGGAGCATGGCGCACCGACGATCTTGAAGGAGCTTTATGGCCTCTCCTCCGCCCACCTGAAAGAGGTTGTACGCGAGATGCTGGGGACCCAGCAGCATACCCTGGCCTAATAGAAACCTAAAAACAATATCGATAGAGAAAAATAGTGTGTGCGTCGTGGCAACCTGAGGCTGCCACGACGCACACACTATTTTTCTCTTACAATGCGCCCATCGCGCATGTTGATGAGGCGATCTGCCATGGCCCCAATCTCCTGAGCGTGGGTGACCAGGACGAAGGTCTGCTGCTGCGTCTGATTGAGGGTGACGAGTAACTGGAGGATCTCCTGAGCGGTCTCGCTGTCGAGGTTGCCGGTAGGCTCATCGGCCCAGACAATAGCGGGATTGTTGGTCAGGGCGCGGGCGATGGTGACACGCTGGCGCTGGCCGCCGGAGAGTTCTGCGGGTCGATGCAAGGCGCGCTGTCCCAGGCCGACCAGCTCAAGCATCTCCAGGGCGCGCTTACGCGCCTGGCGGGCGGGCACCCTGGCGACCAGCAGGGGCAACTCAACGTTTTCCACGGCGCTCAGCACGGGGAGGAGGTTAAAGTCCTGAAAAATGAAGCCCATGTGGCGTGCACGAAACGATGTGCGCGCGTTATCGCTCAGGTCGCGTAGGTTCTGTCCCGCGATCGCGATCTCGCCTTCATCGATGGTATCAAGCCCCGAGAGGCAGTTAAGGAGGGTGGTCTTGCCACTCCCACTCTGCCCCATAATGGCGACCATCTCCCCACGTGCGACTGAGAGGTTAATATCTCCTAGAGCCTCGATGCGCTGCTGTCCAAGGCGATACGTTTTTTTGACATGCTGGGCTTCAATAATGGGCGTCGTGTTCATGGCGCACTCCTTCCTGTACCGAGTTCGGGGTTGGCGAGCGTGGCTAGCAGGTGAGGTGAGGTGATCAGAATATGGCGGCGTCCAGGCTCGATTGTGCCAAGGTCTTTAAGCTCGCGTAGGGTCGCGCTGACCGTTTCCCGGTAAACACCCAGGTGTTCGGCCAGCTCTTCGTGAGTCAGACCCGTCACCACCAATTGACCCTGCTCACGTGCCTGGGCGTGCGCCAGTTGTAGCAGGAGGGCAGCCAGGCGCGCGAGGGTGCTTTTGAAGGTGGTATTAATCAGTTGTGTCTCGATCTGGTGAAGGCGCTGCTCAACGCTATAGAAGAGAGCGAGGGCCACGCCGGGCCGTTGGCCTGCCAGGTGTTCGATATCGTGCCTGGAGATGCTATAAACGCGAGTGGGGGAGACGGCCTCCGCGAAGTGGCGATGCTGTCCCTGCTCCAGCAGGAGTGTTTCACCAAAGCATGCTCCAGGTTGGAGAGTTGCCATAATCAGTTTCCGCCCATCGGGCGAGAGATGATAGAGGTGAACGGCGCCTTGCTTCAAGAGAAACAAGGCGCTGCCAGCATCGCCGGGCCGATAAAAGACATAACCGGATGGGTATGACGTCTCGGTTGTACGCTGGTGCAGTGCGTTAAGGTCGTCCGCGGGTAAGTGGCGGAAGAGTTCACTGTGTGCCAGGAAGGCATCCCTTGCGCCTGCCTGTTTGCGTGATACTGGACGTTGCTGGTTCAGCGCTTGTTTCTCTCGCACGATGGCACTTGTATTCCTTCATCTGAAGTGATGGTGTAACAAGTGCTATTGTACCATTACATGCGTAGTGTTGGAGCTGAGATGTTCGATAAGTTCCTCTTGATCCCCCTCAACCAGCCTGGCGAAGTCGGGATGACGCGGATCGATTTCCGGCAAGGGTGTGGTGGGCACAAACTGGCCCGGGAGGCGTTGTTCAGGCAAAAGCTGTTCGCCCATAAACTGTCCACCCATGCTCGTGAAGTAGATGGCCTCGGTCCGATTGCGAGCGCGAAGCTTCTCAAAGATGTTCTGCACATGCTTATGGACCGTCGATTCGGCGATACAGAGCTCTTTGGCGATCTCGCGGTTCTTGCGGCCCAGGCGCATCAGGTCGAGGATCTCACGTTCGCGCCCGGTCAGGGGGCGTGGCCGGCGCCTGGGCTTGTCACCCTTTGCGGCCTCCTCATCGCCCTCCTCATCAGCTTTCTCATCTACTTCAACCTGTTCCTCCAGCTCTCCAGTGGTGCGATTGAGTAGCTCGCTAGTTGAGTTTTCGTGGAGTGCCTGCACTTTAGCGGCTCGTCGAACGCGGCGTGGTGTACGATAGGCTATGGCTTCGGGTGAGAAGCGCGTGGTATAAAACTGTTCCTGTGTTCGCCAGATGTTGCGAATATAGGCCAGGACCTGGCTGGCGAGGGCTCCTGGAATGCAGAGATCGTTGCGAGCGGCGCAGCGTACCGCGTGGATGAGCGCATCGGGCTCTATATCTTTAGTGATGTAGCCCATTGCTCCGCGCTGGAGGGCGCGAAAGACATGTACATCTTCATGCGCGGCAGTAAAGATGATGACACGCGAATGTGGTGAGTGTGCCAGGACGCGCTCGGTTGCATCAAAGCCATTGCAGTCAGGCATATCCATATCCATTAAGATAACGTCTGGCTGCGTCTGTTGGGCCTGTGCCTCGGCCTCTTGCCCCGTGCTGGCCTCGGCCACCACATTGAAGTCGGCCTCCTTTTCGAGGACTTCGCGGACCGCGCGTCTCATAAGAGAATGATCATCAACGATGAGGATCTTTACCATGTGCTTAAAATCCCTTTCTACTTCAACTACCCCTGTAAACAATCTTAGCTGCGTTATTCTAGCTTTTTAGCTATAAATGTGTATGGGTATACACTATACTATACTTCCTGTTTCAAGAAACAGACGGTATTATTTGGGGTGTTGCCTTACACATACGAGATGAATGCGTCGAGGCATATATTTTTTCCTCCGGGGGAGAAACAGTATAGGCGTTGGGCCGGGGGTCGGGAGGCGTTGCAGTGATATCCAGAGTGGGCTGGGGGTAGGAAGGCAGGCGACAAGATGGACGCGCGCTAAACGCGTTTTACCTTGCATACTCTTCCTCCACTCTTTACACCACCACTATTTTGTCCTACTCAAGTATACTCTATTTTAGCGTTTTTGGGGAAGATAGTAGCCAATGAGGCTATTGTGTTTTCTGGGATTGCGAAAAAAGGGAAGAACGGCTCTGGTTGGCAAATTTCTTGCGTCCGTAGTCTCACTATGCTATACTTCTCAACTGGCAGGATCCGGTATGTTCCTGCACAAGTTGTGTTTACGCACGATTGTATACAGTATTACAACAGACTACGCACGCTCTGCGACCAGGCACGCCCTGGGGTCCATCAGCTTGATTAAACAGCTTGGTAGTGGTAGTACCGGGGGGCCCTGTTGTCAGGTAAGAGTCGCGAGCGGAGGTCAAAGGGAGGATTTGTAACTTGGCTAACATTATCTCAATGAAGCAACTTCTTGAGGCAGGCGTCCACTTTGGACACCAGACGCGGCGCTGGAACCCGAAGATGCAGCAGTTCATCTTCATGGACCGCAACGGCATTCATATCATCGATCTCCAGCAGACCGTGACGCGCTTGAACGAGGCCTACAAGTTTGTCGAGCAGCTCGCCGCTAGCGGCGGTACCTTGCTCTTTGTGGGTACGAAGAAGCAGGCGCAGGAGGCCGTGGCCGAGGAGGCCAAGCGCTGTGGTATGTTCTATATCAACCAGCGCTGGCTGGGCGGTATGCTCACCAACTTCCAGACCATTCAGTTGCGCATTAAATACCTGCGTGACCTGGAGCGCCGTCGCGACAGTGGCGAATTCGAGCGCCTGCCCAAGAAAGAAGTCCAGCGCTTGCAGGACGACATTGCGCGCCTGGAGCGCATCCTGGGCGGTATCAAAGACATGAGGTCTCTCCCCAGCGCACTCTTCATCATTGACACACGTAAAGAGCGCACCGCGGTGCTTGAGGCCTTGCGCCTGGAGATTCCTATTATCGCGCTTGCCGATACCAACTGCGATCCCGACGAGATGGATTATCCCATCCCTGCAAACGATGACGCTATTCGCGCGGTTCGTCTCCTGTGCGCCAAGATTGCTGATGCCGCGGTCGAAGGTCGCCGTCAGCTTGAGGCCCTGCATAAGGACGAGACCACGGGCGAGGAAGAGGGTCAGGTCGAGGCGCCACAGGCCGCTGCCGCTGCCCCACAAGTAGCTGCCCCACAGACCACAGCCCCAGAGGCAGCCCCTCAGGCTTCTTCAGAGGCAGCCCCTCAGGCTTCTTCAGAGGCAGCCCCTCAGGCTTCTTCAGAGGCCGAGAGCCCGGTCGCCGGTTCTGAGGGCGAGCTGGTTACGAAAGAGTAACACACAGCAGCAAGTAAGCGGGGGCAAGAGGCGAACAATTCCTCCTGCGCCCGCTTTTTCCTGTACTCCAGGCCAGGTACTTCTTTCCTAGGCCGGGCGTGCAACGCCTCATGAAAGCGCGTTTCACATTTGTCAAGCACTCGAGTGCCAAAAAAAAGGGCGGTGGTCATTGCGCCGTCCACGGTACCTGAGTATCATACATCTACGGAATTGAGGAGAAATCAACCATGAACTACACGGCACCGGATGTAAAAAAGTTGCGCGAGGAGACTGGCGCGACATTTGCCGACTGCAAGAATGCCCTGACCGAGTCAAAGAGCTGGGATGAGGCCGTCAAGTATCTTGAGGCCAGAAGTAGCCACAAGGCTGAGAAGATGGTGGCCGCTGGTCGCGAGACCAAAGAGGGCGGCGTCTTCTCGTATGTACACCATAACCATAGCATTGGTGTCTTGCTGGAGCTCAATTGCAGTACTGACTTTGTCGCACGCAGCGAGTCATTCCGTCAACTCGCCAGTGAACTGGGGCTTCAGATTGCAGGCGTGGCACCCAAGTATGTCAATTACGAGGATGTGCCTGCCGAGGTAGTTGAGGCGAAGAAGAAAGAGATCCTGGAAGATCCCTCTATGGCACGCGTCCCCGAGGCGAAGAGAGAGGAAGTGATTGCAGGTAAACTCAAGAAAGCCTTCTCAGAGCAGGTCTTGACTATGCAGCCCTGGGTCAAAGACGAGGCCCTCACCATCGGCGATTTGATCCGCAAGGTGATCGCGGATACCGGCGAAAACATCGTCTTGCGCCGCTTCAGCCGTTTCAAGTTGGGTGAAGAATAAGGCAGGAATTTGCTCATGGCAGCCGAACGAAAATATCAGCGTATTCTACTTAAGCTCAGTGGCGAAGCCCTGGGTGGACAGGGCTTTGGTATTGATGCTCAGACGGTGCAGCGGATCGCTGCCGAGGTCAAGCGCGTCCACGCCCTGGGAGTAGAGATCGCGATGGTTATTGGTGGTGGCAATATGTGGCGCGGTGCGGATGCAGCCGCCACAGGCATTGATCGTGCCACCGCCGATTATGTCGGCATGCTAGCGACCGTCATGAACTCGCTCGTCATGCAAGATGCTATGGAAAAGCATGGCATGGCAACGCGTGTGCAGACGGCTATTGAGATGCCTCCTGTTGCGGAGCCGTTTATCCGCCGCCGGGCGGTGCGTCACCTGGAGAAGGGGCGCGTCGTAATCCTGGCTGCGGGTAGTGGCAATCCGTTCTTTACGACCGACACTGCCGCGGCTTTGCGCGCGGTGGAGTTGAACGCGCAGGTATTGCTCAAAGCCACTAAAGTCGATGGCATTTACGACGATGATCCTGTAAAGAATTGCTATGCACGCAAGTTCGATGAAATCGGCTACATGCAGGCGCTCAATATGGGATTAAAGGTAATGGATAGTACTGCACTCTCATTGTGTAAAGACAATAATATGCCAATTATCGTGTTTAATCTCCAGCAAGAAGGGGCTTTAGAGGCGATAATGCGCGGTGAGAAATGTGGTACACTGGTCTCCAAAGACGTCAAAGAACCTGTCTAGAGAGTGTGCATTCTTGAACAACGCTTGCACCACTTGTCTACTCACATTCGCGTAAGCACTGCTGTGAGACAGTGCTCAGTTGAGAAGGGGTTGAAGTTATGACTGCTGACTTATTTGACGATGCAGAAAGGCGCATGAAACGTGCCATTGACGCCTTAAAGCAGGATCTGGGATCTATTCGCACCGGTCGGGCGAGTGCTTCCCTGCTTGACCGCATTACCGTCGATTACTATGGAGCCCCAACGCCTGTCAATCAGGTCGCAACCATCTCGATTCCCGAGGCTCGCCTCATTGTGATTCAGCCCTGGGACAAGAAGATATCTGCGGACATTGAGAAGGCGATTCAGAAGTCTGACCTGGGTATTAATCCAAATAACGACGGTCAGGTTATTCGTTTGAATATTCCGCCCATGAACGAAGAGCGCCGTAAGGATCTCGTCAAGTCTCTGCATAAGAAGCTCGATGAGCACAAGGTTGCCGTCCGTAACGTGCGCCGCGATGTTCAGGATAAATTGCGTGAACGTGAAAAGAAGAAAGAAGTGTCCGAGGATGAGCTGAAGCGTAGCACTGAAAAGCTACAGAAGCTCACCGACCGCTTCATCGAGGAGATGGATAAGGTCGGCAAAACTAAGGAACTGGAGATTCTGGAGGTCTAACGTTGACCAAGATACAAAATCTCTTATCCTCACGTAGGAAAGAGAATGTTTCGTCGCAGCCACAATCAGTCGCAGCTGATCAGTCTCAGTCACCCGTGCGCCATATCGCTATCATTATGGATGGCAATGGCCGCTGGGCTACGCGACGCCACCTGCCACGCCTGGCAGGACATAAGGCGGGTGTAAGCGCACTCCGGCGTGTCGTTGAGTGCGCCGCAGACGAAAATATTGAGATGCTTAGTGTGTATGCGTTCTCAACCGAGAATTGGCACCGGCCTCGGATCGAGGTCGATGGTTTGATGCGCCTCTTCTGGGAGACTATTCGCTCGGATCTAGAGAAGCTACATCGCGATGGTGTGCGCTTGCGCCATCTTGGTCGTTTATATGATCTCGCTCCAGATATTCAGCAGGCCGTGCGCGAGTCAATGGATTTGACAAAAGACAATAAGCGTATCGGCCTCAACGTATGCTTTAACTATGGTGGTCGGGCTGAACTGGTGGACGCGGTCCGCCAGATTATCGCGGATGGTCGCCAGCCCGAGACCATCTCTGAAGAAATGATCAGCTCTTATCTATATACACGGGACCTCCCCGATCCAGACCTGGTCATTCGCACCGCTGGTGAGATGCGCGTCAGTAACTTCTTGATCTGGCAATCGGCGTATAGCGAGTATTATGCTACGCCTACCCTCTGGCCCGACTTTGGGCGCGAGGATCTGCTCGAGGCTGTGCAAAGCTTCCAGCAACGCAGTCGCAAGTTTGGACGCGTGCTGCCGACATCAGTGTAACGCACCTCTGGTGCTGAGAGGGCTGCCTCACTCTCCTGAGGTGGGGTGGGCCACAGAGCAGGCTTTGATAGTATATAATGTAGGGCGGTCCTTGTTACCGTCCTATTGTTTTTATAGGTGCTTATCGTTCGACAGCGTTTTGTCCCACAGAGGAAGGGATTTTTTTGCAAGGCGCGAATGAAAAGGGAGAGCCGGAGGTCTCCACTCCTCCTCCTCCACAGGAAGCAAATAAAGAGAAAACATCAGTGGGTCTGCGCCTGCTGACGGCGTTTATTCTTATTCCGATTGTGCTTGTCGTCGTCTGGTTTGGCTCCTGGGTCGCTTTTGTGGCCTCCGTGGTGCTGGTGGTGTTGGGAATCTATGAGCTCCACACGATGCTAGTGCAAGCCGGATACCGCCCCATTTTATGGCTGAGTATGGGCTGGGGTCTGCTCTTGCTACTGGCTACGATGTTCCCTCTCCAGCGATCTCTGATCCTGGAGAGCGGCCTAGGGATTACCTTACTGGTCTCATTCCCCTGCCTGTTTGCGCGTAAAAACCTTGAGGGTTCAGTGGTGGACTGGGCCTTGACCCTGGCTACAGCGCTCTACGTAGGTGGCTCGACCAGTTTCCTGCTCCTGTTGCGTGGGACGGAGGCCGGCTGGTTGCGCTTTGCTCCTACGTTCTCCCTTGTGCTTCCCCGGGGCGCCTGGTGGACGCTGGCGGCTCTCCTTGGCGTATGGGGCTTTGATTCCGCGGCTTTCTTCATTGGCCGCCTCTTTGGCAAGCATAAACTCGCTCCTCGCATCAGTCCGGCCAAATCCTGGGAAGGGTTCCTGGGTGGCCTGATCTTCTCCATTATTGCGGCCCTGCTCTGTACCGTCATCCCCCTGGGACTTCCCTGGTACCTGGCGGTCCTGGTAGGAGTGCTTGTGGGCGTCACGGGTACGCTGGGGGACCTCTCGGAGTCATTGTTCAAGCGGCAGATGCATGTCAAGGATAGTAGTCAGATCGTGCCCGGGCATGGTGGCGTCCTGGATCGCATCGATAGCCTGCTTTTTGCGGCTATCGCTGTCTACCTCTTCGCCTCGCTCTTGCAGCTTAGCTAACCCAATGTGGGGTTATTTCTGCCGCCTGCGGCGGCAAGGGGAAAAGAGGTTGGGGACACCCCAAACCCCGCCAGGAGCTCCGCCCCTGGACCCCGTTCCCATAGATGTGTGGACAGGGGTGGCTAGCCGCCCTTGGACCCCGTTCCCGTAGACGTGTGGACAGGGGTGGCTATCTGCCCCTGGACTCCGTTCCCGTAGGCGTGTGGATAGGGGTGGCTAGCCAGCTTATCCCCGGGTAAGTGGTGTGGTATGTGCTGGCAGTCGCAGGCTGCCAGCACATACCACACCACTTACCCAAGGCGAGCGCCGCAGGCGCGAGCCGTCACGCTAAAAAGATGAAAATTCGCGCGAAGACAGGTTCTTCGCTATTATAGAGAGAGAAGGGCGGGTCTCCTGGAAGATTGTGTGCTCATCTCGCGTTTGTATTATTGAGGGGCGTCAGCAACGCTTATCGTAGAGGCGTAGATGAGAGGGGCTTCCAGACCCGTGAGTAAGAGTGCATGAGCGCATATCCTAAACGTATTGCCTTACTTGGCAGCACAGGCTCGATTGGTCAGCAGACACTCGATATCGTGCGCTGCTTCCCAGAGCAGTTCCAGGTGGTGGCCCTGGCTGCCCGCAGTAACCTGGACCTACTGGCTGAACAAGTGCGCGAGTTCCGCCCTAGTCTGGTTGCTTGCTTTGCCAATTCAGCAGAGCTGGAGCAGAAGGCACGCGCGCTCTTTCCGAATGTCATCCTGGGGGAGCGCGGTCTGCTGGCGGTTGCGACGCACGCGGATGCGGATGTGCTGGTGGCTGCGACCTCTGGCCTGATGGGCCTGCGTCCAACGATGGCGGCGATTGAGGCTGGTAAAACCATTGCTCTGGCGAATAAAGAGACGCTGGTAATGGCCGGCCATATTGTCACGGAGGCCGCGCGTCGCAATGGTGTCTCGATTGTGCCCATTGATAGTGAGCACAGTGCCATCTGGCAGTGTTTGCATGGTGAAGAAAATAACCAGATTCGTCGATTAATTCTTACAGCATCTGGTGGACCATTTCGTACGACACCTCCTGAAGAGTTGCGCGACGTCTCTGTGGAGCAGGCCCTGGCCCATCCCACCTGGCGCATGGGACCAAAGATTACTATCGATAGCGCCACGCTGATGAACAAGGGCCTGGAGGTCATTGAATCGTACTGGCTCTTTGATGTGCCCTACGAGCGCATCGAGGTGGTCGTGCATCCTGAGAGCATCATCCACTCCATGGTTGAATTCTGTGATGGCTCGATTAAGATGCAGGCTAGTCTGCCGACGATGCATCTACCTATCATGCATGCGCTCACTTACCCGGAGCGCCTGGATACTGCCGATAAAAACTTGATTCGCGAACTACACTGGCCCTCGATCGCGGCGCTGCACTTTGAAGAATTGAACCTGGAGCGTTTCCCCTGTTTCCGCCTGGCGCTTGAGGCCGGGAAGCGAGGAGGGACCTACTCCTGCGCGCTGGTGGGCGCGGATGAAGAGGCTGTAGCGATGTTCCTGGAGGGAAAGATACCTTATCAGGGGATCGCCCAGATGCTTGAGGCAGTGCTTGAGCAACATAACTCAATTGCCCAGCCCGATGTGAACGCGACGTTGGAGGCTTGTGCATGGGCACGCCGTACGGCGCGAGAATGGGGTGAAAAACACCTGGCTGGTTAGATAATCAGGAGCGTCGTATCGTAGTGTGTTCTTGCCGGAGGCATTTTTGAGGAGCAAAGGATAACTAGATGAATAACTGGTACCTACTCGCAGCTATCCCGGTTTTTGGATTGCTTGTGCTTGTACACGAATTTGGACACTTCATCACTGCTCGCTGGGCGGGTATTCGAGTTGATGAATTCGGTATTGGCTTGCCACCACGCCTGGTTGGTTTTCGCCGTCGCCCTCAGGGTGGATGGGAAGTGGTCTGGTTTGGCGGCCGTTCCGAGCAGATGGAGGGGCTAGAGAGTCCACTGACAGGTACAAGCGGTGGAGTAAGCCAGGGTCATGCCTCCGCGAAGCAGAATACCATTTACTCTATCAACCTTCTGCCGATTGGCGGATTTGTGCGTATGCCGGGCGAAGATGGCGATGCACATGATGAGGATGGTCATTACGACTCTGAGAGCTTTGCGGCCAAGCCTGCCGGGAAGCGCATCGCTGTCCTCTGTGCGGGCGTGATCATGAACGTCTTGCTGGCGATTGCGCTCTTCACGATTGCCTATGGACAGGGAGAGCCAACGACGCCGGCCATCATTGCCCAGGTGAACGCTGGCTCGCCTGCGGCGGCGGCAGGACTGCACGCGGATGACAAGATCCTCAGCGTCAATGGACAGTCCGTCACCCAGTTCCAGGAAGTGAAAGATATTGTTGATAAGGCCTCGACGCAGAGTAAGGGGCAGCAGACCGTTGATGTGAAACTGGTGGTGGAGCGCAAGGGCGAGCCGCAGCCACTCCATATGACTGTTCATGCCCTGGTCAATCCGCCTGCCGATAAAGGCCACCTGGGAGTTCTGGGCAAGACGGTTAATGTCAGCATCCCCCTCTGGCAGGCCCCGATCAGAGGTATTCAGCAAACCCTGTCGACCACGCGCCTCTTTATTGTCACGATTGGTCAGATGATTGTAGGCGCGATCCAGCCGCAGATCGCGGGTCCAGTTGGCATCGTTAAGATTACGGGCGAAGTGGCCCAGACGGTACCCGTTGTTGGCTGGTGGTACATCCTGAATTTAACAGCGATGTTGAGTATAAACCTGGCAATTGTCAATATTCTACCTTTCCCCGCCCTGGATGGTGGGCGTGTGGTGCTGATCTTCATCGAGATGATTCGTGGAGGGAAGCGTCTCAGGCCTGAGCGCGAGGGGCTTATCAATCTTGTTGGTATGGCAATCTTGCTTACCCTGATGGTCGTCGTGACTGTAAGCGACGTCTTACATTGGGGTGGCTGATAATGGAGTGTACTACTAATTATGTCTAAGAAAACTCGTCAGGTTCGCGTTGGCAATGTTCTGGTTGGTGGCGGCGCGCCTGTAGCTGTGCAATCTATGACCACCACCTATACCCGTGATGTGAAAAGCACGGTCGCGCAGATCAAACGCTTGGAAGAGGTCGGATGTGAGATTGTGCGCGTAGCTGTTCCCGAGATGGAAGATGCGGTTGTCCTGGGCGAGATCAAGAAGCAGATTTCGATTCCGCTGGTTGCGGACATTCATTATAATCCTAATCTGGCACTGGAAGCCATTCGCCAGGGGATCGACAAGGTCCGCATCAATCCAGGCAACCTGCTTAATGGACGCGAGTCTCTGGAGCAGATTGTGCGGGCTGCTAAAGAGCGCGATATCGCGATGCGCATTGGTGTGAACTCCGGCTCGATTGACGCGTTGGACAAGCAGGCCCAGATGCAGCGCATCCAGGTGCGCCTGCGCGAGGATGGCACTCTGGAGCGCAGTGATCCCGCAGAGGCCCGTCGTCTTGAGCGCGAGCGCCTGGCTGAGCGCATGGTCACAAAGGCCCTGGAATATATTAGCTGGTGTGAAGAGCTCGATTATCACAATATTATTGTCTCTTTGAAATCCTCCACCGTCCTGACAGCGGTTGAGGCCTACCGCCGCTTCTCGGAGCGCTCGGATTATCCTATCCATCTGGGCATTACCGAGGCGGGTACGCTGGTCACGGGCGCGGTGAAATCCTCGGTTGGTCTGGGTCTTCTGCTGGCGGACGGCATTGGTGATACCATGCGCGTCAGCTTGAGCGCCGAGCCTGAGGAAGAGATTCCCGTGGCCTATGAGATTCTAAAGTCGCTTGAGTTGCGCAATCGCGGCGTGACCTTTGTCTCCTGCCCCTCCTGTGGCCGCGTTGAGATCGACGTCATTAGCGTCGCCAACGAGGTAGAGAAGCGCCTGTCCAAGGTGCAGACCCCCATCCATGTCGCGGTCATGGGCTGCGTTGTCAACGGCCCTGGTGAGTCACGCGACGCCGATGTCGGCCTGGCTGGTGGTAAGGGCAAGGGCGTCATCTTCCGCAAGGGACAGGTCATTAAAACCGTTCCTGAAGACCAGTTCCTGGACGCCGTCCTCAAAGAGGTCGCGAGCCTGCTACCTGAGGGTGAGGCCAAGCTGATCTATCCTGAGGGCGGTATCAAAGACGTGGCTGGCACACACCGTACCCGTGACGAGGGTATGAACCTGCCTATCCTGCCCGCGTCCCGCTAACCTAAACGATATAGAAAAAAGCCCGGCAAGAATGTCAGGAGCCATCATAGACGTGGCTCTAGTGTTCCTGCCGGGCTTTATACATATGACCTTAAAGATAGATGCTATTTGTGGGATATGGCGGGAGAGGTTGCTGGTAGGTGAGTGTGCACAAAAAAGCGGCTTCATACGAAGCCGCTTCGAAAAATGGGCGATACAGAACTCGAATCTGTGACCTCCACGATGTCAACGTGGCGCTCTAACCAACTGAGCTAATCGCCCTCTCGACATGGAGAATAATATCATTGTGGCTCTACTTTGTCAAGAGATTTTCTGGCTCTTTTTTTCGCGCCGGAAAAATTCCTATCTGATCTATGGCAAAGGAATTTCTGGCTTCTTTTCTGACGAGGAGAAGTAACGTATGGCGCGCCTTCGGGCATGCTCACCGATAAGCGATAGGTCCTGATCCTGTTCGTTTGCGCTTGCCCATACATAGATATGGTGCTATACTTTTTGAGGCGCAAGACGTGCCTGAAAGCGCCCAGTGGTATGAAGCAAGCGATACTACTATTGGTTTCCTTTATAAGAAGGACGAGGATTGTTCCTGTTATTTTTCCTTTTGAGAAGGGATTCTTAGTATGTTTCCTGGTGTTCGCAGACCTGTTGTCCAACGTAGGCGCCTGGTCTTACATGTGTGTAGTCTTATATTTATTTGTGCGCTTGTCGCGATTGAGTTTGCGCCCTGGAATAGTTCAGTGACCTATGCCAAGGCAGAGCAGCATACGGTCGCGACGGTTGATACATCGTGCCAGCATGTCACATTCTCGCCTGATAGCAACCCGTATCCCATTTGCCCTGGCCCCTTTCCTACTGGTGGCAACTGTACCTGGTGGGCGTGGCAGCAGTGGCATTTACTGGGGTATGATCTCCCGCGTAACTGGGGTAATGCCGCTGAATGGGCCGTAGATGCCACACGGGCGGGATTAGCGGTTGGTACTGTCCCACGCCTGGGCGCGATCGCTGTTTTTCCAGTCGCCGATGGGGTCTGGGCCTATGGAGCGCCGGGCCATGTGGCCTTCGTCTCTTCTGTGTATCCCGATGGCCAGACCTTTGATGTGACCTATCAAAATTATGGCGATACAACCTACATGCATGTCGGGCGCGACTACAACACAAACTATATCAACGCGACCCATTTCCAGAATGGGCAGTTGCGCTTTATCTACTTCCCTCGTACGCTTGATACCCAGCATTTTGCCAGGCTGGCTGGCACTTCATCCAATGTGAGTTCCCAGGTGCAGCAGACAAACGCACTACTGAACTCATCCAGTGCTACTACGACCTATACCTCCAGCCGCATCTCGCTAGGACTCTCTCCCGCTTCCTCCGATCAGGAGTTTAATGCCGACTTTACCGGGAGTGGCTACAGCGATCTCCTGCTCTATGACCGTAAGCAAGGGCAATTGCAGGTCTTGCAGTTGGAGAAGCGCCGAACGCTGGCGGGAACCTTTGTGCCTAATGCTGATGATGACATATCACATGGTGTGCGAATGAATCCAGGTGCCCCTAAACTGGTGGATTTAGGTGACTCTACTGTGCCAGCGGGCAAGTGGGGCTCGTCGCTCGATATTCACGTGGGCGACTTCGATGGCACGGGTTCATCGGATATCTTGCTCTATGATCGGGATAAAGGCAAGATTCACCTTATCAGCTTAACGGCCTCGCTGACGATAAAAAAGCATGTCATCCTTGATGGCGAGGGGCCGGGATGGGAGCTCTATGTTGGTCGTTTCGATGGCAAGCGTAGCTCTGTTATGATGTATAACCGTTTTGCCAATCCCAGTGCCTATGATCCAGGGACCAGCAATTCGACGGATAATGGTGGAGATACAAGCGGCACCACTCCTGGCACTACTCCCACTGATCCAGGCACTACGACGCCAACCCCAACACCAACTCATACAAAGACACCGACGCCGACACCAACGAAGACGCCGAGTCCTACTCCGACACCAAGTCCGACGCCGAGTCCTACTCCGTCACCGACACCAAGTCCGACGCCGTCTCCAACACCAACGGCAACGCCGACACCAAGTCCAACGGCAACGCCTACGCCTACCCCGACGCAGGCCGCGCCAACGCCGACAGTCGCGCCGTCGCCTGCTCCTACGCAAACACCATCGTCGACAAGTACACCAGCGACGCAACCTACACAGGCGAAGAGTACCGTGGAGCCTACGGCATATACTATTCCCGCCATAACTCGTACCAGTAATGTGGATGGCTCGAATGGTGATCTCAGTGGCACCAGCCTTGCCGATTGGGAGATGCAGGGAAAGACCGCCAATGTAATCATGCTCGATTTCGATCAGAACTTCCAGGTCAAACATCGCCAGGTGTATACGCTCTGGCACGCGAGCTGGGAGGTGTACGTGGGTCGCTTCATAGGACCAGATCAGGATGGCATCTTCCTCTATGATCGCATCGATGGTCAGGGGCGTATGCTGGGCCTGGATGGCTCGCTCAAGGTGACTAAACAGCAGGATATGAGTGATCTGAGTGGTAACTGGATGGTCTACAGTGGAGACTTTAACGCCTCTGGGCGGGCACAAATTCTGTTGTATGATCCCAGTAGCGGTAGCGCGCAGATCAGGTCCCTGAAGGCGGATCTCACGGTTGATCAGAGCGTGGATTACTCCGACTGGGGGCAGAATCTCCTGCCATATGTGGGGAGCTTTGGCACCTCTTCAACGGGCGTTATGCTCTACGATCCCGAGGCGGGGCAGAGCACGTTCCTGGCCTTTGATGATACGCTACAAGTGGCGCATCAATATGTGACAAAGAGCTGGGACCAGCACTGGCAAGTCCTGGTAGGTTCGTTTACCGACCGCTCCCAGTGTTTGGGCCAGGGCCAGTGCGCGAACGGAGATGATATCCTGGTCCTCAATCGTGAGACGGGCCAGCTACAGCAATATATCTTCTCCTTTGGCCGCCAGTTCAAGGTCTATGATAACCGTACGCGCGCCTTTGAGCGCCAGGGCGTGGCTCCCTCCTCCGAGCAGTATGTCAGCTCCCTGGATACCACCACGTTCAACCTGGCCTCAACGCTCAGTACCGATATCCACAACCAGGAATTGTACTAAGGGCATTCTAAAAGGAGTAAAGGAGAGTGGGCCTGTATGGCAGCATCTGCTGCCATACAGGCCCACTCTCCTTTACTATGACACCCCTTGATTGTCAGGTTAAAAGTACTCCCTAGCCAGGGCTTCTTAAAGTAGATGATACACACACTGGCCGTTTAATGTTACAATAGCGCCATGCGACATGTTTTTTTAATTGGGCTTTCAGGGAGCGGGAAGAGCACGGTGGGCCGCCTGCTTGCGCAAGAGTTGCGGCGACCTTTGCTTGATATTGATGCTCTCATTGAGCAGGAAGAGGGCATGGGTATCCCCGAGATTTTCACCCGGCATGGTGAGGCGTATTTTCGCGAGTGTGAGCGTCGTGTCCTGGCGCGTGTCGCGCAAAATGAGGAGGGCGCGATTGTGGCGACAGGCGGGGGCCTGGTGGCGCGCGAGGAGAATCGCAGGCTGATGGCCGAGCGTGGTGTTCGGGTCTATTTGCAAACGGAGCCTGAGGTGGCTCTTGAGCGCTTGCGAGCGCAGCATACACACTCTCTTGCCAAGAGTACCTCGCCCGAGATCCGGCCTCTACTGGCTGGTCCCGATCCCCTGGCCACGTTGCGGAATTTGTACACGACCCGTCGCGCCTGGTATGAGGAGGCTGACCTGGTATGCCAGACTCATGGCCGGAGCGTGGAACGGGTGGTTATGGAGATTATGGCTATGGTAAAAGCTGCTGACGCGTCGAGGGATGGGGCGCCTGTTGTCAGGCATGTTCACATTGGTAGAGGCTATGACACCGTGGTGGATTGGGGGGGGCTGGAGCGACTCCCGCAGTATCTGACACAGTTGGGCCTGCCCTCGCGGGTCTTCCTCTTTACGGATAGCAATCTCCGCGCACTTTATGGCGAGCAGGTTGTGCATAGCCTGAAGCAACAGGGATTTGAACCCTACCTCTACACGGTCCCGGCAGGCGAGGCGAGCAAATCACCTGAGCAGCTACAGGCGATCTATGACTGGCTGCTTGAGCACCATGCTGAGCGGCGCGAGGTCTTGATCGCGCTTGGCGGTGGTGTCATTGGTGACCTGGTCGGATTTGCCGCGGCCACCTATCTGCGTGGCGTGCCCCTGATTCAGGTGCCAACCTCGCTGCTGGCTCAGGTGGATGCGGCCATTGGTGGCAAGACTGGTATCAACCATCGCCAGGGCAAGAACCTGATCGGCGCTTTTTATCATCCACGCCTGGTCCTGGTGGACCCCAGGACCCTGCTGACGCTGCCAGAGCGGGAGCGTACAGAGGGATGGGCAGAAGTTGTAAAGTATGGTATCATACTCGACGCTAAGCTATTTGCGCTTTTGGAGACCTACAAAGACGCTTTGCGCGATTTCTCGTCCCTTCCTGCTTCCTTGCTGGTCCAGATTGTGGCTCGCTGCATCGACCTCAAAGTGCAGGTTATTGAAGAAGACGAGACGGAGAGCGGCCTGCGCGCCATCTTGAATTATGGCCATACCATTGCCCATGCGCTGGAGAGTGTCGCGGGATACGGTGAATGGTTGCATGGCGAGGCGGTCTCTCTGGGCATGGTAGCTGCGGCTGAGATGGCGCGTGAAGCTGGCATGTGGGGCGCGGAAGAAGAGCAGCGACAGAATGCACTTCTCGCATCGTTGGGACTCCCCACGCGCTACCGGGGGTTGGTGCGGGCGCAGGACATACTGGCGAAAACGCGCCTGGATAAGAAAGTGGTGGGCAAACGTATTCGCTGGATCATGCCCCGACGGATTGGCGAAGTCGTCATTACCGAGATGTCCGATGATCTTGTCGAGCGCGTGGTCACAGATTTTTTCGCTGAAGCGAGGTCATAGGCAATGGCGGAGATCCTGGTTTTAAATGGACCCAACCTGAATACGTTGGGGAAGCGCGACCCAGGGATATATGGCAGTGTGACACTCGAGCAGATCCAGGCGCGTTTGCGAGAGCGAGCGGCCAGCCTGGGAGCGACAATAGAGTGTGTGCAGTCCAACCATGAAGGTGTGCTGATCGATACAATTCAGCAGTATGCCGAGCGCGTAGAGGGCATAATTATCAATCCTGGCGCCTTTACGCACTACTCGTATGCTTTGCGTGATGCGCTTGCGGGCACCAGGCTACCCATCATCGAGGTCCATTTGAGCAATATCTATGCCCGGGAGCCTTTTCGCCATGAGTCTGTGATTGCTCCCATTAGCTATGGGCATATCGCGGGCCTGGGTTGGCGTGGCTATCTCCTGGCACTTGAGGCGCTTGTGGCCTTCTTACAAGAACAAAAGTAGCTTCCTGCTACAGAAATACAGATGAACGACCATTGGTCATTCAATGTCAAAGGAGTTTTCTGAATGATTTCCACTGGTGACCTGAAAAAAGGCGTCACAATCGAGTTTGAAGGGAATCCCTGCACGATTCTCGAGTGGCAGCACGTGAAAATTGGCCGTGGTGGTGCTATCGTGCGCCTGAAGTTGCGTAACCTGCGTAGCGGCGCGATTTTTGATCGTACATGTGACGCTGGCGATAAGTTCAAACGCCTCTATCTGGATCGTTCGACCGTCACCTATCAGTACAATGCCGATGACCTGTATCATTTTATGGATACCAGCACGTATGATGATATTGCCCTGAATGAGGCTCAACTGGGCAATGCCAAGGATTATCTCATTGATAACCTCGAGCTTGACATCATTCGTTATAACGAAGAGCCTATCTCGGTGGAACTGCCTGAAAAGGTCGTACTCAAAATAACCTATACCGAGCCTGGCTTCAAAGGCGACACCGCTACGGGCGGTACGAAGCCCGCGACGACCGAGACGGGTCTCGTGGTACAGGTACCCTTGTTTGTTTCTAGCGAAGACTCGATTCGTGTGAATACCAGCACGGGTCAGTACGTGGAGCGTGTCTAAAACGGCTCTGCTGGTCTATCTCTGACACGATCTCCGTAGATAGGGAGAGATCAGTGCATGCCTGGAAACTGAAGTGAGTGAGCATAGGGGACGTCGCGTAACCATTGGCAACCGAGGCGCTTGCATCTGGCTCACTAAGCATTTATAAATGTAGTATGGGAGTATGACTATGGATGGCAGCAGACGTGCTTCCTCTCAATTAGAGAGACTTCCAGAGGAAGTGCAGCAAGAGACGGAGCAGATGAGCATTGAACACCTGACCCACCTGGTCAAAGTGCTTGATAAAAGCGACGTTTCCGAAATTGAAGTCAAGCATAGCGGGACGGGAACACGCCTGGTCTTGCGCAAGGCCAGGGCCGGAGAGAGCGCCACAATCAGTGTTAGCGAGCCAGTGGCTGAAGCGGCTGACTCCTCGGTGTCTGCACCTCCACAGCATACTGTTACCGCGCCGCTGGTAGGAATTTTCCACACCTGGGCCAAGCCCAAAGGGAAAGCCCTGGTTGCCGCGGGCGATAAAGTCAAAGTCGGGCAACTGGTTGGCTCAATTCAGTCCCTCAACGTCCTCTACGAGATTGAGGCGAGCGCTGCTGGCCGTGTGCTAGAACTTCTCGTGGAAGATGGCCAGCCTGTGGAGTATGGACAGGCTTTGATGACGCTTGAAACGGCTGAGGAGGCATAGCAGGGTATGACCGCCATGCATCTTCCAGGCTTTAATGAAGCCATCAGTGTCTCAGCCCTCTCGGTCTTCCTGCGAGAGTGGCTTGAGACCAATGACATGCTACAAGATGTCCGGGTGTATGGCGAAGTCTCCAATTGCAAGACCTACCCCTCCGGTCATTGTTATTTTACCCTCAAGGACAGTGGCGCACAGCTCAACTGCGTCTTCTTTAAGCAGTCCCGTCTGCGTTCATCCGCTCCCACGCTACGCGATGGCATGGGAATCGCCCTGAATGGACGTATTTCATTCTATGAACGTGACGGAAAGCTGCAACTCTATGTGGAGAGCGCCGAGCCTCTGGGTGTAGGCGCCCTCTTTGAGCGCCTGGAGCGCTTGAAAGCGCGCCTGGAGGCGGAAGGACTCTTCGCGGAAGAGCGAAAACGCGTGCTTCCCGAGCGCCCGGAAGTTATTGGGATTGTTACTTCGCCGCAAGCTGCGGCCCTGCGCGATATGTTGCGCGTCTTGCGCCAGCGCTACCCTCTGGCGCGCGTGATTCTTGCCCCCGCACAGGTTCAGGGAAGTGATGCCCCTGCCTCTATTGCCGCTGCGCTCGATGCGCTGAATGAGCACGGGGAGGCAGAGGTCATCATTGCCGGGCGTGGCGGCGGCTCCATCGAAGAACTGTGGGCCTTTAACGAAGAGGTCGTGGTGCGCGCCATTGCACGCTCAAGTATCCCTGTGATTAGTGGCGTCGGCCATGAAACGGACTTTACCCTGGCCGACTTTGTCGCCGATTTGCGCGCATCGACGCCAACCGCAGCCGCGACCGCCGCGGTCCCCAACATCGAGGATTGGCGCATTGAGTTGCTTGATCGTCAGCAAGAGCTTGGCTCGCTGATGGAAGAGCGCCTGGAAGAGCTTGCGGCCCAGGTTGCCGATCTCCAGTATCAACTTGAGCATAGGAGTCCCGTTGGACAGATCAATAACTATCGCCAGCAGTTGGACGAGGCCAGTGAGCGCATGCAGACGCATATGCGCCACCTGTTGAGCATACGCGCGGAGCGCCTCAGCGGACAAACCTTGCAACTGCACGCGTTAAGTCCGCTCTTGACGATTGCACGTGGCTATGCGGTGGTCAGACATGAGCCAGACCAGCGGCTGATAACAAGCGTGAAGCAGGTACAGGCCGGGGATGCCTTGAGTATTCAGGTGCAGGACGGCAGCATTCCTGTAACTGTACGCGAAGAGTTGGGCTCTGTTTGAAGGTATACAAAGCAGGAGGTGCAGGAGGGCCGCAGGTCCTCCTGCCGGGGATTGGGGTGTCCCCAAAATACATATACCCCTCTAAAGGATTTGATAAGACAACAGTTTTGCGGGGGAAGAAGGAAGGTCATGGAAGCATTATCGTTTGAAGAGGCTTTTGCCAAGCTAGAAGCCACGGTTGCAGCCTTGAAAGATGGACAGGTTTCCTTAGAGCAGGCACTCAGCTCTTATCAGGAGGGCGTGACGCTTGTTCAGTACTGTAATGAGCTTTTACAGAAGGCTGAGTTAACGGTACAACAACTGCAAGTGGATAGCGAGGGCACGTTGTCCTTGCAATCATTGGACCTGTAAGAGGGGAGAAGCTCTTTTAACTTATGGTTAGTGACACGCTTTTAGACAATCATGTGCTCCTGGCCTCGGTATTAGCCTGGGCGCTTGCTCAGGTAAGCAAGACGGTGGGCGAAATCATTAAAGAACGCCGCCTGGTGCTGAGCCGTCTCGTTTCTTCTGGTGGTATGCCAAGTTCGCATTCCGCCCTGGTGACCGGGCTGGCTACCGCTGTGGGTCGTGTGATGGGCATCAGTTCGCCAGCTTTTGCCATCGCGGCCGTCCTGGCAGGTATCGTGATGTATGACGCCGCAGGCGTGCGTCGTGCTGTGAGTATTCAGGCGCGTATTTTAAATCAGATGATTGATGAAGCCTTTCAGGGGCATCCCTTCGCGGAAAAACGTTTGCGTGAGCTGATTGGGCATACCCCGATCCAGGTTTTTGTAGGTGGACTACTGGGTATTTGTGTTGGTTTGCTCGCCACTAGTTATTAACAAGTACTAGCGCTTTTTACGTTATTTGTCAGGCCCGCAGGCTCCTTGCGCAGCTTGCGACCTACTCGCCTGTCTATCTCTTCCCTCGCCAATCAAGATGTCTTTACACTCTTGTTAAGACATCTTGCCTCTGCTTCAATTTTTAGAGCAACTCCCTTAATGAGAACGCGTCCAATGTTCCTCCTCATGTGTACTGCACGAAAGAAGCCTTTTATTGATCAGTTTGTATTCTCCCCGAATACTTTGCTGCTAGAAGATGTCTGTCTAGAATAACCAGTCATTTAGTGCCCCAAAAAAATGTGGAGGAAGCGTCTAAGATTTAGGAAGTGCAAAGAAGCCAGGGGCAGTGCAAAAACATATTTTTGTGATTGTGCCCTGCTTTGCCTGCCATAGAGCGAAAAATATGCTAAAATAATGGTTGTGTTTGCGTGAAGGGGGATAACGGTAGATTTCGGTGCAATAGATTTAAAATATTGTATATTGTATCTTATTGTTTTTATGTATGTCAGGAGTTGTCGTGCGTTGCGTAGTTTAAGCTTACTATCTTGATACTTTTAGGTACATGTCCTCCTCTTGCAAAGCCATAAGCAACGCTTATGAGGGTTGGTTTGTTTCTGCCCTGGCGAGTCCTGCACGTGTATAAAAAGGAATGTTCCCTGACGCAGGACAATTATTTTCTTTGTTTGCATGTCTTGGGGGAGACTGTAAGAGAAGCGAGCCTCGCTATGTTTATGCCAAAGCACTTGAAACGTTCTGCGCAAAAATTTCTACAAGGATGTGAGGGATGAAGACAATTTTTTGCTTTTGTGTATCAGGTGAGAATTTCAAATACCCTGTCGTCAATCGATACAATCTTGTATGGCATGAGAAGCGGTCATAGAAGGGAGACAGGTAACTCATTGGGCAACTACTCGCAATATGCAGATGTGTTATGTCTATCAGGGGAGGAGACATATGAAATTGCTGGTCATCGATAGTGACCGTGATTTGGTGGAAATGCTCACAAGCTGGCTAAAAACTCTGGGGTATGAAGTATACAGAGCCTATAATAGTGAGCGAGCCCGAAGTGAATGGCTCGAACAACGTCCCGATCTGGTAATCATTGATCCTATGTTGAAGGGGGGGAATGTGCTGGAAATGTGTCGCGATTTACGCGCTAAGCACGATGCACTGGTGCTGGTGTTAACCGATAGCAAAGAGGTACAGGACGAGGTGCGTTGCCTTGAGTCGGGGGCGGACGATTATTTACGTAAGCCGTTTTTCCCGGCGCAATTGCTGGCCAGGATTCGTGCGGTGAGTCGTCGCGCTCGCTCTACGCTGGAGCGTCGCCCATCCTCTGTGGTCACAGTAGGCCCTCTTCGTGTCGATTCGTTGCATAATGAGGTGAGTGTTCATGGCAAACTGGTGCGCCTGACCCCGACTGAGAGCAAACTATTACACTTGCTGGCGATCAATGCAAACGATGTCTGCACCGCAAATCAGATCGTCACTCATGTCTGGGGCTACGATGGCGATGGCGATGCCTGCCTCATCAAAGCGCATATTCGCCACCTGCGCCAGAAGATTGAACCTAGTCCCAGCGATCCACGCTATATATTGACCGTTCCCGGTGTAGGCTATACCCTGATCCGCCGTAACGAGGAACAAAAGGTACCCGTAGAGAGCGGGAAGGCCTTGCGCGCGCTCTCCATCTAGAGGCTCGTACCTCATATCCTTCAATGTCTGTATAGAGGTGAACTACCGCTGAGCTAAAGACGCGGCGGCTTCTTCGGAAGTCACTGAAGATTTGGTTCAGTAGCTTCTTCGGAAGTCTGAGTTCACCAGACTCAGCCCCAGAAATGGGCGCTACGTTCGATAGGTCATGACACCTGCGGTTGACGCATCAGACCGCTGCTCTGTCGCTGAGAGTTAAGTAGGCTTGAGGAAAGGGCCGGTGCTCTCGGTGTAAAAAGCCTTTTGAACCTTGTCGAGATGAAGCCGGATTCCCTTCGTGGTCAGAGCGAAGGGATACGCACCACCTGCCTTCGGGCAGAGCTTTTTGAGTCAATGGACCGCCTCTTGCTCAAAAGAACAAGAGGCGGTCCGGCGATTCATCCACGAGGCTGAAGACCTCGTGGTTTTCTCGCCACGCCTATATAAAGAGCACAGGACCGTGGTCCTGTGCTCTTTATCTCTATCTCTATACAGACAAAATCTCAACCACCACCACGGGCCAGGAGCATGACGGGTACTGTCAGGACGATGAGCTTGAGGTCGAGCCAGAGCGATTGCTGGTGCAGGTACGCGATATCCATCTCAACCATCTGCTGGAAGGTCACACGTGAGCGGCCATAGACCTGCCAGGTTCCGGTCAGGCCGGGTTTGCCGCTGAGGCGTAGCCAGTCGCCCTCTTTGTATATCTCTACTTCATAGGATAGAGGTGGGCGCGGCCCCACCAGTGTCATCTCGCCTCGCAAGACATTCCAGAATTGCGGCAGCTCGTCAAAACTCAATTTGCGAATAATGCGGCCCACCCTCGTAATTCGGGGATCCTTGTGGATCTTATAGGCCATGCTCTCATCAGCCTCTTCGCTCAGCTTTTCGCCGCGCATATACTGCTGAATCTTTTCGATATGGAGCCTGGGATCGTTGTTGGTATACATCGAACGAAACTTGAGCATCTCAAAGGTTTTTCCGTTTTGCCCCACCCGCTTCTGGCGAAAGAACACCGGGCCTTGTGAATCAAGTCGAACGCAGAGCGCGACCAGGAGACACACGAGCAAGACAAAGGGTCCGATGAGAAGCGTAAACGCGATGTCAAGCAGGCGTTTGTAGCGCAGGTAGCTTCTACTGAACGCCAGGTCTTGCTGGACCTGGGTCGCTTGTGCTTGAACAGCCATGGCTATTCCTCCCCGAAGACTCATACGAGGAATTCCTCGTAACCTCAACTATCTTATACTGCCTCAATGGTACGGTATGAGGGTGCAGAAACGGTACGGATGAGCATAGAAAACTGGTAGCGGCCCGTCTAGAAAGGGAGAAATTGAGGTAAATTGAAGCGCTGTGATATGGTGGATTGGAATCTCTTTGGAACCTTTGGGCTAGCCACACGTTCTCCACTCCGCTGACAAAGTTTCACCTAACCTCTACCACAACGAGTATCAGCCGGTCACTCTCGCATGGTACTATCCTGACTAGTAAAGTTGTCTTTCTGCTCGCTGCGAGGCTGAGCTTCATTTTTTTGAGAAGGAGTGCTGAGGGAGTGGTACCTTTACAAGTTCCTCTTGTTGATCTACGTGCCCAGTATCAGAGCTTGAAGCCTGAAATTATGGCGGCCTTTGCTGAAGTGTTGGAGAGTATGCACTTGTTCCTGGGGCCGAAGACTCGCGCTTTTGAGCAGCAGTTTGCCGAGTATTGTGCCTGTCGCTATGGCATAGGTGTGTCCTCGGGAACGGAGGCGCTGGTGCTGGCCCTGCGTGCCTGCGATATTGGAGCGGGCGACGAGGTCATCACGGTCTCCAACACCTTTATCGCCACAGTGGAGGCCATTGCCCTGGTGGGGGCCAGGCCGGTATTTATCGATGTGGATCCCCAGACCTACCTGATGGATTGGCGTCAGCTAGAGACTGTGTGCACAGAACGCACACGCGCCATTCTGCCTGTGCATCTCTATGGGCATGCGGCTGAGATGGGGCCTATCCTTGAGTTTGCGCGAGCGCGTGGGCTACGCGTTATTGAAGATGCCTCACAGGCACACGGGGCGACCTATCAGGGCCAGCGCGTTGGTAGCTTTGGTGATATAGGCTGCTTTAGCCTGTACTACAGTAAGAACCTGGGAGCCTTTGGCGAGGCTGGCATCTGTACGACCAGCGATCCTGTCCTGGCGGAGAAATTATGCATGCTGCGCGACCATGGCTCGCGTGTACGCTATCATCACGAGGTGATCGGGGGCAATTATCGCCTCGATGAATTGCAAGCGGCCGTCCTGCTCTTAAAGATGCCCTACCTTGAGCAGTGGAACCAGGCGCGCCAGGCCCATGCGCAGTTCTACACTCAGCGGTTGCGCGAGGTGGTGCCGCAGGCGCCTGAGGTTCGCTCCTGGGGCACGCATGTCTATTGCTACTATGTGATCCAGGTGGAGCAGCGTGATACCTTCCGCAAGGCATTAGAAGATGCCGGAATTGGAACCAATGTGCACTACCCGGTGCCCATTCATTTGCAGCCCGCCTGCGCAGACTATGGATATACGCGTGGTATGCTGCCCGTGACTGAGCATGCTGCCGAGCGTATTGTCTCACTCCCTATGTATCCCGAATTAACTGAAGAGCAACTGCACCTGGTCGTGGAGACAGTGAAGCAGGCGCTCTTGATCGGTGTAACGCAAAAATAAACGTTAGTCATTTATCCCTTTATAATGCACGGATAAAAAAGGAAGAAGCGACGTATGGCTGATTTACGTTTTGGCATCATTGGCTGGGGGTACTGGGGGCCAAAGATTGCCCGTAACCTGGATAGTATCGCCCATGCCACAGTAACCGCGGTCGCCGATATGGATAAGCATCGGGTAGCTCTGCTTGCGGGCCAACAACCAGGCCTCCAGGTGACATCCCAGGTGGAGGAATTGCTCCGCTCAGATGTTGATGCTGTCGTCATCGCGACACCTGTCCGGACCCACTACGCACTCGCCAAACAGGCCCTGCTCCATGGCAAGCACGTCCTGGTTGAAAAGCCCTTGACGGCCAGCGTCGCGGAAGCGGAAGAACTGGTCGCGCTGGCACGCCAGGTGGACCGGGTCTTGATGGTTGGGCATACCTTTGAGTATAGCCCTGCGGTCAACGAGCTGCGCAAGCTCGTGCAGAGCGGTGAATTGGGGAAGATCTATTGTGTTGAGGCTGAACGTGTCAATCTAGGCCTATTTCGTCGCGATATTAACGTCATCTGGGACCTGGCTCCCCATGATGTCTCAATCCTGCTCTACCTGTTTGGTCAATTGCCTGAACAGGTCCAGGTGCAGGCGAACGCGCACCTATTGCCACCTATTCATGACGTCGCGCACCTGGATCTTGGCTTCCCAGATGGGATGACGGCGCATATCCATGTGAGCTGGCTGCACCCCTGCAAGCTGAGGCGGGTAACTGTCATCGGCGATGCCAGGATGGTGGTCTACGACGATACCAATCCTGCTGAGATGATCAAGATTTATAACAAGGGCGCGGATGTCAATGCCGACCCTGTGGTGTCCTATCGCCATGGCGCGATTACTATTCCGCATATCGATTGGATCGAGCCACTACGCCTGGAGTGTGAAGATTTTATTCATGCCATCCGCACTGGCACGCCTCCACGTGCCAGTGGCGAGGTCGGCCTCTCCGTCGTACGCGTCCTGGCCGCGGCCCAGGATGCCTTAAATCAGCAACTGCGCACCCTGGTTTCCGATACTATACCCGCATAGTATCTTCCTCGTACAAGAGTTTGTCTAACAAGGCACTAGGCAAACTTTTGCAACAGGGTAAGGGTATGTCGTCGAGGGCAGGCAAAGCCTGCCCTCGACGACATACCCTTACCCTGTTGCAAAGCACCGCAGTTGCTGAGAAGTGAGATCAGAAGGAGCCAAAGATATGCAAGAGCGCAGCGCAGTAACAAGCTATATCCACCCTCTGGCGGAGGTCGAAGAGGGGGCGCAGATTGGTGCGGGAACGCGCATCTGGCGCCATGCTCATGTGCGAGCCTCCGCCACTATTGGTGCCATGTGCAATATCGGCAAAGGAGTCTACGTCGAATCCCACGTTCATATTGGGGCGCGGGTCAAGATACAGAACCATGTCTCTCTCTTTGAGGGTGTCACAGTAGAGGATGGTGTCTTTATTGGCCCGCACGTCTGTTTTACCAATGACCTCTATCCCAGGGCTATTACACCTGATGGCCAGCTTAAAGGGAGCGAGGACTGGGAGATTACGCCGACGCTTGTCAAGTATGGAGCATCGATAGGGGCAAACGCGGTCGTGGTCTGTGGCGTGACTATCGGTACCTTCGCGCTTGTAGGAGCAGGCTCAGTGGTCACAAAAGATGTCGCGCCCTATACCCTGGTACTGGGCAATCCAGCACGCTTTCGCGGTTATATCTGTCGTTGCGCACGCCGTTTATCTTCAGTTACAAAAGATGCAAATGTATTGATTGGTATGTGTGAGATTTGTGGATGGGTAAATTTGCATTTTGAATAGTAATAATGTGCAAAGAGTTGCAAATATGGATAATGGCATGTATAATGGCATGTATAGTTAACCTGGTTCTTCGAAAAATCTTTTTTTTGTGGGGGTGGAAAGGGTGATGACTCATTTGTCCTCGACACAGGCTTCGCTCTGTTGTGATGCTACACAGCGTTATTTTCTTGATGCCGTCAATGCTTTGCTCGATGTGCGCGATCAGGAGCTCTCCGGGCGGCTCTGCATACGCAGTGATGAGCGCCGGGGCCTGATTCATTTCTACTTTCAAGAGGGACGCCTGGTGCATATTATGGGCGATAAGCGTAACCTTGAGGCGTTACTCCAGGACTTACTCCAGTGGCAAAGGGCAAAGGTACGCTTTGATGCGCAGATAGGGGCCCCTTTTCAAGACGTGACATGGCACCAGGCAGAGTTCTTCCAAAGCTGGCTAGAACTGGTGGAGGTCAAGGGCGTCGTGTATGGTGCCTCATATGCCTCTCTCGATGGGTTGGCGGGATATATGACCGCTCACTTGCCTGCCAAGCCTCTCATCGAGGGCGTATCCGTAACTACTAGTAAAGATGCACAGCTAGCGCTCTGGGTCTCTGCCAAAATGGCGGTATGTATCGTACCCGAGACGCCTCCTCTACCTGTGGCTAGCTCAGGTTGGCTCTCTCCGGTCAGCCAGACGCTCCAGCAGGCCGGGCGTTTGACTCAGGATGTCTCGCGATTCTTGACGCGTATCATGCATGTAGGCTCACGCCAGCCGGTTGGCTAACAATAATAGTGTGTCACCAGAAGAGAAAATGTCGGCGTGAGGGCAGACAGGTGCCTGCCCTCACGCCGACATTTTCTCTTCTGGCAGGTAGATGTCTACCCGCTGAGAAGCGGTTGCTTTATGCTTCGAGCCGCTCGGGGTGGTGCTTACGCCAGTAGCGCATATACCCCTGCACTGTCATAGGGTAGTTCGATGCGATCTCGTAGCGCTCGAGCGTACGCGGATCGTTCGAAAGGCGCTGTAATTCAGGGCGTGTCTCCGCGATGAAAAGTTCAATAATCTCCGCCTCGCTCTTGTTCTCGCGCATGGCTCGTAGCACGAGATCACCCCAGTTAAAGAGCTTCGCGCGTATGCTTTCAAGATGCGGAGCCAGGTTGCGGACGGGACCAAAGTGCGCCAGGTAAATGACATCGGGGCGCAGCTTTTTGAGCGTATCGATGCTGCTCGACCAGGCCTCGATATCCAGGTCTGGAGGTGGGGTGGGAGGTCGCCCATAAGTGATGCCAGGCAGGCGCACGCCCGCGACGTCGCCCGCGAAGAGATCTCCACTATGCACATCAAAGAAGATGACGTGGTGGATGGCATGCCCGGGAGTATAGTGAACCTCCAGGCGCCGACCCGCGATATTGAGAACGTCTCCGCCCTCAATGACCTGGACCTTCTCCTGGGGCACAGGGAGAATCTCGCCCCATAACTCCTGCATGCGTTCGCCATAGATGCGCTCCGAGCTGGAGATGAGTTTCCCAGGATCAATGAGATGTTGCGCGCCCTTACTATGAACGAACACGCGTGCCTGGGGCATAGAGGCGAGAAGCTTTCCGACTCCTCCAGTATGATCCAGGTGAATGTGCGTGGCCAGGATGTGGGTGACGCGCGCGGGATCAAATCCCGCCTGGCGTACCCCCTCCAGTAGGGCCTCGCTGGTGCTTCCCGGTCCTGGATCAATCAGCGCGATTTCATCGCTACCTGCCAGGAGGTAGGAGCCGATAATGTCTGTCTCCCCCTGGAACGGCAGCGAAATCTGCCAGATTCCAGGGGTGAGTTGTGTTACCTCTGTCAAGAGTATAAACTCCTCGCTTCCTTACTTTTTCTTCGAGATGGATTTCGCCTGTGTGAAGAGCAACAGGTAATCCGGGCCTCCTGCCTTGGAGTCCGTACCCGACATATTGAAGCCACCGAAGGGATGACCACCAACCATGGCGCCTGTGCACTTGCGGTTGAAGTACAGGTTGCCAACATGGAATTCTTCGCCGGCGCGCTCAAGACGCTGCTCGTCGTTAGAGAAGAGCGAGCCGGTCAGGCCGTACTCGGTATTGTTAGCGATGTCGAGGGCCTCATCAAAGTCTTTCGCTTTGATAAAGGCTAGAACCGGGCCAAAGATCTCCTCCAGCGAGATACGCGCCTCGGGGGCGACGTCCGCGAAGATGGTTGGCTCGATAAAGTAGCCCGGCCCCTGGTGCTTACCGCCAGTGACGAGGCGTCCCTCTTGCTTGCCGAGCTCGATGTACTCGAGGATTTTCTTCATGGCGTTCTCGTCAACCACGGGACCCATGTAGGTGGTTGGTTGAGTCACATCGCCCATAGTAAGGGTTTTGGTCTTCTCGACCACTTTCTCCAATACCTTGTCGTAGACCTGCTCGACGACAATGGCGCGGGAACCAGCCGAACACTTCTGCCCCTGGAAGCCAAAGGCGGAGGCAACGATAGCGGTGGCGGCGGCATCCAGGTCGGCGGTCTCGTCGACGACGATTCCATCTTTGCCACCCATTTCCAGGATGGTACGCTTTAGCCAGCGCTGTCCCTTGGGCGTTTTCGACGCGCGCTCATAGATGCGCAAGCCGACGTCACGCGAGCCAGTGAAGGAGATGTAGCGCACGCTAGGGTTATCAACGAGGGTATCACCTACGACTGAGCCGGAACCGGTCAGGAAGTTGACCACGCCAGCGGGCAGACCCACCTCTTCGAGGAGGCGCATAAACTGATAGGCAATGGCGGGCGAAGTGCTGGCAGGTTTGAGCACAACTGTATTGCCAGCGACAAACGAGGCGCTTGTCATGCCGACCATGATGGCATTAGGGAAGTTCCAGGGCGGAATGACCGCGCCCACACCCAGCGGAATATAGACGAGTTTATTCTCTTCGCCAGGCAGAGGCGTGACAGGCTGATCGCCAGCCAGGCGCAGCATCTCGCGTGCGTAGTACTCGAGGAAGTCAATGGCCTCGGCGGTGTCGCCATCGGCCTCGACCCAGCTCTTACCAACCTCAAAGATCATCCAGGCGTTAAAGTAGAAACGGCGCTGGCGCATGAGATCGGCGGCGGCGAAGAGATAGCTGGCGCGCTCTTCGGCCGGAACATGTTTCCAGCTTTCGAAGGTCTCGGCCGCGACTTTCACCGCCTCGTTTGCCTGCTCGACGGTCGCGCTGGTAAAGTGACCTATTACCTGATCAGGCTGCGAGGGGTTGACCGAGGCGAAGGTCTTCTCACCGATAATCTTTTTGCCACCGATGATGAGCGGATAGGTCTGACCCAGCTCGCTTCTCACCTGGGTGATTGCCTCTTCCTGGGCACGTTTATTCTCTTCTTTACTGAAATCAGTAAAAGGTGCATTTGTGAAAGGCGTTTGGAGACGCCCTTTGATATCTTCTAAAACTTTGGCCATGATGTATAAACTCCTTCAACACTTCATCGTGTCATGTGATTGATTGCCTCCTTATTCTATCTCATAGAGGCGGGGTGATGGTAGAGGAATGCTTCTGTGTATCATTTCTAACGTGCAGCAAGCAGGCAACGCACTGTATTAGTGAATAATGGGGGCGTTATCCTGGGCAAGCGCGTCGCGAATGCGCTCGTGGTGAGGCTCCACGATGTCCATCCGGGCTATTTCTTTTGGTGTGAAGTAGCCAATTTCGGTAGTCTCATCGCTTAAACCAGGCTCGCCAGCCACTATCTCGCCCTCAAAACAGATGTTAACCATGTGATAGCGGTTACTATCAGGATAAGTCAGGAGCACATGCGGATTAGAGTAGATACCAATGAGCTTGTTAAGACAGATACGCAGACCGGTCTCTTCCCATGCCTCGCGGATACAGGCTTCGCTGACGCTCTCGCCCGCCTCCATATGCCCACCGGGCAAGCACCAGCGCCCGTTATCGCTGCGCCGGGTTAGCAGTATTTTCTCGTGTACAGCGTCAAAAATGACGACCGAGGTCGTGAGTGCCAGTTGCCCCTCCCGGCCAATGCGGTCTCCAAAGAGATATGAGGCCATAGTGCGTTCTCCTTATATTTAGTCATATTTTCATCTAAGGTTGAATGTCCAGGGTGGTGATATTTCGTGTAGCCATGTCTAGCAGACGAATGGCATGATTATTGGTGTCGGCGATATATAGAGTGTTGCCAGTGATTGCCAGGTCGCCGGGTTCATTGAATTGTGCTTGCTCGGCTGGACCATTATGTATGCCTGCCTCGCCGGTTCCGGCAAGGGTACGAACCTCGCGTGTTTGGGGATCAAGGGCCTTGATGCGATTATTATAGGTATCGGCCAGGTAGAGCAGGCCATTGGCTGCGCAGATGCCCTGTACATGTTGTAACTGAGCCTCTTCACCGATGCCATCCACATCGCCAAAGTCAAAGAGTCCCGTGCCTACCAGCGTATGCACCTGTTGCTCACCTGTCAGCTCGATGGCGCGGATGGCGCTGGCTTCGCTATCGGCGCTGTAAAGCACCTGGCTAGCCACATCCAGGGTGATGCCAGTCGGCTGCGCGAAGAGGGCCTCGTCACGTGGTCCATCGCGTAGTGCCTCCGGGCCAGCGCCAGCGAAGGGTTCAATCTCACCAGTAGCCAGGTTGAGCACGAAGATGCGGTGCATCCCCGCCATGGCGATATACAGCTTCTCCTCAAAGGCCACGAGGTCCCAGGGTGAGCTAAGCGCAATGCTTCGCGCCGGACCCTGGAGCCGGGTCCGCACCATGCCATTTTGCTCGCCAGTTCCCGCCAGTGTCTCCACTTGCTTTGTGCGTAGATCAACGCGCCGGATGAGGTGGTTATCAGTATCCGCCACATAGAGCAGGTCGTTGACGAGGGCTACGCCCTGAGGATGGTTGAACTGGGCCTCCGCAAACGAACCATCGGCCTGACCCTGGACTCCTGACCCGATAATGGTGCGTACTCGGCCCTGGAGATTGGTCTCGACCAGGCGATGATGTGCCGAATCGCTGATAATGAGGCGGTCGGCCTGTGCATCTACCGCAAGCTTGCCAGGGAAGGCAAGGAACGATGAGGGAGCTGTCGCGGCGCTGAAGCGCAGTTGGCGGTGATCAAGCAGTCCTCGAGCTTCAAACTCCTCAAGCATCTGGCGTAGCAGGTCCTTGCCCTGCGTGGGCGAGATCTCGCCCTCATGTTTGCCAATGACGCGCCCCTCCGGATCAATAAAGACGAGGGTGGGCCAGGCGCGGACCGCGTATTGCTGCCAGAGGTACATCGTGTGATCATTTACCACTGGATGCTCGACGCCATAACGCAGGACCGCATTGTGTACGCTGCCCGTAAAATGCTCACCCGGAAACTTGGGCGAGTGAATACTGATAATGCTTAAAGTATCAGGAAAGGCCTCCTCAATCTCGCGCAACTGGGCGAGCGCGTGCATGCAGTTAATGCAACAGAAGGTCCAGAAATGCAGGATCACGATCCGCCCGCGCAGCTCCTTCAGGCTGAGAAGGTGGTCGCTATTGATCCAGGCCAGGTTGGTGGGAAAGTCGGGTGCGCGCACCTCGCCACGAAAGCGTTGCGCCATAGTCTACCTCTTTCTTTATCAATCAGGAATATGTTATTACAAAATCCACAGCAGAAAAGCTTGTAGGGTCCATGCTGACATGGATTGCGAGCGTAGCGACCTCCGCAACGTTAGGGTATCGGCCTGCGGGCCTCGAAAGTCCATGCCAGCATGGACCCTACACTAACCTAGCGGTCCCCATTCAATCGACCATTCGAGCGGCATAAGGCCGCCAATAGGGGCCAGTACATGTTCGGCCAGTTGCCGTAAGGCCTGGCGTTGGGTCGTCAGCGTTCCAGGCTTGAGTGTGTTGCGGGCCAGCGCGGCTGTTTCCGCGTCCCAGCTTGCCAGGTGTGAAAGCAGGCGCTTTGGCTTGGCAGGCCAGCGGTGGTGGAGTGTATAGTGCGTGTGCAGAATACTCTCCACCGTATGCGCGATGAGTAGATACGAGGCCTCTTCGTCGCCATCCAGGTCTTCAATATCGCGTAACAGGTCGGCAAGGATATAGCGCGGGTACCAGGTGCGGTCAACAGGCAGTCTGGGTGGCCCCGCTTCCCAGAGCTGGTGTGCCTCGCGCTGTAGCTCGGCAATAACGCCATGGGGATCATAGATAGCCCTGCCAAAGGCGAACATATGCTGATCAATGCCTCGCTCCTTATCCTCCGCCATATAGCACCGAATCTGTTCAGCCGGATTGAGAAACATCTCAATCTCAAGCCCCTTGAACATGATATTCTTGCGCCTGCGCCGTGGAGAGGCAATAACTACATGCACATCCAGGTCGCTAGTGGGGCCAGGCGTGCCATGAATATAAGATCCTGTAGCTAGGATGCCCCGGAGATCATCTCCCAATTCATCCTGGAGAAGGGCAATAAGTTCTGGAAAAATTGCTTCAAGTTCTGCTGGCTGCAAATAAGGCATGTCGATGATGCTGCTACCTTTCTCATACTCGAACGTGTGTAAACACCCCCAAGCGGTCAGTTCTTCCTGCTTCATCGTCGATAGCCAGCGCACGGGAACCTTTGGATCGGCCCTCCCGTTTCGGTCTCACATCAACTCCCCAGGCATTTTACGTCCGGCGGTAGCCACTCTCCAGGACGGCCAGCTTTACGCGTGAAGCTGGCGAAGCTCTTCTGTTGCGAACCACAGCAAATTCAAGGCGGCATTGAGATCCCGGTCGACCACCAGCCCACAGGCCACGCACTCATAGGTGCGGTGTTTGAGCGGCATGCGCTTTTTGACCTGCCCACAGCACGAACAGCGTTTGGTCGAGGGGAACCAGCGCGAGGCGATGAAGAGCTCTCCCCCGGCGGTGGCCACTTTGGTCTTGAGGAACTGCAACAGTTGCCCCATCGCGGCATCGGCCACGGCACGCGAGAGCTTCCGGTTGGCCATCATCCCCAGGATGTTGAGGTCTTCGATGCCGATGGCCCCACAGGTTCGCGCCAGTTCGCTCGTGAACTTGTGCTGCACATCCCGTCGGATGTTGGCGATCTGCTGATGCTTGCGCGCTACCTTGAGTCGTTGCTTCTCATACTGCTTACTAAACACGGTTCGCTTGGTTTGAGGGTCTTTCGTCTTCTGTTTCTTTGACAGCTTGCGTTGCAGCTTGCCGAGTTTCTTGAGATGGAGCGCCAATGGCCTTTGGTTCTCAAGCCTGCGCCCATCGCTCACCACAGCAGCTTGCTGTACGCCCACATCCCCCCCCACCACTGCTTCGGGCGTTGTGGGGCGCTCCCGTGTGATGTCTCCTTGGATGGAGACGTACCAGTGCCCCGCTTCACAGCAGACCGTCGCCCCCAGGATCTTGACCCGTTCGCACACGACGTGCTTGCGCGTGTTTCGCTTCTTCGTGGGAGTGGTGGCTTTCCCCTTTTCGACGAAGCGCAGTTTTTCGGCGATGTTCACCGTTCCCAGTCTGCGTAAGAGCTTGCCTCGGTCCTTCTTCGTTTGGCGCTGATCGAGGATGAAGCGGCCAAGTCCGGGAATCGAGATCCAATGGCTTCCCAAGGTGAATTTATCGTTGGAGAGATAAAACGACTCGTGCGACTTCCCCTTTTTCTTGTACTGCGGGTAGTTCGCTCGGCCCGCAAAGAAGTTGTCATAGGCGTTTTTGAGGTCATCGAACGCACCCTCCACCACACATTTCGTGACGTCATAGGTCCATGGGTACTCCTGCTCCCGGATCTGGTTGAATTGCTTCTTGAGTGCGAGGGCATATGGCGGTTTGAGCACGCGCTGCTCTTGGGGAACAGTTTCCTGCTCGGCTTTGTACGCCTGATACTGCTTCTCCCACTGCTCCCGTCCCCAGTTGTAGATAAAGCGCCTCGTGCCACAGGCTCGTTTGAGATACTCCACCTGTTCAGGGGTGGGGTTCATCCGGATCTTGTGTGCGGTTTTCATCCTTGAGCGCCTATTCTCCCGCTTTGCGGGAATTCCGGTCGAGCAGGACTCGACACCCGGCAAGTGGCGATCGTTCAGCGAGCGGCTGGCAGCTTTGGAAGGTTGAGCGCCGTGGTCAGATCGACCTCATGAGAGGAGCGACGCCCAGAAAGCGTTCGTTTGGCTTTGAGCCTGCCTTCTCGGTCCCAGCGCTGCACTGTTTTCACGCTGACATCCACCTGCTTGGCAAACGGTGCGACTGCGTACATCTACTTATTCTCACTTACTTTCGCACACGTTGTCAATACCTAGTATGTATCTCCTTTTGAAGAAGAGTTTTGGGTGCCAAAATTGTAGCATATATAAGAACAAAGCCAGCAACTGAAACGTTCCCTGAGTGTTTATGCAGAATATGGTAGGATAGAGATAGATGCTTGTGAGCGTGGAAGTTGAAGGTGCAGGCGCACTCTTTTACCTGTCGCTGGGAAGAGACCCGCCCCACTGCCTGTTTGCTCATAGAGGAGGTTGGTTTGAAGATCTCGGTTGCCGCTGGACAATTCCCCATCAGTTTTGCTATCACAGAGAATGTACTGTATATCCTCTCCATGCTCGAACAGGTCGAGCCCGACGATTTGCTTGTGCTCCCCGAGGGAGCCATCTCTGGGTATAACGAGGATAGCCGCTTTCTTGAGCAGATTGATCGCAGGCTTCTGGCAGATGCGATAGAGCGTATCGCGGAGGTCGTGAAGCGCAAGCAGGTGCACCTGATCGCTGGCTCCTGCCTGGAGGAAGAGGGCGAGTGGTATAACGCAGGACTCTATTTTTCGCCTCGTGGTGAGCGGGCGCTCTATCGCAAGGTGAACCTGGCAACGGGCGAGCGTGGGCACTTTGTCGCGGGTGCCGACCTTCCTATCTTTCCCCTCCATTTTGCCGAGGGTAGCGTTAACGTAGGCATGCAGCTCTGCCGCGAAATCCGCTTCCCCGAACAGTGGCAATGCCTGGCCCAGCGGGGGGCCGAGCTCTTTGTCTACATTACCAACGCCGCCAATCCCGAGGTCAAGCCGGATGTCTGGCGTAGCCACCTGGTCAGTCGCGCGGCGGAGAACCAGCGCTTTGTGCTGGCTGCCAACACCGCCCACTTTGTGCAGCACTGCCCCAGCATGATCATTGCCCCCGATGGCGAGGTCCTGGCGGAGGTCACAGGAGAAGAGACCCGCCTCCTGCGCGCCACTCTCGACCTAGCACAAACTGGCAACTGGTATCTGAGTCAGTGCCGCCGCGACGTCGTCAGCATGTACTACAAAGGCGAACTGGTACGCACAAGTATCCGCTCAGTGTAATCCTGTCAAGAAGAAGAGATAGCAATTGCCCCTCATAACTTGGGTCAAGTGTAACTTTGTCAAGAAGAAGAGATAGCAATTGCCCCTCATAACTTGGGTCAAGTGTGGATGGTGGTTTCGGGCGCCAGCCCGAAACCACCATCCACACTCATAAACTCACTGAGCGCCGCAGGCGCGAAAGGTGCTTTTTTCACGCAAGCGTAGTATACTATTGTGCGTTACTACACTGTTTTTGTATAAGAGGAGAAACGTTGTTATGGCTCGGCAGGAATTTCCGATTGAGCAGCAGTTACGTAAGGATGCCCAGGATGCGCAGCGCGCACGCGACCAGCTGAAGCTGGATACATTGCGTATGGCCTTGAACTCAATCCATAACCTTGAAGTTGCGCGTACCGACCGCAAAAATCCCGAATATGCTCAGCCTCTCACCGAGGCGGATTGCTTGCGTGTGCTCGAACAGGAAGTCAAGAAGCGCAACCAGGCTATCCCCCTCTATAAGCAGGGCGGTCGCCTGGAACTCGCCGAGAAAGAACAAGCGGAACTGGATATTCTACAGACCTACCTCAAGTCCTCACAGATGAGCGATGAGGAGATCCGCGAGGTCGTAAGCGCCCTGGTCGCGGAAAACGGCAAAGAGTTCCGTAAAGTCATGCCTCAGGCCGCCAAACAGCTCAAAGGGCGAGCCGATGGCGCACGTATTCAGGGTATCGTCAAAGAATTGACACAGTAAAGCCTCTCTCAAAGCGCAAAACGAAGACCCCTGGCATCTAAAGCCAGGGGCCTTTTGTTTGGGCCTGGTTGCCCGCTACGGGGCTTCTGAGGCTATAGCAGCCTCTGTAACCTGGATATCCTTATCGGCTGCCGCATCCCGGTTGGCATATTCGCGCAGGCCCCACGCGGCCAGCAGGGAGATCAATGCCATTAGGATGATGTAGAGCACAAGCGGAATATACGATTTATACGCCGCAAGCAGAAGCACCGCGATGATAGGAGCCGGGCCGCCCGCCGTGAGCGAGGCAAGCTGATAGCCGAGCGAGGCCCCACTATAACGCAGGCGGGTGCTGAAGTGTTCGGAGATAAACGCTGCTTCGGGACCATAGAGACTGGCATGAAAGATGCTAATGGCTCCTACGAGCGCCAGGACGACAAGCACGCTGTTTTTCGTCTGGAGCAAGAGGAAGAAGGGATAGGCATAGATCGCCATGCCGAGAGAGGCGAGCATAAACCAGCGTTTGCGTCCCACAATATCGGAGAGATAGCTCGCAAATGGCATTGTCACAAAGGCGATCAGGGCGGCGAGAATAATCCCGGTGTAGAGCGTATTGACGGGTATCTTGAGCGTGCTGACTCCATATGACAGGACAAAGGTCGTAAACAGGTAGAAGGGAGCCTGCTCGCCTGAGCGCAGAAGCGCCGAGAGAATGATCTCCTTCCAATAGTAGCGGATAACCTCACCCAGGGGAGCCTTGGCCACCCGCTGCTCCTGCTTAAGACGCGTAAACTCAGGCGTTTCGAGGATGCGCATTCGAATAAAGAAGCCAACCAGGATCAGGAGCGCGCTCAGGAAGAAGGGAATACGCCAGCCAATCTGGAGGAAAGCCTCGCCAGGGAAAAGCGCCTTACAGATCAGGAGTGCGATGGCAGCCAGGGCCAGGCCCACCGGAACGCCTGTCTGAGGCCAGCTGGCCCAGAAGCCACGACGGCGGTTATCGCCATATTCCAGCGAGAGCAGTACCGAGCCACCCCATTCGCCTCCGACGCCCGCCCCTTGCAGGAAGCGCAGGATCGTAATCAGCAAGGGCGCGACAAAGCCGATACTCTTGTAGGTTGGAATGGCACCAATCAGCACAGTCGCGACCCCCATCAGAATGAGCGTTACGATGAGTGTCGATTTGCGTCCAACGCGGTCGCCGAACCAGCCGAAGAACGCGCCCCCGATAGGGCGGGCCAGGAAACCGATGTAGTAAGTGGTAAAAGATGCTAAGATGCCGGTGACAGGATCAAGATTGGGAAAGAAGAGCGGGGCGAAAATAGTGGCGGCAAAGAAGTTGTACAAGAAGAAATCATACCACTCAATGGCGGTTCCCAGCGTGCTCGCGGTAATTACGGGCAGCATCCGGCGAACCGAGACCTCTCCTGTTGCTACATTAGCCATGGTGCCTCCTTATGCTCATCATCATAATGAGCAATAACTACGACAACGGTGTGTAGAAAGGATACCTTCTATCTGTGGCCCGAAGGCTCAGATGGCGCCTGGCAGTTGTGTTCCCACCCTTGGGAGTTAGAAGCAAGAAGTAAAAGGATATTAGTAAAAGCATAATGATTTACTATCTGCTTGTCAAGCAAAAAGAAGTGGTTTTATGAACTAGTCGTCATGTTTGTGCCAGCGAGTTTATTCCTTGCATTAGGCATGATGTTATACTATGGTCAGAATAAATAGTTCTGTGTGGATGTGCAAATGTATGCTCCGCTTTGGCGCGAAGAGGCATCTAGTTTCAGTGATGGTATATGTCATGAAACGCTAGGAGGTGCGATGGACTAATGTCGATTACCGCGATAGAATTACCTTTGTTCCCACTGGATGTGGTGCTTTTCCCGGGGACAGTCATGCCGCTCCACATCTTCGAGCCGCGTTACCGGCAGATGATCCAGGATTGCCAGCGGACACAGAAGCCATTTGGGATTGTGCTGACAAAGCCTGAGAGCGTCTACCTACACGAGGTTCCCTACAGCGTCGGCACAATGGTGCAGATGCGCAACGTTGAGCGCACGGAAGATGGTCGCTTTACATTGATGGCAATAGGGACACGTCGTTTTCGCATCGTCAGCCAGCATCGAGATAGACCCTATTTGTCAGCGACCGTCGAGCCATTTATGGATGATCCCGAGCCAGCCCAGATCTTAACTCTCCCCATGGCTCAGGTGTGTGGCTTGTTTCGTAACTACCTGGAGATGTTATTAGAGGCGGCGAACGAGGATAGTAGCTACGCCGATCTCCCCGAAGATCCGGAAGATCTCTCGTATTTCATCGCCTATTTCCTCGAGGTGCAGAACGAAACGAAACAGCGCCTCCTTGAAGGCACTTCGACGCAGGAACGCCTACGCGACGAGATCAACATTCTGCGACGGGAAGTGCCCTTTATGCGGCAAATCCTCTCAAAGAATTTGCCTGAGGACCGGAGTATGCTAAACTAAGCACACACTAATTTTTAGAAGTGAGGATGGGACGCGATGAGAGAGTTGTCCGGTTTTCGGCAGCAGCTTGATAATCTGCTTCGTACCCGTGACGTAGAGCGGATACAGACATTTATGATTGAAAATGGCCAGTGGTATGAAGGCACGCCTGCTGACGTTGAATATGCTATGTGGCTCATGATCGGCGGAAGCCAGAATCTTAGCGACCTGCACGAAGAGGCGCGTGAGTGGCTGGTTGCCCATGGGCACGAGAGCGCGGCTGAGGCCCTGCTGGGGAAAGCCGGCGCTAAAGGTGGCTCCTCCAAGGGACGGGTAAAGCAACAGCCTCGTGGGAAGCAAGCGCAAGGGCGTAAACCAGCCGCTAAAGGTGAGCGAGGCGCAGCCAAAAACACTCCGAAAGAGTCCTAAAGCGAGCGTTGGCTGTAGTTAGCGCGCCACAGTGCCGATACTATTAGTAATATTCCGACATGCATAGTACCGAATCAGAGCAGGACACTCCTGCCCTGATCATTTTTGGGGGGGAATAGATCAGAGCCGTAATTCTGTTGTGCTGAGTAGCGATAATAATGAAGCAGATGAATAAAAGCGCTATATTTATATGTGCAGAAGGGATGTACGTGAATTGGGCAAGAGTAATATGCTTCTAGCATCAACGGAAGAAGAGATAAATAAGGTAAATGCTCCCCAGCTTAGCCAGCGCCTGGTCTTGTTGCTGGCAGTGGCCTGTGGCCTCTCGGTCGCCAACCTCTATTATGTGCAGCCTGTTCTGGCCGATATTGGACGTGAGTTTGCCGTCTCCGTAAACCAGGTAGGCGTTCTGGCGACCCTCTCCCAGCTTGGCTATGCTCTGGGACTCCTGCTAATTATTCCATTGGGAGATCGCTATAATCGTCGAGCGCTGATCGTGACAATGCTGGTCGCTGTAACCGTCGCCTTGATTGCGATGGCTCTGGCGCCTACCCTGGTGCTCCTCTCAATCGCGAGCTTTATTGTAGGCGTCACTACCGTGGTCCCACAGTTGATCGTGCCTCTAGCGGCAAGCCTGGCGCGGCCCCAGGAGCGTGGGCGCGTGGTGGGAACCGTGATGAGTGGCTTGCTGATTGGCGTCTTGCTGGCGCGCACGGCGAGTGGTGTATTAAGCGCGCACCTGGGATGGCGTGCAGTGTACTGGATCGCCGCGGGATTGATGGTTCTCCTGGCCCTGGTCCTGCGCTTCTTGTTGCCCCCTGATCGCCCTCAATCAGATATGAGCTATACACAGCTCTTGCGTTCGCTCTGGAGTCTCGTTAAAAGCGAGCCTGTGCTGCGCGAGACCAGCGTCTATGGGGCACTGGGCTTTGCGGCCTTTAGCGCGTTCTGGGCCACGCTCTCCTTCCGCCTGCAAACGCCACCTTTTCATTATGGTAGCGAGGTGGCAGGCCTCTTTGGCCTGGTTGGTGTTGTGGGGGCACTCGCGGCCTCTTTTATTGGTCGCCTTGCCGATAAAGTTAATCCGCGTAAGACGATTGGCATTGGCCTGCTCATTCTCCTGGCCTCGTTTGGCATTTTCTGGTTGATGGGTCAATATCTCTGGGGTCTGATCATTGGTGTGATCCTGCTGGACCTGGGGGCGCAGGCTAACCAGATCTCAAACCAGGCACGCGTCTATAGCCTCAATCCCGCTGCGCGTAGCCGCCTTAATACGATCTATATGGTGTCTTACTTTATTGGTGGCTCGTTTGGCTCGTTCCTTGGCACCTATGGCTGGGGCTTCGCGGGCTGGTTCGGCGTCTGTGGCGTGGGGCTGCTGCTCCTGTTACTGGCGCTTGCCGTGTATGTGCTCAATAGTCGGCGCACACAGGCCGCTAGCCGCTAGCTTTTTGTTGCCATTTCACGCCTGCGGCGCCCACAGGAAAGGGATGGTGACGTGTATCTCGGGCATTTGCTCGAGATACACGTCACCATCCCTTTCCTGTTGATATGTTTTTGCAATAATTGTTAGCCAACGGCCTTTTTGTGTTGTTCGATAAGTGCCTGCTGAATGTGAGGAGGGACTTCCTCATATTGGGCAAACTCCATAGTGAAGGAGCCACGACCCTGAGTAATAGAGCGCAAGTCAGTCGCGTAGCGCAGCATCTCGGCCTGGGGAACGGTGGTGGTGATGCGCTGCATACCTTCTTCCTGCTCATCTGGTTCCATGCCGAGCACACGGCCACGCCTGGTGTTGATGTCACTCATGACGTCACCCATATTGGCCTCTGGAATCAGGATGTTGACATGCATGACAGGCTCCAGAATGACCGGGCTGGCCAGGGGGACGGCCTCTTGCATCGCCAGGGAGGCCGCGACCTCAAAGGATTGCGCCGATGAGTCAACCGGATGGTACTTGCCGTCGTAGAGCGCGACACGCACGTAGAGCATGGGGTTGCCTGAGACGAAGCCGCGCTTGAGCGATTCGCGTACCCCCTTCTCGACACCAGGAATGAACTGGTTGGGGACGACGCCGCCTACAATGCGGTCCTCAAAGATGAAGTCCTGCTCTCCTCCGTGGGGCAGTGGCTCGATCTCCAGCCAGACATCGCCAAACTGACCGTGTCCACCGCTCTGGCGCTTGTGGCGCCCATTGGCCCTGGCCTTCTTGCGGATGGTCTCGCGGTAATGGATATGTGGATCGCGTGTCTCCAGGTCGACGCCATATTTGCGTTTGATACTCTCCACTGTGATTTGCAGGTGCGCCTCGCCCATGCCGGAGAGCAGCGTCTCCGCCGTCTCGGGATCGCGTGAGACGCGTAGCGTGCGGTCTTCTTGCACGATGCGTGCCAGGACATTGCCCATTTTGTCCAGGTCATTCTGGCTTTTGGGGATGATCGTCAGGGTGAAGCAGGGTTCTGGGAAGCGGATCGGCTCAAGGGGCGTGGTGATGTTTTTGCTATCGGTGAGTGTATCGCCTGTATGGGTATTGGTAAGCTTGGACACGGTACCGAAATCGCCTGCAGAAATGCAACTGGCATTCTCTGACATTTTGCCACGTGGGAACGAGAGGGAGCCTACACGCTCATCCGTCTTTGTCTGGATATTGAAGAGATGGCTATCAGCCTTGATGCTTCCTGTATAGACGCGGAAGGTTGAGACGGTGCCAGACTGTTGCCCAGTCGTTTTAAACACCAGGGCCGAGGTGTGTCCTTCAAAGTTCTGGGCATCTTCTGGTAAGGCGTCCGCCGCGCTGGGGAGGTAGTCAAGGATAGCACTGAGCATTGTCTGGATACCGATGTTTTTCGCCGCGGAGGCACAGAGCACTGGAATGAGCTTACCCGAGGCCGTACCCACTTTGACCAGCTTGAGGATCTCTTCGTCGTTAAGGTCTATCCCCTCCAGAAATTTCTCCATCAGTTCATCATCGCTCTCGACCGCTGACTCGATCAGTTGTTCACGGTAACTATTGATGGTGTCCTGTAACTCATTGGGGATGGAAATTTCTTGCACACTATTGCCGCCCTCGAAGGTATAGCCCTTCTGATGCAGCAGGTCAGCAACTCCCTTGAAGTTGGCCTGTTCCCCGATGGGAATCTGTAGGGGGACAACTTTGGTGCCAAACTTGGCGCGTAGCGACTCAAGCGCCATATCAAAGGAGGTATTTTCACGGTCGAGCTTGTTGACCACGACGATACGAGGAAGGTTGCGTTCATTGGCATAGTGCCAGGTCAGTTCAGTGCCTACTTCTACTCCTTTTTCGGCTGTCACCACGACCAGGGCGGCATCCGCCACGCGTAGACCAGCTTTTACCTCACCAATGAAATCAGCGTAGCCGGGCGTGTCAATAAAATTGATCTTATGCTCATGCCACTCGACGGGAAGCACTTTGGTGTGAAGGGACATCCGACGCTTAAGTTCGTCAGGATCGTAGTCCGCAATCGAGGTTCCATCATCTACCTTCCCTTGTCGTGTTACGGCTCCAGTGTCAAATAGTGCGGCATCAATCAAGGATGTTTTCCCTGCTCCCCCGTGGGAGATCAACGCTACATTGCGAATGTATTCCGCCCCGTATACTTTCATAAGCCGTTTCCTCCTGACTTCTTTCGCAAGAGGTGGTCTCTCGCCAGGCCTTCTGGAGGGTCTGACTTGTAAGACCTCCCCCGCGCATGTGGTTCCTGACAGTATGCCCGGTGTTAGCGCATGAATGCTGTGCTATACGCTAATCCTGTTGAATAGGTTTAGTATACCTTATTATTGCAACTGATACCAGCTAAGAAGCGGTGCGGGGGCCTGCAAAGCCGATTTTGACGGTTATCTTGACAGCAGTTGGCTAGAAAAACGCCTGTTTTTGGGCAAAAAAAGAAGGGGCTAGTGATATACTATCATATCACTAGTATATCACTAGTGGTTAGTCCAGATTGAGTTTGAAGGGATTGATTGTCTTGCAAGCCTCAATGCCCCTGCGTCTTTTGGCGTTCTTCTTGCTGGCCAGAACAATGCATCAGGAAAACGCGATGGCTATGCGATCCTCCACCTCGGTGACGCCTGGCGCGGCCCATACCGCACTCTCCGCTGCCTTGCGCTCTGCATAGGAATGAACTGTTCCGTAGAGACTGACTTTGCTGCCCGAAACCTCGACCGTGATATGCTCGGCATCTGTCTCCGCATTGCGGGTGAGTGCTTTCTCAATGTCCTCTTTCAGATTGCTTGGGAAGAGCCGGGGCTTGACCCGAATGAGATTGATCACCCCCCTAATCCCTGCTATATAGCGGATGGTACGCTCAGCATCTTTTTTCTCGAAGGCAAACTCGACATCGCCTTTGAGGGTCACCCAGCCCTTGCTGACCATCACATCGATTTGGTCCGCCGGGATACCGGTGTCCCATTTGAGCGCATTGACAACTGCCTCGGCAAGATCTTCGTCGGTGCGTTCAGCCGAGCCAGGCAGATGGATTTCCAGCTCATTCGCAACCGCCTTCACGCCACGGACCCGCAGGGCCGCAGCCTCAGCAGCCCGCTTTTTTAAGTACGAATCAACAAAACCAGTGAGCGTAACAATCCCATCCTTAGCCGCGACGCCAATGTCGCTCGCTCGGAGGCGCGTATCCCACTTTAATTCGTCCATAACGTTGTTCTGGATCGTTTCATCGGTCTGAAGATTCATCGATATGGTACAGGTCTCCTTTCTCTTCAGTGCTTGTTGGACGCCTCTTCTCCGCCAGATGATTTGGGACGGATTGAAACCCTGTTGCCTCTGCTCCAATCGCTCTTTCCTGGAACCTTATGGAATTTCTTTTCTGGTGAGCAATTGGAGGAGAATTGCCCACCACTTCAAGTGATAGCATACAGCATACAGAAAGAGACGTGTCAATGGGGAAAAGGATCCCTGGAGCAAGAGGAGGAACGCTTGCCTGCCGGGAGGCGTAGACGTCTTTCTGGCCCCTTGGAGAAACGCGGGCTGGCAAGAAAAGTCTCCCCTTTCGATGCCACGGCAATGTGCATCTTTCACTGCTTTTCCACTTTTATAATGGATAATTAGACTATCTCCATTTCGGCCGGGTGAGCGATACAATGCACCCATAACCCGGACATGTGACTGACTTTTTGCACGGAAGTGTTGAAGAGATGTGCAGAACCGGAGAAATCTGGCAGTTTACGGCCAACTATGCTCGGAATAAGGGGGTTTTTGCATATCCCCCCGAAACAGTGTACCCGTCTCGGGGGGATATGCAAAAACCCCCAGTATCTGATGTAAATCCCAGAACTCTGCGGGAGAAATTGGTATAACTCTGGGGGTCATTCTCAGGCGAGCAATCAGCCTCTTTGGAAAGTCAGCAGGAAGAACCTCCGTAGGAGCATAACCTCATGGTGAAACATTCTGGTTCGCCCTGAAATAACTGTCATAGCCGGATAGCCCAGAAATCACTACAGAAATCATCGAATGTTATAAATCTTGCTGTTTTTACGTATAACAACTCAGATATATAAAGCTTTTTCTCACATATTTTCCGCTATAGAAAGGTATCCTCGATGAGTTCTCTCCCCTCGCAACCAGAGAGACGGCCACAGGTTCGACGCGCATGGATCAACCGCTCGACTGTGGCTCTGCCTCTGCTCTGCCTGATCATCTTTGGCGCTATAATCGGTACACGCCTGATTGGCAATGCCACCAACGCAAGTGCCGCCAGCCTGGTGCCGTTGAATGGAAATATACCCGGCCTCGTGAAAACCAGCACGCTGATTGGGCTTGCAGACCCCAATCAGAACCTCTCGCTCTCAATTGGTCTAAAGCTGCGCAATGCTGAAGCGCTCAAAGCCTATGCGGACAACACCATCCGCTCGCAGTCAACCCACAAGCCCCAGCATCTCACTTCGGCTCAAATTTCTACTGCTTTTGCCCCATTAGCCAGCAGCGAGCAAGCCGTCATTGATTACTTGCAGGGCTATGGCTTCCAGGTCACCTTGACCGGGAAGCTGCACCTGGTCATCGGCTTCAAAGGCACTGTGGACGATGCGGAACATGCCTTCCATATCCAGATTAATAACTATATCTCTTCTGAAGGGGCGCACTTCTACGCGTCTCCCATCAATCCATCGGTACCTGCGAACCTGGCTGGCTTGATCCAAAACATCGCAGGTCTAGACAATTCGGTTCATCTGGCGCATGCGCCGATCACTACATCGAAAAGCGCAAAAATGAACCTCCGGAGCCAGGTCCAGGCGAACGTCACTTGTATCTCCGCTGGAACTGGCTACTTCATCCCTTCGCAGATTGCCTCGGCGTACGATCTGAAGACCCTTCAGGGCAACGGTTTCCACGGAGAAGGCCAGACGATCGCTCTGCTGGAGCTTGATGATTACCTGCCATCGGATATCAGTAACTACACCTCCTGCTATGGAGGCAGTCAGGTGCCGATCAACAAAATCAAGGTTGATGGCGGCGCTTCATTAGGCGCTGGCGCAATCGAAGATGAGTTGGACATAGAGCTGATCCTGAGTGCCGCCCCGAAACTGGCCAGTCTGGAAGTCTACGAGGCGCCTCGTACCTCTGCCGGTGAACTGGACGTCTTCAGCCGTATGGTTAGCGACAACAGCGCCTCGGTCATCAGCACCAGTTGGGGCGCGTGTGAAGCGAGTATGCCCTCAGCACAGCTGACCGCAGAGAACAACCTCTTCGCGATTGCGGCGGCACAGGGCCAGACGGTCTTAGCTGCCTCTGGCGATGCCGGCACCAACGATTGCCGTAAAGGTACAGCCTCTGTCGATGACCCCGCCTCGCAGCCCTACGTTACTGGCGTTGGTGGCACAACTCTCACCCTGAACGGAAGTTCCTATGGCGGCGAGACCGTCTGGAACGACTCCTATGGCGCGGGCGGCGGCGGTATCAGCAGTGTATGGCCTCTTCCCTCGTGGCAGAGCGGCTCTGGCGTGAGCAACAACTATAGCAACGGTTACCGCGAAGTACCCGATGTCTCGCTCAATGCCGATCCCGCAACCGGCTACGTGATGTATTGTTCGGTCAGCACCGCTTGTAATGGCCATACCTGGGTGGCCGTGGGCGGCACCTCGGCGGCGGCACCTCTGTGGGCGGCCTTCATGGCGATTGCCAATGAGAAGACCCTGCAAGACAGCGGCTTCAATCTTGGCTTCATCAACCCACTCCTCTATCAGGTCAGTCAGAATCTTGGCTGGCCCTCGTATCTCCCCAATGGCTTCCACGATGTTACCAGCGGCAACAATGATACGCTTGGTGATGGGCTGAGTAAATATCCGGCGACCACTGATTATGATCAGGCCAGCGGTCTGGGCAGCTTCAGTGGTTGGTACCTGACTGGGGACCTGGAGGTACTGGCCAGTAATATGAGGGGCGGCGGGCGGTCAGTATCGGGCAGTACGACGTGGTACTTCGCCGAGGGCAGCGTAGGCGGTCAATTTACTCAGTATCTGACCCTTCTGAATCCCACCGATGGGACGGCCCATGTCTTCACTCAGTACCTCTTTGAGAATCGGCCTTCGCTGACCTGGAGTTACACGGTCTATGGGAACACACGCATCACCAGGTCGGTCAATGACGACCTGGGCATCTCAGCGAGCGCACCCCAGCAGGCCATTTCGATGATTGTGACCTCGGACGTGCCGATCGTGGCCGAGCGGCCGCTGTACTTCAATGCCCATGGCGTGGCCAGCGGCACCGACGTGCTAGGTGCCACTCGCACCGCCACCAGCTTCTACTTTGCCGCCGGGGATAGCTCGTCGAACTCCCAGGAGTTCCTGGAGATCCTCAATCCCAATACCAGCGCGGCGAATGTTACTGTCTCCTACTACAGCAACGGGCAGCTCGTCGAGAACGATCCGGTGACGGTGGGAGCACAGCAGCGGGGCACGACTAATCCGACGAAGTTCCACGGGCAGGCTGCCATCCAGGTGACCTCCGACCAACCCATCGTGGTGGAGCGCTCGGAGTACTTCAATGGCAATGTCCCCAATGCTGGAGGCGCAACCACGGGAGCTTCGGCGACCATGGGTGTGACCACCCAGAGCACCGACTGGCTCTTTGCCGAGGGCTATACCGGCCAGGACTTCCAGGAAAACCTGGTGCTGGCCAACTTCGCCTCCTCGGGCACACCTGCGGCCACGGCCACCATCAAGCTGGAGTACACCAACGGCACGGTACAAACCGTTCAGCAGCCGGTCAACGCCCAGAGCCAGATCATCTTTGACGTGAACAATGCCAATAGAAATCCCAACTGTGGGCTTAACGGAAACCCTGCCTGTACGGTCACCAACAGTGTCTCCATCGAAGTGACGGCTACGGCCCCGATCGTGGCGGAACGGGTGCAGTATTTCCACTTCGGACTCAATGGCAGCATGCATCCCGGTATGGACGATGTGGTCGGGCAGGTCGGACCAGCCGGCCAGAGCGTCTACAGTTTCGCCGAGGGACAGACGGGCACCAACTTCAATGACTGGCTGACCTTGCAGAACCCGAACAGCACCCCGGTGGTGGCAGCGATCACGATCTTCGCGGATAACACCATTATCCAGAAAGAGCTGACTCTGCCGGCCCACAGCCGGACGAGTGTGCTGATCAACAGCATCGTCAATCCGATTGTCGCAGCCTATCCCAACTCAGCAGGCTACACGGTCTCGATGCATGTGCAGTCCTTCGGTGGGCCGATTGTAGCCGAACGGCCCCTCTACTTCACCTTCAAGGGCGGGACTGGCGCCAGCGATATCATCGGTTATACGGGTCACTAGCCGTGGAATGAGTTCCATTGCACGAGGAGCGGCCGGCCTGGCCGCTCCTCTTTTTGTGGGAGCGCAGTCCCGCCCTTCGCGGTCTGGCTACCCTCTCATGGAGAGCAATCAACCGCTTTGGGAAGTCAGCAAGAAGAACCGCCGCAGGAACAGAACCTCATGGTGAAACACTTTGATTTATATTGAAACAACTATCACAACCGGATAGCCCAAAAATCGCCCTAGAATGCATCGAATGTTATAAATATCGGTATTTTGTAAATCTGACGCTCGACCAACATCTCACGGCTCGAAAAAGCGACGTGGAAAATCGGCACAGGCGCGCCTCCTCGAATTGCTGTTCACCAATCCGCTGATTTTCCCCCGTTCGCGCGTGATGCGCGGTCGAAGCAAGTGTGAGTTTGGGAATGCTCCTCGCGACCTCAAGGATGTTTGCTTCCTGACACCGTGTTAGTTGTAATCGCGCCTGCACGCTCGTAATTCACGAGAATGCGCCTGGCGCTCTTTATTGAGCAGGCGGGTGATACGCCGATAGCCGTAGGTTGGCCGCACATCGACAATTTTCTGCACCTCCTGGACGAGCTGAGCGTCGTCCTGCTTTCGGTAGCGCCCCCGTTTCTTTTTCCTGCCCTCCACTCTGTCAATCAGGTTAGAGCGTGAGACTTCCAGGACATCAGCAACGGTTTTCACAGACCACCTTCCTTCGGAAGCAACGGCAGTCGCAAGGTCTGTTTTTTTGATCTGTTTTCTCGATTGTCTCGCGCAGGATATCGTTCTCCAGCGTCTTACGGCCCAGTGCCCGCTCCAGTTCGACGATACGTTGCTGCAACCGTGTTACTTCCGATTTGGCCACCACTTCCTCATTACTGCTCATCGCAACTACGCCTCCCTCGCTTAACAGCCTGCGCCACCTATACGGGTTTTTTTGCATATCCCCCCGAAACGGGTACACCGTTTCGGGGGATATGCAAAAAAAACCAATAAACTTTATCGGACCGAGCGTAAAACCCCTGCCTTGAGGCATGGGGATATAAGCGAGTCCTTTTCTGGTGGATAGGGTGGTTGGGAGAATGGAAGGCTTGACAGTATACAGGCAATACAATGAATCTGGGTGCGGTTCATTTTTTTGCATAGCGTCCATCTTGGATAGCTCGCTGGGAAAAGGTCTGCCGTCCCCAACGCCTCTGTCCCTCGGTCCGTCCTTTGGGAGCCATTGAGGTTGGGGGAGGGGAGGGGAAACACGCCAGGATAAGAGGCAAAGGCAAGCGCCAGAAAGTTTGCTGCAAGCGAAGAGAGGCTTTGGCCAAAGCCGCTTGACTGCGTGCGCGAAAACGTTGGAGGCGGCTGGTGTGCCAACTCGCCCTGACCACATGCCAGTCCTGGGTCCATCGGTTACTGCACAAGGTGGTTCGCAGGGCCAACATCGCATTCACCTGAGGACGTGCCCAATGCATCCCTGCTCCTTTGAGGCGAGCTTGCACCACCAGTTTGTTGCCGCTTTCCGCGATCCCTGATCCAATAGGCCAGCCACCTGCCCGATACTGCTGATACTGCATCTGCCCTTCCCGTTTGTGCAGATAGGCCACCTTCTCGAGCATCTCGTCACCTGGAGTTGATGCGCTCAGCCGCCGCACTTCCTTGAGTACGCTTGTCGGTCCATCCTCCTTGAGCTTATGCCACTGCTCGCTTACCCATGTCGGCGGCAATGGCACTCCGGCGTTTTGGGCCAGGGTTGCGATCTCACTGATGTATTGAGCGGCATGCGCAAAATCCAGAATACGCACTGCATCGGCACGATGGCCTTGCACAAATCCCTGAATCCATTCTGCTCCATCGTTGATGGCGGCTACCTCTCTGGCTTGATCGACTCGTCGCCGCTGGATCTCGAAGGACGCCAGATCTCCAAAGGTTTCGGCATCAGCCAGACGGGCAAAATAACTCAGCTTCTCGCAATGCGGCTCACCTGACTTCGTTTGGCATACCTCGCCAATTGTGACCATTTTGACCTCCGCCCACTCGTTTGGCAAAACGGGGATCAACACCCCATCTGTTGCCATCGCCTGCCGCGGCGCTGCCTGTTTGGGCTGCTCACTCCCTTGCCCTGGGCAAGCGTATTGATCCTGCCACTGTTGCAAGCATGCTCCTGCCTGTTCAGTGAGTCGGCGCACCGTGCTCTTACTGACCTGGACTTTCAAAAGGGTTTCCAGGTGTGTGGCTGCGCAGGCATATGGCACCATGCTTCCCAACAAGACCAATCCCTGGTGGGCATGAGGCGTCAGTCCACTCGAGGGCAGATTCAGTTCTTCATCCAGGGGGAAAAAGCCCGCTTCCACACTGCGGGCACGTTCCATACCGTCGGCTGAGTTTGACCTCTTGGCCCCCTTGCGTTGCCAATCTTCGCTCGTGCTTACCTCGCGCCTGTAAGTCCGCTCCACACTGCGGGCAACGGGGACGCTTCTCTGCTTCTTGTCCACTCCAATCCCGTTTGGGACTCTGTTGAGCTAGGTCAGCTAACATCTGGGCCCGCATGCCTGAGAGCCGAGCATCCAGCTCGTCTTCGATCTCTTGGAATGTCGCTGTTGGGTGCTCTTTGCGCCACGCTTCCATTTCTTCAAAGACGCTCTCGCTGAGCAGTCTCCAGACTTCGGCGAGTGAGGATTTTTCCATCGGCAACCTCCTTGCTGGCTTCTTCCTGTTTTTTTATCTTATCATTTCCCCTTCCTCTTCGTCCCAATCGCTGAGTTTGCAAAAAAATGAACCGCACCCAATGAATCTTTCCTTCTTGACAAGAACCACACTCTCCGCTATACTAGAACAAGTGTTTTTGTACATACACAACCAAAAAGTGTTTCCTGGGTTGCAAGGTAAATCGTTCCCTTGCGTAAAAGCGCTTGCGTGCATGTGTCCCTGTACCTCTCGAAAGGTCTTTAAGAGCCCACCAGCCGCCTTTCACCAAGAGAGTAACGCACCATAGGCTCGGACGGAGCCTTCAGGAAGCTTCGGCCTCCTGAGAAGCCCCCGCATTTATGCGTGGGGAGTCGTCACGATCTCTACCTTGACATCAAAACCAAAGTGGACTGACTACTAGCCCCTTGCTTATTGTTTATTCTTCGCCAAACATTCTGTCTATCTCATCGGCAGCGTTTTGTTTCATCTTGGGAGTTACATGCCCATAGATATCCATCGTTGTGGATATCTTACTGTGGCCGAGCATCTCTTGCACCGTTTTGATGCTCACGCCAGCTTCGATCAAAGCAGTGGATACATTGTGGCGTAACTCATGCGGTCGAAGATCTTCGGGGAGTCCCAATCCTTTCAAAAAGCTTCTTAACTGATAACGGATGGTTGTGTCCCACATATGCCCACCCTTCGGATTGGTAAAGACCAGGTTATTGTCTTCCCACTCCGATGCCTGCAAACGTTGCTCTACCTGATTGATACGATGTGCGGAGAGCGTTTCCAGGGCAAGGCGAGAGAGGAGTATCCTCCTCACACTGCTCTTTGACTTTGGACCGGTCTCGTAGAAGCCTGGATTCTCGCGATCATATTTGAGTGTGTTCTCTATGCGAATTTCTTTCTTCTCAAAATTGACCTCGGACCAGTGCAACGAGAGCGCTTCTCCTATACGAATAGCTGTTGTCATAAAAAGCAACGTGACGGCGCCAATCTGACGCCCTTCGTTCAGGGCATTCTGTGCAGCATTGATAAACGTTTGGGCTTGCTCAGCAGTCAGAATACGCTTTTCTCTTTTCTCCTGCTCTTTGGGAAGTTTTACATAACGTGCGGGATTTTTAGCTATCTTCTCCCACCTGATGGCGTCATTGAGAGCCGCTTTCAATATGCGGTGAAGCAGGTGAATGGTAGTGCTTTGCAAGCCTTCTTTAATAAGTTTGTTAAAGAAGGTTTGCAGATCTTCCACAGTCAATTTCTGAAGAGCTATATGCCCTATCCCAGGTACAAAGTGGTTCCGGATGTGGTAACCATACATTTGAGCCGTAGAACGCTCGATGGTAGGCCCATGTACTGAGATCCAGTACAGCAGATAGTCGCCTACTTTCTGGCGGTCTACTTCAACATGTTCCCCACGTGCGAGCTGGGCAAGGGCCTCTTTCCTTTTCTTCTTGGCCTCTGTCTCAGTTGCACCATAGAATGATTTTCTTTTCCCGTTAAAGTTGGGGACAGTAGCTTCATAACGGCCGTCTTTCCTTTTGAAGACGCTGCCCTCGCCATAGTGTGATTTTCGACCCATATTGTTTAACTCCACAAAGAAGTCCCACCCATGCGCGTGAGTCATCGGTGGGACTTCTTTTTGTTTGTTGCTACACTACTACTTACTGTGCTACAGGAACCCGAGACTGGACAAGCCATTCATCTATCTCTTCAGGATTAAACCTGATTGCTCCGCCAATCTTATAATGGGGGATAGACCGTTCTGCTACCATTGCATATATTTGACTCCGCGAGAAACCAAGTCTTGCAGCAACCTGGGGCGCTGTCAAATACGACATTAATGGTTGCTCCTGTGTTGCTTTTCTGTTTGTTCTAGGCATAACTGACAACCTCCCAGCGGGTTTCAAAGGTGTGCTTCCAACGTTGAGATTTTGAGACATAGTCAGATTTTTTTGTCGCTGTGTCATTCGAATGACTCACTTTCTGTTCTTGAAGTTACTTCCAAAGGGGCGAAGCGGGTTTGACTGGCATTGAAGGCCAGGCGTACAGTTCCTACAGGGCCATTGCGATGCTTGGCAATGATGATGTCGGCCGTGTTGCGCGCCTCTTCGTTGTCGGGGTTGTAGAGCTCTTCGCGGTAGATGAAGAGCACCACATCGGCGTCGTTCTCGATGGCCCCCGATTCTCGCAGGTCCGAGAGTTGGGGGATTTTCGCCTGACGGCTCTCGACGGCTCGGGAGAGTTGGGCTAGAGCCAGGACAGGCACGTTTAATTCTTTTGCCAGGGCTTTGAGGTTGCGGCTGATGTCCGCGATCTCCTGTTCGCGGTTTTGCGTGCGTTTCTCCTGGGAGACGTGCATCAGCTGGAGGTAGTCCACAATGATCAGGTCTACCCCTTGCTGTGCCTGAAGGCGACGCGCTTTACTTCGCATGGCAGAGGGCGCTATCCCGGCTGTGTCATCAATCCAGATGGAACCTGCGGCAAGCGTCCCCGCGGCCTCGCTTACCTTTTCCCACTCATCATCTTGAATCCAACCCATACGTAGCCGTTGTTGATCCAGTTCCGAGGCCATGGATAGAAGACGCATACCTAACTGTTGCTTACTCATTTCCAACGAGAAGACCGCCACGCGTTGCTGGTGGAGATAGGCGGCATTGTAGGCTACATTGAGGGCAAAGCTGGTCTTACCAACAGCGGGACGCGCAGCCAGGATCACCAGGTCAGAGGGTTGCAGCCCACCCAGGGGAACATCCAGGGCGTTGAAGCCGGTTGGGACTCCAAGCAGTTTCCCTTCGCGGTTACTGGCGGTTTCCAGCATCGCGATACAGTCGCTCAAGATTGAGCTCACAGAAGCAAAGTCAGATGAGCCGCGCGTTTGAGACAGAGAGAAAATGAGTTGTTCCGCTTTCTCTGTAGCCTGCTCGTCATCTTCGTAGGCCGTGGCCGCGATTTGTCCAGCTGCATGAATGAGCCGCCGGGCTTGAGCAGTGCGGGCAACAATGCGGCCGTAGTACTCCACGTTGCCACTGGTTGGGACGGTGTTCACCAGAGACGTGATGTAGTCATCGCCTCCCACTTCGTCCAGTTTGCCGCGCCTGATGAGTTCATCGCTGAGTGTCACCAGGTCAGCAGGTTCTTGCTGCTCATAGAGGGTCAGAATCGCTTCATAGATCATGCTATGAGCCTGACGGTAAAAATCGTCGGGAGAGAGAACGTCAGCGATCAGACCAACCGCTTCAGGGTCGATGATGAGACTCCCGAGAAGCGCGGCTTCCGCTTCCAGGTTGGAGGGGGGAAGTCGTTCAACCATCGTATATCATCCTCACTTTCGCGGGCCGCGCTGGGCCTGGAACTGTTGGTATTGCTGCTCCATGTGCATCAAACTTTTCCCGGTCAGGCCCTTACTCGCTGATGGGGAAGTAGGAGCCCTGTTGTCGGTTCCAGTTGCTTCCTGTTCAGCAAGGGACGCTCGCCGTTTGTGTATGCTTGCGCGCTCTCGCTTGAGCCATTCACGGAAAAAGGCGGGGGATATGCGTTTGCCTTTGCGGTTTCGCTGCTGATCATCGATCCATTCGCAGGCGGCGTCGGCTTCGCCTGTTAGCGAGAGATCAGGTTCCTGGGCAAACTCTTGCACGAGACGATGAAGAGCCGCGCTTGCAGGCAGTTGGAGAATAGCGGCGATCTGGGTAGTGAGGCCCTCAAGGTCTTTTCCCTTTTCTTCTACCTGAGCATCGTCGCCGTCGGCACTTGGAGGAAAAGGGATGACATTGGCAGGAGGTGAAGATTGCTCTTCGTGGTTTTGCTCTTCACTTTGCTTACGTTGACTTAAATTATATTGACTTAAATTATATTGAGACGGACTTTCGCCGGATTTCCCAGAATTTCCCTGGGAAATTCCGCCGTTTTCCTGGGAATGTTCGCTCTCATCTTCAAACGAAGGCAAAACCGCCTTTTCTCCCCTTTCAGAAGGCGGTGCAGGATGCTTCGAGGGCGTGATCTTTGCCGGGCTGAGACTTTGCCACTGTTTCCAGCGAGTCAGGCTATAGTAACGATGTCGGCCAGCCTGGTAGAGAATGATCAGGTCATTGGCTTCTAACTCAGAAAGCACTTGCTCAACCAGGTCAGGGGTATAATCCAGTTTGCGGCTGATCAGGGATGTGTGAGCCAGTTCGCGACCTTCATCGTCAGCCATAAGCACCAGGCCAATCAAAATCAATTGGGCATCCTTGCTGCTCAGGCTCATCACATCAGGGTCCTCAAAGAAACGCGTGGGAAGACAGCGCTTTGTAGCCATACACACCGTCCTTTCTCTGGTGAACACATTACAAAACGTGGAGAAAAGAAAGGGCGCGTGTCACTCGACCGCGCCCACACTATTTTCGACAAAGGACAAACGTTGCTTTGCCTCCTGTACCAGGTGCAAAAATCGCTCGTCAGGAAGCAGAGCAACCCATTCGACGGCGGTATCAGGATCAGCCTGGAAGTCTTCTTGCTCTTCAGGTGAAACCAGCTGGTACTTGCAGGCCACGTCAGCGACGCAGAACTTGCACCAATAGTGACCGCCTCCCAGGTAGGCATCGCAATGATGAGGCCAATCAGCAATGGCGAGGCCATGACAATGTTCGCACTTGATACAACCATAGGCGTTTTCCAGGTCCAGGCGCTTCCCACAGACACACGAAGCATGGTTAAGTAGATCCTTTAGATGCTGGGTATAACTTGTCAGGTCTGCTATCTGTGCATAGGGGTTAAAGCGTTCGTTGAAGTCTTTCAGCTTCCAGAGAACCAAATCGCGTTTCCATTTGAGTCTATAGCGCCACGTGAGCCAGAATTTGAACATGAAGTGACCTCCTTATCTCCGTTTGAATTGCCGGAAGATGAAGCTAAGAATAAGAAGAGAGGCACCGATGCCAAGAACGATGTTTCTCAGTGCTAAAAAAACTTGGCAGGGTCATGGTAAGCGACTAAGACCAGAACCAAGACCATGAAGGCCATAAAAATGATGCTCAACACTCTCCAAACAATGCGGATTGCTTTCAGCATGGGTCTCCTTTCAAGACAGAACAGCCTCCAGATAAATCTCTCCATCAGAGAAGAGCGCGTGTTACTAGACCGCGCCCCTGGTTCATAAGAAATGAAGCTGTGACCATATTGAGCACAGCCTCTTGCAAGGCTCCACGAGAAAAGTAATAAAAAAACAAAATGAGCAATGGTTCATAGAACCCTCCAAAATGAGTAAGAAAAAGAGTCTCTTGCAAAGGCTCTTTTTTGACGGCTTGTAATGTTTCTCTTAAGAGAAGCAGTGTAAATAAAAATTGGCATTTAAAGTATTTGGAGCAGTTTGGCCGGAATGTGTCCGGTTCTTGTCCTGGTAGAAATCACCCATTTGCTTGTATGGTTATCTGCAGGAGTGCATATGACTTATTTGATAAGGAACAAGGAATGAAAAGTAAAGGAATGCTTTGGGCCAGTTTTTTTCTTGCCCTTTTGCTTATCGGGGGAAGCATTATCTGGATAGCTCAGGATCAGAACAATAGACATCAACACGATCTTTCTGTCCAGGCCACCGAGACCGCCGTAAGGAATGGAACGAAAACAGCGGTTGCATATGCATCAACCGGAACGGCTGTCTATCAGGCGACGGCAAATGCTGTACCGAATGCGTTTTCCACTCCTTTCATTGCTACAAGCATCTTTCATGAGGATCTGAGTCAGGTAAATAGTAATTGGGAGCAGAGTGGGTGTGATTTTCAGGACGGTAGTTATCAGATAGCATTAGACCAATCATATTATAAGGGCTGCCCCCGTAGCGGAACGTCTGGGTTTAATAATGTTGCGTACCAGGTTGTTTTCAGAGATATGCAGAGTCATGGGGATGGGGGAGTCGGCATTGCCTATAACGTCCAGGAGGAAGGTGTTGTGTCGGCTGGTGATATGTTTTTGATCGATAAAGATGGAAATTATAGAATAGTCACGGTCAATATCCTCAGCTCATTTAAGCAATCGGGAAAGGTTTCGTTTCCCATCACCTTTCCGCTTTATATTGGTATGAAAGTACAATCTGATCAGTGCAGGTTCTATGTCAATCGCCATGAGGTGAAACTGGATACACCTATTCGGGACTGCCAATCATCCTTCGGAGTGGCAGCCTTTGGGACGTCGACCGCTGCACATTTTATCGAGGATGACCTCTGGAGACTTCCCAGTCAGTAGCAAGCGGACATCATCACTTACAGGCGTTGAAGTTGTCATCAGTATGCTCTAGAGTTTGCTATGGCAGACTCTAGAGCATCGTTTATAAATGTTGTTTCACCTCTGCCGTAACAAGAGGATAGCCACACAAAGTTCATCATGGCTTACATCTTCTGTACAACGCTCTAAAATATGTACAACCAGCCCTTTAACAGGTGCTATAAGGGCTGGTTGTCTCATGATAAGCACGGTACACTTACTCCGTGCCCCTGATCAACTACGAAAAGTTTTTATCGTCGTTAAAACAGGCGATCCATTTTTTGAGAATCTTCTTGACTTGCCGTTGTTCCTCTGGCTCTAGGCGCATTTCGGCCAGCTTCTCAAGGAAGAACAGCATCACACCAAACGCAAAGTCAGCGGGGAGTTCATGCTTGAGTGCTCCATCAAGCTTCTCTTATGTTATCTTATACAGCCGTTTCACTTGGTTATCCATTGGTTCCCTCCATAAGAAAAGTCCCTATAGCAAGTGCTAGAAGGGCTGAATATCTTTACGCCAACATCTCAGCAAGAGCATGCCCATGCTGAATGGTATGTCCTGTTTTCGCTTCAATGGCTAATGCTCGTTCCATCACCGCCCGGCCTTCCTGGGTGTAGTAGCCAGTACGCAACTGCTCGGGACTCTTGAGGAAGCACATCACGCACGACATCCGAGGCCCGCCTTCAATGTCCGTCTCATACATGTCCTGCTCCGTCATGCCCTGGAGATCGTAGCAGTAGTGAGGCTCGACCTGGTAAGCTTGCATCTTCTGGAAGACCTCGATTCGTCGCCAGGAAAGCACGGGCCGCCATTCATGCATCCAGCCTTGTTTGAGACCAGAACGCTCACGCCACATAGGTAATTTTGCCCGGCCACGAGATTCTAAGGCTCGTTCACCCAGACAGATCACGGGATGATCACCTAGCATGTGAGCATTGGCCCTGGCCCAGGAGTTGAAGTTATCGCGTTTGAAGTAGGATGTACAAAAGCGAACCGACAACGAGGGCCATGCTTGCCGCCATTCCACCAGGTCAAGCACACTTTCTACCTGACGCAGGTACTTCGCTTGACGCGAGCCACAAGCCCGACACCAGGGAATTGAAAGCGTAGCACACGAGACAAGGTAGCGATGGTGACACTCCAGACATTCATAGCCGCTATAGCTTGCCTGTGTGCAGTAGAGCGGAACGCCTAACCGTCGGCAAACGGTTCCACAATACTCCACCGTTCCAGGCCAGTCCTCCAGTACAATTTGATGGTGCGCTATCACCAGTTCATGAGGAACTGTTTCTAGTACCTCAAGCAACATAGCGATACTGTCTTTCCCACCACTCACAGAGACGACAACCCGTGTTGCCTGGTGTAGATCAGGGAGGTTCATAGATTTACCTCAAAGGGAAAGCCCTCATAGCAGGTGCTATAAGGGCTGGTTAAATCTACATTTTCATTGACAAAATGCTGCTCTGGTACTTAAACTCCTCTCTATACATTTCTATCTGTTAAGTAGAAGTTGCAAGGAAGCTTTCCAAAATAGAGGAGAAAGAATGCAGCAAAAACAACGTCTTTGGCAGCAGCGTTACTTTATCCTAAGCACTTGTATTCTTACTTGTATGCTTGGGTTGGTTCTTATTGGATATCTTCTCTATCTAGGCTATCATTCTGAATGGACAGGATTTTCCGTTTCTGCCTGCCCTTCAAATCAACAATGTTCCTCTAACAAAACCTTGTGGGATTGGCTACAACTTTTCGTTGTCCCATTAACTTTAACTGGTGCTGGCTTATGGTTCTCGCAAGTTCAGAAGAAAACAGAGTTGGACGTTGCTCAAAAGCAAAAAGAATCTGAGCAAAGCATTGCCCTTGATAAACAACGAGAAGATTTGCTTCAAGCCTATTTAGATCGGATGTCAGATCTGTTGTTGGAAAAAGATTTGCGTCATGCAGCGCTTGATGCCGAGGTCAGAAAAGTTGCGCGAGTAAGAACGCTGACCGTCTTAGGTCAGCTTGATGCACCGCGAATTAATCATGTGTTTTCTTTCCTCCGAGAAGCACAGCTTGTGTCATCGAAACCAGGAGAAAGCATTGTTTCTTTAAGTCAAGCTGATATGAAAAGCATGGATCTCAAAGGAGTCAAAGCACACAACATAGATTTCAGTGGGGCCAACCTTTATAAAGCCGATCTCAGAGGAGCCGACTTCAGTAAAGCAACCCTCTGTGGTGCAAATCTCCGCGAAGCCAATCTCTGTGAAGCAAACCTTCGTGAAGCCGACATTAGCAGGGCTTTCCTCTACAAAATCAATCTCTACAAATCAGATCTCCGCGAGGCCAATCTTAGTAAAACTGACCTTCGTGAAGCCGACATTAGCAGAGCTAATCTCTACAAGGCCAATCTCCGCGAAACCTTCCTCTTGAAAGCCAACCTTTATGAAGCGGATCTCCATAGAGCCAACCTGAGCGAAGCCAACCTGAGCGAAGCCAATCTCAGCAAGACCGATCTCAGCAGAACCAATCTTACAAAAGCCAACCTCAGCAAGGCCGATCTCATCAGTGCTAATCTCAGCAGAGGTGACCTTAGCGGAGCCGACCTTAGCAAAGCCGATTTCAGTGGAGCCAACCTCAGCGGAGCCAACCTCAGCGGAGCCACCCTCAACGAAGCCATCCTCAATAAAGCTAATATCCAACAAGCATTAAACATCACAGAGGAACAATTAAAGAAAGCAAAGGTATATTAGAACAGCCCTTACAGCTGGTGCTATAAGGGCTGGTTATACCACTACATGTGTGGTTTAGATGCGCTGAAGCTTGCCGGGTTTATACCAGGAAGAGGGATAGACAGTGCCTTTTAAACGATGGGGGCGGTCGAAGACAACCAGCGCTAAACTTTCTGCATACGAGCTATCATTCACAAAGCGTGTAATCTTTCCCTTGGCTCCTTTGGGCCATTGTCCGATGACTTGCACACGATCACCTAGCTGTAATTGTTCTTCTGCCATATTCTGCTTGTCCTTTATGAGAAAAGCCCTTGTAGCAGGCGCTACAAGGGCTGGCTAGCATACGTTACTTGTACTAATCACGACGCTTTTTCATGGCGATGGTGGGACGGTCAGAGCCGTGATCATCAAGGATAGTGATCTCTCCACGCGCTTCTGCTTCTTGCCAGATGCGTGCCTGAACCTGGCGCGCTCGTCTGCGTTCTCTTCGCGGCCTTGTTGCCAGAAGGATGAGCAAGAGAACCAATGCAAGTAGGATGAGGAGAGAGATCATGTCGTACCCCCGCTAACCTTGTCTCATTGCCTCTGGAGGAGAGCATTCGCGGCCCCTGTGGGGGAGGTCGGCATCCCTCTCTGCAGGTGTACTCCCGGCGATGGCGCAGAGAGAAGGCTCGCGTTTCGTTGAAAGTCTGACGCACGTTATGCACAGGTCACGGACTCGCTCGAATACATGTGTAGAAATTGCTCAGATCCCCCACTCTGAGCCGCAGTTGCTTGTTCTGCTGCAGTGTAGCTGCAAGCATTTGACTCCTCATCCACGTGCGATGCCTCATGGCGCTTTTGCTGTGCTCTTTTCTATGGTTGAAGCTCTTCTATAATGGAAGTGTGAGCAGCATCTCAGCGGTGCAAAGAGAGAAGGCTCACGCAACCTGTAGATGTGTAAGTATTAAAGAAAAAGAGAAGGAGAGTTTATCAATGTTAAAGCAGGTGCGAAAAGTCAGCCTGTACATAGCCGTTCTTGCTCTCGTATTTGTGACCTGTCTGATCTGTCAGCCACAAAGCGTTTCCCATGCCAGATCTCTTGCCGTCTTGGATGGGTCACCTTCACAGCAGAGTGTGAGTGACTTACCTTCACAGCAGAATGTGAGTGACTCACCTTCAGACCAGAGTGTGAGTGACTCACATTCGCAGGAGAACACGACTGGCTCATCTTCGCAGGAGAACACGACTGGCTCACATTCGCAGGAAAACACGACTGGCTCACATTCGCAGGAGAACACGACTGGCTCATCTTGGCTGCAGAATGTGGTGGGTTGGTTGTTTGGGCAGTAGAGCGTACCGACTCAAAGCATACCTTAGCGCGTTGGTGTGCAAATCCTTGGTTCACCGTTAAAGGAATTTCTACGGCTCTCCCGCAATGTATGTGATACGTTTTGCAATAACATAAGCATACAAAAGTTGGTCTGGCTCCACAAATACATTCTGAAAAAGAGCATACTCTTGAGAAGCTCATGTTTCACACAAATTGCGGGAGAGCCATAGAATTTTACTCCTCCATAGGGAAACCCTTATAGCAGGCGCTACAAGGGCTGGTTAGCATACGTTACTGATTTTTAGTCACGTCGCCTCTTTATGGCGATAGTTGGACGGTCAGAGCCGCGATCATCAAGGATGGTGATCTCTCCACGCGCTTCCGCTTCTTGCCAGATACGTGCCTGAACCTGACGCGCTCGTCTGCGTGCTCTTCGCGGCCTTGTTGCCAGAAGGATGAGCAAGAGAACCAGCGCAAGAAGGATGAGAATAGGAGTCATGTTATGTCCTCACGAGTCTTTCGAGAGAAGCCCGAGGGCCTCAAAGATGGCACACCAGACAGGTTCAAGCCCCGGCTGTTGCTCCCAGTCTCGATAGGCTATTTCGCCGCGCTTATATGCGGCCGTCCGTTCTGCAAGCTTTTTGATGCTAGCGCGGGAATACCAGCCAAGAGAGCGTACCTCGTCCATCCGGGGCGTCAAAGGGCCAGTGGCGATGGTCTTGTAGACATGCCAATCATGGTAGGTTCCCCCTGGCCGCCGACAGGCAAAGTCAAGCCTTTGCTCAAAAGCCAGTCTCAAAGTGTTGGCAACCAGGCCAGTTTCTTCAAACAATTCTCGCCGAGCTGCTTCACGAAAACTTTCACCAGGATCAATGTGTCCAGCTGGAGCCGCTATCCCGATAGGCAGCTTTGCCCGTTCCTGTAGCAACACAAAGTTATATGAGGGATGCCAGACGATGACACCGACGCTGGTGTTATTGCACTGTGGAACTGGTTGGGAGGTTGCAAGTGTTTGCTGCATTCGTTTCTCCTTCTAGGCGACTGCCTGGACGTGCTCTTCAACGAAGCGCAGACAGCAACAGCGCGACGCATAGGCTTCTTGCGCGGCCTGCGCTAATGCCTCATCAATGGTGAGGCCATAGATGTAGAATCCATCCTGCCATGCCCCACAGTAAGGGCACCAGCTGGCATACACATACGCTACGGTGCTCACACAATAGGGGCTGCTCCCGTAGTCGTACCTGATATATGGTCTCCTGCCAGTGAGCGCCTCGATCTCATCCATGTAGTGTGCACAGCGATCCGGGTAGACATCGCTTTCCACTGCTCGTCGTAACCAGCTGGCTTGTTCGCGCTGTGCCTCTTCGCGTTCATGGTGAAGGCAGGCTTCAACCGCTTCTTGTCGTCGCGCAAAGTGCGCATCATTGATGCTGTCGTCATAGATGGGATCGAGGACGACGAACTCTTGTGGGTAGATTTTTTCGATCTTGATGGGGTACCATTTCCCTTCGAGGTGGACTACCCCATAGCCAGAGGGAAGCGTTTGTCGCTTCATAGTATTCTCCTGTATCAAGAGGCCCTCTCAGCATTGCGAGAGGGCCAAAACAATCTTATGCAGCCTGCGAGACGAGAGAGGCGATACGCTTTCGTGTCTGTCGCCGGTGTTTGATGCGCTCCAAGCGAATGCCCTGCTCACGCAAGCGGAGCAAAAAATCGTAGTATCCATGACAGGAAGGGCAGAGACACAACAAAGAGGGCTGAGAGTTGAGCGTATCATGGAGTTTGACATGGGCCGCATGCAGCCACACTATATAAGGCTTGCCAGTGCGCTTACTGCGTCGTGTGGCTTGTTGATGCACGCCGCATATCTCACATTGCCACTGCGCACGCGCTTTACAGGTTGTAGAAAGGTTTTTCCAGCAAGGGGGATACATATGCCTGCGTCGCCACATCATGGCTGAGACCTCGCTCTCTGGTTTCAGTTGCACAGGTAGGACAAAGGCACGAAGAGGCTTGTGGGGGAAAGGGAAGTGTGTTCTGTTTGTACCAGCACCCAACGCAAAGGCGCGATGCCTGCTGCTGTGACTGCGCCAACTGGTCAAGAAGCACATTCCATAGTAGTTCGCTCATGGCTCATGTTCCCCTTTTCTGGCTTCCTCAAGAAGCCTATCAAGAAGGCTGATCAGTTCACTTTCAAGGGCCTGATCAGCTTCGTAGGCGTCGTCTGTGGTAGTATGAACGTTACGCGCCGCTCTCCTATCCAGATAGGCCCGTTCGCGCTGCTGTTTGCGCACTAACTGGTCGCGCAAGCCCTCTAGCCAGCGTTGGCCCTCTTCTGGCGTCATCAGGTCAAAGGACTTGCGATACAAGACAGTGCCCTGGGCATTGTTGCGCCCAGGGCCATGAGAAGAGGAATGTCGTGATGAGCGAGCCATGAGCTACACCAGCCCACGAGACCAGCGCTGTACGTCGCTACTCACTGCTTGCACATAAGCCTGCTCACTATTCCCATCAGAAGTGGGCGCATAGTGCGCGATGATGTTTGTCAGAGTATTCCAGCCTTGAGGCAGGTACTCGTTTTTGATCAGCCGGTACCAGTCCATGAGCCCCTCTGACCAGGTATTGTAGGAGCGGAAGCGCCCGACACACCGCGGCCAGCCTCTGGTACAAATGATGTTGCCGATGGAGTGCGTCAGGGCCGCGACGCCGCGAAGCCCATAGCTTGACTCATGATGGAAGAAAGCCAGCGCGTAGGCGGGATTGATGCCAGCATTGATGCCAATGTCATAGAAGAGAGAGCCGAGCCCCTTTGCGGGTGATCCTGCTTGAGCAAGAATGCTATCAATCTGCTGTGCTGTGATCGTGGGCTTGCCCGTGATCGTTTCCGAACTGGAGAGCGTTGTTTGCCCTGGGAGCGGATTGAATGTAGGCAGTTTCGGAAGCACCTGGGGCGAGAGCGAGAGCCAGAGGGCCGCGATGATGATCAGCACGCCCAGGAACAGAAAGGGAATGCTTACCCCCTTACTCCTCGGGCCAGTATCGGTATACCAACACACGAAAAGAATCACACCAAGTACGAAACCAACCGCGACAATAAACGTCGCCGGACCGTTCAACTGAAGCATAGGCATGGTGGGGTCTCCTTCCCAAAGGAAAGCCCACATGTTATACTACTATGAACATGTGGGCTTCAAGGTTCACACGCGCGGTCTATCTCTGCCATGTCGCCAAACAGGTCTCAGAGAGCCGCGCTTTTTTGTAAGAACTGTGCTAAGAGGCCGCGCTACTGGAAAGAACCTTATTAAGTGCTTCGCGCTTGATCCTGTACGCCTGACGGGCATTCACATGTGGCAAGACCACCGCCTCTAGCGTGCCCTGCTTGACCCAACGGCGGACCGTGGTATCATCGACGCGCAGGATACGAGCAACTTCAGAAACGGTTAAGAGTTCGCTACTCATGTTAGACTTCTCCTTTTTCTTCGCTATCCCATAGCTTCAAGGGACGGCCTGGTCGCCGGTGCCGTAAGCGTTTCACTTCTGCTTCCAGGTCAAAGCGCGTGCGCTCGGGAAGTTTCATGAAACGCTCTACGGCCTCCTTGCGGCCAACAATGAGGGCTCCAACAAAGACGCAATGCCCATAGTGGCCGCGCCGGAGCCGGTCAAATTTATCAGGTTTGTCGGGAAGGTGAAAATCTTTGGCGGGAGGAAGCGATTGCTCGAAGCGTGTCTTGTAGGGCTCGTACCATTCCAGACTATCCATGGCCAGGACGGGAACGGAGAGGCAGCTGTCGTGAGTCCCCACTACTGCAGCTTCCATGCCGCTGTTATAGGTGTTCAAACAAAACTTATACCAATCAGACGAGCGGGCCAGGATGACTACCCACAGTTCGCGCCGGTGCTTCTCGGAGTAGATGCGGATACGCCGCCCGTTGCTGGAGGCGGAGCCAGGAAGAATGCGCACGCCGAGTTGCCGCTGCTGGTGTTGAATGGCCCGTTGCGTATCCTCAAGGGTGTACTGGCAGTAGCGTCGTTTCAGCATGCGCGCTCACCTCATTTCCTAGGCGTCATCTTCAGGCATCTCTTCAGCCACACGATTGATTTGACGCATCCCAGCCTGAAAGACCACATCGAACACCGTCTTTTGTTGGGCGCGCAGCTCCTGCAACTCCTCGCGCTGGTTCTGAACCATCGCTTGAAATTGCCTGGCGTTATCGATCATCGACTGCGCATTGATCTGCGATTGGATGACAGTTGAGAGATTCGTGGCCCTGGTCGTGATTTTTGCGACTTTCTGCTCGATGGTCTCTTTCTTTTTGTGCAGGTGCCCACTACAGGCCCAGTCCGCGACCGCACAGAGGACCACGCGAATGGCGATGGCCGCATAGACCAACCAGGGAATGGTTGCCATGATTGCCTTCGCGCCCTGGGCAATCGCGCTATTGCCTGCTACTGATTGATCGCCACCAAGCGCCTGAATGACGATGGCGGATGCCAGCTGGGCAACGCCACAGCCCAGACTCATCACGGCCCAAATGATCAGCTGCGCTTTGTAGGCTTTCTTGCGCTCTTCAGACTTGCTGAAGTTCATGGAGTACACCATCGCTACACGCAAGCCCTCCAGCGCGTAGCCAATCACATACATGATCAGGATGAAGCGTTCCCAGGAGAAATCGCGAAACCCTGTCATGAAGAGCCCATCCTCATAGCCAAAGGAGAGGAAGAAGATGAGGGGAACGACCAGGCGGACCAGGACAATCCAACTATACTCGGCATGTTCTTCCAGACTATAGTGGTTCTGGCTGAGCTGGTCGATCTCTTGCATCATATCCTCGAAGCGTTGCTCAAGACGTTCCGAGGTTGTGCGCGGGGTCTCGGGATCCTCTTTCGGGTCAGGGAGAGGATGATTGCGCCGGCTCTGATTCCACGGGTTCAACCCATTGCCCATTCGCCGCCACTGTGAGCCGACCCAATCGCGAAACCCTGCAAGTCTTCGTGCCATATTCCGTGTGTCCTTTCACTGGAAAACGTGGTGGAAAACTGTCAGGAAATGAGAGAGCAAAAAATTAAATGTGTTGTAGCGTGCATATTCCGTACCACAAAAAAGCGGCTTTTTGAGCTCAGAATCGGGGGTTCCTGCGAGGTGGCTGCGAAGTCACTGCGACGAAAACCCCCGAGGAAAACTGAGAGCAAACTAGGCCGTTTTTTGCGCGGAACCTTGCGCGTTGCCAGAAGATGCACCAGTTTTCTGGCCGCGTGCCTGGCGCTGGCGACGGACAATTTCGCGGCTTTCGTTCTTGTAAGAGTTGCCCTCGACGCGATGCTTAATCGCCGGGAGACGCTTATCAAGATGCCGTAGGAGACCGTTGTAGGTTGCCAGCAGGTACTCATCCTCGACCCCTTGATTGACGGTATCGAGGATGTTCTTACGAAACTGCTCGACCTGAGTTAACTGCTGTGGTGTGATTGCCATAGGCGGTGATCCTCCTTAAAATGGTGTGCTAGGCCGAAGCCTGCCATGTGAGCGGCCAGTGCTGTGAAAGCTCTGACTGTATACGCTGATACAAGTGCTGGTCACGCCCTGACCAGCCAAAGAAGCGCGATTGATGGGTGGGTAGTGCACGCTCATCGTCGTCGTGATCCTCGCCAGCCAGAAAGATCACTTCGCACATCTCGTCTGCTTGATGACGATAGTGATACTGGGCTGGGAGTGAGGGAACGTGCTTCCATGTCCTTGCCCCCATCTGGCGAACCAGGCGAAAACCGAGATGCTGTAAGACCTGGCTCACTTCTTCAAAAGATGGGAGCTCAGAGCAAAAGGCGGTGCTTTCTCCTGGGTCGCCATTGCTCATTGCTAATAGACCTCCTCTTGTTGCTATCAAGCCCCAACCGCTGAGGCTCACTGCTGCCAACCCCTCAAGAGAGATTGGCAGTATCAGCCTTGCAGTTACGGTTAAGCCCTGGGCTAGTGAACAGCCTTTGTGATGCAGCCTTTAGGGACTATGCTAGTATCTGCACCTGTGTACTGACGATAAGAAACTGGCTTACTTCGCCTTCACCAGTTCTCCCCCTAGCGGAAACCTAACCCTCGGAATGAGTGGTCGTATTCACCCGAGAAATCGACGCACGGTCGCCCGTTTCGCACTCCTGAAGCCGAACCCCTACCCTCAGAAGCGCACACGCTCACATGGAGAGCGGAAATATATCCGCGCCTCATTTGTTAAGACACAATTTGGTACTATCCAGTGATTTTTCACTGATACGTACCAGTTGTTCAGTAATACACTGGTACGGACCAAAAAGTCAAGCCTGGTACGGACCAATTTTTTTATTTGAACAAAAGTACGTAGGAATTTGCATCATGCTATGCTACACTGTGGTTAATCTGTGGTAAGTACCACAACTCTGAAGGGGGAACTTAAGCGCAATTATGGACAAAGAGAGCAAAATTGATGAGGTAGTTGATGTACTACGCAATTGGATTGCTCAAGGCAAGTTTGCAGCTGGGCAAAGACTACCATCTGAGAGAGAAATAACAGAGGAATTGGATGTAAGTCGCTCGACTGTAAGAGAAGCGTTAACACGGCTACAAGTAGAGAACGTTATTGATATTGTGCCGCGAGGCGGTGCTTTTGTACGCTCGCCTAGCGCAAAAATCGTTATAGGACCATCCAGCCCTACTCCTAATAAAGCTACTGGTATGGAACTGAAACGCGCAGGCTCTTTTATACGTGCAATGGAAGCGCAAGGAAGGCAGACCCTTGTGCGTTTTATTGAGCCGTCTTCAATCATACCGGCTGGTGACGAGATTGGTGAAAAATTAAAAACGTCCTCCGATACGGAAGTTTTGAGAAGGTATAGAGTTCATCTTGTTGATCGCGTACCATATCGCCTTCTTGATAGTTACTATTTGGCATCTTTATTAGGAGGCTTACTGGGACAGGACGAGGGATATATCCCGCTCTTCAAGTGGATGTACGAGCACACCGGATTGAAAGCTCAAAAGGCTTACGAGAGGCTTAATATACGTATGCCTTCCTCAGAGGAAGCCGCTCTTCTCAATGTCTCTAGAAACCAGCCCGTAGTAGACATGGACAGATGGGTATGGACAGATAATGGAACTCTTTTTGAATACACCAAGATAGTAGCTAATGCCGCTTTACACGAGTATGCATATTCATATGACATCGATGAGGAGGCTAGCAAATGATCGTAGACGAAGCCACAAAGATGCAGCTGGCGAGAGACATTGCATTAACCTTAGCTAAAAAGCAACGTATCTCTTTTGCTTCTGATTTTCATGCTTTCGCTGAAGGAAAGCATCTTGTGCTGGCTGGCGTGTCTTTTGAAAACTTTTCTAAGGGTCCAAACACTCGAAGAAGTGATGGTGATGTTGTAGCCCATGCTATAGTTATGGCTCTTGCTGCGGCCACCAACACAGGTGATATAGATGACTGGTTTCCAGATAAAGGGGAAACAGGAGTAAAGTCAATTGAGTATCTCCCAGAAATGCGCAAGCGACTTATTGAACCAAACAATTTATTACTCGGTATCGTAGATGTAACCATTTTGTGTGGCGAACAGCCACGCATGAAGAAACGCATACCAGAGATGCAGCACAACATTGCTGAAGGTCTGGGAATGAGCTTGGAACAAGTTCATGTAAAAGTTAGCAGCATGGATGGGCAAGATGAAATTGCCAATTTAGAGGGCATAGAGGCAAGGGTACTTGTCAGTTTGTGGGAAGGCTTGTAGATATGGCAGATAACAGTTCTATCGTCAAATGGGCTGCCAAGCAGGCAGCTCATTTTATTGGTCCTTTAGGAAATCGTTGGCTACATGTACAAGGTGTGGTCGAACAAGCACTTCAAGTATGCAAAGCTTTTGAAGAGAGTGAAGGGGCATATCTCTTAGCAGCTGCATATCTACATGATATTGGATATGCGCCAGAGCTTAAAAGAACAGGGTTCCATCCTATTGACGGAGCTATCTATTTACGGGCACAAGGATATGAACGCCTGGCCTGCCTCGTCGCACATCATTCAGAAGCCCAATGTGAAGCGCGCTTACGAGGACTCGAAAGCGAATTTGCACAATTCCCTCGCGAGCAGTCGCCAGTTGCGGAAGCGCTCAACTATTGTGATATGACCACGGGACCACAGGGGCAACGTGTGAGCTTCGAGGAACGCATCGCCGATATTTTGAGCCGCTATGGGGAGACAGACATTGTAGCGCAAGCCATACGCCAAGCCACGCCGCAATTGTCGCAAGCGGTCGAACACACCCAGGAGTTACTCCACAGCCATAATCTCTAGCAGATAGCAAAGATAGCGCCTGGCTTAGAGATTTAACCCAGGTGTAAATTTTGGAATTCCGTGAACGGGAATTTTGACAATTAGATGAGCGGTTCAGCTTCTTTGATGGTTGTGGGTATGCGCCATCTGGGCCTGGGTGACGCCATCTTCCAGAGCCGAATGAATGGATCGTCAATCGGGTGTGTGCTTGTGCTCTTTGGTCCTCTGAAAGGGCGGGAAGTGGGACAGACGGTTCCGTCATGACAAGCTCTCTCCCATACGCAAGGAACCAATAGGATGCTCTCTCTCCCAGTAGAGCCGACCGCTCACAGAATTATCATATTTCCGCTCACGGAATTCCAAAATTTACACTATGTTGCCGGACCAGACGATGATGTTTCGCTCGTTTTCAAGTGGATGACGAGCGGCAACACGAATCTTACCGCATCAAAAGGCGATGGAGATATAGAACTCAAGGTTTCAGAGAAGAGCGTTGAGGTATTTGAGGAGGCAATTGAGCAGATAGGGGCACTGGTAGCGGGGCGAAGATTGTTCGAGATGACACATGGATGGGGAGGTAAGCACCCTGTGAATGCGCCAGTTGTGGTAGTGACCCATCGACCCGCGCCAGAATGGGTCAAGGCAGATTGGCCCGTCACCTTCACCAATAGCATAGAAAGCGCCATCGAGCAAGCCAAAGCCATCGCCGGCGACAAAAAGGTAGCCATCGCCTCCACTACCATTCTTCATCAGTGCCTGCGGGCGGGGCTGGTGGACGAGATCCATGTCGATCTGGTGCCCTACCTGCTTGGCGCTGGCGTGCGCATGTTCGATACCCTCGATGCGCCCATCGAGCTGAAAAGCACCAGCATCATCCCCTCAACTGGAGTAACTCACCTCACCTTCCGTATCGTCAAATAAGTCTTGGCGTCTCCAATCGGTCGGGATGGCCTGCCTGCGACCCTTCCGTCAGGCAGCCAGACAGACTCTCGACAACACTGGATTGGACTTTTTGTCATTTATTAGATAAAATTGTCGGTTTAACATCATTCTTGGCGTGGTATAAATGTACAAAACAAGTAATAAAAATGCACTTTCTCGTATAATCTGGCGTGACATTTACACCGAAGCTTTGGAGGCTGTTTTGCTCTTTAGCTCATCTTTTTTCAACCTTGCGCCATTTTATGCTAACAAAAAGATCATGCTGCTCGCAGTGCGGTTTCCGAGAGATGCACGCCATTTTATGCGAGAGAAATCGATCATGCGCATCACTTCCGGACAGCGCCAAATAGATGAGGTAAGATGTCGCGCCATTTTATGAGCGAGAGATTTGGCTCAAAAATCGCTTCGACGCGCTTTTCAAGCCAATCATGGGCAAGATTTATGATACAAAAGCGCCAGGATATCGAAGAAATGACAAAGCACCCCTCTGTAGGTGTTGGAGTAATTATTAGAAACGACGATCAAGTGCTTCTCATGAAGCGCCAGAACTCTCATGGAGATGGAACCTGGTCCATGCCTGGAGGCCATTTAGAGTATGGTGAATCACCAGAGGAGTGCGCCATTCGTGAAGCGGAGGAAGAGGTTGGGGTGCAGATTACCGACCTTACCTTTCGCACGATCACCAACGATATTTTTGAGGAGGAGGGAAAGCATTACGTGACCATTTGGATGGAGGGAACGTATGCTTCTGGAGAAGCACGGGTCAATTCTGCTCGTGAGATGTCAGAGGTCGGATGGTTCTCCTGGAGTGACTTACCAACCCCACGGTTTCTCCCGCTAGAGCATTTGCTCTCCCAAGGATATATTCTCGGCAAAGAAGACTGAGAGCGTATTGGTTTTCTCAAAGACCACAAGATTAGTTTTTTTGACCCATAAATTGGAACTTACGCAAGTTTGCTGATAAATGAAATTCTTCAACGAGCTAGCAGTCTTTCACGAAATATAAAATCGCCAGTTGTTCATGCTTCACAAACCCCATACGCATGTTAATGGAGAGCATGGGAGCATTCAATGCATCATTAACCGTACGCAGTACGGTATAGCCATGCTGCTGGGCGTAGCGTATGCCGCGCAGCTTTAACGCGGTAGCAATGCCCATGCACCGGTAAGAGCGCAACGTTCCAGTGAGACCGGTGGAAATCAGCTTGCTGCTCGGTTGAGCGCCCATAAATGAGAGGCCAACATACTCGCCATTATGCACCGCGACAATAAAAGCTTCTGGTAAAATTTCGGGATGATACAGGAAGCGAGCGCAAAAGAGTTCAAAGCTGATAGGGCTGCGTGGTTCAGTTGCCGGGACATCCTGGCGTATTTGCCAATCTAATGCATACAGCTTGCGATCGCGTTCCGGGTCACCCGCCAGTTCTTCCAACGTTTTCAGGACAATTCCCTGTTCGCTTAAGCGCTGTTCCACTTCGAGATAAGGCCCGAGATCAAAGGTTGTAAGGTCCAGCCGCGATTCCCATTTGCGCTGCTCCTCACGAAAGCCGCGCTGCTGCAAAAAGCGGACAGACTGGGATTGATCCTCCTGTGTCTGCGTCCTGATTTGCACAGGTTCAAATGGCTGCAAAGCTTCTAGCATATGTGTATAGAGTTTCGAACCAATGCCCTGGTTCTGATATGTCGGGAGCACAAAAAGATTGAGAAAGAATTTATGTGGATGATATTTATGAATCCTCTGGGTATATTCGCCCCAGGCGACAGGCCGCTCCTCCACCTCAACCATCCAGCGCCGGTGCTTGCACATGGGATCACGTAAATCATCAGCCAGACGCACTTCCTCCACAGTTACTGACGCTTCCGAATAGACAGCGTTCTGGATATCGCACAGAGCGGCATAATCAGCAGGAGCAAAAAGGCGCAACGAAGCAGACATGCAAACTCTCCTCAAGTGGTGAAAAACAGGGGAAATACATTTTTAGACCATTAAAAGTTGGAATAGCATACTAGCATAAAGTACGCTTTTGTCGCAAGTGTATCTCGGCTTGCAATTTTACAATTTCGGTCTCAGCAAACTTGCGTAAGAATCATAAATTCGCCAATTTCTACTCATGACGCATATCTCCCCCTTTTGGCGAATTTATGGGTCAAATTACAGCTTTATCTCCTTGTCTATCTTGTAAACTCGTCTGAAACTGCTGGAGAAAAGGTGAACATTGCTCTGTCTCCCTCAGTTTCATGACCTTGCTCCAGTTCTGTGAGTACTGGTAATCCCCTAGCCCATTCATACAAAGGGTCACTAGATTGACAGGGGCAGAACATACTCTAAGCGATAGATGCTCTCCACAAGCTGTTTCAGCTTCTGGTAATACAAGCAATCGGCAACAAGAGAAACTGACGCTTGACCAGCATCTCACGGCTCGAAAAAGCGACGGGGAAAATCGGCACAGGCGCGCCTCCTCGCATTGCTGTTCACCACTCTGCCGATTTTCCCCCGTTCGCACGTGATGCGTGGTCGAAGCACGTGTGGGTTTGGGAAGGCTCCTCGCGACCTCAGGGATGTCAGCTTCCGGACAGCGAGCCGGTTGTAACCGCGCCGGCACGCTCGTAATTCACGAGAATGATGCCACTTGGGGAGACCTGGCTCTCCGTCACCTTGAACGCCGCCGGGATGGTGCCATCGGTAAACAACCGTTTTCCGCTGCCCAACGTCAGCGGAAATATCTTGAGCCAGAACGCATCGACCAAATCATGCTTCATCAGCGTCTGAAGGAGATTTGCACTGCCGTACACGTGCAAATCCGGCCCTGGCTGGTGCTTGAGTTTGCTGACTTTTTCCGCAATGTCTCCGCCTAAAAACACGGAGGGCTGCCATTCGCTAGAAGTCATGGAATTCGAGGCGACGTACTTGGTCGCTGACATGACGCCGGGCCATCCGTCCGCATGTTGCGGCCAGAACGGTGCCCAAATTTCAAAGGTTTTGCGCCCTAACAACAGATCAAACGGCAGGTTCATCTGCTTATCCATGACGGTTCCAGCAACATCGTCGTCATAGGGAGCCACCCACCCGCCATACGCGAAGCCACCACTGGTATCTTCCTCTGGCCCGCCTGGGGCTTGTATGACACCATCAAGGGTGACGAATTCAAGTACAATAACTTTTCTCATGACCGAGTTCCTCCACCATCTGGCGACCTTTGGTGCTGATCACGTGTGTTCATCGGTGTTTCCTTTCTTTTCTCTCCCTCTTGCATTCGGCATGACCGATGGAGAGCGGAGATGTTCTTGCAAGTTGCACGTCTCTCTATTCTATTGGCAGAGCAAGAAAAAAACTTCTCTTATCTTGCTCACATCCTCGGCCCGACTCTTGCCTGGGAAAGATCAGCCGACGCGCCTGACCTGGCTTGACGAAAGCCTAGCATGGGTGCTAACGGAAGTCGCTCTCCTACGAATGCACAACATCTGTGTGCAACAGCCCGCTTCTGAAGCCATTTTACGGAGGTCTGCAAGGTCGATTCCCATGTTTCGCGCCGATTTCCTACCATTCGCCTCAAAAACCGTCGAACATTCGCTCTATTTACCACTTGAATCAGCAAACTTGCGTAAGATTCAAGGTTTGTCGCTTTCGGAAGATAGGTTTGTCGCAGACGGTGTTATCCGTTTACAGAAGCTTCCCAGGCCGCAGGAGCCCATATGGATTATCTTATCGCAAAACCCGATGCGAAACAGAGTCAAGATGTGTGAGTCCGCTTCTTAGGCTCGTTGAGACGGATTTTTGAGCGAACGACAAACTCATCTTCCGAAAGCGACAAACCTTCCTTCAATCGGCATGATGGTTTACTGCATTTCGATGGAAATAAAGCGGGTTCGATTCCAGACGACAATTTCGTAGCCCATATGGCCAGCGAGCCGGTGCTTCATTGTGAAAATCCACATGCGTATCGAGAGATTTTCTGGTAGCGTAATCTCTCCCTCGGAAAGCTTTTTATCAAGATACCAGAGCGTCCCTCGGCTGGCCCTTGCTGCCTGCGCTGCTTGCTCATACATACTATCTGCTGAAGGCATCGGTTTGTCTTTCCTTGTTTGCTAGCAGCAATACGTTTGCACCTATAACTTCTGCTCGCCACCAAGCATTCTCATAAGATACTCTATACCTAACTCCTCATCAGATTTTGCGAGCTGTTTCTCAATCGTGCCCTTTGCCAGCCCATCGGCTAACTGGAGCACCTGGTCAACGACCTCGTGTAACTTTCGCATTTGTTCCTTGAGTCGAATAATTTCCTGGCGCTGGGCGTCCGTCGTCTTTTCCGCTCCCCAACGTCGTAGTTGCTCATCAAAAAGGGGTAAGTCATTCTTCGCGGTGGTGAAGGCGTTCTTCACTCTGCCGACAGTGTAGTCGTCGAGGATATGAGGCTTGCCCTTCGCCTCCAGCAGCGTTTGATATTGCTCTTGGTCGGCCTCTAACATCCCATCTATATGCGTGGCCAGCATTGAAAGGAAACTAATAGGGCGCCACTGTGGTTTCGGCATAGATTTTCTCCTCCAGGCTAAAACATGCTTCTTCTCTATGCAGAACGATCAAGTTGCAGGTTGAGCGTTGTCAATGGTGCCAGTGGGACGAATGGACCACTGCAAAAGTATCCCTGTGCTCATCACCACGGAGGAGACTGTTGCCCAGGCTGTGTCTCTGTTGCTGGAACAGGCGATGTTGTGTCCAGATCGGCAAAGTAGTCCATCAACAATCCGTGCGTGAATTTATACCCGCCTCCAACACGCCGTAAGAGAATACGAGCGGTGGCGTCTTCAAGGAAGGGAACAGCTTTCAAGGGAAAGAGGCGCAGAGACCAGAGCCAAAATCGAAGGGTGTAGTGTTGGAGAACAGCATACAACCCGTTGATCAGTCCAAAGAGCAGCCCGACGAACAGTCCGAAGACTAGCCAGACGAATAGTTCGAAGGTCAGCCCGAAGAGCAGCCCGTTGATCAGTCCGTAGAGCAGTCCGATGAGCAGCCCGAAGAACAATAGACTCCATAATCCGTTCTTGAAGGAACGCTTGATCCCCTCATTAGGAGTAAATGTCTGACGCTCAGAGAATTGCTCACTTTCCAGCCCGACGACCAGCCCTCCGATCAGCACTGCATTTAGCCCTCCGCCCAGCCCGGAGGTCAGCCCGAAGAGCAGCCCGAAGAGCAGCCCGACGACCAGCCCTCCGAGCAGCGAATATAAATATCTTTCCCAAGAAATTGATAGTTTTTCTGCTAGTTGTATCTCACTTTCTTGATGCGTGCGTAGCCATCTGATCAGCCCGACGACCGGCCCGACGAATAGCCCGGAGGTCAGCCCATAGAATAGCCCGGAGGTCAGCCCATAGAACAGCCCGGCGACCGTTCCAACGACCGGTCCGACGACCAGCAAGGGGACCAGAACAATGCTCCACCTATAGAGATTCCTGTGGGGTTTGGGAAGAGCGTCTGATTGCAGCAGTTCCAGAAAAAAGATCGTTTGGTTCTGTTGACGCATATATTGTGCGAGGAATTGTAGCCAGGAACATGTGCGATCCAAGGGATAACGTGCCCTGTTGCCCTTGTGTTCGATCATGCGCTCGATAAATGCTTCCCAGATCTGACGCTGAAGGTCTGGAGCTTTCTGAGAAAGTTGTCGTACTGTTGTCCCAGTATAGGTTAAGATCAGGATCTGCAACATCAACGGTGTCGTTGCCAACTCAAGGAGCGTCGGGTTTTTCTTGAATGCCGTGTGTAATGCCGCAAGTGGCTTGCCCAGGGTGGCAAGGTACGCATTCACCTCTGCTGATAAGAGCGGCTGCACTACGACGGCGGTATCCAACGCCAACCGCTCATGGAGCGTGGCTTGCTCATACTCGCTGGTTCTACTACAGACCACCAGGGGAGAGAGATGTTCACGATGATAGGTGTTGATCGCCACAACGCAGGCCGGACGCGCAGCTTCGTCCATCTCATCCAGGCCATCGAGCAAGGGCAGTACTAGTTTTGCCTCAATCCACTGACGGCTCAACGTGCGATGAACATCATAGATCAATGCAAACTGCTCAATAAGCCAGTCCTGCAACGGAGGTTGTTTGGTGACCCAGGTGGAGAGGGGAAGCAACACGGGCAATGGAGAGGTAGCATCCTGATCTGCCTGTGCAACAAGAGCGTGGGCCAGTTCCAAGAGCAGGGTCGATTTGCCCGCGCCTGGTTCCCCCAGAATCAGCAACTCCTGATTGGCTCGCTCATAGACATCAACAATAGAGGTATGTGCAGGAAGCACCTGATCCGCTTGCTCTGGCAGACGCAGTGCAAGGAGGGCTGAGTTCTGAATAGCAGTGGGTCGAGACATAAGTCCCAGTTCGATCTGAACAGCTCCCTGCAACGACTGTTGAAGCATCTGCTCATAGCGTAAACGAAGACGCTTGACCAGGCGCGTGCGGTCCTGTGGAGTGATAGGAAGTGGGGATTCGCTTGTGGAGGTAGCCCTCTGACTTATCACCCAGAAGAGGACTGCCAGCAGGAGCAAACAGCAGCCGACGGAGACAGTGATGGGCCAGAACACGACTAAAAGGTGAAGCGGGGCGTCATCAGGAAGAGCACCTTTCGATGTCGTGAGCCAGGTTGAGACAACATTGACGGCCAGGGCCAGGATAACGGAGGTTCCCAGAAAGCCTGTGCACTTCCAGAGCCAACGACAGAAATGCACCCACCAGGGAACCTCATACTGACGAGGTGTGGTGTGTTGCTGCTCGGACATCGACGGTTTACTCCCTTCCCAATCGTTTTTGTTGCTTCTGTTGCTTCTCTTGAAATAGACGGACAGAAGCAGCAAAAACCACATACCTAATAAAACTCCTCTTCATTTATTAAGAGGAGTTTTCTATTGAGCGACCATGCTCTGTTCGGCACTTCACCGTTTGCGAAAACCTGTAGCACATCCGAGAGCCATCGTCACCACCTGACCAGTGCGATTTGGAGTGAAAATTGCCCCTTTTCGCCCGACCATGACGCCAATGTGGGAAGAGAAAACGATCGTTTTCCTTTCCCAGTTTCGGACATGGAAGACACTGGTATTTTTACTCACTTTCGGGTAAAATAACTCATGAAATGAGGTTTTCATACCCAGCAGGGAAGAAGTGAGGAAAAAGAAGGATGCAGACGTTTGCTTACCTACGCGTGTCGAAACTCGATCAGGATCTGGACAAGAATAAAACAGATATTCTCAGACTGGCCCATGAGAAACGCCTCGGGCATGTTGAGTTTGTAGAAGAGAAAATCTCCGGTAAAGTTTCCTGGCGTAAGCGGCAAATTGCCGGTGTGCTGGAGCAGGCACAAGAGGGCGATGCCATTATCGTCAGCGAATTGTCGCGCCTGGGACGCAGCATGTTGGAGTGTATGGAGATTCTCTCCCTGGCCATGCAGAAGAATGTGCGTATTTACGCCGTCAAAGGCAACTGGCAGCTCGACAATTCTATCCAGAGCAAGATCGTTGCCATGGCCTTTGCGATGGCGGCCGAGATTGAGCGTGACCTCATCTCGCAGCGTACCACCGAGGCCCTTGCCGCTCGAAAGCAGCAGGGAATGCCGCTGGGCCGTCCCAAAGGGATAGGCAAGAGTAAGCTTGATGAATACGAGGCGGAAATTCGCGCTTTGATCAAGAATGGGTCAACCAAGACCTGGATTGCGCAGCGGTATGGCACGACACGGCGAAACCTGAGCCACTGGCTGAAGCAGCATGGGATTGAGTAACTACCTGAGAGGGAAAGAGTGTGGACGTGTTACAACAAGGATAGTGCCTGGAACTCGGAGATATCCGAGTGCCCGGATATCCCCGAGCGCAAATCAACGCGCTAGAAGCGAAAATTTCGGGCCTCAAACGAGAGGCCCGGTACTCTATGACCTTGAGCGCCAAATTATGACCCCGATAATTTCTGTTGGGTTGTGATGAAGAGCGAGCTGCGTGGCAAAGAGGGGCGTGAAAAACCCGTGCAGTGGTATCCGAGCCAATGGAATGTAGAAGACGCATTGCGGCGGGCAGGGCTTGTAAAAACTACCTGAGCATCCCTATCCTGATACATAAAACAGATTAACAAAAGAGGCTCCTCTAATCCAGGAGAGAGCCTCTTTTGTTGTGCTGCCCAGCATCGCTCGATTAATTGCCGAGAAATGCCCGCCAGGTCTGGTAGGGTAAGGTGTAAATCCCAACATTAAACTGGTCCTTTTCCAACAATTATCCTGGTGGGCAGACTCCACTGAACCGCTTGTTCACCAGAATAATTATTGGACTTTCACCAGGATAATTGGTAAATGGCGCGAATGTTCGACGATTTTTGAGGCGAATGGTAGGAAATCGGCGCGAAACATGGGAATCGACCTTGTAGGCTTCCATAACATGGCTTGGGAAGCGGGTGACGGTACTCCAGTTCTGGTAATGCAAGCAATCGGCAACAAGAGCAACCGACGCTTAACCTGGAGATCCTAGAATGAAGTGAAGCCGAATCTGCCCAAGGAAGCGGGTAGTTCTTTCTTGTTTCAGAAAGAACTACCCGCTTCCTTTACTCAATGTTCTCCCATTCGATTCTGGGATCTACACGTTTACACCACATCAGAGATGAGATTACCTGTTGGTCAGAAAAGAAGAAGGGGGAGTTCCATTGAGGCAGAAACGCCTATTTTTCCGTTTGCCATATTATTCGGTCTATAGGCCCGTCTTGGGACAGTGACTTGATGTACTCATAAGACTGTTGCACGATTTGCTCAAGGATTGGCAGCTCTACATCGCTGAGCCGCTTGATGTACACACAATATCCGGTAGTTGTATGTCTCCCCAACTTGGCCAGCAATTCCGAGTAGCGTGCCGTACCATCCATAAGATAAACGGTGATCTTTCCTTTTCTCGGATAAAAGCCAAGAACATGACTGTCGCCTTCGCGCCCACTGTCGTATTTGTAATGGTAGGTATCAAACCCAAGAGTCCCTACATTCAACAGCTTTGGCTCATGCCCACTTATTCGTTGCATCATTTCAATCAGCACATGGCTCTCTTTTCTCGTTTGCTCGTCGAGCGAAGCAAGGTAGTCTTCGACTGAGCCAGAGTTTTGAGCAGGAATGTTGTCCATACTCCAGGTCTCTCCTTTGGATTTCGTGTTCCTGTATCTGTGACAAAGCGGACGCAGCGTTTCTTCTCTCCTCGGCTTCACATGATGAACGTTGCTCGCTTTCGCGAGCATAGCATGAGGGCACGAAAAGAACTTCTCCGATCTTGCTCAAATCCTCGGCCCGACTCTTGCCTGGGTGCTGATGAAAGGCACTCTCCGTCGTTCTTCTACGAATGCACAACATCTGCGCACAACAGCCCGCTTCTCAAGCCATGTTATGGAAGCCTACAAGGTCGATTCCCATGTTTCGCGCCGATTTCCTACCATTCGCCTCAAAAATCGTCGAACATTCGCGCCATTTACCAATAATGTTGGGATTTACACCTTTTACTCAGCAGACAAAACAAAATCCCCGTTTGGCAGTCTTCGATAAATCAGGCATTCCCAATCAAGCACTTCCATGAAGATTTCCAAAGAGATATACCCTAATCTATATTCTCCCTCATCAGGGACAAAGCAATAACTGTCCTCATCATATCCATCAACTTTTCCTTCCAGTTGGTAACGTCCCACAAGTAAAATTATCGATTGCCCTTTTGAGAGTGTTGGGCCATCTGGATTGTCAAAAGCGAATCTTTCAGGAATACGATTTGATTTTTTTAGCTTATGAATACGCCTGAAGATATAGGTTTTTACCTGCCCTTCTTCATCTGTCTCTGATTCCACTAAAAACTCAGTATTATCATCATCGCTAAGACTTGTGTGAAATCGTTCCAAATGCCCTCGTGTTTCTCTTGGAAGTGAGTATCTTCTAGCGAGAATCCTGTCAGGATCGATAAACCTCACCCCTATTTGTTTCCCAAGATCATCTAGAACGTCTTGATTAATCAGCAATCCTTGCAATTTTGTATTGTGCATATACCCCTCTTTCTATGCTTTGTAGTTCGTTATGGCCCAAAGCATAATCAAACTCATGACCGCTACAGCAAGAAATGAGAAAAGAAAAGCGAACTCCTTGTTTGAAATGTTCTTTCCCATTCTCGCTTTAATTGTAAATCCCAACATTGAGCGGGAGAAATCTGCATAACTTTGTGGGCCATTGTAGGCTCAGGGGTCTCTCTCCAGACCAACTGCTTGCCCAAGATAGCTACGCAAATTTCTCCCGCTCAATGTTGGTGTATCTATCCTATGTGGCACTATCGAGCCACTTTTACTCATCCTCTTCTGAGAGATTATCCTCGCCGTCTACATAGCCACCCACTGCCTCTATACTCGGTAGCTCCTGGGGAAGTTTGCTCAGTGCTTCCCACATCTCAACAACGTTAGGGCGGTACTCACGCAGTTGGCCCTGAAGTCTCATCCTGAGAAACCCTCTTTTTACCAGCTGACCAAGTGCTTGCTGCTGTTGCTCCTCATCCGATATAGAGGCAGGTAAAAATGTAAAAATTTCCTCTGCACGTAGATAGTCTAATTTTCCCGTGGTATGTTTCGTAAACCAGGGCGTATCTCTCAAAGAGAGGTGCCAGGCAGTGACAAGGATATATCCCTGATAACGACTTCGCTCGCAGATCAGGGTAAACGCGAGCTGCTGGGTCTCTATATCTGGGAACCGAAGCACATAATCATGCTCAATCTGCTCTAATGGATTCATTTGCTTAAAACAAGCATTTTTTGCTTTTCGTACAGCACGAACATTCAAACGATAGCGGTACGTATCAGGTAGTGAGAGATCAAGGTCAAGGAAGCCCTTCCCTGCTAGGTGAGTCAAGGTTTCGTTCAGCTCCTCAACATCCCGCACCAGCATTGCTGCACACATTTTCTCTGTTGACATGCTCAGCCAGGGCATTTCTTCGGAGTGAAATTCGCGGAAATGCTCACCAAGAAGTGCCAGTACAGTAGAGTCCTGTGAGTCCTGACGGGAAAGACAAATGGTGCTAGGATACAGGATAAGACCTGGCCCCATATCCCTTTGAAAAAGCTCACTGTATTCGCCTACTGCAACCGCATGTTCAAAGGGATACTCTGTTTCTGCAAAGGGAACATTTTCATCTCGTGTCCAAGTATTGAGGCGTGTTATTCGTTTGTGGGAATGGTGATGCTTTTTGGGGCGACTTTTTTGCTTTTTCGCCATCTCTGCTACCTTCCTATCCAGTGGATTGCAATTATAGAGAAGAATATAGCATATATGCGGATATTAGAGAAGGGACTTTCTCTGGCGGTTTCTGTGCTCCCCACCGTCTTTTTAACCTGCTATTTGTAAATCCAACATTGAGCGGGAGAAATTTGCGTAACTATCTTGGGCGAGCAGTTGGTCTGGAGAGAGACCCCTGAGCCTATAATGGCCCACAAAGTTATGCAGATTTCTCCCGCTCAATGTTGGGATTTACAGTAGGCACACCTATTCGACCATTCCGAATAAAACGTCTAGATAGACATTCAGTATAGACGAATGAGAGAAAATCCGCTATACTCAGCTACAGAAAACTCATGGCATAATATAGTATGTGACCTGGCTCGCCCAACGACCAGGCAACTATCAGCAATTTCATCCCCAGGAGATCACCCGCACCTCCATCGAGTTTTTTTTGGCGGCCCTGTCCAGCTCCAGCGCGAAAAAGCAAGCCAAGGCGGCTCTCTCTGGTTTTTGCACCTGGTTGCAAGAAGAGAAGCAGTTGCTCGACCGCAACCCCACGCGCCATATCGCCATTCCCGCGCAAGCCCTGCTCGCGCCACGTGAGCTCTCCGAAGATCAACGCTATGTCCTCGCAAATCTCATTGAGCGCGAAGGCGACTTGCGCGGCAAGGCCGTGTTTGCCCTCGGCTACTGGGCAGGTTGCCGGGTGAGTGATGTGTCCTGGCTCCAGCTCGACCAGGTGCGTGTCACCGGGAAGGCTGGCGTGATCACCGTTGGGCACAAAGGCGGCAAGACACGTACCATCGACCTGACCAACGGCGCTCGTCGTCTGCTCCATGAATACCTGGAGCAGGGGATACGCAAAGAGAGTGCCTATGCCTTTACCAGTCAGCGTGCAAAAAAGCGTGTGAGTGCTGGAGAAGTCGACGGCTGGCGCTGGAGCGAAGACGGCATCCATCAATGGTGGCAGCAACTCAAATCCCTGGCACGCGCAGCCGAGTACGAACTTATCAACGATGTCACGTTTCATGATCTGAGACATGACTTTGCCCATCGCGCACGCGCTGCCGGGTGGTCGCTCGAAGAGGTGGCATACTACCTGGGCCACATCACGAAGGCGGGCACGCCTGCAATCGCGACCACCATACGCTACACGCAAGTTAGCCGCGAGGCCGTCAAACGCAAGCTCAAAGATATTCAGGGATAGCGCCCAGAACTCAGAGATAGCGGAGTGCTCGGAGTTATCCGAGCACAAACCAACGCGCTACAAGCGACAATTTCGGGCATCAAACGACCCTACGACCTTGAGAGCCAATTTTGGCTTATAGCGCGAAATGCGTGTGAAATGGCTTGAGAAGAGGGCGGAAATTATCGTGGAAGAAGACATGCAACAACAGGGGTGGTCGCCAAACGACGACAAGAGCCCTTTTTACAACTGGCACCTGATTCATGAGGACGAATGGCGACGCATCGCCCGTGGGTTTCCCTACAGCGTTAGGGTTCTCAACCACTATAAATGGAACAATGAAGCGAAATGGAGCGAGAAAGCGCGTACAACGACACTCGACAAAGCACAAGGTGTGATGCAAGCACTGGCGCAGCATGGCAAGCAAGACAAATCAGCCTGCTGGTGCGTGATGGAATACGACTGTTCCGGCGACCAGGTCCGCGAGAGGCCGGTGCTCTGGCACCCAAATCAAGAGCATGTCCTGGCAACGCTGCGCCAGGCTGGCCTCCTGAAATCGTCCTAGCAACCTGGCACAAAGGAAACGAAGCATGAGCAAAAAACAGCAACCACAAGAAACCTGGTCCCTCTGGAACCGCGATGACATTACCCTCGCACCCGGCACATTTATTGAATACCGCCATCTCCGTCAGGTGCGTGTGGCAAGAGTCGAACGGGTACGGGTGATTTCTAGCCCCTCATACCCAGACAAACAAGTAATTGATGTCAAACGCTATGGGCCGCTGCGCCGACATGATGGGCCACGAGCAGGTATGGTGCAACCCGATGAGGTCATTCGTACCCTCGATGGGCCTCCTCCGCCTGCGCCCAAGGCCCTCACCTCACTTTGGTCGCCACGTGATGCGGAAAACCCGTTTCGTGTCGAGTGTCCCCTGAGCAACGAGGAGTGGAGGGAGATCTCGCTCTGGTATCCCTTCAGCATCCGGAGCTTGGAAAAGAAACAAGGGGAAAAGGGCATATGGCAGGAACAGGCGCGTACATATGGGTGGAATGATGCCAAAGAAACCATGCAGGCCCTTGCAGCTACTCACAATGAGCAGACGGTTTGGGTTGCCATGAAATGTGAACGACGGGGGAAGGAGGGGCGCGAAAAACTGGTCATGTGGTATCCAGACCAATGGAATGTTCAGGATGCGTTGCGCAAGGTAGGGCTTTTGAAAACCACCTAAGCCCTCAAGTATCCATTTGACGATGGTAGCGTCAGGAGCGCGTTGCTGGTTTACTATACAATGATCGGAGTTCCCTATCTCTTCCTCCCGGCTCCGCAGAACTAGCCTTCCCTAACTCCTTTGATGTGATCGTAATCCGAGAGACGGGTGCATTATGCAACCTAATCGTTGCTTTGGGGAAGCGTGAGTCCTGCAATTACCGCTGCTTTGTCTCGTTCTCCTCCGGCGACAAAGCCCTGCATCACGTCCGTAATTCTTGCAGGTCAAACATTGAAATGTTATAATTTACCTCAGGCGTTTAGCCTGAATCACGCACCTGAACAAACATACAATACTCTTCACGTTCTAACTTCTCTCTTGCTGACAATAACCTTACTAGCCAGGAGAAGCTAGTGAAGTATCTGTATTATACTGTTTTGCTTAGAGTTTGGAGTTTAGACAAAATCCTTATGAAGCCAGACTAGAACTTGACAATTTTATCTAAACTCCAATAGTAGAAAGGCATGCAGACTTGGACGAAAGCCAGACATGGAACATTGCTTACTATGAAAATGCTAATGGTTCCAGTCCAGCATTGGAGTTCATCAAGAGCCTTCAAAAGAGAGATCAATGCGCCATCTTACGCGCTTTAGAGCATCTGGAAAATGGCACTCCCCCCCGCTCAATGGTCTCTCGTATTGAGAGTACAAAGCTCTGGGAACTCAGAGTTTTCGCAACCAATTCCTGTCGTCTCATCTTCTTTTATGAAGATCGACATATTGTTATACTCCATGGCTTTCTCAAGAAAACAAATGGCGGCATCCCACCACGTTTTATCCGGTTGGCGCAGCAAAGATACAAGGACTATCTTTTAAGCGTCTGACGGGAGTTGAAGTAGGGAGCGAAAATTCGTTTTCTCTTCCTACTTCTCAAACTTACGCAAGCCTATTAAGCAAGCAGTAGATACAAGGTCTCCTCAAGAGTAGAGTATGTTGGTGCAAAACTAATTTGGAGGTATACTTATTGCTAGACAGGCGACTTGTGGTGAAGCAATTGTACAATTACAGGTATATGCGTTTGTCTTGTGTCAACATCAGTGCTAGGTGAAAGAGAAACTGCAATGCAGGAATTTGTCCAGGGAGATAGCAACAAATTTAAAAGTGGTGAGCAGCTCTATCTAGAATGGAAGCATAACTTGCTGTCCACGCCTGAAGCTCGATCTGCTTATGAAGAAGTTGCTAACGAGTTCGATATACTACTTGAACTTGTTGAAGCACGCCTGGATGCTGGTATAACACAGGCAGCCATCGCGAAACGTTTAAAAGTACCTAAATCACAAATTGTACAGTTAGAAGAACTAGGCTATCGTGCGTGTACTTTTGATTTACTCCAACAATATGCTCATGTTCTTGGTAAAAAGCTTCAAGTATCGCTTGTCTAGCAACTCAATGGCTTTTGCAAGAAGCCATAAAATACCTCCAGGCCCCGTTAGTGTGACGGGGCCTTTTTTTTTTACTCCCTTGCCTCCACAATTCCCGTTAAGCGAGAATGACTGGCAAAAACTCGTCGCAGAAAAGTCAGATCGTCCCAATGAGCAGGAACGCGTGTAGGCTATGACACGTTCGCTCATTTATAAGGATTGCAATATCCCTTTAAGTAGCGCAATAATAGACACAACAGGTTGCAAAGCTCTATAATAAAAGACCAGAGAAAGTTAGTGGAGAAGGTTTCCAATGGCAATTAAGAAAAGTGAGCTCTATAGCTCGCTGTGGAAAAGCTGTGATGAATTGCGTGGCGGGATGGATGCCTCGCAGTATAAAGATTATGTGCTTGTCTTGCTCTTTCTGAAGTATGTCTCCGACAAGTACGCGGGTCAGCCCGATGCGCTCATCGAAGTTCCTGAAGGGTGCAGTTTCAATGACTTGATTGCGCTCAAAGGCGATAAAGAGATTGGCGACAAGATCAATAAGATTATTGCCAAGCTTGCTGAGGCCAATAACCTTAAAGGCGTGATCGATGTAGCTGACTTCAATGATGCCGACAAACTGGGCAAAGGGAAAGAGATGCAGGACCGCCTCTCCAACCTGGTGGCTATTTTCGCGAATCCCGCCCTCGATTTTCGCAAGAACCGCGCCGAAGGAGATGATCTTCTTGGCGATGCTTATGAGTATTTGATGCGCCACTTTGCCACTGAATCGGGAAAGAGCAAAGGGCAGTTTTACACTCCTGCTGAAGTCTCTCGCGTGATGGCAAAGGTGATTGGTATGAGCAAGGCGAAGAGCTAGAGCCAGACGATTTATGACCCTACCTGTGGCTCCGGCTCCCTGCTGCTCAAGGCTGCTGATGAGTCCCCAGTTGGCATAACCATCTATGGGCAGGAGATGGATAACGCAACCGCTGCACTGGCTCAGATGAACATGTTTCTGCATAATCAACCAGCAGCAACTATTTGGCGCGACAACTCGCTCTCTAGGCCTTACTATAAAGAGGGTGAAGGCCATAATCCAGCGAGTAGTGATCTCAAGCGCTTTGACTTCGTCGTCTCCAATCCTCCTTTCTCCAATAAGGCGTGGGGCACTGGTTTTGATCCAGATAATGATGTATATGCACGTTTTGAGGATGGCGTACCTCCGCGCAAAAATGGTGACTATGCCTTCCTGCAACACATTCTACGCTCGCTCAAGAGTACTGGGAAAGGTGCGATCATTCTCCCGCACGGCGTCCTCTTTCGTGGCAATGGCGAAGCCGAGATCCGCGAGAATATTGTCGGCAAGGGGTACATCAAGGGCATTATTGGTCTGCCACCAAACCTCTTTTATGGCACGGGTATCCCGGCCTGTATTATTGTTCTCGATAAGGAGAATGCCGCCGGTCGTCGCGGTATCTTTATGATCGATGCCAGCAAGGGCTTTATGAAGGATGGCAACAAAAACCGTTTGCGCCATCAAGATCTTCATAAGATCGTAGATATCTTTAATCGCCAGATCGAGCTGCCGAAATACTCGCGTATGGTGAGCCTAGCAGAGATCGAGGCCAACGACTATAACCTCAACATTCCACGCTACATCGATAGCAGCGAGCCCGAAGATCTACACGACATCGAGGCCCATCTGCTAGGCGACATCCCTAACCGTGATATTGAGGCCTTGGGAGATTACTGGCAGATATTTCCCACACTCAAGCAACAGCTCTTCAGCGCGGGACCGCGTCCGGGTTATAGCCAGCTCAACGTTGAGCAGGATGAGATCAAGTCCACAATCTTTACCCATCCCGAGTTTGTGATCTATACACAGACAATAACGGCCCTCTTTGAGCAATGGCAGGCACGCAATAAGCCCCGTCTCACGAGCCTGAACAAAGAGAGCAAGCCGAAGCAGGTCATTGAAGAGATATCCGAGGATATTTTGAGCATCTTCGCCGAGGCTCGTCTGATTGATAAATATGATGTCTACCAGCACATGATGAGCTACTGGTCCGATGTCATGCAGGACGATGTCTACGTTATCGCCCAGGATGGCTGGCAGGCCAATCGCGACCTGGTTCCGCCCCCGCTCATCATCAAACGCTACTTCGCCGTCGAGCAAGCACATATCGAGCAACTGGAAGCCGCCAGGGATGAGATCACGCGCCAGCTAGAAGAGCTGGAGGAGGAGCACGGTGCCGAGGGCGGCCTGCTCGAAGAGGCCCACAACGAGAAGGGCAAGATCACGAAGGCCAGCATCAATACGCGCCTGCTCGACATTCTCGCCGCCCCCGACGCCGAGGATGAGCGCTCCATGCTCAATACCTACCTCAACCTGCTCAATAAAGAGGCCGAGGCGGGCAAAAAGGTCCGCACCGCCCTCAAAAATCTCGATGCCAGCGTCACCCTCAAATACGCCAAACTGAGCACAGACGAAGTCAAAACCCTCGTCGTCGACGACAAATGGCTAACATCCCTCGCAGCCGACGTGCAGAGCGAGCTAAACCGCGTCTCGCAAGCCCTGACCGGCCGCATCAAAGAGCTGGCCGAGCGCTATGAGTCGCCACTACCCAAACTCTCGGAAGATGTTGAGATCTTGAGCGATAGAGTGGATGAGCACTTGAGAAAGATGGGGTTTGTATGGCAATAACAGACTCAACTCAACAGACAACAGATAAAAATAGACAAGGTGGCTTCAGTTCATTTCCTGATAATTGGCAAATGCGCTCATTGGGGGAAATTACATCATCCTCTCAATACGGAATCAGCTCCTCATTAGGAGGAAACTATTCTGTTCCGATCCTAAAGATGAATAATTTGCAGGATGGACATGTCGACTTAGGCGACTTAGACTACATCCGGCTTTCAAAAGTCGAACTGGAAATGTTTAAGTTAAGCTAGGGCGATTTATTGATCAATAGGACCAACAGCTTTGAGCTGGTTGGAAAGACAGCTACATACAATCTGGTAGGTGAACATGTATTTGCGTCGTACCTTGTCCGATTTCGACTAGTTTCATCCGTGATTCCTGCGTTTGTAAGCTATTTTTTGAATTCTGAGCCTGGACAGCGCAAATTAAAGCTTCTTGCAACTAAAGCGGTTAGTCAGGCTAATATCAATCCTTCAGTGATTAAACAACGATTATTTATTCCCATTCCCCCTCTCCCCGAACAACGCGCCATCGCCGCCGCCCTCAGCGACGTAGACGCTCTGATCGCCTCGCTCGACAAACTCATCGCCAAGAAGCGCGATATCAAGCAGGCGGCGATGCAGCAGCTTCTCACGGGGAAGACGCGATTGCCTGGGTTTAGTGGGGAATGGAAAACGAGGAGCCTTGAAGATATATTTCAGTTCTTGAGCACTGCTAATAACTCAAGAAATGACCTTTCCGGGAATGGGGATATTAAGTATATACACTACGGAGATATACATACGAAATGGAGATCATTTCTAGATTGCTCAAGTAGTGAAATTCCCTTAATTTCGAAGGAAAAAGTAAAAAATGTTCCCTTCCTAGAAGAAGGCGACTTAGTTATGGCAGATGCTTCTGAAGACTATGATGGAGTTGGCATTAGCATAGAAATAAAGAACGTTACTGGTCATAGGGTTGTAGCAGGGTTACATACTTTTCTACTTAGAGGGGATAAAACAGTATTGGCAGATGGCTTCAAAGGTTATTTGCAGTATATCCCTGATTTTAATAACGCGCTGAAGAAAGCTGCTACTGGCATTTCTGTGTATGGAATATCTAAGAACAGTATAAAAAATATATCTATTCTTCTACCAGAAATCCCAGAACAGCAAGCTATCGCTAACACTCTTTCAGACATGGACGCTGAAATTGCCGCCCTGGAGCAGAGGCGCGAGAAGACACGTGCACTGAAACAGGGTATGATGCAAGAGTTACTCACAGGGAAGACGAGGTTACTGACATGAGCACGGTCGGCCAGCGGGAACGCGCGACGCAGAATCGCGTGGTCAGGCTCTTTACAAAGCAACTGGGATACAGATACCTGGGGAATTGGCACGATCGAGTTGGCAATAGTAACATCGAGGAACCCAAACGCATCGCGCTCTACAAGTTCACCGCTGCGCTCATCCGCGCGTACGCGAATATCGCCAAAGAAGCCCAGAAAGAGCTTGAGATCAAAATAGCTATCAAGTATCAAACCTTAACCAAGGAAGAAGTAAGGACTCTTGTTGTCGATGACAAATGGCTATCTACTCTCACCTCCGACGTGCAAGGTGAACTGAACCAAATTTCTCAGGCCCTGACTAGGCGCATAAAGGTTCTCGCCGAGCACTACGTTGCTCCTCTGCCCAAACTCTCTGAAGATGTTGAAGCCTTGAGCGATAGAATAGATGAGCATTTGAGAAAGATAGGTTTTGTATGGTAATAAGTACACAAAATAGTGATGTTAAGCCAGGGTATAGGCTGACCGAGATTGGAATAATACCGGAAGATTGGAAACTCAAAACTTTTAGAGATGTTTCTAGAGTAAACCAAGGCTTACAAATCGCAATTGAAAAAAGATCAAAAAAACCAACAAATAATTCCAAAGTATACATTACCATACAGTACTTAAACAGCAGCAAAGAAGCTGAATATATCGATAATTACACTTCAGCAGTTTGCTGTGGAAAAGATGATATTCTAATGACCAGAACCGGAAATACTGGTTATATTGTTTCTGGGGTTGAAGGAGTCTTTCACAACAATTTTTTTAAAATAAATTACGATAAAGCCATTCTCGACAAGGGGTTTCTATTTTACTACCTGCACCTTAATAGCACGCAAAATATTATACTCACAAGGGCAGGGGCGAGCACAATACCTGATTTAAATCATAATGATTTTTATTCAATTCCGATTCCTGTGCCGACCAAATCTGAACAGATCGCCATTGCCAAGGCTCTAAGCGATGTAGATGTCCTGACTGCATCGCTGGACAAACTCATCGCCAAGAAGCGCGATATCAAGCAGGCTACAACACAGCAGCTTCTTACGGGAAAGATACGGTTGCCAGGGTTCGTTGGAATAAGAAACCCAGTTTACAAGCAAACCGAGGCAGGGATGATTCCAGAGGATTGGACAGTAAAGAAATTGGGTGAAGTGTGCCTTTACCAAAATGGGACATCGTTGGAAAGATACTTTAATCGAAACCAAGGACTAAATGTAATATCAATTGGTAACTACTCCATAGACGGGAATTACATAGACACTAATTCTTACATCGATTGGAAACATTACAAAGAAATCAAAAAGTTCATCCTTAATCAGGATGAATTGTGCATGGTATTAAATGACAAAACGTCAGTAGGGGCAATTATTGGTAGAGTTTTACTAATCAAAGAAGATAATAAATATGTCTTTAATCAACGATCAATGCGAATTAAACCACTTGATGAAGTTTTGCCAGGTTATTTATACTACATCATTAATAGTAATTTAATACATGATAAAATTGTCTCCTTAGCCAAACCAGGCACACAGATCTACGTTAATACGGGGGATATTACAGGTCTAGATATCCCCTTTCCACAATCTTTAGAAGAACAACAAGCCATTGCCACCATTCTTTCAGACATGGACGCTGAATTTGCCGCTCTGGAGCAGAGGCGTGAGAAGACACATGCCCTGAAACAGGGGATGTTGCAGGAGTTACTCACAGGGAAGACGAGGTTAACATGAGTACAGTTGGCCAGCGGGAACGCGCAACTCAGAATCGCGTGGTCAGGCTCTTTACAAAGCAACTGGGATACAGGTACCTGGGGAACTGGCGGGATCGAGTTGGTAATAGTAACATCGAGGAACAGTTACTACGCGCCTCCCTAGAGCAACGAGGTTACAGCAAGGATCTGATCGAACGAGCGTTGTACGAACTGAATAAGGTGGCCAAGGATCAGAATCGCAGCCTCTATGATATTAATAGAGAAGTCTATGACTTCTTGCGCTATGGTGTAAAGGTCAAGGCTGATGTCGGCGAGAATACCCAAACAGTTTGGCTGATCGCTTGGGGTAAGGATGCGCACAAGAATGACTTCGCTATCGCTGAAGAGGTCACTATCAAGGGTGAGAACACCAAGCGCCCCGATATTGTGCTATATGTGAACGGTATCGCGCTGGGTGTCCTTGAACTCAAGCGTTCAATTGTCTCGGTGAGCGAGGGCATTCGACAGAATTTGGCCAACCAGAAGAAGCTATTTATTCGCCCCTTCTTCACCACTATGCAGTTGATCATGGCAGGGAATGATACTGAGGGGCTGCGCTATGGGACCATCGAGACGTCCGAGAAGTATTACCTGACCTGGAAAGAGGAGAGCCAGGTCGAGAACCTGCTCGACCGGCACCTGCTCCAGCTCTGCGAGAAGCAGCGCTTTTTAGAGCTCATCCACGATTTTATAGTCTTCGACGCAGGCGTAAAGAAGCTGTGTCGCCATAATCAGTATTTTGGCGTCCGGGCGGCACAGGAGCGCGTGCGCCAACGCGAGGGTGGCATTATCTGGCACACCCAGGGCAGCGGCAAGAGTCTGACCATGGTCTGGCTTGCCAAGTGGATTCGCGAGCATAGGACGGATGCGCGCGTCCTGATCATCACTGACCGCACTGAGCTGGACGAGCAAATTGAGAAGGTCTTCAAAGGCGTCAACGAAGAGATTTACCGCACAAAAAGCGGGAAAGACCTCATCACCCAGCTCAACGAGACCACCCACTGGCTGCTCTGCTCGCTTATCCATAAATTCGCGGGCAAGGAAGAGGGTGATGTGAGAGGGTATATCGAGGACATCCAAAAGAACTTACCCCCTGGTTTCAAGGCCAAGGGCGACCTCTATGTCTTCGTCGATGAGTGCCACCGCACGCAATCGGGTGATCTGCACGAAGCCATGAAAGCCATCCTGCCCAACGCCATGTTCATTGGCTTCACCGGTACCCCCCTCCTGAAGAGCGACAAGAAAAGAAGCATCGAAGTCTTCGGTCCCTACATTCACACCTATAAATACGATCAGGCCGTCAAAGACAATGTTGTGCTGGATCTGCGCTACGAGGCACGTGACATTGACCAACATCTTGTCTCGCCCAAGAAAATTGATCAGTGGTTTGAGGCGAAGACCAGCGGCCTCAATGATGTCGCGCGAGCCCAACTGAAGCAGAAGTGGGGCACCATGCAAAAGATCTATAGCTCGCGCGAACGGCTCAGCATGATTGTCGATGATATTATCTTTGACATGGAGACCCAGGACCGTCTGAAAAGCGGCCGCGGCAATGCTATGCTCGTCACGGACAGCATCTATCAGGCGTGTAAGGTATACGAGATGTTCATTGAGCGAGGCTTTGACAAATGTGCCATCGTGACCTCGTATAAACCATCTCCTGCTGATATCAAGGGTGAGGAGACAGGCGAAGGCTATACCGAGAAGCTGAAGCAATACGAAATTTATAACAAGATGCTGGGCAACAAGACCCCCGAAGCCTTTGAGAAAGAGGTCAAAAAGAAATTCGTTGACGATCCAGGGCAGCTGAAACTTTTGATCGTCGTGGACAAACTCTTAACTGGCTTCGACGCACCCCCAGCGACCTATCTCTACATTGACAAACAGATGCGTGATCATGGACTCTTCCAGGCCATCTGCCGCGTCAACCGCCTGGATGGTGAGGACAAACAATATGGCTTCATCGTCGACTACAAGGACCTCTTCAAGAGCCTGCAACGCTCGGTTCACGAGTATACCTCGGGCGCGTTGGATGGTTATGACAAGGAGGATGTCGAGGGTCTCTTAAGTGATCGCGTAGAGAAAGGTCGGGAACGGCTTGAAGACGCCCGCGAGGCAATCAAAGCCCTCTGTGAGCCGGTTACGCTTCCCAAAGAGACGCTGGACTATATACGCTACTTCTGCGGGAAAGACACGGCGAATCCAGAGGAGCTAAAAGAGAACGAGCCCAAACGCATCATGCTCTACAAACTCACCGCAGCCCTGATCCGCGCCTATGCCAACCTGGCTAACGAGATGCCAAAGGCAGGGTATAGTCCCCAGGAGATTGAGGAGATCAAACGCGAGGTCGATTACTATGAAAAGGTGCGCATAGAGGTCAAGATGGCCAGCGGCGACTACATCGATCTAAAAGTATATGAGCCAGCCATGCGTCATCTCATCGACACCTATATCCGTGCCAAAGAGAGCGAGAAGCTTTCGGTATTTGACGACCTGACCCTGGTACAATTGATTGTAGAGCAAGGCGTGAATGGGCTGGAGAGTCTGCCCGAGGGGCTTCGTAAGAATAAAGAAGCCATGGCCGAAACCATTGAAAACAACCTGCGCCGGGTCATTATCGACGAACGCCCAACCAATCCTATGTACTACGACAAGATGTCAGAACTCCTCGATACCTTGATTAAAGAGCGGCAGAGTCAAGCACGAGATTACCAGGAATACCTGGAGCGCATCGCTGACCTTGTCAGGCAGGTGCAACAACCTGCCAGCGCCAGCGCCTATCCACCCTCGCTTAATACTCGCGCCAAGCAAGCGCTTTACGATAACCTGGGAAAGAATGAGCAACTCGCCATTGAACTTGATACCGCCATAAAGCGCACGAAAAAGGATAGTTGGCGTGGCAATATAATGAAAGAAAGGGAAGTGAGAAACGCGATTCGTAACACCCTCTCTAACGAGATAGAGAAAGACCAGGTTGAGAGGGAGACAATCCGCATTTTTGATATCGTCAAAAAGCAAAATGAGTACTGAGATGCACCAGATTACCATCAATGATCTCGTTGTTGACGTTGTACGCAAAAACATCAAGAATTTACATTTAGGGGTCTACCCCCCATCTGGCCGGGTAAGGGTGGCCGCGCCGCTACGTGTCAATGATGAAGCAGTTCGCCTCTTCACTATTTCGAGGCTTGCATGGATCAAGCGCCAGCAGACAAAGTTCAAGGAGCAAGAACGCCAGTCAGCACGCGAGTTTGTCTCTGGCGAGAGCCACTACTATCAGGGGCATCGCTATCTGCTTAACGTCATCTATCGTGATGCTCCGCCAGCCATCGACGTCCGCAACAAAAAATTCATTGACCTGTATGTGCGTCCTGGCAGCGATACAGCTCAGCGCGAACGCGTTCTAACCACCTGGTATCGTCAGCAGCTCAAAGAAGAGATCGCCCCGCTGGTCGAAAAATGGGAGGGCATCATTGGCGTAGAGACAGCCGAGTGGGGCGTTAAGCAGATGAAAACCAAATGGGGCACCTGCAACATTCAGGCCCAGCGTATCTGGTTCAACCTTGAGCTGGCAAAAAAGTCAGTCCAGTGCCTGGAGTACATTATCGTCCACGAACTAGTGCATCTACTCGAACGCCACCACAATGAGCGCTTCATCGCATATATGGACAGCTTCATGCCCCTCTGGCAGCACTATCGTGAGGAACTCAACCGGGCGCCACTGGGACATGAAACCTGGGATTACTGAGTCCAGAGAAAGGCCCTTAATACTCAAGGGCCTTATAGGCCTATACGCTTATCACGATCACAAAAACAGGAACCACAGTTGCTACAAATATAGTAGGTGCAAACTGGGCATTGAGCTTGTATAGCTGAAGAGATGTGGTGTGTACAGTGCCAACAGTGGCTTTCATAATCGTAACGAATCCCGGTATATAATGCCCAATGGGCTCGCTCTATTCCCAACCTAACGAGTTCTGCACGGTCCGTTGTTTCCTCCATTTCCTTGCCCAATGCCTCGAAGTTAGCTCTAGCGTTCTGTTTGCGCTTTGCATGTTCTTCTGCTTCTACCTGTGCTCTTCGCTCAGCTTCAGCTCTTTGTTGTGCTCTTCGCTCAGCGTTAGCTCTTTGTTGTGCTTTATGGGCGGCCTCTGCTTTTTCCCGTGCTCGTGCTTGTTGTTCGGCATGTATTTCTGCTAATCGGAGGTACTCTGACTCAAGGAATTGTTGAAGTTCGGCTCCATGCTTCCTATGGTTATTCGCACGTAAATCTGCATACACTTTTCGAAAGATATTGACGCCTAAGCCACTTCCCCATGAGCCAGACAATCTATCGATGTGTATGATGAGGTCACGAGGCTCTTCCCCAGTTTTCCAAAATTCGACAAGTTCATATATTACACGTTGCTCTTCAAACGGAATCTTGTCCAATTACGTATGCCTCCTTACTGAAATCGGATTTCTCCTCTACGAGAAAAAAGTTGGAGCATCAAAGTCACACCGTCACATCTTACAGAAGTTATTTGGGGTGGAGTTAAAGTTGCTGTCACACTAGCCGCAAAGTAGTTGTACGGCGACGAACGAGTGAGAAATCTGAACACAAGTGCTTGCTTTTTGGCGATGAAAGCCCCGGTCAGCCAACCGGGGCCAGGAGTCATAAAAAAACGGGTTAATTCTTTTTGAGCGTGATCACCATCGGCAAACGATTGAGCATCATCAATCCAAGTGGCAGTGTCACGATAAAGACGCAGAGGGCATAGCCGAGGCACGCCCAGAAGTAACCGAGCCACCAACCGATAAAGACGAAGTACAAGGCGCGGACTAGGAAGCTGGTCTGCTGCGTCCCACCCACGTTCACATTGACATTGCTCACCATCACGCCGGGCGCTCCAGGCATGCCGGGCTGTACTGCTACCGTCTGGACGTTGACGCTTGTTGTGTTGTTGCTTCGCGGCCTGAGCGTGAGCACTGTGGGCAGGTTATTGAGCATGACCAAGCCGAGCGGGAGCGTGACAACGAGTACACACAGCGCGTAACCGATTTGAAGCCAGAGAAAGCCGAGCCAGGAACCGATAAAGATAAAGTATAATGCTCGCACGAGAAAGCCAGGTCCGCTCTTCCCCTGGATGTTGACATTGACGTTAGAGACCATCACCGGCGCAGGTTGCATATAAGGCTGCTGAGCATAGAGTAGAGGAGCAGGCTGTCCATAGGGCTGTTGCATCATTGGTTGTTGATAGTGTGGCTGTGGTGGCTGAGGCTGCTGGACGACATATTGCGGTGCTTGCTGATAGTGTACTTGTGGCTGAGGCTGAGGCTGATAGGTTCCTTCTGGGGGCTGTTGTGGAGTATTCATTCTTTCTTCTTTCTATATATAGAGATAAAAATAAGCTTATGTAGAGGTAAACGGAAGAGTTTATCTTTTTTACAATATGAATTTACTATTACTCTGCTCTCTTCAGATCCTACTTTGCGGCTGGGGCAGCACCTTCAAATCCTCCTGTACAGTGGGCACCAGGGGCAACAGGTGGCTATAATGGTACTATCACTTCTACAGATAAGGGGACATGTCATGGGTGCTTTGGGCATAAAAGAATCCGTCGTGCTGCCCCTTCCCAAACACATCGACGTTATACGTCACGCAGCACTCCTCTACACAGAGCAATATCAGGTGGCCGTGCGCATTCAAATACGTGGTCAAGTGATGCTTCACGACAACACCATCTGTCTCATCCCGAACTGGGTATCTATCGCACAATTTGACTCGGAACTCGATCTCCTTGGCCTGGGAGATCCCGATATGACAGAGGATGACGAAAATTTGTTGTGGGTTGCCCCTCTGGATGGGGAATTTCGTCTTTCTGAGCTAGATTCAGGAGGATAGGCCAGAAGGTGATTTTTTTGCCCAATTCGACCACACACCTTTCAAAAATCTGTTGATTGTCGCAATTTCGGGATCTGGTACACTTTTGGTGATTCAGGTCGCTTGTTTCCTCGGAGCAGAAGAAGAGATTTTCATTCTGAGTTTACCTCTCTTCGCTACAATGCATTGTAAATGTTGAGAATCGGTGGGTGAAAATTTGGCAATTACGTGGGCGGTAAAACGAGCATGAGCGTGCAGGAACATGGATGTGCCGTGCAATGAGTTGCCTCTTACGGCTCTTTTGGCTCCTCCCTATTGATCGCTTACCCGCATAATTATCAAAATTTCGCCCACTGATTCTCAGCATTTACAGAGCAATGGACAGACGGAAGGCCAGATTACCCGCCTCAAGCTGCTGAAAAGGTTAGGGTATGGAAGAGCAAACTTCCAGACACTCCGTAAACGGGTGCTCTTCCGAGCTTCTTGAAGGGAGCTTCTCCAGGAGAGCATGGACCCGATTCATCAGATTGGCGGAAGAGCCACTCAATGTTGGGATTTACATGTCAATACTGTGATTTGACAACCGATTTGTCCTTGCCAGTGACGCATAAGCTGTCCAGTAGTTGGCTTGTCAAGCCAGTCGAGAACCACGCCAAAAATCGGTATAGTTCAGCTTTTGACGCATATCCGTGACTGTGGCGCGGTTTTTGACAGAATTCGTGTCCATTGGTCCATTCATGCAGAGATGAGCTATTTTGTTCGTCTCTGCATGGACTACGAGGACAGTAATTGGTTCAAACCGGACGGGATATGGTTCAAAGTGGCAAAAAGACGGTTTGTAGTCGAGCAAGAAGCATGCGACTGAATGATTCCCTCTCGAATCAGCGGCTTAGCTCTGCTGTCTCAAGTGGCTCATCAGGCCAATGAACTACTTTGCTATTTTGACCCATAAGCAGTCCAGCCAGTCATTGACCCATAAACGTTCCGATCAGGACAAAGAGATTGTCAAACCACAAATACGCCTAATTTATATTTCCCTTTTGTCTTCATAGCTAAACTGTAAATGTTGAGAATGACACATCGCCTTATGATGCTTGACAGAGGTGCGTCGTCGAAATGAGCAAAAACAACGAGATGAAAATAGTCTGAAGTGGCTGTAGAAGCCAAAAAACACTTTCTTTTTTTTGCTCAAACTGACTGCGTACCCCTGTAAACACTCATATGACGGAGTGTCTTGAGAATTGGTAGGCAAAGTTTTGACCATTCTGTGGGCGGTGAAGCTGAAACGAGCAGGAGCACACAGAAATAGGTATGCTCTGTGATGAATTGTCTCGTATAGCAAGCGCAGAAATGTTTTTATATTCTATCGCTTGTTTAGCCTCCTATTGAATGAGTAAGACACTACTCATGGAATAAAACGATTTACAGAAAAAGGAGATTGGGAAATGTCTCAGGTAATCGGGTACGCAGTGGTCGACACCGCTGGCGCATTGCTTCATAGTTCTGGTGTACAACAGGTAGATCACATCGGCGAGGGTACCTTCCACATTACTTTTGATACTAATGTAGCGGATGCCTGCCAGATCGCCTCTATTGGAGACGCTGGAGCACAGGGGTGGGTTTCTGCTTATGGTGGGGTAGTTGGCCCAAAGGTGATCGAAGTAGTGACGGGTACATACGAGAATGGGCATGCCGCTAGAAAGAATCGGACATTTCAGTTGCTACTCGTTAAGTAGCTTAGTCTATGCAAGTGTCTAGAAGGCTGGAACGAGTGGGCAATGCCATTGGCTTGCCAAGCGGAAGGAGAGGAGGGAGACTGAATCCATCAAAAGCAGGGAGGCTGCCTCGCATGGGAGTATCCCCAAAAGTGGTCCTGCGCAGCTTAAAAGAAGCAGAGCAGGGATATCTCCAAAAGATTGCCAAATTGACCAATGAACGAGTAGATGCGGTGAGAAGTACCAAAGCGCTTCTCACCGTTTCCGCTGGATCGACCTTCACCGGGGCTGGCAAGCAGACAGGCCCTCGCTGATAAACAGCGACCTAACTTGTCGAGAGCTTCAATCAGCGAGGGCTGGCAGTACTGCTGCTACTGGTTGCCGGGCGGGGACGCAAACCCCACGACATGCGCAATGAGGTAGCACTCTGTAGCAAATAAGCTGAGAGATGTGCCTCTTTGAAAGGGAAGAACGAATACATTCCCATCAAGGAGGCAGACATGATCAGTATCGCTGATGGATCGATACACATCCAAACCTGGTAAATGACCTGAAATGTGAACGGATTTTGCCCTCAAACCTGCACCTTTGCCCTCAATCTTGAGCAAGGCAACTGGTGACAGGCTGAGAATCCGCTCTACATGCAGATTGTCGCACACCGTTTTTGTAAATGCAGCGCTCATTATTCGGCGCAAGTCTGATGTTGAATGCCCGGATACATTTCCAGAACCAGCCAGTTTCAAGCCGAATGTTCGGATATGCTTCACGAAGAACAAATGCGTCTCAGGCTCTTCTCCGTGCTTTCTGGTAATCAAGGCTGACTGATTGCCTACCTTTACGCCAGCGCAATCGCATACGTTGTTATCGCTTTTATGGGCGCATTGTTCGTTGAGGCACGGAACTGGTAGACGTCACAGAAAGCGACCGTCTTCCCGTCTTTGAACTTCAGGAATCCATCGGCAGCACCATTGTATCCGTGCGTGACGATCGTCTTGATGATTAGTTCCGCAACCTCATCACTTCGCGACCGTCGAAGTTCTGTAAGAACGTCCTGTTTTCCGCTGATGCACCGGCCGCCAACGAGGTTCCAGCGGATATCGTCGGTCGTGTTGCGGGCAACAAAAGCACTGTCGTTGCTGACGGCCGCAACGAGAAAATCTTTCAGGAATAATTTCTTCGGCGCATTGCCGCAATCTTCATGAACAGTAATCGTAACCATGGTGATTCGTGTCCTTTGACTGGAAGAATTCTTGGCGTTTTTCCGCCATGATTGTTGTCATAAAATGCGCCGACATCGGCTGTAAATTTTGGAATTCCAAAATTTACAGAGAATGATGGAGAGGTGAAAAGGCATGATTGATGTACATCATTTTTACATCAAAGGCTATGCAGAAAGGTACAGTTTAGTTACCAAACATACAAGCAGGCATATGCTTCCCAGCATGAGAATTTTGCCTATCGCGCCTCTTCACCACGTGGGTTATTATAAATGGCTACCAGGTCATAGGGCTGATACTGGGAGTTATCTCTGTAGCTTTCCTCTCCATCGAGTAACACAAAAGCCCCTGGATCAGAAAGATTCTTGATCCAGGGGCTTTTGTGTTAGTGAAAGAAGTTGCCTATGCTATGAGGATTTTTCAGGCAGGCGCGCCAGTATCTGGGTGAGCAGTGTTGTATGCTGAGCAAGTATTGTTGAATGTTCGTCAAACTTCGTTTCCAGCCCACTGAGACGCTTTTCTAATGCCTCAAAATGACTCTCCATGCGCTGATCAACGCCACTGAGTCGATCATCCAGGGCTATCAGGCGCTTTTTTACTTCTCTAAGATCCTCTTCCTGAGTAGTGGTAACACCAAGAAGCATGGTAAGGCGATGATTGATCTGTCTGGCATCATACGATTGCTCAGAAGAGGTGCTTTGTGCCGCTACTTTCCTCTCATAGAGGCGTTCTAGCTGAATATCAGCAACTTTCTGCTCCAGGGCGTCTAATCGATCCTCATACGTAGACATAGGCAAGCTCCTTTCTGTCATTTATCAGTAATCTTGGCGGGTTTCTCATATAACTTGCCACGCTGCCAAGCCCGTTTAGAGGATGAGCTTTCTCTCATAACCTGGCGTAACATTAGCGCTAAAGCTTTGAAGGCTCGTTTTGCCTTTCAGCATCTCTCTCTTTGGCTTTGCGCCAGGTTATGCTCGCATAAAATCAAGCTGCTCCAGAAGTAGCTCCCGAGAGGCACGCGTTATTTTATATGAGAAAGATGAGCCGTTTCACCGCTTCTGAACAGCGTTGAATAGATGAGATAAGATGTCACGCCACTTTATGCGAGAGGCCAATCTGCTGAAAGCGCCCCTCAAGCCAATATGGACAAATTATCTGAGAGAAACGCGCCATGAATTAGAATAAACGACACTTTCTCTTGTGAAGAGTATAGCATATTTGGTATGTGTCAACTATCTGGGAACCATAAGGGGCAGAAAATGCCTGGGAGCTAGACTACGAAAGCAATCTATACCATCACAGATTTCACACCAACAAAGCACAAGGCAGATTTAATAAACCCGCTTGGAGAGACAATATAGACGTGATAAACAATATAGAAAAATGACGGCAGTTTTGACAGCAAATAACATTGTATTCTGTGTGATTTTGTGTAACATATAGGCAAATTAGAGGGCTGTAAAGGTGCTTAAAAACCAGTGTGGAAGGAAGGAAGAGGAAGCGGAAATAGATGCTTGAATAGGTTTAGTATAGCAGGATCATATGTTTTAATCAACAAATCTGAACGTGTTTCAATCAATATCTTCTATTGTGGGACCCTACACTCTGCTGCTATACTGAAAGGGATATTTCGCAGTCTTTGCTTTTACTGTACGGGAGTAAAAAACATATGACCATAGATATACATGATATTGAACAGCTTCTGGAGCAGCAGGAGCAATGGCGTCAGCGCCAGGCGATTAACCTGATTGCCAGTGAGAACACCCCCAGTGAGGCGGTGCGCCGCGTGCAAAATTCAGACTTTATGGGGCGCTACGCCGAGGGGCATCCTAACGAGCCGGGCAAGGTGAATCGCTACTATCAAGGGACGCGCTATATTGACGAGATTGAGCGCCAGGCGCGTACAGAGATCATGGAGCTCTTTAGAGCGCGCCAGGCGGATGTCCGCCCCATCAGCGGCAACGCTTCTAATACCGCCATCGCACTTGGATACTTGCGCGGTGGCGATACCGTTGTCGCCAACTCGACCGACGCCGGCGGACATATCAGTCACGGCCCGGTGGGCGTCTTTGGTCGGCGTATCCAGAATCGCGGACAGGTGCTCAAGCTGGGCAGCGAGAAGTCGGTAAACCTGCACTATCTGCCCTTGACCGAGGATCACTATCACGTCGATGCGCAGAAGACGATTGAGCTGATCGAGCGTGTCTCGCCCCAACTGGTGATCATGGGCAAGAGCCTCTTCCTCTTCCCCGAACCCGTCAGCGAGGTCGCGGCGGCTTGTCGCGCGAAGAATATTCCACTGCTGTATGATGGGGCACATGTCCTTGGCCTGATCGCTGGTGGTCAGTTCCAGGATCCCCTGCGCGAGGGGGCGACCTGGCTCACTGGTAGTACCCACAAGACCTTTCCCGGCCCACAGCGCGGCGTGATCCTGGGCAACCTGGATGAAGAGGGCGAGAAGAAGTTCTGGCCCGCTGCCGACCGTGGCGTCTTCCCAGGCTCCTCCAGTAACCATCACCTGCATACATTGCCCGCCTTGCTGGTCGCGACTCGCGAAATGAAGCTGTATGGGCGCGACTATGCCGCGCAGATCGTGCGCAATGCCCAGGCGCTTGGTCGCAGCCTCGATGAACTGGGTACGCCAGTGGAGGCCCGTGATTTTGGTTACACAAAGAGCCATATCATCGCGGTAAATGTCGCACAATTTGGCGCGGGCGTGGAGGTTGCCAAGCGCCTGGAGGCCAACGATATCATCGTGAACTACAACATGCTCCCCGGCGACGAGGATCCCCGCAATCCCTCCGGCCTGCGTATCGGTGTCTCCGAGATGACGCGCTATGGCATGGATGAGCAAGCCATGGGCGAGCTGGCGCAGTTGATGCATGACGCGGTGCATGGCCAGCAGGTCAAAGAGCAGGTCAATAAGCTGCGCGCGCGCTACACCGAGATGCAGTACGTCTAAGATCGTAAGCTTGAGGCATCCGCCGAAGCTGGCCTTTCGCGCCTGCGGCGTTCAGGGGTAAGGGGTGTTTGATGGTGGCCTGGCAAAGCCAGGTCGCCATCAAACACCCCTTACCTGAAGGCGAGCTTGCGAGCCGAGTCAGGCGTCGAAGGGGGAATTAGGAAAGCCCTGCAGGTAAAGCGGCCATTGTTTTGACTTCAACGCTCGCTTGCATTATAGTGTATAGCAACAGGAATAGTTCAGATAACGACGGCTTGTGACGCCTTCAGTAAAAATAAATAGATGCATGCCAGTTTGCGAATAAACATATGAAGATCAGCGCTCGTCAAAGTTGCCAGAGCGCATAAGCAGTACGTGACTGCTTACCCCCTGAGTGTGCGGGGAGGGCCAACGGAGGAGATATGGAGCCGCAAGAACGCGAAGATTCCGAGACATTGCTGGTGCAATTTAAACGTCTTTATATCGATGCCATGCGTGTCTTTGAGCGTAAGCTTGGGATGAGCCAGGCGCGCATCTTGATTATGAGCGAGCTACTACATGAGCGCGAGGTAAGCCAGGCAGCGTTGCAGCTACGCCTGGGGGTGGATGGAGCCGCGATCACACGGCAGGTGAAGCAATTGGAGCGCGAAGGGTATATCTCGCGGCGTGCTAACCCCAATGACAACCGCGTGTCGCTTGTTTCCCTGACGCCCCGGGGGCGCAGAGAGCTGACGGACCTGGTGAAGGCGCGCCTGGAGTTTGAGGATCGCGTCCTCGATGGCATCGATGGTGAGACGCGAATACACCTGCGCCAGGTGCTCAAGCATATCCATGGTAATATCCGCGCCCTGGACTAAGATGTGGTTAGTTTACTCGTGTGCGAGCAGCGACTTGGCCATAAGAATATCTGGTTTGCCTGGTCCATTGGCGTCGGGAATGACCCCTACAATGGTATAGCCCAGCCTCTGATAAAATTCGTAAGGATGGCGGCCCAAATTCTCTATCTGCGCGATATTTAGCCAGAGGTCGGGCAGGAGATGTTTCCCTGAGAGACTTGTGCGGCCGTCCTCGTCGTCTGTGCCAAGCATGATGGTAAGGCCATTACGCTCGCGGACGCGCTCCTCAAAATCTGCGACGAGCAAGCGCCCAATGCCCTGCCCCTGGTAGTGGGGAGCCACTACCAGGGGATGCAGCTCCCAGACGCGACCATCGTACTGGCTCTGGCCCGCGATCCAGCCTACGACCTCTCCCAACTCATTGGTAGCTACGCGGCTGATACAGTCGCCGCTAAAGGTCGCGTATATTTCTTCTTGCGCGCTCTCCAGGTCGGGCCATGCCATGGGTGAGGAGGCCGCGAAGCCATCCACCAGGATGCGCGCGGCCTGTTCAACGGATGCTTTATTATTTGCTTCCAGGTCTACAATATGAACGGATGACATAAAATATCCTCGTTATTTTTCTTGGTACTGAGCTAGCGTACGCTCCATGAGCTCGATCACGTCGCGTACCACGACCTCATTCACTTCTGGGGCGTGCGCGAACTCGCATAAGCTGATAAGATCCAGCAGCTTAATGCAGCGATGCCAGTCTGGTGGAAGTACGCCTCCTTGCACCTGGTAGCCGCGCAGAAACTGACTCACAAAGGCCTCGGGCATCCGGTGTTCATAGCGCAGCATATTCGCAATATCGGTCAGCGGCGAGCCCGCGAAGGCGAATTCCCAGTCCAGGACCGCGCTCACCTCTCCCTCGTGTACAAGAATATTGATCCCCTTAAAGTCTGAGTGGACCAGCGCCGCCGTAGGCGGAAGCGCGTCGAGATAGCCATGTTGCGCTTCGACAAAGTTCCAGAGGCGCTGGCTAAGCTCTGGCCCCAGGCGCTCCTGAGTTGGTCCCGTGGTCAGGAAATGGCGTATGAGTTGCAGGTATGACTCATTGCCAGTAAAGGGCTCCACATCCAGGCCAGGACCAAAGAAGCCTGCCTGGGGGAAGGTGAAGCTGCCAATCGCAGCCAGGGCGCTCCCGACCGCGTAGCCATAGCTGCTCTGCTCCCTGGCGTCCCCTTTCTCGATAGCATCGCGTAGGAGGATACCCTCTGCCCAGGTCATAATGGTATATGGCCAGGCCAGGTGCTGGCATGAGTCATCGTGATAGAGCATGCGTGGAACGGGAACCCGTCCCTGTATAAGCTGATAGAGATCCCAATCCTTCTGACTGCTGGCCTGGTCGCGTCGGTATACACGTAAAACAAAGGGCTCATCAAGCCCGGCAAGCGTCAGTTTGTAGTTGGTGTTACAGTGGCCCTCCGTCAATAGCTCCGCCCCGATGACCTGGTGCCCGGGGAAGGCGGGGCGCGCCAGCGTGTTGATTGTTGCGAGATCTAACTCCACAAGTGCCTGGCGGCGTCCCCAATCTTGTTCTAGCATCGTGTATCCTTCCCTTGCTTGCTAGGAAACAGCCTGTTCGGACTGCTGGTACTGCTGGAGCAGATCCAGGAGCCACTGCTCATCATGCACAGGCACCTTGGCCTTCTGGGCCTTCGCCAGTTTTGAGCCAGCATCCTCGCCTGCGATCAGGTGGCTAAGCGACTTGCTGACGCCTGAGGCGATTGTACCGCCCAGAGCCTTAATGGCCTCTTCAGCCGCTGTGCGCGTCATAGTGTTTAGACGACCTGTAAGCAGGAAGCTTTGACCCGTAAGCGGACCTTCAACATGCTTACGCTCTTCACGCATATTGAGGCCTGCCGCGCGCAGGCGCTCGATTAAGGCCTGGTTCTCCTCTTGCTGGAACCACTGTGCTACGCTCTGTCCAATCTTGGGGCCAATGCCAGGTACTTCGTTGATCTGGGCTTCGCTGGCGGCCATAAGCGTGTCCATATCGCCAAAGGCGTCTGCCAACAACTGGGCCGTCTTCTCGCCAACATAGCGAATATTTAAGCCGAAAAGCAGGCGTGAGAGCGGGCGTTGCTTGCTGGCCTCGATGGCGTTGAGCATGTTGTTCGCGCTCTTCTCCTTGATGCCCTCTAGTTCGAGCAGGTCATCGCGGGTTAGATGATAGAAGTCGGAGACGCTCTGGAGATAGCCTGCCTCCATTAACTGCTCGCAGGTCTTCTCGCCAATGGTATCCATATCCATCGCGCCCTTGGAGACGAAGTGCGTAAAGCTCTCAAAGTTGCGGGCTGGGCATTGTAGGTTGGGGCAGTAGGCCATGGCCTGATCGGGGATGCGGATGATGGCCGTGCCGCAACGGGGGCAATTCTCTGGTAGGTGATAGACCTCTTCGCTCCCGGTGCGCTTCTCCATGACGGGCTTAACGACCTGGGGAATAACCTCGCCTGCACGCTGTACCAGCACCCAGTCGCCCACGCGCAGGTCTTTGCGCTGAATGTCCTCTTCGTTATGCAGTGATGCGCGTGAGACAGTCACGCCACGAATATTGATGGGTTCAAGCTCCGCCCAGGGATTGACCGAGCCGGTGCGCCCAATATTGACTTTGATGTCGAGCAGGCGCGTCGCGACCTGAATGGGAGGGTATTTGAAGGCGATGGCCCAGCGTGGATCGCGCGCTACGACACCTAGCTCCTCTTGATGGGCCAGATCATTGATCTTGATGACCACGCCATCGATCTCGTAGGGGAGGTTAAAGCGCTCGTGTTCCCACTTGTTGCAGAAGGCCATGACCTCTTCAAGTGTGTGCGCCAGTTGCACATGCGGATTGAGCGGGAAGCCCCATTCTTTGATGAGCTGGAGTGTCTCCCAGTGGCTCTGGATGCGCATGCCCTGTACATAACCAATCTGGTAGCCAAAGAAATCCAGGTTGCGTGTGCCTGTGATGCGGGGATCTTTCTGGCGTAGTGAGCCAGCCGCTGCGTTGCGTGGGTTAGCGAAGAGCTTATTCTCGGCCATCTGCTCATTGAGCTTCTCAAAGCTCTGCGTTGACATATAGATCTCGCCACGCACCTCAACCTTCTCGGGAATGGGGGCTGCGTCGTGCAGCTTCTGGGGAATGCTGCGAATGGTGCGTACATTAGGGGTCCAGTCTTCGCCTACCAGGCCATTGCCACGTGAGGCACCCATTGTCAGGCGTCCCTGGTCGTAGGTGAGGGCCATCGCCAGACCATCAATTTTGAGTTCACAGACATAGGTAAAAGTGGCGTTGGGCAAAATATTCTGTGCGCGCTTGTACCAGTCATAGAGCTCTTTCTCGCTGCGGGCGTTGGCGAGGCTCAGCATTGGCACCGGGTGGCTATATTGCGCTACATCCTGCAAGGGACCCGCACCCACGCGTTGCGTCGGAGACTCAGGGGTCACTAGTTCGGGGTGTTCGCCCTCAATACGCTGTAGCTCAATCATGAGCTGGTCATACTCGGCGTCGGAAAGGGTGGGATTATCCAGCACATGGTACTGGTAGTTGGCCTCCTCAATCTGGTGGCGTAGCTCGGCGACGCGTTTGGCGAGTCTCTCCTCTTCCGTCTGGCCAGCGTGTTCTAAGAGGCTCTCTGACTGATCATTCGCCTGGTCTTGCTCGGATATGGTCTGCTCTTCATCCATGGCTCTCGCTCCTGATAAAAAATAGCGTCTGTGGGAAATGTCTGTGGGTTGTCTACATATCTATTCTTTTTAAAAGGCCTGATAGTGGAAGACTTCAGGTGCGCCTTCGAAGAGCCCGGTGATATGACTGCGCCATTGGGGAAAGAGGGGGCCTTCGCGGAAATCGACGGTGTGAGCCTCAAGCGTGCTCCACGAGTTGGTGACCATAAAGCGCCCTGGCTGCTCAATGCAACGCGTAACATGCGCGGAGATGCATTCCGGATGCTGGCGAATAACGTCCAGCCCACGAATAATACCCTGGGCCAGCTCTTCTTCTTTCCCAGCAACCGCCGTAAAAATCGCGATCTCTGTTATCATAAAACCTCCTCCATGGGAAAAACTCCTCAAAATATTCATAGTATATATTGGTATATTGGGCCTCGTAGCCAGGGCAAGGTCCTGACCTATCCTATCACGGAATGCAAGCGGGTGGTAGTCGCAAAAATGCTTAGCTGATGCACTTTTGAAACCGGGCAGGAGGTGTAGTGTGCGCTGGCCCGCTACTGGCGTATGCGGCTACTTGCACGTATCACACCTCCTATCAGAACTAATTGCACATGGCATGCGCGTTAGCTACCCCGGGAGTCGTTCCAGTCCTGTTGGAATGTTTGCTGGAGCGTATTGATCACGTTGCCATCGGCGATGATTACTCCAAGTTCGCGGTTACGCTCAAATGAGGCCGTGGAGATGTTCTCTGATCCCACAAAAGCCTTCTGGCTGTCTGCAACCATCATTTTGGCATGCATGTACAGTTTGCTGGACTCGCGAACCTTGACGCCACCATTCGTGATTGTGTCAATACCTTGCTGATTGCTATCACTACCCGATTGGGGCTGTGGCAAGACGACCTGGACCGCGACGCCGCGCTTGACGGCATTGATCAGGGCCTGTTCAACCTGCTGATCCTGCATTTCTTCCGCCTCGACGATGAGTGACTTCTGCGCTCCGTTGATGAGCGAGAGGAAGGCGTCACGCGAGTTGATCGGGCTGACCACGAGGTTTGAGCCATTGACCTGCACATCCTTGCGGTCCCAATCGGCATTGAAGATATCAATCGCTCCCTGGACATCCTGTGCGTTGGTATCAACAATGCCATATTCGCGGTTGGTCGTGCTGGAACTGCCGCCCAGGGCCGAGAGGGTCATGTTAGCTGTGAGGATATAGGCAGTCTTCCCATCGATGATCATGCCCATGTAGCAAAAAAGCATATAGCCAGATGGCTAGAGATATAGGCTTACTTGAGAGTTATGTAACGCGCCTTGTCGCTAGTTTCTTTTTGCCAGCGTCAACCTTTAAGCGATTAAGCGGCAAACGAGACGATAGTTGCATCATATACAGTATTCTTGCCTCATTAGGCATCGGTTGCGACATATGCCCCCAACGCCATAAATGGTCAGGAGAAATACATACCTATAATAGAATTTGTTAATTTGTCTATCAGTGCTCCATAAACTGGTGTCTATAGACGCATAAAAGGTGTGCTATAATTCACCTGTAGAAAATAGGCAAGGAGATATCTAATTTCTATGACAGAGAATCTTAATGCATCTGGTTCGGCGACAAATGCAGGGATTGATTATCAGCAGCGTGTAGCAGCTTGGTTATTGGTTGCTTTATTATTTGGGAAAGATATATCAAGGGATTTTGGCGGTTTAAATAATAATTCTCCAATAAAAAATGTGGCATTTGAGACAAACGACAGTGTCGACGATTTAAAAGCTGAATTAAATGACAAAAGTGTTGTTTATCTACAGGTTAAGAGATCAATAAATCTTTCTACCAATGTAAATTCTGATTTTCATAAGACTATGAAACAGTTTATAAAACAATTTGTTTCTCATAAGCACTCAAAAAATTATTTCGTTCTAGCAACCTCTTCAGATACCTCCTCAAAAGTATCAAAAGATTTATTTAAAATTCTAGAAAGCATTAGATTAAACCCACATTCCGCAGGGTAATTGACAGAAAAACGGAAATTGGATAAGGTAGTCTCAGCACACGCAAGGAGCAGACTCTCGATGCAGCAGGCTGAAGATTACCAGAACGAACGTTTGGATCATCTGGGAATTGTCGCAGGTATTTGCCAGGAAATAGGGCTGGCAGCCTGGTTGGACGCGCGGGCTCCTACCCAACAGCGCACGGTGAGTTACGGAACGGCCACAGTTGCCATGATCCTCAACGGATTGGGCTTTTCCAATCGACAGCTCTACCTGGTTCCTCAATTTTTTGAGCACAAGCCAGTCGCCCACCTTTTGGGGGCAGACATCAGCGCGGACATGCTCAATGACGATTGCCTGGGCCGAACCCTTGATTGGCTCTACGAGCAGGATGTGACCACCTTGTTTGCTGGCATCGCCCATCAAGCCCGTCACCGTTTTGGGGTGAAAGCCAGGCATCTGCATGTGGATACGACCTCCTTCTCGGTCAATGGAACCTACGGCAACGAGAACGAGCAAGTCATTGCCATCACCCATGGCTACTCGCGTGACCATCGCGAAGATCTCAAGCAGTGGATGCTGGCTCTTGCTACCACGCATCAGGGGGATATCCCTCTCTTTTTGCAGCCCCTTTCGGGCAACAGCAGCGATAAAGGGAGCCTGATTCAGGTCATTGCTGATCTGCATACTCAATTGCAGCAGCAGGAGCCGCAAGAGACGCCCATCTACGTGGCTGATAGTGGCCTCTACAGTGCGCACAACATGCACCTGCTCAATCAAGCCAACGTGCAGTGGATTAGTCGGGTTCCTGAAACCAGCAAAGAGGCCAAAGCGGCACTCAGAGAGGCTGAGGAGGCGTGGACGCCGAGCGCTGATGGTCAACGGCAGATGGTACGCTTGCAGATGGAGTTGGAGCAAGGACCAGAACGCTGGATCGTCGTTCGAAGCGCCGATGGCATCAAGCGTGCGTTGCAGACGGCTCGCAAGCAGGCCGATAAGCAACTGGAAACCTGGAGCAAGAAACTGTGGCATGTGAGTACCAAGTCGTTTGCTTGCCAAGAAGACGCACAACAGGCCTGGCAAGCCAGCCTCAAAGGGATCCCTGAGTGGTTGGACGTCTCGATGGACATCACGAGCCAGGCGGTCTTTCTTGGGCGAGGCCGTCCAGCTCGTGATGCCGAACCAACGGGACGGCGCTGGAGTGTTACGGGCAGGGTCAGCCTCAATGAAAGCAAGCTGTTGGCGTACGCAGAGCGTAAAGCCTGTGCGCATTGTTGCCAGCAATATGATGGATGATGCTCAGGTCTCCAACGAGGAGGTGATCAGCCTGTACCTGGAGCAGGGCAGCGTGGAACGAGGGTTTCGTTTCCTCAAAGATCCCTTGTTCCTGGCCTCCTCGGTCTTTGTGAAAAAAACGGAACGGATTGTGGCGTTGAGCTTGATCATGGTGCTCGCGTTGTTGGTGTACCGTCTGGCAGAACATCGTTTGCGTGAGCAATTGGCAGCAACGGGGCAAACCATTCCCAATCAAGTCAACAAGCCCACCGACCGACCGACGATGCGCTGGGTCTTCCAATGCTTTGAAGGCGTTGAATTGTTGCACATCCGCACGACAACCCGCACGCAGTCGGTCGTTCTGCACCTTCAGCCGCTGCATCGACAGATCCTTTCTTTGCTGGGGCCAGCTTCTCAACAATTCTATTTTTTCTCAGATTAAAACTGCGGAATGTGGGGTGTATCCTTAGATAATTTGGAAAAGACGCTTTTCACGACATGGGCATGCCCTTCTCATGCGTAAGGGCAAACGCGGGATTGGTAGCCTTTGCCTGGACGCCAGCGGCGTTCAAGCGGTCGATGGTCTGACTGGGTGAACTAGTCCCACTGCCGTAGGGATGGCCCTCAAGCATGACACGCACATTCTTCCCACTGTGAGCGGCCTCTTCCAGGGCGCTGATAACGTGCCGCTCCGTGAGCAGGTACATCTCGACCCAGACTGATTTCTGTGCCTGGTTAATGGCATCGGTGATCACCTGGTAACCTGCATCTGGCTCGACAAAGACCTGAACGTCCTGGGAACCAGTCCCGAGACTGGTAGGTGACCCATTTGACGTATTGCTACTGCTTCCCGTCAAATCGCCGCCATTCACGTTACAGGCCGCGAGTAAGAGGGCGAGTGTTAGCAGGAGTGGTATAAGTATAGACCAGTGCGTTAACTTTGTTATTGGTTTCATCAGATATATCTCCTCGTACAAAATCCTTCCAGACCACTTATTTTTAGAAAACGCCTTCTACAATGTTATATACACTGCTTAGGGGGCGCAGCGGAAAGCACATTTTTATTACGCATGATCCAGCGAAAAGTGTGATGCACGTCATGGGATATCCTTGCTTTAGGGGAGGGATATGACAGAAGAGCAGGCCCTTCAGTCTCCCGATAATGAGAGGCTGAAGGGCCTGCTTAAGCACTGAAAAACGTGTTTGGGCTTAGGGGTGCAGGGCCACGAAGAGCGGGGCCAGCACCAGGGTGATCGTGCTCAGTAGCTTGATCAAGACGTGTAGCGAGGGACCCGCCGTATCCTTGAAGGGATCGCCGACGGTGTCGCCAACTACGCTGGCCTTGTGGGCCTCGCTTTTCTTACCCAGGATGATGCCGTCCGGATCGAGTGAATCAACGACCTCACCTTTTTCGTTTACGCGTAGGTAGCCAGCCTCAATGAACTTTTTGGCGTTATCCCAGGCACCACCACCGTTATTGAGGAAGAGGGCCATCACGATACCGCCCATGGTGCCAACCATGAGCAGGCCCGCACCGGCCTGGGGACCCAGGATCGTCCCGACCGCGATAGGCGTAAGCACGGCGATGACTCCTGGCAGGATCATGGCGCGCAGGGCGCCACGCGTGCTGATATCGACGCAACGCGCGTAATCAGGATCGACGCGGTCTTCAACCTTCTCGGCCATGATCTTAGGATTCTCGCGGAACTGGCGACGCACCTCTTCGATCATGTTCTGCGCGGCTCTACTGACCGCGCGGATGGCAAGCGAGCTAAAGAAGAAGATGAGCGTCAGGCCGAGCAGCGCCGCGATAAAGACTGTGATGTTCGACAGGTCCACATGGTAGACGTCGGGATTTTTCGTGTAGGAGAAAAGCACATCCAGATAGGCGCTGAAGAGCAGGAACGCGGCCAGGGCGGCTGAGCCAATGCCATAGCCCTTGGTCAGGGCCTTGGTGGTGTTGCCAACACTATCCAGGGCATCGGTCACATCGCGTACGGCTTCTGGCTGATTGCTCATCTCGGTGATTCCACCGGCGTTATCGGTGATGGGACCAAAGGTATCCATCGCTAGAACATAGGCGCAACTCATGAGCATACCCATGGTCGCGACCGCGGTTCCATAGATACCACCAGGATTGATCGCCGCGGGGAGGCCGCTGTTGGTTGGGAAGGTAACGTGGCTTCCAAGGAAGAAGGAGAGACCAAGCGCGCAACTAATCGCGATAACGGGAAGCGCTACGCACTCGAAGCCAACCGAGATGCCGGAAATGATGGTTGTCGCCGGGCCGGTGAGCGAGGCCGCCGCGATCTCGCGTACAGGCCGCCAGGTACCGGAGGTATAGTACTGCGTGATATAGACAAAGGCGATGCTGAGCACAATGCCAACGAGACCTGATAGGCCATACCAGACCCAGGGGGCAAGCCCGGAGGCACCGACCGCTTTGCTGTCGCCGAATAGGAGATAGCTGCCCACAAAGATGCCGATACCTGCCAGGATACAGGTAACCCAGTAGCCAATAGTGAGCTGGCGCATAGCGATATCGCCAGGATCGCGACCCGCGGCCTTATCAGGCTCAATGACGGCCGATTTGCGCACCGAGAGCAGGCCAATAGAGGAGGCAATCAAGCCAAATGCGCTCATAACCAGGGGGAAGAGGATCCAACTCGGGCTTCCCGTGGCTGTATAGAGCGTAACACCCAGAATCATCGCGCCGATATTCTCGGCGGCGGTGGACTCGAACAGGTCTGCACCACGACCCGCGCAGTCGCCAACGTTATCTCCCACCAGGTCCGCAATGACAGCGGGATTACGTGGATCATCCTCGGGAATGTTGGCCTCAACCTTGCCCACCAGGTCCGCGCCGACGTCAGCGGCCTTAGTGTAGATGCCACCACCTAGTTGCGCGAAAAGCGCGACAAAGCTAGCACCAAAGCCAAAGCCGATGATGAGCGAAGGCGCCACCGAAGGGTTGCTCAGGCCGTTATAGACCGTGAAGAGAATTGAGACGCCTAGCAACGAGAGCGCCACCACCAGGAAACCGGAGACCGCGCCGCCGCGTAGCGAGACAATCAGGGCCTCTCCCAGGCTGCGCGTGGCTGCGCTGGCGGTACGGCTATTGGATTTGACCGCCACGTACATACCAATGTAGCCTGAGAGGCCTGAGCAGAGCGCGCCAATGATGAAGGCAATCGCTGTGTGCCAGGCGAGCGAGAGGCGGTCAGCGTCGGTACCCTTACTAAATAGGTAAAGGACGGTGGCTACAACAATGGCCGCAACGACAGCGAGCGTCGCGATGGTGCGATATTGGCGATTGAGAAAGGCCATGGCGCCCTGGAAAATTGCGTTCGCAACTTTTTGCATCGCGGGCGTGCCCGTATCCTTGCGTAGGACCGAGTTTGCCAGGCCAATGGCAAAGATGATAGCGAGCACCCCAACGACGATGGGTACCCAAATATAATAGTTACTCACAATACCTCCTTACAGGGATGAGGGTGATGTGATCCGCGTTGATCAACTCACTTGCGTTTTTCTGAATGCAAGACAAGCATTCAGATCAGCCGGAGGCTAGACGCGGAGCGCCGTCTCTGAATGGGCATGAAGTGTGTGGGCCTCAACAAAGTTATCAGGTGCATAGTTCACAAATGCTAGCTTTCTCACAACCCCCTCTGCCTCTTAGGCTCAGCGCTCCTGATCCCAACTTCTGTGGAAAACCCGAGTCGAAAGATAGTGTAACATACGCGCGTCTTCTGTGACAAGAGTATTCTATTTAATCTGAGGCACAGCGTGTTATGAAGTGGAATCAAAAAATGTCTACTAAGCGTACAATTGTTACACTCATACCTAAACACTGCCTGCTTGTCACGGTGATATATGTATTCCTACCTCTAAACTCCGCAATATTACGAGTAAAGATACGTTTCTTGTGGGTAAAAAGAATAAGAGATACTGGCTCATATTAGAGGCAATAGTTGTAAGAGATTGTAGCTAAAATTAAGCAGGCGTAATTCTCTTGGCTGGCATGTAGAGCCTTTTGAACGCTACTGTTGAGTATTTGAACGCCTTCCTTCTAAGGGTTAATTTGCAAATAATGTAATTGGTAATTGTATATTTAATGCAAGTATTGCATGGCTAGTAGGCTGAGAAATTGGTTGTAAACAGTGTATATGCTAAAGTGGTGAAATGCGATGGTGCGCAAAGCATGAAATGACTGTTTTGCTAGTACCTGGCCAAAAAGAGGTGTGATAGAGGTGGGAAATTATTGTAACTGCTGTTTATATAGACTATGTGTGAGTGGCCTGGCGCTACTGGCATATGCCAGTAGCGCCAGGCCACTCTTATCCCTATTCTCTTGTGTATTTCTTTGGCAGCAGCGTAACGGAGATGCCTAGTGAACGCCCGCGTGGTTCTCGATCAGGTGCTGGATGCGAGAGAGTTGAGGTACCATCTGCTTCTTACGCGAGACCATCCCCTCAACCATAATGGAATGCCCGCCAGCTTCGAGCGGAACATTAAAGGCATCGGCCGTAGCGTCCTCGTAGCCATGAATGAGGAGGCGGCAATTCATATTGATTATATCGACAATCATGAATAGGAAAGAGGTGTAGTTATGCTTCTGCGAGAGCAGTTTCATCGTTTTCAGCAGCTCGGTAGTCCGCTTCTCTACCACGGCGGGACTGGCGGTCTCTACCGTGCCAACCGCGAAGGTGACGTCCTGAACTGTAAACTCCTTGAAGTCTGAGGTCAGCAGTTCCTCGGAGCTACGGTCGTTGAGTTCACTGGCACCCGCTTCAAAGGCGGCCTGACCAAACTCCTGTAAGTCGACCTGTGCGATGGTGGCTAACTTATGTGCGACCTCGATATCGCGTGGTGTGCAGGTTGGTGAACGCAGGATCAGTGTATCATAGAGCAAGCCTGCGAGCATGAGGCCAGCGACATCGCGTGGAATCTCGATGTCAGCTTCGCGGTAGAGGCTATAAATCAGGGTGCCGGTGCAGCCCACAGGCTCCGAGCGGAAGAAAATGGGCTTGTTCGTATGCACATTGGCGATGCGATGATGGTCGATAATACCCAGGAGTTCGGCCTCTTCCGCGCCGTCAATTGACTGCGAGGGTTCATTGTGGTCGACAAGGAAGATGCGCTTAGGGCGAGCCTTTAAGATATCGCTACGCGTAATAAAGCCGACGAGTTTTCCCTCGTTGTCCACGACTGTGAGCGAGCGTTCGCGCTGTAATTTTGCCTGCACATCGCTCATCAAATCGTCGGGATGGCAGGAGGCGAATTCGCGCTCCATGAGATCTTCAACACAGATGCTCAGGTTAATCAGGCGCACCGCGGTAAAGGTATGATAGCTGGTGCTTAAGACCATAACCCCTTGTTCACGAGCGGCTGACAGGACTTGCTCAGAGACATTGAGATCGCCTGTGATGACCAGGGCTGCGGCTCCGCGCTGGATCGCGGTCAGCTGGGCATCCTCGCGGTTGCCAATTACCACGAGGCAGCCTGGCTCGACATAGTCAGCCATGCTCTCAGCCTGCATGGCGCCGACAAGGACCCGGTTGCCCAACTCGCGCCGGCCTTCGACAAGGACGCGCCCCTTCAGGACTTTGATCAGATTATCGCGCTTAAGAGGGATGCGATTGACGGTCTGGGGATCGAGATCATGGAAGAAGAGTTTGGCAAAATCTTTATTGGTGATAATTCCATAGACTTTATTCTCGTCATCCACCACGGGCATGGTCTGCCGGTTGTGTTCCTGCATCATCTGCCCAGCCTCAAGCAGAGATTGGTTGATATGTGCCTTCAAGACATCCTGACACATGAAGTCCTGCACTTGCAGGTAGATATGTTCCAGGGCCTGGGGAGGCGTGACCTGGAAGCGCTCGAGCGCATAGCGAATTTCCGGCTTGAGTTGACCGTGACGAGCGGGTATAACATTCTCCTGGCCCTGAAGCTGTAAGAGGCGCGCATAGGCATAAGCCGAGGCCACGGAGTCCATATCTGAATTTTTATGTCCGATTACATAGATAGGCTGTTGTGCCATAGATGAAATTTCTCCAAATCAGGCTGCTTCTGTGCTTGCTTGGCGTATAGGTGACCATCGAATTATCGCTAGATTTGCAAGCATCGTCAAGTATTGTTGGCTCAGGTTCAATGTAACAATTGTATCATGGTTGGCTGCTTTCGCAAGTGGTTTAGCCTCTGAAGGCCTTTGCCATGCCCTTTTATTCTTATGCAACGTCTGCTACAAAGATAGCGTGTGAAGCGATGAACATCTTCGGCGTTTTTCGCTTCACACACGTGACACTGAACGTGGTAGGCGCAATGCTGTCCCTTAGACTTTTTTCTGGTTGAGTAGGCGGCGGCTAATGAGCCACCAGGTCAATCCGCCAACGATAAGTAAGATACCTAAGGCAATAAGCCAGTAGATAAAAATGGGTTGTGTCTCTGTTTGCCTGGGCGTATTGGTTGCGACTACCTGGGTGTGTATGACGCTATCCGTTAAGGCATCATTGGCAGTTGGCAGTTGGACCGCTGGATTTCGGCGTGGCGTCCCACTGGGCTGATATGCAGCATAGAGACTATCAAACGTCTGGGCCTTGTCCGTGATGGTGAGCGTTTTGCTGATTTTGCGCGTTCCCAATGCGTTGCTAGCTGATAGGGTTAGCGTGTAGGTGCCAGCGTGCGTATATGCATGAGAAACGGTATTCCCCGTGGCCCTGGCTCCATCACCGAAGTCCCAGGCGTATTGTACGGGCTCGTTCTTTCCCGTGGGATCATAGCCTTGCGCGCTCAGGCCGATTGGTTGCTGGGTGATGGTTTTGCCGATATCAGCTATATCGGCAATTGGTCCTGGGAGAAGAGTGCTCTTGCTCGTCTCGCCAGCGATATCGGGCTGGTGAAGCATCCAGGTTGTTATCATGCCTGGCAGCGCCAGGGCCAGCGTCAGGGCATTAGATTTCTTTGATCCTCCCTGCGCAAAGGTATTCATGAGTTGAATAGTATCGTCACGCTGGTCGTAAGGATAGGACCACGCGGGTGGATGGTTGTCATAATATGTTGCGTTTCCGACGATGGTCGCGCAGGGAAGCCCTGCCAGGGTAAATGGCACCTGGTCGCTTGATCCCAGGGTATCATCCTCAATCTTGACCAGGCTTTGCTGCTCAGGCGTAAAGATGGGTTGTGCTACCTCCTGCGAGTTATCGTGATAGGTGAGTCCTTTATAGCCCATGGCCTGAAACTGTTGGAAGACCGCGGGCAGCGCTTGCCCCAGCAAATTACGAAAGCGCTGGATATGCTGGCGTTGCTCGCTCGAAAGAGCGTCTTGATGACCGTAGAGCGCATTTGATTGAAGTGGTGAGACATCGATTGTGAGCGGAAGCTGCGGATTGGTGAGCTGTCCCAGGTAGCGCAGAGGGTAGGCAATCCCGTTTTGCTCTTCATTAAACATAGCGACGATATTCTTCATGTCTCCATTGGCGAACTCGTTCGCATAGTGAAATGAGCCATCTAAGCCCTGCTCTTCAGCATCGAAGAGCACGAAACGCAATGTGCGTGCTGGATAGACCTGGTTGGCGCGCCAGAACTGGCCCAGGGCCCTGGCGATACCTAACTCAATGGCACAGCCGCTGGCGTCATCATAGGCTGATTGAGTGGAGATGGCTTCTCCATCATAATGACAGCCAATGACGACGATCTGTTCGGGATGTAGTGCCCCTGGAATACTTTCCTCGATATTGTATGCGGGTGAGGTCGCGGCTCGCCCAGACCAGCCCTTGATAGAGAATGCATCTCGTGTTTCTAACGAAGTATACCCCTGCAAATTGCGTGTCATCTCCTGCATCCAGTAGTTCGCAAAGCCTGTGTGACCATTCTGCCCAGCCACCTGAGCGTTATCGTATCCGGCCTCGCGGTGCTGAAAGCGGGTCGCCATAGTTGTGAGCTGCGTATAGATATAATCTGGCTCGACCGTAGGGAAGCCGCTCGCTGTCTGGACAAGGTGCGCCTGCCTATGTGACTGCGCGCTGGACCCGGCCAGTACTACTGAAGACCCAAGTAACTGTATACACAGGCAGAGCAGTAATGCAAGTGATAGTGAGTGCCTGGACATGATGAAATGCTCCTTGTTGTCGCTCTTCAGGCAGGCATCGGTGTACCTCGCTGTCTATCTGGGAAGAAGCAAGCATGCATATCTCTATACATCGAGGTGAGCGGCCTGAAATCAGTATGCTCGCTTGGCGCAAATCTCTAATAAAACTATGCAGATTCGCGACTCAATATCACAAATACGCGATCTCAATGCCTTAGCTATCTTCTTGCTATTGCATCCTGAACCTGACCTACGTATTGTAGGGTGCTGGTGAAGAAAGTGAGAAGAGTTGCCAGAAAAGTAGCCTATTCTACTTATTTCTTGTTGGCAAAACACGACATCATGCTACACTTTGATTCATAAATACAAATATAGCGCGTATTTGTCTCGTAGACAGGATAATTGGGAGGCCTATGCATGCGTACACTTGAAGTGCTTATTGAGAAGGACGCCTTTAGTGTGCCTCAGCCGCTAGAGGTGGTGGCGGATACGCCGGTGTCGGCCCTGGTCCCCACGCTCGTGGATGAATTTCACCTGCCACAGACAGATCTCTTTGGTCAGAGGTTGAACTATCGGCTTCGCCCTACTCCAGGTGGCGACGTGTTGCCAGAGAATATCACTCTGGCCAGGGCAGGTATTACCACTGGGACACGCCTGATGCTTGAGGCCTCGGTCGCTGGTGAGGGAGACCTGCTGTTTGTGCCTTTAATAGGTGCGTCTCAAAGTGCCGCATCTCCTGGTAATTCCTTGCATAGTTCGCAGACAATGGATGATGAGACAGGGTTCTCGCCCTTGCGAGAGCCTTCTTTACCCCAAAAAAGGAAAAAGCAGAGCCGGCGGGTATTTCTAGTGCTGGGTGGTCTTGCCCTGGCTGGTGGAGGTGTGGCCTATGCCGGTGTTCGTGGTTGGCTACCTGGCCCCTTGCATCCAGCTATGCAGTCGCAAGGCCAAACACCCGCGAAAAGCAAGAATACCGCCCCTCCTCCTACACCAGCGAAGCCGCAAGTCCCCAATAGTGCCAAGACAATCACTGTCTTTGCCCACCACCAGGGGCAGATACAGAGTGTTCGCTGGTCCCCTGATGGGCAGATGATCGCCAGTGGGGGCAATGATGCACATGTATACCTCTGGCAAATCAATGGAACCATCAAGCAGAACTTTCAGTTGCCAGCACCTGTCTCAGCTCTGGCCTGGGCGCCAGACGGGCAGCGGCTGGCGGTGGGTGCGAATACGCAGGTGACCTTTTTTAATACGGGACAGAAGACCATGCTGGGGCGTCTCGTACGCGCCCATACCGGACGTGTGACGAGCGTGGCCTGGGCTGGACAGGGTGGGCAACAGATTGTCTCGGGAGGGCTGGACCATCGGGCCATCGTCTGGGACAGCACTACCTATCGCCCTCTCCACGTGTTTCAGCGGCATACGACCGCGATAGAATCCGTCTCCTGGAACGCGGCTGGAGATGTGGTTGCCTCCTCTTCGCTGGGGGGCGTCATACGCGTCTGGCGGGCCGCGACCGTCAAGGAGACACACGGACTCTTTATGGATGTGGCCCCCACCATGCGCGCCGTTGCCTTTGAGCCGGGAGGGATGCGCCTGGCCTGTGCGGGCAGCGATGGGGTGTTGCGTATCTGGAATGGGGAGGCCTGTCAGCAACCGGGGCAGGGACGTTTTGGCCCGCAGTGTATGGATACGCCGATGCGCCTGCCTGTTACCAAAGCCTCGTTGTTGAGCCTGGCCTGGTCACCGGATGGACGCTTTATCGCGGTAGGGAGCCAGGACGGCACCCTGACGTTCTTCTATCCCGAGAAGAGCCAGAAGCCTCTATTTGTCATGCATCAAGGGATTCCGGTGACGAGTGTTGCCTGGAGCTATGATGGGAAGCATGTCGTTACGACGACCGGCCAGAACGCGACCGTCTGGGAGTTGCTATAGCCGACACTGCTGAAGCACGCGTCTACATATCATGGTACGAGGCATATCGCGCCATGATATGTAGACGCGTGCTTCAGCAGCGTCGGGCCACACTATTGTGCGGCTGCGGCTACGAAGTCGATCAAGACACGCATGTCTTCCATCGCTCGTATCGAGACCTCGGCTTGTTGTGCAGGGACGCTGGCCAGGGCCTCACGTGCTCGCTCACTTTGTTGGGCCAGAAACTGGCGGCAATAGTCACGCGTTCCCGTGCGCTCCAGAATGGCCAGCACCTCGTCGACCTGCTCCTTCTCCAGTGGCTCCACCTGCTGGTAGATACGCGTCAGCGTGGCCTGTTCTTCGGGCGTGGCCTGTTCACGTGCATGGAGGATGGGGAGACTCTGCTTGCGGCGGTAGATGTCGCCTGCCTCGGTCTTACCCAGCTCTTCGCTGCTGGCCCAGACGCCCAGGAGATCGTCGCGCACCTGAAAGGCGATGCCAATGGCCTCGCCAAAGCTGCGCAGGCGCGCAATAGCCTCTGCATCGCGTGTGCCCAGTCTCGCGCCCATCTCCGCCGAGCAAGCCATCAATTCAGCTGTCTTGCGGCGAATCATGTCAATATACATGGCGACCGAGATATCCTGGCGCCCCTCAAAGCTCATGTCCAGGTATTGGCCCTCGGCAACGACCAAACAGGCCTTATCCAGGCATGCGCCCAGGCGAGCCGCGATGTCGGCCTCGACGCCCTCATCAAGGACGCCCCAGAGCGCCAGGCGCGAGAGTGCAAACATGCCATCACCGGAGTTGATGCCATTGGGCATGCCCCATACTGTCCACAGGGTTGGGCGATGGCGCCGCTCAGTATCCCCATCGACAATATCATCATGAATCAATGTGAAGTTATGGGTTAGCTCGACTGCGGCGGCGGCTGGCAGGGCTCGGCGCAGGTAGTCTGGATTGCTTGTCTGCTCCCAGGCGCCGACAGCCTCGTAGGCCAGCAAGAGCAAGGTCGAGCGCATGAGCTTGCCTGGATTGCTCCGCGTGGCCTGGAAGTGGCGATCAACCCAGCCCAGGTGATAGCGCATCTGCCCATAATACTCTTGAAGGTTATGGGTGTCATCACGCTCAGCGAGACGCTCGAAGGCGCTATGAAGCGCGCTATCAATCGCCTGCTGGTGGCGAAGTAATGTTGCTTGTAGCGTCGATGTTAAGGTCATAAACGTACGAATCTTTCTTTACGGAGTGTTCCCAGCATCTGCGACGCTTCGCAGGGGTCAGGGTGTGTGGAGTAGTAGCCGCCACGCAAGTAGCGGGCACTGCTCCACGCACCCTGACCCGGCGAGCCACGCAGTGGCGAGAAGTCCTGAATAGATAAGCCCCAATTATGGTTTAATATAATACAAGCCAATCGCGAGCACGGCGCCGATGAGTGCCAGGCTGCCAGCTATTCCCCTGATGCCCCCGATGCGATAGAACGGGGAACAGAGATCGCAGTAGCGGTTGGTATACTGGTAGCGATGACCACGCATACCTTCACGAATAATCGTCACATCCTCTGTTTTGCGCCTGGTATGTAGCTCGTCACAAATGTGGCGACCACAGCCCTTACATTGAAAGTGATCGACAAAATGTGACGTCTTCGAAATAGACCATTGATCTGGATAGACCTGGGTTCCACAGACGTAGCAGACCTGAGTGCTGGCCAGGCGCATCTGTTTCTCTGCGCAGGGCGAATGTTGCTGCTTGGGAAAGTGATCCTGGCAGAAACCCTGATGACAATCTGGACAACGCCCAAGAGCCTCGGCATCGCACTCTTTACATCGGCGGCTAGGGCTTACACGATGAAGACGTTTTGGCACATTCCTTAGGGTCATAATACGTATGCTCTCACAATCTTTTTTTCTCGGTCTGGCTGATTACATTGAGCGTTATAGGATTATACGTGGTTCTATGCTTATTATATCAAGCCTGTCGCAAGTATAACATTTGCACATTGCCCCAGACAACGAAACAGGCTATTATGTCAGTAAGGTCCTTGTTAGCTGGTGTTGTGGGCCGACGCTGCTAAATACCCATAAAAGGCACCACCTGAAGGTGGTACGGCAGGGCATGTGTCCTACATAGGCCCTATATGTAGACGCGTGCTTTAGCAGCGTCGGCCGGAAGCTGGATCAGCTCATATTTGGCATATCTCTTATTATAGAGGTTAGATAGATGGCGTTCTCTCTTTCCCTGGCTCCCACAATCTGGCGTCAGCATCGCCTGGAGTGGGGCCAACAAACGTATGTTATGGGAATCGTGAATGTGACCCCCGATTCCTTTTCAGGTGATGGTCTGCGACGCGAGGAACTGGCTCCTGAGGAGGTCGTGCAGCGCGCGCTGGTCCAGGCTCAGGCCTTTGTCGCTGAAGGGGCGCGCATGATTGATGTGGGCGGTGAGTCCACGCGCCCAGGCTTCCCGGCTGTCTCCGTGCAGGAGGAGATGCAGCGCGTTCTCCCCGTGATCAGGGCTCTACGTGCCTCCTTGCCTGCGGATGTAATTATCTCTGTCGATACCTATAAGGCCGAGGTGGCGGAAAAGGCCCTGGAGGCTGGAGCCGATATGCTCAACGATATCTGGGGCCTGCACAAAGATTCCCGCATGGCCCAGGTCGCCCACGCGCATGGCGTGCCAATCGTACTTATGGCGAACATGCGCGAGACCGTGAAGCGCGAGATTGTCAGCGATGTCACGCGTTTTCTCGCGCGCAGCATCGATATGGCTTTAGCGGCTGGTGTGCCCTGGGAGCACCTGGTTATTGATCCCGGCATAGGCTTTGGCACGACCACACATGAGAACCTGGCACTCTTGCACCGCCTGGGCGAACTGCGAACCCTGGGCCGCCCCATCCTGTTGGGAACCTCGCGCAAGTCAATTATTGGCCAGATTTTGGGGGGTGTGCCTCCCGAAGAGCGCGTCGAGGGAACCGCGGCCACCGTGGCGCTGGGCATTGCCCAGGGAGCCGATATCGTGCGCGTCCACGACGTACGTGAAATGATGCGTGTCGTGAAGATGAGCGACGCCGTCGTGCGCGGCAGCTACACTCTTCCCTCCTGATCGCAGTTGTTTGGGGGTAGTGGATGTGGTGCGTGCTGGCGGCCTGTGGCCGCCAGCACGCACCACATCCACTACCCAGCGAGCGCCGCAGGCGCGAGAGGTCAAGCAAAAACATGCATATCGCGTTAGTAAGTAAAAAGGAAAACATTAACCGTGAATTACCAGGAAGCACTCGCCTACATTTATGGCTTTATTGACTATGAGCGTAGCGGCAAGTATACCCGTGATCGCAACGAGAATCTCACGCGCACCGCACGCTTGCTGGAACTCCTTGATAACCCTCATCGCAAGTACACCAATACGCTGATCGCGGGCACCAAGGGCAAGGGTTCGACGGCGGTAATGATCGAGCGCGTGCTTCGCGAGGCTGGCAGCACCACCGGGCTTTATACCCAGCCTGATCTGCACACCTTCCGCGAACGTATACGCGTCAACGGCGCCCTGATCGCAGAAGACGAGGTGGCTGAGCTGATTCCCACAATCAAACATGAGGTAGAGCAGATTCAAGCCAGCCAGGAGTATGGTCCCTTTATCACCTACGAGATCGGCACGGCGCTGGCCTTCCTCTACTTCGCGCAGCGGCAGGTGCAGCATGCCGTCGTGGAAGTGGGCCTGGGTGGTCGCCTGGACGCTACCAATCTCACGCACCCTCTCGTATCGGTCATTACCTCTATTAGCTATGATCATATGAATGTGCTTGGTAATACGCTGCGGGAGATCGCAACCGAGAAGGCCGGTATCATCAAGGATCACGGCGTCGTGGTCACCTCCGCACACGATCCCGAGGCCCTGTTAGCCATTGCGGCGGTCGCCAGGCAGCGCGAGGCTCGCATGATCCGTGTCGGGTCAGCGGTTGCAGATCCAGCCCAACAAGACGTTGAGGCAGGCAACTTGCCGCCCTTAAGCTATCGCTATCGCCTGGAGGAGCGCCTGGGGGAGCGCCAGCGCTTTAGCGTCTGGACGCCACAACGCGAATATACAGGGCTTGAACTGGCCCTGGCTGGCGAGCACCAGTTAGAGAACGCGGCGGTCGCGCTGGCAACCCTGGAGCAGTTGCGCGAGCAGGGCCTGACCTGGGATGAGGATGCCTTGCGCCGGGGTCTGGCCTCCGTACAATGGCCTGCGCGCATCGAGGTCGTGGGACGCCAGCCTACCATCGTCGTCGATGGCGCGCATAATACCGACTCCATGCAGAAGCTCGTACAGGCTCTGCGCACAACCTTTGCGCCTCGTCGCCTGCTCTTCGTCCTGAGCACCTCGAAGGATAAGGATCAGGAGGGGATGATCCAGACCCTTGCCGACGCTGACGTGGTCGTCCTGACTAATATGCATAATCCACGCGTTACCCCGCTGGAGACGCTCTCCGCGCTCTTCTCCCGGCATGCCCCTGGCGTCGAACTCCACAGCGAGCCCACAAGCGAAGAGGCCCTCGACCTCGCTGTGCGCCTGGCAGACAAGGATGACCTGATCTGTGCCACTGGCTCTATCTATCTCGCGGGCGAAGCCCTCCGCTGGGCCGCCGCCCGAGGAGACCAGCGCGCTGCCTCCGAAATAGAGGGCGTCGATCATTAAGTGAAGAGCGTGCATACCGGACAACTGCCCAGTATGCACGCTCTTCACTTAATTTACCCCAGCATGCCCCCCTTCACTGCACGTGTGTGCTATAATTGCGTCTATACTCCACAGTCGGCGATATTTCAGACCGTTTCTCGCTTTTTCCGCATCACAAAGGAGAGATGTCATGCAAGGCCTGATGATGGATTTCCCGCTGACGCTACAGCATGCCTTCAATCGCGCAATTCGTCTCTATCCCCGTAAAGAAATCGTAACCCAGACCGATGGTGAGCCTCACCGCTATACCTATAGTACATGGGGCAAACGCGTGTACCAGCTCGCCAATGCCCTCAAGCAGGCCGGTGTACAGGAAGGGGACCGCGTGGCGACCTTTGGCTGGAACACCTATCGTCACTTTGAGCTCTACTATGCCATCCCCTGTATGGGGGCCGTGCTTCACACGCTCAATATTCGCCTCTTCTCGGAACAGCTCGCCTACATCGTCAATGAAGCCGAAGATACGATTATATTTGTTGACGCCGATCTGGTGCCCATCCTGGAGCAACTCGCCCCTCAGTTTCCCACAGTGAAGCTCTACGTCATTATGGGCGAGGCACCCTACGCCACTGGCGCGCTACAACCCTCTGTCGATTATGAAACCTTTATCGCGGATCAGCCTGAGAGCTATGACTGGCCCACCCTGGACGAGAACGCCGCCGCCGCGATGTGTTATACCTCTGGCACGACCGGCAATCCCAAAGGGGTCGTCTACTCGCACCGCTCGGCCTTTCTACACGCCATGGCGTCTGGCCTGGCAAATGGTCCCGCCCTGGGTGAGCAAGACGTGATACTGCCCATCGTGCCGATGTTTCATGCCAATGCCTGGGGTTTTGTACATGCGGCGGCCATGTTCGGCGCGAAGGTCGTCTTCCCAGGACGCTTTATGGACCCCATGCGTATCGGCAGGCTGATGGAAAGCGAGCGCGTGACCTTTGCCGCGGGCGTGCCCACGATCTGGATTGGTCTATTGAACTTATTGAGTAAAGAGCACTTTGACTTCTCGACTCTGCGCCAAATTGTCTGTGGTGGCTCAGCGGTACCACAAGCCCTGATCGAGGGATTGCAGCAGCATGGCATCACGATCATCCAGGCCTGGGGGATGACTGAAACCTCGCCCCTGGCCTCCATATCGCAACTGCGTAGCCACCATCTTGATCAATCTCAGGAAGAGCAGTTTCGCATTCGTGCGCGCCAGGGGACCGTGGTGCCGGGAGTAGAGTTCCGGGTCGTCAATATCGAGACGGGCCAGGAGGTTCCCTGGGACGATGAGAGCTATGGTGAACTCCAGGTGCGTGGCCCCTGGGTGGCGCGGGCATACTACAAGGATAGCGAGTCCGCCGCCAAATTCGCCGACGGCTGGTTACGCACCGGTGACGTTGCCGTGGTGGACCAGGATGGCATTATCCAGCTCGTTGATAGAACCAAGGATCTTATAAAATCTGGTGGAGAATGGGTGAGTTCTGTAGAGTTAGAGAACCTTCTCATGGGCCACCCCAAGGTCCTTGAGGCATGTGTGATCGGTATTCCGCATCCTAAATGGTCGGAGCGCCCACTGGCCTGTGTCGTCCCCAAACCGGAGTATGTAGACCAGGTGACGAAGGAGGATATCCTCGATTACCTGCGTCCACGTGTGGCGAAGTGGTGGCTCCCCGATGACGTGATCTTTATCGACGCAGTTCCCAAGACCAGCGTCGGCAAATTCGACAAGAAGGTCTTGCGCAGCCAGTATGGCATGTACAGCCTCCCATCTTGATTGACAAAAGGATAAGCGACGTGAACGGCTGGCTGGAGGGGTCTCCGACCCCTCCAGCCAGCCGTTCACGTCGCTTATGAGAAGTGCAGATCAAAGATCTGACAGAACAACTGTAACGTGACGATGGCCACCAGGGGATGCTGTCCGCTGGCCAGGATGTGACGGGCAGGTGGTCGGCTCAACAGGCGTTGCACTGTTTGCGTATCGAAGAGTCCGCTAGCCCGCAGGGCCTCCTCAGAGAGGAGATGCTGCAAGAGCTCAGATTGGCTGATCGGCCAGAGCGAGGCGCAGGGCAGGTGAAGCGGAAGCGCGCTACCCTGAAGGTCTGGCAGGCCTTGTTGCTGGGCGAGCCGTTGTATAGGCGTCTCTCTATTTATAGGTCCCTCTTGTATGACCAGGCGCCGCGAGGCCAGGGCTGGCAGGATGTGCTGGTGCAGGTAGGGAGAGCGCAGGGCCAGTCTCTCCTGTTGGGCGAGCCGGTAGACAGGTGTCACCAGGTGATCGGGGAGGCGCAGGTGAATATCGAGATAGGCCAGGCCTTGCTCCAGGCTATCCAGTTTCTCGGCCTGGCGGAACAGGCGACGTGCGTGTAGGGTCTCCTCCCAGGGACTGGCCGCCTGTATGGCCTGGCGTAGCTCTGGGGTGAAAAAGGGCGCCAGGTCATAGCCCTGGGGGGCGCGAATGGCCTCCGTGTATGCCGCAAGTAGTTCTGACGTCGGTGACAACGTTTGTGAAGTCAACGTATGCGCGAGCAAAGGCGCTCCACCCAGACCCGTGAGCGCCACACGCGCCCCGGTCTCAAGCGCGCTGGTATGCAGGAGTTGATGCCAGGCCAGCAGGTTTGTCGTCAGACCTGGAGCTTCGCAGCCATAGATCGTAGCGTTCCAGAACTCGGCCTGGTCCAGTCCGGTGATCTCAAGCAAGGGATACTGCCACTGGCTAGCCAGGTCGCGTAGTGCGCGCCAGCCTTCTCCGGTATGTCTCTGCCTATAATCAAAACTGACCAGCGTCATACGTGTGTCCGGGCTGGTTGAACCGGCAGAAGCTGACTGTTCTAGCTGCGTATGCGCGTAGGAGAGGGCGAGCAGAGACGCACTATCCATGCCTGTGAGTCCAATGACGCCCCCATGGGTGGGAAGTTGCCCCGCGCACACCTCTTCCAGGCGCTCTGAGAGCGCAGTAAGATCGGGTATGTTTCCTGGCTCTCCTGCCTCCAGCGCGTTTTCACTTGCCGGGCTGACGACGAGTTTGGTGTGTTGCCAGCGCAGGTGCGTCCCCGCAGGCACAACCGAAATGCCCTTGAAGAAGGTCCAGGGGGCGGGAAGAAAGCCATAGCGCTGCCAGGCCGCCAGTGCCCCGACATGTAACTGGCGCGGCACTCCCACTGCCAGCAAGGCCTTGATCTCGCTGGCGAAGAGCAGGTTGCCCTGAGCGGGCCAATCCTCGATATAGTAGAGCGGATGCAGCCCCGAGCGCGGCCTGCGATAGACCAGCGTACGGCGTTCAGGTATCCAGTCTAACAGGGGAGGCTCATCATTCTGCTGCATGGCATAGGCCGAATCGGCGAAAGAGAGGATGCCAGCGCCGGGCAGGACGGAGTGCGCCTCAGTGCCGCCCAGGCGCTGTAGCGCCCCACTCATGACCTGCAGTACCTGCTCGATGGTTTCCTGGGGAACCTGCTCACCGGTAATCCATCCCGCGAGAATTGCCATAACCGTTCCCTCTCATCTCTTCAATGGTGCATCTGCTACATCGTAGGGTCCAGGCTGGCTTGGACTCCTCTCGCCGAAGGACGCGCTCACCGTACGAGAACAAGGCCATGCCTGCATGGCTCCTAATTAATCCGATCTCTGCGCCAGGGGGTCTCTGAGCGTCGTATCCAGCGCTGGTCAAAGAAGATGTAGCTGTCTTCACGGTCAAAGTATTCGTTTGTCAGGTCGCATTCATACCATTCGACCTCTGGCTTATCGGCGTGAAGCGTTTTGGTGAGATACTCGATGACGTCCAGCCCCTCGGTCTGATCAACGCCAGGGAAGGTATCCTGGTCGATATCGCCGTCAAATTCTAGTTCCTCAGCCCCTTGTTTTCCCCGTAACACATAGTAAATATACATGATGTTTCTCGCCCTTTCGACGGATTTGCGATAGTGGATTCGCGCACAGCGTACCGCCCCCTATCATATACCATCGGGCTATGCCTGTCAGCCCATGTTCCAGGTTTTCCTATATGACCCCTTCGCGCCTTACCCGAAGGGAACTTGCATACCAGCATAGAGTAAGGTGTGTCTGGTGCCGGGCTGGCGGAGCCAGCCCGGCACCAGACACACCTTACCCCTTCACGCCGCAGGCGCGAAGAGGGCACGTGTTGCAGATAGAAGAAAAGTAATGGTATATTTACTTTGAAGTAAAACAAGGCTCTAGCGGCTAATGTGGTTTTTAAATGCTTGAGTTCAAAACGCTTGTGGAGCCAGGTGAGCCTTGATACTACGAATTGAAAAATGTAAATCTAAGCCACATTGAAAGCACGGGAGTCACGGATGTTTGTTCCCCTGGTGATCCTCTTGATCGCGGGTATGACGATTCTATTAGGTTTGTTTTTTTCGCATCGTTCCCCCCACTCTGACTCACGATCCTTCCCTTATGACAGGTCGCCGCGTAATGCGCCGCGCGGCTTGAGCGAGGTCCGTGGTCGTGGGACACAACGCAGACATTTGGAGCAAACCTATCATCACTATCGTTTTGAGCCACGCGCGAGCTTTCTCTCCTGGGCTGGATTGCAAAGCTCTGTATCGAGCCGTTCACTCTATGGCTCCTTACTTATCCTGGCGACTTTTGTGATCGCTGGCTTCTGGCTCTGGGCAAGGGTCTTTTCGTCGTCGCCAACCATTTTGCAGCAGCAATATCCAGATGCCGCGGCTTCTGCGTCTCCTCCTGCCTCAACAAGCACTCCCTCGATCAATCAACAGCTCCAGGCGTCCAAGGTCCTGGCGCGTGTGAGTCAGCTCGACCCCCAGCAGTATAACTCGACGCAGGAGTATAATACCTGGGCCTACTCGGCCTGCTCGGCGGCGGCAATGACCGAGGTTATTAACTCCTATCAAAAGGCCAATAATACGGGGAAGCAATATCGAATTACCGATATCTTGAGCACTGAAACCTCTGTACACGCCATTACCCCGGATTTGGGCTTGTTAGAACCGCTGGGAATAGACCGTACCGTGTCTCGCTTCGGTTTTCAGACCTCCTGGCTCAATAAACCCTCGATTCAGGACCTGGTGCGCATTGGTAACAGTGGCCGACCGATTATCATTAGCTTTCCCCCTGATCGCTGGTCGGGTGGGCATCTGCTGGTTGCTCGTGGCGGCAATGATACAAGCGTTTACCTGGCCGATTCCTCGCGCTTGAATATGCAGGTCATGGACTACAAAACATTTAACAAGTACTGGGCTGGCTTTGCCGTAATTGTAACTCCAAATAATCAGAAGTAGGTTCCCAAAGCGGAACGCCCAAAATAAAAAGAGCGAGGGCCGAAATAATTTCGGCCCTCGCTCTTTTTGATGCTACAATGTTTGCTTACTCTTCGACCTCGGTCGGAGCCTCGTCCGCGGGTGTTGGAGGAATATGCAGTTTGATGCGGCGGAAGGCCTCGGCGTGCTGCATCTCCAGCCCCAGTTTCTCTTTGGCCTCCTTCGCCGTTTTCGCGGAGCGCTCGCGCAGGTTGGCCGTCATATCCACGTTGGGACCAAACTGGGTAACGTGGCATTTGAGGCCCTGGCCTTTGATTTCGAGCGTCTCAGTGACGTCAACATAGGTATTGGCCAGTGAGGTGTAGAAGAGATAGAGTTCGTGGACGCGGTAGGGCAACAGGCCCTGCGACAGAAGCTCGCGGAAGGAGCGTGGATTGCCAACCGCAGGGAAGATGGCGTCCAGTACGATATTGCCAGTCGCGCGGTGATCAGGATGGTTCAGATGCCCAGTTGCCTCCGGCTCTGTATTGGGATCTGGCGCGAAGATATGCTGCGATGGATCATGGGTGAGCACAACACGTGGACGATATTTGCGAATCAGGCGCACGATGGCCTTACGTGTCTCGTCGTTATTGGTGAGATGTCCATCGGGGAAGCGCAGGAACTCGACCGCCTTCACCCCATAAATCTCGGCGGCGGCGCGCTGCTCCTGTTCACGTGCCAGCATAAAATCGACGTCGTCCATATCTGGAGCTTCGCCACCCTCGACGCCGTCGGTCATGACGACCCAGACAACCTTTTTGCCCTGTTTGGCCCACAGGGCGCTGGTGCCGCCAGCCCCAAAGTCATCATCATCAGGATGGGCGCCAATAACCATAGCCTCGTAATCTGGCTCAGTAATAACCTGGACGGCTCCCGGTGCGTTTCGATCTCCCATAATATTTTAATTTCCTCTTGCATAAGAATTTTGTTCTGTCAATGGTTTCTGTGTAGGGAATGTGGTGTGTGCTGGCAGCCGCAGGCTGCCAGCACACACCACATTCCCTACACAGAAACTACCACTACTTCAAACGCGTGAATGATAGCATTTATTCCTGGAGGGGGAGCGCTAAGCCGATTGAGGCCAATGGCGCGCTCAGGCAGCCCGCTTCGTAACAACTCCTGTTCCTGGGCTGTCTGTCCCAGCACGTGCGCGAGGAGATCGCTCTCCCAATCAAGCACGACCCCTGCCTGGAGCAGGCTTCCCTGGCGGCGACGCACCATGCAGAGTCCTACGACTTTGCGCTTGCCGACGACGACTTCATAGGGTGAGAGCGTGCCATAGCAGGAGCGATTCATTAAGGCTTCATAGGCGTGTGTTTCAGCCTGCTTCAGGCGTGCACGCTCACTGTGAGCCTCCTCAGCCGAGATGGCGCGTGTCTCGATGCCCAGGACACGCAAGGTCTCGACCCAGGCCTCGCCAAACCAGCGGTAGGACTCAACAATATCCGTGGTAATCAAGGGATGCCCCGCCGGCAGAATGACATCGAGACAGAGTAGCCCTGGCCCAACCAGGACCGCCGTGCCCCCTGCCCGCCGGCGATACACTGGCAGATCTCGTTCATCCAGGGCGCGTTGGTTGAGACTCTCTGGCTTTTGCGAGATGCCCAGGACCAGGCCATGACGCTGGGCCAGGGACCAGTATAATAAAGCTGGATCGCCAGGCTGGATCTTGTCAAAGAGCCTCTCATAGCGCTGAATATGCTCTTGTTGGTCAGCAATAGAAAGTGGATAGCTATACCACTCGTTAGCGTACGTTTGTGCGTTGTTCAACGGTGTCCTGCTCCGCGGAGGCGCGTATGACCCAGCCGATAATCGCGGCAATCAAGCTTAATGCACCACCGACAAGGAATGCAATTGATGCTCCTAAGGCACTCGCCAGGCCGCCGATAAAGAGGTTGCCAATTGGCGTGGTGCCAACAAAGACTAAGGTGTAAACGCTCATTATTCTACCACGCAAATGGTCTGGCGTCACAGTCTGGAGTAGCGTATTGGCAGCTGCGGAGAAACTAATTTGCGTAAAGCCGACGAGCGCGATGATCAAGAAGGAAAGCATAGGCAGTTTCGAGAACGAGAAAATGACCTCGAGCGCGCTAAAGGCGATACAGAACAGGACAATCTTTTTAAAAATGGGCTTCTTGCCCTGTGTGGCTATCCAGAGCGCCGCGACCAGTGAACCCACGCCATAGGCCGAGGAGAGAAAGCCATAGCCATCTGGTCCTATGCTGAGCACGTTCGTCGCAAACAGCGGTAGCATGACATTAAAGTTAATGCCAAAGAGCGAGACCGCGCCTACAATGATGATCGTTAGCAGCAGTAGGGGGGTGCGCTGAATATAGCGTAGGCCTTCGCCCAGACTCAGGAAGGTTCCGCGCACCCCTTTATTCGCCACCACCTGCCCCGCGCGCTTCACCGGCGCATGCAGTTTGGTGGTATCGATCATGAGCAATCCCGCGATAACGGGAACAAAGCTAACCGCGTTAATCACAAAGAGGGGGGCCTCGCCCAGCCAGGCAATGATTAAGCCGCCGATGCCAGGGCCAACGATACGCGCCATATTAAAGAGCGAGGAGTTCAAGGCGATGGCGTTGGTCAGATCTTCGCGTCCCACCATCTCAACCACAAAGGACTGACGTGTCGGCATATCAAAGGCGTTCGTCAAACCGAGCAGGAGTGCCAGCACATAGACATGCCAGAGCTGTACGGTATGTGTCATGACCAGGACGCCAAGCACAGCCGCCTGGATCATGGCGAAGGTTTGGGTGAAGACTAAAACGCGTCGCTTGGGAAGGTTATCGGCCAGGATACCACCAAAGAGGGCAAAGAAGAGGATGGGAACAAATTGCAGTGCTCCAACAATACCCAGCGCCCAGGCGCTGCCTGTTAAGCGTAAGACGAGCCAGGATTGGCCAATCGTCTGCATCCAGGTGCCAATAAGTGAGATGAGTTGCCCCAGCCAGAAGAGGCGAAAATTACGGTGGCGTAGGGCTGTGAACGTCCGCCAGCGTTTGCTTGAGGCCTCCTCAATCTCGCGGACAGTGTTTGGCGTTACTAATTCTTGAGCCGTTAACTCCTTCTGTTTACTCGACAAAGTTTGCATAATGCAGAGAGATTCCATTTCTAGTGCGGACCATTGCCACAAAGTGGCGATAAAACCTAAGTAGAGACTTTATAAAGATTAAATTTTTAGATACAATTAATTTCCCATAAGTTGTTGTTTGACTTGCGCGTGGCGCGCCAGTTTGGCCTGCAATGAGGCACGCATCTGTTCCAGGCCCGCGATTTTCTGCTCTACCAGTTCAAGCTGCTTTTCGATAAGCTCATCGACGCGGTCAAGCTGTGCCAGGCGCGTGGGGGGATCGCTCTCAGCGCGATATGCTGCCTTAAGCAGATCTCGCTCCTCATCCGCGCTCAGCAATTCGCGAATCTCGCTCAGCGAAAAACCAAGTAAACTACGTAGCTCTTTGACTCGCATCAAGCGCTGCACATCTGCTTCACTGTAGCGCCGATAATTTCCTTCGGTGCGATCAGTTGGCGGCAGCAAACCCATTTCTTCGTAATAGCGCAGCGTACGCTTGGTCATACCAATACGCGTCGCGACCTGTTCGATGCTATAGCAGGGGGAATCCTGCTCACTTCCGGTTGTCTCCGGCTCCTGCGAAACTGACATGGTGCTTCTTCCCAAAGTGACAAAAAAAGTACGTTTGAATATATGCATAGTATAGCATAACATTGACGTTAACGTCAATGTTATGCTTGTTCACCAATCAAGTTGCTCGTTTGTCCATTGATGTGTTATAAAATTTAGAAAGAACTATGTATTTTGCTGTAGTCGCAAATACGCGAGTAAAGGACATCATGGGCAATCGTTCTAGCTTCCCTATGGCTCTCTTGCTTCCTAAGGTTTCACCTCCGCGTCTGCCCGCGACGCTGGTAGTTCGCGAACGCTTGCTAATGACCCTGGACCGGGCATTGATGGTGCCATTGACGCTGCTCTCTGCCCCGGCTGGATCGGGCAAAACAACGCTCTTAAGAGCCTGGGTTGCACGTACCTCGCAGAGCGTGGCTTGGCTTTCCTTGGATGAGCTAGACAACAATCCGACGCGCTTCTGGACTGTGTTGATTGCCGCCCTGCGCACGCGCCTGCCGGAAATTGGGCAGAACTCATTGACTATGCTTAGTTCTCCTGAGCCTCCCCCACTGACAACGATTTTGAGTGCGCTCCTGGAAGATATGCTCCATCTGGCTGAACCCCTTGTACTCATTATCGACGACTATCATGGTATCAATGAGCCAGCTATCCAGGAGGGGTTGATCTTTCTCCTGGAACACCTGCCTCCTCATTTACACCTGATGCTCGCCTCGCGCATAAATCCCCCCTTTCCACTGGCTCGCTGGCGCCTGCATGGCCAGGTCGAGGAGATCCGCCACAAGGATCTGCGTTTTACCCAGGAAGAGACCGGGCGTTTTCTCCTGGAGTCTATGCATCTCCCATTGGCGGAAGAGGATGTGAAGCGACTTGCCGAGCGCACCGAAGGCTGGATTGCAGGTCTACAACTGGCCGCGCTGGCTTTACGGCAACACGAAGATACTGCGGCGTTTGTTCAGCAACTCAGCGGTAGCCACCGCTTGCTGCTAGACTATGTGCAGGAGGAGATTCTGGCGCGCCAGCCTGCCAGGATTCAGCGCTTTCTGTTTCAGGTCTCGGTGTTGACGCGTATGAATGCATCCCTGTGTCAGGCTGTGACTGGAGAGGCGGATTGTCAGCAGATGCTGGAGACGCTGGAGGTAAGTAATCTCTTTCTTGTACCCCTGGATGAGCAGCAACAGTGGTATCGCCTGCATGATCTCTTTCGCGGCGTGCTGCTGGCGCGTTTGCAGACTACAGAGCCAGCGCTGGCCCAGGAATTGCAGAGCCGCGCGGCGCGTTGGTACGAGGGGCAGGGAATCTTGCAGGAAGCAATCCCCTATGCGGTGGCCGCAGCCGACTATCCTCTGGCAGCTACGCTCATGGAACAGGCCGCTGAGGAACTCTGGCTGAGTGGGGAGGCCCGAACCGTCTACAATTGGGTCATGTTGCTGCCCGATCCTATTTTTCAAAAGCATGCGCGCCTGGCACTGGACGCGGCTTTTCGCTTGCAGGATATGGTCAACCAGAGCGTCGAGCCTTTGCGAACGCGCACCCAATTCCAGGTCGAAGCGACGATTGCACGCGTCGAGGTCGTGCTGCGTACCCAGGAGACTCCGACTCCCTCTGCGAGATTGCTCCAGCGAAGAATCGAGCTATTACGCGCGGGGCGCGCGGCTTTTGATGCTGTGACAGCGGGTTCCAGTCACATGCTTCAACAGCTCTGGCAAGAGATGCAGGCGTTGATCGAGGATGAAGATGATATCTCCTGGCGCATGATCCCACTCGCTTTAACTTTCTGGATGAGCGAGTCACTGCAACGCCAGGGGGCAAACCTGGTACCACAGTTCCTGGAGGCTAAACACCAGGCGAGCCGGGCAGGCAACCGTCTTGTGCTGATTAAGATTATGCGCTGGCTCACGCATATTTATGCGCGAGCTGGTCAGCTTCACCTGGCCTATAACGAGTGCCAGGCTGCGCTTGATCTCATTGAACAGGTTGGAGGGCAAACGGCTCAGACAGGCTATTTGCACTACTACCGGGCCTGTATCTACTACGCCTGGAACCGCATGGATGAAGCACTGGAGGCTGCACAGACCCTGCGTGAGTTCTCACATACCTGGCAGCAGGTGGATCAGATCATTGTCGGACAGACCTATTCTGCCTGGCTCTCTGTCATTGCCGGCGAACTGGATGTGGTGCCGGCGATGCTTGCAAAGGCCGGAGAGATTGTACAGCAGCGGCAATTTGCTCTCCACAGCTTCCGGGTCACAGTTGTACAGGTCTGGTACTGGCTCAAGACTGGCAACCTGGTAGCTGCTCGCAGTTGGGCTGAACGCGAGGCTGCGCTCCTGGAAACCTGGGATGCTAAACGCAAAGAGGAGTTTATGACTCTGATACGGGTGTATCTCGCCCTGCATCAGCATGAACAAGCACTGGCGGCCCTACAACGTTTCAGCACAGAGCTAGACCAATCTGGGGATAGTAGCTCTAGAATCGAATTTTTGGCCCTGTGGGCCGCGGCCTATCAGCAAGCAGGTGAGACTGAGCGCGCACGCGAGGTTGCAATTCGCGCGCTTACCATCAGCGAGCCGGCAAGTTATGTCCGGGTCTATGTCGATGTAGGTCAACCCATGCAGGAAGTGTTACAAAGCCTGTTTGCCAATCCGGCAAACTCCATGATTGCGCTCCCCTATATCAGCAAGCTGCTCGCGGCTTTCCCAGCTGACCAGACTCACGCAGCGGCTGACGTTATGCCAAATGCTAGTCCTCCTCCTGCTCAGATATTGAAACCAGGGGTGGGAAGTCAGCACCCACCTCTGCTATTGCCAAACGAGCCACTGACCCGGCGTGAAGAGGAAGTTCTGCGTTTGTTGGCCCAGGGCGCGACCAACCAGGATATTGCGCGCCAGCTTGTAGTGTCGCTGGGCACCGCCAAAAAGCATGTCGCCAGTATCCTGAGCAAGCTGGGAGCCGAGAATCGTCTGCAAGCCGTGGCTCGTGCCCATGAGCGATCTCTACTCTAGCTCTCTTCTGTGCTTAAAGAAGCCTCTTCTTTTTGCGATGATAACCAAAAGGTGGCCATTAGGTAGTCTTTTGGCTATCATTGTGAGCCCGATGCTCATGGTATCCTTGTCACAGAACGAAGATACGCAGAGGAGCACCTGGGAATGATGAAATGCCGCATTCGCATTGCTGGCCACCTGGACCCGTCCTGGCAATCCTGGTTCGATGACCTGGAGATCATCCAGGAGGAGCAGGGAACAACTATGCTTAAGGGACTTCTGCCAGATCAAGCGGCACTCTATGGGGTGTTGCTCAAGCTCAACAATCTGGGCCTGCTCCTGTCTATGCTAGAGGTCAATGAATCCACAATACGTCTGGATTAATACATTTACTTGCACTCATTCTGTGTGGAGTTTGCCTCTAGTATGCATCTGAACTCAGAAGTAGTGTATGGCATCGTCGAAATGTACAGAAAACGAAAGAGGGAAACCAATGAAAGTCCGTCAACATGGAGAGAACTTTATCCAGATAACCCAGATGGGTTTTGTCAATTTTTACCTGGTGCGCGAAGAGGATGGATTTACGCTCGTGGATGCGGGTACAACTGAAGGTATTGCGCCGCAGATCCTCAAAATCGCGCAGGGGTATAACCTCCCAATCGTACGCCTGCTGTTGACGCATACACACATCGATCACGTGGGGGCGCTGGACACCCTGCATAACCTCTTGCCAGATGCTGAAGTGTTGGTTGGAGAGCGCGAGTCTCGTTTCCTTGCCGGAGACATGAGCCTGGATAAGGATGAGCCGCAGGATCAGTTGCGTGGGGGCTGGCCAGCGCGCAAAACGCGTCCCACCCGTCTGATTCACGAGGGCGAACGTGTGGGTTCACTGGAGGTCATTGCTACGCCGGGACACACTCCTGGGCATCTCTCATTCCTGGATACGCGTGATCGTACTCTGATAGCTGGCGATGCCTTCCAGACCATGGCAAAAGTTGCTGTGACTGGCACCTTTGTGCTGCTCTTCCCCCTGGTAGCCCAGGCGACCTGGCACAAGGGGTTGGCCCTGGAGAGTGCGCGCAAACTCCGCGCCCTTGAGCCTACGCGTCTCTCCGCGGGTCATGGCCCCGTCGTCAAGAATCCACTGGCGGTTATGGATCGCGCCATTGAATATCACGCCCGCAAATATGGGCAGAGCAGCGCCGTAGTTGCCGCACATTAAGAACCCGAGATTCCTATAGAAGATAAGAAGAGTCGGCGCGGTTGGCGGGCAGATATCCGCCCGCCAACCGCGCCGACTCTTCTTATCTGAGGCAAGCTTGCGAGCCGATAAGAAGAACTTTGAACGAATATCGCAAAGCCCTCATATGCAAAGCCACAGCAAACTTGTGATAAAATAGGTTATACGAGCTTCTGTATCTTTGGCGAAAAAGAGGAAGCGAGGGGTAATAAAGGGAGAGCGTGAGGTGCTTCACGGTTATTCTCTGATGCCTCGGTTGAGGGCGGTAAGAGGAGTGGTTGGAGACGAAAGGTGCGAAGCATAGTTGAACCTAGTTGTGGATGACAAGGACGGGTTGCCATGCATGATACTTTGTCTTCCCTGGTAGAGAGGGCGTTAACGGGTAATCCTCGACCATTGGAGTTTTATTTGCGCGAGAATAGCCGCCTACCTGGACCTCGCGCTAACTTAGAGCTGGCAAATGATGTCGGAGGCCTGCTGGCGGCGGCTATACCCAGGTACCTCGATAAAGTGTATTCCCTGGTACAGTACTTTGTCAGTGGTGATCGAAAATGGATGTCGGGCAATACACCTTCTGAGTTCGTGATCCTCTGCGGTGTCATCTCCGCGGGGATGTGTGCAGCCGCTGAGCCGAGCTGGCAGGAGGAGACGCTGGAGTTGTTGGATCGCTATTCCTGTAGCCCCTATTGGCGTATCCGTGAAGGGGTGGCCATCGCGTTTCAACATCTGCTACAGGCCAATTCCTCTCCCATATTGGCGCACCTGCGCGCCCTGGCGACGAATGGGAGCTTCCTGCAACAGCGCGCGGCCATCGCAACACTGGCGGAATCCCCTTTGCTCAATGCGCCGGAGCTGATGTATGCGGCGCTGGATCTACAGCGGATCGTTCTGGAGCGGGCGAGGGCGGTACCCCTGGCCGAGCGTAAGCATGAGGATTTTCGTATTCTACGACGGACCCTGGCCTATACCTTGAGTGTGGCAACAGCTGCCTCTCCTAACGAGGGCTTTGCCCTGATGCGCGAGTGTGCCTCGTGGAACGACACTGATATTGCCTGGATCTTGCGGGAAAACCTCAAAAAGAAACGCCTGGCCAGGTTTGTGCGCGATACAGAGCAGGTTGCCAGGCTGCTTGCGTAGAAGAATAAGGTATGTTTAGTGGCTGGTGAGCTTGCAATGTAAGCTTACCAGCCACTAAACATCTCTCTACGTTGCTTCAGAGAGTGGTTTGTGATAACATTGCACGCTGGGCTTCCTCATTCTTTGCTGCCCTTTCTCAGTGTGTAATGTAGTGTGACTGTTATTCATTAGAAAAAGTACGTGGATGTCGTATCTGTATTATGTCATGACGATGCCAGGGTTGGAGACGATTGCCTTTAGTGAGATTCATGCCAGGTTCGCTGATGCTGAGCTTGTGAAGTTCTCTCGCGGCATCGCGTTGTTTCGTACAGCGGCCTCTCCAGCCGAGTTGCTGGAGTTGCGCACAGTCGAAGATGTATTTGTCACCCTGGCACATATCAAGAGCTTAGGTCCCGGGCGTGATGCCCTGCGCGTGGTGCATGGTGCGACCCTCAATGCCAATGTTAACGAGGCGCTGACGCTCTGGCGTCGCGCGCACCACGGCTCTCTGCCCAAGACGTGGCGTGTCGTGAGCCAGAAATCGGGTTATCATGAGTTCCGGCGTATCGATGCTGGCGAATCGGTGGGCGCGGCCCTCCAACGAAACCTGCCTCGGGGGATGCGCCTCGTGAAAGATGATGCCGATATAGAATTCTGGGTCTGGATCAGCGGGAGCGAGGTTCTGATAGGTGTCCGGCTTAGTGACGCGACCATGCGTCATCGCCATTATAAACAGGAGCACCTGCCCGCTTCGCTACGGCCTACCATTGCCGCCGCGATGTGCGTTCTCTCGCGTCCAACGGCGCAAGATATTGTGCTTGATCCTCTCTGTGGCGCGGGCACCATTCTCATTGAACGTGGGCTTGCCGAGGTGCCATATGAGGCCCTGCTGGGCGGAGATCTACGCGAGGAGGCAGTGACGGTTGCGCAACGTAATGCGCGGCATGCCCGTGTCGAGATGACGCTTAAGACCTGGGATGCGCGCTCCCTTCCCCTGGAGGAAGGCTCGGTGACGCGTATCATTACCAACCTGCCCTTTGGCAAGCAGATTGGAACACCCGAGAAGAATGTCAAGCTCTATAAGGACCTCGCGCACGAGTTCCGGCGCGTGTCGCGTCCGGATGGCTTGCTGGTAGCCCTGACAAGCGAAAATCGCGTGTGGGAGGCCGCGCTCCGCGAACAGAACTGGCGCATTACAAAGAAAGTTGTCCTGGTTGTCCTGGGGCAGCCCGCGAGCATTTTTGTTGCCGCTCGCGCATGAGCAATGCTATTATATAGGTTGCTTTGCAAGCACAAGCACTGTAATCGAGAAGGAGTTACTCCATTGGCTAATGCAACGACTACCGATTTTCGTAACGGTATGGTCATACGTTTTAACAACGACCTCTATATCATCACCGAGTTCCACCATGTCAGCCCCGGCAACTGGCGCGCCTTCGTGCGCACGCGCTTGAAGAATATCAAGTCTGGCCGCGTGATTGAGCAGCGCTTCCGCGCGGGCGAAGAGGTTGATGAGGTCCGTGTCGAGCACCAGAACTGGCAGTTCCTCTACGTGGATGGCGACGACTACATCTTTATGAACACCGAGACCTTCGATCAACAGCCGGTACCTAAAAGCATGCTGGGCGACGCGGTAAAGTTTCTTAAAGAGCAGGATGAGGTTGCACTGCTGGTCGAGAGCGAAAACATCATTGCAGTTGAACTTCCCAATTTCCTTGAGCTTACCGTAGAGAGCGCTGAGCCTGGCGTACGCGGTGATACCGCGACCAACGTAACCAAGCCTGCAACTCTGGAAACAGGCGCGACCATCAATGTTCCCCTCTTTATCAATCCTGGCGATAAAATTCGCATCGATACACGCTCCGGTCAATACGTCGAGCGTGTCAAGGCCTAATAAGCCTGTCGCCAGCATTACTCAGATAAAAGAGAATGTGCATAAAAATGGAGCATCGCTCCATTTTTATGCACATTCTCTTTTATCTATGGCTCGCGCAGCGAGCCGAGGCCAGTTGCTCAAGAATGGAAGATCAGGTGCCAGAGGGGAGGCCCAAAGAGACACAGGCCAACCATCACCGCCAGAATTGCGCTGACAAGCACCGCTCCCGCCGCAACATCCTTAGCGATTTTAGCCAGGGGATGGTATTGGGGAGAGACCAGGTCCACACAAATTTCAAAGACAGTGTTAAACATCTCTGCCGTGAAGACACAGATCATGGTGACAAAGAGCACCGCAAACTCCAACGCTGAAATACGCAGGATCAGCCCCATGAGCACCGCGCATAACCCGATGAGGATGTGCACGCGCATATTGCGCTGAGTCGTGATGGTATGGCGGATGCCGCTGAAGGCGAATCCGAATCCAGCAATAAACTTGCCCCACTTACTCTTGTGGGGCACAGGCTGATAGGGCGGCGGCGCTGATGGCTGGTTATTCATGACATCTCTCATATATGGCTCTCAGGCTTGCTGTAGTGTGTTCATGACGCGCTGCTGAATGCCTACCATGGCCTGGTAGCCCGCCTCGGTATGGTCGTCATAGCCAACCAGGTGCAGCATTCCATGGGAGAGAAGATAGAGTAGCTCGTAGATCGTGCTATGTTTGGCCTCCTGAGCCTGGCGCTCCAGCGTGGGCCAGGACATCACGATATCACCCAGATTCTGGACCGTCTCAGGTGGGGTAATAAAATCGGGCACACTCTCCTGCGCCCCTGCCTCGCTCTCCCTAACGGGCCAGAGCTGCTCGGCGGGCGCCTGTACCAGCGGCTCATTGAGCAGCGGGAAAGAGAGGACATCGGTTGCCTTGTCGATCTCGCGATACTGTTTATTCATATCGCGAATGCCCTCGTCATCGGTAACAAGCAGCGTTACCATAATCGGCTCATGAATATTCACGGCGGACAGCGTCTGCGAGACTACCTCATCCAGGTTAACGTTTTCCAGGGCCTTTTCAATTGCGGCGCTCTGCTGTGCATCTTCGATAGTGATGTAGAGCTCTATTAGTGGATGCTCATGCATAATGTTTCTTTTTTTCCTGACCTCGTTGTTGTCATAAATAAAGAGACCTCCATTTCCCAGAAGACCGTGTTCAACAGAAATGGAGGTAGGCATCAGACGCGTTCCAGTTTAACCCCTGCGCTGCATTTTGCGGCGACGTGTGGCCTCTTTACGTTTGCGTTTCATGCTGGGCTTTTCGAAGTGTTCCCTTCGGCGTGCTTCCGCAAGGATGCCGTCCTGTTGAATTTTGCGGTTAAAGCGTTTCAGAGCGGTCTCAAACGACTCATTCTCACTGATTCTAATTTCAGACACCAGGAATCCCCCCTCTCATGGCCTGTTTGCAAGGGCAAAACCGTAGCGTATATGTCTATCTGCTCACGGTCTTTATCCTCACCGACCTGCGCTGAAAATTATAGTCAAGCCCTATCCATGTTGTCAAGGTATATTTTCTTTGGTTTCGTCGTCGTTTGGCGCCCAAAGGCAATGAGGAAAACGATTCCTCCAAAGACCAGGACGCTGAAGAGACTAATGGTACGATCCAGTAGAATTGCCGCGGTTGAGAGATTGACCGCGTTGGGACCAGTGTAAAACAGGCCGATGATCGGGATCATCCCAATCTCAACCACGCCCAGGCCCCCACCTGTTGCGGGTACAATCGTGAGCAGGGCCTCAGCCAGGCCAATGACCACCGCCGCCGCCGTAATGTGCAAGATGCTGCCACCGATCAGGTGCAGCGAGACAGCGACAAAGAAGAAGCGTAGCGACTCACAGAGCCAGACACCAACCGTGAGCAGGATCAGAATTGGGAGGCGTCGAAATGAGCCAAGCGTTCCCTCCTGAAAATGATAGTACTGGCCACGAAAACGTGCTGGGATGAGGCGTGCAATCGGCTCACGCGCCTGGCGGAGTACGAATAGACTCAGGATACCCAGCACAACCGCGCCCAGCAGTAGCTCCAGGCTAAGCTGGAGTTGTGGGGGAAGATGCTCGTGGAGACTCACGATAATCGCCGGAATAAAGAGCAGCAGCAGGATGATCAAGTCGAGCAAACGCTCTGAGAGCACCGTGCCAAAGCTGCGCGTTCCCGAGACGTTGACCTGCTGGCGCAAGAGATATGCCCGGTAGAGGTCGCCCAGCTTGGCAGGCACGACTACATTGGCGAAGAAGGAGATGTATATAATCTCAACGAACTTCCAGAAGCCCGGCAGGAGCACCCCTTGCTCCCGGCGATAGCCCACATTTTCGAGCAGCAGGCGCCAGCGCCAGGCCCGAATGCCAAAGGAGAGATAATAGATGGCGAAGGCTGCCAGGAAGAAAAAGAGATTCGCGCTTTTCATGGCCTCCCAGGTCCTGGCGGGATTGATATTGGCCTTCTGCGCGAAGTAGACCAGGGCCACAATGACGATAATCAAGGGGATAAGGGTACGCCAGTTCAACAGGCGCTTCGAGAGTGAGAGCTGATCACGCGTGATTTCTGGCACGCCGATGGGAACACTATCAGGTTGAGGGATCGCGGATACGCTTGCTTGCTGTTGTGCATCTTCAGCCTGGCTCTCTGAAGACGTGTTTACATCACCAGTGTGGTCTGCGTTATCTGAGATCAAGTTTACCTCCGTTGTTCCTCCTGTCGCGTTACGTAAGGCAGGCGAACCAGCAAAACGATGAGTAACGCGAAAAGATTGGTCATACTGTGTACATAGAGGTTATCGAAGAAGTTGTGGATACAGATAGCGAGTAGTGAGGCGATCAGCCCAATCGCCAGGGCGTAATCATTCTGTAACAAACGTATCTGTCGGAGGGTGCGCCGCTGCTGCCAGCCCTCAGCTCCCGCTTTGATTTGAGCTGGGAGGGTCTGCGTTTTCAGCTGCTGCAAACGCAGGTGCATAGACTGTAGCGTGCGCCTGCCGACCAGGAAAATGCCACTCAAAAAGGTAAGCAGTCCGATCAAGCCAAAGATACCGGCCTCAGCTGCGATATTGATGTAATAGTTATGCGCGTGCCCAAGCGAATTGTTGAAGATCGTAATGAAATATTTGGGGTAAGCCACGGGGTAATTGCCGATACCGACGCCAAAGAAGGGGTGATCCTGAAACATGTTGAGGCCGGCAATCCAATGTGCCAGGCGCTCAGCCGTAGAAAAATCATCGCTGCTGGGATTGGCAAAGGAGATGCCTGTCAGACCGAGTTTATTCAAAATAGGATTGACATAGTGCTCTGGAATAATGCCCGCACAGTAGCCCGCAATACCGAGGAGGAGCGCGATAACGCCTATGCGCACGAGCAGGTTGAGGCGAGGAAAACCCGCGATAAACACGAAGAGGAGAGCCAGGGCCAGAGCAATCTGCCCTCCACGCGACTGAGCCAGCCCAAAGGCAACGCCCAGGAGCAGCGTTACGACGCCTGCGCCTATACGTGTCAACCAGTTACGCCCAAGTAGCATCAGCGTTCCTGTGATAAGTAGTGTCATATCGATATAGCCTGCGTAGGGATTGGGCTGATCGAAGGTCCCATAGACACGCAGCCCCTGACCACGGATAAACGACTGTGGTCCCAGGTTGAAGGCATATTGCGCATAGCCCATAAAGGCCTGCGAGAGGGCCGCCAGGCTGCATAGAACCACAAGCGTCCAGACCTGGCGACGTGTGCGGATATACTGTGTCCCCAGGCAAAGAATGAGCGCGACCTCCACCCATTTCGCGATCTCTTTTAAGCTCGCTTTCATGCTGAATGCAGTTGGAATTGAGAGGCACATTGCTACAAGCAGGACGATTGTCCCTATCGTCAAGATGCGCGGTAAGTTGTAGCTTTCGCGATCAAAGGTTCCCGTACGAGTACGTTGTGCCCCTAGCCGGTTACGAACGACGTATCCCAGTAACCAGCTTGTAGCAAGCAAGAAGACCAGGATATCTCCGCTGGTCAGGTTCATTCCGCCCAGGTTGAGTGCATCGAGCGAACCCCAGGGGACGGCGAAAGGAAGCAGGTAGAGGGCCATGCGTGGGCGGAGCAGGACCCAGATGCTAGCGGTCGCATAGAGTAGAACGCGTATGCTTATGGCAGGTGGAAGCGCGATCACGCATGCCATAACACATAATGCACCAAGGACTCCCACAACATTGGCTACTGCCCCTTGCTCGTGGAACATCTCCAGGAAACGCTGGAATCCTGAAGAACGTGGCGCATTATCCAGGCGATCCATGCTCTGGGCAGAGATACTGTTCATACGAATCCGTTTCTACTCTATGTTTCTCAATGACAACGAAAAGCGCCGAATGTGCTTACAAGACGCTTGAAAGGTTAGGGATCTGCGTTTTAAACCAGGCGATGGTTTGGCGTAGCCCCTCTTTCTTCTCGATCCTGGGTTCCCAGCCCAGTACCCGGCGAGCCTTGGTGATATCCGGTCGGCGGCGTTCTGGATCATCAACACGCACTGGCTCAAAGAGGATGGTTGAGCGTGAGTTGCAAAGCTTAATGATCTCATGCGCATATTCAAGCACCGTATGCTCGTTGGGATTGCCCAGGTTGAAGACCTCACCCTGCGTATTCTCGCTAAACATGGCACGCATCAAGCCATCGATGAGATCGCTGACATAACAGATGCTGCGCGTCCTACTGCCATCTCCATAAATGACGAGTGGTTCATTTTTGAGCGCCTGCGTAATGAAGTTTGGAATCATGCGGCCATCATGAATCTGGCTATTTGGCCCATAGGTGTTGAAAATACGCACAATACGCGCATTAACGTTATACTGGCGCACGAACTCCATGGTCAATGTCTCGCTCAGGCGTTTGCTCTCATCATAACATGCGCGTGGTCCAATGGGGTTAACGTTGCCCCAGTAGCCCTCAGTCTGCGGATGAACCAGGGGATCACCATAGATTTCGGAGGTGGATGAGACCAGGAAGCGGGCGTTGTTTTTGCGCGCGGCTTCGAGCATACGATGCGTGCCCTGGGTATTGACCAGGATGGTCTCGATAGGGTGCTCCATATATCCAATTGGGCTTGCTGGACTGGCCATATGGAAGATGGCGTCTGCCTCATAATCGAAAGGCTCGGTCACATCGTGCTGGATGAATTGAAAATTCGGATGAGTGCGTAAATCATCGATGTTGCGTGTCGATCCTGTAATACAGTTATCGGCGCATAACACGGTGTGCCCTTCGTCGAGCAAACGCTTACAAAGATGGGAGCCAACAAAGCCCGCTCCACCAGTAACTACGATTTTCAAAGAAGTAAACCTCCACGGTTGGGATAACGTTTTTGCCAGTGACGTATCTTTATTGTACCTTAATGGGTAGACGAATTGAGTATGTTCGATATCGGTAACACGCTTTAAGAACGCCTTATGGATATATTTCGATGCATGAGTTTTTCTGGTGCGGCATTTACCCTCTGCCGTGTTATGTTACCTCTATCTGCACAAGAAATACAAATAAACGGTGTGGTTATGCCCACCGCACCAGGCTCTCTTATCTTAACGCTTTTTGGGACGTGACTCAAGTGTTAGCTCTGGCACTAGCCATTCAGGTCATAAAATCCCTCCGAATATGCCTGTTTTGAGACAAAAGCGTACGTTGTGTCGAATTGCATCAGTGAGTAGGGGGAGCAGCGTGCCTATTCTTGCACCGCTTCTGCGCGAGCAAGGCGGTGTTTCCAGGTGCGATAGAGCGCCTCATCTCCCCAACTCAAGAAGCCACTGGTCGTAAAGCCGTGGACGAGCGTGACCGCCAAAAGCGAATGGGGTCCCGGAAGAAGCAAGTAGACCAGGCTGAAAACGATGCCCGCCAGACCGACTCCCCCCACACTACGCCAGTTCCATTTGCCCAGGCGATGATAGAGGGTATAGACCGCCGTACTTACGAGCCAGCCCCAGCCCAGCCAACCAGTCCATTGCGTGACGATCGCCAGGAGGAAGCCACGAAAGAAAAGCTCCTCCACTGGCGCGTTAATAAACAGGTAGAAGAAGCTCTGAAAACACTGGTCGCTTGCAGTCGGCCAGCGAAACCAGGGGCCGACAACGTTCATCCGGTAGAAAATGGCAAAGATCGCCATGCCAATCCCTACTAGCAGGCCAACGAGGAGGTGTAGTGGCACGTGCGTCAGCGTGAGTCCCAGAAATGAGAGCGGCAGGTGGAAAAAGGCGATATAGAGGAGCGGAACAAGGCTCATAGGAATAATCCGCATAAGCAGGTCGGGCCACATCCAACGCCAGCTAGTGGCGACGGTGGAGCGCACGAGTTGCGTTGATTTGGCGTTCGACACGCGTGAACCTCTCCTTGGTAAGAAGATCTCTTTTTTCTGGGTGACAGCAGCCATGTGATACACTTACTTTCTATACTTGCGTTAACAGAGTGTTAATAGAAGTTTAAGTAGTGTAATCAAACTCAAGCTATCTGTCCAGGGGTTAACTAATTTATCTTATGCATTTTTTGTAGGTGTGATGTCTGCTGGCAGCCACAGGCTGCCAGCAGACATCACACCTAACAAATTAACTAAATCGATGGGTAAGTTGCTCCAGTCCCTCCTGGATCTCCTCATGCGAAAAGTTACCTGCTTCCAGGTCTGGAGCGCTTTTATTATTGAGTCGTTGATAAAAATCTCGCCCCTGCTGGAGCAATGTCTGGTCACCGGGCGCCTCTTCCAGTAATTCAAACAACGTATCTTCGGCCTGGGCATAGAAGCCCAGGTGTTCCAGGTAGCGAAAGAGCAGCTGTCTGGTGGACACAGGCAAGGTATATTCATCCAGGGTGTGGATAAGCATCTGGATATCTTCGCGTAAAATCTCCACTTCCTCAATAGGCTCATACTGATGAACATAGAGCAGGAGATGTAGGGCCTTGACCGCGCGGTAGTAGCTCTCCGTGGTGTTTCCTATATCCTGGTAAATCTCGCCTTCAGCCTTGAGAAGCACTGCCGCCCAGAGAGCTGCATCAACGTTGGGGCGTCCAAGGGGGGAAAGTACCTGGATCAGGGTCTCCTCGCTGAGCGAGTTGAGAAAGCTGGAGGTAAGACCGGTGGCTCTGAACAGTTCTTCGTCAACGCGTAATAATGCCTCTTCCTGCTGATTGTACTCACGTAAGCGCAGGACAATCGCCAGGGTGCGCCCCAATTTCTCGGCCAACCGCAAGATGTAGTCTCTATTAACCATGTTTTCCTCCAGGCTTCCCCTGGCTTACTCTATGTGTTTCGAGAGAAGGGTGAGTGTGTATGGGGAGCCGACTTCAGCCAGCTCCCCATACACACTCACCCTTCTCTTCTTCATTACGCCAGTTTCGCGATAGCCTCTTGCAGGCGCTTGAGACTGACCTCGCGACCCAGTACCGCGAGCATATGGAACAGGGGCGGTGTGGCGTTGCTCGCGCTAACCGCAACACGTACCGTGCCAAAGAACTGCCCCGGCTTGAGTTCAAGCTTCTGCGCTAGCTCACGCATTGGCGGCTCCAGGGTCTCATGATCCCAGTGCTCAATGCTGGCGAGCAGGTCATGGGCATGCTGAAGGGCATTGCGTGTGCCCGCCGCGTCCATCTTCTTCTGAATCAGCATGCTGGCATCATACTCCAGGTCCTTGAGATAGAAGAAGGCGACGGCATGGGCGGCCTCACCCAGGGTCTTGAGGCGCTCTTGCTCCAACTCAAGCACCTGTTTGGTGTAGGCACGGTCCAGGGGACGCTGAACGCTGTCGGGGAGTCCACCCTCTGCCTCGGGGCGTTCCATATAGGGCAGCGTACGCTCCACCAGCTCATCGAGCGAGAGTTTGCGGATATAGAGGCCATTCATCCAGAGCATCTTATCCGGATCGTAGATGCCGGAGGAGACGCTGACGCGATCAAGCGTAAAGGCCTTGATCAACTCCTCTTTGGTGAAGATCTCCGTCTTATCATCATAGGCCCAGCCCAGCAGTGCCATGAAGTTAAAGACGGCCTCGGGCAGGTAGCCATCGCGCCGGTAATCCGACCAGGATGGCGCGTTACGCCGCTTGCTCAGCTTCTTCTTGTCATTGCCCAGAACGTTGGGCACATGATAGAGCAGGGGCATCTCCCAGCCCAGGACCTTGTAGAGATAGACGTGATACGGAGACGTCGAGATCCAGTCCTCACCACGCAGGACATGTGTAATCTCCATCAGGTGGTCGTCGATTAGGTGGGCCAGGTGATAGGGCGCCAGGCCATTGGTTTTGAGAATGATGATATCATCCAGGTCGGCGTTCTTAAAGCTCATGTTCCCGTGCAACTGGTCGGGAACGATTGTCTCGCCCTCCTCAGGCATCGCCAGGCGCACGGTATAGGAGAGGCCCGCGGCGTCGTTGGCCGCGCGCTCTTCCGCGCTCAAGTTGCGGCAGTGGCGATCATAGCGCGGTGGCAGCTTTTTGGCCGCGCGCTCCTGGCGCACTCGGTCGATGCGTTCGGGTGTGCAGTAACACTTGTAGGCATGTCCTGCCTCGATAAGCTGATTGGCATAGTGCTGGTAGAGGGCCTTGCGCTGTACCTGGAAGTAGGGACCATAGGGGCCACCTACAACCGGGCCCTCATCATAATCCATGCCAAACCATTGCAGCCCTTTGATAATATCTTCAACCGAACCCTCCACTGTGCGTGCTTGATCGGTGTCTTCGATACGCAGAACAAACTGCCCGCCGCCGTGGCGCGCGAATAGCCAGCTAAAGAGTGCTGTCCGATAGCCGCCGATGTGCTGAAAGCCAGTGGGACTGGGAGCAAAGCGCAAGCGCGGCGGGCGATTGGCTGGTAGCTTTGCCTGCTCCTGCGTCCGGTTGTCGATTTGTGTCATGGAAAAAACTCCTATTCAACATGTCTACTTACCGCGTTATTGTAGCATAGTTAGCCTGTTGCTGTGTAGCATCTGCACATATTTCGTGTCGTGCGATTTTTCCGTGCTTGCTTGTCTCATCACACTCCTGCTATAGTACAGTCTAATCACTGAGCATATTTTCTTTGGAGTAGGACGGACGGCTTACTCTGCATGCATATTTCTTTTGCTAATCGTTATATAGGTATATCTATCGACAGCTATCATAGAAGAGGGGAATACACACGATGTCCTCATCCCTGGTATCTTTAACGACGTTGCTCCCTGATACCGCGGCAGTCTCGACCGACGATGTTTTGCATATCGCGGGGCACGCGCTGCCCGCGCTGGCTGAGCAATACGGTACACCACTCTATATTTTTGATCGCGCAACGATTGCGCACGCCTGCCAGCGCTACTTTCAAGCCTTTGAGCGCTACTACCAGGCATCTGCTGTGCGCATCCTCTATGCCTCCAAAGCCTATCTCTCACCCCTCGTGGCGCGCATCATTGCCGAGCAGGATATGGGGCTGGACATCGTCTCAGGCGGTGAATTGACCGTCGCACAACGCGCGGGCTTCCCGATGGAGCGTATCTCCTTTCATGGCAATAATAAATCGACCGTAGAGCTGAAACTGGCTTTGCAACTGGGCGTTGGGCGCATTATTCTGGACAACTGGAGTGAACTGGAGCGCCTCACGCACCTGGCTGATGAACTGGGACAGCGCCCGGCGGTTCTGCTGCGTGTTGCTCCCGGTGTGGAGACCGATACCCATCGCTATTTGCAGACGGGCCATGCCGCCTCTAAATTCGGTTTCCCCTTGCAGAACGGAGAGGCAAAAACGGCGATCCTGCGCATCCTTGGCGAGGATAAGCTTCACCTGGTGGGCCTGCACGCGCACTCTGGTACCATGCTGCGCGAAACACGTCCCTATGAAGAGTGTCTCGTGCATTTGCTCTCGCTGGCGAAGGCCATCTATGACGAGACGCAATGGTGGCCAGAGGAGGTCAGCCCGGGCGGTGGCTGGGGCATTGATACTCCTGATCAACTTGGGACGCCTGGACTTGACCAGCTCGCCCAGGCCTTGCAGCACCAGATGCAAGTCATGCTGGCGAGCATTTCTAATGGCACGCTGCCCGCCCCCACGCTCATTCTGGAGCCTGGGCGCTCAATTGTGGCGCGCGCGGGCGTGGCGCTCTATCGCATAGGTGCCCTGAAGGCGACACCTGCTGGCACGACCTATCTGTTTGTGGATGGTGGTATGGCAGACAATATTCGCCCGGCCCTCTACCATGCGCTTTATACCGCTCTCCCCGTTGAACATATTTCCGTGCCAGGAAGTGTTGACTATTGCGTCTCGGGACGATATTGTGAATCAGGCGATATGCTCATTGATAATGTGCGTCTGCCTGCCATGCGTGAGGGCGAACTTCTCCTCTTGCCGCTGGCGGGCGCGTATTGTCTCCCAATGGCAAGTAACTACAACCTGGTGCCACGACCGGGCGTACTTTTAGTAGAGGAAGGACGTGTGCAGGTCATGGAGCGGCGTGAAACATACGACGATATTCTTGCCCGTTATCAGGAGAGCTAGCCAGTTTCGATTATGGATGTTGGTGGTTGGCGGCATCAGGAGTCGCGTAAGAAGAACGCTGGAGGCATTATTATGAACTACTGGCAGAAGTTAACACGGAAGCCCGAACAACAAGTTGATGACCATGATATGCCCACAGAGCCGGTGCCCTACCCTGAAGTTGTGCCTGAGCCAGGCTATTACGGCCAGGGATATCAGGAGCCAGGCGTTGATCCGGGTCTCTATGATGATCGCACCATCGCGACTCCGCCACCACCGGCCAGCCATGCTCCCCGCGCTGGTGGGAGACGTCAAATTGTGCCACCGCCCCCACACATGCAGTGGCAACCACCAGCCTACGCAGGCTATGCACCTCAGCCCCAGCCTGATCGCTATGCGCACCCGCAGCCAGCATATACTCCGCCCGCAAGAAGAAGGGGGCCGGAGGGATGGAGGTTACTGCCCGGATTTTTTGCCATCTTTCTGGTCATAGTACAGCTATTACTGTTCGCCCGCTTCGTGATGAGGTTTCTCCTCCATATACCTGCTGATCAGTCGTGGGTGGCAGCGCTATATACGTTTAGCACCGTTTTTCTCGTCCCGGTTCAGTTGCTGGGGGCACAGGTGCATCTTCCATTTACGGTGGATCCTGAGCTATACGCGTTGCCTGCCATTATAATCTATGGCGTCCTCTCGCGTATCCTGGTGAAGCTTCTCCGGTTTATTGTGCGTGCGTTTTGAGCTGACGTGAGGGCGACCACCTGGATATGTTCCTCATTGAACGGCTGGAGGTGGTCTCATCAACTTATATCCCGAGAGGCGTTAATCCTTGCCGAACTCGTCTAAGACATCCAGACTATTAATGAAGTCGCGATAGGCATCAAGGTTTTCATCTTCCTTCATGCTCTGGACATCGTTCTCTTTTTCAGTGGGAGACTCTTCGCTCGTTTCAAGCGTTACCCCAGCGCGCTCAAGGACGCTCTCATCGATATAAATGGGAGTCTTGGTGCGTACAGCCAGGGCGATAGCATCGCTCGGGCGAGAGTCGATCTCAACATGTCTGCCCGCGACATCAAGGACCAGGCGCGCGTAGAAGATCTCATCGATCAGGTCAGAGATCACAATGCTTTCCAGGTGAGCGCCAAGTTCTCCAATGACGTTTTTGAGCAGGTCATGCGTAAGTGGACGCTGGGAGGTGGCTCCTTGAAGTTCGACGGCAATAGCGTATGCTTCGGCATGAGCTATCCAGATGAAGAGATAGCGCTCTTGCTGTGTTGCTTTCAAGATGACCACTCGCTGTTGCGTAGCCAGGTTGATTCGCACGCTCTCAACTGTCATCTCTACCATAGTATTTATGACTCTCTCTTTCGTCGCGAAGTCCGTCGCATACCTTACGCCTCTATTGTACACCTATCCAGATCACTGACGCAAATCAGAACGCTGTCTATTTGTGTCTTTCCTTGCTATCGTGCCTCTTCCTGGCACTCTTGAGAGCAGTATAGCAAACCCGGTATCTACCTCCAAACTCATCTTTGCAAAGCAGGGCTTTCTAATGCTCATGAGTATGGGGAGGAGGCTCTTTCTCAGGAGCGCCTTCGCTATGCTTGCCTCGGGGTAAGGGGATGTGGGTGGAAAATGGCTAAGCCATTTTCCACCCACATCCCCTTACCCCAAGGCAAGAACTGGAAAGCCCTGCTTTGTAGGGATAGAGCCTCGCGGCATAAGCCTTCAGAGTAAAGAGTGTGTGGATGGCAGATGGGTATGTAGCCCATCTGCCATCCACACACTCCCCCTAAGCATACAGCTGAGTACGAAAAAATATTCGAAAATTCCGTTCAAAAAGCCTTGTTTTGCCTATAGGGTTATGGTATCATGGTTTTGAATGGCCGTTCTAGTATCAGGGGGCGGATGAGATCGTAGACAATCGTCTTTTCAGAAAGGCAGGAGATCGTTCTATGTCGATAGAACAAACCAGCGAAATACAGCGGAAAATGTATGAGTTTATCGTCAATTATATGAAGCGTGAAGGGATGCCACCGACCAACCGCGAGATCGGGCGGGAGCTGGGCATCGCCAGTACCGGGCATGTAGACTACCATCTGACCATGTTGGAGAAGAAGAGCCTGATTATCCGCCAACCCAAGAAGAGTCGCGGTATCAAGCTGGTCAAGCAAGATGAGTCGGTTCCAGCTGGCATTCCGCTCGTAGGTACGATTGCCGCTGGCGAGCCTCTAGACATCTATGCTGATGGTTCGCAGCGTATCGATATGGGGCGCGACTTTATCGATAGCGAGAACTGCTACGCACTTATCGTCAAAGGGCGCTCAATGATCGAAGATCATATTTGCGATGGCGATTACGTGGTGATTCAACCGCAGCACATCTGCCAGAATGGCGATATTGTGGTTGCCGTACACAAATTTGAAGGCGAGAGCGGTAGCGCGACCCTCAAACGCTTCTTCCAGGAAAAGGATCATGACCGGGTTCGTCTGCAACCCGCCAACTCAGAACTCGATCCCATCCTGATTCCCAAGAGCATCTGGGATCGCGAGTGGGAGATTCAAGGCAAGGTTGTCGCTATCTTCCGCCAGTGCAAACCCGCTGCTTAGATCTCTCTTGATCTCTTGCCCCTGACCCTGTGGCAGGCGCGTCGCAATAGGTACTGAAGCCAGAATGTGTATCTTCAGTACATCGATTGCGGCGCTTTTTTTCGTGATGTATGCAAAACAACCTGTCTCTTTGCGAGAACATTCAAGCCCGTGTTCAGTGTGACAGGGACGCTTGCCTGGCCCTGATACGACTTGCTTCTATTCCCTGTTCGCTTTGCCTATGCTTGGATTTCCCCTTGTTCTCTGCTCATAAATTTGCTATACTGGTCTATGTACTTCCCTGGAGTGTCGCTGTTCTCAGATATTCTGGAGCCGACACCACTCGCGACGGCTCGGAAAGGACTCGCTAATCATATGAAGGCGGTTGCCGCAGCGTTGGTACTAATCGCAGGTGCCGCGGTTATTCTTTGGTTTGGTAATACGCTCAATTCCTGGGTGCTAGGTGGGCTGATTGGCGGGTTGGCCGCGCTCCTGTTAAGTATTCCCATCTCCCTCATCATATTCTCGTACCTCTCGCGTCGTCATGAAGAGCAAGAACACCTGCATGCCGAAGTCTATGAAGAAGATACATTCTTTGAGGATGATGGTTATGTGCGTCCGCGTCTTGCATCTCGCCAGATGAAGAGGGTATACGAGGTTGAGAGCTATACGCTTCCGGCGCCTTCCGCTATGAATGAAGCTGAGGTGATGCAGCGTCAGCGTTCCACGCGCCAACTTCCAGCCCCTACTTCGCAGCGTCTACCCATAGCAAAAAATACGCGAGCTACCTCGACCTCCTTGCAGCGTGTCCCACCTCAGGAGGCGACGCGCAACGTACCTTCCAACCCACCAGCCGAAGGACGAACCACTTCCATGCGGCGCCCCCTCTATCCTGGTTTTCCCGGCTATGAGCCAGGCTCTCCACAGAGTCGTCATCGTTCGCAAGCTCTGCGAGCAGCCCGTATAGAGGCATTTCAGCAGGTAGATGAAGAGGATGAGGAGTTGGATTTCTCGCCTACACAGCAGCCGCGCCGCTCTACCACATCCTCACTGCGCGCAAGCCAGGCCCTCTCATCTCAGCAAGAGCATAACGTTGAACCGACGCGTCGCAGCTCGCAACAGCTAACCAACCAGCGGCAGACGCGGAACAATCGACAGGTCGGTGACCCCCATCCCTCACGCGGCGCAAACCAGAGGGCCCTCCCCGCGGCTGGGGAGTCCTCAGCCTCAACGCGTCGCACCTCTGCCCAGTTACGTCGTCGCCGGACCGATTTCCTTGAGCAGGGAGAGGAGACGGAAACGACAAACGAGCGACAGACGCGTCAGACACGCCTGGAGGGTGGCAAACCCACAGGCAAACCCACACGCGAACTCTCCCGTAGCGAAAACTTTAACCGTCCCCTGGTACGGCGCGCGCCCTATATGTATGAGGACGATCCCCTACGCGAGGAGCTGACACGCCAGCTTGAGCAGCCCACCAAACGGCGCTCCTCACTGTATGAACCAGAGGACTTTGACGACGAAGAGGATGAGTTTTAGCCTTTTTGGCGGTGGCAAAACACGCTATAAGTCCCACGTGATCTGGTCTCTTTTCACAAAATATGCTAGTATTGGTCAAAAATGTACCTAGCTATGTGAAGGAGGCCTTTCTCTTGTTAGGCAATATTACCGATCTGTTATTTCAAATGATAACAAACCTCTATGTGTCAACGGGCGTACTGGGCATTGTCCTGGCCATGGCCATTGAGAGTTGCTGTATTCCGCTTCCCAGCGAAATCGTTATGCCCCTGGCCGGTATTTTGATTTCTCGTGGCGCTCTACTCAAAGGTGTCGATACCCCCCTGGCAATTGTGCTTGTCGCATTGGCCGGTGCCATTGGCTGCTTGCTTGGTTCAATGGTAGCCTATTATATCGGCTATAAAGGCGGTCGTCCTCTTATGCTCAAGTATGGACGCTATGTCCTGATCTCGCAGCATGATGCGGACAAGGCCGATGCCTTCTTCCAGCGTTGGGGTAGCGCCACGGCGTTCTTCTCACGCCTCCTTCCCGTAGTGCGTACCTACATCTCGCTACCTGCTGGTATCTCGAAGATGCCCTTTGTCCGTTTCTGCATCTACTCGTTTCTTGGATCTTTCCCCTGGTGTATCCTGCTGGCATATCTGGGCCTGATCCTTGGTGATCATGTTGATCAACTCAGTCCATACTTCCATGCCTTTGATGCTGTGATCCTGGTGCTACTCGTGGTCTTGATTGTCTTGTATGTCTGGCGCCATGTGAAGAATGATCGTAAGGCCCGTGCCGAGCACGCCACCGCCGAAGCTTTGGCAGCACAACAGCCCGCTCAGCCCGTGGCTCCTTCCGCTGGTCCCTGGAACCAGGCTCAGCAGCCCCAGCAGTTCCAGCGTCCCCAGCAGCCTCCTCAAAGCTGGTAATAAATATTCCGATAGGTAATGTGAGAGGTCCCTGGCAGCCGCAAGCTGCCAGGGACCTCTCACATTACCTACCAGGCGCGAGCAGTCAAGCTAAAACTTGTACAGGAAGCTGACTAACGGCGTGTGCGTAGCGCCTGGGTGAGCGATAAACCAAGCTGGCTGAGGCTCAACAGGCCAAGGAGAAGCATAATGAAAGCCGCCAGGGGATGCGAGAAGACAAACATCGCCAGGACGGGCGCCTGGTCGTAGTGAAGCAAGCCTGAGAAGACCAGCACACCAATCACCTCATTGCTGCCCAGCTGTCCCGGTGGCGTAGGCAGAATGCAGAACATGTTATAGATGGTATACCCGAATAACGCTATGCCCAGGGGGATAGGTATGCCAATCGTCCAGAAGGCCAGCATCGCGAAGATGCCATCACAGGTCAGGGCGATGCCAGTCAGTAGAAGCGCCCGCAGAAAGTCTCCTGGATAGCGCATACACTCCAACCCTGTATCCATACACCCCAGCGCGAATCCCTCCAGCTTCGAGCGCAAAGGGCCTGGAAATATACCGCAAACCTTTTGCAGGGCAGCCCGCGCAAGCTGGCACTTCCAGGCAGTGAAGAGCACCAGGCCGATTAATCCTAACAGAAGTCCGCTTACCAGCCCCAGAATACCCCATAACGGCAGGCTCATATGCAAGCCTGGTAGAAAAGGTGCCATGACAATGATGACCAGGGCGGGCAGCAGGTCGCATGCCTTATCCATCCCCACCGTCGGTAAAGACCTGCTTACAGGCATGCCGGTCACCCGCTTCAGTAACAGGCTCTTGCTTACCTCGCCCCCCTGGATTGGAAGCAGAAAATTGAGCATCACGCCAATCCAGTAAATCCGCAATACAGTTAGATAGGGAATATTCTCACTACGACGCAAGAAGAGTCGCCAGCGTAAGCTACGCACACTAAAGGCCACGATAAAGGCTAGCGCTGCCCCTGACGCGCAGAGCAACCCCTGCCAGGTCTCCAGGCTCTGTCGCAGGATCGCCAGCGTCACCGGAAGATCAACAACACGCGTAATAAGCACCAGCAGCATAGCCCCGGCGCAAAGGCCTAGTCCTACCTGAAGTAGTAACGCCCTCCTTGAGGAAACACGTTCTGGCGTGATTTGTCCTTTGGCTTCACTCTGTGAGCCTGCCAGTGCAGAAAGCGCCTGCTCAACCTCAGGCAACAGGGGCAGACAATCCTCCGTGCGCGGAATCGCTGTGGGATACGAGGGGGAGATATTACTGGTAAATGGAGATGTAGATTTCACCTTTGTCATAGACTACCTCACAAAAAAACAACACTTCCACATATATAAGTTTAATTACAGCAAACGTAACACGTTCTTGAGACACAGGTCAAACGTATAGGGCAAAAGGATAGTCTAGCAAGCCTTGCATGCACGTCATTTGGGTTAGTGGTGTGATGCCGGTTGCCTGCTGAATCTAAGGGCGCATATTGATAACTAGGACTATAGGTACCCGGCGTAGCCAAGCCGATTGCCAATCGTTAGAATAAGTACTCAGAGAAAACTGCTTCAGAGAAAACTGCTAAGGAAGGGTTATAAATATCTTGACGCTCATCAAAAAAATCTGGGAAAAGCGCTTTGTAAAGTTCGCTCTGATTGGCCTTATTGGTATTCCTATCAACCTGGTAGCGCTGAAATTCTTTCTCACGGTCTTTGCCCTGATCGGCTTGCGTGACAACTGGCTCAATGTCGTTGCCCAGGTATGTTCTTTCGAAGTAGGCACCATCATCAATTTTGTGCTCAATCAATTGATTACCTACCGCGACCAGATGCCTACAACGTTTAATGCCTGGGTCGTGAAGAGCATCAAAGCCCAGGTCGCCAATATGTCTGCCTTCCTGGTGGCAACCCTGATCAGTCTCTTCTTCTCTGTCGTCGTCCATATCGACCCTTATGTGGCCAACACCCTGGGCATCATCATCAACTTTGTCTACAAGTTCCTGGTCTCTGACCGCTTCGTCTTCCGCGTCAAGCCCGTCGAAGCCATCGAGGATGCCACCGTCGTAGTACCCAATGAGGAGATGCCCTCACACTGCCAGACGACCCCCACCAATAGCTAAGCATATTGCTTAATAGATAGCCAAAACGACGCAAAAGCGAGGCGAACCGCATATCATGTCATACTGCGGCTCCCCTCGCTTTTATGTTCCCAGGGACTCTTTATCGCTGACGATGTATCCATTGGTGGTGAAGCGAATTTGTATGATCCTAACCTCTAAGATGTCAAAATGGATGTCAGATTTTCGGTGGTGGTACAAACAAGTAGGATATGGTAGAGTGTGGGGACAATCAATTTTCAAGAAGAGGAGCCTTCAATGGTGACCATTCCCCTGCATTGTCCCCACTGTCAAAGCGAGATACTGGTACGCAATGGGCATGCTCTCAATGGCAAACAGCTCTATCGCTGCCGCTCATGCGGACGTCAAAGCCGCGAGAACCCCACGCCCCATGCCTATCCAAAAGCCCGTCGTGAGGAGATTCTCTCCGCCTATCAGGAACGCAGCCGTTTGCGCGGCCTGACCCGTACGTTTGGCGTCTCGCGCACCACCGTGTCTCTCTGGATCAAAAAAAAGTAGCTCAGCTTCCTCCTTTCAGCACGACTGTATTGGCTCCTGACCCAGAAGACGCTGCTTCCTGCACACTGGAACTGGATGAACTGTGGTCGTTTGTGCTCAAAAAAGTCAACCAGATCTGGGTGTGGATTGCTCTGTGTCGCAAGACGCGCCAAGTCGTCGCTTATGCGCTGGGTGATCGGAGTGCAAAGACGTGCCAACGTTTGTGGGAGGCGATTCCGCAGGGGTATCTGCAGGGGCACTGCTTTACTGACTTTTGGGTGGCATACTCGGCGGTCATCTCTGACGAGCAGCATACTGCTGTTGGCAAAGAAACCGGAGAAACAGCCCATGTGGAGCGCTGGAATAATACGCTGCGCCAACGTCTGGCTCGTTTTATCCGCATGACGCTCTCCTTTTCCAAGTCGGTGATCATGCATGAGGCCTGTTTGCTCCTCTTTCTTCACCGCTACAACCGTGAACGGGCGATCCTTCTCATGTGAGCCACTACCCATACGGGTTCCTGACTGCTCGGCTGCCTATGAGATCCTTCGCTCGCGCGGAGCCGAATTTATCGCCCCACCTACCCATTACAGCGACGAGACACGGGCCTTCTTCCACGATCCTGATGGACATCTCCTGGAGATCTGGGAGGCGGGGGAAACCGAAGCGCGAAATGGATGAACGCGTTTGAGTGAGTTGATCACAGTGGAACTGGCCCGCTTTAGTCGTGTGGGGGAATTGCTGATTGTTCTGGCTGGCGTGTGTGGAGCAGATCCAGATCACTGACAAGGGTTTCGTCATCGCGCATCTCGCGCTTGTTTTTCGGTATATGCCTGTAACACGTGAAGGCGAGAGGGCTGAAGCATCTCAATGGAAGAAACATCGGCAAAGGTAGGATCATTCTCTGCTGCTGCCACAAACATCCAGCTATCTGTTGGTAAAGCCTGTGATCCCCTTCCTTCAAGCAGAGAGCCAAGTGTGCCAAGCAAACGCGCCCGCACTCGCGTCCCTGGAGAGAGGCTGACACTCGCCAGCAGCAGGATGGGGATCTCCTGCCGCCCTTCCAGCCGAAACGAGGCCAGGTTCGCAGGCAATCCTGGCGAAGGCCGTAGCAACACCAGTCAGACGCAGGCAAGCGTGTTCACGGCCCCAGGTATAGATGGTGCAGGTAGCATGCACTTGCATAATCTGCACATCAAGCGTAAGCGCGGTGGCTGGTCCGCCTGGCGCACGCCATCTCTACTCTACATGTCTTTCATGCATGTGTTGCTTCTCTCCTCTCGCAATCAGGATACCCAGGGGAGAAAGGGGAGCCATGTCTTTCCCTCATGGCCCTTAATTTGTACGAATTGGTAAATTGGGCCTTCTTTCTCCATGATGCTCAGAGGATGACTATTGAGTGGTCGGCATTACAATCACCACATCCGAGGCATTGAATGTTCCTGGATAGCTGTTGTTGTTTCTCAGGTCTTTTGACCAGGCAGAGATGGATTGCCCTTCCGCTAGATCAGAGAACGAGGCACGTTGCGCTGATCTGCAATTGGTACCATGTTGACGAAAAAAATGGGTCGTCCAGTCCGTCCTGACAATGGTATGATCTCGGCTTATGCCAGGATGGATGGGTGCTCCTGGCGTGTAGAGCTTTATTTGAGCAAACCCAAAGGTTTGCTCTATGGAATCAATCACTCCGCGACCTTGCCCCATTTGGTCACAGGGAGGGCTGGAGTTTCTCCAGGCAGAGACGCCTAGGAACGAGGCGAGAATCAGGATGGCGACCAGCGTAAGCCAAACCTTTGGCGATTTTGCTCGCTGCATGTCTTCTTCCTCCAAGAGACGATTCTTGTGAACAGTCGGAGCCTTCCACATGTACAAGACGTTGTCACACCAGCAGAAGTTCCCAGTCAGCTCCCTCCTGTGCGAGCGGTCGCCACAGTGTTCTCACGGTGAGTCGAGCTTCGCTCAGCGCGAACCCAATTTACCACGAATTATTTTGAGGAGGTTCTCGTATCAATGGATGTCAAAATGGATGTCAAAAGCTTCGATTCGTGGTTTGGTGAAGATAAGCTAATGTGTATAAAGAAAGGCTAGAAGCGGGTTAACCTAACCTACTTCTAGCCTTTCCGTTGGTGGAGATGGGGGAGAGTTGAACTCCCCGTCCAACCAGTCCTACTGGAGAATATGCTACAGGCTTAGCCGATGTTTTTGCTTTCCGTGGTGGACTCCCATCGACCGGATTCCTCTACGGTGGCCCTCTGGTCTTAAGTGGTCGTTAGAAGACGGTGGCGACCACAGCAGCCCATGTAATTTGGCGCCCTTTACTAACCCCGTGGACGAAAGTTAGGAGGACGACGACTCACTGGTTATTAAGCAGCGAGAGCGTAGGAAGGTGTTGCTGTTTTGGCAACTATTTTTTGCCGGTTGTTTAACGAGATGTGCTGACCGGCACCTCGGCCTGCAAATCTTCAATCTGACCGCCTGTCGAAACCCGACATCCCCAGATGAAGCAGCCCTTACGCTTCAGCTCGAATGAGCTTCTTCGTAGGAAGATAGTATATCATACTCACTACTAAATAACAAGCTATTTTGGTGTCTTATTCCGCTCTGGGAGGCGCCGCTTATCTCCTCGGGATCCTCGACGACCAGCTGGTTGTTCGCCTAGTCCTCCAGGTTTTTGAGGAACTGGTCGAGCTTGACGATGAAGCGCTCGTGCGTGCCTTCGCCGATCTTCTGGCGCTCGTCGTAGGCTTCAACCTGAAAGACGAGTCTGCGCCCGTCTATCTCGTGCAAGGTGGCGACGGCACGCACGTTCTGGCCCACCGGGGTCGCGGCCAGGTGCTTCACGTTGACCAGGGTGCCTACGGTGACATGCCCTTTGTCCAGTCCTGGCGCGACGGCTTGCCAGGAGGCATTCTCCATTAACGCGATCATCATCGGGGTGGCAAAGACTTCAACTCCTCCCGCTCCCACGGCGGCTGCTGTATTCTCCGGCGTGACGAGGGTGCTGATTTCAGCGGTCATACCAGGTGCAAGTGGCATATGCAAGCCATCCTTTCTGAAGTGATGCCTATACTATAACATATGCCGCATTTGCTCCTACCTGTATAACTCTGCCTTGCTCAAGCGCGTGAGCCGGGCAAGAGGTTAGACGTTGCCGAAGATGAGGGCCGCGATAAAGACCAGGACACCACCACCAACGACCTGGAGGGTCGAGAGCAGCCAGCTGGTGCCAAAGTAGCGATGGCGGATGGCGGCGATAAGCACAAGCTCAAAGGCGACTACGATGTAGGCCGTGACCAGGGCCACGCTGAGGTTACCAATCAAGAAAGGGAGCGTGTGGAGCGCGCCGCCGAAGAAGGTCATGATTCCGGTGATGCTGCCGCGCACAACGGGGCTGCCACGCCCTGTTAGCTCGCCATCATCTGAGAGCCCCTCGGAGAGGGCCATGCTGATGCCCGCACCTGTGGCGGTCGCCATACCAATCAGAAAGGCTATAAAGGGATTATGCGTGGTGAAGGCCGCGGTAAAGATGGGGGCCAGGGTGGAGACCGAGCCATCCATCAGTCCTGCCAGACCAGGTTGGACGACACGCAGGAGGAAGTTATGCGAGGAATCATCATTCCTGCGTATGGCCTCGACAATGTCGAGAATCTCCTCTTTTACGGTCATCTTCGCGGGAAGTTGTGGCTCTTTCTGTTCAAGCACCGGCATTTTGGTCTCTTCTGTCATCGCTTCTTCCTCGTTGTCTATCTATGGATAACGTTCTGGCTGATACAAGCTAGAGCGCTTTTTAGTCGTGTGTCTTTCCCGTGCATTGCGGACAGGTCCCATAGAGGCGTAGCTCATGTGAGCGGAGCGTAAGCCCGGTCGCCCGCGCTGCCGCCAGGAGCATCTCCTGTGGAAGCTGGATCTCAACGGGTACGTCGAAGAGCGCTCCACACATGGTGCAGATGGCGTGATCATGGCGCTCAATATGCGCGTCATAACGGCAGCCCTCTTCGGTTCGCCCCAGTTCCTTAATATATCCACGTTCCGCGAGCTGGTGAAGGATGCGATAGACACTGGCCAACCCGATGCGCGGACGCAGGCTCTTCACTGCATCATAAATATCAAGCACGGTCGGGTGATCAGCTCTCCGCACAATATCAAGCACGGCTTGCGCGTTCGCGTTCAGTTTCTCTCGCATGATTGCTCCTTAGCTTGCCCTAATCCCATCTGTTAGGCTCACCTAAAAATGAGAATCATTCTCATTTTTATAAAGGTATGATACAACCTGGAGTCTGGCTTGTCAAGATGAGTACTATAACCAGTACAAGGCTTCACACGCCAGGCCAGGCGCCAAATGGCCCTTTTGGTTGCAATAATAGACCAGGGGGCGAGGAAAACTTATATAATGTTTGAGGAGGAGACAACCTTCAGGTTGTGTGGCAGAGGGCGTGTGCCTTCCCTGGACATATCCAGCTGGAAGGCTGTGAAATAGAATGTAGGAGTTCCTTGTATGCAGATTGCCGGACAAATGGCCTGTGTCGCGCACCGTGGGGGAGCGCGACTGGCGCCTGAAAATACCTTAGGGGCATTTCGCAATGCCCTGGCTTTAGAGGTCGATGCCGTTGAATTAGATGTGCAGATGAGTCGTGATGGTCAGCTGGTGGTCTTTCATGATAATACGCTTGAGCGTTTGACTGAGGGGCATGGAAACTTGCTAGACCGGGATTTTGCTTATCTGCGTTCACTCAATGCCGCTGCCCACTTCCCGGGTGGCTGGTCGGAGCGTGAGCAGATCCCAACGCTGCGCGAGATCCTAGAACTGGTGAAGGGGCACGCACGTGTGTTGATTGAGTTGAAGTCCAGTCAGCGTGATGGTGTGTATGGTCGTTATCCACGGATGGTGCCTGCCGTGCTCGAAGATCTCCAGATTATGAAGATGCTCGACCAGGTCTTGCTGATCGCCTTTGACTGGGAGCTGTTGGCCGAGGCGAAGCAGCGACAGCCAGAGGTCGAGACAGGCCTGATCCTTTCAAGCGAGGTATGGGATGTGCAGGCAGAGGGCTGGGTCGCGGGTGCCTGTATGCGAGCGCGTGAACTGGGGAGCGCGTGGATTGATATTGATCACCGCCTGTTGACGCCAGAGAGTGCTCAGATCATACGGCAGGAGGGCCTCCACCTGGCCGCCTGGACCGCGAATACACCTGAAGATATCCAGCATTGTCAGGAGGTGGGTGTGGAGGCGCTTGCCACGGATCGCCCAGATCTGATGCTACGGTCTTCAATGCATGTATAGTATGTTATCGCGCTTCTCCATTGTTGCGTGCCCTCAAAAAAGGGATGCATAGGCTAAAAGTTATTGTCAGTACCCTACGGCTAAAGCCGAGGGCTTGGAGTTGTGTCTGAACTCCACCTCAATCCAGCATACCGTTTCAGGCGTGCGGCTTTGGCTTCATCGTCCGACACATCAGGGCGTACTGACAAGAGGCCCGTTCCTATCCAGTCTTGCCGGAGAAGAAGCGTTCGCATCGCAATGTTTCTTGCACCAACCAGATCGGCATGGAGCGTGTACTGACAATTCTGACAGACGAAGAGCAATCCTTTGTTGGGTCTATTCTCTTTGCAGGTGTGCCCACATTTGGGGCACGCTTGCGAGGTAGAGTTGGCATCGACCTTGATCGCCATACTTCGATGTAAGAGCGCTTTATAGGCAATCATGCTATGCAACTCAGCGAAGGACCATTTGGAGAAGGTACGATTGGCTTTGCGCTGTTTTGCATTTTTGCCTTTGCGTCGTTTGGTACGCTCTCGAATGTCTGTCAGATGCTCCAGTCCAATCAAGCTTTGAGGGTGCTGTAGGACAATCCGCTTACTCACGACATGATTGGTATTCTGCTTCAACCGTCTCTCTCGTCCACTGATGGCAACGAGCCTTCTTGTCGCTGAACGAGTGCCTTTCTTTTGCAGACGTTTTCTCAGTCGTGCGTAGTGGTTTGCCTTGGGGACAATCTGTTTGCCTGAATGGAAGGTGCAATCCCCTTGCATCGTCGCCGTGACGGCAAGGTATCGCATCCCCACATCCACTCCGGCGACCTGCTTGTGTGTTTCAGGTGTAGGATCAGCCGTCTCAATTGCAAGAGAGACAAGGAGGTAAAATTGTTTCTTGGGCTTGTCATACCAGAGTTTCGATGCACCAATCTCCGCTCCACGCTGGATCAATGCCACATGCTTATTGTAGCCAGTATAGGGCACGATAACACGTCCCTCAAGGGTCAGGATGCTCACCTGCTGCTCTTTCTTGAAGGTGTAGTCTTTCTTGTACTGATAGGTCAACGTGGGGGAGATGAACTTGGGAGCCTTATCAAGCCCTTTGTAGCGTTTCTTGGTCTTCCCTTCCTTACGATGAACAGCATTGTTCTTGACCTTTGTCCAGAGGGTTTTATACGAGGCTCCAACTTGGCGAGGAACAGAACAGGCCATTTGCGAAGGCAGATGAAAACGGAGGCGGATCTCTTCGTAGGTGGCATCTTGCAAACGAACAGCATTGCTCATCTTGCCATGCGCAAAGGCGTACTGGCTCACATAGTTGAGAGAATCCCGATACGCCAGTTGCGTTGTACGTAATGCCTTGAATTGCTCGGGCGTTGTATTCAATTTGAGTTTCGCTGTTACTACCGTTTGTATACGCTAAATTATACCATAGTTTTCATCTGACTGTCAATAATACATGAGCAGATGAGAGAATGTCTACGGCGTATTCCACCCAAGCCACCGACAAAGGAACGCCGCAGGATGCCCCATGCCTGAAAGGGCAGGGGCATCCTGCGGCGTTTTGGGTGAATCGTACTATAGATGTGTCTCGTTTTCCAGGTAGCGCGTTTTAACTTATTGCCTAACCTGAGTGCGAAGCGCTCGTCACGAGCACCTCGCCCCCGAATGGGTGGTTGGTCACTGCTGAAAGAAGCCATGAGGGCAAAGGTACCATCGCTTTATGATGCTTACAGGTGCGTATGCTATAATAGGTCCCGATTGGAGAGACTGACGAGCATGAGCCGCAAGTAAATACATGCAATTTTTCTGTTTGAGTAATGATGGTTATTAGTGGAGTACACGAGGCATGCAACAGACACAAGTACCTATGAATGTGCCAGCTGAAGCTGCACCTGAAGAAGCGACTCCCGCTATTGATTTAACGATAGTTGTGCCAGTAAAAGATGAACAAAAGAGCGTTAGAATCCTATTTGATAAGCTCGCGGAACAGATTGGCCAGCTAGGCAAGAGCTTCGAAGTCATTTTTATTGACGATGGTAGCGTTGATGACACCTTTGAGGAGCTGAAAAAGTTACGCCTGGAGCATCTCGGCGTTGTGCGCATTGTTCAGTTCAGGCGTAATTTTAGCAAGACGCCTGCCCTGGTGGCTGGTTTTAGCCGGAGTCGTGGCCAGGTTATCTTTACCATGGATGGCGACTTGCAGGATGATCCCGAGGAAATTCCCCGTTACCTGGCGAAGTTGGATGAGGGCTATGACCTGGTAACGGGTTGGAAGTTTCCACGCCTCGACCCAATCTCCAAAACCTTCCCCTCACGCATCTTTAACTGGATGGTGAGCACGATGACTGGCGTCCATTTGCATGATATCAACAATGGTTTCAAAGCCTACCGTCGTGAGTTAGTTGAGGATCCGCATCTCAAGCTGTATGGCGAGTTCCATCGTTTTGTGCCTGTTATGGCCCATTGGCGTGGCTTCAAGGTTGCGGAGATCAAGGTCCGCCACCACCCACGCAAATTTGGTGCATCTAAGTATGGCTTCCGACGCTTTGCCCGTGGCTTGATTGACCTCTTAAACGTGCTCTTCCTGACCTCATTTGTGCGCACCCCACTGCGCCTGTTTGGCCCACTTGGTTTCTTTACGCTCTTCCTGGGCCTCCTTATCGATATCTTTGTGGTGATCCGCAAATTTACGCTCAATCAGCCTATTCATGATCAGCCCCTGCTGTTTGTGGGTATTCTCCTGATGATCTTTGGCGTGCAGTTTATCTTGACCGGCCTACAGAGCGAAATGATTCGCTACTACGCGTTCCGGCCCGATGAAGAGTATAGCATCAAACAGGAACTGAATTAACCAGATGCACGATGTGTGGGTGTGACGGCTCGCGCCTGGGATGCTCGCCCGGGTTGGTGTAGTGTGTGCTGGCTGCCGCAGGTTGCCAGCACACACTACACCTGTAACTAGAAATCGTATGCTGGGTGACAAGGTGGTATCGTATGGTAAGTATGTCCTGGAGAAAACGTTTGTCGAAGCGTGTTTCTATCTGGCAAAATAGACTCTATCTCTATCCACGCCCTGAGCCGCTAGAACGCACGCGTCTCTTCTGGGTCGCGCTTGGCCTGGTGACGACAGCTGTGGTGGTGTTTTCTGCCTATTTTATCTTGTTGCTGACCACTGGTCATAGCGCGTTTGGGACTAACGCCGAAGACCTGGGGATTATGGATCAGGCGGTCTGGAACCTGGCCTATCACGGTGAGCTTCATCAAACAATCTGCAATATTATTTCTGATACAAATTGTTACTCACCTGAAGGCATCAACCGCTTCGCGATTCATTTTGAGCCGATTTTATGGCCCATTTCGTGGCTCTACTACCTCTGGGCCGATCCACGCATGCTGCTGATTTTTCAGACCGTTGTTGTGGCTCTGGGGGCCTATCCGGCCTTCTTGCTGGCCCGACTCCGTCTGCGCAACGAATTGGCCGCTGTGGCGATTGCCCTGCTCTATTTGCTCTATCCTGCTCAGCAGCAAGCGACGATCTATGACTTTCATGCCGTAACGCTGACCACGAGCCTGTTGCTCTTTACGCTTTATTTTATGTATACCCGGCGTACCGCACCCATGTTCGTATTTGCGCTGCTCTCGATGGCCTGTAAAGAGGAGATTCCACTCGTTATCGCCATGTTCTGCCTCTGGTCGATGGTATTTCAGCGGCGCTGGCGCAGTAGCGCTATTCTGCTGGTCATTGCCCTGGCCTGGTTCGGGATTGCCTATTACTTTGTTTTCCCACACTTTAGCCCAACGGGAAAGCCTCTGCTCACGGGGCGCTATGATGGCGCGAGCCAGGGGACGGTCAAAGGCTTTCTGCATAAGTATCTGCTGGATAGCAAACATCGCGCTTATCTTGAGATCCTGTTGCGGCCTGCGATTTTCCTGCCTGTGTTAGCCCCATGGGTGCTGATTCTAGCCGCGCCAACCCTGGCCTTAAATCTGCTCTCGTCACATGAGGGACAGTACAGTGGTCTCTTCCAGTATAATGCCGAGATTGTTCCTGTATTAATTTTTGCGACGATTGAGGCCATTGTGCTTTTGCTCTGGCTGGTACAGCTTGGCTCACATTGGCTGACGAAACGTCAGGTACAGGTTGCGCCTGACCTGTCCGAGAGCTCGAGACCCATGCAGAAGAGTAAGCCACGCTTGACTGGTCGTCTGCTACAACTGGGCTTGATGACAGGGCTGCTCTCTTTGACGCTCTTTAGCTCTCTGCGTACAGATTACTATTTCCATGGTGCTCTACCCTTCTCGGTTGATTTCCATTGGCCCCGGATCTCTGCGCGTACGCAGCTGCTTCAAAAGTTTGTGGATATGGTTCCACCCAATGCGTCGATCTCGGCTCAGACACGCCTGGTACCTCACTTGAGCCAACGCCAGAAGATCTACATGTTCCCTTACGCTAACGAGCAGGCGGACTATGTGTTGCTAGATTTACAGGGCGATTTGTATCCCTCAGGTGGGTCGGATGCCTACAGCCAGTCCGCAAAGAGTGTTTTGCTGAGTGGTAAATACGGGATTGTGAGGGCTGAGGATGGAATGCTCTTGCTGAAGAAGGGGTTGCCTGCCCCTGGTCTCTCACCGCTCTCTCCTGTACAGGCTGGTCCGGGCGCCGATCTAATACATGCGCTTCCAAATCTTCCGGCCTCTCTCTGCGCTGATACACTCGTGTCCCCTCAAGAGATGAAGCAAATTCAGCATCCACTCCAGGCCACCTTCAGTGCCGGGACTGGCAGTCTGCAATTGCTGGGTTATGATGCAACCTTGAATAGCAAGTATGAGAACGCGAAGACGCATCAGTATGATCGTACCGATGTGCATGCGACGATTTCGACCTACTGGAAAGTCGTGCAGCCTATTCGTATCTCCCAGCAGGTTGCCTTCATTATGGAGACAAGCGATAGGCAAGAACACCTGGCCAGTACTGATGTGCCGCTGCTAAACTGGTGCCAGAGTAGTACCTGGAAGACAGGCGATGTAATCAAGATGCAGTCTAACGACTTCTTCTTGGCACCTCAGGGAACCACTGTTCTCCCAAAAGGGCTAGCCCATCTTTCCATAGCTCTTTTACCTCTAGCCCAACCTTCTAGTACAATAATGGATGTGCAAGCACGCCTTCATGTAGACATGGAGAAGAGCCAGGATGGTGCTGAGGTCAATCAAAACGCGCGGCTCTTGCGTTTGTTCGCATTGAACCTGATCTAAAAAAATCACTCACCTGATGCTGAATGCGTTGGCATGCAGACCGATTGAACGAAAGAGGATGTTGCGATGGGCGTCTATATAGGTCAACTACCGCCTGCTGAGATTGCGAGGTTGAAGGCTGAGCTTGCCGAAACTTTAATCGCGAATTTCTGTTACCCACGGTTTTTTGACCACCGGAAACAGGCATTATGTACGCGGCCAGTCGACCGTGCCAAGCGCCAGGAAGTCTGGTTATACTTAAGCTCATTCGACTTTACGACCTGGGGCCGGCTCGATCTGATGTCGGTGGATCTTCAGCACCAGGTAGAGCGCCTCTTTATTCAGTTTGTGCAGCGCAACCGGAGCTTTTTTGGCGAGCAGGGCCGGCGACGCATGGCGGATATTCGCATGCTTATCAATACATGTGCATCATCTGTCGTACAGAATTTGCGCTTGCATATCTCGGGGCAGAAACAGCTCAATCCTCCCTTTGGCAGCCCTCGCCCAGTAGTCTCCTGGTCGGTACCCAGTTTAAGCGGGAAGGTCGAGCTAGGCTGGGAGCAGATTGCAGCCTCTACAATGCAGCTTCAGCAGCAGTTGCAGGAGCTACGTGGCGAACCCTCCAGGAGTGCTCCGCCGGCCCAAACGTCAGCGCGTGGCACCAGAAGCGGTGCATTGCGTGCCGAGAATGCCTCTGCTGCTGCGGGGATATACGCCGAGTTTAAGAACAAAGGGCCAGCCGAACAGGAGTATGGGCAAGCGGCTTCGACGTTGGTGGAGCCCTTGCCTCCCACGCCTCACGTGCGTCCGCGTCCGGCGGCGAACGCACCGGGGCGCCCTGCGGCTACCGTAGCTCCGGCTCAGCCTACGCAGGCTCCTCAGCAGGGAAGACGTCCCTCCGAGCCTTTGTCTCAACCCGTTGCTCGTGCCAACGTTCCGGCTGCTACCAGGCCTGAGACTTCACGCCGTTCGGGGCCTCTTGCACCGCCCACAACGCCGCCATCCGACACATGGCGCAATAGTAATAATATAAGAGGTGACGTTCCACCAGCCTCTTCTGGAACACAGGCTCGGCGCCCAAGCACCAGTTTGCCCGATCCACGCGCACGCGTCGAGGCACCACAGTCAGTGCAGCCTGAGACCGCGCAGGTCTTTGAGCCCGTCGAGCCTTATCAGCCACAGACCTCCAATGGAGCGCACCATAATCGTGGAGGGAGCACTGCCCCTTCCTATGGGGCTATTGAGTCGATGCAGACATCCTCTATGTCTCCTGTACGCCCAGAGGATTTTACCGCTTTTCGCAATCCGCCGACTTCAGAGAAGCGCGAGAATGATTATGTCGCTCCGGTTGCCGTTAAGCCCGCACAGCCTGCTCCTACCCGCTCCACGGCTCCCGCCCCTATCGCGTCCAATCTTCCGGCTGAGTCCCGCGAATCCAACGCGCTGGCCGTGGGCGATGACGATATCGCGATCTTTGAGCAGATGCGCCAGCAGCTGGTCGTGTGGTTGCGCATTGAGGTGATTACCTCTGGCCAGGAGATCGATAGCCAGGGACCCGTACAGCTTATCGAGTTGCTCAGGCAGCAGGGACGCATCGATGAGACACGCCTGCAAGTCGTCTCGACCCTGCTCAACCTCGCGAATCAGGTGATCAAGACCGGCCAGGTCTCCCTGATGGATTATAAGCAGGCCCTGATGTTCCATCTTATGCATACACGGCGTTAAAGATTTAAGCTAATGGAGCATGATGAAGCGCGCCCTGGTAGCCACAGGCTACCAGGGCGCGCTTCATCATGCTCCATTATTACCCTTTTATGCGCTATGGGTTACCGCCGCGGTAATTGAGGGCAGCAGTTCCTGTAGCTTCTCCATCCAGTCGGGGCCGAGGAGGCGACGCGGGATACGGACCACACCCTGTTGCACCTGGGCATCATTGCGGAAGCGCTTATACAGGTTGATGCGGTTGGGAATGATATTGCGCTTGACGCTCAAGATAAAGGCGTTATCCTTGAGGGCAATCGACTCATAGCCAAGCTGAGCAGCCTGTACCTTCAGCCGTACCAGGGAGAGAAGGTTCTGGACCGGGGCAGGCAGGGGACCGAATCGATCAGTTAGCTCTGCCTCCATGGCCTCGACCTGCTCGGGCTGGCTCAGGTTGGCCAGGCGTTGGTAGAAGTTGACCTTGAGCGTGCGGTCACCAATGAAGTCGTCGGGCAGGTAGGAGTCCAAGGGGAGATCAACGCTGGTGGCGATGCCCGCGACCTCGACTGGCTTGCCCTGTATCTCCTGAATGGCTTCTGCCAGCAGTTTGCAGTACAGGTCGAAGCCAATGGTGTTCATAAAGCCGGACTGCTCGCCGCCCAGCAGGTTACCCGCGCCACGAATCTCCAGGTCTTTCATGGCGATTCTGAAGCCTGCTCCCAGTTCGGTGGCCTCAAAGATGGCGCGCAGGCGTTTCTCCTGAATAGGCGTCAGGCGCGCGTTCTTGCTGTAGAAGAAGTGGGCGTATGCTTGGTGCGTGCCGCGTCCCACGCGCCCGCGAAGCTGGTAGAGTTGCGAGAGGCCGAAATATGCGGCGTTGTTGACGATGATGGTGTTGGCGTTTGGAATGTCCAGGCCGTTTTCGATAATGGTCGTTGAGATGAGGACATCAAACTCGCCATTAGTAAAGTTGAGCATGACCTTCTCCAGCATGTCTTCGTTCATCTGGCCATGCCCAACGGTGATACGCGCCTCGGGGACCAGTTTCTGGAGCTTCTGCGCGATCATCTGAATACCCTGCACGCGGTTATGCACGAAGAAGACCTGCCCTCCCCGGTCTATCTCGCGTAGAATGGCCTCGCGTATCAACTCATCATCATATTCACGGATGGTGGTGCGGATAGGGAGGCGCTCCTGCGGCGGAGTCTCGATGACGCTCATGTCGCGCAGGTTGACCAGGGACATGTGCAGGGTACGCGGAATGGGGGTCGCGGTCATGGTGAGCACGTCGACCTCGTTGCGTAGTTGTTTCAGGCGCTCTTTATGCATGACGCCGAAGCGCTGCTCTTCGTCGACGATGAGCAGGCCCAGGTGGAAGAAGACCACATCCTTTTGGAGCAGGCGATGCGTGCCGATGATGATATCGACCTTGCCCATCGCCAGGTCTTCCAGTACCTGCTTCTGCTCCTTCTCCGAGCGGAAGCGGCTGAGTAGCTCGACGCGTACAGGATAGGCCTTGAGGCGCTCTTTAAAGGTGTTATAGTGTTGCAGGGCCAGGATGGTGGTGGGCACGAGCACGGCGACCTGGCGCTGGTCCAGGACGGATTTGAAGGCGGCACGCAGAGCGACCTCGGTCTTGCCGTAGCCGACGTCGCCGCAGACGAGGCGATCCATGGCCTTGGGACGTTCCATGTCCGCCTTGACCTCTTCGATGGCGCGGGCCTGGTCGGGCGTCTCCTCGTAGGGGAAGGCGTCCTCCAGTTCCTGCAACCAGGGCTGCTCGGAGTCAGGGGAAAAGGCGTACCCAGGGGCCGCTTCGCGCGCGCTATAGAGCTTGAGCAATTCTCTGGCAACGTCCTGAACGCTCTCCTTCACGCGCGACTTGGCCCGCGTCCACTCGGTTGTACCCAGCTTACTTAGTGCGGGGACGGAGTCGCCCATGCCGATAAAGCGCGTGACGCGGTCAAGCTGGTCGGTTGGTATATAGAGCTTATCGGTTCCGGCGTAGTGAATAAGCAGGTATTCGCGCTCCACGCCGGCCAGGTTCATTTTTGTCAGGCCCTCAAAGCGCCCGATGCCATGTTCCTGGTGTACGACATAGTCGCCAGGATTGACCTCCGCCAGGAATGAGGCGGGGGTGACTGGCTTGCGCCGTTGCTGGCTACGTCGCTTGGACCAGCCAAAGATCTCGGTATCGGTGTAGATATAGAGCGCGAGCGAGCGACACTGCCAGCCCTCGCTCATCTGGCCCTGGATGAGGGTGAGCGTGCCCGCTTCAGGCAACTGATTAATATTGGTGCCAGGGCTAACGTGAATGGCCTTGTCCTGAAGAATACTCTCGTCACTGAGCACCTCGGCCATACGCCGCGCCTGCGCCGTGACGATGACGATGCGGTCCCGGTTCTCCAGGGCCTTGCGGCAGTCCAGGACGAAGGCACGCAGGCGTCCACCGTAAGAGTTGGCGCTGCTGAAGGGGGGCATCAGGTGCTCTGAGCCACCATGCTGGCGCATCTCAAACTCGCCCTCGGCGGCGGAGAGGATATCGGCGAAGCGTACCTGGCGTCGCTGCTGGAGCGCAAGCTCTAGCTCTGGCCAGGCTATATGCGCCTCTTTCAGATGTGCTGGGTTCTCGCGCTCACGCTCCAGGCGCTCTTTGATCTCCTGGACCTGGGCGTCGAGCTCCAGAATACGATTTTGAATGAGACCAGGGTTATCCAGAATGAGCAGGCCTGTACGTGGCAGGTAGTCTAGCACAGTGGCTGGCTGATGTAGGTAGGGGAGATAGAAGGCGATATCGTCGAAGGAGCGCCGCTGCTTGAGCACGTCGAGGTCGTTGTTCCAGCGCTCCTCGGCGTCGCGATGCAGGATTTTGCTGTCGAGCGTGGCAAGCTCCTGCGCGGCCTGAGGACCACGTACCGGTAGCGCCTCGCGGGCAGGGCCCACTACACAGTCCTGAATCGGGTTCAGGGAGCGCTGTGTGGCCTGGTCAAAGGTACGAATAGACTCAATCTCATCGCCGAAAAACTCGATGCGCACGGGACGTGGCAGCGTTGGTGGAAAGAGGTCGATAATACCGCCGCGATGGCTGAATTGCCCCGGTTGCTCAACCTCGGCGACCGGCTCATACCCCAGGTCATAGAGCTGCTCAAGCATCGAGGTCAGGTCGATCTCCTGTCCCTCACGCAACTGAAAGAGGGCGGTGGCAAGCTCCTGTGGCGGAATGACTGGCTGAGTCAGGGCACGTGCCGAGCAGACAACAATCGGGGTGCGCTCACGCTCGACCAGAGCTATAAAGGTTTGCAGGCGATGTTGCGTGGTTTCGGCGTCGCCTATGAGGCGCTCGAAGGGCATAGCATCCCGGTCTGGCAGGCAGAAGACATCACTAGGATTGGTAAGAAATTGTTTGAGTGTCTCCGCCAACTGCGTAGCCTGATTCTCGTCCTGTACGACGATCAGCAAGGGCTGCTTGAGCGCGACGGAGAGGGCCGCGATAACATATGGGCGCGCAGCCTCCGTAATACCAGTGAGCAAGGGAACGCCTTCGGGCTGGCGAATCTGCTCCAGAAGACGGCGAAATTCAGGCCGCTGGGCCAGTACTGAAAGTAATCCCTGTAAAGTCACAGCATCCTCCAGCAAGTGCGGTGTCGTGTCATGCCCTGCCTCGTAAGATCCTCAAACGGATCGAGAGACATTTTGCAGGCCAGATAGCCGCACATCGCTTCCAATCTACATCCGCACGAGGAGTATAACAAAAGGAAATTTAGCATGTCAAGTTTATATATAATAGGAAATGCCCCTACAACCACGTGGGGTAGGGGTCGTGTCGACAGCTTCTTCTCTACTAGTCGCTATCATAGCGTACAAGACACATTTTCGCAATGCCCCAATGCATAGTAATGGACCTTTTTGTTGTGTTTTGAGCTATATTGATAAAGGTTATGGCAATGTCTTTTCCACGCACACCCTTCACCCCGAAGGCTCGCGTAGCGAGCGAGGCAGAAAGTGAAAATGCTGTCTCTCCCTCTTGACAGTGGGTTTTTTCTCGGTTGCTATTTCAATAGTCATTGAAATGCTGAATTATTGAGGTGCTAAAACGGAATATATCTTGTGACCAGCATAGGCCGGAGAAACATCCACAGGTGCCGTACCAGACCTGTCAGCGGCCCAGGGATAAAAATTAGGCGTGGAGATGAGTAGAGACAGAGGGGACATATGCAAGAGGCCTATAAGGCAATCGCCGATCCGACCAGGCGGCGTATTCTTAAATACTTGCGGGGAGGAGAGCGCACCGCGGGCGAACTGGCGGAGCATACAGGGGCGAAGCCTAACGCGCTCTCGCATCACTTGATGGTGCTCAAACTGGCTGACCTGGTGCGCGTCGAGCGGCGCGGTCAGTTTCAAGTCTATTCGCTAAACACAACCGTCTTTCAAGACTTGATGGCTGAGATCATGGATTGGTTGGGGGGAATGGATGAGGAGAAAGACGAAATGCTGTCAGGTGAAGAGCCCCCCGACGAATCAGAGCCGGAGGCTCGTATTGAGCATAATTAAGTATCCATGTGATACGCGATGAAGCATAGAGGAGAGAACCATGAGTGCTTCTGATAACGAGCGCGAGAAGATCGCGCCGCAACCTAAAACCTGGACGATGCCAGTGGTCCTGATGACAACCATTCTGGTGCTACAGATCATAATCGCTATCGTGACCTATCCCTTTCTTCCCGACCAGGTTCCCTCACACTGGAATATCGCGGGGCAGGTCAATTCTTATGCGCCAAAGCTGATTGCTATTGGCCTCTTCCCGCTTATTAGCTTTATGCTACTGGTGGTCCTACGCGGTCTCGTCAAGATGGGTCCGCGCCTGACCAGGGATGGCGAGAGCAGCAATCGCTTTTTTATCGATATTGCTCTATCCAGTGTCATGCTGTTGATGCTGGTCCTGCAAATGACGGTCGTGGCCTTCTCGCTCGGGGTGAAGCTGGATCTGCCCTTTGTAATCTGTTTCGTGATCTCGCTCTTCTTTATCGTGCTTGGCAACTATATGGGAAAGCTGCGCCGCAACTTCTGGGCTGGCATCCGCACACCATGGAGCCTGGCAAATTCGGTTGTCTGGGAACGCACTCATCGATTGGGTGGTTGGCTCTTTGTGGCAGCGGGTCTGGTCGGCATCCTGTGCAGCTTTATACCATCGCTGCGATTATGGGGAATTCTCGTTCCGATCATGGTAATCTCGATCTTTCTCTACATATATTCATATATCTGCTATCGGCAGCAAGTCCAAGCTGGAAATGAACCCCTCTCTCCACCGTTTGATGGGGGTAACTAATAAAAGTGGGAAAGCTAACAGCGCTGTTAGCTTCTCCGGTGAGCGACTATATCAAGGTTATGGCTCATCCGGTAATGCGTGGCTTGGGCGCATTGCCGGATTATTGCTTCTGCCCATTATTTTGTGAGGCGCATCCACTCACTATATGTTATCTCTTTTGTTTATAGACCCTGAAAATGTAGCATATGGCATACCGTGTCACAGGCTGCAGACTACCTAACTCGTCGTGGATGGTCTGTTCTTTATCTTCCATAGGTTTTCAAACTCCTATTAAGTAAAGGTTCAGGTTCGTTCGTATCAATTCCATACCATTGTGGCTCCAGCCAGATATTTGGGGCTGACGACGGTGGCAGGTTGGCAAAAAAGAAGTATTAGTCGGTATGGCACCCTAACCCCACTGGCTTGCACTTCGTTGGGCACCCAATGGCCAAGCCTTTCAGATGGACCTATCAGGGCGAGGCATTGATGGCTTAAACCTTCCTTTGAAAGGCAGAATAGTTCGTTTGGTATCATACGTGTTGCCGGTATTCAGGAGAAATGGCTGATGAGTGTCATGCCCCCAGAGCCTCGCCTCTTCCCAAACATGGGCGACCCATGACTGGCAACAGCTAAAGCCGTGCGACGATGCGCTCGATCTGCCGTCGCCGTTTCGTGTACACGTCATCAAGCTTGGCAGAAAGGCCTGCGACGAGTTCTGGATCGGCGCTGTTGGGAGAACCGCCTGGGAAGGGTGGTTGAGGATCGTACTCGATGCTCAGTTGAATGGATTGAGCAACATCTTTCCCAAACAGGACAGATACGATGCTCAATGCGAGGTCAATCCCAGCAGAAACCCCTGCACCGGTAATACGATTCCGATCGACGATCACGCGTTCAGCGACGGGCTGTGCGCCAAGTAAGCTCAACAGATCCAGATAGCGCCAATGAGTCGTTGCACGGTAGCCTTGAAGCAAGCCCGCAGCTCCAAGGATGAGTGAGCCTGTACACACAGAGGTCAGCAATCTGGCTGTCTGCCCCCGTTCTCTCAGGAAGTTGAGGAAACCTTCATCTTCCATCACAAGCTGCTGACCGGGGCCACCAGGGACGAAGAGGATGTCAAACAAAGGGGCATTTTCAAAAGAGGTATCGGGAGTAAGCGTCAATCCTTTCTCCGTGCGGATGGGCTCAAGAGAGGAGGCAACGAGGTATACATGTGCTCCTGGCATCCGGCTAAACACATCATAGGGACCGGCCAGGTCGAGCAGGGTGAGGCTGGGAAAGAGCATCATTCCTACCGACAAATGAGAGGGAGCATGCTGAGCCATGAGAGGCTTCCTTTCTTCTGCAATTTCAGTTGTCTTTCGTTCCAATCGATGACTCAGCTCAAGCGGAGCGGCTGATGCTTGTTATGCTTCAGACTTCTACGTGCTTCGTTTATCATCGCGAAGAATCTCTTCATGTTGATGTGTTTAGCATAGGACACGGATTTCCAGAACGTCAAGTGGTAACTCTTCCCTTGTCAAGCCCAATCATTTTGCGCTCGTAGAAACTACAGATGTATTTCAATCTCTGTGTACTAGAATCTACTGCACGGGCAGGAACTGCTTCAGTCGAAGCATGGAGAAAGATACTAGAAGTAGGACATATGTTCATTTTCACTCGTATAGGTAATGAAATAGTGTTACATAATAGCCCACGGATTGCGCAACGAGCTAACGAGAAGGGACGAAAAACGAAAGGTTCCTGATGAACTTGAATGGCTTCTCGCTCATATTCACTTGGCTCTTTTCTCGACATCATTTTTGCTCTACACTTCAAGTATCTGACTTTTGGAGTGAACGTTATCTGAAAGGCTTATTTTCTGATTACTCACTCCTAAGTGACGATGAGCGACAGGGAAAGGAAAAAACTTCATGTCCGATCTGGGAAAAGATTCATGGGACTGTCATGGCCTGGTCAAGGAACCTGCTCCTCTCCAAATGGTGGTGTTAGACGCGATGGGGGTCATTTGCACCAGTGGAGATGATGTGGCAGATTTGCTCATTCCCTTTGCGAGAAAACATAGCTGCCAGTTATCTGATGCCGATATCACCTCCCTTTATCGCCAATGCAGCCTGGGCAGGTATTCATCGGGAGCTTTGTGGCAACGGTTGGGTCTCAAAGGAAATCCTGATGAACTTGATGAGTCCTATCTTCAACAACACACCCTGATGCCTGGACTTCGCTCGTTTCTCCACACGCTGCGCACATGGGATCTACCCATTGCCTGCCTTTCAAACGATGTGGCAGAATGGTCAAGGAGGCTTCGGAAGATCCATGACCTTGAGGGAGTCATTGCTTCCTGGATTATCAGCGGGGAGGTCGGTATCCGCAAGCCTGATCCAGGCATCTACGAGTATGGTCTCTCGACGCTCCAATTCCCTGCTCAAGCGTGTCTCTTTCTTGATGATCGTCTCCCTAATCTTGAGGCAGCACGCTCACTGGGTTTCCGTACCGCCTGGTTTCAACCAGGTGCATCTGTCTCAAACAGTTCTCCTCACCCTCTCTTGACCTCTTTCCGAGAAGTAGAGAGATGGCTCAGGGAGGGAGACGAAAGCAACCATGCCGAGAGGACGAACCTTTCCCTGGATGGTCCACGATGACTGATAGCAGCACGTCAGGCCGCTGCTTTCACCAGTCTCCTGAATCAGCTCGTTCTCCCTCGGCTCCGACGGACTTTCGGGACATTGCTGGGACTGATCGGGAGGCAAGTGCAGCCGCGCCTGAATCAGCGGATGTTCGAGCAGATGATAGTCTTTGCCGCGGATCACGAACGCAAAACCAGCGAGATCGGAGAGCACCGCCCCATTGCCATATTGCCCATCCAACCTCAGCAGCGTGCGTTCTTGCAGAAGGTGGGAGGCAGTCAGATATCGGCCAATGGCGGCGAGCCCCTTGCGCAGCTCTTCCCGATATTGCCCGTTGCCCCGATTCCCGAAACTGCCGAGCCGCTGATAATTGTGCGCCTGCGAAACCGTTGTCTGTGTCCTGACGATCTCCCCCCGCTTGCGGCCCCAGTAGCCTGGCGCACACACGTCATCCAATCGGCGAAAGGGCGGAGGAAATTCATCAGTTTGGGGTAAGGCGCGTTGCCGAGCAGCTTCCCGCGTCCTATTGACATCAAAGACCATCCAGGTGTTTCCCGCTCGATCCACCAGCCCTCCGGTTTGCTTGTCGGGAGTGAGGGGGCGAGCGAGCAGATCATCGAGAAAGAGTGCCCACAAGGCTTCGACCGGTTTCTCCGTCAACGCCGCTAAAAAGCGCGAGAGCGTTGAGCGGGCGGGGAGTCGGTCACGCTCAAACACGGCCATGAACGGGACGGCAAAGGGCTGGAGGCTCTCGTAGAACTCCTCCAGGGTGCGCTCTCCACTGATAGCGTAGCCAAACAGCACCGCCAGAAAATCAATCACCTCATAGTGCCCAAAACGTCGCCGGGCAAAACGGACCCGCTCACAGAGTTTCGTGAACACTCCTTGCTTCTTCAGATGCGTAACAACCAGCACGACTTCTCCAAACCAGGGAGGCGAACAGGGAGCCAACTCGGACGATGTGTGGATTTGAACAGAAGAATCGACTGACGGCCCATGATTCGCAGCACAGCGATCCTTTCTAAAGATTTCTCGCCACGATGTGGCTAGTGGGTCAACCCGCAATTGAGGTGCCATGAGCGAGTGCGGCTGCTGAACCACCCAGGCAACAAAATTGGAGTGGGGGTTCGCTTTATTCTCCCTGGTCAATAAGGAGCCAGGTGCGCGTTGTCTGCTGGTACTTCCATCCATGTGCCTGCAAGACCCGACGGATCGTTCTTGGGCTGATGTCTAAAAATCCTTTGGCATGCAAGGACCTTTGCAAAAAGGGAAGTGACCAGACAATACATTGATCGACGTCCCAGGTGGGACGACGCTGTATTTCTTGGAGGATCTGTTCGTGATCCTGACTGGTATAGGTCGGCTTGCGGCCACGACCAGGAGCAATCGAGAGGGCTTCTACCCCGCGATGATGAAAGCGTTCGACCAATTGTGAGACCCCATCCTGGCTCATGCCTGCCTGCCTCCCAGCTTCTGCAAACGTGCATCCATCCGCAACAGCTAAGAGCGCTTTTGCTTTTTTTGCCGTACTCACTCGCTCACTGATGGATGTAGCTTTTCGGGAAAGCTCTTCACGCTCTTGTGGTGTAAGTTGACGCAATGGTCTTTTTTGCGGAAATCCCATGGTGATCTGCCTCCTTGCAACTCCTGCTTCTTTGAGTGTACCATCTCTTTCCCTTTCAGAACAATAAGCTTGTCAGAAGGTGATAGAGGTGATAGAGGTGATAGATTCAAAGTGTGGAGGGAACCAAGCATGAGTAAAATACAAAAAGATCCATTACGTGAATTGTCTCAGCAAGAAGAGCAAGCCTTACAAAAGCTTGCCAAATCCACCAGTGAACGCATGGATATCATCAAGCGAGCGAACGCGTTGTTATCTGTCAGAGCGGGAAAATCCTATACCGAGGCTGCGATAGTCGCAGGATACAAAAGCAATGATACCATTAGTCGATTGGTGAGTCGCTTCAACCAACACGGCCTCCTCGCCCTTTCCATTGCGACAGGTCGTGGTCGCAAGCCGACCTACACGAGTGCGCAGCAAACACGCATTCTCGCCGAAGTGCAGCGCAAGCCTGATCACCAGGAAGATCAAACGGGCATCTGGTCTCTGATGACCCTGCGCCGAGCATTGCGCAAAACGGATCTGCCTCATGTTGGTGCTGAAACCATTCGTCAGGTGCTGCATGAGTCTGGCTACAGCTATCAGCGCACGCGCACCTGGTGCCGTACAGGCTACGCCCTACGCAAGCGGAAAAGTGGCACCGTGACTGTGTATGATCCAGAAACGCCGAAAAAAAACTAGAATCGTAAACTCATCTTAGAAAGTTGTTCCTCCAAACGAGCCAGATAGGCGGTGGGATCTTTGCGAAAACGAAACTGCTTGCGACGAGCCTCTTGCCGAGAGGAGATTCCTGACCGCACGTGCTGCCAGCGGGTCAGATCGTATGGGATCAGTTCCTCGGCGCTGAACGAATGCAAGCGTGTCGCCAGTGCCGCGGTCACCCGCACTGGTCCATGCACCACCAGTCCAGGGATGGCTCCTTTGCGTCCCGTGGCTCGGCGCTCACCAGCTCGGACCTTGCCAAAGGCCTGCTCCAGATCGTTGTTGGTTTTGGGCAGACCCGCCACCTGATAACAGAAGAAGAGATGGGGGGCATAACTTTCGGTCACTTTCAGGAAGTGCACGAGCGCCGGCCTCATAGCCTCCGACTGTCCGACCTGCTCTTGCATCCGCATGAGATGGTTCTCAAAGCGCTTGTGCACGTCTTTTGCCTCGTGCTGTTGCTGGTTACTCAAGACATGGGCCACCTCGAAAAGCAGCGTAAAGAGCGGACGCACGACCTCAAAGGGCTCCTTGGTGGCCCCCAGCCCTTTGTTGAGCACACGCTTCAATCGTTCAAGCGCGCTGGGAAGCCCCTTTTTTCTCCCACTCGCTCAAGTGAATCATGGATCGCTTGAAGTCGTTCCTGCAAACGTAAGCCAGAAGCCGAGAGCGGTGGCAAGCCATCGTCGGTCAGGCTGGCTCGAACCGCCAAAGCGTACTCGTGAATCACTTCCGCCTCAGCATCGGTCCTGCTTTCCACGGCTCGTTCGATGGGCCGCACACCGCGAACCTGCTTTTTCAGTTCCTTTTTGGCGTGCCGATCCGCCTCAAAGATGAGTTTGCCCGCTTCACGCAGGTAATGAAAGTGGCAGAGCTGATGAGGAACCTCAGGGAAGACACTGGCAACTGCCCGGCGAATGGAGAGCTGCCCATCGGAGATGATCCCATGAACCGGGACAGAAAGGATCTCTTTCACCTCGGTGAGCAGGCCGGAGAGATCTTCTTGGGTTGAACTGAGAAGCGCTCTAGCTAGCACGATCTCCCCTGTGAGCACTTCCCGGATCACCCAAAGGACCTCATGGCCCACATCGGGTTGCAACCCATCGATGGCCAGGATCACTCGCCCTTGAGAGGAGAAACGGGTGTGCAGTCGTTGCCGGCAGGAGAGATGCAGCGTCACCAATTCCTCGTAGCGGTGCATCAGATGCTCAACGGTCCGTTCACAGACCCGCAGTCCTCGCTCCTGCAAGATCCGCTGCATTTCGGGAGCTGAGCGCTGTTCTCGATAGCGCAATCTGCCCACCAACGCGATCAGATCCAGACCACATTCTCCATGGGGTAACGCCCATCGGCCTTCTTCCTCTGGTCGGTAGGGCTGTTTATAGGCCTGGCATGCTGGATTGGGACAACGACGAACGACCAAGCGTAACTGGACTAACCCCTTGACGGTAAGGATCTTCCGATGCGCATGATAGGCCACCGGCATCCATGTTCCACACGAGCGACAATGCTCCTCGTGTGGCTCTAAACGGACCTGCTGCTCTGCCTGGGGACGGGCAACTCTTCTTCCTCTCATCTACGTTTTCTCCTGATGCACCTCTTTCTGTACAGTTTACTCCTTCCTCCAAGGCCTGTTTACGATTCTAGAAAAAAAAGACTAATTGAGCTGGCGTGCGAGCAGGCAGAGGCGGCTGGGATCGTGCAGTTGAATGAAGATGAAGCCGGGCCCTATCAGGCCATCCCCCAACCAGGGGCATCGTGGCAACCGGAAGGCTACCCAGCCACTCAACCACATGAGTATGAGCGGGGTGGTACCGCAAAACTCCTCACCCTCTTCCGTCCGTCCACTGGCCATGTGCGCGCCAAAGGAGTGATCTCGGCCACCAATGCCGTGCTGCATCCCTGGCTTCAAGAACAATTAAGCGCAGTGCTTACCGAGATCGAGAAGCAACAGCCCGCAGAGACCTTGCCTCCCGAAGAGGAGCGACCGCTGTATGCCCGTTGGGAAACCTGGTTGGGTCATCCGCCTGGCCGAACGCTCCCCCCTTTGCGTATTCTTCTGGTGCTGGATAATCTGGCGGGACATCTCTCCTCTGATCTGGTTCTCTGGTTTTTTGATCACGGGGTGATGCCGCTCTATACGCCGATTGGTGGGTCCTGGTTGAACATGGCAGAGTCGGTCCAACGCATTCTTGTCCGCCGGGCACTCAGTGGACAATATCCTCAGAATGCTCAAGAAGTGATTGACTGGCTGGAACAAACCGTGGCTGGCTGGAACCAAACTCCAACGCCCTTTGTCTGGAATGGCAAGCGACGCCGACGCCGCGAACGTGCCTACTTACGTCGCTTAGGTGGTTCAGCAGCCGCACTCGCTCATGGCACCTCAATTGCCAGTTGACCCACTAGTACATGGAGGCCGAAATAGTTCTGGAGTAACTCAAAATTGAAAGAAAGACGACTCAGCCAACGCCAGGCCCGAAACCTGAAGCACTCCCCTCTCAACAATACTAAGCGAAACGAATTGGAACGGCTAGTATGTCAGCATAACACGTCCCAACAAGTGGCGTTGTGAGAACGGATCATCTTGCTTCTGTTTGAGTGGTGATCTTTTCTTGACTATTCAGTCAAAATGCTCTCGACCCTTTGATAAAATCTCTCCCGTGATGTGCATGAGAGCATCAAAAAATTCATCGATCCAGCGGAACATCCCTCCCAAAGGATCAGCCCTGCGCTCGTTGGAGAGAAGTTTTACAGATACTGAGCATTTTCCCTCAGCTCTCGTGACCTGCATCTCTACGTTCCATGCTTGGCCTAACTTGGCAGTGATCGTCCCTGCCTGTGCATTAGCGGATTGAATTCTGAGCAAACGCTTGGTCCCCATCATACTTTGTTGCTCACTTGGTGGCCCGAAACTCTCAATGGTTCTCACACAGGCTTCAAAGACGACCTGGTAACTCCCACGAATGTCACGACTCTTTTCTCTTGTAACCATCAGATCCTCCAGGAGCGTAGTGCATTCTCAGTACATCTTATGCAGACAAAGGCCATTTTCTCAGAAAAATCTCATGCTTCTTATTTTTTCTCAATCATTCTCTCTTCCTCTATCTTATCCTTTGATACCTTTCCCCTGCAAGCAGGAAGAACTGGGAGCCTGAGAGGAACGTTGCAATAGCGTGATCAGGAGGAGCCAAATGACTACGACACTTGGGGCATTTGCTTCAGCTCCCAATATTACTACCAGTGCGGCTGAAAGAATTCTGGAGTAAAATAGGGCCAGCAGACGAAGGAGGACAGAGAGCATGCGTGGTCCCAAACCGGTCGTGTTGACGTTGAGCGAACAGGAACAAAAGGAGCTGGAAGCACTGGTGCGTCGGCAGAGTACTCCCCAACAAGTAGCCCTGCGAGGACGAATGATCCTGGCTGGGGCTCAGGGCAAGAATAACACGCACGTAGCCCGAGATCTGGGTGTGAGTGTGGACACCGTGCGCAGTTGGCGGCTACGCTGGATTGGTTTGCAGGCGGTGTCGCTGGATGAATTGACGGTGAACGAACGGCTGACCGATATCCAACGTCCAGGACGACCTTCGGAGATTACTGCAGAGCAAATCTGTCAGATCGTTGCTTTGGCTTGCGAGCAACCGAAAGAACGCCCGATCAGCCACTGGACGGGACAAGAAATTGCTGACGAAGTGATGCTGCGCGGGATTGTGCCCAAGATCTCCGCACGCCATGCGGCTCGCGTGTTAAAAAAAGGGATCTCCAACCGCATCTGATCCGCTATTGGTTGACTCCGTCGGTTGATCCGCAGAGAGAAGCCACCATCAGGGCGATCTGCCAGGTGTATCGACAAGCCCCCGATCGGGCCAAACAAGGAGAACGGACGATGAGTACGGATGAACTGACCGGGGTTCAGGCATTGGAGCGTAAACACCCAGGTTTGCCACTGGCTCCCGGAAAAGTGGAGCGACGTGAGTTTGAGTACCTTCGCCACGGCACACGCGCTTTTATCCTCAGCCGCGACGTTGTAACCGGAGAAGTGGTGGCTCCCCATGCCGGACCGACGCGAACCGAGGCCGATTTTCTCGCCCATGTCCAGGCAGTGGTGGCTACTGATCCCCAAGCCACTCGTTGGCATTTTGTCTGTGACAACCTCAACATCCATCAATCCGAAACGCTGGTACGCTTCGTCGCAGAACGCAGTGGAATCGAGGCGGATTTGGGCGTCAAAGGCGAAAGCGGGACGCTCGCTTCCATGGTCAGTCGAGCAGCCTTTTTGAGTGATCCCACCCATCAGATCGTGTTTCATTACACGCCAAAGCACAGTTCCTGGCTCAACCAGATCGAGATCTGGCTCAGTATCCTCGTCCGCAAATTGCTCAAGCGTGGCTCTTTTCTCTCGGTCGATGATTTGCAAACCAGAGTGCTGGCCTTTATTGCCTATTACAACCGCACGATGGCTAAACCCTTCAAATGGACGTACCAGGGCAAGGCTTTGATGGCATAAACTACGGCATTATTTGAGCCGTAGTGTACTAGCCGGATAAAAGGATGTATGGCCCCAGTTGCCTCTAGCAACTGGGGCCATACATCCTTTTATCCTCTATGACGTTAGTGAGGATAGGTGCGCCGTGTACAAGCACTTCCCAATCTTCAGGCCAGGCCAGCCAGGTCCAGAGCTAGCCGGATGGCTGCGTGGGGATCATAACTGTGCGTGGCGAGATAGTCATAGGTGAGTTCATGGTCTGCTTTGAGTATGTTGCCTTGCTCTTCATTGTTGGGGAAGAGGATCCGGCGTTTGAAGGCGATGTGTCCCTTGAGGCGCGAATACTGTAGGGTGAAGCTGAGCGCATCAATGAAGCAGTTGCCAGACTGAGCCGAAGGGGTACCTATGACGCACGCGCCATGGCGTTGGAGGGTCACAGCCGTATCAAAGCCCGCGCTATATGTTTGCGCTGAGATGAGCACGTAGACCTTTGGTGTCCATGAGGCCTCGTAGGCGCGCTTCTGAAACTCGCTGGCGAAGGTTGGGGATGTCTTAACCTGCTGGCGCAGATCCGCCAGAGTTTGCAGGCGTACGCGTGGCGTAAAGCCACTCTCCTGACGCTGCAACCAGCTTGCTTCGTCGGTGTAGTCATAGCCACCATTGCGCAACGCTTCACTGTGTTCTTCCGGTGTGTCTTTTATATAGTTTTCGAAGTAAAGTGTTGAGTAGCGTTTGATTTGATAGCTTTCGTCCCAGGCGCTCGCGAGCATAGCATCGATGCCGTAAAGAAAATAGCTCAGAATGGTGGCAAAGAACGAGTTGCCGCTAGGGCAGAAGCGTAGATCAATGATGAGTATCGAGGTATGTGCCAGGCGCATTGCGGAGAAGAGGTCGCGAAGTAGGTCCGTTGCTGCCGGGACAAGGGCGATGCGTTCTTCCAACTTCCCGGGCGGGTTTGTGTCAAGGGGCGGGTAACGTTGCGCCTCCTCAAGCGGCTGTTCCATGTGCCCGATGTAACCCTGAGCGTGGAATTGCTCAAAGCTCTCGCGATAGCGCAGGAGTGAGTCGGCTCGCACATATGCTACCTGGTGTCCGGCATCGAGGAAGGCGCGGCACATGCGTGCTGAATTGAGCGGGGGCAGGATAAAGGTGCTATCTGGCTCCAGGGGAATACCGGGGCGCTCCTCAAGAAGCGGAATCTGGATGGTTTGCTGATCGCCATTGCGCAGCGTGAGCGTCACCTCGATAGTGTTGGGCGGCTCGTCCTGGTGCAGGAGGGTGCTGAGGAGCAAAGGGTCTTTTAGGGCCAGGGTCAGGTGAACGAGGTTCTGGTAGATGTTATCGTAGCCCTGGATCTTGCCCATACGTGTGAGGAGGGTTGGTAGTGGTAGGCTGTTCAGGGCGAGCAGGCGCGCTCCCAGTAATACCTCCTGCTCAGGTTGGTAGACCCGGGCGAGGTAGAGATCCTGCTCGATTACCGACCAGGTCAGCCAGGGGTGACGGCGCGTCCTGGCCTCGCACTCCTCCTCTGGCGTAAACAGGCATGTATTCCCATCGCCCAGCGAGGCGACGAGCGGGCGTATGTGGCAGAGAAACTGGGTCTGAGTCAGTCCATCTGCTGGGATGCTGCTCAGGAGCGTGTTAACACGGCGATGAAAGGCGAGGGAACCTCCGCCTGCAGTATAGGGATCAGGATGGGACTCGCTCAAGAGACGCGTAAGTTGGTAGAGGTCTTCCTGAAGCGCTTGCCGGGAAATGCGCTGCATATTACCATTCTCTCCTCTCTCTGCTCTCTCCCCATGGTACCTCAAAGCGAGAAGCCACCTTACCTATACTTCTCACTTTGAGGTACCATGGTCTACTACACCTCCTACCGGCCCTTGAGGGAAGTTGGCGCCTGCGGCGAGTGTCAAGCCAAAAAAGGCGAAGTTCCAGGAGCGAATGTTAAGCTCTGGGGCTGGAGGAGTCTTCTGCCTGCTTCTCACCGATTGTGGCTTGTTGCTGGCGGGCGGCTTCGCGCTCTTGTTTGAGGCGGCGCTTCTCTTCTGCCTTGCGCTGGGCCTCGGGATCGACATTGAGGGTATTCATGGCCTGATCAAGCCCTTCGCGTAGGATGAGCGAGAAGGCTTCCAGGGCCTTATCCTCTGTCTGAAGCAGGGTAATATACTCATCTTTGGGAGGGATGCCCAGCACATAGTTGATAGTGTCTAGACGGCGGTTGGCGGGTCGCCCGATACCGACGCGCAGGCGGGGAAACTGGTCGGTATGCAGGTATTGGATCAGGCTCTTCATGCCATTATGCCCACCGGCGCTGCCTCTGGCGCGTACTCTGAGTTGTCCCACGGGCAGGTCGAGTTCATCATAGACCACCAGGATATCCTCGGGTTCGAGCTTAAACCAGCGCTGTAGCTCGCCTACAGCCTCGCCACTATTGTTCATAAAGGTAATGGGTTTTACCAGGACAACTTTCTCATGCTCGAGGGTGGCGTTGGCAATCATCGCCCGCCCACGGCGCTCCCAGCGCACGCCCAGCTTCTCCGCCAACGCGTCTATGACGCGGAAGCCCACATTATGCCGGGTCCGCTCGTACTGGGCGCCAGGGTTACCCAGGCCAACAAGTAGTTTCATAAGGTGTTTTTCTTAGCGACCGTAGGCCAGGCGTGTTGCCAGGTAGGGAGGCAGGCCCGCCTTCTCGATCTTCTCCTGCGTTTTCTTGAAATCATAGTCAACGCGGTAGAATGTGAAGCCGCGCTCAGTGTCGTAGATCATAAAGGCTGCGCGTGGATCGCCATCACGAGGCTGACCGACGCCGCCGGGATTGACGATGGCGCGATAGCCAGCCGGGGCCTTCCAGTTGCCCTCGGGCGGGACAATCATGTCGTTGGTGACCTCGACCATGCTCTGGCTCAGACCCAACAGGGCCAGCAACTCTTCAATCTCCTGATTCAGGCTATCCTCCGCGCTCAGGATATCGGCCTCAGAGGTGACGCGCTCGCCATGACTCTCCTCTTCGTCCATCTCTTCCAACACGTCCGCCTCTTTCTCCAACTCCTGCGTTTCTTCGCCCACAAGAGCGTCCTCTGCCAGGTCACGCTCCTGCTCTTCGTCGCCCTCTGTGTCGTCTTCCAAAGAGATATCCTCGTCTCCTGACTCTGGTGCTTGCTCCGCATCCGACTCTAGCAGGCCTGGCTGTTGTTCCAGGTGAGGTGCGACATGGGCCACGTCTTCGGAGGGTGCTGCCTGCGCGCTTTGCTGCTGAGCGGGACGCACGGCGACCATCTCGGCGGTGTCGTCATCATCCTCTTCGGTCAGCGAGTCCGCTGCCTGTACCTCTGCCTCAGCGGCAATATTGTCAACAAGCGCCTGTACTTCCTGCTCACCGGTGAGGGGAACGGTTGGCGTTGTCGCATAGGTATCAGGCTGCTGGAAGATTATCGGGACATGCGTATGCCCGACAATACAGTAGCGTGTGTCGAAGTGTTGAAAACTGCGTTCCGCCAGGACTTCTGAGGTCAGATACTCCCACAGTGGACCATAGGGACTCCCATGGACCAGCGTGCAGGCGCCCATTTGCAGACGCTCTGGGAGTTCCGCGAGGAACTCGAAGTGCTCATCGGTCAGTTGGTCGCGCGTCCACTCCGCAGAGATGCGCGCAGCCTCACTAAACTCTTCCAGATCGATCTTGCCCACGGCGGCCCAATCATGGTTACCGGCAATGATCACATCTGTGCGCTTGCGCAGCGTCTCGATACACTCATTCGGATTTGGTCCATAGCCAACTAGGTCGCCCAAAAACCAGATCTGATCGATGGGCTGTTCTTTGGCGAGCTCGTCAATTCTGGCGAGTACAGCCTCGAGAGCCTCTAGATTGGCGTGGATATCGGTAAAAATAGCGTAACGCATTCGACAACACTCTTTTTTTTACTATGCTCGTTATATGGCAGAAGTTGGTGGAACTATTCTATCATGTTTGCCTGGTCCTTGCCAGTCCTTGCAGAGATCTGTCCGACGCGTGCTTTAGCAGCGTCGCTCTACTTCATGGGCAAGCCAAACCCCCAATTGAGCAACTTTGAGACATCCTGATCGCGAATGGCCTGGTCGGGGCTATTGAGCACGACGCCTATGAGCGAGTGTCCATTGCGCTGGGCCTCGAAGACCAGGCAGTAGCCAGCCAGGTCGGTATGCCCGGTCTTGACGCCAAGCATGCCCTTGTACGTACTTAAAAGGGTGTTTGTATTGGTCCAGGTATGTGGTCCATGCTGTTTGGTTGTGGGCAGGGTATAGGTTGGCGTGTCAACGATCTGACGAAAAATAGGATTAGTGAGCGCGTAGCGTGTGAGCCTGGTCAGGTCAGCCGCCGAGGAGTAGTGGGTGTCCTCGCTGGTCAGGCCGTCAACGTTAGTATAGTGAGTTTGAAAGAGGTGCAGCCTGCTCGCGAAGAGATTCATGCGTACTACGAAGTTCTCAGGTGAGCCAGCCAGCGCGTCAGAGATGGCAATCGCGGCATCGCCGCCCGAGGGAAGCATCAGGCCATAGAGCAACTCGCGCAGGGTAAATTGCTCGCCGGGGACCAGTCCCGCGTTACTGCTGCCCAACTCAATGACGTGTAAATAGGCGTCGCGTTTGACGGTAATCTCCTGGTCCAGGTTGCCGGTCTGAATCGCGATAAGGGCCGTCATGATCTTGGTGGTACTGGCCATGGGGGCGGCCTGCTCGCCATGGATGTCATAGAGCACATGCCCATTTTGCATATCAACAAGATAGGCGACTTTGGCCTGGAGAACGGGTAGCGGACCCTGAGCCGTGAGTTCAGGTTTTGGCGTAGGGATAGGCGTCGGTGTCTCGGGTACAGGCGTCGGCGTAGGTTCGACACTACTCATTCCAGGTAGCGTGACGCCCGCGATACTTGTGGCGTACAGCGTCAGTGATGTCAGGAGCAGGCAACAGGCAATAATAACCAGGATGACGCCCATGATGAAACGGCGATTCATGGCCACCCTCTTTCAAAGAAATAGTAATAGCTTTTTATTGGCATTTATCGATATAGCGGAGATACGAAATGGCCTCCCATAGTGACAACGATGGGAGGCCAGAAAATGTCGTGTTTAGAGATTCTTGGGCCACTGCTTATGGTGATCGGTGACGCGCTCAAAGGCGTCGGCGATGCGCAGAATGGCTGCTTCCTGGAAGGTATTGCCCAGCAGTTGGACGCCGACGGGCAGGTTCTCGCTGAAGCCGCCAGGGATGGAGATGCCACAGATGCCAGCCAGGTTCGCGGGAATGGTAAACATGTCCTGTAGATACATCTGGTAGGGATCTGAGATCTCACCCAGCTTAAAGGCTACCGTTGGGCTGGCCGGGCTGACCAGGGCATCGACCTGGGCGAAGGCTTCATCGAAGTCGCGCTTGATCAGGGCGCGAACCTTTTCGGCCTGTTTATAGTAGGCATCGTAGTAGCCTGCAGAGAGCGCGTAGGTGCCCAGCATGATGCGGCGCTTGACCTCGGCGCCAAAGCCATTCTGGCGTGTCTTCTCCATCGCTTCCCACATGTCATCGGTGTCGCGGTAGGAGTAGCCGTACTTGACACCATCATAGCGGGCCAGGTTGGCGCTGGCCTCGGCGGGCGCGACAATGTAGTACGCGGCCAGGCCATACTTCGTGTGAGGCAGTGAGACATCAACGATCTCGGCGCCCAGGTCACGCAAGGCCTCAATGGCCGAGTGGACCACCTTTTCGACGCCCGGATCCATGCCCTCAACCCAGTATTCCTTTGGCACACCGATGCGCATACCTTTGATATTTCCTGTCAGGGCCTGGCTATAATTGGCAACCTCCTGAGTTGAACTGGTGGAGTCGCGCTGGTCATGGCCCGCGACTGCCTGCAAGAGTGTCGCGGCATCCTGTGCGTCACGCGCGAAGGGGCCAATCTGATCAAGGGAGGAGGCGAAGGCCACGAGGCCATAACGTGAGACGCGCCCATAGGTTGGCTTCAGGCCCAGGATGTTGCAGAGCGCGCCTGGCTGGCGGATGGAGCCGCCAGTATCGCTGCCATAGGAACCCATGGCCATACCCGCGGCAACGACTGCCGCCGAGCCACCGCTACTGCCACCGGGGGCGCGATCCAGGTCCCAGGGATTATGCGTGGGGAAGAAGGCCGAGTGCTCGGTTGAAGAACCCATAGCGAACTCGTCCATATTGGTCTTGCCCAGCATCACCGCGCCAGTCGCGTTTAGCTTCTCCATGACCGTGGCGTCAAATGGCGGCTTGAAGTTCTCCAGCATGCGGGAGCCGCAGGTGGTGGTAATGCCTTTGGTGCAGATAACGTCCTTAATGGCCAGGGGAATGCCGGTGAGTGGCGATAGGTTCTCGCCGCTGGCGAGACGCTTATCCGCCTCTTCGGCCTGCTTTAGCGCCAGGTCATCCGTTACCAGAGTAAAAGCCTTGACCCTGTCATCTACGGCGCGAATGCGTTCCAGGTGTGCTTTAGTCAGCTCCACGGATGAGAGCTTGCGCTGCCGAAGCAACTCGGCTGCCTCGTGTATGGTGAGTGTATGTAGATCTGTCATCTCGAACTATTCTCCCTCCAGCACCGCGTTGACTTTCAGGCTGTTTTCTTCCTGATCGGGGGCGTTGGCCAGAAGCTCCTCGGGTGAGCATGAAGGCTGGGGAGCATCCAGGCGCATAACATTGGTGAGGCGTGAGGCGTGCGCCGTTGGTGAGACGCCACTCACGTCGGCTTCCTGGAGAATCTGAATATGCTCAAGAATGGCGGAAAGCTGGCTTCCAAACAGCGTAACCTCTTCCTCGCTGAGCGCTAGCCGGGCGAGGTTGGCCACGTTCATTACTGTCTCGCGATCAATCATAAAACAAAACCTCTTCGTGCTACTTTTCTAATGTGGTTGATGTCGGATTGGTACATATACTTACCAGCGAATAGTGAAGTTGCTCATGGCTTCGCCAGGCGTGCGCCACTCAGCCTCGACATGGCGCACATCGGCTGCGGAAGGCCCCTGGCGCAGGTGCTCAAGTAATTGTTCCAGCGCCGGGCGCGCTCCCTGAGCGACAACTTCGACATCGCCATTGTTTTTATTGCGTGTATAGCCACGCAGATGCAGGGCGCGGGCCTGTTGCACGACAAATTGACGAAAACCTACTCCCTGTACCCACCCTTGTACGATGGCATAGAGTTCTTCTATCTGCGTGGGACCGTGCTTGTTTTCGCTCTGGCTCATGGCTTCATTCTAGCATACTCTTATCTATGCGCATAGTCCCGCTTTTGCACGGGCCTCATTTCTCAGTAGCGCGGGTGATAAACCCAACAAAAGGTCCTATTCCTTAACACAATTCTAAGCGTTTTTGTAACAATTGCATTTTATTGACGTAGTTATAAGTGCAAGAATTTGTCCCTGGGTAGTGGTGTGATACGCCACTACCCAGGGCGAGCGTCGCAGGCGCGAGGGGGCACACCCATGTAACTGTGTGTGAAGAAAAGCAGGCAAAGGCCGTATATTGTAGTATAAAGTAGTACAAACTTGTACAAAAGACAGTCATGGCAATTGTACATTATTCTAGGATCAAAAGAGGTCAGTCAGTAAGAAGCGCAAGGAGCATTGACGCGTTTAATTTTATTTCAAATCTTTCAAAATGCTTAGAAACATGTTTTTGTGTTCAGGCATTGGTATAAGAAGAGGACATTGCGGTAAGAATCATGGTAAAATCTGTTCTATATACTGACCTCTCTTAGTCCCTCACTGAGGTAAAAAATATGCAGTCTGTACAAGATCTGGCAACGGCGGTCCAGCGCGTGGTTGCTAACGTTGAACGTGTCATTGTTGGTAAAGCTGAGTCTGTAGGGTTTAGCCTGATCGCGGTCATCTGCCAGGGGCATGTTTTGATTGAAGACGTGCCGGGCGTGGGAAAAACGGTGCTGACGAAGGCTATTGCGCGTTCTATTGGATGTTCATTTAAGCGTATTCAGTTTACGCCTGATCTGCTCCCCAGTGATGTGACGGGTGTCTCAATCTATAATCAGAAAACGGGGAACTTTGAGTTTCGCCCGGGACCAATTATGGCTCAGATCGTGCTCGCAGACGAGGTCAACCGCGCGACGCCCAAGACACAGTCCGCTTTGCTGGAGGCGATGGAGGAGGCCCAGGTTACGATGGATGGCGTCTCGTACCAGCTCCCTAGACCTTTTATGGTGATGGCGACGCAGAACCCTATTGAGTATGAAGGTACCTTTCCTCTGCCAGAGGCCCAGCTGGATCGCTTTATGATGAATATCAAACTGGGCTATCCACAGCCTGCCGATGAAGTCAATATCCTTGATACTCACCAGCACCATCATCCCCTGGATGACCTGGCACAGATCATGACTGCCGAGGAGTTGGTGTCTATTCAGCAACAGGTAAGAGCCATACATGTTGATCAGTCTATCCGTGAATATATTGTGAGCCTGGCGGGCGCGACGCGTAGCCATCCCAATATCTACCTGGGCGTCAGTCCCCGTGGTTCGCTGGCCCTCTTCCGTGCCTCGCAGGCCCTCGCGGCCATGCGTGGTCGTGGCTACGTCATTCCAGATGATATCAAGTTGCTTGCCAAACCCGCACTGGCGCATCGCATTATCGTGACTCCGGCGGCTCGTGTGCGTTCAGTTACCTCTTCTGTTGTGCTCGATGAGATCTTGCAGAGTGTACCGGTTCCCAACGCCTGGGTCGGTGGTGGAAGGGGGCGCTAGTGTATGCTACGTCCCTGGCAAGCTCTCCTCCTCATTATGTTGTTAGCCTTCTTCGCTGTTAGCAGCGGTTGGCATGATCTCTATGTGTTAACCTATGTCTTACTGGTACTTTTTGTGCTCTCGTGGTTGTGGGCGCGCTATAGCGTGCGTAAGCTCATCTTCCGCCGTTCAAGTACCAGTGGACGCGTACAGGTCGGTGAAGCCTTTGATGAGCGCCTGATGCTTGATAATTTGAGCGTCTTGCCTAAACTGTGGGTGCAAATTGTTGATGGCTCCGATCTACCCGGACATCGCGCCGGCTATGTCGCCAGCATGGGGGGACGCAAGCGCGCAATGTGGCGTGTGCGTACATCGTGTTGGCAACGAGGGCGTTTCCAGTTGGGACCGGTGAATGCGATTAGTGGCGATCCCTTTGGCCTCTTTCGCAGGCATGTCTCCCTGGCGCCCTCGCATGAACTCCTGGTGCTGCCGCGTGTCCTGCCTATTACGAGCTTCGCGCTCTTCTCAGGTGGTCTTCCGGGTCGTGGGAAGAGTTCCCGGCGTGCCCTGCAAACGACGACCAACGCGACGACGATTCGCGAGTATGTCGCGGGCGATGCTCTGAGTCGTATCCACTGGCGCTCAAGCGCGCACTACAATAAATTGATGGTTAAGGAGTTCGATCTAGATCCCGCGGTTGATGTCTGGATCTTCCTGGATCTGAATGAAGCTGTACAGACCGGCGAGGACGAGATCTCAACCGAAGAATACGCTGTCACCATTGCCGCGACCATCTCGGTGTATCTCCTACGCCAGGATCTCTCGCTTGGCCTGATCGTCAATGGCGAAAAGCGTGAGACGCTGTCTATGGATCGTGGAGACCGACAGATAGAGCGCGTGCTGGAACTCCTCGCGGTCGTGCGCTCAGGATCTGGCCCGGACTTAAAAGAGACCTTGGCGCTCGATGCATTTCACCTGGGGCGCAACACTGCCGCCATTGTCATTACGCCCTCGAACGCGCGTGATTGGCATACGGGTGCTCAGCAGTTACAACGGCGTGGCGTGCAGGTCGCCGTGATTGGCCTGGACGCGGCCTCCTTCGAGGAGGGACCTGCTGACGAAGATAGTTTAGCCTTGTTAGAAGGCGCTGGCATTCCTGTTTTACGTGTACATAGGCAAGACTCCCTGGAGCCTATTCTGGAAAGTGGCCCGGAAGCCCGCTACGCACAACGGAGGTAGTGATCATGCAAGATGCTGCGGTTAACCAAATGCTTAGAGTGCTCTCCCGCTCACCCAATGATGGACGTGGCAGAAGAAAGAAAGGGAAACCGCGCGAGCCTGGCAGTTTTCACTTGAGCATGGAGGAGGGGTGGCTCTCGCTCCTATTGTTGGCGGCTGTCGTCTATAGCACTATCTGGTGCGTGCAGGCTGTGGGCTGGGTTGATAACCTGAATGTGCTTACCCTAACAACCTTGCTTGGCCTGGTCGCGGGCGTGCTGGCCTCCAAGCAATATCGTTTTCCCAACATCGTAGTACACGTTGTCGCAATGTTCTTCGGTCTCTTTGTGGCCTTCTGGCAGACCGCAGGCGCCTTCCACAATGGGAGCTTCGCCGCCTTTGCTGGTAGCCTGGGTGACTGGTTTAATACGGTGCTGCATGGTGGCTTTGGCAATGATGATAGCATCTTCCTCTTCTTTATTGTGACGCTGGGCTTTGTCCTGGCGTACACCAGCGCGTGGCTGGTCTACCGGACCCGTAGCCCCTGGTTGATGATTATCGCTAACGCTGTCGTCCTCCTGATCAACCTGAGTAATACGACGAATGGCTATATTATCTTCCTGGTCATCTTTCTGCTGGCGGCCTTGCTCCTGGTGTTGCGCTTTAACCTGTACGAGTCCATTAAACGCTGGAATCGCCAGGGTTTGCGCTACTCCGAAGACCTTAGCTGGGACATTATGCAGGCTGGCGCCCTGATCTCTATTGGTATCCTGATCTTTTCCTGGATATTGCCCTATGGCTATACCGATCCGAACGTCGCACAGATCTGGACGGTTGATTCCAACCCCTGGGTGCAGTTGCAAAACACCTGGGACCGTATTATGTCCGTCAATGGAGGCGTGAACGCCGCCAATCGCGGAAGTTTTCGTGATACCCTCACCCTGGGTGGCAATCCTAATCTCAACAACGAGATTGTGTTTACCGTCCAAAGCGATGATGGATCGCAGTACCTGCAATCAACGGTCTTTGATACCTATACTGATCGTGGATGGACGATCAGTCCCACCTCCAATCATAGCTTAAAGGCCAAAGAGACCAATCCTCTGCCAGTGCTGAAGACCAAGCCTGTAACGCAGCGCATCACGGTTGTCAATCAGCCCGCGCTCCAGTATCCCTACCTCTTCGGCGCGCCCCAGATTGTTTCGACGAACTTGCCCGCGAGTCTTATGCAGAGCCGTACAACCGGCGAGACGACGGCCTGGTTAAACCAGAATGGCTTTATAACCGGGGGAAATACCTATACCGTCACCTCTGATGTCTCCTCGGCTGACGAGGCCTCGCTACGGACAATCCCATTACCAAAAGACGCGACGAGCACCTATAGTCCTTCCGGGCAGGCCTCAGCCGATACCTATGATCCCGATATGGTGAGGGTGTATACCCAACTGCCCCAGGGCCTCGATCCCCAGATTGGCATTCTGGCACAAAATATTACCAAAGATAAGAAGACGATGTATGACAAGGTGTTGGCGCTTGAGACATACCTGCGTGCCAACTATGCCTATGACCTTAACATCAACAAGCCACCGCGCGAGGAGGGCGTCTCCTGGTTCCTGTTTCGTAGCAATAATCGGGGCTTCTGTAACTACTTCTCCTCGGCTATGGCAGTTATGGCGCGTTCCCTGGGTATCCCGGCGCGTGTCGTGGTGGGATATACCAATGGCAACTATGACACGAAGGCACACCAGCGCGTGATTCGTGGCGTCGATGCCCATGCCTGGACGCAGGTGTACTTTGCCGGTTATGGCTGGATCAATTTTGAACCCTCTCAGTCGTTCGCGACCTTTAGCCGCCCTCTGCCGGATACAAGCGGGAACGGATCAGGATCAACTGGCAACTTGCCGGGTGGCCCCAATGCGCCAAACAATTCGCAGAACCAGGATCCACGCCACAAAATTGGCGCAAACGATTCCCTTGATGGTTCTGGGACGAATGCATCTGCCATCGGTCCAGATGTAGGGCGCTCGGTGAGCGTGGCCGCGGGAAGCTTGATCCTGCTACTGCTCTTTGGCTGTATCCTCTTTAGCGTCTGGTGGCGTAAGCTCTTCCGCAATTTGAGCGTGACCAGCCAGGTCTATGGGCGTGTCTGTATGCTTGCTGACTGGGCTGGTATCCGCCTGCAACCCTCAAACACACCAACGGAGTACATGGATAAGCTGGCGCAGGCGTCTCCCGACGAGGCCGAGATGTTGCATCGCCTGGGCGATATCTATACCCGCGAGCGCTGGGCGCCGCCCGAAAGTCCCGATCATCCAAAGCGCAATGGCGACCTCAATGAGATCGGAAGGCTCTGGGAGAGGCTCCAGCCCAGGCTCTTCCTCTACCTGGCTCGCCATCCCTACTTCCTGCGTTGGGGACCACGCCGCCTGCTCGTTCTCTGGCGCGAGGCCCGAGAGCGTCGCAAGCAACACAAGATGCTGTACGACAGCTTATGAGACATAGGTCAAGTTAGCTTGACCTGGTAGAGTTGTTTGCATACACTATGAGATGCAGTCTGTTGATTGAAGAGGTTTTATATAGCTCGCAGACTGCATCTTCTCATGGGTTTTGATGCAGGAGGGTTTGAATGACCTTGGAGACAATGGAAAATAGTGAGCAGATGCTTATTCCTATCGCGGGAAATGAGCAGCAGACGTTAGAGATTTCTGGCGCGGCCCCGGTGCGTTTCCAGACGCTAGATGTGGCGCGTCACGTTGCGATAGCGCCCAACGGCAAACGCTATGTTGTGGCCACGTTTAATGATCAGCGCCTGAAACGAGATTATGTCACGGCCATCTATCCCCAGCAGGGGGGCTATCTGACCCTTCTCCGTCTCGTGACTGTTGAGTCCAGCAGCGAGACGATTGAGGAGGCCATTCAGAAGCACACCCGCTTTATTCAGATGATCCAGCAGGGAAAATTGCAAGAACTGCTTGTCTCCCTGGCTAACTAAACAGGGAAACGAGTTATGGACGTGTGTGGCGTGGGCATTCTGCTCGCGCCACACACGTCCATATTTTCTCGCCTTTTTGCCCTTGACAAAGCTCAGGAACGTCTCGTATACTTACCAACGGTGGGGAGCGCGATAGACACGCACTTACCTTCTATCTCTACCGCTTCAGTAAAAAAACACTCTTGGAAAGGAGTAGGCAATGATGACAGAGCATATGCTTCTGCGTTTCACAGGCCATGCTGCGCTTGTGCGCCCTCGTGGCTTTGTGCGCTCTGATTGCTATGCGTTGCCTGCTGCTTGCTTCGCCTTCTGCGCTCCTGGTGTTGGAATTGGCGCGTTCCAGGCAGACATTTGCCTGGCGGCCCAGGGGAGCGGTATGCCCATTTCGGGTGGGGGACCGCCTGTCGAGAGAGACAGGTGAGTACGTAAAAAAAACCTCAACCGTGGGCAACTGGCTAAGACGCAAATCCAGTTCCCACGGTTTTTTGTTGTATTTTTCTTAAGCCCTCGATCTACTTCTGATCCGAAAACCCTGAGCGCGAAGCGCTAGTCACGACAGTGACGTTGGGTTTCGGAATAAGATCCTAGCCCCTCGATTGCCAGTGAAGGAGGCTTTATGCGCAAGTGACGCGTGGATGTTGTCTCGTGGTGGATGTCTCTCTTGTAGGTTTTATACATGTTATTGCCTGAATATGCTATCTGGAAGGAGCACTTACTTGACCGTTACTATGAAAAATTCTCTGTTCGACGACATTGAACTGGATTTTACCCAGGATGCAGTCGTGATCGACGGAGTTTCAAAGATATTCACAAAGCCGCGTCCATTCTTCGGTAAATTTTTGAAGAAGAGCGAAGAGAAGCCAGAGAAAAGCACCGAGGTGCGAGCTGTAGATAATGTCAGCCTGGTTGTAAAGCGGTGTGAGATCGTCGGCATTCTGGGAGCCAATGGCTCAGGCAAGTCGACACTCATCCGTATGATCTCGACGCTCTTGCTGCCAGACGAGGGACAGATCCGTGTCTTTGGCTACGACGTCATTAAGGACGAGCGCATGATTCAGCGTCTGATCAACCGGGTGAGCGTGGAGGCGTCGTTCTTCAAGAAGCTCTCGCCAATGGAGAATCTCCTGTACGCGGCACGCCTCTACAACATGCCTGGCGACGAGGCTCGGACCAAAATCAAGAGCATCCTGACGCGCCTGGGCATCAAGCCGGATCGTATTGATGCGCCCCTGGAGAACATGTCGCGTGGTATGCAGCAGAAGGTTGCCATCGCACGCGCCTTCCTGACCTCGCCCATCGTCCTGCTGCTGGACGAGCCTACAACGGGCCTGGACCCGCGCTCAAAGATCGACGTGCAGAACTTTGTTAACGAGTTGCGCGACAAGCATGAAGCGACAATCCTGATCACGACGCACGACATGGACGAGGCCGAGGCCCTCTGTGACCGTGTGGCGATCATCGACCAGGGGCGCATGATGGCCCTGGGCAAGACCGAGGACCTCAAGCGCGAGGTTGGACGCCTGATGGGTCGCGAGGAGTCCGCCACGATGAACGAAGTCTTCATACACTACACGGCGACGCGCCCAATCACAGCAGAAGATATCAAGCGCTATGGCAGCTGGGAGAAGGCCTTCGAGGCCCTCGAAGCCGAGCGTGAAGAAGAAGAGTAGCTGTAGTTAGGGGAGGTGCAGGAGGGTCTCCCTCCTGCCGGGGAGTGGGCTTCCCATCCGCTCACCTGAGCCGATAGGCTAGCTGCGGAGCAGCGTTGGTGAGCGGAATACAAAACCAGTTCCCACAAAAATCCCCCCTTATCTTTGGGATGTAGCAATAAAAGATAGAAGGAAAATATACATGGCTTCTTTGATACATCAGGGGCGTGCCGCCTACGCCTTCTTTGAGCGCAACTGGAACCTGACCAAGCGCTATTGGGCCTGGGAGATCGTCTGGCTCTGTTATAACGTGGTCAATGCCCTGAGCATTACGTTCATTGCCCGCGCTACGCCAGACCTGAAACCCGCCCAGGTCAACTATATGATCCTGTACTTGCTGATCGGTACCTCGGTATGGACCTATTTGAGCGTGACCTTTGATGGCGTAACAGACGTCATCAACATCGAGCGCTGGGAAGGCACTATCGAGCATACCTTTATGGCACCTATCTCGCGTTTCACGCACATGATTGGGAGCTGTTGGTACGCCATCGTGCACGGCCTGCTCTTCACAGGCCTGCAGTTGTTTGTGGTGGTCCTGTTCTTCCACCTGGACCTCAGCCAGGCGAACTACCTGACGGCGATCTTCATGCTCCTGCTGGGCAGCGTCTCGTTCATTGGCTTCGGTATCGCGACCTCGGTCCTGCCGCTCCTATACACCGAGAAAGGCATGCAGATGTCCTTCATTGTGCGTGCCATTATCCTGCTGGTGTCGGGCGTCTACTACCCGGTCAGCGTTCTGCCAGCCTGGATGCAGCCCTTCTCCTGGCTCTCGCCTGCGACCTACGTGCTCAATGGCTTGCGCGCAGCCCTACTGAGCAACAAGCCTATCTGGTCGCCTGAGATCTGGAGCTATACCTGGCCCTTGATCATCATGAGTGTGGTCAGTATCCCTCTGGGAATGACCATTTTCCGCATGGCCGAGCGCTACGCCAAGCGCACCGGTCGCCTGAAACGTAACGGCTAAACACGAGATGCAGAGTCCATGCTTGCATGGATTCTGCACGGACGAAGGAGAGACACGATGTCTGACGCGAGCTTACCAGAGGGCCTACACATGCGTCCCGCGACCCTTGCTGACGTGGAGCAGGCGGTTTGTGTGATGAATAGTAGTGAGATTGAATATTGTGGTGAGCCTGAGACCACGGAGAATCTCTTGCGCCGCACCTGGAGCCAGGCGGCGCGCAAGCCTGAAGAGAATGCTCGAGTGATTGTCACGCCGGAAGATGAGATTGTCGCCAGCGTTGATACGCGTAACAAACGACATATAAAGATTGATGTCGAGCTGGATGTGCTACCCGCCTATCGCGGCCAGGTGGAGCTTCCGCTGATGCGCTGGGTGGAGGAGCGCGCGCAAGCGCATATTGCACTGGCTCCTGAGGATGCGCAGGTCCTACTTGGCTCCTGGGCGTATCAACATGATACGCAGCGCCAGCAACTCTGGAAGGATCTGGGCTTTGAACTGGTGCGTTATTTCTGGACTATGAAGCGTGAACTCACGCAGGCTCCGGAGCAGCCACAGTTGGCTCCTGGTATTCGTCTGCGCACCTTCAAAGAGCTACAGAAGGAAGCGCCACAGGGAGAAGAGCGCTTGGCCCGTGCGCTCTTCGCGGCCCATGAAGAGGCTTTTAGCGACCACTGGGGGTACATTCCCAACATCTACGAGGAGTGGCGTCAGTACCACCTGGGGAAAGAGGCTGATCTCTCGCTCTTCTTCCTGGCTATGGACGGCGAGGAGATCGTTGCCTACGCCCGCTGCGCCGACGAAGGCCAACAGGGTGGCTGGGTGTATACCCTGGGCGTGCGGCGCGCCTGGCGGCGCCAGGGCCAGGCCCTGGCGCTCTTGCACCATGCCTTTGGCGAGTTCTACCAGCGTGGCACTCGAACCATTCGTCTGGGCGTGGACGCGCAGAGCCTTACTGGCGCGACCCGGCTCTATGAGTGCGCGGGCATGCAGGTTGAACGGCGCTCCGCAAAATTCGAGAAGGTGTTACGCCCCGGTCGCAACATGCGCACTCTGTCGCTCAACCAGGCATAGTTCTACGAAGAGGAAAAGAGGAAATCATGGATGTATCTACATTACCAGCGGGCGTAAGCGTGCGTTCTGCGAGCCTGAATGATGTCAAGGCTCTGGTTGCCCTGTTTGAGGCGCGTGATAGAGAACTTGGTATCGAGCCTGAGCAGACGGCAGAGAATCTTAAGCGCGACTTTACTAAACCCCATGTGGATCTACAAAGAGACTCACTTGTGGCACTCACCTCAATGGGTGAACTGGTGAGCTATGCTTGGGTGGAAGATCAGCAGCATGTGCATATCTTTATGAACCTGGAGACGCGTGCCGACTATCGTGAGAGCGGCCTCGCGGACGCCATGCTGGAGTGGGCCGAGACACGAGCCAGGGAGCATATTACCCAGGCTCCTGAAGGCCTGCGCGTCACGCTACGCAACGGCTGTGATGTGCACTATGTATCACGCCAGCACCTGCTGGAACGGCATGGCTTCCAGGTTGTACGGCACTTCTATGACATGAAGATCGAGCTTGCCGAACCACTTCGGCAGCCTGTATGGCCTGATGGTATTCGTGTTCAGAATACGCAGCCAGGTATGGAGCGCGCTGTCTTTGAGGCTAATAATGAGGCCTTCCGTGATCATTGGGGCTTTGTCGAGAACAGCTTCGAAAATTGGTCGCATTATGCTCTTGATCCACACACCTTTGATCCCACGCTCTGGTTCCTGGCGATGGATGGCGAGGAAATCGCAGGCTTTGCGATTTGTGGTAAAGAGGGAGAGGATAAGGGCTGGGTATATGATCTGGCGGTGCGGCGCTCCTGGCGGCGCAAGGGCATTGCCCAGGCGCTCCTACACGAGGCCTTCAACGCCTTCTATCAGCGGGGCATCCACAATGTCCTCCTCGGCGTGGACGCCAGCAGCCTGACTGGGGCGCTACGCGTCTATGAGCGCGCCGGTATGCACGCCGTACGCGAGTTCCTGACCTATCGGAAGGAACTACGCCCAGGCAAGGAGCCAGGCACCGAAGAACTGGCCTGATATTGTAGGGTCCATGCTTGCATGGACCCTACAGGGTAGCCCGAGAGAGTCCATGCTTGCATGGACCCTACAGGGTAGCCCGAGAGAGTCCATGCTTGCATGGACCCTACAGGGTAGGTGGTGTGGATGGCGATGGTAGCCATAGGCTACCATCGCCATCCACACCACCTACCCTGGCGAGCGCCGCAGGCGCGAGGAGTCAAGCACACGATATTAGAAAGGGATTATATAGAAGGATGAATATACAGCAATTGCCGCATGAATACCGAGCGCGCCCTCTGACTGTGGAGGACGCGGCTGAGGTGACACGGCTCTGTAATTTAGAGGAGCTTGCCACCCAAGGGAAGACGGAGTTCACTGAGGGCGACGCCATCCGCTTTATGAGTATGCCAGGACTGGACCTGGAGCAGAATAGCCTGGCGCTGTTAGATGACCAGGGGCACATGGTTGGCGCTGTCGTGCTCTATCATGTATTGCATATACAGTTCGAGCCAAATCTCTTTGTAGACCCGGCCATGTATGCCTCGGGTATCGCTGACTACCTGCTGACCTGGGTCGAAGAGCGTAGCCGGGCCTTGATGAGCAACGCAGAATCAGACCTGCGTGTGACGATGGGCATCGGCACCAACGTAAAGAGAACGCCTATCTGCCAGGCCTTCGAGCGGCATGGTTTCCGGGTAATCCGCCATGCGTTGCGCATGGGGATAGCGCTAGATGCGCAACCTGCTGTAGCGAGCTGGCCTGAGGAGGTACGACTGACGACATTTGAGCCGGGGATGGAGCGAGCCATCTTCAACGCAGAGATGGAGTTTTTCCAGGATCACTGGGGCTTTATGCCGCGCGACTACGAGGAGTGGCGGCACTTCAATACCGCGTTTGACGAACTTGATCCATCACTCTATTTCCTGGTGAAGGTTGGCGAGGATATTGTCGCTATGGCTCTCTGTCGCCACGAGCACGGTGAGGGCTGGGTGCATACTCTGGGGGTGCGGCGCTCCTGGCGGCGCAAGGGATTGGCCCTGGCGCTCTTGCAGCAGGCCTTTGGCGAGTTCTATCGCCGAGGCATCCAACATGCCAGCCTCTACGTCGATGGGCAGAGCCTGACGGGGGCCACAAAATTATATGCACGCGCGGGTATGCATGTTATGCAGCAATCCGCGCAGTATGAGAAGGAACTACGGGCAGGGAAGGAGCTAAGAACACAGACACTGGCGGTTTAAGGCGACTGGCCTTGTTATGAGAGGCCCGCATGTCAGCCGCTCTCTGCCTGACTCTTTCTCCATTGTAGCTCTCGAAAATGATATATGGTAGCGCATAGGTTTGGGGGAAGCCAAACGCATCCTCGCTGACGGATGGAGAAAACAATGATTGTACGTCTACATAAACTGGCGGCAAGATGCCCCAGGATGACAGATATACAGGCGGTAGCCGAGTTGTGGAGAATAAGTAAACGTAAGGATATGAACTTAGTAGTGATGACTGAGGAAGACGTACAACGTAGATGGCAGAGAAATGGTTTTTACCTGGCGCAAGATGCCTGGGTGATTGTTACTACCCAGGGATGTGTGGTCGCATATGCCGATGTGCAGCGTGAGGAGGAGCAGGCAGGACTCATGTTCGCCCTGATGGTACACCCTGCGTACAGGGGGCGCGGTATTGGAACCTTGCTGCTGCGCATGGTTGAGCAGCGTGCGCGTGAATTGACGTACGGTTCCTCGACCGGCGAGCAGGTGGCGTTGTGTATCGCAGTGCATAGCCAGAACAGGCTAGCGAAACAGCTCCTGGAGCGTGAGGGCTATACAGCGTCTGAGCACTTCTGGCGCGTCTCGCTGGAGCGCGATGATGTCCTGCTCCAGTCCTTGCAAGAGCCAGAGCAGGAGGGGTCGCTGACGATGGATCTCTACGTCGATGCCTCGCAAGCCCCGGCGAGCCGCGTCATTGCCGGGCGCGCAGATTCTCATGTCGCGCAGCAGTACGAGGTCTACCAGCGAGTCCTGCGACCCACAATGTCCAGGGCGCTCCTGCGCGAGGAGGCCGTCTGCTAATTACTCATCAGCATGGTGCAATGCCACTGGGGTAATAGATGAGGTGGCAACGTGGCTCCGCCACGTTGCCACCTCATCTATTACCCCAGTGGCTCAATCATCTCGAAGCGGTTGCCGAAGGGGTCGCGGGCCTCAAAGCGCGCGAAGCCGGGGATGGGCACGGATTCCAGCACTTTAATTCCATGCTCTTGCAGGTGTGCCTGCCAGGCGGTGACATCTTTGACCTGATAGGCAAGGTGTGCCTTGCTGGCTTTGCGGTCGACACCGTCCTCAGTGCCGACGTGAACCTGCCGATCTCCCACCTGGAGCCAGAAGCCGCCGCGTCCCTGAAGCGACTCTGGCTTCTCAATCTCTGGCAGGTCCAGGATATCGCAGTAGAACTTGCGTGCCCCCTCCTCGGCCCCTTTGGGGATCGTTATCTGAGCATGATGTAATCCTTCAATACGCATACAGGTTATCCTTCTTTTCTAAGGGATGCGGGAAAAGCGTTAGCGACCCCGGACGATACGCTCAATGTCGCGTCTGACGTCGCGCTCAGCGATGCTCTGGCGCTTATCGAACAATTTCTTACCTTTACAGAGTCCAAGTTCGAGCTTGGCGCGCCCACGCTTCATATAGAGCTTGAGCGGAACCAGGGTCAGGCCTTTTGCCGCCACGCGCTGGCCCAACTGCTCGATCTCACGTTTATGCAGCAGAAGCTTGCGCTTGCGTAGCGGCTCATGGTTATAGCGGTTACCATGCTCGTAGACCGCGATATGGGCGTTCTCTAGCCAGGCCTCGCCGTTGCGGATGATGGCGTAGGAGCCGCGCAGGTTGACCTTGCCGTCGCGAATCGACTTAATCTCGGTTCCCACCAGCGAGATGCCCGCCTCAATCGTGCTCTCAACGGTATAGTCATGGTACGCCTGCCGGTTGACCGATACGACCTTGGAGTTCTCCTGCTGAGCCTCTTCTTTTTGTTTAGTTGTGCTTGCTTTTGCCATGCGTCTTCTTCCTCCTCAACACAGGTCGTCACACTGCTTGCTAACAGGCAAGCAGGAACACTGTGGTCTCTCTCCACTCTTTTACACGTGTGAGCCAGCCACAGGAGGTCTCTGCGATACGCCAGAGGGGAAGTGACAAAAGCTTCTCCCTGCCGCCTTCCCGCCCCTGGCGAGTGCAAAGACCTGAAAATGGGATACGGCTATGATATCATGAGCTTAATTATCTTGCTAGTCCTGGGCCTTCTTTATGTGTGTATAGTGCATTTTTGACACCTGAACTTGACACCTTATGCGTTTTCCCCTGTTCTTGCTCCTCTCTGTGGGTGTCTAATATCTTCCTGTATTCTCTGGCAATTCTTGCTTCTGATGTTCTTGTGTCCATTTCAAACGCGACACGTTTACCGATCTGGCCGATTCGGTCAAATCCTGCGTTGTCCATGATAGCTATACCGCTCGGGGTTGAGCTGGTTGCATAGAGTTTGGTTATCTGAACGTCTTTCTCAGTGAGATGCTGAATGAAGTCTAGGAATCCGCTGAGAAGTTTTCTTCCATAACCTTTTCTTTTCACAGGTTCTATGTCAGGTCTTGTCACCATACTCATGATAATGCATTCTACCTCGCTGCCTGGGGTATAGGTGAGCACGTCTTCTGCGGGTATCTCCCAACCTCTGATCTCTCCATTCATAAACCGCATGATAGTATCATGCTTGACAGGAAGAACATCAATAAAGCTAACAAGTGTTCCTTGATCTCTGACGACAAATGAGATATCGGGATTGCTCTTTAGCCAGGCTTCGCGTGTAGGTATGTCATGAGTAGCATTGCCAAATACCAGAGATGCCAGCTCGTACTCTTCTTTCACATCGTCTTCTGTTTGGACCTTCATGAACTGTACCTCTTTCCCTTCATCATAAGTCATAAAAGCTAGCATTTCTCTTGCGAATTTGTCTATTTCACTTCGAGGGTAGACCCCTTGCTTTTTACCCGGAGGCGTTATTTTGTTTATTCTTCCAGTGCGTACCAAGTAGAAAAAATTGCCTTCTTTGAGCCCTAACCTCTCTTGGGCTTCCTTTGCGGTGTAGTAGTTCTTCACGGCCGTCTCCTTATATCTCCCAATGCCTAAAAGAGAGTGTTTAAACACTCTTTATAACTCAATGGTAACATGTTTTTTAAGTTTGCGCAAAAATTGAAGTTTTTTAAGTGTTTTGCGCTTGGCATTCCGAAGTTCTTCGGGTATTCTTAGATCGTTGAGTGTTTGAAGTTTTTTAAGTTTTGTTAGCTTTTGAAGCGAAAGGAGGTGCGATGGGCAAGAAGATGAACACGGACGTGCAATTTATCCGGCGGGTGGCTTGTCGCAAGTGTGGGCAGGTTGCCCTTGAGGATGGGAAGTCGCTTTTAGGTCGGCCAAAGTATCGTTGCGCTCGGGGACATGTCACGCTCCAGTAGCGTGGTGTTGAGCTAAGGTCTGGTACACCTTAGCCCAACGGTTTGAGCGTTCACAGTCGATTGCTAGGCTCGATTTCATTTAGACATATCGGGCCTGGCCTGTCAACTTGTGCATCAAGGAAGGTGCGGTATGTCTCGATTGATCAACCTGGTTGGCCTGGTTCTTATCATTGGCGCTCTGACGCTTGGCCTGGCCTGGTACTCCTCTTCTCCTCTGGTCAAGCGTGTTGAGGCCAGTGGCAATACTGCGTCTGCTGGCGTGGTTCGTACATCGTCCGATGTGGCAAGCATTCTTGGCACTCCTACCATCTCGGCGGCGTTCATTGACCAGGTGCTAGCGCATTATGGTTCTTCTGCGGCTGGCACTGGCAAGGCGCTCTATGAAGATGGCGGCATGTACGGCATTGACCCGGCCTTTGCTCTGGCCTTCTTCTGGCATGAAAGCACGTTCGGCCTCTATGGAGCTGCTCACGCTACTAAGTCACTTGGAAATATTATCTGCACGCCTGGCTATCCCTCTTGTATTGGTCGGTTCCGCGCTTACTCCTCCTGGGAAGCGGGTTACCTGGATTGGTTCCGCTTGCTCAAGTCGGAGTACATCCCTCGCGGTTTGACCACGGTTGATACCATTATCCCGGTCTATGCCCCTGGCTCTGAGAACAACGTCCCGGCGTATGTCTCAGCGGTCAAGCAGATGGTGGCCGCGCTGCGGTCTGGTCGCATGGAGGTGGCGTGATGCTGGTTCGCTCTCGGCGTGCAGGTGTGGGAGCTGGTGCCCATCGTCACCAGTTGATCAAGGTTGTCGGTTCTGTAGGCTGGTTTCAATGTCGTTCTTGTTTCTGTAGCGCGGTTTGCCCTGGGTGCCTGGGTGGGATGCCTGCTGGTCGGGTTCTGATCACCTGGTGCGCTCGTCATCAAAAACAGTTTCGTTAGTTGCGAAAAGGAGAAAACGCTATGGCTGCGATTTTAACCGGTATTCTGATGAACAAACGTGAGGTTTCTGGTGTGACTGAGAGTGGCCCTCGCAAGGGCGATGAGTGGCATTTCCTCTCGATGGAAATTAATGATATGCGCTTTGGGCATGTGTGGTCCTGCCAGATGCGCGGCGATGATCCACAGTATGCGGACGTGCTCAATGATGAGCTGGTCGGCCACAAGGTCAAGGTCACTGTCTCCGCGCAAACAGCGGGTGAGCGCAAGCTCAAGGACGGTCGCACGGTGATGCAGATTCGCTCTCAGGTGACCAATCTCAAGGACCTGGGTGTCCCTGCGGATGACGACGAGTAGCGCGTGTATGGTGGGCCTGGCTCCGGCTGGCTCACCTTTCTTTGTTGGTTCCTAGAGGTATTGGTATGGCTCGTACATCTGTTTCGGCCCAGCAAATGTCCTTGTGGATGGCGGGTGAGGAGGTGGCTGCATCTGCTGAGACACAGCTTGTTCAGGAGGTGCGTGTTGTCTCTCTTCCTCGCGTTCGTTCCTCTCATCTTTCCCTTGCTGAAATGTGTAACCTGCGGGCCTGGCTCTGGCAGTGGGGGAAAGATCACGAATATCCTGAGTTGAGTTTTCCTATTGGCAATGGTGTTTTGGGTGACCGGCGTGCTGGATATATAGGTGCTGGTCAAGGTCATTGGAACGATGTGATGCGCTGTAAGGATATGGAATGGGTTATGAAAGCGATTGAGTGGCTACAGACGGGGAACTTTTCCCCGAGCAAGGATGGCAAACATGAGTGAACAACAACAGTCTCAAGGCTTTATGAACAAGCTTGGGAAAGCGTTGGGCTTTGGTCGTCGAGATGATGAAGACAGTATGACCGGTGTACCGGCTCGGCCTGCTCCCTCTGGGCCTCGCTCCCCTGCCCGCTTCGTCAATGGGGAAACGTACGAGGATGACCCGGACGCCTTCCAGGGCGAAAAGCTTTCGCATGAAGACATGATGAAACGGCGGCGTATGGAGCGCATTGAAAAGGCTCGTGTAGGTCGTCCGTTTCATGAGCGCGTCATGCTCTTCTTTCTCAGAATCTGGCTCCTGGCCGGGCCGATTGCCTTTGTGTTCCTGACGGCTGCTGAGGTGGCCTACATTCTCACGCATCTGGTCGCACCTGGAGATCGCAACGGACAAATGATCATTTGGGGCGGTGCTCTCTTCATCGAACTGGCGATGATGTTTCATACCTTTGGTGTCGGTATCAAACGGCATGAGGTGGCCCAACAGCGAGAGATTTACGGTCACGTGGATGCCGCGCAAGAACGGGCGGTTTGGATCGGTACTGGCCTGTGGGCGGTTTTCGCGATCATTAACATCATTGGTCAAACGGCTTTCCTCCTGAGTATCGTTCAGGCGAGTCATGACCCGAATATGAACATCATGTACCTCTTCGTGGCCTCGCGTGTGATTGGCTTCATCCTGGGTGATGCCGGAACGGCCTTTTTCCTCGGCCAGGTTGATAGCAATGATGTGCGGCTCATGGCTCGCGCTGAACATGAGCGGGGCAAGCTCTATACAGAACTGGCTGAGGCTGAGGGCAAGCGCAAGCTGCTGGAGGCTGAGGCGGATAGTAAGGTCAAGCTCCTGGGGATCAAAGTGGAGCAAGAACAAGCAGATGCTGAGTTCCTCGCCCGACTCAAGGAACAGACGTTCACGCGCCTGTTGCAGATGCCGACTGGCACGCCTGGTGGATCGCTCCCATCGCCCAGCGCCGATCTGCCGATCACGGGTGAGTTTCAGACGTTGAACGCCGAAGGGCAAGCGCCTGAACAGGAACGGGTTCGTTTCCGTCGCATAGACAAGTAACGGTCTTCTCTTTGAGCGCCACGCGCCACGCGCTTTGCTTGGTGGGCGGCGCTCATCTCCCTTCTAGAGCGCCTTATGGTAGAGCTTTAATACATAACGAAAAGGTTATTACTGATGTCTCTCTCTCAATGGTTTATAGCAAATAACGTAGCTTGTGGCGCGGTGGGAACACGTGTCTCTGAGACGGGCAAGAGAGTTCACACACAAAATGAGCAAGGTGGATTCTACGTCTGCATGGCCGGGCGTCCGTATGAACGTCTCAGGGCTATTAAAGGGCATATTTGTAGCTCAAAAAGGGTATTCTAAGGCATTTTTCCCTATTTTCTCACCTATAACCTATTACTTTTGCTTATGGTTAGTTCTGCCTGAGAAAGGAGGTGAGCCGGTGTCATTCTCGCGTGAAGAACTGGGCGTTCTGGTTAATACCTGCATCGGGCGGCGCAATGACTATGCTGTCCAGCGGGATGACGGCGGGTATCTGCGGGCGGGTCGTGTTTTGACGTATGACCTGGTGCAGGCACATCTCGCCGGGCAGGTGACCCTCGGGACCTATGTTATTGATGAGCAAGGGTGCTGCCGGTTCGGGGTGTTTGACTGCGATAAACGGGGCGGCCTGGTTGACCTGGTTGAGGTGCAAGAACGGCTTGCAGCTGATGGCATTGTCTCTCACCTGGAGGCATCCCGGCGTGGTGGTCACCTGTGGGTGTTCCTGGCCTCGCTTTTCTCTCCTGCCCAGCTCCGGCGCTGGCTCCTGCCGTACTGCCCTGAAGGGATGGAGTTCTTCCCCAAACAGGATAGCACGCTGGCCGGGCCTGGCTCTCTGGTGCGGGTGCCTCTGGGTGTGCATCGCCTGACAGGTGAGCGTTACCCCTTTGTCTCTCTGGATCGCTCGGAGTGGTTCCGTCGCCTGGTGCCGGTGGCCTCTGGTGTTGGGGCCTCTCTCGCCTGGCTCTCCACCGTCCAACGAGTAACGCCGCTCGCGGCGGTATCCTCGCCACAACGTGAACACGCTCAAGAAGCACCCAAGAAAAATACTCTTCAAAAAAACGCTGCGGCACTGACCCGTCCCACGGCACGCATGACGATTCAAGAGTGGTGCGCCCAACAGGATGCGCTAGGTGTGATTGGGCGCTATGTGGCCCTGGATCGGAGTGGATTGGGATGTTGCCCGTTTGGCTGGCATCACTCAGATGGCAAGGACACACATCCGTCTCTGTGGGTGCATGAGCCGAGTAAGCCGGGTGGGGCCTGCTGGTATTGCCATACCTGGAAACAGGGTGGCTCGGTCTTTGATTTTCTGCGCCTGTACTACGGTCTAGAGGCGCGTGAGTTGTGGCAACGCATACAGAAAGGAGAAGGGTTATGAGAAGGCAAAGCTGGATTCATTTACTTTTGTTCCTTGACTATCTTACTCAGGGTAAGGATACAGGTCTTGATTATCTCATCTGGACTTCTTGCTGGGTCGAATGCAAGCCCTGCTTGGCTGAAAAAGCTTTTTGGAAGGTTACCTCCAGATCGCAAAAGGGTATCAATGCCAATGGTCAATGGACCTTCGGGAATGATGGTTTCGAGGCCTATGGTCTGTCGCAAATCGATATCGGCGAAGATCGTGTAGCCTATGGATACAGCTGTCAGCTTTGCTTCCCTGAAGGTAGTTTTGTAAAGGGTAGTATGTCTGAGATCAGCACGGCTGAGGTCAGCATGGTTGAGATTTGCGTATTTGATGGTGGCACCATACAGGTTTGCACCAATCAAGCTGGCACCGGTGAGGATAATTTGCTCCATAGTGACAAACATGAGATCAGCATTGTTGAGAGTAGCATTGCTGAAATTGGCATGAGGAAGGTTGGCACCGGTGAGGTTGGCACCGGTGAAATTGGCACCACTCAGGTTGGCATTGACAAGATTGGCATTTTCAAGGTTGGTACGGTTAAAGTTAGCACCACTCAGGTTAGCACAACCAAGATCGGCACCACTCAGGTCAGTATCGCTGAGATTGACACCACTCAGGTCGGCGTCGTAAAAGAGAATACCACTCAGGTTGTTACCACTCAGGTTAATGCCACTCAGATCAGGACCGCCAATCTCGTCTTCAGGATCATCAAGACGGTCGCGTTCATAATCATCTCGCTCTTTTCTCCATCTATTCCAATGCTCAATACCTTGTCTCAACTGTTCGAGTTGTTTTTCGTCTGCCATGGCTATCTTCCTTTTCTTTCATCATTGTTCCTCAGTATAAATTATCCCTTCTGTGGCTTCAAGAAGGAGAGCAACTATGAGTGAGCAAGGAACGCTCTACACGCTCGGGTATGCACACCCTGAGACAGAGCGCCAGGTGCATCAGATGATGCGTGATGAGCGTGCGCTCCTGGTCGATATTCGTCTGTCTCCCTATTCAAAGTGGGCGGCGACCTGGAATAAAGGGGCGCTGTGCTCGGCGTATGGCTCGCGCTATGTGTGGGATCGGCGGCTTGGCAATGTCAACTATGCACACAAGGAACAGGGTATCCAGCTCGCGCCAGGTCATGAGGATGCCGTACGTGAAGTGGCGTCCTGGCTGCGTGAAGGTCGCCCGGTGGTGTTGCTTTGTGCCTGCCGGGATGCTCGCACCTGTCATAGAAGTTTGGTTGCCAAGTTGGTGCAAATAGCTCTTCTTGAAAGAGAGGATCACTACCCTGGACTCCTGGCTCGCTATCGAGGGGATGAGGTGCCGCCTGTGATTCTGCCTGAGGCATGGCCGGGGATGCAGTGGTTTTCGGTGGCGCTGTGGACTCGCTGGCCTGATCTGCTAGCGGAACACCATGGCTATATTCTCGGGACGTCGGCCTTTAATGCGATTGAAAACATGATGCGCTACTACCGTCTGTCGTCGGTGGCGCGTGCGGCTGCGCATACTCTGGATTTCTCGTTGTTCTATCGCTGCGCTCGGCCCTGGGTGCTGTTGGATCGCAGTGAGGAGGAGGGTGAAGCGTGATGAGAAGCGGCAGGCGCGGTACCGTAAGTAAACCGTACCGCGCAATTTACATGGATGTTTCTCTTTGTGTTCTCTTGGCTTAGGAGGTGGGTTTATGCATGAGAAGTATAAGCAACGCTTGTTGAATAGATTGTCTGCGGCCTGGCCGGTGTGTCGGCTTTGTCCGGTCGATGTTGAGGAACTGGACGCAAAAACCTGGATGGTCACGTACCGGGACGCGCAAACAGGGGAGATTTCTCGCTCTGGCCTCTACAAAGCTGAGTTGAGGCGACAGGAACAGAATATGCGTGCGTGGTCGGTGGTTCCTGGTACGCGCTCGGCTCCTCCTGCGCAAGAGGTGCCAGTGGTCGAGCTGCCTGGTGATGTCTCTGAACCTGATGCGCTCCTAGTTGCTGAAAAGATGGAAAGCATGGTGCGCGTGCTCGGGGCCTTTGTGGATACGTTGGTGCTCAATGTCTACCAGACACGTGCTGATCTTGAGGTTATCAAGGGCCGTTTGGAGAGTAATCTGATTGATGAACTGACGCTTTTGAAAGAACAGGCACAGAACGATGAAGAGCCGGTTCCCTCGCGTTTCGTCTTTGGTGGTGCGCCTTTGCTGATGACGGCGAAAGGCGGTGAGGGCTTTCAATGGATTCTCAGGAACAAGCTTCTGTCGCTGGCGATTAACAAGGGGTCCAAGATGAAATTGATTGCACAGGTACGTTGCTCCTCGGAATATCTGTGGGGCGTGCGTGACCTGGGCAAGGTGATGCATGAGGTGTTTGGCTTCCTGGTGACGATCTTTGGACAACGGCTCAAGCTGCAAGTGTCGGCCTGTGACCTGGCGGTCGATGTGGTCGGTTTTCACCTGGGGACCCTCAAGGATGTGAAGCGGCATTTTGTCTCTCGGGCACAACTGACAGAAGAGCGTCCGCTCTCTGAGGATGGGATGATTGACGGCCCTGACGGGATCAAACAACGGTGGGGGCGTATCACGGGTTTGCCCTTTGGTGCTCGCAATGGGCGTTTGTCGGCTTTGATCTATGACAAGACTCATGAAATCAAGTATCACTCGCCTGAAAAGGCTTGGTTTCATGATCTTTGGCGTGAGGTAAGAGATGCTGAGACAGGGGAGCCGCTTTGGGAAGAGGGCACTGATGTGTTGCGCCTGGAAATACGTTGGAAGCGGCCTGGGTTAAATGAGGTCAAGGGTGAGCTGCATGGTGAAGAGTTCCACGGGATAGATGATGCTTTTGACCTGGAGGATCACCTAGCGGGCCTGTGGAGCTATGCCGTTGGTCGGCTTGGCGGTGGCGAAGATGGCCTTCCTGATGGCTGGCTGCGCTATGTGGTCCCGACTGACGATACAAATCGCTCGCGCTGGCCTGTGCATCCTGATTGGCAGGTCATCCAGGGCGCATTTCAGGAACGGGAACAACTGGAGGTGTCAGCCTATGAGCGTGAGGAACAGGAACGGGAAGAGCTGCTTCAACTGGTTGATGAAGAACTGGCGGCTCGGCCTTTCTCGACCGACAAGAAGAAAGGGCGTCGGCCTGGTCGTCGTATTGTCTCGGCTGCTCATCCTGTGGTGCCTGAGTCCTTCACGCTCAAGCCGTATATTCGCCAACGGAAGCGAGAGAAGAACATGCTGCGCCTGATCGCGCAAATAGCGGGGTTGCTCATCACGCTAGAAGCCTGGCGGCAACCGTCACATGAGGAACGGGATGTCTTCTCTGATCTCTCGGACACGGTGTCTTTTGCCTTCAACCATGTGGAGGAATACTACGACGACAAAGAGCGCGATTTCGAGAGGGAAGTCAAGAAGCGGCGTGTGCTTCTCAGTATTCCTAACAAGTCTTCTCAAGCTGCATAAGGAGGTATTCTATGGCAAGGTCTAAAAAGGTTGGGGCTGAACAACCATTAATGCCTACACCTACGGGGTTACTCGATGTTGATGGTGCTGCCGCCTGGTTCGGGGTAAGTCGTGCAAAGCTCTTTGAGTTGATGCATGAAGAGGGTTTCCCTGTGATTATTATTCCAAAGAATAATATTCGCTTCGATCCAAATAGCTTGTATAGATGGGCCTTAGAGAAACAAGTAAACGGTCGTTATGTTGCCTAGTCATCTGCATTAAGAGAGGAGTTTAAACTATGCCGAAATCAAAAAAAGAAGATGAGGGAAAATCAAAGCGTCGTGCTCGTGGGGAAGGATCAGTAGTACAGCATGCTGATGGTCGTTGGGTCGCTCGTGTCCCGCTCGGAAAAGGCAAGCGAAAGGAAGAGTACTACAAGACCAAACAAGAAGCGGAACGAGCGAAACGACGGATGTTAAATGAGCGTGATGCTGGTAAGCTAGTAACTGAGCAAGAACAGACCTTTAAGGACTACCTAGCGTATTGGCTCAATGCGCATCGTACAACTGTACGGAAAACAACCTATATCATGTATTCTAAGTACCTGGAGACTCGTATTATTCCTGTGCTTGTTCATGTCGGTTTACGCAAGCTTACGCTAGAAATGTTTCAGTCGCTTTATCAGAAGTGGGAACAGGAAAAACTTTCACCTAATACTATTCGCCTTATTCATGGGATTATTAGCGAGGCTTTAAATGATGCTGTAAAGTGGAAAAAGCTTGCATATAATCCTGCGCAAAATGTGAAGTTGCCCAAACCACGGAAAACTAAAATATACGTGTTGAGCGATGAAGAGATAGAGCGGTTACTACAATGCGCACAAGAGATGCATTTGCACGCTCTTTTTCGGATGGCTTTACTGTTGGGTATGCGAGCTGGTGAACTACTTGCGTTGAGATGGTCAGATATAAATTTTAAGAAAAGAGCATTGACCATACAACGCACAGTGTCTTATGTGAATGATCCTGCGATAGGACATTATGATTTTCATGTTGGCCCACCAAAAACTGAAGCAGGTGAACGTACTATTCATTTACCTCTTGATATTGTTGATGTATTGCTTGAGCATCGGGAGAAGCAGACTCAGATGCGTGTTTCATCTCCTCACTGGAAGGATCAAGACTTAGTGTTCTGCACGCGCTTTGGTAACTATCTCACACCTGCTAGCGTTCGGGTATTCTTCGATAGGTTGCTCAAGGCTGCGGGGCTGGAACATATGAAGTTTCATGCTCTGCGTCATAACGCTTCCCGTATCCTGCGACAATTAAAGATTGATCCAGTCGTGAGGATGGAAATGTTGGGTCATACAAGCCTGGATATGACAGATGGCACGTATGGTCATGCAACACGAGATATGCATAAAGAAGCGGCTGAAGAAATCAACCGTCTCTTTGGAGAAGAAAAATAGTAGAGCTAAATTGACACCTTAACCGGTATCTGGCTAGTCCGATATCGGTTATTTTTATGTAGTGAGAAAGGGGTCTTTAACATGACCTGTTGTTTTTGGTTGTCTTACGTTGTACATTACAGGCTCGCATTCCTTGCCTTTTTGCAAGATCAGAGCAGCTCAACAATTTCTTCCAATACTCAACGTCTCATCTATACAGAAATAAGCTGATCCGCTAGAATAGAGCAAAACGCGCAAGAAAAGGGAGAACAAAGTGGCGATGAAATCTAACCTGAAGGTCGCAGGACAACTTCAACGAAAGAGGATTGTGAAACAACTTCAACGACAGTTGAGACATTGGGACCCTGACAGGCAGTGTAAAGTTCACTCTTGGATGAGGGAAAAGCAGTGTCAATATGACAAATATGGACGAGTGATTAGACTACATCTCTGCGAATGTAATTTGACACAAATTCCCTCGGAAGTGTGGCAATTCTCTTCGCTGAAAAACCTTTACCTGACCAACAATCAGCTTAGAACCCTACCTGAGCAAGTGAGCCGGCTCTCGTCACTACAATGGCTTGATCTGGAAAACAATCAGCTCAACTCTTTGCCTGAGCAAGTGAGAAACCTTCGTGATTTGCAGGTTCTTGACCTGGCAAACAATCAGCTTAGCTCTCTTCCTGGAGAAATTGGCAACCTCTCTTCGCTAGACTCGCTTTACCTGGGAGACAACCAACTCAGTACTTTGCCTGAGCAAATGGAGAATCTTCGTAATCTGCAATTCCTTCACCTGAGTAATAACCAGCTCAATACTCTACCTGCAAAAATTGACAACCTCGCTTCGTTGCAATCGCTTGCCCTGGACAACAACCAGTTCAGCTCTCTTCCAGGGCAAGTGTGGAACCTTCGTAATCTGCAATTTCTTGCCCTGGGCAACAACCAGCTCAACTCTCTACCTGCGGAAATTGGCAACCTCTCTGAACTATCATCGCTTCATCTGCGCAACAGCCATTTTAGCTCTCTACCAAGGCAAGTGTGGAATCTCTCAAAACTGAGGCATCTCGGTCTCACTCTCAACCAGCTCAGCTCTCTACCTGCGGAAATTGGCAACCTCTCTGAACTACAATGGCTTGACTTATCCAACAACCAGTTCAGCTCTCTACCTGCGGAAATTAGCAACCTATCTTCGCTACGATGGCTTAACTTGTCCAACAACCAGTTCAGCTCTCTTCCTAAGGAAATAAGTAATCTCTCATCGCTACAATGGCTTAACCTGGGTGACAACCTATCACAGACGCTAGAAGCGGAACTTATCGCACACGGCTTCTCTTCTAATTGAGGGCGCAAGCGCGGCTTTTACTTCCCACAAGGCTTGATTGGCCTCTTTGGTATTGAGTTGTTTCAACCCACTTGCCAGTAGATTTAATGAACCAATTCAGATCATCCAGGAAGCAAGGGATCTTTTGAATAGTTGCCGGCCCCTTTGTTCTTCGTCTGGATCTTTAAGGGAAAATGACACCTTAACCGATATTTGGTTTGGTCCAATATCGGTTATTTTTGTGCAGTGACTGGCGATCTTTATACGGCTTGCTATGCGAGGTTAGAGGCTTTTCATATGGTTGCAATTTTGACACCTGATTTTGACACCTTATGTAGTGTATTTCTCTGGTCTTGGTTAGACTTTTATGGATGGGGATTGCTTACAAGGGAAGAGGGGATAAGCTTGTAGAGCCTGTTTAGGGGATTGAATAAAATCGCTTATTTAAACATGGGATACGGCTATTATATTATGCGCTTGTCGCTAATACAACTCTGCCTTAACTTTTCGCGCCTGCGGCGCTCAAGATATTATGATGTATGGGCATGATGAGCGGGGCGTTCGCCCCGCTCATCATGCCCATACATCATAATATCTGTTACAGATATGTGGATTTGAGAGCGCTCCATCTACCACTTGTCCAGGGGATGCTCATAGGCGGTATACTATTTTAGATTAGTTTTTGCTATCCTTTTGTTAGGGGGATAGGCGTCAACAAGCCGAGGGTGGGTGATGGGCTGGTAGGAGGGTTTCTCTTTCGCGTTCACATGATTAGAGGTACAAGAGGTACTTGGTATGTTCTATGCTATTGGTAAGCTGGCGACCCGCTATCGCTGGTGGATCGTCGGGGTGTGGCTGCTGGCCGGGCTGCTGGCCTTGCCGTTCGCTCCGCGTGCTAGCTCGGTTCTGCGCTCCGGCGGCTTCTTTGATCCCAATGCGGAGTCGCAAAAGGCAATTGATCTTTTAACAAGTAAGCTGCATCTGAATCTGACGACCGTCCAGGTTATTTATGATAGTAAACAGTATCGCGTCGAAGATCCCATTTTTACGCAGAAAGTTGAGCAATCGCTGGCCCAGGTGCGGAACTGGTCGATGGTGGGGAGCGTGGTCAGTTATACGGATAATCCGCGCCAAATCTCGCAGGATCGTCACGCGGCCTATGTCAATGTGGAACTGAAGACCGATGCCGATACCGCGCCTAAGATTCTGCCGCAATTAGAGCAGCGCCTGCGTCACGTGGATGGCATGACGTATCATGTTGGCGGCGGCGCGGTCTTCTATGAAGATATTCAGCAGGTGAGCGAGAACGATCTGCGGCGCGCCGAGCTACTGGCCTTTCCCTTCGCGACCATTGCCCTGCTGCTCGTCTTCCGTTCCGTGGTGGCGGCGATTCTGCCCGGCCTGGTCGGCGGCTTTGCCGTGGTCGTGACCCTGGCCATGCTCTTTGGCTTGGGGCAGGTGACCGATCTCTCCATCTTTGTACTTAATATTACCACCCTCTTCGGCCTGGGCCTGGGCGTCGACTACTCGCTCTTTATCGTCAGCCGCTTCCGCGAGGAACTGGCGCGTGGGCGAGGTGTGAATGAAGCCACGGTCCTCACGATTGCGACGGCAGGCCGCGCCGTGGCCTTCTCGGGCCTGACGGTCTCCATTGGTCTATTTGGTCTGACCTTCTTCCGCATCAATATGCTGCGCTCGGTGGGCCTGGGCGGCATGCTCGTGGTGCTGCTGGCAGTCGCGGCGGCCCTGACGCTGCTCCCCGCGCTGCTCTCGATCCTTGGCACGCGCATCAATGCCTTCCCGGTACGTGTTCCACGCCTGTGGGGACGCAGGCAGGCGGCGCAGGAGCCTGTGGGCGATCATCATGGCTTCTGGTATCGCCTGTCGCAGTTTGTGATGCGCTACCCGGTGCGTATTTTTGTGAGCGTGCTGTGCCTGCTGGTGGCGTTTGGTCTCCCTTTCCTGGGGGTGCGCTTCTCGGCGCCCGATGCCTCGATCCTGCCTCCTTATGTCCCCTCGCGCGAGGCGTATGATATGTTGCAGCAGCGCTTCAACCTGCGCGAGACGACGCCGATTATCCTGGCGGTGCAGACGAAGGGCGATGTCCTGAGTGACCAGAATATTCGCAACCTCTACGCGTATACCAAGCGCATCGAGGCCGATCCGCGTGTGCAGCGCGTGGATAGCATTGTGAGCGCCGATCCGCGCTTTACCCTGGACCAGTATGAGTTGCTCTATCACAATCCCAAACTGGTGACCGATCCCTACCTGGGCGCGCTTCTCAAGTCGACCGTCTCGGGGAATACGATGCTGGTGCAGGTGGTAAGCAAGTATGAGATGAACGATATACGCTCACAGGAACTGGTGGTCACGATTCGCAATACCAATCCAGGGAATGGCATCCATGTCCTGGTGGATGGCGGCTCTGCGGCGGACTACGACTATGTTACGACACTCTATACCGACTTCCCCAAGGCAGTGTTGATCATCTTTGCCATCACCTACCTGGTGCTCTTCCTGCTCTTCCGCTCGCTGGTGCTGCCGCTCAAGGCTATTCTGATGAATACGCTCTCGATCCTGGCCAGCTATGGCGCGCTGGTGATCATCTTCCAGGATGGCTTTTTGCACCAGTTCTTAAATTTCTCGCCCCTGGGCTTTGTGGAGGCGTCGAGCCCCATTCTGCTCTTCTGTACGCTCTTTGGTCTCTCGATGGACTACGAGGTCTTCCTGCTCTCGCGCATCCAGGAGACCTTCTGGCAGACGGGCGATAATACGCGCTCGGTGGCCCTGGGCTTACAGCGAAGTGGCGGCATCATTACCAGCGCGGCGGTGATCGTGATCGTGGTGAGTGCCTGCTTCGCGACGGCCGATGTGATCCTGGTCAAGGCTCTGGGCGTGGGTATGGCCCTGGCGGTCTTCCTGGACGCGACCTTTGTACGCGGCCTGCTTGTGCCCTCGACCATGCGCCTACTGGGCGATTGGAACTGGTGGCTCCCCTTCAAGGGCGTGCAGCGTAAGCCTCCTACCCTCGACGAATATATGCTCGATGAGGACGCAGCGGCACTCTCGCTCAATGGACATAGCGAGAGTAAGGACGCGCAGGATATCAACGTAGGAGGGAAGCTCTAATGCAGAGGATTACTCAAGGACGCCGTACCTGGAAGCTTGTTGTGCTCTCCGGGCTGTTGGGGCTGATGCTGGCGCTCTCCTCCTGTACCTTTCCCGGCATGGTCTCGACCAATGCCCAGTTGCCAGCCTATGTGCCAGTTGGTGAGCAGAAGCCCCTGCCGCCGGTGCAGTTTCCCCAGGACGAGGGTTCGCATAATAACCTGACTGAGTGGTGGTACTATACCGGCCACTTCAATGGGCAGGATGGTCATCGTTATGGCTTTGAGTTCGTGATCTTCCAGGTCTCGCGCAGCGATCTGCCTCCGCTCTTCGCCTCGCATTTCGCCATTAGCGATATCACGCGGGGCCAGTTCGCCTATGATCAGCGCAATGTCATGCTACCGTTGGACAACTCAAAGCAAGCTGGCATTAATGTGGGGATTGGCGACTGGCGTATCCAGGGCCGCAATGGACACGACCACTTGGAGGCGTCGATGAAGGATTACGCCATCAAGCTTGATCTCAACGGCGTCAAGGCGCCCACCTTGCACGATGGCAAGGGCCTGATCACCTATGGTCTGGCGGGCTACTCGTACTATTATTCGCGTACGCGTATGCAAGTGAGTGGTCAACTGCTCGACCACGGCCAGCCAGTACAGGTGAGTGGCCAGGCCTGGATGGATCATCAGTGGGGCAACTTTCTGACGCTGGGTAGCGGCGGTTGGGATTGGTATAGTATGCAGTTGAGCAATGGCGGGGATATTATGATCTACTTCATCCGCGACGCCACGGGGAAGGTTATCTCAACCTACGCCGGTTATACCGACGACAAGGGGCAGAGCATTGTCATTCCCCAGAGCGCCATACAGAACGAGGTACTGGACCACTGGCTCAGCCCGCACACGGGGATCAACTATCCTTCCGGCTGGCGCGTCTCTATCAATGACCCTCGCCTCAAGGTCAATCTGACGGTCATGCCCCAGCTCAAGGACCAGGAGTTGGTCGTCACCAAATCGACCGGCAACGTCTACTGGGAGGGCGCGGTTGATATCCAGGGCCAGCAGAATGGCCAAACCCTCTCCGGCCAGGGCTACGTCGAACTAACCGGCTATACAAAGTAGGGTCCATGCTGGCATGGACTCCGAGCGAAGTGACCTCCCCACGCCAGGGTGTCGGCCTGCGGGCCGGGCGAGTCCATGCCAGCATGGACCCTACAGTTTGAGGCTTGCTTGCGTCTCTTCCTGTTTTGTGGCAGGAGACAGGTCTGCTTTGAGCATTGGCAGTTCCAGGGAGGCGATTCTTGTCAATCCATCCTTACCGAGGCCGAGATAGTCGTGGGTCAGCCTGTAGCCGCCGCTGGTCTCTGGCTGGAGGGTCAGGATGGCCAGGGTGTCCTGGTAGAGGATGTCGCGCTTGACTGCCCCTGAACTGCCCTCGTCCCGCAGGGGCAGCATATGTGTGCGTAGCCCACCATAGTGCATGCCGCTGATCATTGACTGCCATTCGATCTTGCGCCGGTCCGAGGGCGCAAGTGCGTTCTGCAAGGGCGTACACACAAACTGGTAGAGGCGTGGTGCTGTCGCAGCGGTCGCCTGCGCTGAGACCCCGTATGAGAAATGCACATCTCCTGAAAGCACCAGGGCGGTGCCTGGATGATGTTCAAGGAGTTGGAGCAGGCGTTGCCAGCTGCGGGCGTAGAGCGGCCAGTGATCGAAGCTGGCCTTGCGCGCTACCGCCAGTTGCTGATGTGCGAACCAGTTCCCTATGCGCTTGAGCAAGCCTGGTTGAGCATGCCAGAGACGCAGGCCGGAGAGATATTCAATCATGCCAATGAGCGGAGGAAGGAGCAGGGGAACCGAGGAGACCAGGAGCGTCACTGGCGAGGGATTGCTCGCCAGCCACTGTTGAAGCTCGCCCATCTGTTGCTCGCCCATGATGGCGGTGGGCGCGTAGAGCGCTTCATCAGACGATGTGAGCTGCGCGGTTCGCTCCGTGCGTGTGTTGGTGACAAAGATCGCGGGCTGCGTGGCAACGGTGTAGTGCCAGGGCAGCGTTGTGGCGCCGGTGAGCGTGGTACGTACGCAGGCCCGTAGATCATCGAGGCAATCTCTGCCGCTCTGAAGCGCGGTCTGTGTCACATCCAGGAGCGGGTGTGTCAGCGTGGCGCCGGGCAGCAGATTGCCCCAGCCCTGGTAGAGCCAATAGGCGACCAGCCCATCCACAATCGTCTGCTCTTGCCCCTGGCGTAGGGCCTCTTCCTGCCAGTTAGGCTCCGCGTTCCAGTTATTAGTAATCTCGTGATCATCGAAAAGCATGAATGTTGGCAGCGCCGCCAGGGCCTGGCGTACATCCTCGTGCGAGGACCAGGCATGCTGATAGAGCAGGGCGAACTCATCGAAGCGCGAGGCTCCCTGGGCCAGTTCGGGCTGATGTGCCACCAGGCTGGGTGATGGCTGATCCGCATAGATCTGGTCGCCGATCATCAGTAGCAGGTGGGGCCATTCCTGCTCGCGTTGCTCACTATGTTCTCTTAGCCAGCGCCCAAAGGCGGCGAGTGTATCCTTCTCGGGTTGGTCAAGCTTGCGACAGGAGCCATATGCCACCCGTAGCGGCTGCTTGTTTGCCTCTCCGGGCGCCGCAAAGGTACGAAAGCCCTGCCAGAGAGCGGACTGCGTAGCATCACCGTCATCAGCCTTATCCTCTACATGTAAGGCATAGGTATACCAGGTTGAGGGTTGCAGGCCGCTCAGGCGCGCGGAGAGATAGGCATGTCCGCCCGCCAGGAGTGTGCTAGCGGTGACCTGGACTGTTTCGGCCTCCAGATTGTGTAAGGGGGTAGCGCTAACGGTAACCTTGCAGGGGCGCGCGAACTCCGCCCAGATGACGACCTCGCTCGCCGTTGTGGCGCGTACGATTGGACCAATCAGCGGAAGGGCCATAGAATGTAATCCATCCTCTCGTTGATAGCATATGTTCAAATAGCGCTCGAATGTGCTTCAGCTTATATTACGTCTGACTATGTTATTGGCGCAAGCAGAGTCATACTCTTACATAAGACAGTGGTGAAATATCTTGGGCGTATATGGAGTATTGTGGTGCAATCTGGTATATAACTGGTAGTTTTGGCCCCTTTGGGCCGTTCTTTCTGACAAAGTATTCAGCGACTTCGCGGAAAATCGCGCTAAAGCTGGCTAGAATGAAGACTCTTTCATAAAAAGATCACTGTCAGGGAAGGGAAAAGAAGCTGGTCCTGCTATACTTGGATGAAGGCTGGAATGGCTTTACAAGAGGGATAAACCATGTCTGAGCTTTATGGAAGGGAAGAAGTGAGAGGCGAGAGGGCCGACTCTCTCTTATCGAAAAAGCGCGATAGTATGGTATACTTTGAGACGATGTTCTAGAGCTAATTTGTATTTCATTTTCCATATGTACTAACAATGTAAAACAGATATTACATCCTTTTGTACGGAAAGCTTGTAATATCCCGCACTTGTAGTATAAGATTTGCATAAGAGGATTGACGAGCGAACAGGCGAAGCAAGCAGACCTTGTAGGTTGGTAGGCGAGGACGGGGGGGAGACAAGCCCTCTTGTTCCTAAGAATAGATTGTGTGGAGTCACCAGGATAGCTATGGATGTGAGAACAAATACATCAGCGGTCGAAGAATCGGCGATCATTGAGCGTGTTGTGCGTATCGTGATGAGCGTACGGGACGCGAAACCCAACTATGCTCTGCTGGCGGCAGAGCTAGAGCCGGCTATTCCCTTTGATGTGTTTGGCGTAGTGCTATTGCGGCATGATCGCGAAGCAGTGCGTGTAGCGGTGTGTCGGCGTGAAGAGGGCGAATGGCGCGTTTTTCCTCATCAGCACCCGGTAAAGGACTCCATGTTAGAGCGCGTGCTGGCCTCGCCCATGCTCATGGTAAACGACTATCCTGAAGGGCAGGAGGGGCCACCGGGAGAAACGGGCGACGCGCTCAGCGGGCACCCTCAACTGCGCTCAACCGTGATCGCTCCACTGGTTCTGGAGGATCAGCGTGTCCTGGGGACGCTCGAACTGGGCAGCTCGATCCCCAATACCTATGTCGATGAAACCCTGCAACGCCTGATTGGTGCCGTGGCACGCGTGCTGGCGGCGGCAATTGAGCGGGCGCAACTGGGTGGGAGCGCGGCCATCTTTGATCGTCAACGCCAGGCGCTTAAAGACGTGACCCGTGCTCTGACGCTGCGTATCGACCTGCCAACGATCCTGAACCAGATTGTCGAAGGCATTGCCAAAGCCTTAAATGTCTCGTCTGCCATCATTATGCTGGAGCAGCGCGACGCAACGCTCCGCCTGGAGGCGCAGGTGGGACTTGATGCTACCCAGTTTGAGGAGAATGTGCGGCAGAAAAAGCTAAGCGATGCCTGTATTCTCAGTCAGACCCTCCGCCAGCGGACCCCTCATGTCTCGGATGATATTTCGCGTGACGAGCGCTTCCCCGCCAGCCGTTTCTTCGCCGAAGAACTCGGCATGCATTCTATTTTATGTTATCCCCTCATCACAGGCACAACGGTGCTTGGCGCGCTCTTGCTCTGCTCGCCTGAAGCTGGCGGTTTTACCCCGCTCAAGGTTGAAATCCTCTCGCTCTTCGCCAATCAGGCGACCTTCGCAATCCATAATGGAATGATGCTCGAATCGGCTCATCAACGCAGGCGCTTCCGGCAGGCGCTTGAGCAGTTTGAGCTTGCTTATCGCCAGCGCCAGCAGGATGCATATACCAGTAATGGGCATGGAGAGGTCCAAGGCGCTGAGGAGATGGCCCTCTTTGAGCGCCTGCGCGAGGAGACCGAGCGCTCCTATGGGGTAAGCCTGGACAGCGTGCTACGCTTTGTGGGCGAGTTTCTGTTGACCAATAGCGAACTGAATTTGCAGGCCATGATTCATACCGAGCAGGGCCTGGGCATGGAGAATAGAGCGCTTTCTGAAGCCGTGACAGCATCTGAGACATCAATAACTCTCGATGAAGAGATGCATTCGGCGGAGCGGCTCAAATTCTCCGTCGAGCGCGAGGGGCAGGGGGAGGAGTCGGACGCCATGCAGTGGCTCACCCAGGCGGCCGAGGATGCCCTGCGCGGCACGGGGATGCTCGGCGAGCTAAGCCCCCTTATAGTGCGTGAGAACGGCAAGGACGATGCCTGGCTGGCGGTGGACCTGGATGGCCATTGTATTTTTATGAATCCTGCCGCGCAGGCCTTGTGCGATATGCAATTATCAGGAAGCATGACCGCGCTCAATGCCGTCTATAACGCCTATAACTCCTACGAGCAGCGGCTCTGGCTCTCGCGTCGCCAGCAACCGGAGGTCACCACGCTGGAGAGCGCCTTCGCCAAGCTCATGCCTCGCATGCGCAACGTGGACGAGGTGCGCCACTACCTGCATGACTTTACCCAGGGCACGAGTGAGACCCAGGAACTGCGCTGTATCCTGGCTGCCCGTCCGCTGCCCCAGGAGAGTGGCGAGAACCGGGGGCGGGCCAGGCGCGAGCTGGAGGGTAACTCCAACGATCACCACTATCACCTGACGCGCCACGAACTGCGTAATCGCGATGGTCACTTGATTGCCTATGTCTTGCAGGTGAGGGATGTGACGGAGCAGGCTCGTGATGAGCATAACCGCTCGGCCCTGCTCTCCTCGGTCTCACATGACCTGCGCACGCCGCTCACAACGATCAAAGCGGCGGTGACTGGCCTGCTCCAGGAGGATCTAGAGTGGGACGAAACAGATCGGCGTATCTTGCTGCAAGATATCGAGAACGAAACGGACCACCTGACTGTCCAGGTCAACGCCCTGGTCGAGCTTTCACGCATCGAAATGGGTGCCCTGGTCTTACAGCGAGCCTGGTGCGATGTCGTTGAAGTCATTTATGGGGCCTTAAACAAGCTGACACGGATTGTGGAGGCGCACCAGGTCAATGTAGTGATACCTGAAGGCATGCTTATGGCCTACATTGATCATGTGCAACTGGAACGAGTATTTTATAATCTTATAGAGAACGCCGCGCGTCATAGTCCCAGGCAAAGCGTCATTACCGTGCAGGCAGACAGTGCCGGGGATTTTTTGCGCGGCGCGGTCATCGGCTACAGCAAGAGTGGTATTCCTGAAGAAGAGAGCGAACGTGTCTTCACAGCCTTTTATAGCTCGCGCACTTACGGCAATGGTTTAAGCCTCGCGATTTGTAAAGGGATTGTGGAGGCACACCAGGGGAAGATCTGGGTCGAAACTGTCAAGGAAGAGCCTTCAGGTGAGCAGGGGAGGCTTCCTGAAGGTGGGGCACACGAAGGCACCGGCCTGAGTTTCGTTTTCACCTTGCCCCTACATCCATAGCCGGAGCAGGAACACGTGACAGCCGTTTGTAGGGGCCAAGCTTGCTTGGACTCCGAGCGAAGCGACTTGTCCTGGCTGCAAGGAAGCGGCCTGCGGGCCAAAGAGTCCATGCCAGCATGGACCCCACAAGCTATTTAGGAAGCAAACCACTAAAAAGTATCTCAGGGAGAGGCAACATGAGAGCGAAAGGGAAGCGCATACTCGTTGTAGATGACGAAGAGCCTATACAAAGGGTGCTTCGGAAGAACTTGCTGGCCGGTGGGTATGACGTATTCGTGGCTGGAGACGGGCGAGAGGCGCTTGAGATGGTCAAACTGCACCAGCCAGACCTTATTCTTCTCGACTTGTGTATGCCTGGCGAGTTAGATGGTCTGGATGTGTGTGTCGAGGTCCGTCATCGCGGGCAGAAGCCGCCCATTATTGTCCTCTCCGCGATGAGCGAAGAGCGGCAAAAGGTGCGGGCGCTCGACCTGGGAGCCGATGATTACCTGACCAAGCCCTTTGGTAGCGAAGAGTTAATGGCGCGTGTACGAGCCTGCCTGCGCCGCTCGCAATCGAATGAAGGCGAGGAGATACAGCAGGTGCCTGAGTTGCTCATCAGCGAGGATGGCTATCTCTACATGGACCTGGCGCGGCGCCTGGTGAAGGCTGGCAACAACGAAGTCCGTCTGACTCCGACCGAGTTTGAACTCTTGAAACAATTAATGCTCTGTGCGGGTAAGGTCTTGACGCATCGCGCGCTCCTGCGCGCAGTCTGGGGACCTGAATATGGCGAAGAAGCCGATTACCTGCGCGTCTATGTACGGCAGTTGCGCTTAAAAGTAGAGGCGAAGCCCTCTCATCCGCGCTACATTATTACCGAACCTGGGATTGGCTATGTCTTTCGGGGGCAGGTCGAGGTCCGCAACGCCTGAGCGGTTAAAATCCTTAATGCAATCTTAACGATTTCGGCCCACAAACCTGTAGCAAGCTGAGCGCGTTTAGTATACACTGTAGGGTATTGAGAACGATATAAAGGGGAGAGTTGGCCGAAAGCGGATAATGTGCTACAGTGCCTTGACCAACGCACAGGGAGCGTACCTCGATCAACAAGGATATATGTAAGGCCAGGCTTTCGGCTTGAAGGCGTACCGGGGATGCAGGGGAAGGTGGGAGTAATGAGGCTCCAGACCTGGCGCATTATATAAAAAGGCAAAGAGGTAAAAAGGCAAAAAGACGCTAATAATCTATTATTGAATGCTATTGCAAAACGCAACAATTACAGACGCAACTGCTTGTAAGGATCAAGAATGGGGCCTCACAAGCTAGTCGGCAAAGGAAACTAGGGACACATGGAGCAGCAAGACCGCATCATGGACGGAGACCTGCAAACGCTAGGACTCCAATCCATACTCAAAATGCTTGCGCTGAGTGAAAAGACGGGCAAGTTATTCGTATCATCTGGCTCGGATACGCTCTCGATCAGCCTGCGAAAGGGAAAGATCGTCGGGCTACACGAGGAAGGGGTACCACAACCAGATCTACTAGGCATGCTTTGCCTGATCAATAAACTTGATCCTCCTCGCGCCCAGGCAGTACATGAGATAGCTCGTGGCAATGTGCAAATGTCATTGCAACTGCTCGTCGAGCGTGGATGGATGCCCGCCGGCGAGATGCAGCGTCGACTGGAATTCGCCGTGACGCAGTCGATTAGCCACGCGATGCGCTGGGTCAATGGGCGCTTCTCGTTTCATCGTCAACTCCTGCCAATGGATACAGCCATGCAGCCGCTGGATGTCGATTCCGTCTTACTGGAGGCATTGCGCCAGGCCGATGAGTGGGAGACGATTGTCTCTGAGGGTGTGACTCAACTTACCCGTACCACGGTTGCTCGCTGGTCGCCCGAGGTCAAGCGTGACCTGCGCAGCCTGGGCCTGGGCCAGGAGTCGATTGAGATTCTCTGTCTCTGCAATGGCGAAATCCCTTTACAGGCCATCGCTTTTGTCGAGATGATGCCGGAGGCCAGGGTGGCGCAGAGCATGATGCAGCTCCTGGAACTGCATCTGATCGAAGTCGTCGACACAGCCCTGGAAAACGACCTCCAACGCGACCTCTCGAATATCATTATTCGCTGCCAGACGACGCTCCAGCGTTACCGCGAGGTAACGAACGTCGAACAACTCCTGCTAAGCCTCATTAAAGCGCTCTGTGACTGCGTGAACGAATTATTTGTGCATCATGGCAGCTTCGCGCGTAGCCTGCGTGGGCGAGGACAGTTGCAACAGATCGAGATCATGCGCTTTATTGAGCGCCGCTTTGTGCCACTGCTCCATGATCTGGCCAGGCACCAGTTCCCCATCCTTGAAACCGCGACCTTCGTCAGTGGACAACTTGATTGTAGTGATATACTTACCCTCAATAAAGTCGTCAAGGGCGAGCAACTGGAAGAGTTTTATGGCGAGGCGGTCCTGGGCCTCTCAGCCTTCCTGCGCATGGTCTTTGATGCGCTGGTCAAAGATGAGGTAGGCAACTCCCATATGGGACGGCAGATCGCCATGGCCTGGCGTGTCCTTCTCTCCGAGATCGACGCCGAAATCCAAAAGTACCAGTTCTATCGCGCGCAAAAGAATGTTCAACGGACCAGGGGCCAGCAGGTACAGCAGATGCAGCCGGGTGCTCCGTTTGGTATTATTCAGGATAACCGTGTGGCGCAGAACGAGGGAGAGTTCTGGTCACCAGAAACGCAAAGGAGGACCATTTGATGGCAGCGGATCAACCTACAGTACTGGTGGTGGATGACAGTCCAACCGTGCGCAAGATTGTGCAGATGACATTGCAGAGGGAGAACATTCGCGTAATTACCGCGAGTGATGGCCTGAGTGCTCTGACCTCGGTTGCAGACGAGATGCCAGCTGTAATTCTGCTCGATATCCAGCTTCCTCGTATGGATGGGTACCATATTTGCCAGATTATACGTAAAAGCTTGCAGTTTCGCCAAATTCCAATTATCATGCTCAGTGGGAAAGACGGTTTGTTCGACAAAATGCGAGGCCGCCTGGCAGGTTCGACTGAATACCTGACCAAGCCTTTCGACTCCGCCGAACTGGTGCAGACAGTTAAAAAGCACCTGGTGAACTGGGAGGAACGTATGCCAGCCCGCCAGGAGCAGATGCGCCCACGCACGAGATACCGTCGAGGCTGATAATACCAGTAGATATCTGTGTTTAGTTTTACCGACCTTTGCTCATCTTGAACTCATCAGGTAAAGGCAAACACGGTATTATAGCCTTAAACTCCCATCACACTGGTATGGTATGTTTAGGAAAGGTTATAATAGGATGCCTGGGCAGAAAGTACTCGTTGTGGATGATAGTTGGACAGAGTTGACGATGATTGTGGCACCATTGCGCAATAGCGGCTTTGAAGTAGTGACGGCAGTAGATGGTGAAGAGGCCTTCGAGAAGGTATTCAAAGAGCGTCCGCAATGCATCGTTCTGGATGTAGTGCTTCCAAAGCAGAATGGGTTCCAGGTTTGCCGAAAACTCAAAAGTATGGAGGTAAGCCGACACATTCCGATCATCCTGCTAACGAGCAAGAATACGCCATTAGATCGGTCGTGGGGCTTGCGACAAGGTGCAGACATGTACCTCACGAAACCATTCAAAGAAGAAGAGCTGGTTGCGAGTGTGCGCCGTCTCGTCTAGAGGCGGGTGCATTGAGAAGAGCAAAATTGGAAGAGCTTGAAACGAAAAGATGACATGAGCGCTACTCTGTGCTTTTTGTCACACGGGGAGTGGTTTAGTGTCCAGCGATAAGCAAAATTTGTTACAACGCGATAGGCTTGCTGCCATTCAACAATTACGTGAGCGTATGGTTTCAGCGACCTCCATGCAGGCCGCAGCTGGTATGCCCGGAACGGAAAGTGCCCCCACGGTTGTTGGTGAGCAATATCTGGTCTTCTCTATCGAGAACTTTGAGTTCGCTGTGAAGGCTGGTCAGGTACAAGGTGTGGAGCGCCTCGGCGAACTTACTCCTGTGCCCAATGTTGCGGCGTGGGTAAAGGGCGTGATGAACTTGCGTGGCTCAATTATTTCTGTAGTTGATTTACGCCAGTTTCTAGAGCTAGGGGTATCATCGCCTACCGCGCGCACGCGTCTGTTGTCGTTGCAGGAAAATGACATGGTAATTAGTTTCATTGTTGATAGTGTGAGCGAGATGCTTCCCATCCCTGATACGGCTATTCTCAATGGAAATATGCGCCAGGCTACTCTTCCCCATTGGGCAGCCCCCTATGCTGCTGGGTGTGCGTTGTTGTCGAATCGCGTGCTGGTTTTACTGGATGTGGCACGCCTACTCTTCTCCGAAAAAATGCAGCGCTATGAAGCCATAGGCTAACGGGTCCATGGTGTCCAGCTTGAGGTCGATCGTAAATTTCTAGGAGGTCTGGCGGATGAATCCTGATCGCAACAAGGGGTCTGTCGACGGTATCATGCAGTGGAGTATAGTTAGTTCACTGCTTGTCACGTTGCTGGCCTTCGTGGTCTTAATCATAGTATCTCTACAACAAGCAAACGGCGGCCCTCTGGTTGGCTGGATCATTGGGATTGCCATTGTTGTGTTGCTCACTATCGTCGTTATTAATTATTTAATGCAGAGACGTATTAAAGATCGTGTGCAATCCCTGGTAGAAGTTTGTCGCGAATATGCGAATGGAGATCGCAGCGCGCGCGTGGCGGTCAGCGGAGATGACGACTTTGCTGTCCTGGCGATGTCTATTAATTCCTTGTTTGAGCAGCCTGGCGCGGGCGGCAATGCTAGCCTGGGAAGCGCCGGTAGCGATGCCGCGGCCCTACAGGCACAGATTGAGAAGTTGCTGCAAGAGGTAAGCGCAGTTGGTGATGGTGATCTTCGCGTACAAGCTGAGGTAACTCCAGATACACTGGGTGTGTTGGCGGACTCATTTAACTATATGATCGAAGAGCTTGCGAAGGTCGTCGGACGCGTGCAGTCAACGGCGGTGCAGGTCACGAATGCGACCCGCCGTATTCTGGATCGCTCCAATGAACTGACCCAGGCCTCCGAGGCCCAGGTGGCGCAGATCTCGCAGACAACCGAGGCCGTTGAGGCCCTGGCCGTCTTCATTCAAAACGTCGCCAAAAACGCTCAGCAGAGCGTGGAGGTATCGCAGCAGGCGCTGCGTAATGCTACAGCTGGCCAACAGGCCGTGCGTCAGACGATTGAAGGTATGATGCTCATTCGTGAGAACGTGCAGGATACCGCGAAGAAAATTAAACGCCTGGGTGAGCGCTCCAACGAGATCGGCGAAATCGTGCGTATCATCGAAGATATCGCTGATCAGACAAACTTGCTGGCGCTGAACGCCGCTATTCAGTCTGCGATGGCTGGTGAGCATGGTCGCGGTTTCGCGGTCGTTGCCGATGAGATCCGCCTCCTGGCTGAGCGTTCGACCGAGTCAACCAAGCGTATCGCGACTCTGGTCAAGAGTATTCAGGGCGATACCTACGAAGCGGTTGTCGCTATGGAAGACAGCACACAAGAGGTTGTCAAAGGCTCACAGCTCGCGGATAACGTCGAACGTTCATTGAACTCTATCTACGCTGACGTTGAGCGCCAGGCGCAGATGATTGAGAACATCGCCCACGCCGCGAACGAGCAGACAACTGTCTCTGAGGCGGTGGCGGTGGCCATGGGTCGCATCTCTGAAATCACGCGTCAGACGGACGCCGGTACACAGGAGGCCGCGGTCAGCGTGAGCTACCTGGCGGAACTGGCGGAACAACTGCGCGCATCGGTGTCGACCTTCCGCTTGCCTGAGCACGCCAATGATGCCGCGGGTGGCTCCTTCCCCAGCATGTCTTCGCTCGCTGGATTGCCCTCGGGCAATGATGGCTTTGGTGTGCCCGGCATCGCCGGTCCTGGTGGCGATATGGGTTGGGGCGACAACCAGGGCTTCCCTAATGCCTTCCCGCCTCTGCCTGAGCCAGACAACGACTCGCTAATTGCGCTGGGCTCGCGCTCCGGTGCCAGCGGTTTTAATAGTCAGCCTGACTTCGGCGATCCTATGGGCGGCTTTGGTCAGCCCGACCAGTTCGGCTATAATGGTCAGCAAGGCTTCAACGGACAGCAAGGCTTTAATAGCCAGCAGGGTTTTGGTGGACAGCAAGGCTTCAACGGACAGCAAGGTTCTAACGGACAGCAAGGCTTCAACGGACAGCAAGGTTCTAACGGACAGCAAGGCTTTAACAGCCAGCAGGGTTTTGGTGGACAGCAAGGCTTTAACGGACAGCAGGGTTTTAGTGGGCAGCAAGGCTTTGGCGACTTCGGTGGTGGTATGGAGAACTCAGGAGGATTGAATAGTGGCTTTGGGCGTTCTCAGACCTCACTGCCAGGCATTGGCGCCCCGAATTCGGGTGCCTTCCCAATGCCACCCAATACCCCTCCCGGGTCCTTCTCTCAGCCTGGTTTTCAGGGTCCTGCCTCACTACCCGGCTATCCGCAAGACCAGCCTAATGGACAACAGCGGCAGCCACAACAGCCGCGCTGGTCATCAAGCGAGCAGAATCCCGACCAGTATCGCTTCGGTCAGGATCAACCGCCCTTCCAGCGATAATGGCTACGTGCTTGTAGTGAAAAGCAATATATAGCAGGTTAGTGTTAGGTGGCCTCTCCACATGGGGAGTTCACCTAACACTGCGATAGTTAAGTGGGTAAGCGCAACATGTCGAATACATTTGATAAACTATCCGTCCTTGATTCGTTTATCGAAGAGGTGAATAGCTATCTGCCAGAAATCGAGAAGAACCTGGAGAAACTGGCCCTTTCACCAAACGACATGGATGCCCTTGAAGAAACATACCGGCGAACGCACACAATCGGTGGCTCCGCTTCCATGATGGACTTCCCGGGTCTGGCTCATGTCGCTCATGGAATGGAAGATATCTTAGGTGATGCTTTAGATGGTTTAACGACACTCGATGAGCCTACGCTAGGTCTACTGCATCGTTCGTTAGGTCGGTTGCATCAACTCTTAGAGGGTATCCGTAACGGGATTGATGAGGATGCGATTATTGCGGAGGATGATGCGGACTATGCGCGCTATCGAGCCATGGTGGACGCCTCAAGCGAGGTTCCCACACCACAGGCGACGGGCGCTCATAAGTTCTCGCTAGAGGAGATGGCGCCGTTTACGACGACATCCCAGAGCTACGATCCGGGATATCAGCCGTTTGGTATTCCTGTGCCGCCGACAACTCCAAGTGCGGCCCCCATGCCATCTTTTGATGAAGTGTTGGAGTCATTCCGCACTCCCAGTACTTCGTCCAATGATGATCTTGCGTGGCCAGAGGCGTTCTCCTCGCCCGCACAACCTGTAGAGCCTGCTCCGGCTCCTCAACCATCTGCCCCGCTAGCGCAGGGGCAGCCTACCTCGTCGTCGTCATCGTCATCGTCATCCAGTGCGCTGGAAGAGCTGATGGCCTCGATGCGCTCAATGCCGCCTATACCGCCGCAGACACCCTTTGCGGTCTCTCCCCCTTCCTATGGAGAGTCACAACGGCCTCAGCCCGTGGAGGAGGAGACGCCAGGCGTGCCAGAGACGTACACTTCGTGGCAGTCAGACATGAGTGGCATGGCAAGCAATGAGGATGTGGTACAGCCCAACCTCTCGGATCTGGCAAACTTTGCGCAGGTCGAGGTTGAGCAGTGGCCCCTGGTACCAGAGCAGTCGACGCCCTCCAGCTTGGCCACGCCAACGTTCCAGGCTGAAGAGTTGCCCGTCCACTATGCATCATCCACGCCTGAGCCGGCGCCCGCGCAGCTTGAATCACAATATACTCAACAATACTCGCCTTTCGCCCCTGAATCACAGATATCGCAGCCTGCTTCCCTGCCCCTGGCTCACTCTGGTTCGCTGCCACAGAGCTATGAGCAAGCGCAACGCGAGGCACAGAATCTCCTTTCCCAGGTTGCTTCGCTACAGGAGGTTATCTCCCAGTTACGCGGCTCCATTGAGATTATCGAGGAGCAGCGCAAGGAGTTCCGTGGCTTCCTGGATGGCTCTAAGGATGCGCTTGATCGCATGGAGGATTGGGCTGGGCGCGCCATGGGTCTGAACCTGCGCAATAGTCCTGAGCAGGTGCGGCGCTATCTCCCACTGTCGGTGATGTGGGTCTCTAATAGCAAGCTGAAGAAGGTGCTGGAGCGCCTGAAACATATCTCGGGTGGCGTTGAGACCACCGATGAGCAGGTTCAGGGAACCATTTCACAACTGCAAGCCTCGATAGAGTCCTGTGGGTTGGCCTTCCGGCAGTTGCAGGAGCGCTTCCAGCAGGCCCAGAACGCGCCTGTCTTCAAGCAAGAGGACGGCTGGACCCCCTGGGAGATGCAGAACAATGCTCAGCCGGAGACGGTGCGCGAGCGCGTCGTCTTCGAGCGCCAGGGCGATATGCAATCCCTGCGAGCTGAGATCGCGGCCCAGGTGCGTGAGGAGCTTGAACACGAGATCCGTGAGGAGATGCGTCGCGAGTATGAGAGCAAGGCGCCCCAGTCTTCCGTGAGTGGCTCCCAGGCGACCGCGTTCCCGCGAACAAACGAGTCCATTCCTGATCTTGAGCATCGCCTACGCAACGAGATCGAGATCCAGGTGCGCCAGGAGTTCCTGAGCCAGATTTCAACCATGGAACCATCCGCCCTGGGTGGTGCCCCTGAGGTTGCCGCCCGCGAGGCTCAGACCTTGGCCTCGCCAAACTTTCAGGATCGGGCACGTCAATCGCTGGGAGGCGAGGTCACGATGCCCTCGAGGTCCCAGCCTCTGGTGCCACCACAGCCGCAGCCCTCGCGCTCGGCCCCTGCACCCAAGCCTGCTCCCTCTGCGCCCGCGCCAGCTCAGTCCTTTGGAGCTGAGTTCGCCGATGAGGCCGCGGAGATCTTCCGCATGGAGGCTGAAGAGCATCTCCAAAGTATCAGCGTCCACGTGGCAGCCCTGGAGAATGATCCCAATAACAGCGAATTGATCCAGGGTATTCGCCGTGCCATGCATACGCTCAAGGGTGCGGCTGGCATGATGGGCTTCCGCGCCATTGCCGATCTCTCACATGCCTCTGAGGATCTACTGGATAGCATTATGGAGGGAACCACGCATATCACGTCGGACGTGGTTAGCGTGATCCTGGACACCGCCGAGGCGCTGGATAGCATGATTACCCACCTGGATGTATCGCTTAGCTCTGATGAGACGCGAGCGCAGTCACTGCGGGCGCGTTACTCCGAGCTTCTGGGTGGACACACCCCCTCGACGGCTATAGAGGAAGATCTGAGCGAGTACGAGGATCAGCCGGCGAGCGATGTCGCCTTCTCCTCTAGCGTGGTGGGCGAGGATGAGCCCATCACTGGTGAGCTTGGCTCGACGCGTACGGCGCGTAGCGACCTGAACGTGCGTGTACGCCTGCAAAAACTGGATGAGCTGGTCAATCTCTTCGGCGAGCTGCTGGTCAACCGTAGCGTGCTGGAAGAGCGCATTCAGCGTCTGGTGCGCCTGGTCGCGGACGTAGGTGTCAGTAGCAATCGCCTGCAAGATGTTGGCCAGAAACTGGAGTCGCGCTTTGAGGCTGCAACTCTGCCCAGCGGTCGTAAACTTGAGGTTTCCAACAACGAGGGTGAGCAGGGCCTGGTGCTCGTGAATAACGGCATGCAGCGTGTGCCTTCGCACCTGGCAGAGTTCGACGAACTGGAGCTGGACCGCTACACGGAGTTCCACCAGCTCACACGTGGTCTGAGCGAAGGCATCTCCGATATGTCAACGCTGAGCACGGAGATGGAGGGCGTCATTCGTGAGTGTGAAAGCGTCTTCGCGCGTGAGAATCGCCTGAGCACAACCTTCCAGGATAGACTAATGAAGGTGCGCCTGGTCCCTTTGGCGACGATGGCCCCGCGCCTCTATAGAGCGGCGCGCGCGGTCGCCCTCAAACAGGGGAAAGATTTCCAGTTCCTGCTCGAAGGCGAGGAGACCGAGGTAGATCGTACAGTTTTCGAAGAGATCTCTGGTCCCCTGCTGCACTTGATGCGTAACGCCGTCAACCATGCCCTGGATCGCCCGGAGGTACGCCAGCAGAAAGGCAAAGCCCCCACGGGTATGATCAAGCTCTCCGCGGGCTACGAGGGTAACCAGGTTGTGATTACGGTGCGCGATGACGGTAAGGGTCTTGATCCAGATACCATTCGCCAGACGGCGATTGAGCGCGGCCTGATCCGTCCCAGCCAGTCTCTGAGTGAGGGTGATGTCATTGACCTGATCTTCCGTCCTGGCTTCTCAACGGCCCAGGTCCTGAGTGAGGAGAGCGGTCGTGGCGTCGGCCTCGACGTGGTACGCGATAGTGTGTCACGCCTGCGAGGAACGCTGGAGGTTGAGTCGGCGCCAGGACAGGGCACGGCCTTTACTATGAAGTTCCCGACTAGCCTGGCCATTCAGAACGCGATGATGGTGCGCGTGGCGAGCCAGCAGTTCGCGATTCCGACCCTGGTAGTGGAGTCGATTGGACGCCTGGATAGCTTTAAGCGCTCCATGCTTGGCAATCAGCCAGCCGTCTTGATCCGCAATGAGCTTTATCCATTGCATCTGCTCTCGCAGTATCTCTCGTTGCCAGCCAGCTCGATTGATGATCGCGCACAGTTGCTGATCGTCAATGCCGGCGGTCATCGCATGGCCTTGATTGTTGATGAGATCAAGGGACGCTACGATATCGTGATGAAGAACATGGGGCCGCACCTGCGCCAGGTCCATGGTATCGCGGGCGCGACAGTCCTTGGTAACGGCCAGGTCGTGCTGATTCTGGAAATGAACAACCTGCTCACCGCCCGCGTCAGGGCGGCGAACCCATCGCCTGTTACCAGCAGGCCGACTGCCGCGCAACAGCCCCAGGCTATGCTGGCAGCGGTACGTCAAAATGTCGATCTGCCGAAGTCGGGACGCGCCACGACGTCGATGATGCAACCAGTTGGCCCGGCGCGTAGCGCGTCGGCTGAACGTGGTAAGCATATCCTGGTCGTGGATGATAGTCCCAGCGTGCGCCGTGTCGTCGGTAACATGTTGAAGCAGCATAACTGGGAAATACAGGTGGCCCGCGATGGCGTCGAAGCCCTGGAGATGATCTCCCAGGAGACACCGGCTGCGGTCCTGCTGGATATCGAGATGCCCCGCATGGATGGGTATGAGTTGATCGCGACGGTACGCGCGCAGGAGCAATACCGCACGCTACCACTGGTGGTGCTGACCTCCCGCGCCGCCACAAAGCACCAGCAGCGTGCGATGCAGCTTGGTGCGAGCGCCTACGTGATCAAGCCATACCAGGACGAAGATTTGTTGAATACGCTCAATACGCTGGTCTACGGCGCGCCCGTACGCTAGCGAGGTAGTTCATGTGGTGGGTGCGTGCTGGTGCCCCGCGGGGCACCAGCACGCACCCACCACATGAAACCCTGGGTTTGTTATGAGACGATGTTCGAGAGGAGTGTTACGATGGGGGTCGAACGATCCGTCACTCGTTGGTATGTTGAGCGCCAGATGCTGCTGAGCGAGATCTCAGCGCTAGAAGCAAAGCTGACGCCCGACACCAGCAAGGAAGCGAGCGCGAACACAGAGAGCGCGACGCCGTCCCAGGCGGACGAGGTCGCGCAGCAGGTCTCCCAGGCGCAGCAGAAACTGCATCTCCTGGGTCCCTGTCCTAAACCCATAATGGGTTAGTTCCTTAAGCGAAAACCAACGCCGCTCTCGCGGCTAGCGCTAGCGCGCTCAGGTTTTCGAAAGGCACTACGCCGTATGGCTGCCAGCCAGAGCGACCACCCTTTCAGCGATGCGCTGGCCCATCTCTTTCGTACCCAGGATCTTCTTACCCTCTTCGCGTAGATCCTCCGTACGATACCCCGCCTGAATGCACTGCTCCACCGCGGCCTCAATGGTCGCGGCTTCTTCTTTTAGCCCCAGTGAATGTCGCAGCAACATGGCCGCCGTGAGGATGGCCGCGATCGGGTTGGCCTTGTTCTGGCCCGCGATATCGGGCGCGGAGCCGTGAATAGGCTCATAGAGGCCAAAGATGCCATGCTCAGTCCGGCGTGTGCCCAGGCTGGCAGAGGGGAGCATACCCATCGACCCGGCGAGCATGGAGGCCTCATCCGTCAGGATATCGCCAAAGAGGTTCTCGGTCACAATCACGTCGAAGCTGGCGGGTCGGCGAATCAGGTGCATGGCGCAGGCGTCGACCAGCAGGTGCTCAAAGGCGACGTCCGGGTAGTCCTTGCTCACCCGCTCGGCCACGCGCCGCCAGAGGACAGACGAGCTGAGAACGTTGGCCTTATCGACCGAGGTGACCTTCTTGCGCCGCTCGCGCGCCAGGTCAAAGGCCACGCGCACAATGCGCTCGATCTCGGCCTCGGTGTAAAGCAGGGTATCAATGGCCTCGTAGCCCTGGGGGGTCTCGCGGATCTCGCTGGGCTTGCCGGGAACGCTCGGTTCCAGGTGCCCATAGTAGAGGCCCCCGGTCAGCTCGCGAACCACGATCAGATCAACGCCCTGGAGGATCTCGGGCTTAATGGATGAGGCATCGAGCATGGCGGGCGAGGGGCGGACCGGGCGCAGGTTGGCGAAGAACTGGAGTCCCTTGCGCAGGCGGAAGAGCGCCTCCTCAGGTTTGACCGCCGCGCCGGGCTGAGCGCCACCGACCGCGCCAAAGAGAATGGCATCGCTACCCTGGCAGACGGCCAGAGTTTCGTCAGAGATGGCCTTGCCCTCGGCCTCAATGGCGGCCAGGCCTACCAGGCCATACTGGAAATGAAAGCTATGGCCATACTGCCGGGCGATAGCCTGTAAAACGTGAACAGCCTGCTCAGTCACTTCGGGACCAATGCCGTCACCGGGCAGGACCGCGATAGAGTAAGTTCCTTGAGTTCCCAAAATAAAACTCCTTTATGCACGTACAGCGTGCGACTTCACACAGGGGACATGAGTCTAATGGCGCAAAGAGATGCTACCCTAAGCGGGGAGCGGGTGTATCTTTCTTTCGTGTCTACTCTGAAGGGAGGCGTGCGCCAATGTGTCATCTGCATATCAGTAATCTTAACCCATGGGCCCTACGTGTAACAAGTATATGTTATATGTGAGGTGCGGTGCCCCAGGCAACGCCGGGGCACCGCACCTTACATATAACCCCTGGGCGCCGCAGGCGCGAAGAGGCTTTAAGGGCGTACAAAAGGGGGAAAGAGGCAGCGCGAAGCTGTGGCACCGCTCGACCGGACGTGCTATAATAGGCGCAAGGTGGAATGTACAAACAAGCAAAACTGTACAAGATAACCCCCGTAATTATCTCTTGCCCTGCCAAATCTAAACCGAGCAATAGGTGCTGCTAAGCCTTTGCATTAGGAGTTCTATACGTTATGAGCAGCAATTTTAGTGACAATGGGAACGGCCCTGAGGGTGGTCTGCGGCGCAAGCCCATTCCACTGTCAATGGCCTCTGGTCCCCATGAATATACCCCTGGTGACCAGGAGTTACCCGTTCAGCTGACGAGCCTGGCCGATATGTTGCAATGGGCGCAAAACTGGGCACGCTCAAAATCTGTCTGGCCGTTGGGATATGGCCTGGCGTGTTGCGCGATTGAGATGATCGCCTCTGCCTCTGCCCCCCAGTATGACCTCTCGCGTTTCGGTTCTGAGGTCTTCCGTTCCAGCCCAAGACAGGCAGACCTGATGATCGTCGCGGGTACGGTGTCGATTAAAATGGGTCCCCGCCTGCGCTTGCTGTACGAGCAAATGCCTGAACCCAAATGGGTGATCAGCATGGGACAGTGTGCCAACTCTGGCGGCGAGTTCTATGATAGCTACTATACCGTTCAGGGTGTGGACACGATTGTGCCAGTTGATGTGTATATTCCTGGTTGCCCTCCTCGCCCCGAAGCGCTGATCGAGGGCCTGCTGAAGCTGCGCGAGAAGATTGCGAAACAGGGCCTCAAAGTGCGTGGTGAGAAGGAGATTGAGGTATAGCGTATGCGTGGTATCCTTGAAGGGATGAGCCTGACCTTTAGTCATATGTTTCGCCCAAAGGTCACGCGTCTCTATCCATATGAGAAGCCGAAGCTGCCACCCCGCAGCCGTGGTTTGATCCAATTGATTGCGCAAGAGGGCCTCAAGACAGAGTTTAACCTGAAGTGTGAAGCCTGTCTGTTGTGTGAGAAGGCCTGTCCTCCGCGCGCGATCACCATTGAGTACGAGCCGATGTACGAGTGGAGGGAACGCCCCTGGTATAAGTCGTACATCCGCGATGGTGCTGAGAAGTTTACCCCGCGCAAGCTAGGGACCGCCTCCGGCGAGCCCAAAGCTGGATTCTACAAGACGCGTATCTCTGAGTACGCCGTAGACTACTTCAATAAGCCCGTCGCCCCCTGCGTGACCACCCCAGTCAAAGACGAACTGGAGCCGCAGATCGACCTGAGTCAGGTGGACGCCTTGATCGAACAGTGGCCCTATGACGCGGCCTCGCTCCCTGGCCTGCTAGATGCAATCATGGATATGTATGGCTATCTTTCATTGCAGGCGGCTAAGCGTGTGGTCCAGGCGCGTGGTGTTGACCTGAGCGATGTGTTCGGTATCGCCACTATGAGTCCGAAGTTTAAACCCGCACCCGCGGTCAAAGGCATTACGCGCGACGATCAGCCAGAACGAGGATGGGCGCCCGATAAGCGTGGTGTGTGGGGAAATATCCATCATGTGAGGCAGCCAAATGCCTGAGAAGAAAAATGTAAATCGTCTCTTGAGGCAGCAGGATGACCGCGATGTACGCGGGCTTGCTGCCTATCGTAGTGCCGGCGGCTATAGCGCGCTCGAGAGTGCGCTACGCCAGAACACGCCCAACCAGATTATCCAGCAGGTGACGGATGCCAGGCTGCGTGGTCGTGGTGGTGCTGGTCGCCTGACCGGCGAGAAATGGCGCGTTGTGCGTTCAACCGACGACGACCAGAAGTATGTTATTTGTAATGCCTATGATGCCGATAGCCGCTCCCTGGCGGCCCGCCTCTTGCTGGAGTACAATCCACACCAGGTCATCGAGGGCATCATCCTGGCAGCCTACGCGGTAGGTGCGTCTGAGGCGTATCTCTTTACGCGCAGCCTGTACAAAGAAGGCATTCAGACGGTGCAGGCCGCGTTGCAGGAAGCGCTCGAGGCCAACCTGGTCGGACGTGATATCCTGGGGACCGACTTTAGCTGCACCATCTCAGTGGTCGCAGTAGACCTTGGCTTTATCGGTGGCGAGGAGACGGTGCAAATTGCCGCCATCAAGGGACGTCGTGGTATGCCTGAGCAGCGCCCACCCTTCCCAGCCCAATACGGTCTGTGGGATAAACCAACGGCGATCAATAGCGTGGAGACGCTGGCTAACGTGCCCGTAATTGTGCGTGAAGGCCCGGGCGCATTCGCTCAGACCGGCACGAGCATTACCGGCGGCAGCAAGATCCTGACGGTCTATGGCGCGGGTGCCGAGAGCGAGCCATGTGTGATCGAGGTGCCCTTTGGAACCACCATTCGCGATATCCTGACGCGTGCAGGAGTCAATGCGAGCGCCAACGATATCCGTGGCGTGGTGGTCGGTGGTGCCGAAGGTGGAGCCCTGCCTCCTTCTCTGCTGGATACGATCTTTGATTACGATCCCATTGAAGCGGCCGGTGCGATAGTTGGCTCTGGCGTGATTGAGGTCCTGCCCGTCGATACCTGCATGGTGGCATGGGCAATGGAGCGGAGCCGCTATCTGAGCAAAGAGTCTTGTGGAAAGTGCGTTCCCTGTCGTCTGGGTGTGAAGCGCATTACAGGAATTCTTGAGGGTGTCGTAAGCGATCTGGGCGTCAATGGCGACCTGGATGTGCTCGATGAGTTTGCGCAGTATGTCCCCAATGGCTCACTCTGTGGCTTTGGTGTACAGGCAACCAACCCCTTGAAGACCGCGAAGCGTTACTGGCCGGAACACTTCACCATGCATGTGCAGGAGTTGCAGTGTCCGACCGGAAAATGCGCGCCAGTGCGCTCTCATCGTTTCGTGACGAAGCACGTTTTGCCGTAGTCAGCGATGCGAAGAGGATAAGTATTCATGGCAATTACAATTAGAGATAATTTTTCTGTCAGCACTCGGGAGCAGACACCTCTCGTTCGTAACGAGGTCGGCCATCCTAGTTTTACCCTAACCATTGATGGCAAGGTCATGCAGGCTTACGAAGGCCAGACCATTCTGAGTGTGGCGGTTGATAATGGGATTGAAGATATCCCTAATCTGTGTAATGATGAGAAGCTAGAGCCAACCTCGGCCTGCCGCATGTGCCTGGTGCACATTGATGGCGTCGACCGGCCTCTGCCCTCATGTAACACACCTGCTCAGCCCGGCATGACGGTGACGACGAACTCGGATGAGCTCTTCCATATTCGCCGCACCAACCTGGAGATGATGCTCTCCGACCACAATGCCTACTGTCAGCCTCCCTGCCAGGTCGAGTGTCCAACCCACATCGATATCCCTGGCTACCTGGAGCTGATCGCGCAGGGCTCGATGAAAGAGGCCGCACGCCTGGTTAAAGAGGTGCTGCCCTTCCCCTATATCCTGGGCCTGGTCTGCCCGGCTCCCTGTCAGAAGGGCTGCCGCCGTGCGCTGGTCGAGGAAGAGATCGCTATCTGTCGCATGCATGGTCATGCCGCTGAGACCTGCCTGCTTGATCCTCCCGTGCCCTACGAGAAGGATCCAGCCACTGGCAAGAAGGTCGCGGTCATCGGTGCTGGCCCGGCTGGTATGGCCTGTGCCTACTACCTGGCCCTACGCGGTCACCAGGTCAAGATCTTCGACAAGCAGCCACAGGCTGGTGGTATGTTGCGTTATGGCATTCCTGAATATCGCTTGCAGAAGGATATGATGGATCGCGAGCTGCAGCACGTACTTGACCTGGGTGCCGAGATCCAGTTTAACGTCGAGCTTGGCAAAGACTTCACGGTAGATGACCTCTTCGCCTTGGGCTACGACGCCATCTACCTGGCGATCGGTGCCTGGACTAGTAATCCACTGAAGATCGAAGGTGAGGATGCCGAGGGCGTGGTTAACGCTATCGCCTTCCTGGGTGAAAAGGTCGAGGGTAAGTTCGTTCCCGTACGCGAGAGCGACGAGGTCGTCGTTATCGGTGGTGGTTTCACTGCCTTCGACTGTACCCGTACCTCGCTGCGCCTGGGCGCGAAGGTCCACACCATGTACCGCCGCGGTCGCAGTGAGATGGGCGCGACTGAAGAAGAGGTTGAGGATGGTGAGGCCGAGGGTACGCACCTGCAGCTCTATGTGAGTCAGACGCGCATCATCACCGAGAGTGGCAAGGTCAAGGGCGTGGAGTTCCAGCGCAACAAGCTGGGTGAGCCAGACGCCAGTGGTCGCCGCCGCCCGGTTCCCGTTCCCGGCTCCGAGTTCATCGTCGGTTGTAACACGGTCGTCCCGGCCATCGGTCAGAAACCCGATGAGCGCGTACTCGACTCCAAGTCGGGTGTGAAGTGGACCAAGTGGAGCACGATCCAGACCAATCCTCATAACTTCATGACGGACCGTCACGGCGTCTTCGCTGGTGGTGACTGCCAGATGGGCGCTAAGACCGTTATTGAGTGTATCGCTCAGGGCAAACTGGGTGCGCGCTCAATGCATGCCTTCCTGATGGGTGAGGACATGGACGAGGTCTCCCGCCGCCTGGAGCTGGAGGAGCGCAAGCCCGACCTCTTCGACATCGTGCCCTACAAGCCGGTCGAACCCAAGGTCAAGATGCCGATGCTCCCCTATGAGGAGCGCAAGCGCAATTTCAAAATTATTGAGTCAGGGTATGTGCAAGAGCAGGCCCAGCGCGAGGCCGCCCGCTGTCTCCAGTGCGCCTGTCCGGCGGCTGGCCAGTGTGACCTCCAGCGCTACAGTATCGAGCATGGCCTGGCCGACAACCGTTTCCACGACGGTGAGCCGACCGACTACCATGACTACGAGACCGATCTCTCGCATAGCTTCATCCTGCGCGATCCCAACAAGTGCATCAACTGCACGCAGTGTGTTCGCGTCTGCCACGACGTCATCGGTCCCGACTGCTACGGCATGTTTGGTAAGGGTTTTGATACCATCGTCTCGACCCCGTTCAATGTCAGCCTGCATGACACCGACTGCGTCTCCTGTGGCGCCTGTGTCCAGGTCTGCCCAACTGGTTCGCTGATGATGGCCGAGCGCCACCTGACGCGCTACGCCTTCGCGCTGGACCGCTGTATCTTCTGCGGCGATTGCGTCGAGGTCTGCCCTCACGGTGCGCTGGGTGAGACCCCCAACTTCGAGCTCTCGTTCTTCAACCGCTTCGGTGAGGACGTGACCCTGGAGAAGCAGGACCTGGCCCAGGCCCCCAACTACCTGGTCCGCCAGCGTCTGCCCCGCGGCAAGAAAAGCCTGCCCGTCATGAGCCCGCTGGTTCGCCCGCTGCCCGCCCGCGGCATCCGCGAATAACAGCGTCCCTCAGAACGCAAACAAGCAAGAGCGCCAGTTTCCCGCAAGGGAACCGGCGCTCTTCGCTTTGCCTGGCAGCGTCTCGCCTCAGCACCTGCGGTGGTTCGCACAGGGTGGGGCCGGACGGCGCAGCCGTCCGGTCCCACACACCCTTACCCGGCGAACCACGTAGTGGTGAGAAGCCACTTCCTCATCAGGTGTATTCAGCCCTGCTGAAGTGAGTTTCGTGTATCTAGTATTATATGAGGAGCATGATCATGGAGATGTGAGGCAAGAGCAGGCATCCATTCGTGTATCATGGTAGGATAGAGAAGAATTGCCTGCACAGTCGGAGAGAGTTACGATGGCGAAACAACGTGAGTTACGCTTCCCCAAAGGCTTTTTGTGGGGGACTGCCTCCTCGTCGCACCAGTGCGAGGGGGGCAATGTCAATAACCAGTGGTATCGCTGGGAGCAGCAGGGCCACATTCTCAGTGGCGAGGAGTGTGGGCAGGCCGCCAACTGGTGGGAGAACGCCGAGCAGGATTTTGAGCTGGCGGAGCAGATGGAGAATAACGCACTACGTCTGAGCCTGGAGTGGAGCCGCATTGAGCCACGCGAGGGAATATGGGATAGCTCGGCGCTTGAGCGCTATCGCGAGATGCTTCAGGACCTGCGGCGCCGTAATATGACGCCTGTGGTGACGCTACATCACTTTACCGAGCCGCTCTGGTTCGCGGAGCGCGGCGGCTTCGCGCGCGGCGAGAATGTGCGCTACTTCCTGCGCTATGTCAACTATGTGACACAGGCGCTCAAGGATCTGTGCGACTTCTGGGTGACGCTGAATGAGCCAAACGTCTACGCGGTTCAGGGCTACCAGATGGGCGAGTTTCCGCCGGGTGAGCGTGATCTCCTGCGCGCCTTGCGTGTCCTACATAACCTCATGCGTGCCCACGTGGAGGCGTTCTATGCCATCCGTCTACATCAGCCCCAGGCGCGCATTGGCTACTGCCTGCATTACCGCCTTTTCGATCCAGCCTTCTTCCTCTCCCCACTCGATCACGCCGTGGCAGGCGTGCAGGACTCCTACTTCAACTGGAACGCGCTCAAGCTCGCTGAGGAGGGCCGCTACGCCTTCCCCTGGAACCTGCTTACGTCAGGTATTCGGCGCGCTGCAGGCGCCCGCGACTATCACGGGGTCAACTACTATACCCGCGAACTGGTGAGCTTCGATCCAGGTGCGGCAAGCGATGCCTTTGGCAGGCGCTCGGTCCGCCCGGGCGCGGTCTGCAATGATGAGGGGCTGGATGGCCATTTTGGTGAGATCTATCCCGAGGGGATGTATCGCGTCCTGTACGATGTCTACCGGCGCACGCGTGGCAATAAGCCGCTGTACATCAGTGAAAATGGCTTCTGCGATGCCCGCGATGACAGGCGACCAGCAGCGATTCTTGAGCACCTGGCGCAGGCGCATCGCGCCATTCAGGATGGCATTCCGGTGAAGGGCTACTTCTACTGGTCCCTGGTGGACAATTTTGAGTGGAATAATGGCTGGCATGTGCGCTTTGGTCTGATAGACCTGGATCCCCGAACGCAGCGGCGTACGCCCCGGCGCAGTGCCAGTATGTTTGGTGAGATCTGTCGCGCCAACGCGATTACCGAGGAGATTGTGGCGCGTTACGCTCCCAATGCCCTGGAGAGCATCTTTGGTCCTCGCGAGGAGCTACAACATTTGCATGTATAGCTGCTTGATCTGTCAGATTTGACCTTTTGATCCATGGAACATTTGTGCGTCCTTATACGTAGAATCTTTACTCGGGTGTTGTGTTTTTTTGCATCAAGCGTTCATAGCTGATTTATCAAGAGGAATGCATGGATATTACAGCGTCTGGCATCGGCCTGGCCTTCTCATCGGGCATTAACGCCTATATGCCACTCCTGTCATACGCGATCGCGGCGCGTTTCTTTCACCTGTACAAGGTCAACCCTGACTTTGCATATATTACAAGCGACTGGTTTATGATCGCGCTGGCCATCCTGGCCCTGGCCGATCTCTTCGCGGATAAAATCCCTGGTGTGGATCATGTTTGGGATATTATCCATACCGTAGTGCGTCCCATCGCGGGCGCGCTGGTGGCTGCGGCCGCCTCTGGTCATACCTCCGGGGCTGCCCTGGCGATTCCACTGATCGTGGGTGGTAGCATCGCGGGCGTGACGCACGCGACCAAGGCCACCACACGTGCCGCCTCAACCGTAGGAACGGCGGGCTTTCTCAACATCGGGATCAGCATTCTGGAAGACATAGGGATGATTATCTCGGTGATACTCTCGCTGCTGGCGCCGACCGTGATGGTCGTGATTGTCGTGCTCTGTCTCGCGCTCTTCATCTTTGTCGGCACGAAGATCGCCAAGCGGCTGCGCGCGCGTCGCCAGCGTCGCCAGCAGGCCAAAACGATGTCGTCGGTATGACTTTTCGCACCTCTCGCGCCAGCGGCGCGCGCTTGGGTAAATGATGTGGAGTGCCCCTGGCGGCCTATAGGCTGCCAGGGGCACTCCACATCATTTACCCAAATATAGCTAAGAAACGTGTAATAGATGTAGGGCTGATGAATGGGTCAGTGGATATTGCTGATGTTCACTGACCCTGTTTGTTGTATACTTTAGAAAAGTGTATCTACCTCAAGGTTCCTCACCACTATGTGGCTCGCGGGGTATGGTATGTGGTGGGCAAAGGCCACTGGTCTTTGCCCACCACATACCATACCCCTGAGAAGCGTCGTAGACGCTGAGAGTATCTTACATCATAAAGCAGGAATAATATTCTATGGAAACGACGACGACATCAATCGCTGAGATGCAGAAATTTATTTTCGGCAGCAAGGTTTATTGCTCCGATGGTGAGAGCGGGACGCTGACCCATATAGGTTTTGATGCCCGAGATTGGCGGGCCATTGTGCTGGGCGTGCGCTTAGGTCGCTTTATGGGCCGCACCGTCTATGTGCCCTTCAACACGGTCGCGAGCGCCTCTAGCAATGGCGTCAACCTGACTATTTCGCGTGATGAGCTGGAGCAGGCGCGCAAAGAGGCACCCGGCGCGGCGATGTTCAATAGCCATTCGCAGGTGCATCATAGCGAATCGGGCTCGACGGGCGTGCTCTACCTGATCGCCGTGCATCCTGGCAGTGGCGAACTGGCCTACGTGGTCGCCAAGAGCCTGAAGGGGCAGGACGTACTGCTGGCGAGACGCTATCTCTCGCGCCTGGAGAGCGGACGCATTGAGGCCTCGCTGCCCGAGTCTACCTTGCAGAGCCTGCCAAATTATCGCCCCGATAGCGAGCTTCAGAACGAGGTCGAAGAGATCCTCTTCGAGCTGGGGCCGCTCCACGTGGACTTCAAGGGTATAGATATGCGTGTGCTGGATAGCGTGCTCTACCTGGATGGCAACATCTCCAGCTCGCTGCGCTCCGATATCGTCACCAACCAGGCGTTGGGCGTTCCCGGCCTGCTGGAGATCAAGAATCGCCTGATCGCCGACGATACGCTGGCCAGCCAGCTCGCGATGGCCATGGCGCATGACCCCCGCACGCAGGAACTGCCGATTGGTGTCTATCCACGCCTGGGCAACGTCCGCCTGAGCGGTAGCGTCCACGATGAGGCGCAGAAGCAGGCCGCAGAAGAGATCGCCAACACATTCCCAGGCGTGCGCTCCGTAGAGAACGAGTTGCGGGTCAATCCCGCCACCTCCATGCTCTACGTCCTTTCCAGCATCGAAAGCATGGAGGCCCAGGACCAGATCCCCGGCAAATATGTCCGCCACACCAAGTAAACTATCCTCGTGCGGGAGAAGCAAAAGGGGATTGGTGAAGGGACGACGCGTGCTTTAGCAGCGTCGTCCCCCTTTTACCCTCTCAGCGCCTGGTCGAGGTCGTTAAGGATGTCGTCGATGTGCTCGATGCCGACGGAGAGGCGGATGCAGCCGGGGTTGATGCCCAGGTTGCGGCGCTCCTTGTCGCTGAGCGTACGGTGTGAGGACATGGGCGGATAGCTGACGAGCGAGAAGACATCGCCCAGGCTCGTGGCAGGTAGACAGAGCTGGAGCCGGTTCATAAAGCGATAGACGGCCTCCTGGTTCTGCTCCTTGAGTTCGAAGGAGAGCAGACCACCATAGCGCCCCTGGCTAATGAGGCGCTTGGCCAGCTCATGCTGGGGGTGGCTGGCGAGACTGGGGAAATGGACGCACTCGACGGCGGGATGCTCGCTCAGGAAGGCGGCGACCTGGTTGGCGTTGCTGCAATGGCGCTCCATGCGTAGGGCCAGGGTGCGCAGGCCGCGCATGGTCAGGTGCGCCTCGAAGGGGCTGAGCATGGCGCCTAGCAGGTTAGCGTTGGTGCGCAGGTTCCCCATCAGCGAGTTCTTGGAGCTGATGACGGCTCCACCTGTGCTATCTCCATGCCCGCTGATATACTTGGTGGTGCTGTGGACGACCAGGTCAAAGCCGTGTTCGAGTGGGCGAATTAAATAGGGGGTCGCGAATGTACTATCGATCACGGTAATGGCTCCGACCTCTTGCGCGGCGGCGCTGATGGCGTCGAGATCGGCGATCTTGACCAGGGGATTGGAGATGGTCTCTAAATAAACAACGTCTGGCTGCTCTTCGCGAATGATGGCGCCAACCTCCGGCACGCAGAGATCTTTGAGTATGACCTCAACGCCATTGGGGATGTAGTGGGCCTGCAAGAGGCCAATCGAGGGACCATAGAGGTCTTTGGAGGCCAGGATCTTGGTTCCGCTGGTCAGGCCTGCCGTGATGAGCGCGGCATTGATGGCCGCCATGCCTGAGCCAAAGGTGATGGCCCCGACGCCTCGCTCGGCGCGGGCCAGGGCGTCTTCAAGCGTCTGGGCGTTGGGATTGCCCTGGCGGGCATAGACGAAGGCAGCGTCCCCATCGGGGGTCTTGCCGCTAAAGGCCTGGTCCAGGGCCTCGCAACTCTCATGGATATAGGTCGTGCTGGCGTGAATGGGCTGGACGGTTGGTGTGCCAGTCTGGTAGCGCGAGCGTGCGCTCCGATCCTCATGGATGAGTTGCGTATCCAGGTGCCAGTTAGTATTGTAGTCTGTCATGAGCAAGCAACCTCTTTACTGTAGAAACGATAGCCGGGCGGGAGCGCCGGGGGCCAGTGTTCTCAGGGCGTACAGAGCGTGTTGATATAGCGGAGATCGGCCAACAGCTCTGCGATAGAGGGGCGAGCCTCTTCATCCTGTGCGAAGCCCTGTTGATAAAGCGCGTTATAGCGATCCGCCAGAACCACGCCTGGAAGCAGCGTGCGTGTGGCGGAGTCCCACTGCGTATAGCGTGCGATAACGCTCCCTTGCGGATCGGCTAGCAGGGGAAAAGGCAGGTGCAGCTCTTCCTGGACCTGGAGGTTTTTCAGAACAGGATCAGGCGTAATGGCCAGAATGGCACACATCTCGTCGCGGAAGGCACGATACTGCTCCACGAAGCCACTGAGCCATGTCCGCGCCTGTGCATCGGTGAGGCTGGGGACGAAGAGCAGCAGCAGATGCTCACGCTGCTTATAATCCCAGGGGCTATGCGGCATACCATCGGGTCCCGGCAGCGTAAAGGCCGGAATAATCTGGTCCTTCACCAGGTTATTAGGTGCTTGATTCTGTTCGTCATTCATCTTTGAAGCTCTCCCTTTGTGAGTCACTACAACATATCTTCCCTATTGGCATATATAGTACCGCGTGCGGATGAGTCCATGCAAGCATGGACCCTACGAGATCGGGCCTATGCCGGAGTGATGAAGGGTAGGATTTGCTCCTCGATGGCGAGGGCAACGCCATCTTCGGCGTTGCTGCGCGTGACATGGTGGGCGGCGGCCTTTACTTCCTCGGAGGCGTTGCCCATGGCGATGCCCAGGCCCGCGAAGCGTAGCATGTCGATGTCGTTATGGTTATCCCCAATGGCGGCGATCTCGGTCGAGGAGATGCCAAGCATACCGGCGATCTTCAGGAGGGCGCGCCCCTTGGAGACTGCGGGATGCAGGAACTCAATCAGGTCCGAGGCGGCCTGGGTGACGTAGAGTTGCGAGGCGAAGAGCTCCTCAAAATACACGCGTTTGCGTGCCAGCTCGGTTGGATCACAGACGCCCACCAGCTTGATGCAGGGCCGGGGATAGAGCTCCGCCACGTCCAGGACCTCTACGGCTGCGGGTGCGGGCGGAAGATACCAGTTCCTGGCGCCGGGCGTTCCCGTGTCGGCGAAGACGCGCTCGTGGGTATGGTAGACGCGAAAGACATCCTGTTCCTGCAAGGCGCCCAACGTGGGCAGAATATATTCATCTGGAACGAGTTGTTCATAGAGGGGCGAGCCATCGGCTACGTCGGCGATGATCGCGCCATTGTAGACGATCTGTGGCCCATTGAGGGGAACGCCAGGACAGAGCGAGAGAAGCGCGGGAAAGGTCTGCCCGGTCGCGATCACCAGGGTCACGCCCGCCTCAACGGCCCGCCTGAGCGCCTCATGTGTGCGCGGCGTGATTGCGCGCTTAGGATCGAGAAGCGTGCCATCGAGGTCGAGTGCCAGTAAACGATACATGAAAAAGCTCCTGAGTCGAGATAGCCTGTACATATGCCTCGCCCGCCATTGTAGCATATCTCAGGCAACCAGCCGTTTATATGAGTCCGGTGTTGTGCCCACAACGCCATTACCCCTGTGCGTGAAACCTTGTCAGTCGCGCCAATTGCTTCTATACTAGCGGGAGAAGGTTGAGAGAAGAGACAAGGAGTGTAATTATGGTATCGAAAGAAGCACGCAAGCGTTTGGAGAATATTGGCGTGTTAGTAGTGGTTGGCAGTGGCAAGGGGGGCGTGGGTAAATCGACGGTCAGCGTTAATCTGGCGGTCGCGTTAGCGAAACAGGGAGCGTCTGTGGGTTTGCTGGATGGCGATGCCTATGGCCCCAGCATACCGTTGATGCTAGGTGTGCGCAAGCGGACGGAGAGTAAGGGCTGGAGCGCGGCTTTGCCCCTGGCGGACCTCAAGACTCAGCAACGCAAGATTCAGCCGCTCACGCGCTATGGTGTTAAAATTATCTCAGTAGGTTTCTTTATAGGTGAGGAGCAGGCGGTGGCTCCGATGCCCGATGCGCTGGGGCTGCTGATGCGCCAGTTGCTCTTCTCCGTGGACTGGGGCGAGCTGGATTATTTAGTGATTGACCTGCCACCCGGCACGAGTGAGCCACAGGATACCTTTTGCCGTGAGCTGGTTGTGGATGGCGCGGTCCTGGTCACGACGCCCCAGGATATAGCGCGCATCGATACCGCCAAGGCGCTGGCAATGTTCCAGCGCGCGCATGTGCCGGTGCTGGGCGTGGTGCATAACATGGGGAGCGTCCTGTGTCCCCACTGTGGAGAACTATTTGAGGTCTTTCCTCGTAGCACTGAGCAGCGCAATGCCCTTGATTCCATTCCGATTCTCGGCGATATCCCCCTGGACCCCGGCGTGGTCTCAATGAGCGACCAGGGCTATCCAGTGGTCGTAAGTATGCCCGAATCGGTGGCGGCACGTGTCTTTAGCGAAATGGCACAGAAGGTCACCCAGCGTCTCGCCGAAGAGCGAGAGGGGGAAGCATGAAGGAGAAACTAAAAGGCATCTTCACAGACATTATTTTAGCAACTCTTTGGAAGATGATGTGTTGGACCGGAACGAAATAACAATTGCAAGCATTACTAGAGTAGTAGGTTTTTGATGTCGCAGCTCATATTGGGTAACGATATCAAACGGGAAGGCCAAACACAGCCAACTCTCGTCTACGGGTGTTTCATCTACGGGTGTTTCTAAAAGGGAGGTACCTCAATGTGGAGCGACAACAGGACAAGAAAAACATTCGCCATCATAGTCTGTTTGCTCGTAGTAGGAATAGTATCCTTTGGGAGTGTCATAGGTAGCCGTATAGCTAATGCAGCAACAACTTCCCCATCTCACTCACACTCAGCATCTTCAACCAATGTAGTCACGACGAACGCTTCAACCAATGTAGTCAGGATGAGCGGTTCAACCGATGTAATCACGGCGAACGCTTCAACCTTCAGGGTAACAAGCATTGATATGTATGTCACCCCAAGCACCACCTCGCTATGGAGATGCGGCTCTTACATTCAGGTCACCTATAATGCCGTTTTTCATGTCGTCTCAGGCCCAAATGGGGGAACGATTGTGTTCTCCTATACCACCAATAATGGGCGTTCCCAAACGATGGAAAAGCTAACTATTCTGCCTGGTCAGCATCTCTCAAACTTCACGTTCACATGGCAAGGAAGTCTTCCAGGTGACCATACCTATCCAGCGCCGGGGGGCGTATTGGTCACAAGTCCAAACACCTTGCGGTCCCAGATGGTCTTGCCAGCCGGGAAATGCCGCTAATCAGAGAATGTTTCGAGCGCTCCTCCCAAAAACGCTCTCAAGGTGGAGAGGTAGTCGTTCCTCATTGTAGGCAATGGTGAGGGCGTCTACCTCTCCACTGGCATTCGATACCGAAGTCGAGAGTTGCAAATGCGTGAGGGAGCTTTTTTGAAAGCTCCTCGCGTTTTTGAGCACAAAGAATTGCTTCTCATTTATTGGCCGCAAAGGCAAAGGTTAGGTGTAATATAACTATATATTTGATGCACAAGAAAATAGAAAATTTTTCAGTTCAAGAGATAAAATAGTACAAGTAGATACGTATATTGACACCTTCTGAGCGTAAGCTTATACTTGAGATATTAATATGCTATTTTCTTTGTCAGAAATTGTTGTTGTGGGAAATGTGGAATGGCGAGCGGCGTGGCGCCTATGTGAGGATAGCTCGTTGCGCATATCAATTTATCGAAGGGGCGTTTAATCTGTTAGCGAGTTGAGAGGTGGTAAGAAGAGATGTTGTGTCCGCGGTGTGGTTATGAGGGGGATGTGACACAGAAGCCCTGTGAGCGGTGTGAAATGTTTGTTCCGATGGCAGGTACGGGGACCGCTGCCCAGGACACGGCGGCTACGCAGACGCAAGGCTCACCCCCTGAAGATGAGGGTGGCGAAGCGCGCAAGGCAACGGCGACCGCCTCGACGTTTCAAGCGCGCAGTCCCCTGCGAGAACGCAATGAGCAGCGTGTGCGGCAGGCGCGCTACGCTGCTACGCCTACACCTGGAGTATCCCAGGCGGTTCCAGGGTCGTTATCGCGTCCAGGGGTGCCAGGGGGGGAGCGCTCCCAGGATACGACGCCTCGCTCTGCGCAGGCTCTGCCGGGTTACCCGCAGATGACCCCACCTTTGCGCTCTCAGTCCTTACCTGCCCAGCCGGGTCGCAGCGAGTTCTCGCCATCGTCGCTGCCCGCACGTGTGAACCGCCTGGCAAACAATGTCGCCTCGCTACGAAGTATCGAGCAGGCGGGTGGCGAGTCTGCGCGCTCAGGGATGGGGGCGCGCCCGCCGGGTGATACCAGTCAGCCAGGAACCATTGACGCGCCCGTCCTGGCCCCAGGGTCCCTTCTGCGCAATGGGCGCTATCGCTTGAGCGAGCCGCAAACGCGTCATGAGTGGAAGCCAGGCACCTATGAAACGACCTGGCGTGCCCAGGATGCTCAGCGCGCGGGCGCTTTGGTGCTAATCAAAGAGGTTGAACTAGCGGAAGGACGCGAGCGCACTCAGGCCCTGCTACGGAACGCGACCGTGGCCCTGATGGAGGCTGGTCGCCTTCCGCGTGTCCCCGCGCTCTGGGATGCCTTTATGGAACATGGGCGCAACTTCTTTGTTTTTGAGCCACTGGAGGGCGAGACGCTCATAGCACGCCTACAACGCTTGGCAGGGCCTCTCTCTGAGCAGGAGGTCATGGCCTGCTGCGTGCATATCGCGGAGGTCCTGGAGGCGCTCTCAACGCAAAAGCTCCCGCTTATGCATGGCTTGATCTGTCCCGAAAATATTGTGATCAGTCGCTATGGTGCGCAGTACGCGCTGACGGGTTTCTCGGTTGTGCAGTCTGGTTCCGGGGGGCAATATGAGGTTGACCGGGAGCAGGCGCGCCTCTCGCCCTATGCCGCGCCCGAAATGGGAAGTGGTAAACTCGATGTGCGCTCGGATCTCTACTCGCTGCTGGCGACAGCCTACCATGCTGTGACGGGGAGGGCGCCTGAGCATGATCCAGCGAGCAATACGATTACGCCTGCCAGGCGGGTCGCACCTCAGGTCTCGCCGCGGTTAGATGCCATACTTACACGTGGCCTGCGCCCCCTGGCTGTTCAGCGTTATCAAAGTCCCGCCGAACTGAAGCAGGACCTGCTGTCCTGGCGCGTGAGGGGGACGACATCGAGTATGGGAGCGATTGTCTCGTCCTCGGGCGCCTCGTTTACCAGCGTGGCCCCGGTCTCTTTTAGTAGCACGCTCCCGGGCGAGCGGCGCCCGACGGATAGCGTGGCCCAGATGCTCCCCAGCATGCTTGGTGACCTGGAGGACGAAGATAAGTCACAGCTTCCACAGCCAGAGGACCTCCCGCCCATGAGCGAAGGCAACGACCTGCTCCAATCCCTGCTCTGGCTGGGCGCGATCATGCTCTGTGTGGTTGTCCTGGTCTGGGCCAGCCAGGGACCGATGTAAGAAAAAAGGCCCGACGCTGCTGAAGCACGCGTCGGACCACTGCTCACTCGGGTTTGGTGCCGACGTGGATGGCGACGAGACCACCGTTGAGGTAGTAGTAGCGCACATCGCTCCAGCCGGCCTCCTCCATGATCTCCTTGACGCGGGGAGCCTTAGGGAAGGTCGTGAGCGAGTTGGGCAGGTAGTTATACTCCTCGAAGGCTTTGCCCAGGATGGTGCCAAAGAGGGGGGCAAGCTTGTAGAAGTAGAGATAGAAGAGTGTGCCGAAGATCTTGCCGGGTGGGTGGCTGATCTCCAGGCAGACGACGCGCCCGCCGGGGCGCACAACACGCAGCATCTCGCTAAAGCCCCTGCCGATATTGGTCAGGTTGCGCACCGTAAAGGCGGAGCAGCAGCCATCGACGCTATTGTCGGGGAGATCGATATTCTCGGCGTCGCCAACGCGCAGCTCAATGCGGTCTTGCAGGCCCATACGCCTGAGTTTCTTCTCGCCAACCTCCAGCATCTCAGGCGTGATATCCATCCCGATCATATGGGTGTCGGATCCCGAGTTGCGAATGACCGAGATCGAGAGGTCAGCGGTGCCCGCGCCCAGGTCGAGGCCGGTCTCGCCAGTTGCCAGGGCCAGGTAGCGTGCGGCCCGCTTGCGCCAGTAGGGATCGAGTCCCAGGCTCATCAGGCGGTTCATGAGATCATAGATGCCCGCGATACGCCCAAAGAGACGCCGCACATAGGGCTTCTTGCCGCCAGTTTCCTTAAATTTTTCTTCGAGAGACAATTTTGCAGACATAGCTAAGAGGCATCCTTGTAGAGTTATGAATAGTTATTTCTTCCGCATCAGGACAAAATCGATCAGTTCATCAAGCACATCGCGGTCGGGCGAGGCTGGGAAGTGATAGAGGGCCTCGCGCGCCTTGTTGGCCTGGGCATGAGCATCCAACAGCGACAGCTTCACGCCGTTGCCCTGGGTGACCCACTCCACGATCTCGCTGATTTCCTCGTCTTTATGGGTCTTCTCCCCGAGCAGGGTCTTCACCTGCTGGTAATGCCCGTTCTGGGGCGCATCCTGCAAGGCATAGATGAGGGGGAGCGTGACCATGCCCTGGCGCAGGTCATTGCCTGCGGGCTTGCCAATCGTTGACTGATCCTGGGTATAGTCAAGGATATCATCAATGATCTGGAAGGCGGTACCCAGGTGCATGCCATAGGCGTACAGTAGCTCGATCTCTTCCGGGGTCGCGCCACTGATGATCGCGCCACCCTTGCTACAGGCAGCCATCAGGCAGGCGGTCTTGCTCCTGGTTTTCTCATAGTAGGTCTCTTTACTCAGATCGATATTGCCTGCTGTCATCATCTCCAGGATAGTGCCCTCACAGACGGTGGCGACCGTGTCGGAGAAGAGGTGATCGATACGGGGGTCCTCGATGTCGGCGATCAGGCCCGCCGTTTTGGCGAAGTAGTAGTCGCCAAGCAGGATCGCGATCTTATCGCCAAAGAGGGCATTGACAGTGGGGTTGCCGCGCCGTGTGCTTGACTCATCAACGATATCATCGTGAATGAGCGTAGCTAGATGCGTCATCTCAAAGGCCACGCTCAAGAGTAGCAGCTTCTCAAAGCGATAGGTATTGAGTTTGCCAGCCAGCAGGGTGAGCGCGGTACGCAGTCGCTTGCCTGGCGCGCCCAGGGCATGCATCGAGGCCGAGTTGAGGATCGTCAGCCCTGAGGTTGCTCTCTCTTGAAACGTCTTATCGACCGTGTCGAGATCAGCCTGGATACCGGCAAAGAGTCGGCTCAAAGTGGCCGTTGTGTTCATGGTAGGATTCTCCATTTCCTCATGGTAGTTACCTTTGGATGTCTGTAGGCACAGGACTAAGGCATCCCCTGACTGTCAGCGCTCTGACAAGGCGAAACAAGCGACTTTATAGGTACGAACGATCATAAAAAAAGAGCCATGTTAAAGTTTAACAAGGTGGTTGCTAATCAGATTATAGCGCGCTTTGTCCAAGCTTGTTAAGATATCCCGATCGGTGTCGTGGTGTGGAGGTGCCAGGCGGCCGCAAGCCGCCTGGCACCTCCACACCACGACACCAATTTTTTTACACCTCAGCGGTGGTATCGATCTCGACCAGGTCTTCCTGAACATAGCCATTGGTGAAATCGAACTCATCGAGCACATCGAGGGCCGTGCGGTACTCGCTCCAGCTTAAGCGCCGATTGAGCACGGGGTCGTTGACTGCTTTCCAGGCGGGAAAGTATTGATCCATCAAGCTAATGGGAGTATCTGGCCCCAGTTCCTCGGCAATCCAGCGCAGGACCTCGCGTGTACCAGAGATATCCTCAGGCATGACCAGGTGGCGGATAAGTAACCCACGTCTCCCTATGCCTTCCTCATCGAGCTGTAGGGGACCAACCTGGCGGTACATCTCGCGGAGCGCCGCCTGGTTATAATCCACGTAGCGAGGCATCTTCGAGGTGCGTAACGCATTCTTATTGTCTGAGTACTTGGCATCGGGTAAATAGATATCGATGATGCCATCCAGGAGTTTTAATGTCTCCAGGTTTTCATAGCCTGCACAGTTGTATACAATCGGCAGGCGTAGCCCCTTTTCACAGGCAATGACCAGGGCTGCCAGGAATTGTGGTACAAAGTGGGTTGGAGTCACCAGGTCCAGGTTGTGGCAGCGTTTCTTCTGCAAATACATCATCATGTCCGCGAGGCGTTCGGGGGTGACACGATGGCCCAGGCCGCCCTGGCTGAGCGAGAAGTTCTGGCAATAGGTACAGCGAGCCTGGCAGTAGCCAAAGAAGATGGTTCCAGCTCCCCGCGTCCCGCTGATGGGTGGCTCTTCGCGGCGATGGACGTTCCAGGAGGCGACGATGGCTTCGGTCCCCGAGTGGCAGACGCCAGTCTTGCCCGCGATACGGTTGCAGCGGCAGTTCTGTGGGCAGATAGTACAACTGCGTAGGACTTCCCAGGCAGCGGCCGCTCGCTCGGCTAGTTCACCGGTTTCATAGAGTTGAAGGTAACTGGGATAAAGCATCTGGCAACTCCAAGTGCGAAATTGCGAAATGATCGGATATGGTCAAGACGCTTTTAGCGCTAAGAAGAGTGTCCAGCCTTCTCTGCGATGACCGGACACTCTTACGTGAATTGTTCTTGTATGCCTGACCCTCTAGGGCCAGATCCTGGTCAACGGATACTATCTAGTATACCGTATGTGTCGAGCCAGTGGCTTAGTCCTCCTGTGAGGGCCATTTATAGCCGGGATGCGATGGCTTGGGTCCCCGAGGCGTGCGTGGCTTCTTCTCGCCCTTGGTGGCCTTCTTCGCGCGAGGGCTTATGGCCTTCGCGTCTGACGGCTTGTCTGTATCCTGCTTCCTGGCCACTTTTTTCTTGCCTGGTGTCTCCTCGGCAGGCTCGGCTGGTGTGACGGGCTTTAGCAAGTTATCGGCATCCCCGCCGATCTCGGTCCAGAACTCGGCGTTGCGGCGCTGTACCGGGCGAGGCCCCTTGAGCACGCGTCCATCGGGGAGGCGTGTCACATGGAGTTCAGGCTGCTGAGTCTTCTCGGCCTGGCGAAAGCTACGCGGGCGAGGCGGGCGAGCCTCTTCGTTAAACGACTCGTAGTCGCCCTCGAAGTGACCTGTGTTGGATCGGCGCGGTGCCTGGTCCTGCTCGAAACGCCGGGGAGCTGAATTGCGCTCGAAGCGACGAGGAGGCTGGTCCTGGCCAAAGCGACGAGGCGTGGAATCGCGCTCGAAGCGGCGAGGAGGCTGGTCCTGCTCGAAGCGGCGAGGAGGCTGGTCCTGCTCGAAGCGGCGAGGCGTGGAATCGCGCTCGAAGCGACGCGGTGCCTGGTCCTGCTCGAAACGGTTGGGGCCTGCCCCGTAGGGACGGCGAGGGCCAGTTGAACCCTGGAAGCGGCCGCCATGTGGGCGAGGTCCGCCATGGGAGGGGTAACGCTCCTGCCCCGACTCCCATTCAGGCTGTTCATTGCCACGGCGCGCGAAATTCGGCGTATTCGTATTGTTGTTGTAGGGACGTCGACGCTCTGGATACTGGGCCTGGTCATGTGATGGAGAGGAGAATCCGGGGCGAGAGCCAGTATGCTGATTGGGGCGATTATAGTTGGGAGCGCCGGTATTGCCGTTGTAATGGTTAGGACGGGAGTGCTGACCATTAGAAGGCGTATTGAATGAGTTGTTGCTGGTTGTGCGTGGGCGGTAGTCTGCGTGATTGCGCTGGGCCCCATTTTGCCAGGCGCGATCAACAATGGAGCGATTAAGGCGTACTTTGCCTGGGCGTTGAGTATTGCCCTGTTGCTGACCATCAGATGTACCAAAAGAGGATGAATCGCGGTACGGTGGGCGCGCGCCATCTCTTCGCTGTGGGTTGAAGTTTCTGGTCATAGTTCCTTTCAAAAATGTCTTCTCTTGTTATGGGGGTATGTAATGTAATTAAGAATGGTGGATAACGGCAAGATCGTTTGTCCCTCCCGTCGGTCATGCCACACCAACCTCGAAAAAATCCTTTGACGCGCATAAAGAGCGTGTAGGGTCCGATGCTTCTATGTAGGGGGGCGCGTCTGTCTACAGTATACCATATTTCTCTTCGACCGACTATTCAGTAACATAAACACACCCGGAAGCACTATGTATTCCCAGGGGCATCTGCGCACTCCCCCTGGGAATACATAGTGGTGTGAGATTTGCATGTTAGCGCGCTTAGTGGGGACTAAATTTGTCTGCATGACGCCACATGTCATGCCGAATGTCATTTATGACAGGGCTTTGTTGACGTTCTAGCTCGTCCTGCTGTTTTCGTTCTTCCAGCGACATAGACTGGCGCCTCCGCTTGAACAAGAAGAGCAGCAGGAAGCCGAGTGCCGTCACAAGGAGGGCGCCAATGAACGCCGCGCTCCCATTCCCTATCTTGATCGTGCTTCCTACAACGGCACCAATAGTAACTCCCAGGACAAGAATTGCAATCTCGATATATTTCATGTTTTCCTCCAGAGGTAGTGTGCACTTGTTTGCAGTTATGTATCTGTTACTTATTTGGACGTAGAACGGCAGTTAATAGCAAATAAATGTGTGACTGCACTTTGCGCATTCTTGACTGGGGCTGTTTCGCGTGATGTTTGGGCTAGGGGGTGGTCGCCAGGGGGACAGGCGTGAATTGGGTCTGCTGGCTGCCGAACATGGCGAGGGCCTTGGTCTGGGCCTCGTCGGGGAGCAGGGGGCGCAGGGTGAGGGTGTAGTAGAGTCCAGCCTCGCTCATGGTGCCGCTATTGCTGTTCAGGCTGGATACAATCGTTTGGTATTGTCCCTGGTTGAGCAGGAGGGCGTGGCTGGGGATGGTGAACTTGAGGCAGGGGGTCTCCAGGTTGGGCGTGTTCTCATTGGGAGGGATGCTGCCACATTCATAGGTGGCTGCCTGCTCCAGGGTATAGTCGCTTAGAGGCCAGGAGGGGTAGTCGCGCTGGGGATCGGCACTGAAGGTCCTGCGCGCCAGGAGGGCGTAGGTCGAGGCCTTGTAGGGCTGGCTGCTTGTCGCGTTGATGGCGTTATTGATGGCGGTCAGGGCCTTACCCAGGCGGGTATACTCGTCAAGCTCCTGGGCTTTGGGTTGGTAGTGGCCAAAGCTCCCATAAGCAAACTCTGTCTGCTGGTTGTTGAGCGCGAGTTGCAGGTAGGTGGCGTTGAGGTCCTGAATGTCGATAAACTGCTTCTGGCTGAAATCGGGGAGATCATAGGTATTGACGAGTGCGTCGAGGAGCTGTTGCAAGGCGTCGGGGGCGAGCTTTCCTGTGCGCTCAGTTCCCAGGATATAGGTGCCATCGCCATAGATGCTGAGCACCGGACTGAGCGAGAGCGAGCCTTTGAGACCTCCGCCATAGAGCGTGCGGATAACTACGTCCTGGGGATCGGCGCTATAGGTGACCTGTTTATTAGTCTTCGCCTGCTGAATCGTCTTGATCTGTTTCTGCTTCGCGTCCCCTGTGTCGCAGGCCACCAGGCCCAGCGCGAGGAGCAGGAGGCAGAGGCTGCTCAGCGCGATGAGGAAGAAACTGCGAGGCATACGCGGCTGCGTGGATGTGATCTTCTGGGCAAGCTGGCGCATAGGATGTAATCTCCAAGAAATAAATTCTTATAAGCTCTCTGTATTGTATATGAGCAAGAAAAGCGGTTGAATTTTTCGGTAGGGACCAGCTTTAGCGCGTCCGAATGCCATTCATGGCAGTGCAGCGCAAGCCTCTTTTTATCGATAACACATCTAACATATAGCATACAATGCTCTCAGCAGCAACGTTTGAGGCTGCGCCTACAGGCGATGAATCGCCTTCGGACGCGCTAAAGCTGGTCCCTACCGGATTGGGGAGCCATTCATGCGTTGGGTAATTTCTTATTTATATGGGATGAATTGGCGCTCCGTAAACATGTTTTACTTTGCGTTCTGCTGGAAGCGGTAGCCGATCATTTTGTAGACGAGCTTGGCGGCCAGGAAGTCGGCGCGGGTCTGGCCTTCCATGGGGCAGAGTTCGACGACGTCCATGCCGACGACCGTGCTGCGCTGGCAGATCTCGCGCACGAGGTCGAGGACCTGGTACCAGGAGAGACCACCTGGCTCGGGTGTGCCGACGGCGGGCATCTCGCTGGGATCGATGGCGTCGAGGTCGATGGTCAGATAGACATGCTTGCCCAGGCGCTCCCAGGGAATCTGCGCGATGCCCCTGGCGATCTGGTAGGCCCAGACCACGGCGATGTTGGGGCCGGACTTGAGGAACTCGGCCTCCTCCGGGCTGAAGCTGCGAATGCCGATCTCCAGCAGGGGGATGCCCATATCCACCACGCGGCGCTCGATGCTGGCGTGTGAGAGTGGGGTGCCCTCGTACTCGTCGCGCAAGTCACCATGGGCGTCGATATGTACCACCGTCAGGTCGGGATATTTCTCGTGAACGGCGGCGATGCAGGGTGCGGAGAGCGAGTGCTCACCACCCAGGATGAGGGGGAGCTGGCCCTTCTCCAGGGTTTCACGGACAGCCTGTCCGGTCGCCTTGAGGGCCTCGGCATGGTCCATGCCGCTATAGTCGAGGACGGGGCGGGTATAGACGCCGATCTCGATGGGGCAGCAGTCGAGCTCTTCGTCGTACAGCTCCATCTGGCTGGAGGCATCGAGAATGGCCTGGGGACCATGCTCAGTCCCTTTCATATAACAGACGCTATATTCTAGTGGCGCGGGAATAATAGTGACCTGCGCCGTCTCTGGATTGCAGTGGGGGGCATCAGGGGCACCAAACTGGCTAATAGAATATTCCATGTATCTCTATCCTTTTATTCTTGTATCTACTCAAGACTTCTCGCCACTTTGTGTCTCACCTGATCAGTGGGTGTGGTGCGTGCTGGTGGCCTGCGGCCACCAGCACGCACCACACCCACTGACCCCTGCGAGCGCCGCAGGCGCGAGAGGTCATGCAAAAAAACATGCACATCGCGTGAGTTACTAGTAAAGTATGTGCGTGGGAAACGCGGCATTGCCGCGTTTCCCACGCACATACCCAATTCTTCATTTTGTGCATATGGTAGCAGACAGGCGCAGGTTGTCAAGAGGGAGAGGCATGTAGAGGAGGTAATGAATACTATAGAAGAGCTTTGGAGAGAAATTCGATAAATAAAATAGAGAGTAAGAACGCTGTAAATGCACCTTACTCTCTATTCTCAGTAGAATTTGAGGCGGTAGAGGGAACCCGAAGGGGGACTCTTCGCCTTGCGCTTGTTGCCTTTAGCGCACCTCCGCGGCAGCCTTCTTGGCGCGGCGAGCTTCCATGGCGGCCTCAAGGCGCTTGGGATCTGGCTCGTCGGGGCGTAGGGAGCGGGTTGCGCGCACGATGAAATGGGACTCAACGTCGTCGGTCTTGAAAACTTCTTTGGCGAAGGCGATGGCATCTTCCTGGCTGAACTCTTTGCAGGAGCAGATGTCGATGTCTACTTCGCCGTACTCGGGCCAGGCGTGCAGGCTGATGTGGCTCTGAGCGATGACCACGAAACCAGACATGCCAGCATCTAGTGGGTTAGATGTTTCAATATCATACAGGTGAACTGGGCTGACCTTTTCCATGCCTACGCGATCAGGATACTGGTCGAGAACGCGACGCAGCAGGGGCTCGCTATTGAGGGTTTCGGGGGCGCAGTTGTAGAGTTCCAACATCAAATGTACAAGCATTGCTTACTTCCTCCGGGTGTAAAAGCGTGGCGTTTTCCCTCCCAATTATAAGGAGCCACGATTGCCGAGATTTCGGGTGCGCATCGCTTCTTCAAATTTTACGCACGAGTGATATTATATATTAGGTTGTCAAGAAAATGCAAAGAAAATAGGATGAAATTGTATCTAATAACAAGCTTTCTTCCACCTAAACACCAGCAAAGGTCCATCTAAACACCAGTCGCACTCCACCTAAACACCAGTAGAGACCCACCTGGCTGTTTGCTTCCTTGTCTACCTAATTGCCAGGTGGGTCTCCATCTAATGAGAAACCAGAGTTGTGATTAGATCGAATCTATTCTACGGTCGAAATTGCTTATGGGCCTCAAACGCATCTTTGAGTTCTGTTAGCAGTGCTTCGCGTTTTGCGTACAGCTCCTTGCGCGGGCGCGGCTGGGCCTTGCTGACGGCATAGGCGGTGAGCAGGGGTAGTGCAATGGTAGAATCGCCATACACCACAGCGGTATCATTGAGTTGATCGGGCTTAATCTTACCCCAGGAGACGGCCTCAGAGGGGGTCGCGCCCGAGAGGCCGCCCCAGTGGGGCGCGTCGGCGGTGATCTGAATAAAGTAGTCGTGACCACCCTTCTGGATGCCCAGGACCTCCCAGAGCTGAGGCTGGGTTTGCAGATAGAAGTTCTTGGGGCTACCACCACCCAGGATGATGACGCCGTTCTGGTCGGCATGGTGCACGATGGCGGTCGTCTCGTTGACGTCGGCCAGGGGATCGAGGGTGAGCTTGCTGCCCTCCAGAGCGTTACGCGCTACGTTCATACCAATCGAGGAGTCACCGGGCGAAGAGGTGTAGATCGGCACGTTCCAGGCCGCGGCCTGGGCCAGCACCGAGTACTCGGGGTTGACGCCCGCTTTAAGGAGCTGAGTGCCCAGGTGGTGGTGCAGCACGGAGGTCGCGATGGGGCGATTGGGCAGGCTATTGAGGGCCTCGCGCACAAAGGCGTCGGTATCCAGCAGCACGCGATCCTCAAAGAGAATATCGTAAATACGCACGACATGTTTTTCCTGGAGTTTGGTATCGTCGAGACGGAAGTCGCCGCGATGCAGCGAGAGGGCCAGGGCATGGTGCATATCATGGTAGAGGTTGGCGCCCGTGCTCACGATAAAGTCGACGAAGCCATACTCCATCAGCGTAATCAGGCAGCCACCCAGGCCAGCGGGTGTCAGCGCGCCCGCCATGGTCAGCCCCACGGTCGTATTCTGCTCGGGATTGAGCATCTTCTCCACGAAGAGACGGGAGGCCTCGTGCAGGCGCGCGGAGTTATAGGCCTGGAACTGCTCGTCCATCAACTCGGTAATCGTCATATTGGGCCGGACGCGGTTGGGCAGGATGCGCTGCCCGCTTAAATACTCCTGCTGTGTTGGCTGGTGCTGCTGGTGCTGATCGTCCTCTGTATGGTAAGAGTCATGATGTGACATCAAAAAAGTCCTTTCCGGGAAATGGGAATGGGAATGAGAATGTAAATCTTAATGGAGGCGTGATGCCAATGCCCTATAGAATATGACAGAACAACGCCGCTGGCAAGAGTTCCGCCAACTTATGCATCCATTGGGTTAACTTATAGTTGATCAAAGCATAACCATCTATTGCAATGATTATCCTTCTCACTTTAACCTACGCCTGTTTACCAAACAGCGGACTAGGCGGGAGGATGCACTACGAGCATCCTATGCACCTCTCTCTACTGAGAGATGTTCACTCGTGAGATGATTCCAGGAACATCTCTGGGGGATCCCAGAAGCTCAACTGGACGGGAGGCCCGGCATCCTGGATCCTCTGCTGATTCTGCTGTTTCCACGCTTCATGCCGCGTCATGAGGAGCGCCTTGACCTCCGAAGTCGAGCGACATGCCGCCAGTTTCCGATCCCCCCAGCGTCCCGCGAGCGTCTGTGCGGCTTTGCGGTCGGCCTGGTCTGCGTAACCACAGACCAGGCACTTGAAGGTTTTCTGGTTCAGCCGATTAGCGCGATCGACATAATGGCAGCGGGGGCATTACTGAGAGGAATAGGCGGCTCGGACCGTGTGGGCTGCCATGCCCTGTTTGGCGGCGGCCCAGGCCAGCTGCTCTGGGATATGCCCCAGGTGAGAAGCATACAGATAACTGTTCATCACCCTTGCTTTGAAGCGCATCGAGGCCACATTGAGGTCCTCATAAATGAGTCTGGCATCTCGATGATCTTTGACCAACGCATTGACCGCCCGGTTGATCTCTTGCTTGACGTGACGGCTCAAGCGTTGCGACGTTTCAGAACTTGTCGAAGGAAGCTTGCCCTTTGGGACGCCTTTCTTTTCCAGATAGGCTCGCAGTTTCGCCTTGCGGCGACGCTTTTCCCGATCGTGCTTGTGCTGTCGGGCCATCTTGCCATGAAAACTGCCATACGCTTTATTGGTGGAGGTCGTGAGGAAATGGGCAATGCCCACATCGACGCCTACTGTAGGGGCGTCAGGCTTGGTTTGAAGAGGAACGTCCTCGTCAAAGGAGAGCGTCAGCCACCAGACTCCATTGCGCTTGTGAAGTGTTGTGGATGCATTGAGCGTGCGGCCTTCGAGTGCTCGTTTGTGATAGGAGGCGAGTTTGACTGGGACTCGAAGCGGATTCCCGACATCTAAGGTGGACACGCGCAGCCAGTAGTCGAACGTGGAGTCCTCCGACTTCTCGAGCACCACCACGTTGACATTGGCTTGGATGACTGGCACACGCAGCACAGGGAGATCCCATTCGGTCCAGGTCGGTTCGCGGCGTTTGAAGGCGGACATCCGGCCTTCCGCCTGAGCCTTGGCCTGAGCGTAATCAGCCACATCTTCCAGGTACGCCTGATAGGCGTTCGCTCGATTCGTGCGAACGCTTTTGGCAATGTCTGCGGCTTGCTGTATTGCCACTCGATGCAAGCGGTCGGAAAGATCGGTTTTGAAGACGGTTTCTTGGTACTTGTCCGGGCTTGTCTCGGCCTCGCAAAACAGGGTGGTGTACTGTTGGCACAGCGGCAAGTAAACCGCCACAAGCTGATCGAGCGCCTCAAGTTTGCCAGGATTGGCCTCAATGAGACGGATATGGGTCACCGCTCGAGTGATGGTCTGCTTCGTCTTCTTTTTGCGCTTGCGCTTTTTTTTCTCATCAAGCGAGGCTTTTTGGGGCTTCTTGCTCACGGGCGGGTCCATTCTGCTGCAAAGCCGCTAGCACTTGTTCCGTCTTGCGTTTGGCTTGTCTGCGACCATAAAGACGAGCGCAAAACGAGGGAATGATGCTGATAAAATCGCCCATGAGATCATCTTCGGCGGTATCAGCGGTGTTGACGATGACCAGTTTCCGTCCTTGCATAGCCAACAAGGTCTGAATATAGGCCACGCCAAAGCGAGAAGCGCGATCTTTGTGTTCAACCACGATCTGCCCGATTTTGGGATCTGCCAGCAGCGCCAGAAACTTGGGCCGCTGATCGTTGATGCCACTGCCGCACTCTTTGACGACTTTGCTGACCGACCAGCCTTGGGCATTGCACCAGGTCACCAGCCGCTCGGCTTGCCTTTCCAGGTTGTCTTTGTTTTCGCTGCTTGAAACACGAGCATACACAGCGACGGCGTGGACCGGAACCGAGCGAAGCTCTGGCGGATCAATGATCACGGTGCCGGTGGGCAATTGATAGCCGGGAATCTGGCCGCGTTTCCACATACGCCAGGCGCTGTTATAACTGATCCCAATCTTCTTGGCATAACTCGATAACTTCATACATCCAAGTATACTCTATCTGCTTGAGATATGCAAGAGATGATGATACTTTGTGATGGTTGCTTATACAAAATGGATACCTCCATTGGGTTATATAATGTGCTGGTGGACGGGCGAAGCCCGTCCACCAGCACATTATATAACCCAATGAGCGCCGCAGGCGCGATAAGTCATCAACCTATGTGAGAGAAAAGGCTAAACAGAATATGTCAAACCTCTTTCCTGAGCTGAAGAAGCCGTATATCTTTGCGCACCAGGGGGGCGAGCTGCTGGCGCCAACCAATACGCTGGCGGCCTTCGATGTGGCCGATGCCATTGGCGGCGTCGATTTTCTGGATATCGATATCCATATGACGAAGGATGGGCATATTGTTGGCATTCATGACGCAACCGTAGATCGTACCACCAATGGGAGTGGGCGCGTGGACACCTATACCCTGGCCGAGTTGCAAAAGCTGGACGCGGGCTACCATTTCCGTGACCTGGAGGGGCGCTATAGCTATCGCGGCCAGGGGGTCTACATTCCAGCTCTGGAGGAGGTCTTCAGCAGGTATGCCGCGAAGTATTATCTGCACTTCGAGGTGAAAGATACCTATCCCAAAGGTGGCTCCTCCCAGATTGAGGAGAAGCTCTGGGCGCTGATCCAAAAATATGGGATAGGGAAACGAGTGATTGTCTCTTCCTTTAATCAGGAGATCGTGACGCGTTTCCAAAAGCTGAGCGCGGGCCAGGTGGCAACTGGCGCGGGCCAGTCTGAGGTGACCAGCTTTGTCCTCGCCCATAAGGCGCGTCTGCCCTGGTTCTATCGTCGCCAATCGACGTTGCTGGCTATTCCCGATGCCCATAGTAACGTCAATCTGAAAGATTCAGCCCTGATCCGGGGCGCGCATCGCCGGGGCATGGACCTCTACTACTGGACGATTGATGACAAGCCCTTGATGCGCCAGCTTATCGAGCTAGGCGCTGATGGCCTCTTCACCAACCGTCCCGACCTGATGAAAGAGCTACTGATCGAGATGGGCCTGCGTTAGCCTGCTGCTGAGTCACGCCTATGGTAGGGTAACTCGCTATACATTGATAAAAATGATACGCTACCGTTGCGTTTTGTAATTTGTAATGGTATACTCTTTTTATTGGATACGTTACCGTATCGTATTTGAATTTGTAAAGCGTTAAAAGAGGGAGAGAGGAGAGCGACGTAGATGAATGAAGCTGAACCTGGGCTGGTGGTGCGTAAGGTTGGGCGTCCGCGTAGTGTCCAGTCCCACCAGGCCATTTTGGAGGCAACGCTCGAAATATTCGCCGAGGAGGGCCTTCAGGGCTTAAGTATCGAGGCGATTGCTGAGCGTGCCGGGGTGGGCAAGACCACCATCTACCGTCGCTGGTCCTCAAAAGAGGATGTGATCAAGGATGCGCTGGACGTGTTTCGCGGCGAGCATCCTCTGCCCGACACAGGAAATATTCGCGATGACCTGCTCTATATTGCGAAGGAAGCACACGAACTTTTTAAGCGCAATGCCTTGATGGGCAAACTGCTTACCAAAATGATTGCCGAGATCAAGTCAAGGCCCGAGATCTACCAGGCCTTTTATGACAAACTGGCAACTCCGCGTATCCAGCAGTTTCGCCAGGTTGTCGAACGCGCTCAGGAGCGTGGTGAGTTGCGCCAGGATATAGATGCGACGTTTATCCTCTATCAGATTGTCATTTCTCTGGCATATGGCAACCTCTTTACCGACCTGCTCTTTCCCAATACACAGGCAGTTTTTGAGCCAGAAATGGCTGTAGATGCGCTCCTGAATGGAATTGCGGCACGATCCTTACAGCCTGGAAAATGAACGAAAGGACATACAACAGGATGAAACAGATATCATTCACTGATCTCCTGTCCCAGGAGACAAAGCGTGATCCGGTCGCCTTTGCTGCGCGCTTGCGCGAGCAGGGGCCGCTTCTTCCTCTCACGGCACCCTTTAGTACAGGCGCCTGGATGACAACGACGTACGAGGATGCCATAGCCGTTCTCAAAGATCCACGCTTCGCCAAAGACACATTGAAATTCGGGCTCCCAGAACAAGAGCAGGCATCTACTAATGAGAGAGAAGACACGTTTAAGCGCCTTCTCGCCTTTCGCCGCGATATGCTCACCGTTGATCCACCCGATCATACACGTCTGCGCGGCCTGGTCTCCAAGGCCTTCACGCCACGCATGATTGAGCAACTGCGCCCACGCATTCAGCAGATCGCGGATGAGTTATTGGAGGCCGTACAGAGATTAGGAAGAATGGACCTCATTGCCGATTTTGCCTTTCCTCTGCCTATCACGGTCATTTCAGAGATGCTGGGGATTCCTGTCGAGAATCGTCTACAGTTTCGTGCCTGGTCGCAAACGATCATAGCGAACTCCGTGGGATCTCAACCGCAGGAGGCGCTGGCCGCCCTGGAGGCATTTGTCCAGTACATCAAGAACTTCCTGGCAGCTAAGCGCGCTCATCCTACTGATGACCTGACGAGCGGCTTAGTCGAGGCTGAGGAGGGTGGAGATCGGCTCCACGAGAACGAGCTGATTTCAACGATCTTCCTGCTCATCGTTGCGGGACATGAGACGACGGTGAATCTGATTGGCAATGGTATGCTGGCGTTGCTGCTGCATCCAGGGCAGATGGAACTGCTGCGCCAGGACTCATCTTTGCTGTCATCAGCTATTGAGGAACTCTTGCGCTACGCGGCTCCGCTGACGCTCTCTACCCCTCGCTGGGCGAGCGAGGATATTGTGATGCATGGCCAGGTCATACGCAAAGGCGAGATGGTGTTTGTCTCCCTGGTGGCCGCTGATATTGATCAGCACCAGTTCACTGATCCACAAGTACTGGATATTACGCGCCGGGAGAACCAACATCTGGCCTTTGGTAAGGGCATTCACTATTGCCTGGGGGCACCGCTGGCACGCCTGGAGGGGCAGATCGCCATTAGCACCCTGCTGCAACGCCTACCCAATCTGCGCCTGGCCTGCGAGCCTGAACAACTCATATGGAATCCCAGCCCCATCTTGCGGGGCCTCACTAGCCTGCCGGTAAATTTCTAAATATGTATGATTGTGGTGATGTGCAAAGCACATCACCACAATCATACATATTTACCCCTTCACGCCGCGAATGAAGCGGACGGTGATGGTGCCTGCGATGCAGTAGATGATCGACATGCCGAAGATGACCTGGTAGCCCAGGACCGGGTGTCCGGCGCGGGCGAAGCTATCCAGCAGGGGGCCGCCCAGGACGGGGGCGATGACCTGTGAGAGCGAGAGCGCGACGTTCCAGACGCCCATGTCGCGGGCATGGTTCTTCTGCGAGGGCAGGGTGTCCGCGACGAGCGCCCAGTCCACGCTCTGGTAGGCGCCATAGCCCAGGCCAAAGATGGCCCCGGCGGCGATAACGAGTTGCAGCGATTGGGTAACGACAAAGACCACGCCCACGACCGCCATGAGTGCGCCCGAGATGTAGATTACGCGCTTGCGCCCCAGGTAGTCCGAGATCCAGCCCGCTGCGAAGGCGCTGAGCAGGCTGGTGAGCGAGACGATAATCAGGAAGGTGGTCGTCTGCTGCTCGGGGTGTGGGGCATGGACCACGTCGCGCATATAGTACTGCAAGAAGGACTGAATGGTATAGATGCCCAGCATCATGATCAGGCGCGTGGCAAGCACCCAGGCAAAGTCGGGATCGCGGCGCGGTCGAAAGTCGAAGAGGCGCAAGATGCCGACCGTGATGATGATCTCTATAATGACCTGCTCAAAGTTGCTACTGATCTCAAGGCCCGCGACGCGCCAGGTGTTCCAGAGGGTTATAAGGCCCCAGGCCAGCAGCGCCACCACGAGCGAGGCGGCCAGCGTTCTCATGGCTGGCAGGGTGTACCAGGGCTTGCGCGTGGTGCCTGTTGCCGCTTGTTCCGCCTCTGCGCTATGTGCCTGGACTGGTAGTTCGCGGACGAAGATGAGCGTGATCAGCATAAAAACAAGCAAGACGGCGATGATCAGGCCGTAGGTCAGCCAGAGGCCCTGGGTGTAGCTCGCCAGGGGCAGGGATGAGTTGATGAGGTTACCTGCCACCAGGACGCCGCCGATATTGCCGAAAATGAGCATCAGGCTGATGACGCCCGAGGTGAGGCCTCGCTGTTCAGGAGGCACGATATCCGGCAGCAGGGCGTGAAATGGGGCCTGCGCGGCGTTGCTGACAAATTGCGTGAGGGCATAGGCTATGGCGAGGGTGAGGACATTGGGGGCCGTGGCCATCCAGCCCAGGCAGAACATGCTCGCCAGGGTACCCAGCAGGATATATGGGCGACGGCGGCCCCAGACGGCGAGCCGTCCCCGCGTGCGGTCGCTTAACCAGCCAAACAAGGGATTAGAGAAGAGGGAGACGAAGGCCCCTGGGATAAGGACAAAAGCCAGGGCGGTGCCTTTATCAAGATCACCAACCATTTTAAAGACCTGGCTGGGCAGAATAATCGTGCCGAGCGCGGCCCACTGGAAGTTTAAGGCCAGCGCAAAGATGCTGATGGCCAGAATGCGTGTCCAGCGCAGGCGCGGCAGGTGAGGTGCTGCTCCATATTGGGCATCGTCTTCAGCTTGCTGTACGGTCTCCATATTGGTGCTTGCTTCCTCGTTAGAGATGAAAAATGGTGCATTTAACTCTCTAAGTGTAGCATACCTCAGTATAAAGAGAAAAGCCATGGAGGCGAGATCACGCGTGATCTCGCCTCCATGGCTGTAACTGTTTACTCTTTTCAAGGGGTATTCTCAGCGTCTGCGACGCTTCGCGGGTAATAGGGTGTGGTGGGCACATGCCTTCGGCATGTGCCCACCACACCCTATTACCCGCTGACTATTCCAGCATGAGGCGTCGAATCTCGATGATCTGGTCGCGGAGCTGGCCGGCCTTCTCGAATTCGAGCTGCTTGGCGGCTGAGCGCATCTGGGATTCGAGGTCTTTGATCAGGCGCAGGGCCTCGTCTTTGGGAATGCCTGCGACGGCGGTTGCGGTCTTGCCATCGGCACCTGCCTCGGGACCAGCCATGGCCTTAAGACGCTCGGAGAGGGTTTTGACCTCTTTCTTGATGCCGCGTGGTGTGATGTTGTGCTGCTCGTTATATCCCTCCTGGATTTTTCGGCGGCGGTTGGTCTCGTCGATGGCGCGTCGCATCGAGCGTGTCACGTTGTCGGCGTACATGATGACGCTGCCCTCGACGTGGCGCGCGGCGCGACCCACGGTCTGGATGAGCGAGCCCTCTGAGCGCAGGAAGCCCTCTTTATCGGCGTCCAGAATGGCGACCAGGGAGACCTCGGGCAGGTCCAGGCCCTCGCGCAGGAGGTTGATGCCAACCACGACATCGTAGACGCCCAGGCGCAGGTCACGCAGGATTTCGACGCGCTCGATGGTGTCGATCTCAGAGTGCAGATAGTGGACCTTGATGCTGAGCTCCTGCATGTAGTCGGCGAGGTCCTCGGCCATTTTCTTGGTGAGGGTCGTGACCAGGACGCGCTGTCCCTTCTCGACGCGTATGCGAATCTCGGCGATCAGGTCATCGATCTGCCCACGTGTGGGGCGAACGGTGATCTCTGGATCGATCAGGCCGGTTGGGCGAATGATCTGCTCCACAATGGCCTGGCTATGCTCATACTCGTAAGGGCCGGGTGTGGCGGAGACGAAAATGGCCTGCTTGAGCTTGTGTTCAAACTCTGGGAAGGTCAGGGGGCGGTTATCCAGGGCCGAGGGGAGGCGGAAACCATAGTCGACCAGGATCTGTTTACGCGAGCGGTCGCCCGCGAACATGCCGCGCACCTGGGGTAGAGAGATATGCGACTCATCGACTACCAGCAGGAAGTTCTCGGGCAGGTAGTCGAGCAGGGTCCAGGGCTGTTCGCCAGCGGCCCGCCCCGCCAGGTGACGTGAGTAGTTCTCGACGCCTGAGCAGATGCCGGTCTCGCGCAGCATCTCGATATCGAAGTTGGTGCGCTGTTTCAAGCGAGCATGCTCCAGCAGCTTGCCCTCGGCCTCCAGTTCCTCCAGGCGCTGCTCCAGCTCCTCCTCGATCAGAGAGATGGACTTATTGAGGCGCTCCTGGGTCGTGACCCAGTGCTTGGCGGGATAGATATCGAGGCGTGTGCGCTGTCCCAGGACCTCGCCGGTCAGGGGATCGATCTCGGTCATGCGCTCGATCTCGTCGCCAAAGAACTCCACGCGTACGGCCACGTCTTCATAGGCCGGGAAGATCTCTAGCACGTCTCCGCGCACGCGGAAGCGCCCACGTACGAAGTTGGCGTCGTTGCGCTCATACTGGATAGAGTTCAGGTGGCGCAGAATTTTATCGCGGCGGCGCTCCTCACCTACCTTGAGGGTCAGCACCACCTCACCATATTCCTCGGGGCTGCCCAGGCCATAGATACAGGAGACCGAGGCCACAATCAAGACGTCGCGACGCTCAAAGAGGCTGCGCGTGGCGGAGAGGCGCAGCTTCTCAATCTCCTCATTGAGCATGCTTTCTTTTTCAACATAGGTATCGGTACGGGCGATATAGGCCTCTGGCTGATAGTAGTCATAGTAGGAGACGAAATACTCGACGGCGTTATTGGGGAAGAACTCTTTATACTCGCTATAGAGCTGGGCTGCGAGCGTCTTATTGGGTGCGAGCACGAGAGTTGGCTTCTGCACCTGTTCGATCACCTTGGCCACGGTATAGGTTTTACCGCTGCCAGTGACGCCAAGCAAGGTCTGAAATCTCTGATTATTGCGAATGCCCTCGGCAAGCTCTACAATCGCCTGGGGCTGGTCACCGGTCGGTTCAAAAGGTGACTCAACTTTAAAATCTGGCATAGCGCGGCATCCCCACTGGATCTATGTTGTAGAATATTTTTTCGAAACTCAGCTCATTATACCACGAATTGCAGCGCCTGGGTATAGCCAGAAGCTGTGGGCGCGAATGATCCGTATCCACGCGCTGATGGATTTTAAGAAATTAATATGGCAATTTGTGAGCGCAATCATTACCAAAGCAATTAGTTAAAGTCCATAAGCTGGTCCCTACAGAGGGGAGAGAACGCGTTTCCCAATTTTCCAGCGGAGTCATAAAATTGCCGCCTATATGTACAAATTACATATAGGCGGCGTTTTGTTCTGGCGTGGCGATGGTAGTTAGCCCACTGTGCTATTCACGCCATTTAGAGCAGCATTACCGGAAGCCGGGGTTGCCCAGACCAGCATTGCCGATGCCGAAGCGGTTAAAGCCGACGTTGCCGAAGCGGTTAAAGCCAACATTGCCCAGACCAGCAGTGCCGATGCCGAAGCGGTTGATGCCGACATTACCGAGGCCAACGTTGCTGATGCCAAAACGGTTGATGCCGACATTACCGAGGCCAACGTTGCTGATGCCAAAACGGTTGATGCCGACATTACCAAAACGGTTGATGCCGACATTACCGAGGCCAACGTTGCTGATGCCAAAACGGTTGATGCCGACATTACCGAAGCGGTTGATGCCAACATTACCGAGGCCAGCAGTGCCGATGCCAAAGCGGTTAAAGCCAACATTACCCAGAGCCGGATTGAAGCCGACGTTGCCCATGCCAACGTTACCAAGGTTAGGGTTGAAGCCGACGTTGCCCATGCCAACATTGCCCAGAGCCGGATTGAAGCCGACGTTGCCCATGCCAACATTGCTCATGGCAGGGTTGCCCATGCCAACATTGCCCATGCCAACATTGCCCATGCCAGGATTGTTGAAGCCGAAGCGAATATTGACGTTAGGGTTGTTGGCGACGTTGCCAAGTCCAGCATTGCCAAGTCCAGCATTGCCGAAGCCGATATTGATCTCGCCGGGACCACCCTGAACGTGGTGCTGAATCTTGTTGATCCTGGCGGCTGCGATGCTTGAGGCATGGGCAGAAGGAGCCTGCCCAAGGGTCGTGTAAAACGAGATCAGACACCCTAGTACAAACGCATATGCGCTCATCCTGATGAACTGACTTTTCATGATGCGTTCCTTTCTTTGCATTCCTGACAAACTTACTGTTTTGGCTGGACTCTCTACTATCTCGTGAGGCCATTCGGCGCTTTGTAGGGTCCATGCTGGCATGGACTCTCCCGCTAGTGGATGCACGCTACTGGTCTGAGCGTCTAATGTCCAAGCAAGCTTGGACCCTACAACGTAGTCGTTTGTCTGTGTCTCTGTCTATATATAAAGCAGCCAACAAACTGAAGAGAACATGAAACCGGGCGCAGAAAATCTACATTTTTGAACTGATTTTCGCGGGTTGTCCGTGATACTAACAGAGAATTGCAAAGAGTACGTGTGCTCTTATTAACAACCGGCGCTTTCATCCCGTCTCCATTCATGGGACGGGATGAAAGCGCCGTTCCTTTCGGGCTGGGTGGGTGGGGGCCGACTCCAACCAGCTTGCTCTCGCTTCCCCTGACACTCTTCTCTGGAGCGCTTGATCGTTCTGAGAGGCAACTGAAGAGTGGGTAGATCCGGTTTTCCCCACTTGTACCCTCTGCTCTTTCATGCTATCGTGCTCTCCATGCAAACGGTGAAAATCTACCAACTGAATCATCTGTCGCCTGCACTCTTCCAACGCCTCAAAGCAGCTCAGGTGGAAGCCGCACAGGTGTGGAATTGCTGTATGGAAATGCATAAAGCTGCACGTCTCGCCCATCTGCCCTGGCCAGGACGAGATGCGTTGCAGAAAGCCACCAAAGGGCGTTTTGCCCTTCAGAGCCAATCAGTGCAAATGATCGTTGCCACCTTCCTTGCCAACGTCCAGACCGCACGCCAGCTCCGTCAAACCCATCCCCAGATGAAGATGAAGTACCCTTGGCGAACCAAACGCTTTTATCCCGTCAAGTGGCCTGCTCAAGCAGTGAGCAAAGAAAACGGGCGCGTGGTCCTGCCCATGGGAAGAGGACGCCCATCCCTTGTCCTGCCTATCGCGTTGCCCGAACACTGCGGCGCGTGCAGCCTGGTCTGGAACCAGGGGTTTGAGTTGCACGTGTGCATAGAAATCCCACAAGCCACAGAAGCTCCTGGCGAGGTCACTGCAACCGTCGACCTCGGCGAGATCCACCTTGCTGCCGTCACCACCACGACCAGCGAAGCCCTCATCGTGACCGGGCGTGGCATTCGCTCGCTCAAACGACAACGCCAGCTCCAATTGGGGAAGATTGCCAAGAAGCAATCCCGATGCCAGAAGTCTTCTTGTCGTTGGAAGAGGCTGCAACGAGCGAAGAACAAGCAGTGTCGAAGAGCAGAGAGACGCATTCGTGACCTGCGGCACAAAGCCACTCGCAAGGTGATCGACTTCTGTGTGCAACACCAGGTTGGAACCCTTTTCATTGGAAATCCTCATGGGGTCCGCGACAAGAACTGTGGCAGACACCACAATCAGCGCATGGCCTTGTGGGAATATGGCAAAGATATCGCCTATCTCACGCACAAGGCCAAAGCCGCTCACATCATGAGCTTCACTGGCTCCGAACGAGGAACCTCGAGCCAGTGTCCTGTATGTGGGCACAAACACAAGCCCAAAGGTAGAAATTGGGCTTGTGTTTGTCAGTTCTCTGGGCATCGGGACCTGGTGGGTTCTATCAATATGCATCGGCTTGCCTATGGCACCCAGGTGAAGTTTCCTCGTTCCTTCACGTATCTCCGTCCTGGCCCGTCCAGGTCAAGGAGTAGTAGGGCAGACACGCCCCAACGTTGTCTAAGCAAGACTGAGGCTCAACCACGTCTCGTGCAGACGGTCTCTTCGGAGACAGGCCATCCCTCTGAACTGGCTTAGAAGCCCGTCCCGTTCTACGGGACGTGGAGTGTCACGAGTCATATAACAGGTAAAAACACGAGAGAAGCAGACGCGAGGAGCGCCTGATATGGCGACGAATGCGGCTTTATTGTGGAGGCATATAAGTTCATGAATGCATTGAAGATGTTTGACTATCTTCGTTGTCACTTGTTATCACATCGTCTAAACCCTCTTTTCTCTTTCGACACCAAAAATGTAAGCAAGTTCACAGCGCCTGGGGCCAAATATGCTACACTACGTAGCAGAATACAAGATTATTCGATTAGATATATGGATATGTATTTGGTGGCTTTAGACACGTTCTATCTTATAGAGCTATCCATACCTGGTTGAATGCTTTGGGGATGGACTGGGGATTGGGACCAGGAAACCTGCTTTGAAAGTAAGGAGGGAAGACCGTGCAATCCCGCTATTGCCCCAATTGCGGCGCCGAGGTATCGGCAACCAGTAGATATTGTCCGCGCTGTAACTTTGATATGTTCGCGCGGCAAGATGCGCCGGGCGCGAATGTTCAGGCTATGGACCGTGCCACGCCACTGCCAGTCTCGCCCATGCTTACACAGACGCCATTCCCTCAGCAAGGACCGATAAGCCAGCCTGGTTTCGCGCCCCAGGGACCAGTGAGCCAGCCCGGCTTTGGGCCTCAAGGCGCGCCCCCGACCTCTGAGCCAGCCTGGGCCTACCAGCAGGGGCTAACTCCGATGCCACCTTCGCAGCCGAAGCGCCGGGGCGGCATCGGGCGCACCTTGTTGATTATCCTCCTATTGCTGGCCTTTGTGGGCGCGGGCGGCTATCTGGCCTATGCGCTTCTCGTGCAGAATGCCACACAGCCTCAGATCACCTCGCAAACGCTGAGTACCACCGTGAAGTACGCGGGTGTGGATGTGACGCTTACCAGGCTAGAACAGGCCCAGCGCTTTATCGATGATCCACATTCGGCGGGCGATGGCATGCTGCGTGTCCATCTCCTGGCCGACAACAAGACGAACGTGCCCGTCAACATGGTCTATAGCGATATCACGCGGCTGGTGCTGCCTGGCGGCAAGGTCGTCCAGCCAACGTATGTCAATGGTAACGCGGGCCTGGCGGCGGGGAAGTCCCATAGCGATTGGGTTGATTTCGCCGTTCCCAGCGGGACCAATACGGGGCAAATCGCGCTGCGCCTGGGAGGCGCGAACGAGGCCCAGATAGATGTTTCCCTTAGCTCGAACTCTGGTGTCAGCACCTATCAGCCACAAACCACGCAGATCGGCAAGGCTCTGGACTCCAAAGAATCCTTCTATGGTCTCGACTGGACGCTGGATAGCGCGACAACGCAGTGGAGCATCGATGGCAAGCAGGCCAGCAAGGGGATGCGCTATGTAACGGTAACGCTTAAGGTGAATAGCGCCCTGGAGCAGACGGCCATCCCAGGTTCGGCCTTCGACTACGCCACCCTGACGGCTGGTAGCACGACCGCCAGGCCTGCCCTGACGACGCTGCCTGTTTCCTTTGATAAAGGGACGCAGGGGACCAGTGGTACAATCACCTTTCTCGTGCCCCAGGATCAAAAACATCTCACTCTCACACTCCACGCTCCAACTGGTAGCGGCTTTACCGATGCCACCATCACATTCGACGTGAAATAAAGCAAGTAGAAGGCGATGCTAAGGAAAATGACGGCCCCAGAGCTGAAAGCTCTGGGGCCGTCATTTTCCTTAGATGTAAATACTCTATTCGAGGATGTAGCTGCCCGAGAGAGCCTGGCGGAGAGCGGCTTTCTGCTCTTCGTCGATTGACTCCAGGGATTTTTCTTTAACCGGGCCATTCCAGACCGCTATGGGGCTGGTCGTCTGGGCTACAAACTCGTCGATCATGATCTCCTCCAGGAAGGGCGTCTTCGGGGCTGCGGGCAGAGCGGGTAGCTCCTCCTCCGCTGCGACCTCTTCCTCTACCTGTTGTGGGACCACGTTGTACTCGGCAAGTGATACCTCTTCGACCTCGGCCTCAGCCTCGGTCGCCTCGATGGTTACCACGGGTGCGAAGGTCGAGCTGTTGGCCTCGGCGATGATACCATCGACACTCAGGGCGAAGCGCTGCCCATTGATATCGAGATAAATGCCCCGGCCTTCTCGCAGTTCAGTGAGTTGACGACGTAATTCCTGATTCTCCGCCTCCAACTCCTCCATCAACTGCTGCTGCTGCTTCACTGCCTGCAAAAGATGCTCAAAACCACCCATAAAAAACTCCTTCACAACATGTTTTACAAATAGCAGATACACAACTTCTCTGTCCTATACATAGAACGAAGGCTGCTTACCCTTTTAGAAGAGCTATGAAGAGCTACGAGGCGCACATTTCTGGTCTCGCTGTTGCGGTCTTACAGCTTTGTGCCAGAGTGCGTCTCTATGCATCGCTATAGGTCAAAACATGAAACGTTTACTTTGTCCCCCCTGTCTGGTATTGAAACGTGTCAATTAGGGGAGGAGTAACACTTATTTATGATTGGGCTAGAAATTGGTACGTCTAAGTATGTGAGTATAGGCATGTATGAAATATGTGAGTATAGGCATGTATGAAATATGCTTATTTTTAACGCCAGCAATATGGCACATTTTGCTATGCCGATCTCGCACGAGATGATGTACAATGGTATATGTGTTCTGGAGTATTCCATTTCCTCAAGAGAGGCTTCGCGCCTGCGGCGTTCAGGGGTAAGGGGTTGTGGGTGGCAAACGGTTTTGCCGTTTGCCACCCACAACCCCTTACCCCGAGAGCTCGCGCAGCGAGCCGAGGCAGATGTCAGAGGCGAATTGGAAGGTGCTGAGCAAACGTGTTGCTACATGTAAGGCTGCGCCATTTCATGGTACAATGGAGCAGCCACAATGTATGTGGATATACTTCTCAGTGAAAAACTGAGCGCGGAGCGCTAGCCACTCCATTCGGGGGCGCAGCGCGAGTGGGGTTGTTTTTTGTATGAGAAGGTAGTTTTCTGACTTAATGATGAGTACAGAGGTAACGAAGAAAATGACTGATCGTATTCGAGAAATTTTAAGCTGGTATAATAGCGAGAATCCTGGTGTGCGCACCAATCTCGCGCGTATGCTCAATCATGGCCGCCTGGGTGGCACGGGCAAAATGGTCATTCTGCCGGTTGACCAGGGTTTCGAGCATGGTCCCGCGCGTAGTTTCGCGCCCAATCCCGCGGGTTATGATCCCCGCTATCACTTCCAACTGGCGATTGAGGCTGGCTGTAACGCCTATGCCGCGCCTCTGGGCTTCCTGGAGGCTGGTGCCTCAGAGTATGCGGGCGAGATTCCCTTGATCCTCAAATGTAACAACCATGACGTATTGAACGACGAGCGCGATCCTATTTCGGCGGTGACCGCGGGCGTCGAGGATGCGTTGCGCCTGGGTTGTGTCGCGGTTGGCTTCACTATCTATCCCGGATCCTCCGAGCGCACGATCATGTATGAGCAGTTGCGCGATCTGGCCGCTGAGGCCAAGGCGGCTGGTCTGGCCGTGGTGGTCTGGTCCTATCCCCGTGGTAGCAGCATCAGCAAAGAGGGTGAGACTGCTGTTGATGTCGTGACCTATGCCGCGCAGATCGCGGCGCAACTGGGCGCGGACATCATCAAGGTGAAGCTGCCCAGCGCGAAGGTGGAGCTGGCCGAGGCTCAGAAGGTCTACCAGAAATATGAGATTCCAATCTCGACCCTGACTGAGCGCGTGAAGCACGTCATTCAGAGTTCCTTCGATGGTCGCCGCATCGTGATCTTCTCCGGTGGCGCGGCCGCTGGCGATGACCAGGTCTTCAATGAAGTGCGCGCCATTCGCGATGGTGGCGGTTTCGGCTCAATCATGGGCCGCAACTCCTTCCAGCGCAAGAAGGAAGACGCCCTCAAGTTCCTGGGCACGATCATGGGCATTTACGAAGGCTCCGTCCAGTAGAGATAGCCCAACGCTACAAAAGTACGCGTCTACATATAACCATTATATGTAGACGCGTACTTTTGTAGCGTCGTCCCTTCCACGAGACACTATGAAAGGCGTCCCCATTCTAATGGAGGACGCCTTTGCTTCAGGCCATTTTAGTGGCGCATTACGCTTTTTGACTCTGTCTTGGAGCGAAACTAACATTCGGCTCCGGCCGGGCAACTACCAATACCACCTCAGCGAATCGTGCTGATACCGCCGCCGCTGCCGCCATAGCCACCCCAACCGCCACCGCCAGTACCACTGCCCGGACCACCCCAACCGCCGCCTCCGGTCCCACTTCCCGGGCCACCCCAGCCACCACCACCAGTACCACTGCCTGGGCCACCCCAGCCACCTTGTCCACCCCAACCACCAGTTTGTCCGCCCCAGCCATCTTGTCTACCCCAGCCATCTTGTCTACCCCAGCCATCTTGTCTACCCCAGCCATCTTGTCTACCCCAGCCATCTTGTCTACCCCAGCCATCTTGTCCACCCCAGCCATCTTGTCCACCCCAGCCATCTTGTCCACCCCAGCCATCTTGTCCACCACAACGGCTAGTTACGTCACAACCTCTCCAGCCACCACCCCAACCGCCGCCGGTTCCGCTACTTGGGACATTGACTGGGGTTCGACCGTACATGCCGCCTGGACCCCAGGCAAGTGCCTGGTGGTGAACTGCTGGCTTGGCTGGCACGCTCGCTTTGACACTGGCGGCTGACGCGGAAAAGGTTGTGCCGAGGAGCAACGAGAGCGCGCATAGCCCGCTAAATGCAATGAAGCAAACGGCCTTTGTGAAAAGACGTAGAAATCTCATCAAGTTTCTTCCCTTGCAATATCACACATAAAACATGTTAAATATGTTTTATTCGTGAAACTACTGATGAACTTTCTATGATAAATCACTACAATGACATCTTCCATCGGCTACTTTTTTGTTATATGGCTTGTGACAAACACGAGAAAACTGGCCTGACCCCAGCAAAAACAAGGCAGTTTGTCGCTGAAATGAGGCTGGCTCAAGCACACAAAAGGCGTCTCCGCCCGAGCGGAGACGCCTTTTGTGTGCTTGCCTGCTTTACTGCGTTACTACTTGCAAGAGAACACGATTATTCGGGTCAACGTGCTGGGGATCTATTTTGAACGAACCAAGCGCTTTGCCATCTGATGCTCGCAGAATCTGGATGGTGTTTCCTGGCAGGCTGAGATAGACCTGGTTATCATCTGCTGCGGGGGGATACTCAACGGTGATTGGGTCGTGGAAGGCATAGGTCCAGCGCTGCTTGCCTGTCTTCGTATCAAGCGCGACCAGCGTTTGCCCAGCCTTGTCGTTTTCATAAAGATTGGTGTATATGCCTTTATCGGTCACTGTGGGATAGGAACTGGCTACCCGTCTATGATACTGCCAGAGCAAGTTCCCGTCTCTGGCTGAGAAGGCATAGATGCTGCCTTTCTTCGACACAGTGGTGCCGTCAGTGTTCAGGTAAATGATGCCATTTAGCAATGTTGCTTCTGATGGTATATTGTCAAGCGGCTTGCTCCAGAGTTGTTTGCCGCTTTGAACATCATAGCCCTGAAGGAGGCCATTGCTCTTATCAATTTGCTCAATTTGGTGTGTTTCTATACTTTGCACTACACACAGGACGCCATCAACGAGAAAGCCCTGGATCGAGCTCTTCTGGAAGTCTGGATTATCAGAAACCTCATTCCGCTGCCATATGAACTGGCCATTCTGAGCGCTCAGGGCAAAGCGTAGAGAGCTGTGAGTTTCTGGTGTGTTTACAGCCCCATAGACTGCTGTGTCCGAGGCGGCCAATAGATTTATGAATGGTGGCATCGGGAAAACGGTGTTTGTTTTCTTTACCTGGGCTAGGCGTCGCTCCCATTTTTGAGTGCCACTCATGGCGTTGAGCGCTACGACCTCCAGATAGTTGTCTTTTTCTGACGAGACGTAGACCGTATTGCCAGAAACGGCAATACTTCCCATATTAGCGGCATTGTTTTGCCAGCGTAGCCTGCCGCTTGCTATGTCGAGCGCGTAAAGCGTTGACTGCTTACCGTTAGTACCCCAGATGTAGTAGGTGCCATCAATGACCTGACCAGGGAATGAAGAGAGCACAGGCTTGCTCCCGGATGCCTGAAATTGCCAGAGTGGGTGGTGGGTTTGCGTATCCAGGCGGTAAAGGGTCTGATTTACCAGGGCGAGCATGGCTGTTGGCCGGGTTATTGGACCTGCTTGCTTGTTGGGGTGCCTGCCTTGCTGGAATAGGAGCAGTGTGCTGCCAATAAGCAGGGTGACCACGATCACGGCGGCCAGGATGCTTAGCTGTCGCCTGAATGGGCCGCTGGCTTTCTGGCGTGTAGAGCTGGCCTTTGTTGCGAGCGTAAGGATCTTCGCGGATTGCTGGTATTGCTGGCCTGCCTGGAGGGTAGATGTTTTAGCTCGCTGCTCGGCGAAACGCTGCCAGACACGGTTTAGCGCTTCATCCTGTCTGGGTGGTGCGAAGTATGCCTGTACATCACGCACGCTTGTCTGAGCATAGATGTCGTTTGGTGTATGGCCACTTGTGGGCGTTGTCGCGAGGTAGCCATCGATCTGCTCATCGACTTCTGCGGGGAGAAAAAAGCTTCGCTGTTCTTCGTTTTTCATTGTACTCCTCCTTCCTTCTGCTTATAGAGGTCGCGTAGGGTGTTTAAGGTGCGCGAAAGCATGGTCCTCACAGCTCCTTCGCGCTTATGCAGCACCCTGGCGATCTCTGTGCTGCGCAACCCGAGTATGAAGCGCAATTGTAGTATCTCTTGCTGGATCGCGGAGAGATTCTGGATAGAGTTGTGCAAGGTTGTGTATGTTTCGCGGCGTAGTGCCATATTTTCTGGCTGTTCCCAACTATGGCCGGGGGTATCCTCGGCTCTCTCCAGTGGGAGGATGGAACGTTTGCGTGTGCGCCGGTGAAAGTCAAAGACGCGGTTGCGTGCCACTGTTCCCAGCCAGGCGCGTCGCTCATCCTCGTCCAGGTTCGCCAGGCGCGCTTCGTGCTCCAACGCGGAGAGAAAGACTTCGAGTAGCAGGTCTTCCGCGTCCTCCTGCGCGGGCACATGCCGCCGTAGATAGGCCAGCAGTTTGGGCGCACATTCACGGTAGAGTTGAGCACACAGCGAGGCGTCTCCCCAGAGGGGGAGCGGGATGGGAACATCCATGTTTCCTTTATGTAGCAACTTCTTTTCCTCGTTTGTATTTGTCTCTTGAGATATCTCAACCAATGCAACGTCAGAGTGGGCAAAACGTTACATGCCTGCATGTCCTACTCTTACCTTTTTCTCCTCCTGTAATGTATCCTGAGAATGAATAAACCTGCATGTGTAAAGAGAGGATAGTTGTATGTCAGTTGCACGGAAGTTTAGCGTGGAGGATCTCTGGTCGCTGCGCACGCTGGGGCAGGTCGCGGTCTCGCCCGATGGCAGGCGCGTGGCCTTTGAGATGCACTACGCGGAGCGCGAGGAGGATACGCTGCGCAGCGCGCTCTATCTCTTGCGCCTTGATGAGCAGGGGCAGGCCGAGGGCGAGCCACGCCAATTGACCAGGAGCGTGAAGAGCGAGTCTTTCCCGACCTGGGCGCCTGATAGCCGGCGCCTGCTCTTCCTCTCGGATCGCGAGGGGGAGCAGAACCAGCTCTGGCTGATTGATACCGATGGTGGGGAGGCGCGCAAGCTCACTACGATGCTGCATGGCGTCAACGAGGCCACCTGGTCGCCCGATGGGCGCTGGATCGCCTTTGCCGCCTCCGCTGAGCTAGAGGACGAGGACGACCTGCTCGTTGGCCTCAAGAGTCTCTCCGAGTCCGAGCGTAAGAAGCGTGATGAGGAGCGGCGCTACCGCCTGCGCGTCGTTAATGATCCTGATTACCGCAGTGATGGGCGAGGCTACTATGACACGCAGGCCCACCTCTTTGCCATGCCCGCCCCTGGCGAGAATGGTTCGGTAGATCCGGCGCAGATTCGCCGCCTGACGCGGGGACGCTATGAGCACGCTCAGCCCGTCTGGACGCCTGATAGCCAGGAGATCGGCGTCTTGAGCAACCGGCGCGAGGATCGCTTTATGGGCATCTGGGTCCGCGATCTCTGGGCAATTGATCCCGTGAGCGGTGAGGAGCGCTGCCTGACCGAGGGGAAACTGGCCATTGAGTCTTTCTCCTGGTCGCCAGACGGCCAGATGGCGATGGTCGTGGCGGACCAGGATGAGCGGATCGCGCGCAGCCTGGCCCGGCTCTACCTCGTGACGCGCCGGGGAAATGTTGGCGACCGCACGCTACTGCTGACTCCTGACCTGGATCTGGCAACCTCGGCCTGGGTTGGCGGCCACTTCGGCATGCCTGGCCCCTACAAGCCCCAGTGGAGCCACGATGGGCAGGCCATCTATTTTATCGCCTCCGAGCGTGGGCAGGCACATGTCTACCGTCTGGAGGTCGTCTGGCGCACGTTGAAGAAGCTGACGAGCGAGGGTATTACGTATTATCTGCACCTTCTGCCGGGGGAGCGTGGTCTGCTGGTGGCGCAGGAGCAGGCACAGCATCCCTGTGAGTTCTATCGCTTGCCCCTGGAGGGCGAGGGCGAGCCAAAGCGCCTGACCAGGCTCTACGACGATCTCATGCGCGACCTTACCTGGCCGAGAGTCGAGAAATTCAGCTACGAGGGCGCGGAGGGCGAGGAGATCGATGGCTGGCTGGTCTATCCCATCGGGGCGAAAGAGGGGGTGCGCTACCCGCTGCTGGTGCAGATCCATGGCGGTCCTCACTGGGGCTATGGTGATGGGCGTAGTCCCTATGACGCCTATCTCGCGGCGCGGGGCTATGCCATCTTCTATTGCAATCCTCATGGCAGTACCGGGCATGGTGAGGCCTTCCTGCGTGGCGTGCTGGGTGACTGGGGCGGCAAGGACTTCGAGGATATCATGCGCGGCGTGGATGCCTGCATCGAGCGGGGTGTGGCCGACCCTGAGCGTCTCGTGGTCACGGGCTATAGCTATGGCGGCTACATGACCATGTATATCATCGGGCATACCGAGCGCTTCAAGGCGGCAGTACCACGCGCGGGTATCTCCAACCTGGCCAGCTTCGTCGGCACCTCTGATATTGGTCCCTGGATGACCTATGAGTCCAAAGGCTTTCCCTGGGACGAGGAGCGCGCCGCCTATTACTATGAGCGCTCGCCGCTCAACGCCGCTGCCCGTGTCACCACGCCCACGCGCTTCATCCATCCCGAGAACGACCTGCGCTGCCCCAGCGAACAATCCGAGCAGTTCTACATGGCGCTGAAACTCATGGGCCAGGTCCCCGTCGACCTGGTACGCGTCCCCGGTGCCTGGCACGGTGGTACTCCCAAACCCAGCCAATCCATGTCCATGCGTGAGCACATGCTCGCCTGGTTCGAGCAATACATCCAGATTCACCCCGAGGAATATGAGGGGTAAGGGTGTGTGATGGTGGGCTGGCTCCGCCAGCCCACCATCACACACCCTTACCCGGTTACAGTAGCCGCGTATGCCAGTAGCGGGTGAGCTTGCCATGTGGCGGCGAAGGGATTATACTGCAGTCAACAGGCGTAGATACAATGTGAATATAACATAACTGGACATGTTTAGGCGAAGATGAAGGGATGCGGTGCTATGGATGAAGGTAATAAGAGATCGCGCAAAGAGAAACTGACGCCAGGACTGAGTGGCGAAAGCGATCTGGCAAAATTTATCAAGATTATTGCTCCCGACGATCCCCTGCTCAAAGAGCTGATGCTTGAAGAGACAACGCCCTTTGATCATAACCCATTTTTTACAGGGCGTGCGAGTGCTCTCAAAGAGATGCATAGCCGTTTGCGCTCCAAAGATACGGATATGCTGGCCCTGTGTGGCCCGGCAGGCGTGGGTAAGACGCAGCTCACGCAGGAATATGCCAACCACTACAAAAAGGAGTATAAGGACATCCTCTGGTTCAACGCTCGCAATCGCTCAACGTTCTTTGCTTCATGTAATCTGATCGCCTTCGAGGCTGATATCACAAGTTATGAGGATAAGAACCAGTCTGCGCTCATAAAAGATCTGCGCGCCTGGCTGGAGAAGCAGCACGACTGGCTGCTGATCGCCGATGATATCACGGACCTGGAACTGTTGCAGGAACTGCTGCCCGCCAAAAGCCAGGGTCACGTTCTGCTCACGACGCGAGAGCCATTGCCTGAAGATGTAGCAAGCACACTGGCAGTGGAGGCTCTAACCCCTGAGGATGGAGCCTTGCTACTGCTACGTCGCGCCTCCCGTATCGTCCTGGGGGATCCGCTGGGAAAGGCTTTACCTGAGGATCGCGAGCTGGCGTTGCAGATCGCGCGTGACCTGGCGGGCCTCCCGCTGACCCTGAACCTGGCTGGCGCTTATATCAAGGAGAGTAAACTCTCGCTAGCAGACTTTCAACAGATGTATCAGAAAGCGCTTCAGGCGTCGGTGGCTGTGTCACAGGAATTAGCAGCATTCTCACTTGCCTTGTTTGCTGTCTTCTCCTTGACCTTTTTTTCTATTGAAGCGCTTCACCCGGCTGCGCAGGCCCTGCTGCGTTTCTGTGCTTTCCTCGCGCCCAATGATATTCCCGAGCGGCTCTTTCAAGATGAGCACGCCTCTCTGGGGCCTGTGTTGGGACCTGTGGCCAAAAATGAGCGTGAGTGGAAGAAGACCGTAGACCTGCTGGCGAGTTACGGCCTACTCACTCGTGATAGCAGGAACGCCTGGTTCTCGTTGCACCCCCTGGTCCAGCAGGCTGTGCGTACATTGCTCCCTGAAAAGCAGGACGAGGAGAAGCCAGACAAGCGTCCTATCAGCGAGCGTTTGCGCACCTCGCGCATCAAGTATCCGCTGGTGACGAGGCGACAATGGGTGGATGCCGTGATTGTGCTCCTAAATACGTGCATGCCTAAAGGCTATAGCGTCGAACATTGGGATAAACATGACATTCTCCTGCCCCATATCGTACGCTGTCTCGACTGGATCAGGCAGGAGGAGTTCTACACCCATGACGTGGAGCAACTGACACGCCACGCGGGCATGTATCTCCTGGAGCGTGTGCGGCCGGCCGAGGCGGAGCCACTGCTGGGAGCCACCGTTGATATCACCACAAGGCTCTATGACAAGAGTCACCCCAACGTGGCTTTAGATATCAGCCAGCTAGGCGACGCCTACGCCCTTATGGGGCAGGCAAGCGAGGCTGAGAAGTGCTATAAGCGCGCCCTGGCCCTGATTGCGCGCAAGTCGAAGCGCCTGTTTCCGACTATGGATCTTATTCTACGGAGCGCGGCCCTCTTCTACCTGCGGCAGAAGCAGAACGCGAAGGCGGATGATCTCTTCCGGCGTTTGTTCTCGCCAACAGGCTTGCGTAAGGATGACCTTGACGATGAGATGTTGGCAATGAAGCTGAATCTGATTGGGCATGGGATTCTGCATGAGGCACGCTATGAGGAGGCAGAGGTCCTCTTTAAGCACGTTCTAGAGCTATTTGAGCAACAGGGGAAGTCTGATCAGCTTCCAGCCGTGGGTGCTCTAGGGAACCTGGCCCTCACCTACAAATACCAGGGACGCCTGGATGAGGCGGAGCCACTCTATCTTAAATCGCTTGAGATGATCACACCGCTCGTACCACCCGATGACCTCAACCTGGTTGGAGGGCGCTATAACCTGGCGAGTCTGTACACAGCCCAGGGGCGCTATGAAGAGGCCCTGCCGCTGATGAAGCAGTGCTATGAAATCTCCAGCCGGCGCTATGGCGCTAACAGTGCCCAGCTTGATAAGATGCGCGGCAATCTTGGTATGGTCTACAACATTCTCGGGCGCTACGAGGAGGCCGAGAAGCTCCTGAAGCAGACGCTGACCAATTATGAGAAGCGCCTGGGTGTGGGCCACCCCGAGACAATCGAATTGATGGAGAAGTACATGGACGTCATCTCCCATCTCTCTCAGGAGGAGGCCCAAACCAGAGCCTCGCGCCCTCTCTCCTTCAAGCAAGGCGGCAAGCATTCCGGCAAGGCCCACCGCAAAAAGAAACACAGGTAGCCGCGTACGCCAGTAGCGGGCCTGCTACTGGCGTACGCGGCTACTAGTTGTGGGCGGCGCTGGTGGGGTTGCTGAAGCGGGACTTATCCTGGTCGAAGTTGAGGGTGACCTCGCCGAGGGGCCCGTTGCGCTGCTTGGCGATGATGATATCGGTCTCGCCACGGCGCGTAGTGTCGGGATTATAAACCTCGTCACGGTAGATGAACATCACCACATCGGCGTCGTTCTCGATGCCGCCGCTCTCGCGCAGGTCCGAGAGGATGGGCACTTTAGATTGGCGTGCCTCCAGGGCGCGTGAGAGCTGCGCCAGGGCCAGCACGGGCACATTCAGCTCGCGCGCCATGGCCTTGAGTTGACGGCTAATGGTCGCGACCTCCTGCTGGCGATTCTCGAAGCCCTTCTTCTCGCCGGTGTTCACGAGTTGCAGGTAATCCACGATAATCAGCTCGATGTTATACTCAGCGATCCAGCGCCGGGCGCGGCTACGCATCTGGGTAAGCGTGATACCTGGGGTATCGTCTATGCGAATGCCGTGCTCGCCCAGATCTGAGAGCTTGCCGATGGTGGCGACAAGGGGTGCCCAGTGCTCGTCGTCAAAATCGCCCATGCGCAGCGTCTGCTGTTGAATACCCGAGTCCAGGGCCACGAAGCGCTGTGCCAGTTGCTCCCGGTTCATCTCCAGACTAAAGATGCCAACGCGCCTTTTGCCGCGTATCGCCGCGTTATAGGCCAGGTTAATGGCAAAGGCTGTTTTGCCAATGCTTGTGCGTGCCGCGAGGATGTTCAGGTCAGAGCACTGAATCCTCCTCTGCCTGGCGCCAGCGTGAGTCGCCTTTGGAAATGACGACTTCTTTTGTCACGGGAGTGTTACACTGGCGTGCCTGGCTCGTGAGCTGTTCGAGCAGGCGATGCGCGGCTGTTACCCCCATAAAGGTTGATGGCCGCCTGCTCCACATCCGCCAGGTCGACCATCTGCCCCTGTGGTATGGAGGGCGCTTTGTCTGGCGGTATAGTCTGTGCAAACAGAGGGACGATAACGTGCAGGCGCCCGACTTTTTGCGTGAACTGAAGGAAGGCATACGCTTCTACCGCGAGAATCACTTGATGCTAACGATATTTCTTTCGGTGCTCATCGCCACGCTAGGGACGGGCGCCCTGGACGCGATTCTGATTTTCTTCTTCCAGAGGCATACGCACGCGTCCGTGAGCCTATTTGGTACGCTACCGATGGCGATTGGCGCGGGCTCAATTGTTGGTGCGCTCCTGGCCGGGTTGCTGGTGCGATACCTGGGCTCAGTGCGTGTCTACTGGCTGAGCCTCTATATTACAGGCATCATGTTCATACTCTTCGCGTTGCAGAACACGCTCTGCCCCGCCTTGATCTTCCTGTTCCTGGTTGGCCTGCCGCTTGGAGCGCTCAACACCGCGCTTGGCCCCTTGCTAATGTACATTATTCCGCGACATCTCATGGGGCGTGTCGAGAGCGTGTTTAGCACCAGCCAGACGCTATTTAGCCTGACCTCAATCTCCCTGTCGGGCCTGCTGGCAACACTCTTTATCAGTTTCCATGCCAACCTGCTCACATTCATCTTCGACATATACGACACCATTTATATCATGGCGAGCCTGCTCTTCATCCTGGGCGCCCTTTACGCCATGCTCAACCTGCGCGGCCTGAAAATAATTGAAAGCAACTAACTTGTACTTTATTTCACGCCCTTCACCTGGTAAATCACGGCGGTGCCGAGGGCGAAGTAGATCACGGTCACAGCGAAGAGTGTCGTATAGCCAAGGTGGTTGGGCGTGTTGTGTAGGAGTTGGAGCAGGATGCCGCCGATGGCGATGCCCACGACCTGCGGTAGGATGCCCATGGCGGACCAGATGCCAAGGAACTTGCCTGCCTCGTCGGTGGGTGGCAGGGCGTCGGCGACGAGCGCCCAGTCCACGCTGGAGTAGGCACCATAGCCAATGCCGAAGAAGAGGGCGGCGATGAGCGAGATGCTGGTGGACTGGAAGAAGATGAAGAGGATGCAGACCAGCGTCATCATCGCGCCCGAGAGGTAGACCAGGCCCTTGCGTCCCCAGCGGTCGGAGGCCCAGCCCGCCAGCAGGGAGGTCGGCAGCGAGGCGATAAGCAGGACGGGGAGGAACTGCCCGCCGATAAACTGCTCGCCCGAGACGTGCAGGACGTCGTCGGCATAGTATTGTAGGAAGTAGAAGATGGTCCAGATGCCCATCTGTACCAGCAGGCGCGCCAGCAGGACCCAGGAGAGATCGGGATACTGCGAGGGCTTGAAGAAGAACTTGCGCATGAAGGGACCAAAGCGGAATTGCCGCCGTGCCTCCAGTGGTAGGGGCGTCTCCTTGACGGTCAGGATAGTGTAGGCCACCACGATGATCTGCACCACGGCAATGAGCAGGAAGATCCAGACGATCTCATTCTTATAGACATCCAGGGCGTCGTGCTTATTGATGATCAGGCCTGCGACGACAGAGCCGATGGCGGTCCCCAGCAGGAGGCAGAGGCCGTTGATGCCCGCCGTCAGGCCGCGCTGTCTGACCGGAACCTTGTCGGCGATGATGGCGCTCCAGGGCGAGTTGGCGAAGTTATTGCTGGCCTGGAGCAGCAGGAAGAGCACGGCGAAGGCGGGGAGCAGCAGGCCGGGACTCAGATAGGGCGCGAAGGCGAAGGCGATCAGGGCCAGGATATTGAAAATAGTGCCGATAAGCATAAAGGGGCGACGGCGTCCCATGCGGAAGGTCGCGTAGTCCGAGATGGCCCCTACCAGCGGGTTGACGACCACTGCGGCCAGCGTCCCCCACGCCACGACCAGCGTCAGATTGATATCCTTCTGCGCTGGATCAAGCAGCTTGGCGACCATGCTGGGAATGATAACGGAGATAATGGCGTTCCAGTGGAACTGGTTCGCGAGCCAGAAGACGTTGATGTTGATCTGCTCCAGGAGCGAGACGGGACGCGGCTCTGTCGCCAGCACCGGCGACGTGGCATCACTGCCAGGCTGTTCAGATATCTCCATGTTTAGATATCCCCTTGAATGTGCTTTAGAGAGATTAAGTTAAATATGCTGTATTGGCTATTATACTCAGCCATGTTGGCAGGAGTCAATTTAAAGGATCTGTAGATGTGCCGGGCGGGCATTTGCCCGCCCGGCACATCTACAGATCCTTTAAATAAGAAAGGCTTGTTGGGTCCTCATAAACGACCCGAACAAGCCTTCCCGTGTCAAGACGTGGTTAACAAGTGTTTCTTGGTGTACTACCAGATTACTTTTAGGAGGTTTCCTGGATTAGTAATTTTCTTTTCAGTGATTCTCTTTACATTGTAACCTCCGCTGCAAATCTAGCTGAAGTACATGTTGATTGTGCTTGTTAACAGCTCCAGGCGCCCGTGATGGTGATATGGGTGCCGGACGCGCCATTCACACCGGGCACGGTCAGGGCATTGAGCGTGCCAGAATTGTTGTCGCTATTGACCGTGGCGCTGCCCTGGGCATCGCTACCGTTGGTGGACCAGGTCTGCGAGCTGTTATTAAAATTCATCGTGACGTTTCCTGGCGACGACGGATCAGTGTAGGTACCCGGCCCATGATAGTGAGGGAAGAGGAAGTTCAGGTGATAGGTCTCGCCATTAAGCGTGCCAGTTGCTAGCATGGCCACGGCGCTCCCGTTGGGCGTCATACCACAGGTCAGATAGTTGGTAATTGTCAGTGTCCCGTTGACCGCGCCGCTGACGGTAAAGATATTGGCAGTGACTGGCGGGGTCGTCGGTGTGGGTTTAAATGAGTCTGGGCAGATCCAGTTGCCAGTGATGGAGATCTTTTTGCTGCTATCGACCTTGTCTCCAGGTACCGGAGTGCCAGCTACCATAAATTCGGGTATGTCCACGGCTGAAAGCGTTCCTGAGAGACTGCCATTATTGATGACGATGTTTCCATGACCATGACTTCCGTCTGTATACCAGATTTGTGTGTTTGCTTCATTATTGAAACCCACACCTGGCATCAGTTGGTCTGCTGTGGGTACTGTAGATGCGGGTACTGGATAGGTATAGCTACCAGGCTTCTCAGTATTAATTACTCTGATGTCAAGACTATAGCTCTGATTGTTTAGTGTTCCACCCACATCCATGACGTATCCAAAGCCGTCTTTAGTCGGACTATATCCGCAATCATTATAGTGGAGATTGGTCAAGGTGCCGTTGAGCGCGCCCGTGACGATAAAGGTGTTTGGGCCTGCCTGGGTGCTGACGTTGGCGTTATGTCCGGTGGCGGTCGACGCAGGATGCTTGCTGGCCTGCTGTTGGCGCTGCTGGTTCTGGTGTGCAAAGGCGAAGGCCCCGATGCTCCCGGCTGCGACGACGATGACGGCCACGATGGCTACAATCACCTTTGTCGCTGCGCTCGTCCCTCCTTTAATGGCGGTATGAGCCACTGTATGCTGCGCGGCGGTTTGCCCAGCCTGGGCGTGGGTCGCGCCCGTGTGCTGAGCTTGCGCGTTTTGGGGCGCCCTCGCGTGAGACGCGCTCCGCGCGTTTTGAGAGGCTGTAGATGCGCCCTGTGAGGCGTGCGTGTTGGCCGAGAACTTCGCGGCGGCGTTGGCGGCGGGCTGAGGGGTGGAAGGCGTGCCGGGTGCGCTGGTCACCTGGGGAGCCTGCGGTGTGCCAGGTGCGCCAGGCACCTGAGTACTGCCCTGGCCGCTCCCCCCTATGCCGATGGGTGGGATGGCTCCTTCTAGCGGCGGCTCTTCTTGCCTCCCTGCGTTCTTGATCTGTGCCTTGCTCGCTAGGCCCTCCGGCAAGATAAGCGTCTGCTCGCCTTCCGCTGGCTCATGCCGCTCGGTCGCCGTGATGTTCTGCTCGTCCTGACCACTTCGGCCACAACTACTACAGAAGCGCGCGTCCTCGGGATTTTCCGTCCCACAATATATACACCTGGACATAAGTGCTCCTTCTGAATATACAAATGTTGCCTCATTATGAAAGAGAGACAGCTTCTTATTTATCGCTCACGAGCGCATATAAGTCGCTGGCATATATTTCGTTAGGGGGATATGAGGCCGGGATACTCCACTGCCAGAGGCCTGCTCCACTATTGGGATTGGTACTCGTCACTTTATATTTGCTGGCTCCAACACTCAGGTTGAAGTTGCTTGCCTGGTCGGTGCTTGGATCGGTGCCTAAGATGTAAAGAGCTGGAGTTGTACTGGACGTCGATGCATATGAGATGATATTGATGGCGTAGAACTGCTTGTTCCACACCAACTTCCCCTGTGGGTCAAAGGCATAGACGGTGCCGTCGTCCAGGACGGCGTATGTATTGGTGTCGCTCCCCGCCCCTGGCTGGATGACAGTCACCTTCGCGGTACTGTTCCCGGTGGTATTGATGCCGCTGCTGGGCGCGGTCGCGTTGCTTGTCCAGAGCGAATGGCCATTCTGCAAGCTGTATGCCACAACTTGTGGCGTGTTGTCGCTGGCGGATTGCGATGCGATATAGGCCGTTGGCTGCCCCTGGTTGGTGGTCGAGAAAACAGCAAGCGTCTGGTTATCCGCGTGAAATTGGTTGGACCAGGCCACGCCGCCCGCGCCATCATCGGTCTTGATGGCGGCCAGACCGCTCTGGCTGGTAAAGGGGCTATCATCGCCGCCATTGTAGAGCAGGTAGACCAGGTGTTTGCTGACATCAATCGTATCAGTTACCGCGTATACCCCGTCGGACCAGATCTTTCGGCCAGTCTGTGGATTTAAGCCTTCGATATGTCCCTCTACACCAGGGGCAATGGTGATATCGACCAATATATTGCCAACAAGCTTTAATCCGCTCGTTTGCTCTGTAGACGTTTCTGTCTTTTGTTGCCATACAAGCTTGCCTGTCGTGGCATCATAGGCATTGACGCTGTAAGTATAGGTGAAGTAAACCAGCGAATCCGTCGCTTCAATAAAGGCATGTCCCCCGCCTAGAGAGTTGGCTGGATCGGTCTTCCAGGTGGCCTTGCCTGTCGTGGCATCGACCCGGTAGAGGGTACCCAGGGATGCCACATAGATACTGTTCCCGTGGACAAGGAAGGTGGTTATCTGATCAAAGGGAGTGCTCCACTTCTGCTGCCTGGTGCTGCTATCGAGTGCGGTAAGCGCGGGTTGTCCTGAAGTATTCTCGCTGGAGATATAGAGCGTTTGTTGATCCTCACTTAATGCAACCTGCGCCTTCCCCTGGGGCGTCTTCCAGCCCGGATGGCCAGTATCGGCATGGATCTGGTAGATGCCCTGCGGCGTTGTATAGTAGAGATAGCCGTTATCACGGTCTATGATTCTGGAGGGTTTTGGCGTTATCTGAGTCTTTGTGGGCGCAGAAGAGGCCGTGCTTGAGCCTCCGCAGGCGACAAGCGAAATACTGACGAAGAAGGCAAAGAGCGCCAGGAATACATGTTGCTTCCGATGCATGTGCTGCATTCTCACTCCAATCATGGTAGAAGACCTTTAAGTACGTATGTGCTGGTAGAATACCGTATGCAATATAAGTGTAAATAAAAAAATGCACCGTTTCGCAGTGCATTTTGGGGATATATAGGTATGTGTCGTAGAAGGTTGCGAGTGCAACCTTCTACGACACATACCTATATATGATTATTTACAGGCTCTACCCGTCTTGTCTGGTTGGTGCCTCTTCTGTTTGTTGCTTGATAAGGGAGGCATAGCTTGAATGGACCTCCTCGGTGAGCGGGTGAGTGTCGCCGAAGATCTCTTCGCGTATGCTCAGGGCGCGCCGGTAGAGGGTCTCGGCCTCCTGGTACCTCTGTTGGCGTGCGTAGAGGTTCGCCAGCCCCAGGCAGGTCCCTGCAAGGTCAGGGTGCTTGTCTGTCAGCTTTTGCTCGCGGATCTGGAGAGCGCGCAGATAGAATTTTTCGGCTTGTGCATATTTCTCCTGTACGGTGTAAATATCAGCCAGGCCACTTATGGGATGGGCGGTGAGTGGATGCTCTGCACCAAGCCTACTCTCACAAATCGCAAGTGAGCGTAGATAGAGAGGTTCAGCCTCGGTATAGTGTTGTTGCAAACGGTGAGTATCCGCGAGGTTATTGAGGATAATGGCAACTTCGGGGTGATCTGGACCACTAGTCTGTTCAATGATATGGAGCGCGCGCAGTAAAGATGTTGATGCTTCGATATAGTGGCCTTGTATTTCTTGTAGAGTGGCTAGATTAGTAAGTGAACGCGCAACGTGTGGATGGTCTGCACCGAATGCCTCTTCTGCTATATGCAGCGAACGGCTAAAGAGGGGTTCGGCCTCGCTATACCTCCCCTGCTCCGCGAAGAGGATGGCGAGGGCATTCAAGGAACGGCTTACACTGGGATGATGTATCCCCTGCGTTTGCTCAATCAGGTGCATGGACTCGCGATAGCATGGCTCGGCCTCCTTGTATTTCCCCTGTTCGCGGTAGACCTCGCCAAGGTTACTCAAAAGATAGCCTCGAGAAGCCAGGGACGTTGGCTCTTTCTCCAAAATGCGCAAGGCGCGCAGGAGGAGGGGTTCTGCTTGCTGGTGGTTTCCCATCCGCCCATACAGTCGACCCAGCCCGTGCAGCGTGAGTGCTATCAGGGGATGGTCGGGTGTGAGCATACCTTCGCGAATCTGCAAGCTGCGCAGAAAGAGCTTCTCCGCTTCCTGAAACTTTGCCTGGTGGTAATAGAGGTTAGCCAGGCCATCAAGCGCGAGCGCCACATCAACATGCGAGGGACTTAGTGCGCTTTCCCAGATATTCCGAGCCTGCTGGAGCAAGGGTTCGGCCTCGGTATTGCGATCATGCTCGACAAAATATTCCGCGATGCTGGTATAGAGAGAGGCTACCGGCTGAAAGCGCTGGGCCTCGCCTTCCAATGAAAAACACTGCTGCATCTGCTGGGTGGCCGCAAGCGCGTGTGGAAGCAAGCGTTCGCACTGCTCCCAGCTGGCAAATTCGACTGCTGATGCTGGAAAGATCTGCTGGATAATCCTGACGGCGCGCTCTGCCCAGAGTTTCTGCGTCCCCTCGCCGATATGCGCTTTGAGTACCTCCTGTACAAGGCGATGGATGCTGAGCGTCTTCTTCTGGCTATTGCGACGAATGAGGGAGTAGGCGAGCAGGTCCCTCAGGGCCGCCTGAAACTGGAGGGGGTGTTCGATAGCTGCCGCCAGGGGAGGCTCAAGCCAGCGTTGTCCCTCCAGGAAGAGGGTCTCTGGTATGTCATCGGGCGCGAGAAAGGCGCACAGGGTAAGGATCTCAATGGCGGCAGAATTTTTATTACGTTGCACTTGCTCAAAGGCGAGGCGAAACGTTGTGGTGACTGAATGGGGATGCTGGGCATGGGCGTCGCGCTCGTCGAGGAGCTGTATGGGATAGGTCTGAAAGAGGTGGAGAAAATCCTCCAGGCTGCATTGGGTAGCTTCGATATATGCGCCAGCCTGGTCGAGTGCCAGAGGCAGACCATCCACCAGGTCAACAATGGTCGCGGCAAGCTCCACCTCGCTAGCGGCGGCCTGGGTCATGGGGGAGTTCGCGGGTCGTATGTGCGTACGATGCAGGAGGAAAGCGATGCCCTCATCACGAGGCAGGCGCGAAAGCTCAAGGGCCTGGGCAAGATGCCCAAGGGTATGCAGACGCGTGCTAAACAGGAATGATCCCTGGCGCGTCGTGGGGAGGAATGGCTTGAGGACGCCAATATCTTCGACGTTATCAAAGATGAGGAGCCAATTCTTATGGCTGTTGAGCCATTGGAGCACGCTGGCAATGATTTTGTGCTGATCCTGCTCGTGCCGTTCGGGTAGGCGCAGAGTCTGAGCGATTGAGAGAAAGCTTGACGTAAGCGTCTCGCTGCTCTCGGCGGCCAGCCAGAAGGTGGCCGCATAGTGCTGATGATAGCGATAAGCGTATTCAAGCGCGACCTGCGTCTTGCCGATGCCGCCCAGCCCGCTTAAAGTATAGGATTGTGTGAGTGCCAGCGCCTGTCCTGAGGCGAAAGAGGTATGAAGCTGTTCCAGCAGCGCCTCGCGCCCGGTGAAATAATAATTACGTTGATAGGGAACATACCAGTAGGGCGAGACCGCCGTTAAGCTCGCCTCCAGGAGAAGGCGTGTCTGCTGATCATCGAGGCGGAGTTGGGTAGCAAGCTCCGCTACCATACCCTTGGTGTCGGGAAGGCGCTCGCCGCGCTCCCAGGCGCTAATCGTATTGCGATGCACGCCCAGCCTCTCAGCTAGAACCTGCTGCGCGATTTTCTTCTTCTTGCGCAGGGTCTGTAAGACCTCTCCAAAGGGGGCCGATCGTATATCATCCATGAATGAACCTCTTAAAAGATTTGCCTGTTTTGTCGTCTAAAAATAAGAACGAAGCAGGGGATAGTATGGACACTATCCCCTGCTTCGTTCTTATTTTATATTCTTAACGTTTGGGAGAGAAGCTATTCCCAGTTCTCGATGCCGACGTGGATGCCCTGGTTCTCCAGCCAGCGCTCGACGTCGATGGCGGCGCGACAGCCGTCGGCGGCGGCGGTCACGGCCTGACGATAGCGGTGGTCGGTGACGTCACCGGCGGCGAAGATGCCAGGGATATTGGTCATGGTGTACTCGACCGGATCGATATAGCCCTGGGCGTCCATCTGGACCAGGCCCTTGAAGATCTCGGTGTTGGGCTTGTGGCCGATGGCGATGAAGAGGCCATGCGCGTTGAGCGTGCTCTCCTCGCCAGTTGTGACGTTGCGCAGGCGTACGCCGGTCACCTCTTCCTCACCCAGGACGTCGGCGACCTCGCTCTCCAGGACGATGCTGACCTTCGGATTGTTGCGCGCGCGGTCCTGCATGATCTTGCTGGCGCGGAAAGAGTCACGGCGATGGACCAGGGTGACATGGTTGGCATAGCGCGTCAGGAAGGTTGCCTCCTCCATCGCGGTATCGCCACCGCCTACGACCACGACATCCTTGCCCCGGAAGAAGAAGCCGTCACAGGTCGCGCAAGCCGAGACGCCGCGCCCCTGTAAACGCTGCTCATTGGGCAGGCCCAGCCACTGCGCGCTGGCGCCCGTGGCGATGATGATCGTATGCCCCTGGTACTCGGCGCTATCGGTCGTGACCGTGAAGGGCTTCGCGCTGGTATCGATCTTGATGGCGTCCTCGGGTACCAATTCGGCCCCGAAGCGCTGCGCCTGCTTCTCAAACTTCTCCATCATCTCCGGTCCCATGACACCATCCTCGAAGCCGGGATAGTTCTCGACCTCGCTCGTCTGCATCAACTGACCGCCGGTCTGATAGCCCTGGAGCATCAGGACGGACATATTGGAGCGAGCTGCGTAGATTGCCGCCGTATAGCCCGAGGGGCCTGAGCCGATAATGATTGTGCCATAAACCTTCGCCATGTCTTCTCAATCCTCACTTTTATTTTGGAAGCTAAGTCTGCTTTGCGTATTGCCAGTGAATTGCTTTCGTCTATGAAAACAGCGAGCGAGCCCAATTTATGCCCGAGTTTTTCCTATAGGCTTGCCATATTGGGGTCGTATCAGAAAAATAAATCCCACTGATTATAACACGCACTTATTCCCCATCATAGGATGACCTCTGCGTAGGGGGGCACGCTGCTAAAGCACGCGCTTACATATCATGATGCGGAGCTTATCGTCCCATGATATATAAGCGCGTGCTTTAGCAGCGCGGGCTGTTATAGGTTGGGTGGGCTACCTCGCTACCCAGACGAGGATGCGGCCTTCGTGGTGCTGTTTTTTGTCGTCACCTGTGACAATGACTATCTGACTGGAGGCGATATATTTCCCGTTGGGGGACCAGGTTCCGTTATAGCCATGCTCTCCGAAGGTGTAGAGTATCGAACCGTTGCTTGCATCCAGAATCTGTAAGCCAACTGCTTCGACCTCGATGCGGCTGCCATCGGGCGACCAGTTGATAGAGGTAATTCCCCTCTCAGCTTTTAGTTGCTTGATCGCTTGGCCTGTGTGGGCATTGACAAGCTGGATGGCGATCCCCATTCCAGTTGCGCCCTCGCCGTCCACGACAGCCAGGCGCTGACTATCGGGTGACCAGCTCACATTGCGTGTGTTCGGGCGCTGCCATACCTGTGTCCAGGTGTTGGTGTTCCAGATAATGGCGGTGGATATCTGAGCATCCTGTGCCGATGGATAGACCAGTGTCACCAGCGAAGCGCTATCAGGCGACCATGAAAGGCCTGTGAGGCCGTGCGGGAAGTCATATAAGGTTTTGAAAAGGGTGCCATCCTTCACGTTCCAGATGAAGAGCGGGTTGTTTGCACCATATGCATGGTAGCTCGCGGCAATATACTTGTCATCAGGCGACAGGGTGAGGTCGCTGAAGTAAGATCCGCCCGAGAGCGAGACCAGGTTACTATAGAAGGTGCCATGTGGTGTTGGACTGCTCAGCAGAGGGGCGTTTGTGCTGGCTGTTCCGTTGGGAAGCGTAATAATTCTGATCCGTTGTGTCGTTTGGGCGTCGAAGACATAGATCTTTGATTGGGCCACGACCAGCAAGTTTTTGCCATCAGGCGACCAGGCGATGTCGCTGAGCAAGGTTTCACCGGGGGTCTGGTAGGTAAGCTTGTGCGCACCCGTTTTGGCGTCCCAACTGGTAAGCGTTGTCCTGTTGAGTGAGGCTGCCAGGCGCTTGCCATCGGGCGACCAGTGCAGGCCATAGTCCATGTCGTAGATATCAGAGCGATAGATAACCTTCCCCAGCGGCTCGCTTGGAGCGGTCTTTTGCGGGGCTGGCGTCTGCGTATGGGCAGCGGTATTGCCGGGAGCGTTTCTCTTCTGCTGGGCCGCGTTTAGCACGAGCAGCAGGCTGCCAACCACGGCCACAAGGACGAGGCAGGCGGCCAGGAGCGTGAAGGCCCTGGGAAGGGTTCTTGGCTTTCGCCCAGCTGGCGCATTCCCGGCGTTTATTCCTCTTTGCTGGCGTTGCTGGGGTAGAGATACGATGTTAGTGCTCTGGGGTGTTGTCGCGTTGAGGTTGCTGTGCAGTTTGTTCAGGACGCGCTGCAAGGATTGCTGGTCTTCATGCTCGCGCATGAGGGTCGGCAGGGACCTGGTGAGCCGCTGCTCTCTCTGTTTGGGGCCGCCCTCGTGTAAAAGCTGTTCTATCTGTTCGTCTACCTGTCCCGGTAGGAAGAAATCTTTGTGTTCTGCCATCATTGTTTGCTCTCCCTAGATCTTCTCACTACAGACACGGCGCAGCGCGTTGAGCGCCCGCGAGAGCAGGACACGTACCGCTCCGTCGCTTTTGCCTACTTGCCTGGCGATGTCCGCGCTACGCATTTCGTGTACAAAGCGCAGGGTCAGGATTTGCTGCTGTAAGGGCGGTAGCGTGCCTATGGCCGCGCGTAGTTGCGTGTATTCCTCGCCACGTAAAGTCGTTTGCTCAGGCGCGTGCGCCTCATTAGCAAATAGGTCGTCGAAGGCTTCCTCCAGGGGGATTTGCACCGTGCGGGCAGACTTGCGGTAGGCATCGACCATCTTGTTGCGCGTCACGCGCCAGATCCAGCGGCGTTGTTCAACATCCGACCAATCGTGAACCTGCTCGTTCTCCAGCACCGCTGTAAAGATATCGAGCAGCATATCCTCGGCGTCTTCCCGCGAGTTAATACGTTTCTTTAAGAAGGTGAAGACGGCCGGGGCATAGCGCTCAAATAACTCCGTCGTGCTTGACGATCTGGGATGTATCTTTTGACTCGATCTCAATAACATTCTTTTAAATTCCATTTTTTTTGAATGTACGTACATATCATCCAGAGGCCTCACCCACACAGTCGTAGCCCCCAGGCAGATGTTACATTTAGTTGTGTATGGTGTGCGGCGGTAGGCTTCGCCTACCGCCGCACACCATACACAACCCCAACTATTTTCGTGTTTTTGCGTATAAAACATGGAATAAAATTTATTTGTAAATGTATCTAAAGAGGAGCAATGTGATGTCTCATATGCAGGAGCAAGAAGGACAGAGCAAGGCCTGGCAGGACAGCTATGAAGGCTACCGAGGCGATGACGAGTACCGCCCTGGACAGAACAGAGAGCAGAAGCTCAACGTCGATGGCGACGAGATGTTCGCTGATATGATCATCAAGCGCATGCGCCAGGAGTCCGGCGCAGACGACAAGGCGCGTGAAGAGATCTCTAAAATGAACATTATGCGTATGTGGCTCGGTATTATCTCGGTCGTCGCGGTCATTCCTATCTTTATTGCCTTTGGCGTTGCGCTGGCAAACGGGGTAAGCGAGGCCGCGACAATTGGCCTGGGCTGGGGCTTCGTCGCGGCCTGTGCCGTGCTACTCTTCACCAACGCCTACTTTAGCTGGGCCAGTATCGAGATCGCCAAGCAAATGTATGGTCGAAAAGAAGAGAAGAAGAACAGATAACAGAATGAGGTGCGTGCCGGGCGCGAGCGCCCGGCACGCACCTCATTCTGTTATCTGTTCTTCCAGAGTGCGAGCAGGCGCAGGGTGTCCTGCACGAGTTGCTCCAGCGGGGCGAGCGCGACATATTCTTCGAAGGAGTGCTCGTTGACGACGCCGGTGGAGACGGTGAAGGCGCGAATGCCCGAGGCGCGGAAGCCGCTGGCGTCGCTGCCAATGAAGGTTGGACGTAGCTCAAGCTGTACTCCACGCTCACGCAGGGCTTCGCCATAGACCTGGAGCAGAGGTTCGCCGGGATCGATGCGATAGCCACGCGAGTGCGTATTGAACTTAATATGTGCTGATCCGCCTGCTTGCTGAGCCGTGCGAGTGAATGCCTCCTCTAGCTCCTGCCTGTAGTGGCGAATGGCCTCCTCTGGCTCAAAGCTACGTAGTTCTCCCTCAAGGGTCAGTGTGGATGGAACGGCGTTGCGCGCGCTGCCAGCTGTGATGCGCCCGATATTGATGCGCGTTTGATCTTCATTGAGCGCCCCCAGCGTGAGTGGCGTCTCGCGGAAGATGTTCAGGACGTTGACGGTCTGCGCCAGGTCCTTACCGGGATGCCCGGTCTTCCCCTCGATGGTGACGTCAAAGGCCTCGTAGGCCGCGCCCTGTGAGACGACCACGCCCGCCTCAAAGGCATTGTCAAAGACCAGTCCCTCTTCGATGTGCCAGGTGCTGGCATCGAAGCGCGAGGCCCCACACAGGCCGGTCTCCTCCATGACGGTGAAGAGCAGCACCAGCGGTGGGTGTGGCAGGCCTTGCTCCAGCGTGCGCCGTAGCACCTCCAGGATGACCGTCAGCCCGGCGCAGTCGTCGGCGCCCAGGTTGGTCGTGCCATCGCTGTAGAGCACGCCCTTGCGCAGGACAGGCTCATGCCCCAGGCCCGGTGGCACGCGGTCCATATGCGCGTTAAGCAGGAGGGGGCGCCCCTCGCCCGGCAGGAAGGCGATCAAATTCCCCTGGGCGTCAACGGTGCTCTCCAGTCCCCGTTTAGCAAGCACACCAGCAAGATACTCGCGCACCCGCTCCTCATGCCCCGAAGTACTCGGGAGGCGAATCAACTCCCGCAGCGTCTGATACAATTGCTCTGTGTACATATATTTATGTCTCTGCCTTTCTAAATCTACTCAAATGTGCTTATCCACACGCGAATAGATTCAATTGCTGCACTTGGCCCTCACAGGAAGTCCCCATGACTTCTACGCCGCTTTGGGTCGCCTGCAGCACACCGCACTCAGGACGAGCCTGAGTGTATGGCCCTCGCCGGGCAAGGAACCTCATCAAGATGTTGTGAGCACTGTTCTCATCTCGATCCATGACGAGTCCACATTCCGCGCACTGATACGTTCTTTTGCGCAGGGGCATGTCTTGCAGATTGCCACAACCACTACACTGCTTGGACGTGTTGCGCTCATCTAGAAACTCAAGCTCTTTCCCATACAACTGGCATTTGTAGGTGAGCATCTGGACAAAGGCATACAGGCCCCAGTCGTTATAGACTGCCCGATTGAGCGTCCTGTTGCGCTCCTGATGCTCTTTCATGACCATCTGCCGCTGAGAAAGATCGCCCACGACGACAGTTCTCTCAACCAATCGTCGTGCGATGAGATGCGATGCCTTGTGCAGGCTATCGCGCTGTTTGTTGCGCTTCCTCTGCGAAACGCGCTTGTACACCTTGCTCAGATGAAGATAACGACGCGACTTCTTCTTGCACTTGCCGCGTTTCGAGCGAAGCCGATCCAACTGCTTGTTGTACCAACGCGAGCCTTTGAACCCACCGATGTGATAGATTCGGCCCTCTTGCGTGACCCCAGTTGCCAGCGTCTTGATGCCCAGATCGAAAGCCACGGTGTTGCCATCGCGTTTGGCTTGCTCGGGCTGTCGGTAGCTGAAAGAGGCGTAGTAGTTGCCTCTGCCATCGCGACTAATAGCCACCTCTCGAAAGCCTTCGGGAGGCAGTTCGGTGAGGTGAGCACGGATGGCAGGAAAGCGTTTGTGCTTGCCCTTGCCCCCTGTGGGCAACATGAGCGTATCTCCCTCAAGCGTGAGATACATCGCCGGATAACAGAGGGTAAAGAAGCCATGGCGAGGGCGCACGCGGGGAAAGCCTGGGGTTTCCCCATTGGCGACGCGACGAAAGAAGGCTCGCATGGCCCCATCCAGGCGATAGTACACTTCCGCAAGCAACTTCCCATAGATCTGATTGAGTTCAGGATCGTAGGCACGACTTTCGGCCAACGTTTTCTTGCATGCGTTGAAGCGCCACTTCTCTCCGTCTCGCAGTTTCATCACCCACCAATTGTAGAGGCCTCTACATTTTCCTTGCATGAACTCAAGGGTGGCCGCGTCTTGCTCGCTGAGGTCAAGTTTGATCTTTTTGCAGAGGAGCATGAAGACCCCTTCCCTTTCAACACCACACTGAAAGATGGACTTCGCCTCTTTCGCGAGAAACGTCAGATACCATGGTTTAGAACACTTTTTCTTATCTAGTGCGTGTAGCATACCATGATAGCGTCTCTCTGTCAACGCCTCCAAATGTGGACAACAAGCACACCTTTAAGCAGAGTCGCGCACATTTTCGATTGCTGTTCTTATGCTCCTTTCGCCACTGCGTGGCTCACCAGGTAAGAGTGTGTCTATGGTTGTGGGCTGGCGGAGCCAGCCCACAACCATAGACACACTCTTACCCCCTTTATTGTAGCAGGAAAGTGCTGTAGAACGTTGTTTCCTGGTGCTGCTTCAGCTATAATTGAGGCTAACGAATGCACTTCATTTCTAGCATAGCTAACAAGCTTGTTCAGCACATCCACTCATACGCACATTTTGCCCCGGAGGGCACACACGTCCTAAGCCCACACCATTAGAGGGGGAGCATGCCCGCATGTCTCGTAGTTATTCGGAGGTTATGGGCGCGCCCAACGAGCTTTACCATTGGATTCCTGGTGAACTGGTCGTTGTGGTGCGTTTATCACGCTTGCCTGCTGATGAGGCCCTGGAGTCCTTGTTAGAGCAGGTCCGCACTCGACTCAACACGTTTCTGTCTCCATATCAACTGGCACTGGAGCCATATGGTACGGCGGGAAGGTGGAAGGGGAGTCCGACGATGCCACCAGTGCGTCGTCGCTCATTTATTTTTGGCTTACACCGCAAGCAGCCACTACTCGCGATCTTCTTTCACGCCCGCCATATGGACCCGGGCGTGGCGGATGCTACGCCTATGGTCCTCTCTTACCTGCAAGCGCGCCTGGACCTCCTGGCGCAGCAGGGCTTGCAGATCGTTTCGGCCATGCCCAACTGGCTGGTGACGGCGGCCCCGTTCTTCTTTAGCGAAGGGGGACCGGCGCTGCCGCCGCGTCCCGCGCCCCAGCTAGAGGCCCCCGCGCCCAGCAACGCCCTGATAGGTTGGCGCATGCGCCTTATGGAGCCCGACATCCCGCTGGATACCAGGTCTGCCGAAGATGTCCTGGTGGCTATTCTAGATAGCGCACCCCATCCCGATCGCATCATGAGCGCCGCGACTCGGCCCGAGTTTCGTCGCAACTGGCTGCTGCAAAAGCTGGCGTCCGACCTGCGCAACGAAGATGGCGCGTTCTCAGTGGAGTATGACCGCTATCCGCTGACGAATGAGGTTCGCACGGGTCGCGATTACTATAATGATGCGCGCTACTATAACATGGCAGATCATGGCCTGGCGGTGGCGGGCCTGATCCGCGATGTCGCGCCCCGTGCCCGTATACGCCTGATCCGCATCCTCAACGACTTTGGCGGTGGTGATCTCTATCCGCTCTTCGCGGCCCTCTGCGACCTGGGGCGAGAGATGGTCGCGGGCTCGATCCGGCGCCTGGTCATTAACCTGAGCCTGACGATTATGCCCGACGTGCGCCGCCTGCCCTATGTCTGGCTAGACCAGCGCCAGTGGCCCACGACGCAGCTCTACGGTGTCACACGCTTGCTGGAACATGTTGAGGCCGGGCTACGCCTGCTCTTTGAGAGTCTGCACGCCCATGGCGCGCTCATTATCGCCGCCGCTGGAAATGACTCGGTGGCATCCCGGCAACAGAATACAGCTCCGCGCCCGCCGCGCGCACCCGCGCGTTACGACTCGGTCCTGAGCGTCTCATCCGTTAACAGCCAGGGGCAAGCATCGATATTTGCCAATGCTGCTAATGTAGCCCCCGCGGATACAGGGGTCGCGACCTTTGGCGGCGATGGTTATGGGGTGGCGGATGGCAACACCTTCCCTGATGCCGTACGGGGTCTGTATATTGCCTCGACCTTTCCCAATGGAGATCATAATGATATTGGCTGGGCCGACTGGTGTGGAACCTCGTTCTCCACAGCCATCACTAGCGGGCTGGGCGCGCACCTGATGGCCCAGGGCTGGTCGGCGGCTAACTCTATGATTCGCCTGTCCGCACGTGGCGATGGACGAGGGGAGCCGCTCTTTGGGGCCGAGCCAGAAATTCCGTCCTTATTAGGGAATATGATCCGGGTACAGCAGCGTTTTGGTTTATAGGAATGGTGTATTACAGTAGCCGCGTACGCAAGTGGACTACCGCATCACACCACCTACAGGTCTTTCAGGGCTTGTACAGTTATCTTGACGCTTCATTTTGTGTAGGATATAATACGCACAAACGAAGCCAGAAAAACACATTTTAGTCTATTAATATGGATTGCCTGGGGCTGTATGGCCCCTATGAGAGGTGAAATACATGATTGAGCAGAACCAGCAAACAGCGACAGAGATTCAGGTCATTACCATGACCCCGACCGCAGCTGTGAAGGTTAACGAACTGTTGCAGCAGGAGAACGATCCTGGTCTCGGTCTGCGCATCTTCGTCGCTGGCGGCGGTTGTTCTGGCCTCCAGTATGGCATGACCCTCGACGAGGAGCAGGAAGGTGACACCGTGATCAACATGAGTGGCATCAAAGTCTTCGTCGACGAGATGAGCATTAGTTATATCAATGGTAGCGAAGTAGACTATGTTGATAGCTTGATGGGTGCTGGCTTCACCGTCAATAACCCCAATGCCGTCTCTTCCTGTGGCTGTGGCCATTCCTTCAAAACCGCTGACGGCGGTGGCGAGGCCCGCAGCTGTGGTTGCGGTCACTAGAAAATAGTAAAAAAAGTGATGTGGGTGGGCTGCCGAAGGCAGCCCACCCACATCACTTTTTTTGTTCTCCCATTACTCGGGTTGCTCTAGCATGCGGTGGATGATGCCGGGCATGTCGGTGGCGAATTTGGAGTTGGCGACGACGCGCTGGGCACCGGTTTGCAGAGCCTTGGCGCGTGCGTCGAGGTCCATATGTGAGCCAAAGGCGAGCACGGGGTAGCCGCGCTCGCGGGCCGCACGGATGGCTGCCTCCCAGTCGACGCCTCGGATGGAGATGTTGACGATGGCCAGGCTGGCTCGTTCCTCGCCGCTGGCATCCAGGCGCTCCTCAAAGGCTGCCAGGGTGCGCGCAATGCTGGCCTCCATCTCATGGTGGCGCAGCGTGTCTTGAATTTTGACCGAGAAGAAGAGATCCTTCTCAAGTGCCAGAACGCGTATCGTCACGGCTCGCCTCTTATCTAGTCTTCCGAGCGCTCGTAGACCGGGCGGCGGAAGCAATCTCCCAGCTCCTGGTTGATGACGTCGATATTGGTGTAGAGGTCGGGCGTGAGCACGTGATGCGTCCCCGTGCAATAGGACTTGTCACACTTCTTAAAGTGGCTGGTTTCCATTACCAGGTTGTTGGCCTCCACGGTGATCCAGATATGCTTGCGTGAGTAGCCATCGCCCCACTTGAGGATCAGGCCATCCTTATACTCATCGAAGCGCCCCTGCCCATAGAGGAAATCGCGGTTAAACATGCCGAGCACCTGGCGCACCTTGCTGACCGCGACCACGCGCGCCACCTCAGGCCGCATCTTCGTCGTGGCCTCCTCGGCCAGGTCCTGCTCAGGGATATGGAGCTGGCGGCGTGTATGTTGTTCCTCGCGGATCATGCGTGTAATCATCTCCCCCTCCTGATCGGAGAGGCCATGTCCCTGCCCGAGAATGGGGTCCTTCTGCTGCTGCTGCTCATCATCATAATAATATTGATCGGGCATTTCGGGCATAAATTATCTCCTTGTCTTTTCTTTGCGCTGTCATGACATCATAAGCCATGTTCCTACTGTACCACGGATCAAACTACTTGACCAGAGAGAAATATAAGCAGTGAAGCGGGGATGATGGTCGACTGGCTCCGCCAGTCGACCATCATCCCCGCTTCACTGCTTTGCCCCCGAGGAAGACCCTGGTAAGGGTGTGGTGGCTGGTTGGCTGGCTACGCCAGCCAACCAGCCACCACACCCTTACCCTTGTGAGCGCCGTAGGCGCGAAAAGAACATGCCTCTCAAGAAGGGATTGAACGCATGTTCTATATGTATTATGTTGTATTGACAAATGTTCTACTCGCCAGTTATACTTTCTTTAAATAAACTCAGTTTTGAATCTCGTATCTATTGCTGTAGACCTGTTGTAGTGCGAACCAATGTTCTAGCCTATGAGTAGAGCCCGGGCGAGAACACTTGCGGAACGGCGGTCTGGCCAATGCGTGCAGACAGGAGTGTCGCGGTGGGGCTGGAGGTTGGGGGGAGTAAAACAACTGTAGCTATAATTGACCGGCAGGGGCGCGTACGACTGCGGAGCGAGACCAAAACGCTGCGCGGGCGACCTCCCATGGCCACGCTTGAACCCTATGTTCGCGCCATCGAGGGTCTGCTGACGCAAGCTCGCTCAGAAGGCTGGAGCGTCGAGGGCATCGGGGTCAGCCTTCCTGGTACGCTTGACTACACAAGACAGCGACCGCTTCTCATTCCCTCAATCCCCGCCCTCAATGCCTTTCCCCTCTATGAACTACTCCAGCAACGCTATAAGCTACCTGTCTGCCTGCTTGAAGATATGGAGGCCTCGCTCCTGGGTGAGCAGCGCTTCGGCTCGGGTCAGGGGGCACAGCGTTTGCTCTATTTGCATGTGAACGCCATTGTCGGGGCGGCCTTTATCGTGGATGGCAAAATAGCTGGACATGAATACGAGCAGCGCCTGCGCCAGTATATGGGTCATATCTGCCATATCTCGGTCTCCGCGAGCGGCCCGCGCTGTAGTTGTGGAAAGCGTGGCTGTATCAACACCATGATCTCGCTGGACGCTATGCAGAAGATGGTCCAGCGGGCCGTACGCCGCGGCGACGAAGGCAACCTCATCACGCGCCTGGTGAACCGCGAGACCCTCACGCCGCGCCTGCTGGCCGAGGAGGCCGAGAACGGCGATAGCGTCGCGCTCCAGATCTACAGCGAGATGGGACGCTGGCTCAGCAACGCCATTACCCGTTATGTTGAACTCTTTGAGCCGCATATGTTCATCCTTGGCGGCGACATCCTCTGTAGCAGCGCCTTCCTTCTCTCCAGCGCCAAAAGCGCCGCCAATGCCGACACCAATACCAACGCCCGTGTACGCAGCCTGGTCAAGGTCGTCCCTGGCCTCCTCGGGCGCGAGGCCGCCCTCCTCGGCTCTGTCATCCCCCTGTTTTAACGAGGTGCTCACTGCTAAGGCGACTTCTCGCCACTACGTGGCTCGCCGGGTAAGTGTGTGTGGTGGTGAAGCCACGCGCCACCACACACACTTACCCAACTGGAGGCGCCGCAGGCGCTGAAGGGGAAGGTGTCTATGAGGGAGGATCGGCCTCTTATGCATTGGCGGGGCAAATGCGATACAATTTGAGAGTAGGGAGATACATACTAGGTGAGCATTGTTCCTACAAAAGAAGTGTTTGCTGGTCAACAAGAAGGAATTTGAACAAGCACTATGACGGAAGAGAAGCGCATACCAGTTCTGGTCGTTGATGACACCCCAATCAAGCGGCGAGGCGTTTGCGAGTTTATCGAGGAGACGCAGACGTTACAACTATGTGGGCAGGCTGAGGATGCTGAGGATGCTCTACACCTGGTAGAGAGTTTGATTCAGGGACAGCCAGAAAACCCCTCCTTGCAAGGCTGGCTCGTATTTTCTGATCTGCGCTTAGGCTCGGATAACGGTGTAGAACTGGGGCGAACCCTGCTTGAAATGGCGCCTGGCCTGCGGATAGTTGTTTATACCCAGGACCCGAGCTGGGCGCTGGCGGCGGAGATCTTTCGTCAGGAGTACACGCGCCGTGGTACATCGCGTAGCACCAGCCGTCGCCGGGAAAAGGCCAGGGGCCTGCATGGCTATGTCCTCTTCGGCAATATGCTTCCCGACTACCTTGAGCGCATCGTTGAGAAGGTGGTGGACCAGAATGAGACCTTCATCGATGACGAGGTGCTGAACTTTCTGCTGGAGCGCCTGCGGGGCGAGCGCCTGACGCCGCGCCAGGAGGAATGCGCCTCCCTTATCGCGCTTGGCCTGAGTAATGATGAGATCGCCACTCGTATGGGCTTCCTAAATAGCAAGGGTCAGCCCAATATTGGCCCGGTCGAGAACCTCGTGAGCGAGCTCTATAACTTCTTCGCCATCTACGGCGCCCCCAGCGATCCCGGCAGACGCGTCCTGCTGGCCCACGCCTATGAGGCCTACGCCGGCCTGCGTGGCAAGCCCGCCGACCCTACAGGAGCTCCACGGTGATAAGGTGTGCGTGGGCGAACGGCGTTCGCCCACGCACACCTTATCACCTACTCACGCTCCTCGCGGACGCGGGTCGCGTTGAGCGCGGCCTCCTGATGCAGGAGGGAGGCGGGAAGCGGGAGCGTCAGGCGCACCACGGTCCCGTGCTCTGAGGCATCATCTTGTGTCCTGGGAACGGAATCGACGGTCAGGAAGCCGCCCGCCTCGCGCGCCTTCAGTCGGGCCTTGAAGAGACTTGTCCTGGTCAGGGGCACCGCGGCTGGATCGAAGCCTCGCCCGTTATCCTGGATGGTCACCTCAATCTTCGCGTTGGCGTTCTTGGAATTATATTCTGTGAAGACACGCGCATATTTCGCGCCTGCGTGATTGTAGACATTGAGCAGGGCCTGGGTGATAGTGTAAGAGATGGCTTCCGCGATGCTCTCCCCCTCGGGCGTCTTCTCCAGGTCCAGTATCAGGACATCCAGCGCCCAGAGATCGGCCTGTACACGCACATGCGACTCGGGATGGAGCGCGGGCAGATCCTCGCGGACCAGTTTCTCCAGGTGCAGGCGCAGGCCCAGACTGCGCCGCTGATAGGCATCCTCAACCAGTAATTGCAACCCCCGCAGGTCGCTCTCAAGCTCCTCGCTGATCTTGCGCACCCTGGTCAGGGCCTCCACTACCGGCCGCACATCGACGCGCCCATCAGGCGAGCGGTCGGCCTCTACACTGAGTTTATGCTGCCAGTGTCCCAGCAGTGAGCGGATGCGTAGCGCGTGCTGCTTCGGCTGATCGTGAATGCGTTGGGAGAGCAGTGAGCGCAGATGGGCATCGGCATGCAATAGCAGGGAGGTCGCCTGCTCCAACTCCCGGTTACTCTGGTGTAGCTCGCGCGCCGTCTTCTGCTGCTCATAGAGCGCCTGCTCACGCTCAGTCGAGGTCTTCTGAAGCTCCTGAAGAGCCACCTCGCGCTGCTCAAGCGTCAGGTGCAAGCGGTCCAGCAGGCGCAGCGAACGAATAGCGTAGAAGAGCACCAGGGGATAGATCGCCGCTAGCATATAGAAGGTCGTCAGTGGGATCAGCGTATGCCCGGTAAAGAGAATGGGCACAACGCCAAGGCAAGCGCCCAGGCCTACAGCCCCTAGCCAGAGCATAAAGAGATCGAAGATACGGTGGCGTACCCGCGTTGGAATGGTCCCATTCTGCCTGCGGCTATCACGACCCGGCAAGACATAGATCAGGGTGCTCAGGCCAATCAAGAGGCTTACCAGGCCGCCGAAGACCGCGTAGCCCAGGCTCGCCGTCAGGTTCACTCGCGTAGGTACACGCCCGGTAAGTAGTAGCGAACTCCATTCGTAGGCCAGGAGCGCGATTAGCGGCAGGTAGGGCGGTAGGTCTATACTCAGGCTGGGCATGCGCGAATGGTGTAGAGAGGTAGGGCGGTAGGTCAGGCTCAGATGGATAAAGCTGGCCCCCATCAGGGCGAAGGCCGGGACCCACAGCAACTGAAAGACCAGGCTCGGCGCATAAGCCACCTGGATATTCCCCCAATGGCTATAGAGCAGGAGCAGCATCGCAGGCGGGATCATCGTAATGCCCTCCACCGCGCCGTTCCAATCGCTGGCCGTAAAGAGCAGGATGCCTCCGATCAGCAGCCAGATAAAGCCAGTCACCAGGCTCAGACCATAGTTCTGCCACCACATCATCAGCGTAAAGGTCATGGCGGGACTGCTAATGGTGCTGGTCTGAGTTTGACTGTTACTCGTTGTGGTGAAGGTATAGGTGATGAGCGTGCCAGGCCTGGCATGAGCATAGGCCTGAGTTAGCCCTTGTGGGGCGGGTACCCCATTCACCGAGACCAGGCGTGTGCTACTGGTGAGGGTATCGGGCTTGACATTGAAATTTGTTAGCTCAGGCGTGGTGGAGACAATAACAACCCGTCCATCGGTATCTACAGCCCAGTAGAAGCCGCCAAACGATTTTCCAACCTCGTTGAGCAGGCGGAGATGGCCGAGACTACCGATAGCTAGCAGGATAAGCCCTATAAGCAGGTAGCCCACGCGAAACTTGATTCGCTGCTGGTGCCACCAATTCTCTTTGGTCTGACGAGAAGATATCGACACAACATAGTCTAGCACGCTATGAAATCAAACTGCAAGATGCGCAAAAAATGGTTGTGTTGCGATGGTTTGCGGGCTCCGTCCGCAAACCATCGCAACATAACCTGACACCTATATAGAGATTAGGAACGTTTGCTACACTGATTTGTAGAATGACCGGTATACAAAAATGTGACGATAAGGTCATGGGAGGTGGCGTATGGAGCAGGAACAAACGAGCGAACAAGCACAGACATTAAAAGAGAAACAGCGCCAGGAGCGTGAGCGGCTCATCCTGGCCGCGGCGGAAGAGGTACTCTACGAGAAGGGGTATCATGATACCTCCATCGATGAGATCGCTGCGCGTGTGGGAGTTGCCAAGGGGACGGTGTACCTGCATTTTCCCAGCAAAGAGGAGCTTGTCTTCGCCGTCTTTCTGCATAACTTCGACGCATTTGTACGTGCCATTGATGAGGCCCTGAACGAGGGCATGCCGCCACGTCAGCAGCTTGAGACCATCCTGACCTGCATGTATGGAGGCTTCTATATCAAGCAGATCCAGCTCCTCTATAACAGTGTCGATATGAAGCGTCTCTTTGAGGCCAGGCGTGAGCAGGAGCCGCGCCCCTGGGAGCAGCTCGCTGCCCGCATCGCCTCCATCCTGGAGGCGGGCAAGGCCCATGGCGACTTCGATTCTGTAACGCCGACCAGCGTCCAGGTTGCCACCTTCTTCAGCCTGCTCTCGCCGCGCAGCTACGAACGCCTGGTCCTGGGCGAGCATATGGATGTCCAGGAACTGGTCCAGTACCTCAAGCACATCTACTTCAACGGCATCACAGCTCACAAAGAGTGAAAACCTAATGGTTCAGGTGGGTGTGGTGGGCCGTGGCAGCTTGCAGCTGCCACGGCCCACCACACCCACCTGAACCAGCGAGCGCCGCAGGCGCGAGAAGTCACGCCAGGGAAGGCCTAAGAGCGTAGAAAGGGGACTCATGCCCATGACTACTGTTTCCAGGCCACTTGAAACCAGGCACGAGGAGAGCTACGAGGAGCCACAGTACTCCACCCGCGATACCCTCCTGACCATGCTGGGCGTCCTCATGGTCATGCTGCTGGCCTCGCTGGACCAGACCATTGTCTCGACCGCCATGCCCAGGATTATCGCCGATCTGCAAGGCTTTGACCGCTACACCTGGGTCTCGACCTCTTATCTCCTGGCCTCGACGGTCATGGTGCCGATCTATGGCAAGCTTTCAGACATCTTTGGGCGCAAATCTATCTTCCTGGTAGGCGTCGTCATATTCCTGACGGGCTCGGCGCTCTCCGGGGCCGCGCAGACGATGGATCAACTGGTGCTCTTTCGCGCCTTCCAGGGGATCGGTGCCGGTGCGCTTATGCCCATCGCCATCGCCATCGTCGCCGACCTCTTTGCGCCCCGCGAACGCGCCAAGTGGCAGGGCGTCACGGGCGCGGTCTGGGGCCTCTCTTCCATCGTTGGCCCTACCGCGGGCGGCTGGATTACCGAGCATACGACCTGGCGCTGGGTCTTCTATGTCAACCTGCCCATCGGCCTCCTGGCCATGCTCGTGCTCATCTTCCTCATGCCCACGCTCAAGCAGACGAGCAAGAAGCCAAAGATTGACTACCTGGGTGCGGCCCTGCTCGTCGCCACAGCGGTCCCGCTACTGCTTGGCTTCTCCTGGGCTGGTTCGGAGTACGCCTGGGGTTCGCCCATCATCCTGGGACTCTTCGCCCTGGCCATCAGCGTCGGCTGTGTCTTTATGCTCTATGAGTCCATCGTGCAGCGCGAGGGCGGACAACCCATCATCGAGCCCTCGCTCTTCCGCAATGGCATCTTCACCATCTCGACCATTGCCACGATCATCTTTAGCATGGCCCTCTTCGGCAGCACCTTCTTTATCCCGCTCTTCGTCCAGGGGGTCGTTGGTATCACTGCCACAAGCAGCGGCCTTGTCCTGACCCCGCTCATGCTCACCTCGGTTGTGGGCAGCGTCATCTCTGGCCAGCTCGTCGCTCGCACTGGACGTTACAAGTGGGCTGCCATCAGCGGTATGCTTATCGGCGTCGCTGGCTCCTGGCTGCTCATGCGCCTGGACATCAACGCCAGCGATAGCGATGTGCTGCTGGCTATGATCATGCTCGGCCTGGGTATGGGCACCAGTATGTCCCTCTACACCCTGATCGTGCAGAACGCCCTGCCGCAGAAGATCGGCCAGGCCACCTCCTCGCTGGTCTTCTTCCGCTCCATCGGCGGCACCATCGCCCTCGCAGCCATGGGTTCAGTCATGAACGCCAGCTACCTGCCAGCCTTCCACGGCGCCCTCCCCGAGGAAAGCAAGAAGGCCCTGCCCGCCGGAACCCTCCACTTCTTCGACAACCCGCAGATCCTGCTCTCCCAGGAGATGCAGAGCCACGTCCACTCTGGCCTCTCCGCTCTCGGCCCCCAGGGCCAGGACCTCTACACCCAGCTCATGCAGGCCGTCAAGCTCGGTCTCACCCAGGGCATCCACCATGTCTTCCTGCTCTGCACCCTGTTGCTCTGCCTCGGCCTCGTCGTCGTCCTCTTCCTCAAAGAGATCCCCCTGCGCGGCAAAAGCCAGCAAGCCAAAGAGGAATCCCTGCACCTCCCCATCGAGGCATAACTTCTCTGACGGGTAAGGGTATGTGGTGGCGGCGTGGCTCCGCCACGCCGCCACCACATACCCATTATTCCATGCGCAGGCGGTAGATCTTGATGGCGACCTGGAAGGTGAGCCAGTTGCTGCGCTCTTGCAGGTCGATGCTGCATAGGGACTGGATGCGCTCCAGGCGCTGGATGAGTGTGTTGCGGTGCACGTAGAGTTGCTCGGCGGTCTTGGTCAGGTTGCCCGCGTTCTCCAGGTACATCTCCAGCGTGGTTAGCAGCTCCGTATTTTTACGTTTATCATATTCATCGATCTTTGCCACCTGCTCCTGGTAGACATCGCGCAGGTCGTCCATGTGGGCGATCTTGTAGAGATAGCGGTAGACGCCGAGGTCGTTAAAGTGTGTCACGGCGGGGCCGCGCGCGGTCGAGTGCATGCTCTGGCCCATCTGGAGCGCCTCGCTGGCCTCGGCAAAGCCCTGGCGGTAATCACTGATCTGCTGGCAGGCATTACCCAGGCCCACGGCTAGCCTGACATCGTATTCATCATAGATATGGTGGGCCAGCTCCTGAATCCAGGTCTTGAGGCGCAGGCTGTCGGAGTCCTTCGGGAGCGGAAGCAGGCAATTGAGCAGGTTCTCATGCTCATAGAAGATGGAGCCGGGAGCGCTCTCCTGAACGCGGCGGCGGACGAGGTTGCCCAGGCTGCGGTAGGTGTTCTGGAGCGCGCTGGAGCTTGGTGCGCCCTCCTTGCGTCCACTGGTGGGGTGGGTGCTCTCATCGCCACGCGTCATCTCGATGCGCACCACGGCATGTGGCTGCGCGAGGTCGCAGCCCAGGAAGTGCGCGCGCTGGCGCAGGGATTCTTCGTTCTCCGGCAGACCCTGGATGAGATCCTCGAAGAAGCCCTTGACCAGGTTTTTCTGTGCCAACTGGCTTACGAGGCGGCTGTTTTTGATGGCGATGGCTACCTGGTTAGCGATGGTCGTCAGGAGCGTCTGGTTCTCTGAGTTGAAGCGCCGTGCTTTATAGGTATAGCAGTTGATCAGGCCAAGCTGCTCGGTGCCCGCGATCAGCGGAGCGGAGATCAGGGATTTATATTGTGAGGTGCGCAATGGATTCAAGCGCTCAAGCGTCTCCCCCTCGGGAAGGTCCTGGGCCTCTGAACTATAGGTGCGCATGGTCTGTAGGTCGGCTTTGTCGCTCAAGCTGCGCAGGTGGTCGAGGGTATGGGGATCGACATCCACGGCCTGAAACTGGCTCTGATCGTTCCAGTTGGGCGCTGTGGCATGAACGATCAGGCGGCGTAGCTGGCGCGAGGTATCGGCATCGCGCTCACGAGCCTGGTCCATCAGCATGATCACGCAGAGATCGACCTCCATGATCTGGACCGTCAGCGTCGCCAGGGTGCGTAACATATCATCGAGGTAGAGACCTGAACTGATGGTCTGACTCAGCATCGAGAGCGAGGTCAAAATACTCAGCTTACGCTGAGCGCTCTCGTACAGCTGCGCATTCTCGATGGCGCCTGTCACCAGGGCCGCGATGTTGCTGATAAAATTGCGCTGCTGCTTGCTAAACTCGTGGGGAGCCACGGCCTGGAGCGTGATCACGCCTGTCAGGCTCTTGTCCTTGGCGATAATGGGCACGCTAAAGATCGACTGGAACTTTTCCTCTTGAAATTCGGGGATATAGTGGAAGCGGGGATCGGCCAGGGCCGCTTCTTTAAGGAAGATCGGCTTGCGGTGGAGCGCCGCCCAGCCGGTAATACCCTCGCCCAGCGTCATATGTATTTTGCCTACATAGCCCTCGTACTGCCCGGTCGCGCTCGCGAGCACCAGCAGATCCTTCTCGGGATCATAGAGGTAGATCGTCGCGATATCGCAGGAGGTGGCCCGGTTAATGGCTTCGAGCAGGCGTTTAAGCACCTCTTCCAGGCGCAGCGTCGAGCCAACCGTCGAGATGACCTCGTTGAGCAGAGCATTCTCCTGCGTGCGCGCCTCCAGCAGCCTTTGGAGCTTGTTGTTTTCATAGCGCAGGCGTTCAAGACTTTTCTCAGGCGTTTCGGCGGTCTCTGAAGGTAGATGTGAATTCGCCTTGGCGGACATTGTTCCTCCTCTAAATTTCGCGTTTCCCCAAATAAAACATACGTCACAGCATGCGCACCTGTGGGCGACGTGCGCGCCATCATACCAACCGGCTTTGAAGAGACCCCTGCATTCACGCATGGGGAGGCATCAAAGCCGCTCCCTTCTTGGAAGACAAACTAGCCAGCTCCGCCATGCCATCCACGTTTTCACCATACACATTGTAGGCTTGCCCCCTCGGGTCAATCGTTTATTGGTGCGATAGTGATGTAAACTCACAGTGTGCTTTTTGCGATCAAAGTCGCCTACCATACAGAGACCATAGGTGGGATGAATTACGAGGGTTCCTCGCTTGAACCCTAATGAACGCGTCCCCCCATAGGGCTTGCGTTTCCCACCTTTTAAGAACTGCAAGAGATGCAATTGACGACGATGTAAGACCGCTCCCACCACGTACCAAAGTCGTTGACACGATGGCTGTTGCGCCCCACTCATACAAGCGGCTAACACCCAACTATCCACACAATGCGACTCAAAGGCTTGTTTGACTTTGTTCTTGGTTTTCTTAAGATCATACTGTTCTCGTAATTGCTTGGTTTCCCATCCTTCTTTCAGATGAAGCTGTAAGCTCATCTCAGTGAGCAAGCTATACAAGTGTTGCTTCCCCACCTGAACGGGACTAAAGGCAAGATTCCACTTTCTTCTTTTGCCCTTCCTGGTGACGGCCTGCACATCCTCTACCACAGCATCGGTGAGAGGAAGAATGGCTTTGAGATGAGCCACGACACGCGCTTTGGCTTCCCATCGGCTTCGTGTGGATGGGGGGATGCGCTTTTTGCCTTTGAGGCGATTGTTATATCGTTCTGGACGACGCCATTTGCGAAAGCGACGTGCCCTACGCATGGTACGCCGGGTTTTTACCGCATCTTTGACATGGGTTGGCGCTTCCACCATCAGGTTCACCACCGTCTCTTGTGTGCCAACCACGCTGAACCCTTCAAACTTCGAGCCAGGATCAATCCCTATCACTAATGGTTGATTGCTGGGCTCTTGCTCATAACACAATTGGACAAAGAAGATGCCCAACTTATTGCGTTTTGGGCGTGCCTTGCCACTCTTGAATAACTGTCGGGCTTTCGCAGGCGTGCATGGCATCAAAGGCACCCCACGGGTATCCACAACGGGTATGCGCATAGAACGAAAGGATTTCCTTTCCTCCTGGTCAATGCCAGGGTTATATGACCCTTCGTGGTGCATGAGAGGCATAGGCATGGTTCCATGCATGCCATCCGCTTCGGCGTGGCGAGGAGTGGTACGGATTAGGGTGGCGTCCGTACGTCCTTGTAGCCCCTCACGCTGCTGTCTGTTCCAAAGAACAAAGCCCACTAGTTCAAGACTTGCGTTGCTCTAGCCGTTTGAGCAAGCTCCTACCCTTTTAGGCATGGGGTTCTTGACTGCAACACCCGGCCTTTTAGCACAGTGATATAGACAATGCATACATATTCGCGCATGAGTTATTGTACTCTTTTTCCGTCTCAGCGTCCACCCATAACACTGTCTGCTTCATGTCCTGTGAAGGTCCTATCCCTCTTCGCACCTGCTCAGGGGGTAATAATATGGGCGTACATTGCGGGCATCCGCCCACAATGTACGCCCATATTATTACAGATGTAGGGGTAAGAGCATTGTAGGGTCCATGCTTGCATGGACTAAAAAGGCCTGGGGGAAGGGACGTCTTATTGGGGCGCGTTTTTGGTCGTGAAGGCGATGATGCGGTCAATTAAATCACGGCTATTCTCGGTTCCAAAGATTGCGGTGCCGTGGGCGCTACCGGGGTAGATGTGTATCTCTTTAGGCTGTTGGGCGATGTCGAACATGTGCTGGGTCTCCTGGGCGTAGGTGTCTTCCTGACTGTTGATAAAGAGCTTGGGTGCAGTGATTGCGGGAATCTTCTTTTCCTCGATCCAACCTATAAGGGGGGCGGAGAGGGTGATGACCCCTGCTACTTTGGTCTGGGAGGCGGCGTCCAGGCTCACTGATCCCCCCATGCTTGCGCCAAGCAGAATGACTTTTTTCGCGCCCTGGCTTTTGACAAAGGTGATGGCGGCAAGTAAATCCTGGCTATATTGGGCGTTATCACGCTGCCCTTCGGACTCGCCGTTGCCACGGAAGTCATAGGCCAGAACCATAAAGCCGCGTGCGGCGAACCAGGGCACGATCCCTTGCCATATAGCCTTGGTGCTATTGAGTTCATGAGAACAGATAATCGCTGTCGTGCCGCTTTTGCTATAGAGCATGCCAGCAAGCTTAATATGATCGGCTGTCGTAAAGCGGACCTCTTGACCGGTGACTGTCGGCGTGGTGGGCGTAGGGGTGATGGGGGGTGTCGCGGTCGGCGTAGGGGTGTTTGAGGCCTGTGGTGAGCCTCCTCCTGATGTACAGGCCGCAAGCACCAGGCAGAGTAGCAGGAGCGCGATGAATCGCAGGTGGAAGTGATGTTTCCTCATGTGGTGATCTGCCTTTCTAAATCTACTCAAATGTGCTTATGCACCCTCGAATAGATTCAATTGCTGCACCTGGCCCTCACAGGAAGTCCCCATGACTTCTACGCCGCTTTGGGTCACCTGCAGCACATCGCACTCAGGACAAGCCTGAGTGTATGGCCCTCGCCGGGCAAGGAACCTCGTCAAGATGTTGTGAGCACTATTCTCATCTCGATCCATGACGAGTCCACATTCCGCGCACTGATACGTCCGCTTTCACAGTGGCATGGCTTGCAGATTCCCACAGCCACTACACTGCTTGGACGTGTTACGCTCATCTACCAACTGAAGCTCTTTCCCATACAACTGGCATTTATAGGTGAGCATTTGGACGAAGGCATACAAGCCCCAGTCATTGTAGACCGCCCGATTGAGCGCCTTGTTTCGCTCCTGATGCTCTTTCATGACCATGTGCCGTTGGGAAAGATCTCCTACGACGACAGTTCTCTCAACCAATCGCCGTGCGATAAGATGCGATGCCTTGTGCAGGCTATCGCGCTGTTTGTTGCGCTTCCTCTGCGAAACGCGCTTGTACACCTTGCTCAGATGAAGATAACGACGCGACTTCTTCTTGCACTTGCTGCGTTTCGAGCGAAGCCGATCCAACTGTTTGTTGTACCAACGCGAGCCTTTGAACCCACCGATGTGATAGATTCGGCCCCCTTCCGTGACCCCAGTTGCCAGCGTCTTGATGCCCAGATCGAAAGCCACGGTGTTGCCATCGCGTTTGGCTTGCTCGGGCTCTCGGTAGCTGAAAGAGGCGTAGTAGTTACCTCTGCCATCGCGACTGATCGCCACCTCTCGAAAGCCTTCGGGAGGCAGTTCGGTGAGGTGAGCACGGATGGCAGGAAAGCGTTTGTGCTTGCCCTTGCCCCCTGTGGGCAACATGAGGGTGTTTCCCTCAAGCGTGAGATACATCGCCGGATAACAGAGGGTAAAGAAGCCATGGCGAGGGCGCACGCGGGGAAAGCCTGGGGTTTCCCCATTGGCGACGCGACGAAAGAAGGCTCGCATGGCCCCATCCAGGCGATAGTACACTTCCGCAAGCAATTTCCCATAGACCTGATTAAGTTCAGGATCATGGGCACGGCTCTCGGCCAGCGTTTTCTTGCAGGCGTTGAAGCGCCACTTCTCACCGTCTCGCAATTTCATCACCCACCAATTGTAGAGTAGGGTAGACTGGGAGCGAGGTTTCAATTGCTTGCTCCTTTTCTCTCAGTCTCCCTCAGAACCGGACTTGAACCTTTCGACTCATCCGGCTCGCCAGTGATGTTCAAGTTTCGTTGAATGATACCCAGGACGGTTTCGGCTGTCGCTCATCTCGAGTACCTCACTTTACTGAGTATCTCATCACCTCATCCCCTTCGCCGTGTAGAGAGCTTTCCTCTCCTCTAACTACTATGGGATGTCCGTCATCTTAGGGATCTCTCCCGGTAGATGATCCTATGGTACGTCATCGTAATACGTCCGAGCGCGACGTAGGTAGCTCATTCATCTCTTTAGGTGGCTTCGTTAGCCATCGCTCATGTGAGAGAGGTTGCGGAGGTTGAGGCCTCAGACCTTCGCATCTCATGACACTGGTGAACAAGCACTCTACCAGTGGGGGAATGTGAACCCCGATGGAGATTGAGCTTCAAGCAGTTTAGCTTTTACCATATCGCGCGGGTCTAGCGAGGCGTATCTTACAGTGCCTTCAGATACCCCTCGCGTTATCGGCATGCTCCTGTCCCCTTAATCTTTTCAGGTTAAAGGTAAGCCGTTAACCCTAGAACGTTCCTCTCAGTTCTACCTGGCTGCGCCAGGGATACTACGATGCGCCTCATAGCGCACGCCCTCTGCATTTTCCTTGCATGAACTCAAGGGTAGCCATGTCTTGCTCGCTGAGGTCAAGTTTGATCTTTTTGCAGAGGGGCATGAAAACCCCTTCCCTTTCAACACCACACTGAGAGAGAGATGTCGCCTCTTTCGCTAGAAACGCCAGATATTCTGGTTTAGAACACTTTTTCTTGTATGGTGCGTGTAGCATACCATGATAGCGTCTCTCTGTCAATGCCTCCAAAGGTGGACAACAAGCACACCTTTAAGCATAGTCGCGCACATTTTCGATTGCTGCTCTTACGCTCCTTAAAGCTATTTGAGCATATTTTTTATCCTTCAATGCATATATGTGCGGCTTATATATGTACGGCTCTGATCTGCTCGATATCACATCAACTATCGAGCGCTTTCAGATATTCGGTGACAATATTTTCATGAAGTGGTCCTATTTGCGTGCATTGCTTCAGACACATCTGTTATGATGGGTTCCAGTAAGTGTGATGTGAAGGCGGTTTTCCGTGGGAGGGAAGGCTTGCTTGAGCGTGAGAGTCGTTGTGGAACGTGTGGGGATTGGGTTGATGGGTAGAAGAAGAGGTGCCACTGGTGGAGCAGGTTGAGATTGCGGGGGTCGTGCAGGCCCTGCTACAAGATTTTAGCGCCATTATTGATTATAAAACGTTACAGGATAGCCTGCCGCGACGGCTGGCGACCCTGCTGCGTTGTCGCTGCGTCCTCTTTTATCAGCGCATTGGCGAGACACTCCAGTTTGTGGCTGGCTCCTTCGATGATCAGCCGGGCTGGTCGAGCGCGCTGCTCTCGGTGGCACGCATCAATCCTATCCCGCTCACAGGCGACCTCCTGGAGGCGCAGGCCTGGCGCGAGCGGCATGCCAGGGCCACGCCCTCTCGTGCTCCTACGCATGTCGCGGCACCCCTCATCTATCGCCAGCGCTGTATCGGCGTGATGGTCGCCATTCGCCTGCCACGCGAGGAATGCTCTGAGCCGCCTATGGCCTGGCAGGCGGACGAGGTGAGCACGGTCGAGGCCGTCGCGGGCGTGGTCGCGCTACTACTGGAGAATACACGCCTGCTGGAGCGCGACCGGGAGCGCATCCATGAGTTGTCGCTGCTCAACAGTATCAGCAGTCAGATGCACTACTCGATGTATGAATACGAGCGTATGCGTGCCGTCATCGTCCAGCGCGCACGCGAGATCTCGATGGCCGACCTGGGGGCCTTGCTAGAGGTGCCTGCACGGGGCGCGCGGACGCGTCCCAGGCCTACCGAGAAGGAAACATGGGTGACAGAAGAGTTACGCACCCTCCTCCTGCGCTACTTTGGCGAACAGAAGTTTCCCGAAATCCTCTTGCTAGAATTGCCTGGCGCCAGAAATGACCCCTGGAGCCAGCAAGTGGCTCAGGCCCTCCCCTCCTCTGTGAAGACCTTCTTCGCGGTCCCCCTGCTGGGTGGCAAGATCGGCGCGCGGCGCGGCGGTTCCCTGCTGCGCGGGAGTATCAGCAAAGATCAGGAGTATGCCCAGGAGACGAGTATCCTGGGCGTGGTCATCGGGGCCTATCACGCGCCCTGGAAGCTGCGTAAGTCCGAACTAGTACTGCTCCAGGTGCTCGCTAGCCAGGCGGGGGCGGCGCTGGAGAATATGACGCTCATGCACGAGGTCATTGAGGCCCGCAACGAGGCGCGCAAGCTCCTGCGCCAGGTGCTTGAGGACCAGCGCCTCAAAGAGATGATCCTCGAAAGCATTCCCAGTGGCCTGATCACGACCGACCGCTCCGGGCGCGTCACCACCTTTAACCGCGCCGCCGCCGCCATTCTTGGCTACCATGCCCGCGAGATTGTGGGCCAGCCGCTGGTGCGTGTTCTGGATATACGCGCCCTGCATGTCGCGACCGCCCCGTATGAGCAATATCTCTCACCTATTGAGCAGCCATCTTTGCCGCCAGGCATAGATGAGCCGGTGCGCGAGACGCAGACCTTCGAGGCGGTCCTCAGCGCTCTCCGAGGCGATGCGCCAGGCGAAGGAGCCTGGCCGAATGGTGACCCGGCGCGAGCGGATGGCGAGCCGGGATCCACCATCTCGCTCCAGCGCCTGCCAGCCCCCTTTCACGCCTTGCTGGGAGAGCTGCGCAGCGGAACCATCAAGAACACCGACCGGCAGGGACGCGAAGTGGTCCTGGAGGTCGATGCCCTGCCCCTAAGCGATGAGAGTAACATGCCCATTGGTATGCTTGTGACCTTCACCGATGTCACCTCGGTCCATCGCCTGGAGGAGGAGAAGCGGCGCCTGGACCGCCTGGCGACTCTGGGCGAGATGGCCGCCAATGTCGCCCACGAGGTGCGCAACCCCCTGGCCTCGATTAAGACCTCTATGCAGATGATCATGGAGGAACTCTCCACCACGACTGAGCCTCTGCCCTCGGACGAGATTGATTGTGGCCTGGGAAGCGACCAGGCCTGGATACGCGAGGAGAGCTCGGTCGTCCTGAAAGAGGTCGAGCGGCTCAACGCCATCGTGCATGACCTGTTGCTCTTCGCCAAGCCGCGTCAATTGCACCGCACGCCCTGTTCCCTCTCCGAGCTAAGCGACCGGGTATTGCACTTCATTCAGCCACAGTGCGAGGCGGCCAATGTCGTCGTACATCGCGTCTACCGCGACATCCCTGCCGTCGGCGTCGACGCCGGGCAAATGGAGCAGGTCTTGCTTAATCTCTACATGAATGCTCTACAGGCCATGCCCGAAGGGGGCATCCTCACCGTCTCCTGCATGACGCTACCAGCCGAGCAGGAGATGGCTGAGGGCGAGCAGGAGGACGTGGCCACTACACGCTCACCCCAGGTGCTGGTTGGGCTTCAGCGTCCAGGCATCACCCTCTCGCGGTGGGTTGAGATCGCTGTGAGCGATACTGGCGAGGGCATCAGACCAGAACAACTCGGGCGTATCTTCCAACCCTTCTTTACCACCAAAGCCCACGGTATTGGCCTGGGGCTGGCGATCACGCGTCGCCTGGTCGAGGACCACGGGGGCTATATCCGCGTCGAGGGGCACTATGGCTATGGCGCAACCATCTCGATTCGCCTGCCCGTCTTCGATGAGGATGCCTGTACAAGTTTCCGCAGAAAAGGTGCTTATAACGCGCCCTGGGGCGACATGTTATTGGAAGAGGAGATGTTAGTGGAGGAGGGTGTTGATGAGCCTGGGTATTCTGATCGTCGATGATGAGCCACATCTACCGCACCAGCTTGCACGCTACCTGCGCAAGCGCGGCTATGATGTCTACACCGCCTCAGATGGCGAGGCGGGCCTGCGCGAACTCCAGAAGAATACGATTGATCTTGTCTTGCTGGACCTGCGCCTCCCCAAATTGAGTGGGTTGGAGGTACTCAGGCGTATTCGCGAGCATGAGGCGGAGCTGCCCGTAGTGATCCTGACCGCTTATGGCGACGTCCAGACCGCCGTAGAGGCCATGAAGTTAGGAGCCTCAGATTACATACTCAAAGGATTTGACCTGGAGGAATTGTTGCTAGTTGTAAAACGAGCGCTGGATACCAGCGCGATGTCGAGAGAACTGCGACAGTTAAAGCGAGAGCGCAGCGATAATTATCATTTTAATCACGTCGTGGGGCATAGTGAGCGTATGCATGCCGTCTTTGAGCTGGTCTCCAAGATCGCGCGTAGTGATGCCTCGGTGCTCATCACTGGCGAGAGCGGCACCGGCAAAGAGGTTATCGCGCACGCCATTCATGAGCAGAGTCCACGTGCCAGCGGCCCCTTTCACCCGCTCAATTGCGCCGCCATCGCGCACAACTTGCTTGAAAGCGAGCTATTTGGGTATGAGCAGTATGCCTTTACCGACGCCAAGAAGCAGAAGCGCGGCCTGTTAGAATTGGCAGAAGGAGGCACGCTCTTCCTGGACGAGATTGGCGAGATGCCGCTTGACATGCAGGCCAAGCTGCTGCGCGTACTGGAGACGCGTTCCTTCTTTCGCCTGGGTGGCAACAAGGAGGTCAGGATCAATGTGCGTATCCTGGCCGCGACCAACCGCGACCTGGAGCTGGCCATGAAGGATGGCTCCTTCCGCTCGGACCTCTACTACCGCCTGGCGGTCCTGAAGATTCCCTTGCCGCCCCTGCGCGAGCGGCCAGCAGATATCCTACTCTTCGCCGCCCATTTTATCGAAGACTTCAATCGCTCGCTTGGTCGTAACGTGCGCAAGCTTGCGCCCGAGACGCAACGCCTCTTACAGAATTATAGCTGGCCGGGGAATATACGTGAGCTAAAAAACGTCATTGAGCGCGCCATTATTTTAAGTAGCGGCGAAGAGCTGCTGCCCATGCACCTGCCCCATGAGATCGTCGGCTCAAAAGACGGGCAGGCGCCCAGTCCGATAGATCCCTGGGAGCAGTGGTTTAACGCACGCCCCACCGGCCCGGTCTCGCTGGAAGAGATCAACGGGCGCATCGAGCGCCACTTTATCCGCTGGGCCCTGGAGACTACCAGGCACAACCGCACGCGAGCCGCGGAGCTGCTCGGCTTCGCCAAAGTCGACCAGCTTCGCTACCTCATGCGCAAACACGGCATTGATTAAAAAGGGAAGGGATGGTGTTGTGGCCATGCCGCAGGCATGGCCACAACACCATCCCTTCCCTGAACCAGATTTTAGCGGGTTGCGAGGAGTTCGCCTTCGATTTGTTGCCAGACGTGGATGCTGGTTTGAGTATTATCGAAGGGTAAGTGTTCCTGGGCGGCTTGTTGAGCCAGACGGGCCGTGCGTTCACGATAGGTATTGATCAGGGCATATTGTTTCTCTGGCTCGGGCATGATATGCAGCTTGATGACCTCGTTGGCATGAAAGGCGCTTTTGGGGAAGGCCAGGGCCAGCAGGTCGCTAAAATGTTTGGCCAGTTCCACGCGCAGGGGGGTGAAGTAGTGTGGCTGGCTGCTGGCGGCGAGGAGGCACCCGGCGGTTAGTCCCGCGTAGCGAATGGGGTGAGCGACCGCGCTGACCTCAAATTTATCATGATAGACGGGAAAGGGAGGATGTTCATGGCGCAGGTCGCTAACAAGTTGCAGGTAGCCAGTCTCAACTACGTAGCCGCAGAGGGTCTCGCCCCCAAGGAAGCAGATCTCGTGTTCCAGGTCGCTCGGCCAGGGGAAGTGCCCCTTGCCCGCGATCTCACGCAGGCTATGAATGGCCCCATCCTCGCGTGGTGGCATGCATTGGACCAGGCGAATGGAGAGACCCAGGCGATTGGGATCGAGCTGTTCCAGGGCCTGCTTCAAGATGAGGTCGGCCAGGCGCCAGAAGAGCAAGCGTTCGTTGGTGATGGTACGCATATGCAGGACCTGGGCGAAGAACTCAGAAGGAATGGTATCGACGGTATCTTCAATCAGCCAGGCATGCAGGTCGGGATATTGTTGTTCCAGGGCTTGGAAGAGTTCCTGGCGATCCTTGACGGGAACAGCTTGAAGCAGGCGAACAAGATGTTGCTTATGCGGTTTTGTCTCGCCATTGGCCCAACGGGTCAGGGTCATGGGAGCGATTGAGAGTTCATTGGCGATCCGTTGACGCTCGGCGGTTGACTTAATGATGGAGTGGAGGATGGATGTCCAGGAAGGAGCGTTGCTACTCATGCCAGTTCCACCTTTTATACATGATTAGATGCGTTTCTAACTTCCATTTGCGCTTTTGTATATGATAACAGAGGGGTTAGAGTGAGTCAACCATTGGGGCGGAGAACGTGTATAGAGTAGATGCAGAGGAGAGGCGTAAGCCAGCATGTATGGGAGAATATATACATGCGAGAGATGCGGTCCGTAAAGGGATTGGGAAAGATGCCAAAGAGAATTGTCGTTGTGGATGATGACCGGGAGGTGCGGGAGATACTCGCATTTGTCCTGGTGCGCTATGGATTTGAAGTGGAGTGCGCGAAGGATGGTTCTCAGTTGCAGCAGCTCCTTGCCCCTGTGCATGGACCGCTACCCGACCTGATTATCCTGGACGTCATGATGCCTGGGGAGGATGGGTATCATATTTGTAGGGGGTTACACGAGGATGGTCGAACCAGGCACATCCCTGTCATCATAGTCACAGCACGCGCTGAGCACATCTACGAGCGGATCAGCGAAGATCTGGGGGCGGCGCTCCATATTACCAAACCCTTTCACCCCTTCGAGCTCGTAGAGCGCGTGCAGACCCTGGTAGGCCCCTCCAAACAAGCCTGATGAACGCGAGAGTGGGGTCCAGGGATAGGGCCATTCATCACCAGCGAGGAGCGAGACCGGGGTCCAGGAGCAGAGCCCCAGGGTTGCCCCACTCATCACCGGCGAGGAGTGAGACCGGGGTCCAGGGGCTCTGCCCCTGGCGGGGTTTGGGGTGTCCCCAAATTCTTCTTTCTCCCCCCGCCGCAGGCGGCAGAAACAATATACCCACCTGGCTAGATAGAAGAAAATAGGAAGAAAACTACTTGTATCGACGCTCAAAAGTTGGTATGATTACAAGCAAGAGCGTCCTGGTAACCATACAAGGAAGCAGAGCGGCTATGCCTAATAAATATGAACGCGAAATTGAAGAGATACTGCGCAACCTGGAACTCTCGGACTCCCCGGGGTCTGGGGGGAAGAGAAGCGAGCGCCGGTCAAGCTCCCCCAAGAAGGAGCGACCCCCACGTGGCCCTCGTTTTCGGGGCTTCTCCTGGAACTTTTCCCCCAACGAGTGGTTTCTCCTGAGCGCCATTGTGGCGGCCTTGCTGGGTGGTGGCTATGCCTATGCCACGCCAACGCATGAGGCCAACTTCATCACAGGTCTGCTGGCCATTGTGGGCATGATCTGTATTGTGTGTGTCGCGCTTACCAACTTTGTCTCGCCTCGTTCGGGTTCCGCGCAGCGTGCGCGCCATCAATCGGTCCAGTTTGGCAATGTCACCATTACCCCCTTGCGGCGCGGCCCTTTTAGCAACCTACGCACGCGCTGGAACCTGTTCTTGTTGAAGCTACGTTATCGCAAGAACGACCGCCCGCGCTAAGGGTGAATTGGACATGATGGATGGCTGAGAAATCGCGCCGAAAAGTGCTTGACAAGCCGCCAAAACCATGTTAATATTTCAACCATAACAAACGGGGTGTGGCGCAGTTGGTAGCGCGCCTGCTTTGGGAGCAGGAGGTCCGCGGTTCAAGTCCGCGCACCCCGACTATGCGGGAGTAACTCAGTTGGTAGAGTTCCTGCCTTCCAAGCAGGCTGTCGCGAGTTCGAGTCTCGTCTCCCGCTTTGACTGTGTCAATCGTCCCTTTGCAAGCCGATGAGAGGCCACTTCAAGTGAAGTGACCGGTCAGAAGGAAGCAAAGGGACGATGTCGTTTTGGATCAACATCCCTCCAACCACATCCTGCCTCCAAAAGGGAGCACATCCTGCCTCGTTCACGCATTGCCTCACCAGAAATCTTCCTCTTTGCCTTACCTCATACGATTTTTTCTTATGCCTATGGAGCGAATTTTTCCCCTCATATTTTCTCTTTCTTTTCCAGGAAAGGATCCAGTACAATGTCTATCCAGAGGAAGATTTTCGGTGAGGCAAACAACGCTGTCGTGTCAATGGCCAGCATGCCCACCTGGTTTGATCACAAAGGGCGGAAGATGATGGGTGTTGGGCTGTGTTTACATACCAAACGTGAAATACTCAGATCCATGCTACCGCAGTATCGGCAAGCCACATTGGCGCAGAAGCGGATCATCCTTGACGAGTTTACCCAACTCACGGGTTATCATCGCAAATATGCCATGTGGCTGTTGAATCATACCGAGGAAGGACAATCGTCCCCCGTGCGTCCACGTCCACGGCAGTATGGCGCAGCGGTCCAGGAGGCATTGGTCCAGGTGTGGGATGCCGCGAACCGGATTGCTGCCAAGCGCTTCATGCCGTTTTTACCGACGCTCGTCGAAGCATTGGAGCGGTATGGACACCTGCATCTGAGTGATACGGATCGAAGCCAACTCCTCACGATGAGTGTGGCTACGGCCGATCGCTTGCTGCGCATGCATCGAGGGCGTGGTCCCTCTGGCCTCTCCACGACACGTCCAGGAACACTGCTCAAGCAACAGATTCCCATTCGGACATTTCAACAGTGGAATGAGACCCAGCCTGGTTTTCTGGAAGCAGATCTGGTGGCCCATGGCGGTGTGGACACCAAGGGAAGTTTTCTCTACACGTTAACCCTTACGGACATTGCAACTGGATGGACGGAATGCCTTCCCCTCCTGTCCAAGTGCCAGGATAGTGTTCTCGACGCGTTGCGACATGCACGTGAGTTCTTTCCTTTTCCCATCCTGGGGCTCGATACAGATAATGGAGGGGAATTCATTAATGAGGCGGTCCTGAGCTATTGTGAGCAGGAGCAGATCACCTTCACCCGAGGACGCCCCACGCTTAAGAATGATCAGTGTTATGTCGAGCAGAAAAATGGCAATATCGTACGCCAGGTGGTTGGGTATGACCTGTTTGTTGGAATGCAGGCCTATCAGCAACTGGGTGAGGTATACCGAGCGCTGCACATCTATGTCAATTGTTTTCAGCCCTCGATGAAATTACAAGCGAAACAGGTCGATGGAAGAAAGGTCCACCTCGTCTACGATGAGGCCAGGACGCCACTGCAACGCCTGATGCGTTCCAAGGTGCTCTCTGATGCGAGCGAGCAGGCGTTGATGCAGATGTTTCGAGTCATAGATCCTATACTGCTTTTTGCGCAGGTAAAAGAGATGCAGCAGGCGCTCTTCACCCGTACAGAGAGCGCCACTGGAGAGACAGAGACGCTTCCTGTGCGGCGATTTTGTGTTGAACGCTGTCTGCCAACATCTCTGGCAGCCGATGTACTTCCCTCAGCATTGATTTTGGAACAGCATGAGCAGGTGCATGAGTCGCCATCACTGCAGACGCTCCTCGACTGGCCGCGAACGCGTCACGATCCATTCAAGGACGTGTGGGAACTGATCGCATCCTGGGTAATTGCCCACCCTGAACGTAACTGTGGCGAAATGTTTCGGGAATTGCAGTGCCTGTTTCCCGAGCGTTACCAGCCATTCCATCTGCGCACGTTGCAGCGAGGTGTGCGCAAGATACGAGCTTGCCTGCAAGAGACACGTGGTGAACAATGGCAAGAGGACATACTTCATGAAGATGTGTTTCGTCTTTCGGTGCCAAAGATGCCCGGTGTAGAAGTTTGCCAACCAGACCTGCCGGTTCGAGCTACCACGATTTCTCTTGCGAGAGACGTGTTGCAGGAACAATTGCCAGGACAACAGATGCCTTTTCTATGCCCTGTTGCGGATGAGACGAAAGAGGTACCGAAAACCGCAGTCAGCACCAACGGGTCGCATACGCTTATGCCGGACCAGGAGCAATCTCAGGGAGGTCTACTATCGCAAAACGTTACTCACCGTATCGCGTCGCGTCCGAGAGGGGCGTCGCTCTCCATTGAGCAAGCCATCCAGGCCTATCTTGAGGCACAACGCAGAGGCAAACGACGGCCAAAAACGCTGGAATGGCACCAGACAGCCCTGCATCTATTCCAACAGTATCTGCTCACTGAGTGTCAGTGTGATCTCATACACCAGATCACCGAGGCAGCGGTACAGGGTTGGTTCACGTTTCTTCGTGAGCGACCAACGGCAAGGGGAATGTTCCGTGCTGCTGGAACCATCGCATCGTATGCTCGCTCGGCTCGTGCCTTTTGCCAGTGGTTGGTGCGGCAACGGTATCTGATGCGGACGCCCTTTGTTCATCTGCACGTGCCCCACGAGGAACCTGGGTTTCTTCACCTCGTAGAACCGGAGGAATGGGAACGCTTGTTGTTGGCCTGTCAGCCTGGGGGGGAGAAGGCAACAGGAGAAGATCAGGCTGCGGCGCGTAATCAAGCCGTGCTCTGGATCCTTGCTGAGACCGGAATGCGTACTGCTGAAGTTTGCGGGATGCGTCTTTCGGATGTGGATCGTGAACAAGGCAGGCTCAGGGTACAAGGAAAGGGTTCTACGCAGCGATGGGTTCCTTTGGGGTATGAGGGATTCCATTATCTGTGCCTGTATCTGGATCACCATCGCCTGAAGGCTGGCCAGGATGTGAAGCGAAGACGAGTGGGAGAGGAGCCTCTGTTTCTTTCTAAGACAGGGCACCCTCTCACTAGCAATGGCATTGCGCTTCTGTTTGGCCGACTTCGAAAACAGGCTGGGATCACCAGGAAAGAAGTTGGTCCTGTTTTGTTACGCGATACCTTTGCTGTGCGCTATCTGCAGGAAGGTGGAGATCTGCTCACTTTGCGGCAACAATTGGGTCAAGAGGAAAGTGCCGTCGTCAAAAGGCATCTGGGGATGAGTTATAGGAAAAGAGCACACGAGGGGGGTGAATATGCAGGGGTAGAAGGATCTGCTGGGCATGTGGATCACTCAGGACGAAGGTGCCAAGTTCTGGCTCTCTGTGTTCACCGAAAGGACATTTTCATTACCTGTATGGGATGAGCTCACCAGTTTGTCTGGATCGATGGAGTTCAGACCTGAGATAATTGAATTCTGCTGCCACCTGTACCTCCCTACAAACCATCTGACACGAACCCATGTTGCCCAGATTCTTCGTGAGGCAGTGCGACCACCATTTTTCCATTGAGGCACAGTATATAAACTCCTCCATGATGTTCATTGCGCTGCTTATTGCGCTTTCATGAAGCGTGCACCGCATACTAATGTCAGAGGGCAAACCATAACGGTACTCATTGCTTATGTGGGCATGGTGGCAACGACAGAGGCGAACGAAAACGAGCGATCACTGCGCTTTCAGGAGATGTACGTACCGCCGGTGCATCCCTCTGTACCACTAACCGCTTCCCTGGCACCCTATCGGGAAGGAATGGCCGCGGCGCACAATGCCAGTCTGCTTACTATCGAGGATTAGCCTTCATCTCAGTCGGAGTGAGATGAGGCCAGCGCCGTAACACTCGACATGAAGAAAGGTGAAACATTTCATGCATAACAACAAAACCAGGCTTAACCGCCGTGGCTTTTTGGGCACGGCTGCCGTGACTCTTACCGCAGCCCAGTTTGGTATCATTGGTAACGCAGAAGCAATGAGCATGAGTATGAATACCCCAAAAACCGAAATGACATCGACTCCTTCTGCTATTCGTCCCTTTCATATTCGCGTACCGCAAGAAGAACTCGATGATCTCGGCCGACGCCTGGCGCTGACGCGCTGGCCTGGGCGGGAGACGGTCAATGATACGTCGCAAGGCGTGCAGTTGGCGACCATTGAGGAACTCACTCGCCATTGGAGGACAGGGTACAATTGGCGCAAGATCGAGGCGAAACTCAATGCCCTGCCGCAATTTATGACCGAGATCGATGGGCTTGACATTCATTTTATTCATGTTCGTTCGAAGCATGAGGACGCGATGCCGCTCATTGTCACACATGGCTGGCCCGGCTCGATCATCGAGCAGCTCAAGATTATCGATCCATTGACCAATCCCACGGCATATGGCGCAAGTGCATCAGATGCGTTCCACGTGGTGATTCCTTCGATGCCGGGCTATGGCTTTTCAGGGCAGCCGACGACAACCGGCTGGGACACCGGTCATATCGCGAGTGCCTGGGTGGCGCTGATGAAACGCCTTGGATATGATCACTTTGTGGCGCAAGGCGGCGATCAGGGTACAATTGTTACGCACCTGATGGCTGTGCAGGCACCTCCGGAATTACGTGGCATTCACACCAATTTGCTTTCTACGTATCCTTTAAACATAGCAGAGGCGCTGCCGGCCGGCGGGCCGCCACCAGCTGGCCTATCTGCCGATGAAGAACACGCGTACGGGCAACTGGTCAACCTGACGACGAAGCATTTTGCCTACGCAAGTATGATGGGTACACGCCCACAAACGCTCTACGGCCTGGCGGATTCACCTGTCAGCCTGGCGGCCTGGATGCTTGACCACGGTGATGGGTATAACCAGCCAGCCGGGGCGATACTCTCGGCCTTGAACGGGACGCAAGAGTACCTGACACGGGACGATGTGCTCGACAATATCACGCTCTACTGGTTGACCAATACGGGAATTTCTGCGAGTCGTCTCTACTGGGAGAACAAGTTCGTTCCTGTCAGCGGCGCGAACATCTCTGTCCCGGCGGCTTTTACGGTCTTTCCAGGTGAGATTTACCAGGCACCTCGCAGTTGGGTGCAACAGGCCTACCACAACCTTATCTACTTCCACGAAGCCGACAAAGGTGGGCATTTCGCGGCGTGGGAACAGCCGCTGCTCTTTTCACAAGAGCTTCGTGCGGCTTTCAAATCGCTGCGCTAATGATAATGTGTCTGACCTCTCAGCTTGCTGAGAGGTCAGACACGCCTCGGCGTGTGATCTGTCGACGTGCTGCTCCTAGTTCTGTATAAACTACCTTACGCATCAGTTCGTGAGAGAAGCTATAGCAGCATAGACAGTCTGCTCTTGATCCTCCTGCGATCTCCTCGCGCAGCAGCCCGCTCTTGACGGCTTCTTCCAGCGCTTCGACGCCTTCCTGTGCTCCCAACTCGGCTGCCTGCCACAGCGACTGTGCGTGCACCCGGCTCCCTAACACTGCACAGGCCATGACTAACTGTCTCGCTGGCGGGGTCAGTTTGGAGAGGTGTGTCAGAACTATCGCACGCACAAATGGTGGAACTAGCTCGCGCCCGGCCCGCTTCTGCGCGATGAGGGTCGTCGTTTCCACTGCCATTTCCAGCCGCCAGGTGCCATCTACCCCTAATTGTGGCACCAGCCATCCTCGATCCTGGAACAGCTTGAGCATCTCCAGCAGGTACAATGGTTGTCCACCCGTCTGGGCAAACAGGAAGTTCCCCAGTTCTCTCAGTTTCGCTTCCCATCCAGGCGCACAGCCTGCGGCAAGTTCTGTCGTTGGCTGTCCATGCATCTCTGATTTATCTACGCAGCTTTGATCTCTTTCCACAACCATAGCTGCAAGTAATTGCATGGTCTCCTCCTGGCTTAGTGGCTGTAGCTCGATGTATGTCATCGGCAGATCATGTCTCAGATCGGCCAGCCGGGTCGAGAGCATGGGGTTGAGTTCCAACTGATCGCTGCGTATCGTACAGAGCAGGAGTACACGGCTTCCATGGTCCTTCCAGCAATGTCCCAGGTAACGCACGAGGTCAAAGGAGGCCACATCGAGCCAGTGCAGATCGTCTAGAACCAGTACGAGCGGCACGCGCTTTGACAGGGCCTGCAGGAGTCGGGCGACCGCTTCGCACAGCCGTAGCCTGGCCACCAGTTTATCCTGAGTAGGAGAGGTCAAATCGGGATAGCGCACCCGTAGTTCGGGCAATAGACAGGACAGTTCGGCCAGCCAGAGATCATCCAGCAGGTCCTCCGGTGCATTTTCCGCCTCCAGCCGTGGCCGCAGCGCATCCACCAGTGACTGGTAAGGCAGTCGTCCTCCCAGTTCGAACGCCTGCCCACGCAGCACCTCGGCCCCCTGAGCCCTGGCCCAGGCTACGAATTCGCTCATCAGCCGTGTTTTGCCGATGCCGGCCTCCCCCGTCAACAGCACTGCCTGTGGTTGCCCTTGTCGCACCTGTTGGTAGCAACTGACAAGCCGGGTGAAAGCCGAGGACCGTCCGATGAGAGGTGCTATCAGCTCACCTGGTGGCTGGTTCGCCACATTGGCAATATACACAGAGCGATTTCCGGCACGGCGGGCCGAGGTCGTTCGTATGTGATCGGCCAGGGTGATTGTGTCCACTGATGGCTCGATCTGCAACTCTTCGGCCAGGCGCGCCTGGCAGGTAGCATAAATCTGCAAGGCAGCTGTTGCGTCACCTTGTGCTAGGTGGACTCGCATGAGGCGTCGATAGGCTTCCTCTGCGAGTGGGTCAAGCTCCAACCAGCGTGTGAGCGTTGCCTGGGACTGTGCCAGTTCCCCGGTAGCCTCCTGCCAACCAGAAAGCCGATCGCACAGTAGGTACAAGCGCATTTGCCACTGCTGCTGCTGCTGCTGCACCCATCTGTCAAAGGGAGCTTCATCGCGCAGCCAGAAGCCATCAAGGAAGGAGCCGCGTGCCAGGGAGAGGGCGTGCTGGACCTGTGCGACCAGGGAGGCGCGCAGTGGTTCAGGAGGAACAATGGAGAAGCGCAGGGCCTCTTTCCAGGCCTGCTGCACGACGTCCAGGTCCAGTTCCAACGGAGCCTGCGGATTCAGGCCGATGAAATCCTGCTGAATGAGCAGAGGACTGGCCGCCGCAGGCGAGGTATCGAACAGATTGAGCAGCAGCGTCAGCGCGTTACGCAAGGCAGAACGGGCCGTATTCGTTTCACTGTCGGGCCACAGCAAACTGGCCAGCTTGCTGCGAGAGTGCAGTCCCTTTTCGACCGCCAGGTAGAGCAATAACGCCTGCGCCTTCCGCAGCGAAAACGTCAGGCGATTTCCAATATGCATTACTTCCGGTGGCCCAAGCACAGCCACTCGTAACAGACCCGGTTCAGGTCGCTCTATATTCGTCCCAGATGGGAAAGGCACTCGCAATTCCATAGCTATCCTGCTCTGTCTCTGGTTTGTTCACTTCTTTCGATCGGGATGGGCGCGATGCAGACCGGCGACGTCACGCCCACGTACTGAGAGGTTTGGCGACCCATTGCCAGAATGAGTCATCCTCTTCCCAATCAAGAGTCTAGCAGCAGGCCCTTAAAAATTCAGTCTCCATCAGATGGCATCTTACTTCCCACTTCCTGCACTTTCCAGGACCAGTATTGCAGTCGTCAGGTCCGCCAACGAACGAGATTTTTAGTCCGAAGCGTCCTTCCAGCAAGACATAGTCATGTTCACGTAGGAGTGCCGCGTCATCTGCATGCTTCCTTCCATGAGGACCTGCGGCGCATCCCGGGCAATGCGAAGTAAATGGGAAGGAATATGCCACCTGCTGGAGGCTGAATTCCTCAGGCATTTTCCCTATACTGTGAGAGGTGTGGGGTGCGCTCGAGGCGGACCCATGCTGTTTATCGAGGGTCTGGGGAAGGCGAAAGACTCCAGACCCCCCCTTTGACTTTCGCTTACACGTCATGAAGGGAAGGCTGTCACGCGCGTGCGGTCTCATGCCTGCGGCATTCTCCAGTGTTGTATGTTGTGGTGCATCGCGCAGACAGCAGCACCACAACATACAAATTAATCAGAAGAAGGAGTTCCTTAATGCCAGGTTCATTCCGTATCGGCAAAATTGCCGGAATAGATATCGATGTCCATGTGAGCTGGATTATCATTCTGGTCTTACTGACGGTGTCTCTTGCCACCGGTTGGTTTCCCCAGTTGTATGCAGGGTGGTTACGTGCCACCTATTGGCTCATCGCCTTCCTCTCATCTCTCCTGTTGTTTGTCTCAGTGCTTGTGCATGAACTGGCGCACTCATTGGTGGCACGTAGTCGCGGGATACCCGTGAACAATATCACCCTGTTCATCTTTGGCGGTGTCTCCAATATCGAGCGCGAGCCGATGACTGCGGGCATCGAGTTCCAGCTGGCCTTCGTTGGCCCCCTCACCAGTCTGGTAATTGGCGCCATCTGTTTCCTGCTCCAGTTGCCATTGCACGGCAGCAACTCTCCATTGGAAGGCGTCCTGTTCTACCTGGCGGCGACCAATATCGTGCTGGGTATCTTCAATCTTATTCCGGGCTTTCCGCTGGATGGTGGTCGCGTCCTGCACTCCATTATATGGAAGCTCACGAGCAATTCTAATCTGTCAACGCATGTTGCCTTGTTGACAGGACAGGTCGTTGCCTATCTGTTCATCTTGCACGGCATCTGGATATTCTTCACCGGCGACATCCTGGACGGCCTCTGGTTTGGTTTCATCGGCTGGTTCTTGTTAAGCGCGGCGCAGCCGGCCATTATGCAGGTCATGAGGCGCGAAGAACTAAGAGGTGCCTTATGACAGGATGGAGCCTCTCCCTTTTACTGCTTGCTTTTGGTGGTCCAGGTTGGATGGAAAGACTCGTTGCTCTGCATAGTAGAGGTGCTGAGTACCTGTTGCTCGTGCTCACGCTTGTCATCGTGAGCCTCTGGGGGCTGGTTATATTCGTGACCGGGTTGATTTCTCTGCTTGGCACGCGAAGGTTCCTCAGAAAGGCAGCGTTCGCGAAAGGGCATGTGAGCGACATCTATGACGTTGTTCCGGCAGGGGAAAGCGACCAGCTCTTCCCCTGCCGCATCGTGACCGTCCAATTCTGGACAGAGCAGGAGGAAGCTGTTGAATTTCAAAGCCATACCTTCCAGGGGAATCCTGAGACAGCCACCGGATTGCTGCCAGTTTGCTATGATCCAGCCCATCCCTCTGAAGCGAAAATCTCTTCGTTTGAAGGGCTTTGGCTCATTTCCGGGCTGCTCATAGCGACTGGCGTAGGATTTTCACTCCTCTGTACAGGCGTATTTGTATCGATTATGATATAACGCGACGTGCAAGTTGTTTCGTGACACTCCGCATGGGCTAAAGCCCAGCAGCTTCTGACACGGCTCCGTAAGCGCCTGCGTGAGACATGTCCCGTAGGGACTACTCAAAATGGAGGCGTAGTGTGGTAGCCATATCTGAGAGGCGCGCACCCATCCGGCGCAATCCCCCCTGGGCGGTGCCAGGCCCGTTGGCGTGATCCCCTTGCCTTGCTTGAGCAAGAGATGGTTGCCCTTCGCGTTCGGCATCCTGGGAGATCCCAACACCTGAGCCTTTCGGCTCCCTCCTCGCACGTCGCGTCAGAGCATGAGGCTTTTCCTTCAAAGGTGCTTGCGTACGCTCGATCAAGCGCTGTCCGACTCTCAGACTGGCATTGCGGTCGGCATGGTCGCGCATCTGGCACTGTGGACAGAAGCAGAGGGCGGCGCCGGGAGTATAGCCCTCCTGGGGGTATCCCTGGTTGTAGCGCACGACCAGGCCATGACAACGATGGCATTGCCGGCTCGTATTGCGCGGATTCACACGGGCCGTGATGATACCGCCTGCATTCCACGCCTTGTACTTTGAGTAGCGGAACATGCGGCCCTTCATCCAGTAGGCGCGTTTGCTGTTGCTTCGGCGGCTATACGTGCCCTTTTCTGGTTGAAGGTTGCCCAGGTGCTCAAAGACGAGAATGCTCGCCTGATGTTCTTTGGCGAACTGGACAATGCGGCTGCTCACCAGGTGCGCGACCTGTTCGTCCACGTGCCTGATTTTCGCCCAGAGGTCAGCATTGTCCTGTTCGTTCTCGGCAAGGATGCCAGTCTGAGATCGGTTGCGTGCAATACGTCCAAGCAGTTGCGCGCCTTGTGCCCGATACCGCTGTGCCATTTCCGATGAAGGAAGTAGCCAGGATGGTGCCGTCAACCGTCTGGACGCTGCACACAGCCAGATGCTTGTCGAGATTGAGATCCACCGCGCAGAGACGTGTCTGGGCGGTGGTGAGTTGCTCTCCGCTCTTTGCGGGAGCCTCGAAGGTCTTCTCAATGGGAGTATGTAACCACCAGCGATCCCCCTTGCGAACAAGCTGTGGACTGCCCATCGCGTACCCCTGGGGAAGATCGCGAGAAAGCGCACCAATTTTGAGCCAGGACCAGCACGAGCCGGTCCACACTCTGAGCATGATGGAGTGCTCAGAGCGTTCTTTCCACAAGCCCGCGTAGAAGGAGGCCGACTTGTTCCAGGTGCGTGGCGGGACCGGTGGCCGCTCCCTGAACGGCTGCTTCTGCTTACCCTTTTTGCATGGTTTGGCCTTGTGCTTCTCTTTGCGTGCTCGCCACTGTTTGAGCGAGGAGAAAAAGGCGCGAGCAGAGCCAAGGGCCGCATTGATGGCGGCGCGCCGGAACATCGCGGGGATATCCGGGGCGATGTCGGAGAGCGGCACAATGGGATGGGGGCTCTTCTCCGTCGCATGGGTGAGTTTCTCCAGGGTGGTGAGGGCCTCCTTGCTCTTGAGAGAGAGGATGCCCTCATGGGCCTGGATGACCTCAAAGTAGAAGGCCACGACACGATTGTAGAGTGCCTGATTCTCCGCGAAGGAGTGGGCTGACTGTGGCGGATACTGCAACGCTTGTCTGATTGTTTTCGTGGCTTTTGCCATTTTCCGTACGTTTCTCTCAAACAAATAGAGTGTGTCTCTTGTAGAGTATACTCCAATGTATTGGAGTTGTCAAACATATGTTCTATATTGTGCTATGCAAGGGCGAAAGCCAGGACACGCCTCACTGCCGCCGTTGAAACGGCGCAGCTTGCGGCGGGCTAAAGCCCGTTGTGTCATCCGACGAGCCATCTGGGAGAAGAGTACCAGCTGAAGCCATGAAAATAGGGCAAGGGCCGGGCTACTCCTGAACTTTCTCTCCTCTCAAAACGCTATTTATCTTGGCTGTTTCCTCAAAAGCACCCAGCGAACACAGTGACGCTTTTTGTGCATCGGAGAGTCCGTGCGTTCCAGTGATGTCGAGGCGTTCGTAGGGTCGATCGCGCCTCAGCGTTTGGAGCCGTTCTCCGCTGTGCAGGTCCCAGACGAGTAATACTCCATCGTGGCCGCAACTGGCGAGCATTCTGCCATCAGGACTCACTTTGAGCGTCTCTACCATCCCATGATGTGCCTCTTGCACCCGCACACATTGCCCGCTTGCGACCTCCCACCAGCGCAGTTTGCCGTCGCTGCCCGCGCTGATCAACATGTCTCCACCCGGGCTCCATGCGACTGCATATACCAATCCGGGATGGCTGACCAGGGTGCGCAGAAGCTCCCCGCTCTGTGTCTCATATATGAGGACTTCTCCACCCTCTCTGCCGCCACCACCACAGGCTAGCCATGTTCCGTCAAGACTCCACGCGACGCAGAAGATAGCCCCGGCGTGTCTGCGTTGCAAGCGTTGTGAGCCATCGGCAGCCGCCCATATGGACACGGAGCCATCATCGCTCCCGCCCGCTACCCACATTCCATCAGGACTCCACGCCACGTCTCGAATGAGGTTCGATGACGCCTGCGCTACCCACCGACGGGTGAGCGTGGTTACATCCCACACCTGTGCACCATGCATGTAGGTTCCACACGCCAGAAAGTGCCCGTCAGGACTCCACATGACCTTATAGAATATTGTGTCTGCCCCATCAGGTGGGCGTAGCAGGTGCAGAGGAACGTCGTTGCCCACTTCCCACAGCGCCATATGGTTATCGTGCCCTGTACTGACCAGCAGTTGCCCGTCAGGACTTGCCGCGATCCCAAATACGGTCCAACGATGCCCACGCAGGATGCCAGACGGAGCGCCACTGGCTCGATCCCAGATCGTCACCAGGGTATCCGCCCCGGCAGTGAACAGTTGCTTGCCGTCGGGGTTCCAGTCGACGTCGTACAGTGAGGCCACGTAGCCTCCTATGACATGAAGGCACTGCCCCCGTTCCACATCCCAGGCGCGTATCGTGCCGTCGCTCGAACCACTGAGCAGAGTGCGGCTGTCGGGTGTGAAGGCAAGCGAAAAGATAGCGGCGGTGTGCTCGCGTAGAACGGCCCGCGCCCTCTGCTCCTGCGTGTCCCATAACCAGATTGTTTTGTCAAAACCCGCACTGGCCACCGTCCGTCCGTCGGGGCTCCACACCACTCGGATCACGCGGTCTGTATGCCCCGAAAACGTCTGGATACATTCCAGACGCTCCAGGTCCCACAGTTTGACGGTGCCGTCAAAGCTTGCACTCGCGAGTTGGATGCCGTTGGGGGCGAAGGCCAGTCCCGTCACCCAGTGGGTATGTCCCGAAAGCTGGTGAACGTGGTTTTCAGGCTCCGACACGCCAGGTTGCCACAGCCAAATGTTGCCATCAGCGCAGCCTGTAGCAAGTTGTGTTCCATCAGGACTCCAGTCCAGCCAGCACACTGTGCCTCCCTGGTTCGTTATCTGCTGGATGACCGTACCGCTCTGGGTATCCCACAGCTGGATGCGAGCGTCGCCTCCACCACTGGTAAGCAGGCGTCCGTCAGGGGTAAAGGTTACACAGTTGACGTTTCCGTGCTGGACGCCGGTCCAGAGCAGTTTCCCGCTCTCTACGTCCCAAAGCTTGATCGTATCGTCCCAGGCTCCACTGACGAGCAGGCGTCCGTTGGGGCTGAAGGTAAGGGTCTCGATCACGTTCGTATGGGCCTGCCAGACGCGGTGCAGGACGCGGCCCGCATCTCTCCACAGGCGTACTTTTCCCTGGTAGCCGGCGGCGGCCCAATACTGTCCGGTAGGGCTGATAGCGACCACATCGATGACATCAGGGTGTTCGGAAAAGGTGCTTTCCTGGAGTAGCGCTCCGCGTAGGCATGCATCCTGCATCTCGACGTCTTGTAGATAGGCCCCGCGAATGGCAAGCCTGGAGAGGTTCAGGCCGCGCAGGTGGCCACGCAAGTCTTTGAGCAGACTGATGACGTTGGCGGGACCATAGCCCTGCACAGCGGCATCCTCAGCACGGAACTGCTCCAGCAGACGCAGCAAGTGGGCTTCGATCTGCGCATCGGACACCAGTTCAGCGCGTAGCCGCTCGATAAGAGGACGCACCAGCAAACGTACCTGGATCTCTCGCACATAATCTTGAGCCCTCGCCTGCGAGAGGGCCACACGGCGCAGTTGTTGCGGGGTCCCCTGCATGATCTCTTCGGCCAGGTATTCGCACAGCTCATCGGTGAGGTACTCCATCACCATCGATTGCAGGCTGAAGTTCGCCTGCTGCCCCCGTTCCAGCAGCGAGCGCCGTCTGAGCGCTTCCAACGCCTCCAACAGCGGGGCGCGTGGTATGCGAGGATGCAGGACCTGCGCCAGCGTGTCCAGCGACGTCCACTCGCGCAGTACGGCCAGCCAGGTAAGCAGCAGATGTTCCAGCATAGACAGCCGTCCCACTTGCTGGCGCAGGACCGCTCGCACGCCATTGAAGACCAGTTCCCCTTCCTCGAGAAAGCGGTCGATATCACCTGCAAAGAGGTCGGAGACCCCCTGTGCCACGATTTTGAGGGCCAGGGGATTGCCACCATAGCTGGCTACCAAATGCTGCCATGCAGAAAACGTGCCGTTGAGTTCCTTGTCGGCGAGCAGCTCGTGCGCCGCTTGTTCGTCCAAACCCTGCAAACGCAGTGAGCGCACGTGCCCGCGCGCCCCCTCCAGCGGTTCGATCTCCCGGGGCTTCTCCCTGGAGGTCAGCAGGACGCAGCTCTGGTGCTCCGACTCGGCCAGGCGTCCGACGAGCCGACCGTAGCCTTCGTATCCCGGCAGGTAGCCGCTCTCAAGATTACCGCTCACCAGCAGGGTCTCCAGGTTGTCGAGCACCAGCAGGCAGCGTCGGGCCTGTAAGCGCGCTACGAGCTGGTTGATGCGCTGTTCCAGAGACGAGGGGAATGCGGTGGGCGGTGTCTCGGAGAAGAAGGAGATGCAGTCGGCGACCAGTTCCTCGCAGGAAGGAGCGTCACGTACCGAGCACCAGAGGACGGCCTCAAACTGAGAAGCCAGGCGCTGACCCAGCAGGGAGACCAGGGTGCTCTTGCCGATGCCACCCATGCCCAGGATGGCGATCAGGCGGCAGCGCTCCTGCACGATCCATTGGGTCAATTTCACCACTTCTACCTCGCGACCTGCGAAGTGGCTCACGTCAAGGGCCCCTACCCAATCAACGTGTGAAAAGGCGACAGGCTTTGCGAAAGCCGGGATCACTGGTCTCTCAACTTGTGGAGAAAGCTGAGGAGTGGACGCAGAAGAAACTTCCACTATAGCCGTATCACTGATCTGTGTGATGGGGTGCGGTGGGACAGGTGGCCTGGTCAGCAAAGTCGAGAGCCAGGCTTCATCCAGCCACACCCGCTGGTGCGCCATTTTCCACAGGGCGCGGATCTCCTCTTCCTCGTGCCCTGGCTCAAAGACGTGCTGCTGCACGCACAATTCCACAAAGTGTTGCAGGTGGGGCGCCTTGGGATACGTATTGCCTGCCTCCCACTCGCCGACTGCGCGCCGGGAGACCCCCAGCAGGTCGGCCAGCGCTGCTTGCGTCAAACTAATGCTGTTGCGCAGCTTTAGCATGGCCTGCCCAAAAGTATAATCGCGCTCACGATAGGAGTAGCGCGTCATCGGTGTGCTCCTTGCCTTCCACGTGACCCGGCGGCACCCAGTCAGTCATAGGCAAGAAAAGTAAAGGAACCTGTCACTTGCTGGAGATAGGATTCCTCAGACACTCCCGCTCTACTGGTAGGTGTGGATGCGCTCGAGGCGGGTCCACGTTGCTTGAGGAGGGTCTGGTGAATGGCGAAAGACTCCAGGCTCTCCAATTCGTTTATCGCTGTGTTGCAAAAAAAGAGCATGCAAGCGAGATGGACGCGAATGCCTCTTTTGCAACCCAACCCTTTTTAGGATTTGAAGCTTCTGCCGAGCAGAAACAACTATTTTCGTACATATGTCGTAGATCAGCCGAATGTAAAGACAAAAGCCTCTATGCCCGCATCGAGAAATTCGATCTCGAACTGCCGATCAGTAATAGGCTCTGGCTGTCGGATCAACTGGTGGAGCCGCTGTTGGGTCACTGTACCGTTTCCCTGCTCGTTAACGTCAATGCCGTGAGCCGCGCCCGGCAGTTGTCCATCGAGGCGCACGCGAAAGCGCACAGACGTTCCTCGCACTACCGGTCCCATGACCAGGTGCAGATCGCGGGCGTGAAAACGGGATACGATCCGACCGTTGGTTCTGTTCAACACAGAGCCCTGTTGCTGTATCATCCAATCCCCAGAAAGGGCCCAATGATTGAGCCTTAACCGGGCCGGCGCTGCATAGACGCGACGCTTGTCCAGGACTGCGCCACCGGGAGACACAAAGTGCTCAGTGCGTCCAGAGCCGACATAGGTTTCCGGAGACCTCAAGTTGCTCCAATCAGCGGGAGCTTCAGCACCATGAGCATCGACCGAAACCAGTTCATGATCGATGCCACCGCTTTCGGTTTCGGTTAGCAAGTGTTGGAGAACCCGTTCTGACTGTTCGTAATGCGCCCTCGCCGAAGTGGTGATGTCGAATCTGCCCCTGCGCATCAACGAAATAGAGGGCTGGCCAATAGTGGTTCGCGAAAGCACTCCAGATCGCATAGTCGTTATCGATCGCGATAGGATAGGAGATCCTCCTGTCGCTGGCTGCCTGGCGAACGTTCTCAATATCGTGCTCAAAGGCGAACTCGGGCGTGTGTACGCCGATCACAACCAATCCTTGCTCCTGGTATTTCTCAGCCCATGCGCGCACATAGGGAAGTGAGCGCAGCCGATTGATGCAGGTATAAGTCCAGAAGTTGATGAGCACGACCTTTCCACGATCAGGCAGCCCTCTTTTTGGGAAAGATGACCGTAAAGGTCGATCCTTTTCCGACCTCGCTGTCCACCGTGATGCTTCCTCCATGGTGCTTGACGATCTCCGCAACAATGTAGAGTCCCATGCCCAGACCAGGGATCGCTCGCTGTCGGGAACCAGTGGCCCGATAAAAGCGCTCAAAAATCTTGTCGCACTGCTCTCGTGGGATGCCCAGACCATGATCCTGCACACGGATCGTGACCATCTCTCTTGAGGCGGAGAGATCCATCTCAACGGTCTCTGCGCCAGGGGAATACTTGATGGCATTGCTGAGCAGGTTGATGAAGACCTGTCCCAGCCGGTCTCGATCCGCCAGCAGGCTGGTCCGCACGGCGCCGCCCACCAGAATGCGATGGCTGGGATGGGTTTGCTGCATGGTGTCAGCGATCTCCCGCAGCAAGGCATCCAGATCGATCATTTCCTCTCGATACTCCAGCCTGCCCGCCTGCATTTTGGAGACATCCAGCAACTCCTCCACCAACCGGGAGATTTTGTTAATCTGAGTCTCCATACCGGAAAGGGCCGGAGCCTGATCCAGCGTGCCGTGCCTGGCCAGTTGCCGGTGCAGCAAGTTGGTGTGCAGTGCCAAGGCGGTGAGCGGGTTCCTCAATTCATGGCTGGCCATGCTGATAAAGTCATCCTTACGTTGCTCGAGTTCCTTGCGCGCCGAGTTATCCAGCACAAAGCAGATTGCCTGACGCGGGTGATGCTCTAAGGCAATCCCCCCCACGAGCACTGGTAGGCGACTGCCATCTTTACACACGTACTCTTTCTCATAAGGCGTCAACGACTGTTGGGCGGCAAGTTCCTGATGGGCCTCGAGGGTCCGAGCCAGATACTCTGGCGCCGTCATGTGTAACAAGTTCATGTGCCTTTCACGCAGATCTTCGCGAGTATAACCCGTCATGTGCATAAAGGTGTCATTTGCGTCCACAATCTGTTCACCTTCGATGACTTTGATGCCGATAATGTTGGAGTTCATCAGGATGCTCGCGCGCTCCTGACTCTGGCGCAAGGCTTCCTCCGCTCGTTTCCGGTCGTCGATGTCGGTACACGTGCCAAACCATTTGATGATCTGTCCTGCTTCATCGCGCACCGGCATGGCGCGGAGTAAAAACCAGTGATACTCCCCGGACTGGCCATTTCTGAGACGCTCTTCGTACTCAAACATGTCTCCCGTGTCTAGGGCATGCTGCCAGATCGCTCGGTTGCCATCCCGATCATCGGGATGGATGAGCTGGAGATACGCCCAACGGTCGTTTTGTAATTGCTTAAGCGTGAGTCCAATGTAGTCAAACCAGCGCTGATTGAAGTACTCGAACTGGCCGCTGGGGAGAGCCGTCCACATGAAATGCGGCACCATTTCGGCGAGCACCCGCCAGTTCTCCTCGCTTTCTTTGAGCTGCTGCTCCGCCCGTTTCTGGTCCTCAATGTCGGTGCAGGTGCCAAACCACTTGACGATCTGTCCTGCGTCGTCGCGTACTGGCATACCGCGAGCTAAGAACCAGCGATACTCCCCGGTCTGGCCATTTTTGATCCGCTCTTCGTGCTCATACATGATTCCCGTGTCCAGGGCATGCTGCCAGTGGGCTCGGTGGCGTTGCCGATCCTCAGGATGGATGAACTGGAGATACGCCCATCGGTCGCTTTGCATCTGCTCAAGCGTTAACCCGGTGTAGTCACGCCAGCGCTGATTGACGTATTCGTGCAGGCCGTCGGGTCGGGTCACCCACACGAACTGTGGCACCGTTTCGGCCAGTACGCGCAAGCTCTCCCGGCTTTCTTTGAGTTGTTGCTCCGCCTGTTTTTGTTCATCGATATCGGTACAGGTGCCAAACCACTTGACGATCTGGCCTGTTTCATCACGCATCGGCATGGCGCGGGCTAAAAACCAGTGATAGAGGCCCGTCTGGCCCTCTCGGAGACGAAATTCGACCTCATAGGGGACGCCCGTGCGGAACGCGTGCTCTCGCACTGCCAGGGTGCGCTCATAATCATCCGGGTGCAAAAATTGGCGCCATCCATAGCCGTACAGTTGCTCCCACGTGGCGTGAGTATAGTCACAAAACCGTTGATTAAAATACTCCGACCAGCCATCTGGTCGAGTTGCCCACACCAGTTGCGGCACTGTTTCGGCCAGCACGCGCAAGTTCTCTCGGCTTTCTTTGAGCTGCTGCTCCGCCCGTTTCTGGTCCTCAATGTCGGTGCAGGTGCCAAACCACCTGACGATCTGGCCTGCTTCATCACGCACCGGCATGGCGCGGACAAGGAACCAGCGATACTCCCCGGTCGTACTCTGGCGCAGGCGCAGTTCCGCTTCGTACACCCCGCCGGTCTGGACAGCGCGCTGCCACGCGGAGCGGACGCGTTGCCGATCCTCAGGATGGAGGCACTGCAACCATCCCTCCCCCTGGGCCTCTTCGGTGCTCTGGCCGCTATAGTCGCACAAGCGCCGATTATAATAGTCGATAGAGCCGTCCGGTTGCCCGGTCCAGACCAGCTGGGGAATGGCATCGATGACGGCATGGATTTCCGCTTCGGCTCGCTTGCGCGCGGTGATGTCGATTCCGGCGATGACGAGGTACGCTATGTGGTGATCCGCATCCATGCGGGTGGAGATCGCGACGTCCAGGTGACAGTCCATCCCTTCTCTGGGGTGAACCACCGCCTCGAACCGCACGGTTTCCCCCCTGCTGGCTCGCGCGATGGCGGCGCGCAGCTGTGCTTGACTGGTCGGATAAAAGGACCACCACCGAGTTTCGGTGAGCGGGTAGCCAAGGACCTCCTCGCGTCGGATCTGCGCCTCCGCCAAAGGGACCTCATTGATCTCCAGGACGATCCCCTCAGGGGTCAGAACGCCGATCCTGCTATACAGGCCATCCAGGTCCTCGATGGAGAGATACTCGCCCTGGGGAACCGGCGCCTCTCGGAGGGCTGCGGCTCTCCCCTGGTGGACCTGTACTATCAGCCCCCTAACCGTGGGAGCGAGCTGCACGTGCAGCCAGGTCTCTTTCACGGGAGACACATACTCTACTTCGGTTGGTGCTCGGGTCTGTGTGGTCCGCTGGATGGCCTGATATAGCACGGTGCTCACCAGGTGGGGAGCGCCGCGCCACAAGGGCTTGCCCAATAATTCCCCTCGTGTGGCTCCAGTGAGCGTCTGCGCGCTCGCATTGGCATACACAATCGTCGCGGCATCATCGACGACAAACAAGGCACCAGGAAGCGTCTCAAGAAGGGTAAGGAGCGTCTCGCTCAACGCGGGAGTAAGACGCTCGGTCGGCTTTGGATTCGGCATAGTGCGGTCACTGTCCCTTTCACGTGTCCCCATCCCTGGTAGCGAAGATGCGTACTTGCTCTCACCTCAAGAACTCTCTTGAAATGATGTGATATATTCGAGCCACAAGCAAGCCGTACCATGGGAGACCGGTGACATCGCTCATCCTCTGCATAGTACTATCGGGCTATGTACAGCACTGAGACGTAGAAACCTCAGGGGTACTTGTAGAAAAGAGGCTTAACATCTCCCTGTGACCCATACCATTTTTTCCACCGAGCGTCACGCTGGCCGCCCGAAGACAGTATGCGTCGCAGCCGCACCACCTGGCAGGGAACCTTGGGAAATGCGCCTCGTCCTCTTGCTCTGTGGTCGTTCGACATGCATTTACACCTTCTGTACACAACCATCCGCATCTGGAGCTATTTTACAGCTCGTCAATGGTTGAGCTGCTCACGTTTCGGGGCAAGTGCTACCCTTGAGGTCAAAAGGTGCTTACTTTTCGGATCTGTCTCAAATTTGGTGATTGATGAGCTTATTGAATCTTCCAGGTCTTTTCTTCGAGCACAGAAGAAGAACTCAAACTGCTGTTTCTCATATGCTTTCACCAAAATTGAGACAGTTCCACTTTTCAGGGCATTTACCAATAAAATGTCCGGGTACTGGCGCATATCGTGTCCAGCTATGGATTGTACATAAGTCTGGCTCTCCACCGCATTTGGTGCAAGATGAGTTTATCTCACTGCGATCCATTCCTTTGTTCACAAAGAGCGAGGATATGCTCACTGATGAGCCGAGCAATCACTTCACGGTGGCGTCTGCATGCAGCGTGTTTCTTGCGGCCTCCCCCAAAGTTGCCGTTGGTCTGAGCTTCTCTAACGCTTTCCGTATGGCTGTTCGGACGGTGCGGTCCTGATCGTGGTGAGTGGCAAGTGGCTTAACTGCTCGTTCATCCCCAATTCTGCCCAGTGCTTTTGCGGCGGCCCGGCGCTGCGGGCCTGATCCCTGTTGCAAGAGGCGAATCAACGGCTCAACTGCTCGTTCATCCCCCATCTGGCAGAGTGCCCAGAGTGCTGCTCGTCGTACCGATATGCGACTATCCTGCAACACGTCCATCAGTGGCTCAACCGCCCGGCTCTCTCCTACTTGACCGAGCGCCCTGGCCGCTGCCGCACGAAGGTGCGCGGAGCGTGCCTGAAGGGCTAAACAGAGAACCTCAACGGCTCTCACGTCGCCGAGCAAACCGAGTGCTCTGGCTGAGGCCACACGCGTGACGAGCGGTTTCTCACGCAACACGGCGCATAATGGCTCGACGGCTCGTTCATCTCTGATCTGGCCCAGGGCATCAATGGCCCATTTTCGATCCCACGCACGCAGGCGAGTCTGTGCCAGAAACGTCATCAGGGGTTCCACGGCGCGCCGTTCCCCAAACGTTCCCAGAGCCCGGAAGAGTTCTTCTGGCCGGAGCCACAGATCTTTTCCTTCTTTCGCTGTTTTTACCTGTTGAGCCTGTCTCAGCATCTCCTGTAAGGCTGCCAGCAACGGTTCGATGGCACGACGGTCTTGCAGTTGACCCAGTGCGCGGGCAACGCAACTTGTCATATGCCAGTCAGCTTTTGGCAAAACTGCGATGAGTGGCTCGACCGCCCGCCGATCTCCAAGCATGGCCAGAGCCCCGATCATCATCTCCAGATCATGGTCGGAAGAGAGCAATCTCCCTCTGGCCTCTGCTTGTTGTTGCCGACGGGCAATATCCTCCTGAAAGACAATTAACAGTGGTTCCACCGCACGACCATCATGCAATAATCCCAACGCAAGCGCCGCTGAACTGCGTGCCCCTGCATCTCGCAGAACAGCAATGAGTGGTTCGACGGCACGTCGATCTCGAAAAAAGAGCAAGGCATGGGCAGCTGCTCTCCGCACGCGACTCTCTGGATCATGCAAAGCCACCAGCAATGGGATGATCATGCGTGGATCGCGTGATTGTCTGAGAGAAAAGACCGCTGATTTCAGGCGTTGTTCAGGATCTGGATGGGTGAGGGACAACAACCACTCACGCACAACCTGATCCTCGTTTGGGTTCAACCAGATGGACGCGAGCTGATACACGGTCGTCTGCTCGAACAATGGTGGCGGGCGAAGATCGTCCATAAAGATTTCCTCCTGTTTCAATCGACAACGCCCCATCTTCTCACTTCAATAAGCCCCTTTGCAATCCGCGACGAGCGATCAACCCTGGGAGAGGCCGCAAGAAACAAGCCGCGGTGGAGTGATTGCTCGGCTCATCAGTGAGCAAGCCCTTGCTCTCGCTCTTTGTGAACAAAGGAATGGATCGCAGTGAGATAAACTCATCTTGCACCAAATGCAGTGGAGAGCCTAAGTCTTGCGCTTTCGGTATCTGAGTTTTGCGCTACCAGTGGAGATGAAATCCGAGCGTGGCCTTTGGAAGCAGCGGCCTGGATCTCAAACCACCGCGAATGAGGAGCAATTCCCCCATGGCATCAAGTATGGCTATATACTTGATGTGACACTCCGCATGGGTAAACACTTCTCTCTTTTGAGAGAGAAAGCGTGGCAAAGAACGTTACTGGTTCTGTACTGGTGAAGGTGTGATATTGGCTGTGATTCCACCATCGGCAGCGATCTCGGCTCCCACAACGAAGGAGGAGTCGGAGGAAGCAAGGAAGAGCGCGACCTTTGCCACTTCCTCTGGGTGACCCAGACGTTTGATTGGCACCTGGCTGGCAAGCGTCTTGAGGTGAGCCTCAATCACCTCTGGCGGATACCCCGCTCGCTTCATAATTGGCGTCTCGGTCGGTCCGGTGGTGATCGTGTTGACACGGATGCCGCGCCCGATGAGCTCAGCCGAGAGCGTGCGCGCCAGGGAGTGGAGCGCCGCTTTGCTGGCCGAATACACGGAACTGCCGGCCATCCCCACCAGCGCGTTGATCGAACCATTGAGAATAATCGAAGCCTGGTCGTTCAGCAAGGGCAATGCCTTCTGAATAGTGAAATAGGCTCCTTTAAAGTTGGTATCCATCAGCTCATCAAAGAACGCTTCGTCCGTCTCTGCAAGCATCCTGGCGTCGGCGACGCCTGCATTGACAAACAGAATATCCAGTTTGCCAAAGGTTTGCCGCGTGCGTGCCATCAAAGCGCCAAGGTCACTGAGCTTTGTGACATCTGTGGGAACCCCCACAACATCAGGGCCCAATTGGGCGGCGACCGCTTCGAGCTTCTGGCGATCTCGTCCTGAAATAACGACACGGGCTCCTTGCGCGTGAAATGCTCTGGCAGTCGCCAGACCAATGCCGCTACTTCCACCGGTAATTAAGGCCACTTTTCCCTCAAGTGTGTTCATAGCACTCTTTCCTTTCAAGAAACGAAAAACAAACAAGACTGTCAAGCTGAAAAGAGAACAACCTGTCATCTTGCCAAATGCCCTCTTGCTTCGAGTCACCCATAATTCTGGAATTAAAATTCCAGAATTATGGGTAAAAAAATTAGGAGAGCACTGATAGCGTTGTCGTGACGATATCTTCAAGCAGACGACGATCAGGATTGGTACGCGAAAGCACGCGCAGACCCAGGTACGCATTCAGTAAGTAGTGTGCCAGTTGGTGGGGATCGCGCGTCCAGGCAAGTTCACCTGAAGCTTGCGCTTTGATGAGAACATGATAAAATGCCTCCCTGGTGTCGTCGAGTCCAGCTTGCACTCTGCTGGCCACTTCTGGATCACGTGGGGCCATTTCCAGGGTCGCATTCACCAGAAAACAGCCACGATGTTCAGGATCAGCAAGCGCCTCCTCAATGAGCGCCTGAAAAAAGGCCTGAAAAATGTCGCGCACAGATCCTGATTGGAGGCGCAGTGTCGTCAGCTTTTCTCCACCTGTCACACAATAGCGATCAAGCGCAGCCAGATATAAGGCATGTTTGTCCCCAAAGGTATCATAGAGACTCCCACGTCCAAGACCCGTACACTGCACAATGTCATCAATAGATGATCCCTCATAGCCCTGTCGCCAGAACAAGTTGACCGCCTTCTCAAGTGCCTGATCCGGCAGAAATGCTTTCGGTCGTGCCATACAAGATGTCCCTTTCTCCTACTGACAGAGAGTATATCTCATTCTGGAATGAAAAGTCAAGAAAAAAGGAGCCGGATCGCTGATAACGAAAATCTCCCAATAAGCCATGCGGATGGTCAAAATGATTTGCCGTTTTGTGCCATGTTACATCAGATGATTGCTCGGCTCGTCAAGCGATGCCTGGAAGGCTGAGCCCATTACCGTCCGGGAGCACGTTGCTTGACTTCCTGAATCAACCAGCCGTTGCCGTCCGGGTCGCTGAACGACATGAAACTGTTGTAGCTAGCTCGCTCAGGGTCGATGCCGGGTGTCTGTCCTTGCGGTCCGAAGTGATAGGGTTCGCTCACCTCCACTCCACGACCAACGAGCTCAGCTCGCGTGGCCTCAATGTCGGACGTGATCAGGTACGTCCCTTGGTATGTGCCTGGTGTCACCTGAGTGATCCCGGTGCCGATTTGGATTGAGCATTCCGATCCCGGCGGTGTCAGCTGCACGATGCGATAGTTATCTCCGCTGCGGCGGTCGACGTCTACCCTGAAGCCCAGGGCCTCCTCATAGAACTTTTTCGCACGATCCACATCCGAGACGGGAATAACGATGGCTTCAAGCTTCAGATCCATTTCTCTGCCTCCTTGGGTATTCCATTGAGCCGAGGTCGTATCTCAGCTCTGGGTGTCAATATAACGATTATGCTACAAACGAACTCGATACCGTGTCGTATGTGTCGCGATGTCAACGCCATCGCTTTCAAGGAAGAATGCCGAAAGCTCGCACTGCGTAGGCACGCGCTATCGAGTCCCCGCAGCCAACACACGCTCTCTGCTTGCCATCCGTTTGTACATCTGCTATCGGAGGCCCTCCGCAGTCATACAGGACTGGCATGGAGCGCATCCGACAGGACTCAGTATACTGGCAGGCGTCGGAGGATTCAGTACTCAGCAGGTTCCATTTCACTTCCCATGTGCCTGCCCTGATGATTCCCTTGCCCTCATCCGTCATGCTGATCATGCCAGATACTTGCCCGTTTATACAATGCACGTATAGTCTGTTCATCATAGGTTCGTTCAAGGCGAGTGCGCAATGCCTGTACAAAAAGGTGATGATAGCGATACCACTGGCGCTGATGGTCAAGCGCAACAATAAAGAGATTGGTTTTCTCCAATGTATCCAGTATCTCTTGACTGTCCCCTGCGTTTCGTATGGTGTCGCAACTGGAGGCATCCAGGCATTCGAGAATGGAGGTCTGGAGCAAGAAATCCTGGATCACAGATGATTGGCGAGAGAAAACCTCTTCTATTAAGTAATCGAAAATGGGACGTTGACTCCCATCCAATAGGTTAAGCATCGTGGTGACATTTGTCCCCTCGCGTAAAGAGAGGGCCAGTAATTGAATGCCAGCGAACCATCCTTCAGTGCGCTTTGTTATTTCAGTAATGACAGAGAGTGGAAGCTGTACCTGCATGGTCTGTGAAAAAAAGGCCTCGACCTCTTCCTCTGTTCCATTGAGTTGATCTGTGCGGATCTCTTGAATGCTGCCTTGCACGCGTAGCCGCGATAAAGACCAGGGTGGATCGTTGCGTGTGGAGATAAGAAGATGGACATGGGGGGGAAGGTGCTCCAGGAAATACGCAACTGTCTCGTGTGCGACCGGATTGGTAATACTATGGTAATCGTCGAGCACCAATATGATGGGTCGCTTACTCTTGAGGAGTGTGTTGAGCACATACTTTAAGAAAGCGTACCAGTCATCGATATGCTTTGAGTATAATGCATCGATCAACGGAGCATAGAGATTGGGCTGGCAGGTATTCAGGACCGTCAGAACATACAACCAGAGGCGCCTGGGATCATTATCCTCCTCATCCAGTGAGATCCAGGCCACCGCTTCCGTGCGTGCAGTGGATTTGAGCCATTCGGCGATCAAGGTTGTCTTTCCCGAACCCGCAGGCGCAGAAACGAGCATCAGTCTCTTTTGGATTCCGAGTGTCAAAAGGTGAGTCAAACGTATGCGGTGAATGACCGTGTGTGCTGGCACTGGTAGTCTGATCTTTGTTGAAAGCAACGGATGTTCAACGAAACATGCGGTTGAACCGGCAAGGGGGTGTGGGGCATCAAGTCCTGCAGAAAATACATGTGTTAATGGTTTTTTTTCTGGATGTGCCGAGGGCAAGAAGGTTGAAGCACATGCTTGCAGCGATGCGCGGGCTTCAGCGCACGGTTGTATGCCCAATTCCTGGGCGTTTTTGCCAAAAAGTATGCAGAGCTGCTCGCGATAAAACGGTTGGGGTAGCACCTTTCCCTGCTCCCACCGCATAATGGAACGTACGCTCGTGTTGATTGCTTCTGCAACCCTGGCTTGAGACCAACCGCGAATTTCTCTTTCCATGCGTAACGGGTGGTTTTTCACGAAAACATCATATCCTTTTAATGAGGGAAGAAAGTATTTTACATAGACATGAACTGTCAGGTGCAGGCTGGATAGTATCCCACTTTTTCTGTCACATCTCTGTCAGGCAGGTGTCATTGTTGCATGCTCATCCATGCCTTACTATAGAGATGCTGACTGAGGCAAACGCAAACTTGCCTATAATGGGTTTGCTTGTTTGTTCAAGACGATCCTGTTGGTTGTCGTGTTTTTGATACTGCAGTCTGTGCTGGCTATATAGTGTCAGCCGTACTCCATGCAATAGTGAAGGTACATACATGAATCCAGAAAAAAATCCTACAACTGGTGCCATACTTGATGTCTTCGGCCCAACGGTTGAGTACCTGGTATCTCCGAGTGATGAGAGCAGCGATTTCTGTGTGATGAAAGGGATTATTCCTCCAGGTGTCTTTGTTCCGATGCACCGTCATCCTGATACTGAGGACTTTTTCATCCTTTCTGGAACCGCTGAGTGTTTAAAGATCACTGAAAATGGACATGAGTGGGTCCCGAGCAAAGAGGGTGACCTCATCCATATACCCAGTAATGCAACCCATGCCTGGCGCAATACTTCCTCTGGAAACGTAACCTTTCTTATCACGACGACCAAAAAGATGGGACATTTTTTTGAGGAGACTGCCCTGCCATGGAAAGGCGTCCCTCAGATGCCAACCCCTGAAGCGCTTGCGCATCTGCTAGAGGTCTCTGAACGCTATGGATACTGGAACGCCTCTCCGGAAGAGAACGCTGCCGTTGGCATCAATATGAGCTTTTCATAAAGAGCTTTTCAAGCGCTGTCAGACTCTCCTATGGAAGAGCCTGACAGAAAAGGGCTTCAGCCCGCCGCAAGCCACGGGGATTCATCCCGTGGTTAGGCGTTTGCGGCTTTAGCCCTTGCCCTTCCGTTTTTTCTGTACGCGAAAAGAATTGATCAGTAGTACCTTGAGAACTGAATAACGTACGGGTTGCATGGCGAAGGGCCATGCGTAAAAACGTTACCGCGTTTCCCACTGTCTCAGCTATTTCGACGTGCGAAGGCACGGGTATCCAATCCACGGCTTTAGGAAGTGTCACGTCACCGAACGAATAGCGCCAAGGAAAAGCCTCCGCGCCTTTAGGGTACGTTCCCCAGGAGTGAGCCTCGAAAGAGGCGGGTGTTGCGTCTCTCCAGGACGCTGAAAACGAGAGTTGTGGGCCATCTATCCCTTCTCGAAAGGTATGAGAGCAGCAACGCGCCTGGCACCGCGCAAGAGAGACCATGCATGGATGGATGCATCCTCTCAGCTTTTCCTCCTCCACTACGATGTACGCCGAGTCGTAGCCACGCTACATTTCTCAGCACATCGCGTACAGAAGAGAGGCGAAAGAAGCCGCGCGACTTCAGTCGCGGCGGAGTGTCACAGTATCTCTCAATGCTGCAACTCATGCTGAATGTATCTCTGACCCGGGTCAGGCATACAAAACCAGGTAGCTCAGTCTATACAAGCTGATACTCAGCTTGTATGATCTCGGCAGCACGCTCGCCAATGACGATACAGGGAGCCTGCGTATTGCCCGTGGTCACCCGTGGCATGATCGAGCCATCCGCAATGCGCAGATTGGTGATGCCATACACGCGCAGATGGCTATCAACGACTGACATGGCATCGCGGCCCATCTTCGCTGTGCATGTTTCATGCCAGTAGGTCATCGTTGCATCACGGATAAAACGTTCGAGTTCAGCTTCTTTCAGGTTGCCTGGCATGACCTCACGTCTGCTAAATGGGCGCAGCGCGGCTGAGTTTCCGATCTCTCGACACAGTTCTACGCAGGCGATTGCCGCTTTCAGATCATCCGGATGTGAGAGAAAATTGGCCTCAATTTCTACGGGATCGCTCGGATCGGGTCCTGTCAACCGCAAATATCCCCGACTTTTCGGACGGACAATGCCACCGAACAAGGTCCAGCCATGGGCAGGCATACCAAAGCGTGCACTATTTTCCGCACTCGACTTGGGAACTTCCGCCAGACATGTCTGTATGTCTGGGCTCTCCAGGTCAGCAGCGCTTTTCCAGAAGAAGGTGGCCTCGGCCATAGTGTTGCGCGGTGGGAGGGCTTCCTCATATTCCCAGACGCAGTCGAACGCTGGATGATCTTGGAAATTTTGTCCGACACCCGGAAGATGTTGGATGACCGGAATACCGAAACGCTGCAATTCAGCTTGATCGCCAATTCCTGATTGCATCAGCACTTTCGGCGTCTGGATCGCGCCCAGCGATAACACAACCTCAGTGCCCGCGGATATACGATGGATCTTGCCGTTGTAGGCAATCTCCACACCGGTAGCTCGCTTTCCCTCGAAGGTCAGCCGTGTCACCAGGGCATGGGTGAGAACCGTGAGATTGGGTCGATCCATCAAAGGGTAGGTATAGGAGCGGAATACGGATTGGCGTTTGCCACCGCGGGCTCGCACATCAATGATTGAGGCACCGCCATCTCCCTCCATCATGCGCCCATTCTGATTTTCGAAAATCGGAATGCCAATGGATTGCGCTCCTTCAAGCATGGCTGGAGCAATCGGATTGGGGTCGGGGGCTGGCTCGACAAAGACAGGTCCACCCGTTCCGCGATATTGGGGGTCAGGAGCGCCATGCCAGTCTTCGATACGACGATAAATCTGTAACACCGACTCATAGTTCCATGCTGGATCCCCGGCTTCTGAAGCAAAGAAATCCCAATCGCTTTTGTGTCCGCGTGCCCACACCATCACGTTAATGCTGGACCCACCACCCAGGACTTTCCCCATTGATAAAGGAACGGAGCGGCCATTGACAAGGGAACTCGGTTGAGCTTGAAAGCTCCAATCCCGTTCACTTCCAAGATTGAAAGGCCACTTGTCCGCATCCATGACTTCTGGAGCCTCATCGTTGCCCCCGGCTTCGAGTAGCAATACGCTCACATCAGGATTCTCGGCCAGTCGACTCGCAACAACCGAGCCGGATGATCCTGATCCGCAGACGATAAAGTCGTACTGCGATTTAAGCTGGGAACGTAGCTTGCTCTGGTTGAGGCGCACGCGTGCAGCGAATTCCTCCGCTTGTATGCTTGACTCAAAATGAGATGTTTTACGCTGCTCCTGACCAGATGGGGCTGCATTCTCAGTGGGTTTCCTTTTATCGGTACCTCTTGGAGGATTAAACTCAGTATTCATCTCTTTTCCTCTCATAATGAAGATTGCCAATATAGTAATTTTTCCGACCTGCTATTTTCTTTCTTCAGTGCTCGATGGCGGTAAACCAAGGTGTGTAAAGTGTTCTTCCTCGCTGCTATCGAAGTTCGTGGAGGAACTGAGTGTCGCCCAGCGATCTGTCTCTGCCAGTTTCGCCTGGTCCACGCTGCGAGCTATCTTCACGGCATCTTTTCCCAGAACATTGAAGTTGGTGTGACTCATATGTTGTTTCACCTTTCTGATATCTTTTCGCTGCAGTTAGAATGTTCGGAGACGTCCGACAGCTATTACTATACTCGTGGTATCTGGACACGTCAGTGGACATCGGCTACCATTGCACCTACCATTGCACCTACCATTGTTCTGATCTATTCATGGTTATGTGTCTATCATTGTTTCTCACTGCCTGTCACATCTTCAGAAAAGAGCGCACTGAGAGGTTATGCGGAAGGGAATCTGACGCCATCCCGAGTGTTGTGTACCAGTAGAGCTTTCTAAAGGGGGGATTTGAGAAGATAATACAGGCATAGCAGAAGTTTGCTACATTTTTCCATCAAAACAAGGAGAAAACTATGCCTGTACCCAAGAAGCATATGACATCGACCTCTGAAGCAGCAAAAGTGGAGTCATCGGGCCACAAGATACCAGAAGAGCAGGAATTTCGCCACTACATACGGAACCTGGCAGTCAGTGCCATGCGGGTCTTGATTGAAGAAGTCATGCGCGGGGAGCTTGAGCAGTGCCTCGGCGCAGCGTGGGGAGAATGCACCCCTGAGCGAAAAGGGTATCGCAATGGCTCCTACACACGAGATTTGGTGACAAAAACAGGGCGTATTGAGGATCTCTCAGTGCCCCGAGATCGTGCTGGACAGTTCCATACGCAGGTATTTGAGCGGTATGGCCGGTACGAGCCCGAGGTAGCGGAAGCACTGACGGAGATGTTTGTCAGTGGCACCAGTACCCACAAAGTCGGGAAGGTGGCTCAAACACTGATGGGAGTTGCGCCCAGTGCCAGCGCGGTAAGCCGCTTGAACCAAACCCTGACCGAACAGTTTGAAGCTTGGCGAGAGCGCTCACTTCTCAATCACTATCGCATCCTTTACCTGGATGGCACCCATTTTACGGTTCGTCATGGCACCCAAACCGACTCGACCATTATCTTAACAGCGCTTGGCGTGGACCTGGAAGGGAACAAGGAGGTGTTGGCATTGCGAGCTTGTGCGGAGGAGGATAAAGACGGGTGGAGTTGTCTCTTACAAGACCTGCGTACTCGCGGTGCCACACAGATGGATCTGATTGTGACGGATGGACATGAGGGACTCCTCGCTGCCGTCTCTGCCCTTTTTTCCGCGACTCCCCGGCAACGCTGTGTGGTGCATAAACAGCGCAATGTGCTGAACGCTATTCCTCATCGAGAGCGCAAAGAGGTCAGCGCAGAATTGGCCAGGATTTTCAAGCAGGAGAAGAAAGAGGATGCGCTTCTGGTATTTGGCAGCCTTTCAAGCCAAATACCAGAAGCGCTATCCCGAAGCCATCCGCAGCCTCTGTGAAGATGAAGAGCATCTTCTGACGTTTTATGCGTTCCCACCGGTCATGCATCGCTACATTCGCACGACCAACGCCATCGAGAGCTTCTTTAGCAATGTGCGACAGCGCACCGATCAGATTGACGCCTTCACGACGGAAACCAGTTGTCTGACCATCGTCTGGGCCGTAATGCAGGATATTCACCTGCCGAAGATCCCGGTCGGCTAAAGGCTGAAGCCTGATCGCTTTTGGCATACAAGCAACCAGCTGGAAAGGGTGGTTCAGAAGGAGATATTTTTTGCAGGCGACCTTGTGTAGCACCAGGAATACCAGGAGCATTGAGAAGATTCCACCTCTTCTATTATATCATAACAACACATCGTCCAAACGACCGATGTGTTGTTGCCTCCGCTCAAGTATACTTGCTCTTGTGTCTGATGAATCCAAAAGATCTTCAGAAAACGCCGTGATAATGTTTCTCTCGTGGGAATGCGCATCTGCCTTTCGCGTGGAGAACGAGCTATGACAGGGGGCAAGATGAGAGAAAAGACCGCAAGTGAAAGACTACTCCAGACTCTTGATCAGCAGACGATTACCACGCTGATGTGCCAGATCCTTGACCTTGAGGATGGAGAACTGCTTCAGTGGCAGGTTCAGGAGATTTCCGAGACCAATGGTGCTGCGACTGGTGGCGTGTACCGTCTGACGGGAACCGGGCGAGGTCAGGACCGGGAGATGGATTGGTCGCTTATTTTGAAAGTGCTGTGTCGGACACCCGCGGGGAAAGCGCCCGGGGGCCTCGAACAGGAGCATGTCCTCTATTGGAAGCGCGAAGCCCTCGTGTATCAGTCAGGCCTGCTCAATGATTTGCCGGGGGGACTCCGGGGGCCACACTGTTATGCCGTCACGGAGCAAGATGACGAGTCGGTGTGGCTCTGGCTGGAAGACGTGAAAGATCCCCACGGGCCATGCTGGCCACTCTCACAGTATTCACAAGCGGCGCGTTGTCTTGGGCAGATGAATGGAGCTTATCTGGCTGGTCGACCACTGCCCGCGTTTCCGTGGCTGGTGAGAACCAGCTCTCCGCGCGGCCTCCTCGATCACTTCAGCTGGATGTGGAAAGCTGTGCCAGATCCTACGACCTGGCAACACCCGTTCCTGCGTTCCGCCTTCCCTCTGCCCATCGCTGACCGCCTCTGGCGATTGTGGGAGGATCGCGGGGCGATGCTCGACGTGCTTGAGCGGCTCCCACAAACCTTCGGTCATCTGGATGCGTGGCGTGGGAACCTGTTTGCGGTACCGGAGGCAGATGGAGAACAGCGGTTGATCGCTATTGACTGGGCGTATCCTGGCCTGGGAACTATTGCGACGGATATCGGAGACCTGATGGCTCCCAGCTTCGGCTTGTTTAGAGTCGAACCCTGCGATCCACGGACCCTCGATAGAGTGATCTTCGAGAGCTATCTTGAGGGCCTCTCTGCCGCCGGGTGGCAAGGAGATCGCAGTGTAGTGCGCTGTGCCTTTGCGCTTTTTACGGCCCTCAAGTATGGCTGTCTCCTTTTCTGGCTGCACCAGATCACAGATGAGAGCCAGCACTCCTCCTGGGAGCAGAGAAGAGGGCATCCATTAGACGAGTGCCTCCAGCAGCAAGCCACCTTGATCTACTACTTGCTCGATCTCGCCGACGAGGGCCGTGGCTTGATCGATGTCGCATGAGAGCGAGCAAATTGGCTTCGGACTTTTCCTCGTTTGTTTACTGCTTGTCATTACACAATTATCGGGATGGTGTCTTTTTTCTTGCTTCCTTGCTGTCATCTCGTTGCGCATCCCGTGGGCTTTGGCTGTTCATTACACATCTTGGAGGAGGAAACATCTGATCTCTCCCCCATCGGGCTCTTCGTTACTTGCCCAGGACGTTTGAGAGAAACGCAGCAATCTTTTCAAGAGCTTGTTCACCCTCAGGTACTTGATCAGAAAATGAAGGCCAATCATGCCAGAGTTCAGACCATATATCAAGAACAACTTCGACGCCAGCCCCTTTCATTTTCTCAGCCATACGTCTTGAGTCATCTAATAACAACTCTGCCCCAGAGACGAGAAAATAGGTCGGTGGCAGACCAGCAACATCCCCATATAACGGGGAAAGGAACGGTTGGGTCAGGTTCCCTTCAGGACTGTAAACCCTGGCGATCGCTGCTAAAAATGCGGGAGTGATGAGTACATCAGCATCAACATTGGTCGTTATGGATTCGCCAGAACAGGTTAAATCGGTATTTGGTGACAGGCAGACCAACGCCGCAGGCTGTGGCTTGCCTTCTGCCTTGAGCCGAAGAGCAAGTGCCAGTGTCAGATTGCCACCAGCGCTATCACCCGCCACAACAATAGAAGATGCAGGCAACCCTTGCTCTAACAGGGCATCATATGCTTGCACACAATCATCCAATCCCGCTGGATAGGGATGTTCCGGAGCGAGCCGATAAGCGAGAGAATAAACGGTAATCCCAACCTTTTTTGCCAGACGCCAGGTAATCGCACGCACAGCCTGTGCTGATCCAGCACTCCAGGCCCCACCATGAAGATAGAGGATAGCCCCATTAGTATGTGATGACTGGGGTCGAAGCTGCTCAGCAGGTATCCCTCCAAGGTTTGCATCACTGATCTGTATGTCCTCCGGCGCGGGTTGTTGCGAACTTACGATTGCCTCTCCTTGAGCGCGGGTGGCTGAAATATCTAATGTTCCAGTCATATGGGGCTTGAATGTCTGACGAAGGCATTCGCTTAGTTGAGCGGCTTGTTTACTCATGCTCATTCTTTTTCTTCTTCTTTCTCATCAATAATCAGGGTTATAGCTAACGCACAGGAAGTGCGCAAAAACACGTTGGTATGACTCTCACGTAAAATAGAAAAAGCGCTCAAACCACTTCCCTGGCTTTTCCTCCTCAAGTGAGATTCAGTTCGGAGGTTCGCGAAATGCATCCACTCATCCTCACTCTTGCTTTATGCTCTTTGCTGGAAGACAGATACCCTTCATTGAACCCATTCCATCATATTCAGATCCCAGTATCACGAACATGACGATCACAGGGACCACTTGAAGCAAACACATGAAAACAGTGTAGGATTATTTGTGCTCGCCTCTATAGTAAGATGGAGATGAATATGCCACAACGACACAGACATGACAGACACCTGACAGAAAAACGAGAGACGATCACGTTTACACCCCGTGGTTTTCTGGTTTCAGCAGTTTCCGAGACGAAAACAGAACGCTCCACAATCAGCAGTGAATGAACAGATAAACAGTTATTCCCTCAATTGATAGATCATGTTTCCTTTCTGGAGGAGCATCGCGTCTGATTGCAAACCCAATGGCAGCCGCATGTGACGCTAGGGGAAGCCAAACGGGATCTCCAGCAGATCCATCACCGCTTGCTCGCTGCCTGGATCACTGAGCATGTGCTGCAAGGGACGACAAGCGAGCATATTGCTGATTTTTTGGTATTGTCAACTTGATGAAATAAGAGAAGAGCTTTTTAAGGAAGAGACAAGAGAGAGAAAAAAAAGAAGCTGAGTATCAAGGAGGTGGATTCGGGCTTATGCGACTGTTTTCCTTCTAATTACCTCATTCCACATCTGGAATCGTTCCTGCATGATGGTACGATACTTCCCGGCCTGGAAACGATGTCGTTTGGGACGAAAATGATCAGAGATCAAACCAAAAGCAGAGAGAAAGCGTTGCGCGTGACCAGGGGATTTGAAACGGCGCATCGTACGTTCACGTTGCCGTGTTGGCTGGTGCGAGTTCTCCGCTTGGTTATTCAAGCCCTTGTGCTGGCGATGCTCGATGCCTGGCATGATGTCTTTCTTTGCGGCCCCATAGCTGGCCAGTTTGTCGGTGATGATGACTCGCGGAACGTATTGGAGTCCTTTGAGCAGCTTGCGAAAGAAGCGTTTGGCCGCTTGTTTGTTGCGCCGACTCTGCACGAGGATATCCAACACATTGCCATGCTGATCGACGGCTCGCCACAGGTAATGTCTCTTCCCACCAATGGTGAGGTACACCTCGTCCATATGCCGTGTGTCACCACAGCGAGGACGGCGACGTCGCAGTTCATTGGCGTAGGTCTGACCGAATGTGAGGCACCACTGACGCACTGTTTCAAAGCTCACGACGATTCCGCGTTGTGCCAGAAGTTCCTCAACATCGCGAAAACTGAGCGAGAAGCGGAAATAGAGCCATACTGCGTGGCTGATAATCTCCGATGGGAAGCGATCGCCTTTGTAGTCCGGGGAGGTCGGGATTGTTTTCATGACGCTATTCTAGCACATTGTTCAGGTATGTGACCAAGTTGACAATACCCGCATCAGTACGATTCTTGAGAGCGTGTCCCAAGCGGGGCACACCCTGCCCTTTGAGGCCCTCGCTCGCTGTCTGCACCTGCTCAAACATCGTGGCCCTCGACCAGTGCTGCGCTGGTTGCGATGGCTGACATGTTCGTTGCTCACGGTGGGCTCCATCGCAGAAGATCTGGCCTACTTGCACAAACGCGAGGCGTGTATGCAGTATCCAGCCTACCAGGCCGCAGGCTGGCCCATTGGGTCGGGGATGGTAGAAAGTGCCAACAAGCTGGTCATGCAAACGCGCCTCAAAGGACCTGGAATGCATTGGGGGCCAGATCATGTCAATCCCATGCTGGCATTGCGCACCACGGTGTGCAACGACCGGTGGGTTCAAAGCTGGCAAGAAGCCACCTCAGCACGCATGCAGCAACGCCAGCAGAGACGCATTGCTCGTGCGCAGCAACGTCAGCGCGAGGCCACGCAACGCTTTTTCTTGGTGTGGATGCGCTTTGTGTCTCCTCCTCCCCCTCCTCCTGCACCTCAACCAAGCATGCATCCAGCCCAACCTCGTACCATTATTGCTGGTTGCCCAACTGCCAGCCACCCCTGGCGGCGTTCCTGGAGGGCTCGTTCGGCTTCGCTTACGTCTGCAAAAAATTGACGAACACCCTAGAGTAGGGGGCGGTGGGGCGGTGGGGCAAAGATTATCTTCGGCTGGATCGCGACGAGATGCTGATCCGCTTGCATTTGCCTGCCGATCAGCCATTCTCTCGCCCCAAAAGCTATCTGGTACGCACCCTCTACGAGTGTCCTATATGCACCTATATGCAGCGGTAGTGAGCATCCGTAGCTGTCGTTCTTGCCTGCTGCGCGAACAGTGTCAATAGCTCGGGTGTGCTACGGCGAAACCACGTCACATGTGTGTGCTGTTGCATCCGCTCGCCGCTGGCCCTCATCCCATCCTCTGGAAAGATTGGAGCCGCATTGCGCAACTCGTGGGATTTGCATCCACTCATCACGCCTGAGGTGAAGCCACCGAATCCGCTTCCAGGCTCTTCAACGTCTGGGCAAGACTCTGACTAAAGAGATTCCGTCCAGCGAAGCGCAATAGCGTAGCCAGCACATAGCCTTTCAAATTTTTGCCTCTTCGGTCCACATCGAGTTCAACCAGGCTCCCCCCATCTTCAGTACGTGAAATATGGTAATGCCAGTAACCACCAGTAGCAAAGGCATTCGAAGATTGCAGTGTGATGGTAACCTCTCCAGGCCGTGACCAATCGTAGGTAGAGCGTTCCCAGATGCCACCGAGGAAGGCCGAACCCTCCGTTACATCGGCAGAAGTGGCACCAACTGAATGCACCTGATAATGGCCAGGATCAATATTGGACAAGATTTTTACCCTTTGTGGGCCAAAATCAGTCAAAGCCTGAACAACGCGTTCAGGGGAAACAGATGTTTTCGCCATCAAATTAATTTTATTCATGAAATGCTTCTCCATGTTAATGTGACTGGTATACTTGGTCTGGTGCGTACACGAATGGGTTCATCCTTCCGCCCTCTGCTCTTTATGTTACTATATATAGACCTGTATGCAAATGACAATCAGGTGACAGATGTGTACCAAAAGAGAAGCTCGATCAAATTTTTTCAATATCTGCTTGCTCAACGTTCCTTGCTTTTTTCGTAATAGCTGTATCGCTTGAATGAATTACCGACCCCGCGCCCGAAAGCCCCTCTGCTTCAGCCATGGGGATGAAGGGCGCGTTCCTTGTTGGAGAGGGAAATGGGGGTATCGTTCGTCCAGAACAGATGTTCTTGACAGGAGGGAGCTCTTCATTTATACTGTTTTCTATGGGCAAAACCTACAAAAGCAACCGGAACGTGTTCTCTAGTTGCCCTTCTCACGTGGTCTGATATCCGCGCATACCGGCGAAGGGGGCATGTGCAAGGAATCGACGAACGACTCATGCACATGCTCCGTGAGGTCTGCCAGGAACATCAGGCAGAGATCGAAGAACTCGATGTCTGCCTGAACAGGTCCATCTCGCAAGTGAGCGTCGATTCCCAATGTGGCATTCATCGTCTCATGAAGCTGGTCAAAAGTCGTTCTTCCCGCCTACTACGTCAAGGATTTCCTGTCTTGACGCGAACATTGCCAACTCTGTAGACCAAGAGGTATTGTGTTACCACCACGGGAGGAGCACCGCTTGCTGTTATCAAAGAGTGCATTGAGCAACAAAAGCATGTCGAAGAACGCATCAAACAAGCCGAAGAAAGAAGCGAAACCCCGAAAAACCTATCAATTTCGCATCTATCGTGCGACCCGTTTTGCTCCAAACCATGATAAATGGGGGACGAGCAGCGGTGTTTTTTTTTTGAAAGACACTGACAACTGTTTCTCTGACGAGAGGCGCAATTCCTCTCTCATTCGATAGGAATGGATAGCATCATCCCCACTGTAGCGACTGGCCCTCAATCAGTGAAGCGGGATGAAACGGGGGATGCCTCATAAACCTGATATGAGGACACCTTCTAGCTGGCTACTACGGTGGGAAGCCTGTCTAACAAGGCAGATAAAACGAATGCATGACTGAACCATCGTTACGGAAAACTGGCTTACGCAGGATAACAAGCCAGCCCAAAACGGGAACGAGTCGAGTACACAATGGAGATGGTACAGCTCCATTGCCTATCTGTCAGGACTCCGGTGGAGAATGCACACCTACGGTAGCGCAAAACAGAGCAACGGAACGGAGTAACCGCGTGTTTGCTCTCATGGGGGTCGATACCATGAGCAGGTGCCAACCGCAAGCAGCACGACGGAAGGATTGTCCAAGAAGCGAATGCCTCTCGGAAAGCGAGAGGATAGGCTGACGTGGACACAGTTGTATGGAAAGTAGAAGATCAAGTACGATGACAAATAGGAAAGCACCCAGGATCAAGAAGAAAATTGACCCTGAGAGTGAGGCTTGGAACAAGTTGCCCTGGCGCAAGTTTGAGCAGCATGTCTACCGCATCCAAAAGAGAATCTACCGAGCCAGTCAACGTGGCAATCAACGTGCAGTCCAAAAACTTCAAAAGCTCTTGATGAAATCGGAAGCAGCAAGGCTTCTTGCTGTACGCCGCGTCTCACAGGATAACCAGGACAAGAAAACAGCGGGGGTTGATGGAGTGAAGAACTTGAAACCTCAACAGAGGCGACAGGTGGCATCGCTCATTCATCCCAAACAATGGCCGCAGAAAGTAAAACCAGTCCGAAGGGTATTTATCCCCAAGCCTGGAAAAAACGAACAACGGCCTTTAGGGATTCCGATAAGGGCAGCACACTGCCTCTCTTTCCAGGCGATGTTCGGGATTTCATGTGTCCTCCTCCTGGTGGATCAAATCTTCCGATCCACCATCATAGTATTACTTTACCACAGGCTGCTTCCCCCTTTGAGCTTGGTGCCGCTTCCACTTCCGCTTGATGGGCTTGCGTAGCGCGGAGATGATCTCAGGGGTGAGCGTGACCCAGCGCGGTCCCAGAGGGGTAGAACGAACGCTTTCCAACCGCCCCGTCTTACACCACTCGGCAATGGTCGAGACATCCACGTTGAGCAATTCCGCAGCCGCTCGCGCCGAGTAGCGCCCGTCTCCCCGCTGCCCAGTTGGAGCTGCCCTCGGACGTTCTGGACATCCGGTAGGAATGTGATAGGCATAGCGAATCCACTCGATTTTGCTCGTCGTAAACGAGCCTCCCATTCCAGCTCGCTCTCCTTCCTCATTGAGCTTGGCTGCAATCTGCGCATTGGTATGGGGCGGCGACAACTCTCGTACGCGAGCTACCACCTCTTGGCTGGTTTGACGTTCCTCCCACGATTTTTTGTGACGTAGGATGGCTAGACGCGTGAGGGCCTCGGTTTGCCAACGAATAGCTACATCGATGACGTTGCCACGCTTAGAGAGCGTCACATCCTTGATCAACCATCGCAACAGTTGTTTGCGCTGGGCAAAGGTCGTCGTCGGGGCATGCCAGATGGCTGGAAGATCCTGAGCCAAACGACGGATCTGCTCCCGTTGCGAGGCGGTGAGCGAGAGGACCGCGTGTTTGGGCTGCATGGCATATTCTCGCTCCAATTTTTCGACCTCCCCCAGCTTCTCATTCCATTCTCGCTCTAAACTTCGGGCAACCAGACGATTGTCCGGGTCGACTGCGCGATAGCGACGCCGGGCAAGGTCTGCTTCGTACTGTGCTCGCTCAATTTGACGTTGCCACTGCTGTTCTACTTGCCTGGCTTGCGCTTCCACCTGATCGAGTGCCGAGAGGGCCACCTCCAGGTGAGCAGGTTCAATGGCTTGCAGAAAACACTGCACCACGGCTTGATCAATGCGGTCTCCTCGCATGGTCTGGCAGGTTTTGCCGGCGAGTTGTGAGTGGATCTGGTGACATTCGTACATTAACAGCGAGCCATTGCGCTGATAACGAATGGTCATGCGTCGGCCACAGGAGCCACACAAGACAATGCCTTGCAAGAGCGATGGCCCTTCGCGAATCGCTCCTGGGTGCTCTTCGGCGCGCCAGGTACGGTTCTCGTCGAGTTGCCGCTGATGGTGCAGAAATTGTTCCCAGGAGATGTAGCCAGGATGCGCATCCAGCAGCACAATGGGCCAGTCTTCCTGTTTGATTCGGCGCGTTCTTCCTTTGATGCGGGGTTCTTCTCCGGGAAGTGCACGCCGTCGGAACTGAGTACGCCCGTAAACGTAAGCTCCCGCGTACAAAGGGCAATGCAAGATGTTCAAGACCCGTTCATGGGTGAGGCGGCCCCAGATCAGTTCACCGGCCTGCTTGCCTCCCCACCAGCGTGTGGGAAAACGCAAGTGCTGCTCGGCGAGGGCACTGACCACGGCCAGCGCTGAGTGGTAGTGCTCAAAGAGCGCAAAAACCAGGCGAACGGCTTCCTGAACGGCTTCATCCGGATCAAGCACGATGTTGCCCACCGGATCGTAGACCAGACCAAGAGGCAAGCGAAAGCGCAACTGTCCTTGCTCCGCTTTTGCCACCTTCCCTCCTTGCAGCCGTTGATGCAACCAATGGAGTTCGGCCTCGGACATGGTGCCCTTGAAGCCGAGCAGCAAACGATCATTATGGGCTCCTGGATCATAGATGCCTTCTTCGTCGATGACGAGCGTCTCGGAGAGCGCACAGATTTCCAGCAAGCGATACCAATCACTGCAGGAACGAGCCAGGCGCGAGACCTCCAGGCTGAGCACCGCTCCCACGTGCCCCAATCCCACTTCAGCGACCAGCCATTGAAAGCCATCACGGCCCAGAGAAGAGGAGCCCGATTGCCCTTGATCCTGATCCACTACCTGGATGCTCGCGGGCGTCCATCCCAGGTCTTGAGCTCGTTTGACCAGATCATACTGCCGAGTTGTACTGCCGCGATGTTCTCGCACCTGCAATGACGTCGATTGTCTGACGTAGATGACAGCAAGACGGTCAAGGTGGTCAGGACGGATTTTTGGCGATGACGGTCGACTGAACATAATCGACCTCCTTTCCAGTGCTGAGATTGGCAGGATGAGCCACAACGATATGCAACGCGAGCTCAGCCAGTAAAACAACAATACGAGTACGCAGATCATGAGAGAGTGTCGGCCAGACCTGGACTGGCGTTACCTGCAGGTCATGAGAACATGAGTGTGATGACATGGGTACCATATGCACCCCTCCTTGTCGAGCACCGATCAGAGCAAACACGACGAGCACGCTCATATCGTAGGACCTCCTGCAAGTGGATGACACTGGCGACGCTGCTCAATGAATTGAGCCATCTTCCACAACCCTTCAAGCAAGAGCAAGGGCAGTTCAGTCGCGCCAGTCGCGCCAGAATCAGCCTCGGAAGCTCCTGCGTAATCGGTCAAGCTGGCCGCAATCGCTCCGTGGTAGCCATCGGGCAGGCGAATGATGAGGTCAGGATCTGCGCCGCGGCGCACGCGAATGAGTTGCACGCATTGACCATGCAAGGGATGGCATGGATGAGTGACGGTCACCCATTCCACAGATGGCTTGTCAAAGGAGGTAGTGTGCTGTGAAGATGCCTACGATGTATGAGCGTGGACGACAATGTCTTGTAAAATTCGCGCTCGAACCAGAATGAGAAGCTCGCTTTGAAGTGAACAGCTATGGTTTTCGCCCTGGACGATCTTGTCATGATGCTATCGCAGCAATCTTTTCTGATATCGGAAAAAAGGCAAAATATGTCTTTGACGCCGACATCCGGGGTTGTTTCGATAACATTGACCAGGCAGCACTCTTGAAAAAACTTCAGACCTATCCACGTCTGAGACAGACCGTCCAGGCCTGGCTCAAATCGGGAGTCATGACAGAGGGAGAATTCACACCCACACCCAGCGGAACCCCGCAGGGTGGCGTGGTCTCCCCTTTACTCATGAATATAGCGTTGCACGGACTGGAAGAGGCTCTCAAAGGCGTAAAGAGGACCACAAGGGATAAACCCCAAATGGTACGATACGCTGATGATCTGGTGGTCTTTCATTCAACGTTAGAAACCATCCTTGAAGTGAAAACAAGAATCAATGACTGGTTAAAGGACATGGGACTGGAACTGAAGCCAAGTAAAACGAGAATCACCCACACACTCACACCCTATGAAGGAAATGTGGGATTCGAGTTTCTAGGATTTTCCATCCGGCAATATCCGGTAGGAAAGAACCGTACAGGGACCAACTCACAAGGCACCCCACTTGGCTTCAAAACGATCATCAAACCGAGCAAAGAAGCCGTCAAACGACACATAGCCCAGATGAAGCAGCAAATCGACAAACGGAGATCAGCGCCGCAAGGCCAACTGATTAAGGAGCTTTCTGCCATCATCAGGGGATGGTCCAATTACTACAGAACAGTCTGCTCCAAGGCTGAGTACAGTAGATGCGATTACATTCTCCAGCAACAGCTATGGTCGTGGGCAATTCGCAGGCACCCAAACAAAAACAGACATTGGATTAGGCAAAGGTACTGGAAGAGAGGCGAAGGCCAACACGGCATCTTTGCAACCTCCGAAGACTATGACCTGAGAAGGCATGATGCGACGAAGATCCAACGACATGTCAAAGTAAAAGGTGCTGCCAGCCCCTATGACGGAAACCTCTTGTATTGGAGCCAACGACTGAAAAACCACCCAACAACGAGAGGAACACTGGCGATGCTGCTTCTGAAGCAGCAAGGCAAGTGTAGATGGTGCGATTTGCAGTTCCGCGAAGGAGATCAAATCGAGATAGACCACATCACTCCTAAAAGTGAGGGAGGAGGAGAGGAACTGAGTAACAAGTGTGCTCTCCACCGACATTGCCACGACCAAAGACATGGTACCCATAACAAGGGCCATATGACTGAGGAGCCGAGTGAAGAGAAATCTTCATGCTCGGTTTTGCAGACGAGCGGATGGGGCGACCCATGCGCTTAGTTTATCCGACCCACAAGCAAGTGAGCACGCTTCAAGCGTGGCTTGGCTTGTGCTGTGAGGTCTACAATGCGGCGCTCGATGAACGCAAAAGTGCCTATCGCATGGCAGGCGTCTCCCTCTCCTATGAATCTCAATGTGCCGAATTGCCAGGGTGCAAGCGCGTCCGACCGGAACTGGGGGAGGTGCCATCGCAAGTGCTGCAAGATGCGGTGAAACGAGTGGACCGGGCATTCGATGACTTCTTCCGGCGAGTGGAGAACAGAGAGGTGCCAGGATATCCGAGGTTTCGCTCGCGTTCGCGCTATGCTTCTTTGACATTTAAACAGTACGGCAATAGCTTCAACCTTCTCCCAGGGACCAAAGGGAACAAAGGGACGCTTGTCCTCACAAAATTGGGGCATGTCAAGATGATCATGCATCGACCAATCAAAGGAACCCCAAAAACAGCCATTGTCAAACGGACCCAAACGGGAAAGTGGTTTGTCAGTATCAGTGTCGAGATCCCAAAGGAAGAGGCGCTCTCGTCGCGACTTCCAGAAGCGGGGGAAGCCGTTGGGATTGACGTGGGACTCTCTACCTTTGCCTATCTCTCGACCGGAGAAGCGATTGCCAACCCGCGCTTTTTCCGGGCTGAGGAGGCGGCGTTTGCTCGTGTCCAGCGCAAGCTGTCGAAGGCTCCCAAAGGGAGCAAAAAGCGGACGAAGAAGCGCAAAGTGGTGGCTCGGGTGTATGAACGGATTGGGAATCGAAGAAAGAACTTCATTGAGCAAGAGGTCTGCAAGCTCATGAAACGATTCGGGTTGCTTGCGGTGGAAGCGCTGGTGGTACGGAATATGATTCGCAACCCGAAACTGGCAAAAAGCATTGCTGATGTCTCGTGGTCGCAGTTTTTCGGACGGTTGCAAGCCAAAGCGGAAGAGGCTGGGCGGCAAGTCGTGCGAGTGAACCCGGCCTACACGAGCCAAATCTGCTCGGCGTGTGGGCATTGCCAGCCGATGCCGCTCTCTGTCCGGGTCTATGAGTGTCCCCATTGTGGTCTGGTCATCGACCGAGACCACAACGGGAGCAAAAACATCCTTGTAGAAGCCTTCATCGCTGTGGGACGACACAGCCGCGTCATTCCAGAAGCCCCCGGCTTGTAGCCGTGGGGAGTCGTCACCTATGTTACATGTGTATAACAGTCAGGCGTGAACGGCGGGAGACTCCTGTGGCGGTCTGTTGAGTCAATCAAGATGCGACCATACATGGTTCCTCATCTGTTGAGAGGAGCTCTCAGGCGGCTTCAGTTCTCCTCTGAGATGCTGAAGCTGTGAGTCTGGTCCAAGAACGATGGCCGTCTCTCTTGATCGGATAACAACGGGAGAAAAGGTTCTAAAAAAATTCGGGATGACTCATATTGCCTTCCTTTTAGTCGACGTCTTGCCACGTGGAGTGGAGATATCCTGAAGCTCGCTCTGTGTTTATCGAGAGCTGGCCCTGATCCAGCGTCCAGAGCTCTCCGCCATAGCGCTGAATAAACCAGCGATCGTGCGAGATAGCGATGACTGGCCCTGGAAATTGCAAGATGGCCTCTTCAAATGCCTCAAGCACATCCAAGCTGATATAGTTCGTCGGCTCGTCGAGCAGCAATACATTGGGATGTTGTGCCATCAAGCAGGCGATCTCCAGTTTACGCTTCTGTCCATGGCTGAGAGAGCGCACTTTTTTCTGCATATCTTCAAGGCGAAACAGGCCATACCCCAGCAAGCGTCCGATAAACTCTCCTTCAAAGCCTACCTGTTGATGACGATAAGCCTCGAGTACCGTCTTATCTGGATCAATCGTCTCAGCTTCTTGGGAGAGATAGCCGATGCGCACTCCGGAAGCGAGCTGGACCTGACCACTATCGGGCTGCTCCTGTCCCATGATGATCTTGAAGAGCGTTGTTTTGCCCGCTCCGTTGGGTCCTGTGAGCAGGATACGAGCTTCGGGTCGGATGGTATGGGTGATATCTTGAAAGAGTTTTTTTTCGCCAAATTGCTTGCTGACGTTAATCAGAGTGATGACTTCTTGCGAACGGAGAGGCTCTGTGGTGAACTGCGATTTGACGCGTATCAACTCAGGGGGCTTAGGAATGGGATTGGCCTCGATTCGCTCGAGCCGAACCTCGGCGGTGCGTACGATGCTTGAGACGGCATTCTGTTTGCCCTGTGCAAGGAAGTAGCGAACAAATTTGTCATTATCACGTGGCGCAGTTCGGTTGGCATGCCCAACATTGCGTTCCGCATCTTTGATGCGCTTGCGTAATTCTTGCATTTCCTCCTGTTGTCGTTCATAGTCTACCTCCCATTTTGCACGCGCGTTTGCTTGCGTCTGAACATAGGCATCGTAGTTGCCGGTATAGCTGTGCAAGCTGCGATCATTCTCGTTGATCTCGAAAATCTGGTTAACGGCCCGGTTCAGAAACTGGCGATCGTGCGAGACCATCAGGAGCGCGCCGCGATAGTTGGTCAGATAGGACTCTAACCATTCCATGCTGGCGAAATCGAGGTGGTTCGTTGGCTCGTCCAGCAGGAGCACATCGGGAGAGCGCAATAAAAGGGCAGCGAGCCCGACGCGTGCGCGTTCGCCACCAGAAAGAATCTCCACATTTCGTTCTCTCGGCAGTGCATTGATATGGAGGCCTGACATGATCTGTTCTATCCTATAATCAATTTCATAGCCGCCCAGATCCTGAAACCTGCCGGAGACATGGCTATATTCGTTCAGAAGTGGGTCGATATGATCTGCATCGGCCATAGCCATAGCCATTTCGAGTTCATGCATGCGCTCCTCAAGTTGACGCAGATTGCCGGTTGCTTGCAGAAGCAGATCCTGAATACTTGTGCCACCCCCCTGTAGATGGTCGGATGCTTGCTGTGGTTGGTAGCCGACCTCGACGTCGGGTGCGAGAGAGACTTTGCCAGACTCTGGCTCCTCCTGTCCAATGAGTATGCGGAGCAGTGTTGATTTTCCCACACCATTTGGCCCAACAACGCCAATGCGATCGGAGGCATTCAAGACAAAAGAGACATCATGTAGGACAACAATGGCTCCATAAGCCTTCGTAAGCGAGCGCACAGTAATAAGCATAGTAATGTACCCCAATGTTTTTTTGCAAGGTGAGGCCTCTTCTGGCTGCCAGGTGTTGGGGTGCTCGCAACAAATGTGATATGTGAACCCATAGAGGTGCCGTTGACAGCGCTAGGGGGGATGAAGAGGGCGCACGGATATGTAGCGCTTCCAGGAAACATGAGCACCATATGCAAGCAGTCAGTTATTGTCAGAGGCGATATCGTCAATAAAGAAGCGATTCAGCCATCTCAACGTTGCATAACGCGAGATTTTTTGTGACGAAACGAGGTTTTATCTGTGAACTGGGCTCATGTTGAAGGGTCTGCTCCTGAAGAAGTAGAGAATCAAAAGTAATTTCTTGCTCAAGTATAAAGAAGATTTCCGGGGATGTCAATCTCTCCACCGATCAAGGGTGCGGTTCAATGTTTTGCGGATAGGGGAGAAGTGAGCCCCTGAAGATAAATTGACCGGTTCATCTTCAGGGCCTTGGCGCTACTCTCTGAGAGAGGAGACGATCCTACGGATCTCTTCAATGATCAGCTCTGGTTCATCCTTGTTAATCAAATGTCCGCTGTTTTCGGCGATGACGTGTCGGCTGTTGGTTGATAAGGCTGCTTGCTCACATTGGAGTTGCCACCAGATGCGTTCCCACACATCGAGGATCTCTTGAGGCGCGTCCTCTCCAGTATTGGGATCGCGTCCCCTAGTGATAACCACCAAAGGAAGATTTCCCAAACTGGTGCAGATCCGCATCTGTTCAAAGCTGGCAACCTGATCAATGCGTTCGTCATTGATGGGCTGCTTCCATTTCTCGCTCAGGCTCAAACGCCTTTGAGTAATCCAGGGATGCTCACCAGGCTCCGCGGCAGGTAACGCGGCTAACAGCCGCTAGCGTTGGGTCTCATGAGCGGCGTCGATGAGGAGCAGAGCAGCCACATCCTGGGGATAGCAGGCGGCATACAACCTGACCAATTCTCCTCCCATCGAATGCCCAGCCAGCACAAAGGGTCCCGATACCTTCATCCTTTGGAGCAGGGTATGCAAATCCTCGATCCGATCTCGAAAGGTTCGTGGCTCCGGTGCTGGATCGCTCTGCCCTAACCCGCCTCGATCATACCAGATCACTCGCGTCCATTCCGCGATCTTCGGTGCAATATGGTCGAACATCTGGCTTGTTCCCGCCATTCCCATCTCCAGCACCACCACCGGTGTTCCTTGTCCCAGATCTTTCACCGCCAATCTTCTCACGCCAACATCAACAAACTGAGAGTGCAATGCATCGTTCATACATGGCTCCTTTCGTTCACAGGGAAACAGACGCAGGTCGCTTGAGGAATCCTAGCGTATCTCTCTCCAAAAAACACCGTCCTGCTTTCCCCGATAATGCTCAAAGAAGCATTAGGGCTTACCCTTTATCTGCCACGAATCCGCAGTATACTGCATGAACTCAATCGGGTTGCCGTCCGGGTCCAAAGCCCAGAACTGATAAGTTTGTTCCAGCCCCATAGAAACCTCAGACACTACTTTGGCATTCTCAGCCACCAACTCTTCTCTTGCCTTATGAATGTCATCCACTTCAAGCGACAGATGCATGAACCCGTGCTGGTTCGAAAAGGGCATGGGCTTGCCTTTTGAGTCCCCAGGCGTTTCAGCGCCGATCAAGTCCCTGAATTCAGGTGGCACGAACTCCTTGGGCAGAGCCACTTCTTCACCCGGGAACAATTCCAGAAATTGGCCTGGCACAACCTCAAGATACGTCAACCACACATCATCTTTGCGCGCTTCCAGCCTTTCCAGGTATTCTTTCATCCCAGGATTGTCTTTTGCTGCTTTGCTCATGGAAGCAACCAGATCTGAATACAATAATTGAAACTTCTTTTTGAGCCCCAGGCAATCCACATAAAACTCCAGAGATTTGTCCAAATCGGTTACGCGATATGCCAGGTGTGCAATATTTTTAACTTTCAAAATGTACATGCTCCTTTATTAATTAATATTTTCTCTTATCCATTTGAGGTCATCCGCCAGGCACTTGTCGTGCTCGTCATAGAAACCTTCACGCTCGACGACCCAGAAAGCGTCAAAGTCCTGCTCATCAAGCGCTTTTTTTACCTCCTTCCAATCGATATTGGATTCGGGGGCGCCTATTTTGCATTGGAGCTCCATGCCGTTCCCGCTCGCCTCGACCATCTCGCTGAGGTTTTCGAGTATTTTCTGCCGCTCCTCAACAGGCAGTTCCTTGACATTGGCAAAAGCTGCCCATCGATTATCCGGCTGATCGTGGCGTGACGCCGGAACACCACCAGGCCCCACAACCTTGCTGTTCTCCTTGACGTGGATGGAGAGGATGCGGTTCTTGTATTTGCGGATGAAGTACGGAGGATACATGCCGGCGCCCATGGCCCAGCCGCAATCAAGCTGCGAGAAGCATTTGGAACTGTTGTCGAAAAGATGCTCGAGAAGGGATTTGCCTTCGTCAAAGTAGAATTCCTGGCTGTGGTTGTGATACCCAACCTTGATGCCATAGGGTTCTGCCATTTGGGCCATTTCATCGAGCTGATGCGCAACCTCGATCGCCTCAGCCTTGTTGCAAAAGGGTGTTCCTGCCCAGATAACGGCTTTGCCGCCGAGAGCAGCCATCGCTTTGACGATATCCTCTGTCGGTTCGGCGTGAATGGAGGAGACCTCAAGGCCTGTTTCGTCCAGCCATTTTTTGATATCTTCGATATCGTTCTCAAGGTCAACAGTGAGCAGTTCAACGGTGTCAAAGCCAAGAGCCTTGATCGCCTTGAGTTTTTCAGGGAGTGTCGGGCCAAGGCCGAGATAGCTGGCTATTCCACCGAAAGCGTATGAAGCGGCGCCAATTTTCATGAAATGTTCCTCCTTTGAATAGACGGTTTTCAGATCAATAAACAGTACAGTGGGCTCTTGGTCTGTTCATTTAGGCATCGTCAACTTCCTTTCACACCATTGGGTCATGAGTGACTTTATCAAGAGCAACTAGGTAGAAAGCGACCTATTATCCCTGAAGGACTGTCTTCGCGTTTTTGTCGCCTGCCTCCTTATATGAAATGTTCAGCCCTTGGGAATTGGTGTAAAAAGCCATTTTTTCTCTCTCCTTACTTCTCTCGTTTTTTGCAACACAACCCGCATGCGTCCTAGTTCACGGAACGGATCTGGCGCACGGTGAGAGCGCCGAGGACGGCGACCACGATGCCAAAGATGAACAGCGAGTGATAGCCACCCAGGAAGGTAATGATGAGACTGGCGACGAAGGGGCAAGGGCCTGTGGCCCGGAATTGGCGATGTTCAAAATGCCCAGATCCCACGCCGCGTTTTCCACATTGGGCAACACGCGCGACATCAACGCTTGGTCGACCGAGAGGTACATGCCGAAGACGATGCCGCTGATCACCTGGGCCACGATCATCGTGGGCCAACTGGGAATAAAGAGCAATAACGCCGTGGGCACAACGAAGCCGAGGCTGGTCAGGAAGACAAAGGGCTTGATGCGTCCCACCTTGTCAGAGAGCCAGCCTGCCACTGCCATACTGGGCAGGAGGAACAGCGTGAACAGGCCACTGAGGATGACGACGGCTGTCGTGACCGGAAGGGTGGGATTGGTTTGCCCCAGGTGGAGGTAGTCGCTGAGAATGTAAAACTGGTAGGCCGACGCCGACTGCCCACCCAGAATAATCCCGAAGCGCCCGGCAAACGCCCACCAGTAGTCGGCGTTGCGCGGGAGGTCAAGCTTGCTCGACGCTCCTGCCCTCCTGGCTCTCGCGCGGGAGGCCGAAGCCCGCGCGCGAGCCTCTTGCACCTGGATAGGCTCGCGCGCGGTCAGCGCATAGAGAACACCTAGGACCAGGGCCACTCCCCCGACTGTGAGCCAGCCAGCAGTGAGAGAACGGGTTAACCCGCCGATCGCCACCCCGAGAAACGTTCCCAGCAGAGCGCCAATGCCCGTCAGAGCGGAGATGGTCCCGCGCCGCGAGATGGGGAACCGTTCGGGAATGACCGCGGAGAGGGGCGATGAGATCGAGTTGGTGGTGATCTGAACCGCGCACCAGAGCGCAATCACCAGGGGAATGGTCGCGGCCTGCCCCAGGAGCAACAGGAGCAGGGCCGTGGCAATCGCGCCGAAGAGGACCCAGATGTTGCGGCGTCCCAGACAGGAGCGCGTGCGATCCGAAAGCAATCCGGCAATGGGAGCCCACGCCATAGCCACGATGGCTGACATGCCGGTGACCAGGCCCAACACCGTCACCTTCTGCGCATTGCCAACAAGAGCGGCGACCTGTTGGGGCAACAAGACCTGCAGGCCAGCGCCCCACACCGCACTCACCGCGAGGAAGGCCAGGGACAGCCCAAGGTATTGCCAGCGTTCTGGACGGAGCTGTTCCGTCATATCGGCCGAGGTGGCAGTAGTGGCGAGCTCCGTTGCTGCCGCTGCGGCGGCAACGGGCGTGAGAGCCGCAGCCTCAAGCGGCACGGGGGTGTGTTCAACGTGCTTCACATGCTCACGCTCAGGCAGGGAAGCATCTGATTGCCAATGATCCATCGTTGCATCTCCTTTTCACCACGAAGAAATCGGCTGGCCATTCTCCGACGAAGGGACAGCATCATGCACAGAGAACATAAAAAGAAGGCCTCGGGAATCTCCGGCGAGGGTTCGTCTGAAGCGAGCGAATACTCTGCCATAGGATAAAGAGAACCTCCTCTTTGAGATGGACCTGGCGCGTTTTAGCGCCAGGCCACGGATACCTGCTCAGGCGTCAGAGCCTGAGCCTGGTTGACCAGGGTAATGGTGCGTTCTTCGCCAGCGCCCAGGTCGAAGTAGTTGTCACTGATCTTTGTCTGCTCATCGACGCCAGTGAGATGCACAAAGAAGGCATAGGTCCGGGCGCGCAAATGCACCTGCAGCTCATGCTCGCCCTGCCTGGTGATGGTATATTCCACCGCCGCCGGGGCGCGTTCCAGGTCCTTGATGGCCGCGAAGAAGTGCCGGTTGGCGGGGAAGCGGTTCTGCTGAGAGCGCACCTGGAGATACTGCCCAGCCATGTCCGCGCCCTGGAACGGTTCCGATCGCCAGACGGGCTGGCTGCCAGTGGCCGCCATCTGTACCGCCAGGGTCTGCTCCCAGAGGGTCTGGCCCGCAAAGGTGCGCACCTGGAGGGTGATGGTCTCGTGCAGTTCCTGCTGCGTATCGTTGGTCAGCCAGAGCTCAACGCTACCGTCTGGCAGCGCCTTGAACGAGGCCAGCACGGGCGCGTAGGCTCGCCGCACATAGTAATAACTGGCCTTGCCAAAGCCATAGTAGTCCAGCATACTCCAGCTCAAGCCGGGCCAGCAGTCATTGAGCTGCCAGACGAGCGACCCGGAGCAGTGCGGTTTGCGGCGCCGGAAATGCTCGATGCCAAATTTCAACCCCTCAGCCTGGGCAATCATGCTGAAGTCGATATACTCCTCCAGATTCTGCGGCAGGCCAGTGACCGATGACATCAACAAATCGCCCTTATTTTTCGGGTTATCCTTGTTATGATGATCGATCGCGGGACTATGATGATAGAGTTGATCCTCGGGAATCACCCGGCGCAGGGTCTCGGCGGTCGGGGAGGCGTGCATGCCAAATTCGCTGATAAAGCGGGCGCGATCCTCCGCGTAATGGACAAATGAGACGGCTTCAGGTGTAGGCCCGCTGGCTGGCTCCATAAAGAGGGAGAGGTCCAAGCCACCGGCGGGCAGCCCGGTCGAGGAGTCGTCAGGGGGGAGAGGGATGCCATGCCAGACATGCCAGTCGTGATAATCGCCCTCCCGCATGCCATCGCCAAAGGGGCTGCCGGGCCAGTAGGGGGTGTGGCCGTCATATTCCTGGACCAGGCGGGGCATGATCTCATCAAAGTAGAGGAGGCCCGAGAGAGGCGGAACCCCCGGAATGGATGAGGTGAGCAACTGGTGCAGCATCTGGACCTCATTATTACCAGACCAGAGGGCCATGCTTGGATGATTGCGCAGGCGCGTCACCTGGTACTGGATCTCCGCGCTCACCTCTCGCACAAAGTCCGCGTCATTCTCGGGATAGGGCGCGCAGGCAAACATAAAATCATGCCAGAGTAAGAGGCCCAGTCGGTCGCAGAGCGCGTAGAACTGGTCCTGCTCATAGATGCCGCCGCCCCAGATGCGTAGCATATTCATATTGGCATCTCGCGCCGCCGTCAGCAGGGCCGTATAGCGCTCGTCAGAGACCGAGCCGACCAGCGAGCTGGCTGGCAGCCAGTTGGCACCGCGAGCAAAGATAGGCACATTGTTGAGAATAAAGCGGAAGAACGTCGTGCCGGGCTCCTCGGGGTCGGAAGCCTGGTCCAGGCGCAGGGTGCGCAGGCCGACCTGGAGTTCTTGCTCGTTCAGCAGGAGTTCGCCCTGAGAGAGGCTGACGCGCAGCGTATGCAGGACAGGCTCGCCCAGTTCGGGGGTCCACCAGAGCCGGGGATGCTCAATACGCGCCGTAAAGTGGGCCACGGTTGACTCGCCTGGCAACAGCGTCCGGGTGCCAGCGCTGACCTCGGCGCCCTCCGGGTCCAGGAGCTGAAAGGTGACCGTCAGGGGACCCTCGCCGGCGAAGCGTTCCACCTCGGCCTTGAGGGAGATCAGGGCCAGATCCTGTGCTTGATCGATCTGCTCGGTGACAAAATGCACCCCGGCCAGGATGGCCTGGCGCTGGCGCACGAGCCTGACCGGGCGCCAGATGCCGACCGTGGGCAGATCGGGACCAAAATCCCAGCCATAGCCAAATTGCGCCTTGCGCATCAAGGTCCGCTTCCCTCCCAGCCCAGGAATCTCGTCCAGCATAGGCAGGCCCCAGGAGGGCGGAGTCAGGTCTTGAATGCGGTCATGCGGACGATCGAAGCAGAGGACCAGCGTGTTCGTGCCAGCCGGGCGAAGCCGGCTGGTCACGTCAAAAACGGCCTCGCGGAACATATTGAACGAACTGCCCAGTTCCTGGCCATTGAGCCAGATGGTCGCGAAGGTATCCAAGCCCTCAAAGATCAGGTGGAAACGCTCATCGGCCTGGAGCGTCGCCGCCTCGACAGAGGAAAATTCGAGGCGATACCACCATTCGCGCTCACGTACCCAGGCGCAGGCCAGTTCATTCCGGTCATAAAAGGGGTCCTGAATGCGACCTGCCGCAGTCAGTGCCTGGTAGACATCGCCCGGTGCCGAAATAGCAATCCACTCATCGTCCATGGTGAAATGCTCAGTAAACGCCCCCAGCGCTCGTCCCTCGCCCGGGGCAAAATCTTTGAGCTTCCAGCGATCGAACATGACTTTGTTCCTCTTTTCTTCTCTGCTGCTCTGCTTCAATCCGCCTCCATTCATCCCAAAAAGCGCTTGTCTTTTGCGGAAGGAATGGCGGTCCTTTCTTCAGAAGTATAGGTGGCTGATCGGCTGTTGTCATGCTTCCAAAGATACATTTGCTGGGTTTTCTCTTTATATGAAAATAACAGTAAAAGCGGCAAAAATGCAAAAGGAGGTGCCCGTTCTTCTCAACTGGCTGCAGTTTTGGTTACCCAACAAGAGGATGTTCACCCTTGTTGGGTAACCAAAACTGCAGTGGGCGAAAGGGATGGATTTAGAGCAGAGCAAGCTCGCGAGCGCGGGCCACCGCTTGCATGCGATTGCTCACCTGAAGTGCCGCGAGAATCGTGTTCACATGACGCTTCACTGTCCCAAGGGTAATGATGAGTTGGTTGGCGATCTCCTGATTGGAGGCGCCAGTACCCAGCAAAAGTAAGACTTCTCTTTCTCGCGGGCTCAGGATCTGCGCTCCTGCCCTCATACGTTCGCGCAGAAGCGCCAGTTGATCGGGTTGGGGAATGGATAGGGGGTTGAGACTAGCTGCGGCAAGAACGGACTGGAAAGACATACTCAGCGCAGGCGAAGACTCAGCGATCTTGCGCAGGAGCGGCCCAAGGAGCGGCAATTCGCGCACAACACTGCGCAGGTATCCTTCCAGGCGGACAGATTCCAGCACGGTGACGAGAAGATCCTGCGCGCGCGCGTGTTCTCCCAGCAAATCGTGGATCAAAGCCAGCAGCATCAAAAGCTCAAGGCTGTTTCCCGGACGGCTGCGGGCTTTTCCCTCCCGCAGCAACTGATGGAGCACGGGCAGCGCTACTCGCAGCACAGTGCGTTGTGAACGGCCTTGAACCTGCGCGAGCACCAGGCGGAGCTGGACCAGATAGCCGCTCTGTTCGTGTCTTTCAGGGAGGGAGACCAGGGAGATCCCCTGCTGTTCAGCCCAGGTGAGAGCTTCCGTAAGTTGTCCGGCCCTCAGTGAGATGGCTGCCTGCTGCGCCGAGATTTGTGGCAGCAGGGTAGATGCGATAGGAAAGGGCTCGATCAACTGAGCAAAATCGCGCAGGATCGCCTGGGCCCGCTGTGCATCGCCCTGCATACTGGCTATTTCGGCCAGCGTGCTGATGCCCTGCAAGAGAATCTCCTGCTGGATCAGAGGGAGCATTTTATAGAACTGCTTACTAAAGTATTGCCAGGTTGTATCGGCGCTGGTGGGAGAGGCAAATACCTCCTGCAAGATCTGGTATCCACGAGACAGGATCTCCTCAGCCTCTTTGATATTGTTCTGTTCCCAGCGCAAATACCCCAGGCCGAAGGAGAATATAATGTTCAGTGACGCATCTGCAAAAACCTGTTGCTGCTGCTCGAGCAACTGTGCCGCACGCTCATAGAGAGCCTGCGCGCGCCGGAGCTGGCCCTGTTGCTGGCAGGAGAAAGCGCTCTGGACCAGGCGATACAGCGTTGCGGGAAAACGAAACTCTTTCAGCATTGCATTCTCGCGCGAGGGCTCCCCTGAACGCGCCGAGCTATCCGGTGTCGTTTTTTGCATCTGTAATAACGAGCACAGGAGGCGTGCAACGATCTGTTTCTCAGGGAGGGCGGAAAGGAGCCGGACAGCCTGTTGCTCCCAGAAGAGGCTCCGCGCCAAATCGCCCTGGTAGATCGCCAGAAAACCGCGCAAGAAAGCGGTTTCGCCCAGGCGCGTCTCTTGCTCCACCATATGCTCCTCCCTCTCATACACGGAGCGCTCGATGATCTCCAGACGCGCGTCCGCCGCAGGAAACTGGAAGGTGATCAGCAGGAGCGTCGCATAGTGCAGGTGGAGTTCTGGATATTCCAGCAGCAGCGTTTCCGGCAGGGCGCGCACCCACTCCAACATCGTCTGGAGGGGCACTTCCTGGGAAAGTTCATCCTTCTCGGGCAGAATGAGGTGCAGCGCCTGGCGTGTATCAGGAATAGCCAGAGCGTGCCGCACCGCTTCCGGTATGAGCATCTGCCGGGCATACCAGGTACAGGCGCGCCGGTGCAGTTCCGGCACCAGTTCTGGCCTGCTTTGCCGCAGCTGTGCAGAGAGCATCTCAGCAAAAAGCGGATGATATCGATACCAGCGGCGTTCTTCGTCCAGGGAATACAAGAAGAGTCTGGCCTCTTCGAGCGCCTCCAGGGTCTCCTGTCCATGCGATTGGCCTGTCACCGCCTCACAGAGGGAAGCATGCAACCGCGAGAGCAGACTGGTCTGCATCAGAAACGCCTCCCACTCAGGCGGTTGGTGCGCCAGGATCTCTTCAAAGAGGTAGCGATAGACAAAGCGATGCTGGCCGGTAAAAGCGTTGAGAACCTCTCCCATGCTTGTCTGTTTCTGAAGCAGCAGGGCTGCCAATTGCACTCCCGCGACCCATCCTTCGGTACGCTGTTCCAGCAGATGCACCTCCTCGTCACGCAGGGGCCGTTGCAGCAATTCGCTGAAATAGCGGGCGATTTCTTGCGCGTTGAAGCGGAGATCACCCTCGTCAATCTCAAAAAGCTGTCGGTTGACCCGCAAGCGTCCGAGCGTCAGGGGTGGAGTCGTTCTGCTGCTCACCAGCACATGGATCTGGGGCGGCAGATGGGACAACAGGTACTCCAGCGCGTTATTGAGATCGCGTGAGGTGATCAGTTGATAATCATCCAAAACCAGCAGGCAGGCGGGCAAGGAGGCCAAGTCATGGGAAAGCGCGGATAAAACGGTTTTCCACGCCGCGAGCGGTTGGCGCTGGAGTTGTGCGGTGGCAGTCAACCCCAATGCTGGCTCAATCCGCTGGAACGCGGCAATCAGAGCGCTCAGAAAGCGATACCCCTCGTTATCCTCAGCCTCACACGTCAGCCAGGCGACCGGATGGTTATACTCGGCCAGCCATTGTGCCAGGAGCGTCGTTTTGCCAAAACCAGCGGCCGCAGAGAGGATCGTCAGGGGGTACGTCGTGCCTTGCTCTAAAAGCGTCAACAGGCGTTCACGCCTGATCAGAGGATGCTGGAGCGATGGGAGCGAAAGCCTGGTGGTGAGAAAGAGGGGCGCATCTGCTGCCACCAGAGATGCGAAGGGCGTCTGCTGGAATGCTGTGGATTTTTCCGCATGGGTGGCAGAAACAAACTGCATGGCAAAGGGAACAGAAGAGCGCTGTGCAGGTGCTACTTCACCATCTCGTACCTGCTGCAACTGTTGTGCTACTTCTTCCAGGCGCTCGACGGTCAGGTCACGAGAGCGGCCAAGATACTTTTTCACGACTTTCTGGGCACGGTGGCGATAGGCATACCAGTAACTGCCCCCGCGCCGTCGCCGCTCCTGGCAAACGGTCATCGCGCCATGTTTCCCCTGGAAAGTAAAAGAGGAACAAGCGGCAAGCCAGTCAAACCATTCCTGGCTTCCCGGCTCAAAGCTGAGCAGGTGCCTGCGCTGATCCTGGTAGATCTCATAGGCCGCGCGTTCTGAACACCAGATGACACCACAATCAGCAGCTTTGGACATAGCTCCCTCTCCTTCCTTCTCAAGAAACGAATCCTCATTATGCACCGCTTGTTGTTTCCCACCATCCCCACCATCTCGATATACCATAGCAATTGGGAAACAAAAATGCAAACCAAAGACAGAAACTGCGTGCTTCTGGCACCATATCCTCCCATTGGGCAGCCCTTAAAGGGTTCGGGCAAGGTAGCCTTTCCAGCAGAATGTGCGGCGTTCTAAGGCTTTCAAGACCGCATATTCTTCATTGTTCTTCATTGCGCGCTACGATCACGGTGAGAGACAGATGGTGCTGGGTCATCGTATAGAGTGCCTGAATGGAGTATTGAAACGCCCCATCGCCAATCACCGCAATGACCTGCCGGTTCTGGCCCGTCCGCTGTTGCGCCAGTGCCAGCCCAGCGGCAGCGGGAAGGCCGAAGCCCAAACCACTGGCAGCAGTGGTAAAGAAGGATCCCGGACTGGTTGCTTTCACATACTGCTTCAATATGCGGGTGTTCGACGCCGTTTCCGCTACACTGATCGCGTTTTCATGCTTGACCTGCGCGAGCGTAGAGAACAAAAAGTCGGGTGTGATTGGTGTCGTCGCCTTCGGCACGCGTAGCGTACAGTTTTCACCATTTGATACGCTGACCCCTGCCTGGCTGACGGAACAGGATCTCGACTACTACACGCAGCGATTTGAGCAAGCGGGGTTTCGTGGAGCGCTCAACTGGTATCGCGCTATGCAACTGAATTGGGAACTGATGGGAGCCTGGACGGATGCTGCTATTTTGACACCTGCTCTCTACATTATGGGTGAGAGGGACGTCGTGGTTCATTTTCCTGGCTATTCGCAGGTGATTGCAATCATGCTTCGCGCCGTTCCTCAGCCGAAGGAGATGATTCTTCTCCCTGGTTGTGGGCATTGGACCCAGGAGGAACGCCCACAGGAGCTGAATAGCGCATTGATCGATTTCTTGAAGGGCCTGCCGACAGACTCCTAGCCCACATTCCGCAGTGAAATTTTAATTTGGCTTCTCAGGCTACTTCAGAATGCAGAGATAAAGCGTCAGAACCCATCAATATGGAAGAGATCGTCGAAGCCTTAGCGCATCACCCCACCATATCGATGTGGATGAAGGAGATGCCTCAGTGAAGCCGAAGTGAAGCCGAGTGCACCGTTTCGGGGGAGTATGCAAACCCCCCCATACGCACCAACTTAAGAACGGCTGAGGCAAAAAGACGCTCCATCTGCGATGCTAGGAACAAGAAAAACGTGATAATCATCTCAGAAGGAGCAGTGACATGGAAAAGGTATCACCGATTGAGCTATCGCTGAAACAGGTATTGGAAGAGCGAGCCAATGTGTTGGCTTGCGAAACAGGGTGTATTAAACGGCAGAGAAAATTCAGCGGAGCCGATCTGGTTCAGACGTTTGTCTTCGGCTGGCTGACCCATCCCGATGCGAGTTTGGAAACGCTGGCCTCGATGGCGACCATCCGAGAAGTGGAGGTGAGCGATACAGCAGTCCACAAGCGCTTCACGGAGTCTTGTGCTCGGTTCGCGGCTATCGGTGCTCGAAGAAATGGTCGCTGTACTGGTGTGTGCTGAACAGCCAGTGCCACTCGAATTATTGCACCGTTTCAAGAGCGTGGTGCTTGAAGATAGCAGCAGTATTACTCTGCCAAAGGAATTGGCGGACTGTTGGGCAGGCAGCGGTGGAGGCTCGGGAGGAGGAGAGGCAGCTGTCAAACTGCATGTGCGCTGGAACCTGACACGTGGTCAAATCTCAGGTCCTTGCTTGACCGATGGACGGGTGTCCGATCAATGCAGTCCTTTCCATGAGGCGTCCCTGCCCACCGGAAGCTTGTACATCGCTGATCTGGGCTATTTTGATATCGAGGCAGCCATGCGCGCGTCGGCAATCCGGGAGCTTCACCCTCACGCGAGCACGAACGAACACGGCCTTCTTCACTGAGCAAGGTCGGCGCTTGCACTTGCAGACCGTTTTGCCTCCACGAGTGGGACAAACCAAAGAGCTGCATGTGCTGGTTGGGAAGCAGCAGCGGTATCCGATGCGGCTGTTAATGGTTCGTGTGCCTAAAGACGTTGCCGAGCAGCGACGCCAGAATCTGCTCAAGGATGCGTCGCGACGCGCACAGCCAGCATCCGCGCGTGCTCTGACATTGGCGGATTGGACGATCCTGTTAACCGATGTCCCATCCAAACGCTTGCGGCTGGAGGAAGCGTTGGTGCTCCTACGAGAACGCTGGCAAATCGAATGGCTTTTCAAGCTTTGGAAGCAATACGGGCACATTGATGAGTGGCACACGACACACTCCTGGCGGGTGTTGTGCGAACTGTATGCCAAGCTGATCGGCATGCTGATTCAACACTGGCTCATCGTCCTGCTGGCCTGGCAGAATGCGCAGCGCAGCTTGGTTAAACTGGCCCAGGTGATACGCGATACTGCTTGGACGCTGATGGAAGCTCTGGCTGGTCAGCGCGAGTTTGCGGCGGCCTTGCGCTCGATTGCGCAACGCATGCGTGCCGGATGCTCCATGAACACCCGGCACACACATCCGAATGCGGCCCAACTCCTCAAAGATGGGTTAAACTGGTCCATTGGTCCTTAAGTTGGTGCGTATGGGGGAGTATGCAACCCCCCCCACATTACTTGATTGACTATCTTGGTCCTGAATATGCATTAGAAAAAGAAGATATATTTTTACTCCTTCAGATTTCTCCGATCATAGCATCCTTTGACTCAGACGGTATTCAGACCATACCGAGCCCACAAGTGCTACCAATCCATCTGCGAGTGAGCCGCGATGGGAGACGTTATGGTGATACCCGTTAAACTCGGCATAATGTACCTCATACCCTTTGAGGCGTAACACATCGCGCAAATGCCGATTGCAGCCCACCATGAAGATCCATCCCACATCCTCCTTCAAACCGACCTCTAGGTAGAAACGAAGAGGGAAGCGGGGACTCGCGATAAACTGCTGGATAATCCACTCTTGTTGAATACCGTCCTCGGGGTCTTTATCCCACCAGAACGAGCCAGATTGCGAAAGCACATTGCCAAAGGTTTCGGAGGCGCGTAACCCGGCGAAAGCGGCTGCTAATCCGCCATAGCTACAGCCGCCAACAATCGTCTGGGCGGGATCAGCCGTGACATGATAGTGCTCATGAACCCACGGCATCAGTTCCTGGGTGAGAAAATTGACAAAGGGTTGGTGACAGGGTAACTCGCGGTTGCGTGTCTCATCATCTGGGTTATCAAGGAAGACCGTGACCAATGGGGGGATCTTCCCTTCTCGCACAAGATTGTCCAGAATGGTTGGCGTCGGAATGAGGTCAATGTAGGTCCATCCATCAAAGAGGAGCAAGAGACGGTATGGTTGACTCCTCTCCGTGTAGTCAGCAGGCGTATAAACCCAGATGCGGCGTTCATTGTCGAGGATCTGGCTGTGCAAGCGATGGGCGTGAAGCTTGCCTTTCGCTCCGTCCGGGTGAGGCACAATCCAGGTCTGAGCAGGAGCATTGGGTAACTCAAGGATAGAGAAGACGACCTCTTGCGAATCAGGCATCCCTTCGTCTTTGTGAGCCACAAACTGCTTGGGATTGAGTGGATCAGGGATGAAACGGGTACCGAAACCTCCACGTTCCTGACCGGTCAGAGAATCATTGATGGAGAGGGTATAGACCCCGCGCAAATTTGTTTGGAGCCGGTACGTTTTGTACCACAGATCAGTATTCAACAAGCGCGTCATCTGATGATCCTCGGGGTGGTCCAATCCTGCGGGTCCGCCCCAGATCACGACATTGTGTGTGTCTCCCCTGTCACGCCAGAGAAATGTGACCAGAGTATGCTTGCCATCTCCTTCAATGGCTTCCATCAGGGGTACCCTCTGTTGCGTCATTTCTTGCCAAAATGCGAGAAGTGCAGCAGAATTTCCCGAGAGAAGCTGCTGTTGCAACAAGGTGATACGAGGACTGATCTGTGCTTGTTGAGCTTCCATACAAAACCCTTTCACTGTACTATTTCTGCATCAATTGATCATGAGGTAAGTCAACTGCCAGAGACATGAACAGAAAAGCATATGCGTTGCATGAGAAGACAGGTGAGACAACGTGTAGGAAAAGGGCACACGGCATATGGAGGGGGAATGAGAATCTTAAGAGATGGTATGCCTTCATCATGACGTTGCTAACACTCTCGCCAGCATGCTGGACAAAGCAAGAGAACTGTTGTCTGGGTAACAACAACAGCATTGCTTTTCAGTCACATTCACTAGCAGATGTTAGCACTGGTCAGGCATATCTCTCCTTAATTGAAAAAAGCTTTTTGCTTGATGCAATATACAACAAAGCCTAACGGAAGATCAAGACGTTCGCCATATACATGCAGGGCTTGTGAATTATTGCTAAGTGACTTGCTTTCCCACGCGATGCGCAACGAGATACTAACTCCTAGCGAACAAGGATAAAAATGCGCTTTTTTGAGAGGGAAAAACACGACATATTTCCTCAAGGAGGTACATATGACCAGTATCGCCAATGGAGCGGTAATTATCCAGACCGCTGCGGAGTCTGTTCCCCCGACCCCTTCCTTATATGTTAAGATTTTGATAGGCCCTCTCAAACCAGAGCCGAGCAGGGTTGAGCCTGCTCAAGAGTTCTGCTGGGGAAAGGCTCCCCCCTTCACATGGCTCGACCGATAAAACCAGATCGACCTTCCCCTGGCAGTTTTCCTGGGCCTTCCCTGTCTCTGAGTACTCACTCCTCGTCCCTGGCGCGCTCCACGCAAAGGGGGGCAGATCTCTTGCTCTCTCGTGCGGTTGAAAGCTACCAGCCAAGAGCGAAGACTACGTGTTCCGTATCCAGATCAGGGCGTCGGATCAACCCAACTCGTTCGGCAGTGCGGATGGAGGGGATATTCTCTGCTCTCGTGCGAGCAACGACGGGCCACTGGGGGAGATAGGTTCGGGCCAGGCTCACTGCTGTTCGAGCAAGTTCGGTTGCGTACCCTTGCCCCCATGCACTGGGGGTGAACCGGTAGTACAAGTTCAGCACCTCTCGCTCGCACCAGACCCGATGTTCTACACCGCCAAAGCCGATGATCTTCTCCTCCTGCGCAAGGATCACCGCCCAGTACCCGAAGCCATGGAGCTCCCAGTCGTGCAGGCAGGATCGCAACATCTCTTCGCTGGTCGCCAGGTCGGGATGTGGGGCAGCAGGGCTGTAGCGGTAGGTCGCCGGGTCACCATGCACAGCAAACATCGCCGGGCCATCGGTTGGCTGTAGACGGCGCAAGGTGAGTCGCGCCGTTTGCACCCAGGACCAAATGGATGTCAGCTCGCTCAGAGGCTCAACTGGGACATTGCGCGAATCCTGTTCGTCTGTCTCCCGCTTGTTCATTCTCATTCTCCCGGACATTCCTGCTCTGGTTTTCTTTGAGGTATTCTATCCTCTTTCCGCTGTCAGGGCAAGGTGGTTGCTCCGATCCCTCCTGTTGTCCCTTCGGTCATTCACTTCGCAGCTCATTGCGCATCGCGTGGGATTTACCTTCTTGACTGGAAATTTCTCAAATTTGTACGTGTGCGCCGGTGGCTTATACTCCAGTGATTTCTATTCTCGTCGCATTATCGCAACCAATGGCTCTTAGTTGCAATAAAGAGGCGTTTGCTCCTTGCTCTATCCAGCATTAAGAATGTCACAGATCGATGGTTATGACACAACCGCTTCCAGCCAGTCTGTCAGGTCTACAAGCTTGATTTGACGAGGGGCTTCGGAGCGATCAAAGGGGTCACTGATAACAATATCTCGTATCTCGGCCAGTGTGTAAATGTGGCTATACATGCCATAGGTAGAGCAACAATAAGTGGTGAAGGCTTCATTGTTTGAGCTCATTTTCCTCAGCTTTTTTGAGCTCTTCACCGGATAATGATATTGTTGGCGAATTAATATGGAGCAAAATATGAGATACTGAAGTAGCACAAAAAAGACAAGCATTCAGGAGAGAACCTATGTCACTCCATCCCCAAGCGATCCCGCCAGTTCCAGAAGAAACCGTACAGATAGCACGCGCCATTTTGCCCAATGGAAATACGTGTATTCATATGCGAGATGCATTAGGAACGTTTTTTCAGGATGAAGATTTCCTCGATCTGTTTCCAGCAAAAGGGCAACCAGCAGAATCACCTTGGCGACTCGCTTTGGTGATGGTGATGCAATATGCAGAGGGGTTGACGGATCGGCAAGCAGCAGATGCAGTGAAAACGCGCATTGATTGGAAATACGCCTTGAGTTTGGAAATCAAGGATCCAGGATTTGATTTTTCCGTGTTGAGTGAATTTCGCGCTCGTCTCCTCGCTCATCAAGCCGAGCGGCGCCTCTTTGATCTGATGTTATCTCAGTTCCGAGAACGAGGCTGGGTCAAAGCACGAGGCAAACAACGCACCGATTCAACACATGTACTGGCAGCTATTCGAGCTGTGAACCGTCTTGAAAGTGTTGGAGAAACCATGCGCCATGTCCTTAATATCCTGGCAGAAGTAGCTCCCGATTGGCTTCTTGAGCGCGTGCAACCTGAATGGGAAAAACGGTATCGATCACGCTTTAGCGACTTTCGTTTCCCAAAGGAAGAGAAATCGCGCCAAGAGCTCGCAGAGCAGATTGGAGTTGACGGCCGAATGCTCCTAGAGAGCATCTGGGGCAGCACAACCCATGCTTGGTTACAAGAACTCCCAGCAGTAGAGATTCTCCGAAGAATTTGGATCCAGCAGTATCACGCGTGTGAGCAGGGAACGCCTTGGAGAAAAGATCAAGAGCTTCCACCAGCGGCGCTCTTGATCCAATCGCCATATGATATGGAGGCGCGATACAGCAAGAAGAAGCAGACTGGATGGGTTGGAGACATCGGTGCATTTCACTGAAGGATGCGATGCTGATCAGCCTCATTTTGTGCTAGAAGTCACAACGACAGCATCCACGCTCCCAGATGGAGAGGTCATGGAAGATCTTCATGAACGCTTGGCTGACAATCGGCTCCTTCCCAGCCAGCACCTAGTTGATAAAGGCTATGTGGATGCCGAACTGCTTGCCACGAGTCAGCATCGTCATCAGATTGACCTCGTTGGACCGGTTCTTCCTGATACCAGTTGGGCCTCAAAAGAAGCTGGGCGTTTTGATCATAGCCACTTCCACATCGATTGGAAGGCCAAACAGGTCCTGTGTCCGGCTGGACAGACAAGCCGAGATTGGGGACACATCCCTGATCGACATGGGAAGCCACGTCTGCGTATCCGGTTCCCTCTTCCCCTTTGTCGGGTTTGCACGCTTCATGAGAAGTGTTCGTCAACCGCAGCCAAAGTGCTCATTCTGCGACCAGATGAAGCCACCTATGTGGCACTTCAGCAGGCTCGAAAACGTCAGGAAACCGCTGAATTTCGAGCCTTGTATGCAGCGCGAGCGGGCATTGAAGGAACCGTTGCTCAAAGTGTACGTACCTGTGAGATACGGAGGTCCCGATACATTGGCATGAAAAAACTTAATCTCCAGGCGTTTCTTACGGCGACCTCCATCAACATGCTTCGGGCTTGTCATTGGATCGCAGAAGCGAAGCTGGCAACCACCCCAACATCTCGCTTTGCAGAATTGCTCGCTTCTGTCAAGCAAGTAGCTGTTGCGTAGCTTCTGCTCATTCGCCAACAATATCTTAATGTGGCTCTACCGGCAGGACTTACCTTGCCCCAAAATAACGGATTGGTTGAAGGAAAAGTGAACAAATTGAAACTTATTAAGCGTATGATGTTTGGAAGGGCTGAATTTCCTTTGCTACGCCAGAGAGTACTCTATGCTCTGTATGAAGATATTACACATGAAAACTTGACTAATAATTGTAAAATTAGCATCACCAAAAGTGTGTAAGATCGATATTCTGGCAATGCTTGTGAAGCATATCTTGGCAGCGCCTCTGGCTTAGAAGCCGATTTACAGCAAACAAGCAATAAACCATTGTGTAGCATATGTTGGCCGCGATTCCGATTTGTGCAGCATATCGCGGCAGTGAGTCATTTCGTTGCTCGATCATCGGCTTGAGTGCTCCTGCCTCGAATGTTCACGGCCAAAATATGTTTCACAGGAAAAAGGGCAGGTTCACAGATTTGAGCGATGTGGCTCCCCGGGCGGAACACCTGCACCAACTCAACATAGCTCTGTGAAGCATATTTTGGCTCAAACGCACTTTTGGTGAATGTAGCCGAGTCATTGATATAAAGATTATCGCGCCTTGCTTCCTGTGCCCATAGAGCCCTATAATCTGTCAAAAGAATATAATTATTTCTATCTTTCTTTAGAAAGAGATAATCGGTATGGTACACACACTCATTTGCCCTACATGTGGAGCAACCAACGAGCAAACTCGCACCCATTGTTTTGCCTGTGGGCAATTTCTGACGATTGGACAAGGGCTACCGGAAGCTGTACGACAAAACCGGACCTCTGGTTTCGCTCTTGCTGGCTTTGTTTTGGGTCTCTGCAATCTCATTCTGGGACTGATCCCTTTTTATGGACTTATTCCTGCTGCTGTAGGAATCATCTTGTCGTGTTGTGGGTTGGGGTCTGTTTCTCGGAGAGGGTTGGCGATTGCAGGGTTGATACTATCGTGCTTAGCAGTAGTCATGACGTTATGCAGTTGTGCTCTTTGGAGTAACATGACCTATCCAGGTTAGCGCCAGATCTATACTCTCATTATTGTGGAAATTATGAAAGGAATGAATAGCTCAGAGAAAGCCAATAAATGACTTGAAAAGCGGCTCTGAGACTTTCTTAGGGATAGGGGTCTTAATAATCCATAAGAGAGCCAGAATTATAAATACAACAAGAAAGACATCAACATAATAAGCTCTCTCCTTCATCATCAAAACTGCGTTTGAGCCATATTTTGGCAGCAGGTAGGCACGCCTTTGCGCCAGAAGCATCTGGATGAGATGCGTAGCTCTCCAAAGCTGTATTTTCATTCGGTACGCTTCAGAGAAGTCTAGCACTGGCCTGAGCCTCCAATCAGATTCAAACATGGTCTATGAAGCATATTGTGCCGATGCACCTGTGAAGCATATCGTAGGCAGATTTTGCCATATTATGCTTCAACGTTCACCAACTTCTCAACAATACTATTTTTTTCAAATCGAAACTGCGGAATGTGAGTTCTAAGTTAAAATATGAGCAAATCGCTTTGGAAACAACGTAACTTCATGCTTCTGTGGAGTGGACAGCTTGTCTCTTGGGTTGGAACAGAAGTATCCGGTATAGCACTTCCTTTAGTTGTTCTGGCTTTAACAGGCTCCTCCGCACAAGCCGGAGGGGTTGCTGCCATACGGGGCCTTGTCTATGTTTTTTGGGCAATTCCGGCTGGTGGATTAATTGACAGATGGAATAGAAAAATCGTCATGGTTCTAGCAAATCTTGGGAGTGGATTAGCAATGGGAAGTATTACCCTCGCACTCGCATTTCATACTCTTTCTGTAATTCAACTCTACATAATGAGTGCTATTGAGGGATCATTCTTTGTCTTTGCAAATTTAGGAAGGTTTGCATCGTTCCCAAAAGTTGTCTCAAAAGAACAATTTCCAGCAGCCTCTGCACAATCTAGTACAGCAGACCAGATTGCCTTACTTGTAGGGCCACCTTTAGGAGGATTTTTGTATCAGACAGGGGGAGGTTTTATTGCTTTCTTTGTTGATTCGCTTTCTTATTTTATCAATGCGTTTTCCATTTTTTTTATAACTATACCTCTTGACGCAGAAACCCCGACTGAACGAAAGGCAATTCATCATGAAATCAAAGAAGCAATCTTGTGGTTTTGGCATCAGCCGTTACTTCGCTTCTTAAATCTTCTTACAGCAGGAAGAACCATTCTTTCCGCAGGGTTATATTTGCTCATTATTGTTCTTGCAAAAGAGCATCATGCTTCCTCCTTATTTATCGGTGTTATCTTTACTATTGGTGCCGGAGGAGGCATTTGTGGTTCCTTCGTATCTGCAAAAATATATAGTCGCTTTGGCATGAAGCAACTACTTGTCGGTGTATCATTACTTAGTTTCTTCATTTTCAGTTTATATGCAATCGCAATAAATAATGTTCTTTTAGCAGGGATCACAGCACTCTTGTATGCAATAGACCCACTCTATAATGTAACAACGTCTTCCTATTCAGCAAAAATGGTTCCTGATGAAATGAGAGGCAGAGTTACAAGTCTAGCTCGACTAGTTGTACTCGGAGCATATTCGTTTGGCTTCTTTATTACCGGTAATCTGCTACAGTATCTGGGAAGCAGATGGACTATTGGGGTATTCTCTTTTATGCTGCTTTTACTTTTTATTGCGACAGCGAAAAACAGAAATCTCGCTGTGGGGTGATAACATTTTTTCCTCCCATTTTTTCCGCTAAGGCCAGGCACTCTAAAAATGAGCTCAAATATTCCCGCTAAGCCGACTACAGAGCCTTCCAGTCCTGTTCTAGAGCGGTTTCATTGACATCACCTCCGCCCACATGATACGAAAGACGAGAAATGATGTGGATGTGGAGGATAAGGTGCCTTTTACTTCAAAAAGCCCAACCTATTTGACCCCAGAGCAAAGAGATGCCCTCACCCAGATTCCGGTTGATCTGTCTGATCGGGAGATTGCTCGCTACTACACCTTGACGCAAAAAGATCTTGAGCTGATCAACCAGCGGAGGCGACATCATAATCGTCTGGGATTTGCCGTTCAACTTGCCGTGCTCCGTTTCCCTGGGCGTCCGTTAAGGGATTTGGCGGGGGGCCTCCCCGCGTGCTGGCGACGATTGCCGATCAAGTGCAAATTCCCGCTTCCGCCTTTTCCCGGTATGGAGATCGAGATCATACGCTCTATGAGCACCTGGATGAGATCCGGCAGACATACCACTTCCGTGAATGTGGATGGAAGGAGTATCTCTGGCTTGCGCGCGAGTTGTTGCCGCTGGCCTTGGAGAGCGACCGCCCGCTCCTTTTGATCGAACATGCTCTGGAACTGCTCCGAACACAGAGAATCCTTCCTCCAGGATTTCTCCATCTGGAACGCTTCACCTGGATCATCCTCAAGGCAGCAGAGAGGCGATTGTACCGCTTCCTCACGTCCAACCTGACTCTGGAACACCGCGCCAAACTGGACTCCTTGCTTCATTCAGTCAGAGGCTGGGCGACGAGGTACCACCAGGCTCAGTTGGTTGCGAGAACCACCTGGACTCACTTCTCCCAAAAGTGTCAAGCAGATTGTCGAACGATTGCTCTTCTTGAGGGAATGTGGGCTTCCAGCCCTGTCCACAGAAGTACATCAGAACCGGATTCTTCAACTCGCCCGTCGGTGCAGCAAATACCAGGCCCAGCCACTCATGAAGTTCAAAGCAGACCGTCGCCATGCTTTGCTCGTTGCCCACCTCTTTGAGCTTTCACAGGATCTGACCGATCAGGCTCTTGACCAGTTTGATAGGCTCTTAGGGGAACTGATGCGTAAGGGAGAGCGGAAGCAGGAAAAGCATTTTTCGGGCGAATGCACGTCAACTGAATAAGAATCTTGCCACCTTAACGAGAGCGGCAGAAGCCTTTTTGCAAGCGAAAGCCGAAGGAGCAGACCCCGTGACAGCAGTGTTGGCTAGAGTCTCGGAACAGGAACTGACCGCAACGGTCACGTCGGCGAAAACACTTCTGCGCCCGGACGATGGAGATACCCTGGATCTCATCGAAACCCGTTATGCTCCGATGCGTCAAAGCTTGCACTCGTTATACCGAGTGCTCGACTGGTCCCCCGTTCGCGCAACGGAACCGGCTCTCCAGGCGCTCGAACACGTCTCACGCCTGGCGGAGCATCGGAAACGAGTCACCGCCTCCACGCAGAACATTGGGAAGGAGAAAGTCGTCGCCCCACTGGCTCATCTGACAGAGCGATGGCGCAAACACGCTCTGGCGGGGGAAGACATTGCCCCAACCTTTTATGAGGCAGCCGCTTTTGATGCGCTCAAAGGGAGAGTGCGGTCGGGGGATATCGCCGTCAACGGAAGCAGGAGGCATAGAACGTTCGAGGGATATCTCCTCCCTCAGCCACATTTTGACCAGCTTGTTCAGAAACAGCAAAGGAGCCATCCCTGATCCGTCTGGATGATGGGCAGCACACGATCTTTCTCTACGCAATGCTCATCCAGACGGCAATGATACTCAGGCTTTTCACCTGTGTTCACACAGTCACGGCTTCGGTATCGAACGCGAAAGCAAGGTTATGGCTTGTGTGAGGGGGCAATCATGCTGTTGTGAACCCGGCACTCTTCGACAAAAGCGAGTTCACGCAGGTAGAACGCACGCGCCGCTAAGTGGGCACTGAGTTGATGAGCAACGAAGCGTTAGCGACGCACATCCACAAATGGGGCTTGTGGGAAGAGCTGGCTCAGTTCATCCAGCGCAGATGCAGAGGATTCCCAGGTGGTGTCATACTCTCCAAGGATCATCTGGACGGGAACGCGCACATCAGCACTGATCTGGCGAAGACGTTGGGGAAAGCGAAGCACCTCACGCAACTCCGCCATCGGCAAAGGAGCTCGACTCTGCTTCAAGCGTTCTCGGGCCTCATGAACCCAACTGTTGGCAGGCCCAAGGGACCTGGCGTTCTCGTCGAAAGGAAGCTGGACGAATGGGGCCTCGGCCAGCAAGCTTTGAAAGCGTTGGAGGGCACCTGGCAACCAGCGTAATCCCGTCCCATGAGTGCTCACGCCAAGTAAAGGAACATCAGGCTGGCTGGCAGCCAGTCCAAGGACGATGAGTCCCCCGAAGGATTGGCCAAGCAGAACGATTCCTGCCGAGTCGGCTCCATACTGCTCCCAGGCCGCGTCAATGGCGTCTATCGCGTGATCTTGTTCAGCGTCCTCACCATCGGCTCCTCCGCACTCGGGCTGAGCCTGGAGCATCTGGGTGTTTTGCCTACCGTGGGCATCGTGTGGAGTGGCCTGCTTCTGATAACCGGATTTCTGTTTCTGAATCGGCACATGCGGCAAGCGACATTCCCACAAGAGTAAATCCCATCATGCTGCTGCTGATACTCAGATGTGGGGCTTCTCTCCCGTGAACAAGAGAAGCCAAACGAACTACCATGAGGAGCGATACGTGATGCTCGGAGGGTGGTTCTAGCCCGTCGCGCCAAACTCAGGCAAGACGAGTTGCTGCGCCAGAGGAACGATCTTGCCTGGTTTCTTGCGCGCGATGGGTTCTGGTCGCCTCAAAGCTAAAAGCCACTCGGTATCAGATAAGTGTCATTTCAAAAATTAAATGGCGCTGAATTTGAAGAATTAAATGGCTCACACTGCGTGTAAATTCCTCTGGAACTCCTGGATAGCAAGAGCTTTTTGTAGTCTCATCCTCAGTTCCATGCCGGGTGGTGCGGCTGCGACGCATGGTTTCTTTGGAAAATAAGCTGATGGAATCTTGCCAATTATGCTGGTGACTTTTTGTTCACTCTCTCTTCTATTTGCCTCTGGAATGGCTCCACAGGCTAAAAAGGAGAGATGCTTTCAACAGAGTAATTGCAAAGAAATCTCCAGCTTATTTCCCAAATTTACAGACAGAGCGATCTGAGAACAAGCAACGCACGCAAGCAGCATGCGCTGATTTGGAACAGCGCTATCACAAACTGCTGCAAGAACATATGAGTTGTGGGACCACCATCGCGAAGCTCGAAGCTTAGGTCGCTGAGTATCTGGCCCTTCTGGAGCGCTTCCGATCCGCGCTCCAACGGGAGCTGCACAGCTAAAAGCTAGCAAGGAACATCCACCTGATCAAACTTCTCAGGTGGCTTCTGAGGTCCGTTTGATTGCACGCTCAACGGCGCTGGGCAGACGCGTCTCAAAGTCCAGGAGCCCGACCCAGTCTGGATGGATGAAGATGCGCGTCATGCGAGGATAGAGGCGGGCCGATTCAGCGAGGAATGCCTGTGCGTCTTCCTCGCTCAGTGTCCGGCGGGCACTGGCGACATACTCCGGGGCAAGACCCTCAACGGTGTCAGTATGCACCGTCCCACGAATTTGGAGGATCTTAGGAGGCGAGGAGTCATGCTCGATGCTTACCGCCACCTTTGCGCCATTCTTGAGTACCTTCGTCTTGGGGGCGTCTGTGGCTGTCGCCATCACGATTTCCTGCCCGTTCCAGTAGAAACCGATTGGCACAACACGGGGCGTGCCGTCGTGCCAGTTGTAGGCCAGATGGGCAAGACTCTTCGATTGCAACAATTGCTGGGCGACTGGGTCTTGAAGCAGGTCAACGTCTCCTTGTTTGGAAGGCATCACTGGCTCCTTGCTTTGTTCACTTGACATACTTGCGCGTGTCCTTTCTTTCAACGTCCTTTCTCAGGAGTTCTTCTCACGCCTCACGTATGTGGAAGCTCAAGTGTATCTCTTTGAGGCGACTCTTTCTGAGTGAGTGTTGTTTCTGAATGTTTAAAACAGATGGTATCCAAGCATACATTCTGCTCTTCTGAGGAAAATGAACAACGACTAGAAGAAACATTCGTAGGAGAGCGACTTCCGTCAGCACCCATGCTAGGCTTTCGTCAAGCCAGGTCAGGCGCGTCGGCGGATCTTTCCCAGGCAAGAGTCGGGCCGAGGATTTGAGCAAGATAAGAGAAGTTTTTTTCTTGCTCTGCCAATAGAATAGAGAGACGTGCAACTTGCAAGAAAATCTACGCTCTCCATCAGTCATGCCGAATGCAAACGGGAGAGAAAAGGAAGGAAACATCGATGAACACACATGATCAGCACCAAAGGTCGCCAGATGTTGAAGGAACTCGGTCATGAGAAAAGTGATTGCACTCGAATTCATCACCCTTGATGGTGTCATACAAGCTGGAGGCGGGCCAGAGGAAGATACCAGTGGTGGCTTCGCGTATGGCGGGTGGGTGGCTCCCTATGACGACGATGTTGCTGGAACCGTCATGAATAGGCAGATGAACCTGCCGTTTGATCTGTTGTTAGGGCGCAAAACCTTTGAAATTTGGGCACCGTTCTGGCCGCACCATGCGGACATATGGCCGGGCGTCAATCCAGCGACCAAGTACGTCGCCTCGAATTCCATGACTTCTAGCGAATGGCAGCCCTCCGTGTTTTTAGGCGGAGACATTGCGGAAAAAGTCAGCAAACTCAAGCACCAGCCAGGGCCGGATTTGCACGTGTACGGCAGTGCAAATCTCCTTCAGACGCTGATGAAGCATGATTTGGTCGATGCGTTCTGGCTCAAGATATTTCCGCTGACGTTGGGCAGCGGAAAACGGTTGTTTACCGATGGCACCATCCCGGCGGCGTTCAAGGTGACGGAGAGCCAGGTCTCCCCAAGTGGCATCATTCTCGTGAATTACGAGCGTGCCGGCGCGGTTACAACCGGTTCGCTGTCCGGAAGCTGACATCCCTGAGGTCGCGAGGAGCCTTCCCAAACCCACACGTGCTTCGACCGCGCATCACGTGCGAACGGGGGAAAATCGGCAGAGTGGTGAACAGCAATGCGAGGAGGCGCGCCTGTGCCGATTTTCCACGTCGCTTTTTCGAGCCGTGAGATGCTGGTCAAGCGTAAGATACTCTTTTTGCTGATTGCCTGAATTACCAGAAATGGCGTATCGTCACCCGCTTCTTCAGCCATTTTATGGAGGCCTGCGAGGTCGCTTCCCATGTTTCGCGCCGATTTCCTCCCATTCACCTCAAAAATCGTCGAACATTCACGCTTTTTACCAGTGCGCCTGCCATACTAGGACGTTTTTTCCCCTCCAGGTCCTTGAGAAAGGCCAGCGCCTCCACAACCGGACGCCCAGCCTCATTGCTTGCAAACTCAATGGTACGCAGGAGCGCGGGAAAAAAGCGACGTACCGCAGAATAGCGTGCGACGATTTCCTGGTAGTAGTTATCATCTGTCGGACGTGCCAGTTCATAGATGGTTGAGATCGCCTGCGTGATCCTGGTCTCTTTCTCCATGAGAAAGGCTCGCGCCTGTTCATCCGTCCACGGTGCAGTAATGACTTGCTCGCTAATCTCAGCAAGTGATAAAGCGGCTGCATCCAGATCACGCAATGTCCGCAGTCGTGCTTTTTTCCCTGAGCTCACTGAGCGGGCCAGAAGATCTCTGACGAGCATGTCGAGGACATCGAGTGAATCATCTTGTGCTGTCACGGCAAGTTGACGCACGAACGAGACCAGGGTTGCGATGCGGCGGTGCTCGGTTAAATTCGCAATGTTCTGGGCCTTCGTCGTCACAGCATATTGAGCCAGCGCTTTCATACGCGATGGAGGAACATTGACCAGATCCTGAGGACCAACATCTAACTGCCGCGCTTCTGTGAGGCGCGCGAGGGATTGGACCAGGACTGGCGCGCTGGCATGGGTTGGTGCTCGACGAAGACGTTCAAGATTGCTGGCTCGTGAGACCCCGGCGCGAGCCAGCAGTCCCTGCAAATCCGTTTGTTGTTCGGGGGAGGCAGCCGCGCTAATTCGTTGCCACAAACGCTCTGCCACACGCTCTTGAATGGTAGAAATCAGCCGGGTAAGGGTGGTCACGCCAGGTAAGAGCACTTTTTTCTCTAGAAGCCAGGCGGTTGCCAGATCATAGAGCACGCTTGGCCTCTCCGTTCCAATCCAGACGCGTGCATAGAGAAAACGCATCAAGGCGAAACCTCCACAGCGATGCGAGAACTCTTTATACCACAATAGTGGCGAATTTCCAAGGTATGTTCCCGCTAGGTCTGAACTCGCTCAGCATAGTGAACAATACACTGCGGATCAGCAATTTTCAACTGTGTAGCCATGTAATGAATCACACCAATGGGAATATTGACGGGATCAGCTAGAAAGACGCCAAGAAATCGAAGTGTCCCAATCTGGATGGCAAATCCTAAGCGGTTATGATCTCCGCGACGCTCTCGAATCAGGGCGCGGTCTTCATCATTGAGATGAAAGTAGCGAGCGAGTTGCTCAGCAGATGGCTCGCCAACATAGCGGCCATAGCGTTGCTCTTGTGCCTCGGTTAAATACTCAACAGGCATGTGTTATGCCTCCTCTCATGTGCCTTCATCTATCTATCATGATGGCAAGTAATTGCACCTTAATTGGCAGAAAAGAGGATCACAAGGAAAAAAGCTAGGACTAATATCTCCCAAAAAAGCCAAGCTGTCGGAGCCTGCGGGCGGCAGGCTCAGGAAAGAGGATGGAATGTCTAGGTGATAACGTCCGTTATCACCTAGACAGAATGGCATGCGATAGGTGCATATTGCCTAGACATCCTGTATAGTCTTTACGGGCAGAAAAAGGTTAAGACGCGACGGAGGGACTGATGGTACAAACGCTCGCCTATATTCGGGTCTCAGATGATAAACAGGATGTCAAAAACCAGAGGCACGAGATCCTGGAGGCAGCCCGACTCAAAGATCTCAAGATCGACGATTTTGTTTCTATTAGCATGACCAGTCGGAAGTCTGCTGCGCAGCGGCGCATTGATGAGGTGCTCACCCGTCTGGAACGAGGGGACACGTTAATCGTCACCGAACTATCGAGATTGGGACGCAATACTGCTGAGATCATTCTGCTCGTCAATGAGCTGGTGCAGCGAGGCATTCGGCTGATTGCCTTAAAGCAGCACATTGATCTCACAGATCATGATATGAGTTCTAAAATTATCATCACCGTTTTCTCTCTGCTGGCCGAACTGGAACGCGATTTGATCAGTATGAGGACCAGGGAGGCGCTAGCCGCGAAGAAAAGCCAGGGGATCGCCCTTGGCAAGCCAAAGGGGACTATTCAGAAAAGTAAATTTGATGCGGATAGGGTGCGCATCGAAGAATTGCTGAATATCGGACTCTCCGTCCGCAAGATTGCTAAAATCCTCAACTATCCAAACCATCACTCACTCAACACCTATGTCAACAAACGCAGACTTCGCGAAAACGATACATCACAGAGCTAGTGGAAGAGGCAAATTCCTTAGCGTGCGTTTTCGTTCCATTAATACTCAGAGGCTAGATGCTTACAAAGCACTTCTAGTAGCAGAGACATCGATCCGGCAGAGGATCCTGCAAGTTGTATGAGGTGGCTCAGCCGCGCTCATTGTGTTCGGTAGCAGAGACATCGATCCTGCAGAGGATCCTGCAAGCGGTCTTATTGATCGTAGTAAACGATGTGGACGTTGGGTAGCAGAGAGATCGATCCGTGAGAGGATCCTGCAAGATCTATAAGTAAGCCTTCCTGGATTGCAAGGCGTTGTAGCAGAGAGATCGATCCGTGAGAGGATCCTGCAAGTAGCTTGCGGTACCCCGTATATTTTAAGAAAGGTCACGGCTTTCGGGTCAGTATGGGCTGCAAAGGGATTGTATGTATTCCTAACCTCGTTATTGGCTCAATTCCTTTACATCGTAGCCAGTCAAGCAGAAATAGAAAGAGAACTCTTCTTTTCAGGAGTTCACTTATCCATCTCAGGCTTTACTAGAAAACAACATATGTAGAAGAGGAGGCGCACTTGGGAAGTTATCAGTCAGAGAGCCGCTATTACCTGCATGTCCAGTTAGTTGGCATTGAACCACCTATCTGGCGCAAGGTGGTTGTGCCTGGCGCCATCAGTCTTCATACCCTTCACAAAATGCTTCAGGTGGTCATGGGGTGGGAGAATGCTCATTTGTATTTGTTCAGACTTACCATCAATGAGAAGACAATTGTATATGGGCTTCTTGATCCTGATTGGGAAGATGTAGGCATGCGTATCAGGGATAGCCGACGCACTACGCTCGATGCAACCGTCTGGGCCGAGTGGCTGACGTTGACGTACGAGTATGATCTGGGTGATAGCTGGATGCACCAGGTAACGATTGAAAAGATTGAGCATCTTGCAGATGAAAACCTGGGTGAAGATTCGCTCTGGATCATCCCTCGTTGTTTGGCCGGTGAACGGGCGTGTCCCCCGGAAGATGCTGGTGGCATAGGTGGATACACGTCTTTACTTGAGTTGTTGCAGAATCCAAAGCATCCTGAGCACGAACGTCTGCGCCAGTGGGTCGACGCGTCTTACGATCCTGAGCTCTTTTCAGTTCAGCAGGCCAATTCAGCGCTGGCGATCCTGGAGTGACAGAACTTTTCAACCTGCATTGGATATGTCGTCTTTATTGCCACGAGAAAGCATTTGTTGTGATACGCTGTGTGGCTTGGAAAAGGCTGCCAGGGAGATCGAAGAGGTGAGCGCAAAAAATAGATGCATTCGTGCTCTTTTTTGCATTGCCTTCTTGGCACATCCTGCCTCCCTTGAAATGTGGAATAAACATGTTATAGTGCTTATAACGTCTTCTGAGAGGAGGCATCCTGCTTTCAGAGATGTCTGAAATATCTGTTCCTAGAGCAAGAAAAGCTGTTGTAACATATATGTTCAAAAACGGGGAAAATTTCTTGGAGTATCATGCTTTTGAGCAGAAAAGCTCATACATAAGAGATTTCTCTTTGAAGCCATATGTGTTCTGTTTTTCGAAAAATCATGCATAAGAGGCTAGAGATAGCAAAAAACTCGTAACATACTATGTTGATCAAGCTCATGGGGATATCAACATGGATGGATTGGCTTCTCAGGCTGGTCTACAGCAAGCAGGAGATGTTATTGCGAAGTACTGCCTTCCAAGCAGGCTGTCGCGAGTTCGAGTCTCGTCTCCCGCTTTTCTTGTAAAACCGTCCTTCTCAATGTGCTTCACAAGCTGCTTCGGAGGAAGCGAGCAGTGATGGTAGGTGAGAAGGACGGTTTTCTTTATGGCCAAAGGGCGTTCAACGGACACCTGCCTTCATTTTCTGGGAAACACCTGCCTCGCGTTCCACGTTCTGACAAAAGTGTTCACAAGCCGTTCAATCCATGACCACCTGAGAGCAAATCATAGAGGTACCCAATGCTTTCTTGCTCATGGAGCTTGTTAACCAGGTGCTACGTCAATCCAGCCTTCAAAGATAAAGTAGATGAAATAATTGTATCCACATACTCTTGTTTAGTGCATGCTCACAAACCTCCTTCACATTTGGCCTTGCAAAAAGATTCACCCCGTATTATAATGAGTAAGCAATCAGTCATTTATCTTATTGGTGGGAGAATATGGCGAGACCAAAAAGTCAAGATAAACGCAACGCTATCCTTGTGGCAGCCATTGAACTTATTGCCGGGCAGGGCTTGAGTGTCCCGACGGCCAAAATCGCTCACGCCGCTGGTGTCGCAGAAGGGACCTTGTTCACCTACTTCGAGACCAAAGAGAGGCTGCTCAATGAGCTGTACCTGGAACTGAAGCGCGAAGAGCGGGAGGAAATGACGCGGGATTATCCCGTTCATGCGAGCTTAAAGGCCCGTGCTCGTTATGTCTGGGACAACTATGTTGGTCTGGGCATCGCTCAGCCGCATAAATTCAAAGCCATGACCCAACTAAGCGTCTCGGATCACATCTGGGAACAGACCAAACGTCAGAGCGTGGAAGGATTTGAAGCTATTTCTGCTATGCTTCAAGAATGCCTGACCAGCGGGGCTCTCAAGGACCAGCCCCATGAATTTGGCGTCGCCTTATTCATATCCATGAGGAATATGACGATAGAGTTCATGCTCCACCATCCTTCAGAGGCGGATCGCTTCCGCGATGCTGGCTTTACCGCTTTTTGGAATGCAGTGACCACGACCTAAAATTTTTTCTCTTTTTAATGAGTGCCTACTCACTTATTAAACATGGAAAGGAACGTTCGATGCCTTTAAACGCATATATTACCTTTGGAACATCTGGCCTGCGGGTGAGTCCGTTTGCCCTTGGGACGATGACGTTTGGGGAAGAGTGGGGTTGGGGAAGCAGTGTTGCCGATGCAGAGGCTATTCTTACCCACTACCTTGAGCTTGGCGGCAATTTCATCGATACCGCGAATAGCTATACCGATGGTCATGCCGAAAAGATCATTGGCGACTTCCTCGCGAAGGCTCGCGTGCGCCGAGATCGTCTCGTTCTGGCAACCAAATTCTTCTTCAATCAGTATCCAGGAGATCCGAATGGTGGCGGGGCGAGCCGCAAGGCTATCATGGAGCAGTGTGAACAGTCGCTCCGGCGCTTACAGACCGACTATATCGACCTGTATTGGCTCCATAATTGGGACCGGTTTACCCCGATCGAAGAGACGATGCGCGCACTTGACGATCTGGTGACGGCGGGCAAAATACGCTACATCGGTTTAGATTGCGTACCTGCCTGGAAAGTCGCACAGGCTCAGACTATCGCGCATTTCCGGGGATGGTCACCGATCGTTGCCGTGCAGCTCGAATACTCCCTGCGGGAACGAACCGTCGAGGGGGAGCTGATCCCAATGGCGCAAGAGCTTGGCCTGGCGGTGGCTCCATGGAGTCCTCTGAACAACGGAGTGTTAACGGGAAAATACACCCGCCAGAACGCAGGGACGGCAAAAGGAAGAGGACAAAGGATGCTATCCCTCACAGAGAAAGATTATGAGCTCCTCGATACCTTAGGCGAGATTGCTCATGAATTGGGTACGACAATTGCTGCGGTTGCCCTGGCATGGGTGCAAGGGCGTCCAGGTGTCACCTCAACCATCATCGGAGCCCGCACGCTCAGACAACTGGATGAGAACCTGACCGCACTCGACCTGCAGCTTTCGCCTGCGCACGTGGCCGCGCTCGACAAGCTGTCAGAACCAACCCTCAACTTTCCGAGTCAGAACATCAGGACGCTTTCACTAAACGGATCGCATGCCGGTGCAACGGTCAATGGCATACCATCTACCCTCTTGTTTCCCTCTCTGCTGAACAACGAGAAGAAACGATATTAACAGATCGGTCTAGGAAAAGAGTTTTCAACGGTTCTCAAAAGAGAGGAGAATGGAGGCAAAGCGTGGCAATATGCCCAGAAAGTACATTCTCATAGACAGATGTGAAAAAATGTTCTATACTGGAAGAGATAAGGGGTTTTGACGTCTATCAGGAGCGGTGGGCAATGATTCGCGCGCATAAGATACGTCTCCATCTAACAGAAGAGCAGAAAGGCTATTTTGCCAAAGCTGCAGGAATCTCGCGCTTCGTTTGGAACTGGGCACTCGCTGAGTGGAATCGCCAATACGAGGCTGGTGAAAAACCGACTGCCTTCAAGCTCAAGAAGCAGTTTAACGAGATCCGGAGAGCGCAGTATCCCTGGACCTGGGAGGTCACGAAGAATGCCTCCGATCAGCCCTTCCTCGATCTGGCAAACGCCTGGACCGCGTATTTTGACGGCTTGAAACAGGGAAAAAAGACCGGTCGGCCCACATTCAAGAGCAAGAAGAAAAGCAAACTGAGTTTTTACCTGGCCAACGATCAATTCGAGCTTGGGGACCATCGGATCTGGATCCCCAAGCTCGGCTGGGTGAATATGGCAGAGAACTTGCGCTTTGTGGGCGGGAAGGTGACAGGTGCGCGCATTACCAAAACGGCAGACTGGTGGTTTGTCTCGATTCAAGTCGAACTTCCAGATGCGATCCCGGCGAAGAAACCGGCTGCTTGTGGCATCGATGTCGGACTGAACCGCCTGGCAACCTTGAGTACGGGAGAGGGAGTCGAGAACCAAGCCTTCCTCAAAACGGCGCTCAAAAAGCTCCGTCAGGCCAACAAACGGCTGCATCGCCGCACACTCGGCTCGAAAAACCGGGAGAAAGCACGCAGGCAGGTTGCACACCTGCACTACCGAATCACCTGCATGAGAGATGATGTGCTCCACAAGCTGACCACCCGGCTCGCGAACTGCTACGGGATCATTGGCATTGAAGACCTCAATCTCAAGGGGTTGCTCAAGAATCGCAAGCTCGCGCGTTCGTTCTCGGATGCGGCATTAGGCAAACTCTTGAACGTGCTGAAGGCGAAGGTGGAGCAACGAGGTGGGCACGTCATCAAGGTCAACCGTTTCTTTGCTTCCAGTAAAACCTGTCACGGTTGCGGCTGGAAGTGGGAAGACATGCAACTCTCAGATCGGGTGTTTCTCTGTCAGAACCCGCACTGCGCGTATGCTCAATTCGAGCAGGATAGAGATTATAACGCCTCTCTCAATATCCTGGCGGAAGCCCTGCGCTTGATCGGGCTCATTGATCAAGCCGTCTCCGGTACTGGCTCGGACGAAGACGCAAACTTGGCTGTGGACGCGGGGTAAGACCAAAAATGTGCTGGTCACATTGAGGCACCTACGGATGAAGCAGCAACAACGAACGATGTGGGAGAGCTATGCTCGCATACGTTTTCCTACATTTATCGGAGCAGTTAGTATCCTCGATCAGATCAACAAGGTAGCCGAGATTCTCGACTGCCTTGTTGATCTGATCGAGGAAGTGTGAGAAATAATAATCGCATCGCTGCTTTCGTTCGAGACAGCTTGGCAGACCGTACAGGGATACGAGGCAATGCATAGTGAGGCAATGCACATCCCGTGAGCAGACCCACAGAATTCCCAAATTTACAGCCAGGGATACTGTGGTAACCCTGGTTCATTTGTTTTCGCAAAAAGTCCTTTGGCTTTCTGTTGTAGTGTGAAGCAGATGGTTTCAACAGCGCTCTCCAGGTCAAGCAGAGAAGTGTTTAAAATAATATCGTACAGATGCGCATCTTCCGGCTTTTGATGGTACTCCCTCTGAAGATGCCTCGCTCGATCACGATCTTTCGAGCGGATGCGAGACTCGGCTGCGTGGTAATCTATGCCTTCGCGTTGCATCACACAGGCCGCGCGTTTTTCAAATGGGGCAATAATGCGGACGTGCAAAACGTTCCGCAGTTCGGCCAGGATCACCTGAGAGGCTCTTCCGACGATCACCACTTGCCCTTGTACAATGGCTGCCCTCACAAGCTTGTTCGCTACATTCCGATAATCCTTATCCGAAGGAACTGCTTCTAATGGAATATTTACCATAGAATCTGGATAGAGAGACAGATATTGCAATCTGTTCAGTATCTGTGACGCTCTTCCTTCGGTACATTCATCATAGGCCTCTGCTTCCTCAATACTTGTGCTCATCTCGTTTGCGATGCGTGCAACAATGTTGTGATCGATTAAATGCCAGCCCAGACGTTGAGCAAGACGAAACGCAATCTCACCTCCACCACTGCCATATTCTCGTGAGATGGTGATAGCACGCATTTGATGAATAAAATCAACATCTTCGCTCATGGCATGTATCTCCTGAATAGACATAAAACTCAGGCTTAAGGTGTTTTCACTGGTCTCATTGACGACCGTCAATGAGACCAGTGAAAACACCTTAAGGGGCGTTCACGTCGTGTTCTCAGCCCTGCTTTTTGCTCCTCATAAAGAGTACATCTATAGCGCCATGCTCCACAGCGTCGTCCACCAACGTGTCAAACCAGCGGATCAGGTGTACACGTGTGTGCGCCACCATCACCACGAGTTGCCCCGCTGATATCATGGCCCGGATCTCTGTGGGAGGATCTCCCACCACCACACGACGCTCAGTCACCTGGATACCCTGTTGGACGAGCCGATCGCTGACTGCGGCGAGATACCTTTCAGCCTCCTCCTGCTGTTCCACTGACGCAATCACGCGCAGCAGACTTACTCCATGCACCATCACAGGCATAAGAGCAATCACCGCTTGCAACGCGTCCTCGTGCTCTGCCAACCCATCCAGCGGCACAACAGCATGCTCCAGGGGCGCAGAGGGACCAAAGGCATGCACCATCAGCACGGGCGCGGCTCCGTAGCTTAGCAGGCGTGCGGATATCGAGCCCAGGACAAAGCGGTCGAGGCCGCTGTGGCCGTGAGTACACATGACCACGAGATCAATGCCTTCATCGCGTTCATAGTCGAGCAAGTTCGAAGTAACGTTTCCGGTTGGCTGGGCGGTTCGCGTGGTGATCCCTTGCGCGACGAGACGCTTGCTTACGGTATCCAGGTAGTTCGCTGCCGTTCGCATGTTTGTGCCAGTGATCTTATCAATGATTTCATCGGAAAGTTCCTCTCCCCACTCAAGCCATGGAGTTGCTACAACAGGGACTACGCGGACAAGATGAAGAGTTGCATGAGTCGCGTGAGCTAGCTGCGCGGCGACTGGAAGTGCGCGCTCAGCTAGCATTGAACCATCCAGAGGAACCAGTATCTGCTTGAACATAGAAACCTCCTTAGGACTCCGCCGAAATACGTTGACCATTTTTGTCTCCAAGGAACAGCACAAAGGACAAAACCGGTCAACTTGTTTCAGCGAGCCACCTTAGTGACACCGAGATCAAAGGTGACGCATGACCGCTCTTCCTGAGAAGAGCACAAGAATGCTAATGACGACGGCTCCCGCCCCAACGTAAAAGGGAACCTGAGGTGCGAACCACTCAGCCAGTATTCCTGCCAGCCAGGGCGCAATCGCTCCGCCGATAAAACGTACGAAGCTATAAGCCGCTGATGCGACGGAGCGCTCAACGGGCGCGACCTCCATGACTGCTGTTGTCACTAAAGTATTATTGATGCCCAGGAATATACCAGCAAGAAGGACTGCAACGATGAGCGTCGTCTGCGAAGAGACGCCAAATCCCATCATGAGCAAATCAATCGCGAAAAGGGCAAGGACTATGTACATTGAGCGCAGTGTCCCGATTCGCTTGCTCAGGCGTGGCGCTACAAATACCGAAGTGATCGCGAGGAGGACACCCCACCCAAAATAGACGAGACCCAGACCATGGGCATCAAGACGCAAGGGGAAGGGCGCATACCCCAGGAGCGTGAAGAAGCCAAAGTTGTAGAAGAACGCGGTCAGACCCATCGTGAGTAATCCTCGATGCCGCAATGCGCGGATCGGAGCCAGGATTGAGATACGCTTTTCCGGTCGGGGCATAGAGGGCAGAAGAACGATGATGGCGATCAATGCAATGAGCATGAGGATACCAACGCCGTAGAATGGGTTGCGCCAACTGACCGATCCTAGTGCACCGCCAAGTAAAGGGCCAACTGAGATACCCAACCCGAGCGCAGCCTCATAGAGGATGATGGCGCGTGCCGCGCCACCGCTCGCTACCGCGACAATAACGGCAAGTGCCGTAGAGATAAACAGCGCGTTCCCTAGCCCCCAGCCAGCACGGAAGCCGACGATTTCGTTAATGGTTGAGGACGACCCAGCCGCGACACTGAAGATAATAATCAGTGCCAGGCCGCTGAGAAGCGTCCATTTTTGGCCAATCCAGCTTGAGACTGCCCCAGTAATGAGCATGGCAATACCTGTCACGAGAAGGTAGCTTGTGAAGAGCAACTCGACCTGGGCAGGAGTGGCGTGGAGTTGCTGAGAGATGGCAGGCAAAATCGGATCGACCAGGCCGAGCCCCATGAACGAAACCACACTGGCAAATGCGATGGCCCATACTGCCCTGGGTTGACGTAAAAAGCTGCTCTGCTTGGCGGTCTGAACTGGTTCCGTTGTCTCCCCTTGTGGAGAGGCAACATCCCCTACAGATGTCTTTGATTTCATTAGGTTTTCTCAATTCTTTGGACTTATCAGACGCATACACTCACCCAAAAGGTTGTACAATACAACCTTTTGGGAACGCTTGTATTGTACAACCTTTTTGCTCGTATGTGCAAGTATTTTCTCGCCGGACAGATCCCCTGGTAGCTCCCCACTCCTTGTGATAACCTGTACACAATAGATGCAAAGGCTGGCGCGGATCTGCATAAGCCGTCACATTGCCTGAGAGACGCTTGTCAATGATAGTTGCAGCGCATGACCATACGATGGATAAACTATTCTAGCCACTATAACAGGAAAAACGGTGGTCATCTACATTACAGGAGAATAAGAAAGCTATGGATAGAGAGAACGATAGTGTCGAAGCGGTCGAGCATGCAATCACAATCCTCTCTCGTACGTTAGAATCTGCCCAAAAAGAGCGAACGCTCACCCTCTCTGCCTACCTTCTGCTCGGTGAAATTGTACAAAATGGTGGTCCCTTGGGCATTAATGTTTTGGCTCAGGCGTTACAATTGGATATCTCGACGATTAGCAGGCAAGTGGCTGCCCTCGAATCGAGTGGTCTGGCAGAGCGCTTCCCTGATCCAGTGGATGCGCGGGTGAGCCTTCTCCAGATTACAGACTTAGGCCAAGCAAGGTTCCAAGAGGCCCATAAGATGCGCTATAGCTTGTTTTCTGAGCTCTTTGAGAACTGGCCGGAAGAAGATAGACGCCAGTTCGGGATATACCTTGAACGATTCAACCAGGCTATACGTCAGCGACGCAACAGGCAGACGCATGCATCTCGGGATGGTATTGGCCCGGTCTGATGGCTCTTCCGCATTTTGATACTACTTGTCAACTTTCCTTAGGCGGAAGCATCGTCCTTGGCTGCCACACGTTTCGGCCTTGTTCATCAGCCTCAATGGCTGCCAGCCAGAAAGGAAGGCTGTCATTGGAGTGGGATCGAGTGTTGATGTAGACATAGAGCTCCTGGGATTGCTTATGATAGTGGTCAGTACCCTACGGCTAAAGCCGAGGGCTTGGAGTTGTGTCTGAACTCCACCGCAATCCAGCATACCGTTTCAGGCGTGCTGCTTTGGCTTCATCGTCCGACACATCAGGGCGTACTGACAAGAGGCCCGTTCCTATCCAGTCTTGCCGGATAAGAAGCGTTCGCATCGCAATGTTTCTTGCACCAACCAGATCGGCATGGAGCGTGTACTGACAATTCTGACAGACGAAGAGCAATCCTTTGTTGGGCCTATTCTCTTTGCAGGTGTGCCCACATTTGGGGCACGCTTGCGAGGTATAGTTGGCATCGACCTTGATTGCCATACTTCGATGTAAGAGCGCTTTATAGGCAATCATGCTATGCAACTCAGCGAAGGACCATTTGGAGAAGGTACGATTGGCTTTTCGCTGTTTTGCATTTTTGCCTTTGCGTCGTTTGGTACGCTCTCGAATATCTGTCAGATGCTCCAGTCCAATCAAGCTTTGAGGGTGCTGTTGGACAATCCGCTTACTCACGACATGATTGGTATTCTGCTTCAACCGTCTCTCTCGTCCACTGATGGCAACGAGCCTTCTTGTCGCTGAACGAGTGCCTTTTTTTTGCAGACGTTTTCTCAGTCGTGCGTAGTGGTTTGCCTTGGGGACAATCTGTTTGCCTGAATGGAAGGTGCAATCCCCTTGCATCGTCGCCGTGACGGCAAGGTATCGCATTCCCACATCCACTCCGGCGACCTGCTTGTGCGTTTCAGGTGTAGGATCAGCCGTCTCAATTGCAAGAGAGACAAGGAGGTAAAATTGTTTCCTGGGCTTGTCATACCAGAGTTTCGATGCACCAATCTCCGCTCCACGCTGGATCAATGCCACATGCTTATTGTAGCCAGTATAGGGCACGATAACACGTCCCTCAAGGGTCAGGATGCTCACCTGCTGCTCTTTCTTGAGGGTGTAGTCTTTCTTGTACTGATAGGTCAACGTGGGGGAGATGAACGTGGGAGCCTTATCAAGCCCTTTGTAGCGTTTCTTGGTCTTCCCTTCCTTACGATGAACAGCATTGTTCTTGACCTTTGTCCAGAGGGTTTTATACGAGGCACCAACTTGGCGAGGAACAGAACAGGCCATTTGCGAAGGAAGATGAAAACGGAGGCGGATCTCTTCGTAGGTGGCATCTTGCAAACGAACAGCATTGCTCATCTTGCCATGCGCAAAGGCGTACTGGCTCACATAGTTGAGAGAATCCCGATACGCCAGTTGCGTTGTACGTAATGCCTTGAATTGCTCGGGCGTTGTATTTAATTTGAGTTTCGCTGTTACTACCGTTTGCATACGCTAAATTATACCATAGTTTTCATCTGACTGTCAACAATACATGAGCAGATGAAAGAATGTCTACGGCGTATTCCACCCAAGCCACCGACAAAGGAACGCCGCATTCCTCCCCATGCCTCAAAGGGCAGGGGCATCCTGCGGCGTTTTGGGTGAATATACTCATCCAGCTCGAAGGGGTCAAGTTCCCCTGTGTGGCGCTTCTCCAACGCCTCAAAGAGGTGCTGTTGGAGGCTAGCCAGTTTTTTCGCATAATAGCGTCCGATCTGTTCTCGAGCGATGGCCCGTTCCGCTTTTGTTAAAGCTCTCTGCGTGAGGACTTCTAAAAGCCGCTGTGTTGGCGTCAGATCGTAGGTCATTTTCGCTCTCCCTTCACTTGAAGCTTAACAGGCAGGAGGTTTCACTTCTCCCTATTTGAGCATCTGCCACAGTTCCTCGGTTTGCCCATACTCCATCCTTCCTGTCTCCATGAGGAAGCGCACAAAACGCTTGAAGCTAGTCTTCGCCGTTTTAACACCAGTCGTCTGCAAATAGGCTTCGACCTCATCCGAGGTCATATCCAACAGCCCGTGCGATGGTGCCTGGTTTAACAACATGTTGGAGCCAAAATGCTGGATGGTGCTGGCATGCTGCTCCACCATTTTCAGGCTCAAACCCGTCTGGGCGAGGTGCTTGCGAAAGGCCTGCAAGAGCTTCTCATTGCGCGCCTCTATCTGGATACGCAGCTCATTATCAGGCCGAGCGCGATTGGAGGAGTCCCGCGATGAGCAGCTCGACCATGCGGCGGGCATCATAGCGCGGGTCGTTGTTGGTGCCAACGCAGAGGTTGCCGATGCCACGCATCAGTTCGTAGGCATCAATATCGGCGCTGATCTCGCCGGCTTCAGCGGCGGCGTCGAGCAACTGAGCACAAACGGGCACGAGGCGGTCAAGGAAGTAGGCATGCAGTGCGTCGAAGCCGACGCTGGCGGGTTGCAGGACCGCGGCGAGTCCATGCTTCGTGACCAGGAAATCAACGAAGAGGTTGACCCACTGACCGAGTGCAGCGTGCGGCGATCCACCATTCGCCAGCAGGACCGGACCAGCCTCGGCGCAGGCCTCGACCTGATGGCGGTACACGGCAACAACGAGATCCGCTCGCGTCGGGAAGTGGCGGTAAATTGTCCCCATCCCGACGCCAGCCGCTGCCGCGATGTCACGCACCGGCGCCTCGACACCGGACGTGACGAACACGGCGGCGGCGGCGGCGAGCAACGCCTGCTCGTTGCGCTGCGCGTCGGCCCGCTTCTGCCGGGCTGGTTGCCCGGCTCCCTCGTCGATGGTGGTCATCGCTTCATTCCCTCCCTCAAACACTAGCTTGACAAACGGAACATTGTTCCGTATAATAGTATCGGAGCATTGCTCCGCTTTATTATTATACCATACGCGAAATAGCTGGAAGGAAGATCTTTCTATGAACGAATCAGACATAGCGATTACAGACGTGCCCATGCGTGCGCCCACTCCCGTCGTCTCGGTGAAGCCGGTGGTGCTCTCAGCTCCGGGCCGTGGTGAGGATCTGCACGTGCGAGTGTCTGCACCCGCGATTGGGCGCGAATTGCCTCTTATTGTTTTCTCGCACGGCTTTGGCGGGTCTTTGGACAGCTATGGACCGTTGGTCGACTTCTGGGCAGCTCACGGCTTCGTGGTCATGCAACCCACCCATCTCGACTCGAGGACGCTGAGCCTTCCCCCTGACGATCCCCGTACACTACTAATCTGGCGTTTTCGCGTCGAGGACATGAAGCGCATCCTCGACCAGCTTGACCTTATCGAGGCTTCCGTTCCCGGCCTCAGTGGGCGCCTCGATCGAAGCCGCATCGCCGCAGCCGGACACTCCTGGGGCGCCCAGACGGCGAGCATGCTGCTGGGCGCGCGAGTCCTCGATCCCGAGGGCGGAACGGAAGAGGATCTGTCCGACTCGCGGGTCAAAGCTGGTGTGCTGCTTGCCGCGCCTGGCCAGGGCGGAAATGACCTGACTCCGTTCGCAGCCGAGCACTTCCCGTTTATGAATCCGAGCTTCGCGGACATGACCACGCCGACCCTCGTAATCGCGGGAGATCGAGACCAGTCCGCCCTGTCCGTTCGGGGGCCGGACTGGTTTACTGACCCATACGTCTTGAGTCCAGGAGGCAAGAGCCTCCTTACGCTGTTCGGGGCAGAACACTCGCTTGGTGGGATCTCCGGGTACAACGTCACGGAAACGACGGACGAGAACCCCGAACGTGTTGCCCTGATCCAGCGGCTCACGTGGGCTTACCTTCGCAATGCGCTCGACCCTGAGGATTCCAACTGGCCGGCTGCGCGCACGGCTTTGATGGAGAGTCCCAATCCACTGGGTCGAATTGAATCCAAGTGAAGCTCTCAGAAAGCGCACTGCGCTTTCTGATCAATTCGGTCGCGGACAACCTCCGAAACCGGTTACTGTTTTTGAGGAAAGGAGCGTAAGAGCAGCAATCGAAAATGTGCGCGACTATGCTTAAAGGTGTGCTTGTTGTCCACCTTTGGAGGCGTTGACAGAGAGACGATATCATGGTATGCTACACGCACCAGATAAGAAAAAGTGTTCTAAACCAGAATATCTGGCGTTTCTCGCGAAAGAGGCGACGTCTCTCTCTCAGTGTGGTGTTGAAAGGGAAGGGGTTTTCATGCTCCTCTGCAAAAAGATCAAACTTGACCTCAGCGAGCAAGACATGGCTACCCTTGAGTTCATGCAAGGAAAATGCAGAGGACGTGCGCTATGAGGCGCTTCGTAGTATCCCTGGTTCAACCAGGTAGAACTGAGAAGAAAGTTCTAGGGTCAACAACTTACCTGGACCCTGAAAAGGGTCAAGGGACTGTAGCATGTTGTTAACGCGGTAGATGTCCCAAAGCACTGTAGGATAAGCTCCGCAAGACCCGCGCGATATGGTAAAGGCTAAACTGCTTGAAGCTCAATCTCCATCGGGGTTCGCATTCCCCCACTGGTAGAGTGCTTGTGCACCAGTGTCATATGGTGTAAAGACCTAAGACCTCGATCTTTACAACTTCTCCCATATGAGCGATGGCTAACGAAGTCACCTAAAGAGATGAATGAGCTACCTACGTCGCGCTCGGACGTACTACGATGACGTACCATAGGATCATCTACAGGGGGAGACCCCCACGATGACGGACATCCCATAGTAGTCAGAGGAGGGGAAAGCCCTTTACACGGCGAAGGGGATGAGGTGATGAGATACTCAGTAAAGTGAGGTACTTGAGATGAGGACAGCCGAAACCGCCCTGGGTATCATTCAAGAACGCGGCAAGCAACGGAAAACGCTGATCACTTGTCGCCGATGTCATGAGAACATCCATTATAGGGGAACAAAGGCATCGAGACTTGAACATCACTGGCGAGCCGGATGAGCTGAAAGGTTCAAGTCCGGTTCTGAGGGAGACTGAGAGAAAAGGAGCAAGCAATTGAAACCTCGCTCCCAGTCTACCCTACTCTACAATTGGTGGGTGATGAAATTGCGAGACGGTGAGAAGTGGCGCTTCAACGCCTGCAAGAAAACGCTGGCCGAGAGCCGTGCCCATGACCCTGAACTTAATCAGGTCTATGGGAAATTGCTTGCGGAAGTGTACTATCGCCTGGATGGGGCCATGCGAGCCTTCTTTCGTCGCGTCGCCAATGGGGAAACCCCAGGCTTTCCCCGCGTGCGCCCTCGCCATGGCTTCTTTACCCTCTGTTATCCGGCGATGTATCTCACGCTTGAGGGAAACACGCTCATGTTGCCCACAGGGGGCAAGGGCAAGCACAAACGCTTTCCTGCCATCCGTGCTCACCTCACCGAACTGCCTCCCGAAGGCTTTCGAGAGGTGGCGATCAGTCGCGATGGCAGAGGTAACTACTACGCCTCTTTCAGCTACCGAGAGCCCGAGCAAGCCAAACGCGATGGCAACACCGTGGCTTTCGATCTGGGCATCAAGACGCTGGCAACTGGGGTCACGGAAGGGGGCCGAATCTATCACATCGGTGGGTTCAAAGGCTCGCGTTGGTACAACAAACAGTTGGATCGGCTTCGCTCGAAACGCAGCAAGTGCAAGAAGAAGTCGCGTCGTTATCTTCATCTGAGCAAGGTGTACAAGCGCGTTTCGCAGAGGAAGCGCAACAAACAGCGCGATAGCCTGCACAAGGCATCGCATCTTATCGCACGGCGATTGGTTGAGAGAACTGTCGTCGTAGGAGATCTTTCCCAACGGCACATGGTCATGAAAGAGCATCAGGAGCGAAACAAGGCGCTCAATCGGGCGGTCTACAATGACTGGGGCTTGTATGCCTTCGTCCAAATGCTCACCTATAAATGCCAGTTGTATGGGAAAGAGCTTCAGTTGGTAGATGAGCGTAACACGTCCAAGCAGTGTAGTGGCTGTGGGAATCTGCAAGCCATGCCACTGTGAAAGCGGACGTATCAGTGCGCGGAATGTGGACTCGTCATGGATCGAGATGAGAATAGTGCTCACAACATCTTGACGAGGTTCCTTGCCCGGCGAGGGCCATACACTCAGGCTTGTCCTGAGTGCGATGTGCTGCAGGTGACCCAAAGCGGCGTAGAAGTCATGGGGACTTCCTGTGAGGGCCAGGTGCAGCAATTGAATCTATTCGAGGGTGCATAAGCACATTTGAGTGGATTTAGAAAGGCAGATGCATCACAAAAGTCAAGACAGGAAGCTGCTGAGCAGAAGCCAGGATTTGACACATAACTCGCCGTTTTCTTCCTTTGACGCATATCTCCCCAAAACGTTCTTCTCTATGGAGAACGTTGGATTTGCTTGCCAAGCTTTTCCGACGTTCTTTCACATGGAAAGAACGTCGCTTTGCCTCTTTCATTGCGATGGTAACATAAGGATTCCGCTAAACCGTCGTTTTGGGGGTCTTGATAAAAAGCCCTCGATACGGTCGATTCAAGACCTGTATTGAGGGAGTTGTGAAGCAGCCTCTTTAGAGCTTCAGATGGAATCGGTTATGGCCCAACACCTCTCGAAGTCCAGCCTTTGTAAGTCTGCTCGCTTGATCCAATAAGAGAGGGAACCATATTCTCCCCATGTCACTTTGGTATACTCATCAGTATCAATCTGGAGGATGTGTATCCACTCCAGAGCTGCTGTTTTGAGGGCTGCTTTCGCTTCCTCATCCAGATCCTTCCACTGCGAGGGCAGAACATGGTGGCTGGCCATCTGACAGAGAAGTTGTGCATCGTTTTGCATTTGGGAAGGATAGCCGAGGAGAGAATGATGAACATGATGCGGAAAGGGCAGCTACAAGGGGTAAACAAAGGAAATGTGAAAGGTCTGGTTGCCTTGGTTCCCAGACTCTTTGGAGAGATTGCCTAAACAGAACAACGGGAGACATTCTCTGCTCATCTTGTTTTCTTCATCATTCTTGCAACACAACCGCATTCCTGTCCGGAACGTACTCACATTTCTGCCAGGGGGCGGTTACAGAAAACCGAGCGAGAAAGCCCCGGTCATTGATGCCGGGGATGAATCGCTCTTCCTTTTTGGGAGGCTTGGATGGGAGGTAGCCGCTTGTGATGCTCATTCTTGCTCATCGTTTCCCCTTTTTCATCTTGACATGCCGCTTTTTTGATGTAGAATATGCTCATAGCATCAAAGGAAGGTCAATCAGCCCAGATGAAGCGAGCCAAGACGCCGACATTTCTCATCGAATTGCCCCTCCAGGTCGATTGGAGCAGTGAACGACAGCTGCGTGCGCATCTGAAAGCAGCACGCTGTCTCTATAATGCGCTGCTCTCTGAAGGCAACAAACGGCTCCAGCAGATGAGGAATGACCCCGCCTGGGCGAGTGCACGCGCCATCCCTCGCTCCAGGCGAGAAGAACGAGCCCAGGCCTTCTCTCAGCTGCGCAAAAAACATCACTTTTCCGAATACGAACTGCATGCCTTCGCCAGGACGGCCCGCGTCTCGTGGCTTGCTGACCACATTGATGCCACCATGGCGCAAACCCTGGCCACCCGAGCCTATCAAGCCGTCAATCGCGTCTGTGTCGGCAAAGCCAAACGGGTGCGTTTTCGCAGCAAAGGGCGTGGCATCGATAGCGTGGAAGGCAAGCGCAACGATGTCGGCCTGCGATTCGTGCTTGACCCCAACGCAGGTGATGGTGGCTTTCTCATCTGGAACCAGCAGGTCATCCCTGCCATCATCAACTGGCTGGACCCGGTGATCCAGCATGGATTGCGCCACAAGATCAAGTATGTGCGCCTGGTCCGTCGCAAAGCGTCCTCTCCACAGGCTCAGGGCGCCGACGTGTCAGGCAACCGCTACTATGTGCAGCTTATCGTCGAGGGGCACGCCTACGTTAAGAAAACGCATGAGAAGAGTGGCACCCAGACCATTGGCCTCGATATCGGCCCCCAGACGCTCGCCATCGTCCCACGTGAGGGAAACGCCCAGCTCGTGACCTTTTGTGAGCAACTCGCCCCAAATGCTCGCAAGAAACGACGCCTCCAGCGTCAAATGGAGCGGCAACGCCGTGCCAACAATCCCGAGCACTATGATGAGTTGGGACGCGTCAAGAAATCTGGCAAGAAGCGCTTGTGGTGGAAAGAGAGTCAGCGGTACAAGCACACTCGCAGGCAGCATGCCACTGCGGAGAGAAAACTAGCCGCCCACCGCAAGAGTCTGCATGGCAAACTGGCCCACGACATCGTGAAGGCTGGCAACACGATCATCCTCGAAAAAACGTCGTTTGTGGCATGGCAGAAGCAGTATGGGAGAAGCATCGGCCTTCGCGCCCCAGGGATGTTTGTAGCACATCTGACCCGCATAGTTGCAAAAACTGGCGGCACCCTGAGCGAGGTCTCTGCCTTCAAGACGAAATTGAGTCAATATTGTCATGCCTGCGGAGCCTACGTCAAGAAGCCCAGATCGCAGCGCTGGCACCGCTGCCCCTGTGGCTGTGGACCAGTACAACGCGATCTGTACTCGGCCTTCGCGGCTTTCTCACCTGCAACGCGAAGAGACCATCCCCTCTGTCACCCAGTCGGACTGGGAAGGTGCGGAGCCGCGCCTGCGAGCCGTGATGGAGGGTCTGCAACAACGTGCGAATGAAGGGCATACCTTGCCCCCAAGCATGGGCGTGGTGGCTTCTGGCAAAGCTGCCCGTGCGAGAGCGCGTCGGCTCGAAAGTCCTGCCTATCCCCACCAAGAGCCGCTCTCCCTTTTTAGGGAGAACGGAAGCGTTGGGTGAGCAACAGGAACCCCCGCGCATTCATGCCCGGGGAGGTCTCAGCGTTTCTTTCCCTCAAGTGCGTTGTAAGTATGGACTGCTTCTGGATCATGAGCAGAGAGCCGACCAGCAACGATCCAGACATAGCGTAGGATCATGCCTCCAGCCAGGACCAGCAACGAAAGTACGATATTGACGGTTCGTGGCGTTGATTTCCCACCCAGTTTGCCGATGATGCGGGCAAGGAGCGGAAACGCAAGGCCAGCGCCAATGGTACCAGCTTTAAAAAGGATGCCAGTACGACCTCTGAATAATGGTTTGCCCAGCGAACCAAGCAGACGTGGAAGAGCGGAAATCAGACCAAGTTCCATGCTCATAGAAACCATCTCTGCACGTTCGAGTTTTTCCACAAGAGGCTGATTGTTGCGGCCAAAAGAAAGAAGGCACGAGAGACTGGCCAGTGCCGTCGAGAGAGCAGACGAAAGGAAAAGCGGCCCCAAAAGGCGACGAGCGCGGGCCCAGACGGGAACTGCTGTTGAGGAGAGCAAAACGCCTGTATAGGATGCAACAAACAGTCCCAGAAGGCTTCCCAGAACCTCAACCAGTTTTATCGGGACAGCCTTCATCCACCTGGCAAGCAAAGGGAACCAGTTCAGCAGGCCATCGCTGGCTGCCTGATAGGCCGTCGTCAAGCCACTACAGAGTCCAAACGCGGTTAGTCCCCAGGTGCCCAGTGACATAACCGAACGGAATTTCAAGACGCGCAACATATGATGGAAACGTAGCGGACGACCCAGATCCAGGATCAGCAGAACCGGGCTGGCAAGAATACATACGAATGAGAGGTAGCGCCCGGCGCGAGTCAGAACACCATGTTTCTCGAACCTGAGCAGATCAGCGAGTGTTGAGATGAGATACGAGCCGCCCGCAATGCCTCCAAGGAAGAAATAGAGAACAATCTGCCAGCTCCAATGCGCCTTCTTCACCAGCGGAAGATCATAATACGTCTTCGCTGGCCCATTCCATACTTTACTGGCCCCACCCTCCTGCGTTGTGCGTGAAGTCTGAAAAAGGGCTTCTCTCCTGGAAGAATCAGGTGTTGCTGTCTTTCTACCACGTATCATCGATGAAACCTCCTATCTTTTTTGCTCGGTTTCCAGAGCGAAAAAGCTGTCGCCAGGGTAAGAACGGTTGCAGTGATCAGACTGGCCAGAAAGCTAGTCGCAATATTCTCTTGTGGAAGCCTCGGCTGTTCTGGCAGGTTGTAGACGGAGGGACGATCCGTCAGCAGGAAAAAGGCATTTAGATCTCCCACAGACGTTTTCTCATCGACTCCATAGAGATAAGCCGAGGTCTCACCGCGCGCATGGAGATTCTCTACACGTGAGCGAGCCCGTTCTTTGAGTGTATCCAGGTCCCCAAAACGGATCGAGTCTGTTGGACAAGCCTTGGCGCAGGCGGGTTCAATTCCATCTTTTTGCCGGTCGTAGCACAGGGTACATTTCGCGGCCAGGCCGGTCGTCTCGTTCCGGTCTACGACTCCAAAGGGACACGAGGGCACACAATAGCCACAGCCATTACAGATGTCAGGCTGGACATAGACATCGCCAAACTCATTGCGAACAATGGCACCGGTAGGACATGCCTCCATACAACCAGCGTGGGTACAATGTTTGCACACATCGCTCAGCATCAGCCAGTTGACCGCTTTGCCTGTATCGTCGGACGGGCGCGCCTGTTCCACAAAAGCAACATGGCGCCACGTCGTTGAAGAGAGCGCCAGGGTATTATCGTAACTGTGGCCGGACAGTTTGTAGCCATCAGATGGAAGTTGGTTCCACTGTTTGCAGGCGACCTCGCACGCTTTGCATCCGATGCAAAGCGTTGCGTCCGTGAAAAAACCATTGGGCATAGCGCACGTTCCTTTCCTGGTTCTTAGGGCTGTTCTCGTGCCACATAACTGCCATCCTGGCCTTGATAGCTGCGCCGACCGGGGCGCATATTACAGGTAAACGATTTTGCTTCATGCATACTGACGTTGCGGTCAGCCACCAGTAAGAGCAGGTCATTGGCAATATCCCCTTTGACGACCCCTTGATAGCCCCAGTGAAACGGCAGACCTATCTGATGCACGACGTGACCCTGGATCAACAGCGGTTGTATACGTGCCGTCACCAGGGCCTTGGCCTCGATCTCGCCGCGTCTGGTCCAGATCGTAATCCAGTCTCCATTTTTGACGCCCTTTTCAGCGGCCAGCGCCTCGTCGATTTCAGCAAACAGTTCTGGTTGCAGTTCCGAAAGCCAGGGCAGCCAGCGAGACATCGCCCCACCAACGTGATGTTCCGTCAGACGGTAAGTGGTAATGGCATAGGGAAAGTCAGGATTGGCGGTCCCGTTTTCTGGATTATCTGGACGATGCCAGTATTTGATCACCGGATTGTTTGACCTCTCGGGATAAAGTGGGTTTATCACTGGTGACTCGACTGGTTCATAATGGGTTGGCAGTGGTCCATCGGTCAAGCCGCTTGGCGCATACAAGCGGCCTCGCCCCTCAGCGTTCATGGTGAACGGGTCCGAACCGGAATGCGCATCAAGTCCCTCACCATCCGGATCAGCTTGCGCATCAGGTGGCTTGGTCACCGGAAAATCGGGTTGATCATATCCAGTCCAGCGCCCCTTTGTGCCATCCCCATTGTCATACTCGGCATCCCACCAGATATACTTCTTCTGCTCTGACCAGGGGTTGCCCTGCGGATCCGCGGAGGCCCGATTATAGAGAATATGTCGATTATCAGGCCAGGTAAAGCCCCAGCCCGGACTGACATACGCATCTGGCTGGCGACTGCACGCCAGGTTTTTTCCTTCTTCGGGCATAATGCCACTGAAGATCCAGCAGCCACAGGCAGTACTTCCATCAGCCTTGAGCGCATTGAAATTTTTGACGACCTTGCCGTCGGCAACAGTATACCCATTGATCTCTTTGACGATATCCTCGACAACCATTTCTCGCTGTGGTCCCTCCTCGCGACGATAGTTCCAGGTCAGATCTTGAATAGGTTTATCGCGCTCCCTGGTACTCTGTTTATACAGTTCTTTCAGTCGCAGGCCCAGTTCCGTCAGAAACCAGGGTTCTGAACGCGCATCGTCAGGCGGGTCAATGGCTTTCTCGCGATATTGAATCAGACGCTGCGTATTCGTAAAGCTGCCCTCTTTTTCGACATGCGAGGCCGCAGGCAGGAAGAACACCTCAGTTCCTATCTTCGTTGGATCAATTCCCGGTCGCTTCCAGTAGGCTGCGCTCTCGATTTCGTAGAGATCGCGCACGACCAGCCATTCGAGCTTTTCCATTGCTGCCCGATGGAAACCAGCGTCGATGCCACCAGCGGCGGGATTTTGCCCTATCAGGAACAAGCCCTGCATGTGGCCATCCATCATGGAGATGAACATGGGCAAGTCGGAATGATCACCCGTAATTTTCGGAAGGTAGTGATAGGCCCAGTCGTTCTCCCGGGTTGCGGCATCTCCATACCATGCTTTCATCAAGCTCACAAAGTACTCGGGATAATGGACCCACCAGCCAGCCTCCTGACTGTTGTGTTCCATATAGGTGGCGAAATCATATTCCTGACGTAACGTGCTTGGCATCACCAGGTAGCCAGGCAAGAGATTATAGAGCGTCGGAATATCAGTCGAACCCTGAATATTCGCGTGGCCACGCAGAGCCATAATGCCCCCACCCGGGCGTCCGATATTTCCAAGCAACAGTTGCAAAATGCCCGCGGTACGAATCACCTGGACGCCTGTTGTATGCTGTGTCCAACCAACAGCATAAGAGATATTGGTCGTCCGCTCACGCCCGGAGTTTTTGACCAGGGTATCAGCGATCTTCAAGAACCGCTCTGCTGGAATTCCGCAAATCTGTTCCACCATTTCAGGGGTGTAACGCGCGTAATGGCGTTTGAGAAGCTGTAAGACACAGCGCGGATGTTGCATCGTTGGATCACGCTGGATCTGACTGGGATGCGCATGCGCGAACAAGCCCTGGCCTTCCTGCGCGTCGGGCATGATGTGCTGCTCATTATGCGTATCGGCTGCACCTTTGCGAGGACACCGATCTTTGATTGATTCGTGTTCAGCGAGCCGATCGGACGTCCCACGCTGTGTCATTTGATATTGCCAACTTGAGATATCGTACGCACTGTGATCGGATTTCAGTCCGGAGAAAACGCCACCCAGGTCTTCAGTATCACGAAAAGCATCACTCACGATGAAACTCGCGTTGGTATATGCCTGCACGTATTCTTCAAAGTATCGGTTCTGCTGCAAGACATAGTTAATCAGGCCACCAAGAAAGGCAATATCCGTGCCTGTCCGAATGGGGGCATAGATGTCAGCGTGCTGTGAGGTGCGCGAGAAATGTGGATCAACGTGAATAATCGTTGCCCCGCGCTCTTTCGCTGCCATTACCCAGCGGAAACCCACAGGATGACATTCTGCAAAATTGCTGCCCTGAATAAGGATGCAGTCGCTATTTTGCAGGTCTTGCAGAAACGTATTGGCCGCACCGCGACCGAGGCTTGCACCGAGACCCGGCACAGAGGCGCTGTGTCATATCCGGGCCTGGTTTTCGATGCAAACCATTCCTAAGGAGTGGAAGAGCTTCGTGATGAGATAATTCTCTTCATTATCCAGCGTCGCGCCGCCGAGTGACCCAATAGCAGTGGTGTTATGTATAGGTTTCCCTGTGTCATCGGTTTCACGAAACGTCGCCTCGCGTGTTTGATACACAAGCTGGGCAACGCGATCCATGGCCCAATCCAGGGGCTTTTCCTCCCACTCGGTAGCGTAAGGCGCGCGGTATTTGACCGTGGCCCAACGACGCCGATTGATATCGAGCTGATAGCTGGCGCTTCCTTTGGGACACAGACAGCCTTTGCTCACAGGGCTATCATCATCGCCTTCAATATCGATCACTTTTCCATCTTTCACATAGACGCGTTGTCCACAGCCGACGGCGCAATAGGGGCACACACTTTTCACCATTTTGGCGTCGTGAACGCGTGGCTGGAGTGTTTTGCTTCGTTCGCTCAGCGGATTGGGCACTAGACCGACATGTGATTGGAATGTCTGTTCAATTGTTGAGGGAGAGAAGAAACGGGCTAATCGCCTGTAGAAGGTTGCAATGGGAGTATGAATGTGCGTTGTCCTTTCCGCTCAGCCAGACGAAAGTATAGCAGAGCAACTTTCTGTGCTAATAGACTATTCACGACAATGATCTTTTCTTCCCGCTGAAGGCAAGATACTCGGTCATCAAAACACATCCATTCGACAAGCTCACCTTTCTCAAATCTGCAAAAAGGCAAGGAGGCGCATTACTCACCGCCTCCAATTAGAGATTATCGAAGATATCTGCATCACACTAATTCAATGCAAAAGATGGAGATAAATACTACTAATAGTAGTATTTATCATTAGAAATATCACCTATTATGCGAAATGGCATTCCACTTTCTGTGAGCAAGCAGGGAACGGATGCCTGTTATTTCGACTTCACACTCATCGTTTCCGGGTGGACTCGCTGGTATACCTGGCAAGATGAGTCACTTTCCGAGTGAGTAATCCGTAAACCCACTAGAGAGGGGCGACCACTCTGTTCAGCTTCACAGAAAGAAAGCAAGAATTGTGTGCATTGAATCCTTGAAGGTACAACGAGAGCAGATGGGACCTGGGTAAAACGAGAGGAGGAGAACCATGCCGAAAAAGCACCAGCAGCGACCTGCCAAAGCCATGCATGGCCGTAATAAGGCCGAACACAGTACCGTGATTACAACGGGGACATACAAGAAGAAAAAGACGTACCAAGAGCAAGCACGCCTCCATCAGAATCTCGATCCATTACCGCAGAGAGCCAAGGTTCCTCCTCAATGGGTCATACCTCCTGAGATGAACACCAGGAAAGCAAACTCGCAGGTCATGATGGAACGAGGGGAAAGTCGCTCAGGCACTGACTCAAACGCACACAAACCTCGGAAGGCTTCCAGGATGCATGAGCCTGCGGAAAGACAGCCTGAACCTCTTCCTGGCCGGGTAGATAACTTTGAAGAGGACATCAGGCCCGATAACTTCGCGGGTGCCAATTATGGCATGCTCTCTAAGCAGCACGATCTTGGACTTCGCGCGAGCGATATCAAAGAACTGCATGGCAAGCTCGCAGATTTCACCAAGGATGAACTGCGCGCGATTGTCATTGTGCCACTAGGAGAATATCTCGAACAAGGGGCAAAATACATTGATCTGAACGAGCGGGAGAAAGGCGAATTTACTGCTCTGGCCGAGAGGATTTCCGATGAGGACCACTACTATGTTCCAAAGAAGCAAACCGGGTATGTGCTCTGGAATCGTCTCAACCACATAGAGAATCCGGCTCGCCTGGATGAAGCGGGGCCAGCAGCTCCCTGATCCCCCATTGCCTGCAAAAACGAGCTCTTCTTCCTATTTGCCAAAAGAGCGCAACTGCATCGTCTGCCATGAATGACTCAAGCGCCATGCGCGAAAGTGCTACCTTTATTCTGGTACTCTGTTTCTGAAATTGCAGAGCTATGATGCATTTCGAAAAGGAGCTATGAGGTGGGTAAAAGCTTACACCATGTCACACAACGCGAACAGAAACGGGAGAGAACACCCGGAGGAACGTCCATTTCTCACGCTCGCTCTTTGAAGGTCTCCTCCCAGCGCATGATGCAACTCAACCAATTGGAGATTATCTGGGAGTCTTTCCCAGAAGGTCTCATCGCGTGTGATCGCAACCAGAAGATTGTACGGATCAATGCTGCTGCTCGCAAGCTCCTTGAAGTGGTTTCCGAAGCTCAATGTCAAGGAAGAGACTATCAGCACTTTCTCACACACTACCTACGCTCTGATGAGCAGCCACCATGCGTTCCCTCAGAACAATGGCTGATGAACCTGGTCCTTGCCGGGACAACAGGAGCTGATTTGCCAAACCAGACCCTGCTGCTGCGTCTCCCTTCCGGGCGCAAGACCCCGGTCTCTGTTCGCTCCTTTCCCGCGGGCGATCAAATGCGCAACGTGGAAGAAACCGTCTTTATCATCCAGGAATTTACGCATGCTCGTCAGGAAGTTTCCTGCCTCCAACAAGCCCATGAGGCGATGATGGACCTCATCAACGCGATCGCGCAACTTCCTGAGCAGAGAGATCACCTCTTGCCAGAAGAAACCTTTCTCCTCGCCCCTCCAGTGCTCTTCGTGGCCCAGCAGCTCGTCGATGTCGTCCGGTCGGTCCTGAATTGCCACCGCGTGGACCTCCTCGCTTTCGGCCATCGAACAGACCATCTGTATTTTGTTGCAGGAAGTGGCTTGACCGCTGAACAAGAACAGCACTGGCGAGAAATTGGGGGACGCTTCCAGCTCTTAGACGCGGTTGACGACGCGGCACGCGCTCGTCTCGGCGCTCACCAGGAGGTGCTAACTGATCATTTTGACACTATTGAATATCTCGGGAAACACCTGCCCTTTCCGGCGTATCCTCACCTCGCGGCTCCTGACTCTGAGATCTTTCTGCTCCTTCCTCTGTTTCTGGAACAGCAGTGGGTTGGGATGTTGATCATCGTCAAAGCGAGTTCTGAGGGGGAGTACACTCCCGAGGAGATTGCGCTCATGAAAGCAGTCACTGCGCAGACCATGCTGGTCATTGAGGGGATTCACTGTTTCTATGCACAGGAAGAGAAACAGAAGAGAGCACTCATCCAACGCGAAGTGAGTCGCCTGATTGGCGAATTTCTGAACCTGGCCACACATGAACTGCGCACCCCACTGACAGTGACCACGGGCAATCTGCAATTAGCACAGCGCCGATTGCGGATCTTAAAAGATCAGCTTGCACCGTCATCCGCGCAGCTACGTGACTCCATTGCTTCCGTTCAGCAGCCCTTAGCAGCTGCTTCACAGGGAGCCAGGCTTCAGCAGCGTATGATTGATGCTTTGATTGATGATGCACGTATCCAGACCAATACGCTTCCAGTGGCCTCGCGTTCGGAAGATCTGCTCGTACTGCTCAGAGAGGTCGTGACCAGGCAGCAACAATCTGCGCCAGAGCACACCATTATGCTAGATGTTCCTTCTCCGGCACAAAAGGTGCCCATCATCGCCGATGCCGGGCGGATCAAGCAGGTTCTTCATATCTATCTGACGAATGCGCTCACCTTTTCTCCCCCAGGGCGGCCTGTGGTCGTGAAGTTAAACATTGCGGATACGCGCGCACGTGTCTCAGTCCATAATGAGGGATCAGGCATTGCGAGAGAAGATCTCGATCATATCTGGGAACGCTTCTATCGTGCCAAAGGGAGTGCTGTCCAGCATGAACTGGATCTGAGCTTCGGATTGGCCCTCTATTTATGTCGGGAGTTCATTAAACGGCAGCAGGGGAGCGTTGGGGTACAAAGTGCTCCTGGTCAGGGAGCCACATTCTGGTTTACCTTGCCTATCACGCCAGCTCAGGAAGAGTGACACAAGCTCCCCTACCATGTAGCTCAATCTTTATGAACACCGCTGTAACGGTAGTTTGTTGTCTTGGGATTTTGCCCCGTTTTAAACCCGTCAAGTGAGGGCAATCTGTGCTTAAATTGCTCTGGATAGCTATCCAATATCAGGCGCAATTTCCCGAGTCCACAAACTACCGGTAACGTACAACATCTCTTCTCTTCGCCTATGGTAGAGACTTTGAGCTATATGTCGTGCATATACTGCTACCCAATGATATGTCGGGACCCCAAAGAGGTAAAGATCGTTTTATATTGCTGCACAAGCGTTGTTTGGGGGAAGCACATCGACTGGTTGCGACACTGCGTTCAACGCGTGAGATCGGGGAACATGCTTCCTCACAGATAGCACATCGGATCTCCGCTTCTTTTTCCTAACATGTTGTCAGTTTGTATCCATCGTGTTCTTCCTCAAGAGAATTACCAAGGAGGGCGACAAAGTGTATAATAAACCAGAACACGAGACGAATACTTCTCGCGCTATCTGCCTAATTATATGATCAATCCTATCAAGGGGTAACCCATACATATGGAGACTACGAGTAGCAGAAAATGGTCCGAATTGCTGAATCTTCCCGTGTATGTGCCTAAGCTGGGAAAGTCGCTTGGTACCGTCGTTGACTTTTTCTTCAAAGAGGGATCAAACTCTATCTATGCCCTGCGCGTCCTTACATGTGTCAATGGCGACTTCGCCCTGCCGGCATGTGGCATCAAGGCCGTTGAAATCGATAAGGTGACTATCGATAACGAGAACATGCTGATAAAGGCGCTTCCCCCACTGCCACAGAGCAAAGACCTGATCGGCATGCCCGTTGTCAGCGAGAATGACGAGGCTCTGGGCGAAGTGAGCGAGGTCAGTATCGCCCTCAATCCCCTCGATGCGATGCGTTTAAGTGCTTTGGGCATCTTCACCAATGGAGGCAAAGCCGTGGGCTTCACCGCCGATAGCATCGTGTCCTTCACCAATGAAAGGGTGGTGATCGATAATCATATCGCGCGCAAGCTGAAGTAGCTTTAGGCATTTTACTCCTCAACACCACACCCCTTTCACCTGGTGAGTCTTTCGGGTGATGCACAGCTCGGTTATGTGCCATTACTACATCCTTGCTGAGCGCGTCAAGCAGCGCTGGGAATCAGGGCAACGACATCGTGGGCATATGGAGCATCTGAGAGTATTTGACCCAAAGGCTTCCATTCCCCCAGAATTTTTACAGCCTTTGCCACTCAATGGTCACGTCATTGAAGTCGATACCACGGACTTTGAAACGATTGACTATGAATATCTTTTTACTCAGATCCAACGTATTCTTAGTGATTGACATCTCATCCTCAAGGTTATTTTTGTTAGTTTGCCCTCTTCAGTAAAGGTACCCACATGACTCATGGGAAACTCATCATTTACCAAAAGTGGGCCAGATCCGCCTTTCGGCTCAAAATCGGTCGAGGCACTGCGCCAGTTTGCCTCAGCAAACGACGAATGAATCTGATGGTGCAATCCGAAAGCTTCATTGAGCCCGCACCGCGAAACGCTGAAAAATTCCCTCTCTTATCAGAGGGCTATTCTTGGCCATCGAAAATCGGAGCAGACATGAATTTTTGGAATTTCTGAGAGGGGTTTCGCTCTTGCACGGTAGTGTGCATCAAGTCATCACGGGAGGCGAGGAACGAGCGTAAACGCATGATCTTCTCAGAAATGGGAAGCCAGGCCGCTGGCCGCTCGTCTTTGTCATAGAGCGCGAGGAAGTAGGCGCCAACTTTGTCCGTTTGGTGCCGCATATTTTTCGTCTTGCGATATCTCATAAGCACAGCTGGGTTGAGCAGGCTCACGCTGTAGCGATGCCCAAGCAGAAAGTGGACAATGGTATCCGAAGAGCTCCCCGTTGACTCCAGACACACAGCCATTAAAAGCCCCTTGTTCTCGGCCCCCAGGCATGGAGCACCGCAAATCCTTCTGCGGTATTGGCCCGCGAGACGATGGATGTGTTGGTCCTCCAGCAAAAGCACGACATCAAACTTGCGTTTGGCGACGTCAATTCCCGCGTATGCTCTGGGGAGTGGTGAGGAAGGAGATACATACTAGGTATTGACAACGTGTGCGAAAGTAAGTGAGAATAAGTAGATGTACGCAGTCGTACCGTTTGCCAAGCAGGTGGATGTCAGCGTGAAAACAGTGCAGCGCTGGGACCGAGAAAGCAGGCTCAAAGCCAAAGGAACGCTTTCTGGGCGTCGCTCCTCTCATGAGGTCGATCTGACCACGGCGCTCAACCTTCCGAAGCTGCCAGCCGCTCGCTGAACGAGAGCCACTTGCCGGGTGTCGAGTCCTGCTCAACTGGAATTCCCGCAAAGCGGGAGAAAAGGCGCTCAAGGATGAAAACCGCGCACAAGATCCGGATGAACCCCACCCCTGAACAGGTGGAGTATCTCAAACGAGCCTGTGGCACGAGGCGGTTTATCTACAACTGGGGACGGGAGCAGTGGGAGAAGCAGTATCAGGCGTATACAGCTGAGCAGGAAACCGTTCCCCAAGAGCAGCGCGTGCTCAAACCGCCACATGCCCTCGCACTCAAGAAGCAATTCAACCAGATCCGGGAGCAGGAGTATCCGTGGACCTATCAGGTGACGAAGTGTGTGGTGGAGGGTGCGTTCGATGACCTCAAAAACGCCTATGACAACTTCTTTGCGGGCCGAGCGAACTACCCGCAGTACAAGAAAAAGGGGAAGTCGCACGAGTCGTTTTATCTCTCCAACGATAAATTCACCTTGGGAAGCCATTGGATCTCGATTCCCGGACTTGGCCGCTTCATCCTCGATCAGCGCCAAACGAAGAAGGACCGAGGCAAGCTCTTACGCAGACTGGGAACGGTGAACATCGCCGAAAAACTGCGCTTCGTCGAAAAGGGGAAAGCCACCACTCCCACGAAGAAGCGAAACACGCGCAAGCACGTCGTGTGCGAACGGGTCAAGATCCTGGGGGCGACGGTCTGCTGTGAAGCGGGGCACTGGTACGTCTCCATCCAAGGAGACATCACACGGGAGCGCCCCACAACGCCCGAAGCAGTGGTGGGGGTAGATGTGGGCGTAAAGCAAGCTGCTGTGGTGAGCGATGGGCGCAGGCTTGAGAACCAAAGGCCTTTAGCGCTCCATCTCAAGAAACTCGGCAAGCTGCAACGCCAACTCAGTAAGAAACAGAAGACGAAAGACCCGCAAACCAGGCGAACCGTGTTCAGTAAGAATTACGAGAAGCAACGACTCAAGGTCGCACGCAAGCATCAGCAGATCGCCAACATTCGGCGGGATGTGCAGCACAAGTTCACGACCGAACTGGCGCGCACCTGTGGGGCCATCGGCATCGAAGACCTCAACATCCTGGGGATGATGGCCAACCGGAAGCTCTCGCGTGCCGTGGCCGATGCCGCGATGGGGCAACTGTTGCAGTTCCTCAAGACCAAAGTGGCCAACGCCGGGGGAGAGCTCTTCATCGCCTCGCGCTGGTTCCCTTCGACCAAACGCTGTTCGTGCTGTGGGCAGGTCAAAAAGCGCATGCCGCTCAAACACCGCACCTATGAGTGCGTGGCCTGTGGGCTGGTCATCGACCGGGATCTCAATGCCGCCTTGAATCTCCTGTGGTTCGCAACACAACAGCTTCGCCAGCTTCACGCGTAAAGCTGGCCGTCCTGGAGAGTGGCTACCGCCGGACGTAAAATGCCTGGGGAGTTGATGTGAGACCGAAACGGGAGGGCCGATCCAAAGGTTCCCGTGCGCTGGCTATCGACGATGAAGCAGGAAGAACTGACCGCTCGAGGGTGTTTACACACGTTCGAGTATGAGAAAGGTAGCAGGCATATATCCCTCCCGCTGCATGTTCCAATGAACCCACGAGAAGAGAGGCTAACTCGCATGAGGATCACCCTTGTATGCAAGCTCATCTCGTGCGAACAAGAGGCAAGAGTCTACCGTCCGATCTGGCGAGTTGAACAGGGAATGGGATCGCCAGATGTTGCGTGCCAAGATCCGTGCCGAGGAGAATGAATTGACGCAACATCCTGATCGCGAGGGCCGTAACTGGTAATTGATCGTTGTGCTGTGTTGTATGACTGCGCCTGTTTTTAATCCACATGCTCCCCATGGTTGGAATCCCTCTCGTACAACACTCGCAAGCAGCCAGTATGATCTTGGCCTGTTCCCATCCCTTTATCAGTGACAGTATGGACATGCCAACCAGCTTTTGCCATTTTCTTTAAATCCTTGCTAAATTGCTCTCGCGCCTCGCCCTTAAAAAATTTCGACGTATAAGTCTTGACTTGTTGCATTTACTCACTTTTCCTCTCATGAGTTGCTGTGAATCACAGAACTCGCTAGGCGTTTAATTCCTATAGAGCCACGGTTATCAGATGATATCGTACATACGAGAAATGAAAGAAGGTACAACGGCAAGAGAGTGAGGAGGTTATCTCAGAATCGTGTTCCTATGATGAAAAGGGCTTAGGGCCTCTTTCTTACGAGGAGTGTAAGGAATGGAGGATATTTATGTTTATATTTATATAATACGCTATTTTATAAATAAATACAATAGATAGACATATAGCGAGTGTGATTCATTGACTTCGAGCGAAGCGACGTTCCCGTTGCAGGTTGTCGGCCTTCCGGCCTCGGAGTCCATGCTAGCATAGACCCTACGATGTGCTTATTCGGTAAACAGTGCATGCCCAGCAGTTTTATTTCGTATTCGAGGGTTTCGCGCAGACCCTCTTCGAGGGGATGGGGATTGTAGCCGAGCTCGCGGCGAGCCTTTCTGTTTCTTTCGGTTCCATCACATCTTTGCCCTCTCAGTTTGAACTCCTCTTCTACCCATCCTGCCTGATATTTTGTTGTGTAGAGATTTCTAGAGCATCTTCTATTTTTGCTTTAATTATGATATGAAACATTTGTGGTTATATGCATCTTTTTTTACATGTTTTGTATGGGAAGAGTCAGGAGGGCAAGTTTTCTTGAAAAAGGGCCTTTTAAGAAGAGCCAACTGAGGAACGGTTGGAAGTACCAGTATCCTGTGGCAAATATCTTCTGAGTAAGGTACATCTTTCCTCAAATGAAGGAGATCTGTACTAGGATACTCTCTTCGCTTCCTGGTTTCACTCAACTGGAACAATCTCGATCTATGTGTGAGCAGACGTTGACACACGCAACATTTTTCTTTTCAGTAGAGCAGTTTGACACACATTGGTTTATAGGTTATCATGTCATTACTTAGTGACATAATGATGCATGAGAAAGAAGAACGATGTCAACACGAGAAGCGCAGGCCATCGCGCTGAAAGCCAAGCTCTATCGCGGGTTTGCTGATCCCTCGCGGCTCTCTATTTTAGAAGCCTTGCGCGAGGGCGCACTCACTGTGAGTACCATTGTGGAGAAAACTGGTTTGTCGCGTACCAATGTCTCGAACCATTTGCGTTGTTTATCGGACTGCGATCTCGTGACCTCTGAATCACAAGGTCGCTACACGCTCTATCAATTAAGTCATCCTAAAATTGCTGCCTTGTTTACGCTCACTGAGGAAATTCTCCGAGATATTGCACGAGGGATATATGAATGTACCAATTACACGGGAGAGCATCCCTCGTTTGAAGAGAAGAGCAGTGCCAATGAGCAGTGAGCATGCAGGACATGATCATACACATGGCATGGTCAGGCAGACACTGCGCCTTGCCTTCTTCCTCTCCCTCATTATTGTGGCGGCAGAAGTTGGTGGCGGCCTGCTCGCTCACTCGCTGGCACTTCTTTCTGATGCGGGTCACGCGCTCACTGATATCTTTGCCCTTGGCCTGGCCTGGTTTGCCACGGCTCAAGCGGAACGACCTGCCAATGCACGTAAAACCTTTGGCTATCATCGCGTGGGTATTCTGGCTGCTCTTATCAATGCCATCACACTGATCCTCGTGACGATCTGGATTCTCTACGAGGCGGTGCAGCGCTTTCACCATCCTGAACCCATCGAGCCAGTGTTCATGTTTGTCTCAGCAGGAGTGGGGATTGCTGTCAATCTCTTCATCGGCTTTGGGTTGAACAAAGAGCAACAGAATCTCAATGCGAGAGCGGCAGCCCTCCATGTCTTTGGAGATGTCGGAGCAAGCGTAGGCGTTATTATTGCAGGCCTCGTCATTCTCCTGACTGGCTGGACTCCGATGGACCCGATTCTCTCCGTGGGTATTGCGGTGCTGATTGCTCTTGGTGCCTGGCGGATTGTGCGGGAAACGACCGACATTTTGCTAGAAGCAACTCCCAAAGACGTCAACCTTCCTGCTCTCGTTGCTGATATGAATCGGGTTCCAGAAGTGGCTGCTGTTCATGATGTACATGTTTGGAGCATCACCAGCGGAATGTATGCCCTCTCTGCTCATGTCCAGACCGCTAACTTACCCTTGAATGAATGTGCCCCAATTCTGCTTCAGCTAGAGTCCATGCTGCACGAGAAGTATCGTATTGGACATTCCACCTTGCAACTCGAATGTGACGGACATCTGGGAAGGTGTAGCGAGATTGACGGGCTGTACTGTCAGCTGCAAGGAACTCACGACCACGAGCACGCGCAGGATGAGAAGACGCATACCAGCACGCGCGAAAGGATAACTGAACATGAATGATCTTGTCCCCCCTGATTCCCGTCGCCTGATGGAGTTTTCTGTACGCGGCATGGATTGCGCCGAGTGTACACAGCATGTTCAATATGCCCTCAGTGCGCTTCCCGGTGTGCAAGAAGCTCAGGTGTATCTCTCGTCTGAGAAAGCGGTGGTCCGCTACGACCCTACAGTAGTGAATACAAGTGCGTTTCGCCAGGCGGTAGAAGGGGCGGGGTATACACTTGTGCTTCCGCTACGCACAGTCGAGATGAAGATCGCGGGAATGGATTGTACAGAATGCACTCAACATGTCCAACATGCCCTGGCGACCCTCCCAGGTGTTGCGTCTGCCCAGGTGTATCTCTCGTCTGAGAAAGCCGTCATTCAGTACGATCCTACCCAGGTGACTCTTCCAGCGTTTCATCAGGCAGTCGAGGCGGCAGGGTATTCTATTGTCTCAGAAGGAGCCGTTCAAGAGGGCACTTCAGCTTCTCCCACGCTTGGCTCCTTTACCCGTCCGATCCTTACGCTTTTTGCCCTGGTCTTTGGCGTCGTACTTCTGGTGGTGATCGTTGGTGAATGGCTGGGTTGGATGGAACGCATCACCGACCTGGTTCCATGGTATGTCGGATGGGCACTCGTCCTGCTTGCGGGATCCCCCATTTTTTGGAACGTGATCAAAGCTGCCTTGCGCCGCCAGGTGATCTCTCACACGCTCATGAGCCTTGGTGTGCTAGCAGCCCTCATCGTTGGTCAGTGGACGACGGCTGCGGTCGTCGTCTTCTTCATGCACATTGGCAATTTTGCAGAAAACTTTACCACGGAACGTTCTCGCCGCGCGCTCAAACATCTTACCTCGATGGCTCCCAAGACTGCTCGTCTTGAGCGTGAGGGAAGTGAAATGGAGTTCCCTATGAGCGAGGTGCAGCAGGGCGATATCGTGATCGTGCGACCTGGCGAAGCCATTCCCGTTGACGGAGTGGTGATTTCGGGACAAGCCACAATCAATCAGGCTGCGATTACAGGTGAGTCGATGCCGATTGAGGTGGAGCAAGGCCATCACGTCTTTGCTGCGACGATCGCGACCCTGGGGAGTTTGCGCATCCAAACGACGCAGGTGGGAACTGAGACGACGTTTGGGCGTGTCATCAAAATGGTTGAAGAGGCGGAAGCTCACCGCGCCGATGTACAGCGGCTGGCTGACCGTTTTTCGGCCTACTTTCTGCCTCTTGTCGCATCCATTGCGGCTCTTACTTTTCTCATAAGTCGCAATCCTCTTGCAACAGCTTCTGTACTCGTGGTCGCGTGTTCCTGTTCGCTGGCACTCGCAACGCCTGTCGCAATGCTGGCTTCGATTGGGGCAGCAGCTAAGCGCGGGTTGCTGATCAAGGGTGGGAAATATCTGGAAGTGCTGGCGCGAGCGGATGTCCTGCTCCTGGATAAAACGGGGACCGTGACGGTGGGTCGGCCACAGATTACGGATATTGTCGCCATCGGCTCACTCACTTCTTCAGAAGTCCTTCAGCTTGCGGCAAGCGCAGAGCGCTACTCAGAACATCCCCTGGCCGAAGCGGTTCGGGCAAAAGCGACAGAAGAGAAGATCATTCTTCTCTCCACGGAGCAATTTGAGGCCATTCCGGGACAGGGGATACGTGCTCGCGTGAGTGGCAGAGCATTGGTCGTCGGCAATGCACGCCTCATTCCCTCTGGTCTTGATCTCGTTGAGTCCACCCAGCTAGAAGCACAAGGCAAGACCCTTCTGTTTATTGAGCAAGATGGCGAGCTCGTTGGTCTATTGGGCGCCTCAGATACGGTACGCCCCGAAGTTCCTGAAGCGTTGGCCGAGGTAAAGCGTCAGGGGGTGAAGCGGATCGAACTGCTAACCGGGGATAACGAACGGGTTGCATCTGCCCTGGCACACCAGTTGGGTATTGGATATCAGGCGAACCTCCTCCCAGAAGACAAGATTCGCCTGGTCAAGGAGTATCAGACCAAAGGGCATACGGTGGTCATGGTTGGTGATGGCGTCAACGATGCACCTGCTCTGGCACAAGCCGATGTGGGGATGGCCATGGGAGTAGCAGGAACCGACGTTGCGATGGATGCCGCTCATATGGCACTCATGCGCAATGATTGGCGGCTGGTGCCAGAAGCCTTTGCGATTGCGCACCGGACGATGCGCGTCGTCAAAATGAACATTGGCTTTACGGCGCTTTATAACCTGGTAGGTCTCTCACTTGCAGCCTTTGGCCTGTTACCACCCATCCTCGCTGCTGCGGCGCAATCGTTGCCTGACTTGGGGATCCTTGCCAACTCCTCGCGTTTGTTGCGTCAGAAACGGCCCGTTTTGGTGCATAAAGAAAAAGGATGAGAACACTATTCATAATTCTGACACATGAGATACCAGCGCCACTCCTTCTCTCTGTTATCATGGGTCTCGTCATTGCCTCTCTCGTCAAAATTCTTTAGAAGTGTGTTGGTCCCTTTCTTTCTCTCAATGGGCAATCAAAAAGTGGTAACGGCCTAGTCCTTTGGCAACCTTGTCCATCCGAAATAAAATAAGAGGACTATTGATGAGGTGGCATTGCCTGGACGGCCACGACTTTTCTCGTCATGCTTCTGCTTGCCTTGGGGAAGCGGATCACTGGAAGGCAGTTAAAAAATGAGGTCTTGCTGACCGAGGGACGTGTGACTCTGGTGGATGCCTACCTGGCAGGGGCGGTTTTGCTTGGACTGGCCCTCAATGCACTCTTTGGCTGGTGGTGGGCTGATCCGCTTGCTTCACTCGTCATTCTCTACTACGGCGTCAGAGAAGCCATCCATGCCCTGCACGAAAGTACTCTGAACAAGGCATAGATTGCTCGAAACCACGACTCAAGCGTGCTGATGAATTCCTTGAAGAATAGCTCTCAGCACGTTGTCCTTTCTTGCCATTATCGCGCTCAGATCAGTTACTCTCATATAATATCTAGAACTGAGCGTAGGAAAATCCTGGTTTTATGCCCGTTCTGGTAGAGAACTGCTGGCAGGGAGCACCCATCCTTCACTTTGGATAAGCGTTTTTGCATCCATTGAAGAGGATCCAGCCTATCCTACATTGTTGCAAACAGTACGCGGGATCGGATACCTGAGTGGCCGTGAGGTATGGCTCAATGCGCGACTGGTCGAGTTCTCTACGCGGCTCTTTGATTTAGTGCTCTACTTTGTGCAGCATCAAGGGATAATGCTTGCACGCAGAGAACTATTGGGCCACGTACAGGCGGGTCCTTCAGGAACTTTTCATGAGCCCCTTACTGAACAGCACGATGATCGCCTTCTTGATGTCTATGTGCATTGGTTACGGGAAAAAATTGAAGAGGATGTGACGCACCCGCAACGCATACAAACGGTGCGAGGCATCGGATATCGTTTTATGGGGTGAGGAGACACTGTTCTCTTGCCTCTCTCGTCCATTGCCTTGTATACTAGGCCGTGGTGAGGGATGTCCTCACCCTGACAAACATTCACAAAGGATTTTGGTATGACACAACGCGTGCTTTTCCTCTGTACGCATAATTCCGCGCGTTCACAGATGGCTGAAGGGCTGCTGAGAGCCTTGGGCGGTGAACAGTTTGAGGCGTATAGCGCTGGCACAGAAGCAACCCATGTGCGCCCACTGGCTCTTGAGGCGATGGCCGAACTCGGTATTGATATCTCACATCAAGAATCCAAGACGCTCAATCGCTATCTTCAGGAGCCATTTGATGACGTGATTACGGTATGTGACTCGGCGGCGGAGGCATGTCCAGTCTTTCCGGGCGCCAAGCATCGACGCCACTGGTCATTCCCTGATCCCTCGCGAGCGACAGGCAGCCACGACGAGCAACTTGCCGTCTATCGCCAGGTTCGTGATGCCATTCGTACACGTATTGAACAGGAATTATTGGCGAAAACGCCCTCTTTGTAGAAGCATCCGTCAAGAAGAGAGGAGAAGAGGAAGGTCCTCAATTGTCAGCCTATCCCTGAAGATACGTCACGATTGATGGGTGAGTACAGAGCATCCTTGACAATGCCTCACTTTTTTTCTATACTTTTATCGTTGATTGACGATGAAAGGCAGGTCACATGAAGCAAATTCCACTCATATCCACATCTGAGCAGGAAAGTGTGCGTAGCAATCCCCAGGTGGAGCCGACGAGTGATCAACTCGCACGGTACTGCAAAGCCCTTGCGCACCCAACGCGGGTGCAGATTGTCCGATTCCTCCAGACGGTTGACGCCTGTATTTGTGGTGACATTGTACAAATGCTCCCACTTGCTCAATCGACTGTCAGTCAGCATCTCAAAATCTTGAAGGATGCAGGGCTTATTCAGGGAGATATTGATGGTCCGAGAACCTGTTACAATATCAATCGAGAAGCAGTCGCGCATTTGAAGACGCTCATCGCGGCATTGTAAGCCGCATTCTTTTTGACATCTATTATCGTCAATCGGCGATAAGCGATAAGGAGAAACGACTATGTTATCTGTGGAACTGGTCTATGCAGTCAAGCAGGCCTTTCGCTCTGAGGCTCCTGCTTCCAAGTCAACACCGCCTACCGATGGAAACTGCTGTGATCCCGAGAGTGGCTGCTGTAGCACACCTGGTGTTTTACTGTCACGTATATGAGATGCACTCAGTAAGAGGCATAACGCCTTTCTAGGAAACGTTGTACATCCATGCAGATCTCTTCCCTACACGATGTGTTCGCCACGCTCCTCCCTCTTGACTGGCTGGATTGGCACACCCGCTTTCTCTTTTTTACGGGAAAAGGCGGCGTTGGCAAGACGACCATTTCCAGTACCGTTGCCCTTCGCCCGGCGGAAACCGGGCGGCGTATCCTGCTTGTGAGCACTGATCCTGCCTCAAATCTTGATGATGTCTTTGGTCTCACTGCTTCCTCTACGATGACAGCGGTGCCAGGTGTCGAGGATCTCTTCCTTATAAACCTTGATCCTGAAGCGAGCGCCGCAGCGTATCGCGAACGCGTCATTGGCCCATGTCGACAGAGCTTGCCAGCTGCCATTGTCCAGAACATGGAAGAGCAGTTATCGGGGGCGTGTACTGTTGAGATTGCGGCATTTAACGAGTTCACGCGTTTGCTCTCGGATGCACAGTTGGTGCAGAAGTATGATCATATCATCTTCGACACGGCACCTACTGGTCATACCCTTCGCCTGCTGAGTTTGCCACGAGCCTGGAGTGGTTTTGTCGCAACCGGTACGCATGGGGCGAGCTGCCTTGGCCCACTGGCTGGACTTGAGGCTCAGCGTGAGCACTATGCGGCAACGGTCCAGGCTCTCTCAGACGCGACACAAACAACGCTTGTGCTTGTCAGCCGGCCCGAGGAGAGTCCACTTCGTGAGGCGGCACGAACCAGCGAAGAGCTACAGACGCTTCATATCACCAATCAACGCCTCTTCCTCAATGGGCTTTTCCCAGATGTACAGACACAAGATCAGGTTGCCAGGCCCTGGTTGAACGTTAAGGTGCTGCTCTACTTGCACTTCCAGAGCCGTTGCGAGTGCTTCCTCTGCGCACTGTGCCGCTTGTCGCAAGTAATCTGACCGGTCTTGCTGCATTACGAGCGCTGGCCCAGGTCGCCACGTTTGAGCCAATGACGAGGGACAGCCACGAGGATGAGCAGGAGATGTCAGTCCTCTCGACAGATGAAGGCCTCGACGCACTGGTGTATCAACTCGCAACACAGCAGCGTGGAGTGATCCTGACCATGGGAAAAGGAGGCGTAGGCAAAACGACTGTTGCCGCGGCACTCGCGCTCGCACTGGCAAAGGCGGGGCATCGTGTCCATCTCTCAACCACCGATACGGCTGCGCATCTTGATCACACTGTTGGAACGACACCATTCCCCCATCTCACGGTGAGCCGGATTGATCCGCTTCTTGAGATAGAGCTCTATACTCAAGAGGTGCTCTCAGCCGCTGGTCCACTCGACGGGGAAAATAACGTCTCTACCTCGTTCCCTCTTCGCGGCAAGAGAAAAATTTCTCTCGGAGGGAGAGGAAACGGTGTACAACATATTTTTGCTTTAGGACACAGGCGTGTCAGACCTTATTATGAGGAGTATTTTTATGGAAACAACATCGTTGCTGCGTCGCGCCAGCGCAGAACTTATTGGGACCTATGCTCTGGTCACTGCTGGTTGTGGTGCGATCATGGTTGATAGTATAACGGGTGCGCTGACGCATGTCGGGGTTGCGCTGACCTTTGGACTCATTATTACCGTGATGATTGCCGCAACAGGCCACCTTTCCGGGGCACACTTCAACCCTGCCGTGACGGTCGCCTTCGCCCTGACTCGTCACTTTGCCTGGAAAGACGTTCCCGTCTATATTGTTGGACAACTCATGGGAGCCGTCCTGGGAGCCGCGACCCTCCGTCTGCTCTTTGGCCCCGTGGCTCTCCTTGGAGCAACGCTTCCCCATGGGAGCGTCTGGCAGTCCTTTGGCCTGGAAATCTTGCTCTCAGCCGCGCTCATGTTTGTCATTATTTCTGTCGCAACGGATACCCGAGCAGTGGGACAGTTGGCCGCGCTCGCCATTGGTGCCACCGTTGCCCTCGATGCGATGTGGGGAGGTCCTATTAGCGGCGCGTCGATGAATCCTGCGCGCTCATTTGGCCCCGCGCTGCTCTCCGGCGCATGGAATGGGCATTGGGCGTATTGGATCGGCCCTCTCCTTGGTGCCTGCCTGGGAGCCATCCTCTACCAGTGGTTGCGCCTGCCCGTTCCACCTGTCCCTCAACTGGAACCAGAGACGCTTAGCGTAGAAGAGTAAAAGGTTATATTCTTCCAGCCGAACGGACAATGACCTCAATTGCTGACGTCTTTGCTGCTGGAGATGTGGCTGATCCTTACTACCGCCAGGCTATTACCGCAGCGGCGGATGGCGTTCGTGCCGCGATGGATGTGAGACGATGGTTAGAGCAACAACAGATCGAGAAGAGAGATCCGGTGCCAGAGATCGTTGGCAGTGTCATCGAGGTCACACGAATGCCGTAGAACTCACACACGCTGAAATTGCCTTTCATTTGTTGCATCACGCAACGTTGCCATTGACAACGAAATAGGGAGGAGGTATACTGGTCATATCACTCGTTGCTTACCGCAACGAAAAAGATAGGAGGAATACGATGGGATCTCATGTATCGACAGGGGCTTTGTTACGAGAAGTCGCACGCCTGCATGTGCAGTTGCAGCGCAATTGTGTGGCTTATTGTAGAGGAACTACCTCTACCCAGTGTAATGTGCTGACAGAACTGGGACGGAGTGGCCCTGTAACGCTGGCCGAACTGAGTCGCCGGGTTGGCCTGGATAAAGGCTGGACTAGTCGTGCCGTTGAGCAACTGGTGCAGGAAGGACTGGTGGAGAAAGTTGCCAGTACGCGGGACCGGCGTACGGTTCAACTCTCGCTGTCTGCCGCAGGCGAGGAGCGCCTGGCCGAACTGAGCGGCACCCTTAATGACCTGGCAGAGCAAACATTCGAGCATATTCCCGCAGCGCAACATGAGATGGTTCGTTCCTCCCTCGAACTGCTCCAGCAGGCCTTACAGACCCTGACCACGGAGGCGGAGACAACTGACAATGCGGATCAGGGAGGAGCAGCATGCGGGTGCGAGTAGCCACGGTTGCTGATGCCTCGGCAATTGCAACCATTTACAATCAGGGGATCGAGGACCGGGTGGGAACGTTTGAGACGCAGTTGCGCACCGAGGCCATGGTCGCATCCTGGTTTGATGGCATGCATCCCATTGTGGTGGTAGAGCAGGAACAGGATATCATCGCCTATGCCTCCACTTCCTCGTATCGCTCGCGTCCTTGCTATGCAGGCATTGCCGAGTTCTCTGTCTATGTTCGGCGCGATTGGCGCGGCAAAGGCGCAGGCCGCCTGGCGATCACGTACCTGCTTCAGGAGAGCGCCGCTGCGGGATTCTGGAAACTGCTCTCACGCGTGTTTGTGGAGAACGAGGCCAGCCGTGGCCTGTTACGCTCACTGGGATTTCGCGAAGTGGGCATCTATGAAAAACATGGACAACTTGATGGTATTTGGCGCGATGTGGTGATTGTCGAATATCTCATTGCCAGCAATCTTGCCACTGCGTCCTTTGACCAGTCATCTCGTCATACTATTTAGCAAACAAAAACGTATATGTTTCTTTAGAAGGAGACACACTATGAGTTATTCGATGCCATCTGAATTCCCCTCCTCGCTTCCCGTGGCTATTATTGGAGCGGGACCTATTGGACTGGCTGCCGCTGCACATCTTCTGCGTCGTGGAGAAACCCCTCTTCTTTTTGAGGCAGGCGATACGGTAGGGGCCTCGGTACTACGTTGGGGACACGTCCGCCTCTTCTCTCCCTGGCGTTATATGCTCGATAGCCAGGCGGTCTCGCTGTTAGAGGAAACCAGTTGGCGGGCTCCTGACGGTGAGGGCTATCCCACAGGGCGTGAACTCGTTGAGCAGTACCTCGAACCCCTCTCTCAGGTGCCTGCACTCCAACCCCATCTTCGCCTCAAGACGCGCGTCCTGGTCGTCACGCGCCTGGGATATGACAAGATGAAAACGCCTGGTCGCGAGGAGGCGCCCTTTGTGCTTCGTGTCGAGCATGCCGATGGGGACGAGGAAGATGTGCTGGCTAAAGCCGTGATTGATGCCTCGGGTACCTATCAGCAGCCGAATACATTGGGGGCACATGGCATGCCTGCATTAGGCGAACGAGCCTTGCAACAGTGCATCTTCTACGGGATTCCCGATGTCCTGGGCAAAGATCGCGCACGCTATGCAGGTCGTCGGGTACTAGTTGTTGGCAGTGGACACTCGGCTTTCAATGCGTTGCTTGAACTCGAAGCCCTTGCACGAGAGGAACCCGCCACTCAGTTGTTCTGGGCGATTCGGCGCAAGGAGGCTGGTCAGCTCTATGGTGGCGGCGAGAGTGATGCGCTCGCTGAACGCGGGCAGCTCGGCGCACGCATCCGCCGCCTGGTAGACAGCGGCCAGCTGCGCATGGTAAGCAATGTCCAGATTCAGAAACTCTCTCAGACAGCGCAAGGGATTTCCCTGGCGGGTTACGAAGCGGAGCTTCCCCCAGTCGATGAGATCATTGCGACGACCGGCTTCCGCCCCGACCTCTCACTCGTCAACGAGCTACGCCTCGCGCTTGACCCGGCGGTGGAGAGCCCGGCGGTCCTGGCTCCGTTGATTGACCCGAATGTACATAGCTGCGGGACCGTTCCTCCTCATGGGGTGGATGAGCTGACCCATCCAGAAGCCAACTTCTACATCGTTGGTATGAAGAGTTATGGCCGTGCGCCGACCTTCTTGATGCTCACTGGCTACGAGCAGATACGCTCGATTGTCGCGGCTCTCACTGGTGATTGGGAAAGCGCGCGCCGGGTTGAACTCGAACTACCGGAGACGGGCGTCTGCTCAGTGGACAATGGTGGGTCCTGCTGTGCCTCGGAAAGTTGTGGAACAGGGGGCGCCCAAGAACCAACAGCGACCAGAGAGGAAAGCGCCAGTTGCTGTACACCGCAGCCAGCTCAGGTTCCGGTGACCCTCGGAGTCAGGCAATTCCCTGGCAAGGGTCTCCAGGTCGTTGCGCAAGGGAACTGCTGTGGCTAGCAACGATGCTGGGGAGAGGCGAGCCTCTTCCCAGCAGCCTCTCGCATACGCTTCCATACGAGAGAAGGGACTTCTCTCTTCCAGGCGCTCTTCCTATGGCTGGATTCTGGTGGGAGCGCTTGGTTTGACCACGATTCTTTCGTACGGGACGACGCAATACCTCTTTGGCACACTTATCGTTCCCGTGAGTGACACCTTCCACTGGAACCGAGCCAGCATCTCCAGTGTCTATGCGGTGAGCTTGCTCCTCGCCGGACTGTTGGGCGTTCCCGTTGGGTACCTTGTGGATCGTTATGGTGCTCGTCTGCTTATGACGCTGGGTTCTCTGCTGGGTGGACTGACCCTCTTTGGATTGGCATCTGCGCATGCCGCCTGGCAATTCGCGCTGCTGTGGGTGGGAGGCATGGGTATTGCCATGGCGCTCTTTCTCTACCCAGTCACCTTTACCGTCATTACGACCTGGTTTGAACAGGGACGAGGGAAGGCCTTTGCGGTCCTGACCTTTCTCGGTGGACTGGCCTCACCCATCTTCTTTCCCCTGGCTGGGGCCTTGCTTCCCATCATGGGCTGGCGAAGCATGCTGCTCCTCTTTGGGGGACTGCATCTCGTCATTGCTGTGCCGCTCCATGGGCTGCTGCTGCGCCGAGCACCCGGAGGAGAGGGCACGCGAACGCTTCATGAGCATCAAGAGCGCTCTTTGTTGAGAGGAGAGGAGGTGACGGCCCGGCAGGCCTTGCGGCAAAGGCCTTTTTGGACGCTGACCATCTCGTTTGCCATCGCGATGCTTGGCAACACCGTTCTCTTTACCCACCAGATTGCGCACCTGATCCACCGCGGATATGATCCAGTGCTTGCCGCGACCCTTGCCGGAGGATTAGGCCTGGCAAGTTTACCAGGACGCGTCGGGCTCAATCTCTTGAGCGAACGCGTCTCCCCACGTGTGCTGCTTGGACTCTGTCATGTGGTGCAGGCCCTGGGGGTCGTCTTTCTCATCCTGGCCCCATCGATTCCCTGGCTGCTGGTGTATGTGCTGCTCTATGGGGCGGCTTTTGGAGCTATCTCTCCGCTCAAAGCCTCGGTGGTTGCGGATTATTTTGGCAAGAAGGCGTATGGAGCCATCACCGCGCTGCAAGGGCTGCCCATTGCACTCTGTACTGCGGCTGGCCCTCTGGCAGCAGGTTGGCTCTATGACCTGCTTGGGCGCTATGACCTCGCTTTCTGGTTGTGTGCCGGGGGATTTCTTCTGGCGGGCATCGGCATCGCTCTCACGCCTCCAGCCAGGCAGCGGAGGCCAGTAGCTGGTGAGAGACTGGAAGGAGCATGAAAAAGAGTGACGTTGTTTGCCGGCCTCTCATACGTACGAGAGGCCGGCAAACAACGTTATTTCGCGATCACTATTAACGCCGACGTAATTCTGAGCCGATTTAGAACCGGAATGGCTGCTTTTCGAGGGCGAAAGAAATGACCATTTTTTTCGCTTCAATGGCGCATCTTTTTTCTGAGCACGCTTCTCACGCGGCGTCAAGGGGAAGCGAAGCGGCCTTGATGCCGCGTGAGAAGCGTGCTACACTCGCTCAGCCATTGAGGCAAAACGCGCCTAAACCGGCTCGGATTTTCACCGGCTCTGACATCACATCGCAAGTTGCCAGAGCGTGGCGAGGAGGAGTGTCGCTGCCAGGTGAAGAGCCTCTGGCTGAACGCGCTCAATCGCATCACCAGGGGTATGCAACTGTGCCGCCCCAACACTCAATCCCACCGCCGGAAATCCCGCCTGAACAAATGGTCGCTGGTCGGAAGCAATGTTGCCCACGATGAGCGGGATATCGAGCCAGCGCCCCGCCTGATCAAGGGCCTGGAGTAAGGTGTCGGTCTGCGGACCTGGCTCAACCCAGACGGCTTCATTGAGACAGGCTGCTCCATCTAGATTGAGCATGAGCGGCGCGTTCCCCTGTGCTTTGAGCTGAGTTGCCAGGGCAAAGGACCCTTGCGTCCCGACTTCTTCAGCATCAAAGGCGACAAAGAGGAGAGGGCGCCTGAACTGGAGCGGAATCTGTGTGATTGTTCGTGCCAGTTCGAGTAAGACCGCGACAGCAGCCGCGTTATCTGTGGCGCCGGGGAGGCGCGGACCTCCAACATCATCCCCAACTCCGTCATAATGAGCACCCAGGATCAGGGGTGCATTGGCAAAGCGCTCATCGGTTCCAGGACGTTGCACCAGAACGTTATACCCCTGGGTCTGGTGCGCAAAGGCGGGAACGCGTGCGCGTATCCTTGTCCCTACCAGTTGCGTGTGTAGGTCTGCTCGAACTGAGAGCACTGGAAGGGCAACGGAGGCACTGGCAATGATACGCTTTACCAGATAGCCATCAGCGGTCGCGTAGAGAGGTGTCAGCAGACCAAGCGCTCCTTGTTGTGCAAGCTCGTTGGCCAGCGTTGTGAATGCGGTCCCCTGTGGAACAGCATCAAGCGCTACCCACGCTCCCTGGTAGCGATCACTAGCACCCTCTTCCGAAAACGCAACAACTGTCCCTGCTACGATGTCCGGCTGAAAGGCGGATCGTGGGTGCTCACAGTACTCGGTACGCTGTACAAAGGCGTGGAGCACCTCACCCTCCGATGTTACCTGTTCCAGCAGGAGTGGGGCAGCCTGTTCAAATACTGGAGCCGAAAGTGGAAAGGCCTGTGTGGTTGTCTCCCACCCTAGGGTCTTCCATTGCTCTACCAGAAAATCCGTTGTCCTCGCGTGTCCCTGCGTCCCCACACGTCGACCAGCAAAAGCAGGAGCACACAACTGGTGTGTGTGCTCCATCATGCGAACTGGATTGAGAAGCGTGAGGGCCGCGAGAAGGTCAGGCGGAGCAGTGTGCTCAGTTGCCATGTCAGTCACCATGCGGTCTCTCCTTCCACCTAGCCGTTGTTATTAGCAGCATCGCTGTTGGCTCGCAGGGGAATCTCCTTGTACGGGTTCTCCACAACACCCGCCTGTCACCTGCGTCTCAGTGGAGAGGGCGGTATTGGATGTGGATTCCCCGCAACACCCTGTGCTTGCGGCCTGGCTGGTCGTGCCACAACACCCACCTGTTGCCTGGATGTCTGAAGCGACGACAGCCTGGCTGGACGTGGGTTCTCCGCAACATCCTGCTCCTGCGGACTGGCTGGTTGTGCCACAACATCCACTCTGCTGGACCGGCAAGGTTGAAACGGTGGGAAGGCCGTGCTGAAAACCACCTTTAGCTGCTGGTTTTGACGAATTGGAGACCTGGGTCATAAATGCATACTCCTTTGTTTTTCGTTTCGTCTGTTCAACTCTGTATGCCTTGAGGCATGCTCATCTAGGCAGACGTCCCTCCTCGCCAAAAGACGCAACAATTTTATATGCTGTTGCTGTGTACAAACTGTGAAGCCAACAAGCAAAGATGAGGGTGCAATTGGAACTAGACCACAACGGCTGCGTGCCCAGATGCGTCCTTTTTCATCCGGCTCCGTCTACATGGATAGAAATGATTTTAACAACAGGAAGGGACATGAAAATGTTTCGAGAAGAGGCACTGGCGCACTGGCGCCAGCAGGAGTATGAACAGGCTCGTCTTTCCCTGCATCGGTTCCAGACCGCACGTTTGGCCAGGGAAGCAGACAGGAGAAAAAGCGCGTGGATGGATGGTGTCTCCACCAGGCTCAAGCACGGAGTTTCGCTGCTCCTTGGCACAAATAGCACCAGGAACGCTGGCGCTCAACTCTGTTGCTCTTCCCAGCCCTTGACGTGCTGTGCATAATACAGGCAGATATGCTTTATCAAAAGAGAAGGTATGAAGGAATGGTTCACACGATTGAGTCTGCCTGGCAAACACTCCATGACCCCCTCTATCGCTTTATCCTTCGACGCGTGGCAACCGAGGAGCAGGCTGAAGACCTGCTCCAGGAAGTCTTCCTTAAGATGCACACGCAGGTCGACTCGTTGCGCGAACATGACAAGCTAGAAAGCTGGATGTACCAGATTGCGCGCAATCTGATCATTGATCACTATCGCAAAAGGAGGCAGGACGTTCCATTAGAGGATGCCGAGGAGATGCTGCCTCTCGATGAAATTCCAGAAGAGAACGTACAGGCGCAATTGGCCGCGTCGGTCGCTGCCATGATTGCCTGCTTGCCTCCTGCCTATCAAGAGGCGCTTCTGCTCACCGATATGCAAGGTCTCTCACAGAAAGAATTGGCAACGCGCCTGGGGCTCTCGTTTTCAGGAGCCAAGTCACGGGTGCAACGGGCGCGCGAAAAGCTGAAGCAAGTCGTGCTGGATTGTTGTCACATTGAGTTTGATCGCCTTGGACGCGTTATTGACTACTACTCCCATTGCACCTGTTGCCAAACACAAGAGCATGAGAAAAAAGGGCGCTCTACTGAACGGTGTGCATGCACATCTCAAGCAACGTGCGCATCTTCTCAGGCAAACACCATCTTGTCAGTCATCAAGATAGGGGATATTGGTCTTAAGGCTTGAATGTCCAAGTCTCATGAACAGATTGTAAGCCTGATTATGGACGCGGAAATCGGGTTAGGCGAGTTTTCTGCCCTTGATGACCTTGAGCTTATAGAACCTCGCGAGTGAGAGGACATACTGAGCGACATCCATTGGGTGTTGGAGAAAGGGGAATAGCGCTGGTCTCTAGCTGTGTTCTAGGGATCTAAGAGGGAGAGGTTGAAGTAAAACCGTATGGCTTCAGCCTCTTTTGCGTTCTCTCATGATGAACGCCTCAATTTCTAGGCAAAGGAAACGTGCCTTCTGTTCTTGGCTTCTACTGAAGTGGAGCAACTCCACCTCCCGCACGTTTCGGCGGGAGGACAAAGAGGGATGAAGAGATAAACGCTCGATAAACCCGTTCTCGTGTTCTCATCGATCTTGCCGGTGAGGAAGCCTTTCCCGAGAGGGCTAAAGGGAACGAAGCCGATGCCGATTCCCTGGCCTAACGACCGGTCATTTTGAGAATGGCATCGGGGAGCCGAGACCCTTGTACCTTGATTTTTGATGCGGCACTTTCGATCTCGCGGAGGTCGTCGGATGTCAGTTCGACGCCGGCTGCTCCCATGTTCTCGTCGAGGCGTTCCAGCTTCCGCATGCCGGGGATGGGAACAATCCATGGTTTCTGGGCCAGTAGCCAGGCGAGTGCGATCTGCGCAGTCGTCGCCTTTTTCTGCTCTGCGATCCTGCCCAGCAGATCGACCAGGGCCTGATTCGCCTGGCGAGCCTCTGGGGCAAAGCGCGGGTACGAGGTCCTGATGTCGGATGGATCGAAGGTCGTCGTCGTGGCAATCTTTCCCGTGAGGAAGCCACTGCCAAGCGGGCTAAAAGGCACGAAACCGATGCCGAGTTCCTCGCACGTCGGCAGCGCCTCCGCTTCGGGATCTCTCGTCCACAGCGAGTATTCGCTCTGGACCGCCGTGAGCGGTTGAACGGCGTGCGCCCTCCGAATCGTCTGCGCACCTGCCTCGGAAAGGCCAAAGTGCTTCACCTTCCCTGCCTCGATCAGCTCCTTCACCGTTCCGGCCACGTCTTCAATGGGCACCTCCGGGTCCACACGGTGCTGATAGTACAGATCAATGGTTTCGATCCTGAGTCGTTTGAGAGACCCCTCAACGACGTGCTTGATATGCTCTGGCTTACTCGAAAGGCCCAACCGCTCCGCGTTGGGACCAAAATGGAAGCCGAATTTGGTGGCGATCACCACGTTCTCGCGATAGGGAGCAAGCGCTTCGCCCACCAGTTCTTCGTTCACATACGGTCCATACGATTCAGCAGTATCAAAAAACGTCATGCCGCGTTCGACTGCCATCCGAAGCAGTTGGATCATCTCCTGTTTGTCGGGTGCTGGACCGTAGGCATAGCTCATGCCCATACAGCCGAGCCCGAGGGCCGAAACCTCCAGGTTGCTCTTGCCAAGTGTGCGTTTCTGCATTCGTCTTGTCTCCTGTCTTTGCGTGAAAGGTCGGTCGCGCCAAAACGACGGCCCCAGGTCCAGGTGGCTCGCTTGATGTCCCAGCAGGATGATGCGTTCGGCTCCCATGCGTCTTTTCTCATTTTCCCTCAACCACGAAGAACGTCGTGCGAAATGAAAGGAATCGGGAACAACAAACGAGCCTGCCAGAATCAAACGGTACCCTCATTCGAGTGGGACTTCAACGGCAACGTTGTACTTGGGGTAGTAGGACTTCACGTTCCTCCCATACTTGTTGCGAAACTTCTCAAGAACCCTGTCGAGCTGCACCTCGTCGGTGAGAAAACGGGCGTTTGTGGTGAGCGTCTCCCCTCTGGCTGTCAGGCGGATGATTGGTGTTTTGAGTACGTTTTTGTACCAGTCGGTCTCTGATCCTTTCACTGGGATCAGATAGAGCTTGTTGCCATCCAGGGCGAACCAGATGGGAAGCGAAATGGGGCGACCGGACGTTCGACCAGTCACGGTGATATCGATGATCTGGGCGCTCTGCAGACCCGTGTGAAAATCGGCGTGTGCCATAGGGATCTCCTTCGATGTTCTTGCTCATCATTTTGACTGCTGCTTGTCGTGGCAACTGCTCAACGACCTGTCACTTGCTCCAGGTGTTCGGGGGAGCGTGCCCCTTGCACCTTGATCTGTGAAATGGCTGTCAAGAACACCTCAAACGTTCGGTGGTACGCCTTCAGCATGGATGGCGGTTGGGCGAACAGGGACAGCACCATGAGCAGGCTGTTCGATAGCAAAGTGGTGAGGCTGAGCGGGGCGAGGGCGCCCTCGCCCCGCTCAGGGAATCTCTGCTCTGTCTGAAGATCATTATAGACGCGCCTTTGCACAGGGCGATAGAATGATTGTCGCAAATGATTGACAGATTCTGCAAATCTGGCAGATGAGCGATGGAAAACCAGAGAAGAGGCTCATTTGTTCGTCTTGCCCAGCGAGGCCGTAGGCGCTCTTGCGGCTCAGCACCTCATTGCACGTGGGCATCGCCATCTGGCGTTGGTGCAGCCAGACGGCGACGTCATGTCATGCCCCTTTGCGCAGCACCTGGATGGGATGTGCTCAGTCATCCACACTTCTTCCTGATGGCGCAGGAAAAGCGCTGTGTCAAAGTTTCTATATACCTACCTGAGTAAGACGTCAGACCAGGCTGGAACTGGTGCCACGATGTACCAGGTCTGGTTTGGTGAGACAACGCATCTGCATGACTCGAGTCCGAGCTACTTCGCGAACGGCCGGACGGCCTGGTTGGCAGTTCCTTCTGGCGCGGGGTTAGACGTTGTGGGTAATGTGGTTTCGCTTAGCCAGAGCGGCTCGACAACCGTCAAGGTATATGGTCGCCCTACGGGTAGCGATACCTACCAGATAGGCGACGCCCCTAATGGCGCGCTCTTCGTCTCTGGCCTGACTGCTACTGACGATAGCAATAACCTCTGGTACGAGATTAACTACAATCATCGCCAGGCCTGGGTGCCTGCCACAGTGGTAACCGTGATTAAGGCTCCAGGCGGAAAATATCATCCCTGGTAAATTCCAGCCCGGCTTCGTTTGGAAATAGGATTGTGGTAGGGCAATGCCTCAGGCATTGCCCTACCACAATCCTATATTCTTCTGCCTTAATTCTTTGCTACATGTGAGTGCTCTGGTTGAAGCATCAGAAATGCTTCGCCTATACGCCTTCTTTGCTGTCTGTACGCAGGTTTGGATAAAGAGCAATACTATCACCCATCGAGGGCGAGCCATGATCCACCTCAAACCAGAGATTCTTTATATGCTTAAGTCATAGGCAAATAATCAGTGGGGAGAACCACACTATCATAGTAGTGGTTCTACCCACCCATCCTCTTTCAAGGAGATGCTTTTTAATAGGACAACCCATGCCCAAAGGGAAAGAGCGGTTGCTCCGAGTCAAAAGGCACATCCGAGCGTTGCTTGCGTACCGCTTCCATGGAGGAGGGCAGTTCAAAAGGCAGGGTGCCCTGAGAAGCAACGCGGCCAAAGACCACATCGAGCAGGGCTACGTCGCTGGCCCCAAAATTGGCCAGCAGAGCGGCGCTGTGTTCCGCGATCTCCGGCATCACGGCTGGTCGATCCAGGTAGATGTCAACGATGGTGGGAACCTGGCTCAACACGTTCAGAATGCGCGCTAGTTCCTCTTCCTTGAAATCCAGGTCGCCCGAGTGGAAGAAGTTAGCCAGGAAACCGCCACCCTTGGGAGGCTGGAACGGTGCCTGGAGGCGCAGAATGGCCAGATCGGCCTCGGCGGGCGTGGCGACCACCTCTCCATAGGTACTGGCAACGTCTGGGGCGACATTCTCAATGTAAATCTTTGGTCTGCCGCTCAGAGGCAGCGTCGGTCCGTTTGCGCCAGTAGCGTTTTTTAGTAGCACAAAGGCTTTGCGCTGGGCCAGCGCTCCAGCCGCCTGGAAGCGCTCATTGCCAACAATTCGTTCGGCAGCATCAGGATCGACAAAGGGCTGATCAAACAGGCCCAGGCGGAATTTCTCGCGCAGCAGACGGCGCACCGAGATGTCAAGCCGACTTTCAGGGATCTGCCCGCTTCTGACCAGGTCGATAATCACTTCAGGACAGGCTTCGCCGCCAAACTGGTCAACACCCGCGTCAAGAACCTTCTTGGCCTTCTCCGAGATGCTCAGGTGCTCAACGCCCCAACTGCGTGCTGGAAAAGGCTCGCCCATCATTTCCACGTCGGTGAGCAGTCCCCAGTCGGTGCACACAATCCCATCAAAGGCATATTTCTGGCGCAACAGATCGGTGATGACATCTTTGTTGAAGCCAAAACCAACCTCTTCAATGGGCAGGCCCACCGGCATGCCATAATAAGGCATAACCTGGGAAACGCCCGCCGCAAAGGCATCTTCAAAGGGTTGGAGGTGATAGTCAAAGTTGTTACCAGGATAGACCTGCTCGCGTCCATACGCGAAGTGTGGATCCTCGCCATCTTTCTGCGGACCCCCGCCAGGAAAGTGCTTGACCATGCAGGAGACACTCTCCGGGCCAATGTGCTCTCCCTGGAAACCACGAATATACGCGGCGGTCATCTTACCGGAACGCTCTGCATCCTCGCCAAAGGTCCCGTTAATGCGCGCCCAGCGCGGCTCCGTTGCCAGGTCGGCCATGGGGTGAAGCGCCACGCGAATACCCACCGCTGTGTATTCCTGGCGCGCCATATCGCCAAACTCCTCCACCAGCGCGGGATCATTGATGGCGGCCAGACCTAGCGGCTCTGGCCACTGCGAAAAGGCTCCGGCCAGAAAGCTGGCTCCAGGATTGCTGCTAAAAGCGTGGCGCGGATCAGTGGAAATGGTCACCGGAATGCCCAGGCGTGTCTCCTCGGCCAGGGCCTGGAGGCGATTGTACCATTCCGCGATCTGCCTGGGGGCAGAGCCGTAGAGAATGTTGAAATGATTCATCAACTTCCGAGACACCATCTCAGTCGTCGACTCCGTCGGGAAAGGACCGTCGCCCTCGCTTAACGTTCCATCGGAGTTCATCGCGATCATGGTCTGGAAGAGCAAACCCGCTTTCTCTTCCAGCGTCATCTGTCCCAGCAGATCTTCCACGCGCTCCTCAAGCGGCACACGGGGATCTTCATAGGGGTCCAGGCGTCCGTTTTTGTTCAGATCGCGATACGCGAAACCATCATCAGTAGAGAGTGTTTGTACAGGCATATACTTCCGTTTCTCCTTAGTGAGAGAGCCTCCCAGCGTTGTTCACACCTTTACTTATTCGTATAAGTTGGAGTATAATCTGGGAAAAACCAGAAGTCAAGAGGCTGAGTTAAAGAAAGATCGAATTTATGAGAGGCGAGCAGCGTAGAACCAAAAGCGTCGATGTGGCGCGGGAAGCTGGGGTATCGCAAGCCACTGTCAGTTATGTACTCAATAATGATCCGCGCCAGAGTATTCCAGAAGAGACGCGGGTCAGAGTGATGGAGGCCGCGCGCAAACTGGGCTATCAACCATACGCGCCAGCTCGCTCGCTGCGCTCGGGAAAGAGCAAAATCGTGCTGGTCGTCTGGCCAATGTCAGTCGTTGAGGCAGCTATCTCTCAAATGATTGAAGAACTGGCAGCGGCAGTGGCAAAAGTGGGCTTCAGCCTGGTCTGGCAGGTGGGCTTCTCCAGTGAACAGGAGCACCTGTCAGCCAACCTCGCGCCAGCGGTCGTGGTCGGGATGGTCGATGAAAACGATGCCGCCGCAGTTGCCAGCCTCCAGCGTTTTCACGCCCCGATTATTACGTTGGGCAATCGGGACTGGATCAACGCGGGCACGTGCGCGCAGGTGGCGTACCTGCTCCAGCAAGGTCCGCGTCCCATTGTCTACGCTGCCACGGAAAAGGCGCAACTGCAGCATCTCTCACGCACTCGCCAGGAAGCCGTGCAGCAAATGTGCCGCGAACATGGCCTGCCCGAACCGCGTATAGTGACCGTCTCCCAGACGCGCGAGAAGGCGCGCCAGGCGCTGGCGGATCTCCTGGCAGTGCAGTCTCCGCCGTTCGCGGTCTGCGCGTATAACGACGACGTGGCCTTTGCCACCCTGGCCGCGCTCTCCGACCTCAACATTGCCGTGCCGGAGACCGTCAGCGTCATCGGTCACGACAATACGATGATTGCCGAACTGAGTATTCCTCCGCTCACAACCATCGGCCTCGAAAATCCCAACCTGACTGAGCACCTGATCGCGAGCGTTGTCTCCGTCTGCCAGGGGGGGCCTGTTCTGGAGACCGGCACCTTGCAGGCAAAAGTCGTCGTGCGAGCCTCGGCATAGTTATGCTACTCAGCGTGGTTCTCGCGCTGTATCAAAAGAGGAGCATGCGCGAAGAGCTTTTCATTTCAGGTGCTGGCTAGCAGAGAGTTCTAGAGAGGCGGCTTTTCGCTTACCCTGCTACCTGGTTCTTCCCCAACAAAGCTGAATAACTCCTTCTCGTAATCACCCGAAGAGGTGAAGACAACATCCCTTCTGGCCGGATATACTGTTTTTTATCTCAGGAATAAGAATGTAGTGGAGAGGGTTATAAATCAGGAAAGTATTGGATTATTTCCGCAAGAAGGATATTGTCCCTCACTTAAAAGGGAAGAATAAAATATATGCAGACAACACACTTTGATAATGCAACTACTCCCGCTCTTGAAGAGGCGGTGCTGATGGAACCCGGTGTGGTTCCTCCTGGCAAACAGACGAGATCTATTACTCTTGCTCTGACCTTTCTCATAGGGTGCGTCACCTTAATCATGACCGGGTTTGCGATTATCATCCCGGTTTTTCCCCAGCGTTTGCAAGCGTTGGGGTTGGGACCTGAGACGCTGGCGTTAATGGAAGGTGCCTTTGGTCTGGGCATGTTCCTCTTTAGCACGCCAATGGGAACATGGGCGGGTCGCATTGGTCGTAAACCTATTCTCTTTATCTCGTTAGCTGGTTTTATTGGCACGAATATCGCTCTGGCATTTGTGAATGTGCCGCTGTTGTTTATTCTCATTCGCTTTGTCGAGGGCATGCTGATATCTGGCCTGATGCCTGTGGCGATGGCGATGATTGGTGATACGATTCCCCTGGAGCGACAGGGGCGCTGGATTGGTTTTGTCACGACGGCCCAGGCGGTGGGAATCGCCCTGGGACCCGGGATTGGTGGCTTTCTCTATCAATCGTTGGGTTTTACCAGCCCATTCTTGTTCTCAGCCGGAATCGCGTTCATAGCTTCGCTCCTGGCAATCTTTATGGTGCCCGAAACCTTGCCGGATGCGGTGCGGCTAGAGGCCCGGCAGCCAAAGGCGAAGCCGGGGTCAATCGCGAGAAATAAGCGAGAATTGAGCCTTCTTGGTCTGGTCTTGCTCTTCCTGCCATTCCTGGTAATCGATTTTGGCATGATCTTCACCTATCCATTTGTCTTTCCGCAATATCCCTTCTTCTTTGAAAAGGTCCTGCACTATAGCGCGGCCCAATATGGCATCATCATCAGCACCTATGGGCTGGCCCTGGCGGTGTTCCCGCTCTTCCTGGGTCGTCTGAGCGAGACCATGCAGAAGAAGCCACTCATTGTCATTGGGAGCTTGCTCTTTGGTGGCCTGAACCTGTTTATGTTTGCGGCCCCCTTCTATCCGCTGCTCTTGCTGGGCTCGGTACTGGGAGGGCTGGGAAGCGCCCTGGTGCAGCCAGCAATGGGCAGCATCTATCTGGGTGCTACGACCGATAAAAATCGCGGTCAGGTAATGGGGATACGTGGCTCGGCCATTTCTCTGGCGGTAATGCTTGGTCCGCTGACGCAAGCGCTCGTCGGACACTGGATCACCCCGCAGACGACCTTCGCCATCGGCGTAGCGTTGTCGTTAGGCATGGCCGGCGTGGCGTTTGCCTTGTTGAAGAGCCCACAACAGACTACGGAAGCGTGACTATTTTTGAAACAGAGAGAACCATGACAAAAGAACAACTACTCGCTTTGATAGAGGAGCTTGGCTTGATTGACCTGGGGGATGCCATCGCCTACCTGGACCCAGATGGAGCGGTCGAAGCGCTCCTCATCACCGAGAAGGAGCCACAAACGATGTGTGCGTGAAAATGGTAGATGCGATCCAGGAACATTGAGTGTGGCCCGACACGTAAAGTACGTGTCGGGCCACACTCAATGTTCCTGGATCTTCTGGATCCTGAATGGGATTGTGTACGTGGTCTTGCTCTTCGCCACGGGTGAGAGGGCCAGGGTGGCTTCCGTGAAGATGTCCAGTTTTACAGTATGGGCGCTGAAATATAAACTACTCCCATGTTTGATCTAGCTGGGGGGCGTAGAACAAGAGCGCTCGCTTGTAGCGCACCAGGTTCTCGTCAACGGTCGTCTGCGCGAGGTGGGTTAAAAGGAGTTCCACAGATTCGCTATACTGCTGAGTGTTGTAAAGAGCTATTGCCAGGAAGACAGAGAAGGCGCGATTGTGTGGAAATTCTTTTATCCCACGCTTGAAGGTTTCTATTGCTTTGGCGTATTCTCCTAACGCTCGGTAGGTGCTCCCCAGGCCCAGAAGTGCCCCTTCCAGGTCGGCATCTGCAAGCCCCTTCTCAATGGCTCGCACATAAAAAGGAATAGCCTCGCGCTCAAGCCCCAGATTGTCATGTACCCACGCGGCCTGGTAATTGACCTGGGCATCATCGGGCGCGGAGGCGACCAACTCTAGCAGGAGCGCACGGGCCTCCTCGGCGCGCCCCGTCTCGCGGAGGTGAATTGCCTGCTGTAAGCGGTCTTGTGTCGTCATGTGTGCTTATTTCCTTTCCAACTCAAAAAATATCCAGGTGAGAGGTGCGTAGGAAGCTACCATACGTGTGAGCAGTACTATCTGTCAAGTATGATTTAAAAAAGTAAGTTGTGCGCAATACTATTGACAACTATAGAGTTAAAGAGTAATCTTTTCTACATATATTGGAGTAGTCTTTTGCCTTCTACGGAAAGAGCTATCAGGTGTAGTAATAGGACACCTGGGTTGGCAGGAATTATATGATTTGTGAATTGTTTATTTTGTATATGCCATTTGTACTGCTGTAACTGGTAAACACCCTTCTTCAAGGACGATAGCGGGAGAAAAGGAACCCGAGTATGGAACACCAGCCCTCCAAGCTATTTCAGCGAACAACAGAGCAGGACACTGCCAGCCAACCACTGAGCGCGTTACCTGGAGAAGAGCCTGCCTTCTCTCACAAAGGCCCTGACGGGCAACGAGACTCTAGGGGTTCCCAGGAGCCAGCGGAAGAGGAGCGCGCACATATCCTGCATGATATGGCGCAGATAACTGCCCAGAGCTTTCAATCTTCGCAGGAGGCGATGCGCGTCGCCCTTGAAATGCTAGGTCGTTTTCTGGATTGCCAGACCCTCTTTGTCGCCCGGGTCAATACGTACCAGGATGAAGAAACGACCTGTGATGGACATAGAGATGCGTACACCCTCAAAATTATGGAGGCGCGCAACCAGGGCACGTCACGTCCGGCAACGGGAGCGGAAGGTGCGCTAAATCGGACCTATTGCCAAACCATCTGGCGTACACAGCGTCCACTTATTGTCGAAGATTCCACTCGTAACCTCTATTATCAGCAGCTTCCCACGACTGAGGAATACAACATCGGGTCCTATATTGGCGTCCCCCTGCTCTACAGCGATGGCCGCGTGTATGGTACTCTCTGCTCGCAGGACCCGCATCCACGCCCACTCGTGCAGCAGCCGGAGAAACTGGAACTGATGCAAATAGTGGCGCGATTTCTGATTTCGCATATTGAGCGGGAAGAGCTGATGGAGCAGTTACGCGCCGCCAAAAACACCCAGGCTGAGCTGATGCATAAAGAGCAGCAAGCGCGACTGGAGGCCGACCGACGCGTTCAGGAAATGGAGGTCATCTTTGAGGCGATGGGCGATGGTGTGCTCGTGTGCGATAGCAATGGGCGGCTGCAGATGAACAATATTGCCCGACATTCGTTGTCTGTGGTCTCCTCATGTAATGATCTTCACGATTTACTTGAGCGTCAGCGTGATAGGACAATAATCTGGGATGAAGACGGCCGCCCCTTAGCTCCTGAGGATATACCGATCATGCGCGTTCTGCGAGGTGAAAGCCTGGTCGGAGAAAAGATGGTCATTATCCAACGGGAGAACGTGTGGGGCGAGAGGCGCTTTCTGAGCGTTGCCGGGCGACCAATTTGTGATCCACAAGACCAGCTTAACGGTGGTGTGCTCGTTTTTCGCGATATCAATGAACACTATCTACTCGAACGGCGTACGCATGAGACGCTGGATGCGCTTCTGATGCTGGCTGAATCCCTGGCGCGCTTGCCAGAAAATCAGTCTATGTTCTCTGCCGATATGCCCTTATCTGACCAGGAATCGTCACTGCGCTTTACCTGTCAATGCCTGAGACAACTGATATCCGTCATTATGCACTGCCAGGACGTCGGTATTCTCTCGCTCGACCCTGAAACGGCGACCTGGAGTCTGCTCAATGAATATGGTTCTACTCATGAACAGGGGGGACCCTGGTGGCAGGATGTCAGGCAGACCTTTGCAACCTTTCAAGAGATCGACACAGATCGCCTGTGCAACAATGAGATCGTGATTCACGATCTGCCATCGCGGGAGGGTGTAGACACTCCGCTACTGGTAGAGGCACCAATGTTCCTGCGAAACCGCTTGCTAGGCGCGCTCGTCTTGATCTCACCACAGGACGACACTCCCTTTATGCCCATTGATGATACCTTGATCAAGGCTGTTGCCAAGCTGACCGGGCTGGTGTATGAGCGCGAACACCTGCTATTACAACAGGCCGAGGCCCGTGCCCACGCGTTAGCATTGCAGGAGACCAATCGTCGCTTCAACGAGTTCCTGAGCATTGCCAGCCATGAACTGAAGGGGCCATTGACCGGTTTGAAAGGCAATATTCAGCTAGCGCAACGCTCGCTGCGTACCTTGAAATCTCAGCGGATGCAGGAGCAAGAGGCCTCCTCCGCCTTGCTGGAGAAGATCCAGCGACATCTCGAACGGGCGGAGCAGCAGGTCCATGTGCAGAGCCGCCTGGCAAGTGATCTGCTGGATGTCTCGCGTATTCGGGCGGGCACGCTTGAACTTCATAGGCAGCCCTGCGACATCGGGCAGGTGGTGCGTGAGGCGGTCGAGGATCAGCGCCAGGTTACGGGAGGCCGGATCATCACGCTGAAGCAGCCTGGCGAGAAACTGCTTATTCATGGCGATGCCGAGCGCCTAGGCCAGGTCATCAATAATTATGTGACCAACGCGCACAAGTACTCAGCGATTGAAAGGCCCATAGAGGTAGCTGTCACGACCGAAGGTCCTATGGTACGCGTGACCGTAAGCGACCAGGGGCCAGGCTTGACGCCCGATGAGCAGAAACGCATCTGGGAGCGCTTCTATCGCGCCAAAGGCATCACCGTCATGAGCGGGAATGGCCTCGGTCTTGGTCTGGGGCTACACATTTGCAAGACCATCGTGGAGCAGCACGGCGGCAGTATTGGCTTGCAGAGCACACCCGGCCAGGGCTCTGATTTCTGGTTTACCCTGCCCCTTAGCGAGGAGCCTGGTCGGTGCTGAGAGTGAGAAGATGAGTTTTCAAACGCAAAGGCCTGGACAATGTGAGTGTCCAGGCCTTTGCGTTTGCATGCTTGGTATGCCGAGGTCCCTGGTCAACTGATTGTATGTATCAGCTGGCCCTGTTACATGGTGGAATGCCTGCTAGTGCTTGCGGTTTTTCTTGCAGGATTTGTCGCTCATCTTCTTTTTCTGCCACTCTGTGATTTCTGCGAGCGAAAGGGTGTTTTGCCTGTCATCATAACATACTCTCCGCATTGCGCAAATCTTTCGATGCATGTACAATAAAATGGCACTCCAGATGCTATATTTGCTGGTGAGAGGCAAACAGGCAGAATAACGGAGAATCTGGTTGGGGAAGATTGACCATGAAGCCGGAAACGGAGCGGTTGCTGCAACAATGCCGGGCAGCACTCTTGCAATTTGATAATGCTCAGCTTGATACGTTGTTCACGTCGTGGTTTGAGCGTGCGGTCGGAGATGAGGCGGTCGAGGAACTGCTGGATGATCTCTGTCTGCTGCTACACTATGGCATTCGTGTATCGCACTCAAAGCAGGTGTATGCGACGTATACGGCCTGGTGGGAGGTGGAGGGAATGCTGGACGGCGATGGAGAGTTTGTGTGCTCAGATTCGACCGCTCTTCAGCAATATCTTATCAACATGCCTATCAAGGACTTTAGCCTGATTGCCAAGCTGGCTCATTTTCTCTGCCAGGTGGATGCCCTGGCCGAGAACCAGCCTGCCCCACCTGTCGGGCAAGTCTGGCTCCTAGCTCTGGCGACCTGGCTTAGAAATGGTGCCCCCGAACCTTTCCATATTCAGATCTGGCAGGCCGACCTACACGCCAGTTCACCCGCGATCCCGCCAGAGCAGCTTAGCCGCAAACAGCGAAGAGCACAGCAACAAAGGCTGGCGAATACATTGTTGGAGCAGGCCTGGCAACTTGGCTACCTGCTTCTGGGACCAGATGTAGGCAAGCAGATCCAGGCCCTCGTCCAGAACAGGTGCAAAAACAACTGTTGTCCCTATATTAGTGTGCAGCCGATGGGGTCGCAATTTGCGCGTATCTTGATAGAGCTATCTCCGGTCCGCAGAGCCTTCGAGAAAAAGGGCAAACTTTTTAGTGGCGCCCCTGACCTCACCTTCCTACTAGATGATACCCTCTGGGAACCTCTGATGGAGTTCTCGCGATACTATAGTGATATAACGGAGGAGCCTTTTACACTCTCCCGACGAGGCGATGTCTTTGAGCTGAAACAGGTCTTGCAGGATGATGTCCCCGAGGCGGTGCGGGATTTTATGACCCTCTGGCCCACCATCCTGGCACAATACGAGGCCCAGCTTGAGACCAGCCGGGCCGCCTACCTGGTACGACAACGCGAGCTAGAGGAGGCGCGCAAGCCAGCGTGGATGAAGGCCATTGCTCGCCTGAAGAACACACTGGACCTGGATACGGGCTCTCTAGAACTGCCCGATGTGGTGGATCTGCCTGAAGAGTGGTCGACCCTGCTCTCCAAAGAGCAACTGGGAGCCTTCCTGACCTTTCTGAAGTTACCCGCTAGTTCGCGCGAGATCAAGGCCAATCTCGTGCAACATCTTCAGCCTCGCCTGGAGGCTGATAGGCGTGCCCTGGCGCTCTTCTTTGAGATCTTTGCTTTTGAACTGGCGATCCCTCCCTGGGAACTGGAGAAGCTGCTTGCTTGCACAACGCCGGAACGCAAACGCTGGACGGAGGAGGAGAAACTACCTGTGCTCGGCCATGGCAGCTTTCGCAAGGCTGGGCGAGATCACGCCTATCCACTCTATGATCGACGCGTTATCCTGGCGTTAACAAGCGAGCAGATCGAGACCTGGCGCGATGAACATCGAGCTGTAGTGCGAGAGCGCCGCAGGGCTTCCGCTCAGGCAGCGGCAGCCAGCCGCAAGGCGAAGCGCGAACAGGCTCAGGTGGAGCAGCCAATACCGGAGTCTGCGCAGTAGCTATAGTTGCAGCTTTACCTATGGCGAGCCGCAGATGGGGAACGACGCTGTGAGGGCTGCGCTGCTAAAGCACGCGTTTACATATCATGGCGCGAATCTCCCGTATCATTATATGAAGACGCGTGCTTCAGCAGCGTCGCCTCACCACCTCTATGCTTCTTTGTGTTGGGCCGCCAGTACGTCTTGTATATTGGGCATGGAGGCCACGAGTGTCTCCATTCCCATTTCTGCGGCTATGGCGGAGGCCGCCTCGGTATGTTGTTGCGCTTTGGCGGTGTCTCCCCTGGCGAGATAGATGTCCCTGATGAGCAGGTGATCCAGGGGCTGGTAGGGGCGGAATTGAGCTTCTTCGCGTAGCTTGAGTGCTTGCAGGGCGAGGGGAAGAGCCTGATCTAGCTTGCCTTGCTTTAAGGCGTGCAGCGCCCTGTGACGGGCGGGCTCGGTCCTTTCAAAGGCGTGTCCAGATTCCTCGGCTACCTGGCTGGCCCCGGCGTAGTAGTCTTGAGCCTGCTCATCCAGGCACCAGCGCTCATGCACCAGGCCAATTAGGAAGTAGGACTCGCTGATCCCGCGTGTATCGTTGAGCGCCTCACGTTGTTGTAGAGCCTGTCGTTGATAGGCAAGGGCCGTGGTAAGTTCCTCGTCGTATCTCCCTTGCCCTTGTAGAACGAAGGGCGAAACGCCGTTCTTCAAGCTTGCGATAGTCGTGGCATTGCAGTGGGCCTGCCCAAGCAGGCTCAGGGCGTCTGCGCGGCCCTGTGGATCTTGAATGGCTTCGGCGACCTGTTGGGCCTGGCTAATGATCGAGAACATGGGCTCTGTCTCCCCGCGTGTAAGCAAGTGGTCGACGATGAGGACCTGACTATAGAGAAGTAAGAGCCTGAGGCGCGGCTGTGGCGTTGCCTCCCTCGCTTCTAGCAGGCGCAGCGTCGTGGAAAGCAGGTGCTGGGCGTCCTTGAGTCTGCCAAGCAGGAAGTAGGCTTGAGCGACCTCAGCGAGTGTCTCACTGGCATGTACGTAAGAAGATGTGATGGCTTCGTGCGTAAGTACGGATGACTGCATGTTCTGCTCCTTGTCAATGTCGTGTAATGAGATTCTTCAGGCTGGCGTTCCTCAGTTGCCTGAAGGTATAGCCGCTGTCTATAATACTAAGGCCCGATGCTTTCGCAAGCAATGCGCAAAAAAGCCTTTTTGTTGAGTAATGAACACATGAGCGAAACTGTTGAGAAACGCAGCGGAGTGCTGGCAGGAAGACAGAGAGAGGAGGTGCGATGGCGACGCAGAAACGGCATGTCGATCGGCGTGTTCAGCGTACACGTGATGTATTACAGCAGGCGTTTAAGGACGTTATACGTGAAAATGGCCATACGACGACGGGTATCCGAGGAACGGAAAAGGGCTTCCTCGCGCTGAGTATTCAGGACGTGACGGAGCGGGCCAATGTCAATCGAGGCACCTTTTATCTGCATTTCGCGGATAAGTATATGCTGGCGGACTCCGTGGCGCGTGAGCAGTTTCGCCTGATGCTGACAGAGGCGCTTCCTGCCACAGCTGCCTGGGACAGGAAATCCTTGCGGCTGCTGATCCTGGCTTTGCTGGAGAGCTTTGAGCAGAAGTACCACCATCAGCAGCATTCCTCACGTGTCCTGGCCCCACTCCTTGAACGGGCCACGCACGAGGAGCTGACGCAACTGCTCTTCACCTGGCTTAAGCAGCGGAGGGGAGCGAGCGTGCAGAGTAACACACAACTGGAAACAACAGCTCGCATCGTCAGCTGGTCGATTCTGGGACCGGCAATCCAGTGGAGTCAGGAGGAACTGACGCTGTCAAGGGAAGAGATGGCAGACGCCATTCTATCGGTCATCATGAATGGAACGGCTGACCTCTAGATTGCTCGCTTACCAGGCTTCCATTAACGGTAGATTGTTGTGTTGCAGCCAGCATTTTACTTGCGCGCTCTGAGGGGCCTTTGCCTCCATGAAGAGATGGTAGCTCTGGTTGCCGTAGTCGTGGGCGAGTGCTCTCTCCCCGTGTAGCGCATAGACCTGAGCCAGGCCGAAGAGAGCGCTGGCCATGTTGATCTGGTGACCGGCCGGGGCATTCGCTCGTGCCTGCTGATAGGCCTGGAGAGCCTCATCTCTCTTGCCTTGCTTGAGGTAGATATCGCCCATGGCACAATAGATGCCACTGACGGTATCAGGATAAGGCTTGGCCTGGGCGATCTCTAAACCTTCTGTTAAATAGGCTAAGGCCTGGGCGTCATCTCTCCCACGCCTGATTTCAAGTAACCCCAGGTTTTGCAGGAGCACACTGGTCGCTTGCTGGAGTTGCATCTGACGTGCGTAGGTGAGGCTTTCCTGCCAGCGGCTCTCAGCTTGCGCCAGGTCATCCTGACTGAAGGCCAGGTCTCCCAGGTCGAGGAGAAAGTGACAAATTTCCGCGCGGAGGCCGATCTGTTGCGCCAGTGCGAACCCTTCACTTAAAAGCTGCTCTGCCTCAGCGTAGCGGCCATGCGTAGTCATATAAACGCCCGCCGAGCCTAAGAGCGAGATGAGGGCTTCATGTTCTGCAAGCGTACGTGCGATTTCGAGTCCTTCCTGAAAATAGTGTTCTGCCTGCGCCAGTTTACCCTGGTAATCTAAAATGACTGCCAGGAGTCTGAGTATGTGGCAAGTCGAAGTGACCGGTGGAAGATGGCGGCTGACTGCCAGCCCCTGTTGTAGGTAGGTTTCAGCTACGACATACTCTCCCCTGATAATAGCGCTATGGCCCAGGCAGGAGAGCGCCGTAGCGACTATTTCATGCTGGGGATCATGCTTCTCCATTAAGGTGAGACAGGCCTGGGCATAGGTGTCAACGTCTGAATAGTGGGCAAGAATGCGGGAGAGAGAGGCGAGGTGACACAACACGCGAGCCTGGTTGATCTGCTCGTGCTCTCCTGTAAAAACGCTGCTCGCTTTGAGGAGGAGCTCTTGTGCCTGGGGGAACAGGCCGTGCTTCATGAAGAGAGGGGCGCTGTTAAGTACAGCGTGGGCGAACAAGGCATATGTCTCTGGCTCATAGGCATACTCAAAGGCGGTACGTATATTTTCTATTTCCAGGTAAAGGGCATAGTGTCCATGTGTAGGGCTCTCGAGGAGCTGGAAGAAATATTGGCTCAAACGCTCTCTGGCCTGGCTTTCAGCAGAGTTCATGTGTGCATAGTCGATGATGCTTTGATGGAGCTGATAGCGTTCGTGCTCATGAACTTCCAATAATCCTACATCGACCAGGCGATCAAGCACCTCTGGTACTGTTGCCGCGACCGCGAGCGCTGCCTCCTCTGAGAAGGTGTTGGGTTTGGGAGGGAAGAGCGCCAGGGCATAGAGCGCCTCGCGTTCTGTTTTCTCCAAAATGGAGATGCTCATCTCGATGACGGCTTGCAGACTGACGTCTGTCTCGTGGAGCGCGTCCGAGCCGAGCCTGGAGATTCGAATGCCAGGTTGGGTCAAACTTAGGCGGTGCTCAACCTGCTTGAGACGTGAGAGGGCTTGCTGGGTCCGACGAGATTGCTGATGTCGTGTCTGTATTAGCAGGTAACTCCCTATCAGGGTGAGTGCCAGAGGAAGCCCGCCGACAGCATGGGCGAGTTCTTGTATCTCTGTTTGTGCTGTGTTGTGGAGGGTGGGGATCATATGCCGTAGCAGTTGCAGGCTCTCCTGCTCATTTAATTCAGGAACCTGGATGACCTCACCTCCAAGCGTGTACGCGATTTCGGGTAAACGTGTTGTGAGAATGCAGGCGCTGTGTGTATTCCCGATGATACAGTAGGTGGCCTCTGTTATATCCCAGACGTCATCGATGATAAAAAGCAGGCGCCGTCCTCCAATAAGAGCGTGCAACCGCTGGGTCCAATCTTGCAAGGTATGCAGTGAGCGACATTCCTGCTCATTGAGGGATAGGAGATTGCCCCATCGATTAAGTACCGTCAGTGCCTGTCCGCGAGGTCCGAGCCCGGCCCAGAGAATACCATCGGGATACCAGGAGCGTATCTCTTCATGCGCGGCAAGCTCCATCGCGAGAGTGGTTTTCCCTACACCGGGAAGACCCTGCAGGACGAGGCGTGTGGAGCGGTGAGGGGAGATTGGCTGTAAGAGCTCTTTCAGGCGTTGTAAGAGGGCATCTCTTCCCACAAGTGGGATATCACTGGTTAAGCGACTGGGGAGCATAGGATCATAGATTGTGGTGGAGAGAGGATGTATGAGATGGGCCTGAACTGGCCTGAGCAGGCCTAATTCTTGCAAACTTTTTTCGAAGAGCTTGCAGAGTCTCTCCCCATAGTAGGAGCTTGGGGAGGATGCGCCATTCTCCCAGCGACTGATCATATAGGCGTGTGGTGCGCCAATGAGCGCGGCCACCTCCTGTTGTGATAAGTGATGTTCTAAACGTGCATTTTTTAGTAAGGTGTTGAATTGTGCCTGGTTGGTTTTCCTTCCACCCATCGAATTGCTCCTCTTATCTATCTTCTGAATCCTTTCTCCGACAGAAAATGTTTTTTCGCGGGGCTTTCTAATTCTCAGCAGCATGCAGAGGCCACTTACAGTATCTTAAAATGATGACAAATATGCCTATTGGTCATCCGTTCAGACGGCCAGCCGTCTAGGGAGAACTGCGGCTCCCACTACTCCTCGCCCCACTTGCAAAGGGTCGGAGCTACTTTTGCGTAAGATGTTGTAGCTGCCGTTGATATCGGCGTGAATCAGGCGTCCATCCCTGGCGCGATACCAACTGCGAGCCACACGCTTGCCTGAAAACACCGGCTTCTCAGCAGCGTTGGCCTCATAGGTTGGGATGGGGTCGTCGTCCAGAAAACTGTCCTTGCTGGTGTAGCTTTCTTCTTGAAGGATGACCCTGATCCCAACCAGGTGCGCTTTGTAGGTTAACTGCTCAATGAAACGTGCATGAGGGATCTGCACAAACTGCTGGTTATTCCTGCGCCCCAGGTTCACGTCCTGTTTCCACAAGGGATTCTTGCCAATCACCAGCGTTCCGATACCTTCCCTCACCAACAGATCAATGATCCGACGGCTGGCCGTGTGCAGATACGCATCCACACGGCGATTGCGCTTCGTCGTCACACGATCGAGATAACGTGAGGTGTATCGGTTCTCATGCGCGAGGCGTTGCTGCTGCTTGACGCGGCGTTTATTGTAGGACTGATTCAGGCTTTTGAGGGGTTTGCCACTCACCAGACGAGGAACAAAGCCGGGTTTGTCGCTGGTGAGAGCAGCGAGCACATTGACGCCCACATCCACGGCTGCTCGAAGTTGCGGGTTGACCGCAGCCGGTTGGATCTCCTGCTCATAGACGACCTCGACCATGTAGCCATCGGCGCGTGGAACGATGCGAACCTGCCTCATGGCCTCCCAGGTGATCTGAGTCGTAATTTCGATGGGCAATCCTGATGGGACCAGCTTGCCCGTGCGCTTGAATGCTCTCTTGCCCAGAGCTTTTTTCTCGTAGATGAGCATGAAGCGGCCTTTGGCCTTGTCTTGATAGCCAGGGATCTTGGGGCGGCCAGTAAACGGAGAGGGGTCTTCGCGATAGGCCTCCATGGCTTCAAAAAAGCTGACCCAATTGTGGTGAAGCTGAATGAGGATGGCATTACCGACTTTTCGAGGGAGGGCTTGATAGGCTTCATGCTGTTTCAAGCGATGAAAGATGGCAGCGTAGGGTAGGTAGGTCCCCTCGTGAATGAAGGCTTGCCGGACGTGGTAATTGGCCTGGTTGTACAGGTTTTTGGAGGCAAAGGCCGCCTGGTCAATGACAGCAAAGCGTGCATCATGGAGACGAATAAGATGTCGTTCGACCAACTGCATCTCGTGGCCTCTCCCTTTCCAACAATCTGTACTTCGAGCTGATGAGTATATAGCTTGTTCATGTATAGAAGAACGTCATTTCCAGCAGAACTCTACCAGAGATGTCCCCATTTGTCAACATCTGGCATGATTCCTTACAAATGTTTTTAACACCCCTTTACCCCGAGGCACGAGTCAGAAGAGAATTGGAAAATCCTGGCTCTTTTTTACGAGAATAGATAATCATTGACCCCTCCCCGTTTGTGACCCTCTTTCGAGGTGCTACAGGTGTGAAACGATAAGTCATGTTCAGTTTACTTTTAGGGTAGTATACAAAACATTCTATTGTCAGGGCAAAAATAAGGGCTTATATAGTCATTTTAGGCGAATGTATGCGTTGCTATATGCATAAATTATCTGCAAAAAGAGGCTATCTTTCTGGAAAATGACGGCAAGAAGATAACTACGCGATATTATCTTTTTATGCTTTAGCTTGTAGAATATTTCTGGTGCAAAGATATGTACATGTAAATCTATTGTTTTTTTGTTTTTGCGCAGTAGCACGAAAAGGAGCGTACATGCCGTACATGCCTACACGTATTCCGTTCTTCCCCTATGTGAGCAGGCGGATTGGTAAAGCGATGCTTATCGTGGCTTTCACGCTTATGCTCATGATATTTGCCACCTCACCAGCTTTTGCCTATCATCTCGAAGGTCCTAAATGGCATGGACAGCCAGCGAGTGGTTGTTGTGCGCAGGTGAACGTGTACTTTAACGGTACTCTGTACATAGTTGATCAGACCCCCCTGCACAATGCTGTGAAAGCCTGGAATGGTAGCCCGGCCAATGTTCTCCTCTATGAGAAATCTGGTAGTTTGACGCTGAATGATACATACAATTCTTCTGTTGGTTGGGATGGGATTACCAATTATGCCTGGAGTACATCGAGTGGTCATGAGTACTTTACATACGCTCATATTTTGATCAATTTTTACTACACCATGAATTACAGCTCCGGCACTATTCAAGGAGTTGCTGTGCACGAACTGGGGCATGCACTAGGGTTGGCTCACACTAACGGGTGCGTCATCATGAACCCATATACCTCTTCACGCTGTGGACTGACGACCCCTCAAACAGATGATGTCAATGGCATAAACGCCCTCTATTAGGCGCGTGAAAGGAAAGACGTTAATGAAAAGAAGCCTCTCTTCCCTGTGTTTGCTCGCGGTCTGTGCGCTGTTCTCGCTCCTCGCCCTGGGAGGCTGCGGATCGGCGTCAGATCAAACGTCGGCAACCACGACATCCTCTAACACTACGCCCCAGACAGTCCATCTGGATATGAGTTGGAGCAAAAACTATCACACGCTCAAAGATCTCAAACAGGATGCCGGCGTCGCGGTTCATGGGACCATAACTCGTATCATTAATCAGGAGGTTGATAGCGCAGGTATTCCCTACACCAACTTTGAATTTACTGTGTCGCATATCGCGCATGATCCAGCCAAAAGCCTCACAAAAAATGCTGTGGTCGGGGGCGCGACCAGGATTACGATCCACCAGACGGGGGGCGTCGTCAATAACACACACTATGAAGCCAGTGATGACCCTCTCTTTCAGGTTGGTGAGCAGTACATACTCTTTCTCAAAGAATACAAACCGGGTTTCTATTATGTCATTGGCGGACCAACCGGGCGTTTTAAAGTCCAGAATGGGGCTGTCAGGCCAACGAGCAACGATGGAGTACCTTTCTCTGGCTCCCAGGACGATTTCGATAAAAACCTACAAAATGCATAGCCAACAAGCAACGGCATAGGATTTCCTGTGGCATGTGCTACGCCAAAGCTCTGTTACAGGAAGAAGAGGAGGGCATCCCCTTTCGCTACAAAGGGGATGCCCTCCTTAATTGGAAAGAGGGAGAATTGCTCTAAACGATCCCCTCTCTCCGGCAGAGGTGGCGGACGTCGCAGGCTTTACAGACGCCGGGGTGGGGGAGCTGCTGGATGGCAAAGTCTTGTCGCTGGATATGAGTCACAACCTCCTCAACGTAGTCATTGGCCTCCTGGATGTGAGTAGGGGTATAGGGAATCTCCATGAGGGCATCTTTTTTGTGTTCCTCGGCGGTCCAGTAGAGGAAGAGGCGCCTGGGGGCCTGCCCGGTGCGCGCCTGGAGGGCGGATGCGTACAGGTAGAGCTGTTGCCTGTAGAATGCCAGGTAGTCCGTATCCTGCTCTGGCCGTTTGCTGGTCTTAAAGTCCATGATGTCCAGGCCCTGGCTACCCTGCATGAGCAGGTCGATCTGCCCGGTGAGTATATAGCGGTCTCTCTCCACGCGAAACCGGGCCTCGATATCCGCGATAGTCGTGAGCGCCTGTTGGTTGGCGTGAACGTAGTTGAGGACCTGCTGGAGGGCCTGTTCTCGTTGGCTGGCCTCGATGGAGGCTGGGCTGCTCGCGGCCAGGAAGGCAAAGGTATACTCAAAGATGCTTATAAGCTTGCTGTCATCGAGTTTGGTGTGTGGTTGTTCAAGGGCCAGGCGGTGGATGCGCTCAAGGGTGTGGTGGACGGCCAGGCCGGTGATGGGTTCTTGAGCGCGCCGGGGGACAAAGTTAAACTGGCGGAAGAACTGGAAGCGGCGCGGACAGGTGGCGTAGAGCTGGATGTGCCCGGTAAAGCTATAGCGAGGCTTGAGTGCGGTGTGTGGTTCTGCCTCTGCACATGGCATAAGGCGTAGTCTATCACGGGCATAGACGCTCTCAGGGGCGGTACGCCAGATAGTGGCGAACTCTACGTGTGGTTGCCTTTTGGCGGTAAGGATGAGGAGGTGTTTGGCGCGTGAGAAGGCGACATAGTAGAGGCGGCGGAAGTCGAAGGTGGCGATCTTCTCCTCAGCTTCAAAGGGCTTACGGTGATAGAAGCCTTGCAGGTGTTTATTTTCATTCTTATACTCATCCCTGGAGAGGGAAGAGGCCTTGTCGAGACGCCCCACGATCACGACGGGAAACTCCAGGCCCTTGGCCTGGTGAATCGTCATCATCTGTACATGGTCGGAGGGGAAGAGCAGGTTGGGGTTCTCTGGTAGATTGGCCTCGTTTTCGTAGAGCAGGCAGAGAAAGGTGTGCATGAAGCGTGCATGGGCCTGTCCAAGCGCTGACATGTCGGGAGACGTATCGCGATAATATCTGTGGAAGGTTGCCAGGTGCTGTGAAAAGGCCACCAGGTTGGTGCGCTGCGTCTCGTTAGCGAGGAAGCCGGAGAATGCGGGGTGAAAGAGCAGGAGGTAAAAGTAGTCGAGTAGTTGTTTGCCTGGTTGCTCCCTCGCCTCTATGATGTGTACCACCTCCTCTTTCAGGAGCTGGAGGACCTGTACTAGCGCGGGGTGAGTGTGGAGCTGTTGCAAGCAGGCACGGACGTAGCCTGGGAAGGCGCTATACTCCATAACAGTATCCTGGTGCATGCCATCATAATCAAGCAGGTAGGCGAAGCAGGCAATGATCAAGCGGATCTCTTCCTGCTCGAAGTATTGCCTGGCGCGAGGACAATGTACCGCGATACCTTGTTTGTGAAAGGCCTCGATATAGGTTTCGCTCATGTAGGAGCGCACACTATACAGCAGGAAGGCCACCTGGTTATAGTCCGAGATGCGCCCTTGCTCTTTAAGTGTGTAAATGAGCTCGGCCAGTTGCTCTGCCTCTTGCTCAACGTCTGCATCCTGAAGTGTCAGGACAGATGGATAGTCGGAGAAGGTTGCCTGTGGATCGGCCTGAATGATCTTTTCCGTGCGCGAGAGTCTATCGTGCTCGCCATTTCTCCAATCAAGTGTTCGCATCCAGCGATTATAGAAATCGATGATCTGTGGATGGGAGCGGTAGTTTGTCGTCAGATGGTGCTGGACGCAGGCGCTGGCGAACTCGCTCCTGGTGGTGAATTCCAGGATATTGCGGACGGTGGCGCCACGGAAGCGGTAGAGTGCCTGGTCTTCATCTCCCACCACAACCAGGTTGTAGCTCTCTGTGGCGCGTGCGAGCGTGAGCAGAATTTGCTCCTGAATGTAGTTGGTATCCTGATATTCGTCGACAAGAATGTAGCGCAGGCCCTGGATGATCTCTGGTCGCTTCTGTAGCAGGTTATAGGCGCATTTCTGCAGGTGGGCAAAGTCTACGCGGTTGGTCTTTGCGAGAAGCTGCTGGTAATTCTTATAGGCATATGTCAAGGCGTAGAGGAATTTATCGCGTTCATTGGTAGGGCGTGAGAGCTGTGTGACATGCTTCTTGAGCTTCTCGAAGATCAGCTCTTCCGTAACCTTATCGAAGTATTCGCCCAGGCGTTTGGCGACCTGCCAGTGGTTACCCCACAGATCCACAAAAAAGGGGAGTGTCTGTCCGTGACAGATCTCTGTTAGATGCTCAAAGATCAGGAGTGGCTGGGTGAACTGATTGAGGATTTCATAGCCGTTGCCCAGCGGGGTATGGTGGAGATGCTCCTCGACCAGGCGGTTGCAGAGGCCATGGATGGTATCAATTTTGAGTTGTGAGAGGTCTGTTCGATAGTCAACCGCTTTGGCGATACCTGCCAGGCGATCCTGCATCTCGAGAGCGGCCTTCTCGGTGTAGGTGCAGAGGATCAGTTGGGAGGGCGTGGCCTCTCCCGAGAGGAGTAAATTCATCGCCAGCAGAGTAATGCTATGGGTTTTACCGGAGCCCGGACCAGCGATGACCAGGAGAGGCCCCTCTCTGTGGGAGATGATGGCTTGCTGCTCTTCATTCATGCGACCATGATAGAGCTCATGCAGTTGAGGATGAATCATGACACTTCCACCTTGCAGACATGTAGTGTGCTCACTATAATGGTGAAAAAGGTGGGTGTCAATATAAAAGTGTATTAGTAGGCAATTTGGCTGATAGAGGATTCAATAAGAAAAGCAACATGGAAGAACGCAAGATAAGGACGTGGTGGTGGACTGGCTCCACCAGTCCACCACCACGTCCTTATCTTGACATCTATCAGGTGAGCTGGCGTCCCTCATTCCAATGGCCGCGCAGGTGCCAGAACCAGCCCAACGCGGCACAGAAGCTTATCATAAGCTCGATCTCTTCCTGCTCAATTAACCAGCCCAGAGCGGCGCGGATATTCTCCTGCTCGTGGGTCAGGCGCCTCATCCATACAAGCTGTTGCGCGCCCCTGAGGCGAGGCTCGGCCTCCTGTGCCAGCTTGAGATAGTGTAGAGCATGAGCACGCCGGGCTGGCTCCAATTCACCCTGCTCGCGCAGGCGTTCCAGAATACCCAGTTCCTGAGCAATAGAGGGCAGGACGAAAGAGGAATCGCTGAGCATGGCCAGCGAGACAAAGCAGATCCCATCCGCGAAGTCGTTCTGGAGAGAGGACGACCCCTTCAACCTCGCCAGGGATTACCCCTGGACCCCTGTGTGCGCTATCAGAAGTATTGATAGGTGCGCCAGGTCTTGTTGGTATAGTGTTTTTTGACGGAGCTAATGTAGTCGAGGGCGTTAGCGGGATACCACTGACCGCTGTACCAGGAGCCCATACATCCCCAGATGTCGCCCGCATGATAGGGGGGATAACCTGCTGTGGGAGCGTTGGTGTAGCTGGCCTGGCCATCATAGCAGGTGCGAATGAGGCCATAGACGTACTCGGCGCCAAAGGCGGTATCGTCGCGCATCATCGGCCAGGCGCTCTTCCAGTACTGGTAGGTGAGCTGGAGCAGGCCCCAGTATTGATAGCAGGCCTTGCCATCCCAGGTGCCAGGCGGACAGACAGACTGATTGGTGGTAGCGCCGCCCTTGGTGCTTTGCACCCAGTAGGATTCTACTACTGCCTGGGCGCGTACGATATCGGGATCGATGCCCCATTTGCAGGCCACCCATTGCAGGATCTCGTCGGTAGTGCCGGTGAAGTTGCCGGTGATCTGGTGGGTGTATTTGTTTTGTTTGGGGTCAAGCTGGGCCAGTTGGGATGTTGTGGGCACGCGATGATTGGCGTCGGCGTTCTGGGGGCGTGGCTCCCAGGATGAGCGTTGAACGCGGGCGGCGCACTCCGCCTCGCCAGGCAGAGCTGAGCCAGGGGGCAGCATGCCCATTGTAGTAGTAACGGTGGTAGGAGCAGGCTTTGTAGGCGTTGGTGGCACGGGAGTTGGCGTTGGGCGTGAGGAGAAGTGCCAGCCATCTTTAGGAGGTGTGGAAATCGGCATAGCAACCTGAGCCTTGCGAGGAAGAGGCGCGGAAGACGATGAGGAACCCATGCTGCACGCGGTGATGACGCAGAGGACGAGGAGCATGGAAAGACTCGCCATTATACGCATACCTTGCACACGTAAAAGAGACATTCGGCGCATGGGTCCTCTCTCCTGATCCTCAGTATCGCTGTTTACTACCTGCTTATTCGCTTTCTCAATATATAAGACGGAGAACATGAAGATCTTTCTATGTGATTCCCCGAAAGTCCTGGTTGGCTTCTTGACTTAGAGCGCGCCCTAAGTATTAAGCGAGGTATAAGCATGAGAAACGCAACAATGCCGCATCTCACATGCTTATACCCCTTTATGGGGATTTTTGACAAACTAGCGCTAAAATGCTGATAGAATGACTTGATTTTCTATACGCGACAATTTATACTTTTGAGGTATTCGATCCTTTCGGAAGTTTTAATCAGAAGTTTAACTTTTTGCATACGTTACGGCGTTTCAGTGGTTAGCCAGAGCTGAAAACTGATAGTAAGCCTCTGTAGGTTGAAGCTTCTGGATAGACGAAGAATTTCTCCTGGGATATCGAGGGGCGCCAAGTTCTGCCTGATTGCTTATAACCCTTATGGCCTCGATGCATATAAAAAATCACAAAAAGGGAGAAAATCTGTGGCCTTACACAAAAAAATGCTAAACCTCTCGTCTCTGGGTGTGTTGATGCTGTCTACGCTGCTGGCTTTAAGCATCTCTTTGATGGGCAGTGGATCGGCAGCGGCTGCCACCAGTGCGGCATCGAACATCACACCACGTTTCTACTATTTCCATCATGACCCGCCCAAGAATGCCTTGAGGAGCAACCATGTTCCTGCCGCCCTGGCGACATGGACCTCGACGTTCACGGTTGATGGAGTCACTTACCCCTATACCATGGTTGGTACCGACCCCACGCAGGGATCGAAGACGACCAAAATTCCAGTCAATATCGTACCCATCAAGGTAGTCTTTGGGAATACTGTGTTTGATGGATCGAAGAAAGTCGATTCTGTAACAGATTCGCCTCTCTTCAAAAAAGAGGATTTCCAGACCGGACATACGCAGTATACCGATGCCATTCAGCGTGCCTCGTTCTGGAAATCGATCCAGAAGTTCAGCCCTAACTATCACGTCCTGCTGGACAAACCCAACGTTAAGAAGACCTTTACTATCAATGTTGCTCCGGGTCAGGGCGAGCTCGTATCCACGAATACCAACCACATTTATGGCAATATCGATGATATCAACTGGTGGGATACACAGATGCAGCAGTTGCTGGGGCAATACAAGGCAACCTCCAACGGCCTGACCATCTTCTTGACCTATGATGTGCTCATCGAGCTGGGCGTGGGTGGTTATCATAACTCGACCGGGCAGGGCCTACCTGGCGACCTGACCTATGCCTGGGCGTCGTACTACGACCAGTACCTCTACAGTGGCTTCTCGAACACGGGTGCCTTGAGTCATGAGCTGGCTGAGTGGGTTGCTGACCCATACACAACTAATGTTGTACCAAGCTGGTCGGTGCCATCTGAGCCGCAGTATGGGTGCAGCGATGTCCTTGAGGTTGGTGATCCCCTGGTGGGCGTCGTCTTCCACAAGGATGGCTATACCCTCCAGGACGAGGTCAACTTCTCCTGGTTCTCGCGCCAGAGTCCCTCTATTGGCTACAAGGGGCGCTACACCTATCTGGGGAACAAAGACTTTACGAGCTACTCGGTAAGCTGCTAGCAGAGTTGGGTCCCTTATCGGATAAGCGTGCAGTAATCAGGCAGAACGGTTTAGCTTCCTCGTATCCCTCTAGAACGATGTGTGGTCCGCGACGCGTGCTTTTGCAGCGTCGGGCTGGGATAGAACACAGAGAAGCGGAGGACTCATTGGCGAGTCCTCCGCTTCTCTGTGTGGGCCTCTTGCTCTTCTTTAGAAGCCTATTACATTAGTGTAGTGAAGCAATGTTTGCGGCATTGTTCTCGCCGCAGGAGAATGGTATAAGCACGGACAGGAGTTTGGAGACGTCGGGGGTACCCCAACCGGTTGCCGCATCCCAGCCTTTACCGGCGCTGTAGCCAGGAATGGTGACCGTATTCCCGTTGGCGTCTGCGTAGGCATAGCCGTTATTGCCAACAGTGGTGTCGTGGAAGACCTGTTTGGCGAGCGAGGTATGCCCAATCAGATAGAAAGCGGGATTGAGGAAGCCCAGGCGATGGTTGGCCTTCTGCGCGCCAAGCGCAGTGATGCCTGCCCACTGGGGAGACCCGGCGCTGGTGCCACCGAAGATGAAGATTCCGCCAGTAATTCCAGACTCACTCCAGACGGTCAGCACACCACCATTGATGGCGGCATTGTAGGAGACGTCAGGCTCGCCACGGAAGTTTTTAATCCCCTGGGTGCCGTACTGGTAGAATGGCTTGCGGTAGATGGTGCTGAAGCCACCGCCGCCCGCGCTGCCAAACTGAGGCTCATTCCAGACTACCTCACTCTGGTACGCACCGGTCACGGGATCAGCGATGAGCTGAGTACCGCCAATGGAGGTCACCAGGGGATCAGCAGCGGGAGAAGATGCGCTCAGAAAGAAGTTGCCGGAGCCATCGCAGCTAGGCTGCGAAGAACCCTGGTCGCCAGCGGAGGCAAAGAGCGTGATGTGCTTCTGGGTCGCCTCAAAGAAGAGCTGATGCTCTTTCTTGAGCAGCTTGGGATCGACACAGGTCTCGCCCTCACCAAAGCTCTGTGAGATCACATCGCCCAGGTTGTGGTCAACCGCGTAACGGGTCGCGCTGAGGATATCCTCATCGTTATTGGTTTTGGCCAGGACCAGGTTGATCGTGGCGTCGGGAGCGACGGCATGCGCCCACTCGACATCCAGGGAGATCTCACCAGACCAGCCGACCTGGTTGGCATCGTTGGGATCAAAAGGTGTTAGACCATCAGGAGCGATGATATTGAGGGGCGCATCCTGAAGACCAAAGGTCTTATCGAAGAGTTGCAAATCACTGGCAATCGCCGGAGCGCTAAAGGCGTCGACGATCACAATGTTGCGACCCTTGCCGGTGATACCGGAATTAAGAACGGACTGAATGTTATATGCCGTGCGAATCTGCTGTGGACCGTAGCAGCGAACTGCCGCAGTCGCAGACTGGCACTTGAACGTGGGACCATCCTGGACCTTACCCGCATATACGTGCTGTGGGTTGATGGTGACCGCATTCGGATTGACGTGTCCAGCCGCGTGCGCCGCCTGGCCGGTGCCTAGCGTGAAGCTAGCCAGCAGGCCAAGCATAGCAGTGGAGGCAAATAACACTCTGGGCATGCGACGAAAAAAGGAATTTTTCGGCATAATGTTCTCCAGCTCTAGGAGTCGTATTAAAAAAGAGTGAAGAGCAGAAATGGCACCAGAAACAGTATAGATGGTTATCTATGTAATTTCGGTGTTTGTAGCATGTCTAGATGGTTGCTATTTGGTGGAGATTCATCGAAATTGGTGAATATTTTACTTCATTTGCACCCGATAGGACATATGGGTAGGTAGCAGAAGGCATGGTGGGCGGTGTGGGGAGGATAGCGTGAGAAATGAGTGAGCAGAAAGTTTGCTTATTGGCTGTTGCTGGACGCTGCGAAAGCTCTTTTAATACCAATTCGCAATCTATCGTAGAAAGAATGGTGGTCTCCCCCGCTTTCTTCCCATCGACTCCACCTGTTTTTCTCCAATCTCCGACCTATAGTGCAACGCATCAAAGGGAATGCGGCCTCCCCCTCGTACTCCGTCTGTTGCTCGAGAGAGCACTGGCGAGACCGCCGAATAGGTATTCAGGTATGTGCTGCAGAGAGCAGCGGCTTGTCAGTCGTCGAGGACCGCAAGGTGCAACTGGCGCAGGCGTGCAGGATCGGAAATCGCGGTGATCGCGGTGATCTTGCCTCCCCTGGTTGAGAGATCGAGGACGCTGAGCAGCCGCCCGTACGGGGCCACGACGACTCCCACTGAGCCATTCACCAGCGCTGGTTGTGTTGCCTGGGCACGTCCCACAAACTGTTTCGCCACAGCCGCCGCACCATGAATCTCTCCTGGTACGCCCGCAGGCACGGACATTTGATAGCGTCGGAGCACCACATCTGGATCGAGCACGGCAAGCAGCGCGTCGAAGTTCCCTTCGCGCGCGGCGGTGAGAAAGGCTTCGACCACTTCTCGGCTGGCGGCCAGGTCTGCATCCTGCATGGGTGCTCTTGCTCGCACCCGGCGGCGTGCACGGCTGGCAAGCTGCCTGGCCGCGGCGACTTCACGCTCCACGATAGGCGCGATCTCGTCGAAGGGCACGGCGAAGATGTCGTGCAGGACAAAGGCGAGGCGCTCGGCGGGAGCAAGCGTATCGAGCACCACCAGCAGCGCCAGACCCACCGAATCGGCCAGTTCCATCTCTTGCTCCGGGTCGATCGCTCTTTCACCGCCCGTCACTGCTTGAGGCACCGACGCTTCCAGGGACTCCTCGCGCCGCGCGTGACGAGCACGGAGCATATCGAGGCACACCCGTGCGACCACCGTCATCAACCATGCGCCCAGGTTCGCGATGCTGCTGGGATCGGAGCTGCTGAGACGCAGCCAGGACTCCTGCACGGCATCGTCCACCTCGTCGAGCCGACCCAGCAGCCGATAGGCCACTGCCCGCAGGTGGGGGCGCTCGGCCTCGAAGCGCTGCGCTAACCAGGTATATTCGTCCATCGGTCACATTCCTTCGTTTTGTTTCGTCGAAGTAATGACGAAGGAAACCCGGCCGATGTGACAGGGGAGACGCACTCCCCGATGATCCGCCGACTGGACGACCCTGTCAAGATCAAGATGCGCCGATGGTGGGTGTTCTCCACCGGCCGCCATTGGAAAAGCACAACGAACCAGGTGTAAAAGTGAAAGGAAATGTTCCCATGAAAGTAGCGATTTCCCATACCAAAGTGAAGCCCGACAAGCGCGCCGAAATCGATGCGGCGGGCAAGCGCGTGCTGGAGGCGCTTGAACGAGAACGGCCGCAGGGCATTCTGTATGCCGTCTGCCCGCTCCCCGACGGTGAGAACTTTGTCACTCTCCTCGTCACTGACGACGGGGTAGACAATCCTTTGTTGGCCTTGCCGGAATATCGGGCGTTCGCAGAGAACTTCAAGACCTGGATAGCTGAGCCGCCGACCGCCGAACAGTTGACGGCAGCCAGCTCCTATCGGTCCTTCTAAAGACCCAGGAGTCAAGGGTCTGGCGAGTATGACCGTGAGAGCAGCCTCGCTCGCCAGGTTCTCACGGCGATCTCCAGTGACCAGCAGTGCGAGAAGACGTGGCCGAATGGCTCGTGAAGCACGTGAGTGCGGCTCGTGAAACAGAGCAGCATCTTTGAACAACGCGTCGGGCACAGTGTCGATGACAGCACCATCTATCGCTTGCTCAATCGGCATGGCTGGCGCAAGGTGATGCCGCGGCCCAAGCATCCGAAAAGCGATCTGGAGACGCAAGAGGCGTTTAAAAAAAACTTCCCCGCTCTGGTGGATGCAGCAGTTGCCATGCGCGAACCGGGCGATGAACGCCCTATCCTCATCATGGCGCAAGATGAAGGGTGTTTTGGCCGGATCAGTCAGGTGAGACGCTGTTGTGCCCCTCCCGGCGTCCGCCCTCATGTCCCAGCTCAACTCGTGCGAGAATATGTGTATGCCTATGCCGCAGTCGCCCCTGCGCAAGGTCAGCTAGTTTCGCTGATTTTGCCGGAGATCTCTACAGCGATGATGAACCTCTTCCTGGAACATGTTAGCCGTAGCTTCTCGGATCATTTCATTGTCATGCAAGTCGATCAAGCGGGATGGCATCGTACTCAGGAGTTGCTCATCCCAGCAAATATCCGGTTGATCCCTCAGCCTGCGTACAGCCCCGAAGTGAATCCTGTCGAGCATGTTTGGGGGCTGCGCTGCTAAAGCACGTGCTTTAGCAGCGCAGCCTCCCAGCACAGCCCACGCGACGATACTCATGTACGCGTCGTCCACAGACGTTCCCAGATTATTTTTTTGAAAGCCCATTAGCAGCGTCCAGCTATCACGGCTCAATGCTATTGTTCATTCGCTGAGAGAGCTTGCATGCGGAAGTGGGCGCGTTCAATGACCAGGATGGCCTGGTCGAGAAAGGTCCAGAAGAAGGTGGCCCACTCTGTATGGCGTCGCTCCTCTTCGTGGAAGAGTTGATCATCGGCCAGCCAGGGGATGGGATGTTTGAGGCGCAGGCAGAGCACGCCCAGGACCTGGCTAGGTGTACGCAGCGGGATGAGACGCAGGATCTGACCCTCCTCCTCAGGGTGCGCGATGGAGGGGAGCGGCTTCTCCAGGCTCGTCTGCCCCGTGAGCTTTTTGGCGGAAGCAAGCTCTGAGGGCGAGAGGACGAAGTCTTCGATGCTTATTGGGGCCTCTGCCTGGCGCACGAGGTTGCCCTGCTTATCGGGAAGGAGCAGGGCGCATGCCTGCACGCCCCAGGGCGCAAAGACTCTGACCATGGACAAAGCAATGCTCTGCAATTGTTCGGAAAGCTGTTCTGTACTATTAATCACGCGCCCAACTTCATAGAGGATACGTGCCTCGCGTTCGCGTCGCCAGGCCTCCTGGATGCTGCGGCGCATGATGCCAGCCAGTTGCCCGGTTAGCAAGGCTGCCACTAGAAAGACAATGAGCGCCAGCACCTCCTCCCAGCGCGAGATGGTAAATGTGTAGAGAGGAGGGACAAGCCAGAAGTCAAAGGAGAAGACAGCTACAAGTGCCGCGAGCAGGGCTGCATAGCGGCCTCGCGTACTTGCCAGGGCCAGAATGAGCAGGAGATAGATCACGGAAATGTTCGGGATCGTAGGATAGAGGTGAAACACGTAGATGAACGCGGTACATAGCAAGGCTCCGGCGATGCCCAGCGTGCTGTCTATAAGGTAACTTCGCCAGTTTCTTTTGAGTTGTACGGGGACCTGGGGAATCTGTTGTATAGTACGCATCGCAGCCTCCTCAAGCATATGTATATTGCGGTGCATTGCACTACTTACGTACGTGTCTATGCAGGGCGCTTACATCTAGCCCGGAGGCGTAGGCGCGTACGTAAGTAGCACTGATTTAGCGTACGAATTTTGTCCCTATCGGGAGGTCTTCCAGAGTATGCAAGAGCACATGTGAGGTGCAGCCATTCGCGATCTGGACGCAGGGTACCTCCTCAAGAGCGTGTAGGCAGGCGTGTACCTTGGGAAGCATGCCGTCTCGAATGACATGTTCTCCAATCAGTGCCTGGGCCTGTTGCTCATTCAACTCTGAGATGATTGTACCATCAGCATTGTAGATGCCGTCAATATTACTTAGAAATGTTAACCGGGTTGCGTTTAGTGCGCCGGCAAGGTGAGAGGCGACCAGGTCCGCGTTCATGTTGAGGCTGCTGCCGTCAGGTCCCAAACCCAGGGGAGCCAGGACTGGTATATACCCATCATCAAGCACCTGGCGTATCAGGGTGGGATTGATCGTGTCTATGTCGCCCACATAGCCCAGGCGCTCGTCAGCGATGTGTCCCTGTATCAGGTTGCCATCGGTGCCACAGAGGCCAACAGCCTGTCCGCCAAGGCGCGCTATCGTGGTCACGATCTCTTGATTGATTTGGCCACATAAAACCATGCGCACCACGTCCAGCGTCTGGGCGTCTGTCACCCGCAGGCCATGTTCAAAGTGAATGGGGATGTGGAGCTTCGAGAGCCACTCGTTGATGATGGGTCCTCCTCCATGTACCAGGACGATGTTCGCACCCAGAATTTGTAAACAGATGCAATCTTGGAGCACGCTCCGCTGATACTCCAGGGTGCTGCCCCCTAACTTGATGACAAAGGTCTTGCCTTTGAGTTGGGAAAATGAGCATTTGTTGGTGCTGGTATGTCCCATGGGGATGAACTCATGCCTGTTCCATGGCCGATCGGCCGCCGGTACTGATGCGTTTATCATAGATCGTAACTCCTCGTGAACGCCTAGAAGTCTTGAACTGCCTCACCTCTACTCCATCAGAGTAGAGGTGTATGCTCTTCTACTGTATCCGATAAACAATCAAAAAAGTGTATGAAGGCGAGTGCTGGATATCAAAAGATGGTCAAGATATAGCTCTACCCCAGGTGTAATTGCTCGGCAATTGGCCCGAGGGAGAGGGCGGCAAAGTAGGTCAGGCCGACAACGATGATGGCGGTAAAAATGATCACCGTGCCAAACATAACGGAATCGGTATGGAATTTTCCGATGGACATTGGGCGTCGATCTTGCATGCTGAACTTGCCAGCCAGCGCCAGGGCTGGAATGGCCAGGCCAAAGCGTCCAATAAGCATGACAATGGCCGTGGTGATGTTGTAGGAGGGCGAGTTCGCGCTCAGCCCCGCGAAGTTCTGGCCGTTGTTAGCCATTGAGGAGGCATAGGCATACAGAATTTCGGTGAGGCCATGTGCCCCGGTATTTGTCGTTAGGCCCGCCAGGCCGGGCGCGGTGACGACCGCCAGGGCCGTAAAGGTCACGACCGCGATTGAACCCAGGAGCGTATAGAGCGCCAGGAGCTTCATCTCGGGTGGTTCGATTTTCTTGCCCAAGTACTCGGGGGTACGCCCAATCATCAGGCCAGTCAGGAAGAGGCCAATTAGCGCTATCATGATGATACTGTAGATGCCGGTCCCTAGGCCGCCATAGATGATTTCGCCCAGCAGCATATTGACGAGTGGTACTGTGCCCCCGATGGGGGTATAGCTGTCATGCATGGAGTTATATGAACCGGTCGCCCCGTTTGACGTAGTTATAGCCGTCAGCACAGAGCCGCCGATACCAAAGCGGACCTCTTTGCCCTCCATGTTGCCGGCGCCGCCGGTGATATAGGGCGTGAGCGCGGGATTGCCGCGTTGTTCGGCCCAGCCGCAGAGAAGCAGACCTGCGACAAAGAGAATCGTCATGGCCCAGAAAAGGACCCAGCCCTGGCGCGTATTGCCAACCATCATGCCAAAGGTATAGGTGAGAGATGCTGGTAGTATCACAATTGCCAGCATCTCAAGCACGTTTGTCAGGGGAGTGGGATTTTCAAAGGGATGGGCGCCATTGACGTTAAAGAAGCCCCCTCCATTGGTACCCAGGTTCTTGATCCATTCAAGCGCGGCAATGGGGCCTTGCGCTATCAGCTGCGTGTTGCCCTCAAGCGTCTTCACCTCGGTATAAGGATGAAAGTTCATGGGCACGCCCTGCCAGATGAGCACCAGGCTACCAAGCAGAGAGATGGGGAGAAGAACCCAGAGGAGAGAGCGTACTAAGTCGAACCAGAAATTACCCAGAAAGGGTGTGCGCTCCCGAGCCAGACCGCGAATAAAGGCTATCCCAATTGCCAGGCCCGCCGCCCCGGCCAGGAAGTTTTGTGTCGCGAGGCCAACAATCTGTGTCAAATAGCTCATAGTCGTCTCACCCGCGTAGGCTTGCCAGGTGGTTGTGGTAGAGAAGCTAATGGCGGTGTTGAAGGCCAGGTCTGGCGTCATTGGTGTGGTCATATGGGCCGCATCGAACCAGGGGAGGAACTGTTGCACACGCAGCAGAGCATAGAGCGCCAGCGTGCCAATCAGCGTGAAGACGATAAAGGAGATACTATATTGTCTAAAGTTCATCTCACGCGTGGCATCAAGTTTACTTACGCGGTAGATGGCGCGTTCGACTGGGCAAAGGAGCGGATCAAGCCAGGTTCGTTCACGCGCGAAGACACGCTTAAGGTATATCCCCACGGGCTTCACCAGGAGGATCACCACCAAAAGAAAGGCTCCGTATTGCAGGAGGGCTAAGGAACTCATCTTCGTTCTTCCTTCGTTACATTTCGTTTTGTTGCAGGCTTCCTGCTACAAGGACGCCAGGTATTTAGTGCGACCCGCTGGGTAAACCATAGTTGGTATCCAGGTCAAGGTTGAGTTCCAGCACATTGACGCGTGGCTCTCCAAAGATGCCAAGATCCCGCCCATCGGTATGTTTGGCGATAAGTGCTCGCACCTGCTCAGTTGTCAGGGTCGCATTCTTGCGGTCTGAGCCATGGCGGGCCTTTACAATGCGTTCTACCTGGAGCAGGGCGGCTTCGACAGAGATATGCGGATCGAGGCCACTGCCGCTGGCGGTAACAATATCGGCCGGAAGCAAGGTATTGGGGGGCAGGTCATTTTCTTTGAGGAACTGGGTGGCGTAGGTCTTGATACCATCATAGGTACCGGGGACGTAGTAGGTATGAGGTTTGCCCGCAACGGGGGTCGCGTTGTCCGGGATCTTGTCACCAGGCTTGAGTGTAACGAGTGTGCCGTTCCCTTCAAGCAACTGGGGGTTTGTCGGCCCCAGGTTAGAGCCGCTAGAACTGCTGGCGTTATAGCCCGCGGCGCTTGGGCGACCATGAAAATATTCAGGGCGGGTAAATTGCTGTCCAATGAGACGGGAACCAATTACCTGGTGTTGCTGATTGTAGAGGAGGCTACCGTTGGCCTGGTCAGGGAAGAGGAGTTGACCCAGGCCGTAGACGAGGGCGGGAAAGATCACCCCGCAGAGCAGTAGGAGGAGAGCGAAAAGCTTGAAGGCGCCCCAGGAATAGCTCAGGATGTTATTGTCTTTCCTGGGAGAAGGCTCGTGTAAGCTCCTGGAAGATTGCTCAGGTTCTTCCTTCGCGGCCTCAGGACGTGTGGTTTGTTTTTGCTTCATAAAAATCCTCGCTTGATGTTGCTAACGTTCAGGGCAAGGATGCGTGAACGCTGGTGATAGCTGGTTAAAGACGGATACGAGTGTAAGCACGCTCGTTTATTGTTCTCTATATAGTCTAGCTTTGGAGATATCAAAGGGGTGTAAGAGGAGAGGGAGAAGCCTTCAAAAAGTGCTCAAGGAAAGGGTCTGTTATGGTAGCATTCAGAAGAAAAGCTCCCTCTTTAACGAATATGTCCATTCTTGAGCGAATCTTTATGTGTAGCTCTTGCTTTTTCTCAAGTTGGTGGCGTAGTGTTTTGGAGGTGAATCCTTTCCCATTCCTGCTCTGCCTGCCCCCACGTGGAGAGGTGTGGAGTACACAGAAGACTCTCTGCTTTCGATATTGCTGGCAAACCTTTTCTCTCGACTTTTCAGCGCCTTCGGCGCTTCACATCATTTGTGTGGTGGCAGGTTGAGCGGCCATCACATATCAGAAAAAGCGAGCCGCGGAGCGGCGAGGAGAGTTGGCCAGCAATATCTGCTTTCGGAATGTCTCATGAGGAGATTTCTATGCGCAACTGTCCTAATTGCCATCAACCGGTCGGTGCCAGTGACGATATCTGCGAAAATTGTGGCGCTGTCCTTGATAGTGCACTGGCTGCTCCGACTTTTACTGCTGCCTCCGCTTCAATGCGGCTACCTGCAGCCATTCCATCTGCCGTGATTACTGCGACAACTCCTGCTGTCTGCCCTAACTGTCACAGTGCTCTACAACCAGGCGATGATATCTGCGAGCAGTGTGGCATGGTTGTAACTGCAACTACGAATAGTGCTGTTGTTAATCCTACCAGCACGCCGACAGCTCAGCAGTGTCCCCAATGTCACGGTCCACGCATACCGGGCGTTAAGTTTTGTAATCGTTGTGGCTTTAGTTATGTAGGTGTTACGGGACCGACTACTTTGAGCAACTCTACCTCGGTTGCAAGCCCACCATCTACCTTACAGGTGGGAAATATACTTAATAATAAATATGAGATTATCCGTGTCATTGGGGCGGGCGGTATGGGTGCGGTCTACCTGGCGTATGACCAGGTCTTGAAACGCCAGGTGGTGATTAAGGCGCTGCTGAGCGATGATGATCCTGATATGGTGGCTCAGAGTGTGAAAGAGCGCGAGTTCCTGGCTGCGATCAAGCATGCCAATATTGTCTCGATACGCTTGCATATCTCATGACGCAGATGGACCTGGCAAATCCGATCTTTGGCATGCCATCCTCCGAATACTACAAGGCTTTTCGCGATTATCCTGCGCTCTATCGTCTGCTGGCCAAGGGGACGCACAGCAAACCTGCGCAACGTTTTCATAGTGCGGAACAATTGAGCGATCAGCTGGCTGGAGTTCTGCGTCAGATTGTGGGTGGCACGCTAGGCGTACCTGTGAGCTCGAATCTCTTTGTGCCAGGGATTATGACGACGACTGGCAAGTTGGGCTTTCGCGGTGAGGCGGTCTTAGATGAGGGTGATAAGGCGATCGACCACCTGCGTTTTGGTGACCAGGCGCTACGTGGAGGCAACTACGTTAGCGCGGAAAGTTTTTACAAACAGGCCGCAAAGATTAACCCCAACAGTGTCGACGCCCATCTCCGGCTCGCTGAAGTGTATATCGATACCAGCGAATTTGGCATGGCTCTGGCTGAAGTTACGAAGGTACAGCGTATGGCTCCTGGTAACTGGAAGGTTGCCTGGTACACCGGACGCTTACTGGAGGCGCAGGAGAAGTATGCTGCGGCGGCTGACTACATTGCGACTGCTCCGCTGACCCAGATAGAAGCGTACAGTGTCGTTACTGCCAGTGGCAGCAAAAATGTAGGACCCAGGCGCGTCCATGACTGTGATCAGCTCAATATCGATGCTGAAATTATCCTGGCTAATCAACAATTGTTCAATGCTGCCCACAACGTTACCTACCCTGGCGAGCGTACTGCTGTGGAGCGCATTACTGCTGGCATGGAGGAATATGTCGGGCACCTGACTGTCATGCAGCACGAGTTTGACCAGGCTAGCAACACGGCTAATGCGCAGGATAGTCATCTCCGTAATGCTTACCAGGCCTACCTGGCAGCCAGCAGTGTCCTGCACACCAGGATTCAACGCCAACCGAGTATCGTTGAAGATAGGTCAACGCTGCCAGCCTGCCACATTGGTATCGACCAGCACCTGGCGCAACCCAACACCTGGGTCAACGGCGGCATTGCAGACAATATCGACTGTTTGAGCGATATCAACTATACCCACCTGCAAGGGACAACCAGTACTGGTGGTGGCTACAATGATGTAATATCATTTTTAAACACCGCACTTATCGGCGCCATACTGCTCAGTATTATCTTCGTAGGCTGGCTGCTCATCTCTACCTGGCGTATGGCGGCGGTCACTCACCGTGTGATCAATGTCGGGCTCAGCCTGTCGCTACTCGTCGGACTGATCTTCAGTCTTATGATCATTGGTACCCTGCTCAATTTCACCGGACTCCCAGGCACACATACTGCCAGTCAGGACGGGGCCTATCGGCAACTAGTCAAAGACGATTACGACAGTGTCTACTACGCAGCAAAACTGAAACGCTACGGCACCGATGCCAACGCTGATGAGTCTCGCTGGCTGATCGCGCTGACCTTCAACGATACGACCACAGCGAGTGGTGCAGACCACTGGGCCGCTGACTGGGGCACCAACATCCAGCAGGTACAACAGCTAATCGCCAACGCCCAGAACAACCAGACCTGGAATGAAGAGATCCAACCTCTCTCCGATATCCATTCTAGCTGGAACAAATACATTACCATCGACAGACAGATCCGCGCAGCCGCCAACAACGGCAGCGATCCACAGCATATCCATAACGCTGAGGTCATCAGCACCGGACCATCCAACGCTGCCTTCGGCACCTTCTCAGACGCCGTTACTGCTCTGAGCAAAGCCAACTACGATCACTACAATATCACACTCAGTAGCACCCAGAACACCCTGAACATCTACACCTCGCTCAGCGCTATACTCTACCCCCTCATCGGTCTCTGCGCCGCCTGGGGCATTTACACACGACTCAACGAATTCTAGCCAACCACACAGATGGGCCAGCATACACCACGAGGAAAACAATCCTATACTGGCCCACCTTCTACCTCACCTCCACAACGATCATCACTATCATCCTGCAAGGCAAGTGCCTCATTGATACGAATATAAGACGTGGGAGACGCCAAGGTTGCGCTTGTCACCCATCTCCGCATAGGGCAACACTTACCACTCAGGCTCAATCAGTTATTCTCACTGTGCTGATTGCCAACAAGGTTTGCCTCAATCGATTCTATCAGTCAATCCGGCAAACTTTGCTGGCGAGTTACATGTAGCCTTCTTGCTTTTCAGAGGAGAGTGCAAGGCAGATCGCTCGTTGCCGGCTGAGATTCGAGAGCGCTGCCAGTGGGGGCAAAATCGGCGATGAAAGCCGCCAGGAGATCGCTATCCTCCTCATTGCGGAGTCGGGTTGCGACATCGTGAATAGCATTGAGCGCGTTCGCCAGGACGATCTCGACGCGCTGGTTGCCGCCGGTGTAGTGCTTGATCTCGGCGAAGACTGCCAGGTACTCCTCGAAGGAAGGCTGTCGGATTTTCAGTATGCCTGCCCGATTGTTGAAGTAATAGGTGTCCGGCTGCGATTGACGGCGTACCAGGCGTTCAAGCACGGCTTGCAGATACTTAATGCAGAGAATACCGGTTGTCGGGTCGTTGACTGCGGGTGAGAGCGCACGCAGAGCGATATCTGCGAGTTGGCGAACGCCGAAGCGGATATCCTGGGCAATGTCGCGCTCGCGCTCGATGTAGATACAGTGCAGCAGCGTTTTCCGGAAGGCCTCATCGACGGCGTGCGCGGGCCAGATATGCGCGATGACCGTCTCCTCTGTCACGAAATCGCCGGGGCTGACGAGCAGGTGGACCTGGAGCCGAAGGAACTCGATATCCTGGAGCAGGTGCGTGATCGAGATGCGCTGAATGTAACCGGCAAGGGGTGCGCGCAACTGGGCTGGTTTCTCGCTTGTATGCCAGGTCTGGATGAGGGAGAAGACTTCGTCCTTGTGCAGCTCATGCGACCAGGTGGGGGACGGCGCATCAATGGCCTCCATCGTCTGTGTGGCGATGCGCGCGGCGATATCCGATACCTGGATGATCTGCCCGGTATGGTGAATAAAGATCAGCAGCAGAGCTAGACCGAGGAAACCCAGATTGATCCCGACGGTGATGCTGACCGTGGGAAGAAAGCCGGGATCAAAAGGCGCGGGGTCGCGCACGGTCATAAGCACAATCAGTGAGTAGGCGAAAATGGCGAAGAAGCCCCCTGCAACCACCTGCGTCACGCGGTCCTGAAGGAAGCTACGCAGCGCGCGTGGTGTATACTGACTGGAGAGCAGTTGCAGGACGACGATGGTGATGGAGAAGGTGAGGCCCGCGACCGTGATGAGCGAACCCGCAATAATCGAGAGAATCGTGCTGGCTTCGGCTGACCCACCACTGAAGAGCAGAGGCACGTTTTTGACCTGAAAAGTGTGGTCAACCATCAGGAGAAAGATTGCCAGAAACGGACCAAACAACGAGACAAGCGCGGGAACGAACCAGAATGAGTTCAGTAGCGCACGCATGGAGTCATCAAGCGTCTTTTTGACCTCATCAAACATGGAGACCTCGCTAAAGCTGGCTACCAGCCAGAGAAGGATAGACGCTCCCACAACCCACAACAAACAGAGAGCGCCGATAGCCGACCAGACTTCCCGGCACTCCATCGAAATTATTTTTCAAGCATTTTTTTCAAGACATATAATACCATATTTTTACGCCGCGCGGTACGACACATCGAGTGCCTGCTGGGAGATGGTGCGTTAAGCGGCAACGATCCACTACGCACCCTGATGGGACCTTGCCTTATGACGCTTAATGTCTGTGCACAGTCCTATTGGGTGAAGTACCCCACGCCTAAAGGCGGGGGCTTCGACAGTGGCCAGCGCCCTCCTCAGAGGACACCAGTTGCTGTGGGACGCTTCCCGCCCCGACCCACCTTCCTGGTGGGGTTGCCTTTCTTGCGATCAGGAATGGCTCCTTGCAGCTCATAGCGGCGCAGAATGTTTCGCGCGGCATTTTCATCGCGATCCAGCTCGGTCCCACACGTGGGGCAGGAATGCCATCGCACCGAGAGATCCTTGGGGACCAGAACCCCGCAGCCACTACATTTCTGGCTCGTCTGCTGGGGCGCCACCTTCACCACCATGCCGCCAGCCTCTTCCGCTTTGCAGGCACACAGCGTGATGAAACGGCCCCAGGCCGCGTCAAGGATACTTTTGTTCAGGCCGCTCTTGGCAGCCGCTCCATTGGGCAGATAGTGCGTCGCCGCCCCTGCTGTCGCGCCACCTTCGCTTCCCTCTGTCGTTGTAGGGGCCTCCTCCTTCTTGGGCTTGGGTCTTGCCGTCATATTGGGGATCTGCAATGCCTCAAACACCAGGATCCCATACTGATTGACCAGGCGGTGAGACGTTTGGTGCAGGAAGTCCTGTCGACGATGGCGCACCTTGCGATAGAGTCGTGTCAACGCCCGCTTGGCCCGGCTGCGTCGATGACTGCCTCGCTTGCGCCGAGAGAGCCTACGATAGGCCTCTTTGATCTGCTGCTCGGTGGAACGGTAGATGCGAGGGTTGGCGATCTGCTCCCCCGTAGAGAGGGTAGCATAGGAGGTGATGCCCACATCAACCCCCACCGTCTTGTTGGAGAGATGCACCAGCGTTGCACTGACGGCCTGCTCCACGCTGAAGACGGCATACCATTGATCTCCATCGCGTTTGATCGTGCAGGCTTTGATGCTGCCTTTGATGGGTCGATGCATCAGCATCTTGAGATGCCCAATCTTCGAAAGCTTCAGCCGACAGGTTTTCTTCCCCTTTTTGTCATGAGAGGTGAGAGCGCCAAGGATCTGGTAGCCGCTCTGCGGATAGGTGAAGGAATGATAGCGGGTGGCGGATTTGTACCTCGGGTATCCTGGAATTTGACCCTCAGCGACACGACGAAAGAAGGCTTTCATGGCTTTGTCGAGGCGTCTCAGTACATCCTGTTGCACCTGCGAATAGATCTCCTGATACTCGGGTCGCACTTCTTTGACCTGAGGCAATTGATCGGCTTGCATACCATAGGAGACCGAGATGCCTGCCATCTTATAGGCGGCGGTGCGTTCTTCCAGACTCGCATTGTACAATTCTTTACAGCGCCGAAGGGTCCACAGAAGAGTGCTTTCTTGTTTGCGAGTGGGGTACAAGCGATAGACATAGGCTTTGAGGCGTTCAGGCAACGCTATCTCATCTGGCTGTGATCCTGGTGTCTCCTTCGCGTCTTCCATGTCTCCCCTCCTCTCACGGCATTTCTGCTCACTTCGGTGCTGAGACCTTGTTACAGGTATAGAACATGTTTTCAAGAATCAGTATACAGAAGCCTCGCTTTTCTGTCAAATCCTTGCATTCCTTTGTTGCCCCAACCACCCAAGCCACTCCCAAACGGAACGGCCCTTGTATCCTCATGGCTCAAGCCAGGGGTTTTACGGGCCGGTTCGATAAAAACGGAGTACTCCTCTCCACCGAAAGTGAGCAAGACCCTCAAATGGCTCATCCGCACTTCCCATGCTCCATACTAGAGCGGCTTCCTGGGTGGAAGAGAGCTTGGTATCAATGGATAATGCGTGCGTAATAACCAAGTTCTCTGGCCTGAGGATCAACGTTCTCGGCCAGAGAACCTGGTTGGGTGCTTGTTGGGACTCTACAACTAGCCACGAAGAAAAGAAGAGTATCTCACCCGATTAGGGAGCGTGGTTTTCCCTTTGCTCTTGGGGAAGAATAATGCGCAGGTAAACGAAAGCCAGCGCGAGCAAAAGGACGCCAAAGAAGGCTCCGCCAACGCGCATCGAGGTGGGCGAGGATGAAGCAACAATGCTCCAACCAATACAATAGAGGCCGAAAAGCAAACTGAGAGATGGTGCGAAAAATCGACGCATAGCCGTGCTCTTTCTCCTTGTGAAAACATGAGTTGTCCACTGTGGTGTTTGCTACAAACGATCACAAGCTTTGACAAAGCTTATCAAGATCGAGAACGCTCCGATAACGACAGCCACAACCAGTAGATCAAGCATGCTCTTTCTCCTTTGGAAGAGTGAAGAAGAGGCAAAAAAGATATTGAAGAAACGCTTTGGAAGGGAAACAAGGGGCACCGCGATTGTGTGCGATGTGGTCATCTCTCGGAATGGGGGAAATGTACCAGAACCGGTCATCTTTCGGAGTCCCTTCTTTTCTGCCTTTTCAAGACACAAAGACATCTGAAAACCGACCAGCCTTCCCGGTACACCTTTCTCCAGGCAAAAAGCTCGTGTAGGTATATGCTTCTGCCTATTGCTTCATAGTATAGTTCATGCTTCTCGAAAATGCAATCTGGCATTGTGTCAAAGACTGTCTACTTCCTTGTCTTCACAGCCTCATCATGCTATACTTATTGCCACAATCTATATTTATGTATTTCTGGAAAGCACCGGGAAGTCTGGTCGGTTACGGTGTCTTTGTACATTTCATCACCATGTGATGGATGCACAAAGGCGCAGCAACCTGATCGCTCTCGGTGCTTTTCTTTGTGGAAAATTAGAGTCCATCACTTGACACACGAAGTGGAAACGTCCTGTCGCCGTTGATATGATGCTTCTGCAAAATAATGCTTTGCTCTGCACGAGCCGAAACCTTGGCTTAGAACAGGACTATCAATATGTTTCCTTTTAATATCTCTTCATCTTTGCCTGTGGCTCTTGGGCTGTTTTTCGTTTCGCTCATCATCGTGATCGCCGCATCCACACGGTTTACACGCAAACTAGAGGAGTTATGTGTCGCATTCAATCTTTCGATTGGTATGCTGAGCCTGTTGAGTGCTCTCGGAGCCAATATTCCAAATTATGTTGCTTCCGCCCTCGCGATTTTTGCTGGTCATGACGATGTTGGTATTGGCATCATCGTTGGCTCGAATATTTACAATCTTGCCATTATTCTCGGTCTCTGCACCTTCTTTACTCCTGAACGTGCTGGGATGACATTGAATACACAGGAGAAACGAGATATCCGCACGATTGTCCGTTATACCTTTGTGATTACGCTCCTTTCATTCGTGGTCATCGCCTGGCTTCCAGGCGAACCTAGCCTGAGCACCATCCATACCACACACATTGCCCTTCTATTGGCTGCCCTGGGGACACTGGGCATCTTTGGCGCATTCCTGCTTCACCTCATCAGGCGCCCACGTGGCGGTGAAGGAACATCTCTGCATCCTCATGATCATTCCAAACGGGAAGCGTCATGGTCCATGCTTCGCCTAGGGAGTGAAATCATCTTTACTCTGGTCGTTGCATTGGGTGGGGTCCTGGTAATGGTCCAGTCAGGACAAACGATGACTGCCGATGTCCATATGCCCTCAGTTCTCGCAGGCTTGCTTGTGCTTGCTGTCGCCACATCATTGCCCAACACCGTCGTTGCCATCAGCCTCGTGCGTACTGGTGAAGCTGCGGCATGTATCGAAGAAGTTTGTAATAGTGGAAGTATTAATACCGCGCTGGGCATCGTCTTGCCACTCGTATTTTGGCCAGGTTTCCTGAAGGACCGTTTCGTGCTCTTTTTGGATGCTCCGCTTACCCTGGTGCTCGCCATAGGTGTATTCTTCTGGGTAGTGAGAGGCCGCATCAGTCGGATCGCGGGTGCTCTCCTGCTCGTGACGTATATGGCTTGGGTGCTTCTCCGTTTGTGGATGTAGACGACATCTTGCTATTTTTCTCCCTTCTGCTCAGGGAGAAGTCAAGACGTTGATAGCAGAGGAACGTCAGGACGATCGTGAAGAACATGGGAAAGACGCTTTTTGCGAGGAGGAAGAGAGCAAAAGCGAAGACTATCGCGAGCAAAGACAAACAAATCACCATGAACCGTTTCTTTTCGTTTTGGACAACACATCTTTCATGGCTCTGCTGACTTTGTTGGCCCGGTTGTTCTTCTTGAACATCTGTCATGGTGATATCCTTCTTGCCGAGATCTCCTGCTTTTTGAAGAACAGACTGTGATAGTTCCTACTATAGCGCACAGATGATCAAAAGATTGTCAAGAAAAGACCTACGGAGGTAAGAGGTCACTCAGAAGCTTTCGGCGTAGAGTATTTGCATGAAATACATGTTTTGCAGAATAACAGCAGACTCTTCTGACAGAGCTTCCGCCTTGCCTCTTTCCTCTCACAGGCAGTTGATGGCAGTGAAGTTGCCTCAATGCAGGAGGAGCCAAGAACAGAATGAACGTTTCCATCTCCTAGAGATTGGAGCGTTCATCATGATGAGAACGCAAAAGAGGCTGAAGCGATGCGGTTTCACTTCAGCCTCTTTCCCTTTGACTCCAGAACCTGGATAGATAGTAATCTTCTATTCCCTTCACCTCCAACAGCTCATGGATGTCACTCAGTAGTTCCTCTACTTGGCATAAGCACGTACAAAAAAGCGTGGCTCTCGCTTATGAGAGCCACGCCCAACTGAGGTGCGGGAGGGTACAGGGAGTGCCCGTGTAGTGGACAGGCACTCCCCTACGTAATTAGGAATTTAGCTTGTCCAGGTCGAGATTGAGTTGCAGGACATTGACATGTGGCTCGCCGAAGATCAGGAGGAAGCGCCCCTGGATATGATCATCAACAAGCTTCTTGACGACGTCCTCACTCAGACCACGCTCACGCGCGATGCGTGGGACCTGGAAGTAGGCCCCGGCGGGCGTGATATCGGGGTCCAGGCCTGAGGCTGAGGTCGTAACCAGGTCAACGGGAACTGGCACGCCTGGATTTTCCTTTTGCAAGGCCTGTGTGCGTTGCTGGATAGCATCTTGCAAGTTCTTATTGGTTGGTCCCAGGTTGGAGCCAGCCGAGTTCTCGGCGTTATAGGGCTGAGCCTTGCTGCCATCATCTGACAGGGTTGCTGAGGGACGGCCATGGAAGTACTTTGGCAATGTCCACTCCTGCCCGATAAGATCGGAACCCACGAGTTGCCCATTCACATAGTGCATGCTGCCATTGGCCTGGTAGGGAAAGAGTAACTGGGCCAGGCCAGTTACGATTCCGGGATAGATCAGGCCCGTCACGATAGTGAGAACGATAGTGATCGCGATGGCAGGTCGAAGCACTTTAATAACGGTTTTCATAGCGTAACCTCTTCTCCTCCTAAAGCGTCAGGTGCAAGGCGACCAGGATCAGGTCGATCAATTTGATGCCGATGAACGGGATGATGATGCCACCAACACCGTAGATCAGCAGGTTACGGCGTAGAAGAGGACCGGCGCCAATCGGGCGGAACTTCACACCGCGCAGGGCCAGGGGGACGAGCGCGATAATGATGATCGCGTTAAAGATAACCGCCGAGAGTACCGCGCTATGTGGCGTCGCCAGCCCCATGATATTGAGTGCGTTCAGTTGCGGATAGGTAACCGCGAAGGCCGCTGGAATGATCGCGAAGTACTTGGCAACGTCGTTGGCGATGCTGAAGGTGGTCAGCGCGCCACGGGTGATCAGCAACTGTTTGCCAACCTCTACGACCTCAATCAACTTGGTAGGGTTGGAATCGAGGTCCACCATGTTTGCAGCCTCTTTCGCGGCCTGCGTGCCCGTATTCATCGCCACGCCGACATCGGCCTGGGCCAGGGCGGGCGCGTCGTTGGTGCCGTCACCGGTCATGGCAACCATACGGCCGCCGACCTGCTGCTCGCGGATAAGCTTCATCTTGGTCTCAGGTGTGGCCTGGGCCAGGAAGTCATCGACGCCAGCTTCTTTAGCGATGGCTGCCGCGGTAAGGGGGTTATCGCCCGTGATCATGATGGTGCGGATGCCCATGGAGCGCAACTGGTCGAAGCGCTCGCGCATACCACTCTTGACGATATCCTTGAGCTCAATGACGCCCAGGATGCGTGCCCGGCTACCGCGAGTCTCGGCGACCACCAGGGGCGTGCTACCAGCCTTGGCGATGGAGGAGACTAGCTCGTCCAGCTCGGTACTGCTTACGCCACCGTTCCCTTCAACGTAGGCTTTGACGGCGTCGCCCGCACCTTTGCGGATGGCGAACATGTTCCCATTCAGATCCACGCCGCTCATGCGCGTCTGCGCGGTGAAGGGGATGAAGGTTGCGCCTTGAACATTCTCTGGGGAGAGGCCATACCGCTCCTGCGCCAGCTTGACAATCGAGCGACCTTCCGGGGTCTCGTCAGAAAGGCTTGAGAGGAGGGCCGCGTGCGCCAGGTCGCGCTCATCGACACCCGCGACGGGAACAAAGCGGCTCGCCATGCGGTTGCCCAGCGTGATGGTGCCGGTTTTATCCAGCAGCAGCACATCGACATCGCCCGCCGCCTCAACTGCGCGACCACTCATAGCCAGCACATTGCGCTGGACCATGCGGTCCATACCCGCGATACCGATGGCCGAGAGCAGGCCACCGATGGTTGTTGGGATAAGACAGACCAGCAGGGCGATCAGGGTCGTCACGGAGACCGCCGTCCCCGAATAGATGGCAAAGGGTTCGAGCGAGACGCAGACCAGGACGAAGATAATCGTCAGGCTGGCCAGTAGAATGTTTAGCGCGATCTCGTTCGGTGTCTTCTGGCGTTTGGCGCCCTCAACCAGGGCAATCATGCGATCCAGGAAGGTCTCACCGGGGTTGGCGCTGATCTGTACGACGATCCAGTCGGAGAGGACACGTGTGCCGCCGGTCACGGCACTGCGGTCGCCACCGCTTTCGCGAACTACGGGCGCGGACTCACCAGTGATAGCCGACTCATCGATAGAGGCCACACCTTCGATGACGTCACCGTCACCAGGGATGACATCGCCGGCCTCGACCAGTACATAGTCGCCCTTGCGCAGGTCTGGGGCCTGAACTTCTTCGAAGGTCGAAGCGCGCTCACGCGATTTGAGACGTTTGGCGATGGTCGTCTTGCGTGTGCGGCGCAGCGTATCGGCCTGGGCCTTGCCGCGACCCTCGGCCATGGCTTCAGCGAAGTTGGCGAAGAGCACGGTAAACCAGAGCCAGATCGCCACGGCGAAGACAAACCAGGTCTCAGCTGTGAGCTGATCACTTGTAAATGAGCCGGTTGGCGTGGTAAAGAGGAGCAGGCGCACAAACTCAAGGGTCGTAATGACGCTGCCAACCTCAACCACGAACATGACCGGGTTCTTGGCCTGCCAGCGTGGATCGAGTTTCTTAAATGAGTCGAGCGTGGCGCGACCGACGATCGCGGGATCAAAGATCGAGCGATCCCCCTTGCGGCGCGATTTGACCGGTTTTGTTGCGAGCCCGCTCTGCTCTTGTATATCTGATGGATCTTGATTCGTCTGAATGCTCATGTTCTTAGAATGCCTTTCCCGACAGCATCAGCAGATGTTCCACAATCGGTCCCAGCGAGTAGGCAGGGAAGTAGGTCAGGGCGCCAACGATCAGGATAACCCCGATGAGCAGGGACACGAAGAGCGGTCCCGTCGTGGGGAAGGTGCCTGCACCTGCGGGTACGACTCTCTTCCGTACCAGGGAGCCCGCCAGGGCCATGACCGGGATGACGAAAGCGAAACGGCCAATAATCATAGAGAAAGCAAGGGTCCAGTTATAGAAGGGCGTATTGACGGTAAGGCCACCAAATGCTGAACCATTGTTGCCGTGTGTTGATGTATAGGCGTAGAGAATCTCCGAGAGTCCGTGTGGACCAGGATTGAGAATCGAGTTTGTGCCAACCGGAAGCACGCTCGCGACTGCCGAGAAGAGTAGGATACCGGCGGGCAGGATCAGGATGGCGAGCGAGGCCATCTTCATCTCCTTCTGTTCGATCTTCTTGCCCAGGTATTCGGGGGTGCGACCTACCATCAGGCCCGCGATAAAGACCGCGAGAATTGCGAAGATGAGGATACCGTAGAGGCCGGAGCCGACACCACCAAAGATGATTTCGCCTAGAGCGATATTTGCGAGCGGGACCATGCCACCCAGCGGGGTAAAGCTATCATGCCAGGCATTGATTGCGCCACAGGAGGCATCAGTGGTAATGACTGCGAAGAGCGATGATTGGGTGATGCCGAAGCGTACCTCTTTACCCTCCATATTGCCACCCGCCTGGGTAGCGGAGACGCTCTGGTCGACGCCCAGGTTATTCCAGGCGGGGTTGCCAGCCTGCTCGGCAGGAAGGGCGACGGCGACGCCGACCAGGAAGAGAACGAGCATGGCCGCGAAGAGCGCCCAGCCCTGGCGTGTATTTTGGACCATTTTGCCAAACTGGTAGGTCAGGCCCGCGCCAATGGCGAAGATGGCAAGTATCTCGATCAGTTCGGTAGCTGCATTGGGGTTTTCGAAGGGATGGGCCGAGTTGGCGTTAAAGAAGCCGCCGCCGTTGGTGCCGAACTCTTTGATAAACTCCTGCGAGGCCACGGGTCCCTGAGCGATGGTTTGGGTTGCGCCATTGATCGTGTGCACGACCGTGTAGGCGTTAAAGTTCTGCACCACGCCCTGTGAGACTAGGACCAGCGCGCCAATGGTGCAGATTGGCAGCAGCAGGTACAGGGTACAGCGGGTGACATCGACCCAGAAGTTGCCCAGGTGCTGCGCACTCCTGCGAGACAGGCCGCGAATAAACGCGACTGCCAGGGAGATACCAACCGCGGCCGAGGTAAAGTTGTGGAAGGCCAGACCCATCATCTGGGTCAGGTAGCTCATTGTCTGCTCACCAGTGTAGGCCTGCCAGTTCGTGTTACTGGAGAATGAGACCGCTGTATTGAAGGCCAGTGCTGGTTCCACGGGGCCCATGCCCTGTGGATTGAGCGGCAGCAACTGCTGAACGCGCTGCTGCAGATACAAGAGCAGGATGACTACGACGGTAAACACGATCATGGAGACGGTATAGCCGACCCAGGTCTGCTCTTCGTCCTCCCTGGTACCATAGATCTTGTAGAAAACGCGCTCTACCGGGACAAATACCGGCGAGAGCCAGGTTCGTTCGCCGGCAAATATCTTGGTCATATACAGGCCCATCGGCTTGGTAATGAGGATGAGTATCACCACATAGACCAGGACTTGCAAAACACTATTTGATGTTACAGGCATCTGTGTTCCCTCAACATCTTGCGACTAAAACTTCTCTGGCGCGAGCAAGGCTATCACCAGATAGACAACGATAGCTAATGAGACAATCCCCACGAGGATATATTCAAGAGGGGTATTCATAGATCATGCCTCCTTACAATTTGTCACAGGCGATAGTAAAGCCTATGAGCAGCAAGAAACTTGCAATGGTCACTACAACAATGATGAGATCGAGCATAGAAATCCTCCCTTCTGGCGAAGCGCTCGCTCCCCTGGGGTTGAGCCTAAACGATCTTACGAGGTGGAGATGGGTTGCGAATGGCGGCTTGCGACGCAAAGCGTAACAGGGTCTCCATGGGGAAGGGTTTGGGCAAGTAGGCGAGAAGCTGGAACTCCGCGAGGCGTTCCAGGCTAACGCGTACGGCGGAGAGCACTACAACAGGTATCACCTGGCGCTGTGCCTCATTGATACAGGCTGGCAGAAAGCCTTCTCGCGACGCAATCCGCAAAACCTCCCATCCGGTGTGACCGGGTAGATCGATGTCGAGAAAGATAAGGTCGAAGATATTGTCACGGAGAAATGTAAGTGCTGTGTGCCCATCATAGGCCACATCAACGCGATAGTGGCGCGCCTGAAGATTGCGACCAATGACCTCGCTTAAGACTGCGTCGTCTTCAACCAGCAGAATACGTGTTTGAGAGTTTTGCATGAATGGACTCCTTTTGCTTCTCCTCCTCTCCCTCCCCTTTTGCTTCTCCTCCTCTCCCTCCCCTTTCGTTGTAAGTATAGGTAAGAACATATCAATGTGCGTTCCGGGTCCAGTCGTGTATTCTAAAAAAATCCTCATCGAAACGGCATACATCTGGTTCAATGCTAGCTTGCTCCCTGTTCGTCGTCGAAGCGATAGCCAACGCCAGGCGTAGTGAGGATAAAGCGGGGGTGATCTGGGTCTGGCTCAATCTTTTGTCGTAGCTGCGCGACATGGACATGAAGACTATGGAGCTTACCCTTGCTCTGCGCGCCCCAGAGTTGCTCCTGAAGCATGTCGCGCGTGAGGAGCTTGCCGCGATGGGTCAGGAAAACCTTCAGCAGATCGTACTCGGTTGGCGTGAGCTTTATCTCTGTTTCTCCCACCCAGACCCGGCGCTGGGCAAAATCGACCCTGAGCAGGCCAATCTCGAGCCTGGGTGCAGTACCGACCTGTATGCGTGCCAGGTGGCGCAAGGCGACCTGTATGCGTGCAATAACTTCACGCATACCGAAAGGCTTGGCGATATAGTCATCGGCTCCCAGGTCGAGTGCCTGGACCTTATCGCGCTCCTGGTCTTTAACGGAGAGCACAATGATGGGGACATTTGACTCCTCGCGGATGCGCCGGCAGACCTCTAGCCCGCTGATGGTTGGCAGCATCAGATCGAGCAAAATAAGGTCTGGTCGCTGCTGAAATACTATTTTGAGAGCCTCTTCGCCATTGCGCGCGGTCAGAACGCGGTAGCCGTGCGCGGTCAGCCCGCGCGAGAGGGCGCGGATAATCTCTATTTCATCATCAATGATCAATATATAGGCCCCTTGTTTATGCATGCTTGACTCCTTTAGTGTTCAAATGGTCGCAGGGGGAGCGCGATAAAGAGTTGAGCGCCCCCCTGCGGGCGTGATTCCACCCAGATGCGTCCCTCGTGCGCTTCAATCAGGCCTTTACAGACGGCCAGGCCCAGGCCTGAGCCGGGCGTAGAGGTATTACTGGTTCCAGGTTGCTTATGGTGTAGCACCCGGTAAAATTTATCAAAGACCAGCTTTTGTTCCGCCTGTGGAATGCCGGGGCCGCGATCCGCGACGCTAATGAGCATCTCATGCTCCTGTGGCTGGATCGTCACGTCGATAGGGGTGCCAGGAGGAGTGTAGCGAACGGCGTTCTCAAGGAGATTGGTGAGGACCTGGTCGAGGTAGAGGTAATCCAGCTCCACCGGGGGCAGGTCGCGTGGCCCATGGAGCTGAATGCTACGCCCTTCGAAGAGAGAGGAGAGCCGATCAAGGACATCCTGAATCAGGGCGCGCACCTGGTACCACTCTTTCTCGGGTTTGAGCGCTCCCTCCTCGATGCGCGACATATCAAGCAGATTCCCCACCAGGCGGTTCAAGCGGTCTGCTTCGCGCTCGATGGAGCGGGCGATACTGTGCTGGACAGCCTCTTCCCAGTGAATATCCTGCTCTAAGAGGGTGCTGGCAGAGGCTTTGATGACAGTGAGGGGTGTGCGCAAGTCATGTGAGACGGAGGAGAGGAGGGCGGCGCGCAGAGCATCAGTCTGTTGTAGCACCTCAATGCGCAAGTTCTCTCTTTGCAGGCGCGAGCGCTCTATAAGTAATGTAGCCTGGTCCAGGAAGGCCCAGAAGAACGCATTGTGAGGATATTTGTGGGTGTCTATGCGTGCCTCCTGAGAGAAATCAAAGTGCTCTGCCTGTCCTCCCTTTTTATGCATGTGCAGGCGCAGGACGCCGACTGCTTTAGCCCCAATGATGAGCGGTAGCCAGTAGCACGTGTGGTAGATGGAGTGTTCGAAGGCATGCTGATGGTGTTGTGTGCTGGCGTGTTCGATGGTTTCCAGGCTTTGCCCGTGCTTGATGACCCAGGCTGCATGAGTTCTCTCACCTGGCAATAAGGGTGAGGGTTGGTCCTGGCTTGCGCATACTTGCACCTGCAATGTCCCCTGAGCATCTGGTTGGATAATCTCGCAGTCCTGAACGCCCCAGGAGGTGAAGACATCAACAATAGCGCGTGCGATCACCCTAAGTTGTAGCTCGGGGCGGCCCTCCTGGTTAATTAGACGCACAAGATTGTAGAGGATACGCGTTTCATTCTCTTTGCGCGCGATCCGCAGGCTCTGCTGGCGCAACGTGGCGGTGAGATGTCCGGTAAGTAGACCGCTAACGAGCAAGACAAAGAGCGCTATCCATTCTTCCGTACGATAAACGGTAAACGTATGGACTGGTGGAATGACAAAGAAATTAAAGGAGAGAAAGGCCAGAAGCGAGGCCAACGTTGCCGCGTACCGTCCACGCCAGGTTGCCAGGGACAGGACAGCGAGCAGGTAGATGCTGGAGATATTGGGAATGCGTGGATAAAGCTGAAAGAAGGCAATGAGTGTGGTAATCAGCATTACGCCCGCAACGGCGAAAAGGGTATCGAGGAGGTACGCGGTCCAGGTACGCTGTTGCCCCTCAACCAGGGGCGTTATTTGATCTATGCCATGCATGCCAGGTCAACCTTTCAGGGAGTGCTAAGTGCTGTCAGCGAGGCGCAAGTTGTTTAACGTGAGCCGTTTACCATTGAGGGCAGAGCATACCCAAATATCCATGTTAGAGAAAGTATAGGCCAGGAACGCTCAATGATTTCTGCTGAAAAGGAGCTATTTATCTCAAGAATTGTTCAAGATTTTGCCATGTATGCATGGACCGCGAGGTCCGCAGACCGATACTCAGACGATGGGAAGGTCGCTGTGCTCGGAGGCCGAGCAATCTCAGGTCTTTTGTGGTTACCCCAGAGGAGCGAGATGCGTGTTTAGAGAGCAGGTGATAAGTACACCTGCTCTCTTCGCTTGCTCAAGCATTGGAGGATGTGTTATGTCACAAGGTGAAAGACAAATTTGGGATCTCTGGATGCCTGGTGCTGGAGCGCAGGGGCTGCCCTTTGCACGTGGGCGCTGTGATAAGACCGAGTTTATGCTGGTACATGCGGCGCCACTCTCCCTCTCAGTTGATGTCTGGAGTGACCAGGGGACCCTGCTGGCGCGGGGAAGAAATCTGGAGCGTCGGGCCGCAAGGACACCGATCACCAGGCTTCAACTTCAGGAAGGGCAGGTCACGCGTGAGGAGATCTGGCCAATCGAGACAGACTATGGCCTTCCAGTGATCTTGCCGGGAGGCGAAATTGGGATTTTACGCGCCTGGTGGAATGCCCCCGATCACCAGGAATGGCGCTGGAGCGTTGAGTTTTATAACCATCAATAGTGACACTCCGCGTCGGCTAAAGCCGAGCAGCTTCTGACACTGTGCCGTAGTCGGATTCGTGAGATAGGTGGCGTAGCCACTACTCAAAGTGAATCCGTAGTTGGGACGCAATATCTGGGAGAGGCACGCCCATCCGGCGCCTTCCTCTCTGGGCGGTGCCAGGCCCGTTGGCATGATCTCCACGCCTTGCCGCAGGGATAGATGGTCCCAACTGGCGTTTGGCATCCTGGGAGATCCCAACACCTGAGCCTTTCGGCTCCCTCTTCGCACGTCGCGTCAGAGCATGAGGCTTTTCCTTCAAAGGTGCTTGCGTACGCTCGATCAAGCGCTGTCCGACTCTCAGGCTGGCATTTCTGTCGGCATGGTCGCGCATCTGGCACTGTGGGCAGAAGCAGAGGGCGGCGCCGGGAGTATAGCCCTCCTGGGGTTGTCCCTGGTTGTAGCGCACGACCAGGCCATGACAGCAATGGCATTCCCGGCTCGTATTGCGCGGATTCACACGGGCCGTGATGAGACCGCCTCCATTCCACGCCTTGTACTTTGCGTAGCGGAACATGCGGCCCTTCATCCAGTAGGCCCGTTTCGTATTGCCCCGACGCGAATACGTGCCCTGCTCTGGTCGCAGGTTGCCTAGATGCTCGAAGACGAGAATACTCGCCTCGTGCTTGGTGGCGAACTGGACAATGCGGCTGCTCACCAGGTGCGCGATCTGTTCGTCCACGTGCCTGATTTTGGCCCAGAGGTCGGCATTGTCCTGTTCGTTCTCGGCAATGATGCCAGTCTGTGATCGGTTGCGCGCAATACGTCCAAGCAGTTGCGCGCCTTGTGCCCGATACCGCTGTGCCATTTCCAATGAAGGAAGTAGCCAGGATGGTGCCGTCAACGGTCTGGACGCTGCACACAGCGAGATGCTTGTCGAGATTGAGATCCACCGCGCAGAGACGTCTATCGGCGGCGGTGAGTTGCTCTCTGACTTTTGCGGGCGCCTCGAAGGTCTTTTCGAGAGGGGGATGCAACCACCAGCGATCTCCCTTGCGCACGAGTTGCGGACTGCCCATCAGATTACCATCAGGGAGATCGCGACCGAGCGTGTGTAGTTTGAGCCAGGACCAGCACGAGCCGGTCCAGACTTTGAGCATGATAGAACGGGTACAACGCTCGCGCCAAAGGCTTGCGTAGAAGGGAGCTGACTTCTTCCATGATCGGGGCGGGACTGGTGGCCGCACCCTGAACGGCCTCCTCTTGCCCTTCTTCGTTTGTTTGGCTTCGTGTTTCTGCTTCCGTGCTCGCCATGTTTTGAGAGAGGAGAAGAAGGAGCGAGCCGAGCCGAGCGCGGCATTGATAGCAGCGCGTCGGAACAGAGCAGGGATATCTGGCGCGAGATCGGTGAGTGGCATGATTGGATTGGGGTTGGACTCCGTTGTATGCGTGAGTTTCTCCAGGGCCGTGAGGGCCTCCTTATTGTTGAGGGCAAGAAGACCTTCGTGTGCCTGGATGACTTCAAAATAAAAGGCCACGACGCGATTGAAGAGGACCTGGTTTGCCGCGAAGTAGGCAGCATACTGCGGTGGATAGTGTAACGCCTGCCTGATGGTTTTCGTGGCTTTTGCCATGTAGTACCTCCTCTCGCAAAAATATATGGTATCTCTCTTCGAGAATACCAGACTGATGTAAAATTGTCAAACATGCGTTCTATATAGTACTCTCTTGTACAAGGGCTCAAGCCTAATAACACGCCTCACCACGGTCGAAAGAACCGTGGCTTGCGGCGGGCTAAAGCCCTATCCGGTCAGATATTCAAAGAGCATCTCTGCATATACGAGATGCTCTTCCTTATCCCTGAGTACTGCAGGCGCGAAAGATAAAGATAACTTTTGTCAAGGGAAGGAGCAGAAGAACAGTCAGTACCCTACGGCGAAAGCCGAGGGCTTGGAGTTGTGTCTGAACTCCACCGCAATTCAGCATACCTTTTCAGGCGTGCGGCTTTGGCTTCATCGTCCGACACAGAAGGCGCGTACTGACAAGAGGCCCGTTCCTCTCCAGTCTTGCCGGAGAAGAAGCGTTCGCATCGCAATGTTTCTTGCACCAACCAGATCGGCATGGAGCGTGTACTGACAATTCTGACAGACGAAGAGCAATCCTTTGTTGGGTCTATTCTCTTTGCAGGTGTGCCCACATTTGGGGCACGCTTGCGAGGTAGAGTTGGCATCGACCTTGATCGCCATACTTCGATGCAAGAGCGCTTTATAGGCAATCATGCTATGCAACTCAGCGAAGGACCATTTGGAGAAGGTACGATTGGCTTTTCGCTGTTTTGCATTTTTGCCTTTGCGTCGTTTGGTACGCTCTCGAATGTCTGTCAGATGCTCCAGTCCAATCAAGCTTTGAGGGTGCTGTAGGACAATCCGCTTACTCACGACATGATTGGTATTCTGCTTCAACCGTCTCTCTCGTCCACTGATGGCAACGAGCCTTCTTGTCGCTGAACGAGTGCCTTTCTTTTGCAGATGTTTTCTCAGTCGTGCGGAGTGGTTTGCCTTGGGGACAATCTGTTTGCCTGAATGGAAGGTGCAATCCCCTTGCATCGTCGCCGTGACGGCAAGGTATCGCATCCCCACATCCACTCCGGCGACCTGCTTGTGCGTTTCAGGTGTAGGATCAGCCGTCTCAATTGCAAGAGAGACAAGGAGGTAAAATTGTTTCTTGGGCTTGTCATACCAGAGTTTCGATGCACCAATCTCCGCTCCACGCTGGATCAATGCCACATGCTTATTGTAGCCAGTATAGGGCACGATAACACGTCCCTCAAGGGTCAGGATGCTCACCTGCTGCTCTTTCTTGAAGGTGTAGTCTTTCTTGTACTGATAGGTCAACGTGGGGGAGATGAACGTGGGAGCCTTATCAAGCCCTTTGTAGCGTTTCTTGGTCTTCCCTTCCTTACGATGAACAGCATTGTTCTTGACCTTTGTCCAGAGGGTTTTATACGAGGCACCAACTTGGCGAGGAACAGAACAGGCCATTTGCGAAGGCAGATGAAAACGGAGGCGGATCTCTTCGTAGGTGGCATCTTGCAAACGAACAGCATTGCTCATCTTGCCATGCGCAAAGGCGTACTGGCTCACATAGTTGAGAGAATCCCGATACGCCAGTTGCGTTGTACGTAATGCCTTGAATTGCTCGGGCGTTGTATTTAATTTGAGTTTCGCTGTTACTACCGTTTGCATACGCTAAATTATACCATAGTTTTCATCTGACTGTCAACAATACATGAGCAGATGAGAGCATGTCTACGGCGTATTCCACCCAAGCCACCGACAAAGGAACGCCGCATTCCTCCCCATGCCTGAAAGGGCAGGGGCATCCTGCGGCGTTTTGGGTGAATCAAGTGGAGAATTTGCCGATTAGGACGCAGTGGTCGCTACCGCGCGAGGTGCAATCGGTATCGAGGTTGAGAGGTTTGACCTTGGGCGTGACGAACATGTAGTCGATACGCAAGAAGGCCCAGTACTGGTTGAGCCCGCGAATGCCCCATGAATGGCCACTGCCTTTGCCAACGAGGAGGTGCGTGTCCTGTAGCCCCGCAGAGAGATCTTGATAGGCTGGTTCGCGATCCGTCGTATTCATATCACCCAGCATGAGCAACCGCTCGCCATGCTGAATGAAGGGCTGCAAGAACTGGTGAAGTGCCTTGACCTGGCTATCGCGCCGCTGGGGACAGAAGAGACAGCCATATACCGTGTTGATGGATGAGATGGGGTGTGCATTGACCACGAGCAGCGTTTGTCCATGCCCTAAATCCAGGCGCGCCCAGAGAATACGAGGAATATCCCAGACTGAGCGTGAGCCATCCGGGGCCGTGACCTGCCCATGATCCAGGATGGGAAGGGTACTGAGCAGGACCTCGCCCGGTGGTGCCTCTCCCGATCCATAGAGGTGATAAGGATATTGCCGTAAGATGTCCTGGGCCTCATCGATTCCGTTCCAGTCCGCCTCTTGCAGGGCGATAAGGTCAGGATGGTGCGTGTTGATAAGTTGGCGTACATAGCCGCCCCGTGTGTTGTCGCCCAGGAAGTTCCAGGTCATGGCGGTAATGGTTCGTCCCCCTTCGATGCTCTGAGCGCTGCCTGTTCCCAGGCGTGGCGAGAAGCAGAGACTGAAGAGGATGACGCCGATGGCAAAGGCAATGCGTAGCAGCGCGGTAAAACGTAGAAACAGGAAAGGAACGAGGAGCGCGAGGGGCGCAAAGAGATAGGGCGCAAAGATTCCTGCCAGCGCGAGCAGACCCACGCGCTGAGGAGCAATGGCATGACTTATCAGAAAGATCAAGACGAGCAATACATAGAGAGATGCTCCTATTGTCAGCACCTTGAAGCGTTGTTTCTGCCAGAGATGTACAAACCAGTTGTCTGCCACTGTTTTCTTATCCTCGCTTTACGACGTTAAAGGTCTTTTTATTGTAGCACAACCGCGCCTGTCCGGTAGAGGTTATTCTCGCTCAACGCGTTTGACCATGCCTTCGCGCCAGACGTAGATGGCGGCCTGGGTCCTATCACTGACCTGAAGTTTGCCCAGAATGTTATTGACATGGCTCTTGACGGTGCGCTCGCTGATGACCAGGCGGGCAGCGATCTGACCATTGGAGAGGCCCTGCGCAATCCAGTTGAGCACCTCACGTTCGCGCTCGCTTAGTGTTGCGTATAGTTTAGAGGCATCCTTGTTGGTGCCGCGAAGCTCTTGCAGAACGCGGGCGGCGACGTGGGGATGTAAGACTACCTCGCCCCGAGCAGCCTTGCGGATGGCTTCGGTGAGTTCGCTGAGGGCGGCCTCTTTCAGAAGGTAGGAGAGCGCGCCAGCGCGGATGGTGGGAAAGATATGTTCATCCTCGTGATAGGAGGTGAGCACGATAATCTGTGAGCAGGGGCTACGCTGTTTGAGCAGGCGCGTGGTCTCCACGCCATCCAGCCCGGGCATGACCAGGTCCATCAGGATGACGTCAGGCACTGTGTTGTCTACCAGAAGAAGTGCCTCTGCGCCAGAGGCAACATCCCCGACGACTTCGAAATCAGCCTCGGTCTCAAGGAGAGTGCGGAGGCCGTGGCGGACGATGGCATGGTCGTCAACGATTAATACACGAATGGATTCAGACATGTGTTGTTCCTCTCGTTAGATCTGCCTGGCTCTGATGAAGCCCTATGGGCTTAGGAGTGGATAAGGGGACTGTTGCGGTGAGAAGTGTCCCCTGTTTGGAACTCTCTATTGCCAGGCAGCCAGCCAGAAGACGTAGGCGCTCCCGCATGCTTGAGAGGCCCATGCCGCCGTTAGAGATGTTAGAGAAGCCCTCTCCATCATCGTGTATCGCAAGCGCGAGCTGAGACTGCTCCCACGCGAGGGCGATCTCGGCTCGCCGGGCCTGGCTGTGGCGCGCAATATTGGACAGGGCCTCCTGAAGCACGCGGTAGAGCGCGATCTCTGTATCTAGCGGTAGGGGAGACGCTCCCTGTACCTGGAGGTTTGCCTCGATATGGGTGCGCCTGGACCAGTCGTTGAGGTAGGCGCGCATAGCTATGACCAGGCCCTGCTCAACAATACTGGCTGGACCCAGGGAGTGAATCATGGTGATCAGCTCTTGTTGAACCTGCTCCGTAATCTTTTCCACTTCTAGTAGGTGCTCCTGCGCTCTTTGTGGATTCTGGGTCAGGATGTTGCGGGTGGCGCGCACAAGCAGGGCCAGTGAGAAGACCTGCTGTTTTACGGAATCATGCAGATCTCGTGCCAGGCGGTTGCGCTCCTCGAGCGCGGCCTGCGCCTGGCGGGTCGTGAGAAGGAATTGGAGTTGCTCGGCCATATGATTGAGTTCACGGATAAGTCGCCCCACCTCGTCCGAGGTATGGTCCTTGATAGTAATCGCGAACTCGCCCTGGCTCCATGCCTCAGCTGCCTGAGCAATGTGACCAAAGCGAAGTGTAAGCCTGCGCGATATGAGGAGCCCCACCAGGGGACCAAGCAGACTGGCAAGCAGGAGGAAGAGCAATGCCTGTGGATGAAGATTCTCCTGCAAGGCTGCCAGAAAGTTTGGCCAGACCGCATCCGCGGGCGCCGATTTATCCAGGAGGATAGAGGCATCGGTCCGTCCACGCTGGATCTCCTGGATGGCTGGGATCAGTGTCGTCGCAATCTCCATCGTAAGGACGGAGACGAGTGTCACCAGGATATAGGAGAGCATAAGTTGTCTGGAAAGTTTTCCCATGGTTCTCTCTTTCCATCTATGTTGTTTCTCTTTCGGTACCTGTCTCGGCTTGCTGCACTCGCCTTCAAGGGTAAGGGATGTGGTGGAAAACGGCTTTGCCGTTTTCCACCACATCCCTTACCCTTGAGCGCCGCAGGCGCAAAGGTGCTCCTGGCCAGGGGAAGGTACTCCCAAGACGTCTGATATCGAAAAGCGTTGACCCTTGTAGAAGAGTATAGCATGCCTCTTCCTCAATGTTCTACTCATAATGCAGCATGGGGGCAATGCGCTGGGTTGAGGCGCGCTGGGCCGGGACCGTACTCGCGAGGGTCGCAAGCAGCAGGATCGCGCCGAGCATGATGATAAAGCTTAGAGGGTCAATGTTCAGTGAGACTGGAAGGATCGTGCTGCTAAAGAGAGAGACAAAGGCGGCTGCTAGTGGGACTCCAAGCAGCACGCCGACACACCAGGCAAGTAGGCCGAGCGTCAACCCCTGGACCCAGAATATCAGAATAATATGGCGTGCCCTGCCTCCCAGGGCACGCAGAATGCCAATCTCGCGCTGGCGCTCCAGAATGGAGGTTCCCAACTCATTGGCCAGGCTGAGCAGGCCCGCCAGGCCGATCAGGAGCGCTATGCTATAGAACAGGCCATAGACGCCAAACCAGCCGCGTTGATGACGCACGCTCTCATCGCGCAAGAGAAAGACGCTGGTAATCCCGCTGCCCTTCTTGCCTTCAGAGCTGCTGGCACGCGCCTCCTCACCAATCCTGGTGGCGAGCTGGTTGATGGCGTCCAGCGAGTTATTTTGGGTCTGGAGCAGGAGGCGCATGGCTGCATCTGGCACAGCCGCATCGGGAAGGCCCATAAAGCGGTAGAGTGCGTTGACGGGCAGGACCGCCGCGCCAATCTGCCCCAGGCCATCGACTGGCTGTTGGACCGTTCCTATTATTGTCCAGGTAGCGGAGGCATGGTTCTGCCCCGTGAGGGTTAGCCGATCACCGACATGCAAACCTGAGCGTGCGGCGAAATCGTCGCTGAGGAGCAGGGCGTTGGTATCATCGTTGTGTAGCCAGCGCCCACTGGTCAGGTGATAATGATAGAGGCGGGTGCCGGGATCGAAGCCCCAGAGGACGATGCGTCCCCAATGTGTACTAGCTCCGCTGGTCCCATAGCGCTCAATATGCTTGACACCCGGCAGGGTAGATAGCTGTGTGTGTGCCTGGCGGTAGGAGGCATTCTCCAGATCAATCTCTAGCTGCGCGTCAAACTGGCTATAGACCGAACCAACCGAGGTATTGATTGAGCTGTTCAGTGTCTGCACAACGAAAAAGCTGATACCAGTGCTGCTAAGCACGCAGAGCAGGAGGAGCACACGCCAGCGCCGGCGCGAGAGGTTGCGGAGTCCGAAGGCTGCAACCTGCGAAGGCCATGGAAGAGGTAGGCGTGCCAGCAAGCCAGGTTTCCTCCCTGTTGGTGCGTGGATGCCATAGGAGGAGAGGGCCTGGCGAACTGTTATCCGGCATCCATTCCAGATGGGCGGCAGGCTTGCGAGGAGCGGCAGACCACAGCCGAGCGCCAGCGCCAGAGGAATGCTCTCAGGTGGGAGCGTCCAGGGTGATGGAGCCATGGGAATGCTGGCCGCGATCATGGTCGCGAGCTGGAAGCCGCAGAGGAGCCCCAGCAAGGTGCCGGGCATGGTGGCCAGCAAACTATAGAGGCCGATGGTCAGCAGGTAGCTGCGCATCACCTGTCCATGCGTGCCTCCCAGCGCCTTCATCGTGCCGATCAGGGCCGTTTGCTCTGTGATCAGCGTCGTGATGGTCATAAAAATGAGGAGTGCGCTCAGGGCAACAGTCAGCAGCAGTAACAGGCGCAGCAGGGAGAAGATGTTGGCGAATTGCTGCAATGGCAGGGTGGCAGTTGCCGGGAAGGCCATCAATTGTACCTGTACCTGGTGGGCTTGTAGAACGTGTTGTAGTTCTTGTGCGGTGGCATCAAGCGCCTGAAGCGACTCAACCTTGACCGCGATAAAATTGAGCCGGGTGGGCTGATTGGGATGGTCAGGTGTGGTGAATGCGGCGATTTGCAGAATGCCCTCATTGCTCATATAGCCTTGAGCCTTATCAGAGATGGCTGGATTTATGCCGGGGGTGCGTGTGAAGCCTACCACGCGCAAGGATGCTGGACCTTTGAGCGTATCAATGGTCACCTTGTCGCCGATAGTAATGGGTTGGAGAGCCTGGTCGCCAAATTCGAGCACGATCTCGCCCGCGCGTGGGTAGCGTCCGGCGATGAGTTCAAAGGGAGGCAGCGCGGGATGATGCAGGTCGGGATAGCTGATGATCTTGAGCGGGGCGAAGCCAGGGGCGCGTGCCACATGCCAGAGCGTCTCCAGCGTAGTCTCGTATTGGACCGCTCTCGTATTGCTTATAGTCATTAAGTTGGGCTGTACCGCTGGCTTGAGCGTATCGACTGCCAGCAGAATATCTGCCTGGTCTGCCTGGTTGCCCACGCTAAAGGCGAAGGCGGAGAAGAGGGCATCCTCGCTTGTATTGATGCAAGTGAGGCCGAAGACGGCGATGAAAAGCGCGCACACTACCAGGAGGGTACGCCGCTTGCGCTCCCAGAGATCGGCCAGGGACTTCTTGAGATAGATGTTCATGGCTGTGTTCCTCCTCTAGCCGTGAGCCGGGCCTGGGCATTCCGTTCGCGAACGATACGCCCATCAGAGAGATCGATGCCCGCGCTGGCATAGGCGGCAAAGGTCGGGTTATGCGTGACATAGATGACCGTGCGGCCCTGCTCAACCAGGTGTATAAGCAGCGAAAAGACCTGGTGGGCCGTGCCTGAGTCCAGGTTGCCCGTTGGCTCATCGGCCACCAGGACAGGGGGATCGTTTGCTAGAGCGCGGGCGATAGCGACCCGCTGCTGCTGGCCCCCCGAGAGCTCAGCGGGGAGTCGCAGGGCATACTCCTGCATGTCCACCTGCTCCAGGCAAACAAGGGCACGCGCACGCCAGGACTTGCGGGGGAGACCATTTCCTCCACCCAGTTCGAGAGCCAGTAGAATGTTCTCCAGCGCGGTCAGGGTTGGAATGAGCTGGAAGAACTGGAAGATGATGCCCACATGTGTTCCGCGCCAGCGCGCCAGCTCGTTCTCTCCACGGGCGCGTAGCTCTGTGCCAGAGAAGAGAATGCGTCCATTGCTGGGGCGATCAATGCCTGTGAGCATATTGAGAAGTGTTGACTTTCCGCTCCCGGAGGGACCATTGATCGCGAAGAGCGCCCCATGTGGGACGGAGAAGGTGAGATTGTCGAGAATTGTTAGGCGCTGATTACGTGTCGTAATGGTATGCGTGAGTTGTTTAACGTGTATAAGGGGATCATGCGTTGAGGTTGTTGTGAGAGGGCGTGGCTGTGACATTGGGTAAAGATATCCTTTCACTAACATGAATTGTGTTGCTCGTTAGTGAAAGGATACGTGAACGCGTGGGGAAAGGGATCGACCCGGAGGTGGATTGTTCCCTGTCCCCAGGTTGGATTACTGGCGAAGGCGTTAGATGCTGGCGAGAATCTCCAGGATGGTCTGCTCTTCGCGCTCGGGGTCTTCGAGACCGCTGATGGTGGCGACGACCTCATCGACGCCAGCAGCATGCATGGAGTAGAGCCGCTGGCGAATGGTATCTTCGTCTCCATAGAGGAACAACTCGTGGATCAGTTCATCACTCAGCTTGCCATCTGCCAGGAGAGGATAGCCAGCCTCGGCAAAGAGTTTCTTATAGGTAGGGAAGGATGAGTAGACCGAGAAGGCAGCCTGGGCCGCCGCACGCACTTTGCCGAAGTCCTGTGTGAGAAGAATCGGCGCGCTGACGAGCAGGGGAGGCCGGGGGCGATTGGCGAGGCGTGCGCCCTCCTCCATCGTTGGGAGGGCGACATTGCGCACGTATGAGAGCGGCGACCATATGAGCATGGCTCCATCTGAAACCTCGCCCGCCAGGCGGAGCATGTTCTGGCGCAGGGCCGCGAGGACAATGGGGAAGCGTGGGGGTGTAGTCATGGGAGGCAGGGCCGCGTGGACGCGGTAATACTCGCCTTCGAAGTCGACGCGCCCCTCCCAGAGCATCCCACGCAGGACCGTGACATATTCGCGCAGGTGGGCTATGGGTTTGGCGAAGTCTAGCCCATAGAGTCCCTCAATGGCTGGTTTGTGGCTGGCGCCAACGCCCAGGCGGAAACGATGGGGGGCCAGCTCGGCCATGACCAGGGCCTCGTTGGCGCGGGTCAGTGGATGGCAGGGATAGGTGATCGAGATACCCGTACCCAGTCCAATACTCTCAGTCTGGACTGCAGCGGCCGTCGTAATACCGAAACCATCCGGGCCTACGGGCCAGGAGGGAACCCAGGCCATTGGTACTCCTGCCTGCTCAGCTTGCTTGATGGAGTTGAGCACCTTCTTCACAGTTGGAGGGAAAATAGCAACACCAACGGGAAACGTAGTCGTCATTTCAGGTATCCTTCTTTTATTATGCCTACTCGCTGTATGGTACCATAAAATGCTTTCCCTATCCAAATATTCGCATGAACTTTACAGCACCCTAAAAGCTGGTACCACCCTATTGAACCTGAATAAATCTTACACATTCAGCAGGGGGAGCAGCACTCACTTATGTGGGCGTTGTAAGCGTATGAGCCTGGAGAAAGTGCCAGATGAGATCCGTTGCGCTGGCATACTTTTGCCCCTGCTCGTCGACAAAGCTGCCTTTGGGCCAGGTGTGCTGACCGCCAGTGATGCGATAATGTATGACTACCGCGTGGGCGCGGCATGATATCCACTGCTCGCCCAGGACGTCGCCCTGCTTAAAAAATGGTGTGGGTGTAGGCTGGCAGCCATCTCTCTCGACCCATTGGGAGAGCCAGGTGTGAATGGGAGGCTCTTGATCATTGGCGTTATTGCCGTTATAGGGCACGGTGTGGTCTCCCGTGCCGTGGAACTCCAGTAGGGAGATTGGGCGTTGTGGAGTACAGCCACCCGCGACGGGATGCATCCCTCCCGAAACAATTGCCACGGCCGCGATCCGGTTGGCGAGCTTACACGCAAGGATATTAGTAAGCGAGCCTCCATTAGAAAAGCCTGTGGCATAGATGCGATGGGGATCGATGCAGAGCGTTTGCTCCAGGTGCCTGATCAAGTCGCTTACGAAGCGCACGTCATCGACATGGGGATAGCTACGTGGCCCGGTATTCCACCCATGCAGATGGTCGGGGCCAATGGTGCCCTGGGGATAGGCCACAACAAAGTTTTTTTGCTCTGCTAGCGTAGAAAGGCCGCTGATGCGCTCTTGTATGAGAGCGTTGCTGCCATGCCCATGGAAACTCAGTACTAATGGATATTTGAGTGTGCTGCGATAGGTATGGGGAATGTGCAGGCGATATTGACGTGTGCGCCCTCCTGAGAGAAGGGTCGCATTGACGCTGGTTGTGGGCGGAGGCGTGAAGGATGCGCCACAGCCATGCCCAGAGAGGACAGCGACCTGGGCTATGGTGCTGTCCGCCTGGGCTTTTTCTCCTGTTCCGCAGCCTGTCAGTATACAAAGCAAGATGATGATGAGTCCATATGATCCATATTTGAGCGAGCTGCCCGTAAAACGAAAGAAGCGCACGGTTTTTTCTCGATTTCGCTGGGTTAACGATTCTTTGCGATTGATAGGCGCTCCCAGGCTCTTCTGGGAACGTTTGCCAGCCAGGACGGCAATGGTTGGGATCTTCCAACCAGACGGCTAAACACTGGCGTCTGGGTAAAGGCAATACTGATCAGGGCCGAGCTTCCGGCGGTAAAGGCCCAGGCCAGAAAGACACGGAGCGCGACGGGCCAGAAGGCTGGCATGTGGGGTACAAACCAGTTCATGGTCGCGGCCAGAATCAGCGCGTGAATCAGGTAGACGCCAAAGGAGGCATCTGAGAGCATATGCCAGAGCGCGTACCAGCGTGGACGCTCACCTGGACGGCGTCTGGCTGGATTGGCCCAGCGGCACGCCAGCCAGAAGGCCCCTACGATGATGGCGCCGCTATAAGGGACCATGATCGGCTGCAATACCGAGACCGCCAGCCCCATCTCTTCATGCAAGAGTTGAATCTGAGCATAGAATATCAGCCAGAGCATACCCAGCGCCAGTAGCATACCACAGACAATCCAGCGACCGTGGCGCAATAAGAAAGCGCGAATGGACTGGAAGTGTAGCGCGGTGATGCCGCCGAGCACAAAGTAGAACTGGTACATCAGGGCTATACGCTCCTGATAGAGCCAGAGCGTGTGCCAGGGGTCAACCTGGTTAAGGGTTCCTATCTGAATATACCCGAAGTCCAGGGCGAAGACAAGGACCTGGAGGAGGAAACTGACGCCCAGCACCTGCCAGGGATAGGCCCGGACCTGCTTTAGAAACCAGAGAAAAAGCGGGAGCAGCAGGTAAAACTGGATCGTGAGCAGAATGTAATACAACTGAAATGACGCGCTCCCGGTCAGGATCGCGCCCGGACTTTCTTGCAGTAATTGGAGCAAGGATTGAGGGTGCTTGTTAACCCAGACATAGACGATGCTCCAGAGGCAGTATGGAAGTAGCACACCTATGCCGCGCTTCTTCCAGAATTGTATTAACGAGAAACTCTGTCCCTGGGCGAAGCGGTCATAGTAGACATAGGTCATCGCGAACGCCGTCACGAACATGAACAGCGCTCGCGTGAAATGCAGAGAAGAGAGCACGGCATTTTGTAGCTGTACGCCCATCGTGCTTGTATTGAGAAACGCGGTAAAGGAGACAACGTGAACGGCCACGACGACGAGCGCGGTAATGGCCCGCAACGGGTCTAGCTCGTAGACGTGAGGTTTCCGCGCCGTGCGTTGCTGCGCTACGCCTGCCTGATTTGTTGCTTCCCCCTGTTCCTGCCTAGCGGGCGTTAACGTTTGCTCCACAGGTCATGGCCTCCTCTCGCTGCTTGAGTTGCTGACGATCAACCTTCCCCATTCGATTTTTTGGCAAGGCGTCGAGAACGATCAGGTCAACCGGTGTCTTGGGTGGTCTAAGGTGGCGCCTGACATGGGTCCAGAGATCTTCTTCTAGCTGCCTGGTTTGTGGCTCATTCAGCGCCAGGTAAGCCACGACCTCTTCACCATAGATGGGGTGTGGACGCCCTACGGCTACGCTCTCGCGAACCGCTGGATGGGCCTGCAATACCTCCTCAATCTCGCGTGGCGCGATGTTTTCGCCGCCGCGATTAATGACCGCCCTCAAACGGCCAACCAGGAAGAGATAGCCATCTCTATCCAGGTAGCCGAGATCGCCGGTGCGGAACCAGTTCTCCACAAAGGCCTCCTGTCCGGCATCCCCATAGTAAGCCTGAATGACGTTAGGCCCCTGGATGCAGATTTCACCGACCTCCCCTGGCGCGACATCATGTAGATGCCTCTCTTGCTTTGTGGGTTTACATATGCGTAGCGAGACGCCCGCAGGGCGCCCTGCCGAGCCGGGTTTGTGGAGTTCTGGTGGCAGGGGATTGGCCACGATCATGCTTGCCGCCTCGGAGAGGCCATAGGTCTCGATGACTGGCACACCGATATACTCCTCGAAACGTGCGAGATGGGCCGCTGGTAGAGGTGCCGAACCGGTACGTACAAAGCGTAGTGTCGAGGGCAGCAGTGGTGGAGGATCACCCTCCAGGAGGATAGCGATCATGGTCGGGACCAGGCTAGCCCAGGTAATATCCTGCTGTTCGAGCCAGGTCCAGAACTGGCGACGACTAAAGCGCCTGGCGATGACCAGGCTGGCCCCTGCCAGCAGGGAGGCGCACAGGCTAACTACGGGGGCATTGATGTGGAAAAATGGGAGCGGCGTCAGGCCACGATCCTGCGGCCCTAAGCGATGCACCGTACGTACCTGGTCCGCCGTCCAGACGATCTGCTGCTCAGTCAGTACTACCCCTTTGGGTTCTCCCGTGGTTCCCGATGTCATGATGCATATGCGCCCTTCCTGCGGAGGTGTCGGGAGCAGATTAGGCCTGGCGAGAGGCTGTGTGAGCCAGGCTTCACACTCCTCTCGCGTTACGACGCGGGTGCCACTGGCCTCAAATTGCGCCACATCGCTTGTTTGCTCCACGAACACGATATCAGGATGAAACATCTCTGTCGCACGCGCAATATCGCGCTCGGAGAGATCGGGGGCCAGGGGCAGCAGGACATGCCCACCCGCGAAGGCGCTTAGCCAGACAAGCGCGTTGAGGATGCTATTCTGAAACTGTAAGAAGATGGTCTGGGGCGAACCCAGGTGCTGGCATAGGCATTGTACGGCCTGTGTGGATTGCTGATAGGTGAAACTTTGCCCTGTCTCAATCTCAGTGAGAAAGATGTGCTCAGGCCTATGCTGTGTCCAGTAATGTAAACGGGTATAGAAGGTGCTCATAAGTGTTCCTCATCCCTCGCGATATGACACTCCTTGTCAATGAATGATTTGTTCAGGCGATGCGCCGTTCATCTTCAATGATCACGGCCTGTTCCAGAGTTTTTCCACGCGTTTCATGTCCAAGGAAGGCGACGGCCAGGACCCCTACCAAGGCCACCGTGGCCAGGAAGATATACGATCCCGCGATCCCGCCGCCAGCGATGATAAAGGCCATGATAAAGGGCGCCAGTGCTCCCCCAAAGAGGCGTCCCACGCATTCAAATCCGCTGATGCCAAGCGCGCGTATGCTGGTTGGATACTGCTCAGCGCCGTAGATCTTAATGCCTGGATCGACGCCGATGCCAAAGAACGACATGAGCGCGCCAAAGGCGAGCGAGAGAAGCACGGTATGGGAGAAACCAAAACCGATAGCGCTCACTGCTGCGATAAGCGTGAAGACGATCAGGGTCTTCTTGCGCCCCCAGCGTTCCAGGGCGTAAGCCACGGCATACTTGCCAGGAATAGAGGCAATGACAATGAAACTAGTATAGAGGAAAGCATTATCCAGACCATATCCTTGCTTAATCAGGACGGTTGGTGTATAGGTTTGAATGGCATAGAAGATGAATAGGATGCAGGCGAAAGAGACCCACATCATCAGCGTACGTTTAAGGTAGGGTCTACGCAGGAAGGCGAGCGGAGATGCACTCTCCTCGGAAGATGCCAGGACACTGCTCCGGGGCATTGGAAGAGGTTTCTGGAGACGCTGTTCGATGGAGGTTTCCAGGTGATGCACAATGCCATCCGCTTCGCTGCTTCTGCCCCGAATCTGTAGCCAGCGTGGGGATTCTGGCATCCATTTCAGCAGGGCGGGGACATACAGGAGTGGGAATCCACCGAGAAGGAAGAGAAAGCGCCAGCTTTGACCACTGGTAAACCATGAGTTTGCCAGGAAGCCGAGCAACGGCGCGGCAAAGTAGCCCACTGAGAGAAAGGAATCCAGAATTCCAGTCATTAGGCCACGCTTATGACCGGGTGTGAACTCAGCGGCCATCGCATACGGAATGGGGAAGATCGCGCCCATGCCAAAGCCTGCCACAAATCTCAGGAGTAGCAGGAGGGGAATATTGGGGATAAAGGCGCATAGCAGAGAGAAGAAAGCGTACCAGGCGGTCCCCAGGGCCAGCATATACTTACGCCCAATCCGGTCAGTGAGCCAGCCTGCCGGGAGAATGGCGACGACAATTCCCAGCGTGGACGCAGTCGCCAGCCAGCCTACGGTAAATGTATCAAGGTGAAATTGCTTCGTTATAGTTGGGAGAACGGTGCCAATAATGCCGATATCATATGATTCTAACAGCCAGGAGAGACCTGCTAGAAAGAGAATACTCCAGATTTCCCGACTCAGTGGCAAGCGATCAATGCGTGCAGCAATATTTTGACGCTGGATACCCGGCGTGGAGACTTCCATGAAACATACTCCTAATTCATCCTACGACACCCTGTTTGCATTGAATAAATTCAATGCAAACTGCCTGTCTCTATCTTCGATCTCCTTTAAGAGTAGCCCATAAAATTAAAGAAAGATTAAAAAGAGTTTGTGAATTTCCTCAATTTATTTTTTTGATGGGGGCAAATTGGATACTTTGTCTCTCGGACGGGTGAATCTTTGACTGAAAGAGGGAGGGGCATGTGGCGCGGAATTGTCCGCGCCACATGCCCCTCCCTCTTTACCCTGTGCGCCGCAGGCGCACAAGCAGACACTTAGAAAACTCAGGCTTTTTTCTTGATGGGGATATAGATCTCTACTTTGGTGGCATCGTAGTAGAGCTCGTAATCGACTTTGCCCTCGGCGAACTCGTAGCCGGACTCGGGGAACCAGGTGGTCATGATATATTTCCATGTCCCCTGAATGGCATTCGAGAATTCCGGCCCTATGTTCTCAACCGGAGGCACGGTAAAGACGGCATAGGTTGCCTCAGGTACCTCACCGCGAAACATGTCTGCCGGAACGCCATCATAGTTCTCGACCTCGACGGCGATGACATACGAGAAGTCGCCGGTAACGCTGTCGGGCGGATAGCAGAGGCCCAACTCATTGTGATGCACGACAGGAAACGTTTTATGGAGTGTGGCGAACTTCTCCGGGGTCATGGCTGACCAGAAGGCCGGAATCTCCTGCAAATTTTTGCCCTCAAGACATGTCGTTTTGAGTTCATAGCCCGCGACTTTAGCTGCGGGTTTGCTGATAATCTTTGGTTCCACAACGATTCCTCCTAGGATATTGTATTCCTGAAAAAGAAGCAAATTTACCTTTTGGGGTAGCTGCCCTGATACATGGCTGCGGTACTGTTCTGGTGAACAGCCATACGTCTTACGGAACGCCTTCGCGAAGCCATTGTAGGTATCAAAGCCATAGTCCATGGCGATATCGAGGATACGCTTGCCGCGTATGAGTTCAGTGGCGGCGTACGCCAGGCGCCTGCGTCTGATATACTCCACCACTGGTACACCAACGTAGGCATTAAAGATTCGATAGTAATGGTAGGTGGAGAACCCGGCGATCTGTGCCAACTCATCGACGGTAATACAGGCGCGCAGATGCTCCTCAATATAATCAATACTCTTCTGGATGCACATCCGGTAGTCCATGGCGTTCCTCCTCCTCGTGATCACTACCCCAAGTATAGCAGGAGAAAATCCGTTCTAGTGGTCCATTTTTGCGCTGTTCTTCATCGTTGCCGCCTTTGGCCCGGTCGAAAAGAATAACCTCATAACAAAAGCTCTAATAGTAAGGGAGGCTATCATGCAAATCGCATCGCCAGCGTCGGATCAAGGCCTTGCGCGCTATGAGACGCTGGATATTCACATGCAGGCCATTGAATGTGTGATCCAGGTCATGCATGCCCACATGAATGAGGACCTGGCGCTGGAAGACCTGGCTTCGGTTGCTTGCCTGAGTTCCTATCACTTTAACCGGGTTTTTCGCCGCCTGATCGGCATTCCTCCAGTGGAATTTCTCTCAGCCTTACGCTTTCAAGCGGCCAGGCGTTTACTGTTGACCACCTCGCTCAGCGTGACCGATATTTGTTTTGAGGTTGGCTATACCAGCATGGGTTCTTTCACAACGCGTTTTACCCAACTGGTGGGCCTGTCTCCTCGCCTCTTGCGTCAACGCGCGCATGAATTTGAGCCGCCCCTTATAGAAGAACTGGTAGAACCGGCGGCGAAGCGTTTCCCAGGAAGCCCTAATACGCGGATGAAAAACACGATCCGGGGATGGATCAGTGCTCCTGCATCTTTTCAAGGCACAATCTACGTTGGTCTCTTTACCAGCCCTATTCCTCAGGGGGCACCTGTGCGTTGCACGAAGCTGCACGCAGCAGGCACATATGCGCTGCATGGGGTTGTCGACGGGGTGTATTACCTACGTTCCGCCGCGTTTCCGCAGGCTGCGGATCTCCGGGCCTGCCTGCTTCCGGGCGAGAAGATCTTGCTCGGCAGTAATATGTCCCCGCTTGTCGTCCAGGCTGGTCTTGTGTCTGGCAACGCCGACCTGGTCCTGCATCCCCCGCGCCTGACTGATCCGCCTCTAGTTATGGGCTTGCCCTTGCTGTAGTTGATAGCGTGTCAGCCTTGGCAAATTCTGTTCGAAAAGCTGTATAATCTTGTAAAAAAAAGATATATTGCTTGCAAATCGCTATGATGCGATGTCATTGAAAAGGATTTCCGCCTATGCACACGCTACGGCAACGGCTGAGTAGTAGCTCACTGCTGGCTCTTTTATGCTGCGTACTCCTTCTAGTGGGCTGCGCGCCAGAGAATACGCTCTCTTCGATGAGTACGGGAGGCTCTCAGCCAGCACAGATTCCCTCAGCCAACTGGGAGCGTATACCACTGCCTGGTCCATTGCTTGCCTATACGGTTGCTCCCCATGATCCCGATATGCTCTATCTCTGCACTGGCCCACGAATTGCGCAACGAGGTGTAATCTGTAGCTAGCAGGCCTAAAAATATGCCTTCTTTAGAGGAAGAATGAAAAGATTCCTGACAAAGGAGGCATATGTGAATACTATCACTGATTCGCCGATCACCATCCAGGCCACTTCGCACTCCGTCTCTTTGACACCCTCCTGGTTTGGGGAGGTGGTGGTCATCGCTCAGTATCTTCGACGCATCGGCGTGCTCACGAAGATTTCCGAGCGTGTGCGCTTCGCCCGGCGTCGGTTCGGGCACTATGAGGTCGTCGATTTTCTGGCGGTGCTCTTCGGCTATGCCGTGAGCGGCGAACGCACGCTCGAAGCGTTCTATGAGCGCCTGCATCCCTTTGCGCCAGCTTTCATGGCACTCTTCGGACGAGATTGTTTGCCAGCTCGTTCCACGCTCTCGCGTTTTTTGGCCGCCCTGACCCCGGAAGCAGTCGAAGCCTTGCGTGCGCTGTTTCTCGAAGATCTGCTCGGGCGACAGCCAGACTTCGAGCAGCAACCCAGTGGGCTCACCGACCGAGCAGGGAACGCGTGGAAGGTGTTCGATATTGATGGCACACGCGAGGCCGCCCGGCAACGTGCCTTACCACAGAGCCCGGAGTTGCCTGTCTGCCAGCGTCGGCTGGAAGACGTGTGCACACCTGGCTACACGGGTCGCAAGCGAGGGGAAATCGTGCGGACCCGCACAACCGTCCTGCAAGCGCATTCCTCCCAGTGGCTCGGCACCTTCGGCAACCCCGGCAACGGGGAGTATCGAAAGGAGTTGCGTCGAGCAGTGGAGATGATTGGCTCCTACCTGAAAGCACACCAGTTTCCAGACAAGCACGCTCTGCTGCGGCTTGATGGTTTGTATGGGACTGGAGCCGTCCTGGCCGATTTGCGCGGGTTCGCTTTCGTGATGCGCAGCAAAGAGTATGGACTCCTTGATCTGCCTGTCGTCCAGGCACGTTTGCACCTGCCTGCTGATCAGCAATTCTCTCGCCCGGAAAGTACCCTGATCCGCACGCTCTATGATTGCCCAGAGGTTGCGGTGGGCAGCAGCGGATTGTGTTGCCGCCTCGTCGTAGCGACCCATCCTGCAGGCCCGACAAAGAAGCGCATTGGAGTCGAACGCGATGGGCTCATCTACGAACTCTTCTTGACGAAATTGCCGCAGGAGGCCTTTACTGCTGCCGATGTCGTCGCGCTGTATCTGCATCGTGGCGCCTTTGAAACGACACTCTCCGATGAGGACATGGAGCAAGAGCCTGATCGTTGGTGTTCTCATGCCGCTTGCGGGCAGGAAGTCTGGCAGATCGTCTCACAGTGGGTCTGGAACTTGCGCCTGGAATTGGGGCATCACCTGGAGCCTGAACCACTCCGCACCACCGAGTTTGCTCCTGCTCTCTCGCCAGCCAAAGAGCCCACCGCTCCTGCCTGCGGCTATGCCCCAGCAGTAGTGGCCTTGCCGTTCAAACAGGGCCGCTTCTCCGGATGCGACTTTGCCCTTCAGCCTGATGGCACCTTGCGTTGTCCGGCCGGGCAAGCACTGTTTGCAACAGAAGAGCGCCGGGAGGCTGATGGGAGCCTGCGGCTGGTGTACGCAGCGCGTATCAGCCACTGTCGAGACTGCCGGTTACGCGAACAGTGTCAGTGGCATGGCGGGAACACCCAGAAACCACGTCGGGTCAGTGTGCTGCTTCATCCCCTCCAGGTTGGCTCTGCTCCCTTGCTCTGGCGTGACTGGAGCCGCAGGCAGCACCGTCGAGCCTGTATGCAACTCTTACGTCACCAACGAGTTGACGTGCACCTGGAGTCTCTCGATCAACCTGGCCCTGCTCCGTCTCCACCGATCCTTTCTCGGGCAGAGCGGGCCCATTTCCGGCTCTCGTGGGAAGAGCGATTCGCACACAATGAGGCTGCTTCAACGATTGGTCGGTGTACGATCACCCTCTTCGGGGTGCCGGAAAGCTTTGCGGCCTCGCTGGGTCTATTGACCGCCTAACCCCGTGATCGCTCGCCGTTGGGTCTCTCTCCTCGGGAAGGCTGACTTCTCCGTGCAACGCTTCCTGCCTTCTTTGCCTAATTTTTCCTCTGTTTCCCTTACTTTCTGATCTTTTTGCTTCCTTTTACCCTGTTTTGCTTCCTTCTTTTGAGCATGTCTTCCTGTTCCGAGGAGCTTTCGTCTCCTCACTCAACGATAAGCTCTTACACAGTCTCGTTGCGCAATTCGTGGGACTGGTAGTGCCGTAGCTCCAGGCCCTATTGTCCTTTGGAAGAAGAGTCGTGGCGAGGGGCAGTGGAGGCGTATCAACTTGCGAGGGGCTACGGGCACTGGTTGCTCTTTCGCAAGCACGGAGGCTCAGTCGGCGCTGGTCGCGGTCATGATTACCAATAACGTCGAGAAGCAACGCGCCTGCGACCAGGACATGCTCTTTATCAGTAGTAACAATGGGGATAACTGGCAGCGTGTTCCCCATGCCTCTATCGCACCCACGGGAAAAGGGGCAGACTTTTGCCAGATTGCAGCCACTGAAGAGCATCTCTACTGGTGGTATGCATATAGTTTATCCGAGCACGGTCCCCAGGTAAGTATCCTGGAGCGTTTCGCTGATCATCGTACCTGGACGCACGCGGATAGTGGTCTGGGGCAGGGGGTCTTCTTCTCGCGACCTCAGGTGACAGGCGATGGGAAGGGCCTGGCGACCATCGTGACCCATCTCTCTTCTACCTCCGGGTCTTCGCGCTCCATCCTATGGGTGAGCCATAATGCGGGCAATTCTTGGCAGGCGCAGGCCTCATTACCCGAACAGGTCGGCACCTTTTTACTAACTGCGCCGGGACAAGAGCCATCCCAGGCGACTCCTCTCTATGCCTTGGCCCATGAGTAACTTCCATCTCACCTGTATCAGACGCAGGTCTACCAGAGCGAGAATGAGAGAGAGTGGGCGCAATTGCCTGCCCTGCCTGTGCCGGGAAGAAGTGGTGAGCGCTCTGGACTGCTCCAGGTGTTGGCAGTCACCAGCGATGGACGTTTGCTCGCCTTTGGCGCCGATCCCCAGACTGGAATAACAAAGCAGGCCTTGCAACAGCCAGTGGCCAGCTTCAGACTGTGGATATGGAATCCACATCTAGCAGGTTGGCAGGTGCTCTCAAGTCCATTACGCTATACCGCCAACGAGGGATGCGCTTTCTGCTGGAGCGCCAGCATCGCCAGGAGTTCGAGCAGCGGGGCCTATCTCTATGCCCACTACTGGGAGGATGGGAATAGCCTTTTCCATATCCGTATTCCTGATGCTCGTTAACGCCATTGTGCAAGCTTTTGGCGTGACTTCTCGCGCCTGCGGCGCTCGCTCAGGTAGGTGATGTGATGCAGATTGGCAGCCACAGGCTGCCAATCTGCATCACATCACCTACCTGAAATAATTTGCAAGTAGTATTAGTTAGAGGTTGTTGAAGCAGAGGTTATGAAAGAAAGGATAAAGCATGTAAATGTTGCTTAAATGCCTTCAGGGAATAATGGATTAAGTATTAGCAAATAGCTGTGGAGAAGGAATTGTCTATGAAAGTATCCCCCTGGAGACAGTACGCCCTGGTCATGTTTCTATGTGTCTTACTTCTCAATGTCATCCCCCAGGCAGGCTATGCCTCTGTCGCTATCTCGCATCGTATGACGCATACATTACTATCTCAGGCATCAGCGCAGAGGAGCAAGACCTCTAGCTCTCGAGACGCGGTATATTGCCAGTGTGGTACATATGTGGATCGCTATGTCAATGGCAATATAGGAAGTTTTGCCCAGGCCAGTGAACTTATTTCTTTGCTCCCGCAAAAAGGCTGGCACCAGGAGCCATGGGGCTTTTTGCGTGTTGGCGATATTGCCGTCTGGGATGGCAGTTTCGCTCCGCCGTATGGCCATACCGCCGTGGTCGCCGATATCTCTGGTTATGGCAATCGGATAAATGTTACTTTTAAGGGAACCAATCAGACAGGAAGCTGGTTTCGAGAGCTCAATTGCAGCAATGTGAGCTATTGGAATGATTCAGGCTCCGGGTGGAGGCGCGCCCATTACTTTTATCATTAGCTTGCTCTGACTGTGTCTTTGTGGCTTTCTGCTCTCTTTCCTGTTCTGCTTGCTGAAAATTATACAGTGAAACAGAGAAATACTAATAGTGGAGAGATAAGATGCAAGAGGAGACACCACCCAGGGCATGCAAGTTGATAAGCGAGAGCCTCATCAGCTACTCATTGCTGGAGATCATCCATCACGTTATGGGTAATGGGCTCGCGACAATTTCGGGATACACTCAACTTCTCGAACGAGTTGTGCATAGCGAAGCACAGGAGATTTCACCTGATGTTGCTAAAAGAGGGTGGGAGCAACAAAAGCAACGTTGTGCGCCCTATTTACAAGCCATGCATTCTACAGAGATGCGGCTGAACACTTTTCTGGCCCGGCTTCGTGACTTATCTGCCAATCTGGATAAAGAGCATTTTTCTGCGCGTTTTGTGAAAAATAATTTGAACTTGTTGGTAGAGGAGATCACAAACCAACTGAGGTTGCTCTACGAGAGAGATGTTTGGTATCTAGAGCTGTCGCCTACACCTTGCTATATTATGTGCGACTCGCAGTGGCTAACCTTTGCGTTAGAGCATATTCTCATGCATCTAACCACTAACGATGCCAGGACGGTTCCAGTAGATGTCAAGGTAACATTGTGTCAGGATGCCGCATACGCTCTTCACGAGGCCAGAATAGCCATACACATACATGACGCTTTGATGGCTCGGAGGTCAAAGTCGACTGAATTGTTTGAAGTATGGTCTCAGACGCTTGATGAAAGGGATCAGAATCTCTGTATGGCCCTCTGTTACAAACTGATTAGAGAGCATGGAGGACATATGTGGAGTGAGCAAGACTCAAGTGAGCAAGAGATCATTTACGTTTCCTTCCCATTGGCAGCATGAGAAAAGCTGGGGACGAGGGTATGGTGTGCCCGGAATGTAGCGGCGAGATCATCACCGCTACATTTTTATAGGGATGCTTTTTTCTATTTATCAGATGCCGCAGTAATGGTCTGAGCCAGGGTCTCGAGGAGCCCTGTGAGTGCCTGCCTGGTCTCGGTATCTGAGATATCGCCATTGGCATCCAGTTTCTTGTTGATATGAGGAATCATGAGCTTCCCTTGCTCGGGAACTTTGGTGCCTAGCGCCTTCAGCGTGAGCAGGAGCGAGGCATGGGCATTCTCCCCTCCACCCCATAATGGAGAGGCGCTGATGGCGGCGACCGGTTTATCTGAGAACTCTCCCGAAGATACCGTCCAATCGAGCGCATTCTTGAGGACTCCTGGAACACCGAAGGCGTACTCGGGCGTGCAGATGAGGACGCCCGCGGCATTTTGAAGTTGCTGACGTAGAGTACGTACTGTCGCTGGCGGCTCGTCGCCATCCAGATCGGGCGAAAAATGGGGCAGATCGGCCAGGCCTTCGTAGAGGGTAAACGTCATATGCGAAGGTGCCAGGCGCATAATTGCGCGCACCAGGGTCGTGTTCGTCGAACTGGCGCGCAGGCTGCCAGAAATGGTCAGGATATGCATACTATGTTCCTTTCGATTGCTATTTACCAGAGGTTAGCCGCCAGTATACATGTTCAAGTTGACTTGAAGTCAAGGAACTAATCTTCACAGAAGTGACGTGCGGAGGGAGTGTGAAAAGAACAGTAGAGGTGAAAAAGAAAACTCTCAGATGGAATTTTTGCCTTTATAATGTACTTTGCGATGTATCTGTACAATCTGCCTACCAATATGTTTTAATAAAAGTTGAAAATATCACATGCTTTGATGCACTTCGTTATCCATACCAATGTTTTGCCTCTCTTCAGTGCCCGGAGGGAGCGTAGGCATGTACTGCTCCTGATTGTAGACGTTGCCCTTATATGAATGGGGGAAAGCACGTATATGGCAGATGCCACTATGCAATTGCGTCACTATCGTATGCAGCGTAACTGGACGCAAAGCCAGCTCGCGCACCAACTCGGAACAACCTTTGTCAACATTAGCCGCTGGGAACGCGGTGAAACTACCCCTTCTCTCTATTTTCGCCAGAAGCTCTGTGAACTCTTTCAATGTACTCCGCAAGACCTTGGCTTCCTCTCGGGCGAGGTGACGTCAGAGGAGGATGCTATTTCAGTCACGCCACTGCGTCAGCAGGAGAGGCCAGCATTACCTGTACCTCAGGTACCCTATGCCCTGGAACAGGTTGTACCGCTTGTTGGACGAGAAGCTTTGCTGTCTCAATTTGTTTCTCAACTCTGTGGTGGAAAGGGGGTATTTGCACTGACAGGCTTGCCAGGTGTAGGGAAAACCTCTTTTGCCTATGCGCTGGCTTCTCACCCAGAAGTTCGGCAGCACTTTGTCGATGGCATCCTCTGGGCCAGCCTGGGGCAAGAGCCTCATGTGCAGGAGGAACTCAATCGCTGGGCGCACTTGCTGGATATTCCTCTGGGGGGCATGCGAGGCCTGCGTACTTCTCAGGATTGGGTGAGGATGTTGCGTGAATATATTGGCGAGCGGCGAATGCTTCTTATCGTGGATGATGCCTGGACCCTGGCTGAGGCTGCACTGTTTCAGGTTGGAGGGTCTCGGTGTGTCTACTTAGTAACGACGCGTTTTCCAGCTATCGCGCTCTCCCTGGGACGAGAGCAGACGACACGTCTGGAGGAATTACCGGAAGAAGAGGGGCTAAAGCTGCTTCATCATCTTGTGCCTCCGCTGAAGCAATGCGCGTTAGAGGACCTGCGTACACTTACCAATGCCGTTGGAGGATTGCCACTGGCCCTAACCCTCCTGGGGCGACATTTGTATGTACATGCGCATAGTGGACCTCCACGTCGTTTGCAAAAAGCTATCCTGAGTTTGCAGGAGGATATAAACGAACGCTTCCAACTTGGAGATCCTGGTCCTATACGTAAGGCGTCCGCGCAGAGTTCTGTTGGTGCAACCCAATCGCTTTATGCCGCGATCTCGATCAGTGTCCAGGATCTTCCCACGAAAGCGCGAAAGGCGTTGCGCGCCCTGGCGGTTTTTCCGCCTAAACCGCATAGCTTCTCAGAGGAGTCCGCGCTCGCTGTCTGTCACTATCCGCCCGAAGTTACGCTTGATCCCCTGGTTGATAGCGGATTACTGGAAAGCGATATGGCGGGGAGATATTGCCTTCACCAGACCGTTGCCGATTATGCCAGGCTCCAGCAGCCATTGGTGGAGGCCAGGCGTCGCCTGGTGTGCTTTGTAGAGGAGTATGTGCGCCAGCACCAGGACGAAGATGTCTTGCTTGAGCAAGAGTTGGTCACAATTACCAGCACGCTTGAATTGGCGCAGGCGCAGCAGTGGCATCGTGAATTGCTGGATATTGTCTTCCTGCTTTTGCCATTTCTGAAGCGCCGTTTATTACATTCGTTATCGCACGCCTTATTGCAAAAAGCTCTCCAGGCTGCTCGCGCTTGTAGTGAGCAGGAAAAGCTTGGCTGGGCCTGGTTCTACCTGGGCGAAAATGCTGAGCTAATCAGTGAATTGAGCCAGGCTAAGCAAGCCTACCAGGAGAGCGCTATCCTTGCTCGTGATCTTGGCTGTAGAGATCTACTGAGTCCTGCCCTTATTCGTCTAGGGGAAGTTATTGTCTCACAGGGAGACCATTTATGCGCCGAAAAGTATTTGATTGAGGGATATGAAATAGCGGTTGAGCCGCATTTGCGGAAGTATCAATGCGTGGTCTTGCAGCTACGAGGAGAGATTGAAGCCTGGAAGGGAAACATCGAACAGGAGCAAGAATATTATCTGCAAGGATTAGAGCTTGCGCGAGCTATTCAAGCGGATGAGTGTATTGGTCCGCTCTTACAGAACCTGGGGGTGGAGGCGGCACGCAGAGGCGTATATGAAGAGGCCGAGCGCTACTATGAAGAGGGACTCGTGGTAGCCTTATGCAGGCAGGACATCCAACGGCAGAGCGCCATCCTGATGAACAAAGGAATGCTCGCCTTTCAAAGGGGGTATCTTGAGCAAGCCATTCGCGAGACGCACGTCGCGCTCGACCTGGCGCGTCGCTGCGCGAATTCGATCCGTATCAGTTCAAGTTTGCAGAACCTGGGCATCTTTGAAAGTCATCGCGGGCATGTTGAGGAGGCTGAGAATTTTTTTCAGCAGAGCCTGGAATTAGCGCAGAGTATGTCCCATAGCTGGCTCATCTATGAGGGAAAGTGCGAGTTGGGAATGCATTATGTTCGTCATCGACAGTGGACGCAAGCCGATTGTACGCTCCGAGAGGTCTTGCCCTCGGTGCGAGAGGCCCATGCTCCTCAGCTTGTGGCTCATGCGCTCTTCGGTCTTGCCCAGATTGAGGCATATTATCAGCGCCCCCAACAGTCCCTTGCTTATGCGCGAGAAAGCCTCTGTCTCTATGCCCAATTTGACCATACAGATGGACATGGTGTGGCCCGGTGGCTGCAAGAGCAGAAACAAGCAAGCGTAGAGAAAAGCGTCCGGTGAGAGAAAAATAGACCTGTCATCTAATACAAGCGAGCAATGGAAAGCATAAGCCTGTAAGTATGCTTCCCATTGCTCATTATCTATGCGCGAGAATTACCAGACCAGGGAGCCACCATAATTGAGGATGCCGTTGAGCAACTGTTGCTGTGAGATGGTGTGTTGACCATACGCGGAGGTGCCACAGGTGGCGGGGCCACAAGTTTCCTCGTAGGTGAAGGTGCCGGCCGAGTTATTGTAGCCTATGATCGAGACGTAGTGGCCGTGGCCCTTGTAGGGGCTATTGGCCCAGTCGGGGAGATAGGCATCATTGACGAGAACGACTGGAGGGATGCCATTGTTATAGATGTCTATAGCCACATCTGTTTGTAGCTGAGAGAGGGTTGGATTCGAGACGATGAGATAGAATGGCTTGCTCTGCCAGGTACTGCTGTGGTTGGAGCTTTCCCAGTTCATGGCGTCTACGAGGTCCTGGAGATAGGTAGTGGTATTATTTCCCGCCCATGTCATCATTCCGGGCGAGACATACGATGGTGGTTTGACCTGGGTCGCCAGGTACATTAGGTAGGCTGTATCTTTCAAGCCACCGGGATTGGAGTCGCCCCACCAGGTGGTGGTATTGGGTGTGCTGTAGGCATGGAGGCCGACTGCACGTGTATTGACATTGTTCCAGTAATCCAGCGAGACCGTTGCCGCGCCGGGACCGCAGAACAGTCCAAAGAGACCATCTACATAGTTATAGCCCTTTGCGTCCTTGCCACTGGAAGGTGGCTCAAGAATCCAATCGGCATATGATGTATCCAGGTAGTAGTAAGCGGGCGGGTTGCCAGAGTGATTGGCCAGGGGAATCAAGCTGTTGTTGTGGCGAGGATTGGCATGAATTTTGCCAGACAGCTTGTCTGCCGTAATTGCGGCAACATCAATTTGATAGGCATGCGCTTTACCATTGGCTGCGAGCGGGCTGCCAGAGCCAATACCCGTTCCGCTGGCTTGCCTGGTCGTATGAGCCAGGGTGGTTGTGGTTCCCAGCGAGAGGCTATAGAAGGCCAGCGCCAGGGCCAGGAAGAGGACTTTTAGTTTGAGTCGAGAACGTTTCATGAGATGATAGATCCTTCTTTCATAGAGTAGCCGTTAACGGCATCCTGCCAGGTGTACAATTGAAAATGCAGGTAATCTGTGTTCTAGAACTCAGAAGCGTTGTTTCCTCCTTCTAAATGAGGCGAAAGCATTGGTGCTTTTTCCTCGTGCAGTGCGTGCTCAAGCTTTACTGCATAGGAAGAGTAACATGGATACGTTATGTGAAAGAAGGGATTTGTTTATCGGCGTTATAACATGTATTTATCATCCTTTTTCGTGCATTGCCTCACTGCTACATTTGTTTGCTTTATAGCGTGTTGTGGAATATGGAGAGTGGCTTTTTACCCCCTAGAAAATGCAAGAACTGGCGCATAGTATCTCTCTATCGTAGAGTGTGGAAGCATGGGTAGGCTCTTCTACAAGAGCCATAAGCACGAGGAGGCCAGTGATGGCTGAACAGGTACAACAGTTTACTGAAAAGCGAGAGGTGAGGCCGTGGAAAGAGTTCGCGTTAAAGTTTAAGAACGACTGGGCATTTAACCTGTCGGCGGCCCTGGCCTATCATCTCCTGCTGGCGATTTTTCCTGTCCTGGTGGCGCTATTGTCGCTGCTGGGATTGGTGTTTGGGTTTATGGGCGGGGATTCGACCAAAAGTGTGACGAATATGATGGTAAGCGCCCTGCCCTCGGTAACCAATCCGCAGGGGGTGGTGCAGGGAGTACAGAGTAACCTGAAGGCCTCTTCGGGGATATTGGGCGTTATCGCGGTAGTAAGTGCCATCCTGGTGGGGGCGCGGCTCTTCGCGCTGCTGGAAACCTTCTTCTCGATTGTATACCATGTGCGCCCACGGCCCATTGTGCGCAGGATGGTCATCGCGATAGCGGTGTTTATTCTGTTTATCTTGCTGGTGCCGGTGATGAGTCTCGCGGCGAGTATTCCAGTTCTGGTGGCCTCCGTCCTCCAGGCGACGACGTTGGGGCATTTCGCATTCCTGACCACGGCCGCCGGTTTTCTGGGTGGCGTCCTGGCGGCGTTTCTCCTCTTCCTGGCGATTTATGTGATTGTGCCCAATCTGCATATCCGCCTGCGCCATGGTTGGAAGGGAGCGATTGTCTCGGCGGTCGCGCTGCAACTCTACCTGGTGCTTTTCCCACTTTACGTGGCTCACTTCCTCAAAGGAGCGGTTGGCGCGGTTGGTTTTGCCGCTATCTTGCTGGTGTTCTTTTACTACTTCGCTGTGTTGCTCTTCCTGGGCGCGGAGGTCAATGCCTACTTTGTCGAGGGTGTGCGCCCGACACCCAATGACCTGGCCACATTTTATAGCACCATGGCGGGTAAAGTCAACGAGGATATCCCCGAGGATGAGTCGGAGTCCCACGTCGATACAAAGCCGACTGAACAGCGCGATAAGGAGCGATCAGTAAACTATGTCACAGAGACCAGGGATCAGGATGTGGCGCCACAAGTAGCGCAGAATCCGCGTGTGCAGCATGAGGTCACTAAGCGACAGCAGCCGGAGCATGAAAGCTAGGGGATGATTTATTATAGGAGGTGGTGTGGGCGTGGCACCTTCGTGCCACGCCCACACCACCTCCTATAACCTGAGTCCGGGCACCTTTCGTAGCCAGATGCGTGGCAGCAATGAGTAGTGTACTCCTCAGACGACGTCGCGTACAGTGGGACGGGTCAGCAGCAGGAAGAGCGTATAGCCGCCTATGATAAGAGAGCTGATACAAACCGTCAAAGGACCGCCGATCAGCCCGATGGCCGCGCCAGCGGGGAAGTCACCCAGGGGGCGGATGCCCATAATCATCAGGGTATTGAGGCTCATCACGCGCCCACGCATTTGGGGCGGCACGCGGGTCTGCATCAGTGTAATGGTTGTCGCGCCGACGCCATTCTGGGCGATACCAAAGATGAGCAAGGTCAGAAGTGAGAGCCAGAACACGGTACTGAAGGCGAAGAGCAGCAAGGCGCTGGCCCAGATGAGAAGCGAGCCGAGCATGAGCCAGCCCTTCTTCTTGACCTCGCCGAGGGAGGCGACCATCAGGGCTCCCAGGATTGTTCCCAGGCCGCTGGCAGAGAAGAGCAGACCTAGTTGAGCGTCAGTCAGATGGAGTATTTGGGTCGCGAAGATTGGGAGGATCAGCGAGGTTGAGGGGCCGAAGAAGAGCATAATGCCATAGCCTGAGAGTACCCAGGGGAGGACGCTATCGCGGCGTACGGTGCTCAGCGAGGACTTGATCGAGTTGAGCAATGGTGCGCGCCGCTCGCTGGCCTCGGCATCGTGAGGCACTTGTAAGAGGAAGAGGACCACGAGCACGCCCAGGAAGCTCACGGCATTGAGCAAGAAGTTGCCCGCGTAGCCAATCAGGGGTCCATGCAGGCCAAGGGCATGACCAGCCTGCGCCAGCACGCCAATCATGATACCGGCCAGGGCGGGACCGATAAAGGCCGAGCCATTGAAGACGATGGATTGTAGTGAGATGGCGTTCATCAGGTCCTCGCGTGGTACGAGGGTGGGGATGAGGGCCGAACGTGTTGGCTGGTCAAAGCTGAGCACTGTCCCTGAGCAGAAGGCGATCACCACAACCATCCAGAACTGAATCTGACCAGTCAGGGTAAGCACGCCCAGGAGGGCTGCTAGCAGCATCGAGAGCGTCTGCGTAAAGAGCAGGAGTCGACGTTTATCGATACGGTCCGCGACGCTCCCGCCGATAAAGGCGAAGATAAAGAAGGAGGAGGCCTGGGCCAGCGAGACGGTTCCCAACGCGAAGGCGGAGTGATTGGTAATCGCGAGCACCAGGAGACTCTGGGCCACAATCTGCATCCAGGTACCCACCGAGGACACGATCAGGCTGATCCATAAGAGACGAAAGTTGCGATAGCGCAGGGCGCGAAAGGTCTTGAAGCGCGCTGGCGAGCCTGAAGGGGGCGTTCCCTGTTGGGGTAGGGTTGTGGTCATAAGCGAGTGTTCCATCCTGTCTAGCCATTGCAATGTGGGCAAGAAGAGTGTTCTCTATGCGTTGTACCCCATAGAGGCGCGAGAATGCAAGTTCGGGAATGTATGTGGTGGAGAGTTGGCAGTCGCAGGCTGCCAACTCTCCACCACATACATTCCCCTTTTTCGCCATCGTGCTATGCTGAAGGTACCAGTGCGATACAATTGCTTGGAGGAGCAGGGAAGCCGCTTGCGGCCCCTGCTCCTCTTTGCTTGAGTCAAAAAGGAAGCACGATGGAGGGATTGCGAGAATTTATTCGTAGACCGAGCGGCGAGGGTATTTCAGGTCGCTTGCTACAACCATTTCAAGCGTTTGTGCAGGCGGAAACGACGAGTGGTCTGCTCTTGATACTCTGTATCTGTCTAGCCCTGGTGTGGGCCAACTCTCCCTGGGCGGGGAGCTATGAGCATCTCTGGGAGATACACCTGGTCATTCACCTGGGTGGCTACGGTCTGGATAAGCCCTTGCACGTATGGATCAACGACGGCTTGATGGCGCTTTTCTTCTTCCTGGTTGGGCTGGAATTAAAGCGTGAGATCCTGGTGGGCGAGCTATCGAAGCTGAAGCAAGCAACATTCTCGCTCGCGGCCTCCATAGGAGGGGCCATCTGTCCCGCGTTGATTTATCTGCTCTGGAACGCAGGCACTCTCGGCATCAAAGGCTGGGCTATCCCTATGGCGACGGATACCGCCTTTGCGCTAGGGATACTGGCGCTCCTGGGGAGCCGTATCACGTGGAGCCTGAACGTTTTTGTCATCGCCTATGCCATTTTTGATGATATCCTTGCTGTGCTAATCATTGCGATCTTTTATACCGAGGCCTTGAACTGGCTGGCGCTGATCGCGGCGGCAGGTGTGCTGCTCTGTGTACTGGGCTTAAACCTGGCGAGTGTGCGCTGGATACCAGCCTACGCACTTTTGGGGATAGTGCTCTGGTGGCTGATGTTCATCTCTGGTGTGCATGCCACAGTAGCGGGAATCTTGCTGGCACTGCTTATCCCCACGCGAGCGCGTATCAATGCGCGGAAATTCCTGGCCGAGGGACATGCCTTCCTTGATGAGTTTGAGCGTAGAGGTAAGCCTGGATTAGGCCTGTATATGGATGACCAGCAGGCGGCGGCGGTGCAGGCGCTTGAGGCTTCTTGCGAGCAGATTCAATCGCCATCCCAGCGACTTGAGCATTCGCTCTATTACCCAGTCTCATTTGTGATCGTTCCCCTGTTTGTGCTGGCGAATGCGGGCGTTGATCTTCGCGTGGGTCTACATCCTGCTGAGCTATTGAGCACAGTGACGCTGGGTGTGATGCTGGGCCTGGTTGTCGGTAAGCAGTTGGGAATCATGCTCTTCTCGTGGTTAGCGGTAAAGGTGAGCTGGGCGGATCTCCCTGAGCAGGCGAACTGGCGGCATATCTATGGCGTGAGCTGGCTGGGAGGGATTGGTTTTACGATGTCGCTTTTCATCGCGGACCTGGCCTTTGAGGGGCAGAATCCGCTCCTGCTCACCGAGGCCAAAATGGGTATTCTGCTGGCGGCCCTGGTATCGGGAAGTGGCGGTTACCTCTTCCTGCGCCTGATGAACCGCGGGCGCGAAGCATCGTCGGAGTGCGTGGTTTCAGAGATGCCTCGGCGGTAAGAGGGGACGAACATAGTTGTTTGCCCGAAGCCGAGAAAAGGAACGCACTATGTCTTTTCCGCATTCCTCGCGAACGCCTGGTCCCGAGAGCTTGATACCACCGACGCGGACCAGAAAGCACTACGCGACACGCGTGTATATAATCGCCCTGGTCGCGGCCATCGGCGGTTTTCTCTTCGGCTACGACACAGGAGTAATCTCGGGGGCACTACTCTTCCTCAAGCGGGATTTTGCCCTCACTAACTTTCAGCAGGAACTGGCGGTAAGCTCGGTTCTGGTGGGGAGTCTTATCGGTGCCCTGGTTGGTGGTAGGTTGAGCGATTGGTTGGGCAGACGCAAGGCGCTGATTGGCATGGGCCTGCTCTTCGCGATTGGTGCCCTGCTCACGGCAGGAGCGCCCAATTTCTCTCTGTTCCTGCTCTGGCGTGTTGTGTTAGGCTTTGCGATAGGCGTTTCCTCGTTTCTCGCGCCGATGTATATCGCGGAGATGGCCCCGCCTGCCTTACGTGGCGGGCTGGTCACCTTTGACCAGTTATTGATTACGGCTGGAATCGCCATCTCCTACTGGGTGGACCTGGCTTTTGCCAATGCCGGAATGGGCTGGCGACCCATGCTGGCGGTGGCGGCTATCCCTGGGATGGGGTTGTTGATAGGAATGCTCTTTCTCACAGAGACGCCGCGCTGGCTGGCAAAGCAGGGGCGCTGGCAGGAGGCCGAGCAGGCGTTGACACATTTAAGTGTCCAGGAGCGTCGCGAGGAGATGATGGCTATTCGCGACGCTGTCCGCGATGCCCAACATGTGACCCTGAGCGAGTTCGCGCGCTCGGGCATGATTCTGGCCCTGGTTGCGGGCATTGGCCTGGCGGTCTTTCAGCAACTGGTAGGAATTAACACAGTCATCTATTACGCGCCCACTATCTTTGGTTTCGCGGGCTTCCGCTCTGCCTCTGTGGCGATTCTGGCTACCAGCGTCGTGGGCGTCGTGAATTTCCTGACCACATTGGTTTCGGTCCTGATTATCGACCGCGTAGGGCGGCGACCGCTCTTGCTGGGTGGCCTGATTGGTATGCTTGCGGCCCTGGTGCTGATGGGGAGCATTTTTGTGCTTGGAACGTCACATACCGGTTACCTGGTATTAGGGGCGCTCATACTCTATATTATGGCCTTTGCGATTGGAATGGGTCCTGTCTTCTGGCTGATGAGCTCGGAGATCTTCCCCACCTCCTTTCGCGCGCGTGGCGCGAGCATAACTACCTTTTTTAACTGGAGCACAAACCTCCTGATAAGCATAACCTTTCTCTCACTGGCGACTCGCCTTGGTCTGCCTGTAACGTTCTGGCTGTATGCCGGTTTTTGCGTGCTCGCCTTCCTCTTCTGCTGGTTTATCATTCCCGAGACAAAGGGGCGCAACCTGGAAGAGATAGAACGCTTCTGGAAACAGGGCCGCAGATGGGAGGCGCGAGAGGCTACCCACGACCCCGTATGATTCGCGTTCTGTCTTCCTTGTAGGGTCCAAGCTGGCTTGGACTTTTGCCCGCCAGCAGGACGCCTCCCTCCCCACTAAAGTTGTGGGTAAGAGACAGGTGATGTGTGCTGGCAGCCGCAGGCTGCCAGCACACATCACTCCACCTACCAGGCGAGCGTCGCAGGCGCGAGGAGTTGGGGTACTTAAACATTAAAGGCCTGGCGAACCTGGCGATCAGCCAGAAAGTAGGTCAGGATGACGACGGGCAGAATCAAGCTCAGAATAAATGGCACCAGGGAGAGAAAACCCTGAGCCCAGGCGGCAAGGATCTCGACAATATTGAGAACTTCGATAAAAACGATGGTGTATAGGGACCAGCGCTGTAGCGACCACAGTCCCCAGGAAAGGTAACCAAGTATGATCCCGAAGAGTGCGGCGAAAAGGCCATACCAGATCGCGAATCCACGCACATTGCCAGGGATGTTGAAGCCAAAGAGTCCAATGCCGAAGATCCAGGTGGCCGCGGCGAATAGGACCAGGATAGCATTAAGCGCAACGAGAAGCGAGACGATACTGACACCCATGGGGCGGCGCGAAGAACTGAGTTGATTCATGCTGTTCATGGCAAACCTCTTGTGCTGGGATAATGGTTATAACAGGAATGGTATGCCAGCTAGTATAGAGCACTGGGCGCCAGATCCTCATCACTCGGGAGAGTGATTTTTGTCTCTATTTGTGAGAGATTATTCATGAAGTAGAATGCCAGGTGATTGGCTGAGGACGCCTCTCTGGTGAAAGATGAGGTCTCGCTGGTCGTTTATATTTTTAATACTATTTTTATTGCACAAGCTGAGGAAAAATAAATGAATTAATTGTCATAAGATAGCCATTTTAGCCCTCGTTAGAGAGGCCAGGGTTAGCTCTGTGAACCAGGCATCCAGGCTAAAAACAATGTCTCGAATGAAGAGAACTAAGAGTGAGAAAGGTCTTATATGTAAAACGACGACAGGTGCGCTTAATGAAAGAAGCGAGATGATGGCATTATTCTCATATTGTGAATTAATTGTAATGAAACATAAGATTTTATTCAATGATAAATAGAAATATGCTATACTTGGGCTTGTTAATGCTCCTGAACATATTGTCATGGTCTTGAGAAAAACAGAAGTAGACAACTATTGTCAAAGGAAGAGAGTAGAAGATGGCACTCCAGTACGTTCACCGGGAAAAAACTGTCCGAGAGGAGACGCAGCATAGAGAAGTCATGAAGAGGAAATATGGCGAGGGGACCGATAGTGGGCGACAGCGAATATTTATGGAAGCGATGGCCTATTTATCGCTCTACTATCGAGAACAGGAAGGTTTTGATGGCTTTATACCACGAATGGCGCGAATCCACGACGAAATTATGCAGACTGGAACGTACTGGCAGGGAGAGAAGGAACTGGCCCATGGTGCGCGTGTGGCCTGGCGCAATAACTCACGCTGTATTGGGCGCTTGCACTGGAACTCCCTGGCGGTTCGGGATATGCGGCATGTGCAGACAGCCGAGGAGATCTATGAAGCGCTGGTCGAGCATATACGCGTCGCTACCAATGGAGGGAAGATTCGTTCCACTATTTCCATCTTCGCGCCCCAGGTACCGGGAGAGCCGGGCATCCGTATCTGGAATCCTCAGCTCATACGCTACGCTGGATACCGCCAGCCCAATGGCCTGCTTATCGGTGATCCCATGCTGGAGGAACTGAGCGAGGTCGCGCGCCAGCTTGGCTGGCAGGGAGGACCGGGAACCCCCTTTGACGTCTTGCCATTGATTATTCAGATGCCACACCAGCAACCGATGCTCTTTGAGTTACCGCACGACGTGATCCTGGAGGTACCCCTGACGCATCCAGAGTATGCCTGGTTTGAGGATCTGGGACTGAAGTGGCATGCCCTACCAGTCATCTCCAACATGCGCCTGGAGGTGGGTGGTGTCTCCTATACCGCTGCCCCCTTCAATGGCTGGTATATGGGAACCGAGATAGGGGCGCGGAACCTGGGCGATGTTGAACGCTATAATCTCCTGCCAGTTATCGCGGAGAAGATGGGGCTGAAAACGCGCCTGGATCGCGAGCTCTGGAAGGACCGGGCGCTGGTCGAATTGAACATTGCCGTCCTCTCCTCATTTACCCAGCATGGCGTGACCATCATCGATCATCATACTGCCTCGCGCCAGTTTATGCATCACCAACGCAACGAAGAGGAGGCGGGTCGGGTCTTGCCTGCTGACTGGAGCTGGATAGTGCCGCCTATGTCTGGCTCTGTGACGCCCGTGTTTCATATCCCCTACAAGGACTGTACGCTCTCGCCAAACTTCTTTCCCCAGCAAGATCCATGGAAGGAAGCTGCTGGCGGTGTGGATGTCACGCAGGACCAGCGTAGGTTGACCTGCCCAGTTGAGGTGAGCTCCTAAGTGATTGTTCGTTCTCCCTGAAGCAAGCGTACTAGTTGCTGATGTTGCAGTATTGGGTGTATATGTTTCTTAATATGCATGTCACCATATTGCAATGTAGCGAATCCTTGTGAGAAGGGGGAAGAGAACATATGCCTCAACAGATAAGCTTTATTGGCCTGGGCAAAATGGGCGAACCCATCGCACGGAACCTGCTCAAGGCTGGATATGATCTGCGCGTCTATAACCGGAGTACGGAGAAGGCCGAGGCCCTGGTTGCCGAGGGCGCACAGCGCGCGGAAGTGCCTTTTGAAGCCGTCGAGCCGGGTGGCGTAGTATTCACCATGCTCTCTAACGATGTCGCTGTTAAGGAGGTTGTCGCGGGTGAGCATGGTTTCTTGCATCGCCTGGGTCATGAGGGAGTCCACGTCTCGCTGAGCACCATCTCGCCTGAGACCTCGCGTGAGCTGGCCCGGCTACATGCTGAATATGGTAGCCAGTATGTGGCCTCGCCCGTGTTTGGTCGACCGGACGCCGCCGCCGCTCGCAAGCTCTGGCTCTGTGTTTCGGGTCCCGAAGAGGCGAAGGCGCGTGTACGCCCGTTTCTAGAGGCCATTGGCCAGGGAAGCTTTGACTATGGCGAGGATTCGGGCGCGGCTAACGTCGTCAAGCTGTGTGGCAACTTCATGATTGCATCCGCGCAGGAGGCGATGGCAGAGGCCCTGACCCTGGCCGAGAAGAACGGCTTGCAACGCGAGCAGGTGATGGATATGTTCGCGCAGACGCTCTTTGCTTGTGGTATCTATCAAAATTACGGGAAAATGATCGCGCAGCAACGCTATGAGCCAGTCGGCTTTCAGATGGAGCTGGCCCTCAAGGATCTCAATCTGGCGCTGGATACAGCCGACCAGGTGCGTGTTCCGATGCCGCTGGCCAGCCTGATGCACAATCGCCTGCTGACGGGCGTGGCGAAGGGAAGAGGAGGAATGGACTGGACCGCTCTCGCGAAAGGCGTTGCAGAGGACGCGGGCCTCGACAAAGAGCAGGAATAATCCCGAAGAGTAGAACGAGACGCGGAGAGCCGGAACATAGCCCGGCTCTCCGCTCGTATATGAAGGGGAGATAGAGCGATATGGATCTAGGTCTGAAGGGAAAGGTTGCCATCGTTCTGGCGGCGAGCAAGGGGATTGGGCGTGCCTGTGCCCTGGAGCTCGCGCGGGAGGGTGCGTCTGTCGTCATTGGTTCGCGCGACCAGGAGGCACTGACGCGTACAGCTCGGGAAATCGAAGCTATAAGCCAGGGCAGAGTCCTGGCAGTGCCAACCGATGTTACCCGGGCTGAAGATATTCGGAATATTGTCGCCACTACGGTGCGAGAACTGGGACGGCTGGATATCGTCGTCAATAACGCGGGCGGTCCTAAACCCGGCACCTTTGAAATGCTTGACGAGGAGCAGTGGGTCGCGGCCTTTGAGCTAAATTTGCTCAGCACCGTGCGCCTGGTGCGCGAGGTGGTACCGCATCTCCGCAAGGCGGGCGAGGGACGCATTATTAATATTGTCAGCACCTCAGTCAAGCAGCCTATCGATGGCCTGGTGCTCTCCAACGCCGTGCGCTCGGGCGTGGTAGGTCTGGCAAAGACGCTCTCCGTCGAACTGGCCGAGGATAATATTACCGTCAATAACGTCTGCCCAGGGCGTATCCTGACTGACCGGGTGCGCCAGGTATATCGCATTGAGGAGCGGATAAGCGCTGGCATGAGCGAGGAAGAGGCCCTTGCCAGTGTCGCGCGCGACATCCCTATGAAGCGCCTGGGCGATCCAGCAGAAATGGGAGCTATGGTGACATTCCTGGCCTCGCGGCAGGCCGCGTATATTACGGGGACAACCATTCAGGTCGATGGTGGCCTGGTGCGCTCGCTGTTATAAGAGTGCCGGGCGGAAAGTACTAGAGAGGAGGCAGGGAAAATGTCTCCTCTCTGCGGTTTTATGGTGGGAACATAGGCGTATGTAAACCAGGCGCTGGAAAAATGCCTGATTCTGAGCTATACCAGTTGAGATAGATGTTTGTAAGAGAACGCACCGCAGAAAGACTGGTACCGCTGGTGTGGGTGGATGGAAGGGAGAACATTGTCGTATGCAGTATATTTTTTCGACACGGTCAGCGCGCCTGGGGCAGCGCTGGAGACGTATTGTCCCGCTGATTATGTTGACCCATATTCTTATATCCATGGACCATATTAACCTGAGCTTTGCCTTGCCAGAGATAGAGCGGTCGCTGGCGATTGGCGCCACGCTGGTGGGGATTGCCGCGGGTGTCTTAAGTTGTGGTGCGCTGCTGGCGCAGGTGCCAGCGGGCTACTGGGTGGCGAAGTGGGGGCCACGTCGCGTCGTCACCCTGGCTTTGTTGTCCTGGGGCGTACTGGCCCTGGCCAATAGTGGTGTGCAGAACGCGACACAATTGTTGATTGTACGCTTTCTGTTGGGGATGATAGATGGCGCGATGGGTCCCGCGCTGCTGGTGCTCCTCTCGCGCTGGTTTCCCCTGGAGGAGCGAGCACGTGCAAACACGTACTGGATGTTCTGCATTCCCCTGACGTCTTTAGCATTAAAGCCACTTGTGGGGTTGTTGTTGCTACACATGAACTGGCGTATGCTCTTTGTGATAGAAGGCATTGGACCCTTGCTGTGGGCGCCGCTCTGGTTCTTCCTGGTCGCGGATGAACCAGGAAAAGCACGCTGGATCGGTATAGAAGAACAGGAAGAGCTGGAGCATAAATTTGCCCGCGATAAGGCGCGTACGGCAGGAACACGAAAACAGAACTGGCGTGAGGTGTTAAAGCTAGGAAGTGTCTGGGCATTAGGTATAGCATCACTCTTAGGAGGGCTGGGAGCCAGGGGCATGAACTTCTGGCTGCCAGTGGTCATTACGGGTGTGACACACCAGCGCTCCAGCACCGTAGGTCTGATCGCGGTCCTACCCTCGCTTGCGGGAATGGTTGGACTCTACATAAATTCCCGGCATTCTGATCGAAGCAAAGAGCGTAAGCGGCACGCGGGCGTTCCTCATCTTCTCGCGGGCTTTGCCTTGCTGGCGGCAGGTATTCTGGTGGTGGTCAACCGGAACATGAGTATTGGGAGCCTGATCATTGCGGAGGGCTGCATGCTGGCGGCGGGTGGCGTTTTCTGGACCCTGCCTGCCTTGCTGTTGAGCAGCGAATCGCTGGGCGCGGGCGTGGGTATGATTGGCTCGATTAGCGGTATCGGTGGGATTGTGGGACCCCTGTTCATGGGCTGGATTATGACGAGCAAAGAGGGAGTACACGGCATCAGCCTGTTGATGGCCTTTGTCGGCCTGACCCAGCTCATTTCCGGATATATCATTCTCTCTCTGCGCGTGGAGGAGCAGCCAGCGCAGGCGGTGCAAGAGGCAGGTGCGCTACTTGCGTACGCGCCTTCTTCTCCAGGTCAGGAGTAGGCGCGTACGCAAGTAGCGCGTCTCGTAGCGCGTGTTAGCCGGCGAATTGAAATTTTGGCAGGCCGGGTACATCGCTCTGGTAGTGGAAGAGGTCGCCGGAGAGCGGATACTGCTTGAGCTGCTCCTGCGAGAGACCCTGTTGGGCGCTGGTGATATAGAGATCGGAGAGCGCTGGCCCACCAAAGACGCAGGCGGAGGAGTGTAGGGCCGCGACCTGGATGACACGCTCCACGGAGCCATCGGGGGCGTAGCGAGTGATGCAGCCCCCGCCCCAGTGCGCGCTCCAGACATAACCCTGGCTATCCACGACCAGGCCATCGGGCTGAGGTGGATCATTGGGAAGCTGAACAAAGACACGTTTATTGCTAATGGCGCCGGTTGTGGCCGCGAAGTCATAGGCATAAATAACGCGTCGAGGCGAATCGGTCAGATACATAATGGTGTTATCCGGACTCCAGCCGAGGCCGTTTGAAATGCCAAAGCCGGTGTCCATCACATGGAGTGAGCCATCGGGATCGAGGCGATAGAGTACTCCTGAGTTCAGATCGCCGGTGGTACTCATGGTACCAGCCCAGAAGCGCCCCGCGCAGTCAACAGCGCCATCGTTGAAGCGGACATTGTTCAGGTGTTCCAGCGGACGCACGATATATTCGGGACGCTTCTCCTGGGCATTCCAGTAGGCGAAGCCATCGCGTAGCGCCATGACCAATCCGCCGCTCTTGCGGAAGGCAAGCACACAGACGGGTGTGCCAACATCAAAGCTCTCATGCAGCATAGTGCGCGGGTCGAGGCAATGAAAATGTTGACCGATGATATCGACCCAGTACAGCGCCTGCTCATCCACGTTCCAGAGGGGACCCTCGCCAAGAAAGTTTTGTGCCGGGAAAAAGAGTACTGCATTGCTCATGGGTGGTTGCTCTACGGCTCCTTTCGTTGTTACAATTTTCTCCGTTCCCACCGTTATTAGAGATAGCTGTATATTGACTCATCAAAATTTGGGTGAGGGAGGAGAAATTACTTATAGTATATACCTTGACAGGTTTAGCTTGCATCTTTAGTATACAAGAGTGGTTTTTTGGAACGAGATATTTGCAAGTATGTATTTGTAGGAGATGTTCTGGTCAGGTACCCCATGCCTCTGCGGCAGGGGCTTGTTTCGGCAAGTCTGGACTTGACCAGATTCAGCCATGAGCCTTTTGTTTCGGCAAGAGGTTATCGGGCTACGATAGTCGGGGAGTGTTTGCGTTCCTACCTACGGGTGCGTGCCAGCCTGTAGCTCTAGAATTCCTGGGTTAAACAGCAAAACGGGGTGTTATGCAGTGCTCGGGAAAAAGTACCGCCCACTATCCTTATCGAGGCAACCATTACCTACGAAAGTAGAGGCTCAACTTGAGCAACGTGTTTGTGATTGATAGTGACTCCAAACCCTTAAACCCGGTGCATCCTGCACGCGCACGGCTTCTGCTCACCCAAGGCAAAGCGAGTGTGTTTCGTAGATACCCGTTTACCATTGTGCTCAAGCGTGTGGTTGAGCAACCAGAGGTGCAACCGTTGCGCCTCAAACTTGACCCTGGCAGCAAAACTACAGGGATTGCCCTGGTGAATGATGCCAACGGCAAGATGATCTTCGCGGCTGAACTTGAGCATCGAGGGCAAGCTATTAAAGATGGCTTAGATAGTAGGCGTGCGGTTCGGCGCAACCGACGTCACCGCAAAACACGCTACAGAAAGCCACGATTTCAGAATCGACGGAGGAAGAAAGGGTGGTTGCCACCCTCGTTGGAAAGTCGCCTTGCCAATATCCTCACGTGGGTAGCTCGCTTGTGTCGCTTGGCTCCCATTACGGCTTTGAGTCAGGAATTGGTCAAGTTTGATCTGCAACTGATAGAGAATCCTGATATTGCAGGCGTCGAATATCAGCAAGGGACGCTTCAAGGCTACGAGGTGAGGGAATACTTGCTCGAAAAATGGGAACGGACCTGCGCCTATTGTGGTGCGCAAAACGTTCCTTTGCAGGTTGAGCATATTCATCCTCGCGCCAAGAGTGGCACAAACAGAATGAGCAATCTTACTCTGGCTTGTGAACCATGCAATACTGCCAAAGGCACGCAGGATATTCGCGTGTTCCTTGCAAAAAAGCCTGATGTGCTCAAGCGGATTTTGGCACAGGTCAAGAAACCACTCAAGGATGCCAGTGCCGTGAATATCACGCGATGGGCCTTATTGGAACGGCTCAAGACGTTTGGATTGCCTGTCGAGTGCGGCAGTGGCGGCTTGACAAAGTACAATCGCACCACAAGAGGGCTAGCGAAAACGCATTGGCTCGATGCCGCTTGTGTAGGGAAGAGTACCCCTGTGACACTCTCTTGGAAAGGACTTGTCCCGCTGCACATGAAAGCTACGGGGCATGGAAGAAGACAAATGTGTGTCCCTGACACATATGGCTTCCCCAAACAACACAAAGCACGCAAAAAGACCTTTTTGGGATATCAAACGGGTGATATGGTCAAAGCTGTTACTCCTAAAGGGACATATGAGGGACGCATAGCGATTCGTCATCGGCCTTCGTTCCGACTTGGGAAGGTCGATATTCACCCCAAATATATGCGATGTGTGCAACGCGCTGACGGCTATGAGTATACACAGAAAGGAGTGCGCCATGCTCCTCCCCATGTCTCAAGCCAGGGGGCCCCGCATGGCGCGATTGGATGATGGTTGACCGTGTTGGGGCGCAATTTGGTAGTTATCAACTTGTACGCCTGCTTGGAGAGGGAAGTTACGCAGAAGTGTACCTGGGCCAGCATCTCTACCTGGAGCGCCAGGCCGCGATCAAAGTTCAACAAACGGCATTTCTCTATCAAGATGTGCAGGCTTTTTTGCAAGAGGCGCGTACGATTGCCGCGCTCAATCATCCGAACATCGTCCATGTGCTCGACTTCGGCCTTGAAGGGAGAGAGCGTATTCCCTTTCTTGTCGTCGAGTATGCCCCCCATGGAACGCTGCGTCAGCGCTGTGAGAGGGGGAATACGCTCTCTCTGCTTGAGGTTGTGGCTTGTATTAAGCAACTTGCGGCAGCGCTGCAATATGCGCACGAGAGAGGGATCGTCCACCGGGATGTCAAACCAGAGAATGTGCTGATTGGTGCGCAAGGGCAGTACCAGCTCAGCGATTTTGGCATCGCCGTTATCTTGCGTAGTTCGTATTTGCGTAGCCAGCCCCACTTTGGTGGAACCGTTGCCTACATGGCCCCTGAGCAGCATCAGGGGAATCCCTGTGCCGCCAGCGATCAGTACGCCCTGGCGGTCATTGCATATGAACTGCTGACAGGCGCGCCCCCTTTTCAGGGAACGCTGGCCGAGATTGGGAGCCAGCACCTCTTCGCGGATATTCCCTCTTTGCGCGCCAAGCGGTCCTCGCTCCCCCTGGCCGTCGAACAGGTCATTCAAACCGCTCTCGCCAAAGAACCCCAGCAGCGTTTCTCCACAGTCGAGACCTTTGCGCTGGCGCTCGCGGAGGCGGCCAACACAATAGAAGCGTCTTCTGAAGCACGGCTCTCCACCACCACGGGCATGATACCAGTTCCCGCTCAGCAGGTGGACACGCCTGTACACCTGCTGACCGCGCCCCTGGTTGCCGTTAAGCAGATTGCAAGCTGGCTAGATGTCCGTATGCAGTGGAACCTCTCAAGCGTGCATAAGCGTTACTGCCACTATCTGCTCTCCCAGCATCGCGACCTGGATGTGAAGGGTCTAGGAACGCAGAGTATGTATACGCTGGCCCTGGAGCAAGTCTTTGTCGAGCTGAGTATGGTGCCAACGCCCGTCCACCAGGTATCGGCTGACCCATTGCGTGTGCGTCCGGATCTTGCGCCGGGCGAGCACCAGATCTGGGATTTTCTCGCATCTCCGGCCTTACAGCAGCAACATTTTGTGGTTGTTGGCTCCCCTGGCAGTGGTAAGACAACGCTTTTAAAGCATATGGTGCTGACGCTGGCGAGCCGACGCAGATTGGAGCAGGGGAGTGCTATTCCCACAAAACTGCCGGTTCTGCTCTTCCTGCGCGATCATGCTCAGACCATCAAACGTCGCGGCGAGCGCTATACCTTAGAGGAAGCCGCTGCTGATCACCACAAGAAATATTGGCGGCAGAGTATGCCCGCAGGCTGGTTGAAGCAGCGCCTGGAGAGTGGCAATTGCCTAATCTTTCTGGATGGTATTGACGAGGTCGCAGATCTCCAGGCGCGCAAGCAGGTGGTGAACTGGGTGCAGCAGCAGATGCTCGTCTATGGCCAGAACCGCTTTATTATTACCTCGCGCCCCTTTGGCTACCGGAGTAACCCGCTGACGGGCGTTACTGTGCTGGAGATGAGCGTCTTTACACGTGCCCAGGTCGAGCGCTTTATCTATAACTGGTACCAGGCCAATGAAATTATGAGCGCCCAGCGCGACGACCTGGAAGTACGAGCGAAAGCGCGGAGCGGCGCGGACGATTTGCTGGGGCGTCTGTATGAAAATCCGGCGCTGATAGCCCTGGCGGTCAATCCCCTCTTGCTGACGATGATCGCGACGGTGCACCGCTATCGCGATACACTACCAGTGAAGCGTGTGATGCTCTATGACGAGATCTGTGATGTCTTCCTGGGCAAGCGCCAGGAGGCGAAAGGCATTGCGCTAGACTTTACCGTGGCGCAGAAACGCGAGGTATTGCGCTCCCTGGCTTTCTCGATGCTCTGTATGGGGATACGCGATATTCCCTTTGAAGACGCCTGTCGCATCATTCAGGCGCCGCTATCCCAGCTCGGCACGAGCCTGGAACCAGCGGCCTTTTTACGCCAGTTGGAGAACACGAGTGGCCTCTTACTGGAGCGGGAGCAGGGGGTATATAGTTTCGCGCACCTCACCTTTCAAGAGTACCTGGCCGCTGTGCATATCAAAGAGGAGGGGCTGGGCAACTTCCTGGTAGAGCAGATTGCTATTAGCTGGTGGCATGAAACGATCCGCCTCTACTGTGCTCAGGCCGATGCCACCCCTGTTATCGCCGCCTGCTTGGACGCTCAGACCTCGGTCGCCACGCTGACCCTGGCCCTTGAATGCCAGCGCGAAGCCTTGAAAGTCCAGCCTGAGGTTCGCCTACGCCTGGAGACCTTGCTCAAGCAGGGGGTAGAGGATAGCGATGTAGAGCGGCGGCGTTTGATTACCAATGTCCTGCTCACCCGTCGCTTACAGCAGATGCTGCACCTGCATGGAGAGGTCTATCTCAACCCCTCTTTTGTGACCTGTGCTGAGTACCAGCTCTTCCTGGATGAGCAGCGCGCTCAAGGCAATAACTGCTTGCCAGACCATTTGCCTATTTCCATCTTTGAATATGGGCAGGGGCATATGCCCGTACTGGGAATGCGCCCAACGGACGCTGTGGCGTTCTGTGACTGGCTCAATGGGCGGGAGCCTGGTGCCTGGTATTACCGCTTGCCCACGCATGCTGAGGCCCGGCTGATAGGCGCGGATAAGAGTATCAGATCCAGGCTGTCCGCCACGCTAGGCTACTGGGTGGAGCAGGGCCAGGGATTTGCCTGGGTCGAAGAGGGCGCCTCATCACCTGAGGCCATGCGACGCATCCTCATGGAAGTGTATAAGCAGGATCTCACCTATAATAGCAAACTCAGCCAGGAGCTGGAGCAGACCCTGACACGCGTTATCGAGTGTGTGCAGGCGTTACTCAAGATCTATGGTAAGCCTGTTATGCAGGATATGTATAAAATACTGCTCCATATCTGGGAGCACGAACTTCCCTTACAATTGGTTGGCGACATTGCCACCATACTGGGAGAGCTGCTCGCGCAGATGGAGCCGTTGCTCAGCTCTTTCTACCACGCCCTCTCTGGCGCGTACTCGCTTGCGGAGACCAGGGAGAGCGAGCGCGCCCTTATGCGTGTGCGCAAGATCCAGTTCAGAGTCGAGCAGGCCCAGGCGCTTAAGCGAGCCATACAACGCGCGCACGTTGTCGCGCTTGCCAGCAGCATGGATTTAGATCAGGGGCGCCCGCTCTCCTATGACCGTCTCTTGACGCTGGCATGCACGCGTGAGAATGCCTGCAACCTGGATCGTGGTCGCGACCTGGCGCCTACCTTTGCCTTTATGCAGGAGCACCTGGCAGCTTTTGTGCGCAATAGTGCGCGCGAGTTTCAGCGTGTGCGTCTGCAGATGCACGAGTTGGAGCGGATGCTGGCTTTTATGCTGGATCGTTCGCGTCTCATGCCCCTCTATGAAGAGGCATCGAGACAGAATAATGAGAGCGAGGACTATCTGCGCAGGTATGTGAGAAGTATTTTGCTCTCGCTGGCACTCTATGTCTATGACTGGTGGGCGCGCCCCTCGGGTTCACCTGGTCAGGGTAGTGAAGAGCATTCCGGGATGGTAGCAGGTAGGGGTCTACAGCAGGCGGAAGCGTCTGTTGAACGTGTGCTGGGGCACTACCTGGACCTCTACATTGCTCTCGTCTTGCTGGAGAAACGTATTCAGGGGCAGATGGCCCCCCATGAGGGCATCTTGCTGGTACGAGAGCGGCGTACAAAACAGTAGGAAGATTGTGGCTGTAGAGACGCTGCGAACGCATGCATCTACATATTATGGGACCATAATATGTAGATGCATGCGTTCGCAGCGTCTGGCAACTAGAACCAGTCGCTAAAACTGATCCAGGGTTGGCTGGGCGGAAAGAGGTGTTGCAACACGGCCTGCTCAGTCGGCGAAAGCTCTTGTGGCTGCTGTGTGAGAACCCACGAGAGAGGGCGATAGCCAAGGACCAGTTGTGCGAAGTCCTGAGGTGAGCATTGGAAGGTGCTCGCGTTATCGTTTGGCTTCGTGGTGCCCTGAAGCTCGGATCCAGAGATGCCAAGCGTATAGCTTTCCTCGCCCACCAGGAAATGTAGCTCGCCTGACCAGTGGGCCAGGGAGCGGCGCCAGCGCGCTTGCAACTCGGGCAGCAGGGCATCGAGGAAGGTCGGCAGATGAACAATGCGCCCCATCCAGCCCGCGTAGCGATGGTGTGCCTGCACTGTGCGGATGCCCCATTCAGCGGAAGGATTGCCCCACTGAGAGGTATCGGGGACTTCGAGATGGGCGATGGCGCGATAGAGTTCTTCTGAGGTGGGCGGAAGGTAATAGGTATGCGTCGCTGGTGCCTCTGGTCCATCAGAGAGGTGCGCGTGTGCCTGCATGAGTGCGATCTGGGCAGGCCAGTTGTCAGCACAGAGCTCCAGAGCCACGGCCGGGCTTGGAGCGCGTGAAGCAAGCACATAGCCCTCAACCTGGCCCTCCGGAGACGTGGCGAGCAAGACTGTATTTTTGCCAAAGCGGTGGCGCAACAGGTATTCCTGTTTCTCGCGCGAGCGCTCAAAGCTGCCAGTAAAGCCGCTCAGGCGGCGCTCATAGAGATCGCGTATGGACTGCGCGTCCTCTGGCGTGGCCTGGCGCACGGTATGGGCGCTTGCGGGATGAGCCAGGATAGCCGCGCGATTGATCTCCTCAGTGGAGGAATCAAAGACATCGGTATAGCCATAGCGATAATAGAAATTGGGAATGCCATCCAGCAGGAGCAGGCTATGACCCTGTTCGCGCGCAAACTGGATCGCATCATGCATCAAGGCCGTTGCCACTCCTTGCTTACGCTGGCTGGAATCGGTGACAACCATGCCAATGCAACCTGTGGAGATACGAGCCTCGCCAATGCGCATTGTCCATTCATAGAGCGCATAGCCGCCCAGGTGAGCCTCGTCGCGGAAGGCGCCGCGCAGTTGTTGGGGACGGAAGTCGGGCTGCGTCAAGACAGTCTGACCCCAGGTGCGAGCATTGGCGGGATTGGGCGTGGGCGAGAATGCCTGGTCGGACCAGATAAACTGCTGGTCCATCTCCTCTGGCGTCGCAAGTTGACGAACAACGATGGTCATAAGAGATCTCTCCTCTGAAATAGCTTGGCTGGATCGCTGGCGAAAAAGTCCGGGGTGGTGTGAGGCTCAACGCTGCTAAAGCATGCGTCGGGCAGTAGCTCTGCATACTGTTATAAAGGTAACATCCAGGTAGCGTCTGCGTCAAACCCAAATGGCCTCTGGCAGAGACGTGTGCATGAGGTCCCTGTGTCCCATACCCCTTACCCAAGGGCGCCGTAGGCGCGAAGGAACGAGGGAACCAAAAAAATTGACAAATACCCATGCTTCAGGTATAATTGAATGGTAAAAAATATTGTAGCTAAAAAACACGGCAGTCAGCGCGCTCATATGCAAGCATGGAGCGATTGATTTGATTGCACCGTAATATAACCTGGGACACTGATTTGAAAAGTCCTGAGCCGAAGATAGATAAAGAAGGCTTAGGGCTTTTTTTATTTCTCTTCTGGCAGGTAGGCATAGTAAAGATAGAGAGTTATGAAAGAAGACTGGAGTGGAACAGGCTATGAGCACAATATCTCCTTTCACACAGCTCGAAGGAGAGCTTTTCGATGTCGTTATTATTGGCGGAGGAATCGTGGGGGCGGGTATCGCACGCGATGCGGCTCTCCGTGGCTTACGCGTGGTGCTCTTTGAGAAGGACGACTTTGCCGCGGGAACCTCTTCGACCTCAACACGTCTGATTCATGGTGGCCTGCGCTACCTGGAAATGTTCGATTTTGGCCTGGTGCGCCAGGACCTGGGCGAGCGCGAGATCTTGTTACGTATTGCCCCTCACCTGGTCAATCCGCTCCGCTTTGTCGTACCGATGTGGTCACGCAGCCTATTTTATCGCGCCAAGCTCAAAATGGGCATGATCCTCTATGACCTGCTCTCCTACGATAAGAGTCTGCCGAACCATAACTTCTGGAATCGGGAAGAGGCGTTGAAGCGTGAGCCGCTGCTCAATCCCGATGGTCTGCAAGGAGCGTTGTGCTACTATGATGCGCAGGTGCCATCGACCGAGCGCCTGGTTATGGAGAATATTCTCGATGCACGCGACCATGGCGCGCAGATCTGGAATCACACGCGAGTCGCGGGCATGTTGCGCGAAGGAGAGGAGATTACCGGGGTCAAGGTGCGGCATGAGCGCAGTGGAGAAGAGCGCGAGGTCCGGGCGCGCCTGGTTATCAACGCGGCGGGACCCTGGCTCGATAGCCTGACGGGCAAGCTGCTGCATAAGCCTAGTCACCGGGTGCGTATGACCAAGGGCATTCACTTTACCTCCCCTCCCGCGAGCAATCACGCCCTGGTTCTCTTCGCACGCAAGGATGACCGCCTCTTCTTTGTCATTCCCTGGCAAGGCTATGCCTGGGTGGGCACGACCGATACGGATTACGATGACTCGCCCGACCTGGTGCGCGCCAATGGTGAGGATGTTGACTACCTGCGCGACTCGGTCGAGACGTTTCTCCCGGAGGCGCAGTGGCGCAAGATTTACTATACCACGGCAGGCTTGCGTGCCCTGGTGCGTAAGGAGGGCGTCAACGAATCGGCGGTCTCGCGTAAGCATGCCCTGGTCGACTATGCCAAAACCGATAATCTACATGGCTACATGGCGGTGGTGGGTGGCAAGATTACGGCCTATCGCGACATCGCGGAAGACGCTGTAGACATGGTCTGCCAGAAACTGGGGCTCTCGGCGCGAGCACAGACCGCGAAGGTCCCTCTGCCTGGTGCGCGCCTGAGTGTTCGAACCCAGGGGCGGGACGAGAGCCTGCGTTATATGCGCGACCTGCTCTACAAAGAGAGCGAGGGCCTGAACCTGTCAAACGAGCAGGTAGAACACCTGTTGAGCCTGTATGGGACAGAGGCGCTAAGCATCTTCGCCCTGTTGCGCAGGCAGCCAGAATTGGGGGAGCGTATCCATCCCGCGTACCTGGACATTGTGGCGCAGATCCATCACGCTGTTGCGCGCGAGTTCTGCGTGGACGCCGAAGACTTCCTGTTGCGGCGGACAATGCTAGGCTACACCCAGGACCAGGGGCTGGCGGCCCTGCCACGCATCCTCAAGGAGATGAGCGCGCTCTGTTGCTGGTCTGAAGAGGAGCGTGCTGCGCAGGAGCAGCGCTATCAGGCGGCGGTCGCCAAGAGCCAGGCCTTCCGCCAGGAGTTGAAGGAGGAGTCCGCTGCTCCAGCGATTGAGCCTGTGCAGGCTGGAGAGAGCTAAGTAGATCAGGGAACAGAGAGGGGGAGCAGCGTCGCGACGCTGCTCCCCCTCTCACGCATCCTTTAGCAAGCTACTGTTCCCAGTGAAGGGAGCGCTCGACGGCTTTCTTCCAGCCCTTATAGAGCTTTTCGCGCTGGTCTTCGCTCATGCGTGGCTCAAAGGTCTGGTCAATCGCCCATTGCGCCGCGACCTCCTGGGGGCCGCTCCAGAAGTTCGTGGCGATACCAGCCAGGTACGCGGCTCCCAGCGCGGTGGTCTCCGCGACCTTCGGACGCTGTACAGGCACACCGAGGATGTCTGCCTGGAACTGCATCAGCGTGTTATTGACCGCGGCGCCGCCATCGACGCGCAGGGCCTTGAGATCGACTCCGCTATCAGCGACCATGGCCTCCAGCACATCGCGTGTCTGGTAGCACATAGATTCCAGGGTGGCGCGGGCGATATGGCCCATAGTGGTGCCACGGGTCAGGCCGAGGATGGCGCCACGTGCGTAGGAATCCCAGTAGGGGGCGCCCAGGCCCACAAAGGCGGGAACGAGATAGACGCCGCCATTATCCTCAACGGTATTGGCCAGGCCCTCGACATCGCCGCTGCTCTCGATCGCTTTCAGGCCGTCGCGTAGCCACTGCACGGCTGCGCCAGTGATAAAGATGCTGCCCTCAAGGGCGTAGGTGGTCTGGCTCTGCAAGCGCCAGGCGATGGTGGTCAGGAGGCCATTCTTGGATTCAACGGCCTCGGAACCGGTATTCATCAGCATAAAGCTGCCGGTGCCATAGGTGTTCTTGGCCATACCTGTCTCAAAACAGGCCTGGCCAAAGGTCGCGGCCTGCTGGTCGCCTGCTATACCCGCGATTTTAATGGGGCCACCGAAGAACTCGGGATCGGTCTCGCCGTAGACCTCGCTGGAAGGGCGCACATCGGGGAGCATGGCGCGTGGCACGCCCAGCTCTTTGAGAATGACCTCGTCCCACTCTCCCTTGTGGATATTGTAGAGCAGGGTGCGCGAGGCGTTAGTGGCGTCGGTAACATGGACGCGACCTCTGGTCAGGCGCCAGATCAGGAAGGTATCGACGTTGCCGAAGAGGACCTCGCCGCGCTCCGCCTTCTCGCGTACTCCCTCCACATTGTCGAGAATCCACTTAACCTTGGTTCCCGAAAAATAGGCATCCGTTACCAGGCCAGTACGGGCGCGAAGCTCTTTGTCAAAGCCCTTAGCCTTGAGCTCATCACAGATAGGAGCGGTCAGGCGGCTCTGCCAGACGATGGCGTTGAAAACAGGCTTGCCAGTGGCCTTCTCCCAGACGATGGCGGTCTCACGCTGGTTCGTGATACCGATTGCCGTCACGTCGGTAGAGGAGGCTCCGGCTTTTTTCAAGGCTTCCTGCGCAACGCTCAACTGGCTGGACCAGATGTCCTCGGGATTATGCTCGACCAGGCCGGAAGCGGGATAGATCTGAGGAAACTCCTGCTGGGCGATGCTGACGATTGCCCCATCATGGTCAAAAACAATCGCACGTGAACTGGTGGTGCCTTGATCCAGTGCTAACACATACTTGGCCATACGTACAATCCTCCATGTTCTTTGAGTAAGAAACAGCAATGTAGTAGTGAAAATGCGAGCGGCGGCGCCCACAGTATTCTAGCATGAGAGCGTGATAGTTCCCTAATCGTCTGTGGGAGCGTCAGGGCCAGAGATGGGCATGATGAATCGCTACAGCCTGAGCGCCCGCTTGAAGTATAGCCTGGATCTGTGGGTGCGTTGAAACTAGGCCAGAGCCGATGTAGGGTTCATTAACTGCTACCATTGGAGACGATCTATACTGATACTTGTAGGGAAAAGAGAAAAGCTGTACTACGTGAAAACACGGCTATATCTTTGACCTCACTAGCTGCTCTTGAGAGAGAGCTAGTAGATTGGTTTGTAGCGAGAGAAGGTCTGAAGACAGTTATTGGTATGAAGGAGGCAACATGAGCGCTTCGGCGATGAAGAGGAGCATCGGTCTTTTCCTGGTCACCTGTCTGTTGGTCTTGGGTCTGCTTGTGGGAACCAGGACTCCTGCTTTGGCAGCGAGCCATGCCATGAATTTGGGAACACATGGCACTTCCCATGTGAGCACATTATTGCACAAGGACACCTATGCCGGTCCCCCAAAAGGCACGCCAGGCCCCAAGCACCATGGGAAGGAACGTCAAAAGCCACATAAGACTGGAGGAACGACCCATCCGCGTCAGCCTAATAAAACCAAGTGATGCGTAGATAACACTGTCAAACACATTTTACCCGCCTGATCGCCTGCCCAGGAGATCCGAAGGCGGGTTTATCTTGTGCTTAGACCAGGGACAAGGCGTGTGGCGTTTCCCCCAGGGAGTGAGAAAAGATGGCACAACGTAGCGAGGCGCAAAATATCATACAATATGATAGCGCTGTGATTAGCCATGTCCGCGCTGTGCTAGCACTGCCATATCTGCCTGCATGATGTGATGGATGTCATATACAAACTATTTCTAATTATGCTATGGTAGACGCTATAGACAAGTTTAGCCCCGTTAACGAGAGAGTCTTATATTTATGGAAATGTATGGAACAGGCGATGTTGGACTGGTGGGTAAGCACCTTGGCAACTATCGCCTGACACAATTGCTGGGGCGTGGAAGCTTTGCCGAGGTGTACCTGGCCGAGCATCGTCACCTGAAGATGCAGGCCGCGATCAAAGTACTGCATACGCATATCCAGGAGCGCGAAGCGGAGGCTTTCTATGCTGAGGCACGCACCCTGGCGCAACTGGAGCACCCCAACATTATTCGCGTGCTGGAGGGTGGCATCGATGGAGATGTCCCCTATCTCGTGATGGCCTATGCTCCAAATGGAACCTTGCAGCAGCGCTATCGTCTGGGGCAATGCTATGAACCCCATGTTATTTTGCCGCATGTCATGCAGATCGCGGACGCCTTATCCTATGCGCATCAGCGGCGTATCGTCCATCGTGATATGAAGCCGGAGAACGTCCTGCTGGGTGTGGCTCATGAGGCGCTCTTGAGTGATTTTGGCCTGGCCGTTATTGCGCATCATACGCACTCGCAGCATAGAGAGGCCTTCGCTGGCTCGGTCAACTACATGGCGCCGGAGGTCATTCAAGGCTATCCGCGTCCCGCTAGCGATCAGTATGCGCTAGCGGCGATTATGTATACCTGGCTGAGCGGGAAGCCGCTCTTCGCAGGAACCTTCCGCGAGGTCCTCTCCCAGCATCTCACGCTGGCCCCGACCTCTCTGACCACGCATCTGCCAGATGTGCATCCAGGCGTTGCTCACGTCATAGAACGGGCGTTGGCGAAGGACCCTCATCAACGTTTCCCCGACATCAGCAGCTTCGCCCGCGCCTTTGAGCAGGCATGCCTGGGAGAACCCGGGCCATATGAAGCTGGCTACCAGGCTCAACCCGGCATAATGGAGCGCGAGCGCATCGTGGAAATACCGACCGGAGACGAGGCCTTGTCCACGAGGCAGATCGAAGCGGAGACACAGCGCATACCAGCAAGCACGCGCCATATCTCGCGCCGCCTGGTTGTGGGGAGTATCGCGCTAGGGGCGGGCATTATTGCTGTGGGCGGAGGTGTCTCCTGGTGGGCCTTAAGGCGGCCAGAAGCGGCGCAGAGTACGCCGAAGAAGTCACCGGCACCGACACATAGTCCAGCGCAGAAGCCACTACCTCCCTTTGGGACGCGTCTGCTCATCTTCAATGGGCATGATATTCATAACGATCCCCAGCAGGCCGGGAGCTATAACACCATCACCGCTTTGGGCTGGTCGCCTGATGGAAGGCTGATAGCTTCCGCTGATCTCAACCGGGTCCTGGTATGGGATGCAGGGCAGGGGAAGTTGAGTGCGCAACCGCGGGAGCAGTTGGGAAGCATTACCCGCCTCAACTGGCGCGATAACGACACTCTTGTCTCCGTCAATGGACAACAGCCGGGCGCGAACGAGTCGGGTGTGCGTGTATGGAAGGCGCATAGCGGCGTCGTGCAAGCCACCTATCATAGTGGAGGAAACGCCATTCCTATAGTCGTTTCTCCCGATGGCAAGTTCGTCCTGGGGATGAAGAACGTATCAGACCAGAAGAATGCCTCCAACCTGGGAAATCTGCTTGTGTGGGACCTGGTCACGGGGGAGACGCAGACAACTCATCCTGGTCTGCATGTGCTCTCGAACGTTGATGCCTCCTGGTCTGCCGATGGAAAGTATATCGCCACCGCTTTTAGTACGGGTGGCAGTTCAGGCGATGTTGATATCGCGCTATTTGGTATTATGACCTGGAGGCGAGATAACGGTAGTGACCTGGTGAGCAATCCCTCAGGGGAGCACGATGCGTTGCATATCGCGTGGCAACCAGGCGGGCGATTGGTAGCGACGGGGTATATCGAGGGGCATGTGCGTGTCTGGGATGGGTTGAGCGGAGCCCAGCAGGCGATTTTTCAGGCGGGCAAGCAGGGAGAGAGCGTGCTGGCCCTGGCCTGGTCGCCGGATGGCACACGGTTGGCCGCCTCCATTGGCTCGTTGCAGGCGCAGGGGTATGTCTCCGCAGTGCCAGTCTGGGATATCGCGCGGAAGCAGCTATTGGGTTCCTATGCAAAACATACAGACTATGTGCGTGCAATGGCCTGGTCGCCGGATAGCACGCGTATCGCCTCCACGGATGGAAGCGTTGTGCATATCTGGCAGGCGGAATGAGGCCAGCCACAGGTAGGGCCGTGAAAAGGTTTGGAGCAGCAGGAAGTTATGAGCGACTATAGCGGGCGACAAGTTGGGAACTATCACCTGACCAGGCTGTTGGGGAAGGGCGGTTTTGCCTCAGTGTACCTGGGTGAGCATCGCTACCTGGGGAGCCAGGCGGCGGTCAAGGTTATGCCTACCGCCTTGACGAAGGAGAACAAGGAACTCTTCTTGCAGGAGGCGCGAGTACTGGCGCACTTGAACCATCCTGGTATTGTGCGTATCCTGGAATTTGGTATAGATGAAGCGAGCGAGTCGACGTACCTGGCGATGCAGTATGCTCCCAGGGGCACCACGCGCACCCTCCATCCCCGGGGGACGCGCCCACCATTGAAGGTGATAGCATCCTATATCGCGCAGGTCGCCGCCGCCTTACAGTACGCGCATGAGCATAAAATTGTGCATCGCGATATCAAGCCGGAGAACCTGCTGATAGATCGAGAAGGGCAGGTGCTACTCAGTGATTTTGGGATTGCCATGATCGCCAGTAGTGTGCGTGAAGAGAGTGCGCAGGATACGATTGCAGGTACAATTTTCTATATGGCGCCTGAGCAGTTGCAAGGGAAGCCCGGTGCCGCCAGCGACCAGTATGCGCTCGGTATCGTGGCGTACGAGTGGCTCTGTGGCCAGGCCCCCTTCATAGGCTCTACCTCCGAGGTGCTGGCTCAACACCTGCTCACCCCTCCTTATCCGTTGCGTTACTATCAGCCCGATATCCCTGACGAACTGGAGCAGATTGTCCTGTGCGCGCTGGAGAAAGAGCCACAGAAGCGTTTCCCTTCCATGCTTGCGTTTGCCCAGGCCTTTGTCCAGGCTAGTGCCGCTGTAAGCGCGCCCGATATCCTCCACGGAGGGGATAGAGGTGTGCGCGAGCGAACTTCTAGAGACTATGGAACCCTGTTTGGGGCTTCGAGGACGCTACAGGCTTCTGCCTCTGAGCAGCTAGCGGTGGCACTGCAAGCGACCGAAAGGCGTCAGCAGCAGGTGCAGGTACCTGCTGCGCTGGAGAAGCCCCCTTTGTCCACGCCTCGTCTGTCGCGGCGTGCCTTGCTGGCCGGAGGCGTTGGTGTGGCAGGCGTTGCGGGTCTGGGAGCCCTGGGGAGCTTCTGGTTCTGGTGGAAAGCGCCCCCGGTGGTTGCGGTTACTGGGGATGAAATCGCTGTCTATCGCCGGGCACACCAGAAGGTTGGCTATGTCGCCTGGCTCCCTGATAGCAAGCGCGTGCTGACCTTTCTCGACGATACCGATGCCTATCTATGGGATGCCCAGACCGGAGCGAACGAGCAATGGTTGTATCCTGGCGCCAGCCACTATGGGACAACGCTCTTAAAAAATATCTGCCTGGCTCCGGATGGAAGACAGTACGCCCTGGCAACAGATAGGGGTGTGCTCCTGGGGCATCTCAACGCCGATACCTATGAGACATTAGCCACACCCAATTATCTTCTGGATATGTGCTGGTCGCCTGGGGGCGACTTTCTGGCCTTTGTGGCCAGCAATGGGCTTGAGATATGGGGGGTGCGCCAGAAGAAGCAGGTCTATACAAACAACACGGTCAAGTTTCCCCAGGGGCGGCTTGCCTATATGCTGCAATGGGTTCTAGGTGCCGCCTCTTTAGCACCAGGGCGTGGTGCGCAGAAGGCGATTGTGAGTGGAGTGGATGACATATGGAGTTCTTCGGCTGGGGCAAATGGTAAGGCGCAGGCACTTCTCACTGGTATTGTTGGGGATGCGCAGGCCCTGGCCTGGTCGCCGGATGGTACGATGCTGGCGGTCTCGTATCAAAATGCGGATGTCCAGGTATGGGATGTGGCGCGCCAGCGAGTTGTGTTTACCTGCGCACCAGCCTTGAAGGGACCCCAGGTGTTAGCCTGGTCACCAGATGGGCGCTATCTGTTAGGGGCGCGAGACTATGAAAACAAGGATACCAATCTCTATGTCTGGCAGATGCAAGGGGGAGCGCAGCGAGGCAAACTGGTCAAAGTCTATCGCGGGCATACACAACCCATTTGTTCTGCTTCCTGGTCGCCGGATAGCCGCATGCTGCTCAGTGGCAGCGGCCTGGACGAAGGGTTTTTCACAGCCAAGGGTGACGCCACGGCCCGCGTCTGGCGCGCTCCCAGCTAGTCTTCTGCCAAGAAACGTTTCTCCTTCGCTCTTCGTGATCTCGATACATGCATCTTCACCCCTTTTCACACGAAGAGAGAAAAACTTATGGAGCGGATCATCGACATTCTTGAAGAGCGAAGTTACCCCTATACTTTTCATGACCTGGACGCGTTAGTGCGCGCAGTTGGCCTGGAGTATCTCTTGCAGGAGGATACGCAGATCACCCTATTCGCGCCGCATGACCAGGTTTTGAATGAGCTGAAGGATGTGAACGAGTTTGATTTGTTGAGGCATCTCAGCAAGCTTAAGTATTTGCTTGATTACCATATCGTGCCTGAACGTATCTCGCTTGCCGATTTGCGCCGGGAGGCGGAGCAGAGTCACTCTACTACGATTCAGCTTCAGACTAGCACAGGCCGCCTCCTGACGATTGATATGCGCAACCCCATGCGGGTAGGTGGTGTACCCGTTCTGGAGGCAGATCTCTTCGCTTCAAATGGGGTCATTCATACACTGGATGGTCTGCTGATGCCCCCTGATCTGGATCTGAAGGAGTTTTTGCAGCCGGGGGGGCAGCACCGAGCCTCGGTCTATAATCCCGATGAATTGATGCGGTATGAGGCGCAGGGGCCAGGAGCGTGATGGGTCGACGCTGCGGGGAACTGCGCGTGCTTTAGCAGCGCGGCTTCCCGCAGCGTTGGTCGAATGCCTCTAGTGGAGGGAGTCCGCGAAGGCCTGGAAGAGGCGCTTCTGCTCCTCATTCAGCTTGGGCGGGAGCTGGATGTGTACCTCTGCGTAGAGGTCGCCGCGCTCATCGCCTTTGCCCATGCGCGGCATGCCCTTCCCGCGCAGGCGGAAGGATTGCCCATTGGCCGTTCCCTCAGGGATGCGTAGCAGGAGGCGTTTTCCGTCGGGTGTGGGGACCTGGACCTCGCCGCCCAGGATCGCGTTCTTGAGCGGAACATCGATCACTGTGCGCAGGGTCGCGCCCTCGCGCACAAACTGGGCGTCGGGACGCAGGCGAATGTTGAGATAGAGATCACCACCGTTCAGGCCCTGTTTGGCGATGCGAATGCGCCCACCCTCGTTGACCCCTGCGGGTATCTTGACCTCAAGACGCCGGGTGCTGCCGTCAGGTGCGGCGAGTTGCAGGGTGCGTGTGGTGCCCTGATACACTTCGGCGAGTGTGACCTCTACCTCTGTCTCGACATCCTGGCTCTGGGTCTGGGCGACGCGCCCACGTTGAGCACCACGCTGGCTACGTACATTGCCGAATGGACTACCACTTTTCTGGCTACCAAAGCCGGAGTGGAAGAAGGTCTCAAAGAAGTCCGAGAAGGGCGATTGACCACCAAAGAGATCGGACAGGTCCTCCTCGCTGACCGTGCGATATCGATAGTTGCCACCGCTAAAATTGCTGGCACCGCCACCAGCCCCAGGCCAGGTTCCATACTGCTGATAGTAATCGCTGAGTTCGTCGTATTTCTTGCGCTTCTCAGGATCGGCCAGCACCTCGTATGCCTCATTGATCTCTTTAAACTTCTCTTCCGCTTCCTTGTTATTAGGATTGAGATCGGGATGATACTGGCGCGCCAGCTTACGGAAGGCCTTACGGATCGCATCCTTATCGGCGCCTTTGCTGACACCAAGCACTTTGTAATAATCTTTATAATCAACTGCCATCGATCGTTTCTCCTACGCTGCTAGTTATTGTGCGAAAAATACAAGGACCTTCAAGCGCTAGAGTGGTGAAGAGAGTGGGTCCATAGCCCGAAGACAGGAGGGCACATAGGTTTCTGGCTCTCCTGTTCCTGGACTGCTAGCAGTCTCCTCTAGAGAATGATAACATATTTTAGGCGAAATTTATTCGCTACTGGCTGACATTCTGTTCTCCTGATGGAGCGGGACCTGCCACTGTGACCTGGGCTGGCCGGATGACGCGTTCGCCAAAGACATAGCCTGGGCGATAGACCTGGGCGACCGTCCCTTCTGGAAGATCGGGGCGTGGCTCTTTCATCAAGGCCTCATGCCACTGAGGATTGAAGAGCTCGCCTGGATTACCAATCTGGCGTACACCCAGTTGTTGGAGAGCTGAGATCAATTGGCGCGAAGTGAGCTGAATGCCCTGCGCCCAGGGATGCTGAGCCAGTTCAGGTGGGACCGCCATCAGGGCGCGCCCCAGGTCATCGAGTACGGGAAGGATATGTTCAATGATCTGGGCCTGGGCTTGCAGGCGTCCCTCGGACTGCTCCTGGGTCACGCGCCGCTTATAGTTGATAAAGTCAGCTTGCAGGCGTTGAGTCATGCTCAGATACTCGCCAGCTTGGCGCTGAGCCTCAGTGAGTTCGCGTTCGAGGGTCGCGACATCTGTATCGATGCCTCCGCCATTGCCTGGCATTGCTTGCTGGGCCTGAACTTGTTGGCTATTGACTGCTTCAGTGCGCATGGTTGGCTGCTCTGAGACATCCTGCGGGACGACCTGTTCCTCGGCAGGGGTATAGTCGGGCTGCTGTTGTGGATTGCCAAATGGTTGCTGTGGCATACTCACTGCTAAAAATCTCCTTTAGGATCTTATTCCGAAACCCAACGTCACTGGCGTGCCTAGCGCTTCGCGCTCAGGGTTTTCGGATCAGAAGTAGGTAAAAAATCCCTGGTACAATAAAGGATAAAATACAGTGCCCGTATGCCTGGCTAGACGGTGCCAGGCATACGAGGATGAAGCTCGCGATGTTGAAACGCACGCACGAACAGGGTAAAGCCCCACGCAATGGCGTAGATGCCGATGAGCCAGACGAGCGTGAGGAGTCCAGCTCGTGGCTGGGCAATAAGCAAGATACCCAGCACGATGGAGAGCACGCCCGCGATACCCATTGCCCATTCGCGCCTGACTGGTGCGCGTCCCGAAAAAGCGCTCACAAGCTCCAGAATGCCTGTGAGAATGGCCCAGGTCGCGACCAGGAACAGGAGTGCCAGCGCGGTCACGCCGGGCAAGGCAAAGGCGGCGATACCAATGATGATGCCAAAGATGCCCTCCAGCAGAATGATCCACCAGTAGTTTGTCAGGTGGCGCAGCTGCACCGAGGCAACGGCGGCAAGAATGCCATCAACTATTGCGAAAGCCGCGAACAGGTAGACCAGGATTAGCAGCGTCCGACCCGGCCATAAGAGTGCGGCAATGCCAAAGATGATAGCGACGACACCACGTATGGCCATAAGCCAGGTGGACCCCGTCGTGCCATACGCGCCCTGGTAGAAGTCGTCTGTTCGTTGCATGTGTGTTCCTCCTCACTACGTATAATACTGCATTTAGTGCTTGAAGCGAGACAGCCCTGAACCAAAAAGGAGGGCCTCTTCTACTAGCATGACGCATAGGTGAAAGCACGACTGAAGCATTGAATTCTTTTGTGAATTCATTTTACAGAGAACGCGGCGAGAAAGCCCCAGTCATTGATGCCGGGGATGAATCGCCGCCTCTGCTGGATGAGAGGAAAGAGAGCAGGGTCAGATACCTAGAACTAGCGTTCTTCCCGTTCCTCTGGTACAATAGACGTCAGTGGATCGAGATCACGTGTATGTTCGAAGAAGGGGCCACAATGCCGAAGAAGTGTCAGGGACAACGCAAACAGAAGGAACAGCAGGAGAAGCGACCTGCGACCCCCACCTTTCTGCTGGAACTGCCCCTGGCCGTCGATGCAGGGCAAGCCGCCCGCCTGCGCGCTCATCTGGAAGCCGCTCGTCAGCTCTACAACGCCATCCTCTCCCAAGGACAACAGCGCCTGCGCCGCATGCGGTCTGACCCCGCCTGGCAAGAGGCCCGCGCCCTTCCTCGCACCCACAAAGCGGAACGAGCGGCAACCTTCTCCGCCTTGCGCAAGGCGCATGGCTTCTCCGAAGCCGCGCTGCATGAAGCCGTCAAGGGGCTGCGCGTGGGCTGGATTGCCGCGCACATCGAGGCCGTGCTCGCCCAAACCCTGGCCACTCGCGCCTACCGTGCTCTCAACCGCGTCTGTCTGGGCAAGGGGAAACGGGTGCGTTTCAAGAGCCGAGGACGTGGCCTCTCCAGCATCGAGAATAAGCGCAACGATACCAGTCTCCGCTTTGTCCTGCAGCCCGCCTCTGAAGGCAACGCCGGCTATCTGCTCTGGAACGGAGACCAGATGCCCGCCCTCATCAATTGGAAGGATGAGGTGGTGACCCATGGCTTGAGGCACCGCATCAAGTACGCCCGCCTCATCCAACGTCCCGCCAGCAGCCCCAGAGCGGCCGGAGCCGATGCACAGGGCTCTCACTACGTCGTGCAGTTGGCCCTGGAGGGCAAGCCCCACCACAAACCCAAGCACACGATTGGCCAGGGCATCGTTGGGGCTGACCTGGGACCCTCGACCCTGGCGCTCGTTCCCCAGCAAGGGGAGGCGAGCTTGCAGGTGTTCTGCGCGGAACTGGCTCCTGAGGCCTGTGCCATTTGCCGTTTGCAGCGGCAGATGGATCGGCAGCGGCGAGCGGGCAATCCGGAGCACTACGACGAGAAGGGGCGCGTCAAGAAACAGGGGAAGAAGCGTCTGCCCTGGAAGAACAGCAAGCGCTACCAGGCGACCCGGCGGCGCAAGGCGACCAAAGAGCGCAAGCTGGCGGCGCACCGCAAGAGCCTGCACGGCCGCAAGGTGCACGAGGTGGTCGCGCTGGGCAGGACCATCATCCTCGAAAAGGTCTCCTACAAGGCATGGCAGAAACGTTTCGGCAAGAGCGTGGGACTGCGAGCACCAGGGATGTTTGTGGAACTCCTGAGACGCACCGTTGCAAGCACGGGCGGCACCCTGGTCGAGGTTCCCACACGCACGACGGCGCTGAGCCAATGGTGCCACGGCTGTGGCAGACGGGTCAAGAAGCCGCTTTCTCAGCGCTGGCATCACTGCGAATGCGGCGTAGGACCGGTGCAACGCGACCTGTATTCGGCCTTCCTGGCCGCCTATCTCGATCCAGCAGAACCCACTCCCTCGTGTGCCCGGTACCAAGCGTATTGGGAGGGTGCGGAAGCGCGCCTGCGGGCAGCACACGAGCGTCTAGCACAACGCGCGAGAGAGGGGCAGTCCTTGCCCCGAAGCTTTGGCATCCCCAGAGCCGGAGCGCGTCTGCCCAAAAGTCCAGGGGAACCACCACAAGAGCCAGCTTTCCCGCATCAGTGGGAAGGACTGGAAGCGTGGAACGAATCCCTGGAACCCCCAGCGCTTTAGCGCGGGGAGCTTCAGTAGCTTTCATTCGCACATATACCTGGACTCGCTCTCATCCCCTCTTGTTGTGCTATCATACGTAAAGAAGACATGCCCTTTTTGAGGAGACATGCCGGATTGATGGTGCTAATTGTAACCATTGGCTGAATGCTTGTGTTGTAGTTGGTAGAGAAAAATATAAAGAGCATGGTTAAAAAGAGCTATGAAACCGGCAGGAGAAAATTTGCTGGCTCTATTCGCCGATGACGTCGAACGGTACTATGAAGAACTGGTTGTGCTCTACTGGCACCAGCTCTGTGCCTTCGTGTGCCGGCGGGTAGGGAGCATGCAAGATGCGGAAGATATCGTACAGGAGGCCTTTTTGCGCGCCTATATGGCTCTAGAGACTTATTCTCCAGAGCGTATACAGACGCTAAAAGCGCGTGCCTGGCTCTATAAGATTACCTGGAATGTCTATTGCAACTATACCGGGCGTGTGAAAGCGCCCCCATCCATTTATCTCGATACTTCAGATGAGAGCCCACACCTTGAGCGCGAGGATGAGCATAATGCACAGCCGGAGCGAGCCTTTGAACTGGCTGAGAGTAGGCAGGAACTGGAGCTACTGGTCGCGCTCTTGCCGGCGCATTATCGCGACGTGGTGAGTCTGTATTTTTTTGAGGACTTGACGTACCAGGAGATCTCGGATGTGCTTGAGCAGCCCCTGGGGACGGTGAAGGTGTATGTGCATAGGGGCGTTAAGCTCTTGCGCAAGACCTTTGAAGAGGTGCGCCCCGGTATCCCTACAGGTTCAGCCGAACCGGTGAAAAAAGTCACGAAGAGCAAAAATGAGGGGAAACCAAAGAAAGCAAGCCAATGGAGTTTGATGCCTACCGATCACAACTAAATCGTGGCGAGCAGGAGCCTTCATCCGTCCCAGCGACACCTCCGGGTGGCATTTCTGCCTCATCTGAGCCACCAGTGCTCGCGCACCTGGGTCTGGGGAAGGTGCGTCACCAGGCGCGCGCCCTCTCGCATGACCAGCTACGCGCAGCCCTTCAGCAGGAGAACTGGCAGCAAAAGGTAATGGCCTTGCGAGAACTGGCGCGCAGGCAGGAAGATATCGCGCCAGAGGTACTACTAGCGGCCTTACATGATGAGCACGAGGCCGTGCGCGCGGCGGCTGTGCGCGCGTTGGGTAGTAGAGGAGAGCGGGCATCGTTGTCTATCCTGGCTGAAGCTTTGCGCGATGAGCAGTGGCAGGTCCGAGCGGAAGCGGCCCGCGCCCTGGGCAAGCAAGGCCAGCGTGCCCCTCTCGATCTTCTGGGTAAATCATGGCACGATACTGATCCCACAGTACGCGCGGCTGTGATCTGGTCCCTGGGACAAATGGGGGAGCGCGCGCCAGTAAATATCCTGGTCGAAGGGCTTACCGATGAGTCCGATCTTGTACGTGAAGCCGCTATCCATGCCCTGGGCGAATTAAACGAACAGGTTTCCCTGGAGCCTTTTGTGCGCGCGCAACTGGATCAGGCAGATCATGAGCGCGGGTTGGAAGATGGAGCGCCCAAGCGGCATATGGCACAAACGCCCTCCGTCTCATCCACGAATACCGATTCGCTATTGCTCCCGCTTACTGAGCCTGCCTTATCGTTTGAACAGACCGGGACACCTAGCGCGCAGTCGGACAATAGTGAAGGTCTCTCTACTAGTGTCGTGGAAGCTGAACAGGTGGCTGAGGATGTGCCACAGGAGCAAGTGTCACGTCCAGAGTGGACAACAGGTGCGGAGAGACGTGGTGGGCGAGCCCGCGCGAAATACCGGGAGCGTGCGCCACACTGGGTGGCACCCTGGCAACAGTGGGGTGGGCGTTTGCTCGCGGTTGCCCTCTTGCTCTTCATCATTGGGGGCTGGCTATCACTACGCTCGTGGACGCATCCCCCCGCCGCCGGCGTGGGGCGTACTGAGACCTACTTTAGCTATGTCAATGCGCGCAGTATTGAAAAGGTGTCCTGGGCGCCGACCGCGTATCGAGGTGCGCGCCATGGGCAGCACCTGCTCGCCTTCGCAGACGAGGCAGGCTATATCCAGGTCTGTGATGTTGCGCACCAGGTATGCGATAAGAGCTTTGGCGTCTTTGGATCTGTGCTTGCCATGCAGTGGAGCCAGGATGGCCTTACTATCGTTGACCTTAACCTGAATCAACAGCTTGTCGTGACGCGTATCTTTGTGAATTACCAGGGAAGCGATACGCAAAGTAACTATACACTGCCAGGAGAGGCAAACCGGTATTCCGTCGCCACGCTTTCACGCGATGGCAATACTATCGCACTTGCACTGAACAGCACGGATAGCGTGACAGGCGCCCGGGGAAGAGTACAGCTCTGGCACTGGAATAATCGTACGCCCTTTACAACCTATCCCACGCTCAATCTCCGTGTGACCGCCCTTGCCTTTTCGGATGATGCCGCTATGCTGGCCATTGCCAGTAGTACGCCTGAGATGGTAAACAACGGTAACACGCTGGAGATCGTGGGGCATGGTATATTGCTTCCCGTTGGGCCAGCCTATCCTACCTACGCCCTCGATTCGCTGGCCTGGTCGCCTGATAGTATGTATCTTATCGGGACAAACGGCCAGGATGGGGCTAAACGGTGGTTGTTGAAGCAATTTGCTGCCGATGGCATTGTGCTGGTGAATGGCAAAGCCTCGGTTGTTAGCGCCTGGTCCCCTTTACAGAGCTTAAATTTGCTCCGTTTTGCCACGGCGAGCAGCGATGGTAGTATTCAAATATGTGATCCCTCGGGATGCGCGGATGGCTCATTTGAGCAGCATAAACACATTGTCACAGACGTAGCCTGGGCCCCCGATGGCGCGCAGGTCGCCTCCGTTGACGAGAATGGCACGCTGTTTGTGTGGGGCGTCAAAAATTGAGCTGAATCTTACCCAACAGGGTTTTCCAGTTCTTGCCTCGGCTCGCTACGCTCGCCTCGGGGTAAGGGGGTGTGGATGGAAAACGGCTTTGCCGTTTTCCATCCACACCCCCTTACCTCGAGCGCCGCAGGCGCGAGGGCGCTCGTGAGAAAGAGCATCACTTTCATCCTCACGAGAATTGGAAAGCCCTGTTACCCTGTATTGCTCCTATTGACAGGAGGATGTGGGTTGCATATGATGCTGTATAGATTGGTCGTGGCGAATGTAGTGTGTCTCAATAGCCCAGGTCGCGATGAGGCGAGGAACTTTATTGGCCGTGTGGCACTGGCGGAGGTACAGTATGAGACGCGTGGTTACTCCTTTGCTCCTGTGCATGATGGTAATGATGCTGGCATGTACCAGTAGTAACACGGGAGGAAGCGGGAATCAAGGTTCCCAGGGGGGCGGCAGAGAGAGTGGTCAATACTCCTTGAGGAGTGGTGACCCCTTTATGGAGTGCCCGCAACAGACAAACATCCGAGTAGCCCCCCCAGAGCAAGGAAAGGTCACCTTGACTGTGGCCTACTGGTCGTCTTCGCCAGTTGAGGACGCGCTAGTGGAAGCCAACTTACAGCAATTTCAGCGCCTACACCAGAATATCCTCATCAAGAAAGAGCTTATTCGCGGAGACTATAGTAGTGCTCTTCAAGCTGACCTCAAGCGCGGCCAGATGCCAGATGTCTTTTATTTGCAGCCGCGTATGGCCAATATTTATATTGGTCAGGGTGTTCTGCTCAATCTCTCCCCCTACATGGCGCGCGACAAGGTTGCCGCCACTGATTTTTATCCAGGATTAATTAGCTCATTTAGTTGTAAGGGTGGGCAGGTCTATGGTTTGCCCAAGGATTGGAACGCGCTTGGCGTGTTCTACAATAAGCGCCTCTTCGCGGCAGCCCATCTCCCTGAGCCAGGTCCGAATTGGACATGGCAGGATCTGCGTACGACTGCTCAGAAGCTAACAAGCGTAGATGCCCAGGGACGAGCGCAGACTTATGGCCTGACGCTCCAGCTTGACTCCTCGCGCTGGCTGGCCTTTCTCCTCGCGAACGGTGGATCGGTGCTTAGCCCCGACGGAACCCGCACCACCTTTAATAGCAAGGCCGGGGTTGAGGCGATGGATTACTACACCAGCTTTATGCGCCAGGATGCCTCTTCTACGCTGTCAACCGCGCTTGTGCCGGCGACGGCCCAGGAAGAGTTTGACGCCTTTGGCATGGGACACTCGGCTATGGTTATTGAGGGCGGCTGGCTTGTGACCTATATGCAGCAGAACTATCCTCAGACCGACTACGGCATCGCGCCTCTTCCCAAAGGTCCAGGTGGTAAGCAGGCCAACTTGATTTACACCAATGCCTGGGCCGCATCCGCCCAGAGCAAGCATCCAGAAGCCTCCTGGGAATTGATTCACTACATGACCGGGCAGGATGTACAGCGAAGCCAACTCCAGGCTGGTTTCGCGCTGCCAACATTGAAGAACATGAATATAAATGCGTACCTTCAGGCACACCCTAAGATTAACGTCTTGTTTGAAGGCGCCAACTACGGCTACCTGGATAACTTTGGTAAGTATGACCAGTATATTCACGACCGACTCAACCTGGCCATTCAAAGCGTCCTCTTTAGCCAGACCAGTTCTCAAGCAGCTCTGGACCGGGCGGCAATGCAGGTCAACCAGATTTTAAGCCCATAAATCAGGTGAAAGTATGAAAGGCCTGTTGCGCAAAATGTGCAACAGGCCTTTCATACTTTCTTACCCTTTGACGGCGGCACTGGTGGCGCCTTCGATGAAGTAGCGCTGGAAGATAAAGAAGAGGATGAACATGGGGATGGTATTAAACATCGAGCCTGCGATAAGCAGGTTGTACTCGGTATAGTAGGCACTCTTATAGAAGAACATGCCCAGAGGTAGGGTATACATATTGCGGCTATTGAGAACAAGCAGGGGCCAGAGGAAATCGTTCCAGGCGCCCTGGAAGCTGATGATAGCGACCGCGATCAGCGCGGGCTTCACAAGAGGCAGGATGACCTGTGTAAAGATGGTCCAGCGCGATGCACCATCTAGCATGGCCGATTCCTCTAGCTCGCGTGGCAGGCTCTTCATAAACTGAACCATCAGAAAGACCGCGAAGGGCTGAGCCATAACAGGGAGGATCAGCGCGAAGTAGGTATTTACGAGATGTACGCTGTTCATGATCAAAAACTTGGGGATAATCGTGATTGGGGCGGGAATCATCATCACGGCCAGCGTCGCCAGAAAGATGACCTCGCGCCCACGGAACTTGATACGCGAGAGGGCATAACCAGCCATAGCCGAGAAGAGCACATCTAGCGCGGCCACGCTCACCGCGTAAATGCCCGAATTGAGGATCCAGCGTAAGAAGTCGGGATCGCTGATCAGGCGGGCGAAGTTATCGTAGGTCACCGGGTTAGGCAGCAGCGTTGGAGGGTAATCCAGAATATGCGAGAAGGTCTTGAAGGACGACAGGAAGGTAAAAATGAAGGGACCGAGCGATGTAATCGTAAACACGAGAAGCATCGCATAGAGAAAGACATTGTACCAGCGAAATGGCCTGCGCGGCTTCTCGCTCTCTTGCTGGCTGATATCTAATGGTTTATTGATTGTTTGGGCCTGGGCCATAGCAATTCTCCTTCTTCCAACCGGTGATTTTGCCTAGTTATTGACATCGATCAGGCGGCGCTGAACGATGGTCACAATGAAGATGACAACGAAGAGCAGCACAGACATGGACGCCGCGAGGCCAAAGTTATTATCTTTAAAGGCCGCGTTATAAATCTCAAGTACCGGCGTCAGGGTCGAATTGAGTGGCCCGCCCTCGGTCATAAACTTGACCTGGTCGAAGAGCTGGAAACTGCTGATGGTGCCAAGGGCCACGACCAGGAAGATGGTTGGGCGTAGCAAAGGTATTGTCAGATTGAGGAAGAGATGCCAGCGATTGGCGCCATCGACGCGCGCGGCCTCGTAGAGCTCCAGGGGGAGATCCTGGATCGCTGCCAGGAAGTAGAGCATAAAGGTGGCCGAAGTCGTCCAGATATTGAGCATCATAATGGCCGGGAGCGCGAAGTTGGGGTCTTCGAGCCAGTGGGGGCCTGGCAACCTTAGAAGTGAGAGCATGTAATTGATCAGCCCTTGGGGATTATAGAACCAGAGGAACATCAGTGAGACCGCCACTGATGAGGTCACAGCGGGAAGATAGAAGACACTGCGGAAGAGGCCACGCAGGCGGGGAGCGATAGCCTGGAGCAGAAGCGCCAGTAGCAGGCCAAGAATTGTCTGCCCGATCACCACGAACACTGTGTACTTCAAGACATTGACCATCGAGACCCAGAAGTCGCTATCGGCAGCGTATGAGAGCTGGTTGAAGAGATTCTGATAGTTGCGAATGCCGATGAAGCGGGGGATGGTAAAGCCAATATCGACCTTGTAGAAGCTGAGTCCCAGGCCATAGAGCATGGTCACCAGGTAGAAAACGATCAGGACAAACAGATATGGGAGTAGGAAGAGATAAGCGGCGACGGCGTCGCGGCGGCGGCCCTCAGAGGCCCCTTTAAAGCGGGGAGAGGCGGGTTTTTTCTCGCCGGTGACCAGCCCCGGCGTCGCCGCGGGTTGTGGTGATGCTGCCATAGCAAAGCTCCTTACACACATCAGGGATAAGGCCTGCCGCCCTGTACTCCCGGGGAAGAAGGAGAGACAGGGCGACAGGCATATTGCAAACGATAGAGAGTAAGTAATCTGGACGAGTGATCAGGAGTTCAGCTCGTTATTGATCTTGTTCTCGGCCTCCTTCAAGGCATCCTGGGGACTGGCCTTCCCGAGCAGGGCCTTCTCAACGGCAGCGTCGAGCAGCGAGTGAATCTTGTCGGTATGCGGGCCAAAGTTGTCGGCATAGCCGTAGGTCGCGGCCTCAAAGAGCGTCTTAAAGCCAGGATGCTGCTCAAAGTAGGAATCGTTAGCCAGGCTCTTGAGCGAAGGCAGGGCGAAACCGGCATGCAACTGGCTGCCCTGGACATCTTTGCCTGTCATGTACTGGATCAGCTCCCACGAGGCCTCTGGATGCTTGGTGCTGGCATAGGCGGACCAGGAGTTGGTAAAGATCAGGTCAGCACGCTTGCCATTGGGAGCCAGGGGAACTGGCGCGATATCATAGTCCACATCGGAGAAGTTCTGCTGCATATAGGGGATGAGCCATGGACCTTCCAGGGCCATCGCCGCGCGCTTCTTACCAAAGGCATCGCCAGCCCAGCCGGCCGCGACATCCCCAGGCTGTACCGAGGAGCCATCCTTCTGGAAACCGGTGTAGAAATTGAGCGAATCGATGCCTGCCTGGCTATTGAAGGCCGAGGCGGAGCCATCGGAATTGAGCACCTTGCCACCATCGGCGAGCATGAAGGGTAGCCAGCGCTGTGACGCAGCCCCGAGGGTAATGCCATAGGTTGAGGTCGCGGCATTGCCGGACTTGGTCAGCTTCTTGGCCATGGAGCTCATGTCATTCCAGGTCCAGTTCGCCGTTGGCAGGCTCACACCCGCGTCCTGGAACATCTTCTTATTGTAGAAGACGCCCAGCGTGCCCCAGTCCTTGGGCAGACCGTAGACCTGGCCACCCTTACAGCTAAAGGGCGTGATCAGGGAATCATAGTAGTCCTTGGCATTTACATTCGACTTGCTCATATAGGGTGAGAGATCGAGCAATTTGCCTGCGGTGATGTACTCGGGTGCCATGTCGGTCGAGAGATAGAAGACATCCGGCACGTTGCCGCTGGCGATATTGGCGCGCATCTTGGTTGCATAGTCGCCAGTGATGGGTGACCACTTCAATTTAATATTGGGATGAGCATCCTCAAATTTCTTTAAGTTTTGCTGTACAAGCGCATCCTCAGCGGGTGAGGAGGACCAGCCCGCGACCGTAAGTGTCACGGTGCCGCTCTCTTTGTTTGCGGCCTTATCGCTGGTATTGCCAGGGCAGGCGATATAACTATTTCCGCCCGTGAGTCCCTGGTGCGTATCTCCGCTGTTCCCATTGCCGCCAGAATTGCCGGTATCGCTACCGCCGCAGGCTGCGAGCAGGAAGATCAGGAGAAAGGTAAAAAAGAGTGAAAATGTGTGGCGTTTCTTCATGAACGGCCAGCCTCCTACTGTTATGTCGCATCTTTGTGACACGTAATTGTGAGATATGCTATGGGCCGAACCGGTTACGGCCTTATAGCCAGGTGCAACGTTGCTCCGATCAAGAGGTCTAAGTATCACGAAGGCAAAGCGATTGATATTGACATCCTGCTGTATCAACCTACGGGGCAGCTCTCATCAAGATGAGCTAATGGCCCTGAAATACTATAAGATCGATAAAATGAGATATAGATTCCATGGCCAGGTACCTATGCTCTATGAAAGTTGTCACGTAGATGCCTTCGTGCTTCTACTCTCTAGAACACAAAGATGACAGAAATGGTTACAACTCGGCGAGGAAAAGAAAGGACCCAAACGAGCACAACCTATGGCTAGAACAAACAGTATAAGGTGACATAGACGGTCAAAAGTAACATTTTGGATGTGTTCGGGTTTCGTAAGTATTCCACCTGGCAAGAAAATACTGTATAGTAGTAGTGTGTGTAGTTCATAGGCTTTGTGTGTGTAAGCTTATGAACACAAGTAATGTATGTGTCTGTTCAATTTGAGAGGTACGCAATGAAGCCGTGCCATCTTGAAAATCAATGAGGAGTTTGTCATGGACAACAAGGCACAAGAGTGTGTTCGCATTGGGCGCTATCAATCTTGCCTGGAGAACGGCACGTTAAAGTTCTACTACCACCAGGTAGGGGACCCCAGTGGTTTCTACGGCAGTATGGATGCTGAGGAGATGCTTGGTCTGCTCAATTTGCTCTCGCGGCATAAGGAGGACATCTACCAGGCCGTGAACGCAAAGGAGGATAGCCGTTACGCAACGGGCATGTAGGCCTGTGCAGCCAGGAGAATTGTCATAGCTCTAGCAGCCTGAACGGCAATGAGGCCGCCTGGGAATGCAAGAGTAATGAGACAGTTTGCACCTGGCAACGAAGAAGAGCGGGAGTACGCGTAAGTGTGTGGCGCGTACTCCCGCATATTTTTTAGGTGCGCACGCAGTAGCGCTTGCTCGCCCTCTCGTTAGACGAAGAGTGGTTCCATGCCCAGGCGGTCGACCATACTTTGCATCTCATGTTCAGCGGGTGTGGCGCTGGCTTCGAAGCGGCTGGCGGCATCAAGCACCTTGGGAAGCAGTGTGACATCGCCTACTGTGTTGAGGAAGATGCCGGGGCGGCTCAGCGCCCAGTGGACTGCGCGATCAATATCTTCCTGCGCTGTTAGTGGCGCGTACCAGGTATTATGTGTGTGATCGCGATCCATATAGGGGCGATAGGCGATAGACTTGATGGTTTGCACAGCCACATTGCGCTGCTGGCAGGTTGCTACTAGCGCGTTAAAGTTCTCCGCGTAGTAGGGATTTTGCAAGGTGACATAGTTGTAGGGCAGGAGCACCGAGTCGAAATCAAAGCGTTCGAGGCTGCGGCGATGGGTCGCGGCGATCTGCAATCCATGCCCGGTCACGCCGATGGCACGTACCAGCCCCGCTTTTTTGGCCTCGATGGCTGCCTCCAGTACGCCACCTGGACTGAGCGCGATATCCCATTCAATGGGATCGGCCAGGTTATGCATTTGCCAGAGATCAATATACTCCACGCCCATGCGTTCAAGCGAGCGGTGAAGTTCCTCGCGGGCCTTGTCCGCCGTGCGTTCGCCGGTCTTGGTCGCGAGAAAGAAGTGGTCGCGATGCTGCTTGAGCCAGGGCGCCAGGCGTAGTTCCGCCTCGCCATAGCTGGCGGCGACATCGATATGATTGACACCATACTGGAGCAGTACCTCAAGAGTCTGATCCGCCTCAGCCTGCGAAAGGGAGCCGAGGGAGGCCGCCCCAAAGAGGGTACGTGTGCTGAAATGGCCAGTACGACCAAAGGGGAGTGTGGGAATTGACATGTTAGTATGCACCTTTGCTAGATCGCTTGTTTGATAAGCGACGGATAGATGAGCATGTATGAAGCGTCGTCTCTCACCTTGTAGATAACCCGGTCCTAAAAGTATAGAGCATTTCCCTGCCTGAACGCAAGGTTGGCTTGTCTCTTCTCCAGGGTTTCTCAAAAGTCTGGTGAGGGGTGAAAAAGAAGAGTCAATCCAGTAGAATGCATGACATCAAAAAACACAGCATTCAAGGAGTGACTCAGCATGGACTATACAACATTGCTGGAAGAAAACAAGGGGGAGCCCGTCTGCTCGTCGAGACAGATGCAATCCCTGTATCAGGTTTGTCACCATCTGAGAGACGGAAGAAAAGCACGAGGAAGGCAATATGACCTCGCGGGGGTGCTGCTGGTGGTCGTCCTGGCAAAATTGGCGGGGATGAGCAGCCTGCTAGCAGCAAGTGAATGGGCAAAGGATCAGGAAAAGGTCATCCGCGCGAATGTGAACCTTTCCTGGAAACGGATGCCTTGTGCCAATACCTACAGCTACGTCCTGGCACGCTTAGACAGTCAACAGGTCAATGCTCATCTGGCCGTGTGGTTTGTGCGCCAGATGAGCCACCAGCGAGAAGGAGAGCCAGACGACCAGCACGTCCATCTGGCCATTGATGGCAAAGCGCTCAAAAGCACTGGGGAGCAGGCATATGGAGGAGAGCATCCCCAACAACATCTTCTGCATATTTATGAAGCAGAAACGGGTGTGGTCCTCCAGCAGATCCCCATTGGCTCTAAGACGAATGAGGTTGGCGCGCTCAAACCGTTTCTGACCGAGGTGACATGTAAAGGGCGAGTGATCACCGTTGATGCGGCGCAAAGCTATCACGAGATGACTCGGCTGGTGCGCACGAGCTGGAGGGGAGGTGATTCTCATCATCAAGGACAATACACCTGTTGCTCGCGCGGACCTCGAACTGTTTTTTGAAGACCCGCAAGCAGATCAGAGCACCTGGCAATCGTATACTCAGCTTGACAAGGGCCATGGTCGTCTGGAACGTCGCTCGATTATGAGCAGTCCCGATCTCAATGGCTTGTTCTTCAAGGATTGGGGCGAGATTGGACAGGTCTTTCGCTTACAGCGCGAACGAACGATCAAAGGGAAGCACAGTTGCGAGGTTCGCTACGGGTTAACAACGCTTTCTCTGAGGCATTGTCCTCCAGAACGTCTTCTGCACTACCTTCGAGCACACTGGAAGGTGGAGAATCATCTCCACTGGCATCGAGATGCCACCCTTGGGGAGGATCGTTGCCGAGTCCGCTTCATTCCGGTGATGGAAATGCTGGCCGTGCTCAATAACGTGGTTCTTTCTCTCATGCACCTGCACCGGGTTTCCACCGTCGCTCGCCAGCTTCGTCGTTTTGCCTCTCATCCAGAGGAGGCTCTTGCTTGGTTGCTTCAGGACTTTTGAGAAACCCTGGTCTCTTCTCTGGCACGAGCGCAAGAGAAACACTCCCTTCTTGCGCATCGTGATAGGGAGAGAAAGGAGCGTTTTGTGATGAGTAAACTTTCAGATAAAGATAAAGAGAATCTGCCAGAGAGCGCCTTCGCATTTCCTAAGGAGCGCAAAGAGCCGCTGATTGACGCGCGTCATGTGCAGGAGGCGGTAGCGCGTTTTAACCAGGTGCAGGGGGTATCGAACGAAGAGCGTGAAGAGGCCTGGCATCGTATTCAGAAAGCGGCCAAGAAATTTGATGTTGACCTGCGTGAAAACGATTGGCATGATTTGTTTGAGCAGAATGAGCGCGAGGTTCCCCGCGATTAGATGGAGTATATCCATAGCAAGAGAGGCGGGCACGACCGCGGTCGTGCCCGCCTCTCTTGCTATGGATATACTCCGGCGTGGTCTCGAGAAGAGAGATGTATGTATGTTATTTATACTAAAACTACGTAGGTCGAGAGATAGGTATTGCCGCGCTTGTGTGATATGACGAGATGTTATCCTTAGTCCAAGATGAGAGTTTGAGAAGCATATGGCAAATCGAGCAGTACATCCAGCTACGCCCCTTGCTGGGGTAGGCGGCGAGGCGTTGGCCGAGTTTATCGGCACCTTTGTGCTCGTGCTGTTAGGAAATGGCGCGGTCGCTTCCTTCCTTCTATTCAACAATATCGCAGGGACGAATGCCTTCTTTGCCAATACCTGGCCGGTAGTCTTTTTCGGGTGGGGTTTTGCGCTGATGCTGGGCATCTATATCGCGGGCGCGATTAGCGGAGCACATCTCAACCCGGCGGTGACCATAAGTTTTGCGGCCACCAGGCGTTTCCCCTGGAACAAAGTAGGCCCCTATATTGTGGCGCAGTTTCTTGGCGCGTTTGTGGCGGCGGCCTTCCTTTTCTTTGTCTATCGTGGTGCAATCACGCATACACTAGGTGGGGCGTCCTTGAATGCCGCCAATGTTAATAAGGTAGGATTAGCCTTCTACACGGGGAAACGAGATTTTGTGGGTCTGTTTGGAGCGTTTTGCGCTGAAGCGCTGGGCACAGCCATGCTCGTTGGCTTGATCCTGGCAATTGTGGATGCACGCAATCAGCCTGTGCAGGCGAACCTCAATCCTTTGATCATTGGCCTGGTGCTTGCAGCTATCGGTTGTTCGCTTGGCATAATTACCGGTTTTGCGGTCAACCCTGCGCGTGACTTTGGTCCGCGCCTGTGGATGACCCTGGCTGGTGGTGGACTGGGTGCGTTGAACAGCTACACCTGGGTCCCCATTGTGGCGCCCATTGTGGGCGGGCTGATCGCGGCCTTTGGCTACGACTATACTATTGGGCGTGTGCTGGCGGAACGTGGCATGACGCGTTCGGGCACAACCATAACGCGTGGCGAGGCGGTGCGCGAGCAAGATATGCACGTGGATACAGGTGGGCGTCCAGTCCGCGAGGAGCATCGTGGGAGAACATTCCGCGAGCGCTAAGCAGTAGTGTTGACGGAGATGGAGGGCGTACTCCATCTCCGTCAATTAAGACTCTAGAGGGGAACGAGGACGGGCGTTGCCTCCTCGGCAGAACGCTTTTTGCGGCGTGGCAGGCGAATGATCTCGCTGCGTAGGCGTGGATCGGCGATCTCATCGAGACCAATATTGATAAAGGTCAGGCCTGCGCCGTCCTCTTTACCAACACTATAACTCGCGCCAGGAGGGCTGGTAGGTGCGCCAGTTCTCGTAGCCGAGCTTGCCATAGAAATCGGTCAGGACAAGCCAGTCGATATAGCAGTTGCGAACGCCGCGTTGTTTGAGAATCTCAGAGGCATAGGCCACCAGGGCGATACCGATGCCTCGTCCACGCTCGGAGACGGCGACCCCGACTGAACCCAGGGAGCCAGCATCCTCGCCCAGCAGGCCCTGCCAGATGACATCGGTACGTTCCGGATTGGATCGGGGGCTCGATGTCACCAGCGAGCCAACTACGCGCTCTCCATCGAAGGCGATGAGCAGGTCCTGGTAATCGCCCACGCTCGCCATATAGTTCACCGCGCGCAGCCAGTTATAAAACTCGCGCTCCTCGAAGGCTCTGAGCGCGTCAATTGTCTCGGGGGTGGCAACTTCAAAGCGAATGCCCTCGCGCTGCATACGCTCAACAATACGTGTGGGGATGCTAAAGTCGCGCAGGTCGCGGACCATGTCATAGACGATCTCGTCCAGGTGCCAGCCTTTGCGGGCAAAGAATGGCGCGACGGGTAGGTTGGTTGGCGCGCCGCACCAGAAGCGTGGATAGATGCTGCCAAGCTGGATGGCGCGCAGACCCGGCTGCTGTTGCAAGTAGTTGAAGGCCACATCATGTAGCTCACTGCCGATTCCCCGGCGTTGTTTGTCAGGGGCGACCAGGAGTGCGGCGAGATGCCCAACCTTGTCATGTCCCCGTGGACTCTGGAAGGTAGCCGCGAAGGCGATCAGTCTGCCCTCCTCGCGGAGAGCAAAATGGTGTGCCTCTGGCCCGTTGAGAACCAGTTGGATGCGCTCGGCGCTAAGCGGCCATTGCGAGCCAACAGTGCTCTGCCAGAGCGTGACCAGGTCGGCCAGGTCGCGCTCTGGCTCAAAGATAGCAAAATGGTGTGCCATAGCAAAAAGAACTTTCTTTCGTAGCCTCTTGTCCAAATGATCTCTGGTTGTAGGTGTAGAGCATGTTGGCTGCCGTAGGCAGCCAACATGCTCTACACCTACAACCAGAGAACTCTACTCTGCGCGGTGGCCCCGCTCGTGCAAGCCAGGAATGCTTACTGGAAGTTTGCCCTGAGCGGTCTGTTTGCCTTGTAAGACATCCAGCGCGGCCTCAAAGGCTGGTAGGGTGTATTCATAGGTGACCAGGTAGGTCTCCAGCTCAGGGAAGGTCAGCAGGTCATAGGGGTCATAGACGGCCAGGCCAATGACTGGCTTCTCCTGTTGTAGCAGGGAGTGTACCAGGTCCGCCTGGGGCTGGTAACGGTTCGCGTTAACGGTGACGACAACGAGCGTGGAACTGCCGGCAATGGCCTCTTGCAGCCGGGCTTCCGTTGCCTCGTCGCGCTGACTGGGGACGGCCAGAACCTCTGCCGTGGGAAAATGCTCCGTAATAGCGGTCTGGAGTTCCTCCAGCGAGGGGTAGCGGTCGGCAGCGAAGGTGGCGTGATCGGTCTCTGGGAAGAGGAAGAGCGGGTGTTGTGCCTGCTCGCCTGTCACGGGTACAAGCTGCTGAGCGTTGCGTACCAGGGTGGTTGAATGTGCGAAGGAGCGCTTGCTCAGGTCGAGATGCTCGGGAGTTGCGATCTGGCGCACACTCTCTTCCCCTGGCAGATCATCCCAGGAGAGGTAGCTGGCCTTGAGTTGAAGCACACGCTCGGCGGCGGTGGTGATCTGAGCTTCTGTCAGCTCGCCCTTCTGCACGGCCTCAAGGACCGCGGCAAGGCCTGCCTTCTGATACTCGTAATGATGGGAGATTAAGGCGATATCGGCACCAGCTTGCAGGGCCATCACCGTCCCGCGTGGAATGCCAACCGTGTCCGCCAGCGCGTTCATCTCCAGGCAATCGGTGGTGATAACGCCATTAAAGCCCAGGCGTTCGCGCAGGAGTCCTGTAATGATCTCGCGGGAGATCGTCGCGGGTAGCATCTCCTCTTTCATCAGAGCTGGAAGATAGACGTGCGCGATCATAATTGAATCGGCCCCGGTGGCGATGCCAGCGCGGAAGGGCACCAGTTCAATCTCCTCAAGGCGTTCGAGGGTATGCGGGATGACCGGCAGGGCCTGGTGGGAGTCGACAGCGGTATCGCCATGGCCGGGGAAGTGCTTCAGGTTGGTGACGACGCCCGCTTCCTGGTAGCCCTTAATCGCGGCCACGAGATGGCGCGAGACGTGGGGGGCATGCTCGCCGAAGGAGCGCACGCCAATCACCGGGTTGGCGGGATTGTTGTTGACATCCGCAACTGGGGCCAGATTCATATTGACGCCCAGCGCCTTGAGCTCTTTGCCCGTTGCCAGGGTGATCTCGTAAGTCTCCTGTTCGCTGTCGATGGCGCCAAGAGCCATATTGCCGGGAAAGCTCGTTGCGCTTTTGCCGAAACGGCGCACCATGCCGTTCTCCTGATCTGTCGAGATCAGCAGGGGGTAGGGATGACCAGCATCGCGTGCGATACGTTGTAGCTCGCTGGTAAGCTGGTGGACCTGGTGGGCGCTCTCGATATTGCGCGCGAAGAAAATAATGTTTCCGACATGGTGATTCTGGATTAGATCAATGATTTCAGGCGTTGGGGTGGTACCATAGAAGCCAACACTGAGCAGTTGCCCGATCTGCCGCTCAAGCTCCATGCCTCGGGTGTAATCAGACATGTGTCCCCATCCTTTCTTCACCAGGCTGTGCAAGCCGTGTGAAGCGAAAATAATATGTTTGACGTACAGGCGCGTCATACCAAATCCTGTAGAAGGAAGAGAGGTGTGGGCAACATCCCTGTCTGGATTCCATTTCACAACGCCGCTGCTGCGACTCGCCTTCGGCTGCGTGAAGCGAAGAGGCTTCCCCGCCATTCCCGCGTAGATGATCAATCTTCCATAGAACTTGATTCAAAACGCGCAAAACAACTATAGCTGGCATGCATCGCGCTCGTCATTTACCGCGACTATCACAATATTATCACATTCTTCGATATAGAGGTCGTGCAATAGATCTTTTAATCGATCTTTCGTTTGTGTGTGCCAGGTTACTCTGCCTGCAAGGCCGCAAGGGTGGCGCGCAAGACCTGCTGGTGTGCCGCGAGCTGCTGACGAGCCTCCTGTGGGCTGACATGAGCGCGCGCGACCACAATCGCGGTTTTTGTCTCCCCGTCGCACTGGGCAAGCAGAGCATCGGCCTGCTCCTGCTCAATGCCAGCGATGGTCTGCACGATCTTGCTGGCCCGGCGCTGGAGCTTATAATTTGAGGCATGCACGTCGACCATCTGGTTACCGTAGGTCTTGCCCAGCAGAATCATGACACCAGTACTGAGCATATTGAGCGCCATCTTCTGAGCGGTGCCTGCCTTCAGGCGCGTGGAGCCACTGACAATCTCGGGGCCAACCACGAGGGCGATCATGATATCGACGGTGGAGTGCAGGGGCGTCTGTGAGTTGCAGGCGAGTCCCACGGTCAATGCGCCAACCTCGCGGGCGTAGGCGACAGCCCCCAGGACATAGGGAGTGCGCCCGCTGGCGGCGATGCCAACCACAACGTCTCTGGCCTCAAGATGCAACTGTTGCAGGTCGGCCTTGCCACCCTCGGGATTATCTTCCGCTCCCTCGACTGCTTTCAGAATGGCAGGAGGACCGCCCGCGATCAGGCCTATTACTAACTCTGGCGGTGTGCTAAAGGTGGGGGGACACTCCGAGGCATCCAGAATGCCTAAGCGACCCGAGGTGCCTGCACCAAGATAGATCAGGCGCCCTCCCTGGCGCAGACGTTTGGCGCTCTCCTCCACGGCGCGCGCGATCTGGGGTAATTCTTGCTGCACGGCCAGGGCGACCCTGGCGTCCTCCGCGTTCATAATCTGAACAATCTCAAGTGCGCTCATTTGATCGATTTGCGCGCTGGCGGGATTGGCCCCCTCAGTCTCCATAGCGTGAAGATTGAGTTCTGGCTGTCCTGATGAACTCGACATATATGCGTTACTCCTGGTAGTGTGTTTACTATTGCTGTGTGCCCGGTGCGGGCACGTTGTTTTGTATGAGGTGCAGACGGTGCAGCATGGGATAGGTGCCTGCTGTGCTTGTCTCTTCCTGGTGTTCCAGGTCTGTGTGTACCTGACGGAGAAGCTGGCGATAATTGCGCCCTGGCACGATCTTGCCCAGGATGGCGGGGGCGCTTGCCCCTGTGCTGCCTGGTAGATTGTTGGCGCGGCCATAGAGGCACTCATGCCCCAGCAGGGCGAAGAGGATACCCTCCTTGGCCCCGGCGGGAAGGCCCGTCTCTTCGAAGAGGCGGACCCGTGTGGTGGGAAGGCCCGCCTGTAAGCCCTGCATGAGTACAGGGTTATAGCCGCCGCCACCACCGACCAGGACCTCGCCCAGGTGTGCTGGGCCATAGGTGCGGTAGGCATGAATGATGCTCTTGATTGTGATGGCGGTAAGCGTCGCGATGGTATCTTCGGGCGAGAGACCCGCGTCTGTGGCCTGGGCAATGAGCTGGGCCGCGAAGGCATCACCAAATAGTTCGCGCCCGGTGGTTTTGGGGGGCAACTGGTGAAAATAGGGATGGGCCAGGACCTGGCTTACCAGGCCCTCATCGACTGTGCCCTGGTGTGCCAGTGCTCCGTCGCGGTCAAAGTGGAGCGCTCCTTGCGTGTAGTGGCGGACCGCGGCATCGATAAGCACATTACCCGGGCCAGTATCAAAGGCGTAGGCCCCGGATGGACCTTGACCCGCCGGGAGAAAGGTTACGTTGCCGATGCCGCCGATGTTTTGCAGGGCAAGTGTCTGCTGCGGGTCGCTAAAGAGCAGGGCATCGAAGAACGAGGCCAGGGGCGCTCCCTGCCCGCCAGCGGCAACATCGGCCACGCGCATGTCGGCCACGACGCTTATCCCCAGGCGTTGCGCGATCACCGCCGCCTCGCCGGTTTGCCAGGTTGAGCGGACGCGTCCAGGTTCAACGAGGTGATAGAGCGTCTGCCCATGAGAGGCGACCAGGTCGATCTCGGCGCGTGAGACCTGTTGATGAAGACAGAAGGTCTCGACGGCTTCGGCGAATGCCGCTCCCAGGAGAAAGTTTAGCTCTGTCAGGTCCGCCAGGTGGGCCTGTGGCGTGCGTAGGATGTTGAACACCTGCTGGCGCAAGGATGCGGGGAAGCTGGCCTCTTCATATGCCAAAAGGCGCAGCGAGAGTTCGCCTGGCGCGACGGGCAGAAACTCGCAGAGAGCCAGGTCGATGCCGTCAACGGAGGTACCCGAGTTCAGGCCAAGTACGCGCATAGGACGTGTGCTCCTTTCGTTCTCATATGCCATCAGTCCTGGTAGCGCAAGAAAGAGGCGCGTCGCTGCGCGAAAGCAGCCAGGCCACCCTCCCAATTCGCCGTGATCTCTGCTACGCTTGCGCCAGCCTCCAGGGCCAGGCGCACCTGGTCGCTGCCGCAGAGCAGATCGAGAAAATAGGTTCCGTTCTCACCCTGAATCCAGGTCCGTGAGAGCGGCGAGAGGCGGCGCAGGTCTGCCAGCAGGTACAGCCCCAGTTCCATGAGAGGAATCCGTGCGCGCTCCAGCAGGTAGACCTGTACGCCTCCACAGCGTGTCTGAGCGTGCTTGGAGAAGGTTGGCGTGAAATAGAGCGGGCGGAAGGCCACTCCAGGCAAGGCATGGACTGCGAGTGTCTCCGCCAGGACGAAGGGATCGATATCGGGCGCGCCCAGGATTTCAAAGGGGCGCGTCGTGCCGCGTCCCTCGGAACAACTGAGACCTTCAAGCAGGCAGGTCGCGGGGTAGAGCGCTACCGCGTCCAGCGTGGGCAGGTTGGGCGAGGGCTGCACCCAGGGCAGATCGAGCTGATCAAACCAGTGATTGCGCCTCCAGCCCCGCATTGCCACCACCATGGGTTCAGGCAGCCCGTGTTCAGCGGCATATAGACGTGCGAACTCGCCGACCGTTAGTCCATGGCAGACGGGAATATTGGCGATGCCGACAAAGGAGCTAAAATCTGGATTAAGGATATTGCCTGCCAGGAGCTGGCCACCAAGCGGATTGGGGCGATCCAGAACCACAAAGAGTAGTCCGGCCTCCGCCGCGGCCTCCATGGCGTAGACCAGGGTTGAGAGATAGGTCGCGTAGCGCACGCCTATGTCCTGGATATCGAAGAGCAGGGCGTCTAACCCCTGGAGCATCTCGGGACGCGGCCGCCGGGTCTCGCCATAAAGGCTGTAGACTGGGAGGCCGGTGCGTGAGTCTGTGCTGGCCTGCACATGCACACCGGCCTGGGCATCGCCGCGCATGCCATGTTCAGGTCCAAAGAGTGCGCAAAGCTCGAAGCGCGGGTCGGCGTGCAGGAGATCAACGCCGCCCTGGAGCGCCCTGTTGATACCCGTTGGATTGGTAATCAGTCCCAATTGCTTCCCGTGTAGGCCTGGTGCTCCTCCCGCCAGTAAGACATCGAGTCCATTCTGGACGACAGCGTGGGTGGACCCCTTCATGACACGCTCCTTTCGCTCAACAGGTCGTGGTCTTATCCCTTGATCGCGCCCATGCGCACACCGGAGAGGAAGTTGCGCTGGAAGATCAGGAAGAAGATGATCATCGGAAGCGCGGCCAGAGCAGCGCCTGCAAAAATGATACCATAATCTGTGGTGAACTCACCTTGCAAGTTGGCCACCCCAACGGAGAGCGTATAGTGATTGCTGGACTGCAACACGATCAAGGGCCAAAGGAAATCATTCCAGTGCTGGACGAAGGTAAAGATGGCCAGCGCGCCAACCGCGGGCCGACACAGAGGCAAGATCACATGCCAGAAGACGCCCATCTCGCCACAGCCGTCTATACGAGCGGCATCCAGCAGCTCTGTGGGGAGGGTCTGGATATACTGGCGCATCAAGAAGATGCCAAAGACGTTGGCGAAGCCGGGTAGAATCACGGCCCAGAGCGAGTCGATCAGGTTAAGCTGCTGCGTGACCAGGTACATGGGAACCAGGGTTACGTATGTCGGAATCATCATCGTCCCGATCACGACCCAGAAGAGGATGGTGCGGCCAGGAAACTTACGTTTCGCGAAGGCATAACCCGCCATCGTATCGAAGAGAATATGGAACAGGGTAATGACGATGGAGACAGTCAGGCTGTTTGCGCCCCAGCTCCAGTAATCGGTGGCCTGGCTGAGCAGGCGCTGGAAGTTCGATATGTCTGCGTGTACGGGAAAGAAATCCGGGGGCGTCTTGAGCGAAAATGTGGTCGGCGTAAAGGCCGTCACATAGAGCCAGTACATCGGCCAGAGCGCGATGACAGCAACGATAAGGAGCATGAGCCAGGGCGCGACACTTCCCCATTTGATCCTGCGCGGAGCCACTCTCCGCTGTTTGAGTTCTGCTTGAGCCATTACTGACACTCCAACCTACTACTTATCCGAAAACCCTGAGCGCGAAGCGCTAGTCACGCGAGTGACGTTGGGTTTCGGAATAAGATCCTAGTATTCCACATCGCTGCGGAGCATACGGAACTGTACCACCGCTACGGAGGCGATCATCAAGAAGAGGATAAAGGCTTGCGCGGAGGCAACGCCATAGCGTGACTGCTGGAAGCCATTTTCGTAGATCTGCGTTACCATCACCTGGGTGCTGGTACCCACACCGCTCTGGACCATAACAAAGAACTTCTCAAAGACCTGAAAGCTGGCGATGGTATAGAGCACAACCAGGTAGAGAGTGGTGGATTTGATCAGAGGGAGGGTGATGTACCACCAGCGTTGAATGGGACCGGCCCCATCGATCTGAGCTGCTTCATAGAACTCAGGTGGAATGCTGGCCATCGCGGCATTAAAGAGCACCACGCCGGTTGCAGGAATGGTGAGTATCGTGGAGAGTGTAATGCTATTGAGCACGACATTGGGATCGGAGAGCCAGCGGATGGGGGCAATATGCACCAGGCTCAGCAGGTAGTTGAGCAGGCCATATTCAGAGTTGAAGATCCATTTCCAGGTAATCGCCACAATGACGGAACTGGAGACCGCAGGCAGGTAGAACGCCGCCAGGAAGAAGGTCTTCGCGATCTTGCCGCGCTTTTGAATCAGCCCGGCGAGGATGAGCGCGATCAGAATATTGGCGATCACGGTAATAACCGTGTAATAGAGGGTATTCTCGATGGACTTGAGAAAGATTCCCCCCTCTGTGGTAAAGGCCGAGACGTAGTTTTTGAGGCCCACCCACTTTCCGGTCGTCACGATATCGCTATCCTGGAAGGAGATGACCAGCGCCCACAGGATGGGAAAGAGCGTGAAGATGGCAAAGGTAATCATGCTAGGCAGGATGAAGAAGTAGCTCCAACCGTGCCTTTTCAGAGAGCGCATGAACGCACCCGATGGGCGAGACGGCGTGCGCTTCTCCGCACGTTGCAGTGATATGTCTGACATGACCATTCTCCTGATAATGATGTTGAAAGGCTCACAGAGCAGGTGTTGCGAGAGGAGAGGACAGTGCGACAGACGATTTGGCGCCGCCAGTATGCCCCGAGGCGAGTCAGGATCTTATAAGTGGTAGCAACATATGTCCTTCCTGGCTCAGGGGAAACACGAGTGTACAGGCACGTCCTGTACACTCGCGTCCTCTCTTACTTGTGCTTACGCATTGCCGGAAAGGATCGAATTGATCTCGTCAGCAGGAGCATTGAGTGCCTCCTGCGCGGAAGACTTACCCAGCACCGCGTTTTGCAACTGCGAGTGGATCAGGGTACGAATCTGAGACCACTGTGCAATGATGGGCATAAAGTAAGTGCTGGCCACAAAGGGCGAGAACTTGCTGATGGGATCGAGCACCGTAATGGATTTACGCGCGCCCGGAGCCAGGTAGTAGCCGTTGACATCCGTGCCGACCTGCTTGCCCGTCAGGTAGTTGGCGAAGTCCATCGCCAGCTTCTCCTGATCCTTGTTGCTGTGCTTGCCAACCACAATCAGGCCTACGCCGCCAACCGTGAAGGGTTTGTTGCGTTTGCCGATAGGCATGGCGCGGACTTCGAAGTTCATACCCAGTTGGCGATAGCTACTGGAGTCACCGCTGGGAGCGCTATACATCGCGTAATTCTTGTTCTGGCTAAAGCCGGGACCGATATCGTCGGGCGACTGCGTGCCAAAGTCGGGAGGGGTGACCTTGTACTTTTGTGCCAGGTCAACCAGCTTCTGGAGGCCGCTCACCCCCTCCGGGCTGTTAAGGGTATATTTCTTGTTATCCTCGGAGAGTGGCGTCGCGCCATCACCCAGGAGGAAAGACCAGGTATTGACCAGGTCGGGATCGATGGCACCTGTATAGCCATAGACTTGCTGCCCATTGGAGCGCTTGAAGGTCAGGCGCTGCGCGATATCGACAAACTCCTCGTAGGTCCAATCATCTTTGGGCAGCTCGATGCCGCGCTCTTTAAAGAGATCAACATTGAGATACATGGCCACCGGGGGAACCCAGAGCGGCCAGGCATAGACCTTGCCGTCAAAGGTGACGGATTTAAGGATATCGGGATAGAAATCGGCCTTGTCTTCCGCGCTCAGATACTCATCGATAGGAGCGACCAATCCCTGCTTGATCAGCAAGGGCAGGTTGTCGGAGGGATAGCGGAAGAGGTCGATAGAGGTGCCGCCGCGTACCGCCTGCGTGACCTTGGTGAAGCCGGCCTGATTACCAGTGTAACCAGTGGCCTTGACGTCCTTGAGATTGGCATGGGCCTTTTTGTAGGCAGCGACTGCTGCATCTGTAAGTTTACCGGTCGCGTTAGCGCCATGAGGCTGATAGCTTGTGACCCAGTAGTTGAGGGTGCCTGAGGCTGCACCGGCACCCGAATCGCCACAGGCCGCGAGGAATGCAGCCAATGCACTGGTTCCGACGACGACCTTGCCGCCATCCACAAGAAATTGCCGACGTGTCGTAGAATGCATAGTTTTAAAATACTCCTCGATTCCTTTGATGAAGACAGAAAGGATACATGCTCAGTGTCGCGAATGAGCCGTGAGGAATGGTCCAGGGTTCGTATGGACTTCTACCTAATAACATAGAAAAATAGGGTAGAAGGAAGAGCGATCCTACAAGAAGAGGATCGGTCACAGGAGCGAAAGCTTCCTCGCTGGACACACTCGTCTATGAGCTGATCAGGATTCAGGCAAAGCGCGGATTCAAGCGGCGCTGTGCATAGGCGTGAAAAAGATTGCACGTGATTTTGCTACTATTTCTATCACTCAATCTTTCTTGCCATTGCTATACAGTTGATATATTGTATATACCAATAGACTGCTTGTTCACACTATGCCATACTAAATCTCTTCTGTCAACATGCGAGCTCGCTTTATTTTTGTTGAGGCTAGTATAAAAGGGTAGAAAATAGATACTTATAGTTGTGGCCCAGGAGGGGTGCGCGATTATAGGTGGTGTTGTGTGTGCCTGGTGGGGGCTAGCGCGTTTGCAGCTTTATGGTCGGGCTAGTGACGAAATGGCTTAAGCGTGCGTGTCTTCTTGAGAGAATACTTGTGCCAGTAGTGTTTAGTACTCAGGAGGTAATAACGCATGACCCATTCTATGCATGATACGCATGGTGATCACGAACACACTGAACAGTGCGGGCATACCGCGGTCGTCCACGAAGGGCATATCGACTACCTGCATGAAGGTCACCTGCACCATCCCCACGAGGGGCATTATGATGAGCATGTGATTGACGTGAATGCGCAGAATCCCGCCTCGTGTCAGCCAATGGAGTGCTCCTGTGGCGGCCATGATGCCTCCCAGCATGAGCAGGTTCCCCATGGCGATCACTATGATTACCTCTATCAGGGGCACCTGCATCATCCACATGGTGACCACTGCGACGATCATGGCTCCCTACAGACGCGCTAGCCTGGCAGGCAGAAGCACAGAAGCCACGGCGAGAGGATGATCCAACGCGCCGTGGCTTCTTTTATCCAACTTTAAGGTGCTTGTTGTTGCTTGTATAACGAGAAGAGAAAAGTATCTTTTTCCTGGTAGGCGGCCATGTGTATGCCGCCATTCTCGATGAAGGAGCGAGCGTCATGGAGACCTTCCCCCAACCCGAAGAGCGTCGCGATGATATTCCTATTCCGGCTTCGCTGCCTCATGCGGAGGGATGCGATGACATTGGGCGTGAGAACGATTTAGAAAGGTATTCGCCAGTGGGGTCAGGAGAGCCAGAGGTGCTTTCACAGCCCCCTGTCGAGGGGAGAGTGGATATCGCTGAGGATATTGAGCAGGAGCAGCAACAAGCCTATAATTCGGCGAAAGACCGGGAGAAGAAGCCGTAGGATCAGTGGATGTTCTATGGAGAGGGATGCCTGGGACAACAAAAAAGAGGGTTCGTGCTCAGGCCTGAGCACGAACCCTCACGTCATAACGCTATTAGACAACCGTGATAAAGGAATGAGAGGCGTCTAGCGTTTACGCTAAAAGTTCTTGCATATCGAGCTGGACTATTTCTGGAGTAAGGTCAACAGGAAGCTGCTCCTCCGCCAGGCGTTTGACCCATTGGTAGTTCCCCTCAATAGGGATATCCTGTAGGAGTTGCTGTGCCAGGAAGAGCCAGTTGATGGCGTTAGGTAGCGTCAGGTAATCGCTATTAGCGCGCTCGGTGGCATCCTGGCTCATGCGCTGATACTTCTCTGTTTCGGTAAGCAGGGTATACAGATGCTTCGCTACCTGGGTCGTGTTGCCTGGCTCGATCAGGTGGCCGGTAATACCATCCTCGATCTGGAGTGGAATACCCCCCACATTATAGGCAATGACGGGCCTCCCTTTCATCAGGGCCTCCGTCACCTTGACCTCAAAGCCCTCTTTGGTTGAGAGCTGAAGCACCACTTTGCTTCTACGTAGTAGCATGTTGAGCACCTGGTCGCGATGTGGCAGGCGTAACACCTTGATATCATGCGCGAAATGGGCGTATGGCGCTGTTTGCAGGATGTTCCAGATGAGATTATAGATGGGAGCGCCATCGGGATCATCAATCGAGCCATTGCCTGCAATGACCAGTTGTGGAACGGGTAGGCACTGCTCCTCTAACATCTCACGCAGCTTGCGATAGGCGTCCAGTACATCGGGTATGCCTTTGGAGGGATCGAAGCGCGCGATCTGCACAATGAAGGAACGTGTTTCATCCAATGGAGTCTGACCGGCAGCTTCCAGGTAGGTATTGAAGAGCTGCATATAGGTATCGAGCTGCTTCTCGCTCAGCGGCTTGTTCAGGCCATCGAGCGGGTCAGTGGTCGCAGGCATGTAGAAGACCTTGTCCGCGGACACATTATCCGGAATAAACATGCTCATGGGGTGGCTCACAAAGTAGTCCGCGAGCTGAATCTTTTCCCACAAGAAGCTCCAGGTGACATGCTGTGGTGTACCTGGCTGGTTGGCCAGGCCACTCACGATCTGGATATGTGAGCGGTAAATGATCTTTGCCTTGGGATTGACGCGCTTAATATGCGGAATAAGGCCAGCCGGCTGAGGATCATCAATCACGACTACGTTTGCCTGGGTGAAAACCTCGTGCAGCATCGCCGCGTTCTCTTCCGTCCAGGACTCGTAGACCTGTATATCTTCAGGCGTGAGCACCGTGTCGGGACTTGAGACGGCTTGCAGGACATTATGTACTTTAGTCTTTGTGATGTCGAAAACTTCCTTGCTGGGCTGAAGAATATACCAGTGGGCATCGACATCAAAGAGGCGGAGAAGTCGGATGAGGGCATGGCGCATTAAGGCGACGCCACCACCACGCGGGGTCGCGTTGATGAAAATGAGTTTTCGACCCTGTAGGCTCTGGGCCAGGGCTTCCAGGCGCGCGAAGTCGGATGGTGGCGTGACGCGACGGTAATCTTCCTTTGTCACCAGCTCCGATGTGAGAACCTCATTGACGCTGGTGAGCACCGGGTCCACAATATTTTGCTCATCGAATGTTTCCATCATCGTCTTTATACCTGAGGCCAGGGTCGTATCCGCATCTGCTGGCAGGTGGAAGGGGACAATATCCTCTTCAAGCCAGAGACGGGAGTGCAGATCCTGGAAGCGAGGATCGTGCGTAAAGGTACTGGCAATGTACTGTAGGTTGTGTTCCTGGGCGGCCTGGCGCAAAAAGGTGAGAACCTGCTCTACTCCATCCTGGTGGAGTGGTTGAGTAAACGCATGAAACTCCGCATCCTGTTCGCTTTTACGAGTGGCTGCTATATGTAAAGTGTTATCTTCTAGTCGAATGCCAGCGTATTTCGCAGTTGGATTTGCAGTTGGTTTTGTATTTGCGTTGCTCGTACCAGGAGTGTAAACATTTTTCAACATCGCGTACTTCTTTATTTCTTCATTTCAAGAACCAGCATCGGGCTTAAAACCGCGACCTTGGTTTTACACTTCATATGTAACTAAGTATAACTTCGCCAGCGGGTTACATCGGTACCAGGTCATGAGCCATGATGCCAACGCTTCCTGGTTGCTTGAACCAGTTGCGCCCCTCTCGAGCGAGAGCCATTGAACGACGTGGACCAGGCAACCCTTTACCATGAAAGAACAACCGTGAACGCCGCTTCACAGCGACTAGCTTCGCTCACACGATTACATGGTCTGCCGTGTTCTATACCCTACTATCGACCTCTTCATTGCTGGAAACATAATCCCTAGTACTTTATGGCGTGGACACCATAGCATCGATAAATGGCGTAAGGAAAACGAATATAGCTCTTCCTCGCATTTTCCTCTATGGCTTGATCCCGTCTCACCACCTGACCTTCTTATTTTACAGCTTAGCCGTGAACTGTTTCTATCAATATAAACAAAAAAAAACTCCACATTATTTCTGGCGGGATTTCTCAAAGGTGGGCCGCTGGTTGGCTTAGTGGCTGAGATACAGGAGGCAAACTATACTGAATGTGTGATGAGGATGTCAGTGGGGAGCAGAGGAGGCATGCGAGATGGGTAGCAAAAGGAGGAGAAAATAGTGTTTAAGCGCATTCTAGTTCCCCTGGATGGCTCTCCTCGGGCAGAGCGCGCGCTTCCGCTAGCAAAAAGGATAGCGCGTGCCACACGAGGCTCGATTGTCCTGGTTTACGTGGTGGATCCAGTAAGTGATCTCTGGGCAGTGGAACAGGCCCCCCTGGTGGAGATGCGCCTGCGAGAGGCCGAGATGTATCTCAACAGTCTACTAAGTCCTGCACCAACGGGGGAGGAGGCAGAGATAACGGAGCCGCCCATCCCCGCTGAAACGTTGTTACTGCGTGGAAGCGCAGCTGCCAGCATTCTGAATGCGGCCTCTGAAACGCAGGCGGATGGTATTGTAATGTGTAGCCATGGACAAAATGCTGCTTCACACTGGCGTATCGGCGGAGTCGCAGCCAAAGTCGTACGGCACGCGAAAGTCCCGGTCTTGATGCTCAAAGAGGAGGGCGGGGTGCCTGCGGGCCCACATCCAGACGCGACTGAACCCCTCCGCGTGCTGGTGCCATTGGATGGCTCGGCGCCCGCCAGGACAGCGCTTACATCGGCGGCTTCTCTGCTGGCGGACCTGGCTCCACAAACGCCCGCTCAATTGCATCTCCTACATGTCATTCCTGCTAATGTACAGCTTTTAGAAAATGAAGGGCGTAGACGCGAACTGGTGCAGAAGGCGGGAGAATACTTGCAGTCCATGGCTAAAAAGCTCAAGGAGAGCCTGGTGGAACCCTCGCTCTCGCCAAAAAACTTTATGGTCACCTGGTCTGTTATCCTGGACAATGACGTCGCGAACGCCATCGTGCGCGTGGCCGAACAGGGCGATACGCAGGATGGTCTCGGGAGCATGCCCAGGTGTGATGGGATCGCGATGGCGACGCATGGCTTGAGTGGCATCCGGCGTTGGGCCATGGGCAGTGTGACGGAGCGCGTGTTGCATGGTACGCGGTTGCCGCTTTTGATTACGCGTCCAGCCTGGGTCGAGGAGCATGCAGAGGAAGAGGAGACTGAGGAGGAGACATAAGATGTTTCACAATGTTCTGGTTCCTCTGGATGGGTCCGCGTTTGCTGAACGCGTACTCCCACTTGCCGCTGCCATTGTGCGCCGTTCGGGGGGAACGTTGTTTCTGGCACGCGTGGTGCGAGTCATTGATAATATGGGGTCATATATGGCGCTTGCCAATCCCTATGCCTGCTATATGTATGCCGATGACGATGTCGACTCGGCAGAGGATGCGAAGAACTATCTCACACACCTGACTCAGACACCAGTGGTCGCTGGTATAGAGACTCAGCAAGTGGTCTTATATGGCGAGGCGGCATCGTCTCTGCTCGCCTTTGCGCGTGAGCAGCATGTGGATATGTTCGTGATGAGTACGCATGGGAGGACTGGTTTTAAGCGCTGGATGCTGGGAAGCGTAGCGCAAAAGGTGGCGCGCCATAGTCATGTGCCGGTACTCATTATGAGTCGTGCATGCCTGCGAGAGGAATGCCTTACGCTTGAGAAGCCAGGTGCGCTCTGCACCCTGGTTGGCCTGGATGGGTCCAGGTGGGCAGAGTCAGCGCTGTATCCAGCGGCGCAACTGGTGTCTCTGCTCTCAGCACCCCAGCAAGGTGAATTGCACCTGGTACGCGTAATTCAGTCACTCTCTAGCGATGAACTCGCCCTGTACCGTCGCGCGTGCCTCGTCCAGAACATTGAAGAAGAGGCGGCATCGTTGGCACATGAGTATCTCAAGAACCTGGTAGCCAGGTTGAAAGACACGCTTGAAGCGGAAACCAGCGTACGGCTATCATGGGCGATTGTGAAGGGGAGCGACTCGGCCCATACCCTGCTTCACCTGACTGAGACCAGTCAGAGTGATGAAGCAACTCAGCTTTGTCACCTGGTAGCGCTTGCTACACATGGACGTGGTGGCTTTGAGTGCTGGGTTATGGGGAGCACTGCTGAGCGCGTCCTGGCTGCGGCGACGAGGCCCGTATTGCTGGTACGTCCTGATCTCAGGAAAGCATCGTAGCAGTGGGTGGGTACCTGTTCCTTACAGCATGGAACATGTACCCACCCGCTATAGAAGCGGGCTAAACAGGGAAATGGCTTAGAGCTTGAATCCCCCCATATTTCCCAGGTTCCCCATGTTTTTTTGGAGGTCACTCTTGAGTTCATCAGACGAATTATAGGTTTTTTCGGGCAGGCGATCAATAACCGCCGTAATCTGCGGATTGCCCCCGCCAAACTGCTGTGCCATCTGTTTAAGATTGGATGTGGACACAGGGAAGGGAATCTTATTGATCATCTGGTCTACCTGGGTAATGTCAAAGTTCATTCTGGTATTTCCTTTCTGTTTCTCAAGCAAATATCTATGCACCCATGGGATGCTTACGGATCTGTTTTCATCATAAACATGTAGCAAAGGGGAAAGAGTGATGTGAGAGAATCTGCCATCGTGTGGTTTTTTCCGCAGTGTATGCTGAAAGCGAATGCACCATTGGCAGAAACTAATTCAGCATATCCTTGGGCGTTATGCCACCACTAAAGGAGAATACTCATGGTAGATTACGCACAGCCCAAAACATCCTCGGCCCTGGCCCTCTCCCGCCATGCTCTCTCTGAGCAGTACAAACAGGTGCGCGCCTTCTCTGAACTGATCTGTAAGCCGCTGGTGACAGAAGACTATGTTGTGCAATCTATGCCGGATGTCAGCCCGACGAAATGGCATTTAGCCCATGTGAGCTGGTTCTGGGAGACGTTCGTGCTCTCCGCCGCCCAGCCTGGCTATACCTCGCTCCATCCCCAATACACATATCTTTTCAATTCCTACTACAATAGCGTGGGCGCGCGCCATTGTCGTCCCAGGCGTGGCCTGATCTCTCGTCCAACTGTTACGGAAACCTACCAGTATCGCCGCTATGTCGATGAGCACATGCAGGCCCTGTTTGAGCATCTCGATGAGAGCCGCTTGAGCGCGCTCACACCCGTTATCACGCTGGGTCTGCATCATGAGCAGCAGCACCAGGAGTTGATGCTTACCGATATCAAGCATGTGCTCTCCTGTAATCCTCTCAATCCTGCCTATCATGAGGCTCCTGCCTCTCCCTCGCTCTCGGTCGCGCCCCTGAGTTGGATAACTTATCAAGAGGACGTCTACTGGATAGGGCATAAGGGAGATGGGTTTGCCTTTGACAACGAGGGACCCCGGCATAAAACCTATGTCCAGTCCTTCCAACTGGGATCACGCCTGGTCACCAATGGTGAATACCTTGAGTTTATCGAGGATGGCGGCTATAGCACACCTACGCTCTGGCTCTCGGATGGCTGGCGTACCGTGCAAGAGCAGCAGTGGCAGGCGCCTCTCTACTGGGAGAAACGGGATGGTCAGTGGTGCATGATGACCTTGAGCGGCCTGCGCGCGGTCAACAAATACGAGCCTGTCTGCCATGTCAGCTACTACGAGGCCGATGCCTATGCCCACTGGAAGCATGCCAGGCTTGCGACCGAGGCAGAGTGGGAGGTCGCGGCCAGTGGCCTGGACGTGAGAGGGAACTTTGTGGAGAGCGGCGTCTATCATCCCGTTCCCATGCAGGCTACGCTTCAGAAAGAAGGCCCCACGCAGATGTATGGCGATGTCTGGGAGTGGACACAGAGTGCCTATGCTCCTTATCCAGGCTTCCGACCCGCGCCAGGAGCGGTTGGTGAGTATAACGGTAAGTTCATGTGTAACCAGTTTGTCCTGCGTGGTGGTTCGTGTGTCACCTCTCTCTCGCACATACGCCCAACCTATCGCAACTTCTTCCCACCCGATGCGCGCTGGCAATTTACAGGCATTCGCCTGGCCAGGGAGGTAGAGGCGCATGCGTAGCAAGCACCTGACACTCCAACTGCTTGATTGCGCCCCCACCTGCACAACGTTGCGGCAGGAGGTCATGCAGGGATTACAGCAGTCGCCCAAGACCCTGCCCAGTAAATACTTCTATGATGAGCCAGGGTCCAGGCTCTTCGCTCAGATCTGCGAACTGGAGACCTATTATCCAACGCGCACCGAAAGGCGGATCATGCAACAGTGCGTGGGAGAACTTGCTGAACTGCTCGGGCCAGACTGCTTGCTTGTCGAGTATGGGAGTGGCAATAGCCTGAAGACGCGCATGTTACTCGATACGCTGAAGGACCTGGTGGGATATATTCCTATAGACATTTCAAAAGCGTATCTGAAGGAGGCGGCTATCGCCCTGGCGCTGGCCTATCCAGCGCTCGAAGTACTGCCTGTCTGCGCCGACTATACCAGTGAGTTTGAGCTTCCCGTGCCTGCGAGAGCGGTGCGCCAGCGCATCGGCTACTTTCCCGGGTCCACAATTGGCAACTTTGAGCCAATGGAGGCCCGGCGCTTCCTGCAACAGATCGCGCGCACCTGTAGAGGTGGAGGGCTGCTCATCGGCGTCGACCTCAAAAAAGACTTTACGGTCCTGCACCATGCCTATAATGATCCGCAGGGGATCACCGCCCAATTTAACCTGAATCTCTTGCGACGACTCAACCAGGAGTTGGAGGCCGATTTCCAGCTCGCGCAATTTCGCCATTACGCTTGCTATAATCCGAGTGAGGGACGTATCGAGATGCATCTTGTGAGCCTGGAGGAACAGGTTGTGCATATCGATGATATCGAGATCCCTTTTAAGCGTGGCGAAAGCATCTGGACCGAGAGTTCCTATAAATATTCCCTGGAGGAGTTTGCGCGCCTGGCGCGGGCCGCTGGCTTTCGCGTTGAACGCGCCTGGTGCGACGAACAGCACCTCTTTAGCGTCCAGTACCTGGCAACCCTCTAGTTTATAGGCGGTATGGTGAAGCCCTGGCAGCCTACGGCTGCCAGGGCTTCACCATACCGCCTATAAAATCACATGGTCTATTTGAATTGCAGGTCAATGGTTTGTTGCGGCACGGAGCCAGTAGAGGGCGTATTTAATAGAATAAACGTACAATTGGGGTTGCCATCGGGAATCATAAATGCGGCGGTACCGGTCACGTTCGATTGATTAGAGTCGATGCTGGTAGGGACATCACTGTCGCCGTCTGGGGGGCTTGTGGTGTCGCCAGATTGGAGGCGCATATAATCGCCATCGTAGCCAATAAACGTCTTGGAACTGGTATTATCCATGCGTAGCTTGAGCACGACAAAGCGCTTTCCGTTATCGGCCTGTTTGCTCTGGAAGCTCATTTGCAGCGTCGCGCTGGTAATCGTCCAGGTCACATCGGCATACTGGACATGCTTATTGGGTGTGATCGTCGTTGGCTGGTATTTCGTCACGTCTGCATCGGATTTCAAAGGAATATCAATCTGGGCCTCAGTGCTCTTGCCCAGGCGGAGGGTCAACTGGTCTGGCTTAATATTCGTGGCTACCGGGAAATCAAGCCAGTTATCGCGCTTGGTCGAGGCATCGGGACCCGAAGATTTTTGCATGTTGCCTGGCGCGATGCTATTGCCACCGGGCAGAATCAGATGCGCGACGTCTCCATAGTAATAATACGATCCTTTTGAAGAGGTATTATCCTCTTTCAGGTTTAAGCGCAGCAGACCCGTCTGGTTCCCATTCTCATCACCTGGCAGGCTGTTCGCCTGCTGAGCATTGACGATGTTGATGGAGACGCTGGCATAGGTAACGGCCTTGGTATTGAGTGTCGTCGTGATGACTGAACCACCACTGGTGCCTGAGTTATCCGAGCTACTGCCATTAGAGTTATAGGTAGATGGCGTGCTGCGAGAAGCACTGGTGACGGCGCCTTTGATCCATTGGAAACCAAGGTATCCCGCTCCGCCACAGAGCGAGAGTATCACTAGCAGGATAAGTACCGTTCCGCACCCGATCTGTCTGAGCGCTTTGCCTGATGAAGAGGGCTGGGCCTGAGCGTAGGATGGGACGGGCTGGTAATTCATGGGCCGTTCATAGGCTTGCTGTGAGATGGCTGGTCCTTGAGAAGGTGGTGGAGGAGGAGGCGTGGGTGTGGGCGAACTCCATTGGGTTGCCTCGTGCTGGAGTTCACGATACTGAAGTTCCCCTGGCGTACGTTCCGTCGGCTTATTGATATCTTCCTCAACGATTGAGCCACAGTTTGAGCAGAAGCGCTGTCCCGCGCCCAGGGGTGATCCACACGAGGGGCAGGAACGACCTGGTTGTTGAACCATGGAAGTGTTCTCCTTACATTGTATGAGCCTCTATGCGCTTGATAAAGCGGCGCAAAAAAAAGACCGTTGTACAACTGAAGTAAAAAAAGTTGCCAAAGTGGATGAGAAGCGGTCTTACATGATCAACGCTGATGGGCGCATACTTTGGAGAATGAGAAACACTTCATTTGTATTAGCAACTTGCTAATCGATGCAAGAAAAGTATAATGAGTCTCTATGCTCGCTCTTGCTCTTGTTCGTTGAATGCTGTGAGGAGGTGGGCGATGCCTTCCTGGTAGGCCCATTGCTGGTGTGTTTGTAGTGCTTGTACAAGGGTGGTGAAGATGGTGGGGAGCGCCTTGAGTTGGGCTAACTCGTTAGCTGGGGCGAGCACGCCACCGACCTGGAGGGCGAGCATATAGGCCTCTGGATCGATGTGCCAGGGGGTGCAGTGGTTAGGATAACGGTCAAGGAAGTGAGCAGCGATCTGGAGTCCTTTGAGATCGAAGTCGCCACTGTAGTGAAACCGATAATCGGGCGTGGCTGCGATGAGCTTGTCGAGCAGGGTCAGGGCCGCCACGCTGGGCCAGCCAGCGGTGCATATGATGGTGGGGGCCTGTGTGGTGCCAGGTAGATTGTCAATGACCTCCTCAAAGACCTGGGGATTCTCGATGATATAGATATCTCTGGTGACAGCCTGGACGCTGCCCCAATCCCACAGTTGGCGCAGGGTCAGGGGGAGAATACGCTCTCCCGCGGCGGCGATCATTGGGTCGGGCGTGCCATCCTGAAAAGATGCGCTAGCAAGGTTGAAGGCGACAACATAGGAGGAGATGGTATCGACTTGCAAGCCGACCTCCATGTAGAGGCGCAGGACATCCTCGCGGTTCAGACCGGGTTGGAGTGGTGTATGTGTGAGGTCGCCGAGTGCCAGCAAGAGCAGTCGTCCCGCCGCCCGGTTGGGATCAAGCATATGTGGGTCGCCACTGGTTTGCTGGGCGAAAAGCGCCAGGCGTTGCGGCATGGCCTCACCCGGTAACTGGTCGAGGATGTGTGCAATATAGCCAATAACCTCCAGTTGTCGCGCCTGCTCTTCTGGCCTGGCATTTTTGTAGCGTGAGAAGAGCCATTCTTGCCCATGTGTGCCCTCTGTGAGCCAGGTGCGACCTCGCGATGCTTCTGGCAAGGATGTGCGAAGCGTGTCGAGTGCGTCTCGAAAGGCCTGTTGGTGGGCGGTCTGGGTGGCACGGCGCTGGTGACGCGTCACCAGCGCGGAGGCGGGGAAGAAGGCTGCAAGAAGCTCGGGGAGGGTGCAGGCGAAGCCGCTACGCCTGAGCGCGTTATCAACGTCGCTCGCCCTGACCTTGAGTGTGGGACCTGAAGAAGGGGGCTTGCCGAGAAAACTGGCGATCTCGCGGCGCTCCTGGGGCGTGCTCTCCTCCAGCATGATCTGCCCTCCGACCTGCCCCAGCTCAAGATATTTGTCGCGTAGCCTGACGAGCAGGCGCGACAGGCCAGCCTGCGTAAAGAAGGCAACTGCCCTCTGGACATTGGCCTGATCGTGCTTGTTCTGCTCCATATTTATTCAGCCTGCATGCCTGTTTTATCACTCCAGAATGAGGCGGAGGCTGTGGCTATCGCTGAGCCTTTGTCGTGAATCATCAGGTAGCGCGCGCTGGCGGGAATTTTGGAGCCAGCGCCACTGACCTGTGGGCCAGTCATGATCCACTGGAAGCCCTGCGCTACCAGGAACTCCATGATGCGCTGGGTGTTGCTGGCACTTACTTTATCAAAGGCCTCGTCGAGCGCGAGGAGGCGAGGGGCGCCAGGGCTGGCGCTGCCATAGAGCGCGCCCAGCGCGGCGAAGAGCGGCACATAGAGCGCGAAGAGCTGTTCGGCACCGCTACGTGTGCCTGCCAGGCGGTCCGTCAGGCGTTGGCGCTGGCCCCCAATGGGCGTCACCCAGACGTCGAAGTGGAACCACTCGCGATAATCGAAGATCTGCTCCAGGGCCTCCATAAAGTTTAGATCGGGAGACTCTTGCTGGCGCAGGCGAACCGCCTCTATCTCGCGGCGGAATGCGTTCATCAAGGTGTCGCCCTCCTCGTCGGTGAGGGCCTGGGCTGGCTTGCGCAGGAGGCGATGCTGTTGTGCGAGCTGGCTGCCCAGGCGCGTCTGGTCGTACTCGGCGGGCGGCTTCCATTGCAGGGCGTAGTGCTCGCCAATCATAGGCAGGTTGCTGAGCACAGTGTTAATTTGCTGCACCCATTCCTCGGCCTCCAGAATATGCATGCGGATGGCCTCGGCGATCTCTTGTAGCAAGAAGTCCTCGAAGAGTTGGCGCTCCTGCTCATCGAGCAGGGTTCTCTGCATCTCAATGCGCTCGCTCAGGATCTTCAGTAGTTCGATAGGGCGGCTTTGGTTCTCATGGAGGAAATGCACACGCCCCTGCCTGTCGAGGTCTGGTCCATATTCGAGGAGTTGCGATTGCTCTTGATTGAATCTCCGCGCCAGGTCGTTATAGGCATCCCGGTACGCGTTTTCGAGTCGCTCTTTGCGTTGTGGAACCTCGCTCTCGGAGAGCGCGCCATCGAGCAGATGGTGCGCGGCGGCCAGCGCTTCAGTCTGGCTGGCGGCTAACAGCGCCTCTACCGGGTAGGCTGTCAGGAGCTCAAGGAAGCGGGCCTGTCTCTGTACACACTCTTCCTGGGCCTCCTGCAAGTGGGCCTCGATCTCTACGAGGTTGCCTGCGAGATTCTGATAGCGCTCGTCGGCACGGGTGTGTTTTTGCCGGGCCTCATCAAGCTCACCGGTGAGGCTGTCATCGCGCTCACGCAACACGCGTAGTCGTTCGCTAAGTTCCTCGGCATTCGCGAGCGAGGCCACACGCTGAAACTCTTCCATCTCAGCACGGGCCTGGAGCATCTGTTGGTGTACATGCTCATATAAGTGTGTGCTATTGACCTCGTTCGCCTGAGCCTGTTCCAGGGTTGCGCTGGCCCGCTGGTATTCTTCCCAGCTATGGGCGAGGCTCTGGAAGTGTGTTTGCAGCGAGTTGGCCTGGTTTTTGAGTTCAATAACGCTGAAGAGCGTGGCCTGGACGCGGCCAGCATCGCTGGCGAGTGCCGAAACGCCCTGGCTCTCGCGCTCAAGCTGCGCGGTGATGGTGTTATAACTTTGCCGCGCCTCTTGTGTGTGCTGGCGTGCCTTCTGATACCGGTCTCTGGCTGTGTTGAGTGTCTTCTGGGTCTGCACGAGTTCAAGGTAAACCTCTTCCAGGCCACTCTGGGGGAGTACCTTGCGTAACTGCGTTTGCTTCTCCTGTACCTGCTCAAGCTGTTGCTCATAGGCGAAGAGGCGGTTGGTGAACCATTGAAACTCCTCTTCGAGCTGGGCCTGCTGGCTCTCCAACGTTTCCAGCTCGCGCTGCCGTGTACGCAGGCGTGTCTTGCGCCCGATGTAGCGAGCCTGGCCTGGACCGGCGTGGCCACTCAGCAACCCATGTATCCACTGGCCGCTGCTCTCCATGCCGTATATATCACTGGAATGCAGCGTGGCGATGATGTCTGCGGTGAGCGTTTCCCACTGTCCAGTAGGCGCCTGGAGAGCGGTGTCAAAACACAGAATACCTCTTGTCTGCGATGCGTGTGTGCGCGGCTGCAAGCGCCTGAGATCGAGCCAGCAATCGCTGAGGTCTTCGCTGGCAAGGAGCGTGGCGGCGGCGTCTTGCTGGGAAGGCTGGACGACGAGCGCATTGAGCAGGCCCGCGTCCTCTAACGCGGACTCGATACGTCCCGTTTCCTGTTCGTCGCTGCCGGGGGCGAAGTCGAGCAGGGTGTAGAGCGGGAGGGCGGTGATGCCCTGTTCCGCTAGCCGGGTGCGGGCGCGTATATGCCTCTCTGCGTGCTCTGGCTGGTATTCTGGTTCAGCCTTTTTACGCTCATACAGCTCTTTTAGCACCTGGCGTTCGTGTGTCTTGCCGCCGATGAGGAGGTGCAATTCGTGCATCTCGTCCTGTACCTCGGCGGCGGCCTCACTCATCTCGCGCTCAAGGCGTGCGATGGTCTGGTGGTAGCCGCTGAGCAGGGCCGCGAAGCGCTCGACCAGCGTGCCTTCCTGAGCCTCATCGCTCTCCAGGAGGAGCTCTATCTCATCTGCTGGGAATGTTGCTACTGAAGCTGTGTCATCATTAAGCTTGAACGTCTCAAGGGCCTGCTCAACCTGCTGTTGTGCCTGGCGGGAGCTGTCGTGGAGCGCCTGGAGATGGCTGCGTACCTCGTCAAGCTCTTGAAAGCGTGTCGTCTCAAGCTGACGTGCGTTCTGCACTTTGTTATCCAGTTGTGTGCGTTGCTGGTGCAGGGCTTCAAGGCGCTGGAGCCAGGCTATACGTTCCTCGGCAGTTGCGCCGAGAAGCGTGGTCACGCCGGAGGGAATTTCGGGCGCGAAGGATGCATTTGTTGCAAAGGCCTTCACCTGCGCGATAGCGCTCTCGATTTGGATCGCGGCAGCCTCCCAGAGCGCCTTCTCGGCGGCGAGGGTATGCAGTGTACGCAACTGGGCCGCGCTCTCATCCTTCATCCGGCTGAAGCGTGTCTGCTGGCGTTGGACGCTTTGTTCGCTGGCGTTGCTGGCATGGCGCGCGGCGTCGAGGCTCTGTTGTTGCAGGTTCATCTGTGCGGTCGCGGCCTGGACGCGCTGGCGTACCGCGGCAAGCTGGGTTGCCACCTGGAGACCTTCGCTTGCTTCTAGCGCCCTGATCTGCCCGTGGATTTGTTGCTGCTCCTCTTGTAGCAATTGTGAACGCTGCCTGGCCTCCGTGCGCTCTTTATCGGCGCGTTCCAGGGAGCGACGAAGGTTGCTCGCCCGGCTCTGGGCCGCGTCCTCGACTAACTGTGCCCCCTCATATTCGCAGGCCGCCAGTTGTGCGCGGACGCTGGCGAGATGCTGAAGCGAGCGGTGAAGGCGCTCGGCGGCGTCATAGGATTGCTGGACGCGCTCAATCTCGCTCTGGATGGAGTCGATGCGTTCGATGGTACCGATGACGCGCGAAGTGGTTTCGCTGGAGATCTTGCGCAGCGACATTTTTAGATAGTCGTGGACGCGCGAGAAGTTGAGCTCGGTGCTCAGATTTGGGCGGCGCAGGATGAGCAGGAGATTGATCAGCTTCTCGAAATCCTTGCTATCGTGAAAGCCGAAGAGGTAGCGGGCGACCTGGCGCTCGTATTCAGCCTGCGTCTCGCAGATGATGCCATGCCCTTCGAGCAGTTGTTTGAAGCGCAGGTGGTCATAGGCGCGCTTCTCGCCTTTATTTTTCGTGTCATAGATAGTATCGAGCTCGTAGCCGAGGCGTGAGCCATCGGTAATCAGGAAGCGCAGTGCGCGAATGCGCTCGGTGGTGTTGGCGTTGCCAGAGATGCTCAAGCCGATGGTGAGGAAGCGTGTGCTTGTCCGGTCACCGTTCTCCCAGCGTTGGCGTAGTTCGTCGGCGATGGGTGGTCTATCGTTATCGCACCATTCAAATTCCAGGGCGATATAGGCGGTGCGGCGCTCGTGCTGGTAGGGGGTGGCTGAATTGCTGTCGCCAAGTACATAGTATTCGATGCGGCGTTCGCGACCACCAAAGGTATCGAGGCGGTTGGGGCGCAGGTCGCCCTCAAGCGCGAGCGGGAGCGCGGCGGTCAGCACTGTGGATTTGCCGCTGGCATTTTCGCCCGCCAGAAAGAGGCGACCATGCGGGACTTCAAATTCCTGGCGTCCATAGAGCCAGAAATTGGTCAGGATGATGCGGCGCAAGCGATAGCCCTCGGGACCGCCTGCTTGTGCCTGGAGGGTCTCGACAAAGCGTGTGACCTGGTTTGTAAGCGCATCTTCCGAGTTCTCATCGAGCGTCGCTGTCCATTCGGTGAGCTGGTCGAATGTTTCTTGCATAAATCTCTCTTCTCTTACTCCAATCCGGGTAGGGTCGTGGAACGTGTTTTTTGGGCGCGCTTCGAGCTGGCTTTTGCGCGCCCGCGAGTGCTTGTCGTGGCCTCTGGGCCTGGCTTCTCATAGGTGGCGGCATAGCGGGCGGCGGTTGGCAGGATAAGCAGTTGCCCTTCCTCGTCGGGGCCGCGTAGCAGGCCGACCTGGCGCATCTTCTTGTACACATCTTGCAGTAGCACGCGTGAGCTTTTGCTGCGAGCCTCGTTGCCCCAGTTCTCGCCACATTGTTCGCGTACACTATACAGGAGCGCGCTCATATCTTCGACGGAGACATGCAGGCAACCAAAGGCATCGGGCGGGGACCACGCGCTGATCTCGACCTGCTTGCGGATAGCCTGGCAGAGCAGGAGCGTAATCTGATCATTGGTGCCATAGAGGGAAAAGGGGGCGATAGGCCCCAGGGCCATGCCACTCGCGCGTACGACACAGGCATAATCACGCTGGATATCCAGCAGCCAGCCAAAGGTATCAAGAAGCTCATTGGCAACGCTGTCGGCGTGCGTAAGCAGCTCGGCGAAGGCGGAGGGGTCATCGAAGCGGAAGAGCGTGGGGCCGAGCAGAAGTGTCCGCCAGGCGCGTACGAGGGCGGGCGACCTTGTCATATCCGTGAGTAAGGCTGGTTGGAGCGCCGTAGCTGGATCGGACAGGTGTGCTGCCGTGCTCTCAACGGTCTGTGGATTGAGCGCGGCCACCAGTGAGCGTGCCACAGGCGTAAACTCGTACAGGACATCGGCATTTCCGGCCTGCTCCACCCATTCCCGTGTCTGTCCATCGACGAGTTGTAGTCCTCCCAGCTCCTCCAGGTAGTGGAGCGCGCGCTGCATGCTATAACGGTCGGCTGTCCTGCGAAAATCGAATGGCTCTTCACCATCGAGCCCGAGAGCCGACTGTTCCTGAACCTGCTCGGCCAGTTGCGAAAGCAGAAATTGTAGCTCATTGCCGCGACCCGTCAATTGCCGGTTCTCCGAGTACCAGAGCAGCCAGGTTAAGCAAGCAAAATCCTTTGGCTCCTTCAGCCGTTCGTAGAGATAGCCAGGAGTGAGGGCGTTGAGATGGCGCTCCAGGCGGATCACACTGCTATTGCGCTGAATGCGCCAGCCTGTATGCTGATCATGCCATGCCTGCAAGGTATAGTAGTGATGTTGTACCAGGCGGAACAGGTCGCCTTGATGGGAGTGAATAACCTCTTTCTCCATCAACGTCACGTGTGCCTTGAGCAGATCCGCCGTCATGGTTGCCCGGCGAATGCGGTGATTTACCACGTTGGCGGGGTGTTGTTCTCCCTGGGCTGGCTCTATGCCTTCGCCTATCGGGATGTCTTGCTGAACTTCAGTCTCTTGCATGCTCTCTATCCTGTGTGGGTGCTTGCTTTATACCAGCTTTCTCTGCGCCTGCAGTACACTTGCTTGTTGGCGTGACAGACGATAGCGTGGGAGGAACAGGGTACCATCGTCGGCGTGGAGAAGCGTGTAGATCCGCTCGTCTGGATTCAATAGTGTAATGATGGAGCTATCGAGGGCGCGATACTGATGGGAGGTATGCCCCTGGCAGGCATCAATGATCTCGGTGAGCACAGTGCGGTCATCCACGCTCACATGGGTAAGCGCGCCAAGGTCCAGTGTATCGGTGGCGAAGAGATGGGCAATGCGTGCTCGCTGTTCTTGTAGCCGTGTCTCATGCTGTATCACGAGATCACGGATAATGGTCTGGTTATCGATGATGGGATCTTCCAGGGCTGGATTGCCGCGAAAGCTGCGATTCACCGGCCGCAAGTAGAGGGTCACGGCAGGAGCCTCTTGCCAGACGTTGGGCTGCTGGGAATCATAGGTCGCGCTTGGGTCACCAGCGAAGCTCTCAGGCAGGTGGACTGGCAGGTGATTGGCGAAGGCGACAGAGAACAATTGCTGGGCTGTCTCGCCATCGCGGGTCGTGAGCAAATGTCGTGCCAGTGTATCCAGGTGCGTGGCGTAGTTGGCGTTGGGACGAGCGCTTGCAGCCAGTGTCGAAGCGCGCCGCACGACCTTATCAACCTCGGCGAGGGCGTTGCGGCGGAAGGAATCGGCGTTCTTCCCCTCGGCGAACCAGTTTTGCAAGGCCTCGACCTGGTTGCTGGCCTCCTGCCGCAACTCTTCGGGGGCACGCCTGCTCTCGGCGGTCGGCGTGGGCGGCTCAAGGTAGCGGGCAACAATATCGATCAGTGCTGATTGTTTACCCGTTGCTCTCCACATAGAGAGCTGCTCGCGGATGCGTCTGCTATATTGGGTTAAGGCCTGAGCAAAGCCATGCACGTAGGCGACAACCGCCGACTTATAGAGCTGAAATGCTTCCAGGTCAGGGCGAGCCTGTTGAGCGGCACTGATCATCGTCGCAAGATATTGCGCGGCCTCGCGTGCCATCGTGTTCCAGACCTCAAAGGCGCGTTGCCATTCCTCTGCGAGCTCGCGTCCACGGGTTGAGTCCAGATCCAGGCCAGAGCTTTGCAGGGCGTCATCGATAGACTGGAGAGAGGCCCACAGGCGCGGAAGATCGCCCTGGCGCAGCGAACCTCTGGCGGCGCTGGCACGATGTTGCTCATCGAGAAATGTCTCGATGGCGATAGCCTCGGGCGTGGCCTGGTAGAGCAGGGCGGGTGAGAGGAAGCTGGCGATAGAGGAGGCGCGACTGGAGTCGTAGATGGTCGTTATATTGCCCCACTCTTTCAGTGCCACCAGGTCATTCTGGCATTGTTCAAGTGTATATTCAGGATCGAAGGCGGCACGGACTGCGTCACGAATCTCCTGTATCGTGAGCTGATAGCTATAAAACTCACGATGCTGTTGGAGGAAGGTGCGCATAATTGTGCGATACCAGCGAATGCGATTGGAACTGACAAGATAGCTAAAGATCGGCAAGCGATCTGTGATATTAAATGCGGGAGAAGTGGGAAGACCTTCAGTCGTATTCATTGGCTCCAAACTCTTCTATCTATCTCTGGCTCTATTGCCCCATTTCGGCTATTCTATCACACATGTCTATGCATATCCAGCACAATCTTTTACTGCTCAAATATGTCCTTGAGCCATGTCTCCACTGCTTCGTTGATCCGCTGCTCCCTCCAGTCATACCAGGCTTGCTGCCACTTGCTTCCCCTTGTCGCTAACACATCTTTAAAGCGCCTGAACGCGCCTTTCCCACTCAAAGCAATGGCTAAATTTTCGGCGGCACGTTCGTCTTTGGGTGCGACTATCTCATCCACGAAATCGGCCATCCATTGATAGGCCTCAGAGGAGGGGATACGGTCAATGCGCTCATAGTCGTTGCTTCCATCGACCTCTGCCGCCATTTTTTCTTGCTCTTCCTCATCGTCATCTTCTGACCAGAAGAGCACTTCGCCCGTGACCTTGTTGAGGTAATACATATGACTCAGGTCGCTATCTTCTATTGCTACTTCCAGCATATCCATATCGATGGGTTTGCCATTGGGAAGGATTGCCATAGCTGAGATCTCCTCCTGCTATTTTTTGCTGTTCTACATGTGCGAAATGCTAGGCACAATTGCAATTTGCGGATATCACATGTGTCTATATGTGGGATGGGGTCTTGAAGGTGATTTGAAACGTGTGATTATGGCGATGTCTACTACATGGGGAAATCCTGCCAAAAATGTTAAAGCCGAGATGCTGCCCGATATCTGGTAAGCACTCGGCTTTAACTCATTTCTCTCAGTCGTGAAAGTTTAAGAGACACTGCAGAGAAATGCATCTTTGTTGGCGGTGTTTCTTGCGCAACTTTCATTGGCGCAAACCACATAGCAAAGACGGCCTTCCAATATTGACGCGTCTCTTTATTGGGACATTATTAGTATAGACCCAGATTTGCTTTTTTGCAAACACTGCAGTATGTATTCAAGGGCTGTCTGCCAAGTTTCTTCTGGCTCTTGCCCCGGCTCGCGCAGCGAGCCTTGGAGTAAAGAAGGTGTGTGTGGGAAACGGCAAAGCCGTTTCCCACACACACCTTCTTTACTCCTGAGTGCCGCAGGCACGAAGGTTCTTCGGGGAAGATTTTTTCGCTGGCGATTGTTCTTATATGGCAGAGTACGCTATTTATAGAGCAATGTTATTATGAAGCGCGTCACCCTGCTCACATTCGGGGGCGCGCACAAGAATAAGGGAGAGAACCATCCATGAAGGTTGAAATCTGGTCCGATGTTGCCTGCCCCTGGTGCTACATTGGGAAGCGACACTTTGAGGCCGCGCTGGCAGAGTTTCCACAGCGCGAGCAGGTTGATATTATCTGGCGCAGCTATCAGCTTGACCCCAACGCCCCCCGCGACTCGAAGCAAACAACAGGCGAGGCCCTCGCGAAGAAGTTTGGTGGACCCGAGAAGGTAAAGGTTATGAACGAGCGCGTGACACAGGTCGCCGCCGAAGCTGGTCTGGAGTATCATCTAGACACTGCCATCTACGACAACACCTTTGACGCGCACCGCCTGATCCATTTCGCGGCTCACAAGAACCTCCAGGATGAGGCCAAAGAGCGCTTGCTCAAAGCGCACTTTACCGAGGGCGCGGCGGTCTCCGACATTAATGAGCTTGTGCGCCTGGGGACCGAGATTGGTCTCGATGCCGATGAGCTGCAGGGGGCGCTTGAGAGCGATGCCTATGCCGACGAGGTAAAGGCGGACTTCCAGCGTGGCAGTATGTTTGGCATTCAGGGTGTTCCTTTCTTCGCCATTGATGAGAAGTATGGGGTCTCCGGCGCGCAGCCGAGCCAGGTATTTGCGGAGGTGCTCATGAAGGCGTGGTCCGAGTCCCATCCACTTATCAATCTCAGCGGAAGCACGCAGGACGCGGGCGTCTGTGAAGGCGACAATTGCGCCATTCCCCAGAACGACTAAGAGCTTAAGAGGAGGCATGGGCTTTGTATAAAGATCGCGCAAAAGCCCATGCCTTCCTTCACGAGTGGATAGTGGCAAGTATTCTCAACATGCTTTTGCTGCGATTAGATGCGCTCGAGCAGGAAAACGGGGATCTCGCGGGCGGTCTTCTTCTGATATTCGCCGTAAGGGGGAAAGACCGAGATTGCCTTCGCGAAGGCCTGCGCCCGCTCATCGCCACTGAGCAACCTGGCCCTGGCAGGAAACTTCTCACTTCCAACCTCAACCGTGATATTGGAATGTGCCATGAGATTGTGATACCATAGAGGATGCTTCGGTGAGCCTCCCTTGGAGGCGACCGCAAGATAGGTATCCCCATAAGGAACTGACATTAACGGATAGATACGCTCCTGGCCTGATTTCGCCCCCTTTGTTGTAATGAGGATCAAAGGTGCCCAACCTGGGACCTTTCCACTATTAGCGCGAAATTCCTCGACAACTTTTTGATTGCGCTCAATGAACTCAGTATCATTCATGCTCTGTATCTCCTTATCTATCTCCTGGATATTGGATTTCCTCTCCCCATTTTAACACGTGCCCATTTGCTCGATCTGCCCATCAGGAAGAAAGAGTGGTTCAGGTCTCACGCGAGCCTTCCCCATGAACAATGTGCAATATAGGATTAGACCATAACACGCCCTGGGCAACCTCTCGCGCTCCGAACATTGGCTGGTCAACCTCTCCAGCGCGGACGGCAATTACTCAAACGGGAGCGTGACCAATACCATGAGCATCCTGTCACCTGAAACCAATACCATTGTCACCACGTTTGCTACTTATAAGACCTCGATGCTCTATCTTTCGGGTCCCCTCGCCATCGCGGGCTGGACACAACTTTAACCAGGAGATATTACAACAAATCGGCCAAACTCGCATAATCTAGCTCTTTCTGCTCACAAATTGTATGCACGAGGCCCCTGGAATGGCAACTCTGACCACGGGTTCTCCGAGGGCTTGTTCGCTCTCTACTACGGGGAGGACCGTGATCTCGCCGCTATACTGGTTCGCGACCAGCAAGAACCGCCCGTTGGGCGTGATGGCGAAGTTGCGCGGCCAATCGCCGCCCGTGGGCGCAGTTGCCAGGCGCGGCCACTCTCCATCTGGGGCAACGGCAAAAGCTGCGATACTATTATGGCCTCGATTCGAGACATAGAGCCATTCGCCTGAGGGGGCAAAGTGAATATCGGCAACCGCACTCTCAGGGGTGCCTGGCGGTAGCGTTTCGAGTACCTGGCGTGCTTCGAGGTGACAGTCTTCCACGGTGTAGTCGTAGATGACTACGGTGTTGTCTAATTCGCATGCGACCGCGAGCTGTGGATATTGGGGATGAAAAGCCATATGGCGAGGACCGGCTCCAGGCCGGGCGTGAACCTGTGCGTGCGCTTTGAGAGTTCCTTTAACAGGATCAAAGGCATAGATGACAAGCTGATCAATTCCCAGGTCTGCCACGATCAGAAAGCGGTTATCAGGCGTAAAGGTCGCCGAGTGCGCATGTGGACCCTCCTGTCGCTCTGGATTTGGCCCGCTCCCATGGTGTTGGATATGCTCGCTCATTGCGCCAAGACTGCCGTCATCCTGAATGGGAAAGACAGCGACCGTTCCGCTGCCATAGTTGGATACGACCAGCCACTTGCCGCTGGCATCCAGCGCCAGGTGACAGGGCCAGTTGCCACCACTGGCCTGGCTGTTCAAGAGGGGCGAAGTCGCCTGCGCGCCGATATTGTCCAGTGCCAGCCCCCAGACCGAGCCGGCCTTGCCATCTACCTGTTCACTTTGTTCGCTTACCGCATAGAGCCAGCGCCGGTTGGGGTGAGCGAGAATAAAGGATGGATGCACAATGCCAGCAGAGGACCCTTTGGCCATCAATGCTCCAGTTGTCGTGTCAAAGGTAAAGGCATGAATGCCGGTTGCATCGGCAGTGGCATAGCTGCCAACATAGACTGTATAGTGGGAATTCGTCATTTGATGCTCCTAAGCAGTGGATGTGCGAAAGCGCGTTATGTCATCACAGGCGGCGTGCTTTCTAAGAAAGTATTATGTCACAGTTCACCTAAACAATGACAAGCATTGCTCAGTATGTAGGAGCACCTACTGGACGGACTGCCACGCCCTCTATCCCCTGCCCGAAGGATTCAGGGATTGCTTTTCGAATGATATTGAGACTGCCATTCACATCCGCATTGATGTGCCTCCCCGTGTTCGTACGGAACAAACCTCGTTTGACTCGCTTGCCCACATAGCGCTCATGATGGCAGATGGGTTCAAGGTCAAGAAAGCTGCACTTGCTGGTGTGGCTTTCTTCTTGGGGGATGACGCGTATGCCAACCAACTCAGCCTTGTAGATCAGCATGTCAATAAAACGCGCAAAGGGGAGTTGCACAAACTGCTGATTGGTCCTGCGCCCCATGTTCGCTTCTTGCTTCCATCCATCATTTTTGCCAATGACCAGCGTTCCGATGCCTTCCTCGACCAACCGTTCTATGATGCGATGGCTTTGCGTATGTAAGTAGTGGTCGATCTTGCATGTACGCTTATTCGTCAGGCGTTCTAAGCGAGGGGAGGTAAAGCGCTCGTGCTTGCTCAGATGGCTTTGGAGTCGTGAGCGTTCTTTGTTGTTAAAACTAAGCATGAGTGTCACCACTCCTACTCGTCTTCAAAACCGTGCTTGACAGTTTCCCGTCACACGGCTCCTCAGTAACATGGCCTTTGTCGTAGGTACCGTTGGCCTTTTTCGAGTGGCGCTCGTCGTGGCAATGACGATGGAGAGCGAACTTGTTGCTCAATTCCTCTCCGCCTCCTTCACTTTTCGGGGTAATGTGATCGATCTCTATGAGGTCTTCATCTTTGAAGTACAGTCCACACCAACGGCATTTTCCCTCTTGCTTCTGTAAAAGTTTTGCTTTAACTCCGTTAAGAAGCGGGTGTTTCTTGAGTCGCTGGCTCCAGTAAAGAAGATTTCCGTCATATGGGCTGGCAGTTCCTTTCACTTTTACATGACGCCGGATGTATGTTTGTTGGTGGTTTCGTAGTTGTAGGTCGGGGGTTCGGAAGATCCATCCCTTTCCTTCATCCACTTTCCAATACTTTTGCATAATCCAGTGTCGATTTTTGTTTGGGTGCCTGCGATTCGCCCATCTTTCCAGTTGTCGAAAAAGTACCATGTCGCAGTGCTTGAATGCCCTTCTTGCACAGATGCTTCGGTAGTAGTTTGCCCATCCGTAAATGACCGGGTTCAACTCTTTAATGAGCTTTTCCTGTTTCATGCTCCGGTGCTCTGCTACCAGACGATGCGTTTCTTTCACATGGTGCGCAATCGCTTCCTTACTGGGTCTGATGAGTGTCTTGAAGCCAAGTGGTTGACCATTAGGCCGCTTTCCGGTGTGTGTTTTCCCCATCGGATACTGGCGTATGGTGAAACCAAGGAAATCAAATCCCGTTTTTCCCTGATATTCCATCAAGGTGTGCGTGATCCGTGTCTTGCTCGGCTTGAGTTCTAGTCCAATGCGCTGTAACCATTCCGAAAGGATTTCTTTTGCTTTTTCGACGCCTTCGAGCTTGGGATGGAAAACCACCAGATCATCGGCGTAGCGGACAAATTTGGGTCGTCCCTCCTTCCACCGGTAGACCGCTATCAAGTCCGTTTCCATACCATGAAGCGCGATATTCATAAGTAATGGTGAGATGACTCCCCCCTGCGGGGTTCCTTTCCGGGTCTCGTCAAATATGCCATTATCAATGATTCCCGCTTTGAGCCAAGCTTTCACAAGCAGCCTTACTGCGGGATAGGTGTCGAGTTTGGCGAGAAGTGCCTGATGATCAATATGATCAAATGCTCCTTTAATATCGGCATCCAGGACATACTTTGCCTGTGTGCAGATATTGGTGTGAATGGTTTGAATTGCATCATGACAGGAACGTCCAGGGCGGAAACCAAAGCTATTGGGTTCAAATTTGGCTTCCCATTGTGGCTCTAAAGCGAACTTTACGAGGCACTGGTGCGAGCGATCTCGCATGATGGGAATCCCCAAGGGTCTTTTCTCATCCTTTCCAGGCTTGGGAATATAGATCCTTCGCACTGGTTGGGGTTTGTATTGAGACCATTGCTTGGGGTGGATTTGTTCAGCCAGAGTGAAACGCTGGGCCGGTTTGACTGATTTTACTCCGTCAATGCCTGCTGTGCGTTTTCCCTGGTTGTCTTGGGTCACTCGTCGAACCGCTAAAAGCCTTGTCGCTCTGGATTTCATCAGAAGTTTCTGTAGTTTGTGGACTGCTCTTGTGTTGCCACGGCTCTCGGCTTTGAAGATGCGCTTTTGTAGGCGGTAAACATGCTGCTCGAGCTTGCGCCAGGGCAGTTTGTTCCAACTTTCACTCTCAGGGTCAGGTGGTAGCTTGATCTTGGGTGCCTTCGTTTTCACCATACTACTCGTTTCTCTTCATTCCATGTTACCGTGCCTACGTCAGCATATCCTGGGCATTACCCCAGGCATTGGCTTTTTAGGCAATCCTTCTCGGAGGCAGCTTGCGGATGGTTTCCTGCTCATCGTATCGACCTCCAATGAGAGCGTACCTTCGAGTTACTCCGTTCCGATTATCTGTTTTGCGCTGCCGTAGGTTTGTGCTATCCACCGGGTACGCTAGTGAGTGAGGCAGGGTATCACTACACTACCCTTTCACTTTCTCCATTGTTTCGCAGATTGGTACCTTACCTTTTGGTCAAGTCTATCAGCCTGTTTGACTTGTTCAACCTAACGATGGTTCCGTTGCACATTCGCGTTATTCATTCTGTTGAATGAACTACTAACCATAGCCGCCTGACTCGGAGATGGGTCTGCTTCAGACTAGCAGTTTCCTCTCCTGGATACCCGCTTTACGGATTGAGGACCAGTCGCTACCGTAGGGCATCGTCTTTCCGTGCTCACTTCACAGGTGAGGAATTGCACCTCACGTCAGATAATCAGTTATCAAGACATTGATCAATGTCTTGCCAGCCTTCCCCTTACTTATCCAGCAAGTTTCGGCTGAACGGATCGCACGTAGCACTGATTGATACTTTTCAGGGGACGCCCGTTAACAAGCACAGGCTCAAAGCCTGCTTTGTTTGAAGTTAGCGTCGCCAAATTGTTCAACCCAATATCAATACCAGCCACAAGCAAAGGGTCAACGACAGCCGGTTTTGGCTCCTGCTCATAGACAATCTCTATCACATAGAAGCCATTGCGAGGAACCATGCGAACTTGATTGACGTGAGGATGTTTGGTCGGAATTTCAAGACCGAGTTGTGATGGGGCCACCATTCCTTTCTTGAGGGCCTTTTTTGAGATGGCCTGAATATCATAGACGAGAATGTTTCGCCCTTTGTGTTTGTGTTTGTATTTTGGCAACTTGGGGCGACCTAAGAACTTTGAAGGGTCTTCAAACCACGCTGCAAGCCCTTTGCGAAATGCCTTCCAGTTCTTCTCAAGCAAACGCAAAACATCATTGCTTACCTTACGCGGCAAGGCTTTGTAGGCATCAGTGTGCTTGACCAGATGATAGACCTCTGCATATCCCAGGTACTTTCCAGTCTGAATGAACGCCTGGCGCATGTGATAGTTTGCCAGATTGTAGAGGTTCTTGGAAGCAAAGGACGCAGCATCGATGGCAGCATAGCGCACATCGCCTTGATGAATGAAATGACGTTCGACCAGTTGCATCCTTACTCGTCCTTTGCTTCTAATTCCCTGACCATTTTCTCTGTCTTGCGTTTAGCACGGCGTTGCCCATACATCCGTGCGGTGAACGAATACAAGATAGCCGTCAAATCAGCCATCAAGTCTTCTTTATCATCCTCTGCTTGATTCACAACCTCAATAGTTCGCCCTTGGATCGCTAAAAGCATTTCAAGGTAGTGAAATCCAAAGCGCGTCAGACGATCACGGTGCTCAACCACAATGCGGGTAATGCTGGTATCCTTCAGAAGAGAGAGCAACTTGGGATGACTGTCGTTGACCCCTGAAGCAATCTCTTTGACACTCAGGCTGATTTGATAGCCTTTTGCAGCACAATAGGAACTCAAGCGTTCAACTTGTCGTTCTAGGTTGTCTTTACGCTCCCTCGTCGAAACACGAGCGTAAATGGCTATCTTTTCGGCCTGAGTAGTTGGCTCTTCTGGAGTGACAAGAATCGTTCCAGAAGGGGCTTGGTAGCCCTTGATTTGACCAGCTTGCCACCAACGAAACGCCGTTCGGTAACTAATGCCTTGTTGTTTTGCGTATTGACTCAAATTCATACAACAAATGTACTATAAATGGCTACATTTGTCAATATATGGCATCATTTCTTGCGAACGGTTTCTCACACCACCTGGCTGCTTTGTGCAATCTCTACCGGTTACTTGCCTTCGCTCTGTTGCTCTACCAATGCATGCGACGATGTCATCAGTTGCTCGGCCTGCTGATGCGCTGCCAGCGCTCGATCAGGATCTCCGAGCATCTCATAGACCTGCTCCAATTGTCTCCAGGCCTCCATATCTTTAGGGCTGGCGGCCAGGTAGTTTTGATAATCCGCTATGGCCTCAGTAAGATGCGCGAGTTCTCGTTGACTCTGTGCTCGGGTCAAGTAGGCTTCAGCAAGTTCTTCATCCAACGTGAGCGCCTGGGTGCAGTCGGCAATGGCCTGTGCATAATTGTGTGCTTGATACGAGGCTGTGGCGCGTGTCTGCCAGTTGGCAGCATCATCTGGGTTTCTTTCGATCAACTGGCTAAAAGCCTGGTAGGCCCTGTCATTCTGACCAATTGCCAGAAAAACGTTTCCGCGTGTCTGCCAGGGGAGATAGTGCTCGGGATCAAGCGCGCTGGCTCTGCGACAATCGACGAGCGCGCTATTATAGTGCTTCATCTCCAGGTTGCACAGAGCGCGCATGGCGTAGGCAAAGGCGTTATGGGGATTGAATTTAAGTGCTCTGCTATATTGCTGGTGCGCTGAGACAAAACGGTCGTTATACGCGGAACACGATGCCAGTTGAAACCAGGCTTCGGAGAGCGTTGGATGGCGCTGGATGACGCGCAGCAACATGTCTCGAACCAGGTCGTTTCCCCCCAGCTTGAGAAGCAGCGAGGTGAACTCAGACCAGTACTTTGCATTTGTCGGATCGAGTGCAAACGCTTTCTCAAACTCCACCAGCGCCTGCTCATATTGCTGCAAGGTATACAACAGCAGGGCGCGCTCATGATAGGCACGCGTGTAGGTTGGACGAACCTTCGCTGCTTGCGAAAGCTCTTCTAACGCACGTGAGTAATCCCCGAGTTTGATAGATATGCAACCAAGAAGATACCAGCCATCAGCAGATGCCGGCTCCAGTTCCAACGCTCGGGTAAAAGCGATACGGGCCTGCTCATACTCTTCGAGATCATAGGAAATCCCACCCAGCGCGACCCAGGTGTGAGTATCATGCGGGTTTATTTCCTGTGCGTGCCTGATGCAGGCCAGCGCCTCTTCATGTCTGCCAAGTTTATGCAATAACATTGCCTGCTCGTTGTACGCGAGAACCAGGGTTGGCTCTAGTTCCAGGGCCTGCTGGATATTGTCCTGCGCCTTCTGGAATTCGCCAAGTTCACGGTAGACTCCAGCCTGATTGGCATACGCGAGGGCGAAACGTGGGAAAAGCGTAATGGCCTGCTGAAAGTCCGCGAGCGCCGCCTGGAACTGCTCCAACCTTTGATAGGCATAGCCGCGATTATTATACATAACCGCGTCCGCATCATCACGTTCAAGGATGTGGGTCTGGTTGGCGATGGCCTGCTCAAATTGTTCCAACTTGTGATAGACCAGGGCGCGATATTTATACGCGACTTGTAGGTCGGGAGCGAACTCAACCACATGATTTAGATCTTCTAGCGCCGCGGCGTAGTCTTTGAGCTCATATTTGATCAGAGCCCGGTGGGCATAGGCCTCGTAGAAACGGGGATTGAGCGCTAGCGCACGACTACAGGTCTCTTTGGCCTCTTCGTAGCGTTTGGCGTCATGGAGCACCAGCGCCTGGTCGGCCCAAAGCTGGGCACTGGCTTCCTGCGCCCAGTCAATGGGCAGGGCATAAAAATCAGCTTTGGCCTGGCTGGCTTCTTCCAGGGCATCTGCGAAGGCCATGACGTTGGGATAACGCTCATCGGGGTTTATCGCCAGGGCTCGCATGATTACCGCTTCGGCGCCAGCAGGCAGATCGGGAATCTGGTCGCCCAATGGTAGGGGCGGCGTTGCTCCCTGGAAATACGCGGCAAACTGGTGGGTCGAGCCATAAAAAGGAAAGTTGCCGCTTAGCCAGTTGTAGACGGTCACGCCAAGGGCATATTGATCGCTGTTGGGGATCGGAGACCCGAAGAACTGCTCAGGTGCCATATAGTATAGAGTGCCGGAGAAGCGGTAGGGATCATCGGGATCACCGTCACCCTTGTGCGTAAGCGCCGCCAGCCCAAAGTCACTGAGCAAGATTTCCTCGTTGACCCCGAACAGCATATTTTGTGGCTTCACATCACGATGAATTACTCCCAGTTCATGAGCGTAATGCAGTGCTGACGCGACCTGGCGCACGCGTGAGACAATCAGGGCCAGCGGGAAAATTACCCCTAGAGGATAACGCCGCGCAAAGGCTCCATAGGAGCAGTACTCCATCGCCACATACGGTGTTTCTCCCTCCAACTGGCCATCCAGCACATGCACAATATGGGTGTGTTGCATTTGTTGCAATATGCGGAATTCCTGCTGAAAAGCTGCGACAGCCTCTGCATAGGCTTCTTTCTCTTCCTCGTCGTCATCAGAGAAAGTATGGAGTACTTTGAGAGCGACCTGAGTCTGCTTTGTGGTATGTTCCGCGAGAAATACCTTCCCAAAGCCGCCTGAACCAATCTGGCGTTTGAGGCGATAGGGGCCGATCTGAGAAGCAATGGCCGTGAGCATTCTGTATCCTCCACAACGCTGCTTAAGGCAGGAACGTTCCTGCCTGGTTTTTATCGTTATATGCAGAAACATTGTAAGGTTGATTTAGAAAACTCGTCAAGAGCTGTTTGCCCTCTTGCCAGGCCTGGCATCTCTTCTCATCACAAGCAAGACTGATTTTGAATCGATAGAAGTGCTTGCGAAGCAGCCTTTTTTCTAAGGCATGAAAGATCTAGACTGAGGCCTCTCCGGCATACATGCACGGAGGTTCCTGTTCCTCACCCACCGTTTCCGGCCTCTCCCGAAGGAGAAACCGGCTCTTGGTGGAGATAGGCAGGACTTTTCAGCCGACGCGCTCTGGCACGGGCAGCTTTGCCAGAAGCCGACACGCCCATGCTTCGGGGGAATGGCTCCCCTTCATTCGCACGTTGTTGCAGATCCTCCATCACGGCTCGCAGGCGCGGCTCCGCACCTTCCCAGACAGGCTGGGTGATGGAGGGTGTTGTTTGCTCAGGTTCCAGGTGGGCAATCAGGAAGGCCGAATACAGATCACGTTGCACTGGTCCCAACCCGCACTCACAACGGTGCCAACGCTGTGATCGTGGCTTCTTGTGATACTGCCCCGACTTCTGGCAGTACTGAGACAGTTTGGTCTGGTAGGCTGAAACTTCGCGCAGGGTGCCGCCAGTTTTTGCAACTATGCGAGTCAAATGCGCTAGAAACATCCCTGGTGCGCGAAGTCCGATGCTCCGACCATACTGCTTCTGCCATCCTTTGAACGAGGTTTTCTCTATGGTGATCGTGGTGCCCACCGAAGCGATGCGATGAGCCAGGTGTCCATGCAGACTCTTGCGGTGAGCAGCCAGCCGTCTTTCGGTCGTGGCGTGTTGTCTCCTGGTCGCCTGGTATCGCTTACTCTCCCTCCATTTGAGACGACCCTTGCCCTTTTTGACACGGCCCTTTTCGTCGTAATTGTTGGGATTCGTGGCGCGTCTTTGCCGGTCCATCTTGCGCTGCAACCGGCGTTTTTTGCTGGCATTGGGGGAAAGCTCCTGGCAGAACGTGACCAGGTCCGCCTTTGCTCGACGAGGGACAAGAGCGAGGGTCGATGGGCCAATATCCAGGCCAATCGTGTCTTTGCCTCCCTCCTCATGCTTCGGTTTGACGAAGGCATGGCCCTCTAAAACCAATTGCACGGAATAACGATTGCTGTCTTTATCGGCTCCCTGTGCCTGTGGTGAGGAAGCTTTGCGGCGAACCAGGCGCACATACTTGATGGGGTGGCGCATGCCATGCTGCACCACCGGGTCTCCCCAGTCGATGATGGCTGGGATGACCTCTTGGTTCCAGATCAGGAAGCCGCCATCGCCCGCATTGGGATCACATACGAAGCGCATGCCGACATCGTTGCGTTTGCCCTCCACGCTATCGATGCCACGTCCCTTGCTGCGGAAGCGTACTCGTGTGGCTTTCCCAACACAGACCCGGTTGACCGCCTGATAGGCGCGAGTCGCAAGGGTTTGAGCCATCGTGCTCTCGATGTGATCAGCGATCCACGAGACACGGGCACGCTTGGCATACTCGTGTAGCTCGTATTCGGAGAAGTGATACTTCTTACGTAAGGCAGAAAAAGCCTGAGCGCGTTGCTGTTTGTGCGAGCGTGGGAGAGCCCGCGCCTTGTTCCATGCAGAGGATCATTGCGCATGCATCGGAGCCGCTTCATGGCTTCAGCAAGCAGAGCGTTGTAGAGGCACCGAGCCGCTTCCAGGTGCGCACGTACATGGTGTTCCTGGCTCCAATCGATCTGGAGAGGGAGTTCGAGAAGAAAGGTCGGTGTCGCGGGCTCGCTTCATGATGTGCGTTGCCTTCCAATGCAGAATATCTCTTCAGAAAGAGAGGGGATTACTGCCCGTCCCTCGTGTCTTTCTCCACGTTCACATGCCTACACAGCTATTCCAGTTGAGCAGGCTTCTTCCGGTCACTCGACGATGTACCGTTCGGAAATGGATTCGTGAGAAGCAACTCCGCGCTCTTCAGGTAGGTCGAAGAGGAGGATACCGGATCCGGCGCTCTGACTTCCATGAGCTTCGCGCGCAAGCGTGAGACAATACAAGACGATAATCGTTCTTCATCCTGTGGAGAACACAGTGCGAAAGAAGAGCGATGCTTCCTCTCCACCCAACCAGCCCGAAAGGAACGCCCATTCATCCCCGCCTTAGAAAGAGCGGGGCTTTCTGGGCCGTTCTCTGTAAATCTCACCGCTACGAGATCTTGTATGGTGGTATAGATATATTGACCTTATGCTTAGAAGCATGGTATTCTCTCTCTAGAGGTTATTTGGCATGCTGTGAGCGAAACGCCAGGTGAACAAGTACGCATGAAGCGGAAAGGCCTCCAGGCAAGAGCTTGCTAACAGAGAATGCCGCGTTTGCTAGATATTTCAAGGAGGAAATATGTCTATTCCTTTCACAAAAATTCCCCTTTGTTTCCGTTCCCCTCTTTCTTTTCGCTGGTGACACCTTCCCAGTCCCTCAAGACGCGGGACTTCCAGGTTTATTTCTCGCCTTTCATGGAGGAAAGTACGATGAGAGTTTCTCGACGACGTTTCCTGGCTGGCTCTGCCATTGTGGTAGGTTCTCTGGGCCTATTACCCGAGGTCATGGGCTCGCATACCACATATGCTGCCTCTGCCCCTATCGGCCAGACGATCTGGCTCCAGACAACAAATAACAACAGTTATGTGAGTGCGCGCATCAATCAGACGAATGCTCCCTTGCAGGCCACAGCAACCCAGGTCCAGGCCTGGGAGGAGTTTGATGTCGTTGATGCTGGCAACGGTCTTATTGCTTTGCGCGCACACGCCAACAATAATTATGTGAGTGCGCGCATCAGTCAGACGAATGTTCCCTTGCAGGCTACCGCAACTCAAGTGCAAGGGTGGGAGCAATTTAGCTGGTTGCCGCAGAGCAATGGAACGATTGCTTTACAGTCGGCGGCCAATGGTAACTATGTGAGTGCGCGCACTGATCAGACCAATACACCTCTAGATGCCAACATAACGCAGATTCAGGGGTGGGAACAGTTCCGCTGGGGACTGGTCAGCGGACCCGGGACGCCGAATTTTGGTCCCAATGTGTATGTTTTTGATCCCACGATGTCCAGTGCAACGATTCAAAACACCTTGACGTCGGTCTTCAATCAACAGCAGAGTAATCAATTTGGCACGAATCGCTATGCCTTCCTCTTCAAGCCGGGCGTCTACAACGTTGATGTCAACCTTGGCTTCTATACGCAGGCGCTGGGGCTTGGCTATCTGCCCGACGATGTGACGATCAATGGCGCGGTTCATGTCTCAGCCGCCTGGATGCAGGGGAACGCCACCCTGAACTTTTGGCGCGGGGCCGAGAACATGGCCGTGATTCCTCCCACGGGCACCAACGTCTGGGCGGTGTCGCAGGCCGCGCCTTTCCGCCGCATGGATGTGCATGGAAACATGCAACTGGATGACGGTGGCTGGTCTAGTGGTGGCTTCCTGGCTGATACGAATGTCACGGGCCAGGTCAACTCGGGTTCGCAACAGCAGTGGCTGTCCAGGAATGACCAGTTGGGGAGCTGGACTGGCTCCAACTGGAACATGGTCTTCGTTGGGGTCAACGGCGCACCGGGACAAAGCTTTCCTCATCCACCATACACCGTAGTTGGCCAGGCACCTGTAATACGAGAAAAGCCGTTTCTGTATATCGATCAGTCCGGCAACTACCAGGTCTTTGTTCCCACGCTGCGGACCAACGCCCAGGGGACAAGCTGGGCGAGTGGGTCGCCAGCCGGAACATCCATCCCCCTCAGTCAGTTCTATATTGCCCAGCCAGGCGATACCTCGACGACGCTCAATAACGCGCTCTCGCAGGGGTTAAACCTGCTCTTCACGCCCGGCATCTATTCCCTCAGCAATACAATTCAGGTGACGCGTGCGAACACGGTGGTCCTTGGCCTAGGCCTGGCCACGCTGCAACCGCAAAATGGGATCATCCCTATGACCGTCGCCGATGTCGATGGCGTCTCGATCGCGGGCCTGCTCTTTGACGCGGGCTCGGCCAACTCGCCAGTTCTGTTGCAAGTTGGCCCGAGTGGATCTTCACAGAGTCACGCGGCCAACCCAACGCTGCTGAGCGATGTCTTCTTCAGGATTGGCGGCGCCGCAGCCGGGCGGGCCACTCAGAGCCTGGTGATCAACAGTAATGATGTCATTCTCGATGACCTCTGGCTCTGGCGCGCGGACCATGGCAACGCCAATAGCGTTGGTTGGACCATCAATACCGCCGCCAATGGCCTGATTGTCAATGGCAATAACGTGACCGCGTATGGCCTGTTCGTCGAGCATTATCAGCAGTACCAGGTCATCTGGAACGGTAACGGTGGCCGTACCTACTTCTTCCAGAACGAACTCCCCTACGATCCACCCAATCAAGCAGCCTGGATGAACGGCAGTACCAACGGCTTCGCGGCCTACAAGGTGGCGAATGCCGTTACCAGCCACCAGGCATGGGGATTGGGCAGCTACTGCTACTTCAATGTGAATCCTGGCGTGGTCGAGGATCATTCCTTTGAGGTTCCCACTACCTCCGGGGTCCAGTTCCACGATATGGTCACCGTCTCGCTGGGCGGAACCGGCACGATTACTCACATTATCAACACGACTGGCGGTCCATCGAACTCCAGCACCAATGTCGCTGACCAGGTCAGCTACCCCTAAGCTGGTTCGCATAGGCTCAACATTCGCTATCCGGGGTGATATCACGCCGGATAGCGAATGGGTACGCCACTCAGCTGGAGGTTGCAGGACCTCTTTTTCGCTTCATTTCACGAACGTTTTGTTTGATGTATGTAAATCCCTTATTTTTGAGGAGGAGAGAATGCCACACAAAAAGCTCGTAGCTCATGTATTAGGCATCTGTACGGCACTGTTTCTGCTCTTTATCCACGTTCCTCTTAGCAAAGCCTCATCCCATGTAGGAGCCGCCACTTCTACCCCGATCTCGGTCTATGGCGCCTGGCAGTGTAGTAACGATGGCTGCCTCTGGGGAACGGTACGCAGTGTGACTGAGTTCGATAGCAAAAATCATTGGCTTATTGATCGAGGAGATGGTGTTCCCTCTGTAAATCTGGTGGTCTTGAGCTTCGTTCAACCGCTCAAATTGCTCAATAAGACCACAGATGCGCAAACGACGCAGGGCCTTCCCATTGGGATGACAGCGGATATTGTGAATTATTTCAAGAGTCATAATATCCGCGTCATGCTCTCCATCGGCGGGATTACCTATGTCAGTGCCTGGAATCAGGCACTTGCCACCAATCCCACTCAGTTAGGGCTTAACGCGGCAGCGGTCGCTCAACAATTGGGAGTGGGCATCGAGATTGACTATGAAGAGTCAAGCTCACCCAATTTAACTGGGCTGCAAGCATTCATTGATGCCTATCGTTCTATGGAGCCCTACGATGCGACGGGGAGCAATCCCGCGGCGCGCTTGACTATTGATCTGGCTGCTGGCGATCGGTGGCTGATAGGCTTGACGACGAAGGCGACCACATCCTGGCTTACAACTTCGACTCCTGTACTCGATTATGCCAATGCCATGGTGCCGAGCAGACAGCCAAGCAGTGCGAGCAGCGCAGAGGCGAACTGGCAAGAACATATTGATGGGAAGCCCCAGTATAGTCCCCCGATTCCTCCACTTGCTCCAGCCAAGCTCACCGGAGGTCTCTATATTACCAGTGCCAACGGGGCCGTTCAGCCGGAATGCTACCATTTCAGTGGATCGCTCATAGATACCACTGGCAGCTATGTGCATTCGGTGGCTCCTAACGGAGCAGGGACCACGAGTGGGATGCTAGGCTATATGTTCTGGGCTGCCGAGTGTCCTTCAGCGCGGGGTACCTGTACAACCCCTCCAAATAGCTGCGAAGGAGGAGTAGGCGTAGGGGGGCAGACCTATACCATTCCTGTCCCCATGCCTCAACTTCGGCAGGGATGAGGAAACCCGCTCAGAAAAGATGAGCTTGACCCTTTTAATAAAAAGTGTGAGAAGACATGAGAGTGTCTTCTCACACTTTGAGCGCTCACTGAGCATAACGATATACATGCAGTTTGGTGGTGAGTCGGAGAAGCCCTTTTTAGAGCAACGAATCTGCTCGCGCGGGCGATAGCCTGCGTGCGATTCTCAGCCCCCAGTTTGTGGCGGATATTGCTATGAATGAGGGCGGATTGTGTCTCCCTTTTGAGATATACTTTGCTTGTACGTAGAAACCAGGCAGGAGAGCAAGGTGTAAAGGAGAGACTGATGGGCGAACGCATCCTAACTCTACGCGAGCTAAATCGTGCCACTCTGGCGAGGCAGCTTTTGTTGGAGCGGACTAGCATAACTCCCCTGGCCGCGATCAGACAGGTGGCAGGTTTGCAGGGCCAGCTCGCTAATCCGCCATATATAGGGCTATGGAGTCGCTTGCAGGCCTTCCAGAGAGTGGATCTGACAAGCTTGCTGGAACGGCGCGAGGTAGTGAGGACGTCGATGATGCGCCGCACACTGCACCTGACAACTACTGAGGATTATGTGAATTTCCGGCCTGCGCTGGCCACTTTGCATGCGCGTCAACTGGAGAGCTTTTTTGGTCAGCCGCTCGCCAGCGGCCTCACAAGAGAGCGTCTGTTGACTGAGATGCAGGGCTTTCTGCGTGAGAAGCCACGCACCAATGTCGAGCTGCGCGCTCGCCTGGCCGAACTGGTACCGCAGATGGACGAGCGCCTGCTTTACGCCGTGCGCGTGGCTCTCTCGCTGATCCAGGTCTTCCCCGGTGGCACCTGGGGTGTCGGTGGTAGCCCGGCCTATACCGAGGCTCAGGCCTGGTTAGGGCGCTCATTTGTTCCTCCTGCAGAAGGCCTGCGTGTGCTCATCCGCAGCTACCTCGCTGCCTTTGGTCCGGCTAGCGCCAAGGATCTGCAAATCTGGTCTGGCCTTAGTCGCCTTCAGTCAGCAGTCGAGATCCTGCGCCCAGAGCTCACTACCTTCCGCGACGAGCAGGGCCGCGAACTCTTCGACCTACCCGGCGCGCTCTTGCCATCTGCGCATACTCCTGCGCCCATACGTTTTATCCCCGATTTTGACAATCTCATTCTGGCCTACAACGACCGCCAGCGCATCATTCCCGACCACTACCGCTCTTATGTCATCCCTGGCAGATCTCTTGTCCTGCCTACCTTTCTCGTCGATGGCTTCGTCAGTGGCATCTGGTATATCGAGCGCACCCCTACCGTAGCCAGGCTCATTATCCAGCCCTTTGAGCCTCTTCCGGTCAGCATATCACAGGAATTGCAGGCAGAAGGCCAGCGCCTGCTGGCCTGGGCCGCAGAGAAGATTGACACTTTTGAGATTGTGGTCAGCCCGTACGATGGAAGCGGCGGCAAACAGAATATGTGGGGACGTTTATAAGCGGTGCCCAATTAGTTCCGTAATCCAGCCAGTCCCGTTGGTGTCGGAACACCGTTGCTTTCTCCTCGGTAACGACCAACCACTTCCATACCTGGTTCGATGCATTGCTCCTCGCTACGTTAGATAAAGCATACTCTTTAACGGCTGTCCCATCTTGAAAGGGTGTTCTCAAAGCAGGGGTATCCAAAAGTAGAGGTATCCAGAGGCCGATATTTGATGAGATCCAAAAGATATCGTCTATCAGTATGGCAGAAGTTTTTGTCTGCCAGCAGGTTGGCCATACTCTTCTGAGATAATAGGAGGTATTATGACAGGCATCCGTAACGTGATTTCGACGTTGAGCGAAAACGGCGAGGAGATAATGGGGCCAGAAATTCTCCTCTGGCATTATCCCCACAATGGCATCATGAATGGCTCGTTGCTTACGGTGGAGAGCAACCATTTCTGCGTTCTCAAGTCGCGGGGAGCTATTCTCAATGTCTACGAAACAGGGCAGTATACGATTCAGACCCCTGATCGTCCTCTTTTCGGCTCAATGCAACAGGCCTTCTATGGTGGGCAGAGCCCCTGGCAGTATGAGGCGCTCTACATCAATCGTGCCAAGCTCGTGCTGAAAACAACCGGCATGGCTCTCTCACGAGAAATGGCCGAGATGGTCTATAGCGTGGATTACTATGTTCATGTTGAGACGCGCGAGGCCGCGGTACAACTTGTCCAACACATGCCCTACCGGGGACATGCATTGACAACGCAAGAGATCAACGCCTATGCTGGCCCCGTCATTGAGCAGGCGGTCAACCAGGTTGTGCAGATTACCCCCCTCGAAGTGGTGAATGAAAAGATTCACGATCTTTCGCAGATCGTATTTCAGCACCTCCAGCAATTCCTGGCGACGTATGGAATCGCGCTCAATACAGTGAAAGTTCTGGTGTTCCCTCGCGATGAGCGCATGAAGGCGCTGATTTCGCTCAAGGCTTTTGGTTTGAGCGAGCTAGATGCGGTGCGTTACTACACAGCGATGTTGATGGCGGAAAGAGGGATTGTCTCCGCTCCCAATATGGCGATTGGCCAACCCTTCAATGTCAATGGTGTACAGCCAACCACAAATGCTGATCACTATACGGCCAACTCATCACACGCTCCTGCACCCACTCCTCCACGCGCACCGGTTCAGCCACCTCGCTAAAAGAATAATCAAAGGGATACGGGCAAGCTCATGCTTGCCCGTTATCGGGAGGGATCGAGATGAGTTCACAACCATCCAACAATCCGCTCGTGCAACAATTGCAATTGCTGCTCACGGGCTACGGCTATAACTTCTATAATAAGACAGACCAGGCACGCGCGGACGATGTGCTTGTGCGAGAGCGAGCCTCCTACTCTCTTTCACAAGCGGTATCCCTGCTCGCGCAATTGCGTAGCGATTATCATACGCGCTTCATTCCTCCTCTGACGCGTGCCAACCCTGATCCACCCCAGGAAGCCATGGCGCAAATACGAGCTATTGAGGCGGCTCAACAGGCCCTTGCGAGTGTGGAATCTGGCATCCGTGGGATGTCGGTCCCGACCCAGGATCGTATATGGTGGCGCTTTCGGCAAGAGCACGCTCTTTTGACACAGTTGCTGAACTTTGACCTGCTACTTGTACGCGGCAGTGAGCGAATATATCAGCACGTTTCGCGTATAACTCCTGAGGATTGGGCGAGTCAGAGCGCTACGCTACGCCAGATGACGCAACAACTGGCTCAGACTGCGAAGGAGCGGGAGCGCTTCCTGCTCATACAGCTTTAGCCCACGGAGAATATCAGCTCAGGCAAGGTTACTATTATCAATGGGCTGGATGCGTGTTGGATGGGATCGTCAGGTTGTTGTTCTTATTCCATAAACAGGGCGGACTATTTCTGTGAGCACTATTTTACTGGTAGATGATGATGTTCATCTTCGGGAGCTATCGCGTATCTTTCTACAACAGGAAGGCTTTACGCTCGCTGAGGCGTCTGATGGCGTTGAGGCCCTTGCCGTCTTTGCACAAAGCAAAATCGACCTGGTTATCCTTGATATCATGATGCCAAAGATGGACGGCTGGAAGTTGTGTCAGGAGCTACGCAGGTACTCTGATGTCCCCATCCTCATGCTCACAGCCAGGGGGAAACCAGCCAGAAACTCAAAGGTTTCCAGGTGGGTACTGATGATTACCTGGTCAAGCCTTTTGAGCCACCTGAACTGGTTGCCAGGGTCAAGGCTCTGTTGAAGCGCTATCGCATTGCTACCTCACAGCAGCTTCAGGTTGGTGAGCTACGTATGGATCACAAAACCTTTGAAATGAGTGTGCATGGGGAACGCCTCACGTTACCCCTGAAAGAATTTGAGGTACTGTTCAAGCTGGCGAGCGAGCCAGGAAGGAAGGAAGGAAGGACTTTTTCTCGCGACCAGTTGATTGAGGATATATGGGGCTATGACTTTGCGGGCAATGAACGTACCCTGGATGTGCATATTAATCGGCTTCGCGAGCGCTTTCCGGAAGATCAGCATTCCTTCCGCATAAAAACTATCCGGGGTCTGGGATATCGGTTGGAGGTGGACTGATGAAGACGAGGTGGGTTATTCAGGTTACTGCTGTGGGTGTGGTCGTGATGTTGCTCTTGTGTGGTATCTGGGCTGGCGTCTTTTTCCTGACGGCGTCGCTGTATGCTGCGACTGGCTTGACGCTTCCTCCCTTCCTGGTTCAGGTCTTGAATTCACTCTTTGGTCTATTGGTATTTGTCTTGCTTTTCACTGTCTACATTGCCTGGAGCAGCGCCAGGTCAGAAGTCAGGCGACAACGCATGCAGGTCTTTGAACCAATTATCGAGGCGATGAAGCGAATCGCGAAAGGCGATTTTCAGATCAGGCTCGACCCAGAGGTTGGGGCCAATGGGTTTACAAGTGAACTGACGAAGAGTGTGAATCAAATGGCTGAAGAGTTAAACCAGATGGAGCATATGCGACAGGAGTTTATATCGAATGTGTCGCATGAAATCCAGTCACTGTTGACCTCAATTCAGGGCTTTGCGCAGGCTCTGCATGATAAACACCTGTCGGTTTTAGAGAGAGAACACTATCTTGGTGTTATCGAAACCGATAGCATGCGGCTCTCCAGAATGACTGAGAATATGCTCAAGCTTGCCTCCCTGGAATCAAAGCATCTGACGGTTGAGCCGAAGTCTTATCGCCTGGATAAACAGATCAGAACGTTGATCCTGGCTTGTGAGCCACAGTGGACGCGTAAAGCCATCACTATGGAGGCCGATCTGGAAGAGATCTTGCTTTTCGCGAATGAAAACCTACTCTCGCAGGTGTTAAAAACGTTTCCAAGCAATTATGCCCAATGTTGACAAATGAAGGCGTCTCTGGTAGAGTTCTGTTGGAAAGAATGTTCTTCAATCAAAGAACAAGAGAGAGGCACATCGACTCGAAGGACGTGTTGTTGGAAAAGGAGGAGGCCACCAGATGCAGTTGGTCGAACGACATCTCATTCGTCTCCATGATGCACGCTTTGCCGTCATTGACCAGGCGGCCTTTGCCTCCAAAAACCTGTACAACCAGGCCAATTATCACGTCCGGCAAGCCTTCATTCATGAGGGAACCTACCTGCCCTACGCTGTCATCTTTCATCGCTTGAAACAGCATGAAGCCTATCAAGCCCTCCCTCGCAAAGTCAGTAATGCCATCCTCATTCAGCTTCACAAGAATTGGATCAGCTTTTTTGCGCGTAATGGAGGCCTATCGCGAAGACCCCTCCGCCTTCACGGGACGCCCCAAGATCCCTGGCTATAAAGACAAGGCCAAAGGCCGCTTCATGCTCATCTACGAGAAAAAAGCCCTGGGCAAGAGAGCATTCAAGCGCACAGGCAAACTGGTCCCATCAGGATTGCCGATCGAAATTACGACTCAGATCACCTGGGAGGCCATGAGGCAGGTTCGCATCGTTCCACGCGCCGATGGTTACATGGTCGAGGTTGTCTATGAGCAGGAGATCCAACCGGCTGCGGTCACCCCGCAGCTTCGAGCCGCCGTGGATGTGGGCGTCAATGTGCTCGCAGCCATCACCAGCGACAAACCTGGTTTTGTGCCTCGTCTGGTGAGTGGCAAACCCCTCAAAAGCCTCAATCAGTGCTACGTGCGATCCGTTCAGCCGAAACTTGCTGGATAAGTAAGGGGAAGGCTGGCAAGACATTGATCAATGTCTTGATAACTGATTATCTGACGTGAGGTGCAATTCCTCACCTGTGAAGTGAGCACGGAAAGACGATGCCCTACGGTAGCGACTGGTCCTCAATCCGTAAAGCGGGTATCCAGGAGAGGAAACTGCTAGTCTGAAGCAGACCCATCTCCGAGTCAGGCGGCTATGGTTAGCAGTTCATTCAACAGAATGAATAACGCGAATGTGCAACGGAACCATCGTTAGGTTGAACAAGTCAAACAGGCTGATAGACTTGACCAAAAGGTAAGGTACCAATCTGCGAAACAATGGAGAAAGTGAAAGGGTAGTGTCGTGATACCCTGCCTCACTCACTAGCGTACCCGGTGGATAGCACAAACCTACGGCAGCGCAAAACAGATAATCGGAACGGAGTAACTCGAAGGTACGCTCTCATTGGAGGTCGATACGATGAGCAGGAAACCATCCGCAAGCTGCCTCCGAGAAGGATTGCCTAAAAAGCCAATGCCTGGGGTAATGCCCAGGATATGCTGACGTAGGCACGGTAACATGGAATGAAGAGAAACGAGTAGTATGGTGAAAACGAAGGCACCCAAGATCAAGCTACCACCTGACCCTGAGAGTGAAAGTTGGAACAAGCTGCCCTGGCGCAAGCTCGAGCAGCATGTTTACCGCCTACAAAAGCGCATCTTCAAAGCCGAGAGCCGTGGCAACACAAGAGCAGTCCACAAACTACAGAAACTTCTGATGAAATCCAGAGCGACAAGGCTTTTAGCGGTTCGACGAGTGACCCAAGACAACCAGGGAAAACGCACAGCAGGCATTGACGGAGTAAAATCAGTCAAACCGGCCCAGCGTTTCACTCTGGCTGAACAAATCCACCCCAAGCAATGGTCTCAATACAAACCCCAACCAGTGCGAAGGATCTATATTCCCAAGCCTGGAAAGGATGAGAAAAGACCCTTGGGGATTCCCATCATGCGAGATCGCTCGCACCAGTGCCTCGTAAAGTTCGCTTTAGAGCCACAATGGGAAGCCAAATTTGAACCCAATAGCTTTGGTTTCCGCCCTGGACGTTCCTGTCATGATGCAATTCAAACCATTCACACCAATATCTGCACACAGGCAAAGTATGTCCTGGATGCCGATATTAAAGGAGCATTTGATCATATTGATCATCAGGCACTTCTCGCCAAACTCGACACCTATCCCGCAGTAAGGCTGCTTGTGAAAGCTTGGCTCAAAGCGGGAATCATTGATAATGGCATATTTGACGAGACCCGGAAAGGAACCCCGCAGGGGGGAGTCATCTCACCATTACTTATGAATATCGCGCTTCATGGTATGGAAACGGACTTGATAGCGGCCTACCGGTGGAAGGAGGGACGACCCAAATTTGTCCGCTACGCCGATGATCTGGTGGTTTTCCATCCCAAGCTCGAAGGCGTCGAAAAAGCAAAAGAAATCCTTTCGGAATGGTTACAGCGCATTGGACTAGAACTCAAGCCGAGCAAGACACGGATCACGCACACCTTGATGGAATATCAGGGAAAAACGGGATTTGATTTCCTTGGTTTCACCATACGCCAGTATCCGATGGGGAAAACACACACCGGAAAGCGGCCTAATGGTCAACCACTTGGCTTCAAGACACTCATCAGACCCAGTAAGGAAGCGATTGCGCACCATGTGAAAGAAACGCATCGTCTGGTAGCAGAGCACCGGAGCATGAAACAGGAAAAGCTCATTAAAGAGTTGAACCCGGTCATTTACGGATGGGCAAACTACTACCGAAGCATCTGTGCAAGAAGGGCATTCAAGCACTGCGACATGGTACTTTTTCGACAACTGGAAAGATGGGCGAATCGCAGGCACCCAAACAAAAATCGACACTGGATTATGCAAAAGTATTGGAAAGTGGATGAAGGAAAGGGATGGATCTTCCGAACCCCCGACCTACAACTACGAAACCACCAACAAACATACATCCGGCGTCATGTAAAAGTGAAAGGAACTGCCAGCCCATATGACGGAAATCTTCTTTACTGGAGCCAGCGACTCAAGAAACACCCGCTTCTTAACGGAGTTAAAGCAAAACTTTTACAGAAGCAAGAGGGAAAATGCCGTTGGTGTGGACTGTACTTCAAAGATGAAGACCTCATAGAGATCGATCACATTACCCCGAAAAGTGAAGGAGGCGGAGAGGAATTGAGCAACAAGTTCGCTCTCCATCGTCATTGCCACGACGAGCGCCACTCGAAAAAGGCCAACGGTACCTACGACAAAGGCCATGTTACTGAGGAGCCGTGTGACGGGAAACTGTCAAGCACGGTTTTGAAGACGAGTAGGAGTGGTGACACTCATGCTTAGTTTTAACAACAAACACCGGGCCAAGCAGCAGAAACGCCTCGCGCATGAGAACCGATACACCTCGCGCCAGTTGGATCGTGTGACGACGAAGCGCAATCGCCGTGTGGATGCGTATTTACACACGGCCAGCCGTCGGATCATTGATCTGTTGGTGAGCGAAGGTATCGGAACGCTGGTGAGTGGCAAAAATCCCTTGTGGAAACAAGAGGTGACCATGGGGCGCAGGAACAACCAGCAATTTGTGCAGCTTTCCCATGCTCGTTTCATTGAGCAGTTGACCTACAAAGCGCACCTGGTTGGGATCAGGGTCATCCTTCAGGAAGAAAGCTACACCAGCAAGGCAAGCTTTCTGGACGGCGACCCTCTTCCAACCTATGAGGCCAACGCTGCTGAGAAGCCGGTGTTCTCAGGCAAGCGTGTGGCTCGCAGTTGGTATCGTGCCAAGGATGGACGCCTCATTCATGCCGATATCAACGGAGCGTATAACATTTTACGCAAAAGTAGCTCCGACCCTTTGCAAGTGGGGCGAGGAGTAGTGGGAGCCGCAGTTCTCCCTAGACGGCTGGCCGTCTGAACGGATGGCACATAGGCATATGGGTCATCATTTTAAGATACTGTGGAGTAATCTCCTACACAACAGTATTAAATTCACGCCAGAAGGTGGAAAAGTGTGTGTAGAAGTGCATCGGCGGGATCGTTGCATCGAATGCAGGATTACAGATACGGGTATAGGTATCCCCCTGGAGGCGCAAACGCGTATCTTTGAGCGCTTCTATAAGGTCGATGCCTCACGGGAGCGTGCCCGCGAGGGAAGCGGATTAGGACTCGCCATCGTCAGGAAAATAGTGGAACTCCACCAGGGGACCATTGGGGTGGTGAGTCAACCACATGCCGGAACGAGTATGCTTGTCTCCTTGCCGATAACAGAGTATGTTCAGCAGAATAAGTTCGCCAGAAAAAGCCACCCGCTCACTCTCATTCAGAGTGAGCGGGGCTTTTTCTAGCAGGTGCCAATTTAAATTGTGTTTACAAAACCCATGTATTGTTCTCCATGAGACCTAACGTTGCATACGCCTGACGTTGGCGTTGAGAGGATCAAGTCTATATGTCAGATACATCGAAGCAATGAGGTGAACTACCACTGAGCTGAAGACTCAGTGGCTTCTTCGGAAGTCGTTGGGTCTGAGGTTCGGTCGCTTTTTCGGAAGCTCAAGTTCACCAGACTCCTCACCAGAAATGGTGAGACCGTTCGCTAGGTCATGACACCTGCGGTTGACGCATCAGACCGTTGCTCTGTCGCCTGGGTTTAAGTAGGGCTGAGGAAAGGCCCGGTGATCCAGGTGTAAAAAGCCTTTTGAACACTGTCGAGATGAGGTCGGATTCCCTGCATGGTCATAGTGCAGGGATACGCATCACCCGGCGCTTGCCGGAGTTTTTTCCGAAAGGATTCTCTTCCATGAACATTGCCTATGTACTTTCACCCGATAAAGCACCATTGATGCCCTGTCAGCCAGTGATTGCCCGTCTCTTACTCAAAGAGGGGAAAGCCAAGGTGAGACACCGAACGCCATTCACCATTCAGCTCCTGGCACAACCAGAGCAGATCTACACACAACCATTCACGCATGGCGTAGACACCGGTAGCGTGGTCATCGGATCAGCCGTGGCTGATGAGCGTGGATTTGTTGTGTATCTCTCAGAGGTACAGATACGCAACGATATCGCCGAGACGATGAAGGAACGGGCCAGGGCACGCCGCAATCGTCGCAACCGCAAAACACGATACCGTCCTATGCGCTGGCTCAATCGTAAAAACTCCATCAAGCAAGGACGCTTCTCACCCACCATGAAAAGCAAGATTGATACTCATCTGCGAGAAATCCGTTTTGTCCAATCACTCTTGCCTATCACCTCCATTGTACTAGAAACAGGAACCTTTGACCCTCATGCACTCAAGAACCCTGAAGTATTGCACAACAAATGGCTCTACCAGAAGGGTATCAACTATGGGTATGCCAACACGAAAGCCTATGTGCTTACACGAGACGGCTACCTGTGCCAGCACTGCAAGGGGAAATCAAAGGAGACACGGTTAGAAGTTCATCACATCATCTTCAGAAGTCAGAACGGAAGCGATGAGGAAGCGAATTTACTCACCCTCTGCAAAACCTGTCACGATGGACTGCATGCAGGCACAATCACCCTGAAACGCACAGGCAAGAAAAAGGGAACCTTGCGACATGCGACGCAGATGAATAGCATCCGCATTCAGTTACTCAAGCGTGTTGAGGCAGAGGAAACCTGGGGCTTTGTCACCAAAGAACATCGCATCCTGGCAGGGTTGCCCAAAGAGCATGTCTTTGATGCAACGATGATTGCGACGCGAGGGGTGAAGCCAACCTTCTGCACGACGAGTGTGCTCTCAAAACGCTGTGTATCTGACGGGGACTACCAGCAAACAAAGGGGGTGCGGAGCGAACAGAGAATCACTACTGGCAAGATCAGTGGATTTCGAAAATTTGACAAGGTGCGTTACCTGGGGCAGGAGTACTTTATCAAGGGGCGCATATCTACTGGATATGCAATCTTGATGGATATCTCTGGTAACAAAGTCGCATTGAAACCAATACCCAAGTTTGACAAGATGAAGAGAGTGAATGCACGTTCATCATGGATTATGCTACAAAGAACCATGCTAAATTCCTCATGCTCTATCACTTCATCTTTGTCTGTAAGTACCGCAAAAGCCTTTTAACGCGCTATGGAGATGAGACAAAAAGGATATTCGAGGTCATTGCGAAACAATCAGACTTTTCTTTTGAGGCAATGGAAGTGGACCAGGATCATATTCACTGTCTCGTGAAAAGCGAACTGAGGATAGCACCACTCGCGATTGTACGAAGGTTAAAGCAAGAATCGACTCTTCAGCTTTGGAGAGCGCACGAAGGTGAATTAAGAAGACACTTTTGGAAGGAAAGGACATTCTGGAGTGATGGATACTTTTGTTGCACTATCGGTAACGCCAGCCAGGATACAATACGCCAGTATATTGAGAGTCAAGGGTGAGAAGCGGCGATTCATCCACGAGGCTGAAGACCTCGTGGTTTTCTCGCCGCCGTCCTATAAAAAAGGAGAACTTTTTCATGAGTAGCACAAAATCGAACACCTTACGTGTGCCTGGCGCGACTCTTTCCTATGAGGTGCGTGGAAGCGGTCCTCTCCTGCTTCTTATCGTTGGTGGAGGCAATGATCGCATTGTCTTCAATGGGATTGTGGACTATCTCGCCGATCAATATACCGTTGTGACCTATGATCGCCGGGGCCTTTCGCGCAGTCAGCTCGATAATCCAGGTGAAGAACAGCACGTCGAGGTACACAGCGACGATGCCCATCGTTTGCTTAAAGCCTTGGGGAGTGACTATGAACCGGCATATGTATTCGGTAGTAGCGGCGGTGCCATTATTGGACTTGACCTGGTGGCCCGCCACTCCGGGCAGGTCTATACGCTGGTCGCGCATGAGCCGCCAACGCACCTATTGCCCGAAACTGACCCCATCCAGGAGATGAAAGGCATCCAGGATGTGTACAGGCATTCAGGAGTTATGGCGGCTTTACAGGCGCTCTTTCAGTTGGCTGGCCTGAACGAGGACCGCCTAGAGATGGTGAGCGAGCTACCTGCCTCTATAAAGGATCAGGCTGTGAAGAACACGATCTTCTTCTTTGAGCATGAGGTAGCCATGTACGACCACTACCTACTGGATTTTGCCGCGCTCGCAAGCGCCACCAGTCAAACGCGAATCGTGCTTGCTGGCGGACATGACTATCAGGAGGCCGCGACATACTTAAGCGCCGCCGCCGTAGCGGACCGGCTCGGAACGGATATGGTAGAATTCCCGGGCCGCCACGTGGGCTATGTGAGCAATCCGAGGGCGTTTGCCCACCGCTTGCGCGAAGTACTTGACGAGAGGCCAGTTCAAATTTCCCAAATTTTGTGAACGAAGACACTGCTTTATCGCACAAACCTGGGCATCAATGCAAATGCTCCTTGTCTGATCCCTAGACCATTACAAGGCACCGGTTTGCAGCGATAGTGAGGATCGTACTTGTTGGGTGGCAGAGACCATATGTTTCAACGCTGGCTTGACTTCTTCCCACTTGCGCGTCTTGAGACCACAATCAGGATTCACCCACAACTGTTCAGACGGAAGAATCTGGAGGACGAGACGCAGTTTCTCATCAAAATCCTGTGTTGTCGGCACATGCGGCGAGTGCACATCGTAGATGCCAAGTCCAATGCCGTTAGGATAGCGATAGGCTCTGAGCGCCTCCAGGAGATCGAACTGAGAGCGCGAGGCTTCGATGAGGACCACATCAGCATCCATGCTGGCGATCTCAGGAACGATGTCATCAAACTTTGAGTAGCACAGATGGGTGTGGATCTGCGTTTCGTCACGTACACCGTTTGCAGCCAGGCGGAAACAGAAGATCGCCCAGGAGAGATACTCCTGCCAGTCAGCATGGTGTAGGGGAAAGCCCTCACGCAGCGCTGGCTCATCGATCTGAATCGCGCGTATGCCAGCCGCTTCCAGGTCCAGGACTTCCTCGCGAATCGCCAGGGCAATCTGCTTGCATGTTTCTGAACGGGGCTGGTCATCTCGCACAAAGGACCACTGCATGATGGTCACCGGTCCGGTGAGCATCCCTCTGACCGGGCGAGCGGTGAGCGATTGCGCAAAGCGTGACCACTCAACGGTTATCTGCCCGGGGCGTGCCACGTCACCATAAATGATCGGGGGACGCACGGCACGCGATCCATAGCTCTGTACCCATCCATGCTGTGTCAGCAGCATCCCGGTCAGATACTCACCAAAGTATTCGACCATATCACCCCGCTCTACCTCGCCATGCACCAGCATATCTAGTCCGGCCTCCTCCTGAAAGCGAATCACCTCTTCGATCCCTTGCTTGAGGAAGGCTTCATAGCTGTTCTGATCCATCTTGTGGCTCTTGTAGGCGGCACGCGCTGCGCGCACATCTGCTGTCTGCGGATAGGAGCCAAGCGTCGTGGTGGGTAAAAGCGGCAGCTTTAGTCCAGCTTGCTGACGCTCTTTGCGCACATGATATGGCTGCGAACGTTGCGCCATCTGCTCTGTAATGGCCTGGACGTCTCGGGCAACCTCCATCTTGTGAATGCGTGTTGAACTGCGCCTGCTCTCCAGTGCCTGCCTATTGGCCAGGAGCGCGGACTCAATCGTCTCCCGACCCTCATTGAGCGCGCGGGTGAGCAGGCTGATCTCCTCGACCTTTTGCCTGGCGAAGGCGAGCCAGGAACGCATCTCTTCGTCAAGATGCGTCTCTTGCATCGCATCAATAGGCACGTGCAGCAGTGAGCAGGAGGCGCCGAGCAAGACTCGCTCTGTGCCAAGCGCCTGCACAGCTTGCGAAGCCACAGTCAGCACATGCTCAAAATCAGTGAGCCAGATGTTGCGTCCATCGACAAGGCCGAGAGAGAGTGAGAGCGAGGACGGGGCCTGCGCAAGCGCCTCTTCAAGTTGTTCTGGAGCGCGAACCAGGTCAAGGTGCAGCGCATCTATGGGCAACTGTAACGCCAGCGGCAGGTTCTCGCGCAGATCGCCAAAGTAGGTGGCGAGTAAGATGCGCAGTGATGGAGCCTGGGCCGCTCTCTGCGCTGCCAGGCGCGTATAGGCAGATCGGTAGGCTGCCCGCGTCGCCTCATCCAGGTCGAGAACCAGGCACGGCTCATCGATCTGTACCCACTCAGCACCCGCCTGCGCCAGGGCTTGCAGAATCTCCTCATAGACAGGCAGGAGGGCATCCAGCGGTGCAAGCTGGTTCATCCCACTCTGTGTTGTCTTACCGAGCAGCAAGAAGGAGAGCGGGCCGAGCAGCACTGGACATGTCTGGATGCCCAACGCCTTCGCCTCCAAAAACTCCTCGACAGGCTTGCGTGAGGCAAGATGAAACGCTTGCCCTGGCTCAAACTCAGGGACGATATAGTGATAATTGGTGTCGAACCACTTGGTCATCTCCATGGCAGGAACCGCATTGGCCTGGTCCATGTCCTTCTCCATGCCACGCGCCATAGCGAAATAGGTATGCAGATCAACCAGACCACCATTCCATTGATAGCGTCTAGGAACGGCTCCGACCAGGGCGATTGTATCAAGCACATGGTCGTAGAGGGAAAAATCGTTAGATGGGATGTGCGTCAGACCAGACTGGTGTTGCAACTGCCAGCGCTGCTTGCGTAGTGTGCTTGCCTGCTCAAGCAGTTCTGTTTCAGTGATTCGACCAGACCAGAACTGTTCAAGCGCCTTTTTCAGTTCGCGCCTGGCGCCAAGACGCGGATAGCCAGGGATCATTGCTTGGACCATTTTCAACTCTCTTTCACACTGTCAAATGACAATCATCATCTCCGTGTTTGTAAATCGAATGTTCGTTTTATAAACACGGCCAGTTCTATGATATCATAGGTGAGGCAATAAGAGCAAAGGAGGACTCACCCCATGCCAGCAAAGCCCGGCATCCACGAGGCTGCTCGCCGAACGCAAATTTTGCGCGCCGCACGCAGTTGTATTGTGGAACTTGGCTATGAGCGTGTGACGATGCGTGACGTGGCGGAAACGGCCGGAGTCAGCACCGGAACCATCGTCCATTATTTTGGTGATAAAGACACCATGCTTGAGGCTGCGCTCCTTGAGAAAGTGCAGGATACCGGTATTGCCTTTCGGGCGGCGCTCACTGGTGCCCAGAGTGCATGGGAACGTCTGGAGCGCCTGGTAACGGCCAGTCTGCCCGAAAGCGAGGAGGTCCGCGACGAATGGCGCTTGTGGCTGACCTTCTGGGGTGAAGTCACACGCAATGCACGGCTGCGCGCGGTCAGTGAGAAACAACATCGCCGCTGGACGCGTTTTTTGGCGCGCATCATCGCCGAAGGGAGCGCTTCCGGCGAATTCGCAGCAGTTGATTCTGCTATCGTTGCAACGCAACTGGCGGCGTTGATCGATGGATTGGCTATTCAAGCCACGCTCCAGAATCCTGCACTTAGCCCTACACAGATGCGCCAGATCTGTCTGAGTGCGCTCCAACGACTCCTGTACGCGAATCAATCAGTGAAACCATGAATACATGTAGATCATGAGGGAGAAGACAGGCATGGACATTGCGCAGCAACGATTGCTGAGCCAGCAGATTAACGGTGAGCGCTGCCAGACGCCGGAAGAGGTGGTGCGCTGGCTGGGCGCGATACAGGCGCAGGAGTATCAGGAGGCGTTGTGGGCGATTGGCCTGCGCATGCGCGCCTCGACACTGGCAATGGTCGAGCACGCAATAGCCGAGGGGAAGATCGTACGCACCTGGCCTATGCGCGGCACGCTGCATTTTGTTCCGGCGCAAGATGCGAAATGGATGCTGGAACTGACGGCCACGCGCATGATCGCGAAGGATAAGCGCAGACAGGAGCAGCTCGAACTCGACGAGGCGATCATCGAGCGTGCCGCGCAACTCCTTCACGACGCGCTGTACGGTGGCAAGCGCCTCTCGCGCCCTGGTGTCATGACGCTATGGGAAGATGCGGGCATCAGCACCAGGGCGCAGCGTGGTTATCACTTGCTGTGGTATCTAGCACAAACAGGGCTGATCTGCCTGGGGCCATACGAGGGCAAGCAGCAGACCTTTGTGCTGCTCGATGAATGGGTGCCACAACCACGTAAATTCTCGCGCGAGGAGGCCCTGAACGAGCTTGTGAAGCGCTATGTGGCGAGTCATGGACCGGTTACTGTTCACGACTTCGCCTGGTGGACAGGTTTGACCATCAGCGAGGCCAGGACCGGATTTCACGCTGTCCGAAGCGAGCTGCGTGTCGAGAAGCACAATGGGCAGGAGTACTGGTTCTCCAGTGACGCGCTCAGCGGCGAGGCACATCCATTCTCTGAGTTCTACTTGCTACCCGGCTTCGATGAATACCTGCTTGGATACAAGGACCGTAGTGCCGTGCTTGCCACTGAGCATGTCCAGAAAGTCGTGCCGGGCAACAATGGCGTCTTCATGCCCATGCTCGTCGTCGCGGGCCAGATTGTCGGCACCTGGAAGCGCACGCTGAAGAAGAGTGAGCTTGATATCCTCCTCAAACCCTTCGACCAATCCTCCGACCTGGAGACAGAGGCGCGCGAGGCGATCAACTCCTATTACGACTTTCGTGGCCTGCCGAGACGTTTACGGCATTCTCCCTTTCCGCAACAAAGGTGATCTATTCATATCCTGTGAAATCTCTCTTGTCTCCAAGGCGTATCATAAAAATGAAATATCATATCCCCGCTGCATAATCTCCCCTCTCGTAGCAACGAAGCAAGGGCTTGGTAAATGATCAGGAGTGTCTTATGATGCCAAGGAGAAAAATAAGCCAGTACCTTAATCGCCAGAGAGTGGTGCATCATGAGGCTACCATATACCTTCCAAGGTGGCGCCTACCCGTTTTTGGATATCTCATCGGACTCTTCCTCACGGGTTTAGCAGTGCTCTTAGCTCTTCTTATTCCAAGCGTACGTGTTATGTGGGTACCCTTGTGCCTTGCATCTGTTATCGTTGGCTTTGTGTGGGGGTAAGTCCTGCTCTGGTAACGACTCTGGTTGGGTTTCTTGCTTTTTTCCTCATTGTCTTTCCCCATTTCGATATGGTGAGTCTGAATTTTGGAACTGCCATAGCAACACTTGGCCCTTTCGTATGTGCCCAATGCATAATCGCTGTTCTCGCAGGCCAGAATATGGTGAAATACTGGCGTATACGTGTGGCCGAACAAGAGGTGCATGGCTATGCCCAGGAACTGGCAGCAACGAACCAGAAACTTGAACAAATCAATCAAGAGCTTGAGCGAGCCAATCATCTCAAGGATTATTTTATGATACGTGCGGCTCACGAGTTACGAACTCCTCTTACCACCATACTAGGAGAAGTGCAACTCGCCTTACGACGTCTGGATAAAGCGAAAAGTACAGAGAAAGAATCACTTTTGTGGAGAAGGCATTTTGACAAAATTGAGGCACGGACACGTGTGTTGCAAGCATTGGTTGAAGATCTGATTGAGTTCAGTAGTTTACATACTGGGGAGAAGATCTTGCAGTTTGGCCCCTGCGATTTCAGCAAGATTTGTGGTGAGGTCGTCGAGAATCAACGTACGTATTCAGGTCGCCAGATTGAGCTACAACTTCCTCCCGATCCTATAATCATTCAAGCTGATGGCAAACGACTTACCCAGGTTGTGATTAACCTGGTGAGCAATGCTCTTCACTACTCATTAGAAGACACGGTGATCTCTATTGGCGCACACGTGGAGGATGCCTCTGTGCTTTTCCAGGTACATAATGAGGGACCTGCTCTTTCTCTCGAGCAGCAGTCACACCTTTTTGACCCATTTTATCGTACTCCTTACGCCGAGACTTTTTTCAGAGAAGGTTGGGGCCTGGGGCTCACTGTGAGTAAAGAAATTGTCGAGCGCCACGGCGGGCAAATCTGGGTAAAATCCATTGAGGGAGAAGGCACTACCTTTTTTGTACAAATCCCTCTTCAGGTAGAGCAGAATATTCAGGCTTTTTCCCATCAACCAGCCAGGAAAATGGCTTGACTTGCAATGGCATTCTCACATGAGTTACAGCCGCAAGCGAGAAAGCCCCGTCTTTTAAGCTGAGATGGTCCCTGAGAGCATGTTCAAGATCGTATTGTGATTCTCTGACTTCCCTGGCTCATTCATTGCAATGGGCAACCTGAACATGCTATACTATGGCAAGCAAGCGTCGTTTATCTAACAGAAAGAAAGGGGCACTCTTATGCAGCACATTCCTTCGACAAACAGATGGTGCATCCTTTCCTGGTTGTGTGCGAGTACCTTGCGCTAAGATATCCCTGTGTGTTTCCTCCCTTGTGTTGCCCTCGACCTCGAAGATGATCAGCCCTCATACATGGCCTGATTTCGGATGCATCCATCACTTCCTTATTCATTTTTGCAGGCATTTTATGCCGGCATGCTTTTCGTGCAATTTATAAAGCTAACTAAAAAGGAACAATTTCGTGATAGAGAATCAAAATCAGGTTGTGATCAAAGAAGAGATATCAGAGGCACGTGCGCCTCTTCCGCTGTGGCGGAATCGGGACTATCTGCTCCTCTGGGGTGGTCAGGTGGTCTCGCAGACTGGCTCACAGGTGTCACAGTTGGCTTTTCCGCTGCTGATCCTCGCGCTCACCCATTCACCTGCTCAGGCCGGGATCGCGGCGGCGCTGCGTACCATTCCTTATCTCTTCCTCAGTTTGCCCGCAGGTGCCCTGATGGATCGATGGGATCGCAAGAAGGTGATGATCTTCTGTGATATTGGGCGATTTCTGAGTATGGCAAGCATACCGCTGGCGCTGTTCTTCGGTCATCTGACCCTTATCCAACTGTATCTCGTCTCACTTCTTGAAGGGACCCTCTTTGTCTTCTTCGATCTCGCCGAAGTCTCCAGCCTGCCCCAGGTGGTCTCAAAGGAGCAGTTGTCTGCCGCCAGCGCGCAAAATATCGCGACCTATAATATCGCGATGCTCCTCGGCTCGCCGCTGGGTGGCCTCCTCTATAGTGTTAGGAGCCTCTTCCCTTTTCTTGCAGACACTGTCTCGTATTTCTGCTCTTGTCTTTCGCTTCTCTTCATTCGGACCTCATTTCAACAGGAGCGTACAGCAGGGGCCTCACGTGCTTTGATGACAGAGGTCAAAGAGGGCCTGAAGTGGCTATGGGAGCAGCGCTTCATTCGCTCGCTGGCACTGCTCCTGTGCGGAATCAATCTGATGACCGGGGGAATCACGTTGGTCAGTATTGTGCTGGGGCAACATGTGCATGCCTCGACGGTAGACCTTGGCGTCCTGTTCGCCGTCGCAGGGGTGGCCGGGGTGCTTGGTGCGCTGGCGGCGCCGCTGCTCCACCGCCGTCTGAGCTTCTTTGTGATCTCTCTCATCACCTTGTGGGCACAGGCATTGCTTGCACCTTTGCTGATCCTGGCTCCCAACCTGCTCACGCTTGGGGCTATTCTCGCCCTCCTCTTTTTCCTTTTCCCTATCTTTGATGTTCTGCAGCGGAGTCAGCGTATGGCCCTGATCCCTGATGCCTTACAGGGTCGCATCAATAGTGTGTACCGACTGATTGTCTTTAGTAGTAACCCCGTGAGCCTGGCGCTGACTGGGTTCCTGCTCCAGAATGCCGGGACGACTTTCACCATCTTGCTCATGGCAGGCGGCCTTATGCTTCTTGCGCTCGCAGCCACACTGAACCCGCACATGCGTCGGGTCGCTGCCTAAAAAATGATTGGGTGATGGGTCAGTTGACTCATCACCCAATCATTTTTTAGGAAGGAAGCGCAACAAGTTTTTATCCAAAAGCTTCTTTATCTGTTATACTTCTCAGATAAGATATTTCTGACATCAACAACTGGAAAGGGCGGCTCTGTGCTTGGCGATAGGCCTTTTGAAAAGGATACTAACCTGATTCCTGCTCCATCTGCGCTGCCGCTGCTGGAAACCAAGCTGCATCCGCCACTTCTCTCAGGGAAGCTGGTCAGACGAACTTGCTTGCTTGAACAGCTTGACGCGAGCCTGAACTACAAAGTGACGGTGCTCCAGGCGCCAGCAGGTTCTGGCAAAACGACGCTGGTTAATCAGTGGCGGCATCTCCATTTTCCTGACGCACAGGACACATCGGGAGCAGATGCCGTTCTTGCCTGGCTTTCGCTTGATGTTGGCGACAACGATCTCCTGCGCTTCTGGCGCTACCTCATGACTGCCTGCCTCAAATTCCTGGCACCGGAGCAGCAGGCCTCGGGACAGGCTGCGCTGGCCCTGCTTAGTCCGCTCACTCCTTCACCCTTTGAGCCACCTGCCTTGGACTCGGCTCTGACGCAGTTGCTCAACACCCTTGCGCACTCGCCCTTCGAGGGTCTGCTGGTAATCGACGACTATCATGTGATCGAGGATGCTCGTGTTCATGAGACGCTGGCCTTTTTTATCAATCATCTGCCTGCCAGAGCCCATGTCCTGCTGCTTTCGCGTTCTGAACCGCCACTTCCGCTCCTGCGCTGGCGAGCCAGGGGTGAGGTATACGAGCTACAGACAAGCGATTTGCGCTTCTCCCTCCAGGAGACAGCAGCGTTCTTTCGCCAGGCCCTCCCTCACGACCTGTCGCCAATGGGTCTGCAGCAACTTGATAACAAGCTGGAGGGGTGGGCTGCCGGATTACGCTTGCTCTCGCTGGCCCTCTCGAAATGGCGAACCCAGGAGGCCATTGAGCAGGCCGTCCTCTCGCTTGGCGCGCTGGATACTGCTGCCGATCGCTCGCTACTCGATTACTTTGTCTACGAGATTTTGGAGACGCAGCCTGAGCCAATGCAGAGCTTTCTCCTTCAAACCAGCATTCTCGGTCGTCTCTCTGCTACGCTGTGTGTAGCCGTCACTGGGGATGAGCAGAGCGTGGCTCAACTGGAAGCAGTCCAGCAGGCTGGACTCTTTCTGGAGGCCCTGGAGGGACCCGGAGGTTGGTATCGCTATCATGCGCTCTTTGCGGCAGCCATGCGGCATGAGGCCGAACGGAGGCTGGGCGAAGAGCGCTTGTGCACCCTCTCCCTGCGGGCCAGTATGTGGTATGAGCAGGAGGCGCTGCTCACGGAGGCTATCGAGGCTGCATATCTGGCGCAGGATATAGAGCGCGTTGCGCGGCTGATCGAGCGCGTACACACGCAAAACTTCTCTGAGCCGCAAACGATGCTGCGGTGGATGGAACAACTTCCAGAAGCGGTTGTACGCGCGCATCCCATGCTCTGCTTTCTCTTTGCCACCGAACTCCGCTTTCCGGTGAAACTCTGGTTTGCTCAGGAAGCAGCGTTAGCCACTGAGGTAGCTGCTATTCCTGATGGCGAACGCGTGCGTATCGAGAGGCTATTGCAACTGGCCGAAGAGGGCTGGCAGCGCAGTGGCGACGTCTCCTGGATTGGTGCCACCTGGGCACACCGCGCTTTGAGCGCCTTGCTGGATGAAGCCCCCTTCTCTTCAGTTGTGCATTTCGCCCGGCAGGCGCTCATCTTCTTGCCGCGAAAAGGAGCGTTGGATCGGCGCGTGCAGATGTATCGGTCGACATGCCTCTATTTTGTTGGCAAGGAAAAGCTGGATCTTGGCCAGGTGAGTGAGGCGCTAGAGATGCTGCTCCAGGCTCAGGAGGATAACCTTCCGCCTGGCAACCGCTTTCTTGCCGTTGATATCCTCCTGACATTGGGTAAGATCTACCTGGCCCAGGGCGACTTCGCGCTCGCGCAAACGCATCTTCGCCAGGCGCTCTTAAGCGCTTGCAAACTCTCTGATGAGAAGGTGATCGTAGAGGCGCAGCGTGAGCTGGACAGACTGGAAGGGAGAGTGGAAACCAACGGACTGGTGGAGCCGCTCTCCGCGCACGAAGAACGAGTGCTGCACCTGCTGATCGCGGGCTTGAGCAACCAGGAGATCGCGAGCGAATTGATTATCTCAGTCAATACTGTGAAGTACCACATCAAGCACCTCTACCAGAAGCTAGGTGTCAGCAACCGCCTCCAGGCCAGTGAGGCGGCGCGCCAGTTACATCTCTCCTCTGCCTCTGAGGCTCAGCGCCATGAGCCACACTAGATAGCCGCCTCTCTCTTCACTACCGCCTCGCCTCGCTGTCAACTACCCTTCGCACTACCCGCATGGGTGGGGAGTTCTTCTCCTGAAATGGCTATACTCTCAACAGTAGCAAGCAATGACAACAGGCACACAATAAAAAAACAAAAATCTTGCTCTTCTCTCCAGAGAGATGGCGCGAAAAGAAAGCGAAAATATTCATGGCTATCAACATGTTCACCGCTCTTATGACACGCAAAAGCACGCAGCAAAAGCTCGCGAAAGCGCTTATGATCACTACTCCCAATGGGATTGTCAATGAACGTTTCATCAAGGCTGGTGGTATCGACCAGTGGATCACGATCCGCGGCGAGGACCGCCGCAACCCGGTCCTGTTTTTTGTCCATGGTGGCCCAGGCTCAACCTATTCGATCTTTGCTCCACTATTACGTTCCTGGGAAAAGTACTTTACGCTCGTTCAGTGGGATCAGCGCGGCGCGGGCAAGACCTTCCACAAAAATGGGAAGGCTGGCACCGGCCCCCTCACGTTTGGGCGCCTGGTCCAGGATGGGATCGAGATCGCGGAGTTTTTGCGCCAATACCTTGGTCAGCCCATCATTCTCGTGGGCAGTTCGGTCGGAAGCATTACAGGGACCATGATGGTCAAACATCGGCCTGAGTTGTTTGCCGCCTATGTGGGCACCGACCAAAATAGCACGCCTGATGCCAGCGAGCTTTCGTATCAACTGACGCTGGAGTGGCTTCGCGCCTCAGGCAATACCCGAGGTGTGAAAGCAGTGGAGAAACTTGGAGCCAGGAAAGGGAAGCTTACTGTTAAAGAGTTTACAGCACTGCACCAGTGGACAATCAAGGCCAACCCAACGATTCCAAACATGATTATGGATATCATGCTGCCAGCCATGCTGACCTCACCCGATCACACGCTGGGAGATCTTATAGACATCTTCAAGGGCATGAACTTCTCAACTGAGCAACTGCTTGACGAACTTATGGTGGCGGACCTTCGCACGCTTGGAACGCGATTCGATGTCCCATTCTTCGTCTTTCAGGGTGATACGGATGCGGTCACGCCAACAGCCGCGGCGAAAGCTTACTTTGACACACTCGAGACCCCGCACAAGGAATTTGCCCTGATCAAACAGGCGGGTCATCTCGCGGCTTTTGCCCGGCCGGAACAGTTTCTCAACGAACTCCTGCAACGGGTGCGGCCATTGGTACTCGCCTCGGTCGTTGGCACGAAATAATGAGCACACTGCCCCCCGCAGGATGCGGAGGGCAGTGTGCTCATATAAGGTTCACATGGCGCTCTGTAACAAAAACACAGGATGTTTGCCCGCCACACGCTCAAATTCCTCAAAGGAAGATTTCGCGTCGACCTGGTAGTAGCTAGCAAAGGGGTTGCCACCCTTGATATCTTCTTGCAAGACGAGGGCCGCCTCCTTGAGGGACAGTTCTCGTGCATTGACCCTTTCAACGCGACGCCCACGCGCGAGGGTAGCCTCTCCCGCGGCTTGCAGATTGCGCACCCAGGCCACGGCTCCAAACGGGGAGGCCAGATAGCGCTTCCCATTACGCTCAATAGTCACAATCGGGACCGTACGTGGCTGTCCACTTTTGCGCCCACGCACCGTAAGCAGGTACATAGGGTAGTTGCCGGGTCCTACGAGCTTTAAGCCCGCGCGCAACAGGGTCGTTGTCATAACGTTTCCCAAATTGACAAACCACGGAGCCTTATTTGTTTTTGCCATCTGTTTCTTCTCACTCTCCTATGATGTACATTATGCCAGGGTGTGCAGCCAACTTGCGAGCGCGCTGCCAATCTCATCAGGAGAGTCCTCCTGGATAAAGTGACGTCCTGGCACAGTGATCTCGCGTTGCGCGGGCCAGGTATGACAGAAAGCGCGTTCGCTCGGCGGCATCGAGCCTGGATCGCCCTGAATGTAGAGTTTGGGGATGGGGCTTTGGGAAAGCCACTCTCCGTAAGTCGTGATGATCTCTGCCATATCGGCTGGCTCGCCATCAAAGGGAGCCTGGCGAGGCCATGCCAGTGTAGGACGGCGCGCTTCGCCCGCCTCAGCAAAGGGGCGGCGATAGTGAGCCATCTCTTCCTCGGTCAAGCTGCGCAGCATACCACCAGGAAGAGCTCGCTCGATAAAGAAGTTTTGTTCCAGAATCATCTGTTCCCCTGCGGGAGATCGCACTGCCTGAAGAAACTCACGGAAGGGTGAGGGGATCTCACTCCAGGTGCGTGGCTTGACGATTGCTTCCATGTAGGCGATGCCGCGCACCTTGTCCCGGTGACGGTACGCCCAGTCAAAGCCCAGGGCCGATCCCCAGTCATGTACCACCAGGATGACGTGCTCCTTGATATCAAGCTGGTCGAGAAGTGCATCCAGGTAGCGACGGTGCTCAACGAAGGTGTAGGAGGTGGGGCCGCTGCCTGGCAGCTTCTCCGAATCACCCATGCCGATGAGATCAGGCGCGATACAACGGCCAAGCGCCTCGACATGAGGCAGAATGTTGCGCCAGAGGTAAGAGGAGGTGGGATTGCCGTGCAGAAACACCACCGGGTCTCCACTTCCTTCTTCTACATAGGCCATCTCTCGCCCTAGAACCAGTTGCCGCTTTTTCTGATAGGGAAATTTCTGACTAATCATAGTGCTCTCTATTGCTGTTGTTCTCTCAACATGAGAACTATACTGCATATTCATAGAAACTATTTTAAAGCAGATGAAGGATGCTCTTCAAGGGTTAGCTTTTGACGCTGTTGCTCATATCGTCCCTTCCCTACCCACGAAAGCAGGCCTGGAAAGCGCTGTTGCGCCAGCGTGGCTGTGACGACAAAGCCCACGAATGCCTCGCGCGTGAGGGCACCAAACCGGCCTGTGATGTAGGGTGGCCTGGGTCTATCATCAGGAGTAAGTGGGAGGAACAGCGCGTGGTTTCGCCCCAGAGCAACAGCCTGGGCCACGTAGGCGAAGCTGAGCGGTTTGGGGAGCTTGCCTGCCAGTTCGGTGCTCAAACAATCAGCCGCGTGAGCGCCCATAATCGATGCCGTGAAGGCGCTCATACGTACGTGTGATACTCCCGGGTTCTCGACAGGCAAGGCCGCGTCACCAATCGCGAGAATCTGGGGGTGAGAGATCGAATGCAGAAAGGGATTGACGAGAACCTGGTCGCGCTCATTTACAGCCAGGCCAGCTTCTCTTGCCAGAGGTTGTACCACAAAGCCCGTCGTCCAGATGCACAGGTCGCAGGGGAGTTCGCGCCCCCCTTCCATGGCCACGCTTTGCGCGCGTACGGCACTTACCGTGCTCTGATCGACGATCTCGACGCCCAGGCTTAGCAGTCTCCGCCGGAAAATGTCGGCCACGCTCTTGTCCCAGGAGCGAGCGAGCTCCCCCCGCGTCACCAGGCTGACCTTGATCTGAGGATAGATGCTTGCCACCTGCGTCGCGGTTTCGATGCCGGTGGCGCCTCCGCCACAGACCACTACTCGACCGCCTCTGGCACCGATTTCGGGAAGCCTTTCGCGCAAGGCCGAGGCTGAGAACAGACCCCTTGCCGAGAGGCTGTAGGCATATTGCTCCACCCCAGGGACGTTGTGGCGGTCTGTCATACTCCCCAGTGCGTAGATCAGGTAGTCGTACTCCAACTCATGCTCTTGCTGCTGCTGATCCAGGACCGCGACCCGGCGATGGTCGGGGTCAAGGCTGGTGACTCGCCCTTGAAAAAACTGGATGTGCGTCTTACGCAGAATTTGAGAAAATGGGCGACTAAAGATGCGCTGATTGGTGGCAAACTCATGCAGCCTGGGGCGTATGGTGAAGGTATCTGCTTCGTCGACCAGGGTGACCTGGACAGACTCGTGAGCCACTTTGCCAGACAATCGTAGGGTGAAGACCAGGCCCGCAATCCCCGCACCAAGAACAAGAATACGTGTGGACGGTTGCGTCATGATTGCCATCCTTTCCTTTCCAACTCAAACAGCGGATGGCCGACCACTGCACGCTCAAACTCCTCAAGTGAAGAGTGTACCGTGACGCCAAATTTGTTCGCGAAGGGGTAGCCGTGCTTGACTTCCTCTCGTAAAACGAGGGCCGCCTCCTCATGAGACCGTTCTCTTGCCATGACCGTTTCAGAACGACGACCACGCGTGAGGGTAGCCTCTCCCGCTGCCCGCAGATTGAGCACCCAATTCCCTGCTCCAGCGCAAGCCACACAGCGCTTTCCACTGTGCTCAAGAAGCGCGAGCGGGACGGTACGCGGCCGCCCGCTTTTGCGCCCATGTACCGTGAGCAGGTAGATGTGGTAGCCCCCAAAGCCTGTGAATTTGAAGCCCGCACGCAGGAGGGTCGTTGACATAACATTTGCCAAACGTACAAACAGAGGAGCATGATATGTTTTTGCCATAATTATGACCAATCCCTTAGAGTGTTTTTGTCCTTCTTCTCAGCTTTTGGCGGGCTCTTTGAAGGCCTCTTGCAGCATAAACTTTAGCATGCTGGGTTGCGCCGAAAATGTTGCCACTGCGATCACCTTACGTGCGTACTGGTCTGTGGCGAGCTGTTTGAGCATGCAGTCGGCCAGGTCTGCCCTGGAGGTAAATTGTCGGCTGATGTGATCTTCAGCCACCCGGTAATCGGTGACGGTTTCTGTCTCAAAGAGACCAGAGGGCCGGACGACCGTCCAGTCAAGGTCGCTCTTCCTCAACATCGTTTCCATCTCTTTCATATCCGCGTAGGTCGTCTTCCCAATCGTGGACATGACGATCGGTTGCAGAATTTTATCAAAGATGAAACCGCCTCCCGTCTCATGGTTCGTACCAGTCGCGCTTGAACTAACACAGATGACGCGACGAACGCCGGAGTGCTTCATGGCTTGTGTGATATGGGCCATGCCCCGCGAATAGATGGCAATTGGCTCGCGACTAAAGGAGACACCAAGGGTGGAGAGGACGGCATCTTGTCCAGTAACGGCCTGTTCAACCAGCGCGAGATCGAACACGTCTCCACCCATCACGTTCAAGTGGGCATCTTGCAGGGGGAAGGCTTCCGGATGGCGAGTAACGGCCGTCACGATATACCCTGCCTCCAGGGCCTGTTTCGTCAAGATTTTTCCTGTCGCGCCATTCGCACCAAAGATGACGATTTTCATTTTAACTCCTTAAGCCGCGCGATCACGGCCGATGGATCAAGCCGGTGGAAAAAGTTCGAGTCGACGGAAGCCAGGCGAACCGTCCTGGATTGGTCGATGAGAAATGTTCCTGGCACCGGCAATTCCCATGAGTTATCGCCGTTGTAGACAGGTAAGTCTGCGCCAATCTGGGCATGCAAGGCTTTCCCCGCTTCGTCTAGTGCGAAGGCAAGCCCGTACGCTCGTGCCACACGATTCCCCCTATCTGAAAGTACGACAAAGGCCAGCTCGTGCTTTTCCTGTGTTGAGAGGCTATGATCTGGCGTCTGTGGAGAAATCGCGACAAGTGTTGCCCCCAGTTCCTGGAGCTGCGGTAACGCCTTCTGATAGGCACGCAATTCCAGGTTGCAGTAGGGACACCATTCGCCGCGATAGAATATGATGACGACCGGCCCCTGTGTGAGTAGCTGCGAGAGCGTCATCGCTTGCCCCAAGGCGTCAGGCAGCGTGAAATCGGGCGCCTGCTCATCTTCCTTCAGCGCGGATTCCGCGACGCCAGACGCGGCAAGGTGCTCAATGTGGCTATCCACTTGCCTCGCCATTTCTTCTGGGACATATTTTGCCCCCCGAGCCACGAATGTATCAATCTGTTCCTGCAATGGAATGTCGGTTGGAATCGTGCTTGCTACTATGCTTGCTAAAGAGCCTGATGGGATATTTGTTGCCATCTTCCCTCTTTCCTTTTCTCTCAATGGAGATGTTATGCTCATGACCACTCTTCGTGATCATCTATAGAGAAAGAGGGTTACGCGGTCACTTTTGGGACAACTTTCTGGCCTGATTTTGCCCATGCCAGATCATTGAGCATAGATCCCTCTGCATTGCTAAGGGATGCAATGACAGCGCGAGCCGCGTCATCCAGGGGGAGAAGCGCCATGATACAGGGATACATGTGGCTACAGACCGAGATGCGAATATGCTGGAGTTGAATGGGGAGCATTTCTCCAGTTGTGGCATTTTGGCCGAGCAGCAACTTTGATGGCTCCTGGTGCTGATCGCGTAGCTCAGGTGTTCGCTCCCAATGCTGACGAAAATCGGCGACTGCGCAGAACTGGTCTACCAGTTCTTGATACCACGGCTCAAATTGATATAACCTGTTGCTTTGCTTAAAGAGTTGAATGCCCCGTGATACACCAGCCTGCCAGGCTGTGATGGCCTGCTCATTAAAGGTTGAGCGCCTTCGGATCGGCAAGTCATACCGAAAAAATAAAGGGAGGACATGTCGTTGTGTACGTGGAAGCGCGGTGAGTAAGGGAAGCTCAAAGAGACGCTGGAAGGCTTCGTTGAGGGCTTCTATTTCCAGGGTATGTGTCACAAGCATGGCGGGATAGGGGAGGGTTCTCATGAGCTGTCGGGCCTGCTCTAACGCTTGCTGGAGTTCAAGACCCTTTAATTCAAGACTTTCTGGAAGATAACGAGCGGCTAAGAGCAAGTCATTGCGCTGGGCAATGGTACATTCCAGATAATCGGCAATCTGCATCAACGTCTGGCGGCTGGGAATTCGCTGTGAGCGGCCGACCAGCAAATTTTTATAGGTAGGACACACTTCATCAGTTAGCTCCTGTTGCGTAAAGCGTTTGAGGAGTGGATGAGGGTGATCCCTCACCTCTTCCTGACGAGCGAGCCGCAGGATTTCAATCTCCTCAAGAGTATCGCGCAGCACATTTGATCTCTGAGAAGATTTGGGTTTGCTTTCAATCATGCCTCTCTCCTGCTATGAGGATTGGATAAGATTTATCAAGCCATAGAGAATGATCTCTCGCCAATCCAGGTGTAGTTTTACACTTGGTACAACACCTGCTGCCTCCTATACTATTTCCTGGAACCAATACCTACTGCCTCTTCGGAAAACTCGAGTATGCTTGCAGGGCAGTGACGCTGGTTTCAGCACAAGAGATATGATCAATAGAGATGTTTTTCTGCAAAAGGGGTAATTTGCAGGAACGACCATAGGTAAGAAGAAAAGGAACAATCATGACCAAACTCGAAGGGAAAGTTGCTGTTATCACGGGTGGGAACAGCGGCATTGGCCTCGCCACAGCTCAGCGCTTCGTCGCAGAGGGGGCATATGTCTATATCACCGGTCGCCGTCAGGGCCTACTCGATGAGGCAGTCAAGCAGATCGGGAGAAATATTACTGGAGTTCAATCGGATATCTCGAATCTCGCGGATCTTGATCGTTTGTATACTACGGTCAAGCAGCGTCACGATCACATTGACATCCTCTTCGCCAACGCTGGTGGGGGAGAACTGGTTGCATTGGAGGCCATCACTGAAGCTCACTTTGATCAAACGATTAACACCAATGTCAAAGGGACGCTCTTTACCGTGCAAAAGGCACTTCCCCTCTTGAGAGACGGCGGTTCAGTCATTCTCACTGGCTCGACGACCTCGATTACAGGTATTGAAGCGTTGAGTGTTTACAGTGCAGCCAAGGCTGCTGTACGCTCGTTCGCGCGCAGTTGGATTCTGGACCTGAGAGCCCGCCAGATCCGGGTCAACGCGATCAGCCCTGGCCCGACCAATACGCCGGGACTGAATGGCTTAGTACAGACTGAGGAGGAGCGTGAACAGCTTTTGACGCACTTCGCGTCCATCGTGCCACTAGGGCGATTAGGCGATCCTGACGAAATTGCGAAAGCCGCCGTGTTCCTCGCATCGGATGAGAGCAGCTTTGTCAACGGGATTGAACTCTTCGTCGATGGAGGGCAGGCTCAAATCTAAATGATCCTGGTCGCAGGTGTCTCATCGAGATACCTGCGATGTGTTTTACCTGGCTGCTTTGTTCCTGGATAGCTAGCTTTCACCCACATGTGCTAGAATGAGACCTTTGCCCGCATGCATTATCTCGCCGGGTACGAACGCTGGCCACCGGGGGCGCTTCACAAGGGCGCGAGGCACAGCCCCCAAAGTTTGCTCTCCTTAACCTGATGAGATTCTCATAATGCTAGACGAGGTTTTGTTGTACGGCGTAGGCAACCGCGGCAGTGCGGCAGGAGACGCCGAATTTTGTATAGATATGGGCCAGGTGGTGTTCAACCGTTTTTTTACTGATACTCAGGGTGCGTGCGATTTGAGGGGTGTTCTGGCCCTGGGTGAGGAGGCGCACCACCTCTATTTCGCGCTGGGTCAGATCGGTCGCCTGTGAACGCTTCAGCACTGCTTTCTTGCCGACATCGCCAGCTTGCAAGGATGCGACCAGGGCCTCATAGCATATGGGGTCAAGTTGTGTTCCCACGTATGCAGACATTGAAGCAAGTACACGCGAAGGTTGCTCCTCATGCTGTTGCCCATCTTGCATTGCGCGCACATAGGTGTTGGCGACGGCAAGAATACGCCCTGCAAGTGGTATCTGCTCACCCTGGAGTTGCCTATGGTAGCCTTGCCCGTTGACCCATTCGTGATGGGATGCGGCAATGGGGGCAAGGTCGCGCAACGGAGCGACCTGTTCCAGGACACGCTGGGTATAGTAAGAGTGGAGGCGATAAATTTCCCATTCGCTTTGGGATCTACGTGCTCCTTTGACAAGAATACCAAAGGGTGTCGCGACCTTGCCAATGTCATGAACCAGGGCCGAACATTTCAATGTGTAGAGTTCGCCAGGGTTCAAGTCAAGCTGCTTGCCTACGCCCTCCGCTACCTGAGCGACAAGTTGTGAGTGATGCCAGGTTCCAGGCGTCTTGCCATCAACAAAGTCCGCCAGAGCCTGGCATACATCTTCTTTGCGATCTGTCGTGACAGTATCAGCGGATGTATATGGGCGCATTTGTATGATCGCCTGGCGGGTTATTGGGTGCTCCAGGTCGTCTCCCTCCTGGTCTGAGCGGGTCAGTTGCAGAAATGCTTCCACGATGTCGGGATCAAAGCGGGTACCTTGCCTTTCTCTGGCGAGGGTGCGTGCTGCGGCTGTTCCTCCAACACTGGTTGTGAGTTCCATGACCTGTGCCAGGTGTAAGATGCGCGCGGGAAGCGGGATCTCGCTGGCCTTTAAACTATAGGCCAACCCTTTGCCATCCCAACGTTCCCACTGGAAGCGGAGCGTGTGTTGCACAGTCTCTGGAAACCCGAGCCTGCGCGCAAAGAGTTCAGCCACTTCACAATGTCCGCGCATGGCTTCACGAATGACAGGGCCACATTGGGCGAGGAAGGAGAAGAGCCTGGCGACGCGACTGGGGAAGCGTGCATCCAGGGGGACATTGCGCGAGAGCCAGCCCAGCATTTCATGAAGCTGTGATGGGTCGACGAGCATAAAATCAGCGCGTGGTACCTGTTCGTCGTCTGGAAAGAAGGCCGAAATACCTGCCGAGCAGGCAGTGCAGCCGACATCCTTGAGCAGCGCGCCGTAGAAGACGGCTTCCTGTATATCGGGCGAGAGTCGAAGGGCGCAGGCCAGCTGGAGGCCGAGGTAGGCGCTTTTTAGCCCATGCTCCATATCCTCGCCAAATCCCATACCCGTGGCAAAGGAAAGCGCGCAGAGCAGCGTCGCTAGATTCTCATCTGACCGCTTGTTTTCAACCATAACACGCTCTCACCTGTGTTGCGCAAACAGTTCTCTATTCTATAAAAAAAGATTTGGATATAGGGGAACTCACCGATGTATGACCATAAGGTTATATGCTACACTTCTCTCACATTATACCTATTATCGCGGAAGAAGCAAAGTACAAGAGTAGATAGTAATAACACCATCCTGAAAGCAGATAGATTGCTCTTGTTGTCGGAAAGGTAGAGAGGAAGGATGTATATGAAGAGAGGTGGAAAGGTGCTAGAAGGAACTGAATCATATATTGTATGTACATGTTCACTTTCTGTTTTGAGACAACTCGTCTATGAAATTGAAGATAAAATTAAGGCAGAAGCTGCGGGAGAAGCAAAAATTGTCTATTCTGGCTCGAGCCAGCGCAGACAGGAAGGGATTATTTGTATCTGGCTCAATGGTGAAAAGGTGCCGCTCTTTTTCAAGAATAGCCTTTTCAGAATGCTGCATATGGATGAGGATATTCTTGATTTCTCCACTGTTCCCCTGCCTCTTTCTCAGCACATCGACATTACGTCTTTGATGCCCCTGCCTAGTTCGCAAATGCTTTATTGATCTTAGTCAAGTACCCGTCCCCTTCAAGGAGACGGGCTTGTTATGACATTTTGGGCTTGAGCCCACCGCAAGCCCCGTCTCTTGGGAGCGGGGTAAGGTGTGTCCGGGCTTGAGCCCTTGCTTGTTGAAAAGATGTTCTAGGCATGCTATACTCAGTATCAGGAGGAGCACACGGGGCAAGGAGAAAGCAGACATGGCCAAGGCGACCAGCACGATACGATCGGCATTGCACTACCAGCCGCAGCATGCTGAAGTCTTTGCGGCCAATCAGGCCCTCTTCAACCGTGTCGTCGCCTTCTACTTCGAGTGTATCCAGGCTCATGAAGGCCTCCTGGCTCTCACAAACAAAGAGGCGCTCACGGCGCTGGAAAGGCTCACCCATGCGACAGAGGCAAACCCGGCGCCCATCATGCCGCTCACAGACATCGCCCCAGATATCCCGGCCATGTTTCGCCGTGCCGCCATCAATGCGGCGCTTGGTTCTTCTCGCTCCTTCTTTTCCTCGCTCAAAAAATGGCGAGCGCGCAAGGAGAAACACGAATTAAAGAAGCCTCGCAAGGGCAAAAAGTCGAAGCCGTTCCGAGAGCGACCACCGGTCCCACCACGTAGTTGGAACAAGTCGGTTCCCTTCTACGCGAGCCAGTGGAAAGAGCGCTATGATCACTGCATCCTGCGGCATCGGTCTGGACCGGGACGTGTTGGTCCTGGCTCAAGGTTGGTCTGCTCTCACGCGATCTCCCCGAAGGTTTCCAGATGGGGAGCCCTTCCCTGGTTCGCAGGGGAAAGCAGTGGTGGCTGCATACTCCCATCGAAAAGACCTTCGCTGCTCCCGCCAACGTTGAGCAGCAGATCACGACCAATCCACAGACCCGCATCTGTGCGGTCGATCTCAATCTCGACCAGCACATAGCCGTATGCAGCGTCCAGACAGTTGAAGGCACCATCCTGGCCACCTCCTTCATCGGAAATGGCACAGAGATAGCGGGCTTTAGGAAGTTGCTGCTTGGACGCATTGCACGCAACCGATCACAGACTGGCATCATGGCGGAGAATGAACAGGACAATGCCGACCTCTGGCGCAAAATCCGCCATCTTGATGAACACATCGCGCACCTGGTCAGCGGTCGCATTGTCCAGTTCGCCAAGGAACATCAGGCCAGCATCCTGGTCTTTGAGCACCTGGGCAATCTCCAGCCAGAAAAGGGGAAGTATTCGCGTCGTGGCAATACGAAGCGAGCCTACTGGATGAAAGGGCGCATTTTCCGCTACAGCAAATATAAGGCGTGGAATGCAAGTGGCATCATCACCAGCTGGGTCAATCCGCGCAATACCAGCAGACAATGTCATCGCTGCCACGCCGCTGTCATTCGCTACAATCAGGGACAGCCAGAATCGGGCTATACTCCCGGCGCTGCTCTGGTCGTCTGCCCACAGTGCCAGATGCGCGGACACGCCGACCGCAATGCCAGTCTCAAGATCGGTCAGCGCTTGCTTGAGCGCTATGGAGAACCCTTCAAAGAAAAGCCTCATACTGCTGTGCGACGTGCAGGCAGAGTCTCGAAAGAGACAGGTGTTGCTCTCTCCCAAGACGCCAAACGTCAAAAGGGACCATCCATCTCTGAGGCTAGGCATGGAGAACGCAACGTGCATGGCACCGCGCAACAGGGAACGCTCTGGATGGACGAGCGACCCTGAGCTATTCCTCCCCCACTACGGCAGTCAAACCGAGTAGAGGCTACGCCTCACCTACTCAGAATGCCGACTACGGAAGAGTGGCAGAAGCTGCTCGGTTTCAACCGATGCGGAGTGTCACATGTAGCAAGAATGATTACAGATGCAATACGCGCGTCAGATACGATTCCACTTGTGTGTCATACCACTGGGGATCGAGATTCCATGATTGGACATGGTTGGCACCATTGACGCGATCATAGGTGACAATATCGGTATGTGCTTGCGCGAAGGCATCGCTTACCGAGACGGGCGTGGTGGTATCATCTGTGCCATGGAAGAGCAGAATTGGTGTCTTGCCCTGCGGCTGCTTGAGCTGGTTGAGCGCGTCGAAATTGATTCTGGCGCGTTGAGTGGCGAAGAACTCGGCGGTGCTGGCAACCACATCTGGCAAGTAGCGACTGGCGGCCTGAAAGCTCAGCGTGGAGCGCCAATCGAGCAGGGGGGCATCGAGCACGAGCGCCTGAACGTTGCTCGCATATTGTGAGCGATGCTGGAACGCTTCAACGATCGCCCCACCCATCGACCAGCCATATAGCACGAGGTGGTGGGCGCCATGCGCCAGGGCATACTTGACGCCAGCCTCCAGATCCTGCCACTCGGTATCACCAAGATGATAGTAGCCATCCGTGCTGGCTGGAGCATTCATATCATTTCTATACGAGATGGCAAGCATTGGTATGCCAAGTTTCGCCAGTGGTTGCATGAAACGCAGGCTGCTATCAAGCGTATCGCCTCGCCCATGAACCAGGATGCCCCAGGTATCCAGCTTACCAGGCACATACCAGGCGGGCATCTCTCCTAAAGACGTCGAGACTTGAACGGTGCTGATGTGTAGCTCCAGTGCATCCTTCAATCCGTTTAGATATACCTCTCTATTCCAGGAAACCATAGTGTGTGATGTCAGAGGGGCGGTTGTCTGGAGTAACTGGCGCGTCACGGTGTCTTGGTTTTCGTCGGTAATCTTGCCCACTATGGCCGCTCCGTTGGCCCAGGTGATACCAAATGTACCTGGCTGCTCGGTGTCCTGGGTGTGTGGCAGCGTCACCACTTGCGTGCTCACATTGGTTGCCTCTAAATTATAGGATATATCGTGCGTAGGTACTAAAAGTACATTGGAGAAGTAATAGCCAATGCCTCCGCACGCGATCACGCATAGAAGAATCAGCGAGAGCAAGGTCGCTATGATCCTTTGCGGACTCAGAAGGCGAGGTTTCCTGGGGGCTACAACCCGAACAGGCGTATTGCTGATGAAAGTGCTCATGAAAACTTCCTTGCTATTCTAAAGTGATATATTGGGCCACGAGAATATTTTTCTTATGGTGCTTTTACAGAGATCGTGGCGAGAAAGCCCCGGTCATTGATGCCGAGGATGAACCCCCATCTGGGGGCACGGTCGCCACTCCCGTGCGCGAGAAGAGAACAGAAGAAAGAACACCTCTAGAACTTGCGTTCTTCCAGTCTCTCTGGTAGAATAGACGTACGACGATTGGTCGCATGTGTGAGCTTGAAGGAGGAGCGCAGATGCCCAAGACACGCCAGGAATCGCGCAAGCAGGAGAAACGACCTGCGACCCCCACCTTTCTGCTCGAACTGCCTCTGGTCGTCGATCCAGGACAAGCCGCCCGCCTGCGCGCTCACCTGGAAGCGGCTCGCCAGCTCTACAATGCCATCCTCTCCGAAGGCCAGAAGCGTTTGAGGCACATGCGGGCTACTTCCGCCTGGCAAGAGGCATGTGCTCTTCCTCGTACTCAGAAGGCTGAACGAGCAGCGGCCTTCTCCTCCTTGCGCAAAGTTTCTGGCTTCACCGAGGCAGCCTTGCATGAAGCGGTCAAGGGGCTGCGCGTGGGCTGGATTGCTGAGCATATCGAGGCGGTGCTGGCGCAAACCCTGGCCACCCGCGCCTACCGTGCCCTCAATCGCGTCTGCCTGGGCAAAGCCAAACGCGTGCGTTTCAAGAGCCGAGGACGCGGCTTCTCCAGCATCGAGAACAAGCGCAACGACACGAGCCTTCGGTTTGTACTCCAGCCGCCCGAAACCGGAAACGCAGGCTTTCTCTTCTGGAACGGAGACCACCTTCCTGCCCTTATCGACTGGAAGGATCCAGTGGTCACGCATGGCCTCAAGCATCGCATCAAGTATGCTCGCCTCATCCAACGTCCCGCCAGTAGTCCCAGAGCGGCAGGAGCCGATGCACAGGGCTCTCGCTACGTGGTCCAACTGGCCCTGGAAGGCAAGCCTCACCACAAACCCAAGCACAAGGTTGGCACGGGCACCGTTGGAGGGGATCTGGGACCCTCGACCCTGGCCCTCGCTCCCCAGGAAGGGGAGGCGAGTCTGGAAGTGCTTTGTGCTGAGCTCGCTCCTGATGCCAAAGCCATTCACCGCCTGCAGCGGCAGATGGATCGGCAGAGGCGAGCAGCCAATCCTGAGCACTACGACGACAAGGGGCGCATCAAAAAGCAGGGCAAGCAGAAGCTGTGATGGAAGCAGAGCAGGCGCTATCAGACAACGCGACGACGCAAAGCCACCAAAGAGCGCAAGCTGGCAGCCCACCGTAAGAGCCTGCATGGGCGCAAGATTCACGAGATCGTCGCACTGGGCAGCATCATCATCATCGAAAAGATTTCCTACAAGGCGTGGCAGAAGCAGTTTGGCAAGAGCGTGGGACTGCGAGCCCCAGGGATGTTTGTAGACCTCTTGAGGCGCACCGTTGCAAGCACGGGCGGCATCCTGGTGGAAGTTCCCATACGCACGACCGCGCTGAGCCAATGGTGCCACGGCTGTGGCAAGAAGGTCAAGAAGCCGCTCTCTCAGCGTTGGCACCAGTGCTCCTGTGGTGTGGGTCCCGTCCAACGCGACCTGTATTCGGCCTTCCTTGCTGCCTACCTTGATCCAGCAGATCCCATTCCCTCGTGTGCCCGATACCAGAGGTATTGGGAAGGTGCGGAAGCGCGCCTGCGGGCAGCACACGAGCGTACAGCACAACGCGCGAAAGAGGGGCAGACTCTTCCCCGAAGCTTTGGCATTCCCAGAGCCAGAGCGCGTCTGCCCGAAAGTCCAGGCGAACCTACACAAGAGCCAGCCTTTCTGCTTCGGCACGCAAGACCGGAAGCGTGGAACGAACGCCTGGAACCCCCATTGCTGTAGCGCGGCGCGGGGAGCTCTCAGCATATCAACAACGACCATTGTCACCTGAGTATATGTCTCTCTGCCACTCCAAACATGGGTCATTAGACCCATTTATGTGCCCTCCCATTCTCTGGCCCTACCGAACTGGGAAAGATTCATGCTATACTAAGTTATGGAAATGTGGTGAAAAGAGCAGAAGCGTTGATAGATTATTTGCTCCTTCCACAAAAAGGCATCTCTAGCGCTCTTGAAAGGCAGGCTCCAGATGGTTCCCCCTCTTCACCTGTATCTACTGGGTACCTTCTTGCTCATTTCAGGTGATACTCCGGTGAAGACCGTTACCAGCCCTCGATTACAATCCTTGCTTGCGTACCTTGTGCTCCACCGCGATGTTCCTCAAGATCGCTCTCACCTGGCCTTTCTGCTCTGGCCTGATTCAACGGAGGCTCAGGCACACACAAATCTGCGCAAGCTAGTCCATCAATTGCGCAAACTGCTTCCAGGCATCGATCATTTTCTTCACGCCGATACGCAAAGCCTCCAGTGGCTTCCAGATCACGATGTCTCCTGGTCCCTGGATGTTATGCAGCTTGAAGAGGCACTTGCTCAGGCCGCGCAAGCGGAACAGGCTCAGGATGCAGCGGCATTGCGCCAGGCTCTTGAATATGCACAACGTCTCTATCGTGGAGATTTGCTCCCTGGCTGCTATGATGAGTGGATATTATCAGAGCGGGATCGCCTTCGTCAGCGCTATTTCACCTCCTCTGAACGCTTGCTTGTCCTCTTAGAACAAGAGCGCGACTACGAGACGGCGATCACCGTCGCGCAGCAACTCCTGCGCCAGGATCCGCTACAAGAGGCCACGGCCCGACAACTCATTCGCTTGTATGCCTTGAAAGGCGACCGGGCTGCGGCCTTACGTGTCTACCATAGTCTTGCCTCACTTCTGGAGCGAGAGCTTGGAACGGAGCCTGTCGAACTGACACGCGTTGCCTATGAGACCCTGCTTCAGGCGGATCTGCCTTCCAGAGTTCCGACTGGCTCCCTCTCGGCACGCCAGTCGGCTCCGCCACTGCTTGGGCGAAACGCCGAGTGGAAATCTTTGCAAGATGCCTGGCGGCGAGCGGCAGGTGGACAGGCGCACGTCGTGCTACTCACCGGAGAGGCGGGCCTTGGTAAGACGCGCCTGGCAGAGGAGATGGAAGCCTGGGTTAGCCGACAGGGGTTCGCGACAGCGAGCGCGCGTTGCTACGCGACCCTTGGAGCGCTTGCCTATGCCCCACTTACTTCCTGGCTACGCAGTGACGCGCTCAAATCCAGTTTCTCGATCCTTGAGGGTCACACGTTGACAGAGATTGCGCGCCTGGTGCCTGAGACAATCGCGAAACGGCCTGAGCTTGCGCGCCCAGCCGCGCTTACAGAAGGATGGCAGCGCCAGGCGTTTTTTGAAGCGCTTGCACACGCGGTTCTCAATACGGATCAGCCACTCCTGCTCCTGCTCGATGATGTGCAATGGTGTGATCAGGAGACCCTCCACTGGCTTCACTACCTGCTGTGTTTTGAGCCGCGAGCGCGTCTGCTCCTGGTTGGCACCGTGCGTACAGAAGAGACCTCAGCCGCGCATCCTTTGTTTCCCTTTCTGGCAGCCTTACAGCGTGACAGGTTGGTAACGGAGCTTTCCCTCGTGCCACTCACGCGCTCTGAGACAATCTCCCTTGCAGAACATATCACTGGCGAAACCCTCCCTTCTGCCATGAGCAACACACTTTACCAGGAGACCGAGGGTAATCCGCTCTTTGTGATCGAGATGCTGCGTGCTGGTCGGATAGAGCAGCACGACTACGCGCACCCGCTTCTCACGCATTCAGCTTCAACACTCCCTCCAACCATCCAGACCATCCTCTCAACCCGTTTCGCACAACTCTCTCCATATGCACGCGATATTGCCAACGTGGCGGCTGTCATTGGGCATGCTTTCCCTTTCTCCATTCTTGCGCGTGCCAGTGAACATGATGAAGAAACCGTCGTGCAGGGATTAGATGAGCTGTGGCAGCGGCGCCTTGTGCGTGAACAAGCTGGCGAAATAGCTGAGACCTATGACTTTTCCCACGACAAACTGCGTGAGTATTTGTATACCTCGCTCAGTCCGACACGACGACGACTGCTGCATCGGCGCATAGCGGACGCATTGCAAGCAATCTCTACCCGGGACCTGAATGCAGTCAGCGGACAGATTGCCGCGCATTATGAACGCGGGGGCCTTTTTGCCCAGGCTGTACCATTCTATCTACGAGCAGGTGAGGCTGCCTTTCGTATCTATGCCAATACAGAGGCTCTCCACGCATTGGAGCAGGCCGTGGCTCTGCTTGATCAGCATCCGCATGCCTCTTACGAGGTGGCGTGGGAAACCATCGCTCAGATCTATGCTGTTCTAGGTGATGTCTTTATGGCGAAAGGTGACCACGAGCACACATTGCAGGCCTATGAGCGTGCGCTGCAGGTGATTCCCCAGGAGGCGTTCCTCTGGCAAGCCCGCTTGCACTGTCAGATTGCCCGAGCCTGGAACCAGGTCTCCAACAATCCTCATGATACCTCGCATGTGAATGCGCGTGAGGCGTTTGGAGAGGCAGAACGAATGCTCCGACACGTTTGGGAGCCGGAAAACCAGGTCTGGCGAGATCAGTGGATAGAGCTGCATTTTGCCCAACTATTGCCCCTGCGAGGGACCGTCGAGCATATGACAGCGACCATCGAAGCGATGCGCCCCGTCGTTGAGCAGTATGGGACGGGTGAACAACGCAAACTACTGAAAGAAGTCGAAGGCCTGCGTAATGGTATCCGTGATCGCTATGTGTTCTCAGAACAGGCGGTTGCATCCAGGCGCGCAACGCTGAGCGCTTTTTTGCGAACAGGAGATAAGAGCCAGATTGCCATTGGTCATATGTCGCTCGGCATTGTGCTCTTATGGGTTGGGCATACGGATGAAGCTGAAGAACAGCTCATGATCGCATTCCGCCTGGGGGAAGAGATAGAGATTACCTGGCTGCAAACGCGTTGCCTGACGTTTTTGCCGTTCGTTTACAGGCGGCGTGGACAGGTCGAGCGTGTATGCCATCTTCTCGCACAGGCGCAGGCCATAGGCGCAACAGAAAATAATAGTATTTTCTCCGGGCATCGTGCCTGGATCGCCTGGCGTGAGGGAAACCTGGCCGAGGCAGAAACCTTTGCCCAGCAGTCGATGGAGCAAGGGCAACACCAGCAGACAGAAATGAACCCTTTTCTGTGGGTAAGTCTCTGGCCACTGCTCGGTGTCGCGCTCAAGCAGGAGAAGCTAGAGGCGGCTGTGCGCCATGTACGCAGTATGCTCGATCCCTCACAACAATCGCCACCCGAGGCATTGAAGGCCTTGCTGGAGCAGGCACTGCGTGCATGGGACGCGAAAGAGCAGGAAGAGACACGCACCCTGCTACAGCAGAGTATACAATGTGCCGAGCAGGGCGGCTATCTCTAATCTACACGAAAAAGAAGCAGGCGTTCTATGTGAATAGAACGCCTGCTCGCTTACTCGCTACTCGTACTTAAGGATGAGCAGTGGACGGACTCGAACCGCATTCCAGGCAACCAGGACTGCGGTCAGGATTGCGAAGAGAGTCGGAAGAACCAGCATACTCACAATAACTTCGGGCTGCATGTTGAGCGTCAGATTGTTTTGAAAGAAGAACTTGCTTCCCAGAGCGACGCCACCAGCCGCAAGCAGGGTTGCGATGAAGGCGCCGATGCCGCCCGTGATGCCACTCTCGATCACGACCTGCCCCAGGATCGTGCTACTGGTGTAGCCAACCGACTTGAGAATGCCCAGCTCGCGCCTGCGTTCCAGCATGGCGAGCGCCACCGAATTGGCGATGATAATCAGGCCCGCAATCACCGAGAGCGAGGCGACGCCGATGATCACATTCAAGAAACTACTTACCTGCTGGGTAAAGGAGGTCGCGGCATCGCTCAGGTTCTGCACCGAAGCGTTGGGGACACGGCTGTTCAAGTCATGCAGTGCCTGGTCCACCTGGCTGGAGGCGACCTTCATATAGAAGACGGACGTTTTCGCATGGTTCCCCGAACTGAGGTCGTTAACAAGCGCGGTTGGTACCAGCACCTTGCCCAATGTCTCGAAACTGGTGGAGACCGAGACGATACCTACAACCTCGACATCCTTGCGAACCTTGCCATCCAGGCTGGAGAGTGTGATCGTATCGCCGACCTTGAGATTCATTTGCGCCCAACCCTTGCTCGTCATAATCTGGCTGACAAGCACATGATTGGTGTTGGCATCCTGGGCCGTCAGATTACGCCCTTCGGTGATCTTCTGTGCGGGAAGCGAATGAGCCAGGTCGTAGCCCTCGATTCCTCCCAATTGACTGAGATCTTGCTGCAGAGCACCGCCTGGAATGACCTGCTTGGTCGGTTGCCCATTAATGGCCAGGGGCAGCGTCATCGTGAAGGGATCTTCTCGGCTCGCGCTCACTCCCGCAATACTGTTGATATGTGCTCGCAGTGTGTTCGCATCCTTATCCGTCGTCGTGGCGACGAGATTATACGGTGTATTTTGTGCTAGCGTGTTGGAGATCAGCGAACTGAGATCCTGCCCGAAGCCAATGTCGATGCCAAGACCATAGATGCCGATGAAAAGCGCCAGCAAGGTGGTCGTTGTCCGCGCACGCCGTCGATTCAGGTTGCGCAGGGCCATCTTCACATTGACTTTCCACTGTCTCGGGAGGAGTGGGACAACAATCCCGAGCAGCGAGATGAGCAACAGGAAGATGCCAAACACCGGGAGAAACTGGTAGACCAGGATCGCTACAGCTATGCCTAGCAACACGAGTAGGATATGCGTGATATGGGCGTGTTCAGGAACTGGCAGCTTGCCCACAGCGAGCACAATCAGGCTAAAGAGGCCGCTTAGCAGCAGGAGCGCCACGAATACCCCGTACGTGACTTCAATTCCAAGCGCGACGTTGTTGCTCAAGATCACAATCGCCAGCAGGCAGAAGAGGAGTGAGAATAGTACAAGCAAAAGGATGGTCTGTACACGGCCACTGGTGCTCTTCTGCTCAAGCTCGCGCAACACGTGCAGGGGCCGAATTTGCGCTGCCTGGACAATCGGTAGCAGGCCGAAAATCAGCGCCGTAACACAGCCAACCACTACGCCACTGAGAAGCAATCCAGGACTCAGGACAAAGGGAACGTTTGAGCCCAGGTTTTCGAGCAGGGTACGTATCAGAGCGCTCACGCCTATCGCGATCGCTGCCCCAAGCGTCCCGCCTACCAGTCCGAGGAGCCCTGCTTCCAGCCCAAAGAGCAGGTAGAGATCTCTACGCTGATAGCCTGCGGTCTTGAGCATGGCGATCTCGGTTTTGCGACGCGAGAGGAGGACCTGCATAGTATTGACGATGCCTACGCCACCAATCAGGAGCGCGATCAGGCCCGCAATCTCTAAGAACTTGTTGACCAGGTCAATAGAGGATTGCTGTCCCTTGAGGACGTCTGTCGCTGTCTGTGTTGTTACCAGAGGAAATTGTGCGTTGATCGCCTTGACTGCTCTATCGGTGTGTGCCTGATCGGCGGTATTGATGTCCACCAGGGTATAGTTCATGACTGAGGTCGAGGCCTGGTAATCATAGGTTGATAGGAGCATGAGATTGCCCGCCTGCGCAAACGTCCCGCTATTGGCAATGACCCCGGCGATCGTGATGGTGAGTGTCTCTCCCGTCCCCTGTGGCGTTTTCACATAGACATTGAATAGGTCGCCAAAGTGTTTGTGGTAGGTCGAGAGAAAGTGTTCGGTGACGAGCACGTGATTGTCTGTTAACAGGCGCGCTACTGTGGCGCCGTTGGGTTGTACAAAGGTTGGTGGTGAGACCAGGGGATAGGCATTCGAGTCGACGGCCTCAAGCGTGAATGCCTGCACCGAGGCATCCGCGTTATTGAGCGTCCCACTCACACGTGTCACTGCGGTATAGCTGGTAATCGTGCCAGCCTCCTTGATCTGCTCGAAGGCGTTTAGGTCTTTGGCCTGGAGTGGGGCGCCCTCAGCGATGACGGCGATATCACCGCCATTGGCCTCGCGCGCGTTTGTTGCGAGAGAGTGTTGGAGCATAAAGCCAACAAGTTGCAGGGCCACGATAGCCATGACGCCCACGGTTACACAAAACACTGCCAGAAGCGTATGCTGCCCACCACGAAGCAATGAACGCAATGTATATTTCAGGTATATGGAAGCTTTCATCTCTCTGCCTCTTTCTGCGAGAACTACTGGGTAATGATGCCCTGGGACGGATCGATATCCGCGACTAGCCCGTCGACAATGCGAATAGCGTGGTCGGCGTGCGAGGCGACAACCGGGTCGTGGGTGGCAATAATGAATGTCTTGCCCGTTTGGGCGCGCAGATTGGTAATGAGCGTGAGCACATTTTCACCATTGCGGGCATCCAGGTTCCCGGTTGGCTCATCGGCGATCACCAGGGCAGGATCGCAAGACAAGGCACGTGCAATCGCGACCCGCTGCTGTTCACCACCAGAGAGCTGATTGGGCCGGTGATGGAAACGATGTGAGAGCCCAACCAAGTCCAACAATTCTCGTGCTCGCGCCGAAGGGGAGCCGGGATGCTTGCCCACATAGAGGGGAACCTCTACATTCTCCTGGGCTGTGAGGGTTGGAATAAGGTTGTAGGCCTGAAAGACCATCCCAATCTTCAGGTTCCGCATTCCAGCCAGGCGACCTTCGTTCATTCGTGTGATATCGATGCCGTCGATCAACACACGTCCCGTCGTTGGGTTGTCCAGGCCAGCAATGATGCCGAGCAGGGTGCTTTTTCCTGAGCCGGAGGGTCCGACGATGGAGACGAACTCGGCTCCGCGAATCTGGAAGCTGATGCCTTTCAGGATGTCGATATGCTCACGTCCCAGGGGCAGGCGCTTGGTGATATCCTGGACATCCATCACAACGGCGTGCTTGCTTTCAAGAGTGTGATTATGCATATTCTCGATGTTTGTCATTTCATTCATCGTGGTATCTTCCTTTTTCTTTTATGCTTGCGTGTGATTTGATTGAGCTTCGGCTAAGAGTTGGATAAGGAGAGGCACAAGTGCTGGCCAGTCGCGAAAGTAGCGTACCTCGCCATTGGGGAATAGCTGGATTTTGCCTCGCCACTCTGTCTGATCGGTCCTGATCTCTTCTTCCCAGACGCGAACCGTAAACAAATGAGAGCGAGAGCGCATGTTCGAATCTTGCATAATGACCTCTCTCCTCTTCCTGATCTTGCCCCTCGTGTGAGGCTGCAAGTTGTGAGAAATGTGAGGTTGTTCTTCCTCTTGAGAAGAGTGTAGGATATGGACCGTTGCAAAAGCGTTGCATTCCAGCGTTCCTATTATCGTTTGCATGTGGACTCAAAGATCGTGCGTGATAGAATGAAACGCAAAAATAATGTGATAGAGAGGAAAAATATATGTATGTTCTCACCCGGTCAGTGAGGCAAGATGATGAGCCATTTCTCTGGGATATGCTCTATTATGCGGCTCATATGTACGAGGATGGCGAAATGGATACTGATGCGGCAAAAAACAATCCTGACCTACAGAAATACGTTCGGGGGTGGGGCCGAGAAACGGATGTCGGGGTCCTTGCGCTGCACCCATCCAATCAACGCCCGTTAGGAGCGGCCTGGCTTCGCGTCCTCATCGAAGAAAAGAAAATGTCGCGCTTGATTCCTGATGGTACGCCAGAACTGGCCATAGCTGTTCTACCTGACTATGTTGGGCAAGGGATAGGCACCCAATTGATGTGTCATGTCTTGGAAGCGGCCCGTAAGATATATCCAGCGGTTATGTTAAGTGTGCGGCGAAACAACCCGGCTTTGCATCTTTACGAACGAATGGGCTTTGAAATCGTGGATATCGCCATCAATCGCGTGGGAAGCGAATCATCTGTGATGCTTCTTCGTTTTCATTAATTCTCCATACAACACCCCCAGAGAAACTGCTGAATGCATGAAGACCTTTTTTGAAATACGAAGACTTTCGCGTGGTTCTATAAAAGGCACCAACAAGGCACCAGGAAAAGCTCATGATATTGTGCTCTTCCTGGTGCCTTCTTTATTTCAAAGGACATTCCTTGGAGACGAACAGAAAATTGGGTATCACCTGGAGTAACGAGCCGCGCTATGCTCTTGATGGTCAGAGTCCTTCAGTGGAAGAAAGAGCGTGAGTGCTAATAAGCATTTGCTGCATCAAGAGATCACGAAACCCTACCCTCTGAGAACCATTTGTGTGCGCTGTGAGATCAACGGCTTCGAAAGGCTTCCAGGTGTCTATCGAAGTGCCTCTTGATATATGGTACACTCGGAGAGCGAGACGAGCAGGCCTGCGGTTTGTTTATCAAGTAGAGTAGGGGCCGGTCGCCCATTACTGGGTCGCCCGTACCCCTCTCTCCGAACCGGTACGTGCCGCTTCTCACGGCATACGGCTCTCCACTTCGCCTGAGTACTTGCTTCTGAGTTATCGGGACAGCATCAGCACATCCCACTTTCCTCTTCGGTGTTCTTCAGGCTCCGCTAGCTCACTTCCCCCCAGACAGAGTTGGTTTCGTCTGTGTTACCACAGCTTATCCCTCTTGCCGGTACTGCTCTATGCAGTCAGCACAAGCCATTACAGCCGCACATTGGGTAATATTGAGCTTCCGTCATCATGCAGGTGTAACCCTGTTTAGATGATCCCGCATTTTCAGCAGAGTGAGTTTAGACGTGCTCCAGGTGTCCCGTTCGTCCCGTATTGCCCTCGTAGAAAGGGTCTGCCAACATCGATGGATAAGGCCGCATCTGCATTCTACGTCCTTAGATGTTGGACCCAACGTTTGTAGTCACCTTCCGTTGGAGTCGCGGGTGAAGACCAGTAGGACTAGGATTGACGCAGTTTAGCATTCGCCATACACGTCTTGCACTAACCACCCAGAGGATTGGTGACTTCCTCTTACATGGCTGTCCTCGCATGCTATGGTCGCCCTCCTCTTTCGAGGGTTGGGGTAAGCGAGGAGTGCATAGAACCGTCCATCAGTTCTAATACCTTTTTGGTACACTCACTTTCTGCCGCTGATGCGGCGCACTGCAGTACCCGCTCGTCTCGGCCCGATAGGGCTGACCATGCCTGGAAAGGTGGAGACGCCAAGCCGCCCGCGATACTGTGGGGCTCGTCTTCGCTGCGGCTATAATCATGCTGCGGTTTCCTTTCCTCTCTCAGTAGGTAATGAATACAAAGCGGATATGCTGAATATCTGGAAGGGTCGCATTGTTGGAGAAGGACACAGATTGTCCCCCTGCTCGTGCTAATAAGAGGTTTTTCGCCTGGGCTTGGTTCTTGCCTGCAATGCTTGCCTTTAGGTGTTCCTGCTCAGCCTGTGAGAATTGATACACCCATATGCTTGCCCCTGTCGCCCAGATGGTCGTTGTTCCCTGTGCCGTGGTGGTGATATGAACGTCTCCGCTTGTCGCGTACCCTGCTCCTAGCTGCTGCTTTGCCTGAGTGGTAAGTGCCTGGGTGATGAGTGTTTGTAGGGCTTGCGTCTGGTAGACGATGCCTGTACATGTCTCGTCGAGGGTGACATGCACACTTGCTGCCTCGTCTCCTGGCTGATGATCGGCGCTCGTCTTCTGCTGGCAATGCAACGGGGTTGCCAATGTCTCGGTGCTCTGGACCTGCGTTTGTAATGCTGTGGTGGTGCTCTGGTCAAGGCTGGCTTTCAGGCTCGCGCTTGCGCTGTCGATGTCATGCTGGGTCACGGTCTGATAGTTGCGTGCGTCCTGCCTTCCGCTCAAGGCTCCGTTTACAGCAGAGATGTTGGCGCGACAACAGGGACCATAAATCACGCCTGCCTTGAGGTTGCCTGCTGGTCGTGCCTGGGTCGCGTGGGCGCTCACGCTGGCTTGTCCGAGCGTGGGATAATTGACTGCACTCACGGTGATATCCTGGTCAGTGACTATCTGTACTCCGTTGGCTGCGGTGACGAGGGTTCCTGATGATCTTTGCATACTGGTCTGAATCGTTTGTTCGTGCTAAGTTTGTATATATCTTGCGGCAGCAGGCAACAACGGCGTAAACAGTAAAACTCCCTATAGCATCTCACTTATAAAGGCATCGCCTGTATAAAAATATATTTTTAGCGAAAAATAAGCAATTTTGGGAATGTATAATTTATAGATGATGGAGAACACTATATCGAACGTTTGCTCGATATACAAACAGCTTAATGTTTATTGTTGGTCACGTGCTAGCGCAGTACTCTTCATTAGGACCTTTATATGTATATTGACTGCATTCTATGCTGCTGCTATAGTTCGTTTAGCGTTTATATTTTATGTGTGAATCATATAGAGGCATTGCACTCATAGATGGAAAGCCTCTGCTTCGCGAGAAACGCAAAAAACGCCTTATTTATCTTTTTGCCAGCGAAAGGATGTGTTTTATGGCGCAGGACTCATTCGAAATTGACACTTTTATTGAGGCGTCACCTGAAAAGGTGAAGAGTTTCCTCTCTACACTTAGTAACCATACCCAGATTCATCCGCTTATTGTTAATATCGCATATGAGAAAACAACGAAGGCGGCTGATGGTTCGCGTATTGATCATTATAAGATTCGTGATCGTATGAAGCAGGGTCCCTTTATGACGACCTTTACCTATAGCGTAGAGATGAGCATCAATACTCGGGGCGAAATTGTCTACGACGCGCACCAGTCTCCAGGCATCTATTTGCACAATGTTAGTGTCTGTCTCCCTGAGGGAAATGGAACGCGAATACAAGAGCGTGTTGAAATTACGGCACCGAGCTTGCTTATCAAAACGGTTTATAAGCAAGGTTTAGCATCGCATAAAGAGATGTTCGCGAAGCTCAAAGCAATACTGGAGGGCACACCTATTCCTAGCAAGTAGAAAAATAGAGCTTTGTCGTGTATTCCCTTTAGTCATAGCAGTGAAAGGAGGCTAGCTTATGACGCACCCTACCAATACCGAGACGCGGGCAAGTTTGCCATTGCGTGAAACCTCTGTGCCGCCATTACCCCGAACAAACTGGTGGTTGCGGATGACAAGTACTGGTTGGGATTTACCCCAGGAAACAATTGAGCAACGTGAGAAGGTTCGCCGCAGTCGCCTGACTTCCTGGATTTTGCTGGGCATGCTTGTCACTCTTGTGGCCTTCATTCCCGCTACCTTTATGGACAGAGCCTCAGCTTTTGCCGTCCTCTTTGCTCTTGCAGGTGTGCTGGTCGCGATGCTATGCAATCGCATGGGCCTGGTCACTGTGGCAGGAACTATTCTAGTGATACTAACGTGTTTGGCAGTCATCGGTGTTGTTCTAGGTTCAGCGGATGGCAAAATTCACCTGGTTTATTTGCCCGCGTACGATGTTCTGGTTATCTCTGTAATTCTTGGTGCCTCTATTCTCCCACGTGGTGCAGCGTTCATCATTGCGGGTGTGAATGTTGTCCTTATTTATGGCGATCTGATGTTGCAGCCCTGGTCCACTGATCTTCACCAGGCTCTATCTCAATACAGCATGGCTGTTATCGCTGGGCGTCCGGTAGCGATTCAGATTATGACAGCCGTTATCGCCTTTCTCTGGGTACGTGGCATGGATCAAGCAGTGCGACGTGCTGATCGGGCAGAGGAATTGCGGACTATTGAGCAACGCTTTAGTATGGCCGAGACTGAACGCAAAGCACGAGTGGAAGAGTTTGTGCAGGAGGTCATCAATGCTTTGCGTTTATTGGCAAATGGCCAGGAAGGTCTCATCATTTTATCTTCGGACCATCCACTACATCAGCAAGGGATGTTCATCAACAACCAGTTGAGGCAGTTCTATCGTCTCAAGCAAGGCGGCGCTACAAATGAGCAGACAGCTTACGCTGCTAAGTTGCTTTTAACAATGCTACAGCGTATCAACACTGGTCAGAGTATGGTCAATGGGCTTGATCCTCAGCTCTTCATGACCCAGGTACCCGTGATTGATGAGATTTCCTGGCATCTCTACTACATGCTCCAGGGAAAATATGCTCCTATGCTGTCACCCCGTTCGCCAGCGCAGGATGGTCGGATTTGAGCTAGGGGAGGAAAGGGAATGACATCCTGCTCAGATCATTGGATGCAAATGTATGTAAGCGTGCATTTGCATCTACTGGTCGAGGGGCGAAACCTTCCTGAATAGTTGCTTCAGACGCGTGCGCCGATGAATCTGGCAGATATCGTTTCCCACCTGGAGCGTGAAGGGCATTGGGAAGGTGCGCTTACACATATCCATCGCGACGGGCGAATGGGTATTGTGGAGATATGTAGGAGGCTCTCGGGTAGCGAGCCTCTATCCCGGTTGCTGTATCTCCTGATGTGAAACTGTTGCTGTGCTCGGGATAGATTCTTTGGACGTGGCATGCGTGTGTACAATCAGCAGAGGCACCGTCGTCATATCCAGCACATGCTCGGTAATACTTCTATGTAAGAGATGTTGTAAACCAGTTCTGCCGTGGGTAGACATGGCGATCAGATCGCAGCCTGCGTATCCTGGGACATCGCCAATACACTCGCTTTCACGAAAAATGCACTTCCAGATCTCCTTTTCACGTGTATACGTCACCACGGAATAACTTGTCGCAAACGCCGATGAGGCAAACTCACCCATGCGCAGGCGTGTGGCAATCGAAGCCAGGTAGGCCTCTGCTTCCGCCTGCACGGCCTCATTTTGCTGCTCCGCCTGAGCGCTTGTGAAATGCTCATGAGCGGTGACGGAGCGGACAGCGCAGGTGAGATGGATCTGCCCTTGTGCACTGCCAGCCAGGAGGCATGCCATCTCCGCCGCGGGCAGCAAGGCTTCCTCAGCCTGTGGTGAGCCATCCAACGGCACCAATACTCGTGGCACGTGGAATGACTGGCCTGGCTGAAGCATCAGAGGGGAACACCCGTCGCGCATGACTAAAACCGGGACCGGGCTGTGGCGAATCACATACTGGGCGATACTGCCAAAGAACCAGCGTGCGATCCCTGTCTGCCCCTGACTACGCATTACGATGAGGTCTGCCAGTCGCTCGCCCACGATCTGCACAATTGTGGCACCGGGAATACCAACCACCACCTCCGTGGATACAGCGATATCCTCCAGTTTCGAGGTACGAATGACATGTTTGAGATAGGTCTGGGCATCATGGACAAATGTTGTACGAATTTGCTCAGCCATGTAGCCAGGCACTGTTGGATAGAGACTTGTATAGAGAAGCTCAGGCGTAATTACTTTCACAAGCAATAGCGAGGCGCCAGTTGCGCGCGCCAGGAAAGCCGCCATAGATAACGCCTCTTCGGCACGTTTTGAGCCGTCAAGTGGGATAAGTATGCGCTTGAACATTGATGATCTCCTTCGTCCACTTTGACCTTGACACTCACCAGATAGCGGCATCAAGGTGCTATCAATAGCGTCACTAGGAGTGTAGTTGCTATGCCTCACATGTTTCTCTCGCTCTTACGAAAGCCCATCACAGCGCAATCACGGCACTAGCAGTGTCGTTACAGCTTATTCTACTACTAGACTAAGCGTAGCGCGAGGTACACTCTAGCGATAGCTTTGTCAGAAGTTGCTGCACTGTTTCCACAAGAGGAGAGGTCGTTGTGAGAAGGATATGTGTAACCCATGGTTCCAACGCAGATTCAAAGGGTTCCCAGTGTGCGGCTTGCGTGGCGTACAAATCTGGACGACCATCTGAGGCCAGAACAGCTTCAGGGGACGCTTCATGGCTGGTACCATCGAAATGGCTTTGCCAGCGACCATGGAGCCGCGCCAGTGCGACCTCTGGCGGGCAGACACACTCGATAAAAACGACCTTGGCCCCCAATGCCACCGCTGCACGCGCCAATACCTGTCGTTCCTCCCGACGTGAAAAGCTGGCATCAAGGATCACTGACCGCCCCTGCTCCAGATATGGTAGCGCGTGTTGTGCAAGAGCCGCATACGTCTTCCTGTTCCAGGAGGGGGTATAGTTTCCTTTGCCATAATGTTCCGCCTGATGCATAGCGGGCGACTGCCGTGTGAGTTGTTTACGGATGACGTCCGAGGAGAACAAAGGAAAGGAGAGATGCTGTTGCAATGTGTGGGCGAGCGTGCTCTTCCCGCTACTCATGAGTCCGCCTATGCAGAGTAGCAGCGGGTGATGCGTGTCGCTGTTTGTGGTGCGAACGGCGAAGGCAAAGAGGTCAGAGGCCTCCTGAATAGCTTGCCTGCTCTGATCAGTTTCGATCTCGGGATCATCGAGGAGGAATGCGGTCACCTTGCCGCGTACGCAAGCTCGGTAACAGATATAAAAAGGGAGAAGTGTGTAGAGATCGGTATCCCCGGTCTCTGCGATATAGGCCTGGAGGAAGTTCATTGAGAGATCATGGTGCCGTGCCATCTCTAGCTCCATCACCAAAAACGCGACTTCACTGGCGACATCTCCGTAGCGAAAGCGCTCGTTGAACTCTATACGATCAAGCAGGAGGATATGTCGAGCGGGGGAATGGTTGGTAGTGGGCAATACATAGACATGCTGCAAACGCAGATCCCCGTGACAATCACGGATGCGTCCTTGTAATAGACGTCGCGTGAAGAGTGGGTCATGCGCCTGCAAGAACTGAGCGACGTAGCGGCGCAGTGCGTCATAAGCTTCTCGTTCTAGCACACGACCGATATAGGGTTGGATCTGGCGAAAATTTTCTTCCCAGTTCTGCCGTATCGTCTGCGCGTCACCAAAGGTGGTGATAGAGGCATTCGTAGGGGTTGCCATATGAAAACGTGCAATCGTCTGCGCGACCTCGCGCATTATTTCAGGGGTGATCTGACCTGCCTGAATGAGGGAGGCGAGTGTCGTATCTTCGGGCAAGCGTCGCATCACGACCGCGTAGTCAATGACGATTCCCTCTTGATAGTGTGTCCCAGCTTCAGGCAACTCATCGCTCGCGAGGACTGGGCCTATGCGGAAGTGTTCTCCTGAGCATTGAAGAATAGGGGCCACTCCAAGATAAACATTCGGGGCCAGCGGCGCATTTAACAGGACCTCTTGCAGGCAGAAGTAGCGACGTCGTGAAGGCGTTGTGTAGTTACAGAAGCCAAAGTCTCGCGGCTTTTTTATCTTGTACACGTACTGCGGCGTGAGCAACACCACAGAGAGATGGGTCTGCTTCTCACTGATCTCCTGCGTCCCATCACAGGAAAAGTCCTTTTCCTCTCGTAGAGCACGAAGCATGGACTGAAAAAGATTTTCTTGCTGCATATCTTGTTCTGAATGAGACATAATGCTCCTCTGCTTCAGGATAGAGTTATCATCACAAGAATATCCTATGAACATTACAAAACTATCACCAGTGCTTTGCGAGTATTCACAATGTCTTCACGCTTCTATTCTATTATGACCCTGACAACGTATCCCACAGACATCTATATCTTCAGTGTTGCGCGAGCAACACAGGCGTGAGTGAGACGGAGAGATGCACATGACCATCACGCACCTCTGTTGGAATTTTCTTGTTCCCAGACGACAAACAGGGGACTTTGCTCCCGTCGCTGTACTTTAAACAGGGAGAGGGTCGGGTGCTCGGGGACAGTGATTCGTTGAACGTGCTCAACGTCGTGAAGCGCATCCGTCATTCTGCGATATGTCTCTGCGGCTGGATAGGGCTGCTTGAACACCCCATCTTCATAGTGTAGCAGCTTATACTTGTCAAAGAGTAGGCGCATCAGATTCGCGCGATCAACGTTCTCATTGGCTAGATTCCAACAGAGCATTTTCTGGACGCCCGCTGAAAGCGCAAGCACGCGGGTGCAGCAAGTTTTTTGCGTGATGAAACGCCCAGGCCACAAGCCGCTGCCACAAGCAGCGTCAACACGCTGAGAACTTTCTTGAGGGGGATGATCATGAGCCCCAGGAGGTCCGCACTCAAATGTCGCGTCCTAGCGTGATTGGCCTCTGGGTGCGAAACTACCAATGTGGGATAGTGCTATGTAAGTTTATAGCTTACATAGCACTATCCCAATTAAACATGAAAATTTACTATTGGATACCTTAGTGCCTTAAAGCTCGAGGCCAGCTTTATAACTTAGGCAAAATACAATCCATATGATAAACTGTCATAATGGATAGAGCTGATCATATACGCAGTATTGTTGTACCTGAGCGAGTTCGGCTGATGGCCGAGCAATCAAGCACCCAGACAAGACAGTGGCTTAAAGACCTCCCTGGTCTTATTGCCGAGCTTGAGCAAGAATGGGAACTTAGCATTGGCCAACCGCTTTCCGGAGGATCTTCGGCATACGTAGCGCCAGTAAAAACTGCAAGCGGAAATGCAGTCATAAAGATAGATATGCCGAGACCTTACGGCTTTCAGCAAGAGATAGACACTATTATCCGTGCGAATGGCCACGGCTACGTTCGAGTGTTAAAGTTTGACTACGAGCGACGTGCCTTGCTTCTAGAGCAGCTCGGACTATCCATGCAAGATATTCAATTGGAACCTAAGCAGGCAATAAGATTGCTGTGCAAGATACTTAAACAAGCATGGCTTGTACCATCTGGTGCGGATCAGACTATTAACGCCTTGGCGTACAAAGCGCAGACATTGGCTCAGCTCATAAGCGAGCTATGGGTCAAACTTGAACGGCCATGCTCTGAGAAAATTGTCTCTCAGGCCTTGGAGTTTGCGTGCCGGCGCATGGATGCTTTTGACCGTGAACGATGCGTAGTCGTACATGGAGACCCCCATCCAGCAAATGCACTTCAGGTACTTGCCCCACGTGCTGGAGCTGAGTCGGGCTATGTCTTTGTTGATCCAGAGGGCTTCCTCTGTGAGCCAGAATATGATCTTGGGGTGGTCATGCGGGACTGGAATGAGGAGTTGCTTGCAGCAGCCGATCCTATTACTTTAGCCCACGAATATTGCGAGCTACTCGCCAAGGAATCTGGCCTCGATGAAGCCACTATTTGGGAATGGGGCTTTATCGAGCGCGTATCAACTGGTTTATATATTTGCGCCTACGGTTCAAGTGAGCATGGTCAGCCATTTTTCAAAACAGCACAACGCTTGCTGGGGTAGTGCTACGTAAGCTGGCAGCTTACGTAGCACTACCCCAATGAGAGAGATCCATCGTCTCTCCTTTTCTTTCCGGTCGTGCTGCTCTCTCCCATTGCTCCATCTCTCCATTGCCCTGGATGAGCTCAACGCAAAAAAACTTGCCGCACCTCAAGCACGCAACGCGTGACGATTTCACGGCAGTTGATACGATGGCGTTTCTGTTCCAGTTCGAGGGAACAACCCTGCATAAACATCTGTGCCTGTGGCGGCAGCATTTCCCTCTGCTCATACAGTTCCGCAATAGCATCTCGTTGCGTGGCCTGTGCCAGGGTCTCGCCCTGTGGGGTTTCCATCATCTTCGTGAAAATGTTTTGCAGAATGGGCAGATTCTCCATGAAATTGAAGAAACTCGGGCCGTTGTATTCACCGCAGAAGATCGGCTTCTGATACCCCAGGGCGGCCATTTTCTGCCTGACCGCATCGATGTTTGCCGTGATGGCATCGAGGTCTCCATAGAGATGGAGATCGAAAACATCGAAGTCATCAGCGCTTTCCCGTAGTAGGTAATCAAAGAAGTCTTGCTCCGCTTGCAGATCAGGATGCTGAGCGTCGGCGGATGGGTAAAATGCGTCAACGGCGCCAGCAAGGATCACCATGGCCTCTGGACACGCTCTTTGCGCACTGTATAATGAACCCCCAATCGGCTACGAAAGGCAAAGGAAGAGATGCCATCTAACCACGTAAACCAGGCAGGCCGCTCAGAAGTAATGTCACGGAGAACAGTACTATTCCCATCAGAAAGTTCATAGGCTTGTGCTTCTTGGGAGCAATGGACAAGATACATCACTCGTTTGGGCATGAACAGTCCTTTATGAGAAAGAGTGGTAGTGTATTACCTAAAAACGTTATTTGTTGGGAAAGTATAGCACAGAAACCATGTTTAGGTAATAAGGAAAACATTTGTTGCCATGTAGGATGATCGTGGCTGATATTGCTTTAGCCATGAGGAGTCGTCATCTCAGTCTGTGAGCTTGCCTCACTTTTATAGCGTAGTGAAGTTTTAGAATATACTATTCTCGAAGGAGGAGAGAGCGCATGTAGAAAACGCAGAAGACCTATTCGCCCAAATGTAAGCGAGAAACTGCGCGGCACTGCTTTTAAAGCGACACAACCGCTAAATATATGACATACCCAGGGTAAAGAGACGAAGTAAGAAGAAGGGGTCGATCTCTCCTCTCTCACGCACGTATCTACGCTTTGTGGAGTTTGGCCATCTTTGTAGGAGTATCTCTATGTACTGGGACATTGATCCTTATCACACGCTCGTTGAATTTTCCGTGAAACATCTAATGATTAATGTCGTCAAAGGACGATTTAACGAGGTACAGGGAAGTATTTATCTGGATACCCAGCAACCGGAAAATTCTTGGGTAAAGGCATCGGTCAACACGGCTAGCCTCTCAACGAGTATTGAGCAGAGAGATATACACCTGCGCTCTGCTGATTTCTTTGACGTCGAACAATATCCTACAATTACCTTTGAGAGCACGCGAGTCAGGCGTACTACCTCCAAAAGCTGTGTTATCACTGGTAACCTGGCCTTGCGTGGCATTACGCATACTGTCAGTTTTCAAACAGATTTCAATGGCTACGCACGCGATCCCTTTAGCGATGGCTGGCGACTTGGCCTCCTCTCAGTGGCTACCATCGACCGGCGCATGTTTGGTATGCACTTCAACCAGGTCTTGGACATGGGCATCTCTCTTGTCGGATACGACACGCGCATTGAGCTTTGCATAGAAGCCGTCAAGAAGCCCTCATAGAGCAGCGTTGCCAGTAAAGGTCTGAAGCTATTGAGCGATCCTTCTCTATTGGCCTATAAGGAGAAAGGGATACTTACGAGAAGCCGCTGATCTTTAGACCATGCGGAGACGTCACGAAAACAACTATGGTTGTTGTTCCACTTGGGCAGGCGTGATATTTTTGTCTCGCTTTTTACAGAGAAGGTGGCGAGAAAGCCCCGGTCATTGATGCCGGGGATGAATCGCCACCCCCGCGTGAGCGTGAGGACCGGAAAAAGCCAGCCTTCTAGAACTTGTGTTCTTCTCGACTCTCTGGTACAATAGACGTGCGAGGATCAATCGCACGTACGAGATTGAAGAAGGGGCCAGAATGTCGAAGAAGTGTCAGGGACAACGCAAGAAGAAGGAACAGCAGGAGAAACGGCCTGCCACCCCCACCTTTCTGCTCGAACTGCCCCTGGTCGTCAATGCAGGGCAAGCCACCCGCCTGCGTGCTCACCTGGAAGCCGCTCGTCAGCTCTACAATGCCATCCTCTCCCAAGGACAGAGGCGCCTGCGCCGCATGCGGGCTGACCTCGCCTGGCAAGAGGCTCGTGCCCTTCCTCGCACCCACAAAGCGGAACGAGCCGCCGCCTTCTCCGCCTTGCGCAAAACGTATGGCTTCTCCGAAGTCGCCCTGCATGAAGCGGTCAAGGGGCTGCGCGTGGGCTGGATTGCCGAGCACATCGAGGCCGTGCTGGCCCAAACCCTGGCCACCCGCGCCTATCGTGCCCTCAATCGCGCCTGCCTGGGGAAAGCGAAACGCGTGCGTTTCAAGAGCCGAGGACGCGGCTTCTCCAGTCTCGAGAATAAGCGCAACGATACCAGCCTGCGCTTCGTTCTGCAACCACCCGAGGAGGGAAACGCCGGGTCTCTGCTCTGGAACGGAGACCAGTTGCCCGCCCTCATCGATTGGAAGGATGAAGTGGTGACCCATGGGCTCAGGCACCGCATCAAGTTTGCCCGCCTCATCCAGCGTCCTGCCAGCAGCCCCAGAGCGGCGGGCGCTGATGAAGAGGGCTATCGCTATGTCGTGCAACTCGCACTGGAGGGCAAGCCCCACCGAAAGAAAAAACACCCAGCTGGCACGAGTATTGTTGGCGGTGACCTTGGTCCCTCCACCCTGGCCCTCTTTCCCCAGCAAGGAGAGGCAAGCCTGGAGGTGTTCTGTGCACAACTGGCGCCTGATGCTAAAGCCATTCGTCGCTTGCAACGGCAGATGGATCGGCAACGAAAGGCGGCCAATCCTGAGCACTACGACGAGAAGGGGCGCATCAAAAAACAAGGCAAGAAAAAGCTGCACTGGAAGCAGAGTAAGCGCTACCAGGCCACCCGGCAACGCAAAGTGACCAAAGAGCGAAAGCTGGCGGCACACCGCAAGAGCCTGCATGGGCGCAAGGTGCATGAAGTGGTGAAGCTGGGCAGCACCATCATCATCGAAAAGATTTCCTATAAGGCATGGCAGAAGCAATTTGGGAAGAGTGTGGGACTGCGAGCACCAGGGATGTTTGTGGAACTGTTGAGGCGCACCGTTGAGAGTACGGGCGGCATCCTGGTAGAAGTCCCCACACGCACCACCGCGCTGAGCCAGTGGTGTCATGGCTGTGGCAAGAAGCTCAAGAAGCCGCTTTCGCAGCGTTGGCATCAGTGCGAGTGTGGCGTGGGTCCCGTGCAACGCGACCTGTATTCGGCGTTTCTGGCTGCCTACCTTGATCCAGCAGACCCCATTCCCTCGTGTGCCCGATACCAGGGGTATTGGGAAGGTGCGGAAGCGCGCCTGCGGGCAGCACACGAGCGTCTCACACAACGCGCGAAAGAGGGGCAGACCTTGCCCCGAAGCATGGGTTTGACTCGTGCGAGAGCGCGTCTGCCCGAAAGTTCAGGGGGACCACCACTAGAGCCAGCTTTCTTGCTGAAGCGAGAAGGACGGGAAGCGTGGGCCGAACTCCTGGAACCCCCGTCGCTTTAGCGCGGGGAGCTTCAGAGCGATCTGAGCGATGCTAATGTTGGCATGATATTCCTGTTCAATAGACGCTATGACCCACTCAACCAGGCCAACAGCCTCCTTGTGAGGTTGAGTATCTGAGAGCTCCCCGCGCTAAAGCGCTGACACTTATACACAAATATGCGATCTTGAGAAAGAACACGGAAGCGATGCGCTGCAGGTGCCTCGTTTTTCCCCACACGAGAGGTGACACACGTTCGGTGAAAACGTCGCTTGTCTCGCCAAGCTGAAAGCACATCATTGTGCATCGAGGAGCGTTTTTTCAACACCTTTCCCTCGCATCATTCTGAGGATCTTCTACAAACTTTCATATTTGTGTATAAGTGACAGGCATCAATGACCGGGGCTTTCTCGCTACGTTCTCTGTAAAGAAAGTGCGGTTGCACTTGCGCCTGCAGCGCATGATATTCGGCATTGCGTTGATTTAATGTCGCGACGTATTCGCGTTCAATGAGTGTATTCAAGCGCGCAACCATCGTGTTAAAGGCATTCCCTAGCTGCGCGATTTCATCTTCTCCATCAGTGACAAAGCGAGTGTGCAGATTCCCTTCTTGCACCTGCATCATGGCAACAATCATATGTTGAAAAGGGGTGATAATCCAGCGAGAGAGAAAGAAAAATACGAGAAGGGTAGTGCAGACCGCGCCGATGGCAAAGCCCCTCTTCCTATTCTTGCAACGGTATTTCATCAGGGCGTTGACGGATGGCGTGCTGAAATAGCCGCCATAGCCACAGTTTCTAGTGGGAAAACGACGGAAACCTCGCCAGGACCTCAAGATCCTGGCGAGGTTCAAACTCCATCTGCTTCCTTCGGCACATAACGATCTTTGCAGCCTCTATCCAGGAAGTTTGGCCGCCAGGATATCAACCTTCTCCATGACCAGTGACCCTTCGACAAACTGTTCGGAAGCTCTCGCCTGCAACTGCGCCGCACGGGCATTGAAGTGTGCGAGCCTCCCTTCTTCGTCCGGGAATGCATCGAAGACGCCGAACGTCGAGGGTCCCAGGCGGATCGCGAACCAGGCGGTCGTTGCTGGCTCCTCCTGGATTGCTGCCAACGCTTCTTTGAGGGCGCGCTCGACATCCGCCTCTTTTCCGGGCTTTGCCTCATATCGAATGAGAAACCCTACAGTCACCATGTTGTATCTCCTTTTTCTCTTGTATTTGCACTAGGTGTCTGAAACCCCGCATGAACGTGAGCTTGTCTTTCTCGCAAGAACAGCTCTCGCTCATTGGTAGGTGAAGCTTCTGCTGGTCCTCTTCGAGAGAGCATCTTCCAGGCAATCACGCGCATTGGACCATTTTCTGCTCACAGGGAAGAGTATACTAGGGGAAATGTGTTGTACCAAGTGCAAAACTACACCTGGATTGGCAAGAGATCGTCTCGCTTGTTTGCGGATCGAGTCTCTCCCAGTTCCAACAGCAGGAGAGAGGTATGATGAACATCGAACCTGACGCTTCTCACACGCCAGATGTGCCGCGTGATGTCCTTGGCGAGGGTGCAACTAATTCATTTGCAGAAGTCGAGCATTGAGAAATTTGGCTCGATTGAGAGCAAATCCATGAATAAGGAGATACATACTAGATAAAAACCTATGAAAGGAGATGCTGATTTGTTGTATCAGACCCTCCTGCAAGAGATAATCGAAGAGGCATTTGGGCAGGAAGAGATCATTGGCATCCTGCTCACTGGCTCCGTCGCGAGAGGTGATGCCTTGCCGGGAGCCGATCTTGACCTACGCTTCATTCTTACTCCAGGTGCCAGGCGTGAGTTTCATAGAGGGTTGCGCCAGGGGGTTCTGGTTGAGCAGGGATATGCTGATGCGGCAGGAGCTCAGTACAAACTCGAAACGAACCCAATGGAAGTCTATGCCTATCTAGATGGTCGTATCTTCTTTGATCCGCAGGGAATCCTCGCGCGCCTGAAAGAACAGGCGCAAAGACGTTTTGAGACCTACCGGATCTCTGAACAAGAGCGGGAGAAAATCACCTCCTGGCTAGAGGCTGCTCGCTTCAAAATACGTGTAGCTGAGAGAGGGGGCCATCTGTTGAAAGCAGCTTTCGCGGCTGGGACAGTTTCTTGGCAGGTTATCGAGGGGCTATGGGCTGCAAATAACAGGCCACTTCCACCTAACGGATCAATCTGGGCGCACCTCAAGGATTTATCACAAGGACCTCCTGATGTCGAAGAGCTGCTAAAACAATTCTTTTGTGGGGAAACTAAGCAGCGTGTGCAGGTTGCTCTAGAGCTTCTTGATTGGATTTTGCTGTACTTGGATAGTGAGGGAAAAACTTCTCTTCTGCTTGAGCCAGGGGTGCAAGATTGATTGTACCAATCAATCTTGCATTTGAGTATGCAGATGCCCTCGAGCTGATCAATCAACTGCGGTGAGCACCTCAACCATAAAGCTGCCTGGTGCTTGCACATAAAAATTCCAGGCATACTTTCCTCCAGGCATAGCGTGACTCCGCTGTGGTGGTTTCATCTCAAACCCACCATCTTTCAGCTGGTGATAGATCGTGTTGACTTGTTCTGCATTCTTCTGGACAAAGCCGATATGAAACGAGTTGGGATAGTTCACCTGACCAGCTTTTGTCAAGGTGAAAATCAGGTTGTCGTCGTCGGTGAGCACCGTCAACATCTGATTGTCGGCTAGTGTACGTAACCCAAAGTATGTTTCGAGAAAGTGGGTTGCTGCTGAGATGTCAGTAACGGTCAAATTGATATGGTTCAATTTCATAGGAAGCTCCTTTTATCTGGAGAAAGAAATCTCCATTGGCTAAATGTCAACCATTTTTCTGCACGTTCTCTCAGGAGAGGCATGGTGAGGGTGACTATTTCCATAATCACCATATCTAAAGAGGGTTGGGTCGTTCTTTTTGGGACAGCTTTCCAGTCTGATTTAGGTATTGTCAACTTGACAATACTTATGCTCCTCACAACCGACCCCATTCTTGATGAATGCTCTGTATAGTCATTGACACCAGAAACAGTCTCTCTGGTAACTTATATGAGCCTGGTTTGGGGTCATTTACCGAATTAGTGGAGGGAATGCCCGGTCATTGATGCCGGAGATGAACCTCCGCCTCCATGTTCATTAGTCGCAAAACACGAGACGAAAACAACAGCAAAAGAACTAGGCTCTGGCGTAATTCCGTTCGTCTATGGCCGAGCAAAAGGAACAGTGGATTCCGATCTTTCATGTTTGCATACCTTATTCGCCTTGTTTATAGAGAATTTATACATTGTATGCACGTACCCACCCGGTTACACTATAAAAAGTAAAGTTTCTTCATCAAAATCCTCATTTTTAGTCTAGCAAGGATATTTTATGTTATCGCCCTCTATTGAGAATATAAAAGATACTAAAAAACTTTCGGAATCATCTCACCTTGTTCAAACACGAGCTTTTGCTTTCCCATCGTCACTACGCCCATTAGCGGAAAAAAATTTCGCGCTTCTATGGGTAGGAGCATTTCTTTCAAATGCTGGCTTTTGGATTCAATCTATTGGGCAAGGTTGGCAAGTGCTTCAACTCACCAATTCTGCCCTGTTGCTTGGCCTGGTCACCTTCATAGCAACATTGCCTAACCTTCTCCTCTCCCCTATTGGGGGAGTCATAGCTGACCGTTTCAATCGGCGCCATCTGCTCCTCTTTACACAGTGCTTCTATATGCTCATCTCCCTTCTCATGGGCATTCTTACCACCTTACACATCATCACTGTCTGGCAGATTATTCTTCTTGCACTGCTTAATGGGGTATTCAGTTCGGTTGGCTTCCCCGCATGGCAAACATTTGTTGGCGACCTGTTACCGCCATCGCAGTTAAGGCAGGGCATCGCGCTCAACTCAACTCAATTTAATCTCTCGCGTGTGATCGGTCCAGCTATTGGAGGTCTCTCCGTAGGCATCTTTGGGATCGCAGGCTCATACTACTTCAATGCTCTAAGCTATATTGCGGTCATTATTCCACTCCTCCTGATGCACACCGCCAATCGAGAGCAACGCAAAAGTGCGCACAAAAGTATGTGGAGCGACCTACGCGATGGCCTGTATTACGTGCGACAGCGACCTATGGCTCAAATCGTGCTCTTGCTGCAATTCTTTATTGCCTTTCTGGTTTTTCCCTACCAGACACTGCTTCCAATCTTTGCCAACAATATCTACCATATCGGGGCCACCGGGCTGGGTTTATTGAACTCTGCGGCAGGTATTGGGGCTCTCCTTGGTTCCATCATTCTGGTCATGATGACACAACGCATTCAAAATGGGTCGCGTATCTTGTTGATTGTCTGTTGCCTGGGAGGAGGCGCTTGCCTGGCTTTTGCGCTCTCTAACAGTTTACCACTCTCCCTGGCCCTGCTCATTTGTATAGGTATGTGCTCAGTGCTCTCCTCAACCCTTACCAATACCATCCTACAAATGATGGTGCCGCAGGAGATGCGTTCGCGCGTTCTCAGCCTTTGGATACTGACCGCGTTTGGCCTCGCGCCACTTGGCAACCTTGGTGCTGGTTGGATCGCTCAGAACATTGGAGCGTCTCTGACGCTAGGCATTGCTGGTTCAGTATGTGTGATCCTCGCACTATGCACATTTGGTTTCCACAGCAAAATGAGAACTCTTCCTGAACGGGAAAACAGACCGTGATGGGGAATATACCCTGCAAGAAGGAAGAAAAGAAGGGCAGCTTTTAGTATGAGCGAGATGAGATAGGCAAAATACTCATCTCCGGCACCTTACCTCTTGAGCATGTTTTCTCGTACCACCTGACGATCGCTCTAGGTACGTACGAGAAAACATGCTGAACATCGATGCGTGCTTATTCAACCGCAACAGGTCCACGTCCGCCTGTTGGCAGCGTGATACCAGCGGAAGTACGCAGCATACTGGCAACCGCCGCATACCAGGCAACGAGTGCGCAGATGATAGCCAGCCAACCACCAATGCCAAGCCACACCCGGTTAAATCCTGTTAGGTGTCCGATAGCCAGACAGAGGTAGGCCAGAAACAACAAACCAATGGTCGCAAGGTAGACCATATTCATTCTGAGTGATCCAACGAGAGTCACCGCAAGAAGAATGGCCCAGCATAGGTAGAAAAGCCCTAAGAGGAGATGCTGCACTCCCGTACTCATGCTCGCTAAGATGCCAAACCCTGGCATGAAGATCACGCCAAGGGCTGTGAGGAAGCCGCCATACGAAGTAAAGAGCGTAGCCGCTTCCATACTTCCTTTGCGGAACTCCCACATTCCAGCCAGAATTTGAACAACTCCTCCCACGAGAAGGATCGGTCCAATAGCTCTGAGGGCGCCTTGATTTCCAAATGGAAGAATAAAACCAGCGTACCAGGAGCCAAGAATTGCCGTAGTCAGTGCAAGAACGCTCAGCCCAAGAGGGATAGGGCTTGCAATACGCTCTTCCGTCAAGTCACGAGGAGCCGATGATCTTGTTGAGTATTGAGCCATGATAGTTCTCCTTTCGGGAGAAGATCGCCAAGGTACTATGCCTCACTCTAGAACCACATGTTCCTAGTCATCCTGACAATCATCCTTTGCTGTCTCTAAGACGAAGTCGTCGAGTGTCTACAGATTGTCACTCTCAGGAGTTGTGCGCTTCTTGACTATTAGGTTGAGATTTTTCTGTGAGGAAGATTGTGAGAACATTTTAGGAACACCTAGAATCACGTTGAGTGATATTTTTACGTGACTGATCCTTAAAACACAGGGGAGAATATCTTGAGATTGCATTGACTATACTTAAAAGATAAAATGAAGTATGTGATGTTACTAGTGTTGGTATAGAAGAGATGTTTTGGAGAAATCATATATGGCAACTCGCACTAGTAATAGAGAGTCAGTGAGCGTACGTGAGAGGCACTTGAGTGATACCTATATTGGTAGCTGGCTCACGACAACCGATCACAAAGAGATCGGCATCATGTACATTGTCACGGCTTTCTTCTTCTTCCTGATCGGCGGTGTGGAGGCACTCTTCATTCGGGCACAACTGGCGGTCCCCAATGGGAAAGTGCTCAGTCCCGAAGAATATAACCAGATTTTCACGATGCACGGCACGACGATGATCTTCTTATTCGTCATGCCGATATTGTCGGGGCTGGGCAACTATGTTGTACCTCTGATGCTTGGAGCACGCGATATGGCATTCCCGCGCATGAATGCCTTTGCGTACTGGATCTTGCTTTTTGGTAGCCTCTTCTTACAGTCCAGCTTTCTGTTGAGCGTGGCCCCTAATGGGGGCTGGTTCATGTACGCTCCTTTGAGTCTGACGGCAAATGCCTGCGGTATCCATGCCTATCAGTGTACACCTGGGATGAACGCGGATTTCTGGATTCTGGGTATAACCATGCTTGGCATCTCCTCAATCGCAGGATCGCTTAACTTTGTTGTGACGATTCTAAAGATGCGCGCGCCTGGCATGAGCATTAACCGTATACCGCTCTTCACGTGGATGATCCTGGTCATGGCGTTTCTGATATTATTCGCAATGCCAAGTCTGACGGCGGCGAGTCTGATGCTGCTGCTGGATCGCCATCTTGGGACGCATTTCTATCAGTTTGCCTATGGTGGTGACCCGCTTCTGTGGCAACATTTGTTCTGGTCATTTGGTCATCCTGAGGTATATATCCTGATTCTGCCGGCTTTCGGTATTGTCTCGGAGGTCTTGCCGGTCTTCTCACGCAAACCCATCTTTGGTTATACTTTTATCGCGTGGTCTGGTGTGGCGATTGGCTTCTTGAGTTTCACTGTCTGGGCACATCACATGTTTGCCGTTGGTCTGCCACCTGTCGCACAGGCGTTCTTCGCCTCCAGCACGGTTCTCATCGCGGTACCAACCGCCGTAAAGATCTTCAACTGGCTGGGAACGATCTACAAGGGGAAATTGAGCTTTAAAGCTCCTATGATCTTCGCGCTCGGTTTTATTGCTATGTTCCTCATCGGTGGTTTGAATGGGGCCGCGCTGGCTGTTGTGCCTTTTGACTACCAGGCCACGGACAGCTATTTTGTGGTCTCGCACATTCACTACGTGCTCTTCGGTGGTAGCGTAATGGCAATCTTCGCGGGCCTCTTCTACTGGTTTCCCAAGATGACCGGCAAATTGATGAATGAGAGGCTGGCACATATTCAATTCTGGCTGATGATGATTGGTATGAACCTGGCATTCTTCCCCATGCATATCCTGGGGCTACTGGGCATGCCACGTCGCGTCTATACCTATCCAGCGAATTTAGGTTGGAACGAATTGAACCTGATGTCGACAATTGGAGCCTTCTTGATTGGTATCGCGGTCATGGTCTTCCTCTGCAACTTTGTCACAAGCATGAAGTCGGGTCAGAAGGTAGGGAATGATCCCTGGGACGGCTTTACCCTGGAGTGGGATACGACATCGCCGCCGAAGAAGTATAACTTCCTTACCATACCCATAGTCCACAGTCGCCGCCCATTCTATGACAAGAAGAATCCTGAGACCGCAGATTGGAAGTCAGCCATTCACTAGAGGATGAGAGAACAATTAGGACGACGTGAATGACGTCAGCGGCTATCACTCCGCCCTATGACATAGAGGACATACAGAGCGACATCCATGAGTTATTTGAGAAAAAGGGAATAGTGGTCGTACCTTCTCTCTTGTCAAATTCCTCTATAGCGAATATAATTTCTCTATGGAGGTGATTTTGTTATGGAAGTACCAATGCCACGTTTGGGGAGTGGACTTGATCTGACTGACTTAGGAGCGCGTATTCGTTCGGAACGACTCCGTCGGCATCTCTCTCTTGAGGTCCTTTCTTCACAATCTGGAGTCAGCAGTAGCATGCTCTCTGATATTGAGCGCGGCAAAAAAGTGCCATCCGTCCTCGTGCTTGATTCTATTGCAACAGCCTTGGGAACCAGTCTCGCTCGGTTTCTTGAAGAAGAACAACAAGCAAAGGTGATTGTTCTGCGTCATAGGGAGCAAGAGGTTGTACAAGACCCGTCAGGTTGGGAGCGGCGCATTCTCTCTCCCGTTTTGCCTGGAATAGAGTTTGAGTTTATGCGTACCACCATCTTGCCAGGAGTTGATGCGGGGGTCTTTCTTCCTCACGGCACTGGTTCACGCGAATATATCGCTGTCGAAGAAGGAACCTTGCAACTGACCTTGAACGGCACTGTCTATCTGCTCCAGGCCGGAGACAGTATCTATTATACTGGAGACTGTCATCATGCTTTTACCAATCTAGGGGAAAAGCCCTGCACCTATTACCTTGTGATGGAGATTCCACCCTCTCCCGTTCCACATGTTCATCATAGATAAGTGAGTTCGTTGTATGTCTGATTCCTTCGTATCTCCTCTTGTAGAGGATCTGGTCACGTTTCGCCGACTCGGCCATCTGGCAGTCGATATGGCCGCCGATTACCTGGAAACTCTCCGAGATCGCCCTGTATTCGTCCCTATGACTCCTGATGAGCGACAGGCGTTACTGACCCAGGACTTGTCCGAAGAGGGAATACCGCCAGAAGAACTGCTGGTCACTATTCGGGATCGTCTTTTTACCCATCCCATGGGCAATGGGCATCCTCGCTTTTTCGGCTGGGTCAATTCGCCTCCCGCGCTACCTGGCATTCTCGCTGAATTCTTGGCGGCGACCCTCAATCCCAGCTGCGCAGGGGGAGATCACGCGGCCATTTATCTAGAATACAGCGTCATCCGCTGGCTGATGGAATTGATCGGTTTCCCTCAAGAGAAAAGTATGGGGCTTTTCGTGAGTGGGGCCTCGATGGCAACGTTGACCTGCCTGGCAGCAGCGCGCTTCTGGGCGGCGAAAGAAGCGGGATGGAACGTACGGGAACGAGGGCTGCAAGCACAGAATCCAGATTTGGTCCTCTATCTCTCGGAAGAAGGGCACGGATGCATTCGCAAAGCTGCCGAGATGCTTGGCCTCGGTAGCAACTCCTTGCACCTGCTTCCAACCGATTCAACCTTTCGGATGGATGTGACTGCACTTCGAGCAGCCATTCAAGCTGACCGAGCTGCGGGGCGGCAGCCTTTTTGTGTGGCGGCAAGTGCAGGAACGGTCAATACCGGGGCAATCGATCCTTTGTCTCTCCTGGCAGATATGTGTGCAGAAGAGTCACTCTGGTTGCATGTGGATGGGGCCTATGGCGCGTTCGGCAAAGTGGATCCGCAGGTTGCACCCCTGTTTGAGGGATTTGAACGCGCGCAGTCGGTCGCCATCGATCCGCACAAATGGCTCTCGGTCCCCGTCGAATGTGGTTGTGCCCTGGTTTCAGATAAACACCTGCTTCGTGAAACCTTTAGCCTTGTCCCTCCCTATCTGCAGCTTGAAGAAGGCAAAGGTTTTGCGAATCTCCCCTGGTTCTCCGAGTATGGTTTCCAGCAAACTCGTGGTTTTCGCGCACTGAAGGTATGGATGGTCTTACAAACCACGGGACGTCAGGGTCTGGTACAGCGTATCCAGCATCACAATACTCTTGCGCGGCAGCTGGCATCGCTGATTGATGCCGCTCCTGACTTTGAACGTGTTGCTCCAGTGACGCTGTCTATCGTCTGTTTCCGTTACCTCCCCTTGGAACGGAAAGGAGATGAGGAGGGTATTGAGCAGATGAACCGTGCTCTGGTTCCTTTGCTCCAATTGGCAGGAGAAGCCTTTCTCACCAGTACTGTCCTCCACGGCCAGTTTGCGTTGCGTGCTTGCATTCTTCACGATACCACAACCTCGGATGATCTCAGGATCTTATTGGAGAGCGTGCGACACGCAGCAGAGCTTTCCCGAAAGCAGGAGCAATGATCATAGAAAAACACTACAGTGCCTACTTCTTTGACCTGGGCGGCACATTACTTGCCCTTGAGCAGGATGAGATCGCCTGCTCTGAGACGGGGAAGGTCACGCTGTTGCCAGGTGTGAGAGATCATCTTTTGCCTCTACGCGGAACACCTGTGTTTGTTATTACCAATCAAGCAGCTGTGGCTTTGGGGCAACTCTCTGAAGCGACAGCACGAGGCTTTCTTGATCAGATCAATGCTGTGGTTGGGCAGGTGATTACAGAGAACGGCCCAGAAAGCCCCGCTTTTTCTAAGGCGGGGATGAATGGGCGTTCCTTTCGGGCTGGTTGGGTGGAGGGGAAGCATCACTCTTCTTTCGTACTGTGTTCTCCACAAGATGAAGAAAGATCATCGTCTTCTCTTGTCTCACGCTTGCGCGCGAAACTCCTTTCAGTCAGAACGCCGGATCCGGTATCCTCCTCTTCGACCTAACGTAATCGCACGGAGTTGCTTCTCACGAATCCATTTCCGAACGGTACGTCGTCGAGTTACCGGAAGAAGCCTGCCCAACTGGAATAGCTGTGTAGACATGTGAACGTGTGGAAAGACACGAGGGACGGGCAGCTGTCCCGTCTCTTTCTCAAGAGATACTCTGCATCGGAAGGCAAAGCACGTCATGAAGCGAGCCCGCGACACCGACCTTTCTTCTTGAACTCCCTCTCCAAGTCGATTGGAGCCAGGAACGCCATGTACGTGCGCACCTGGAAGCGGCTCGGTGCCTCTACAACGCTCTGCTTGCTGAAGCCATGAAGCGGCTCCGATGCATGCGCAATGATCCGGCATGGAACAAGGCGCGGGCTCTCCCACACTCGCACAAACAGAAACGCGCTCAGGCTTTTTCTGCCTTACGCACAAAATACCACTTCTCGGAATATGAGATGCACGAGTCTGCCAAGCGTGCCCGTGTCTCCTGGATCGTCGACCACATCGAGAGCACCATGGCTCAAACCCTTGCGACTCGCGCCTATCAGGCGGTCAATCGGGTCTGTGTTGGGAAAGCCAAACGAGTACGCTTCCGCAGCAAGGGACGTGGCATTGATAGCGTGGAGGGCAAACGCAACGACGCCGGCATGCGCTTCGTGCTGGACCCCAATGCGGGAGACGGTGGCTTCTTGATCTGGAACCAAGAGGTCATTCCGGCGATCATCGACTGGCACGATCCCGTGATCCAGCATGGTATGCGCCACAAGATCAAATATGTCCGCCTGGTCCGCCGCAAGGCTTCCTCGCCATCCGCTCAAGGGGCCGATCACGATGGCAATCGCTATGCGCGTCCAGCTCATCTTAGAGGGGCACGCACTCATCAAGAAAAAGCACGTGCAGACCGGAACCGACACGATTGGTCTGGATATCGGCCCCTCCAGCCTTGCCATTGTGCCGCGCGAGGGCAAAGCCGATCTGGTCACGTTCTGCGAGGAATTAACCCAGAACGCCCGAAAAAAGCGGCGCATCCAACGGAAAATGGACCGGCAACGCCGTGCCAACAATCCAGAAAACTACGATGAGCAAGGCCGGGTGAAGTCGGGCAAACGCCTGCGTTGGAAGGAGAGCAAGCGGTACCAGGCGACCAGGAGACAACACGCCAATACTGAGCGCAGACTCGCAGCACACCGCAAGAGTCTGCATGGCAATCTGGCTCATCGCATCGCTTCGGTGGGGAACACGATCACCATAGAGAAAACCTCGTTCAAAGGATGGCAGAAGCAGTATGGTCGGAGCATCGGACTTCGCGCACCAGGGATGTTTCTAGCGCATTTGACTCGCATAGTTGCAAAAACTGGCGGCACCCTGCACGAAGCCTCAGCCTACCAGACCAGACTCTCTCAGTACTGCCAGAAGTCGGGGCAGTATCACAAGAAGCCAAGATCAGAGCGCTGGCACCAATGTCCTTGCAGATTCGGGCCGGTGCAGCGTGATCTCTACTCGGCATTCTTGCTGGCCTACCTGGAACCGCAGCAAACGATGCCCTCTATCACCCAGCCTATCTGGGAAGGTGCGGAGCCGCGCCTGCAAGCCGTGATGGAGGAGCTTCAACAACGTGCAAATGAGGGGCAGCCCTTGCCCCGAAGCATGGGCTTAGTGGCTCGACGCAAAAGCGGAGCTGCCCGTGCCGGAGCGCGTCGGCTGAAAAGTCCTGCCTATCTCCACCAAGAGCCGGTTTCTCCTTCGGGAGAGGCCGGAAACGGTGGGTGAGGAACAGGAACCTCCGTGCATGTATGCCGGAGAGGCCTCAGTGACTATCGCATCTGTATGCATCATCCGCTCGCCGGCTGCCCTTGCCGTAAGCCACAACCTGGAATGGTTTTCGATCTGGCGCGAACGCATACAATCAATCTGGCACAAGCCGTGTTGATTGGAGATACTGCAAACGATGAGCAATGTGCTCAACTCGCTGGTATTGGGACATTTTTATGGGCACATGCCTTTTTTAAGTAAACACGCTGCCACTGCATTTGTGTAGTTTCTTCGTCCTGTCCATTCTGTTAGGTTGATACCCCAACATATGCTATTTTTTCATCTTCTTCATACTAATGAAGGACGACAGAGCGAGCAGAAAGCTTTCCTCCTGTTCTCCTTTCTTCCGCACCGGCGAAGGAAACGAGAATCGGCAAGCAATCAGAACCTCCTCTGTTTCAAGATGATTGCGTGGATACAACACAGACGTGTGTTCCACGTCGTACATACGACCATGTATTGGAAAAAACAGGAAAATAGGAGAATAGTGATATGTCACAACAACCAGCGAATCCCGCTCAGGTCGAGAAGTGCCTCAAGGGAATGGACTATCCGGCCGACAAACAAGAAGTGATCAACTATGCCAAGCAACATGGAGCCGATACGCAAGTCGAACAAGCACTGAACCGCTTACCCAATGAGACATTCAATAAGCCGACGGATGTCAGCAAGGCTATTGGCGAGATGGATCGTGGTCAGAGATAAGCACGTGTAAGGCGCACATGGAAGAGACACGACTGGGAAAGCATATGATAGCTTATGCTCTCCCAGCCGTTTTTTTTTGCTCCTTGTGGCTATACACTACGGTCAGTACCCTACGGCTAAAGCCGAGGGCTTGGAGTTGTGTCTGAACTCCACCGCAATTCAGCATACCTTTTCAGGCGTGCGGCTTTGGCTTCATCGTCCGACACAGAAGGCGCGTACTGACAAGAGGCCCGTTCCTCTCCAGTCTTGCCGGATAAGAAGCGTTCGCATCGCAATGTTTCTTGCACCAACCAGATCGGCATGGAGCGTGTACTGACAATTCTGACAGACGAAGAGCAATCCTTTGTTGGGTCTATTCTCTTTGCAGGTGTGCCCACATTTGGGGCACGCTTGCGAGGTAGAGTTGGCATCGACCTTGATCGCCATACTTCGATGCAAGAGCGCTTTATAGGCAATCATGCTATGCAACTCAGCGAAGGACCATTTGGAGAAGGTACGATTGGCTTTTCGCTGTTTTGCACTTTTGCCTTTGCGTCGTTTGGTACGCTCTCGAATATCTGTCAGATGCTCCAGTCCAATCAAGCTTTGAGGGTGCTGTAGGACAATCCGCTTACTCACGACATGATTGGTATTCTGCTTCAACCGTCTCTCTCGTCCACTGATGGCAACGAGCCTTCTTGTCGCTGAACGAGTGCCTTTCTTTTGCAGACGTTTTCTCAGTCGTGCGGAGTGGTTTGCCTTGGGGACAATCTGTTTGCCTGAATGGAAGGTGCAATCCCCTTGCATCGTCGCCGTGACGGCAAGGTATCGCATCCCCACATCCACGCCAACGACTTGCTTGTGTGTTTCAGGTGTAGGATCAGCCGTCTCAATTTCAAGAGAGACAAGGAGGTAAAATTGTTTCTTGGGCTTGTCATACCAGAGTTTCGATGCACCAATCTCCGTACCACGCTGGATCAATGCCACATGCTTATTGTAGCCAGTATAGGGCACGATAACACGTCCCTCAAGGGTCAGGATGCTCACCTGCTGCTCTTTCTTGAAGGTGTAGTCTTTCTTGTACTGATAGGTCAACGTGGGGGAGATGAACTTGGGAGCCTTATCAAGCCCTTTGTAGCGTTTCTTGGTCTTCCCTTCCTTACGATGAACAGCATTGTTCTTGACCTTTGTCCAGAGGGTTTTATACGAGGCACCAACTTGGCGAGGAACAGAACAGGCCATTTGCGAAGGCAGATGAAAACGGAGGCGGATCTCTTCGTAGGTGGCATCTTGCAAACGAACAGCATTGCTCATCTTGCCATGCTCAAAGGCGTACTGGCTCACATAATTGAGAGAATCCCGATACGCCAGTTGCGTTGTACGTAATGCCTTGAATTGCTCGGGCGTTGTATTTAATTTGAGTTTCGCTGTTACTACCGTTTGCATACGCTAAATTATACCATAGTTTTCATCTAACTGTCAACAATACATGAGCAGATGAGAGCATGTCTACGGCGTATTCCACCCAAGCCACCGACAAAGGAACGCCGCATTCCTCCCCATGCCTGAAAGGGCAGGGGCATCCTGCGGCGTTTTGGGTGAAAAGACCTCTGCTCTTTTACACCTTGACAAGAGAAATTTGTTGACTATAATTAATAGTCAGAGTGTCTTTTTATTGACTGAGGAGAGGCAATGGCACGAATCGTTAGACCAGAACAATACGCAGCCAAACGTGCACAGATCCTCAATACGGCCCAGCGACTGATGTTGAGCAAGGGGTATGAACGCATGTCGATCCAGGATATCCTGGAGGAAGTGCGAATCTCAAGAGGGGCCTTCCATCATTATTTCGCCTCGCGCGAAGCCTTGTTAGAATCCTTCATCAAGCAGGTCAAGGAAGAGTCGGGGAAGCCGCTTCGACAGCTCATTGATGACCCTAAGCTGAGCGCCCGCGAAAAATTCCAGGGCTTCTTTGATACGCTGGACCGTTTGAGAATGGAGCGCAAGGCGGAAGTGGTCAGGATTGGGCGTGTCTGGTATTCCGATAGCAATGCCGTTGTGCGACTCAGAGTGACTGAGGCGATTGCCAGACAGCGAGCGCAACTGCTCAACGAGATAGTCCGGCAAGGCATTCAGGAAGGCAGCTTTGTCGTCGCTTATCCTGACAACGCAGGGGAAGTCATTGTGACCCTGTTACAAGGAATGGGAGACAGGCATGCTGAATTACTGTTCGCCTTAGACCAGACGCGCGACAATGATCAACGCCTCATCGAAGAGATCGTTACTACCCATGTCGTCTACATGGATGCTATCGAGCGAGTATTAGGCGTGCCACCGTACACCTTCTACCGAACTAATGCCGAAGGGGCGCAACTCTGGGTTGAGGCGATACGAGAGAACAATCAGCAAGAAGATCCAGGACAAGCTCCCTAACGGGGTTACAACATATCTTTCACGTCCAATCGGCGATGCCACACTACTGAGCCGATAGAACGCGCGGCGAGAAAAGACCCTCACAGGAGAAGCAGGACAAGCTCCTTATAAGGGAACAAGGACAAGACCCCCAACAGGTCTTAACACGTCCTCCACGTCCAATTGGCAAGCGAATGAGCCAAGGGAACGCGCGACGAGAAAAGAGAGAAGCAATCATGAAGACTGGCCTTCAAGCAGCAGGAACAGGACTTATTGGACTTGTAGTGTTTGGGTTGGTGTTGTTTTTGCCAGCGTGGACATTCAATTATTGGCAAGCATGGGTTTTTATTGCCGTCTTTACCCTCTCGACGAGTGTCCCTAGCATCTACTTGAGTCTGAAGAATCCGGCAGCCCTTGAGCGGCGTATGCATGCTGGGCCAGCGGCGGAAACCAGAACAGTGCAGAAAATTATTATCTCTGGCGCACTCCTATCGCTGCCAGCGGTGATGATATTCAGCGCCTTCGACCATCGTTTTGGCTGGTCGCCAGTGCCAACGGCTGTCTCAGTGATTGGGGATGCTCTAGTCGCGATTGGACTTGGTATCGCCATGTTTGTGGTCATACAGAATAGTTATGCAGCCGCCAACATCACGGTAGAGGCGGACCAGAAAGTCATCTCCACCGGTCTCTATGGGCTCGTGCGGCACCCAATGTATGTGGGAACGCTGATCATGATGGTAGGCATCCCCCTGGCGCTCGACTCCTGGTGGGGGCTTGTCATCCTCATCCCTGGCGTGATTGGGCTCGCCTTCCGCATCCTCGACGAAGAAAAGATGCTCAAGCAAGAGTTAGACGGATATAGTGAATACACACAGAAGGTACACTATCGGTTGGTGCCATACGTGTGGTAAAGGCGGGGTTTTGTCATGAATCAGTGGAAATCCTGATCGCAGCCATGTAAATGCGATTTTGTCTCATTTGATACAGAGAGTAAGAATACTCTGGCTTCTCTCTCCACATCTCACAGGAGAAATAAAGGCTGGAGAAGCGTTTATCGCCCCATTGATGACGTTAGGGGAAAACGCTTCTCTAATTGCTCTTTATGCTGTTCCCCAACGAACCTTGTACTGATGAGATGTTCCCGCTGATTGTTGCTCAATTGCCGTTTCAATGTGTGTGGTGGGTAGGTCTTCCGCTGTCGTCAAAATGACGGTAGCTTCGTTGTCCTGTGTACGTGTGAGTTCGACCTGTTGGGTACCAGGAAGCGCAAGAAGTGCCTGACGAATCCGGGCGTCGCATTTCTCGCATGTGACATCTTCGACCTGAAAATGATACTGGTGCGACATGAAGGGTTCCTTTCTTTACTGCTAGCTTGCTTCATGTTTTTCTTCGCTCCCTTCAAGAACATGGAAGAGGAGGAATGGTCACCGTTTTCGAAGGACGCACGACATATATCTATTTCCATCTCTAGTGTACTCAAAAGAGAACTGCTTTGTCTACTCGTAGGACGCTCTATTGATGCACCCTATATCTGACAAACCTATCCCGCATCGACTTGCCAGATGATCACTGAGTGATCAGCGGAGGCAGAGGCCAGGAAACGACCATCAGGTGACCAGGAAAGGTCGAAGATATCGCTACTGTGTCCATTGTTTTTGCCAAAGGATAGGTCGGGCAACTTGAAACCGTTGCTGGTCCTGTGAGAGCGCGAGTTCGCGAGATCCCAGATGTAGATCTGATTACTGCCAAGGTAGCAGCCAGCCACATAGCGGCCATTGGAGGACCATGTGAGTTTGCTAACCTGGAGTAACCCTTTGAGTATGGGGTCGGCGACGGTCAAAAGCGTAACAATTTTGTGTTGTTGAAGGTCAAAGATGGCCGCGACATCGAAGGCGTCGACGAGGATCTGATTGGGCTGAGCCGGCGAGGTTGCCAAGCTGCGCATATTGAGTGTCTGGCGAGTCTGTGCCCATACCTCGAGCGCAGCAGAGCGGTCGGGAAGAGGGAATACCTGCTGTTTCCCCGTCTGGAGATCCCAGGCGAGCAGGTGAAACTTGTTGTCCAAACCAAGGAGGAGAGATCCGTTGAGAGACCAGCGAATAACAGAGATTTCATAGTAATCTTTGGCACTCGTAACACTATTATTAAAGAGCTTGATAATTCCCTGGCCCTTAGTTGTGCTGGGAGCATTCCAGAAAGCGATCTGGTTCTGGTCGGTCACGGTAGCGATAGACTTGCCATCAGGAGACCAGGCAGGCGAGGAAACCTCGTTGATCGTATCATAGTTTCCGCTACGATCACTATTGAGAGCAATACGAGCCCGGGGTGCGAAGACATCAATAGTCGCAACCGTTCTGGCAAAGGTATACGTAACAGATGCCTCACTCTCCCGAGGGACGGTTACCAGAAAGCGGCCATCAGGGGACCAGCCCAGGTCATGGCGATAGTTTTCCGCGAATAGTTTCCATTGAGCAGCAGGCTGTGTAACTGATTGTGTTGTTTTTGTCGGCGCCTGTAAGAGAGGGGTTGGGTCCCAGACCATGATCCGGGTATCGAGACTGCCAGATGCGAGAAAACGCCCCTGTGGGTTCCAGCACACATTATTCACACTATCGGCATGGCCGGTAAACTTAAGGCGAGGAATACCTGGAATCAGGCGTTGTGGCCCACGGTGCGGTGTTGCTTCTGGTTGATAGGCGTTAGCGAGGGCATAGCTTCCGCCAGCCAGGAGTATGGTAGTGGCGGCTCCGCCAAGCAGAAGCGAGCGGCGTGAGAGAGGCCGAAGCGCGCCAGCGGTTGTGGCTAACTGTTCTTGTGCCGCCTGATCTCCAATGCTGTTTGCGTTCTGGGAGCGTAATCGATCACGGTGGGCTGCTTCGCCTGCCTGAGGAGGAGAAGAGCGTAGTTCGGCCATGGGTTTGATTAAGGTCGAAGCTGGATCGTTTTCAACGCGTGGAACGAGATGCGGTGGGTGATGCAAGCGTTCTAATTCATCAACAAAGGCCACGCACGAGGCTGGGCGCTGATCAGGATCTTTTGCCAGGCCACGTAAGAGGACGTGCTCAATGTCCTGGGAAAGCCCAGGATTGAACTGGCGTGGTGAGGGCGGCACGTCCTGGATGTGTTTGAGCGCGACGGCGAAGGGACTATCGCCCTCGAAAGGGACATGACCTGTGAGGAGTTTGTAGGCTACGACTGCCAGGCTATAGCGGTCGCTGGCGGGGAGTGCTTTGCCGAGGCTCTGTTCAGGAGCCATATAGAGAGGTGTGCCCGAACCAGCTTTTGTCTGGCTGCGAAATGCCTGAGTCGTGAGTAGCGTCGCGATACCGAAGTCAGAGATGAAGAGCCAGTGATCTTGCAGCAACATATTGGCGGGCTTGATATCACGATGCAATATCCGTTTACTGTGTGCGAAATCAATGGCCTCAGCAGCCTGGCGCAGATAACGCAGCGCAATGGAGCGCGGTAATGGTTGTCCCTGTTCGCGTAAGAGAGTCTCAAGTGATCCGCCAGAAATAAGGGGCATGATGAGATACGTTATCACATCGTCGGCAAGCGCAAACTCGCCGAAATCATGGACGGAAAGAATGTGCGGGTGTTCAAGCGAGGCAACCAGGCGTGCTTCACGATTGAAGGCTTGAAAGTATGTCTGTTGTGAGCGAAAAACTGGCGAAAGCAGTTTCACCGCTACCTGGCGTTGGAGATCGGTATCTTCCGCCAGCCAGACTTCGCCCATCCCGCCCCGCCCCAACAACCTTTGTAAGCGGTAGCGTCCCAACATATGGTCTTGCCATTGTGTTTGTTGCGCTAACATAGGGCTATCCTCGCACTTTCCAGATCAAAATAGAGGCATTGTCATCTCCATAGCTTGCTGCCAACCATTTGCCATCAGGCGACCAGGAGAGTGCCTTAACGCTTCGCGTGCCAGTGGTTGTACTGGTAAGCGGACCATGTATGGGATGAGCGTTCTCTTGACGATTCCAGAGGAAAATTTCCCCGCCAGTGGTGCCAGCAGCTACCGCAGGAGTGAGTGATGCGGGATTGCAGGCGATACAATTAATGCTCGGCGCGCTAATGGTAGGATCCAGAGGTATGTTCGCGTCGTCGGTTGGCTTTCTCAAGCTAGAGGGAATTTGAAGGGAGTGGGGCATTAGTGCCTTATCCTGAGAAGAGAAGTAGCTGATGCTGCCAGCATCAGAGTTCGTGAACATTACAAGTGTTTGACTATCCGCGGCCCAGGCAGCGTCATAACTTGATGAAGGTAAGGGCAGCGTGCTGCGTGGCTGCCAGCTTGTGGTGGTAGGTGATATCTGGAAGGAACCAATAACAATGTTGTCATCACGCAGGAATGCCACCTGTGTCCCATCAGGGGAGAGAGACAGCGTGTCGGATTTGAAGGATATATTTTTGGCCGCATTTGGGTCAATGACATGCAGATTTTGTAGCTGCGCGTCCAGCGTACACATCTCAGTACGGCTCGGCGTTTTCTTTGAGGTATCTTCTGGAATGAATCTGAGTATCACCAGGGAGTTGTTGGGGAGCCAGCAGAGGCTGAAGTAGCGTTCTAGCGTTAGGGGAGGAGTGAGAGGGGTCAGTTGTGGTGAGAAGATACCTAGTTGTGCCTTGTTATTGTTGAGATAGTTCGCCACGGCCACTCGTTGCCCATCCCGTGACCACGCCACGAGAGACCCATCAAACTCATATTGCAGGTGTTTCCCACTATATAATGGGGATGTATCAGAACGATCTGGTTTCTGTAGGAGACTGGCAATATCCCAGCGCAGTACCAGCGTATCGTCACCGGCGGTAATAAGTGTTTTACTATCAGGGGACCAGGCCATTTGAGTGGGCGCAGTATTATGCCCAGTCAGCACAAGCGCCAGATCGCGTGACTCTGAGGGAGCAGGACGAGCAGAGAGGGGAGGCTGGGACGGGAGTATGGGAGAAGAGGTAGAGGTATGCCGTAGCCAGCCCCAGGTCCCCAGTGTTCCACCAGTCACAAAGGCAACCGCGACCGCGCTACCGAGCAGGAATTGACGACGGTCAGGTCGTGTAACCTTCTGGTGTGTTGCGTCATGAATGGATTCGTCCTCAAACGCGAGCGTCGGCAGATCATATTGCGTACGCAAAGCGACATACTGGTGCGCAGTATGCTTATAGGCATGCTCTAACTGTTCCACCATTTCCCCTGCCAGGGCGGGGCGTTGTTGGGGCTCTTTTGCCAGGCCTTGAAGCAGGATCCGCTCGAAGGTAGCCGAGAGCGCAGCGTTGAATTGACGCGGCGAGGGCGGCTTTTCTAATGCATGCTGCATCATCGTCGCGAGCGCTGTCTCGCCCTCAAAGGGAAGATGACCTGTAAAGAGTTGATAGGCAATAACCGCGAGGCTATAGATGTCGCTCGTTGTCGTGGCCCGGCCCTGAGCCTGTTCGGGAGCCATATATTCTGGTGTTCCCAGGTCACTTTCGCCCCTGGCGTCTTGTTCAGGAGATGTCAAGAGGCGTGCAATGCCGAAATCCGCAAGCAAGAGCCAGCGCCCATCGCGTATTAGCATATTAGCAGGCTTAATATCGCGGTGGATGATATGCTGCTGGTGAGCGTGATCGATGGCCTCAGCGGCTTGCTTGAGGAGCATAAATGCCTTATCCGCTGGAAGCGGTTGATTAGATTTAAGGTAATCTTGCAGCGAACCGCCCTCAATAAACGGTAGCACTATATAGGGGAGCGTTTCTCCTGAAGGGAGTGGTTGTTTCCCATAGTCATGGATTTGAAGTATGTGGGGATGAGCAAGAGCCGCGACCGCTCTTGCCACTCGCTCGAAGCGCCGCGCGAAGGCGCGATCCTGTTGCGGATGAATAGGTAGCGTTTTCACTGCTACCTGGCGCTCAAGACGTGGATCCCGGCAGAGCCAGATATCGCCTGTATTGCCGCGTCCGATGCGGCGTAGTATCTGGTAGCGTCCCAACGAGTTCACATTGAGGCGTTGAAGTGTTGTATAGGTATTTATCATTGTCTACGCTCCATCTACCTGCCAGATCAGGACTATGCCATCAGTTGCTGAAGATGCTATATAGCGCCCATCAGGTGACCAGGCCAGGTCGACAATAACTTCTCCCTGGCTGTGCCCATTGTTTTTGCCGAAGGCCAGTTCAGGAAGGTGATGACCATCCGAGGAGAGGTGAGGCTGCGTATTATGCAAGTCCCAGACGAAGATTTGATTACTGCTCAAATAGGTGCCCGCGACATAACGGCCATTGGGTGACCATGTGAGTTGTCCCAATTGCGGACAAAACTTATTGAAAGTTGAATAGGATGGTATCATGACGCTGCGGTGTGCGTCCGGGTCAGCACAGCCCAGGGTGGAAAGCACCTTTTTTTGAGCAGTGTCAAAGATGACGGCAATATCGATATCGCTGGCAAGGAACTGCGTCGGGATAGTGGGCGAATTGAGGAATGTCAAGAAATACACGATACCCTTTTCCCCTTTTGTTTCAGGAAGGGTCAGTAGCGTGGCTCTCTGACCGGTCTGGACATTCCAGCTCGTAATGCTGTTTGGCTGAAAGTATTCCAGAATTTGCTGCTCGTCACGTGACCAGCAGAGGGTAGGAGGGGCATCAAAGAGATCCGACACTGTATCCTGCGTGGATTGCTCAGGATTGGTAAAGCGTTTGAAGACACCACGGGTCGTTCCCGCCTCTGGATGCCAGAGCGAAATATTACCTTGCTTGGTTCCTGTCGCCAGCACCTGATTAGAAGGTGACCAACTCAGGCCTCTATACAATCTATCTGCGCTGGTGCTGGGATCAGTGTAGAGCTGAAGAGAGGCGCGAGGCTGAAAGGCATCGACTGTTGCCAGGACTGCATCTGAGCCTGCCCATCCTTGCAGGGGGGCAAAGAGCGCCAGGGCGTGTCCATCTGGCGACCAGGTCAGGCTATTGCGGTTAACAGTGGCTCCAATTTTCCAAATCGCCGAAGCGTGGGAGAGGTTGCTCGGCGCATGCCTCTGGGAAGAGAGATGGGTGTCAAGGTCCCAGACCTGGACCAGGTTATCGTAGCCAGCGGTTGCCAGGTAGCGGCCGCGAGGGTGCCAGCGGATATTCCAGATAATATCGGTCAGTCCATTGAGTTTCAGAATGGGTCGTCCGGGGTGCAACTGTTGGGGGCCAGGCACCTGCGTATATGAGCGATAGAGCGAACTTCCCAACGCCAGGCCTGAGCCAGTCAGGAAGACAGCTGCCGAGGTGACACCCAGCATAAAAGCCCGCCTGTTAACGTGAGCGCGTTTGCGCGTCTGACCGGATATTTGTGTTTGTGTCGTTTCAAGAGCTTGCCCTGTTGAAGATGTGCGTGGATGTGTGCCAGGTGTGGCGAGTTTAAACGTAGAGGCAATCCCAACGGGAAGGGTTTGATTGGGATCGTTCTCTCGCGTAGCATTGCGTGCGCGCTTATTCCAGGGCGCGATAAGTGTTGCATCGGGATCATCTGCCTTTGTGACATGAGGCTGTTGGGGTGTTTGTAAACTCTGCTCCAGGGCCGTCACAAAGGCCACACAGTTCGAAGGGCGCTCCTCAGGATGTTTTGAAAGCGCGGTAAGTAGCAGTTGCGCGGCCTCCTCGGGAAGTTGAGGCTGAAACTGACGAGGAGAAGGAGGCGGTTCCTGAATATGTTTGAGCAGCACAGCGAGAGCATCTTCGCCCTCAAATGGTAGCCTGCCAGTGAACAGTTGATAGGCAATGACTGCGAGGCTGTAGAGATCGCTGGCAGGAACAGCCTTCTCCTGGATGCGTTCGGGGGCCATATATTCCGGGGTGCCGACTGCCACACTGGTACGACTGTGATAAGTCGAGGTCGAGAGTAAGCGAGCAATGCCAAAATCGGAGAGATAGAGCTGATCATCCTGGAGCAGCATATTGGAGGGCGTCACATCACGATGTAGCACCTGTCGACTGTGCGCGTAGTCAATGGCCTCAGCAGCCTGGCGTAGATAGCGCAAACTCACCCTGGTAGGAAGAAGTTCCGCCATGCTCTCCATACGATTGCGCAACGTACCCCCATTGAGAAATGGCATGACCAGGTAGGTAATGACATCATCACCATGGTGTAGTTCCCCAAAATCATGGACAGAGAGAATATGGGGGTGATCGAGTGAGGCGGCTAGACGGGCCTCGTTGTGGAAGGCATCCAGGTATTCCTTCTCACTATCGAGAACAGGGAGCAAGAGTTTGATCGCTACATGGCGATGGAGTTGGGTATCTTCAGCCTGCCAGACCTCACCCATTCCCCCACGCCCAAGCAGGCTGAGCAGGAGATAACGTCCGAGTGAGCGGCCCTGCCATTGATGTGTTTGATGCGCGAGCATTATCTATCGTCCTTCTAGCTGCCAGATGAGAAGCGAGAGATCGCGGTCATCGAACGCAGCGGCCAGCCATTTACCATCGGGCGACCAGGAGAGCGTAGGTATAGGCGTTGTGCGGCCAAGTGTATCAAGCGTGCGAACGGGTGTGGCCTTGCTTTCATTCACATTCCAGAGATATAAGTCACCGGTATCTGTGCCGGCGGCCAGAGCGGGTGAAGTCGACGTTGGATTGCATGCTATGCAGTTGATATTCCGTGGTTTCCCCTCACTGGTCGTAGGGACTGTGAAGGCATGTAAAGCTGGAGATCGCTCCTGCCAGTTATAAACAAACAGTTTGGGGGCAATCTCGGAGAGCACGACGATACGTTTGCCATCGGCGACCCAGCGGGCATCGCTAATAGTGTCCCCTTCATACCCGGTGTGGGGTGCTGGCAGGAGGGTGAAACGTTCCTTTACGCGCCAGTCGGGGTGATCAGAAAGCGAGAACGCCCCCACTTCGATGTTCCTTCCGCGGAGAAAGGCGTAGAGCGTTGTATTCGTTGCTGAAGGAGTGATCAATACATTGTCTCCGGCAATGAGATCGTTCGCGCGCGTAAATAGTTTGGTTGGCTGGCTGGGATTACGTGTATCTACAACATAGACCGTATAGTTTCCAGGGTCAGTAGGATTCTGCTGTGTGTACCCCTCAATGTGTACGAGCGCGAGTTGGGTATTGGAGAGCCAGGTGAGCCCTGCGAGGGGATTTGTGCCATCTGCAAGGGTAATCGTTGCCCTCTCGTGAAATTTGGCGTCACAAAGCTGGACCTGGACCTTTTGCTCGTTCCAGACGGTATTGGCAATCGCCAATGTTTTGCCATCGGGCGACCAGGCGGGATAGAGTTGCCCGCCGTAATAAGGCAGGGATTGAGCCGCGTAGAGAGGAGCGCCCGGTGCTCGATCAGGTTGACGCAAGAGATCCTCAATATCCCAACGCAGTACATAGCCATCCAAGCCAGCGGAAAAGAGCGATGTACTCTCGAGCGACCAGGAGAGGCTGTTTATATGTCTTGCATGTCCGGTCAGAACTAATGAGGGCTTATTAGGACCTGTAGAGGGTGGACGAGCCGAGAGGGCGGGCGGTTGTGGTAGGTCCTGGAGACGTGTCGGCTCTATATGTATGTAGCCCCATGCTCCTAGCGCTCCACCCGCGATGAGCGCGGTGCCAGAGACACCCGCGAAGAGGAGTTGACGACGCGAGAGTGCCCGTTTGCCCGTCTCCTGCGTTGCAGCCTCTCCTGGTGACTTCTCGCGAAATACAAGTTCCGGATGCTCTTCTAGTGTGCCCAGGTGCCGAAATACAAAGGAAGAATCAAAAAAAGCCTGCTCCAATTGTTGGACGAACTCACTTGCGAGCGCAGGGCGTTTTTGCGGGTCTTTGGCCAGGCCCTGTAAGAGTACTTGCTCAAACGTGGCAGGAAGATCGTTGCTATACTGGCGCGGAGAGGGTGGAGGAAGTGTTAGATGCTGCATGATCGTAGCTAGAGCGGTCTCTCCCTGAAAAGGGAGGTGTCCGGTGAAGAATTGAAAGGCGATCACAGCCAGGCTATAATTGTCGCTCGTGATCGTTGCCTTGCCTTGTGCCTGCTCAGGTGCCATGTATTCAGGGGTGCCGAAGCCTACACTCCCCTTCGTCATCTGCACGTTTGACGTGAGTATGCGGGCAATACCGAAATCGGCCAGGAGAAGCCACCGTTCATCGCGCAGGAGCATATTATCGGGCTTAATATCGCGGTGGATGATGCCCTGTTTATGCGCGTAATCAATGGCCTCGGCTGCCTGTTTCAAGAAGAGAAAGATTCCCTGAGGAGGCAGCAGGTATGGCCGAATTGCCAGGTACTTACCGAGGGAGCTGCCCTGAATATACGGCATGACGATAAAAGGAAGAAGTGAGCCGTCTGGCAATACTTCTTTCCCATAATCATGGACTTCTAAAATATGGGGATGTGTCAGGGCGGCAGCTGATCTGGCCTCATGTTCAAAGCGTCTTACAAAGTCCTGATCCTGCTGTCCATGAATGGGCAATGTTTTAATCGCTACCTGGCGACCTAAGCGAGGATCATCACAGAGCCAAACCTCACCCATTCCACCGCGTCCAATGCGCCGTACGATCTTATAGCGGCCTAGGGTGACCACTTCTGTGACCGGTAAAACATCCTGTTTTTCCATACACGCTTTCGTTTAATCCTTCATGCAAGATTCCGACTGTTATCCAGTACTATAGCAGAAATAGAGCGAGATGAATATATGCTACATCACTTTTTCGCCTGGTATCTCCGACGGGCAAGAGATATGCTATACTGGATCCAAAAAGTAGAAGAGGTCATTACCTGCATAGCTCATTGGGCCGCGACAAAGTGTGCCTTTCGTTCTGCCAGTCCCACACGCGCAATCAGACCAGAATGGAAGGCAAGATAGTCACTCTCGATACCATCGCTAAAAATAACGCCGTTATCGGGCATTTGCGAGGTAATCACAAGCTCCTGGCCTGGTTTGAGTTGTCCAAAGACGATATTTACCTGGGAAACCTTCGAGACAAATGGTTCACGAACTGTGTACCAGAGCGTATCAGCATCCCATGGTGCTACTGGCAACACCTGTTCATGCCCCTGAGGGTACGCAATTGCCCATGCCCCCTGCACAATCGAGCGTAACCAACCAGTACTGCCCGCACCGGTAGAGACAATAATGCCACTCGATATCTGTGCTTCGTGCTGTTCCCCAAGTTGGAGCAGATAGCGGGCTGATGTGTGGCTACGCTGACCGATAAACAGGTCATTGATGGCGTATAATATCTGACCATCGTTCAACGTCGCCTTCACCATCGAGACGTGTCGTATCTCGCTGCGTCCCCGCGCGGCCTGCTCGACAACGCTCCGCACCTGTTCGTAGTGAAAAGGAATCAGGACTCCATCGATGCGTTGAGGATCAGGGTTGAGAGCCAGGATGGGCTGTGTTGTGAGGTACTTGGCGGTATTGATGACCAGCCCGTCAGGTCCGATCGTCACGACCAGGTCGTGCTCACGAAACTGGTAGGTCGGCAGGAAGTCCCGATCAATGAAATGTTGCTTTACTGTAGATGGGAGATGTTGGCGCACAAAGTCAACGGCACGGCGGTACTGTGCATCGGCCTGCTCATACTCGCTAAATGCGACCTGATTCTGTTCCAGATAGAAACGCGCCTGCGCCCAACTATTCATGCGCTGCACCAACTCCTCCAGAGCCGTTTTTCTGGTTACAACAACAATGCGTTCAATCGCAGCCATAAATCCTCCCATGGTGTAGCAGTAGCCAGGAACAGATGCGTTACATGCGTATGCCTGTTCCTGGGGTGGTATGTGTTCGAGGCTTACTGCCCATGCAATAATTGTTCAAGGATCTCAGAGGTGATCGTCAAATTGCCGATCTTATGGGCGTTATCCGCAAAATCGTGGAAGGATAGGGCAAGCAGTTGTTTAACCTCAAGCTCACTATAAGGGGCGAGGCGAATACGCATAGCCATCGCCTCGTACTCGGCCTCCTGACGAGTATTCTCTCCTTGCAGGTTGACGAGTTCCTTACGACGCTCTTCCAAAACCACAGAGGTTGCCAGCTCATTCTGCTTGATCTTACGTTCCTGCTCGACTGCCTCCGCTCGGCGCGAATAGATGGCCTGGTCCGCGCGACGCTGTAGTGCCTCACGCTGTTCTGCCTCCAGTGCCTTCGTCATCTCCGGCGTCGCTTTCAGTGCTGTATAGAAGAGGCTCATGCACTCAATACCCAGGGCTGCCAGTTCATTTCCCTCACGTAGACGGGTCAGGACATTCCGGGCCAGTGACTCCGAGCTGCGCAGGGCATCCTCAAGCGAGAGTTGTTGGAGCTGATTCCGCGTATGCATCTGCACAATGTTGACAATGCGCTGCTGCAACTTGACCGGGTCCTCACTCTGGTAGCGACGCGTGCGTGGTTGAACCGTAAAATTGAGGAGCTGTGCCATCGTCTCAGGCGCAACAATACGAAACGTCACCTGACCCTGGACAGTTACGGCCTGGAAATTGTTTGTCGTCTCGTTAAAGATGAAGGGCGCATCCACTGTCGAGATTGGCACCAGTGAGATCGACGTATGGGGTGCCCAATACCAGAAAGAGAGACCCGCGCCACGTCTCACCACATGTCCATTCACATACGCAAGAATATACTCTGTTGGCTCTGATTTAAAGTATGAGAAGAGTGCCATGCTGATTTCCCTTTCCATGCGAGCGAGCATGAACCTGCATATCTGCTACTTAGTGTAATATACACACTAAGTAGTGTACAGAAAAAGCCAGGGAAAGTCAAGCATTATTGATGAGGAAACCTTCCAGATTGCAGTGAAGAAGTATAGAGTGGAAGAAGCGAGTACACGCTAAGAAGTCGGGTAGCGAACTTGAGGTATGAAGAGCGGGTATCCGAGAAGGATACCCGCTTTCTTTTGTTTCTTTATAACAGTGGCGACGAGGCTAGCGGAGCCAGCCACTGGTATAACACCAGCCGCGTTTATAATCCCAGCGATGATGATGATCATGATCCCAGCCACGGCGATGACCATAATACCAATCATGGTCATGATCATTGCGACCATTGTCATGATCATTGCGACCATTGTCATGATCATTGCGACCATTGCCATGATAGGGGCTATAGCCTTGAGCCCCTGCGACCTGTTCCAATTCCTGTTCGGAGAGGTCGTGGATCCCTAATTGCTCTGTAAGCGAGGAAGCACGTGTGATGGGGGCGAGTGTATGAGACTTCATAGGTTCGTTCCTTTCTCCATCAGAAAATGTACTATTGAAAAACGTTGTACTTTTCAAACTCTTTTTGAGAGCAAATGGTGCAACCTGATTGCAAGATAGTATATATCATGCTTATGTCTTTATTTTACTTATAAAGATAAACGATGGCAATCTATGTTGTGATTTATCCTATTACAAGTAAAATAATAATCAGTATGAATTAATGGTTTTTGAAGGAGGTGCGACAAGATTGTAGAAAGAAGGCTGTGGCGTGAATCAGCTTCTCACGCTCAGCCACGTTGCAAAATTACTTTATGTCTAGAAAAGACAGGCCTGAAGCTGAGGGCACTCTTGCCGCCATTCAGGTGGTACTATTTTATGGAGCCGTCAAGGAGTACCGCATGCACACCATGCACTCCGTTGGCAATTTGTGTGATCCGCAAATCCACGATGAGACTCGCCAGCGCGAGCGCTTGTGAGCGGGGTATGTCGTACTGCTCACGCATCAGATCGAGCATGGCCTCGAGTGCAATGAAAGATGCTTCATGCAGATTCTCATGAAAGCCCAGGGTTAGCCATGCATTGGGCGTTCTCACACGTGGAGTCTTCAAGGGCATGTTGTCACGCACATGGAATGTCAAATCAACGCGCTCCATAGGGCATTCGATAGCCACGCCGCTTACCTCACCATCCCCCTGGACGCCGTGCCCATCACCAACAGAGAAGAGTGCTCCAGGAACGCTGATTGGCAGATAGAGTGTGCTGCCAGCGACCAATTCCTTACAATCAATATTGCCGCCACAGAAGCGCGGGGGGATAGTGGAATGGATGCCGGGTTCATCGGGAGGCATGCCCATCACACCCATAAATGGGCGTAGTGCAATGGTATGGCCGTACTGATCTGTCCCAGTCATGGCATCAGCATCAAGTGCCCAGTGAAGCAGTTCGCGCTTCTCAACGAGTCCCAGATACCTGTTTATAGCACTTTGCCGACCTCCAGCGCTCGTCCACCCCCAGTTTCCCGGCCGTACCTCGTTTATCTGTATTTCGAGCGTCATCCCGGGCTGGGCACCATGAATGGTTATGGGGCCGCACAGCGCATGACCATTATCGTGCACAGTGTCGCGTGGTTCAAAGCGATTCTGCGACTCCTCTGTAGAGGGACCAAGATGCCAACCGGCATCAAGGGTACGAAAATAGACGGCATCACCCGATGCAATAGTAAGTATGGGGGGAAACTCGCGGGAAAAGCTTCCGTGGAGACTGGCTCGTTCTGGCCCAATGCTGTAAATGCTCATGCAGTGGCTCCTCTCTTGTTGCGCACATCTCAAAACGCTGCAATTCCACCTGATTATAACAGAAGGAGACGGACATCATAGTTCCGTCGCGACTAGCGAATCCTGACAGGAGCCAGGATTTTCTCGCGAGCGGGTTTGTGAGGGAATGACTTCCTCACCGGATGGACTACCGGCAGATGGACCCTGCACTCCCCATCCTCTACTCCCTTGCGCTCGAAAGCTCCAGGAGCTACTTTGCGGATAATATTCCCTGCGCCATTGACATCAGCATGGATGACCCGCCCATCGGCTGCTCGATACAGTCCCCGCTCGATGCGCTTGCCGCTAAACTGGTAGGCCACCTGCTCGCCTTTGCGATACACGGGCAGGGGGTCGAGATCAAGCAAGCTGGCTTTGCTCGTGTACGACTCTTCGGTGAGGATCACGCGAATGCCGACCAGTTCCGCTTTATACTGGAGCATCTGAATGAAGCGCGCATGCGGGATCTGCACAAAGTGCTGATTGGTGCGCTTCCCTAAGCGGATCTCTTGTTTTTGCAACGGATTCTTGCCCATGATCAACGTCCCGATCCCCTCGGCGACCAAAAGATCAATCAGGAAGCGGCTGGCCGTATGCAGGTCGTGCTCGATCCGCCGGTTGCGTCGAGTCGTCAACTGTTCCACGCGCCGACTTCGGCCAGGATGTCCGAGGGATTTCTGGAGCACTGCTCGTTGTTTGTTATAATACTGGTTACAGGACTTGATGCCGCGCCCGTTAACAATCACCGGGACAAAGCCTGGTTTGTTTGAAGTTAGCGTGGCCAGATTATCCATACCCGGATCGAGTCCGGCGAGCAGATCAGGATCAACCGCCGTGACGGTGGGTTCGTGTTCAGAGATGACTTCGACCACTACATAGCCCACTTTGGGAACCACGCGCACCTGCGCGATGGCTTTGGGGTCTTGCCGGGTTTTCACCTGGATGCCAGTTGCGAGGGCTGGATGATCCCCCGATCCAGGGTCCGTTTGCCCCGGCTCACCGCTTGCATGGTATAGACGAGCAGGTTACGCCCCTTCGCCTTGGGCAAGTACTTTGGGAGGTGAGGACGCCCCACGAACTTTGCCGGGGTCTCTCGATACACCAGAAGCGCCGCCCAGAAACTCGACCAGGCGGTGCAGACCTGCTTGAGCACCTGTTGCGCGACTTTGGCAGGCAACGCCCGGTAGGCCTCGTGCTCTTGCATCCGCTTATCCAGCGCAGGATAGGAGAGGCTGGTGTTGGTCAAAAAGAAGGTTTGACGCAACTCATAGAGGGCGGCATTGTAGAGATTCTTGGAGGCAAAACAGGCTGCATCCACGCAGGCAAAGCGCGGATCGGTCTGCGCAATCACATGCTTTTCAACCAGTTGCATCTTGCGCCTCCAATTCCTGGACAATGCGCTCGGTCTTTCGTTTCGCTCGACGCTGCCCATAGAGTCTGGCACAGAAGCTATAAATGATGCTCGTCAGGTCGGTGAGCAGATCTTCGGTCCCATTTTCGGCCTGATTGACCACCTCGATTTCCCGCCCGTAAGCGGTGAGGAGCGTCTCAATATAGCGAAAGCCAAAGCGCGTCCCCCGGTCTTTGTGTTCAATGACAATCCGCCCGACGTTGGGATCAGCCAGGAGCGCCAGAAACTTGGGCCGATTGTCGTTGACCCCCGAACCAATTTCTTTGACCACCTTGCTCACCTGATAGCCACGAGCCGCACAGTACGCCACGAGCCGCTCCGCCTGACTGTCCAGGTTCGCCTTGTTCTCGGCTGAGGAGACGCGGGTGTACACCACCGTCGCAGCTTTCACCGGGCTGGCGGATCTTGCAGATTCATCGATCAGGATCGTGTGCGCTCCCACGCGTCGACCCTGAATCTTGCCGTCTCGGAACCAGCGCCAGGCCGTCTCATAGCGGACCCCTTGTTGTTTTGCGTAATCACTGAGTTTCATAGGAAAAGTGTACCAGGATGCTCAGTGATTATCAAGGATTCGCTATAACTTCAATGATCGGTTTCAATACTTCTTTTTATCAGATATTGCCCCTCGCTCGTTTTCTGAAGCTGTGGGGCAGGGGAACCGTTTGGGGAGAGGATTAGGGTCTGTTCCTCTCCTCTTTGCGGCGATGAGAAGCTTCTAGCGGGCAAGGTCGCTGTTGCTATTGTTCATGGTTTGCTGCCCTGCCGGAGCCAGACGTAGCCGTCTTCTAATGTTGGTGAGAGACGTTGTACGTCTTGCACTGGTCCTCGTGGTTCTGGCCCGACCACATGGTAGAGCGTTCCCCCTCTTTGCGACAGCGCCGAGATGACGCTCAAATCCAGCGGAGGGGTATAGTTGGGCGCCGCGAGAAATTGCCAGGTGTGGCCTGAAGCCTCCTCGATCAACTGACGTGTGAGGCCATCAAAAACCAGCCTGCCTTTATCAAGCACCGCCAGGCGCTCACAGGTCTGATTGATATCCTCAACAACGTGAGTGGAAAGAATCACGATACGGTCTTCGGCAAGCCTCGTCAAGAGAGTACGCAGGCGAATGCGTTCTTCAGGATCAAGCCCCGTAGTCGGCTCGTCGATGACCAGAACCTGTGGATCACCTAGCAAGGCCTGGGCGATTCCCAGGCGGCGTTTCATGCCACCCGAGTAGGTTTTGATTTGACGATCGGCGTGCTCGGCCAGATTGACGATATTCAGCAGGGCCGCGATTTGTCGGCGGCGTGCGTTGCGATCGTATAGACGTTTAAGCAGACCCATATAGTCCAGAAATTCGCGCCCGGTCAGGTCCGGGTAGAAGCCGAGTTCCTGGGGAAGATAGCCCAGATGGGCGCGTACCATCTTGCGTTGCGTACGCTGGCTCAAATCCGAGGAACCAATGATCACACGTCCATTAGTCGGGCGCAGGAGCGTGGCCAGAATGCGCAGCAAGGTTGTTTTCCCAGCTCCATTGGGACCGAGCAGGCCAAACATGCCCTGCTCAATGCGCAGATCAATACCTTTTAGCGCTTCATGCGAACCATAGCGTTTCGATACATGTTCAACCAGAATATTCATGAAGTCTCTCTTTCTTGCGCAGACAATCGTTAGTGGAAATTGCCCAACAAGCGCTCTTCGCGGCGCAACAACCACCAGTTCCAGATAGCGAGCGCCAGAGCGATACCCAGTAATGCCAGGCGGTTTGTCCACCAATCTCGCGCGTCTTGCTCTCCCCAGTAGGTATAAGGAATGATGAACGGGTGAGTAGCCTGGATAGGGAGTAGCTTCGCCTGTAAGAAAAAAGCGCCCGCCAGAGGGATGGTAGCGATAGCCATGCCAAGCGCGGCGTTGTGTGTGGCGAGTGAGCCAAACAGACCCAACGTACCCATGACCAGCACTGGGGACAGCCAGACCAGCAGGAGAAAGAGTGGGCTTTGCTGCCTCGCGTAGCTGATCCCGTTCTCCAGCGACCAGGCCAGGTAAGCGGCGGAACAGAGCAGGAGCACGAAGAAGGCAAGCCCAGAGCGCCAGTTCACCACCTGATACAGTCCTGCGCGCGTTGCCATTACCACTTCCAGGAGGGGATCGCCCACGATGAGCGAACTGGCAAGCATTCCCGCAAGTAGCCCCGCGCCAGGTTCCATCACAAACCGGCTTAGTTCGATGGCGTTACTCAGACCTTGAGAACCACCAGCGTGCAATTGCAGCCAGACCAGGCCACCAAAACCAAGAAAGCTGAGAGACAGAAGGAGAAAAAGCCACCAGTTGAGCAGGCGCAGGTGATAGCATGCCAATAAAGCAGCTTCGCGCAAGGGCATATGTCGTTGCGTCGAAACAGGGGTGTACTGCCATGAGAAGGGATCATGCAGCGCGGCTTTCTCGCTTGTTCGCATCTTATGCTTTCTCCTTCTGCTGTTGTTGGAAGGCCAGCCATCCGTACATCAGAAAAAGCGCTACGATGGCAGTAAGGAGCAACACCACGATATTGAGCAGTGCTAGTGGCTGTGAGGTGTGAAAATTTGGATCGGCGTATTGCATATGGGGTACAGGAAAGAACACTGGATAGATATAGATGCCGCTCGGATTAAAAATACTGGATCCGAACCCATACTGCCCCAGACCTGTCTCGAAGTAAAACCAGAGCAGTGAAAAACCAACCTGGACAAGACGTAGTGGCAGGAAGCTCGTCAGCAGGAGTGTCAGGCTCACAGCAGCGAGGGAGGAAGGGACAAAGACGAGCAGGAAAGCCAGGAGAAACTTTGAGAGGAGCACTGCTGACCAGCCCAGCAGCATCGTCATCAGCGCACAGAGCAGGTAACTGAGAAACGCTGGCACAAGCACAGCTACATAGTTGCCGAGAAACTTGCCCAGAACATAGCGCGCAGATCCCTGCGGAGTAGCACGCTGCAATTCAACCATGCCCAAATGTTGATCCCTTCTCAGGCGATCAACCACGAGCAGGGCCGCTACAAGGCCAAAAAACATCACGCCATAAACAACTGTATTAGAGACCAGAAGGTTGTCCAGATCCACGGATGTAAAATGTTCGCGAACATACATCGAGGTTGGGGGGAGATGTAACAAAAAGGTCGCAGCCTGCACAGTGAGCAGTAATAGCAGGGCAGTAGCGCCGGCGAAGGCCAACCAGAGGCCCCAGCGCCGCCACTGCATCGTAATCTCGGCCTGCATGATGCCCCAGATCTGCCCAACTGCGCCGAGAAAAGCACCACCGGGCGCAACGCGAGGAATAACTATCATTGAGCAGGACGCTCCTTTCTCTTAAAAAGCGTGATGAACACAAAGGCGGTCAGAACGGTAATTACGAACACAGTGACAGCGCGATTCGTAGGTTTCATCGAGCAAAATGCTCCTTTCTTTCAAGAAGAGTAAACGACAGCAACAGAGCCAGGGCGGCGACCATGACCAACAGAGGCCCCTGGTGCCAGAAATTCTCGTATTGTTGAAGCCCTGGTGTCTGCGGAAGTGTTTGTCCACCGCCAAGCAGGAATGCTTGCACACTGCTAAACAAGCGCAGCGCCCAGAGAGCGATGCAGACCAGCACGGCAGTGCTCGCGTTCACCAGAATGCTCAGCAGCAGGGCAATGGCGCTCAAGCAACAGAGCGGGGCCAGCCAGTTTGCCAGAAACCAGGTCGGCGTGACGATGCCCTGCACTGCCAGGAACGGTAGCACCAGGCCGCAGTTGAGCAGCAGGTCATAGCCGAAGACCAGACAGCAGCGCACACCCAGCACCAGGCGTGGTGAGGTCAGTGTGACCAGCGTCATCTCGCGAGCGGGATCGACCTCCTGACCATAGAGAAAGGCCATGCCAAGCGCGGTAAGCAGGGCAGCTAGCAGCGCCGCCGTGCCTGGAGAATGCTGCCATGGGGGCAGATACACCATCAAGCTGACCAAAGGCACTATGAACAAGGGCATCCAAAAGAGATCGCGACGAATCAGGCGAGCCTGCATCCAGAAATGCTCTCCACATACTGTCAAGGCAAACCAACAAGCCTGGAGCAAGAGGTGCAATCTGAACCAGGGTGGAACCGAGGGCCGCAGGTCGATCTGCTGCTCGATCTGCATGAAGAGATCGTATCGCGGCTCAGGGGTTTGCGCACTTACTCCTCGCATAGCCTGACGCAGTTGGGTCCAAGCCCTGACCTCTGCCTGGCAGGAGGCGCACCCAGCCAGATGAGCCTCAACGGTTGACTGCTCCTCTGCGGAGAGCGTGCGGTTCGCTAACCATTCCAACTGGTCCACAGGACAGGTGGAACGAGAGAAATGATGCTCATGATGCAGCGTCATAAAGAATGCTATGCCTCCCATCCATTGCGTAATAGGGCTGCTTTTAAGGCGCGCCGGGCGTAGCTCAAACGACTCTTCACCGTACCCAGAGGAACGCCGACAATGGCGGCGATCTCTTTACTTGCAAAATCTTGGAAAAAGGCCAGCTCCAGTACCTCGCGGTGTTCGGGGGTCAAACAGGCCAGGGCTTTGGCGATCTCTTCGTATGTTGTTTGGCGCAGCACGTCGGTCTCCGGGTCCTGCTCCTCGTCTGGGAGGTCCAGCACCGCCTCCAGATCGATAAAAGTGGCGCTGGCATTCCGGCGCAGAGCCTTGAAAGCCTGGTGATGAGCAATTCCGAAAATCCAGCGTGCAGCCGGAGCGACCCCCTGAAAGGTATGCGCTTTCTGCCAGATAATCACGATGACCTCTTGCAGGACATCTTCAGCTAACTCTTTCTGTTCCAGCAGGTGAAAGAGATAGCTAAACAGCGGACGCTGGAAACGCGCGTAAACCTCGGCCAGCGCTTCGCGATCTCTTTTTGCCACTCGCGCCAGCAAGAGGTTTTCGGGAGATTCTCGACGCATTTCTCTCTCGATGGCCCTGCTTGTATGTCTGGAAAATCCAATACAAATCAACTCACCTCGCCTCCTTATAAAGTAAGTACCCCAAAAGCGAGAAATGGTTCAAACAGATGAGAAGCCATAGTACAAAAAGGACGAGAGGTAAATACAGCGGCTTGGGAAAATGACGTTGACCCGCTTGTATGTTTACCACAGAACGAGAGGAGTGGATATATTACACGAGAGGAGTGGATATATTACACGAGAGGGGTGGATATATTACACGAGAGGGGTGGATATATTACACGAGAGGAGTGGATATATTACACGAGAGGGGTGGATATACTACGAGATGGTGTGAGAAGAGGGCAAGGGGAGGTGAAACTGGGTTGACCCATGAGGCTGAGACCTCGAACGAAAGATGGCGATCCCGCTCCCTGTTCAACTCGCTCAGATCGGACGATATTCTCTCGCCCCCGTTCGTACGATCTGAGCTTGTATACAAGCGGGTCAACGTCACCCATGGAAAACCAGGAAACTGTTCAATCAAGGGTATCCCTCTTCTTGGGAAGGGTCACCGTAAAGATCGATCCTTTTCCGACTGCGCTCTCCACTGTGATGGTTCCCCCATGACGCTTGACGATCTCCGCCACAATGTACAATCCCATTCCCAGTCCCGGGATCGCTTTCTGTTTGGGACCAGTGACCCGATAGAAGCGCTCAAAGATTTTGTCGCGCTGCTCTCGCGGGATACCCAGGCCATGATCGCGCACACGGATCGTGACGGTCTCTGGGGAGGCCTCGAGGTCCATCTCGACGGTCTCTGCACCGGGAGAATACTTGATGGCATTGCTGATCAAGTTGGTGAAGACCTGTCCGAGCCGGTCTCGATCCGCCATCAGGTTGGCCTGCACGGCGCCACGCACCAGGATGCTATGGCTGGGATGAGTTTGTTGCATGGTGTCGGCAATCTCTCGCAGCAATGCGTCGAGATCCACCGTCTCCTGCCGATACTCCAGCCTGCCTGCCTGGATTTTGGAGACATCCAGCAACTCTTCCACGAGCCGGGTGACTTTGTTGATCTGGGTCTCCATGCTGGAAAGAGCCGGAGCAGAAGTCTGGAATCCTTGCATTGCCAGTTGCCTGCGTAGCAAGGATGTATGCATTTTCAAGGCCGTGAGCGGGCTCCTCAGTTCATGGCTGGCCATGCTGATAAAGTCATCCTTGCGCTGCTCCAACTCCTTGCGGGCCGAATTATCCAGCACAAAGCCGATCATCTGGCGCGGATGGTCCTGGAAGGTGACGGCACCTGCTAATATAGGAAGACGACTGCCATCTTTACACACTAGCTCGGTTTCCATGGGCGTGTGCTGCCCATGGGTAGCTACCTCCTGGAGCACGCGCTGGAAGAGAGGCGCATGTTCGGGGGGAGTGATCTTCATCCTGGACAACGTTCTGCTGTTGAGATCTTCTCGTGTATAGCCGGTCATGTGGAGAAACGCGTCATTGGCATCCACCAGCACTTCCTCCTCCCCCTCGTTTGAAGTAATCCCGATAATATTGGAGTCGATGAGGGCGCGGATGCGTTCCTGGCTCTGGCGTAAGGCTTCCTCCGTCCGTTTCTGCTCCTCGATGTCGGTGTTGGTCCCAAACCACTTGACGATCTGGCCTGTTTCATCGCGCACCGGCATGGCGCGGGCTAAGAACCAGCGATACTCCCCCGCCTGACCATTTCTGAGACGATGTTCGCACTCAAAGGGTTCACCTGTTGCGAGTGTGTGATGCCGAAGAGCCAGCGAGCGTTCAACATCCTCAGGATGCAAGAACTGACGCCATCCATAGCCTTGGAGTTGCTCAAAAGTGGCATGCGTATACTCACAATAGCGCTGATTACAATAGTCAAGACGGCCATCTGGTCGAGTGGTCCACACGAGCTGCGGCACCGTTTCGGCCAGCACGCGCAGGTTTTCCTCGCTGGCTTTGATTCTCTGTTCAGCTTGTTTCTGTTTATCGATATCAGTACAGGTGCCAATCCAGTGCAGGATCGTGCCCTCTGCATTTCGCTGCGGCATGCCTCGTACAAGAAACCAGCGATACGCTCCGCTTATACCGTCTTGCATGCGATGTTCCACTTCATAGGGCACGCCTCTCTGAATGGCGGTCTGCCACACATCCCATACACGTTGCTGGTCATCAGGATGCACAGTTGCTATCCAGCTATCACCTTCGACCTGTTCGCGGGGTATCGCCAGATAATCGATCAAGCGTTGGTTGTTGTAGATGACATGCCCATCTGGTCTTGCGATCCACACAAAGTGGGGGATGGCATCGACCAGGGTGCGCAATTCGTCTTCGATGCGCTTTCGCTCGGTGATATCCCGCCCTGCACAGATGAGATACTCGACCTGCTGGCTGGTATCACGATGGGAGGTAATCGTCATCAAAATGTCCAGCGACAGGTCACTTCGTGGATGGATTCTGGCCTCAAAGCGCACGGTTTCTCCCCTGCTAGCTCGCGCAATGGCTGCGCGCAATTGCTGTTGGACAGCAGGGTCATGGGACCATGCTGGGGAGTCGGCAAATGGTTTGCCAATCACCTCCTCTCGCTGGAGGTGTGCATCGGCCAGGGGACGCTGATTGATGTCGAGAACTAGCCCCTCAGGGGTCAAGATGGTGACCCCATCAGAGAAGCTTTCCAGGAGATCTCGATACATGTGTTCGTTCCGGCTAAAGGCATTCTGGGGGGACCGTGGTTCCAGATATTCCTGGAAAAAGATCGAGAGACCTTCGTTTGTAGGTGAGAGCCAGGCGTGCAGCCAGCTGTTGGTGCCGGGAGAAATATACTCCACTTCGGTTGATTCTCGGGTCTGTTTGGCTTTCTGGACAGCCTGGTAGAGCGATGTACTCACCAGTTGGGGCGCGCCACGCCACAACGGCTTGCCACAGACATCGTCTCGTGTGGCTCCAATCATGGCCTGTGCGTGTGCATTGGCATACACAATCGTCGCGTCGTCATCGAGAAGAAACAAGGCACCGGGAAGCGTCTCAAGAAGAGTGAGGAGCGTCTCATTCGATGCAGGAGTGATATGTTTTTTCTGCTTTGTATGAGACATATCGCGCTCATATCCCTTTCACATACCTCGATCCCTGAGAATGAAGACGCATTCCTGCTCTGATCTTAAGATGAATACTCCAATGATGTGAGAGCGTCGAGAAATAAGCAGACTACACTCTTTGGAGTGCCAGAGAAACCCCTCCATTTCTCTAGAGTCAAGGTAATACATCGGAGGTATCCTTCGTTTCTTTAGGTTGTGTTGTAAGAAAGAAGCTGATGACCTGTAAGCAATTTTTCAATTATTCACGCATTGAGGCGGAGACCAGCTGATCTCCGCCTCAATGCCTGTTTTTTCTTTCTTCTTTGCTTGAGGTTACCTCGTTGCGCAACCCGTGGGCTGATCCGACGATTTGGTAAAGAAGCCGGGGTCTTTGTGAGTCTTTCAAACGCAGTCAATTTACAGAATATGAATGAATGAAGAGAGATGCGAAGCATGAGCACTGCTTGCTCACCCTAAAACCTCATTTACCGCTTGTTTTTCGTGGAAAAATTGAGTAAACTCTTTTGCTGTAGCAACATAAATAGATGAATCTATCTCTTAAAATGAAAGTAAAGAGACAAAAAGAATGACTGAAGAGCTTACTTCTCCCGTCGTACACCAAGAGGCACAACAGCCTGGGCAAGATGAACTGTTACTGCACCGTCAGCGTCTCTTGCAAGATGAAGCGCAAAGCGTACTGAAGGAACTGAACTTGATCGAATTGCTGAGTGCAGGGGGTGTTGTCAGACAAACGGGCAGTACTGTTCTAGGATTGATGGTCTGGCGCGACATCGACCTGCAAGTTTCTAGTTCAGGCTTGAGCATTGAGCGTGCATTTGAGATCATGCATCCACTGTTGACACATCCACGCGTTAAGCAAGTGCGCTACTTGCATCAGAGCGATCACTTCAAGCTCGCTGACTTAGATGAGCGGTATTTTTTTATGGTGTACTATGAGCACGCTGGACAGGCTGAATGGAAGCTTGACATCTCCTTCTGGCTTGCCGAGGGCGTTCGCCCAGAACCGCTTCATGAGGCTATTGAGCAACAACTGACTCCAGAAACCCGTCTCACTATTCTTCGGATCAAGGATGTGTGGTATCAACTTCCCGCCTACCGGGTCGAAGTGGCTAGTACGGATATTTACGATGCCGTTTTACAGCATGGGGTGCGTACACTCACCGAATTCGATCAGTACCTTGCCGCACGCGGAAAACCCACGCGCTAGCTCAGACTATTCTCAATGTCGCTGGTATCTAACGCCTTCGGACAGGCTTGCTTTCTTGTCGTGCGCTGGGACTACAGGTTTATTCTAAAACCCGGGTAAAGTGCGTTTAGTGGTCAGTGAAGTACCCCACGCCTAAAGGCGGGGGCTTCGACAGTGGTCGGTACCCTCCTTGGAGGGAACCGATCTCTGTGGGGCGCTTCCCACCCCGACCACCTTCCTGGTGGCTTTGCGTTTCTTGCGTTCGCGAATGGGTCCGTGCAGCTCATAGCGGCGCAGGATGTTGAGAGCGGCATTCTCATCGCGATCTAACTCAGCCCCACACGTGGGACAGGAATGCCATCGCTCCGAGAGGTCTTTGGGGACCAGGTGGTAATTTGGGCCAAGAGTGAGCAGGTTTCGGCGCGAAGCATGATCAATCGGCGCGAAGAGTGAGCAGCTCAACCATTGATGGGAAGAGAAACCGCTTGAGAGGCGGATTGTTCTGGATCGTTTTTGTAAATTCGCGTGCGAATTTGCCCGTTATATGCAGGCTTCAGTAGTAGTCTGACCTGGCGAGACTCGCTCCTTTCAACCCAAAAACTGGGCCGAGGGAGAGGCGCTTCTGCTCACAATTCAAGCAAATTTTGCTCATGAATTTACACCGCCGAAAGTGATGAACGCGCTTCCAGAGCCATGTTTCCAAACAGCAATAGTTGAGCTGCTCACTCTTCGCGCCGATTGATCACTCGTCACCCTAAAACCTGATCAATCTTCGCACTTACTACCACCAGGACCCCGCAGCCACTGCACAGCTGACTCGTTTGCTGGGGCGCCACCTTCACCACCATGCCGCCAGCCTCTTCCGCTTTGCAGGCACACAGTGTGATGAACCGACCCCAGGCCGCATCCAGGATACTCTTGTTGAGGCCACCTTTGGCTGCCGCTCCATTGGGCAGATAGTGCGTCACCGCCGCTGCCGTGCCACTGTTGCTCCCCTGCAGAGGTGCAGGGGCTTCCGCAGGTTTGAGTTTGGGTCTTGCCGTCATATTGGGGATCTGCAACGCTTCAAACACCAGCATCCCATACTGATTGACCAACTGGCGCGACGCCTTATGCAGGAAGTCCTGTCGACGATGGCGCACCTTGCGGTAGAGTCGCGTCAAGGCACGCTTGGCTCGGGCGCGTCGATGACTGCCCCGCTTACGCCGAGAGAGCCTGCGATGGGCCTCCTTGATCTGCTGCTCGGTGGAACGGTAGATGCGCGGATTGGCGATCTGCTCGCCTGTGGAGAGCGTGGCATAGGAGGTAATGCCCATATCAATGCCCACCGTCTTCGTGGAGGGATGCACCGGCGTTGCACCAATGGCCTGCTCCACGCTGAAAACCGCATACCATTGGTCGCCATCGTGTTTGATGGTGCAGCCTTTGATGGGTCGATGCATCACCATCTTGAGATGCCCGATCTTCGAGAGCTTCAACCGACAGGTTTCTTCTTCTTGGTGTCATGGGACGTGAGGGCGCCGATGATCTCATAGCCACTCTGCGGATAGGTGAAGGAGCGATAGCGAGCGTTGGATTTATAGCGTGGATAGCCTGGGGTCTGCCCCTCATCAACGCGCCGAAAGAAGGCCTTCATGGCTTTATCGAGGCGTCTCAATACATCCTGTTGGACCTGGGAATAGATCTCCTGATACTCGGGACGCTCCTCTTTGAGCTGAGGCAATTGCTCGGATTGCATGCCATAGGAGACCGAGACGCCTGCCATTTTGTAGGCGGCGGTGCGTTCTTCCAGGCTCGCATTGCAGAGCTCTTTACAGCGCCGAAGCGTCCAGAGAAGGGTGTCTTCTTGCTTGCGGGTGGGATACAGGCGATAGACAGAGGCTTTGACGCGCACCGGCAACGCTGTCTCATCTGGCTGTCGCTCTGGTGTCTCCCTCGCGTCTTCCATGTATCCCCTCCTCTCACGGCATTTCTGCTCACTTCGGTGCTGAGATCTTGTTACAGGTATAGAACAGGATTTCAAGAAGCAGTATACAGAAGCCTCGCGTTTCTGTCAAGCCCTCGCTTTTCTTTGTTGTCCCAACCACCCAAGCCACTCCCACAAGGAACGGCCCTTGTATTCCCCATGGCTCAAGCCAGGGGTTTTACGGGCCGGTTTGATAATATGTGTTGTATGTCAAGTCTGCTGACACCTCCAGGCGTTCTCGTGTCATAGTTCTTTTCTCTTGCTCAAACGTATTGCTTTTAGTGATGGGAGTGAATATGTCTGCCTGGGTGAAGGAAGACTCACCGCGTTTTGGCAGGAGCGTGTCAATTTCCGCGCCAGATATCTATATACGAACTTATTACGCCTGATAGAGATAAAGTCTAAAGAATACGTACTGTCGTGTTCACAACTTCGCGTTGCTTATATTCGATAAGCGGGCCGTCGAGGATAAGCGTACTTTCTGCTCGGATATCGGCAGAGGAGGCGCCAACGCTAAAGGTAAACGCGCCAGGCTCGGTGACGAAGCGCATGTATGGATCGTAGAAGGCCAGGCGAGAAGGATGGACGGTGAAGGTGACCTGGCGGCACTCACCAGGTGCGAGCGAGATGCGCGCGAAGCCGAGCAGCAGGCGATCAGGCCGGGCCACTGAGGCGACATCATCGCGTCCATAAAGCTGCACTACCTCATCGCCAGCGAATTTGCCAGTATTCTCAACCTCAATAGAGATCGCGATTGGTCCGGTGATATCCGTCGCATGTATGCTCAAATCGCCGTACGCGAAGGTGGTATAGCTCAGGCCATGCCCAAAGGGAAAGAGCGGCGTGGGTGGCGAGTCGATATAATCGCCGAAGAGTGGTATACGATCCGCGCCGGCGCGCTGGCCCGCGAAGATTGGCACCTGTCCGACCGAGCGCGGGAGGGTGACGGGCAGGCGGCCTGCGGGATTGACTTTGCCGGTGAGCACGTCGGCCAGACCATGGCCGCCCTCTTCGCCAGCTGGGAATAGCTGGAGCAGTGCGTTGGCCTGGGACGCGACGCTGGCTAGCGTATGCACGCGCCCGCTGAGTACGGCCACTACCAGTGGTGTGCCCGTGCCGGCGAGGAGATTGATGAGTTCGGGCTGCATACCTGTGAGGTCCAGGCTGGTGGAGTCGTTGCCTTCGCCCACAGTGACGGGACGCAAAAGGCCGCTCTTGCCGGCCACCACTGCTACGATTATATCGGCCTCGCGCACGATCCGTAACGCGTCCTCGAAGCCTGAAGTGTCGTTGCCCAGCACCTCGCAGCCTCTGGCGTAGGAAATTTCGACATCGGGTAGCGCGGCACGCAACCCGGCCAGTGGCGTAACATGAGGCGTGAAGTAGGGGCCGGGCGCATAGTTCCCCGCCGTCTGCGGAGTAGCGAGACCCGCGATCTCAACATCCTGTGCCGCCTGGTAGAGTATTTCCTGGTGCGCTGGATAGTGATAATCGCCCTGCAAGAGCCGCTCATCATCCGCACCGGGGCCAATCACCGCGATGCGTTTGATCGTTGGAGCCAGCGGGAGCACTCCATCGTTGGTGAGGAGAATAGTTGATTCGGCAACTGCCCGGCGCGCCAGTGTGCGCTGCTCAGGAGTTTGGAAGATCGCGTGGGCCACGGCATCATCGACATATGGCTGCTCAAAGAGTCCAAGCTGGAATTTCAGGTGCAGCACGCGGCGCACTGCCATATCGACCACTTCTCTAGCAAGCCGCCCAGCCTCAATCTCGGCTTTGAGCGGCTCTCCGTAGCAGTCCAGGGTTGGCAGTTCCATATCGAGGCCGGCCAGCAGAGCCAGGCGCCCTGCTTCCCCGCGGGTTGCAGCTACGCGATGATAGTTCATCAGTTGGGTTACCGCGTCGTAGTCTGCCACGACCACACCGCCAAAGCCCAGCTCCTCGCGTAGCAGGCCGGTCAGAATAGCCGGGCTGCCGGTGCAGGGCAGGCCATCGACTGAGGCATAAGAATTCATCACCGTGGCAAGCCCGGTATTGCGGATGACGGCAGCGAAGGGCTCAGCGTAGACCTCGCGCAGTTCGCGTGGGCCGAGTTGTACTGGTCCCCAGTTACGCCCACCATCTGACATGGCATAGCCTAGGAAGTGCTTGCCTGTCGCTGCTACACCCTGACGCAAATCGTCGCTCTGCAAACCCCGCACATAGGCGCTACCGAGCGCGCCGATTAACACGGGATCTTCGCCATACGTTTCCTCAACGCGTCCCCAGCGGGGATCGCGGGCCACATCGAGGACTGGCGCCAGGGCGTGACGCGCGCCCACAGCGAGCATCTGGGCACGGATCACCCCGGCCACCTCTGTTACCAGCGCGGGGTTCCAGGTTGCGGCCAGCCCAAGACCTTGAGGAAACACTGTCGCATCGCGATGGCAGAAGCCGCCCGTTGCCTCTTCATGCACAATGACAGGGATGCCCAGGCGCGTCCGTTCAAGGGCGACTTTCTGGATCGCATTCATAAAGGCAGCACTCTCGCGTGGGTGCAGGCCGGTAGCGGCACCAATCCGCGTCACCTGCCCGATCCCATGCGGTATTTGCCTGGCAACCTCTTCCGGGTCAAACGTGCCCGCGCGGACAAAAGAGGTGCTCCAGAGACAGCCGAGCTGCGCCAGCTTCTCATCAAGCGTCATCAGAGAGAGTAAATGCTCAACCCGCTCCTCAAGCGAGGCATGGGGATCGCGATAGGATGGCGTGGACATAGAACTAGAGATGCTCCTTTATAGAGAAACAGGGAGAGGCATTTTGCACAAGAGAGCCCTTCAGTGAAGCCAGGCAGCAACAAGCAAGATGCCTGGCCACTGATCGCGCCTTTTTCCCTGGAAAGTCCGTGCGCAAAATGGCTACCCTTTCACAGCGCCGGCTGTTAAACCAGCAATCAGATGGCGTTCCGCGAAGAGATAGAAGATCAGAGCGGGAATCATCATGAGCGAGATATAGGCCATGACCGCAGCCCAATCGGTGCTATGCTCGCCCTGAAACTGCATGACTCCTAGCGGGACAGTCCACAGCTTGGAGTCGTTGAGCACAATGAGTGGGAGGAAAAAGTTATTCCAGCTTGCCACGACGTTCAACATAACAATCACGGCCAACGAAGGGCGAGCCAGAGGCAGCAAGATGCGCCAGAAGAAATCGATATGCGTTCCTCCATCAATGTACGTGGCATCTTCCAACTCACCTGGAATGGCCTGGAAGAAGTTGCGCAGGATCAGGATTGTTGTTGGCAGGGCAAAGGCCACTTGCGGCAGGATCACAGCCCACAGTGTATTCAGCAGTTGGAGATTGCGCAGAGTGACGTAGAGCGGCAAAATAGCCATAGCGAATGGGAGCAGCAGGCCAATCAGCAGGATATTGAATATTATTTCGCGCCCCCGGAAAGGCATGCGCGAGAAAACAAAGGCTGCCGGGCAGGCGACAACGAGCAGCAAGACCACTGTCGAGATGGTTACAATCAGGCTATTCGCTAGTGATTGCCAGAAGACGCCCTGGCTCAGAACAGAGGTTAAGTTCTCCCAGTGCCAGACCGCCGGCAGCGAGAATGGCGTAGTGCTCAACTCAGCTGTAGTCTTGAAGGCTCCCAGGAAAGCCGTCAGAATCGGAATCAGCATAAAGATGGCGACCACGACACATATCAAATAACGTATAGACAATCCAGCTATATGTTGTGGCTTCACGCGTCGTCGCATGCCCGTGTTTCGTTGCAGGCTAACGTCCATCAATTTTCTCCTTTATGCGGTTGGCCCGGTGACGCTGCCAGCCAGGTCTTTGCTCATCACGAAACGCTGGTACGTCAATGCGAACACAAGGCAGATCATAAACATTAGCACGCCTACCGCACTGCCATAGCCCATTGCAAAGCTCTCGAAACCGCTTTTCATCAGATAGGTCGCCATGGTTTCGGTGGCATGCACCGGACCGCCGTTGGTCATGATCCAGATCAGATCAAAATATTGCAGAGAACCCAGCGCTGACAGCAGGATGGTCAGACGAATGGTGCTGCCCAGCAGCGGAATGGTAATATGGCGCACAGTCTGCAGCATGGTGGCTCCATCGATCCGCGCGGCCTCGACAAGCTCGTCGGGAATATTCTGAATCGCGGCGGCGTAGAGCACCAGGGAGAGCCCCAGGTATTTCCAGGTCATCGTCATGAAGATGGCGTAGAGCACCACATGGGTATCGGCTATCCAGAGCGGACTCTGAGAGCCGGGGAACAGGTGCTGCCAGACTACGGTCAGAAGCCCGTTCGGCTGGTAGATAAAGAGCCAGATGACGCCCGCTACCACATCGGAAAGAATGTAGGGCATAAAGAAAATCATGCGGAAAACGGTGCGACCAGGGAGCGTTTTGCCAATGATCAACGCCAGGACGAGAGAGAGCGGCAATTGCAGGGCTAGCGAGAGCACCAGGATGATCAGATTATGCTCGAGTGCTAGAAGAAATGTCGCACTTTTAAGGGCAGTGACGAAATTGCGCAACCCCACGAAATTCGTCAGGGGCCCCAGGCCACTCCAACTCCAGAGACTATAATAGGCGGCCTGGACGATTGGAAACAGCACAATTATGGAGTAGAGCACGGCACAGGGCAACAAGAAGAGCACAATCGTGCTAATATACTTGGTTCTTCTACGTCGGAACTTAGCAGGTTGCGGCAGTACCGGCGTGTCCGTCGTGCTGCGGGAGCCAGTGATCAGTTGCATCCGAGAATCCTTTCCAAAGCTCTTCAGCGAGCCTGGATAGCGGTGCCGATCCATCGCGCGTAGAGCGAAACAGCGCAAGGGCGCTGTTCTCTCTGTCCGCGACAGATCAGCATCCGCACCCTTTTCCGCAAGAGTTAGTGTAGGAGCAATCCCCTGCACCATCGGGTTTTTTATGCCCTGCAACTCTTTTGGTTGTGCGATACAGATAAATCTATTGATTCAATGACGCAACTACCGCATCATCAATTGCCTTGGCCGTAGCCTGCGGGGTGACAGTTCCGGCATACAGACCCTGTATCTGATCCAGGAGTACCTGGCCGACCGCTGGGGGAAGGAACTGATCATAGTAGAGCTGGAAGTAGGGCGCAGCAGCGGCCATCGCGTCGACTTCCTTCCTCAGTGGATCGGTGACGGCAGCCTCCGCTGTTTTGATCGGTGGTACGGCGATGTTTTGTGAGACCATCGTGGCTGCATTTGTCGCGTTGGTCATGAATTTCAGAAAATCGGCTGTCTCCGCTAGTGGGGCGTTCTTGCCGACCGCGTAGCCGCCGCCGCCGCCCATCACATCGGTCGGGTTGCCAGCTCCACCTTCGACCATTGGAAATGGGAAGAGACCGAAATCAGGGCCTTTTTTATCAGTGGCTACCCCCTTGTCATTACCGGGAGCCCATTGCCCCATCAATTCCATAGCGGCCTTACCATTGCCCATCGTGGTCTGCTGATCAGTATAGGCTGCTCCCAGATAGCCTTTTTGGAAAGGATTCAAGGCTACCAGCTCCTGTAGATGCACACCAGCTTGCACAAATGGGGGATCGGCGAACGATCCACCTCCCGTGCGGTTATACGCTTTATCAAACGCGGCTTTGCCGCCCAGGCGCACGGCCAGGTAGGTCCAGTAGTACATGGCCGGCCATTTGTCTTTCGCGCCCAGCCCGATAGGAGTGATGCCTGAGGCCTGTAGCTTCTTGATCGTCTGTAAGAAATCGGTCCAGGTTGCTGGAGGCGTCGTGATTCCTGCTTTGGCAAACAGTGCTTTGTTATACCAGAAGCCGACCGCACCATTATCGGTAGGAACAGCGTAATATTTGCCATTATCGCCATAGACGTTCAAAGCCGATGTATCAAACGTGCTACCCCAGCTCCCCTGGAGATAAGACGATATGTCTTGCACCAGTCCGGCCTTCGCGTATTGCAAAAGCACGCCGCCGCCCCAGGTCGTAAAGAGGTCCGGGGGTGAACCTGACTGCATGACCGTTGTAAGCTTCTGTTTAAACGCATCGTTTTCGAGGACGGTAATGCTGAACTTCACGTTCGGATGAGCCTTCGTGTACTGATTGGCAAGGCCCTGCAAGAACGATTTGCCCGGATCACCGGTGGTGATATGCCACCAGTTAATAGTCACTGGCCCGCCGGAGGAGGAAGAAGAAGACCCACAGGCTGCCAGCAGCGAAGGTATCGACAGGGCCGCGCCTGCCGCGCCTACAGATGCAAGAAAATCGCGTCGTTTCATAAGGTTGTATGCTCCCTTCAAAAATACACATGGAGAGTAGCCCGACTCTGGACAGACAACAACCGGGTTCGCCACTGTCGTTCTCGTTGTCGTTGTTCTCTACCAGGGAAGTACATCAAGCATGATGGCACGACCATACGACAGGACGAATAACCAAGAATCTCAGGAAAAGTAAGACCTCCTTTTCTTTTGTAAAAAAGCGCGTATCGTGCCCAGTCAAATAAGGATTTACAGCGAGAATGCCTGCCATTTAAACGAATTCATGGCAGTTTTTCAACTGAAAAAGGATGAGCTTAACTACCATGCAAGCCCAAACAGCCAATGTAGGTCAGTCCCATGCCACATTATGAGAGAAAGCTCATACGCTGAAAGCGCCTGGCAGCGTGGCAAGTTATCTGAGAAACGGCACATTTTAACTGGTAAATGACAGGGCCTGGCACGACTCGCGGATAATCAGGTGGGTCGGTAGTTCGATGCGCTCGATCTCCGCGTTGGGGTGTGCAATATATTTCAAGAGGAGATGAGCGGCACTTCGCCCCATCTCTTCGAGAGGCTGGCGAATCGTTGTCAGCGCGGGATGGACATAAGAGGCCTGGGGGATATCATCGAAGCCCACGATCGATAGATCCTCAGGCAGGCGCAGTCCGCGCTCTCTTGCGGCCTCCATGACTCCGAAGGCCATCATATCGTTGGACGCAAAGATTGCGGTAGGCCGCTCAGACAAGCTGAGCAGCTCCTGGGCGCATTGATAGCCCTGTGGCTGCATAAAATTGCCCTCGCTGATCAGGTGCGGATCGGCGGGAATGCCATGGTCCTTCAGTGCCGCGTGATAGCCATCCAGGCGATCGCGCGCGCTGCCCAATTCCATCGTGCCGGTAATAAACCCGATGCGCTGGTGTCCCAACGAGAGTAAAAAGGACATCGCGTCATAGGCTCCGCGAAAATTGGTTGCTGAAACAGATGGGACGTTCTGTTTATTGTTGAGATAGTCTACGATCACATGCGGAAACTGGCGCTGGCGCAGCGTATCCAGATATGCCGCCGCGTTGCGCGGCAGAATCAGCAGCAGACCATCAGCTAGCCCGCGCGTAAGCTTGGTTACGTAGGCCGATTCTTTCGTCTTGCGCCGGTGTGTTGTATAGAGCATCAGATCGTAGTTTTCGGCGTCCAGCGCTTCATCGATGCCGCGAATAATTTCATCCATGTAGCTGCTGCTGAGGTAATCGACCAGCAAACCAACGACCCGCGACTCACCTCCAGCCAGACTGCGTGCCTGCATATTGACTACGTAACCGAGTTGAGCCATGGCCCGCAAAACACGCTCACGCTTTTCAGGACTCACATGAGCTTTATTATTGATCACACGCGAAACAGTCGCATATGACACTCCGGCTTCATCGGCGACATCAACAATTGTGATTTCGCGCGCCATCTGGCCCCCTTTGTCCGTCTCTCTCTGCCGCAAAACTTGTGCTCCTTCAACGTTGGAGGATGGATTTCCTTTGCCTGGATCAAGCCATCAAAAACAGCGACCAGGCTATTTGCTCGATCCGCCCCAGGGGTGAATTTGCAAACGTTTACAATCTCTGTTCCAGTAATACCATAGACTCTCGTTTACTGTCAAGACTTTTTTCGGCTCTTTTCCTGCGCGGCACAAAGAAATCATGAAAATACTGAAAAGAGAGGGCATTGCAGGGTATCTCTCATCTCTTACCGGAGCGCTAAAGGCCCTCGCAGAAGCCTCTCTTTAACCATCTTACCCGTATTTTAAAGTGTCTGGAAGAAAAAAAGGCACTTGCTCCTCGAATCGCTGCTAGTTCTTACATACATAGTTCTGCACTTTTTTCACCGAGGTTGACAGCAGAGAAGAATAGAGTATATCTTCTGTAGGATTTGCAAACGTTTGCAAAGATAATTCTGTGTGTAAGGGTAAGGGATGTGCCTATGAGTGAGAAGTTGACCTACACAAATCCGGTACTACCAGGCTTCTACCCTGATCCGAGCGTGTGTCGTGTTGACCAGGAGTATTACCTGGTGACGAGCAGCTTTGAATATTTTCCTAGCGAATATCGGCGCTTCGCGAGGCATCTTTGCGCCGACCCTGCGTTATCACGCGGGGCGTTTTTATATGGTGACGACGAATGTTTCATACGGTGGCGATTTTTTTTGTATGCCGCTGGAGTAAGGTGTCAGCCCTGGATGCGGCAGGGGCTCGATTTGAAAGTGTTTACGATAATCTTCTAAGTGACCAGTATCCCAAAAGTGTAGTGTCACCAGGTGGCAAGCTCGTTTCCTCATTGCAGATGTGCTGATGATCGTGGTGGCTTTTGCTAGGCAGATGTACTCCCGCCTCTCTCGTCGCTGGTTCTGCTCTCACCCATTCTACTCTCATTAGTACATAGGTTTAACAAGCAGGGGCTAAAGCCCTGAAAAAACGCCTCACCACTACTATTGAAACAGCGTGGCTTGCGGCGGGTTCCCTTCCGTCAAGACCCCAAATGATCACAGACGGGGATAGCTGCTTGAGCCATCCCCGTCTGTGAGTGCTTACTGATCTAGCTAGCTTAGTACAACATCATCGTAGTTCGTGTAGGTCGCGTCGCCAGCATAGTTATCGTCGTGACTGATCAACTTCAGGGTATAGGAGTGGCCAGCCGTCACCGTAGCCGACACCTGGACCCAGGTCCCGTTGGTGTTACAGGTCTTGGCCAGGACGGTCGAGGTCGTACCACTCGTGTTGTCCTTCAGTGTCGACGTTGCCCAGTCATAGGTCAGCGTATCCGGACAATACACGCGATACCAGAAGGTCAGATGCGTCTTCCCACTGGGCACCGTGAAGGTCTGGCTGATGCTGCTATCACCGTTCGTAGGCGAGGTTCCGCCCACCCGAGCGGAATAACTGCCCGAATGCACCGTGGTGCTGATCGAGGTCGTCCCGGAGGAGGTCCAGCCGGAGAGGCTCCCCGTCTCGAAGCCGCCGTTGGTAATGCCACCACCGCTCGTTGATGTGACAGTCACCGTCACGGAGGTGCTGTGGGTGGCACTGCCTTCGGTGCCAGTCACGCTAACGGTATAGGTTCCCGTCGCGACCGATGAGCCAACAGAGACGGTCAGGGTCGAGGAGCTACCCGCCGTGACCGAAGTGGGCGAGAGCGAGGCTGTTGGACCGGAAGGCGAGATGCTCGCCGAGAGGCTAACGGTTCCCGCCGAGCCACTGGTTACCGCGGTGCTGATCGTAGAGGTGCCGCTACCACCGGGAGCAATAGACAGGCTGGTGGGACTGGCGCTGATCGAGAAATCATTCGTTGTGGTTCCTCCACCAACGATGGGGTGGGATATATCGCACCTGTTGGTGTCATTCGACCAGGTCGATTGCATGGTGTAGGTGCCGTTGCCCATCGTGACGTTAGCGGAGGCACCCTGGCCGGAGGAGATCCAGGCGCACTCATCCGCGTTCTCTTGCCCACTACTGCTGCTCGTCCAACCGCCAGCGGGATTCTGGTCGGTAATGGTTTCGGAGTATTCGTGGCCTTCGACCATGGTGAAGCCATCGAGGGTGCCTGCCGAGCCAGAGTTAACGAAGTTCTGGCCGCAGCTGCTGCCAGCGTCTAGAACATATGGCATGTTGGTGAAGGCGATATCACCGTAGGGCGAGCTGGCCGCACCGCCAGAAAGCGTCGTGTCGCCATTATAGTCGTGCCACGCGCAAAACCCTCCCGTCCTCCAGCCGTCGGGGTTGGTTCCGGTCGCCGAGAGGACCACGTACTGCGAATAGCGGTTGCTTGCCGCCGTCGTGTTGCCGAAGTGCCCGGCAGCCTTGATTGCCTCGTTGGCTAACTGGTTTCCGCTCGCAGTACCTGGCTCGGCACCGGAGTTATCGTACCAGACACCAGAGAACGCACCACCAGTCGGGTAGCCAACATGCGCAGCACTCGATAGGCAACTGGTAGCACCTGCCGACACGCCGGAACCGTCACAGTACTGGGTCATCACGCCTGACCACAGTTCGTTGCCAGTGCCCAGACCTTTGAACATATTCTGCAGACGTGGCGCGGCACCAGCGGAGTCGTTGGAAAAAGTCAGGTTGCCACTGCTGTCAGTGCTCTGAGTTCCCCACTGGGTGCCCCAGAAAACCAGATAGACTTTCTCTTTGCCGCTGGTCACACCAATGCCGTCGATGCCACCACCATAGGACAGTGTGTTCGCGGACGCTGCCGGAGTTGAGCTCGAATGGGTCTGCTGATAGGCTTTGATCTTAACCTGTTGACTGGTCGTAGGGACCGCGCCATGTCGGTAGCTGTGCTGGTACGCAGGCGAGTAGGGATTCGTGTCCAGGGAGGAAGCCGTGTTCTCTTGTGAGGCTGGCGCCGCAAATACGGTCAGGGGGGTTAAGGCTGCCAGGATGAGAACAAACATGGAGACTGCAAACGCTCGGATAGCTCGTTTCTGCACGGAAAACTCCTTTTTTGTGTGAAAAGAAACGATCCTCTAATGGCGAACAGGAGATTTTCATGGGAGGATGGCTGGCACTCATTGTCACCATTCATACGAACGTGACGGACTCCTCCCGGCAAAATGGCCCATTTTTGTACGAATCCTTGTACTCTCCCTTCATTGTCGCCATTATTACTCTTAAGTATAGCTATCCCTTCTTCACAGGCACTTCATTAGAAATTTCATAACGTTTTGGGAATATTTTGTTAAAGGTACAAGAAATGTATCTCACAGAAAACAAGGTCAACACTTTTTTAGCGGTTTTTTCATGTTCTCTGGATTTATTATGGTAGAATGCGAAAAAAATCTGGCAGGATCCTGATTTCGCTTCTATTGAGCTTGACAATTACATAAGCAATTACATAAGCAATTACATAAGACAAGAGAAGCAACATGACTATTTGATAAATGCCCCGAAAAGTGGCTTTGTCCACGGGATGCGCCATGAGCTGACAGCATTTGCATCAAATAATTTTGATATATTAAGGCGAATATGTCAGAGAAGAAGACCAAAAACAAGGGGAAAAGCGATTACTGATGAGTGCTTTTCGTCGGCGTTTGTTTCGTGTAATGGACCCAAAAACCTGGTTCATACACACTTTCGATGATACAAGAAGCTTTCTACTGCTAAGCTTTTAGATGGAGCAACTTCTGGAGCCAGGCCTCTAATGAGAGATGGCTTGAAACAGAACTATTATCATCGAAAGTGTGCATGAACCTGTTAAGCTCTTTCAATACTGTGATTTAACACGCTAGCGCAACAGCAGCTTTCTCTGGGGAGTGTCAATCCTTGTCCTTTGTCGTCTCGTTACCTGTCTTGTGAGATGGTAGCGTTCTCCCTTGAGGGAGCGTAGTTGATGAGGTTTCTACAGGGTCCCTTTGTGCTGAGGAAGGGGATGAGATATCAGATTGAGATGCATCAATTATGAGGCCATCAGTGATAGCGCCCATTGTTTTATAGATGAGCAATTGATCTTCTGTCAGTCCACGGGCTCCTATGAGATTGGTCTGGCTGAGATTCGCTTTGAAGAGGTTGGTTCTCTCAAATTTTGCTCTCTTAAGATTAGCCTGGCTAAGATTGGCACCGCTAAGATCGGTATTCTCAAGAACGGCTCTTTCAAGGTTACTTCTTTTAAGATTGGCTCCATTGAGCCTGGCATTGCTGAGATCAGCCCCATAAAGCGTAGCCCTCTCAAGGTTTGCTCTGAAGAGTGTGATTCCGTTCAGTTTGACTCCTTTGAGCTTAGCCCCCTCAAGTTGAGCATTCTCAAGGTTGGCTTTCATAAGATTGGCTCCATTGAGGTTGGCGTCATTGAGGTTGACATCTTTCAGGTCGGCATCTTCAAGATTCGCTTTCACAAAACTTGCTCTATTAAGATTAGCTCCTTTGAGGTTGACTCCTTCCAGCTTGGTCCCATTAAGGTTTGCTCCCGCGAGATTGGCTCCTTCGAGGTTGGCGCTTTTGAGATCGGCCTCATTGAGGTTGGCGCTTTTCAAATTAACCCCTCCAAGGTCCGCTCCTTTGAGATTTGCTCCCGCGAGGTTGGCTCCTTCGAGGTTGGCGCTTTTGAGATCGGCCTCATTGAGGTTGGCGCTTTTCAAATTAACCCCTCCAAGGTCTGCTCCCTTGAGATTGGCTCCCGCGAGATTGGCTCCTTCGAGGTTGGCGCTTTTGAGATCGGCCTCATTGAGGTTGGCTCCTCTGAGATCGGCTCCTTTGAGATCGGCTTGCTGTAGAGAAGCATATGGCATCCAGATGTTTCTTACGTCTGCCAGAGCGAGATATGCATTATCCAATTGAATCCTAGTAGCATCTAACATCTGGGGACTTTCATCATTCTGGCTTCTGGCAAGTGGGAAAGCCTCTCGGAAGATAACGATTAGTGTTTGGCTTAGAGTGGTGAGAGGCGCAGTTTGATTTTCTGAAGGAGACGAAGCCCTTGGAAGACATAAATGAGCAACTGCTAGATCAAAGGTTTGTGTATAAAACTGCTCATAGCCTGGACGTAGAAAGGTTCGCAAGAGAATGGCCGAACCGATTCTGGTTCCTTCTTTTTCATCCCCCAAGCCCGTGACAGCAGATTGGAAACGTTCTTCCGCTCGCTTTTCCCGTTCGGCTTGCCGATCTTTCAATTCCTTATCTTGCTCAATTCGCCTATCCTCTGACGCCTTGTTTTGCGTATCTTTCCGACCTACACTCCATTGCCAAAAGCCAAAGAGCACACCAATGACAATCACAAGAGTAGAAAGGGCACTCGAGAGAATAGTGGCGACGTTACTCCACAACCAATTGTCCCTTGTGTGCTGCTGGTCATTGAGTTCTTGTGTGAGCAGCTCTTTATTCAGAGTAGTCACTGTCAAATCTTCTGTGGGTGTTGTTTGTACTGTAGCGGTACCTGCTATTGCATTCTTCGATAAAGTCTGCTTGGCATAAACAGTAGGCACAGATAGCACAGTTATGAGTATGAGGAGAAAAAGCATTGTACTTGTGATGATAATACCAATTGGCCATAAACCTTTTTTGAGCCAATACATTGGCCGATCCTCCAGATCTTTTTGCTTTTCTACTCATATTCTACCCGGAAACTGCGATGAGTGGAAGAGTCTCTCTGCAAGGAACCATATAGACCTCACATCTTATCCATAAAATATGGCATACCTTGTTTATAGATGTGTTTTTGGTGACAAGGAGGTTCTGTTTAGAATGCATCACATATAGCAATTACACTTATAATTTTTATATATGCCATACTTTTTGATGAATTACAAGAAATTGGGACCCGTCGATTCGCCTACTCTTGCATCTATTGCGAATGCTGTACAGATTTTGCCCATTGCGGGGAACGTGAGAGGAGGAGGCAAACAATCAGCTGTAGGTGTCGTGCTTGTTTGCCTCAGTAAAAAGTTTAGCCAGCAACACTGCAGGGAGAACCATTGAGGGTGAAGGAGGTTGGTGAGGTATTAGCGCCACTCCAGGATCCATTAAAGCCAGGTTCCGAACTGACTGTGCCTCCCGCCGGGATTGATCCGTTATAGGAGAGGTTAGTAATCGTCACATTGGCCCCACTCTGCGTGTAGTTTCCGTTCCACAACTGGGTGATTTTCTGCCCATTGGGGAAGGCGAATTGCAGGCTCCAGCCGTTGATCGGTGTCGAGCTGGTATTGGTAATCGTAAAGGTCGCGCCAAAGCCACCTGTCCACTGATTGGTCACCGTATAGGCCACCTTACAGCTCCCAGAAGTCGGCGTAGGTGTTGGGGTATTGGGTGGGGTTGGAGTTGGCGTGGGCGTACTCGTCGTGGTTGGGGTTGGAGTAGGTGTTCCACCTGTGCCCGGCTGCAGAATCACCGTCGTGAGTGAGTAGGGCGCGATCGTCACGCTGGAGGACGAGCCAGAAGCAGAGGTAATCGCACTGCTAGTCTCGCCATAGGAGTACACCGTCGCCGTAGAAGCGCCGTTGTAACTGCTGAGTCCCAACGAAACCGTGTAGCTGTTATTCGGGTCTTTGTTGATTAGCAGTACAGCAAGATTCCCATTGGCTTGTTTGACCGCATGGGCAACTACCAGGCTCTGATTCGACGAAGACGAGACCATGGTGTCGCCCGCCTGGCCGAGGTAGTTGAGCATTTGCAGGCCGTAGTAAGCGGGGAAAGGTGTATTGGCCGCTGGCTCGCAAATACCCGAAGTCGAACTCGTACAACTGCCATTGGAGAGCACACCGTAATCGCCGTACTGAGCGTTGCCATACAGCGAAGAACTGGTATTTCCAGCCGTTGCGCCATTGTGCAACGTCCACCAGTCAACGTTGGTGACGCCATTCTCCAACCAGTTCATATAATTGTCGGCCTCGAAAAGTACGTTCACGACGCTGACCGTCTGCTTCCCAGGATTGGAGGAAACTGAGTTGGTCTCTGTCACGAAAATCTGGATTGCGCTGGCGTGAGCCCCACAATACTGGTTCAATTCGGAGCGCAGGGTAGAGACCATCCCGGCGATCTGCGCTGATGCTGAGAGCAGGGTCGCGTCAGATTCGTTGCCAGGATTTTGAGGGTACCAGTGGACGATTGCGAAATCGATGGAGGAACACGCGGTCGAGAGCACCGTCGTATTCCAGGGTTGCGGCGAAGCCGAGTTGGTCACGCTATCGGGCCAGTTGCCGGGGGTAGTAAGCACTGCGCCAATCTTAATCGTGGGGTCAACGGCCTTCATCGCTTGACTATAGCTCACGACGTTACTGGCATACGTGGCGGAGGTGTGAGCGTTGTTGTTAAACTCCCAGCTGGCACCATACGTGCCATCGCCATAGATCTCATTGCCGATTTCCCAGTACTTGATGCCATAGGTGTGACCGGTGCTACTCCCTCCGGTATACGTCGGGACAGGCCCTGTATAGCCCGAGCCTCCTTTATTGGCATACTGCACCCAATCGGCGGCCTCCTGTGGTGTCCCGGCACCATAGTCGGCTGTGATGATTGGCTGTGCGCCAACCGATTGCGCCATATTCATGAAGGCGTCAAAAGTATTGTTTGGATTCGCATACCCCTGCCCTGACACCGTTGTATTGGACTGCCAGTGATACACGTTTGAGGTCGAGCCACCAGGATAACGCAGCGTACGGATCCCCGCGTTTTTCACCGCGCTGCTCGCTGCACTATCCAGAAGGTTCCCATCCCATACCGCGGTATTAAGTCCCTTACTGGCGCCGGTCAGTGTGCCCAGCGACTGCCCCGCATTCACCGTGACCTGGGCACTCATCGCGCTCGCCGTACGCATTGAGGCCATTGCCTGCCCCAGTGGACTCAATGCGACGATACATCCGATTAGAAGGCAACATACCGCCGCGCCGGGCAGCCACTTTGCCTGCCGACTAGACACAAATAAACCAATGAACTTCCTTGTGACACTCCGCATCGGCTAAAGCCGAGCAGCTTCTGACACTGTGCCGTAGTCGGATTCGTGAGATAGGTGGCGTAGCCACTACTCAAAGTGAATCCGTAGTTGGGACGCAATATCTAAGAGGCGCGCACCCATCCGGCGCCTTCCTCTCTGGGCGGTGCCATGCCCGTTGGCATGATCTCCACGCCTTGCCGCAAGGATAGATGGTCCCAGCTGGCGTTTGGCATCCTGGGAGATCCCAACACCTGAGCCTTTCGGCTCCCTCTTCGCACGTCGCGTCAGAGCATGAGGCTTTTCCTTCAAAGGTGCTTGCGTACGCTCGATCAAACGCTGTCCAACTCTCAGGCTGGCATTTCTGTCGGCATGATCGCGCATCTGGCACTGTGGGCAGAAGCAGAGGGCGGCGCCGGGAGTATAGCCCTCCTGGGGTTGTCCCTGGTTGTAGCGCACGATCAGGCTATGACAACGATGGCATTCCCGGCTGGTATGGCGCGGATTGACACGGGTCGTGATGAGACCGCCTGCATCCCACGCCTTATACTTTGAGTAGCGGAAGATGCGCCCCTTCATCCAGTAGGCGCGTTTCCTATTGCTACGGCGGGAATATTTGCCCTTCTCTGGTTTGAGAGTCCCCAGGTGTTCAAAAACCAGTATGCTTGCTCCGTTCTTTCGAGCGAACAGGACAATGCGGCTGCTCACCAGGTGCGCGATCTGTTCGTCGACATGCCTGATTTTGGCCCAGAGGGCAGCATTGTCCTGTTCATTTTCGGCAATGATGCCAGTCTGAGATCGGTTGCGTGCAATACGTCCAAGCAGTTGCGCGCCTTGTGCCCGATACCGCTGCGCCATTCCCAATGAAGGAAGTAGCCAGGATGGTGCCGTCAACGGTCTGGACGCTGCACACAGCTACGTGATGGTCGAGATTGAGATCCACCGCGCAGATCCGTGTCTGGGCGGTGGTGAGTTGCTCTATGACTTTTGCGGGAGCCTCGAATGTCTTCTCGATGGGAGTATGCAACCACCAGCGATCTCCTTTGCGGACAAGTTGCGGACTGCCCATCTCGAAGCCATCGGGGAGATCGCGACAGAGGATCTGTATTTTAAGCCAGGACCAGCACGAGCCGGTCCAGACTTTGAGCATGATAGAATGGGTATGACGCTCGCGCCAAAGGCTTGCGTAGAAGGGAGCTGACTTCTTCCATGATCGGGGTGGGACCGGTGGCCGCTCCCTGAACGGCCTCTTCTTGCCCTTCTTCGTTTGCTTGGCTTCGTGCCTCTCCTTCCGTGCTCGCCATGTTTTAAGGGAGGAAGAAAATGCGCGGGCCGAACCAAGGGCCGCATTGATGGCGGCACGTCTGAACATCGCCGGGATATCTGGCGCGAGATCAGTGAGGGGCATGATGGGATTGGGGTTTGCAGCCGTTGCATGGGTGAGTTTCTCCAGGGCCGTGAGGGCCTGCTTATTTTTGAGGGCAAGAAGACCTTCGTGTGCCTGGATGACTTCAAAATAAAAGGCCATGACGCGATTGAAGAGGACCTGGTTTGCCGCGAAGTAGTCGGCATACTGCGGCGGATAGTGTAACGCTTGCCTGATAGTTTTCGTGGCTTTTGCCATGTTCAGTACCTCCTCTCGCAAAATATATGGTATCTCTCTTCGAGAATACCAGACTGATGTGAAATTGTCAAACATATGTTCTATAGAGTACTCTCTTTTATAAGGGCTCAAGCTCAAGAACACGCCTCATCACGGTCTAAAGAACCGTGGCTTGCGGCGGGCTAAAGCCTCATCCTTGTCATTGCATACTCTCTTTCCGAATAAACGTCCTTTTTGAAGTGAGTCATGTCCCTTCTTTGTGTGTTGTATGACCACGTAAGATGCCGTTACCCGCATATATAGATCCACGGCATGTATCACGAGATCCTTGACGAACACTATGGGTGCGCGTTCATCGCGTTGTAAAGGTAAACGACTGCAACATTTGCATAAAGCTCACATTTGCCTGGCCAAATGTTGCGGTTGGCCCATAGTACTCGACCTTATACGTCACGGTATTTTTCGACTGAGGAGGGAAGTTTGTCACGAGAAGGAAAAGATTCCCCTGCACGCCAGGATCGGTAATCGCCAGGCTTCCCGTTGCGCTCCGCTGAATCCAGGTCACTTTGCCCGTGGCGAAGGTTTGGGGAACGGATATGTCCTGTGCGTTTGCCAGCAGCGTGCCTTTGAAGTGGGACATGGCCTGATCGGCTACCACACTGGCATCTGGCTCACCTGCTCGATCGGGATCGGCAAAGATGGCCAGCACATTTCTCCCCTGAGGATCGGCAAACGTCACCTGGTTACCCGAAGCGTGCACACCCCAGTTTGATGGGTAATTGAGCGTGAAGCCCGCTCCTTGGTACGTTCGCAGCGTCACTACTGGAGCTGGCTTTGGCTGCGGATCACTTGTGGCAGTGTCGCCGCAGGCCGCCAGCGCCATTAGCAGGAACCAGATACTCAAAGCTAGTGTTGTGTACTGGGTAGCCCGTTTCCAGAACAAAATCATAAGTGAAAGATGTTCCTCCTGCTCTCAATGGTGTCCACCTATCCCGTTCCGCTCACAGTGGTACAGAAGAAAAGTATACGGTTTCTCTCCGGGAAAGCCACGGCACATGCGAAGCATCCAATCGACAGATAAGAGGCAGGTTCCTAAAGGACATGCTATCTCACTGCTGATCAAGTGTCTTCTATCTGTTCTGGTTTGTTTCCCCTCCGCCTTCTATCATTTGTCTATAGCCGTACTCGCTCACACGAACGATGCTAGCAACGCCGGAGCTGGCATCTGGTAGAGATGAATTGCGGCATATACCAATCAAGGATGAGAAGGTATCGATGAAGCAAACGCTATATGTGAGAAAGGAGGTAACCAGGAGCGTTTGCCTTAGTTTCACCCAAAGGAGGGGGAGAATGCGCGAATTTAAGCGCGATTTCTCTGAGAGCGGATTGCGAAGGTCCCTGTTCAAAAGGCCACTTCGCAGTCTGGGTTTGCTTACCTGTATGCTGCTCATAGCGATGAGCAGTCTTTTTCTGTGGGTGACGCCCACGCACGCAGCCTCGTACTGCCAGGTGACTTACACGGTGACCAACCAGTGGACTGGTGGCTTCGGGACGAGTTTCACTATCCAGAATACCAGCGACTCCAACTGGAGCAACTGGACGTTGACCTTCGCCTTCCCTGCTAGCGGCCAGCAAGTCACACAGCTCTGGAATGGCAACTATACGCAGTCTGGTCAGAACGTCTCGATTACGAATCTGTCGTATAATGGTTCTGTCCCGGCTGGTAGCACAGTCAGCTCAGAGCCTGGCTTCAATGGCTCATGGACGACGAGCAATCCCGTGCCGACCAGTTTCTCTATTAATGGGAACGTTTGTACTGGTTCTGGCGGCGGCGGCACTCCCACATCAACGCCCACAAATACGCCGACCAGCACGCCGACCTCGACACCGACCAGTACACCCACTAGCACGCCGACCTCGACACCGACCAGCACGCCGTCCCCAACCCCGACCGGTACTCCCGTGACAGGTGGCGGTCACGTGCAAAATCCGTATGCTGGGGCGCAGGGTTTCCTCAACCCCAACTACGTTGCGGAAGTGAAGGCATCTGCGACCTCTGTGGGTGGCACGCTTGGTGCGAAGGAGGCAGCGGTTGCCAATTATCCAACGGCCATCTGGCTCGATAGCATGGCGGCAGTCACCGGTGGAGCAGGTTACACCTCTAGCCTGCTTGATTACTTGAATGCCGCGGAGACACAGGCGGCCAGCAGCAGCCAGCCGATCATAGTAACCATTGTCGTTTATGATCTGCCCGACCGCGACTGTGCTGCCCTCGCCTCCAACGGTGAACTACAGATCGCCAACAATGGCCTGCAGACCTACGAGCACAACTACATTGATGTGATCGCGTCTGATTTAAGCCAGTCGCGGTTCTCTAATCTGCGTGTCTCGGCGATCATTGAGCCGGATTCCCTGCCGAACCTGGTTACCAACCTGAATATTCAGAATTGTGCTGACGCGAACTCCAGTGGCGTCTATGTGCAGGGGGTTCAGTACGCGCTCAACAAGCTACACGCGATCTCGAACGTGTACAATTTCCTCGACATCGCTCACTCCGGCTGGCTCGGCTGGAATAGTAACTTCCAGCCATTCGTCAATCTGGCCACCAGTGTGGCAAAAGGCACGACCGCGGGAGTGAGCAGTCTCGATGGCTTTATTAGCAACACGGCCAACTACACGCCAACCGTTGAGCCATACATGACTGCCAACCAGCAGGTTGGTGGCCAGCCAGTGCGCTCGGCGAGCTTCTTCCAGTGGAACACGTACATTGACGAACAGAGTTACGACGTTGACATGCGCAATGCCTTTATCGCTGCTGGCTTCCCCAGCACCATTGGCATGCTGATCGATACGTCGCGTAACGGTTGGGGTGGTCCTAAGCGCCCGACTGGCCCGAGTACCTCGACCGACTTGAACACGTTTGTCAATGCTACCAGGATCGACCAGCGCATCGCCAAGGGCAACTGGTGCAACCAGCCCGGCGGCATTGGCGCTCGCCCAGTCGCCAATCCAGCAGCAGGCTTTGACGCCTATGTCTGGATCAAACCACCTGGTGAGTCCGATGGTTCCAGCTCGCTGATTCCGACTGGTCCGAACAACCCGACTGGTAAGGGCTTTGATCGCATGTGCGACCCGACGTTTGGCGGAGATGCGCTCAACAACAACATGCCTACCGGAGCCATGCCCAACGCCCCGGTCTCGGGAGCCTGGTTCCAGGCGGCATTCGATACGCTCGTCTCCAACGCCTACCCGGCTTTCCCGTAAATCGGCTCCACCCCTTTTCGCGCTGGCAAATTCCAGCAGACGGCTCGTTCATCCCTCCATTATTCATATGGGAGATGAATGAGCCGTCCTTCTATTCACTTTCTATTCACTTTCCCCTTTCTTGTTGATTTCTCGGATGTTTCATGATAAAGAGTTGTAAGAGGGGGAAATGGAATAAATGGGTGAAAACAATTAATTGGGATAATTCATTGCAGAAGATTTTGTGAGCATGATGCTACTTAATCGAACGTTTACAGCAAGAGGCTATTGGAGGGACCTATGGCATCTAATCATCGTTTGAGACAGGTGCGCGAACTACGAGGTTGGTCGCAGGCAAAGGTTGCTGAACAAATCGGCACAGACGCAACAACGGTGAGTCGCTGGGAACGTGGACTCTTTTCGCCCACTCCGTATTTTCGTGAGAAACTCTGCGCACTTTTCGACCAGAATGCCGAGGAGTTGGGGCTACTGGAGAGTTCGCGTCGATTATGCGAGGAAGGATGTGGTGATCTACCTCTCCAACCGCCTGGTATTCTGTCCTCACCGCACGCACATGGGGAGCGGTCGAGAGAAGAAATTTGCGAGGAGGAGGCTATTCCGCCCGTTGTGCCTTCCTGTACGTATATCGTTCACATACGTCCGGATCATAGGACGCTAGGTATTGCGCTGGCCCTGCTTGTTATCTCAGCCTTTTTTCTAGGGGGCTTTTCATTCAAAGAGATGTATCCTCTCGTTTCACCCTCATCCTCAGGCGTTCATGCTTTCTTGCCCACCCAGGAAAACGTAAGCACCAAGGGAAGGGTGCCTGATAGATCAAGTAACCGTACAATACCACTCTTGACACCTATACCGTCGCCTGCCCCATCTCCTACGCCTGCGATATCTTCTGCCTCCGTGATACCCTCATCTTCCTCTCTCGAAGTCGAGGCTGATCCCAGGAATTTAACTCCTCAGGAGTGTAGTCTGGAAACACTTGGCTACAGATGCGATGTGAAACTCTGGTTCTATACCAACGGACAGGGGGTGTCATCCTGGATCTGGAAAACCGGCCCCGCGACGCTCCCAGTGCAGTTCACCCCGCTTCAGGGAACAGGTCAGCCAGGGCAACCATGCCAGTTGACGCTCTATATCCATAGCACGCCGGGCCAGCGTGGCCAACTGACATTTACGATTACTTCCTCGGTCGGCAACGCTACCGCGATGGTAACCTGGCAGGGATAGAACGTGTGGGCTTTCCTTTTAGAAGTATCAGGCAGTGAAGAACTCGACCAGGGCGGGAACAAGGGCTTCTGCCTTGACCATGTGGGTTTGCCCTTCCAGGGTGCGGTAGTTCGCATGGGGGAGCGTCTGGGACAGCGCGTGCATTGCATGCCGCATCCATGTCGGACTCTTTCCCCCGTCCATGACCAGGATTGGAGCGTTGATGTTGGACCCTAGCGTAGGCGGCAATGGTTTGCCTGAGCCGTGAGCGACAATGATGCTGATGTCGTACGGCAAGGTATGCGCTACAGCGGTCAATTTCGACCACATCGGGAAGAGCGGCATAATGGCAAGCATAAAACCGGGCGTTCCAACCTGTTTCATGAACATTTTGACCGCTTTCGAGCGCTGGTTCTGCGCAACAGCCTCTTTGAGCCTGGCTAAGAATGCCTGCGTTACCGGTTTGCCTGTCTCATCGACAACAAATGGCGCTTCATAGAGAGCCAGTTTTGTAATCCCTGGTAGCTGATTTGCTGCTTCCATGGCAAGTGCGGCACCTGAGGATTGCCCGGCCACATACGCTGTTCCACCTACGGCCTCAATGAGGGCCGCAAGATCCTCGACTTCTCGCTCAACCGCATATGGTTGGGTATCATCGCTTTCGCCGCGCCCCCGGCGGTCATAGGTGATGACGGTGAAATGAGGAGCCAGCTTTGCCGCCAGGTCCTGGGAAGGCCCGAATTGCCGGTAGCAGAGCGCCCCATCCACCAGGATGAGAACGGGTCCTTGGCCAACTTGAGAGTACTCGACAACGGTGCCGTCTTTGGACGTAACGGTATGCTGCGCGAGGGTGGTAGTCATGGAGCTTCTCCTTTACTTCGCTTGCAATGTTTGCGCATACTCGACCAGGTAGTCCCAGGTCATGTTCATTCCTTGTAGCATTCCCATATCGAGAGCGACGTTGAGATCCGCTGCACTCTCGAACTGAACGTGCGCAGTCACTCTCGTTTTCCCACCCTCTTCGGCGAAAAGGATAGTGGTCAGATGCTCAGGAATACCCTCAATCGGGTTGGCATATTCGTCGGCAAAGGTCGAAGTGTAGACCAGTTTCTCCGGTAGTATGATTTCGCGGTACACACTGCGCGCCCAGTGCTCCTGACCCTCTGGCGAACGCATCGCGTAGTGCCAGATGCCACCCGGTTGTAGGTCGATGGTGCAGGTGGGCACGGTGTAGGGCTGAGGTGCCCACCAACGCTTGAGATGCTCTGGCTGGGTAAAGACCTGAAACACCAGTGCGCGGGGGGCAGCGAATTGCCGTTCTACAATAAATTCCTGTTCGCCAGCACGGTCACTCAGAGAATGGGAATCAAACATTGTTCTCCTCAATTCGATTGCTTGTCTGTTGCTCAGTACCCTGTATTTCCAGGAGGTAGTTGTCCAGGCGGTCGAAGCGTTCTTCCCAGAGGTGACGAAATGAGTAAAGCCAGGATTCCAGTTCCTGGAATGGCTCACGCCTCAGCCGATAAATCCGTCGATTGGCTTGCGGCTGGACCTCGACGATGCCCGCCTCGCTCAAAACCTTGAGATGCTTCGATACCTGCGGCTGCTGCAGTCCCAGCTGATCTGTGATTTCTCCTACCGTCAGAGGGCCACCACGCAACAGTTCAATAATGTGTAAGCGATTTGGCTCCGTCAGAGCAGTCCACAGTGTTTTCATACTCCAAGTATACCTCAAAAGGAATATGCTCGTCAAGCAACATTCCTTTTGAGGTATGTTGCGGCTATTGTGTGAGAAATACAGGTGTGAGTGAGATGGGGAGATGCACCTGACCAGCGCGCACTTCTGTTGGTATGTTCTGACCAAATACATCAATAGCATGAGCCTGTGGCGCAGACCATGTCCATGTAAAGGGCGTGGGGGGGGCATCTTCGCCTGAGAAGGTATCGCGCCGCTCCCAGACGACAAACAGGGGACTTCGCTCCTGCCGGTGGACTTCAAACAGGGAGAGGGTCGGGTGCTCGGGAACAGTGATTCGTTGAATGTGCTCAACGTCGTGAAGCGCATCCGTCATTCTGCGATATGCCTCTGCCGCTGGATAGGGCTGCTTGAACACCCCATCTTCATAGTGTAGCAGCTTATACTTGTCAAAGAGCAGGTGCATCAGGTTCGCTCGATCAACGTTCTCATTGGCCAGATTCCAGCAGAGCATTTTCTGGACGCCTGCTGAAAGTGCAAGCATGCAACGCGTGACGATTTCACGGCAGTTGATACGATGGCGTTTCTGTTCCAGTTCGAGGGAACAACCCTGCATAAACATCTGTGCCTGTGGCGGCAGCATTTCCCTTTGCTCATACAACTCCGCAATGGCATCTCGTTGCGTGGCCTGTGCCAGGGTCTCGCCCTGTGGGGTTTCCATCATCTTCGTGAAAATGTTTTGCAGAATGGGCAGATTCTCCACGAAATTGAAGAAACTCGGGCCGTTGTATTCACCGCAGAAGATCGGCTTCTGATACCCCAGGGCGGCCATTTTCTGCCTGACCGCATCGATGTTTGCCGTGATGGCATCGAGGTCTCCATAGAGATGGAGATCGAAAACATCGAAGTCATCAGCGCTTTCCCGTAGTAGGTAATCAAAGAAGTCTTGCTCCGCTTGCAGATCAGGATGCTGAGCGTCGGCGGATGGGTAAAATGCGTCAACGGCGCCAGCAAGGATCACCATGGCCTCTGGATCAAGCTCTTTGACGGCACGCGAGAAGACCTGGAGGTGGTTCACATAGTCTTGCGCTGTTCCTTCCCAGAGCAGAGGGTTCGTCGGCTCATTTTCGCATTGCCAGTAACGGACCCGCCCCTTGCAGTGTGAGACCAGCGTACGCACAAAATGATCATACTCCTCTGGATGACGCGACGGGGAGGGTGGCTGAAAATTGGTGGCATGCCGCGTGCCCCACGACGAACTAGATTGGAGCGTGATCCACGCTTCATCGGACGGCCCTAGTTGCTCTAGCAAGGCATCAACGGCATCCCAGACGAAGCGCCCTCGCTCAGGTTCTATCTGGTTCCAGAAAAGAAAGAGCCTGACCATGTGTGCTCCCAATTGGTGAATCTGTGGCATAAACACATCTGCCTTGATTCCCATATGACCATAGAGGGGACCTCGCACAATACCAAATGGGGAATGTTGTCTGATGGGTTCATCTCTTCCAGTTGCTCGCTCGTGAGATTGATTCATATACGCTCTTCCTTCCGTTCTTGCTTGCTACTCGCTTGCGCTTTTCTCAAGCGACTGCTGGAAGTATAGAGGACAGGCTGGTAGATCGACATCCTCCAACCGGGTGGTTTTATGGGTGTTCTAAAATCTGGAAGGTGTCTCGTTAGAGCTGTTTCAGGTGGTGTGCTGCCTCATAGGCTTGCAGGCGATTGCTGACGCCCAGCTTGCGATAGAGATGTTTGACGTGGTCCTTCACGGTATTGACCGAGATGACCAGTTCTTTGGCGATCTCCTGGTTGGTGTGCCCGGCAACCAGGAACTGCAAGACACGCTGTTCCTGCGGAGAAAGCGGCTCGAATGGCTGCTGCTCGAAGGGAGAGGGCAAGAGGGCGCCTTCCCCTCCAGAAATTGTCAGAGCGCGCAAGAGCATCTGCCCAAAGAAACGCAGCGTTTTTTCATGAATACCAGGCAGCAGTGAACGGAGCAAGCGTGCCAGGGGCGCCCCTTCGGCGAGGAAGACGCGGAGAAATCCTTCGTTGTGTGCCTGGGAGAGGGCTTGCCGGAGCCACTTCCGAGCCTCGTCTTGCTGCTTACAGGCCGTCTGCGCCAGAGTCAGAAGCACCTGGATCTCTAGTTGCCCATGTACATACCGTTTTTCCTGGGCCAGTGATAGGAGTTGCTCAAGCAGACACACCGCGGTGTTGGTCTCGCCCTCCGCAAGCTGAAGGCGTGCCTGGAGGATGTTCACCATCATGCTTTGGATAAAGGAATATGATGTCCCTGCTGTGTTTGCCAGCGTCGTTACCGTGCGTTGGGCCACGAGATGATCATCTATGGCCAGTTGGAGACGGGCCTGCAAGGCCAGGACCTCAGGGAGCAGGTCCTCTGCCTCCTGGGTCGATGTGACGTGCAGTCGCGCAAGGAGCGTGGCGAGCCGAAGCGAGGCGGCGGCCTCCTGACCGCGTGCGGCAGAAAGGAGCGCAAGGAAATACGTGATTCTCTCGTTGCCTTCCTGCCCCAGCTTTTGTGTACGCTCCAATGCTTCGCTGATTCGCTGTTCTGCGGCTTTCAGGTCGTTCCATTCAAGAGCAAGCTGCGCCAGACCGAGTAACGCCCGTACGCAGTCTTCGCTGTTCCCCTGTGAGTATCCTGAGGAGAGGGCCTCGCGGTAATACGCATGCGCTTGATGGAGTTCACCTAAGGCTGTACAGACGGCTCCCATCCTCAGGTAGATCTCGCTCAGGAACTGGCTGCTGGAGCGCTCCTGACTGATAGTAAGCGCTTCTTGAAGGAGCCGCTGTGCCTCTTCAAAGCGTCCCTGGTGTAATGCGTCTGATCCAACAATTCCCAGGCAGATGGTGCGCCACTCCCATGTGCCCGTTCGCCCAGCATCATCTGAGTCACCATCTGCGAAGAACCCCAGGGCCGTCGTGGCATGCTCCACGGCCTCCTGCTGGGAGACAGGATGAAGTGAAGCGTTGAGCGCCCGAAAGGCGAAAATCATACCAACCCAGGACTGCATTCCAAGGTAGCGCCAGGCATCCTCTGCTTTTTGGAGCAAAGCCTCGATGCGTCCCTTCTCCTTGTGGGAAGGAGGAATCTGTCCGTCCTGGAACCGGAGGGTGAGAGCGGCGTAGAGACAGAGTGCTGGATGTGCCTTCACGACTGCGTCCGGGATTTGTTCTAACCAACCTCTTAGCGTGTGTAATTCATATCGTTGGTCGCTGGCGCCAAAACGTTCGATCAGTTGTGCAGCACGTTCTGTGTCCTGGGCACAGAAAGCGGCTTCAATAGCCTCTCCAGGCCGAGCATGTTGCTCATACCAGTGACTTGCCTGCTGTGCCACGGTGTGCAACGCCTCCTCTCCCAGACGCCGCCTGGCTTCAAGGCGCATAGCTGAAGCCCACAGGGAGTGATAGCGATACCATGGTTCTGTTTCATCCAGCGCTTCCAGGAAGAGCCCGGCCCGTTCGAGTGTTTCTAGCAGCGCGGCGCTCTGCTGCCTGCCTGTGACGGCATCACAAAGAGGGCCGGTCAGGAGGGGAAGTTCGCTTGTCTGGAGCAAAAAGAGTTGAAGTGGCTCAGGTTGGGTCGTTAGGACTTCACCGACAAAGTAGTCGAGCAATTGGCGACGGTAGGAGTCGAGGTACTGCCATCCATGCAGTGTGGTGAGGTACCGTTCCACGTTCTCTGGTGTCATGTGGCCAGCCAGGCTGAGCAAGCGGAGCCCAGCCGGCCACCCTTGCAAAAGGGTCTCAAGGTGTGCGATCGTTTGCTCTGAGGGGGCGGAGCCGGTGATGTGTTGTAGAAAAGTCGCCGTTTCCAGCGTTGAGAAACGCAGGTCAGCTGGAGAAAACTCTTGCATGCTCCCTTGCGCGCGCCAGCGAGCGAGAGGGAAAGGCGGCTCGCTCCGCGTCAGGATCACCACATGCAACTGGGGCGGAAGGTGCTCAAGAAAAAAGGCCATAGCCTCGTGAAGACGAGGGTCGGTAATGACGTGATACTCATCCAGGACCAGGATGCCGGGGCCTTCCTGGGTGGAGAGATCATTGAGGACGGTGGTCAGTATGGTGCGTAGGGGGACCGAGACAAAAGGTGGTTGGAGCGTGGAGCGCAGGTGTGCAAGCGCCGTTTCCCCGATCTCCTTGTGCCATGTCTGGCAGGCAGCAATGAGAGAACACCAGAAATGAATGGGGTCATTATCGTTTTTCACGAGGGCGATCCAGGCAGTACGAGCAATGGCATGGTGTTCCTGACGCTCAGCCAACCAGGAATTGACCAGGGTCGTTTTGCCAAAACCGGCGGGTGCCCAGACGAGTGTGAGCTGATGCGAGCGCCAGGCATCGAGTTTCGCAAACAGATGCGAGCGCTCTACAAGGGCAAGCGGAAGGCGGGGAGGGTGGAATCTGGACATGAGCAGGGGAGAAAACAACGAGGGGGACGACGGTTGGGTGGAATCAGCACTGTGAGAAGAGACAGCCTGTGTGAACCGTTGCGCCACGTCTTCTAAATGCGCAGGAGAGAGATCTGTCATTCGGCCCAGGTAGCGCTTGATGGTTCTTCCCTGGCAAGAACGATAGCCATACCAGTAGGGTCCGTTCCTCTGGACACGCTCTTTGCGCACTGTATAGTGGACCCCCGATCGACTACGAAAGGCAAAGGAAGGGATGCCCTCTAACCACGCCAACCAGGCAGGACGCTCAGCGGTAAGGTCACGGAGAAGGGTGCTATTGCCATCAGAAAATTCATAGGCTTGTGCTTCCTGGGACCAATGGACAAGATACATCACTCGTTTGGGCATGAATGGCCAGTCCTTTACGCGAAAGAGTGGGGAATGTATTACCTAAAACCACCATATGTCGGAAAAGTATAGCACAGAAATCATTTTTAGGTAATAACGCAAACAGACCGAGACTGGGCTTTTCCAACGGTGGGGCAAGAGGGGGCATCCAATGGGGCAAGGTTAACCTTGCCCCACATGGGTAGCCAGAAAAATCAGAGATGACTCATAGTTCGCGATCTAACCGCTTACCAGGCGGAGGGAGGCGGAGGAGGGACGACCGGTGGCCGATCGTTACAGGTGATCGTGTTCGGCAGCTCCCACGGTGCGAGCCAGGGACCGGTGGTCCCGCCTCCGGTGTTGCCGCCGAGGTCGGTCACTTTGAACTCTGAGCCCGCCGACGTGAAGTGGAAGGAGCCGCAGTTGTTGATGCCGACGGCACCGACGTTGCGCGCGATGACGTTTTGGAATGTCGCGTTTCCGGAGGAACGCGCACTCAGCACCGACGTGCCCGTTCCATCGACGTGGATGCCCTGGAAATGGACGTTCGAGATGGAGTAGAGATCCTTCACTGGGAAGTCGGAAACCATCAGGATCGCGTTATACGTGTTCTGCAGGAAGTTGTCACCGCTCACCTCGATGTCCGCCGTGAGAGAGCCTTCGAGCGCGTAGAGCCAGATCGCTCCAAGGCCGATCTGCCAATTGAGCTCGAATGAGCCAGCCCGCACGGTCGTGTTGTTCGTGAACCGGAGGTAGCCGGCGAACGGGGTCGAGCCGAAGCGCGATCCCGCGTGGAGGCCGCTGCCCTCGCGTACAGGGTCGGCGACGATGTTGTTCGACACGGTGTTGTTGTGACCACCATAGATGGCGATTCCGTTCGCGAGCACCGGGTTCTGTACCGTGTTGTGGTCGAACACGTTGTTGGCGTCCTCGATTCCGGGCTGCCCTCCGACCGCCTGTGACCACATCGCGAGTCCGTCATCACCCGTATTGCGAATGAGCGAATTGACGACTCTCGAGTTTGTCACTCCCTGGTGGAAGTTGATGCCGTCCGCGATCTGGTCCGCGATGACTGTGTTCTTGACTTCCACGTTGTTCATCGGCCCGTCGAGCCAGATGCCAACTTTCGTGTGATGGATGTAGAGGCCATCGATCGTCGAGTCGCTCAGCGCCCCACCGATTCCGTTCACCTGATCGGTGTCGATTCGCTCTCGGACGTCGCCCTCGATTGCGAAGTTCGACAGGTGTACGTTGTGACTCCCGCCATCGGCTGCATACTTGCCGTAGAAACCGACGCCCGTGTGCACGGAGCCGTCGGGCGCCGGTGAGGTGAGCGTGACCTGATGGCCTTTGACGATCGACCACCAGCTGCCGGCACCTTCGACAGTGACATTATCGACGATGATGTGCCTGTTCACCTGGAACGTTCCGGCCGGGATATAGACCGTCTTACCTGAGGCTTTCGCCGCCTGGATCGCGCGATCGAACGCATCCGCGGAGTCGCGCATGCCGCTCGGATCGGCGCCGAAGGTAGTCACGGAAACGGAGTTCTTCGGCTGCGGCGCGGGATCGGCGATCTTCTGAAAGTCGACGAGGTCGATGACCGTCCACGCTGCGTTCGAATCGGCAGGCATGGTCAGGCGGACGACATCTCCCGCCTGGTAGGTGTTATGGAGCAGCAGGCGCTGCTCGTCGTAGAAGTGCATTGGCCTGAACGGTTTCGTTATGGTCGGTGGCGGTGTCGTAGAAGCCGGAACGCACGAGCACTCGGTGATCCACCAGTCCGGGTGTAGCAAGTCCGCATTCGGGTCGTTCGTGAACGGATATTGGTTGTAGAGCCATGAGTACTTCGAGGTCAGTGCGATCGTATGCGGATGCGTATTCTCATTGCCGTTGTGGTCCACGCTCACGGTCAACGGGGTGTTGATTCCGCCGCCGGTCGGAGCGTCGGGGATTGCGTAGCGGATAGTCACCGCGTTCGCCTGCTGCGTGAGCGTGAACGCGACGGACTGGCCAGGCGTGAGCTGTACGGCTTGCCGGCCTGATGCCTCGCTCGACAGCGTGTAAGCCGACGTGTCGAACGGGAGTATCGTCCCGTTCGTTGTGGCGTTCTCGGCCTCCTGCTGGACGATACCGAGCTGGGCGCCGCGTCCTGCAACGAGCGACGGGTCGATCGCGGCGACGGTCACGCGCGGGGAAGTTGCGGCTCTGACAGCCGCGTGGGGAAAAGGTACCACCAGACTGACTGCGCTCACCAGCATAAGCAAGGCAACAAGCCCCGCCAGTCTCATTTTTTTGCGCCTCGTGCGCACAATGTCTTGCATAAAAATATATTCCTTTCTGCTTATTCCATTAAGGCCCTGAAAGTATATCCTGCTGGGTACTGATCCTCCTTATCTATTTGCTGCAATGAAAATAATAGCGTCAGAGAATGTCAGAAGTACGCTTCTATTACTTCTTAACTGCTAATATACATGGAAATCTATGACTCAAATGCTAAGAGAATAGTAACAAACAACATGTAGTCCTTACGTCATGTCGTGGGTATTTCAGATATACCTTTCAACATGAACGGGCTCGAAAAATAGACCATGTAAGCCATACGTCTAGAAGTACAGGGAGAAAAACGAGCCGTGATATGGGTGAGTTCGCATACAATGCTGTGGCTTAAAGCGTTCCCTGGCTTCTGGCACGCCGCAAAGGCATCAGCTTCATAGCTTCAAAAGACACCTCCTCGCAGAGAGTTTCTTCGTCAAACATCGACAAAAGAATAAAAGGAGCCAGAGAAAGAGTTATTGTTCAAATGGGAGAAGACATACGAATTGCAAACGCTCCCAATACGCAGAACGGCTATCTCCTGGCAGATCTTTCAGTCAAAGAGACAACTTTAGTGCTCATGATTGTTCTGCTCTCTTTGAGAAAAAAGGGTAACGTTTACTCTTCCTTATAGAGAAAAGTAGCATAGAAAAACACCATTGTCAAGGAAAGTGGGGTTTTTCTTTTTCTGTTTTCTAAGATTGAACAGTCAGGCCTGGCTAAAATCGAATATCAGGCCAAAATACTTAATATTTTGGATCACTTTTCAGCCCATCTGGAAAAATAAACTAGGTTAACGTTTACCTAAAAACTTATAATCTCCCCTACGAGGAAACACATTTGCTTTCTGATAGGATGAAAAGCTCTGGAGTCAGAGGAAGAGAGAAGTTCTTTTTTAGCACCTTCATCCAGATTCGGTGTGATCACTATGGTATAGAGGTCTAGACATATTGACATTTTGGAAGGAGGATAGGTATATTTTGTAGAGCGCTAGTATTTTGCAGAAATGCTGATAAAGGCGCGATATGTACCTGGAAAAGACATACATGAGAAGGAGTGAATGTAACTTGATGCAACCCTTATTGGGTAGAAGGTGTCTCATGCCATTGACGGGTTAATGCTATTGAGTCATCCCGCATTATGGGGAAGGAGCCTGTTGCATTTGTTTGTGTCCGACCAACAAAAGTATCAAGGAGGATTATATGTTCTGGTCGACCTTTTTGCGCAAAGTACCTGTACAGGTGCTTCATATCAGCGTGATCTGTACTGTTGTCGTATGTAATGTCTTTGCCCTCTTCTTGAGTACGTATCAGGCGCATGCTGCTGGCGAAGCGGTCAGTGCGTGGCTCACCACCGGCGATCTGAGCACACATCTTGCGCAACAATCTAATCTCACGTTTGCCACTGGCAGCGGTTCTGGAAACGTGATCACCGTCAACGAGAACCAGACCTATCAACAAATGGATGGCTTTGGAGCCTCTTTTACTGACTCCTCCGCGTGGCTTGTCTACAACAAGATGAGCAGTAGCCAGCGCTCTGCGTTGATGAATAATCTCTTTAGTAGCAGTAGCGGCATTGGTCTGAACTTCCTCCGCCAGCCTATAGGAGCTTCAGATCTAACGCGGCCAGCTCCTGCAGTGGGTGAGTATTCGTATGATGACATGCCCAGTGGGCAGACCGATCCGACGCTGGCGCACTTCTCCATCTCCCACGATTCCGCCTACATCATTCCAGTGCTCCAACAGGCGTTGCAGATCAACCCCACTCTCAAGATTATGGGCACGCCCTGGAGCCCTCCTGGCTGGATGAAGTCGACCGGCTCGATGGAGGGTGGCACACTCAACACGAGCGCCTATAGTGCCTATGCCAACTACTTCGTCAAATACATTCAGGCATATCAGGCACAGGGACTGCCCATCTATGCCATTACACCGCAAAACGAGCCTCTCTATGTGCCCAATGGCTATCCTGGGATGTCTTTTCCGGCGAGCGATGAGACCAACTTTATCAAAAACAACCTGGGGCCAGCCTTTGCCAGTAACGGCATTACAACGAAAATCCTGGGCTACGATCACAACTGGGATCAACCAGGCTATCCTACCACCATTCTGAGTGACTCAACCGCCAACCCCTATACTGCTGGTACCGCCTGGCACTGTTATGGTGGTACCGTCGATGCGCAGACGTCGGTGCATAACTCGTTCCCCAACAAAGATACCTGGGAGACCGAATGTTCTGGTGGTTCATGGGAAAATAGCAATGGCTTCCCTAACACGATGTCACTGCTGATCGGCGTTGTGCGCAATTGGGGCAAGTCGGTTGTCCGCTGGGGCATGGTGCTTGATCCCAATGGCCAGCCTAATCTCGGCACAGGTGCGGCCTGCTCCACCTGTCGCGGCGTTGTCAGCGTGGATCAGAGCAATGGCAACGTTACGTATAACGGGGATTACTACGGTCTGGGGCAGGCCAGTAAGTTCGTCACACCTGGTGCCTACCATATTGATTCCAGCGCTGGCAGCAATGGCATTCAGAATGTCGCCTTCAAGAATCCCGATGGAACCAAAGTGCTGGTTGCCTATAACTCCGCATCCAGCAGTCAGACCTTCAATGTGCAGTGGGGTGGGGAATCGTTTGCCTATACACTGCCAGCAGGCGCGGCAGTAACCTTTAAATGGAGTGGGTCACAAACGGGTGGTGGTTCTGGAGCTCCGGTGGGTCATACCATCTGGCTCCAAACAACGAACAATACCAACTATGTGAGCGCCCGAACGGACCAAAGCAATACGCCCCTGGATGCAAACGTGACCCAGGTGCAGGCCTGGGAAGAGTTTGATGTGATTGATGCTGGCAATGGGCTCATCGCTTTGAGGGCACACGCGAATAACAACTATGTGAGTGCCCGCAAAGATCAAACCAATTCGCCGCTGGAGGCAATTGCAACCCAGGTGCAGGCCTGGGAAGAGTTCAGGTGGCTTCCACAGAGCAATGGGACGGTCGCGCTGCAAGCCATAGCCAATAACAACTATGTGAGCGCCCGAACGGACCAAACGAATACGCCCCTGGATGCAAATGTGACCCAGGTACAGGGCTGGGAGCAATTCACGTGGGGGCAGGTGTCGTAGTGAAGCAAGGTTGTGCGATTGAGTGGTGCGATGGATGTTGCGGCTAGAGACGACTCTCAGAGAACCGCTCTTTTGGTAGCACAAAAAGGACCTGGCAGAACACTTCTGCCAGGTCCTTTTTGCGCGATACTGGGTGTGTCGTGCTGTGATGCTTTTGCCTAACTGGTTGCAAGCTTGGGAAGATGTCCTTGTTGTTTTGCGAGCGAGCCTGTCCAGAAACGACGATCTTCATTGCCTTGTTATGCGCCGGGTAAGTGAATTGTTATGATAAGCCTGATTAGTCCCGTAAGTGTAAGGAGATAACACCAGCGGGTGGGATAGCGAGACGATGGATGCCGGCTGTAAGATGTAACGTTTCGGAACGTACGAGATGACCCTGGCAGTCAAAGGTTTTGACAGAGCGCCTACCTGTATCAATTGGTAGTTCAAGAAAGAGGCGTTGCTCAAGGGTGCCATTGACGATAAGCAGATGTGCAGGAACCTCGCCGATAGGTTTAAGGACTGTATCCAGGTAGGCCGCGATCACCTGTTTCGTAGGAGTAGAGGCGAGTACAACAGGGTAAGAAGATTCGGGATTGAGGGGCATCAACCTGCCATCCAGAAGCACATCGCGATGTTCACGCCAGAACGAGAGCCAGAAGCGCACAATGTTGCGGTGTGACTCAGGCAGCTGATCGAGCAAGATCGAGATTTGAGGTACCGAGAAAAGAATATTGATGAACTGTAAGGCGACCACCTCAGGAGTTTCATCTTTATGCCACATCAGCATATCGGAGTGAGCAGCCGTCGAGCCGCAGAGTAAGCGAATATCCAGAGTGCGTACACGGTTCGTCACAAACTCATAAGGGCAGTCACCGGCGCGAAACATATTGCCATATTTACGCATCAGAGGGCCAACATAGGATTGGCGGAACTCGATCAAGATATCTGGCTTGAGGGTGTGCAGGCGTGTCGTGATATCGGTAAGCAGGCGATCGACAGCTTTGTTTACTGAGCGTTCATCCTGACCTGGTTGTAAGGAAGCAGGTTCATTGTCGGAGGGGTGGAAGCTATCCACAAAGTCCAATTTAAAACCATCGAGGTCCCATTCGCGAACCGCCTGTTCGTAAAGTTGGATCAAATATTCGCGCACTTCAGGGTAGCGTGGATCGACAACACCCGTACTCATCAGGCCGGGCATGGTGTAGAGTAAGCGATCTTTAAAGCGTTCCCAGGCCTGACTATACATCCCAATAAAGGGAACCGAGTACCAGAGAATATATTTCATACCTAGCTCGTGTACGCGGTCAACATGGGCACGCATATCTGGTATTTTTTCGTGCGCCGCCTGCCAGTCGCCACAATAGGCATAGCCACGAGCATTATCCGTTGTTTGCCAGCCATCATCCACAATCACTGACTCGCAGCCAAGCGTTTTGGAGATGCGGCACTGCTCTTCAACATTTTCCGGAGTCAGGGCCTGATGAATACTATACCATGTAGAGTACATCGGTAAGCGAGCCTGTTCGGGGACGGGTTGGGGGGTGTAGCCGGGTTGTGTTGCCCACCAGTGCTGGACATCTGCGAGCGCCTCATAGTAAGGGATTGCCCGAGTATCGAAGCGTAGAGTTGCCTCATAACTGGCGAGGAAGGGAGAAGATTCTTGGAAGAGATGGAGGGCACAGTGGAGCATGCCCGTTTCCTCGTTCACACCAACGCGTACTTCAACCGTTTCCAGCGCATCAGAGAATGCAAAGGTCAGGCGATTCTCATTTTGAGCGTTCAGGAGAGAACTGACCGGCATCTGTGAAGTCACCTTTGCTTTATAGCCGCGTATCCAATCGGGTAACAGTGTTTTATTGCGGTCGCTTGCAGGGTGCCAGTGGGTATAAATATCGTGGATGGGTAGTTCCCAGCGCAGTTTGACTTGTGGCAGGTAGTTCGCGGTCTGGGAGTTTGATAGAAGGTGTAAATGAATGAGGTGCACACTCTCCGTGAGAGTGGTGGTGGTCAGGGATGCTGTAAAGTGTTCGCCGACATCCTCGATGCGGAAACGGTGGGTGTCTATGCACAATGCTGACATTGTTGAGATCTCCATTGTTCTGCTAGATGTTGTTGCGTCACCGTAGGAATTCTGGGAATATAGCTAATAATAGCATGTTTTCTCAAGAGTAATATGGGGACGAGGGGGTGTGATAAACGTTTCCAAGGAATCATTCGAGATATTGACAAATGGAGACATCTCTGGTAGAGTTTCTTTAGAAAGAATGTTCTTGTGTGAAATGCCAAGAGAGGTTCACCGACACGAAGGACGTGTTGTTGGAAAAGGAGGAGGCACCAGGGGCAGTTGGTCGAACGACATCTCATTCGTCATCAGGATGCACGCTTTGCCGTCATTGATCGAGCAGCCTTTGCCTCCAAGAACCTCTATAACCAGGCCAATTACCAGATCCGACAAGCCTTCATTCACGAGGGAACCTACCTGCCCTACGCTGCCATCTTCCATCGCTTGAAACACCACGAGGCCTATTGTGCCCTGCCTCGCAAAGTCAGTAATGCCATCCTCATTCAGCTTCACGACAATTGGGTCAGCTTTTTTGCGCGTGATGGAAGCCTACCGCCAAGACCCCACTCCCTTTACGGGACGCCCCAAGATCCCTGGCTATCAAGACAAGACCAAGGGACGCTTCCTGCTCATCTACGAGAAAAAAGCCCTGGGCAAGAGGGCATTCAAGCGCACGGGCAAGCTCGTCCCATCAGGATTGCCCATCGAGATCGCGACTCAGATCACCTGGGAAGCCATCCGGCAGGTTCGCATCGTTCCACGCGCTGATGGCTACATGCTGGAGGTCGTCTATGAGCAGGAGATCCAACCGGCTGCGGTCAACCCACAGCTTCGGGCAGCCGTGGATGTGGGTGTCAATGTGCTCGCAGCCATCACCAGCGACAAACCTGGTTTTGTGCCTCGTCTGGTGAGTGGCAAACCCCTCAAAAGCCTCAATCAGTGCTACGTGCGATCCGTTCAGCCGAAACTTGCTGGATAAGTAAGGGGAAGGCTGGCAAGACATTGATCAATGTCTTGATAACTGATTATCTGACGTGAGGTGCAATTCCTCACCTGTGAAGTGAGCACGGAAAGACGATGCCCTACGGTAGCGACTGGTCCTCAATCCGTAAAGCGGGTATCCAGGAGAGGAAACTGCTAGTCTGAAGCAGACCCATCTCCGAGTCAGGCGGCTATGGTTAGCAGTTCATTCAACAGAATGAATAACGCGAATGTGCAACGGAACCATCGTTAGGTTGAACAAGTCAAACAGGCTGATAGACTTGACCAAAAGGTAAGGTACCAATCTGCGAAACAATGGAGAAAGTGAAAGGGTAGTGTAGTGATACCCTGCCTCACTCACTAGCGTACCCGGTGGATAGCACAAACCTACGGCAGCGCAAAACAGATAATCGGAACGGAGTAACTCGAAGGTACGCTCTCATTGGAGGTCGATACGATGAGCAGGAAACCATCCGCAAGCTGCCTCCGAGAAGGATTGCCTAAAAAGCCAATGCCTGGGGTAATGCCCAGGATATGCTGACGTAGGCACGGTAACATGGAATGAAGAGAAACGAGTAGTATGGTGAAAACGAAGGCACCCAAGATCAAGCTACCACCTGACCCTGAGAGTGAAAGTTGGAACAAGCTGCCCTGGCGCAAGCTCGAGCAGCATGTTTACCGCCTACAAAAGCGCATCTTCAAAGCCGAGAGCCGTGGCAACACAAGAGCAGTCCACAAACTACAGAAACTTCTGATGAAATCCAGAGCGACAAGGCTTTTAGCGGTTCGACGAGTGACCCAAGACAACCAGGGAAAACGCACAGCAGGCATTGACGGAGTAAAATCAGTCAAACCGGCCCAGCGTTTCACTCTGGCTGAACAAATCCACCCCAAGCAATGGTCTCAATACAAACCCCAACCAGTGCGAAGGATCTATATTCCCAAGCCTGGAAAGGATGAGAAAAGACCCTTGGGGATTCCCATCATGCGAGATCGCTCGCACCAGTGCCTCGTAAAGTTCGCTTTAGAGCCACAATGGGAAGCCAAATTTGAACCCAATAGCTTTGGTTTCCGCCCTGGACGTTCCTGTCATGATGCAATTCAAACCATTCACACCAATATCTGCACACAGGCAAAGTATGTCCTGGATGCCGATATTAAAGGAGCATTTGATCATATTGATCATCAGGCACTTCTCGCCAAACTCGACACCTATCCCGCAGTAAGGCTGCTTGTGAAAGCTTGGCTCAAAGCGGGAATCATTGATAATGGCATATTTGACGAGACCCGGAAAGGAACCCCGCAGGGGGGAGTCATCTCACCATTACTTATGAATATCGCGCTTCATGGTATGGAAACGGACTTGATAGCGGCCTACCGGTGGAAGGAGGGACGACCCAAATTTGTCCGCTACGCCGATGATCTGGTGGTTTTCCATCCCAAGCTCGAAGGCGTCGAAAAAGCAAAAGAAATCCTTTCGGAATGGTTACAGCGCATTGGACTAGAACTCAAGCCGAGCAAGACACGGATCACGCACACCTTGATGGAATATCAGGGAAAAACGGGATTTGATTTCCTTGGTTTCACCATACGCCAGTATCCGATGGGGAAAACACACACCGGAAAGCGGCCTAATGGTCAACCACTTGGCTTCAAGACACTCATCAGACCCAGTAAGGAAGCGATTGCGCACCATGTGAAAGAAACGCATCGTCTGGTAGCAGAGCACCGGAGCATGAAACAGGAAAAGCTCATTAAAGAGTTGAACCCGGTCATTTACGGATGGGCAAACTACTACCGAAGCATCTGTGCAAGAAGGGCATTCAAGCACTGCGACATGGTACTTTTTCGACAACTGGAAAGATGGGCGAATCGCAGGCACCCAAACAAAAATCGACACTGGATTATGCAAAAGTATTGGAAAGTGGATGAAGGAAAGGGATGGATCTTCCGAACCCCCGACCTACAACTACGAAACCACCAACAAACATACATCCGGCGTCATGTAAAAGTGAAAGGAACTGCCAGCCCATATGACGGAAATCTTCTTTACTGGAGCCAGCGACTCAAGAAACACCCGCTTCTTAACGGAGTTAAAGCAAAACTTTTACAGAAGCAAGAGGGAAAATGCCGTTGGTGTGGACTGTACTTCAAAGATGAAGACCTCATAGAGATCGATCACATTACCCCGAAAAGTGAAGGAGGCGGAGAGGAATTGAGCAACAAGTTCGCTCTCCATCGTCATTGCCACGACGAGCGCCACTCGAAAAAGGCCAACGGTACCTACGACAAAGGCCATGTTACTGAGGAGCCGTGTGACGGGAAACTGTCAAGCACGGTTTTGAAGACGAGTAGGAGTGGTGACACTCATGCTTAGTTTTAACAACAAACAGCGCGCCAGGCAGCAGCAACGCCTCGCGCATGAGAACCGATACACCTCGCGCCACCTGGATCGTGTGACGACGAAGCGCAATCGTCGTGTGGATGCGTATTTACACATGGCCAGCCGTCGCATCATTGATCTGTTGGTGAGCGAAGGCATCGGAACGCTGGTGATTGGCAAGAATCCCTTCTGGAAAACAGAATGTGAGTATGGGACGCAGGACCAATCAGCAGTTTGTGCAGCTTCCCCATGCCCGTTTCATTGAGCAGTTAACCTACAAAGCGCACCTGGTTGGAATCAGGGTCATCCTTCAGGAAGAAAGCTACACCAGCAAGGCCAGTTTTCTGGACGGTGACCCCATCCCAACGTATGAAGCCAACACGGCTGAGAAGCCAGTGTTCTCAGGCAAGCGTGTGGCTCGCAGTTGGTATCGTGCCAGGGATGGACGCCTCATTCATGCCGATATCAACGGATCGTACAACATCTTACGCAAAAGTAACTCCGACCCTTTGCAAGTGGGGCGAGGAGTAGCGGGAGCCGCAGTTCTCCCCAGACGGCTGGCCGTCTGAACGGATGACTTATAGGCATATTCGTCATCATTTTAAGATACTGTGGGGACTTTCTTAACATAAACGCGCTTGGCATCTTCTCAGTTTTTGCTGGCTGGCGGGACGATGGCGTGAGGCGTCGTCTCCCACTCGCCGAGAACTCAAGTCCTCGACACAGCACTGTCACCAGATACTCGTCCTGGTGCTGCTTAATGAACGCATACTTTCTGGTGGAACACGCGAAAAGATGTCGATCGCTTTTTAGGACGTCGCGCTCCTTAGTAAACTCTCTCTCTCAAGGTTACTCCCTTCACAAAGGTGGGCCATGGTCAGGTTTCTCTATTTTCAGCGTTACGATTAGACCAGAACGACAATACATCTCAAGAGGGGTTAATATCCCTTTGAGAGGTATTGTCGTTTCTCACTGACAAATGCAAAACAACATAGTGACGACATATCATGTAAGTCCTGGGAAAAAGTCTTTCTTTATCTGGTTTGGCCTGATGTGCATATGCCCCAGCATCTCTACAGAGGCTCGTACCATCTCTGGCGGCCCGGACAAGTAGTACGTACGCTCTCTATAATCTGGGACAGTAGCATAAATGACTTGCTCATTGAGCCTGCCCACCAGGCCCGGCCAGTTGCGTGGAACGGCTGTTGTATCGGTCACGACAGGGTATACTTTGGCGCCGAGTTGGGCTTGCGCCGCTTGGAGAACGTCGACGTAGACAAACTCATTCGCGGTTTTGTTGACGTAGAAGAGAATAATGTCGCGTTTCTCCCGGGTATCAAGGAGGTACTTCAGCATGCTGCGAAAGGGCGTAATTCCTATGCCGCCCGCGATGAAGACGAGTTTTTGTTGCGGGTTCGCGGGAAGGGTAAAATCTCCGGCTATCTGAGCCGCCATAATTTTTGTCCGACCATCCATTGTGGTCATGGCATGCTTAAAAGAGCTACCCTCGGGATAAAAGCGTATGCCTACGTGAACAAGTTTTTCTGTTGGTGATGAGGCGAGCGTAAAGTATCGCCGATTCCCTCTGCTATCAGCGTGAGGATGATCGAGTGTGAACTCCATATATTGCCCGGGGGCAAATGCCAGCTGTTGGGAGGGTTTGAAAACGAAATCCATCACACCGGGAGCCAGCTTGACCTTCCTGCTTAATTTCAGCAGCACTTTTGTCTTCGGACTCACCAGGTACGAGAAAATGTTTCCCAGAACCAGGGCAATCTCGGGGGTCGAGTACACTGAGCCGATATGCAGTTGTGGAATGAAGAGCACGCCAACGATCGCCGCATAAAGCCGCCGTAGTGACCTGGTTGGCGGAGCTGTGAGTGGCTCCGTGAGCATGATCGTGGTGAAGAAAAAGAGGGGCGACCCGAGCAGCATTTGTTTTAGATGGGTGAGGAGCGCATTGCCCTGTAGCAGTGTCACCACGCACGAACATGCCAGCGCAACGCCACAACACACGAGAACGACATCCTCCTGACGTATCTTACGCGCTACCAGCCAGCCACCAAAGAGCACGAGGGGTAACATGTCTGTCGTGCCCACCCACCAGCTTGCTGACTTATTCAACACAACCGCAGTAATGACAACCGCGATTGCTGCTGGATTGAAGAGGTGTTTGTGACGCACGGCGAGTATGTATTTAGAAGCCATTGCCAGGATCGCTGCCCAGCCGAGGAATTGGATATCACCGGAAGACTGGGCTGGATCGAGAATCAATGCCAGAATGAGCGCTGTGATTGTAGCTGATTCAACATTCGCTGGTACGGCAAACACACGCGCCAGAATAGTATTCATGGCCCAACACATGATGAGCAAAAAGAGCGTTGATGCCAGGAGCATGAGTGGGGAAAAAGAAAGGAGCTTAAAGCATGATAGGAGCATTGCTAATCCGAGCATCCCTATCAGGGCATAGAGTACCAATCGATACATAGTGATTCTGTCTAAGACATAATCTATGGGTTTGGTTATCATTGGCGACACACATACCTTTCAAAGCCACTGGTAAAGGTTGCTCTGCCTTGAGCATCAATCATATATCCTTATCTTCCTGAGTCACGAATGGGTCGACGATCTCGACCGTAATGGGTATCCCCATAAGTAGGCGCGTGTGTTTCATGTTTATTTTGCCTGAGAAAGAGCGTCGGTAAGCGATTGTATAAAAGCGTTGCTCGTATCCGTGGCCCCCGAGACCAGGTCGACTTGAGCACTTTGTGCTTGAATTGCTTCTTGGGAGAGGATAGGGTCAGCGTAGGCATTGATAGAGATCGATCGGCTTCGATCGCTTGGATACTGCAAAAACGCTACAGACGTTATTTTCCCATTCTGAATAACAGCTTTTACCTGAACGTTGCCCCAGGTCGCATCGTCAACACTTCCGACATATGAACCATCTTTGTACGAGCCAGAGCCGGATGAACCCGCTGAACTGGTAGGAGGCGAGGCCACATTTGTAGGAGATGTGTTTGCCGGTGAATTTGAATTGGTCGAACCGGTTGGTAGGAGCGCGACAGCATTTGAGTGATACAAAAAGCTGTAGAGGAGGAAGGCTCCTATGATAAGCACGGCAACGGTGAATTTTTTCATGGGTCTATGTAACCTCCCAGAAGTATTCTCATTGGTCTCGCACGCAACGATGTTTTTTGCCCGACAAAGCGTCAGGCGGTGGGCACCAATTTGGCAATGCTTGCTCGGTCGTACATATGGTATGTCCCTTGAGTATAAGGAAGGAGAGGGGCAACATATTTGGCATAGCATTAGGCCGGTCTGTTAGCGGCGAAAGTTTTATTCTATTGGTGGTCTCAGTATAGCCATTGACGCTGAGCGCTGCATCGTCTCTTTCGCCATTCTTTCGATACCTCTTTTGACAGTGGCGGAAGCGGCATTGATGGCAAGTTTGCGTCTTATGTCTACATTGACTATTTGGCGGCGAAGGCAAGGAGACGAGAATGTAGCATGGAGAAAAAAAGCGTTTGGTGCCTGCGAGAAGGAGATACATACTAGGTATTGACAACGTGTGCGAAAGTAAGTGAGAATAAGTAGATATACGCAGTCGTACCGTTTGCCAAGCAGGTGGATGTCAGCGTGAAAACAGTGCAGCGCTGGGACCGAGAAAGCAGGCTCAAAGCCAAACGAACGCTTTCTGGGCGTCGCTCCTCTCATGAGGTCGATCTGACCACGGCGCTCAACCTTCCGAAGTTGCCAGCCGCTCGCTGAACGAGAGCCACTTGCCGGGTGTCGAGTCCTGCTCAACTGGAATTCCCGCAAAGCGGGAGAAAAGGCGCTCAAGGATGAAAACCGCGCACAAGATCCGGATGAACCCCACGCCTGAACAGGTGGAGTATCTCAAACGAGCCTGTGGCACGAGGCGGTTTATCTACAACTGGGGACGGGAGCAGTGGGAGAAGCAGTATCAGGCGTATACAGCTGAGCAGGAAACCGTTCCCCAAGAGCAGCGCGTGCTCAACCCGCCACATGCCCTCGCACTCAAGAAGCAATTTAACGAGATCCGGGAGCAGGAGTACCCATGGACCTATCAGGTGACGAAGTGTGTGGTGGAGGGTGCGTTCGATGACCTCAAGAAAGCGTATGACAACTTCTTTGCGGGCCGAGCGAACTACCCGCAGTACAAGAAAAAGGGGAAGTCGCACGAGTCGTTCTATCTCTCCAACGATAAATTCACCTTGGGAAGCCATTGGATCTCGATTCCCGGACTTGGCCGCTTCATCCTCGATCAGCGCCAAACGAAGAAGGACCGAGGCAAGCTCTTACGCAGACTGGGAACGGTGAACCTCGCCGAAAAACTGCGCTTCGTCGAAAAGGGGAAAGCCACCACTCCCACGAAGAAGCGCAACCAGCGCAAGCACGTCGTGTGCGAACGGGTCAAGATCCTGGGGGCGACGGTCTGCTGTGAAGCGGGGCACTGGTACGTCTCCATCCAAGGAGACATCACACGGGAGCGCCCTAAAGCTCCCGAAGCAGTGGTGGGGGTAGATGTGGGCGTAAAGCACGCTGCTGTGGTGAGCGATGGGCGCAGGCTTGAGAACCAAAGGCCATTAGCGCTCCATCTCAAGAAACTCGGCAAGCTGCAACGCCAACTCAGTAAGAAAGAGAAGACGAAAGACCCGCAAACCAGGCGAACCGTGTTCAGTAAGAATTACGAGAAGCAACGACTCAAGGTCGCACGCAAGCATCAGCAGATCGCCAACATTCGGCGGGATGTGCAGCACAAGTTCACGAGCGAACTGGCGCGCACCTGTGGGGCCATCGGCATCGAAGACCTCAACATCCTGGGGATGATGGCCAACCGGAAGCTCTCGCGTGCCGTGGCCGATGCCGCGATGGGGCAACTGTTGCAGTTCCTCAAGACCAAAGTGGCCAACGCCGGGGGAGAGCTCTTCATCGCCTCGCGCTGGTTCCCTTCGACCAAACGCTGTTCGTGCTGTGGGCAGGTCAAAAAGCGCATGCCGCTCAAACACCGCACCTATCAGTGCGTGGCCTGTGGGCTGGTGATCGACCGGGATCTCAATGCCGCCTTGAATTTGCTGTGGTTCGCAACAGAAGAGCTTCGCCAGCTTCACGCGTAAAGCTGGCCGTCCTGGAGAGTGGCTACCGCCGGACGTAAAATGCCTGGGGAGTTGATGTGAGACCGAAACGGGAGGGCCGATCCAAAGGTTCCCGTGCGCTGGCTATCGACGATGAAGCAGGAAGAACTGACCGCTCGAGGGTGTTTACACACGTTCGAGTATGAGAAAGGTAGCAGGTATTCGAAGTGATTGAGCGTTAGTGTATCAAACGGGTGCCTAAAACCTCTGCCTTCAGCCGTGAGGAGTCGTCACCAGTTTTCATCTCTTTCATCGTTGGGTGACAAAATACCGTAGCGAATGGCGACCGTGATAGCTGACGCTCGCGAAGTGACATTCAGTTTCGTATAAATACTGGTCAGATATGCTCGAACTGTTCTCTCCGCAATGCCCAAATGCCTGGCAATGTCTTTACTCCGATCACCGCGTGCGACCGCTATAAGGACTTCTCTCTCTCGCTCGGTTAAATCGATGGAGCTTTGATGGCTCTGATTACTTGCGCGAGGCTCGAAAGGCGCGGATTTTGTTGTATAAGAGAGAAGTCGTGCCATGATATCAGATTGCATCAGGATTTCTCCTCTGGCTGCGGCACGGATCGCGTTGAGTAAGGTGTCTAGCCGAATATCCTTGAGCAGGTAGCCACAGGCTCCTGCTTGTAATCCACGAATCATGAGATCATCTTCATTGTAGGTCGTGAGGATAAGAATGGCGACTTGTGGAGAGCATCGGCGAATTTGCTCAATGGCGGTGATACCATCCATAGAAGGCATACGCAGATCCATAAGAACCACATCTGGCTGTAATTCTTCCATCAGTCGTAAGGCTGTCTCGCCATCCGCAGCGTCACCGACGACCTGGAACTCGTCACTGGCCTCTTCTAGCATCAAACGCACTCCTTCGCGAATAATGGTATGGTCATCGACGATCATCACGCGAATTTTTTTATTCATCAAGTGCCCCTTTCTGCTCGAGCGGTATCTGGAACCGTAATACCGTTCCCTGTCCTTGTTTGCTCTCTACATCCAGGCAACCACCTATCAGGTGTGCGCGTTCGCGCAGGCCAAGCAGACCGTAATGTCCAACCTGCGTCGCGATAACTGTGGGGTCGAATCCTTTTCCATTATCGCGTATTTCGATGAGCAATTGTTTCTTGTCGCGAGTCGTCGTACAGATGGCACGAATCCAGGCGTGCTGTGCCTGGGCGTGGCGGGCTATGTTGGCGAGACCTTCAGTAATCACCCGTAGCACATGTATCTGTTGTGTGGAAGAGGTAAGCGAGAGTGCATTAAGGTCAACGCTACAGGCTATGCCAGTGGCTCTGCTGAAGCGGGCGACCTTTTCCTGTACTGTGAGTGTGAGGCTCTCAACATGTTCTACATCCATACGCAAATCATAAATAGCGCTACGGGCCTCTGCCAGCGTTTCTCGTGTTTGTACCATTGCCTGTTGAATGATATTTTGTGCAGGCTCATAGCGTTGGTTGGTCAGTCGTCGATCCGTGACCTCTAATTGCATGGCTAAGCCAGCCAGCCCTTGGACCAGGGTATCATGTAATTCACGTGCCATCCGCTGCCGCTCAGTAGTGAGGGTGAGTTTCTCCACATGGAGAGCGTAAGCAGAGAGCTGAGCGTGCGCAATTTCAAGGTCCTTGAGCAATTTCTGCGCCTGCTCGCGTGCGTGTACCTGCTGAAGGTAGAGAACGGTAAAACTGACGGCAAACACAAAAATTGGTGCGGCAAATCCCCGTAGTGCCTCTCCTAGTTCGTGAGGAATAGTGACGTAGAGAATAAACGTAGCCAGGAGCAAGGAAGTGATATAGGTCCCAATCGCTATCACGCGGGTCTGATTCTGAAATACGCTGGTTTCCAAGATAAGTGTGAGATAGAGGCCCATCGTGACATCCCATTCATGAATGAGAATGCAAAGGCCCAGTGCGAGCAGACTTTGGAGGATGCACATCAGTAATTGCCGCGATTGCGATACTTGAGCGAACCGATCCGAAAGATAAAACCAGTGGATGACGATATGAATAATCATCAGGATCGTAAACAGGAGGATCTCTGGAAGGGCGAGTGTATGCTCAGGAATTCCTTGCAGTCGAAGCCCCCAGAGATAGATGAGGCCCAGCCACAATAGTATAAACCAGCGAAACAGGCGAGAGTGATAGGAATCCATGTATCGGCTTTCTTTGGCGCTGTGCAATCAACAAACGTTGGCACACATTATAGCACTCATGATAGCTGCTTGATAATGACCTGTTCCGACAGTGTCGAAAGAGGTAAATTCGTATTTGAAAAACGAGGATTGACCTGACGTTATTGGGCTTTAGCCCGCCGCAAGCCACGGGGATTCATCCCGTGGTTAGGCGTTTGCGGCTTTAGCCCTTGCCCTTCCGTTTTTTCTGTACGCGAAAAGAATTGATCAGCAGTACATTGAGAACTGAATAGTGTATGGGTTCCATAGCGAAGGGCTATGGGTAAAAACGCTACCGTGTTAGCCAAAGACCACGGCTACTTGCTAAAGAGAGCAATTGCAACGTGTAGGCATTTCAATCAACGTACAAAAGTATCAGGGGATAATCGATTGCTCCCCTGTAGTTGGTCGAATGGCACGACCCACGGATAGCAGCAATGCTATGCGCGTAGCTCGCAAGGAGAAAATGTACTTGCGAGAAGCCACTGGTCTTTAGACCATGTGGAGTGTCACTAGATTCCCACGTTCATAGCGAATCAGGCCTGTAGGGTACGATATGTGAGATTGACACTCCCGCGTGCCTTAGCCGGGGGAGTGTCAAAAAAACTCTCAGGTTGTTTAGACTTCTATAATGAACAGGGAAAGGTTGCAAAGCGCATCTACGCCAACTTCCTATTTGTTCCTTTTAAAATGAAAGAAATAGATGCATTGTCCTTCTAAAGATACAGTAGAGAGGTAAGCCTGTATGGGTCAGAACGACGCAACATCGCTTTCCAACGACGCACGACTTCTCTCGGAAAATGGGGTCTATACGGAATCCTTGCGAGACGCCACAACGACTCACCCTGAAAAATATGTTTATAAAGAACACTCCTGGCATGGTTTCCGCATCTACTCCTTTGTACCCTCATTCCTCCCAACAAGCTTGCGTGTCCCTGCTCTTGGCTACCTTCTTGCGATATTGCTCCCACTGTTCATCGTGCTCGGCATGATGTTTCTTACCCCCATCTCGCCTTATTTTCTCTTTGCAGATGTGTTGCTTCTGATTGTTGTGCTCATCATGTCCTTAGGATGGGGAACGCTTCCTGGCCTTCTTGCGGCAGGGGAAGGTATCCTGCTCTGGATACTTCTCATCCTTCCACCTTTTTTGTCACTGGAATTGCGTCATATGGAGCACGTTTATAATGTCCTCATCAGCAGCATCGCGTCCTTGGGTCTTTGCCTTCTCCTCAGTCAGATACAATATACGCGCCAACAAGCGAAGAAGTCACGTGCTGAGCTGGCACGTGTCCTTCTCTTAGCTCCCGTTCCTGTGCTGATGGCCAGAGGCCAAGCGTTCCGTGTGGTATTGCTCAATCCTGTGATGAGAGAGCAATTTGGGATAGGAGACATCATCGGCAAACCGATGAAAGAAGCATTTGCTGATGCCGATTTTCAAGAAATCATCACCTCCTTGGAGCATGTCATGACAACAAAGGAATCGCTCAGCATACATGAATATCATATTTCGAGGTCAACGACGACCAACCATATCCACAAAGAGTACTATCTCAATCTGTTTTTTCAACCCGTTTCTTGCCTGACTGGGGACACCGAGGACATCATTCTCTATGCGGTCGATGTGACAGAAGAAGTTCTCGCGCGCGACAAGATAGAACATCTGCTGAGAGAGCTCAACGCATTTCTAGATGTGATTGCACATGAGTTACGAACTCCATTGGCGGCGATCAAGGTAAGTACGCAATATACCCAACACCTGCTCACTCGTCTCCAACGTATCCTTGATCAACAAGATCTCTCCGCCGATGGGATGAAATTAGTCCTCAAGACGCACAAGTATCTGGATGGAACTCTCCAACAAGCAGAACTGCAAAATCGCTTGATCCAGGATCTCCTTGATGCCGCACGTTTACGAGATGCGCGGTTGACGTTGCACCCCCAGCCTTGTAACCTCATAGCGCTTCTGCGCAGTAGCCTTGAGACGCAGAGACGGCTGTACCCTGAGCGGACCATCACCCTCACCCTCCCAACAGAGGACGAGATTGTTGTCATGGCTGACCCTGAACGTGTTGTACAAGTGTTTACGAACTACTTGACCAATGCCTTGAAATATTCTGCACCCACGGCTCCTGTGAGTGTGTATGTGACCTGGGAAACATCTCAGGTTCGTGTCAGTGTTCAGGATCAAGGACCTGGCGTTACTGCCGAACAGCAGCAGCGGGTCTGGGAGCGATTTTACCGCGTACCTGGCATTCATGTACAAAGCGGATCAGGAGTGAGTCTGGGACTAGGCCTCTATATTTGCCGCACCCTTGTTGAGCTTCAAGGGGGTCAGGTTGGTCTCCACAGCGTCCCTGGAGAAGGATCGACCTTCTGGTTTACCTTGCCAGCGATCCAACAGATCAACATCTCATCTCAATCATAGCCTCTGCTGTCTAGAATCTGTTAAAGACTCTTTCCCTAATTTTTGGCGGAACCTGTTGATCCTCCTTACGAGCAAGAAGTCTTCTTGCTCGTAAGGCCCAGCATGGCCCCGAACCAGCCCATGAGAGTGCCACAGGCCATGTCGAACGCAATGAACAAGAGGTTATTGACGAGTATTGTCCTGACAACCCACCACATAGTATTGCCCACAAGTTGAGGGAAAGTGCCCTGGTCGTGAGAGATGCCCGATGCCACGAGCATGAGCAATGAGGCAAACGAAATGGCAATAATCGCAATAATGATATAGATCGCTAACCCGCTGAAGAGGCCAGCCTTTAGCCCTGTCAGCAGTCCGGTGCGAATGCTTCCTGTTTTCCTGGTTATGAGCCATCCCGCGAAGGCATAAAAAGGGAGATGTTTACTAGATCTTGACAAAGTGTGCAAATGTGCGTGAAACATTCCACACGGTTCCAGAAATTGGACTGGAAAGTCCCGGTGTTTCAACCTGACAAGTTAACACAAATGCTCAAGGAGAGAAAGAAGCAGCCAGATGAACGCCTTCCAGGACTGTTTGGACATACAACCAACCGCGCCACAAGGTCATCCATCCCGGAGGTCCATCCCCCTTGCGGTTGAAATAGCCGCCGAAACTGGCAATGGTGTGCCACAGTTCCCTGACGCTCATGTGCCCGATTGGACGCCTGGCCAGACGGGCAACGACCTGCACGACGTCGGAGCTCATCACCTCCGTCGCCTCTGCCTCCGGAGCGTTCTGGGCGATCTCTCGCAGACACAACAAGCGCAAGGCCATCGGCGTGAGGACCGCCAGCAGTCGAAACAGCGCCTCCACGCTGCGCATCTGCCGCTGCTCGATCCGGCAGCCGGTTTTGAGCGCGTGATGGAACTCTTCCAGAAGCCAGCGCCAGCCATACCACTGGACCCGTTGCCACGCCTGTTCGGTAGTGGCAATCGGCACCGTCGTGACGAGCAGCCATTCCAACGGTTCCGCCCCGGCGGGTGGCTCGGGTTCCCACACGCGCAGGACCCACACCGGCAGTTCCTGCTTGTCCCAGGAGGCTCCGTGCTGCGGCGGCTGGATCAAGACGCGCTGAAAGCTCACCCGGAGCAGGGTATCGCGAGCGGGACGCTGGTGTTCGGCTCGCACATGGAAGACTCGTGCGTCCTGCGCTGGCTTGCTCTCTGCCTGTTTGCGCAGATGATGCAAGACCCGTCCGGCTTCCTGTTCCTCTGGCTCCAACGCGACCAAGCGGTCCTGGCACACACGGATTACGAAGTCACATCCCAGCTTTCGGCACACTTCCCAGAACGTGAAGAGGTCGGCTCCGCTCTCCCCCACGTGTACCCAATGGCTGCCACTGGGTGGGGAGCCGATGTGCTGCGCGCTGCGTTCCCAGACTTGCGACTCGCGGGGGCGCGCTCGACGCTGTGCCCGCGTTTCGTGGGCTGGCGCGCTTTGCCGGACAAAGGGGTCTTGATGGGCACAGCCCAGGATCTGCTTGTTCTCGGCATCGACCGCCAGCACCGTGTGGATGTGGAACTCCCGTCCTCGATCTCCCTTCCCAACGGGTCCAACTCCGCTCGTGCTCGTATGGCTCGTGAGCGTGATGCGCCGTCTGGTCTGCGATCAACAAGACCCACGCGCGCTCCGCCGCCATCTGACGGGTTTGTGCCCAATGGGGCTGCATGATCTGCTCATGGCTGATCTCTGGGGTGTTCAGGAAGCGATACGCTGCCATCGTCTCACTCACGTTGCGCATCGCGTTGGGCAAGGAGGCCGCTGGCTCCTCTGCCAGCGCCGCTGCGATCTGCACCAGTCGGTCGGTTCGTCGCGGATCTCCCAATTCCGCCGAGGCGAAGGTCTGGCTTGCCCATTCTTCCGGGTTTTCCCATTCTTTCGGGTTCATCTTTCTCCCTCCTTTGCTTGCTCTCGCTCCTTTCTTTTAGCGTATCAGACTTGTGTTAACTTGTCAGGTTTCAACCAGGGGATGCGCAAGTCGTTCCTTTTTGGGACGCGGTCGGGAAAATCGATGTTCCCCCAACCCAGGGCTTTTCGGTTTACCCGTCCTACCGCGATAACGTGCCACACAGCAGTTGCAGGGCTTCATGAGGTTGAGCACAAAAATGACGCATGGCGGAGGCCGCATTTTTGACGTTCAGCCAATCCATCAAGGCAAGAACCCCTCCATTGAGCGCGGCCAGGGCCTCTGGGGCTCCCGCCAGACGCACTTGAGAGGCATCTTCCCCCATGGTGACGTCACGTCGATAATGCAGACGATTCTCAATGCGCCAATGAGTTTGTTGGTATGCCAAGAGACGAGCAGCAGTGGCCTGCCTTGGCGTCAAATTGGTCAACCCATAGACGATCTCTTCTCGAGTGGTGCCATCCTTGAGATGGGTGCTGTGCCGACGCAACCGGAAAACCTGTGCGATCCCTGCCCATTGCGGCTCAAACCAGGCATTCATCTGCGTGCTGCTCCAAAGCTCTCTGATCTCCAAACGCCCATGGCCTTTTTGGGTCGTCCTGGCATACTGCCATTCTTCACGTTGGGCATCTTTGTCCTCGAAAAAATCGCTGAGATCTTCATAGAGCTGAGGCTGATTGAGCTTGGCAATCAGCAGATAATAGCCTCCGTAGCTCTGCACGCTGGCACACCACTTCTTCTGCGTATGCATGGCATCGGCGCTGAGAATGCGACCTTTGACCAGGGCTGGATGCAGCAAGGTGGCGGCAGCACTGATCTCGTTTTCTTTTTTTGCCACTGCCCGTTGCGCAATGACGATCCCACTTTGACACTCATAAAGCGAGAGCAGATGGACTGGCGGCTGGTTAGGCGCCTGATGCTTCTGGGTTCCTCGCATGGCTTTGCCATCCATCGCCAACTGTGTCAGTTCTTTCGTTTCGCCTGGCGTGTGGAGCCGACTGGGTTCGTCCCCACATTGCTCAATCGCTCTGGCTTTCAGCAGCACACTTGCAAACGCTGCTGCAATCTCATTGCTCTCACAATGCATGAGCGCAAACGTGCAGGTGGAATTGGTCGGAAAGCACCTGGGCCACCCAAGGAGACTTTGGATCTGTGGCTTCCTTTCCTGTATCCACTCCAAAATGCCATGGATGCTCGTTTCCCCTGCCAGCTTCCCCAAGAGCAAGAGCGTCAAAATGAGAGGAAGCGGATATCGCTTTCCCCGTTTGCCGCGCCCATCTTTCACCTGAGAAAAAGCGGCGTAGAAGGATGCTGGATCAATGCTCATGGCTTCTGGAAAGGCTTTTTCCTCGTCGCCAAATATGCTAAGGTACATGCAGTGTCATTTCTCGCTTTCTTAGAGGTGTTTTGTGATTGTTTCTAAGTCTAGCAAGAAATGGCTTCTTTTTCACGCTTTTCGGGAAAACCAAAAAGCCCTGTCCCCCAACCAAACTCCCCTTGACAGTTCTCACCTTCTCTGGTACACTTGTTCCAATTTACCAGAAGGAGCGTCGCTCTCGTCGATGGCGGACATTCCCACCAGCGTCCGGGTGCGGGCTCGGGTCGGACGAGAGAACCCATCACTGGGCGAATGAGGAGACCGCTGTCTCCAAAGCCCGATGTGGAGGAGGGGGCGAGCCCATCGACCCAACGTCTGGCGGACCTGTCACCCGAACCTGTTCTTTGGGCAAGGAGCGTGACAGCCAACCCAGCCCCCATCCCATTCCTGGCGGGGAGGAGCAGTCACTGTAGTGAGCCGTTCTTTGTGCGGATGGCGTCAGTACCGCAAAGCGTGAGAGAAGGCACTCAACAATGAAAACGGCGCACAAAATCCGGATGAATCCGACCCCTGAACACGTGGAGTATCTCAAACGGGCCTGTGGGACGAGACGGTTCATCTACAATTGGGGACGGGAACAGTGGGAAAAGCAGTATCACGCGTACAAGCTGGAACAGGAAACGACTCCCCAAGAGCAACGTGTGCTCAAGCCCCCGAACGCTCTCGCGCTCAAGCAGCAGTTCCATGCCATTCGGGAAGCAGCCTATCCGTGGACCTATGACGTGACCAAGTGTGTGGTGGAGGGAGCCTTTGCCGATTTGGGAAAAGCCTACAGCAATTTCTTTGCCGGGCGGGCAGCGTATCCTCAGTACAAGAAGAAAGGCACCTCCCACGAATCGTTTTATCTGGCCAATGACAAATTCACGATAGGCAGTCATTGGATCGCCATTCCTGGACTTGGTCGCTTCATCTTGGATCAGCGCAAGCAGCAATCGGATCGAGGCAAGCGTAGGCGGAAGCTGGGAACGGTCAATCTGGCAGAAAAGCTGCGCTTTGTCACGCAGGGGAACGCCTGCGTCCCAACGAAGAAGCGCACGCGACGCAAACACGTCCTGTGTGATGAGGTCAAGATTCTAGGGGCCACCGTGTCGTGTGAAGCGGGGCACTGGTACGTGAGCATCCAGGTCGAGATCACCTGTGGGCGTCCTCCCACGCCCGAACCGGTGGTGGGAGTGGATGTGGGCGTGAAGCAGGCTGCTGTGGTTTCCGATGGACGCAGGCTTGAGAACCAAAAGCCGTTGGCACGCCATCTGGGGAAGCTCGGCAAGCTGCAACGCCAGCTCTCGAAGAAGCAGAAAGCCAAAGACCCGGAAACGGGGAAAACCACGTTCAGCAAGAACTATCAGAAGCAGCGGTTGAAGGTGGCTCGCAAGCATCAGCAGATCGCCGCCATTCGCCGGGATGTCCAGCACAAGTTCACGACCGGGATTGCTCGAACGTGCGGAGCCATTGGCATCGAAGACCTCAACATCCTGGGAATGATGGCCAATCGGAAGCTCTCACGCGCCGTTGCGGATGCGGCGATGGGGCAACTCCTGCAGTTCTTGAAAACCAAGGTGGCGGCTTCTGGCGGAAACCTCTTCATGGCCTCTCGCTGGTTTCCCTCCACCAAACGCTGCTCGGGCTGTGGACACGTCAAGAAACGCATGCCACTGAAACATCGGACCTATCATTGCTTGGTGTGTGGGCTGGTCATCGATCGGGATCTCAACGCTGCTCTGAATCTGGAGCAGTTCGCACGCGATATGCTTCGCCACCTTCTCGCCTAAAGGTGGTCGTCCTGGGTAGTGGCTACGACCGGACGTGAAAGTGCCTGTGGAGCTGATGTGAGACCGAAACGGGAGGGCTGATCCAAAGGTTCCCGTGCGCTGGCAGTCGGCTGTGAAGCAGGAACAACTGACCGCTCAGAGGCGTCTTGCACACCTTTGAGTATGAGAAAGGTAGCAGGTTAACGAAACTCAGGATGAGGGTATCCGTGAGAGCAACGACATCATTGGTCTTAAAAGTGAGTGACATATCTGAATGGTAGCTGAACACAGCCTTTTGTGGCATCATCACGTAGAGGATAACCCTCAGCACAAAGATGATAAGGGCCGTGAGGAGAGCGTATTTAAGGGCTGACACTGGTCTGGGGCTGGTAACGATTGTCTTTGCATCATGCATAAAGATTCTCCCACATATTCACTCTGTGTATGGATACGCGGACTTACATAGATCCCTCAATTGGCGTGATAAGCGATTTGAATATGTGCTGCGAGCTGGCCATCTTCTTGTTGGTGTTGACCTATCGGGCAGTTCCGCTTTCCGCGTGAAAACCTGCTCACAAGAGTAGAACATGCTTTTGAGCATCAGTATGCAGAAACATGCCTCTTCTGTCAAGTTCCCATCTCTCCATTTCCCCCTCCCTTCCCACAAGGAACGCCTCTTTCATCCCCATGCATGAATGCAGGGTCTTCAGAGGCGGCCAAGGATAAAGTAGTATTGAGCGTTATCGGTAGCGGAGTGTTGATGGCTGGCTGGCCTGCTGCTCTGTTTTATAGATTAGCAGACTATTGGCGACCAAGCGCTCATGACCGTCCGAGAGCGTATTGATGACTGATACCCTGTTCTGTCCCGGCAGGCGCGCGACCATCTCGGCAGAGCCACCACCATCAAAGAGGAGGGCCTGGTAGGCTCCATGCTCTAGTAGGTAACCCGCCATCTGTGAACGCGTCAGGCCGTGGCTGTGGTCTGGTCCCGCCTCGCGCCCATCGAAGACGACGAAGATGGCGTGCCTGCCATCTCGCGAGATGCCCACGGCGGTCAACGGATTGACGGCGGCGCTATCGCCAAGCTCGCTGGCATTGGGGATCTGCCCATCTTTGACCAATTGTGGACCCCCACCCAGGGCGTATAGCAGATCACTATCGGGCATAAGCTGCTGGGTGATGTTCAGTGTATCTCCCGGGTGGATATTGGCCTGGAGCCACCGTCCCGACTTACCGCCGCCTACCAGGGCCTGCTGATCGCCCGTAAGCTTGTTTAGCGTTGTCATATTCGTTTGGAGCGAGGTAACAATGTATCGAGAGCCATCAACCGGCTTGAGGAGCGCTACCGTGTATCCGCTCACACTCATAGCGCCGAGGCGGGAGGTTACCAGCAGCATGCCGCCATCTCTGGGGACTGCGTAGCGGTTGACCGCGTTCAGGGGGTGACTGGCGCTGCCAGTGCTGACGGTCCCGCTGAACTGTTCGTGATCGATGACCATATTCCCATCGCTATTGATGCCAAAGACGGCAAAATCGTTGGCATTGCGTGATGGCGGGGTTGGACTCTGCCAGAGTTCGCCGTTGATCATCACCATATTGATTGGAGCGCCCGTTGTGTTGATCTCGAAGAAGTCGCCATTGATGCCAGCCAGCGCCTGCGAGCGGTTCGCCATCGAGCCAACCGTCTCGCCCCGACTCAACAGTTGATCGTTGGCCTGCATGACCCCCAGGCGTAGATAAGGATCGGAGAGATCGACGTTCAACAGACTGGCATGCTGAGGCCCGTCAGCCGTACTCAGGGTCTCCGTCGAGATCTGTAAGCCCCTGGCCAGAGCCTGGTCAAGCGTTTGCTTTTCATTCAGCACCAGGGGCCAGTTGGGAGGCGTGTCAGAACGCCATGGACGTGCCACTTTGGCGTATGCCAAAGCCGATTGTCCGGCAAGCAGCATTAGAAGCGCCGCACATAGAAAAAGCTGCGCAGCCCCGTGCTTGTGTATCAACATATGCTCATTTTCCTTGTAATAAATAGTATGCTCTTTACTTAATTTTACAGGGATTGATAAATAATAATGTAATATATGCACGAATACTAATAATTTTCATGTGTCAACATGGGAGACCTGGAGGTTGGGGGGAAGCAGTTAACCTCGCTTGGGCTAAAGCCAGCAATTGAGGACGAAAAAATCGTATTGATCGAGCGTTGAGCAGCCTGTACTAGTTTTGTCTTCGTGCAATGGTTGGGAGAGTTGCGATACAAAATATCCCCAACCATTTTGCGCCTTTCCCTATCGGAAAGGCGTCTTCCCCGGAGAACTCACACACTTTTTCCAAGGATAGCAAACTTTCCTTGAGGTTTTATCACCGGCCTGCTATACTCCCTGTTAGGCAACTGTTAGGAGCATGCCTAACACCTCCACCATCTTTCCACGGGAGGGATTACCATCAAGAAGCTGTCAGCGACAACTGGGATCGTCCAAAACGAGACGCTGGTTTACGAACACCAGGGGCAGCAAGTGGCAGCCGCCATCGGGACGCCTTCTTGGTATGCTGGCTCGAAACGGCAGCCGCCTTCACGTTTGAATGCGAAGCGGGGACGTTTACCGCGCATAAAAGGAGGGCAGGGAATCGGCGTGGCGGCTGGTATTGGCGCGCCTATCGTCGGAAACTCGGACAACTCGCCACTTGTTACCTCGGCGTCTCCGCAAACTTGACGCTGCCCTGCCTGTGTGAGGCGGCCCGCCGCCTAGCAGCACGTCTTGAGGACACATCAACCGAGAAAGAAGCATCAAGTCAAGAGCATGGTTCGCAGACCCTCCCCTCGCCTGACGTTCTGACACCCGTTCTGATCCTGAATACGAAACTCGCTGTTCCGCGTCTGCCAGTGCAGCATGTATCACGCCCCCGTCTCCACACCCTCTTAGACCTGTCACTTATACACAAATATGAACGTTTGTAGAAGATCCTCAGAATGATGCGAGGGAGAGGTGTTGGAAAAAACGCCCCTTGATGCACAATGATGTGCTTTCAGCTTGGCGAGACAAGCGACGTTTTCACCGAACGTGTGTCACCTCTCGTGTGGGGAAAAACGAGGCACCTGCAGCGCATCGCTTCCGTGTTCTTTCTCAAGATCGCATATTTGTGTATAAGTGACAGCCCTCTTAGACCAGGGGGTGCAACGGCCCTTGACGCTCTGCTCGGCTCCCGCTGGCTTCGGGAAGACAACGCTGCTCGCGGAGTGGGCCACTGCGACTCCCTTCCCTGTAGTCTGGCTGTCGTGCGAGGAGGCGGATAATGATCCAGTGCGCTTCCTCTCTTATCTTCAGGCTGCTCTGGCGAGCCTGGATAAGCGCACTGGCGCCACCATCAGAGCCAATCAATTTGCACCCACCTCTTCATTGGAAGAGGCGATGACGCATCTTCTCAACGATCTTGTCCGTTTGCTCCAGCAGGATACAGTCATGATTCTGGATGATTACCACCTCCTGACATCCGAGACGATCTATGCTCTCATGCAATTCCTGCTGGATCATCTGCCCGCTCGCTTACATCTGATCATCGCAACACGCGTTGATCCACCGTTGCCCCTGGCACGCCTGCGGGCACGTAATCAGGTCAGCGAATTGCGAACGGAGGAACTCTGCTTTGTCTCCTCGGAAGTCGAAGCATTTGTGCACACCATGAGCCTCACGCTCTCCAGCGAAGCGATGCACCTTTTGGAAGAGCGCACCGAGGGCTGGATCGCTGGCATCCAATTGCTGACACTGGCGCTGCATGGGAGGGCTGATGCTGCCGGGTTTCTGCGGCAAGCAGGCGGTGTGCATCGTTTTCTCCGCGAGTATGTGAGCGAAGAAATTCTGGGGCAGCAGTCAGCGGAGACGCAACATTTTCTGCTCTCCACCTGCCTCCTGCGACGGCTCTGCGGACCATTGTGCGACGCGGTGCTTGATGAGGTTGGTAGCAAGGATCGCCTGGCGCAACTGCGCACCGCTAATCTCTTTATCAGTGTTCTGGATGAGGCGGAAACCTGGTATCGCTACCATCCCTTCTTTGCTGAAGCGTTATCGGCACACCTGCGAGAGCGGGAACCTGAGCGCATACCAGAGCTGTATCGTCGGGCCAGTCTCTGGTATGAAGAGCAGCACCAGGAAGAGGAAGCCTGCGCGTACGCCTTGCTCGCGGGAGATCAGCCCCGTGCAGCGGCTCTCCTGGAGAGGCTGATGCCGCAACTGTTTGAACAGGGAGAGTTTTTACACATGCGAGCATTTCTCTCTCAACTCCCGCCAGCTTTGATTACTGCCTCCCCATTGCTTTCTCTGACCTCGATCTGGGTACAGGGGTTCGGCCAGCGCCCTCTTTTCAACTCAGAGCAATCGGTGAAGATGTTGGCTTCGCACCTCAAGGAGCAGATACTGATACAGAGGTGGGATGATTCTGTCGGCTTTGCTGAACTGCCCGAGGTTCTCCCGCTCTTGCAGACATGGGCGGCTATGGCTCAGGGCGATATGGAGCGTTCGATCACCCTCGCCCAGCAGGCAAGAGCTATGCACTCTCCTGCTGAAAGCGCGCTGAGCCGTTTTATCACGGCGGGCCACCAGATGACGCTTGGCGTTCTCTATCGTGCGCACGGCGATCTGGAATCTGCCGAGCAGGTACTCCTTGAAGCTTTCCCTATGGGCAGAATACGTGCAGATCATCCTCAGTTTTTGACTACCGCACCTACGATCGCGGAAATCTATGAAGCGCGGGGCAGTTGCGCGCACTTGGACACCTCTATGACGATGTGTTCCAGCAGCTCGCTCAGAGAGAGAACTCGTCCTCTCTTTACCTTGCTTTGATGCAAGTACGCCAGGCCAGCCTGTTCCATGAGTGGAATCAGCTTGCCGAAGCTGAGGCGAGCGCACAGCATGCAAGGGAGCTGGTTCAACGCTTGAAACTGCCTATCTCCACCATGCTCTTCATCAGCTCCTGGGTACAGGTGCGCGTTGCCTGGGCATTGGGCAACATTGATCAAGCCAAGCAACTGCTCACACAAGCTGCGTTCGATCTGGCGACATTTCCACATCCTTCTGCTCCTGAGCTAGCGCATGCAGGGAAAAGAAGTGCGGAAATATTCTCCGTGCGTTTTGCGCTCTTGCAGGGTCAGCTTGAGCAAGCCGAACATTGGGAAGCAAGACGCAGATTACGTTTTGATGATCGGCTGCCATCTCCTCTTTCGCGCTACGATTATCTTGATTATGTGACTCTGGCGCGCATCTTGCTGGCCCGGGGACGTCTCCAACGAAAGCCAGTGGCGCTCACAGAGGTATTGATGCTGCTGGACCAGTTACGTACGATCTCCGTGAGGAGGAATCTGGCTGGCTGGTTCAGAGAGATCCAGATCCTCACAGCATTAGTCATGCTTGCACAGGGCCAGACGAGACAGGCCCTCTTCACGCTCGGACCAGTGTTGGCCCAGGCCGAACCAGAAGGCTACGTGCGCCTCTTTGCTGATGAGGGAGAGGGGATGGCACATCTGCTCGCGCAGATTACCCCTTTTACCTCTGCCTCGCCTGACTATATTCAGTTGCTCCAGGCTGCGCTTGTTCCTATGCCGCAGGCACCTGCTGCGCTTTCGCTCCCAACATCACGTCAGTCTCTCCCCGATCCTTTGAGTCCTCGTGAACAGGAAGTGCTTCAATTGGTGGCTCTTGGCCTCTCAAACCAGGAGATCGCGGACCGATTGGTCATCAGCCTGCACACGGTCAAACTCCATGTCAAACATCTTCTTGCCAAACTCGCGGTGATCAATCGCACCCAGGCAGTTGCCCGTGCCCGCGAACTCCATCTGCTCTAAATCAAGAATACAATACTCCTCCCCAATACCTCCTTCGAGGGACGTCATATGCTCCCTCTTGCGGTAGACTCTTTCTAGCGACCTCGATGATATGGCAGATAGGTATGCCTATTCATATATGGGAAGCAATGATAAATATCAAGATCATTTAATGCTTCAAAAGCGAAAGAAGGTGATATCCTATGTCAAACCTACGGATCTCAAATCAACAGGCGTTCTCTCCACAAACGATCTGGATGAGGCTTCTTCCTACGCTCATCTATGCGGCGATTGTCCCCTATCTCATCTGTCTCGTGGCTACTGGGAGCTTTCATCTCTCAGAGGTCAGTACCCTACGGCGAAAGCCGAGGGCTTGGAGTTGTGTCTGAACTCCACCGCAATTCAGCATACCGTTTCAGGCGTGCTGCTTTGGCTTCATCGTCCGACACAGAAGGCGCGTACTGACAAGAGGCCCGTTCCTCTCCAGTCTTGCCGGATAAGAAGCGTTCGCATCGCAATGTTTCTTGCACCAACCAGATCGGCATGGAGCGTGTACTGACAATTCTGACAGACGAAGAGCAATCCTTTGTTGGGCCTATTCTCTTTGCAGGTGTGCCCACATTTGGGGCACGCTTGCGAGGTAGAGTTGGCATCGACCTTGATTGCCATACTTCGATGCAAGAGCGCTTTATAGGCAATCATGCTATGCAACTCAGCGAAGGACCATTTGGAGAAGGTACGATTGGCTTTTCGCTGTTTTGCACTTTTGCCTTTGCGTCGTTTGGTACGCTCTCGAATATCTGTCAGATGCTCCAGTCCAATCAAGCTTTGAGGGTGCTGTAGGACAATCCGCTTACTCACGACATGATTGGTATTCTGCTTCAACCGTCTCTCTCGTCCACTGATGGCAACGAGCCTTCTTGTCGCTGAACGAGTGCCTTTCTTTTGCAGACGTTTTCTCAGTCGTGCGGAGTGGTTTGCCTTGGGGACAATCTGTTTGCCTGAATGGAAGGTGCAATCCCCTTGCATCGTCGCCGTGACGGCAAGGTATCGCATCCCCACATCCACTCCGGCGACCTGCTTGTGCGTTTCAGGTGTAGGATCAGCCGTCTCAATTGCAAGAGAGACAAGGAGGTAAAATTGTTTCCTGGGCTTGTCATACCAGAGTTTCGATGCACCAATCTCCGCTCCACGCTGGATCAATGCCACATGCTTATTGTAGCCAGTAGAGGGCACGATAACACGTCCCTCAAGGGTCAGGATGCTCACCTGCTGCTCTTTCTTGAAGGTGTAGTCTTTCTTGTACTGATAGGTCAACGTGGGGGAGATGAACGTGGGAGCCTTATCAAGCCCTTTGTAGCGTTTCTTGGTCTTCCCTTCCTTACGATGAACAGCATTGTTCTTGACCTTTGTCCAGAGGGTTTTATACGAGGCTCCAACTTGGCGAGGAACAGAACAGGCCATTTGCGAAGGCAGATGAAAACGGAGGCGGATCTCTTCGTAGGTGGCATCTTGCAAACGAACAGCATTGCTCATCTTGCCATGCGCAAAGGCGTACTGGCTCACATAGTTGAGAGAATCCCGATACGCCAGTTGCGTTGTACGTAATGCCTTGAATTGCTCGGGCGTTGTATTCAATTTGAGTTTCGCTGTTACTACCGTTTGCATACGCTAAATTATACCATAGTTTTCATCTGACTGTCAACAATACATGAGCAGATGAGAGCATGTCTACGGCGTATTCCACCCAAGCCACCGACAAAGGAACGCCGCATTCCTCCCCATGCCTGAAAGGGCAGGGGCATCCTGCGGCGTTTTGGGTGAATGCGCTCTTGCTGGCTGCCATTTCGCCAGCGTCTGGCTCGCTCATCGAACTGGTGCGCAAGCGACGATTGAGCTTGATCGGCTCGTTTGCGCTGGTGGGTATCGCTGTGAAACTCTTGAGCGCATTGCTCTTCAATGATGCTCGCCTCGTGCTGATTAGCCACTCGTTGATGGTTGGCGTGTTTGGGCTGCTTATGCTGGGCTCAGTACTGATTGGGAAGCCGGTTCTGCTGGTGCTCATTAAAAGTGGATTGGGGGAGAGGTCACAGGTGCAGAAAGCACAGCTTGAGCGGAGTTTTCAATCCTCAGGGGCACACCGCCGCTTTATGCTCCTGACAACAGCCTGGGGAATGGCATTGCTGCTCATGCTGATTATCTGCGTGATTCTCACCTACACGCTCCCCATTGCTCAGGTCATTCTGCTCAAACCGGTGATCGACTATGGGATCATCGCGGCCCTGATTGCGGGCTCTCTGACTTTCAGGTCTATCCTGGTCGCGAGAAAACGCCAGCAAAACGCCTGATAGTGGCAACAGTTGGAAGATGAAACCTATCATTCAACAAAGGAAGCACAAAGAAAGGGGAAATCATGCAACGCAAAGGGATAAACTATGATGTCGGCATTGAGCTGAAGCACATAACACGGCCGATATTTGACATTGGCGTGGTGCATCATGAGCTGGAAATTATCAAGAAGGACCTCCACTGTAATGCCGTCAGGATTGTAGGCACGGATATTGACCAGTTGATAACAGCGGCAGAGGATGCTCTTAAGCAAGGCCTGGAGGTATGGCTTTCCCCTTGGCGCCCTGAGAAAAGCGCACAAGAAACGCTTGATTACATCGTCACGTGTGCAGCAGCGGCTGAAGTCTTGCGCCAACGATTTCCAGCCTTGATTTTTATCCTGGGGAGTGAGCTGACCCTTTTTATGCAGGGTATCATACCAGGAAAGACGGTCCTTGAGCGAGTCGGCAATCCTGCATTTCGGGAATACATTCAAACAGGAGCACATCACAAACCGCTTCATGCATTTTTAGCACAAGCCACCAGAGCTGTCCGACAGGTGTTTCATGGGAACGTCACGTATGCGTCGGTGCAACTGGAAGCCGTTGATTGGAGTCTCTTTGACTTCGTGTGCCTTGACCATTATCGAGAAGCGCGTAACAGAGATGCTTACGCCGAATCACTGAAACGATACTTTCTCCACGGTAAACCTGTCATCATTACCGAGTTCGGCTGTTGCACCTATCAAGGGGCCGAGCATGCAGGTGGGAGAGGTTGGATGATTGTTGACTTTCTCAAAACACCACCGCAACTCAATGGAATGTATGTGCGTGACGAGGAGTTGCAGGCACAGGAACTTTCTGACTTGCTTGCACTCCTTGAAGGTGCTGGAGTAGATGGGATGTTTGTCTTCACCTTTGTCGCACCCGCTTTTCCGTATCATGAAGACCCACGCTACGACCTCGACATGGCAAGCTACGCCCTCGTGAAAAGCTATACAGGCAAGCATGGGGTAAGCTATCCTGAGATGATGTGGGAGCCAAAAGAAGCATTTAAGACTCTCGCCAAATCCTTTGCCAAACACGAGAGCGGCGTATCAGCTTCTTGAGCAACGTGCTGTGAAGTGGAGGCGATGCCACGCACACCCTACACTGATGAGGCTGTGGGGATTGATTTGGGCATCTCGAAGCTGGCAACGCTCTCCACTGGTGATGTCATTGAGAATCCCAAACAGTATCGCAAGGCAGAGAAGAATCTTGAGAAGGCACAGCAAGCCCTATCACGTAAGAAGCGGGGTCCAATCGACGTAAGAAGGCAGTCAAGCGTGTGGCTCGTCTGCATCGCAAAGTGCGCAACCAGCGCAACGATTATCTTCACCAATGGTCGCGCCGTCTGATCAACATCTACGAAACTATCGTGTTTGAAAATATTCAGCCTACGAACCTGTCGCGAAGGGCAAAGCCCAAACAGGATGAGGAGACAGGCAAATACCTTCCTAATGGAGCAAGTGCTAAATCTGGCCTCAACAAAAGCATTTTAGATGCTGGTTGGAGTCAATTCATCACGTTCTGTCAGTACAAAGCGGAAGAAGCTGGTACTGTACAGGTTGTGAAAGTTGATCCCAAGCATACCAGCCAAATATGCAGCAGTTGTGGCACTGTTCGCAAGAAAGAACTCTCTGAGCGGTGGCACTCATGTGAGTGCGGGTGCGAACTGGATCGGGACCACAATGCTGCAAGAAACATAAAAAATATTTGGCTTGGACGGAGCCTTCAGGAAGCGCAAGCCTCCTGAGAAGCCCCCGGCTTTATGTACGGAATCTTGATAGAGATGAAAAGCGTGTTGTAGGATACCAATGGAGAGGCAGCGAGGAGGAGCTCCCCTCGTTCCAGGGAACTGAAGACCCCTGCCCGGCTTTTGGGTAGACCCCTCACGGCTGATTGGGCGATGCGTGCAGGACCCCTCATACGCATCTGGGTTGATCCCTTGTACATGAATGGGTGCGCCGCATCGGCAGTTCCTTGCCTCTCCCACCAGAGCTTTGATCGCCGTTTTCCTCCTCCTGTTCGCGCCAACGTCATTACGCGCTGGTTTAAGGTTGAAATGACATCTTTTTTTAAGAGAGAAAAGAGTGATCATTTTTTCGCTTCAATGGCACATCATGTCTCTGAGCATGCTACACTCGCACAGCCATTGAGGCAAAACACCCTCAATCGACTCGGAATTTTACCGGCGCTGACACCTCCACATACTCTTCTTTTCCTGGCCAAGATCCCATACGCATCAACCGTGGGGAGTCGTCACTTGGACACGCCAATACTCGGCAGTACTGGCACGAGTTGGATCAGGAAAAAGAGGTCTCGCGTGGTGGTGCGCAGGATTCTCTGAGAACCAGCGAGGTTGAGAGTTCTACGAGAGAGCCTTGATGTACTGAACAGGATCATTGCCTCACCTGATCAGCATGCCCAGGTGATCGTGTGCGTATTCACTGGCCCCTGGAAGAAGAATAAACCGTGTGCGCAGGAAGTGAAGGGCACACTGATGGTTACCAATACCGACTGACCAGGAGCAAGGTTACCACTAGCCGGACGAAAAACGATGCCTCCAGGGACATTGGTGAAGGCTCTCCAGGGTAAAGAACTCTGATTGCTTGTTCCAGACAACACGCGTGCGAAGCAGACATAGACTCCGTTTTTGTTGCAATCCAGATGCCCAACAATACTCATAGATGCGGGCCTCAGATCGAGAATGGCGGGTGCAGGGGATGAGGGTGGCGCCAGGGGTGAGGTCGGCACCGGCTGTGGAATGGCAGTGGGAGTTGGAGTGGAAGCCTGCGTCGGTTCTACCGTGGAAGTCGAGACCGGCGTGAGCGCAGCCGTAGGAGTTGCCTTGCTCGCTTCCGGACCTGTCTCCGCCTTGGAGGGAGCATTACTACTGCTACCACAACCAGCAAACACTAACAGAAGCACGAGTGTGAAAACATAAAGGAGTGTACGGTTTCGTGTCATCATTACGCTTATCCTCCATGAAAAGGGGGGTAGGTACAGCCAAATTAGCTGTTTCTACATTTTGGTATCTACCAATGGGAATACATCAAGTAGCTGAATTGAACTTGAAGGGAAACTGAAATGAGGATAAATGCAGATAACAACATAAGGTAGAGGCACAGACATTGAGGAGAAGGAAATGGTATTGGGTTCTGACATAATTCCCCTTCTAAATTCCGCTAAGGGGTGGCAAGAGGTAAAGCCTCAAAAAAACTTTATCCGTGCTTCATCCTCCTTGACAGGAACATTAAATTAGTTTATACTTCAACTATCAAAGACAGGGAGATGCATGAAGCATGAACTCAACCTTGGTGTACGGACATGGTTGCATCTTAACCGCGTCAGGTTTAAGGTTGAAAAACACCTTACAAAGCATCTGGAACACTATGACCTACCCTTGATCGGGATCTTGAACCAGACTAATTTTTTGCTCTATTGGTTTAACTGTAAACGAATTTGGCAAAAAAAGCATCTTCATTGAGAACTATATAAAAGAAAGTCAAGAGCAAAGAGAAACTTTCCCCGTAGAAAGGCCCTTTGCTCCAGATCGGTAAAGGAGTTATAGACATGGGCAAATCTCAGTTGGTACCAAATACGGAATTTCGTTATCTTGCACCGCTGGAGCGCGTGGCGAAAACCGCCGAGGCCCTCACCGCCAATGGTATGCGGACCTTCGTGGTCGCTAACGCTGAGGAGGCACGCAAGAAGGTTTTCGAGCTGATCCCCAGTGGCGCTGAGGTTTTCAATGCGACCTCGTACACCCTTGATCAGATTGGAGTCGCTGGTGAGATCGAGTCATCCGGTCGCTATGATGTCGTGCGCAATCGCCTGGTCGAGCTTGATCAGGAGGGACAGAAGCGTGCCAAACGCCAGCTGGGTGCTGCGCCTGATGTACTTGTCGCCAGTGTTCACGCTATCACAGAGCAGGGCCAGTTGATGATTGCTTCAATGAGCGGGAGCCAGCTGGGACCCGGCGTGTCTGGCGCTGCAAAGGTTATCTACGTGGTCGGTACACAGAAGCTGGTTGCGAACCTCAATGAGGGCATCCGCCGCATTCATGAATACACATTGCCACTTGAAGATGAGCGTGCTTTCAATGCCTATGGCGTCAATAGCGCGGTGAACAAACTGCTAATCGTCAATCGGGAGATTTTCCCTGAGCGCATTTCTGTCATTCTGGTTAATGAGAACCTTGGCTTCTAAACTCATGATGACAACTATCACTCCGCCGCATGTGCGGCTACCACGGATCGCTGTGCTCGGGGCGGGTCATGTCGGCCCGATCATCGCACGAGTCGCGATAGAGGCAGGCTACAACGTGACGATCTCCGCTTCGGGTGACCCTGAGAAGATCGAGCTGATCGCGCAGGTGCTCTCCCCTGGAGCCGAGCCACGACGGGCAGCAGACGCTGTCCGTCAGGCGGACATTGTCGTGCTGGCGCTTCCGCTTCACAAGTTCACGACGCTGGACCCTTCCCTGCTGGACGGTAAGCTTGTTGTCGACGTGATGAACTATTGGCCGCCTGTCGACGGAGTTCAGGAGCTGTTCGAGGATCATCGATACGGCAGTAGCGAGATTGTCCAGCGCCGGCTCGCGAGGTCAATGGTCGTCAAGACCCTCAACCACATTGGCTACCACGAGCTCGAAAACGAACGCCGACCAAAAGGTTCGCCGGAACGCCGCGCGCTCGGGGTTGCCGGCGACGATCCACACGCGGTGGACATGGTGGCGGACTTTATTGAGCGCATCGGCTACGACGCTGTGCGGTTCGACCGTCTGAGCGCGGGCCGCCTGCTCGAACCAGGGGGCCCTATCTTCGGGGCTTCGCTACATAAAACCGAATTTGAGCTGGCGGTCCGCGCCGAGACAGCGTAGATTAGCACCGACTTGCTCAGGCCCATACGAGAAAGGAAAACATCGATATGACAACAACACCGTTCAGTGCTGCACCCGTGCAGTTCCCACTTACCTTTGGCCTCCACACCTTTGGCGATGTCACGCATGATGAGGAGGATCGCCCACTCTCGCATGCTCAGGCAATCCGGAATGTCGTCGAACAAGGTACCCTTGCTGACCAGGTCGGCGTGGATTTCTTCGGGATTGGCGAACACCACACTGATGACTTCCCGATGCCGGCTGCCGACGTGGTGCTCAGCGCGATCGCTGCACGCACCTCCCATATCCATCTCGGTCCGGCCGTCATAGTATTGAGTTCGGACGATCCGGTTCGCGTGTTTCAGCGCTACTCCACGCTTAACGCCATCTCCAGTGGACGGGTAGAGGTCGTCCTTGGACGAGGCTCCAGCATCGACTCGTTCCCTCTCTTCGGCTACGACCTTGCCGACTACGAGGTTCTCTTCGAGGAGAAGGTCGCCTTATTCGCTGAGATTGTCAAGGGCGGTCCCGTTACCTGGCAGGGCGAGACCCGTGCGTCGCTCCACAGCCAGGATATTGTGCCGCACACTGAATTTGGACCGTTTCCGGTGTGGGTCGGTGTCGGCGGAAGCCCTCAGTCGGTCATCCGCGCCGCAAGCCACGGCTTCTCGCTGATGCTCGCTATCATCGGCGGATCCCCGTTGCGATTCGCGCCTTTCTCACAACTGTTCCGGCAGGCCCTGGAGCGTCTCGGGCGCACTCCTTTGCCAGTGGGCGTGCACTCGCTGGGTCACGTCGACGTGACCGACGAGAAGGCCCGCGAAGCGTTCTGGCCGCGCTACCGGGAGGTGATGCGCCGCTACAGCAGGATCCGCGGATTCGCCATCCCGACCAGGGAATCCTTTCTTCACGAGGTTGGGCCACAGGGAGCGCTCTACGTGGGGTCGCCAGAGACCGTTGCCCAGAAAATCGCGGCTAATCTCCCTGCTCTCGGCGCGACCCGCTTCGATCTGAAATACGGGATGGGAGGCCTCTCGCATCAAGCCCTCATGACCGCTATCGAGCTTTACGGCACACAAGTGGTCCCCCGTGTTCGCGAACTCCTGGCGGAAGCGCGAGATAACAGCTCTCAGTGAGAGGATCGAAGTGTGGGCTGAAACTTGGGCCAGTGGTCAGGTGTGTGCGGCGCAAGATTCTATTCAAAGTGCGCAAGAACGTAGGCGATTGTCAATTTCCTCTGAGATATTCTTAAGGCAAGAGAAAGGTAGTAGAGGACAAACATTTTACCTCCAGGGATGGGGCCATGGAAAAGGGCTACGGAGAGATATGTCTATGTGTCAAATAAATGGCTTTCAGCAAGTGGAAGAAGAGCTTCGCCTCATCGTCGAAAAGACGCCCAACCTGATCTGGGTCGCAACTCCCGATGGTTCTATCACCTTCTGTAATCAGTCCCTGGCTGATTATACAGGATTGAAGTGCGAGCAGATCATGAAAGAGAACTGGTTGCGCTTTATACATCCTGGTGAACAACACGCCGCCGCCGCCGCATGGAAGGAAGCCGTACAAACTGATTCAGTGTATGAGGAGGAGCATCGTCTCGGCAATGGCGCGGGCGGAACGTACCACTGGTTCCTGGTAAGGGTTGTTCCCCTAAAAAAAGTTGGAGGGAGCACAGTCAAATGGCTTGGTGTTTGCACGAATATTGATGAGCAGAAACGCCTGGAAAAGAGCTTGCGCGTCAGCGAGGCTTGTTTCAGCGCGTTGTTTCAGTCCAATATTCTTGGGTTGACGATTGGTGACAGCAATGGTCTTATTCACGATGCGAATGAGGCGTTTCTCTCCATGCTCGGCTACACACGAGATGAGTTGCTTAATGGCACGGTACGTGTGGAGGCCCTGACCCCACCGGAGTCTCATTCCCTGAACAAACAAATATTCCGCAACCTGCTAGAAACTGGCGTTCTCTCACCAATAGAAAAAGATCATCTCAGTAAAGATGGCAATCTTGTTCCTACCCTGGTGGGGGCAGCCCTGCTTGAGGGTGAGCAGAGCCAGCATATTGCATTTCTGCTCGATATGACGGAGCGCAAAGAGTTGGAGCGACGTAAAGATGAATTTATTAGTATCGCCAGCCATGAGTTGAAAGTCCCATTGACTGCCCTGACGCTCTTATCCTCTCGCCTGAGAAAGAAACTGACTGGAAACGATGGTTTTGCGGCAGAACAAGTGCTCACGCGAATGGAAGGGCAGGTGCGAACGTTGACCCGTTTGATTAACGACCTGTTAGATGTCTCCAAAATTCAGATGGGGAAATTTGATTACGCGGATGAATCACTCGATCTGGCCTCGCTCATTCACGAGGTTGTTGCCGAATGCCAGCACGCGACCACCACTCACACCCTGGAAGTGCATGGAGCTCTTTCGGGCTCTTTTGTAGGAGACCGAGATCGATTGAGCCAGGTGGTGACTAATCTTCTAACGAACGCGGTGAAATACTCTCCCCAGGCCAATCGTGTGGATATTCACTTGAGCCGCTCATCCGGCTACGCGCGTATCCACGTTCAGGATTACGGAGTGGGTATTCCTAAAGAGCAGCAGCAAATCATCTTTGAACGCTTTAATCGAGGCACCTACTCGCGCAAAGAGCGAGCCTTCCCAGGGCTGGGTATGGGACTGTATATTGCGCAAGAAATCGTCAAACATTATCAGGGAGAGATTCTGGTAGAAAGCGAAGAAGGAAAAGGAGCCATATTCACCCTTTCACTTCCAATGGCGTTATGACCCGATCTTTTTCATTCTGGGCACATGGGAGAAACAATCCTTCTCAGGCGCGAAGGCGTAGGTAATGGTGCTGGCTTTTAAATTGCCCTGCCTTTTCGCTAGAATTGGTTGTGTTTGCTCTCCCCTAAAGGAGCGTGAGATGAAATTGGAACACAGAACAGCCCTGATCAACGGAGAAACCAGTGAGTGGCATTGGCCAGGCAACGGCGCGTTTATTCGTCGCTGAAGGAGCTCAGGTAGAGATCAGAGGAAACATTTCAGCGGATGGTGACGCAGGCACAAATTAGTTCTGAATACTTCAGAGAGCGCTCACGTCATCTCCTGATGTAAAGCCATGAGATACTCATGAAACGGTCATGGATGACTCATGTTCATTGAACCGAAAAGAGATCTTGCGATGAGAGAGTATGGCTTATATGTCAGAAAGGCAGTGGGAATGAGGAAACGCATTTTAGTTGTCGACGACGATCAGGTTTTGCGATCGCTCATACAAGAACTGTTGGAAGAGGAAGCCTATGAGGTAGATACGGCCATCGATGGCGTGGACGCCTTAGACCGGCTGGACCATCAACGGAACGTGTACGATGTGATCTTGCTTGATTTAACGATGCCACGTCTCAATGGACTGCAATTCTTGCAAAAGGTACAAGCGCAAGATCCGACCCTCTTGCGCTCGATCATTGCCCTCAGTGCAGACAAGGAAACTCTTCAACAATCTGCTTGTATGGGAATTGGCAACACGCTGAAGAAACCGTTTGATCCGGAAGAGTTGCTTGTGCTGGTTGAGCGAGCGATGTGCTGGCCTTAGGAGAAATCGATAGCTCCATCTTTTTGACCATTGCTGCCTACTTTGCAACAGCCCTGATAGAAACATTGACAGCTCTTGACATCAAGCACTTGAGGTTTTTTATACTACGGACATGAAGAAGACATCATCTATTGAGCATCAAGAAACCTATACTATTCACGAAGTGGCTCAAAGAAGTGGGTTGAGCATTCCGACCCTCAGATACTACGAAGAGATAGGGCTTGTGCCTGATGTCTGGCGTGATACAAGCAGTGGTCATCGACGCTATAGTGCTGACACGGTGCAGATTATAGAGTCACTGGCAAACTTGCGTGCCGTTGGCATGAGCATAGAAGAGATGCGTACCTATCTGACACTTCGCGAACGGGGTGACGAGACAGCAGTCGAAAAGCGAGAACTTTTTCAGGCGCATGCCGAAGAAGTGGGGAAGCAGATTGCGCGGCTGCAAATACATCAACGCTACCTCTCGTTTAAAGTCGCCTACTGGGATGCCCGGGCCCGTGGTGATATGGACGAAGCCGCGCGCATCGCTCAAGAGTACGAGCGTATTGTGAAGGATTTAAGATAACCAGTAAAGGAGAAAACACATGGCAGAATTACTAACAACACCATTTGGTGCGACAACAACCGCGATGGAAGTCATTGAAGGGATAGATTTACGTGGGAAACGAGCTATTATCACAGGTGGTTCAGGCGGGATCGGAGTAGAAACGGCTCGTGCTCTGGCGCACGCTGGTGCTGAAGTGATGCTCGCTGTCCGCAATATCGATGCAGGTGAGCAGACAGCCGAAGACATCAGGCAGACGACAGGCAACCAGCATATTCATGTCGGGCAGGTCAACCTGTCAGACCTGAATTCGGTACGTGCGTTTGTGCAAGGCTGGCAGGGACCACTTGATATCCTCGTCAACAACGCCGGTGTCATGGCCATTCCAACGCGGGAGGTCAGTGCACAAGGGCACGAAATGCAATTCGCCACCAACCACCTTGGCCACTTTGCGCTGGCGCTTGGTCTGCACGACGCGCTGGCGGCGGCGGGCCATGCCCGTATTGTGTCGGTCAGTTCGGTCGGTCATATCAATGGCGAGGTTGATTTTGATGACATCGACTTTCACTATCGCCCCTATGACGCATGGGTCTCCTATGGACAAGCCAAGACGGCCAACGTCCTGTTTGCGGTAGAAGCAGCCAGACGTTGGGCAGATGATGGCATTGTTGCCAATGCGCTGAACCCTGGGCGCATCGCCAGTACCAATCTTGGACGCTACATGAAAGATGCCCCGGTCAATTCCGCCCAATCAGGCCTGGCAAGCAGGGGAGTCTCGGTGAAGAACATCGAGCAAGGCGCTGCGACCTCTGTTTTGCTGGCCGCCTCACCGTTAGTCGAGAGCGTCAGCGGTCGCTATTTTGAAGACTGTAACGAAGCTGGGCCGCATCAGCCTGGTATTCGTCGCGGTGTCGCGGTCTATGCAATCGACCCGGACAACGCGAGAAGATTGTGGAATATATCCCAGCACATGCTCAACGAAGCATGATGACGTCCACAGCATCTGGTACGTCAGACCAATAGCGCTCACTACATCCGCAACGATGTACCGCCAGGATGAAACGACCCATCTTTTCACCGAAAATGCCGCAGGATGCCCCTGCCCTTTGAGGCATGGGAGGAATGCGGCGTTCCTTTGTAGGTGGCTTGGGTGGAATACGCTGTAGACATGCTTTCATCTGCTCATGTATTATTTACAGTCAGATGAAAACCATGGTATAATTTAGCGTATGCAAACGGCATTAACAGCGAAACTCAAATTGAATACAACGCCCGAGCAATTCAAGGCATTACGTACAACGCAACTGGCGTATCGTGATTCACTCAACTATGTGAGCCAGTACGCCTTTGCGCATGGCAAATTGAGTAATGCTCTTCGTTTGCAAGATGCCACCTACGAAGAGATCCGCCTCCGTTTTCATCTGCCTTCGCAAATGGCCTGTTCTGTTCCTCGCCAAGTTGGTGCCTCGTATAAAGCCCTCTGGACAAAGGTCAAGAACAATGCTGCTCATCGTAAGGCAGGTCTCACCAAGAAACGGTATAAAGGGCTTGATCAGGCTCCTACGTTTCTCTCTCCCACGTTGACCTACCAGTAGAAGAAAGACTACACGTTCAAGAAAGAGCAGCACGTGAGTATTCTCACTCTCGATGGACGTATCGTTGTGCCCTATACTGGCTACAATAAGCATGTGGCATTGATCCAGCGTGGTACGGAGATCGGTGCATCGAAACTCTGGTATGACAAAGCCAAGAAGCAATTTTACCTCCTTGTCTCCCTGGAAGTGGAGATGGCTGATCCTACCCCCGAAACACACAAGCAAGTCGTTGGCGTGGATGTGGGGATGCGATACCTTGCCGTCACGGCGACCATGCAAGGGAATTGCACCTTCCATGCTGACATCTCTACGGTTGCCAAATCACACCACTCTGCACGACTGAGAAAGCGTCTGCAAAAAAAAAGGCACTCGTTCTGCAACGAGAAGGCTCGTTGCCATCAGTGGACGAGAGAGACGGTTGAAAGCAAACGTCAATCATGTCGTGAGTAAACGGATTGTTACCCACTATTCTCAAAGCTTGATTGGACTGGAGCATCTGACAGATATTCGCGAGCAGACCAAACGACGGAAAGGCAAAAGTGCCAAACAGCGCAAAGCCAATCGTGCCTTTTCCAAATGGTCCTTTGCAGAGTTGCACAGTATGATCGCTTATAAAGCGCTCTTGCATCGAAGTACGGCGATCAAGGTGGATGCCAACTACACCTCGCAGGCCTGCCCCAAATGTGGGCACACCTGCAAAGAGAATTGTCCTCACAAGGGCTTGCTCTTTCTCTGTCAGAATTGTCAGTACACGCTCCATGCCGATCTGGTTGGTGCAAGAAACATTGCGATGCGAACGCTTCTTATCCGGCAAGACTGGAGAGGAACGGGCCTCTTGTCAGTACGCGCCTTCTGTGTCGGACGATGAAGCCAAAGCAGCACGCCTGAGAAGGTATGCTGAATTGCGGTGGAGTTCAGACACAACTCCAAGCCCTCGGCTTTAGCCGTAGGGTACTGACTGTTGTCCACAACACACAACGACCGCATTCCAGTTGCAGTATCGGCCCCCGATGAATGAGACCATGGTCCCAAACGAAAATGAGCACTTGGTCACGCTGGCGTTGCACATGGCGCTGGCTCGCCGACGTCCGCGACCTGGCCTGCTGCGGCGAAGAACAATCCTGGGTTACAAAAATATGTCCAGGGATGGGGACGCGCGACCGACATAGGGGTCCTCGCGCTGCATCCACACGTTCAGCACCCGCTAGGAGCTGCCTGGATTCGCCTGCTCATCGAAGAAAAGAAAATGTCTCGCTTGATTCCTGATGGCACACCAGAACTCACGATTGCCGTTTTGCCAGACTTTCTGGGGCAAGGGATAGGCACGCAATTGCTCAAGCACCTCTTAGAAGTAGCCAGCAAGGTGTATCCAGCCTTGATGCTAAGCGTTCGTAAGAGCAATCCTGCTCGATACCTCTACGAGTGGATGGGCTTTGAAATCGTGGATACTGCTTTGTTGTGTTATGATCATTGATATAAATTTATTGATCTATGAAAGGTAATGAGCCACTATGTTACGCGGAGAAAAAATCTACCTGCGTCCCTTTGTTCAGGAAGATTTACCTCTATTCAAAGGCTGGAACAATAGCATTGAATATTTGAGTGAATACAATTTTTTCGGTTTAAGCGGCAGTAGCCGTCGTGAACAAGGCTTCCATGAAGATGGGTTGCTTAGCTCGAAGTTTGGCGCTCTGGTGGTAGCAACGAACGAGGGAGAGGTTGCTGGCGATGTGAGTTATCACCAGGAGCGTTACGGTCCAAATGAAGGGAGCGTTGCCTATAATATCGGCATCGCCCTGGTCCCTGAACATCGCGGCAAAGGTTATGGCGTCGAAGCTCAGCACCTGCTCGCGGAATATCTCTTCGCAGTCTATCCAGTGAAACGCGTTGAGGCCACAACGGATATTGCCAATATACCCGAACAACGTGCGCTGGAGAAGGCCGGTTTTACACGCGAAGGCGTCCTCCGCCAGGTCCAGTGGCGCAATGGCGACTGGCACGATATGGTGATTTATAGCAAGCTGCGCGGGGAATAAATTCTATCAAAAAACTGGGTAGCAACGCGGAACATCTGGCGTTATTACCCAGTTTTTCTTTTGTAACGCTGGCCTGTATACCATAGTGAGAACGTGATACCTGAGAAAGGAACTGCTTTTGTGACCATGCAAGAATACCCGGACGCTTGGTCTGGTTGGCAACCATCTACCGCGCATACGCTGCTGAGCTACAACGCTCTATCTATAGCAAAGTAGGCGAATCAGCGCTGGCTGAAGATCTGACCAGCACAGTTTATCACGCAAAGTGCAGGAGAGTCGCTTAATATTGGGGTTTACAGTTATCCACTGATCTAATGACGACGTTTATGGAGAACTCGCTAATGTTAAGACATCGGGCGTTGAGCTGCCTCTTTCTGCCAGGTAGGATTGGCCTTGATCGCGGTAGCACTTTGATGGGAGTAACGCTTTGTGTCTTCTCGTACACGTTTGTTATACGATTCCCAGTCATCAAGATGGCCAATAAGCAGATGATGCGTGCGGCCCCTGATTTCGCAGAGAGTGATCAAGTTATTCGGGTCAAGTTCGAGTTCCGGGTAGAGATGGAAAGGTTTGATATGGTGAACCTGTAATCCTTTTCCCCGGTGACCACAGACCACACAAGCTGGCTCGTGGCTGAGATGCTCATGAGCTACTCTGGGCCACTCAGGACTGCGAGCTCTGTCGTACTGATTAGCAACTCTGGCACCAGGGTCTTTTTGCCAGGATGGAATGCGCCCATTTACCTTCGGAATGTCTTTCTTGTTGATCGAAGTACGTTTCCGTGCGGGAGCTTGACCCCTGGCTGAGCTATGTCCTCGTTTACGCCGGGGACGCGGTCTAAGATGAATAATGGCAAGTACAAAAACGAGAAACACAACGATTACGAACGTAGCTGCTAAAAGTGGATTATCTACCGAAATGTGCATATTTCTTTTTCTCCGCTATGGGCAAAAACATTCAAAGTAGGCGTGCTAAAAATGTTCTTTGCTGATAAGTTCTTAAAAAAGAATATATGACTTTATAAGAAAATACAATCCTTTAAGGTCTATGACTCTCCGATGCGTATTCTATTAAGAAAGTAGCTCGGATCTGCCCATCTTTGCTGTAAATCCCTACATGAAACTGGTCACTTTTACCACAATTATCCTGGTGAGCAAACTGTTTGAGGTAGCTTGCTCACCAGGATAATTGTACAGATTCCACCAGTTTCAGCTTATTTACCAGAAGTCGCTCAACTTCCGCCTCTCCACACCACTCTGAGCCTGACCCAGCCATTCAACGTCGGATAGGCAAGTACGATGCGCTCTTCCTTTATGTCCCACACATTGACAACATTGGTGCCATTCGCTACCGCTAGCAACCTGCCATCAGGTGACCAGTCGAGATGGTTGATCCAGTTGGATGTGGTTGGGTCAAGCAAGTGATGAGAACGTTGAGTATGGGGAAACTGTTGGAGAGGATATAGGCCTCTGGGAGGATTGTGCGGAAAATGCAGCCAAGAACCCTCCTGCTCCAAGCGCCGCCAATCCAATCGTTCCTATTCCTAGCAATATGCCTTTTTTAGACAGTTGCCTCCTTGATAATGAGTGAGCAGGTTGAGAAGGTTCTTTCTCTTGAGAGGTAGTGTGCGTTCGGTGGAAGAATGATGCACTTTCTCAGACGTGAGTTGTGTCGAAGACGAGACTGTGTGAGCAAAATGATCCGGCGAAGCCGGATCATTTTGCGAAGGAAGCGGAAAAATCTCATGTTCTCCGAAAAGTGTTTCAGGACGCATGATGTTTCCTTGCGCCTGATTCCAATATCCTCAAGCGGATAAACTGTACATTTTGGATTCATGAGCCTGGCTCACTTTGGGTGTTTCGATTATTGCAGAGCGATGAAGAGGTATCTCCTGGATAACGAAATGGTAGGAATGAGAAGCAATTTGCAAGAATGACCTCGGCTCGATTCCGGTGACTGCGAAGCTTTCAGGGAGAGATACGGAGAGGGAGGATATTCTGCACGGATCTGCAGAGGAAGCCGCTCGCCCTGTCACTCATGATGGGAAGCGAGGGTCAGAGCGGCCCCCTTGCATCACGCGCTTCAATCAGCAATCGCCTGATACGTGAGCGTCAAAAAATCTTCGCCGACCTGTGTGTAGAACGGGTTGGCACTCCCAGCTTGAAGCAGCAGGGTTGCCATCAAATGCTCCTGTGGATCGACGAGGAAGAGCGTGCCAAACGCTCCAGGCCAACTCAAGGAGCCAACGCTGGGTCCGAGCCCAATCTGTTTGGTCCTGATCGCAACCCCATAGCCAAACCCTCGGTTGGTCCACATCCCTGATCGATCCGCATCGTAGCGATCAAAGGCAAAAAAGGGATGGTTATGTTGCTCCGAGGTGAGATAGTCGGTTGTCATCGCCTCCACAGTCTTGCGTGAGAGCAAACGGACCCCATCGAGTTCCCCTTTGCCTAGGAGCATCCGTCCAAACCGCTGGTAATCATCAGCGGTGGAAACGAGGCCAGCTCCTCCGGATGGAAAGAGTGGCGGCTCAGCCCAGCCCGTGCTCTGGGGATGATCGGCCACCGTGAGTTCTCCGGTCGCAGCTTTCGCATAGAGCACTGCCAGCCTGCTGCGTTTTTCTGGTGGTATCCAGAAACTGGTATCCACCATCCCCAGTGGTTCGAAGATGCGCTCACGCAACACCGTTTCCAGCGGCTGGCCAGTGATCCGGGCAATGAGCACTCCAAGCACGTCAGAAGCCACCTGGTAGAGCCACCGCGCTCCAGGCTCATAGACCAACGGGAGCGCACCCAGACGCGCCATCCAGGCGTCAGGGTCCAGTCGCTCCTCCTGCTCAAGTCGTGGCGGATAGGGCATCAAAGCAAAAATCTCGGGCCAAAGCGAAGATGTTCCCCACCCGATGCCCAGACGATAGGTGAGCAGGTCGTGCAGTGTGATCGAGCGCGGAGCTGGATAGACCTCCTCAGGCGAGCCATCCGGGTCGCGCATGACCATGCGCTGGGCCAGCTCTGGGAGCCAGGAGTCCACTGGATCGTAAAGACGAATCCTGCCTTCTTCGACGAGCGTTAAGGCGGCGACCGCGGTCACCGGCTTGGTCATGGACATGAGGCGGAAGAGGGTATCGCGCTGGATAGGAATCCGTGCCTCTCGGTCCTGCCAGCCAATGGCCTCGACATAGGCTTGCACACCATGTCGGTGGATGAGGGTGACGATCCCTGCGATCTCGTCACGCTCGACGTAGCCACGCAAGACATGGGTCAAATGGCTTAGGCGTTCTCGCGATAACCCTCCATACGGGGCGCTTGCTCTTTCTCGCATGTCACATTCTTTCCTTCAGTTGGTACAAATGGTCAGAGTGACTTGTACCCGAAACACATCCTGGTCTACAAGCGGCGGGGAGTGCAGGCTATTTTTCACGAGTTTCCAGATCGCTGCTTCGACCAGGTTGGCAGGCCACCGCCCGGCGAGACGGCTTTCGACCTCTTCGACGCTGGCAGCATCTCCCCAGGGCCAGATCTCCTGCGCAGCCAGTACAATCTTAGCATAGGCAGGAAACGTCTTGCGCCTGGCATGCAAGAACACCAGATTGTAGTGGCGCTGCCTGTGAGTGTACGCTCGGGTGCCAATGCCGGAGCGTAATACTTCTTGACAATTTGAACAGCCACATCTGCAGGATTGGCCTCCATAATATGAGCCTGCCCGTAAATGGTCAGATATCTGGAGCCGGTGTGATCATTGATCAGCAAGGAAATGCCCAGCAGTGTTCACACCAGGTTGCGCAATACCTCATCGGTGGTGACGATCGTCGCAAACGTCCGATGCAAGTTGACCAGGCTCATGGCATGGACCTCTTCTGCTGGATGCAGAACCCCATCAGGCCCAACCCGGTCAAAGGTCGCTGTGCCGTCGGAGACCACGAACGTGTGAAAGTCCAGGTCCCCTGCCATACGTGCCGTGGTTTCTACGCAACCATTGGTCATAAACCCGGTAATGAACAGTGTGGTGATCCCTGCTTGGTGCAGACGCTCTTCGAAGTCCGTTCCCATAAAGGCGCTGTGCACCCGTTTTTGAATGATGGGTTCTCCTGCAAGAGGGCGCACGATATCTCTGATCTCGGCTTCGGGTGTCCCCACTCTGAAAAGCGTGTCCGGCCCCTGTTCCAGATGCTGAAAGTAAAACAGCGGTCTTCTGCTTTCTCTCCAGGCGCGCAAGAGCCGGGCAATATTGGTCTCGGCCTCTGGATTGTTGCGGCGGCCCCATTTGGGATGGTCCCAAACATTTTGGACGTCAATCAGAACGAGTGCCGCATTTTGTGGGATCGGAGACATAGGTTCTTTTTCCTTCACTTATGTTCATGAAAAACAGCATTTTGGGAGAGACAGGTGCGAGAGTCCAAGCAGATACTGCCTCTTTGTCACCGGCTAGCAGATGGAGGCGTTCCATAGTGTTTGTGCCAGACCCGACGAAACTGCCGAGCATCTCCAAATCCGCTTTTGGTGGCAATCGCTTCCAACGAGAGGGAGGTCTCGCGTACCAGTTGGGTCGCTACCTCCAGGCGCAGCAGCAGGTGATACTGATGTGGCGTAATCCCCGTCGCTGCTTTGAACGCACGGGCCAGAGAACGCTCGCTCGTCTGACCAACGCTGGCCAGATCGGCAAGCGTCGCAGGTTCGCTGACATGCTCGGCTAACCAGTCCTGGACCCGGTGGATGCAAGAATCGAGATGGGAGCGATACTGGAGATAGACACTCACCTGCTGGTGCAGACCGCTGCGTCGGAAATAGATGACCAGTTGGCGGGCAACCTCAGCAGCGATCCGAGGTCCGCAGTCCTGCTCAAGTAACCAGAGTGCCATATCGATGCCAGAGGCCACTCCCGCACTGGTAATGATCCCATGATCATGCACATACAGGACTCCATCGACTACCTGAGCCGTTGGATAGCAGGACTGGAGCTCTGAGAGAAATTTCCAGTGAGTGGTACACCGTCGCCGATGAAGCAACTCTGCCTCGCCCAGAGCAGCCGTGCCTGAGCAAATGGAAGCAACCTGTGCTCCAGCATGATAGTTTTCCTGGAGCCAGGGTTTGGTCTCCTCATTGAGCAAATTACGGCTCTGGCTAGGTGAGGCACCAGTTCCTGGCACGATAACAAGCGAACGCCCGTCGATGTCTGGGAGCCGTTGCAGGCGAGCAAGCGAGAGGTGCTGCGCTGAGCGAATTTCCTCGGACGTCGCGCAAAAGAGCAGCGTATAAGGTGCTCCAAACAGACGCGCGGCGGTATCAAACACCTGGACGGGACCTGCGAGATCGAGTAATTGAACCTGTGGCAACAGTTCACCTAAACAATGACAGGCATTGCTCAGTATGTGGGAGCACCCACTGGACGGACTGCCACGCCCACGATCCCTTGCCCGAAGGAGTCAGGGATTGCTTTTCGGATAATGTTGAGGCTGCCATTCACATCGGCATTGATACGCCTGCCAGTACTGGTACGAAACAAGCCACGTTTGATGCGTTTGCCCAGGTAGTGCTCATGATGGCAAATTGGCTCAAGATCAAGAAAGCTACACTTACTGGTGTGGCTTTCTTCTTGGAGGATCACATGTATTCCCACCAATTCTGCTTTCTAGTTGAGCATATCAATGAAGCGAGCAAAGGGGATTTGCACAAACTGTTGATTGTTGCGCTTCCCTATGTTGATTTCTTGCTTCCACCCATCGTTCTTCCCGATTACGACTGTTCCTATACCTTCCTCAACGAGATGCTCGATGATACGATGGCTTTGGGTGTGCAAGTAATGATCAATTTTGCGTGTGCGCTTCTGGGTAAGGCGTTCTAAACGAGTGGAGGTATGACGCTTGTGCTTGCTGAGATGGCACTGTAACCTTGCACGTTCTTTGTTATACCATTGGTTGATGTGCTTCAGCGGACGCCCGTTAACCAGCAGAGGCGTAAAGCCTGCTTTGTTTGATGTTAGCGTTGCTACGTTATTCAATCCAATATCGATACCAGCGACGAGCAAAGGATCAACTCCTGCGTGTTTGGGTTCTTGTTCGTAGACCACTTCTATAATATAGAACCCACTACGAGGAATGATACGAGCTTGTTTGACGTTGTTCTGTTTGGTAGGAATCTCGATTCCCAGTTGTGATGGAGCAATCATTCCTCGCTTCTTGAGGGCTTTCTTCGAGAGAGCTTGTCTATCGTAAATGAGGATATTGCGCCCCTTTTGTTTGTCTTTGTACGCGAGGCAGCTTAGGACGACCTTGAAACTTCGATGGATCTTCAAACCACGCTGCAAGCCCTTTACGAAACGACTTCCAGTTCTTCTCAAGAAGCCGAAGGACATCATTGCTCACTTTACGCGGCAAGGCTTGGTAGGCTTCGGTGTCCTTCACCAGATGATAGACCTCAGCTATACTGAGGTACGTACCCGTATGGATGAAGGATTGGCGCATGCGGTAGTTCGCGAGATTATAGAGGTTTTTGGAGGCGAAGGAGGCTGCATCGATGGCAGTATACCGAGAATCACCTTTGCAGATGACATGCCGCTCAACGAGTTGCATCCTACAGCACCTCTTTTCCTTTTATTTCCCCTGTATTGTGCTATAAATGCCAGTATATGTCAATATTTGACAATCTATGGCACTATTTCTTAGGAAAGATTTTAACACCAGAAAGACCACTGAGCGTGGTTTGCTCGGCGTTGCTTCTTCTGACAGTTTGTTCATGGCTCTAGTATGCCTCAGGTTTCTGTCGCCTGCCAGGGGGGATCAAGCCAGGATGCGGACAAATCCTGCCACATTTGACGCGAATCGCTTTTGCATTGAGAGTGTGCTGTATCCGGGCCAAAGCTGTACATATGAGTACGATTACGGCACAACCACAGAACTCAGGTTGAAGGTGATTGGTGCACGGGACACGGAAACGAAGGGGCAGGCCATCCGCATTCTGGCCAGGATACTCCGCCGCTACGGGTGTGCGATGTTTGTGGTCAGCCAGCCAGCGACGTCTGTTCTCAATGTATCTTTGAGAACAAGGGCTGGCTCTGCGAGGAACATGCAGGGAGCCACGAGTGTGGCGAAGATATGCTCTTGCTAGTGGTGAACTCGCCTCGCGTTGGTATGTACGCGTATGCTGGCTAACCTGCTGTCGTTTTCTGTGAGCGCAGGTGCAATATTCAGGCGCGGCGATAGCTTTTTCACGGCCTTCTCCGTAGTTCTTTGGGTGGGGTAGGAGGCGTGTCAAACTGCATCTGTGGAGCGCTCAACTGAAGTGGGCGCAACAGGTCCAGCAAGACCTGCATCCTCGTATCGCTCAGCGTACTGACCAGCAGTGTGTTGGGCTCCTGCAGTTCGAGATCGCCAAAACAGATAGTGCCTAATGGGGGCGCATCATAGGCCGGGTCTCCCCAATAGACCCAGAAGGTTCGTTGGGGTGTCTTCTCTATACAATAGAGCCGCTCATCGGCTTGCAAAAAGGCATGCACCGTCTGCGTATCAACAGGGGTAAAACGAGCACTCTGTGGGTGCAGCAGACTATATCCTTGCATATCGGGATTGGGACAGACGGGGCGCCAGTAGGGCAGGGGTTGACAACAGTCAGCAAACGCACGACCACTTCCGCAAGGGCAACTTGCCTCGGCCTTCGTCGGTAGATAACTGAGGCGGTGGCTTTCTCTCCAGGATGGTCGGGGTCAGGATCTTTCACGCGCGGCCGCCAATGTGTGATCGTGGCCAGGACGCCTCTATTGGGATCAAGTTGGCGCAGGTCATAGGTCTCAAACGTCTCCATAGGCTAGAGCACCTCCCGTAACCATGCCTCCATTGCTTCTTTGAGTCGCTGGTCTCGCCAGTCATACCAGGTCTGCGTCCACTGCTCTCCTGTTGTGTATAACGTATCTTTAAAGCGTCTAAATGCGCCTTTCCCATGTAAGGCAGTGGATAATTTCTGGGCGGCGCGTTGATCTTTGGGAGCAACTACTTCCTCCACAAAATCGCTCATCCATTGATACGCTTCAGAGGATGGGATACGCTCAATGCGTACATAGTCGTTGCTCCCATCGATTTCTTCTGCCAGTCGTTCTTGCTCGTCCATATCATAATATTCCGATAAGAAGAGTACTTCTCCTGTTTGAGTATTGAGGTAATACGTGTTGCCCAGGTTGGAGTCTTCCATCGCGACCTCAAGCATCTCCATATCGATAGGCTTACCATTGGGAAGGGTGGTCATAGCAATGATCTTCTCCTCTGATTTTTTCTTTTTTCGCTGTTCTGCACCGGATCAATGCCAACTGTGTGTCAATGTGAGAATATCACACGCGACAATATTTGGAGAATCTTCAGCGTGTACACCTGTTCTTTTTTGGTGTGCATCGCATCAGCACTGAGAATGCGGTTTGTGATCAGGGCCGGATGCAGCAGGGCAACTGCGGCACTGATCTCATTCTCACGGCTTTTCACGGCGCGTTGCGCTAGCACAAGAACGAATCGACACCTCTGCGTTTTTCTGTCAGCTTTGCAGTCAACGATGCGTTTTCCTTTTTGGGAAAACGCTCTCATGAACGTCTAGAAGCGACCTGAGACCATCATCATCATAAAAGAGGTGCTGGTGGAGAGATTCGTGGGCGCCTCCCCGCCCCTTTTTGCAGCTGTCCGCCAGGGCGCTCCCTGTGCGGCGTGAGAGAAACTATAGTTCATCGAGGCGCATCGTAATTCGTTGGCGTCCAGCGGCTTAGCCGTCAATTTGCTGTCAAAACTGAGGGGTCCTGAAAAGCTTTTAACTGGATTCACGGGGCACAAGCACAGGCGGTTCTACCAATTCTAACTTGATTTGTGTTGTGCATACTATAATAAATCAAGAGTCATAGCAATAAACGGAATCATATAATAGATGAAGTTCAGAGGTGCATTTCTCGAAGATGAGTACATCCGCTGTCACGCTCGTTACCCACACCTGCGTTATGCCAGGTCGTACTGATGATTTCGTACAGCAGCAGCAGAAGGTGAGCGATGCCGTCGCCAGGTTTCCCGGTTATCTTGACCACACGGTTGTTCCACCAGCTCCTCCTGTGCAAACCGATTGGGTAATCGTCCAACGTTTCCAGAGCGTCGAAGCGGCGCGAGCATGGCTCCAATCAGAACAAAGGCAACACCTGCTCGACGCACTTCAGCCGCTCCTGGTTGGACAGGACGACATCCATCTTTTCACGCAGGACGTGTCTCGCTACTCCCCCGCCTCTGTGTCCGCGATCATCTCTACACGGGTCAAGCCGGGCCAGCAAAATGCCTTTCTGCGCTGGTACCAGCGGATCTCCGCAGCTCAGGCGCAGTTCGAGGGTTTTCAAGGCTACAAGCTTGAACCGCCGATCCCAGGTGTTCAAGACGACTGGGTGACGATCCTACGTTTTGATTCCGATGCCAATCTCGAAGCCTGGCTTAACTCTGAGCAGCGTAAACAAGTACTCCAGGAGGCGGACGCATTTAGCCTTGATACCCGCATGCGGAAGGCGCGCGTAGGGTTCGACGCGTGGCTCAGATTCACGGGCTGCGAGCAGCAGAGCACTCCTCCTGGATGGAAGGTGAATATGCTCGTGCTGTTAGCACTGTATCCTACTGTCTTCCTGTTCTCGATCTTCGTGCAGACGCCGCTTCTTATGAGCAATGGAATGCCTTTCTGGCTCGCCTTGTTTTTTGGCAACGCCTTCAGCACTGTGCTTCTTGGTTGGGTCTTAGTACCATGGCTTAGCAAGCTGCTTGGCTGGTGGCTGCAACCTTCGGATCGTGCAGCTTCCCAGGTGTCCCGACACCGGATCACCTGGGCCGGGACCGCGCTTGTCCTGTTGCTTTATGTGGCGTTCCTGCTCGTGTTCTCGCGCTTGCCGTGACGACTACATCACTTACCCGTTGTCCGACAAGGTTTGCGGCATGGCGGTTATGCTCCTCAATCACGGGTGCGATATCGAGCGTCGCGATCTCCCCTTTGTCGACAATCAGACGTCCACCCACGACGGTATAGTGAGCACGTTGTGGCGCACAGAATACCACGGCGGCAACGGGGTCGCTAAGCGCGCCCGCGTAGCCAACAGTGTTCAGATCAAGGGTGAAGAAGTCCGCGCACTTGCCTGGCTCCAATGATCCAATGTCGGATCGCCCAAGCACCTGCGCTCCCCCGCGGGTTGCGATCTCCAATACTTCACGCGCCGTCATCCATTCCTTCTCTCTCAAGGGATCGGAGGTGGAGAGCAACGTCATCGGCCCCTCGGGGGGCCACAGTCCCATCTTCAGTCTGGCAAGCAGCATAGCCTCTCGTATTTCGATGAGCATATTGGAGGCGTCATTACTCGACGAGCCATCGACTCCAATGCCTACCTTCACGCTGTGGTCCAGGCACTTCTTGATGGGAGCGATGCCCGAGGCGAGTCGCATGTTCGATGATGGACAGTGGCACACTCCCGTGCCCCTCTTGGCGAAGAGGCGGATTTCGTCGTCGTTGACATGTACGGCATGGGCGTACCATACGTCGTCTGCGATCCAGCCCAGTGTCTCCAGATAGGCGACGGGTCGCATTTGAAAATGCTCGAGCGTATAGCGCTCTTCATCTAACGTCTCGCAGAGATGCGTATGCAACCGAACCCCACGCTCTCGCGCCAGGTGTGCGGATTCGCGCATCAGGTCCGTGGTGACACTAAATGGAGAGCAAGGTGCCAGGACAACCTGCAACATCGATCCGGGGTTGGGATCATGGTATTGCTGAATGAGTCGGAGGGAATCTGCAAGAATTGCCTCCTCCTTTTCGACGCAATTATCCGGGGGGAGACCTCCCTTTGACTCACCGAGCGACATACTTCCGCGCGCGGCAATAAAACGCATCCCCAGTTCCCGGGCGGCATGGATCTGGTCGTCGAGCTTACAACCGTTCTGGAAGACGTACGTATGGTCGAAGACAGTGGTACAACCGGAGAGCGCGAGCTCGGCGAGGCCGATAATCGTCGTTGTACGAGATGCCTCTGGCGTACGACGGCTCCAGATGGGATAGAGTGCGCTAAGCCAGCGGAAGAGATTGGTGTTCTGGGCCGCGGGCAGGTTTCTGGCCAGGACCTGGTCCAGGTGGTGATGACAGTTTACAAAGCCGGGCAGCATGATCTGTCCACGCAGGTCGAGTACTGTGTCAGCCGAAGTGGGCAACTCATTCGTGGGTGCCACCTGCACGATGAAGCCATCCCGAGCGAATAACCCGGCTTCCCGTAACTCCCTGCGCTCGTCATCCATTGTGACTACAACCATAGCATTCTTTGCGAGCAGTGTTGTCATCTGTCACTCCTTTTTCATGCTAGAAGCTGCTCTAGAGCAGGCTCATTGAAAGCCGTTCGCTCCTTCATGCCAAGTCAACCTCGCTGCTTTCACGTTATCGCCTGCATGGTAGCGATGAAGGCTCAGGGTTGGAAGCTGAGCCTTTCGAAGATGCGATCTGGCGTCAGCGGTAAGTCAGGGAAGCGGATGCCGGTCGCATCGGCGACGGCGTTCGCAATCGCGGGAGCGACTGGATTGATCGCGCACTCGCCTTGCGACTTGGCTCCGAGAGGGCCAACTGTATCGAAGGTGTCGGCGAAGTACACTTCGCTGCGGGGAACGTCGGCAAAGGCCGGAATCCGGTAGTTGCGCAACGCAGGATTCACCATAGCGCCATTGCCGTCGTACACCATCTTTTCATAGAGTGCCCAGCCGAAACCCATTGCAATTGCACCCTCAATTTGGCCTCGGCACTGCATCGGGTTGATCGGCCTGCCGATATCCGCCGCCTGCACGCTTTGCAAGATTTCGATCTCGCCAGTGACACGGTGAACGGCGACACGGACCCCGTGAACATTGAAGGCAACCGAGCGCGGCGACAAATAACCCTTGCGCCTGGCCTCGAAGCGATGGCCCTCCCCGGTACCGAGGGCATACAGCTCTACTAGCGGGATCCGTCGCTCCCCGCAGAGGACGCAATCGTCCTCCAAACGGCAAGTGGAGGGTGCCGCCTTCGTAAGGCGAGCGGCAAACTCAATGATGTTGTCGCGCAATGCCGTTGCTGCCAGAGCCACCGCCCGACCAGCAACGACCGTTCCTGTACTGGCGAATGTGCCGGTATCGTAAGGGGTCTGATCGGTATCGGCATTGATGATGGCAATACTCTCCGCTCGCGAGCCGAGAACCGAAGCGGCAATCTGGCGGTGCGAAGTAACCGACCCGTTCCCCATCTCCGTCGAGCCGACCGCGAGATGATAGCAGCCATCAAGGAGGAGCTTCATCTCCGCACCTGACCGGTGTTCAGTGGGTGGTCCACTTTCCAACATTGCCAACGCGATCCCCATCCCCTCGACCCAATCCTCCCCCTCGGGCTTGGGAGAGCCGTGCCCACTCGCCAATACAGCTTCAACACGGTCGAGGCACTGGTCGAGGCCATAACTGCCGAAAGTAACGTCCTGGGGATCCTTCCAGATCGATTCTATCCAGTCGCATGGCCGAATCATGTTCTTGCGACGGATCTCGAACGCACTGATGCCAAGCAACTGCGCCAGATCGTCGATGGCACATTCGATAGCGAAGGTCGTTTGCGAGGAACCGTATCCACGGAAGCCTCCAGCCGGAACCATGTTGGTATAGACCGCGTATCCGTCGGCCTTCTTGTTGGCGCATCGATAGACGGTGAGTGGGTTGCCGAGTGCGGCCGCGAGCGTCTCACTGGCATGGCCGCCATAGGCGCCAGTATTGGAAACAACGTGCAGTTCTATCGCGGTAAGCGTCCCGTCGTTCTTGGCCCCGAGCTTGACGCGGGTGGTCATTGGATGACGCGTGGTCGCACCAATAAACTGCTCCTCGCGGGTGAACTCCCACATTACGGGTCGCCCGGTTTTCAGCACGGCCAGGACACACAAATCCTCGGTGAGCATCTCCTGTTTCCCGCCGAACCCGCCGCCGACGCGCTCGGTGAAGACATGGAAATTGCGCGGCAATAGCCCGAAGATGTGACAGAGCTTGCCCTTGGTGATGAATGGTGCCTGCGAGCTGGTGCGCACGTGAAGGCGTTCGTCATCGCCTTTCCACGCAATGCAGCCGTGCGTTTCGAGATGGGCATGCTGCACCCGGGAAGTTGAATACGTCATCTCGTGGACGGCGTCGGCTTCTTTGAACCCTGCTTCGACGCTGCCTATCTCGCCGTGAATGTCGACGAAGATGTTCCGATCCGACTCGCCGCCTTTATCGTGAAGGAGGGGCGCCCCCGGTTTCATCGCCTCTTGGGGATCGAAGACGGCGGGAAGGATCTCATACTCCACGTCGAGCAGCCGGCACGCCGCTTCGGCAGCACCAACGGTCTCGGCGACAACGGCGGCGATCCTTTGCCCGGCGAAGCGGACGACATTGTCGAGGACGTAGGTATCGTCGGGATCGACGAGGTGGTCTTCATGGGTTGCAGTGCTGTAGAGCTGACGGGGGACATCCTCCCAGGTAAAAATGTCAACGACACCGGGAACAGACATGGCCTTGCTGCGGTCAATGGCACGGATGCGCGCGTGCGGGTGCGGCGAGCGCAAGACTTTCAGGTGGAGCATTGAGTCCATCGTGATGTCGAGCGTGTAACGGGCGCATCCAGTGACGATCGCTTCCCCGAACGGGTTCTTCAAACTCCTTCCACAGGCCTTGCCGGCGATATCTTCATCGGAGGAAACGATGCCGTGAAAGGCGTTGTAGATGCTATGGTAGCCGGTACATCGACACAAATTGCCCTTGAGAACTTGGGGCAGATCAGCTTGCGCATCGCCCTCGAGCGCCGCCGCTGTCATAATCATGCCCGCCGTGCAGAAGCCACATTGAAATGCCTGTGCATCGAGGAATGCTTGCTGCATAGGGTGCAGCTTGCCATCTTGCTGCAACCCCTCAATCGTCGTGACCTGGCGATTGGCGGCGCGAAAGGCGGGAATCAGACAACTATGTACGGGTACACCATCGAGCCAGACAGTGCACGCGCCGCAGTCGCCAGCATCACACCCTTTCTTGACGCCGAAGAAGCCACGTTCGCGCAAGAATGTTCTCAGGCATTGGCCGGGCCGCGGCTCGGCTGAAAACCTCTTGTTATTGATCGTGTAGTTCACATCCCGGCTCCCTTCTCCGCCAGCTCGGCGCGGATTTGCTCGGCGTAGTAGTAGGTAAGATGGCGCCGATAGTCCGGCGTCCCATGGACATCGTCGAAATAGAGTCTGTCGGGAATCATCGTCTCAATCCGGTGACGCAGTTCGTTGGCGGTTGGCACCCGATCAAAGCGTAACTGTACTGGTCGGGCCGTCGCCGCAGTGATAGTGAGCTGCAGATCACTATCACGCATGTTCTGGGTCCCGATGACGAGCACCGTCGAGCGTCCGAGATGTGTCAGCGAGGAACGGCGGAATGCGAACCGCCTGGTGAGCGCAGCAGTGGGGATATGGATGTTGCGCAGCAGCTCTCCGGGCTGTAATATATTCGCATGGTTTCCGGTAACGAAATCAGTGGCCAGAACTTGCCGTGGCTCAGCTTCGCGCGGCCACAATGTATACACTCCTTCAAGCGCGACGGCTAGGGAAATCATCGCGCCCGCTGGTAATGACATGCAGATGTTCCCGCCGACTGTCGCCGCATTCCAAATCTTGAACGAGGCCAGTAGCGAACAGCAGCACTCACGCAGGAGAGGTGCTGCCGTCCACTGCGGTGGCGCCGCGAATTGGTCCAACTCGACGATCCGGCAGGTAGCGGCAATGTCAAGCCCATCCTCCGATGCGTGCAGCGCAGGCCAGTGGAATGTTTCAAGGTCGATCAGCGTATCGACGGCCAGTTGCGGCTCTGAGAACAACCAGGTGCCACCAGCCAGCCACGCATACCCATCGCGCCAGATGACTGCATCGGCTAATGCAGGGTGTTTCACTTCCTTAATGGTATTCAGGTCCATAGAACCTACCCTTATCTGCTACGAGGTTATGATGTCCTGCTCCAGGAACGCGCCGCTCGGGCGGATCAGAGAAAGACACCAGAACTCAGGACCAGCTCTCATGGCATCTTTGTCTTTCTTACTACCATTCTACGTGACCCATCTGAATAGTTACGCTTTATACTCTTTCCTGTAGCATTCTTGTGTTATTCTATAAGTAGCCTCAACGCATATGATGAACTGGCCGATGAAACCATATAGTTATTTCATAGCCACATCATCGACAGTGTTGTCCTTTGTAGTTTTTTATCAAGCAGGAAGATCTTCAACGTATGAAAAAGATTGTTGTTACCGGCGGCAGTGGCAAAGCCGGGAGAGCCGTCATTCGCGAGCTCATAGATCATAATTATGAAGTACTCAACGTCGATCTGGTGCCACCTCGTGAAGAGATTTCACCATTCCTTAAAGTGGACCTGACAGATTTGGGGCAGACCATCGAGACGCTTCAAGGAGCCTATGGCGTCGTGCATCTCGGCGCAATCCCGGCACCTGGCAGGCAGACCGAGGGCACAACTTTTAGCAATAATACGCTTAGTACATATAATATTTTTAGTGCAGCTGTTTCATCAGGTCTGAAGCGCGTTGTGTGGGCATCAAGTGAGACCACACTGGGCCTGCCTTTCGACCGTGAGAAACCCAGTTACGCTCCTATCGATGAGCAGCATCCTCTCTATCCAGAGTCCAGCTATGCGCTCTCCAAAGTCATCAGTGAAGAGATGGCACGGCAATTCAACCGCTGGAGCGGCATACCTTTTGTAGGCTTGCGCTTCTCTAATATCATGGAGCCGCACGACTACGCTCGCTTCCCATCGTTTTCAGAGGACGTACTGACGCGCAAATGGAATTTGTGGGGATACGTCGACGCCCGTGATGTCGCACAGAGTTGCCGCCTGGGTCTCGAAGCCGATATCACTGGAGCTGAAACCTTTATTATCGCCGCTACGGATACTACACAGAACCAGACCAACAGCGAGTTAATGGCCGAAGTCTATCCCGGCGTGCCATTACGTGAGGGGGTCGGCGAGCATGAGACACTGCTCTCGATCGACAAAGCTCGCAGACTGCTGGGCTACGCTCCCAAATACTCCTGGCGCGAACAGGCGTAGGAACTCTTTAACTCCCGGCATCCGGCAGGGGCACTCACCACGGCGGGTCAGCGCGCGTGGTGAGTGCCCCTGCCGGTCTGAGAGCCGTCCGAGCTGATGTATGCTCTACTGTGGCGGCTAGTTGGCGCCGATGACCTTGAAGTCCTGGCTGACGAAGACGTGGTGCGGCCAGTTGATGCCGATGTTGTGGGCCTCGTACTCGCCGTTGCTCAGCTGCACAACACGGTCGACGACGCCCCCCGGGTAGGCGGCCAGCGCAGCTTCCGTCGCCTTATTCGCTGTCGTTCCGCTGACGATCGTCCCCGACCCCTCAGTGTAGTTCGCCGGAATCTGACCGACCTGCTTTGACGTGGTCGGTGCACCGCGCTGGAAGGGGATCACCCCTGCCGTCGAGGACGTCGCAGATCCGCTGCCAGTCGGTTGCACGATGACCTGCGTGGCCGTGATGGTCGTTCCGTTGGTCATCCCAAGTACGAGGACACTTTCGCCTGTTGTAATGGCACTCGCCGAGGTCGAGCTCGTCCCCTTCTGGTATGTCGTAGAGGACGCCTCGTTGACGGTCACCTTCTGACCCGCTGATGTTGATATTGTGAAGCTCGACGTGGACACGTTGCTGACCGTGCCAGATGATCCCCCAGAGGCCGGTCCAGACCGAGCGTTGGATCCCCCGCCGGATCCATGACCGCCAGCGAAGCCGCTGCCGGGGTGCCCTGCTGTTGCCGAGGAGGAAGCGGTTGCAGTTCCACTGCTGCTACTACCACAGGCCGCCAGGATTATGGTTGCTGCAAGTAAGAGAAAAGTAACACTTATGAATGTTTTTATTTTTAGTGACAGTGACGTTCGTATCGACATTTTCTTTACTTCCTTTTATGTATATAAATGAGGAAACATACGTGACAAGGAAACGATCAAGAACCTGTGATAATTTTGCTTGATCTCAGTTGCTGCTTTGTGTTAGCAACCTCTGTCAGAGTTTCCCTTCTCGATACGTTCAATTTTAGCAGGATTATTATGAAGATCTTATGATGAAGCAGTCAAGCTTTTGTTTGTTTTGTTGTCTGAGGTGTAAGTAAGCGAGCAAGCGAACGTGCCGCTAAAAATATTGGTAGGGTTGCGGTTTTGCACAATTTCGCAAGCTGGGATACAAGAAAACCATCGTCGTTCTGGCTCATAGTATCTTGGCCGTCATCCATCAGCTGGACGAGACTGTTGCAAAGCGCTCTCTTGACATTCCTGTGCGCCATTCGTATGATGGCTATCATGTATAGTTAAAGAAAAGTTGGGAAATTTCTTCTGTGAAGACTGAAGGCACATCGGAATGTGCTGAAGAAACAAGCGCATTGGAAAGAAACGAGAGAGGCATAGAGATGAAGCGTTCTCGGCAAGAGAAACAGCTAACGCATCAACGGATCGTTCAGAACGCAGCGCAGCAGATCCGTGTGGAAGGCGTCAATGGCGTCGGCATTGCGGATCTGATGGGGCAAGCTGGCTTAACGCATGGAGGATTTTATGCCCACTTCCGCAACAAAGACGCTCTGCTCGCGGAAATTTGCCAAGCAGGAATAGCTGAGACTGTAGAGAGACTCTCTCAGGCAGTTGATCATGCGCCAGCAGGGGCAAAGCTCTCTGCTCTCGTGCATAGGTACCTGAGTATCTCTCACCGCGATGATCCATCTCACGGTTGTGTGATGCCGTCTCTGGCAGCAGATCTTGCTCGTCGTCCAGAAGAGGTACGCACAGCATTTACGGAAGGATACGAAGAACTTCTTCAGCTTGTTGCTTCCGTCTTGCCGGAAGATTCCGACGAGAACCGTTACGATGCTGCCATAGCCCTATTCTCTGGGATGGTTGGGACATTGCTACTGGCGCGCACAGTGAATGACCCAACGCTGAGCGAACGCATCCTGCGTGCCAATCGAGATTTTTTGATTCAAACGTTCTCAAAAACATCTTCGGAGAACGAGTAGCATCGCGCGCTCGCCAACTTCGTTTCACTGCCCCCTCTTGACATGTTGATGATTGCGTACTTTTATATGGTGGTCAACATATAAAAGTACGCAATCAGGGAGAGCGGTTACTAACAGTGTCGGGTTACACCTGTTCTTTTACAGCGGTCGTCTTGCCTCTGGATACCTACTGGCATACGCTGTACGGTATTAATGTGTAATAGAGAGTGTCAGCCCGGGCAGAGTCATACTATTGGCAATCACATATGGCGCGCTGATAGTGACATTGTTCAACGTAACGGTTTGGACATCGGACCCGAAGGCATTGTCGTTGGCATTATTGAATATTGCCTGGCCCTCGAACGTCGCCAGGTCAGAGGAGAGAACTGACAGGTCGGTCGTCAGACCAGTCGTGGTGACTGGCGTATTCTGACCCGCTTTCAAGGTCACCATGACATTGCCAATAACCGGCAAGACAATCGCCTTGGAGATTACCAAATCCGAAAGCGTCCCATCGAGCTGGTTGACCGCGGGGGAACTAGTATCGACTGGGGTAATTCCCGGATAGAGGCGCAAGCTCGTGGTCTTGATGCTTGCCGCCTTGAGCGTCACAGGGATGGGCACTGCCACTGTCATAGCAAGCGTGCCCCTGGAGATAAGAACGATCATACCTCCAAGGAGGGCCAATGCTACAAGCATTACAGTCCAGAATATGGGTGGCTTGACCGTGCCAATGACTGCCTCCTGCTCAGGCTGCTCCTGCTCTTCACTATTCAGGCTTTCGTCAGCGAAAGGTTTCTGTTCCATATTTATGGCTTCCCTCCCATTTATTGCCCTGGTGTACCTCCTGACTCTTCAGGTTCACTCTTGGCGCCTTCGACGCTTCGGGGAAGGGAGTGTGTGGGAATGCCTCAGGCATTCCCACACACTCCCTTCCCCGAATGCAAAATCAAGAGGCGTGTTCAGGTTGGCTCAACATATCAAGCAAAGAAGCAAACACGGACATTTTTTAGGCGTGGGTGTAGGCGTCGGTCCAGATGGAGGCGTCAGCGTCGGCAGAGGCAGCGATGGCGTCCCCGTAGGTATTGGCGTTCCATTAGCTGGTGGTGTTGTCGTAGGTGAGGGTGTATCCGTAGGTGGCGACGCCTTTAGCGGCGCGGGAGCTGTCTCGGATACTGCCATTTGGAAACTGGTGACGGTAAAGGTATTCGCATAAATAGAGGTATCCACCTTTAATGTCACATTCTTCATCACCAATCTTGGGACGGTACCGCCAGCCGCCAGGATCAGCAAATCGGCTTTATTCGCGAAACTTTTGAGCCCGGTATTGACATCCTGGAAAAGGCCGGTTTTAATCGCCACGCCAGTCGCCGATACCGATCCATTCGACGAGAGCACCAGGTTCACACCATAAAATGGATGGCTCAAGCTAAACCCGGTCATTGTAGACGAGCTAAAGGTGAGCGTGGGGTGAAGTGGGTCAGGCAATGAATTCATGTGCGCGTTCATGCCAATGATTTCGGTCGCCTCTAAGGTATAGTCGCCCGAAGCCGCGAATGGCCCATTTGAAGAATAATTTACTTTGGTACCAGATGACGAGAAGGCACTCAGGGCGTCTTGCGATTGCGAAGGATGCGCATAGGCCTCAACAGGATGCATAAGTAGGAGCATGGTTCCCACGATCAGACCGAGAGAGAGAATGGGAATACATAACCTTATGACCTTACGTCGCGAAGAGTACACGTCGTCCACTCTCCTTTATGGTGGGAGCAGTGTTGCTCCTCCGCAAAGTGGAAACAGCACCGCTGAAAAAATATAGCAAATAAGTAAAAAGTAGTATTTGATGGATTGTAAATAAGGGGCCCAGGGAGCCTGTACGGCCCCCTGGTGGAGTACGGGTGTCCCCATGTGTGATAAAGGGTCGGGTTATCAGCACACACACGAATACGCCACATACAGGCATCACGCTGGCAGCCGCTTTAATTCACCGTGAGCGTCAACCCCGGCAGGGTCATGCTATTGGCGATCATGTATGGCGCGCTAATGTCGATATTGTTCAATGTAACGCTTTGGGCATCGATTTCGAAGGCGTTGCCATTGGCATTGCTGCTTACCGCCTGGCCGTTGAACGTCGCCGACTCAGAGTGGAGACCCGCCAGGTCGGTCGTCAGGCCAGTCGTGCTGACCGGCGTATTATTCTGACCCGCCTTCAAGGTAATCGTCATATTGCCGACAACCGGCAAGGAAACCGTCTTGGTGATTACCAGGTCCGAGAGCGTCCCATCGAGCTGGTTGACTGCAACAGCAGTTTTCCCATCGGCCTGGGAAATCCCCGGGTAGAGGCGGAATCTCGTGGTCTTGATGCTTGAGGCCTTGACCGTCACAGGGATCGGCACCGCCGCCGCCATGGCGACTGCGCCCTTGGAGATAAGAAAAGTCATACCGCTAAGGAAGGTCAATGCGACCAGCATTACAACCCAAAATGCTGTACGGTTGACCCTGCCAATGGCTGGCTCCTGCTCAGGTCGCTCCTGCTCTTCATCGTGAAGATCCGGATTGATCGGGGTTTCGTCGGCGAAAGGTTCCTGTTCCATAAGGTTGCACACCCGCTTTCAACAAAATAGCAAACGGTCGTCTTGTTTTGACTGTGAACCAGGCAATTCGGCCAGGGAAAGGCATCCATGTCTTTAAACTGGCTTTTTTGTCTGGTTCACAGATAACTTGGCCAGAAGAAGGCATCCATGCCTTCTTGAACTGGCTTGCAGCACTACAACGAACATTCTACAAGCTGAGTTTCGTGATCAATATGGTTAGTGTGAGTGAGGAAAAGGTTTCTTCATCCATCCTGGGAGCTTGCGTGGGAGTTTATAATTCGTGACGCTTTGAGACGAACGGTTCCGGGACCGGGAAACAGGCTGCCAGGCAACACCCATAGCGCCACCTATGATACCCAGTAACATGCCTAAGCCCAGGCCGCCAGCGGCGACAGGGAGAGAGACGAGAGAAAGTACGACGGCGCTTGCTCCGGTAACAAGTGCGTTGGAAGGGACCAGTAACTGGATGAATCCCATGACTAAGAGCAGGCCACCCACCAGCAACCCAGCCCAAATATTACTACCCGGTAAGAGCGCGAATGGAAGCAGTTCAATCGGACCCCAGAGGACCAGGAGCCCCGCGAGTATGATGAGGATTGATCCCGAGAATGGACGTGTTCTGCGCCACAATTTGAAACGTGACCATTCTCGCCAGTTGTCCTTCTGCTTCGTCTTCTTCTTCCCCGGGCGCGAAAGTGACGGAAGACGTAAGGGGAAGGCCGATCGCAGTTGTGCTGCTGACGGGCGTTTCCAAGACCAGTGTTTGGGTTCTGTGGCGAGCTTTGTGCCGGACGTTTCTCCCCCGGCATTGGTGTCCTTAGCCTGAACCACAGCGATGGTTGGGTCGTCTTGATTGGCCATCGCGAGTGCCTCCTGTTCTCTACATTGAGGAAAAAAAACTGACTGACTATCAATCAATGGTCTTATATACAAAAATAAAAGATAGCACTGCATTTGTCAAGCACATGGGAAAAAATAGCAAAAATGGGAAGGGGTCAAGGTTATGACTACTAAGGGTGAGGCGCGCATTGGCGCGGCTTTCAACTCTGCCGGGATCGCGCCTATATGCGACGCCTCAATCTATTCCAAGCGCCCGGCAGACAAATCGCGCGGTTTCTTCGATAAAGTGTTCAATCGATAACGGTGAATTGTAGAGATAGCACTGAAGTGTGGCATAGTAGACCGTCCCTACAATGAGTGTCGCGGAGATAGCGGGATCGATTGAACTATTGATTGTCCCTTGCGTCTGCTCATAGCGAAGCAGTTCGGAGATCAAGCGGTGATACGGCTCGAAGACGAGTTCATTCTCTGAAGCCGATTCGACGAGATGGGTCAGGGCAAGTACATCACGATACGTACTCAAAATGCCAAATATTTCTTTGATGCTCCTCTCGATCTTCTGCTCAATAGGACGAGGCTCCGTAAACACGTGCATAAGCGCCGCCTGGACCTCATTTTGCATCTCTATCGTGAGGGTTTTGACAATGGAGGCTTTGGAAGGGAAATACCAGTAAAATGTTCCCTGCGCGACCCCCGCTTTGGCGACAATTTCAGAAACGGTGGTGGCTTCATACCCTTTCTCGGCCATGATCTCTCGTGAGACCTTGAGCAGTTCGGCGCGGCGGTCGACTTTAGGATGCTTCGCGTTTTGATGCATACGTATTGTTACCCCTGGTTGAGTAAAAAATTCTTTTGCAAAGTTTTTTTTAGAATAGCACACCAGGGACATAAAGTACATTATCCCGTAGGATCGCGATGTACTTCTCGCACCTGTCAGCTCACAAGGTTACTTTCCGGAGAAAGGGGTGGTGGGGTGGTTGTTGAGTGTATTTTCTCAACAACCACCCCACCACCCCTTTCTCTTTGAGTGCCGCAGGCGCGAAGACAATTTGAATAAAAATCAGAATTGAATTTAGTTCAAATTTATGTTATGCTCCAGATGAGAGCGCAGGCAACGTTACCAGAATGCCCTGGCTTGGGGAATGCTTGAGCGTATGGGCTTGGGAAATAAAAAAATGAAGGAAACCAGCATAGTGCACAAGCGAGTTCCACGGCGTCAACGCTTAATTGAGATTGGCATGGACTTATTCGGGAACCGGTCGTATGAAGAGATCTCCATTGATGATATCGCGGCTGCGGCGGATATCTCGAAGGGGCTCCTCTATTACTACTTTCCCACCAAGCACGACTTTTACGCGGCGGTCATTCAGCATGCCGCGGAGCAACTCCTCCGGGAGACGGAGCCCGATCCAGGTCTTGAGCCAACGGAACGCTTGCGGAGCAGCTTGAGGGCTTATTTTAGCTATGTTGATCGTCACGCGACTGCGTACATGGCACTGCTCCGGGGAGGCATCGGCGTGGATGCGCAGGTCGCGGCTATTATGGACAATGTGCGCCAGTCCTATGTTCAGCGCGTCTCCGAAAACATCATGCGTGGCCGCCCCCTCTCTCCGAGGCAGCGGATCGCCATCAATGGGTGGATCGGCTTTGTTGAGGCCACAAGTATTGCCTGGCTCAATCAGCGTTGTATCGACCAGGAGGAACTCTGCGACCTGGCCACCGCGGCCTTCGCTATGCTATTGCGTGGAGGTTCCCATGAACCCTGATAGTGAAAGCTTTTAAAGATTTCCAGCAAACGATCATGATTGATGGCGTGCCGGTTCACTACCGGGTAGTGGGCCAGGGAGAGCCTCTTTCTCAGAGTACAAGGAGTAACATCTTGGCACAACACGTTCAAACGACTCCCTCCCGCGCTGTTCCGTGCCTGACGAGGAGTGAAGCTTTTTCATTCCTCCTCTTCCATGATCCACTGAACACCCCTTTACGCCTGGCGCGCAAATATGGGGATGTCTTTTACTTCCAGGCGGGGCGCAATAAGGTCTTTTTCCTCAATCATCCCGATGATATCCGCGAGCTGCTTGTGGTGCAGCACGAAAACTTTCGCAAGGGCGAAGGGGTCATGATCCTCGAGCGTATGCTTGGCAAGGGCCTGATTACCAATGATGGCGCCGCGCATAAGCAGCAGCGGCGACTGGTTCAACCAGCCTTTCACCGGCGGCGCATCGCCAGCTATGCCCAGGCAATGGTTGAGGCAGCGCAGCAGCAAGCACACGCCTGGCAAGATGGCGCAACTGTGGATATGTCTCAGGAGATGATGCAGTTAACGCTGGTCATTGTCGGGAAGACACTGTTCAACACGGATGTTGGGGAGGAGGCCAACACGGTCCAGGCTGCGCTCGTGACCGCTATGGAGGCTTTTCGCAAATTGGGTCTCTCGCCTGTGGGGGAGCTGGTCGAACGCTTGCCTCTCCCCATTCACGCGCGCCTGCGACGCGCGCGTGAGCGGCTCGACAAAGTGGTCTATCGCATCATCGATGAACATCGCCAACAGGGAATCGACCAGGGCGACCTCCTCTCTATGCTCTTGATGGCGCGAGACGAGGAGGGGAACGTCATGAATGACCAGCAATTGCGCGACGAGGTGATGACCCTGTTCCTGGCGGGTCATGAGACGACCTCGAATGCCCTGACCTGGACGTGGTATCTCCTGGCGCAACATCCAGAGGTGCGCGAGAAGGTCCAGCAAGAGGTCGATACCGTGCTGGCGGGCCGCACGGCAACCATTGAGGACCTTCCACGCTTGACCTATACCGAGCAGGTCTTGATGGAGTCGATGCGTCTCTGCCCGCCCGTCTGGGCCATTGATCGACGTGTTACTCGGGACACTACGCTACGCGGCATCTCTCTTCCTAAGTGGTCAAGGGTGGTGATGAGCCAGTACGTAGTGCATCATGACCCACGCTTCTATCCTGAGCCGGAGAAATTCGATCCCGAGCGTTGGACGCCTGAGGCCCAGGCGACGCGCCCAAAGTTCGCGTATTTTCCCTTCGGTGGTGGACCGCGCCTCTGTATTGGCGAGGCCTTCGCCTGGACCGAGAGCATTTTGCTCCTGGCGACCCTGTCTCAGCACTGGGAGGCGCGCCTGGCGCCTGGGGCGCGTGTCAAGTTTCAACCTGCCGTTACCCTGCGCCCCCAATATGGTATCAAAATGACGCTGCATAAGCGTTGTTCGTCAGTATCTCAAGCGGAAAAGGCCCAGGTACCAACAACTGCACAAAGCGAGGGGCTCTTAAGGGAATGATCTCTCGCCACTGCGGTGCTGAGGAGGAAGGCCAGATACATCGTTCGACCAGTACCAACAAGGAGGAGGCTCACGATCTATGCCTGATGCACTCTCTATTCCAGATGTTCAGACCGGTCGTCAACAATTATTCAATAGGCAAGCCAGTGATCGGGAAGCGTATTTGCGAAGCCATCCCTGGGTGCGCCACTATGAAGAGGGCGTCCCGGATTTAATCGACCTTCCCGATGAGTCATTGACCTGGATTCTTGATGATGTGGCCAAAAGTTTCCCTGACCAGACGGCGTTTATCTACTATAACACCAGGATTACCTATGCTCGCTTCTTTACCCTGGTGCATGCCTTCGCCATTCAACTCCAGCGCCTGGGAATACAGCCGGGAGACCGCGTTGCTCTTTCCCTGCCCAACATTCCTCAGTACCCTATCGCGTTTTTTGCCATTCTCAAAATCGGCGCGGTCGCGGTTCCCACCAACCCGCTCTACACCGAGCATGAACTCGCGCATCAACTCAGCGACTCGGGCGCGCGCATCCTGATCATGCTGGACATGTTCTATCCCATCGTCCGCAACGCGCGCTCGCGCATACCAGTAGAGCATATCATTATTACTAGCGTCACGGATTACTTCTCCCCCATCCTGCGTGCCCTGTATCCACTTACCCAGTTGCGTAGCAAGCCGCCTTCTCCCAAACTGACGTTCAAAGAGCTGCGGGCCGATCCGTGCCTGCACCTCATGAAGGAGATGCAGGCACGGACCACGGACAGCGAAGTGGCGACCTTCAAGCCCGTGCCTGTAAAGAGCGACGACCTGGCGGTCCTGCAATATACCGGCGGGACCACAGGCATCGCCAAAGGCGCGATGTTGACCCATCGCAACCTGCTGGCCAATACGCTACAAACGACGAAATGGGTCCCCAAGGGCAAAGAGGGACAGGAAAGCGCCGTCTGTGTGGCCCCTTTTTTCCATGCCTATGGCATGACAGTCTGTATGAACCTGGGGATCTACGCGGGAGCGACGCTCATTCTGCTGCCGCGCTTTCAGCCCAAAGAGGTCGCGCGAGCCCTGCGCCGCTATCGTCCAAGCATGTTCCCCGGCATTCCGACGATGTATATTGCTATCATGCGCGAACTGGGCAAGGAGAAAAATCTTGACTTCATGCAGTCAATCAAATACAGCATCAGTGGAGCCGCGCCGCTGCCAGCCCAGGTACAAAACGACTTCAACGCCATGACGCAGGGAAAGCTTGTCGAGGGGTACGGCTTAAGCGAAGCCGCGCCGGTCACGCACTGTAATCCCCTGACCGAGAAGTCACGCAATGGCAGTATCGGCCTCCCCCTGCCGAACGTTGAGGCCGCGATCCTCAATGCCGAGACGGGCGATCCCCTCCCTATCGGCGAAGTGGGGGAGATTGTGGTGAAGGGGCCGAACATCATGCGTGGATACTGGAAGCGTGAAGAGGAGACAAGGGCTCTCTTCACCAATGGTTGGATGCGTACGGGCGACCTTGGCAGAATGGACGAAGATGGCTACTTCTACGTGGTCGAGCGCGCGAAGGACATGATCATCGCCAGCGGCTTCAATGTCTATCCGCGTGAAGTCGAGGAGGTACTCTTCCAGCATCCTGCCGTCGAAGAGGCAGCGGTGAAAGGGATCGCCGACGCGTACCGGGGAGAGACAGTCGCCGCCTTCATCGTCCTCAAAGACGGCTATCAGCCAGACGAAGCAAACAAGCAGAGTATACTCGCGTTTTGTAAGCAGCGGCTTGCGGCATATAAAATGCCCAAGATGCTTGAATTCCGCGACGAACTGCCCAAGTCCCTGGTAGGCAAGGTGCTCAGAAGAAAGCTCCAGGTGGAGTAGTAATGCCCACGGGATGCGCAACGAGGTTACAGCAAGCAAACGATATACTCTGAATTGGCCTCACAAGCAATTTCATATTTACCATTTGCTTGTTGGTGGTTTTTGTAACCCCGCTGGCGGGTTTGCATGCGGCACTGGGGCAAGATGTAGAGATACAGTATGCAAAGGGCTTGTGAGGTCCTGGGCGATGACCGCTCCGGTTTCGCCGCAGCGGTGCAGGCAGCGCGTGATGCCGATGTCGCCGTGGTTGTGGTCGCCGGACGGAGCGGTCTGCTGCGCCCGGTTACGGTCGGCGAGGCCAACGATGCAACCAATCTTGACCTCACCGGTTGGTGTGCAGCCCGAGCCGATTGAAGCGCTCGCTGCCAGCGGTGCACCCCTGGTCGTCGTCGTGCTCAGCGGGCGCGTCCATACGCTGGCCGCGGTCGCACACCAGGCCAGTGCACTCCTCCAGCTATTTCCAGCAGGGGAGGAAGGCGGCAACGGCCTGGCCGATGTGCTAACCGGGAAAGCAAATCCGAGTGGACGGTCTGCCCGTCAGCATGCCACGCGTGGTCGGGCAGGTGCCAAACTACGTGGGAACCCGCGCCGGGGGCGATCGCGCGATGTTCTTCGATGGGTACATCGACGCCCCAACTTCGCCGCTGTTCGCCTTAAGACCAGGCGGATCAGATCCACGCGCAGAGGGCATAGCGGCTGGGTGGCAATTTGCCATCTTATCCCTTTTCGCGACGGGAAGGAAGCGCCGAAACTGCTGTAAATCGAGCTCTTCCGCGGGACGCCATCCTATCGTATCTCTTCGGGGGACGCATTCAAGAGCTGTTGCGCGACAATGTAGCCTGAGCCCCCGTTAATTCCATGCCCTGGCCATGTTGCTGCTCCCAACAGAAAGAGATTGGGTATTGGAGAGTTATGCCCTGGTTGACTGGGAAGCGGGCGGAAGAGGTAGCTCTGAGCCAGATCATGTGCACCTCCATATGGATCACCCGGGCCTTGATTGGGGCTGAACTGTGCCAGTGTATCGGGTGTAATCACAGCGTGACCGATAATAGCACCAGGAATATTTGGAATATGCCTTCCCACAATATCAATGACTCGCTCCGCAAAGCGTTCAGTAAGGTCGTGTGTCCACGTTCCGTCACCTACATCGATCAGATCGGCAGCATCACCCCGAGGGTGAGTGGGCACCTCAAGGACCTGAACGCGCATAATGGATTTCCCTTCCGGTGCACGTGACGGATCGAGGTTCGTTGGGCAATCCACAGTAAACGTCGGTTTTACCGGAAGTAAGCCGGCCATTCCTTGGGCAATGGCGAGGGTGCACCCATCGAGTCCATCCGTTAAGTGTGGCTGTCCCACGCTACTGAAGCGCTCGTCTGGCCAACGTGGCGGCTCACTAAGCGCCAGGTGAATCTGCACACATCCACGTCCATACCTGAACTGTTTGGCCTGTGTACGCAGAGATTCATCGACATCTGTATCAGCAAGCAGAGAGAGGTAGAGCTGATCTGGATTCATCGAAGCAACGACGGCCTGGCGCGCACGGAACTCTTCACCGCTGGTTGTACGTACGCACGAGGCTTGCCCGTGTTCTACAAGGATACGATTGACGTGAGCCTGCGTGCGTATTACTCCCCCCTGATCTATCACCAGTTGTGTCAGCGCGCGCGCCAGCATTTCGCTTCCCCCCTCGGGTATTGGCATGCCCCCTCCCATTAATGCCAACACGATGAGTTTAACCCAGATACCGCTGCCGGCTTCGTCGGGAGTGCGTCCCATATGCATGGTCCAGGGGGCAAGCATTGCGCGCAAGACTGAAGACTGGAAAGGACTGAGTACAGTGCGCGCAGTATCAAATAGCGAAGCGGCAAAGGATGAATAGCCGGGATGCTTCTCATCATGCAGTAGACGCGTTAGGATCTCCTGTGCGCTAGGTGAGGTAAGATCCAGATTAAATAGAGAGAAAACATCGTTCACATAAGGGTTGAGCGATTCCAGTAGACGAATGAGGGTAGCTCCATCACCGGGAGCAAGTCGCTCCGCCTCTGTGATGAGTGCCTCGATAGACCGTGGAAACACCGCTGTTTGACCATCTTCCAGGGATACACCCGTTGGTAGATCGGTATTTAAATAATGCAATCCCCGCTTTGTCAGTGCGTCTCCGAGATCAGCATAGGCTGGTCCAGTGAGGAAGAGGGGATGTGCAGCAGAATAGACGTCGTGTTTAAAGCCGGGAAGTGTCAACTCATCCGTGCGAACCAGCCCCCCTGGGCGATCATTTTTCTCCAGCACGAGGACACTGCGTCCCGCGCGTGTGAGGTAGGCTGCGGTAACGAGCGCATTGTGACCGCTACCAATGATAACGATATCATATGTTTCCATTGTGCGCACTCCTTGCGGTATGGGTAGAACTACTTCGATCGCATATACGAAAGACATCCTAATGCATGAAACTTTCTAAGGAGAAAGTAACGTTGATACCACTTCAGTATGCTTGACGCATCTACGAATTCCGTACAACATGTCTGAAAGGATTTAGTTCCTGTATCCTGCCACTCTTAAATGCTATACGTTTGCACTTTTATCTTTTAGCTGATGCATATTTTAATCTGCCAAGCGCCATAGTATGATGTCACCAGTGCCACCATTCGTGAGAGAGCCGGAAGGTGGTTTGTCTCGATTTGTGTGCACAGAACCCCAAGCAGCTACAGGCGACGTCATTGGCGTTGACCTGGGGATCAAGCGGCTGGCCACCCTTTCTGACGAACGCACCTTCGAGAATCCCAAGGCGCTGGGATAGCATGGCTGTGGTGTTTGAAGTTACCAGTAAGATATAAGCATATTCTGGCAAGAAAGGATTTGGAATATGCAAACACGTCAACTTGGAAAGACAGGCATGCAGATCACGCGAATCGGCCTGGGAACCTGGGCTATCGGTGGCGGTCAGTGGGAATTTGGTTGGGGACCACAGGACGACCGAGAGTCCATAGATACGGTCCACCGTGCACTAGACTTGGGCATCAACTGGATCGATACCGCCGCTGTGTATGGATTGGGCCGCTCCGAAAAGATCGTCGGTCAGGCCATTAAAGGTCGTGAGAGGTCATATATCTTCACGAAGTGCTCCATGATCTGGGATGAGAACCGAAAGATAAGCCATAGCCTCAAAGCTGACTCGATTCGCCGAGAAGCCGAAAACAGCTTGAAACGTCTCGACATTGACGTTATCGATCTCTATCAAATCCACTGGCCCGATCCTGAGCCTGATATTGAGGAGGGCTGGAGCACACTCGCCGCGCTGAAGAAGGAGGGCAAAGTACGCCACATTGGCGTCTCGAACTTCAATATTGAGCAGATGCGTCGTGCTGAGAAGATCGCGCCGGTTGAGACACTTCAGCCGCCCTACTCGCTGATTGATCGAGCTGTTGAGAAGGAAATTCTGCCCTATTGTCAGCAGAACAATATCGGCGTCATTGTCTACTCACCGATGGCCTCTGGCTTGCTGACCGGTCGTATGACGCCTGAACGCATTGCGCATCTGCCTGATGATGACTGGCGGAAAGGGAATCCGGAATATCAAGAGCCGCGTCTGTCGCGCAACCTGATGCTGGCAGCGTTGCTCGCGGACATTGGTAAGCAGCACAACGTCACGGCGGGCGTCATCGCTATTGCCTGGACACTGCGTAATCCAGCCGTCACGGCTGCCATCGTTGGTGCGCGCCATCCCAGCCAGATTGAAGAACTGGCTCCGGCAGCGGATTTCAGCCTCAGTGATAGCGAGTACGCACAGATCGAGAAGTTTCTGGCAGAGCATCCCTAAAGGCTCCCGTTCTTGAGCCTTTACACGTACACACAACTCTTGGATCTGGGGGGAAAACGTGGGAGCGATGCGCTGCCCATGCCTCGTTCCCCCCCCCCGAGAAGTGCCCCGCTTCCTATGTTCTCCCAGCGGGGACCCGGCCCCCTGTGAGAGCGGGCCGGGAGTCGCTTGCCGATGACGCGGGATGCATCGCCACCTCCGCTGCCAACGGGGGAAAGGGAATAGCTCGAAGCGTGGGCAGAACGCCTGGAACCCTCGCTGCTTTAGCAGGTGGAGCTCTCGGTCATCACCTGAAACACTGGATGCCGCAGCGTTTCACGCTCGAAGTCTTGCAGCGAGGATTCGACGGTCGCCTCGAAGTAGCCTTGTGTGATAGGGCCACCCGCGCCTATGCATCCCTTCAGAATAGGTGCCGCCTCCTCTGGCTCGAGCTCGACGACGCTGATGGTCTCGCAACGGCGCCCAAGGGTGAGCGTCGCCTCCTTTGCCGCTCGTAGGTTGCGCACCCAGTCGACGATACCAAAGGTGGCAACCAGATAGCGCTCTCCATTCTGCTCAACAACCGCAATTGGGGTCGTGCGTGGCTGGCCGCTCTTGCGTCCCCGCACCGTGAGCAGGTGTATCGGCCCCACCTTCAATCCCGCGCGGACAAAGGTCATCGCCAGGACATTGCCCGCTTGCCGTAGAAACGTGTGTCGATATGCCTTTGCCATATATACATCCTTTATCCTTCAAGAATGGCGCGAACCTTATACTCGCGCGAATCCGGCGTCGCGATCTGGCGTAATTCGACCAGTAGCGGCGTATCCGCCTTCTCAAACACCTTGGCGGTGGCGACCTGTAACGCTTCATGGCTACTGTATTGCGCGTAGTTTACTACGCGAGTACCATCGACGCTGGCGTGAAAATTGGCCGAGACAAAGCCAGGTACTTCCATTCGGAGCATCCTCGCAATCTCAATCAGCAGTTCCAGACCTCTCTGCTGATTCTCCGGCTCAAATGTGAACGTATTAATGGTCGTCACGACGTCATTGTCCTGTGAGATGGTTCCCATAGATGTTCTCCCCTTTTCTCAAGTGCTCTCACACTATATGGTTGTATGACCAACCAATTTTGTACGTAAAAAAACTACTTCTCGGGCGTCGGTTCCGCGCTAAGCAAGTGTTGAACAAGTTCATATGCCGCCGTAAGGTCGAGGCCGGGCTGTGCCAGTTGTTGTAGGGCCAGCCCATCGGTGCAGGCGTGGAATACCGCCGCGATGGCCTGTGCTCGTGTCTCATCGAGACCCATCTGCTCCTGAATCGTCTGCGCGATGCCCTCTCGCCCCTTTGCCAGCATTTCGCCTATTGCGGATAGAAAGTCCGGGTTACGCAAGCCGAGAGCATAGAGCTCATAGCGTAGCCGATACCACGCCGTATGCTCGCGGCTGACAGTAGCAACTGCGAGCATCGCCACGTCCGCGAACGTGCGCTCACTTGACAGCTTCCGCAACTCCTGCATCAATTGCTGATGAAAGCGCGCCCCCGCTTCATAGATGACAGCCAAGAGCAGTTCATCCTTGGAGGCGAAGTAATAATGGAACAGACCAGGCGAGACATCAGCTTTGCGCGCGATCTCTTTAACCGTTGTGGCGTCAATGCCTTTCTCGGAGAGAAGGCTATAGCCAGCGTCAATCAGGCGCTCGCGGTTATCTCGCTGGTGTGTCCAGGTTTTCTTCGGTTTCTTTTCTGTTTGGTCGTCCATACAAATATGATAACGTGACGAGGGCCGTTTTGTCAAGGCAGGCAAAATGAAGCCCTCTCTGCATTTCTGATAAGATAGAAGGGAGTAAATGTGTAGGAGTGGTTCTCTATGCAAGGACGACAGAGAAAACATTGGGCTTTCTTGCCAATCCAAAGGTGTACAATATTGAAAAAGCTATTCAAGAACAGGAGGAAGGTAGCTCGACTGTTCCAAGGAGGGATGTGAGAACTGGTGATCGGGCCATTATCTGGAAAGCCAAAGGGAATGATCAGCAGAGAGGAACTGTCACACTGGCCGAAGTGCTGACAGATCCTCTCTGCAAATGCTCGTAACGAGCAGTACTGGGCAGATCAACAAAAAGCAAATGAGCAAGTAGGTCCAGTTCACGAGCGCTACTACGTCCCCACGGTTTGCCCCTTGTGGGACAATCGGATAGATGTGCCTCTTTTGAGGGAAGTAAGTGTCGCTCGCGCGACAGGTGGAACGGTATTTCACGTTACCCTTGATCAATGGGACACGCTTATGGAGGTTGTGGGGGGCCTGGAAGCATTCCTGAAATAGCAAGCGTTGAATGTGCCATCACAGAATAAGCAGGGAAAAGACGTTCGGGACAAGGACACACCCTTAATGCCGTTCTCCGTCGAACCGTACGCGATGGAGCAAGTAAAGGCCTTTTATATTTTCTCTATGGTTGCTGGGTAATTTTTGGGTAATACCGTATTACCCATTTCGTTGATTGCTTGACGGAGGTGAGTTTGTATGCCGCGTCGCTTGATGGAACGTGTTGTTGATAATCGGCTCACTTTGCCTTCATCATTCATAAATGCGTATGCGCCAATTGAGGTTGGCTCTTCTGCCTGGTTTACCTGGCTACAAGCCGAAGAGACGCATGCTTTTGCGTATCGGGCCGCTTACGGGTCCTTTACAGCCAGGCGAGAGTTCCGGCAGGGCAATGGTTACTGGTATGCCTACTGCTCCCGCAATGCAAAATTGCATAAAGCATATCTGGGTAAGTCGGAGGAACTTACCCAACAGCGCTTAAGTGATGTCCTTAAAAAGCTTTTAGAGCGCTCTGCTGGCAGAGAAGATATTCTTCATAAAAGTGATACGCGGCTAGAGCAATTACATGCTTCTCTTCTTCTGGCGAAAGCAGACATACCTCCGGTTCCCGGTAACCTGGTTGCACGTCCGCGTGTCATGCATACATTGCAGTGTGCCCTGGTATATCCACTGACTGTGGTGTGTGCGCCGGCTGGCTTCGGTAAGACAACACTTTTGAGTGAATGGGGTAACCGTAACAGGAGTTCAGTGGCATGGCTCTCTCTCGATAAAGACGATAATGATCCGCTCCGCTTCCTCGTGTATGTTGTCAAGGCGCTACAACAGCTCTGCCCTGGAGTTGGTCAACAGGTACTGGCAGCTCTATCCACTTCGTCCACATTTTCATTGACACATAGCTTGTACGCGGTAATAAACGATCTGGCAGCCAGAACTTCCTCTGTCACCTTTATCTTTGATGATTACCAGGCTATCGATCATGAAGCTATTCACGCCGCTGTTCAGACAGTCGCTGAAAGCCTCCCCCCACATATCCACTTTATCCTTGCCTGTCGTAGTGCGCCCGCTCTGCCGCTGGCACGGTTGCGCGCAAATAATAAATTGGCTGATATAGATGTTGCTACACTTCGTTTTACCCGGGAAGAGGTAGACACGCTTTTTAGCGCAGGGGTGAAGCCACGACTTACTGCGGAGGAACTAGAAATACTATTTCAGCATACCGAGGGATGGATTGCAGGTCTGCGCTTGTTTTCCCTGGCAATGCTAAGTAGATCAGGCTCCTCTTTTGCTGTTTCTTTGTCGACTGGCAATCGCTACGTTATAGCATACTTGCTTGAGGAGATATTCGATCACCTTCCCGCACAGATAAGGACTTTTCTCTTGCACACATCTATTCTTGAGCGTTTGAATGGATCGCTGTGCAGGGCGGTCACAGACCAGGAGAATGCCGCGGCGTTATTAGAGTGGCTGATACAGGCAAATTTATTTATTTCCCCCTGTGCGGAGGCAGGAAACGTCTATCTCTATCATACCCTTTTTGCGGAAGCCCTGCGCCATAGGCTAGAGCTTGCCCATCCAGAACTCGTACCTGTCCTCCATGCCCGCGCCAGTCGCTGGTTTGAGGCTCGTCATGCTCTCGATAAAGCCATTAACCATGCCCTGGCGGCACAAGATCACGAGCGCTCTCCGGCGCTTATCGAGCAGGTGGCACAGGAATTTCTGGCAAAAGGTGAGATTGCCTGCCTACAGCGCTGGCTTGATGCTTTACCAGTTGAAGCGCTTTACGCGCGACCCCGCCTTTGTATGGCGGCAGCCTGGATACAACTGTTGACAACTCAGACTGGTTGCCATTCCTGGCTCGATGCGGCAGAGCAGGCCATTAACCAGCAAACAGAGATGCTCCTTCCGACTGTCGCGCAGGCAATGACGAATGAAGTACAGATATTACGAGCTATGCTGGTTATTGCCTGCAATGAATTTACGCGTGCTAGTGAGATGTGCCGCCAGATCCTCTCTCATCTGCCCGGAGAAAGGCTGTTTGAGCGAGGCCTGGCGTTGTTCGTATTAGGGATAGCACATTTGCGAGGGGCCGATGTGCATATCGCTGTGCAGGCTCTTTCTGAGGCGAGTAGCCACATTCAAGCCTTAGGGCATGATCTGTTGACGCAGTATATCATGGTCATCCAGGTAGAACTGTATCGCATGCAAGGCTATCTCCTCCAAGCGGCCAGGCTTTGCCAGCAAATTATTAAGCATTCCCCACAACAAGATGGGCAGCCTTTTCCAATGGTAGGTATTGCTCAGGTATGGCTAGGTGACCTTTTTCTGGAATGGAACGACCTGGAGCAGGCGAAACGTCATTTACTGCTGGGGTGGCAGATAGGGGAGCAAATCCATAGCAGACATATTACCGTGCACAGTGCTTTGAAGCTGGTTCACGTAGCGCAGGCACAGGGGGATATAGAGGAGGCAGAGCACTGGTTGCGCCAGGCAGAAGCGCTTGCTCAAAGAGCGAATATTATTGAAGAGATTGAAGAGGTAGCTGCTATACGCGCCTGGCTTGCGCTACGTCATAATCGCTTACGCGAAGCGCTGTTATGGGCACAGGAGCGTAACTTCTTCTGCGATGAAGTATTTCATCGGCAAGAGCAGGAGTATCTTATGTTTATCCGAGTAATGCTGGCAGCCGAGCAAAATGCTATGGACGGACAGTACATACAGCAGGCTCGTGCGGCGCTCATGTATCTCTATCGTTCGGCAGAGCAGGCAGGGCGGGTTCGCTCTCTTATAGATATCCTGATTTTACAATCTATAGCATTTTATATACAACAGCAGATAGAAGATGCTCTGGCAACACTCACGAAAGCAATGCATCTCGCTGAACAGGGAAGGCACATCTATCCTTTTGTGAGTGAAGGTGAGGTGGTCGAAAAGCTGTTGCGCCAACTCCTGGAACGACAACGTACACATAAAGCCGGCGAGCAGCAGGTGAATCTGGCATATCTGCGCACACTTACGACCGCTTTTGAACAGCCTACCCTGAGGATCCAGTTCGTTCCCTCCGTAGATGAACAACCTCTGTTCATCCCGCTGAGCTGGCGCGAACGCGAGGTGTTGTACTTAATGGCTACCGGGCGCAAGAACCGGGAGATTGCCAGAGAGCTGTTCGTCGTCACCGGGACGGTGAAGGCTCATATCAACAATATTTATCGTAAGTTGAATGTGAACAGCAGGGTGCAGGCTATAGCACGTGCCAAAACGCTACACCTACTTTGAAAATATACCTTTCACTTTTAACCTTTGGTAGATGTCTCTTACCAGACCGCTTGAGTACACTTCCTCTAATACCACTGGTGCAGTATCTACTAGGTTTGTGAAAGTTGAAAGGAAGAGTATTATGCGTGACTCGGCTGCAATATCTCCTTCAAATTCTGATCTGCAAGGCTTAGAAGACGTCATAGACCAGATTAGAAACGAGTGGGATATCCCGGGCCTGGCAACAGCCGTGATCAAGGATGGCCAGGTGATAGTATCGCAGGGCTTTGGCAAGCGCTCGGTCGCGGGTAATCTCGGCACTACAGATCAGACCCTCTTCGCCATTGGCTCATGTTCCAAGGCCTTTACGGCTATGGCGATTGCAATGCTCGTTGATGAGGGCGTCTTGAATTGGGATGAACCTATCAGGCGCTACTTGCCAGCATTCAAACTCTATGACCCAATAGCGACCGAGCAAACAACTGTGCGCGACCTGCTCGCCCATCGCACTGGCATGCCACGCTATGACCTGATGTGGTACAACTCTTCCCTTTCACGCAAAGAAGTGTTTGAGCGCCTCCCATACCTGGAACCCAACAAAGGCTTCCGCGAGGTCTGGCAATATCAGAACCTGATGTACATGACGGCAGGCTACCTGATCGAAGCCCTGGCGGGCCAAACCTGGGAGGAGTTCGTCCAGCAACGTATTTTGACGCCCCTGGGGATGACTACAACCAATTTCTCTACTAATGAATCGCAGCAAGCCCCCGACTTTGCCCTTCCCTACCGGGAAATCAAAGATGAAGTGCAGCAGATGGCGTTCTACGACCGTTTTCAGGCTGTAGGACCTGCCGGTTCGATTAACTCCAGTGTGCAGGATATGTGCAAGTGGCTGCAATGCCTGCTCAACAAGGGAACCTATGGCGAGACTACACTCGTTTCAGAGGCACAGTTTGCACAACTCGTCACGCCCCATATGGTCGTACCTGATGGGCCATTTTTCAACTACCCGGAACTCTTTCATCGCACCTATGGCCTGGGTTGGCTCATTACTTCCTATAGAGGGCATACCCTGCTCGAACATAGCGGTGGCATCGATGGCTTTAGTGCCCTGGTAAGCTTCCTGCCCGATGACAATATCGGTATTGTCACACTGACAAACCTGGATGGTCAATTTGCTCCTCAGGCTGTGCACTATATGCTGTTTGATCGCTTGCTAGGGCTGGATGAACGTCCCTGGAACGATCGCTTTAAGCAGGACTATCAGCGCATGAAAGAGCAAATGAAGAAGGTCAAAGACGATAGCCTGGGTCATCGTGTTTCAGATGCACCACTTTCTCACCCCCTCAATGCCTATACTGGAAGATTTGAGCACGCCTCAGCTCTGGGAGTATTTACCATCACTCGGGATTGCGAGACCCTCAAGGGCATGTATAACGATTCAGAGTACACATTCCAGCACCTGCATTACGATATCTTTCTTGTCTCATCAGAGCGTTTCCAACTTCATATGAAAGGCTCCTTTGCCACTGGCCTGGACGGTGATATCGAAAGTTTCTCCCTGCCTATCGAGCCAGGATTCAAGCCGCTCGTCTTCACGCGAGTAGCGGATAAAAGCTTGCGAGAGAAAAGTGTTTTAGAGAAAGAGGAAGCGATATAATGACGAATACATCTATACCTGCTACTGACCCAGAACTGCAAGGACTACCCGAAGTTATCGAAGCGATCAGAGACGAGTGGAACGTTCCAGGCCTGGCAACAGCCGTGATCAAGGATGATCAGGTGATTCTGTCGCGGGGCTTTGGCAAGCGTTCTGTCACGGATAATCTCGACACGACCGATCAGACCCTCTTCGCTATTGGTTCCAGTTCTAAGGCCTTTACCGCCATGGCGATTGCGATGCTCGTTGACGAGGGCATCGTAAATTGGGATGAGCCTATCAGGCGCTACTTGCCAGCATTCAAACTCTATGATCCAATAGCGACCGAGCAAACAACTGTGCGCGACCTGCTCGCCCATCGCACCGGCATGCCACGCTATGACCTGGGGTGGTACAACTCTTCCCTTTCACGCAAAGACCTCTTCGAGCGCCTCCAGTACCTGGAACCCAACAAGAAGTTCCGCGAGGTCTGGCAATACCAGAACCTGATGTATATGACGGCGGGCTATCTGATCGAAGTCCTGACAGGTCAGACCTGGGAGGAGTTTGTTCAGCACCATATTTTGACGCCCCTGGGGATGACTGCAACCAATTTCTCTACGAATGAGTCGCAGCAAGCCCCCGACTTTGCCCTTCCCTACAGGGAAGTCAAAGATGAAGTGCAGCGGATGGAGTTCTACAATCGTTTTCAGGCGGTAGGACCTGCCGGTTCGATCAACTCCAGCGTTCAGGATATATGTAAGTGGCTGCGATGCCTTCTCAACAAGGGACGCAATGGCGAGACCACCATTGTTTCAGAGGCACAGTTCGCGCAACTCGTAGCGCCCCATATGGTCGTACCTGGGGAGCACCCGGCGTTTAAGAAACGGCCGGAAACCTTTTATTACAGCTATGGCCTGGGTTGGGGCATTACTTCCTATAGAGGGCATACTCTTGTTGAGCATGGGGGCAATATCGATGGCTTTAGTGCCCTAGTGAGCTTCTTGCCCGATGACAATATCGGTATCGTTACACTGACAAACCTGGATGGGAACCTCGCGACTCAATCTGTGAACTATACCCTTTTTGACCGTTTACTGGGTTTGGAAGAGCGCCCCTGGAGCGCGCGCAACAAACAGTTCTTTCAAGGGCTAAAAGAGCAAGCAGAAAAGGCCAAGGAGAATACCCTGGACAGCCGTGTGCCAGATGCATCACTTTCTCACCCCCTCAAGGACTATACGGGAAGTTTCGAGCATCCCGGTCTTGGAACATTTACTATCACCCAGGATGGTGAGACCTTGAAGGGTATATATAACGATTCAGATTTCACATTCCAGCACTTGCATTACGATGTCTTTCTTGTCACGTCAGAGCGTTTCGAGATCCATATCAAAGGGGCTTTCGTTACGAATCTTGATGGCGATATCGAAAGCTTCTCCTTGCCTATCGAGCCAGAAGCCAAACCGATTGCCTTTATGCGGGTAGCGGGAAAGCACCTGCAAGCGAAGAGCGTCCTGGGGCAATTCTGTGGTGCATATGAGGTCATGGACCAGACTGCTACGGTCGCCTTCAAGAGTGAACATACCCTCTCTCTAACGCTGCCAGGCCAACCTACATACGAACTAGAGCCGTATAAGGAAGATTCCTTCCGTGTAAAGGGACTGAGTGGATACAGCGTTGCATTCCAGCGCGATGAGGCAGGAGTTGTAACGCAGGCCCTATTCAAGCAGCCATTTGGGACCCTGACAGGCACGAAAAAAGCAGAACAGCAGTAACAAAATTGTATATGTATTGCTGTATGCAATGTACGTAGGTTAAGGAACGACTCAGGCCCCATCTTCTCAAGAAGTTCTCAGCATCATTACCCAGGCCGATTCATAGCAGGTGGTGACCTGAGTCGTTATTGAATTGAGTTTTACAGGAGTTATTTGAGGAGGGCAGAGACGTAATGGCATATACATCACCTGCTTCTGCTACTGGCACAGATCTGCAAGGATACCCTGAGTTTGTTGAGGTAACTATGCAGGAGTGGAAGGTACCGGGAGTGGCAGTAGCGATTGTGAAGGATGACGAAATAGTTTTCGCGCAGGGGTTTGGTAAGCGGGACCTTGCCGAGAACCTGGAGGTCACGCCTCAAACTGTCTTCGCGATTGCCTCATGCTCCAAGGCTTTCACCACTATGGCGCTGGCTATCCTGGTGGATGAAGGGAAACTTAGCTGGGATGAGCCAGTCAGAAACTATTTCCCAGCCTTGAAACTCTGTGATCCCACGATCTCTAGGCTTGTCACATTGCGGGACCTGCTCTGCCACCGTACGGGCATACCTGGATACGATCTTGTGACTCTTCACTCTTTGATGACACGCAAAGAGTTGGTGGAGCGCCTTCAATACTTTGAGCTGAATAAGGGCTTTCGGACGACCTGGCAATATAACAACGCGATGTATTCCCTGGCAGGCTATCTTATCGAGGTGGTGACTGGACAAACCTGGGAAGCATTTGTGCAACAGCGTATTTTGAGCCCCCTTGGCATGACGAACACCTACTCCTCTGTGCGGGATATGCAGCAGATGGCGGATTTTGCGCTTCCCTACAAACTCATTCAGGATGAGTTGCAAAGAACGGATTTTTATACCAGGGAGGATGCCATCGGCCCTGCGGGTTCGATGAGTTCTAATGTGCTGGATATGAGCAAGTGGCTACGTTGCCTCCTCAATAAGGGAAAACATAGTGAAGGTACACTCGTGTCCGAGGAGCAATTCCGAGAGCTGACTTCTCCACAGATGGTCATGTCCGCATTCCCGCATAACCTCCCTAAATATCCCGAGGAGTTTTATTACAGCTACGCGCTTGGATGGTGGACGACATGTTACCGCGGGCATAAGCTTGTGCAGCACAGTGGCGGTATCAATGGCTTTAGTTGTTTAACGACGTTTCTGCCCGATGATAACATTGGTCTCGTAGTACTTACAAACAGACAAGCTCACCTGGTGCCGGTACATGGTATCTTTACCTATAGTGCTGTCGATCGCCTGCTGCAACTGGAAAAAGTTCCCTGGAATGAGCGTACCAGGCAAAGCTATGACAAGCTGAGGGAACAGGAAGCTAAAAGCCAACAAGAAAGCCTCGCTGCTCGTGTTCCAGATGCGCCGCTTTCTCATCCCCTCAGCGCCTATGCCGGGCAGTTTGAGCATCCTGGAGGTGGTACGTTTACCATTGTTCAAGATGATGACACCCTCAAAGGATGGCATAATGACCTGGAATACACCTTCCAGCACCTGCATTATGATGTCTTTCTTGTATTCCTGGAACATTATAACCTCTATCTCAAGGGCTCTTTTGTTACCAATCTTAACGGTGACATTGAAAGCTTTGTGCTTCCTCTGGAGCCTGCTGCCAAACCATTTGTATTTACGCGCTTAGTGGTTGAAGCTCCTGCTGCAAGCCTTTAAGGGAGCGTAAGGCAAACCACTATTATTCTGGTCAAACTGGCCTGCAACGTCTTTATCTTTTTTTGCTGAATGGCAATCTTGCCTTGAGCTACGCTCATTTTAAGGGGATATCAGAGATAGCTTCGAGCTCGCGTCACGCGAAGATTGCCATTCAGCTTTTTTTCGCCTAAGTGCAGTTCGAGAACATAAGGAGGAGTGATTATGCCGTATCGCAAATTTTTCCGATCAGCGCTTCTTCCTGGTATTTTGGGTATACTTGCCGTACTTGTTGTCGCCTGTAGCGGCGCTACAGGTCCAAGCAGCAATACAAACGCTACGCCAGCACCTGACAGTAAGCAAATTTTCCGTTTTCCAATCGGGCCCTCGGACTTTGGTTCTCTGGACCCTGCTCTTGCTGTGCAGAATATCGATATTTCTGCAATACAGATGATGTTCACCGGTCTGGTAGCACTATCATCAGATGGGAAGGTTACAGATCAACTCGCAAGCAACCATACCATTTCTTCGGATGGGCTTACCTATACATTCACACTCAGGCCCAACCTGACCTTTAGTGATGGTAGCCAGCTTACGGCTAACGACGTTGCTTACAGTATCAATCGCGCGTTGTTGCCCAGCACAAAATCACCGGCAGCTTCCTTTCTCAGTCCAATCAAGGATTTTACCAAAATTATTACCGGGCAGCTTCCTACATTGATCGGTGATAGCTTGATTGTGAAGGATGATCACACCATGTCTATCATCCTGGCTCAGCCGACAGCTTACTTTTTACAGGCGTTAGCAGCTCTACCAACTTCCTACACAGTCAATAAGAAGGTGGTAGAGAAATATGGTGCTAAGTGGACCGAACACCTGGGTGAAGGTGGAGGAGCAGGTCCCTTTAAGGCTTCTAGCTACAGTCATAATAAAGGGCTTACCCTGACCCCCAATACGAACTATTATGGACCCAAACCACGCTTGCAGCGAATAGAGTTGCAGCAGTCGGGTAGTACAGATACAACCTACAAATCCTATCAGGCAGGTCAGTTAGATTACGCAACTATTCCACTTGCCGACCTGGCAAATGCCAAGAAACGCTCAGATTACAAGCACACACCAACGTTAGGGTTGAATTATGTGCTCATGAATTACCTGGCAAAGCCCTTCAACAACATCAAGATCCGCCAGGCCCTTGCACTTGCCATTAATAAAGACATTCTAGCTCAGAATGTGATGCACGGCTCGGTTCTTCCTACGAACCATCTCATACCTCAGGGCGTGCCAGGCTATAGTCAAGCACTGACGGGGCCATCTGGTGTAACAAGCACCAAAGGTGATTTGCAGAAGGCGAAACAACTCTTTCAGGAGGGGTTACAGGAAGAAAACTATCAAAATGCCGCTGCTTTGCCGCCTATCACGCTTTCATACCTTGCAGGTAGCAACGATACTAAGAATCTTGTAACCGTCCTTGCGCAACAGTGGCAGACAGCCTTTGGCGTCAATATGCAGGTGTCTAGCATGGAGGCCAGCGCTCTGGTTCAGGCTCAATTGGGAACGACGGGCAAATCCGGTCCATTACAGATATGGACGATCTCGTATGGCAACTATGCTGATCCTCAGGCCTGGCTGAGTACATGGTTTGCGAAAGGCGCTCCATTCAACAATGCCAACTATGGACAAAATACCTCTAACAACGCCACCCAGCAACAGACCATTCAGAGTGAGCTTGCCCAGGCCGACGTAAACCAGAATCAGCAAGAGCGTCTACAGCAGTATCGTTCAGCTGAACAGCATCTGGTTGACGATGTCGCTGCGATTCCTCTCTACCAGGTGGAGGCACATGTACTCATTAATCCTAAACTACAAAATTATTCCCTGAACCCACTTGTTACTATCGCACCGAACGACTGGGGCAACATCTACATGAGTCTATAAATACAATCTCTTATTGCTCTCTTGCCTTTCCTGACCCGGTGCAAGAAGTTGGCAAGAGAGCAATATGTCCACATTTCAGGTAACTCTTCAGGGCACCTCTGCGTCACATACGCTTCGTTTCGCCACCGCAGGTGGCGAGGGGGTCCTAAATAGTTACATCGCATACGGAAAAGAAGGGAACCCTAGCAGATATGGTCCGCACAACGATCACAGCAGTAAAAGTCGAACCTCTTAACATTCCATTGCGCGAAACCTTTACCGTTACCACTGGAAGCGTCTCTGAAGCACGTAATGTCCTCATCACTATTGAACTTGCTGATGGAAGCATCGGCTATGGTGAATGCTCTCCATTCGCTCCTAGCACAGGTGAGTCACAGGAGACAGCCCTGGCAGCGGCGTGGGCCTGTGTTCCGTGGTTAGAGGGACAGGATGCCTCACGCTGGCGCCCCCTCTCTAAGCACATCAAGCATAACTACTACCATCAAAATACTGTACGCACAGGTATTGAAATGGCCCTGCTTGATGCCCTCACACGCTCGTATGGGATACCTCTCTATGTTTTTCTGGGCAATGCCAGCACGACTGTAGAAACTGACATGAGCATCCCCCTGACCTCGCCTGAGCATAGCTATGAACTGGCGCAGCAAATCGCGACACGTGGGGTCAAATATATCAAGATCAAAGTGGGCGTCGACATGCAGGAAGATATAGCGCGTATCGAAGCCATCCATCGTGCAGCTCCTACGCTAGCTCTTACGCTAGATGCCAATCAGGGCTATACTCCTGATGAGGCATTGTCGTGTCTGCGCCAGCTTGAAGCGCGCCGTATTTATCCGATCTTGCTGGAGCAACCTGTATACAAAGACGACTTTGAGGGACTGCGTTATGTTACACAGCATACGTCTGTTCCTGTTGCTGCAGATGAAAGTGCCGCTAGTCTGGCTGATGTGGAGCGACTAGTTGCCATGAAGGCCGTTAATGTGGTGAATATTAAGTTGATGAAATGTGGCATTGTCGAAGCGTTGGATATTGCTGCCCTTTGTCGTGCAACCTCCACGCAACTGATGATCGGTTCTATGATCGAATCGCGCCTGGGGACCAGCGCATCGGCACATTTTGTCGCTGGCCTGGGTGGCTTCCGCTTTATTGACCTGGATGTACCTCTATTGCTAGCGGAAGATCCCTTTACGGGAGGCTATGTAGAGCAACAGGGGGGCATCTATGATGTCTCTGGTATCGAGTCAGGGCTGGGCATAGCCAGGAAAGTCTGAAAAAAAGAGCGTTCGTCTTGTTTTGATACTCTCCCGGATTATGCATATTGACAGAGAAGAACCCGCCGCAAGCCCCGCGGCTTGCTGTTGACTGAACCGTAAATCTTCGTTTTTCAGAACCATATCTTTTCGTCAGATTCAAGTAAATGGGCCTGGGAAGCCAGGATAGAGGATATGAGGAAGAAGAGACTCCGCACCATAAATTTTCCAGTCCCTCAAAAGAAAGAAATACTTTTCTGCCTTGCCACGCCAGAAGAAAAAGCGCAGCATAACCTTTCGTGGGCTCTTGTGGTGAGGTGCTCTGTAAATCCCAAATTTGGTGAAGCAATTTCAGCACAATTATCTGAGGGAATAGCCTTCAAATTGCCTCAGATAATTGTGCCCATTTCCTTTCACAGAATGCTGGGATTTACAAGTAGAAGGCAGACACACCTCTCGCTTGCCCCCAATCCGCGTTGCCAGAATACCCATGAGCTGTGGCGTTGTCAGCACGCGCACCGAGCCAGCCGAGTCTTCCCATCCCCTTGCGCATGGATGGGAAGAGTGGATGGGTGGGGTGAGCAGTATTCATTGACACCGATGCGGTCTCCATGCTATCATCTGGCTGATGAGTAAAAGATATCTGTTCCCCTCAGGCGGTGTGAAACCGCTTTTGACCGCGTAAGCCCGGCACTTTTGGCTTACGTGGCTGTTTGTGAATAGCGCCCTCCTCACGCGCAGCGCTGATCGCGTTGGTGCGAGGATATGCGTTGTCTTCATCCTGCGATGTATCTCAGCCCCGTGTTGATTGGACCGCGCCTCGGTTGCCGGGCTCCTTTTGCTTCCCTTCTTGCAGAAACAAGTCGAACGAAAGGATGTTTCATGACCAACACGGAAGTCATTCCACCACAGCCCGTTTCCCTTTGGCGCAATCGTGACTATCTTTTGCTTTGGCTCGGCAACGCCGTCTCCTCGCTCGGCACTTCATGCACACAATTCGCGTTTCCACTGCTCATTGTGGGACTGACGCGTTCGATCGCTGCTGCCTCCCTCGCGTATAGCCTGGGACAGCTTCCCTACGTCCTGTTGAGCCTCCCCGCCGGGTCGCTGGTGGATCGCTGGCCGCGCAAACGCGTGATGCTGCTCTCTACCTTCTGCTTGATGGTGTGCGTGGCGAGCATTCCCCTGGCGCTGGGCCTTTCCAGCGGACTACTGCGGCTGCTTCTCCTCTACGCCATCGCCTTTGGCCTGGGAACCATTTCGCTTTTCTACGAGCTGGCCCAATTTGCAGCACTGGCATGGATCGTGCCAAAGAGCCAGCTCACCACAGCAGTCGCACAGAACGAGGTGATTGTTGGCTCCAGCGCGCTTGTCGGACCCGCCCTGGGCAGCTTGCTCTTTAGCATCAGCAGGTTGCTCCCGTTCGTCACCGACGCGCTTTCCTCTCTGATCTTGCTCAGCTCACTCTTCTCCATACGCTCGCCCATGCAAGATGAACGGAGGACGCAGCGTCACCACCTGCTCCAAGAAGTACGCGAGGGGCTCACCTGGCTGTGGGAGCATGAGGTCATACGCTCGATCTTCCTCATTTCCAGCTATGTCAACGTCACCATCACAGCCAGTATGCTTATCATCCTGGACATTGTGCAACAGCAGCATATCCCGTCGGTGCTCTACGGCCTGATCGGGGCATGTGGCGGCGTCGGAAACCTGCTTGGCGCGGCGCTCTGCCCGCCGTTGCAGCGGCGTATACGCATAGGTCTCACGCTTCGCTGTGCCCTGATCGTGTTCGTGGTGCTCTTCCCTCTCTATGGCTTCATCATGACGCCACTGCTGTTGGGAGCCGTCTTCGCTGCCATCGCTCTCTCTGACTCGATCCGTGCTATCTTCATGGACAGTTATCGCTTCGCTGTCGTTCCAGATGCCCTGCAAGGCCGCGTCAATGGCGTCTCTCGCCTGATCTTGTTCAGCGCCCAAACCCTCGGCTCCTTTGCACTCGGGCTGAGCCTGGAGCACCTGGGCGTGTTGCCGACCGTGGGCATCGTGTGGAGTGGCCTGCTTCTGATCACCGGATGGCTGTTTCTCTCTCAGCACATGCGGCAAGCGACATTCCCACACGAGTAAATCCCACCATGCTGCTGCTGATACTCATGTATAAATCCCAGCATTCTGTGAAAGGAAATGGGCACAATTATCTGAGGCAATTTGAAGGCTATTCCCTCAGATAATTGTGCTGAAATTGCTTCACCGAATTTGGGATTTACAGGTGCTCCAATCACTGCTCCAATTAATGTAGTAAAACGTATGCAAGCATAGCTCTGCTACACCTTTTGTTGTTCCTGTTTCATCCGTAGGAGCCTCAAGGCCGAAGCCTTTTTGGTCTTACCCCGCGTCCGCAGGCAAGTTTACGTCCTCGTCTGAGCCAATACCGGTGACGACTTGGTCAATGAGCCCGATCAAGTGAAGGGCTTCCCGCAGGATATTCTGGCTCGCATTATGATCGCGATCTTGCGGGAACTGAGAATAGGGGCATGATGGATTCTGGCAGAGGAAGGTGCGATCTTTGAGCGTCATCGCTTCCCACTTCCAGCCGCAGCAGTGGCAGGTCTTACTCGAAGGAAAGAAGCGTCCCACCTTGATCACCTGTCCACCCTGCTGCTCTACCTTCGCCCCGAGCAGGGAGAGCAGCTTGCCCAATGCTGCGTCAGAGAACGAACGAGACAGCCGCCGATTCTTGAGCAACCCGCTTCCGGTTGAGGTCTTCGATGCCAATGCTTCCATAGCAATTGGCAAGCCTGGTTGTGAGCTTGTGGAGCACATCGTCTCTCAGAGAGGTAATACGATAATGGAGTCGTGCCACCTGTCTACGCGCATTCTCGCGGTTTTTTGATCCCGGTTTGCGGCGATGCAGTCGCTTATTGGCCTGACGCAATTTTTTGAGCGCCGTTTTGAGGAAGGCTTGGTTCTCGACTCCCTCTCCTGTACTCAAGGTGGCCAATCGGTTCAGTCCGACATCGATACCAACAGCGGCTGGTTTCTTCGCCGGGATCGCATCTGGGAGTTCGACCTGGAGAGACACAAACCACCAGTCTGCTGACGCGCGTGATGCGTGCTCCTCTCACGCGACCTTTGAAGCGCAGATTTTCCGCCATGTTGACCCATCCGAGCTTAGGAACCCACAGACGATGATCCCCCAACTCGAATTGATCGTTGGCAAGGTAAAAGGAGGGTTTGTTTTGTTTCTTGCTCTTGAACTTGGGGCGTTTGGCTTTGCCTTCAAAAAACGCGGTGAAGGCTTTTCCTAGATCGAGAAAGGGCTGATCTGAGGCGTTATTCGTCACCTCCCATGTCCAGGGGAATTGCACCCGCCGGATCTCGTTGAATTGCTTCTTGAGTTTCAAGGCAGTGGGTTTCTCCCCGGCTTCGTATTAGCGGTTCCATTCGGCCAGCGCCCAATTCCACACAAAGCGTGCAACGCCTGCGGCACGAGCAAGGGAGTTGGCCTGCTCAGGTGTGGGATGCAGTCTGATCTTATGGGCGCGAATCATGCGGTTCTGCTCTTTCTCTTGCCTCCTATTTTCTCAAGTATAGGACAAACGTTCTCATCTGTCAAGAAGCTCGAAAGTGTGGCGTCTTGCCCACGGTTGGTCCCTTTTCCCACTTTTTTGGGAACAGTTGCGTTCTCTCTTTGCTGAGAACCAGCTAATGAAGGGCTTCCTCATGAACTCTTTTCAAGCTGAGTATACCCAAGATTCAGCAAAGAAACAAGCTCCTGCTCCATAACTTTTCGTTTTTGCCGAATATCTTTTCGCAAGAGAGCGTTGCTGAAAGATTTGTTTGCGAGAGGCAAAGGGGACAAAGGGAAAGAAAAGATATGGTGCAGAATGCGAGCGTTTTCTCCCGTTCTCTACTGAAATGCCAAGACCGATTTATGGTTCAGGCAGGAAAAGATATTCAACAATTAACACTTGCGGCGGGTTCTTCTCTGTCATATAGTGCTGTCAACACAAGAAATACGACTGATGAAAAAGTGACGATTTTTGAGAGATTTTAAGGAAAGAAGGGAAGAACGGGTATGCACCATCCGCAAGTGGGAGACTCATTAGATGAGCTCGACACCCCGTCGATGATTGTGGATCTGACGTTGATGGAGGAAAATATTGACAGGCTGATGCAACGTTTCCGAGAAAAGAAAATTCATGTCAGACCTCACCTGAAAACTGTGAAGAGCCCGGAGTTAGCGCGTAGATTGCTGGCAGCAGGCGCGGTTGGTGGTTGTGTTGCCAAGGTAAGTGAAGCCGAAGTAATGGCCCAGGAGGGAATTGACGATCTTTTAATTACGACCGAAATCGTAGGCAAACCAAAGCTATCACGGCTCGTCACCCTCATACAGCACCATCCACGTATCAAGGTCGTGATAGATAGCTTCATCGGCGCACAGGAGCTCAATACGGCTCTGCATGAGGCCCAGTTGGAGATCGATGTGCTGATCGATCTCAATGTAGGTCAAAACCGTTGTGGAGTGCTGCCCGGAAAAGAGGCTCTCACCCTGGCTCACTATTGTAGCAAACTGCCTCACCTACACCTTGTTGGCGTGCAGGGCTACGAGGGGCATTTACAACACATACACAGCCCAGAGGAGCGGACGCAGCGTTGCCACCAGGCAATGCGGCTACTCACCGAGACCGCCGCACAATTGCGATTTGAAGGCTTCCCTATCGAGGTCGTGACCACTGGAGGAACGGGGACCGCCGAGATCTGTGCCGACTATGGTGGGATCACTGAGGTGCAACCAGGCTCATTTATTTTCATGGATACAGATTACCGCAATGCCCTTGGCCCGACCTATGCGAACGCCTTAACCATTCTCTCAACGGTCATCAGCCGGCCAACACCTACCAGAGCCGTTATAGATGCTGGTCTCAAGTCGCTGTCTATCGATAGTGGCATGCCTGAACCCAAAGGGCTTCCAGGCATAGAGTACCAGCCAGGCGGGGATGAGCATGGTATTCTCACGTGGACGAAGATCGCAGACCCTGCGCAGGCTCACCTGGAAGTGGGTGATCGTATAGAGTTGATTCCAAGCCATATCGACACAACAGTTAACCTCCATGATCACTACTATGCCTATCGCGATGGAATGTTGGAGGCCATCTGGCCGGTCGCGGCCAGAGGAAAGGTACAGTGAAATACCTCACGCCTAAAGGCGGGGCTTCGATAGTGGTCAGCCTGACTGGGGTCGCTCGCCTGGATCGCCACGCCGGTGCCATAGCTCTGCCCGAGTCAGCGTAGCTGACCTCAATATTTGCTAATGAACAAGATGAGAAGCTTCCTCTGCGTCTGCGGCAGGAGTCCCACTATTTTTGATCAGAACCCTCGCCAGGGCTTTTCTTTCCAACATTCAATACCGGTACGCCGAATGTGGAGCGCTTTCTCCGACCATGAGCCCACTGGCGGTGGTCTCTTGTGCATGCTTACCGAGCCGAAGCCACCCTACCCCTACAGGTAGCGAGCGAGCGGTGGCGATTCCGTGGTCAGGCAGGCGCCAGGTGTGTGTTAAGCCCCTAAAAGAAAGGTGCGGCGATCTCCTCGCGAGGAGACTCGCCGCATTGTCTATTGTCGGTGTGGGTACGTTTATTTACTCTGCAAGAGGGTATAGATGGAATTGATATTCTTGCTGAAATTTATTGCAAACTTGTTCGCCTCGTCCTTAGAGACCTGGCCCTGGCTCACGCCTTTGTTCAGCAGAGTGGTGGTATCCTGCTTGAGATCTTTCTGAAGCTGCTGTTCGGAAACCCTTTGCGCTCTGGCAATATCGGTGACTTTCTTGCCTCCTTGAAGTTGACGATTAAGCTGATCGCTGCTGAGCTTGAGATCTTTTGCCACAGCGGCGACAAGCTCTGAACGGTGAGCCTTGAGATAATCAAGGGCGCTCAGCGTTTTCTGGCCGTGGTTGTTTGTATTGGAATCCTGTTTTGCTGGCTGACTCGTAGAGGTAGATTTGACCGTTTGGGCAGGTGTAATGCTGCTCGCATGCGCAGAGAGCGAACTAGTGAATGAGGTTCCCAAGAGCATAGCAATAGTGAGCACCAGGCTGCTTAATCCGATAAAGAATAGCTTTTTCATAGAGTTTTTCTCCTTTGTTATACATGCTAGTGGCTTATTGCGTGGGTTCATAGAGACCATATGCAATTTGATCTACGTGCTTTGGCAGAAGCGGTAATCATTGGTGACGTTCAACATCAAATTGAACTTATCCATACTATACGACAAATTTTTAAATAGATAATCACGAATATGTAAGGATTTTGTATAGTTATTGTGTTTGATCAAAAATGAGTAGGTATGTAGGTGTGTATATGTACACTCGGTGCCAGTTTGTAATGACAGCACTAATAGTAAACTTTGGCCACTATTCCTATCAGTTGCCGTGTGGGCCAGGATTTTCACGTTCTGGTGACCTTCCCTTGTTAAATAATAGGTGTGAAGCACATATTATGATATTTTTAAGATAAATAGTTTAACATATGAGACAGTAGAAAGTACGGGCGTTTTATACAAGGCATGGGAATACGTAATACCAAATCCGGTTGATCATTATTCAACCGGATTTGGTATCAGAAGTCGGGTATCGGACAGTTGACTTTTATTCCCATTCCTCAGGCAGCCTCAACGTGCGCCAGGCGCTCATACCGTCAATTATATTAAACACTTGCTCAAAACCATGGTGTTGGAGAAGCGATCCAGCAAGAGCACTGCGCTGACCACCAGCGCAGATTACCGCGTAAAAACGCGTGGTATCTAGTTCGCCAAGGCGCTGCTCTAATTCGTAAAAAGGGATATGCCAGGCACCTGCAATATGGCCCTCACACCACTCTCTAACATCGCGCACGTCCAGCACGACCAATCTGTTAAGCTGCTCATACAACTCTTCCACATGCAGTTGCTCCAACTTTTGCATCGGCAGCCGCGCTGCCTTCCAGGACTCCATATTCCCTTGGAGATAACCGCAAATGTGCTCATAGCCTACGACTGCAAGTTGCTCACTAGCCTGGGTGAAATCCTGAGTATTCTCAACAACCAGCAGGAGGTTTTTTTTAGGGGGTAGGGGTATAAGAAAACCGACACGCGTTGAAAAAGCTGAACCATGAAGACTAACCTGAAAAGCTCCTGGGATGTGTCCCAGGCAAAAGGCATCCGGTGTACGCGTATCAAGAATCAGTGCGCCCTGCTTCATGGCTCTCTGGAACGACAAGATATCAAGTGGTTCAGGAGAAGGTGCAGGAAGATGTCGGGTATAATCTTCCTTGTTGCGCTCAATAATGGTTGCCATATTAGGCGGGCGGACCGGGAGATTTTCATTCATGTCACGAACAAAAGCCGCGCGTGAATGAACAGTAAGCGCCGGATTATACTTGCGCTCAAATCCCATGGTAGAGCTGGTTTTCGCGTCCATCTGACGCCCGCAAAGTGAACCGGCCACATGAGAAGGATAGATTTCCACACACTCATTCATCTTGAGTAAACGCTCAAAGATGCTCTCATAGAGTGCATCGGCACCTTCCAATCCTGGGATCGCAAGGTCAGGACGCGCAAGGTCACCAATAAAGAGCGAGTCTCCAGTTAGTACCAGCCAGGGATCACTCCCCCGATTTGTATCGGATACTGCCAGAGCAATGTGTTCCGGACGGTGACCGGGCGTATGTATGACGCGCACCCTCACGGTTCCGAATAAGAGTTCCTCATCATCTTTGAGTTCCTGGTGGGCAAAAGAGACCTGCGCCAGTTCATGCATGTAGATGCGCGCGCCAGTTCGTCTGGCAAGATCGCCGTGGCCAGAGACGTGATCTGCATGAATATGCGTCTCAATGATTGCCTCTATATACATGCCCCTGTTCGTCGCAAGAGTGAGAATCTCATCGACCATATCGATACGCGGATCAACAACTGCGCAGACACCCGCGTTAAGACATCCCATAATATAGCTAGCACACCCCAAATCTTCTTTGACAAGCTGCTTGAAGTACATAGATTTCTCCTTTTTACGTTATCGCTGACGCATTGTGTATCTACTCACAGCATAAACGAGGTGGCTGAATATTCGACGAACTTTGCTGAATTTTTTTGTGGAGGTATTCAGGGGGAATTACGGAATTCATTTGTGCTGTGAAAAAAGCCATGAGAAAAAGCCTGTCACGCGCAAAGGGCTGGTGTTAAGCGAATATACGTATGGCCAGACTCCATGTCCCTGCCCGGCAAATTCGGTATAGTGAGGATGGCCTCCCGCTGCTTGAATGGCCGCGATCATCTCGCGTGATCCTGAAACGGGTATAGTGGGATCCATAGAACCGTGGAAGGCCCAGATGGGCAAGTTTTTCAGAACTGCCGCCTTCGATGGATCACCCGCGCCAGCGATGGGAGCGGCGGCAGCAAAGTACGTGGGCCAACGTTCGATGGCATCCCAGGTGCCCAGGCCCCCGTTGGAAAGCCCGGTAATGTAGAGACGATTGGAGTCTATACCGGTGTACATATGCTGGAGGGCATCGAGTAATTCTTTGGTCAAGAGAAGAGGAGTACTAGGTTGTGAGGGCTGGACGTAGGAGCCTTGATGCACATCCACATTGACCCACTGCTGAGATGACTCCATCTGCGGAATGACCACGAAACAGGGCCAGTTCTGCTGGATATGGGGATTGCCCGGTGCGTTGTAATCGGCGCTCCAGACGCTCGCATAGGGATCATTTAAAAGGAGTTTCTCATTCTGAGACAGCGTATTCCCTGGTTTGCTTCTCTCGCCTCCTCCATGTAAAAGCAATACTAGTGGATATTTGTGCGCAGGGTTGTAGTGTGCAGGAATGTAAAGATAATACACAAGAGAATCTCCTTGCGAGGGAAAGACATGCGCTGTATATCCCAGGTACGAGGATGCTGACACGCCAGGGGATGGAGGCTGGGCCTGGTGCTGCAAGATGAGCTCTCTAGAGAAAGACTGGAACGTCGCCGATGTGCTCAGATAGCTCCAGAGACTATACAATAGCAGCATGTTGATACAGGATAGGACAGCGCATATCCTGAGAGCTTTCCACTCGACTTTCCTTTTCATCCCCTGGGTACCATTTACTTTCCCCTTCTGATCTTTTTTCCACCTCATCTTGCCACGCCTTGTTGAAAATGCAAGAAAACTGGCTGAAAATTTGCTGAAAAAGCCCTTACCCGGAGATGAATGGGAACGCGGGCCAATGGCGTCATTGGCCCGCGCTCCCATTCATCACTGAACTTAACCGAACTTACAAAATGCTTACATTTTCATGTGCTTTTCTTGATGACGCAGAGATACGCTATGACTAATAGTAGTGGATACATTCATAACAAGGATTTATAAATCAAATGCCAGAAACTATCAGAGACAGTGCCCTCGATAAAACCAGACAGCCCAGTGTCTTGATCGTCGATGACGAGCCGCAGGTTAGAGACCTTCTCCAGATGGGTTTCTCCTATGAAGGATTTCAGGTATTTCTCGCCACAAATGGGCCTGATGCAACCCAGGTTGCGCAGGAGCAGCAGCCCGATGTGGTTATTTTAGACCTTATGCTGCCAGGCTATGATGGGCTGGAGGTCACGCGCCGGCTACGTCGCAGCCGCGACCTGCCGATCATTATGCTTACAGCCAGGGACGAGATAGACGATCGTGTAACCGGGCTAGATGCAGGGGCCGACGATTATCTCACCAAACCATTTGCCTTTCGCGAACTCATGGCAAGAACGCGCGCAGTGCTCCGGAGGCGCGGCAACAATATCGCCGATATTCTGACTTTTCAGGGTATCACCCTGAACCGGGGAACGCACCAGGTAACATTTCATGATCAGCCTATCGATTTCACGCCGCGTGAATTTGATCTTCTCGAGTTTTTTCTGATGAACCCCAGGCAGGCGCTTTCTCGCGATATGATCATGTCACGCGTCTGGGGCTATGACTACATGGGGGATGATAACATTGTCGAAGTATACATTCGCCATTTGCGGGAAAAGCTGCACGATACTCCGCCACGTCTCCTGCAAACGGTGCGTGGAGTAGGTTATACCCTAAGAGGATAAGGGTGAAGCATGCAAAAGAAAAGACGCCTCTCCCGTTGTATGCAACGCGTTCCCATTCGCTGGCGCCTGGCGCTAGTTTCTCTGGGTTTACTTGTCTTGCTTTTGAGCGCGTTGGGGATCATCGTCTCGTTTATCGCGGAACAGGCTCTTGTGACCAACGAGGTCAATGTCCTGCATAATGAGGCTCAGGTAGCACTCAAGGGCGTTACCAAAGATCTTCACCAACCGCAACAACGTCCCTTTGGGCTGGGGATTAATTTTCTCCCTTCGGCTGCTCCAGTCCCTGGCTTTGACGATACGGCCAGGTCTCTGCTCCACGCGTTGACCAGTCCAAGTACGAGTGCGGTGATTCTCACGACCACCGGGACGCCGTTGATCACAAATGCCTCTTCATCATTCGATGTTCCTGGTATAAACATCGCCTCTAGCCAGGTGCAACAAATCATCAAGAGCAATGTGCCTTATCTTCTGGCCAAAGACAATCTGGGACAGCATCAGCTTGTGGTCTTTATTCCACTGGTCAAAAATTTCCACACAACGGCCATTTTACAGGTTAGCACGCCGACAGCACCTATCGATGATTTTCTCACAACGTTCCACCTGATCTTGTTTCTGGGCATTATGTGTACATTCAGCATAGCCATTGCGCTCATATTTCCGCTCGTAAGCATTGCCCTGCGTCCGCTGGTTGAGATCGAACGTACCAGCCGGCAGATCGCACAGGGGGAGCTTTCGATACGCATCGATCAACCGCCGACCGATGACGAGATCGGACGATTAGCGCGTTCATTCAATGCCATGGTTGCCCGCCTAGAGACAGCTTTCCAGAAACAAAAACGCTTTGTCGGCGATGTCTCGCACGAACTACGCACGCCACTGACCGTGTTAAACGGAAATCTGGAGATGTTATTGCTAGGAGTGGATCGGGGAGATCGTGAAATCACACGTCACCTGGCCCGCGGAATGTTTGCCGAGGTGCGGCGTATGCATCGCATGGTTGAAGATTTGTTAGCCCTGACTCGTCTGGATGAAGGACGATTGGTGCTGCGCAAAGATACGGTCACTGTGGATACCTTACTCCACACAGTCTGCGAACAGGCAAACCATCTCGCGCATGGGCAAGAAATTCGCTGCCTGATTGAACCAGGACTCCCCGCGATTAGCGCTGATCGCGATCGGCTTCAGCAAATTCTGCTGAATCTGGTGGATAATGCGCTCAAATATACTCCTTTAGGGGGTCAGATAGAGCTACACGTTCTGAAAGAATCTCAGCGTACGGTAGCTCTCACCATCAACGATACCGGCCAAGGGATTTCGCCTGAAGCACTGCCACATGTCTTCGACCGCTTCTACCGGGCTGATCCCTCACGTAGCCGCTCCTCCGTCTACTCAGGCGGGAGCGGTCTGGGCCTTGCTATTGCCAAAGAGTTGGTGGAGGCCCAGCACGGAACCATTGAGATCAGCAGTACACTGGGCAAGGGCACGAGTGTTACTCTCCGCTTTCCCGCTCTTGTACAATTGGAGCGCGCGAAACGCCACGAATTGCCGGAGATGAAAGGGTAGATTGCTGTTGGAGCGCTCGGAAGACACGTTCGGACGTAATCGGCAATTCGGTAATGCGCACGCCAACTGCGGCGTAGATGGCATTGGCGATGGCGCCGGCAGAAGCTGCGGCTGGCGGCTCACCAATGCCGCGATTGCCAAATGCCCCCAATCCCTCGCCGGATTCCAGCATGATGGCTGTAATATCCGGCACATCAAGCGAGGTTGGAATGAGGTATTCGCGTAGCGAGGGAGTCTGAATCTGTCCGTTTGCGATGACAACCTGTTCCATCAAGCTGAACCCCAACCCCTGCGCCACTCCTCCTTGCATCTGTCCCGCGATGCTCTGGGGATGCAGCGCTCGTCCAACATCGTGGCAGCAGCTATACTTGAGAACTGTCACTTCACCCGTCTCTTCGTCCACTGCAACCTCTGCGGCATGCGCGCCAAAGGTGAAGTCCAGCCAGTCGATGCCAGTCCCACTGGCGCTCTCAAACTTTTTCTCGCGCGGCGTTTGAAACGTGACCTGTTCTTGCATCTTGAGGCCACGGCTTGCGGCCTCGGTCAAGATCGCCTCCAGAGTCACACCGCGCTTTGAATGATCCCGCACTTGAATACTGCCAGCGTGCCAAAGCAGATCTTCCTCCTGAGCCTCCAACATAGTTGCGGCTACACTCACGAGGCGCTTGCGCAAAGCTTCTGCGGCCATGTTCGCGACCTGGCTGGAATAGTAGAGGGTTTTTGAACCGGCAGTTGCGCCAACGAAAGGCGTGGTCGCGGTATCAGCGGTGTGCAACGTGACCTGAGAGAGCGGGATCTGGAGCACGCTGGCCACAATTTGAGCCACGCTGGAACGCTGCCCGCCGCCGAGGTCGCAGATACCTAGCGAGACAAGCACACGTCCATCGCGCTCCATCTCAATTGTACAGGTCGCCTGGTTGCCAGGTACGCCATAGCCGCTGAAATTGGCCGAAATGCCACGGCCAATTTTTTGCGAGCCGTTGGGGTTTTGTGTTACCGGCGGGACCTGTTCCAGCGCCTGCCATGCCTGGTGCGCGGATTCGTCCAGTAATGCTGCATTCTGAATAACCTGGCCGTTGGGCAAACTCTGACCGCGCCGCAGGTAATTACGGCGACGAAAATCCAGAGGGTCCATTTCCAGACGTAGGGCAAGCTGATCCATCTGGCTCTCATAGGCAAAATTGACCTGGGGACCACCAACGGCGCGCATTGCGCTGGTGAAAATGTTGTTGGTGTGTATCGCTTGCGTATCAAGCGAGGCATTGGGTACAAAGTACGGCCCGGTGGCCAACATGAGAGCATGGAGACAGACCAGCGAACTGCGATAGACGAACGGTCCCGCGTCGGCGATGATTTTCACCTGCATAGCTGTGAGCAGCCCCTCGCGGGTGGCTCCAGTTGTATAATGCATGATAAAGGGGTGGCGTTTCGAGTAAGCCAGGATCGACTCTTCGCGGGATGTGGTCATAAAAACGGGCAGCCTGGTTTCCCAGGCCAGGAGAGCCAGGTAAAGCTCAAGCGTGATATCAAGTTTGCGACCAAAACCACCGCCAACTAATGGACAGATGATCCGCACCTGTTCGGGCGGGAGCGCGAGAACCGCTGCTACTTGCGCCTGGTATTCCAGGGTCTGCGTTCCAATGCGCAAGACAAGCCGTCCCTCTTCATCGAACCAGGCCGAGCCGCTTTCGGTTTCAAGAGGCGCGTGATCAATCCAGGTGGTATGGTATGTTTGCTCGATGACCACATCCGCCTCGGCCATACCACGCGCGATGTCTCCACAATTGAGCCACTCATGGGCGGCAATATTGCCAGACGGTCCGATTTGCGGTGCGCCCGGCTGCATAGCCTCCAACGGATCAAAGACGGCTGGCAGGATCTCGTACTCAACTTCGATCAAACGCAGTGCCTGTTTGAGCAACTCACGTGACTCAGCCGCCACCAGGGCAATGGCCTGACCACTATACATGACGCGATCGTCGGCCAGAACCGGATGGTCCAACACTGTTGGGCCACCATACCATTTCCGGCCTGGAATGTCCGCAGCCGTAAGCACGGCACGAACGCCTGGGAGATAGCTGGCTGCTTCCGCATGAATGGAGAGAATACGCGCGGACGCGTGAGGGCTGCGCAGAACACCGCCATAGAGCATGCCTTCCATCCAGAAATCCTGGCTGTAGCGTGTCTTTCCGATTACCTTCTCCAGAGCGTCAATACGCGGAATCGAGACGCCGATAAATTCCTGCTCATTCAATGCTATGCTTCCTCTCTCCTCGTAACTTGCGTGCTGATGCAGGTTATCCGCTCGTTCGCGATGACGCTTTGCGAGCAAACCTGGCCGGACGCGGCTTCAATGGCGTCGACGATCGCCTGATAACCTGTACAGCGACAGAGGTTACCCGCGAGCGCTGTACGGATCTGGGTGCGCGTGGGATGCGGATTTGTCGCGAGCAGAGCCTGCGCGCTTAGCAATATGCCAGGTGTGCAGAAGCCGCATTGCGCTGCCCCGTGCTCGATAAATGCTTGCTGTAAAGGGTGCAGGTGTGCTTCATCTCCCAGCCCGCACACAGTGGTAATCGCGCTTTGCTCAGCCTGAACTGCCAACATCAGGCAGGCAAGGCGAGCTTCGCCATCGATCAGCACGGTGCAGGCGCCACAATCGCCCTGACCGCACCCCTCTTTGACCTCCCAGGCATGCAAATCCTGGCGCAACAGATCCAATAAAGTCTGCTCAGATGAGACTGTCACAGTTTTTTGCTCGCCATTCAGTTGAAAATGCACAGGATAGCGGTGTTCTGTATTCATAGAGCGGCTCCCAGTACTGCTGAAACCGGGTCATTCGCCATGTGCATAGTCCAGTTCTGTTCGCTGAGGTATTTCCAACCACCATCAGCCAGGATAATCACGATCTTTCCCTGTTTCATGTGTTCCGCTACACGTAAGGCTACATCCAGAACCGCGCCGCTGGAAGGACCAGCGAAAATGCCTTCTTGTTTGCGCAATTGCAGAGTGCGCAACCATGCCTGCTGGCTCGTGATCAACATTTTGTCGTCGAGCAGCGACTGGTCAAGCACTGGAGGGATAAAACCATCTGCGAGACTGCGTAAGCCCTGAATGCTCTCGCCTTGCATCGGCTCGGCAGCGACCACGCGGATGGCGGGGCTGTGCTCTTTCAAACGTTGTCCCATGCCGGTGAGAGTGCCTCCTGAGCCAAGGCCCGCGACCAGCACGCTGACGTCAGGCAAGTCATGCAGAATCTCTGCGCCAGTCGTTTCATAATGGGCGGCGGCATTCGCCAGATTGCCGTATTGAAAAAGCATCACATAACGCTTCTCTTGTTGAACCAGTTCCTGAGCGAGCCGGATCGCGCCATTGCTGCCTGCCGCTCCTGACGAAAGAATAACATCGGCTCCGTAAAGCTCAAGCATTCTGCGCTTCTCCTGAGTGCCTTTTTCGGAAACGACAGCAGTAAACCGATAACCTTTCATTCCAGCCACCAGAGCCAGGGCCACGCCCGTATTCCCGCTGGTTGGCTCCAACAAGATTGAATCAGTGTGTAGCAGCCCCTGTGCTTCCGCCTGCTCGATCATCTTTCTGGCAATTCGATCCTTAATGCTACCAGAGGGATTGACGCCCTCCATTTTCGCGAAAATCTGTACTCCAGAACGCGGGCTGAAGCTTTTGAGTTCGATCAGAGGCGTATTTCCAATGGTTTCCAGGATATTATGATAATACATAACGTACTCCTTTTTAAGGCATCAAATCGCTTCGACCTCACCCCTGAAATAAGACAGGGCTTTGGCTGTACGAAGTACTTCATTGACCATAGCGCGTACGTCTGTTTCGGTGGTCATATAATTGACAAAGCACGCTCGCAGAGTCTCTTTCCCGGCGAAATGGGTGCTGGTAAAGAAAGCTTTGCCGCGCTCCTGGATTGTATGAGCTAGAGTTTTGTTCAGCCGATCCAGCAGGCGCGGCTGATCGAGCAGCGTGTCCGGCGCGTAGCGAAAACGCACAATACTCAAAGGGCCATCGGCGAGAAGCTCCAGGGTGGGTTCTTCTTCGATCAGTTGCGCGAAGAGTCGAGCCATGCCGATATTACTGGCGATAGCGTTGATCAGCCCGCTGCGTCCAGCTGTGCGCACAACAGCCCAGACATCCAGGGCGCGAAAGCGGCGCGTGCGCTGGAGGGTATATTCTGACATCCAGGCTTCACGCTCATCCGGCTCGGTATGATTCAGGCGAAACGTATCGTGCAGCGTTGCACCGTTACGGACCAGGGCACATCCGCAATCAATGGGCACCGAGAGCCATTTGTGCTGGTCGGTCGCGAGTGAATCCACGCGTTCCAGCCCCTTGTAGAGCGGAGCGACCCCCTTATCCAGTACGCCAAAGGCTCCATAAGAGCCATCGACATGCAGCCAGAGACCTTCCTCAGCACAAAGGTCAGCCAGTTCGTCCAAAGGATCAATGGCTCCGGTTTCAACCGTTCCGGCGGTTGCCGCGACACAGAAAGGGGTAAAACCGGCAGCGCGATCGGCGCGGATGCGCCTGGAGAGCTGACCCACATCCATTTGCCAGGTCGAAGTGGAGGAAATGATGTGGATAGCATCGCTACCCAGACCCATGGCCTCAACGGATTTGCGCACGCTGAAATGGCCCTGGTCCGATTGATAGAGCACAAACGGACGCTGGAGGCCCTGAACGCCCTGCTTCCGCACATCCCAGCCCTGAGCCTGAGCCGCCCAATGACGCGCGGCCTGCAAACAGGTGAAATTAGCCTCTGAACCACCGCTGACAAAGACGCCCGCGCTTCCTTCAATGGGAAAACCACACAGCTCCATCACCCATTGCACTGCCCGTCGCTCCAGTTCCTGGCCAGCATGCTCGCCAATACCGCAGTTGGGATTCATAGCCGCCTCCAGCGGTTTGAGCAAAATTCCTGCGTGCGCGGGAGCCGAATTAATCCACCCCGCAAACCTGGGGTGCCCGTTGCCCTGAGGATAAGGCAGCAGCATTTCACGCAGAAAAGCCAGCGTCTCCTCGAAAGGTTGACCCTGTTCTGGTAAGACCTGGCGACGAACGACCGTGCGTACATCGTCTGGCATAGCTTGCCAGACCGGGCGATTCTGGATACCAGCCAGATAGGTCGCCATTTCATCAATAATCTGATAGCCCAGATCCCGCAGTTCGGCTTCACTGAAAGAAAAACCGGGCACCTGCGCTCTTCTGGAATCTACGGCATGCTCATTATATGCTTTTGTGTCTATTTCATTCATCAGGATAATTTCTCACATTCTCCATATCATCAACATACTTTATCTGCTCAAGCGCCTTTTTAACCAGCACACAACTCATTGCTAAACGATAAGAGCCAGAGGCCACTGTGTCATGGAGCGGTTCGGGCAAATCCGCGCGCAGCAGACTTATGCAACGATCAATGACCGTTGCTCGCAGAGGCAGTGCCTCATCATTGAGCAAAGTTTCTACACGCCGTGGGCGAAAAGGCTGGGAGGCGAAAGCTCCCACTGCGATGCGAGCTGCGGTAATGCGCTTCTCTCGGAAAGCGATATGCGTTGCGACACTGGCAATCGTTGCGGCTCCAGCCTTGCGATTGCTCATTTTTGTATAAAAAGATCGGGAGTCTGGGGAGTAAACAGGCACGCGAATCCAGGTAATCAACTCGCGGGAATCTGGCTCCTGGAGCAGGTAGTCGGCCACGCTGACTGTGCGCTGAGTAGCGGGCGCACCCACTTGCAGGATCAGCTGTGCGTCGAGGGCAAGTAGCGGAACCACTGCGTCTGTGATCGTAGTACGCGCAGAGGCAATATTTCCACCAAGAGTCGCAGCGCGCCGGACGAGAGGATTGCCCAAAGATCGGGCCATTTGCGCCAGGAGAGGGATATGTTGCTGAATAATGGCTTCACTCTCCAAATGGGAAAATGTAGCCAATGCTCCTATGTATATTGCCTGCTCATCCAGATGAATCTGCCTCAGTTCCATCAGCAAACGTAAGTCAAGCAGTGTATCGGGTTGAATTGCACCCCGGCGTAAATCGACAAGCAGGCGCGTCCCCCCTGCCAGTGGTTGCGTCACAAGATCTGTCTGACTCAAAGTTTGCAGGGTCGCTTGCAAAGTAGAAGGAACAACATATGCGAAACTGGTCATCTGGTATAGACACTCCTTTCACCGACAAGAGTGCCATAGTAAGTTGAATTTGGAGTGATCTTTCCTAAAAATTTGCTGAATAAACCCTGCTATTGCAGAATCTGAGCTTTCTCAGCAAGAATTGAATAAGTTTTTTTCGCGTGCCCTGTGCTAGAGTCTTTCCCTTTCCTTGGACCTGTTAGCAGAACAACTTGTGTGGGTGTCCAAAAAAGTGTCCCGAAGCAATTGGGACACTTTTGAGGATATTGTGACACTCCGCATGGGCTAAAGCCCAGCAGCTTCTGACGCGGCTCCGTAAGCGCCTGCGTGAGACATGTCCCGTAGGGACTACTCAAAATGGAGGCGTAGTGTGGTAGCTATATCTGAGAGGCGCGCACCCATCCGGCGCAATCCCCCCTGGGCGGTGCCAGGCCCGTTGGCGTGATCCCCTTGCCTTGCTTGAGCAAGAGATGGTTGCCCTTCGCGTTCGGCATCCTGGGAGATCCCAACACCTGGGTCTTTCGACCCCCTCATCGCACGTCGCGAATGAGCATGAGGCTTTTCCTTCAACGGTTCTTGGGAGCGCTCTCTCAAGCGCTGCCCGATTCTCAGACTGGCATTGCGGTCGGCATGGTCGCGCATCTGGCATTGTGGGCACAGGCAAAGTGCCGCGCCAGGCGTGTATCCCTCAACCGGCTCACCCTCATTGTAGCGAATGACGGGCGCGTGACAGCGATGGCATTCCCGACTCGTATTGCGGGGATTGACGCGGCACGTGATGAGACCACGTGCATTCCACGCCTTGTACTTTGAGTACTTGAAGATGCGCCCTGCGCATCCAGTATGCGCGTTTCATGTTGCTGCGGCGCGAATACGTGCCTTTTTGCGGGCGCAGGTTGCCGAGATGCTCGAAGACCAGTATGCTTGCTTGCTGCTCGATGGCGAACTGGACAATGCGGGCGCTCACCTGGTGCGCGATGTGCTCATCGACGTGCCTGATCTTGCGCCACAGATCAGCATTGTCCTGTTCCCCTTCGGCAATGATACCAGTCTGAGATCGGTTGCGTGCAATGCGTCCGAGCAGTCTTTTCCTAAAGCCCGATACCGCTGTGCCATTTCCAATGAAGGACGTCGCCAGGATGGTGCCTTCGACTGCCTGGACGGTACACACGGCTACATGCTGGTCGAGGTTCAAATCGACCGCGCAGATACGTGTCTCTTTGGACGCTATCTGTTCAACAACCTTGGCGGGGGCCTCCAACGTTTTCTCGATGGGAGTATGCAACCACCAGCTCTTGCCCTTGCGAACCAGTTGCGGGCTCCCAAGTGCATACCCCTCGGGAATATCGCGAGAAAGCGCACCAATTTTGAGCCAGGACCAGCACGAGCCGGTCCACACTCTGAGCATGATGGAGTGCTGAGAGCGTTCTTTCCACAAGCCCGCGTAGAAGGAGGCCGACTTGTTCCAGGTGCGCGGCGGGACCGGCGGCCGCTCCCTGAACGGCTGCTTCTTCTTGCTCTTTTTGCATGGTTTGGCCTCGTGCTTCTCTTTGCGTACTCGCCACGTTTTGAGCGAGGAGAAAAATGCGCGAGCAGAGCCAAGGGCCGCATTGATGGCGGCGCGCCGGAACATCGCGGGGATATCCGGGGCGATGTCGGAGAGTGGCAGAATGGGATGGGGGCTCTTCTCTGTATTGTTTTCCGACTTCAGCTCTTGCAAGAGTACTTGAGATTACAAAAAACAAGCGCTCAAGCAAAAAGCAAACGAGTAAGCATGAGAACATGAGCGAGAAAAATGAGGAAAGAGTCGTCCAGGAAGGGAGAAAAGTAGGCGCGCAAGTGATGAAGAGTAAACGAGCAAGCAGAAAAGTGGACAGCAGTCTCCTCGACGAATCTACTCCCGCAAGCAAGCACAAAGATTATCGCGCCTGGAGGTGTCGCCGTCGCAGGTTCATCATGCGCTGTCGTTCCTCTGAACGAGCGCGCTCTTGCATCAAGGCAATGTAGTCATCGAGCGGCATCCGTTGGCCTTGCAGCCCTTTGATGGGAAGCTGCTTGATGATGCTCTCATGCTGCAGAACCTCGAAGCAGCGCTCAACTGCATTGACACACAAGGTGATGAGCTGTCCAGCCAGTGCTTGCTTGATGGAATAGTCAGCCCCATCAACGCTCACGCGACCGTCTGACTTGACGCGTCGTGCATAGGTCCGCCCGTGAACCGCTTGTAAGCAGGCATCCGGGTCGACCACAGCTGGAAGCGCGGGTAAGGTGGGCAGAACAGGATGCGCCTGGCTGGGAGGACGATTGCGACAACTGCGCCCCTGATGAGGACGTTGTGTGTTGTAGAAGTGCTCAAAGGCCTCGGTAACGTTGCGCACCTCTTCGAGGGTCCCAGGACGATGTACGAACAGACATTCTTCTTTGTAGGTCCGATGATAGCGCTCCACATAGCAGTTAAGTTCCGGGTGGCGTGGTGGCAAGATATTGGGTTGCACGCCGACACACAAGAGAAATTGGCACAGGGCCGAGGGAAAATCGCGTGCTGTTGCACTTCCCACCCAGCGGGGATCGCGATCAAAAGTCAAGATGCTAGGACAGCCAGAGCGACGCAAGAAGGCGACCACCGCCTGGAAGGCCGTTTCCGCGTGAAAATCTTCATGAACCTGGGCATCGAGCAAGAGGGAGGTGCCCGCGTCGACAAAGTTGCACGCTTCGATCACATGCTGCCGCGCGGGCATCAGGATCATGCAGATCAGCAGGAACGGTGGAAATGTCTTTGAAGTCGAGTTGGACTTCTTCCAAAGGGGCTCTTGGCAGGCGCGGAGAGCGTTGACGAGGGGGATCGCGCTCAATGGCTCCTGCAGCATCCAGGATGCGCCAGATGGTGCGTGTCGAACGAGGCAAGCGGGCCTTTTTTGCCTGCAAGGCGCGCATCTCGCTGCAGATAATACAGGATCGCCAGTGGTCCAGGCGTGCGCTGCAACGGCTCTGGGGGAGCCTGACGGATCGAGAGCACCCGCTCTTTGACCTCAGTGTCAATGCGAGGAGGGTGATGGTGAGGGGCGCGAGAGCGAGAAAAGAAGATGGAAGCATCGAGCGCTCCCTGGGCTTGGGCTTCTCGAAACCGCTGACGCCAGGTACAAACCATGCTCACAGAGCAGCCGACCGCATCAGCATACTGCTGAAGTGTCCACTCAGGATGCTGCTGAAGCAGGTGGAAGAGGTGAGCACGCTTTCCAACATATTCAACTTCCATAACACTCCCTTTCTGAGAAGCGGAGAGCAGAGAAAACGATCACCTGTCATGGAGTTTACCTGATGAAAGGGAAGGGAGTCGAGCAAGCGGACAAGGGCTATTTCACAGTGAGAAGCAAGGAGTAAAAAGAGAGCCTGCTCGCTTCTCAAAATCAAGCGAGCAGGCTCTCTTTTTACTACTTGCTTGCTTATTTCAAGCAATCAAGGAAGCGCAAATTTACTGTTTGCTTGCTAAAACAAGCGAGCAAGTGCGATATTCATAGCTTGTTTGCTTTTTCGATCTCAAGTACTTTTGCGAGAGCCAAAGTCGGAAAACAATACACTTCTCCGTCGCATGGGTGAGTTTCTCCAGGGCGGTGAGGGCCTCCTTGTTCTTGAGAGAGAGGATGCCCTCATGAGCCTGGATGACCTCAAAGTAGAAGGCCACGACACGATTGTAGAGCGCCTGATGCTCCGCGAAGGAGTGGGCTGACTGTGGCGGATACTGCAACGCTTGCCTGATTGTTTTCGTGGCTTTTGCCATTTTTAGTACGTTTCTCTCAAAATATATTGTACCTCTTTTAGAGAGTACTACAATACGTTGGAGTCGTCAAACATATGTTCTCTATTGTGCTATGCAAGGGCTAAAGCCGGGGCACGCCCAACTGCCGCCGTTGAAACGGCGCAGCTTGCGGCGGGCTAAAGCCCGTTGTGTCATGCTGGGTGGTTTGGTTGATGATGAGCGCGGAGATGCGCAAGACATGATGCCAGAGTAACGTGCCATCGCTGCCGCGCATGGCATGAATACTCCCGTCATCGGTAGTGAAGTAGATGATGCTCTTTTCTATCAGCATGACGTTCCCTTTGACGGGGCGGTGCCAGAGCAGCATGCCGTCAGTAACGCGGCGGGCATCCACTCCCCCATTGGGTGTGCTAAAGTAGGTGAGACTGTCGTCCGCCTCTAATCCGTAGGCACTTCCACTGGTGGTATTGGGAGCGTGCCAGAGCAAAGAGCCATCGCTGGCGCGCAGAAAGTCTCTCGCGCCATTTTCGAAACAGAGGGCAACGACCTGGTCATAAGCGTTCACATACGCGCCCGCAACATTGGCTGCGGGTAGGTGTTTGTGCCAGAGCAAAGAGCCATCACTGGCGCGTAGCGCGTCTAACTCACCACTGGGGGTCAGGAAATAGAGCATGCCGTTTCTGATCGAAGAAAGGGTATCTGCTTGGACGTTCTTCTGGTTCCAGACGAGGGAGCCGTCGCTGGTGCGGAGGGCAGCCGCACTATGGTCCCATAAGTCCAGGTAGATCATGTGATTGTCTACCCCGAGGGGAAGGCCGTCGATGTTGTGGTGCCAGAGCGGAGAGCCGTCAGTGGCGCGGAATGCGCCCACGCCGCCGAAATCTGGGAGCGCATAGACAATGCCGTTTGCGACCCAAAGTCCTTGCCTGGCGACTTTCCGCTGCCAGACGAGGGAGCCATCGCTGACGCGCAGGGCTTTTATCGTCGTCTCTTCGCTGACAAAAACGAGCCCGTTTTCGACGCCAGACCAGCCAAGCCCTCTCCTTTGCCAGAGCACGGTTCCATCACTGATCCGCAGCGCATCGACCATTCCACTTTGTGGTTCTAACAGGAACACGACTCCATTGGTGCTGGCTACCGGATAGGCATCAACAAGCCCTGGGTGGCGCCAGAGCAGAGAACCATCGCTGGCGCGCAACGCGTGTATATTCTCGTCTGCTGTTGTGATATAGATCACCCCATCCAGCAGAGAGAGAGACTTTGGCACAAACGTTGGGTGAGCCACCACCGGAGTTCCCGCTGGATGGGTATCTTTGGCCCCCTGAGGTATATTCGGAAGCCAGAGAAAAAGAAAGACAAATCCTCCCATGATGGTCAGCAGGAGCAGGAACCAGCGTGTCTGGAATGAAAGACGTTGACCCTGAATGACCCGTATGCCCAACACCTTGTGAACTGTGCCTGGTGGGTCCAAATCGGTCATTTCGACTTCAGTATCGTTTATGGTTTGCTCATCTTCAGGCGTACCCACGACTCACCTCTTCTACGCAAAGCTGTTTTTTCGTACTTTTTCTCAAGAGAGTACAACATGTTCCTGAAGAGAAGCTGAAACGTGTCTACATTGCACCTTCATCGATAGGCAAGGCTACAAGCAGCACGTTCACTCAACTCATGGTCGCTTACCACTGGGTATTTTATAGCTCAAGCCCTCCCAAGTATGAGCAAGAACCCGTTTAGGAGAGCGAATGAGATTGGGATGCCCTGCCTGTTGGTCAACCAAAGCTACGATGAGAGTGACGGTGTACGTCGAAGTGACCTACAGACCATGGTGGCCTAACCAGAAAGAGTCTGACATTTCTGCGCGTATGAAAGGTCTATCATTTGGTCTATCATTTGCGACGCCAAAGGTAGACCTTTCTGAAGGGAGACAGGAGTTCCGTTCGTCTCCTCCACCTTAACCTTAGGGGTGCGACACGTTCGGTCGAGACCGATAGTTATCGGGGGATGATCGACAAGGAGTGATCCTTGATAACTTGAGTTTCGATGTTGGGCGCGGCTTTGAGCCAATTCCCAACCCCTTGTGAACAGGGAAATGCATCTTCCCCAGTGGTGAGACTGACTCTCAATCTGCTGAAGCGGGAAGAAAAGCGGGTAAGTCCCGACTCCAACGGGATCATCCCCGCAAGCCGGTCGTCATGGCTAGCGCAAGCGAAGGTCTGGTTGAGGCATCGTAACTGAGAACAAGCCGACGTGGAGTAGTGGCTTGACCAAATTGGTGAAGGATAGGGGCCTGGCATACCCCTAAGTGACCAGGGTTCACTCCCGATAAACCCGGTGCATAGGACCAGCCTAAAACGACGCAAAACGAAGCTCAGGAACGTGGGAACCAGCCATGTTCTCTCTGGCAACAGAGAAGGTGTCAACCCTATGGCATGGCTGGAAGGATTCCCCAAGAAGCGAAGGTTTGAGGTAATGCTCAGGATATGCTGACGTGGGGACGGTCAAAGAGAAGAAAGCGGACCAGGAAGCGTTGAGATCCGAAGGCACCGTGAACCCTGCCAGGGCCGCAAGGCAGCAACAGTAGCGAGTGAGTGGCTATGGCGCCGAAAGAACAGCTTTCAAGCTGGCTCATTACCAGTATCCATGACAAGGACTCTTTGACTGAGGAGCCGGATGCGGTTAACGTCGCACGTCCGGTTTTGAAGCGGAGGCGAGGGGAGCGATCCCCTCGTCGACCGCACCAGGGTAATTATCGCTGTGTAGATGTGAAGGATGGATGGCTGCTTGCCACAACGGAAAGTGTGAGGCGATATACAGGCATCTCACGTATCAATAGTAGTGTTCTTCGTTCACTGCCGAAAAAGGATGAATACGATGCTTCAGCCAAGGGAAAAAGTATCCCACTCTGCTGCAAAAGCCGTGCTCGTAGTGGAAGATGATACAGATATTGGAGCGTTTCTCGTCGAAGCCGTTCGAGAGGAGACATCATACTCCATCTCTGGGAAGAGCAACACGGAATCTGTCCACACTGCCAACAAAAGCTCACCGAACTTACCGGCTGGCATAGCCACCATATCATTTGGAGATCCAAAGGCGGCAGCGACGGACATGCAAACCGTGTCCTGCTTCACCCAGACTGTCACCGAGCCATTCACAGCCAGGGTTTATCTGTAACGAAGCCGTGTCCCCCCACAGGGGCTAGCGAGAGGCTTGAGCCGAATGAATGAGAAACCCTCTTGTCCAGTTCTCAGGTTGATGCCTCGGCTTAAAAACATCTATGAGCAGAAACTGTATCTGGTAGACAAAACGGATGAAGAGCACTATCCTCACCTGTCCCTGATCTTGGAGCGTGCAATCAACTGGGAACTGATTCGCCAGCAATACGATCAAATGGTCAAATATGCCACTGCCTCGCGCCAGCGACGGCCACGAAAGACTTCTTTCTCGCCTTCTACATGAATTGCTGCATGCTTAGCGGGAAAAACGGAAGGAAAAAATGTTATGACCTCAAGATGCCAGCATGAGGAACCTGCTCCGATTAATGTAGGAAAACGTATGCAAGCATCGCCTTCCTGCGTCTTTCGTTGTTGCTGCTTCATCCGTAGGTGCCTCAAGACCGGCTGGTCTTTTTGGTCTTACCCCGCGTCCACAGCCCAGTTTACGTCTTCGTCCGAGCCAGTACCGGAGACGGCTTGATCAACGAGCCCGATCAAGCGCAGGGCTTCCTGCAGGACATTGTGACCAGCATTGTGGTCGCGATCCTGGGGAAATTGAACATACGGGCAGGGGGAGTTCTGGCACACAAAGATGCGATCCTTGAGGGTCATCTGATCCCATGTCCACCCACAGCAGTGGCAGGTCTTGCTGGAAGGAAAGAAACGGTCTACCTTGATCACCTGTCCACCCCGTTGGGTGGCCTTGGCTTCCAGCAGGCGCACCAGAGTGCCCAGCGAGGCGTCGGAGAACGCGCGGGCTAGGCGCTGGTTTTTGGGCAGTCCCTTGAGATACAGGTTCTCCACCCCGATGATTCCATAACTGTCCGCCAGCCTGGTCGAGAGCTTCTGAAGGACATCCTGGCGCAAGCACACAATCTGGTAGTGCAGGCGTGCCACCTGCCTGCGTGCTTTTTCCCGATTCTTCGATCCCGGTTTTCTGCGATGCAGGCGTTTGTTGGCCTGGCGCAGCTTCTTGAGCGCGGTTTTGAGGAATGCTTGGTTCTCGACTTGCTCTCCCGTACTCAAGGTCGCCAGGCGGTTCAGTCCGACATCGATGCCCACCGCTGCCGCTTTCTTCACCGGGATCTCGTCAGGGAGTTCGACCTGGATGCTCACGAACCACCAATCTGCTGTTCTGGTGATGCGTGCACCGAGAACGTTTCCCTCAAAGCGGAGATTCTCTCTCGGCCATATTGACCCATCCGAGCTTGGGAACCCAGAGGCGATGATCCCCGACCTCGAATTGGTCGTTGGCGAGATAGAAGCTCGGCTTGCTGCGTTTCTTGCTCTTGAACTTCGGACGGCGAGCCTTCCCCTCGAAGAACGCCGTAAAGGCTTTGCCCAGATCAAGAAAAGGCTGGTCAGAGGCGTTCTTGGTCACATCCCAGGTCCAGGGGAATTGCTCCCGTCGGATCGCGTTAAATTGCTTCTTGAGCTTGAGGGCTGTCGGTTTCTCCCCGGCTTCATATTGCCGATTCCACTCGGCCAGCGCCCAATTCCACACGAAGCGGGCCACCCCTGCGGCGCGTGCAAAGGAGTTGGCCTGTTCTGAGGTGGGATTCAGTCTGATCTTATGGGCGCGAATCATGCGGTTCTGCTCTTTCTCCTGCCTGATGTTTCCTTAAGTATAGAACAGATGTCCTCATCTGTCAAGAAGCCCGAACGTGTGGCGTCTTGCCCACGGTTAATCCCTTTTTCCCACCTTTTTGGAAACAGTTGCATTCTCTTTCACGCAGGCACTATGCAATGATCTTACCCCCGATGATTGGATAGAGCCGGTAAAGCTGAGATATACTCTAGCAAATCAGGAAAGGGATCAAGATGGCAAAAGTCCAAAAGGTCTACACAAAAGAGTTCAAAGAGCAGGCTGTACATCTGGCGCAAACAAGCGGGAAGCCCATTAAACACAGAGTGATGCGATCTCACGGTTTCAAAACCGTCTCGTATCAGGGAATAAACTATCCCTCTATGTTGTTTTTGTTAACGTATGGCATTAGAAGGAATTGGATCGCTCCTGTGAGAGTTGGTTTCACGAGCATCAATTGTCGAGAGATGTCAGCACAGGAGTAGAATTAAGATGAGAATTTACGTTGGGGGCCTCCCCTATCAGTCAACCGAGCAGGATCTGATCCAGCTTTTTGAGCAGATCGGCCAGGTTACTTTCGCCACAGTCATCACCGATCGTGAGACCGGGCGCAGCAAAGGCTTTGGCTTTGTTGAGATGAGCAGCGATGACGAGGCTCGCGCGGCTATTGAGCAGCTGAACGGCTCAACCCTGGGCGACCGCACCATTACGGTCAACGAGGCGCGTGAGCGTCGCGCTCCCGGCGGTGGTGGTGGTGGCTATCAGAGCCGCGATCGCAGCTCAAATGGTGGTGGTTATCGCGACCGCTACTAGTCTCTTATAGCGAGAAAAGAAGAGAAGAGCATTCTCCCCCTGACAGGGGAGAATGCTCTTCTCTTCTTTTTAGCGAAAAATCGAAAGGCAGAAAGAAAGGCGCCAGTATTCCCAAGGCAAAGCGGTTTCCGGTCGTTCGCAATGCCCCAAAACTGCCTCCGCTTGCCCCAGTGTGACGATTCTCGTCACATTTTTCTGAATTTCTTCCCTTTCACGGAACTTCCAGAGAAGTTCTGATACATTCGGTTAGTTTACCTAAGTTTCGCCCAAAATAACAACAATCTGGAAGGGAGCAAGCAGCTCCTGCAAGGGATAGAGGAGTGAGTGAGCCAGGGGAGCGTCCTGATTGAGCTCGATCTCAACCACCTGATGCAACGCATTGAAACGGAGCAAACCGCTGACATGAAAGACATCACGCACCATACGCAAGATGCCATAACGATGGATTTTTGGGCTGTTCAGCCAGCGACGTGCCCAGACCACCACGTTGTGAGCCAGTGAGCCGAGCAGCGCCAGCATGTACTGCGCCTCAAAGCGCTTCTTATTGCGTTTCGTCAGTCCCAATCCCTGTTTATCACCCTTGAAGGAGGTTTCGATGCCTCCACCACGCTGATCATAAAAGGTCACATAGGCCAAGAGCACCGCCGTGGGATCAGCCGCTTGCGATGCCTCCCATCCCAGAAGGGGAAGAACCTGCTCAATCGAGAGCGAACACATCAGAATGCCATAAGCAAATGTGCCATCTCTTCTGCGACAGCGTACCGCAATACGTCGCATGGGACGGACGTAGCCAGCGGCTTCCTCGCTCACCCAGCCAAAGGAACGTTCCGACCAGGTGGGGTCCTGGACCCATTCCTTGACCGTTTGAGACAGTCGCGTGATACGTCGTCCCGAGTATTCTTTCGCCATGACCTCGTAGCCTCGGGAGAGCAGCCAATTGAGGTCGTCCTCGGTTCCCGCACCTGCATCGACACGGATAATGGTCCGTCTGCGTTTGGCATCGTCCAATTGCAAGGTCGTCTCAGCAGTCTCTACCAGCGGTTGCAGAGCCTTGATCAGTTGGACATTGCCTGCAAAAAGCTGATCGACCACGACTTCTTCATACTGGGTCGCCAGCACACGACCCAATTGCCGCCCTCGGCGATGATAGAGTCCTGCAAAATAGCCGCGCGTGGCAAACGCCGCTTTTGGTCCACAAGGCATGCCCGTCAGGTCCACGTCCAAGAGTTGAAAAGCGGCCTGATAGTCATGATGAAAGCCTTGGCTCTGAGCGCGGTAGATCTCATCGAGCGCCTGATGCAACTGAAGGACATTTTCCTCAGCACAGGCAGAAAGCGTCTCTTGCACCACCGACTGCTCAGCACAAGAGGTTCGACCGAAGGCTCGTTGCAAGCCCGGATCGGCTCGCAGCCGACTGTTGATTTCTACCAGTCCATGGGCTCCAGCCAACAGACTGATAAACGCATCCATCAGCTTGTCGAGAGGCGTATGCTTGATGGTTTTCTGCCTGATCTGCACTCTCTTGCGGATCGGGCTCAAGACATCCAATTGCTGCAATTTGGCTCCTATGGCGGCCAGGATGGCGCATCCAGTGAAATGGTTCGTTGTTGTTGTGATAGACTCGTTCATGGTGATACTCCTTTTTCTAATGAAAGCTCCTTTGTTCCTTCATTAGCTATGGAGTATCGCTCTGCTTTTTGCAAGCTCTGCACTGGCTCGCTGGACTGTCGTCAATTTGGGCGAAACTTAGGTAGTTTAAACGTCAATCTATAGGCACCAAAGAGAGAGAAAAAAGCTTGACAAAGTCAAATCGATGATGTATCATTCATTACAGATCATTGATGGCACAGCATCAATGATCTGTAATGAATGAGGAGACAAATATTATGCGTATCCATGCCATTCAGACAGGAACGGTCGCGATCAAAAAACGCCAGATGAGCGGCCAGGGAAATGGCTTTCTGCGCTTTGTGAATACCATGCTCGACACCAACTGGGCTGAGCCCTTACCCATCTATGCATGGGTGATTGAGCATCCTGAAGGGATTATTGTGGTTGACACTGGGGAAACTGCCCGTGCGACCGAACCGGGATATTTCCCCTGGTGGCACCCTTACTTCAAGAGCGTACGCGAATGGGTACGTCCTGAGGAGGAGATTGGACCACAACTACGCGCTCTGGGGATTGCCCCAAACGATGTGCGTTGGGTGTTGCTCACGCACTTTCACACCGATCACGCCGGTGGACTGCATCATTTCCCCAGGTCGAAGATTCTGGTCTCGCAGACAGAATATCAGGCCGCCCTCGGTTTTCGCGGGCAACGAAGTGGTTACCTCCCGCAGCACTGGCCGACCTGGTTCAAACCAACGTTGATCGATTTTGCGCCTCGACCTTTCGGGCCTTTTACACATAGCTCTCCGCTGACCCAGGCAGACGATGTCCAGTTGGTCTTTACCCCAGGTCATACGGTTGGGCATTACTCGGTCGTGGTCCAGGAAGAGGATCACGCGCTCTTTTTCGCAGCTGATGCCTCGTATACCCAACAGTTGATGCTGGACCAGGTCGTTGACGGAGTGACGCTGAATATGGCGCAATACCAGGAGACAGCGCGCCAAGTTCTGGCGTACCTCCAATCCGTGCCAACGGTCTACCTTCCTGCCCATGATCCGGAGTCTGCTCAAAGATTGGCCGCCCGTGCAGTTGCCGTTCCTGGTGAGCGCTTGATCCATGCCTCATGAAGAAGGAGAAACAGAGCCATGCAACCTGTTGAAGAATTCCGCTATCTCGTGCTCGCAGCACAACGCGAAGGGAACCGGCTATTAACAGAGGCGTTGCGTCCCCTTGATCTCACCCCATCGCAGGCAGAGGTGCTGCGCGTGCTTGAGGAGCATCAGCCGTTGTCACTGATTGCACTTGGGGATCTGCTCGTCTGCGAGAACGGCAGTCCAAGCAGACTGGTCAACGGGTTAGTCGAGGCGGACCTCGTCAAGCGTCTGCCATCTGCAACGAATGGCCGGATGGTGACGCTGACGTTGACCGAAACAGGGGAAGAGATGGCTACTCGTGTGAGGGCTGTTGAGGCAACGCTCTACGAGTTCATCACCAAGGCCACCCAGGGGCAGTCCCTCTCAGAGGGCATCACTCTCCTGTGGTGCCTGGTCGAGGGACGGCCAGGGGGAGAGGCAATCGCCCGACGCAAACGGCGTGCGCACGAAGCGAGCGAAGCCTTGTAGCTCTTCAATCAACTGTTTGAGGGGATAACGGTAATCTCCAGGACAAAACCTACGCTAAGACTTCATACAACTCCTCAGATTCCCGCTTTTGCGATAAAAGAGAAGAAAAAAGCGTATTAGAAGACACTGAAGGCGCCAGTGGCTTTTGATCTCTCTAGAGAACAAGCCAGAGGAGCGGATTCGCAGCTTATCGTAGGTTTTTGCTCCAGATAATACGGTGCTCCCATAAGGAAAAGGAATCCGCTCCGATGAAGTTTTCCAATAGTATCATTAGGTTCTGTCAGAACTGAGACCACAGATAACCGACGTTATAAGCATGCAAAAAACTGTAAATTTATGTAAAAAAGAGGAAAGGGAGCGTAGCTCTTCCGTTTTTCATGTATACAAAAAAATGCGTAGTGCTGTTCTATTCTTTTCCCTCAGCGTTTGTCATACTGGTGACAGCTTGCGCATCAATGTGACTGCTTCAACTACCTCAGATTGTCACACGACACTGTCAAATTTGGAAAGAAGCCGGTCGAATCCTGCATCATGACTATGGTGAAATGAGGCGTGTCTTTCCGGAAAGACACGAAGCTTTCATTGATTTGTCATGTGCGGTCTCGAGCAGAAGTCGAGAGCAGGCAATACAGGAAAAACCGTTAGGATCATTCGAGAAAAACGACCAATTTCACCTGATAATTTTACAGAGAACGTGGCGAGAAAGCCCCGGTCATTGATGCCGGGGATGAATCGCCTCCCCCGCGTGAGCGTGAGGACCGGAAAAAGCCAGTCTTCTAGAACTTGTGTTCTTCCCGACTCTCTGGTACAATAGCCGTGCGAGGATCGATCGCACGTATGAGATTGAAGGAGGAGCGGGGATGCCAAAGACATGCCGGGGACAACGCAAGAAGAAGGAACAGCAGGAGAAACGGCCTGCCACCCCCACCTTCCTGCTCGAACTGCCCCTGCTCGTCGATGCAGGGCAAGCCTCCCGCTTGCGTGCCCATTTGGAAGCTGCTCGTCAACTCTACAATGCCATCCTCTCCCAAGGCCAACAGCGCCTGCGTCGCATGCGGTCTGACCCTGCCTGGCAAGTGGCTCGTACCATTCCTCGCACCCAGAAAGCCGAACGGGCCGCCGCCTTCTCCGCCTTGCGCAAAGCGTATGGCTTCACCGAAGCAGTGTTGCATGAAGCCGTCAAAGGATTACGCGTCGGCTGGATTGCCGAGCATATCGAGGCGGTCCTCGCCCAAACCCTGGCCACTCGCGCCTATCGCGCCCTCAATCGCGTCTGCCTGGGGAAAGGAAAGCGGGTGCGTTTTAAGAGCCGAGGATGTGGCTTCTCCAGCATCGAGAACAAACGCAACGATACCAGCCTGCGCTTTGTGTTGCAACCACCCGAGGAGGGAAACGCAGGGTATCTGCTCTGGAACGGAGACCAGCTGCCCGCCCTCATCGATTGGAAGGATGAAGTGGTGACCCATGGGCTCAGGCACCGCATCAAGTACGCTCGCCTCATCCAACGTCCCGCCAGCAGCCCCAGAGCGGCGGGCGCTGATGCCCATGGGGATCGCTACGCGCGTGCAACTCGCTTTGGAAGGCAAGCCCCACCAGAAGAAGAAGCACACGGTTGGCATGAGTATCGTTGGCGGTGACCTTGGTCCCTCCACCCTGGCTCTCTTCCCCCAGGAGGGAGAGGCAAGCCTGGAGGTGTTCTGCGCAGAACTAGCTCCCGAGGCCCGTGCCATTCGTCGCTTGCAACGGCAGATGGAGCGGCAACGAAGGGCGGCTAATCCCGAGCACTACGACGAGAAGGGGCACATCAAAAAACAAGGCAAGAAAAAGCTGCGCTGGAAGCAGAGTAAGCGCTACCAGATCACCCGACGACGCAAAGCCACCAAAGAGCGCACGTTGGCAGCGCACCGCAAGAGCCTGCATGGGCGCAAAGTGCATCAGGTAGTGAAGCTTGGCAGCACCATCATCATCGAAAAGATTTCCTACAAGGCATGGCAGAAGCAGTTTGGCAAGAGTGTGGGACTGCGAGCACCTGGGATGTTTGTGGAACTGTTGAGGCGCACCGTTGCAAGCACGGGCGGCATCCTGGTGGAAGTTCCTACGCGCACGACGGCGCTGAGCCAATGGTGTCACGGCTGCGGCAGACGGGTCAAGAAGCCGCTTTCTCAGCGCTGGCATCACTGTGCATGTGGCGTGGGGCCAGTGCAACGTGACCTGTATTCGGCGTTTCTTGCCGCCTCCCTCGATCCAGCAGACCCCATTCCCTCGTGTGCCCGATACCAGGAGTATTGGGAAGGTGCGGAGGCGCGCCTGCGGGCAGCACACGAGCGTACAGCACAACGCGCGAAAGAGGGGCAGATCTTGCCCCGAAGCTTGGGTGTGACTCGAGCCAGAGCGCGTCTGCCCAAAAGTCTGAGGGAACCCACACAAGAGCCAGCCTCTCTTGCCCAAGCAGGAAGGCTGGAAGCGTGGACGGAACGCTCAGAACCCCCGCTGCTTTCGCACGGGGAGTCTTCAGAGTAGCAAATTGTCGAAAGCATCATCCTCTGTCTATCTGGAGCGTCTATCAACTCCTGATCCCGCAATCAGAAATGCACCAGATTACGACAACAGACAGAACCCAACTTCACTCGGCTTCCTGGTCATTACGCCACCTTCCTTACCCACTCCAAGGAAGAGGAGCCTTGACTCTCAAGCCACTTGAGAGTGTATCCTTTGATCAGAACAGAGGAGCAGCAGCAAAAACCGATGGTATCGGCCTATCTGGCTTGTCTTGTTCCAAACAGGTGATAAATCCTGTTGACAGCCCAGATGTCACGAACAGTATGCTCGGCAAAACATGCTGGCGCGCGTCCGAACGGTTCGTTCGACCCATCACACGAAAAAAGGAGCTGCCCCGCTACGGCGGCGCTGGAAGCTTCTCCTGGCAAAGCCGCGTTGTATGGAGTAAAGGAGGCAACGATGTTCAAGATCGGGGAATTCTCCAAACTAGTGCAGGTTCCGGTTCCCACCTTGCGCTATTACGATCAAGTAGGTCTTCTCAAGCCGGTCGAGGTAGATGACTTCACCGGCTATCGTTACTACTCTGCCAGCCAATTGCCGCGCTTGAATCGCATCCTGGCACTCAAGGGCCTCGGTTTCGAGCTTGCGCAGATTGGCGTAGTGCTGACGGAAGGGTTAACGCCAGAGCAGATGCGTGGCATGCTGCGTCTGCGTCATGCCCAGCTCAGCCAACAGCTGGGCGAGATGCAAAGTCAACTCGTCGAGGTGGAAGGACGTTTGCAACAGATTGAACAGGAGGAAACGTTGTCCACGTATGATGTCATTCTCAAGCACGTCGAACCGCTGCTGGTCGCCTCTGTCCGGGCAACGCTTCCCACACACAATGAGATCAGTCTGCTGTATGCGGAAGTGTACGCCGCGCTTGAGGAGCATGAGAACTGTGCCGGGCAACCATTCGTCATCTGGTACGACGATGAGTACAAAGACCAGGACATTGAGAGGGCCGCTGCGGTTGCGTTGCGCCATCGGGTTCCAGAGAGCGGACGGGTGCGCATTCACGAGTTACCCGCCGCTCTGATGGCAACCATAGTCCACCAGGGTGGTGGTACCACGCGCGTCGAAGCACAGGAGGTGATCCTCACGTGGATCGAGGCGAATGGCTACCGGATCATTGGACCATCACGAGAAGTCTCTCTGCATACCACCCTCCCCATCTCTCACGACGATGCCTCCTGCGTGACGGAAATGCAATTCCCGGTGGAAAAGGCGGTTCCCTCTCACGACTTGCTCCACAGCAAGCAGCGCTCTCTCTGACCACCCAAATGTTCTTTGAAGGAGAAAAGAAGATGTCTGCAACGCTGGCACAGCGGCTTGGCCTGCCGAAGATGCACGGGCATGGGGCTCTCGTGGTGGCCTACCTGATCGATGCGCTGGGAACCGGGCTGTACCTGCCCTTCTCGCTGTTGTACTTTCAGCGGGTTGCTGGCTTCGCCCTCCCAGCCATTGGCGTAGCTCTTTCCATCGCGACAGCTCTGACTTTGCCGATGATCCCGCTCATGGGCACCCTTGTTGATCGCTTGGGGGCAAAGCCAATGGTTGTGGCTGCTCAGGTGCTCCAGGCGCTGGGGTTCCTGGGCTATCTCGTCGTCCACAGTATCGCTGTACTGGGCGTTTCGGCTTTCCTCGTAATGGCAGGGGCACGCCTCTTCTATGTGGCATCCAGTGTCCTGATCACTGAAGTCGCCAGCCCCGACGAGCGCGACCGCTGGTATGGCTTGACCGGGGCGACGCAGAATCTGGGCATTGGGGTTGGCAGCTTGTTGGCTGGCTTTCTCGTGACATTCGCTGGGACCATAGGCTATCACGTACTCATTGTGGAGAATGTGCTCAGCTTCGGGCTTTCAGCCCTACTGCTCCTGCACCAATCACCACGACGACCTCGCCCGCGTCGTGAGAGCTTCAAGCCGATCAGCTCCCTTGCGGTCCTCTCCGACCGTCCATTTCTCGTGCTGGTGGCGTGCAATGTCCTGTTCACCCTCGCGCTCTCTCTGCTGTCTACCGGGTTGCCTCTCTACATAACCGAGACCTTGAACCTCTCGACGGTGGTGCTTGGAACGTTGTCCGCCTTCGGTACCGGGCTGTTGATCGTGACCCAGACTCTTGTGATGCGGCTTCTCGAGCCGTATCGCCGCACACGCTCCCTGGCGGTTGCCAGCCTCCTACGGGCTCTGGGATACGCCTTGTTAGCGTTGGCTCTGTTCCTCCCCCGCTCCTTGCTCCTCCCCTATCTGTTTGTGACCGTTGTGGTCAATACCCTGGCGAGTCTGATCGCAAATCCGACGGCGATTGCGTTAGCGGCAGCGAGCAGTCCTGCACATCTGCAAGGACGCTATATTGACAAAAACAAATTTTGCATGTTACATTTGTTTACAACGTTGTAAAACGAAGACGATGAACTTGCAAGGAGGCATCCTCAGGCAAAGGAGTTGCACATGCCACGATTATTTGCAATAGCGAAATCGTCGCTATTGAAACGTTTCCCCCGCTATAGCATTGCTCTGCTGATCATGCTACTGTTGTTTCCGCTTTCTGCCAGTGCCCAGGCCGCTTCCGTAACGCGTAGCGCCCAGGCACAAGCAAATAAGCAGGCAGGCAATACCTATAGCAATCCGATCATTGCCCAGACAGCCGCAGATCCAACGATTACCAAGGGGCTTGATGGATATTACTATGTCGTTGCGACCTCGGATCTCTGGTCCGATGGTTCGTTCCATATTCTTCCCATCCAGCGCTCAACGGACCTCGTTCACTGGCAATTTGTGGGCGATGCGTTCCCGACTCGGCCCGATTGGGTTGATCCCACTGCTGGCCTCTGGGCACCTGACATCCAGTATTTTAATCATAAGTACTATATGTACTATACCGTGTCGAATACTAAGGCTTTGCCCAAGTATGGCACGACGGCTGGTCCCAGCTCAATAGGCGTCGCGGTGGCTAATAGCCCGGCTGGGCCATGGCAGGACGCGGGCCCTTCAGCTGGTGGAAGTTTCCAGCACGGGCCGATTGTTCCCCCACGTGCCTGTGTCTTCAATACCGACCCTAACTGCTACTACTGGACTATCGATCCCGCCGTCTTTACCGACCACGATGGTCAGCGCTATATGTACTATGGCAGCTTTTTCGGCGGCACCCTGGTCCAGAAATTAGCACCTGACGGTCTGCAAGTGACCGGACCTTCGTACCAGATTGGACATTGGGACCGCTATGAGGGTACCTATGTGATACGCCATGATGTCAACGGCAAGGCGTATTACTATAACTTCTCTTCCTCGGGCAATTGTTGCAATGGCCCCGAAAGCCCCTATAGCGTCGTTGTTAGCCGCGCCACCTCGCCGTTAGGACCGTTTATCGATCAGAATGGCTATCCTATGGAGACGCCATCCACACAGCCTGTACCGACTCAGCGCCCTTCTATTGATCCCGCCGGCGTCAACAGTGGAGCTCAGGGCGGTGGCTACCCCACGCTCAAGCAGAATGGTAACAAGTGGCGAGGTATTGGACATAACGCCATGATTACGGATCTCTCCGGGCAGGATTGGATCATCTATCATGGTGTCGATGAGAATGATGGCTGGGTAAAAGGCTCAGGCATCTCATTCCGTCAGTTGTTTATGGATCGCGTGGACTGGACGGCGGATGGTTGGCCGATTGTTAACGATGGCAAGGGGCCATCGCTCACCAATGTTGCTCCAGTTACCACGCCAACCTTTGGTGATAACTTTAATGCGACAACCAGCTCTTTGAATGTGAACTGGAATAGGCTGAGCGGAAACTGGCAGAGCAATGCGGGAGATGCCACCACAGGCGGTTTTGTCACGCAAACAGGGCCGAATGGTCAAGGCTTGCTCGTCAGCCAGATGACGATTCCCCAGGGCTACCGTACAGAGCTAGATCTCAGGCTGGAAAAAGCTGGACCTGCCGGGCGCTATGGAGGAGTAGTCTCTTATCGCCAGGAAGGAGACAATAACTCTGCCTTTATTGCGGCCTTCATTGATCCCGCTCACAATACGCTGGTGACCGTTCCCTATCAGAATGGACACGCTATCCAGGGTGAGCAGGTCACGCCGCTGCCTGCCAATTTCGATCCCTCAGACTGGCATCACCTGATCATCGATGATGAAAGCGGCCAGTCAGGTCAGGCGCGCTTGCGTTTTACGCTCTCTGACACGCAGCGCGATCCGCTCGCGGTACAGGAGCGAATGCTACCTGCTTCCTTCCGTGTGAATGATAGCAAGGTTGGCATTATCACTGAGAATGCGCAGGCCGACTTCGACAATATTGCTACTGCACCCTTGAATCATCATGTCGCGCCACCACAGCAAACACCACAGGCTGGTACTCTGCTCTCGCCGTACTCTGACGAGTTCAACGGGAGACTGGGACCGCAGTGGTCATGGGCACATGAAGATGCAATCCGGCACACGTTCGTCAATGGACAACTCTCAATCACCATCAATGGTGATCTTTATCGCAATCAGAACAGTGCAACCAATCTTCTGCTAGAGAATCAGCCTGCCGGTAACTATATGATGGAAACCAAACTCACGTTTGATCCAAATACTAATTACCAGCAAGCAGGCCTGCTCATCTATAGTGATGATGATCACTATATTAAAGTTGGCGTGACGCACCATGAATCGTTAAACAAAGTCATCGCTGGTCATGAAACGCTGGACCCCACTCCAGGCGATCAAAAGACCTGCGATGTGCAGCCATCGCCCACCAGCAACATTGCTGTCAAGGCCTATACCACGCAGCAATGTCCGCTGGAAGGTGAGAGTTGGGATTACCTCTCAAATCCCCAACCGACCCAGAACGGGAGTACGGCGACAAAGCCGACTGTTATCACCTGGCTGCGCATCTATCGCGATGGGAATGTCTATACGCCCTATAGCAGCGTGGATGGCGTTCATTGGATCAGAGGGAATGCATGGGATCTTAGCCCAGTATCGTCAGCATACCCTATCAAGATTGGCCTGTTTGGCTTCTCTTCTGGACCTGTCAATACCATTCCCGCGTACTTTGATTATGTCCACGTCTATAATCAACCCTAGTTAGCCCTGACCCCGAATCATATAAGGGAGGCCCAGGATACGCGTAAAAATCGCTCATGGCGATACATTTTATGCGTATCCTGGGCCTCCCTCTCGTTGGGACATTTATCCCGCTTGAGTGTTCTCCATAGGACAAATAGCCCGCAAGAATTGGGTCGTTGTCCCATGACAAGGCAATAGCCTCTCCAGTACCATTGAAGTAGCGATATGAAAAACGTTTCACTTGTGAATGTAGCATCGGCTTTTGTACCCGGCGCGGCTCTCGCAGGCACGCCCTGCTGCGTGCCTGCATACCAATGGGAAGCAGGAAAAACCTGCAAGGAGGCTATCACCCATGTTATCAACTCCTTTAAAGCGTTTGAGCGGGCTGAGCCTGCTCGCTGGCAGCGTTATCGTGATCGTCGGCATTGTGCCGGGCTTTTTTGTAGACTCCGGTCCGGCTGATACGCTCAGCGTTGCCACTGCCCTGATCCGCCTGACTGGCGCGATGCTGGTAGTGCTGGGCCTGCCCGGCGTCTCTCTTGGAGGCAACCAGAGAACTGGGGTTCTGGGGCTGATCGGATCTGTTTGCACGTCGCTCTTTTTCCTCATGGCCCTGGCCACGGAGCCCATCTTCGCCTTTGTCTTTCCCTACCTGGCTGTCAAAGACCCGTCGCTCGTGAGCGGCCCGCCTCCGGCCCCACTGTTCATCTTCTTTACGATTGACGGCCTGATGTTGCTCATAGGCGGCGTCCTGCTGGGCATCGCCATTCTGCGCTCCGCCACCTCACCTCGCTGGTCTGGCCTGGCGCTCATCATCGGCGCCCTGGTCAGTTTCGCCGGTGGCTTCTTCCAGGGTCCCATCGGTGATCTGGGCACAGTGATCGTCTTGATCGGACTGATCTGGCTGACCATCGGTCTGTGGCCGAAGCAGGCCGATGCCACGGCCAGTGCTGCTGTTTTACCAGCGAGCGTAAGAGGATAAATATGCTTCAACCATCATCGAGCCAGGGCCTGCCTTCCCGGCAGCCTGGCACAACGATATCACATTTGCAGGGCAGGCCGCTCCTGGTTGCCAGAATCCTCTGGCTGCTCCTGGTTGCTGCGGCGCTGATCACTTTTATCGCGAGCATCCCGGGCGCTTTCGCCGCCGCCCATATCGTCTGCCCCTCCGCCGCCGAATGCAGCGGCGGTCTCACGGTGAACCAGGCGCGCCAGCTCGCACACCTGGGCCTCTCTCTCGATTTTTATGGCGCTCTGGGTGTCGGACTCTCGATTTTCCTTGAGGTGGTCTATGTTACAATCGGCGTGATAATCTTCTGGCTCAAAGCCGACGACTGGATGGCGCTCTTAGGTTCCTTGACGCTGGTGACCTTTGGTTCGGTCTTTCGCGACTTCAATCCAGATCCCTCGGCCTCTCTGTTTCTCTATGTCCTGGCCCTCGTGATGGCCTTCTTCGGCAATTGTTGCATCGGTCTCTTTTTCTATCTATTTCCCAGCGGAGCATTTGCTCCGCGTTGGGTACGTTGGCTCGCACTGATCTGGGTGGCCTACTGGGCTATCAAAACTCTGATTCTGGGCACGGTTCTCGCCAACTCTGGCCTGGATCTTGTCTTCTTTCTTGGCCTGCTGCTGAGCGTAGTAGCCACGCAAATCTATCGCTACCGGCGCGTCTCAACGCCCGAGCAGCGCCGGCAAACGAAATGGGTGGTCTTCGGCCTCTCCCTGGCTCTGCTGGGCTTTCTCTCGTTGATAATCGTGGCATCGGTGATCCCGCTGCCGATCATTCCCGACCTGATTGGGAGTAGCCTGCTCTACGTCTTTCTCTCACTTATCCCGCTCTCCATCGGCGTTGCCATGCTGCGTTCGCGCCTGTGGGACATCGATGTTATTATCAATCGCGCGCTGGTCTACGGTATTCTGACCGTCTCTCTGGCGCTGATTTATGGCGGCAGTATTCTCGCCTTGCAGGCCATCTTGCAAATCTTTCTCAGCGGGAACCAGTTCGCCATTGTCGGCTCTACCCTGTTGATCGCGCTCCTCTTCCAGCCTCTGCGCCGCCGTATCCAGGCGCTGATTGATCGCCGCTTCTATCGCCGCAAGTACGACGCGGCCAGGACGCTGGAGACGTTCAGCGCTACCCTGCGAAGCGAGGTCGATCTAAACCAGTTGAGCGAGCATCTGGTAACCGTAATCGAGGAGACGATGCAGCCTGAATGCATCTCTCTCTGGCTCTGCAAAATCGGTCCGAAAAGAGCACCGGACGCGAATATGTAGCCCCGACACTATACACGCAGCCCATCTTTGGGTAGAATGAAGAGCAAACAATCGCCGCGTTTAATCGATTTCCAGCAAAGGCGGGTAGGCAACATGAATCTGGACCAGGCTCACACGCAGTCAGGCGCGCCTCAACGCGCGCAGAGTCAGGCTGAGGCGCGTCTGCGAGGAGGCTGGCTGATCCTGGCCAGGACGCTCTGGGTGGTTGTGCTCGCACTGTCTGTCGGCCTCTTCATCTCCAGCATCCCTTTCATCTTCGCCGATGCCCACGTCGTCTGTTCCGCCGCCGATTGTAGCAACAATAGCAGCCTTACCGCGGTCCAGGCGCGCGAACTGCAACACCTGGGCCTCTCTCTCGATTTTTATGCCTATCAGGGCGTCGCGTGGTCGATCTTTCTTGAATTTATCTATATCGCTGTCGGTATGGTGATCTTCTGGTGCCGGTCCGACGATTGGATAGCGCTCTTAGGCTCTCTGTCTCTGGTGACCTTTGGCGCGATCTTCCGCGGCTTTAACCCGGAGCCATCGCTTTCGCTGGTTCTCTACATTCTCTCGCTCGTGATGGCGTTCTTCGGCAACTGCTGTATTGGCCTCTTCTTCTACCTGTTCCCCTCGGGACATTTCGCACCGCGCTGGGTGTTCTGGATCGCGCTGGTCTGGGTGCTGTACTGGGCCGTCAAAAATCTGGTTATGGGTATGATCACCACGAATTCCGGCCCCGACTTCGTGATCTTTCTTTGCCTACTCCTGAGCATGGTCGTTACCCAGGTGTATCGCTATCGACGCGTCTCCACCTTTGAGCAGCGCCGGCAAACGAAGTGGGTCGTCTTCGGCCTCTCTCTGGCCCTGCTGGGCTTTCTCTCGTTGATGATCGTGGCATCACTAGTCCCGCTGCCGATCATTCCCGACCTGATTGGGAGTAGCCTGCTCTACGTCTTTCTCTCGCTTATCCCGCTCTCTATCGGCGTTGCCATCCTGCGTTCGCATCTGTGGGATATTGATATCATCATCAAACGCGCACTGGTCTATGGCGCACTCACTACCTGCGTGGTCACCCTCTATGTCCTGGTCGTTGTCGGGCTTGGCGCATTGCTGCAAGCCAGCGGCAACCTGCTTATCTCGCTGCTGGCGACCGGCTTGGTCGCGGTCCTCTTTCAGCCGCTGCGCGAACGTCTCCAGCAGGTCGTCAATCGCCTGCTGTATGGGGAACGCAACGATCCGTACAAAGTTATTTCGCACCTGGGAAGCCGCCTGGAAGCGGCGCTGGCCCCTGAAACAGTTCTGCCAACAATTGTGGAGACAGTTGCCCAGGCGCTCAAGTTGCCCTATGTCGCGATCGCCTTGAAAGAGGGGAGCGAACTCTTGACCACAGCATCCTATGGCGAACTGAGAGAGAAGCCTCTTTCTCTGTCGCTTACCTACCAGAGTGAGCAGATTGGCGAACTCATTCTCGCGCCTCGTGGACCGGCCGAACCATTCTCAGCCGCTGATCGCCAGTTGTTGAATGACCTGGCGCGTCAGGCGGGCATCGCCGCGCACGCCATTCGCCTCACCACCGACCTCCAGCTCCTGACCGGCGATTTACAGCAATCTCGCACGCAACTTGTGACGGCTCGTGAAGAGGAACGCCGTCGCCTGCGCCGCGATCTTCACGATGGACTTGGTCCCGCCCTCGCCACGATCACGCTCCAGGCCGAAGCGGCCCGCGATGCTATCTCAACGGAACCTGACCAGGCCGTATTCCTGCTGGAAAGCCTGGTCAACCAGGCCCAGACGGCCATTAGCGATATCCGCCGCCTGGTCTATGATCTGCGCCCGCCGGCTCTCGATGACCTTGGCCTGATCGCCGCTGTGCGCGCTCAGATCATGCACTACGAGCATACCGGCCTGCGCGTGACTATCGACGCGCCTTCACACCTGCCGGAGCTTTCAGCCGCGGTCGAGGTCGCGGCCTATCGGATTATTCAGGAAGCGCTCACCAACGTCATGCGCCATGCGGGCGCTCGCTCGTGCCTGATCCAGCTGGACTGTGACGACGCGCTCAACCTGGCGATCAGGGACGATGGGCGCGGCCTGCCCGCCGAGCCCTCGCTGGGCGTAGGCATCCGCTCTATGCGCGAGCGAGCTGCTGAGCTGGGCGGCTCTTGCAGCGTGGAGAACGTGCCATCGGGTGGAACCCGTGTAAACGTGGTTCTGCCACTTGAAACAGAACAGCAGGAGTAATTGAGCTATGGAGCCAATTCGCGTACTGATTGCCGATGATCACGCACCCTTTCGCGAAGGTTTGCGCGCGCTCTTGCGCTCGGAAGGCGACATCGAAACTGTTGGCGAGGCCGCTACAGGCAGAGAGGCCATTGCCAGGGTTGCAGACCTGCAGCCTGACGTTATTTTGATGGACCTGCATATGCCCGATGGCAACGGCATCGAGGCAACACACTCCATCCTTGCTTCCAGCCCGCACATCAGCATCCTCGTGCTGACTATGTTTGAAGACGATGACTCCGTTTTCGCCGCTCTGCAGGCTGGCGCGCGTGGCTACCTTCTCAAAGGCGCGCTCAAGGCCGAAATCCTGCGCGCCATTCGCGGCGTGAGTCAGGGAGAGGCCATCTTCGGGCCTACCATCGCCAAACGCCTGATGTCCTACTTTGCCATGCTCAAACCTTCCGCACCCCTGCCCGCGCCCCCTGCCCAGGCTTTCCCTGAACTGACCGAACGCGAACAAGAGATCCTCGCCTTGATTGCTCAGCACCTTACCAACAGCGAGATCACCGAGCGCCTCGTGCTCAGCCCCAAAACCGTGCGCAATCACGTCTCTAATATCTTCAGCAAACTCCAGGTTGCCACGCGTGCCCAGGCTATTATCCGCGCTCGAGAAGCTGGTTGGGGGACATAGGCAAGAGAGACTCCCGAAAATCACTTTAACGGCATCATGTCATTTTTCAAACAATACGCTCCTAGTATTGTTTTTTGAGGTGGATGGGTGGAGTGTATGCCTTGGTTGAATCAGTGGATGCACGAGGATGGGTGACGCTTCTTTTTGACACGGCTGCGGGTCCTGCCACCTATCCGGTGAGAATGCGTGTGGACGCTCTGGGTGAGACGGTCACGATTGTTGATGGCTAGACATCAAACGAACCGATTTCCCCATGTAGCTCAGGTGGCGGAGCACTGTCAGAGTGCGGAGCTGCAATCGCGTACAGAGGTCACTGGTTCGAGTCCAGTCGCAGGGTTCTCACTTTTTCCCATACTTTGTCTCTACACCCAGTACGCCGCTCGCAGTAAGGGTTAAGTATCCATGTTTGGCTGAACTCATGTCCTGTGATGCCCTGCGTCTCCGAGCGACAGGCTACACCACAGTTTGTCGGCGTTCCGCAGACGAGACAGGGAAGTTCTTTATCAAATTTAAGTTCGACACAGAACTCATCCATATCTTTTTCTTTCTTTCTTTCTTTCTTTCTTTCTTTTAGGATATGAACCAGGGAAAGGTGATCCTACTTGGCCTCATTGTGTAAAGGTTAGCATAGGAGACTTTCAATCTTCTGACGAGGGTTCGTTTCCCTTTGAGGCTATTAATGTGCCGTAACGCTCGGTGGGGTGCTTTCGACGGGCTGCCGAAGGCACTCAAGCATTCTTGGGAGCCTTGAGGCATGACCTCGCCGAGCGACCAGGCTGAAGCGTGCTGAGTGGGGAGAGCAAGCGATGCCGCCGGGCCCGACCCATTGTGGGGGTGATAGACTCGCAGAGCGAGAGCGACCGGCCTGCGGTGACGCACTCAATGTAGTACCTGGTCGCTCTCGGCACGAAGTGCTCATCATCCCCGCAATGGGCGGCATCGCCCCCCACTCGGTGGCTGTAACGCTGGCCTGCGAGGGTGGAGCGGTGGTGTGGCGGACTGGGGGGCGGCGCTTGTACGCGGCGGTGGGGCAGGGGTCCCCGCGGCACTACGTACAACCGCTCCGGCGAAGGTCGTACAAGAGTTGCTGGGCCATAGTCAGATTAGCATGACGCTTGATATATACTCTCATGTTTTGCCGAATATGCAGCGAGATGCTATCGAAAGATTGAACCAAGCTCTGAGTCTTGGTCTGGAAGTTGAAGGAGAAAGTGAAGATGAGTAAGAGAAACGATTGGAATTAAGAAGAGTACTATTAGATGATGGTATTGATAGCATTGACATCCTCCCCACGGCTAAAGCCGGGGGATTCCTCGAATCACTTCGAGGCTTTCCTGCTTCGTCGAGAACTGCCTGGTTTGGTTTTCACCGCTCCAGGTCTTCTGCTCTCTCCACAGGCATGGACCGTGAGTCCCACGGCAAGGATATTGTTTGCTGCATTGATGTCACGGTCGTGATGGACACCACATTCAGGGCAGGTCCATTCACGCACATCAAGCGTGAGAGCGTCGAGAAGATGACCGCACTCGAAGCAGCGCTTACTGGAAGGGTACCACCGATCAATCTTGACCAGGGTTCGACCATACCAGTCGGCTTTGTATTCCAATTGGGACACAAACTCAGACCATCCGACATCGCTTATCGCTTTGGCGAGCTTCTCGTTCTTGACCATGTTTTTGACTGCCAGCGACTCAACACAGATCGTTTGGTTTTCACGGATCAGTCGTGTCGAGAGCTTGTGCAGGCGCGTCACGGCGACGATCAGCGATACGGGCATGAAGACGCGCTACCTTGAGACGTGCCTTGTCTCGATTCTTTGAGCCCTTTTTCTTCCTGGCATGACGACGTTGTGCTTTGGCAAGCTTCTTCTCATCTTTGTGAAAGAATTTGGGATTGCCCACGATCTCACCAGTCGAGAGAACCACAAAGGACTTCAAGCCAAGATCAGCGCCAAGAGCATTCTCATTAGAGGGTAAATGTTCAATCTCATCTTCAGCTAGAATGCTGATAAAGTAGCGATCAGCACAGTCTTTGGTGATGGTCACACTCGAAGGAGTTACATCATCAGGAAGAGGACGCGACCAGCGAATATCAAGTGGCTCACTCATCTTAGCGAGTGTAAGAGCCCCATTGCGCCATGTGAAGGCCGTGCCAGCATAGGTAGCAGATTGAAGGTAGGATACTCTGCGCGACCTTCAAAGAAATTGATGAAGGCTCTATCGAGGTTACGCAAGGATTGCTGCAAAGGAACGGATGCAACTTCAGAAAGCCATGAATACTCTTTCTGCTTTTTCAAGTCAGGGAGCAGAGCAGAAAGGTCTTTGTAGTAGAGGCGTTGGTTGTCATTGTAGAAGGCATCCGTCTTCTTACGCAACGCCCAATTATAGACGAAACGAACACAACCAAAAGTACGAGCAAAAATCTGTTTCTGCTCGTCAGAGGGATAAAACCTGTACTTGTAGGCGCGTTTCTGTTTCACATTCTACATTTTAGCATATATCATGTAGAATGTGAAAAGAAAGGATGAAAAGTCAAAAGAAAGGAATGGCGTCATTCATCCCCATAGCTAGAAGCCTGCCTTCTATACGCATTTAACATTGGCAAATGGGAGGCAGCATCAGATGCGGGACGGGAAGCTTGAGCTTTCACATCTCTGTTTGCCAGCTCTTCTTTCCAAGACAGCTTCTTCAGCCAAGTGGCAAAATCACTTTGTTAAATGTGTATAGAAGGCAGAGCTAGAAGCAAGGGGTCCTCTGACGCCTAATTAGAGATAGAGTTTGCCGGGTATTTCAAAAATAGCAGAATCTATCCTGCTATTTTTGGTGAAGGTCTTCTCTCTCATCGTCGGGAGTATTTTTGAGTTTGTAAGGGTGGTGTAAATAGATAAGTGTATCGCAAGGACCGTAGGGTTTAGCTATAGCTTTTGGTGTTTCATGCATTAGAGAGGGAAGAGCGGATGAGCGCAAACCGTTTTGAGGAGTTGACTAGAGTTGTAGTCAGCAGTACATCCCGTCGACAGGCTCTAAAAACGCTTGCCGTTGGAGTCCTGGGGGGAGCCCTTGGTTTTGGTGAGATTCATACCGCAAGAGCGGCAGGGTGCAAGAGCAGTGCTTCCACCTGTGTGCATAGCAGTGACTGCTGCTCAAAGCGCTGCTTCTATAGTGGTGTGGCGGGTGGATTAGTCTGCGCTTGAGCGTGAGCTGCATGGAAAGCACTGTGAGCATTCTCCGTTGTTGGCTTTCGAGGAGAGGAGAAAGCGCATGGCATCCAGCCATTTTGACGAGTTGACCAGGTCTATAGCTCGTAGCACGTCACGCCGACAAGCAATAAAAGCTATTGTTGTTGGTACCCTGGGAGGGGCGCTCGGTTTTAGCGGAGTTCGTATCGCAGGAGCAGTCGGTTGCCTACATAGTGGTCGTTGTAAGCATGATAACGACTGTTGCTCAAAGGTCTGCAGATTTACAAGTACAGGGGGCGATTTTTTCTGCGGTTAAGCGCGGGTTGTGGTAGGAACCATTACTTACTCTCGACAAGAGGAGAAAACATATGGCATCCAGCCATTTTGACGACTTGACCAGAAAGTTACTGTGTCGAGGGTAAGGATACTAGGACGCATTATCACCAATCCTACCTGTATTCAGGTAGCGTTTCCAGGAGCGTAACGTTGCCTGTTACACTGCTGAAGCATTCAGATTCTAAACGTAAAGAAGGGAAAGTTACATGGCATCAAACAACTTCGACGATTTAACCAAAGTACTGGCCAATAGTACATCCCGTCGTCAGACAATCAAAGCGCTCTTTGTGGCAACCATAGGCGGTGCGCTTGGCCTGGGGAGCATTGGTACCGCACTGGCAGCGGGAGAGGCTTGTGGAGGTCACGGGGCTTCCTGTAAAGCTAACAATGACTGCTGCACATACACCTGTGACAAAAGTTCGGGCACGTGTAGCTGTCGAGCAACGAACTTCAGTTGTAGCGCTCCAGCTGAGTGCTGTTCCAAAACTTGTACTGGCGGGAAATGTGCGTAGTGCTGTAGGGCCGGGATTTTTCACCAATCTCGTTATCGTGGCTGCTCAGGCAGTACGACTACCGCTCTGCCATTGATCCTTTCACACTCGATCAAACGAGTAAGGGAGGTGGGTGTTTCACGGAGCGCCCATCTCTTAATAAAGCATATCCAGGTCTAAAGGGGGATGAATTCATGGCTGTTACTCTCCTGCTTCTACGACTCCTGCTCTCGGTCGTCTTCCTGATAGCAGGCCTCGCCAAGCTGGCCGATCTACCTGGTTCGCAGAAGGCCCTCCACAACTTTGGTGTACCTGAAGCGTTGGCCGGGTTGATGGGGATAGTACTGCCAATCGTTGAAATTGGCGTTGCCGTAGCCCTTATTCCCCGAACGTGGTCCTGGTATGGGGCGATAGGAGCATTCGCGCTCCTGCTCATGTTTATCGTGGGTATCAGTTACAACCTGGCGCTTGGGCGTAGGCCAGATTGCCATTGTTTCGGTCAGTTGCACTCAGCTCCGGTGGGAACCTCGACGCTTGTGCGCAACATTTTGTTAGTGCTAGGTGCTGCTTTTGTCATCTGGTTTGGACGTGTTAGCACTGGATTGAGTGCTACAAGCTGGTTTACAACCTTGCCCCTGGCACAACAGCTCACACTCGTTGCCGCTGTTATCGCGCTGGCTCTGATAGCTGGCGAGGGCTGGCTTCTCTTGCATGCCCTGGGTCAGCAAGGGCGGCTGCTCCTGCGCCTTGAGCGTACAGAGAGCCGACTTGCACAAGAGGGGTTCATGTTCGCGATGCCAGAAAGAGAAAGGTCGGTAACGGGTCTGCCAGTCGGTGCCAAGGCTCCAGCTTTTTCTGGGACCAGCCTCGATGAGAAAAAGATCTCGCTCGATGGTTTGTGCGCGTCTGGAAAACCAGTTGTGCTCATATTCACCAGTTCTACCTGTGTTCCCTGCTCCGAACTCTTGCCGGAGATTGGACGCTGGCAACGAGATTACGCGGATAAGCTGACCATTGCCTTGCTTAGCCACGGCTCCACTCAAGAGAACTCCGCCAAAGCAGCCGAGCATGGAATTTCGCGTATCGTGCTCCAGCGCTTGAATGAGATAGATATTCTCTTCGATGTGCAACGAACACCAAGCGCGGTACTCATTGGCCCTGATGGCTTCATCGAAAGCTCTATTGTTGTAGGTTCAGAGGATATTCAAACCCTGGTCTCTAGAGCGGCAAGCTTGCGTCAGCCACCTGTAGTGCTTCTGGGCAACGGTGGCAGAGCCCAGCCAGAACCTTCAGTCCTTGAGATTGGAACACAGGCCCCCGCTTTTCGTCTTCCTGACCTTAAAGGCGAGCCAGTATCCTTGAGCGCTTTTCGTAACACTCTCACCCTGCTGCTCTTCTGGAATCCAGGCTGCGGTTTCTGTAAGAGCATGCTTTCAGACTTGAAAGCATGGGAAGCCAATCCTCCGCAGGGAGCGCCCAGGCTCCTCGTCATCTCAGACGGGACGGCAGAGGAAAATCGCCTTATGGGTTTGCGTTCACCTGTATTGCTCGATAAAGAGGGCGCTGTGAGAATGTTGTTTGGCTCAAATGGGACGCCGACGGCAATGCTAGTGGATGCCCAGGGGAAAATTGCCTCTGCTCTGGCGGAAGGGGCTCCTGATGTCCTGGCGCTTGCTGGCCATGTCAAAGAAGAGGTCCCATCACCACGAGCGCGCTTAGATCTTATAAAGCTCGTTGTAGGGAGAAGCAGGCTGCAAAGCTAGCCTCTCCCAGTGAATATAGCGCCTGGAGCGGGAGTGCTGCAACTCGCGCCTGGATTATATGGTATAGAATCTGGTTACCAGAAAGGATCATCGCTATGGGGTTTCATATGCCAGAATTGATCATCCTCCTCGTCGTCGCGCTGCTGATCTTTGGCCCCAAAAAGCTGCCCGAAATGGGTTCAGCCATCGGGAAGAGCATTAAAGCGCTCCGTAAAGGCATGGATGAGATCGCAAATCCCAAAGCTGAGGAAACGCCTGAGCCGGAAACCCAAGAGGCGCTGCCGGACCCTCACAAGGAATTGAATAGCCTGACGAGCATTCATGATACTAGCAAAGAGATCGACGCTGACAAACGGGCTAATTAAGCCTGTTTGTCAGTGTGGGGAGAGGTTTTATGGCAACGAGAAGAATAGAGGATGATCCCCTGGAGATACCGGGCAACCTTGTCTCTGAAAGCGAGGAAGCTGATACCAGCGAACTCTCCAATATGTCACTGCTCGATCATCTCGAAGAGCTCCGCTGGCGCATTGTGAAATCGTTGATTGCTATTGTCATTTGTACTGTCGTGACCTTCTTCTTTCGCGTACAGATCATGGATTTTCTTACCAGGCCTCTGCCTGCGGCGGCGAACGCGCTGGGAGGGGGTAAAGTTAAGCTGGTTGTTACGGGGATCGGAGAAGGTTTTACGACCCATCTCTTGCTTGCGCTCGTTGGCGGTTTTGTCCTGGCGCTACCGGTGATTTTATATCAGGTCTGGGCCTTTATTGTGCCTGGCCTCTATCAGCACGAAAAGAAGTACGCTGTCTCGTTTATCGTTGCAGGCCTCCTGCTCTTTCTAGCCGGCTTGGTGCTGGGGTATATTGTCCTCTCCTACCCGGTCAATTGGCTCGTGAACTTTGCCTCAGATAGTTTTACCGAACTGATTTCGGTCAGTAGCTACTTTAAATTCGTCGCGTTATTCCTGCTGGCCTTTGGCCTTGTCTTCGAGATTCCTCTAGTCCTAACTTTCCTCTCGCTTATTGGGGTTATCACAGCGGAGACCCTGAGCCGGAAACGGGCCGCCTCGCATGTGGGGATGTGGATTGCTGCCACATTTCTGACGCCAGGGGCCGATTTCTACAGCCCAATCTTCCTGGGCGTGGCTATGTCTGGCTTGTTCGAGTTGTCCATTGGTTTAATCAAGCTCACTCAGCGTATGCGTGAACGTAATGAGCGTGCACAGAGCTAGCAGTGAGTTATCACTCTAAGCAGGGCTCTCCCTCACTTTGCGTGAAAGCCTGTGCAGGCCGAGAGAGCGAAGAAGGTGACGACTCCCCACGGCTAAAGCCAGGGGTTTCCAGAGGCCGATAGCGATAAGGGCTAAAGCCTCGAAATAGGAGAAATGATAAAAACCAAGCAAATAGTGAGACAATATAGGCTACTTTAGCGATATCTTATATAGGTACAAATATTGAGATAGGCGTAGGGAGTCCATGAAGGCTATACCTTTGCCCTGGAAGGGTAGTTAGGAAAACTCTCGCCGTTAATTGTTAAAAAGATATTTATGAAGTTTTGGAGACTATCCATGCATATTTTGTTTGTTGCACCTTATCCATTATCGCGTATTCGCATTCGGTCATATGGATTTGTAAGTCAACTGGCAAAACGGCATGATGTAACAGCGTTGGTGCTTTGTTCCAATAAGCGCGAAGTTCGTGATGTACAGGCTCTGAGAGATGATGGCCTGGCGATATACGCTGTTGAGGATAAGCGCGTGTGGAAGGTATGGCGTACATTGCGTGCTATCTTCACGTCTCAGCCATTACAGGTGGCCTTCGATGCTTCTCCTCGCCTCTGTGCAGCTCTCAATGAGCATATGGCTGGCGGAGACTTTGACCTTGTGCATGTTGAGTTTATTCGCGCGCTCGGTGCTCTGCCACAAGAGATAAGTCTTCCAGTAGTCTGGGACGCTGTAGATTGTATTAGCATGCTCTATGAGCAGGGGACGAAATACGGCGCGACTCCTATGCTACGCTTGATAGGCAAAAGTGAAGCCGCGCGCACACGCGCATATGAATATACGCAGCTCCGGCGCTTTCAGCATGTACTGGTGACCTCGCCTCGCGACCAAGAGGCACTCAGGCTTATCGCGCAAGATGCTGGGCTTGGAGCGGATAAGCGGCCTCCCGCGCCCATTACCGTTCTGCCACATGGCGTGGATCAAGAGTATTACCAATACTATCAAGGGGAACGGCAGCCAGATATGCTCATCTTCTCAGGCAAGATGAGCTTTCACGCCAATGTAGCAGGGGCGCTACACTTGGCGAAAAACATCATGCCTTTGATATGGCGTGAGCGTCCACAGGTACGCCTGGTGATAGCTGGTAGTAAGCCACCAGCCAGCGTGCGTTCCCTGGCGCGGGACCCACGTGTTGACGTAACCGGATATATTGATGATCTTCGATCTTTCATCAGAGAGGCCCATGTGGCGGTCTGTCCCTTACCATATGCCGTAGGTGTGCAAAATAAGGCTCTCGAGGCTATGGCCCTGGGAACTCCAGTTGTTGCCAGCTCTCACGTCACCGCCGGTTTAAAGGCTGTGCCTGGACAAGATATTCTAGTTGCCGATGAACCAGAGCTATTCGCACAAGCTGTGTTATGCCTGCTAGACGACCAGGCATTATGGCAGACGATTTCTCAAAATGGGCATATGTATATTGAAAAGCACCATAATTGGAAGCATATTGTGAATGATTTAACATCAATATATGCGCAAAGCATATATGATACTAATGCTAGCCTGTTTGCACAGGAGCGTTAAGTAAAGAGCACTGCTTATGAAGGCAAGCATAAAAGTGTATGTTGGAGGAGATCAGGGCATGGTGAATCAAAGCGTGTATAGTACGCTTAACTATGGACAATCGCAATTGCTGATGTCTTTTATTGCGCTTCACGATATGCAGTGGCAGAAGGCGCGTGTTTCACGAGTCTACCATATGACGAAACGAGCGCTTGATATTACTGGAGCTCTGTGTGGATTGGCTCTGTTAGGCATAGCATTGGTGTTTGTCGGTATTCTTATGTATTGCGAAGATCCAGGACCTCTTTTTTATAAGCAGAAACGGGTCGGGCGTTATGGGAAGCCTTTTTATTTGTATAAATTACGCACTATGATAGTCAATGCGGATGAGTACCTCAAGCAGCATCCAGCTTTGTTAGCTGAATGGCAGATGAATGGCAAATTGCAAAATGATCCTCGTATTACAAGGATTGGAAGGTTTCTCCGCCGTACGAGCCTTGACGAGCTACCGCAAATGTTGAACGTGTTGCGTGGAGATATGAGCCTGGTTGGTCCCAGGGCGATCCAATTTTCTGAGATCGAAGCCTTTAGCGAGCTATTTGCCTTGCGTCAGATGGTTAAGCCCGGTCTGACTGGCTTGTGGCAGGTCAGTGGACGTTCGATGACCAGCTATGAACAGCGAAATATTCTTGATTGTACTTACGTTCTGGAATGCTCACTAAGAATGGATCTGCAAATCCTGATAAAGACACTCCCTGTCGTTCTGAACGGAGATGGAGCTTTTTAAAAAAGAGAGTGCAAAAATGCAAATATATATACAGCATTTCCTTTGGGTACTGAAGCGCTATGTATTGCTGATTCTGGCGGGCGTCGTGCTCTGCTCAGTGCTGACGGGAGTCGTCAGTGTCATGAAAGCGCCAAAGTATGAGGCCGTTGCCACGATCCAGGTCTCTATCGCCACTGGCGATAGCACAAACGATGTATATAGTAACCAGGCACTTGCCGTCAGCTATGCTCTCAAGATGACTAATAACGATGTGCTTAAAGCGGCCTCGCAGAAATCGGGAGTATCAGTAAGTGATCTAGAGCGTTCTATCACAGCCTCGCCCCTCGATCAGACGCAACTCATTGGCGTGCATGCGATAACGGAAAACGCCCAAAAGTCTGCCTTTGAGGCCAACGCCGTCGCCAATGCTTTTATTGAATATGAGAAGGGTAGCGAGGCCCGGCGCCTACAGGGGATCCTTGACAAACTCCGGCCCGAAATAACAACCGCTCAGAGCGCGGGTGATCAGACCGCCGCCAGCGGATTGCAGGCGACCTATAACAATGTGCAGATCCAGCTCTCTATGTTGGAGAACGGGCTCTTCCTTGAAGAGCAGGCGTTGCCACCAACCACGCCCAATGGCACCAGTTTGACGACTAACCTTGTCCTGGGCTTTGGATTAAGCCTGGTTTTGATGTGTGTCTTTGCGATTCTGCTTGACTGGATTGACGTTTCGATTAAGACGCCAGAAGATGTGGCCCGGCTGGCTCAGCTTGAGCCATTGGGTAGTATTCCACTACGCAAGGGCATCTCAACGCTTGCTCCGCCCATAGTTGCCAATGATGAGGTACTGGACGAGGCATTTACAGTTGTTGGAGCCAATTTCCAGGCTTTGTATGTGGGCCAGCGCTCTCTGCTCGTGACGGGCATGCGCGGTCGCGATGGCGTTACGACGGTTGCATCTCAGCTAGCAATTTCCCTGGCACAGGCTGGATTGCGCGTATTGCTGATTGACGCCAATTTGCGTCGACCAACGCAGCATCAGGTGTTTAAGGCGAATAACGCGCGCGGTCTAGCATCAGTATTGCCAGATGTCTATGTACTGAAGAAGCAGCGCTCTCAGTTGCCCGCGTGGCTTAGCCAATGGAAAACGCCGATGCCGAATCTCTGGCTATTGCCTGCTGGAACCGTCTCGGTTCCTCCCCTGACCGTTCTGCGCTCGATGGAGCTACGGAAGCTTGTGGATTGGCTGGTGCAGGATATTACCGCGCCGGGAGGCAGCTCAGCGGTAGACCTGGTTATTTTTGACGCGCCCTCGCTAGATGCGCAGGCTGACGTCAGCACGCTCGCCGCTCTCTGCGATGGATGTGTGCTTGTGATGGAGGCTGGAAAGACAAGCAAGGATAGCCTGAAAACCGCCCAGGCCCTGCTCCAGCGCCTCTCTGCTCCTCTCGTTGGTGTCGTGGTCAATCGCCAGAAAGAGACACATCATCCTTATTTCTATGCAGGCCAGCAACAGGAGGAAGGCGTGGTTGTAGACACGGTTCCTGTCGCCAAATACGTGCCCCGGCGCTCAGTAGAAGAGGTAGCAGTCGCACCTGTCCCTTCTCCTAAACCGGGCCCAGTACTTCCCTCTTCCGCTCCCCCCACGCCTGATGTGCCGACTGCTCTACTCGCCTCGGAGGAGATATCCGCGCCCGCACTGGTTGCCAGATCTGCCACTCTGACTCCTGAAACGCGAAAGAGTAGTGGCCCGCAATCTTTTGAACAGAGTGAAGAGCACGCCCCCCAGGCCGAAGCCCAGACTAACCCGCGTGTAGGTATTGCGCGAGCGAGTGGTTGGAAGGCACCGAGCGCTAAAAAGGCAGAGGAGGATGACAATTGGGGACGTTCGCAGCATGTCATTTCTGCATCAGAGCAGTCTTATCAGCAGAATAGAAACTAGCCATGGATATGTCTACTGAGGAGCGAGCGGTGAGGAGAAGCCCTTCTCCGCAGCCGCTCCGGCGGGTGCTTGCCGAAAACTTTACCTTTTCGCTACCACAGGCTCTATTGTTGTTGCTTTTCATCCTGTTCATGCTTCTGGCGGTTGCGGGGAGTGCGGGTATTGTCTCGCCAGCGCTTGCCATTGGAGGGCTTATGGGTGCGGGCGTCGTCGCTTTGACACTGCGCTATCCACTCATAGCCTTAATCCTGGTCTGTATGGGCGCGGGTCTGCCGTCGTTTCTTGTGCCGGTGCCGGGGCATACAATGCGTCCAATTGAAGCCGCGTTGTTTCTATGTGTGGGTCTCATTATTGTGCGTCGCCCTACATTCCACCCACGAATGCCCCACATGATGATGGCGATATTCTTCATTATCGCCATCATATCCTTTATACACGTGCCGCAGATAGGCGATTTGAACTCGTATGGAGCGAATAAGCGACTCTATGGCGCACTGTTACTGGTGTTATCCTTCTTCGTTGGTACATTCTTTGCCGGCTATGTCAAAGATGTCTCCTCGTTTTTGACGCTCGCGCTCTTGTCGAATGTGCCAATGTTGTCGATTGGCTTAGGGCAGGCGCTAAAACTTCCCATGCCGGAACTGCTGGTGCCAAGCCAGGCCATTGAGGTGACGCAAGAGGGGCGTTTAAGCGGACCATTCGACTCCCCTACCACGTTCGCCTATTCCATGTTGGTGGTGTTCGCGGTAGCTCTGGCTTGCTGGCTACTTGGCACGCGCAGGCGAGACCGCGTGGTGGGCTTTTGTATGAGTATAGCCTCGGCTGCGGAATTGCTGCTGAGTGGCACGCGTATGGCGTGCGTGGTAGCTCTACTCCTCTTGATCGTAGCGCTCCTGATGACGCGACGTTATAAGACGTTGCTCGCTACTCTCGGTGGCGTGGCGCTTGGGGTTGCGCTTCTCTTTAATATCTTGCTTCCTAAATTCTTGCATGGCGAGGCGTCTGATAGCAATCGCTTCTTTCTGTGGGGCAAGGCTCTACATTTAATTGAGGAGAATCCCTGGGTAGGCATTGGCATGGCTCAGTTCCCCAACTATTACAGTGCCTACGTCGTGAGCCTTGCGGATCGTCTCGATCCAGCAGGAATCAGCGTGCATAACCAGTATCTGGAATGGGCAATGGAGAGCGGGGTCTTATGGTGTATTGCAGGTGTTCTTCTGATGCTAAGCCTGCTTGTGATTTGCCGGCGAGCGTATACCGCCGCACGCGAAACGCGTGTGATCCACCTGGCGGCCATTTTGATGGTGATTGGATATCTCTGTATCTGCCTGACGGATGTACCATTTGACAAGCCGGAATCAACGACATGGCTCTTTCTCATCGCAGGTGTCGCTGTTGGATGTGCCGTGCGGGTGCGTTCGAGGGCAACACGAGTGACAACCATAGCACCTCGGAGCGTGTCGGCTCAGCGCGTAGCAAAGGTGCAGGTCGATCAAGAAAATGAGCAGGAGAAAGCCAGGCTAGCCTTTATCCCTGGGATGACTGATACAGGGAAGATAACCTTACGTTTGCCGACGCCATATATGCGAGCACTCAATAGTGAGCGTATTCAATCCGCTAAGGGCTATCTACCTCCATCACCAAGACTACAGAGCTATGATGCGTCAAGAGAATTGACAATGCCGCTCCCTGCACTTGACCTTGGAGCGGATGCGGTGGCTCCTAGCGCGCGCAAAACCAGCCACTCAATCATTATTCAGTTGATCTCATGGGCAATTGCGATACCAATCATTTTTCCAACAACCGCGATGCTTACTCGCTCCTTTGGACCTGTGCGCTATGGCGAATATAACTTTATGCTAACGGTCCTGGCGATATGTGCATTGCTCTCCCTGACTGGCATGGATCCCTTAATCAGTCGCTATTTGAGCCGACAAAAGCGTGAGCAGTGGAGTGAAACACTTAGCGACGCGCTAAGTACACGCCTGCTCACTGGCGTCATAGTCGCAGCTGGCGCAGCACTGGTGACCTGCCTTATTCCAATAGAGAGCGAGCAACGCAGCCTGCTCCTTCTTGGTTATGGCACATTGCTCTTTAGTTACTCTTTTAATTGCGTGCGCTGTGTCTATGAAACTGCTTTTGGTACGGAACAACGAGTTGGTGCAATATCGCTGTTGACGACAATCAACCGCATAACAACAGCCGGGCTGATCGGGTTGGCCGTGTATCTGCACCTCTCCTTCCTCTGGATGTATGTATTAATTGCCTATTCTGATATTCCCTACTTTATTATTCTTGTGATCCTTTCATCGCGGCGTTATAAGGTACGCCTTCGCTTCAGGCCCAAGCGTATGTGGAAGATTATTACTGAAAGCCTTGTCTTCACCGGCCACGATGCCCTTGCGCTTCTCACTGGACAGATGGATGTGTTAGTTTTGCAGCCTCTTGGGGGAATGCTGAATGTAGGTATCTATTCGCTTGCCCTGAGAATTACCAATCCACTCATGAATATTGTCTTTGCTTATGTAAGCGGGTTATTCCCCTATCTGAGCAAGACGTTTGAAGAGGGCTTCAATGCTTTCTCAAATCTCTATTATGAGTCAACGCGTATCCTGGCGCTTGGGATTGTTCCATTGGCGGCGTTTGTAGTTATCATGGCTCCCCAGATTGTGGGGCTGATTGCAGGTCCTGAGTATACGATGGCTGTCGCGTCAACCCAGTTTTTAATGATAGGTATTACTTTAGGCTTCTTTACGCAATTAGCGGTGCGAACTTGTATGGCAGCCAATAAAGAGAACAGAATTCCTCTCATTACAGGTGCAACTCTGATCGTCAACATTGTCTCGAATGTGATGTTTATTTCACTATGGGGCGCAACAGGGGCAGCGATTGCCGCCGTAATAAGCGAAGCATTCTCTGTCTGCTCCTTCTCATTACTACTCGCGCGCGATGTTCAACTCTGGCGTATTCTGCGTGTCTTCGCACAGATTATTGTTGGGACTATTCCTGGTGCACTCTTTCTGATCTGGCAAGTGCAGTGGTCGTTATTCTACCTCGCACCTGTGTTCTTTGCACTTGTGCTTGTTGGTTGTTCTCTAACCAGGGCGGTATCACTGAAGGATATTCGACTGATTCGTCAGGTAGTCTTGAAACGGACAGGCAAAGCCGCTTAATGTGGAAGGAAGTATATGTGGGAAAAAGATATGTACAAACAAACGATCTTGGAATTGACATCCTCCCCACGGCTCAAGCCGGGGGATTCCTCGAATCACTTCGAGGCTTTCCTGCTTCGTCGAGAACTGCCTGGTTTGGTTTTCACCGCTCCAGGTCTTCTGTTCTCTCCACAGGCATGAACCGTGAGTCCCACGGCAAGGATATTGTTTGCTGCATTGATGTCACGGTCGTGATGAACACCACATTCAGGGCAGGTCCATTCACGCACATCAAGCGTGAGAGCGTCGAGAAGATGACCGCACTCGAAGCAGCGCTTACTGGAAGGGTACCACCGATCAATCTTGACCAGGGTTCGACCATACCAGTCGGCTTTGTATTCCAATTGGGACACAAACTCAGACCATCCGACATCGCTTATCGCTTTGGCGAGCTTCTCATTCTTGACCATGTTTTTGACTGCCAGCGACTCAACACAGATCGTTTGGTTTTCACGGATCAGTCGTGTCGAGAGCTTGTGCAGGAAATCACGGCGTCGATCAGCGATATGGGCATGAAGACGCGCAACCTTCTTGCGTGCCTTGTCTCGGTTCTTGCTACCTTTTTTCTTCTTGGCATGTCGTCTCTGAGCACGTGCCAGATGCTTCTCATCTTTGGCGAAGAATCTGGGGTTGCCAACAATTTCCCCAGAGGACAAGGCCACAAAGGATTTCAGCCCAAGATCAGCACCTATCGCCTTCTCATTGCAAGGCAGATGCGCAATGTCCTCTTCTACCAGCAGAGAGATGAAGTAGCGATCAGCCGCATCTTTCGTGATAGTGACGCTCGAAGGAATGGCCTCGTTTGGCAAAGGACGCGACCACACGATCTGGAGAGGTTCGCTCATCTTGGCAAGTGTAAGAGAGCCATTGCGCCAGGTGAAGGCATTTGCTGTATAGGTAGCCGATTGCGCGTTTCGCTTTTTGTGGAAGGTGGGGTACTTGGCCCGTCCTTCAAAGAAGTTGAGAAACGCTTTGTCCAGGTGACGAAGAGCTTGCTGCAATGGCACACTGGAAACCTCGTTCAACCATTGCGTCTCTTCTTGCTTTTTCAAGTCAGTCAACAGGATACTCAACTCTTTGTAGTAGAGTCGCTGGTGGTCCTTGTAATAGGCATCGGTTTTCTTGCGCAATGCCCAGTTATAGACGAAACGACAACACCCAAAGGTCTGGGCAAGCATCTGCCGCTGTTCTGGTGTGGGATACACCCGATACTTGAAAGCGCGTTTCTGTTTCATACGTTACATTGTAGCAGTTACGGTGTAAAAAGGCAATACCTCTTTCCATCCTCTCTCCCCCACAAAAGGAACGCGCCATTCATCCCCATGTTTCAAAACAGGGATCTTCTGGCGCGGTTTGATAATAATTTCGTACTAAATAAGAGGAGTCTTATATGCGTGTCGCAATTGATTTAATAATCGCGGAAAAAGAACCTGGTGGGATGCTTTTTGCTACTCGCGCTTTATTAGAAGGATTAGCACGAACTGACCAGACAAACGAATATATCGTTATCACAACACGTCCTAAAGAATATAGAGAGCTTGCCAACGCGCCTTCTATCACTATCTATCCGGTGAAGTTGCGTACCTGGCGAGGGATTTTGATTCAGCACCAGTTGACATTGCCGGATATCCTTAAGAAATTGAAGCCAGATGTTCTTCACGTTCCGGCCTTTGCCGCGCCTATTGGCTGGCACGGTCCACTGGTTATCACTGTGCATGACCTGGCATTTCTCAAAGTTCCCCAACAATCATCCCTGTATGCACGCCTGTACTGGCAGTATCTCTTGCGTGAAAGCGTGCGCCGCGCGCAATGCGTCATCTCGATATCAGAGCAGACAAGCGAAGAATTGCGAACGCTTTGGGGCATTGAAGATGAACGAATTCACTTGATCCATAACGCCATCCGTCCCTTGTTGCGCCTGGATACGGTAGCGAATGAAGCACAGGTGGGGATGCACCAGCGTTACGGCAAGCGTTATATTCTGCACGTAGGGCGTATCATGCCGCGTAAAAACGTAGAGACGCTTATCGCGGCCTTCAATGCCATCGCTGATTGTTTACCTGATCTGAATCTGGTGTTAGCAGGCGGCGCTGGCTATGATAGTGCTGAGGTCATCCAGCAGGCAAAAAAATCGCCGTTTCACGAGCGTATTCATCTGGCTGGCTGGATTCCTGATGAGGATATGAGCGCGTTGTACGCTGCGGCCGAGGTCCTGGTTGTGCCCTCAAAGCATGAAGGTTTTGGCCTGCCTGCTCTTGAGGCAATGGTTTGCGAGACGCCTGTCATTGCTAGCCCTGGAGCTGCCAGTATGGAGATCGCTGGGGGCGCCGTTATGCGTGTCGATTGTGAGGACGCCTCAAAGCTGTCTGAAGCTATCGTTGCGGTTGTTACCAACCAGGCGCTACGTGAGCAATTGGTGGGGCACGGCAAAACACAGGTTGAGCCATTTACCTGCGAGAGTTGTGCGCGAGCGACTCGTCGAATCTATGAACTAGCAGCTGGTCTGCCCTCTACGAATGGAATGAACCAGGAGCCCGTCGTGGCAAGGAGCAGATCAATCTTCTCGCGTGCTCGCTGATGATTAAGGAGCGCTATCGCATGACCAAACCTCATGTCAGTATTATTATCCCTTTCTCCCGTAAGGAGCAGACACAGGTTGTTTTGGCGTGTTTGGAGCAACAGACATATCCAGCGGATCTTGTAGAGATTTTGCTTGTCGGCGCGCAGAGCAGTGTCCTGTCCCAACACTATGCCATTAAGGCCGTCGAAACGAAGCCCATTTACTATCCTGGTGAGGCACGAAACATTGGTGCGCACGAGGCAACAGGCAAGTATCTCTTGTTCCTCGATGATGATTGTGCTCCGGCTGCTAACTGGATTGAAGAGAACATCGCGGCCTTGGGGCGACCAGGAATAGGTGCTGTGGGAGGCCAGATTACAGGTAAGTCGAGGGCCTTTTTCGCGCGTTGCGTGGACTTCAGTCGCTTTGGTTTCTATCAAATCGGGAGAGAGCGAGAGATGGTGGTCTGCTCCGCCAGTCTGGGGGTCGCGAAAGAAGTCTTCATGGAAGTAGGCGGGTTTGATGAGACACTGCGTTCCGAGGAGGACATGGATTTCTGTTTCCGTTTGCAAGCACATGGCTATAGAACACTCTATCAGCCAGCCATCAAGGTTGTGCATGACCATCGGCGTACCACGCTCAGCGCCTTGCTACGTTATAGCTACTTTTATGGTCGCGTGAGTGGCCTGCATGTAAAGCGCCTCTATCCAGGCTTATCCCGACGCAACAAGATCCTGTTGATGGTTCAGCAACCACACCTGTATCCGTTGATGATGCTGCCTATTTCTCTAGGGGCTACACTCAATATCGTGCGCCTGACCGTACGCGAATACCCGGCTGTCTTACTATACGCTCCCTTTATTGTCGCGTCCAAGCTCGCAAGTCATATCGGCATCTGGCGCTGGCTCTTCTATGGCACGCACCCTCAGCGGATAGTGAAGACGGAATAGACGTATATGTTTATTGGAAGAACCAAGCGAGCCTGGCTTCTACTGCTCATTCTTGTCTTGATCCTAGCAAGCCTGGTAGCGACTATAAGGCTCACAGCCCATAGCGAGGCTGTCTTCTCTTCCCCTGCGACTCCTACGGTCTCGAAGCATAGGCTCTCTCCCATCCCCTCGTATTCTGTTGAAGGCAGGATGATCTTTGATAACCAGGGAAAGCTCTATGTCCCTTATGGTGTGCACAGTACGGCTCTGTTTCAGCCCGATTGGCGGCATAGCCTTGATTACAAAAATTTTACGCGGGATCAGATCAAGGCTGCGCGGACCTTCTGGCATTCCAATGTGATTACATTTCAGATCTCGCGCGAGAACTTGTTCCCCGACCGGCAACATCCCACAACGTTGGATGGCGACTATCTAGCGGCCATGGATCGAGCTGTCTCGTGGACAACGCAGGAGCACATGAATGTCATCTTCAACCTGCAAACTGAGGCGTCAAGCAATGAGATGATGGCGACCCCGGCTGATATGACGTTCTGGTGGGTTGTCGCGGGACGCTATAAGGAGAATCAGAAGGTCTTCTTTGACATCTTTAACGAGCCGCGAAACTTTTATGACTGGAATCTCTGGCAGAATGGCGGCGTGCGTGATGGCGTGCAGTATGTGGGAATGCAGCAACTTGTAGATGCCATACGCCAGACAGGAGCCCAAAATCTGATCCTGGCGCAGGGGCAGGGCGCGGGTGAGAGCTTCGACTATGACAACTTTCGCGATCATCTGTTGAAGGGCGCGAACATTGTCTATGCGATCCATCCCTATTTAAACAATACGCAGCATGCGACGCGAGATGATTGGGAGAGCTGGTGGGGGCTGTCCGTGCGCAAGCTAGATGTTCCCTTTGTGATTGGTGAATGGAACGAAACGCCAGGGAGTGGTTGTATCGCAAATGCCGGTACGGTCGTTCCCCAATTTCTTACGTACGTGCAGGCGTTGCATATCGGGCTGATTGCCTGGGCGCTTACTCCGGGCGCACTTATTCGCAGCGACGGCGCCGGAGATGCTTCCTGGGACTGGACTAACCTGACCAGCTTTGATACTCCTACCTATGCCTGCAATGATGAAATGAACTATCCCTATTTTGATCCCCAGGCTCAGGGCGCGGGCCAACTCCTCCTTCAATTCCTGCGTACCAATTCGCCTTAAAGCCTTGTGCAAAAAAGATGATCGATCAACACTGTTAATCAGTGGATCCGCCAGATTGTAGGGCCTATGCTGGCATGGACCTTACAACTCTCCGTGTCATTTGGTGGATGTGCCAATAGCGTTTTAACAGCGTCGATCCCTGTTGTGCGTTTTCTCCTCTCTACTCTGTGCGGTCTTTGGTGAGTTCACCGATACAGGTGCGCAGTGCGTCTGCTAGAACATGTATATACCTGGTACGGCTTGTCAGGTGGTTGCCCTCGACTTCATAGACCTCGACATCTTGCTTGCTTGCGAGCAGGTTGGTCCAGAAGGTCCTTCTCCCTGCGTTATCTTCTTTGGCCCAGAAGATCGCGAGCTTTCCACGATGTGGCCGAACTGTATAGTTGGAGGCAATCCAGCAGAAGAGGCTGTTGTAGTTCTCGTGCAGCTTCTCTATGGGCGGGAAGACCCATTGGAAGTTTGGGTGCGGTAGCTCTACCTCCTCTGGATCACGAGTCCCCAGGGTCTCGCGCTCCTTTTTGAGGAGGCGCTGGCGATAGTTCCACAATCTGATATATTCATAGGCATGGAGTGTACGGAAGAAGAGCCTATCCTGTCGTTTCATATCCAGGCGGAGAATGGGTTGGAGGTTGCGTATGCCTTTCATCAGCCAGGAAGAGAAGGTAGGCGCACTTCCGGGATCCATCATAATCAACTTCTCTACTTCTTGCCCCTCCTTTTGAAGTTGCCGTGCCATTTCGTAGGCGATGAGCGCGCCATTACACCAGCCACCGAGCAGGTAAGGACCTTCAGGTTGAAGCGTGCGCATAGCTTTGATATGGGCCGTCGCTACTTCTTCCAACGTAGGAATGACATCGAGGCCCGTATAGATGTATGGCTCCAACAGGTAGAATGGGCGCTCTGGCCCCAGAGCCTGGGAGAGCTTTAAGCTATAGAATGCCTTCCCATTCCAGTCTCCGTGAAGGAAGAAGAATGGGCGTTTCGTACCGCTTGCCTGGACTGCGACAACTGGCGTGCGTGTCTCGCTACGTTTGTCGGACTTGATGCTCTCAGCCAGGCGCTCAATTGTTGGGCTCTTAAACAGTATTGAGAGTGGCAAGGACTTACCGCTCATTCGTTGTACTTGAGCCACCATGCGTGCAGCTAGCAGGGAATGACCGCCCAGGGCAAAGAAGTCGTCGCGGATACCGATGGGGCGCACATTCAACAAATCTTCCCATATATCTACCAGTTGACGCTGCATGAGCGTTTGCGGTTCGACGTAAGTCCCCTTAACATCCAGGTGTTCGTTTTCTGGTTTAGGTAAAGCACGGCGGTCAACCTTGCCGTTAGGCGTGAGCGGTAGTGCATCGAGAGTGACAACGAGCGCTGGAACCATGTACGCAGGCAACGCAGCGCTCAAGTGATCTCGTAGCTCCTGTTGGGTGACCTGTTGATCTGGTTGACAGACGACATAGGCGACCAGGCGTGTATCGCTAGGACCCTCTTCGCGTGCCACGACAATGGCTTGGCGGATGGCCTGGTGCTGGGAGAGCACGGTCTCAATCTCGCCGAGCTCCAGGCGCATCCCTCGCACCTTGACCTGCTGGTCCACGCGCCCCAGGTATTCCAGGGTACCGTCGGGCAGGTAGCGTGCCCAGTCTCCTGTCTTGAAGAAGCGCACGTCGGAGTCAGGGCGCAGCGGATCAGCAAGGAAGACAGCCTCGGTGAGGTCAGGGCGTTGGTGATAGCCACGCGCGACCCCATCGCCACCGAGGTAGAGCTCTCCGGGAACGCTCACGGGCACAGGTCGTCGCTGCTGATCGAGCAGATAAACGCGCATGTTTGCGATGGGGCGTCCGATGAGCACGCGTTCGGCCTGGGGAGGAAGCTCATAGCAGGTTGCATCGGCGGCCACCTCTGAGGAGCCATAGAGGTTGAGTAACTTGCTCTGTAGCAATGCTTGCTGGAAGCGGCGTACCAGGTCGAGGGGAAGCGCCTCTCCGCTACAAATCCAGTGGCGCAGATGGGGCAGGCGTGTTTGCAGGTCGGGCTGGCTCTCCAGCAAGACGCGCAAGAGCGAGGGGACCAGGACCAGGCGTGAGACCTGGTGCTGAGCGAGCAGATCCAGGAATTGCTGTGTGTCCTTCACCGCGGCTTCTGGAAAGAGCACGAGCCTGACGCCTTGCAGGAGCGGACCAAAGATCTCCCAGACGGCATCGACGAAGTTGAGGGTCGTCTTCTGCGCGCAGACCTCGTCGGAGGCGAAGGGATACTGGGTCCACATCCAGTGGAAGCGGTTGAGGCTGGCGCGATGGGTGCCCAGGACCCCTTTGGGTCGGCCCGTTGAGCCGGAGGTGTAGAGCAGGTAGGCCAGCGATTCACCCGTGATCTCAGCGGCGGGATTCTCGGTCCGTTCCTGGGCGATGCGCTCCCAATCGCGGTCGAGACAGAGTGCGTGGATGTCGCTGTCCAGAGGAAGCGTGTTGATATGCCGCTCCTGGGTGAGCAGGAGAGAGACCTGGGCATCGTGCAGCATGAAGCGCAGGCGCTCCTGAGGGAAGGTTGGATCGAGGGGGACGTACGCGGCACCAGCCTTGAGGATAGCGAGCAAGGCGACAATCATGGTGCGAGAGCGTTCCAGAGCGATGCCAACGCGTGCTTCTGGCATAATGCCCTCATGGCGGAGGAAGTGTGCAAGCTGATTGGCGCGAGCGTTGAGGTCACGATAGGTCAGGGTCCCTTCGGCGTCGATGAGCGCGAGAGCGCCGGGCGTGCGCTCAACCTGCTCCTCGAAGAGACGTTGAATGGTGCCCTCGTGAGGATAGGTGGCATGCGTATTGTTCCAGTCGAGCAGGAGCTGGCGTTGCTCCGCCTCGCTCAGCATGGGAAGTTTTCGCGCCTGTTGTTCAGGATGGGCGACCATGCTTTCGAGTAGGCGTCGCCAGTGCTCAGCCATCCGGGCTATTGTTCCCTCATCAAAGAGGTCGGTGCTGTATTCGAGGAGCCCTTCAATGCCATCGGGACGATCTGCCAGTTCAAGCGAGAGATCAAACATGGCTGCGCCAGTTGGCACGTTTTTCTGTGTGAAATCCCAGTTGGATGCTCCATCTGCCAGAGGGGGATCGAGAGTCAGGAAGACCTGGAAGAGCGGACTCTGACCAAGTGAGCGGTCTGGTTGGAGTTCCTGAACGAGCCTGTCAAAGGGCATATGCTGGTGCGCATGGGCGGCCAGGACATTCTCCCGCACGCGCGCGAGCAATTCACGCACACTGGGATCCCCAGAGAGGTCGTTGCGCAACACCAGCGTATTGATGCAGTAGCCCACCATGGTATCGATCTGGGTCAGCCCGCGCTCGGCGGAGGTCGTGCCCAGCAGAATATCTTGCTGTCCAGTATAGCGCTCAAGTAGGAGCAGGAAGGCGGTGGTGAGTGTCATATAGAGCGAGACTTTCTCTTGCTGGCTCAAATGCTTGAGAGCCTCGCTCAGCGAAGGGGGCAGCGTGAAGTTGTACAAGGCGCCTTTGTGTGTGGGCTGCGTGGGTCGTGGCCGATCGGTTGGGAGTTCGAGGAGGGTCGGCGCTCCCTCCAGCATCAGCTTCCAAAAGTCTAGCTCCCGCGAGAGAACGTCGTCCTGTAGCCACTGGCGCTGCCATGCCGCGAAATCACCCATCTGCGTGGGAACGTCCGGAAGGCCGGGTATCTCGCCATGCACAAAGGCGCTATAGAGCGTCGCTAGCTCACGAAGCATCAGATTAATTGACCAGCCATCAGCGATGATGTGGTGCATGGTGAGGAGCAAGAGATGCTCTTCGCTTTCCAGGTGGAAGAGCGAGGCGCGGAAGAGCGGGCCATGCTGCAAATCGAAAGTCCGCTGTACTTCATGTGTGACAAGGCGGTGAGCCTCGGCCTCACGCTCCTCGGTAGGCAGGTCTTCAAGGTGGTGAATGGTGATCGGGATGGGACGTGCGGGAGCAATGACTTGCACCGGTTCATCATGCTGTGTGGCGAAGGTTGTGCGCAAGGCCTCATGGTGCATGACTAATGCATCTAGGCTCTGCTGTAGCGCGCCCAGATTTAACGCCTGGCACAGCCGCATCGTCGCCTGAAGATTGTAAGCAGTAGTATTGTCATCTAACTGGTCAACGAACCAGAGACCACGTTGGGCTAAGGAGGTTGGGAGCAACACCGTCCCGTCTGCCTGGGCCTGGCGAGGCGCGACGCGTATTTCTGGCAGTTGTGTACTGGTATCACCGGATTTGGCCTGAAGCAGAAATGCTGCTTGCTGGGCGATAGTTGGCGTCTCGAAGAACAGGCGTAGTGGCAACTCGGTCTGTAAGTTGGTGTAGACGCGGGCCGCGACCTGCATCGCGAGCAGCGAGTGACCACCCAGGACAAAGAAGTTATCATGGATACCGATGTGTTCTCTGCCTAACACATGCGACCAGATATGTGCCATCTCCTGCTCAATGGCGGTACGTGGCGCGATATAGCTCTCAATGCCCTCGTGAGCGCTGATATCTGGCATCGGAAGGGCGCGGCGGTCCACTTTGCCATTGGGCGTTTGCGGCAGCGTTTCCAGGACGACAAAGACAGAAGGTACCATATAAGCTGGTAGATGCGCCTGCGCCAAGCGCCGTAGCTCGCTTGTGTCAGGTACACATCCTGGCTGTGGAAGGATGTAGGCGACCAGGCGTTGATTGCCGGGCTCGTCCTCGCGCACAAGTGTCACTGCCTGTTGGACGGCTGGATGGCGTGCGAGTACTGATTCTATTTCGCCCAGTTCGATCCGATAGCCACGTAATTTCACCTGGTGATCGATGCGTCCAATGAGCTCAAGAGTTCCATCGACGCGCAAGCGTGCCAGGTCACCTGTGCGATAGAGCCGTACCTCTTTCCCCTGGATACGACACATCGGGAAGCGCTCGGCGGTCAATTCCGGGCGGCGCAAGTAGCCACGTGCCAGGCCATCTCCGCCAATCGTGAGCTCACCAGGGATGCCAGGGGGCAGGGGCTGTCCGTAGGCATCGAGAATGTAGATACTGGTGTTGGCGATAGGCCCTCCCACCGAGATACTTTGGTCCTCAGGCTCAATCTTGTTGAGAGTGGACCAGATCGTGGTTTCAGTTGGTCCATACATGTTATAGAGCGAGCCGACTCTGGACAGGAGTTGTCGTGCCAGTTCGAGAGGAAGCGCCTCACCGCCACAGAGGGCCTTGAGAGCGGGATGGCCCTTCCAGCCAGTGCTCAGAAGTAGACGCCAGGTGATGGGCGTGGCCTGCATAACGCTGATCTGTTCACGCTCCAAGAGCGCGGCGAGCGCGCTTCCGCTGGTTGCGTCATCGCGGCTGGCGATAATGAGGCGCGCGCCAACCACCAGGGGCAGGTAGAGTTCCAGGCCCGCGATGTCGAAGGAGAGCGTGGTGACCGCGAGCAAGCGATCTTGAGCATTTAGCCCGGGTTCCTCGCGCATTGAGAGGAGGAAATTGACCAGGGCATGCTGTGAGATCTGGACGCCCTTGGGTTTCCCTGTCGAGCCAGAGGTATAGATGACATAGGCAAGCTGCTCGCCATCGATGACCGGGTCAAGATTCTTTTCGTCGTTTGACGCCATCTGTTCACGATCCCGATCTATGTAGACAGTGTGTCCCGCATGTGGCGGGAGCTGAGAAGCCAGTGCTTGCTGAGTGAGGAGGACTGGTGCCTGCGCATCTTCAAGCATGAAGGCGATGCGCTCGACTGGATAGGTGGGATCAAGCGGGAGGTAGGCTCCCCCCGCTTTGAGGATGCCCAGCAAGGCAACGATCGTATCGAGCGAGCGCTCCAGGCAGAGACCGACGAGCGTATCGCGTCCAACGCCCAGTGTACGCAGATATCGTGCGAGCTGGTTCGCGCGGGCGTTGAGCTCCCGGTAGGTATAGGACGTATCCGCGAACGTCACGGCAATACTCTCCGGGGTGCGTGTGACCTGCTCTTCAAAAAGCTGATGAACCCTCTTGTCACGTGGGTAGTCGCGTCGGGTTGTATGAACTTGGGCCAGCAGCTGTTCAGACTCGTTCTGCGTCAGCAGAGATATGTCCGCGAGATGTTGCCCTGGATCGGCCACGATCTGGGTGAGCAAGTGCTGCCAGTGTTCGGCCATGCGCTCAATTGTCGCTGCGTCAAAGAGGTCCGTGCTATATTCGAAGTGTCCAATAAGGCCCTCAAGATGGTCATCCAGCTCAAGCGAGAGGTCGAACTTGCTGCCTCCTGTTCCCACGGCCATGCGTGTGAGCGTCCAGGGCGTTGTGGAGGGAGAGGAGGGGGGATCAAGCTGGATCGCAACCTGGAAGAGGGCGTTCTGGCCTGTTGTGCGCACAAGCTGTAACTCCCGTACAAGCGTCTCAAAAGGAAGATCCTGGTGAGCATGGGCGTCCAACGTCGTGTCGCGCACGCGGCGTAGCAACTCGCGCAACGTCGGATTCCCCGCGAGGTTGGCGCGTAGGGCCACGGTATTGAGGAAGAGGCCCATGACCTCCTGCACTTCGGGAAGCTGACGATCAGCGATTGCGCTCCCAAGAACGATATCGTCTTGCCCGGTATAGCGATGGAGGAGCAGCTGGAAGGCCGCGACCAGGATGATGTAGGGAGTCACCTCTTCCTGGCGGCTGGCAGCTTGAATGGCCTCTGTAAGCGCCCTGCTAAGGGGAAATGTATGTGTCGCGCCACGTGTTGTTGGCGTCGCGGGGCGCGGCCTGTCGGTAGGCAATTCTAAGGCGCCAGGCGCGTTGGCAAGCTGCTGCTTCCAGTAAGAGAGATGCTCTTTGAGCCGGTCTTCGCGCAGGGCCTCACGTTGCCAGAGCGCGAAGTCGGCGTATTGAATTGGGAGCTCCGGCAGATCTGGTTGCTGACCTGTAGCGAAGGATGTATAGAGTCGTTCTAGCTCTTTAAAGAAGATACCGATCGTCCAACCATCGGAGATGATATGGTGGATGAAGAGCGCGAGCACATACTGTTGGGGGGTCAGGTGATAGATGGTGACGCGCCAGAGGGGGCCAAGTGTGAGATCAAAGGCTTGCTGGGCTTCAGCCTCGATCAAGCGCTGTGTGGTCAGCTCTCGTATGTGTTCTGGTTCGGCCTGAAGATCGACCTCTTTCAATGTAAAGGGCTGTGCTGGTCGAATGATTTGCTGTGGCTGTCCATCGATAAGCGCGAAGTGGCTGCGCAGAATCTCGTGGCGTTGTTGTATCGCCTCCAGGCTCATGCGCAGGGCCTCCACATGCAATTCGCCTGTGAAGTGCATCAATGCAGGAATGGTGTAGGCGGGATTTCCAGGTGTCAATTGATCCATAAACCAGAGTCGTTGCTGCGCGAAGGAGACTGGCACGACCATGACCTTTTGCCCATCCATTGAAGATGCCACGGAAAGTGGTTGCCACGCGCGGACGAAGGGGCGTAGTGGTGGAAGTGCGTCTGTCTCTTGTCGCGTCTTGAGCTGCTCGATATATTTGGAGAGTTGGGCGATAGTAGGAGCCTCGAAGAGAGCGCGAAGGGGGAGTGTGACCTGTATGCTTGCGCGCAAACGCGAGATGACCTGTGCCGCCAGCAGGGAATGTCCACCGAGCGCGAAGAAGTTATCATGAATGCCAATCTGCTCACGACCGAGCTCCTGCGACCAGGTGTCCACAAGTACCTGCTCAGCCGGGGTGCGTGGTGCGACATAATCTTCTCGCAGATTGGCACGCGTGGTGACCGGGGCTGGAAGGGCGCGACGGTCTACTTTCCCATTGGGACTGAGAGGGAGTTCGCTTAGTTCCAGAAAGGCTGATGGCACCATATACTCAGGAACGTGTTGCAGCATGTACTGTTGCAGCTCGTGTATGCTTCCAGGCTGTTCCTTATGCCAGACAATATACGCGACCAGGCGTTTATCGCCAGGAATATCCTCGCGTGCCACCACCACGACCTCTCGCACAGCGGAATAATGGCCAATGGTCGCCTCAACCTCGCCCAATTCGATGCGGAAGCCACGCAACTTAATCTGATGGTCTATGCGACCCAGGTATGCAATCTCGCCTCCTGGTGTATAACGTGCCAGGTCGCCTGTACGATAGAGGCGAGCGTTGGCATCCTGGCTAAAGGGATTGGCAATAAAACGCTCGTTGGTCAATTCCGCTCGATTGAGGTAGCCGCGTGCGACCCCAATACCGCCAATATGCAACTCACCTGGTACGCCAACAGGCACGGGCTGACCATAGCGGTTAAGGATATAGATCTGGGTGTTGGCGATAGGATAGCCAATTGGCACGATATGCCGCTGGTTGTTGCGCTGACATTCCCAATAGGTCGCGTCAATAGCGGCTTCAGTCGGACCATAGAGATTATGTAGTGCCGCACCGTGGCGAGCGAAGAAGCTCTCTTGCAATTCATAGGGGAGTGCTTCACCGCTACACATGACCTGTCTCAGGCTGGTGCACTGTTCAAGACCCGGTTCCATCACAAAAACCTGGAGCATTGAGGGTACGAAGTGAAGGGTTGTAATCTGCTGCTCTTGAATGAGCGAGACCAGGTACGCGCTATCTTTATGCCCCTCGGGGCGCGCTACGACGAGTCGCGCGCCTGCCATCATCGGCCAGAAGAATTCCCAGACTGAGACATCGAAACTGAATGGAGTCTTCTGCAAGACGCAATCCTGCTCCGTCAACTGATAAGCATCTTGCATCCAGAGCAAGCGATTACAAATGCCACGGTGCGTATTGATGACACCTTTCGGTTTTCCTGTTGATCCAGAGGTATAGATGACATAGGCTGCGTTCCCAGGTTGCGCGATAGTAGGAAGATTGCCGCTATCTTCTTGTGCGATTATCTCCCATTCTGTGTCCAGGCAGATGATGTGCCTATTATCCGCTATCAATGTATCTGCGAGGTGAGCCTGGGTGAGTAGGATAAGTTGCTGCTGGTGCTCACTTTGCGCTATGTCCTCAAGCATAAAGGTGATGCGTTCAGATGGATAGGTTGGGTCGAGCGGGACATATGCTCCGCCTGCTTTTAGAACAGCGAGTAGGGCCACAACCATCTCAATTGAGCGTTCCATAGAGACGCCAACAAGTACCTCGGGCCCTACCCCTAGTTTGCGTAGATAGCGTGCAAGTTGATTCGCATGCTCGTTTAGTTCCCGATAGGAGAGTTGTCTGTGCTCAAAAATGAGTGCAGGTCTTTCAGGAGTGCGCTCAATCTGAGCCTCTATAAGCTGATGAAGACAGAGGTCATTAGGATATGCCTTTGCGGTATGGTTCCACTCAATCACAATCTGTTGATGTTCTTCTTCGGTGAGGAGAGGCAGAGCCGCGAGAGGTTGCGTTAGCGCATTGACCATGGCTGCGAGTAATATCTGCAATTGTTCTGTTTGGCGTGCTATGGTAGTAGAGTCAAACAGAGCCTGATTATAGCTCATCTGGCCTATGATATTCTCACCCTGGTCGATGAATTGCAGCGCAAGGTCACCTGGTACGGCCCGCGAATCCTCTGCCGAGGGGATGATCCTCAAGGCCGTAGGAGTAGAACGGAGCGATTCGGAAAAGGCAAATTGCACCTGAAAAGGCGAAGGACATACCAAATTATGTTCCGTTTTTAACTTCTTGAGTACATGTGTGAAGGGAATGTCCTGGTACCTGGTGGTTTGTATGAGTTCCTGGTGTGTTCGCTCAAACAGTGATTGTATTGTTGGATTCTCTGTAAAGAGGGTGCGTAAAGGATACACGTTATTAGAAAAGGGTGCTTGTTGCTCGGATTGAAGCGATCTATCCGTTGGTGAGTGAACACCAATGAAGAATTCATCCTGATTCGTATAGAAGTGGAGTAGCACTTGAAATCCTGTCAGGAAGAGTGCCGACAATGTAACATCTCTTAGCCGACAATACGCTCTGAGTGTACTAACGAGTGATTGTGGCAATGTCCATGTATAGATCGCTTCTTCATTGTTCGTATGCACGGAACGTGGATAGTCGACAGGCAATTTAAGCTCTGTGGGCATAGTAAAGAGGTACGCTTTCCAATAAGCAATGTGCTCCTCCATCTCCTGGTCTCGTATTTGCTCCTGTTCAAAGGGCAAGGAAATACCGCCTTTTGTATGGGTATGCATGGATGTATCATCAATAGCCGATGAAATCCGCACCTGTTCTTCCAATTTTTCCGTCTCTATGAGAGTGTGTTGATTTTTCGGTGTTTTTTTTGTAGTAGACATACAAACCCATCCCTTATCTAGAGTCTTATTAGATCAATGAAATTCTGTTTTACTTTCGGCTTTCCTGAATTGATCTTAGCGATGTTTAGTCTGTCTTAAGAAGAAAGGCGAGCAATTTTTGCTTCTTAATAAAGATAATCGTTACTATCCATGCGAACGCACCAAGAAATAGTCCATATTTCTTACCTCATAGACTAATTGCCGAATGGAGGTTGTTGTATTGAGAGTGGGAAGCCAACGGTATTCTGGCGATAATCAGAGAATGAGTTGATCGTAACATACAACATGAGAATCGTTTGTGAAGTTGCTCACATTCATGAATTTGTTTATTACACAAGCGTTGAGCTATGTTCAGGAACATGGTTTAATTACAGAGATTGTGGCAGGCTGTACTCGGAAAATCAATGAGGTGCAAGCGCGGGATGGCACCTTTATTGGGGGAGTTGAAGTGGGAACCCGAAGGAGGTGACACTCTCCGGGCCAAGAAAAGCTGTCAAGGAGGCGATCTGCTTGGGAAATCGCGAACCATCGAGCGTGAGAACTTGAATGGCAAATGCTCGATAAGATCGTGTTGCTTCATCAGCTCGATACACCACAAAGGCTGATTGCTCATTGGCACGCGTCGGAGATAGACGCCACTGTTTTTGGAGGCCAGGGGGAAATAAAACCGCAAAGAGAACGCGGCGAATTGCGTCTCGTCTCTGGTACCACGAAGGAACCGGTGGCATAGAGAGGGCAACTTGCCTCAGCCTTCGTTGGCAGGTAACTGAGGGTGGTGGCTTTCTCTCCCGGATGGTCAGGGTTTGGATCCTTCACGCGTGGTCGCCAATGTGCCATCATGGCCAGAACGCCTCCACTGGGATCACGTTGGCGCAGGTCATAGGTCTCAAACGTCTCCACGGGCTGGAGTACCTCCCATTCTCACGGCTTTCCACGGTGCGTTGCACTAGCACAAGAGCGAATCGACACCCTTTGCGTTTTGCCGTCAGTTTTGCTGTCAACGATGCGTTCCCCAAAAAAGAGAGACGCTCTCGGGAGTGTCTAGAAGCGGTGTGAGAGTATCATCATTATAAAGAGGTGCTGGTGGAGAGATCCGTGGGTGCCTCCCCGCCCCTTTTCGCCGTTGTCCGCCAAGGTGCTTCCCGAGCGGCTTGAGAGGGACCATTATTCATCAGGAACCGTCGTAATCTGCTGGCGTCCGGCGGCTTTGCTGTCAATTTGCCGTCAAAATTGGCGAGGCGAAGGGTGCTCTCCCCCGAGTTCCCGATGAGTCATCCAGGCGGTTGCTAGCGAGTACGGTCGTTATTGAGTTAGAGAGACAAAAAAGGTGCTCTGCAGAGCCTGGCGCTGATTTTGTGAAAGCTCTATTTGCAGCAATGAAAAACTCTGCCATTTATGCTTACAAGGACAAGATTGGGAATGTTGTATTAGATAAGTTCAAAGACTGTTTCGTAGAAATTTAGGTTGCGCACAATACCATTGACAACCATGTACTTTTGGAGTAGTCTTTTTCATACGCGACCACTAGACATTCTCCTCTAGAGAAAAAGGCTCTTCTCGACAGTAAAAGGAATGGTACCTTTTGCTCGTAAGAGAATGACGTTCACGACTGTTCAGCAAGACACCTCCTGTATTCGAAAAGAGAGGGAGTTCATGCCTGCCGTAAAGGGTACGTGAAGGCACCAAAAGACGTAATCTCTTGAAGAAGGGTGGCATGGTGAAAGTCCTGCCAGGTAGTACCACACTGTTTCATGAAGCGAGCAAACATGCTTCTTTTGCCCAAGGGACTGAGCAAAGGGGAAAAGGAGATAGGCAACGCTATGTGCTCTGTCGATGCTTCTGTGGGCGTTTCACCCACATCACATCCTCAACTGACATCGCTGTTGGAGACACTTTCTGATACACTGATCTTCCTCGATCCATCAGCGACAATCTACTATGCCAGTACACGAGCAGCGGCCATGCTCGGGACAAGCAAACAAAAATTGCAAGGGGGCACCCTCTGGCAAGGCGCTCCTCATCTGGTGGGCACCGCGCTCTACCAGGCCGTTACCACTGCCATTCATACGCAGGAGTCGCTTGCAATCACCTATCGCTGTCCAATCACCCAGAACTGGCTGCGTGTGCGCCTCTTGCCGACGCATGGTGGCGTCCTCCTCTTTTTCCAGAAAGGGAAGGAGCCTGTACGGCTCTCTGATGCTCTTCCCCAGAGCGAACAGCGCTATCGCAGCCTGCTGGAGAGCTTTACAGACGGAATCGTCATCCTCACCCCTGAAGGGCTGATCATCGACATCAATCAGCACCCTCTCGTGGTGGCCCAGGTCAGCCGAGAGGAGGTCATCGGCCGACCAATGGTCGACTTTCCCACGTGGAAGTCCGCACCAGTCGCGCAAAAGCAACTGCGCGCCGCCATTGCGCGGGCCAGCGGAGGCGAAACGGTCCACTTTGAGGTCAGACTCTACCCGCAGGCCGAACATTACCGGGACCTTGCGCTGGTCATCATCCCACATCATGCTGACAACCAGCGCATCGAGTACCTAACCTGTGTAGGCCTCGAGGTGACTGAGCGGAAGCAGGCCGAGGAAGAATGGCGCGTCCTGCTCGATGTGCTCCCTCACTTCGTCTGGGTGATGCGTCCTGATGGCTCTCCCTCTTACCAGAATCGGCGCTGGCGTGACTATACCACCGTGGCCGTTGAAGACGACCAGGGGATAGACGGATGGAGCCATTGGATTCATCCTGATGATCGACAACGCGTTCTCGAAACGTGGCAGGCCGCTGTGCAGTCAGGGAACCCGTACGAAGTGCAGCATCGACTCCTGGAAGGGGAAACGGGAACGTATCGCTGGTATCTCACGCGAGGCGTGCCCAGAAAAGATCAGCAGGGAGTGATCTGGCAATGGGTGCGCACCTGCACGAACGTTGACGAGCTGAAAGAGGTGGAGACCGCTTTGTACCAGAGCCGGGAACGGATGCGCACCCTGATGGACTCGAATATCATAGGCATCTTCATCTCCAGAGACGATGAGATCATCGAGGCCAACAACACGTTCTTGCGTATGACCGGCTATAGCCAGGAGGACCTGCGCCAGGGGAACATGGACTGGTTCCGCATGACGCATCCAGACTCTTTTACTCGAACGCAACAGGCACAGCAAGAACTCACGCAGCATCAGACGCTGCTTCCCTATGAGAAAGAGTACGTGTGTAAAGATGGGAGCCGGCTTCCGGTGCTCGTATGTGCCGTGGCGTTCCCTTTCGATCCTTCGCAGAATATCTGCTTTGTGCTCGATAATTCTGCACGTAAAGAACTGGAGTTGCGCAAAGAGAACTTTCTGAGCATGGCCAGCCATGAACTCAAGACACCATTGACCGCTATCAAGATGCGTTTGCAACTGGCACGAGTACGGCTTCTCAAGCAAGGGTTGGGTGAGGCGGCGACCATGCTTTCACGAGCGGAGGAGCCAGTTCATCTCCTCGATCGCTTGATCGGCGAGTTGCTGGACGTCTCCAAACTCCAGGCCGGAAAGCTTGACTACCTTTACGAGCCAGTAGATATGGAGGCGTTGGTGTATGAGATTGCCGAAACAACGCAACTGATGAGTACCACCCACACCATCGTGGTGCATGGATCGGCTCCCGGCACCGTCATCGGCGATAAAGGTCGGCTCGAACAGGTCTTTATCAACCTGATCAGCAATGCCATCGCGTACTCGCCCGATGCCAACACGGTTGATATTGACCTGCATGCCACCTCCGAGGCCGTCACGGTCAGCGTGCGAGATTATGGCATCGGCATTCCACAGGGGCAGCGCGAGAAAATCTTCGAGCGCTTCTACCGGGCATTTGATCTGAGTCAGCGAGCAGTTCCAGGCCTGGGAATGGGATTGACGATTGCACAAGAGATTGTCACACAGCATGGGGGAACGATTACAGTGCAGAGCGAAGAGGGGAAAGGCTCGACTTTTCAGGTGACACTTCCCCTCGAGAGACCCACCTCATAGCATCCTGGGAGAGACGACACCCTCATTTCGCGCTAAAAGCGCGTGGGCATTCGTTCTCCGCATACCGCCTTCATAGCGGGAACGGGTCAAGAATCCTCTGTGGACCCACGTGGAGAGAGGCTGGAAGGCAGGAAGACGTCATCACTCCACCCGGTGAGGGCCCATTCACGGGAAGCGAGGCAACTGCCCTGGCGCAGCCCTCTCCTGAGGCTCAAAACAGGAACACATTGTTGTTTTCAGGGATGAGGGTACGTGAAAGGGGTACAGACAGCATGAAATACAATCCACAAAGTAGCGAGTATATTGCTCTCACATCGCGCGACACGCTCCTGAGCATCCTTGAGAGGCTCCCTGACGCGTTGTTTTTCGTCGATGACACTGCAAGGATTGTGTATGCCAATACGAGCGCGCAGACCATGCTAGGCGCATCACGAGAAGCATTACTGGGAAACTCCTTCTGGCGCGGTGTTCCACAACTGGTGAGCCCCTCACTCTATCAGGCCGTGCGCAAGACCAGGCAAACCCAGGAACCGACCGACGTGGAGTATCATTCTCCCGTGACCCGGACCTGGCTGCACGCGCATCTCGCTCCGACCGTTGGGGGACTCACGTTGCAATTCCACCAGATGAGAGCACCAACACCACACCAGGAGACGTTTCCCCGGGGCGAGCGCCTCTGCATCGATGACCTGGATGGCCTTCATACCAGGATCGGGATTCTGACGCCCGAGGGGATCGTGTTGGACATCAATGCGGTCCCGTTAGACGACGCGCAGGTCCCACGCGAGGAGGTGATTGGCAAACCGCTGGCCGAGACCCCCTGGTGGTCCTTTGCTCCTGCCAGTCAAGAGCAGCTGCGCGCCGCCATCGCGCGAGCCAACGCAGGAGAAACGGTGTGTTTCGAGGCCCTGGTTCGCCCGAGGGAAGGGATGCTCCTTTCCTTTGAGAGCGTGATCACCCCCCACATGGATGCGGATCATCACGTCGAGTACCTCGTCATCGCCGGCATCGACGTCACCGCGCGCAAGCGAGCCGAAAGAGACATCCATGCGCTCATCGATGCCATCCCCCAGTTGGTCTGGACCGGGCGACCGGACGGCTACGTCGACTCGTATAATCAACGCTGGCGCGATTATACCGGCCTGACCACCGAAGAGGCCCAGGGGGATGGATGGATGCAGTGTACACATCCGGAGGACCGGCAACGCGTCCTGGAGACATGGCAGCGCGCCGTCCAGACCGGCGAGCCGTATGAAACGGAACAGCGCCTGCGCCATGGCACCACTGGGGAGTATCGCTGGTTCCTGATGCAAGCAACACCCTACACCGATGCGCAGGGCACGATCCTCAAATATGTTGGCACCTGCACCGATATTCATGACAAAAAGCGGGCCGAAGCAGAACTGCGTGCCCTGATCGATGCCATCCCCCAGTTGGTCTGGATGCTGGGCCCCGATGGCTCGAGTGAATACGGCAACCAACGCTGGTGTGACTATACCAACATGTCCTTTGAACAATACCAGGGGGACGGCTGGCTCCAGGCCATCCACCCTGACGATTATCAGCACACGCTGATGCTCTGGCGTCATGCGCTTGAAACAGGTGAACCCTTCGAGATCGAATATCGTCTCAAGAATGGCCAAACGGGGGGCTATCGCTGGTTCTTAGCTCGTGCGCTCCCGGTACGCGATGAAGCAGGCCAGATCCTCAAGTGGTTTGGCACCTGCACCGATATTCATGAGAAAAAGCAGATCGAAGACGACATCCGTGCCCTGGTTGATGCCATCCCCCAATTTGTCTGGATCATGCACCCCGATGGTTCTGCTGAATACGCGAACCCACGCTGGTGTGAGTATACCGGCATGACCTCCCAACACTACCAGGGGGACGGCTGGCTCCAGGCCATCCACCCCGATGACCGGCAACGTGTCCTGGCGGGGTGGCAGAGCGCCGTCCAGGCAGGCAGGCCCTATGAAGGGGAACAGCGCCTGCGCAATAGCACCACCGGAGACTATCGTTGGTTTCTTGCCAGAGGAGCGCCGTTCAAAGATGCGCAGGGCACGATCCTGAAATATTTTGGCACCACCACTGACATCGATGAGCAGAAACAGGCTGAACAGAGAAGCAAAGCCAGTGAGGAGAACTGGCGGGTGCTGGCCGAAACGGTGCCGCAGATGGTGTGGACGACGCGCCCAAATGGCCAGCACGAGTATGTGAACCAGCGCTGGTGTGACTACATGGGGGTTACGGTTGAGCACATGCAAAGCGACCGATGGGCTCCTCTCCCGTTCATCCATCCCGATGATCGGGAAGGCACCCGAGCGCTCTGGCAGCATGCACTGGACACGGGAGGAATGTATGAGCACGAAGAGCGTTTCAGAAATAGCCAGACCGGAGCCTATCGCTGGTTCTTAGCCCGCGCCATGCCGGTGCGCGATGGAGCAGGCCAGATCCTCAAATGGTTTGGCACCATCACTGACATCGAGGACCAGAAACGCATCGAGCAGCAGCTCAAAGAAAGCGAGGAGAACTGGCGCGTGCTGGCCGAAACGGTGCCGCAGCTCGTGTGGGCATCGTCGCCAGATGGACGGGTTGAGTATTGGAATCAACGGTGGTATACCTATACCGGTTCCGCCCCTGAACACGCATTGGGCCATGAATGGAGCCAGTTCTTGCACCCTGACGAGTATCAGCACACCCTGATGGTCTGGCATCATGTGCTCGAAACGGGGAGACCCTATGAGATCGAATATCGTCTGAAGGAGGGCCAAACGGGTGCGTATCGCTGGTTCTTAGTTCGCGGCATGCCGGTACGCGACGACACCAGTCAGATCGTCAAGTGGTTTGGCACCTGTACCGACATTGAGGACCAGAAACAGGCTGAACAGAAAATCAAAGAAAGCGAGCAGTACTGGCGTGTGCTGGCCGAAACAGTGCCACAATTCGTGTGGATAGGGCAACCGGGCGGCTCGAAAGAGTATTACAATCAGCGCTGGTTCGACTATGCTCATGCCGCTTTTGAGCAATTGCAAGGCGATGGATGGCTTGAGTTCTTGCACCCCGATGATTATGAACGGACGCAGGCTCTTGGACGTCATGCGCGTGAAACGGGTGAGCCCTATGAGATCGAAAATCGTTTGAAGGACGGCAAAACAGGGACCTATCGCTGGTTCTTAACGCGCGGGGTGCCGGTACGTGATGACACCGGTCAGATCGTCAAGTGGTTTGGGACGGTCACCGACATCGACGAGCAGAAACGGACGGAGGAGGCCTTGCGCCAGAGCCAGGAACGCGTCAACATCCTGATGAACTCCAGTATTATCGGAATCTTTCTCGCCGAAGGTGAGCAGATTGTGGATGCCAATGACACCTATCTGCGCATGACCGGCTATACGCGGGATGATCTGCGTGCCAGGAGCATCAGCTGGATGCGCATGACGCCTCCAGAGTATCTGGCTCGTACCCAGCAAGCGCGCCAAGAACTCGTCGTTCAACAATATGGAACCCCTTATGAGAAAGAATATGTCTGTAAAGATGGCAGCCGACTTCCCGTGGTCGTAGGAGTCGTGGCCTTACGACGCGACCCGCTCCACACGATCGGCTTTGTGCTGGATAATTCGGCCCGCAAGGAGCTGGAACAACGCAAAGATGATTTTATCAGCATGGCCAGCCATGAGCTCAGGAACCCGCTCGCTGCCTTAAAGATGCAGACCCAACTGGTGCAAAAACGACTGGAAAGGCAATCTCTTCACGAGGCTGCCACAGCGCTTTCCAGGGTGGAGGGGCCCGTCAAGCAACTTGAACGCCTGATTGGCGAGTTACTGGATGTCTCCAAGATCCAGGCGGGCAAGTTGGAGTACGTCCGGGAGACGGTCGATCTCGATGCGTTGCTCCACGAGGTGGCCGACACGATGCAGCAGCTCAGTACGACGCATATCATTGCGGTGCGCGGTGCGGTACCACACTCACTGGTCGGGGACAAAGATCGACTCGGACAGGTCTTCATCAACCTGATCAGCAATGCCATCAAGTATTCTCCCGGCGCAGAAACGGTCGAGATGGACCTCGACGCCTCCCCAGAGGCGGCCATCATCGGTGTGCACGATCATGGCCTGGGCATCCCACGAGAACAGTGCGACAAGATTTTTGAGCGGTTCTATCGGGCCGCTGGTCCCAAGCAGAAAGCGATCCCCGGCTTGGGCATGGGGTTGTACATTGTGGCAGAGATCGTCAAGCGTCATGGGGGGACCATTACGGTGGACAGCACCGTCGGGGAAGGATCGACCTTTACGGTGACCCTTCCCCTCAACAGAGATACCTGAGTAGTGAAAGAACACGACGTGCGTCATTGGGGGTTGTGGTGCAGCGACACAGGAATGTGGTTGAAGGCCAATTCGAGCGCGAGCTAGCCTTAGAGAAGCTGTAATGCATGCCAAAAGAGCAGAGAGAACGAAGCATACCTTCCTACCGGTTTCGCTCCTCTCGCACGATGCCCCATCTTTCTGGGCTGGGTTTGTGGGAGCAGTCCAACCGTTTTGCTGTCACTTTTGCCGTCAACGATGCGTTTCGCCAAAAAGGGAAGCGTTCTCAGGAGCGTCTAGAATAGGCCTGAGAGCGTCGTCCTCATAAGAGGGAGACGGTGGAGAGATCCGTGGGCGCCTCCCCGCCCCTTTCCGCCGCTGTCCGTTGGGGCACTTCCCGTGAGGGTTAAGGGGAATCACCGCCCGCCGAGGCGCCTCGTAATCCTCTGGTGTTCGGCGGCTTTGCCGTCAATTTGTAGTCAAATTCGGTGAAGTGAGAGGTACTCTCCCCTCGAGTTTCCAATGTGCCATCCAGGCGGTTGCCAGCGAGTACGACCGTGCTTGTGAGCCAAAAGAGGGAACTATCGGGAGACAGTTTATCCGCCATCGATCCGCCATCGATCCGCCACCCGATCTGTCTCCTGGCTTGCCGGCGCGATGCTCGTGCACCGCTTTATGAGGAGGAAGAGATGGCATGTTGGTACCCACCCTGATGCTGGGCGCATCTTAATTGGTCTGATCCGCAAGGTAACTGGTGAGAGGCAATTCAGGCTCGTACAATTGCTGACCTAGAGCACGCTGTGGGCAAATATTCGTTCCTGGCAGGAGTACTGTGCGGCGAACAGTGAGCTAGAGGCTCCGGTACGCTTTGCCTCGTTCTCATATGGGGAGGTGCTGGTTCAGAACGTGCAAGTCGCATTGGAGAGGCAAGAGCGCTGACATCTGCAGCCAATTGATCTCGCCTTCGTCGTGCGTTCGGTGCTCCAGGTGTGTGTAGGGACTGAGTTTCTAAAAAGGATTAGGATGAAGAGATATAAAAAAATATTATTTTGAAAGATTAATTAAACATATTTTGCGTAAGAGCGGATGATTTGTTAAAATCGAGATAAAAGAGTGAAAGAGGATCTCAATTTATGCTAAAAGAAATTACTATACGTACTCATAAAGCTTTGAAAAGGTGTTCTTTGCTTGGCTTAGTGCAGGTTCAAGTGACCCTTTGTGTAAGAGGGTCAAATAGGGTTATATCCAAATTGATCGCATACGTGCGTCATAACTTCCTGGGCTATGAGTAAGCGTGCCGATTCGACGATCTGTTTGTTATGAACCAAAGCGTCTCTGCGGACCTGGAGAACGTAGCCTATCGTTGGGCACACCACCTGCTCACTCTCTATCACACGCTCATCTGCCAGCGCTTCACGCCGATGGAACGCCTGCACGTTATTCGCTTCTTGATAGATCTCTGTTTCTCTCGTGCTCCAAGGAAGATGGTATGCATGCTCTCAGCGAGGGCAATCACTCCAAATCACGTTCAGATCCAGCCCCGCAGAAGATGGAGCGACTTTCCCCGTCTATGCAGAGATGAGCATGTGACGGGTTCAGCCTTTTTCAGCCTGGTGAACCAGATCCCGGAATTCCTGCGTTGCCTGGCTCGCGTATCCTCCCATGATGCCTGCTCTGTTGAATGAAACGGTGGGGCAACTTGAAAAAGCGGTGGCAGAGACAAGCCAGGCACCCTCCTGAAAAAAAGTCAGCACATCATAGCTGCCTTCCGCTCCCTGCGAGTTACAGCTGGAATCCTTGTTGGGGGGCCAGGGGAGCAAGTTGTACGCAGTGTGATACAATTTCTGGATGGTGCTCTGGTCTCTAGAAATGCGGAAATCCGGCCCGGAGCCTGGCTGTATGCTAACAGGAGCGTGCTCGATTTCCAATGTATCGGGCCTGGCTGGCGCGAACGTCATGCTGGAAAGCTCCTGGTCCAACTGCTGCTGGAATTGCCCGGTCAGGCGCAAGGCAGGAAACGTTGTCTTTCCGACCATTTTGACCAGCGAGCAGCCACCGCGAAACACCTGGGCGCGCAGGAGGACCTCACCCTTGTAGAAGAAGAGGTCATCGTAGGTGGAGGTCTGATCTCCGCAGAATCCGGTTATGGACGATGGAGTAGAGAGGAAGGTAGAGAGGTATGTGAAGAGCCTTTGTACCTTTCCGGCCGATGTGATCTTCGCGTAGAGTGGGACCTGTACGTTGCCCTGGTACCGTACAATCTCCAGGTGATCAGGATGTGTAACGTGAGGAGCGCTGGTGATGGCCTGATCGAGGAGTGACCAGAAATCCTGGTTGGCCTGGCGCAAATCGCCGCCGCGCAAAAAGAGATCACTGCAGCCTCCCCGGTCAGCTATGACGGTCTCCGCCCTTTGTGCACCTGCCCAGAAAACCAGTTGATATCCAGGGCCACCTATGCCTGGACAGGCTCGTCCTGGCGCTGGCTGTGGAGAGGCCAGCGCGGCCTTATAGAGTTGTTGTGCGGTTTCTTGTTTGCTGACATACAGCGTCTCTGGAGATGTATTCCCATATAAAAAAAACTCGATCTGGAGTTTGGTCAAATCGGCGCTGCTATGCAGATTCACCAATGGTTTTGGATCACAGGCTGTAAAGAGCAGGGTGCAGAGTATTGCTATCAGCGCAAGTGGAAAAAGGTGCAGTGGTGTCCTCATCATAAAATCTCCCTTGATTATGGTCATTACGTGAAGGAGATATTCCTCATTAGTAGACGTTTTCGGCCATGCCTTTGTTGCAATATTGGGTCAGGGATTCACAGTATTGAAGATACCATGCAAAAAGAAGTCCGAATACCGTGACTCCTTGATATCATCTCATCTCTTCATTGCACAGATGGTTACTTGAACCTGCACTAGTGGGTCAACTCGCAATTGAGCACCAGGAGGGAAGCGGAGGTGATAGAATAGGGGGAGAAAGAAGGAAAACGTCCATGGCTCAATCCCCAAAACACCCTCTGCGTCCCTTGAGCGAGCAGGAAGAGCGTGAATTGCAGCGCATCGTCAAGGCCAGCAGTGAACGGATAGACGTGGCGCGGCGAGCCAAAGCGCTGCTGGCAGTAGCGGCCTCGCAGTCTTTTCCGCAGGCAGCATTGGTGGCAGGCTTTAGAGAGGCATGCAGTGTGCGCGAGTTGGTCGAGCGCTTCAATGAGCACGGTTTGGCAGCGCTTTCGATTGCTGCTGGTCGTGGGCGCAAGCCGACCTACACGAGCGCGCAGCAGGCGCGTATTCTGCAAGAAGTACACAGGACCCCAGATCGGCAGACCGATCAGACTGCTACCTGGTCACTCTCCTTACTGCGCAAGGCACTGCAAGCCTCGGATCTGCCTCACATCGCCAACGAAACCATTCGTCAGGTGCTGCATGGTTCAGGCTACAGCTATCAGCGAACACGCACCTGGTGCCGCACCGGCTACGCGCTGCGCAAACGCAAAGGCGGCACGGTGACGACCTATGACGAGCAAACACTGGAAAAAAAAGACTGATCGAGTTGGCATGCGAGCACGCGGAAGCTGCCGGGATCGTGCAACTCAATGAAGATGAAGCTGGACCGTATCAGGCCATCCCACAGCCGGGCTCCTCGTGGCAACCAGAGGGCCATCCCCTCTTGCATCCCCACGAGTACGAGCGTGGGGGCACCGCTAAACTGCTGACCCTCTTTCGCCCTGCCACAGGCCAGCTCCGAGCGAAAGGGGTGCTCTCCGCTCCCAATGCCGTCTTGCATCCCTGGCAGAAAGAGCAACTCTCGGAGGTGTTGGACGAATTGGAGAAAAAGCAGCCAGCAGAGACCTTGCCGCCGGAAGCAGAGCGGGCGCACTATGCACAGTGGAAAACGTGGTTGTGGCCACACGAGAACGATGAGGGGCTTCCTCCCTTACGCATCGTGCTCGTGTGGGACAATCTGGCTGGGCACCTGACTCCCGACCTTGTGGTATGGTTGTTTCATCATGGGGTGATGCCGCTCTACACTCCCGTTGGTGGCTCGTGGCTCAATATGGCAGAGTCGGTACAACGCATCATTGTGCCGCGCGCTTTGTCTGGGCAACATCCCAAGAACCCCCAACAAGTCATCGACTGGTTGGAGCAAACAGTGGCCGGTTGGAACGTGAAGCCGACGCCCTTTGTCTGGAATGGCAAGCGCAGGCGACGGCGCGAACGCGCGCGGACACGCCGTCTGTCCGGATCGAGCGCTGCAGTGATTCGAGGGTATTCAATTGCAAGCTGACCCACTAGTGGGTCAGTTGCCAAGTTTTGTCCGGTTAAGCTGCCTTTCGGTAGTAGCGGACCGAGCGAAGACGTCGAGGAATGACGTAAGCAGCGGTGGCACCAGAACCTCCCACACGATGGCGCCGTGCATAGGCTCGATCCCGGCGTGCATGCCGCTTGCCGCCCCAGATAAAAGGCGTGGGACGACGATTCCAACCTGCGACGGCATCAGTAAGCCACTGCTTGAGGATCTCGACATCATAGGTATGATAGCCTTGCAATGCTCTCCGTTTGATGATCCGTTGCACCGACTCCGCCATGTTGAGCCAGGAACCTGCATTGGGCGTGGAAAGTAAGAGAATGCCATGCTCTGCACACCACTGCACCAGGCTGTGGCTTTTGTGCCCGGCCAGATTGTCCCAGATCAAGAGGATTCTGACGGGAGGGAAAAAGCGATCCAACTGCTCGGCGGCTGGATAGATATCCCAATCCTGCCAACGCCGGCCAGTTGGAACCGTCTCGGGAGCAGGAGGACACTGTTTCAAGATGTCTGTCAATTCTCGCTGCAACCAGGGATGCAGAATGGCATTGGTACTTTGCTGAACCACTTCGGCGCGCAGTTCTCCAGTGGCAGGGCGGAACAAGGTGAGTAATTTCGCCGTTTCCCCTCGCAGGTATTGATGCGCCTGGCGTGCCGGTCGATTTTCCACCTGCCAGGAACTGCCAGGCTGTGGAATGGTCTGATACGGACCAGCCTCGTCTTCGCACCATACCTGGAACCCAAGCTGTTCGCCAATCAGATAGGCTCGCTCAATCACTGCTGTTTTTTCCTGGGTATATTCGTCATAGCTTTCTTCAACACGACCATCCTTTTTGCGTAGGGTCTTGCCTGTCTCACACCAGGTCCGACTCTTTTGCCAGCTGTAACCAGCCTCATGCAGCGTGTAGAGAATAGTAAATGTGCTCACTCGCGGCAATCCGTCAGGGGCTTCTCGTAAGGCACGTCGTAACGTAGCAAGTGACCACGTCGCTGTGCCGTCTTCTTTGCGCAAGGGATGGCGACGGAGTTCTTGGACAATCCGTGTTCGTTCAGTCGAGCCATAGCTGCGGGGATGGCCACGGCGAGGAAGGTCATCCAGAGCAACAAGACCTCGTTCATGAAAGCGGCGAATCAGCCGGGCAACGGTTTTCGGGGTTTTCCAGCCAGCTGCTTTTGCGGCATCTGTCAGGTTTTTTCCCGCTTCGATAGCCAGAAGAGCAACGGCTCGCTGATGGCGGTTCAGACGTTCGCTGGGAGCATGGCTGATGCGTGTGAGTTCGCTGCGTTCGGCATCCGTAAGAGGGCGGAGGGGTTGAGTAATGGGATGGGACATACCGTGGGGTTCTTGAAGCGTCCTTTCATGGATCATGGGTTCTTATGTTCTCCTTGAGTATGTCACAACCGGACAAGACTTGGCAACTGACCCACTAGCAGGAAAAGGCGCGGAAGTGCCCTATCAGGATGCATTATTTGAATGTATGGTAAGTACTGTAGATCCTGCCGAGATTTTCTCCTTATGAGCAAATATACCTGAGATATGCTCATAAGGTAATCTTTTTGCCCCAAAGTGGACATGAGGCATATTATCTGTCAACCATCAATTTTATCGGTTTACACGCAACTTTGCTGATAGGAAATCTGATATAATGCAGCTAGTGATACATGGCTGTGTTTTGGGACACGTTGGTTTTGGGCTCTCTGCCTATGATGTCCAGAGAGAGGGAGTGAAAAGATGTCCGACAGAACGGCGAATCAGTGCAATTTTTGCGCGAAAGTGAATAGAGAAGAGGCAACAACGTGTGAAGTCTGCGGTCACGAACTTCATCGTGCAACCGAGCTGCAATCTTCTCAAACCAATGGTAGAAAGAAAGGACTTCGCTTTATCCTCTCGCGAATTGGTGCCGTTGATGCCTTACATCTTCATTTACATTGAAGAGGCTCATTCTTCCACAGTCTCGCTGATACCAGGATCATCTTCCAGACCAGCGAGGGTGCGTAAGAGCCATTTTATCAGGCAAACAACAAGTAAAAACGCTTCTTTTTGTGAGAAGCTGTACTGAAGCTGTACTAAGCTCTGGTTTTGCCAAAAAACAAAACGCCCTCAGGAACGTCTAGAATGGTCCTGAGGGCGTCATCCTACGATGAGGGAGGTGCCGGTGGAGAGATCCGTGGGCGCCTCCCCATTCTTATTCGCCGCTGTCCGCCAAGGAGCTCCCCGTGCGGATTGAGATGGACCATCGTTCATCGGCGCGTGTCGTAATCCGCTGGCGTCCGGCGGCTTTGCTGTCAATTTGTTGTCAAGATTGCGAATCGATTTACTTTCTCGGGTGTTGCCTGGTTTGCCCATCACTGGTAGAAGGACGCTGGAGAACGTTCATGAGGACCTCCTTTTCTTGAGCGGTGAGACATCAGCTACAGGAGACGAGCCTTGGGCCAGGTAAAGGGACCAGAACTCGCGCGCGTTCTGTTCCAGCTCGTCATGGGTGCCCATCTCCGCGAGCCGTCCATCGACCAGTACCGCAATCGTGTCAGCCTGGCGAATGGTGTCGTAGCGGTGGGTGGCAAACAGAATAATTTTCTCACGCGAGAGCCGCGCGAGCAGTTCGAAGATCTGGCGTTCCCCAACCGGATCCAGGCTCGCGCTCGGTTCATCGAGCATGAGCAACGGGGCATCGTGGTAGAGCAGCCGCGCCAGAGCCAGGCGCTGCCATTGCCCCCCCGGACAGATCGGCAGCCCTGCCAAAGCCTGCCCCCACTACGATGTCCAGCCCATCAGGCAACGCTCGCACCACTGCCTCCAGCCCGGCCTGCCGCAGCGCCTTCCAGATGCGCTCTTCTGGCAGGTACTCAAAGCGCATGGTCACATTGTGGCGAATACTGAACGGGAAATGGGCCGGCTCCTGGAAGAGCATGGCCCTGGTACAGGCTGCAAGGGATACTTCTTCGCCAGTGGAAAGGGTGGCCATCAGCCGGCCGCTGGTGGGAGCAACGAGGCCGGAGAGCAGTTTGATGAGCGTGCTCTTGCCGGCTCCATTGGTGCCCACGATCGCGGTCAGCCCTGGCTTGAACATACACGAGACGTCAGTGAGAGCCTCTTTCTGCGTTTCGGGATAGGTATAGGAGATCCCTTCGAGCTGAATGGAGTCCAAACGAGACGCAGAGACCAGCAGCGGCGTTGTTTCGGACGAATCGGCGACGGGATCAAACGAGGTGCCCAGAAAGTCGAAAAGCGTTTCGGCATACAGCAGGGATTCGCGTAGCGAGCGGTATTGGTAGAGGAAGGAATTGATCATCCCGGAGAGCATGGAGATACCAGGAATGAGCACGGCAAAACTGGCCACGCTGAGTTGCCCGCGACCAAGAAGCGCGAAGGCCGCCGTAAGCGCCAGTCCCAGCCCGATGACCTGGGCCAGGGCGGCCCCGGTGCGCAAGCCCAGAAAGCGCGCGGTGAGGCGCTTCAATTCCGCCAGGTAGCGCTCGGCTAAATGTGTATATTCGCGTGAGACCAGGTCGCTCTGGTAAACGCGCACATCGCGCTGGAAGTCGGCATCCACCTGCATATTGGTCAGCACATCCATGCGCAGTTGCTGGGGAGCCGAGCGCTCTTGCAGGCTGTACATGGCGTGGCTGAGCCTGCGCTCGGTGATCAGCGCCGGAATGGCAATCACGATCAAAGCGACGACCATCAGCGGAGCCAGGGCAAAGAGTGTCGCGGCCAGACTGAGCACTCCCAGTAAGATTGGCAGCGTGGAGAGCAGCGAGTCAACCAGGATAATGGAGCGCTGCGCGGCTTCGCGAATGACCAGCCCGTAGCGTGCTTGAGGCGAAATTCCGTGTCTAGAACCCTGGAATATCGGTGAAGGAACGCTTTCACCCGTTGCCTTCTCCTATAAAAAGAATTCTCCAACACTACCAGTAAACCGCAATATGGCAGAGCGCGACAAATGCGGACAAGTAATCTGATGCGTCGCAGACTCTGCCAAGATGGATCAACCTGACATAACAGGAATGCATGGTTGGCGGAACCGATACCCTACTCCCGTGATCGTTTCGAGATACGTAGGATGCCTGGGATCGTCTTCGATTCTGGAGGCTGGACGTTCTCATATTTTCTCTTACCGGTCTTAGAGTGTGTCGTAAGAGGCTCATAGAGCCAAGAATAAACTGAAAGGAGACAATCAAGAGACGCAATAAACTGAACAAGGAGCCGAATCTGATGAATGAGAGCATCACGAGAAAGCGCTATCCATCGGATCTGACCGATGCGCAATGGGAGCGGTTGGCTCCCTTTATCCCGCCACCTTCTCCCAATGCGACCCAGGAGGTCATTCCCAGGCGAGAAATCATCAATGGCATCCTCTATGTTCTGCGGACAGGCTGTTCTTGGCGGCAAATGCCCCACGACCTGCCCGATGGCAAAACAGCGTACCACTACTTCCGTCGCTGGAAACTCGATGGAATCTGGGAAAACGTGATGCATGCCTTGCGCCGTCAGGCTCGTGGCTCGATAGGGCGAGAGGAAGAACCAAGCGCCGGTATCGTCGATAGCCAATCCAGCAAAACCAGTCCTGTCCCAGGCATCGAACGTGGCTACGATGCCGGGAAAAAAAATCTGGGGACGCAAAAGGCACCTCCTCGTTGATACTCAGGGCTTCATCCTGGCCATCAAGGTGCTTGCAGCCAACATCGCGGATCGGGCAGGCGCTCATTTCTTGCTCGATGGGCTAGCGTCTGTGTTTCCTCGTCTTTCTCATCTCTTTGCCGATCATGGCTACGATGGAGAGCCGTTTGAACAATGGCTCTGGCAACATCTTGGATGGGAAATTGAGATTGTTCCGCCTCCATCGCATTGGGAACTCATCAATGGGCAACCCGTTGAAATTGGCAAACCCCAAGGAGGATTCCAGGTTCAACGCAAACGATGGATTGTTGAACGAACTTTTGGTTGGCTTATTCGCTTTCGACGGCTTGCTCGCGATTATGAGGGTTCGCCCTCAAGTAGCGAGGCCTTTATCCAGGTGGCTGCCATCCGTCTCTTCTTGACTCGTTTAGCTCCTTCCCGATACTGAATATTCGTCTTACGACACACTCTTAGAGCTTAAGCACTCGAAATGCGTTTAAGATTCTAGGAGCGAATATGGTATACTTTGCTCAGTGTATTCCCTCTGTTGTCTCTTACCTGGGAGTGAGTGACACTCCACATGGTCTAAAGACCAGTGGCTTCTCGCAAGTACATTTTCTCCTTGCGAGCTACGCGCATAGCATTGCTGCTATCCGTGGGTCGTGCCATTCGACCAACTACAGGGGAGCAATCGATTATCCCCTGATACTTTTGTACGTTGATTGAAATGCCTACACGTTGCAATTGCTCTCTTTAGCAAGTAGCCGTGGTCTTTGGCTAACACGGTAGCGTTTTTACCCATAGCCCTTCGCTATGGAACCCATACACTATTCAGTTCTCAATGTACTGCTGATCAATTCTTTTCGCGTACAGAAAAAACGGAAGGGCAAGGGCTAAAGCCGCAAACGCCTAACCACGGGATGAATCCCCGTGGCTTGCGGTGGGCTAAAGCCCAATAACGTCACGATATGGCCCAACCCATCGATGAGAGTCGTGCTCAGCTCATTACAAACTTGCAGCAACAGGCTGAAGAGTTAGCACAATTAAACAGGATTGCAATTGCGCTGACGTCTGAGTTTGACTTACAGCGTCTATTGCAGATGATGACAGATGCAGCACGCAAAGTAACTGCTGCTCAATATGCTGCATTCTTTCTCATACCCGAAATCGTGGAAGAATGTGCTACTACTCCCACAAAGAAAGCAAGTTTTCGTCTGGCCGCTATCTCCGGTGCATCAGAGCACATAGCGGCTCATTTTCGTCGCCTGGGTGTAGTCGAAGGTGTTGGAGTACTCTATCCTGTCTTCTGGGAAGGTGCATCCATTATTATCGACGATGTCCTGAAGGACCCTCGTTATGTAGGCATTCCAAAGGGGCATATTTCTGTACGCAGCTTTCTGGGTGTGCAATTGCGTACCCGTGAGGGAGCAATTCTGGGCGCATTCCTGATTGGCGATACACGTCCTGGATGTTTCACAAACCGCCACTTTGAACTCATCGAGGCTTTGAGTGCGCAAGCAGCAGTCGCTATCCATAATGCTCAACTTATCGCGCGTGAACGTCGAGCTATGGAAGCTTATGCTGCCCACCTGGAAAGTGAAGTCCGTGAGCGTACCGCCGAACTGGAGCGCCAGAACCAGGAATTGAGCAAGTTCGCAACACACCTCCAGCAGTTACACCACGAGCTAACCGAGGTCCAGAAGCGTCAGATGCTTGGCGAAGAGCGCAGACGGATTGCCCAGGAACTCCATGATCGTGTACAACAAACATTGTTCACGATTGGCTTGAAAGCGGATTGGGTTAAAGAACAACTGGAGCCTGGTTCGTCACTGCTTCATGCATTACGCTCAATTAAACAGCTTGCTTCTTTAGGAACTGCCCAGGTGCGTGATGCAATCTTTGCGCTGTCCTCGGCAGAGCTTCCCGAAGAGGGGCTGGTGAAAATGCTCTATACCCAGATTCGTGATTTGCGCGAAGCGACTTCTATTGAAGCGGATCTGGTCGTGGCAGAATGGACTATAGCGCCATCAGCTTGTGTCGAGAAAACGCTGCTGACTGTTGCTCAAGAGGCCCTTTCTAATGTGCGCCGCCACGCATGTGCTACGATTGTGATTGTGACGGTGCAGGTAACAGGTGAACATGCGATACTGGTCGTTCAAGATAATGGCATTGGTCTCCCCACTCAGGTATTACAGTCGTATGATAAGGATGCTATGCACCTGGGCTTGCGAGGAATGAGGCGTAGGATAGAAGAGCTTGGCGGGCACTTTACGCTGGTGAATGGCGAAGAGGGTGGGCTTATCGTAAAGGCGGTGGTCCCATTATGATCCGCTTACTGATTATTGACGATCACGAGATGGTACGTGAAGGACTCAAGGCGATACTCATGACCGAGCCAGATTTTAGTATTGTCGGTGATGCTGCCACTGCCGTCCAGGCCCTCGAATTGATTGAACGTCTCCAACCAGATATCGCCTTGCTCGATGTTCGCCTTCCTGATTCGAGCGGAATCGAGGTCTGTCGCACTGTGACTGAACGTTTCCCCGAGACAGCAGTGATTATCCTGACCACCTTTACGGATGAAACGTTAGTGGCAGAATGTATTCAGGCAGGGGCGCGTGGTTACATTGTCAAGGATATCGAACGCTTCGACTTGAAACGCTCAATTCGGGCCGTTGCACGAGGGGAGGGAGCTATTGACCCCAAGGCTGCCGCTGTTCTCATGACCCAACTACGTCGTGCCCCACAGACAAATCCTGAACTTTCTCTTGAATCCCTCAGTTCTCAGCAGCTTGTGATTCTGCGTTTTGTCGCGCAAGGGTTATCTAGCCGTGAAATTGCCAAGAAGCTCTACTTGAGTGAGAACACAATCAAGGGCTATGTACAAGAAATTTTGCATCGTCTCAATGTCAAGAATCGTACTGAGGCAGTGATGGTTGCCGTCAAACATGGATGGCTATAGATTGTAGAGACCTCCTGGCGCGTATTCCCCCCTCCTTTTGTATATACCCTCTTCCCTCCTTTTGGAAACCCTCTTCCCTCCTTTTGTAGGTAACACTGGATACAAGGTGCGACTATACTGAAGGTAGATAGAGGCCCGCATGCTTCTACTATACGTACCTCCCTGTCGGTCTGGCGTTTTGTATTCGATGATGACGCGCAGAAGATTTGCGCGTCAACAGATGTTGGAGGTGTTATTTTGATTCCCGGTTCCTTCGATTATGTAGCAGCGAGCAGTGTTCCCGAAGCTATAGCTCTGCTACAACAACATGGCGATGAAGCCAAGGTATTGGCTGGGGGTCACAGCCTTATTCCCATCTTGCGTTTCCGCCTTGCCAGCCCCTCAATTCTCATCGATATCAATCGTATTGCTGAATTGGAATATATTCGGGAGGCCGATGGTGTGCTGCATATCGGTGCACTCACACGCGAAGCGGAGTTAGATCACTCCTCTCTCATTCGCGTTCGCTATCCCATTCTCCAGGATACTGCGAAGGTCGTAGCTGACCCGGTAGTACGCAACTGGGCCACTGTTGGAGGCAATCTTGCTCATGCCGACCCTGCGAACGATCATCCCGCAACGATGATTGCGCTGGGGGCAAGTGTGGTCGCTGTGGGTCCTGGTGGGCAGCGTGTAATCCCTATTGAAGCCTTCTTTACCGACTCGTCCTTTGAAACGACGCTTGACCCTCTTGAAATCCTCACTGAAATTCGCATACCTGCCCCCCCTGAGCACAGTGGTGGAGCCTACCTGAAGCTTGAGCGCAAAGTAGGTGATTATGCCATTGCAGGAGTCGCGGTCTATGTGGTGTTGGATAGTGGTGGACTGGTGACCCATGCGGGTATTGGTCTCACGAATGTCGGACCCTCTCCTCTCAAAGCTCGTGATGCCGAGCAAGCGCTGCTTGGCAAACACTTTGATGAAACAGCTATTCGTCGAGCCGCCGATCTTGCCGCGGCAGCATCCCAACCAACGAGCGATACTCGCGGTACTGCGGAATACAAGCGTGCTATGGTGCGCACACTATGTAGTCGTGCTTTACGTAAAGCCTCAGTTCGCGCCGCAGGAGGGGAATAAGATGAGCAAACACCCGATCAGTGTCACTATTAATGGTACGGCGTACGAGGATACTGTCGATTCACGCACCCTCCTTGTCCACTGGATTCGCGATGGCTTACATCTGACTGGCACCCATATTGGCTGTGACACGACTTCCTGTGGGGCCTGTACAATCCTCGTCGATGGCAAAGCAACCAAGTCATGTACGATGTTCGCTGTCCAGGCTAATGGTCGTCAGATTGTAACTGTGGAGGGCCTGGAGCAGGGCGACAGGCTTCATCCCATGCAAGAAGGCTTTCATGAGAAGCACGCCTTGCAATGCGGCTATTGTACGCCGGGTATGATGATGGCGGCCATTGCACTGCTGCAGCGCAACCCTCATCCCAGTGAACAGGAGATACGGGAGGGCATCTCAGGAAACCTGTGTCGTTGTACAGGCTATGTCAATATTGTCCGTGCTATCCAGTATGCTGCTGAAAAAATGAGTGCGTCTGAGCCAGTTCCGGTCCCTGCCGGTGAGGGAGATGATTAATGGCAAGCGAAATACATGCTCATCATGGCCTGGGTGAACCCTATAAGCGTAAAGAAGATGCGCGTTTTATTCGCGGACAAGGGACATATGTTGACGATGTACAATTGCCTGGCATGCTCTACGGAGACATTGTCCGTAGTCCCTATGCGCACGCACTCATCAGGAATATCGATAGCAGTGAAGCAATGAAGGTTCCTGGTGTCGTGGCAGTCATCACGGGGAAAGACCTGGAAGCCGCTGGCCTGGCCTGGATGCCAACGCTCTCCGCCGATATGGAAGCAGTGTTAGCCGTTGATCGTGTATTGTATCAGATGCAAGAAGTTGCCTTCGTCGTCGCTACCAGCCGTTACGCGGCCGCTGATGGAGTTGCCGCTGTAGATGTCGATTACGAACCGCTACCCGTTGTTGTTGATCCCAAGAAGGCTCTTGATCCTGAGGCGCCGTTGCTGCGTCCCGATAAAAAGGAGAAGCAGCCTACGAACCAGATTTATCACTGGGAAACAGGAGATGAAGACGCGACGAATGCAGCCTTTGCCGAAGCTGAGCGGAATGGCGTGGTTATCAAGCAAGACCTCTATATTCCGCGTATCCATCCTGCGCCAATTGAGACCTGCGGCTGTGTCGCCAACTATCACAAGGCCACAGGGAAGCTCACTGTCTGGCTGACATCGCAGGCACCACATGCCCACCGCACGCTCTTCGCGATGGTGGCAGGGCTGCCAGAGCATCGTATCCGTATCATCTCTCCAGATGTTGGCGGTGGTTTTGGCAACAAAGTCCCCATTTATCCAGGCTACGTCTGCGCCGTGGTTGCCTCAGTGACGACGGGCAAGCCAGTCAAATGGATCGAGGATCGCTCTGAAAATATTGGTAGTACGGGCTTCGCTCGCGATTACCATATTCATGCGGAGATCGCAGCGGATAAAGATGGCATGGTCAACGCGCTGCGTGTACATACGCTGGCCGATCATGGCGCCTTTGACGCCGCAGCACAACCGACAAAATTTCCGGCAGGTCTGTTCCACATTTGCACGGGCTCCTATGACTTTAAACATGCCTTTGTGGATGTTGATGCAGTGCATACCAACAAAGCGCCTGGCGGTATTGCCTATCGTTGCTCGTTCCGCGTTACGGAAGCATCGTATTTGATTGAGCGTATGATGGATACATTGGCGCATGATTTGGGGAAAGATCCGGCGCAGTTACGTCTGCAAAACTTTATCAAGCCGGAGGCGTTTCCCTATCGCTCGGCATTGAACTGGACCTTTGATAGTGGCAATTATGAGGGTGCATTACACCTGGCGATGAAGAATATTGATTATGAGGCACTGCGTCAGGAGCAGGCGGAGAAGCGTGCGCGTGGCGAACTGATGGGCATTGGTATCTCAACCTTTACTGAAATCGTCGGGGCTGGCCCAGGGAAGCATTTTGATATCGCGGGCATTCAGATGTTCGATAGCTGCGAAGTGCGCGTACATCCAACTGGAAAAGTGCTCGCACGTATTGGCGTGCAAACGCAAGGTCAAGGACATGAAACGACCTTTGCCCAGATCATCGCGGCAGAATTAGGGCTGTCGCCAGATGATGTTGATGTTGAACATGGCGATACGGATACCGCGCCTTATGGCCTGGGAACCTATGCCAGCCGTAGTACGCCTGTAGCGGGTGCGGCAACGGCATTAGCTGCGCGCAAAGTGCGTGAGAAAGCCAAAAAGATCGCGGCTTACCTCTTAGAGGTGGGGGAGGAAGATCTGGAATGGGAGCCAGGACGTTTCTTTGTCAAAGGTGCGCCTGCTAAGGGGAAGACCATTCAGGATTTAGCCTTTGCTGCCTATACCAATTGCCCGCCATACCTGGAACCTGGATTGGAGGCGGTCAACTATTATGACCCGCCCAACCTCACGTATCCCTTCGGGGCCTATATTTGTGTTGTAGACATCGATCGTGGCACGGGTATGGTTCATATTCGTCGCTTTATGGCGGTCGATGACTGCGGTACTGTCATCAATCCGATGGTGGTTGAGGGACAGATACATGGTGGGCTGACACAGGGATTAGCTCCAGCTATGTATGAGGAACTGGCCTATGATGCGGATGGCAATATCCTGGCTGGAAACTTCCAGGATTACTTAATACCAACCGCAATGGAGACCCCTCTCTGGGAGACGGACAGGACAGTCACTCCTTCACCCCATCATCCCATTGGGGCTAAAGGTGTCGGCGAATCGCCTACAGTAGGAGCGCCGCAAGCGATTGTGAACGCCGTTGTGGACGCATTGGCACACGTCGGTGTGCGTCATATCGATATGCCACTGACGCCCTGGAAGGTATGGAACATCCTCAAAGAAAAAGGCCTGACCTCAGACTGAGAGTCCCTCGGTGCTTCTGGACGGCGTGCCTATTCATCAGGAGAAAGACACGCCGCCTTATCTCCTTGTGTGGGAGGGTGTTATGTCTTCAACTCATACACTCCTTGAGCTCGCTCACCAGTTGGAGCAGGCCGGAAAACCTTTCGTCATAGCGACAGTCGTGTGGTGTGAACGCCCGACGTCAGCGAAACCAGGAGCCAGGGCCATTATTGAGGCTGATGGGCACATAACGGGATGGATTGGAGGAAGTTGCGCACAACCTGTGGTGGTGCGAGAAGCAGTGCGTGCGCTGCGGGAAGGGGGGGAACCTTCCCTGTTACGTCTTGGCGCGCCAGTTACCGTAGGCATACATCGTGATGTGCGCGCCTTTCCCATGTCGTGTGCCAGTGGGGGCATACTGGAGATTTATATGGAGCCGCATCTTCCTCAGCCTCAGCTCATCCTTGTGGGTGACTCACCGGTCGTGGCTGCGTTGAGTCAACTTGCACCAGTACTTGACTTTGCGGTCACTCACCTGAACCATACTGACTTAAGCCAGGTACCCATTGATCAGCGAACACTCATTGTCGTCGCTACGCACGGTCAATACGATGAGGATGTGCTCACACAGGCTTTGCAGAGTCCAGCAGCGTACGTGGGAATGGTTGCAAGTCACCGCCGTGCAGATGCTTGCCGATCCTATTTACGTATGTCTGGTTTGGAAGAACGCCAGATAGCGCGCTTAAAAGCCCCGGCTGGCCTTGATATCGGAGCGATGACCCCTGAGGAAATAGCATCGAGCATCCTGGCCGAACTGGTGCAGGTCCGCAGGCAATCCATCCTGATGGAGGGGGGTGGTGAGAACGTTGCTGCTGAAGGGCAAGACTCTCTCTCTTCTGCGGTTCATAGTACGGCTCTTGATCCCGTATGTGGCATGATGGTGGAAATAGCCAACGCTCGACACCTAAGTACCTATAATGGCCGTAATGTCTATTTCTGCTGCCCGGCCTGCAAACGCCTGTTTGAAGCCAATCCAGAAGAATATCTCGTACAGAGCGAAAGGTGAGCATGCTATGGAATTCTCGGGCTCTCAGACGATTACTGTATCTATTGAGCGCGTATGGGCTTATCTCCTGGATGTGAACAAGGTGGCAGCATGTGCACCTGGTTTCCGAAGCCTGGAAGAATTGGAACCTGAACACTGGAAGGCTGTGATTGCCGCAGGCGTGGGGCCTGTGAAAGCAAAATTTACACTCGATGTAACCCGCCCGGAGATGCAAGAGCCAAATTACATGGTGGTGAAAGGACGTGGGAAGGCTCCAGGAAGTGCCGTTGAGCTAGAGGGCCGTATGCGTCTCGTTGCAGAAGGGGCAGAGCGGACTCGTATGGATTGGAACGCACATGTAGTGGTGAGTGGCACTCTTGCCAGCGTGGGGGGACGCCTTATGAGCAGCACTGCAGAGAAACTTACAGGTCAATTCTTTGATTGTTTGAAAGCTAACTTGCTAGCTGTTGATACCGCTGAAGCGAGTAGTCACTGACTTCTACCTTACTGAATGAAATCGGTTGCATTGCAAGAAAAAGCCGATCTGCTACAGTTGAGAGAAAAGAGCTCAAGCCCGCGAGGAACCCGCCTTACCGTTGGGGCTGTAAGCCCCGCGGCTTGCGACGGGTTCTTCTCTGTCAAGAGGGCTAAATAAGCATCATTTACCTATTCTCCTCTGCTCGGTTGTGTTGCAAGAAATAAGCTGATCTGCTACAGTCGAGCGAAAAGAGTCTTTAACAGTATTGAAAAAGCGATGATGATGTGTTAGAATATATGTATGGAGCATACATATTCGCCAAAACAATTTGGCCAGTTGATTGGAAAATCAGTCAATACCTTGCAAAAATGGGATCGCAAGGGCATCTTGCCAGCGTTCCGTAGCCCGACGAATCGCCGCTACTACACGCATGAACAATATCTGGCTTATCGCGGGTTAATTTCCTCGGAGCAAGGGTTGGTGATTGCGTATGCTCGCGTGTCTTCTCCTGGTCAGAAAAAAGATCTGGCTCTCCAGAAGGAAGCACTTCGAGCATACTGCCAGGAGCATGCTATCAAGGTAGATCAGTGGGTAGAAGATATCGGCTCCGCACTCAATTACAAACGCAAAGGCTTTCATCAGGTCATTGAACAAATCGAGCTGGGATTGGTTAAGCGGGTGGTGATCGGCTTTCAGGATCGTTTTGTTCGCTTTGGCTACGACTGGTTTGAGCAGTTCTGTGAACGGCACGGAACCGAGATCACCGTTATTCATGACGAAACCTTCTCCCCAGAAGAAGAACTGGTTCGGGATCTGATGGCTATCGTCACGGTATTTTCAGCACGACTTCATGGCCTGCGTTCCCAGAAGAACCTGATCCGTGCAGCGGCTCTGGGAAAGGACATAACGGATGATCAAGGCACACAAGATCAGACTCCATCCCACACCTGAGCAAGCCGTCTCTATTGCCAAAGCCGCAGGGACCGCCCGCTTCGTGTGGAATTGGGCGCTGGCTGAGTGGAACCGGCAGTATGAGGCAGGAGAAAAGCCCACCGCCTTGAAACTCAAGAAGCAATTCAACGAGATCCGGCGTGAACAGTACCCCTGGACATGGGAAGTCACGAAGAACGCCTCTGATCAGCCGTTTCTGGACCTGGGCAAAGCATTTACCGCTTTCTTTGAAGGCAAGGCTCACCGCCCGCGCTTTAAGAGCAAGAAGCGGAGCAAACCAAGCTTCTACCTTGCCAACGATCAATTCGAGTTGGGGGATCACCGTCTGTGGGTTCCTAAGCTCGGATGGGTCAACATGGCGGAAAATCTGCGCTTCAAAGGTCGCGTGAGAGGAGCACGCATCACGAAAACAGCAGACTGGTGGTTTGTGTCTCTCCAGGTCGAACTCCCAGATGCGATCCCGGCAAAGAAACCAGCCGCTGTTGGTATCGATGTCGGACTAAACCGATTGGCCACCTTGAGTACAGGAGAGGGAGTCGAGAACCAAGCCTTCCTCAAAACGGCGCTCAAAAAATTGCGTCAGGCCAATAAGCGACTGCATCGCCGCAAACCGGGATCAAAAAACCGCGAGAAAGCGCGTAGACAGGTGGCACGACTCCATTATCGTATTACCTCTCTGAGAGACGATGTGCTCCACAAGCTCACAACCAGGCTTGCCAATTGCTATGGAAGCATTGGCATCGAAGACCTCAACCGGAAGCGGGTTGCTCAAGAATCGGCGGCTGTCTCGTTCGTTCTCTGACGCAGCATTGGGCAAGCTGCTCTCCCTGCTCGGGCGAAGGTAGAGCAGCAGGGTGGACAGGTGATCAAGGTGGGACGCTTCTTTCCTTCGAGTAAGACCTGCCACTGCTGCGGCTGGAAGTGGGAAGCGATGACGCTCAAAGATCGCACCTTCCTCTGCCAGAATCCATCATGCCCCTATTCTCAGTTCCCGCAAGATCGCGATCATAATGCGAGCCAGAATATCCTGCGGGAAGCCCTTCACTTGATCGGGCTCATTGACCAAGTCGTCACCGGTATTGGCTCAGACGAGGACGTAAACTTGCCTGCGGACGCGGGGTAAGACCAAAAAGGCTTCGGCCTTGAGGCTCCTACGGATGAAACAGGAACAACAAAAGGTGTAGCAGAGCTATGCTTGCATACGTTTTACTACATTAATTGGAGCAGGAAGAGGATTTCGTCATAGCAGAGCAGCACCCGTTCAAATGGCGCCACTTCCAAGCCGACATCATTCTCTTGTGCGTGAGATGGTATCTTCGCTCTGCTTTGAGCTATCGCGACTTGGAGGAAATGATGCTTGAGCGTGGATTGCATGTCGACCATACGACAATCTATCGCTGGGTTCAGCACTATGCGCCCGAACTCGAACGACGGTGTCGAGCGCACTTGAAGACCACGGCGGACTCCTGGCGGGTCGATGAAACCTACATCAAAGTCAAAAAAGAGTGGGTGTATTTGTATCGAGCGGTTGATTCGCGGGGAAACATGCTCGATTTCTTTTTCAGTTCGACGCGAGATACACAAGGTGCTAAACAGTTTCTTCTCAAAACGCTCACCGCATCCCATACCAGCGAGCCACGAGTTATCAACGTGGACAAAAACGCGGCCTATCCCAAAGCGTTTGCGGAATTGAAAGCGGAAGGGTGTCTTCCCAAAAGGTGTGAATTGCGGCAAGTGAAATATCTCAATAATTTGGTTGAACAAGATCATCGCTTCATCAAACGGTTAACGAAGCCAGGGATGGGCTTTTTCTTCTTCCAAACAGCTTGGCGAGCCCTCCAAGGGTACGAGACGATGAACATGCTGAGGAAAGGGCAAGTACAAGGGGTAGCAAAAGGGGATGTTGGAGGGCAGGTCTCGCTGGTCGCCACACTGTTTGGAGTGATCGCCTAACTGAATGAGGAGAACCTCTTCACATCCATCTTGCCCTCATCATCGTTTTTGCAACACAATCCGTGGGCGTGCCTCTGCCACCTTCAGACGAGAAGTGTCGCCTTCAAACTCTTATCAGGAGTCCGAACACGCCCCCCAGCTTTTGATCAAGAGTCAAGCTCCAAGTGCGTTAGAGGGTTCCCTTCCCAGCGGATAGCTATGCCGCCGTGCTTCTCCACCTTCAATGGTAGATTCTTTGTGGTGAAAATGCAAGCTCGTCATTGAAGCTTTCGTCTGAAATGCGTTTGAGCCGGCGAGCGACCACTTTGTCGTTGTCAGGAGAAGCTTTGCTTGTTCAACCAGGCAATGGATTACGTATTGGTGAGGTGTGCATCGCATCAGCATTGAGAATGCGGTTTGTGACCAGGGCTGGATGCAGCAGGGCAACTGCGGCACAAATCTCGTTCTCACGGCTTTCCACGGCGCGTTGCGCCAGCACAAGAACGAATCGACACCTCTGCGTTTCGCTGTCAGTTTTGCTGTCAACGATGTGTTCTCCAAAAAAAGTGAAACTCTCTCATGAGTGTCTAGAAGCGGCATGAGAGCATCATCATCATAAAAGAACTGCAGGTGGAGAGATTCGCAGGCGCCTCCCCGCCCCTTTTCGCCGCTGTCCGCCACGGCGCTTCCCATGCGGCGTGAGAGGAATCGTCGTTCATCGGCGGACATCGTAATCCGCAGGCGTCCGGCGGCTTTGCCGTCAATTTGTAGTCAAATTTGGTGAAGTGAGAGGTACTCTCCCCTCAAGTTTCCAATGTGCCATCCAGACGGTTGCCAGCGAGTACGACCGTGCTTGTGAGCCAAAAGAGGCAACTATCGGGAGACAGTTTATCCGCCATCGATCCGCCATCGATCCGCCATCGATCCGCCATATCCGCCATCAGTTCCGCCATCGATCCGCCATATCCGCCATCGATCCGCCATCAATTTCGCCATCCGATCTGTCTCTTGACTTGCTGGTACAATGCTCGTACCCTGTTTGTATGAGGAGGAAGAGATGAGCATGCAATCTGTTGATACCCATCCTGATGCCGAGCGGGTCTTCATCGGCCTGATCCGCAAGGCCCCTGTGGAGAGGCGGTTCAGACTTGTGCAATCGTTGACCCAGAGTACACTGTGGGCGAATATCCGCTCCTGGCGAGAGCGCTATGCGGGGAACACTGAGCGGGAGGCTGCGGTACGCTTTGTCTCGTTCTCGTACGGGAAGGCGCTTGCTCAGCACGTACAAGCCGCATTAGAGAAGCAAGAGCATTGGCACCTGCAGCCAATGGATCTCGCCTCCGTTGCGCGTTCTGTGTTCCAGGCGTGTGAGAGGATAGAGGTGCCCTGTTACCTCGGCGGCTCGATTGCCAGTTCGCTTCACGGCATGCAACAGGTGGCGCAAGATATTGATCCTCTTGTCGAACTCGACGAACAAAACCTCTCCGCCTTCCTGGCACCCCTTGAACGTGATTTTCTCTTTGAGAAGAACTCCATCTAGGAGGCGGTGCGACGGCGCACGCCCTTTTCCCTCTTGCATCTCGGCTCACTGGCGAAGGTCGATGTCATTGTCCCTCGATGTACTGCTTTTGATACCACTATGTCTCGGCTGGTGACTCGTTACAAGCTTGATGAACGGTACCCTCCTTTCCCCGTTGCTTCGGCCAGTGAAATGATTCTCTTTAAGCTTCGGCGCTTTCACCTGGCTTCGGTCGTGCGAACTGATGGTATGAGAGACGACGCGGAGTGGAACGACATCGTGGGTATGATCAAAGTGCAAGGAGCGAATCTCGATGTGGAGCTTCTGGAAGGATGGGCGTGAACGCTGAACATATCGGAAATGTGGCGGCAGGCCCTGGAAGATGCAAGGCGTGACGAGACTTTGAGAGTGGGACATGCTCCTCAAAACAATCGTATACTTGCTGTAGGGCATAAGCACAGGTGTTTGATCAAAGAACTGTTGAAACGGAGAGCAAGGAGGACTATTTCAGATGCCCATGTATGGTGATGTTCATGACAGGTAACCTTGCAAGGTCTGCACTCTTTCGGACATTTCTTCAGACATTGCGCTTGAACTGCTTTGGTGGAGTGTTCAAAGTGAGGCGCAATATCATTCCTTGCCACACACTCCACTAAAGCAGTTCAACATCAAGACGTGTCATAAGTGCTGTCAAAAAAGTGTATTTTGCAAGGGAAAAGTGTACCAATTTTTACTCGAAAACTGTGCCAAGAGATTCATTGACAAAATTTGTTTGTAACCGAAACGTGTACCAGTTTTTACTCGAAAACTGTGCCACTCCCCACGGAGATGCTTCAGACTTCTGGAGCGGCTACTGGTTCGCCGCTCCCTTCTCCCAAGGATTCTTGGTGCTGGAGTTGCTGGCGAAAGCGATATGAGGTTCCCACAAATTCTAGGATCGTGGCCCGATGAGTGAGCCGATCCAGGAGCGCCGCGGACATCCGCTCATCGCTCCCCATGATGCGGCCCCATTCAGCAAAGTGCAGGTTCGTCGTCACGATGACTGCGACTCGTTCGTAGAGAGCTGAACACAGTTGAAACAAGAGTTGAGCCCCAGTGGGGGTGAACGGGATAAAGTCTAATTCATCCAGGACAATCAGCTCGTGTTTACAGATCTGAGCCATGATCCGTGAGAGTTGGTACTCTTGCTGCGCTTTGATCAGATCATTTATCAGTCCAGCTACATTGTAAAAGCGCACCCGACGGCCTTGTCGACACGCAGCCAGAGTCAATCCCGTCGCTACATGCGATTTGCCTAAACCAGGATTTCCCAGCAAGATCACAGGCTCGGCGTTGGTGATATAGACACCCTGCGCCAGTTCGAGGATGCGCGCTTTGGGAACAGAGGGCACACTGCTCCACTCAAAGTCAGCCAGCTCTTTGAGCACCGGGAAGTGGGCTTGTTGGATGGCTCGTTCAATGCGATGCGCTTCTCGATTGGCCACTTCTTCTTGAGCCAGCGCCAACAGGTAACGCTCGTAGCTCAAGTTCGTGCGTGCGGCCTCCTGAGCCAACGGTTGATAAGACTGCGCAAAAGAGGGCAGACGCAGTTGCTTCAAGTAGGTTTCCAGCAGAAATTCCGGCTTCATTGGGCAACTCCTCTCCCAATCAATTGGTCATACCACGCTAAATCAATGGCCTGGCTTCCCAGGCTCGCCAGATGGGGTCTGTCAGACAAATCCAGCAGGGGCCGGGCCTCGACTTCAGCCTGGCCATGCTCCAGGCAGTGTTTTACTCCATCAAGGTGGGTACAACCAAAGGCGAGTGCCTGTTCAATGGCTTGCTCCACCACAGAGGCAGGATACTGCTGATGCAAACGTAAAATGCGCACAAACTCTTTGACTCCTCGCCCCTCGGGCCACTTCTCCCGCAAGTGGGCAAGCAGCCGATGGTAGGAGGACGGCCAATCCACTTTCCATTGCTTCAACGGACGGGCATACTCAAACGCTCCCAGGCGTATCTCCAACAAAAACAGGTAATGGAGTGGGTTAAACACATCTTGCTCGCGTCCATACGAGCGCTCATGCACAGCGAGCAACTGCCCCTTGTCATAGATCTCCACCGTAAAGGGATAGGCTTTCAGGGTCAGAAGCTTGCGAGCCTGCTCTGTTGGCACCGAGTAGCGGTTGGTGTCATAGCTCACTTGGCTGTAGGGAGTCAGATGGACTTGCCGCGTCACACAACAGTCAAAAGCCCGCTTGGGCAAAGGCCGAAGCGCTGGTTGCTCAATTTTCCAGGCTTGCCCGATCGAGAGCGGTTGCCGATGCACGACACGCACATCGTCACGCAGGCACTTCTCCAAGAGAGAGCGATTGAGCTCAGTGTATGACTCGACCTGGGGCATGGGCACGAGGTAATTTCTCCGGCTAAACCCAACTGACCCCTCAACGCCTCCTTTCTCATGTCCTTGAGCGGGCGTACAGAAATGAGAAGCAAACAGGTAGTGACTACGAAAGGCGACAAAAGCGCGCTGTTCTTCTCGTATCCGTCCTTCGATGAGTGGCTTGAGAGCAGCGGCGAGATTATCATAGCTAATCCGATGCGGCACGCCGCCGAAGTGTTCAAAGGCACACACATGGCCATACAAGAAGGCTTCTTGCTTCTGAGATGGGAAACACATCACAAACGTGCGGCGAGAATACGACAGGTGCATGACAAACACTTGCACGGTTTGCTGGATCCCGCCCACAATCACCTGAGCTTCCCCCCAATCCACCTGCGCATCCTGGCCGGGGTCAAACTCCAGAGGCAAAAAGGTCGCCGGGCGTTTGTGTGTTTTGCGCCAGCGCACCCCATACATCTGTATGCTTGACTCGCTACCAGAGTAGCCTTCAGTTTGGAGGAGCTCAAAGAGTTTGTGTGCCGTGTAGCGCTGCTTCTTGGGTAAGTGGGCATTCTCGGCAAGCAAGGCGTCCAATCGGGCCTGGTAGGGTCCCAGCACGGGAGATGGACGCGGCCTCTTCAAGGTGTATTCTGGTGGCCGGTCAGCATGCAGCGCTTTGCTGACCGTCTGTCGCGAGATACCCAGCGTGCGGGCAATGGCTCGTTCGGATTGCTCTTCCACATGATACATGCGCCGAATCTGTTCATATTGTTCCAAGGTGATCATCTCCCTCGCTCCTCTCATGCAAGGGGATAACAGATCCTTGCATGAGAGAAGATTACCCACCCTTGGTACACTTTTCAATTGTAAAAGTCAGTGTCGCTGGCCTACTTTTAGTTTACAAAATACAATAGGCCTGATACAGATGCCGTTCAACGGCTTCGACAAGTGTGATTTGGGTTTTGTCCATCTCTTTTCCTTGTGTAGATTGTCACCTGGGTTATCCCCAGGTGACATGGTGATTCGAGCGTGTGTTTAGGCGCTCTGCTTGAGAGCATGCCCTGTTTTTCGGTGCTGCCAATGATGCCACAGAAGCAGGAGGTTTCCAAGCACGATCCACCCAAGAGCGATATAGGGTGCATACATGAGGGGAGGGGCAGGAACTGGAACGACTGAGCTATAGGCCGCAATGGCGGAGATGATGATGGCGATGACAGGCAGGAGCAGATTAATCACCAGGCGAAGGGGTGAGGCTGTCCCCTTGTTCCGAAGGCTCACCATTACCCATGACAGTGACGCCAGGATGTAGGCCAGCAGGATCAAGAGTGAGGCCGTGATGGCAAGAAAACCGTAGAACAGGAATGGGCCTAAGAGCACACCGAGCGTGAGACCAAGTAGGAAGGTGATTCCCAGGACCACGCCGATGGCGACTATGGGCGTTTTGTGACGCTGATGGGTTCTGCTCAGGAGAAACGGGAAGCGACGATCACGGGCCATGGCAAAAAGCATGCGGCTTGCAAGCGTGAGGCCCGCTAAGGAAGCCGTCCATCCCGAGATAGCCACGACCAGATCCAGCAGACTCGCAAAGAGCGTCCCCCCATAGCGAGTCGCGAGTGTGTCCAGAGGGGTTTGATCACGTGCCAGGGCATCGATATGTGTTGTCCCATACCCGATGACGAAACTGTAGGAGACAAGGACATAGAAGACCAGGCCAACGACGATTGCCAGCATTACGGCGCGTGGAATGACCCGCTGCGCCCGGTGTGTTTCCTCGCCCAGCACCGTGCTGGACTCGAACCCAATGAAGGAGGTGAAGGCGAAGATCACCCCAAAGAACACTGCCGAGAGGCCCCCAGGTGATGCAGAAGGGAGCAAGGGAACGAGTGAAAAACCCTCCGCTCTACCATGCCGGAGAATGAGCAGCGCCAGGAGCAACACGGCCCCAGCCCCGACAGCAGACAAGAGAAGGACGACTCTTGTGGAGAGGCGTATGTCAAAGAAGGCGCAGGCCCCAAGTGCGAGCAGAAGCACCACAAAAGGAAGCAACCAGGGAAGCGTGATGCCAAAGAGGTGCTCAAGAACGGTGGCCGTGAACAGGCTGGAGATGGCAAGGGTAAAAGAAACGCCGACGGCGAAGGCCCCTGCATACATCCAGCCTCCGAGAAAACCATATCCTGCTCCGAGTCCTTGTGTAATGTAGGTGTAGAGGCTGCCTGCATGGGCAATCCGACGGGAAAATTGCAGAAAGACATAGGCCAGGCAAAGGCTCGCCAACCCGGCGATCAGATAGGCAAGGGGCGACGCGACGCCTGCGGAGGCTGCAACAAAGGAGATGGAGAGGGCAATTCCCATCTCCAGTGCGAGCAATCCTACTGATTGGGCCAGAGCATCAAAGAGACCTAAGCGTCCAGCTCGTAGTTTCGTGGTTGGTTCATCGTGAGGCACCAGGGCCTCAGAGAGGGTATCCTGACTCATACCAATGATTCCTTTCATACCAAACGTGGAGAAACCAGACAACGATGCCTTCCTCCACCTCAATCAGGAGGAAGACCGTTGTGTACTGAGCAGTGAGGCGAGGTCTTCACTTTCTGGCATCATGTAGCTATAGAGAGCACCCAGAGCCATGCTAGTGAGCACAATGAGCAATACCCAGAATCCCCATTCCTGGCTGTTGAGGGTGGTCGGAACCGGGGAACCAGCAAAGAAGGCACTCCAGATCGCGACAAGCGACGCCCCGATTCCTGCGATGGCTGCCAGGTGTAAGACCCAGGGAGCCACGAGCGCACAGGCATGTAGCTCGCGGCGGTAGCGCAGAAAGAGGATCATGCCAGCGACAAACAACCCGATCATCGCGGCATTCCAGACAACGGACGCGCCATTCATGACCACGAGAAAGATGGCAAGCGAGAATTGTTGATTGGTGGGGGCGAAGGCCGGTGCAAGAAAAAAGAGACAGGCGATGAAGAGGGTGTTTATTCCCGTCTGAAACCAGAGGGCATGGTATGGAACCCCTTGAGGGGAGAGCCGCGAGAACCAGGAAGGCAGTCGCCGATCCAGGCTGGCAACCAGCAAAAAGCGTGAAAAGAGCTGATTGTACACAGCCGTCGCACAGAGAAAATAGCCGATGAGCACCAGCGCGTTGAAGACCCCAAGGAGATGCCCAGGACCTGATCCAAACACACGCTCAAAGATTTCCGTCATGAAAGCAGGATTTCCCAGGTCTTGCGGTGGGACCACAACGAGGATGCCAAAGGTTGCCACCAGATAGCCTATCATGATAATACATGTCCCATAGAGTAACGCTCGGTTGCCTGCGTGGCGATGCTTCATTTCCACACCCATGTTCAAAGGGATGGCCACACCCAATAATGCCACAATCACGGTGGCAAAGACCGGGTAATTCTCACTCCCAATATGCCAACTTTGCGTCGAAAGGTTCCCCTGAATGGGATGCCCCGTTGCCAGCCAGACGAGGCCGGATCCCCCAAGGAGCAGCATCATCCCCAAATAGCAGGGAAAGATGACATATAACATCTGCTGAAACAGGCGGTGTGGAAGCCAGCAGAGGAGTTGAGCGACGAAGAGGACGACGAGTTCCACCAGGCCCTGCTGCCAGGGAAGCTGGAACCAGGAAGCATTGAGCAACTGAAGGCTACTGACAACGGCTCCGGCTTCAACGGTCAGCCCGATGGCTCCAGGCCACCAGTTGCAAAAGAAGCCCAGGAACGAATCCCAGAAATTGCCAAAGGCGAGGTGAAACCACTGATAGATACATGCTTCGCCTGGAAAGAGACGAAAGAGTTGCCCTGCAACCAGCGCACTGGGGAGCAAAAAGGTCAGGAACCCAATGATCCAATAGATGATAGAGGCGCCACCAGCCCCGGCAACGAGAGGGATATTGGTGACCAGGAGCACTGCGATCAGACAAAAGATCAGCAGGTCACGCGTGCGCAGCGTGCGTGGCAACAGGTGCTTCGAGGCAAGGGAGGCTGAGGGAAGCAGCCCCTGGCCTTCTTCCGGCAGCGTTGGCATCTCCGCCGTCGCTTGCTCGGCCAGCGCTTCAGGTGGCGCGGTCGTTAATGAATGCATACGAACGTATCCTCCTTTAAATTTAGGAATGGTGAGGTTTGCCGATCCAACCGGATCGGTAACACGCGTTTAAAATGGGGGACATCTGCTCACATGTCTTGTGGAGCAGGTCAGCGATCTCCTGTACTGTTCGCTGTCCGTCCACGAGAGCGAACGTCATCCGAGAGAGCCGATGCGAGCACGCTGGCATGTCCTGGAGAAGACGATACGGACGATCAGTTCCTGTCCAAGTACTGAGACCCTCTTGTTCCTCGAACGAGGGAGGGGAAGGCGCTCTCTCAGCAGGTTTCAGCCAGGACATGGCAGGCGGAAGAGATGGAACAGAGATGGTGTCTTGTTCCAATGACGTATTCTCCTGGAGTGGTTCTAAGGCCCAGGTAAATGGGCCAGATTCCTTGAATTGGCGCATGAAAGACAGAGAGTCTACGACGACAGAAGAGGCCTCTGCTGTGTCAAGGACACAGGTCGTGGGGTGTCCCTGGACCAGCGTGACGCGCGCTTGTCAGGAAGAGGAAGCCACTGGAGAAAGGTGTAACGTACCGTTTTGTTCGGAAATGGCAAGCAACTGGAACAATCCCCTGAGATCTGTCGTGTGCATGAGACCCTCTTCCATCTCCTTTCTGGTTAGAGCAGGCTTTGCGAGGCCAGTTCAAGTTGGCGTGCTTCTTGCTGCAAATGGGTACTGGCATCTTGGAAATGCTCTGTCATCTCGTGGGCGCTTTTCATCGCCTGGTCAATGCGCTCTAAGGTCATGTCTTTTGCTAAGCTTTCTCCCATCGAACGGGCAAGCGTTGCAATGTGGTGAATATCCTGCATGAGAGCCTGTTCAAACTCCTGCTTTTGTGAACTGGGAGGAAAGGCGTTGAGCAACTCCTGAACGCGCCTTTGGATACTCTGAGAGCCGGTGAAGATGAGACCACAATCTCGCATAATGGACTGGCGGCGGGCCGATAATCTTAGACTGGCTCCCGTCAAAATCGCGGTACTGGTGTTGTGTTCGGTTGCTATGTCTTGCGCCCCTTGAGCCAGATTCGTAACTGAACCTGTGGTATGAATAATTTCGCGCGTAGCTTTGCGAATAGGCCGGATAATGGGAAGTGCGGCCCAGGTGGCAACTAAAACAATCGCGACCACAAGAACCAGGAGCACTAAAATGGCATTGCGTCCAGCAAGGATCGTGAAGGTTCTCCCTGTGACCAGGAATGCGAGCAGGATGGTAGGAAGAAATGCCACACAGCAAAGTGCAAAGAGCAGACGGAGCTTGAGCCCCAACCCAGTTAGGAGTAATAGGGAAACTAAAGAGACGTTTGTCGGGTCATCGTAATGTAAGGACGCAGTTGTTTGATGACGATCTTCTTCTTGTAAAGAGAAGCCAGTGTTCATGAGATTACCCTTTCTATGAACGAATGGTATGGCTTACTGCAATGGTGGTTTCTTCTTGCGCCATGGCACACTGCGTTGGGTCACCACCCGCACTTCCCTCCCTCTCTCTCTAATCAGCAGATATTTTATATTTAAATAGTTATGATTAAATATAAATATTGCCTACTTGATTGTCAAGAGCAAAACAATGCCAGGAGGGAAGGCATGACTTTTCGGTCCTAAGCTTCTTCTGCGCTTCTCTCTTCAGGCGCATCTTGAAGAAGCGTCAAAAGAGGGACATGAAGGGCCTTCGCAATGATTGCTAAGGTCGCAACAGAGGTATCGGCTCGTTCGTCCTCCCATAAAGGCGAAATCGTCTCCAGCGGTAGCCCAGAGCGCGCTGCAAGTCCTTCGCGGTCAAGTTGTTGTGCTTCCGCAGTCTCGCGAACTCTCAATTGCCACCCTGTGTGTTTTGCACCCATCAGTATTCCTCCTCCTTGTCAGAAACATTACGCCATAGAGAAGAAACCTTTCCATGCGCAATCAAAGAACATCTCTGTCTTCGTGCATTCTTCAACATTTTCTTTGATTGAAGAAATGTGGTTTGTAATCAAACGATACTAGTTAAACATATATGTTTAACTGCTATGTACAAACTGTATCTTGTTTGGTATGCTTAGTAAAACAGAATGAAGAAAGAAGAAAGCATGGTGTGTGATCCCACCAGCTAGGACGCTATGTATCGATTACGCATCCAAGAAATTGCCGTTTCTAAAGGCATCAAACAGATTGACCTTGTTCGCCAGGCCAATATTTCTCTCGGGACGGCCCATAAACTCTGGAATAATCCCACAACAGACGTGCAGCTCTCGACGCTTGAACGGATCGCGAAGCTGTTACAGGTCCCTGTAACGCAGCTCATCGAAGATATTCCTGACGCTGCTGATAAATAGTTATCAGCAAGATTGCAGCTTCAGCCCTCAATGCACGTTATGTGCAAAGCACAACATACATATTTTATAGCATTTTTACATCTTTACGGTGCCGAAATTTGTGAAAGCATACGATATGATGCTCTCAGTTGCTTTGCAACCCATTTCACATGTTCAGGTGTATCCAGGTCCTCGATGCGTGCGAAATCCATCCATTGCCCCTCAAACTCTGATGCGCCAACCTGGGTATGAGCAGCTATGAGATAGAGAAAATCATAGTGGGAATGTGTCTGAAGATCCTCACAGAGAATTAAATAGGGCTGCGGATGCACCTGCGCATCACCAATCTGCATTCCAACACAAGCCTGCTGTCCCAAGAAATTGACCGTATATCCTGTCTCCTCTTGCACTTCCCTTCGAAGTGCCTCATCTGGAAACTCACCATCTTCAACGTGTCCACCAGGTGGAAACCACTGGTTCCCTTTAGGAATCAGTAACATCTGTGTTCGCGCCTCGTTAAGCACATAGCCAGTTGCGGTATAGTCGAAGCAATGACGCTTTATTGCCACCTGCAGGCGGCGATTGATGAGCGCGCGCCGGCTCTGCTCTGCAAACATAATTCCACGCAACTGCTCGATGAAAATTTGAGGCTCAAGCACGTAATCAACAGAATCACTGAGTATTTCATCAGCAGACGTGGAGCAGGCAAGCAATACCACCGAATCAGGATAGTCTTTGCGCCATCGGCTTCCCATATGCGCATCGCAGATTTGAAAAGCGTCCTGTTCAGAAGTCAACAGATTGGCTAGTAGTTCCGTCTTACTAGGAAGACATATCACATTTGGTGTGGTGAAGAGCACCTGTTGTATCTCATCTACGAGCGTGGTAAGGAATGAATGCTCAATAAGCAAAAAGATCAAGCTCCCCTTTTTTTCTTCCTTCATCTCTTTCTACTTCTCCTTTCTTTTCGTGCAATGATTATCTCTCATAGGCCTCATCACCCTCCTCTGAGAAAAGATCTTGCCCACAAGATGCCATGGTCTCTGCCAAACAATAACTCTTCTGTAATCGTTTGAGGCCATTTTGCATGGCGTCAGGCCACTGACGTTTCTGTGAACGCAACAACACCAGTGCGGCTCGCCACGCAACTGCAAAGCGTACGGCATGAGGAAGAAAATCTTGTTCTGCAGTCGTCAATGCGCGCCATTGGCGATAACCTTTCATACTTGCTCGTAGGCGTGCTCGATCCACGATATCAGGAAGATCACCTTGTGAATCACATTGTCCAAAGAGCAAAAATACTCCCAGATCCAATACTGCTGGGCCGAGGCCAGCAAATTCCCAATCAATCAGAGACGCTATACCCTCTTTAAAGAGTACATTAGGAACCCACACATCGCCGTGTACCAGCGTTTGCGGTAGCGATATCGGCAAGAAGACGTGCTCAAATGTGCGTTGTATCCACTTGTACAACTCCTGGTGTGCTTTTGGCACAGATGCAAGCGACAGAAAGCGCTGAAAGGATGCATGCATCGTTGTCTGATTCCAGCATGAGAATGGATGATTGGAAGGCAGTGGGAGCTGATGTAAACGCCCTAATGTGGCCCCAATATGCTCAAAGGTTGAGAGCGACTGGCCGTCTACGGTCCCTGGAAGAAACGATGTCATCAGCAAAGTCCAGTTTTCAGCACGGCATAACGCTCCACCGCGCGAGGGAATCAGCACAGGGGCAGGATAGTCCCATTGCTCAAGGTGGCGTAGAAGGTTCACACGGTGCTCAAGCCACTCTTCAAGCGACTGATGAGTATTCCAGGCAAACACATCATCGTGACGATAGGAATCGTGATAAGCTTGCAGTATACCTGACCAGTACTTGCTCTTCACCCGAAACAGGAAATATGTTCGCTCGGTACCAGGCCCTCGTCCTGCTAGCTCTAAGAACTGAACATCATTTTTCGGCACTTGCGGATACTGCACTCGCACCTGCTGTTGAAAGAATGTGTCATATTTCTCTGGTTTTATCATTTTTGTACTATCCTTCACCTTCTCATTGCATTCTCTATATCTTCAGCAAGAACAGGAAACCGCATAAGCTCCGCATAGCCAAAAACAATTTCGGGCGCTTCGTTGATTGGATGTGTGGCTACTTCTGTCCAGGCATGATACGCTTGTGTTCCTGAGCCATAGGAGAATCTCGCGCACGCCAGAACCAGTTGTGCTGGCAACCCAAGCGCACGCAGATAAGCACAGAGCCCTAAAGAACGTGGGATACACAGCCCCTTTGACTCTTCATTTTCTTCTAACGAAGCAGGAGGCCCAAATAGGAACAAAAGATGCATAGGTACCTGGCTTGTCAGCAATTCACGGCGCGCGAGAGATAGCATCTCATCTGACGGAAGCGACGAAAGAGCAGAAGAGGAAGGGCGTATCTGCTCAAGGAATCGGAGACAGGGTGCAATCCATCGCTCCTCTCGGCGATAGATGAGAAGTACATGTATTGCCTGTATGATTGCACGCATGCGTGCTCGGCAGGAAATATGAGGGCATACCATTGACATATTTTGCTTAGCAAAGAATATATCCCACGAGAGTCGTTGCCACGATCTGACCCAGAGAGGGGATTGCAACGCTGGTTGTACTATCACTGCCGGTCGTATCATGCTTGGGCGAGGCCTTGGGTACCCATGATCTGGTGATGCTCCCTGTTCAACGGTTGGTTCTAGAAGGCCAAGGTGCTCTAAGTGATCCTGGAACGCCTCAAGCGCCTGGCGGAGTTCTGTATCAGAGCCCTCAATATCCTGGCGAAGAAGCACAATGGCATCCTCAACCGTGTCTGTCGTGAGTAAGGCTGAACACAGAAGAGACTGACATGGGTCCAGTTCATAATACAGATCTGATGCGGCATTCACCAGAACCCCCATTTCGTCAACACGCGCAAACGCAACAAAGGGTGTCAACCGCACACGTGCTTGAGTATGCTCTTGTGATGGAAGCGCCTGGGTGTCTTCACCGCTTCTGCTCATCCTATCCTCACTCCTTCCTTCTGATACGTTTGTAAAAAACGCTCCACCATTGCTGTTGCGATAAGCGTATGATAATTCGCACGGATGAACCGATCCTGGCTGAGAACAACAAAAAGCTTCTGCTGATCAATGATGCCTTGACGGGCAAGGATGGTTTCTGGCTTTCCTAACAACTCAGCGAGTAAGTCCTTCTGAGATAAACAAAATTGCTGACCAACAGCATTGGGCCACATACCTCGACAACGCTGGACAATAGCCGCAGGTAAACGATGAGCAAACGCCAATCGCAAAGCTGGTTTTTGAATTTTCTGCCCTTGATATGGGATAAGACGATAGCTATCAGGAAGATGAGCCGCAAATGCTTGAATGGCTGGCTCCCTATATGGATGGACAGCACGGACCTGATATTGCCGCCAAATTGACTCCACCGCGAGATCTTGAGGAGAAAAGTCAAGTGTCGTTTCACTGGCAAAATCAGAGCAACACTCAATCGTTTTCATCTTCTCTAGATCACAATCGATCAGAAAATCGGCTTGCCGCGCGTGAGTCTGAGGCGTTTGTCCCGAAGTTGTTAGTGTACGAGTACTGATCAGCGAATGTGAAGCAAAAATACTCCGAAAGATATCTGAAAGAAACCAATTGGTAGAGAGAGTATGAAGCAGCACCGTGCCTTTGTCTCGTAACGGAACGGGATCACGCAGAATCTGCCCAAGAACATAGGACTCGCGTGGGCCAAAGGTAACATCACCATATCGTCCCGTCACCAGCACATGCACCTGATCGCTCGCAAGTTTCTGCGCAATTTGCTCAAACCACCTAAGCGCAGGATGTCCATAAGGATGAGGAGCTGCGTTATAGCTAGAGAGGGTGAGATAGTCAGCGCCAGTACTTCCAACAACTGTATGCAGTGGAATCTGCAAAGCATCGCAGACCGCTTGTGCAAAATACGCTTCACTTGCAGATGGATGCTCAAACTCAATATGATAGGCGACCACATCTGTGCCCAGTTCGGCAAGAGCTGCGGCAAGGGCCGCAGAATCAATCCCGCCGCTAAGAAGCACGCCTATTTTCTGTCCCAATCGTACCAATGGCCGCAAAGCATCAAGCAGTGTGTCATGCGTAAGCGCAGCCCAATCTTCTAAGGTGATACAATGCGGAACAGGAGCGGCTGTCGGTTTTGAGAGAGGGAACACCTGTTCACTATGAGGTGTCAACACAACAGCTGTACCAGCTCGAACCCAGGAGAGATGATGATAGACAAAGGCATCATCGCCTCTACAGCATGCAGTAAGTGCAGCAGAATCCAGAGCGTCTCCAGGCTCAACGAGGTCTGAAGGGTTTGTAGACCAGGAGAGACTCTCCCCATGCCTTCGATAAAATGGAGTTTCATTACTAGTTTCAGTTTTGAAAAGGACAACCTTTTCCTCTGAAACCCAACATCCTGCCAGATCATGTAGACGGTCTTCACAGAAAAGCTTTTGTTCAGTGAGAAGACTCTGAGGATCATGTTGGCTCATAAGCCTGGCGATTGTTTCCGAAGATGTAATTCCCGCAAGGAAGAGCCTATTTTCTCGCTCAGACTGGTGGGTTGCTGTTAATTGATGAGCATACAATTGTTGGATCCCCAGATCCCCTGCTCTATCATACCGAGAACGAGAAAAAAGAGATGGTCTAGAAGGCTGATCATGTTCTACCATCTGTTGATAACGCAACTTCAATGAAGAGATATTATCGCCCCATGATCTTTTTATGCCAGCAAATCCTGCATGTAGTATATCCTGTAACATATATTACACTCTCCATTTTCAATGTCACGTTTCACCCAAGAAGCCAGGTACAGAAAAAGTTAAAGATGTCTTCACTCTGCGCGCTGGCCTCTTCTGATCTCACATATGAGAGCCAGTCATCACGAGCGTGATGACTGGCTCATGTGCGCCAGCTTACGCACGATTTTCATAGTAGCTATCATATTCCTTCGAGTTTCCGCCCGACCCCGTTTTTGCTTTGATGCGCCCGGCAGGCCGAATTGCTGCTGAGGTAAGCGCGAGCCGTCGTGAGATCGCTGCGGATACTTGCCCCTGTCCTTGTGTAGAAGAGGAGGTAACTTGATGCTGCATGTTAAGATACTCCTTTCGCGTCTTCATTCCCATCCTTCTCTTCGAAGAGAAGCGATAGGTACTCATAGTTCTGTCCCTGATCAATTCACTTCAGCCACATGAGGAATAAGGTTGACCAGGCATGAGCCGTCTCTCCAAGACAAACAGCTCATGTCTGCTACCTCTGTCCCGGGCATTACGCTTGAGCTGTCTCCTCGTTTTGTATCAGCCCGACATCTTCTGAAGACACAGAAAAGATGCGAAGAGGTGCAGAGAGGTAATCGATCACATCCTCATCCTGAAGAAAGTGCCGAATAACATTGCGAAATCTCTCTGATGATTGTGTCCGATCCCAAGAGAGAAGGAGAAACCCTTGCTTATCTACTTGTGTTTCCCCATACAAGGCGATACGTGCTTCCCCTGTTGCATCCTTACGCAGTTGAGCCGCTTCAATTTTATCGGACAGTTCGTCAACCAACGCTCTTCGTGCCTCTTTCCTACAGAGAATAAAAAGGCACTCTTTCGTCGTGTTCATCGTCTTTACCACGTCATCAGTAGCGATAATACCAATCATGATTGTGTTGCCATCCTTTGCTATCAGAGCTGACGCTGGCCGGAAGCTAAAAAGAAGTCAAACTGCGTCTGATGCGCATTCCATTCCGCAGTGAGACTAGAAACCACGGTTTGATACCTTTGAGGATCAATACCAGGCTCTTGCACAAACAGTGACTTCATTCCTTTAAAGGCCTCGCTCATATCGGTTGCGAGCAAACTTCCTAGTCGTTTACCCCATGATCCGAGAGGCAGCATCAGAATCTTGGTTTGGGTGTGTTGCAATTGCATTTGATGCAGGAAAGCACCAATATTGGTTGTAGCAGCGGCATTAATGCCGCGTGCCTTTAAACCAGATATACCCCGCGTTGCTGAGATATATTCGGTTTCAATCTGGTTCAAGAGCCGCGCTATTTCGCTTTGATTGGATGCCCTTTCCATTGCGTAGCCTCCTACGGTATCAGTCAAAGTGACTCACCCGAAGCAACCTCTCTAGAATCTCAGGGTGGAAATTAATTTGTTCTCTCTTATAAATCACTCAGTTTATTCGCGCTTCTTTGCAATTGTTCGTGAGCTAAACAGGTCTTCTCGACGACAAGTCATACTTATGTATGATGTACTAGCACGTTGTGTCCTACAAAACCATTCTGTTTTAATCGGGGCCGAAGCCAGGATGGATGCGCTGCCCAATAGGTGTATTCGTTGCTGTTTGGAGCAAGATTCTATACATCTCCCTTCCCCCGCTAAATGCCGTCCTACCGTGTAACCATCGCCTGTTTTGTACGATGTAGCCCTGGTGCTTCTGTAAAGCAAACACGATCTTGTGTTGGTCTAGTAGTTCCAGGAAAATGGGAAGGACGCTACTGACGGGGGCAGAGTAGTATCCCAGGCTATCATAACGGAATCTGATACAAAGTTTGCCACTAGGGAGTGTGCTAAAAATAGAACTTTCTAGCGGCGTTTCTGCACCGGCAAAGATAACTGAGCGTGGCTTAGCAAGCGTTTGAAGGACATATGGATGCCGTGTTGCGAGAAGTTGATAGATGTGCTTCCCATCAACGAAGAGAGATAAACCGCCTGTTTCCCCTGGTTCAGCGCACCAAAATACAACCAGTGTTGCCGGTTCAGCGATACTACTTCCATCGGTATGCAGCGTTAGGGCTGCATCAGTGAAAGCCTGGTAACTATCTTTAGGCAACAAAGCGTCATGTTTGACAATGCGCGTTACACCATATTCGTCTGAGTCCCGGTGTGCAAGAGATTTGCCTAATTTTGCGCAAAAAAAACGTAACTCTTCAACGGAGTGGATCTTATCAAAAGTGACCAGCCCCTTTGTCTCTAAGCTACTCCCAATTAGCTCTTCTGCGTTTTCCTGAGATATATCAATATAGAAAGTGTGAAAACTCACTGCCTTGCTCATGCCAGCTCCTTTTCATCTCTTATAGAACCAGGTATAAAAACTACTTCCTAGCATGAAAAGCATACTTTTTCTCTTAATGGGAGTCAAATGACAATTTGTCATGTTCTCTTGCTTATTTATCTTAGAGGGATTTGAAGAAAGATAAACTCTTGAATCTGCTGTGGGTGCAATATTAGGAGGGCTTCTATTGTTGAGCAGAAGGCACCTATGGGCCATGAACAGAGAGCCTATCTAGAAGTAATCTGGCTTCTTCTCCCAGCTTCTGAGCAGGTTGATGGGCATCGACAGTTTTTAATGCGCGCATAGCTCGCTGAACTTGATGCGGCAATTTATACAGCTCTGCTCCCATAAGAGCTGCTTGGAGCCTGGCTAAGCCATCATCGACTTTGCCGAGATGAAACATAGCCTGCGCTGTCGTTAATTGCGAAATAACATACCATTGAGGCGCAACAGGAATAGAAGTAAGCTGGCTCTGATTTTGTTCAAGCAGGCGGGAATGTTCGCTGATCTGTCCTAAACTGAGTAATCCACGAATATGTATTTCGTGGATCATCACGGGATTGAAGGTCGAAGTAAAATTTGTGGCTCGATTTTGAACATAGAGAACTGTTCGCATAACCTCGCCAAAGTTTTCTCTTTCTCCCATTTCGCCGTAGGTGCGGGCTAAAAGAGCTGCTACAGATCCCTGGGCAATGTTATCAGGGGCAAGAAATAGAGCCTTCTCAAGACACGCAAGAGCTTTTTCATACTGTTTATATTTACGTAGCTCGTTGCCATAACCCCGATAGATCTCCGCCTGTATAGGAGCATCCCCAAACTCATCTACAATTGCGGCAGCTTTTTTGAAAAATTCGACGCTTACCCATAATTCTTCTTCAGGAAGCAAGTCTCCTAAAAGAATGCCGAGCATTGCTTGAGCTGAGGCAAGAGTGAGAAGGAGACGGACGTTACTCTTATCTTGTTCAGCCTGAGCTTCTAAACGTAGAGTCAAGGGCCAGAGTTCATGTACGGCTGCATCAGCTCGTCCGGTTTCGCGTACTGTCTGACTGAGACGAATCACAGACGGCGCGATCTCTACCAGTTCTGAACCGGAAAAACTAAGCGAGCCATTTGGAGCGATGCCTAGCCATTGTTCGGGAATAGCGAGACAGTGGGCGATACGTGAGAGAACAGCAATATCTCGGAGCCCTTGACCATTTTCTAATTTGGAAATATATGATTGGTCAAAACCTAAGATCGTGGCTAGATCGCGTTGAGTAAGGTGATGAATGGAACGATAATGCTTGAGAACTTGTCCGACATCAGACAGATTAACAGGTTGGGTTTTCTGAACACTGTCGAGAATAGAACGAAGGGTAAACGTACCCTGGCGGGATGGAGCGAGAACAGGGAGGAGCGGAGATGTTGACGAATCAACACTCCGCCCGCTATCTTGACAAGGCCAGCAAAAATCAGAGAGATTATACCTGTTTAATCGAACGCCACATTTGCGGCAACACCTCTCAGAAATAGGTTGAAGACCTTGAGTAGCCATTGCTCACGCCTCCCACATGCGCACAAAAAAAGATGCCCTGAAACATATTTACGAGGTAATTGTACGTTGAAGATAAGCCAGCCAGGCCAAAATGGACTTTTTATAGCCCTCCGGCATCTGAAGGTCTGGAATCTGTTCGGGAGAGAACTGACCAACGGCTTTATGCTCCGGGCTATGCGTTACTTCGGCAAAAGGGGTAGGATAACAACCATAGGTGAGAATCAGCACATCGACGCCTTCAAAAATATGGTAAACCCAGGAATCAAGTAACGGGCCGGTTTGCGCTGTCAGTCCCAGCTCTTCTTCAATTTCTCGGATCACGCATACCTCCGGCGCTTCACCAAGTTCTAATTTCCCGCCTGGCAGTTCCCATTCGTCACGCTCATTTTTGAGCAAAACGACTTTGTCGTTATGATAGACAATCCCTTTGACGGAAACAGGGAAACGATACGCTTTATTGTCTTGTGGTACTGGATGCAAGGACGCCATAAAGAAGGTACACTCCTTTAGTTTTAATTTTGTGCTACGCACGTTATTTCATTCAGTAAAGTGCCTCCTGGATTATACCATGCAATGATGCATTCTGTTCCTCTAGTGGGTCATTTGCCCGCTCCGATGGCATTCTATGGCATTTGCGAGGGCCTTTCATGCGGTGTCACCGATTATCCAATACGGCTACAGATGGCAAGTGACCCACTAGGCTTTGGGTTATTTGATTGGCAATGGTTCCCGATGGTTGGCTCTTGTCGAGATGGCTCCGGCTGGTGGTAGCTCCCGTCGAGGCGGCTCTCGGTTGACTGGCTCCCGTTGATGGAGGCGCTCGCTAACTAGGTCCGGCTGGTCATAGTTGGCTCTGGATCGTCAAGGGCTGCTACTGGTTATGGGGCGTCGGCCTGCCAGCGTCGCGGGAGTGGGTTGTCCGAGGGGACTCTGGTGACTGGCTCCCGCAAGGCCCGCCGCATTGGCCGCTGAACTGCGCGGGCCTAGTGTGTGGCAGAGACAAAAGAGCGATGTGGGCTGGACCTCTTTCATAGACTCATCTCCCTGGAATTCCTTCTCGTATGGCTCATATCACACCTTATGCTGGTCGCTCTCATTCTTTTTCAAGCACCACAAGATGTTGCCATACAATAAATACCCGCCTCTCCTCATTGCGTGGAACAGCTACTTCAGAGAGAGCAGGTGTTCCCTCTCCTTTGTAGCGTTGGGCAAGAAATAGGGAACCTCATCATGTCCATGGCTGATTTGACGCTCTTGGTACTCTCACACCTTCGATATATGCCAATCTTGACTTCTTGTAAGGGATGACCTGACACACGTGCGATGGTCAAGCGTTTTAAAAGAAACATTTCGCCTTCTCCATATGAATATCAACTTAAGCATGTTGCGCTTATAGGCAGAGAAGAGCTTGCATCGAGCGCTCTTTTTGATAAAGCATCTTGCACAGTTTGAATGAGCGCTTGCGTCGTAAATGGTTTGGAGAGATAAAGATGAACACCTGCTAGACGAGCCTTGAGACGATCTACAACTCCATTATGGCGTGAAAGCATCATCATTGGCGTCTCCTTCCAGGCAGGTTTAGACCTCAAATACCGCGCGATCTCGTACCCATTCATCTTAGGCAAATCGATATCCAGGATCACCAAGTCAGGAATCTGAGTACCAGAGATCTGAAAGGATTTCACTGCTTCTACCCCATCGGGAAAGCTTTGGACAGAGAATCCTTCTCGCCTCAACGTAATTTCAACGATCTTACGAATCGTGGTTGAATCATCAATAACCATAACAAAAGCACTCATAAACGTCTCCCAACCAATTACACTAGAATGAGTTGTGTATTAGCTATAGAGATCTTACCTGATGTAGCGGAGAAGCATAGGAAATCAATAGAAATTTGCACACAAGTTGCGCTTGCTTGCTTGATGGCAAATAGAGGAGCGGTACGTGGTTTTGTAAGAATATACCTAGAGGCTGCCTTGCAGTGTTTGCAACAAGTCTTTTACTCTCATATCATGAGGATGATTCTGAGCAATTTTGAACGCGAGGACTTCACTACGACGGATATTATAGAGTGACTGAGTTGAGCAGGCAAGCTTCCAGCCTTCTGAAAGATAGAAGCAGCAACTTAAATCTTTACTTGCATAAAGTGCTTCAGCATATTGAATAGAAAGGCGCGCTCTCATCCTTGTCATATTTAAGTCAAGCTTTTCTTCAAGCTTTTCATAGTATTCAATAGCATTAGTAGTCTTGCCTATGAGAGCATGACATTGGGACCAGCAATCTTGAATGGCTCGTTCTGTACAGCGCGTTGAGTGACTAAGGAGCAATTCATCGTCTTCATGGTCAACCTCACTCATCAGTCTTCGTGCTTCTGATAAGGAAGTCAAACAATTTGTATCACTTAACATACCTTGAACTTCTGCATAACCTATGGCGAGGTAGGCTCTTAGGACTGCTGGTGAATGTTTCGAGATTTCACGTGCTACTTCATACAACTTCAATGCTTCGTTGAGATGCCTCTGTTTCTGTCTTTCAGCCTTAGATTGGTTTTGGTTACTCTGAGTAAGACGGCATTGAATAAGATGTACTCCAGCTAAACGCCCGATTGCTAAAGCATTTAATTCGGTACTTTCCCCTTGCTGTGCTAAAAGCGAAGCTTCACGAAAGCATTTCTCGGCTGCTGCTAACTGGAGTTGATCACGTGTAATCATGCCCTTGATTTGGTAGTTATGGCTAAGTATGGATAGTACTGTATTTTTTTCTTTGGAGGTGCTTGTTGTAAATGCAAATTGAGTGAGCCGTTGGATGTGAGCATCCAGGTTTTTATCAGCTGCTAATGTACTACCAAGATAATAAAGGTCCAATCGCATTCGTAAATTATCGAGAAATGTTTCTAGCTCACCTAAGTTTGCTTCTCCTAATCTACCCGTCTCAGCTAAAGGATAGTAGGTAGGAACTTGTATCAAAGTGCTTTCTGATAAATCAAGGCATTGTGGCGGGATTTGTAATGTCCATGCGAGTGTACGACGTAGACGAATATCCTCGATAAAATCCTGTTGTTCAAGTTTAACAATGGTTCTTCTGCTTTTGCCAATGCGTCGCCCTAGCTCTTCTTGTGAAATGCCTAACTGGCTTTCACGATATTTTTGTATAAGTTTCCCATGATGGTTAGTTGCTCGCATGTTAATATTTGTCCTGATGGCATATGATGCAAAATACAATGTATTGATTACAAGGATATGCTAACATAATTCAAACATATTCTCAATATTCTTGAGCGTTTTGTTTGCATCTAGGGCAATTTGTATGCTTTCCAAGTAATTTGGTTCGTGACAAAAGTTGTGTTATCATCTCGAAAAAACCTATGTTTTACAGTCGAAGATGTGAAGGAACGATGCTACATATGAGTCAAGCTATTATTCATATAGGGGTAAGTGGGCATCAACAGCTAGGCAATGAAGCCACATACCATTTTGTAAAGCAACAGTTTTCTAAGCTAATTCGAGAGCACCAAGAGCAGGGGAAACAGGTTGTGCTCTATTCTGCACTTGCTCTGGGCGCCGATCAGCTTTTTGTGCGGACCGCTCTCGAATTGAGCGTTGCTGTTGAGGTAGTAATTCCCTGTGAGCAGTATGAAAGTATTTTTACTGAGCCTGCTGATCGAGAGAATTATCATCGCTTATTGAGCCTCTGCCAAGATATTCATTATCTTCCCTCAAAGGAGTGCTCCGATGATGCTTATCTTTTCGCTGGTCAATGGATCGCAGACCATAGTGATCTTATGGTTTTGGCATGGAATGGCCAACCTGCGAAAGGGCGTAGTGGTACAGGGGATATAGCAAACTATGCTCGCTCCATACATCGTCCATTTGTTCATTTGCATACAGGGAAACATGTAGTTACCATGTGTGGTGGTGTTTCTCTTCGAGAGAGGGAACAAAAATCCATATCGCCTAAACGCGACTTTATAACATCAGAAAAGGTTATCTATCAGGGGAAAACGATACATGTTAATCAGTATCAATTACAAATGCCAGATGGACGCATAGTAGTGCGCGATATCGTTGAGCGGCCTGAAAGTGTATTGGTTTTGCCCGTAAGTACAGACAACATCGTTATGCTGATAGAAGAGTATGATTTAGGAGCAGGTGTCTGGCAGTTGACGTTACCTGGTGGAAAACTCGAAAATCCTTCGGAGTCTGACAGTGTCTTTGAGCAAGCGCAGCAAGAACTGAGACAAGAAATTGGATATAAAGCAGGAAGATTAGAAAAACTGCTTACCAGTTACAGTCATCCTGGGTATGTTTCTCATAAAGTACATTTCTTGGTCGCGTATGATCTTGAATGGTCTCCCTTAGAAGGCGATACAAACGAAGAAATACGAGTTCATACCTATACTCTACAAGAAGCATTAGCATTAACATATGATGATTTACGTTGTGATCCTGAAGCCGCTTTAGCACTCTGGCTATACACGGGAAAAAGTCGAAACGAGAAAAAACTTCTCTAAAGGAGTCTCACTTGCGAGTATCAATTCCTGTTGATGCATCTATTGATTTGCACATGCATACCACCTATAGCGACGGACGCTGGTCCGCAGAGGAATTGCTCGCCTACGTTGCGCAAGAAGGTTTTGATGTGATCGCGGTGACCGATCATGATCGCGTTGAAATGGTTGCGAGTATCCAACAATTAGGGAAATCAAAAGGGATACATGTACTGGCCGAAGTGGAGATTAGCGCAGAGTGGCGCGGTATGATGGGAGATGTCCTCTGTTATGGTTTCGATCCTCATGACAAAGCGCTGGTGGCAGTCACCGATAGAGTGCGAGCGGGCCAAAAAGCAAATGCAGAGGAAGTCTATGAGGAACTGGTACGTCGAGGCTATCAGTTTCCACGACGAGATGAAATTTTAAAGGCAAAGGGAGGCGAGTTACGTGTGGCTGGTGACAGTGCGAATCTCTTAGTCAAACATGGATATGTACCTGATTGGTCTACTGCCTTAGATCTGATACGTGATGCAGGGTACAGAGAAATCAAAGTGGATATGGCAGAAATAGTAGATACTGTCCATCGCAGTGGTGGCATTGCGTTCATTGCGCATCCTGGCCGTGGGCAACATGAATCACAAGAGTTTACCTTTTATACTCCAGCTCTTCTTGACCAGGTGCGTGCCGAGATCCCGCTTGACGGGATAGAGGTCTACTATCCCACACATACTCCTGAACTGATTGAAACCTACCACGCATACGCACAGCAACAAGATTTACTTATAAGTGCTGGCTCTGATTCACATGGCCCTCCAGGTCGTATGCCCATCAAACACCATGCAACGCTTTGCCGTTCCCTGCTTGAGCGATTAGGGATTGACACGAGAAGTTAGGAGAAGTAATGCATTTTTCATTTTGGTGCAGGTGAGGTATGGGGCACTTAACAGTAAAATTGGATATGAAAGTGTTGATTCCCACTAACTTTTTGCCAGAAATAGGCTCTGAATTGGATTGGCTCAAGGCAATTGGTAGTGATATTGTTCAACTTAATGGTTTAGCTTGGAGGAAGGAACGAGAATTTCTTGTATAAAGCATGTACTCTCGTAAATTAATATGAATGAAGGACAAAAGGTTCTTTGGGCTATTTCTGCAATAACGCTAAGCTTCATTTTTATTTGGCTGCTCTTTTATACGCGAGGAAAACGCTTCGCGCTGAGAGACAAACTCCAAAAAGTTGATGCCATCGTCGTACTCGCCGGGACGCGAGGAAATGTTGAGTTTCTGCACAAAAAAGTAGAAACCGCAGCTCGATTATATCGTGACGGCTGGGCGAAACACATTATCTGCGGAGGGAAATTCAGCGCTAAAGTGACGGACAGCCCGCAACTCATGTCGCAGGAAGAATTGCGGCTGGCGGTTGATCAAGGGCGTATTCAGGAAAAAGACATTGCGCGGGCTGCTGCGACCTGGGATATTGCTTTAGGCGCGCGATATATGCGCGACAAAGCTATGGCATACGGCGTTCCTGATGATGCCATTGTTCTCGAAGAGGAGTCACTTCACACGCGCGAAACGGCTGAATATGTGCTTGATATTGTACAAAAACACAAATGGTATAAAATTATTCTGGTAACATCGCCTTTTCACCAGTTGCGTACTTATCTCACATTTGCCAAAGTTTTTCTCCCTTATGACATCCAAATTAGTAACTATTACGCGGATTCAGACTCGTGGCACCCAATGGCTTGGTTTTTGTCTAAATCGAATCGTGAGTTGCTCGATAGTGAAATGAAGCGCATCCAAATGTATAGGGCAAAAGGTGATCTCCTGTGAAGATGGATTTCTTTCTTGCCAAAGAAACGTAAAAAGTTTCAGGCGAGAGCACCAGCAAACTTCCTAATTGCCTAAATGTTTTCTCCACTCTAGATCTTATAAGCTTGGGAGAACATATACCAAGCAACAATCGCGCTGATGTCATCTTCCTTTGCACGAATATGAGGTTGCTGTGAACGGTGATATGCAGCGCTTATAAGGCGTTGCGCACTGTGCTCTGGTGGCCCTTGGAGCACTTCTGCAATTTCTTCATCGGTGAGATTGTCATGGAGACCATCGGTACATATCACGATCCTATCGCCAGGAGTAAGAGCAAGAGAATATGGCTGAATGGGAGGGAAATCTGCCCAACCGACCGCACAGGTAATTTTATTTCTTCGGCGAAAGTGCGTCATATCTTGTAATGACAGATCGCCATCACGTGCAACTTGCTCGATACGCCAACTCTCCTCCTTTGTCAGAATCCCACGTCGAATAGCCCAAGGAAAATACCCATTATCTTCCGTCAAACGTTGAATTTTCCCTGATCTCAGAAGATAGGCGCGACTGTCCCCAACGTTGGCAATGGTCATATAGACTTCATCGTTTTGAAGTGAAAGAACTCCAACGGTTGCAGTGGTAGCTGGCCGTTTTTCCCCTGATGGAAGGTGGAGCGCAGCGATAACCGTATCTGCCTGCTGCAATACGGCTCGCAAGTGTATTTCAATCTGCGCTAGTGACTTCTGATGGTTCGTTGTCGCAAGATTTTTCCAGGACGCTGCAATTGTTCTTCCAGCAAGGCGAGATACTAATTGTCCCTTATCACGTCCACCGACCGAATCAAAAACACCCAGGAGCCCCGTGTCCTGATCGATGAAAATATAATCTTCACTCTGGGTGAGTTGCGCTCTCTTGTGATTGGCACTCTCAATCACAAATTGATTCCCAAGGATGTTCCTTAGGCATTGTTTAACCATATTGCCTCTGCCGTCTAGAATGTCTTCTTTTTGAGGCTTTCACATACTATGGGTAGAGTATTTCTGGCGTAAATACCATAGAGTTTTTACTCCTCAAAGGGCCATATGTTACCAGATGAAGTTATCAAAGAAAGATATTGCTTCCCGTCGACCATCTCCATTTCGAAGTGATACTGTGTAATCGAAGGCGTTCCACAATGGAGCCACAAACTATACGTACTTACCAGTTGGTTCCAAATTGAGTAGGCACATGAACGTATGCCATACAGTGAGACCTGGTGCGTTCGTTGATTGAAGACAAGATATCCCTGAGGGGAAGAGTATTGGTAGAAAATCATTTCTTGCTCTTTTGGTCGTTGAAACGTGTGAAGATCAGGAATACGTTTATAAAGAAAAAAAGAGAAATGATGATTTTCTCGCAACAGATTGAGTGGGAAGAGCGAGGGAGAGTGAGGAAACGAGGTAATGCACGATGCTCGCATATCGATCTGAATGTTCCGTTTAGCATAGTGTTCGTCGCGCAATACCATAAAGGAGGCGGGGCCTACAATCTGTCCCTTGAGCCCCTCTTCTTGTTTCTGGGCTTTGAGTATACCTCCGAGAGGTGCATATCGCGGCTGCAAAACGCAAACAAGAATCCCTTGAGGCTTCAATTGTTGCATCCACGCGAGAGGCACATGAGGGGAGCTTGCCGTGACAACGATACGGTCGTAAGGGGCATTTTGGTGATAGCCAGCACTCCCATCGCCAGTAGCAATTGTCATTCCATCTTCGTTGCCTACTTCTTTGAGAGCTTGCCTTGCTTCTTCCAGAGCAGTGCTATCTATATCAATGGTTGTTATGAATCGAGGATCTTTGGTGAGTTGAGCAAGAAGCGCTGCGTTGTACCCTGTTCCGGTTCCAACTTCTAATACCTTCATACCTGCTTGAACATCCAATACATCAAGCATACGAGCCATCACACTCGGTTGGGAACTCGAACTTAAGGTGCGCCCATATTCATCGACGCGTGTTACTAATGGCTGATCTTTGTATATGTGTTCATACCACTCTCGCGACTCCTTGCGTTCATAGCGCGTCCATTCGCGGGTTCCGGCACGATGCACATAATAATGAGAGAGAAAGGGATGGCGAGGAACCGTTAAAAAGGCTTCTGCGACGGATGGCGAAAGATCCTGAATGGCTTGGATGTTGGAAACAAGCCGTTGTTGATGTTCGCGAAAAGTTATTGTATCCATATACTGCTCTTTTTTCTCTCTATGACGATTTCCCTGTTACTAACAAGTCTACCAGCGCTTCTGTAAGAGGTAAACCTGTATGATTCTCAATCCAACCCCATTGTCCATAGGGGTTGAGCTCCAAAAATACATACTCGTTTTGAGGAGTCACGATTACATCAATGGCTGAAAATTCTAAGTCAAATCGATGTACTAGTGCGAGGCTATGCTCTTCAATCTCTCGGGGTAACTGATGAATACGATACGATAACTCCTCATATCCCATGCGGAAGTCAATTTTTGCTCGCTCGCTCTGCTGAGAATGAATTTCAGCAGCGAATACACGTGATCCTATCACGTTAATTCGCAATTCAAACGCTTTTGGGATGTATTGTTGAAAGAGCGTGGCCGTGGATGTAATAGATGGAGCATGTTCTTGTAATGCTGATCGCGTCATTTTGGTTGTGTAGATTGCACCACGCCATGGTTCCCCTTTCTTTGGCCGAGGGATACCCTGGTTAAACGGTTTATAAATAACTTCTCCCTGGCACTCGTCAAAAAAACAAAGTACAGCTTGTGGATCATTAGTAATAAGGGTTTTGGGAATACTCCAACCGAGCTGCCGCGCATATTCAAGCTGCTTAGGCTTGCATTCGGCTGCTGCGATTGCGTCTGGAAGGCTGACCCACAAACAAGAAAGGCTCTGCAATAAGCCGCCAAATCCTTTGCGAGCCTCGGCTCTCGCATACTCATATCCCGTTTCGGACATTGCGGGGAAAGCGTATGTTTTGGTCGGTCGACGATACCAGATACTACAAAATTCCTCCAGGTGATGATGAGAGTCTCCCAAAAGAAATGTTCCTTGCCAACCATCCTCATTTCTATCGAGTCGAGCAGCAACTCGAAGAAATTGAGGAAAGTCGGCAGTATCGAAACGTAACCAGGGGATGCGCCGTCTTTGAAGTTCACTGACGACGCGTTCCAAATGGTCATCGGTTGGACGTGAATAGATGCCAACAAGAGGTTTCATTAGTTACTCTTTTATGCTTTTCTGCTGTGTTAGAACAAACATCTCTTTCTTGTGACACTCCGCATCGGCTAAAGCCGAGCAGCTTCTGACACTGTGCCGTAGTCGGGTTCGTGAGACAGGTGGCGTAGCCACTACTCAAAGTGAACCCGTAGTTGGGACGCAATATCTGGGAAAGACGCGCCCATCCGGCGCCTTCTCCCCTGGGCGGTGCCATGCCCGTTGGCATGATCTCCACGCCTGGCCGCAGGGATGGATGGTCCCATCTGGCGTTTGGCATCCTGGGAGATCCCAACACCTGAGTCTTTCGACTCCCTCTTCGCACGTTGCGAACGAGCATGAGGCTTTTCCTTCAACGGTTCTTGCGTCCGCTCGATCAAGCGCTGTCCGACACGGATACTGGCATTGCGGTCGGCATGATCGCGCATCTGGCATTGTGGGCACAGACAGAGTGCGGCACCGGAGGTGTAGCCTTCCACAGGGTGTCCCTGGTTATAGCGAATGACAGCGGCGTGACAGCGATGGCATTCTCTGCTCGTATTGCGCGGATTCACACGGCAGGTGATGATGCCGCCTGCATGCCAGGCTTTGTACGTTGCGTAGCGGAACATGCGCCCCTTCATCCAGTAGGCGCGTTTGCTATTGCTCCGGCGCGAATACGTGCCCTTCTCCGGTTGCAGGTTGCCCAGATGTTCAAAAACCAGGATGCTCGTCTTGTGCTCGCTGGCGAACTGGACAATGCGAGCGCTCACCAGATGCGCGATCTGCTCGTCCACGTGCCTGATCTTCGCCCAGAGGTCGGCATTGTCCTGTTCGTTCTCGGCGATGAGACCAGTCTGTGATCGGTTGCGTGCAATGCGTCCAAGCAGTTGTTTCCTACAGCCCGATACCGCTGTGCCATTTCCGATGAAGGACGTAGCCAGGATGGTGCCGTCAACTGTCTGGACACTGCACACAGCGAGATGCTTGTCGAGATTGAGATCCACCGCACAGAGACGTGTCTGGGCGGTGGTGAGTTGCTCTCCGCTCTTTGCGGGAGTCTCGAAGGTCTTCTCAATGGGAGTATGCAGCCACCAGCGATCCCCCTTGCGAACAAGCTGTGGACTGCCCATCGCGTACCCATCGGGGAGCTCGCGACCGAGGATGTGGACTTTGAGCCAGGACCAGCACGAGCCGGTCCAGACCTTGAGCACGATACCATGCGTATGACGCTCATGCCAAAGGCTTGCGTAGAAGGGAACCGACTTGTTCCATGATCGGGGTGGGACTGGTGGCCGCTCCCGAAACGGCCTCTTCTTGCGCTTTTTCGTGTGTTTGGCTTCGTGTTTCTGCTTCCGTGCTCGCCATGTTTTGAGGGAGGAGAAAAATGCGCGGGCCGAACCAAGGGCCGCATTGATGGCGGCGCGTCTGAACATCGCCGGGATATCTGGCGCGAGATCGGTGAGCGGCATGATCGGATGGGGGCTAGACTCCGTTGCATGCGTGAGTTTCTCCAGGGCCGTGAGGCTCTCTCCCTGACACATTTTAAAAACGTAGCGAAAAGCGCCATCCAGAAGCATGTTTGCGGAAAGGGAGGCAGTGAACCAGGTCAGCTGGGTTGCTTGTTCGACGCAGAATATCCAACAGCCAGAGGCGTCCGAGACGAAAGATGCCTTTGTCACGCCGATCAGTACGATCAAAACGATCTCGTTTGCCATGATGCATGCACGAGGCAGCCAAATGACTGACCCACCACATCGCCAGAAAAAGCGCCAGCAGCAAACGATTGAGGCGAGCTTCTTCCTTGACCAAACTGGCTTCCAATGTCCAGCCGCGACGTTTGCTGTCCTGAAAGGTTGACTCAACACGCATGCGTAATGCATACTCGTTCACCCGCCGTTTGCCGGCTTTCAGGTCGGAAATCAGGATCCAGCCTTCCTCGCAATCGGGCATCCAACAGGCACTCACGTAGGTTTCGATCGTGTCCTCTTTCCAGACTTTTGCCCATCCATACCATTGCTGTCCCCTTTTGTGCACAAATGCATCAAAACGGGACCAGGAACTCCAAGCGTCGCCCATCTTGCGCTGACAGGTATGTTCTTTCGAGACACGTAACAGATAGTGCCACTTGCGATCGCGACAGAGCTTGACCAATGGGAAACCTGCCAAGCCTCGATCCGCGAGCAAGGTGCAATCCGTCCCGGTCAGATGCAGGATGGTGCGATCCAGCAGCCGTGCCACAATGCTCCATTGTTTCTCTTCCCATTTCTCTTGAGCTGGCATCACTGCCCATGCGACGGGCAAGACCCGTGAATGCACGAGCAGCCCCAGATAGACGATGGTTGCATCGTCGCGAAATGGCGTGCAATCCAGCACGAACCGCAGCGACTTCCCGCGCCAGAATACCAATACCTGCGATAAAAAATCGTCCCAGACGTTCGTGACCACGACCCGATCATTGGCGAGAAAACGGGCAAGCCTCCGTTCGATGCTGGTCATCTTCGCTGGATCGATACCATGCAAACTGATACCTTCGGCCACTCGTTGCAGCACAGCATTTCCTGTGAACACGATGCCGATGACAAACAAGGCAAGCGTTTTCTTTTGATGCCCATGGATCTTTGGAAACAACTCCTTGACTTGAGCGCTCCATCGTTCCCATAATACAGCGGATGCATCCATTGAGGCCGTTCCTCCGAGAATGATTTTTGCTTTCTTCTCTTTGGACGGTCTCTTTTTCTGCTCGCTTCCTCTCTAGCTAAAATGTGTCAGGGAGAGAGGGGCCGTGAGGGCCTGCTTGTTTTTGAGTGAAAGGAGACCCTCGTGCGCCTGAATACAGTCGAAATAAAAGGCCACGACACGATTGAAGAGGGCCTGATTTGCCGCGAAGTAGGCAGCATACTGCGGCGGATAGTGCAACGCCTGCCTGATGGTTTTCGTGGCTTTTGCCATTTTCAGGACCTCCTCTCACAAAATAGATGGTATCTCTCGTAGAGCATACTCTGCTGATGTGAAATTGTCAAACATGTGTTCTATGAGTACCAGGTTTGATAAGGGCTCAAGCCCAATAACACGCCTCACCACGGTCGAAAGAACCGTGGCTTGCGGCGGGCTAAAGCCCTATCCTGTCATCCTTGTCATCATCTTTGTCCTCGTCCTCATCAGGAATCCAATCAGTATCAATTTTGTCTGGATCATTCCCGTCACCTGTCGTAATTTCAGGTTCCATCGTCGTCTGAGCCATCTGTGGTTGTGTGGGTAATGGGAGTACTTGACGAAAGTGCAGACCAAAGGGTTCTAATAACGCTTCTCTTTCTTGGAAAGCTTGTGTGTGTTGAACCATAGAAATCACCCCTTGTAAATAGAAGAATCTACTACTGGGCTTAGTATATCATATTTTTCTATTAAAGTGATATCAAGATACATGTTATTTTTTAATGAAAAATCTATTGTAGGGTGATTTGGTTTGCGAAGATGTATAAGGGAGGATATCATACCCTCCCCCTTCTCCTAAAAAGGTTGGATTTTGATATTCTCTTCCCCGAGAATCTTTGCCACTTGCTGATGAAGCAGTGGCGTAAAATCAATGGTGTTCTCATGAGGGGTAAGGCGAGCACACCATTCCCCATTACAGACCTCGATTTCGTAGAGATCATGTCCTTTTTCGGCACGACGGAGGCAAGCATGTAGATCCTGCACCTTTATTTTGGCATCGGAGATGGCGATTTCATCTCCTCCCCATGAATGCAGGGTGAACCAGATCAAGTGCCGCTGGCGGTTCATTTCCTTCTCCACAGCCTGAAGAGGTTCAATCTTGCTACAAAGGACATTGACCTCGTCACGCTGCTCTCTGTATTGGGTCTCGCCAGTCAGGAGCACGACCTTGTCTTCCTCGATGTGCTCTTTGAACGTCTCGTAGTCACGAGGAAAGACGGTAACAACCATACCCCCCTGAGCATCTTCAAGGGTGAAGCTGCACATCATGTCACCCTTCTTGGTGCTGAACGCACGAATGTTGGTGATGACACCTCCCAGAGTAATAGTTCCTTTCCCGACCTCCGCTCCTTTTTCCAGCAGTTCCGTTGTGCTATGCGTCACGCGTCCATCAAACAGATGCGCTAAATACGTAAGTGGGTGAGGTGAAATATAGATGCCTATCAGCTCCTTTTCCCAGTCCAGGAGTTGCTTGCGTGATATCTCTGCTGCCTCCACAAGGGAAAAAACAAGCGGAACCGGGGCAGATGCGAGATCTTTAAAGAGACTAAATACTTCTCGTTCTCTGGCCTGGCGCTCTCGTTTGCCGTAGGTAATCGCTGTTTCCACTGAAGCCAGGAGTTGATGACGTTTCCCTTCTCCCTCCAGAGAGTCCAGAGCGCCCGCTTTAATGAGGTTTTCAATGACGCCTTTTCCCACGCCCACGCGAACGCAGAAATCCACGAGTGAGGTAAATGGTCCATTATCCGTGCGCGCACGCAGAATCTCGGTAATTGGCCCCTCACCGATACCTTTGATGGCCAGCAGGCCAAAGCGAATGTTCCCCTCCTCAACAGAGAAGCCCAATTCACTTTTGTTGATATCTGGCCCCAGTACCTTGACGCCCATCTTATGGGCTTCTGCAATGAAGACTGCCACCTGCTTCGAGTCACCGGCATCTGCCGTGAGGGCCGCTGCCATGTACTCTGCTGGATAATTGGCCTTGAGGTAGGCCGTATAGTAGGCGACCACGCCGTAACTTGCGGCATGTGCCTTATTGAAACCGTAACCACCAAAGGGAAGGACTAGTTCAAAGAGCTTTTCCGCCGCCGCAGCCTTCATTCCATTATTGACACACCCCTGAATAAAATCGCCTTTATACCCCTCCACTTCCTCCATCTTCTTTTTACTCAGGGCTTTCCGGAACTTGTTGACTTTACCCCAGGAGAAACCAGCCAGGTTGTTGGCGATCTGAAGCACCTGGTCCTGATAGACGATCACTCCATACGACTCGGCGAGCCATTCCGAAAGGCGAGGGTCAAGATACTCAATCTTTTTGCGTCCATGCTTACAGGCCACAAACTCGGGGATGCTATCCATGGGGCCGGGACGATAGAGAGCCACCATGGCCATGATGTCTTCAATACATGTTGGTTTGAGCTGTTTAAGATACTCGCGCATCTTTGCTGACTCTAGCTGAAAGACTGCAATGGCATCACCACGAGAGAGCATCGCAAATGCTTTCTCCCTGCGCTCACGTAAGACAGGATCAGGTGTGGGGTCAACGGGAATGTGCTCCAGGAGCAATTCCTCACCCTGCGTCCTGGCCACAAAATTGAGCGCCTCCCTGAGCACAGAAAGGTTGGCAAGTCCGAGGAAGTCATACTTGATGAGTCCTAAATTATCTTCTAGCCACTTATGCTCGTAACCACAGACCAGGGGAGTCGTTGGGTCCTTGGGATCTTTGCGCGAAAGAGGCACAATCTCATTGAGCGGCCTGGCCGAGAGAAGGACGCCCGCTGCATGAACGCCAGTTGACCGATTCAGGCCCTCTAACTGACGGGCAAAGTCAATGATTTCGCTAACTTCCCCATTTTGGGTATAGAGCATCCTCAGTTCAGCGACGTCATCAAGCGAGCTTTGGAGCGTCACCTTTGGCCCTGTTGGGATGAGGCGCGTAATCCGCTCTCCAAGATCCGTCTTTCCCAGAGCGCGGGCCACATCTTTGACCGATCCTTTTGCTGCCAGCGTATTGAAGGTCACCATCTGGGCCGTCTTCTCAAGCCCATAGCGCTGCATGGTATAGTTGATGACTTCTTCACGTCTGGAATCAGGGTAATCCATATCAATATCGGGCATGTCATTGCGCTCAGGGTTCATGAAGCGCTCAAAGAGTAAGCCATAGCGCAACGGATCAACATTGGTAATGCCCAGGCAATAGGCAATGAGACTTCCCGCAGCCGATCCCCTGGCCAGACAGGTGATACCATGATCGCGAGCATAGTTGGTCACATCCTGCTGAATCAGAAAGTAGCTCGCAAAGCCTTTCTGCTTGATGATGCTAAACTCGTAATCAATTTGCTCTTGCACACTGGTACTTACCTCCCCAAAGCGCCACCGCGCTCCCTTTAAACAGAGATCGTAGAGGTAGTCATCGGGAGAGGGAAAGCCAGCAGGGATATCAAAGGTTGGTAGCCCTGCCTTCTTCGCTGTCGGATCAATCTGGCAACGTTCGGCAAGTAACACCGTATTGCGCAGAACATCAGGGATATCTGGATAGAGGAGTGCCATCTCCTGCGGGGATTTGAGGAAGTACTCGTCGGAGTCAAATCGGAAACGATCAGGGTCATCGTACCGATTGCCCATTTGAATACAGAGGAAGAGGTCATGCGCATTGGCTTGGTCTTTGTTTACGTAGTGCAAATCATTGGTGAGAATGGCAGGCACATGCATACTCTGATAGATCTGGTAGAGGCCAGTATTGCATGCGTCTTGAGGAGATCCTTTGCCATAGTGCTGTTGGAACTCCAAGTAAAAGTTCTCAGGACCAAAAACATCTTGATACCAGCGGACAGCACGTCGCGCCGAATCCATATCCTGCCTCTCCACCAGGAGTTCTGGAATCTCTCCACCCAGGCAGGATGATGTCGCAATGAGCCCCTCGGCATGATTCTTTAACATCTTCTTGTCAATACGAGGTTTTCCATAGTAGAGGCCCTGTGTAAATCCCAGTGTGGTCAATTTCATCAGGTTCTCATACCCGGCCTGAGTATGAGCGAGAAGCACCAGATGCCAGTAGGCGTTGCTTTTCTTTGGCTTATAATTCACGTCATCCACAAGATAGGCTTCCATACCAATAACTGGATGGATCCCTTGTTTCTGGCACTCCAGATAAAACTCCATGGCACCATACATAGCGCCATGATCAGTTATCGCCAGGTGTTCCATGCCTAATGCTTTGGCTTGTTTGATCAGCGTCGGAATACGACTGAGTCCATCAAGCAAAGAATACTCGGTATGGACATGTAAGTGCGCAAAATCGCTCGCCATACACATCTCCCTCGACAAAATATGTACTGGTATTATAACAAATGATTTATTGCCTTTCTGCAGTTATTAAACGAAGAAATGTGCGGAAGAGAGACTATACATCAAGGATAGGAAAAAGATGATTTCCTACCAGAAATACCTACTTATCCCATCTCGTCCCTCTTTTGCCACCAGAAACATGGTAAACTCAAAGAAGAAAAAGCAAAAATCATGAATAGATTATAAAAAGGCAAAAAGAGAGGCTTGTGGGGTGTCAACAAACAAAAAACACAGAGGGTATGCACGCCTTATAGGAGTATGTATCTCGTTCCTGAAAAAATGTATTACGTCTGTAGTCACCGGCGTCCTGTCTATCATCTCTCACAAGAGCCGAGAAAGGAGCATAACCCAGCTAATGAGACAGTCCCAAACAGCACAATATCGCCAGCAGCTTGTGGAAACCATCGAGGTTTCACTTGGATATCACCTTTCCGCACGTGTTCGCGATGCCTTTCTGACCATTCCTCGTGAAGCCTTTGTAGACCAGTACTATCAGCGACGCAGCAATACGTTAGACTGGGATGTGATCCTTCACCCTACTCTCGAAGAACTCTATCAGGACGATTATTTGGTAACCAGAATCAATGAACGCAAGATGTCAAGCAGTTCGAGCTCACAACCCTCAATTATGGCCGCTCAACTGGAAGCACTCGCACTTGCCCCAGGGCAACGCGTTCTAGAAATCGGGTCAGGAACGGGGTATAACGCAGGTCTTATGGCCCATATGGTGGAACCATTGGGGACAGTGGTCAGCGTTGATATCGCTGAGGATCTGGTGCTGCGCGCGGCAGATCGGCTCCGACACATAGGGATCAACAATGTAGAGACATTTGCTGCCGATGGATATGAGGGATACGCACCGTATGCGCCCTATGATCGGTTGTTAGCAACGTGTGGCGTGACGGCCATTCCTCCGTTTTGGCTTCCGCAACTTCGAGAGGGGGGTATCCTGATCACCAATGTGCTCCTTCCCCTGGCGAGTATCTTTGTGCGTATTAAGAAGGTTGGAAATACCGGTGTTGGGACGTTCCTTCCCATTCGAGCTGGTTATATGCGACTCACTGGCCCCAATAGTAGTCCTCTTGTCCCCAGATTTCATTGGAAAGAGTTGTCGAGCTTACCCAAGAAAACGCTTCAGCTTGAGGAGGATGTTGAAGCGCTCTTAAAACAATCAAACAGCTTTGCCGTTCTGCTCCATTGTTTTTGCCCCACGCTCACAAAAGCCTACTTTCGCCCTTCTCCTGAGCAGGAACAACCCTATGCCCTCTACCTGATTTCGCAGCCGCAACACGAAACCATCGTCTGTGTTCAAAAAGGCTGTCTTACCTGTTATGGGCAAGCAGAGCCCATAGCAAGTGCCATCCAGTCCTGTCTCCAAACTTATCACGACCTGGGCGATCCACAGGTGGAAGAGTATGTCCTCTCACTCAACGAAACAGCTATGACAATCAGCCGAAATGGTCGAGAGTTCTTGTTACCCGGCCTTATGGATACGTCTCTTCTTTCTTGAAATTGGTAAGAAGAGATATCAATGGAGCGAAAGGATCGACCTTATGAGCGAAGCGCACACAGAGGGTTATTTCTTTCTCATCGTACCAGAGGAAAGGGCTTGCCAGGACACACTATGCTCCTTCATCGTTGAACAACGATGAAGGAGCATACCTTGGTGGAAGACTCAAGTCTGCTCTTGGATGAGAAATGTGAGCAATAGAAGATGAACTAGATATATTTTGTTCATCTTCTATTGAGGTAATATGGGCTGAAAAGGCGAAGAGCATCTTTTTGAAGGAGAATTTCCGTTATGACAAAATCAACCGATATCCTTGTTATAGGAGGCGGCGTTATTGGTTGCTCTATCGCCTACTTCTTGCGTAAAAATGGGATAAAGGTATCTGTCGTGGAAAAAGGAAATATTGGAGCTCAAGCATCAGGCGCTGCTGTAGGACTCCTCGCACCAATTCGCCCATTAGCACAGCTCGACGCTTACAAAGCGCTATTACTGGCTGGTATGAGGCGGTTCCCGGCAATTCTCCCCGAGCTAGAAGCAATCACAGGCCTCAGGGTGACCTATGAACAGACAGGCACATTACGCCTTCTACCACTTGAAAAGGTCGCACCTACACAAGCCTGGGTAAGAGAGTGGCAAAACGCTGGCTTTAGCATGCAGCTTCTTTCCAAAGAAGAGCTCTATGCGAATGAGCCTCGGCTTCTTCCAGGTGTAGAGGGCGCAGTCAGTATCAAGGACGAAGCCCAGGTGTCACCATCACAACTGGTACAGGTATTCGCACAAGCAGCACGTGAGTTGGGGGCTCATTTCTATGAGAATACGGAAGTTGTAGAGATACAACGATCTGATAATACTTCCTGTGTTACTGGTGTTCGTACTGCAAAGAACGAGATCATCTCTTGTGGCACACTTATTATTGCGGCGGGAGCCTGGTCAAAAGATATAGGCCACTTGTTGGACGTATCCATTCCTGTACATCCTGTGCGGGGAGAACTCATCGCAGTCAAACAACTGTCACCTCCACTACAGCCTATTCTCTTTGACGAAGGTATTTTTGATGAGGATATCTATCTCGCCCCCAAACCTGATGGCACTATTATCATAGGATCAACCAAAGCTCATGTCGGTTTTGACACTTCTGTTTCCAGTGGAGGGATTTTACATTTACTAACGGTTGCGACACGACTCCTTCCTGATCTTACGACTTCTTCTATTCATCGCACATGGGCGGGTTTACGCCCCAAAACACCCCGCTCAAAACCAATCATAGGTCGTGTTCCACACTGGAACAATGTTCTTGTCGCAAGTGGGCATGGAGGCTTTGGCATCACCTTGAGTATTCTGACAGGTGAGGTTATCACCGAACTCATCGTCACAAACAAAACTCCGAAGAGTATCCTTCCGTTCCTTCCTGAGGAAACATATTAAACGACGAAAACCAAGACTGTGAGCAAGTACTACTGATGAAATATGAGGTAGAGATGCTTTTTGCTGTAGACATTGATAGAACCGTTGCGATAGATCGTAGCGCTTACGCCACCTTTATCAGCCAATCTCTCCATCTCTCCTTTTCGCCAGAGGTTCTCTCATCCATAGGGAGTTTTTGGGAGTTCTGCCAACTTCCTGAAGTTATCGCCTACCGCAGCGCTTCCCTAAACAATGAAAGTTGCTTTCAAGAAGCTTACATACAGGCTAAAACATCTCTCGAGGTTCTTGCTGGACTGCATCCTATTTCCGGTGCAGCCAATGGGGTGTATACTCTCATGCAGTATGGGAAAGTTGCTTACTATACCTCACGCGATCTCACCATGCAGGACACAACGCACGCGTGGTTCGCCCAACACAACTTTCCCCCCGAACGAGAAATTGTTTCTTGCAAGAATTTCTATGTTAAATATATGGCATCATATGCGAACACCAAAGCGACCAATGAACCGGTTATTCTTATTGATGACAATGCGAGTAAATTGATCAGTGCCTGGCCTCGCACTGTCGAGAAGTGGCCTATTCTCGCAGAATATCCTTTACGTCTGACGCTCGTTGCCTTTGGTGTTCCCCTGAATACTCTTCCGCTTCATACTGTTCCCTTTCCCGTGCTCACTTTACCGAGTTGGGAATCTGAACACATACAAGCACTTCTCATGCAAATTCTTGAGGAGAAAATGTCTTTCTAGCAATTTTGTGGTTTAAAATGATCATTACAGCATTTTTGCCAGTTGCGCCCACCTTGTCGTAAATGGCTGCGAATCACTCGTGCTCAAGAGCTGTCGAAGGCTCTGGTTGTTATCGAGATAGTAAGAACGCCATCCCCACAGATTGTTCAATTGTACCCAAGTGTAGACTTTAGCGGTGAGATGAAGCACCTCCATAGGAAGAGGAAACACTTGTTGATAGGCCTCGAGGAAACGCTGACATCGAGAAGGATCAAGGGCAAAAACGTAGTGCAAGGTGCGAAGAATCTCCCAGGCCCGTGGCCCCGAACATGCTTGATCCCAATCAATGATGGCGCTGACCCTCCCATGTGAAAAGAAAAGATTGGTCTCTTGGAAATCACCGTGGAGTGGTTGCCACGGTAAAGCATTCAGCTCAGATACATCCACATCACTGGCAGTAAGAAGATACTGTTTCCGCGCTCGAAGCGCACTAAGCACCCGCTGATCGAGGTCATCAAGAGCTTCCTTGGCAGGAATGACTATTTCAAGCTCTTCAATTTTTGCTATTGTCTGTTCACGATTCACAACGAGAGACAACGGTCGAGTAGTGGGCAGACAATATGAAGAAAGGACCAGGTGTACCTCTGCGAGTGAATGTCCCATTGCGGAAATGATCTCGCCCACATGAGACTGATTTGAATTGAGCATAGCACGTGAAAGTTGCTCACCTTGGGCAAATGGATACAAAGCATAAAAATGTCCATCCCGCTCAAGAAATGTCTCGCAACCTGATGAGATGGGCAAAGGAGCAATAGCGGGAAGATGGTGAGATTGTACATAACGAGCGATAGCATGCTCATTGACAATACGAAATCGTTTCTCTGGAGGATAGCTATATATTCGTAGAACATATTTTGCTTCCCTGGTTGTCAGAAGAAATACATTATGAATGGTGCCAGTCAGTGGCTTTTGCACCGAAACCAGAGGCGGAATATTCCATGTTGCACAGATCTCATCATGATTGAATCCCATAGACTCATTTTCAAAAAGCATCTTTTCCTCTGTTTCTCTCGAGTAAACACTATGGCATCAGGCTTTTTCTGCCTACGAGAACACAACGCGTCTATCGCAGAACCTCATCTTAGAGCATCAGTTCGGCTTATTCACTCGTATTTTTACGTAGGCTCTATCATCATAGGATACATTTCCGGCTGCAACGCCTTTTGTGGAGAGATATTTGCGAAAGAGGAGAGGATCTTCAGCCAGCAGGTCTTGCAACGCTTGCTCAGAAGATGCTACTGTCTCTTTTAATACAGGGTAGCCATCTGAAGCCAGAATAATAGTTGTCGTATCTTCGGGCAAAGGAAGAACACGGATGCCTTCATCAGGGACATGAAAGCCATCAAGTACGGGGAACCAGTACTGACCGGCTGAAGGGTTGTTTTGGAATAGCATTTGCCGCTCTAGGAGCGGCAAAATAAACGCTCGGCCAGTATCCTCCTGACGCAATTGGTCAAGAGATTTCCCCTGAGCAATCTCTGCCTCTAAAAACAACGAGCGAGCCAGGGATGTAATACGGTCTACTTCTTTGGTATTGACAATGTGTTCCTGATTGAGCAGACACTGGCAATCACCAACCAGCCATACCTCTCTCCGAAAAAAGCTCACAGCGATGAAAGAAGCAACCGCACGTTGCACCGGGTCAGCTTGCATGATATCAACGACCTTATGCTGCTCATATAACTGCTGGAGTGCCATCGTCAATTGATCAACAGCCTGACGCGCAGTAACATTAGGCGGAAGCGATGCAAAAGCATTTCGTATGACTGTTGCACCCCTGCGGCCTCCTGTTTGACCATCCCATCTTCTCGGCGTTTTCGAGGTCGCTCCATCAATGACCGCAACAAAATGGGGGCCAGCATAGATGATATCCTCACACTCCTGCTCAATACCCGTTTTTGCTGCGAGAAACCGTTCTTCTACGGTGTATGGGAGTGAGACAACATCCGTTGACGTTTGAATTGAAGAGTGGTCCTCTACCATGCGTAACCTCTCTCAACGTTCCTGCGAGTGAGATATTTTGCCAAACGGGTCGGCCTCAACTCTTAACGTTGTGCGATGATATGAAACGTATGCCAGTGTTTGGGAGTGCCATCGGCAGTCGTACTGTCTCTCTCGCCTTCCCTAAAGACATGGAGAGAAAGGCCTTGGAGGACGGCTCTGGCTTGCCCTTGGGTAAGGAAGGTGAACGACGAACCGGGGGTATTCCATTCGTCGTTCACACCAAAAAAGTGACCGCTGAAAATGCCGCCAGGTCGCAAAGCTTCGCGAAGGCGGGTAAATACCTCCTCAAAGACTGCTGGTTGCTGGAAGGGAAGCGACCACTGGGCGGTAATCAGATCATATGTTGAGGGGACAAAGTCAAACTGCGCAAATGCCGAATGCACCCAATGCACCTGCTCTGGCGGAAATACCGCAAGGTAGGGCAAGGCCTCTTCATCTTTATCGACAGCGGTGACATGAAAACCGTGCTCCACAAGAAACTTCACATCTCGCCCAGCACCACAACCAAGGTCCAGAGCGTATCCCCTCAATGGAAGCAACGCAACAGCTTGTCTGAGGAGCCGCGAAGGTTCATTATCTTTGGTGCGTTCATAGAAGTAGTTAGTAGGAGCCATATCTGCTTCTCCCTCAAGACAGTTGCAAGCGGAAATATGTAAATCGCTCTTAGCACAATACGAGTACTACAAAAGCAGATGTCCTTAAAGCTTCTACTATAGAGAAGTGCTCTCAACACTTGTTTCTTTCACCTGTTTGCCATACACCTTTCACCATGGCTCTTGGTTCTCTGAAGACGAAAGAGTAAGACCTCGGGCTCTCTTCCTTGGGCAACATAACGCTCAGGAAGAGGGCCTTCACAACGCATTCCTACTTTTTCGAGTACCCTGGCAGAGGCCTGGTTTTCTTTCCAGCATCTTGCCTCTAAACACATCAACGATGTTTGCTCAAAACAATAGGCAACAACAACTGTAAGGGCTTCCGTCATATATCCTTGTCCCCAGGCATTACGAGACAAGAGATAGGTCACCTCCGCGCTTGGGACATCATTCCTCCAATTTTTGAGAAAGATGCGCCCAATAAGCTGACGCTGATCGAGTTGTTCGATCCCCCAACAGACCAATTGCCCCTGGTGCTGCTTGAGCAAAAGCGCTCTGACATACGCCTGACAAGCGGCAAGGGTAGCAAAAGGAGCCAGGTTGAAGTAGCGCAACGTTTCAGGATCGGCCATGATGGCAGAGAGCGCTGGCGCATCCTCTGCCTTGAGAGCCCGCAGGTGAAGCCGCAGCGTCATCAAGGGAACTGGCTGAGGAGACGGATTATGCATGTTGTTGAGACATTTCCTGGTGCAAATCGAGCTGCCCCACAAAGGTATTGATGAACACGAAGTCAATAAGACCTCGATTGGTATGCCATATGTCTAAGGGCCTCCCTTCAGAACGCAGCACATCGAGTACCCATTGCTGTACAGAAATCCATCGGCTCGTTGTCATATGCACTCCTTCTGTGTCAGACAACGCTTGCTCTCATAAGCCCTTGGGTTCATCAATTGTTTCTTCCTCACCAAGAGAACACCTATCGAATCAAGAACAAATGGGCGGCCTTGTGTCCATAACTTCTTCAAACGGGTAACATTGCTGACAACAAGGGTGCTGCTTTCGGTTCTTCAGCCCGAGATGAGGGCTTCGTTGCTTCGTGAAATGTTCACCTACAGAAAGAATTCTGTGACAACGAATACATTGTAGCTCTCTTCTTGCTTCAAAGATGGGCTGCTCTACGGTATCAGAACCTCGTGCCAGCCTGCCAGCTACCAAATAAGACATTGGCGGTTGCGTGACTCGGATAGTGCCCTTTAGCTCTTTCGACTTCATAGCAAATTCTACCTTCTCACTTTGGTCAACAAACTCTTCTCGAGAAGTCGGATCTGGTTTATGGTCAAGACGGATGGCCGCTAGATAATGCACTCCCTTTGTTTTCAAGGTGGTCGAAAAGTCTTTCCTTGTTCTTTGCTAGCTGTCTTTTTACCGCCAGGTGTAGTAAGATCTTATCTGATCTTACTCTATTTACAACTTAACAAGCAAGAGGATGCGTATGGATAAAATACTGTTTATTACAGGAAACAAGGAGAAACTCCGTGAGGTCAGGGCATTGATACCAGCAATCCAAGATATCGATATGGAGCTTCCAGAAATTCAGGAGATTGATGCGCACAAGATCATTCTTGCGAAGCTTCTGGAAGCCAAAAAACACCAGTTGAGTTCCTTCATTGTAGAGGATACATCACTGTATCTCGACTCAATGAATGGGCTACCTGGACCATTGGCGAAATGGTTTGAGAAAACCATAGGGATTGAAGGAATCTATGCACTGACTGAAACATTCAAGAACGCGAGAGCGACGGCGAGAGCATTGATTGGCTATGCAGAAGAAAACGGTACTGTTCACTTTTTTGAAGGATCCCTCACTGGAACAGTTGTGGCGCCACGTGGCACTGATGGTTTTGGGTGGGATGCCATATTTCAACCAGATGGGTACGCAAAAACATTCGCTGAGATGTTGCCGGAAGAAAAAGGTCAGTGCAGTATGCGGAAAATAGCCGTAGAAGCTTTGCGGAACTATCTTGCACAAAGAACTACAACAGAGGAGGTCTCCTCTTGAGAGACCTCATAGACTATCATTTATGGCAGCGGAGTTTCTGTTCTTTGAGAAAAGTAGATGTGTTTGAGAAAATGGGTAAAATCTCTCATCTCTTCTTGGTACTCGGCAAGCTTTTGTTGCTGAATATCCAGAGGGGCACACAAGTAAAAATCATGAGATCCCTGGCTTTCCATACGCGTTCGGCTATTGCCTAAGCGGTGGAGTATCAGTCTTCGATCAAACGAGACCACACGGCCTTCGTAGAAACGTGAAAGGTACTGAACTAATGCATCGCGCATAGCACATTGTTGCATCCGTATCTGGATGTTGAGGAGGTGTCTCTCTTCATACTTCTCTTTGAGACGAGTCTGAGCTGCTTCAATCACAGAAAGATTGACTTGTCTCTCTCTGAGTCCATCGACTTCTCGCTGCAATGCATCAACATCATCACTCACCATAATGTATTGCTTGTGTGATTTTCTACTCGTAGGGTTCCTCATTTCGATATCAACCCATGGTAACAAGAGGCCCCTTTCGTCAATATGACCGCCACAAGACATAACTGTGGTAATGCTCAGAGCATTCAAAGCCACAACGGTTTCAAAAATGTCTGTGTCAATTGGCATACCCAATTGATCAGTGACTTTGGTAAATTTGCCAATGAATGCATTCCATTCTTGCATGCGACATTACCATCCCTTGAAAAAAGATAATTTAAATGTTTCTGTATCGAATTGTATTTGATATGTCAATGCGCTTTTAAAATCAGATGGATCAGGGTAATCGCATCCAATTCACCCCGTCCAGAACGCGCAGGAGATCGTCGTTGTTCCAGCCAGCTTTGAGACGCTTGGCTTTGATGCCAACCCGCGACGAGGTTTCCTGGCGCAAAAAGATTGATGTCAGTTATCATATATCCTGCGTGGGTTTATCATATAATCTGCCACGAGGCTCTGTGCTTTGAGCCAACTGCCTCTCACATAATCTGGCGTGACCACATTTTCTTGTATCGAGACATTTATAGTCCATCTATTTTGCGCGCTTCTTTAGCCCAACGCCAATATATGTGCGAGAAGCGCCACGTTACAGTTTTTATGTAACTTCGCTGATGAAAAAGAGAAATCTCTTCCATGCGTACCAAAAACCTTGGGTTCTTTCAGAGAAGGCATCAGGACAAGATGGCAAGATGCGAGAAGTTTTTTTCCTTTTCAACATGCTATACTGATCGAGTGAAGCGTTTGGATGATAACTGTCGCCTGGCAGGCAATCAAGTTGCGAGGCCGAATATCCTGGCAAGGAAGGAGATAAACCTATGACAGACAAAAAGCCCTTCGCGACTATTGACGAATACATTAGTATCTTTCCGGCGGATATCCAGGTCATCCTTGAAAAGGTGAGGCAGGCAATACACAAAGCGGCGCCTGAAGCCGCGGAGACAATGAGCTACGCGATACCTACCTTCGACCTCAATGGCAAACACGTCGTGTTCTTCGCTGGTTGGAAACACCATATTTCCTTGTATCCGCTCCCAGCAGGCGATGAAGCTTTCCAGCAAGCAATAGCGCACTATAAAAGAGCAAAGGGTTCCATACAGTTCCCCTTAGATAAACCGATCCCATACGATTTGGTGGTGCAAATTGTGACCCTCCTCATAAAGGAAACCCCAGAAAAAGGATCATGACCGTTTTCCAGAGTGCGAGATTCAGATGAACGAGCAACAAGGGAGATGCTATGAAGCAAGCCCAGTCAGCCGATGGCACGATCATCGCATACGATCAAATTGGCAATGGACCCGCAGTGATTTTAATAGATGGAGCATTAGGCTCTCGAGCATTTGGATTTATGGTGCCGCTAGCAGCCGGGCTTTCACCACACTTCACGGTAATCACCTATGACCGTAGGGGGCGAGGCGAGAGCACAGATACACAGCCGTTTACCCTTGAGCGCGAAATTGAGGATATCGAAGCTCTCATCAACGAAGCGGGGGGTGAGGCATGCTTATACGGCATCTCCTCCGGCGCTGCCCTGGCTCTGGAGGCAACGCTCAAGCTCGGCGATAAGGTGAAGAAACTGGCCCTCTACGAACCACCATATAACGATGATGAAGCCGCACGACAAGCATTGAGGAATTACAAAAAGCAGCTTGCGGAAGTGCTTGCAGAGGGCCGCAAGGGCGACGCGCTGGGGCTTTTTATGATGCTGGTGGGAATGCCGCCTGAACATCTTGAGGGAGCGCGCCAGCAGCCGATGTGGCCAATGTGGGAAGCCGTAGCCCACACCTTGCCCTATGATGCCGGGGCTCTTGGCGAGGATGGCTCAGTCCCCACCGAGAAAGCCGCCAGGATTCCTGTGCCGACGCTCGTCATGGACGGTTCTGCATCATTCCCCTTCATGAATACCACAGCAGTGGCGCTAGCGAAGGCTCTCCCCAACGGCGAGCATCGTACCTTGGAAGGTCAGACCCACGAAGTCGAGGCAAAAGTCCTTGCTCCCGCGCTGGTGAAATTCTTCGACACGTAACACTGCTATTGATCTTGGCGGATGGGCTTTCTCTCAAATCAGGCCATGAGCCCAACATGCAGGTAATGAGGGCAGTTCATTGGAAGTTCATTCCGCCGGGTGGCAGGTCCACCCGCAGATCGCGCCCTAGGAGGGCGAAACAGTGCTGAGTAAACGCGCCTCGGATTCGTTTTATCAGACCTCCCTCCAACAAGAACTGGAAGCATTGGGCATTATGCACTTGGGCGTCACCGGCTGTAAAACACAGTATTGCATCGATACGATCAGCCGGCGCGCTACCACCCTGGGCTATGATGTCACCCTGGCCAGCGACGCCCACACCACCACCGAGAGCGGCACCCTGGCGGCGGCGCAGATCGTGGCCCATCACAATGAAACGCTGGATGACTTTGGCAACGACGAATACGTGGTTGTGGTCAAGCCGAGCAGCGAGTAAACGGCGTTGGCTCTTTTCCAGGAACTCTCACCAACGTTCATGAGTGAAGAAGAGCCTCATTGGTTCTGGCCTAGACACGCAGGTTCTCAACATATTCATAAGGCAAGTGGCAGGCGGCTATACAACTACCTGCCACTTGTCTTATGAGTCAAAAATAAGATGCGATTGCCCTGGTTAGCTATAAGAGTGTGTTGTAGATTGATGTATAACTATGTTATAATTTCTCTTATGTTATGATCTTTCAGTTACTCAAGTAAAAGCTGTTGTGCCTCTTTCAGCTACAATTAAATCGTAACACCTCATTGTATATATTGATAGGGTTTTCTCATTTTTGGGTCCCTTGACATACATCTTTTTATCTTCAAAATTTGCCTCTTTGACTAACTACATTTAACACCTGGCAGGATGGGGATAATCGATGGCTAAAACACAGCAAGATGTTGTTATTTACAATGAGAAATCCTTCTCAACTGCGCAAAGCCAATTTGAAAAGGATCTGAAAAAACAGCAGCGTGAAGGGTGGAGGTTGGTGAGTGTTACACCGACCAAAAAGCGAGCCTTTGGACGCATTATCCAATTGACTGCAATCTACGAAAGAGATGTGGCGGACGACGGTAGAACATCAACAGCGACCAGAACTCAAGAAAAAGCGCAAGAAGCGGCGATTATCGCTGCAAATAAGGCTAGAGCAAAAGCTGAAAGGCAGGCAAGGTACCAAGAAGCCCAAAGAATTGCCAGAGAGAGGGAACTAGCATACCAAGCTAGCCTTAGCCCTGAACAACTTCAGCAATACCTCAAGCGCAAACGCAGGAAAAATCTTATTATTGCGGCTATAATATTAGGTTCGCTTATTCTGTATTTTGTGGTGGCAGCCAATAATCCTGCCATGCAGGCAAGCATCAACGCGGATCTTACACCAGTGCCAACTGACACACCAGTACCACCTACCCCCACACCTAATCTCAAGACGACACGTGGAGTCGAGGCGTATGTTACGCAGTTATTAGGTTCTGGAATTGGGGGGGCGCAGGTAACCAAAGTGACTTATGACCCAGATCAGAAATCTCTAGAGGTGTATTTCTATCAGGACGCGTTTTGGGATAATGGTTCTGCAAAGACCGAAATTGAATTCGACTGTTTCAATGTACTAAAGGACATCTGGATGGATAACACTCTCAAGGGAATGCTCACCTTTGTGACATTTCACCTTCAATCGAAGCTAACCGATGTTTATGGAAATAGCAGCACTGACGATATTGGACGGGCAACTCTCACAAAAGATACGGCCTCCAAATTCCATTGGGATAACCTATCCGAGCAGGATGCCTGGAATAATCAAATCTACGACGATCAGTGGATGTTGCCAGATATAGCGAAAAGCTAGCGGTTTTTGGACCTACCTCATTCGCTGGGGTAGGCTCTTTTTTGAGAAAGTGCTATGGCATCTTATGCCTCGGACCACCTGCTCACATTGGCATTAAAATCAATCAGCTCAGAGCTAAGAAAAGACGCCCTCCGCTCTTTGGAGACCCAAGATTACCAAAGTTTGGTAATGTGATTATTTATAGAATTGCCTGCGCAAAAAAAGAGCGTTTTGCTAACTCATTGTGGACGTCTTCAGGTATTGCATGTAAAAAGATGCAGTACCTGAAGACGTCTTTCATTGCCTATCTATTAGGAGCGTTTGCGTTTCTCCTGTTGGAGAAGGGTTCTCATTTCCTCTTCGGAAAGGCAATCTGCTGGACGCTCGTTGGCGGGCCATGGCTCCTGTTGCGCGCCATCAAGGGCTGCTTCGGTGACTAGGCGCTGGGTGAAGCCAAAGGGAAAACGGAACGTATCATTATTAATGGTCCAAAGGTGGTAGGGTAGGAAGCGAACGTCCGATTACTTGGATCGCTCGGCATCCCGCCGAGTAGCCGGGAGGCGTTACCGCCTCCAAGCCCTCTAAGAACGACACGTGCAAGTTTCCCTGCATGCCGCTCAAGCCTTTCTAACGCCCCGTGAGGGACGCGGTTTCGAGACGGTTAGCCCTTGACGATGAAGCCGCTCATGACATTCTGGGTGGAGAAGGACGCGATTTCCTGTCTGATCTCTGCCACCGTGACTTCTCCACTCAATATGATGGCTGTGCCATCCTGTGAGCTTCGTAATCTTGCGGTTACAAAGAGGACAGAGGCCGCCTTGTTGTTTCCAGAGGTGAAGCAATGTCCGTTTGCCTTTCAGGTTGTGTACCATCTTTACGTCAAGCCGTTTTTCGAAGTACGTTTCCCATTCAGGATCATAGGGATTGGCTTCGCTCCGAATTTTGATATGCCTTTCAATAGGAATACTGCTCGCCTTTACGAGACGGATTGGTTGCAATGTCCCCTCACGTCCAAAGATTTCTCCTGTGAACACCCAATTCTGCCCCCCAGAGGATTTGAAGTATTTCTTCTTGATCCAGGTGTGAGGCTTGTGTGGGTGCCTTCGTTTCGCCCATTGCCAGAGCGCCTGAAAGATCGCATGATCCACTTTGTTGTAGGTTTTTGAGCTTACCACGTGCCGGTGATAATTGCCCCACCCTCGAATTTTCGGATTGAGTTGGGCAATGAGATTCCCTGCTGTGGCTTGCTTGTTCGCCTTGATAACTTTTCGGATACCCTTCAAAAACGTGTGGATGTTCTTTTTGGAGGGGGTAATCAGCAATTTTCCGTTGTATTTTCGGAGATGCTGTCCGAGAAAATCAAGGCCGTTCTCAATGTGCGTGATGAGCGTTTTCTCTTGGGAGAGTGTGAGCCCGCGTTCCCTCATGAATTGCTCCACGAGCGATTTTACTTCGTTTTCCAAGACCTCTTTCGACTTGCCTGTCACGATAAAATCATCGGCAAAGCGAACAAAATTGATCTTCTCGTTACTTCCTCCGCGAGGATGCTTTGGAAACTTCTTACGAAGCTCCTTTTCAAGACCATTTAAGGTCATGTTGGCGAGGACGGGTGAACAAATTGCCCCTTGAGGTGTACCTTCTTCCGTTACATGGAGAACATCCTTTTCCATGAATCCTGCTTTGAGCCATCTTTGAAGAATTACTTTTTCCATAGGGATATGCGCCAGAAGCCATTCATGCGAGATTTGATCGAAGCACGATTTAATGTCGCCTTCGAGTATCCATTGGGCTGAGTTCTGTCGAGACAGAGCTGAAAAACATTGCTCAATGGCATCTGCCGGAGAGCGTTCTTGACGGAATCCGTAGGAATTGGGGTCACTGGTGACTTCTGCAATGGGGTCCAGAGCCAGCAGGTAGAGAGCTTGCATGGCTCGGTCCCTCATGCAAGGAATCGAGAGTGGGCGCATCTTCCCTGAGCTTTTTGGGATGTACACCCGTCTAAGCGGCTTGGGATGATACCCCCTTTGTCGCAATTCTTGGATGGCTTGCGCTTTCTGACTTGGCATGGTCCAGATTTCTCCGTCCACGCCTGGCGTCTTTCGCCCCTGGTTTTCCGTCACTCGTCGTACAGCAAGTGCTTTGCCGCTAAACGAGCGGGTTAAGATCCGTTGCAAAGCTTTCACCTTGCCCCATTTCTTTGCCTTCGTTGCCTTGACGATACGCATCTGGAGCCGACACACGTTTCGGTGGGCTGTATTCCAATCAATGGAATCCCAGTCTACTTCTTCGTGGGAAACCGCACCAGCATCCATTCCTGTCTGAGCAGGTGTGTTTGCCGCCATCTGCCTTGTTTCCTTTCTCGGTTTGCCAAACTTTCTCGTCATGAAAGACCAGATGGAAGTCTGCCCGCTTTCGCGTGGGGCATCTGCCCCTATCTGCTCCATTACAGAGCAGCTTTTGCTTTTTCCATCTTCCTGTTTCCGCCGTTCTATCGGCTTTCTTTACAGTTGGCTTTCCCGATGTCGGGGGAACGACGGAGTTTCCACGTTCTGCATACATACCCGAATGACGTAGGTCTCGCCTGTTCGCCGGTGGCATTCTGTCTGCGTCAGGACATGAGGGAAATCCCGATCCAGCCACGTCCCTTTTGGGTCAAGCCTCTCAGCACGTTTGGCTTGTTGCCGGTTTACGACGTTTATCAGCGATTCACTTCTCATTGACCATATCATTCACCCTAGCTCCAGACCGCTTTCGTGCTAGCAGTCACGCTTCTTCCTCACGGATGGAGCGCCACTCTCTCGAGTGAGGCTACATTGTCCTAGGAGCTTCACACAACATGGTTGCCCCTGCTGCATGTCCTAGTAGAGTACCGATGGCAGAACATCGGGTTGAGTCCTGTTTCCAGGCTCAACTGCTATGTATGCAACTTCGTGTCGCAACCCTCCGAACCGGACGTAAACCTTTCAGCTTATCCGGCTCTCCATGAAGAATCTGCTTTCATCGGAGTTTTTCTGGCGCGGGTAGTTTTCCTGCTGTCAGGAGTCTGTGGCAGCGCCTACAGAGTACCAAGGTCTTTCGATTCCTGGCAATCATCATTTGCTGCCATGGCTCTTTTCCCTTTTGAATACTCTTGAGCCCTCTGACATGGTGGATCTCAAACGGGCCTTGCATCGTCTCACAATATTCGCATTGTTGCGAGTTCAGCCTCCTGACCAGTTCCGTTGTGTTCATCGCAAAGCTCACACGTGGCAACAGGTCGAGGATTGGCTCCGTGATGCGTGGCATTTTCCATGTCTTTGTTCTAAAGAGCTTTCGGGTACGTGTCTCGCCTTTGACGTGATAATGGACGCCGTGGCTTCCATCCCTCAGTCTCATGCTTCTGGCGATCTGATTTACCGTTTGTTTTCGCTTGGCAGCCAATGTCTTGAATAAACTTACCTGCCATAGTCGGTACGGTTTGTTTATCCGCGTTTTCACATCTTTTGCCAGTGCATAGTAGTTCGCCAGTCCCTGAAGTTCGGCATTGTAGATCGAGATGATTTCCACCTCGCTTAGGTTGGTCTGTTGTGGGCGATGGAGGGCTTTGAACTTCTGGTAGTTCCCGTACCCTTTCTCCGTACAGAATTTTTCCAGTCGTCCTTTGGGGATATGCAATTGCATCTGTTCAGTGACGCTTTTCATCGTCGTGTGGCGCGTGCCACGTTTGAGCTTGATGATCCTGCGTCCTGTGTAGATTTTCAAGGTATATCCCAGGAAGTCCACTCCTTTTTGCGCATGAACTATTGAGGATTTTTCTTCCGCAATGTTCAGCTTCAACTCAGTAGCCACATAGTCTTGTACCTGCTGTTTCATCCGTTCCGCATCCGCCTTCGACCCGGTCACTCCGATGTCGGGTAAGGAAGTCGTATTGCTACGACTCCCTCCCCTTGAAACTGGGCGTGCGCCTCTCAGCGCACCCAGCTTGAGTACATCACGAGCAGCACGACTCCTTCTTCTCTTTTTGCTTTGACCGTTGAGTGGTTGCGCTTTCGTCTTTCAGAAGTTCCTGGTCGTTGTACTTCTGGCAGTCGCGCATCGTTCGTTCGGTCACAGCATGAATGTGCTGATGGCAGAGCAGGTGAACCAGTACCAAGTTGCTGTAGGTATCCTTGCCACCCTGAGATTTTGCGAGGCGATGGTGAACGTGTAGTTCTTCGTCGTTGAAGAGGGATTCCCCACATTCTAAACATCGGCCCTTTTGCCGTTTGGCAAGCTTCTGTTTGGAGAATGTGAGGTCTTTTGCTTTTGCCGCCTGCCTCTTCATCCAGTAGTCCGCTAGACGCGGATCATCTGGTGATGAAGTGCCTTTGACCAGCACATGCCGTTCTATCGGGAACCAGCTAAACTTGAGTAAGTAGGCTCCTGTTTGTTTGTCGCCAAATACCCAGGGGTCCAGTCGATCCAGATGAAATCGGCCCCAGTATTTCTGGTGTCGCCAGTCTTTTGATTTCTTGGGGTGCATGCGTCTGGTATGACGGTCTGCCTTGTAGAACATCCATCGATCCAGGCTGCTGAAGATTTCTTTAGCAACTGCTGTGCGAAAGTAGTTAGCCCATCCTCGAATGACAGGATTTAGCTTTCCCAAGACCACTTGAATATTGGTTCCTTGTACCTTTTTCCAGAGGTCCTTGAGCTTCTTTTGCACATCGTGTATTGATTCTTTGCTGGGTTTGATCAAGAGTTTCCATCCCGTCCGTGAGGTTAGTGGCGCAGGGTAGTGTCGAATGTTAAAGCCCAGAAAAGAAAACCCTTCAGTGAGGTGAACAATGCGCGTCTTTTCCTCTGAGAGTGTTAGACCTCGCTCCTTCAGCCATTCCACCAGGATCTTCTGGACCTGTTCGGCATCTTCCTTGGTTTCACAGAAGCAGACGAAATCATCCGCATACCTCACGACTGCACGTTTACCAATGAGTTGGCCCCGGTAGTCATACTTGACGCCGATGGCTTCTTCCATCCCATGCAACGCAATGTTGGCCAGCACTGGCGACACGACGCCGCCCTGCGGGGTTCCTTGCTCCGTTGCATGAAACGTTCCATGTTCCACATAGCCTGCTTTGAGCCATTGTTTAATGAGTTCCTTTCCAGGAACAGGCCCAAGGGTTTTGAGCAGGTATTCGTGCGAAATGTTGTCAAAGGCCCCTCGTATGTCGGCATCGAGAACCCACTTCTTGGTCTTGTTGGGACGGGCCAAGCCGTAGATCTTCTCGATGGCATCGTGGGAACTTCGTCCTGGACGGAACCCATAGCTACTTCCTTCAAATCTGGCTTCCCAGGCTGGCTCAAGGGCATTCTTGACCATTGCTTGCAGGCAGCGATCCACGACGACGGGGATGCCTAATGGCCTGAGCTTATTGTTCGCTTTTGGGATGTAAACTCTTCTTGCTGGCTTGGCTTGCCAGAGGGTGTAATGAGCGAGCGCATCGACCATCCTTGCTCTGGCGGCTGGTGTTTTGATCACCAGTTTGTCCACTCCCGGCGTGTGTTTCCCAGCGTTGATCTGCGCTACTCGTCGCACGCTCATCAACCGATTCGAGTAGCTTTTCAGCATGAGTTTTTGGAGCGAGCGCACCTTTTTCAGGTTGCCCTCTTGTGTGGCCCGAAAGATGCGGTGTCTCAAGTTACGAACAGTCCGGTTAGCCTTCTGCCAATCAATGGTGTTCCAATCGGTCTGCTTCTCGGTTCCGTTTGCTAGGCACTCTTGTGCTTGCATCTAACTTTTCCCTTGATAAGTATCTTTCACATCGATCTTTGGGTGATGTACCAGGATCACGTCAGCCACCTTTCAGCGTGGGTATTTCTGTTTCCAGCCCTATCTGCCCAGTTATGGATTTCTGTTGCCTTTCGGCTGGCAGTGTTCGCTTCTTGATCCTTCCCTTTCCCACTGGGGAATTCGGCCTTCCTTACGGTTGGCTTACTAGAGCTATCGACCATGATCTAGACCTCATTGGGGTTATCACGTTCCGCATGTGTGAGGCGCAATCGGTGAGGGTGCCCTCTTTACTGCGGGGACTGGGTATCCTTTCCTGTGATTTCGCAGCCCACAGGGACCGTTGTCCCATTCATCATCGTATCAGCCGTTACGATGACCACGACGTCACGCAGCCTCGTCAAGGGTTCACTTGCGTTCATCCTTCCGATTTTCTCCTTGCCCGGTTGCCTCGTTCGGCTCGAAGCTCCCTTAGACGTTACCTCTCGCTTTCCACTTCACCGTTACCAGTGTCGCAGAGAGAGATTGGAGACAGCCCCGGATACTAGGCTGGGAGCGCCTTTGCTCCTCTCAACACAAGCGACATCGTGTCGCACCACGAAGTCATCGGCATATCTACAATAGTAGAGTCGTCGGTAATGTGGATCGAGTGGGTCACCCGCTGGAAGGGGTTTACGTTCTTTTTCAAGTGCCGCAATCTCTCTTTTCGCGGTTGTCAGGTCCAGTTTCTTCTGGTCTACTGCCTTCCTGATGACCTTTATTTTTCTTGAAAGCGCGACGTACTGCTTGTTTGGTGCTCTCTTCTTTCCCTTCATGAATTGGTTACTCATATGTTGCATGAAGCAATCAAGCTCATGAAGGTAGATGTTGGAAAGGACGGGTGAACAAATGCCTCCCTGCGGGGCACCGCTGTACGTCTTATGGAATTTCCAGTCCTCCAGATATCCCGCTTTCAGCAGTTGTCTGATGAGGTCAAGAAACCGAAGGTCTCCGATTTTCTTTGTTAATAGCCTCATGAGAATCTCATGATTCATATTGTCAAAGAAACCCTGTATATCCATATCCACGATCCATTTGATGCCCGTCCAGTCATGCTCAATCTGTTTCAAGGCAGTGAGTGGAGACCGCCCTGGGCGAAATCCATGTGAGTCATTCGAGAAGATTGGCTCATAGATTCGTTCGAGCAAAATCCGTATCACTTCCTGGACTAGCTTGTCATCGCCAGTTGGCATATTCACAGCACACTACCCCCTTTACCAAAGGATCTGTGGAATGGGTAACGGTAACCCATCCCCACCACCCTCTGCACGGGCAGCGCGTCCAGCTCGTCCGCGTGCGACGCGGGCCAGATCCTGACCTCATCATTCGCATGCCCGACGGCTATCACGGAGCCATCGCAGCCAGTTTGACCGACTACGCAGGGCCAGCTGATCCTGATCTCAGTGCAGTTGAACCCCCGTTGCTCTCGATTGAGGGCTTGTGGCAGATCGCGCAATGGGTCAGGCAGCAGAAAGGAGCCCATGAGATATGATAGAGCTATCTGCCTGTCTTGTGGTTTGGGCACAGCAAGGAGGTCGCTGCATGGTCCCACTTCCCTCTTCTGATCAGGAGCAGAGCGCGTTGGTCCACATCTGGGCTCACCTCTCTTCTGACCTGCAAATCCGCGTCATTAGCCTCTTAGCACAGTTAGCTTTGAATGCAGTCGTAACGCGTCCTGCTAGCCAGTGTGAAAGAGAGGAGGCGTGCGATGCCGATCCAGCAGCACACCCTCAAAATCCGTCCTGATCATCTCAGCAGGCAAGCGGTGATCTATGTGCGCCAATCGACGCTGCTGCAAGTTCGCGAGAATATCGGCAGTACCACGCGCCAATATGACCTGGTCAAGCGCGCGCACGAGTTGGGCTGGGAACAGGCAGGCATCGAAGTGATTGACCAGGATCAAGGGCAATCCGGTTCCTCGACCATCGGACGCGACGGTTTTCAATTGCTGGTGGCTGAAGTCGGGCTGGGCCATGTAGGAGCGGTCCTGAGTTTGGAAGTCTCGCGCTTGGCCCGCTCATGCAGTGATTGGTATCGCCTGCTGGAGATCTGTGCTCTCACTGATACCCTGGTCATTGACGAGGAGGGCGTCTACGACCCTGGCTTGTACAATGACCGTCTTCTGTTGGGCTTCAAGGGGACCATGAGCGAAGCGGAACTGCATTGGCTGCATCAGCGCTTGCAGGGTGGCAAGCTGACCAAAGCCGAACAAGGGAAGCTGCGCTTCCGCCTGCCGAGCGGACTCATCTATGACCCGGTGGGACATGTGGTCCTTGATCCCGATGAGGCGGTTCAGGGAGCCATCCGTTTGGTGTTCACCCTCTTTGAGCAGCATCAATCGGCGCTGGCCGTGGTAAGCCACTTCGCCAAGCATCAGTTGCGCTTCCCTACCCGGCACTGGGGCGGTGCCCGTTCTGGTGAGTTGGAGTGGGTACCACTCTGTCATGGCCGAGTGTTAGATGTATTGCATAGCCCGCTGTATGCCGGAGCTTACGTCTACGGGCGAACGCACACCCGTCGGCACGCCCTGCCCGGCGAAGAACCACGGATCAAGGGACGTACACGCAGAGTCAAGCAGGAGGAGTGGCCCATCGTGCTGCTGGACAGGCATCCAGGCTACATCACCTGGGACCAGTTCCGGTGCAATCAGCAGCAATTGGCTGATAACCAGAATACCCCAGCTGCTGCCCACCGAGGAGCGGTACGTGACGGTCCTTCGCTCTTGCAAGGGATCGTGCTCTGTGGCTCGTGTGGCCGTCGGATGAGCGTACGCTATCAGCGCGAGGGATCGGTGTTGATCTACGAATGCAGCCAGGCACATATCCAGTTGGCGGTCAAGGTCTGCCAGACCATGCGAGGGGATCGCATTGACCAGGTCGTTGGTAAGGCGCTGTTGGAAGCCATGGAGCCAGCGCAGTTGGAAGTCGCGCTCTCGGCTCTCGCCCATCTGGAGGGGCGTGCCAAACAACTCGATCAGCAGGCAAAGCGGCAAATTGAGCGGGCGCAGTACGATGCTGACCTGGCGCGCCGACGCTACCATGCAGTGGACCCAGAGAATCGACTCGTGGCGCGTAGCCTGGAACGGGACTGGAACGAGAAACTCGTGGAAGTGGATCGGCTGGAACGGGAATATCAAACCCAACCGGTGCCTGATGCACTGAGGCTGTCGGCGGAGCAACGGGAACAGATCCGCGCGCTGGCCCAGGACCTGCCGACGCTCTGGGGCGCTCCCACGACGACGAACGCCCAACGGAAACAACTCGTGCGCTGGCTGATCAAAGACGTGACCCTGGCCAAGCGTGGCGACCTGGTGGTGATCGACATTCGCTGGCAGACAGAGGCCCGCACCAGTCTGTCCATCCCGCGCCTCAAAAAATCGTGGGAGCTTCGCCAAACCCAACCGGAGGTCATTGCATCTATCCAGAAATGGGCTCCCACCTATTCGGACGCATCCATGGCTAGTTTGCTGAATGAAGCTGGATACAGCGCTGGCGGAGGAGGAATGTTTACGGCGAAGAAAGTGCAATCCCTGCGGTATGATTACCAGATTGAGGCAGGCTGCCCTCAGGGCCCGGCAGCGTGCCCCACCGGGCAGCGTGGTGATGGGCGCTATTCAGCACGAACAGTGGCCACCTTGCTTCATGTCAATATCTCAACCATTGCGAAGTGGTGTGAAACGGGGCGCTTGGAGTATGTGCAAACGGCTCCTCATGGACCACGCTGGATTACGCTCACCCCAGAACGCATCGCGGAGCTTCGTAAGCCGACGCAACAACATTGGAAATCCAGTCAGGCTGGAAAGTCACAGCAGAACGTGGTAGAGTAGTACGAAGAGGGTGGGCTGGGGCTTCTAGTCCACCCCGTTGGCGACCATCGGTATTCCGAAACGCGCCGGGAAAGAGAGGCAGTATGAAAGACCTATCGGGACACCAAGAGGCCTCTTTTTGCCGTTCTTTTTGGGAATGTAGATACGCCTGACAGGTTTTGGATGGTAGGTTCCATTGCGTAGTTGGTTGATCAAGGCTTCTACGCGTTCATAGGAGAACCCATCCAGGGTATTGTCGTTGATTCCCTTTGTCACTGCGCCTGTATTGGCATAGATGCGGGAGTACGCTTCTACCCAGAGAAGAGGGTTTTCCATGAGCCGGAACAGACCGTTGAGTTGTTTCCCTTGTCTAGAAATGTCTCCGATGGTCTCAAGTCTCCTAATCACTGTAGCGGTTAGCATCAGCACAACCTCCTTTTCGGTTGACTTGTGACGATTCTTCACTCCCTCCCTTCCTCCCAAAGAGCGGGCTTTCGCGAACATTACTGCTCACTTATACTGCTCTCGGTGCTCTGCTGAGAGAGCCTGCAAGTTCCGTTACGAACTCACTTTGAGTAATATGGAGGGTCCGTTACCATGCAGGTAGGGTGCTACCTGTGTAGGTAATCCCGCGTTTTCAGCAGGTCGAGTTCTGGCATACGTAGGCGTCCCGTTCGTCCCTTCCCTCTGTATGGAGGGTCCGTCAGAGCCAGTGGATGAAGTGGCACACTACCAATACCGCTTCAGACTCTGAGACAGCGTTTGTAGCTATCTTCCGCTGCCACAGCCAAAATTAATATCGGTGGACTGGGATTCAGACAGTTTAGTTTTCGCCATATATGCCTTGTGCTGACCACTTGGTCGGTGATAGCTCCTTCTTACGCGGCCTTTTCCTCACATGCTATGGTTGCCCTATCCTTTCGAACTTCGGGGTAGGTGAGGCGCACACAGGAGATTCCACTTCTCCTGATAGCTTGTTTTCGCCAAGCTATGCTCGAACACTGCCGACGATGCGGCGCACGTAGTGATTGGCTGTGTCTACTTCCCTTGAGCGAGCGGGAAAAAGTTCAACGCCTTCGCATTCAGGCCCCACTAACTCGTCTTTTATACGCATTTTGTCCCTATACGGCACAAAGATTTCCCTGTCTAAGCGCCGAAACGAGAGGTGGATCAGATCGGGGCCGCCGTCGTTTGCCTTGAGGCGTCTGAGGTGGACCTGATAGCGGCTGTTGAGATAGATCTCACTTTCAGGGTCTCGTGGATCTTGCTCACACTGGATAAACGGGGTCCAGGGGATACTCAGAAGATCGTGTGTGTGGTGCGGTTTCTTGCGTTTCATCGCTTTTTCTTTCTTTATAAAAACAGGTGACGCCTTACTGGGGCGCCATCTGTCGCTTTTCAAACCAATTCTTGTGGTGTCGGCCTAATACTCATCTTCGTTGTGAGCAGTCTTGTGCTCTTGTTGTGTAGCAAGAGGCGTTCCTGTCACCTGCTGACAATAGTGCTCCGCCGTTTCTGCCCCAAAGAATCCTGAGAGGATCTCTTGAGCATCAAAGTGATGCCCAAAACAGGTGACCCCACCTGGCGCAAATGAGACACCGCAAGAGCCTGCGCTGTCTGATTGAAGACATCAGCTGTTTATCCTTTCATCTGGCTTCCAAAGAGGAAGACATCTCCTTTTGAGGCAAGGAGGGTTCCTACTTTGCGGGCGACTTCCAGATCCTTCTCATCTGGCCCCTGCCGTTCATAGAGCCCGAGCACGCGAAGTGGGACAGCAGCACTCAAGGCGATGGCGAGATGGCTTGAGGCAACCGACGATGGCTGGAGAGGAGATGTGTCTATGTGAGCGTGAGATGAGCTTTGCGGCTGGCGTGCTGCTGCTTTTCTCTCGGCACGACGCTGTCGTTTTGCCTTTCGTTCTGATATTGATGTATTGCTCCTTCTGTTCAACAACAGACACACACAACGCCCTCTGCCAGTTCTGATCGAATGACATCAGCGCTGACAGGGGGCTTCATACAAAAGACACATGCAGGGAGAATGCATTGTCCCTGCATGCAGGTGTGTCCCTCTTTCTTCTCTCGCGCATGTCCTGGCTGTGGGCGTGAAGCTCGACCAGAAGCACCACGACGTGCCTGGTGGTGGGCTTTTCTAGTGGAAGACAACCGCATGCGCACAGAGAGGCATGAACAGAGAGAGGAAAGAGGGAGGAATGACGTGGGGAAACTAGCCTGATTACGAGGGCCAATCAGTCAGGGTGGAGAGGATGTCACAATCGCAGCGAATTCTTCGTGTTCGGAGCTGCGTCAGGTGGCGGTGAATGAAGTTCTTTCCGCCCCATATGACCCCAATGATGCAGAGGTGATGTATGAGATCCAGACCTATCTGGCCTGGGCTGAGTCTCAGAGGCTTCCTGCAGAAGAAGAGCAGACGCTCCTTACCAATTTACCACGCCCCTTGGTGCAATGGATGAGTGCTCTGGGCAAGCGTATTGATACTGATCGCTATTCTATTGGCGTGCGTCTGGCTCCTCGAAGTCGTCGACGTGTCATTGAAATTATTGAGCATGCCAAGCCAGAACGGGTCTGGCATTTGGCCAACCAGCAGCAGATTCTTGCATGGCTGGAATGGTACGCTCACTCAGCTGTTGTTGTGCCTGAACAGGTGAGCGAAGTCGTCTCCCTCTAAGAGCGGAAGTAGCGCTTTGCTGGGCAGCATATGTATGCCGTATATGCAGAAAGCACTGGAAATCATGTGTTTATCTCGATCTTTAGAGCCTCTACAAAATGGCCCAAGCTCAAGCATAAAAGCTAGTGTGGGGTGAGTGATCTCATTGAGGATTTCTTGTAGCCAAGATTGATGATTATGAAAAGGAGCAGTTATGGAACAGTATGACGTCATGCCATCTCTTCAGTTGCTTCTGACGATTCCTCAAGTCGCGAAGGCTCTGAACCTGGGCCGAACAAAGGTCTACGAATTGATTGAAAAGGAAAACTTACCTGTCCAACGGTTTGGGCGTGCTATACGGGTCTCACAGGAGGATTTAGTGCTCTGGCTAAAGGAGAGGCAGGCAAAGGATGTCGGTGGTACATGAGTGAAATGCGTATGAGAAACGTGCCCCTCTTCCAGCCATTATATGCAGATCTGAATTGCATCGCATAGGATTTTTGTAGGACGTATGTTCACAACTGATGCTCATCATGGTACTCTAGAGGCCGGTGCAGCTTTGCACTGAGAATAGATTGAAAAGGAGCTTTACCCTATGGCAAGACGAGGCCACGGTGAAGGATCTATCTATCACAGGAATGATGGCAGATGGGCCGCCGTCATTTCCCTGGACAATGGTAAACGGAAAACGTTGTACGGAAAGACGCGCAAGGAGGTACAGGAAAAGCTCAAGAAGGCGCTCCACGAGCAGCAGGAAGGGAGGCTTATCACGGCCCCGCAGCAGACTATCAAGCACTACCTCGAGTACTGGCTGGAGGAGGTGCATCGGCAGAACATTCGCATTCGTACCTATGAGCGGTATGAGGAAATTGTCCGCCTTCACCTCGTACCGGCGTTGGGACACCACATGCTGCAAAAGCTGGCCCCGCAGCATCTCCAGACGTTTTACAACAGCAAACTGCGGGAGGGGCTCTCGGCCACCACTGTGATCAGCTTTCACAATGTGCTGCATAAAGCCCTGGATCATGCTATGCGCTGGAGGCTCATGGCGTATAACGTCTGTGATCTGGTCTCACCGCCGCGGCGAAAACACATAGAACTGGAGACGTTGAATATGGAGCAGGCCCAGCAGTTTCTCTCTGCCGTTCGAGACCACCCCCAGGAGGCGCTCTTTCTGCTTGCCATCGGGACCGGAATGCGCCGGGGCGAGATCATGGGCCTGAAGTGGCGCGACATCGACCTGGCTACCAGGAGGCTTCAGGTCCGCCGGGTGCTGACACGCATCCCGAGCAGGATCTCGGGTAAGGGGTATATCGAGGACGAACCCAAGAGCGAGAAGAGCCGGAGGAATATCGTGTTACCCTCTTTTGTGCTGGAGGGTCTCAAACAGCATCGTGTGCGCCAGCTGGAGGCGAAGTTGAAGGCCGGCCCGCGGTGGGAGGAGCACGATTATGTGTTCTGCACGTCGGTGGGAACGCATGTGAACCCCGACAGGGATATCCAGGAGCCGTTCAAGAAGCTGCTCAAGAAAGCGGGGCTGCCGAATATCCGCTTTCACGACCTGCGGCACAGCGCTGCGACGCTCATGCTGAGCATGGGAGTACATCCCAAGATCGTCCAGGAGATCCTGGGGCACAGCCGGATCAATATGACGCTGGACGTGTATTCTCACGTGTTGCCGACGATGCAGAAGGATGCGATGAGGCTGCTCGACGATGCCCTGGGGAGCTAGAAGGCGTTTTGCTGTCACTTTTGCTGTCAACGATGCGTTTCGCCAAAAAGGGAAACGCCCTCAGGAACGTCTAGAATGGGCCTGAGAGCGTCGTCCTCATAAGAGGGAGGTGCCGGTGGAGAGATTCGAACCCTCAACCCTTGCGGGATCTGTTTTTGAGACAGACGCGTATACCGTTCCGCCACACCGGCAGGTGTTCGTGATGCAAGGCATATTCATCACTTGCGATGCCTATAATAGCGCATTCACGAACAGAAGTCAAGGGGATCAGACCCCAATTTCTGAGCTTGTCTCGAGCACCTCGTGGTCGAATTGACCGATGACTCTGAACTTCTCGTAGCGTTTGGCCAGCAGTTCATCGGTGGGGAGCTGCTTGAGCTCTTCAAGGTTGCGCAGGAGGGAGACCTTTAAGGCTTCGGCTGCCAGGTGATGGTTGCGGTGCGCTCCTCCCAGTGGCTCGGGGATGATCTCGTCGACGATCTTGAAGGAGAGCAGGTCCTTGGCGCGAATGCGCTGCCCCTCGGCTGCCAGGGGCGCCTGGCCCGCATCACGCCAGATGATATTGGCCGCTGCCTCAGGGGCCGCGACGGTGTAGTAGCTGTGCTCAAACATGAGGATGCGGTCAGCGATGCTGATGGCGAGCGCGCCACCGCTGTTGCCCTCACCAATGACGATGGCAAGGATGGGTACACGCAGGCGGGGCATGAGGTAGAGGCAGGAGGCGATAGCTTCGGATTGTCCACGCTCTTCGTCCACCAGGGCGGGGGAGGCGCCAGAGGTATCGATGAGGTTGATGATGGGGAAGCCGAACTTCTCGGCTTGCTGCATCATGCGGTAGGCTTTGCGATAGCCTTCAGGATGGGGCATGCCCAGGTTGCGATATTGTTGCTCTTTCATATCGCGTCCCTTTTGATGCCCAATGAGCATGACGGTCTGCTCTCCCAGGCGGGCGGTGCCGGCGACAATGGCATGATCATCGGCAAAAGAGCGGTCGCCGTGCAGTTCAAAGAAGTCATCACAAATATGCTTGATGTAGTCGAGGGTGTAGGGACGGTTTTTATGGCGCGCGACCTGCACAGTTTGCCAGGCGGTCAGGTTGCTGTAGATCTCCTCGGTACGCTTACGCAGATCATTTTCCAGGCTTTGTAGCTGTTTGGTTTCATCTGGTTTTAAGCGCTCGCCCTTGCGCTGAAGTCCGTTGATTTTCTTTTCCAACTCCGCGAGCGGCTTTTCAAAGTCTAGATCATAAGGCATCGTATGTATCTTCCTCTACTTGGCTAATCCTCTATCTAAATGAGACACCAGAACACAAGATGGAAGCAAGCAGACTCCCTTTTTCTATTTGGTCGAGGGCGCATACATGGTGAGTAGGCGCGAGAGCGTCTGGCGTAGTTCGTGGCGGTGAACAACCGTGTCGATCATGCCGTGTTCCAGGGCAAAGTTGGAATTGATGGTTCCTTCGGGCAGCTTAATGTGCATAAAGCCTTCAATTACACGAGGGCCGGTGAAACAGACAAGCGCACCGGGTTCGGCCAGGATCACATCGCCCAGGAAGGCAAAGCTGGCTGAGACGCCGCCTGTGGTGGGATCGGTAAGCAGGCTAAAATAAGGGAGTCCAGCCTCACCAAGCTTGGCGAGTGCGGCCGAGGTTTTGGCCATTTGCATGAGGGAGAAGATGCCTTCCTGCATGCGAGCGCCGCCCGAGGTGGAGACGACCAGCACTGGTAGTTGGCGCTCAATAGCCAGCTCAATCGTGCGCGTAATCTTCTCTCCAACGACGGATCCCATGCTGCCACCCATGAAGTGGAAGTCCATCACGGCCAGGGCCAGGGACTGGCCATCAACGGTGGCAATACCGCTGACGACCGCCTCATTCTGGCCGGCTTTCTGCCGTTCCTCGATGAGCTTATTGGCGTAGTCAGGCTGATTGGCCATATTGGCGGGACGGGCGGTGAATTTGAGCGGATCGCCTGGAATCATGGTGGCATCCGTCTCTTCAAAGCTATTGGAATCGACGAGCAGCGTAATGCGTTCGCGTGCCGTCAAGCGAAAATGATGGTTACAGCGTGAGCAGACTTTTTGATTCTTCTCCCAGTCGCGTCCATATAAAATCTCTTTGCATTTTGGGCATTTGACAACAATATTGCCCATCGCAGTGAGCGAAGACTGCGCGCGTGCTGCCGAGAAGGTGGAACTGTTCGATGGAGCAGCCGCTTCTTTCACCATACTAGGTCCTCCTGGTTATTCTTGTGTGAAGAGAGCCGCAACGAAGCTCTGTGGATCAAAGGGAATCAAGTTTTCGACCTTCTCACCTGTCGCAATGAATTTAATGGGCACACCCAGGTCGTCAGCGACGGCAAACGCGAACCCACCCTTGGCGGTGCTATCCAATTTGCTAATAATGACGCCTGTCAGGCCAATGTCTTCCGCGAACTTACGCGCCTGCAAGAGCGCGTTCTGTCCGGTCGTCGCATCAATAACAATGAGCAGCTCATGTGGGCCATCGGGGATAAACTTCTGGATGACCTTGTTGATCTTTTTTAGCTCCTCCATAAGATTATACTTAGTATGCAAGCGACCAGCGGTATCAACGATCAAGACATCGCTGCCACGCGATTGAGCGGCCTGGATGGCGTCATAGACGACCGCGCCCGGGTCAGCGTTTGGCTGTTGACTGATAACGGGAACGGAGATGCGCTGCCCCCATTCTTTGAGCTGATCAATCGCGGCGGCGCGGAAGGTGTCGGCCGCGGCCAGTATGACCTGGCGCCCTTCGCGCGAGAGACGGTGGGCCATTTTCGCAATGGAGGTCGTCTTCCCAGAGCCATTGACCCCGATGACAAGAATGACTGTCAGGGGAGAGCGTTGCGAGAGGCGTAGTGGGGAGGGATCACCAAGCAGCATGACCAGTTCTTCTCGTAAGGCGCGTTGCACCTGGGCGCCGGTGCGCATATGCTCATTTTCGGCACGCTGGCGCAGGCGTTCAATCAGCCAGATGGTGGTGCTGGGACCGACATCTGCGGCCAGTAGCGACTCTTCGAGATCGTCCCACATCTCATCCGTGATCAGATCGGTCTCCTCTACGACCTCACTCATGCGACTAAAGAGTTGACGTGTGCGGTTAAGAAAGCCGAAGCGTTGTGGTGATTGTTGTTCTGGACGGGAAGGAGCATCTCCTGCTCGTTCCTGAGCAGGACCCTGATTCTTGTCGTCGGATTCTTCTTGTGGTTTCTGCCCAAAGAAGCGATTGAACACGTTGTGTTGACTCCTTATGTATCTCTTCTCTATGCTGAACGTATAAGTGCGTTATGTATAAAAGCAGTCCCTTTACCAGGCGAAGAAAAAATAGATCACTATGACTCACCTGGATAAAAGTGAGTGACCCTCTCTTTAGCAGGGAAGCGAAAGAGAGCGATATCTCCCTCGGTTGTGCCCGAGAGCTTCTAGGAGTCGACCTCCACGCCATAATGCCTTACGGCGGGAACTTCAGTCCCCACAGAGTATAACATTGTGACGCGGAACAGGACAAGAGGACCGGAAATGCTCATCGTGCAGAACAACATTTTAGCAGGAGAAATCCTGCTAAAATGCAATACACGTCAGTGAGTGGTTGAAACCACCCAAAGACGTGCAAAGCGAAACAACATCTCAGCCCTATTGGCGACCGCTACGATATGAGTGGAGTGAGCCGTCACTGATAGGTTCGTTAATGATGATGTCGCCGTTACGGATTTTTATATTGTACAAGCAGGAGGGGTTGGTGCAGACCCATGCCTTGTACTCGATGGAAGCTCCCTGGCTACCGAAATCCGAAAGCGGAACCAGATCACCTTCACTACATTTGCGACACCGAGGAAATGCGTTTTCCACGAAATCGCCTCCTTCCTTCTCTCTGGAGGGTATATTCGCTTGCCTAACCAGGTTCAAGCGAGGCTTAACAAAAAAGTAAGCCGAGGGGGGAGCCTCCGCCGCTGCATCCGCATCCCCACAGCAGGTCTAATCCATGCCTCTCCTATCATACCACAACTCCATCCCAATGTCAGCAAGTATGTGAAGAAATATTCATGTTCCTGGGGGAGGTGCAAGAGCGCTTCACCAACCAGGCACATAGAAGAGAGGTGAAACAAGAGAACAGACATCCCTGGCTACGCCTTCCCTACTGAGCGTGAAATTGCGAGGACAACGCTCGGAACACCCGCGTTCTTTTGCTTCTTACTTCCAGCATAACACAAATATGTATGCCCACTTGGCTATACAGGCCACTTCATGCAGTTGCATGAACAAATTCACAGCAGTGTTGACAGCAGTATGGCGAAAAAGTCATCATTTTTGGGTCGAATTTGGTCAAAAAGAGAGGGCCAGGAATATCACTGGCCCGTTGTTGGTTTTCTCCTCTATCCTTGCCCATAGATCCTGTCAATCTCATTGCTTGCCACTTCTGCCATGCGCTCGGTCACATGACCGTAGATATTCACTGTGACGCGGATGTCGGAGTGTCCCAGCATTTCCGAGACGGTTTTCATCGGGACGCCTGCGGCCAACAAGGCCGTGGCGACATTGTGGCGAAGGTCGTGTGGCACGATGCCATTGGCGCGCTTCGCGGGCAAGTCGCATTCCTGTGTGAGAAATCTATAGAAGTGTGCTCTGACTGTGCTATCCCACATGTGTCCTGAACGCGTGCGTGGGTTGGCGAAGATAAGGTCACTCTCTACCCACTTTGCTGATTCCAGACGCTGTTCAATCTGATTGATGTGATGTGTACTCAGGGCCTCTATAGCAAGGTTAGGAAGCGGGAGCGTGCGATTGCTCGTGCGTGACTTTGGGTCTGACTCGAAAAGTATACGCTCTGTCTCGTCATAGCTCACGGTCGATTCGATACGCAACAATTTTCTTTCAATGTCAACCTGGTTCCAGTGGAGCGCCAGGGTTTCTCAAAAGTCCTGAAGCAACCAAGCAAGAGCCTCCTCTGGATGAGAGGCAAAACGACGAAGCTGGCGAGCGACGGTGGAAACCCGGTGCAGGTGCATGAGAGAAAGAACCACGTTATTGAGCACGGCCAGCATTTCCATCACCGGAATGAAGCGGACTCGGCAACGGTCCTCCCCAAGGGTGGCATCTCGATGCCAGTGGAGATGATTCTCCACCTTCCAGTGTGCTCGAAGGTAGTGCAGAAGACGTTCTGGAGGACAATGCCTCAGAGAAAGCGTTGTTAACCCGTAGCGAACCTCGCAACTGTGCTTCCCTTTGATCGTTCGTTCGCGCTGTAAGCGAAAGACCTGTCCAATCTCGCCCCAATCCTTGAAGAACAAGCCATTGAGATCGGGACTGCTCATAATCGAGCGACGTTCCAGACGACCATGGCCCTTGTCAAGCTGAGTATACGATTGCCAGGTGCTCTGATCTGCTTGCGGGTCTTCAAAAAACAGTTCGAGGTCCGCGCGAGCAACAGGTGTATTGTCCTTGATGATGAGAATCACCTCCCCTCCAGCTCGTGCGCACCAGCCGAGTCATCTCGTGATAGCTTTGCGCCGCATCAACGGTGATCACTCGCCCTTTACATGTCACCTCGGTCAGAAACGGTTTGAGCGCGCCAACCTCATTCGTCTTAGAGCCAATGGGGATCTGCTGGAGGACCACACCCGTTTCTGCTTCATAAATATGCAGAAGATGTTGTTGGGGATGCTCTCCTCCATATGCCTGCTCCCCAGTGCTTTTGAGCGCTTTGCCATCAATGGCCAGATGGACGTGCTGGTCGTCTGGCTCTCCTTCTCGCTGGTGGCTCATCTGGCGCACAAACCACGCGGCCAGATGAGCATTGACCTGTTGACTGTCTAAGCGTGCCAGGACGTAGCTGTAGGTATTGGCACAAGGCATCCGTTTCCAGGAAAGGTTCACATTCGCGCGGATGACCTTTTCCTGATCCTTTGCCCATTCACTTGCTGCTAGCAGGCTGCTCATCCCCGCCAATTTTGCCAGGACGACCACCAGCAGCACCCCCGCGAGGTCATATTGCCTTCCTCGTGCTTTTCTTCCGTCTCTCAGATGGTGACAAACCTGATACAGGGATTGCATCTGTCTCGACGAGCAGACGGGCTCCCCCTTGTTTTCTTCCAGCAATGTTGTATAGTCCATGCTGAGTCACTCCTTGAATGCTGTGTTTTTTGATGTCATGCATTCTACTGGATTGACTCTTCTTTTTCACCCCTCACCAGACTTTTGAGAAACCCTGGGTAGGCATGGTGGGTCTCCTTCCCAAAGGAAAGCCCACATGTTATACTATTCTGAACATGTGGGCTTCAAGGTTCACACGCGCGGTCTATCTCTGTCATGTCGCTAAACAGGTCTCAGAGAACCGCGCTTTTTTTGTCTTTTTGTAAGAGCTGTGCTAAGAGGCCGCGCTACTGGAAAGAACCTTATTAAGCGCTTCGCGCTTGATTCTGTACGCCTGACGGGCGTTCACATGCGGCAAGACCACCGCCTCTAGCGCGCCCTGCTTGACCCAACGGCGCACGGTGGTATCATCGACGCGCAGGATACGAGCGACTTCAGAAACGGTTAAGAGTTCGCTACTCATGTTAAGCTTCTCCTTTTTCTTCGCTATCCCATAGCTTCAAGGGACGACCTGGTCGCCGGTGCCGTAGGCGTTTCACTTCTGCTTCCAGGTCAAAGCGCGTGCGCTCGGGAAGTTTCATTAAACGCTCTACGGCCTCCTTGCGGCCAACAATGAGGGCTCCAACAAAGACGCAATGCCCATAGTGGCCGCGCCGGAGCCGGTCAAATTTATCAGGTTTATCGGGAAGGTGAAAATCTTTGGCGGGAGGAAGCGATTGCTCGAAGCGTATCTTGTAGGGCTCGTACCATTCCAGACTATCCATGGCCAGGACGGGAACGGAGATGCAGCTGTCGTGAGTTCCCACTACGGCCGCTTCCATGCCGCTGTTATAGGTGTTCAAGCAAAACGTATACCAATCAGACGAGCGGGCCAGGATGACGACCCACAGTTCGCGCCGGTGCTTCTCGGAGTAGATGCGGATACGCCGCCCGTTGCTCGAGGCGGAGCCAGGAAGAATGCGCACGCCTAGTTGCCGCTGCTGGTGCTGGATGGCCCGTTGCGTATCCTCAAGGGTGTACTGGCAGTAGCGTCGTTTCGGCATGCGCGCTCACCTTCACTTCCTATGCATCATCCTCAGGCATCTCCTCGGCGACGCGATTGATTTGACGCATGCCAGCCTGAAAGACCACATCGAACACCGTCTTTTGTTGGGCGCGTAGTTCCTGCAACTCCTCGCGCTGGTTCTGAACCATCGCTTGAAATTGCCTTGCGTTATCAATCATCGACTGGGCATTGATCTGTGATTGGATGACGGTTGAGAGGTTGGTGGCCCTGGTCGTGATCTTCGCGACTTTCTGCTCGATGGTCTCTTTCTTCTTGTGCAGGTGCCCACTACAGGCCCAGTCAGCGACCGCACAGAGGACCACGCGAATGGCGATAGCTGCATAAACCAACCAGGGAATGGTTGCCATGATTGCCTTCGCGCCCTGGGCAATCGCGCTATCGCCTGCTACTGACTGATCGCCACCAAGGGCCTGAATGACGATGGCTGACGCCAGCTGGGCAACGCCACAGCCCAGACTCATCACAGCCCAAATGATCAGCTGCGCCTTGTAGGCCTTCTTGCGCTCTTCAGACTTGCTGAAATTCATGGAGTACACCATCGCCACACGCAAGCCCTCCAGCGCATAGCCAATCACATACATGATCAGGATGAAGCGTTCCCAGGAGAAATCCCGAAATCCTGTCATGAAGAGGCCGTCCTCATAGCCAAAGGAGAGGAAGAAGATGAGGGGAACGACCAGGCGCACCAGGACGATCCAACTATACTCTGATAAAGCCATAGAACTTGATCCTTCTCTTGTTAATGCTTACTACATGCGTGGCAATGTTTGTATTAAGCTTAGTAACTTCGAACAGGCCATTCTATACTATGATAAAGCCATAGAGCTCGATCCTGCCCATATTTTCGCTTACTTTAATCGTGCCCTTAGTTACGATCTGCTTGGAGATTTTCAGCAAGCGCTTGTGAATTATGATAAAGCCATAGAGCTCGATCCTTCTCTTGCTATGGCTTATCATCTGCGTGGAAAAATTTATGCTAAGCGAAAGGATTTCTTGCAGGCCTTTTCGAATTATAGTCAGGCTATTAAACTCGATCCTTCTTGCGCGGACTTCTACTACTATCAAGGTAATGCTTATGCATTGATTGGATATCCTCGACAAGCGGTTCGGAACTATAACAAAGCCATAGAGCTTGATCCTTCCGATGCAATATATTATTGTAATCGTGGTATTGCTTATTTTGAGCTGAATGAACTCAAACAGGCCCTTACGAACTGCAACAAAGCCATAGAGCTCGATCCTTCTCTTGCTATGGCTTATCATCTGCGTGGAAAAATTTATACCAAGCTTGGAGATTCCCAACAAGGTCTCTTGAACTATAATCAAGCTATTAAACTTGATCCTTCTCTTGAAAAAACTTCTAGCAAACCAGCGGAAACAGAAGGGAGTGACTCTTTTGTTGAAGATTCTTTTTCAATAAATTATGTTAACATTGGTATTGATTATGCCGAAGCTGGAGATATTCAGAAAGCGCTCTCAAACTTCAAAAAAGCCATAGAGCTTGATCCTTCTGATTCAATAGCATATTATAATTGTGGTCTTGCTTACGAAAAGCTTGGTGATTTGCAGCTAGCCATTGTAAATTATGGTCGATCAATAGAACTTAATCCCTCTTATTTTTGGGCCATCTATAAACTTGCTGATGCTTATCAAGAAATCGGAGATTATCAGCAAGCTTTGATAAGCTATAACCAAGCTATCAACCTCAAACCATTAAAAGCAGAGATCTACAATAACCGTGGTGTTGCTTACGAAAAGCTTGGTGATTGGCAACTGGCTATTGTAAATTATCGTCAATCAATAGAACTCAATCCCTCTTATTTTCGAGCCATCTATAATCTTGCTGTTGCTTATCAAGAAATCGGAGATTTTGAGCAAGCTTTGATAAGCTATAACCAGGCGATAAAGCTCGAACCATTAAAAGCAGATATCTACAATAACCGTGGCAATGTCTATCATAAGCTGGGCATTGTATATCAAGCCATAGTAGATTATAGCCAATCCATTAAACTTAACCCTTCTCATCCAATTACTTACTTCAACCGGGGAGGATCTCATGCTAAGCTCGGGAATATAGAGCAAGCCATAGAAGATTATAGCCGGGCTATAGAGCTCGATCCTTCTTTCGCCAATGCTTATTTTTCCCGTGCTCAGATTTATGATGCTATTGGAGAGCTGCAACAAGCAATTGGGGACTATGATAAAGCTTTTAAACTCAAGCCTTCTCTCGTAACAACCTATGAGAAAGCACACACTAGTTTTAGTAGTTATGAAGAGGATGAGGAAAATTACGGCGAGGACTTGTAAAAGACAAGGAGTCAAACGCACTTTTGGTGAATGTGGCCGAGTCATTGATATAAAGATTATCGCGCCTTGCTTCCTGTGCCCATAGAGCCCTATAATCTGCCAAAAGAATATAATTATTTCTATCTTTCTTTAGAAAGAGATAATTGGTATGGTACACACACTCATTTGCCCTACATGTGGAGCAACCAACGAGCAAACTCGCACCCATTGTTTTGCCTGTGGGCAATTTCTGACGATTGGACAAGGGCTACCGGAAGCTGTACGACAAAACCGGACCTCTGGTTTCGCTCTTGCTGGCTTTGTTTTGGGTCTCTGCAATCTCATTCTGGGACTGATCCCTTTTTATGGACTTATTCCTGCTGCTGTAGGAATCATCTTGTCGTGTTGTGGGTTGGGGTCTGTTTCTCGGAGAGGGTTGGCGATTGCAGGGTTGATACTATCGTGCTTAGCAGTAGTCATGACGCTATGCAGTTGTGCTCTTTGGAGTAACATGACCTATCCAGGTTAGCGCCAGATCTATACTCTCATTATTGTGGAAATTATGAAAGGAATGAATAGCTCAGAGAAAGCCAATAAATGACTTGAAAAGCGGCTCTGAGACTTTCTTAGGGATAGGGATCTTAATAATCCATAAGAGAGCCAGAATTATAAATACAACAAGAAAGACATCAATATAATAAGCTCTCTCCATCATCATCAAAACTGATACTGCTGGCGAACCCCTCTCGACCGCATCAGAGCGGCATTGTAAAGAGCGCGTCTGGATCCCAAGCATGCTGAAAGCTCCTCAATCTTCGGTGAAATGCGGAATATGTTAGCAATTTCTCCTTTTGTCAATCTTCTATTTTGCTCAAGGGTGTTCACAGACCCAGCCCTCTTCACGTTACGGCCGTTCCCTGGCTACCTCATCGCTTTCTCCAAGGTTCGCCAGCGGTATCTTCTGAGGTCGTGTAGATCTCATGCGGAGTGGTGCGTTTGCAACGCATGACGTTTCTTCTGAGGTCGTGTAGATCTCATGCGGAGTGGTGCGTTTGCAACGCATGACGTTTCAAAACTGCGTTTGAGCCAGATCTCACACCAACAAAGCACAAGGTAGATTTAATAAACCCGCTTGGGGAGACAATATAGACGTGGTAAGCAATGTAGAAAAATGACGGCAGTTTTGACGGCAAATAACATCATATTTTGTGTGGTGTTGTGTAACATATGGGCATTTTGGAGTGGCGTAAAGGCGCTTAAAAAACGGTGCGGTAGAAAGTAAGAAGAGAAGGAAATGCACATTTGAATAGGTTTAGTATACCTCATTATTGCAGCAAATACTGCATGGCCCATTAGCTTGCGTACAGGAGCCGAATTAGGAAAAGGGGCAGTTTTGTTCTCTGTCCTTTCAGCTATCGGTGCTCTAGTCGTGGCCTACGTTTTGTATAACGAGAAAGTAAATGTCTACCAGGTTATAGGACTGATACTGGGAGTCATCTCTATAGCTTTCCTCTCGGAGGAGATCGAAGCTACTGAAGTTGCCCTGGAAATGGCCGAGTCGGAAGCTAAGACCAAAATAGATTGAGATGTTTGCAGGTGAAGGGGATAGATTGGGTGAAACATCAAGTTAAGCCCAATCTATCCTCTTACTGTTCTCTAATCATCTAGTGCTAATTGAAAAAGATTGACTAGCAAAAAATACGGTTAACGTGCTGAGGTGCTTACGCCTTTATGCTACCATAAAGTCTCTTTTGGTTTACTACAAAAGATGTACTGTGTTAAAATCGGCATCTAAGCTCCCTTAATCTAGATCGCTATGCGAATTGAGCTAATTGATGTATGCAATGAAATTGCGATAGATAGACATATTCGCTTTTTGCATATCTGCTATGGGACATAAATTTATGGGATGGAAGCTTAGATGGTAACCTTGATTTATAAACTTAGCTGATTTGCAGGTAACAGTTTAGAGAGGAGAATCTATGCCAAATTTTTGGATTGAGAAGACATTAGTGAGGCGAAGAGATGATCGCATACATGGCGAATACGCTTTAGGAAAAGCATTGTGGTCTCCACAAAAAGGAAAAGACGGGGCAGATATTTATCATTTTATGCGCGAAGTGGAACCGGGTGATATTGTCCTTCATTTCATAGATAATGCAGAGATTACGGGTGTTTCGACTGTACAATCCAAGATGGAAGAATTTGGGGGAGTGGCAAATACACAATGGGGAGAAGGCCCCTCTTATCTTGTGAGACTACGCGATTTTGTGCCCCTGAATCCACCTCTGAAAAGAGATATGATCCTCAACGAGCGATATAAATCAAGGCTGCAAGGTCTTATTAATTCTGGCATAAAAAATCTTTTTTACAACCGCGAATTAAATCTCAGGCAAGGCAGCTACCTCACGCCAGCCCCTAGGACACTCATAGAGATCCTTAATGATGCCTATCGAGAAGAAACAGGATCTCTTCTCTTTGACCTCAATCGGGAAATTCCTACACTCGTTGCTCTCCAAGCACTTTCTACTCCGTTGGGAGCTCACATTATTGATAGCAGAGTAATAGAAAACAGCAGTAGTGAGCCTAGTGATCCCTCTGAAGATTCGGCTTTTGAGATGAAAAGTGCGCCTATGACAGAAAAGGCGCTACTGGATCATATTAAGCAGTACATAGAAGCGAAAGGATATTACTTCGATGAGGAAACAATTTACAACTATCATATCTGCCTTAAAACCAGGCCTTTTGTGATACTTGCGGGCGTATCGGGTACTGGGAAATCGAAGTTGAGCCAACTGTACGCAGAAGCGATTGGATATACAAGAAAAAATGACCATTACCTCCGTCTCCCCGTCCGCCCAAGCTGGGATGATGACCGCTATCTTCTAGGATACCTCAATACGATCACCAACGAATACGTTACGGAGTCCGCTTTGGAGTTCCTCATCCAAGCTCAAAGGGATGAACATAGCCTGTTTTTCTTGTGCTTGGATGAAATGAACCTCGCCCATGTTGAGTACTATTTCTCTCAATTTCTCAGCGCTCTTGAGGAAGAACACCCACAAGACCGAGAAATTATACTTCTGGGCAGAAAAGCACAGGAGGTACTTACCTCAAAGAAGAAAACACTCGATATGCCTTCTTCCATTACAATACCCGCGAATTTCCTTCTCGCCGGCACGATTAACGTTGATGAAACAACTCAACCTTTAAGCGATAAAGTCATGGACCGCGCGAATACCATTGAGTTTTTTACGGTGAACTTGGAGAAGATACCTTCAAAGAGTCAAACGCGAGAACCGATGAGGGTATCGGCACATATTTGGCAGAGCTATCAATCCAGTGAGCCTGATACATCTTATCGTGCCTTACTTATCGAGATTTCCCAGATTTTGCTGAAAGGAGATATCGGGCTTGGGTATCGCGTTGCCAGAGAAATCGAAATGTACCTGGCCAATAGCAAAGATATTTTAACTCCAGAAGTCGCCTTCGATCTACAAGTGAAGCAGCGAATCCTTCCTCATATTCGCGGGACAGAAGTTATCAAAGAGTCTCTCGATGATCTCTTAGGGCTTATGGAGAAGTACAATTTTGTACGCTCAGCAAAACGGCTGCAAAAAATGCAGGAGAGGTTGAGGCGCGATGGATACGTCAATTTCTGGCAGTGATACGTGGTTTATATTAAACGGGGAACCATTGATTTTCAGCAGCGCAGATGAGAATTTGGATGCGAAAGTAACCGAGTGTAATAGTAGCAGTAGGCGTGGCAGTATTATTAGGGTCACGCCAAACATCCCTTCGCCTGAAGTAAAATTTTCATGTGAAGGTGAAGATATCGAATCGGCGTATCTAGGGATATGGGAATGGCGCCCACCGCTCGGCTTCGCCGGGCTTTGTGAATTACATTGCACAGTCGCCGGTTATTCACCATTGATTGCAAAAGTCCGTGTCTTTCCAGAGAAACTGACCCAGGATCGCTATGAAGGTATGTTAACAGACCTCCAGGGAATAGCGGTGGACTTACTCATCCGCCTCAATTCCTGGTCAAGTGAGAAAGCTATCCTCCAACTCCGGGAGACCACAGTCTCTCCTCTGAGAGAATATTTGCTTTTGAAAAAAATTATCCATACAATGGAAGATGTCGTGTATCACATCCATCGTGATCCACATCGCCGGCTTGGAGCGCAGAGGAAACAAAAACTCCTTCATGAAGTGCGCCTCTTTTCTCACGCCACAATTCCCGTGCCAGGCGAAACGGTTTCCCTTCCAGCGGGAGTGTCTGCTTCCCTTGGCCATGCACAATTGCCAACGTCGTGGATCGTCCCAGAAAGTAAGCCCACGTATGATGTGTATGAAAACCGTTTGCTAAAACATTTCCTACGGCACCAGCTCACGTCGAAGCTTTTCTTTGTCCAGAAACGAGCAGAAGAAGACTGCCTGCGTTTAGAAAAAGACCTTATGGTTGCAATAGCAAATCATTGGAATACCGATAGATTAGAAACAGAGATAAAGAAACTCAAAGAAGCGGTCGCTGACTGCAAGCGGATGATGAAGCAGTGCATTCTGTGGGCCGATAAACATTTTTTGAAGACGGTGAAAACCTCCAATATCTCCGGTAAGGCAACGCAAGTCTTACTGAAGAGTCCATCATATGGGCGCTTTTTCCAGTTGTACCTCCATTTTCAACAGGAATTGTCAGTTAGTTTAAAATCTCACAATTCTGTGACTGATCTAGCGATGCGCAAGGTGTGCGACCTCTATGAGGTTTGGTGTGTATTTACCGTGACCCAGATGATCGTAGAAGAACTGGTGCAAGCGCACTATGCCATTGCATCAAATGCACTCTTTTTTGAGATAGAAAGAAACCAGTTTGAGTTCACCGTGCGGAAAAACGATCCGAGTATCATCTTGCGCCGCGGTAATGTGAAAGTCCAAATAATCTATGAGCCACTCTACAAATCAAAGAAATATCTTTCTTCTGCGGCTCCTGCTACGATCGCTGTGCATACCGATGACAAAGATCAACTCACGCCTGATATGGCTGTAGAGATTTACAAGGATGGAGAGCCAATAGGCTTGATCATCTTCGATGCGAAGTACAAGTGGGGTGGCCTTGATGGCTCCCGCACTCCCAACAGAGATGACAAAAATAAGATGCGCGAGTATCGGGATAATATCTGCTCCATAAAAAGCGGCCCAACGCATACCACTCCAATACAGCGAATTGTGTCCAATGCGTACATTCTTTACCCTGGCGACGCACTATGGCAAGAACCCCTTAACAAAGTCGGGGCAATTCCCCTTATACCTAATATGAGCGAAGATCAAAAACGCGACGCGGCAAATGTAATAAGGTCCTTGTTACAAGCGGCCTCCCTATTGTAGTGATTGTGTTAAAGGATGTTATTTAGAACCTCGAAAATGTCTCTATGCTAAGTACAAGACGCCAAAGAAAATTTCGCACTATCCTTAAACAATTAAGGCAGCAAATTGACAGCAGATTTGCTATCAATTCAAAATTACAAGCGGTCCTCAGTAAACACTTCGAGCTTAATTTACGCTCAAAAAACCTCTTGGATAACGCGAAAAACGGGTCGCTAGGGACCTATTGGCTCCCCGGTTTTAAGCATCCACCCAAACAGGTGGGCACCGAAGCCCAGCACGCCTAAAGCGGTTACTAGCACGGCCTCTGACAGTATTTGATAGCAGATCGCAAATGTTTTAGTGTAGAAAGGTATTAAAAGTGGCAATAGGACAGGCTTATTCTGACGTTCTTACCCAGCGTGAGAAAAAGGCGCTCGAAACAGCATGTAGCGTAATCATAGATGAGGCATTCGAAAATCTCAAAGATTTGGAAGATGGGGAAAGTGTTTCACAAACCATCTTTGGCTTATATCTCCCTCCACGGTATCTCCCCAAATATAACTATCTCTTTTGCAAGAGCTTCACTGTTTGCCTCATCACAGCCCTTTACAAGCTAACGCTACCAGAAGGGACACGGTTTGCATCAGTAGCAGAAGAACTAGCAGCCTGGGTCATTATCCAGAAGGCAGAAGGTATTCTTGAACCAGGAGCCAATGAAGATCCTTTTGAGGATTTTGTACAGACCATTTTTGAGGATGAGCACTTTCAATACCTCTATCAAGACGCCTTTGACGGAATCGATGAAACAGACGCAGGCGCACAAATGGGAATGGCTTCACTTTCTTTTGATGACTGGTTCAAGCCATTTAATGAGAATGATGCTTCTCGACAGGTCCATCCATATGTGTTATAAACCAGTTCACAGCGTCTTTCTACATGGTTTTGATGTACATCATTTTTACATCAAAGACTATGCAGAATGGTGCAGGTTAGTTACCAAACATTCAGGCGTTGAAGTAGCTAATAGAACATGAAAATAGATGAAAAACTCGTCGTTACATAGAAGATGTATTATACGTTATTATCTGCAGGTCAAGATGAGAACTGCGTTAACAGCCCTTCACGGTCGGTTTTTAGATTCCTATGCTCTCCCCCGCTGGGGTGATATCTCCCTTGACGAACCGTACCTGTGGCAGTATTTGATAGAGCATCTAATTGCTGCACAGCGAGTCGAGAGCATCCTCTCCACAGCGAAAGATCTCCGGTATCTGGCGACAAAGACATGGAAGTACGGAGTTTCTGCAGTGGAACGTGATCTCCAGGTGGTGATAAACAAGAGTGTTGATGACCCCTCGCTTGCTCTTTTCCATCGGCTCTTTTTCAGAGCCGCTCATCTACTGAGTCAGGGACAAACGCCGGCCGATATACAAGCAATGATGTTGACTTATTGCAATCAGACGGAGGACGGAAAGGTGCTGTATCCAGGCTGGCAACAAGAGCTTATGACTGGTCCCAGCCTTCTTCCCTGGCATTCATGGCCACGGATAGAGAGCAGTACACTTCTCCGTACCCTCAGAGGCCATACCGATACGGTGAATGCGTGTGCGATCAGCCCCGATGGAACCTGGATCGTCTCGGCTTCCGATGATCGGACCCTTAAAGTCTGGGATGCCCTCACTGGAGCAGAACGACACACCCTCAGCGGCCATACCAATTGGGTGACTGCGTGTGCGATCAGCCCCGATGGCAAGTGGATCATCTCGGCTTCCGCTGATCAAACGCTCAAAGTCTGGCATACCCACACCGGGGAGCTACAACATACCCTTAGCGGCCATACCAGCAGAGTGAATGGGTGCGCTATTAGTTCGGATGGAACCTGGATCGTCTCGGCTTCCGCTGATCGGACCCTCAAAGTCTGGCATACCCACACCGGAGAGCTACGACATACCCTCCATGGCCATACCGGTTCGGTGAATGGGTGCGCGATCAGCCCCGATGGAACCTGGATCGTCTCGGCTTCTGATGATCAAACGCTCAAAGTCTGGGATGCCCTCACTGGAGCAGAACGACACACCTTCCATGGCCATACCGGTCCGGTGAATGGGTGCGCGATCAGTCCCGATGGCAAGTGGATCGTCTCGGCTTCCGCTGATACCACGCTCAAAGTCTGGGATGTCCTCACTGGAGCAGAACGACACACCTTCCATGGCCATACCGGTCTGGTGAATGGGTGCGCGATCAGCCCCGATGGAACCTGGATCGTCTCGGCTTCCTATGATCAAACACTCAAAGTCTGGGATGTCCTCACTGGAGCAGAACGACACACCCTCCATGGCCATACCGGTCCGGTGAATGGGTGCGCGATCAGTCCCGATGGCAAGTGGATCGTCTCGGCTTCCTATGATCAAACACTCAAAGTCTGGGGTGCCCTCACTGGAGCAGAACGACACACCTTCCATGGCCATACCAGTTGGGTGTATACGTGTGCGATCAGTCCCGATGGAACCTGGATCGTCTCGGCTTCTCTTGATACCACGCTCAAAGTCTGGGATGTCCTCACTGGAGCAGAACGACACACCTTCCATGGCCATACCGATACGGTGACTGCGTGTGCGATCAGCCCCGATGGAACCTGGATTGTCTCGGCTTCTGATGATGAGACCCTCAAAGTCTGGGATGCCCTCACTGGGGCAGAACGACACACCCTCAGCGGCCATACCAATTGGGTGACTGCGTGTGCGATCAGCCCCGATGGCAAGTGGATCATCTCGGCTTCCGCTGATCAAACGCTCAAAGTCTGGGATGTCCTCACAAGGGCAGAACGATACACACTTCATGGCCATACCAATTGGGTGAGGGGGTGCGTGATCAGCCCCGATGGCAAGTGGATCGTCTCGGCTTCCGAAGATAAGACACTCAAAGTGTGGGATTTGAATCAGGGAAAGTGTGTTACAACCTTCTATGCTGATACCCCATTTTACAGCTGTGCTTGGCATCCTGATAGTATTCATCTCATAGCAACAGGAGGAAACAATCTCTACTTCCTGCAAATGGTTTGTTAACATACAGGCTACCTCATGAAAGAGAATACTCTTTCCTTACCTAGACGTTAATATTAGATAACTAGCAGCAAAGCACCTGATAGAGTATGTCCTATCAGGTGCTTTGCTGCTATGCTCTATGACTGTTCTCTTCCTAGCGGCTCATCCGCACTTTTGATGATGAGGCCGGAGAGCATGCGCAACTGGACAAACGAACCACAAAAAGCTGTGTTCAACGAAGCAGAGGTTATCCTACGGGAGGTCATGCCGCCTGATCCTGACAACAGTTGTCCTTTGCTTCATCATCAAAACTGCGTTTGAGCCATTTGAGCCCCCAAATACGAACTTTGGTGCTCAAAGCAGATTTCATAAACCCGCTTACAGAGACAATGTAGACGTGATAAGCAATGTAGAAAAATGACAGCAGTTTTGACAGCAAATAACATTGTATTTCATATGAAATTGTGTAACATATGGGTAATTTAGAGCACAAAAAAGGAGCTTGATAAGCGGGTAGGGGGACTATTGATGAGGGGGAATTATTGCGTTTCTTACTTCCAGCATAACAGGTGAAACAACTCTAGTCAAGCATGGCTATCTATTCATGTTACTGCGCGCAAGGGTTGGGCAAAAATCCTCAAACATGGAAAACTCTTCATGGAAGAGGTCTACTTTGCTCTATAGCAGTGAGCAGCCAGGAAGGCGTGCTGGATGTCGTGCTTGAGCACGTATGATATGCCAAATTTTATGTAGACTGAAATATGGGGTCAATTTTCCCTATAAAAGTGTGTTCGCTTGCCGATAGTATTACTGTTACAGCTTTCTACCAGCTTGCGAGGAGTGAAAGGAGTGAACTATGTCAATGGGGACTAGAGTTTGGCACGTTTCTTGCACTAATAGAAAAGTGGGAGAGCATATCGCGGACGACACGTTAGAAAAAACACAGCCGGGAGAGATGGCGTTTCTAGACAGAGCCATATAACAGTGCCAGAGAACTGGCAAGCGCACCCGACTGCATCGCATTACCTAGAGGTCCGTTTTGAGTTTCTCGTTTGCGTCTGTCTGTGAAGGTAGTATGGAAAAAGGAGTAGATGTCGTGGGAGCAAGAGGAAAAAGAGCATCCCAGAGTGTGGATACCGAAGTGACAGTCACGTTGAGCAAGAGAAAACACACCAAAGACCTGATGGACGATGGCGTGGAGATAGAAAGTGAAAAGGATTTCATCTATGCCTGCGAGGAGGAGGTAGATGGGGAAGAGGATCAGCGTGGGGCGGTCGATGACTCCGTAAAGCAGTACCTGAAAGAGATTGGTATGTATCCACTGCTCACCGCCGAGCAGGAGCTGCAACTGGCAGAACGTGTGGCGCGGGGCGATCAGTATGCCCGGCAGCGCTTGATTGAGGCTAACTTGCGCCTGGTCGTCAGTATCGCGAAGCGCTATTCCAATCAGGGGTTACCGCTACTCGACCTGATTCAGGAGGGCAATATCGGGTTGATGCGCGCGACACAGAAGTTTGATTACAAGCGTGGCTTCCGCTTTAGCACCTATGCCACCTGGTGGATTCGCCAGGCTATAAGCCGGGCCATCGCTGAGCATTCTCGCAGCATTCATATTCCTGTCCACGTCGTAGAACTTATTTACAAGATCAAGCGTATTACACGTCGCTTGTATCAGGAGCAAGGTGTTGAGCCATTACCGGAGCAGGTAGCGGCTGAACTAGGCCTGCCGCGTGAGCGCGTCGTCGAACTACTCAATGTCTCGGAGCAGCCCATCTCGCTGGATGCGCCGATGGCCGATGATGAGGAGTACCATCTCTCAGATATGCTCGAAGATACTAGCATGGCGCCCACGATTGATGTGGTCTCGCAGCAGTTGCAGCGTGAGCATATCGAGCAAGCCATGACCGTCCTCAATCCTCGCGAGCGTACGATCATTGAGATGCGCTATGGGCTAAAAGACGGACATTCCCTCTCGCTCGACGAGGTCAGCGTACTCTTCCACCTGACGCGTGAGCGTATTCGCCAGATCGAGGTGAAGGCTCTGCGCAAGCTGCGCTACCCGGAGCGCTATGAGGGTCTGCGCGACCTGGCGCGTGTATAGCAAGGAGAATAAGAGATGACCCGGACGGGAGAAACGTCCGGGCCTCTTTGTGTCTGGTCAAAAAACTGTGTGCTACTGCTTCCACATTTTGAGCTAGTCTTCCGCGACCGCGGCGGGACTTGCAACGCCAGATGCCTGCTCCTGTAAGTAGGCGTGAATGAAGGGGTCAACATTGCCAGCCAGGTACGCGGTGGTGTCACTGGTCTCGTGGTTGGTGCGATGATCCTTGGCAATGTTATAGGGATGTACAATCACCGAGCGAATCTGCGTTCCGAAGTCGGCCTGGACATGCTCGCCTTTTAAGCGGGCCGCCTCCTCGTCGTGCTTCTTCTGCTCCAGCTCAAACAGGCGGGCCTTGAGGATCTTGAGCGCGACTTCCCGGTTCTGAAGCTGTGAGCGCTCGTTCTGACAGGTCACGACAATACCGCTCGGAACGTGGCGCATCCGCACGGCGGAGTCAGTTTTGTTGACGTGCTGCCCACCCGCGCCCGTTGAGCGGTAGGTATCTACCTCGATATCTTCGGGTCGAATCGAAATCTCGATCGTGTTTTCGATATCGGGCATGAGCTCAACCTTCGCAAACGAGGTCTGGCGACGGTGCGCTGCGTCAAAGGGCGATAGACGAATGAGGCGATGTGTACCTGCTTCCGACCGCAGATACCCATAGGCAAAGCGCCCCTCGATCTCAACGGTCGCGCTCTTGATTCCGGCTTCTTCACCTTCACTATAGTCATAGATCTGGGTGCGGAAGCGATGTTGGTCCGCCCAGCGCAGGTACATACGCAGAAGCATCTCAGCCCAATCCTGGGCATCGACGCCGCCGCTACCGGCGTGGATACTGAGGATGGCGTTTTTCTCGTCGTGTTCGCCACTGAGCATTAAGGCAAACTCTAACTTCTCGATCTGTTCCTCAATTGGGTGAATGGACTGCGCCACTTCGGCCTGCATATCATCATCTGGCTCCTCTTCCAGCATTAGGGCAAGTTCTTGCAGGTCTTTAAGCTGTGTGGCGAGCTGCTCCCAGGTCGTAACCTCTTCGCGCAGGGCATTGAGTTGTTGCATATGGGCCTGTGCTTTGCGGTTATCAGACCAGAAGTCTGGCTGCATGCTCTCTTCTTCAAGTTGTGTTACCTGGACTGCTTTGGTAGCCAGGTCAAAGACGCACCATAGTTTTCTCGACGCGTCTTTGTAAGCGTTCGATTTGTTGGGTCATTTCACTCATGGTCAGTATTGTAGCATATCATGAGGCACTGGTGTAGAGGCACCTTTGTCATATCTTAACTGAGCAGGACGTTGGTGAGCAGGAGCCGGGTGGTCTGCTGACCTGAGCGGGATGTGGTGAAGGCGAGGAGCAGGAGTGAGGGCTGACCAGGCAGATCATTCGTAAAATGCAGGGTGCCGGTAAAGCCTCCATTGGGTTGGATGGTGATGGCTTCGGTGTTGAGCACCGCCAGGTGGGTCAGGGTATGATCAAAGAGGAGGGCCGTGGGAGTGGACTGGCGCGCGGGAGTGCCTGCTTGATCAAGGGTGCCACTGAGGGTGAGGGGTGAGCTCGTTGCCATATCCAGGTTGTTGTGTGGCAGTGTCAGGCCTGGCGAGAAGGCGGAGGTGACAAACCAGAGCCCATGCTCGTCCGTTTGTATTAGGCGTTGCAGGGTCACATCAAGCTCACAGGACGGTTTCTCCTCAGTGAGCGTCAACTCGGCCTCGCCTGCTGATTGGTGGATCAGGTGTATATGTGTGCTATCTGCGGACCAGTGCAGCAGATTTTGTGCTAGAGAGGCCGCCGTTTTGAGAGGGTCGGACCAGGGCAGGATTGTTCCGGCGTTGGCTTGTGCCTGTAACTGTTGCGCCTCAGCGCGGCTTAAGACCGGGAAGAGCGCGGGGAATGGAACCTGTATGAAGGCGCCATTCTGCCAGCGATATTCGCGGTACATCGTTTGCTGGCCTGGTTGCATCAAGAGGTTGGTATCTGTGGGAAGGGTGGTATCGAGCTGACCGATGCTGAGCGAATGGGCCTGAGTAATGCTGGCTGTGCCCTGAATCAGGTCGTGAAGTTGGAAGACTGGTAGAAGGGTTGACTGGGAGGTCTGGCCTTGTTGAGAGCAGGTGTAGACATAGGCGTCGAGCAGGTGCCGTGGATCATCGGGATGACTTACCTGAACAAAGGTGCTTAGCTGCCCAGGTATGAGGTCACTGGTGATCTGCGTCACTGGTGGTAGTTGTTGTTCAGTAGTCGTTGCAAGGATCTGTTGGTAGTCTGCCTGGCGCAGAAGGTTCGCGCAGATTAAGGGTGGGAAAGCGAAGGACTGAACGGAGCGGAGAAACAGGTAGCTGACCAGGATACAGAGGGCGATAAACGCAATGACCATGGTACGCGGACGTGGATGGTAGGTTGTGTGTGGGAGGCGTGTTTCCCTGGTAGGGAGTGTCTGTGCGTTGTGCAACCTGGCTCTTCCCCTCCTCTTTCCATCAATACCTCCACTTTCTAGTCTAAAGAGGGTGACAAGCGAAATATATCATTATAGCCAGGGAAACGAGTAGATGCTGCTCTCTAGCAACTCATAGAAAACTAGGAGGGGTGTCGTGCTCATTATGCAATGAGCACGACACCCCTCCTGACTCCTGTGAAGCGCTTATCGTGGAGATGTACGCTTCACAAAAGCAAGAATGATGAGCCTAAATATGATACCGGGCCTCTAACCAAGCATATGATTAAATTGCATAATAAAGAGGACCATCGCGACAAGAATAAAGAGCATGCCCACCAGAATGGTGACCAGAGCTGTCGTGCGGCCACGTGAGGTCACACTCGTCGTGGCAGAATTCTCGGCGGATTGCCCTTGCTGGTAGGCCATGTTCCCCTGGGGGGTAAAGCTCCCCTGCGGTTGTGCAAAGCCTGGATATGAATACTGACCACCGCTCTGGGGCGCGTTCGCGAACGAAGACTGTGAAGCCGGGTAGCCTCTGCCCATAGGCTGCTGCATGCCGGAGAGACCTGGCTGAGAGGTGGGATAGCCTCCTCCCTGCGCATAGGTGTTGCCCTGAGGCTGCATGGTAGCTGGATTGCCTCCCATATTCGTATGCGCGTCCATCATGCTGGTCGCGTCATAGGCATTTTGTGTGCCGTAGTTCTGGTCTGCTCCGCGCAGCATGATCGGTTGGGGTCCACCCTGCGAGGGGTGACCGCCAAAGTTAGCCGTCGAGCCACCAGAATAGGGACGAGCTGCCTGTTGTGGTTGAGGCGCAAAGAACGACTGGGACTCAACCGTCTGGTCATTCGATCCTGTGACATCATAATTCTGGCCGGATTGGCCGTTTTCAACAGCTGCACCACACCGTGGGCAACGGGTGATACCGGGGGCCATTTGCTGACCGCATTGACCACAGAAAACCATGAAAACTCCTTTCAGACCCCGCTCAAACATCGCCGAGACGCGAGGCTGTTCGTGTGATAGTATACCCCATGGTCGGCCCATTGGGAACGGGCACAATCTCATATTCCAAACGAGAATGACATCTCAAATGCCACAGAAGAAGGACTTTCGGGCAAGGTCTTTATCGATATTGTTTAATCGCTTTGCATATAACAACGTTTCAGGCAGCTCATTTGTTCCAGTTTTGCCCCTCTGCTTCATGGAAGAGCTTTGCCATCGCATAGGCATCAACAAATTGTCCACGTACATCATAGGCATCTTTGAGCGTCCCCTCGATGACGAAGCCACGCCTGCTATAGAGCGAGATGCCTGCCTTATTATGGGTATGTACATCGAGTGCGAGGCGATGGAGGTGCAGGGAGCGCGCCCAGTTTTCCACGGCCAGAAAGAGTTGCGTGCCGATACCCTTGCCGCCATAGGCTTGCAGGACACCAATGAAGATATGGGCGCTATGGGCGGTGCGTCGTACCCTGCCCCTCTCTGCTCCCAGGCAACCGATCAGACGCTCGCCATGTTCTGCCACAAAGAGGATACCTGATGTCATGTCTTCCTGCTGGCGCGCAAAGCGCGTACGTAGCTCTTCAAGGTCTCCTTTGCGCTCGTCTGGTTCAAGGAGCATAAATGTCGTCTCTTGATCGAGTTGCCGCATGAGGGCCAGATATGCCTCGGCATCGCTGGCCTGAACTGGCCGAATGTGGATAATCTCTTCGCCCGGCGAGAGCTTATGGTGTATATGGAGAACGTCTTGCACCATTTTACCTTCCTAGGACAAAAACGCTTGAGATATTTATTAAGGAGAGCACTTGGGACGATCAGGGTACTCTCCTTCCAGGTGAAATTGGGCTATCAGGAGGCTTTGTTCATCTGTCCATCTACGAATTTGAGCGATCCGTCTGCCTGCTGGCTGACGATATAGTAGCCACTATACATGGTGGTCTGTCCATCCGTGGAGAGGGCTTGCAAGGTGAGGGAAACCTTTTGCCCCTGGGGATCATCGCTGCTACGGATCGTTTGGATGGTGTCTTTGTCAGTCGTAGCAAAGCCATTTTTAAAGTCATCATAGGTTTGATTGATGTGGGTCCAGAGATCATAGGCTTGTTGATATTGTTTGGCATTGATGTAGTTGTAGTAATTGTAAACTACGCTCTCGGCCTGGGCTGAGGTCACTGTTGGCGTCGGTGTGGTCTGGTTTGGAGTTGCCGTGGCCTCCGGTGTGTCAGTTGGTTGGGCCGTCGCCGTGTCTGTGGGTTGGTTGGCGGTTGTCGGAGTGGCCTGAGGGGCAGTCGTCGCTGTGGCATTATTGGCCGTGTTTGGGAAGAGTCTGCCCGGGCCAGCGAGTAAGATGCCCCCAGTCACAAGGACAAGCAGAACGGCGAGGGTGATGAGGGTGATGAGTAGCCCATTGCCGCGCCTGGGAGGCTGGGGCTGATAGTATGGAGTGGGCTGAGGAGGAGTGTAGCCCTCTTGTTGCTGCCTATAGGGATATGGGGATGGAGATACTGGATTGTAGGGATTAGAGGTATGAGGAGGGGGCGCGGGATAAGCGGGTGTTGGCCGTGTAGAGGACGGCACGGCACTCGTGGGCGCGTTGTTGTTGCTATAGGTTTCATAGCCTCTCTGATCCTGTTGCGTGCGTGCGGAATAGGCATCACCCGGCTGGCCTGGCTGATGCTGTGGTATCGCCTGCATCGAGACCTGCGTCTCGTTATTTATGTCATTGGTAGTAGGCGCTTGCTGGCCTACCGGGTTCTCATCGACCGGGGCGCCACAGCGGGGGCACTTCGTCGAGCCGGGTGGTATAAGCAAGCCACATTGACCACAAAACACCATATTGGCTTCTCAAATCCTTTCTCCAAGCAGGGTCTCTATATTTTCTCTATGATGCCAAATGAAGCAATAACATTTAGGGTATGAATACAATCAGGAATATTGTTCTATGATACAACAATCATGTCGGTCGTTTTGAAGTGGAGCTTGGCTACTTTGCGTAGGATGTCTGCCCCATGCTGTGCAACCAGTTCTCGTCCAATGGCAACAATCTGTGGATTGGAGGCGCCCTTGGGAAGCTCAATCCCTACGCTTCGTGAAAGCTTTGCCAGCTCACGAACAAAGGCGGCGCGCGCCATAATGGAGGCTGCGGCCACCGCAGTATCATCTTCGGCCCGGGGCCTCTGCTCCAGGGTAATTGAACACCCAGTTTGTCTTAAGGCATCAAGTAAGAGCCGCTCTGCACCAAACTGGTCGACAATAGCCAGCGACGCTGCCACGGTGGGTTGGAGGCGCGTAATAGTATGGGCGTGCGCCTGCGCAAGCAGCAAATTAAGATTTGGCGTTGCCTGGTAGAGCTGGTTATAGCGCTCGGGGTCATAGATACGTAGCAGGCCCTGCCCACGACAGATGCGTTCTATCTCGCTGGCCATCTCCAACATAACGGCATCGGTGAGGCGTTTGCTGTCGCGCACCCCCAGGGCGAGAAGTTGCTCCTCTGTGTGGTTATCCACGTAGAGCGCGGCCATGACCAGAGGACCATAGTAATCTCCTTTGCCTGATTCGTCGCACCCAATGCGTGCCAGTCCTGTAGCACGCGGTCGCTCTCCTGATGGATTCTTCATCGCGGTCTCTGTTGTGGTTACCTTTGATACTGTTGAGGAGCCACTCCAGGCTTTGAGCGCGCTTTGGAGTGTATTGGCCTGCCCTTGCACATTGATGCGCCCGGTGGTATAGAGCGTGACAGGCACGCTGATCTTGCCATCGCTGACTACGAACTGATACCCACTCTGTACTGCCTTCTTGCTGAGGATACGCCATCCCCGATCTGCGATATAGGTATGGAAGGCAGTAATGGTTGTCTCTAGCTTGCTTGCGGGCATCCTCTTTCCTTTCAACAGGATCGTGTTGTGGCGATCAATATCACCGGCTTTTTCGGCTATCTTACTGGTAAACGTTTTGAATGGCATCTTTGGAGACGTTAGTTGTTCCTATTGTAGCAGGAAGTGAGATTGGCGGTAATATATTTGCTCTTTTTATAGCCCTCTTGACTATTCTTTCCTTCGCACCAGTGGTGCGAAGGACTATGTACTTGTCAAAAGGGGCGAGGCGTGCTATTCTCGCACATATGATCTAATAGACGGCAATGTATTTGCGAAGTGGAGTTATGGCATGGCGCAGGTGGATGAGAATGGTGTGCCGCAGCGAGGGACATTACTACGCAGGGCACATGAACTGCTTGAGCAGGTCGGGCAACCGGTGGTGGAGGAGCAGTTAATCGAATATCTCTTTGGGGTGACGGGCGGTGGCAACTCCAATGGCTTCTGGACGATATTGTTGCGGCAGACATTGCGTGGATCTCCTCTCTTTGAAGCTCTCTCAGTCGGTGATGAAGACGAGATGGGTGGTCAAGAACGGCTATGGGGCTTGACTGCATGGAAACGCACGCAGCTTGCGCTTGAAGAGGTAGAGTTTGTGGTGGTGGATACCGAGACGACCGGGCTACGACCCGGGCCGGACCGTGTGATTGAGGTGGCGGGTGTGCGTATGCGCAATGGCGAGATCCTGGATACCTTTCAGAGCCTGGTGCATCCAGAGCGGCGCATCCCTCCCTTTATTGTACGTTTTACAGGTATTTCTCCAGAGATGCTAGCCGATGCGCCCAAGGCTCGCGATATCATGCCGGATTTCCTGCGTTTTATTGAGGGCGCAACCCTGGTTGGACATAATCTGAGCTTTGATGTCAATTTTCTCACGCACGAAGCCCAGTTGTTGGGTCTGCCCTTTCCTGTTGAGGGCCTGGATACAATTTTGCTCTCGCGGCGCTTGTTGCCAGGTCTGAAGCGCTTCAAGCTGGACATGGTGGCGCAATATTTACAGATCCAGACGCACAATCGGCACCGCGCTCTGGGTGATGCCCAGGTGACGGCCGATGTCTTTGCTCGCTTGCTTGAACGCGCAAAAATCCAGGAGATACATACGCTGGGGCATCTGCGCTTGCGCCAGCAGTTGCCCGTGGCCTGGAGTGGGGATATCACCCAGGTGGATGCGAAGATGGCGGCGCGTGGCCGGGCCGACGAGAAGCTTTCGGGCGTGGCGACGCGACCGAATGGGAGCCTCCTGCTCAATCCTGCCTGGCGGCGCAACTTTCCTGAGAAGCCCGGTGTCTATCTCATGCGGGATGAACACGGGCAGGTGATCTATGTTGGCAAGGCTAAATGCCTGAAGGACAGGCTGGGTTCCTATTATAGCCAGCCGCTGGGATACACGCGCAAGATGGATGGCCTCTTGCAGAATGTACGCGAGATCGAGACGCGGGTGCTGGGTTCAGAGCTGGAGGCGCTGCTGGTGGAGTCGCGGCTGATCAAAGAGTTGCAGCCGATGTATAATGTGCAATTGCGCAACTATGAACTCTATCCCTTTATCAAGATCGATGTACAGCATGCCTTCCCACGGGTCTACGCCACGCGCGAGATCGCGGCGGATGGTGCGCGCTACTTTGGTCCCTTCCGCAGCCGCAGGGTTGTGGATGCGACCATTGAATTGATGCAGAAGATCTTTCCTGTGCGCACCTGTACACGCAGCCTGCCACCGGCGGCGAAGGCTTCTGATCCCTGCTTGCGTCACCACCTGGGGCGCTGTCCCGCTCCCTGTCGGGGTGGCGTAGATGAGGATGAGTATCGTAAAATTATCGAACAGGTTTGTGCCTTCCTGGGTGGTGAGCGCGAAGATCTTTTTGATCGCCTGCGCCGACAGATGTTTGAGGCGGCGCAACAGCTCAACTTTGAGCGAGCCGCCTGGTTGCGCGACGCACTGCGCAGCGCCGACGAGGTCCTAATCGGCCAGCAGTTGATCACGGGCGCCGTTGAGGCCAATAATTTATTTATTGTCTATCCCTCGTCCGAGCTTGACCACAATGAACTCTTTCTGGTCAGACATGGTCGCTTGATTGCCCAGCAGCGCGTGGCCCATAATGAACCGGAGACAAAGCTGGCTCTGCGTGCCTTGCTGGTCCAGGCGCGTGACTTAGGGCGCCCGCCTGATATTGTGGGTCAGGCCGAAGTCGATCAAATTAATATTATCAGTCGTTGGATTCATCATCATAGTGAAGACCGGGCCTTCTTCCCATTTTCATCTGCCCTGGCAAGCGAGGAGGAGCAGGAGGCGTTGTTCGCACAGATCTGGCAACATATCGGTGCCGAACCACTCTTGCCGCTGGAAGAGTAGCTTCTTATCCGAAAACCCTGAGCGCGAAGCGCTAGTCACGCAAGTGACGTTGGGTTTCGGAATAAGATCTGGATAGAAGTGCGCGTGTATCGTATTTTTTCTTTTCATTGGAGACCGAAATAGCATGTTATTATCCGATAAACGTATCCTTGAAGAACTAGAGCAGGGCAATATCGTTATTGAACCCTTTGATATGCGTCATCTGGGAACCAACTCATATGACTGCCGCCTGGGCGAGTGGTATTTCCAGGGGGACGCCAATATAGAGGCCATGCACCTGGACAACCCTGATGAGATTCGTCGCTACTGGGGAATGCCCCGCCAGGCAAGCGAGGGAAAGATCGCGATTCGCCCCGGCACGACGATTCTGGCGCATACACAGGAGGTCATTGGTGGTCATAACGGCTACCTGGCAAAGATGTATTCGCGCAGCACGGTCGCGCGCTCGGGCCTCTCGGTCTGCCGCTGTGCCGGTGTGGGTGATGTGGGCTATATTAGCCGCTGGACCATGGAGATTAGCAATCATACGCAGACGACTATCTACGTCCCCGTGGGCTTCCGTATCTGCCAGTTGACCTTTGAATATGTTGGCGAGACACTCAAGGAGTACCACGGCAAATATGGCAAGCGCGCGGAGTCCTGGCGTCCAGAGGATATGCTCCCCAAGCCCTACTTTGACTGGGACTACGATGTTTATCGTACCGACAAGGGAGGCAAATAGGGCGTGGAACGTGGCGTGCTGATTTCGTTTGAGGGTCTCGATGGAGCGGGCAAGACGACGCAGATGAACCTGCTAGAGGCGTGGCTACAGAGTCAGGGAGTGTCATATCTGCGCACACGCGAGCCGGGTGGATCTCCCCTGGGTGTGGAGATCCGGCGCCTCCTGCTGAATCGTCCCGACCTGCATATCTCCCCCCTGGCCGAAGCCCTGCTCTTCCAGGCTGACCGCGCCCAGCATTTTGCTGAGGTGATCCTGCCCGCACTTGACGAGGGGAAAGTAATTGTTTCTGATCGCTGCTTTGATTCCAGCATTGCCTATCAAGGAGCGGCGCGTGGTGTTGGTGAGCAACTGGTGGAGGATCTCTCACTGTTGGCGACACAGGGACATCAGCCCGATCTAACTATCATGCTGGATCTGCCACCTGAGAAGGTGCAGCAACGCACCAACCTGGCTGTGGACCAGGGTGGTACGCGTACTGAGCAGAGCCATTTTGATCGCGAAACGGAGACCTTTCACCGGACCTTGCGCGAGGCCTTTCTCACGCTAGCCCGCAGGCATCCACAGCGCATCAAAGTGCTTGATGCCTCGCGTACTCCTGAAGTCATTCAGCGCGAAATCCAGGGTCACGTTGAGCGGCTATTGGCTATGCACAGCTGAAGACTCCCCGTGCGAAAGCAGCGGGGGTTCTGAGCGTTCCGTCCACGCTTCCAGCCTTCCTGCTTGGGCAAGAGAGGCTGGCTCTTGTGTAGGTTCCCTCAGACTTTTGGGCAGACGCGCTCTGGCTCGAGTCACACCCAAGCTTCGGGGCAAGATCTGCCCCTCTTTCGCGCGTTGTGCTGTACGCTCGTGTGCTGCCCGCAGGCGCGCCTCCGCACCCTCCCAATACTCCTGGTATCGGGCACACGAGGGAATGGGATTTGCTGGATCGAGGGAGGCGGCAAGAAACGCCGAATACAGGTCGCGTTGCACGGGCCCCACGCCACATGCACAGTGATGCCAGCGCTGAGAAAGCGGCTTCTTGACCCGTCTGCCACATCCGTGACACCATTGGCTCAGGGCCGTCGTGCGCGTGGGAACGCGCCACCAGGATGCCGCCCGTGCTTGCAACGGTGCGTCTTAATAACTCTACAAACATCCCAGGTGCTCGCAGTCCCACACTCTTGCCAAACGTTTTTTGCCACGCCTTGTAGGAAATCTTCTCAATGATGATGATATTGCCCTGCGCAACGATCTCGTGGACCTTACGCCCATGCAGACTCTTGCGATGGGCGGCCAGTTTGCGTTCTTTGCTGGCTTTGCGTCGTCGCGTGGCCTGGTAGCGCTTGCTCTGTTTCCATTGCAGTTTCTTCTTGCCCTGCTTCTTGATGCGCCCCTTCTCGTCGTAGTTTTCTGGGTTGGCGGCTCGCCTCTGCCGGTCCATCTGCCGTTGCAGCCGTCGAATGGCACGGGCCTCGGGAGCCAGTTCTGCGCAGAAGACCTCCAGGCTCGCCTCTCCCTCCTGGGGGAAGAGAGCCAGGGTGGAGGGACCAAGGTCACCGCCAACGATACTCATACCAACCGTGTGCTTTTTCTTCTGGTGGGGCTTGCCTTCCAAAGCGAGTTGCACGAAGTAGCGATCCCCATGGGCATCAGCGCCCGCCGCTCTGGGGCTGCTGGCGGGACGTTGGATGAGGCGAGCGTACTTGATGCGGTGCCTGAGCCCATGGGTCACGACTTCATCCTTCCAATCGATGAGAGCGGGCAGCTGGTCTCCGTTCCAGAGCAGATACCCTGTGTTTCCCTCCTCGGGTGGTTGCAGGACAAAGCGCAGGCTGGTATCGTTGCGTTTGTTCTCGATACTGGAGAAGCCGCGTCCTCGGCTCTTAAAACGCACCCGCCTTCCTTTCCCCAGACAGACGCGATTGAGGGCGCGATAGGCGCGAGTAGCCAGGGTTTGGGCTAACACCGCCTCGATATGCTCGGCAATCCAGCCGACGCGTAATCCTTTGACCGCTTCATGCAACGCCGCCTCGGTGAAGCCATACGCTTTGCGCAAGGCGGAGAAGGCGGCGGCCCGTTCGGCTTTCTGGGTGCGAGGAATGGTACGAGCCACGTGCCAGGCAGGGTCAGCGCGCATGCGACGCAAGCGCTGTTGGCCTTGGGAGAGGATGGCGTTGTAGAGTTGACGAGCGGCTTCCAAATGGGCACGCAAGCGGGAGGCTTGCCCTGCATCGACGACCAGGGGTAGTTCGAGCAGGAAGGTGGGAGTGGCAGGCCGTTTCTCCTGCTGTTCCTTCTTCTTGCGTTGTCCCCGGCATGTCTTTGGCATACCCGCTCCTCCTTCAATCTCATACGTGCGATTGATCCTCGCACGGCTATTGTACCAGAGAGTCGGGAAGAACACAAGTTCTAGAAGGCTGGCTTTTTCCGGCCCTCACGCTCACGCGGGAGTGGCGATTCATCCCCAGCATCAATGACCGGGGCTTTCTCGCCACGTTCTCTGTAAAATCAAGCTTCTACTCAAGATTTCTCGCCATGATATGATTCATTGTGTGAGAGGATGTGGTATGGCAGTCCTGCAGGACTGCCATACCACATCCTCTCACACAACTTTTTTATGCAGGCAAGCCCTGGGCTATCAGCAGGGCTTGCGTCTCTTTCCGTAGCACTTCAAGCCGCTCAAGCGCGGTCTTGAGATTCGCACTCTCTGGTGCGAGGAGCGTGTATATCTCGCCGATACGTTCAGCGAGTCGGGTGGGGACGAGCGGGAAGACGTTAGCGAGCACCACCGCGCCCTTCTCGTTCATCCAGTAGCAGGTGTTGAGCGCGAAGAGGACCTGGAGCAGGCAGGAAACAGCTCGGAAGCAGCAGCCCGCGACATAGGAAACATCACCGCGCCCGGCCGCTTTGGCCGCGTTCTGGATGGCGAAATCGATCTCCCAGAAGAAGCTTCGGACGATCCCCTCCTGCAATTGACGAGGGTAGGGTGTGGTCAGGGCTTTTAGGCGCTGGACCTCGCCCGCCGGGTCCCAGAGCACGCGGCAGAGCGCTATCTCTGACATATACATAGCGGTCGTAAAGCCATGTGGATGGCCCGGTTGGTAGTCAATGCTCACGCGTCCAGCGCGACTCTCGATAATGGAGCGCTCAACGGCGCGCAGGTCGCGGTAGAGGAAGTCGACATGCATCCCCTGCACCACCAGCCAGCCACCGCCATTGATGCGTGGTCCCCACCCGCCGAAATCAGTGAGGACATCCTGGCGATGTTCGTCATCTATCCTGGCCGCGATGGCGCGTAAGTGGCGCAGGTCAATGGGATTTTCGGAATCATAGTAGAGTCCCAGATCAATGTCTGAGGTTGGTGTTGCCGCCCCTCGGCCACGCGACCCACCAAGCACAATGCCAGATAGGCCAGGAGTGTCGCGAAGCTCCTCAAGTAGGAGAGCTAGTATTGTATCTGCTTTCAAGGAAGCATTCTCGTTTCTAGCAGTGTCTGAGTGAGACACGATTACGCATCTGGCTGTTTGCCAAAGACTTCGGGATTGACGACATTGATGGGGTGGCCGGCCTGGAAGGCGACTACCTGCTCGAAGGCTGCGCCAAAGAAGGATTCGTAGCTATCTTTCTCCACATACCCGATATGGGGTGTGCAAATGGCATTCTCCATATGCAGCAGAGGGTGGTCGGTGACTGGCTCGCTCTCGTAGACATCCACGGCGGCGGAGCCTGGGCGTCCAGCGCGCAGCGCCTCCTCTAATACGCCAGGGGCAATCAACCCGGCGCGACTGGTGTTGACCAGGAGCGCGGATGGCTTCATCGCCGCCAGGTCAGTGGCGGTCACGATCCCACGTGTAGCCTCTGCCATTTTGACATGAAGGGTAAGGATATCGGCGCGCTCGAAGAGCATCTGCTGGCTTCCGGCGGTCTCAAAGCCATCGGCCTGAGCGCGTGCTAGTGAGCCTTCGCGTCCCCACACGAGTACCTTCATCCCAAAGGCGCGACCGTAGCCAGCGACCAGGCTGCCGATCCTGCCATAGCCAAAGATGCCCAGAGTACGGTTGCGCAGACCGGTACCAAGCGTCGTCTGCCAGCGACCTGCCTTCATCGACGCGATCTCCTGGGGAATATGCCGTGTCGCGGTCAGGATCAGGCCCCAGGTCAGCTCGGCGGTGGAGTAGGAGGTCCCGCCACCCGCCGCGATGACGATTCCACGGCGCGTGCAGGCCGCGACATCGATATGGGGGTAGCCCCTGCCAGTCTGACTAATCAACTTGAGGTTGGGTAAGCGTTCCAGGAGGGCCTCGCTGATCTTTGTGCGCTCGCGGATAAGCACCAGGGCATCGGCCTCGCGAAAGCGGCTGGCAAGGGTCTCGATATCGGTGACGCTATCATTATAGATGGTGACGCTGTGTCCTTTAAGCTGCGCGAAGCAGTCGAGCTGCCGTATGGCATCCTGGTAGTCATCAGGGATAACAATTTTCAAAACTTTTCTTCTCCTTTGTTTTTGGTCTCAACGCTGAGGACGCGGGTGGGATCACGTGAGCATATCATGGCGAAATTTGCTGGTATAGAGGCGATAATAGGTACCTTCGTGTGCCAGCAGGTCGCTGTGGGTACCTTGCTCAACTACTTGACCCTGTTCCAGGACCACTATATTGTCTGCGTGCTCAATCGTGGAGAGGCGGTGGGCGATAACGATAGTGGTGCGATTCTGCATTAAATGCTCAAGCGCCTCCTGTACCAGCTTCTCGCTTTCATTGTCCAGCGAACTGGTCGCCTCGTCAAGAATCAAGATGCGTGGATTGCGCAAGAGAGCGCGAGCGATGGCGATGCGCTGGCGTTGTCCTACTGAGAGCTTGACACCACGTTCACCAACGAGTGTATCATAGCGCGCGGGTAGTTGCTCAATAAACTCAGTGGCATTGGCGGCCTGGGCGGCGGCTTCAATCTCGGCAAGTGAGGCATCCAGGTTGCCGTAGGCAATATTCTCGCGAATCGTGGTACTGAAGAGGACAGGTTCCTGCAGGACAATGCCAATCTGCTCGCGCAGGCTCCGCTTTTACCGATCATATAATCAAGTCGTTGTGACATAAAAAAGCACTCCAATGACCTTCTGGTATAGAAAGTTTTGAAAACGTTTTTGCTGAAAAAAACCTCTTTTTTTCTACGAAGCATGTTGGAATGCGGTTGCAAATGACATCGGGCAGGCGTGATGCCTTCCTGTGTCCTCTATTCCTATTTGCCTTCCTCAAAACACCGCTCCACTTCTCTCCACATCTGCCTGGAACTGGTGCGACCCAGTTCTAGGCAGATGCACATGCTTTTATTCATAGCGCAAGACGTCGAGAGGGCGTCTCTGTACCGTGCGCCAGGAAGCCAACAAGGAGGTAATCAATACCAGTGAGATCGCACCTCCGACGAGGCTAGCGAGCAACCATCCATTGGGACTAAAGCTCAAGACGACCACTGCGCCAGTGTTACTCAACTCGCTGGCAGTTGCGCGCAAGAAGGCATTGCCGAGCAGATTGGCGAGCAGGGCTACCAGGACTATAGCCAGGACTGCACTGGTTCCCCCAATAATGCCATACTCAAGTAAGATTTCCCCACGGATCGTTTGCTGGGTATACCCGAGCGCTTTCAAGATCCCCAGTTCCCGGCGCCGTTCGAACAGGTCCAGCACGACCGTGTTCGCCATGATGACCATGCCAGCCAGGAGTACAAAGCCGACAATCACGGTGAAGACCCAGACAATATTGGAGAGCCCTTGGAGATAGCTGTCAATGTCACTGGCCGGCGTTGGCACAAAGGCAACGCCAGGCAGCGCCTGTTCAAGCCTCGCTTCCGTTTGTGCCACCTGCGTGGGATTAACTTTCAGGTAGAAGACGGTTTGTGCCGTAGCCGGGGCCAGCGTCATCACGATATTCTGAGGCGTCAAGATGGGTGACACGTGCGTCAGCGAGATGCCCGCCGTCGTATATTCTCCAATGACCGTTAATGTTGTGCTGGTCTTGCTCTCTGTGTTTTCAACCGTCAGTGTGCTCCCAATGGTGAGTGGGAGTGTGTGAGCCAGGGCAGAAGAGTAGGGGATGAGCACATGATTGGTCCCAGCATCGCTTGCCTGCAAGTTGCGTCCGGCTACCAGATGAAAGAAGCGTGGATCAGGCGTCTGCTGATTGCTGAGATCATAGCCCTCAACGCCATCGAAGTCGCGCAGTGCCTGGACGGTGAGTGGCTCAGGTCGTCCGTTCTTCCCCGCAGAAGGCAGAAAGCTCTGCCAGGGCTGGCCATTGATTGCCACCAGGGATGTGGCCGAGATCGTCGTTGAGGAAGAAGCCAGCAGGTCTGGAAGCGTGGTCAGTTGTGCTCGCATCGCTCGTGCCTGGTTTTGTGGGAGCTTGACGACTACATTAAAGGAAAGGGTTTGATTCAAGGTGATGGCAAGCTGGCTTTGCAGATCTTGTCCAACCACCTGAAGACTGCCAATCACAAAGACTCCCACAAACAGGATCAGGACCAGCATGATCGTGCGCATTGGTCTTCTTCCAAGATTACGTAAAGCTATCCTGGTGTTCATCTTCCAGGGATGAGGCAGCAGTTTGACGGCCAGCGCGAGGAACAAGAGCACCATCGCCACGCCTCCTCCGACCGGGAAGAACGCAGAGAGAAGCACCGCGAGAACGATGCCGACAAGAACGATGGCCAGGTACTTCCTGCTGTAATGCTCCGGCGGAGAAAAGGTGCTGATGCCCCAGATGAGCGGGCGTAGACACAGGCTTAGGAGCACGAGGAACAGGACTGCTCCACAGACGCTCGCACAGGCCAGCAACAGATTCCGCAAAATGACACTTGCCAGCAGACAGAACAGGAGGACAATTAGGCCATACAGCAGCAAGATCAGGCTTCGGCCGCTGGCCGAGCCACTGTCTGAGCGGCCACGCAAAACTTCGATGGGACGAATCTGTGCGGACTGGACAATGGGCATCAGCCCGAAGCTCAGAGCCGTGCCTGTGCCCAGCGCAAGGCCGCTGCCCAGCGTCCAGGGATCAGGCTGAAATGGCACCAGGAGCAAGGTCGTTACCACGCCATAGCTGATGGCCAGCGCCATACTAGTTCCAACGAGACCGCCAAGTAAGCCCAGCGTGCCCGTTTCTATCCCAAAGAGCAGCGCGAGGCTGCTGCGACTGTAGCCCATCGTCTTGAGCAGCGCGATCTCTAGCGTGCGTCGGGCAAGGAGCATGCGCATGGTATTCAGAATGCCCAGACCCGCAATGAGCAGGACGAGCAGACCCGCCAGTTCTTGCAATTGCGTCGTCTGCTCGTTAAAAGCCTGTACGTGCTGTTGCACCTCGGTCGCGGTTTGGAAAGAGGCAGGGGGCAAATGTCCCTGCTGGACTTGCTGCTGGAGCGCGCGTAGCGCCTGATCCGTGTGGGCCTGATCTTGTGTGACTAGATCGACGCTGTCATACGCTACGGGCAATGCCAGATTGGCCGCCTGATAGGTCGCAAATGAGACCAGCACGAACGTATTGCCCACGCCATACCCGTTCGTATTAGCGATTACTCCGGCCAGGCGTGCCTGAAGTGTCCGCCCCGCCGCGTTCTGCTGCGGCGATTGGAGTTGGAGCGCAAAGGTATCGCCGACGTGCTTGTGGTAGTACGTCAGAAAAGTCTGCGTGACCACCACCTGATTCCCTGTCAGCAGCGTTTTCAGCGAACCGGATGCGGGAGAAACAAAGGTAGGTGCGGTCACCAGGGGAAAATGCGCTGGATCGACGACCTGCACCAGGAGCCCATTTGCCGGCGCGGGCAGGGTGGCAATGGCGCCCAGTTCCAGATTGACCGGAGTATAGCCCTGAATCGTCTGCTCGCGTTTGAGTCGCTCGAAGACTGCAAGATCACTTTGGGTGATGGGAGAGTTGCGGTCCGCGACCTGCATAGAAATGTCGCCTCCGTTGGCCGTGCGGGCGCTGTTCACGTAGGAACTGGTTGCCATCAGCCCGATCAACTGAATAGCCACAACCGCCATGACTCCAATTGCGATACAGATGAGAGCCATCTGCGTGGAGCCGCCACCGCGTCGCAATGAGCGCAGAGGATAGGTGACGAAGAGAGAGGCTTTCATCGCGTGCTTCCTCCTATCTGCTTGTGTATCTCCGCGATCATACCATCCACAAGTTGTACAACGCGGTCGGCATGCGCAGCCACAGCCGGGTCATGCGTCGCGAGCAGAAAGGTTTGGCCTGTCTGTGCTCGCAGATCCGCGATCAGCTTGAGCAACTTCTGACCGTTTTGCCCATCCAGGTTTCCCGTCGGCTCATCGGCAATGACCAAGGCTGGATCAGTTGCCAGCGCGCGCGCAATCGCCACACGCTGTTGTTCACCACCAGAAAGCTGCGCGGGTCGATGCAAGAGGCGATGTGAGAGTCCGACCAGATCCAGGAGTTCTCTGGCACGTGTGGAGATCTGGCCGGGATGTTTGCCCACGTACAGAGGCATTTCGACATTTTCTTGCGCGGTCAGCGTGGCAATCAGGTTATATGCCTGAAACACCATGCCGATTTTGCGATTGCGTACAGTAGCTAACTTTCCCTCAGACATCCGGGTAATATCGATGCCATCCAGCACGATCTGTCCGCTCGTCGGACTATCAAGGCCCGCGAGAATGCCGAGGAGCGTACTTTTGCCTGAGCCAGATGGCCCAACCAGCGTCAGCATTTCTCCTCTTTTCACGGTCAAGGAGATGCCTTTGAGAATGTCAATCTGTTCGCGTCCTAAGGGGAGCCGTTTCGTGATGGAAGACACCTCCATCACGAGAGGGGGTATTTGTGGATTAGGGAAGACACCTCTCTTTTGTTGTTTGTTCATCCTGTCTTTCTCCTTTTTATACCATTTGTGCAAAGAGAAGGTTATCATGTATCATGCCATTTGCCATCTTGCTCCATCTCGACGGTTTCTTTTGGCCCTGCGATGAACTGACCCCAGCGGAAATGCCGTTGGAAGGAGCTGAGAAAGAGTGTACTGCGATTTCCTGACAAGACGTTGACAGAGGGCGTCTATTCGAGCTTTGAGGGCGAGACTGGCTGCGCCTTGAGGTAATCATCCAGGGAACCAGGGAGGGCTCGTTCGGCCTCGTCTTCCAGGCGACGACTGTGGCGGTGCAAGATGAGGAACCAGGCGAGGCTGACGAGTCCTGCTCCTACGGTGGTGACAATCCCAATAGGTCCGCTGAACTGATACATGACATTCCCCAGGAAGTAGCCTGAGAGCCCTACGAGACTCGCCCACACAACTCCTCCGAGTGCGTTGAAGAGCAAAAAGGTGGGCCAGCTCATGCGGTTTGTGCCTGCCAGAAAGGCTGCCCAGGCGCGCAGGACGGCTACAAAGCGTCCAAAGAAGACAACTTTGCCGCCATGCTTGAGAAACAGGTAATGACCCAGTTTGAGTTGGCGCTCATTGAGGCAGATGTAACGCCCATAGCGACGGAGCAAGTGGTAACCAGCCGTCCGTCCGATCCAGAAGCCCAGGTTATCGCCCAGGATAGCACCGCTAGCTGCTGCGGCAATGACCCAGGGAATGGCCAGTTGATGCGTCCGTCATCCCTGCGGCAATAGCAGCAATGAGCAGCATCGTTTCGCCTGGAAAGGGGATGCCAGTGCTCTCAATGGTGACAAAGAGCAAGACTGCTCCATAGCCATAGGTGGCGAGAAGCTGTATGAGTTGTGTTCCATCCATCGAAAAACATCTTTCTATTTGCTGATCCTGACGACTCATTGATGGGTTCGGGGAGAGCGTACCCACTTCTTCTGACGGGGCCCTGACATCTCTGCCTTCTTTGTGTCAGCAGGGTGTCAGGTTTTTCAGCGATAATAGAGGGAAGAAGAGTGGAAAGGAAACGGGAGCTATGCGTATTCTCCTGGTTGAAGATCATCGGCGTTTGAATCACGAACTTCAGATGAGTTTAGTTGATGAGGGGTATGCCGTGGATACGGCGTTTGATGGGGTGGAGGGGCAGGCGTTTGCCGAGTCTACGCCTTACGATGTACTCATTCTTGATATCTTGCTGCCAGGAAAAGATGGACTGCAGGTGTGTCGAGACCTGCGGCGCCAGCATATCAATACACCGATTCTCTTGCTCACCGCTCGGGATACGGTGGCAGATCGTGTGCGTGGCCTGGATAGCGGAGCTGATGATTATCTGATCAAGCCCTTTGCTCTGAGTGAGCTGCTCGCTCGCCTGCGAGCCTTATTGCGACGCAATGGAGCAGAGAAAAGTGCTGTCCTGTGTGTGGGGGATCTGAGCCTCGATCCCGCAACCCATGTGGTTAAGCGGGCAGGGCAACGCATCGAACTCACCCCACGGCTCTTTGCGCTCCTCGAATATTTGATGCGCCACCCCAATCAGATCCTGACACGCGAGATGATTGCGAACCATATCTGGAGCTATGAGTTCACCGGAACCTTGAATGCTGTTGAGGTCTGTATGCGCCGTCTCCGCTGTCAGGTTGACGAAGCGTTCCCCATCAAAGTGTTAGAAACGGTGCGTGGTGTGGGCTATCGCTTGCACCCCCCAGAGTGAAAGCGATAAGGTGGCAAATGATGCGTATCCATGATGAAAAATGGCCAGAGAGCACTGATCAAACCTTCTGGCAAAAGATGATTTGCCAGTTCAACAGTATACGTGTTCGACTGACACTTTGGTATGCCATGACAACCATAGCCGTACTCGTGCTTTTTGGAGGATTATTGTATAGCACCATTATCAAGATGTTACCATCAACTTCTTCTCCAGATCTTTTGAGGATCGCGCAGCAGATCTTCTTGCTGGGACTGGCGATACTGCTGTTCATTACTGCTGGTGGCTATTGGCTGGCGACCAAAGCCATGCGTCCCGTCCGTCTGATTACCCGCACAGCACAGGAGATTGGTCAGACGGATCTGAGCCGACGCTTCCATCTCACCAGCAGCGATGAATTGGGCGAGTTGGCGGGCACGTTCGATAAGATGCTCAACCGCTTAGAGACCGTCTTGAACCGCCAACGTCAGTTTACGGCTGATGCGAGCCACGAGTTACGGACGCCACTCAGTATGCTTACGCTCGCGACAAACCGGGCTTTGTCTCAGAGGAGCAAGCCAGAGAGTTATGCCCAGGCCCTCGCCATGATCGCAGGGTATCGGCAGGAATTCTCCCTTATTCAGGCTGAGACCGACCACATGATCCGTCTGGTCAACGGCCTGTTACTACTCGCGCGAGCCGACATCGAACAGACTATCCTCTCCCCAGCAGAGGTTGATATGAGTGAAGTGGTCCTTGAGGTCGTGGAACGCTTTGCCCCATTGGCACAACAACGAGGAATTGAACTGGTTTTTGGGGAATTGCCCGAATTGTGCGTGCAGGGAGATCGTCTGTTACTGACCTTGATGGTGACCAATTTGATTGACAACGCGCTCAGATATACCGCAGGGATTGGCAACCATGTCCTGGTCGAGGGGCGTACTGCGAGGAGAGGAAAGCAAAGGTGGGGACGAGTATGGATAGAGGACAATGGGCCAGGAATCGCAGAAGAGCATCAGAGCCATCTCTTTGAGCGTTTTTATCGCGTGGATGTGGCACGCTCAGCTCTCCAGAGAGCAGAGGAAGATATTCATGAAGAAACGACGAGTGGAAGTGGGCTGGGCCTGGCGATTGTACAGTGGGTAGCACAAGTCCACCAAGGCGAAATTCGTCTGCACAGTACTCTGGGCCACGGCTCCTGCTTCGAAATCTGGCTACCGCTCTTGGGCGATGCTGATGAGAACGGAAGAAAAGATCCTTCTCATCTACAATTGTAGGACTATGTACTGACATATTTGCAGCTCGATAGAAACCTTAGAGCACTTCCAGGCGCTCTTTGCGGCGCTGGGCTTCGAGGTAATCCGGGTCGATCTCTAGAGCGCGATTGACGGCGGCCAGGGCCTCCTGTTTGTGTCCCAGGATACCCAGGACCCAGGCCTTGGCATCCCAGGCCGCCGCGTCGTGGTCCTGGAGGGTGAGTGACTGCTCGAAGTCTGCCAGGGCCTCCTGGTAGCGGGCGAGCATGGCGAAGCAGGTTCCACGGGCATACCAGGCTTCTGGATTGGCGGGGTTGAGCGCGACCGCTTTCTCCGCTGCGGCCAGGGCCTCTGTATAGCGGATGGCATTCGAGAGTTGTTGACTATATTGAAGCCAGAAGGCGGCCTGTTGTTCTTGTGTAGACATGGTTGTGAGCGACTCCTCTATTTATCTGAATGATGCTGTTTGTGCCACTCTTTGACGACGGCTTCATAGGCATCCCAGGTATCAACATCATAGCTGGCGTGGGGTGACCCCACCTCAATTGTGCTAACCTCGATACGATGGCGCATGAGCACGGTGCGCCCACCCTCATCTCCCTGTACCTCAAGCAACTCAGGAAAGAGACTGCGCTCGAAGAGCACTGGGTTCCCGCGTTGTCCCTGGTAGAGGGGTGCGATAATGTGGCTGTGTGTCGTGTGCCGAGCCTCCATAAGTGTATCGAGAATGGAGGCGGAGAGCAAGGGCTGGTCACCCAGAATGATCAGCGTGGAATCGCAGTCTGGCATCAAACGTGTCAGTTCCGTGAGACCCGTGTGAATGGAGGTGCTCATCCCTTGTTGGTAGTGTGAATTGTCGATAGGATGGACCTCTGGATGCGCGAGGTAGGGCGCGAGCACGGCGCGCAACTGCGCGGAGCGATGCCCGAGTACGAGCAGGACTGGTCGTGCTTGTGAGGCCAGGACCGCATCGAGGACATGCGCGATAACGGGACGATCTCCCAGGGGCAGCAAGAGCTTGTGACGGTCTTCACCGATGCGACTGGAGGTCCCCGCGGCAAGAATAATCGCGGCAGTGGTGCGCTCGCTCATAAATACTACGTCCTTCTTATCGTCTAAATGCGACTCCATGCATAGAAAGTATCCTGTGCTCATAGAGAGGCGATCCTGTTGGAATAGAGATGCAGGCTCCTCTTTGTTATATCACCTGGAGGATGATGGAGCATACATGCCTGAAAGAAGTGCTGCTCTTCCGTGCGTGTGTACAAAGCGGGTTGCCAGTGGTGCTATAATGACGTTCAGTTCGAACAGATTAGAGAATATGAAGAGGAATGCAAGTCGAGAAGCTCGTATCCTACCAGGAGTAAAGAAGAATGCTAAATTCCCCCCACACAATACAAGAACAAGTAGAGCCGTTGGATGCCCAGACGCAGGCGAAATATGAGCGTTTGCAAGAGATTTTGCGTGAGATGGAGTCGGTGCTGGTTGCCTATTCAGGTGGGGTCGACAGCGCGCTTTTGCTTAAGGTAGCACATGACGTCCTGGGTGACCGGGCGCTAGGCGCGATTGCCTCATCGGCAGCTTATGCTCCTGAAGAGACGCAAGAAGCGATCGAGGTTGCCACGCAGATGAGCCTGCCTCTTGTGACGCTGGAGACCCATGAGCTGGAGGATGAACGGTACGCGTCCAATACAGTCCAACGCTGTTACTTCTGTAAGACCGAGCTCTTCACAAGTCTGGAGCCGGTGGCGAAGGAGCACAATTTACGCCATATCGCTTATGGCGTCAACAAGGATGATGATGGAGATTTTCGTCCTGGGCAGAAGGCGGCGCGTGAGTTTGGTGTGCGGGGGCCGCTCAAAGAGGCGGAGATGGGTAAGAAAGAGATCCGCGCCATCGCGAAAATGCTGGGCATGCCGGTCTGGGATAAGCCTGCAATGGCCTGTTTCTCCTCGCGTATCCCCTATGGGAGCCGCGTGGATGTGGCCTCTTTGCAGATGGTCTATAAAGCGGAGAAGTTTTTGCGCGAGCAGGGGTTTCGCCAGTTGCGTGTGCGCCACCATGATAAAATCGCCCGTATCGAGGTGGAACGCTCAGAGATCCCGCGCCTGGTAGAAGAAGAGATGAGCCGCAAGGTGACCGATGCCCTGCGTAAGATTGGCTATGCCTATGTAACAGTCGATTTGTTAGGGTACCGCACGGGCAGCATGAATGAGTCTTTCTTCAAGAAGAAGAATGCCATAGCCGCTGAGTAGGTCGTATGCATGCATTGCGAATGTAGAGAACTGGCCTCGTGGTGGTAACTTGGCATGTGCCTGGATACTGTCACGAGGCTAGTCTTGCTAAACGTATAGATGTGTTTTGTGGCAGCGAAAGCAAGCACGTAGGTTTTTTGTCGAGAAAAAGGGTGAAATTCTGCGTTGTGTCAACGTAGATATGTATGTGTATATCTGTTTTGGTATCTATTTCTTGCCTGCGGGAGTGATATATTTTTAGACAAACGAACGTTAGATAGGATAGGAACGTATAGATTTTTAAGAGGAGGAGTGTGGCATAAGGGGAGAGAGGTGTGTATAGTGTAGTGCTAACATCCTGTGTAAGGAACTCTTAAGGGGCATGGAGCCTCTTTCCTCCCTTATGCCTACAGGCAGGGGTATCCAGAGGCGGAGGATCTGATGAAACTACAACGAAACGCGGTCTCCTTTTCCCTGGGGCCACAGAATACGGATAGGGCCTGTGTACTGGTGCATAATGTTGGCGGGAGTCCATTAGAGATGAGGGGTCTGGGCGAGTACCTGGCGCAACAGGGAATTCGTGTGCGTGGTATCTCGCTCACAGGTCACGATGGCGATTTGGAGAACCTGGCCCAGGTTGAACGAGGGGCGTGGTTAGAGATGATTGCTCAGGAGGTGGAGGCGTTAGAAGCCTACCCGTATGTTTTTTTGGGCGGTTTCTCTATAGGATCAGTCCTGGCGATACTGTCGGCCCTGGATTTTGGTCAGCAGATTGCGGGTGTCATTGCTATGTCAACGCCTATGCGCCTGTTTCAGGAGTCGAGCTTTCCCTTTGGCGACTACTTTGCGAAGCACCGGCAGCCCCTGGCTGAATACGCGCTGAAGGATTCCTGTGTACGCCATGATATTCTCACGAGTATACGTCTCCTCGACCCCAAAGGAGTTGAGGAACTGAGTGAAGACGAGATACTGGAGATTGCACTTAAGGAAGCGCGTTACCCCAGCGCGCTCTGGCGCCAGATGACCGCCCTGGTGCGGGAGCTGCGCGCGCGTTTGCGGGAGCTTGTAACACCATTGCTCATTATTCAAGGAAAGCAGGATGCGCTCAATCCCCATGAGAGCGCTTCCGAGTTGTATCGCAAGGCCGTGTATGCCCCTAAATCGCTGCACTGGCTGGAGCGGAGCGGCCATTTTGTGATGGATGATCTTGAGCATGAGCAACTCTGTTTTCTCTGCGCTTCGTTTATCCAGGATATTGTGCGGCATAATCGGCTGAGTGGCTAGCGTTATCTATGGTAGATGTATCCCTATTTTTTTGCTGCTATCCTGGCTATGATATAATCTGGATAGCTAAGTGTTCTTTGCACACCAAGTAAGAAGCGATAGGGTTTTGCCATAAGCAGGAAATAGTAAATTATGCCAGAGCATGTTTCACAGTCAGAGGCGCAGCGCCTTATCTATATGGATCACGCGGCCACGACCGCGCTTGACCCACGTGTTCTTGAGAGTATGATGCCGCACCTGACCGAGCAGTACGGCAACGCCAGCAGTATCTATGCGCTAGGTCGGCAGGCGATGCAGACCATCTCACATGCGCGTGAAGATGTGGCTGAACTGCTCAATTGCCAGCCCGCCGAAATCGCCTTTGTAGGTTGTGGTTCTGAAAGCGATAACCTGGCGATCAAGGGCATGGCTTTTGCCTCGCAAAAGAAGGGCAACCACCTGATTACCAGTTCGATCGAGCATCACGCGGTTCTGCACACCTGTAACTACCTGGAGCGTTTTGGTTTTGAGACCACCTATCTCCCGGTCGACGAGAATGCGTTGATCGATCCAGACGCGGTTGGGCGGGCCATTACCGATAAAACCGTGCTGGTCTCGATCATGTTCGCTAATAATGAGGTCGGAACCATCGAGCCTATAGCTGAGATTGGGAAGATCTGTCGTGCTCGCAAGGTTCCCTTCCATGTGGACGCGGTGCAGGCAGGTGGCGCACTCCCCATCAATGTGGCCGCATTAAACGTGGACCTGCTCTCGCTCTCGGCGCATAAATTTTATGGGCCAAAGGGGATGGGTATTCTCTATGTCAAGCAGGGCAAGCGAATCCTGCCGCAGTTGCAGGGGGGATCGCAGGAGCGTGGTAGGCGCGCCGGTACCGAGAATGTCGCGGGCATCGTCGGGACGGCTGAGGCCTTCCGGCTGGCCCAGGAAGAGCTAGAGACCGTGACGCCACGTATTCGTCAACTGCGCGATCGTTTGATTGAGGGCATCCTGACCATTCCCAGGAGCCGCCTGACGGGTCACCCTGTGCAGCGCCTGCCCAATAACGCGAGCTTCTGTTTTGAAGGCGTGGAGGGTGAATCGATCCTGATTCACCTGGATATGCTGGGGATCGCGGCCTCGACCGGTTCGGCCTGTACCTCGGGTTCGATTGATCCCTCACATGTATTAGAGGCCATGGGCTATCCACCGGAGTGGTCGCATGGGAGCTTGCGCCTGACGCTCGGTAAGGAGAATACCGAGGAAGAGGTTGAGCGGGTCATCACGCTCCTACCCGCAGTGGTAGAGAAAGTGCGGACCCTGGGTCTATAGCCGAAAAGTATAGGATTGAAGAGAGGAATATGTCCAAGCATGCCCTCTCTTCTTTGCTTAGAGTGGTCTCGGCATATGGTGAAGTATCGTATCAAAAGATTGAACTATGGCACTGCATGCAGAGAGGTCTGGGGAGATTGCCCGAGACCTCTCACTGTTTTTGGTATGTATCTCAACGCCAATGCATAACGATGGGGTCCTGAAAATGGACCCCATCGTTATGCGCTGTACTGGCTTTTACTTACTTGTTTGCATCGTTGTACTCGGCTAGCGAGTCATTCGACTTCTGGACGGCACTATCCAATGCAGTTTTAGCGCTGCTGGTTTGACCGGTGAGGTAGGTATCCATCGCCGTCTGAACGTTGTTACGCATAGTAAGCATATTGCCGGTAGCCGCGCCAGCATTGTAGTAGTTGGTCTGGCTGGAGCGAATCTGGTCAATGCCTACCTGAAACTGGGGATACTTTGTCAAGGTATCCTTCATCGCTTGCTGATTATAGGCGGAGAGACGGGTAGGGATATAGCCAGTATTGGAGGACCAGAACGCCTGAGTGTCTGGCTGAGACAGGAACTTGGTGAAGCCCCAGGCCCCCTCTTGCTGTTCTTTCGTCCCCTTGTTTGTGATCCAGAGCGAAGCGCCACCGATGGCGGTGCGGCCCTGGGCAGGAAGGGTCTGGCGAGGGATATAAGCAACACCGATATCCAGCTTATTACCGTTTTTCGCCGCCGTATTGACGAAGTTGCGCATCGAAGCGACAGACTCAAAGGTCATCGCGGACTGGCCTTTGAGGAAGGCTGACGAGGAAGAGCTTGAGCCGCTCGCGCCATAGTATTTTGCTGACCCGTCAGCAATCAACTGCTTCTCGAACTCCAGCCACTTGACGCCTGCGTCGTTGTTGAAGCTGTACTGCGTCGCGCGCCCTGTACGGCCATTGTTGGGGGTAGCAAGGAACTGATTGCTCGAGGCCAACGCCTGTTCAAAGAACCAGCTATAGTCATAGAAGCTAATGCCCGCACGAGTGACCTTGCCGCTAGAGTCCTTCTGAGTGAGCTTCTTCGCCGCGGCAATCACCTGGTCATATGTCCAAAGTTTCTTGCTGGGGTCCAGACCTACCTCTTTGAAGGCGTTCTTATCGTAGTACATCACCATCGTCGAGGAGTTGAAAGGCATGGAATAGAGCGTTCCATTAACCGTGTAGTAGTTGCGGATCGCGGGCTCCAGGTCATCAACGACACTCTGCAGATGATCACGATTGATCAGATCCTGCACCGGAATAATTTGCTTGGTGTCGATCATGCGCTGGGTGCCGATGTCATAGATCTGCACGACATTGGGAAGCTGGTTTCCGCTCAACGAGGCGTTGAACTTGCTGAGCGTGTCATCATAGGATGACTGGAAGATGCCATCAATATAGTATTTATTCTGGCTCTCATTATATTTGTTGATCAGTGTGCGCAGAACATCACCGTTCACGCCACTCAGACCATACCAGAAGGAAATTTTGAGCGTCCCTGGTTTCTGTGGATCGAGTTTGACCGCCGGGGTCGCCGCAGGCGCGGCGGGTGTGGACGCGGTATTAGTAGTGCTTGTATTACCCCCACCACAACCAACCAGCAGGATGGTTGCGAGGAGCACCAAGACGATTTGTTTTGCGTAACGCATGGGAAATATGATCCTCCAATAGAATAGTAAAATTATTAGTTTCTACACAGGACTTCTCGCCACGACGTGGCTTGTCGGGGTAGAGGATGTGGCGTGGCAATGCCGCAACATTGCCACGCCACATCCTCTACCCCCTGCGAAGCATCGCAGACGCCGAGAACACCTCGTGCAGAGGGAAGTAGAGTAGCGACGATTGTTGACGATTGTTATTTAATAATGCCCGCCGTTAACCCGCGTACGAGTTGACGATGACCAAATATCAAAGGGAGAAGCGTTGGAATCACAATGATGAGCGTAGCGGCCATCTGGGTATTGAGAAAATTAACTTCACTAGAGTGAAAGATCGCAATACCAATCTGCGTCGTACGCCACGTCGACTCATTGGTGACTAGAAGGGGCCAGTAAAACTGGTTCCAGGTCGTAATAAAGGTATAGAGGCCCAACGTCGCCAGGGCCGGGCGTGCCAGCGGGATCAGGAAGCTCCAAAGGAAGCGGAAGTGACCGCATCCATCTAACTTCGCCGCCTCTTGCAATTCGGGCGGAATGGTCATGAAGTACTGACGTAGCAGGAAAATGCCGAAGCCTCCCGCAAGGAACGGCAGAACCAGTCCCTGGTAGCTATCTGTCCAGTTCAGATGCAAGATCAAAAGGAAGTTTGGAACCAGCGTCGCTTCAAAGGGGATCATCATTGTTCCCATGACAATAGCAAAGAAGATCGGCTTCCCCCAGAAATTGAGGAACGCAAATGCGTAAGCCGCCAGAGACGATGTCACCAACACACCAGCGGTGACCAGGAACGAGACAACAAAAGAGTTGAGAATCCAGCGCGGTAAATCTGGTTGCTGGACCAGAACCCGCACAAAGACGCCCCAGTCAAGTTGAGCCAGATTGGGAAGTAGTTGTGGCGTCAGGGTCTGCCCCTGCAACGCGATAGAGAATGCGAACAGCAAGGGGAAGAGAATAATCAGCGAGACTAGCAACAACAAAATATAGGTGACGACTGTCCCCAGGCGTTTCCCAATACTGATCTTTCCCTGGGGCATTGTATTGACAACGGCACTCATCGGTAATGTACCCTCCTGCCCAGGAAGAGAAATTGCATCGCACTAAGAATGAGCAGAATGATGAACAGGATTATCGACATTGCCGACGCGAAGCCATAGCGATGGTCAGCCCAGAACGATTGATAGATCGCATAGACAAAGACATTGGTCGAACTATCCGGCCCTGGCCCATTCACCAATACATTGAACTGCGTAAATGCCTGGAAGCACGAAAGGGTATTAATAATCAGCAGAAAGAGCAAGATAGGTGTTAACATTGGCAACGTGATGTGGAGGAAACGCTTCCAGCGACCCGCGCCGTCCAGAGAGGCACTCTCATAGAGGTCCTCTGGTATGGCCTGCATACCAGCGAGCGTGATAACAAAATTGAAACCCAGGCCCGACCAGACCGACATCACGGCTATGGAGATGAGCGCAGTCGAGGCATTATTGAGTAATCCCGGCTGTGGCAAGTTCAGTAAGTTGACCAACCAGGTAGTGATGTTCGTAGTTGGATCGAAGATCAGCGCCCAGATAACACTTGAGCTTGCTAGCGAAATAGCGATACTTACGGTAAAGATCAAACGGAAGACGCCGATACCGCGTACCTTTGCCATCGCTAGCGAGGCGAGGCCCAGCCCACAGACGATTTGTAGCGAGACGACAAGCAATGCGTACTCGAAGCTTATCAACAGGCTGCTCAGATAATCATTTGCCGAGTTGCTGAAATCCAGAATTTGTTGATAGTAGCGTAAGCCGACAAACTTTACCGGATCACCCAGTTCATTAGTAATATTGAGGCTGAGCCAGATAGCACGGAAGAAGGGGAAATACGTAAAAACAGCGAATACCACAAGTACAGGCGCCAGGAAGAGCACCCCCAGGCCAAATTCGCGTACTCGCCTGCCCAGGTGTCCACGCTCCTGAACTTGTGCCTTGTGCACCCCTGTTTGCTCAGACTTCGTACGTGGCTTCTCTGCTTGTAACGATACGTCCACGTCCTGGTGATGTATAGAGGATTGTTTCAACTTACCACAGATGCTCCTTCTCTATGAGAATATCAACTTCCCTACTTGGCAGACTTACTTAGAATAAGCGGCCTACGTTAATTCAGTATTAAGGACATTTAAAGCTAATGATAAAATTCAATTAAGGGAAACTAAAAAAATAAATCACCCCAGAAACGCCCTTGCCAGAGATGATAGACTAGAAGCAAAAAAGCTCTGGAAGGATGGAAGATGGAACTGGCAGAGGAAGTGAAAGAGTTACTGATCAAGGCAGCAAAGGAATTAAAAGGCAGCGCTCGTCGTCTTTTTATGGCACGGACGGTACGAGCATTGGGAGAAGGAGGGCAACGTCGAGCCGAAGAGGAGTTGGGCTGGAATCGTGCAACGATCAGGAAAGGCGAGCATGAACTGAAAAGCGGACAGGTGTGTGTGGATGCCTTCCAGCTTCGAGGCAGAAAACGCAGCGAAGAGCATCTGCCGAACTTGCTGAAGGATATCACCGCCATTGTGGATGGGCAAAGCCAAGCCGATCCGCAGTTTCGTAGTACCCGGCTCTACACGCGTTTGACCGCCACAGAAGTCCGTCGCCAGTTGATCACAACGTTCCATTACACCGATGCTGAATTACCAACGGCAGTCACGATCACGACCAGGCTCAATGCGCTGGGATATTCCCTCAAAAAGGTGGCCAAGACGCAACCCCAAAAAAACTCCCGGAAACGGATGCCATCTTCGAGCATCTAAAGCAGGTCAATGCTCAGGCAGATGCGCAGGACTCGACCTTACGCCTTTCGATGGATGCCAAGGCAACGGTCAAAGTCGGTCCCTTTGCACGAGGAGGAAAGAGCCGTGTGCTGACCAAAGCGGCTGACCATGATTTTGAGGCAAAAGCCACGGTGACGCCGGTGGGCATTTTCCTGCCCGCTTCCGATGAGTTCTTTCTGTACGGGGTCGTCTCCAAAGTGACCAGCGACTGTCTGGTGGATCGCCTGGTGCAGTGGTGGGAGAGCGTGAAAGAGCGCTTTTCCCACATCAAGACACTTGTCATCAATGTGGATAATGGACCAGAGAATCACAGTCGTCGGACCCAGTTCATGCAGCGTTTGCTCGCATTTGTGCAGCAGTATCAGATCACCGTCCGTCTGGCATATTATCCACCCTATCATAGCAAATACAATCCGGTTGAGCGCTGTTGGGGCATTTTAGAACAGCACTGGAATGGGACCTTGCTCGATTCGGTGGATGCTGCCATCCAGTTTGCCAAAACGATGACATGGAAAGGGAACCATCCGATGGTTGATTTGGTGACGACCACGTATCAAACTGGTGTGAAGCTGACGAAGGAAGCCATGCAAGTGGTGGAAACCCACCTCCAGCGATGGCCTTCCCTGGAGAAATGGTTTGTGGATATCACCTATTCTCTGTCTGTTGGCAGGGATAATTAATTATTTGAGAGTCCCTAAGTTAAAAGGAGGGCTATTATGGTAGAGGGCAGCATCTCGTTTGAGGACAACATGTTGTCGCTGTTTGGAGGCTTGTACCTCTTCTTTTGTTTCCTGGCTATCGCTGGACCGATTTCCCTTGCGAAAGGAACACCGCGAACGCTCTGGCTGCTGCGGCTCATGGTGCGCGGTCAGAAGGTAATGGGAGAGGTCGTGAAGGTCCATACCAGTCGTGTAACTTCCAATGGATGGCTTTTGTGCAGCCATACTATGGGCAATTGGCTTATTGTAAGGATGAATGTTTTTATGTTACATTGAACGTACCGGGGGGGTGTTGGCGGTGCTGCCACTATATGTCCTTGCAAGTTGTACGCAGGAGCGTAGCGACTATTGTAGCGCCAGGTCGTTGTAGAGCGTTCTCAACGAAGCCTCCAGATATCGGATGAAAGGAATGGTTTTAGGGGATGGATACGTTAAAACGCGAAACGTTGTCGCAGCGGGTGCGGCAGGTGAGGCCCTCTGGCATTCGTAAGTTCTTTGATATTATTAATACCATGCCAGAGGTTATTTCATTGGGAGTGGGAGAGCCCGACTTCGTCACGCCAGAACATATTCGGCGCGCTGGTATTCGCTCAATTGAAGAAGGACATACGCAGTACACCTCTAACTATGGCATGATTGAGCTACGCCAGGAGATCGCCAAGAAATTGCAGGCGCTCTATGGCCTGGAGTATGATCCCGCTAAGCAGATCCTGGTCACGGTCGGGGTAAGCGAAGGTGTCGACCTGGCCATGCGTACCATCATTGATCCAGGAGACGAAGTGATCGCCCCCGACCCGGGATATGTGGCCTATGAGGCCGACATCATTTTCGCCGGAGGCGTAGCGGTGCCGGTGCCAACATACGCGCAGTATGACTTTGCTGTACGCGCGGAGGAGATAGCCGCCGCGATTACCCCGCGCACCAAGATGATTCTGCTGGGCAATCCCAATAATCCCACAGGTGCGGTGATTCCCCGTGTGGAGCTTGAGAAGATCGCTGCCCTGGCCGTCGAGCATGATTTGATTGTGCTCTCCGACGAGGTATATAGCCGTCTGACCTATGGTGTTGATCACTTTAGCATCGCCTCGCTACCCGGGATGAAGGAGCGCACCATTTTGATGGATGGCTTCTCCAAGTCGTATGCCATGACCGGCTGGCGCGTGGGCTACGTGGCGGCCTCCACCGAGATCCTTGAGGCCATGCTCAAGATCCACCAGTATACCATTATGTGCGCCGGGACCGCGCCCCAGGAGGCCGCTTTACAGGCGTTGCGCTACGGCGATGACGACGTCAAGCGGATGCACGATGAGTATGAGCGCCGGGGCCAGATGTTTGTCGCGGGCCTCAATAAACTGGGCCTGGCCTGTTGCGAGCCACGAGGCGCCTTTTACGCCTTCCCCTTTATTGGCAATACGGGGATGAACGACGAGGAGTTCGCGGAGAAATTGCTCTTTGAAGAGAAGGTCGCCGTCGTTCCTGGTAGCTCGTTTGGTGAGGCGGGACGCAATTATGTGCGCTGCGCCTACTGCACATCCTATGAGAAATTGGAAGAGGCCCTGGTGCGCATCGAGCGCTTCTTGCAGAAGCACGCCAGATAGAGCGTCATCTGTTTGACTCCTCGCCTCTGCGGCGCTCGCTTTGATCAATGATGGAGTGCACCGCGACAGCCGCAGGCTGTCGCGGTGCACTCCATCATTGATCAATTGTATTATTTGGCGGAAACGGGTTCCCAGGGTGGAGCCTGGACGCGGTCGCGTTTTAGCTCAAAGACATTGGGCTGGGTCAGGAAGTAGGAGGTATGATCCCAGAGGGTCGCAGCCTCTTCGCCCTCGGGTACACTATGGATGACCGGGCCATAGAAGCCTACGGTCGAGCCCTCAAAGGCGATGGTGGGTACGCCAAAGGCCGCGTAGCGATCAACGGCCTCTTTATGGTCGTTGAGTACATCCTGGACCGTCGACTCATCGGAGAGGGCCTGGGCGACAATGTCGCTGCCGAGTCCCGCTTCCTGTGCAGCTGCCTCGACGACTGAGCGCTCGCTGATATTCTCTTTGCGTCCGTGGGCGGCATTTCCCAGCGCAACGTAGAGTTTCTCCAGGGCCTCATTCCCTTTCTGGCGGCGAGCGAGGGCCAGGGTGCGAAGCGCGGTCCAGCCGCGACCGTTCACATAGTCGGGCTGTACACCCTCCTGGCGGTTAACCACTTCGAGGCTAAAGAGTTTCCAGGTAATATCCACTGGACGCTCCTGGCGTACATTGCGCATCCAGAGGGCGGTGCGCCACGCCAGGGGGCAGAGTGGATCAACGTGCATGTTTACTTTCTTGGGTTGCGTAGCTTCCAAGCTCATGAAAATCACTCCCCAACTGTGAAGTATAGTCACACTTTACTTTCTGAAGTGTGCAATTATAGAATATTCTCTCGCAAAGATGAATGTCAAATGGAGAGTGGCTGAAAGCGCCTAGAAATTGCTTCTGAGAAATGACTGGTTCCCATTTTTTATATCCAAAAGACGATGTGAGCCGAGAAGCATGGATTCGGGATTGGCATGTTGCGGACCAAGAAATCGTAGGGCAGGTGCTTTCGCTGTCCCCTGATATTTTTGCAGGAGTGGTTGGAGGAACTGTGGTAGCGCAATGCTGCCATGACGCCGAGCCAGCAGGAGCAGATAGTAGCGGCTGCGCTCATCCTCTACCACACTGCGAATAGTTGAGAGGTCAAGCAGGATGCCGCGTTCGTGGCGCGTGAAGAGCAGGATGGGCGCATTATCCATCTCCTGCGAGAGACGTAAGATACCCTCCTCAAGGTTGGGGATATAAAGTTCCATACGCTGTAGCTTTATGCCTGCCTGCCTGGCTCGGTAGTACATATATTCCAGAAAGTCTTTGGCCTGTTGAATACGTTCCAGGCGAATTCCTTTGTGTTTGTCGGGCGAGCAAGGAATGAAGGCCACACATACCAGGCAGGCAGAGAAGTTCTCTGCCATGACCAGAGCCTGATCGATTGCTTCTCTATCGATACCGTGCGTAAAAGGCAGGAGTAAATACTGCATAAGCGTTTCCATTCTTATTGATGAGTGGCTGGTGTTACTGAGCAAATAGCAGGTGTCTGTGTTATTAGTATAGAGGGAAAGGAATAAAGTTTGGCTCAAAATGTGAAGGGCGGATCTAAAGATATGCTCAGGATCTGGTGACTTTGCTATTCTGGTGAGGAATGCGAAAATAGGAGCAGGCGTTAGTATATTGTGTGCAAGTTATTTCTGGTAGGTAATAGAGTGAGCCCTGGCAACTGTAAGTTGCCAGGGCTCACTCTATTACCTACCGAGGCGAGCGCTGTAGGCACAAGGTTAACATTCGCTATAGCCGCAGTTATAGCATTTGCGGCAGCCTTCCTCGTAGACCATGGTGTTGCAGTCGCACTGGGGGCAGAGGTTGCCCGTCAGGTTGAGTGTGCTAAGATCGCCATGCTCATGATAGGTGCCATTCGTTCCATTGTGCTTCTGCTCAACAGGGGGATCGTCCTGTTCAGAGGCGGCGTCCTCCTTTTCTTTCTCGCTCGCGAGCTGTGACTCGATATGCAGTTCCAGTGCGCGGGCCACGCCATCGGGCAGCGAGCGCACTTGCTGGACACCGAAACCAACCGAGCGGCTGCCGCCGATGCCGCGTAGCTGTTCGGTGATGACCTTGGCGCGATCCATCTGCGAGAGCGGACTGAGCAGTTGCAGGTTGAGCGAGATCAAGCGCCCCAGGGCCTCGGAGAGGGCCGCGATATCGCTACCGGCCTTACCCAGAGTCACAAAGACCTCCAGGGGACCCTGCTCGTCACTATTGATGGTGATGTTGATCTTGCCCTCGGGGGCGCGCACCTGGCGTGTATAGCCATGTACGACAGGGGGGCGCTCTTTGATACCCTGGCGGATCGAGGTCACAGGCTCCATCATCAGGCCCTGGGTCTCGTTCGCATCGCCTGTGGCCTGTTTCTGCTTCTTCTCATCCTCGATACGGGTCAGGACCGCGTCACGTGAGCCATCGCGGTAGTAGGTCACGCCCTTACAGCCCATCTCATAGGCCAGGCGATAGAGGGTCTCGACCTGGTCGACGGTATGGTTGTTGGGTGCGTTCACCGTCTTACTGATGCTGGCATCGGTGTAGCGCTGGACAGTTGCCTGTACACGTATATGCTCCTCTGGCGAGAGATCCTTTGAGGAGACAAAGTAGTGAGGTGTTGATGCGTTGGGATGCGCGTCGCGCCAGGCCTGGAGCAGGGGATGATAGAGAATATGCTCGCCGGTGCGGTCCCGTCGGATCATGGCGAAGTCAAAGACCGGCTCAATCCCCGAACTGACCCCCGAGAGCAGGCTGGTCGTGCCAGTGGGCGCCTGGGTAAGCAGGACTGCGTTGCGTGTGCCGTGCTTCTTGATCTTCTCCTGCAACGATTTTGGCAGGCGTTTGATAAATTTGCCCTGGAGGTATTTGTCGCGTTCGAAGCGTGGGAAGGGCCCCTTCTCGGCGGCGATCTCCGTCGAGGCCTCATAGGCCGAATCGCGGATCGTCGAGTAGATGCGCTCAATCACCGGGATCGAGGCCTCGCTGCCATAGGCGATCTTCATCTTGATCAAGGCATCGGCCAGGCCCATTGTGCCCAGACCCGTGCGGCGCGTGCCGAGCTGCGCCTCGCGATTCTCATCAAAGAAGTAGTCGGTCGCATCAATGACGTTATCTAGGAAGCGCATGGAGACCTTGCTTATCTCTGCCAATCGCTGCCAATCCATGGCCCCATCCGAGACAAAGGCTGCGACATTAAGTGCGCCCAGATTACATACGTTCCAGGGCCCGAGGCCCTGTTCGCCACATGGATTTACGCAACGTATCGTTTCATAATACCACGTATTGGATTCTTTGTTATAGCGGTCCATGAAGACGACGCCGGGCTCGGCGGACTCCCAGGCGGAGGTGCAGATCAGGTCCCAGAGGTGGCGGGCCTTGAGCGTCTTTTTGACCTCGCCCTGCCAGACCAGATTCCAGTCGGCATCGTCCTTGACGGCCTGCATAAAGGCATCGGAGACGCAGACCGAGAGGTTGGCGTGCTCGATCATGCCCGCCTTTTTCTTGACCGTAATAAACTCTTCAATGTCTGGATGATTGTCATCCAGCATGAGCATTAACGCACCTCTACGGCTATTAGACACATATAATCCATTTCCTGACAACATGTGAATATCACGTACCTCAAAGTCGTAGACATCTGATGGACCGATTGGTATGATAGAGGTAATTACGTCTGGTAATACTCCTAACAAGGCGTCGAGCCGCTCTATCATAGCAACCCCTCCCACCGCAAGAACACGCTCACGAACTCTTAATAGTGCATAATGTGATACGCGCTCTTTTGTAGAATCGAAGATTCCTTGGTAGTAGCGACCAGGAATCTCTAGCCTCCTCCAAGCTTCCATTGGGTAGTTGATGCGATGACTACGATAGCCTACCTGCTTTTTATCTTTGTATCCGACTACAAATTTGCTAAAACGCTCTTTAAATTGAGCACCTGTCACAATAAGGCGGTAGATGTTCCGCCAGCCTTGAGCGCCTCGGTCTTGTACAACGATATGCGAAACGATGCCGTTGACAAGCAATAACTGTTGAATACCTTCCAACATTTCGCGGCTTACACTATCAAATCCATAACCACCTTTTTGTGTTCTATCACATCCATCAGCTTCAAAGTAGCCACCGATGAATGCTGCTACAACCTTTGTGGGTGATCTAAAGATAGCTTCAGGGACACGTATTGCCTCAGACTTCTGTTTGAGGATGTCATTCTTTTGTAACCACTGTGCTAATGTGCGTGAGTTAACTTCAATAACTGTACATGCGCCATCACCTGCGAGTATTAGTGGGTTTATTCCAAACAGGTCATGGATTATTGATACCAAAGCATCCTGAACCTCTTTTTGATTATTTGCTACTGCCAGTCTAAAACCTTTTTCAGTGTGTTCGATTAGTTTCTTGTCTTGTAACACATGTCCATCACCATAAAAATAGCCTAGCAAATAGGCTAAATCTGGAGTAAGGTATGCAGGGAGTTTAATAGGCTTCTCTTGATATAATCTTCCAAAACGAACACTGGAAATTGGTTTAAGGGCAACTAACTCTGTATCATCATTTGCATCCTCTCCAAGAAGAAGTAATACCTCATCCCCCTCCTCAAGTTCGCGTAACGGAACTGTTGTAATCTTACCGTCACGTAGTATGCCCATTTTATGGTCGAGTGTGACACGAACGTGATAGCCTCGACTAGTAGCCACTTCGTAGAGATCTTTGATGCCGTTACGAAAGACCGCTGTGAAGGGACGTAGACCTTTGTGGGTTTGAGCTTGAATAACCTCCCCACTGTCTAAGCGATCTGCTAGCTCTTTTGCAGGTATCAGACCTTTGTGAGTGGCTATACGTTCATTGGGACCAAAACAGCCACCTTGTTGGATGACATCGCCGGTTGCGACCGAGTAGAGTTGTGCCCAGGAGCAGGGGCCAGAGGCCGTGCCATTGACGGTCTTGATATAGGAGCCACGCGGACGGAGCGTAGAGAGGTTAATACCAACGCCGCCACCACGTGCCATGATCTCGGTCATGACCTTCAGGTTCTCCAGGATGCCCTGGCGGCTGTCTTCCGGGCTTGGCACCACAAAACAGTTATAAAATGTAACCTGGTGGCCGGTTCCGGCGCCCGCGAGGATGCGTCCACCGGGGACAAACTGGAAGTTGGAGAGGGCGTCGTAGAAGCGCTCCTCCCAGAAGGCCTGCTTCTCCTCGCCTTGCTCGACAGCGGCGATGCCACGGGCGACGCGTTTCCACATGTCTTCAGGGTAGAACTCCAGAGGCTGCCCGGTGGCATCCTTGAGCGAGTATCTATCCATGAACACCTTCTGGCGAATGCCCTCTAACTGGGTGGGCGAGGCTATGTCGGAGGTAGGTGCAGGCTGTATCGTGGAGTCAGACTGTCGTGGTGGTTTCTGTTGTTCTACCATAAAGGCTTGCTCCTTTTCCTTGTACTCTGGGCGTCAAATCAAGTATGAGCTAGATACCGTTTTGCGGCCATCCAGGTCGCCTTATGTGCAATACAAAAGAATATGGATGTGAGAAGACAGCGCTGAAAACGATAGAGGCATGGACCATGTCAATTGTGTGGGTGCTGTATGGATACATGAGATACATCGGGCTGAGAGCCCTTTGGGTGTATCCTCATGTTTCGCTATCGAAAATGTATTCTACGCTATCCAGTATACTCGCAATGGCGACCAAAAACAACCCCTCTGGCACAACATATTGTGTTGATTAATAAATTTTAACACAATATGTTGTGTTAGCTGCTTTTGTGATATGATGAGGAAACGCGTAAAAGCACCTGGTAGGTACGCGCAGAAAGGCAAGTGTAAGGCCACCTGAGGCCATATGCAGGGAGGATTTATGAGGGCAGAAATTATTTCGTGTGGAACCGAGCTATTGTTAGGACATATCTCAGATACCAACGCCACGTTCCTGGCGCAGAGCCTGGCGAGCCTGGGCGTTGATTTATATCATGTCTCGCAGGTGGGTGATAATCAGGAGCGCGTCGTGGAGACACTGCGCCGTGCTCTGGAGCGGTCGGACCTCGTCGTGATGACGGGTGGTGTTGGCCCAACCGAAGACGACCTGACGCGCGAATCAATCAGCGCGCTGGTGGGCGAGGAGATGCGTGTTGATCCGGTCCTGGAGCAGGAGCTACGTGCGCGTTTCGCGGGTCGAGACATGCCCGAGCGCAATCTCAAACAGGCGACCTTGATTCCTTCGGCGCAGACCCTGCCCAATCCGCGTGGGTCCGCGCCTGGCTGGTTTGTGCAGAAGGATCAGAAGATTATCGTGGCCATGCCAGGTGTCCCTCGTGAGATGTACCGCATGTGGGAAGAGGAGGCGGTCCCGCGCCTGGCTCCCTACCTGGGCGGAACCATTTTTACGCGTATCCTGCGGGTGTATGGCATGGGTGAATCGACCGTCGAGGAGCGCCTGGGTGAATTGATTCATAGCAGCAATCCAACTGTGGCAACCTATGCTAAACCAGATGCCGTCGATGTGCGTATCAGCGCCAAGTCTGCCACGAGCGAAGAGGCTGAGAAACTGGTCTCGGAGGCAGAAGTGCAGGCACGTGAGATCCTGGGTGCGCTGATTTTTGGCACCAATAAGGATACGCTCGCCAGCGTTACCGGAAGCCTGCTCCAGGCGCGTCATCAGACGCTTTCCGTCATGGAGTCGCTTACGGGCGGCCTGCTTGCTAGCACCATCACGGATTTCAAGACCAGTTCCAGCCACTTCATCGGCGGTATTGTTTCCTATAGCACAGACCTTAAAGCGCAGTTTGGCGTGCCACGTGAGACGATTGAGCGCTATGGCGTGGTAAGCGAGGAGACAGCTATCGCGATGGCGAAGGCGGTGCGTATGGAGATAGGGACCGATTTTGGTATTAGTGTGACGGGGGTGGCGGGTCCAGATGAACTTGACGGGAAGCCCGCGGGAACAATGCATATCGCGGTAGCAGGCCCCAATGGGGTGGTCACGGGGATGGGACCCGGATGGAGATCCAGTCGCAGTGACAACAAACGCCATGCCGTCAATACAGCATTAAATCTACTCAGGCTCTATCTAGAGGGACGTGTAGAGCCCAAATAGATTATTACCATTGGGCTGCTGACATGCAGCATCTGTCTCTTGTAAGAGCATATCCTGCATGTTATGATCAGAGCCATGAAAGAATAAGGATCGGGAAAGGTCAGGGGGAGCAAGTGTCCATCTTGCTCCCTCTGGGTATGGGCCTATGGATACAAAGCGCCAAAAGACAAAAATAGCCGCGCGGGAGCGCGGTGAGCCGAAGCGACGTTCACGGTTTCGTATCAGCCGCGCATCGCCGCTCCTAAAGCTTTTTACCGTCCTGGGGCCAGGACTCATCGCCGCGAACGCAGGAAACGATGCCGGTGGTATCGCGACCTTCTCGACTGCGGGCGCCGACTTTGGCTATGGACTACTCTGGGCACTCGTCATCGCAGGCTTTTGCCTGGCGATTGTGCAGGAAATGTGTGCGCGTATGGGGGCTGTCACGGGCAAGGGTTTGGCGGACCTGATACGTGAGCAGTTTGGAGTTAGGTGGGCTGCCCTGGCCATGCTGGCTCTGCTGGTGGCGAATACGGGCGTCACCATCTCCGAATTTATGGGTATCGCGATGAGCGTCCAGGTATTCACGGGTGATGTGCATACCCCCCTGGTGTATATCATTGTGCCGTTAACCGCCCTGGTGCTCTGGTGGTTGGTGATCAAGGGGTCCTATCGCCGCGTTGAAATTATCTTTTTGTTTATGTCCCTCGGATTCCTGGCCTACATCCCGGCTGCGTTCGCTGCCCATCCAAATTGGAGCGAGGTTGGAAGGCAGATTGTCTTTCCTACAATCAGCAGTAATCAGAAATACCTCCTGGCCGCAGTGGCCCTGGTAGGTACCACGATCAGCCCCTATATGCAGTTCTTTGTCCAGGCCTCGGTCGCGGATAAAGGGATACATGCGGGCGAGTACTTCTATGAGCAACTGGATGTCTATAGTGGTACTATTTTCGCGGTCCTCATCGCGATCTTTGTGGTTGTCGTGACCGGCGCGACCCTCTATCCGCACCATCAATCAGTTGAGACAGCGCTGGATGCGGCCCTGGCCCTGAAGGCTTTTGCCGGCCCCTACGCGACGCTCCTCTTCGGCATTGGTCTCTTTGGTGCCTCCCTGCTTGCCGCCGCGGTCCTACCGCTCTCGACCGCCTACGGTATCTGTGAAGCCTTTGGTTTTGAGCGAGGCGTCTCGCGGAGCTTTAACGAAGCACCAGTCTTCCAGAGCATTTTTACAGGTCTGATCATTCTAGGGGTACTGGTAACGCTGATCCCGGGCCTCCCCATCATCCAGGTATTGGTCTTCTTGCAGGGATTGAACGCGGCCATGCTACCGATCCTCCTGGTGTTTATTATCCTGTTAGTCAACAAGCGACGATTGATGGGGCGACGTGTCAATGGAGTGGTGTTTAATATCATCTCCTGGGCGACCGTTATTCTGATCTCGCTTCTAGTCATACTCTGGCTGATCACAAATTATATCCTTCCGGCTTTTTCCGGTTAACCAGTCCATGCCAGCATGGGCCCTACAGGTTTCACTGTCTGGAATAGCATTAAAAGATTGAATGTTATTATCTGTAGTATGAGATGTGTATGCGCGAAGCAGCGCAGAATCGAGGCCATTGCGTGAACGAAGACAGAAATAATCCCTTTGAATATACTTACAGGGAGTTTGGCGGGCAGGAGAACGAGGAGGAGCAGGAACCGAAACAGTATATGCAGCCTGGTTTTTATGCGCCACCTCCCAGGGAAGAGGCCGACAAGATCTATCCCGAGCAGGCTGCTAGCGCCTCCACATCGTCTTATAGCCCTTACCAGGTTTATAACCCCTATGCCGCGAGGGAACAGCAAACTGTTTCTGTCCAGCCTGAAGTCACAGGTGCGTACCGGGGGCCACAAAGCCTGGAGGGATACACCACCGATGTGGGCGTAGAGCAGCAAGAGGCGGCCAGGCGTGGAAGTGCCGAGGGTGGAAAAAAGAAGCGAGGTGGCCTGGCTGGCATCGGCACAGGTATTGTGGCGCTGTTTTCCTGGTTACTCAAGTTCAAGGGTCTGGCGATATTGCTCAAGTTTGGTTGGGCAGGCTTCTCGGCCCTCATCACCATTGGCCTGTACTCCATCATCTTTGGCTGGCAGTTTGCCGTTGGCATTGTGGCACTCTTGTTTATTCATGAGCTTGGGCATGTCTTGATTCTTAAGCTCAAAGGCATGCCAGTTGGCGGAATTGTCTTTATACCGTTCGTTGCTGCATTGACGCTTCTACAGCAGGCTCCAACCAATGCCAAAGATGATGCGGAGATTGGTATTGGTGGACCTATCGCAGGTGCGATCTCGGCAGGGGTCTGCCTGGCTATTGCTGAAGTACAGCCCGATCCACGCAACATCTGGATGGCTCTGGCCTACTTTGGCTTCTTTATCAACCTGTTTAATTTGATCCCGGTTATGCCCTTTGATGGAGGGCGCGTTCTGGGCGCGGTCGACCGCCGCATCTGGATTGCGGGCTTTATTCTCTTGTTAGGCTTCGAGGTCTGGGAGTGGATGCACGGAAACTTCTCGCTCTGGCTAGTCTTGATCCTGATAATAGCGGTCTCTCAGCTCTTTTCTGCGCGCTTCCGCTCAAATAGCCCACAGATGAAGGCGTTCTATACGGTCCCGATATCGACGCGTATCCTCATCTCTGTGCTCTACTTTGGCCTGGCGGCGGTGCTCTTCCTGGGTATGTCAATTGCGCAGGGGATGCTTGTCATCAATTAATGCACAGCACAAAAAAGCAGGGCAGCCCTGATCAGGGCTGCCCTGCTTTTTTGTGCTGTGCATTAATGTTTACTACGAACCTCGACGCCGGCCATCTCTTCCAGGACCTGCATGAGCGCGGTATAGTCATCGCGCCCATGTCCCGAGGCGCGGGTCATTTCGAAGAGCTGGCGCGCCATCGCCGTCATGGCCATGGGCGTTTGATTCTCAGAGGCCAGGTCGAGCGCTAGGCCCAGGTCTTTATGCAGCAGGTCGGTCATAAAGCCGGGCTGGAAGCTGCCGTTGAAGGCGCGCAGGGGGAACTGGTTTGCGAGCTGCCAGCTCGCGCCAGTGCTGACGCCAACGACCTTTGCCATCGCGTCGACATCCGCGCCAGCTTTGACACCCAGGACAAAGGCCTCGGCGATGGAGGCGGCAATGGTGCCACAGAGGATATTGTTGACGATCTTCACGATCTCGCCCGCGCCACTGGGGCCGACGTAGAAAATATTCTCCTTCTTGCCCATGGCCTCAAGGACCGGGCGCGCTTTCTCAAAGATCTCCTCTTCGCCGCCAACCATGATCGAGAGCGTGCCATTGATCGCGCCCTGGGAGCCGCCGCTAACCGGCGCGTCGAGGAAGTGAACTCCTCGCTCGCCAGCCTGGGCGTGCAGTTTGCGTGTCATGCTGGGCGAGATGGTGCTCATATCGACCACTATCAGCCCTTTGCGCGCCCCCTCGAGCACTCCCTGGGGGCCGGCGACCACCTCCTCGACATCGGGGGAGTTAGTGACCATCGTAATTACTATCTCTGAGGCCATAGCCAGGGCACGCGGTGAGGGAGCCTGTTTGGCCCCCGCCTGCAAGACCTCCTGAACGCCTGCTCTCTTGGGATGGCGCGCGAAGATGGTGACCTCGTGCCCGTTTTTGAGAAGATTGAGGACCATGCCGCGCCCCATGACACCGATACCAATAAAGCCGACTTGCATAGTGTCTATTCCTTCCTGCACTTTACTCAATTTCAATAATGACAGCTCCTCCTGGCACCACCGCACCCTCCTGGTAATTGACGCGCTGTACGCGACCGGCGTAGGGGGCGATAATCGAGTGTTCCATTTTCATCGCACTCAAGACAGCCAGTACCTGGTGCGCCTCTACTTGCTCGCCTGAATGCACCTGGATTTTGACCAAGGTTCCCGCCATGGGAGCTTTCAACGTCTTTTGCGCGTTTCCCTGTCCACCCTCACGGGCCGTGGTCGCAACATCAGGGGCGCGCCGTCCTTCAAGCCTATAGCTCTCTCCGCGATACGCGATCAGCGTCTCCTCCCCTTTGCGCAGGGATGAGAGTTTACTTTGTTGGCCCGCGCGCGTGAGTAGATAGCTATGGGCCGAGAGTGCCAGGCAACTGATGTGTTCCTGTGGGCCGTCATCGATACTTACCCGCCAGTTCTGCGACTGGGGGAAAGTATGCCTGCCCTCTATTGTATCCCAAAGCGGGGTCAGTGTGATGGTATGACGCTGCTCTGCGTAGAGATAGGTCCGTGTGTACGCGCCACCTGGCATACGCCAGGGACCCAGGCTCTGCCAGGGAGACGCACCTGTAAAGGCAGATGTTGAGGAGAGCGCGGGTGTAAGATCGGCAAGCGCGGCGACGATCAGGACCTCAGTTGGGAGTGGCTCCGGGGCCGTGGAGGTAAGCATATCTTGCTCATCGAGGAAGCTGGTATGCGTCTGCCCCTCGCGAAAGGCGGTATTGGTGCTGATCTTTTGCAACAGCGATAGATTGGTGGTAACACCCAGGAGGGCTGTCTGCTCAAGGGCGCTGCTCAGGCGCTCCAGGGCGGCGAGGCGATGTTCTCCATAGACGATGAGCTTGGCCAGCATGGGGTCGTAGTACTGGGTAACGTCATCGCCAGACTCCACTCCGCTATCAACACGGATACCTGGTCCCTGTGGGGACGCAAAGAGCTCCACGGTGCCGGTTGAAGGCAGGAATTGTTGCTGTGGGTCTTCCGCGTAGAGGCGGACCTCGATGGCATGTCCACGAGTGGTAATCTGCTCTTGCGTAAAGGCGAGTGGCTCGCCAGAGGCAATCAAGAGCTGGTGGCGCACCAGGTCCAGCCCCGTTACCAGTTCAGTAACCGGGTGCTCAACTTGCAGGCGCGTATTCATCTCCAGGAAGTAGAAGTTGCCATCGTCGTCGAGCATAAATTCCAGCGTGCCCGCGTTGACATAGCCCGCGGCCGAGGCGATGCGCACGGCGGCCTCCCCCATCTCGGCACGTAGCCTGGGGGTAAGTGCTACTGACGGGCTCTCCTCGACAATCTTCTGGTGGCGGCGCTGAATAGAGCATTCACGCTCACCCAGGTAGACCAGGGTGCCGTATTTATCGCCCATGACCTGGATCTCAACGTGGCGTGGGCGCAGTATCAGGCGTTCCAGGAAGACGGTGTCATCGCCGAAGGCTGCCCCAGCCTCACGTTGGGCACCCGCCAGTTGTTCTGGCAGCTCCTGGAGGGAGTTTACCACGCGCATGCCTTTGCCACCACCGCCCGCCGATGCCTTGATGAGCAGCGGAAAGCCGATATGCTCGGCCTCCGCCAGGAGGGTATCTGCATCCTGGCGCTCCCCGTTATAGCCTGGAACTATAGGCGCTCCAACCCGCTCAGCGATCTGTTTGGCTGCGATTTTTGAACCCATCAGGCGCATAGCGGAGGCTGGCGGACCAATAAAGACAATCCCAGCTTGCTCGCATGCTTCGGCGAAATCGGCATTCTCTGAAAGGAAGCCGTACCCGGGATGGATGGCCTCGGCGCCACATTGGCGCGCGATCTCCAGGATGATATCTCCGCGCAGATAGCTCTCGCTTGCGGGGGCGGGACCCAGACGATAGGCCTCATCAGCCTCACGGACATGGCGAGCCTGGCGGTCGACATCAGAGTAGATAGCAACGGTCCGGATACCCATCACGCGACAGGTAGCCTGGATGCGAACGGCGATCTCGCCACGGTTGGCGATGAGAATCTTCTTAAACATATGCTTTTCCCACGTCATTGTAGTGCATGTATGACAAGGTTTTAGTTGATGGAAGTAATCCAGTTGGGTCGACGTTTCTCCAGGAAGGAGCGCAAGCCCTCCTGGCCCTCGGGGCTGACGCGTAGCTTCGCGATAGTTGCCGCCGTCAAGCGGCGCGCCTCATCATGTGGCATTGTACCTACGCTCAGCGCCAGCATTTTGCAGACGCGCGCCGCCTGAGGGGCGCTGGTTAAGAGCTCAGCGAGGGTTTTCTCCAGCGCCTCGTCTAACTCCTCGGCGGGCGCTATGGCATGTACCAGGCCGATACGTTGCGCACGCTCGGCATCAAAGCGCTCACCAGTCATGAAGAGGGCGCGGGCCTGGCTCTCGCCGATTTTGCGCATGACATAGGGCGAGATGGCTGCGGGCGCGATGCCCAGCTTGACCTCGCTTAGGCCAAAGCGGGCGGTCTGCGTGGCGATAACAATATCGCAGACCGCGATGAGGCCCACTCCACCTCCCATCGCGGCGCCATTGACGCGTCCGATGACGGTGCAGGTACATGTATTGATAGTATGTAAGAGGTCTGAGAGAAAGAGTGCCTCCTCCAGATTTTGCTCCTCGGTATAATGAATGCTCTGCTGCATCATACTGACATCCGCGCCAGCGCAGAAGACGCTGCCCGAGCCTGTAAGCACGATAGCATGCAGGCGATCATCCATCCCCAGGGTCTGGAAGGCCTGCACCAGCTCTTGCATCGTCTGTGTATTGAAGGCATTACGAACCTCTGGCCGATTGAGCGTCACCCGAGCTACGCGATCCTGATGAGTATAGGTAATCGTCAGATGTTGATAGTCTAGCATAGTCTCTCCTGCGTTAGAACCACCTGAGTCGGCGGAAGACAACGACCAGTCCAATAGTGAGTCCAAGCATAAGAAAAAGGACGGCAAAGTAGCCATACTCCCATTTTAACTCAGGCATGTTCTCAAAGTTCATGCCGTAAATGCCAGGGACCAGGGCATCTACCATCAAAATGATCGAGGCTGCCGTCATAGTGCGCATGACTTTATTGAGCTCATTTGAGGCGAGGGTCAGATTGGCATCCATCGTGCTGCTTAACTGATCACGATACAGATCAACCGTATCGGCCAGGCGCGCGATATGATCGTAGATGTCGCGAAAATAGACGTTGATGCGCTCATCAAAAATCGGGCTATCGTGATCCGTCAAAACATTCAGGATATCTCTCTGTGGCGTGACCACGCGGCGTAGCGCCAGAAATCTCTTGCGCAGCGTCAAGAGCTTGAGGGCGGTATCGCGTTCGCGTAACTGGCCCCGCCGGATATAAAACTGGTTCTCAATATCCTCTGTCTGATCAACAAGGGCATCGACAACCGGGAAATAGCCATCAACCAGGGTATCGAGAAAAGAGTAGAGGAGAATACCCGTTCCCCAGTGTAATTGTTGCGCGTTGCGTGTCCAGCGCAATTGAATCTCTTTGAGATCTTCAATAGGTTTTTCGTGTACCGTAAGCAGGTAATGTTTGCTCAGAAAGATATCAATCTCGCGCAAGTCAAGCTCGCCTGTCTCTGCCTCAAGATGGGCCGCGTAAAAGACGACGAAGTAGAAGTTATCGTATTCCTCAATTTTTGGCCGCTGGTGCTCATGGGTGGCATCCTCAAGCGCGAGCGGGTGGAGTTGGAACTCCACGCCCAGTTTAGCCAATTCCTCCTTTGTGGGGTCCTGCAAGTCAACCCAGAGGAAGATGTCATCGTTGTCTTTGCATTGACTCAGCTCATTGAGGTCAGTAATGGAATGGAAGGTCTGCTGTTTTTTATCGCAATATGTGCCTCGGATCATGGATAATCCTTTCCTGTTTGGGTGTTGGCCTGCCTTGAGAGGCGCGAAAGCGCTACTAAAATGATACGCATAAGAACGCCAGGTCGTCGAGGGAGCCTTCCTTTTGTTCTATATGTCATCTCTCAGGGACAGGCACTACCCGCCAGATCAGGGGCGCTAGCTCTCTACACGTTGACACCTGGCTACATGCGGAAGACGCCGAAGGGTGTCTCGGGTAGTGGCGCATTGAGCGAGGCTGCGATTCCAAGCGCCAGCACCTTGCGCGTATCGCGGGGGTCGATGATGCCATCATCCCAGAGGCGCGCCGTACTGTAGTAGGGATTGCCCTCTTCCTCGTATTTATCGAGAATGGGCTGCATAAAGGCCGCCTCTTCCTCGGGCGTCATACTCTTGCCGCGTGCCGCGAGACCCTCTTTGCGTACCGTTGCCAGCACAGTTGCTGCCTGCAAACCACCCATAACCGAAATGCGTGCATTAGGCCACATCCAGAGCTGGCGAGGGGAATAGGCACGCCCACTCATCCCATAGTTGCCGGCACCAAACGAGCCACCAATAATCACCGTAAAGCGTGGGACGGGTGCGTTGGCGACCGCCATAACCATCTTGGCGCCATCTTTAGCGATGCCGCCATTCTCATACTGACGTCCAACCATAAAGCCAGTAATGTTTTGCAGGAAGATTAGCGGCGTCTGGCGCTGCGCGCATAGCTCAATAAAGTGCGTGGCCTTAAGCGCACTCTCGGAGAAGAGGATGCCGTTATTGGCGATGATGCCCACCGGATAGCCCATCAGGCGCGCGAAGCCACACACCAGCGTCGTACCGTAGAGCTCTTTAAACTCGTGAAAATCGCTATCATCGACCAGGCGGGCAATGACCTCGCGTACATCATAGCTCTTGCGTGGATCACGTGGTACCAGCCCCAGGAGCTCATTGGCGTCATAGCGTGGGGGGCGTGGCGGGCGAACCTCCCAGGGGAGATACTTGCGCTGATTGAGGTGCGAGACGATGCTGCGACAGATGGCCAGGGCGTGCTCATCGTTCATGGCGTAGTGATCGGTCACACCCGAGGTGCGACAATGGACATCCGCACCGCCCAGGTCTTCCGCGCTGACCTCTTCGCCGGTCGCCGCTTTGACCAGGGGAGGGCCTCCTAGAAAGATCGTCCCATTGCCACGCACAATGATGGTCTCATCGCTCATAGCCGGGACGTAGGCTCCGCCAGCGGTACAGGAACCCATGACCACCGCGATCTGTGGGATGCGCTGGCTCGACATGCGTGCCTGGTTATAGAAGATGCGCCCGAAGTGGTCGCGGTCGGGAAAGACCTCGGCCTGCAAGGGGAGATAGGCCCCACCCGAGTCGACCAGGTAGATACAGGGCAGGTGATTCTGTTCGGCGATCTCCTGGGCGCGCAGGTGTTTCTTCACCGTCATGGGAAAATAGGTGCCCCCCTTGACCGTGGCGTCATTGGCGACGATGACGCATTCCTGTCCTTCAACCACGCCAATGCCTGTGACGATACCCGCAGATGGGGCCTCGTTCTCATACATGTCCCAGGCCGCCAGGGAACTAAACTCAAGAAAAGGGGTATCGGGATCACAGAGGAGTTCAATGCGCTCGCGAGGGAGGAGTTTATTGCGCTTGCGGTGCTTGGCCACCGCGTCCTCGCCGCCGCCCTGCTGTACGGTCTGAACTGATTGTTGTAGCTGCTCAAGCAGTTGTTGGAAGGCCTGCGTATTCTCCTGATACTCGGAGCTGGTCGTATCTATACGTGAGTCAAGAATGGCCATAGTAGTGTTGTTCCTCTCAGCAGTGATGTGGGAACCTGAAGCTAGCCTCATTGCTACCTTCTTTCAAAACAGAGGCGCGAGAAGCGCGATTTCGAGAACACGCCCCCAAATGCAGAATAGCACCGCATAGAAACAGCGTCAAGGAAAATGAAGTAGAAGTCAGCGTGTGCGATAAGGGTGCATGCACTCTTATCACACACGCTGACTTCTACTTCTGGTGCTTGGGAGTTCAACAATTTCTATTTGACATCACCATTATTATCGAATTGCATGTTGTAGGCCTCTTCCTCTTCTGGGCTGATTGTTAGAAGAGCGTTAAGTTCCTCAATCTCCCCGACGATCTCCGGGCTGCCTTGCTTTTTATTGCGCATGTTAAAGTGCCGAATAGCATGACAGTTGGCGCATAGGACAATACACTTCTCAATTTCTTGCTTGACTCTATCCAGACTGATCCCGTAACGAATAGCTTCACCAATGGTAAACATCTTGTCCTCTGGATTTCGATGGTGAAAATGTAATGTCGCGGGATGCCGCTCACCACAATCTGTACAGCATAGTTGACTCTTGATATCCTGAATGTACTTTGCGATAGCTGCCTTTCTCTCGCATGCCTTGGCGAGCCGCTTCGCCTTGTTGCGTTGGTGCCAATCACGTTGATAGTTTCGCTGATATTCTTTCCACTCCTCAGACTGATATCGGTTTTTATCTTTGAAGGGCATTAGCTTCCTCCGGCTAGGATTTTAAAATTTCCAGGTGACTAAGTGCAAATCCAATTGCGTTGTCATATATCTTTTCTCTGACTTGCCACTATTAGTTAAGGCATGTAAAGTGTATTTTACACAAGTTTTTGCAAGTTTTTATACGTCTGGATTAGTATACATAGCTTTAATTCTTTCCGTCAAGGCTCATTGACGTAGATTTGCGTTTTGGCTTATAATTACCAGAAAAATGGGGTCCTATTGTGAGTGATAAAGATTTTCTTTCAGTCGAAGAGATCGCGAAGCGTCTGGGCTTAAAAGAAGAAACTATACGCACTTATATTCGTGAGGGATCATTGAGTGCATACCGCTTTGGGAATATTCTTCGTGTCCGTGTTGATGATTTTGAGAAGTTTGTAGAAGCGCGAAAAATCAGGAGAGATGAGGGAAAGTAATTTTTTGAGAAAATACAGTGTCTCTAACTCGAGAAAAATGTTGACAAATGGCTTGAGATCGTGTACTATACAGGCGTGTGAGGTGATTCCTCACCAGGCAGTCTAACTGCGTTCGGGTGTGGCCAAGTGGTAAGGCAGCGGTCTTTGGATCCGCGATCCCAAGTTCGAATCTTGGCACCCGAGCCACTTTTACAACAATGGATAACACCATTCCTCTCAGACATTAGCATGCTAATGTCTGATTTGCTAATTACGGCTTCGGCCAGCGTTAGTAACGGGAAAGCTGCACACTTGCCACTTTTCGCCATCGCGAGAACCTGAAAGGAGACGCGGCGTTGCCTACTACGCCTGACAGGGGTCTCACGCCGCAAAACATACATGCATACTTATGCGACCGTGGTGCTTGCCGCCGGCAAGGGAACACGGATGCGTTCACGTCTACACAAGGTATTACACCGGCTTGCCGGGTCACCTCTTCTTGACCATGTGCTCAAGGCCGTTGAAGCCATTCCTTCTACGTCAGTCTTCGCCCCATTTCATGACACCGTCTCCACTCACCGTCCCGTCGTCGTGCTTGGACATGATGCCGAGGAGGTTGAGGCCGCCTTTGGCGAGCGTTGCCACTATGCCTTGCAGGAAGAACAGCTTGGCACAGGGCATGCCGTGCTGGCGGCGAAAGAGGCCGTTGACGCCCTCTCTCCCCTGCCTGACCTGGTGCTGGTCTGCTATGGCGACACTCCCCTGGTGCGTGCCGAGATATTGGCGCAGATCGTTACCGAGCATATTACGAAGCAGGCAACTATTACCTTCCTGACCGCGTGCAGCGAAGGCCCCTCTGACTTTGGGCGCATTGTGCGCGACGTCTCTGGGCGCGTACAGAGCATCGTCGAGGTCAAGCGGGCCACGCCGGAGCAGTTGCGCATTGACGAGATCAACTCGGGCGTGTACTGCTTTGAGCGCTCCTGGCTCTGGCCCACGTTAGAGGCCCTGCCACGCAACCCGGGCGGCGAGTACTATTTGACAGATTTAGTTGAGATTGCCAGTCAGCAGGGACGTGAGATCGCGACGGTACAGGGGACGCTGGATGACACCGTGGGCATCAATAACCGGGTGCAGCTTGCCCAGGCTGAGCAGTTGTTACGGAGGCGTATTCTTGAGCGTCACATGTATGCCGGGGTAACGATTCTCGACCCGGCGACGACGTATGTTGATGACGAGGTTGAAATCGGGCCTGATACCGTGCTGCTGCCAAATACTATGCTCATGGGCAGAACGGTCATCGGCGCTGAATGTACCATCGGTCCTGGCTCGACGATTGAGCATTCCATGGTTGGCGAGCGCTGTATCATTCGCCAGTCTGTGTTGGAGGAAGCGACGCTTGAGGACGAGGTACGTGTAGGACCCTTCAGCCACTGCCGCCCTGGCGCCCACCTGGCGCGTGGTGTGTACCTGGGGAACTATGCCGAGGTGAAAAATTCCTATCTTGGTCCCCTGACCCAGATGCATCACTTTAGCTACATGGGCGATGCGACCATTGGTAGCGGCACCAATATTGCCGCCGGTTCCATTACATCAAATTTTGATGGTAAAGAAAAACATCGTACAATTATAGGAGAGGGTGCTTTTATTGGTTGTGATACCACGCTGGTGGCTCCTGTCACGATTGGAAATCGTGCGTATACGGGTGCCGGCGCGGTCGTAACCAGAGATGTTCCCGACGATACACTTGTGGCTGGCGTCCCTGCTCGTTTTCTGCGTTCTTTGAAGCAGGAAGAGGATGTAAGCGCGCCCGCAGGTGAAAAGCAATAAAGTGTCTTCGTGTAACCGAACTTTATAAACTTCGTATAAAGTGTATCAGGCACGAACACATTTTGAAAGGCAGTTACAAAACTATGGACGGCCCTGAACTAGGTAGTTTAGCAGCCGCAATCGATTTTCACATACCAAGTCTGGATGGGCAGGCGTGGTTGCAGATTACTATTCTGCTGCTCATGCTCATCTTCTGTGGTGTGGCCTCCGCTGCTGAGACAGCGTTAACTTCTGTCAGTCGTATCAAGCTCAAAAATCTCGTTGAAGAGGGCGATAAGCCCGCCATCGAGATTGAGCGTCTCCTCGCAGAGCCAAATACCTTTCTCTCGACTATTCTCATCGTCAACAGTGTGGCCGTCATTGTGGCCTCCAGCCTGGCGACGGTTCTGGCGCTGCGTTTCTCCTCATCATGGGGTGAGCTGCTTTCTTCGGTGATTACCTCCGCTGTGGTGCTTATCTTTTGTGAGATTACTCCCAAGACCGCGGCAGTGCAGAATCCTATGCGCTGGGCGCGCACCCTGGTTGGCCCCGTCCTGGCGGCGGCCTGGATTCTGCGTCCGCTGGTCACCCTCCTGAGCGTCGTGACTACGGCCCTGGTCCGCCTGCTGGGCGGGCATGTGAAGCGCAAAGGCCCCTTCGTCACGGAGGAGGAACTGCGTATGCTGGTAACCGTGGGCGAAGAAGAGGGAATCCTTGAAGAGGCAGAGACCGAGATGATCCACAGCATCTTCGAGTTCGGCGATACCACGGCCCGCGAGGTGATGGTCCCGCGCATCGATATGATCACCCTTGCCAGTGACGCGACTGTTACCGAGGCGGTGGATGTCGCCATGCAGGGCGGCTTCTCGCGTATCCCAGTCTATGATGCTGAGAAAGGGATTGATGATATTATTGGCGTCCTCTATACCAAAGATATGCTCAAAGAGTTGCGCGAGGGACATGATCACTTGCTGATTCGTGACCTGGCGCGCCCCGCCTACTTTGTCCCTGAAACCAAGAAGCTTGATGGCCTCCTGCGTGAGATCCGCCAGAAACGCGTCCACATGGTCATTGTTGTCGATGAATATGGCTCTGTGACGGGCCTGGCTACCATCGAAGACTTAATGGAAGAGATTGTGGGCGACATCAAAGACGAGTATGACCGCGAAGAGAACCTGTATGAGAAGGTGAGCGATGACGAATACGTCTTTAACGCCAAGGTTGGTATCTATGAGTTTAACGAGATCATGGATATGAAGCTTGAGGACGAAGACTATGGCACGCTGGGCGGCTTTGTGTATGCGCAACTGGATAAGATCCCCTCGGTTGGCGATACCGTGCGCTATCAGGGGTTAACCTTTACTGTGCTGGGTACCAAGGGCCGCCGTATTCTGACGATTCGCGTCGAGCGCAAGCCGAAGGAGAAGTCTCAGCCCGAGCAGGGAGAGGTACTGGTCCTTCCCTCACAGCAGGAGCGTGAGAAAAAGGGTGAGGCCGAACAGATCTATACTCCCACGCCAGAGGCGGCCTTTAGCTACCATGAGCAATCTGGAGGTGTCGCATGAGCGTCTCCTGGCCTGAGCGTGTGCGTGTGGTCGAGGTTGGGCCACGTGATGGCTTGCAGAACGAGAAGGCACAGGTTCCAACTGCGGAGAAGATTCGCTTCATCGACCTTCTGAGCGAGGCGGGGCTGCCAGTTGTCGAGGCCACCTCTTTTGTCAGCCCACGCGCCATTCCACAACTGAGTGATGCCAGCGAGGTAATGCAAAGCATCAAGCTCCTGGAGAGCGTGGAATACCCTGTCCTGGTCCCCAACAGCAAGGGTATGGAGCGCGCCCTGGCGGCAGGCGTGCGTGCTATCGCCGTATTTACCGCGGCCAGCGAGGAGTTTACCCGCCATAATATTAACGCGACCATTGCACAGAGCCTGGAGAACTTTCGCCCGGTTATAGAGCTAGCGCGCCAGGAAGGCGTCTCAGTGCGCGGCTATATCTCAACAGTATTTGGCTGTCCCTATGAGGGCCAGGTCGCCCCCGAAAAAGTGGCGGATGTGGCGCTGGCCTTGCTTGAACTGGGGGTAAGCGAACTCTCCCTGGGGGACACGATTGGAGTTGCGACGCCAAAGCAGGTGATTGAAGTACTGGATCTTCTGCTCTCCCACCACAGTATCCCAGCTAGCCAGTTAGCGGTTCATTTTCATGACACGCGTGGCACGGCGCTGGCCAATGTCCTGGCAGCCTTACAGGTGGGGATTACGACTGTGGATTCCTCAGCGGGCGGCCTGGGTGGGTGTCCCTATGCGCCTGGCGCGGCTGGAAACCTGGCGACCGAGGACCTGGTGTATATGCTCAATGGCATGGGGATTGAGACAGGTGTGGACCTGGAGAAGCTCGTCGCGGCAACGCGTACCATCGCCCCCTTTCTTGGTCATACCCCCACAAGCAAGTATTACCAGGCTGCCATGTCTGCCTCTAATTAACGCTATCTTCTTGATGTATACGAGATGCCCTTGCACCTGTGGTGGCTCGCCCTGGTAGACATGTAATACGCCCTGACAGCTGAAGGCTGTCAGGGCGTATTACATGTCTACCAGGACGAGAATGCTAGTCTTAGTGGTTTTGCAGGTACTTGAGGGCTGCGATCAACTGGGTGTCGCTGCTGCCCAAGATCTTTTGGAGTGAGTAGTTGCCGCTGTTCTCATCGGCGGGAGTAAGTGGCGCACCACTGCCTGGCAATTTGACGACCTGGTTAGGTTCAACACCGTTGTCGCGGATGAACTTTCCTTTCGGTGTAAGCCATTCCTGGACGCCAAGCAGGATTGCCGAGCCATCCGAGAGGGAGTACTGCTGCAGAACCGTTCCGGTTCCAAAGGTATGTGGATCACCGATGACGAAGGCGCGGTTATTGTCTTTGAGGGCCGCGGTAACGATCTCCGCTGCGCTGGCCGAGTTAGCATTGACCAGGACAACGAGCGTACTCTGGGTATCAATCGTATTGCCAGTAACGGGTACCGGCGTTTCCTGTCCGGTGCTATTTTTCTCAATCAGCACGTTGCCGCTCTTGACGAACATGCTGGCGATCTGTGTAGCCTCGTTGAGATAGCCGCCTGGATTATCGCGCAGGTCGAGGATATATTTCTTCGCGCCTTTATCTTTGGCCTGTTGGAGGGCGGTACGCAACTGGTCGGAGACGCCATTGGTAAACTGCACAATCTGAATGTGTGCGACATGCTCTTCAGGGATATAGTGCATAATTACGCTGGGGACATTGATTTCCTTGCGTTCGATCTTAAAGGTGAGCGGCTGGTTTTGTCCCGGGCGTTGGACCTTGATGGTGACGCTTGTGCCGGCGTCTCCCTTGATCAACTGGCTGACCGTTGTGGTATCCTTGCCACGCACATCCTGCCCGTTGACCGAGAGCAGGATATCGCCGCGCTTCAGTCCCGCACCCTCAGCAGGGGCGCCGGGGATGGTACTCGCAATGGAGAGGTCCTTGGTTTTGGGATCCTGGTGCAGGTAGATACCGATTCCGATGAATTTGCCGCTCAATTGCTGATTCTCGGACTGGACCTCTTGAGGCGTCATAAAACGCGTATGTCCTCGATCCTTCAGGGAATCAACCATGCTGCGGATCGCGGAGTAGGACATGTCCTTGTAATTGACGGCCTTGCGATCAACATAATGCTGGTCGATAACGTTCCAGGCTTGCTGAATGAGGTTAGAATAAGCTCGCGAATCAGTGCTGCTGGGAGTGGAAAATGAATTGCCGAAAAGCTGGTGCGCGAACCAGCCGCCAAAGAAGGCAAGCACGACGAGTGCGACCAGGGTCAGAGCCTGGGCGAAGATGCGGCCAAGATTGCGCCGTTTGGGGCGCTGATGCCCGGCTTGCGGTACTCCAGGCTGTTGCTGGTAGGGGTTATAGGGAGCGTAAGGGAAGCCGGGCATCCCCCCAGGCTGTGCGGGGGGAGGGGGCAACTGGTTCAGATCATCATATGCTGGAGGTTGAGGGGGCATGGAATTGCCATGCTGCTCTTCGTACCAGCGGGGGTCATCATATCTACTCACCAACAAACCTCCGTGTGGCATTATGTTGTGTATACGGGAAACGATAGAATTCTCCAAAGTAGTGTATATTGTTGCTTATGTATCTACTATGAAATGTGATTCTATCTTAGTTGCGTTATGCGCAAAAGTCAATTCTTGAAAAGGGAAAGTACCTGGAGGCCATAAAAAAAGAGAGCATAGCTTACAACCTATGCTCTCTTTTTTTGTGGCCTGATAGTGACTTCTTCTGCCATGCTGTTTTCCTTTAGCTCTACGGAACGATCGTAAAGAGGACAGACAGACAGAAAAGAGCGACCGGGCGCAGAGTAGCGCTTATGGTGTCGCGTCCTTTGCATCGCTGCTTTGAGGCGTTTCTTCAGCGGGAGTATCGCTAGCTGTTTGCTTGTCAGAGGGAGGGGGAGTTTGTTTCTTGGGCGGTTCCCAGCCGGGAGCACGAGAAAGGATCATTGACATCATACGCCCTTCCATTGAAGGAGTACGCTCAATGGTCACGGTCCCTTTCAAGACTTCGGCGATGTCGTCGAGCAAGCGGCGGCCAATTTCAGGGTGGCGCATCTCTGCCCCACGAAACTGGACGCTGACCTTGACTCTGTCGCCTTCAGCAAGGAACTGTTGGATTTTGCGTGTCTTGACCTCGATATCATGGTCATCGGTACGAGGGCGCAGGCGAATCTCTTTGACGGTAACAATCTTCTGCCTTTTGCGGGCCTCGTTCTCTTTTTTGTTCTGATCGTATTTGAAGCGACCGTAGTCCATCAGTTTACATACGGGTGGAACTACATTAGGAGATACCTCGACCAGGTCAAGGTCACGTTCGCGTGCGATATCAAGAGCACGCATCGGGGGCATCACTCCCAACATCTCGCCATTTTCATCGATAACGCGCACCTCACGAGCACGGACGCGTTCGTTGGTACGTGTCTCACGTGGTCTGTTGTCGTTGCCACGAAAGTCCCTGTTAATAGGCCGAACCTCCTCTTCGGTGATGAGTGAATATTGAATGACATTCCGTTATACATCACGTTTGCTCGTTAACCTGAGCGGTAATATCCCTGCTCATGGTTTCAAGCACATGACATACTGATCCGCTATCGTCCAGCAGCGAATGGTACTAGTATACTACGGGAGAAGCTGGTTTGCAAGAGCGCAATATGGGCTAAAGGATAAGGAAGAGCTGGGGGATATGAGCCTCCCAACTCTTCCTTATCCTCATCGTATCAGGCTACCTTCGTTGTCGAAAGCCCCTTTGTTGAGGTTGTCCCGCTTAGCTGTTGGCAGCGTTGACCTTGATGGTGCGAGCGCGAGCATGCTCCGCTTTGGGTAGGCGCAGGGTCAGGATACCATCCTTGTAGGTCGCCTCGGCGCGCTCGGAGTTGATGGGCGAAGGAACAGTAAAGCTCTGCTGGTACGCCCTCTTCTGGATGCCATGATAACGCACGGTTGCATTCTCAGGAATCTCCACTTCCGTCTGCCACTTCAGGCTCACGACATCCTGCTGGACGTTGATCTCGACGTTCTCAGGATTGGCACCAGGCATAGGCACCTGGAGGGTGAAGTCCTCAGCCGTCTCATACAGGTTGACGGGCTGGACGCGATTGAAGGAAGTGGTAGCGCGTGGCGTAATCACGCTATCCTCAAAGAGGCGATCCATCGCTTCGCGCAGAGAAACGAACTCATTGAAAGGTTTGTAGCGAGTAATGTTGGCCATTGTATAGTTCTCCTTATTACTACAGAAAGCGTAGTGTATTGTATATGCGCGGACGAGGTCTTTAGGCCCTCGCCCGTCTGTTTGTATATCTCTCGTTCACTGTCGATAGTATACTTCACGAAGTGTTAGAGGAACGTAAAAGGTATATAAGAGGAGTGTTAGAAAACTTGATAGTAAGACTATCAAGTTGCCCTACTCGACGAGAGTGAGCTATTTTGCTACAATGCTCTTAATAAATTTTTCGCAGAATGCGTAAAAAAGAGCTATAGCATGCGCAAATTTGTACGCTGAGAGGTTTGTTGAGGTGTCTGTACAAGAGAAACCAATGACGCAACTAATTGACTATGTGCTGACACGCGGTGTCGCGCAGGTGGAAAAAGAGGCAGACCTGCGTCGTCTGCTGCTGGAAGGCAATAACGGAGAGCCGCTACGCATCAAACTGGGTGTTGATCCCACGCACTACGACCTCACGATTGGCCATGCCGTCGTGTTCCGCAAGCTGCGCCAGTTCCAGCAACTGGGGCATAAGCCGGTCGTGGTTATCGGCGACTGGACGGCGCGCCTGGGTGATCCCAGCGGGCGTGTAGAGGCGCGTAAACCCCTGACCGAAGAGCAGGTAAACGCCAATGCCGCCACCTATCTCGACCAGTTCTTCCGCATCGTGGATCGCGAGAAGACCGAGGTACGGCGCCAGAGTGAGTGGTTCGATTCCTTCTCCCTGGGAGATGCGATCAAGCTGCTCGGGTATAAGACGGTAGCCCAGATGCTCGAGCGCGATGACTTCTCCAAGCGCTATAAGAGCGGGATTGAGATCTACCTGGCCGAGTTTATGTATCCGCTGCTCCAGGGCTATGACTCCGTGGCGCTGCGGGCCGATGTCGAGTTGGGCGGTACCGATCAGACCTTTAACCTCCTGGTGGGTCGCGAATTGCAGCCAACCTTTGGTCAGAAGTCGCAGCAGATCCTGACCGTCAACCTGATCGTAGGCCTGGATGGCGTTAAGAAGATGGGCAAGTCGCTGGATAATTATATTGCCATCACCGCGCCCGCCAATGATATGTATGGCAAGCTCATGTCGCTGCCCGACCATGCCATGCGCACCTACTTCGAGGCTCTGACCGATGTCTCGACCGAGGAGCTAAATGAGTTTGAGCGCAAGATTCAGGAGGGCACGCTCAATCCTCGCGACGTGAAGCGACGTATGGCCCGCGAGATTGTGACCGAGTTCCACACGCTGTCCGAAGCCCAGGAGGCGGAAGAGGCCTTTATTCGCCAGTTCTCCGAGCGCAAGTTGCCAACGGATATTCCTTCATATACCGTGAGCGAGCCTACCAATATCGTGGCTCTGATGGTTACCGCAGGGCTGGCAGCCAGTAATAACAAGGCGCGCGAGTTGATCAAGCAGGGTGGCGTCTCGATTTTCTTGCAGGGCGAGAGCGGCGAGGCCACGCGCATCACCGATGGCGAGTTTATCGTCCCGGTGGCACCTGGCGCGATCCTCAAAGTGGGTAAGCGTCAGTACCTGCGCCTGACGGCCTAAGTAAACATAAGAAGGAAGAGTGCTCGCGTGCCCTTCCTTCTTTTTTCGTGAATTGCATTGATGCTAGTCAACATATGGCGCACACTTGCGTGCTCTATGTGATGAGGAGAATAGTGAGATATGCCAGAGGCGGTAATTGGCGTAATTGGCGGCAGTGGGCTCTACCAAATGGAGGGAATGAGCGAGGTTGAGGAGATCCAGGTTGAGACACCTTTTGGCGCACCCAGCGATGTGATTACAGTCGGTAAGGTTGAGGGTGTGCCCATGGCCTTCTTGCCCCGCCATGGGCGCGGGCATCGCCTGAGTCCGAGCGAGGTGCCCGTGCGTGCGAATATCTGGGCCTTGAAGAGCCTGGGTGTCCAGTACGTAGTCTCTGTGAGCGCCGTAGGCAGCCTGCGCGAGGACTATGCCCCACGTGACCTGGTGATTCCTGATCAGCTCTTTGATCGCACGAAGAGTCGCGTGAATAGCTTTTTTGAAGGTGGAATTGTCGTTCACTGTCCCTTCGCCGACCCTTTCTGTCCCGACCTGAGCACCTTACTGCTCCAGAGCGCGCAAGAACTGGGCGATGTGACCGTGCATGAGGGTGGCACCTATGTCTGCATGGAAGGCCCGCTCTTCTCAACGAAGGCCGAATCTAATACCAATCGTAAGCTTGGCTTCGACCTGATCGGCATGACCGCCTTGCCCGAGGCAAAATTGGCCCGCGAAGCCGAGCTATGCTATGGCATGATCGCCTGCGTGACCGACTATGATTGCTGGCATGATACCCATGACGCGGTCACAGTCGAGATGGTTGTCGCCAATCTAAGTGCCAACGTCGCCAACGCCCAGCGTATCCTGCGTGCCGTGGCGCAAAAGGTCGCGTTCGGGCGCGAAGATGCCGCCTGCCAGTGTGGGACCGCCCTGGCCAGCGCCATCATGACTGATCCCTCACGCATCCCGACCGACGTGAAAGAAAAGTACAGCCTGCTTGTAGAGAAGTATCTCTCCTAGCACTCTTGCTGTGGTCAGTGTCCCTTCGTGCCTGCGGCGCTCAGGAGATAAGATGAGTGTGCATGGGAAATGGCCATGGCCATTTCCCATGCACACTCATCTTATCTAAAGGCTCGCGCAGCGAGCCGAGGCAGCCTACTAAATGAGAATGAAAGGCCCAGGTTTTTGCCCCCAGGGTTTCTCAAAAGTCCTGAAGCAACCAAGCAAGAGCCTCCTCTGGATGAGAGGCAAAACGACGAAGCTGGCGAGCGACGGTGGAAACCCGGTGCAGGTGCATGAGAGAAAGAACCACGTTATTGAGCACGGCCAGCATTTCCATCACCGGAATGAAGCGGACTCGGCAACGGTCCTCCCCAAGGGTGGCATCTCGATGCCAGTGGAGATGATTCTCCACCTTCCAGTGTGCTCGAAGGTAGTGCAGAAGACGTTCTGGAGGACAATGCCTCAGAGAAAGCGTTGTTAACCCGTAGCGAACCTCGCAACTGTGCTTCCCTTTGATCGTTCGTTCGCGCTGTAAGCGAAAGACCTGTCCAATCTCGCCCCAATCCTTGAAGAACAAGCCATTGAGATCGGGACTGCTCATAATCGAGCGACGTTCCAGACGACCATGGCCCTTGTCAAGCTGAGTATACGATTGCCAGGTGCTCTGATCTGCTTGCGGGTCTTCAAAAAACAGTTCGAGGTCCGCGCGAGCAACAGGTGTATTGTCCTTGATGATGAGAATCACCTCCCCTCCAGCTCGTGCGCACCAGCCGAGTCATCTCGTGATAGCTTTGCGCCGCATCAACGGTGATCACTCGCCCTTTACATGTCACCTCGGTCAGAAACGGTTTGAGCGCGCCAACCTCATTCGTCTTAGAGCCAATGGGGATCTGCTGGAGGACCACACCCGTTTCTGCTTCATAAATATGCAGAAGATGTTGTTGGGGATGCTCTCCTCCATATGCCTGCTCCCCAGTGCTTTTGAGCGCTTTGCCATCAATGGCCAGATGGACGTGCTGGTCGTCTGGCTCTCCTTCTCGCTGGTGGCTCATCTGGCGCACAAACCACGCGGCCAGATGAGCATTGACCTGTTGACTGTCTAAGCGTGCCAGGACGTAGCTGTAGGTATTGGCACAAGGCATCCGTTTCCAGGAAAGGTTCACATTCGCGCGGATGACCTTTTCCTGATCCTTTGCCCATTCACTTGCTGCTAGCAGGCTGCTCATCCCCGCCAATTTTGCCAGGACGACCACCAGCAGCACCCCCGCGAGGTCATATTGCCTTCCTCGTGCTTTTCTTCCGTCTCTCAGATGGTGACAAACCTGATACAGGGATTGCATCTGTCTCGACGAGCAGACGGGCTCCCCCTTGTTTTCTTCCAGCAATGTTGTATAGTCCATGCTGAGTCACTCCTTGAATGCTGTGTTTTTTGATGTCATGCATTCTACTGGATTGACTCTTCTTTTTCACCCCTCACCAGACTTTTGAGAAACCCTGTTTTGCCCCTGGAAGTGCTTGACAAATAGGGGGGAGAAGAGTACAATAGGCAACGTCCCGTTAAGGAAAGAACATGATCGATGGGACAGGCCGATTTTCTTCGGGTCCTGTCGGTCGGCGTAATTGGGGCCTGCGCGGCAGATGTCTATGAATCTCGTCAGGTCCGTGAGGAAGCAGCGATAAGTGGACCTCTCTGGGTGACGCAGGGTTACCCGATTGCGCTGACCGGCAGGACCGGGCGAAAGTCGGTTTTTTCTATCTGTTGCAACATTTTCTGCTCTCGAATGGCTGGCTGGCCGCCTCGATACGACGGAAGGCTATCGTATAGCGTATCTCGCGGCTTCGTGGAGATACGGTCAATCTGGAAACAGGGGGTCGGTTCGTGGCCCGTCATGAAGCAGTCCAGGCGGGAGTTTTTTGATGGCCTCACAGTCTCTCTACCGTAAATGGCGTTCGCAGACCTTCTCTGAAGTTGTTGGTCAGGAAGCCGTTATACAAACCCTTCGAAATGCGCTGAAGAGCGGGACTCTCGCTCATGCGTATCTCTTTACTGGTCCTCGTGGCACCGGCAAAACTACCACCGCACGTCTCCTCGCGAAGACTATCAACTGTCTGAATCCACACAATGGCGAACCCTGTAATGAGTGTCAGCAGTGTCGTGAAATCACGGCTGGTAACTCGTTCAATGTGATCGAGATCGATGCCGCCTCCAACCGTGGTATCGACAGTATCCGCGAGCTGCGCGAGAAGGTAATGGTCCCCCCAACGGGTGGGAAGTATAAGGTGTACATCCTCGACGAGGCCCATATGCTCACAGTGGAAGCCTTCAACGCACTCTTGAAGACGTTGGAGGAGCCGCCACCACATGCTATTTTTGTCATGGCAACCACTGATGTGCATAAGATGCTGCCAACCGTGCTCTCACGCTGCCAGCGCTATGATTTTAAACGCTTCACCATGCGCCAGCTCATTACGCATTTGAGTCGCGTGGCCCAGCAGGAGCAGGTGCAGCTTGAGGGTGGTGCCGCGGAATTGATCGCGCGCGCTGCCGCCGGTGGTATGCGCGACGCCTTGAGTCTGCTTGACCAGGCAATTGCCTATGCGGGGAATACGATCTCGCTTACCCAGGTGCAGACGATGCTAGGTGTGGCCGATCCTCGCGCCATTCAGAAGATTATCTCCGCTATTGCCAACCTCGACAGCCCGGCGGGCCTGCACCTGATCGCGGAACTGATGGAGTCGGGCGCGGATCTGCGCCAGTTGAACTCGCAGGTCGCCGAGTTCTGGCGGGCGATGATGCTGGCTCGTGCGGGTGCGAACATCGCGGAGATCACGGACAGCACCGACGAAGAGATCAATGAAATCAGGGAGGCGGCCAGGCTCTTCCGCCTCGAAGAGCTGATTGAGTGCGCGCGTATTTTTGCGCAAAATGAGCTGGTACAGAAGAGCCAGGGCACCCCCCAGCTGGGCCTGGAGCTGGCATTCTTAAGTTGTGTTGAGCTGCATCGCCGGGCGCAGGGAGGCGAGTCAGTGCTCTCCACAGAGCTGCCCGCTCCGGCGCCAGCGTCCCAGTCACGCCCTGCCACGTCTCAGCAACGCTCTGCCACACCTCCTACGGCCTCTATTCAGTCGCCTATGGGTGGATCAATCAGCCTGCCACAGCCGCGACCCGCGATCCCCCAGCCGCAGCCTGAATATAAATTCACGCCCGCACCGCCTGTTGTCGCACGGGAGCCTGAGATGCAGCGCCCCGAGTTCGCGACTGTTCAGCCAGAGCCGCCAGAGATCGCTGAGGGGCTGTCCCAGCCAGAGGTCTCTGCTCCGTTCTTGCAGCAGGATCGCGCCGACGAAACGCCCGCGGGATCGCAGGAAATCACGACTGCGACGCCCATCACGCCGCAGGAGATTACAGATGGTGCCCCCTCTGAGGAGTCTTCGCTCTCCATCAACGATGTGCGCGAGAAGTGGGAGTATATTAAGAAGCGCGTGAAGACGCGGAAGAATGGCGCGCGTATCGCGGCGTTCCTCAATGGCTATGCCCTGGTTGATGTGCAGCAGGCGCATGGCGTACCCATTGTCGTCATTCAGGCCAATTATGATGTACATTATAAAGCGTTGCAGTCACAGGAGCCGCAGAGCGCGATTGAATGGGCGCTTAAGGTAGAGCTGGGCGTGGAATGCCGCCTGCGGACACTCGCGCCTGGGGCCAGTATTCCGGGCCAGGCTGGAGGTGCGGGTCTGCCTCCCCTGGGTGGCCAGTCTGGCAATGGTCGTAATGGTGGGGGAGACATGAGTAGCACTCTCAATACGCTGATGGCGGGCTTGCAATCGGCCTCGGCTCATGTAGAGCGCTCTCCGCTGACGACGCGACCACCCTTACAAGCCATGCCCCCTGTTCAGCAAGTGCCAGTGGTTCCACCACGGCCAGAGCCTGTGCGCCAGGTGGCTCCCATGGCTGATACCTCACCAGCCGCGCCAGTGGTCTCTACGACCGTGACGAGACCATCCGTCTCTCAGGTCGCTGCGGTACCCCTTGCCAGAATGCAAACGGTGCGAGAGAATATACCAGAGAAACCTTCTGTGGATGTGCTGGCAAGCTCAAGCGTTTCGCGCCTGGACGTGGTCAAGGACAAGGCTTCGAGCGATCCAGTGGTGCGGGAGGTCATGCGGATGTTTAAAGCCGAAGTAAAAGACATACATTTGAAATAAGGAGCAAAAATAGCCATGAATATGCGCGAACTTCAGAAGATGCAGCAGCGTCTCGTGAAAATGCAGGAAGACCTGGAGAAGAACCAGTTTACTGGAACTGCTGGCGGTGGCGCAGTCACGATTGAGATGAGCGGCAAGTATGAAGTAACGGGTGTCAAGATCGATCCCGAGGCTTTTAATGCTGAGGACATCGAGGAACTTGAGGTGATGGTGAGGGCCGCCGCGAAGGATGCCTTTGATAAGGTGACCGATGCTCAGCAGAAACTCGTCAACAATGCCACGGGAGGTATGCGCATCCCCGGGCTGTTCTAGTGCTATTGTAAGCAAAGGGAACTATGAGCGATATTGCCCCGCCAGTTGCAGCACTGGTCGAAGAATTCGCGAAGCTGCCAGGGATAGGCGTCAAAACGGCGCAGCGTCTCACGTTCTTTATTCTACGTAGCCCTAACGACCATGCCCGGCGCCTGGCCGAGGCCATCATACGGGTCAAAGAGAGCATTATCTATTGCTCGCGCTGTTTCAATATTACGGAGACCGATCCGTGTCCGATTTGCGGTAATCCAAGTCGGGAGCAGGATGTGGTCTGCGTCGTCGAGGAGCCGCTGGATGTGCTGGCACTCGAAAAGACCGGCGCGTACAAGGGACTCTACCATGTTCTGCATGGAGCGCTCTCGCCGATGAATGGTATTGGTCGTAAAGAGCTAAGGATCGATGAATTGCTCAAACGCCTGGACCATGAGCATATTCGTGAAGTCATTTTCGCCACCAATCCAGGCTTTGAGGGAGATTATACCGCCGGCTCTATTAAGCTCTATATCAAAAATGAGCTGAACCTGCCCGAATTGCATATGACCTCCCTTGCTCGCGGTCTCCCAATAGGCGGCGACCTGGAGTATGCCGATCAAGATACACTTGGACGAGCCATTGAGGGACGGCGCGAATTGTAATCATCGTCAGAATACAGCATCCGCTGTATTCTGGCATTTTTCTTTTCTTCAAGCTATTAATGCGTGTAAATCGTGTTTGTTGTGCGGCGAAGCGATACTGCTTGACAGGTAATTGGGATTATGGTACTCTTGTTCTAATTTCTGGCGACCACTATTGGGAGCGCACACGTACATGGTGCGTATAGGGAGAAATCTATTTCCGGTTTTTGGCCCCCACCAGAGAATAGAATAAGTGTCACCCAAGTAAATCATCGCTGTCCTGTGTCGGGAGAGGCAGGAGCAAGCGAGGAGGCATGTGGTGATCACCAACCTCTGCGCGCTGATGTCCCAGGAGCGTTGCGGGGCGGTTCAACGACTTTGACAGGCTTTTGAGAGGATTGAAAAAAGGAGGAGCACACGGGGTGAGGGAATGATGGACTTATCTGTCTCTACTCTAGCATCCTGTGTGTGAAGAAATCGCTGATGAGTACGAAGAAAGAAAAATCCACAGTAGACCGCAATAGCACCAGCAGCTCCGGCGCTACCACCGAGAGAGAAAAGGCCATTGAGCAAGCTTTGCAGCAGATCGAGCGCCGCTTTGGCAAGGGCGCGATCATGAAGCTTGGCGATACGGCGAAGGTCCAGATTGAGGCCATATCCACCGGCTCTGTTGCCCTGGACCTGGCGCTGGGTATTGGTGGCCTGCCCCGTGGGCGTATTACAGAGATCTATGGCCCTGAATCGTCTGGTAAAACGACGCTCTGTCAGCACGTTATCGCCAATGTGCAGAAGATGGGCGGATACGCGGCCTTCATCGATGCTGAGCATGCCTTTGACCGTGTCTATGCCTCACGCTGCGGTATTGACACCAATAGCCTGCTGATCTCTCAGCCAGATACCGGTGAGCAGGCGCTGGAGATCGTCGACTCCCTTGTGCGCAGTAATGCCGTTGACGTGGTCGTGGTCGACTCGGTTGCGGCCCTGGTGCCACGCGCCGAGATCGAGGGCGAGATGGGCGATTCGCACGTAGGCTTGCAGGCGCGTCTGATGAGCCAGGCCCTGCGTAAACTGACGGGCGCGATCAGCAGCTCGAACTGCTCGGTTATCTTTACCAACCAGTTGCGTGAAAAGATCGGCGTCATGTTCGGCAATCCAGAGACCACGGCCGGTGGTAAGGCGCTGAAGTTTTACGCCTCGGTGCGCCTGGATATCCGCCGTACTGACTCAATCAAGTTGGGCCAGGACGTGGTTGGTAACCGCACTCGCGTACGCGTCGTCAAAAACAAGGTCGCGCCTCCCTTCAAGTCCGCTGAGTTCGATATCATGTACAGCGAGGGTATTTCTCGCGAGGGTGGCCTGCTGGATATTGGTCTGGAGATGGGCCTGGTGAAGAAGAGCGGTGCCTGGTTCACGGTTGGTGATATTCGCCTGGGCCAGGGTCGTGAGAACGCCAAAGAGTTCCTGCGTCAGAACACCGACGTGGCTCAGGCTATCGACGACCAGATCCGCAACAATATGAACACCTTCCGTGGTGGCGAGATCGAAGGGGTCGAAGAAGAGGAGACCGAGGAAGAGATCGCTACGACCGAGGGCGAGGAGTAGCTCCTCCCCTTGCGTAAAGCCAGATTCATTGGTAAGAGGTATGGTGCGCCCCTGGCAGCCGCAGGCTGCCAGGGGCGCACCATACCTCTTACTTTTGTTCCAGGTCAGAGGTGGTAATCTTCCTGGGCCTCTGGCTATCCTCCAGGATATTGGGCAGTTTCTGCTCAAGCTCTGGCTGTTGTAGGCGAACGAGGGGGCGCTCGGCGGTCGCCAGCAGTGGCTCAAGCTCTTCGCTTTCAATAGAAGGCGGAGCCAGGGCCTCTGGGACTGGAGCGCGCTCACGCCACCAGGTCGCCATCTTTGCCGGGTCGACCGCGCCCAACTCGCCGGTATTGGCCTCCTCCATATGCCAGTCGGTGATTGCATCCTCAAGCGGAATTTCGTGTCCCGCCTTCAGGCTGAGATTCCACTTGTGATCCATGATGGCAAAGTAGGCCTGCATCGGGTCCTGTTCTTGCGTGAGGGTTTGGCGCAGCAAGAGAATCGTGGGCAGGTGGTAGCGGCGGTACCAGTCGCGGGCCGCGACCTCTAATTTGACGGGGCGATGGACCTGTTCGCTGAGAATGGCCTGGTGTCCCAGGATCAGGTTATAGAAGCGACGTGCGTAGGGCCGGGGGATGGAGATATGAATGAGTTCATAGATGCGGCGCTGATACCAGCCAGGCCGCACCGTCGTAAACTGCTGTACTGCACGCCCAGTCATATCCAGCAGAGAGAAGCCCCAGCGATTGAGCGAGTGCAGGAATTTCTGCGCTTGAAAGAGCGTATCGAAGTGCTGCTCATCCGCCAGGCGCGCGTGTTCGCGCCTGAGCCAGCGATAGCGACGCTCAAAATAGCGAAAATCGCTATCATCAAGGACCTGTTCTTCTTCAGGCAGTCCCCGCGCCTGGCGTAAATCTTCGGCCTGCCAGGCCAGCGACTCGCCAAAGTGGGCCAGGTCCTGCTGGCGCAGCCCCTCACTGACGGCTTGCGGAAAGATCTCAACCGTCTCCGCATCGGCCATGATACCCAGCACGCGCTTCCCATCAATGCGAATCAATGCATTGGCGAGGGAGGGATCACCCCAGTAGATACCATGCTCGTGCAGCTCAACCATTAAGACCGCCACCGCCGAGAGCAGGCTGTGCTTGGAGCGTTTCTTCAATGGGAGGCGATAGAGCAGGACATGAGGAATAACGCGTGGAGCGAGGCGCGTGATGGTATAGCCACGGTCGTTATTGATATATTGCCGCATGCCGGGGATGCCGGGTACCTCTATCGGAATGGGAGGGGCCGACACGTGCGCGGTGCCGATGGGACTGAGGGCGGGAATACCGCGCCGCTCGATCTCGCGCAAGTTGCGAATCTCGCGCTCGGCCATGTGTGGCGTCGTCTCCTTGATCGCGTAGCGCGCGCCCTCGCTCTCAACGAAGACCACCGGATGGCGCGACGCACCGCGACGAATGACCAGGAGAGGGACGCCCAGTTGCTCCCATTCTTCGAGCTGAGTGTGCCAGGGAAGCTTCTCAAGCTGCTTCTTATCTGCTCGCGGAACGTGCAGTTGAATTTTTACATTGTCGTCTGAAGGTAGCGTAAATGTACCGATACTCTCACCTCCCTGTGTGTGTTATGACATTGGCATTTTGCCATTAGGAAACGTGCTGCTTTAAATGTGATGATAGCATGCTTTCGGAGATCTACGCAAATTCAGGTGCGAGCTGGAGATACATCCAGTAAGTTGTAGAGTCCAAGCTGGCTTGGACTTAAGCTTGTTCACCTGGAGCAATTGGTACTGAGGGAAAGCAGAGCGTAAAGTTGCTGCCGGCGCCTGGCGTGCTCTCGACCTGGATGTTGCCTCGATGGTTCTCAACGATACGTTTCACAATTGCGAGTCCCAGACCGCTACCACCACGATCACGCGAGCGGGCTGGATCTGCTCGGTAGAAGCGCTCAAAGATGTGCGAAAGATCCTCAGCTGGAATGCCTATGCCGGTATCGCTAATGACGATGCAGGCTTGCCTGTGTTCATGGCTGCGCAGTGAGAGCGTGATGGTGCCGTTCGGGGGTGTGTATTTGAAGGCGTTATCCACCAGGGCCACCAGGACCTGCTTGAGCTGGTCGGCATCCCCATAGATTTGAACTGGCTCCGTATGCTGAAGAAGCAGGCGTGGATATATGGACGCCTGCTCGCTTCGATGGCGGAACAGGCGGAAGGTATCCAGCAGGAGACTATCCAGGTCGATACGTGTATGATAAAGCGCGTGGGGAGCTTCACGCAGCAGTTGCTGCGTGCTATCGGCGCGTGCCAGGGTCAACAGGTCATTAACCAGGCGTCCGAGCCGTTCGGCCTCAGCCTGGGTGTCGGTGAGGGCTGCGCTTATCTCTTCGCCTGGAAGATCGGGTGCCTTGTTTAGCAGATCGAGATTGCAGCGGATCGAGGTGATGGGCGCGCGTAACTCATGTGAGGCGTCGGCCACAAAGCGCTGCTGGCGCAGGTACGCCTCTTCAAGGTTTGTGAGCATCTGGTTGAATGTCTCGCTGAGTATGCTCAGTTCGTCACGTGCGCGCCAGAAGCTGTTGGGAAGGTAGACACGCTTGCTAAAGTCGCTTGAGGTGCTAATGGTTTGCGCTGCCAGGGTCAGGCGATGAACGGCGCTTAAAACCCCGCGCGCGATTAGCCAGCCTCCTAGAAGCGCGAGCAGTAAGGCCAGAAGCGAGACCTCGAGAATGAGTTGACGTAGGTGAGCCAGTGATTGCTCTACGTCATCGGTGCTCCGCGCGGTCTGGATGATATGAGGCGTGGGGTAGGGGTTATCATTGCGCAGGGTATAGATGCGAACGGTTTGCCCATTGTAAGCAATGGTGCTAAAGAGACACGCGCTGGCGACGGCGCTCTCATGACACCCGTGTCCGCGAAGCGCGGCCTGTGCGGCCTTCTCATCCCAGGGAGCGGGTGGCGCAGACTGGTGCCCGATGGTTGTGCCGCCGTCCAGGGCGCCCGTCGTGGTGGCTAGCAGTTGAAGTTTTGTGCTGAGGATCTCAATGGAGATACCACCAATACCTATGCCATTGTCGCCGGGCAAGAGCAGGGGATATTTCGTGCCCTCGCTACTCATATATGAGGGCGAGAGGTCCTTGCCAAGCTGGATACTGGCCGCACGCGTACTGAGGGCATTGTCCAACTCTTGATAGGCTTGCTGGCGAGCTTGCTGATACACATAGATGCCAAAGAAGGCAAAGATTCCAATAAGGAGAAGTGTATAAAAGCAGGCGAGCCGTAGATGCAGAGGGATATACAGTCCAGGCCGGGTTCGGCTATGTTCTCTGGGTGCAATAGCTCGCTGAGAGAGTGTGGACATAGGCATTTTTCTCCAGATGTGCTGAAAATATTAGTCAGGTAAGCGCAGGACATAGCCAGTGCCGCGTATGGTTTGGAGCAGGCGTTGTTCGCCCTCGCGCTCCAGTTTGTTGCGCAAGTGTCCGATGTAGACCTCCAGCACATTGGGGCTGCCCTCAAAGTCGTTGCCCCAGATACGCTCCATGAGCAGGCCGCGTGTGAGGACTACGCGTGGATTGCGCAAAAAGAGCGTCAGTAATTCGTATTCTGTTGTGCTCAGGTCAATCATGCGTTGACCACGATGTGCCTGGCGTGTCGCGGTATCAAGCTCTAGATCTGCGAAGCAGAGAAGCTCTCCATGGACCTCTGTAGGCTGTTTGCGGCGTAGGAGGGCCTTAACGCGGGCAAGCAGTTCTTCCAGGGCAAAGGGTTTGACCAGGTAATCGTCGGCCCCCATCTCCAGTCCTGTGACGCGATCTGCGACTGTGTCACGGGCAGTCAGCATGAGAATCGCGGGTGTTGCCTGAGTTTGATGGAGACAACGGCAGACCTCTAGCCCATTCATGCCCGGCAGCATGATATCGAGAATAACCACGTCTGGTCGCCTGGTGCGTGCTAGCTCAAGGGCGATTTCCCCATTGCTGGCGCTCGATACCTGGTAGCCTTCATAGGCCAGGCTGCGCCGTAGGGCGCTGGTCACACGCGTCTCATCGTCGACGATCAAAATGTGCGCATTTGTGAATGTTGGCGGTTGCATCACTTTGCTGCTCGCTTCTATCAGGTTGAATATTCTCTCTCATTATATAATTACCTGATCTTGCTGAAATGGGGCTGAAAAGAAGAGAGGCTGATAAGCAAGAGAGAATGGCTGATTCAGTGTATGCCTGAACCAGCCATTCTCTTGCTTTGAAAGGCACCTGAGCGAGGCCTCTCAAAAATAGGTTAGCGCGTCTCCCCTTTGAGGTTATTCCTCGTCAGCGGAGAGGCGGCGCCACACGAAAAAGGTCGTTGTACCGATTGCAGCGAGGATACCTGTAACGATCAGGCTGATCGTCCATCCTTTGCGACTTGATGACTGCTCGGGAACATCAATAACCTCAACCTTGTGATGGTTGGAAGATGGGCGCGACTCTTTCACAACTGTTGCCATGAAACTGTCATCCTTTCGTTTACTGGTGTCTTCTTCTACGAAAACCTGAGTGCGAAGCACTAGCCACGGTAGTGGCGTTGGTTTTCGGAATAAGATCTGCGATAGTCATAAACGAAATACCGCCCGGTACCTGAACGATACCTCGACAGTTTCATTATACAGATGGGGTCACAATCAATTTGCCAAAGCTCTCGCGGCGCTCCAGGCGCTGCTGTGCCTCGCCAATGCGTTCAAGCGGATAGGTGCTATCCACCACTGGCAGGAACTTGAGCTGCGCGACCAGCTTGAGGACATCTGCCAGGTCCTGGCGCGTGCCTCCATACGAACCAAGCAGCGTTTGTTCTTTGGCGAAGAGGTTCCAGATATTGACTTTGCTCTCGTTACCAGTTGTGGCGCCACAGGTGACCAGGCGACCCCCACGCGCGAGGCACGCGACGCTCTTCTCCCAGGTTTCTGGTCCAATATGCTCAAAGGCGACATCTACGCCTCGCTTATTGGTCAGGCGACGAACCTCTTGAAAGAAGTCGTGTTCGCGGTAATTAATGACCTCGTCGGCGCCAAGCTCAAGCGCCTTCGCCCGTTTCTCCTCGTTTCCGACCGTCGTAATCACACGTGCCCCGGCCAGCTTGGCGATCTGGATGGCCGCGCTACCGACTCCACTGCCACCAGCTTGAATCAGGATATCCTGGCCCGGTTGGAGGGGCGCTTTCTTCGTCAGCATATGCCAGGCCGTAATTGCCGCCAGGCCAACAGCCGCGGCGGACACAGCGTCGACGCCTTCGGGAAGAGGTACAATGCTGGAAGCTGGCGCGAGCATATACTCGGCGTAGCCACCCTGGCTGCCCAGGCCAACAATATCCCCTTTGAGGCAGATGGCCTCCTCACCTGAACGGCAAAATTCACACTGGCCGCAGAAAAGATAGGGGGCTACCGCGACAGCCTGCCCGACAGTCAGGCCACGTACCGTATCACCCACTGCGACGATCTCGCCTGCGACCTCAGAGCCAGAGATATGAGGCATAGGCGCGATTTTTGTGCGGCCAGTGCGTGAATAAATATCCAGGCGATTGATGCCACAGGCATGAACTTTGAGGACGACCTCGGTAGGGCCTGGCGTTGGCTGGGGCAGGTCCTCAACGCGCAATACCTGTGTGTCACCATGCTCGTGAAAAACGGCTGCTTTCATATGGTGCATCTCCCTTGATGTTTTGTTCGAGATTACTCTACATTATACAGGTTCTTCTGGGGTCTTCCTCTTCATTGTATGGAATAGGCAGAAAAGATGCAATCTCTTGACGGTGAGGGCTGTAAACGCTATCATCGGTATACAAAGTAAAGAATCAAAGCAAACAATATTTTCTCTAAAGGTGTATTGCACAACTATGATGAACAAACTTCGCGGGCGTAACCTGAAGCACCCGGGCTGCTTGATTGGCGTTACCACAGGCTTAATCGTAGGCATTATTCTGGCGGGTGTTATGGCCGCTGTCTTCAACATAAATTTAAGTGTTATCCTCTGGAGCTGGCTCATTTTTATCGTGGTGCTAGGCGTGATTGGATGGGTTATCGGCGACCGCATGTCGAGCCGCTTCCCGGCACTTGAAGAAGAGACGGCACCTTCGCAGGCCGATGCTCCACCTCCCCAAGAATGAATATGACGAAACTTTGCCCAAAGGCTAGTACTTTGGAGAAAAGTATGGTATAGTTGGTTTACTAGGTAACACCATATACCCCTGCGTTATCTACCATTTGACCTGAAGCCGGAGCAGCGTGGCTCTAAAGCGATGATGCGCGAACTCGTGGATGCAGTATCGTCGTGGCTGCTCATAGAGCTACTAACCACTAGATACAGATTCCCCCAGTGTGCTGGAACCCTCTAAAACGATGTAAATTACCTGATCAGCACAGGATAGGAGGATACCCTCATGACGAGCAATGAGTTTCGCCGACCAGTTTCTGTTGACTTTGCCCCCCGTGGCAGCGCCTGTGAGTGGTGTGGAAAGCCCGCAGAGCGCCAGTTGACCGCAATTGGAGGAGCCTATCACAATGAAGGTGGCCTCTTCTGCCGCGCTTGTGGTGAAAAGTTTTCCCAGGCCGTGGTGAATTCGATTAATGTTGCCGCTATGACAAATGTTTCTGGTTACGAGCTGTTCTAACTCCTCTTCCACTCTCAATTTTTACTATGCAAACGTTCGCGCTTCGTGTTACCGACCTGTACCTATCCGAGCGGGCTTGCTACCCATCATACTCGTATAATCGTCCAGGGGACAACCGGCTTCAAGCTGGAACGCAGACAAGAGAGATCAACGCGAAAGAGGGTATGCCCAACTCCTGGGCATACCCTCTTTCGCTAACGCCATAGGCAAGGTGTTTCAGGTTATGAATGTGATGGACCCTGGCAGCCTGTGGCTGCCAGGGTCCATCACATTCATAACCCAGGCCTTAGCTAGCAATGAGTACTTAGGCGTAGCGCTGAATATACTGTTCGATATCAAAGGGCTTGGCGCGTTCGGCCAGCTTGTGCGCGGCCTGGTCCATCGTCTCACGCTCTTCGCGGAAGAAGACACCCGTAAACTGCTTCTCCGTATTGAGCGCCAGAGTCATGGCCTGGCCACGGTCAGCGATGTCATGCTCAGGCGAGATGGGCGTGACCGAGGCATCCCAGGCGTCAAATGTGTGATAGAAGGTTGGGCAGGGGCTTAGCGCGTGAATAAAGGAGAAGCCTTTATGCTGGATTCCCTGCTCGATAAGTGCCGCCAGGTCCTTCGGCTTGGCCGAATAGCCACGGGCAACGAAGCTGACGTTGAGCGAGAGCGCGGTCGCAATTGGATTGAACTGGGAGGCCATCAAGCCATAGGGCGTGGACTTGGTCACATGCCCATGAGGCGAGGTGGGCGAGGTCTGGCCCTTAGTCAGGCCGTAGATCTCGTTATCCATCACAACGACCGTGATATCGATATTGCGCAGAGCGGCATGGACCAGGTGGCCTGCCCCAATGCTGAAGAAGTCACCGTCGCCGCCCACGGCCACAACGTTGAGATCCGGGCGTGACATCTTGAGTCCCTGGGCGACAGGAAGGGCTCGACCATGCACACTATGGAAGCCAAAGGTCTTCATAAAGTGCGGGAAGCGGCTTGAACAGCCAATACCCGAGACCACGACCGTCTGATCGGGCGCGAGCTTCATCCCAGAGAGACCGCGCAAGGTTGCGTTGAGTACACCAAAGTCACCGCAACCAGGGCACCAGGTAGGCTTTACTTCGCTTTTATAGTCTTTAGGGGTTGGATTGATGATTGTCTGCGTCATCGGATTAACTGACCTCCTCAATAGCCCGGAGAATCTCGCCCGCTGTGAACGGAATGCCGCCATACTTATTCACACGGATCGCTTGCAACCCATATTTCGCGCCCAGCAGGTTAGCTAACTGACCCGAGTAGTTGCACTCAGGGACGATAACCTTTTGCACCGAATGGATAAACTCTTGAATCTTGCGATCAGGCAATGGTGAGAGAATCTTCAAGTGGAGTGCGGCTACCTTGTATCCCTTTTCGCGGGCGCGGTCAATCGCCTCTTGAATGGTTCCCTCGGTCGATCCCCAGCCGATAAGCCCGATGGTGGCCTCGGCATCGCCATAGCGCTGAGGCTGTGGAAGCTCCTCGGCAGCCGTATACAGCTTGCGGAAGCGCTTTTCCATCATCGCGATATGATCTTCTGGCTCGTAGTCGGGATGCCCGTACTCATTATGCTCAAGACCTGTCGCCACATAGGGAGTTGCACCGGCTCCCGGGCTGGTCATGGGCGAGATGCCGCTAGCGGTATACGCAAAGCGTGCATAGTCGTGTGCCGCTGTTGCACCGGCGCCAACTGCCTCTTTCTCATCGCTGGCTACTGGCTCAGGTTGCAGGCGTGCCTGGACCTCGCCCTGCTTAAAGATGTGGCGATCAACGCTCTCCACACGCGCGGTGAGTGATTGATCGGTCAGGAAGAGGACTGGCATCTGATAGCGCTCGGCCATATTGAAAGCGAGTTGTATCAGCTCATAACAATCGGCCACATTGGCTGGCGCCACGATCATACGCGGCGTATCGCCGTGTCCGGCGTAGAGCGCGAAGCTCAGATCGGACTGCTCCATTTTGGTAGGCATACCCGTGCTGGGGCCAGCACGCTGGGCATCGATAATGACCGCGGGCAATTCAGCCATAGATGAAAGGCCAATCAGCTCCGTCATCAGCGAGAAGCCAGGGCCAGAAGTCGCCGTCATCGCCCGCTTGCCACCGAATGAAGCGCCCAGGACCGCGGCCAGGGCCGCCATCTCATCTTCAGCCTGGAGGAACGTGCCACCGACGTTGGGGAGTTCCTTGGCCAGACCTTCCATGATGTCGCTCGCAGGCGTAATGGGATAGCCAGCGAAGAAGCGGCATTGCGCGGCCAGGGCACCTGCTACGACTGCCTGGTTGCCATTGAGCACAACGCGATCTGCCTTCTCCACGGGACCGAGAACATAGGGATCATGTTTGGCTAATTTTTCAACAACATAATTGCGGGCGACCTCAAGGGCCAGCATATTCTTCTCCATCAGCGTGGCGTTAGCCTTACGCGACTTGGAGAGCTTGGACTGCACAACCTGGGTAATGGCCTCTATGGGCGGGCCGAAGAGTCCAGAGATGGCGCCAAGCATGACCATGTTTTTGGTCTGGAAGAGCTGTACCTCTTTACGCGCGATCTCGTTAAAGGGAATCGCATACGTGATAAAGTCGCCGGTTTCAGGAGTAAAGTCGGACGGATCATAAATCAGGACGCCGCCATGTCGTAGATCGCTGACGTTGCGATCGAACGCCTCCTTATTTAGGCAGATGAGTACGTCCGCGTAGTCCCCCATGGATTTTACGGGTTGGTCGCTAATGCGAACCTGGAACATACACGGGCCGCCGAGAATCTCGGCGGGGAAGGTCCGAAATGTGTAGACGTGATATCCCCAGCGGGCAGCTGCCAACGCGAGAATATCACCTCCAGAAATGGTACCCTCGCCCGACTCGCCGCCTATTCGGATGGTAACTTCGTTCTTCACTGATTTCTCCTCAGCAAAACGTGGAACCGCACCCGGAATGTAGGTAGCGCGGCAATAATTGGGTGTATTGTCATAGTGCTTTAGATACAGTAAATACGGGAAAGTGGAGGCTGTCGCCTGATGGGGGAGAGTGGCCACAAGAGGCGTTTGCGCTATTTATATAGACATACATACTGAGCAAAAAGGGTACTGTTGCTTCCATCAACTCTCAAGCAGCAGTGAAGCGAAGCAGCCCGCAAACTTTCAATATGTGTTTCCTGTCTGCTCTTGTGCATCATCGACAATTCACAAGCATACGCTAGTCGTAGAGTGATTGTACAAAACACACTTACGACTGATGCTATTATAGCACACTTTAGGTCCTTTGCCATCCAGAAAGGATGAGTTTGTATGGAGACATGCAGAGGCCATCCTTGCTTATAAATCGGCTTCCCAGGCTTATCCCCTGGGGGAGCGGCAGGCCGATATAAAGCGCGGCCATATGTTACATCTCACGCCTGTACGCCTCCTGTCCAGGAGCGCCGCGGAGTCCAAATCCAACCCAATGTTGAGGTATTAACAAAATTGCAGAGTTTGTTTGCGTGCCAGTGCAACTTGAAAAGGGGGGGAAAAGCCAATTAGACGGTTTTCCCCCCCTTTTCAAGAGGCGTGAGATATGTTATACTACGTTTTGCAACCGGGCCCATAGCTCAGCGGTTAGAGCAGTCCGCTCATAACGGATTTGTCGCTGGTTCGATCCCAGCTGGGCCCATTTATAATTCGTAGTCCTTCGCCCACCGTACATTCTTCTCCTGGTTGTTTTTCGATGGCTCAATCCTCAGATGAGCGCGAGTTTTCCCCACTTGATCTACTGGAACGAGGTAGACTTGACCGAGGTCGGCACAATAGACAGCGAAATAGTCACACTCTCCTTGATAGTGACGCCAATCTCTTTTTTTACCTGTAACGTTGTGGTTAGCTGTATCGAAATACACTGCTCCATGCTCAATCCACCCTGTTTTGCATTGAATCCGCCAGAACTGGCCTTCGGCATTTTCGATAACTAGATCATATCGCTGGCTACCGCCATAAGGAGTCAGCACCACATATCCACATTGCAGGAATCTTGTCATGATTGCTGACTCACTGATCTGGCCCTTTCGAGTTGTTGAAATGTGCCATCCTTTGCCAAGTAGACCCATACATTTTCTTCTTTCTGCTTACACTGGCAGATGCCAGTGTCACAATGAGTCAAGGGAACATAAGCGACATTGTTAACGGTTGACGGTGTTATCATCTACTAGACTACTGCCTCACTTACGATGAACTAGTTTGCTAGCACCTCTCTTTTGTTTCGACCGCCACGATCTGCATAGCTACCAGAGCGGTTAAAAAATCATATATAGCGACATAAATCGTCATTCAGTATTGATTAGCGACTACCAGCGACAAAAACAGCATAACACATGCTTTTAAGTGCGTCAATATGCGACATAAAGCGTCAAAAATCTATTGTGCTTGACATTTGGCGTCACAATCCCTATAGTAGTCTCAATCCACTATTGTTCTGAGGTATAACTAATGAGTATGCAAGAAGATGAAGATTTTCTGACATCCGAAGAAGCCCGTAAGCGTTTAAATGTTTCCTCTCGTACACTTGAACGCTATGTTAGAGATGGTCTTTTGAAAAAATATCGGCGCAGAGTTGGGCGTGAAGTCTATTATAAGCAGTCGGAAGTCGAAGATTTATTGCGGATTCACCCTGTGGAAGATATAGAAGACCGGTAAATATATTTTATGGTCGCTGGTTCGATCCTAGCTGGACCCATATATTTGACATTGAAACAGCACAAGGCCGATGCCTTCGAAGGTATCGGCCTTGTGCTGTTTGTTTGTTTGCTTGCTTATTGCTGCCCGTCCTCTTAGAGGGCGCGGCGTCCGCCCGTGACCGCGCGCAGGATGGCGATCAGGATACAGGCACCGATGAAGGAAACAACGATGCTGCCCCAGAAACCGAAGTTGGCGTCAGGAACCAGCAGGTTGGTGACCAGGCCGCCCAGGAAGGCGCCGATGATACCCACGACGATGTCACCAACGATACCGTAGCCACCACCACTCATAACACGACCGGCCAGGAAACCCGCGATCAAGCCAACAACCAGCCAGGCAATAATGCCACCGGGGTTCAGTGAAGCTGCGAGAACTGTTGCGACTACCATGATTTATTTCCTCCTCATAACTTCAATATCAATGTATGTGGATTTACAATTCCTGGTTAGAACACGTACGGACTCCAGGTGACGGTTTCGCTCAAAAGGTTTTTAAAAGGCCTTTCAGCAAATTTTTATCTCCCCTTTAAGCTTTCTTAACAGAATTGGCCGATATTGCATGTTATATTCTATGAGAGGCGTCTCTCTCCTCAGCGTTGGTTAAGAATAAGAATATGAGTAAAGGAATGAGCCATGGCAAGGATGCGTTTTGTTTTTCGTTTTGCCTGTGTGTTGCTATTTGTGGTGAGTAGCCTGATCGCTGTTTTCTATCTCCACTCGCAATCAGCGCGCGCCCAGACCACGTATAATGTCCTCTTTGATAATGCCCACGCCGAGACGGCAGGGAATGCCGATTGGGTTATCAGCACCAGCCAGCCTGATCCCCTGGCGCAGAATGCAAATCCCCAGGTGGAGAGCGACTGGACGGGCGGCATTAGCGCCTGGGGCGTGACCTTGCAGAAAACAGGTCGCTATAGCTTGAAGACGAATACTAGTGCCTTGACCTATGGTAACAGTGGCAATGCCCTGGACCTTAGCCACTTTCAGGTCCTGGTGCTGCCTGAGCCTAACACGCTCTTCACCAGTAGCGAGAAGACGGCCATCTTGAACTTTGTCCATAATGGTGGTGGCTTGTTTATGATCGCCGATCACACTGGTAGCGACCGCAACAATGATGGTCATGACTCTCTACAAATCTTTAATGACCTGATGAATAACAATGGTGTTGGCAACGATGTCTTTGGCATTCAGTTCGATGCGGTAAATATCGCCAATGAGAACCCCAGCAATGACACTCCCAATGGGGACCCTGTCCTCAGCGGGCCATTCGGGACGGCTCATGGCAGCATCATTCGTAATGGTACCACTGAGACCATCTCACGTACCGATAACCCAAATGCGCATGGAATTATCTATCGGAATAGTGCCTCTAATACGGGCACAACGGGTGTCTTCGTGGCTGGTAGTGCCTATGGCTCCGGGCGTGTGCTCGCCCAGGGTGATAGCTCGGCCATTGATGATGGTACCTGCGCTTCTGGAAATACCTGTTACGATGGGTGGGATGATAGCGCCGCCCAGGACGCAATCCTGTTCCCGAACGGGACGGAATGGTTAGCTGGTGGGTCAACGGGGAATCCAACACCCACTCCAACAAATACTTCAACACCGACTCCAACGCCAACACAGACGAGCACGCCAACTCCCACACCCACAAATACACCGACCCCGACTCCTACACCAACGACGGGCAATCTGATTGTGAATGGGGGTTTTGAGCAGGGAAGCTCGCCCTGGGTGGAGAGTTCCAGTGGTGGATATGAAATCGTGGACTCGTCTAATCCCCACATGGGAAGCTCTGAAGCCTACCTCTGTGGGTACAATAACTGCCAGGATAGTATCTACCAGAGCGTGACTATTCCCTCGACAAGTACCATGGCAACCTTGAGCTATTACTGGTATGTGACGACCACTGAGACGACGCATTCCTACGATTTCCTTAAGGTGCAGATTCGTAGTAGTAGTGGAAGCGTGCTGACAACACTGCAAACCATAAGCGATGGTAGCACTGCTCAGCACTGGGTAAGCGCATCCTACAACGTCAGCGCCTACAAGGGGCAGACCATTCAGGTCGCCTTTGTCGCGACCAATGGGTCAAAGAACCCAACCAGCTTCTACGTTGATGATGTGGCTCTGAATAGCTAACAGCAGCTTTCGCGCCTCCGGCGCTCAGAAGTAACGAGGAGTGGCGTGGTGTGCGGCCCGGAACCCGCACACCACGCCACTCCTCGTTATCTCAAGGCGGACTTGCGAGTCAACTATGAATTAGAAAAATACACCATGATACACAAAGCATGACTATACCTGTTCTTATCCCTGTTGTTATACCAATATTCCTATTTCTTGTCCTTGCTTATGCTTGGAGCCTTGCTTCTCTGGTTAGAATTAGGTATGCTCTGCCATAAGTAGGACGGAAGGGACTCCACTCATGATCCCGCGCAAAAATGCGAATTTGTTCGTTGCATTGATGTATGTGAATGATGGAGTATGCCATGTGTGATCACCAGAACCCCCCTCAGAAGAAGCCTTTGCCGTCTAAGGAGTCCCATAACCGCCGGACAGTCTTGAAGTTGGGAGCGGGAGCTATGGCTCTTGCCGGGTTGGGCGGATTTGAAGTTGTCCTGACGTCTTCTACTGCTCATGCAGCTCCCTCTATTATCGGAGACGCAACCTGGGGAGCCAGGGCAGCCACTGATACGATTACGGTATTTAATCGCAAGCCAACCGCGATTCTTATTCATCACACTGCTAGTCCCAATACGACTGACTATTCTTTAAACCAGGCCTATCAATTGGCGCGTTCGATTCAGACGTCGCACTTGAATAACGGCTGGATCGATACTGGTCAACATTTCACGGTGACGCGTGGAGGATATGTTCTGGAGGGACGGCATCGCAGCCTGGCAACGCTACAGGGAGGGACCTCCTTTGTCCAGGGGACGCATTGCCCCGTGATGAATGACTCGGCAATCGGTATTGAGGATGAGGGGACGTACACCTCTGTCCTGCCACCAGATGCCCTCTGGAACTCGCTTGTAGATCTATGTACTTATATCTGTCAACAATACGGCCTGAATGCCAATAATATCTTCGGACATCGGGACTTCTATGATACAGAATGTCCAGGCACACAGTTTTATGGGCGCCTGCCCGCGCTGCGACACGCGGTCGCCTCGCGCCTTAATAAGCCTTTGCCTGCCTACACCTGGCCAACGCTCAAGAGCCGCACCAGTGGAAATAACGTCAGAACTATTCAGCGTTTGTTGCAGGTGCGCGGCTATAGCGTCGCGGTTGATGGAACCTTTGGTCCGAGCACTGTGAGTAGTATTCAAAGTTTTCAATCTACTAAGGGCTTGAGTGTTAATGGAATTGTGGCCCAGCAGACCTGGGAGGCGCTGATTACTACGGTGACTCCTGGTAGCTCAAGCGCTGCTGTAAGCGCGGTGCAGAATCTCTTGAGCGCGCGTGGCTATAGCGTGAGTGTGACTGGCTATTATGGCAGCGCGACGGCCAGCGCCGTTAAGAGCTACCAGAGCAGTCGTGGGCTGACCGCTGATGGCACAGTCGAGAAGGGAACCTGGTGTGCCCTGGTGGGAGGTGTCCTGGGTTAGCTTCTCTCCTCAAGCCAAATTAGGGTTGGTGTATCAGGCCTGATACTTTAGCGCACGTAAAATACGTGGCCTGGGTATCAGGCCTGATTGTTGCGCTTACCAAGGCCGCAGAGGATAAGGTGCCAGATGCGCTCAAAAGCAGCATCAATGTCCGGGTCGGACCATTCGGAGGCGTGGGTCGGATTATGGAGGCGCGTGGTCGCGTCAATGACGGCCTGCCCCGCGCTGATAGGATCATCGGTTTCGAACTCGCCGCGCCTGACCCCATCACTGATGATATATGTGGCCTGTTCGGCGAGGAGTTCAACATGAGCCTTGACGACGGTTCTGGCTTCCTTTACCAACTCCATATATGTGGCGAAGAGTTCTGGATCGTCAAACGCCCGGCGGTGTTTTGTGCTAATCAGGAGCTTGAGCCAGCGTCGTAGTCGTTCAGGAGCAGGCGTATCCTCCGTTACGACAGCTTGCAGAGGTGCTGAGACCTCGACGAGCCAGCGCTCGGTGACCGCGTCACGTAGCGCTGCCTTACTGGGAAAGTGGCGGTAGACGCTGCCATGGCTGACATTGAGCGCGCGGGCAACATCAATGACGGTTGTCTTCGCTGGACCATAGCGGCGCAACACCTCTTCAGCCACATTGAGAATACGCTCACGGGTTAAAATCTCATCGCTCATCGCACACCAGCCTGGAGATAGTGATGGCTTAAGCCAGGCTCTATCTCCAGGCCTGGGTGCTGCCCCTCCGAACTGTCTATTATTCTGCCTTGGGCGCTCAGGCATGGGAAGCTTCCAAGCATTTTTTAGTCCTCCTCTGACATGCAAATGAGCGAGTTATATTTTGAGTTATGAACAAGTATATGCGTCTGGTTAGCAGTGGTCAATACTTGTTATTCTGTTTCTCTAGAACACCATCCCATGCAGGAGCAGCCGCGTTGGATACTCTTCGCCAGTGCTTGAGAGGCGGTTAAAGCGAAACTCAAGAAATTCGTTATAGGCGCTTGTGAACACTTCTAGCTGTCCTATCGCCGATTGTAAACTCTGGTCAAGGATGTGCGCGTTAGCTGGAGTGAGACCGATACTGATATCTGAGGCAAGGTGCAATGTGATCTGTGTCTTGCAAGGTTGGCTTTCACCTTGATCTATTGTGGCGTTGGCTAATTGTGTACATAACGTTGAGGGCATAACTGTTGCTAGAGAACTTGGAGAGGCTTGAACGGCGAAGGTTGCTTCGTGGGACGCAAGTGGCTGAGAGAAAGAAGAAAAAGTCATAATGTAGCCTCACTTTTTAGAAACTATACCAACTATAGAGAGAGAAAGAGGCAAAACGGCGGCGCGGCCCTGCGCCGCCATTTCTTGTTGGAACAATAGGGCACGCTGATGGAAATCCTCTGTGGATATGATGTTCGCATATGTGCGCGTTGATGAAAGTATAAACCATCAGATGACAGATGTCAATATTTGTCATTTTTAATTTAAAAGCAAGGTGAGAACTAGGGGCTGTGTTCCTTAAGTGGGAGTAAGATAAAGAAAGGAGAGGAGACAGGAGGAAGGAGAAAGAAGATGCCAAAGATCTTACGGGCTCGTCCACCGCAAGAGGAGCAAGAAGAGCGCCGGGTCCACAAACTCGCAACCAGTCGACATGGTCCTGCTGATTGGATCCTGCATGCTCGCATGGTGATGAGCAGTTGGGAAGGGCACCAGGTTAACGAGATCGCTCGCGACCTGCACTGTAGTGAACAAACCGTTCGCCGACGTCTGCATCGTTTCAATGTCCAGGGTTTTGAGGGATTGGGCGACCAAAAGAGAGCAGGACGCCCCCGACGTCTCAGCGTGGAGGATGACAGCCGGATCCTTGCCCTGGTGCGTCAATCTCCCCCTGGAAAACTGGAGAGGCTCTCCGATGGGAGCTTGGATGTCCGCGATGAGCAAGGGTCGGCTCAATGGAGCCTCAATGCGCTCGAGCAAGCCGCCCAAGAAGCAGGGATCACCGTGAAACGGAGTCAGATTCGCCGTATCTGTTTACGCGAAGGCGTCCGCTGGCGCCGCACCCATAGTTGGAGCAAGAGCGATGAGAAGGAGTTTGCCCCAAAAGGGTAGCGGTCGTCAGCCATTACACCACACCCCCTGAGGGCTCGACGACCATCTGTGCCGATGAATTAGGGCCCATCCTGCCCCGGAGCTTTCCCCCAGCGCCAGGATGGTCAGCGGATGGGCACCGGATAAAAGCCCCTCTGGAGTACAGTCGAGGGCTTGAGAAGACCTGGATCTATGGAGCCTTACGCGTGCGCGATGGCAAGGAACTGACACGGTGTGCCGCTTCGCGCAATTCCAAAGGCTACATTGCTCTTCTGAACGATATCGAGGTTGACAATCCGAAAGGGGATCTGTTCGTGATCACGGATAACCTGACCAGTCACCTGAGCGCCGAAACCAATGCCTGGCTCGCAGAACATCCCCGCATCCACCAGATCTTCATTCCCAAAGGAGCATGCTGGCTCAATCTGCAAGAGGGCTGGTGGAGGCTCTTTCGCCGCGATGCGCTGGCTGGACAGAGTTTTGCCAATCCGACCGAGATCGACCAGGCCAGGAGCGTGGCTACGGCGCAACTGAATGCTCGTGCCAAGCCCTGGGTCTGGGGACGGCCACCCAAGTCGCCTCGACATCGTCGCCATCTCTTTTGTTACAGGATTTAAGGAACTGAGCACTAGTACTACTTTGGTAGTTTCTAATGGATGAGCTACGTGGGGAGCACAAAACCTCACGCTCATGCTCAGCCTTAATTCTTTGCTCCAAGCTCACATCTACAAAACTACCAAAGTAGTACTAGAGTGCCGGTCAAGAAATCTAGCAGCGTCCTGGTGATTCTCCTGATGTCAAAGGGCGGGCGAGAAAACGTCTTCTCGCCCGCTTTGCAAAAAGGGACAGGGGGAGGTATCAGAGTTTCCTCAGGGGCCGGGTGATATGCTCGGATCGGCAAATTCCTGTGGAATAGCTACCATCAGCGTTTGTTTCCTTTCTGGATGGGCACCACTACACAAGGGCAGGCTCAATTGTTCTGCACTTCGCTGATGACTTCGGCAGCCAAGCGTTCCATCTGCTCGGCCTCGTCGAAGAGCGGGTGGAGCTGGATGAGTTCGGCTCCCGCGTCCGCGACCTCGCGCAGACCTTTGATGCAGGCTGAGGGCGGCCCGTAGACGGCAACTGCGGTCATGCCAGAAGATCCGTAGATCTGCTTGAGCCCGGCGTCAACCCGCTCGTGTGCTCGGGTGACATTGTCATCGACGGCAATATAGACGCGTTTGGCGATCTGAAATGAAGGATCCTGTTTTGATTCTGCCAGCGCCTCGCGAAGCACGTGGATCTGCTGAGCGAACTGCGCTGTGGTAGAGCTGCCGGCACCAAAGAAGCCATTGCCGTAGCGGAGCGCACGACGCACCGCTGCCGGGTGATTGGCACCGATCCAGAGCGGCGGGTAAGGCTTCTGGAAAGGTTTGGGCTCCATAGACGCGCCATCGAGCTGCCAGAAGCGGCCGCTGAAGTTAATGCGCGGCTCGGTCCAGCAGGCCTTCATCAGCCGCAGCCCCTCAGTGAAGCGAGCAATCAGACTGGCAGGATCAACCTCGAATGCGGAGAACATTCTCCCTCCTCCGCCACTGCCAACGCCGACCTCGATGCGCCCACGGCTGAGCTGATCCAGCGTGCTGATACTTTTGGCGAGGTGGATAGGATTGTGCAAGGGGCTGACGAAGACGGCGCATCCCAGACGCAGTCGCGTTGTGCAAGCTGCGGCGAAGGTCATGAGTTCGAGCGGAGCCAGGGTCGGGACGGAGCCAAATTCTATTTTTTGTGTTCCACTCCTGAGTTCGAGTGGAGCCAGGGCCGGTGCGGAGCCAAGCACCACTTCTTGCGTCCAGGCACTATGAAAGCCGAGAGACTCAGCTCTGGTTAGGTAGTCGCGCAGCTTGGCTGGGTCGAATGTGCCGTCAGGAACGCGTTGAGGTATGGAAATAGCGAAGTGCATAGTAGCCTCCTGAGAGTGAATTGAATACGCTTTTGAACTGAATACTCATAGCACGTTTCTTGTGTGCCATCTTTTTACCCGGATATTCCCGAGTATGCTTCTCCTGGACATGCCTCTCTGTCGAAGCGTGCCCAGTTGGAGAGACACTCATTAAACTGTCGGGAAGAGCAAAACTGTGCGATCTGATGAGGGCGATTTTCTCGGCAATGTGAGAGGTGGTACGAACGGTTCCCAACGCTCGGATCAGTGGCAAAAAGCCTGCATCGTGCAGTAGAATGAGAGTGTTTGGAACAAAAGGATCGCGATTTGCGGCGCGGTCGCAACGTGTGATGAGCCAGGACAAGGCGGCGAGAAGAAAGGCGCGTATGATGCCATTTGAACGAAGGAAGACAGACAACCTATCGAGCAAGAAAGATCGTGTTGAGGAGGCACGGGTCACGACGCGGCTGATTCAAGGCTCATCTGATATCAGTTCCTTGATTGAACCCTATCGCAGAGAGTTGCTTCTGCACTGTTACCGCCTGTTGGGGTCATTGCACGATGCCGAGGACGCGGTGCAGGAAGCCATGCTGCGTGCCTGGCGGCATTTTGACACGTTCACCCAGAAGGGGCCAGGATCGCTGCGCACCTGGCTGTACACGATTGCGACCAATACCAGCCTTGACGCACTCAAGAAACGCTCGCCGCGCACGCTGCCGACCGCAGCCTCTCCTGCGTGGAACCCGCAAAGGCCGGTTGAGCCCAGGGGAGCTGAGGCGTTCTGGCTTGAGCCTTTCCCTGACAGCTGGTTGGTGGAGGCGACGGAGAACCCAGAAGCGCGCTATACCAGGCACGAGAGCGTTTCCTTGGCCTTCCTCACTGCCCTCCAGTTACTCCCATCTCGCCAGCGGGCCATCTTGCTCCTCTCGGATGTGCTGGACTGGCGTGCCGTCGAGATCGCACAGTTACTTGAGATCTCGGTAGGAGCGGTGAACAGCGCCTTGCACCGCGCTCGGGTGACATTGGAGAAAAACTATCCGAGCTCGCAGCGAGAAATGGCGCAGGTTCACCGTGCTGATGCAGGCACGAACACGTTGCTTGCCCGCTATCTCCAGGCATGGGAAACAGACGATGTGGATGGGCTCGTGGCGCTTCTGACAGAAGACGCGACGCTCTCCATGCCACCGGTCCCTTCGTGGTATCAGGGACGAGAAGCGATTCGCACGATTCTCCTGGCTGTCTTATTCCCATCTGGTGTGCAGAATCGGTGGCGTCTATCTCCGACGCGCGCCAATGGCCAGCCTGCATTTGTGGTGTATCGAGCTGATGAAGCAACACGATCCTATCGAGCGTTCGCGATACAAGTCGTCACCCTCGATGCTTCGCGGCGCGATCTGCGACAGGTCGCCGAGGTGACGGCATTCCTTGGTCCGGAACTCGTCACTTCCTTTGGATTCCCGCTTCAACTCCCTCAATAAAGGCACCATCTCGCGCTTGCCCCTCTTTGGTTTTTCGAGCACAGCACTGTCAATCCTTCTCTCAATTACTTGACCGGTGCTCTTAAGAGCTGAGATGATCTTTGAAATATTTGGGAATAGCAGCATGCTGGAGAGGGTTTTTATATGAGATGCAAGATTTATAGAAGGAGCGTAAGAACAGCAATCGAAAATGTGCGCGACTCTGCTTAAAGGTGTGCTTGTTATCCACATTTGGAGGCGTTGACAGAGTGACGATATCATGGTATGCTACACGCACCAGGTAAGAAAAAAAGTTCTAAGTCATTGTATCTGACGTTTCTCGCGAAAGAGGCGAAGTCCACCTCTCAGTGTGGTGTTGAAAGGGAAGGGGTCTTTATGCTCCTCTGTAAAAAGATCAAACTTGACCTCAGCGAGCAAGACACGGCTACCCTTGAGTTCATGCAAGGAAAATGCAGAGGCCTCTACAATTGGTGGGTCATGCGACTCAGAGACGGTGAGAAGTGGCGCTTCAACGCATGCAAGAAAACATTGGCCGAAAGTCGTGCCTATGATCCTGAACTCAATCAGGTCTATGGCAAGTTGCTTGCGGAAGTGTACTATCGCCTGGATGGGGCCATGCGAGCCTTCTTTCGTCGCCTCGCCAATGGAGAAACGCCAGGCTTTCCCCGCGTGCGCCCTCGCCATTGCTTCTTCACCCTCTGTTATCCTGCGATGTATCTCACGCTTGAGGAAAACACGCTCATGTTGCCCACAGGAGGCAAGGGCAAGCACAAACGCTTTCCTGTCATCCGTGCCGCACTCACGGAACTGCCTCCAGAAGGCTTTCGAGAGGTGGCGATCAGTCGCGATGGCAGAGGCAACTACTACGCCTCCTTCAGCTACCGACAGCCCGAGGAAGCCAAACGCGATGGCAACACCGTGGCTTTCGATCTGGGCATCAAGGCGCTGGCAACTGGCGTCACGGAAGAGGGCCGAGTCTATCACATCGGTGGATTTAAAGGCTCGCGTTGGTACAACAAACAGTTGGATCGGCTTCGCTCGAAACGCAGCAAGTGCAAGAAGAAGTCGCGTCGTTATCTTCATTTGAGCAAGGTCTATAAGCGCGTTTCGCAGAAGAAGCGCAACAAACAGCGCGATAGCCTGCACAAGGCATCGCATCTCATCGCACGGCGATTGGTTGAGAGAACTGTCGTCGTGGGCGATCTTTCCCAACGGCAGATGGTCATGAAAGAGCATCAGGAGCGCAATAGGGCGCTCAATCGGGCAGTCTACAACGACTGGGGCCTGTATGCCTTTGTCCAGATGCTCAAATATAAATGCCAGTTGTATGGGAAAGAGCTTGAGTTTCTAGATGAGCGCAACACGTCCAAGCAGTGTAGTGGCTGTGGCAATCTGCAAGACATGCCACTGCGCAAGAGGACGTATCAGTGCGCGGAATGTGGACTCGTCATGGATCGAGATGAGAACAGTGCTCACAATATCTTGACGAGGTTCCTTGCCCGGCGAGGGCCACACGCTCGGCTTGCCGAGTGCGGTGTGCTGCATGTGACCCAAAGCGGCGTAGAAGTCATGGGGACTTCCTGTGAGGGCCAGGTGCAGCAATTGAATCTATTCGAGTGTAGATAAGCACATTTGAGTGGATTTAGAAAGGCAGTACATGCAGTTATGGTTGCTCTCTCCATTATGCTTGAGGGCCAGAATGGCCTCAATTGGAAGCACTGGAAATACCTGGTACAAGAAGTAGAAGATCTGGGTTTCGCGGGCCTGTTTCGCTCAGATCACTTTACAAATCCCGCTCCTCCTGACATTGATTCCCTGGAGATGATAGTCTCGCAGACCTATCTTGCTGATCACACGCAGCGAATCCATTTTGGACCCCTTGTTGCTCCCCTCTCATTTCGAGACCCTCTACTCCTGGCGCGCCAGGCGGCTGCGATTGATGATTTGAGTGGTGGGCGTATGCTCCTGGGAATTGGTGCTGGCTGGCAAGAACGTGAGCATGAGCTCTTTGGGTATCCGCTGGGAGATGTCACCACGCGTATGGCACGTTTTGAAGAGGGACTTGAGGTCATCACGCGACTGCTCAAAAGTGATGAACCGGTACATTTTGCGGGGCGTTTTTATCAACTGCGTGGCGCGACGCTTCTGCCTCGTCCACAGCGCCCAGGTGGTCCGCGTATTTTGATTGGCGGAAATGGGAAAAAGCGCACATTGCCTCTTGTGGCCCGCTATGCGCACATCTGGAATGCGGTTGCTATTTCGTCTGAGGAATTTCGCGAACGCTCGGTTCTGCTGGACACACTCCTCCAACAAGAGGGCCGTCGGCCAGGAGACGTCAAGCGCACATTAATGTTGAACTTGACCTATGGACGTACTCTGGACGAGATCGCGCAACGCCTCAAGCCGCACCTGGCACGCCCAGAACTGGCGGGCCGTTCTCTCCAAGAAGCCATTGAGGTACTTAACGCCTCGGGCAAGACGCTGGTGGGAACTCCTGAGCATATTCTACGCCAGATTGATGCGTATGCCCAGGCTGGTGTGGAAGAGCTTATGTTGCAGTGGCTGGACCTGGATGATCATGCAGGGCTGCATCATCTGGCCGAGCATGTGCTGGCAAAGCTCAAATAGCCTCTGCATACCAATAGATATTGAGAAGAGACAAATAGATGAAACAAAAACGCGATATTGAAAATAGAGACGATATTGTCTACATGGTCAGTACGTTTTACCGGAAAGCTACGCAAGACCCGCTCATTGGCTTTTTCTTTACAGATGTGGCGGCCATTGACCTGGAGGAACATCTGCCGGTGATGTATAACTTCTGGGAGAACTTGCTCTTTCAGACGGGCAACTATCATGGTGGCATGATGTATAAGCATATCCTACTGCATCAGCAAGAGCCGCTACGCTCTCAGCACTTTGCGCGCTGGTTTGAGTTGTTCTCCCAAACGATTGATGCCTCATTTGCGGGACCAAGGGCCGAAGAGGCCAAGCGGCGCGCCAGGACGGTGATACAGACTATGCCTCTCAAGTTACAAGGAGCATCTCTGCCCCTGACATGGCCGCGTTAAAGTCTCCTCTTTGCACAACAAGATGAAGAGCGTGTTTCCCCTGTCTGCAAACGCTTTGGGCGCGACATACGTATTACATATAACCCTTTGATCTGCGACCGGGACAGGTCTCCTGAACCTGTTTCTTGTATCCTGTCCGGAACGTGATACAGAGTAATCGAGATACAAGGATAGGAGAGTGGAAAATATGCCAAAGCGTGTGTTGGTTGTTGAAGATGAAGCAGATATCCAGACGGCTGTGCGAACGCTGTTAGAAAACTCAGACTATGAGGTGACGAGCGCGGAAAATGGGCTGGTGGCTCTTGAATTACTTGAGCAGGGGCTTCAGCCCGATATCTTGTTGCTCGACTTGATGACGCCCAGCATGAGTGGCTATAGCCTGCTATATGAGTTGCACCGGCGAGGGATAAGCAATACATTCTCTACCATTGTGATGAGTGGTGATGTCTTAACGAAACAGCAGATCGACCTCTTTGGTATTAAAGGCTTCATCAGCAAGCCCTTTGATATTGATGAGCTTCAAGCCATGATAGCGTCTGTGTAGTATATCTATGTGGGGCAGATGTTGGCCTTGTGCATAATGAGAATATGCTTCTAACAGGACTATGGAAAAGAGGTCGTTAATGGATACAAGTGATGTACAGAAGCTGTTTGTCTCGGCCGGGTTGAGGCGTCTTACGAAGGACCTTGATGCCCTGGTCAAGCCCTCGATTCGCCTGGTGGTCACACCTGCTGACGAAGCTACGCTTCAGCCGGAAGTCTCCAAATTTGGTGGTCTGCCTGATTTACCTGCGGATGTCTCCTGGCCTACCTGGCAGGGTCTGCCGCAATCATTTATCGCGCAGATTCGCCTGCAAGATGTTCATCCTTATGATGCCGCTGGTGTGCTACCTGCCCAGGGAATACTCTGGTTTTTTTATGATGCGCAGCAGGAGACATATGGCGATGATCCCACGAACCGGGGAGGCTGGAGCGTTATCTATCGGAAGGATGCTCAGGGGCTGAAGCACGCGGCTGTGCCTGCGAAACTCCCTAAATCAAGCCTTTTTAAGGCAGGTTCCGTTCAATTCACACGTGAACTGACACTATCCCAGGTACCCAACCTGGAGATCGCCAAATACGATTGGAGTGATGACGAACAGCAGAAGTACGATGATCTCCTTGCCAATTTGCTGCCCCAGGAGAAACGAGCCTTTCGTCATCGCCTGCTTGGGAATCCTGATCTTATTCAGGACGATCTGCGTGAGCAGAGCCAGCTTATCTCGCATGGAGTCACCGATGATAATGATTCGCGCCAGAAGCAGTTGGAGGCGGGGGTGAAGGCGTGGCAGCTCCTTTTCCAGGTTGATACGGACGAGCGCTTGGGTATGCGCTGGTCGAGCGCGGGTATGCTCTATTACACGATCACGGCTGAGGATTTACGCGCGCAGCATTTTGAGAATACCTGGTTGATCTTGCAGGCGGACTAAATTATACTAAAATCCTCTTCACGAAGAAAAACTCGCAGGAAGAAGGGGAAAATAACTGTGATAACCTATCGTGGTCGTAGGGCCTGGCTCTGGCTGGCCCTGCTGTTTGTGGTAAGTGGATGTGGCACCGTCGTAACGACTCCACCAGGCACAAGCCCAACAATACCAACAGTGACGGCAGCCCCTGCCTCGGCTGATCCTCAATGGGGCGTGCGAACCAAAACCAGTGGTTGCCAGGCCAGTAATAGTTTGCAAGATAAGGCCTGTACGCCGGGGGCAATATTCTCCGATGCCACCAAAACAAAAATTTGTGTGCCTGGCTATGCCAGCTCGGTGCGCAATGTACCAGTGAGCCTGAAAAACAAGGTCTATGCCGCCTATGGCATTAAGACCCGCCGCCCGGGGCAGTATGAGGTGGATCACCTGGTTAGTTTGCAACTGGGCGGATCGAACGATATCGCCAATCTCTGGCCTGAGCTGGCTGAGCCGAAACCGGGCTTTCACGAGAAGGACCGTGTTGAGAACTGGCTGCATGACCAGATATGTGATGGCAAGATGTCGCTACGGGACGCACAGATCAAAATCGCCACTGATTGGCGCGCCGTCTACAACAGCCTTCCTAGCCAGTTTAATGGCTCAGACAGCGACGATAGTGATTAATAGCGGGCCAGCGTAAGAAGCGAGATGAGAGCCTTTTTGTTAGGAGCTCGAGGGGAAAGCGCCCCTCGGGCTCTTTACTATTTGCTCATAGTGGCAGGCGCGGAAAGGTTCTTGCTCAGGATCGCGTATAATAACGAGAAGTGTTGTTTAGGAATAGTTCTATTCGGAGGTTTACCGTATGCAACCCTGGTCTGTACAGTTAAGTGGGCGTTTTGAAGAACATGTGTTTCAGAGCGAGGTGCTCAAGAGCAATCCGTTGGGCGATCCCTCCGCTCGCCCGCTGTGGGTATATCTCCCGCCAGGTTATGACGCTGAGTCGGAGCGACGCTATCCAACGGTATACCAGATCCAGGGTATGACGGGCCAGTTGGATATGTGGCGCAATCGCATGGCTTTTCGCAAGAATTTTCCTGAGCTGGTGGATGAATTATTTGCGCAGAAGGAGGCGCCACCCTGTATCGTGGTGTGGGTAGATTGCTGGACCTCGTATGGTGGCAGCCAGTTTCTCGACTCCCCAGGGACAGGAGCGTACCACACCTATCTCTGTGATGAAGTCGTTCCCTGGATCGATGCGCATTACCGAACCCTTCCACGGCGTGAGCATCGTGGTATTGCGGGTAAGTCGAGTGGTGGCTATGGTGCTATGATTACCCCCATGCTACGCCCGGATCTCTGGGGTGGCCTGGCCACGCATGCGGGTGACGCGCTATTTGAGACGTGCTATCTGCTAGAATTTCCGGCCTCGGTGCGTGCATTGCGCGATCAATATGATGGTTCATTTGACAGGTTCTGGGAATCCTTTCGCAGCCGTCCGGCCCTGACCAGGGAGAGTGATATGGTCTTGCTCAATGACTGGTGCATGGCAGCTTGCTATTCCGCAGACGAGGATGGAACGGTTCACCTGCCGTACGATCTGCGGACGGGCGAGCTGAGACCTGATATCTGGGAGCGCTGGCTGCGCTGGGACCCCGTGCGAATGGTGGCGCGCCATGCCGAGGCACTGCGCTCGCTTAAGGCCATCTACATTGACGCAGGGAGGCGAGATCAGTTTTACCTCGACCTGGGCGCGGAAGCCTTTAGAAGAGAGCTAGAGAAGATTGGTGTTACCGAGATCTTCTTCGAACTCTTCGATGGTACTCACTCAGCCATCGAATATCGCTATCCGCTCAGCTTGAAATACCTGGCGGAGCGCCTCAGCCCAAGATAAAAACCTCTACTCGTTGTTCTTATAGCTTGGCTGATCTGATGCATGGCAGCTCACCAATCGTATGGATGAGACAACCATGCATAGCCTGAAGTCGATTGAATGGGGCTAGAAACAATCTAGCCCCGCCATTCATCCTTGAGCAGGCTGAAATAGTGCTCATCCTCGAACTGGCCATTGAAGTAGAAGCGCTGGCGTAGCACCCCTTCATAAGTGAAGCCGAGCTTGAGCAGCAGATTCTTTGATCCTTCATTGGCGATATCGATGATGGCTTCTATGCGGTGAAAGGCGAGTTCGTGAAAGCCGTAGGACAGGACGGCTGACATGGCTTCGGTCATAATGCCCCGCCCCCAGTAGGCGCGATTGAGATCATAGCCCGTTTCTGTGTAATGGTAGCTCGGGCCAAAGTGGTGAAAGCTGCACGTGCCTATGATGCTCTCCTCACCTTTGAGCGCTATGCCCCAGCGGATGGCCTCACGCCGGGTGTAGCGCTCCTGGAGTTGCTGAAACCATGTCTGCGTCTCAGCAATCGACTGATGTGGAAGTTTGCCATAATAGCGCATAACCTCTTCATCTGAGAAGGTGGAGAAGAGCGCTTCGATATCACTGGGCTGAATCTCTTGGAGTTGCAAACGCTCTGTGGTAAGCGTGGGGAAATGTGTAAAGGCTACATCAATACCCATATATATATATATAACTCCTTTGAAGCAAACTGAATGGTTAGCCATTGAAATAGCGTTGGAAGACAAGATTGTGCGCAAGCTCTAACGCAGTGGCTACCGCGCCGAGAAGGACGCTCTCATTACCCAGCCTGGTAGCGACAATACGCGGTCGCGTTGGCAGAAGCCGACGCAGTGTCTGTTCTAAGGGCTGAAGGAGTAAGTCAGTACGTTGTCCTATGCCCCCACCCAGAACGATAAGTTCAGGGTCCAGTATCGCAACGATGGCCGAGATCGCAAGAGCCAGGCGTTGCCCCTCTTGTTCAATGACGGCAAGCGCCTTAGCCTCTCCCTGGAGCGCAGCGGCAAAAATTTGTTTGGCTGATAAAGGCTCGGACAAGCCCTGCGCCTGCGCCATGTGTACGATGCCCTGGGCAGAGGTGGCCTCTTCAAACATTCCCAGATAGCCCTCATTTGGCTCTACTGCACGTTCCAGGTCCAGGGGCTGTGTTGCCCCGAAGGGCAGAAAACCAATCTCTCCCGCCGCACCATTTGCCCCTCGGTAGAGTGTACCATTGAGCACGATACCCATGCCGACGCCAGTTCCGATCAGGATATATACAAATGTCTGAGTCTCGTTCCCCCAACCAAATCTGCGCTCACCCAGTGCCGCCAGGTTGGCGTCGTTTTCGAGTGAGATACTTAGCCCCAATGTCTCCTGTAACTCTGTCAGCAAGCCGTGGCGGCCCCATTCAGGGAGGTTGGACGCGAAACGGACGCGTTTACTTTCTTCATCGAAGACGCCCGGCGTGCCAATAACGGTGTGGACCACCTGTTTCCAGGATAGCTTCGCCTCGACAACAAGCTCACGCGCCAGTTGATTAATTAATGCAACCAGGGACGCGGCACTCTGCGTCGTGTTTGGCACATCCCGCCGCGCTACAATGTGTCCCGCCAGGTCAGAAACGGCGGCCCGTACCCAGCCTCGGCCAACATCGACACCAATGACGTAGCCGGCCTCTGGATTAGGCTCGTACAGCGTCGCGATTCGCCCTCCTTTATTGGAGACAGATTGTCCAACGGCCCGCACAAGTTGGGCTTGCTCAAGGCTGGCGAGCGCCTGTGACACCGTAGGCTTAGATAGACCAACCACGCGCGCGAGCTGCGCACGTGATGTGGGACCATGGCTGCGTAAATATTCTAGCAGAGAGCGTTCATTGATTGCTCGTAGCAGAGATGGTGTGCCCGCTTGATATTCTGGTTGATGTGAATTGCCCACTGACATTGTCCACTCCTTTGCCACAACAGGATAGATGGCTTCCTCATTGTAAATGATCTTTACCAACTTAGAAAGGGGTAAAGGAAGCCCATATTTTGTGCGATAGAGAACAAATACGTAATTCTCTTTGAAGCCCTTCCACTTTCCCTTTTCCCTTGAAGATATATTGACAGGCGTTGGTTAGGAAACTATACTAACTATATGCACTACGAGAACGTGCGAAGCATAGTTTAGGCCTGTTGTAGAGGCAGGTGTAACACGAGGAGGTCCCCCGTGAGTTCTTCAGACATCAACCGGGAGTCAGAGGTGATTCCCACAAGCACAACGCGAGGCACAGTTGCTGAGCGAACGACAAATGGATTTGTACGTAGCGTTGGACTGTTGACCGCGACGGCGATCAACATGACTCAGATGTGTGGTATTGGGCCATTCATCACCATCCCGATCATGGTTGCGACCTTTGGTGGACCACAGGCGATCATTGGTTGGATTGCGGGGGCGATTCTGGCCCTGGCGGATGGATTGATTTGGGCTGAACTGGGCGCGGCTATGCCTGGGGCAGGCGGTACTTATATTTACCTGCGCGAGGCCTTCCAGTACCGTACAGGGAGATTGATGCCATTTCTCTTCATCTGGACCGCGATTCTGGCTATTCCCCTGATCATGTCGACTGGCGTCATTGGCCTGGTACAGTACCTGGGCTATCTCTGGCCAGGTATGAATTGGTGGGAGATTCATCTTGTCTCCCTGCTGGTTGTTGCCGTGGTCGTTTTTTCACTCTACCGACGAATTGAATCGGTCGGCTTCCTGACCAATATCCTCTTTGTGGTCATGCTGGTGTCCATTGGCCTTGTCATCGTCGCGTCTTTTACGCGCTTTAATCCACAACTCGCGTTTACCTTTCCTGCGAACGCTTTCACTCTCAATGGCCAGTTTTTTGCCGGCTTAGGTGCTGGCTTACTGGTCGGGGTCTATGACTACCTGGGCTATAATACAACCTCGTACCTGGGCGATGAAATGCGCTCGCCTGGCCGTGTTATCCCCTGGTCCATTATTATCTCTATCCTGGGCATCATGGTCCTCTACCTGGCTCTGAACATTGGTGTGATGGGTGTGGTTCCCTGGCAAGAGGTCGCGAAGTCTTCATCGATTGCCTCACTGGTGCTGGAGCGTATCTGGGGCAAAGGTGTCTCCAGCGTTGTAACAGTTCTCATTATCATCACCGCGTTCGCCTCGGTGTTCACCGGCTTGCTCGGCGGTTCGCGTGTGCCTTATAACGCGGCGCGTGACGGGGTCTTTCTCCGCCCATTTGCGAAATTGCATCCTCGCTACCACTTTCCTCATATTGCTCTGCTTGTGATGGGCCTGCTGACTGCTATTGGTTCCTTCTTTGATCTGGGAACTGTTATTAGCATGCTGATCGCGGTAATTGTTCTCATTCAAGGTGTTGGCCAGGTGGTTGCGCTGATCGTCCTGCGCATGCGACAGCCTGAGCTCAAGCGCCCTTATCGGATGTGGCTCTATCCTTTGCCGGGCTTGATCGCTTTGGCTGGCTGGGCGTATGTGTACTATGCCTCTGGTTGGACCTCTGTTGGCCTCTCACTGGGCTGGCTAGTTATTGGCGTCGTTGCCTATCTTATCTGGGCGCGCGTCGAGCATACCTGGCCATTTGGCCCCAAGGAGATCCGTGAGGTATATGTCGAGGAGCAGGCCGCGCAGCCTGGCATAACAGAGGCGGCGCAATAGCAAGCGACTCCTGATAGATAGAGGAAAGACCTGGATGAACTATACTTCGCAGAACGTAACCACGCAAGATTTTGTCCTTGCCATCGATTTTGGCGGCACAAAAATTGCGATTGCAACCGCTGACTCTGAGGGGCAGATCCTAGAGCAGGCGCGGCTCGAGACCAGGGCCGTGCTAGGCGCGCAGCAAATCCTTGAGCGAACACTGATGAGTGCTCAGGCGCTTATCGCGCAAACCATGATGGTAAGAGGGGGACAATGTGTTTCAGTTGGTGTCGCAACACCTGGGGTTGTTCGTGAAAAGGAAATATTGTTGTCGCCAAATATTCCGGGATGGGAGCAGGTTGCGCTCTGCGAAACCATGCGTACGGGTCTGAAGATCCCGGTGGTGGCGGTGGAGAACGATGTCAAAGCCGCCGCTCTGGCGGAGGTGTATTGGGGCGCGCTCCAGGGGGCGAATCCCGCGCTTTTCCTTAGCCTGGGGACCGGGGTCGCCGCCGCGATTGTGATTGATGGACGCGTACTTTCTGGGGCGCATGGAGCCGCTGGGGAGATTGGCTACAATTTGCGTAGTGTGTCTGACCATGACGGCGCCGCACAAGGACGAGCACCGCTGGAAGAGTTTGTGGGGGGACGTTTTATAGGTGAGGGCGCGAGCGATCTGCTAGGCGAGCCACTTAGCGCGGCCGAGGCGTTCGCTCATCCAGATGCTCGCGTACAAGACCTGGTGGAAGAAACGCTGGCTGAATTGGCGTTTCACATCGCCAATGTCTCGATTCTACTTGATCCGGCGCGTATAGCCGTTGGTGGAGGCTTGATGAATTCGGGAGCGCTTATCTTGGGAGCCCTGGCATCCCGCCTGGCGCTTGCGGTACCCTTCCCACCAGAACTCGTCCCGGCAAAGTTTCTAGACGACGCATCGCTGTACGGTGCCATTGCCCTGGCCTTGAGAGTCGTTCAGCATACAGATGTCCGCGTCCACACTGGTTCCTGATCTGGCTTTTCTCTCAATGAGCAGAAGCAAGCAGCAGGATGAATCTGCATAAGATTCATCCTGCTGCTTTTATGTGTAACGGTGGCGCGACTTATGCAGTTTCAGGACTCAGCGGGCTTTCTGGTTCGCGCTGGCGTATGGCGGTTCGAACGCTGGCTGGTCGCCAGTAGCCAGAGACGACAAAGATAGTGGGAACAAAAACGACCAGGCCCGCGATACAGACCCACCACCAGGTCGCCCATTGCTGTCCATCAAGCTGATTTCTCACCACGAAGGAGAAGGCCAGGGTCGAGAGGACCACGACCATGCGTAGAATAAAGCCCTCGACCGCCATGCCAGTGGCGACTAGGGCAGGATTGATATCCTCGATAGTCTCCGTATAGGCCGCCATCCAGGTGACATAGCCGATGGCCAGTGTAATACCGAAGAGGCTGAGGAAGACGGCCATCAGCGTTGCATCTGTGGGAACACCAATGCGGCTGATAAAGAGGAGCGTCACGATAATAGTCGCGATGGCGCCAAAGAGCATATAGGGCTTGCGTACCAGGGTACGATCAGAGATGAAACCAATAATGATCGCGGCGGCCACATTGACGAGCCAGAAGATGCTAACCAGCCCATTGGCCTGGGCGACCGAGAACTTGAAAATGCTGCTTAAGTAGAGGGGGAAGAAGCCGACGGCGGCAAAGTACATGAGCAGGTAGAGACTGATGCCCAGTGCGCTGACGACCAGACGCGGATTAAGCATTTGCCGCCAGGGATGCCTGGTTGCCTCTTCGGGATCGATGTTGCGCGCACGGGCCTCGACAAGCTCTTTCTCCTGCATAGAGTTCATGACCTGGTCGCGCAACCGGGGCGAGAGTTCGCGCAGGAAGAAGAAGCAGACCAGGAAGACGATAAAGCCAACGATACCAGCGATGACGTACTGCGATTGCCAGGAGCCATACGAGGAGAGCGTCTGACTGGCAACTCCAGTCGCCAGGACGCTGCCGCCCACGGGCCCCACTGTCCAGAAGCCCATAGCCAGGGCGCGGCCAAAGCGCGGCGAGAAGTCGCGCACCAGCGCCGGGGTAACGACCAGGATAATGCCCTCGATGAAGCCCACGACCCAGATGAGAAGTAAGAAGAGCCAGAGGGAACTGGCCAGCGCGATTATCAGGGTTCCAATGGCAGTGATCAGCAGACCATAAATGATCAGAGTACTGCGTCCAATGCGGTCGGAGAGACTACCAAAGATGGCTGAGAGTGCTCCAAGGAGATTGCTTACTAGCAAGAAACGCGAGTAGTCGGCGACCGAGAGGCCAAACGTATGCAGGACCAGCGGTGCGACCGAGGGGAGGACATACGATTCATAATACAGGATGATGGTTGCGATGACGGCAAGAGCAAGATACCAGATGCGTTGCGCGTTGGTGGGATAGTGTTCAAGGCTGCGCTGCCCGGTTGCGATGCGAAAAGTGCTCATCTTAAACCTCCTGATACCCACTTGCTTGTACAACAATGTACGAGCATGATCGTGAAACGCGTACGAATGAACGGTACTACGAGCGATCAAAGAATGATTATCCTCGCTACCTGAAGCGCGAAAGCACTCCAGGTGGCGAGAGAAGGGTCTTGCGTTGTCATCAGAGAAAGAACTGGTTTAGGGCTGACGTCTCGGCAGGGCGGCGCTAAAGGTGCCGCTGACTTTGACATCCCCGTTCTGGTCTACCGCCTGCACCGTGCCCGTTGCGCGCGTCTCGCCCTCCACATCATTGATCTCGGTGATCTTGCCAGTGCAGGTGATCACGTCACCGATGCGTGTCATCCCCTTGAAGCGGACGCCAAACTTGCGTAGCGCGAGCGGGCCAAAGGCGTCGCTGAGCATTTGCCCTACGAAGCCCATGATGAGCATGCCATGCGCGATGATGCCACCCGTTCCTATAGCCTGCCCTACGGCGGGATCAGTATGTAAGGGATTGAAATCACCCGAGGCGCCTGCGTAGCGCACCAGTTGCAGGTGTGTCACAGGCGGTGTTGTCAGGGGAGGAAGGGAATCGCCCTCATGAGCATCCTCGGCATAGAGCCGTGTGTGGTTTGATGTGGTCATGCGTTGGCCTCCTTGCTTGCTGGAGAGGATTGCTCGCGAATGACGATGGTGCTGCGTGTTTTGAGCACAGGCTGTTGTTGCTGGTTGGTGTACTCTGTCTCCGTCGTGATGATATCCATGGAGAGGCCATCGCGTCCCTGGCGTGTCTTGCCATCAACGACCGTTGTCACCCCTGTCAGGGTCTCACCGGGATAGATGGGCGCAAGGTACTCATACTCCTCCTCACCATGCAGAATGCCTTTGACGTTAATGCCCAGGCTGGCCAGGTCGTTTCCGCGCTGGCGGGCGCCCCAGAAGCTAAACATAGTTGGCGTGGTGGGCGAGATGGGCACATCGGGAAAGCCCTGCGCCTGTGCCGCTTCCCGACTATGATAGACTGGGTTGTCGTCCCCAATGGCAGTGGTCAATTCGTGGATCTTTTGCCGGTGTACCTCGGTCGTGAAGGGAGCAAAGCGATGACCGATTTTGCTCGTATCGAACATAGTTTTCTCCTTATATGTTAAGATTTTGGTAAGCTCTCTCAAACAAGAGCTGAGCAGGATGAGCCTGCTCAAGAAACACTGCTGGGGAAAGGCTCTTTTCTCCACACAGCTTGACTGATAAAGCAAGATTGTCCTTCCCCTGGCAGCCCTCCTGGGCACATCGATGATTAGAGGGTCGTTGCTTCGAGCACTCGGCATATAAGGACCCGATCCCCCCAGGAATGCTTCTCGCAAAGGAGATGGAACGATGTGGTACGTTGGTTTGGACTGGGCAGACACACATCATGACGTTGATGTCCTCGATGAAGCCGGTAAACATGTTGGAGCGCGCCGCTTTTCCCACAGCCAGGAAGGCTTGCATGACCTGAAGCAGTTTTTGTTGAGCTTTACCTCTCAACCTGAAGAACTGGCTTGCATTCTCGAAACGAATCACGGGCTGCTCATCGCTTTCCTGCTTTCGGCTGGCCTTCCCGTGTATCCAGTGAACCCGAAAACGATCAATGGGTTGCGGAAAGTAGCAGGAGGCAAGACTGATCGCATTGACGCGCGTTTGTTGGCAAAAGCGGGATACTTCAACTTGGCTGAGCTGCATCGCTTGGAACCTGATAGCCCTACCGTCCAGGAATTGAAAATGTTGACACGCGATCAGGATGCTCTGGTTCAGATGCAAACGCGCCTGGTCAACCAATTGACCGCTTGCCTCAAGGAATACTATCTGGTGGCCTTGAAGTTGTTCTCCAAGCTCCAGCAGCCTTCCACACTGCGTTTTTTGCAAGCGTACCCAACTCCCCAAGCAGCACAGCGTGCGTCGGTTGAAGAGATAACGGCTACCTTGCGTCTGGGAACGTTTCCCAACCCAGCACAGGCCGCCGCCTCGATGGTTGAGGAACTGCACCATCCTCAGTTGGTCGCCAGTGAAGTCACCGTGCGCGCTAAATCGCGGTTGATGCTGTCTCTGGTCAAACAATTGCTGGTGGTCATTGAAGACCTTGCCAGCTATGAGAAGGCGATTCAGACCCTTTTTTTGACCCATAAAGACCATGCGATCTGGAGTTCTCTTCCACGAGCAGGCAAGCGTCTGGCTCCGCGCTTGCTTGCTGAATGGGGGGATGATCGCACACGCTATGCTGATGCCAACAGTGTTCAGGAACTGGCTGGGACAGCTCCTGTCCCCTACCAAAGCGGCAATTACGCTAAGGCGCACAAACGCTTTGCCTGCGTGAAGCCCTGGCGCAATGATCTGTACCAATTCGCCTGGCAATCGACGCTCTCGGAGCCGTGGGCGGCTTCGTATTACCAACGCAAACTGGCAGAAGGCAAAACGCACAGCATGGCCCTTCGCGCTCTGGCCAATATCTGGGTGCGGATCATGTACCGGATGTGGATGAGTGAGACGTGCTATCAAGCCGAGACCTTTGAAGCCGCGAAGCTGGCTCACGCGCCTCGCCAACGTGCCGCCTGAACCCAGGCTGTCCCTTTGCGTCACACTTGGTTGGGCACGCTCAGCACTGCGAAGTTCTTTGTCAGTGCTGATATCGTGTGCTCCAACGGAGTCGCCCAAGCGGTTCCCGCCGCGTCCCTTCTGCCGACGGTGAGCCGTTCCTGCGCACCTGCCTGTTGCTCCAACGTCTGCCGCGGCCCACCACCGCGTTCCCGACTCCCGGTGTGGGTTGCTCGCTCCAGGCCACACCGAGTCAAGGCCGCGCAGGTGGTGAGAGAGTCGGGTGTGGGCGCGCTTGTCTTGGCCTTGACCGGTGTGGAAAACTTGCATCACCACACGGGAGGCAGCTTCACCTACGTTCACCTTGCTTTTTCCTTTCTTGTTTTTGGCTCTTGACATAGAGGGTCTTGCTTAGTGTGGGCCGCCGGCGACATAGATGATCTGTCCATTGACGTAGCTGGACTCTTCTGAGACCAGGAAGCAAATAACGTTAGCTACATCGCGTGGCTGCCCCACACGCCTGACGGGAATGACCTTGGAGGCGGCTTCAATGCGTTCCTGAGGATCGAAGCCCATCCTACGGGCCGTGGCGCGTGTCATCTCGGTATCAATAAAGCCGGGTGCGACGGCGTTGGTGGTAATGCCAAAGGGACCTAACTCTATGGCAAGCGTGCGTGTGAGGCCTTGCAGACCTGCCTTCGCTGTCGAATAGTTGGCCTGGCCGCGATTGCCCAGGGCCGAGGTCGAGGAGAGCGAGACGATCCGCCCATAACGTTGTTTGACCATGTAGGCCTGGGCGGCCCGGCTACAGAGGAAGGCCCCCCGCAGATGGACATTCATGACCGTCTCCCAGTCATCATCGCTCATCTTAAAGAGCAGATTATCGCGTAAAACGCCAGCGTTATTCACCAGGATGTCGAGGCGTCCGAAGTGCTCCACACCTTGCTGGAAGGCCGCCTCAACCATGGCTTTATCGGCGACGTTGCATTGCACAATCAGTCCCTTGGCATCGATGCGCTCGATATCGGCCAGCACCTGCTGGCAGCCCTCAGTATCGATATCTGCGAGAATGACGCTCGCGCCATCTTCGGCCAGGCGTAGTGCCGTCGCGGCCCCAATGCCGCGTCCAGCTCCGGTGACAAAGGCTACACGTCCATCGAGTTTACCCATGTGTCTCTTCCTCCATTCATATAGTCGGTAAACAGTAAGATCGCATCGTGTGGTGCTTGCTTTCCAACAAGCCACCTATGGCTCTTGCCAGGTCAGTAAAACATCGAGAGCCTCGATAGTGGTTGCATCAACCAGCAGTGGATTGATCTCCAGGGCGGCAAGCTCTGGTCCTAGACCCTGTGCCAGGAGCGAGATGTGGTAGATGACCTGGCTTAACGCATCCAGATTAACAGCGTGGTGTCCACGACTACCACGTAGTAGGGCGGCTCCACGCAGTTCATTGAGCATGCTATGAATCTCTCCCTGGTTCACGGGAAGCACGCGCACACTGGTATCCTGAAGCGCCTCGGTCCAGATGCCACCCAGTCCCAGCGAGAGCACCGGCCCCCATAGGGGATCGCGGATGATGCCGACCAGGAGTTCCAGGCCAGCCGAACGCATCGGACTAATCAGGAAGCCTTCTAGCTCTGCCCGGGGGAGCGCCGAGCGGACGCGCTCGTGTATCGTGTCGTAGCTCTGGCGAAGCGCCTCCTCGCTGTTGATGTTGAGTGCCACACCGCCCACATCACTCTTGTGCGCAATCTCGGCCGATTGGACCTTGAGGGCCAGGGGAAAGCCAAGCTCCTGCGCGGCTTGCAACGCCTCATCGAGCGTGGTCACTAGCCTTCCTGGAACAACGGGAATACCCGCCTGCTGCAAGAGTACGCGCGCTCGCGCCTCTGACCATGTCCCCCGGCGGGGAGTGGAGAGGGATGGTAAGGTGATTGGCTCCTGCGTAAAGGGTTCGCCTGGTGATGCTTGCTGTGCTTCAGCCCACCAGAGGAGTCGACCGATGGCGCGCATGCCATGTTCGAGGCCCGCGACAAAGTGTAGTCCCGTGCGCTCAACGAGCGTGCGAGCCGTATTGGTCAGATCCAGGCAGGTGTTAGAGACGAGAATAACCGGGTGGGACGAGCCACGCACAATCTCCGCGAGATGTTGGTAGAGTGCGACATGGTTCTCTAGAGCAACAGGATCGAGCGGACGATTCCCCTCAATGCTTACCAGGTTAAAAATGAAGTCGATGTTGGGGTCCCGAACCACTACCTCAAGCGCTCGCGATTGCAGGGTCCCATCCACGACGATATAGCCCGTGACATCTAGGGGGTTATGTGGCGTGGAGAAGGGCGGTAGAATGCTTTGGAGCTGTGCGAGCGTCTCGGGCGCGAAGTCTGGGAGCGTAATCCCTTCATCCTGGGCCAGGTCAGAGAGAATATCGCACGCGCCACCCGAAGGGGTCACGATGCCCATGTGTCGCCCTGGCAGGGGTTGGATATTGCCTGCAAGTCCTGCTGTGATGAGCAGATCCTCCAGCGAGTGTACGCGCATGATCCCAAGCTGGCGAAAGATGGCATCATTCACCTTATCGTCGCCTACTATGGCTCCAGTGTGGGAGAGCGCCGTGCGAGCACTCGTCTCGCTACGCCCAATTTTGAGGGCCACGATGGGTTTACCACGTGCGCGTGCCTTGGCGGCGATGCGGCGTAGCTCATCTGGGTGGCGAATGCTCTCAAGGAAGAGCGCGATTGAGCGCGTCGACTCATCCTCCAGCAGGTAGTCAACCACATCCGTGACCGAGATCATGCTCTCATTGCCCATGGAGACGAGCAGGCTCAAACCAATGGCGTGCGCCTGGGCGAAGGCGAGGACCGCGCTGGCAAGTGCTCCGCTCTGAAGCACAACTCCTACTGGCCCGGCGGCAAGCGGTGGTGAGATTGGCAAGCCATAGGGCGTGACCCGGCTCGTCACATTGATAAAGCCATTACCATTGGGACCAAGCAACACCAGGTCATGTTCCCTGGCGAAGGCGAGGAGTTCGCGCTCCAGGTGCGCCCCTTCCGCCCCTACCTCGCTATAGCCCGAGGTAAGCACGACGAAATGCCGCGTTCCCGCCGCGGCGGCTTCCTGCACGATAGGGAAGACGCTGTGGGTGGGGACCATAATAAAGGCCAGATCTACCGGCTCGGGCAGGTCGCGTAAGGATTTGTAGGTGCGCTCCCCGTGCGCGGTCTCGCGAAAGGGGTTGATCAGGTAGACCGGGCCGGGAAATTCGAAGCGCTTGAGATTCTCAAATGTGCAGAGTGACCAGCGCGAGTTATCGGTCGCCCCAACCAGGGCAATGCTCTGGGGGCGAAAAAAGGTGTGGAGCCGTTCCGGTGATATATGATATCTCTCAGACATGCTCGTATACCTCTCATAGGTTACCTGATAGCTGTAGGGTCCATGCTTGTATGGACTTATGCTTGCAAACTGAGTACGTCCTCCAGCGAGAGGAGTCCATGCCAGCATGGACCCTACAATTATGCTGCCAGGCGAAAATAGGGGAGCGTCACACCATCTTCGGCGGCGAGAAACGTTACCTCGACCGCGGCACCGATGGTGATCTGCTCACGCGTAGCATCAGTGATACGCGACATCATACGAACGCCTTCTTCTAGCTCTATGATACCGACGATGAAAGGAGCCTCCGCCGCATAGGGACCAAAGGCCTGGTGGACAACCGTAAAGGCGTAGAGTGTCCCCCTGCCCGAGGCGGTGATCCAGGTTAGCTGGTCCGAAAAGCAATGTGGACAGAGCGCGCGTGGATAGAACACTGCTCGCGTACACGCCTGGCAGCGCTGGATGCGCAACTCACTACGTGCGAGACCTTCCCAGTAGGGCTGCGAGTCGCTATCGATCAAGGGTTGAGGGAACTGGGCTGGCATACGCGTCAATCCTTTCCAAGCAGAACCGTGGCCGCCGACGAGAGGACGCCGCCCGTGCCGTGGGCCAGGGCAACGCGCGCGCCTTCAACCTGGCGCGGACCACACTCTCCTCGCAACTGGCGCGTGGCCTCAATGAGCAGAAAGATGCCATACATTCCTGGATGACAGTACGAGAGTCCACCGCCATTCGTGTTCATGGGGAAGGCGCCGCCTGGTGCGGTTCGCTGTCCGCTGACAAAGGACCCGCCCTCGCCCTTCCCGCAGAATCCCAGGGCTTCCAGGGTGAGCAGGACCGTGATTGTAAACGAATCATAGATCTCTGCGACATCGATCTCGGCAGGCGTCAATCCTGCTCGGGCGAAGGCGTCTCGCCCAGAGGCTGCTGCCGCCTGGTGACTCGCCAGGTCGGGCATATTGGTGATCGTGTTGTGGGTATGGGCCTCCCCATGCCCCAGAATCCAGACCGGGGCTTTACGCATCTGCCGGGCGCGCGACGCGGAGGTGACGACCACGGCTCCACCTCCATCGGTCACCAGGCAGCAATCGAGCAGGTGCAGCGGCTCGGCGATCCAGCGTGAGTTAAGCACATCCTCAATGGTGATGGGCTCGCGCTTCATCGCTTTTTCATTCAGCGTGGCCCATTTACGCGTCGCGACCGCGACCTCGGCCAGTTGCTCGCTGGTCGTGCCATACTCAAACATATGTCGGCTCGCCGCCAGGGCATAGGCTCCCACGGGTGCTGGCAGACCGAAGGGGCCTTCATATTGCTCTGTGAGGCGATAATAGGGCAGCCCGCGCCCGCGAGCTCGGTCCGAGCGTTGCGTGCTCCCATAGGTAATGAGGGCGACCTCGAAGAGGCCAGCCTCTATACCCGCGAGGGCATGGCCGATATGCGCCTCAAAGGAGGAGCCCCCGATATTGGTTGTGTCGGTGTACCTGGGCTGGATACCCAGGTACTCGGCCAGCATCAGGTTGGGGGACCAGGCCCAGTTGCCAGCGCAGAAGAGGGCTTCCACATCTTGCAAGCCCAGTCCCGCATCCTCCAGGGCGGCCCTGGCCGCCTGGGCCTGGAGTTGTAGCACGGTCTTATCAGGTGTGCTCCCGAGATCTGATTCGGCCACGCCAACGATGGCGGCTTTGGGTGACGAGCTCATACAAGCTCCTCACCGAGCCTGACATAGCCCCGCAGGAGATCGCGTGAGATGATAAAGCGCTGGATCTCGTCGGTACCCTCAAAGATACGCCAGACGCGCATCTCGCGGTACCAGCGCTCGATGGGGAGCTCCTTGGTGTAGCCCATGCCGCCGTGAATCTGCATGACACGATCGGCGACCTGGTTGGCCATATTGGAGCCATATAGCTTGGCGATCGAGGACGCATGCCGCGTATCCTGGCCCTCTTCAGCCATCCAGGCGGCATGCAGCGCCAGCCAGCGCGTCGCCTCGATCTCAACGCGTGAGTCGGCGATCATCCACTGGATAGCCTGGCGTTCCGCAATGGGCTTGCCAAAGGTGGAGCGCGTCTTGGCGTAGTCGATGCCCATCTGGAGCAAGCGTTCGGCAGCTCCCACGGCCCGGGCGGCGATGTTCCAGCGTCCTGCCCCGATCCACTGCATGCCCAAAGTGAAGCCCTGGTTGAGCTCGCCCAGAATATTCTCTTCGGGCACACGCACATTCTCGAAATAGAGCGAGGCCGGTCCCCACTCGCCCATGGTATGGATATAGTTTGAGCGCCAGCCCATCTCGCGATCGACGAGGAAGCAGGTCACACCGCGCGCGCCACGCTCCTTATCGGTAACGGCGAAGACCATCGTAAAGTCGGCCTCATTGCCATTGGTGATGAAGACCTTCTCTCCATTGAGCACCCAGTGCTTCCCATCCTTGACCGCCGACATCTTGATATTTGCGGCATCTGAGCCCGCGCCTGGTTCGGTCAGGGCGAAGCAGGAGCGCCGCTCGCCATTAATGGTGGGGATGAGGTAGCGCTGCTTCTGCTCCTCATTGCAGTGATAGAGGATATTATCGGCTGAGCCGCCAAAGGCGAAGGGGACAAAGGTATGCGAGAGCTCCATAATGATAATCGCCGTCATCACTGGTCCCAGATTGGCCCCGCCGTACTCCTCCGGCGTATTAATGCCCCAGAAGCCCAGCTCTTTGGCCTTCAGCTGAAGCTGACGTAGCTGCTCGCGTTCGATGCCTACACGCCCCTCGCGCTCATTGCGCAGAACATCGCCCTCCAGTGGAAGCAACTCTTTTTGCACGAAGGCGCGAACCGTGTCTCTGACCATTTTCTGTTCATCGGTTAAGCGGAAATCCATGGTGGTCGTTCCTCCTAATTATGTAATGACGTAGCAGCAGGAAGCATGAAGGCGTGTAAGCGCCCGGCAAACCTGCGTAAGCGAAAATGGTTATGCCTGCTCTACAGGTGGATGTAAGAGCTGTGCATGGAAGTAGGCGAGTTGAGTGGAAATATATGTTTCCAGATCGATAGTGGGCGCGAAGTGCCAGGTTTTCTGCAAGGCCCAGAGATGCCCCAGCCCCAGGACATTGGCGGCCAGAATACGCGGTTGTGGCATATCTTGTCTGAAGACGCCGGCTTGCTGCCCCTCTTGGAAGAGGGCGACGAAATAATCATCGAGGCGATGAATAGGCCCTAGAATGCGTTGCCGTGTCTCGCGTTTGAGCGTTGAGAGGTCACGATACATGATCAGGAGCCGTTTGGATGTGCTATCGAGTAGCGTGTAGAGCTCGCGTACAAGCGCATCAAAGCGCTCCAGGGGATTAGCGATTGTATTAGCTCGCTCAAGGACATCGCGGTAAATCGTGACGGCGTCCTCACAGCATGCCAGCAGGATCTCTTCTTTGCTGGGAAAAATATAGTAGATAAGGCCAGTACTGATCCCGGCGGCCCGGGCGATATCCGGCATGGTCGTCCCATGGTAGCCCTTGCGGCTGAAGAGGTCACGCGCGGCAGTGATAATATCCTTGCGGCGTGCATCGCGGATAGCAGTGGTTGGCATAGGTCACCCACATTCTTCCTTGAATGTCGGACGCTACTACGAGGGAGAATATACAACAAGATGTATCATCAGTGATACCTGTATCAGAGCGCTGGCACGTATAGTATCAGCCCCATCAAGATAAACTATGTATTAGGGATAACATATTTCAATTGAATAGTCAATAGGGATCGTGCAACTGCACAGGGTTTCTCAAAAGTCCTGAAGCAACCAAGCAAGAGCCTCCTCTGGATGAGAGGCAAAACGACGAAGCTGGCGAGCGACGGTGGAAACCCGGTGCAGGTGCATGAGAGAAAGAACCACGTTATTGAGCACGGCCAGCATTTCCATCACCGGAATGAAGCGGACTCGGCAACGGTCCTCCCCAAGGGTGGCATCTCGATGCCAGTGGAGATGATTCTCCACCTTCCAGTGTGCTCGAAGGTAGTGCAGAAGACGTTCTGGAGGACAATGCCTCAGAGAAAGCGTTGTTAACCCGTAGCGAACCTCGCAACTGTGCTTCCCTTTGATCGTTCGTTCGCGCTGTAAGCGAAAGACCTGTCCAATCTCGCCCCAATCCTTGAAGAACAAGCCATTGAGATCGGGACTGCTCATAATCGAGCGACGTTCCAGACGACCATGGCCCTTGTCAAGCTGAGTATACGATTGCCAGGTGCTCTGATCTGCTTGCGGGTCTTCAAAAAACAGTTCGAGGTCCGCGCGAGCAACAGGTGTATTGTCCTTGATGATGAGAATCACCTCCCCTCCAGCTCGTGCGCACCAGCCGAGTCATCTCGTGATAGCTTTGCGCCGCATCAACGGTGATCACTCGCCCTTTACATGTCACCTCGGTCAGAAACGGTTTGAGCGCGCCAACCTCATTCGTCTTAGAGCCAATGGGGATCTGCTGGAGGACCACACCCGTTTCTGCTTCATAAATATGCAGAAGATGTTGTTGGGGATGCTCTCCTCCATATGCCTGCTCCCCAGTGCTTTTGAGCGCTTTGCCATCAATGGCCAGATGGACGTGCTGGTCGTCTGGCTCTCCTTCTCGCTGGTGGCTCATCTGGCGCACAAACCACGCGGCCAGATGAGCATTGACCTGTTGACTGTCTAAGCGTGCCAGGACGTAGCTGTAGGTATTGGCACAAGGCATCCGTTTCCAGGAAAGGTTCACATTCGCGCGGATGACCTTTTCCTGATCCTTTGCCCATTCACTTGCTGCTAGCAGGCTGCTCATCCCCGCCAATTTTGCCAGGACGACCACCAGCAGCACCCCCGCGAGGTCATATTGCCTTCCTCGTGCTTTTCTTCCGTCTCTCAGATGGTGACAAACCTGATACAGGGATTGCATCTGTCTCGACGAGCAGACGGGCTCCCCCTTGTTTTCTTCCAGCAATGTTGTATAGTCCATGCTGAGTCACTCCTTGAATGCTGTGTTTTTTGATGTCATGCATTCTACTGGATTGACTCTTCTTTTTCACCCCTCACCAGACTTTTGAGAAACCCTGTGCAACTGCACGATCCCTATTGTAAGCTTGCCCGTCCCTGCCCGTGTTTAGGAGTACAAAACATCTGCTGGGATAGGCACAGGGGTCAGCTCTGGGGAAAACGATCTGTGACATGAAGCCTTCGCAAGAGAAGAGGCCAATATCATCGTGATACAACCTCCTCTCTAGGCTTCCGGAATACAAGAAGGGCGAATAGCCATACAAAGGATTGTTTTCGCTATGAAAAAGTCAGTACCCTACGGCTAAAGCCGAGGGCTTGGAGTTGTGTCTGAACTCCACCGCAATTCAGCATACCTTTTCAGGCGTGCGGCTTTGGCTTCATCGTCCGACACATCAGGCGCGTACTGACAAGAGGCCCGTTCCTCTCCAGTCTTGCCGGATAAGAAGCGTTCGCATCGCAATGTTTCTTGCTCCAACCAGATCGGCATGGAGCGTGTACTGACAATTCTGACAGACGAAGAGCAATCCTTTGTTGGGTCTATTCTCTTTGCAGGTGTGCCCACATTTGGGGCACGCTTGCGAGGTAGAGTTGGCATCGACCTTGATCGCCATACTTCGATGCAAGAGCGCTTTATAGGCAATCATGCCATGCAACTCAGCGAAGGACCATTTGGAGAAGGTACGATTGGCTTTTCGCTGTTTTGCATTTTTGCCTTTGCGTCGTTTGGTACGCTCTCGAATGTCTGTCAGATGCTCCAGTCCAATCAAGCTTTGAGGGTGCTGTTGGACAATCCGCTTACTCACGACATGATTGGTATTCTGCTTCAACCGTCTCTCTCGTCCACTGATGGCAACGAGCCTTCTTGTCGCTGAACGAGTGCCTTTCTTTTGCAGACGTTTTCTCAGTCGTGCGGAGTGGTTTGCCTTGGGGACAATCTGTTTGCCTGAATGGAAGGTGCAATCCCCTTGCATCGTCGCCGTGACGGCAAGGTATCGCATCCCCACATCCACGCCAACGACTTGCTTGTGCGTTTCAGGTGTAGGATCAGCCGTCTCAATTGCAAGAGAGACAAGGAGGTAAAATTGTTTCTTGGGCTTGTCATACCAGAGTTTCGATGCACCAATCTCCGCTCCACGCTGGATCAATGCCACATGCTTATTGTAGCCAGTATAGGGCACGATAACACGTCCCTCAAGGGTCAGGATGCTCACCTGCTGCTCTTTCTTGAAGGTGTAGTCTTTCTTGTACTGATAGGTCAACGTGGGGGAGATGAACTAGGGAGCCTTATCAAGCCCTTTGTAGCGTTTCTTGGTCTTCCCTTCCTTACGATGAACAGCATTGTTCTTGACCTTTGTCCAGAGGGTTTTATACGAGGCACCAACTTGGCGAGGAACAGAACAGGCCATTTGCGAAGGCAGATGAAAACGGAGGCGGATCTCTTCGTAGGTGGCATCTTGCAAACGAACAGCATTGCTCATCTTGCCATGCTCAAAGGCGTACTGGCTCACATAGTTGAGAGAATCCCGATACGCCAGTTGCGTTGTACGTAATGCCTTGAATTGCTCGGGCGTTGTATTTAATTTGAGTTTCGCTGTTAATACCGTTTGCATACGCTAAATCATACCATAGTTTTCATCTGACTGTCAACAATACATGAGCAGATGAGAGAATGTCTTCCACCCAAGCCACCGACAAAGGAACGCCGCATTCCTCCCCATGCCTGAAAGGGCAGGGGCATCCTGCGGCGTTTTGGGTGAAGTTCCTTTGTATAGCCTCACCGCCATTGTTAATGTGGGTTACGCTTTTCTGGCCGAACCGAGAACATCCAGGTAGTGCTGATTGTACATGATGCCCAGGATGTTTCCGAAAGGATCGACTACCGAAGCAGTGATGAACCCCTCACCACGCTCTTGGGGGGCCTCGAGCTGTTTCGCCCCCATGGAGAGTAATCGATCAACGGTCGCGTTGACATCGTCCACATGCCAATACATGACAGCACCGGCAGGGACATGCGTCTGGGTGTCGAAGGGCGCGTATTTGCTATCGATCAGGCCTAGCTCGTGCTGGTAGTCGCCGATGCGAAACTCACAGTATCCCGGGCGTTGGAAGTACGGTTCGACGCCCAACAGTTCAGTGTACCAGCGCTTCGCCGCCTCCAGATCGGCAGCCCAATAACTGATTGTCGTGAATCCTCGCAATGTATGTGTGTTGTCCATAAGAGATTTCCTCCTCACTCTCGTAGATGATGTTTCTTCTTCACATCTAAGCAATCATCGTGCCTCTGGAATGGGGAGCACGGTGATTCTGTCTTCTTCTTAAAGCATACCCTTGAAGGAGGACAGAATCGACCCTTGTTTGAGGGATCTCGACTGTTACCCATCATGTGAGTTGGTGTCCCTTACTTTCTGCTTGACAATTCTCGTGCTTTCTGGTAGTTTCTTCTTCCAGAACGTACACAGACGACTCCTCTGGCAATCGATGAAATATGCTGAAGTAGGCATGCATATTGATGTCGCCGATATCTGAAGAACATTTGGAGGGAGCCATATGCGCGAATCCACCCTTTCGCTCAAAGAACGTCAACGTCAGCAACGTGAGCAGCTTATTCTCCATGCCTCGGAGAAAATTCTGCTGGAGAAGGGCTATCATGAGATGTGTATGGACGAGGTGGCTGCACGTGTGGGTATTGCCAAAGGAACCCTCTACCTGCATTTCTCCCGCAAAGAAGACCTGGTCCTGGCCCTGCTCGAGTTGCAGATGCAAGCGATCCTACAGAACGTGCAGGAGGCTGTATCCGCGCCTGGTTCTGTGCGTTCGCGCCTGGAAACGCTGCTCGCGACGAGCTATATGCGTTTAAAGGGCGAGCGTGGGCGTCTCTTTTATGCACTCTTTGGTGCCGTTGAACTTCGACCTCTCTTGCGATCCCGCCACCATGCTCTGCTCGATCAGCTTTTAAGCAGCCTTGAAGTTTTGCTCAATGAGGGGAAAGCTTCCGGCGAATTCGATCCAGCCATCCCTACCACGATTATGCTGCATACCTTCTCCAGCCTCCTTGCCTCCTATCCCTTTAAACGCTTGCTCCTGGATGAGATGGTGACTCCCGAGGAATTGGTGCAGTATGTGGGAAAAATTTTCTTCCGTGGTGTGGCCAATCCCCAGCGTGCTTATGTGGAGTCGCTGGCCTAAACAGCATTCTGTGTAAAGTCACTAGCCCGCCAAATCGTGTGCGATACCTGGGCTATGTTCCTCTCGGTACAATAAAAACGAGGTCGCAACACCCACGTTGTTGTTCTCTCACAGTATCGGCATGTAAGATTCCTGTGCACAATCACTGACATGCGCGCTACCGAAAGGAGTATCTCAATGAGTCGCAAGTCTGAGCATGATAACGAGAAGCAGCAGAAGGCCAGTCGCAAAGAGAAAGATACAGATCAGTCTCAGGTGGTCAATGATGAGGATATCCCTGTAGAGTCGAAAGAGCAGGCTATTGAGGAGATCCGTGAGGCCGCTGAGAAGTCTGGTTACGCTAAACAGATTCAAGAAGAGTCGCGCAAGCGCGAGCAGGGCGAAAAAAATCGCTAGTCTCTCCTTGCCCCAGACTGTGAGCAGTACCAGTTGGCCCTTATCGGGGCGCATCATATGAGCGATGCCCCCGATTATTTATGCTATTTTTAAGAAGTTCTGGAGGCTGCATTATGCTTGCGGCGGTAATATAGTTTTGTAACTACTTCTTATTGAAATTGGTAGTATTTGCAGTCGGGTTTATCTGCTCCTGATGGAAGAGGAGGGCTTTCCCATGAACTCTGAGGAGAATATCAATACCCAGGATGTCCTTTTTGAGAATACTAAGCATCTCTCAAGCCTGCCTGTGAGAGAAGAGAGCGCGGTGGTGCGTTCGCATGGCGTCTGGAGCGAGCAGACTCCTCCGCTGTCGGCGGGGACGTCGCCAGAGAGTCATTGTCTTACATGTAGTGATGAACCCCAGACCGCCAGAGTTATCAGCCTGGATGAGGAGGAGACGGGTTTCGCCCTGGTGGAGGCACAAGAACATATTGAGCGTGTCGATGTTTCGCTGCTGCCGCATGTCGCGCCTGGCGATACGCTGCTCATCCATGGCGGCGTCGCCATTGCGCATCCAGGTGTAAGGCCATCAGAACGCTAGAGCCGGGTCAGTATATCTGCATGCGCATAGTATAGGCGCAAAAAAAGCAGGCTTTGTGCCCGTAAAGCCTGCTCTCAAGTCGGTTTGCAGTTCAGAATGTGTTTTCACATTTCCAAAGGGTTTCTCTCGTCCTGAGATGTAATCAGCTCGCCTTCCAGCGGGGTGATGTGTTTCTCATGGCCTTTATCTTACGCTTTCTTTGCCCTCTACACTGTGAAGTAGCTCACAAAATGAGACATATCTACAGGATGATGCACCATTCTTGTCGCATGATGCAGCCTTACTTTGTGCTTATTCCCTTCTATGTGGTATGCTCTTTGGCCTGCGGGAATATAATGAAGGTGCTGCATGTTTTCTTGAGAGGAGAGAGGCAATCACTCTGGCGGCAAAACCTTAGCATTTGCTGCTGGCTGTCGATAATAGGTAGCGTGTGTGTTGTGATGGTGTTATCTATGTCGTCATCAATGCAGCCTTGCTGGCTGCGCTTTCCATCCGTTTTTAAAAGCTCATACTGCTCGAGTTGGCTAGTATATTGCGCTGCGTACGAATGGTGAAGGGATGACTTTTTGCCTATAAGCTCAGCACTTTCGTTGCTACGAGTGATAAATATGCGTTTAATAATTCGTGCCCCTGAAAAATAGCGCTACATGTGCTGAGGGTGGGAGAACGTAGCAGCCTGTAAATGGGCCTGTATTGTTCACAAAATTTTCGTATAAGAAGTTAATGTTGATTTTTGCCATCTTTTTCTAAGGAGTTCTACCTTGTCTATCATTCGCATTGTTGGTTTTACCGGTAGCCTACGCGAAGAGTCCTATAATAAAGCGGCCTTGCGAGCGGCACAGGAACTTTTGCCCGCCCAGGCCGAGCTTGAAATTCTCTCACTCTCTGATCTACCCGCTTTTACAGAGACGTACAACACTCCCGAAAGTGTTCGCCTGTTCAGCGAGCGTATTGCTCAGGCTGATGCGCTCTTGATCGCGACCCCTGAATATAAAGGTCTGCTTTCCAATGCACTTAAGAATGCCCTGAAATGGATTGCTGCCAGCGGGAATGCCGCCCTGGCCGAGAAGCCAGTTGCACTCATGGGTATTGGTCGTCAGAGTGGTCCCGCACACGTCCAGTTGCGCCAGTTGCTGGCTACACAGAAGAGCGACCTGCTGGACGAGCCTTCGCTCTACGTAGGCGAGGGGCGTTCTAAGATTGATGCAGAGGGCCGTCTGGTGGACGCCGAGACTCGTGAGCAGCTCCAGCAGCTCTTGCAAACTCTGGTCGCGCGCGTCGATGACGCCAAGAGCGCCCTGGTATAGTCGCCAAAAACAGACTTTTTCCAGTTTCCTCAAAGGGATTTGACCGAGCGGAGCAATCGCATTTTGCGTATCGCCCGCTCTTTTTTTACTCACTTCCCTGCCTACATTGATTATGAAGCCAGGATGGGAAGAAGAAACTGTTTGAGCACTGCGTTAAACTCATTGGGACGCTCCATGTTCGGCATATGCCCGGTTCCCTGGATGATGGCGAGTCGGGAGCCTGCAATCCCTTGGTGTATCAGTTCGGCGTCGCTGATAGGCGTGAACGCGTCTTCGCTGCCGACGACGACCAGGGTTGGTACCGTGATTTCGTGTAGCAATGGGGTATAGTCGCGGCGTTCCGCTCTGCCCCTCAGGGCAGCCGCGGCTCCTTCGGGTGGGGTATGCAGAATCATCTGGCGAACCTTCTCCACGACGTCAGTTTGCTCAGTGAACGTCTGGGGGGTTAGCAAGTCTGGCAGCAGCTCTTCGGCAAATTCCTGCATGCCCTGCTCAACGATGCGTTGGGCGTTCCTATAATGACTCCCTGGCACGCAGTCCGTTGTTTGAAATGCTGCTTACCGAGCCGCGAGATCAGATCGACCTTTCGACAGGCGTCTCCCCGCTGGGTGGCCTGGCTCTTGAAGCCTTCACTCTCCCCGAACAGGACCTTATATCCTTGCTGAATACTCACGGCTATGCGCCTCTCGGGCTTCCAGAACTTCGTCACGCTATTGCCCAGTATTTTGAGCAGATGGGATTGCCGACGAGCCCCGAGCAGATCCTGGTGACTTCAGGCGCGCAGCAGGCCCTTTCGCTGGCTGCTACGCTCTATATTCAGCGCGGCGATACCGTCATGCTAGAAAATCCCACCTTCTTTGGGGCGCTTGATACCTTTCGCGCCCTTGGTGCGCGGCTCTTGCCCGTGCCAATGGATCATGAGGGATTGCGTGTCGATATTCTTCAGCGGGTGCTGGGAACAAGCTTGCCGCGTCTACTCTACCTGACTCCGACCTTTCATAATCCCACTGGTACAGTGCTTTCACCTGCACGTCGGCGTGTCATCGCCTCATTAGCAAAAGAGTTTGCTCTGCCAGTCATAGAGGATAACGCCTTCGCTGATTTGAGCCTCACTGCTGATGTGCCTCTACCAATTGCCAGCTTTGCCCCCGGTGAGGCTATTCTGACGCTTGGCTCGATGAATAAGCTTTTCTGGCAAGGGCTACGTGTAGGATGGATTCGCGCTCCTGAAACGCTTATTACGCGGCTTGGACGCCTCAAGGTCATCGCTGACCTTGGCACAGGGAGCCTCACACAGGCTATCACTCTGCGTTTATTGAAATACATCGAGGACGTAAAAGCGGTACGCCGTCAGCAACTCCAACAGCAGCTTGATCTCGCGACCACTTTGTTGCGCGCATACCTCCCTGGATGGACATGGACGCCGCCAGATGGTGGTTTCTTCTTATGGGTGTGCCTGCCCTATGGTGACGCGAGCGAGTTCGCTCAAATTGCCCTCCGTTTCGCCTTAGTTGTAACCCCAGGTACAATTATGTCCGTCGATGATTCGCACCAGCAGTATCTACGTCTCCCCTTCCAGACTTCCCCCGATGTGCTGGAAAAAGGCATTCAACGTCTCGCCCAGGTCTGGGATGTATATGGACACCTGGTGCGTGAGAAACGTATCTCCAGCCATGGGATGCCCTGACTATGCATGTACGCTCAGACTGTTTCTCGGCTTTCTGTCTAATCTGTGTGCTTCATTCCTGACACAACTCCTGTCACCTTTGGATAACTTTAGCCCGCCGCAAGCTGCGCCGTTTCAACGGCGGCAGTGAGGCGTGTCCCGGCTTTAGCCCTTGCATAGCACAATAGAGAACATATGTTTGGCAATTTCAACGTATTGTAGTATTCTCTAAAAGAGACACAATATATTTTTGAGAGAAAAGTACTAAAAATAGCAAAAGCCACGAAAACAATCAGGCAAGCGTTGCAGTATCCGCCACAGTCAGCCCACTCCTTCGCGGAGCATCAGGCGCTCTACAATCGTGTCGTGGCCTTCTACTTTGAGGTCATCCAGGCCCATGAGGGCATCCTCTCTCTCAAGAACAAGGAGGCCCTCACCGCTCTGGAGAAACTCACCCATGCGACGGAGAAGAGCCCCCATCCCATTCTGCCACTCTCCGACATCGCCCCGGATATCCCTGCGATGTTCCGGCGCGCCGCCATCAATGCGGCCCTTGGCTCTGCTCGCGCCTTTTTCTCCTCGCTCAAAACGTGGCGAGCACGCAAAGAGAAGCACGAGGCCCAACCATGCAAAAAGGGCAAGAAGCAGCAGCCGTTCAGGGAGCGGCCACCGGTCCCGCCGCGCACCTGGAACAAATCGGCCTCCTTCTACGCGGGCTTGTGGAAAGAACGCTCTCAGCACTCCATCATGCTCAGAGTGTGGACCGGCTCGTGCTGGTCCTGGCTCAAAATTGGTGCGCTTTCTCGCGATATTCCCGAGGGGTACGCACTAGGGAGCCCGCAACTGGTTCGCAAGGGCAAGAGCTGGTGGTTGCATACTCCCATCGAGAAAACGTTGGAGTCCCCCGCCAACGTTGTTGAACAGATAGCATCCAAAGAGACACGTCTCTGCGCGGTCGATTTGAACCTCGACCAGCATATAGCTGTGTGTACCGTCCAGGCAGTCGAAGGCACCATCCTGGCGACGTCCTTCATTGGAAATGGCACAGCGGTATCGGGCACAAGGCGCGAGACTGCTCGGACGCATTGCACACAACCGATCTCAGACTGGCATCATTGCCGAAGGGGAACAGGACAATGCTGATCTGTGGCGCAAGATCAGGCACGTCGATGAGCACATCGCGCACCAGGTGAGCGCCCGCATTGTCCAGTTCGCCATCGATCAGCAAGCAAGCATACTGGTCTTCGAGCATCTAGGCAACCTGCGCCCGCAAAAAGGCACGTATGCGCGCCGCAGCAACATGAAACGCGCCTACTGGATGCGCAGGGCGCATCTTCAAGTACACGAAGTACAAGGCGTGGAATGCAGGTGGTCTCATCACGTGCCGCGTCAATCCGCGCAATACGAGCCGGCAATGCCATCGCTGTCACGCGCCCGTCATTCGCTACAATGAGGGCGAGCCGGTTGAGGGATACACGCCCGGCGCGGCGCTTTGCCTGTGCCCACAATGCCAGATGCGCGACCATGCCGACCGCAATGCCAGTCTGAGAATCGGGCAGCGCTTGATCAAGCGCGACCAAGAACCGTTGAAGGAAAAGCCCCATGCTCGTTCGCGACGTGCGATGAGGGGGTCGAAAGACGCAGGTGTTGGGATCTCTCAGGATGCCGAACGCGAAGGGCAACCATCTATTGCTCACGCAAGGCAAGGGGATCACGCCAACGGGCCTGGCACCGGTGCGCCGTATCGGCGGCAGAATATGAGCGCAACAGAAGTTGTGAAGGTTGTTGGAAGACCTTCTGCGCACCTCACTTATCCTTGCTGAAAGGCTTGAACCTCGAAAGGGGGAGGGGAGTAGAGCATGTGAGGAAAAGACAGCGTAAAGACAAGTCATCAACGCCTTGAGCTGCCAGCGCAAAGCGTGTATGGGTAAGGATGGATTTCTTGAAACCTAGTCCAAATGGTCTCCAGGCCGACGCTAGCGAAAGATGGCTGAAACGCTAGACCAGATTGTAGCGCGATAAGGCGGTGCTATCGTTCTATCCAACCAATCTGGCATTCTCTTACTACGAGAGGTACACATTGGACGAACGGGTGCCCTGGAGCATGCTAAAACTCATTCTGCTGTAAATACGGGATCACCTAAACAGGGTCACACCTGCATGGTGACGGAGCTTCCGTAGTAGTGCGCCCATGTGGCACAAGAATCTCTCTCACCCGTCGGGGTGGGTCCACTGAAGCAGTGTGGATAAACCAGCAACTTACTTTCGCTCGAAAGAGTCGAGGGGACCGTAGCATGTTGTATCAAAGGCGAGTGAAGTCCCAGTACCAGGGGCCAGAGGCTCGTCAGGTAAGTCGTGTATGGTGAAGACTGATTGTCTGAAGCCCAGTCAAGGCGGAACCGGGGCAGCCCACAGGAAACGGTACTAGCGCCTGTGTTCGACGTTGCCGGGAACGGTACTACTTCCCGACAAAGCTTCCGTCGGAGCCTACCCGTAAGGAACGGGAAAAGACGTAAAGGACACCTGGAGCACGAACTGAGATTCTTGGAGGCAACTTGGGGTTGCCCTAACCACCGCGAGGTGTATGGGTACAGAGGGACCGAAGTAGTCGCGGAAGTCACGCCCCGCCGGGGCCTGTGAGAAAGACACAGACAGGGCGAAGGGTCCCAGGAACTCGTCTCAGCGGCAGAGGTTGGCCTGGATGGGCCACACGATCTTTGCGCAACGAGGCAAAGGGTTCTGGAGAGCTACAGTGCCATGAAAGTGGCCCGCTGGGTTCGGGAAGAGACCGTTGGAAAAGGGCTGAGTCCAGGAAACCACCTGAAACATCAGGCAGGTCAGGACAGCATCAGTACCTCGCTGGCGGTCTACTTCATCTCAATGTGAGCCTGTAATGGGTCTCGCAGATCGCAGAGCAAAGAAGCTCATGCGATACTGATAGAAGGATAAAGCGTAGTAATACGTCTGAAACCTCCACTATCGAGGGGAAGGGAAGTAGCTTACGTAGCCTACAATCAACCGAAAGCGAGGGTGTGCTGATGCTACCCGATACAGTCATTAGGAGATTGGAAGCACTGACGGCCATCTCAAAACAGGGAAAACGACTGAACGCTGGTACGCTCCCTGATAGAGAACATCTTCAGCGAAACGTAAAGGGAGAGCCGGATACCTGGAAACTCGTACGTCCGGTTCGGCGAGAGGGTGACGGGTGATCCCGCAAGGGACAACCGCTCCCTACTCGACCCCAGGGGGGATTGCGCCGGATGGGTGCGCGCCTCTCAGATATAGCTACCACACTACGCCTCCATTTTGAGTAGTCCCTACGGGATATGTCGCGCTTACGGAGCCGTGTCAGAAGCTGCTGGGCTTTAGCCCATGCGGAGTGTCACGATAATCATAGTTGTCTACGGAACGCACGCCTGACCGACGCGTGCTTTAGCAGCGTTGGGCCAAGGTAGGGGCTTGCCATTGATCGCGTAAATGAGCCACAATAAAGTGTGCTGGTACACTGTGTATAGTAGCAGCGTGTCTCTATGTTGAGACAGATTTCCTAAACAAGGAGACACATAAGCAATATGATGCAGAAACAACAGTCGGATGGCTTCTCTGTGACGACAGGGCTTCCTCGTGTCGTGATTGTTGGCGCGGGCTTTGGCGGCCTGCGCGTGGCTAGATCTCTACGTGATGCTCCGGCGCAGGTAACTGTGATTGATAAGAATAACCATCATCTTTTCCAGCCCTTGCTCTACCAGGTAGCGACGGCAGGACTTTCACCCGCTGATATCTCGGCTCCCATCCGCTCCATTTTAAAAAGTCAGCAGAATACCACGGTGTTGCTGGCAGAGGTAACGGGTGTGGATACCGAGCGCCAGCTTGTGCTTACCGCCGAGCGCGAGATCCCCTATGACTACCTGATCCTCGCGACTGGTGCGGCCCATAGTTATTTTGGCCATGATGAGTGGAGCGACTTCGCGCCGGGCTTGAAGACTATCACCGATGCCACGCATATTCGGCGCCAGGTGCTACTCGCTTTTGAGGCAGCCGAGATGGAGCCGGACCCTGATCGCCAGCAGGAGTTGATGACCTTTGTGCTGGTGGGGGCTGGTCCTACGGGTGTAGAAATGTCTGGTGCGATTGCTGAGCTGGCTCATAAGGCGCTCGCGCGTGATTTTCGCCATATTGATCCCCGATCGGCACGCGTGATCCTGGTTGAGGCCATGCCACGCATCTTGCCCGCTTTCCCGGAGAAGCTGGCACAGAAGGCGCGCAAAGCCCTGAACCACCTGGGGGTTGAGGTGCGCACGAACTCACCTGTCGAAAATATCGATCGTGAGGGCGTGGTCGTGGCGGGGCAGCGAATTCCGGCGAGAAATGTCATCTGGACAGCTGGTGTAGCGGCCTCGCCCGCGGGCAAGTGGTTGCAGGCCGAGGTTGACCGCGCGGGCCGTGTCAAAGTGCAGCCTGATCTCTCCGTTCCGGGGCTGCCAAATGTGTTTGTGATTGGTGACACATCCTCGCTCATGCAGAATGGCAAGCCTCTGCCAGGTGTGGCACCCGTTGCTATGCAGCAGGGAAACTATATAGGCTCATTGATCGTGCAAAAGGTGAAAGGGTCGCAAGCTTCTGAACCTGCTTTTCAATACACGAATAAAGGAAACCTGGCGACCGTGGGCCGTTCCTTTGGCATAGCTGATTTTGGCCGTGTGCGTATCTGGGGCTTTCTGGGTTGGCTTCTCTGGCTAGCTGTTCACATCTTCTTCTTGATAGGGTTCCGCAATCGGGTACTGGTAATCTTTCAATGGGCATGGGCATACTTGACCTTCCAGCGCGGCGCGCGCCTGATTACCTATCCCCGCCCGTCTCATTCGCAACAGAAGGAACTGGTCGAAGAATTGTTGTAGCTGATCTTGCTAGCCTTACGCTTTATACATATAATAAGGAAATTGTAATTTATGCGTGAGGTGCGTGAATGAGGGACTTGCAGACAAAATTCCCGAAAGGGAAGGTTGTGCGTGATCGCTATGAAATTCAAGAGTTACTAGGGACAGGCGGCTTTGGCGCGGTATATCGTGTGCGTGATCGCCGTGGTGGGAATGTCTATGCCCTCAAAGAGCAGATAGACCCTAATCCTCAGCAGCGCGAACGTTTCGCCTTCGAGAGCCGTATCCTCGAACGCCTGGATCATTACGCCCTGCCGCGTGTGTACCGCGTGTTCGAGGACGAGAAGGCGCAGAGCGTGTATATGCTCATGGACTTCATCAATGGGCCTAACCTGGAGCGTTTGCGACGGCGCCAGCCCGAGGGACGCTTTACCCTTGCTCGCGTTATGGCGATGATGAAGCCTATCATTGAAGCAGTAAGCTACCTGCATCACCAGCAGCCGCCCATTATTCATCGTGATATCAAGCCATCAAATATGATTATCCCTACCTCGGGCGAGGGGGCCGTCCTGGTCGATTTTGGCATTGCCAAGACCTACGACCTGGACTCTACGACCTCAGCCGTGCGGCACTGCTCTCCCGGATATGGCTCGCCCGAGCACTATATGCGCGGTACAAACCTGCGCAGCGATATCTATGGGTTGGGTGCGACCTTTTATACATTATTGACAGGTGAGGTTCCCATCGATGCGCTTACGCGCCTAACACGCGTGAGCAGTGGAAGCGCTGATTCGCTGATTCCTGCGCATAGCCTGGTTGAGGATCTGCCGCAGGAGGTGAGCGATATACTGCAAAAGGCGATGGCGCTTGATCCCGAGGACCGCTATGGCAGCGTAGAAGAGTTTTGGAATGCGTTGAAAGTCTATGCGCCTGAGGTGAAGACCGAGCCTGTGATTTATGAGATGCTCTCTGAGGCGAATGAGGCACCAGGCACCCAGGTCGAGACGCCACAACCGCCCCCGGTGACTCCTGCCCCACTCCCACCGCCAAGCATTGTGGTGCAGGAGATACCCCGGCGTCAACGCCGCTCACGCAAAGGGCTGTTCCTGTTGGTAGCCGCGCTGCTCCTGGCATTTCTCCTGGTGGGAGGGCTGATCTGGACTGCTAATAGTGGCTTGCTTGCTGGCGTATCAACGCAGGCCAAAGTCACACCCACATCATCGACTGTGCACCAGCCAACGGCCAGGACGACGCAGGTGCCGACCAGGGGGACAACGCCCACGGCTACGCCGACTGCCTCACCAGCCCCTCCAGTGGTACAACCGCCAGCCTCGCCACCGCGACTGGCTCGGGGCTACGATGGCACGATTTCGGATAAATATACTGATCCGCCAACCAATTCTACGATTGCACTCTCTAATATTGCGCAAAATGGCCAGAGCTTTACTGGCTATGCCTCCTTTGGCTCGGGATTAGTTGGTAATAACAATTTTAATGGGACCATTACGCCTGATCGCAAGTTTCATTTCCTGGTCGCAAGCTATGCGGGCTTGCTGCCACTCTACTTTCAAGGTCAGGTGAATGGTGATAAATCCCTCTCGGGAACCTATTGTAGTTATCGCAATAATGCCTGTGATAACCAGAGTGGTGGCTACGGCGATTGGCACGCCTCACCGCGCTAAAGTTGTAACCTCTCTTCTGCAAAAAGCGTGTTGAGTTTTGGATACACAAAATATGACGTCGCTATCTGTTATGTAAAAGGAGTGAACGATAGATGACTACCAAGACTCACACCATGTCGAAGCAGGGGGCACAGACAATCGAGGCCCAGCCTCGCTTTAAGCAGCGTTCATACGAGATCCAGCAGTATGGACAGTTGCACGCTATGCCTCTTAGCCTGCCTGAAAGCGCGATCAAACAGAATGTTGAGTGTCTGAATCAGCTGGTTGCCGATTCGATCACACTCTACAATCTCTATAAAAAACACCACTGGCAGATGACTGGCCCAACGTTCTACCAGTTACACTTGCTGTTAGACGAGCACGCCGAACAGATTGAGAAGACCATCGATCTGCTGGCTGAGCGCGTGCAGCAGCTGGGTGGGGTCACCATTGCCATGCCGCATGATGTGGCGGAACTGACCAAGATCGAGCGGCCACCAAAGGGGGTTGAGGATGTGCCAGCGATGCTCTCGCGTCTCGTGAGCGCACATGCGACCGTCATTCAAGGTGTGCGTGAGGGCATTGAGTTAAGCGATAAAAACAAGGACTACACGACCAACGATATCCTCTCCTCGGAAGTCCTGCCCTTGCAAGAGATGCAGACCTGGTTCATCTCCCAGCACCTGGTGGATACTCCCTTCTCCAGTATGAAAGAAGAAGGCTAGATCAGTACCCGCAGTGCTTTGTAAAAAGTGTAGAAATGGGCAACCGGCTCTGCCGGTTGCCCATTTCTACACTTTTTACAAAGCTACTAATGCATAGCGTTCTTAGCCGTTCTATGGTATATTTTATTGCGCTGCTGTACAAAGATTGTTTTTTAAGAACGCATAAAGAAGGATAGAGTGGGGAAGACGCCATGTTTTTTGACCATACCAAGATTTTCGTAAAGGCGGGTGATGGTGGCAACGGTTCAATGCATTTTCGCCGTGAGAAGTTTGCTCCCAATGGAGGACCTGATGGTGGTGATGGTGGCCGGGGTGGCAGTGTCTACTTTGAAGCAACCAATCAGCTAAATACGCTGATTGATTATCGTTATAAACAGAATTTTAGCGCGGAGTCCGGCGAGAGTGGCATGCGTCAAAAGATGCATGGCGCGAAAGGAAATGATGTTATCCTGAAGGTGCCCTGTGGCACAATTATTCGGAATGCCGAGACAGCTGAACTGATCGCGGACCTCGTAGAGCCAGGGCAGCAGGTAATGGTGGCTCGTGGTGGCCGTGGTGGCCTGGGAAATGTGCATTTCGCGACCTCGACGCACCAGGCTCCACGTGAAGCGCAAAAAGGCGAGCCTGGTGAGGAGCACTGGATTACGCTTGAGCTGCGCCTGATCGCCGATGTTGGCCTGGTGGGCTACCCCAATGCAGGCAAATCCACGCTGCTCTCCGTTGTAACCGCTGCGCGCCCGAAGATTGCTGACTATCCCTTTACGACCCTGGTTCCCAACCTGGGAGTCGTTGAGGTTGGACATGCCAGGCAGGGTGACGGCTTTGACTTTGTCCTGGCCGATATTCCTGGCTTGATCGAGGGTGCGGCCCAGGGCATTGGCCTGGGACATGAGTTTCTGCGCCATGTCAAGCGCACGCGCCTGCTCATTCATATGCTGGATGGGTCCCTGGTCGAGGAGCGCGATCCCTGGGAAGATTTCGCGAAGATCAACCAGGAACTGCGTGACTACGACGAACAGCTGGCCGCGCGGCCACAGATTGTGGTGCTGAATAAGATCGATCTGCCCGAGGCCCAGGAACGCTGGCCCGCGCTCAAGGCTCAGGCCGAGGCTGCTGGCTATCCCGTTTTCGCCATCTCCGCGGCCACTCACCAGGGGACACAGGAACTCATGCAGTTTGCAGGCGACCGCTTGCGCGAAATCAAGCGAGAGGAAGAGGAGCTTGCCGCGGCCCAGGTGCTTTCGCTTGAGAACGCCCCCGTGTTGCGCCCTCAGCCTGATGATGCCTTCTCGGTCATCAAAGACGAGGGCGTGTACGTCGTACGCGGTAAACGTGTCGAACGCGCGGTCAGTATGACCGACACTGAGAGCGAAGAGGGTATGGATCGCCTGGAGCGTACTCTGGAGAAAATGGGGGTAACGAAGGCCCTCGAGATCGCAGGTGTTCAGGTGGGCGATGTCGTTCGCTTCGGCAAAGTCGAACTCTTCTGGGGCGAGTAAGCATATGTGGGGCCTTTTATCAAAGGCCCCATTTTTTTAGTCAAAGGCGGTGGAATCTCCTCGCTGTATGCCGCTGTGGCTGTTGAGCAAGCTAACCGCCAAGTAGAATGTAATCACTTATTCCTGAATTGTGCTATACTAACTGCGAGAGAGCGTCTTTTCAGCCATCCTGGCAGAGGTGTCGCGTAAAGCTCTACTATTTTGGAAGAAAGACCAGGGCGCCGGTTACACATTATGAGTGAAACCATTAATTTCCTATTTCAGAGTCGTGACAAGGGTCATTTTGAGCTACAGGTCAAAGAAAGCTGGTCGGGACGGACCGTACGCGGAAATTTTATTCCGCCCTATACCACCAAGCAGTTAAATCTCCTGCTGAAGAAACTGAACACGCTACAGAACAATAACACGCAGAATTTGCGCGAGATTGGCTACCGTCTCTTCCTCTCGTTATGTGGTATGGACGTTACTTCACCATTGCCGTTGAACGCCAGGCCTCACGAGGCCGAGCAATCTGTTCAGGCGCTTTTGCGTGGCGTTATTCAGCGTACGCTGCGTCGCCGTGGAACAGTGGCGCTTACCTTCTCCTTTGGGGTGGGCTGTGATGAGTTTGTGCGCTATCCCTGGGAGCTACTGCATAATGGCGACCTCTTCCTGCTGGGCTCGGGTATCTTCACGCTGACGCGTGCATTGATTGATGCCGATGATGTGGGCGGTTGCGAACTGCCTGTGCATCCACCTATGCGTGTGCTCTATATCGGGTCCTCACCCCTGGATTGTGCTCCGCTGGAGACCGAAATTAGCTTTGAGGCCCTGGAACGCGGTTTCTCACCCCTCATTGCCTCGGGCCAGGTCTTCCTTGATCGCCTGGAGCCACCGACCTTTGATCAGCTTGTGCGCTATTTAAGCTCCTATGGTGGCGCGGGCGTCTTTGACGATAGCGATACCTCAATCCCTTGCTATATTGTCCACTTTGATGGGCATGGTGCCTATGGACGCCTTTGTCCCAATGAGGAATGTAAGGTCGTCAATGATGCTGAGGTACGCCGCTGTACGAGCTGTGGGCAATCGCTGAGCCGGGTGAACCCCCAGACCTACCTCTGTTTCTGTAATGAGGAAGGCTACAACCAGTTTATCGATGCTCAGTCTCTACGTGATCTCTTTGTCAGCAGCGATGTGCGCCTGGCGGTTTTCTCGGCCTGTGAGACCGCCATGGTGGCGGCGGAGGGACCGCACTGTCAGAAGCGCCTCGGCGCCAATCCCGTAGATGCATCGCTGGCGACAGCCCTGGTCTCGGCCCAGGTGCCAGCGGTGGTCGCGATGCCTTTCTCGCTCCAGGATGACCTGAGTCCGACCTTTATGTCGCATTTTTACGAGGCACTCGCCGATGGTCGAACGCTGGAGGAGGCGCTGGCGCGGGCGCGCCAGGCCATGCTCCCCTTGCAGCAAAGCTGGTTTATCCCCGTACTCTATCGCCGGGTCACCGAGGGCGATGTCGCTCCTGTGCCTCTGCTTGTCAGCCAGGAGCAGCCAGAGGAGCATGATGCCCCCCTGGCACATCTGGGATCGTTCACAACTTTTGTGGGACGCGAGCGCGAGCTGCGTGAGCTTGATGCCTTGTTACTGGCGGTTTCGGCAAATGGAGCGAATGCCAGGACCGCGCAGCGTCAACGCCATAACCCGCACCATATCGCGGTTACCGGGTCGGCTGGCATTGGCAAGAGCGCCCTGGCCCTGGAGGTGGTGCGCCGTCACCAGGATAAATTCCCTGGTGGCGTCGTTGGTGTCTCGCTTGAGGGCGGCAAGACCTTTCATGAGGCCCTGATCGAGATTATTCATTATTTGCACATCCCGACGCGCTTGCAGTCTGCCGTGGATAGCGAGCATCGTGCGCGCCTGGTGATGGGCACACTGCGCTCACTTGCCAGTCGCGAACTTCCCTGTCTGCTCTTGCTGGATGCCTTTGAAGAGGTGGGAGATCGCAATGAACTGGAGACCTGGCTTCAATTCATCTGCGCACTTCCTGCTGAAGTAACAGTCCTGGTGACCTCCCAGTCGAACCCCGAAAATATGCTGGCCCTGGAGAATGCGCATTGTCGCTGGTATGAGTATCGCGTAGGGAAGATGACCGACTCCGACCAGTTGCAGCTCTTTATGGAGTTGGCGCAGGCGAGCGGGCTGGACCAGCGTATTCACCTTGATGATCCCTATCAGCAGGAGATCTTACGTGAGATCTGCTCCCTGCTAGATGGCTATCCCCTTGGGGCCGAGCTGATCTTTGGCACCGCGCGCACGATTGAGGGTCAGGTGTACACACCAGAGGCCGCCACTCGCTCCCTGGAGGAGGTTCGCGATGAACTGCGCAGCTCTCCCCTGGCTGGCATCCTCACCGTCTTAGAGGTCTCCTCCAGGCGCCTGAGCGCTTCGGCCCGCCTGCTGCTTGCCTATCTCTCGGCCTTTAAACTTCCCTTTAGCCGCGAACAGATTGCCCTGCTCTTTCAGGATACGGTCGCCGGAACCACAGATGGGCTTGCTACGCTTACGTCTGCATCCCTGGAGGACGCTGCGGCAGATTCTCCTTTGCAGGTGCTTGTGCGCAACTGGCGCGCCTCGCGCGATGAACTTGTGCAGTCCTCATTTGTGCAGTTTGATGGACGTGTCTATACCATCCATCCCCAGATACGCCATTTCGCGGTTTCACAACTGCCAGGGGAGGAGCGCAGGCGCGTCCATCGCATCGTCGCATCCTACTATATGCACCTGCCCCAGCCTAGCCCCGAGGAGTGGTTCGCCGCCTTTGAGCACCTGGAGAGCGCGGGCGAAGCACACGATTTGCAGAACGCGGTGAGCTTAGCGGTGAGGGCCTCCTGGGCCTTGTATGGGCGCGGCTACACAGCCGAGCTTCGCGCGATGCTGCAGCGAGCGAGTGTGCATGCCGTGCGACTGCATGACACAACAGGTGAGGGCAGGATACAGTGCTGTATGGGAGCGCTTATGCGCCACCTGGGACGGTATATAGAGGCCGAAGCTTGCCTGCGTAGTAGCCTGGCGTTTCACCAGCAGAAGGGGGAGGCGCAAGACGCGGCCTGGGCACTCTATGAACTCGCGGTCCTCTCGCGGGAGGAGGCCAACTTCGTCCAGGCTGAGGCTTACCTTGAAGAGGCGCAGCTCAACTTCGTCCAGGCCCAGGATGAACGTGGAAGCCTCTGGCTCGCGCTTGTACGTGGTGAGCTACAGCGCGGGTATGGCAACTACCGGCCAGCGCTAGAACTCTTTGAGCAGGCCGTCAAGGGCCTACGCCAGCTCAAAGATCAGGAGGGGTATGCCTGGGCATTACGTGACCTGGGGGCTACAAAGGGCGCTCTGGGCTACTATACGCGTGCTCTGACCGATAATGAGGAGGCACTGCGTACATTTGACAATCTCAATATGGTCGGCGCTCAGGCCTGGGTGCTTGCTGATCGTGGAGAGATCTATCTGCACCAGGGCAAGCTCGACGCGGCCCAACAGCAGGGGCGAGAGTCGTTGCGCCTCTTTCAGGCACAATCCATGTTGCGTGGGGAGGGCTGGAGCTTACGTCTCCTGGGAAATGTAGCGCGGGCGCGCGGCGATGTAGAGCATGCGCAGTTGTACTATAACGAGGCGCTACGGATCTTTGCCTCATTAAGCGACCGTGTGGACGAGGCGCGTGTCTTGAATGCCCTGGGAGCTGTTGCCTATGCGTGTGGTGAATACCAGGAGGCGCAATCCTACTATGAGCAGGCGCTGACACGTGTACAGGAGCAGAACGTCTTGTTGATTGAGGCGCAAACGTTGTGGGGGCTGGGCGATATCGCACGTGCCTGGCGACGTTTCTCCGAGGCCGAGCACTATTATACCCGGTCTGGGCAGTTTGCGGATCGCCTGGCCTTACCCGCCATGCAGTGCGCAGTTCTGCGTCGCCAGGGGCTTTTGCGCCAGGCCGAGGGGAAGTATCAAGAGGCCTTGCGCTACCTGGTACAGGCTCTGGTCCTCGATCAGCGCCAGGAGCATCCAGTACGCCAGGAACTGGCGCAATGTATTCACACGCTGGTGCGTGAGCAGCACCTCGACGATGAATATAGTCAGCTCAAAAACCAGTATGCGCTTGCCTGATTGCTAAAGATGATAGGGAAAAGGAAGAGCCAGGCTACAGGCCTGGCTCTTCCTTTTCCCTATCTTTATTTTATTTTGAGGATGAGCGGAAGAGACGTGTGAACCACCTGGAGGAGGTAGACGTCTGCTGCGTACCATTGCCTGAGAGGGAGGCGTCGCTTGTATCGCTCAGGTTTTGGCCATTCTGCCCGTTATGGCCATTGGACTCACCCTCCCTATGAGTCGAGGAGCCGAGCGGTGCGGTCATGATCCGAGCCTCTTCGTCGTCCTCGTCCAGGTCCCCTAATTCCTCATTGTTAATGGGGTATGAATGCGTCGGCTTGAGTGATTCCCACGGGCCTGCCAGTATCCCTGCCGTCTCGTCGCTACGAATTGGCTCATGCGGGTTGGGTAGATCGGCTGGTGGGAGATTCCCCGAGAGAATTGGCTCCTGTGGAATGAGCTGATCGCGGCGCATGGGCTGCGTCTCCTGTTTCTCCAGGGCCAGGCGCTCGTCGACCTCGAAGAGCAGACGAGTTACTTCTGGACGCAGGACACGGTTACGCTCGGGGATGCGCGTCCACTGCGCGAGCGCGGCTGGATAGTAGCCAGCACGATAGCAGTAGAGGCCCAGCATGGAGCGCGCATCGTAGATGGTCATACGCTGCCAGAGGGCCAGCTCTTCAGCCGGGGTTTCGATGACATTCTCGCTGGCCTCGATAACCTCGACGAGATGATAGAGGCGAACACCCATGATGCGGTAGGGATAGCCATAGTAGAGGGCCAGGCGCCGTCTACGTGAGCGTTCGGCGGGGTGCTTCCCCACAAAGTAGCACTTGGTCCAGGAGCCGCTCGTCCAGATCGCCAGGGCCAGGATGAGCACCAGGATACGTGCCAGGTAGCGCTCCCAGGTAAAGGTCGATAGGCCCGACATGACACCCAGGGCCGCGAAACAGGCTCCCAGCGCCCAGGCGCCATAGACAAGGCGGCGTCGATCCCATCCCAGCAGATCGAAGTGATGATGTAGCGGTGTGGCCAGGAAGGGCAGTGGAAACTCGGTGTGTGGCACAAACTCATCCGTATTGGCGAAGCGGAGCGTCGTCAAGGAGCGGCGGAAGAAGCGCGTGAGCACACGCGATTGAATGAGGGCCGAGAGGCCTTCCAGGACAAATGCCCCACCCAGGAGTAAGAGCAGAAGCTCGTTGCGTGAAAAGATGGCGATAATGGCCATCATGCCACCCAGGGCCAGGGCGCCGCAGTCACCCATGTAGATCTTCGCGCTGCGTTTAGCGGTGCGGTGCCTGGCTGCCCAGGACGAGGGCCAGTTCCAGGGAAGGTAGCCCAGGGTGCTGCCCGCGCATAGGAGCGCGAGGATTTCAAAGACGATGCCCAACGGATGCCTGGGGTCAATCAGTCCAGTCACGACAATGCCCAGGGCGAGCGAGGCGCTAAAGACCAGGCCACCAGCCAGGCCATCCAGGCCATCGCTAAAGTCGACGGCTGCCGAGGTAAAGCTGCCGACAAAACCAGTCATCAATACAAGGAAAATGAGCCAGCCATAGAACGCGAGCTGTCCAGGATGCACGCGACAGATCGTATCAGCCGCGCAACCTGGATTAGAGAGAAGGGTATTGAGGATAGGTAAATCTTTGTAAAAGCTATATGATTCTTGTCCGGTTGAGACCAGAAAAAAGTAGAGCACGGCGGCGGTGGCGGAGACCAGGAAGAGGCCGCCAAATTTCACGCGTTCCGAGAGTCCCTCTTTGCTATAGACCTTATTCCAATCATCAAGAAAGCCGATCAGTGCAAAGCCAAATGTAGCGCCCAGGCCGATCAGGAGCATTGTCCATTGATCTTTATTCAGTTGAAAGACATATCCTGCCCAGACGCCAATGCCAACGATAGCCAGGGTAAACGCGGGGCCACCAACCAGGGGCAACTCAATGGTTTTGATTTCGCGCCCCCCGGCGGGCATATCTGGACGATGCGTTCCTGGTTTGTGCTCTCCACTGCGAAATTTGGGGAAGAGCACCATCGCCAAACCGCAGAGGGCCAGGCTCGCAACCGCGCACGCAGCGAATATTATTAATAACCAGAGAATAAAATTCATACGTACTCCAAAACAAAACGATGGCTGAGACGCTCCAGTGTCTCAACGCGCCGCAATGACACGCGTTGCTTCTTTGAATTTATGCAAATACCAATCGTATAACAGGTCAATTTACTGGACATGGCTGCGTAACTCTTCTCTTGCAACCTGTCTATCATCCCAGGGAAGCTTGTCCCTCCCTATGATAATACTTTGCTCGTGTCCCTTGCCTGCGAGCAGTACTGTGTCTCCAGGCTGTGCGCGCGAGAAGGCGGTTGCGATGGCTTCGCGCCTATCTGCAATGCAGAGAAAATCGCTTCCCTCTTGTTTCCCGGCCTGCTCGGCTCCCACGGCAATCTCGCGTAAAATGCTTTCGCGATCTTCGTCGCGTGGGTCTTCATCTGTAATAACGAAGAAGTCACTCATTTGTGCGGCAACACTTCCCATGACGGGGCGTTTCTGCCGATCGCGTTCGCCCGCTGAACCAAAGACCACCATGAGCTTTCCTGTGGTGACGGGGCGCAAAATGGCTAGTACTTTTTGGAGGCTATCGGCGGTATGCGCATAGTCGACAATGACGCTAAAGTTTTGTTTCTCATCAATATGTTCCATACGTCCAGGAACGCCTTTGATGGTGGCCAGCGTCTGTGTGATCACATCGAGGGGGATGCCCTGGCTGTACGCGGTCGCGATAGCCGCCAGGCAGTTGCTGACGTTGAAGCGTCCGATCAAGGGGGTCTCGATCTGGCACTCTGCGTCGGGAAGAATGAGCCGGAAGGCAGTACGAGATGCCTGTAGGTGCAGGTCGACGGCGCGTACTGCTGCGTCTGTCTCGATACCATAGTCGAGAATGGGGACGCGGCAATAGGGTTTGAGCACTTCGTAGCTGGAATCGTCTTTGTTGAGGATGGCTACCTTGCGGTATCCCTGTCCTTTGTCCTGCTCTGGATCGAGCATTTCGAAGAGGCGTGCCTTGGCTCTGCGATAGGCATCGAGCGTCTTATGGAAATCCAGGTGCTCATGTGTGATATTGGTGACCACGCCGACGTCAAAGGCACAGCCGCGCACGCGCTGGAGTTCCAGGCCATGTGAGGTGGATTCAATGACGGCATGGGTGGCCTGCATCTCAACCATTTTGCGCAGAAATTCCTGAATCTCCAGGGCCTCTAGCGTACTCTGACGCGTTGCGTTGGCCCATTCCTGCCCATTGAGCTTGAAGTTCGCCGTGGTCATCATTCCCGTGCGTCGCCCGGCTGCGTCAAAGAGTGTACTAATAATATTCGATGTGGTTGTCTTTCCGTCGGTGCCGGTGACGCCTATAGTGCAGAGCTCGCGCGCGGGAAAGCCATAGAAGGCGCAGGCCAGGTCGGCCAACGCTGTGCGGACATCCTCGACCTCAATGTATGGAATAGGCAGGTCGATTGCTGAAGGAAGTGGCGCGCCCAGCGCGACAACGGCCCCGTGTTGCGCGGCATCCGCCACATATCGGCGTCCGTCGGTGTGTACGCCGGGGACGGCGATAAAGAGATAGCCGGGCGCGGCCTTCCGTGAGTCGTAGGCCAATCCCAGAATAGTATCTTGCTCAGGGAGCGTGTTTGCGCCGTAAATATGGGTAGGAGGCTGCTCAAGGGCAGCAAGTAAATTTTTCAGTTGCATAAGCCTTGCCAAATCTATAGTAGAGTTGTTTTTATTGTAACAGTCAGGTTAATAGAATATTGTCCGTGTACGATGATAGGGTTGCATCTGCTCAGCGTCTTGCCCTATAAGCCAGAGGCGCTGATCCACCTCTGCTGGGGTCACGTTGTGCCCCAGGGTACGCATCCTGCGTTGGATCAACTCACATGCCCAGATGGTCGCGGCCCGAATCTCCACCTCTTCTTCGCTACCAGTGGGAAGGAGTTCCTGAGCATCAACGTGCTGTGCAAGCGAGGCGCTATATTCAAGGATATGGAAATGGCGCAGGACCTGGGGGACTTTGTAGTCCGCAAAGGCGGTGAGTTGCTCAAGGTCCGAGAATGCTCCCCATGACTGGCCATGAAAGGCGCTATAGAGGTCGGAGACACAGATCTGGGCACGCTTCAAGAAGCGTACCTCTCGTCCCCGATACATAGTGATATCGTTGAAAGAAGGAAAATAACTTGCCAGGAGTTGCGCCAGCCTGGGTGCGCTCCCTTGCGCTTGCTCGATAGCCTGAGAAAAGTTGCCCTGGAAGTGCTGTTGCAGGACCTGGCCAACCTCGTGCGCGTTGTGTAGACGTTGCTCAAAGAGCGGAATTTGCTGCGAACCACGAAAGATATGCGCAAGCGTTTTGGCATCAAGAGCGCATAGATAGGCGGCATCCCAGAGCGGCAGGCCCTCTTCGACCGCGCGCGTAAGGGCCGCGGCCTCCGCCCAGTAACCGTTGAGCGTCTGGCCTTTGTACTCAATGGTCCAGCGTGGCTGCTGCTTTTCGGCCCAGAAACAGAAGTTGAGTGCGTCAAGGAGCAGCATCCAGTTGACAGTGCGCAATCCTCCATCAAAGAAGTGATGCTCAACGTCCCATGGTATCTCGTCAAGAGCTTGACTCCCTCCAGGAAGCGCGGTGCCTTGTTGCCATTGCGCGCAGAAGCGCTCGATGTGTTCCGGGTTGATTCTGACATGCGTACTCTGGAGAACGACCGCGCGTGTGCTGGTCAACACTCCTAGCTGATCCTGTGCTGCAAGTGTGTAGCGATTATCTCTGTTGTGCCAGGCCTCGATATTCGCCATAAACAACCCTTTCCAGAAGATATGGTTTGATTCTACCGGGATTCGAGGTATCCGTCAATCTTTATGGCTCAAATGGCCGTATGATGCGTCCACCACTATTGCAGGGTTAAATGCGTTCATCGCTTCAGCAAAGTAAGCCTGGCATGGTTGGGTTGGGCTAGGTGGTAAGGGGGGAGAGGAAGCGGGCCTACGCACTTTTTATTGCGCGAAAAGCGACAGAAGACGACGTATAGCGTGCCTATCCCCTGGTGGCTACGATGGTCATCCAGGGGTGGAGCGGGAGAGCGATCAAGGCTACCGTTACGGCGTTCTGACGTAGCCTCGATCCTTCGCGTACTTCCAGAGCGACTTTTGCAGTTGGCGCCGGGCGCGCGAGATGCGACTCATGACCGTGCCAATGGGAATCTGTAGTGACTCGGCAATTTCTTTATAGGACAAGCCCTCGATATCCGCCAGGATGACGGGCATACGAAAGTTGTATGGCAGATCATTGAGCGCTTTATAGACATCCTCATCCAGGTATTGATTTAAGACCTCGTCTTCAACTCCCTGAGATAGCTCCTGCCCATTAATATCGCGAATTTGATTATAGAGATAAAACTCTTCTCCCTCGGGCAGTGAGGCCGGGGTTGGGTGTGTGGCCAGGCGACGATAGCGATTGATGGCCGACGTATTCAGAATACGGAAGAGCCAGGCGCGCAGATTGGTGCCTGGATGATAGGTATGCGCGAAGCGGAACGCCTTTAGCATCGTCTCCTGTACCAGGTCCTCGGCCTCCTGGGTATTATTCGTCAGGCGCAATGCTGTACGATACAGGCTATCAAGTTGCGCTACCACGCCCGCCTCAAAATCCTCTGTAACCGCATGTTCTGCCGACGCTACTGGTGTTCCCATATCGTCATCATCGTTTTCTATTTCCGGTTCCGTCTGCTGTTCATCTAACGCTTTCGGATCAAGTTCTGACATTAAGCTCTCCTCTAGTGCGCAAGGTCCCCCCTGTCTCTCTAGAATAGGGGCACCTTCTTGCAAGTACTCTCAGTATATCTCACTATGCTTTAGAATGAAAAGACCCCCAGGGAATGAAACTGGCTTCTCTTTATGTTAGAATGAACAGGTACAATGCAATGGCGAGCTAGGAGCAGGAGAATAGTTCTATGGGAGAAAATTTGGATTGCTTAAGCTGTTATGAAATTACAGCTCGTCTTCATCTCTATATTGATCGGGAACTCAATACGCAGGAAATCGAAATTGTGCAACAGCATCTGACGTCTTGCCCGCATTGCGAATGTCGCTTTCATTTTGACATGAGGGTCAAGCGCCTGGTTCATGACTGTTGTGCTATTGAGCGTGCGCCACAGCATCTACGCGAGCAGGTGATGCGCATCGCTCATGGAGAGCAGGTCGATATTAATCCCGAGTTAGCGAAGAAGATCAAAGCCGATTGGGAGGGATGTTAGATCGCGAGCAACATCGAGAGATGTTTGCCATGACTCAGTATGTGAAGCCTTAGTGAAGCCCCAGGGCCTGCAAGAGCCAGAGTTTGGCTTGTGCAAGCAGGAGGAGTTCACTCACCGTCAGGAGCAGGACTGGTCCCAGCAAGGGGAGCAACTGGCGGTATGCCGTAAAGGTTTCACAGCGTCTTCTCGCCAGGAGGATGCCCATCATGTTCAGGCTGCCTACCGCAAGTAGCAGGCCTAGCGTGCTTAAACTGGCTATGATATCTCCAGTAAGTGGTATGTGCGTGGCGATACTGCCAAAGCACAGGAGCAGGATGGGGAGAAAGATGCCAAGCAGCGCGCGCCAGGAGGCCAGGCTGCGTGAGTCATGGTAGTATTTCCAGACCATCTGATTGAGCGTTGGTAGCAAGAACACGGCGATGGCTAATCCTGTCAGTAAGCCCGTCCCCAGCCGTAACAGGTTGTTGGGTGTGTAGAGATGAGGGAGACGCAGATCAAGCGCGAGCGAGTTGCAGCCATCGATGACCAGGGCAAGCACACTTCCACCCAGGAAAAGGCGTAGCCAACGCGCAGGGTATTGTTGCGCCCTCCCTCTGCCACTCAGCACGAGTCCGGCAAAGGAGACGCAGAGCCCCAGGTAGATGCCAGTATCGCGCGCACACAGTGGCAGGGCCTCGGTTCCTGCGTAGAGCAGGTGGGTGGGCAGGTGCGCGCATATTCCACTATCTAGCCAGCGCAAGCGCTCCAGCAGTGTCTGCCCAGGGATCAGCCAGCAGAGCACCAACAAGCCAGGATAAGGCACGCTGAAGAGCAGCACGCGCCAGAGTATGCCGTGCCTGCTGTTTAGTCCTACCGCCTTGCCCCCTATTCCCGATTGCATGCTATTTCCCCGTTTAGTGTAAGTTCTGTGAGGGATGTGATGCGTGCTGGTAGCCGCAGGCTACCAGCACGCATCACATCCCTCACAGAATATTAACTTTAGCTCAGGCGAAAGTACGAATTGAACAGCGTTAAGAAGTTGAAGAATACAACCACCCCAGCGGCCATCATAAAGATGCCTGTCGCGATCTCAATTTTTCCCAGATGCGGTTTGAGGCGCTTGAGCAGAGCGCTAAGTTGATTCAAGCCCAGCCCCAGGAGCAGGAAGGGAATGCCCAGCCCCAGTGAATAGGCCAGCAAGAGTAGCACGCCTTGCTGAAGCGTCGAGGCGAACGCGGCCATATAGAGAATTGAGGCTAGGATTGGCCCTACACAGGGCGACCAGGCGATAGCGAAAACGATGCCCATGACTATAGAGACCCAGTAGCTTGGGCGCGATGGATAGTAATCAATACGCTTCTGATAGTAGAGGAAGGGGATCTTCAGGATCCCGGCCAGGTGCAGGCCAATCACAAAGAGTATAACGCCCCCAATGTGCCGCAAGAGCGTCAACTGGCTGACAAGAAACCTTCCCAGCGTGCTGGCGGTAGCCCCTAGCGCGACAAAGGCGATGGTAAAGCCAATGATAAAGGCGCTGGCATGTAGCATGGTCTTCAATCGCTGTTGCGTACCTGCCTGCTTATCCGCCACTTGATAGATGCTCTGCCCCACCAGTTGCCCTAGATAGATGGGGACAAGTGGTAGGACACATGGCGAAAGAAACGAGACTAATCCCGCCATAAACGCGATGCCAATGCTTAAATTAGAAGGACTCATGATTCTATAGCTACTCTCTTCCAGAGTATAACAAGATGGTAAAAGTTATTCAAAGTTATATATAGTATAGAGGGTTGTGTGTCCACGCGCAAATTGTGAACGCAGGTCAGGATTTTTGCCGCTGGCTCTTGTGGAGGATCTGCTGTGCCAGGTGCGCAAGTGGGTATGGCTGGGGGGTCTGCGCCAGGCGCGCCAGCTCTTGCAGGACCGCGCAGAAAATTGGATCGGCAGTCGTCGTCAATTGACAGAGAGCGTTAAAGGCGGTCTGGGCTACGTGCGGGTCCTCATCAAGCAGACTTTGAATCAGGCCAGGCACGGCCCAGCGTGCGCCGATATGCCCACAGACGAAGGCCGCGCAGGCCCGTACGCCGCTATCGCTATCAGTGAGGAGGCGCAGCATCTCATTCTGAGGAGGCATAAAGGTGGTGTGTGGACTCCAGAGCAAGCCGAGGAGTTCGATGGTGCGTTGTCTGACCCAGGCGCCTGGTACATTGAGTAGGAGCAGGATCAAGGGATCATTCGCGATGAACCCACTGATCTCCTGGAGCGCCTGGCGTTTCCCCTGTGTTCGAGCCTGGACTAGGATATAGGACAGCGAGTCTAGCGCCGTGACTTGCACCGCTTCATCGGCATCTTTGAGCGCGTGGAGCAGCCAGCGGACCGTGTTTTCGCGAATAGAGGCACGTAAGACTCCTCGCAGCATGCGCAGACCTTCGAGCGCTTCCATATGTGCCGGGTGGTCCCTATTGAGAGCAATCGTGCCAAAAACAGCGGCAACGTATTCTCCGCCGCAGGAGGCGAGGGTATAGCAAGCTTGCCGGCGTACCTCGCTCTCTGGAGAGCGTAAGAGAGGCATGATATAAGTATGCAGCGTATGGCGGCGCATCATTCTGCGCATCATGGATGAATTGGCTATCTCTTCAAGTGTCGTGAGGGCCAGAACCTGCAACGCTGGGCGCTCCGCTTGGAGCAGATCAATAAGCGTTGGAAGCAAAGAGGGGAGCGCGACCTTGCTCAGGGCATGTGAGGCCTGGGTGGCTAGCTCAGGCTCGGTAAGCGGATCTTCCAGGACATAGAGCAGGCAGGTCGTTAACTGCTCGCGTTGAGCGACCGAGAGATGGACCGGCAGTTCCGTGGCAAGCAAGAAGGCGACGGCCTTACGCACCTCAAAAGGGGCTTCGGGATTGAGCAATTGCAATAAAATATCCAGCCCAATGTACTCCCGGCAATGAAGCAACGTATAGGCCGCGGTCAGGCGGACCGGAAAATCTTCTTCCGAGTCCAGGCAGGCATAGAGTGCGCTGATAGTGGCTGGTGCAAGCGTTGTTCGGCCAGCGCGGGTCGCCAGCGTTATTGCCGAGGCATAGCGCACTGTCTTCCAGGGAGAGGCCAGTGCGGCACACAGTAGGTCTTCATAGTTGGTTCCGGGTAGGTGAGTGGTGGCCTCAATGGCACTGATCCAGAGCACTGGTCCCGCTGGCTCACTCAGTGTGGGATGCTTCAAGAGTTCATCCAATCTAAGCTCTGCCTTCTGACTGAGGTTAGCGAGCAGGCGGCTGCAATGCTCATACTGAGGGGGCCACCAGGGCCATGCGGGCACCAGGATTTCAGGTGTGTTGCTCAGGGTTGCCAGCACGAGGGGTAGGGTGGACGGACCGCAGCGAGCCAGGCGCCGTGTCGCTTGCACACGCACATGATAATCTGTATTAGGCGCTAGCAAGAGCCTGAGCGCTTCTTCAAGAATATGTGACGAACTTGCAGGCCCCGGTACGCTGTCCTGGTTATAAGGGAACGCATGACGCTGTGCATCCGAAGGCATCTGATCGTCTGGTGTGCTTTTTGTAATCATAGGTGCTATCTGACATCCTCGTGCGAAGAGAGTAATACTCTGTTTTAGTTATAGCTATTCTCACAAGCTATAGACTTGAGTATATATCCTCTCGTATCCCGCTTGTAGAGCGTTCTTAGCACCCCGAGATGTCCCACTTGACAGCGTATGGGCCAAATTCCGCGTTACCAGCTTCAAGCCGTTTGATGCTGGCAAGTCGATCACCGCTGAAAACATCGCGCAGGCCAAGCTGAACCAGTTAGAACTCCAGGTCCAGCGCGCCCGCGAAAAGCTCCAAGCGCTCCAGGGCGCGCTGGCACTCACCCTTGCAAAGGGAGGACTTTTTGCTGGACTAATGGGAATAGAGCGTGCGGCTCACCCCTCCATCACGTGAGCAGGCACTTGATCGCCCACCCGACTTACTATATTGCCCATCTTTGCACTCAACCACATAACCCTTCCCACTCGAAAACGAAGATATGCAGTTAAAGTACCCACAGAAGCCAGCGGGCGGATTGGTGATCACATTTCCTGGATTGAAATCATACCCCCAAGGGTTTCTATTGACGCCCGTGGCTGGGGCAGGCGATGGTGTCGGCGGTTGAATAGGTGTGGGCGTTGGGGATGGTTTAGGTGTGGGCATTGGTGTTGGGCTAAACGGGTTCATTGGTGTGTCCTGCGTCTTCACAGCAGGTGACGGTTGTGACGCAAGGAAATTGCCCGAGAACATGTGGGCGCTCGCGCTAGCGCACGAGAGGCAGAGCATGAGTACTACAAATATCGTAAAGCAGCCAATCCCGCCTTGCACCTTTTTCGATTGTTTTCTGTACCAGGCCCAGGGCGCGAAGGGTTGGCGTGGCGGGCGTGGTGGTGTCAATGGCAAAAACGGCGGAGATGGTAGCGGTATAAAGTGTGGTTGTGTTGGGTCATCATACATCCCTAAAATATATATTCCTTTCAGTAAATATACCTCTCATAATATACCTCTTTAGACGCGAAAGTGAGAAGGATTTAGGATATGCATGAACGTATCAAAATTTGAGCTTGGAGTAGTTGCGCTCGCTTGCCCAAAAACAAGCACGTGCAAGCTATAGACTTGCACGTAGCATCTTTAACAGGGCGTCAGAAGCAGATGCGCGCTATGTTAATGTGCCGCTAGGAGCGATGTGGTGGTCGAAAGAGCTTGTTCCACCAGGGGTGTTGTTCGGCGTGCTCCGATTGGAGTTCGGGTTGTGTCTGGTATGGGTCTTCCTTCCCCCTTTGAGATGTGTCCTGGCCCTTGCGAGCCTGAGCCACCTTGTCGGTGATTGGTTGTGGCGAGGGCGTGAAAGGAATATTCAGGCTTGGCAGTGTCGGCGTGTCCATTGGTCTTGATTGAGGCTGTGGTGTATGCATATAGCCTGAACGCTGAGTGTTTGGACGCTTAGGCGGCTGGATGGGAATATGGGCGCGCGGCGTCTGAATGCGTGGTACAGGGGGTAGGGAGGCCGAGAGCCGTAAGCCACGCAGCGCCTCCGCCAGCACTGCTGCGCTGGGATAGCGTTGTTCGCGGTCAAGGGCGAGGGCTGTAAGAATAATATGTTCCAGTTCGGAGGAGAGAGCCGGGTTATAGGTCCCTGGTGCAGGCGGCGAACCCTTCACGATGGTCTGCGTCAGTTCTGGCATATTGCGTCCAATGAAGGGACGATGTCCGGTGACCATTTCGTAGAGGACTACGCCAAGAGCATAGATGTCGCTGCGGTTGTCTAACTGGTGACCCCAGACCTGTTCTGGCGAGGCGTAGTAGATGCTGCCAACCAGGGTTTTGGTGACGGTAATTTGCTGATGACCAGGCGCGCGTGCCAGGCCAAAATCGGTGACTTTGATTTTGCCCCAGCGATCAAGCATAAGGTTCTCTGGTTTGATATCACGATGGATGACGTTGCGCTCTTTATAGGCGGCATCAAGCGCATCCGCGATCTGGGCGGCATACTCAGCCGCCAGGTGTTGCGGTAAAACCCCATCCATGTGCAGCAGATTGGCCAGCGTTGGCCCCTGGACATATTCCATGGCGAAGTAGAGGAGCTTATGGGATTCACCAGCGTCGTAGATGTGAATAATATTGGGGTGATTGAGGCCGGCAATAATTTGAGCCTCGCGAATAAAGCGTGCCATATATGAGGGGTCACGTGCGAGCGCCTTGGGTAATACTTTGATAGCTACTTCCCGCCCGAGAGCTACCTGCCGCCCCCGGTAGACGACCCCCATGGAGCCTCGCCCAATCTCTTCTTCCAGCAGAAACCCACCCAGGCTCTGACCAGCTAGTTCATTCATGCGCCACAACCCATTTCTTCTTCGAAGGATAAATAATGCATAATACGTTCCCTATTAGAATAAACGTATGCGAGTTGAAAAAGTGGTAGATAGAGAAAATGGTACCTATCTTTCTGGAAGGAGTGTACCAGCAGAAAAGTCAGTGTTTTCGCACGCAACAAGGGGTAGGGCACTTCTTGCACTTGAGAAGTACTCTACCCCTTGTTGCGGTATATTGCCCTGACGTACGACGCTACAAAAGCATATAGACACTGAGTCGAAGTAATTTCTAGTCCAGGTAATCCTTCAGGATACGGCTCGCCTGTGGATGACGGAGCTTGCGAATGGCGCGCTCTTCAATCTGACGGACACGTTCGCGTGTGACCTTGAGCTTTTTGCCGACCTCCTCCAGGGTATGGTCGTGGTCATCGATCAGACCAAAACGAAGCTCAATCACCTGGCGCTCGCGTACCGTCAATTGCCCAAGTACCTTGCGGATCTCTTCACGCAGGAGCTGTTGATCGGTGATCTCCATGGGGCCGCGTTCGCGTACATCTTCGATGATGTCTCCCAGGGTATTTTCTTCCTCTTCTGAAAGTGGGGCGTCCAGGGAGAAGACTTTTTCGGCCCAGATCAGGAGTTCGCTGACACGTTCAGCGGTCATGCCCAGGCGCTCACCAATAATCTCAGGCGTTGGCTCGCGTCCCAATTCCTGGTAGAGCTGACGCGTGGTACGTTTGACACGCATAACTTCTTCCATGATGTAGACAGGAAGACGGACAACGCGTGTGCCCTCCAGGATGGCGCGTGTGATAGCCTGTTTAATCCACCAGGTGGCGTATGTCGAGAAGCGGAACCCCTTACGATAGTCAAATTTGGTGACTGCGCGAATGAGACCAATGTTCCCTTCGCCAATAAGATCTTCAAGGGAGAGTCCCTGCCCAACGTACTTTTTGGCGATACTTACTACCAGTCGCAGATTCGCCTCGATCAGGTGGTTCCTGGCTTCTTTTTCGCCATTCTCCGCGCGTTCAGCAAGGCGGGACTCGCTTACGGCCGAGAGCAGAGGAATACGCGAAATTTCGCGCAGGTAGAGGCGGAGACTGTCACTCTGTGCCAGGCTGCTCAGCTCTGTTTCCTGGACGGTTTCGCGTTCTGTGTCTGCCGTTTTTTCACGGTCATGATCAGCATCAAACATCACGTTTCGTTCCAAATGTTTGCTCTCTTCTTCCTGCAACATGTACGTAAGATCAGATCAGTATGGCTTATTGTATCATACGTATGGCTTATTGCAAGCGACAGGGGCACATTTTTTTGTAGAGTTTCTCGTCGTTAAGATGTAACTGAGAGGTTGTTTCTATCGTAGAAGATTTTGCACGTCTCTAGGTATAGAGAGGAAATTATTGTACGATGATCTTGCCACAGGAAACGTTCTCTTTTTGAGAAAGCCTGCTTTCTGAACAGGGCGGAGCATACGCCTGGTTCAATAGTAATAGAAAAGGGAGAAAGCTCTGGTATGAGCTTGCCACTCGCACTGGCGCAAGGAACGGTTGTTGGGGGCCATTATGTCGTGGGGCCGCTGATCAATAGCGGTGGTTTTGGGGCCATTTATCGTGGAAGCGATACCAGCGAAAACAACCGGCCCTGTGCTATTAAAGAAACATATGATATCACCCCGATGGCGCGGCGACAGGGGCTAATGGAGGCCAGTGTGCTCTTTACTGTGCGTAGCAAGCACCTGCCCGAGGTATACGACGCCTTCGAGTCCAATGGCCGTTTCTACCTGGTAATGCAGCTTATCGAGGGGAAAAATCTGCTGGAATTGCTGCGAAGTCGCGTCCTCGGCGGTCGCGTGGGGGAGCAGGAGCCACACCAGGCCAGCAACGGTCCCTGTAGTGAGCAAGAGGTTGTAAACTGGCTCCTCCCCATCATGGATGTGTTGCACGAGTTGCATAGTCGTAGGCCCGCTATTATTCATCGTGATATTAAGCCTGGCAATATTATTCTTACGCCAGCTCAGACCACGGTCCTGGTCGATTTCGGCCTGACCAAGCTCTATCATCCAGACGAGGAGACGCAGACGCTGGTGAAGGCGGTGTCTGCCGGCTTTAGCCCACTTGAACAGTATACTGGCAAAACGGGACCCCAATCCGATATCTACTCCATGGCAGCCACGATGTACCTGCTCTTGACCAATCGCTTGCCGCCGCCCGCGATCAATCGCAGCTTTCAGGATCACCTGATCCCTCCCCGCCAATTGAATCCAGCGCTCTCTCAATCACTAGAGAATGTGCTCCTCAAAGCGCTCGCGGTGCGTGCTGAAGATCGTTTCGCCAATATGGCCGATTTCGCGAGTGCTATTCGTGATCCCCAGTTCGCGACCGCGCATTCCGATAAGACACTGGTCGCGCCTGCCTGGCCGGCGGGTTCACAATCATCTCAGCAGCCCTTGAAGCTCCCCGCTCCCCCACAGGCACAAGTGGCTAAACCGCAGCCTGCTCAGGCTGGTCAGCGCGGTTCCCAGCACCAGGTGCAACAACCACAACGTCAGGGGCAGCCGCCCCAATGGCCACGTACCCCTCAGCCACAGGGGCGTGCCCCACAGGCCATTCCCCAGGGGCAAAAGATGCAGCCACCCCAGGCGGCTTATATACCGCAAGTCGCCCCCAGTGCCTTTGGCCAGGGATGTCTCTGGGGTATTATTCAGGGCGTACTCTCGGCGCTCTTGATTCTCTTTTATCCACGCGAAGAGTACTTCTACCTGGCCATCCTGATGGGCTTTATGTTCTATGTCTTTTCCGGCTTTATCACCACTCATCGCGGTGGACGCTCACTACGCGGAGCCTGGTCGGGCCTCTGGGCGGGCGTGACCAGTACCATTACCTTCTGGTGCGTCTTGCTTGTAGGCCTGGTCATACAGTGGGCCCAGCATCTTAGAGGCTCAATGGAGCCTGGGGCGCCTGCGCGCATCTGGCAGGAAATCTTTCCTGAGTTTCTCAAGCGCCAGACGCAGGCCTCGACCAGTGGTCAGCAGGGGGCCAGTCCCCTTTTACTCTTCGTCGTCGGTGGCCTGATCATCTCCTTTGTCCTGGGCTGGATCGGTGGCATGCTTGGCCGCTCGCAATTCAAGGCCCGCTGGGCCAGGCTGCACCCCCAGCAACCCTGAATGGAAAGGGATATATTGTTGATGTGGCGTGGTCGGCAATTGCCGACCACGCCACATCAACAATATATCCCTTTTTATCCTAAGCGCCTCTGAAGACCCATGCATGAATGCAGGGGGATGAAAGAGGCGTTCCTTGTTGGAAGGGAGGGGAAGAGGGAAAAGGAGACTTGACAGAAAAGAACTGCTCCTGTATACTTTGACTCGAAAATGTGTTCTACTATTGGCAGCTTGTTTTCGTCTCGAAATAAGCAGGGAACGATGGAAGAGGAGAAATGGGCCTGGGAACCGTAAACGAGGAGCATGCACCGCAGACAGAGGAAGCGGTCTTGCCTGTGCGCGTCAAAGCCTACGTCTACCGTCTGTACCTCACGCGCAAACAAGAAGAAACCTTCCTCTGGACGCTTCGCCGCTGTAAAGAGCTCTACAATGCAGGCCTCGAAGAACGCACCACCGCCTACAAGATGACCGGTGTCTCGGTCTCCTATCGCAAGCAAGCCGACCAGTTGCCCCAGATCAAAGCGATACGCCCAGAATATCGAGAGATCCATTCCCAGGTCCAGCAAGACGTGCTGCGTCGCCTGGATAAAGCCATGCAAGCCTTCTTTCGTCGTGTGGCTGAAGGACAAACCCCAGGCTATCCCAGGTATAAATCGAACAGTCGGTATCATTCCTTCTCGTATCCACAGAGCGGGTTTGAGATCCTTGGAGCACTCAGCTCCCAGGACAAGAAGAGGAAGAACACCTGTCGGCTCGCCCTTTCCAAGATTGGGCATGTGAAGATGCGCATGCATCGACCCCTCAAAGGCCGCATCACCACCTGCACCATCAAGCGCGATGGCGACCAGTGGTATGCCATTTTTAGCGTGGAGCAGTCCTTCGACCCCAGCACAGTGGTTCATCCCAACAAGCAGGCGGTGGGCATTGATGTAGGTATCACTTCCTATGCCACTCTCTCTACTGGCGAGCAGATCGCCAATCCTCGCCTCTATCGCTCAACCGAAGCGCGGATCAAGGCCACTCATCGCACGCTCGCTCGACGCAAGCGAGGCAGTCATCGACGCAATCGTGCCAAGCGTGAGCTCACCCGACTCTATCGCAAGGTGCGCCATCGGCGGCAGGACTTTTTGCATAAAACCTCGCGTCGGCTCGTGAACCAGTATGGGATCCTGGTCTTTGAGCAGTTACAGATCCTCAACATGACGGCGAGACCCAAGCCCAAGAAGGCGGAGGCGTCTCCCACTGCCAACCTTTCCCAAGGGAGCATGTCCCTGGAGAGCACGGCCGTGGGGAGCGTGCAGTATCTTCCCAGTCAGGTACCCCATGCCTAAAGGCAGGGGCTTGTGAAAGCAAGCTCGGACCTGTCCAGACTTAGCCATGGACCTTCTGCGCGAGGCAGGAGGTTATCAGGCTACGATAGAGGAGAAGTGTTCAAGTTCCTACCTACAGGTGTGTGCCAGCCGGTAGCTCTAGAATCTCTGGGTTAAACAGCAAAGCGGGGTCTATGCAGTGCTCAGGGAAAAGTACCGCCCTCTATCATTGTCGAGGCAAACATTACCCTGGAAACAGGAGGCTCAACGTGAGCAATGTTTTTGTGATTGATAGTGACTGCAAACCTTTAAATCCGGTGCATCCAGGACACGCGAGGCGCTTGCTCAGGCAAGGGAAAGCAGCCGTGTTTAGACGGTATCCGTTTACCATTGTGCTCAAACGGGTGGTAGAACAGCCAGAGGTACAACCCTTGCACCTCAAGCTCGATCCAGGCAGTAAAACGACGGGAATTGCCCTGGTGAACGGCACCAACGGCAAAATTGTGTTCGCGGCTGAACTCTCACATCGAGGGCATGCAATTAAAGACAGTCTTGATAGCCGTCGTGCAAGTCGCCAGGGGCGTAGGCAGCGTAAAACACGCTACCGCAAGCCGCGATTTGACAATCGACGGAGGAAGAAGGGATGGTTGCCACCATCGTTAGAAAGTCGCCTTGCCAACATTCTGACGTGGGTAGCTCGCCTGTGTCGATATGCTCCCATTGCCACTCTCAGTCAGGAGCTTGTGAAGTTTGATATGCAATTGATGGAGAATCCCGACATTGCAGGTGTGGAATACCAGCAAGGAACCTTGCAAGGCTATGAGGTCAGGGAATACTTGCTGGAAAAATGGGAACGCACGTGTGCCTATTGTGGCAAACAAGATGTCCCGCTTCAGGTAGAGCATATCCATCCACGTGCCCGTAGTGGTACGAACAGGATGAGCAATCTTACCTTGGCGTGCGAAGCATGCAATACTGCCAAAGGCACTCAGGAGATCGAAGTCTTCTTGAAAAAGAAACCTGAAGTGCTCAAGCGTCTTCTCGCTCAGGTCAAAAAGCCACTCAAGGATGCCAGCGCTGTCAATAGCACACGATGTGCTTTGCTCGAACGGCTGAAAGCTATCGGCTTGCCTGTCGAGTGTGGGAGCGGTGGATTGACGAAGTTTAATCGTACCACGCGAGGACTCCCCAAAACCCACTGGCTCGATGCAGCTTGCGTAGGCAAGAGCACACCTGATGTGCTTTTGCAGAAGGGAGTCATCCCACTGCGCATCAAAGCGACAGGGCATGGGAGGAGGCAAATGTGTGTGCCTGACAAGTATGGATTCCCGAAGCAGCACAAAGAGCGCAAAAAGACATTTCTTGGGTATCAAACGGGTGATCTGGTCAAAGCCATCACGCCCAAAGGAACATTTGAAGGACGGATAGCCATTCGTCATCGGCCATCATTCCGACTGGAGAAGGTCGATATTCACCCCAAATATATGCGTTGTGTGCAACGATCCGATGGCTATGAGTATACACAGAAAGGAGTGCGCCATGCTCCTCCCCATGGCTAAAGCCAGGGGTCCCCGTATGGCGCAATTTTTAGATGGAGCTGTTGCCAAGAGTGGGCTGAATAAAAGTATTTTAGACGCGGCCTGGGGCCGATTCATCACGTTGTGTGCCTGCAAAGCGGAAGGGGCTGGCGGCATGGTGGTGAAGGGGAGCTAGTGCCCAAGGACCTCTCAGTGCGCTGGCACTCGTGTCCCACGTGTGGGGCTGAGCTCGACCGCGATGAGAACGCGGCCCGCAACCTGCTGCGGCGCTATGAGGAGCAAGGGACGCTTCTTCCAAGCAAGAAACCAAGCAAGAAAGGCAAGTCCACCCGTAGGGTGGCCGGGGCGGGAAGCGCCCTACAGCACCCGGTGGTCTCTTCGGAGAAACTGGGCCGCTGTCGAAGCCCACGCCTAAAGGCGTGGGGTACTTCACAAGACGAGCGTGTGAGACAAGACGAAAGGGGGACTTTTCGCTCAAGAGACACGCGTTTATGGTACTATCAGGAGAGATAGAAACCTGTTAGAGAAGGTGGAGTAATCGTTGACGACAGAAGATAAACATGAGACTGTGACGATAGATTCCGCGAAGCTGGAAGAGACGACGCTGTCTCCTCAGGAGATAGCCGCACAACTGAGCTCCGAATTGAATCTACAGCGTGGCCAGGTTGAGCGCACGCTTGGCCTGTTAGACGAGGGCAATACCATTCCCTTCATTGCCCGTTATCGTAAAGAAGTGACCGGTAGCCTCGACGAGGTGCAGATTCAGGCCATTGCCGATAGGGCCGCCTCGTTGCGGGCACTGCATGAGCGCAAGCAGGATGTGCGGCGTTTGATTGATGGTCAGGGCAAGCTTACGCCCGAACTGGCTGCAGCCATCGAAGAGGCAACCACCCTGCAAGCGGTCGAGGACCTCTATCTCCCCTACCGGCAAAAGCGCAAAACGCGTGCGAGCGTGGCACGCGAGAAGGGCCTGGCGCCGCTGGCGGAGATTATTTTGCAGCAGCCTGAGATCTCAGGTGATGTGGAGACGATCCTCGAAGAGCATGCCGCGCCTTTTCTGAATGCCGAAAAAGGTGTGGATACAAGCCTTGAAGCCTTCGCGGGCGCAGCCGATATCGTTGCCGAGATGATCGTTGAAGATGCCTCCGTCCGTGGTGATGTGCGTGCCGCGTATTTCAAGCAGTCTTCTCTCAAGACCAAAGCGCTCGACGAGGAAGAACTGAAGGCGAAGGACCCCCAGGGCGTCTACCAGCTCTACTACGATTTTAACGAGGATGTCACCAAACTGGTGCCTCACCGCGTGCTGGCCTTGAACCGCGCCGAACGTGAGGGAATCTTGCGTGTGGGCGTGAACCTGGCATATGAGCAGGCGAAAGGCGAGATTACCCGCCACTACCCTGCCAGAGCGACCTCGCCCTTTCAGCGAACCCTGGAAGAGGCGATGGAGGATGGCTACAAACGCTTGCTCGCGCCCGCTATGGAGCGCGAGGTGCGCGTAGAATTGACCAAGAAGGCGGAGGCGCACGCCATTCATATCTTCGCCGCGAATCTGCGCAATCTCCTGCTCCAGCCACCCCTGCGCGGCAAGATGGTGTTAGGCCTCGATCCTGGCTATCGCACCGGCTGTAAGGTGACGCTTGTCGATGAAACGGGCAAATATCTCCTCTCGGATACGGTCTACCTGCACCAGGAAGAGAAAGCCAAACGTGTCCTGCATGACATGCTTGTTAAGCACCAGGTGAAAGTCGTGGCCATCGGGAATGGCACCGCCTCCCGCGAGACCGAGCAACTGGTCGCGAGCGTGATTGGTACGATTGAGGAGGAGCGAGGGCAGCACGGCGAGATTGGGTATGTACTCGTTAACGAGGCTGGTGCCTCGGTCTACTCAGCCTCTGAAGCGGCTCGCGAGGAGTTCCCCACCCTCGACGCGACCCAGCGCGGTACTATCTCTATTGCTCGTCGTCTGCAAGACCCCCTGGCTGAGCTGGTCAAGATCGATCCCAAGGCTGTTGGTGTTGGACTCTACCAGCACGATGTCGATCAGAAAGAACTGGCCGAGATGCTGGATCGCGTGGTTGTCTCATGTGTAAACTTCGCGGGCGTCGAGGTCAATTCTGCCTCCTCCGCTCTACTCAAGCACGTCTCGGGCATCAATACCCGTGTCGCCAACGCAATCGTTAAGCATCGCGAGGCTCATGGACCCTTCAAGTCGCGTGACGAGTTGAAGAAGGTCTCAGGCCTGGGACCCGCGACCTTCGTCCAGGCGGCAGGCTTTCTCAAGATTGGGAATGCTGTCGATAGCCTGGATAATACCTTTATCCATCCCGAGAGTTACGAAGCGGCGCGTGCGCTACTGAATATGCTTCCAGGTGATCAGAAGCAGAAACCAAACGAGCGCATCGCCCAGTTCAAGCAATTGATCAAGTTGCAGCACTCCTTTGGGCGTAGCAGCCGTGGACGCGGCGAGGCAAGTGACGAAACCGAGGCCTGGAAGAACATCGCCAAACAGATTGGGGTGGGTATGCCTACGCTGCATGACATCCTGGAAAACCTGGAGAAGCCAGGTCTCGACCCTCGTGATGCTCTGCCCGCGCCGATCCTGCGCCATGATGTGTTAAAGATGGAGGATTTGCAACCAGGCATGATCCTTCAGGGAACGGTGCGCAACGTCGTCGACTTTGGCGCCTTCGTCGATATTGGCGTTAAGCAGGATGGCCTGGTGCATATCTCCGAGCTAGCTGAGCGCTTCGTCAAGGACCCGCTGACTGTGGTAGCAGTGGGCCAGGTTGTCTCTGTGCGCGTACTCAGTATTGACCTCAAGCGCAATCGCGTCCAGCTTAGTATGCGCAACGCCAAACAATAGCGCCTTCTCGCGCAACGAACTCTCAGAGGAAGGGGGGTGTGCATGGAAAAGCGAGCATTGCTTGTTTCTCCATGCACACACCCCTTCGCCCTTTGAGCGACGCAGGCGTGAAAGTCCCGTTGCTGTTGGCCTTGCCGGGTCTCGTTGTCCTATAATAGAGGCATCTCTACGATGAAACTTGATAGCGATGCCCTTGAGAGGTTATAACGTGACAAAAGAAATATATAGTTTTGAACGATATCTCAATGTTCGCTCGGCCACAGGGGCCAGTTTTTCGCCTGATGGTCAGCATATTAGCTTCTTGACCAATATTACCGGAGTTGCGGAAGTCTGGAGCGTCTCTATCGACCAGCCCAATTTGCAGGAGCCAGCTTGGCCGCGGCAGTTGACGTTTCGAGGAGAGCGCGTCTCTGGTGCTACCTTTGCGCCACATGCCGATACACTGCTGGTAAGCGGGGATATCGGCGGCAATGAACGGGCACAACTCTTCCTTTTGAGCGCCGATGGCAGCGAGTTTCGTGCGTTGACCGAGAAGCCCGAGGTCATGCATTCCTTCGGTGGCTGGTCGCCTGATGGAGAGCGTATCGTCTATAATAGCAATGAGCGTGACGCTCGCTTCTTTGACGTTTACGAGATGCAGGTAAGCACCGGAGAATGTCGTTTGCTGCTGGAGCAGGACGGCTCAAACATGCCAGTACGCTACTCTCCCGATGGCAAACAGGTGCTGGTGAGACGGGTGGAGTCGCTGTCACGCAATGCACTTATATTGATAGATATTGATTCTGGCGAGGCACGAGACCTGACGCCAGACCTGGGCGAGGGAGCCGCCTTGCACGCCACTCCCTTCTGGTCAGCGGATCGCAAGGGTCTCTACCTGCTCTGTAATCGGGAGCGCGATTTTCTCTCCCTGGCCTACCTGGACCTGGCCACAACCGAGCTTCGTTATCTCAGCGATATTCCCTGGGATGTGGAGGCGCTGGCCGTCACCAGGGATGGCGCCTCCCTGGCTATGGTGATCAATGAGGATGGTATCTCGCGTCTCGAACTCTTTGATGTTGCGCAAGGCTGGGAGCAGCGCCATGTCTTGCTGGCTCCAACGCTGCCTAAGAGCGTCGTGCTTGACCTGGCGTGGTCGCAGGATGGGGCGAAACTGGCGATTACTCTGAGTGGAGCGGATGAGCCGACCGACATCTGGATCTGGGACATGGCTGGCGGACATATCCAGCGTGCTACCTTGAGTTCAACTGGAGGCATCCCCCGCGCTAGCTTTGTCGCGCCGGCAGTGGTGCGCTACCCCTCCTTTGATGGGCGCGATATTCCCGCGTTTCTCTATCAGCCTGCGGGCGCGCAGAAAAACCTGCCCGTGGTGATCAGCGTGCATGGTGGACCGGAGTCCCAGGAGCGCCCCTGGTTTAACCCTATCTACCAGTATCTCGTGGCGCGTGGCTACGCGGTTCTCGCCCCCAATGTCCGTGGCAGTACGGGCTATGGCTATACTTACCAGAGCCTCGACGATGTGCGCAAGCGGATGGACTCAGTGGCCGATCTCAAGGCCGCCGTTGAATGGCTGCGCGAAAGCGGCATCGCCGATCCTGAGCGGATCGCTGTCTATGGAGGTAGCTATGGAGGCTTCATGGTGCTTGCGGCTGTGACGACCTACCCTGATCTCTGGGCGGCGGCCGTCGATATCGTGGGTATCGCGAACTTCGTGACCTTCCTGGAGAATACTGGTCCCTGGCGCCGCAAATGGCGCGAGGCCGAATATGGCAGCCTGGAGCAGGACCGGGCGTTTCTGGAGCAAATCTCGCCCATTCACGCGGTAGATAAGATTACGGCTCCGCTCTTCGTCGTGCATGGCGCCAACGATCCACGCGTCCCCCTTGGCGAAGCTGAGCAAGTGGTGAATGCCCTGCGCCAGCGCAATGTGCCTGTCGAGTACCTCGTCTTCGCAGATGAAGGACATGGCCTGATCAAGCGCGATAATCGCCTCAAGGCCTATCCAGCAATCGCCGATTTCCTCGACTCCCACGTAAAAGGCGCAGCTGGCAAATAAGCCTGGTTGCTTGATCTGCGTGTGGTCCGGCGCGTGCTTCAGCAGCGCCGGGTCTCCTGTAACATGTGTTCCTGAAGGAGAGAACATGGAGAGGCCCGCCGGTGCATACGTCAGGAGGGCGAGCCTTTCCAGTTTCAAATTTGTGGCGAACGACTGGCCGCGTTCGCGTATCGTTAACGCGTGGGTGACTTGGTCTTCGCAGGCGTTACGGTTTTGGTCGCGGTTCCCGTTGGTGTCTGGCCTGGCTGTGCTGTCGTGCTCTGCGCAACGACAGACTGTACCTTGTAGGTCAGTGGGGGCTGGCCATGCTGCTCTCCGAGCACGAAGACGCTATAGACCTTGCCATCTTTTACATCAGCTTTAATGGGTAGTTTCTTATCAGTTTTGCTTGCCGTCGCATTCAGCGTATAACTTCCAGCCGGAACGGTTATGTAATCGCTGGCCTGCTCATAGTGTAGATCGCTGACAATTTTTTTATTGTCAGAGGTCGTGACGTTGACTGTGCCCAGGTCTGGCGAGAGATGATAGACGCGTATTTTGGCATCTTTGGTACTGCCGGTATTATCATCTTTAAACCCCTTCACCGAGACGTCACCTTGCTTGCTACCAGTAGCCGCGATGGTATAGTAGCCATGCTGCTTGACATTGGCATTGGCCGTGATGACCGCTGCTTTCTCGCCTTTACCTGCCGGGGCAATCTTAATCTCATGTTTGCCGGGTGTGAGCGTTTTGTAGTCCGTCACAGTGCCAAACGAGACGTTGCTTAAGAGCTTCTTTCCATCTACGAATATATCGACGGGACCTGCCTTGGACGAGGCATGCACGATGCGCACATGAGCGTCATTGTCGCGTGAAGCGGCTGAGGCCGAGCGGACGCCCAGTACACAGGCACAGGCAAGCGCGAGCATCGCCAGGGGGATTGTGGCCCGGTAGAGCAGGCTGCCAGTTGCCTGGTGCGATTGCATAGTCTGGTGTCTCATGATAGGCAAACTCCTTGTGTTGGTGTACACATAGCCCCTCGAAGTGGTATGACAGAGGAGACCAGAGGTCATCTATGTTCCCATGTGCATACACGTAAGATGACTATGTTGCCGGCAAGAGTGCTCTTCGATTGACCAACGTACAGGGTGTCAGCCTGCCAGGCTTGCGAGTTGTAAGGCTCACAAGTGTTTGTTTCCCTCCTCACCTTCTTGCATGCGTTCCAGTATAGAGATGGAATAGCAAGCAGAAGATGGTCAAATTCTTTAACCTTTCGACACAGAGATGACATTTCCCCGGTGTTGCCGGCAGGTTGTTTGCTTGTTCGTTAGCAGTATACAGACACAGCAAAATGGTGGCTGAGTTCCTTAGAGGGGAGGGGCGCGATGGAGAAGTGGGAGGAGCCTTTGAAGAGGGCCAGGTTTGTGGCAGGCTCCTCGTGGGTCGATGAATGGGAGGAGGAAATCTCCTATTGCCAGTATCCGGGGAGGGTGTACATGTACTCATCGATATGTGCAGCGCAGGTTGCTGCCCAACGCTGCTAAAGCACGCGTCTACATATCATGGTTATATGTAGACGCGTGCTTTAGCAGCGTTGGGCTACTGATTACCGTCTATGCTTGAGCGCATGCTATGCTAAGGGGATCTAACAGAAGTCTACATCTGACATTGCGTATGCTTTTTGAGAATAAGGAACTTATGAGGAATGCTACTAGCAAATACACTTCTCTCTGATGTGGCGGCCTTGCCGCTGCGTGGAACACTCTTAAACTTTGCTACGGTCATGCTGGGAGGCATCATTGGCCTGTTGATTGGAGATCGTCTCCCCGAGCGGATTAAGCAGGGCGTCATTATTGTGATTGGTATTATGACGATTGTGATCGGGATGAGTAGTGCCTTGAAGACGGAGAACGCCTTGATTCCGCTTCTGGCACTGGTGATTGGCGTGGTGGTGGGGGAACTTCTCAATATTGATGGCGGCATTAACTGGCTGGGCGATTCGCTGAAGCGGCGGGTCGATAAGACGGGTCGCGAGCAACACTTTACCGCGGCTTTTGTGGTGGCGAGCCTGCAATTCTGTGTGGGACCGTTGACGATTCTCGGCTCGATACAGGATGGCCTGACGGGCGACTTTCGCTTGCTGGCTATCAAAGCTATCCTGGATGGCTTTTCCGCGATTATTTTTGCCAGCAGCTTTGGACGAGGCGTGCTTTTTGCCGGGGCAACGGTGCTTATCGTGCAGGGAGGTATCTCGCTGCTGGCGGGCTTGATCAAGCCTCTACTTATCTCGAGTTCTGCCCTGCCCCTGGGAATGCAGCCACGCGTCATCGAGCTTTCCGCCGCAGGTGGGACGATTCTCATCGCCCTGGCGCTCAATATCCTCGGCATTCAGTCGCAGAGTTTGTGGGCGGAACGGATCAAAGTCGCGAACATGCTTCCAGCCCTGCTGATCGCCCCCTTACTGGTAGCCCTGCTCAATATCCTGCACATTCCCCTCGACTTCGGCCTGGGAGGTTAAGATATTACTAGTAATGGGGTGTCGTAAAAAGGCCACTGGCTTTTTACGACACCCCATTACTAGTAATATTCGGCTCTCAAGATGTATCAAGAGATGTCTCTCCTAACGTGTATAGACCATACCATGCATGCGAGAGCCAAAATCTTCATAACTCAAATGTATGGTTTGTTGCGCCCTAAAGACAGGTCAGCAATTCTGCTGAGTTCTCGGCGTTGATTTATAATGATACACATAGAGGTATATTAATTAATTTTCATGCTTTTGAGAAGAAAGTACCGATCCTACCGCTTTTCTCGCTGAAAGCAGTACACTGTTTGTGATTTTCCATAAATGCACACTTTTTTACTTTCAGATGCTTTTTCAAAACGGTCTATTTCCTGCCCTTATGGCAGGATGGATGTGTGCTTCAACTGTTAATAGGTGTTTATGGCCCTCTAACTGGGCTGAAACTGTGTGCTGTATGGACACGAAGGATCAAGCATATTAAGGTCCGGCTGTGTGGTCTTTCCGACGAGGTGTATGAATGGACGACAAGGCGGGTCGCCATAACAAACTGTCTGAGAATACCAGGCAGTGGCAGAGAAGAATTGAGCACTTTGGGCGCAGGCTCCGAAGGCTGCTTCTTGAAGAACGCAGTGTGCTATGTACAGGTGTATTGATCGTGCTGCTCCTGGGGCTTTTGTATATCGTGGCGAGTCAACTCCAACCCCCGACGCCCACGAATACCACGCCTGCCAACGAGACAGCGCTTTCTTATAGTGATTTTGTGAAGCAAGTGGAGGTGGGACATGTCTGGGCGGTGAATATTCGCGGCAATGAGATGAGTGCGCTCCTGAATCAACCACTTTTGGCGAGCACATTGCCAGCCGCCCCGACTACGGCGGAGGTGGCCGCCGAACAGAAGAGCCAGGATATACAGGACTGGAATCGCTATATCGGCACTGGCAATTCGCCCGGGGGGAAGATACTTGATACAGAGCGTGCGGTACATACACAAATGCCAGTAAATGGCGATGAGCAGTTGATGGCCTTGCTTTTGAGCAAGCAAGTGCAGGTGAGGACGATTCCCGTGGCACAAACGGCTGATTGGTTAGTGTATCTATGGCGATTTCTCCCCTTTCTCATTGGCGCGCTGGTCATACTCAGTTACACAATGATGCGTAACCGGCCCAGTCTAGAGAAAACGATTGATGAGCGTATTACGCAGATGGGCAAGAACCGCGTGCGCCGCTTTGAGCGTGCGAAAGAGGTCCCTCGCTCAGGGCATGAGCCACGCGAGGCGCGCAAAGAGCAGAGCCGCGACCCGATCAATGTCACTGGTGGGGAGGCAGTTGCGAAGGCGCGTGTGGCGCGCATTGCTGAAGAGAACCGAGTTACCTTCGCAGATGTTGCAGGTATCGACGAGGTGCGCAGTGAACTGGAGGAGATCGTCGAGTTCTTACGCCGCCCCGAGCGCTATAATCGCCTGGGGGCGCGTATTCCACGCGGAGCCTTACTCGTTGGCCCTCCAGGAACCGGCAAAACCCTCTTAGCCCGGGCGGTGGCTGGGGAGGCCCAGGTTCCCTTCTTCTCCATGAGTGCCTCGGAGTTTGTGGAGATGTTTGTAGGTGTGGGCGCCAGCCGGGTACGCGATCTGTTTAATCAGGCACGACAGGCTTCTCCCAGCGTCATCTTTATCGACGAGATAGACGCGGTGGGGCGCAAGCGCTCTATGCGCATGAGCGGCAACGATGAGCGCGATCAAACCCTGAACCAGTTGCTTGTAGAGCTGGATGGCTTTGATGCGCGCCATGCCGTCGTAGTCCTGGCCGCAACGAACCGGGCCGATATTCTTGATAGTGCCTTGCTACGCCCAGGCCGCTTTGATCGGCGCATTATGGTCTCGCCGCCTGACCGTGTGGGTCGCGAGGCGATTCTGCGTGTGCATACGCGCAACACCCCTCTGGACGCAGACGTGAGCCTTGAGCGGATCGCGCGCATCACCACGGGCATGACCGGCGCGGACCTGGCAAACCTGGTCAATGAGGCGGCACTAAGTGCGGCCCGGCGCAATCTCCCCTGCGTTCCTCATCCCTGCTTTGAGGAGGCCCTGGCGCGTGTACAGCTTGGAGCACTCCGTCCCCTGGTGATGAATGAGCGCGAGCGCCGCATCATTGCCATTCACGAGGGCGGACATGCCCTGGTCGCGCACTACCTACCTGAGGGCGACGTGGTGAACCGTGTGACCATTCTGCCGCGTGGCCAGAGCCTGGGTGTGACCCACTTCATGAGCGAAGAGGACCGCTATAACTATAGTCGCGAATATCTGATCGCGAAGATCGCCGTTGGCCTGGGTGGACGAGTCGCCGAGGAGTTGACCTTTGGTGAGCAGCATGTGACCACGGGGGCCGAGAACGATTTTCAGGTAGTGACGGACCTGGCCCGAAAGATGGTGACGCGCTGGGGCATGAGCAAGCAACTGGGGTTGGTCTTTGCCGACTATCAAGCCGGGGAAGGGGCATATGGGCTGAATATGCGTCACCGTGCGGACCTGCACTCTCGCGACCTGGCCCTGAACGCTCACGGAGAGCCTGTGCTACAAGGAGGCGCCCTTCCGCCTGCACTGCCCATGGCCAACGTCGAGTCCTCGCCTGCCACAGCGAGTGTTGGACTGAGCTTGAATGCCCTTGTGGACGCAGAAGTACTGAGTATTCTCGCGGAGGGGCGCGCGGTCGCCTCCCACATCCTGACCGAGCATCATGCGCAACTGCAACACCTGGCTGCTACCCTGATGGAGGAAGAAGCCCTGGATCGTACACAGTTTGAAGCCCTGATAGGGGCAAAACCACATGCTTAAGGTCAGTGAGAAAAAGCAGCAGGACCGGGCAGCAGCGCTTCTCGGTCCTGCTGCTTTTTCTCACTGACCTTAACTTACCATGTCTTCGGTAAACCAGACCCAGCCGCTGGGATCGACGTAGACGCCAATGCCGATGCGATGAAGTGTTGTGCTGAAGAGGTGAATGCGGTGCCAGCCCGTAGGCGGCTCGTTGACCATGCTCATATGCACTGCGTAGACATTCGTCCAGGGTGGGCTTGATGGCCCCGCCTCGCCAATGTTCTCGCCACAGTCGCTATAGCCTGCGAAACCTTCGTTAGCGATGCGTTGACACTGGTCCAGGCCATCGGGGCAGGTATGGCTGAAGCCACAATGAAACATGTTCCAGCTATGTAAGCGTGCTCCCCCGGCCAGCGTCGTATTCCACTGGTAGGCGTAGAGTCCACGCGCTGCCCGGTCGCTGTTGATCTGATTAAAAAGCTGTTGTGTTAGCTGCTGTTCGAGCGCGGTTAACCCTGGAGGAGAGCCATATGGAGCGGCGCCTGAGCCGGTGGCCGGAATATTGGTGGGTCCGCCTGCGGCCCCTGCTGGCTTCTGGGTAGGTGTAGGCGTGGGTGTCGTGGCTTGTGCTTGTAGGGGGGTATCAGGTGTTGGGGTGGCGTGTTTTTCTTCAATATTGTCACGCGCTATGGTATGAGGTGTATTCTTCCCTCTGACCTCTGGCGCCTGCGATCCACAGGCCGTCAGGAGAATGCTGCTCCACAAGAGGCAGCACACCGTAGCGCATAACACGAACCAGGACGTATTCTTACTCAAGATACTTACCTACCCCTCCTAAGAAGACACGCAATATGAAGATAATTTTGCCAGAGAACCTCTGACTTTATGAAATATGTTTGTTTGCTTGTTCGCGATATAGATGACGAGGACCAGCAATAATAAGACATACAGCGAAAGCGCAAATAAGAGGCGCGCCCGGTCCATGGACGTGGCCTCTTATAGGGTAACGCATTTGTGGGTATCAATGCATACAATTGCCGCTGGTATAGTACTTTTTGTCTGCTGGAAGGCGTGAAAAGCTATACCTGGTCAGCATAGAGCATTGCGCGTTAAAAGCGGCAGGTGATGACGACTGCGCTCATATCGTCGGGCTTGGCGCGAATGGTGGTGCTGCGACTCTCATGTGAGCGATTGAGGGAGTGGCGTACAAGTTCGCGTGCCGTGGTGTCGCGGGGCGTGCTGCGTAGAATATGCTCAATTTCTTCATCGGTGAGATTATCATGAATGCCGTCAGTGCAGAGCAGAACGCGATCCCCTGGTTGAATGCTGATTTCATCGATATGAATGGTTGGTGGCAAGGGGCCGCCCAGGGCCTGGGTGATGCCTCCCCGTAGGCGGAAGTAGCTGAGTTCGGTATCTGAGAGCTGTCCAGCCGTCTGGGCCTGATCTATACGGAGCGCGTTCTCTTCATCAATGATGCGGTTTTCGACGAGCTTGGCCAGCAGACCATCATCCTTGGTGAGGCGCTGCATCGGCTCTTTCTCCCGTGCTAGATAGATACGGCTATCTCCTACATGGGCATAATAGAGAGTGTAGTGGCCTGTCCTGGCCTGGCGAGAGATTACTGCCAGCGCGACCGTCGTGGCGAGATCGTCGGTGCCAGCGCGGCGCGCCCCTTCGGTGCGTACCTGGTCATCGGCATCATAGATGAGTTCTTCTAATAGCCCACAGAAATTAGCCTGCGCTGAGGCTTCTGGAATGGTCAGGACCTTGCGCCCAGGCTGGGACTGGCGCAGTCGGCGTCGCCATTGCTGGAGTGCGGCATAGTGGGCTGTTTGGGAGGCAATCTCACCCGCGGCACTTCCTCCAACGCCATCAAACACTGCGACCAGTCCAGTACGCTCATCCACGAGTACGCTATCTTCATTCCGCGTTGGATGTCGTTCGCAGGCAATAGTACGAAGAGAAAAGGTAAAGGGTGGGAGTGCAGACCCAGAAAAATTTTTTATTGACGGATTGGTATGAATTTTATTCTGCGGCATCTTCGTCGAATGCGGCCTTTCGAGCAATATATGCATAGTCTTGTCCGATGCTAGCGATACTTTCTAGTATATCTCACAGGACTATCAATAGGACTATCAATTATTACGTTACGCAAGAAGCAATCATGCATGCTGTACTGAACAGAGGCATGCTAGCCTCTCTACAGCGTTGCTATGTAAGCAGGAATGACAGCGCATTGTACAACTTACGACTGTTGGTTTATATATAGAAAACCTCTAAGATGCTCTTAAGAATAGGTCATGAGTGCAAGTATAGCAGAAAGAGGGTAGAAAAGAAAAGAGTTTCTGTGTATATCGTTAAACCTCATGCTAAGTCACTTAAGCGCAGGAAGTTGCGAAACAATTGGCGTGAGTGTGCATGATAGGCTGGAAAGTAGGCGCCTGGGTCGCGTTGGATCGCCGCGAGATGGTCGCGGATCTCAGTTGGGGTTTCAGGTTCTAACGAGCGCATCCAGCTTGCCAGGATAGCAGGCGTGACCTCGATATGGTACTGAAGGCCATAGGCGTGCCGCCCATAGCGAAAGGCTTGATGGGGCGCGCAGGTATTACTTGCCAGGAGTTTTCCTTTGCTGGGGAGATCGAAGACATCCATATGCCAGTGGAAGACGCGTTCAAAATCAGGAAGGCCCTCAAAAAGTGGATCTTGCCTACCTGCCTCAGTCAGAGGAATATTAAAGAACCCGATCTCGGCCTGAGTATGCTGGCGAACTTCTGCCCCCAGCGCCGAGGCCAGGAGTTGCCCACCCAGGCAAAGCCCCAGGTAAGGGATCTCGCGTGCTACAAGCTCCCGTAGCCAGGCCTTTTCCTCTACAAAGTAGGGATAGCTCACCTCATCATAGGCCTGCTGTGCGCCTCCCAGGGCGACAACCGCGCTATAGTCACCCAGGGTGGGCAACTGCTTTGAGCGGGTCACGTCGCATACCTCAAACGCTATAGCGTGCTCCTGGAGCAATTCTCCCAGGAAACCAGGCGGGTCTTCACTGTCATGTTGTAAAAGCAGAACTGGTTTCATCCGCGTATAGTCCTTCAGGTGGCCTTGCGCCACATTATTTTTTATATTTGGTTTATTCGATACTATAGGCTGTTGCCGGGTCCGACTTCTCACGCCTGCGGTGCTCGCCTCGGCTGCTGGTGTGGTGGCATCCTGGTAACCACTGGTTGCCAGGATGCCACCACACCAGCAACCTGAAAGAACTTGCCCATGGCGTTCTCTGTGCTAATAAAGAGCTTCTATGATTCTATCACGTCTTTTTACAGGTATGCCCGTAGGCATTAGTACTAATGGAGTGGAACCGGGTCCCAGCCGACGCTGCTAAAGCACGCGTCTACATATCTCGTATCATTCTATGTAGACGCGTGCTTTAGCAGCGTCGCGGCTAGCGTGCCACGCTGGAGAAGAAGGACTCAGTGGCAGCCATGAGTTCGGGCTGGCCCGTCCAGGCCATCTCGACGCTCCAGGTCTCCCCAGGTGCCAGTTCGAGCGGCCAGGTGAGCAACATGCAGCTTCCCTGGTGGGTGCGCTCAAATCCAGCCTCTGAGCCGGTAATCGTGTCCAGCGAGAAACGCCAGAGGGTTGCCGATTTGCTGACTTCTAGCCGCAGGTCTTGTTGCAGCCAGGCATTGCCCATATGCAGCTCCTGGACTTCATGCAGCTCTTCTGTGCCATCAAAGGGCACCCTGGCTGGCTCCTGTTGCTTGAGGTAATAATAGGCCTGCTCGTTTGCGCCACCACCCAGGAAGTTGAGGTTCCACTCGCAGGCGAAGCGCGTCTGCAAGGTGGCCTGGCTCTGATTGGTCAGTTCATAGCGAATACTGAGGCCTTCTTCCCCCGGTGGCAGCACAATCTTTTTGCTGAGATGAAGCGGTAAGGGATTCAGGGCGCCAGCTCGCCGTACGCTTCCGGTGCGTGAGAGAGTGATCTCGGTGCCGGTGGCATCCTGCTTGACCGCGGCCTGGTATGGGCGCTCTACGAAGTCGCCATATTCTTCATAGCGGTTGTGCGCGAAGGAGTTCATGGGGAGTCCTGGTGGCAAGAAATGGTCAACCAGGCTGGCGCGTCGATAACGATCAACGGTTAGATGGCGATCCAGGTCATGCTCTTTAGTACGGATCGCGGTATGGGGCGATGCTGGCTCCTGTACATTGCTCTTCTCATCACTGCTTTTCTTCTCGGTCTGCGCGCTCAGAGCCAACTGCTTGCGGCGCTCCTGTTCATGCTCGCGCAGGGTGCGGTGATAGCTCTCCTCGCGTCGTGATATGACGCTGAGGACATTGTGTGCGCTGCGGCGCATATCCCATTCAAAGAGTGTGCCGCCGCGCTGGGGGTCGAAGTAGAGGTTCTGCTGATCGCTTTCGACGAGCAACTCATCGCGTGTGTCAAAGTCAAAATCGGTGAACGTATACTGCTGCCAGGGCGCGGTGCCGTGCAGCACACGATCAGCCGCGTTCTCCGCCTTGATCAGGTGGTGATAGATGGCTGAGCGCACATGGGTCATGTAGATGCCGCCAAAGAGGCCATGCCAGTAGGTATCGTTGGCCTGGGCCTTCCAGAGATGATGCAGTCCATGCTCGTCGGTTGCGCCCGCCTTATAGACCTTATGGTGGATGTGCTGCATCTTTTTATGCTGGTTATTGATTTCGGGGTAACGCACCAGGAAGTTGCGCCAGAAGCCGCCGCGCATGAATTGCAAGGCCTCGTCCTGGTGCGTCTCTTCGTATTTATGCAGGAGCTTGCCAAAGCTATAGGCCTTGCGCGGAGGTAGCGCCCACTCGCTCATCTCAACATATGAAGCTGTGGGGAGATAGATGCGTCCCAGGGCTGGTTGCTTCTGAGCATACTCGCCCAGGGGGATGGTGTGAAGCCAGGAGCTATGCTCTTCTAGCGCACTAAAGAAGGTCTCGACCCAGCCTGGCTCCGTTTGGGTACCCCAGCAATAGCGATCAGTCTCCGGCCAGCTACCAAACTTCTCGCCATCATCGCCCATGACCAGGATACGGGTGCCATCAGGGGTTGCAAGCGAGCGGAGCGTGTCGATGGTCTCCGCGACAGGGCGCCAGGGGATGGTGTAGCGCAACATCTTATTGGTCGCGTAGACTTTGAGCATGTGGCCTTGATCCTCGGTGGCATAGTAGCCGTAGAGATCGCTATCTTCCTGCCCCACATACTTGAAGTGGACATCATCTACAACCGTCCATTGTATCCCGGCCTCGTGCAGATAACGTGGCAGTGCCGGCTCCCAGACGCGTTCGGCCAGCCACATGCCGCTGGGCGTTATGCCAAAGACCTGCTGCAACTTCTCGCTGAGATGCCGAATTTGCCCAACCTTATCGGCGTCGGGGATAGAGGGCAGGATCGGTTCATAGTAGCCGCCACCGACAATCTCCACCTGCCCGCGCTTTACTAGCTCCGAGAGGCGTTGCAGGAACTCAGGGTGTGCCTCCGTGAGCCAATCGAGTAATGAACCAGTGTAGTGTAGCGAGATGCGTACCCCCGGATGAAGTTCCAGGGCTTTGAGCATGGGTAGATAGGCCTCATGGTACACCTTTTCAAACACCCAGGGGAAGTTTCCGACGGGTTGGTGATTATGCAGGAGAAGGCCGAAATAGATATGATTGTTACTCCCTGTTGGCATTTGCTTTCACCTTGTTGGTCGTAGAAACACAATACTCGTGATCTGGAGGTTACGAGAAAAAGTGAATCTCCTTATTTCAACTATAGTTCCAAAAAAACATAGCGTTTTCTAACAAAAGAGGGCTTTCTATTGATCGCTTGCTTTCGCTACTTTCCGCTTGCTTTCTGGTTTCGTGAGGGGAACGACAATCCTCACCGGATGGACTACCAGAGATGCAAGCACCCCTTTACCATCCTCTACCCCCTTTGCCCAAAAAGCGTCAGGGGCTACTTTGCGTATGATGTTGCCAGCACCGTTCACATCGGCATTGATCTTGCGACCATCGGATGCGTGGTAAAGTCCACGCATCACCCGCTTCCCACTAAACGTGTGCTTCTCATTTTTATTATACGGGTCACGCACTGGCAGCAGGTCCAGGTCGAGCAAACTGGCTTTTGATGTATAGGATTCCTCGACGATCTCGACACGAATGCCAACCAGTTGCGCTTTGTAGGTCAACAGGATTTGTTGGCTCACCTTTGCCGGGAGCGCTTTGTATGCCTCATGAAGCTGCATTCGCCGTTGCATCTCATTGTAGTTGAGATACTTTCCTTCGTGGATGAAGGCTTGACGGATCTCGTACAATGCGGCATTATACAGATTCTTTGATTTGAAGGCTGCTTCATCAATAATAGCATATCGTGGATCACGCCTGTCAATCACATGCTGCTCAACGAGACGCATCTTTTTCGTCTTCTTTCTGTATCTTTTCTGGTACCGCTTATTCCCTTAATAGGTAATGAACATCAAGCGAATATGTTGAGCATCTGGAAGGGTCGCATTATTGGAGAAAGAAACAGATTGTACGCCTGTGCCTTCATTGCTTATTACAATCGTACCATGGCTAAACCCATCAGGGGACGTACACTGGGCCGGAACATTGACTTATGTGATAGAGGACTCCTCCTGAAAGTATCCCTTGAGATAAATCAGAGAGAGGAGAAGACAAAACCTTATGGTCCTCCCTCCAGTCCATAGGGGACATAACAGTTTGTGTCAGAGACGAGATAGATGATGACAACTGTCAGCTTGCTGGAAACATTGGATTGAGAAGCCACTAGGGAGTAAGATGAGCCAAAGAGGGTTGAGATTGCTCCAACGTGAACGAGGGGCCAGTTACCATGCTGTTGGATGTCCTCTTCCTTCCAGCACAAAGGACCGGGGCGTGTGCCTGATGAAGGACTTTGACACCAACCTGCGTGCGCACAGGTTGCGAGATTGGTATAGGTCCGACCTGCGTAGGCGATGCGATAGGGGAGACCCCCTTGTCCTGGTAAGGCAAATCCAAGATGATTCGCCATCCAGGGAAGCTCTAACCAAGAAAGGCTTAGAACAACGATGAGGATTCCCCCTGAGGTGATGACCCAGAGAAGCTTACGCTTTTTCCACATGTTTTTGTCTTCCTTATACAACTTCATACTTCTTTGTTGGAGGAATTCGATTTACCCCAGTATTGCACTGTTTCCCAACCGGAGTATAGAGGATTTTCATTGCGCTCACAAGAGTTTTGTTACGACAGATATTCTCTAGAGGCATCGCCTATCATATGAGTCAATCTCTCGGCTTGCTTAATCATGGAGTTTTTTCTACCTCTGTGTACTAGTTTCTAATACCATGCCTCAGAACTGCACGTTCTCCATATTGAAATTTAGCACCCTTCTACGTGTGCTCCAGAAGCAGCGTGGCACGCATCGCGACGGATTTCTTGCTTGAAATCCGCGCCCTTCCCAGGTATACTCTACCTCAGGATGGATACCTCTCTCCTGTTTAACGTACGAAGGAACGGACGACAAGCTCTCTACTTGTCCATATGACAGGAGTACAAGGACGTGCTTGAAAAGACTTTTTTGCGTAAACAGTTTCCTCTTCGCCGCCTGGCGACCTCCTTGCTATTGGCCATGTTATTGTTCCTCACATTCTCCGTTGGTTCTGCCTCAGTCCATGCGCAAGTGACCCTGGTTGGACCCAAACAGCATTATCTTGCTGTGGGTGACTCACTTGCCTTTGGTTTCCAGCCCGACCTGGATTTTAGTCATGGCTATGCGGACTACCTCTACTCTAACTTGAAGGGGCATGGGACAACGTCACTGGCGAACTTTGCCTGCTCCGGGGAGACGAGTACGACGATGATCAAGGGGGGATGTCCCTATTCCTACCTGCGCAAGTATCCCTATGTTGGCGATCAACTTGATGCGGCCTTGCTCTACCTGTACCTCAATCCTGGCAAGGTCAGTCCGGTGACGCTGGATATTGGCGCCAACGATATCAAAGGCAGCCTCAATACCTCGACCTGTGCCACAGATGTCGCCAGTTTTAATGCCGCACTTGCCCAGCTGGATGCCAACCTGACACAGGTGATCCTGCCCAAGATTCGCGCCGCCCTGACGGTCAATGGGGTCGTGACCGGGGACATTGTGGTAATGAACTACTATGATCCTTACCAGAACATCTGCCCGAACTCCGTGCCCTATACCCAGCTCGTCAACCAGCACCTGGCGCAGGATGTTGCGGGCTATGGGCTACTAGCGGATGTCTTTTCGCGCTTTGGGGGCACTACCACACCCAATCCCAACATCTGTACCTATACCTGGATGTGTAGTGTATTCAAGGATATCCATTCAAAGGACGCGGGCTACCAGGTCATCGCGCAAACCTTTGAGGATACCCTGGGCTATTAGCCCCGCTTGAACACCCTGTAGGCCTTATCTTAGTCAAGAGCTCGAATGCCATCTCACCGCAAAAGAGAGGTCCCATCTCACTGGCGTTCGCGCTCTCCCTGTGTCTTGTGTGCGTATTTTGCTGCGCGCGAACCCTGGGCGAAGGACACAAAACTTGCTATACTGGTGACGCATTGATTTGTGTGATGCGCGATGAGTAAGGCAGGAAGCAATGTCAAGCATAAAGGTGTTACTGGTTGATGATCATGGACCGCTGCGCAAGGCGCTGCGTGAGGGATTAGAGGCGACTGGCAGTGTCCAGGTGGTTGAGGAGGCCGCGACTGGTCGTGAGGCGGTCGCGAAGGCACTTGAGCTCGACATGGATGTGATCTTGATGGATGTGCAGTTGCAGGACCCCCAGGTGGGGCGGAACGCTATGAGCGGTGTCGCCGCCGCCGTGGCCATACGTCGCGAACGACCCCGTATGCCGGTGGTCTTCTACTCCATTCAGGATGACGATGAATACTATCGTGAGTTTCGTGCCGCGGGTATCTTGACGCACTACGCCTATGTCCGCAAGAGTAATTATCTGCTTCCCAGCATGCTGGTGCCGCTTTTGAAGGATGCCGTCAATGGACGGAGCCTGGTGGACCCAGAGATCGAGGACCGCGTGCAGGAGGTGCGTGACCTGGATGAGCAGTCGCCACTCGCCCTGTTGGAGCCGAACGAACTCCGCGTTGCTGAACTGATGGCCCAGGGCATGACCAACGAGCAGATTGCCGCTCGCCTCAATCTGCATGATAAGCGCGCGGTCAGCCGGACTAATGGGCGTATCTATGCCGCCTGGGGCCTGAGCGAGAATGCCGTCGATGATAAGGTAGCTCGCGCTCGGGCGACCCTGATTTACCTCCAGAACCGGCTCATCATGTGGGATGAGCAGGGTACCCCCCTCGTGCAGGATCGACGTGGCGAGTGGGTTCCACTTTTCAAGTAGCTGTATAGCCATGACCACGAACGGTTTTTTGACATTATGCAACTGACACATGTATTTTCTCTGGCGCTCTCCATCTTTAACCTGATGGCTTTCTTATGGCTGGCCTGCACAGTCTGGCTCAATGGCGACCGGCGGAGTATGATTGCGCGCGTGGGTGTGGTCGGGCTGATCCTTTCGGCGCTCTTCTTCTTTATCCATGCCCTGCTGATCTCGGGTCCCTATGCCCAATCGGCCTCGCTGGTCACGGCGAATACCCTCTGGCGCCTGATCTGGCTGCCTGCGCTGGGCGTTCCCTACATCTGGTTTATGATCGGGCTGCACTATGCCTCGCTGATCAATGTCAAATGGGAGCGGCGCCGCCCCTTGTTGCTGCTCTGTAGCGCGCTGCTGGGTGGCAGTGTCCTGCTCTTGCTTGTGCTCAACCAGGCGACCTTTACCTTCGCCAGGTCGATCCGCCTCTTTGCCTATGACGATATTCCACAGGATACCAGTACGGGCTATTTCTCGCCCCTGGTCCTGCTGCCCATCATGTTTCTGGTCTATGTGACGTTCTGCGCCATTGGACCTTGGTTTACGCCAGGCAGGGTGGCACGCCTGCTCAAAGTGCTGCTCTTCTTCCTTATTGGAAAGCGCACGCGCCTACGCAAAGTTTCACTGGGAAACAATATTGTCGATGCGTTCTGGGAGGATAAGACGGAGGCGGAACAACTGGAGGAGCCTGTGCTCTCGTGGCACCAGGCCCGTCCTGGCTTGCTCCTGGCCGCGCTGCTGATGGTGGCCTTAACGACGAGCCTGGGGGTGCTGGGTGTCTGGTCCATGGTCAACTGGCTCAGACATGGAAAAATACAGCCCGTCTCTTTACCAGTCAGCGTGCACCAGGCCGAGATGTTGCCCCTCAATCTGATGATCATCGATATCCTGGCTGTTGGCTGTGTGGCCTGTATTCTACTCCTGATTGGCTATTCTGTCGTACGGCATGGGATCTTAATCGAACGCCCCCTGGCGCGCCGTGGCTTTTTTGAGCAGTGGCGTGGTATCGTGATCGTTTCCTGTGTGGTGGCTGTGGGTATCGCGTGCTTTGTGGCCATTACGCGCAGTAATGTGAGTGGTCTCTTGATTCTGACTTCGCTTGCGACTGGTACTTATGCCCTCTTCACCTGGAGCAACTATACCGCCCACGACCGCTATATCAGCATGCTCCGCCCCTTCCTGCGCAGCACAACGCTTAGTCACTGGCTTAAAACGGACCTGCGCAAAACCGAGCAGAATATGGAGGATCTCTTCTTCCATCTCTGTAAAGACGTCCTGGCTGTAGAGTGCGCGCGCCTGGATGTGCTGGCGGGACCTATCAAACGTCGCTTTAGCTATCGCTGGCACGAGGAAGAGGAGAGCGAGACGCAGGAAAAAACCTTGCTTGAACGCCAGCAGACCACGCCACAACGGGCAGTGAGTGTGCCGAACGAGAGGCGTACCACCCGCCTGCGCAAACCCTATCGAGTGCAAGCCTATCGCATTCAGCTGCGCTTGCAGGGGCGCGAGGCCCTCTGCTGGGTCGTGCCAATCTATGACGACCTGGGCCTGGTGGCGAAGCTCTACCTGGGGCCGCGCGAAGACGGTGCGGGCTTTACCGATGAAGATATGGATCTTGCCCATGCCTGTGGGCAGCGTATTCTAGATACCCTGCGCGATCACGAGGCCATGCTGGCCGTGGCGGGCCTCCTGCGGCGGCGTACGGTCGATGTCAAACTTCTGGGCGCACAACAGCGGCGTGTCCTGCATGATGAGATTCTGCCCCAGATGCACCTGGCCCTGCTCAAACTGGAGACTATGCGTCCCTTCATCATGGGACGCATGGAGGCGATCAGCTCTCAACAGGCCGAGCAGTCCTTCAATGATGCCGTGACGATCATTAGCGATGCCCATCGTCAGCTAGCGGCGATGATGCGTGCCACCGTCACCAGCGCTCCTCACCGCCTGGAGCGTGATGGCATGATGCAGGCCATTCATACGCTGATTACGCAGGATTTTCGCCAGTCCTTTGACGAGGTGGAGTGGCAGGTCCCCGAAGAGACGGCGCGTACCATTGATGACATGGTTCCTCCCGCGATTGCTGAGCTTATTTTTGCCGCCGTACAGGAAGCCTTGCGCAATGCCGCTCGCCATGCGCGTGGTGCCGACGTCCACCGCAAGCTTAAGTTGACCCTCAGCGCCTCTTGCGACCCCGATCTGGAAGTGATTGTGGCCGACGATGGGGTGGGCATCCTCTCCGCCAGCAATACAACGACAGGAACCGGGGGCGGCCTCCTGACGCACAGCGCCTTACTGGCGATTGTTGGTGGGAGCCTGACCATACAGAGTGAGCCATCTCACGGCGTCGCGGTACGTCTCGTCCTTCCTGCCAGCACATTTGCGCCTGGTAGACTCTCCATAATGTAGCTGAGTACGCTCACGTTTCTCCTGGTTGCCAGACTCAGGAATAATTCCAGTGCCTGGCTCCCTTCCCTTGTTCTCCTCTCTTTCGCTATACTGAATACGAGGAGCCATATAACAGGCAGACTGGCCTCGCGCCAGGATTCGCGCCCAGACGCACCTGAAAACGCCTATATGCGCGTCTTGTGGTAAGTTGTAGGGTCCATGCTTGCATGGACTAACTGGTGTTCCAGACAATGTTTTCGTGACCCCGGCGGGAATAGTCCATGCAAGCATGGACCCTACGATTGATTAGAGCGTTAAACATGGCACGAGGAGAGGACACATGATACTGGTTACTGGAGCCACGGGATTCATTGGCAGCCACCTTGTCACGGACCTGGCTGGGCAAGGAGAGCAGGTTCGTTGCCTGGTGCGTGATCGCAAAAAAGCGGAGAAGAGTCTGCCTGGCACGAATGTGGAGCTTGTTGAAGGCTCGACCATACACCCCGAGACCCTCAAGGAGGCGTTGCAGGGCATTGATACCGTTGTCCACGCGGCCTTTATGACCGCTGATCGCAAAGAGTCAGCGGAGAACCACTACAACGAGACAAATGTCACGGGGACGCGTAATCTGGTCAAGGCTGCGCAGGAGGCGGGTGTCAAACGTATCATCGAGATTGGTGGCCTGGGGACGAAGCCAGGTAAGCCCGGCAGCTATATGCAGGGGCGCTATCTGGCTGAGCAGGCGGTGAAAGAGAGCAAGCTGGACTGGACGATTATTCAGCCATCAGTCCTCTTCGGCAAGGGAGCGCCTTTCATCAAAGGACTCTCAGATCTGATCGCCAGCGCACCTGTGGTGCCGCTCATTGGCGGTGGCAAGACCATGTTTCAGCCCATCCTGGTCGATGACGTTGTGCGTGTCATCGAGTATGTCCTCAAAGAACCAGAGCAGACAAAGGGCAAGACCTACACCATCGGTGGACCAGAGTACTACTCGTTTAGTGAGGTGTTTGATCTCCTGCTCAAGACCATGGGAAAGTCACGCCCGAAGGTTTACGCGCCCATGCCCCTGGTCGGTATTGGCGCGGCGGTAATGGAGGCTGTCTTGCCGAAGCCACCCCTGACGCGCGCGGCCATGACGCTTTTCTCTTTCGACAATACCACGGCTATCAATAGCGTCGAGCGCGACTTTGGCTTTACCCCCGTCTCCTTCCGCACCCACCTGGAGGCGCACGGAATTTAAGCGGCTGTGTTGTGAAATAGTGCGTGTTCACGCCCGCTGATGTGTTATAATGATGGGCATATGCTACCTCTTATGGTACACATGCTCATCATTTTTGTGCACTGCTAGGAAATGAAAAAGATCCTCACTATTGACAAATCAAGCTGTAAATTGTGTCTAGGCTGCCCTTTGCATTGAGCAAGGTTGTAGCATGCGTTTTCCATTAGCTTCTCTACTAAAAGCGTACATATTTCGTCTGATCATGGTTGTGCATAGACGGAGGAACCTGAGTGACACAAGCGCTTGATATGAGCAATATACACGAAATTAGCGAATCGCTCATGCGCATTTCACGTCTGCTGCATGAGCATACACATAAGCTTGAAGTCGCGGTCGAGGGAACCTATGCTGGTCAGACTGGTGATCCACGTGTGAGCTTGTTGATGGATGCTCTGCTCGTTGCGCGTAAAGCAGACCTGGAACTGGGGCGCAACAGCCAGGCCCTCAAACGTTTGACGACCCAGCAACTCTCCACAAGCAGCGGTAAAGGGAATACCGCCGCCACGCGTGCCGTTTTTGAGCGCGAACGTGCTGAATTACAGTCCAATATTACCTTCCTCAAAAAGCAACGCGATGAACAGGGGATCCTGGCCGATATCGCGCGCACCCTGAATTCCACCCTGGAGTTCGACGAGGTCCTGCGCCTGGTCATGGACCGCGTCATCGAGTTCGTCAGCGCCGAACGCGGCTTCCTCATGCTTGTCGATCAGCAGACGCAAGACCTGGAGTTCAAGATTGCGCGCGATAAGCAGGCACGGACCATTCCCGAGAGCGAGTTTATGACCGCGGGGATCAGTCGTGGCGTGGTCAAGCGCACAATTACTACCCTGGAGCCGTTGGTCTCCGACGATGCCAAGCTCGACGCCTCGCTTAACGGGCATGAGAGTATCATGACCTTTGGCATTCGCTCCATGATGTGCGCGCCGCTGGTGGTGCGCGACCACTGCATTGGCGCGGTCTATGTCGATAGTCGCATTAACGCGAACCTCTTTAGCCAGCAACACCTGGACCTGCTTGTCGCCTTCTGTAACCAGGCCGCTATCGCCATCGATAATGCCCGCCTCTTCGCAGATCTCAACCGCGCCATTCAACAGGTACAAGATGACAAGCAGTACATGGATAATATCTTTGCCTCTATCGCCAATGGCGTTGTGACCATTGATTCCCGGGGCTATGTGACCACGTTTAATGCCTCCGCAGGCCTGATTCTGCAAATAAATAATTCACAGGCTATTGGCCGGCACTATACCGAGGCCTTCGCCTCACATGCTCATATTGGTGTTGTCGACCTCTTACGCAACGCTCTGGAACACGCGGAACTACATGCCCACGGAACCTTCGTTCCCAGCTCGGTGGATAATTGTATTATCCCCAATCGCCTCAATGGCCCCTTCAGCCTGAACCTCTACGTGTCGTCACTGCGCGACACGCAAGGAGCACATATCGGGGCGGCCCTGGTGATTGATGATCGTACCGAGATCAAGCGTTCGGAGGCCGAGACCAAGAAGATCCGCGGCATTTTTGAGCGCTACGTCCATCCCAACGTCGTCAAGCAGCTTATTCGGGATAAGAATGCCCTGAACCTGGGTGGCGAGACCAAAGAGATCTCGGTCCTCTTCGCGGATATCCGCGGCTTTACCCGCCTGAGCGAGAGCATGCCGCCCGAGGCCGTGATGGATATGATTAACCGCTATATGCGTATCATGTGCGAGGCCATCTGGGAGGAGGAGGGAACGATTACCGCCTTTCTCGGCGATGCTGTCATGGCCATCTTTAACGCACCCCTGCCACAGGAGCAACATGCCCTGCGCGCGGTACGCGCGGCCTGGAAGATGCGCATGGCCGTGCAGGGCTACCAACAGACACATCCCCAGGAGCGCTTTATCTCCTTTGGCATTGGCGTCAACACGGGCCTGGCCACGGTGGGCAATATCGGTTCCCAGGAGCGCATGCAGAACTATACTGCGATCGGCGACGTCGTCAACGTGGCTTCGCGCTTGCAGAACAACGTCTCCGACAACGATATCTTGCTGAACGATACCACGTACCAGCAGGTCTATCCCTACGTGAGGACCGGTCAGCCCTTCCAGCTTTCCGTCAAAAACAAAGCCACCCCTCTGACCGTCCGCTACCTCCTCGGCCCCCTCTAAGCGAACTCATTAGTTATTTGGGGACTACAAGTTCCTGGTAGTTAATGTAGAGCATGCTCTACATTAACTACCAGGCGAGCGCCGCAGGCACGAGAAGTGACACCGGAGGGCCGCATACCAGGCGTGGTTAGAGCTCCTGGCGCAACACAAAGCCACGCTGGGCCAGGCGAATGAAGCCAAACCACTCATAGAGGCGGTGTGCGTGGGTGTTCTGCTCCTCAGTATTGAGCATGATGCGTGTGACGCGCTCACTGGCGAAAAAGCGTACCGCCTCAGCCATCAGGCGTGCTCCGATCCCCTGGCGCTCAAAGGCGGGGTGGACCGCGATGCGTACCAGGTAGCCATAGTCGGCCTCCACGGTATTAAACTGGTAGCCGACGACCTGCCCATTCTGCTCGGCGACGATAAAGTAGGGATGCGAATTGGCGATGTCGCGGAAGGCGGTCGCGTCATAGCGCCAGAGTTCATCAAAGCAGAGCTTCTCGATGGCGAGCAGGGCGGAAGTATCATCCTCAAGTCCTGCGCTGGTTCCTAGCTGCACCGGGCGCACGGTGACGCGCGTATTTCCAGGCGTGGGCATCGTATAGTCATACTTGTCGTAGGCATAGAGCTGGCAGTAGGGCTGAAAGCCGCGCGCCAGCAGGAGGGGGCGGAGCCAGTCCTGCTCCATGTCATTGCCGGAATAATACAGCGCCTGCGCTCCCCGCGCCCGCAGATGTGTGTTGAGGTCTTCAATGAGGTTATCGAGGATGGAGATATAGTATTTGCTCTCGCTCCAACTGACGCCAAATCCGCCTATCCAGGCAATAGGCGGATTGGTGATCTGCGAGATGAGAAAGCCATGTAGTGATGCGTTGTTCAGGTCTCCCACAGCCGGGTAGCGCTCGATCAGGAGTGGCAGCTCCTCCGGGGTGAAGCGCTGATAGATGTATTCGGAGGAGCGAATCAGGCGCTCAACCTGCGGGACATCGGCTGGTGTTAGGAGCCGAATATGCCTGGAGTCGGTTGACATGCGTTCTCAAGCTTTCTCTTCGTCGGTGGACGGCCCCTTAACCTCGCGGCGCAGGCGCTCAATATCTGGCTTTGGCTTACGGCGTACACGATAGCCAGTCAGGTTATGGATGCGTCGCAGTTCTGAGATCAAGACATCGATATTGATCTGGTAGGTCATATCGGGGGCGGGTCCCAGGTCGTCAATGGCGGCCTCGCCACCCATAAGCTGATTGATGGAGGTCGAGACACAGTTCTCAAGCGCGCTAATGCTATAGCCGCCCTCCTGGACCATGATGACGCGTCCATCACAGATCCTCTCGGCATATTCCAGAATGACGCGGTTCAACTGGTAGAAGGCCGAGGTCGAGAGGTACATATCGCCAATCGGGTCATCCCAGTGTGCATCAAAGCCCGCCGAGACAAGGATCAGTTGTGGGTCAAAGCGGTCCATGGCCGGAACCATGACCTGGCGGAAGATGGAGTCATAGACATGGAAGCCCGTGCGCGCTGGTAGGGGAACATTAATTGTTGTGCCCAGTCCCTCGCCCTCGCCCAGCTCGGTTGAGGCGCCGGTCCCTGGATAGAAGGGGGCCTGGTGGACGGAGAAGTACAGCACACGGGGATCGTTATAGAACATCTCCTGAGTGCCATTGCCATGATGCACATCATAGTCAATGATCATGACGCGCTCCAGCCCATGCTTCTCCAGGGCGTAGCGCGCGGCGACCGCGACGTTGTTGAAGATGCAGAAGCCCATCGCCGATTCCGCGACCGCGTGATGGCCCGGAGGGCGTACGAGGCAGTAGGCGTTTTTAATCTCACCTTTAAGCAGGGCGTCGATGGCGGTCAGAGGGGCGCCAGCCGCTTTTAGCGCGGCCTCATAGGTTTTTGCGGAGACATAGGTATCGGTTGCGAAGAATTGCGTATTGCGACCACCAGAGGCCTCTATTTCCGCTGCTTTCTTGCTAGCCGCCTCCACCTCCTGGATATACTCCCGCTCATGCACCGTCGCCAACTCGTCCACCGTTGCGGCACGCGGTTGCAGTTGCACCAGGTCATCACGCTCAAACCACTTGAGGGCCTGCAACAACTGCATCGACTCGTCGAGGCGCTGTGGGCGCTCAGGATGCTGCTCGGGCGTAATGTGCTCTAAAAAGATTGGATCATAAATAAAGGCCGTGGTCATAGGACTATTTCCATTCCTTCTGGTAGATGGTGTCTTGCTAACTCGTAGCATACTAGCTACCAGTAATGTGTTGCACATGAGATTGTCTGGCCCGGCGTGCGATATACTCAGGTAGAGGAGTGTTGTAGATGTAAGCAATCATGCCCAGCAGTCGCACGCGAGGTAACCTATGTATAGCATACTCCTTACAAAGGAGGATACTCCTTACAAAAGGAGTATCCTCTAGGAATATTACTTGCTCAACAGTATCTTAAGGTGATGACAGATATGCCTATTTGCCATCCGTTCGGACGGCCAGCCGTCCAGGGCAAACTGCGGTGCCCACTACTCCTCGCCGCACTTGCAAACGGTCGGAGTTACTTCTTCTCAGGCTCAGCTCGCTGGAAGAGGCTTCACTTCAAAAGAAGTGGCTTGCGATAAGCCGAGAGCAGAAAGTGTATTGATGGTACTCCTCTCTTACAAGGGAAGAATACCATCTAAAATGCATACTACAGTACGAAACGTGTCTATGTCAAGAGGGTGCATGACAATGTTTGTCGCCTTTTGACAATATTTTTTAGAAACGGTTACAACACCTGTTTGACAAGGGCTGGTACATCAAAAATGGTGTCCGCGACGGGAACACCGGCGGCCTGAAGCGCCTCAACCTTGCCCTGCGCGGTCCCAGTATTGCCCGAGACAATCGCGCCCGCATGGCCCATGCGTTTTCCTGGAGGGGCCGTGCGCCCGGAGATGAAGGCCACCACGGGCTTCTTCATCTGGGTTCTGATGTACTCGGCGGCATCCTCTTCGTCACTACCACCGATCTCGCCACACATGACGACGACCTCAGTCTGGGGATCCTCGTCGAAGCGCTTAAGGTAGTCCGCGAAGGTTGAGCCGATGATGGGATCACCACCGATGCCGATGCAGGTCGACTGACCCAGGCCCTCGTTGGTAAGCAGCGAGACCACTTCATAGGTCAGGGTGCCAGAGCGCGAGATGAAGCCGACGGGTCCGGGTGTAAACATGCCGTAGGGGATGATGCCGATCTTGCCATGGCCTGGGGTGCAGAGTCCTGGGCAGTTGGGGCCGATCAGGGTCGCGCCCTTCTCACGTACCGCCAGGATCGCGCGGGTCATATCCACAACAGGAATGCCCTCGGTGATGCAGACGATCAGTTCGATGCCTGCGTAGGCCGCCTCTTCAATGGCGTCAGCCGCGCCCGCGGGTGGCACGAAGATGCAGGTGGCATTGGCGTCGGTCCGGGCCTTGGCCTGGGCGACGGTATCAAAAACGGGAACGCCCTCGACCTCCTGGCCACCTTTGCCAGGAGTGACGCCGCCGACAACCGTGGTGCCGGCCGCGATCATGTTATGGGTGTGATACTGACCCTCACGCCCGGTAATGCCTTGCACGATGACGCGCGTGCTTTTATCCAGTAGAATGCTCATTGCTGCTACCCTTCTCTACTTACCAAGCGTATTAATCGCGGCGACAATCTTCTGCGCGGAGTCACGCATATCCTGACCCCAGTCGAGTCCCGCGTCTTTCAGCAGGGCGCGACCCTCTTCGGCGCCTGTGCCGGAGAGGCGAACGACAATCGGCATACCCTTGGGCAGCTCTCCCTGTGCCATAATCACGCCACGAGCTACCTCTTCACCACGCGTAATGCCGCCGAAGATGTTGACGAGGATGCCCTTGACCTGGGGATCGCGTGCGACGAAGGTCAGGGCCTTGTACATGACCTCGGCCTTGGCGCCACCACCGATATCCAGGAAGTTCGCGGGCTTGCCGCCGGAGCGAGCGACCATGTCGAGCGTGGTCATAACCAGGCCCGCGCCGTTACCAATGATACCCACATCACCGTCGAGCTTGACATAGGTCAGGCCTGCTTGCTTGGCTTCGAACTCAATGGGATTGGCGTCCTCTGGCTCAGACCAGGAGGCAATCTCTTTCTGGCGGTAGAGTGCGTTATCGTCGATCAATATTTTCGCGTCTGCGGCCATGACTTTGCCATCGGCGGTCAGGGCCAGGGGATTAATCTCAGCAAGCTGCGCGTCGGAACCGATATAGGCCTTGGCGAGGTTGGCGAGGATAGCGGCTGCGGGACGGAGGGCCTTCGTGGGGAGTCCGGCCTCGGTGACGATATTGAGGGCCTCAAAGGGGCGCAGCCCCCAGTGCATATCTATAGGATATTTAATAATTTTTTCGGGATGAGTTGCAGCGACCTCTTCGATATCGATACCGCCCTCTTTCGAGACCATGACCACGGGAGTCTGTGACTTGCGGTCATGCACGATGCCCAGGTAGTACTCTTCTTTAATATCGATCTTGGAGGTCACAAGAACCTTATCTACGGTTAATCCCTTAATGTTCATGCCCAGTACGCGTGCCGCGGAGGCGCGAGCCTCTTCTGGAGTGTCGCCAAACTGGATGCCACCCGCCTTACCACGTCCACCGACGTAGACCTGGGCTTTGATGACAACGGGCCCGTCAAGTTCGCGGGCAATAGTTTCGGCCTCTTCTGGCGTGTGTGCGACTTTGCCGGGCTGAACCGGAATGCCGTAACGAGCCAGGACTTCTTTGGCCTGATATTCGTGGATCTTCAAAATAATTGCTCCTTAATACGTTTGCTTCCACATATTGACTGCCCCCCTGGAGAAGAGAGAGACAAGGAGTTAGTTGATGCAACTGAAGTTCATGCTAGCACTTCATCGAAAAGGTGTCAAGGATGGGTTGCGCCTGCAAGCGCTCGTATGCCCTCTCGACCCTCTTCCCCGTGGTGATACCCACCATATGTCTACACTCAGGATACAAAAAGGCGCCGGGTAAACACCCGACGCCTTTTTTATGCTGGGAGGAATTAGCCTCGGATAAATGCCAAAACTTCGTCGCGTTTCTGCTCCATGAGGGCCTGGGTTTTTGCCTCAAGGTTCAGGCGCAGGAGGGGCTCGGTGTTGGAGCCGCGCACGCTGAACCACCAGTCGCCGTAGTCGACGCTGATACCGTCGAGGGTATCCACCGACTGGGCTTGCTTGCTAAAGTGCTCTTTGACCTGCTCGATCTTGGCCTTGACGTCACTGACGGTGCTGTTGATCTCACCGCTGCGGTAATAGACGTCCAGGGGCTTGATGCTCTCGGAGAGCGGCTTGTTCTCGACGGAGACCAGCTCCAGCATGATCAGGAAGGCGATCAGGCCAGAGTCGGCATACCAGTTGTCGCGGAAGTAGAAGTGACCGGAGTGCTCACCACCGAAGATGGCGTTCGCTTCGCGCATCTGGGCCTTGATGAAGGAGTGTCCCACGCGGGTGCGACCCGATTTGCCACCCAGTTTCTCGACCAGTTCTGGCACTGCCTTGGAGACGACGAGGTTGTAGAGGATGGTCGAGCCGGGGAACTTGTGTAGCAGGCTGTTGGTAACGGCCAGGGTGACCATGGAGCCATCAACCAGGTCGCCATGCTCATCGACGGGGAACATGCGGTCGGCGTCACCATCGAAGGCCACGCCCATGTCGGCATGCGTCTCGCGTACCTTCTGCTGCACATCCACCATGTTCTCTGGCTCGATTGGGCTGGCGGGATGATGGGGGAAGGAGCCATCCAGCTCAAAGTAGAGGGGAACCAGCTCGCAGGGGAGATGCTTGAAGACGTGTGGCAGCATCAGGCCCGCCATGCCATTGCCCGCGTCGGCGACGATCTTGAGCGGACGAATCTTCTTTACGTCGATGAAGGAAAGGGCGTGCTGGACATAGTCGTCGATGATGTCGCGCTGGCTGACCTCGCCCTTGCGTGCAGGCTCGGCAAACTCACCGCTCACGGCCAGGTCGCGAATATCGCTTAGTCCAGTGTCGCGGCTAATAGGATAAGCCATCGCGCGGCAAAACTTCATGCCGTTGTACTTGCCGGGATTGTGTGAGGCGGTGATCATGACGCCTGCGGGATAATTAAACTTACCCACGGCGAAATAGAGCGCGTCCGTCGTCACCAGGCCCAGGTCGATAACATTGACACCCTGGTCGGTCAGGCCGCGGATCAGGTTCTTCGCCAGTTGTGGCGAGGAGAGACGCATGTCGCGCCCAACCGCGATCTCAGGAACATTTAGATACTGGCCCGCCGCGCGTCCGATTGCATAGACGGCCTCATCAGTGAGGGCCTCGCCGTAGATGCCTCGGATGTCATAAGCCCCGAAGATGGCGGGATTGATATTGGTCTTTGTACTCATAATTGTGCCGTGCAGGGAGGTCGTATGGATTTGCCCTGCACGTCTCCTTTCTCTATCTATCACGTCGAAGCATATGGCCTGGATGTCAGACCTCTCCGCCGTGTTGGGTCTGCTTAGGGGTTTGCTTAGTATAGCGTCGCTCCCAGTCATGGCGTAGGATTTCAACAAGAACCCAGGGATCGCCAGAACTGCGCGGATCATAGATCTGTCCGACCTCGGTAAAGTGGCTGCGGGTGAAGGCCTTTCGGGCTGGAAGATTGGCAAGAGCCGTCTCCGCATAGATGCGTGCCAGGAAGGGTAGGGTAAAGAGATGATTGACGAGTGTGTAAATTGCCTCGCGCCCATATCCCTTGCCCCAACTCTGTTTATTGCCAATTCCCAGGCCAACCTCTACCTGGCCACTTCGATAATCGAGATTGAAGTACGTAATGGTGCCAATAGGCGTCTTTTGTTCATCTTCAATAATAAACCAGAATTGCCGCCCATTTCCCCGCACATAATTGCGTTCAAAAACGGGTAGAAATTCAGCCATGGTGCGCGAGTAGGGCCGATGTGGGTCAAAGCGCCATACCTCGTCGTCGCGCTCCCAATGAAAGACGTTGCGTGCATCCTGCATCATTGGTGGGCGTAGTGTAATGCGTTCTCCATGCAGAATAGGTGTGCTGCTTACTCGATTGTCGCGTTGTAGTTCTGTCATGGTTTCTCCGGAGTTCCTTGTCCTCGTCCCTAAGTGGTATGACCGCCAGTTTGTAGGGTCCAAGCTTGCTTGGACTCCCTGCTGGCACGTTATGCTAGCCCGATTTCACGCGCAAAGCTGGTTCCTGCCGCCAGTGGGCCAACCCCAAAGTTCTCGGCCAATGTCTGCCCAAGGTCGGCCATGGAGGACCGGGTTCCCAGGTCTACTCCGGCGCGAATTGGCTTGCCGTAGGCGAGCAGGGGCACACATTCTCGGGTATGGTCGGTACCACGATAGGTGGGATCGACACCATGGTCGGCGGCGAAGAAGATGGCGTCTTCGGGACGCAGTACTTGCTGCACCTTGCCAAACCATGCGTCTACATCGCGTAGCGCTTGCGCGTATCCCTGGCTATCGCGACGGTGGCCCCATAACATATCAAATTCTACCAGATTCACGAAGAGCAGACCATAAAAGTCTCGCTCAAGCCAGCGCAGGGTCGCGGCCATCCCTTCTCGATTCGTCTCCGTGTGATCGCGCGCGGTCAGGCCCCGGCCCGCGAAGAGATCTTCAATCTTGCCAATGCCAATCACATCGCGCCCGCCCTCTTTAAGTAGGTCAAGCAGGGTGGTGCCGACTGGTTCCAGGGCGAAGTCGCGCCTGTGCTCGGTGCGCTTGAAATTGCCGGGTGTGCCAATAAAGGGGCGCGCGATGACCCTGCCCACGGCGTTCTCACCTGTCAGCATATTGCGTCCAACCTGGCAGATGCGATAAAGCTCCTCCAGGGGAATGACCTCCTGGTGGGCCGCGATCTGGAAGACGCTATCCGCCGAGGTGTAGAGGATGGGCCGCCCGGTACGCACATGCTCTTCGCCTAGTTCTTTAATGATCTCGGTACCCGAGGCGACCTTGTTGCCAATGACTTTGTGTCCACTGGCCTCCTCGAAGGCGGCGACAAGCTCAGCTGGAAAAGCCTGGGGATAGGTCGGCAGCGGTCGCTGGAGAACGGCTCCCATAAGCTCCCAGTGGCCCGCGACGCTGTCTTTGCCCGCGGCGGCCTCGTTCAGGCGTCCAAAGGCGCCCAGGGCTTGTTCCTGGGGTGGTGTGCCCTGGATAGGCGTGATGTTGCCCAGTCCAATGCGCCCCAGGTTTGGTAGCTCCAGGCCACCGATGGCCTGCGCGCAGTGCTCCAGTGAACTGGCCCCCTCGTCTCCGTAGGCTGCGCTATCTGGATTGGCGCCCGCGCCAACACCATCTAAGACGATAACGATAGCTCGTTTGAGTGTGCTCATAATGAAATCACCTTTGTCGTATCCAGGCGCGCATAACGCGGTAGCGGCTCGCCGATGAGCGGCTGCGCGTAGGTGTGAAATGCACGCGTAACCATTGCTGTACTTGCATCAAAATAGGCATCAGGGATGAGGCGCTGCACGTTCGCGATCTCTCCAAGCTCAACCAGACCTGTAGTACAGTGATAGGTCGGCGTATCATGCCGCACCAGCGTCACCATTTTATCGCTTTCTCCGCGCAATGCTGCCTCTAGCGCCTTCTGTCCCACAAGGTACGCCTCCTGCCGATCTGTTGGCGAGACGTACTGCGAAGACATGCGCTGGAAATCGCCCGGTTTATCGAAGCGCGCTCGTAGATTCAATTGTTGCTTTATTAATTCTACCAGAGTCTGTGCGGTTCCGCTAAGCAAGGGATGTTGAAAGGCGTCGACGCCCGCCTGCGCGGTCGCGCCCAGCGCCTCCCCATTCTCATTGCGCAACGCCTCCGAGGCCACAATGACGACATAGCCATAGCGTCTGTATGCCTCCTCAACCTGGGTTAGAAAGCGCTCCTTGTGAAAGGCCTGTTCGGGGATGAGCACGATATGGGGCGCATCAGCCTCGTCGTGCTTGCCTAGCGTTGAGGCCGCTGCCAGCCAGCCCGCATTGCGTCCCATGGTCTCGATAATCTTGACGGGATAATGCCCTGGCATGGAGAGGGTGTTCATGGTTGAGTCTTGCGCCGCCGCTGCGATGAAGCGCGCGGCACTCCCATAGCCGGGACAGTGATCGGTAAAAGGGAGATCATTGTCGATGGTCTTTGGAATGCTGATGGCGTAGAACTCATACCCGGTATGGTGGGCCGCCTGTGCCAGGCGATGGGCTGTATCGGCGGAATCATTTCCACCAATATAGAGGAGATAGCGAATATCGTAACGGCGAAAAATATCTAAAGCACGCTCAATATCTTGTTCTTGTAGCTTGTAGCGACACGAGCCAAGCGCGGCAGATGGTGTATGTAGGAGCTGGGGCCAGAGGCCCGCATCTTGTTGACGCAGATCAATAAAGTCTTCTTGCAATAGACCCGCGATCCCATAATGCATCCCATAGATGCCAGCGATACGCGTGTCTGCCAATGCCGCCTCGACTGCGCCTACGAGGCTCGCATTAATAACGGCGGTTGCGCCGCCCGATTGACCAATAATCAAATTGCCAGAAACCAATGCTTACCCCCCAGTAGATTACCTTACATCTAAACTCAGGAAATGCCCTGCTTGAGCACCTCTCGCAAGGCCATTATAACAAGTTCAGGGGGCGAGCGTCGAGGGTATCGTTTCGCCTTGTCTTTATTCTTGCTCGCATGCTAGTATGCAAAGAGGAGACCCGCGCTACGTTTCTTGAGAAAGATCGATTACTTCTTTTCCGAAAACCCTGAGCGCGAAGCGCTAGACACGCAAGTGGCGTTGGGTTTCGGAATAAGATCTTAGGCACTAAGGGGGAAATACGCGTGAAAGAGAAAATAATTCTTGACTGTGATCCTGGCCATGACGATGCAATCGCGCTCTTACTGGCCGCTCATCATCCCCAGCTAGAACTCCTGGCTGTGACGACTGTCGCGGGCAACCAGGCGGTCGAGAAGACCTCGCGTAACGCCTTAAAAGTCTGCTCGCTGGCGGGCCTGCATCATATTCCAGTCGCCAGAGGGATGGAGAAGCCCCTGGTGCGCGCCCCCGGATTTGCCGCCGATATTCATGGTGAAACAGGCCTGGATGGCCCTGATATACCCGAACCTGTTATGTCGCTGGTGAGTATGCACGCGGTCGACCTGCTTATCGACCTGTTGCTCAGAGCAGAGGAGCCGATTACCCTGGTAGCAACCGGCCCCTTAACTAATATTGCCACAGCCCTGGAGCGCGAGCCGCACATTGCCCGCAACATCAAAGCCATCTCTATTATGGGGGGAGCCATCGGCCTGGGCAACGTGACCCCAGCCGCCGAGTTTAATATCTGGTTTGATCCCGAAGCGGCACAGAAGGTGTTTCAGTGTGGTCGCCCCATTACCATGATTCCCCTGGAGGTCACGCACCAGGCGCTGGCAACTAAGGAGATCATGCGCCGCCTACGCTCTTCCGGGCGCCGCGTTGCCAACTTCGCCGCCGATCTCCTGGCCTTCTTTGCGGATACCTATGAGCAGGTCTTCGGCTTCTCTGCGCCCCCCGTCCATGATCCCTGTGCTGTTGCTGCCGTCATCGATCCAGCCATCATCGAAGGCCACGATATCCGCGTTGAGATTGAGACTGGAGGTGAGTGGAGCGCTGGCCGCACCATCTGCGATGTCTACGGTAAGATCCAACTCCCACCCAACGCCCGCGTCGGTTACAGCCTCAACGTCCCCCACTTCTGGGATCTTACCATCAACACTATCCTTACCTATGAGTGAATCAGGCCCCCGGAGGGCAGGGTCTAAGGGGCGCCCCTTTCACCCAAAACGCCGCAGGATGCCCCTGCCCTTTCAGGCATGGGGAGGAATGCGGCGTTCCTTTGTCGGTGGCTTGGGCGGAATACGCCGTAGACATTCTCTCATCTGCTCATGTATTGTTGACAGTCAGATGAAAACTATGGTATGATTTAGCGTATGCAAACGGTAGTAACAGCGAAACTCAAATTAAATACAACGCCCGAGCAATTCAAGGCATTACGTACAACGCAACTGGCGTATCGGGATTCTCTCAACTATGTGAGCCAGTACGCCTTTGAGCATGGCAAGATGAGCAATGCTGTTCGTTTGCAAGATGCCACCTACGAAGAGATCCGCCTCCGTTTTCATCTGCCTTCGCAAATGGCCTGTTCTGTTCCTCGCCAAGTTGGTGCCTCGTATAAAACCCTCTGGACAAAGGTCAAGAACAATGCTGTTCATCGTAAGGAAGGTAAGACCAAGAAACGCTACAAAGGGCTTGATAAGGCTCCCACGTTCATCTCCCCCACGTTGACCTATCAGTACAAGAAAGACTACACCTTCAAGAAAGAGCAGCAGGTGAGCATCCTGACCCTTGAGGGACGTGTTATCGTGCCCTATACTGGCTACAATAAGCATGTGGCATTGATCCAGCGTGGAGCGGAGATTGGTGCATCGAAACTCTGGTATGACAAGCCCAAGAAACAATTTTACCTCCTTGTCTCTCTTGCAATTGAGACGGCTGATCCTACACCTGAAACGCACAAGCAGGTCGCCGGAGTGGATGTGGGGATGCGATACCTTGCCGTCACGGCGACGATGCAAGGGGATTGCACCTTCCATTCAGGCAAACAGATTGTCCCCAAGGCAAACCACTCCGCACGACTGAGAAAACGTCTGCAAAAGAAAGGCACTCGTTCAGCGACAAGAAGGCTCGTTGCCATCAGTGGACGAGAGAGACGGTTGAAGCAGAATACCAATCATGTCGTGAGTAAGCGGATTGTCCTACAGCACCCTCAAAGCTTGATTGGACTGGAGCATCTGACAGACATTCGAGAGCGTACCAAACGACGCAAAGGCAAAAATGCAAAACAGCGAAAAGCCAATCGTACCTTCTCCAAATGGTCCTTCGCTGAGTTGCATAGCATGATTGCCTATAAAGCGCTCTTACATCGAAGTATGGCAATCAAGGTCGATGCCAACTCTACCTCGCAAGCGTGCCCCAAATGTGGGCACACCTGCAAAGAGAATAGACCCAACAAAGGATTGCTCTTCGTCTGTCAGAATTGTCAGTACACGCTCCATGCCGATCTGGTTGGAGCAAGAAACATTGCGATGCGAACGCTTCTTATCCGGCAAGACTGGAGAGGAACGGGCCTCTTGTCAGTACGCGCCTTCTGTGTCGGACGATGAAGCCAAAGCAGCACGCCTGAAAAGGTATGCTGAATTGCGGTGGAGTTCAGACACAACTCCAAGCCCTCGGCTTTCGCCGTAGGGTACTGACACATTAAATTTGGTAATCCATTTCGCCGTTCCAGCCCTGGGTAAGCTCCTCGTGCTTCTCAAGGGGAGCGCCCCCTTTCATCAGCAGCTCGGCTGGTTTGGCGGCTACTACAGAATTCGGCGAGACCGATTCGAGTACCAGCGCCATGGCGCCAATCTTGCTGCCGCGTCCAATCGTGATGGGACCCAGGACCGCCGCGCCTACACCAATCGTGACATCATCCTCAATGGAGGGGTGGCGTTTCTGCTTACGACCCGGGCTGGGTCTCCACCACCCGGTCGCGCCCAGCGTCACCTGGTGATAGAGCATCACATTATCGCCGATGACAGCCGTTTCGCCGATGACAACACCCGCGCCGTGATCGATAAAAAAGCGTTTGCCAATCTGTGCTCCAGGATGGATCTCAATGCCACCCGTAATTATGCGCGCAAACTGCGAGATGAGGCGTGGCAAGATGGGGATGTGTGCCTTGTGGAGGGCATGGGCGATACGATGATAAAAAATAGCCCAGAGACCTGGGTAGGTCAATGCCTCGATAATGTTACGGCAGGCTGGATCCTTCTCGAAGATCACATCAATATCATCAGGCCAGGCGGTGCGCCTCCGCGGTGTCTGGGAAGGGGCGGCAATAACAATGCCTGGGGGCAATTGTGGCAACTGGGACAAATCAGTTTCGTATGGCTGCTGCTGATCTACCTTAGTATCCTCCGATAAGCTTCTGGGTCCCTGGGACATAGCATTTTGATCCTTTTCTATCTGGATAGATCTTTCTTGCCCTGTTCTGTAATGCTTACTGGCTTGCCGATATCTGGCACTGCTATGTGTAATTGTGCTATCAACTTTGATAGATCTTTCCTTGAAATTGAGTGTATGGCAGGAGTCAGGTCTTGTCAAGGGGACGCAGATTTTCTCTCTCTCTCACGATATCGTAAAAAAGTGCGGCAAACCTATTGACAATTCGCAAGCGCTCCGGTATACTGACGACGTGTTGAGAAACACACACACAATATGGTGGCCGTAGCTCAATCGGCAGAGCTCTGGATTGTGGCTCCAGCGGTTGTGGGTTCAAGCCCCATCGGTCACCCCCAAGAAACCCGGTATAGTCAAGCACTATACCGGGTTTTTAATTATCTCTTTTTGTCGTTCATTGCGACAATTTTGCGACATCTTCGCGATAGACCTGAGACATCCCCAGACTATACTTTCACCAATGCACCAGACAGACATTAGTGATTTGATTGGTGGTGCGGATTGGCAGCCGCAGGCTGCCAATCCGCACCACCAATCAGAGCAAGCGCCGCAGGCGCGAGTGGTCAAGCCAAAATCTTGTACATCAGGTGAGTATAAATATCAGGAGCAAATTGTATGTCTTGGGAACAAAACTCATATCGCGAAAGCTCATCAGCCCAGCATATGTATGAAAGCGGTTATGCGAGCGAAGCGGAGCGTCTCCAGCCAGAGCCAATCTATCAAAGCCATGTGCCACCTATGGATCAGACAATGCGTGACCTTCCTCCCTCGCATGAGTCGTCACGTCCAGCGTTTGATGGCCCCCAGGTGATGCAACCACTGCCTCCGCCAGCGGGACAACAGGGCTACGTTCTCTATGGCTGGCAGCCGGTCTTTATGAAGGTGGGTGAGTCCAGTGGCTCGCGTTTCGCGGCTGTGCTCAGCTATCTAGGAGGCTGGTTCTCGGGCCTGTTGCTGCTCTTCTTCGGCTTCGAGAATAAATATGTGCGCTTCCATGCCCTGCAATCCCTGCTCTTCTTCGGCTTTCTCAACATTGCCGACTTCTTTATGTTTGTGTTTGGCGGCTTTGGCTTGCGCATCTGGAGCCATGTCCCTTATGCCCATGGCTTCTTTGCCCTGGGAATCTTTCTGGCCTTTCTGCTCATCAATGTCGTGGCCTTTGTTGGCTGGCTGCTCTGTATCGCGATGGCGGCAAGCGGAAAATACTACAAGATTCCCATCTTTGGGCATTTTGCCGCCCGCCTCTCTGGGGTTGAGCCGTCTCCAGTTCCAACAGTCAAATAGTTTTCGCTTGTGTCATCTATGACTGAAGGGGGGCAATGCCTACGGCATTGCCCCCCTTCAGTCATAGATTTCTGCTTTTTAGCGGCCCTGGCGGCTGTCGCGCCAGCGAATGAGGCGCTCGACTGCACTATAGTTCCAGGGAGTCTGCATGCCCATGATGAAATGCGTGACACCCGTCTCTACGAGAGCATCCAGGTCCTCTTCTTTGAAGTCGGCGTTGGCCCCGCTTGAGCGCTCGATCTCGTTGGGGTTGCGGTCCACTTCTTTACACCAGTTGTCCAGGACCTCCATTTTGTGCTGCAAGGTCGCGGTGTCGCCGAAGCCATGCCAGATGTTGGCGTACTTGGCGGTGATGCGCAGCGTCTTCTTTTCGCCGCCACCACCAATGAGCAGGGGAATAGGCTGCTGAATCGGCTTGGGCTCATCGACTTCCCAGCGATGCAGAATGGTGGGAACAGCCTCTTCAAGTGCCTGAAGGCGGCTGCCAGCTGTGCCAAAGTCATAGCCAAACTCTTTATAGTCGCGCTCGAACCAGCCTGCACCCAGGCCCAGGATGACGCGCCCATTGCTGATATGATCCACAGTTTTGGCCATATTCGCCAGCAGTGCGGGATTGCGATAGGTATTGCAGGTCACCAGGCAGCCGATCTTCGCGCGGCTGGTCAGGGTCGCCATGGCGGTGAGCAGCGTCCAGCCCTCAAAGTGATTGCCCTGTGGGTCGCCATAGAGCGGGAAGAAATGGTCCCAGTTAAAGATACTATCAACACCCATCTCGTCGAAACGGCGTACACCATTTGCATAGTCCTCGTAGCTGGTATGCTGCGGGTGCATTTGTACGCCGATGCGGATCTGATGGCCATATTTTGTCTGTGCCATGTTTAATAAGCTCCTCTAATTGTAGTTTAGGTACTTATCTATTGTAGACACGTATCCAGCATGACCGCAAGTTTCTTAGCTCTTTCTCGCAGCCGGGGCCTTTCAAAATTCCTTTGGGGCCTTGCTTTGGCTCGCTGCGCGAAGGCAATGCCCCGTTTGTTGACCTTCCTCTGCCCATGTGTTACTATGGCTAGAGAGACAATGTATCAGTTAGAACTATGTGCGGGAGTATGAGACGTGACGATAGCGGAGCCAGTTATTACTTTACAGCATGTTGCTTTATCCTTTGGCAAGCGTGTTATTTTACGAGATGCCAATATGGCTATCCAGCAGGGGGAGTTTGTTGTCGTGCTAGGTCCGAACGGGGCAGGCAAGAGCACCCTGTTCAAGATGCTGCTGGGGCTTATTCAACCCACCGCTGGCGAGATTCGCGTGCTGGGTCGTGTGCCTCGTAGCGGCAATAAAGAGATCGGTTATGCTCCTCAGCATCGCACGGTAGAGGGCGACCTGGCCCTGCGCGCCCGCGACCTGGTAGGCTTTGGCCTGGACGGGAATCGCTGGGGCTTTGGCCTGCCCAGCCGCAAGCGCGACGCTATCATTGACCAGGCACTTGAAGAGGTCGATGCTCTGCGCTATGCCAATGCCCCTGTTGGCCATCTCTCTGGTGGCGAGCAGCAGCGCCTCTTGATCGCCCAGGCTCTGTTAACTAATCCTCGTATCCTGCTTCTAGACGAACCCCTGGCCAGCCTCGATATCGCACGCCAGCAAGATATTGTTACCCTTGTGGACAACGTCTGTCGCTCGCGTGGCGTTACGGTCCTGCTCGTCGCTCACGATGTCAACCCACTCCTGCCAGTGCTGGACCGCATTGTCTATATCGCGAACGGGCAGAGCTTGATTGGGACGCCTGGGGAGGTGATTACCAGCGAGAACTTGAGCAAGCTCTATAAGGCTCCCGTTGAAGTCGTCCATGCCCTCGACCGCATCTTTGTTGTGGGCGCCGAGGTGTAGGATTACCTGAAAGGAATAGATCGTTACTATGCAGCAAGCTCAGTCGCCTGCTAACACCCGTCCCGTCCGCTGGGGGGTGATCAGTGCCGCCAACATCGGCGCGAAAGCCGTTTCGCCCGCCATTCAGGCCTCGCGCAATGGCATCCTGGCCGCCGTGGGGAGCCGTGATCCTCGGCGCGCGGCGGACCTCTACGCCTTCTCGCCCACGACCCGCATCTATGGTAGCTACCAGGATATTCTCGATGATGAAGAGATCGAGGCGGTCTATATCCCTCTGCCCAATAGCCTGCATGCTGAATGGACCATCAAGGCGCTGGAGGCGGGGAAGCATGTGCTGTGTGAGAAGCCCCTGGCCGTGACGGAGGAAGAGGCGCGCGAGATGGTTGAGGCCGCTCAGGCCAATGATCGCCTGCTCATGGAGGCCTTTATGTATCGCTTCCATCCACAGATCGAGTGGACGCTGGAGCGTGTGCAGGCCGGTGAGATTGGCCAGGTACGCCTGGTGCGGGCCTCCTTTGCCTTCGATATTCGTGGGCGCGTGGAGAACATTCGTATTCAACCTGAACTGGCTGGTGGCTCGCTCATGGATGTAGGTTGCTATACCGTCAATCTCTGTCGTGCTGTCTATGGTCAGCCTCCCGTCTCCGTTGCGGCGCGCGTCCATGTCGAAAAATTTGGTGGTGTAGATATGGCGATGAACGCCATTTTCGACTTTGGTGAGGGACGCTACGGCCTGATTGACTCCAGCTTTGAGCTACCCATGCGCCAGTCGGTGGAGATCATTGGTGACGAAGGTTCGATCACTATTCCCGTTCCCTTCACGCCACGCAATATGGAAGGCATCGTTTTCGCCATGAAGAATGGGCAGATGAGCGAGCGCAAATTCCCCGTGGTGGATCAATACCAGATCGAGGTCGAGCACTTCGCCGACTGCATTCGCAACGGTCAGGAGCCAGTACGCAGCCTGAGCGAGACCCTGGAGAATATGGCCACCATTGAGGCCATCTATGAGTCAGCTGGTCACGATTGGCCGATCCTATAGCCAATCTAGCCAATTGTTTTTGCTAGCAATGCCCTGAACTAAGCTTGTGAATTAAAGCACAAGCTTTTTCTTGTGCATCTAAAGCAAACTTATAAGTCAAAAAGATTAAAATGCATTTTAATCAAATCAAATATCTAAAATCCGCCACTTTATTCGTCTTATAGAGTGGGGAGTTTGTTGTAATTGGATGTTAAGAGCGGCCCTTTCTGGTACAGATGCTCCGCTCGCTCTATGTGAAGTATGGGAGGATTTATGGAAGCGATTATTGGACGGTATCGTGCTCAGGTTCAGGAACAGGGAGTTACCCTCAGACACGTCTCTGGGATCGCCTTTGATATCAGCGCGCAGGAGGCCTTAGGGTTACTGGATTTGCTTAGTGCGTATCGCGAGACGCTTCAACAGATACAGGAACAGCAGGCTCAGGGGAAGACTGACTCTTCGTCTGACCCGGATGCATCATTGTAGTATTCCTTCATCCTGCAAATGACGGGAGAAGCCAGGGCATGTACCGTTTCCAGGTACCCCTGGCTTCTCTCATGCATCATTGAAAAAAGGACATGTGGCGGATGCGCGAATAATAGAGCCGTAGCACCGCCGAGAGCGCGTCCCCAAGGCCAGGATAGGCATTGATGACATAAATGTGGCGCGCACCCCAGAAGAGGCTGTGGTGATTGTTCTGGGGTGTCAGTGGGTCACCACCTGCCCGTAGTTTGTTGAGTATCTCTACCTGGCGGTCGATATTGCTCTCAGTGTCGATCAAGAGCACCGCGATCTCTGGATTAAAGTCAGCGGCGCGCCGTAGAAACAGCCGTAGTTCGTTCTCTGTAATCTGGTTGGGGCTACCCGATTTAGACTCCACCATTACACGAATGCCATCCACAAAGGCCACAACATCCAGGTCGCCTCCGTCCGCTACCCCTTTAAGTGCGACGCCATGCCGCGCCGGTACCTGGAGCCAATCGCGAAACCATTCAGAGATATACCATTCGAGTGTTGGCCCCAGATTATCAATGTGCTTGTAGGCCAGACTTTTGTGATAGAGCATCCCATCATGCGTGACCAGGTGATCCTCCTGCAAGCATGCCAGGTTTTGTTCGAGCTTCTGTTCTCCCGCGCACATGCGTTTGAGATCGGCATAGGAACTACTTTTGTGGAAGAAGATATGGCGCAACAGTTTGCGAAAGGTGTTATCGCCAAACGACTCGTAGAAGCGCCTGGCTCGCTCGTCGGGTTCGAGTTCCTGATTGAGGTAGAGGCGAATGACGCGTGGATCGGTGTACACTGGCTTGTGTCGAATGAGGTGCCATCCCTGGCGGCGCAGCATGATCTCGAACTGGTCCTGGCGCGCCAGCCGCTCACGCGCCATGTCTGCGGCAGAGAAGCGTTCCGCGCCCATATCCTTTGCTCCGATCGTTGCTACTGGCTAGTCGGCTGGGACGCTGGCACGCAGTTTTCCCATCCGCGCCAGGATCTCTCTGCCTTCCTCGCGCTGGACGCCGCCAAGCAAGGTTAGCGGTCCTCGCGTGAGCGCCTGGTTGACCTGCTCGGAAGTCAAGCCACGCGCTACCGTCACCTCGTCGGTGCCATCGGCGTTATAGGCCGAGAAGACGACGCGCTTGAGGCCCGCGAATGAGATAGCCGCCATGCACATCAGGCACGGCTCTAGCGAGCTATATAGCGTCAATTCGCGTTTCTCCTCCTCGCTGAGCTGTGAGAGGTAGCGTGCCATGCGGCGCAGGACAACCATCTCCGCGTGGTCGATCGCATCCCTGGTCTCTTGAAACTGGTTATGTTCCAGGTCCAGGATCTCGTCTCTGCGACTGAGTAGGGCCGCGATACCTACACTCCCTTTATCCAGGGCGGCGTTCGCATATGCCAGCGTCCTTGCCATCATCTTCTCATCCACTGAGCTGATGCTGTTATATCCTGGTTGCATGTAAGTCTCCCTTCTGTGGTTTAAGGTAGTGACATGACATGCATCCCTGCTGACTCTCTCTGGCTGAGATCTCTAGCCCTGTTTTGGTTCCTCCAGCTTGCGTGAGAGAATGACTCCCGTGTTTAATCCCACTGTATGCAGCCCGCCAAAGAAGCGTGCGTGCTCGATCTTCACACAGCGGTCCTGGACAAAGGTCAATCCCGCGGCTCGCGCGATCTCGCCTGCCTCATCATTGCGCACTCCAAGTTGGAGCCATAGCACCCTGGCCCCAATCTCAATCGCCTCGCGTGCGATAGGTGGCGTATCGGCAGGCTTACGGAAGACATCTACAATCTCGATCGTCTCCCCGGCTTCCCTGGCCTCCTTCAACGAGGCATACACGCGCTTGCCAAGCAGGGTCTTCCCCGCGTAGCGTGGATTGATGGGGATAATATCGTACCCCTCCGCCTGCATATAGATCGCCACAAAATGGCTTGGGCGATAGGGGTCTGCGGAAACGCCCACGATGGCAATATGCTTATACTGCTGCAAAATGCGTAGACGCTCATACATATCGGGTATGGGAACGGAGTCTTCCCTGGATTGCGCCATGCTCATGCTACTGCCTCTCCTCTCTCTGCTTGCTAGTTTGTATGATCTCGCCTCCTTATTGTAGCCCGCATGGCGCGTGACCACAAGCCATCCTTTGGCGAGCGATTATAAGCTGGCCTTTTAGGTGATGAGGCGTGCCTTGACAGCCACGCCTCATCACCTACTTAAGCGAGCGCCGCAGGCACGAGAAGCGACTAACTGCGTAAATATTTGAGCAAGGCCAGAATCGCCAGGACGAGGAGCAAAAGCCCGAAAACGATATAGATGAGCGCAACGATTGATGCGAAAAGAGGGAAAGCTACTAACATATAATCTCCTTTAGACAAATTTGCCGTTCTAGCCGTTCTAGTAATTTAGACGAGAATATGTAGCAAGCTTAAAACCAGGATTTGTTCTTCCTGATAATATTTGCGCATACTGTTGAGATGGGCGTAGGATGTAGAGAGCGGCTATAATACAACTACCTATTGGCTTCTCTCTATCTTATTGGAGGTTTCTCTCATGCCTGAGATTGATGGCGATCACGTCTTTGGTTTCGATACCCTCTCCGTGCACGCGGGCCAGCGACCCGATCCTACGACTGGCGCGCGCGCGGTTCCCATTTACCAGACGACGTCCTATGTCTTTGACGATACCGACCATGCCGCGCACCTCTTTGCTCTGCAACGCTTCGGCAATATCTATACCCGTATCATGAATCCGACGACCGCTGTCTTCGAGGAGCGTATCGCATCCCTGGAAGGCGGCACTGGCGCCGTGGCGACCGCCTCGGGTATGGCGGCCCAGATGGCGACGATGATGACGCTGCTGCGTCCCGGCGATGAAATTGTGGCCTCCAGCTACCTTTATGGTGGCACGCATACGCAGTTTGACATCACGCTACGCGCCTGGGGCATCAATACCATCTTTGTCGATAGTAATGATCCTGAAAACTTCCGTCGGGCCATTACGCCCAGAACGCGTGCCTTGTACGGCGAGACCATTGGCAACCCTCGTGGAGATGTGCTCGATATTCAGGCTGTGGCCGCTATCGCGCACGAGGCCGGTATTCCCCTGGTCGTGGACAATACCTTTGGGACGCCTTACCTCTGCCGTCCCTTCGAACATGGCGCGGATATCGTCGTGCATTCGGCGACCAAGTTTATTGGCGGGCATGGCACCTCCATCGCGGGCGTAGTGGTCGAGTCGGGGAAGTTCCCCTGGGACAACGGGAAGTTCGCGCATATCGTTGATCCCTCGCCTGGTTACCACGGCGTGCGCTTCTACGAAACTTTTGGAGATTTTTGCTTTTGTATGAAGCTCCGCGTGGAGACGGTTCGTGATACGGGGGCCGCGCTTAGCCCCTTTAACTCCTTCCTGCTGCTCCAGGGCCTCGAAACGCTCTCGCTGCGCATGGAGCGCCATTGTGCCAATGCCCAGCGCGTGGCCGAGTTCTTGCATGAGCATCCCGCTGTGAGTTGGGTGCGCTATCCCGGCTTGAAAGATGATCCCTCGTATGAACTGGCGCAGAAGTATCTGCCGCGTGGCGCGGGTGCTGTCTTCACCTTTGGCGTCAAGGGTGGCTACGAGGCGGGAAAAAAGCTGATCAATAGCGTAAAGCTCCTCTCGCACCTGGCGAACGTTGGCGATGCGCGCAGCCTGGTCATTCATCCCGCCAGCACGACACACCAGCAGCTCTCTGAGGAGAACCAGCTCGCGGGCGGCGTGACCCCAGACCTGATCCGTCTCTCCATCGGCATCGAGAACGTCGAGGATATCCTCTGGGACCTCGACCAGGCCCTGCGCGGCACTTTTTAAGACTAGTGCTGCCTCACCCAGTAGTCGCGTACGCTAGTAGCGGCTACTGGGTGAGGCAGCACTGGAAGAATTGTGATACACTTATAGAGATAATCGGCTACCTCATATTATCCGTGCTCAAGGCACGGCTATCTTTTTTCAGTCAACCTGCCAGCACTGTGCAGGCGACTTTCCTCTTGTTGTTCCTTTTCGCTAGAGATTGTGGGAGATAAGCTCTGCATGACACAAACTGTAGATCAGACTGCACAAGAAACGAATTTTGTTGGCAAGCGTACACGCAGGCAGGACGCCCCGGAAAAGCTGATGGGCCGGACTCGCTTCGCCGGTGATATATCTGCTCCAGGCTTGCTGCATGCGCGCCTCGTGCTCAGCCCCTATGCCCATGCCACCATCAACAACATTGATGTCAGCGAGGCCCTTAACGTGCCAGGTGTGGTTGCTGTCTATACCAGCGAGACGCTTGAGATGGCCAATCCCGATGCCACTTCGCGCTCACAGGCCCCCCTGGCCCGTGGTGAAGCCTGCTGGGCAGGCCACCCTGTGGCGATTGTCGTGGCCGAGACCGAGGCCGCAGCTGAAGATGGTGTCGCCCTCGTGGATGTTGATTATGATCCCCTGCCCGTCGTGCTGGACCCGGTCGAGGCCATGCGTCCCAACTCACCTCTGACACGCTTGCATGCTTCTAAAGAAGGTGGTGAGATCGCTGGTGGCGGTGCGCACGCAGCCGTCGGCTCGGGTGATACCGAAGAAGAGGAGCAGGAAGAGCTCTCCGCCAATGTGAGCGGCAAGACGCATATGAAGCTGGGCGATATCGAGGCTGGCTGGCGCGAGGCCGAGGTCGTGATCGAGCATACGGTGAGCACGCGCCCGGTCCACCAGTCTTATATGGAGTCGCAGTCCATCCTCGTCTCGCCTAGCCCCTCTGGCCATCAACTCGTTGTCTGGCCCAGCGCTCAGGGTATGCTTGGTGTGCGCTCGGACATCTCCGAGGCGCTGAATTTGCCGGAGCGCCAGATTCGCGTTGAGTCGGTGCCTATTGGGGGTGCCTTCGGTGGCAAATTTGGTTTGATCGAGCCCCTGGCGGCGGCGGCGGCCTATAAGGTGCGCAAGCCCGTGCGTTTATCCTTTACTCGCCAGGAAGATCTGCTAGCGGGCAATCCCGCCCCCCAGGCTGTTATTACCCTCAAGCTTGGCGCGAAGAAAGATGGTACGCTGGTGGCCCTCCAGGGTAAAGCCATCTTCGATTCTGGTGCCTATCCTGGTGCCGCGGCAGGCCTGGGCGGCTATCTGCTGGCAAGCACCTATCGCTGCCCCAATGTCGATCTCCACTGTTACGAGGTCCTGACCAATAAGGTCAGCGTGGGCGCCTATCGCGCTCCCAATGCGCCCCAGGCTACTTTCGCCATGGAGACAACGGTCAACAAGCTCTGTGAGGCGCTGGAGATGGATCTGCTGGCGTTCCGCAAGCACAACGCCTTCAAGGAGGGTGATCCCACCATTGATCGTCGCAACTGGCCGCGCATTGGTCTGTTGGAGTGTATTGATGAGCTGGAGAAGCACCCTCTGTGGGTCAACCGCGCCGAGGAGAAGCAGAAGCTTCCCACCGAGCTGAAGGGCTGGAAGGTCGGTATTGGTATCTCAGTCGGTGGCTGGCCGGGCGGTACCGAGCCATCTGCTGCTGCTTGTCGCCTGGAGTCGGACGGGACGCTCTCGGTGGTGCTTGGCACCGTCGATCTGACCGGTTCCGATACCTCGATGGCCTTAATTGCCGCCGAGGGCCTGGGCGTTTCACCGGACCAGGTGAATGTAGTGCATGATAGCACCGATACCATGCCCTATAGTGGTGGCACAGGCGGGAGTAAGACGACCTATGCGATGGGGCCTGCTGTGCTCTCAGCCGTTCGCGATGCACGTCAGCAGATTCTCAACATTGCTAGCAACATGCTGGAGGCCGCCGAGGCGGACCTGGAGATTGTCGAGGGCAAGGTGGCTGTGCGTGGCGTGCCTAACAAGAGCGTCGACCTCAAAGAGGTGGCGAAGATGTCCACACGGCGCTTTGAGCCGGTCTATGGCCGTGGTCGCGCGGGCATTACGACCTCCTCTCCCATGTTTGCCGCGCACCTGGTGAAGCTGGCTGTCGATCCCGATACCGGCGATGTCAAGGTGCTGGACTACGTAGCTGTACAGGATGTCGGTCGCGCGATCAACCCGGCTGAGGTCGAGGGGCAGATCAGTGGTGGCGTCACTCAGGGTCTGGGCTGGGCCTTATTCGAAGGCTATGAGTACGACGAGAACGGCCAACTCCTGACTCCTACGCTGATGGACTACGCTCTGCCGCATAGCTTCGATGTGCCACGGATTACCCCGATTCTGGTAGAGATTCCCTCTGCCCTTGGTCCCTTCGGCGCGAAGGGCGTCGGGGAGCCGCCAGTGGTGCCGGTGGCCGCCGCAGTCGCCAATGCCTTGCACGATGCGCTTGGCGTGCGTGTGACGACGATTCCCGCGACTCCCGAACGCGTCTTTAATGCCCTGTACGAGGCAAACCAGGCATAACTGGCGCATCCCATCCAGTAATCTCTGCGTTTCGCAGGCTCTTCCACATGGAAGGGCCTGCTTTTTTTGGGTGGTGTACCTTGAAAGTAGGTAATGCGATATGCAACTTCTTTCAGGTAGGTGGTGGTGTGGAGTGTGCTGGCAGCCGTAGGCTGCCAGCACACTCCACACCACCACCTACCCAGGCGAGCGCCGCAGGCGCAAGGAGATAAGAAGACGATGCCTCAATTTGATGATCCCTTTACGACAAAGAAGCCCAATGTAACCCAGACGACCACTACAACGCACGCCGAAGTAACCCCTCCTCTGGGTGATATTCCTCCAGCGCAATTGGCGATTAATGCCGCAGAAGGAAGGCGTGGGGCTGCCTGGCGCTTGATGCTCTGGATTATTGACGACGATCCACGTGCGATGGAGGCGGTGGCCTCCCTTGAAGATGATCGCCTGGCCCATCACTTACTTGAGTTTATTGCCCTGGGAACCTGGGCCGGGAAGCCATTTGTGGTTCCACCCAAGCTACGCTCGTCCTATGCACGCATTCGTTTGAGCAACTTGCTTCAGGCCGGAGGCGCGATGACGCGAGAACGCGCCGAACGTGTCCTCTTCGCGGGCTTTCGTGATCGCCGCCAGGAAGTTCGCGGCACCGCGATTACCATCCTGGGCGAGATGGGTGACCGCGTGGCGGAGCCGCTCTTGCTCCAGGCGCTGCACGATCCTTCGCATCAGGTGCGTATGCAGGCCGCTCGCGCGTTGGGCAAGTTGCGCGATCCCTCCGTGGTGCCAACTTTACTGGAAACGCTTAAAGGCGCCGATGAACAGATGGTCAACCAGGTATTTGCCTCCCTGGTTCAGATCGGTCCTCCCGCCATCCCTGCCGTGGCGCATGAGATGCACAGCGCCTCTCCCTGGATCCGCTGGCATTGTATGCGCGCCTTTGGCGAAATGCAGGACTTTCGCGCCATCCCTTACCTGATCGCGGGCTTGCGTGATCCCGATACCGGCGTCTGCTGGATGGCCGCGAAGAGCCTGGTACTCTATGGCAAAGCCAGCCTCGAGCCAGTCTTGCGCCAGTTGGAGAGCAGTGTCCCCAACCAACTGCAAGCCGAGACCTCTTGCTATATTCTCCACCAGCTCTACCTGCGCGATAGCAAGCTCACTCCCTATCTCAAACCCGTGGTCGAGGCATTCAGCGGCGTCGCGAATACGCTTGCCGTTTCTTCCCTGGCCAGCAAGGCACTTGCGCAACTACGCGCCGACCACCTTCTCTCCATATAAACAGGGTGCGCTACTGGCGTACGCGCCTACTGCCGAACAAGTAGGCGCGTACGCCAGTAGCGCACGCACTCTCCCCGGAATAAATCCCCCTCTTTTGCTGTTCTGATGATTAAAGCGAATGTACCTCAAGAAATCGCCATTGCAACCTGCGTTTCTAACCTGTAATTTTCCTTGACAAGTCGTGCGAGCAATTGTAAGCTGTTGTAAGAAATCATAAAACTAACTTGATTAACTTAATCAACAATAAGGAGTGTGAACATGGGCGAGGCATCTCGTGAAATCATGCGCCAGGCAAGGCAGGAAGTGCCGGAGTGGTCGGCCTCTCAGGTACGCCAGAGCCTTGCGGAGCAGCGTGAGAACGGGGAGCAAGCCCCGGACGTGGCCCTGGTAGATGTGCGCGAGAAACATGAATGGAACGAAGGCCATATCCCAGGGGCCATCCACGTACCACGTGGCTTTCTAGAGCTTCAAATTGAAGAAGCAATTCCCGATAAGGACCAGACCGTCGTGCTCTACTGTGCTGGTGGTGTACGCTCATTAATGGCTGGCAAGACGCTTCAGCAGATGGGGTATCGCAATGTCATCTCGATGTCCGGTGGCTTCGGCCAATGGAAGGGCAGCGGCTTCGAATTTGAGATGCCTCGTTTGATGAGCGATGCCCAGGCTCGCCGCTATAGCCGCCACCTGTTGGTGCCTGAGGTGGGTGAGCAGGGTCAGTTCAAACTCCTTGATTCCAAGGTGCTGCTCATCGGCGCGGGTGGCCTCGGCTCCCCCTCGGCGTACTATCTCGCCGCGGCTGGCGTCGGCACGCTGGGCATTATTGATGCCGATGTCGTTGATGAGAGCAACCTGCAACGCCAGATTCTGCATAACACGGATCGTGTTGGTCAGTACAAGGCTGAGTCGGCGAAAGAGACGCTCCAGAAGCTCAATCCCGATGTCAACGTGGTGACCTATATCGAGCGCCTCGATGAAGAAAACGTACGGCGCATTATCGCTGACTATGATGTAATCATCGATGGCACCGATAACTTCCCCACGCGTTATCTCCTCAACGACGCGGCTCTGCTGGCGAATAAGCCGGTCATCCATGGCAGTGTCTTCCGTTTTGAGGGGCAGTTGACTGTCTTTAAACCCTATGATGGCCCATGCTATCGTTGTCTCTATCCCGAGCCCCCACCTCCTGCCCTGGCGCCTAGCTGCGCTGAGGCCGGTGTGCTTGGCGTGCTCCCTGGTATCGTTGGTCTCTTGCAGGCGACCGAGGCCATTAAACTCCTGTTGGGCATTGGCGATCCCCTGGTTGGACGCCTCATGACCTACGATGCCCTGGCTGGTGAGTTTAACGAGCTGAAGCTCTTCCGCGATCCACATTGCGCGGCCTGTGGCGAAAACGGGAATCCCGAGAACTTGCCCACTTATGCCGACGTCTGCGCCCTTTAAATAAAAATAGTTATGTGATGGGGCAAGGTCTGCGACCTTGCCCCATCACATAACCATACCAACTATATAACTCACAAGGAGTAATAAACATATGGCAACCGTTCGACTTGCACCAGTTCTTCGCCCTAGCGCTGGCGGCTCCAAACAGGTAAGCGCACAGGGTAGCACCCTGACCGAGGTACTCAATGACCTCTATCAGCACTATCCCGCGCTTAAAGATCAGATCCAGCCCAGTGGTGAGCTGAGCCGTTTTATCAATATCTATGTTAACGACCAGGACGTCCGCTATCTCCAGGGCCTTGAGACCGTCGTCGGCGCGAGCGATACCGTGATCCTCTTGCCCGCCATGGCCGGGGGCCGGTGACTAAATAAGGAGCCAGGTGAACGATATGCGCTATAGCAGTTTACTAGAGACAATTGGCAATACTCCCCTGGTGGAACTAAAAAGCTTTAGCCCGCATCCAGGTGTGGAGATCTATGCCAAGCTTGAGGGAGCCAATCCTTCGGGGAGTGTCAAAGATCGCATCGCCAAACGGATGATCGAGGAGGCTGAGGCCGCTGGCCGCCTCCAGCCAGGGGCTACCCTGCTGGAGCCGACAAGCGGCAATACCGGTATTGCCCTGGCGATGATTGCGCGCCTCAAAGGCTACCAGTTTGTCGCCGTGCTGCCCGATAACGTTACCAGGGAGCGTGCTCAATTGCTCGAACTCTATGGCGCAAAGATTATCTTCTCCGATGGAAAACTTGGTAGTAACGGAGCGGTCAAACTCGCCAAAGAGCTTGCCAGCCAGGATGAGCGCTATGTCATGCTCTACCAGTATGGCAATGAGGGCAATCCCCGTGCGCACTACTATGGTACAGCGGTCGAGATCATTCAGGATCTGCCCGATATCGCAGCCTTCGTGGCGGGCCTGGGGACAGGTGGTACCCTCACTGGGACCGCGCGTCGCTTGAAGGAGTATAATTCTGCCATCAAAGTCATTGCCGCCGAACCCATGCAGGGCGAAGGTGTGCAGGGCCTGCGCAGCCTGGCGGACGGCTTTGTGCCTCCTGTGCTTGATCAGAGCCTACTCGATGGTAAGATCCTCGTCTCCAGCATCGATTCGATCCGGCGGACGCGTCAGTTGAAAGATCAGGAGGGAATCTTTGCCGGCCCCTCGTGTGGCGCTTCTCTCCACGCGGCCATACGCGTCGCGGAGCAGATGGAGCAGGGCAAGGTCGTGACGCTGCTCGCGGATGGCGGCTGGAAATATCTCAGCGAAGACCTGTGGACACGCAGCCTGGATTCCATCGAAGAGGGATTGGAGTCGAAGGTTCTATGGTAGCAGAGACACATTCTTCCTCAACCGGCTTTGTCATACGTGTGCCGGAGACCATTTACCAGGAAATGGCGGCCCATGTCCTCGCTGGCTACCCCAACGAGGCCTGTGGCGCCCTTGGCAGCGTCGACGGGACGGTCGTCAAGAACTACCCAGCCCAGAATGTCGCTGAGCATCCCGACGACTTCTCGATCATCAGCGAGCGCGATATTGTCCGCATCTTTAACGATATTGACGCCTATGATGGCGAGATGATCTACTATCACTCGCATCCTATCAGCGAGGCCTATCCCTCTGCTCGCGACCGCGAGTGGGCTAAACGTAGCGGCTATCTCTACATTATCTTTTCGCTGCAATACCAGCCCGAGCCTCCCTATGCACGCGTGTTTCGCATCGATCCACGCGGCGAGGTGACCGAGGGCCACATCGAGCGCCTCCCCAGCGCCTGATAAATTGTAGTATGGGGAATGTCAGAGGCATTTCACACCACATTCCCCATACTCCATGCGAAATGTCGCAGACGCTGAGAACACCTCTTAAAGAAATTCCTACCCACGCTGAAATGGCTATTCTGTAGCTATTCCTTCCAGCTATTCGCTTGTATTACTAGATTGGATGAGTTGACCGACGCTGCACTACTGCTGCTTGCCTGATTGGTGGGAAAGTATGTATTATGCATGCAGCACCAAATTTTCTTATGATAAGGTTACAAAGTACGTATGCAGCATTGGAGCAAGCGTTTATTCGCTACGTCTATTAAATATGCGTGGCAGAGGAAACACGCCCTGCTAGCCTTGCTGATCATTGGCTGGGCCGTCTATTTGCGTGTCTACCTGGTCGCACAGGGCTGGCCACTGATGGATAGCGATGAAGGCACGATGGGCATCATGGCGCTCCACATCTGGCGTGGACAGGATTTTCCGGTCTTTTTCTATGGCCAAAGCTATATGGGGTCTCTAGAAGCCTACCTGGGCGCGGCCTTCTTCTCCCTCTTTGGCCCCACGCTTTTTGCGCTCCGCCTGGGCCTGATCTTTTTATTTGCCCTCTTTCTGCTGGGCATGTACCTGCTCGTCAGCACAATTTACACCAGAAATTTGGCTATTTTTGTGCTCCTTCTCTTGAGCCTGGGTTCTGCCTCGGTGCTGACGCGGCAACTGGTGGCTGTAGGCGGGATACCCGAGATGCTGGTCTGCGCGACTGGTCTGCTCTTCCTCTCGCTCTGGCTGGCCCGGACGTATGACCGCTCACGCATGTTGCATGGCTGGCGCCTCCTGATCTATGCTCTCTGGGGCATCCTGGCGGGCGTCGGCTTTTGGAGCCATGCCCTCATCCTGCCTCTGCTGGGGACCGCGGGCCTGCTGCTGCTTATTTTCTGCCTGCGCGAGCTTATCTGGGGAGGTGCGGTGGCGCTGGTAGTGGGCCTTGGCTTTGGCTTGCTTCCCTATATTTTCTATAACTACCATGCCAACCCCGGTCAGGATACGCTCTCCTATCTGTTTTATGTTCAGAGCGCCAATGGCGTTGATCTCCCGCCTAAAGGTGTGCTCTTCCCCCTGCAAATCAAGGGCACATTCTTGACGACCTTGCCAGGAGCCACGGGTTCTTTCCCGCTCTGCTCTCTTGCCGATACCCATCTCTTGCGCACAGAGAATCTGCATGGTCTCCGCTGCACCCTGACGCAAAGCGGGTGGTCGGCCGTGCTTTGTTTCCTCTGGCTGGTTAGCCTGGGGATGGGCATCTGGGCTATCTATCGCCTTGTGCGTGGACGCCTGGCAGGTGGCACGTGGCGGCGTGAGGAGTTGATTCGCCATGCGGGCCATTTCGCGCTCTTGCTTAATGCCCTTTTGACGGTGCTTCCTTTCTTATTGAGTCCTAATTCCGCGCTCTTCGCCGTCGCGGATATGCGCTATCTCTCCGCCCTCTGGATGACAACTCCGGCGTTGCTCTGGCCGCTCTGGTGTGGTCTGGAGCGAGCGGGCTGGCTCTTCTCCCTTCCACATCCGGCGCTTTCCGCACTCTCGGTACCCGCCGCTCGCGTGCAAACGAGGCTGTCCTTTCTCCGGTTCTCCCTGAGTGTCAGCGCATTAGCCCGTTTGAGCCTGCTTCTCCTGCTCGCGACCGTGCTTTGCCTGGGAACCAGGAGCGTTGTGCAGGGATACCCGCCTGCTCCATCTGTCGAGCAGCGCGCTGATGCCTACGCGATCCAGGATGTCTACCAGTATAAAGGCGTGCCCCAGGTGCAGACCTTCAATCGCCAGGAGGCCGAGTTGATGAAGGACCTTGAGCGTATCCATGTCACGCACATCTACTCGGATTACTGGACCTGCAATCGCTTGATATTTAAGTCTCTGGAGCATATTATCTGTGGCGTGATGCGTGATCGCCTCTTAGTGGGCCAGAATCGTTATCCCCTCTACTATGTCATTGTCTCTTCCGATACCAGGGCCGCCTATGTTTTCCCGGAGAACTCTTCCCAGGCCGAGACCTTCCACCAGCAACTGCGCTTCCGGAAGAAGCCCTTTAAGCTCTATCACTTCGCGGGCTACATCGTCTACACCCCTACCTCTGGCTAACAGTTCCACCTTCTCGCGCCTGCGGCGCTCATAAAGTGTTGCATGGCCAGCATCCGCCAGCCATGCAACACACCCTCAATGAGTAAAGTGTGGTGGTATTGGACACGGGCAGAGCCCGTGTCCAATACCACCACACTTTACTCATTGAGCGCCGCAGGCGCGAAAGGTATGCCTGGTGCGTAATTTGTGATATGGTACTATTGAGATTACTGAAAAATGGATAGATTATGACAAACGATTCACGACGTGATGACGCGGCTCTCGCCATGGAGCTATTAGAGATTATGCCGCGTATGCAACGGCGCATCTATGCCGACGTTCTGGCGGCACGCGACTCGCAGCAGGACGCGCGCTGGCAGGACTTCTCAGAGGTGCAGGCCACTCCTGGTCAGCTCTCGCTCCTGCGTATCCTCGTGGGGCGCAAGCGCTGTACTATGCAGGAGTTAGCCGAGCAGGCGGTCGTGGCCCCCTCAACCGCGACGGCGATGGTCAAGCGCCTGCTGGCACAGGGCTATGTTGAACGCTTTCGCGGCTCAGAAGATTGGCGTACCGTCTGGGTCCAACCCACGACCCGCGGGGAGCAGGTCGTGGCCGTCTACGATCAGATTTACCTGGCGTCACTGCAAACGCGCCTCCAGCAATTAAGCACTACTGAACGCGCGCAGCTTCTGGCCGCTCTTCCCGCCCTCCAGCACTTGATCGACCTGGAAATGTAGCGTGGTCCGCTCATGTTTCTTCACCCAAAACGCCGCAGGATGCCCCTGCCCTTTCAGGCATGGGGAGGAATGCGGCGTTCCTTTGGAGGTGGCTTGGGTGGAATACGCCGTAGACATGCTTTCATCTGCTCATGTATTGTTGACAGTCAGATGAAAACTATGGTATAATTTAGCGTATGTAAACGGTATTAACAGCGAAACTCAAATTAAATACAACGCCCGAGCAATTCAAGGCATTACGTACAACGCAACTGGCGTATCGGGATTCTCTCAACTATGTGAGCCAGTACGCCTTTGCGCATGGCAAGATGAGCAATGCTGTTCGTTTGCAAGATGCCACCTACGAAGAGATCCGCCTCCGTTTTCATCTGCCTTCGCAAATGGCCTGTTCTGTTCCTCGCCAAGTTGGTGCCTCGTATAAAACCCTCTGGACAAAGGTCAAGAACAATGCTGTTCATCGTAAGGAAGGGAAGACCAAGAAACGCTACAAAGGGCTTGATAAGGCTCCCAAGTTCATCTCCCCCACGTTGACCTATCAGTACAAGAAAGACTACACGTTCAAGAAAGAGCAGCACGTGAGCATCCTGACCCTTGAGGGACGTGTTATCGTGCCCTATACTGGCTACAATAAGCATGTGGCATTGATCCAGCGTGGAGCGGAGATTGGTGCATCGAAACTCTGGTATGACAAGCCCAAGAAACAATTTTACCTCCTTGTCTCTCTTGAAATTGAGACGGCTGATCCTACACCTGAAACGCACAAGCAGGTCGCCGGAGTGGATGTGGGGATGCGATACCTTGCCGTCACGGCGACGATGCAAGGGGATTGCACCTTCCATTCAGGCAAACAGATTGTCCCCAAGGCAAACCACTACGCACGACTGAGAAAACGTCTGCAAAAGAAAGGCACTCGTTCAGCGACAAGAAGGCTCGTTGCCATCAGTGGACGAGAGAGACGGTTGAAGCAGAATACCAATCATGTCGTGAGTAAGCGGATTGTCCTACAGCACCCTCAAAGCTTGATTGGACTGGAGCATCTGACAGACATTCGAGAGCGTACCAAACGACGCAAAGGCAAAAATGCAAAACAGCGAAAAGCCAATCGTACCTTCTCCAAATGGTCCTTCGCTGAGTTGCATAGCATGATTGCCTATAAAGCGCTCTTACATCGAAGTATGGCGATCAAGGTCGATGCCAACTACACCTCGCAGGCCTGCCCCAAATGTGGGCACACCTGCAAAGAGAATAGACCCAACAAAGGATTGCTCTTTGTCTGTCAGAATTGTCAGTACACGCTCCATGCCGATCTGGTTGGTGCAAGAAACATTGCGATGCGAACGCTTCTTATCCGGCAAGACTGGAGAGGAACGGGCCTCTTGTCAGTACGCGCCTTCTGTGTCGGACGATGAAGCCAAAGCAGCACGCCTGAAAAGGTATGCTGAATTGCGGTGGAGTTCAGACACAACTCCAAGCCCTCGGCTTTAGCCGTAGGGTACTGACTTCTCATTATGGCCCTTTCTTGTTTTTCACCTTCAATTCTTTTAGAGCAGTACGCAGCATCATTGAGCCGTGTCACTCCACGCTGAGGGAAGGCCGCGTGAGAGGCGCTGCGCAGTTTTTGTTTGTCTCTCGACTTGCCACAATTAATTCGCATGTCATATATTTAGATTGTCGAAGCTTTTTGCTGCGAATAGCACTACTTTTCAGAAAGGATTCGAATGCAAACTTCTCAATCTTCATCACCTGAGAATGTTCAGCCAGAGGTGGCTGTAGATGAGTCGGCCAGCCAGCATGGTGGCTATCAATGGACGGCTCTCTCTGTGACCACGGTTGGTGCATTGCTCGCTTCTATTCAAGGTTCTGCACTTCTTATTGTTCTCCCCAATATCCTTGAAGATCTAAAAGTTTCTTTCTTCATTATCATGTGGGTACTGCTCTCGTACCTGTTAATTATGACTGTGCTTACTCCTATCGTGGGGCGCCTGGCGGACATCTGGGGGCGCAAACGCCTCTACAATAGCGGTTTCTTTATGTTTACCCTTGGCTCGCTGATCGCGGGCCTGGCCCAGCCCCAGTTCCACGGTGCTGACCTGATCGCGGGTCGTGTGGTCCAGGGCGTGGGTGGTGCATTGATGATTACGAATTCGACCGCCATCGTGACAGATGCCTTCAAAAAGGGCCAGGTGGGCCTGGGACTTGGCGTGAACCAGATCGCGGGCGCCGCGGGCTTCTTGCTGGGCCCGATTATCGGTGGCCTGCTTGCGCAGTTCTCCTGGCGCTGGGTCTTCCTCTTCAACGTGCCTATCGGTATCTTCGGGATGCTATGGGGCATCTGGCGCCTGCGTGAACCCGTCAGGCTGAAGGCCCACCAGCATATCGACTGGGTGGGGGCTCTCCTGCTCGCGCTTGGCCTGACCGGTGTCTTCCTCGCGTTGACCATGCTGGCCTTCCCGATGCTTCCTATGCCTGTGATTACCGCCATGTTTGTGGGAGGCGTTATCTGCCTGGCTCTCTTTGGCGTCATTGAGCCACGGGTGAAAGAGCCCATCGTACAGCTTCGCCTCTTCGGTCATCGCCTCTTTACGATGGCCAGCCTGAGCGGCCTGTTCAATGGTATTGCGCGTGGCGCGGTGCTTTTTCTCTTGATCTTCTTCTTGCAGGGTCCCTATGGTCAGGATCCTCTGACGGCTGGCCTTATGCTTACGCCCTTTGGCCTGGCGTTCATGATTATTGGCCCCTTGAGTGGTCGCTTATCGGATCGCATTGGCTCGCGTCTCCTGGCTCCTATTGGCCTGGGCGTCTCGGCGCTGGGCTTGCTGGGCCTGGTTTTTGTCGAGCCGACGACGCCGTTCTGGCTCTTGTGTGTCTTTATGGCGCTGATGGGCGGTGGTTCCGGCTTCTTTACCTCGCCTAATACCAACGCTATTATGAGCTCGGTAATCCCTCAGATGCGTGGCGCGGCGGCTGGCATCCTTAATATGCTCAATAACACAGGGCAGATGTTGAGTATCGCGATTGTCTTCCCCATTGCTCTGAGCAAGGTGCCCCAGGATGCGATGATGGCTATCTTCATCTACGGTGGCGGCATGAGCAAGTACCCGCAGGCCCTGGCCATCTTTATGAGCGGCCTGCACTCTGCCTTCCTCGTATGCTGTATTATCAGTGTGGTGGCTATGGTGGTCGCGGCCCTGCGCCCCGCCCACTAAAAAACGCTGTAGGGTCCATGCTTGCATGGACTCTTTTCGCCAGAGGATGTGCTTGATCTGTGCGAACTAGTCCATGCAAGTATGGACCCTACAACATCTTAGAACTCGTGATAGATGGCTCCCTGCTGGGTGAGGGCCTTCAGGGCCAGGGGCAGCGCGGCCGTCAGGCGTGTGCTGAGCAACTCGCGTGCCTCATCGTAGGTGGCGAAACGATATTCAATTAACTCGGCTTCCTGAAGACGAATGCTGGCGATCTCCTCCTCGCTGAGCACGCCTCCATAGAAAATGAACTGTAAACTCTCCGTCTTGAGGCCGTCTTGCCCCTTGTAATCCACGCACAATAAACGCGTGATGGGGATACTCAAGCCCAATTCCTCCAGCACCTCGCGTTTGCACGCGCTCAGGGGTGACTCATCGGGGTCCACAATTCCACCTGGAAAGAGCCAGTCCGGCCGGTAGTTCGGCTTCACAATAAGAATCTTCTCGCCCCGATCAAAGAAGAGGGCCGCCGTTCCCATGCGTTTCTTCGGTAATGTCTCGTAGAACGTTTTCTCATCCATATCGAAAGCATAACATGCTATTGGTACAATGGGAAGCTTTCGCGCCTGCGGCGCTCAGGGGTAGTATGGATGGGCATGTGGGGCCGGCATTCGCCGGCCCCACATGCCCATCCATACTACCCCTAGGCGAGCTTGCGAGCTGATGAATAGGCCCTGATATAGATATGAGGCGCATAAGCATCAATTATATGCTTATGCGCCTCACACAAAATTCCCTTGCATTCCTCTCGCCTTTTTGATATCATGCATCCATAGAGGATGCAGAATTACGTTCGGACAAAGCGGAGGGTATGGTGCACAAATCTATCCAGGAACTGGCACCGCGTATCAGTGATTGCCTCAAATTAATTTACTCGTTGCAAGAACGCGGCCAGAAAGTCTCAACTTCTATCGTGAGCGAGAAATTAGGCGTCAGTGATGCCACCGTCACGATGATGTTCAAGGACTTCGCGACCGCGGGCTGGGTAGAGCATGTTCCTTATCATGGTGTGCGCCTGACCGAACTGGGCGAACGTAAAGCCATTGAGATTATTCGCCATCACCGCCTGCTCGAACTCTACCTGGCGCGTGAGCTTGGCTATACCTGGGATAAGGTCCACGAAGAGGCCGACCGCTTAGAGCATGTCATCTCCGAGGAGTTTGAAGAGAAGCTTGATGCTCTGCTGGGTTATCCTACTGTTGATCCTCACGGTGACCCTATTCCCAGCAAGGATGGCGTTATTATGCGCCGCCAGGGTCAGCAGCTCTCACAATTTCCCGTTGCTACCCCAGCGCGGATCATTCGCGTCAGCGACCAGGATTCTGAGAAGCTCTGCTACCTTGGCAAACTGGGCCTCTACCCAGAAGCTTTGATCCAGATCATAGAGCGTGCTCCCTTTAATGGCCCCCTGCGCGTGCTTGTAGAGAAGCCAGGCTCACAAGAGGAGCATCTTATCAGTGTTGACCTCGCCGAGCATATTGTGGTTACCTTGCTTCCTGTCGGGGACGCATAAGGCAGCTTTTCCACGTCCGCCGCTCGCGGCTCTTCAGCGCCTCGGGCCTATACTTGTGTGCTTTCTCCCCTCTTATTGGTCGCTTGCTAACCTGTATCTTACCTTACCTTACATTCCTATTTCTGTCCCGTACTGTTGCGTTTCCTCAGTTCTATGCGACATTATATAAAGAAAACTATCCACATGTGCATCTTATTCATTGTGCTGTAGCCAGCCCTGAACAGTGCCGTTCCCAGAGCGATTGTGATCACTGCTGCCCAGTAGAAAATTGCACGGGAAAAATGCATGATCAACGATGAGTGTAAAGAAGGGATAGTTTTCTCACAACGACTATGTTAAGATGCACACAAAACAGAAGCTTCATGCTTCAGGGTGGACATTTCGCTAAAAGGAGTGATTTACTTGGCAACGCACGAAAAAAGATATGTCATTATCGGGAACGGGATTGCTGGCACAACCGCTGCGGAGACGCTTCGCAAGAATGATCCCAATTGCAGCATTCATTTGCTGACCAATGAGGCGTATCCTCTCTATAATCGCGTCTCGCTTCCACGTTTTTTACAAGGTGTTATTGTCGAACAGAAAGTCATGATTCGTGACGTCGCCTGGCATGAGCAGCGAAACATTACGCTGATGCGTGAAACCCTGGCCGTGTCGATCAATACCGAAGAGCGCGTTGTGGTGACCGATAAGGGACAGCAGCTTCCATATGATGCCCTGTTGATTGCGACCGGCGGCTGGGCCAACACGCTCAACGTTCCTGGGGCCTCAGATGCGAAACATATCTATAACTTCGTAACGCTTGATGACACCAAGACGATTATTGAGCGTATGCTTGAGTCAAAGACGGCCCTGGCGTATGGTGGTAGCTTTATTTCTTACGAATTGTGTGATGGCTTCGCGGTCCGCAAACTGGATACGACCTGGCTGATGCGTGGCCCCTACTGGCTGCGCAGCGCGCTTGACGCCGAGGGTGGCGAGGTCGTGGATAATATCGCGCGTAAGTTTGGTGTCGAGGTCATCCACGGCGACGAAATCGAGAGCGTCGTGCCCAAAAATGGTGTGCCGAGCTATGTCAAGACCAAAAAGGGGCGCGAGATCCAGGCCGATATGATCGGTATCGGACTGGGCATCACCCTCAATACGCAACTTGTGGAACACACACACATTAAAGTTCGTGGTGGTATCGTCGTCGACGAGTTTCTGGAGACCAATGTCGAGGGCGTCTATGCCGCTGGCGACGTCGCCGAGTTCTATGATCCCACGATTGGCTACCATCACACTATGGGCACCTGGGACAACGCCATGGCCCATGGGCGTATCGCTGGCACCAATATGGGCGGTGGACACCAGGCCTATCTCGATGTGCCAACCTATACCAGCCCTCTCTTCGACGTCAATATTGCCGTCGTTGGTATCGCTGAATCCAATAACCCAGAATTGGAAACGGTCACACGTCGCGAACCCGGCGAGAAGGGGAACGAGAACTATCGCAAGCTCTTCTTGCGCGACAACAAACTCGTAGGTGTGCTGATGATCGGTAGCCCCAAGGGCCGCAAGAAACTGGTTGAACTGGTAAAGAACCAGCAAGTACTTGTCACACCCGAAGAGCGCGAAGCCGTACTCACCCTTAAGTAAAATACTTATTGCCCTTAGTACTACATACGTGGTATTGTAGGGTCCATGCTGGTATGGACTCTGAGGCTTGCAGTCCAAGCTAGCTTGGATCCTACAAGTACTGAATGCGCCATTACGTGTTCGCAATACGTTACAAGTGTAGAGGATGTGATGTGGGGAAAGGCCGCAGGCCTTTCCCCACATCACATCCCATATCCCACGGAGTAGCGAGAAGCTTTACTTAGATATCTATTTTATGCATTGTTGTGTTTCTATCTTGCGTCCAGCTCATTAGCTCTATGCTTGACTGTTAAAACACAAGACATTATTTTATATACTATCAAACGTTTCGTCCGAAGCTAGAGGTAGGAGACATTTCTGTGGAATTGAAATGTGCTAATTGTGGCCTGGCGTTACCAGGAGAGAACGCCCGGTTCTGTAATAATTGTGGCACTCTTGTCCCTTCGCATCCTTTTAGTCCTCATTCAAAAGGGAAGACCGGCGCTCCTGCTAGTGCGGAAAAAAGCGCTCCCGCTGGCGAGCGTGAGGAGAAGCCCTTGCCTGAGCAGGGGGATGTGCCTCCTGCCTGGATGGAACGCTTAGAGAAAGGTCCAGGCGCGCGCTCTCAAGACAAACCCTCTCCTGAGCCTGCCAAACTGGCTGCGCGTGTGGAGCAAACTCCACCTCCCACTCCTGCCCGTCCTCGCCCACAGCCTGTCGGCGAGTTCTCCTGGCCGGATCCCGTGACACATACAATAGTGAAAGACTCTTCCGCGAAAGAAGGCTCTCAGCAGCCGCGCCAGCCCTCACCGGCAGCGTTTTCGGATGATGACCTGTCGCGCTTTGCCGCTACTTCTCAATCCAGCATTGAGTCCTTCGTATCTCCCAATGAAAACAAGCAGCCTGAAACCAGCAGGGATTGGTCGCAGGAGGCCACAATTGCTCCACACGCCTGGCAGGATGAACAGTCGCACAAGAACGAGGACATAGACGCTATCCCCACACAAGCGCTTCAGGTCAGTGATGTGCGTAAAGAGCAAGAGGCGCAAGCGCGCCAGCGGCGCGAGGATTTTGATCAATTGCATACCACGCCGCTTCAGGCCCAGGCTCCCTCCACTCCAAAGGAGTCTCACCTGGCAGATGAGCGTACACAATCTATCTCGGGCAGCGGCGATGCGTTCCCGCTAGCCGAGCGTGGGAATAGCCTTCGCCCTCCTCAGGCTGATGCCCTCCCCAGGCCTGAGCGTGCGAACCCCGCCCCGGCGCCTCAGCCACCTGTTGGCGCTACACCTTTCCTGGGCCTTGATGCGCATCCGCCCTTTGAGGTGTTGCCCTCTACTCCGCATCCTCAGCAGCGCCCAGATGTTGGTGCGACACCCTTCCTCGGGTTAGACCCCAACGGGCGTTTCCCTGGTGAAATCACGCCAGAGACGCCCCGCCCCGCCCAGAGCTGGCAGGGAGCACCTGCCTCCTCTATGCCAGGGACACCAATTCCCTCGTCACAGCCCGTACAACCCGTGGCTCCTATGGCACCTGCGGCGAGAAAAAGCTCGCGTGGGAAGCTCATCGTTGCTGTGGTTGCTGTGGTGCTTGTTCTGGGCATTGCGCTCTCGGCTGTCTGGCTCACGCTTGGGCATCCCTTTAGCCAGCCACTGCATACCTGGCAAACCTTTAGCGATACCAGCGTCAATGCCTCGATAGAGGTTCCAGATGATTGGTCCTGGAAGGCTGATTCCGCACAGCATAGCGTCACGATTGCCAATGCCGATAGTGCGCACGCTGACGCTCAGACGGGCTTTATCACTATCGCGGTCTCTGACCAGGATCCCGGTGATCTCGCCAAGTATCTGAATCAGCAAGCGACAAAGCTGAGTATGGATAACATGACGCCCAGTGAGACGCTGACCTTCGGCGGGGAGCAGTGGAAGCAACTGCATGGCTCGCTTGTGATACGCAACGCAAACTATACCGGCATTTTACTCGCCACTATGCACAATAACCATCTCTACCTGCTCACCCTGGAGGCGCCGCAGAAGGATTATGCACAGTATGAGCAATCGTTCTTCTCTCATGCCCGCTCCACATGGAAATTCTTATAGTCAAACCACTGGCATACTAATAACTCGTAGCGAAGGTGAAGAGTAAGGGCATACCGTTTGGCATGCCCTTACTCTTCACCTTCGCTATACTCTTTCCCTGCCTGACCTCTTCTGCAATGAGATTGGTATGGTATAATTGCTTTCGATATACCGCGAGAGCGATTTTGGTGCGCATGTAGCTAAGCGTCCAGTATTTACCACGTATGCCCGATGGGCTGGGGAATAGCTCCAAGCAGCATTGCGCAAGCACGACGAAAGGAGAGCAGCGAGGCAACTGGCTGCGTGGGAGGAATGTTAGAAGACATTCGTTTTGAGCGACATTTTCGCACGCCTTATTCCGAGGGCTACTACATTATGCAGGGCAATAGCCTGCAAAACAATAACCGCCTGGGAACCGTTGACATCCACTTTACAACAACGGCTGTTCATGGCACGCTCATCCTGGAGCGAGAGCTAGAGGAGACCGAACTCACCAAGCTCATTGAACAAATTGACGAGGATCTTGTGCTCTCGGCTGATATGCCGCGTGATGACTTCCTGGTAAGCGTCTACGTCGGTCGTGACGTTGGCTTCTTTAGCGATGAGTATTTCGCCGAAGAGAATAACGAAGCAACTGATTTTGAAGACAACGAATTACGTTAGCAGGCTCCTCGCACCTGCGGCGCTCGCCCGGGTGGTATGATGTGCAGGCAGTCGCAGGCTGCCTGCACACCATACCACCTACTTAGTCCTCCAGCAGCCCTCTGCGCATGGCATATTTGACCAGCTCCGCGCGGCTATGCAGATTCAGTTTATCCATGATATGGGTGCGGTGCGTATCTACCGTTTTGGGACTGATGACCAGGCGCTCGGCGATCTGGTTATTGGTAAAGCCCTCTGCTACTAACTTGAGAATCTCGCGTTCGCGCTCCGTCAGACTGCTATAGCTATCTTTCTCTTCACCAGTTTTTGACCGCTGGAGATAATCTCCTACCATAACCGATTGCGCGGCGGGTGAGAGGTAGAATTGCCCACTCAAGATGACATGCAAGGCCGTGATTAACTCAGTATCCGCTGCCTCTTTGAGCATATAGCCCGAGGCTCCGGCTCGTAGCGCTTGAAAAACATACTCATCATGTTCATGCATGGTCAGCACAAGTATTTTGACGTCGGGTGCGATCTTTTTAATTTGTTTGGTGGCTTCGATGCCGTTGAGATCGGGCATGGTAATATCCATCAGGACAATATCAGGTTGTAGGCGCTGTGTCTCCTGGATTGCCTGTTTCCCATCCTGTGCCTCGCCCACGACCTCCATGTCTGGCTGGGCGTTGAGCATCATTTTCAAGCCTGCGCGCAAGATTGTGTGGTCATCTGCCAGTAAGATACGTATTTTCATATAGGCCCTATCTGGTGCAAAAATTGCTGAATAACCCGATACACAAATGAGTTTTACACTTTTTCATAATTATACTTTTTTAGCTTCTCTTTGGGGGAGGGGAATATAAACCTGGACCGTCGTGCCTTTCCCTGGCTGCGATTCAATGTTGAGCGTGCCATCAAAAAGGTCCGCCCGTTCGCGCATGCCAACCAGCCCCCAACCTCGCTCCTGACCAGCCCCGGGACTCCCTCTTAACTGGTCCGCATTAAAGCCACGCCCGTCGTCGGTAATGGTAGCGTAGATGCCATCCTGGTCCTCTTTGAGCATGACCGTCGCGTTTTGGGCCTGGGCATGTTTGGCGATATTGGTCAGGGCCTCTTGCACAATGCGATAGAGGACAGTCTCCAGGTCGTTATTGAGCCGCTCTTTAAAGCCCACCGCCTGAAAGCTGATTGAGATGGGAAACTTCTGCTGGTATTCTTTTACATACCAGCGTAGCGCGGGCACCAGGCCCAGGTCGTCGAGTGCGCTTGGGCGCAGGTCGATGCTCAGATTGCGGATGGCGCGCAGCGTCTGATGGGCCAGCATGCGCGTATCCGCGATGCGGTCTCGCGCGTCCTGCGTCTTAACCGACTCCTCAAGGACGGCCAGGCTGATCAAGAGCGAGGTGAGCACCTGTGAGGTCTCATCGTGCAGCTCACGCGCGATACGTTTGCGCTCTTCCTCCATGGCATTGGTGATCTGTGAGGCGCGCTGGCGATTGGCGTCATCAATTGCTTCCAGCATCATGTTAAATGTGCCTGCCAGTTGGTCCGCCAGGGGATCAAAGCCCGTCACATCGGCGCGCTGGGTGCGGTCACCCTCGCGGACCCGTCCCATGATCCGCCCTAGTTCAATCAAGGGCCTGAAGGCGATCTGGAGCAGCACAAAGTTCAAAATAACGCTCATAGACCAGCCAATGACGACAAAAATCAGGAGGCCACTGGGTCCATACGTATTGATATGGGTCGCCAACCATGTGCCTGCCGTTGCTCCTACGAAGATAATAAAGCTATTGGCGATGAGCACTTTATATAAGGCGGGAATGCGAAAGAGTTGCCTCAGCAAGGTATTCCTCTTCAGAATTCCCCGGTAGATCGGCCTGGTATCAGCGTGCGCCATGGGGCAACAATCCTCTCCAACTGTCTGTAATCTTCTTCTTCGGTACCGCGTGTGTTTGTACCCTTCCTCTCTGTAATTGTATCGGTTCTTTGTCGGAACTGTCAAACGGCCTGTCAAGCCAGAAATGCTCCCTCCTCATTCCTGAGAATCAGGTGAATCCCTGGGAAAAATCAGGTAAGTACCTGATGTATCTCCCGGTATGCGGAGGTAAGCTAGGTCAGAATGGAGTACATCCACTAACCGGCAATCCCAGGCAACTCAACAGCAACCCCAGGCGCCCGTATGCCCTTTCAGGCAGCTGGAATCGAGGGCTTCACAGGCTCCTTTCACCCAAATGGGCCATCTCAGATGAACAGGTACGCTGACCCGCGATACCTTTTTTTACCCAGGGGCTTCCTGGTGAATTGGGGGAGGGAAAGGCTAGCTATGAGTTTCTACTCTCCCTTTTGGCGGAAATTTTTATTATAATCTGATTTGCAGATACTTCTTATCCGAACACCCTGAGCGCGAAGCGCTAGACACGTCAGTGGCGTTGGGTTTCGGAACAAGATCTTAGTAAAAGCCTTGTTGAGTGGCTTATCCCACTTCTCCTATGGGTGGTGGGACAAGAGGGGGGGCCGAGGGAGCAAATAGTACTCCTTCAGGGTTGGTTGTGTTATAATCAGCCTCACGGTCGTTCAGAATTATTTGCAAACATAACTTTATTGAAAGTCTTGATCCTTTGAGGAGGCACAGTGAGCTCTACTTCAAATAAGAAAAGCTTGCTTGACATGGCGACGCAGACAATCGTTCAGAGTCAGGTGTGGCGTTCTATCTTCCGCCACGGCTATCCTGATACGCCCTTGAACCAGTCACTGGTCATGATGGGGAACGTATTTCTGCACCTCCATCCTGTAAAGGTCAGCCGTCAGGCGATGAAAATCACATATACCTGGTGTATGGGTGGTATCTCGTTTTTCCTCTTCCTGCTGCTGACGATTACCGGTGTCTTTCTGATGTTTTATTATGTCCCAGACACCACGCAAGCTTATCAGAATATTAACCAACTAAGTAGCGCCGTTTCCTTCGGCCACCTTGTGCGTAACATGCATCGCTGGGCCGCACACTTGATGGTCGTGTCCGTGACGCTACACATGATTCGCGTCTTCTATCATGGCGCCTATAAGCCACCCAGAGAGTTCAACTGGGTTGTGGGCGTGCTACTCTTCTTCGTTACCCTGTTCTTGAGTTTTACCGGTTACCTGCTACCCTGGGACCAGATCGCGATCTGGGCTATCACGGTAGGTACCAACCTGGCTCCTTACACCCCTCTGTTGGGTGATCCTGTCTACAAGGTCCTCGTTGGTGGTGGTGCCGTCGCTCAGGCAACGCTGATCCGTTTCTATGTCGGTCACGTCATTCTGCTCCCGCTGGCGGGCGCCCTGCTTATGGCTGTTCACTTCTGGCGCATCCGTAAGGATGGTGGTGAGGCTGGTCCTCCTCCTCCTTCGCGTCGCGAACTCGAAGCCCGAACTGCGGAGAGTGAAGCGCTTAGTGCCACTCGCTAGTCAAGTGCATTTGTTCCGTACTTCTACGGTGCTTTGGAGAGGAAACCTCTATGGCAATTGAACCTAAAGATAAGGTACAGACACAGGCATCGGCGACGCAGCGACGTTATCGTACTCTGGCTGTAGTGAAGCAGGAAGCGATCACCCGTGTGGAGAAGCCGCTCGAAGACTCGGTCTTCGTGTGGCCTCACCTGCTGGTTCGCGAGTTCTTCGCCGCGACCATGCTCACCATCATGATTACGTTGCTGTCACTGGTGATCGATGCTCCCCTTCAGGAGCCGGCCGATCCCAATACGACGCCGAATCCTGCCAAGGCCCCATGGTACTTCCTGGGCTTGCAGGAACTCTTGCACTACTTCCCGCCCTCCACGGCTGGTGTGCTGGTTCCTGGCCTGACATTGACGGCTCTCGCGGTCCTGCCTTATGTTGACCGCAATCCCAGCCGTGCTTACGCTGATCGCAAGGTCGCGATTGTGACCTTTACCATGTTCCTGATGTTCTGGGCGGTCATCACCCTGGCTGGCAGCTTCTTCCGTGGTCCAGGTTGGGTTTGGACCTGGCCGTGGACGGGCGGCATTTACTTTGACCTGTAGGATCTTATTCCGAAATCCAACGTCACTCGCGTGACTAGCGCTCCGCGCTCAGGCTTTCGGATCAGAAGAGATTTCTTACCTGGCCAAGCTCAATACCAAGCAGGAAAAGTAAACAAAGAATCCAAGAGGGTAATCAATGAGTAGTAACGGTAGTCATGATGATATGCAGCCGATTACACCACAACAATATGAGATTCTGCATGGTGGTGGCGCCGAGGCCGCGGAGATCGCTCGCCAGCGTCTCTCCCGCCGTCGCTTCCTGCGCAGGTCCATGTTAGCGGTGTGGGGCATATCTACCACTGCTGCGGTTGCCGGGGCTCTATACTTTATGTATCCTACGTCGGGCGGCGACTTCGGTTCCGCGCAGAACGTGGGCAAAAAGACCGATTTCCCGGCTGCCAAGCCTGAGGAGATGGTCCTCAACGAGAAGGGCGTGTTCTATATTCCGGCCGCTCGCTCGTACCTGGTCCATCTCGCCAATGATGCGCAATATCTGCTGTCAGGCCAGAACCTGCAAGACCAGTTCCAGCTGGAGAATGTGGTGCATGATGGCGATGGGTCTACCTGGGTTGCGCTCTATCAGCGCTGTGTACACCTGGGTTGTACCGTTCCCTTCCGTAATGACTGTGTGAGCTTTAAATGCCCCTGTCATGGTTCGCACTATAATGTCAACGGCGAGTTCCTGGATGGTCCCGCCCCTCGTAGCCTTGACCGCTTTGATATGAACTTCAAAGATGGCGAGATTATCATTAATACGGGTACCATCAATAGCAATGTGCAGCATCCTGATGCGACGACACAATTGCTTCCCAAGCCAACGAAAGAGTGTAGCGCGGGCGGCTAATCTCCTGTTCCTCTGCCTCTTGTCGCAGGGAATCTTATAGATATAAAGACGCCGCATAAGTAGTAGGCGCGTACGCAAGTAGCGCGTGCCGCCTACTGGCGTTGCTGTCTCTTCATTCTATAAGTAGGGTTGATCTCGCTTCCATTCCAGATCTGGAGTGGGGCATCCAAGAGATCGAAGTTTTATAGTAGGAAATCTGTGATGAATATAGGTCAAATTGCTATAGGCATCGTTGTCCTGCTGATCGTCGTCGTCGGCTTGCTGGTTATTCTCTTTTCACGAACTAACGCGGTCCAAAAGACCGGTTATGGATCACTCGTCATGCTCTCGCTGGTTTCGATGATGATCCCCGTGTTCTGGATTATAGAGAATCAGAACCAGGCCACGTCACAGCAGCAGTTGCAATCATATGCTATCAATGAGGGACTCAAAGTCTACGTCAAAGTCTGTACCGATCAGTGTTACGCTATCGGTCAGGAAGATAAGTTGCTCTTTGAAAAATACCTGGGCTACAATGTCGCCGATCTGAATAAATTGACGGACAATCAGCTCAAGGCAATGATCACTTCGGGCAACTATAATCCCAATGCGCCACTGCCGAGCAACCTGAACACGATTCCTCGCCGGGACCAGTTCGGTGGCCAGCTGAAGGCGATTGACGTTGACTATCTCTTCGCGCTCATCCGCTCCGCCGATCCAACCTATGCCAAAAAGCAGGGCTACACCGGCGATGCCGCGAAGAATGGCTTCAACGGTCTGGTCGAATATCTTCAGGCGAATGCCAAGAACCTCTATGACCAGGCGGTAACGCTTGGTAAGAACGGCCAGTTTGGCGAGGCCGTTGATATGAGCAAAGAAGATACGGTGAAAGTACGCATCCTTCCTGCCGGTCAGGTGAAAGTCTGCACCAGCAAGACCGCGTGCTTCGAGTATGCCAACCTGAAAGTGAAAGTCGGCACCAAGATCACCTGGACCAATGCTGACCAGGTCGCGCACACGGTTACGGCTATCGACAGTAGCAACCTGTCCAGCCCCAAAGCGCTGCCCAACATCTTTGATTCAAAGACCCTGGAAACCGGCAAGTCTTTCGAGTGGACGGTGACTCAAGAAGCCTACAATCTCAATGCAGGCTCGCACCAGCTGGTCTACTACTGCTCCGTGCATCCTGATATGCAGGCGCAGTTGACGATTGTTCCCGCGGCATAAGTCCTCAACGTCAGCTTATGCCGACCTGTCTTGCGCAATGACATACTCTGTGTGGACGCGCAGCAATGCCAGGTCACTGGATATGTGGTTGTTATAGATATGTACGGCATGTTGAAAGGGATTGCTATCCATGCAACAAGTACAAAAAAAGGAGTTGCCGGAGAGGATTTCGTGGGCTCGCTCGATCATTTTCGCAGCTGGCTTCTTCTTTCTCGCGGCTATCCTTGTTGGGCAGCTCCCAGGGTATATCTACCTGAAGATGACTGCGGCCTCTCTTGAGGGCTTGCAGCAAGGTCTCTTCTCCCTGGCTGTAACTTGCCTGGCAGGCTTTATTATTGTCTTTACCGTGGTCTCGCTCTTCGATCCCAAGCCGAGTATTCCGCCTGCGGTCTTCACTGGCCTTGGCGCGATCCTGAGCGTGGCTGGTCTGGCTCTCTCGCTCTGGTCATATTTCAATGGCCAGTACTTCCCAAACTTTGCCAAGCCAGAGATGTATATCTCCCCAATGCTGGGTGGTCAGTTTCTCTGGTTCCAGGCAAACGCGATTGATCTGCTCATGGTTGGCCTGGCGGTCTTTACCGTCGGTCTGGCGATGATTTTCTACGCCGCGCTCGCCGTTCGCGAGAGCCGCACCGAGGATCGCCGCGATCTGGGGACCACGCCCGCCATTCGCAGCCTGATCATTGCAGGTTCGACGCTGGTCGTGCTCTCCTTGCTCGCTTACTCTCAGGTGAGCGATCAGGGCCTCGCCCTCCAGATCGTTGGCGGCAATATGAAAGAGATTGCGACTGGCATCAAGTGGGTCAACCTTGGCGCTGGCATCATCCTGGGTACGGCTATCTACCTGACCATGGCTGCCTTTGCCCTGCGTTTGCACTACCTGATGCGTCCGGTGCGCCAGCGCACTATGCCCGCGCTCTACGCGGTTGGCGCGCTCGGCCTGGGTCAGACTGGCGGTATCTGCCTGGTTCTGGCGGTTGCGCTCTACCCCCTGATTGGTGGACTGCACTTCGTGCCGATCCTGGGTCCCTACTTCACGCTCTGTGCGCGTCAGTCCGCTATCCCTGCTACCTGCACCTTTGCGCAGCAGGGTGGATACCTGGTCGACGCTATCGTGACGACGAACGCATTTGTCATCCTGATGGGTGCTGTCTGGGCCTGGAAGAGCAACCGCAACCTGGTGGTTGTTGGTAGCGTGGTTACCGTGGCGACCATCGCCGGGTTGACCCTGCTCGTCCACACCGCTCCAGATCAGATTCTCGTCAGTATGATCTTCTGCGCCGGTATGCTGATCATGGCTGTTATCTGGACCTCGGTCGGTCGCCGCGAGTTCGCGGTGGTTGGCGAGAACAACCTGGGCTGTCTGGGTCAGTGGCTCGTGATGGGTACCTGCTTGTTCATCTACCTGGGTGCGTTTGCCTTCTTCTCAATCGCGCCTGCAAGCTGGGAGCCTGAGACCGCGCCAAACATTCCCTTTATTCCTGGGACTGTGATCGCGCCTCCCTCGATCAATCCTACTGCGCCAGTCATGCCGCAGACGGACGCGGTGGTAATGATTATCCTCATGGGTGTTCTTGCCGCAGTCCAGCTCTACTTCCTGACGCGCAACCGCTACAAGGTCTGATTTATATCAGTAAAAGAGCAAAAGCAAAGGGTCCGAGCCATGGCTCGGACCCTTTGCTTTTGCTCTTTTACTGATACATGAGTGCGGCAGGCGCGAAGGTATCCCAGACATACATATAGATGTGGTATTCTATATGCCAAAAGGCTAGGACTACCATGGGAACTTTTCACCTTGATACCACACTCTCGTCGCTTACCTCCTTAAAGCTGGTCGCTACTGACCTGGATGGGACGTTGCTTCGTTCCGATAAGACGATCTCAGCTCAAACAGGTATGGTACTGCGCCGTTTGCAGGCTACCGACGTGGCTCTCGTACTGATCAGTGCGCGCCCTCCGCGTACACTGCGCCAGATCGCCAGGACCTATGAGATTGGCGGCCTCGCGCTTTGTTGCAATGGCGCGATTCTGTATGACCTGGATCAAGATCGCTCTCTGGGAGAGCTCGCTCTCTCGCCTCAGCAGGTACAAGACCTGGTTTCATGCCTGAGCACGGCTTTGCCTGATCTCTCTTTCGCTGCCGAGAGCGGACTGTCTGTTACCTGTGAAGAGGCTTTCTATCCCTTCTGCGCTCACGACACCGCTCCATTCCCACGGATCGTCGATAGTGCGACCATTCTTCAGGCACCGCAAATCAAGATAATGACGCACCATGCAAGCCTGACGACTGAGGAATTGTACAAAGCGGTTCTCCCCTTGCTCGATACGCGTGAGTATAGCGTGACCTACTCTGGTGCGCCTTTTCTTGAGATTGCGCGTGCGGATGTACATAAGGGCGAGGCGCTTGCCACACTCTGCGCACAGCTTGAGATACCGGCGCATGCGGTTGTGGCCTTTGGCGATATGCCCAATGATTTGCCATTATTGCAATGGGCTGGCCTCGGCGTGGCGGTTGCTAACGCTCATCCCCTCGTACTCCAGGCTGCCGATGCCATTACGCTCTCGAATGACGAAGATGGCGTTGCCCATCTCCTGACCTCTCTCCTCTCCCACCACTACCCATTACACATATTGTAGGGTCCAGGCTGGCTTGGACTCGCCCGGCCCGCAGGCCGATACTCTGGCGCTGGAACGGTCGCTACGCTCGGAGTCCATGCCAGCTTGAACCCTACAAACTCTTGCTCTCCTGAAATTCAAGTTGTCTTGCCGCAAGGTTGATGGGTCCAGGGATGGCTAGAGGACTTGTGGTACAATAACATACGTTCAGCATTACAAATAAGGTTGACAGTGCATCATAAGCGTATCGAGGTAGGTATGGTAGGGGTAGGCTGGTATATGGATGCACTGCACTGATATATAGTGGGAATGTAGATACCCGTTCGTGAAAGGAGAGGCGGCATTTCCTCCTCGCTCGCTGGAGACAAGAATTTTCCCGCCGATGAAACTGATGCACAATGATGATCCTCTTAAGGTATTAATTCTAGCGGCCGAAATTGTGCCCTTCGTCAAGGTTGGAGGCCTGGCAGATGTCGTAGGCGCCCTACCCAAAGCCCTACAGGAGCTAGGACACGATGTACGCCTGGTCATGCCACGCTATCGTCAGATTGATCCCGAGCACTTTCACTTGCAGACTATCATCTCCTCTATGCCCGTCCCCATGGGTTCCTATCAGGTTGAGGTGAATATCCTTCAAGGGACCATCGGTAACAATGTTCCCGTCTACATGGTTGATGCTCCCCGCTACTTCGAGCGCGAAAACCTCTATGGCTATACCGATGACGGCGAACGCTTTATTCTCTTCTGCCGCGCTGCCCTAGAGGCGGCCCGCGCCCTCAACTGGTCGCCCAATATCGTTCACTGCAACGATTGGCATACCGGGATTGTGCCTAACTGGATGCATACGCTCTACTATGGCGATCCCTTCTTTGAGCATACCGCGACCGTCTACACTATCCATAACCTGGCCTATCAGGGCATCTTTGGCTATCGCCTGCTCGAAGTCGCGGGTGTGGCCTCCAAGGGCTTCCTCTATCCCCAGATCTCCGAACTCGCCAATGTTGTGGATGTCATGGGGCGTGGCATCCTCTTTGCCGACTCGATTACGACGGTGAGCGAGCGCTATGCTCAGGAGATTCTGACCCCGACCTTTGGTGAGCGCCTCGACCACCTGCTCCGCTCCCGTAAGGAGCGTGTCTTCGGTATTCTCAATGGCATCGATTACCAGGAGAATGATCCTATCCACGATGCCCATATTCACACACCATTTGATATCAGCTCACTCGATAGGCGTATCGAGAATAAGATTGCCCTGCAAGAACAGGCTCATCTCCCGGTGAACGCGGATATCCCGCTGCTGGCCATGATCTCGCGCCTCGCCGACCAGAAAGGTCTCGATTTGATCTCCCAGATTGTGCATCCACTGCTGGACCAGGGTATCCAACTTGTGGTCATGGGGATAGGTGATCAGCACTATCATGAGCTCTTCCAGACCCTTGCCGCGCGCTATCCCAACCAGGTTGCGGTCTTCCTGACCTTCAATACCGAGCTGGCGCAGCGCATTTACGCCGGTAGTGATATGTTCCTGATGCCCTCGCGCTTCGAGCCCTGCGGTCTGAACCAGATGATCGCCATGCGCTATGGCAGCGTCCCTATCGTCCGTAACGTTGGTGGCCTCGCCGATACCGTCCAGAACTACGATCCCGCCAGTGATACCGGCAACGGTTTCCTCTTCAACGACTACGACCCCTGGCATCTCTTCGCTGCCATCATGCGCGCCCTGACCGTCTATCGCTTCAAAGATGTCTGGCGCACGCTGCAAATTCGCGGTATGCAGGCGGACCACTCCTGGGGAGCCTCCGCCCGTCGCTACGTCGACATCTACCGCAACGCCCTCGCCTTCCACGACAGCGGCGAATAAGCTTCTCCAGGATACAACCAGGCTCATTGCCAGACACCTGCTCAGGATTTTCGCTCCGAGTAGGTGTCTCTCTCTTCCTCTGATAAGGACGTTCTACACAATATCTACTTCTCTCACTGGATAAGCACAGCCTTCTCACCTTGATAAATACGCTCTCACAACCACTGTCTGCTATGCTCTGGTGGAGATCCAAGCAATCGCTATTCCCTGGCGGGAGAATCACCAGGAGGTAACCTTGTGTGTTCCAGGTGAGATCGTTCACATTACTAGATTAGGAGAAATTAGAATATGCAGCATGTTTTGCCAAGGATGACAAAGTGTGGGTTACGGATCCTTGTACTTTCAGCGTTCCTGATGGTTACGTTTGCTTTCCTTCCACGTCCAGCGCACGCCTCGCAAACTTATTTCAGCGATGGTTTTGAGAGCGGGAATACGAGCAAATGGACGTTCAATAACAGCGATCAAAATGGTCAGTCCACAGTACAGTCCCAGGTGACCCATACTGGATCATATGCCCTGGCTTTGACCAATACCTTTAACCCCGGACAGATCAGCTATGTCTATACCGCCCTCTCCAGCGCTCGCACGAGTGCCTACACCCGCTTCTATGTCCGTTACTCCACGTTTGACGGACTCTCCAGCGGCACCGAACTGGCGATTGGACGCAATAACAATGACCGGAGCGTCTGGGGCGTCGACTTTGACCGCGATATTCATGGCCTGGATGTCTACTTCTGGGATGGTCAAGGCAACCTGCATAGCTTTATAAGTCCTTCCAACATCTTTAAGGTCAATACCTGGTATTGTGTCGAGGTTTATGTCAACTCAGTGACTAGCGGACACGGAGAGGTCTGGGTCAATGGCTCCTCTATTGGCTCGGTTGATGCCGATCTCTCGAACGCCAATCCCTATGCGCGCCTGATGTTCTTCGACAAAATTGCGACCACCACTTATATTGACGATGTTGTGGTTGCCGATACCTATAATGGTCCGACCAACGCGGGGCCCGATGTTAACTTCGCGCCTAGCAGTGTTGACTTCAACGAACAGGGCGTCAATAGCACCGCCTCGCGTACCGTAACCTTCTCAAATACTGGTGCCTCCGCGCTCGGTATTAATAGTATCGGTGTCACTGGTACGAATGCTAGCGACTTCTCCCAAACGAACACCTGTGGCAGTTCGCTTGCCAGCGGCGCTTCCTGTGATATCACGGTCAGCTTTACGCCACCTGTAGCCGGTGATCGTAGCGCCTCTCTTGCCATTGCCACCAGTGCCAGTGTGACCTCCTATTCCATTCCTCTCAATGGTACGGGCGTGACGCAGGTATCCTACTTCCAGGATGACTTTGAGACCGGCAATTTCACCAAGTGGACATTTACGAATGCCGATAGCACGGGACAGGCGAGTGCGCAGACGACGGTGGTGCATGGAGGGACGCACGCGGCGGCCTTTATCAATAGCGCCAATCAGTATAGTTACATTTATACAACCATGCCCTCAGGCCCGGTGACCCAGAGCTATACCCGTCTTTACTTCCGCATCAGTGATCTCTCTATTGGAACCGATATCGCGCTTGGTCGCAATAACAATGGCAACAATGCCTGGGAGATTGTCTATAATGCCAATACCAAGGCGCTTGATACCTTCATCTGGGGCAATGGAGGACAGGTCTATACCCTCTCCTCGCCCGCCAATGGTATTCAAGCGGACACCTGGTATAGCGTTGAGATTGGCCTGAATCAGGCTACGAGCGGCCACGCGGAACTCTGGTTAAATGGCACCTCCGCCGGGTCAATCAATAACGATCTCTCGACGACAAATCCTTTCTCGCGCCTGATGATCCTGAATTCATCGACCAATCGCCTCTATGTTGATGATATCAATGTCAGCGCCAGCTACAACGGCCCCATCAACTAAGCAGCCTTTCTCGCCTCAAACCATAAATAGGAGGGATGGAGGACTGAATGGGTATTTGGCCCGTGTCAGCCCCCCATTCCTCCTATTTATAGGTGAGCTTACGAGCCGAGCCGCAAGCCACTGGAGAGGCTCTATTCTTAGGTTCTCCCATGATTGACATGTGATACGTGTATGTCTATACTTGAGGGCAGAAGAAATGAGTATAGCATAGGTACAGGATGAGCTATTCCCCACCCCTATGCGCTGTGGTGTCGGTTGGAGGAATGGTCCGTGGAATGGACGGGTGTGGCACTTGAGGAGCGGGAGCAGGAGGCGCGGTGGGCACACAGGCGTACTCAACTCAAACAGCACTATGAGACCCTGCCCCTTGATGAGCAGGCAGGCAATCAGCAGGAATATCTCTTCTGGCAACGGGTGGAGGCGGCGGAAACCCCCCTTGAAGTCCTGGTGCGCTGTGTGCGCGCCTGTCCCTCACCTGCGCAAGCTAGTAGACGGCGCCGCTTGATCGAGGTCATTATCAGGCGCACCCAGTATGAGAACGAGGCCTGGGCGCGTGGTGTCCTTGCCCATCTCGCGCTCCACGAGGACGAGCGACGCATGCTGAACGCCGATCTCTGCGCCGATCTGTATGAAGCCATTGTGCGCGCGCTGCTCGATCCGGGGCGCTGCTTCTGGGAGGAGCACTTCCATCACTGCCTGCGCTACGAACGTCAACACATCTTCCGCGCCTTTATGATGCGTGAGGGACGCTGGCGCGACCGTGACGTCGAGCGTGGCTCGCGTATTCCACGCGCGGTCCTGCAATGCCTGGAGCGCCCGGTCCTCCTCGATAATGGCGAGGTGGCGCAGATCGAAGTCGAAGATGCCCGCGCCGAACATATGTTGCGCTCGGTCGAGACCAGCGCTCTGCTTAGCCTGGTACAGATGCTGCCTCGCCACCTGCGCATGATCCTGCTGCTCCTCTTCTGGCAGGAGCAGACCGAGCGAGAGGTCGCATGCACCCTTGGCATTACCGACCGTACCGTGCGTAACCGCAAGCGCCAGGCGCTGGAACAACTACGTCTTTTGTTACAACAGGAGGAGGAGGTTCTTAGTGATGAAGCATGAACGCGAAGAAATTATGCGCATTACAGCGCGCTATGTCGAGGAAGCCCAGGAGGGCAGGTCGCCCTCGCTCTCTGCCTATCTCGCGCGCTACCCTCAGTATCGTGAGGAACTGCTTGACTTTATCAGCTACTACCAGGCCTTTGAGGCTCCTTTGCCCATGAATACCTCATTGGCCTCGCTCTCAGAGGTCTCGCGCGAAGCCCTCGAGCGCGCCTACACCTCCCAGGCTCAGGAGTCTGCCCTCTCTACCCAGGATGTCGCCGTGCGCAGCCTCTTCGAGAGCCGTCAGCAGCAGCCTGTCACACCGCGCCAACTCGCCGACGTGCTTGAATTGAGCGAAGATATTGTTCAGTTACTGGAGCGACGTACCTTGCTTCCGGAGAGCATTCCTGCTACTCTATCTCAGTGCCTGGCAGGCGTGCTTGGATATTCGCCCGCGGCCATTGAAGCCTTCTTTGCCAGCCGTGAGCCGTCCAACACCTCATCTCGCTCTCGCCTGAAGGTCGCCGAGCCGCGTGGCCCCTATGGCGAGAATCAGGAATCGCTCACATTTGCCCAGGTCGTTGCCGCCAGCACGCATCTCTCACCAGAGCGCAAAGCCGCCTGGCTTGAACGCCTATCGTAGAGTGACGCTGCTGAAGCACGCGTCTACATATAATAGTACGGGCATGTCGTGCCATTATATGTAGACGCGTGCTTCAGCAGCGTCGGACCAAATGCATACTGCTGTAACTATCACTGTGAGGTCTCTTTCATGGAACACCGGGTCGTGTATCTTGATTGCTATGATGGTATTACCGCTCCCCTGCTCCTGGGGGCGCTCTTTGACATAGGGCTTGATCTTAACGCTCTCAAAAAAGCTATGGCTGCGCTTTCACTGCCTGCTCATACCATTACCTCGCAAAAGCAAGATGCTCCGGTTAGCGGGAGAAGTGCCAGACTTGCCCTCGATGCACCAGAAAAGGCCGTTCCCTGGCGCCTGGCGGATACTCCTGCTCTGCTCCCGCCAGGTACGCTCAAAGAGCTGGTGCGCCAACCGGTACTCTCCATGGTCAAGCACATCGCTCAGACGACCAGCAAGCTACAGAAGCTTCCCATTGAGGATGTCTCTCTCCCTGATATCACGACCTTGCTCTGGCTCATTGCCTTGACGCTCGGTCTTGATATGCTGAACGTAGATGAGAATTATGTCTCGCCGCTTCCCATGGCTACTGGCTCTCGCCAGGGACCGCACGGCTGGGAACCCTTGCTGCTTCCTGAAGCCCTGGAGATGCTGATTCGTGTTGAGGCCGTTTGGTATAGCACGCCTGACAACAAACAAGTCTCTCTGGAAGGGGCAGCTTTCCTGTCCGAACTGGCCAGCTTTGAGCCAGTTAATTTCAGCGTGACGCAGGTTGGCTATGGTTGCGTCCCAGGAAAAAGCGCCAGCGACGGTGGTCAGTCCCTACGTCTCTGCCTTGGCAATCTGTCTCCCTCATCTAGGAGAGCTCCTCAGCCTGCGCCTTCTCCTGTCCAAACCACCCTGGAGCAAGCCGAGTCAGAGACCGATTGGGTGACCGTGCTCGAAACCAATATCGATAATATGAGCGGTGAACTGCTGGGCGGCCTGCTCGATCATCTGCTAGAGCTGGGCGCACTCGATGTCAGCTATACCCCCATGCAGATGAAGAAGAATCGCCCCGCCACGCTCATCCGCGTCATCGCCCCACCCGAACTCGGCGAACAGCTCGCCATGAGCCTCCTGCGCGAGACCACCACCCTTGGTGTGCGCTTCCAGCATATGCAGCGCCTCAAGGCCCGTCGCGAGCCGCGCACCATCCAGACTAGCTTTGGTCCCATGCTCGTGAAGGTCAAATACCTTGGTGAGCAGCTCATCAGCGCCTCACCTGAATACGAGGAATGTGCACGCGTCGCTCGTGAGCGCAACATCCCGCTCGCCGACGTCTACGAGGTTGCACGCAGTGAGGTACAAACGCTTATAATAGGTAGTAGAAAAAAAACGTAAAAGAAAGACGCCATTGTGCAGTCAGGAACCTCAACAAAGGTTAATATAACCTCATATGCATATTTCTGGTAGGTGGTGTGGGTATAGTAGCCACACCACCTACCAGGGCGAGCGCCGCCGGCGCGAGAGTTCAGGAACAGAACGTGCACATGGTGTAAGTTAAGAAGAGGTGCTCTATGGATTTTGTTGATTGGCGCAAAGTACCAGATAGAGAGAAGAAGCAGGCCGAGCAGCTTCGAGGCAACAGCGGTCGTCTCGGGGGCCGCATGTATCGCGACTACATCGAAGAGATGATCCACGAAGCGCAGCAGCGCGGCGAATTTGACAACCTTCCAGGCGTGGGGAAGCCTCTCAATCTCGATGACAACCCCTATGCCGGAGACAAAAATCTGGCCTATCGCCTGCTCAAGAACAACAACGAGCTGCCGCCCGAAGTGGCCCTTGTCCAGGAGATTGAGAGGCAGCGTGAGCAACTGGCGAAAAAGCTTGACCCCATCACCAGCCGCTATCGCGAACTGCGAGCGCGCCGCATCCCGCCCACGCGCCACGAAAAACATATCTTCAATGAGAGCCGGGCAAGGGTCGCCGCTGACTACGAAGAGGCCCTGCGCAAACTCAACAAGCGCATCCTCACGCTCAACATCAGCGTTCCCACCGCCATGCACCAGCCCCTCATTCAGGTCGAGAAACTGCTCAACGAGTTCAACACCATCTGCCCACCCTTCGACCTCTAATGGCCCAGGTGAGTTTTCCAACAATGTGCTACGTACGAACGCGCCTACACCTTCCCCCATACCTGTAGGCGCGTTCGTACGTAGCACATCTTCCCTTGCACCGCCCCTCACTCTTGCGCGCCACGGTAGGCCCTGCCAATCCAGAGGCAGAGACGCACAATGAGGCCCAACCCGCAGAACCATTGTAGTAAGCCGCTCCAGGGGAGCCACGCGAACAGCACCAGGTTCCCCTGGAAGAGCAGGAGCGCCAGCGCGAGGAACGCAATAGCGCGTGCTCCACTATTCGTCTTTATCAATTGCCAGGATCGCTGAAAGCCCTTGCCGCGTGTCACTATGGTGAGCACAACTGCATAGATAAAAAGAGTGCTACCAAGTTCCACAATGCTGTATTCATTTTTTGCTACTCCTACCTGTATTATGCCTTGTTTGAATAAAGAGATGCAAAGAACTTCCATATACCAAATCACCTTGTAGGGTCCAGGCTAGCCTGGACTAACGGGCACTTTCTTCATACTGTGTTTTCTCGACAGAGTATAGGTGACATGTAGTTCAGCCCTACACGTATCACTATGTCGAATATGGAAGCGATGGCTCCGATATCCTTAGATCTGTTCAGTGTCCTGGTGACCCTCACTGCCCATAACCCTGATGTGAGCGATTGCCGAATCACGCTCGCCGATTGCAAAACCTGGCCTCTGCCGCCGCTGATTGCTAGCTTAATGAGCTAAAAGGCAACATAAAGCCACTTGCGCAGACTCTTCGCAAGTGGCTTTATAGATGCTCTTCTCTATATCATTTTTTTACACAGTAGGTGAGATGGGTGACTCCAGTGCCGATGCTCACTTGCGGGTTTCCCAGTGTAATGGGTGCTATCTTGAGATGTTCAAACAAGCGAACACCGTCGCCAAGCAGGAATGGCACCAGGTCGATGTGGATTTCGTCGAGTAGTCCAGCGTTAAGGCACTGTTGCGCAATCGTTGCGGAAGCGATGCTGACGTTTTTCTCGCCAGCGATCACTTTGGCCTGTTCAATAGCGCTTTCAAGGCCGTCAGTGACGAAGGTCACCGGCCATTCCTCCTCGACCCATTCCGGTGCGGGTCTATGAGTCACGACAACGACCGGGGCAGTTATGGGATGGTGCCCTCCCCATCCATGAGTGAGTTCGTACAATCTGCGTCCAGCCACCAGGGCTCCTGTCGTGTTGATGGCGTTCTCGAACATCTCGACGCTTTCCGGCGCGATCTTGAGCTTTTGTTCTCTATCGCCTATTTTGATCGCATAATCGGTATCGCCACTCATCATCCAGGCAAAGAGATATTGGAAGTCTTCGTTGGGTCCAGCGATAAAACCGTCGAGAGACATTGAGAAGCCTGTTGTAACTTTGCCTGTTTTATCCATTATGTTGTTTCCTTTCTATTTTGCCCAGGAAATTCCTACGATTGGTGTAGCTCTTGTACATATCCGACCAGGTAATCCCAGGTCATGCTCATCCCTTGTAGCATCCCCATGTCGACAGCGACTTTCAGCGCCGCTGCATTGGTAAACTGAACACGAGCGGCAACCCTCGTTGTGCCAGTTTCTTGCGTGAAGATTACGGTGGTCAGATGCTCCGGTATGCCCTCAATGGGATTGGCATGCTCGTCGGCGAAGGTCGAGCTATAGACCAGCTTCTCCGGCGGCACGATTTCGCTGTACACGCTGCGTGCCCAGTGATCCTGGCCCTCCGGGGAACGCATGCAGTAGTGCCAGATGCCCCCCGGCCGTAGATCGATGGTGCAGACGGGAATCGTGTACGGTTGTGGTGCCCACCAGCGCTTGAGATGTTCCGGCTGGGTGAAAACCTGAAACATCAGTGAGCGGGGGGCGCTGAACTGCCGTTCCACGACAAATTCCTGTTCCTCAATGTGGGTGATCAAAGATGGGTAATCAAACATTGTTATCCTCACTTTGGTTGCTCGTGTGTTGCTCGGTGCCCTGCAATTCCAGGAGATAATCATCCAGACGATCGAAGCGTTCCTCCCAGAGGCGACGAAAAGAGTGTAGCCAGGCCTCCAACTCCTGGAACGGTTCGCGCCTCAACTGATAGATTCTTCGGTTGGCTTGTGGCTGGACCTCCACAATGTCAGCCTCACTCAGAACCTTGAGATGCTTCGATACCTGGGGTTGGTGTAATTCCAGGCGCTCAGTGATCTCGCCTACTGTCAGAGGGCCATCGCGCAACAGTTCGACAATTTGTAAGCGGTTTGGCTTCGTCAGAGCAGTCCATAGTGTCTTCATGTCTGTAGTATACCTTAAAAGGAATATTCCTGTCAAGGGATATTAATGGCACTCCTTCCTCTAAGCCGAACAAAGCCACTTGTGAAGAATCTTCACGAGTGGCTTTGCTTAAGTCTAATCATGTTTCGCGCTAAGTTCTTGCTTGAGGAAGCGAAGTGTGATTGATCGATAGCAATGACGATTTGCTTGAACAGAGCCTATCTGCGAGAAAGCTTTGTGGCAATATACTGCGCCTGCTCCACCGTGGAATTGGCGCTATTCACATAATGTTGATGCACGAACTGGTTTTGCTGGTTGCGCTCTTCCAGCGACATTTTTCTCCGCCCCAATTTGATGAAGAAGAGCACCAGAAGCCCAAGGGCCGGCACAAGCAAGGCGCCGATAAACGCTGCATTCCCATTGCCAATTGGGATCATGCTTCCAACAATGGCGCCAATGATAAGTCCCAGCAAAATAATTGCGGCTTCGATATATTTCATAGAATCTCCAGAGCCTATTCGCAATCGCTCACATTCATTTCTCCTGCATACTTATGTCAACGCAGAAAGCCAGCAAATAACAAATAAAACCACCGATGGCGCTTATGCCTCCTTGCCCCTTTGTACTTCAAGACGTTTTCCTCGAACAAAGAGAACGCAACTGTTCCCAAAAAAGTGGGAAAAAGGGAGCAACCGTGGGCAAGACGCCACACTTTCGAGCTTCTTGACAGATGAGAACGTTTGTCCTGTACTTGAGAAAATAGGAGGCAAGAGAAAGAGCAGAACCGCATGATTCGCGCCCATAAGATCAGACTGCATCCCACACCTGAGCAGGCCAACTCCCTTGCTCGTGCCGCAGGCGTTGCACGCTTTGTGTGGAATTGGGCGCTGGCCGAATGGAACCGCCAATACGAAGCCGGGGAGAAACCCACTGCCTTGAAACTCAAGAAGCAATTCAACGAGATCCGGCGGGTGCAATTCCCCTGGACATGGGAGGTGACGAAGAACGCCTCAGATCAGCCCTTTCTCGATCTAGGAAAAGCCTTCACCGCGTTTTTTGAAGGCAAAGCCAAACGCCCCAAGTTCAAGAGCAAGAAACAAAACAAACCCTCCTTTTACCTTGCCAACGATCAATTCGAGTTGGGGGATCATCGTCTGTGGGTTCCTAAGCTCGGATGGGTCAACATGGCGGAAAATCTGCGCTTCAAAGGTCGCGTGAGAGGAGCACGCATCACGCGCGTCAGCAGACTGGTGGTTTGTGTCTCTCCAGGTCGAACTCCCAGATGCGATCCCGGCGAAGAAACCAGCCGCTGTTGGTATCGATGTCGGACTGAACCGATTGGCCACCTTGAGTACAGGAGAGGGAGTCGAGAACCAAGCCTTCCTCAAAACGGCGCTCAAAAAATTGCGTCAGGCCAATAAGCGACTGCATCGCCGTAAACCGGGATCAAAAAACCGCGAGAATGCGCGTAGACAGGTGGCACGACTCCATTATCGTATTACCTCTCTGAGAGACGATGTGCTCCACAAGCTCACAACCAGGCTTGCCAATTGCTATGGAAGCATTGGCTTAGAGGATCCTGTGGTGCCGACGAGGGATGATTGTTTGTACCAGATCCATTGTTTTTCTTCACGTTGATGTGATTTGAAATCTCGGTACGTTGCTATGCTCATGAGAATCAGAAGAAGCGGGCCAATGCATGTAAAAAAGATATTGAATGTAGTTCTCCATGCCAAGTGTCTGCTATTGCAAACTGGTGAGCGTGCATTGTAAACCTCGCAAATATTGTATTTGCTTATTCAAACGTTTGGTTAGCTCAAGTATACAATGCTTTTCTGTGTGATGTACTTGAGAGGAGTTAGAGACGATGAAGCGATTAGAACGTGTGTATACCCCGACGCTTGAGGAGTGGGTGAAGTGACATCTAGAAGATAGGACCAGAGTTAAGAGCCTTATCATTCTGATGCTCAATATGAAAAGTTGCTAAAATTCCTTTTGCCTAAACCTATCTGCCTCCGAACTGGATGGAAACTTTCTACTTTTACTCTTCATAAACACTTAGACTGTGAATTTCGTTAAGGGATTATAGCAGTGTCAAAAGCCAGGAGGAAGATGAGATGATCCCTAAGCGCACGAAATCTTGGCCTGTTGTACTGGCTATCTTGTTCTGAAAAAGTTTTGGATGTGGTTTATTAGGTACATTTCCAGTAATGCGAAAGAGATGAAAGCGGACCTATTACTCAGAAAGGCGTGTGTTTATGCATAATAAGCGACGCATCATCCTGTACGGAGCGCTGTTCCTTTGCGCTCTCATGTTTTCTCTCAGTATGATTCCACCTGCCTTTGCCGCAACGGTTACCAGTGATACTTCATCACATGCTGCTACTGCATCTAAAAGTTTAGGTGTGTCCATGTTTGCACTTCCCCAGCCACGCACTCCCTACATGCAAGGGTATCGTCAAGGATACAGGGATGCAGTGACCGACTGCAACACGTCTGCGTATGGCGCGCGACCCTACAGACCCACCGCTAAAGAGGAGGGCTATATGGAGGGTTACAACTATGCCCGTGCTAACGATCCAGACTGCACAAGTGGAGGGTAAACATCTATAGCTCTACTTTCACTAATGGGTCATTTGTCAATTGCATTGCCTTTTACCAATGCTGCTCCTGACCCAGCTAAACGGCGTGTACGAGTGCATCTCGTCTGCGTCGTTTTTTGCCATTCCAGCGTAAAATATGGGGAAGAGTGTCCTGCCTGGGTATTTGATGAGAAGTACGCACTAGTTGAACCCTGGTTCTTTCACCCTAAAGAGGAGGTACGGAAGTGGGATATGGAGACGACCCCCGAGGAATTTGCGCGACGAAAGATTTATTGCGGCGGTCGTGTCTTCGTTGACAAGTGGGAACTGGATGAAGAGATCGCCAAAATAAAGCAGTTCCGCCAACAATCCACTCAGAAAATCTCTTAGAGCAGCGTCATCCCTCGTACCATTATATGTAAACGCGTGCTTCAGCAGCGTTGTTCCACCTCCTGCTCTTGCATATCGCTCTAAACACAAAAAAGCCTCAAACGGCTTCTGCTAGCCATTCGGGGCTTGTGCTTTGTGTTCGTGGGCATAAAAAAGAGCCGATGGCTGGAGTCGGCTCAACTTGTTTGTGGGTGTCCTTCTGGCGCTTAAAATCCAGGTTCTTTGTTTATGGTTGTACTAAATGCTGTACTTGTTGTACTTCTGTATCAATCATTAAAGATCGTTATTTTATAGTTGAGTAGGTGGGATGGTAAGTTAGTTGTTAGTAACCAAGAAGATCAAGATACGAGGTCGTTTCATCTCGATGTGTTTGCATGATGGAGTAAAGTAGCGTTTGAAACTACACTTTTGTAGCATTTCTTAGTAGCGCTTGTAGTAGTATCCTCAAACGATAGACATGACAGGAGCAATCTAGGCTCAAGCACTAAGGAGAAAAAAGACATGCAGCTTTCCGCCATACGGAAAACCCTTTGTCTGGTCATGCTCAGCGCGATCGTCGCCGTTGCCTTAGTCATGGGAACGACAGCTAACGCCTCCGCAGCAAGCCTTACTCCCACAAAAGCACAAACTCATGTAACCACTACATGGGGTGGCCCCGGTTGGGGCGGTGGCTGGGGCGGCTATGGCTACGGTTGGGGCAGACCCTGGGGCTGGGGCGGCTACGGCTACGGTTGGGGCAGACCCTGGGGCTGGGGCGGCTACGGCTACGGCTGGTAGGACTAGTTACACATGCAGAACCAATGCTGGCGTGGCCTCCAGGTCACGCCAGATGGTAAATAAGCGCACCGCTTCCAACAGCCCGGCTCCAGCCGTTTTCCCACTGTGTTCTTTATCTTTCTTTGCTGAGATAGGTGGTTTTATCGCTATCCCTTTTGTTGAAAAGATATGCTATTCTTAGTATTAGCACAGGTTTAGATGTAAGAGAGGCAGGGATAGACATAACAACGAGAGCAAAATTGTTTGCAGTGACACCTGCTGATTGGGTTCCAGGTCCAGCTCAGGGGCAGTGGACGTATGAGGCGTATGCAGCGATACCAGAGGATGGGCATCGTTATGAAGTGGTGAATGGAGTCTTGTATATGGCACCCTCTCCTAATCCAAAGCATCAGACTATAGTGGTTGAAATTCTAGCTACCTTGCGCTCTTTTGTGAACGAGCAAGGATTGGGAAGAGTGTTTGTGTCACCTTTAGATGTGGAATTGAGGTATGGTAACATTGTTCAGCCGGATGTGTTTGTCTTACTCAATGAGCATCTAGTTGCGTCTTCACGCATAATTGGTGCGCCTGATTTGGTGGTTGAAATTGCCTATCCAAGTACAGCGCGTCATGATTTGAGTGAAAAGCTTCAGGCGTATGCCGCAGCTGGTGTGCCTGAATATTGGGTTGTGACTCCTGATGCTCATGTTGTGGAGGTGTTGGTTCTGGATCGTGGGATATATCGCTCTTTGGGGATTTTCATTGCTGATGATGTGCTACCCTCTCAGGTATTGCCTGGGTTACCTGTGACTGTGGAGCAGTTCTTTATGTAGAGGTTTTAAGTAGAGTTTTAAGGCAGTTTTTCAATAGAAGAGTTATCCTGGTAGCTTTACACTACCAGGATATTTTATTTACGCTCTTGCGCTTTTGATGTCCTAGTATGTATCTCCCTTTTTCGTGTGGTATTGGTGGGTCCTCTACTTGACCCTAATAAGGATAATTCACACACTTAAAACAACGTTCATCTTGTTGCGCAATCTGTGGGACTCTAAGAAGCAGAGTCATTAACAGTGCCCAAGAGCATGCCAGGTCTTTGCACCGACAATCCCATCAACTGTAAGATAAGGTTGAAGATGATACGTAGCGTTATACCACTGTTGAAAATCTTTTACATCTTGCTTCGTTTGAGGGCCATAGATCCCATCCACAGCGAGAAAAACGTAAGTTTCACTCCAATGATAATTTGAATTGTCTGACCACCAGTTAAGTGACTGTTGTGCTAATTTCACCGCCCATGATGGATTGTTCCCTCCCTGATATAGCACTGGCAATGGGCACGTATAAGAAGGTGACATTGTTGTAGCTGATGCTGCATGTGCTGTATGAGGATTCATCCCTGTAGGGGCAGATGTAAAGGCACTGAATGTGAACAGGGCGGCAACGAGAAGAGCGCTGCACAACACCATTTTCAAAGCTTTTCGCATTGTATGTTTCTCCTTGTCTGTGAAACAACAGAATGGTAAAACGTTTTGCAATCAAGAGTGCACAAATAAGAGTGTACAAAAGAAACAAAGCATGTACCAGGCCAATAATCGGCCACCTTCCGGTCACTTTGCATCAAAGACTTTGTTTGCTGCATTTATTCATTCCCACTATATAATGCTTCCCTGGGTGATGTGATTGAGAGGAGTTGGAAACGATGAAGCGATTGGACCGTGTGTATACCCCGACCATTGAGGAGCGGGTGGAGTGGCATCTTGAGGATGGAACCGATACGCTCTATGCTTGTCCTGACGCCTGGGCGCTGCGTCATCGGTTTATCAATCGGGAGACGGGTGAAGTCAGGTGTGCGCGGTGTGATCGCTGGACGTGCCTCTATTGTGGTCCGAGAAAGGTGGATATGTGGCGACAAGTGATTGCTGAAGCTGAACCGACTTTGCATATTGTGCTGACAAAGGCAGGGAACACGATGGAAGAGGCGGCGCGTGCGTTGACAACCTGGGTTCAGGCGTTGCGTCGAGGGTCAAAAGGCCGTGGGCGTGGTCGCGTGGGTGCTCGGCCTGCCTTCCATATTGAGTACCTGGGCGTCTCTGAGGAACACAAGAACTTTGAAGAGAACGGCTTCCACTGGCATCTGCTGGTCAAGGGGGCCGATTTTATCCCACATGAGCATCTGGTGGCCTGCTGGAAGTCAGCGACAAAAGGGCGTGCCTCGGTGGTGTGGGTGAGTGCCATATTGTACAGCAAGGGTGTGGGCTTGGGATGCTTTCTCAGCGGTGGAATATGCTATGCGTCGGTATCGTTTGGCTCTGGTAGAGTATGCGGCGGCCTACGCAGAGGATCATGCATTGATTTATCGGGCGCATAAGGTAGCTGTTCTTCTGGAAGAGGAGCTGCTGATCACTGCCGCTGAAGAGACTGTGTGTGTCGATGGCTTTGTGGTTGGCAATGTAGCAAGGTTGATGAAACGAAATGAGCGAACGGAGGAGGTCGAATGAGTGTCGGATTGATGGTAGTGATCTTCCTGGGTTTGTTTGTTGCAGTGTGGTCAATGAGGCTGCGCGGGTGGGTGTATGGATGTGCCTGGATGACGTTGGGGGCGCTGATGGTCGTGGCGGCCTACCTCTTTAGCACTGGCATCTTGCGCGTATAGGGAGGTGATTCTATGCGGAAAGGAACACGCGATGTCTACAGAAAAGAGAAGCCCTGCAAGGCGGGTCACGTCTTTACAGCGACAATGGTTCCTGGGTGGTTCCAGTGTACTCGCAGTGAGTGTGGTGTGGTCGCCGTGTGTCCTGGGTGTCTCGGTCATGCTCCACAGGGAAACGTGGTCTACTGGTGCCAGGCGCATCGGAGTCATGCTGTGGCGTCGTCGTGAGAAGAGCGTGAGGTGAGGGTGTGGTTGGTGATGTTGTTTTCGAGGTAGGTCGTGAGGGCTTGGGAACGGGCTGGTATTGTGTAGCCTGTGCTCGTCATCTGCTTGGTGATGAGATTGTGGACGCCTATCTCATTGGTCCCTGTCGAGTGGGAAGTGTGTTTGTGCCTGAGTTGGCGAGGGTTCTGTGTACAGGCGGAAGAGCGATGGCTTGTACGTTGCAAGTATCACGCTTGAGGATGGAAAGCGCAAAACATTCGCTTTCAAGAAAAAGGCTGATGCTTATGCTAAACTGCGCGAGGTTCAGCAAAATATGCAGCAAGGAACATTTGTTACGAGTTCTCAGCAGACCACAGAGCAGTTCCTTATGCATTGGCTAGAGTACACAGTGAAGCATACTCTCCGTGCTCGTTCGTATGAGCGCTACGAGGAGATTGCTCGTCTACATATTATCCCTCGTTTGGGTAAGGTGAAACTACAGGATCTCAAGCCACAACATATACAGGTTCTTCAAGCGGAAAAGCTTGAAGAGGGTTTGTCTGCGTCGACTGTTGGGATCATCCATCAGGTCTTGCATAAATCTCTAGACGATGCTGTAAAGTTGGGTTTGCTCGGGAAAAACGTCTGTAAAGCAGTGCCTCCTTCTCGTGAAAAGCGCAAGGACGTGAAGCCTCTCACTCCCGATCAGTCTCGTAAGCTCCTCAATGCTGTAAAAGGTCATCCACTAGAGGCGTTGTTCATCCTGGCTCTTACCACGGGAATGCGTCGTGGAGAGCTATTTGCCTTGAAGTGGAATGATATTGACCTTGAACATGGTGTACTCTATGTGCGACGTACTTTGAGCCGTGTTCCTACGAAAGTACGAGGTGAGAATCAGGATGTCCTGGTGGAGGCCGAGACGAAAACACAGAGGAGTAGGCGTAGTATCGTGCTGACTCTTCTAGCGGTGGAGGCCCTGATAGAGCATCGGTTGAAGCAAGATGAGCAACATCACATTGCTGGCGATGCCTGGCAGGATAATGATTATGTGTTCTGTGCTCACGATGGCACATACCTGAGTCCCAATCACGTCTCTTCGTATCAATTGAAGCAACTCTTAAAAGCGGCTGGCCTTCCTGATATTCGTTTCCATGATCTGAGGCATGGAGCTGCGACGTTACTTCTGAGTTTACAGGTTCATCCGAAGGTGGTGCAGGAGATACTCGGACATAGCGATATTTCCACGACCATGAACATCTACTCTCATGTCTTGCCTTCGATGCAAGCGGATGCGATGAAGCAATTGCACTCGGCGTTTAAACAGGATGATCCTGATAAAGGGGAGTGATTCTGTGGCAATTTTGCGGTTGCTACAGTCGTTGCTACAGTTGGTTGTTCAGCTTAAAAATGTAAAAAGCCTCGAACGGCTCTAATAGCCATTCGGGGCTTATGCTTTGTGTTCGTGGGCATAAAAAAGAGCCGATGGCCGGACTCGAACCGGCGACCGATGCTTTACGAAAGCATTGCTCTACCAACTGAGCTACATCGGCTTGGATGAGGTTTCTTGCGTTGCCTCATCTCTTTGACGGTTATGATTATAACCGCCTCAAGCCTCCCTTGTCAAGCACTTTTTTGCTGGAATTTGGCGATGGTCAAAAAAAACTGCACCTCGGCTTTCTCCGCCCACGCAGAGGCCGGGCGGAAGGTGGCTGCTGTCGCTGCTCTAATTGACTTTTTCGATGCATAGCCTCGCCTCTTGACAAGCATAGACTTTGTTGGGTAAGCTTTAGGTGCATGATGTGAATTATATGTTTTTGTGGTCTCTATGTGTGGAAAATGTGGTTGTGGTGCTCCTCGCTTTGACGCCTCGGGCGTTTCGCTGATGCGTGATTCTTCTCCTGTTGTCTTGCTTAAGATTTATTAAGGAGATGCTTTATGTCTGCTACCTCTTCTGCGACTCAGCTCTTTGCTCGCCCCGTGATGCCCTTTACCTCCTTCTCGGACCTGGCTGCTCCCTCTTCTTTGCCGCAGCCCTGGATTATTCAGAACCTGTTGCCCATTGGTTTGACGCTGCTCAGTGGCGAGCCTCGCTGTGGGAAGACTTCTCTGGCGCAGCAGTTGATGCTGGATATCGCGACCGGTACGACGCCCTTTGGGACGTATGATCCCGCGCTTGATAATGCCTCGCAGTATCTGCGACCTACACGGGGAAGCATTTTCTACCTCTCTTTGACCAGTTCGACGCCCCATTTGCATGAGATTCGCTCGCGCTTCTATGCCTCGCGCCCAGATATGTCCGCGCTGAACACGCTGTTTGTGACCAATGCCTTTAAGCCTCTGACTCCCACCGAGGGGCTGCAAGATCTTTGCGATTGGATTCGCTGCTATGCCGATTCTTGTCTGCTGGTGATTGATGATCTCGCCGCATTACGCTCGCTCTTTCCTGGTAATGATCGCGAGTTGCTGGCCCTGTTGCGGCGCCTGGCGGAAGAGCACCAGCTTAGCATTCTCTTGCTGCATTCTTGCAAGCGTTCCTCGCCTCTGGCCGCGCAGGTCGATCAGCACCTGCATCTTAAGCGCCTACCTGTCTCGACGTTCTATCAACTTGAGGTTCTTAGCAACCGGGTTTTGCCGACTTCGCACCTCTTGCATTGCCCGGCTGATCGGCTCTCGTTCCGCATGGCGAGCCTGGAGGAAGAACGTGCGCTGGAGACGCTGAGCGCCCATAAGACGCTGACACGCGAGCGCCTGGGCCTCCTGCGCCTCTTTGATGAGTATGGCTCGACCCTGACACCACGGCAGGTGGCCGCCCTCCTCCAGCTTGACTATGACTGCACACGCCAGATCTTGAGCAAGATGGTCAAGGCTAATCTCCTGACGACGCCCGCGCGTGGTCGCTATGCCATCCACCCCTTTATTAAGCCGCTCGTGCCCTCTCTGCTCGCGCATCATCCCTTCCTGCCCAAATTCGATGTCGCTGATATTCCCGCAGAGGAAGTGGAAGCGGCACCCGCTACCGCAGAGTCAGCCGCGCAAGAGGAGAAGCCGGATGTGGAGCACACTGCTGAAAGCGTGATCGCTCACGATGCACCTGATGCGACTTTTTCAATTCCTAGCGAATCCGTCAGCCCCTCCAGTTATCAGGCGCCTGAAACGCCAATCGCTCACAATCAGCCTTCGCCGCAGTGGCAGGCTTCAGGCATGAACGGAAATATCCCTGGCTATCAGGTGAACGCATCACAAATGCCGCCACCCGCCATCTAACCTGACCTCGCTGACGTTCATAGGCCTCTACGGCTGACTGCACCTTTACAACTTAATCGCCCTGACGCACGATGTTTTATGCTCGACAAGCATTGGCTCTTATGATAAGATGGGACGCGATATTCATTTTTGATCTAGCTGGGAGTTCTGCTATGCGTGCCCTACTGGTGGCTACCACCAATCGTCATAAGCTAGACGAATACCGTGCGATCTTCTCAGATCTACCCTTTCAACTCCTGTCCCTCAAGGATATCCAACTGGATCTGGATGTAGAGGAGACGGGAACGACGTTTGCCGCGAACGCGACGCTCAAAGCCCTGATCTACGCTCAAGCCTCCAATATGCTGGTCCTAGCTGATGACTCCGGCCTGGAGATTGATGCGCTCAATGGCGAACCCGGCGTGTATTCGGCGCGCTTCGCGGGCGAGCAGACCTCGTATGCGGAACGCTTCCGCATTATCCTGGAACGCCTGCGCGATGTGCCGGCTGCGCGGCGTACGGCGCGCTTCCGCTGCGTTATTGCCCTGGCTGAGCCATCTGGCCTCTTGCGCCTGGCCGAGGGGACAATGGAGGGCTTGATCGCGGATGCTCCTCGTGGCGAGCATGGCTTTGGCTACGATCCCATTTTCCTGGTTCCAGATCTGCACAAAACAAATGCCGAGCTTTCGGCTGAGCAGAAAAACGCGCTTAGCCATCGTGGAGCAGCCGCCCGCAGGGCACGCCAGCTTCTTGCAACCTGGCCCCAGATGTGATGGGATGTGATAGACGTGATAGAAATAAAGACCCTCGCATGCGTACTGCAATTCGCCACCAGCGTGGCCCGGCGGAGGTAATTGGTTCGAATAGGCGAGAGATAAGAGAGATATATGAGGAACTGCTAAATTATGGCGAAGAAGTCTGCCATCCGTATCGCGTTAGACCTGGAGACAACGGGCCTGCATGCTGAGCAAGATGCCATTCTTGAGGTGGCCGCGATCAAGTTCCAGGGAAGTGAAGTCCTGGATACTTTTGAGACCTTTATTTCACCAGGGCGTTCGATCCCCTATCGTGTGCAGCGCCTGACCGGTATCAAGCCAGAACTGCTTGTGGGTGCCCCTCCGTTTGATGCCATCTCTCGCCAACTGCATACCTTCCTTGGCGACTATCCAATTGTCGGCCATAGCATTCCCTTTGATGTGGGCTTCCTACGGCGCTGGGGCCTGGCGCACTCCAATCCCATGGTCGATACCTTTGAACTGGCAACCGTGCTGCTGCCCTCCCTCTCGAGCTATAACCTAGGCCAGGTCGCGCACTCGCTGGGTATCCAGGTTCCCAGTGACCGCCATCGTGCCATGGTCGATACCGTCCTGGCGATGCAGGTCTTCCTCTCGCTCTATGAGCGCCTGCAAACCGTGGACCTGGCGCTCTTGCAGGACCTGGCTCGCCTGGACGCCCCGCGTTCCTGGCCGCTACTCCACTTCTTCCGCCATGAGCTGCGCTTGCGCCAGGAGCATGATGGTACGTCTAATTTGAGCCGGGGCATCCTGGGCGATCGCTTTGCCGCGCAACTGGGTATGGATCCTCGTGTCCTCTCCTTCGCCATCGCGCGCAAGGATGATGCACCTCCCCCCGTGCCAACCGCTCTTCCCGTTGCCACGACCGCTCACATTCAAAAGGCCGAGGTACCGGCTGAGGCTTCCTTTGGAACGTCGGTGGCTCACGAGGCGGTGTATGAGGCCTTTGAGCAGCGGAAGCCGCTTGTGGTTGAGGTGACGATTGGTGATAACGATTATACGCCCGTCCTGCTCTCCACTCTGCGCTGGCTCAATGAGTCTGAGGGGGAGTCGGCCACGCCGCGTCGGCTGGTAATTGCCTGCTCGAACCAGCAGGGGGCGCGGCGCCTGGTGTCCAAGACTCTGCCCATGCTGCAAAGTCGCTTAGAGAGCCAGCTCTCCGTGGCCTACCTGGCTGAGCGAGGCGGCTACCTGTGTACCCATCGTTGGTTTGGTGCGGCCCTCCGGCGCACCAGCGGCGAGCTGACCGCTGAGCAGGCGCGTGGTCTGGCAAAGCTCGGTCTCTGGGCGCAACAGACGCTCACGGGCGAGCGCGGCGAGCTGACGCTGCTGCCCCAGGAGTCTGCCGCCTGGGAGCGTATTTCGTCCGGTGTGGAGCGGCTCCCCTCGGCGGACCCGCGCGCTGGCTCGATTTACCAGCGCTGTACCTATCGCCGTAAGGGCCTCTGCTTTGTGAGCCTTGCTGAGGAGCGCGTCAAAAACGCCCGTATCGTGGTGACCACGCATGCTGGTCTTTTTGATGATCTCTCCTCTTCGCACTCGCTCCTCTCCGGGATTGAGCAACGTGTCATCCTGGATAGCGATCTTCTGGATGAGGAGAATGCGCGCTGGAGTGGTGCCGAATTTCGCCAGGAGCACTTGCTGAACCTGCTCAATACGATTGGCGCCGAGCTTCCCACTGGCCGCTATCAGGGGTTGCTGGCCCTGGCCGCGCCCTCGCTGCGCGGAAATGGTCCCGGCGGTATCTCTTCCACACCCACGGTCGCCAAAGCCGAGCTTGATCAGCGGATGCTGAGCTGGTTCCAGACACTGCGCCAGGCACGTGCCGCCGTTGAGCAGCTCTTTAAGAGCTTCCAGGCTTTGATTGAAGATGCCGCGCACCAGGGCAATGGGAAAGGCGAGGGCGCAGGACGCTCCGCTGGTTCTCGGGGTCATGAACGCCTGGATCAGCCTCTGCGTTTGACCTCTCAGTCGTGCCAGGTTGGGGCCTGGAACGAGGTTGAGCAGGCCTGGAAGCAGGCCGCGCATCGTTTGCAGTCCGTGATTGATCTCGCGCGCCAGGCCGAGAAAATCATTCTCGCACCTCAGAAGAACGCGCATAAGGAGAAAGGGAGCGGCGAGGATAGCTCGCTGGCCTCTGAATTGGCCGCCGCCGCGCACCAGTTGCTGGAGCAGAAACGCCTGGCTGAGCAGGCCCTCTCCCTGGAGGAGAGCGAGTCTGTCTACTGGCTGCGTATGCCGCCGACGCCGGTCTCGCATGCCGGGCATCAGCGTCCGGGGCAGGGTCCCCAGACCTTAAGCGAGCCTGCGCCCCCGATCTTGCACACCCAGTTAGTGCAGACCTCGGCGCTTCTGCGGCGCCTGCTGTTGCGCGAGCAGCGTGGTACGATCTTCGCGGGAACCGCGCTCTCGGTCGATGGTTCCTTCGCTTTTACACAGGGGCGCCTGGGCCTGGAGAGTGAGCAGGGCCTGACCCTCTCGATTGAGCGGCCTCATCATGAACAGACGCTGCTCTACCTCATGGATGACGTGCCTGAACCCAATGTGCCACAGTACCAGCGCCACCTGGACGAGACCATCATGCAGATGGCGAGCGCCCTGGAGGGGCAAACGGTCGTGCTCTTTACCTCGCATGCTGCCTTGCGTAGCTCGTATACTGCCATTAAACCCATGCTAGAGGCGCGTGGCATCCTGGTCCTGGGGCAGGGAATCGATGGCTCGCCGCGTAACCTCTGGCAGATCTATCGCGAGCAAGAGCACGTGGTCCTGCTGGGAACCGGCAGCTTCTGGGACGCGGGCGACGATGTGACCATTTCGCCCACCTGCCTGATTGTCTCGCGCTTGCCGATGCCGGTCCTGCATGATCCACCAATCGCTGCGCGCGCCGAGCTGATCTCCGATCAGTTGCATAACCTGACCGTACCCATGGCGGCCCTGCGTGTCAGGCGCGCCCTGAATAAAATCGCCTGGCATAATGATAAACGCAATGCTGTGATCATGTTTGATAAGCGGGTCGTCTCAAAAGAGTATGGCGCGATGGTCTTGCAGAGCCTGCCACGTTGCTCCCAGCGGCGCGGTGGAGCCTCACGCGCCGCCGAAAGCGTGCTTGACTGGCTGACCGATACTGGCTCGTGGGAGTAAACATCTCAGGAACACGCCTTTTTGGTAGGGACCAGCTTTAGCGCGCCCACAGGCGATTAATCGCCTGTGGGCGCGCTAAAGCTGGTCCCTACCACAGGGGAGCGTTTCGTGAATTGGGTATGTTGGTTCCTTCAGGGTGTTTATGGGGTTGGAAGGCGGCGATAAGATTTGCTGGTGAGCATCAGGAAAGGATAGAGAGAACGTTATGGCTTTAGATACTACTGCCCCGGTTGAGGGGCCGCGCAAGCTACGTGTTGTACATGGCACCTGCCCGCATGATTGCCCCGATAGCTGCGCCCTGGAGACGCAGGTTGATGAGAACGGGCGGGCCGTAAGCGTGCGTGGGCGCGCCGATCACCCGATTACGCGCGGCTGGCTCTGCGCCAAGGTCAATCGCTACCTGGAGCGCGTCTATCATCCCGAGCGCCTGCTCTATCCCCTGCGCCGCGTCGGGTCTAAGGGCAGCGGCAAGTTTGAGCGTATCTCCTGGGACGAGGCTATTTCTGAGATTACCAGCCGTTGGAAGCAGATCATTGCTGAGCATGGCGGCCAGTCTATTTTGCCATATAGCTATGCCGGTACCCTGGGGACTGTCCAGGGGGGAGTCACCGATGAGCGCCTCTGGAACCGCCTGGGTGCCTCTGGCCTGGAGCGCGCTATCTGTGGGCATGCCGCTGAAGAGGGCGTGCAACTGGTCGTTGGTGGTCGCCTGGCCCCCTCGCCCGAGGTCCTGGTCGAGAGCAAGCTGATCCTTATCTGGGGCAGTAATCCTGCCAGTACCGCGCCTCATGTTATGCCTTTCCTGCGCCAGGCGCAGAAGAATGGCGCCCAGGTGATTGTGATCGATCCCATTCGCACTCTCACGGCGCGCTCGGCGGACCAGCACATTCAGCCCTATCCGGGGACCGATGCCGCCCTGGCCCTGGCGATGATGTATGTCATGGTTCACGAAGGCCTGCACGATCAGCAGTGGCTCGATGCGCATACCGTGGGCTGGGAGAAGTTCCTGGAGCGCATCAATGAGTGGACCCCGGCGCGGGCCGCGCGCGTGACCGGCCTGGCGGAAGAACTGATCGTCGACCTGGCGCGCCGCTATGCCACGACGAAGCCCGCCATGCTGCGCCTGACCGATGGCATTAACCGCCACACCAATGGCGGGCAGACCGTGCGTACCCTGACCTGTCTCCCTGCCGTGGCTGGACACTATGGCGAGCGCGCCGGTGGTCTGATGTATAGCACCAGCGATTGGCTCAAGTGGGATAAGCAGGCGCGGGGACACGCGCATGAGACCAGTTGTCCCCCCGAGCCGCGTGTGCTGAATATGAACCGCCTGGGCGCGATCCTCACGGGTGAGGCCGACCCTCCTGTGTACTCTCTCTTCGTCTATAATGCCAATCCCGTGGCGTCGACGCCTAACGTAGGCAAGATTGTCGAGGGCCTGATGCGCGACGACCTCTTCACGGTCGTGCATGAGCTCTTCGAGACCGATACCGCGCGCTATGCCGATATTATCCTGCCCGCGACCAGCCAGCTTGAGCAGCGCGACCTGCATAAGCCTTATGGTCACCTGACACTCCAGTATAATGAGCCGGCGATTGAGCCGCTGGGGGAGGCGCGTAGCAATTGGGACGTCATGCGCGCTCTGGCGAAGGGCATGGGATACGAAGATGCCTGGCTCCAGGCCGACGTGGACGAGATTATTGAAGAGCTGCTGGAGGCTTCGCGTCCCCAGAACACCAGCTTACAGGGTATCACCCTGGAGCGCCTGAAGGCTGATGGCGCGATCCCCCTGGCGCTCTCCGAGGAGGAGCAGGTCCCATTCGCCAACGGCGTCTTCCGCACCCCGTCCGGGAAGGTTGAGTTCTACTCGGAGCAGGCCCTTGCCAAAGGTTATGATCCCCTGCCGGGCTGGGTTCCCGAGGTTGAGTCGCATGTCCAGGAGCGCGAGATTGTGCCAGTGGATGAGCGCCTGCCCCTGCTCTGCCCGGCGGCGCACCACTTCATTAGCTCGTCGTTTGGCAATATCGATACGCTTAAGGGGAAAGAGCGCTTCCCGCGCCTCTGGATTCACCCCGTGGACGCGCAGAAGCGGAGCATTCGCAGCGGTCAGCTTGTGCGTGTCAGCAATGAGCGTGGCTGGTGTCGGCTGGTCGCGGATGTCTCTGAGGAGGTGCGCGAGGGCGTCCTGGCTACGACGACCGTCTGGTGGCCCATGTTTAGCCCCGACCAGCGCAACGTGAACTGGACGACCTCTGATCGCCTCGCCGATTTTAATGGCGGTAGTACCTTCTATACCAATCTAGTACTGGTAGAACCGTCTGTCGAGCCATAGGCCGATTTCTGTATGTTATACTCCGAGAGGGAGCTATTTTAGCTGAACATGAAAAATGTGCCAAGCCATCAAGCGTGATGGCTTCCAGGCCGGTAGGGACCAGCTTTAGCGCGTCCGAACGCCATTTATGGCAGTGCGGCGCAAGCCTGTTAACGCGACATGACGCAAGGGAACGCTTCGGGCTGCGCCCACAGGCGATCAATCGCCTTCGGACGCGGTAAACCCCCCATTCGGGGGCCTGGCGGGCCCCTACCGAGGGGGGCGCGTTCCTCAATTTTCCAGAAAAGCCATAAATTGGGCGCCTATGGAGGATGAATCCAGGCATTATGCATATGCACGTACAGGGAGATCTTGCTAACGTCTATCGCGCTGTTCTGCGTTCCATCTCTGAGATCTGGACCTCGCTTCAGCAGAATCGAGATGTAGATGGGCTGCTTCAGCAAATCGCGGATGCGACCTGCCAGGCTCTGAGCTTTCGCTATAGCGCGCTCTATTTAGAGGACGAGCATCACAATTTTTATGTCCGTGCCACCTCGTCGAGTGTTCCGGCTGAACATACTGCCTATCTGCGCCAGCATCCCATGCCCGCGTACGTCGCTTCCCTTCTCACTCAGCCCGCTCTTCGGTGCCGCAACTCCTATTTTATTCCTGGCGAGGCCGATGTCTGGCAAGATGAAAGTGTGGCCGCGTATTTTGTCATCGTGCAGGAGGGGGAGCCTGTGATGACGACGCTGAGCTATGAAGAACCGGGTGTAGGAGAGGATATGTCGCAATGGCGACCCGATGATCTTTTGCTGGTTCCCTTGCGTAAGGGGGATGGTAGCATTATCGGTTTCCTGACGCCCGATTCTCCCCTCGATGGGCAACGTCCCTCGCCCGAGACAGTGGATGTGCTGGAGGTCTTCGCCAGCCAGGCCACTGGCGTAATTGAATGGGCGCATCTCTATGAAGAGGCCCAGCGTAGTAGTCAGGAGCGGGCGGCCCTGATCGAGATCGGGCATGCCCTTTCAGCTCCCGAGGCCCTGCGCGATCTCAGTACGGTCTACCAGGTGCTCTATGCGCAATTATGCCGTGTAATGCCAGTGGATGGGTTTTTTGTCACGCGCTGTGATTTCACTAGAGATGAAATGTTCGCTGATTACATTATTGATGAAGATATATCCTATCCCTCCCCCGAGCCCCGCTCTCCCATTACGCCCTGGATACGTTACATGCTTACTGAGCGCCTGACCTACTGCTTCGCGACCGCTCAGGAGCACGAAACCTTTGTGCTACAACATACCGAGCGCGACGAGGTTATCTTGATTGGGAGCGAGCGCCCCAGCGAGTCCATGATCTTTGTCCCTGTGCATTATGGGGAGGAGGTGATAGGCATGCTCTCGGTGCAGTCGTATCAACCGCGTGTCTATACCCAGCGGCACTTGCAGATGATCAAGGAGATCGCTGTCCAGGCGGGAATCGCCATGATGAACGCTCGTCGCTATAGCGAGTTGGGGCAGGCCATGCGCCAGGCCCAGGAGTCCGAGGAGCTTAAAAACCAGTTTCTGATGACGGCCTCCCATGAATTACGCACCCCGCTGACAGCCATTCAAGGCTATCTCGAGCTGCTCAGCACGCACGGCGCCTACCTGGATGAGGAGCGCAAGCAGCGCTTTATTGGCAATGCGCGCCGGGCCTGTGATGAGCTGGTCCTCCTGTTGGGCAATGTCATGGATACCAGCCGTATTGACCAGGAGTGGGTCTCGGTCAAACGTGATGTCGTCGCTATCTCGCCCGCAGTGGCGCAGATTCTGGAGATACTCGATCCCACCATTACCCGTGAGCAGCGCCATATCGAGCTTGACCTGGCGGATGATCTCTCCGTCTGGGCGGATGACCTACGCCTGCGCCAGGTATTGATGAACCTGGTGGGTAACGCGCTGAAATATACGCCACCTGCCACGCAGATCGCTATTGGCGCGCAGCGCCTCTCCTGCAACGAGACACTTCGGCGTATTGAGGAGGCCCAACCTGGAGGCGTAGATATGCTGACGGGGGAGCGCTTTGTGCTCATTTGGGTGCGTGACTGGGGGCCTGGCATCAGCCAGAAGGAGCAGGAGAAGCTCTTCGCCAAGTTCTCGCGCCTCTCAACTGAAGCCACGCAGGCGCAGCGAGGCGCCGGGTGGGGCCTCTACCTCTGTCGCAAACTCGTCGAGGCCATGAATGGCTCTATCTGGATTGAGAGCCAGGGCATCCCCGGCGAAGGCAGCACCTTCCTCATCGCCCTCCCCGAGGCCGAAGAGAGTAATTGATGGTGAGTCTGTGATGGGCGGCTGGCGAAGCCAGCCGCCCATCACAGACTCACCATCAATTCTTATTATTTGACGCGCTTTGAGGTCTATGCTACCATATTCCTAGCTGACTTTTGTGTTTGCGGGAGGAAAATTTATCATGAACTTATATGAACAATTGCATGTTGTTCATGAGCGGCTAGAGGGAATTGGCGCGCATGACGATAGCATGGACCTGGTGGAGAAGTTGTTAAAGCGTGCTGAGCCTACAAAGCATGAGAAAACCAGTGTCGCACAGATTCAGGTAGTGCGTCACATGCTGCGTATGCCAGAGGTGATCGACAACTACAATATCTATAACGATTTGCAGGAACTGTTGAGCGAGCGTGAGGAGAGCGATATCGCAGCCCGTGAAGACGCCGCCCCAGCAGCCTATGTCGACACATCGCACCGTCCCAAACCCAAGTCGTTCTACAAGGCGCAGAAAGATAAAGCCAAGAAGAAGGGCTAGCCTCATCTATCATTCGAGAAAAGAGGTTGGCCCTTCAATTTGTTTTGGCTGCGTATATCGGCCGCCGAGTTGTAGCTGTTCCTTCATGGCCTGCAATTGAAGCTCTACGTTCTGTTGCATGTCGATACGCTGCAACTCGCGGTCAAGCGTATCTCCTGCTCCCAATGAGCGCTGTTCCCCTATGACTCCTTGCTCAAGTAGCTCTTCGAGCGCGTTGGCCCGTGCCTGCATAGTGAGAATTTTCTCCTGGGCGCGCTGCATGGCAAGGTGAATCTCTCCCATCTCACCAGATATGCCCCCAAGCGATTCTCGCAGTTTTACCTGTGTCTGCGCGGCATGATACTGAACTTTAGCCATCTCCTTCTGGGTGCGGAAGACCTCGATCCGCGTGGCGACATCCTGTTCCATCTGGAGCAGGCGCTCCTCCTGCTCGCGTAGTTGGGCGATCTGGCGCTCATAGTTGTGCAGTTGTGGCACGAACAACTCTTTGCGTTGCAGCGCCTGGCGTGCCAGGTCTTCGCGTCCCAGGCGCAGAGCCTGCCCTGCCTGACTGGTGAGCTTATCGACATTATTGAGAAGCTGCGTTTGTTGCAGTTCTAGCTGTTTGCGATTGGTCGCGATATCTGCAATGGCCCGGCGCAATTGTTGTATCTGCTCAACCTGTTTGGTATACGCATAATCCAGCACTGCCCCAGGCTCCTCCGCCTTCTCTAGCGCAGCCCTGGTGCGAATACGAAAGAGCAACGCGAGACGAGAGAATAGGCCCATAAATCTTCCTCCAGGTGCCCAGATCGGGTAGTGCTTTTAACCCCCCATTCGGGGGCACGGCGGCACACCTACATTCACTGGGCCAGGTGCATACACTATTCTTTATACGCGCGGCTGTGGCCTTCTGTTGCGTCTTTAAAAAAGGATTGACAATCTTTTGAAGATGGGTTATACTAGGCCATGTAAGCGATAAGCAAGCGAGAGTAACTCAGTGGTAGAGTGTCACTTTCCCAAAGTGATGGTCGCGGGTTCGAATCCCGTCTCTCGCTCTTTTTTTATGCCCAAAAAGCCCCGTATACGATAGAAGAGAAAAGA
>NZ_ADVG01000003.1:2281340-2766182 GCF_000178855.1 Ktedonobacter racemifer DSM 44963 | reverse complement strand
AGGGCGCTACCGCCTGGTTCCTCATCCAGAGGAGAGAGCGGAAGCCCTCGCTCTCCTCCAGGTCGCCATCTCCACCTCTCTCGTTCATCCCCAGACCATTCTCCACACCCTCTCACCTGCCAATGCCTGACGATCTCCCTCACCGGTATCGGAAGAAACGCAACCATTCCCCAAAAATGCACCAAAACAGGGGTGTAACACCCCCTTTTCGTGCTCAAAAAACGCAATTTTGTGCAATCGTAATTTGGCACGACGTTGGAGGAAAAACACGGGAGCAGCACACGTGGAGGGCAGGCGCTGCGTAGAACAAACATGGGAAAAACATGGGAAAAAGAAAACCACCATCCATCGTCCTGGCGCCTCCCAGGCCAACACACGCTCCTTCATGCTGGCAGCGGCAGGGACAAGCCTCGAGAACGATCCTCATTGATGCCAGTGCAGAGAGCATTGCTGGGCGCGCCGGTAGCAACGGCGAACGTGTGGGATCGTTTGGAGCACAAGACCGGCGCGCCCGTGTCTGGCCCTGGGCCAGGCTCGGCCGCGGCCACACACGATCCAAGAGGGAAGACACCTGGAGCCACCATCAGGACCTGGGCAAGAGAACAAACCAGACCTCGCTTCTTCCAGATAGACCTGGCTCATGAAAAAGGAGCTGGTGGAAGAAGCACAAAATTGCGATTGCAAGAATATGCGCATTTTCACGCTCACTCTGGGGGTGCCACTGCTCTCTTTTCCCTGTCACCCCTTCATTCTTCTCACCTCTCACTCCCCTCCTCCCCATCTCCACCCACCCCTCTCTTCTGCACTCCCACACTCTCACCAGGCACCCGGCATAGACCACATCCAAAGCGCCCGCCATCTCCACCTTGCCATTTCTGAGGAGCGGTACACGGATCGGCTGCCCACCACAGGCAAGTATCATAGGGCTGCAGATCGCCCCCGCATACCGTTCCTCTCTCGGCCCTTGGCTCAAACTCCCCAACGCACTCAGCTGCTGCTACGGCTGCTCTTCCATACGCTCTTCCTTTTCCCACAACAGACGCGCTCTCGCTTTCCCGCCTGCTCCCCAACCCACAAAAAAAGAGCAAGTCACAAGGACTCACTCTTCTTGCGGCAAGACAGTGCGTTACAGCTTCCATCTCATTTGGGGAACCTCAGCACATGAACTTTGCTACACTACTCTCAACACATATATACATCCTTCTTCCTGGCCTCGCCGGAGAAGAAGCTACAGATACCCAATCATTTCGGGAGGATAAATGACATCATGGGAATGTACCCGTTCATCGCCGTACTTCTCGCACTTCCCGGTGCAATCGTCGCCATGCTCACGCTCATAGAGCGCTATACCAAGTGGAGGGCAAGCCATGCCAAAAAAGAACGTTGATCCACAAGCAGGAATCACAAAAACTAGGCTCCTCGCCATCCTGGAGCAGTCCGGACGCCCTAACTTCACCAAACGTAGGCTCACACAACTTATCAGCGAAAAAATGCTTTCCTCGCCCAGGCGCACCTCTCAGCCTGGCTCAAAAAGCCCTGTCTACGTCTGGGGACCAGAGATTATCGAGCACGCAATGTTCCTGTATGATGTGATTGAGCGCGGAAATGGACGCCACCGGCGTTTTCTCGCGCTTTGGCTTGGTGGCTATGAGGTTCCCTTTGAATCGCAGGATTCCCGCGCTGAACAATGGTGAACAGATCGGCACGCCGGTAGATCGTCGCCACCGATACTCCTGCTTCTTTCGCTACAACCGGAACGGTGATTTCCTGTGGTTTCATCCCACGTCGAAGCATGGCCTGGACTGTGACGCGCACTTGTTGGTAATGCTGCTCGGCCACCTGTTTGCGCGATTGGACCAGTCCATCAGGGTGCTGGTTCTGTGGGCGGTAACTGTTTTTGGAACGCATGGCCCCCTCCTGGTGCAAACATCTCAACGAGCTGGTCAATGGTCCCCAGGTGCTCCCACCAGGGCCGGAGTTTTTCCGCCAGATCGTCAAGAAAACGACGCTGCTCAAGAATATCCGTTTCCATTAAGCGCTGGCCCAGAGCGCTTTTGAAGGAGTCGGCGACGTGATGCAGATGAAACTGAACGAGGTCCTCAATCTTGTGCCGGTCGAGAAATGGAGGGACTTCCGCGTGCCATTTCCTTTTCGTGATCTGCTCAAAAGCGATTTCGGAGATGGCCAGGCCGAGGGCCTCGTACCAGTATTGAGCGACAGTGTGCTCATACGTATCCTCTGGAATCACAATTTCGTCCTCGACAGAAAGAGGAGAGGCAATCCCTCGTTGGGCCAGAGCGCCCGCCCAAAAACCACCCCAGATCCCGTAGGTCCGGCGTTTGAGTGCTCGTTGCAGCGTGATCCCCAGGTAATGCTCTAATGAAACCGTGTAAGCGATCCCACCTTCAACAATCTTCCCACCGGTCGATCCCAGGATTTGACGCACATCTCGCAGACGCTTCTCTGCAAAGATCTGCCGAACTTCATTGGTGGTATCTTCAAGGAGCAGATGAAGATAGCGCAGATGCATCGGCAAGGTCTGATGTCCATGGAGCCTCATGTTCTGCGCCACAGAGACCCCTGCCCGATGAGCTCGGCTCACGCTGTTGTGACGGAAAATATGTGTTGTAATTGGCACGAAGTCTGCGAGGGGGCTATCGCACTTTGGGCAAAAGAGTTCCCCAGGCTGCGCGACTCCATCACAGACAAAATCGGCTTCCAGTGTGTGGCGACAGCGTGTGCCAAGATACCCAGAAAGCGTTGAACGGCAACGGGGGCAGGCAGTAATCCCCTCTTGCGCCGCAAAGTAGAGGCATCGTTGTCCTTTCTGTCGCCGATGAGAACAGGCTGGCTGATACGTTTCGGGTTGAAACAAGCCGCTGGGGTCACGTTTTGCTGCAATCAATATCGCCTCCTGGAGCGTCTGAGCCACACGAGTCGTCGAGAGGCGCCCTCGGTGCTTGATGTTCTGTAGGCTGGGAACGCGATCAAACAGGTACTGCCAATCCCTGGCTCGCTCCGGGTCATCTTCTAGGTACCGGAAATTCGTTTGCCCCAGCGTACGCGAGGTGCCATCTGGGGCCAGGCGGAGTTTGATGACCTCATCCATGTATTCGAGAAGCCGCCCCATTCCCAATTCGATGATCGGGAAGGGTCGTTCCTGCTTGGCTTTGCCCCGTGGAATCAACAGGTAGGCATGACCATCTTGATCTTCCAGAACGCAAAAAAGATGAAGGTCCAGAGTCTCCGTCGCCCGCGTTCCACAGTAGTAGTGAATCGTTAATGCGAGACGAGCAAATGGATCATACGCCAGGTGGCGAACCCCATCTTGAAACACACGATCCAGGATGGCTTCATGTGGGATACCATCCCGAATGTTGTGTATCGACGAGGTGTGAAAGGAGTTCTCTTCGGACTGTTTATTCATGAGGGAAAAGCGTTCTTTTCCTTGTCTTTATTTGATTGAACGGTCAGGCTCGAAACTTCCATTTCGGCTAAATAAATGGTCACATGCACGGAAGGCACTTTCTACCTCATCAATAGGGTTGTTCCTACGTACAAGTTGACACTACCCTCTTGCAGACATAAAACTGGCCTATTCAGATCGAAAAACATGCAATTGAGAGAAAGTAAGCAACCTTGGGGTAAAATAGTAGTGCATTTTATCTTCCATAAAAAAGGAATTGAATTTACCTATGAATTCGCCCTTGTCGCAAATGCAAACAGCACGGCCCACAACGGCATCACATTCGTTGCAGAATGTCTGGCTCTGGATTGTTACCTATGTCATCGCCAATATCAGCATGGGGACAGCAAGCATGGCGATTATAACGTTTCTTCTGCCGCTGCACATCACAAAAATTGCTCCGCAACAGCAAACGTTTTTATTTTCTCTCGTCGTCACCTGCGGCGCGCTGGCAAATGTCCTCGCGAACCCTCTTACTGGCATGCTGATTGATCGCTCTTCATGGGGCACACGAAACTATCGTCTCTGGATGCTCATTGGCTCCGTATTTCTCTCGGTTGGCCTCTTGCTCGCAAGTCAGGCTCATACCATTGGCTTACTTACCACCGGAATTGTTGTATCTCAATTTGGTGTCGGGGTTATCATGGCTGCGCTTAGTGCCTTCCTACCTGGGGTCCCTATTCGCAGGCGTGCCATCACGTCTGGATTGGCTGGCATGGCCCCTATGGTGGGAAATGTATTCGGGCAAGCATTGGGGGCGCACACAAATCTATCCTCCGCCTATCTATTGCTCCTGGAAGCCTCGATCATGTTTCTTATCGTCTTTCTGTTCTCTTGTCAGGAAAAGGCATTCCATCAAGACCATGCACAACTCGCTCCCGATCATGTTCAGCAACAACGTACGAGCAAACGCTTGCGCCTCACCCGTGACTTCGTACTAACGTGGATATCCCGGCTCTTCTTGTTCCTGTCATTCACAACAACCTTAAATTACTTAGCATTTTTCTTACTCGATATCAAGTATCCGCAAACAAGTGGCCAACCACTGAGCACAGGTTTACAGATATTCTTTCTCTTGTTTACCGCGAGCTTGCTCATTGGCTCGTTTGCGGCTGGATGGCTTTCAGATCACCTACAAAAACGCAAAATTTTTGTCATTGCCGGTTCGCTCTCCGTCATGGTCACTCTGCTTCTCTTTATGCTTACAAGGAACTGGTCAGGTATCCCTCTGCTTGCAATTCTGTTTGGTTTGAGCATGGCAATATTCTTGAGTAGCGATCTGGCACTCGTGACGCAAATTCTTCCAGCGCAAGAGGATGCTGCACGGGATCTGGGGTGGATGAATACATGCATCTTTTTACCCATGGTCCTGGGTCCCCTGGTAGCGGGGCTCATTTTAGAACAAACGCACAACAGTTATGTTGTTTTGTTTGCAGTCCTCGCATGTTTCGCTGCCCTTGCCGCTGCCACCATGTTCTTCGTGAAGGCACATGAATGACCCGCTTTGTGAAGGGAATGAATGATACTTTCCTTTATGTATGGAATCCGTTGGTACCAACGGATTCCATACCCAAGCAACCATCCGCGCGACTGTGACATGGCCAACAGTCACAGTTCGCACTAAGTTCAACAAATGACGCAAAATACACGTCACGATGCTTCAGCACTGGCGTATTGATAAAGAGCAGCTCTTAGGACAACCTTCATTGATGGCCGATCTTCGCAATCTGGTCCTCCCGCTTCAGCAAGAACCACCATCCCAACAGGATGAGGCGATGCGAGATGCCTTCCGCCAGGCGGCCCACCCCAGGCAACAGTCTTAGCCCTACTGCTCACCATCACAGGCCGTCCTCTCTCTACGCCTGGCTCACACCGCCCACCACACTCCGCTGCTGCTGCTCTCCCACCTGCTCCTTTCCTTTTCCCACGAAACACGCCTGGAACATGCTCGTCGGCGCCGCGACCTACGAAAAAAAGAGCGGGTCGCCAGGACTCGCTCTTTCACGCTCTACCATGGATGAAACTCTTTGCTCGCGGGGGGAATAGCAGGAGTATAAAACAACGCTTCTGCCCTGGTCTAGCTCACTAGGACCAATCACGCTCCTCCTGCTCCTCTCTCCCAAAACAACGGCACAATATTCTCGGCAGGAAGCTCCGCTGCGCCACCCATCGTGTGGTTTGCCAGCCAGTTTGTCCCAGCCGGACAAGATATCGGTCAATGATAAGTCAGACGGTTTATCGGTCAAAGCCGTGTTGTAGTTCATCTGCCAGAAAAGCCTGTGTATGCGGCTGAGCAAAGAGGTACTTTTCCAGCAGAAGCACTTCGCTATGAATAAAACAGATGATATGAGTCGTAATCAAGAGATGATACGTACAGTTCCCGAGATAATTTGCCAGCGCTCATCCTGAAACAGCCATACACGCAGATAGCGGCAGAATGCCTCAAGAGGTTTTCCCTGTAATCGCACCTTTACATGAGCTTTTACTGCAACAATTGCACTTTCTCCATATAATTGCATAACTGGTTCTTCGACAAACTCCACGGCAGTCTGAACAACAGCACCAGATGCATGACTTTCGATATCATCGCGTTTTCCCTGTACATTTCCCTCGACATCAATAAACACCAGATCATCATGTATTAAGCGTGCCAGGGCTTGTACATCATTGTTCACCATTGCCTGTTGAAACTGCTTCTCAGCATGCACAATTTCCTCAAGGGAGTGGTTCACTTCTCTCTCCTTTCATTCGGGCTAACAACAATTGTCTGTATGTCCACTTCCTCAAGCATAGATACTCAAAGTAAAGAAATAAAGAAAGAAGAAACCCATGCTCATAGCATACTTTTCAACCAGAAGATGTCCCGTTTGACGCATATCTGAGAACACGAGTCCGAAAAAAAGAGCGAGTCCTTGCGACCCGCTCTTTCACGCTCTACCATGGATAAAAATCGTTGCTCATGGGGGGAATAGCAGGAGTAGATATCACACCAACGCGCTTGTACAGCACTCCAGGACTAATCAAGCTTTCTTGCATAGGATGCTAAAGATATAATAAGCATATCTTTAGGGTAATAAGCAGGCGTCAAGCACAGCGGTGGCCCTACGAACGTCAGCAGAAGAAAGTCACTACGATGTGATTCTGCCGGAGTTCTGAGCCTCGCGCACATCATAAGAGCTAACCTCGAATTATATACAACACATCGAGTTTGCCGACATGTGGAGGCCGCTGGCGATTTCAGTGAGGGTAAACTCACGAGTGCTATCCACCCGACTGGCATCATAGAGGAAAAGCATAATTTTTAGATCGCGCAGGCGTCTTTGAATAAACCAGTTTCTCAGGCCGTAGAATTTATCCTGAAAAGTGGGTGGGGAGGTGATGGGCAGCGCATCGTCCTTGAGTTCATCCGGGGTTAACCCGAAGTGCTCATCATGCGTGATTTCGTCCTCTGTGATTCCATCATCCAGGATGGTTACATCCAGATCAGCCAGCTCCAGGTCGTCCTCCAGGTTGTCTCGTTCTGGATCTAGCTCTTTTTTCAGAAATGGCAGCATGCGCAGGAGAAAGCGAGTGATGGCTTTGATTGCGACCCTCCTCTCACGGTCGGAGTACCGAGTGAAGCGATGGAATCATGGGCGCCAATAGATAGTAGGGATGTAACTGCTCAGCCTGGTAGGTGGCTTGGCTGCCTGTCGGGCAGCAGTTGGGACCACCCCGCTTGGGACAAATGTGATGGGAGTGGCATGAACGGCCGCAGGGGAAACGGTGGCTGCCGCTGTGTGGTTGCCACTGACCCAGAAGTTCAAGCCGCCAAGCAGGATAGCCCCACAGAGGGCAAGCGTCACAAGCTTTTTCATGGGTATCCTCTCTTTCACTCAAGGAAACAGGTTATGCATGATGCACTGATCAAAGTATAGTGAGTGTCTATGAAAGGGAAGGGGATTTTTGTGGTGCAGATTGAGCAATGATCATTGCTCAACTGTGCAAGGAGCGGAGGGGAGAAATCGAGAGCGTCCCGATGGCAACGTATAGCAAAGACAGGTGGTGGTGAGACCTGATGGATGGTTTGTGGATATCAAGTGTGTGTCAGCACAGAATGCTGGGACGGTTAATTTTTCTTGAGTCCCTAACTCTCGCTCCATGTTATCCCTGTTGGAATCTCTTCACCTATTGTATGAACTACTATTTTCTGCGATAATTTGAGCGTAGATACAGTAGATAAAAGTAACTCACATATTGTTTTCAATTGCCACTACCATGTGGTGTGGTGCCCCAAATATCGACACAAAGTGCTTGTGTCTCCTCTCGATGAGCGATTAAAGGTGCTTATTCAAGAGGGCGCCGAGAAGTGAGGGCAAGAATCCCCTACCCTTTTAGGCATGGGGAGATGTCAATAGAGGAGGGACCCATGACGCGTCATCAAGGAAGCCAGGAGCCGGATAGCTCCTTTGCGCGAACCAACAGCTTGTCACGAAGGCAGTTCCTGGCTGGGGCAGCAGCCCTTGGTGCGGTCGGCTGGACTCCAGTCTTCGGCGTCACATCCGCCGCCGCCTCCCAGACCCCGCCCAACTTCCCGGCTTCAATCGCACTGTATAAACAAGCGTTCCAAAACTGGTCCGGCGAGATCATGGTCGACGACGTCTGGACCTGCGTTCCCCAGACGTCCGACGATGTAGTGACTGTTGCCAACTGGGCTCTGGCCAACGGCTATCGCATTCGACCACGGGGCATGGGCCACACCTGGACACCGCTGACCGTCCCGGCCGGATCGAGCTCCGCCAATGTCGTCCTTGTTGACACCACTCAGCACCTCACGACCGTGACCATTAACGGCCCGGGGTCGCCTGCCACGGTCGTGGCCCAGGCCGGAGTCACAATGGACGTGCTGCTCGCCACACTGGAGCAAGCCGGGTACGGCCTGACAGCCACACCGGCTCCAGGGGACCTGACGATCGGCGGTGTGTTGGCGATCGACGGGCACGGTACTGCCATTCCCGCACAAGGCGAGACACCGGTTCCAGGGCACACGTATGGGTCCGTCAGCAACCTCATTGTGTCGCTTACAGCCGTAGTGTGGGACCCGAGCAGCGGACAGTACATTCTGCGAACCTTCGCTCGCTCGGATCCCGCCACCAGGGCGCTGCTGGTCCACATCGGCCGGACTTTCGTCACTGAGGTGACGTTGCAGGTGGGCATCAATACTCGCCTCCGGTGCCAGAGCCGGGTTGACATCTCTGCGGCGACGCTCTTCGCGGCACCGGGTTCCGGTGGATCACAGACCTTCGCCAGCTTTGTTGAGAGCGCCGGCCGGGTCGAGACCATCTGGTTCCCCTTCACGAGCAATCCCTGGCTGAAGGTATGGACGGTCTCGCCCACCAAGCCGCTCTCGGCGAGGGAGGTCGATAGCCCGTACAACTATGTATTCTCTGACACTATCCCCAAGGTCGCCTCCAATCTCATCTCAGAGATCGAGGCTGGTAATGGAGCCGTGACGCCCACCTTCGGGCAGACCCAGTATTCCATCGTGAGTGCAGGTCTTGTCAGTACCGACACGATGGACATCTGGGGGTGGTCAAAGAACCTGCTGCTATACATACGGCCCACGACGCTGCGCGTGACGGCGAATGGCTATGCGGTCTTGACGAACCGCGGCAACATCCAGCGTGTTGTCAGTGAATTCGCTGCCTACTATCAGTCGCGACTCGCTGCCTACCAGGCACAGGGCAGCTATCCTGTAAATGGGGCGATGGAGATCCGCGTGACCGGGTTGGACGTTCCAGGTGATGTCGAGGTCCCATCGGCTGGCTCGCCACAACTCTCGGCGCTGCGCCCACGCCCTGATCACCCGGAGTGGAATGTGGCGGTGTGGCTCGATGTCCTCACAATCCCAGGCACTCCACAGGCTGACCAGTTCTACTGCGACCTCGAGACGTGGATCTTCGGGAACTACACCGGTTCGTATGCCGCAGTCCGACCCGAGTGGTCAAAAGGCTGGGCGTACACTAACAGCGCCACCTGGGCCGACCCCACGGTGTTGACCAGCACAATTCCCAACGCCTACCGGGTGGGACAGATGGTGGGTGACGATTGGGATGCGGCGATCGGGGCGCTGGATGCCTACGACCCCCACCACATCTTCGCTAATGCCTTTCTGGATACCCTGCTGCCCTGAGCGGAGTAGCGGCCGCCCTCCTCAAAACGCTACACTGCGGCCGCTCTCACACCGTGCAACTCAAGAGATACTGTGACGACTCCCCACGCCTGATTCTCATGGGATTTCAACGATGAAGTGAAAGCTGAACAATATTATCAAACGGCGCAACTCGCATACAATATACGACTCCAGTTACTTCTCTGATAGCGCGACTGGGGAGTGTATTGTCGAGCGCCCAACAGTGAATGGGAGCTATAGCGCGCTGGCCAATTTTGGGACGCAACAACTCAGCGGTTGTACTGTCGGAGACCAGACCAACACAATGCAAGGCATTCAGAACTGGCCACATCATTATGGTATTATGGTGGGCGACAAGAGCAGCAACACGTTAGCGACTGTCGGACCGATTTCAAATACCACTAATTTCCCCGTTTACTGGCATGCAGCGTCTTGAACAGTTTCTAAATCATTGGTCATCATAGGGTGGAAATGGATCGCTCTGCGGCTGACACCCACTTTCGAGCCTGGTGGCGAAGAAAATCGCTGGTATTGCCGATCTTGTTTCCTCCCAAAAATTGAGCCACATATGGGCTTTCAGTGTCTTTTGCGGGTTATCTCGCTCTCCCCCTGGCGGGTCCGTGAGGTGCGCGGCCAGGTGCAGGGGAAAGGGCAGCGGGTGCATGTCTTCCGTGAGTGGGTGGAGGTGGGAGCGCTGGATGTGGAGCTGGACTTGTTGGGGGTGAGAGATCCGGGGTATGCTGCGGCAGATGACGGTGAGGAAGAGGATGGGCTGAGGTGGGTTATTCCGACGGGGCCAGGAGAATATCGGCTCTCGGAGCGAACAGAGCGCATTGGTGAAATGCGGGAGGTCTCTGCTGGCGAGGATGAGGGTAAAAAGAAAGGGCCACGTGGGTGTGGTCCTGTACAAACGATAGATCTAGTATACCTGATGTTGGGGGAAAAGTCAAGCGTCCGGTGATTGCGGGGTGTGACTCAAGTTTTTGCAAAAGGGATAGACAGGAACAAGGAAAGCAGGTAAGATCGTGGCATCACCAAGAGGAAGCAGGAAGATGGAGCCATGCAGTGCGAAGAATGGCTGAGCAAGAGCGAAAAGATCCTTACAGATGTCAAAGAATGGCGCAAAGCCCACCCCAAAGCAACGTTTGTGGAAATCGAAGATGAGGTGCATCGACGCATGATGCAGTTAGAAGCACAACTGCTCCAGGACGCAGCCCAGGAGAGCAGCAGCCGAGCATGGGGAAAGGACATGGGGGAAGAAGCCCCAAGATGCTCCAGGTGTCAGGCACCACTGCAAGCACGAGGCCAACATGCACGGACCGTACAAGGCAATGGGGGAGAGAGCGTGACCCTGCTGCGTACCTATGGAACGTGCCCCCACTGTGGGGAGAGCTTTTTTCCCCCTCGATGAGGAATTGGCCTTACTTCCTGGTACCTTGGCCCCTCGTCAACAAAGCCATCTCTTCCAGTTAGGCAGTTGGATGCCGTTTCGGCACGCGAGTCGCATGCTCCGAGAGCTTCTCGCAGTACATGTCAGTCCCGAAACGGCTCGACGGCTCTGCGAAGACGTTGGTCACCAGGTTGAGGAACAACAAACCGCCGAAGCACACCAGCCGTGGAAAGAAGAAGACGATGGGCGAGAGAACGACTCTTGCCTGGTGATCAGTGCAGATGGAGCAATGGTCCCTTTGACCGGGGGCGAATGGGCAGAAGTTCGCACCTTGGCCATTGGGGAGGTTCCCACTGGCCCCACCTCTCCTGAGAAAGTCCACGTCGGTGAGCTCTCATATTTCTCTCGCCTGACGGATGCAGCCCACTTTACCGAGTTGGCAGAAGTCGAAACGCGCCGCCGGCACGTGATCCAGGCCAAAGCGGTGGGTGCGGTGATGGATGGAGCGGAGTGGCTGCAAACCCTGGTCGATATTCATCGAGGGGACGCAGTGCGGATCCTGGATTTTCCCCATGCGGCTGAGCACCTGAGCCAATTGGTAGAAGGGCTTGGGGCGGGCGGGCGAACCTTTCCGGAGCACATGCTTGAACGGTGTCTGCATGTGCTCAAACATCGCGGCCCCTCGCCCTTGTTGCGCATGGCCGAGCGCTTGCCTAAGGACGAAGCGCAACAGGGCACCGTTCGTGAGCATCTGGAATATTTGCGCAAGCGGCAGGCCTTGATGCAGTATCCAACCTTTCAGCAGGCTGGCTGGCCCATTGGCTCAGGGATGGTGGAGAGCGCGAACAAGGTGGTGGTCGAAGCACGCCTCAAGGGCACAGGGATGCGCTGGAAGCGAGCCAATGTGAATCCCATGCTCGCTTTACGCAATGGCGTGTGCAATCAGCGCTGGTTGGAAACGTGGCAGACGGCAAGTCAGCAGCGTCGACGTCGGCTTTCTCAACACCGTCAACGCACGACGCAACGACAAGAGGTGGCTTCAGTGCTTCCCAACCCAACTCGGCTCACGCCAGCGCCCGTGCCCCCATATGTTCCTCTCCTTCCTCCCGAGCCTCCTGCCATGATTGCTGGAACCTCGCGTCCTTCATCCCATCATCCCTGGAAGCGTTCTCCGGCTTGCCGTCCAAAGCCTTTTGCAAAAACTTGAGTCACACCCGAAATTGGAGGAGTTTGCGGTAGAGGAGAGAGAGGCGGATAGGGTAGGCTTCTTCTAAGAAGATCGTGGTCGTGTCGATGCTGTGATCAGATTGTTTTGTAGAAGGAGCCTTGATATATCGAAGCGAAAGCGTATTGACCGGTATGTCCTGGGGTTGTTGCAGGCAGTGGCGGCCCAGGTGGTGGTAATAATCGTGCGGCACTGGCTCGGGTGAGAGGTTTCTGGCGCTGTTTCAGAGAGTGAGCTTTTGTGGGTGAAGCCCTTGGGACCCGGAGAGCTTCGGCTTTCCGAGTTCCAAGAGGATGAGAACTAACATCCACAAGATGTATGGAGACTGCATCAGTTTGGCCATTTTTAATCCGTTAATCGGGGAAATTTCCTGATGCATTGCCAATAGTATAAGGAGTAGAGATGTTCGGATATACGATCATCATGTCCATGCCATGATTGGCATGATACAGATTATGACAATGCAACATCCATAACCCAGGATTATCCGCGTAAAAAGCCACATCATAGCTCTCATGTGGTCGCACACTAATGGTATCGAGGTGTACAGGACTGCCGGTCAGCCCCCGACCATTCTTTGTTAGTATCGTAAAGGTATGTCCATGTAGATGCATTGGATGAATACCGCTATCTGCATCATTCTCAAAATGGAGTCGAATGAGTTGCCCCAGCTTGACCACAATTTCAGGACTATCAGGGAAGGATTTGCCATTCAACGTAAAGACCGGCCCAGGCCGAGCATTGGAAAAGCCAAGCGTGAAGCCAAGCGAGATCGAATACGTCGCATCAAAGTGGCTCTGGAGGGTAATGGGGTCTGTTCGCGGCTGCCCGTAGGTCGCAAAGTTAAACTCGTTCTGGTTGAGAGAGGGAAGAGCACTGGAAACAAATTGCCCCTGCCCAACAAGCACCGCAGGTGTCTTTGCATACTCTCGGTCACCATCTTTGGCAATGAGCAGCGCGACTGGACCACTCTCAGGCATACGGAAGCGCAGGTCATAGCGCTGCCCTCCATCAATTGAGAGGGGAACCGCTGTCAACGGCGTTGGCTCGTTGAGATCGTGCCCATCGAGCGCAGCAACCAGGAAAGGCGTTCCAACCAGCGTCAAGTGATAGGGATAATTATCGGCATTGACAAGGCGCAGGCGAACCCACTGACCAGGCTGCGCCGAGACATGCACCGTTCCCATGGCCCCATTGAGCGTCGGAATGCTATTCCAGGTATGGAGAGCAAGTGCTGTGTCTACATTATCATGTGCTATCGGCATGGCTGGGTCAACAATGACCATACCATAAAGGCCATGGCCTGTTTGCTCGAAGCTTTCCTGATGCGAGTGATACCAGTACGTCCCGGCATCTTTCGCCAGAAACCGATAGGTATAGGTCTGTCCTGGTTTGACTGCGTCTTGGGTGACGCCTGCGACCCCATCTGCACTGTTGGGAACGGTAATGCCATGCCAATGGATGGTGACACCAAAGGAGAGGCGGTTGACAAGATGTACAATCACCAGGTCTCCCCGTCGCACATGGAGTGTGGGTCCGGGCGAGGTGCCATTGAAGGTCCAGGCGTCGCTGGCATTGCCCAAACCAAAGGAAAGGTGAGCAGGTTGAGCCGTCAGAGTGAATGTATCGATATGAGCGGCCGTCTGTGGTGCTTGTAGCGTGTCTATGGGTGTACCGGAACCAGAGTTCCCAGCCTGACACATGCTTCCCATATCGCTCATATTCATCTCTTTCATATTACAGGCGGTCCCCATATTGATCCTATCGGGGTAGCGAGAAGACCACATGCCCCATCCAATACTGCCACCAGCTACGAGCAGAAAACAAAGTACACCCAGAAGAATGCGCTTCACTATTTTCTTTCGCGTCTGCTTTTTCGCTACTGGCTCCCCTTCCTGGGGCGCTATGACGCTTTCCTGTTGTTCTGTTTCTCGCTGTTTCTTCATACTATCTTATTTCTCAACTCTCGGGTTTCTTCTACTGTTCCATCAGATCGGTAATCTTCGTATCAAGCCAGGCTAACGTAGCATCACACGAGTGAATGTGGTAGTCGGCCAACTGCAGGATGAAAGATCGCTCCTGGTCATGAATTCCAGGGTTGGACACCACCATACTGCTTCCACGCGCGTAATGTTCGCGCAAAACGTGGAGGTACTCGCGATACTGCTGTAACACAGCAAGTTGTAGGGAAGAGTCCACCAGGCTGAACTTGGAGAGCTTGACCGCAAACAGGTCTGGATAGTCCGGACTATATTCGCCCGGGTCACGCATGAGGGCAAAGAAACGGTCCCGACCAGCATCAGTGAGATGATAGAGGTTGCGTGTCTGCCTATGCCCCTCGTGAGAAGCTGCAGTATCGTCTTGTTCACTCTCGGACGCAATCAGACCTTGTTGTTCAAGTCGACGAATAAGGGGATAGAGTGTCCCCCAGCTAAGTCGATGAAATGGACCCAAAATGCGCTGTATAATCGCGTGGAGTTTATAGCCATGTTGAGGTCCATTCATGAGTTCGCCCACCACAAACAATTCATAAGCGGGGTGAGGACTACGCCCACCACTGACTCGTCCAACATCCCTTTTCTCTGGTAGATTCTGCTTCTCTGCCAATGCTCTGCCTGCTTTTCTATATCGATTCGATACTACTGCCATCAGTATAACGAATCGATATAGAAAAAGCAAGTGAGGAACAAAGGCAATTCTTTCTCGATACTGACCCGGGAATAGATGATGCCCTGGCTCTCTTGCTCTTCCTTAGGTTGGCAGGCATGAAATGGACAGATATGAAGCGCAGAGAGCCCCAATGGTGCTGCAGTTCGTTATATGCAAGATGCAAAAAAGGAATGCCAGCGCCATTCACTACTGCTACCTGCAAGGTGGAGGTGAGCGCCTGGTGGGCAGGTCTCCAGAGGAAGAGCCCACACGCAGAACGATGGGGAGCAAGGATGGCTCCCCGCTCTGTTTCCATCCAGATGGGCAATTCTGGGAGGTTGGGAATCAGGGCCTGCTCCCCTGTTTGAGGTTGCAAGTAACTGATCATGGCGAGCGCACTCGTGGTTAATTGGTATTTGTCGGCATATTGATATGCTTGCTCGTACAACGCATGGGAGAGCTGGACTGCATGGCGTAAGGAGGTGACCTCCGCGTCGAGGACAAAGCGCGCATGGGCTATATATCCCTGGCGAGCAAGTTGCCACCTTCGTGATGAACAGCAGCAGCTGCAGCCATTCCCCTGGTGTGGCGAGGTTAGCAGCCATGCACGTGAGATCCTCGCCATATTCCATAGCGGTGCTCGATGGCCCACGCCGAGCTTGCGATAGATGCTGCCGTTGCCCATGACGGCGAGCGAGATTCGGGCAGCGGTGGAGGCATTCAAGCGAAAATGTGGGGAGTACCATGTGTATTGCCGAGATGATGTCACCATCGAGACGGAGGAGCTGTGCGAGATCCAGTGGTGGGCACCTGTTGGGTATCCTGGGGACGAATTGGATCTCTTGGGGTTGGGAGCAGTATACGCGAGAGGAGGAGGCGCAGACCTGGGTGTGTCCCACGTCGGCCTCCAGGGTGTTCTTATCGACGCACGCGCTCTGAGGGGAGAGACACGTGTTGCTGTTCAGGCAACCTGGGTCCATGAGCGGCGAGCGGCGGCGATGGTGACACAGAGCAGGCCGACGACGAGGGGGAACAGGGCTGGCAGGAGATCCCCACCCAGGATGGTAAGGGTGGTGGCCCCGATCATGATGATCAGCAAGCCGCAGGCGGCAAGGGGTGTCAGCGCACGCTTGATGCGCAGAAGTCCAGGCAGGATCAAGCCAAGAGCGCCAGCACATTCGGCGATGCCGGTAAAATAGACGAACCAGTTGGGCAGTGGGATGGTCATTTGCGCCTTCATGACCTCGATGGGGGTGAGCAGTTTCATGCTGCCAGCAAAGACAAAGAGCAAGGCGAGTAAGATTTGTAGGGTCCAGAGGGCTGAGGATCGGATGACATGGCGAGGGGTGAGAGGGTTGCTGTTGGTCTGGGAGATGATGGCATTCATACGGTTCTCCTTCTTCTGTGGTGAAGTCCTATTACTTGCAAATAACAAGTGGTTCTACAGAGTTATTCTCAGAGGCAGAGACAAAAGCGGAAATCGTTCGTCGTGAGTTGGGCGAAAGCGGTTGCCATCGTGTGCGCGAAGCGAGTATGCATCCAGGGAAGAAGCGCAGGTGGAGTGGGTTGAAGGGGGGTGATGAAGGAGGGGTGACAGGTGAGTGTGGGACGCGAAGATATTCTTGAAAACGGGGAAAGACCATGCTATGAGCAGAGGCGAGGAAACGGGAAAGTATTTTCCTCTGCTCTTACACTCTTCTGCAATCACTCCCTGCAAGCATAGAGGGACATTGTGTTGTGAGCAGAGAGAAACGGACCGAGAGTGTTCATGAAGGAAAACGGGGAGGAAATATGGAGGTGGGTGTCAGGAGAAAAAAGCCCCAGTAATTACTAGATTTATCCCAACGAACATGGTAGATGGGAAGCCTGTTCATGCCCAATGGGATTGGATGCGAAAATCTTATCCGGTTTTGCTGTGTGAAGGAGAGGAAATGCGAAAGAGTACAAGAGAGAAGGGAACCTTTTTTGACTGACAAGCCATGGAGGGGATGAATGTTCCTCTCTATAATATATATCATATCGTATATATTTTCAAGGATGAAGACGGGCCTCGAGTGGGAGGAGCGTCTGCTGTGTATGGAAGATTGAGTCACAACTTGTGTAAGGCGCAACTTGCGTTTTTATACAAAAAAGCAAGTAAGCATGTTATACTACCTTTAATCCATGAAAGCATACGTACGTGCTTTGTTACCCTGATGCTTGTCTCTCTCCTGTTTTCACATGGAGATGAGCGCGAACAATGATGTCGCGTGCTATGGTCATACGATGTCGCAAGGAGGTCAATGTATGACGTGGACTCAATCCTACACGCCTATCCTGGGTAATCTCTTCCTCTCCGCGCTTATCGCGGCCCTGCCTGTTATTGTACTGCTTGGTCTGCTGGGTTTCTTTCATGTGCGAGCGCATTGGGCAGCCCTGGCTGGCCTGGCTACGGCCTTGCTTACCGCGCTCTTCGTCTTTGGTATGCCCGCGCAAAAAGCCTTTGCCGCCACGCTTAATGGCGCGGCCTATGGTCTCTTCCCCATTGGTTGGATTATCATTGGCGCTATCTTTGTCTACGATATCACGGTGCGCACAGGCAATTTTGAGATCGTCAAGCAGACAGTGGCGAACCTGGCGGATGATCGCCGTCTGCAACTGCTCTTGATCGCCTTTAGCTTCGGAGCCTTTGTCGAGGGCGCGGCTGGCTTTGGTACGCCGGTCGCGGTGACGGCTGCGATGCTCATTGGTCTGGGCTTTCGTCCTCTACCTGCGGCGGGCCTGGCTTTGATTGGGAATACTGCGCCTGTGGCCTTTGGCGCCCTGGGCGCACCCATCACGGGCTTGTCGACGGTAACAGGTATCCCGGTAGATGTGCTGAGCGAGATGATCGGGCGCCAGCTTCCCTTCTTCTCGCTTATTGTCCCCTTCTGGCTCATCTTCGCCATGTCGGGCTGGAAAAGTATGCTCGAGGTCTGGCCCGCCTGCCTGGTTACAGGCCTGAGCTTCGCTGTAACGCAATTTGTGGTCAGCAACTACTTCACCTTTACCCTGGTAGATATCATTGGCGCCCTGGTCTCGATCCTCTGCCTGGTTGTCTTCCTGCGTATCTGGAAGCCTAAGACAACCTGGCGTTTCCCCGAGGAGCGCGCAGCGCTCGCGACCTCTGCGGATGTGGCAGAGGAGACCTCGACGACTGGGGGTGGTGTGATCGCTGGAGAGCGGCCTATTCCAGCCTCAGCGAGTGTTGTCTCGCTGGACGAGAGCGATGTTGAGTCTGCGCGTGCCACGACTAGTTCCTCTGGTGCTAGCGCGATTAGCCTTGCTTCCGACGCGGGGGAAATTCCCTTCCAACGCGCCTTTATGGCCTGGCTACCCTGGATCATTCTCGCTGTGATTCTCTTCATATGGGGCCTGACAGGCGTCAAGGCCTGGTTTAATGCACTCTCCGATCCCAAGATTCCCGTACCTTTCCTGCACAACCTCGTTTTGCGCGCTCCACCCGTTGTCGCTAAACCGACGAAGGAGGCCGCAATCTTCGATTTCAACTGGCTCTCAGCCACGGGCACAGCCCTGCTGATTACAGGCGTCATCTCGGGTTTTATCCTGGGCCTCAGTCCCCTGGAGCTCCTGAAAACTTTCTGGGGCACACTGATGCGCCTGCGCTTCTCGCTCCTGACTATCGCGGCGATGCTGGCGCTGGGCTACACAACGCGCTACGCGGGCCTTGATGCAACCATGGGCCTGGCCTTTGCCAGCACGGGCCTGCTCTTCCCCTTCTTCTCGCCCGTTCTGGGTTGGCTTGGCGTGGCGCTGACAGGCAGTGATACCTCGTCCAACGTGCTCTTTGGTAGCTTACAGACCATCACGGCCAGGAAACTGGGCATTTCGCCTGTGCTGGCCGCGGCCTCCAACTCCAGTGGTGGTGTGATGGGTAAGATGCTCGACGCGCAGAGCATCGTCGTCGCGGGCGTCGCCACAGGCCAGAAGGGCGGCGAGGGCGATATCCTGCGCTATGTCTTCGTGCATAGCGTGATTCTTGTCTCTCTCGTGGGTATCCTCGTCCTGCTCCAGGCGTACGTCTTCCCAGGTATGATCCCCTAGCGCATATCCACAAAGCAATTGTTGTTAAACAGAGGAATGCGTAACAAGATGGGATCAGCGGATCTAAACCCAATGCTAAGGTTTAGATCCGCTGATCCTCTGTGTGAGAAAGTTAATTTTTGCGAGAGGCAAGCTACCAGGCGGGTGCCCAGATACCAAATTCGTTGTTATCGGGGTCGCTGAACTGGGCCCATTTGCCCCAGGGTTCGGTGGTGAGCTCCTGGGTGATCGTAACCCCGCGAGCTATGAGGATTGCGCAGGTCTCTTCTATATTGTCGGTATGCAGGACGAAACCAGTCATGCCGGTTTGGTTGCCGCCACTCTGCCCGCGCAGGCCGAGCATGATATGGGTCTGTGTGCCGGGAATAGCAACTTCAAGCCAGCGCTCGGTTTCACTCATAGGCTGATCATCTACCTTTTCAAAGCCGAGCTTGTTCACTAAAAATCGAGGGCTTTGTCCTGATCGCTGACGCCTATCGTGATGGTACCGATTTTCGTAAACATGTTTCTTCTACAGTTGCTAAAATCTGTAATTCTCCAAAGCAAGAGACATCTATCCATACAATCGCAGGAAAACAGCCCTGGGCTGTGACGATTGGAGATAGGCTGTCGCAGGCCAGCCAGGATCATAACAGATGTTTCCCCGCACGCAGCGGGCAGGCCGTGAGCCTGTCAGTGGCAACAGCAACACCGCACCTGTCCCCGTATAGGAAACAGGCTTGACCCTTGGGTCAGAGATGGAGCAAGACCTCGCCTTGCTCATGTGTTTCATTTGGGCCAGATACGCCACACCCAGTCTCGCAATATTGACTGACACGCAATAATCCCGATCACCATTATACGCACAGGCATCACAAGCCATCCACCACCCCCATTTCACGGCTTTACCACGATCACTGAGGGAGCGGTACGTTTTCGCTGCGCCCCCCCGCAGTGTGGGCAGGTATGACTGGTTCATCCTGGTCGCTCGGTGTGAAACCGCAAGCCGAGAAGGTGGCACTTGTATCGCAGGAGCTTCCAGATTTCCCCGCGTACGGTCGAGTTGTTGCGATAGTTGCGCCATCGTCCCCGGACGCCTTTGCCGCGCCCGGTGGATTTGAGGGTTTTCAACGATTCCATCAAGAGCAACGAGCACCCATGGATCTGACACAACAGCAACAAGGCGTTGCTTGCCAGGTGGGCCACCGCAGGCAATACGGGTATTATTTGATGGTGAAGGGATTTCTGCCTTTCTCGCATCAGTCAGGCGAACCGACAATACTGAAAAAAGAGAGGAGAGTGCATCGTTCCCATGTTTAGAGCGATGCACTCGCTTCTATGGAGCAACAGAGAAGCATCGACTTCCCTCTCAGCTATTAAGCTGAGGTCGCCCCTATGGCAAAGGCGAAAAGGATAATCAGGAGGACCAGAGCGGCTATAGCGCCAAAGCGGTAGTCTCTTTTCTGCAGAAAAGCGATCAACATCGTAATGACCCGCAGGACAGGCAGCAGGATAATGACGGCAATACCCACAGTGACTAACTGCAAGCCACCGTTGCTATGTGGAATAGGCACAACAGGGCTTTGACCGAACAAAGGCAACACAAGCGACGCAGCTATTATAGCTGAAGCTATCCCTGTCCCAGAACTCAGTATCCATGCCAGCGTAAGGTCAAGTCGAGCTGGTTTTCTCTTCTTGTTATTCATCATTATGCTCCTTGCCCCAAATGGATGCCGAAGGCGCTGAGAATCATTTGCACCGCAAGAGCTACAAGAACCACGACAAAGAGCAAACGGATTTTCTCATTTGAAATGGCCAGGAGGATGCGCGCGCCAAGAATTGCGCCGACGACCGAACCCAACGCAATGGGGCCAGCAATCGGACCAACAATATCCCCACGCACAAAATAAGCTCCCGCACTGGCAGCTGCCGTCACGCCGATCATGAAATTCGAGGTTGCCGTTGAAACTTTGATTGGCAAGCGCAGTGCAGTATCCATAGCAGGAATCTTGAGGACACCACTGCCAATACCCAAGAGCGCCGAGAGAAGACCCGCCCCATACATCAATATCAGACCCATTGGCAGGCGTTGCACCCGGTAGGGGATATCTCGTCCAAGCGCGCGATCGGGATAACTGGAATCAAGCCTTCGCACCCATTGTTTTGAGGCGGTCTCTAGAGGTGTAATCTCGGGCTCTCGGCGTCGGGTCAGCATTTGTTTGGCAGAGACCAACAAGACGACGCCAAAAATGAAAAAGAGGAACGGGGCCGGGAGAAGCCCTGAGAGAAAAACCCCAGTCAATGCACCAAGCGTTGTAGCCGTTTCCAGAACGATAGCAAGGCGAACATTGGTCAGGCTGCCTTTGAGAAAAGGTGCAGCACTGCCACACGAACAGGCAATGACAGAAACAAGACTTGCCCCAATGGCCAGGCGTATATCGATATGGGCAAACATCGTCAGAATTGGCACGATAAAAATGCCACCTGCCATGCCCAACATGCCGCCTAGCGCACTGGCACCCACTGAAACGGCAAACAGCCATAGGACGCTTCCTGTTGTCATCTCAAACATCGCTCACCTGCGGCTTCTTTGCTGTTCGACGCGCCAATTGGGTTACGAAACGGATTTGATCGCCTCTATAGTGCAATTTTTCGTAGTCAACTGGCCGATTTCCCTCGGTGTAGGACGTACGCTCAATGAGAAAAATGGGACTGCCAACTTCAACCCCAAGCGTGGCAGCCACAACTGTATCGGCTGCTATCGCTTCCAGTTGATATTTCGCTTCTACTAATGGGGTGTTATATTTTTGCTCAAGCAAGGAAAAAATGGGTTCTGTCGTAAGGTTCTCGGCCATGATCTTCTCGCCCAATTCTTGCGGAAGGTAGGTCTCGTCAAACGAAATGGGAATAGCGTCAGCCAAACGGATGCGATGAATCTGCACAACAGGTGTTCCTTCCGGTAAGACAAGTTGACGCGCCACAACATCGTTTGCCGCGACAATTTGCCGACTAAGAACCCTCGCTGTCGCCTGCCGGCCTAGCACCTGCATGTCCTCGACAAAGCCAGTCAGTTCGGTCAGTTCTTGAGTGATCTTGGGATGTGCGACAAAGGTGCCTTTACCGCGCCGAATCTCGACAAGACCTTGCTGAATTAAACTCTGAATGGTTTTTCGAATAGTTGTCCGGCTAACTTCAAACTCTTCAATCAAATCATCTTCTGTAGGTAACTGGCTCCCAAGAGGCAATACGCCACTGGCAATACGCGAGATGAGGATGTCCTCGACTTGAGCATACAATGGTATGCGGCTGTTTTTGTTCGTAAACATAATGATATAGTAACATAATGACGTCGTTCTGTCTATCAATTGATGACGGTTCTTGAGTATGGTGAAATAGGCGGCAAGCGCGTTATCCTCACGGATACGTTTCCTACCGCCCTTTCCCGAACCGGTATTGTCAACTTAGCCAAAATTGAAGAGCTTACATGCGAAAAACGGCCCCAAAGTGGGGAGAGCTCCCTATCTCTGACCTGATATTCAGGAGAATCTTGGCGAAAATAGCGCCGGAGTGGTAAAAGCTCATCAACAAAAATTTTAAGTTGATAATACCCCCACGACAAAGCACGCGTAGTCAAGGCCGCGCTGGCCCGCTTGCCCGTAGCGCGACGGCTGTAGAGGGGCATACCTCCGTGGGCTGTGTGATGCTGTGGTTACGTTCTTTGCTCCGCCTCCGGCTCCTCATGTGATGCGGCTGCCAGGATCACACGGAGCTATCGCTCGTCGTCGCGCTCTGGGCGGTTCGGCTTATATGGCGGGTACAATGAGAGCACGGTAGGCGCCGGTCCTGGCCTCCGCTCATGCACCCATTTGTCAAGCTCACCCTCCAGTCGCAAACCCGATCATGACCGCCTCGGCTTTCTCCCACGACATGCCCTGCGCGGCCTGTAGCCAGACGCCCGATGCCTGCCTCCACGCTTCAGCCGCCTTGCTAAATTGGGCAATATCATTGCGTTGCAGGGCTTCGTCCATCTGGTGTGCCGCCTTTTTGATGATGTCCTCTAACTTCCTGACGAATTCATCCCAGTCCATATCGCCTTGGTTCATCCCCCTATGCCTCACTTTCGTTACGCTCTGCGAGAAGTCCCCTACCAGTGTACGTCTCATCTCCAATCACAGGCGGTCCCTTTCCCCTCCGCCTTAAAAAGCAGATACTCCCAACAGGGGAGCGCTGCGGCTGTGCGTGACGCGATGGGCTTTAGCCCGCCGCAAGCCATGCCATTTGAATGGCAGTGGTGAGGCGTCTGTGGCTTGAGTCCTTGCCCTAGACAAACAAGTGTTCTTCTGTTAGAAGAAGCAAATGCAGCAACGCGCGGCACGGCTATGGTACGGCTTTAGGAAGTGTTGTTTGTCGTAATTCTTTTCGCCGTTTGACCCATAACCGTTCGTGTATCTCGATAGTCGAGAAGCAGGAAAGGCGCATTTCCGGTGCAATCTGACGCAATTCTATTCCAAACAGCAGTGCAACCATTTTTCGCAGGCGAGGCCCACGCAAAAGACCTTTTTTGCCAGAATCACGAAAAGTTTTGTGGCAGAAATGACGCCGCTCCAGAAGCTCTCTCAGAGAGCCTTGCGAAAAGAATTGCGTCAGAAGCCGATGCATTTCTCCGTTACCGGGTCTGCCTCCGGTTGAGAAAAATGGCACGATTTTGCCTGGAAAAGTTTTGTGTCAGGGCCATTTCGCTGCTATGCGGCTTTATCTGGCTCCACTGGCTCCTCTCTGACAAGCGAGCGAAAAATTTATTCGGGCTCTTGGACATATTCGGTGTGCCTTCTGACTTGGCTTTGTGGTAGAATAGCATCAGTTCCAATCATTTGAGTTATCTGGAGGCATTCCCATCGATCTCTCCCCTGTTTTTGCATTTCCTTCAACGGTGCGTCTTGAGACCATCGAGATCCAGAATCAGACCATCATTATCCAACTTCACGCCACCTCGTCAAGTGCTCTTTGCCCACGATGTGGGACGCCGGGCTCTCGGGTCCATAGCCGCTATGTGCGCACCATTGCCGATGTTGCCTTTGGCGGGCGATGCCTTGTGCTCAAGTTACGGGTGCGCAAGTGGATCTGCCGCGAGACATCCTGTCCCCAACACATCTTTGCTGAGCGCTTTCCAGAGTTGGTCCAGCGCTATGCACGAATGACGGATCGGCTCGTCAAGGCTCTTCAGGCACTAGGAGTGACCACCAATGGAGCCGATGCAGCGCGGATCGCCTCGTCCCTTGGCATGCCCACCACAGCCAAAACCATCATTCGTCGCGTCTTGCAGCTTCTCTTACCCAGCGAAGGCAAGGTAGTAAAGGTGGGAATAGACGAGTGGGCGTGGAAGAAAGGCCAACGCTATGGAACCATTCTCGTTGACCTGGAAAAGCGACGGATTGTGCAGTTGTTAGCAGAGCGTTCGGAAGAAACAAGTGCAGCCTGGTTGCGTACACACCCTGAAATTGACCTGGTCTCACGAGATCGTGGCAAAATCTTTCGCGAAGCTGCTACGAACGGCGCTCCACAGGCCAACCAGGTCGTCGATCGTTTTCACTTACAGAAGAACTTTGCTGAAGCGCTGGAGAAGTTCTTTCGCAAGCAAGAACGTGCGCTCAAAAAGGCAACACAAGGGAGCACAGGCAAAACGCGTCCAGCTGCGAGGACGGCAGTCCCTGAAAAAGTCGCACAAGAGCGGCAGGCGCGTCATCGCCAACGAGTCAAACTTCATAAGCGGATCTGGAAACTGTATCGGCAAGGCTACCACAAAGGGCAGATTGCCCAGCTCGTCGGCGTCAGTTCGAGCAAAGTCTACCGTGTCCTCGAACAGGAGACACCTCCGCCTCCGCGACGACGATCTCGTTCTTCTTCCATCGTTGATCCCTACCTTTCCTACCTCACTTTGCGATGGAACCAGGGGTGCCACAACGTGGCCAAGCTGTACGAGGAAATTGTCACTCAAGGATATACTGGGACGCAGCGCACGCTTCAGATGCGGCTTCGTCCTTTTCGCCAGAACGTCGCCCGCCCTGTCTCCAAGCAGACGGTCATCTGGGATAAGCCTCCTTCGTCCAGAGGTGTTGCGCTCATGATGGTGAGGTCAACACAAAACCGTACGAGAGAGCAAGCAGCCTATCTGGATCAGCTCGTCCAGAGCGACGAGACCATTGCAGTCGTATTCAAGCTTGCGCAGGACTTTGGCTGTCTCCTACGAAAACACGAGGGACGGATACATCTGGAGCAATGGAAAGCTGCCGTCCAAGCGAGTGGGATTGCGGAACTGATCACGTTTGTCAATGGACTTGACGATGATGCGGAGGCGGTTGCCAATGGATGCAGTCTGACCTGGAGCAACGGAGTGGTAGAAGGTTTTGTCAATAAAGTAAAATGGATCAAGCGTAGTTCCTATGGACAAGCTGGATTTGCGCTCCTGCAACGCCGTGTTCTGCTCCATCCAGCAGCAGGTGATACCTTGCCCAAAGAGCAGAGCAGACGGGCTTTCCAAAATTCGGCATCCGCTCACGAGCCTGGTGCAGGTGGTTCCAGGTCCACTTTCGTGACCTTTGCAGAAGGAAGAAGCGCTTGATGAAGGGAGGCATGAGCTCAAGAGAAACACTCATGCGCTCGTAGTGAGAGAAAAAGGAGACAGGTATGCCGAAGAGGAGCTCATCGTTGCAGGTCCCGAAAGAGATGCAAGCACGCTTCCAGGAAATTACCCACCTCACTGATACGTTCAGTCAGCAGTCCTTACATGAGGAGTACGCCCAACTCTGCCGTGAGTTGACAGCGACCCTGTGCCGGAAGCGTCCTTCACCATTGGCACGAGGCAAGGCCCCCACGTGGGCCTGTGGGATCATTCATGCGTTGGGCATGGTCAACTTTCTCTTTGATGCCTCCCAGACTCCCCACATTGCAGCAAGCCAGATCTGGGAGTATTTCGATCTCAGTTCGAGCACGATGCAGGCGAAATCCAAACAGATTCGTGATCTGCTGGGCATGTATCCCATGGACCCGGATTGGTCGATCCCCTCGATGATTGACAAGAACCCTTTGATCTGGATGCTTGAGGTAAATGGGCTCATCATCGATGTGCGCCAGGCACCCAGGGAGATCCAGGAGGCCGCATTCCGTCAAGGGTTGATTCCCTACATCCCCGATCCTGATCAGTAGCTCGCCAAAGTCAGGTAGGCACACCGAATATGTCCAAGAGCCATTTATTCGTCAGGAAAGCGAAGTGATATTCGACAGACAACAGGAAGTGTTGCGAGCACGAAGAACATGCAGAAGAAAAGCCTCCCCCTGCTGGTCACAGCAGTTCTTGAAAGAGAAAGGTGTTCACCCTCTCCAAGCTGTCGAAAGCTTCGCAGGGCTACACAACGGCAACGCAAGGCATGAGCGCGTGAACGGGCAGGGCACCGCCCTTCAAGATATCTGGTGTATAGACCAGCACTTGAGCGTATTCCTCACCCACTACGGTGTTGAACGAGTCGTAGCCACGCTCCATCTACTCACAATACCAACGACGTAGGAGTGCAAGAAGAAGCCGCACGGTTGCGCAACCGTCGGCGGAGTGTCACGCGAGCTCGGGTATCACGTTGTGCGCCTGGCCGGGAATTCGTGATGCGGCTGCCCTCGTCACGCTTTCGGCTCGGATCGCCGGGGCCTGCCGCTGCCGGGTGCGTGATAAGGAGCTGGGTGTCACAGACCGGGCGCCAGGTCGCGGGTGTGATAGCTGCCGGTGCGTCACACGCTAGAGGAGAGGCGCGTCTAAATGAGGGATGACTAAGATCCTGACAATTTTGTGCAGGAAGCCCGCACTACGCTCAAACTGCGAACTGAAATACAGTTCACTTCAGCGTTTGATCCATTGGCAGAGCGCCAGCGAACTGAGCTAACAAGCTCGAATGAACCGATAACAGCGAGAAACTGTGAACTGAAAAGATCCGGCCAGCTAACAGCTTTTAGAACAGAAGTGCGCTAATGCACAAAATTGCAAGGATCTTAGTCATGGCTCTCGTATGATAAAAGTACAACAAAAAGTCTCTGGTTGCTTTCGCAGCTTTGCCGGAACACAAGCCTTTTGTCGTATTCGAGGCTATCTTTCGACCTTGCGCAAGCAAAAGCTTCACCTGCTCTCTGTCCTGGAAGCGACTTTACAGGGCCATCTTGTTCTTCCTGCTTTCTAGCCCTCCTGAACAGTGACTTTTATGGTATTGTCAACTTAACCAGAAAAATGAAGAATATTGCTGAGGTATAGCGAAGAAGGATGCTGATGGGTCATGGAAGATGTGGGGGATACCTATGGTTATGCGACTCGCTTTGCTCCAGTCAGTTCATTCCAAGTCTGAAATCGGTCCTGTAAAAGAGCGCGGTATTTTCCGGCCCTCAGACGGTGTCGTCGCGGTTGAAAATGTCCAGCGATGGGGCCAAAGGCAGAGAGGAAGCGTTGAGCCTGTTTCGTTGATTTGAACCGCCGCATCTTCTTTTCACGCAGGCGCGTCGGTTGGTGAGAATTTTCCGCCCGGTTGTTGAGCCCTTTGTGCTGCCGGTGCTCTACGCCAGGCAGAATCTCGCGTTTGGCCGCGCCATAGCTCCTCAGCTTATCGGTAATGATTACACGAGGAACGTATTGCAACCCTTTGAGCAGTTTGCGGAAAAAGCGTTTCGCCGCGTGTGTGTTCCGCCGGCTCTGCACCAGGATATCCAGCACGTTGCCGTCCTGATCGACGGCTCGCCACAGATACGACCTTTTCCCATTGATGGTGAGAAAGACCTCATCCAGGTGCCACTTGTCCCCACACCAAGGGCGACGGCGGCGGAGTTCGTTCGCGTACGTCTGCCCAAACTTCAAGCACCACTGGCGCACGGTTTCGTAGGTCACGACGATTCCGCGCTGGGAATACCAGCCGAAGCCATGAATTCTTTGGCAAACGCCTTGCTGCCTTCGAGCGCGGCCCCGGCTGAATCGGGACCGAAGACCTTCAGGCCGCGCTGGCGAAAAATATCGACAATCCCTTCGATCAAGGGAATCTCCGGTCCAACCACCGTTAGATCGATGCCGTTTTTTTCAGCGAACGTGGCTAGATCGTCAAACTGAGACATCGCCAGCGGCACACACTCGGCGCACTCGGCCATGCCCGGATTGCCGGGAGCCGCGTAGAGCTTCGTGACCTGGGGACTCTGGGCCATTTTCCAGACCAGCGCGTGTTCGCGTGCCCCCGAACCAATAACCATTACTCGCATAAAGTGAAGAAAAACTGCCTTTCCAAAATTGCACCTTACGACGTTGTAGGCCCTCACTATTATATTTCATAAAGAGACAGCTTTTTTAGTTGAGGGCCATCCATTCCTCGCTACGCTAGAGTTGCGCATTCCTGAACTTGTACCAGAGCTGGTGGGCGATGCGCTTCCCATCGTAGCTCAGGCCATAGCGCGCAACATATTGGCAGACATTCTCAATATCGCGTGTCAGCAGGGTAAAAGCATGGGAATTAAAACGCGGATCGACGGTTCTGTCAGAATTCAGAGAAAGGCTTGTCTTGGACACCGCTTGCAGGTATGCGAAGAGCACAATTTCTCTGATCTGGAGCGCCTCATGAACTGTCCACATTGTGCCTCGACCAGCACCAGCGAACAAGCCCAGAAGACCACACTTGGCTATCGAACGTTTCGCTGCTCAGCTTGCAAACGCCGCTTCAACGAGCGTACAGGAACATCTTTCAATTTCCTGGAATATCCCACTGATGTGGTTCTGCTGGTTGTTCTATGGAGGCTTCGCTACAAGTTGAGCCTGCGGGATCTGGCTGAAATGTTTCTGGCACGGGGCATTGTATTCACCCATGAAACCGTTCGGGACTGGGAAGCACAGTTTGCACCTTTGGTGGCAGAGCAACTACGGAGAAAACGACGAGGACAGGCCGGAAGATCCTGGTATGTGGATGAGACATATCTGAAAGTTCACGGAAAGTGGTGCTCCCTCTATCGCGCCATCGATGCGGATGGCAACCTGGTTGATTCACGACTGAGCGAGAAACGGGATATGGAAGCAGCCCAGCGGTTTTTCAAGCAAGCGCTCTCTGTCGTTGGCCACGCTCCAGAACAGGTAACAACCGACGGTCATGCTTCCTATCCACGAGCAATTCGTGAGATTCTTGGGAGCGATGTACAACATCGAACAAATACATATCTCAACAATCGATTGGAGCAAGATCATCGAGGAGTGAAACAACGATACTACCCGATGCGTGGCTTTGGGAATTTCGCATCAGCGGCGCGTTTTTGCCATGCTTTTGATGAATTGCGCAACTCTTTTCGCCCACGCCACACCATGGGCGAAACACGGTCTCTTATGGAGCAACGACAGTTGTTCTGTGAAAAACTTGCTACCTTGCAACTTCTGATGCGGATGGCTTCCTAACTCAACGGATTATGAGTTGAGGAACTTCCACTCTTGGCTTTCATGCCCTCAGTTCTGACAGAACCGGTTGCATACACTTCCTCCTAATCCATGGTCAGGCTCGATCCTTTTTCTTGCGCTAACCACTCCCAGCAGTTCTGTCGAAACACTGGTGCGCGACTCACAGGTGTCTATCGCTTCCAGAAAGGATTGCAGGATAGTTCGTGTGGCGGCATTGGGCGTGTAAACCATGATCCTGATATCAGGGTTGGTGAGTACTTGCAAGGTGACATGCTCAAACTCCAGCGATCCGAGTGTTGGATGCCTGATGACTTTGTGACCATCCAGCGTGCTGCGCACGTCGTGGTGAGGCCACCACTGGCAAAATTCCGGGCTCACCTGCTTCAACTCCTCGATCAACTCCTCGAACCAGGGATCGCCGGGATAGCGAGCACTGGCCGTGCGAAACTCCGCGAGCGTTGCCCGTGCAAGCATTTCCCAGTTGGGGCGCTCCCGCATCATCGAGCTGGTGAAGAGTCGCCAAACCATGTTCCGTGCATAGGGAGACGAGGTATCCGAAAGGGTATCCGAAACGGCGAAGAGCGCATCGGCAGCTTGGTTCCAGGCCAGATAGTCATAGCGTCGCCCCAGCACATACACCGGACTCGGGTTGAGGTCATCCAGCATTTGTTGGAGCGCCGGGCCGATACTCTCCTCTGCGGGAGAAGTGGGTGCAGGAAGCGCTTGCCCGGCAAGCAGAAACAGGTGCCGACGTTCATTGGGGGTCAGCCTGAGCGCCTGCACCAGACTTTCCAGCACCTGTGCCGAGGGATGCACATCCCGTCCTTGCTCCAGCCAGACGTACCAGGAGGTGCCAATGTTGGCCAGCTGCGCGACCTCTTCCCGGCGCAGTCCTGGCGTTCGCCGTCGCAGTCCTGGCGGCAGTCCCACCTCACTGGGAGACAGGCTCGCCCGTCGCTTGCGTAAAAAATCGGCGAGGGCCTCTCGCCGTTCGTTAGTTTGCATCTCTCGTTGCTCCTTATCCTGGTGGTCAGAGACCTATGATCACCACACACTGGTCCTGGGATCACGAAGAGAGCATACTCAAGGAGAGCACCGACGTCAAGAGGCGCAGGCACTATGGCGTGAGGATGCTCCCATCGGGAGGAAGAACGTTCCTCCTTTGTTCGCAGAATTGAGAGAGGTATGTATGTCTTTACAATTTGGGGTGTCCCTGCCACAAGGCTGGAACAGGGAACTGGTAGGCATCAAGGACCCCATGGAAGCCTACGAGGTGCTGACGCGCGTGGCCCAGACTGCCGACGAAGTCGGTTTCGCGTCCGCTTGGCTGGTTGATCATTTTCATACGGCCCCACGGCCCTCGCAAGAAGTCACCTTTGAGTGCTGGACGACCACCGCTGCCCTGGCGCGCGATACCAAGCGTATCCACATTGGTCAAACGGTCACCTGTGCTGGCTATCGCAATCCCGCCTTGCTCGCCAAAATGGCCAGCACGGTCGATGTGCTCTCACACGGGCGACTCTCCTTTGGCATCGGGGCAGGTTGGCACGAGCACGAATATCACGGTTATGGCTACGACTTTCCCGAGACTGCTGAGCGCCTGGGTCGACTCGGCGAGGCGGTACAGGTGATCCTGGCCATGTGGACGCAGGAAGAGGCAGCCTTCGAGGGGAAATACTACCAGGTGCGCGGCGCGATCAACCAACCCAAGGGAGTCCAGCAACCGCATATCCCCATCCTGATAGGAGGCGGTGGCGAAAAGGTCACACTCAAACTGGTCGCGCAGTACGGCGATGCCTGTAACGTGTTTGGCGATGTGGAAACGATCAAGCACAAGTTCGCCGTGCTCAAAGCGCACTGTGAGGCCGTCGGGCGCGATTACGAGAGTATCCGTCGAACGGCAGGGGCTCTCTGCTGTCTCGGTGAGACCGAGGAGCAGGCCCGCGCCAAGTTCCCCGCCGCGCTCCTGGGCCGCCCTGTAGCTGCAGGCGCATTGATTGGCACTCCGGAAACGATCCGCCAACGACTGGCTGAGTTGGAGGAGATTGGCGTTCAGGAAATGATTCTCGGGTTTCCTGATATCTTGCACCTGGAGACCTTGCGCTTCTTTGCACACGAGTTCATTGTATAAGCTTAAATACACGTTTTGTGATCTCTTGCGTACATGTGTGAGAATGTAATGTACGCAAGAGATCACAAAACGTGTCCGCGTTTCCGAGGCAGTGAGCGTGATGGAAATCAGGCACTCTCTATGGACATGAGCCGCATCGATCTTTCGATGATATGCGTCAATCGGTTGAACAAACCCAGGCCCGTGATGCTCAGCGCGAGGCCATTCGCTGGGGCATCACGCTCAAGGGTGAAGGCCAGGTAATCGGGGCGTGCAGTTTCCATCACTTCGACCCTGACTTTCATCGTGCCGAAACCGGCTATGAACTCAACCGCGCTTTTTGGGGACGGGGCGTCATGACTGAAGCAATGTCTGCCATTCTGACCTATGGATTTGCAGAACTGGGACTCCACCGTGTTGAGACCATCATCGATAGCGTCAATGAGCGATCGAAAAGCCTGTTACTGAAGCTCGGCTTTACCTATGAGGGAAACTTGCGCCAACGCTACTCCTTCCAAGGCCGTTTCGAAGATGAACACTACTTTGGGTTGCTCAAGGATGAATGACACGGATCAGTGTAAATCTTTCTAGCAGTATCTCTCTAAAAGTTCAGATTACTTGACCGGTTCTCTAGGGAGAAGCAATGGTGGGCAAGGGCGTTGCCTTTGTCTCAGCGAAATTTAACCTCTATTTAACACTCACATAACAATTGAGCGTTATTCTTTTAATTGTTATATTTCTATTTACAAACCTATCCCTTAAGCAAGGAATTTTGTTCCATATGCTCGTCAAAGATAGTCAAACTGGTTCACTGGCCAACGAACCCTCTCATACCACACCACACGCGCATGATGTGCTGTCACAACTCGATAATAGTGGCCTCTCACGCTTTCACTGGAAGGCTATGATCACTTCAGGTATGGGTTTCTTTACCGATGCCTATGACCTGTTTATTATTGGGGCCGCGCTGACCATTCTGATCCCTCTCTAGCACCTGAACGCTTTAGAGACCTCACTCGTAGGTAGCACCTCACTCATCGCCGCAGCCCTGGGCTCGTACGTCTTTGGGCGCCTGGCTGATCGTATTGGACGCCACGCCATCTATGGTCTGACCCTGATCGTGCTGGCGGCAGGGGCGATCATTTCAGCCCTCTCCCCTAACATCTACTTTCTGCTCGTCTTCCGCTTCATCATGGGCCTGGGCATCGGCGGCGATTATCCGCTGAGCGCTACGCTGATGAGCGAATACGCTAACCGCAAGGACCGGGGCAAGCTGATCACGATGGTCTTCTCCATGCAGGGCCTGGGCCTGATTCTTGGTCCCCTGGTCGCGCTGGTACTACTTGTCTCAGGGCTGCATCCAGACCTGACCTGGCGCATTATGCTCGCGCTTGGCGCGGTTCCCGCCCTGGCGACCTTCTACCTGCGCCGCCAGATTGAGGAAACTCCCCGCTATGCCCTGATAATGCATGGCAACGCCGAGGCCGCGCAGCAGACCATCAGCAACGTGACCGGCAATGGTACCGCAAAAAAGAACGTCAAAGTTCAGAAGCAACAGGCTCAGCAGCCAAAGAAATCCTGGCTCTACCTGCTCTTTACCCCACGCTTCCTGAAATGGATCATTGGCACCGCAGGCACCTGGTTCCTGCTCGATATCGCCTACTACGGCACGACCATCTCTAGTCCCCTGGTCCTGAAGTCGCTCAACTCGCATGCCAATGCCGTTACGAACATGATGTATACCCTGGTCATCTTTGTGGTCGCGGCCATGCCTGGCTATATTGTAGCGGCCCTGACCATCGACCGCCTGGGACGCAAGAAGATCCAGTGCATTGGCTTTGCGATGATGACGCTCTCCTATGGCCTGCTTGCGCTGTTGCCGGGGCTGACACAGAGCACACTGCCCTTCCTTTCGCTCTATTCGCTGGGCTACTTTTTTACAGAATTTGGACCCAACGTTACCACGTTTGTCTATCCCGCCGAGATCTTCCCGACCATGATTCGCAGCTCGGCGCACGGTATCGCCGCCGCCCTGGGCAAGGTGGGGGCCTTCATCGGCGCCTTCGCCTTCCCCTACCTGCTCACCAGTGTCAAACTGCCGGGCGCCATGGGGGTCGTGGCGGTCGTCTCCCTGCTGGGTCTGCTCCTGACCATCTTCACCCTACCCGAGCCAAATCAGCGCTCGCTGGAGGAGATCGCGGGCGACCACGAGCTGCTGGCCGAGATGAAGAAAGAACAGGTCCCGGCCTAAATCTCGCGATGCAGTACTTCCTAAGCACCGGCTAGCCACTGGAACAAAAATAGAAGAAGCACTCACGACACATGACATGTGTCGTGAGTGCTTCTTCTGCCGTAGGGTATGTGAGGATGATGAGCTTACTTTGTTGCGCTCTCCCAATGTTTGTGCTCAGGCTTCTGACTTCTCGTGGGCTATTGCAGACCTTATCACCAAGAGTGATACTGCTGGCGAACCCCTCTCGACCGCATCAGAGTGGCATTGTAAAGGGCGCGTCTGGATCCCAAGCATGCTGAAAGCTCCTCAATCTTCGGTGAAATGCGGAATATATGAGCAATTCCTCCTTTTGTCAGTCTTCTGTTTGGCTCAAGGGTGTTCGCAGACCCGGCCCCCTTCACGTTACGCCTGTTCCCTGGCTACCTCATCGCTCTCTCCAAGGTTCGCCAGCGGTATCAAGAGTGAGCCAGAGCCCACGGGTTGCGCAACGAGTTTCAACTCACCAGTAATCTGGCTTGAAAGCATCTTTCCTGACGCTCCTGCTTCCATAAGGCAGAGGTATTTCTGATTCCTTGCCAGTAAAAAGCGCGAGCGTTGAATGGGCCTTCGAAGCTCCTTTAGCCGAAAGTACATCTCGTTGCGCAACCCGTGGGCAGAGCCACTCTTCGCGCTTATTACCACCGCAGGCTGGAACGATTTGGCACAAACAGCTGGGCTCTTTTCCTGATCTTTAGTGCAAGAGGTACTCTTTATGCAAAGGGATCGCAACATCTACGATCAGTCGATTTTCGTTCACCACGAGACGAATATAGCGACCAGCCAGCGCCTTACTGACAAAGTAGGGGCGTCCTTCATAGGAAATATGCCCGCTGCGAGCGACCTTACGTGAATAGATACTGGCACTTTGAGGCAAAGGAAAATGCTCAATCGCAAACAGGTCTTCCCTTTGCTCCTCTCCTCCATTGTTCATAAGTGGCTCTCCTCGAGTAATTCATCGATCAGTTCACGTCAAATGGTCAGACGTTTTTCTTCTTCTTTCATCTTCGCGCATCCACTACCTTTCATGTGACCACATACCCAAAGTATTTTACACCCTCGAACCAACATCCAAGCAATATGATCGATCCCTATAGTCCTACGTCCAAACTATGCTGTGCTTCCATAAGTGCGATTGAATGAGAGACGCTTTCTGAATTCTCTAAGGTATCCTGGAAGAAACACTTTCCTATAAAAATTGGACTATTTGAGGCATATTTGCCAGGCGCAGTGAAAATATGCTCGGCGTTGGCAGAGTCCCAACATTCTTTGACTGATTTGAGGTGATCGTGATAATAATCTGGCGACTCCTCTTTCCATTCCTACGGATCGTAGCCACACAACGTTCATCAAACTCTCGAACTGTTGGAGACAGTTTCTCTAAGTCCTCTAGCGTAGGGTTTTTGGGCGTTTCTCCCGGAAGCTGAATCTGTAAGCTCCTCGTAGAAAGAACCTGATTCATATCATACACAAAAATAACTTCTTCCATTGGAAATGACTTCAGGGTATCATCAATGGCAAAACGTAGGGTGAAACGTGGTCCTAATGCCTCTTCAAGCCGTGCCTTAAGCGCTCCCATAGGAACTGGAGGCTCCCAGAAAAAAGCAAGCACCTCTTTGATGTTCTTCATGGATTCCCTTCCTCCCACGGGACGCGCAACGAGATTGCATAACTGAGCAAGAGAGACTGGCGGAAACATGAAAAGTCTCAGAGACTTTTACCGGAAGTAGAACATCATGAGATCTTCATCCAAATACTGCTCACCAAATTTGATCACTCGTGGTGCTGTTCCATAGACCTCAAAGCCGAAGGACTGATACAACCGGCGGGCGGCGAGATTCGTGGTTAAAACACTGAGGTGGAGTTGTTCCAATCCATCCAATTGCTTCGCCTGAGCGATGAGTTCCTGCATCAATGCTCTGCCTATCCCGCGCCCACGTTTTTCCGGCAGGACGTACACACTGGCGACCGACCCTTGATGCCGGAGTTTGAGACCTTCTTCTCGACTAAACCGGACCATCCCAACTAATCCCTCTTTAAAAGCTCCGAGGTAAAACATCCTGTTCCCTTGACGAAGGCGTTGCAGGATGGGCTCTTTGCCCTGAGCAAGCGTTTCTTCATAGGTTAAACTAAATACCTCTGGATGATCCTTCACCGATTGTAAGCGAAGGGTCCAGACGGCTTCCAGATCGTTTTCCGTCAGTTTTCGTACCAACATAGGGTGTTCCTGTTTCGTGCTTCCATACGATGTGTATCTATCCTCAGCGTACAAGGACAGGCGGCATCAAGGAAATCTTTCCTGATGTGCTTTTAATATACCATATCTCATATCTTGCGAATGGTCTATGCCTGTGGCTGGGTACCTTTGTTCTGCTGGGGAAGATTTTGCACGTAGGAATCGCCCTCGACAATAAAGAGCAAGCGTTCACATACATTGGAGCAGTGGTCCCCAACGCGCTCCAACTTATGAGCTATCCAGAGGAGATAGGTGGTACGCTGCAGGATCAAGGAGTCGTTGCGCAGGGCTGGAATCGCGTGCGCGCCTGCCATCATGGTCATCAAGTCATGGCGCACCGTGTGGTAACGCACATCGACGACATCATCTTCTTCCCAGATGTAGCGTGCAGCCTTCACATCACGATCCTTGAAGGCGTTCATGGTGCCCTGCAAGACGCGGCGTGCCTCTTCCCCCAGGGCAAGCATGTCTTTCATGATCGAAGCTTCCGTAATGGTGTGCCCACTGTCCGCATCCTTCATGCCCGCTATCTCCATTTTGACATGGGGCATCGCATCTCCGCGCAACGGCGCCATACGCAGGATGTTCTGAGCAATGCCCGCTGCTCCATCGCCAGCGCGCTCCAGGTCACCCACGATTGAGAGTACCGAGGCCAGGTAGCGCAGGTCGCACCCACCCAATGGTTGCTGTAGGGTTAAGAGACGGATGGCACGTTCCTCAACTGCGGTTCTCAGGCTATCGATACGCGCATCATTTTCGATGACCATCCCAGCTTTTGCCAGGTCACCAGCCGCCAAGGCCTCCAATGCTCTCTCCAGGGCCTCATCCACCATTGTTCCAAGGCAGAGAATGTGCACATCCAGTTCTTGCAATTCTTTCTCGAGAATCGAACGTGACATGTTTGCCGCTTCCTCCTTTCTTCCAATTGCCTGATTGCCTCCGAGAGGATCATCATAGCAAGTCTCGTCGCACACTGATGTGTTTCTTTGGGGTCTTTCACCTCACCCTCCATAGGGTAGCATATTTAGAAGAGGAAACATAGAGGATACAAGCACTTCTCCTCCTTGGGCGTAAAGAAATGAAGGACAGTGAACAGTTTGACAGGGTTTCAGCCAAAGGGCGAGGAGGACGCATGTTGAATAACCCACGGGATGCGCAATGAGATTGGGGAATGGATTAAGACTTCCCGTGCTACACGGCGGGGAGCAAGTTCCTAGGGGTACATATGAATGAGCCGAAAGGTGCCTAACGGGGAGTTGAAGCAAGCACTAAGTCACGAGTTAATTCTGCTTGTCCCAAATGTTCAGCCGCGTGTCTTGCGACCACAATAAGAATATCAAGCCCGGTGATGGAGCCACGACGGGGATGGAGATGCTCCTGTTCTAAGTCGCCCGAGGAAAGGCTCAGGAGGGTCTTCTGCAACCGTTCACGTAAGGCTTGCCACTGGGCGATCAATGCATCTGCTGACTGGCCTTTCATCACAAATTCCTGCTCGCGATTGCGCGAACTCGGTTGGTCAAACAGCGTCAAGAGGAGATTTTCTTCTGCATTCCCTAGCGTGTGAACGACTAAGGTGTAAAGGCTGTTGGCATGTGGAGCAGGGGGTTGCCAGTTGAGCTGGTTTTCGTCAAGTCCATCAAGGCATTGCACCAGACGATCGAGCGAACTCAAAATATAACGACAGAAGAGGATCGCCTCGCGAGATGGGTTCTTTGGCATGATCGTGCTTCTTTCTCTCTCGTTCTCCGCCCATTATAGCACAAATCCTTCTCCCTCGTCGAAATGGGCACGATGTCCACCTATCCCACATTTCGCAGTTTACAGAGAGAAAAAATAGCATTGTGGGTGGAGTGGTTCACATGAGAATGGTAGCCCTCTCATGATTGTAGAGATGTGGAGTCAGCGAATAGGTAGAACCTATTGGCGCTCAAGAAATAGACGAGATCCTGGCACTCATGTGCGTAAACTGGAGCGAGATCAGCCGATTCGCCGAGAGCCATTGCTCGAAAACGTTCAAACGGGACAAATTTGACCTCAGATACTTCTGAACGATCAAATTGTATACTCTCAGGTTGAATATCTGCACGAGTGACATAGACATCATGAAACTGCCGATCAATATACGTTTCATTCAAGATGGCCTCCTGAAAAAACGAAAACAGAAAATCAAACTGCAACTGAGAACTCTTGATGCCTAGCTCCTCTTCTACCTCTCGCCTGACGCAATCGGAGCTACACTCCCCTGCCCTCACATGCCCGGTGACAGAGATACCAAAAAATCCTGGAAAGTGATCAACGGTAAGAGCACGCCTCTGAAGCAAAACTTCTTTATTGGAGTTCAAGAGGTAAAGATGCACAGCTCGATGGTACTTCCCTAGGCGATGGATCTCCGCTCGCGGGAGAATTTCGCCAGTTCTGAGACCTGAAGCAGAGAGAACATCAATCAAATCAGACATCGTGCATGTTCCTTCATCTATAAATATGCGCATGAGATTCCACATAGCGCAGTTTACGGAGAAAACAGATAGCATTGGGAATAGGCAGGGCCAAGCAGAGCAAGCACCTGCCGATGGAGAGCTTGTAGCCCCAAAATCTGGGTTTGGAAGCGTGAACCCATGCGGATGTATAAGAGATCAATGCCCTCAAAACACTGAAACATCCAGCGCATGGTTGGGCGATTGGTTGGCTTATTGAGCTGGTTAGGAAAGGTTTGTTCGGCCTGCACCAGTTGGTGGCGCAGGAGTTGTTCAGCTAAGCGATAGACCAACAGACAAAGCACCATGATGAAGCTCAAAGCCATAATGCGCTCCGGTTTCTTGACGAAGATAGAGGAAGCCAGAAACAGTGGGTCTTTGAGAAAGCGGAAGCCCCGTTCCACACCTCCTTGCTCCTTGTAGGTATGAAAGATCTGCTCATGGGAGAGGTCTTGTTCCTCGATCACGTTGGTTGCGACAAGAAAGCGAGCCTGCTGTTTGATCTGTGCTTCCACTTCTCCCTGATCTACCAGCAAAGTAGGGGTCAGATACCAGACGGTAGTTTCAGGCGAAGCGTCCTTTTTTGGGCGTCCTTTGTGCTGATACCGTCCCTCTTCTCGCAACGTAAAAGTTGCCACCAAGTAGGACGGTTTGCCTTTCAGTGTCTGTTGCCATACATGTTGGGCATCCTTCTCACAGGCAAAATTCTGCGTGGACAGGTGCCAGAGTCGTTTTTCCCACTGCTCCTGGGAGTTCCTTACCTTCTTTTCCATCTGGACTCTTGCTGCCTGTTCTCCGGCATCCGTGTGGATAATGACCCATCGCTCTTTCCCTTGTGGCAGATCCATGATGCGTGCGCTATACTTCCCTGATCCATCTGCGAACAGGTGCCACACTCCCGGTTCTTCTTGCACAGCCTCTTTGGCCTCCGTGAAGGTTCCTGGCACGCGACTGATCCATCTGATGTTGGCCTCATTGTAGCGTTTCATGTTGGCTTCACTGTACCCTCCACTCTCTGCCCCCTGACAGATAACGTTGCGCAACCTTTCCTTAGCGTGGTTTCCCGTATTGTAAATGTGATTACTTGATGGCGGCAAAATGGTTCTTTCTCACTTTCCGTGAAAAGGGATGAGTGATAGAATAAGATCCAGCAAAAGTTTTGTTCCACTTGTTCCCCACGAAGAAAGATACTCACATTCCATGATCTCTCCGTTCGTCTTTCCTTCTTCCAATGACCTCTTGCTAGAAGTGGTCTCCTGGGAGAAGGATACTTTGCTTTTGCACGTACGATCTTCTCAGGCAGAAGGTACTTGCCCTGGGTGTCATCAGATCTCTAGACGTGTTCACAGCCGATATATGCGTACGCTTGCTGACTTACCTTGCCAGGCGCAGGTGGTTCGTCTGCATCTGCAGGTTCGCCGCTTTTTCTGTGATGAGGCCACCTGCCCGCGCAAGACGTTTGCAGAGCAATTTCCCACGTTTGCGCTCCCATATGCTCGTCGCACCTCGCGACAGGCCAATGTGTTACGCGAGGTAGCATTTGCCCTGGGAGGAAAGCCAGGAGCTCATCTGGCGGAAAAGCTTCGGATGCCTGCAAGTTTGCAGACCCTGTTGCGTCTCATTCGCCGCTCTGCAGTTCCTGATCCAGTGCCGCCACGGGTTGTTGGGATGGACGAGTGGGCATGGCGCAAAGGACGTCGGTATGGCACAATTCTTTGCGATCTGGAACGGCATATTCCTATTGATCTCCTCCCTGACCGGGAGGCCGACTCGGTCATCACCTGGCTGAAGGCGCATCCCAGTGTGGAGATTGTCAGTCGAGATCGCAGTACTGAGTATGCCGATGCAGCCCGACAGGGAGCTCCTCAAGCCATTCAGGTGGCAGACCGTTTTCACGCGGGTCAAGAATTTGGGAGATGCACTTGAACCCATTCTTGACCGAAACAAAGGGTGTCTTCGCTTCACGGAAGAGCCTAGGCCAGATGCCCAAAGGGAGGGGCAAGCATCCCCCCCACAGCCTCCAGTTCTCAGTGAGATCCGTCCTGCACCCAGCAAAAAGGCTGAGGGGATCCGTTTAGCACAGCGCCAAGAGCGTCAGGAACGCTATGAGCAGGCTATCGCCCTGCGTAAACAAGGCTTCAAAATTGCAGAAATTGCCTCTCGCATTGGTGTCCATCGCAGAACCATTGAACGCTTTCTTGCCGCACCGTGCTTTCCAGAGAAAAAGCGCCGCCGTGCCGAGCGAACCAAACTGGAGGCGTATCACTCCTACCTCTGGGAGCGATGGCAGGCAGGGGTACACAATGCCTCTCATCTGTTTCGGGAACTCACAACTCTTGGCTACAAGGGAAGCTATGCTTCAGTCAATAAGTATCTCGTGTGTCTGCGCACCGGGGCCCGTTTGCCTGCTACTCCGATACCTCCTGCTGTTCGAACGCTGACCGTCAAGCAAGTGCGTTTCCTGTTTTTACGCTCTCCTACCGACTTACAACGAGAAGAACAGCAAGATCTGCAGAAAATCTTAGACCGCAGTGCTGACCTGGCTTTGATCTACCAACTCGTCCAGCAGTTTCGGGAGATGCTCCACCACCGTCGTGCTGATCAACTTGACGACTGGTCACAACAAGCTCTTCAAAGCTCGTGTCCCGAACTACATAGTTTTGTCGCTGGGCTTCGCAAGGACTGGAAGGCTGTCGTAGCAGCCTTCACTTTGGAATGGAACAACGGAATGGTTGAAGGACATGTGAATCGCCTGAAATTGATCAAACGACAAATGTACGGACGGGCTGAATTTGACCTACTCCGCCAGCGAGTCCTTCATTGTGCTTGACCTTTTCACGGAAAGTGAGAAAGAACCTTGCCGCCATCAAGTAATCACATTTACATAGACTCCGTTCATATACACTCTTGATTTGCTGATTTTTAATTTTTTGCAACACTACCTATGCACATGAGTGATCTCTCGGACAATCGGCGCGCCAGCGCATTCTGTGATGCTTCAAAGATCTACACGACGCTTGGCGACATGGACCAGGCGGAGCAGTATGCCATGCAGGCCGTTGACAAGGCAGTGGAGACACGACAGCTCCAGGTGCTACCACGTTTATCGAAGTTGGCCTCGGCCATCCAGGCAACGAAGCCTGGTAATGCGCAAGGGCGTGCGATTCAGGAATATGTGCATGATGCACAACAGCGATTCAGCAATTAAGGAGGATGACGATGATCACGCACGTTGTACTACTGAAACTCAAGCCAAGAACGACAGAAGAGCAGGCCAGTGCAGCCTTGAAGCGCATCGAAGATCTTCGCAATGTGATCCCAGAGATCTCCGATGTGACGCTGGGCGCGAATCTTAACACTAGTCAGGCCTATTGTGGCTACACCCATGGCTTCGTGATGCACTTTGAGAACGAGTCAGCGCTCAAGGTGTACGCAGAGAACCCAACGCACCAGGAAGCCGGTGCGGGATTGGTAGCGATCAGCGAGAGCATTATCGACTTCGATCTTCAATCATAGACATTGAACAAAAGTAGGTAGTGTTGCAAAAAATTTTGAGCTGAAAAAATAGAGTGAGTAATTACAGCACAAGAAACATTGTCGCAGAGAAAAAGGTGAATGTTCTGCATCTTTTCCTCATGGCCTATGCTCATATAGACCCTCGATTTGCTGAGCTTTAATTTTTTGCAACACTACCGGCGCTTCTTTGTATCTATGCCACAACCAGGTCTACATGTACGGCTTTCCCGCTCCGTACATACAGGAAGAACACTCATCTCTATAGACGAACATATGTCCCAAAATGAACGCAGAGAGACCGCTGCGCCTAATGCCAGGCGCAGCGGTCTCTCTGCATACAAACACAATACACTTAACCTATAAGACGTATGAGGCCACCAAAAAGTAAAACAGGACGGCCGCTGCGCGTGGTGCCCTCGCAGCGACTGTCCTGCAACCAAAGTCAAATACATCTATATAAACGCATAAGAGCGTAAAAAGTAATTAGATCCTTACGGGCGTTGGTGGCACCCGCTGGTGCACGAGCTGTTCGCCAAGATAGGGGAGTACGCCGTCAATGCATTGGCCCTTTGGGATGCACAATGCGCCCGATAACGTAGCCCCCACCATGGTCAGGTGCAAGTGGGCGATTCTTAGTACAGCCGATCACAAATTCATTCCGAGATTGACGACAGCAAAAAAGTGAGGTAGATTGGGCTTGGGAGGAGGAAACCATGAGAGGTCCCAAACCAAGCCATCCGATTGCATTGAGCAATGAAGAGCAAGAAAACCTGCGCCGGCTGGTTCGAGCTCACACCACCGGGCAAAGCCTGGCAACCCGCGCCCGAATTGTCTTGTTGGCCCATGAGCGTCCAGAGTGGAGTAACCAGCAGATCGCCCAGGCCGCCCAGACCAGCGATCGATTGGTGCGCAAGTGGCGGCAACGGTGGAACACCACTCACTCACTCGACGATGCGCCCCGTCCAGGAGCGCCGAGGCGTTTTCCCCCCGGAAACGCGCGCGCAAGCGACCGCCGTGGCATGTAGCTTGCCGCAGCAGCATCAGGTTCCGCTGGCTCGCTGGAGTCGAAGCGCATTGGCGCGCCTAGTGGCGACTTCGCCTCAGTTGCCCGCCGTTTCGGCCAGCACCATCGCTCGCTGGCTCTCTGCCGAACGTATCCGTCCCTGGCGCTATCATGCCTGGCAACACATCCAGAACCCAGAGACGTTCCTGGAACGCGCTCGTCCGGTGTTGCAATGGTATGCGCAAGCACCCAGCTTGCTGCGAGAAGGAACCTGGCTGGTGTGCGTGGATGAGAAAACCTCCATTCAAGCCCGCCAAGGAGAGCAGCCTCCTCGTCCTGCTTGTGCCGACAAGCCCGTGCTGCACGAAGCTCGCTACCATCGTCGTGGAGCACGACACTTGTTCGCTGGCCTCTCGGTGGCCGATGGACACGTCTATGGAAAATGCCTGACTCGCAAGCGCTTTGTAGACTTTCGGTCCTTCCTGGAGGAAGCGATCATTCTCGAAGCGCAGCGGAGAAAGGTTCAACGCGTGATCTTGATTTTGGACAATGGGCCCACTCACGCGCCCAAGCAATTGGCTCGCTGGTTGGAAGAGCAAGAGAGAGCCTTGAACGGTCAGCTCAGCATTCAGGTTGCTTGGTTGCCTGTCAATGCCTCCTGGCTCGATCAGATTGAGATTTGGTTTAGCATTTTGCAACGCACACTCTTGCAACCCAAGCATTTTCTCAGCACTGGCGCCTTGGAGCAGGCCACCTCGGACTTTATTGCCTACTATAACCAGACGGCCAGGCCGATCAAATAGTCTTATACCATTGAGAAACTCGAACACAAACTCGGAACACACTCATAATAGTCTGTACTTAGCGTTCATATTTCTGGATGGCGTCTGTGCTGGTTGGGGTGAAAAAATTGATCAGGTTGCCGTCGGGGTCGCGAAACAGCAAGGAGCGATTCCCCCATGGCATGGTCGTCGGCTCTTTCACAAATTCGCTGATGATGGTCTTCAGCTTTTCATATTCTTGGTCCACATCATTCACCCGAAACTCGATGATCACGGTATGGTTATCGGCTGGGTGAGCGGCATTTGCCCCGAACAGCTCCATCGTTCGCGTGCTCGCGATCGCCAGAATACTCGAAGGCGAAACCAGTTCGGCAAAATCGTCCGTGGACCATTTTGCTGACAGACCCGTCACCTGTTCATAGAAGTGAACCAGGCGTTTCACGTCGTCGGTAATGACTCGGATCGAGACGAAGTTCATAAGAGAGTTCCTTTCGTGATTGCATTTTTGAGTGGGTTGTGCTACGCTACTGTAGCGCTACGCTACTGTAGCGTAGCATATGAGCAAAGAGAATGTCAAGACGTGGTGAAGAGAGACGTCGTTCGTTCAGAGGAGGAAAGGAAACCAATGAACAGTAGCACTCATTCCCCCATCGATGATCGTGTTCAGCGCTCAAAGGAGCGTGTCCTGAGGACGACTTCTGAGCTTTTGACCGAAAGCGGGTTGGGTGGCGTCAGCATCGAAGAAGTTTCTCGCCGCTCCGGGGTTGCGAAGACCACCATCTATCGTCACTGGGCAACACGAGCAGATCTGGTGATAGATGCCTGTTCCCAGATAAGCACCAAACAGGACGTGCCCGATACTGGCAGTTTCGAAGGTGATATAACGGTTTTCCTCACGAGCATGGCCACACTTTTGCGTACAGCAAGATGGTCTTCGATCGTGCCATCGATCATCGATGCTGCCGAGCGCGACCCTGACATGGCCCAGATTCACAGCATCATTCAAAGGGGACATGCTGCGCCATTACAAGAGATTATCACCCGCGCCGCGCGCAATGGCGAAATACCGATAAGCACCGATCCGTCAACCATGATCGCAGCCCTTCTCGGCCCTCTCTTCTATCGTCGTTGGTTCTCTCGCGAGCCTCTTGACGATACATTCGTGAAAGCCGTTGTCCAAAATGTAATCAGTCAGCTATGAAAGACCAGGTTGGCGACCAAAACCTACCTCTACTACACTGTAAGAGACGCTAGAAACGACAGCGCAGGTCATAGACGCGCTGACATACCATGCAGGAGAATGTTGAATAGCCGAGTGTCGTTTTCTTCGTCTGTTCCTTGGTAGTAGGTGAAGCGCAGTGTGGGCAGTTCATGGATCACTCCTCATCAGATGGGTGTTTCCTATAAGCATACCCTACCAGCGATCTCAATGCCAGGCCCTCTTCTTTTCTGAGTTCTGACGCTTCCATTGCCTTGGCCTTTCTCCATAAAAGTTGCATGACCCTCTTATTCATGGTATCCTACCTCCAAAGAACCGGGTAGATAGGGAAATCTCCTGCAAGGTTATTCCCGCCTAGAGAGGATAGAATGAGCGATCAACCTGTTATCGACCCTACACTACCAAATATGGAACGGGTTGTTTTCACAACCTCGCGCAAACGATGGGTGATACCTGGGCTCTTCGTGGGCGGCATGCTTGCCTTACTAGCCATATCTATCTTCCTTGGCTTACTGGGCAAACCCATCGGTATCTTATTTCTCCTGGGCCAACCTTTCACTCTCCCAAACCTCATCTTAATTCTCTTCGCTCTTGTGTGCTGGGTGGGGGTAGCGGTATTGATTCTATGCATCGTTGTATCCTTCGTAATAAAGATGAAGAAGTTCATGAAGCCTCTGCGACTTCAGATCGACGCTTCAGGGCTGACGGCGTCACTAGGGCGAGAACATCAATACCAGATCCAGTGGCCGCAGATAGAAGAGATACGTATCATTCGCCCACCTTCGCCATTTGCCCCGGACGAACTATGGCTGGCGGTATGGACACGACCTGGGGTAGCAGACCCCAAAAAAGAAATGTTTCCATCCGAATGGAGACCCGAATGGAGAATGGATATCGGCGGCGTGAAGGTCTGTGAAGTCAACCACTTCTCCAGACCAGCCGTCGAGATTGGCAATGCTGTGGCACGGTTCGCGGGGAAACTTTGGTGTGAGTCTCAGGAGCCACGGTAGAGGGTGGGACCTACTCGATTCGATCCTGCCAACTCATTCAAAGGCCTCCTGTAGATGTGGTTGTCCTGGCAGTGCGGTCAAGACAACCACATCTCATTGGGCGGAGTCAAGATGCGCTGAAGATAATCGGTGCTCCGAGCTGCTTTGAGCCGTTTGGCTTTGACGCCAATGCGCGTGGATGCCTCTTGCCTCAACAGATTGAGGGCAATATGACGCAGTACAACCAGATTCTCGGTCGCATGTCCGAGACGAACACGCAACTCATCTTCGCGAAAAGCGACATCGAGGACCCAATGCACGCTGTTCTCAATTCCCCAGTGGCCTCTTACTGCGTGAGCAAAGGTCTTGGCATCTGAGAAGCTGAGCAGATAGTACCTCGTTTCCTGGGTCATCTGCTTCCCCAAGCGGCGTTCTGCCTGCACCATCCCGATGCTTTGGAACCCTTTCCACCGCCCTTTGGGATCAAGGTAGGCGAGATATTCTGGGTCAGAAATAGTCCAATATCGTCGGATCTCCAGACGGCCATGTCCCTTGTTCACCGTATGGTAGAACTGATGCTGCACGTGGGCAAATTCCTCTGCCTGGGTCAGAGCAAACGTCTCTTTGACGTCTTCATACAGCGTGCCTTGATTTTTCTTGAATGCCAGCACATAGTTACCTTCTTGCTCGATGATCTGCCTGGCAATTTTGGTCTGCGTTCCCATCGCATTAATGGTCACCACTCAACCCGACAACGCGAGTTGCTGTAGCAACACCGGAATGACCGTCATTTCATTCGATTTCTCTGAAGTAGCCAACTGGGCCAAGACCAGGCGTTGCTCTGTTGCCCAGGCACTCAGCATATGCAGCGCCTTTTTTCCGGCAGCTTGATCATGAGAGCGGCGCAGCATCTTTCCATCGATGGCGATCACTCCGCTGAGTGTTTCGCTCAGGCCTTGCACCCACTGGAAAAAACACGCTTCAAATTGCTTGGGATCGATTCTGGCAAACACTCGCCCAAAGGTATCATGAGAAGGAATCCCGTGAGGTAAGTCCAACAGCTCTTTGAGCCATGCTTCCTTCGCTTTGCCAAATTCTTCGATTTCTACCCATCCTTCAGCTCCACAGATAACTCCACAGATGGCGATGATGAGGTTCTGTCAGAACTGAGAACACAAGAGTGAAGAAAGTGCGCAGGCCCTGCTCTTCCGCATGTTTTTCTCACTACACCACCAGAGCGAACGTATTCAACATGCCCAATCGCTGGCGGAAAGCCTCGCGTTGTTGAGCCAAGGAAACCTTTTGCTTCACAGTGGTCCGAACGCGGAAGAACTGACGAATCTCATCAAATGCACGACAAAAGTGAGCTACTGACGCAACGTTTCCAAAGCCACGCATGGGGTAATAGCGCTGCTTGATAGAGCGGTGATCTTGCTCTAACCGGTTATTGAGATATTTGTTCGTTCGATGCTGGACGTGATTCCCTATTGTCTCGCGTATAGCTCGCGGATAAGAACGATGCCCATCGGTCGTGACTTGATCGGGAGCATGGCCGACCACAGCAACTGCCTGCGTGAAAAATCGCTGGGCTGCCTCCATATTCCTCTTCTCGCTCAACATGGAATCCACCAGATTGCCATCGTGGTCGATAGCTCGATAGAGGTAGCACCATTTCCCATGCACTTTGAGGTACGTTTCATCAACATACCAGGATTTTCCTGCTTGGCCGAAGCGCTTTGTCCGCAATTGGTCCACGATCAAGGGAGCAAAACGCTCTTCCCAGTCTCGAACCGTCTCATGCGTGAAGACAACCCCCCGTTCTAAAAACATCTCAGCCACATCCCGCAGGCTCAATTTATAGCGCAGTCGCCACAAAACTGCGAGTAGGACGATGTCAGTGGGGACTTCAAGATAGTTGAAGAGGGTACCAGTTCGTTCATTAAACGTTGATCGGCACTGAGGGCAGAAAAAGGTTGCATATCCAAGTTTGGTTTTCTTGGCGCGCTTTTTGGTGGTAGCGGCCGCACAATGGGGACAGTTCATTCATCACTATTCCTCGTTCCATATTCTTGATAGGATCAGCATATCAGAAATCTGGCCTTTCTGCCAAGATGGAGTTTGAGTTCTGACAGAACCCCTGGGTGAGCAAGCAACGCCCGGATCTCTTCGTACTGGGCAATCCGTGCGCCAGCGTCAAGGATCTGCCCTTGCCCGCGCTCATCCCCCATACGCTCTCGGAGGCCCAGGTCATCTCGCTCAAGTAGGTCCTCGAACGCCTGCCGGCGCTCATGCGTCGCAAAGGGCGGCGGCATGGCCAGCGCCAGCGCAAGCAGCAAGCCGAACCCCTGCTGCATAAGCACAGTCGTCCCTACCGCGATCGGGCCATCATCGAGGTCTTTCTGGCCTGTGGGGTCCGGCGCGAGGAGTCTCTCTCCCTGACACATTTTAAAAACGTAGCGAAAAGCGCCATCCAGAAGCATGTTTGCGGAAAGGGAGGCAGTGAACCAGGTCAGCTGGGTTGCTTGTTCGACGCAGAATATCCAACAGCCAGAGGCGTCCGAGACGAAAGATGCCTTTGTCACGCCGATCAGTACGATCAAAACGATCTCGTTTGCCATGATGCATGCACGAGGCAGCCAAATGACTGACCCACCACATCGCCAGAAAAAGCGCCAGCAGCAAACGATTGAGGCGAGCTTCTTCCTTGACCAAACTGGCTTCCAATGTCCAGCCGCGACGTTTGCTGTCCTGAAAGGTTGACTCAACACGCATGCGTAATGCATACTCGTTCACACGCCGTTTGCCGGCTTTCAGGTCGGAAATCAGGATCCAGCCTTCCTCGCAATCGGGCATCCAACAGGCACTCACGTAGGTTTCGATCGTGTCCTCTTTCCAGACTTTTGCCCATCCATACCATTGCTGTCCCCTTTTGTGCACAAATGCATCAAAACGGGACCAGGAACTCCAAGCGTCGCCCATCTTGCGCTGACAGGTATGTTCTTTCGAGACACGTAACAGATAGTGCCACTTGCGATCGCGACAGAGCTTGACCAATGGGAAACCTGCCAAGCCTCGATCCGCGAGCAAGGTGCAATCCGTCCCGGTCAGATGCAGGATGGTGCGATCCAGCAGCCGTGCCACAATGCTCCATTGTTTCTCTTCCCATTTCTCTTGAGCTGGCATCACTGCCCATGCGACGGGCAAGACCCGTGAATGCACGAGCAGCCCCAGATAGACGATGGTTGCATCGTCGCGAAATGGCGTGCAATCCAGCACGAACCGCAGCGACTTCCCGCGCCAGAATACCAATACCTGCGATAAAAAATCGTCCCAGACGTTCGTGACCACGACCCGATCATTGGCGAGAAAACGGGCAAGCCTCCGTTCGATGCTGGTCATCTTCGCTGGATCGATACCATGCAAACTGATACCTTCGGCCACTCGTTGCAGCACAGCATTTCCTGTGAACACGATGCCGATGACAAACAAGGCAAGCGTTTTCTTTTGATGCCCATGGATCTTTGGAAACAACTCCTTGACTTGAGCGCTCCATCGTTCCCATAATACAGCGGATGCATCCATTGAGGCCGTTCCTCCGAGAATGATTTTTGCTTTCTTCTCTTTGGACGGTCTCTTTTTCTGCTCGCTTCCTCTCTAGCTAAAATGTGTCAGGGAGAGAGGCGCGAGGAGTTGGTCAATCTGAACCTGGACCAGGTGGTGATCGGGGCGGCCGATCCGACGAGGGGAGATCGCGCCCCGGTCACGCCAGCCGCGCTGCGCAAAGCGCGCAAGGTCCAGCTCATCAATGTCCGGGGCAAGAACCAGACCCTGCGCAACCTCTTTCTCTCCGCGGATGCGCGCGCGGCCCTGGCGGACTACCCGGAGATGGAGCGCAGCGCTGATGCCGAAGGCCTGGACCAGCCGCGGGCGCTCTTCTTGCGCGCGGGCAGCATCCAGTATGCCAAGAAGGACGACCATGTGGGGAGCGCCGTTGATGAAGGCGATGCCAACGGGCGCCTCACGGTACGCTCAATCAACAAACTCGTCACGAAGATCGGCGAACTGCACGACGCCGAGCAAGAGGGAGAGAGCAACATCGGAGGGCTGCATCCCCATATGTTACGCCACACCTTCGGCTTCCGCCTGGCCGAAGAAACGGGCAAGGATAAGTTTGAGTTGCAGCGTCGGCTGGGCCACCAGTCGGAGGCCTACATTCGAGTCTATACGATCCCCACCGAGGAGATCGCCTCGGGGTATGTCGAAAAATTCTAAAGCGTTCCTTATATGAAAGCGTTCCTTATCAGGGTTTCACGCCACAATCCATCCTGCGCATCTAGACAAAGAAATTACGAAATGGTACCTTTGAGGCAAAATCAAACGATAGAGAGATTGGCTTTCTGACTCATTGAGGAAAGCTTTTTCTCTTAAAAGAGAGAGCGACAAAGAAGCTAAGATGGAATCTTACTCATTAGAAAAACGAATCTGGACTCAAGACGATTTTGAGCACATGGGTTGGCATGATAGTACCATACATGCGATGGCCTTTGTTTTGAATGAATGGGATATCGGTTTTGATATTGACTATCTTCTTCAATGGATTAATCCCACTCCTCCCGAAACCCATTTTTCGTTTTGGGTTGCTCCCGCTACGCTCATTTTTCATAATGTGTCTGACGTCAAATGTGATTATGACTGGTCGCATGCGACACAACTTACCTTGCAAGGCATCAAGCGTTCAGATAAACGGCAAACACCGAATGGAATGTCAGAATGGCTCTGGACCCTCGATGGGAATGAGGGAACCATTCAATTTTTTGCAACTGGGTACACTCAATACTTTCGCAGATCACCTTTGCTTCAAGAATCACAGACATTGTCCCTTGAGAAAAGGGGAGGTATCTCCTTTGAACACACTTCCGAGAATGCGTAATCAGGGTTTGACGCTAAGCGATTGCCTGCGCCTCAAGAATGAGAACCGTGAGCAGGTGTATTGTTCTGATTCTCATTTGAGATGCGCAGATTCTCTCATGGGCAGACTCCTTGCTTATATAAAAGCGTTCCTTATATATAGGAAGGAATATACCAACGTTTAGCCTTGCCAGGAAAGGATGTCATTGACATGGAAGGTCAGCAGCAATTAGATGTACAACGGATTGAGGCCCTGTTGCAAGAGTTAGGAGACGAATTAGCCCGGCGCGGTTTTACCGAGCCGGTACGCGTGTTGCTCGTGGGAGGCGTCTATATGGTCACGCAGGTTGGAAACAGACGCGCCACCCAGGATGTTGATGTTGTACTTATGGACATGGCTGATACGACCGATACGGCAGCGGCAACGAGAGAAACAAAGCTGCTTCAAATGGCAGTGCGAGCCGTTGCACGCAAAATGAAGATCAAGCAGCACTGGTTCAATGATGATGCCGCGCTCTTTGTGCGTGGTTTCGCGCCCGATCCACAGGCGCGGCACTGGAAGACGTTTAACATGCTCTCCACCTACTTGCCCTCAAAAGCCTGTGTTCTCGCCTTGAAAATTATGTCCTATCGACGTAAGGATCTGGCAGACGTTGAGGCACTTTGCGCCCAACTTGGCATAAAAACGCGTGAGGAGGCCCAGGCTATTCTTGACCAATTTGTTCCCCAAGAGTGGCAGAAGGAGTACCCGCCCGACGCCAGCCTTGATGAAATTTTCGAGCAGTAGGCAATACCTGCCTCATTCGCAATGATTCCTTGAGGAGCCGGACCAGAACCGGCCCTCTTTTTTCTGCTGTGTGGTCATGGTATACTTGTAAGTGGTAGACACATATCGTAACAACATAACGAAAGTATCCAGGTTATGAGAGTTTGGGGAGAGGCCGCACTGCAAACTATGCAGGAGGCATACAAGCGAATAAGTGAGGAGCACGAAGACCCGTGGGTTGCGCTGGGAGATTTCAGCAATGATTTTTTCGACCAGCCAGAGCGCCGCGCCGACCTCGTGTGTGATCCGGTACAGGAGCCTGCCAGCTCGACGGGAGAGCAACACCGTTGGGCCGTCTTTTGCGCGGCATCGGTCGAATATCTCTGTCAAAAATATGACATAGCTTGCCCTGACTGGACGAGCAACCCCGCATATGCACTGTTACCCGAACCCTGGTTTGATACTACCTCAACAAAGCCCCAGGTATTAGAGCGTCTGCGCGAGACAACCCCCGATGCATTCCGACGCCGCAACATCTACTGTGGCGACCGCATATACATCAATAAGCGTGAAGCAGCCGCCGAATTCAGGCGGAAACTTGAGCTTCGACTGAAACGCACAGCATAACACCCACTGGTATTGTCAACTTGCTGAAAAGCTGGCATACTGAATTTCATGAATACATCAATACCTGCTCCACCTGCTTCCCTTTACAAAGGTTTTCGCTTTCCACCTGAAATTATCAGTCATGGCGTCTGGCTCTATTTTGCTTTTCGCTCAGTTTTCGTGATGTGGAAGAGCTTCTGGCGCAACGTGGGATTGTCGTCACCAATGAAACCGTGCGACAATGGTGCCTCAAATTTGGTCAAACGTATGCCAACGAGTTGCGTCGTCGTCGCCCCCGTTGTGGCGACAAGTGGTATATGGATGAGATGCTTCTCACCATTCGTGGCAAGAAGCACTCCCTCTGCCGAGCAGTGGATCAGGACGGCAATGTGCTCGATATTCTTGTCCAAAGCCGACGCAACAAAAAAGCGGCGAAACGCTTCTTTCGTAAACTGCTGAAAGGACTCCAATACGTCCCTTGTGTCATTATCACTGATAAGCTCAGAAGTTACGGGGCGGCGAAACGCGAGATCCTGCCTGGTGTGGAGCATCGTCAGCACAAACGCTTGAACAATCGAGCAGAAAACTCACACCAACCCACCCGACTGCGCGAAAGGAAGATGAGGCGCTTCAAATCAACCAGACAGGCCCAACGCTTTCTCTCCGCTGATCGCGCCCCATTGCTGGGCATTTTCAACCGCGACGGCACCGTTTGCGTGCCGGAGAATACCGTACCATTTTCCAGGACCGCTTCCAGCAATGGAATGAGGTGGCTGGAGTCAAGCAGATTGCATAACGATCTATCTTCCCCAGTATTTCACTGCCTTGCCGTCTTTTTCTCCTTTATAGCTCAATAATACACTGCATTCCTACAAGCAAGTTGACAATACCCTCAGATTGTCTGTTATGAGAAAAATGTCACCAGTGGGATTGTCCGTTTCGATCATTTTCAGCAACTCAATGTAATTGGTGGAGTTGCGCGAGGCAGCACAGCGGGTCAGTTCTTTGCCATCGCGGACCCGTAACGCTCCATAAATCCACACCTTGTCATTCCCACGACTGTACTCTAACGGCGCTTTGATGCGATGGCCATCCACTGACCAGCCAGGTGCTGGTGCGAAGGTGCGCGGGATCACCGGTCTCAGTTCGTCGGTGCAGATGGTCGTCGATCCCGATGGCGGCTCCGTGTAGTGGGTGACGACCGCGGTTCTTTTGGGATAAAGTCCGGATCATCACTCTCTCCCCAACTGTGGGTGTGTCGCCATCGCTTGCCTTCTCGCAGGTAGATGCGCCGGATCCGGCTGCGTTCCACCTGGATGCCTGCGGCATGGGCAGCTTCGGTGAGCGCATCCGACGCCGTCGCTAGTCTTGAATTCCTTTCGGTGTTTGAGGATTGCTACTTTCTGACCTTGGGTTTAAAAGACCTGAAAACGTCAGTAACACTATCCAGATCTCGGTAATCAAAGGTTGACTTTCCATGCTGTCCAAGTTTGTCATCTATGATTGATAAGCTAATACCTTTACCTTCGTTATAGGTGTATTGAATCAAATCAGTGAAGCCAGCTACCTCGATTTCAAAGAGATCAGCCATATCTTGTAAAATACTTATGTCAAATTTGGACTGTTTTTGGGCAGCATGACACGCGTAGCAAACTATCTTTGCGTTCTCTGTAAAGCATTGCAGACAATCTTGGATGTCTACTTGAACTCCTTTTTCGGTAGCACCGAATGTAGTAATGGTCTGAGGATCTTCCTCAGTCTCTTTTTTCTTAAGCAACTTCTCGATATCGTGAAGTGAATTTTTACTAAAGAACTTTAAGTCAAGAATTTGATCAGGAATGCCAATATTGAACCATACATCCGCTAGCCCTAAATCCGTTTTCGCAGGTTCTATTGTGCCAGCAAGTGCAACCCCATCTACACTTCCATGTGAAATAAGATCAACTCGTGAAACACTTCGCTTAGGTCTTCGTTTGTTCTTATTCTTAGGTGATTGTCCAAAAGCAAGGCTATCCAGAAACGCACGAAGATTCCTCACAGTCACCAGTTCTGACCCTTTAGCTGTTGCACTCTGCCCTGCAACTTTTTCGAAATCATCAGTATCAGGAGCCCAGTGCCCGTCAGTGCGAGAAAGCATAGCAGCATGCTTTTTTTTAACATCTCTCCCATAAGGATTTGGAAAATCAGCTATTATGCTGAGGGTTACTAATTCTGACACGTTAATGCTCCTTCATTTCCCACCTCCATCTGCCTGAAAGCAAGGGATGGTTTTGGACCAACATTCAATCGACGTTCTGTCTTATTTACCAGATCTGGAACGCTCTCTCTGCTTTCTGCGTTTATGCTGGCTGAGGTGTTGTTGGCAGCGCAGTATTGATGGAGACATCCAGGGCACTTGTCGGTGTATACTCATACCACCTTCCAACCACTGACCCCTCTGCCCAGCTTGTGATGTCGGAGTCCAGCTCGGTTCCCCCAGGCTGACCGTTGGCACCGTAGGACACGAGATCGTAATCGTTGTGAAGACCCGGCGAGCAGTAGTCGTACGAGTTGCCCCATGGGTCGGTCAGCGGCACCGTCGGATTGCCGGGTAGTAACTGCAAGGCCTGAAGACTTTCCGCTGTTGTTGGGTACCGGCCCTGCGCTGCCTTGTACTGCTTAAGCAACTGCATGAGTGCCTGCATGTCAGCCCATGCCTGGCGTTGTTCGGGATACAGCAGCTCGCGCACGTTGTGGTCCGGGTTGGCGGGCGGGATGTTCTCATAGTTGGTCATCGCGAAATTCCTGGTCTCCTCCGCTACGGTCACGTACGGGGTAGGCTGCGGCGGAGGCTTTGTGGCATCGTAGGTCTCAAGGAGATAGGCGAATGCAAGCTCGAACCCAGGACGAACGGTGAGGACCACGCGGGCGCAGCCAGAGCGGAGGAACTCTCGATGGACAGGATCCGGATGCACCAGGAATCGTTTGAAAGGCCAGTTCTGCGCGTGATCCCAGAAGTACGGATACACGAAGAACAGCACATTCTCCCATTCGATTGCGTTGTGCAGGAACTTGACGAGCTCATCCCTGCCTTGCACTACCTCGGCCCACTCGGCAAGGGTCATCTCATGAACATCCTTGTAGGCTTTCTCCTTAGGGTCCTTTGCATCGGGATAGCCGACGAACAGGTTTTTGATCTCCTCCGGCATCAACTCGAACGTTGGTCCGATCAGCCAGCGCAGAACGAAGCGCATGATCTCCTCGCGCTCCATCTTGCGTAGTGTCAGCGCGTCGAACTGACCGATTTTCGCGGCAAGTGCCTCTCGCTGCTCTTTGAGTATCTGTCGGTTTTGCTCGTAGGCTTGCAAATACGCTTGGCTCATAGTCTCCCAGGCCTTAAACTGCCATGCCTGCAAGACGGTGTCTTTCACCTTCAGCGAAAGTGTTACAGAGATAGAGGCACGATTGATTCCCTGGTAGCGGTAGACAACAGCGAAATTGCCGGAGAGACCGTGTAAGAATGGCAGGTCAACGGGGCTCTGCCCAAGAGTATTATGACCAATTCCAAGGATCACAAAATTGTGTTGATCCTTCGTCCACAGATTAGCATCCATCGTCAACTGTGCCTGATCTACATAATAATTTTCGTCCACCTCAAAATCGATGAAATCATAGTTGTAGTCAGCTGCATCTGCCTCGCTCTTATCGATCTCTTTGTGACTGGATATCGTTCTCGTCAGTTCCGGCGGTGGATCCACGCTGGCATTATACTGGGTTGCGTAAGTAATCCAGGTGTCAGGCCCGACATTGGTAATTGCTACAGGGAAGTTCGGTGGTGCATTGATTATGGCATCTAGGTTGCTCAGGTCTTGTAATTGACTGATGAGGTCGAGGCCAGGGTTGGGGACGACAATATCATATGTCATGCGGAGCCCATAGCGGATCAAGTCCACGCGCCACTTACGCAGGAGCTGGAAGTAGTCCACTCGCATGGGTTCAGTGTCGCTGGGGTTCGTAATCACCCGGACAGCCAAGTCCTCAGCCCCCGCTACAGATGAAACGCGGAAGCTCATCTTGTGTTCCTTTCTAGTGCGTGAGGAGGCCTGTTTGGTGATCGCCACTGTGTGTGCAACACTATCCTTTCGCGACTGTGAATCGTCTGCCTGCTGCTTGTAGTCGACGGCGGCGCTTGCCGTCACGGAGTAGGCCGCTCCGTTGTATGTTGCGCTCATGGCACCATTGACGTCCAGTGCCGAAGAGTGCTTGGACTCCGTATCGGTGGCCTGAGTGAGATCTGTCTTCTCGGTGACCCCGGTCTCGCTGAAGCCCTCTAGAGAGTCCTGGATCAAGTTCTCGAACGTCTGGGTAGTGACTGTCCACTCTCGGTGCGTGATGTTGACGGTCTCCTTGGGCGTGAGCGGGACAGAGTGCACAAGTTCTCCATGCTCTACTCCGACAGGGGTCATCTCGAGACGTTCGAGATGCAGCCAGCCAACCGGCTCGATCGGACCTCGGTAGGTTACCGACTCGACCAGGGCTGTGGTCTGGGTAGCCAGGGTGTTCGACTGGCGCGTGCGTAGAGCAGCTAGTGCGTTTCCGAAGCCAGCGAGATCATCGAGCCGGACGGCCGCTAGGGCGGGACCATAGCGCTGTACGGAGGCAAACGAGGGATCGTTGCTAATGCGCCCAACGAGGTCGAGAAGGTCCTCGCCAACATTTCCGGCAGTTCGAAGCGCGTTCAACTCGTCAGCTTGCACGCTCAAGCTGCGGACGAGTGCCAGCTTCTCCAGTGCTCGACCAACCTGGGGCCGCTCATCAAGGGAAATCATTGAGGGGACATAGGTCGCCTTATAGGAAATCCGCTGGGAATTTATCAGATCAGGCATACTACCATCCTCCTTCATGCAATCTCATGCACTCAATTGCTGCTTTGCAGTTTCAATAGGATAACTTTTCTCGTGTCATTAAAGAGTGATTCAAGAAGTAGAACGCTCTTATCTCCTTTTTTAGCTGATCAGTTTTCTCATTTCCGCGATACCATTTATTTGGTCGACGCTTTTTGACACGTGGAGTAAAGCGGTAAGAACTCGAGAAAGCTAGGACTTGCGGATAACTTCTGTTATCCGCGGTCAACTCATCCGTCTTCTGCTGATAATACGCATTTTTGCCCCTGGAAACGAGCCGTTCCGGGTGCTGATAATACGAAAGGCAAAGAGGATGTCTTCTTTCACTTCTCTCTCAGGGGCCCTGGCTGTAAATTTTGAGGTAGGACTGCATTAAATGGTGAAAGTAGGAGGGACTTGAAAAAATCGGGCTCCATTGACAAGATAGGTTTATGCAAACGACCATATCACCCTCAATGGAGCCGTCGAAAGCATTTTGCCCCAATTCGGCGTGTTGTGCAAGAGGGCAAATCGGGGCAGACAATATCGTCATTCATGATCGCAAGCGTCAACGTTACCGCTGTACGCGCTGCCGCAAAACCTTCAGTGCGAGAAAGGGGACTATGTTGGAGGGCCTGCGCAAGCCAACCGAGCTCATTGTCATCGTGGTCACGCTGCTTTCATATGGCTGTCCGCTTCAGGCCATTGTGCATGCCTTTGGTCTGGATGAACGCACGGTAGCCAGTTGGCGGGATCGAGCCGGAGTTCATTGCCAACGTGTTCATCAAGACGTGGTAGAAACCGCACAGCTCGATTTAGAGCATGTGCAAGCCGATGAGATTCGTGTCAAAGGCTGCAAGATGGTGGCCTGGATGGGCTTGGCGATCATGGTCAAGACACGCCTCTGGCTGGCTGGGACTGTCTCACTCACCCGTGATCGGGCGTTGGCTGATCGGATCTTGCAACAGGTACGACGCTGTGCAGAGCCTCTGAAAGCGCTGCTGGTCTTGACCGATGGCTGGGCGGCGTATCCAGGCAGCATCAAGCGAGCTTTTCGCGAAAAGGTCAAAGACACACCAGGACGAGGGCGAGCTCGCTTGTGTCTCTGGCCAGACCTGCATATTGGGACGGTGATCAAGCGGACGCAGAAGAAACGAGTTGTTGAGGTCACGCGCACCATGTCGCATGGCTCACAAGAGGAGGCTGAGCGGCTTTTGCAGCAATCCCAAGGGGGAAGTGTTCTCAACACTGCCTTCATTGAGCGCTTGAATGCCACCATGCGTCAGCGACTTGCCACCTTGACACGCAAATGTCGCCAAGGCGCTCGCCGCCTGCGTCCATTGGAAACGGGAATGTACCTGCTGGGCACGACTTACAACCTGTGTTGGCCACATCATGAGCTCTGCAAGCTGACCCATGAGGGCAGAGTCTGTACGCCTGCCATGGCAGCAGGGCTCACCGACCACATCTGGAGTGTAAGCGAACTCTTGCACTACAAGGTTGCTCCCACACCCTGGGTTGAGCCCAAGCGACGAGGGCGGCAAAAGAAAGACGCTCAGACGCCTGTTCCAGTAAGGAAGCAACCTTCCAATCGAGCCCTCGTCAGGCTACGCAAGGGGGTCTTGTGTTCAGCCACCGGTTAGTGGTGTTCTACCAATTTTGAAATTATGCTGGCGGAATTTAGGTAGTTATGCTGTATGCATAACAAGCAATAAAAGAGATAAGCTGTATCTCTTTGGGCCATCGATGGGCAATTTCAGCTCTGTGGGCTGCTCCGTGCTGGCTGCCTGCTTAACAGCATAATTACCTAAATTCCACCAGCATAATTTCAAAATTTACATGATGAGACCAATCAGTGACTAAAATGCATAGGAGAATACCTCATCATGAACATCTCTACAGTTCAAAAAATGTAACCCATCTGATTTGTGTAATAGGCTCATGCAATCAAGGCGACGAATCGTCGTTCCTCCCCCATCAAAAGATCGAACATCGATCTCAATTGAGAGGGAACACGAGCCGAGGTTATTTGCGGTATAAAAGGTCCGTGTAGACCCTCCAGACGGATCCATTGAGGACGTATACATTGTCGCTGCTCGGCATTGCTGGTGGGCTTGAAAAAAACAGGTTGCTGCGTTAATGGCGGCTGGGTTGCCTTTGGGATACGATCTGAAGACTTCTACCTGCCTTGAACCTCCGCAATTGAGCTCGTTAGAATGTGTCACGGCAAAATAGACAGGCTGTACCATGAATCCGAGAAGAGTCAGTGTGATGATCAGGCTTATCATCAGCACTATCCATCGATACCGCCGCAACCACAAACGGAGCCCACTATTCTCTTTTCCTGGTGGATTCCTCTTTTTCACATACGCATGCATATTTTCCTCCTGATGTGATAGTTACCTCAAAAAGATGATCCATCCTACCAACGAGGATCATCATCAGAAAGTTCCCCAGGCCGATCGAGAGAGCCCAATGGTCAGGGGAATCGTTGTCATTTCCCTTGCCCGCATAGGTGACAACTCATATCTCATCGTACATCCCATGGGCTTTTCCCCACGTTGCAAAAAACCTTGCCGCACCCCTCTAAGGGAGCTTTGATGCGATGGCCATCGGCTGACCAGCCTGGCGCCGGCGCAAAGGTGCGTGGGGTCACCGGCCCGAGTTCGTCGGTGCAGATGGTCGTCGATCCTTTGGGCGGCTCGGTGGAGTGGATGACGACCGCCGTTCTTTTGGGACGCGCGTCTGGATCATCGCTCTCTCCCCAACTGTGGGTGCGGCGCCAGGGTTCTGTCAGAATTCAGAGAAAGGCTTGTCTTGGACACCGCTTGCAGGTATGCTAAGAGCACAATTTCTCTGATCTGGAGCGCCTCATGAACTGTCCACATTGTGCCTCGACCAGCACCAGCGAACAAGCCCAGAAGACCACACTTGGCTATCGAACGTTTCGTTGCTCAGCTTGCAAACGCCGCTTCAATGAGCGTAGAGAAAACGACGAGGGCAAGCGGGAAAATCCTGGTATGTGGATGAGACGTACATCAAAGTTCATGGAAAGTGGTGCTATCTCTATCGCGCCATTGACGCCGATGGCAATCTGGTTGATTCTCGCCTGAGCGAGAGACGCGATATGGAAGCCGCCCAGCGGTTTTTCCAGCAGGCACTCGCCGTCGTTGGTCATGCCCCAGAGCGTGTGACAACAGACGGACATGCTTCCTACCCACGAGCAGTACGTGAGGTCTTTGGTGGTGATGTACAGCATCGGACAAAGAAATATCTGAACAACCTATTGGAGCAAGATCATCGGGGAGTGAAACAACGGTATTATCCGATGCGTGGCTTTGGGAATTTCGAAGCAGCGGCTCGTTTTTGCCGTGCTTTTGATGAATTGCGCAACTATTTTCGTCCGCGTCCCACTCTGGGAGAACCACTGTCTCTTACGGAGCGACGACGGTTTTCTGTGAAAAACTTGCTGCTCTGCAACTCCTGATGCGAATGGCTTCATAGCCTGATGGATTATGGTGAAGGAACTCACACCTCTCCTGTAGGCTTTTGTGATCTCAGTTCTGACAGAACCCCATTGACCGAAAAGGAGGTCGTATCCACATGCAGGTGCTGGGCTTTCACCCCAAAACGGTGACGAGCTTGATGCGCAATGCCAGCGAAGACGGTGGTCACGTCCTGCTCGTAGAGCCAATCGAGGGTCCTGCCCAAGCAGTCGTCATTAAGCATATCAGCGCTGATCCCTGCTCTCAAGAGATGAGCGACCGGTTTGTTCTCAAAGAATTGAGGGACCAGGTAGAGCTGCCGGTTGGTTGGAAAAGCCCAACCCATTGAGAATCATGGCGACCGTCGCTGTCCCATAACTGATCACACGCTGTTGGGTGGGGGCCAACGCATCCAACCAGGATGCTAGTCTTATTTCTTGGCACACTCCTGCGACAATGCCCAGATGATCCAGACGTTCGTTGTGGTAATCTTCAGCCTGTTGTTGCATCATGCTTCTGTTCCTTGCGCGTGCTGTGATTACTTTATCCAATTTCCGTTTTTCTGTCAATTACCCTTCGGAATGTGGGATATAAACGATAACCGGGATTAATTTCCCGCAGAGGCTTCGCTGCCCACCGCAATCAACTTGACCTACTTTTGGGAGACGTATAATACCAAATCCGTTTGAAGGATGATCAAAAAAGTCCTGAGTCTCGTGGAGGTCCGGGGCTTTTCTCTTTAATCTGCTCATAGACGGCCAGGGCCTCCTCTCGTCTCCCGAGCTTGAGGAGCGCGCTACTTTTGAACGTGTAGGCACTGGCATCCGTTGGGTCAAGGTTGATGATCTGCTCATAGACGGCCAAAGCCTCCTCCAGTCTCCCGAGATTGTCGAGTACACGACCTTTTTCCAGACGAGTAAGGATATGAATTGGTTCAAGATTGATAGCCTTCTCAAAGACCACTAGAGCCTCCTCCAGTCTCCCGAGATTGTCGAGTACACGACCTTTACCTAGGAGAGCATAGAAATGTGTTGGTTCAAGGTTGACAGCCTTCTCAAAGGCAGCCAGGGCTTCCTCCAGTCGTCCGAGCTTGCGAAGCATATCGCCTCTGAGCCAGTGAGTATGAACATCTGTCGGATCAAGGTTGGTGGCTCGCTCGTAGACGGCCAGAGCCTCCTCTCTTCTCCCGAGATTGTCGAGTACATCACCTTTACTCCAGTAGGTAGAGACATCTGTCGGATCAAGGTCGATGGCTTGCTCATAGACGGCCAAAGCCTCCTCCAGTCTCCCTAACTGGAGGAGCACATCGCCTTTACCGCAGAGGGATCCTATCGGATCAAGGTTGGCGGCTTGCTCATAGACGGCCAACGCCTCCTCCAGTCTCCCTAACTGGAGGAGCACATCGCCTTTACCTCGCAGAGCACGAGCCTCTGTTGGATCAAGGTTGGCGGCTTGCTCATAGACGGCCAACGCCTCCTCCAGTTTTCCGAGCTCGCGGAGCGAGAATGCCCGGAGAACGAGCGTTTCTACAGTCGGGGCGGGTGGTTGGGGCACTTCACGTGGATATGGATACTCTGTCAGGCGGCTATAGATCGCTTGCAATTCTATCGCTACCTCCCACATTGTGGCAGGACGATCTTCTGGCTGTAACTCAAAGCAGCGCATGAGCAGTTTCACCAGTTCTGCGGGCATCGGCGGAATCGCTGTGTTTTGGGGTTTGTGGCTTGCCAGCACCTCAGGTGCCAGGATACCACTGAGCCATGTCACCCCTCCCACAAACATTTCGAGCACGGAGACACCCCAACTCCAGATATCGGTCTTGCGGCTCAAGGGACGTCCTGCTGCCTGTTCGGGTGAGCAATATGCCGGGGTCATCCCACGAGAACTCACCAGGATACTCTGGTACCCGTTACTCTCCAGTTCCTCCTGCTCGCCTGCCATGACCCTCGCTTTGGCCAGTCCAAAATCAGTCACTTTGGCGATCCCCTGTTCAGTCAGCATCACATTGGCAGGTTTGATATCCTGATGTATGAGTCCCTGCTCATGGGCAGCGTGTAGTCCCCAGGCAAACTGCATGGCAATGTCGAGCGAACGCTTCAGGACGTGCTGGTATCCTCCTTCATAGAGGCGACGACTGCCAATCCAGTCGGCGAGGCTGCCTCCTGACACATATTCAGCAAAGATACATGGGATACCTCTCAATTCATGGACGTAATAGCAACTGACGATGTGGGGATGGTTTCCTAAAAGAACCCAGGTTTCCGCTTCACGGAGGAAGTTCTCCTTACTATCTGGCCTGGTGAAAATTTCTGGCTTAGGACTCTTAACCGCCAAGTTCGTATTCCAGTCATGACGATAGACCTTATAAACAGTACCCATTCCGCCTTCACCGAGCACCCCTTTCACTTCGTACCGTCTCATAATCATATCGTCGACCTTCCATTTGGAGGATGTATCTTCGATGAAAGGATGACTAGTGGACTTCGGAGAGCACTTCCCAGGAGGCGAGGCGGCCTCTGGTGAAGTCCGTGTTTCTGGCTGAGTGTTGGTATGTTCCTCGGGCTTATGCTTGTGCCCAAAGAGGCTGTTTTGTTCGTTCTTCATAGTGCTCCTCTGCTGGTGGTATTGCAGACGAATGGCCTCGCGAGACCCTCATTCACGCCCCCCCTTTTTCCTTTTTATTATACTTTCTCTATGAGTCTATAGTCATGGTCACACGATGGAAATGGGATGGAACCAACTTGGAGGGCAAACGTACGAGTGCCTTGCGTTTTTTGCTGACATGTTGGGCAAGGAGCATGAAGCGAGCAACGTACAGGTTGTCTCCTTGATGGTTCTGTCAGAACTCGGAAGATAATTTGGCATGGAGACCACTTACGGGGTATGCTTGTGAAAAGCCAATATATGATGAGGAGTGATCTATGAATTGCCCACACTGTCTATCCCCTTCCACAAAAGAGCAGCGTCAAAAAACCATCCTTGGATATCGGATATTCCGCTGTTTGGCTTGCAAACATCTTTTTAATGAACGCACCAGCACTCCCTTCAATTATCTCGAATATCCTACAGATATCGTTCTCCTCGTCGTTCTGTGGCGGTTACGCTACAAACTGAGCCTTCGTGATATGGCCGAAATGTTTTTGGAGCGTGGATGGAGGTATTGTCAACTTAAATATTTTTGTTGATGAGCTTTCCCCACATCGATGCTATTTTCGCCAAGATGTTCCAGAAAACACCGTCAGAACATGGGTGCAATCCCCACTTTGAGGCCTGTTTCTCGTACATAAGCTCTACAATTTTGTTTAAGTTGACAATACCATAGAGCCGAAGTGGGTCCACGGCAAGCGCGCCATTGTCGAGCCTGCTCGGCTTTTGACGGAAGTCGAACTCAAACAGCGAGTATGTGATTACTTTGGCTGTGAACTGCTCGACTCTCTCACGCAACAGATCTCCTAAACTCGCCGTTTCATGCAGATGGGCTTGTGTGACCTTCAGCGGTTCTCACCCAAAGAAGAGATCCACGAACAGGTGGATGTGTTTGTGCAAGCACACGGCTGAGGCTCAACACATCCACGCAAGTTGTGGCTAGTCTGGAGTCGCCTCCTTCGTGACTTTGCAAGCTTCGATCACACAATGGACAGGGATCTCGGCGATCCAGGGTCCCTGTGGGCTGGCAGCCAGGAACTCCTCGGTGGGTTCTGGTTCTTCAAACGCGCTCACCGCCAGCCCACAAGCGTGTAACGTGCGAATATACCAGGACAGCGGGCGATGATACGCGCGGGTGTGAACATCCTGACCCGATACCCGCAGCCAGGGCACCTCGGCAACCGTCATCTCGCGATAGTGGCTCATTTTGCGCCAGATGGTGGTGGTGGGAGAGATCTGCTCGATGTCCCACCCAGAGGTGCCTACTTTATCAAAACAGGGATGAGGCAAACTAAACACCCACCGGCCTGCTTGCTTGAGCACCCGCGCGACCTCCCGCATGGCGAGATCTGCCTGCTCGATATCCATCAGCGCCATATTACAAATGACCAGATCAAACACCCCATCTTCGAGCATGGAGAGATGGGCTGCATCTGCCACGTGATAGGTAATGCCGAGGGGATCTCGCGCCTCTCTGCTCCGGGCTCGTTCAATAAGCGGAGCACTCGCATCCACTCCGATGACCATGGCGCCTTGACGGGCGAAGCGGCGGCTCAGGTAGCCGTTCCCACATGCCAGATCCAACACGCACTTTCCGCTGACCTCGCCCGCGAGGCGAAGCAACGGGGGGTCAATCAACGCCCGATGCCAGAGATCCCCCTCTTCACCAAGATGGTTATCCCACCATTCAGCCATTTGGTCCCAACCAGAGATACTCATTGTTGTCTACTCCTTTGTTGAGGATCACTCAAACGCTCTCCATTGAAAAGACAGAAAGATGCTACGGACGTGGGGGGTTTCCTCGCGCTCGCAGGTAATCATCGAATTCCGCCAGAGTCCGGACGCCATGCTGTAAGACCGCATCATAGATATCGGTACTAGAGACTTCTCTCCGATAGGCCGGCAGCTGATACCAGGCATCCTTAATTCTCAGGATCGTCAGGCGAGCTTCGGGCGTGAGTTGTTGCACGATGGTCTCATGAACCGGTTCAGGGTGGATTCCTTCTCCCAGCCAGAAAGAAATATCCAATTTCCATTCTGGACGTTCCTCTGGCTCATAGAACACCATAAAGAAATACCGTTCATCTAATCCACTCAGTGTGAAGTGATTGCTCTGATGGAAATACTGTGCCTGCTTGACGCGTGGATGGGTTAACAGTGGATGGAGAAGGGTAAAGGCTTGTGCAATCCGCAACCCTGGGCTCGACACTTGCAGATCAATATCGCGCCAGACCATCAGTCCTGTGGCAAAACTGCCCGTTTGTCTGACCATTCCTACCGTGCCCAAGACTTCAAGCAGGTTCAGGTCCTCCAGGACCTGCTGTGCCTCATCTTGGAGCTGGCGTTGGCGGGAGAGGAGGTGTTCGTCTTGCTCGGCCCGCCGCGTCTCGGGATCTCCTGGGGAGGGAAAAACGCTTCAATCATGTGCAGTGATTCCTTTCTTGAATTCGTTCAGCCTTTCAGACAGAGCACCCGTTCTCGGGTATTGCTAACTTAAACAAAATTGTAGAGCTTATGTACGAGAAACGGTAGTGTTGCAAAAAAATTTGAGCTGAGAAAATGGAGCGGGTAATGACGGCACAAGAAGCATTGCCACAGAGAAAAGGTGCATGTTCTGCATCTTTTCCTGACGAGAGATGTTCGAGTGTGCTTCAAATTGCTGAGCTTTAAATTTTTTGCAACACTACCGTTCCTGCTCGGTCATGATGATTCCTCTTGTGCTCTTTCCTCCCAACTGTAGCAGGTCAGCTTACTTCTTGCAACACAACCCGATTTTCTTCCTCAAGCGTGGTTTGATGCCCTTTGCCTGGAAATGCTTCTTTCCCACGTTCTGCTAATTCCTTGCGCCACCCATGAATCGCGCTGTCGGAGATACCCAGCTCGCGCGCTATTTGTGCAATCGGCTTGCCTGATGTTTGCGCCAGCCGCACGGCTTCCCCTTTGAATTCTTTTGTGTAGACCTTTTGGCTCTTTCTCATTGATAAGCCCCTTTCTGATCTGCTTCGAGTATATCTCCGCTTTAGGGACTCTTTCAAATCGGGGCAATCTCAGAAGGTAGAGTTCTCGATCCAATAGAGTGTGCCCACGTAAACTCGCATAGGCAAATATGTGGAATTGACCCTCGTTGTCTTGAAAAACGGCAGAGGAATCGAGGGTCAATTCCACATATTTGCTGATAAGTGGCAATTTTTTAAATTCCACTTATCATCTAGAAAGACGCCTATCTGGCAGTTCTCGATCCGTCCCGCCGTGCCACTGTACTGCCGTTGCACTCCTACCGATTTGTCACCCCTTTTGAGAAAGCCTGTCTCATCAATCACCAGCACTGCATTGGGATCTGCAAGTGTCTCCCAAATGTATGTGCGCAATGCATCTCGCACCCCATCACAATCCCACTTGGCTCGGTCTAAGAGGGGCTGGATCGCATAGGGGGTAACTTCTCCTACCTCCTCGGCCACTTGCCATCCATTTTTTCTTTCTGCGGAACTCATCAATCCCTGCACATAGGTCAGTGCCCGCTGATGGGTCTCTCGTCGTGCAAAATAATGCCTGATCTGCGAACTGAGTTCTTTGAAAGCTCTTGTCCACGCTTCTTCAGGAGAGGAAGATACATTCACGGAAGAAAAAGGAAGAGGCATACAAGATTCTCCTTGCGTTCTCATTTTCTGGCTCATATGAGAACTCCCTAAAACAATACAGGTGACAAAAAAGGACGAAAGCATCACCATACAAGAAGCGAGCCGGTCCCGATAAAACCGGCTCGCTTCCGCTTCCAACGAATCGGTGCTCACTGGTGACTGATGATCACTTTTCCGAAAGGCTGAGCTTCTTCGTAGTAACGGTAGGCTGCTTTTGCGTCCTCAAAAGGAAACACGCGGTCAATGACTGGCCTAAGCCGACCCTGGGCGATGGTGCGGTTCATGGCGCTCAATTGGGCGCGACTCCCGCCGAAGATGGGCCACAGCGTGACAAGACCGAAGAAAAAGGTTCCGATATCAATGGTTGATACGTCACTGGGAAGCCATCCAACCAGGACAACCTGTCCCGACACTGCGGTCGCCTTGATCGACTGCTCAAGCGTGCCAGGGTTGGTGGACTCAACGACGAGATCGACACCTCGTCCACTCGTCAGTTCACGCACCGTTTCATGCCAGTTGGGCGTCGTGTGGTAATGAACTACCTTGTCTGCTCCGAGAACGTGAAGCCGTTGGGCTTTTTCCTCGCTCGACGTGGTTGCAAGAACGCGCGCACCGAGGTGCTTGGCAAACTGAAGCGCGAGGAGGGAAACACTCCCCGACCCCAAGATCAGCATGGTTTCGCCAGCTTGGAGCGGTCGGGCACCTGTCAGCGCATTCCAGGCAGTGACGCCAGCAGTGGGTAGGGCCGCAGCTGATATTGTCAACTTGTTCATAGAAGCGATGTGTATTGCTGAGTTAGAAGGCGGAAAAAAGCTGGAGAGCAAGAAATGACAGGGGCGAATGGTGATTATGCCGCTTGCTTTCCCCTGGTTATCTCGTTCCATACCCGAAAGCGGTTCTGTAGAAGAGCACGGTATTCCCCGGCACGCAAGCGGTGACGTCGCGGTTGAAAATGCCCTGAAATGGGACCAAAGGCAGAGAGAAAACGTTGAGTCTGTTTGGCTGATTTGAAGCGCCTCATTTTCTTCTCGCGCAGGCGCGTCGGTTGGTGCGAATTTTCGGCTCGATTGTTGAGTCCTTTGTGCTGCCGATGCTCCACTCCAGGTAGGATCTCGCGTTTCGCCGCTGCATAGCTCTTCAACTTATCGGTGATGATCACGCGTGGAACGTATTGGAGCCCTTTGAGAAGTTTGCGGAAAAACCTTTTTGCTGCTTGCTTGTTGCGGCGGCTCTGGACCAGGATATCGAGCACATTGCCATCTTGATCGACCGCTCGCCACAGGTAATGCTTCTTGCCTCTGATTGTAAGGAAAACTTCGTCCATATGCCACTTGTCCCCACAGCGAGGGCGACGACGGCGCAGTTCATTGGCGTAGATCTGCCCAAACTTCAAACACCATTGCCGCACGGTTTCATACGTCACCACGATCCCTCGCTACGCCAAAAGTTCCTCAACATCACGATAACTGAGCGAGAAACGAAAATACAACCATACCGCATGGCTGATGATTTCAGGCGGGAAACGGAAACCCTTGTAATCGGGGACGAGGTTCTTTGTTTTCATGAAGGTATTTTAATATATTGTTCAGCTCTATTGCCAAGTTGACAATACCTTCCTAATGCACGAAAGGCTCTGTTTTATTCCTTCTTTTCCCGTTTTATTCCCGACTTTGCAACAGCCCTGGGTGATCATGTGATCAGATTTCAACCACTCAAGCCTGAGTTGGTAATATAATATTTAACACGGCAAAATCTGTTACTTTAGGCGTTTATGAGATAAAAACAGAGGTAGGTATTTTCCATGAATATAGTAGGTTTGATCCTTGCTTTAGCAGCGGGTGTTTCTTTCCTGGCGGGGGTGATTCAGGCGCTCGCGGCCTTGACCACCCTGGATTTACAACAGCGAAAAAAGCTACGGCCCTCCATAATCGTATGTATTCTTTTCACAATCGCTTTTATAGCCGCGTCATATTACTCACAGTCTCTCACCTCAAATACAGGATCGGCGTCCTCTTCATCTCCTACTGTTACATCTACCCAGCCAACCTCAGCTACCACACCTGGCACCAGTGTTACAAAGCAGGCATCGCCAGCGGCCCCGTTGTCATACACATACTCAGCATCGTTGCCTGGCTCTCTCTGTGATACCAATGGTGGCAAATGGACACCACAAGCTCTGGATGGAGTGACCTGTCCCACACAAGCAGGCACAGAGTTAATAATCAACACGGGTGGAACACATGGGTATCTCTACCTCCAACTTCCAAACAATAAACCGTTCGTCTCAAACAACAAAATAAGCGTTACAGGTACACTTGGAGGTGTCAATTCCGGCTATCAGACGAAATGTGTAGGCCTCGCCGAGAAAAGCGCAGACAGTGGATATGCAGTGGAGTACTGCAATACTGGCCAATGGTTCATCTATTCGCTGGCAGGAGGTGGGAGCATAATTCAGCCGCCACTCGCCAAAAACGTCACGAATGCCCTGACCTCTGCTACTATCGCCATGACTATTGACGCAACGACGCTCACATTTTCAGTAAATAATGCTCTCATAGACACGCTCAGCATCTCTCCTCTACAACCTACTGATGCCGCGATAGTCTATAACTGTGTTGGATATGGTGCTAACCAGACTATCGGTGGTAACTACCTGCTGGTGGATAACTTCAGCTACATGACGCCTCCTCGCTAGTAAGCGACAAGGCTTCTATTGAGCATCTAGCTCTGAAGCATAGAAGAGGGTAGGCTAAGTCCTAGCGAAAACGGTAACTGTTCAGAAGGGTCATGAAAAAGCGGGGAGAACGGGATTGCCCGCCAGCGTCTGCTCCAGTGCAGAAAGTAGCTTCATTCCTTGCTTGCGCAACGTGGAAAGATAACTGCGAATGCGACAAAACATGGCGATCCCCTCTTCGGTGCGAAAGCTCCCGGAGACCTTTTGCTGGGATGTGTCAGAACTGAGAATCAAGTAGACGATATGGCATGTTGAATCCATTCAACCGATGCTTTTAGGCTACCAGATCCATGGCTTTCAAGGCATCCAATCGTTGGCAGAAGAGACGACGCTGGTCAGCAAGAGCAACGTGTTGGTTCATGGTGGCACGATACCGGAAGAACTGACGTACCTCGTCAAACGCCCAGCAGAAGCGTGATGCCGACGCGAAGCTTCCAAAACCACGCATCGGGTAGTACCGCTGTTTGATACCACGGTGGTCTTGCTCCAATCGATTGTTGAGATACGGATTACAGCGGTGAATGACGCTCATGCCAAGCGTTTCACGAATGGCACGCGGATAGGAATTATGGCCATCGGTTGTTACGCGTTGTGGAACGTCACCAATGACCTCGACGGCTTGCTGGAAAAAGCGCTTAGCCGCCTCCATGTCTCGCTTCTCGCTCAGCATTGAGTCAACCAAGTTGCCATCCCGATCGATGGCGCGATACAGATAACACCACGTCCCATGTACTTTGACATACGTTTCATCCACATACCAGGATCGTCCTGCTTGTCCGCGTCGTTTGGCTCGCAGTTGCTTTGCAATCAGCGGAGCGAACCGCGCTTCCCAATCTCGAACGGCTTCATGGGTGAACACAAAACCTCGTTCAAGAAATATCTCAGCCAAATCCCGCAAGCTCAGCTTGTAGCGCAGTCGCCACAGCACAACGAGCAGGATAAGATCAGTGGGATATTCCAAAAAGTTGAAAGGGGTACCAGTACGCTCATTGAAGATACGATGGCACCCTCGGCAACGGAACGTCCGATAGCCCAGCGTGGTTTTCTTGTTCTGTTCCTTGGTGGTCACTGACAAGCAGTACGGGCAATCCATGGGGCACGCCTCCTGAAACTCTGTGTGAGATGATCAGTCTATCACATCTTGGAGGAACGCTGCTTGGGGTCTTATTCTCAGTTCTGACACATCCGTGCAGGCGCATCAGACGATAGATCCCGTCGTTTCGGCGAATATGGCAGGTGTGCTCAGGAATGTAATCAGCGGAAAAAGGTTGGGCAAGGAAGGCTTCCAGGGAAGGTCGATCGACCGCATACACCGCATCAAGCCATCCGTGGCCGGAAGCGTCGCGCTCCCGCTGGCCGGTAAAGGAAAGCCAACTGGGACTGATGTCGTCCATCTTGCCGGCTGAGGAGAGAATCCAAAAGAGATCCGCCGACCCGTGCATCACCGCCAGAAAGCGATCAGTGCATATGGTTGGTTGTTGCGGTGATGGCGCCCTGTTCTCAGGATCAGGATCGGGAGCATGAGAGCGAGACAAGACTATTCCTCCTCTCTAGACAAGACCTTCTCAAGATACCCCTCTCACTGAATGCATGTGCTTCTGAAACTCGTGCAAGAGAGTCTCTCTGGTGACCTTGAAGATTGCTGTCAAACCCCATCTTTTTAACTGGTACTCATCTCTCTTACGTTTAGTATACCTAAGTTTCGCCCAAATTGACGACAGTCCAGCGAGCCAGTGCAGAGCTTGCAAAAAGCAGAGCGATACTCCATAGCTAATGAAGGAACAAAGGAGCTTTCATTAGAAAAAGGAGTATCACCATGAACGAGTCTATCACAACAACAACGAACCATTTCACTGGATGCGCCATCCTGGCCGCCATAGGAGCCAAATTGCAGCAATTGGATGTCTTGAGCCCGATCCGCAAGAGAGTGCAGATCAGGCAGAAAACCATCAAGCATACGCCTCTCGACAAGCTGATGGATGCGTTTATCAGTCTGTTGGCTGGAGCCCATGGACTGGTAGAAATCAACAGTCGGCTGCGAGCCGATCCGGGCTTGCAACGAGCCTTCGGTCGAACCTCTTGTGCTGAGCAGTCGGTGGTGCAAGAGACGCTTTCTGCCTGTGCTGAGGAAAATGTCCTTCAGTTGCATCAGGCGCTCGATGAGATCTACCGCGCTCAGAGCCAAGGCTTTCATCATGACTATCAGGCCGCTTTTCAACTCTTGGACGTGGACCTGACGGGCATGCCTTGTGGACCAAAAGCGGCGTTTGCCACGCGCGGCTATTTTGCAGGACTCTATCATCGCCGAGGGCGGCAATTGGGTCGTGTGCTGGCGACCCAGTATGAAGAAGTCGTGGTCGATCAGCTTTTTGCAGGCAATGTCCAACTGATCAAGGCTCTGCAACCGCTGGTAGAGACTGCTGAGACGACCTTGCAATTGGACGATGCCAAACGCAGACGGACCATTATCCGTGTCGATGCAGGTGCGGGAACCGAGGACGACCTCAATTGGCTGCTCTCCCGAGGCTACGAGGTCATGGCGAAAGAATACTCGGGACGACGTATCACGCGACTGTCTCAAACGGTCAAGGAATGGGTCCAGGACCCCACCTGGTCGGAACGTTCCTTTGGCTGGGTGAGCGAGGAAGCCGCTGGCTACGTCCGTCCCATGCGACGTATTGCGGTACGCTGTCGCAGAAGAGATGGCACATTTGCTTATGGCATTCTGATGTGTTCGCTCTCGATTGAGCAGGTTCTTCCCCTTCTGGGATGGGAGGCATCGCAAGCAGCTGATCCCACGGCGGTGCTCTTGGCCTATGTGACCTTTTATGATCAGCGTGGTGGAGGCATCGAAACCTCCTTCAAGGGTGATAAACAGGGATTGGGACTGACGAAACGCAATAAGAAGCGCTTTGAGGCGCAGTACATGCTGGCGCTGCTCGGCTCACTGGCTCACAACGTGGTGGTCTGGGCACGTCGCTGGCTGAACAGCCCAAAAATCCATCGTTATGGCATCTTGCGTATGGTGCGTGATGTCTTTCATGTCAGCGGTTTGCTCCGTTTCAATGCGTTGCATCAGGTGGTTGAGATCGAGCTCAATCAGGACGCTCCCCTGGCTCACTCACTCCTCTATCCCTTGCAGGAGCTGCTTGCTCCCTTCCAGATTGTTGTTATTTTGGGCGAAACTTAGGTAGTATAAGAGCCGAGAAGAGATTCTTCAAAGTCAAGAGCATAGGTGGAAAAGTGGGTAGTGTTGCAAAAAATTTTGAGCTGAGAAAACGGAGCAAGTAATTACGGCATAAAAATCATTGCCGCAGAGAAAAGGTGAGTGTTCTACATCTTTTTCTCGTGGACTCTGCTTATATACACTCTTGATTTGCTGAGCTTTAATTTTTTGCAACACTACCCCTCCTCCTTCACTTCTCAGCCTGAGCAATCACCATCAACCCTTTTCACCAGGATTGTGCCAAAAACCGAATAATTGCTGGGATGTACAGCAATGTATCATTGCCAACTCGTGTCATCATATAGATAAGAGAGGTTTTCGAACGTGGAAAAATGCGGGATGGAAAGGAAAGAAGAATATGGCAATGAGCGAAAGCGACGTGGTCAAGAGCGTCAGAGAGGCTCCGATCAATTATCCGCTGCTCAAACTGATCCATCATGAATTCGGCAATGGGCTGGCCGTGCTTTCCGGATATCGGCGCCTGTTACAGCGCGCGATCTCAGCACGGGTTCAAGAAGCTTTCCCCCCAACACGGGAGGTCTGGCAAGATCGAAATGAGTGCTGCTTAGGCTATTTGCGGACGATGCAAGATCGGGAAATGCGCTTGAATGATCTACTGGTTCAACTGCGCGAGCTCTCGCCTAGAGCAACAGATGAGCCGCTCTGTCAGAACTTTGTCTGGATCGATCTCGTGTCCTTACTCGGACCGGTCATCGAGCAACGCGCTCCACTCTGTCCCGATGGTGTCTTGCAAGTGAGCATGCCTGCTCAGTCGCTTTTTATCATGTGTGATCCTTTCTGGCTGCAGGTGCTTTTTGAACATGTCCTCCTCAACTATCTATTCGTAAGGCAAGCTGATATTCTGCCTGCCGAGATCCATCTTGAACCCTTTCTAAATCCCATGGGTCGGGAAGCGAAAATAACGCTTCGCATCAGAAGCGATCTGCCAAGTCTTGCCCTCGGAAGAGAAGGGGAGTTTGAAGCGCAGATACGGGGAGTTGAAGAGGGCGAGGCGGAAGCTTGTCTTGCGCTGTGTCATGAGATTTTGCACGAACATGGGGGACGGATCTGGAGTGAGCAAGAAGGGAGTCTGTCTCTTGCCTTGCCACTAGCGGAAGAGAGAGAGGATATGTTGTAAATCCCAACATTCTGGGACGCACTTGCATTGCAGATGGTGTGGAGAGTGTAAATTCCAACAGTATTCGGAACTGTCCCAATTTTGGTGAAAACTCATCAGTATCAACGATTTTTTGTACCTTGCTGTATCTTTGGGGGGAAATGGAGATATTTCCCAACACAAGAAGAGTGATAACAAGGAGGTGACGTGCTCCAGAAAGCTTCTAGGAAAAGAGGCTTTCTGGATGAGGTTTCAGAACTGCGAGGATGAGATGTGGTTGGCCCAAGCAAGAAAGACAGAAGAGCCGATGACTTGGAGCGCAGGAAGAAACTGACTGGTCTTTTTGAGAAGCGCTTCACCATCAACCCCTGCCCCCTGCCACTCTTCTTTGAATGTTGTTACCACAGGGCTTGTGAATTATTGCTGAGAGCAGGAGACTCCAAGATCTGCTACGATAGACATTCCAAACCGATCTATCGAGAAGAAGGAGCCTCCGATGTCTTATTCTACTGCATTGTCACTGACCTTGCCTTCACTGACGAGTGATGCTCGCCACCAGTTATTGGAAAAGCAACCATTGCTGAGTTTGTACGAAGTGTTTGCCACCATCCCAGATCCCCGTTCCAAGCATGGATTGCGCTATGAATTGGCGTACGTGCTGACCTGCCTGGTAGCGGGCTTCCTCTGCAATTGTGACTCGACCCTGGCAGTTGCAGAGTGGTGTCGTGATCAACGTCTTCTGCTCATCCGACTCTTCGGACCACGTCGCTTCCTGTGCCCCAGTGATTCACTCTACCGCAAACTCCTCCCGCGCCTGGATGCCGAACAGATCGAGTGCGCCCTGGCGGACTGGATACGTCGGACTCTGCAAGCCACCCTCGATGATCCCATTGCCTTAGATGGCAAGACGGTTCGTGGGGGAAGATCGGACAAACATTCTGCTCCCCATCTGCTCTCCTTTCGCACACATCACAGCCAGGAAACACTGCTGCAAGTTGCCGTTTCCGAGAAGACGAATGAAATCCCAGTCGCACAGGCCCTCTTGCCCTGCTTGCCTGTCGATGGACGCGTCTTCACCGCAGACGCTTTGCACACGCAGAAGGATTTCATGAGGTGCGTGGATGCCTTGGGTGGCAAAACCGTTCTCACCGTCAAAAACAATCAGCCGACCCTCTACGCAGATCTCACCGCCTATTTCGCCGATCCACATGCTTCTTTTGCGCAAGACTCCACGCTTGATCAGCATCGAGGACGGATTGAAAAGCGTTCTATCCGTGTGAGCACCGAAATGAATTCCTACCTGGCTGACTGGCCACTCATCGAGCAAGTGGCCGAACTGACACGAACCGTCACGGTTCGCAAAACGGGAAAAACCAGCCACGAAGTGGTCTATCTCATCACGCCTTTGACTGCTCTTGAGGCCAGCCCCCAGCGCTTACTTGCATTAGTACGGGGACACTGGAGTATCGAGAACTCCTCCCATTATGTCCGCGATATGACCTTTGGTGAGGATCGTTCTCGCTTGCGCTCTGGGCAGGCATCTCAGATCCTGGCAACGTTCCGCAATTTGGCGATCACCCTTATTCATCGTCAAGGGTCTTCTCAGATTGCTGCGACCAGACGCCACTTTGCTTCTCATCCTCATCTTGCTTTTCGCTTCTTGCTTCCCAGGAGCGTCGCTCAGCAATAATTCACAAGCCCTGCACACAATAATGAGAGCAGTTGACTACCTAACGCTTCATAGATGAGGATGTACCCTCGGGCAATTCGTCTGCGCTCTACCTGAAACTCATTGCTCTGCTGGATACGCCTCCTGATGCGCCGATCTTTCTAGATCAGAGAGCCATGATCCAGTATGTTAATACAAGAGCCGCCACCATGCTTGGGACAAGCATGCACGAACTGCCTGGCAAGCTGTTTGGCAGTGTGCGCCCCGCTCGAAGGATTCCCTACAAAGATGCGCAGGGGACGATTCTGCACTGGATTTCACATGTACAGACATCGATGTTTAAAGCGGGCCGAACAGACTGAAGAGGCCCTGCGCCAGAGCCAGGAACGGGCGCGCACACTGATAAACTCAACGAGTATCGGGATCACCATTGGCGAAGACGATGTGATTGTGGAGGCCAATATGCCTTTTTACGCATGACCAGCTATCCCCGGGAAGATCTCTGTCAACGAAAGATCAATTGGATGCAGATGACCCCTCCAGAATACAAAGCCTATACCGAGCAGGCACATGAGGGACTCGCACGGCCCTACTCGATGACCCCTTGTACTCGATAATTCTGCCCACAAAGAGAAGGTAGGTCGACAACCACCATACAACAATACAGCTCGATGTCAGAGGCGAAAAACCTCTTCACCGAGACACGGGCCATATGAAAGGGATGGAGACAGTATGATGTTCAACCCACAAAGCAGCGAGTCAAGCATGCTCACATCGCGTGAAACGCTCCTCAGCACGCTTGAGACGCTTCCTGATGCGTTGTTTATCGTCGATGACGCCACAACGATTGTGTATGCCAATGCGAGCGCGCAGACCATGCTAGGCGCATCACGAGAGCAATTCCTGGGGAACCCCTTCTGGCGTGGTGTTCCACAACTCGTGAGCCCCTCACTCTATCAGGCAGTGCTCAAGACCAGGCAGACCCAAGAGCCGACCGAAGTGGAGTATTGGTCTCCCATAACCCAGACCAGGCTGCACGTGCAGCTCACTCCGACCATGGGGGGGCTCACCTTGCAGTTCCACGAAGTGAGAGCACTAGCCCGACGCCAGGAGATGGTTCCCCTCAGCGAACATCTCTACGCTGATATCCTGGAGACTATCTCTGACCGGCTTGTGATCTTGACCCCTGATGGGATGGTCCTGGCCATCAGTCAGCGCCCCTTAGAGGACGCACACCTCCGGCGAGAGGAAGTGGTCGGTAAACCGTTCACCGAAACTCCCTGGTGGTCGTATGCTCCACCTGTCCAGCAGCAATTACGCGCAGCGATTGAACAAGCCAGTCGGAGAGAAATCGTGCACTTTGAGACCAGGATACGCCCACAAGAGGGGTGGTATCTGGATCTTGCGGTGACGATGACCCCGCATCTGAATGCTGACAGACAGGTCGAGTACCTCATCTATACCGGGCTGGATATCACCGCGCGCAAACGAGCCGAAGAAGGACTCCGTGTCCTGATCGGTACCATTCCCCAATTCGTCTGGATGATGCGCCCCGATGGCTCGTGTGAATACACTAACCAACGCTGGTGTGACTATACCAATATGACTTCTGAACAAGCTCAAGGGGATGGTTGGCTCCAGGCCATCCACCCCGATGACCAACAACGTGTCCTGGAGAGGTGGCAGTGTGCCGTCCAGACCGGCAGGCCCTATGAAGCGGAACAGCGCCTGCGCCATGGCACGACCGGGGAGTATCGCTGGTTCCTTGTTAGAGGAGTGCCACACAGGGATGATCAGGGGACGATCCTGAAATGGTTTGGCACCAACACCGACATTGACGAGCAGAAACAGGCTGAACAGAGAATCAAAGCCAGTGAGGAGAACTGGCGAGTGCTGGCTGAAACGGTGCCACAGTTGGTGTGGACAGCACGGCCAGATGGAGCTTTAGAGTACTGGAATCAACGGTGGTATGCCTATACTGGTTCCTCCCCTGAACAAGCATTGGGCTCTGGATGGAGCCAGTTCTTGCACCCTGACGATTATGAGCACACCCTGACGATCTGGCATCATGCGCTCGCAGTGGGAGAACCCTATGAGATTGAATATCGTCTCAAGGAGGGCCAAACGGGCGCGTATCGCTGGTTCTTAGCTCGCGGCATGCCGATGCGCGATGCAGGCGGTCACATCCTCAAGTGGTTTGGCACCTGCACCGACATTCACGACAAAAAGCAAGTCGAGGACGAAATCCGTGTCCTGGTTGATGCCATCCCCCAATTCGTCTGGATGGCACGCCCCGATGGCTCTGCTGAATACGCGAACCAACGCTGGCGTGACTATACCAACATGACCGCCGAACAAGCTCAAGGGGATGGCTGGCTCCATACCATCCACCCCGATGACCAACAACGCATTCTGGAGGTGTGGCAGAGCGCCGTCCAGGCAGGCAGGCCCTATGAAGCGGAACTGCGCCTGCGCAATGGAACCACCGGAGACTATCGGTGGTTCCTTGCCAGAGGAGTGCCGTTCAAAGATGCGCAGGGCACGATCCTGAAATGGTTTGGCACCAACACTGACATCGATGAGCAGAAACAGGCTGAACAGAGAATCAAAGCCAGTGAGGAGAACTGGCGAGTGCTGGCTGAAACGGTGCCACAGTTGGTGTGGACAGCACGGCCAGATGGAGCTTTAGAGTACTGGAATCAACGGTGGTATGCCTATAGTGGTTCCTCCCTCGCACAAGCATTGGGTCATAGATGGAGCCAGTTTTTACACCCTGACGATTCTCAGCGCACCCTGAAGATCTGGCATCATGCGCTCGCAACGGGTGAACCCTATGAGATCGAATATCGCCTCAAGGATGGCCAAACGGGCGCGTATCGGTGGTTCTTAACTCGTGGGGTGCCGGTGCGCGATGAAGCAGGCCAGATCGTCAAGTGGTTCGGCACCGGCACCGACATCGACGATCAGAAGCGCATCGAGGAAACCTTATGCCAGAGTCAGGAGCGCGCGAGCGTCCTGATGAACTCCAGCATTATCGGGATCATTGTCGCCGAAGGAGAGCAGATTGTGGACGCCAACGACTCCTTTCTGCACATGACTGGCTACACTCGTGAGGACCTACGCGAAGGGCGCATCAACTGGATGCAGATGACTCCTCCAGAAAATCTGGCTCAGTCCCTGCAGGCCCATCAGGAACTGGCCACCCGGCAGTCGATGACGCCCTACGAAAAAGAGTACATCTGTAAAGATGGCAGTCGTCTTCCCGTGCTCGTGGGGGGGGGTTGTCTTACAGCATCACTCACGCCAGGATATCGTCTTTGTGCTGGATAACTCCGCGCGCAAGGAACTGGAACAACGCAAGGATGCCTTTATTAGCATGGCCAGCCATGAACTGAGGAACCCCCTCACCGCTTTGAAACTGCACACTACCTTGCTGCACCGGCAACTGACGAAGCAAGGCCTCCAGGCTTCGGCGCTTTCCAGCATGCAAACCCAGATCAACAAACTCACCCGGCTGGTGGAAGACTTGCTGGATGTCTCCAAAATCCAGGCGGGCAAGCTCGAGTATCGGCAGGAATCGGTGGATCTCGATGCTTTGCTGCGGGAGATCGTCGACACCATGCAGCAAACGCATCCCAGCCATACCATCCTGGTGCGGGGTACCGTGCAAGCCATCCTGCTTGGGGATCGAGACCGGCTGGGACAGGTCTTCACCAACCTGCTCAGCAATGCCATCAAGTATTCTCCCAGCGCAGAGACCGTCGAGATGGATCTCTCCGCCTCCGAAGAGACGGTCACGATCCGTGTGCAGGATCATGGCCTGGGCATCCCACGCGAGCAGCGCGACAAGATTTTTGACCGCTTCTATCGGGTCACCAATCTCAAGCAGAAGGCGATCCCCGGTCTGGGCATGGGGTTATACATTGTCGCGGAGATTGTGAAACACCAGGGGGGAACGATCACCGTCGAAAGCGAACCAGGAAAAGGATCGACCTTTCGGGTGACGCTTCCCCGCCAAAGAACATGAGGAACGCACATGGAGACTTCCCAATACCAGGTATACAACGAGGGTGGCGTTGTCAAGAGTATTCTCATTGTCGAAGATGATCCCGTGCTTGGGAACCTGCTGCTGGAAACGTTCCAGGAGGAGACGACCTATCAAGGCTATCTTACTTCAAGTGGCGAGAGAGCGCTGATGATGCTTTCAACCATCACGCCTGCGTTGTTTCTGCTCGATTACCATCTCCCCGGGATGAATGGGCTGGAACTCGCCGACCACCTGCGGCGCCGAGAAGGGGGGAAGCCGAGGTTCAGAGAGGAGCCGCTCAGGTTTTTCCCTTTCTGAGTAGATCCTGAGCAGAATCATTTTGACGCAATGCGTGTGTAACAGAAAAACACGCAGTCTTTTCAGATCGCTACAGGTTCAAACGCCCTGTCACCTTGCGTACGTCCGCAAGACCAGATAGGATGATAGGGAAGCTTTACGAGAGAGTGACGAAATCATCCCAACAGCTCCGGTATTGAGGGGAAAGGAGTAGACTGTTATGACCACCAATCTTCGGCTCGATGACCAGTTCCCCGATTTTGAACTGCCGAATCACCAGAACGAGCCCATGCGACTCTCCCACTTCACCAAGCCCAGTTTCCTCGACACCCACCTGGGGTTCCAGGACGGGTATCCGCTGATCCTGGTCTTCTTTCGCGGGTTCTTCTGCCCGCGTGACCAGCAGCAGATGCGGCAACTCGTGGAGTTCCAACGCGAACTGGCGGTGAATTATGGCAAGCTCGTGGCGGTAAGCGCGGATCCACCGCTCGTGCAGGCCGCGTTCCGAGCGGGCCTGGGGGCGCAGTGGACGTTCTTGTCGGATGAACAGCGGGTCGTCATCAAACAGATCAACATTCTCGACGAGACGGAAGGCGAGTATGCCTATCGTGCGCAGCCGTACACGTTTGTGCTGCGGCCAGACTTGCGCATCCACACCATCTATAATGGCTGGTACTTCGTGGGCCGCCCCACGACTGAAGAGCTGCGACGGGATCTGCGCGCGATCATGGAAACCCGTTCCGATTATCGCTACGAGGCGTATGACACGCCAGAGGTGCGGCGGATTCGCATTCCCCAGCAGGAGTGGCTCAAGGGAAGTCCTGCATTGGGGGAGAACGGCTTGCCGATAGCCCAAGGAGTCGTCCGCTGGTTTGACCCCAACGCGGGGATCGGTATCATCGTGAGAGAAGAAGCAGGCGAGGAGATCTTCTTCCACTTCACGGCGCTTCCTGGACAGGGCTACCGCACGATCAGAGCCGGCGTTCCAGTGCAATTCGAAATTGTCGAGGGGAGGGCCGGCCTGGCCGCACGGAATATTCAGCAAATCAATCTATGAGGAGGTGCTTCTTTCATCTAGCGCGCTCGTTCCTTTTTTCACGCCCATTCGACTTCACATTCCCCTCTCTCGCGGTCCTTCTCCGCTCGTGAGATAGCCCAGGCTGCATTCACGAGGCCGATGTGACTGAAGGCCTGCGGAAAATTACCCAGCAATTCGCCGCTGGCCAGATCTACCTCCTCAGCGAGCAAGCCAACGTCATTGGCAGAGGCAATCGCCCGCTCGAAGTACGCCTCCAAAATCTGGATGTGTCAGAACTGAGAACACAGAAGATCACATGGCGTGCTCAATCCTCCAGCCTTCTTCTGTTAGGCTACCAGCAACATGACTTTTAAGGCATCTAAGCGTTGGCAGAACAAACAACGTTGGTCGGCAAGAGAAATGTATTGCTTCGTGGTAGTACGAAACCGGAAGAACTGGCGTACCTCGTCGAACGCCCGGCAAAAGCGTGATGCTGACGTGAAGCTTCCAAACCCGTGCATCGGATAGTAACGTTGTTTGATCCCACGATGATCTTGTTCCAATCGATTGTTCAGGTAGGCATTCGTCCGGTGCACGACAGTATCGCCCAGGGTCTCGCGGATTGCGCGGGGGTAGGAATCATGCCCATCGGTTGTCACCCGCTCAGGTGCGTGACCAACCATGGTCACCGCTTGGTTGAAGAATCGCTTTGCTGCCTCCATATTGCGTTTCTCACTGAGACGTGAATCGACCAGATTGCCATCTCGATCAATCGCTCGATACAGGTAACACCAGGTGCCATGGACGTTCACGTACGTTTCATCGACGTACCACGATGTTCCTGCTTGTCCGCGTCGTTTGGCCCGTAGGTGTTCGGCGACAAGTGGAGCAAAACGGGCTTCCCAGTCTCTGATCGCTTCATGCGTGAACACAAAGCCACGCTCTAAGAACATCTCAGCGAGATCACGCAGACGCAACTTGTACCGGAGCCGCCACACAACGACGAGCAGGACGATATCGGTAGGATATTCGAGGGAATTGAAGGGAGTCCCAATCCGCTCGTTGAAGATGCGTTGACAAGCGAAACAACGAAAAGTTCGATAGCCAAGTATGGTGCTTTTCTGCCGTTCTTTCGTGGTTGGGGATGTGCAGTGTGGGCAGTTCATGGTTCCTTCCTCATAACGATGTGCTCAATGATCGTCAGTCTACCACAAGCGCTTTTTTCACACCGTCCTTGTTCTCAGTTCTGACGCTTCCCCCTGGAGGGCACATACCGCCTGGGACCTGCATCAGGACAGAGCGAACTCTGTGCCAGGTCAGCGCTAGAGCTAGTGAGGCGGGGCCAAGCAGGAGCGAGTCATGCTGTGACGACTCCCCACACATAAAGGCAAGGATCTTACGCTCGGACTGATAAATGTCCCCACGACCTTGAGAGGAAAGAGACTCTTTGGGCCTCTACTCATCAATAAATATCGATCTCGTAGTGCGGGACCAGCATGGTTGATGGCCTGGCATTTTCTGTTACGCGTTGTTTGTGTGGTGTGTCGACCGGCAGTTGGCACAGCTACCGCATACGCTCTCCCTCTGGCACCTGGGAGAGAATAGATCGTTTGTCAGGAAAGACCTGGCTTCCGCAGAAGATATTTCTCTGTTTAAATGCTAAAGGGGATGCAACTTCCAGCCACTTTTTGATTTCTTCGTCGACATAGAGCACGTGATACCAGGGGACGTCCAGATGGACCAGCTCGTCCAGCTCGTGTACCCATTCTGGACAAGGCAAAACGTACTCCTGGCACAGATACTCTACCGAGGCAGAGAGAAAACTGGCCCAGCGGCATTCCTCTCGGGTTGGGGAAAATGGCAAAGAAGGCGCCTTAGCGATAAGAGTCGGTCGCCGATCGGCAGCATAGAGGAACCACTCGTTGGAAAATTTCCCGATGGCCACCCACGGATCCTGGCCTTTTCGAATACGATCGAAGGTATGTGCTATTGTCTGTAATGGGTCATCTGATCGCATTGGCATGAAAGATCACCAGCCTCTAATTGTCCCGGCAGAATCTTCGAGCGCAACCGCTCATAAAGCTGTTTGTACAGTGGGATGGATGCGTTCTGGTCGAGGGTGATTTCCGGCCTTTTGCCAGGTAGTGCTCTTTTCGGCATACTGTATCTGCGTTCCTGAAAGTCTTAACATGGATTGAAATCTTTCTTCAATGGCCCCTTTCGTCTACCTGAAAATGGCTCTTTTGATAAGCCCATCATTGGAGTATGCTTCTCGTGTCAGTAAAAGAAAGTTTCTTAAAGAAGCAGATAAAGGAGATGTCCAGAGGGAAGCGAGAATGAATGGTCGAGTTGCAAAAAAATTGGGCTGAGAAAATGGTGCAGGTAATGTGGCTCTACCCAATGTGCTGAGCTTTAAATTTTTTGCAACACGACCGGCAAAACTGCGCAATCTGACTGTTCCTACGCTGATTATATGGGGAGCGAGCGATAATCTGTTTCCCGTGACGTGGTCACGCTGGTTGGCAAACACTATCCCCGGCACAAAGCTCCGGGTGGATGTGCCCCATGCTCGGCTCTATATGCCCGCAGAACATGCCGCCGAGTTTAACGCGGAGCGACGAATACTCTGGCAAAGGTAGGTCATTTGCGTTTCTGGATGATTGCTTCTGGGCACTTCAAAGAAGCATGAGCACCTGAGCATCGTTCTCTCTGTGATATTGGCTGGTGGTTTTCAGACAGGATCACTCTGATGAGACGTCTGAAAACCATGAGCAGGCATGTGTTTCGCGCCGATTTTCTCGCGTTTGCTTCAAAATCCGCGCAGATGTGACCTTATATACTCATTGAATCATGGCCTTTGTCATCAATTGGTACTTGGAGCAATTTTTTATGCAAGAATATCGTTCTCATAACCGTCGGAATACGTCATCTCTACAAGCATCCCGCCGATCCTGGTTTGAGGCTTTCACGTTATCCTGGCGTGCTGCCTTGCGTATGAATATGCCGCAAGCAATGGTTTTGAAGGCGCTCCGTGGAGCTGCAGGGATCGTGCTTCCATTGGCTATGGGATTGGCTACAGGTCATATGGTGGAGGGTGCAACGGTTGCTGGCGGAACCGTGCTCTGGACGGTCATGAATATGACGAACCCTAATCATGCACGGCTCCGCGTCTTATTTTTGAGCTGTGTGAGTATGGGGGTTGGAGCTTTTATCGGTTCCGTCATCGGCACGCTCCCGATCTTGCCGATCGTGGTCGTGGGTGCCGTGGCGTTTGTAGCAGGCCTCTTAGTGGTAGTCAGTCTATCTGTCGCCATGATTGGCATGCAATCGTTGGTCGCCATCCTGTTCCTTCAGTCCTTTGCGCGTGATCCTCTGCACGCGTTCTTCCAGGCGGCACTTGTCTTCGCAGGAGCTTTACTTGCATTTCTGCTCGAAATGCTCCTCTCACCCTGGCGTCGTACTGGTGCTGAGCGAAAGATGTTGTCCCTGTTCTTTAAGCGCCTGGCAGAGATGGCCGGAGCGACCGATGACAATCTGGAGATGCATAACAAGATGGTACGTGCAGCGTTGGTCCAGTCCCAGGCGATCCTGCTCGATCGTGATGACCACCGCCCACGAGGAAGAGCACTTTTCGCACTCTATGGCGAGGCCGAACGGATGCGCCTGTTGCTCATTGTCTTGCATCGACTGAGACAGGAGTTACGAGAAACACCCTCCGAGTCAAAGGAAGGCATCGCCGCCCTGGAACAACTTTTGCAGGAGCTTTCAAGGAAGTTACAGAGCGTCTCCCAGCACCTTATCCTCGGACCCGGCGCTTTGCGGAGGGAAGAAGAAGCAGGGCAATTACGGTCAAACGAGAACATCGAAATGATTTTCTCCCAGGCGCAACAATGGCAGGCCACTTCGTCTGAGCCGCAAGCACTCTTTCAAAACATCCTTGCCTATGTTCAGCGTGTGATCCGTCTCTTGAATAGAATTGAGTGTTTAACACAGACATGGCGCTACCCTGATCCTGTAGTTCTTGCGGAATATACCCTCCACCACCATTCAGCATGGGCCGAATTCTACAATGTGCAAGCCATCCTCAGAGCAAATTTCACGTTTCGTTCAACCGCGTTTCGCCATGCGATTCGCCTGGGGGTGACGCTGGCGCTCACAATCGCTCTCTATCATCTTCCAGGATGGCCTATCGGGCGGGGTTACTGGATATCGTTCACGGCCTTTGCTATTCTCAAGCCAGACTTTAATACAACGCTCACGCGGAGTGTGTCTCGTCTGGTGGGAACCTTGGGTGGGGTGATCCTCGCAACGGTGTTGCTCGTGACATTGAAACCGACACCAGAGATGCTTGTCCTCATTGTCGCTATTGCAGCCTATATCACCCTTGCTTCATTTTTTGTCAATTATGCACTCTATTCCGCCTCGATAACGATTGCGGCAGTGTGCTTACTTGCCCTGGTGACTCCGCATCCGCTGACAAATGTCTTCGACCGTGCTATCGATACGCTGATAGGCGGAGCGTTGGCGTTCGGCATGTTTTTGATCTGGCCGACTTGGGAGCATATGCAGCTCTCTCCCAATATGGTGGCGCGTGTGGAGACACTGCGAAAGCACTTTCTTGCTGTCATGGAGGCGTATATTCAGCCTGATACTTCTCATATCGAGCGCGTTGCTTCTCGCCATCGAGAAGCGAGGCTTGCTTATTCGAACGTAGAAGCCTCGCTAGAGCGCATCACACATGAGCCCTCAGCGCTTCATTTCAATACAGTTCGGGCGCAGGGGCTGCTGGAAGCGTTCAACTCGATCTCATTGAATATTCTGGCCCTTGAAGGCTATCAATTGAATGACGTTGTTCTGCCCTCTGCCATGCAAGATCAACTGAGGTTTTTTGTGAAAGAGGTAGACACAACATTACAACGCCTCTCCCAGACGCTTGCGACTGCCCAACCAGAAACCATCTCGTGCGCTGGCTTAGATGCGGCACTGCATGCTCTGACCGAGAGTGAAACGTCGGCGCGATCGTCGCAGGAACCTTCGGCAGCCGAGCAATCTTTCCTGGTGAAGGAAGCAGAACAAATTGTTCGCACTATCGATATCATCAGCCAACTCTTGCCTACTGACGACCTGGAACGTGAGGCGGTGACAGCCTGATTTTGGCTGCGACAGCAAAGAGCGACGGCAGCGACGTCTATGCCGTACTGCGTCGCTCTTTCCCGATGTGTCGTTTCGCTCTGAACGAAAGACCCTCTATGTCAAGAGCCAAAACGAGAAAGGAAAAAGTAAGGTGAGCAGAAATGAAACTGCCTCCCGTGTGGGCTTACAAGTCTCCCACCTCGGTCAAGGCCAAGACGAGCGCGCCCACCCCCGACTCTTTCCCATCCTGCGCGGCCTTGACTCGGGGTGGTCTGCTGCGAGTAACCCACACCGGAAGTCGGGAACGCGGTGGTGGGCTGCGGCAGACGTTGGAGCGAAGGGCAGGAATGAAGGAATGGCTCACGCTCGGCAGAAAGAGCGTGGCGGGAACCGTTTGGGCGACTCCGTTGGAGCACACGGTCTCCGCACTGACAAAAGATGTTGCAGTGCTGAGTCTGCCCAACCAGCCATGACGCCAAGGGACAGCCTGGGTTTAGGCGACACGTTGACGAGGCGCGTGAGCCAGCTTCGCCGCTTCAAACGTTGCGGCCTGATAGACGTCCTTACTCACCCACATGCGATAGATGATGCGTACCCAGACATTTGCCAGGCAGCGGACGGCCATACTGTGGGTCTTGCCTTCCATCCGCTTGCGCTGATAATACTCTCGTGCCCAGCCATCTTGTCGCGTCGTCTGCCAGGCGAACTGATAGAGCACATTGCGCAGCGGCTTGAGGCAGGCAAAGCGTTTATGGGCTTTGGAAAAATTGCCGCTTTGCAACGGCATAGGAGCCGTACCCGCCAGTTCCTGCACGCTTTGGGCATCTCGGTAACGCGCTCGGTCATCCCCCCATTCGGCAAGCAGCCGCGGAGCCAGACGCTGAGCGGCCCGAGGCAGAGATTGCCACAGGTCATGGTCGGGATGCTTCAAAAAAAGGGAAGCAATCTCCTTATCGTAGCTTTTGATGTCCTCAAGCAGTGGCAGCAACTGTCTGACCAGCGAGAGCATCAGGCGCGATTTGGCACGCACGATAACCTCATTGGCCGTCAACTCTTGGTGATGCAGTTGCTCCACTATCTCAGTGGCTGCCCGCCTCGCATTGGGATACTTGCACCTTTTGAGCAGTGCCTCAATCTCTTCAAGGGAAGCGGCCGCCGCTGCGGCTGGAGTCGGATACGCCTGCAAAAACAGCAGTGTCGAGGGCTGATGCAGTTTTCCAAACAGCTTCAAGCCGACTGGGTAATACTCTTTGAGGCAGGCGGTGAGTTGGTTGACCAGTCGCGTTTGGCTTTGAATCAGGGCATCCTGATCGCGTGTGAGCGTCTTCAATTCAGCAATGATCGGGCTATCAGGAGAGAGGCGACGCAGATCGGCCAGGTCAAAACGTCCGGTTTTCGCCAGCAGATAGGCATCAATGCGGTCGGTCTTCGCGCCTGCTGTTTTACGCAGTTGATTCGCGGTCTTCGGGTTGACCGGATACACCGGAATGCCTGCTTCCAACAGGAAGGTAATGAGCAGGCCATGATTCGTTTCGACGATACAGGCCAGATCCTCCGGCCTAGAGGCTATGCTCAGCAAAAAGTCTTTCAAGTGGTGCAAACCTTGATGGCTGTGGGCAAAACGCTGCGTTCCCACCCGATGTCCGGCTTCATCGAGCACAACCACATCATGATGGGTATCGCTCCAATCCAATCCAACATACCACATCTTCGAAGTTCCTTTCGCCAAAACGTCCTGGGAGCGGTCGGGTCCTTATATAACGGGTGCTCGAAGCAACTACCCTCCAATCATCGATTGGCCCAGGAAAAACTGCTGGGAAAGAGCGATCTTTCGTTGCCGGTCAAGCCGTGTGGAGTCCTTAGCCTTTCCCCAGCAGGACGAATCGAGCAGGGAGCGACCCTGCTAGCCCTTGGTCGAGAGGGCTTGAAAACATATTAACATATAAGGAGCCCACACATATGCTCACAGGATATACAAAGCAGCTCTCCATTTTGCCGTTTGATCATCGCAATTCATATATCAGCGGTTTGTTTGGCTGGAAAGAGCCGCTCAGCGTCGAGCAAGCGTTGAGAGTAGCTGAGAGTAAACAAATTATCTACGAGGGCTTTAAAAAGGCACGTATCCCCAAAGAGGAGGCAGGTATCCTCGTTGATGAAGAATATGGCGTTGATATCCTGCGCGACGCCACACAACACGGCACCATCACAGCAGTCTCGGTGGAGAAAAGCGGGCAGGACGAGTTTGATTTTATCTATGGCGACGACTTCGCGCAACATATTGAAGCCATGCAGCCAACGTTCGCCAAGGTACTGGTCCGCTATAACCCCGAGGGAGATCGCGCGTTGAACCAACGCCAAACCCAACGCTTGAAACGTCTCTCCGACTACCTGCACTAGGTGCAACGCCTGTTCCTGTTTGAGTTGCTTGTTCCGGCTACGCCCCAGCAGCTTGAACTTGTCGATCACCATAAAGGTACTTATGACACGCAGCTTCGGCCCCGTTTCATGGTCCAGGTCATAGAGGAATTGCGGCAGGCGGGCGTGGAACCGGATGTCTGGAAAATTGAAGGGTTGGATCAACGCACCGACTGTGAGCGGATAGTCGAAGTGGCGCACCGCAATAGCGGGCAGAACGTTGGCCTCATCGTGTTGGGGCGCGGAGCAAGCCAGGAGCGTGTGACGCATTGGCTCCAGGCGGCCACCAGCGTGCCGGGATTTATCGGCTTTGCCGTTGGCCGCACCAGTTGGTGGAACGCCGTCGTTGCCTTTGAGGCAAAGCGTCTCTCCCTGGACGAAGCTACAACGCAAATCGCGCAGAACTTTGAAACCTGGAGCCGGGTCTTTCAAGAAGATCGTCAGATCAGCCAGGCGGCTGATAGTAGCCAGGGAGATCGCTAGTTTTTCACTCGGTCAAGCCCGATTAAGGTCATGTTTGAACTTCTCCTGACGAAGCCACAACGCAAATCGCGCAGAACTTTGAGACCTGGAACCGGATCTTTCAAGAAGGTCGTCAGATCAGCGTGGCAGCTGATAGTAGCCAGGGAGATCATTAGTTTTTCACTCGGGATGACTCGTATGCTGATATTGTTTGAGGAAAGGTATTCTTCAAAAAACCCATCTTTTCTCACCTTTTCTCGCATGCATTCTCACATTGAGATGGAGATAACAAAGGAGACGAATAATGAAGACAACCCATAATAGAGGAGTGGCGGCGCAGATTGGTCGCTACAGTGATGGGGTAGAGGTTTCAGGCAAGGTTCGCTGGCTGCATACATCTGGAACGCCTGGCATCAGGCCTGATGGAACCGCGCCAGAGACGATTGAGGCACAGGCCGACCAAGCCTGGAAGAATATCCTGGCGATCCTGGAAGCTGCTGGCATGGAAGTGGCGGATATCGTCAAGGTTACGCAATACCTGATTCACCCGGAAGATAAACCAGCTTATATTCAAGTACGAAGCCGTTATCTGGGTGAAGCTCGACCAGCTTTCATGCTGTCTGTGGTCACCGAATTGATTCGCCCGGACATTCTTGTTGAAATCGAAGTTATTGCAGCAAAAACTGAAGGAGATTCATTATGAATAAAATACATAATACAGGAGTAGCAACCAAGGTTGCTCAGGTCGGTGATGGTCCAGCGGCCATGTCGTTGATTGTGTCAGGATTTATTCGTCCAGATTTTCTCGTCGAGGCTGAGGTACAGGCAGCGAAGTAAAACGGAATGGAGGAGAAATCATTGAGAAGCATTGACCATCAAGAGTTGAAACAGAAAGTGGACCACCATGAATCCTTTCGCTTGGTGATGGCTCTGAGTGAGTGGCAGTACCAGACAAAGCACATTCCTGGCTCCCTCTACTTCGCCACCATCCAGGATGCGCTGACCGAGCTTCACAAAGAAGACGAGATTGTTGTCTACTGTTCCGACCGAACCTGCGTTGCCAGTGCTGCCTTCGGCAAGTTGCTTGAATACCAGGGCTATGCTCATGTGTTGCATTTTGCAGGTGGGCTGGCCGAGTGGGAGCAAGCAGGCTACCCCTTAGAAGGCCAGGATGTCAGGGCGTGATGGTGGAACGACCAGCGGTTTGTGAATACGTACCGGGCACCTTGTCAGGAAAAAGCACATATAAAGCCTGAAGAGAATGAGTCGCAACGTGGCATCTGGGGCAGCGATCTGCCTGGATCGCCGGTTTAGGCATGGGACTCTACATTGTAGGCGAGATCGTCAAATATCATGAGGGAACCATTACGGTGGATAGCACCGTCGGGAAAGACTCCACCTTTACGGTGACCCTTCCCATCAGGAAGAAGGCCTGACGTGGAAGGCATGTCATCTGCGTAGTCAGCAGCGCCGCTATGATAGTGAACGCTATGCATCCCAGAACTGTCACAGGGCTATCCATACCGGGAAGCCCACAGGACAGAAGATCAGGACATAAATCACTGGCGAGCCGGATGATGCTAACGTATCAAGTCCGGTTCTGAGGGAGGCCGAGGGAAAAGGATTGGACCACAATACCTTGCCAGCGGCCTACCCTACCTCGTTGCGCATCCCGTGGGATGAGCCATTTCATCGCCAATCATTCTCCTGTTCAGTTTGCGTCGATGATTCATAATGCGAGGGAAAGTATGACGTTTTTTCATGGATCGATTGCGGTCTGTACGGAGGTATCTGCCAGAAAGGGAGGAAGAGATGCATCGGATATAGCTCTGTATGTGTGGCGGTGCTTTGCTCGTTTTGCTGGCCTGGAACATAACAGCGCAGGCGGTTTCTGCCGCAAGCATGCATCTGAACAGACCGCAGGTAGCTTGTAAAGTTGTTCTCGTCAACGAAGTATTCTCGCTCGGACCGGGCGAAACCAAAACCATCGTTGAGGATTTGGATGTCAACCACTACGATAGAATCGTGTATAGAATGGATGCCACCAAGCTGCTGAACAACTTCGTTCGCTCGGAACTGTTATTCTTTCAACATAGTACGTCTTCGTGCAAAGCATACGTCGATGTCAGACCGGACAAACCAAACGCCGTGGAGGTTCTTTCCATGAATGGCCTCCCCAAGCTCGCGATCACGATCGGAACCTCTTCTGAGGGTGGGAAGAGTACACATGATACGGTCGAGGTGTTTGCGAGCGGATGTGAGGGTTCTTCAAGTTCACAAAAATCCAAGAGGGAAAAAGGAGAGAGAAATGAAAGCCATTGGCATCGTTTCTGAAAAGATTGGTGGTCCCGAGCTTTTGGAAGTGGTAGAGGTTGCGAAACCGGTACCTGCTGCTGGGGAAGTGCTCTTGCGGGTGAAAGCTGCGGCTTTAACACCGGATGAACTCACATGGCCGGAAACATGGTATATCCATGGGGATAGCGCCCAGCCACGACCACGCCCTATTATCCCCGGCCACGAGGTCTCGGGGATTGTTGAAGCAGTTGGTGGGGGAGTGACAGCGTTTCAAGGAGGCGATGAAGTCTATGGGCTTCCCCGCCCTGATCGTGATGGCGCCTGGGCTGAATATGCCATTGTCACTCCCAATCAGATTGCCCTACGACCCCGATCAGTCAGTCATGAAGAGTGTGCGGCTCTCTCCCTCTCGGCGCTCACCGCCTGGCAGGCACTCTTCAAGAAGGGGAGCCTGCAAGCCGGACAGCGTATCCTCATCCAAGGTGCCGCTGGTGGTGTGGGGAACTATGCCGTCCAGCTTGCTCATCTCAAAGGCGCATACGTGATCGCCGTGGCTTCTGGACAGCACCGCGAGACCCTGTTCTCTCTTGGTGCCGATGAAGTGATCGATTACACCACCACCAACTTTGCTGAAGTGGTGAGTGATATCGACTTTATCTTCGATGTAGTCGGAGCCTCGGTGATTGAAGCAAGCATCAAACTGCTCAGACCAGAGGGTACATATGTAGGAATTGCTGGTACCTCCAATCTGGTGAGTAAATATGCCGAGCAGTACCAGAAGAAGGGGGTCTGGTTCATCGTTGAAGCCAACGCCGATGATCTTACACAGCTTGCTCGCTTCACCGATGAAGGGCACCTGAAACCACTGATCGAGAAAGTGTATCCTCTAGAACAGGCTCGTCAAGCCTACGAGCGCCTCTCAGAAGGTCATCTGCGCGGAAAACTAGTTCTGAGTGTCTAGAACAGACGCAAGCTCTGTTTGGGAATTTGTGCAAAAGTTGGCTCTTGCCCAGTTAGGGAGCCTCGATCAGAATGACTATTCTTCCTGGGCAACGTCGCCCGGGTGTGCCAGGCGCCCCAGGGGTAGCGGCCACCTGCCGCTGCTTGTACTCCTCATCGAGGGCACCCACCATGCGCGTGTCCTCCACCGGGCCGGGCTCGACGACGTTGGCCGTGATGCCTCGCGGGCCTAGTTCCTGGGCGAGATACCGGGCGAACTGTGTCAGTGCGGCCTTGGCCGTGCCCAGTGCGATCATGCCCTCCCGGGGATGGCGGCTGAGGCCGGTACCGAGATAGATGATGCGTCCCCAGCCCTGTTCAGTCATGGCGAGCAGAACGGCTTTGGTGACCGCGAACGCCGCACGCATCTCGTCGTCGAGCTTGCCACCCAGTTCTTCCCGCGTCATGTCCTGAAACGGCTTGATCACATACGGGGTGAGCGCGTTGTGCACAAGTACGTCGATGCCACCCCATGCCACCTGAACCTGCTCGATCATGCTCTCGACCGCAGCTACCTCGCGCACGTCGGCCTGCAAGGCCATGGCCTGTCCGCCTGCGGCCTTGATGCCGGCTACGACCTCCTCGGCTGCCGTGCTGCTGTGGAGGTCGTTGACCACTACGCGCATCCCGCGCGCGGTCAGAAGGCGCGCGGTGGTCGCACCGATTCCGCTGCTGGCCCCCGTCACGAATGCCACCCTGCCAGTTGCCCCAGTCACAGGCCCACTACTGCCAATAACCACCATACTGAACCTCCTCCTTCGTAGCCCGTACGTCGGGCTTGTGATGTCTAAACAGAGAGTCTGATGAGTGCTGGAAAGCCCTGGATAAGCATGCTCTGGAAATTCCATAGCAGATCATCAGCACCTCTGGTACCAATCAAAGGCTCCAAAAATCTTCAGGCGGCCTGGAAGCTCTGTAAGTGCTCAGAAATGAACGCGGCTGCCGTACAAGGCTTGCGGCCTATGACCTCATCCACAACCGGGGTAACAAGGTTCCCACCGCCCTGACGATAAAACTGGAGCAGCGTCACGACCGCGTGCGCCGTCCAGGGGGAGTAAAGCCCCTGGAGTACTGTTTCTGCCTCCTCGTCAGAGATGGTTGCGTAGTGAACCGGGGTATGCAATAACGAAGAGAATATCTCCGCCAGTTGTGTGCACGTGATCGCCTCTGGACCGGTCGCATCATATTCCTTGTACTGATATTTCTCCTCGCCGAGCAGATGTGCCGCAACAGCGCCGATATCACGTGCATCAACGTAGCTCATACGCGCATCCGCCAGCGGAGCATACATCATCCCCTGAGTGATAATTGGCCGGGCATACATGAGCTCAAAGTTTTGCATCAGAAAAAGTGTACGTAGAATAGTGTACGGTACCCCTAAGGCACGAATTGTGTCCTCAGCTTTCCCATGATAGTGCAGTAATGGACTCGACGATCGAGGGTCCGCCCCTATTTCAGATTGTTTGACGAGGTGACGTATCCCGGCTTTTTTCCCTTCCTGCGCCCATAGCCCCTCGGTTTCTACGAGATGCTCTGCGGCCGGAGTAATGAGATAAACGCTCTCGATTCCTTGCAGCGCCTGCACAACGCTCGCTTGCTGCGTCATATCACCTAAAAAAGCTTCCACCCCCTGAGCCTGTAGTTTCGCGGCATCAACTGGTTTACGCACGAAGGCGCGGACTGGAACCTTCCTTGCCAGAAGCTCTTTGATAACGGCCTTTCCAACGGCACTTGTCGCACCTGTAACAAGAATCATCGCTCATATTCCTCCTATCCTTTATTCAGTGTTTTCCAGGTTTCCGACCAGGTAGGTTCCTGCCACATCACACTTGTCGCATGGACACGAACCAGGACTTCTCCCATTCCTGGCTGAGGTTGTGGTGCATCTTCGAACACCATTTCGAACACCATGTGATCAGGACCATGCCGACCATACAGACGGATGGCTTTCATCGCTCACATGTCTCCTTGTTATTCCTCATTCTTCCAGAGCATTTCCAGACGGATCTCGCCAGCAGGACCCACACATGACCCCACACATAACTCCACGAAATGCCGCAGCGCGGAGAAGCCTTGAGCGAAAGAGTGCGTTTGACGGCTCAAATGACGGCTCAAAACGCGTGGTATATGTTGGTGGGCTAGCCGTTGGGCAACGACCGCGTGACCCAAGTCGTCATGCCTGACTGCTCCACTCACGCGCAGCACGGGCAAAGCCTTCACGCCAGCTTGGATAGAGAGGTTGCCAGTTCAGGAGGCGACGGGCTCTGGTATTCGTTGCTCCACGTGCCGCGCGCGGGCATTGCGTACTCACCGTTGGAGCCGAAGCGCCGAGGGTCGCAGCATACACAGGAAGCCATATGGTCGCCGGGGCTGGCTCATCATCGACTATATTGAAGATACCTTGAGGCCAGTTCAGTGCAAGCAGGGCTGCATGCGCGGCATCGTCGACATGGAGGAAGGAGACCACACCCGAATCCGCGACCAGCTGACCCCGTCGTACCTGCTCGGCAATCGTGCCGTCAGGAGCATACCACGTTCCCGGTCCATAGAGCAGGCCATAGCGCAACACGACACCTCGCTCCAATTCACCAACTGCTGACTCAAGGGCCTGGACGCCCTTGATGGTAGTGAGGCGCGGCTCAGGGGCCTCTATGTCCAGGGGAACGCTCTCATCGGCAGGTCCCTCACCGGGAGCGTAGGCCCAGGCAATGCTTTGCGCGATGAGGTGGCGCACTCCGGCCTCCTTCGCGGCATCAACGAGATTGCGCGTCCCCTCCTGGCGTATGCGTGAGTTCGCTACGAGATTCCTTTCGCTCAGATCGGTAAGCTGATGTATGATGACATCCGGTTGCGCCTCGCGTACACTCGTGAAGACGTTCTCGCGATCAAACACATCGACGACTGCAGAGGACGCACCTGACTGCTCAAGGAGCTGACGCTTCTCAGCCACCCGCATCGTGCCAATTACTTCATGACCGGACTCGACCAGCAATGGAATGAGCCGTCTCCCAATAACTCCCGTTGCACCCACAAGGAATATCTTCATCCTGAACCTTCTTTCGTTGGCTATGAGATCAAATCTTTTAACCATACTCTATCATGGGATTGGCATGGTAAAAAGAGCCATTATGCCATATAATGGGAGAGCCATTATTTATGCTGAGACCAGAGGAGACTGCTTATGCCCAAGCCAACGCCCTATATCCCGCTACCCAACATTCAACTGGATGCAAGCGGGTTGTGTTGCAAGAAATTGCAAAGAGAAACTGGGCGTGATTGTTCCTCACCATCTTTCTTAAACAGCCACTCTAAACAATTTAGCGACCAGAGCGGCCTGGCCTCTCACATCTCCTTTTCGCACTCCTTGTACTTGCCCTTTCCTCAGCATGTTCATCATTTCGTACCCTTGTACGGTTCGCCACGCGGTCTCGAACGAGAAAAAGCCCATTCCCGGTTTGGTCAACCGTTTGATAAACCGATGGTCCTGTTCGATAAGATTGTTGAGGTATTTCACCTATCGCAATTCCACGTGTTTAGGCAAGACGCCAGCGGCTTTCAAGTCGGCAATGGCTTTGGGATAGGCCGCGTTTTTATCGACGTTGATCACTCGTGGAGATGGCTTGAAGGTATTGGCATGAACCGAACTTGTAGGCTGGGCTACCTGTTCCTGAACCAGACCGCCTTGAGGAGTTGGAGGGGCAGTGACATGCAGCGCTTTGCAGAAGAAGCGTTGGGCTGCCTCAGCGTCTCGTGTTGAGCTCAAGAGAAATTCGATCGTGTCTCCTTGCGAATCTACCGCTCGGTACAGATACATCCAGACTTTTTTGATTTTGGTGTATGTCTCATCAACTTTCCAAGAGTCCCTGCAAGCTTTGAGGTGTGGTCGACAGCGTTTTTCCAGTTCGGGTGCGTAGTGCTGGACCCAGCGAAAAATGGTCGTATGGTCGACGGACAGGCCCCGTTCCCGCATCATTTCCTCCAGATCCCGATAGCTCAGTGCGTACCGCAAATACCAGCGTACGCAGAGTAAAATGATCTCGGCTTGGAAGTGACGCCATTTGAATGGGTGCTGCTCTGCCATGACTGACCCTCTTGCTCTTCTTTTCTCACCATTCTGACAGATCAGCTTTTTTTTGCAACACAGCCGTTTGGCGGTGGGGACAGGAACTCGAACGACTGCATGCCCGCATCGCCTCTCGTTTTGTGCGACCGGAACCCCGGCGCCGAGCACTGGCGTTCCTCAAAGGCATCGTGAGTTCCGTTGAGCGCAAAAACGGTTGGCATCTCGCCGAACATGCTGGCGAAGCCCGCCCCGATGGTATGCAGCGGTTGCTCAACCGCGCCGTCTGGGACGCGGACCTGGTGCGCAATGATCTGCGTGCCTACATCCTAGAGCGGCTCGGCGATCCAGGTGCGGTCGTCATCATCGACGAAACCAGTTTTCGCAAACGCGGCCAGAAATCCGCTGGAGTGGGCTTGCAGCACTGTGGCACCACCGGAAGCCTCGAAAATTGCCAGGTCGGCGTCTTTCTGGCCTATACAAGCAAGTTTGGCTGGACCTTACTGGACAGCGAACTGTATCTCCCGCTGCGCTGGACTGAGGATCGGCAACGTTGCCGCGAGGCAGGTATTCCGGACACGGTGAGCTTTCAAACCAAGCCAGAACTGGCCCGACGCATGCTGGAACGGCTCTTCACGGCGCAGATTCCCATTGCCTGGGTCGTCGCCGATAGCGTGTACGGTAGCAATCTGGATCTGCGAGCCTTTCTGGAAGAGCATCAATCTTGCTACGTGCTAGCGGTGGCGAACACCGAAGCCGTCGGCATCCAGACCACTTCTGGTCGTCAACGGATGACGGTGGCTGAGGCAGAAGCACAGGTGCTCTCAGCCTCCGACTGGCAGCGGCTCTCCATGAGCGAGGGCACGAAAGGACCGCGACTCTTTGATTGGGCCGCCATGCCCATCTTGCATCGCTGGGAGGACGATGGCCGCCACTGGCTTCTGATTCGCCGTTGCCTCGATGACCCGAACGACAAAACCTACTACTTGGTGTTTGCGAAGCCTGCCACGACGCTTGCCGAGATGGTCAAAGCGATTGGTACGAGGTGGAGTGTTGAGGTCTGTTTCGAGACGGGCAAAGAGATGGGGCTGGAGGATTACGAGGTTCGAGGGTTTGCAGCCTGGTATCGATTCATCACCTTGGTCATGGTAGCCATGGCATGCCTGGCAGGCATTTGCGCAGCGGCTCGTGTCTTTCCCATCGAGCGGGCACACCCACCGACGAGATCTCCGCTTCTCCCATTGACCATTCTGAAGTCCGTCATCTGCTCGCGCAGTTGCTCTGGCCGCCCCCTCGCAATGCTATTCATCTGCTTTCCTGGTCGTGGTGGCGGCGCTGCCACCAGAGCCGGACCAGCTTTTTTCATACCCGACGTCGTATGGCGGGGCAATGACCTCGTCGAACATTCACGCAATTTACCAACAGCAAAAAGCAGTGCTCGTTTTGTACGGGGCTGAGCACTACTGAGAAGCCCTGGAAAAGTTAGCTCGGCGTCAGCGATCCCTGTTTCCATGGATACGATCAGGCTCACCCACTGCCCCGCTTGCGAAGAGCCTCTCAGTACGTTACGCTTGAGGGTACCAAAGCGTGAAGAACCTGAAAAACAGTTCAAGCTCATGGCACGGAGAGGTGGACAGCGATACCCAAAAGCTCCACTGTCCGCCTCTTTCCGCGTCCCTAACCTGCATTTACTCCAAAGAAAGAAGGAGAAGCCAACATGATCTCTGCGGCATTTCCGTACCAAAAGCAGCGGCGGCGGGTCCAGGGCTTCGAGATGGCGTACGTGGAGGTGGGAGAGGGCGACCCCATCGTGCTGCTGCACGGCAATCCCACCTCGTCGTACCTCTGGCGCAACGTGCTGCCGCACCTGCAGCCACGAGGCCGCTGCATCGCCCCCGACCTGATCGGCATGGGCGACTCCGACAAGCTGCCTGACAGCGGCCCCGGCTCGTATCGCTTCGTCGAGCACCGGCGCTACCTCGACGCCCTGCTTGAGGCTCTGGATGTGCGCGAGCGGGTCACCTTCGTCGTCCATGACTGGGGCTCGGCCCTCGGCTTCGACTGGGCCAACCGCCACCGCGAGGCTGTAAAGGGAATCGCGTTCATGGAGGCGATCGTGGCGCCGCAGGGCCGGGACCACTGGGACAAGATGGGAATGCGTCAAGCCTTGGAGGCGCTGCGTTCGGAGGCCGGCGAGGCGATGGTCCTGCGAGACAACTTCTTCGTCGAGCAGATCCTGCCGAAGGCCGTCCTGCGCACCCTCTCCGACGAGGAGATGGCGGAATACCGACGGCCGTTTGCCGAGCCCGGCGAGGGGCGACGGCCAACGCTGACGTGGCCCCGGGAGATCCCCATCGAGGGCGAGCCCGCCGATGTGACTGCGATCGCGACTGATTACGCAGACTGGCTGGGGACGAGCAATGTGCCCAAGCTGTTCCTGAAGGCAGAGCCAGGTGCGATCCTCGCCAACGACACACTGGTCAACCTCGTCCGCGGGTGGCCCGCGCTGACCGAGAACAAGGTGTCGGGGATCCATTTCGTCCAGGAAGATTCGCCGGACGAAATCGGGCGGGCTATCGCCGGCTGGATGGGGGCGTTGTCCAGCTAATAAAATGAATCAAGCCACTTTTTATTGCGAACATGCCCCGAACAAAACCCCAGATATGAGTTTGTGCCTGAATCTAGGGGGTTTCCTTCTCATCTACCGCAGCGGCACATAACTCGTTCCAGTGTTGTGAAACATCACCTGGACGTTGTCAACGGTCACGACAAGGTCTGGATGATGCGCATCGCCTGAGAACGTAAGAGTCACTGGCGCCAGGTCTGCGCCAGATTCAACTAGGTGAGGCCCTTGCAAGAGCCAAGTGTGTGCGGGATCACCGCCGCGGATCTCGAAGATTAAGATCTGCCCCTTGAGGTTAAGAGCGGTGAAATGCGTTGGAGCGCGTGGATCCAGTTCATGGCCCACGATATGGTCTACCTGGGTCGTTCTTGGATAGCCATAGTGAACATCATCGATAAGCTGCTCGCTCCAGGAAAGTACCATGGACAACGCGATCGTGAGGAGCAAGGCGCACAACATCCCCAGCCCAAGAAGCAAGAGCCAGTTCCCCCGCTGCGCTGTTTTCTTTTGTGCTGTTGCTGGCCGCGAGAGCTCCAGCACCTCTTCGGTGGTGATTGAGCGCTGCGCCCGTGGTTTGGCAAATTGCGAGGCGCGTGCCGTCTGGACGGCGGGCGCTTTGCCTGGCGAGGTCCTCGGGCGGCGACGGACAACGAGGCTGCGTGGAGCAAGACGAGGCTCCTCTCCCTCGATGGTTGCAGGCATACTGGTTCCCTCCTTTAATTGAGAAGCACAACAAGATTAGAGAAGAAATAGAGGGGCTACCGCCGAGCACAAAAGAGGAAGGAACACCTGTTCCTAACAAAGCATATCTGAACCATAGGTTGCGGCGCAACCCACTTTTCCACGAACTTTTCCAGGGGTGTGTGTAGGAATTGTGGAGAAAACAACCTTAGCCAACAACTGGTGAGAGGGCGATTGTATCGGTAGTGTTGCAAAAATTAAAGCTCAGCAAATTGAGGGTCTATATGAGCATAGGCCACGAGGAAAAGATGCAGAACATTCACCTTTTCTCTGCGACAATGTTTCTTATGCTGTAATTACTCACTCTATTTTCTCAGCTCAAAATTTTTTGCAACACTACCCCCGCTCTCGTGTTGGCAGATCGATTTCAAAGACGTGAGCACCGTCGAGGACGACCCAGTGGAGCTAACCGGCAAGCGGCAACATGTGGCCGAAGCCTTCAATATTGTGGATGAGGGCACTTCCATCCTCTTGTGGAGCGAGGTGCGCACTGATTTCACGGCAGAGACCTTGCTCGCATCCCTCGCACAAGCGATCGAACGCTACGGGGTGCCCCACCGCATCATGCTGGATCGCGATCCACGCTCGGTTGGTGCTCCGCAAGGCAGTGATTTCCCTTCGGCCCTCTTGCGCTTTGGAGCGTGCCTGGGCATTGAGATGCATGTGTGCCCTCCTCGTCACCCCCAAGACAATGGGTTTGTCGAGCGGTATCATCGAACGTATCAGCAGGAATGTGTGAGCGTGGAACGGCCTTCGACCCTGGAGCAGGCCCGGACTGCCACGCAAGCCTTCAGGGACCATTACAATGCCGAGCGTCCCAACCAAGCACGTTCCTGTGAGAACCGTCCTCCACTGGTGGCCTTTCCGGACCTCGCGCCCTTGCCTCGGCCTCCCAAGCAGGTGGAAGTCGATGCTCACGGGCAAGTGCATCTGGACCTGCGGGGGTACTACGTGGACGTGCACCGAGCAGGCCAACGCGTGACGCTGCAAATTGAGGCGGCAAGCCGTTCCTTGCTCATCTGGCACGAAGGGTCATTGCTCAAAACGGTGCCGTTACGCGGCTTCTCTGGAGGCTCATGCTCCTTTACTCGCTTTGTGGAGTACATGGTTCAGCAAGCGCGGGCGCTGCACCGCTTGCGTTCCTTGCAAGAGCGCACAAAGCGCGTGTCCTAAGTCGCTTACTCTGCAGTCCAAAGCCTCCCTGCACAAGGGCGGACAACGCCTGCTTCTTCCAACTGCATCTTTTCTTCCTGTATCAAGAACATTGCATTATTTCTCTCTTCTAAAGAGAGAATGAATGAATCAGAAGAATAACAGCTCTCTTCTCGCTTGTTTGAAAGAAACAGTAGGCAGATGCGGTTCAAGCTTCAGCCCATCATTTCCCTGCTCATCCGTTGGCACGATGTCGGTACCCCACCCCGCTGACGATGTGAGTGAACCATACACATCCTGACGACATGGCAACCCTGGGTGCCTTCCCCTCTCCAACGAAAAGCTTTCCCGCTTCGCCGCGATGCCGCGTTCCCCCTACCTAGCACTACACTCGTTCTGGTACAATACACCTGAAATTCCAGTAGAAAGGGAAAGACATGGGCAGAGAGCACAAACGCATGCCTGCCGCTGATCGCCTTCATGTGCTCTGGCGGGTTGCTGCCATTGTTGAGGCAAACAAATGGTGCGCTCTCGATGTGGAAACTACGGGCGGGGTTTCACTCCAGTAGACGCCCTGCGCATCTAGAAGGAGATAGCTCAAGCAGGAGGTCTACTTGTAGATGCGCAGCAGCACGTTGTGGCGCGAAACCCTGAATTGGTATTTACAAAAAGCCCAAGGAGGTTCATGGAAGCTAAAAGATATATTTGCAAGCAGTCCAATTGACAAAAAGCGTGCTCTAGAGTGGAGTAGAGAGCAGTCTCTCAGATATGTGGATAATTACTGGAAGCGAAATGGAGATAAGTACTACTACTCTGTTGTTTTCAAATTTCTGCCAATAGAGTGAACCTATTGTGTCAGTTTATTGATGTTTCTCAGGATACTTTTCGTTTTTCTCTCAATAACGGGTTCTACTAACACTTATACGACCTCCAAATTGCTTTTTCGGGCGTTTTCTCCATTTGCCGCAATATGGTAAATGTCTTTTCATAACAAAATCGCCAAAAAACGCCGTTTTCGGCGTCTCATAGCCTGGCTTATGTCTCCAATCGTACACAATCGCTTTTTCGCCCACTCAAATTTTAACTTTGACTATTTGTGTCTGCGTATTGAATACTTCCCTCTATCCAGCCGTCAATGTATTCTTCAATCTCCCGCACAGTGTCAGTTTGCGTGAACCCATCGAGGTATGCGGTGAGATAGAAAAAGAAAAAATGATAGCAGTAATACGCCAGCCGTTCCAAACGCAGGGTGTGTCTAATGCCGTTCTGACACAGAGCATTATAAAAAGCGTCCCTTGCCCAATCCCGGCAGCACATGACCCATGCGTCACGTTCCGGCGGCGCGAGGATGGGGGTGTCCCAATCCACGATGAAGTACCTGTCACCGTTCACAATCAGATTTCCTCCGGCATCGCCGTGGGTGATGAAGAAGTCCGCCGTGTCACCTCGGCACAGCTCGGCAAAGTATTTCAACCTCTTGGCTCTATGCTCCAGCTTGGCGCGATTTTTCTCAAGCAGTGAGTGAATCTGTATGTTATCCAGCGCGTTCCATTGCTCGAAGAACTTATCGGCGCTTTTGCCCGAAAAATCTTCACGGAGAATGGGAACGCCACAAGACGGAACTGCGTATACCTTCGCCAGCATTTGATATTCCGGGATTTTTGTAGCGTCTGTTTCTATGTTTTCACCGTCAATCCAGTCGAAAACGCCGAGTATTGCGCCGTCAAATCGTGTGGACAGGTCGTCGTCTTTTGTCTTTACGATTCGGCTGATGAAGTCAATGCCGTGGTCACATAGGTGCTGGATTATAGAAAAGCTGCGTTCATAGACGGCTTTATGCGCGGCGGGGTAAACCAGTTTTAGAAAATAGCTGCTATTCGTAGCGTCCAGCCGCCACGTTTCACCGTAATAGCCGCGTTTTGCGGGAGCTAGTACGGCGGCGCTTATTCCATATTCCTGCCTGATGAACTCAAGCAGACGATGTTGGTATTCCTCGGAACGGGGGATGTTGCTGTACAATTATTCCTCACTCCTTTGATTGAAACTGGTGCTATTATAGCGCAAAATCAGGCCGACAGGCACACCGAATGTGTCCAAGAGCCATTCGGGCCTGCCGCTCGCCACAGTGAGCCTGGACGATCTGCCGATAGAGTAAACGAGGTGGGGATGGGGACACGTCTACGCGTTTTGATCGACTGCGGTGGGGTTGGTTTCTGGTAGCAAGGGCAGTCGAGGCACAAACGCGTAGATCGCGGTCGTGACCTGATGGCTGGTGGGATGGTTTTTGGTGGCTGGGCAAGGCCACCAGGTCTAAGACCGCGCTGTAAAAAATAACAAGTTCTTCCTATGGCCTCTCGTTCCTCTTGACAAATTTTTCTCCATATAACGGACGCCGATCTGGAACAGTGCCTGACCTATCCCGAGATCTGGCCCGACATCCTCTCACACATCGCTGGTCGCAAAACGGCCATGTTTAACGCTGACTTTGACTATGCCATGCTGCGCTACTCCGCTCGCGCCTACAGCCTCCATCCGCCAGCGATCTGGCAGGGACAATGCGTCATGAACTGGTACGCCGTCGTCCATGGCGAGCCACGTGGTCTCTACGACTACCGCTCACAATCACTGCACACAGCCTGCCAGTGCTGAGGAATCTCGCTCCCAGAGGGAGGCCAGTTCCACTGCGCCGCAACGGATGCGCTGCTCTCCGCACAGGTCATACTCCGCCTTGCTGATATGTACCACCAGCAACAAGCACACCTCACCTCTTTGAGCAGGCTACATATCAGGAGAGCATACAGGAAGGAATCTCTTGCACTCTGGAAAGACCAGACACCAACAGCAACAGCAGCCTATGCCGCACGACTAGCATCACACCCTGCACCAGCGCTAGATTCTACTCCTCACATGCCAGGAAAACAACGAAGGCTTCGCGCCTGCGGCGCTGAGGAGGAAGGTGGTGAGTGGAACAATATGAAGCACAAAGAGAAATACAAAAACACCCCCTTAAACTCTTGCATTGCTCCCGTCAATTGCGCTATAGTAGGACGGGCATACAAATGCACCTTCTCGCGCATACATATATCGTTACATAAAGTCACGCTCGTACGGCTACTACTTCTACAGCAGTCCCCGCTTCACTTCATCAGCGAAGTCTCCAACGCTCTTATATGGCTATAAGAGAGGCGTTCGTTATTCTCTCCCCTCTTATAGCTGCATGCGTGGTGCTCTTCTGATAGTACTCAAGAAAATATTACCTTTCGCTTGTCTCTCCACAACAGCACCACATCCACTCTAATGCAAACTCAGCACCACTCCAGTGCAAACAGACCCCGTCCATCAACAACGACCCTGAAACCGTCCACCCTCTTCTACAACTGGATGCGTGGAAAGCAGCAGCCTAGCCGTGGTCGTTGGACGCACCCAATTCCAATTCGCTCCAGAAACTTCCTCTACGTCACACAAAATCAGCAGGACTGGATGTGGAGGGTAGAAGACTTTTCAACACATCCTCCTCCAGGGCAGCTCGGTTTGACCTACTTCCTCACCTTCCCTCTTATCTCTTGCCTTGTCGTTGGTACATCTCGATCACTTCCTCCACCGTCGTTGCATCCTCTGGCTGTTTGTCTCGGTCGCGAAAAGCAATGAGTCGCGGGAACCGTAGCGCATAACCTGGTTCGTCTCCCACTTTTCCCGCCGTATGGTTCGGCGAACGGGTAATTTCGTCGGCCAGCACCTCAATGACGATTGCTGGTTTGAGCCAGACACTTGGCGTGATGAGCGAGAAGACGCGAGCTGGTTGGCGATCGGTTGGCAATCCCTTGGTCCGTTCCCTGATACTTCCCCATTGTTCATCACTGAGCCCTGTGCCGATTTTGGTCACCGTGACAAACCGATCCTGCCTCGCATCATATACCCCTACCAGTAAGGCACCCGCACCCAGTGCCGCCCGCTTGCCTCGCCCAAAGAGATACCCCAAGAGCACCCCATCAATGGTATCATCCAACGCGCCTGCTGCGTGCCGTTTGATCTTCACCCAATTATAGTTTCTCGCCCCTGCTTCATAGTGACTTCCCCATCTCTTGACCACTAATCCTTCCAGGCCCTTGCTAATGGCTTCGTCAAAGAGCAAGGTGAGCGATTTTGCATCATCCACCAGATGGCTCCGGGTCACCATGAGCGTATTGCGAGTTTGTGGAATGGTCTCCTCCAGCACCTTAAGACGCTCCTCCAGCGGGTATTCAAGCAGCGATGCCCCATCCTTATAGAGGATGTCAAAGACGAATGCTTTCAATGGTAATTCCTGCGCCATCAACGCCACCCCATGTTTTCGCCGTCGGCGCGTCGTCTCCTGAAACGGCAAGAATTCTTCTGAAGTGGCATTATACGCCAGGGCTTCCCCATCGAGGATGGCTTGCTCTGCCTGCACCTGTGTGCGAGTCGCCTCAAGGATTTCAGGAAACATATCGGTGAGGTTTTCCAGGTTCCGCGAAAAGATCGCGATCTGCTGACCGTTTTTGTGGATCTGGACACGGAACCCATCATATTTATATTGCGCGACCACTGACCCCATCTTTTCGATAATGGCCTCAGCAGTGGGAAGCCGTTCGGCCAATTGAGAGTGAATCGGTCTGCCCACCGCAATATCCAGGCTTGCGATCGCACGCTGAGCCTCTTCCGCCTCTGGATGCTCCCACAACGTCCTGGCAATGAGGCCAAGATCCGAGGTGACGTGATACACTCCTTCGAGGAGCTTGCGTTTCTTCGCATCGTTCCATTTCGTAATGGCTAGTGCATCCAGGATCGTCGCATCGCCAATACCCAGCCGTAGTTTCCCCAACACAATACGCACACTATACTTTGCCGATTCCCCATCAACATGATCAAGCAACCCAACCAGCAACACCCGTTTCTTTTCAATAGCCCCCTTTCCTGCTGTCTGCGCGATCGTTTGCAAGACCGTAAAGACCTCATTGACACTCACCTTCTGGATAGGTTGCTCTGTTTCTCCTTGAATCTGCGCGGCAACCAAACCCAGATCACCAAGCGTGGCATACCGCTCGGTGATCTGCTCCAGCGAATGGGAAGAGGCCTGAGCAAGCGCTTGGAGCACCGCTTTCTCTGCCATGCCCATCTCCAGTGGCATAAATAGCGGCGCGACCCTCCCTTGCATGAGGTAGCAGATCTGCTGGATTTCTTCTGGGTGCTCCACTTGGCGAAACAAGGTAGTCACCAATTGCACCAGATTTCGTCGGGAACTGGTGCCCTCTAGCGCCTCAAAGCACTGAGCAAGGACGGCAAATTCCATTGCATCTTCTCCCTTCGCCTCCTCTATGGGATCTGCTTATCATATGTAGCAAGCATCTCTTTGCATCTTATCAAGCGTCTCTCCCGTGAGAGGAGCACCACTATGTCGTTGACTTCAGGTCAAAACACCTGATCTACCACTCCTATTGAAACGTCTATCACCAAAGACAAGGAGACACGATGCCTTCATCACCACCATCCCCTAGAGACAGCGATCCAGCCTGCACCTTCTGCCGCATCATCCAAGATAAAATCCAGGCCAGCGTGATCTTCGAAGATGCCAGCCCCCTGGCTTTTTTGGAGCAGAGACCGTTGTTTCCAGGGCATTGCCTGCTCATTCCCAAGCTCCACGTCGAAACGCTCGCCGATCTCCCACCCCCCTTAGTCGGGCCCCTCTTCCAGAACGCGCAACTGCTCGAACGGGCCATCGAAACTAGCCTGTCTGCCGTGGGGACATTTCTCGCGATCAACAATCACATCAGTCAAAGCGTCCCTCATCGGCACCTCCACCTCGTTCCACGCCACAGGAAAGACGGATTCAAGGGCTTTTTCTGGCCCAGACAGCGCTACCAGGATGAGGCCACCCAACACCAGGTTCAGGAAGCGCTTCGTTCGGCCATCGCCCGCCTGTACGTTTGAGTACTCAGCAAGCAACGTGGTCTTCTGGTCCAATCACCCTTGTTCCTCCATGCCAGGCACCTTTGGTGCGCACCGGATCCAGCGTACGTGCATCTGCCCCACAGGGCGATCAAAAAAACTTGTTTGCGCATCCAGACGAAAGAGCTGGAGGAAGTCCTCTGGCTCAAGGGCAACGCGCAGGCGCTCCGCATAGGAATTTAGGAGCATCTGTTGATAATATTCACTATCATATGCGGGCAGGTCTGGGGAACGCCCAGACGCAGAAGAGGGAGGAAGCACTCGCACCGTTTCCTCGCTATCTTCTTCACTGTCTTCCAGAGGAGAAATATCGTCAATGTCGTCAGGCAACCACACAGGTGTACCATTGGAGGCACGGTAAAAGCGAACATGCTCACCGCTCTTCCATTGCCTTCTCCCTGCTGCTAGTAACGCTTCGTATTGCGCTTCTTTCTGCCTTGCACGACCGGCAAGATACGTCTGCGCGTCTTTCGAGAGACGAAGACGCGTGGCGACATCGGAGGCAGGAAGTGAGCGTGTCCGCAGCGCCCGAAGCATTTCCTGATACCCTTGCTCCACTCCAACCAGATCGCCCTGCATCACACAGCGCAATGCCTGGCGCAAAAACCGCTCCCCATAGGGTTCCGAGCGACTCGACCGCATGGCCGCCCCTCGCACGATCACCTCGCCAGAATAGGTCAAGAGCGCATAATTCTTGATCGCGTGAGAGAGCATCGCGGCATAGCGCGCTTCGTATTCCAGCTTCACTCCGTCGGGCAACGTCGCGCCCACCTCGCTGACTAGTGCTCGTTCTTGCTCTTCACCCCATTCACTGGGAACCGCAAAGTATACCCCATCTGTATCCGCTTCAATTGGCACCATTCCTCGCTCTCGTAGGGACGCAAGAAGACTATCGAGCAGTGCCCTACCTCGCCTGGTCACCTGGTTTGCCGCCTCCAGATCTGCAAAGAGTGCCATCGAGGTCGCTCCCAAATACCCATACGCCGCGTTAATTACGGTTTTCATAGCGGCCTGTGTACCATCATGCTGATTGGCTTCTATCGAACCAGGGGGCGCTTCCCGAGCCGCTCGTTTATGGGTGAGACGCAATTCCGTCAACCGATCCATAAAATGCAGAAACACGCTCAGACGATCACACTTCGGCGCAATCCGAAAAGCCCGAATCAGCGAGGGATAGAGAGAGGCGACGTCCGCCTTGACGACATGCTCGGCAACGCCCTCTGCCAGAAGATACGAGGCCCCACCTTGATGTTGCCCATAGCGCTCTTCCTGGCCGGTCGTATAGGGTGGAAGGGCCATATCTGCTCGCACGTATGCGCGGACCATCATCGGCTCAAGGATTCCCATAGCTGGACCGGCTGAGGCCACCCGCTCATAGCGACGAGGGGCCATCCCGGCGAGGGCAAAGGCAGCTCCCATCAAGCGACGCGAAATCGCGTCAACCTCACACACATCGTCGAATGCATATTTGCGTACCAGATCTGGGTCACGCTGATATATCTCATAGATCTTGCTCCCTTCCAGGTACACACGTTCTGGAGCAGCCATGCCGAAATGGCGAGCAACCTCCTTAAGGCGATAGGATGGTAGCGAGCGTGCAACAAAATCATATCGGCGAACCGCATCTAAAGTGTCGATCAGTTCCCGTCCCGCGACACTGAAGCGCTTGCGTTTCCTGCGATGAGCCCCCGCTTCCTCAAACGATTCCAACTGCAATGGCGCGCCAGATCGTCCGAGTTGCAACGGCACACGGAGAGCCTTGGCGCGAGCCTCAAGAAACGGGAGATCAAAGCCAAACAGATTATGGTTCTCGATGACATCGGGATCCAAACGACGAATCACTGCGCACAGCTCGGTGATGAGGGTAGGCTCTTCTTTAGGGGTAGGCGCTTCTAAGATACATTCTTGCCCACGATTGTCTCGAATAGCGATCAAAAAGATGCGACCTCGCGAGGGATCAAGCGAGGTGGTTTCTACATCAAATTGCAGGCGATGGAGATCATCATAGGCCAGGCCTCGAAAGAAGACACGCCCCGTTTGCATCAGATATTGTTCCACGTGGCCAACACGGTAATAGTCTTCCCACAAGGAACCAAGCGAGGTCACCTGGTGGCCCAGGCGTCGTGAGGCTCCCGAAAGAAGCATCCGCTCTAACAGGTGTCCATCGCGAGCTGAAAGCAGATACCGATACGAGCCAACGGAACCTTCCAACAAGCGATAGCTGATCGGCGATTGATCCCTGTCCCAGGAAAGCGCCGCCGGAGGTTGCGAGTGCAGCGGTGGGAGATCCTCCAACGTTCTTGCAAAGAGCCAGGGGCGAAAGAACGCTTTGCTACAGCTGACCTCTCCCTCTTGTCGTTGCCAGACAAGCGCTTTCCCTGTCCGGGTTGCCCAGACAGAGACAATACCCGGAGTCGGATCCCAGCCAAAGAGCATCTCGTCATGAAGGTGGGCCGGAGCTCTCGTTTCTGGATCGGCTGTCATGGGTTCGTCCTTTCTCATCAGAGCAGCACCTCTGAATACCCCGTTTTTTCAATGCTCGCGTGTTGCATAGTGGTCAGACCGCCTTTATGATACTGGCAAAAGCGGTAAAGCATCGTCCTGATTGAGAGGAAAAGGTGAACATCTTGGAAAAACGTGAGAGAACATGTGAGAAAGAAGCAGGTGGTCATTACCGAACGTCGAGGAGCAGCCATCACGTCCTGAATCCCTGCTGAAACGTCTTTCTCTTCATCCACTCTTGAAATTCGTATCGCTGGTCGTCGACCTTCACTGTCCCCTCGCGCTGCGCTCCTGCGACAGAAACAGAAACTCAGACGAGCATCTCGATACCTCCACAAGAATGCAATCCTCTCCCTGCAGGCCACGATCGCGCACACCGCGCCTGGCGTACGCCCCTCGTCACCACTAGAACACAGGTCTCTCATTCCGCTCCGACAGCCGATATTCGCCCGGGCCTGTCGGAATTACCCACCTCAGTCCATCCTCCTCGTCGTCTTCCGCAACATACCCCGAATCTTTCAGCCCCACCAAATCAAGAGCAGCATCTCATTCTCCCACCTCCACCCACTCACAAAAGGGTATTGTCAACTTAGTAACAGAGCTGAACAATATGCTAAAATAGCTTCATGAAAACAAACACCACTCCCCTCAATTACAAAGGGTTCCGCTTTCCGCCGGAAATTATCAGCCACGCGGTTTGGTTGTATTTCCGTTTCTCGCTCAGTTTTCGTGATGTGGAAGAGCTTCTAGCACAACGAGGCGTCGTCGTGACGTATGAAACGGTGCGACAGTGGTGTTTGAAATTCGGCCAGACCTATGCGAATGAATTGCGCCATCGTCGCCCTCGTCGTGGCGACAAGTGGCATCTAGACGAGGTATTCCTCACGATCCGTGGCGAGAGACAGTATCTGTGGCGAGCGGTGGATCAAGATGGCATTGTGCTTGATATCCTTGTGCAGAGCCGCCGTAACAAGAACGCCGCCAAACGTTTTTTTCGCAAACTGCTCAAGGGGCTCCAATACGTGCCACGCGTGATCATCACCGATAAACTGAAGAGTTATGGAGCGGCCAAACGCGAGATCCTGCCTGGCGTGGAGCATCGCCAGCACAAGCGCCTCAACAATCGAGCAGAGAACTCGCACCAATCTACGCGACTGCGCGAGAAGAAGATGCGACGTTTTAAATCGTCAAAACACGCGCAACGTTTTCTTTCTGCGTTTAGCCCTATCTCTCAACATTTTCAAGCACGAAGACACCGTATGTGTGCAGGAGAGTATCGTACCATATTACATGGGCGATTCCAGGTCTGGAATGAGGCAGCTACAGCAAAACAAGTCGTATGATTATCTCTCTTCCCCAGTCTCTCTTGGCTCTCCAACATCTATCCCCTACATAACTCAACAATATACTTCGTTTCTCTCAATAAGTTGACAATACCTACATAAGAATTAGAGAAGAGTCTTGGTATAAGACACACTGAATTGCACCAAGACAGCATGCCTCTTGAGTGAATTTTCAGCATCGGCAAGACTTTTTGACCTGTCTTGTCAGGGCCTGTTCACGTGGAATTGCGAGAAAGCGCCAGTGAATCGATATATTTATACTTATAACCAATAAGGTTGAATAAAATAGCCTTCGCCTTAATTGCCCCTAAAAGAGAGGAGAAGCACAGCATTGAAACGTTTCTATTTTGCTGTTGTGATCACGTTGGCCTTAGCGATCTCCGCCTCAATCTCCCTTGCTAGTTCTGTCACACCTGTTCGTGCGAGCTCAAACGATGGGGTTCTTCACTCCATCCGCAGCATGCAGGTAAAAAACGCCTGTCGCCATAATTGCGGTGGAAGCAATAACCTTAGCTACCATGGCGGCACAGGCGGCGTGGGCGTCGAAACCGGAGCCGATAAGGTGTATTTGATTTACTGGGGATCACAGTGGAACAACAACGATCCCTCCGGCGAAGCGGCCATCCAGCAGAAATTCTTCAATGGCGTAGGTGGCTCAAGTTGGAACAATTCGGTGACGCAATACTGTGAAGGCGTCGCCACTGGCACGGTTACCTGTGGCTCATCTGGCACACATGCCACAAACCCCACCGGTGTACTCGCTGGCGTCTGGTATGACAATGCATCCGCAGCTCCTTCCAGACCCAGTCAGTCGCAACTGGCCAGCGAAGCGGTCAATGCAGCGGCACACTTCGGCAACACGACTGCGTCTTCGAATACAACGGTTCAGTATGTGATCAATACCGCGACTGGCAATAACGCGAGTGGTTTCGGGACCCAATACTGTGCCTGGCACAGTTCGACGAGTTCGAGCTCCGGCAACATCGCCTATACCAACATGCCCTACATTACTGACGCAGGCGCGAGTTGCGGTGCCAACTTCGTGAACTCGGGGAGCGCGGGCTTGACCGACGGCATCACCATTGTCGGTGGTCATGAGTTCGCCGAGACCGAAACCGATATCTTCCCCAGTTCTGGCTGGCTCGACGGCAGCGGGCAAGAGAACGGGGACAAATGCGCCTGGATCAGCTCCGGACAGGGTGCATCAGCCAACATCACGTTGAGCACCGGCACATTCCCTGTCCAGTCGCTCTGGAGTAACGCGTTCAATAGTAACGCTGGTGGGTGCGTTCTTTCCTATCCCTAAACACTCTCTTGAGTTGCTTGGAGGGATCGCCAATCCTGGCGATCCCTTTTCTTTACGCAATGCCAAAAGCTGCCTCATCATCCACGAGCCTACATCGGCATAATCACATCCCCCTCATCTCCACACCCTGAGAAGTGAAGCCCATCTGGTTTCGCTGCTACTCCCGTACATGTGTAAGTCTTGACCGCTGAAAGCTTCGCTGGCACAATAGCGTGCTGCATAGCATCGGTAACAGAACAGTTCTGGTCGCTGGGACGAATACTGAACGTATGAAGGGCCACCGTATCAATAGACCTGCTGGCGAATCCAAGCATTGCCGGTTGACACTTCTGATAGGCCTGCCAGAAACATGATTCAGCCTGTTTCGCCATGGTTGCATTCAAGGGAAGACCCCGAGGGCTCGTCTGTACGCTGCCGCACTTGCGCACGTGTAGAGGTGGTGTTGGATTCTGAGCCCCCTCTACCGTAGAACCACACGCTGCGACTCCCACAACAACCAGAATACAGAAGAGCAGCATGGGTGCCACAGCTCTCTGAGTAGTCCAGCGACACTGCTGAAAGTAGCGTTGTAATCTGTGTACCATTTCTCGTATCTCCTCAGAAACCTCTGCTCTCACTGAGCCTACTACAGAAGACGATGTGCAATCTAAAAAAGTTCCCAACGTATAAGGATACCTGGATGAGAGTTTGTATATGACAACAGGTACGAAGGGCGGAGCATCAAATGAAACTTTAAGCAGAGCAAGTAGTGCTGACCCACTTTGGAAGAGGCTGGAAAGAAGGAGCTATGTACCAGGATTCCTCTCACGACACATAGTGAGGTCTAACGCCTCTAGAAACATGGAAGTTGTGCCAGGCGAATTATCTCTCATTGCTACCGTCGTGTAGCGTCGAAGAGATGTATAATCGGCTCAGATTGTGTACAGCATGGGAAAGATGTACACAGCGTGGTATTGGTATTGGGCAAGAAGAAATGCCAGAAGAGAATTATGGCGTTTCTTCTTGCTGTATTCGATATGCTTTCGGAAAGATCTGGGCTTATGCATCAGAATTATCTATTTCTAGCTCTGTAAACCCGAAGAAGTGTGGGGCGTAGAAGAGAGGTATTTCGCCAAGTGGCCCGTGAACGTTTTTCGCGACGATAATGTCTGCGATGTTTTTGCGTGCGGTAACCGGATCATATACCTCCTCTCGGTGGAGGAAGCAGATGACATCCGCGACTTGCTCGATAATTCCTGGTGATACAAGATCTGCTACCTGGGGAATCTGGCTTAGTGGTTTTTTGGGTTGCGCTACTTGGCTTGTGACAAGTATCGGGATATGGTACTTACGAGCGAGCAATTTCAGTGTTTGAAGTGTGGTATAGAGCTGCTGCGTTCGTTTTTCTCGTTGAGAACTGGCTGCTCCTAAGAGATGGATATCATCAATGATCACAAGATCAACCGAGAACTGCTCTTCCTCATCGCACAGTTGTATAAGGCTGGCCTCGATATCTGCAGGCGAAAGCTCAGCATTATCGTAGATCCAAATGGGGAGCGAACCTAACTGATTTACCGCCTGTTCAATGCCTTCCCAATCCTCATCAACTAACCTGCCAGTGCTTAAGTTTTGGCTGGGAATATGGCTTCTCGAAGAGAGAAAGCGGTGAAGAAGGTGCGTTTTGTTGTGTTGTAGGCTAAAGTAGACAACATTTTGATTCTCTTTAGCAACTCTATACGCTATATTCAAAGCAAGTGTGCTCTTGCCTATAGCTTCACGGCCAGCTAAGACAATGACTTCACCACCGCTGAGCCCACCTAGCAGAGCATCAAGATCGGGATATCCTGTTGCTATTTGCTCCTCTTTCTGTTCCACACGTGCACTATACACTTGCTCTATGTCCATAAGTGTTTCTTGCATTACATTTCCAATCTGAAGAGGGGGATGTTCATGCTCTAAACGTTGAGCTGCATGGAAAAGAGTATGGCAGGAATGGCATAAGACGATGAGGTCGCTCATCTGCTCATTGCCGCGACGTTCGTACGTTCGATGATGGACGTCCAAATCACTCGACGTATAGCACACTTGGCATCGGTTCTGTGACCACTCTAAAGCCCTTTTTCGTTTTTCTGCCCATTCTGGCGTCTTGAGATAGTCTTCATAAGGCATCATTCTCAGGAGCTCCAAGCGCTGTTCATCCATTTTATTTCCCTTGCACCTATTTTAATTCAACTTCCTCGCAACTAAGATAAAAAAGAAAGTAACAAATAGTACGAGCTATATAGTCGCTTTCTGAATAAACAAGCAAGTCAGGCTCTAGTTCATAAGTCAACGTAATATAACATAATCTTCTTGAGATTATCAATAAAAAAAGCGTCAAGAACAGGTAACATAGTTAGTTATGCTCATTGATTTTCGATTCGCTTGCGACTACTAAAGTCGTAGTATGAGCACCGCCAGTAGACGACACGTGGCTCCGTCACCCCCTCTCACCATAAGTAGCCTGATCTGGCCTCAGCGGTGGACACTGCCCACAGGATAGCCCACCTAGCACATGGCTACCGCTGTAAGCGCCTGGCCAATGTACACATAATGTTGGTCGGCGACATATGTGCGCCAATGCATTTCGCCGGCCCGTATGAGTACTGTTTGGCGTGGAGGCCTAGTTGGATAGACAGGCACCAATTGATTTCCGAGGGGAGTCGGATGATAACTGGGCTCAGCAGAGAGATCGGGCAGATAATCACGGGTATCGACGATGGCATAGAGCTCCGGATAACCACGTTCAGAGCCAATTTGCATGAGGCGAAAACGGGACCAGCATTCGACATCTGAACAGTAAGGGGTACCAAACTCGTCAATAAATCGGTACAGCCGTTTATGAATCGGGCAAGAACCCCCTGGTGCATTGCTTAACATCCCTTTCTCATAAGCAGATAAGGGAGTTTCATTAAAAGGATCTCCAGAAAATGGGATCTCATCAAGCGGTTTTCTAAGCGAGCGAGGATCTGGATAGGCAAACGGGTAACGCCGCTGGGCTTCCTGAATGGGAAGATATGCCCCCTCTTCAGGAACCCAAATCCTGGGGATGCACCAAAATTTGATCTCGCGTCGGCTTGTGTCACCAATAAAGTCCGCAGCGAAAGAAGTGGCTTCAAGCGCTGTAATCAACACCGACTCTTGACGAGAGGGAAGATGCATAATGGCGGGCTGATATGGTTTTTCTCGCACAACCGGCTTATACTCGCCAAAGTGGACGGGGTAGAGCGTTTCTCCTGATTCCCAATAGTAAAAGGTTTGTCCGTAGAGATTATGAATATAACGTTCCCAGGCACGCAGGGTATACAGCTTTCCCTCCCTCATCGAGGTTTCTTCATAGGGAGAGATCCAAAGAATGTACACGCCGCGCCGCGTATACTCCTTTGTGCGCCTGGCGATGGTATCGAGTTGGATACTGCTGACCTGCATCTCAATAGCAATGGGAACGTCGCCCAGGAAACAGCTGATGTCCGGGCGTACGGGTCCCATTTCGTGGAGTAGAAAATATTCCCCCGAAATAATTGGCCGAGATCGCTCAAATAGCCCCGTGAGGCGCATCTGTCAGTGACAGTCGTGGCTTCACGGGGCTTGGATGAGCAATTCTCCCGAAACATTGGAGAGCTAGGCCAGGAAGCTTACCGATTGAAGACCGCTGGGTCAGCGTGGCGATAAACGTAACCTCAATGATGAGTCCTACCAATGCTTCAAGGGCCAGCTGGTAAATGACCCGAAAGCTTGCCCGATTTTGCCCTCAAAGCGTGATGTCGCAACGCGACATGAAAGCAGATGAAAATGGGCTGCACCTGAGACTTGACCTCAGCATGTGAAACCTATTTTCGGAGGAACATGAGCACTTGCCCCCAATCATGAGCATTGGCGTGAATATGCCTGGGCAAACCACTCTGCATCTGGCTTCTTCCATCGACACCTTGGAAATTGGCGACGTCGCGCGCAACTCATGCTGCGTTCCTCAAAGGAGGGAGCGGGGTAGGTGGTGCAGCAGAACAGAAACGTGGTCGAAGCTCTAGGCTGGCTTACAGAGCGGGTTGACAACACAGAGAAAAAAGCGTTGGATCGCCGATTTCGCTCTCTCTGCTTTTTTTTGCATGCATTACAGTTTCTCCGAGGCTCTCTCGCACGAGAATTGGCCTGAAACCACTTTCCTGTTCCGCTGCACCATACCCCCCGATGACGCGCGTCGTGTTCTTTCATTGCTCAGGCATCCCTCTTCCTGGGAAGGGTCACCGTAAAGGTCGATCCTTTTCCGACGTCGCTCTCCACCGTGATGGTTCCCCCATGGCCCTTGACGATCTCGGCCACAATATAGAGCCCCATGCCCAGACCAGGGATCGTTTCATGGCTGAGACCAGTGGCCCGATAGAAACGCTCAAAAATCTTCTTGTGCTTTTCACGCGGGATGCCCAGACCATGATCCTGCACCCGAATCGTGACCGCCTCTTCGGAAGCGGAGAGCTCCACCTCAACGGTCTTTGCATTGGGAGAATACTTGATGGCATTGCTGAGCAGGTTGGTGAACACCTGTCTCAGCCGGTCTCGATCCCCGGTCACGCTGGTTTGCACGGTCCCACGCACCACAATGGTATGGCTGGGACTCATGCGCTGCATGGTGTCGGCGATCTCTCGCAGCAACTCGTCGAGGTCCACCCGCTCCCAGATGTACTTCAGTCTCCCTGTCTGCATCTGGGAGACATCCAGTAACTCTGCGATCAGACGCTCCAGTTGCTCGATCGGCCTCTCCACTCTGGAAAGCGCGGTAGCCGCCTCGTGCTGGGAGTGTTTTTCGAGGCGTTTGTGCACCAGGTGGGTCTGCAGCTTGACCACAGTGAGCGGAGTCCGCAGTTCATGGCTAGCCATATTGATAAAGTCATCTTTGCGTTGTTCGAGTTCCTTGCGGGCCGAGTTATCCAGCACAAAAATGATCGCCTGGCGCGGGTGATGCTCTAAGACGACCCCGCCCACGAGCACCGGAAGGCGACTGCCATCTTTACACACGTACTCTTTCTCATACGGCGCCAATGACGGCTGGGCGGCCAATTCCTTATGGGCCTCTAAGGTACGAGTCAGGTACTCCGGAGGGGTCATGTGCATCCAGTTGATGCGCCCGGCCCGCAGGTCTTCGCGGGTATAGCCGGTCATGCGCAGAAAGGTGTCGTTGGCGTCCACAATCTGCTCGCCTTCGCCGACAAAGGTCCCGATAATGTTGGAGTTCATCAGGGTGCTTGCGCGCTCCTGGCTCTCTCGTAAGGCTTCCTCGATGCGCTTCTGCTCGTCGATATCGGTGCTGGTGCCAAACCACTTGACGATCTGGCCTGCTTCATCACGTACCGGCAAGGCGCGAGTTAAGAACCAGCGATACGCTCCCGTTTGGCCCTCCCTGAGACGCTCTTCGTGCTCAAACAGTTCTCCCGTGTCCAGGGCATGCTGCCCGAGCACTCGATTGCTTTCACGATCATCGGGATGAATGAACTGGAGATGAGCCCATCCGTCGCTTTGGAAGTGCTCAAGCGTGAGCCCAGTGTAGTCACACCAGTGCTGGTTCGTGTACTCGTGCCGGCCGTCGGGTCGCGCGGTCCACACGAGCTGCGGCACTGTTTCGGCTAGCACCCTCAAGTTCTCCTCACTTTCTTTGATCCACTGCTCGGCTCGTTTCTGTTCCTCGATGTCGGTGCTGGTGCCAAACCATTTGACGATCTGGCCGGTTTCATCGCGCACCGGCATGGCGCGGGCTAAGAACCAGCGATAGTTCCCTGTTTTGCCCTCCCTGAGACGATATTCGATCTCATAGGCTTCACCCGTTGCAAGCAAGTGACGTCGAAGAGCCCGCGCCTGCTCAGAATCATCCGGGTGCAAAAACTGGCTCCACCCATGGCCCAATGCTTGCTCAGGAGAAGCACCCGTGTAGTCATAATAGCGCTGATTAAAGTACATCGCAGAGCCATCTGGTTGAATGGTCCACACGAACTGCGGCACCGTTTCGGCCAGCACACGCCAGTTCTCCTCGCTGGCTTTGAGCTGCTGCTCGACTCGTTTCTGCTCCTCGATGTCGGTGCAGGTGCCAACCCAGCGCAGGATCGTGCCCTGGGCATTACGTTGCGGCATGCCTCGGGCAAGAAACCAGCGATACGCTCCGCTGGTGCCGTCTTGCATGCGATGTCCCACTTCATAGGGCTCCCCAGCCTGGATGGAGGTCTGCCACGCCTCCCAGACTCGCTGTCGGTCATCAGGATGCACACCCGCCAACCAGCCATCCCCTTCGGCCTGTTCGTGGGTCAGCGCCAGAGAGTCGAGCAAGCGTTGATTGAGGTAGGTGACATACCCATCGGGTCTTGCGATCCAGACAAACTGAGGGAGAGCATCAACCAGGGTACGCAGTTCGTCTTCCACCTGCTTTCGCTTGGTGATATCCAGGCCTACATAGAGGAGGTACTCGACCTGCTTGTTCGCATCAAAATGCGGGGCAATCGTCACAGCAAGGTCCAGATACCATCCTGGCTGTGGGCATATCCTGCTATCAAAACGCACGGTTTCGCCCTTGCAGGCTTGCTCAATCGCTGCACGCAATCGCTGCAGAACGGCAGGAGCGTATGACCACCAGGGGGTTTCAGCCAGGGATCTGCCGACTATCTCCTCTCGTCGGACCTGTGCATCCTCTAAGGGGCGCTGATTGATGGCCAGGATCATCCCATCAGGTGCCAAGATCGCAAGCCAGTCAGAGATGTTCTCCAGGATATCAGCGCAGAGGTGTTCGCTTTGGGAAAATGACTCTTGGCGTCGCGTTGGTGCTCTCCCCTCGTGGAAATGCAGCATGAGTCCCCCAACGGTAGGAGAGAGCTGTACGTGCAGCCAGCTGTGGGTGGTGGGAGACACATACGCCACGTTGGTTGGTTCCCGGGTCTGCCTGGTCTTCCGAACGGCCTGGTAGAGCGACGGGCTGACCAGGTGGGGCGCGCCACGCCACAAGGACGTGCCACAGAGCTCCTCTCGTGTGGCGCCGAGCATGGCCTGCGCGCTCGCATTGGTATACACAATCGTCGTGGCGTCATCGACGACAAAAAAGGCATCAGGAAGCGTCTCAAGAATGGTGAGGAGCGTGTCACTCGACGCAGGAGTGACACGCCTGGTCTGCTTTGCATTGGACATACGGCGGTAGCTATCCCTTTCACGTGGTCCAATCCTTGGGGACGAAGATGCCTCCCTGCGCTGCCATACAGAAGCATACTAAAATGACGTGATATCTGTGAGGAAGAAGCCAGCTGGACAAGACTCCCGTATTCGGCCTCGAAGGAACACGAGAACGAGCAACAACGAGAGACGCTCAAGCAGCCTGGCAGAACGCTCAAGCAGCAGAGCATCCTCGAAACGTGAGGAACCATTGCTGAGAATGCTGCGCCTTTAGCTTCTCCTCTCGGAGAAAACCGTTCTTGCGAGCGTCAGTGGTGGCTTCGTGTTGGTGGTCGTTCCGTTCTTTCTCACAGGCCTGGGTATGACGAAAAAGGCAGACGCGAGAAACATCCAGGCGACTCTTGCGGTCGAGTTCCAGCCAGGTGCGCGTGACGTCCCCAATGGACAAGATGTCAATAAAAGAAGTTCCATGGGGAGCGGATTTCCCAGGCAATGAATCGTCGCTTCCCACGATTGACGCCGATTTTCTCGCGTTTCGCCTCAAAAGGGGGTCTTGGTCACGTTCGGTGGAACGGCAGTGATAAAAAGCAATGATGTGAGATGGATCGGCTTCTTTTGAGCTTTTCCTCTTTGTCTCCCGAGATCTGTTGAGGTTTTCCACCAAACGCGACCAGGACCCTCAAAAGCTGCCCACATTTCACACTATTTACGAACACGATCTCCATGGTTCTCTCCGCTTTGCCGCCTCGATTACGCCAGCAGTCCCCCGTCGATCGTGATCGTTGTACCGGTAATGTATGATGCCGCAGGGCTAGCGAGAAAGACGATGGCAGCCGCAATCTCTTCGGGCCGGCCATAGCGGCCAAGGGCGATGGTTGGCAGCAGACTGGCTGAGAACGGGCTCTGGGCCGGGTTCATGTCGGTGTCGATCGCACCGGGTTGCACCACATTGACGGTAATCCCTCGTGGTCCGAGATCCCGCGCCCAACCCCTGGTATACCCGGCTACGGCAGCCTTGGTGGCACTATAGTCAGCCAGCCCCGTCGTTCCCACTCGAGAGGCGAACCAGGAGCCAACCGAGATGATGCGTCCTCCCTCACCCATGACCCGCGCCGCCGCCTGCACCGCCGTCGCCACGCCAGCAAGGTTGACCGCCATCAGCCGAGCAAATTTGGTTTCATCTCTCTCTGGATCATTCACATTCCCAAAGACCAGGATACCAGCGTTATTGACCAGAATATCAAGGTGGCCGAAGTGCTCGACCACCTGTTCAATCAACCCCGCGACCTGAACGGGATCGGCCTGATCGGCCCGAAAGGCGACGGCACGCACGCCCTTTTCCCTGAGTTCACTGACTATGGCCTCGGCTTTCGTCGTCGAGGCAGGGTCCGTATAGCTCACGGCAACATCCGCGCCTTCCTCGGCAAGTGCCCGTGCCGTTGCGGCCCCAATCCCACGCGATCCCCCGGTGACCAATGCCACCTTTCCAGTGAATGTCTGTGTCATCGTTTGCTCCTCTCCATTCTCTTTTTCTGTCTCTGTGAGTATCCAACGCACACGACGCACTATTGGCATGATGGTTGCCACATGACAGCCCATCCGGTTCGTCATCTCATGAGGATTGGCAACCTCGGAAGGGAGTGCCACGCTCTTAGCGGTAGCGCCGCTCAGACTCCTGAATAGGATACTCATTCGCGCTCATATCGCGCTGCTGCATGAGCCCCTCTTCATCAAATTCCCAATGTTCATTCCCATGCGTCCGCATCCACTGCCCCGTGTCCGCATCGCGCCATTCGTACTCGAAACGCACCGAGATACGGTTGTCAGTGTAACACCACAGCTCTTTCATCAGGCGATAGTCCAATTCTTTGGTCCATTTTCGACGGAGAAAGGCTGTGATCGCCTCGCGACCCGTCAAGAACTCCGTCCGGTTGCGCCAGTGGGAATCAGGGGTATAGGCCAGTGCGACCCGCTCCGGGTCGCGGCTGTTCCAGGCGTCTTCGGCGGCTTTGACTTTCAGAAGAGCCGTTTCTCTCGTGAACGGCGGTTTCAGTGATAATGGCATGATCCTCTCCTCTTTTCTTTGAGAAGCGGTGCTCGTTTCTCTCTCGAATGGAAAAAGGGTCCTTCAGAAAAGCCCACCTTCTGGAACGGCTTTTATATACAAGTCAAAATTTGATTTTGACTTGTATATAAAAGCTATCACAAAGAAATATCCTTGTCAATAGTGTTTTAGCATTGTACAATTGAGGGGAGAGAAGAACACTGTTATCTGAAGAAAGGAGCGTTGCTATGACGAAAGAAAGAACGGTGAGCGAAACGAAAGCCAGGGGAACAGAAAGCTCCGCCCTTTTTCTGAGTGGCTCGCTGGCACTGGATCTGGTCAATACAGAGATGGTCGTACGAGGGAAAAAACGGGATGTGCTCTCGTCGCCAGATGAGCTGTCCCACTGGTGGCAGGAAGCGCTCGCGCACCACCCGGAACGTGAGCATGTCGAGGGAGAAGAGTTGGCAATCAACTGGACGCTCGAATTGTTGGAGGCGGTAAAAGAGGTTCGGCAGGCGTTACGGACGCTGTGTACCCATCTGGTCGAAGAGCAGGCCGCGACCGCAGAAGATCTGGAGGCGCTCAACCGGGTCCTTTCCTTGGGGTACCAGTCGTTGCAACAAACTGCCCAGGGGGCGATTATTGCAGTCTATCGAGCACATGATCAGCAAAAGGGGAGAATTCTGCTGCCCATTGCCCTGTCCGCCTTTCGGCTTTTGACAGAAGCGGAGAGACAGAGATTGCATAAATGTAAGAATGAGCGCTGCATCTTGTTTTTCTATGATACCACGAAAAGCGGGACGCGGCAGTGGTGCAGCCTGGGATGTTTGAATCGATCTCGATCCATCCATCGTTATCAGCAGATCAAAGAGCAGACCCTCCAGAAGCAAAAGGAACCGGCCCGCTAGCCATATGCTGGAGCTTGTCTCGTCTCCTCCAACACTCTCCATGGCCGAGTTGGTGTGTGCGCCGAAGTCCAGGCGCCCACTGGTGATGGTCAGCATGAGCCTTTGCTCGGGGTTGTACGGTATAAGTTGGAGGCAACCTGACTGATGCAGGATCTCCTCAAGAAGGACTACGAGCTACTCAACCAGCTTTCGCCTGGCACAGAACCTCCCCCACCGACCATCTATGACCCTGAACTGCACCAATGTCACTGGACAGGACACTATTCTCCACTCCGCGGGGAAGGTCCAAAGAATCGGATTGTTCAGCTCTCCCAGTGAAGATTTTTCTCCCGGCTAAGCAGGTATTTAGCCCGTGAAGCATTTTTCAAGTATTTGCTTCTCACTTCTCATACGCATTAACATTACCATCTCGACACATCCCTTACTCGTTTGGTGGCTTAAAGCGATTTCGACTTTGCAACAGCCCTAGGATCTCAGTATGAAATCGCTCACCTTCGAGCGGAAAACCAAGCGTTGCGAGAAGCCCTCAACCAAGCCCTGGCTCAATTGAGCCAGGTGGGGGAAGATCTGCGCCTGGCTCTGGTCCGCATCGAGGAACTGGAAAAGCAGAAGACGCCTCCTCCTGAATTTGTCAAAGAGAACGTGAAAAAGCCAAAAGCGGAAGAAAAGAAGCAGAGGAAGAAACGTGCTACCGAGCACAACCATGGTCGTCCCCGCAGTGCGCCGACGCAGATCGTGGAGCATCGGATCGTGAGCTGTCCCGATTGCCAGTTGCGCTTGGGAGGGATCAGTTTGGCGCGAGTGCGAGAGATAATCGATGTGCCACCCCCACCGCCCATAGAAGTCACTCACCATCGAATCTTCAAAGGCTGGTGTGCTCAGTGCCAGAAATGGCATGAGGCGCCTGTGGATTTCCACACCGAGGTCCTTGGGCAGGGACGTCTTGGCGTGCGGTTGAGCAGTCTGATCGCCACCTTGCGCACGGTGATGCGTTTGCCCATTCGGCAGATTCGCCAGTTAGTGCTCAGTCTGCATGGAGTTGAGGTGAGCATTGGAGAGATCGTGGAGGTTCTCCACCGAATCAGCACCCATGCTCAACCCCTGCTTGACGATCTCAAGGCCACGATCCGTGCGAGTTCGGCAGTGCAAGCCGATGAAACGGGATGGCGAGAGGATGGCCTCAATGGATATATCTGGAGCGTGAGTACCCCAAGCATGCGGTATTACGAGTATCATCACTCCCGTGCCGGAGAGGTCATTAAACAGTTGCTTGGGGAAACCTTCCAGGGCGTGCTGGGAAGCGACTTCTATGCAGGGTACAATATCTATCAGGGCTTCCATCAACGCTGTTGGGTTCACTATTTGCGGGATATCCACAAACTGAAAGACAAATACCCCGATGAGAAAGAGATGCGGAGGTGGGCCAAAGCCGTCAAAGACGTGTATGATCAAGCGGTGGCGTGGGCCGCACAAGAACCAGACCCTGGATGGTCTCCTCGCCAGCTTCAACAGATGCGCGTTGCGCAGCAGCATGCCTTCGAGCAGCAACTTTGGGCGATCTGCCAACCGTACGTGCGCACGACCGCGCCCCAGCAGACCTTATGCAAACGCGTCGAAGATTTTTTACCCGAATTGTTTGTGTTCGTGGCGGTGCCAGGCGTCCCTGCGCACAACAATCTGGCCGAGCGCAGTGTGCGTCCCCTAGTCATTGCCCGCAAGATCAGCGGCGGCACACGCTCCCCCAAAGGCTCAGAGACCCGCATGAGCCTGGCTAGCCTCTTTGGTACCTGGATGGCTCAAGGACTCAACCCTTTCTCCCAATGTCTCGCTCTTCTTACCCAACCAAACTCGTTAGGCTAAGTCTGAACAATTACCTCAGTATGACTCCCTTGACAACCCTCTCTCCTGTAACTATACTAGTTACAGGAGAGAGGAGAAAATCCATGAGAGCAAATACGCATTTCACTGTAGCACTGCATATCCTCACCTGGATGGCACTGGCATCACAACAGCAAGAGATCATGACCTCCGATCAGATCGCGGGGAGTGTCAACACGAACCCCGTCTTTATTCGACGGATTCTGGGAAGGCTTCACAAAGCCCATCTGGTCAACGTGCACCATGGAACGAGTGCTGGGTGGACACTGGCACAACCTCCTGAGAAGATATCTCTGCTGGAGGTCTATCAAGCCGTTGAGCAAGAGCCGCTCTTCGAGCTGCATCATACGCCTCCCAACCAGGGCTGTGTCGTCGGAAAAGGCATCCAGCCGGCACTGAAACGCTTCTATAGCGATGCAGAGGCGGCGATGCAACAGCAGTTTGCCCAGGTGAGCGTGGCTGACGTGCTAGATGAGACACTTCTCCCTGCTTCTCAAGCGGCTTCAAAAGGAGCCAGCACCCATCGGCATAGGGAGAGCGAGCAACCAGAACCTGCCTGAAGCTCGGCCTTCACCAGGGAGGGATTGCCATTCTTTTTTTTGCCGACCGTTGTAACTGATCAAGTTACATCAGAGCGAGAGAAAGACCATCCTTCTTCATCTCGCTGCACCCCAGAGGACAGCGTGCTCTCTGTTGTCACATTTCACCATCGGAAAAACCTATTCAGAAAGAGAAAACAGTATGACAAAGCTCGAAGGAAAAGTTGCCGTCATCACAGGTGGGAACAGCGGGATTGGCCTCGCCACGGCGAAACGTTTCGTTGCGGAAGGGGCGTATGTCTACATTACAGGTCGCCGGAAGCCAGAACTAGATGCTGCTGTCCAGCAGATTGGCCAAAACGTCACCGGGATGCAGGGGGATGTGTCGAACCTTGCGGACCTTGATCGTCTGTATGCCACTGTGCAACAGCAGCATGACCACATCGATGTCGTCTTTGCCAACGCCGGGCTTGGGAATGGAGCCCCCCTGGGGGAGATTTCCGAAGCCAACTTTGACAAAGTCTTCGCTGTCAATGTCAAAGGGCTGCTCTTCACTGTGCAAAAGGCGCTCCCGTTCTTGCGGGAAGGGAGCTCGATCATTTTGACGGCATCGTCGACCACACGCAAAGTGGGACCTGCCATGAGTGTGTATGCCGCAAGCAATGCAGCCATTCGCTCCTTTGCGCGTTCCTGGACGCTCGATCTGAAGGGTCGCAATATCCGTGTGAATGCCGTGAGCCCTGGTCCAACCGTCACCCCAGGCATCAGTCGTCTGGCGCAGACTGAAGAACAGCGGCAGCAGCTCTTTGCGGCATTTGCAGCCACTGTTCCGTTGGGACGAATGGCCGATCCTGACGAAATCGCGAAAGCCGTCGTGTTCCTTGCCTCAGACGAGAGCAGTTTTGTCAATGGGATTGAACTGTTCGTCGATGGGGGGCAAGCACAGATCTAAGTGATCTCGATCGCAGACACCATCGTCTTTCAGATCAGTCCTGCTGCATCGTCCCCTTTAAGAAGGGGATGCAGTCAGCAGCAGAAGATGGGCTTTTGACTTCGCCACCGGTATCTTCTGACCACGTTAAACGATGGTCATGCGGAGTAGTGCGCCTGCGGCGCATGACGTTTCACCAAGAGTGATACCGGTAGCTTGCTGCTCATATATTAATAGATCATTCTACATGAAGAAATTCCTATATGTAGAAGGTCGCTAAAAAACATTGGTGAAGAAAGACTCATGGAGAAACATTCAGAGAAAGAGGGAAAGAGATGTTTTCAGAACAAGAACTCACGTTTCTGCGCACACAACCGTTTGCCAGGCTGGCAACGGTAGAGGTCAATGGCCAGCCTGATGCAGATGCTGTCGGCTTCGCCTTTGAGAACGGGCGCTTCTCTATTGCCGGGATGCATCTCGAACGCACACGCAAGTATAAAAATATCGCCGCTGGCCAGAGTAAGGTGTCACTGCTGATTGACGATGTGCGCTCGCTTGAGCCCTTTGAACCACGCTCGATCAAGATTCATGGGGAGGCCGTGATTCTTCACCTCGAGGAGGGATTCCAGGGCCCTAGAACCTACCTTGTGATTACACCGAAGGTCTCCTGGAGTATGGGCATTGAAGGGCCAGCGTTTCAGGATGGCAAGCCGGTCATCAAGAAAATTACCTGGGAAGAATGATCTGATTTGAAAGAATCTTTGAGTCGTTTTTCTGTTCTCCTGGCTACTTTCCATAAGCATGGAAAGCAGCCAGGCTTGGGTTTTACAAACGGTTGTGTTGCAAAAAAGGAAGCTGATCTGTCAGAATGGTGAGACACGCAGCTTTCCTTTGAAACGTCATGCGTCGTGGACGCACCACTCCCGATGAGGCATACGCGACCTCAGAAGATACCGTTGTGGAAAAGGTTCATCCTTCTTGTTCACAGGATAGATCCATGAAGAGAAGCAAAGGATAAAAAGCCACGCAAATTGGATTTCTTGGAGCGGGTCGTGTATCCCAAGCGTTGGTACATTACTTGCTCCAAACAGGTCATGCCGTTGTATTAAGTAACAGCCATGGACCAGAAAGTCTGTCCGCCCTCATAGACAAATTGGGGCCAGGCACAACTGCCGGCACAATCGAAGAAGCCGCGCAAGCACCCATCGTGTTACTCGCCGTTCCGTGGCCTCAGGTTTCCAATGTATTGTCCCATTTACCTGCATGGGAGAATCGCATTCTCATCGACGCAACCAACCGAATTGTGAGAGCAAAGTCGGATTTTTCACTTGCGAGTCCTGGCAATCGGGCCTCAAGCGAACTTGTCGCCGACTTGGCCCCGGGAGCACGCGTCGTGAAAGCACTCAACACGTTATATATGGAACACTTCGAGTCTGGACCAAGGCTGGGGCCTGGCCGACGGGTCGTCTTTCTTTCAGGTGGCGATAGTGCCAAGCGTGAGGTCGGTGCTCTGTTCAGCGAATTCGGCTTTGCTGTCATTGATCTGGGAGATTTGCATACTGGAGGGCTCATGCAACAGGTTGGTGGTCCGCTTGCCGGGCTTCAACTTTTCCAAATCGATTGATCTACAGTTCCAACCGCCGATCGCTTATCGACGGTTTACATATAATATGACGGTTAAATTGATAAAAATTGGTAAATGCTGTTTTACTTATGATTATAGATGGAGTATAGAACATTATGGTACAGGTGATGCGGGCTTTACGCGTTTCCCGGTTCGGTGGGCCGGAGGTCATAAAGATGAGGCAAATCGAGTGTCCGGTGCCCCAGGTTGGTGAAGTGTTGGTACGAGTGCGCGCAGCGGCCCTCAATCCGGCGGACTGGAAGCTCAGTGCCGGTCTATTCCAATCACCCATGATCACCCTACCCTTTACACCAGGATTTGATGTAGCAGGAGTTGTTGAAGAGATTGGTCCGAATGTGACTGGGTTCCAAAGAGGGCAGGCAGTCATTGGTTGGACGCGACGAGGGAGTTTCGCCGAGTATACGGTGGTGCCGGCTGGCGTTCTGGCAGTTGCACCTGCGAACGCCAGCTTTGGGGAGGCGGCGACGATCCCTACCGGAGCATCGACGGCCTGGCAGGGTCTTTTCGATAATGGGAACTTACAGGCCGGTCAGCGCGTGCTCGTTCAGGGTGCTGCTGGTGGTGTAGGCCAGTTTGCGGTGCGCTTAGCGAAATGGAAAGATGCCTACGTCATCGGGACCGCCTCGACATCCAACGTCGAACTTGTGCGCGCTCTAGGCGCCGACGAAGTCATCGATTATACCGCCACGCGGATTGAAGATGCCGTACATGACGTCGATCTCGTCTTTGATACCGTTGGTGATGCCACTCTCGCCAGTTCAGTACAAGCCGTTAAGCGTGGAGGAACGCTGGTAACTATTGCCGGTATGCCATCGGAGGAAAAGGTTCAGGAGCATGGTATAAACGTCAAGTCCTTTGGCGTTGTGGTCACGAGCGATCTTTTGCAAAACTTTTCACAGATGGTTGATGATGGCGCCCTCAGATTACTGGTCGGGGCGACGTTCCATCTGGAAGATGCCAGCAGAGCGTATGAGCTCTGCCAGGGTGGGCATGGACGCGGGCGCATCGTGTTTACCGTCTCCAAATAAGAACGAGAGAGTGCTCATAGATTGTCGTTCCTCCGACAATCCCCTCGGAGAGCCGGAATTAAGCAACCTCCGTGGGGTCAGCGCATCCAAACCTGAAAACTGTACGCTAAGCCAGACTTAGCGTACAGTTTTCAGGTTTGGATGCGCTGACCCCACGGTGATCAATTTCATACTGACGTTGACCTCCATGCTCTCGGCGGTTCTCATTGGTTGGCTGAACAGTATTGCGCTACGCCATTTTCACGCGGTCATTCTCAACATCTCACTTGGCCCCATTGATACGATCTTTCTCGTCGTTGGTTTGCTTGCCATTGGCAGTGGGATCAATGCGATGGTCAGGTTACGGGGGGGGGTGAGAGTGGCGCAAGAAGGAGAACAAATAGGCTCACATCAGCCTTGAATTTACAACCTTCGAGTGCGGTGAACCGCTTCTGGAGCCATGCTCTCAAATGATGGCTCACTGTTGCTCACCTTTCGGGTCAGGTGCTCATGTTTCAGGGCAAAATCGGCTAAGGTTTCCAGGTCATTTACCACCAGCTCCATGCAAAAGAATGAAATGCACCCGTTCTCGCTATGAGGGCGACTTCTTACCGCTTTTTGTGCTAATCTGTGGGGAAATGGGCACACACGGTCCCGAATGAAAGGAAAGCAGCATGGGAATTTCTCTCAGCAAAACGCAACTCCTCACTGAATTGCGCAAGGAACAGGCGGCCTGGGAAGCCTTGCTCGACGCGATTGGGGAAACTCATATGACGCAGCCAGAGGTCGCCGGTGGCTGGTCGATCAAGGATATCGTAGCTCACTTAACTGGCTGGCGCCGCCGGTCGGTTCGGCGCTTCCAGGCGCTTCTGAATCATGAACCAGATTTTTCATCGCCTTGGCCGCCAGAACTGCGGGAAGACGATGAAATCAATGCCTGGATTTACGAAGCCACTCGCAATCGTCCTTTGGCAGATATCCTCAGCGATTCGCGGGAAGTCTTCCAGCAACTGGTAGATACCCTCGATGCCTTTTCTGAGGATGAGCTCCAGGATCTGCGGCGCATCCTCGGGCTGGAAGAAGAGCAGGTCAGCGGCAGCATGTTCTTCGCTCATTTCCACGAGGAGCATGAGCCAGATATGCGCGCCTGGCTGGATAAGGTGAAAAAAGAGGGGTAACTCATCATCCTCTCATATGCCTGCTCCATATCGACGCCGCGCAAGATCCGCCTGGCCAGTCTCCTGAATTGCCCAAAGTACCATTGCCCTTCGCCATCCAGGAGCCGGAAGCGTCTGGTGATGGTGAGGGTACAGTCATCGAGCAGCACGATAGAGCGTGCGGAAAGCTGACCGCCAGAGACGCACCATTCTTCGAGACAATCGCGCAGGTAGGCGTCGAGCAGCACGAAGCGGTCTCGATCTACCGAGGAGAGTTCATGCAGATAAGGAAAGGACTGTGCCGAAAGAGCAGTCCACAGATCCTGTGTTCTCATGGCATGCCTCACGGCCCCTGATGTTCCTGGCGCTGAATGGTGAGGCGCAGGCCCTCAAGATACTGGCGGTGCCGAGCCAGTTCTGCCTCTAGCTCGGCGATTTTGATGTCTTTCTGGACGTAATCCTGAAGGAGTGTAGCATACTGCTGTTCTTGTGCTTTCAGAAGTTCCTCTGCTTTGCGCACCCGAGCCATCAGGTCTGTCTTTTTGTAAGCCAGCAACGGATCGCGTGGAGAGAGGGTATCAGGCTGTGGAGCTTTCTTCTGCTTGCGCTGCTGCTTCAGGAAGGTGCTGTGCTGCTGATAGAGGAGCAGCGCTTCCGGATTACGGCGAATGGAGGCATATTCCAGACCGCATTCCTTGCGGATGGTGCGGGCAGAGATTTGCTTGTGCTGCTTAGCGAGCGAAGTGATAGCAGCTTCGAGCCGACTGAGTGTCTGCTGTTTCTGGGCCTGGGCATGTCCGCGCAGGCCCGCGAGCTGCTGCTCACTGTATGGCTCGGTGCGTGGTGGAGCAGCCCGTTTACGCTTGCGCATCGACAATGACTCCCTCGCATGAAGTGGCTGGCTGCAGAAGAAAGATGGGGCGACGCGTTCCATCATCAATGGCAGCCTGGAGGAACTCCATATTCTTGAGATGTTTCTCCAGATCGCGCACCAGCAGGCGATACTGGCGCGCATCAACCTCATTTCCCGCTGCTTCCAGTTCCTCGGCAAGCCTCGTATACACGCCCAGCCAATGCAGGACATTCTTGCGTTTTCGAGGATCAACGACCAGATGGGGACAGCCGATGCACAATGTGCGATTGTAACCGCGTGGGCACAGGTCGATATTTCCACAGAAGCCGAAGGCCGTTTCGAGCAACGTATGCCAGCGCTCGAAACTCTCGCGAAGCCCCTCGTCCATATCAGCGATCTCCTGGGTACTCGGCCACTCCACCAGCAATGAGGCAGCGCGCACTTCCAGATTCGTTTGAAACGAAGCAAAGGCTACCCATGCTTGATCCTCTGTTTCTTCACTGTAGTACGCAGTTGATACGGGCACGATGCCTGGCCGGCATTCATGGTGAAGCACACGCGCTACCGCCTCTATTGGTACGCCGTGTTCATGACGAGCTACAGTCGCCATAACATGGCGCAACAAATGCACCGATACCGAGAAAGGTTCCCCTTCTTTGGTATAAAATTCCAGACCATGCAAGATAAAGCGCAGGAGGTTTGTGACATCTTCGAGAGAAAAAGCTCCTAATTTTCCATCAGGAGTGGCATCCCATTGAAAAAGATATCGCTCAGCAGAGAGTTCTTCCCTCTTTGTATTGTATCTATGAGGTTGAACTAGAGGAGCTTGAGCATCAGGCGCATTCCACCAAAGGCGACATCGGCAACGGTGCGCCGATAGCGGCTGTGGACACGAGTGCCAGGCGTTCCGCAACGTGGGCAAGGAGACGTTGGCGAGGTGGCATGAAGATGGACGATCACTGTCTGCTCATGTAGTTCGATGGTATCAATGCCTAGCGTTGACGGAAAGGCAAAAACAGGGGAAAAGGATGGATCTATAGAAATGCCTCCAGATGGCTCAAAAGTATTTTATGACTGTTATTCTATCACAAAGCGTTCTTCTATCAAGCAAGTAGACACACTTAATGTGTCCAAGAGCCTTTGTCTCGCAGAAATCCGCCATATTATAGGCCCTCTACAACACTGAAATTCGACTTCTGCTACGGGCACTTCCTCCTGAACGTGCATTTTCGTTCCACTGCACCTCAGAGGCCTAGTATGTCCCAAGCAACAAACACAGCTAGCAATTGTGACTGTGGCCAGCTGCGCCTGGCGGTCACGATAGGGTGTATGGCAAACGCCCGGCACCCTCCTGCCTCGTGCCGGGCGTTTACTTTGAGGCTACAAATTGTGTTAATGAACAAGTTGTCACACAACATATTGTGGTTTTCGTCTGAGTGTTACCTCATCTATACCTATTCTTTTCGCCAATCGAGAAAACGGAAGCCTGTGTGTTGTCGCCCGTCGCGCTAGCTACACCTGCTGCGCTTGCGCTCAGGTGGTACGCCTGCAAGCGACCTCCACGCGGACACGGGCAGACGCAGCTTCGCTGCTCCGCCCGCCCGCGCGAGTGCCGCGCAGTCGAACTGAGGCGTATACTTCGCGCTGGAGAGTTTGAAGGGGGGATCGACCAGAAAGCGCAATCGGAATAGTGGGAGTGAAGAGCAATCGTCATGGCCTGGTCAGCTGCCGGCCAGACTGTGGCGATTACTCATCTCGTTGAGATACTCCATAGTTTCCTGCCATCAAAATAATTTCTCTTGCCCTGACTCACCTTGGTCCTTCTTCAAGCGTTTCCGCGATGCACGCCGCCGCTCCTCTACCATTTTGCGAATGCTTGCAGCCCGCGGCAAATCTTCTGGCATTGGCGCGTTGATAGCCTCAATTGCTTTGCGCACCTCACTCCCAACATCGTGATGCGCTTCAATAGCGCGGTCCTCTTCCTGTAACTGCTCTCGTATTAGCTTGCCCTCTGTCTGTGTAATACGAAAGTAGTTCGCCGCCAACTCTTCGCGTCCCATGTTGTCCAAGATCTCTTCACCTTCTGGGATGTTTTTATGTTGGCGTATCTCCTCGCTTGTCATCTTATAGAGACCATGTTACGTGGAATTGAAATGTTATTGATCAAATAACGTTTTCTCTGACTGCGGTGGAAGACTCTTTTTCTCTCTTTGGGATGTAAGCCGTCTCATATCTTTCGCATTCTTTTTACTGACAATAGGAACCCCAGTTTTTTGCTCAATTACTTCTCTTGCTGCTCGTGTTGTGTCTCCAGCATCTATTACATCTCGGCGGAGCGCTTCAATACCTTGGCTCTCTCGTGTTTCATGGTAGGTCTTGGCAGTCGTTTTGGAAAGGATATTAAAAGCAAGCTCTTCTGGTGTCATGTTATCAGGTAAATTAGCGCTTTGCGCAATTCCCTTGTAGGTCTTGTAGGACTTAATAGTGAAGCCAAATGTTCGTTCTACCAAGGTATTTGTGAGCACGGGATAATGTATATCTTGAGCACCTCGTTCTTGCCACTCAGTAGTAATTTCATTGCGTGCAAGTAGATCGGCAATCCGCGCCTCAATCCAAACCTCGTCATAGCCTTTTGTACGGTAGGTTTCTCGGAGTTGTTCAATCTCAGATTGGCCTTGTTCAATTTCCTCCAACCGTTGATTTCCAACTTCCGCTAGCCAAAGTCGTATCTTTTCAGCATTTTTTGACGGGACACTTTGCACAAGACGAAGAAGCGTCTCACGAGTAGCCGTTTCTGTCTGTCTTCTTCTGTTGTCATCTGCTTTCATCGGGAATGATTTCAGCCGAGTTTCAATAACCTTTTTCAGCTCAGGATCTGCACGCGCTTTCATCTTGCGCCAGTAATCATGAGCATTTGTTGATTCAGTCCAAATTTTAATGAAATCAACGACGGCATAATACCACTCGTTCTCAAACCAGATGCGACGAACCTCCGGGAGATCATTGCTTGGAATGAGAGCGCGATTGGGTTCTTGTTGTTGATGTTCCTGCTTCGACATATCCTCTTTCCCTCCTTGTCAAACCCGGACAGATTGTCCGGGTTTGCTTCCTCGTGAGAAATTATATATTACTTAGTATAATATCATAGTTAGCTCAAAAAGGAGATATTTCAATTTTAAGCGGTGAAAATGTAGATGGTAGTGATCCACTGGGAACGGTATCCACACATTACTGAAACAATCCATGCACACATCTGGCTCCAGATCCAAGCGAATCTAGGATTAGCGCCTAACACCATTGAAGCCTATGCTCGTGCTCTAGAAGAATATCTTGCGCTTTGTATTCGCACTAAGGTTGCCGCCATTTCAGCAACAAAAGAACATGTTTCCTGGTACGTTCATGACCTCATGACGCGTCCAAATCCACGAGGCGAGAAAATAACTACGCTTGATTCGGGTGTTGGGCTGGCAAACGCAACATTGCATCAGCGATTAACTGCTATTCGACTCTGGTATGACTACCTGATAGAGGAGGGCATCCGCGATGCCAATCCCGTTGGTCGTGGGCGTTACACCCCTGGAAAAATTGTCTACGGGAAACAGGAACGAGGGCTCATCCCGCGATTGAGTAAACTCCCTTGGATTCCTGATGAGGAGCAGTGGAAAGGGATTATTGAAGCGGCACGCCAGGAGCCTGTTCGAAACCGCGTTATGCTCGCACTGGCCTACGATGCAGCTCTTCGTAGGGAAGAGCTCTGCTCACTGCTCACTAGTGATATTGACCCGGCACAACGCCTGCTTACTATTCGTGCCGAAACGACAAAAAATAGACGTGCCCGCGTCGTACCCTATACAGAGGCAACGGCGCAACTCTACATCAATTACTTGAAAGAACGACGTGTGCTGAGCAGAGCTCGCGGCCCCCTTTTCCTCTCAGACTCGAACCGTAACCGAACACAACCCATTACTATCTGGACCTGGTCAAAGGTCATTAAAGGGATAGCGGAGCGTTCTGGTGTTATCCAACTCAGTACACATACATTTCGACATCTGCGCCTCACTGATTTGGCACGGAGTGGATGGGATATTCATGAGATTGCGACTTTTGCTGGCCATCGAAGTGTTGAGTCTACCCTTCAATATATTCATTTGAGCGGAGGAGAGCTTGCAGTCAAGCTCGAACGTGGCATGAAGTCGCTTCATGCTTGGCGAGTGAAGATGATGGCTGAGGAGCTTCAATGAAAAACTCACTGAAATCGGCACAGACAGCTCAGGAACAATGGCATTGGCCGATCAATCTCTCTAGCTATGATCGTTCTGCATTCCTTACGCCCAATGAGCGTACGGCTCTAGGGAAATTGACGGAAACCCCGAGATTCTCCCCCAAATGGGAGACCCAATTTGGAGCCTGTCTTGCCCGTTTATTACACCCTCTAGATGAGGTGTTGACAATTACGGGGGCAAGCAAAAGCAATCGAAATGGTACCGTGATCATCCTTCTTCGAGAAATGCATCGTCTGCAAACCTCTTTTTGGGCTTGGTCTGAGCAAGAATGGATTGGCGTTTTGCATCCTAGGGCTGCCATCTTTGCGAAGCATCATGGTGGGGCGGATGCATATCGATCCCATTTGCTAGCAGCAAGTTACCTTCTGGGAGGACTGAGCGATCTTGCTGCCATTGGTCATTTTACCCAAGATTGGTTGGCGGTACGTGTGTTCGGGAGAGATATCCTTGATCTTCTTGTGGAGCATGTTGGTGGCGAAATGATCCGCTTAGGTTTTGGTAAGAAAATGGTAGATGTCCACCTACATAATCTTCTGTATGAGGTGCTGTTAATGAATCGCAGCCCTCGTCTTGAGGATCTTTCCTTTGAGGTACTCACAGAGATACGGCCAAAACTCACATCTACCCATCTCAAAAGCTACATTGTTTCATTCACCCATGCGCTCGTGAGCCTCGACTACCTGGAAAAACCCATTACTGTGAGCCAACAAGGGGGAAATCTTGATACGCTTGCTGGCGTACCTGGGGAGTGGCTTAAGTACTGTGAACGTTGGCGAAAAACTTCGACCCTTGCTAAAAGTAGCCGCAAAGGCTACTACTGGTGCCTCATCAAAGCTGGGCGTTGGTTGGCTCAGTATCATCCAGAGGTGGTGTCACCAGGACAATGGACCCGTGAATTGGCCGCTGAGTATGTTGCTGCTGTCATGAACTTTGGTATTGGAGATTGGACCCACAGAAATGATGGTCAGGACGAGTCTGAAAACACACCACTTTCTGCCAAAACGAAAGTCCAACATTTAAAAGCAGTTTCTTCGTTCATACGAGACTGCCAGGAGTGGAATTGGATTCCACGACACTTTGATCCTCGCCGTGCATTCACGACGCCACGTTCGATTCAGTCGCTTCTGGGACCTAATCCACGGGCGATTGATGATGAAATATGGGCCAAGCTCATGTGGGCCGGACTCAACCTCACTGAAGAGGATCTTCCTGTATTTGGCAGTCAACGTACTCACTATCTCCGGTGCTACCCCTTTGAGTTGGTTCGAGCCTGTACACTCGTCTGGCTGTTTACAGGGCTACGTGCAGATGAGATTTGCCGTCTCAGAGTTGGGTGTATTCGATGGCAAAAAGAAGATCTGGTCGTGACAGGAACTGATGACGTGGTTCCCAAAGAGGTGATATGTTGGTTAAACGTTCCTGTCAACAAGACGGGGTCTGCATTTACGAAGCCAGTAGATCGAATCGTAGGGGAAGCCATTGATACCTGGGAGCAGGTTCGCCCTACTCATCGGAAAGAGGTAGATCACAAATCTGGGGAAATGGTGGAGTATCTGTTCTCGTTCAAGGGACGGCGCATCTCAATGGACTACCTTAATCATACCGTGATCCCCATGTTGTGCCAGAAAGCAGGAGTGCCCCAGGAAGACTCGCGAGGGGCCATTACGAGTCACAGAGCGCGATCAACGATTGCGACGCAGCTCTTCAATGCCAAAGAGCCAATGTCTCTCTTCGAGTTGCAGGAATGGCTAGGACATCGCTACGCATCTTCGACTCAACACTATGCCAAAGTCAAGCTCACCAAACTGGCGAAATCGTTCACCCAGGCAGGATACTTTGAACGCAACATTCGTGTGGTAGAGGTTCTGCTTGATCAAGAAGCGGTCAAGAGCGGAGCTGCCGCAGCAGGAGAGCCATGGCGATTCTACGATTTGGGGCATGGATACTGCTCCTATGATTTTTTTGATCAGTGCCCTCACCGCATGGCCTGCGCAAAATGCACCTTCTATGTACCTAAAGAGTCGAGTCAAGCACAGATCTTGGAAGGCAAGGCAAACTTACAACGGATGTTGCAAGAAATCCCGCTCTCAGACGATGAACGCGAAGCCGTTGAAGAGGGCATTGAAGCCCTAGAAAAACTTTCGGCACAGTTAGTTGATATACCCACCCCCGCCGGGCCAACTCCACGGCAATTGCAAGAAAACTCTGGTAAATCGAGCTTTGTTTCGTTACAATCAGTTCAGCGCAGGTTCTCACAGGCTTGACAAGCTCAATGAGGTTCGAATATCCTCTATATAGAGCTAGAAGATGTACTATCTCGGCACATATTTTGCTGTATGTAAAAGGAAACATGTACGACGTATGGCTATGGTAAAAAAGGCGTTTTATGCCCATTGGACTGGCGCGCTCTTCTCTCGGTGCCAGTCGCCCATAGCCGTACTCTGCCCTTTTTCAGCGAGCGAGGTAGCTAAGCGCTAGAGAATGCCATAGTAAACAGGGCCATGGGCGATGAATATGCATTGCTCATGGCCTTTTTGTGTTTTTTTGAACAGAGAGGTTGTGAGGCGTGCATGTGGTACCGGGCACATTCTCACGGCTGTTTATCTCGTATGCGACTCTGGTGCTTGTCTACTCTTTAGCTCTCGTGCTCCGGGGACACGATGGATGCCTCACACACTTCTTATCTTTCAAGAGGAGAATGTCTTCATGTCACAATCCCTGTCCATCGAGCCTGTGAATCGATGGAAACAGCGTTTTCGCGCTCCCACACTATCCTGGTCCCAGGTCGCGGCGCATGCACCCGACCGGGGTCTCATCGCGAGCAACCTTTCAGGGAGCTATCAGCTCCACTCTTGGGATGTATCAACGGGTGAGCTCAGGCAAGTCAGCTATGCTCCAAAGGGGGTGTTCATTGGACGCCTCTCCGGTGATGGCCGCTTCATCTACTACTTACAGGATGAGGATGGTGATGAAATGGGGCGTTTTGTACGTGTGCCTTTTACAGGAGGCAAGCCACAGGAGCTTACGCCTGAACTTCCTCCCTACTTCGCCGACCCCTATCTCAGTCCAACTGGGACTGTGCTGGGCTTCCTGGTTGGCGAACCAGAAGGGGTAGATCTCTATGTTGTGCCGCTTGGCCCCAATGACGAAGTTGGCGCGCCACGCCGGGTCTTTCATAATCCAGTGCCTGGACTGTTGGGGAGAAGGTTGCTGGCTCTTTCCAGTGCGGGGACGACTGCGATCATGATCTCAAAGCCACACAATCCTTCTACCTATGGGGGGTTGCTGGCTATCGATCTGACGACGGGCAGGTGCATTGACCAGTTGCAGGCGGAGCCAGGCACCGCTGTTGCATTGGGGGATTACTCTCCAGTATTGGGTGATGAACGCCTGTGGGCAACGATCCAGCATGGCGATACGCAGCAGCACCTCATCTGGAATCCACGCACCGGTGAGCGTCTCTCGCTCGATCTGAGTGGTTTAATGGGCGCGTCTCCCTACTCCTGGTCACCAGATGGCACACGCCTGCTTTTATGGCAAGAAGATCAGGGCCACAAACGCTTTGCCATCTTTACCCTTGCTAAGCAGAGTATCCAGGTCTTGAGCGAGTTGCATGGGACGTATTGGAGTAGCTACTTTGGCAACACTGGCGAGATCTATACGCACTGGGGGATGATACTGGATGGGAGTGTAGTCGGTCCAGAAATTGTGCCTTTGGACGCGATTTCTGGCACACAACGGCATCCTCTTGTTGCCTTTGATCCGGTTGCATCTGGACATCCCTGGCAGTCGGTGTCGTTTTCCTCGTCTGATGGGCAACAGGTACAAGCCTGGCTCATTACGCCTGAGAGTGAGGGACCCTATCCAACCATCATTGATTTGCATGGAGGACCACATATGCGGCGTGTGGTTGATCCGGCCCCCGATCTGCAGATGTGGGTGGATCATGGCTTCGCGGTCCTCTCCGTCAATTACCGGGGATCAACTGGCTTTGGCAAGGCCATTGAGCAGTGTATTGTGGGCAATGCCGGTCATTGGGAGGTCGAAGACATTGTTGCGGCTCGCTCCTGGCTTGTTACTGAGGGACTGGCTCGCCCGGAGGCTGTGATGCTGACCGGCTGGTCGTATGGTGGCTATTTGACCCTGCTTGCGCTTGGCAAATATCCTGACCTCTGGGCTGCTGGCATGGCAGGTATCGCCATTGCTGATTGGAACCTCCTTTACGAAGATACCCACGAGGCATTAAAAGTATCGCTACCCATCCGGCTGCTGGGGGGGACACCCGAGGAGAAACCAGCACAATACCGGATCAGCTCGCCCATCACCTATGCTGAACAGGTAAAGGCGCCTGTACTGATCATCCAGGGTCGTCATGATCGTGGTTGCCCGCCTCGGCAGATGGAGCAGTATGTAGCTCGCCTGCAAGCGCTGGGCAAGCGGATTGAAATCGACTGGTTCGACTCTGGTCACGGCTCGCTCCACGTTGAGGAGGAGATTAGCCTGTACGAGCGGATGCTGACATTCGCGCTCACTGCTCTCAAGGCGAAGTAACACTGCCTCATGGGAAATATTGAACCAGAGCGGCAAAGGTGACTTTGCCGCTCTGGTTCAATAGAAATATGTCTTTTTTTTGCCAGATAAAGGATCTTGGACACTTTCGGTGTGCCTACTTGCTTTACCCAAGAACGCTTTGTGATAGAATAACAGTTGTAAAATACTTTTGAGCCATCTGGAGGCATTTCTATAGATCCATCCTTTTCCCCTGTTTTTGCCTTTCCGTCAACGCTAGGCATTGATACTATCGAACTACATGAGCAGACAGTGATCATCTACCTTCATGCCACCTCGCCAACGTCTCCTTGCCCACGTTGCGGAACGCCTGGCTCTCGTGTCCACAGCCGCTATCAGCGTACCGTTGCCGATGTCGCCTTTGGTGGAAGGCGCCTGATGCTCAAGCTCCTCGTGCGCAAATGGGTGTGTCGAGTATCTTCGTGTCCCCAACGTATCTTTGCTGAGCGCTTTCTCGGATTCGTCCAGCGTTACGCACGCATGACGGAGCGGTTGAATGAAGCACTCCAATCGGTCGGAGTGACGACCAATGGCGCCGACGCTGCACGGATCTTATCGAGGCTTGGTATGCCTACGACTGCCAAGACCATCATTCGTCGCGTTCTGCAACTTCCCCTGCCCAGTGAAGGCTCCGTCCGCAAGATTGGGATAGATGAATGGGCGTGGAAGAAAGGTCACCGCTACGCAACCATCTTGGTAGACCTCGAACAGCGACGCGTGGTGCAGTTGCTATCGGATCGTTCGGTAGAGACAAGCAAAGCGTGGCTACGCATGCATCCCGAGATCGAGATCATCTCACGCGATCGTGGAAAACTCTTCCGCGAAGCAGCGATGGGTGGTGCTCCTCAAGCCCAACAAGTCGTTGATCGCTTTCATTTACAGAAGAACTTTGCAGAAGCTTTGGAGAAGTTCTTTCGTCACAAAACGCGTGTGCTCAAAACGGCAGCGCGAAGCTTGGCAGGAACAGCTCACCCTTCTCCCAAGACCAAGGTTCCCCAAAAAGCGGAACGGGAGCGTCGCGGGCGTCATCGCCAACGTGTCGCTGTCCACAAGCGCGTCTGGAAGCTGTTTCGAGAGGGATACCACAAAGAGCGGATAGCGCAGTTGGTTGGGATCAGTAGTCGCAGCGTCTATCGTATCCTGCAACAGCAAGACGCGCCGCCCCCGCGCCGACGGTCTCGCTCCCATTCCGTTGTTGATCCGTATCTTTCTTACCTCACGGAGCGATGGAACCAGGGATGCCACTCTGGAGGTCAGCTGTATGAGGAAATCCGTGCTCAGGGATATCCTGGCTCGAGGCGAACGCTTGAGAGGCAGCTTCACGCGTTTCGCCCTCATGGATCGCACGTGGTCACAAAACACGTTATCACCTTGGGGAAAGCCCCTTCCGCTCGAGGCACTGCTCTGATGATCGTTCGGCCTGCGCAAAACCGCACGAAAGAGCAAACGGCCTATCTTGCGCAACTCATCCAGAGCGACTCCACGGCCACTCTGGCCATCGCACTGGCGCAGGATTTTGGGCAGCTGGTGCGCCAGCGTGAAGGGAAGCTTCGTTTGGAGCAATGGCAATCCGCTGTGCGGGCCAGTGGGATCGCAGAACTGATTGAGTTTGTTGATGGGCTGGCCGATGATGCGGAGGCTGTGGTCAATGGATGTACCCAGTGCTGGAGCAATGGCCTAGTTGAAGGGTTCGTGAATAAAGTGAAAGCGATCAAACGCAGTTCGTATGGACAAGCAGGGTTTCCATTGCTTCAACGCCGTGTGCTACTCCATCCCGCTCAAACATCTCACATGCAACGAGCTCAATCTCCCAAACCTGACCGTGACTCTGTTGACAGAGAGGGGCCCTGTTCATCGCGAGAAACAAGGAAGCGGCTCCCAAAACACGATGACCGAAGGAGGACATATGAAAGCCACTCACTATCGTACCCTGATACTGTTATGTAACCAACTGGAAGGTGAGCGCGTCATGATGCGCTCCTATCGCGCCAGTGACGCACGGGCACTCTACGAAGCAGTCGAGGAATCGCGCGAACACCTGCGCCCTTGGCTGCCGTTCGCCGACGAGACGTTTGAGGAGGCCAGTGATTGGGTGATTCGCCAGCAGGCTGCTTGGCTGTTGCGCGAAAACCTGAGTCTGGGTATCTGGGAGCAATCCAGCGGGCACTTCCTCGGGAGTGCTGGGCTCATTCCCAGCAACTGGCAGATCGGCTATTTTGGGATCGGCTACTGGTTGCGTGCTTCCGCTGAAGGGCACGGCTATATGTCCGAGGCTGTAAGCCTGCTGGTCGATTACGCTTTCAGTGAGTTAGGTGCAGAGCGCTTGGAGATTCAGTGCGATGAACGCAATGAGCGTAGCGCTGCCGTTGCTCGCCGTCTGGGCTTTAAGCGAGAGGGCTGCCGGCGCAACGACTTCTGTGCCAGTGATGGCTCGCTGCGCAATACTCTGATCTTCGGTTTGCTTCCCACAGACAGATCATAGCTTGCTTGATCTGATAGCCCGTGAGAGTACCGCCGGCTCTTTCGCTACCACCATCTTTGCGGTCCCAGCAGCAAGAGAGCCTGGTGCGTACTCACCTTCGCACAAGCCAACGAACACATACTAGATGCTCCGGTTCGCATATGTCATCTAAATACTTCATATTGCAGCAAGCAGGCACACTGAATGTGTCCAAGAGCCCAGATAAAATGGCGCATCATTTAAAATATGTAAATCCCAACATTAAACTGGCGAGATTTGTATATTTATCCTGGTGGATCTCACGATCTTTATCTGCACAGCAACCACCTTCACCAGAAGAATAGTTGGGAAATGACCAGTTTAATATTGGGATTTACAGCCAAGAGCGCTTAACAGGCGATGAGCATAATCCAGATTTATTTGTGAAACTCTATAATCAGAGTGTTTCATCATGAGGTTCTGTTCCTGCGGCAGTTCTTCTTGCTGACTTCCCAAAGCGGTTGATTGCTCTCCATGAGAGGGTAGCCAGACCGCGAAGGGCGGGACTGCGCTCCCACAAAAAGAGGAGCGGCCAGGCCGGCCGCTCCTCGTGCAATGAAACTCATTCCACGGCTAGTGACCCGTATAACCGATGATATCGCTGGCGCCAGTCCCGCCCTTGAAGGTGAAGTAGAGGGGCCGTTCGGCTACAATCGGCCCACCGAAGGACTGCACATCCATCGAGACTGTGTAGCCTGCTGAGCTGGGATAGACTGCGACAATCGGATTGACGATGCTGTTGATCAGCACACTCGTCCGGCTGTGGGCCGGCAGAGTCAGCTCTTTCTGGATAATGGTGTTATCCGCGAAGATCGTGATCGCTGCCACCACCGGGGTGCTGTTCGGGTTCTGCAAGGTCAGCCAGTCGTTGAAGTTGGTGCCCGTCTGTCCCTCGGCGAAACTGTAGACGCTCTGGCTGGCTGGTCCGACCAGCTTGGTATACAAAATCGCTTCCCACGTTTTCCGATACGCTGGCCTTCGTTCGTCAGCATTTATGGCCAGTGACACTTTCTTACCTGTCGCCTGCCCAACCCGACATCATCTAAATCCCTCGGGCTCTTCTCGAGCGCTTCATCCAGACGCTCGCTTTTGCAGCCTAATATGGATAAAGTCTAGCTTAATGAAGACATCAGGAAACCTGGCACCCCTAAGAAAATCCGTACGTGTCTTGCCTTCGGGCAGCCTCACCGTGTTCACATCGACAGAGAAAGGGCCATCATGAATCAGGAGTGAGCGGAGCGCGCGCTGTCATCATGTGCAACGGAGCCCGCTCACCTGGCTTTTCCCTTCCTGTCCTTGCTTTCCCGTGATGCGGCACCTCTCCTCCGTTACAGAAATTCGCGTTCGGTTAAATCTGTATTCACGCCTGCAGCGGCCCAACTTCCCCCGGCAGCTGCGATGATGAGTTGATGCAGGACAGCCATCAAGGCATCACCAGCGGCATACACCCCTGGAACCGTCGTTCTCCCAAAGGGGTCCGTGACGATTCCTCCCATGGCATTCATCTGGCAACCGAGTTCTTCGCCAAAAGGCGAAGCCTGAAGCAACTGGGAGGCGACAAAACCGCCGCGACGCGCTCTCTCTCCCTGCGTGGCAAACACAACCCGCTCAAGCTGCCCCCGCTTTCCAATAAGGGCAGTAATCCGATCTTCAACGACCTGAATCTCTTTCTTCTGGAACGCAGATGAACACATGCAAAGAGCATCCCAATTCCGCCCAGTTGCTCAAAACGGGTTAAACTGGTCTATTGACCCTTAAGTTGGTGCGTATGAGAAGATGTCTGGAGCCCGAAGTAGCTCCCGACCTGCTCACTTCAGAATGTACTGCTGGTCATGCATACGCGCATGTACGCGCACAACGACAAAACAGTGGTCCAATTTCAGCCCCATAAATGCCGCTCGGAAGTATACACCTTGATTTTTTCGTCTCCTCATATTAAAATATGAGCATAGTCATTATATGAGTGCGGTCATTTTTTTTGTAGGAAAGAGAATGGGACAACCATAGATATGGCAGGACAGAATTTACGCGAACAAAATAAGCAACGAAATTTTGAGCGGATTTTACAAGTGGCAAAACAATTGTTTGAGTTGAAAGGGTACGAAGCAACAACCACGCGTGAAATTGCTGAGACTGCACAGATCGCTACTGGCACATTGTTTTTGTATGCGAGGGATAAAGCCGAACTGTTGCTTTTCACTTATGGCGAGGCGATCAGCGAGATCACAACCAGCGTGTTTGCTTCCCTTCCCAAAGACTTACCGTTATTAGATGCTCTGATGTATATCTTCACGCCATTTTTTCAATTTTATGCACAACATCCAGAAAACGCTCGTTTTTTCTTGAAGGAGCTCCTGTTTTATTCTGGTGAGCATAAGGGGCGGCAGTCGTTTCATTTACAGACGGAGCATTTCATCAAACAACTTGCGCAGTTCGTGCGACATGCACAGGAGCGCGGTGAGATTCGCCCGGATGTTGATTCACGCCAGGCTGCCTCAAGTTTTTTTGCCATGTATTTTGCTACCCTGACTACGTGGCTGGGAGGTTTTTTTCTCTTGAATACGGCGTCGGTTGATCAATTGCGAGCGGTATTCGAATTGCAGATCAAGGGCATGCTTCCTCCTGATTCGACTTCGGAAATATGAACTGGGTAATATTTTCTGATCAATCTTGAATAAGAGCTTATCCGAAAACTGTGGTTGGTACAATGAAAAGAAAACCAAGCGAGGTGAAACAAGCATATGGCTCGAACCCATCCATGGAAAGTCAGCGATGAATTGTGGGAACACGTCTGTCCTCTGATTCCTGTTCGCCTTCCTCACCCCAAGGGAGGACGACCAGCCGCCGATGATCGAGCGATGTTTGAAGCCATCGTCTATATTCTGCGAACGGGCATTCAATGGAATGCCTTGCCCCGTGAAATGGGTGCCAGTTCTACCGTCTATGACCGGTTCCGTCAATGGGAAGCGGAAGCGCGTCTTCGCTCGCCTGTGGAAAGCAGGTCTGCACCTCTACGACGAGTTGCAAGGCATTGGCTGGGACTGGCAGAGCCTGGATAGCTCGACGAGCAAAGCCCCTTTTGCCCAAGCCGCTGTCGGACCCGCTCCCACCGATCGCGGCAAGCAGGGAACCCGCGCGGAGCATTCTCTGTGATCGCCGAGGTCTGCCCTTGGCATTGGTCATTGATGGGGCCAATCGCCATGATATGAAACTGGTCGCTGCGACGTTGGAGCATCACGCGATTGCACGCCCTGAACCCACCATTGAGCATCCCCAGCATCTGTGCCTGGATGCTGGCTATGACTATGATGTCATCTACAGCCTGCTCTATGAGGAGGGGTATGAGCCGCATATTCGCCTTAATCGCCATAACCATGCGTGGTATTGGCAAGCGCTTTCGCAACAAGGAGAGACCCAGGAGCCTGCCAACGCTCTGGAAACGACCAAAGTCCCCAGGCGCTGGGTGGTCGAGCGCCTTTTCTCCTGGCTCAATCGCTGGCGTCGAATCATCATTCGTTGGGAAAAGCTGGACCGCACCTATGATGCCTTCCTGCGTTTGGCCTGTGCTCTCATGTGTTTCCATCATTGTGAACGTCTCTCAGTTTTCGGATAAGTTCTAAGAAAGAAAATAGTGAAAAATGCGTATTGTGATAATGACATCGGGAACGCGTGGTGATGTGCAGCCTTATATAGCGCTGGGTCTGGGCTTACACCGGGCTGGCTATCACGTTTGCGTGCTTACGCACGACATCTTCAAACCAATGGTCATGCAGTACGGTCTCGAATTTGCGCCATTGACGGGTAATCCACGTGAGATGGTCGAAAAGGTGAGTACTCAGTCCTCGCCTGGGTCAGAGGAGAACGCACTGCGCTTTACACGTAGCCTGGCTGAGGTAAGTAAGAGTAACCAGGTTGCGCTCGCGAAAGATGCACAACATACACTGACTGGCGCACATTTGCTGCTGTATTCACCGCTTTGCTTTGCGGGCTCTTATGCGGCAGAAGCACTGGATATTCCCGCTATCTTTGCACCACTTCAGCCAGTACTTCCAACGAGAGCGTTTCCTTATCCAATGAGCTTTTCTCGTTCATTGGGTGGTATTGGGAATCGACTGACGCATACATTCGTCAATGTAAGCATATGGCAGATGATGCGCTCGGTGATGCAGCCCATACGCCGTGACCTTGGACTGAAACCGCTTCCCGCGAGCGGATCTATCTCCTGGCTGTACAGACATCGCCAGCCCATAATGCCGGGCTATAGTTCTCTCGTCGTACCCAGGCCCGCTGACTGGCCGGACTGGGTACAGGTTGCCGGCTACTGGTTCCTGGATGCGCCCCAGAACTGGCAACCGCCTGCTTCTCTGCTTGATTTTCTGGCAGCCGGGGAGCCTCCTGTCTATATTGGTTTTGGAAGTATGGTGAATCGTAAGGCAGAAGAGACCACCTATCTGATTGTGAAGGCTCTGGAACGCTCGAAGCAACGTGGCATCATCGCCACCGGCTGGGGAGGTCTCAGCAATGCTGATCTACCTGATACCATCTTCAAGCTCGATGAAGCGCCCCATGATTGGCTCTTCCCGCGTATGGCGGCCGTTATCCATCATGCAGGCGCAGGCACCACTGCGGCCGGGTTGCGTGCGGGTGTTCCAAGCATTTTGTTGCCCTTTCTCGCCGATCAGCCCTTCTGGACAGAACGTGTACGCCTTTTAGGGGTTAGCCCACAACCTATCCCGCGCAATTCTCTTACTGCCGAGAAGCTGGCTCAGGCGATCATGACCACCATCTCTGACCAGGCTATGCGCACCAGAGCAGCGGAACTGGGGAGGCATATTCGAGCAGAAGATGGTGTGGGGAAAGCCGTCCAGGTCGTGCAAAAGGTGCTAGCATCACACATATGAGTCGCCTCTCGATTTTCAAAGGAATGGAATATTGTAAATTTGATAATTAAATGGGCGAGCAAGCAGCCAATGCAAAGCAGCCAGCAGAGCCGAAAGAGAGAACTCACAGCAACGCTCAAAATTTCTCCTCCACACCAATGCACGTTTTGCCGCCCATGGAATTAGCAAGATTTCGCCCACAGAGTGGGTCTTCCGCGGGTTTGGTGAAAGCTCTTCACTAGGACAAGAGCGAGGTTCTGGTTCTCTGCTCAAAGAGCCCAGGTTTTTGTTCAATAAGCTCATCCTTCACCAAAGGAGCGGAAGACCCACAGAGTTCCAAAATTTACAAATATGAGCAGCTTTTACCTGAAGGTATTGTCAACTTAAGCAAAATTGTAGAGATTAAACAAAAGAAACAGACCCCAAAGTGGGGATGGCGCCCTTTTTCTGACCGTGTTTTCTAGAGAATCTTGGAGAATGTGGCATCGATGTGGTGAAAACTCATTAACAAATTTTTTTAAGTTGACAATACCCTCAGGAACTCAACCAGGGAAGCGCGAGCTTTCTCAATCAGTCAAGCCGGGTGGAAGATGTAGCCTTTCCCTGGTCTGTTCAACAGTTCACGAGAGCAAGTGTATGCTTGCTCTGGCCCTTTGTCGAATGGGCTTGATTTGATATTACCGTAAAAGGAAGTTACAGATGAATCAGGGGATTGCCTTGCATGAATGAGAACTTTGCTGGCTGCTTGAGCACATGCACTACACCGTGGATGGGCTGACAGAACAGCAACTGCACTGGCGCCCTGCTCAGACTCAGGCCAATAGCTCAGCAGCAATTATCAACCACATTCTCGCCAGTATGCGCGCCTGCATCCTGTGGCCCTGAAAATACGCAGGGTTGGTGGCGCGTAAACAACGATATGATCCACTAAATGTCTTTTGTCGCAACCACTTTTCTATTCAATCAGTCCAAGATTCGTAAGGAGGGAGCCTACCATGCCACTTTCTTTTCAGCATTCTTGTTCTGCCCCGATAGGTATACGCCAGAGTGAGGTAGAAGCAAAGCTTCAGTCACTGCTTGCTCGTGCCATTGCCTGGGCGCAACGTCACCAACATCCCATTATTGCGAGCCTATCTTTTCCTCTTGACCAGTTTGCACCATTTCATCTCTTCGCGGTGTTACAGCACCTTGAGCTCTCGCATCGTTTCTTCTGGTTGCATGGGCAGGAGTGCCTCATAGGAGCAGGTACTTCCCTCGTTCTGGAAGCGCAAGGTGCCGATGTGCATAGGATCTTGAAGCAAAAATGGGAGGCAGCCCGCGAGCAGGTAGTGGCTCTTGGAGATGAACAGGTAACGGACGTCTTACCTACCTTCTTGGGGGGATTTCGCTTTGATCCGCAAGCGCGCCATACATCCTCTGCCTGGCGCCATTTTCCTGATGGTGCTTTGATTTTGCCCCAGGTAGTATTTCGTTCAACACAAGGCGGCTGTTCCCTGACAATCAATCATTCCATTACCCCCGAAGATACTGTTCTCACTTGCGAGAGCGCCATTCACTTGGTGCTTGACCGCATTTTTCAGATAAGTGCATCCTTGGCTCAAGACGCTCTGTTTCGCTCTGGCATGGTCTCGAGGGACGTTGATACCTCTCAGGAAGAGCCCTGGAAACAACTGGTAAGCGACGCAGTACGGGCAATTCGACAAGGCACCATGTCGAAAGTGGTGTTGGCACGCAGTATGAGAGTCAATGCACGCTCGCAGTCCTCTTTTGATATTCCCTCTCTGGTCTATCGCCTTCACCAGCAAGCACCACTTTCCTATATTTTCGCAATGCAATTCCAGGAGACGGCGTTTGTAGGCGCAACACCAGAACAGCTCGTAGCAGCACAGGCAGGAAAGATACGGACGATGTCACTGGCCGGTTCTGCGCTGCGCGGTCAAACCGTCGAGACCGATGCTCGTATTGGTCAGGCGCTGCTAACCAGTAGGAAAGACCGAGAAGAGCATGCAATAGTGACTTGAGATTGCCCCGATTTGAAAGAGTCCCTAAAGCTGAGATATACTCGAAGCAGATCAGAAAGGGGCTTATCAATGGGAAAGAGCCAAAAGGTCTACACAAAAGAATTCAAAGAGGAAGCCGTGCGGCTGGCGCAAACATCAGGCAAGCCGATTGCACAAATAGCGCGCGAGCTGGGTATCTCCGACAGCGCGATTCATGGGTGGCGCAAGGAATTAGCAGAACATGGGAAAGAAGCATTTCCAGGCAAAGGGCATCAAACCACGCTTGAGGAAGAAAATCGTCGCTTGAAACGCGAAGTCGAAAGACTCCAGCAGGAGCGTGACATACTAAAAAAAGCAGTGAGCATCTTCTCACGGGAATCCAAATGAAACATCAATTTATTGAACAGCACAAGCATGAATTCTCCATTGTTATCATGTGCGATGTGCTCGGAATCTCGGAAAGCGGCTTTTATGCCTGGCGCAAACGTTCAGCCTGCCTGCGCGAACGAGAAGATGCTCATTTAACGCAGAAGATACGGCAGGTGTTTGTAACTCATCAAGGACGATATGGAAGCCCACGCATTTTGAGAGAGCTGCGTGACGAAGGGATCACCTGCTCACGCAAACGGATCGCCAGGCTCATGCGGCAGAAGAACCTTTCTGCCAGACGTAAACGGCGTCGAGTAGTGACCACAAAAAGAGATATGGCTCATCCAGTCGCTCCCAACCTTTTAAATCGGGAATTTCGTGCTGAAGCGCCAAACAAAAAATGGGTGAAGGATATCACGTATATCCCAACTCGACAAGGATGGCTCTATCTCGCGGCAGGGCTTGTGAATTATTGCTGAGCGACGCTCCTGGGAAGCAAGAAGCGAAAAGCAAGATGAGGATGAGAAGCAAAGTGGCGTCTGGTCGCAGCAATCTGAGAAGACCCTTGACGATGAATAAGGGTGATCGCCAAATTGCGGAACGTTGCCAGGATCTGAGGTGCCTGCCCAGAGCGCAAGCGAGAACGATCCTCACCAAAGGTCATATCGCGGACATAATGGGAGGAGTTCTCGATACTCCAGTGTCCCCGTACTAATGCAAGTAAGCGCTGGGGGCTGGCCTCAAGAGCAGTCAAAGGCGTGATGAGATAGACCACTTCGTGGCTGGTTTTTCCCGTTTTGCGAACCGTGACGGTTCGTGTCAGTTCGGCCACTTGCTCGATGAGTGGCCAGTCAGCCAGGTAGGAATTCATTTCGGTGCTCACACGGATAGAACGCTTTTCAATCCGTCCTCGATGCTGATCAAGCGTGGAGTCTTGCGCAAAAGAAGCATGTGGATCGGCGAAATAGGCGGTGAGATCTGCGTAGAGGGTCGGCTGATTGTTTTTGACGGTGAGAACGGTTTTGCCACCCAAGGCATCCACGCACCTCATGAAATCCTTCTGCGTGTGCAAAGCGTCTGCGGTGAAGACGCGTCCATCGACAGGCAAGCAGGGCAAGAGGGCCTGTGCGACTGGGATTTCATTCGTCTTCTCGGAAACGGCAACTTGCAGCAGTGTTTCCTGGCTGTGATGTGTGCGAAAGGAGAGCAGATGGGGAGCAGAATGTTTGTCCGATCTTCCCCCACGAACCGTCTTGCCATCTAAGGCAATGGGATCATCGAGGGTGGCTTGCAGAGTCCGACGTATCCAGTCCGCCAGGGCGCACTCGATCTGTTCGGCATCCAGGCGCGGGAGGAGTTTGCGGTAGAGTGAATCACTGGGGCACAGGAAGCGACGTGGTCCGAAGAGTCGGATGAGCAGAAGACGTTGATCACGACACCACTCTGCAACTGCCAGGGTCGAGTCACAATTGCAGAGGAAGCCCGCTACCAGGCAGGTCAGCACGTACGCCAATTCATAGCGCAATCCATGCTTGGAACGGGGATCTGGGATGGTGGCAAACACTTCGTACAAACTCAGCAATGGTTGCTTTTCCAATAACTGGTGGCGAGCATCACTCGTCAGTGAAGGCAAGGTCAGTGACAATGCAGTAGAATAAGACATCGGAGGCTCCTTCTTCTCGATAGATCGGTTTGGAATGTCTATCGTAGCAGATCTTGGAGTCTCCTGCTCTCAGCAATAATTCACAAGCCCTGTATCTCGCGGTCATTTTAGATCTGTATTCACGAATGGTTGTGGGATGGTCGATGTCGAGCAATTGCGATGAGAGATTAATAGAACAGGCACGCTAACCTTGCCCTTGCCCGCCGTCGCCCTAAAGCGGGGTTGCTGCATCACAGTGATAGAGGAAGTCAGTACACTTCAAGAGCGTATCAGGCGTGTTTAGAACAAGCTGGAATACAGTCAAGTATGTCACGTAAAGGAAATTGTTGGGACAATGCCGCGATGGAGAGTTTCTTTGGAACCTTAAAAGATGAATGTGTAGGGGAACGCATTTATTCATCACATGATGAAGCGCGATTAGCACTCTTTACCTACATGGAAGTCTATTATAATCGTGTTCGTCGGCATTCTACACTCGGATACGTAAGTCCACTGAATTATGAGCGGACGGGGAATTAAAAAACATAACGTAACGTTTGACGTAGTACAATTTTTATACTATAATAAAAACGTTAACGTCACGTTGCGTCAAAACATTTTTCACTCTCCTCACCTCAAACCTCTAGAGACTCTACGAAAACGGGGCAAGCTCATCTCGTTTTTCGATCAACGTGCATCATGTGGTCACAGACAGGTCTGGAGATACAGTTGTTTCCCCTCAGCACGTGCACTCGTGGCTAATTGACAAAGCTGCTGTATCAACGCTGAAAGGCTCTCTGTGTCATCCTTGCCCACTGGTCGCCCATCAAACGCTGCCCATTGTCTTGCCCACTGCGTTGCCACAGGGAGCACTTGTTCAGCGGGAAAGGTGGCTAAACCTTCTACGAAAACCGGATCGAAGCGTTCAATCCATAAATCGAAGTCCATAAGATCTCCCTCATTGAACTCATCAGGAAAACGGAACTCTTCTTCTAATGCTCCTTTCACTAACACAAGAAAATGAGGTCGTATCTCTTTCAGCTTGAGTTCCTGGGAGTTTCCAACAACAAGCTGGGCTAGTATCTCAACCTTGAATGAATCCACATTGTTCATTTCGAGCGTAGGAAACAGGTCTCGTAGGAGTTGCCCTCGACGCAAATCATTCACGTCTTCAGGGGTTGCGATAAAAAAGTCTGTTAATACACCCATCCTGCCTTCCTTTCCAGCATATCTTCTCGCGCCTATGGCAAAGATGTTTCACAAAAGCTCCAATGGTTTCAGTTGACGGCATACGCAATTCTTGTGTTAAAAGTCAGGTGTCCACACCTACTATCCTTGCTCCTTTGAACCATCTCTTCGCTCTCAAGTTGAATCTCCACAGAATATGCCATATCTCTTTTCTAAGGTCAAGTTATTTTTGTGGTTTCCCTTAGAGATGGCTCTCCAATCTCGCGAGGTGCGCCCCGGACTGATCCATCATTGCGACCAGGGGGTGCAGTATGCCAACACAGCCTATGTGCATCGTCTCTTCGAGGTCGGAGCCTGCGTGAGCATGGCTGCCACGGGGAATCCGTATCAGAATGCTCAGGCCGAGAGCTTCATGAAGACCCTTAAAACTGAGGAAGTCTACGTGAATGATTACCAAACCCTGGAAGAAGCCTCAGACAATATCGGGGACTTCTTGCAGGTGGTCTACAACCAGCGGCAGCTTCATTCCAGCCTGGGATATCGGCCCCCTGACGAGTTTGAGCTTTTGTGTGCTCAGGGTCTCCTTGAGTGATCTCTCTACTGGAGTGGTTTCTCGGGTCCAGTCCAAAGACATTATCGGTGATCCTCCATCCCCCATGGATGGTACAACAAACTGATCCAGGGAAGAAAGCTGTAAGCAAGCGACGGAGAATCCATGGAGACCAACGAAGCAGGGAGGGAAAGAGCGTTCATCCCTTGCAAACATACCATACCATATGGTATGGTATGAGGAAGAGAAACGTGTTGAGCAAAGGGAGGAATCGGTCATGGCGCAACTCAGCAGACGCAGATGGCTCGAGGAAGGACTCGCCCTGCTTGAAGAGGCAGGAGCCGAAGCGCTCACCATTGAGTCCTTGACCAGTCGACTTGGGGTGACCAAAGGGTCCTTTTACCACCACTTCGCCAATTCCCAGGACTTTAAGCAGCGGTTGCTGGAGTTTTGGGAAGAAGAGGGAACACTTCGTATTATCCAATGGGCAGAACAGGAGGATTCACCACCAGAAAAGCTGGCACGGGTGATACGAGCGAGCTTACATCCTCCTCGGCTCGATGTGGCTCTGCGCGCCTGGGCCTTACAAGATGAACAGGTGCGCGTTCACCAACAGCGCATCGATCAGCAGCGGTTGGCGTATCTGGAAGCGGTGGTCTTTGCCACCAGGGCCGATCATCTGTACGCAAAGTCTCTTGCCAGAGTCCTCTACAGTCTCTACGTGGGCAGCCAGCATATCATTCCCCCCATTGAGGGCGAGGATCTGGGCGCTTTATATCAGCTTGTCCAACAGTGGTTTGCAAAGGAGAGTCAGCAATGTTTGTCGTGATCTATACTCATGGCCCGGCCTGGCAGACTGGGAAGACGGTGTCTGAGCAACCCTTTTATCGTGAACATGGCAGGTATATGAAACAGTTTTTTATGGCCAGGAAGCTGCTTTTGGGCGGTCCTTTTCTGGACAATCAGGGTGGTCTGGGCATTCTCGATGTCGCGAGCGAAGCGCAGGCGCGGGAGATCGTCGTACACGATCCCGCGGTGTTGGAGCGGGTTTTTGAACCGCACCTGCATCTCTGGCATGCCTACTTTAATCAGTATCAAGCGCAAAGTGCTCCATCAGGAAAGAGCCCATCGGGCGAGAGGGAGGTCTTGCAATGACGAACCCAACACAGGCTCTCGAACGCTTCGTTCGTCCGAAGACAATCCTGCTCACGAGCTATCGCCGCAACGGCACCTCGGTGGGTACGCCGGTGCATATCGTCGTCAACGGGGAGCACGCCTTCGTCCGTACGTGGGACAAAACATGGAAGTTCAGGCGCATCCGCAACAACCCCGTGGTCGAGATCGCCCCGGCGACCTGGCGCGGTCAGCCCACCGGTCCTGCGAGCCATGCCCACGCTCGGGTGCTGGATGGGAGTGAGGCGCTCCATGCTGCTCACGCCCTTGCCCGCAAGTATCCTGTGCTGCATGGTTTCCTTATTCCGCTTGTCCACCGGCTGAGAGGCTATCGGACCGTGCATATCGAGCTGACGCCCAATTGACCACTCGACCCAGGCAGCGCCTGCCATATGCTGGTTGATTCTGCTCTAGGAGCCTCAATTTTTACCAGACTCTGAGACAAGGAGGACTCTTTCGTCGTATGGTCCTTTTTCCAGCCATGATCGAGCACAGGGCCACCTTTTAGAACTGAACGGATGGGATACAAGCAATATTTAAGAGCATCAGTTGGCTTACGAAGCATCTCTGCAGGCTTATGAGAGATCTCCATCAATTCTGAGCACGTTGGCGAATCCCACAATCCCAGTTGGAGTCAGTCCAAATATTCAAAGGAGATACCACATGTTTCTGTTCCTCAAGGAGGAATTTCATGTCCTACCTTTTTAAAGATACAGAGAAAGCGGCCCACAGATTACGTCTCCTTGCCGATGTGTTTGCCTTCTCAAGCCGTCCCTTCCTGCAAACCGTGGTTGACACAGCACCAGAGATGGTTATCGATCTGGGATGTGGACCGGGGCATACCACGCGCCTTCTGGCAGAGGTCACGCAGTGTAGCCAGGCCATTGGGCTCGATAGTTCCGAGCACTTTCTTTCCCTGGCAAGGATGATTGCACCTGCGCATCTCTCGTTTGTTCATCATGACGTGACCCAGACTCCCTTTCCCACTGGACCATGCGATCTCATCTTCTGCCGTCTGCTCCTGACCCACCTCCAGGAGCCGCTATCTGTGCTTGAGCGCTGGGGGACGCAACTGCGGCCACAGGGATTATTACTGGTGGAAGAAGTCGAGTGGATTCGGACAGAACACCCGCTCTTGCGCCACTATCTGGAGATCCAGGCTGCCCTGCTCAGACAGCAAGCAAACGAACTCTACATCGGTCCGAGGCTTCAGCAACACCAGGTAAATGATGGACTCGAACGCCGCCTGAGTCACGTCTATCATGTGCCTGTTTCCACAGCGCAGGCAGCAACCATGTTTTCTATGAATCTTCCATCGTGGAAGCACCATCCTTTCATCCAGCAACAGTATGGGGGTAGTATCGATCAAATAGAACAGGATTTACACGCACTGGCGAACGATGCCATTGGTGAAGGCGAGATCGTATGGGGCATGCGTCAACTTGCCTATGAACGCAAGTAACAGGTGATATGAAGAGACCTAACCAGAAGGAGGAAACAGCTATGTTGGAAGATCATTCCACACCCATCATTACCGATGAATATATAGTGCAGATGCACGCTCGCGCCAAGCCTTATAGCCTGATGATTCTCAAGGCTGGGGAAGCTCGCCACCAGGATGGTGCCGAAAAAATCCTCTGGGAACACGCACGCGAAATTCATGCTCTGCGTGTTCAAGGGCTCCTCTCAATTGTGTGCCCGGTGAGCGATGGCAGTGAACTAGAAGGTATCGGTATCTTTAACGCTTCTGTCGAAGAAGTCAAAACCATCATGGACGAGCATCCTGGTGTCAATGCTGGCATTTTTGTCTATGAAATTCATCCGTGTCGAGGTTTCCCCGGAGACAGCCTGCCAGAGGAGCGAGCAACCTGAGCCATATAATGCCAGGTCGGTTGGCTGAGGCCAGGCTCAGAAGTATTTTTGGCCGCTTCTCGTAGGAATGGACCGGATTCCATCACGCACGATGAAATGGGCTTTGCCAGGATGAGACGCCACTTCGCTAGACAACCATCCATTTGGCAAAGAAATGATGGCAAATTCTGCTGCATGGCACAATTCTCTGACGCAATCAGATTTCCTTGCTTCGGTTGTCTTTGGCTGCTAAAGGCGAATGGAGACATACTGGATGAGGACAGGTGACTCCCTGTTATAAGCCAAATAATTGTACCATTTTTGCACCATATAGTGGAAAGGAAAAGAGCCATGAAACATGCATCGAGCTATCAACAGACGAGCGGGAAGGGCAGTTCCGCGCTGTGGGAAAAGCCAGCCATGATCTCCACCCTGCGGGTGATGCAGGGAGTGCTTGCCCTCTTCTTTCTGTACGGCGGCCTCCTCAAACTGGTCCCGCCGGACTCTTTGCCAGGGGCAGCACTGCTAGCATGGCTCCTCGCCCCACTGCCAAAGCCGTTGGTCTCCTTCACCGGCATCACTGAGATGCTCGGGGGACTTGGCCTAATCTTGCCTATGTCCCTGCGCATCCTCCCCATTCTGACACCACTAGCCGCCATTGGACTGCTCATTGAAATGATTGGCGCGATGATCTTCATACCATTCTTCTATGGCTTTGCGCCGACGGCGATCCCAGTGGTGACGGGGCTTCTCCTGGCTTTCGTCGGCTATGGCTGCTGGGTACGCCTGTTGACGGATTCATCTGATGGCCGACGAAATTTTCGGGACGGAAGCTTACGATAAGAGTGCTCAGGCGGCTGGGACACCTACGATCATGGGTAATCCATAGCCTGATGCAAGCCAACTCTTGAGCTTGACGGCGCATCAGGAAGGCCGCTCTGAGGCTCCATGCAATCTGGTGTTTCGCATTGGTAGGCCATTTCTCATCAAACGAACGATTTTGACATAGACAGTTGAGCTTTTTCTCAGGAGTCCTGATCTTTCTTTTATGATAAAAAGAGCAGAGTGTTTGAGGTGTTTAATGATCAGGGTTTAACCGGATTTGGTATCATTCGCAAACGCGCATTCTTGTGCGTATCTCCGTCTCGGCGCGCAAGAAACGAAAAGGCTCGCTCCTTGATTCTACGTCTAGATGCGCAAGATGGTAAATGACATCCGAAGTGAGCAGGTTTTGCCCTCCGACGTTAGCACTTGCCCTCCCATATGAGCACTGGCACAAAACTACTTGGGCAAACCGCTTCACATCTAGGGTATCAGCAAAAAGAGTGTAAATAGGCCCTCGAGTATGAATGGACCGGATTACAACGCTAAGCGCTTAGCGTTGTAATCCGGTCCATTCATACTCGAGGGCCTTTACTTGCCAGCTTCTTTGCGGGGGTAGGGAGTGCGCGATGGAGCGATCAGCAGCTGCTCGAGATGATGACGAACGTCCAAGATCGAGGTGGGAACTGGTGCGGGCCGGGCTCGGGGAGCCCGGGGGTCTGAGCGGAAGGAGCCTTTCTCGGTGGAGGGAGTTGGCGGCGCAGGCGCGGACTGTGTGGAAGGGATGGGCTCGTCGCACGTCCGGGAGTCCTGGGCCTGCACCGAACCGGGGGTGCCCCAGCGCTGTGGTTTCAGGCGCCACTGGGGGGATTGCCCATTCGCATTTCTCCAGCGGTGGGGTTATTGGGCGCCGTCCGAGCCGCCCGCGTCGTGGCGATCGAGCGCTGCTCGGATCTGGCTGAGCCACTCTGCGCCCAGTTGGCGCCCGTTCGGGAGTTGGTCGTCTCGATCCCAGCGCCACGTTGCGATCATCGCGAGCACGAGGATCCGACAATCGCGAAGCAGGTCTTGATTGGCTGCCGGGTAGTACTCACTGACTTCTTGGGGCGCATGCGCGATGTCGAACTCGACAGGTCCGCGGCAGCATGTCTCGAGGTCTACAAAGAGCAGCCCTCTCTTCGTCCTGAGCAAGTTGCCCGGATGCGGCTCGCCGTGCAGCAACTGCTCACCGGCGCCACGCCCTTCGACGGCGCGCCTCAGGTTTCGCAAAGTCTTGCTGAGAAGCTCCCGCTCTGTGTCAGGAAGCTCCGGAGTGTGGGCGCGGTTGCCAACCAGCGACTGCGCCTGGGCGATTCGATCCGTGAAGTGCGGCGCAGTCACATCGATCTGCCGCATGCCGGCATGCAGCCGCTCCAGAACCTGCGCATACTCGGATGGTGCGATGTCACGAGACGGCACAGGCTCGTAGTATTTCCACAGCGTGACCGCGAAGTCGCCACGCACGTAGACGCGCGGCTCCACGCGAGGCTCAGGCTCAGCCACCGGACTATCGGTTTGGGCGAGCCGCCGAGCGACCTCAACCTCGAACTTGGCGCCCGCCTGATGCGCTACATAGGCTACCCGAGCAAGAACGTCACAAGGCAGTAGGCGCACAGCGATGCGATTCGAGTCGTGAACAACAACTGCGTCATCGACCCTCAGGCCAAGCGCTGATGCCGTGGACATACCCGCCGCCACCGCACGCGGAACTTCTGATGTCTTCATCGTTGCCCTCCGTTACCACTAGTGGCCAGTGGTGCATAGCTCTGGTTATGAAGGAGCGTTCCAATCCATAAAGTGAGGACAGTCATAAAAAGAATGTCACCGATGAACGAGATAGTGCTTCCTACCCACAATACTGTGTAGCTGCGATTAATGAGAAGAAAGCGCTGGCGGAAAAGTGCCAGACACTTTTGACAACGATGAAGCATATCAATCCTTTCGCGCACGCAAATGGTAGAGGTAATTCAGGTCTGAATACCTGTGTAGGGAAGGATGCGCAGTGCGGAAAAGATATGCTGTGTTACCGGAGAAGGGAAAAAACGGGTAAGAGTATCGGAGCAGAAAGATAAGTCATACCATCACGGTCTCAGATGGTTATGCCTCTCTCGCATGGTAGTCTCTTCTCTCACTCTTCTCTCGCTATTGCGCCCCATGCAGCGCGTTTGCAGCGGGAGAATGAGCGATGACGTTGACAACAGATGTCTGTTGGAGGAGTACACTCTGCTTCATGATATTTCCTTGCTCTTCGATCTCTTGATAGTGTGCCTGGATAGAGACTACCATGCGAAGTTGCTCTGTGTCAAGTGCTGATCATCGCCTTCCAAGGTGGGGCATAGACTTCATTGCCAAAAATTTCTCGGTTGTGTGAACAGGCGGAACTACTTAAACAAGAGCTTTTTTGAGTCTGCACTAGGAATGCTTGGGGCGATGGCCTGCAGTAACGCTTCCCACTGTGGACGCCATGCCCCCTTTTGATGGGCTGGCATCACGTACCAGGCTACTGGGATGGCACAGCCTCGATATTGCACGCTGATTGCCAGGACCGTGAAGCGACTTGATAATGTGGTCGCATCCAGTGCCAGGGCGAGCTGATGCTCTTGCGAGGCCCAGCAACTCACAATCCAGCCCAGTAATGGCGCAAAACAAGCTTCCAGATCCAGTTCCGCTCGCTTCCTGCCCGCTTTATCCTTGGCGTCATAACACCATTCTCGCAGCCGTTGCCGCAGGGTGTTTTTGGGACAGGCAAGCACTTTGGCAAGGAAACTGACAATGGTGGTGATCCCACTGGATTTGCTCAAGACCATGCCATAACTCCATAAGGCCAAAACGGCTGCCTGTGGACGACTCAGATGGGGCATATGCCCGCTGATTTCTCTTTGCCAATATGCTATGGTCTCTGTATGGGACATGGTTCTCCTCCTGAGAGAATGAAGTTGTTGAAGGGTTCTTCATCCTATCAGAGAGCCACGTCCCTTCGCTTGTTCAGCTTAAAAACCTACCCGTGAAAGACCCCCCACCCTGACTGGTAGGCATTCTCAGGCAGTTCAGACTTGTTCTCAAGCGCAAGGGAGGGAAACATTTTGTCCTGAATTTGATGAGTTCTTTTTGGCCGGCTCACAGGGACTTGACAATTTCCTTGTTGTGCTTCAACACCTAATTGCAGCGCTCAAGCTCCACGAAAACGGGTCAAGGTCAATTTGCGCAAACGAGTGGAAAATTGATTGCGCAAGTGGCCCGTGACTTGGGTATCTCAGACACGTCTATCCATCGGTGGCTTGCTAGAAGGCTCCAGCGCTGTTCGATGTGCTCAAGCCGGTAGGACTATCATAGCCCTCGCCTGTTGTGCAGAGATACGGCACCAGTGGCAGGTTCCGTTACTGTCACTGGTGCTGCCGTTCAGGTTACCAGAGCCGCATGGCCCCTCCTTATCGAACATGGAAGGTCGCTTTACCCAGCACCTGCCGACTTTGCAGCGCGGGCAGTGCCAGAGCCAGTTCACTCCAATCACGCTCCAGGCCAAGTGGTACTGTCAGTTTGCCTGCCTCCACAAGAGCCACCAGTTGGGCAAGGTCTGTACTCAAGGATGTTGAGGTGCCAGGATTGAACGAGAAGAAGGTTTGCAGACGCACCCCTTCATGCCCAAACAGGTTGTACAGGTTGAAGGGAGTATCCTCTCCCGAAGAGTTGCCGAACACGACAACCGTTCCATGAGGGGCCACCAGGCCGAGAGCGGCAGTCAGAGAAGCGCCACCCACCGACTCTAAAATCAGGTCAAAGGGGCCTCTAGCCTGTTCTACCTGTGTCACTACATCGCTTGCCCCAAGTTCGCGTAAGCCAGTCGCGCGTTCAGGGCGCCCAACCACGCCTGTCACCTCCGCCCCACCCAGTGCGGCAATCTGAACAGCGAAATGGCCGACACCGCCAGCGGCCCCCGTAATCAGTACCCGCTTGCCTTCCAGAGGGTCGCTAAAACGGAGGATACGGAGTGCCGTATGGCCAGCCATTGGCAGAGCGGCGGCCTGTGCGAAGCTGATATTTTCTGGCAAGGTGGTCAGACGATCTGTCGCCACAGCGACACGCTGCGCCCATCCCTCTTGCTCTGCCATTCCTACCACACGCGTCCCGACATCCGGCCCACTGCCATCGGCGGCTCGCTGAACAACAATGCCTGCAATATCCTGGCCGGGTCGCCATCCTTCAGGACGCATAGCAAGCAAAGCCAGTTCTCCCCGGTTCAATGAAAAGGCTCGAACTTCCACTATCACTTCATTGGAAGCCGCCTTCGGCTCGGCCACCTCACGTATTTCAAGCGGCGCGACCCCTTTGGGCGTATTCACAATAGCAAACATAGGTTTTCCCTTCTCTTTTTTATTAAGTTCATGTTATCGATGATGGAGTCTTTTTCAACGGTATCGTTTCTCTTCACCGATGCTATGTGTACTATAACTGATAGCCTTCTAGCTTGTAAGAAGTAACTAAAAAGTGGTAGAGTAACTCTATGGTTACCAGCAACAAGAAGCAGCCACAATCAAATATCTTTTTAGCTACCTGCACCTCGCGGCAGGTGCTCCACCTCATTGCAGACCAGTGGACGGCCCTAGTCATTTATGCACTAGAAGGTGGCACAAAGCGCTTTAGCCAGTTACTCACGCAAATCGATGGTATCTCTAAAAAGATGCTTTCGCAGACGCTTCGTGACATGGAGCGCAATGGGCTGGTACAACGCGTGGTCTATCCAGTTGTCCCGCCTCGCGTGGAGTACTCTCTGACAACGCTGGGTCAGACATTAATTGAGCCAATCACCGCTTTACGCATTTGGGCAGAAGAGCATTTAGACGAGGTCAAAGAGGCTCGCGTTAAGCACGATCAAACTGAACATATCTCTGTTCAAGAGCAGGTAGCTTCGTTGGTGCAGCAGAGAGAGCAACACTAATGGCGATTTTCCCGTCGTGACGCTACAGACTCCCATCACCTCCAGAAATTTGCGCTGTTGGATCTCCCCGATACGTATTGGAGAAAGGTGAAGGCATCGCAGAGATGAGACACATACAAGAGGTACCCCACATGGATCTGCGGTTCACCATCGGAACCGGGTCCCACATGAGGTTCTCCGATGCCTAGGGTACGCACTTCGCTCCCCTGCTTATTGGATCAGAAAAATCATGGCTCAATCGGTACTCATGACGCATCGTTTGGGGGCAGGCTGATCGGTGGCTAGAGAAAAGGAGGGGGTATCATTATCAGCAGCGTCGGTCGCTTCCATGCAAGCTTCCCATGCGCTCGGTTAGACAACGGGTAGCCTCCTTGGTCGCTCGCACTCCCAGGAGGGTTTCAAGCTTCTAAGCAGCTTTCTCGAAGGGCATGAAGCATGCCAAATGGGTCAGGTGTTTTTGTTGTCGAGGTACCAGGTGACCTGGCAGCAGTACGAGCTCTTCATTGAGGGGAAAAAGACTGGACCCACATCTGAGGCAGATGCTGTAGGTGCGGCTCAAGGTCACCTCTGGCCTCCATTGCTGTGCAACGTCCGCTCTCGCTTGCCTCGTGCTTGCAATGGAACGGCGCAGGTGGGGCACAATGGAGCAGGAGTGTCCATTGATCGGTCCCATGCTCGACGCTCGCTTGCCAAGGCTGCATCTTGCAAGACGTGCGCTTCCAGTTCCATCAGGCGCGTATGGACTTCCTCTTCGATTTCGACAAAGGCGGCGGTGGGATGCGCTTGTCGCCACACTTTAATTTCTGCCGGAATATCGACACTCTTTGGGTAGCGTTGCAAAAAATTTTAAGCTCATCAAAATAAGGGTTAGATTTGCGGTAGAAGAAACCTTTTTTGATAAAAGATGTGCACCTTTTGCATTTATTACATCGATACGATTTTCGAATGCGTATCATTTTGATGAGCTTAAAATTTTTTGCAACACTACCCCACCATGACCCCCGAACAATTACAAGGAGACAGGTGGATCGCGTGTCTGCATCCTGCTGACCGACAACGCACCCTGGAGGCGTGGCAGACCGCCATTCGCACCCAGACGCTCTATGAAGTGGAGTATCGCATGCAGCAGGGGAGAACCGGAGCCTATCGCTGGTTCTTAGCCCGCGGCATGCCACGCAAAGATAACCAGGGGACGATCCTGCACTGGTTTGGCACTTGTACCGACATCGAGGACCGGAAACAGGCTGAACAGCAGCTCAAAGCCAGCGAGGAGAACTGGCGGGTGCTGGCCGAAACGCTGCCACAGTTGGTGATGGTGGCACGACCCAACAACCAGAACGAGTACACGAACCAGCGCTGGCGTGACTACATCGGGTTCACGGTTGAGCAAACACAAAGCGACCGATGGGCTTATCTTCAATTCATCCATCCCGACGATCGTGAAGGCGCACGAGCTCACCGGCAGCATGCTCAGGACACGGGAGAAATGTATGAGCACGAAGAGCGCCTCAGAAATAGCCAGACGGGAACGTATCGCTGGTTCTTAACGCGCGCCATGCCGGTATATGATGAAGCAGGCCAGCTCGTCAAGTGGTTTGGCACGTGCACCGATATCGACGAGCAGAAACGGACAGAACAGCGGCTCAAAGAAAGCGAGGAGAACTGGCAGACTCTGGCCGAAACGGTCCCACAGTTGGTGTGGAGAGTGCAACCCGATAGCTGGGTTGACTACGTAAATCAACGGGCTTGTGACTATGGCCAGACCACGCGGGAGCAACTGCTTGGTCATGGATGGCATTACCTTTTGCACCCAGATGATAAGGAGCGCGAACGGGTTACTCTCGATCACGCGTTCCGCACGGGCATCCCCTATGAGGTCGAGTTTCGTCTCCGAGAGGGCCAGACGGGCTGCTATCGCTGGTTCTTAACTCGCGGTATGCCGGTGTGCGATGAAACCGGCCAGGTCATCAAATGGTTTGGCACCTGTACCGACATTGAGGAGCAAAAACGGGCCGAGCAGCAGCTCAAAGAAAGCGAGGAGAACTTGCGCGTGCTGGCCGAAACGGTCCCACAGTTGGTGTGGACGACGCGAGCAGATAACCGTCTTGACTACTGTAATCAGCGCTATTGTGAGTATACGCATGCCGCTTTTGAGCAACTCCAAGGCCATGGATGGCGTCAGTTCTTGCATCCTGAGGAGGCTGAAGGTATTCTGGCTCTTCGGCATCAGACACTCGAAACAGGTGAACCCTTTGAGAGCGAATGTCGTCTCAGAAATGGCCAAACGGGAGAGTATCGCTGGTTTTTAGCCCGCGGTACGCCGGTGCGCGATGAAACGGGCCAGATCGTGAGGTGGTTTGGCACCAACACCGATATTGAGGACCAGAAGCGCATTGAGGAAGCCTTGCGCCAAAGCCAGGAGCGCATTCGCGCCCTCATCGACTCCAATATTATCGGGATTGTTTCTGTCGAGGGAGAGGAGGAAGTGCTGGTGGAAGCCAATGAGGCGTTTCTTCACCTGACCGGCTATACCCAGGAGGATATGCGGAGCAAAACGCTGAACCGGGTGAAGATCACTCCCCCGGAACATGCGTCTTTCTTTGAGCGTGCGATCCAGGAGGTCAACGCACGCGGGCAGCATACGCCCCTTGAAACCGAGGTGATCTGTAAAGACGGCAGTCGCCTGCCGGTGTTGGTGGGAAGCGTCATCTTCCAGGAGCGTCCGCGCCAGACCATCAGCTTTGTGCTGGATAATTCGGCCCGCAAGGAACTGGAGCAACGCAAGGATGCCTTTATCAGTATGGCCAGCCATGAACTCAAGACCCCGCTCACCGCCTTGAAACTGCAGACCGCCCTGCTGCACCGGCAACTGGCAAAGCAAGGCATCCCGGCTTCGGCTCCGGCCCTCTCCAATATGGAGGGCCAGATCAACAAAGTCACCCGATTGGTGGACGAGTTATTGGATGTCTCCAAGATCCAGGCGGGCAGGCTGGAGTACCTTCAGGAGACAGTCAATCTGGATGCGTTGCTGCGGGAGATCACCGAGACCATGCAGCAGACCAGTCCGAGCCATCGCATCGTGGTGCGTGGCATCGTGGAAACCAGCCTGATCGGGGATCGCGATCGGCTCGGACAGGTCTTCATCAATCTGATCAGTAATGCGATCAAGTATTCTCCGGACGCCAAGACGGTTGAGATGGATCTGAGTGCCTCCGAAGATGCGGTCACCATCCAGGTGCGTGACCATGGCCTGGGCATCCCACGAGAGCAGTGCGACAAGATTTTTGACCGGTTCTATCGGGTCACCGATCCGAAGCAGAAGGCGATACACGGCCTAGGCATGGGGCTCTACATTGTGGCGGAGATCGTCAAGCGTCACAGGGGAACCATCACGGTGGACAGTGAAGTCGGAAAAGGATCGACCTTTACCGTGACCCTACCCCGCAAGAGGGATGCCTGAGCAGATGACGCGCGCACTACGCGTGTCATCTGAGCCGATGATGGCGGCGGAAGCTGTTTCAGCACGGATTGCATCGCCGTCACGGACGAGATTCCTGCGGATAATGTCGCTCGTGATATGCCATCTGAAGCAAGAGGGGGTCCCGACATTTTTCCCCGGTGTTTTTCCCGCTAAGCGAACCGCAATAGCTGTACAAGGAGCTAAAAAAGGATTTCGAGATGTGCTGGAGACCAGGATACACGTCGGTGTTGGGTGGAAGCCCTTCATTTCGTCAGGCAAAGCGCCTTTTCCTCCGGCGCTGGTACTCAAAGAGGCCTGCAAGCACCCATTTTTCCGTCAATTACTTTCCATGCTACCTCTTCCCTCTTTTGCTTAGTCCTACAGTTGTAGATAAGGTGAAGAGGGGCGATAGATCATCTGTCTTTCAAGGGGCAACCCGTTTCCTCGCCAAAACCTGGGAAAGAGAAGAAAGGCGAAACAGGTTGCTCCTGACGCGATGTCCTGCCGCCAGTTAGACCTGGGCGGCTTGCCTGCCTGTGGCCATCAGATACGCCTCTTCCAAGGTCGGGTCAACGAGGATAGCAGCTCCATGCGGGCGTATGGCACTGACAATGCGTAGCGTGACACCGCTCATCTGGTTGACCATCGCGCTCACTTGATAGGTCGTTTGCAACTGCAAGGCGGCAGCCTGATCGACGGTCACACTCCAGACCGATCCTGCGGCTCTTGCCAACAACGCAGAAGGCGTTGCATCGGTTAGTATACGCCCCTCCTGGAGAAGCAGCAGACGGCTGGCTGCGGCTTCCACATCACTGATGATATGCGTACTCAAGATAATGATGCGATTGTGGGTCAGACTGGCGAGCAGGGTGCGAAAGCGCACGCGTTCGGCGGGGTCGAGACCGGCGGTTGGCTCATCAACAATCAGGAGTTCGGGATCGTTGAGCAGGGCCTGGGCGATGCCGATGCGCTGCTTCATGCCGCCGGAATAGGTAGGCAGCTTGTGGTCAGCCTCCTGCTCGAGATTCACCATCTCTACTACCTCATCAACGCGCTGCTTGAGAAGCTTAGAGGGGTGTCCTTTCATTGCGGCCAGGTAGCGCAGGAACTGGCGTCCGGTGAACTCGGGATAGACACCAAAATCCTGGGGCAGATAACCCAGCACTTGCCGGAATGCCTGGCCGTGGGTGCGAATGTCCTGCCCATTCCAGCGGATGGTTCCCTCGGTCGGTTCCAGCAGGGTCGCGATCATGCGCATCAAGCTCGTCTTGCCTGCGCCGTTGGGTCCCACCAGCCCCAGCATTCCCGGCGAGAGCCGCAGCGACAGCTGATGTAGTGCCCACTGCTGTTTGTAGCGTTTGCTCAGGCGTTCAATGGTTAATTCCATCTTGGTTCTCTCTTTCTTTTCCTGGTTCTTTCAACTTCACACAAACATCTTACTTGAGTACGTCGCGGGTGCGCTTGAAGGCAAAGGCCGCGATCAGCACCAGCAGCAGGCTGAGCCCGGCCAGCCCCAAATGCGGCACGAACCAGCCCGCGAGGTCAGGCATCTTGTTCTCAATGGAGAGAACGAGCTGCTGAAGTTGCGCCTCGCTCGTGATCGAGGGACTGAGATGAATGGAGTACGAAGTAAGCAGCCCAAGCGTAGTGATCCCACTGGTTGGGTCCCAATTGACGTACCAGACAGGAAGAGTGGGATTGTTGCCCAGCCCGCGAGGGATCACCAGCGCCCCTACGATCCACCCCACCAGGATCACGACTTTGACCAGCGTGGACAGGCGCGGCAACAACGTGCTCAGGGCGAAACCGAAGCTGCTGACCAGGATCGTCGCCGGGAAGACCATGCCCACCCAGAGGAGCAGCACGGCTCCCATTTGGGGCAAGGGATAATCGGCGACAGTCAGATACAACAGCCCGCCCATCCCCAGGGTGGAGGCGAGCATCAGGAGGGCCAGTCCCAGGCTCAGCAGTAGGCCCGCCAGGTAGCGGCCCCAGACATAGGCCCAGGTTGGCAACGCGGTCGTCATCAGCAGTTCGTGGGTGCGCCGGGAGCGATCTCGCGTGACGCCATCGGCTGTGACAAAGGGCAGAAAGAGCACCAGCACCAGCAGAACGGTTGGCAGCGTGTGAAGCAGTCCTCGCGCGCTGGTTCCGGCAACGAATACGCTGATCTGCGCGTTGTTACTCACCGTAGTGAATCCCTCTGACGCATGCAAAGCCCATATCAGGAAGAGCATGAAACAGAAGAAGCCGAGAGCCTGAAACCAGAAGAGGCGGGAGGCTCGGAAGCGCTGCAGTTCCCAGAGCAGGACATGCAGGAGCGGGGAGTTCCGCCGGATGGTGATCCGCTGCTCAGATCGTGCGTGGACGATGGCTGTCATAGAAGCTCCTTTCATCATTCTCACTGTTTTAGCAACAGACGAACCGATTACCTGAGGGTGTAACGAGACCGTTTGAAGGCGAGAGCCACGATCAGGACCAGCACCAGGCTGAGCCCGGCTAACAGCAGGTGTGGTGCGAACCAGCCCCCGAGGTCGATCAAGCTGTTCTCGACCACGAGGATGTTGTGCTGGTTTTGTGCTGCGCTGGTTGCCGTGGTCAGGTTGCTGAAGTCAGCCATATACATATGGAACAATCCGAGCGCGATTCCCTCGCTGGTCGGGTCCCAATTGATGTACCAGGCAGGGAGACTGAAAGTGGCATCGTGACTGGCCTGGCTGAACAAGATGGAGGGCACCTGCGAACCGAGAAACCACGCCAGCAGGATCACGATCTTGACCAGCATGCTTAAGCGCGGGAGCAAGGTGCCAAGGGCAAAGCTGAGGCTGCTGACCAGGACCGTCGCTGACGCAATCACGCCGACCCAGATGACCATCAGAGAGCCAATCTCCGGCAACGGATAGTCGGCGATGTGATTGCCAATCTTCGGCAACGGATGACCGGTGATGGTGAGATGCAGGAACAGGCCCATTCCCAGGATAGCAGCCAGCGCGAGCAGCGCCATCCCCAGACTCAGCAGTAGGCCCGCCAGGTAGCGTCCCCAGACATAGGCCCAGGTCGGCAGTGCGGTCGCCAGGAGCAGTTCGTGGGTGCGTCGGGAGCGATCACGCGTCACGCCGTCCGCATTGACGAAAGGGAGAAGCACCCCCAGCAACATCAGCGTTCCTATGGAAAGGGTCATAAAAAGTCCCCAGGCGCTGGTTCCGGCCACGAAGCCGTAGAGTAGCACGGTGCCCTTCATGTGATTGAGCGTGAGTGGGATCTGCCCGGACCACGTCAGGAAGAGGGAGAGAGCGAAGAAGCCGAGGGCTTGCAGCCAGAGGAGGCGGCTAGCGCGCAAGCGACGCAGCTCCCAGGCTATGACGCGCACAAGCAAGCGTGAGCGCTGAATCACTCGACCTGGCTGCTCTGTGCTGGTCAATGCAGTGAGAGTCATAGTATTCTCCTTGTGTGTTCGAGTCCATGGAGAGAGCAAGCATGTCCCGCGCCAGATCAACGGTTCGGGCGTTAGGAGCATCCTCCTCAATCCATGGCGGCCCATTTCTTGGGACACCGGAAACGATAAACCAAAAACGGTAACAGGGCAGTAACACGAGCTGTTACCACCCTGTTACCGGCGATCTCCTAAACTTTCCTGAGGCAGATGATCAGGGGTTCGCTCCAGTGGTGGTCTCTCGCATCCCAAACAGGGCACTGCCAGATTGGGATGCTTCTTTTCGATAGGCAGGAAAGGAAGTGGCGCGACTCCCTAACGACCTTGTCGAACTGGAACTGGGTCTGGGAAAGAAGGTTTTCTCCCCCGAACCCCGTCCTCTCTACCCGTGTTCCTGGACCTTTGAGAAACCCTGGGAGTACAGAGGCACAGATGGACAGGATGGACAAACGGGGGGAGGCCTGCTAGAATAGGTGAGGTATGAAGCTCAAGAACTCCACCCAACCACCGGATATCAGCGCTCGAACCGCCTGGCATAGGGGGAAAGCGGACCTGAAGATGTCGAGAAGAGGTCCGATCCACCTCTGGAAGGGACATTTCAAGCTGCCCCTGCCGCGGCGCACGCTACGCCTGCGCCTTACGCTCCTCTATAGTAGTCTCTTCCTCGCATTAGGCGCCGGCTTGCTCGCCCTGACGTACGTATTAGCAGCGCGACGAATCACTGGCACGGCCCCTGTTGCATCTGAATTGCTTCCACAATCGACCCTTCTTCCCCCGAGCAGAGCAAGCAACACTGATTCTCTTGCCCAACTGCTTCATGCTCAGGCAGCAGCCGACCTGCACCAGTTTCTGATCCAGTCTGGGATCGCCTTTTCCATCATAGCAGTCGTTACCATCGTGCTTGGCTGGGTCGTCGCTGGTCGCGTGCTCCGACCGCTCCAGACCATGATAGTCACCACCCGGCAGATCTCTGAGGAGAACTTGCACGAACGCTTGGCTCTGCCAGGACCACCCGACGAACTCAAGGCTCTCGGGGATACCATTGACGAGCTTCTCGCGCGCCTGGAAGCCGCCTTTGAAGGGCAACGGCGCTTTGTTGCCAACGCCGCACATGAGCTGCGAACCCCGCTCACCATGATGCGTACCTCACTCGATGTAGCGGTTGGGAAGCCCGGCCCTGCGCCTCCAGAAATAACCATCTTGGCAGGCAAACTCCGTGAGGGGCTCAACCAGGCCGACCGGCTCGTTGAGAGCTTCCTCGCACTCGCCCGTGCGCAGCAGGGAACTCTGACAGACCTCACAAGTGTGTCCCTTCTTCAGCTCGTTTCCGCCACGCTTGCCGCTTGCAGTGATGCCATAGCCGGCAGGGGCCTCCAGGTACGACAGACTCTGAGCAATGCTGGTGTGATCGGAAGCAAGACCCTGCTGGCCCGCCTGGTAGAGAACCTCATCGACAACGCCATCCGCTACAATACGCCTGGCGGCTTCATCGGAGTGACAATCGCAGACGACGGCGCAGCCGCTCACCTGGTGGTGGAGAGTGATGGACCGCTCCTCGACGAGCGCAAGGTCCAGGAGCTTGGTCAGCCTTTCAGGCGCCTCGGGGCCGACCGGACGGCTGTGGACGGTAGTATCGGCCTTGGCCTTTCGATCGTTGCAGCGATCGTCGCCGTCCACGATGGATCGCTCGGCTTGCATGCACGGCCTGAGGGCGGCCTGCGGGTCGTCATTACGCTGCCTCATGCCAGGCGAAGGCGCGAACCGGGAGATCGGACATGAGGGTGCTCATCGTTGAAGATGTCCGGCGTCTGGCCGACGATATCGCTGAGGGACTCCGAGACCAGGGCATGGCCGTCGATGTGGCTTACGACGGCCTGGAGGCAACCGCCAAACTCGATGTTTCCTCCTATGATGTCGTCGTTCTCGATCGGGACCTTCCCGGGCTTCACGGCGACATCGTGTGTCGCATGATCACCGAGAGTGAGAAGCCTGCGATGGTTCTCATGCTGACCGCGGCCGGCACCCCAGGGGACCGGGTTGCAGGTCTCAGCCTCGGAGCCGACGATTACCTGGCCAAACCGTTCCACTTCCCTGAACTTATCCTCCGAGTTCGCGCCCTCGCCCGACGCAAGCCGAGAGCACACCCGCGTATCCTGCGGGCAGCAGGTGTCGCGCTTGACCCCTTGCGACACATCGTGACGCGTGAGGGGCAGCAGATCGATGTGTCGGTCAAAGAGTTCGCCGTGCTGGAGGCGCTCATGAGAGCAGCACCGGCAGCCCTCAGTGCAGAGGATCTGCTGGAGCAAGTGTGGGACGAGAACGCCGACCCGTTCACCAGGACGGTACAGGTCACCATAGGCCGGTTGCGACGCAAGCTTGGAGAACCTCAAGTGATTGAAACGCTCCCCAGCCTCGGGTATCGCATCGCCGATCGCTCCGTTCAACGTGATACAGACGGCTAACAACTCGCTCAAGATCGCCTTGGCGTATCGTTTTCAGGTTTGGATACGCTGGCCTCTCAAAGCCTGATGATGCTCTTGGAAAGGGGAAGGCAGAAAAGGCGGAGTTATCTACAACTCATATACTAATTGGTGTCGAGCAGAGGACTTGTTGACAGCCCGGGAATCTGCGAGACTGGAAACACCAGTGGGAGAGCCATCGTTACAACATGCGGCCTCGACTGTCTCTCTCAGAGAGTGACCGCCTCCTACAGACGGCTCCCCGCCTGCCAGAGCGAGAAAAGTCGATTGGGCTTGGTGCAGCAGCGCGTTCTCCCGTGAGAAGCGCCGGACTGCCGATCCAACGTGAGTTCACGGTTGCTCTGCGTGGGAGGGTATCCCACTAGCCCACAAGGAACACGAACGGGACAGGGACTGGTCGAGAAGAAAGCAGGTGTGTGATGGCCGACCCAGCAACTTCGGTCGTGCTTGACCCGTCATCTTTTTCGTAGGTATTGTCAACTTAACCAGAAAAATGAAGAATATTGCTGAGGTATAGCGAAGAAGGATGCTGATGGGTCATGGAAGATGTGGGGGATACCTATGGTTATGCGACTCGCTTTGCTCCAGTCAGTTCATTCCAAGTCTGAAATCGGTCCTGTAAAAGAGCGCGGTATTTTCCGGCCCTCAGACGGTGTCGTCGCGGTTGAAAATGTCCAGCGATGGGGCCAAAGGCAGAGAGGAAGTGTTGAGCCTGTTTCGTTGATTTGAACCGCCGCATCTTCTTTTCACGCAGGCGCGTCGGTTGGTGAGAATTTTCCGCCCGGTTGTTGAGCCCTTTGTGCTGCCGGTGCTCTACGCCAGGCAGAATCTCGCGTTTGGCCGCGCCATAGCTCCTCAGCTTATCGGTAATGATTACACGAGGAACAGAGTGCAACTCTTTGAGGAGTTTGCGGAAAAAGCGTTTGGCCGCTTTTTTGTTGCGTCGACTCTGCACGAGGATGTCGAGCACATTGCCATCTTGATCCACCGCTCGCCAGAGATAGTGGGTTTTCCCGTTGATTTTCAAGTATACCTCGTCCATATGCCACTTGTCCCCACAGCGAGGGCGACGACGGCGCAATTCATTGGCGTAGATTTGCCCAAACTTCATGCACCATTGCCGGACCGTTTCATACGTGACGACGATTCCGCGTTGGGCCAGAAGCTCTTCTACGTCACGAAAGCTGAGCGAGAAACGAAAATACAAACACACCGCATGGCTGATGATTTCTGGTGGGAAGCGGAAACCCTTGTAATCGGGGGCAAGATTCTTTGTTTTCATGAAGGTATTTTCGCATATTGTTCAGCTCTATTGCCAAGTTGACAATACCTGATTGAGCGACGCCAGCTCATCGGGATGTTGCGGGCACTGGGCTTTTCACGCCCCCTGATCATGCGCTCTTTCCTGCTAGAGTCGAGCTTTATCATTCTGGCCAGTATGCTCATCGGCACCGCTCTGGCGCTCTGGGTTGCCTTCCAGATTATCAGCTCCACGTATAGCAATTTACAGTTTCCCTTGCCGCTCCTTCCGATCGCCGCCATTCTCATTGGCAGCTATCTGATTGCCTTTTTGACAACTATTGTCCCAGCGCGCTCGGCCTCCCGCATCCAGCCGGCTGAAGCACTACGTTACGAATAAACACAACCAGAAAGGGGGTAGAGTATTATGGCCAAAAAAACAGGACGATCACAGCGTGGATTGACTTTGAATTCTCTGCTGCTGGCCTTACTCGGTCTGGCCGTCGTCGTTGTAATCATAGCCTTTGGCTTGCCGCTTCTCTTGCAGAATGCCAATGGCGCCAGCAATCCGAATACAGGGGGCACAGATCCTACAGGAGGACAGAGCACACCGGCAGGTCCACCGGCCAATAAAGGGAGTGGCAGCGGCTATTCTGATGCCTTTCTGGCGACCGTCAAAGAGCATATCGCTCAGGGGCTCCATCTGACTGCTGACCAGGTAACCGCTCAGGTTTCGGGAGGCAAACAGATTACCGATGTGGCAGCCGCGCAGGGCATCTCAGCCGAGGCCATGCCGGGTTTTGTGTAGAGAGAGGTAAGCAAGAAACAAGCAGGTGGAGAAGATAAATGTAGCATCTGAAGAGGCTCGAACGAAAAGGAAAAGGCAGCAGAGGCCAGTAAAAGTCATCAAGGAAAAAGTCCTTTGAGGGTTACATGTTACACAGGAGCAGCAATACATTCCATCTCCCCCTGAACCAGCCTTACTGGCTGGTTGCTTCTCTGTCAATAACCGTCCGCGTTCAACGGCTATGAGACCGGAATCCTGGGCAAATGAATATCCTGCATTGTTGCCCAAACGATGGCCAGGCAACTGGTTTCAGTCGTAAACGCATCAATTTGATCAGTACGTTGTCGCACGTTACTAAAGAAGCTTTCAATGGCATTGGTGCTGCGAATGTAGCGATGCATCACTGGAGGGAATGCATAGAAAGCCAACAAATGCTCTTCATCTTCGCAGAGGCTACGGATGGCTTCTGGGTAGCGTTTCTGGTACTTGGCTTTGAAGGCTGCTAGATTCACCTGTGCGTCTTCTCTCTTTTCTTGCTTGAAGATCCCGTTCAGTTCGGCTGCTACCTCCTTGCGCTCGCGATGAGGGATAGCTTTGAGTACGTTGCGTTGCTTATGAACCAGGCACCGCTGCCGTAGTGTTGCCGTGAACAACGCATCAACCGCTGCCAAAAGACCATCATGCCCATCGGTGACGATCAGATCTACCTCTGTCGCTCCACGTCTGCGCAGATCTTGGAGCAGGCAACTCCAGCCATCTTTATCTTCCTCTGCACAGGCCCGCAATGCCAGGACTTCTTTGTTGCCTTCCAGATCTACTCCCAATGCTGTTAAAATGATGGTGGAATCGGTTTGGCTGCCATGCCGCACGGTAAAATGGATGCCATCGAGGTACAAGATTCGGTAGTGAGCAAGCAGAGGGCGCTGGCGCCACGCTTCATATTGTTCAGTTAAAGTGTGATTGAGACGGCTTACTGAGCTGGCCGAAGGTGCTACTCCCGTGAGCTTTTTGGCCACTTGGCCCACTTTATGGGTGGAGGTACCACTGACGAACATCTCTGTTAAGGCTTCGGCTACTTCGGGTTCATACCTCTCATACCGCTCAAAGACCTGCGTATGAAACTGTCCCTCACGATCCCGAGGAACGGAGAGATCTTCGATACGACCAGTCCTGGTCACCAGATCCCGTGTGTAAGAGCCATTCCGATACCCTTTTCTCTCAGGGGTGCTTTCTCCCCACGCTGCATGGAGACACTGCTCAAGCTCCTGACGCATGACTTCTTCAATCACTACTCGCATCGCACTGACTGCCAGGCTCCGTATCCGTTGACGAAATTCCTGTTCATCTGGCACCGAAGGGTCCGATGACTCCACTTTTGTCGCTTCTGAGGTCGATGTGATACGCTTCTTAGGTACAGGCATAGTTTCCTCCGTATCTTGCTAGAAGAATGTAACTTTTACACTCTATGCCTGTATTTTTACCTTAATTCTCCCTCTTGAGAAAGCTCTACTGGTACACAGAAAACGGCATGGTATCGTGCCAAAAACCGTTCCAGCCTGTTGAAAAAGCCTCCAATGTATGAGTATATCCTACGATATCACCGGACATCGCCTGCGGATGCCCCCGTTTTCAAACGCGGGGAGGAAGCAGGCGTTCCTTGTCGGAGTGGGGCAACGGAGGGGGAGCCTTTCCGGTTCGCTGCCCCGCAAAAAGAAAAGTAGACTATGAAACAAACCATCATTGCCAAACTCAAGTTGCACACCACCAGCGAGCAGCTCGCCCAGCTTCGTAACCTGCAGCTGGCCTATCGCGACGCGCTGAATTATGTCAGCCGCTACGCCTTCGAACATGGCAAAATGAGCAGCAAAAGGCGCTTGCAGGAGGGCACCTATCAAGAGCTTCGGGTGCTCTACGCCTTGCCGGCGCAGATGGCCTGTTCTGTCCCTCGCCAGGTAGGAGCGACCTACAAGGGCTTGTGGACCAAATACAAAAAGCATGCCGCCAGCCGCAAGGCCGGGGTGACCAAGAAACGCTACAAAGGACTCGACCAGCCGCCCCGCTATCTCTCTCCCACCGTGACCTATCAGCAGGGCCGGGACTACGGCTTCAAAACCGAGCAGCGCGTTTCGGTCCTGACCCTCTCCGGTCGGCTGATCCTTCCCTACAGCGGCTACGAGCGCCATGTGGCCCTCATCGAGCAGGGAACCTCCATCGGTACGGCGCAGTTGTGGTATGACCAGCGGAAAAAGCGCTTCTACTTGCTGGTGGCGCTCTCCCTGGAACTGCCCGACCCCGAGCCAGGCGACCTCCCCCAAGTGGTTGGGGTGGACGTCGGACGGCGGTACCTGGCGGTGACCTCGACCACTACTGGCTCGGGTGATCCTCTCTTCTTTTTGGGCAAAGAGGCGGTTGCCCAAGCTGACCACTACACCCGCCTGAGAAAACGACTTCAGCAGAAAGGCACTCGCGGCGCAATGCGCAAAGTGCGTGCGATTGAGCAGCGAGAGAGACGGTTGAAAGCTGAGACCAACCACTGCATTTCCAAGCGCATCATCCACAGGCACCCCGCGTCCCTCATCGGGCTGGAAGAGCTAACAGACATTCGAGAGCGCACCAAGCCAAAGAAGCACCGGCGCACAAAGCAAGGCAAAAGCAGCGAGCTGGTCTCCCCCAAGCAGCGCAGGGAAAACCGGCGGCGCTCCCAATGGTCCTTTGCCCAACTGCAGGCCATGATTGCCTACAAGGCGATGCTCGCCGGCTCAGTGGCCATCAAAGTCGATGCCGATTACAGCAGCCAGGCTTGCCCCAAGTGCGGGCACACCGCGCGGGCCAATCGGCCAGGCAAGGGCCTCGTCTTTGTCTGTCAGAACTGCCATTACACGCTCCATGCGGATCTGGTGGGAGCGAGGAATCTGGTGCTGCGAACGCTTCTGGTTTGGCAAGACTGGGCCAGAACGGGGCTGTTGTCGGTAGCCCCTGATACGTCGGACAGCGAAGCCAAAGCGGCACGCCTCTCAAGGTATGCCGAGTTGCGGTGGAGTCCAGACGCAAGCCCCTCGCTTCAGCGATGGGGTCACTGACTACCATTTATGCTCAAATGGTGTGCTCCAAGGGTACAATGATGAGATTATCTGGACTTTTTCAACAGGCTGCGGTCGATTTTGAGAATCTTCTTCACCACTTCTGTCCACAGAGCATGCCGCACCCCCGGGCCAGGCTTTCGGCAGCGGACCGAGGATTTGAGCAAGATCGAAGAGGTTTTTTTCACGTCGAAGCCGGTAGAATAGGTCTACTTGCAAATGGGAGTTGCATCTCTGCTCACCACAAGTCATCCTGAATGCAAGAGGGAGAAGAAAGAAGGAGATACCTATGAATACACCTGATCAGCACAATTTCGCCAGAGGCCTCGACACTTCTGCACTGCCTGCGGTGGTCGACCGGGCCACCTGGCAGGCAGAACTGGACACGCTGCGAGTTCGGGAAAAGGCGCACACCCGCGAAGGGGATGCCATCGCGGCAGTTCGCCGACGGCTGCCGATGGTGGAGGTAGACCCCTCCATCCAGCTTGTCGGCCCGCACGGACCGATCCCGCTGCTCTCGGTCTTTGAGGGCCGAAGGCTTCTGATCGCCTACTTTCCCATGTGGCACACCGGTCAACCCGCCAGCGCCCAGTGCGAGGGCTGCACCTTCTCCACCACCCACATCAACGAGCTGTCCTACCTGCATTCCCGAGACGTCACCTACGCCACGTTCTGCGAAGGTCCGTACGAGGAGAGCTCGCGCTATCACGACTTCATGGGCTGGACCGCTCCCTGGTACTCGGTGCCGCAGGACTCCGTGGACCAGCTAATCGCAGACCGGCACTTCGGCATCCTGGTCAGCTATCTCCGAGACGGTGACCAGGTCTTCGAGACCTACTGGACCACTGGCCGCGGCAATGAAGTGATGGCACCATCGTACGGACTGTTAGACCTGACGGTGTATGGTCGGCAGGAGACCTGGGAAGACTCACCTGCTGGCTGGCCGCAACGATGGGGAGAAAACACCAGCGAACCCAACGCCTTCCGTATAAGTGGACGCCCCATCTCCCAATGGTCCCGGCTTGCCGCCGGACGCTCCGACGACCTGGGCACCAAAACCACTGCCCCAAACGGCTAGCCAAACCAGCCATGAGCCTCTACGCGCAACACCGATGTGGTGGTGACGCGCAGCGCAGCGTCCGACTCACAGTGGCCATGCTTGAGACCTCCTCACAAATGACTGCACGTAGTTGGGGAGTCCAAAAAAGAGGATAGTGGTTGGGTACGCTGAATAGAGAGAGAATGTCGAATTGTTGTAGAAAGGAAAGGTCATTATGACGGACACAAAGATGGAGCCTAAGGCCGAGCGGAATCTCGACGGCTATGGAGCGCCTCTGATTCCCTGGGCCAAGGTCCGTGTGCTTCTGGGTCAGAGTTGGACAGAGGCTTCCGAAACAGATGGACCCAATCAGCAGAGTACTCGCTGGTTGGCTACTGTACGTCCAGATGGCAAACCGCATGTTGTACCTATCGGTGCTATCTGGATAGATGAGGCTTTTTACTTTACAGCTGGTGCGGATACCCGCAAAGCACGCAACCTTGCACACAACCCGAATTGTGTCCTCACGTTTGCCAGGCGCGATTTTGACTTGATCTTTGAAGGGGAGGCTATTCGAGTAACCGATCCTGCCAAAGCGCAACATATTGCCGAAGCCTATGCAGCTGGGGGATGGCCAGTCAGCGTGGTTCAAGGCGGAGCTTCCCTGACCGCTGCATATAGCGCTCCGAATGCGGGACCCCCACCTTGGGATGTGTACAAAGTCATCCCAAAAACCATTTACGCTATGGGCACGTCTGAGCCATATGGAGCGACTCGCTGGCAGTTCTGAAGCCAATGTACAGCAGAGACCTTCTCACAAATGACTGCACGTAGTTGGGGAGTCGACACTGCGGGAGCCCTCCCGACCGGTGCGGGTGGTGGAAAGGCGAGAGGGATGCATGGGGTGAAACGCGCGACCGCGCATCACGTGCGAACGGTGGAAAATCAGCGGATTGGTGAACAGCAATTCGAGGAGGCGCGCCTGTGCCGATTTTCCACGTCGCTTTTTCGAGCCGTGAGACGCTGGTCAAGCGTAAGATACTCTTTTTGCTGATTGCCTGAATGACCAGAAATGGCGTGCCATCACCCGCTCCTGGAGCCATTTTATGGAGGTCTGCGAGGTCGATTCCAATGTTTCGCGCCGATTTTCCACCTTTCGCGCTGGAAACGGTCGAACATTCACGCCATTTACCAAGAGCACGGCTGCCCTGCTGGTAATTGACCTGAATGTTCGACGGAATCTGCTTCAGTGATCGAATGTTGCCTTCAAGGTTCGATCACTGAAGCAGATTCCGTGGCTTGTGCCGCTCCAAAGGCGGAAGATGCCTGAGCGCGAATGAAAATTCGTCATGCCCCTTTTCCTGTTAAAAATCTCCTGTTCTTGTGAAACGAGCGAATGTTTGGAAGTGGTGTCGAACCTTCAACACAAAAATTTCTCACCTGAATGTTCGACGTATGGCCTTTCTTTGCGTCGAACATTCAGGTCAATTACCACCTGCTCTCGAAAGGAGACGCTCTCGATGACAACGCTCGATCCACTCCACGTTTTCTTGTCGCTTCTTTGCGCGCTCACCGCATTGTTCTACCTTTTCCGGCTACTTCACAAGGCAACCTGGATTCACTCTGGGGATGCAGAAAATGAAGTGGGACACGGAGTGATGGCCGTCGGCATGCTCGCTATGCTCGCACCTGCGGGTCTCCTGACACCAGATTTCATCTATTGGAACATCCTCCTTTTCGCCCTTGCCACCCTGTGGTTCATTGGCCGTCTTTTCACCCGCAAGCCTCTGCTTGCCATGGTGTTACGCACGAACGGACGCCTTCCGCGAGGCGTTCCGTTCGTGCGTTAATGCACGCGGGGTATTGTCAACTTAAGCAAAATTGCAGAGATTATGCAGGAGAAACAGACCTCAAAGTGGGGATGAAGCCCTATTTCTAACCGTGTTTTCTGGAGAATGTCGCGTCGATATGGTGAAAACTCATCAACAGAATTTTTTAAGTTGACAATACCGCTCTTCTACATCACGAAAACTGAGCGAAAAGCGGAAGTACAGCCAGACAGCATGACTGATGATTTCTGGTGGGAAACGAAAGCCTTTGTACATGGGGGCGATGATGTTTGTTTTCATGAGGTTATTTTAGCACACTGTTTCGCTACGTCGTCAAGTTGATAATACCTTGCTCTTTGTATCCAATAGAATGACGTTCTGCCTTGGACGGCTTCGTGCTACAATACCTGGGAGCAACCTTCTTCTGGCAATGCTGCCTCGCCAAGGGCCTGTTGATAGCGCTCGGTTATGTTATCTTGGGCAAAGTGCGCTGTACCTACGCAGGTGATCCCACGCTCTGCACGATTGAGCCACAACCCGCCGCACTCCCTTTGGAAGTTGAACTTCCCGATTGAGAAATAGCAGAATTGGAAGACGAGAGAAACATGTTAGACAAAAGCATTGAATGGTTCAGAGTCATTCTCAAGCGAAATCCAGGCACGCCACTTCCTCACGTGTTCTTGCCACAGGGGTATGCCTTCGTTCCCTATCAGGAGGGAGATGAGCAAGCATGGGGTGAGATTGAAGCCTCGGCTGGAACGTTTCAAACGGTGGAAGAGGCCGTTGCGTATTTCCGCCAAACCTTTCTGCCTTACCTGGATGAAGTGAAGAGGCGAACATTCTTTCTTCAAAAGGAAGATGGGGAAAAGGTCGCGAACTTCACTGCATGGTGGGGATATACAGGGAACCGTCGTTATCCCTTTATGCGGTGGGTCTCGGTGAAGTCCAATTACCAGGGATTAGGCTTGGGAAAAGCGATTATCGCGGAGGAAGTAAGACGTATGGTAGAGATAGAGGGAGATAGTGTCATGTATATTCCAACCATGACTTGGAGCCATAAAGCGATCAGGCTCTATCGATGGGCTGGATTTGAACTGGAACTCACCGAGCCTGCACCAGGAGGATATACAAACCAGACCGCGCAGGCCCTCCCTCTTATCAAGCATCTTATTTAAAATTTGACGTTTAGACTCGTTTCTCCGGCTCTTTGAGTTTGACAACGCGCTTGATGGTCTTCCCACGGCTCGTATGGACGAGAAAAGATTTGAAGCCACTGAAACGATTGGATATTTGCTCGTAGAGAACAGGATTCTGAAATGTTTCCCCTCGCTGGATGTGATAGCGATAGAAGCTACTTACCGCTGTCACAATGGTGTTGACACTTCGTTCGTTGAGAGGGCTGGTGCGGTGAACCGAAAGCATTCCGACCTGGCGCTGTGGATCACGGAGCCATTGAACAAATTGGACAAGATCATCAGGGGTCACCTGCTGCCAATCGCGATGCATTTGTTCTAAAAAGGTAAAGTAGAGACACAAATGGCGGCAGTAGTTTTCTAATGTATGGGGAGATTTCTCTAGGGCGGCCAGGTAATCAAGATAGCGTTTGACCGGGAGAATGAATTCACACTCTTTGTCTATCAGGTACAGTTGTTTTCTGTTTTCTTGCTTTGCCCAAACCGCCCGAATCATCACCACCACTCTCCTCTAGCAACGAACAACGCCAGAAGTACATCACTCCTGACGTTGTGAAGCAATACTTCCTTTTCCCTATATTTCTTTCGGCAATGAGCGAAAAGGGACTGAAAGGTAACTGTGCTTACTTTATTTACGGCGTGTTACCTATTGCATTCTGACGAAAGGTCATAGGAAATGTGGTATCATAGAGGGCATGAAAGCCCCCATTTTTATTCGACCACTGACCAAAGACGAACATAGCCAGATCCAGGCGGGGTTGCGTTCGTCCAATGCCTTCGTGTTGCGACGCAGCCAAATATTGCTCGCGTCTGCCCGTGGGGAGCGCGCCCCCGCTATCGCCAAGTATCTGGGCTGCGACGACCAGACCGTTCGCAATGCGATCAAAGGCTTCAATATAGCTGGACTCACCGTGCTCAAAGAGGGGTCTTCGCGTCCCCATCGACTCCGAACGACCTTCACCATCGAAGCGGCCGAGCGGTTGAAAGCGCTCTTGCACCGCAGTCCCCACGACTTTGGACTCGACCGTGGCCTGTGGACCTTGGAACTGGCGGCCAAGATCAGTTTCGAGCAGGGCATTATTCCCCACAAAACGTCGGTGGCGAGCGTGCGCCGAGCGCTCCAAAGCTTAGGGACCAATTGGAAGCGTGCCAAACACTGGATTACCAGCCCCGACCCCCAGTACCAGCAAAAAAAAACGCACGCGATCGGCTGATGGCCTGGGCGAGCACCCAACCAGGCTGGGTCATCGGGTTTGTGGACGAGGTGTGGTGGAGCAGGTTCGCTCTTCCTCGTCTGTCCGCCTGGCAAGGGAAAGATCAACCCGTGCGCTTGGTGGAACAGACGTGGCAAAAAGGTGATCCTGATCCCAAAGCTCTCGCCTGTTATGGAGTATTGTGGCAACAGGGACCGATCGATGATCCGATTCGCAAACAGATGTCGCTGCGCTTCGTGACCGGACGCCCCGTCAGCGCCATCACCACCCAATTTCTGGAGTGGTGTTGCACTCGACTGCAAGCTCAAAACAAGACTTCTTGGCTGCTGATCTGGGATAATGCCTCCTTTCACGTGAGCAAGATGGTGCGGACCTGGATCAGAGAGCACAACAGCCTGGTCAAAGCCGAGGGCAAGGGCGTGCGTATTCTGCCTTTGTTTCTGCCCACGAAAAGCCCTTGGCTCAATCCCATTGAGCCCAAATGGGTCCATGCCAAACGCAATGTAGTCGAACATGATGGGCTGCTTACCGCCAAACAGCTTGCCGCACGAGTCTGTGCCTACTTTGGATGTTCCTATGAGCCACATCTTGTTCTTTCCGAAAAGGTTTCGTAATTATGCACTATGTACCCATAAGACCTGCTTCTGGTCTTTGAGCCGCTCACACAACCGCTTGTGGTCGGCCAGGTGCAACGCCAGCAGTTCTTCATAGCGATAGAGCTGATCGGTCACCGTCCGTTGAGCTACCTGAAGACCTCTCTTCAGTAGTTCCTCATGGATCTGTGGGACACTGCGTTGCTGCCGATAACGTAGCGTTCCGACTAATGCGATCACATCCAGTCCAAATTCGCCATGCGGCAGCGCCCAGCTTCCTTCTTCCTCAGGTCGCGTTGGCTGATGGAAGCGCGGACACTGTTGGTTGCGACAGCGATACACCTTGATCGTCAGCCGTGTGACCCCTTGCACGGTGGTCACCGTCCGGTGACTATGATGCCCCATCCGCATCCGGCTCCCGCACTCTCGACAGATGATCTGAAGCGGTGTAAGTACCACCTGTTGGGTGGGGGTAGGTCGTGCTTGCTTTCGTGCCATAAAAATCTTCCTTTGCTCTCTTGATACCTTTCCCCTGTCACTGCACCTGGGAAAGATGTTCAAGGTTCCCTCCCCACAGAACAGAGTACATCGATCACTACCGTCATGGTCCATGGGAACAGAGAAGTCTTCCCGACTTCTCTGTTCCCATGGACCATGACGGAAAGATGCCTAAGCGAAAAAACCGGATGCCTCGATGATTTCTCCAGAGGGGACAAACGTGGCCTCAGTGGCGGTTTGGCTCGTGCGCCGCAGATAGGCTTGTACCATCTGGTAGCCGATGGTATAGCCAGCGCAGTGAGGAAGACCAAGTGCAGGGGCACCCCATTGTTTCGAGGTTTCATCACCGAAAATGTAGGCACGGATCTTGTCGAAACCGCTCACATCGAGGGCCTGGCTGAGAATGGTTTTGGAACGCGCTGTCTCTTCAGCGTTCAGACTGCTCACCCAAGGACCGACATATTCAGGGCCGTAGAGTTCGGCAGCAAACGATTCTGCGAGACCCTCCATCACGATATACTGGCCTACCGTCGTCGCGAGTGTCCAGGGCTCGTGGGAGAGACGAACCCGGTGGTTAAACTCGTGGACCAGCGCGGCGGGGATACGCGGGAGGTTGTAGTCGGTTGGCCAAATGGGAAGGACCACATAACCAAAGATCTGCGCACCTGCGTAGCCGCGGTTCAATTCCATGAAGATTCGGTCGTGCGGATTGCCCAGCAGCAAGATGCCCATGATCTGCTCCTCGGCGCAGGAGCGCCCAGTAGCCTCGAATGTACGCGCAGCAAGTCGTAGGGCAGCATCAGCCTTCTTCCAGGCATCGAACTGCTCCAGACGATCCAGAGCCTGCGCGTGTTCGGAGAGATCAGCTTCCAGATTGACATCCCAGAGCATTTTCATCTCCATCGCCTCATCATCGATCATCTGTGGCGCGAATCTTTTGAGCGTCGTTGTCCAGTAATCGCGCAGTGGCTCGATCAAGCGCTCGCGATAGATAGCATGCCGCTGAGGGACAGGTGCAGCGATAACGGCCCGCATCGCGGAGAGGGTATCGTACAGGGTGATTTTCATAGGATTTCCTTTGCTTGTTTTCGAGGGACTTCCTCACTAACCGAAGTCTAAATCATGACGTGGCGTGAGAGTCAAGTGCAGGGCAAGAAGAAGAGAAAAAGAAAGTTCCAAGAGACAAGTCACAACCCCTTGACTCCCACGCCACGTCATACCTTACACTCTGCTTATGAGTTACACAGTCAAACAACTTGCAAAAGTCGCCGGAGTGACGGTCCGTACGCTCCATTACTACGATGCCATTGGGTTATTAAAACCCTCTCGGGTCAAAGAGAATGGCTACCGATGTTATGAAGAAAAGGAACTGGTAAAGCTCCAGCAGATCCTCTTTTTTCGCGAATTGGAGTTTCCTCTCGATGACATTGTCCAGCTGCTCAATACTCCTGAGTATGACACGCTGGAAGCCTTAGCAGACCAAAAAACACTCTTGGAAATGAAAAGAGCAAGATTGGATGGTTTACTCGAAACCATAGATAATACCATGAAAAGACTGAAAGAAGGTGGAAAAATGAGTACCGATGAACTGTTTACTTCCTTTACTGATCGTCAAATTGAGCAGTATAAAGAAGAAGTAAAAGGAAAATGGGGCATGACCGATGTATATAAGCAATCAGCGGAACGAACCAAGAAATGGACAAAAGAAAACTTTGAGCGCATCAAAGACGAGGGGCAAGCGATTACTCTTGCGTTGTCAAAGGTGATGGAGAAAGAGGTTGCTCATGCAGAAGTTCAAGCACAAATTGAACGACACTTTCAACACATCAACCAGTTCTATGATTGTTCCTACGAAATGTATCGTGCATTAGGCAACATGTATAGCGAAGATCGACGCTTCGCTGACAATTACAACATGGTTGCCCCTCATCTTGCCGAATTTATGCGTGATGCCATAGCCTACTATTGCAGCCAGCATAAAAAGGAATGATACACCCCACAGGTGATTTTATCTGATGGAGTAACTACTGGAAGCCATTCAAAATTGGGTGCTGCTTAGCCAACGCTTAATTTTGAATGGCTTCCGTCTTGCTTCATTGGAACAAAGTCTCTTCAGATCAGGCTTGCCGACCTAGAAAAAAAACATGCCTTTTCCAACTTCCCCCACAGCTTCCTCCTTGGTGATCTGGCCAATGACGCCCTCTCCATCGTCTCCCACGCCTACCAGCAGTATCAACCAACCTATTCACGACAAACCCTTGAGCACCGCATCCAAGAACACCTCGACGCCTGCAATACCGCCTTCTCCTCTTCCCCATAACACCTCGCTGCGTTTCATGGCTATAAGATATCCAGGACAGGAACCTCAAGGACACCATTTCTGGGATTTCCCTACAAACTCCTCTCCTACGGAGACGCCAAGTAGGATCCCACCAATCGTGTCTTTCTTCCCACAATTCCTGTCTTTGGACCCATCTCCATTGCACCCATCGCGCGCAAAGAAGCGTATCAGCCGACTCCGCCATCACCAAGCCAGGAACACGCTGGAGGACAAAGACATGTTTGGTGGGAATTCTGTAGGGGAATGACACATTTTGTGGGAAGCAATGACAGCAATTGTGGGATTTTTCACACGAGGTGAGCTGAGGCAAAGACAAGAATTATGAGATCCTACAAGAGCAGCAAAAAAAGAGGATGAATCCTACAAAGAATCCTCAAGTATGTTTTTAAGGCTATAGGAACTTGAGCGAAAGATATATAAGCCAAAAGGAACTGCGCTACAGCGGAGTGCAAAACAATTGAACCGAATAGCTGAACCATTTTTCTCCTCCTTGACAGCATTTCTGTGCCTGTGCTATTCTCTCTGTGGAACTTACTGATCGTTTAGTAATTTACTAAGGAGTCGTGCCATCATGGAACAACCGGTGAAGCAACAGGTGGGGCATGCATCCTCCCCTGTGGACCAGGAAACCCGACGGCAGATTTTGACCAAAGCGGCAGATCTGTTTCTGGCGAAAGGCTATAAAGGCGTGTCCATGAAAGAGATCGCCGAAGCCGTCGAGGTCACCTCCGCTGCCTTGTATTACCATTTTCCCAAAGGGAAGGAAGATCTCTTCACCAGGATGATCCAGACCGTGTTCGTGGACGAGGGAGTGGCCGGGATCGATCAGGCTCTTGCCGCGACCCAGGATGTCCGAGAACGGTTGACGCTGCTCACTGCCGCATTGCTCTCCCTTCCCCTTGACGAGCGCTTGAGCATGCTGTTACGCGATGCCAGAGAACATCTCAAGGACCCGGAACACCAGCAGGTCATCCTGTCCTTGCTCGACCGGATCAGACAGCAGGTCACGGGTCTTTTTCAAGCCGCCCACGATGCGGGAGTGATTCGCTCTGATCTGCCAGTCAACGTCTTGGTTGGTCTCTACATGGGCATGCTGCGGGAGGCGAAGAGCCTGCCAGGGACGCATCCGGCGGCCTCCCTGGTCAGTGTGCTGTTCGATGGCATCGCGGAGCGGGAGCAACGGCCTCTGCCCTGATATATTTCTCGCAGCAACTTACTAAACGATAAGTAACCTCTCGACTCGTGCATCTGATCGAGAGAGCCTCTTCTTGCAGAAAGGAATAATTGCAACATGAGATCCCATGGTTTCTCCGTTCTCCCAGATAGGAGGCCAACACAAGGAGGTGCCTATGTCCCTTTCTCCTGATCGGCTTCCGGCATCCCAGGCACAACCTTCCACGGGTTCTGCTCCAGACAGCGCCTCGGGCGCCTTCGCCATTGAGACGCATGGCTTGAGCAAGCATTTTGGGAAGCTGACTGCTGTCGATGGACTCACCATCAGCGTTCCTGCCGGAACCATTGCTGGTTTTATCGGTCCCAATGGAGCCGGGAAAACGACCACCATTTGCCTCCTGCTCGGACTCGTCCGACCAGACGCAGGAAGCGCGACGATTTTGGGCCAGCCGCTGACCCATTCGCTTGGCTACCTGTCGCGTGTTGGGGCTCTGATCGAAGCGCCCGCCTTCTATCCGAGTCTCTCCGGGCGGGCCAATCTGGAAGTGCTTGCCCGCCTTGGCGGCTACCCCAGTTCCCGCGTGCGTGAGGTGCTCGATCTGGTGGAGCTCTCCGATCGAGCGCGCGACCGGGTTGGGAGCTATTCTTTGGGCATGAAGCAGCGGCTTGGGGTCGCTATGGCGCTGCTTCCCGATCCCGACCTCTTGATCCTGGATGAACCGGCCAATGGCCTCGACCCCTTGGGCATCATCTTGACCCGCGATCTGCTGCGCCGTCTGCGCGAGCAGGGCAAGACCATCTTCCTCAGCAGCCACTTGCTGGGAGAACTGGAGCAGGTCGCGGATTGGTTGGTCATGCTCCATCAGGGCAAGGCGCTCTACAACGGCCCCGCCCGCGCTTTCCTGGACCAGCATCAAGGGGTCAGTTTTGAAGAGCGTTTCCTGGCACTGTTGAAAGGAGAGCAACAATGACCCCACTCACTCCCCTCCTGCGTGCGTTTCGCAGTGAGGTGCTCAAGTGTCGCCGCTGGAGTATGTTCGCCGGGACCGGGATCATGCTGGCTGTCAGCGCCTTTTTTACCTACCTGACCTTCCATCAAATTACGTCTGGTGCCACCGGCCAGGAGGTAGATCCTCTCGCTCACGCATTTCCCACCGAGCTTGGGCTGATTACGGTGGTGGGACAGGCGCGCTCGTTCATCATTGTTGTCGCGCTCTTCATCGTCACGGCGAACCTGGCTGCCGAGTGGTCCCAGGGCACCTGGCGCAACCTGCTGGTGCGCGAGCCGCGCCGCCTGCGGCTGCTCGCCGGCAAAATGCTGGCGCTGCTGCTCTTTGTCCTCTGTTCCATGACGCTGACCCTGGTGGCAAGTAGCGTGCTCGTCCTTGTCGTCGCCCACGCTCAAGGCGTCCAGACCGCTGCCTGGACCTCGTCGGCAGGGCTGAGTGCCTGGCTTACCTTCTTTAGCAACGAGGTGCTCTGTCTCGTCGGGGTCTGCCTATTGGGCATGCTGATCGCGGTCCTGACGCGCTCAACAGGCATAGCAGTTGGAGTCTCCCTGGCCTACGTCCTGGTCCCGGAGGGCATCATCGCGATGGTGTGGCAATCAGGGTCGCGGTGGTTCCCGATTCGCACCTTCAACTTTTTGCCCGGCTCGGTGTTTCCCACCGATGTTGGTCCCATCCCTCCCCAGGGCTACGCCGCTGCCCTGCTGGTCGCGCTGGTGTGGATGACGGTCTTTGTCGTGGGAAGTTTCGTGGCCTTCCGCCAGCAGGATATCAATGCCTAGCAGAGGAAAGGAAGCGTCATGCCTGCACGCATACCTGGAAATGAGTTCCCTGAGCATCCATCCGCAGCGATGCATCAGGAGCACAAGGATGAGGAAAAGCACGTAGAGGTGATCGGCAATGAGCGGCTAACCGCGCTGGTCAGCCTTGTGCTCCTGATGCTGATCATCGTGGAACTGGTGACGTCAGCGTTCTTACGCATCTGGCTTCCCGCCCATACCGTTGTCGGAGTTCTGCTGGTTGGCCCGCTCCTGGTGAAGATGGGCTCAACGGGCTGGCGTTTTCTGCGCTACTACACCGGAGCACCCGCCTACGTACGCCGGGGACCGCCGCCCCTGGTCCTGCGCGTGCTCGGCCCGGTGCTGCTCGTCACCACACTGGTGATGGTTGGCAGTGGGATTGGACTTGTCGTAACCAGCCCGATCCAGCTGTTCCTTCTGGCACATGTGTTTAGCGCACTGCTCTGGCTTCCGTTGATGGCGGTCCATAGCCTCGCGCACTGGTCGCAGGTTCCCCGGCGCCTCGCCGATGACTGGAGCAGCAGGCTCGGTCCTCATTCCCAGATTGGACGCGGACTGAGGCTGGGCGTGAACCTTGGTGCATTGTTGCTCGGCGTCATCGGGGCATGGCTCTTGTTCCCTGCGGCGACCCCGTTGTTTGCGTGGAGTCAGACGAACGTCATTGGCGTGGGTCCGTTCCTCGTGGGCATGGGTACTGCTCTCCTGGTGGGGCTGATCACTAGGCCGTGGAAAATGGAGAAGGTTGGTTAAGGGGGCGTAGGGGTGGGCGCTCTCAGTGCGTCGGGTCTGCTCAAAGGGATGCAGACTCGACGCGCCATCGCTGTCTTTTTGTTCCGTCTCATTTCTTTGCAGGAGCCAGGCAGGGCAATCGCATCTAAATAACCCCATCCAGAACACGCAAAAGATACTGGTTGTCCCACCCAGCTTTGAGACGCTTGGCATGGATGCCAACACGGGAAGAGCGTTCCTGACGCAACACATTCAAGCTGATATGACGAAGCACCGCGAGATTTTCGTCGGCATGAGCGAGCCTGACGCGCGATTCATCTTCCCGAAAAGCAATATCGAGAACCCAATGCAGGCTGTTTTGAGAGCTAGGCAAGAGGGATCGCTCCCTCCTGCCCGCCTTCAGAACCGGACATGAGAGCTTTCCCCTCATCCGGCTCCTCAATGGGATGGCTCGTGTCATGAGTACCCCAGACATGCTTCTTTGTATGTCGTTGATCGTGGCAGTGCCGATGGAGAGCGAAAAGATTACTGAGTGCATCTGTACCCCCTTCACTGCGGGGAGTGATGTGATCGATCTCAATCAAATCGTTCTCGGTAAAGTGCAGTTCACACCAACGGCATTTCCCTTGTTGCTTGTGCAGCAAGGCCCCCAGTTTACTCCTGTTGAGCGGATGAGATTGTTGTAATCTCTTCGCCCAGTAGAGCAGGTTACCATCGAACGGGCTGGCCGTGCCTTTCACCTTCACATGGCGTTGGATCGCCGTTGCTGCGTGATCGCTGAGATAGAGTCCATCAGGCGTTGCAAAGCGCCAGTGATCTTGTCCCATTGTTCGCCAGTAGCGCGTTCGTATCCAACTCGCAGACTTGCGTGTGTGTCGGCGTTTGGCCCAGCGAAGCAGAAGCGGAAACAGGTGGTAGTCGCAGTCATTGAGAGTTTTCTTGGCGGCGACGCTGCGGTAGTAGCGTGACCATCCACGGATCTTTGGGTTCAGTTGCCCAATGAGCGCGCCTTGAGAAAGCCCTGTGCCTGCGAGCACTACCGCCCGCAGCCCTTCCCGATGCCGTTTGATAGCTTCTTTACTGGGGCGAATGAGTGTTTTGAAGCCAAGCCGTTTCCCGTGCAGAGTTCCTGAATGGTGTTTACCAACAGAGTACTGTCGGATCTCAAAACCTAAGAAGTCGAAGCCAGGGGCTTCTGCCCCAAGCGCTTCGAGCGTGTGAGCGATACGGGTTTTGCTCGGCTTCATTTCTAATCCCATGTCTTTCAGCCAGTCTTCTAGCCTGCTTTTGGCCTGTTCAATCCCCTCGCGAGTTCGATACAGCACCACCAGGTCATCTGCATAGCGAACCAGCCTGGGCTTATCCTTGCCTTTGTAGCCTTGTTGAACAGCTTGCAGCATCCCATGCAGGGCGATATTGGCAAGTAAGGGACTCAGTGGACCTCCTTGCGGAGTTCCGGCTGTCGTTGGCTCGAACACGTTGTCTTCCAGCACTCCTGCTCTGAGCCAGGCTTTGATGGCGCGCCTCATCGCGGGAAAGGTCTGGAGTTTGTGTAAGAGTGTTTCGTGATTGATCTGGTTGAAGCAATTCGCGATATCTGCATCAAGCACATATTTGGGCTGTTTGCAGATGTAAATGAAAATGGCTTGAATGGCATCCTGAGCTGAGCGACCAGGACGAAACCCGTAGCTGTCAGCCTCAAATCGTGCCTCCCATTCGGGCTCCAACGCCAATTTTGTCAGGCATTGATGAGCGCGATCCAGCATCGTCGGGATGCCTAATGGCCTTTTCTCTGCCTTTCCTGGCTTGGGTATCCAGACTCGTCTGGTTGGCTGTGGTTTGATCTGCTTGTGATGACGAAGGTATTTCACCAGCGCCAGGCGTTGGGCTGGTTTGACAGATTTGATTCCATCGACTCCAGCCGTCCGCTTGCCCTGGTTATCCTGCGTCATCTTGCGTACTGCCAGCGTCCGGGCTGCTTTCGACTTCATGAGTAACCGTTGAAGGTTGTGAACTGCTTTGTCATTGCCACGAAGAGAGGCTTGATAGATCCGTTTTTGCAGTCGGTACACCGTTCGTTCTAGCTTACGCCAGGGCGTCTGTGTCCAGTCTTCGATTGGTTGGGGGACAACCATCGCTTCCGTTTCTTTCCTGTGACTCATGGCTCTATCCTCCATCTCACCGTGCCGACGTCAGCGTATCCTCTGGCTTTCCCAGAGGCCTTTGCTTCTTCGGCAATCCTTCTCTCCGAGAACATGCGGTTGGTTGCCTGCTCGCTAGATCGACCACCAGCGAGAGTTCTCGCAGAGTTATTCCGTTCCGATCAAGTGTTTTGCGTTCCCGTAGGTTCGTCTCTATCCGCCGGGTCAAGGGGGTGAAGTCGAGAGCCGCATTGATGTTCTCGACCCCTATGTGACCGTGACCATTTTGGTCAGAGCCTCTTACCTCGCGTTGGCTCTTTCACTGTGACGACGGTTCATCGAGCGTTCGCTTGCGCTAACCGTAGGAACCTGTGTAGCGGAGACCACCTGGTCGAGGTCCAGGCTCTTCCGCATTTCTCCCTGCTTCACGGATTGATGACCAGTCGCTACCGTGAGGGAGCCGCGTTTCCTCTTTCACCCAGAGGATGGGGAATTGCGCCCCACATCACTCGATCAGTTGTCAAGGAGCTTTCTCCTTGCTCGCCATCCTTGAGCTTTCGCTCATTTCGGCGAAACGGATCGCACCAATGCCCCAGTGGCTTCTGACTGCGGTGGCAAAGGTTTTGACTGACGAAAAACTGAGCAAGAAGTAGCGCGTTTCTTTCGTGGTCTTCTGCTCCATGCGTCGTTCCGCTCGAACGACCCCAATGCCTCGCAAGCCTTTCCACTGGTGCTCCGGGTCGAGATACGCCAGGATTTCTGGATCACGAGAGCGTCCACTGTTCGCGAATTTCCAGCCGACCGTGACCTTTCTCTACTTGCCGATCCGACTCCCAGGAGGAGCGGGCAAAGCCGTCTCTTTCCGCGAGAGCAAACGTCGCTTTCACCTCGTCAAACAGGTTCCCGTGGTTGTCTTTGAGAGCCAGGGCCTAGTCGCCATCCTGCTCGATAATCTGCTCGGCAATCTTGGTTTGCGTTCCCATCGCATCAATAGTTACAATGCACCCATCAAGTGCTAACTGTTGCAAGAGAAGAGGGATCGCCGTGATCTCATTGGATTTCTCTTCTGTGGCCAATTGAGCCAGGACCAGGCGATTTTCGACGGCCCAGGCACTCACCAGATGAAGGGCTTTTTTGCCCGATGCCTCATCATGAGAACGTCGGAGCGTCTTGCCATCAATGGCGACTACTCCCTTGACTGTTTGACTGATCCCTTGAACCCATTGCACGAAACTGGCCTCGAACTGTTTCGGATCAATGAGGGCAAAGACCCGGCCAAAGGTGTCGTGGGAGGGTATCCCGTTGGACAAATCCAGCAGTTCCGTGAAAAAGGCTTCTTTCGCTTTGGCAAATTCCTCGATCTCGACCCATCCTTCTGCTCCACAAATGACTCCACAAATCGCCAGAATGATGATATCCCGCAGGCGATGGAGTTTGGTTCGTTCCACTCGTGGGTCTTCGACGTAAGCAAAAAGCGTTTCCAAATCTCGCAGTTGTCCTTCTTCCATCTTGTTGTCTCCTGCTTTTTGGCCTATTTTATCAGTTCCTGTCTTTCTTTTTCTGTGGATGGGATTATTTAGATGCGATTGCCCTGCCGCGTTGGCACGAGGACCGTCTGTGGTTTTCCAACTGGGGCACTCAGGAGATCGTTGCCGTCGATCTGGAGGGCAAGAGCGAAGTCATGGCCCGCGTGCCGACCACGATTCCCTTTTGCATCGACTGGCTACCCGATGGGCGTCTACTCGTCGTCTCGGGGCGCGAGGGACTTCTCCTACGCAGGGAGGCCGACGGGGAGTTGGTGACCCATGCCAACCTGAGCGACCTTGCTGACATCTGGAACGAGATCGCTGTGGATGGTCGCGGCAACGTCTACATCAACGGTGGTGGCTTTGATGCTCCCGGAATCATCGCGCTGGTCACCCTCGATGGGTCGGTGCGCCAAGTGGCTGACGATATCGCTTTCCCGAATGGGATGGCCGTGACACCGGATAACTTGACGCTGATCGTTGCTGAGTCCCACGGAAACCGTCTCACGGCCTTCGACATTGATGGCAACGGCAGCCTGTCGAATCGGCGGGTCTGGGCCGCGCTTGAAGGAGCAGCCCCTGACGGCATCTGTCTCGACGCTGAAGGTACCGTTTGGTACGGCGATGTCCCGAACAAATGTTGCGTGCGAGTGAGAGAAGGTGGTGAGATCTTGCAGGTGATCCATCTTGACCGTGGCTGCTTCGCATGCATGCTTGGAGGAGAAAATAAGCAAACGCTGTTTCTGATGGTAACCGAGTGGCGTGGTTTTGAGAACATGGTAGATCAGGCACGAACGGGCATGGTTCTCACTACCCATGCGCCCGCACCAGGCGTTGGGTGGCCGTAGCCCAAGAGCAGCGCGGTGCGACCTCACGAGAAGGCGGCAATTCTACGGAAAGCCCATGATGAGGTCTCCTGCCGCTGGTTCCAGTCCTGGTCTAGGAGAGGAAGTTGGATTATCTCTGGCTTCCTCGGTGGCTTTTTCCTCGCTGCATAATTGGTTCTTTTTTGCTCAATTTGACTGCGCACCCCTTTCAAGCATCATATGGCGAGGTGTCCAGCGGTGCTCCAGCAGACAGTGGTTCAGGCACAACCGCACGACAACTCACCAGGCAAAACATGGGCGCACGTCAACTTGAAGACCTCTCGCTCTGCATCGGTCACGTGCTCTGCGGGGACAGGCAAAACGCTGGAAACGTTTCTCCCACGTCTCCATTCACACGCTCTTTGGCGGTTTTTTGCGCACACTCTTTGACGAAGCAGACGGCCTTTTCGGCGTGCAAGAACAGGGAACAAATCAGCTTGAGGGGCGGATCGAAGCATTCAGAGGCGCTCCTAGCAGATGGGGGGACGACGACACACAATTCGTTGCTCTCACCGCCAAAAAGAACGGTGTTTTACAGCCAGCACCAAACCGCACGAGAGAGCAAGCGGCCTATCTAGATCAACTCATCCAGAGCGACGAGACCATCGCTCTCGTGTTCAAGCTTGCGCAGGACTTTGGCTACCTCCTACGAAAACACGACGGTTGGATACATCTGGAACAATGGAAAGCCGCTGTCCAAGCCAGTGGAATTGCGGAACTGATCACATTTGTCAATGGACTCGACGATGATGCGAAGGCGGTTGCCAATGGATGCAGTCTGACCTGGAGCAACGGAGTGGTAGAAGGTTTTGTCAATAAAGTAAAATGGATCAAGCGTAGTTCCTATGGACAAGCTGGATTTGCACTGCTGCAACGCCGTGTTCTGCTCCATCCAGCAGCAGGGAATACCTTACCCAAAGAGCAGAGCAGACGGTCTTCCCAAAAATCGGCATCGGCTCACGAGCCTGGTGCAAGCGGTTCCAGGTCCACTTTCGTGACCTTTGCAGAAGGAAGAAGCGCTTGATGAAGGGAGGTATGAACTCAAGGTCAACCCTCATGCGCTCGTAGTGAGAGAAAAAGGAGACAGGTATGCCGAAGAGGAGCTCATCGTTGCAGGTCCCGAAAGAGATACAAGCACGCTTCCAGGACATTACGCACCTCACCGATACGTTTAGTCAGCAGTTCTTACATGAGGAGTACGCCCAACTCTGCCGTGAGCTGACAGCAACCCTGTGCCGGAAGCGCCCTTCACCATTGGCACGAGGCAAGGCCTCCACTTGGGCCTGTGGGATCATTCATGCCGTAGGCATGGTCAACTTTCTCTTTGATTCCTCCCAGACTCCCCACATTGCAGCAAGCCAGATCTGGGAGTATTTCGATCTCAGTTCCAGCACGATGCAGGCGAAATCCAAACAGATCCGTGACCTCTTGGGCATGTATCCCATGGACCCGGATTGGTCGATCCCCTCCATGGTTGACAAGAACCCGCTCATCTGGATGCTTGAGGTGAATGGGCTCATCATCGATGTGCGCCAGGCCCCCAGGGAGATCCAGGAGGCCGCATTCCGTCAAGGGTTGATTCCCTACATCCCCGATGCCTGATCAGTAGCTTCCCAACGTCAGGTAGGCACACCGAATATGTCCCAGAGCCCATAATTCGTGTCGAGAAATGCCCTTGAAATCGGTCTAGAAGGGGCTTGGAGACTTTAGCCTTCTGCCACATAATGTGTCGTGTCTTTCAATGAACGTCCACAGGCATCATATGGGCATAGACGATACTTCTTCCCGCCACATAATGTGTCGTATTTTGCAAAAAATCTGGTTCATTATCTGTAAATCCTAAGATTATTCTGGTGGAAATACGAGGTATTGTCAACTTAAGAATTTTTGTTGATGAGCTTTCACCACTTCGATGCTACTTTCCCCAAGATTCTTTAGAAAACACTGTCCGAATTAGGGCATCATCCCCACTTTAAGGCATGTTTCTCCTATATAATCTCTACAATTTTGCTTAAGTTGACAATACCTGCAATGGAGTTGTTCGGAAAGCTGCGCATCGCTCAGGTTGTACCGCTGCTGATATATTGCAAGAACAGAAGCGAGCAAGACTCCCCGTTTCTCTGCCAGATGCACCAGTGTTTCAAATGATGGTTGATAGTCTGCCATGATAATAGCCTTCCTTTCTGAAATGAAAATCCTTCTGCTATTTATTCGCAAGAAATCGCCAAAGTTCGACAGAGTAAGTAGGCAATTAATTTATGCCTCTATACTGTATCCCCGCGAAAGAGGCAAAGTTCGAGGGAAAACACCATCAATTTCTGTTTGAACTCAGAACTGGCTTTTAAACCATATCTTGGCAGTTACCAAACAGAACAGAAACATCAGGGGCAAGTTCGGTGGAATCATTCGACATTTTATTCCGATACGCTTGAAACCAGGAATAACCTGACTTGAGTGGCACTCACGACTCGAAAGTGGTCTGTGAACCATATTACGCCATCGATAAATTGAAGGATATCAAGGCACGAAATGCCATAAATTCCTACAAATCGCAATGACCTTCCTTGCGCTCCAAACCACAAGCAAGGTTCTACACACATTCACGATCGTTGCTCATCGTAAACGTATCCTACATGCCCTCTCTTATTTTGACAAGCACCAATTTCCCTTCTTTGCATCACCATCATTGATCTTGCAGTGAAACACGTTCTCTCACTCCTTGTCCGTTTTCCAAAACAGAATGAGCAGGATCAACACCAGAAGCGAAGCTGTCCCCCATCAATGATCACACGCAATCAGGAAACCCGCGTTCACGCCAGTGCGCAGCAGGAATCCAGAAACATCGACAGGAAGCAAGAAAGACGGTAACCGTATGGCCCCGCACACCCGTGAACCGGGCCTGCCTCGACGAAAGAAGGTGCTCTCCTGGGAAAAGGGCAGACCCGTTGTCTCCTCGGGCATGAACATGGCTTCTGCCCGAGCAGGCAACGGGCCTCAGAAGAGGTACTCCCGTCCTCGCTGCACCCACACGCTACCTGAGAGACACCTCTTTGGCCAGGTCATGCCCCCCCTCACCACATTCCCCTGGCTCGCACCCATGCGGTCGCTCGACACGCGAGGCGCGCCACTCGTCATATGAGCGCAGCCCGCCCAGCGTCCACGTGTCCCAGTTTAGACCCATCATGATAGACTCCTCCTGACCCGCAGAGACCGCCTCCTGGCTCCCGATCCCTTGCACGTCCGGCTTCAAGCAAGAAAAGGAAGGATTGGTGATCGGCAAATCTTCTTTCGGCTCTTCAATCCAGTCATGCCGCCGCCCCCAGGCACGAAGCAGTGGGTTGATCACACACTCCAGACTCGTCGCCTCCCCCGGATTGAGTGTCTGCACCATATCCATGAAGATCGAAAAATGCCCCTTCCCCTGCAACCTTGGCCGCACTTTGATGTTCGCTACGACCACACCCCAATACTGCACCCCGGCCACCGGTTGCCACTCCCTCTCCTCCTCACGAGGGTAGCCAACCCTCTCCAACAGAAAACAGGAAGGCCGCTGCGCATGGTGCCCCGCAGCGGCCTTCCTGTTACCAAAGTCAAATACATCTATAGAAACGCATAGGAGCGCTAAAAGTAATTCGATCTTTACAAGCATCCCCTACCAGCCACATTGCACATAAATCTATACGATATCGTATGTGTTTGCTCTCACATACACACCCTCCCTCCACAACGACCAACCACATCATCACCTTGTGCCTCGCCTCTCTCCCTCTTCGCCGCGCACACAACCAGACCACCAACGGTCCAGGCTTCCTCGCATCGCGGCCCCTTCGCTTACCGTGTGCGCCGCTCCACCGGTCCCAGCACCACCACCTGCCGATCCACAATCTCGACGCCCGCATCCAACGCAATCGTGTGCAACTGGCTGTGGATCTTGCCCAGGAGTCGCTGCTGCTTGCCCGTTCCCATGCTCGAAAAGGGCACCCACTCCCTCCCTTGCACTGCCAGCGCCGCCAACTCCTCCTTCTCCCACGGCAGCATCGAGAACACCCTCACCCCCGCAGCCGTCTTCGTCAATCGCATGTCTCTCGCATACCTTCCTTCTCTACCCAAAATATGCCCCTATTGTACCCCATTCCGTCGACTATAGGATATGCCCCCTCCTCCCTCAACACTCAGCACCTGGCGCATATCACTGGCCAGACGATCATGCCCCCTTCCTCCTGCTGCACACACATCACACACGAGCACTGGACGCTCACTCCTGGCACCTGACACGCGCACAGCACTGACCAGACCATACCCCCCTTCCTTCTTGCTGCCACATGCTCACTCCTGACACGCTCACGCCACTGCATGTCGAGACAAGACACCAGCAACACCTCGCCTATCCCGGTAATGCCAGCTCTCTCGACGTCACTCCCAGCGTGCTCTACCCTGGTGCCGCCAGCCCCCTCGACTTCATTCCCAGTATGGCTTATCCAGGGGACTACACTCCCAACATGGCCTATCCCAATGGCGCAAGATCGCTCATCGCCTATCCCGGTGGCTACGCCCCCACCATCATCTATCCCGGTCAAGCCAAGTCTCTCGCCGCCTACCCGCATGGCGCTAGCGCCCTCGAATCCTTCCCTCATAATGCCAACCCCCTCGCCGCCTACCCACACGGCGCGAGCCCATCTGATATGGCCTATCCCGGTCAAACCAGTCCTCTCGACATGATCTATCCGGGTCAGTACGCGCCCACCATGATTTATCCTACCGGCGACAGCCCCCTCGACCCCAGTACGACTACCGTCCAGTATCCTGGCCATTAGTTCTCACATCACCTACCCATATCCAGCGTGATCGCTCCCGACCAGTGGTGGAAACTCAAAACACCAGACTCATGCTGGTGACAGCGACGGAGACCGGGATAATCCCGGTCTCCGTCGCTGTCACCAGGGCCTTCTCTGACCGTTCCTCAAGAGACCAGATCCGCCTTCTCTACTTGATTGGAAGGGCAATTCAGGGGGACATGCACGCTCAAGGAAAATACATCTCAGAACGTGCATATCCTTCTTTCATCACCTACACCAGAGGAGAGAATCATTATCAGAGCCATCACGCGCTTTCTCCTCCGCATCCTACCGTTGCTGAAAAAAAGCCAGCACCACCAGAACCAGACGACCTGGAGATAGTTGGCCTGGATCTCACAAACCTGGATAACGAATTCGCGGACGATGTGCAGTACGGATTAACCCCGGACGAGCTCGCGTACAATGAGCCAATAGCTGCGCCACCGTGCACCTTCCAGAGCAAATTTCACGGACTGAGAGACTGGTTTGCCCAAAGACGCTTGCGGGATCTCAAAACGATGCTTTTTCTCTACGAAGCCAGTCGTGTTGATGCCAGCCGTGAGTATACCCTCACTGAAATCGCCAGCGGCCTTCAGATGTCGGCCAACTCGATGAGAACGCCCGCTCTTGACGGAGACTTGATCGCGTAAGGAGTCATCCTTTGGGCAAGACACGATCGTGCGCCATGGACCTACCGTTCCGGGCTCATTCCCTTCCTACAAACAACATTTGAGCACAAAAAGCGGCTCTGTTGCAAAAAAACTCCGAGGAAAACGAGGAGTATGAAGGCTTCCAGCTGTTCAGCTTAGGCGGCTACTCCAAAGAGGGAGGAGATGAATGCAATCTGGCCGATGATCTTTCCTTTTTCTCTCCCATCTATCTGTCCCTTGCGAATCATGTTCATGACTTCAAATCCTTGCAGCGTTCGCTCCGCTGTCTCTAACGAAAAGAAACCTAATCCGGGTTTGACACGTCGTTTGATGAAGCGATGATCTTGTTCAATCAGGTTGTTGAGATATTTGCTCTGCCGCAGTTCACAACCTTCTGGAAGAAGGTTCTCCCCTTGCAGTTCCTTGAAAGCCTTTGGATATGCCATGTTTTTGTCAACCGTGATGACGCGAGGGACCACGATGTGGAGAGCACCCAGTGCTTTCGCGAAAAAGCGCTTCGCAGCAGGTGCATCGCGAGTGAGACTCAATAAAAACTCCAGCGTGTTCCCTTGGGAATCCACCGCTCGATACAAGTAGGTCCACACGCCTTTCACCTTTATATAGGTCTCATCTACACGCCAAGAATCGTTGGCGGTTTTGAGATGGGGGCGACATCGTTTCTGCAATTCGGGGGCGTAACGCTGCACCCAGCGGTAAATCGTCGTATGGTCCACAGACAGCCCCCGTTCTCGCATGAGTTCCTCGAGATCTCGATAACTGAGCGCATAGCGCAAATACCAACGAACGCAGAGCAAAATAATCTCAGCTTCGAAGTGACGCCATTTGAAAGGATGCTGCTCTGTCATGGTTGGCTTTTTTTCCTTCTTTTCTGTCAACTTTAACAGTTCAGCTTACTCTTTGCAACACAGCCAGAAATATCACCCTTCACTTGCTTACTCCAAAACAGCACCACACACTCCAGTGCAAAGCCAACACGACTCCAGTGCAAAATCAGCATCACTGCTTCAACTACCTCAACTTGTCACAGACCTCTAGAAGAATGAGGGAAGCAATTCCTCCAGAAATCTTCCCAAAGATGAATTTCTCCCAACTTCTTCCGTCCCCGACTCAGAACCCCTGGTTCAGAGATTGACAACAGGCCGCACGTCGAGTATACTTTCTTGTAAATATTGACCGACCGTCGGTCAAATGAGAAGGAAAACAGAGAGAAAGAAACATGGCGCGCATTGTCAAAGAACACGCCGTGAGACGCAACGAAATCCTCGATGTGGCTCAGCGGCTCGTGTATACCAAAGGCTATGAGCAGATGGCTATCCAGGATATTCTGAACGAACTCCAGATTGCCAAAGGGACCGTGTATCACTACTTTGACTCGAAACAGGCATTGCTGGAAGCGCTGATCGAACGCATGCAAGGCGAGGTAGAACAGCTTCTGCTTCCTCTTGTGCATGATCCAGCGCTGTCCGCTCTCGACAAACTCCAGCGCTTCTTTGCGACGATTAACCAACAAAACAGCGCGCAGAAGTCCCTTGCTCTCGCGTTCATGCGCGTCTGGTACACCGACGACAACGCCATCGCGCGCCAAAAGATGCACACCACGAGAGTCAAACGAGTGACGCCCTGGCTGACGACCATCATCTCTCAGGGGGTGCAGGAAGGTTCCTTGACGACCGCCTATCCTGATCAGGTGGGGAGAGTGATTTTGTCCCTTCTTGATGATCTGGTGGATACCCTTGCTGGGTTGCTCCTCTCAGACGATCCAAAGCAGAACGATCTGTCCCAGGCCGAACGCATCGTGGCTGCCACGACTTGCGCCATTACATTGCTGCTGGGTCTCTCCTCCGATGCCTTGCAACTCGCTGATACTGAAACGCTGAAGGTGTGGTTTGTTGAAGCTCAAGACAATGCATAGGGAGATGCCTTTACACAAACGAATGGAGACGGTTCCATGAGCAACATCGTCTATCTCAGCCTCCCCGCGCATGGGCATGTGAATCCCACCCTGCCAGTCGTGCAGGAGTTGGTTCAGCGTGGTGAGCAAGTCACCTACTACAGCGCGTCGGAGTTTTGTCCGCAGATCGAGCGAACAGGCGCAACGTTTCGTGCTTACCCGATAACAGAAATGACCTCGACAGCCTTCTCCGCGATTCTGCAAGATGGCAATCTTGCCCTGGTTGTCCGATTGCTGTTACATACGACGGAACAGCTTTTGCCATTCCTGTTGGATGAACTCTCGCGTGAACAACCCGATCTCGTCGTGTTCGACTCGAATGCTCTGTGGGGAAACATGGCAGCCACACTGTTGAAACTGCGCCCGGCCGCGTCGATCCCACACCTGGTGTTTGATGGAACAGAAGCGCGCAAGGCACCGCACGCGCGCCAGCAGATCTTCCGCTTGCTGCCGATGGTGCCCGATCTCTTGTCGGTGCGCCGCCGCCTCATTCGCCGGTATGGAAAAGCAGCGTTTCCTTCCTCTCGTCCCCTGTTTCCCATGCGCGGCGGCTTGAATATCGTCTTTACCTCGCGGGAACTCAACCCGGATGTGCCTCTCATTGACCAGACCTTTCGCTTCGTCGGACCCTCCATCAACCCACAAACGCGTGACGGGGATTTTCCCTTCGATGCGTTGGGGCTACAGCCAGTGGTGTACATTTCACTCGGCACGGTTCATAGTACCCGTAGCGAGTTTTACCGGCAATGCTTCGAGGCGTTTGCGGGGTATCCAGCACAGTTCATTCTCTCAGCAGGCACACACACAGACATCAAGGAGCTTGGAGCCATCCCGCCGAATTTCATCGTGTGCCCATTCGTCCCGCAACTTGAAGTGCTACAGCGCGTGGACGCCTTCATCACTCATGGAGGGCTCAATAGTATTCACGAAGGATTGTATTATGGGGTGCCGCTGATTCTGATCCCTCAACAGCTTGAGCAGTTTCTCAATGCGAAAGCGGTGGCAGCACGCGGCGCAGGTCTGGTCATTAATGATCAACTAATGCATGGGCATGTCCGAGCCTCAACATTGCATCAGGCAGCAGAGGTGATCCTTGCGGACCCACGCTATCGAGAGGCGGCAGGAGCCCTTCAGAAAACATTGCATACCGCAGGTGGGTATCGTCAGGCAGCAGACGAAATCCAGAGGTATCTCGCCAGAGAAGGAGTACAAACATGAGGACCTCTCACTACCGCTATCCAGTGAGATTGAGTGAAGAGCAGCGCCGATGGCTGGAAACGATGGTGGCATGAGCACTACTCCAGCCAAGCACTACCTGGTGGCACGGGTGCTGCTCATGAGCGATCAATGTCAAGGCGAACCCAGCCACACCGATGGGCAGATTGCCGAGGTGCTGGATATCAGTCGCCGTACCGTGATTCGCATCAAACAACGGTTTGTCCAGGAGAATATGGAAGTAGCCCTCACTGGAAGCTTTCCACGAGAATATCCCGAGCGCCGATGCCTGGATGGCAAGGGAGAAGCCCAACTCATTCATCTGGCGTGTAGCAAGGCTCCCGATGGGCGGCAACGTTAGACACTGGAACTGCTCGCTGACCGGATGGTGCGCTTGGAGTATGTGGAGCATATCAGCCCTGAAACGGTAAGAAAGACGCTTAAAAAAACGAGCTAAAGCCCTGGCGCAAAAAGTCGTGGTGTTTTCCCAAGGAGGCGGATGGGGATTTTGTCTATCACCTGGAGGACGTCCTCGATGTGTACTGCCAGCCGTATGATCCCTTCGTGCCCAGGATCTGTATGGATGAGATGGGCAAGAATCTCGTCAAAGACAAATATCCCCCTGAACCAGCCAAACCGGGGCAAGTTGCCCGCGAAGATTACACCTACGAAAAACAAGGCAGCGCGAATCTGTTTATTGCCTATGAACCATTGGCGGGCAAGCGCTACCTGCAAGTGACTGAGCACCGCACCAAGAAGGACTGGGCGCGCTTCATGCAAGAGGTTCTTGAAGAACAGTATCCCGATGCCGCTAAAGTGATCATCGTGATGGATAACCTCAATACGCACACTCCAGCTTCTTTCTACGAGATCCTCCCACCAGAGCAGGCCAAAGCTCTCGCCAATCGTTTAGAGATTCATTACACTCCCAAGCACGCAAGTTGGCTGAATATCGCCGAGATTGAATTGAGCGTGCTGGCACGGCAGGGCCCACAATGTTGCCACGATCGAGGAGTTGTGTCGGCAGGTGCAAAGCTGGCAAGATCACCGCAATCAGCGCGTGGGCACGGTCAACTGGCAGTTCCGCACAGCGGATGCACGCATCAAACTGAAGCGCCTCTATCCGGTACAGCAACCCGATGGCCTGTGACACTCTCAGGTAGTTGCAGCAATCACACCAGTGCAAAGTCACATCTACTCCAGTGCAAATACAAAATCTACATATGCGCGCCCTCTCCCCTTCCCCACATCAGAACGCAGGCCGCTTCCGGCGCATACCTATGAGAAACAACAGCGTGCCCGCCTGTACTACGCGCACACCGATGGACTCACAGAAATCGAACTCGCAGGCCTGCTCCAGGTCTCACCAATGACCACCAACCGTTATCGCCAACACTTGCAGGCCATCAACGTTCAACCCAGGGCGCTACCCGCCTGGTTCCTCGTCCCGAGGAGATAGCAGAAGCCCTTGCTCTGCTCCAGGTCGCCATCTCCACCTCTCTCATTCATCCCCAGACCATTTCCCACACACTCTCACCTGCCAGTGCATGACAATCGCCCTCACGGGTATCGGAAGGAACGCAACCACTTCCCCAAAAATGCACCAAAAGAGGGATGTAACATGCCTATTTTGAGCGTAAACGGCTCCCTTTTTGTGCAATCGTAATTTGGCACGACGTTGTAGGAAAAACACGGGAGCAGCATAAGTGGAGGGCAGGCGCTGCGTAGAACAACCATGGGGAAAACATGGGAAAAAGAAAACCACCACCCATCGTCCTGGTGCCTCCCAGGCCAACACGCTCTCCTCAATTCTGGCAGCAGCAGGGACAAGCCTCGAGAAAAATCCTCATTGTTGCCAATGCAGAGAGAATTGCAGGGCGCCGGCGGCAACGGCGAACGTGTGTGCTCGTTTGGAGCACGATTCCGGCGCGCCCGTGTCCTTTCTGCGTGTCTGTGGACTGGGCCAGGCTTGACAGCGGCCAAACACGATCCAAGAGGGAATGGAGCCACAATCAGGACCAGGGCAAGAGAACAGGCCCTGCCTCGCTTCTTGCAGAGATCGTGGCACACTGAAAAGATGGTAGGAGAAACACAAAATCGCGATTGCAACACTCTGCTCACGTTCACGCTCACTATGGGGGCGCCACTGCCCTCTTTTCCCTGTCACCCCTTCATTCTTCTCGCCTCTCACTCCCCTCCCCCCCATCTCCATCCACCCTTCTCTTCTGCACTCCCCCACCAGCACCAGACGCCTGGCATATACCACATCCGGAGCACCCGCGCATCAACACCTTGCCATTTCTGAGGAGACGATACCAGGCGCATACAGTACGTTCCTATTGGCGAGAACTCCATCAATTCCACTACTCGCTCACTTCAAGGTTCGGAGATCTCCCAGCGCTGGGGAGCGTCAGGAGGGCCTCGTTGCGTCTACAACGGGGTGTACAGAGCACAGAAAGCATCAATGGGAAAGAGCGCAAGAAGAGTGACCCGCTTTCCCCAGGAAAAAGCGCTCCGAGAAAAAAAGAGCAAGTCACAAGGACTCACTCTTTCGCCAAAAACATGGATCACACCCAACATAGGTGTGGGGTTTGGTCTGTAGTATAAAACACTTCAAAACACTTGTATAGCGCACCAGGATCAATCACGCTCCTCCTGCTCCCTCTCTCCCCTCATCCCCACAACAACAGGTCACACTGCAACCGTGGGCCTCGCGCGCCACCCTTCTTCTCTCCATCCTCTCATTGGCAACAGGTTGCCATTTTGCCTGAGAACGCTTTGCCTCCTGTCCCCATCTCCAAAGCAAGGGCTGCGTCGCCCGAACGTCCCATCTCGCGCCATCCCTCTTCCCTCCATCCTCTCACTGGAAACCACGTTTCCACCCCCAACCAGCCCCTCAGCTGCTGCTCCTCCCTCCCTTTCCCGCAAAAACACGCGCTCTCGCATCCCCATCTGCTTCGCGACCCGCAAAAAAAAGAGCGGGTCGCAAGGACTCACTTGTTGCGTACCTGGTAAAATAGACAGTAATCGAAGAGAGCAGGTACGAACTCATGACAAGCAAGCGCAAACAGTACACCTCGGAGTTTACGTTTAAGGTGGTGATGGAAAGTTTCCAACGAGACACCACCATTGAGGCCGTGTGCCGAAAATTCGATGTGCCCAGTTCCGTCCTGAGTCGATGGCGGCAGGAATTTCAGCAGAATGGCCCAGGGGCCTTTGAGGGCAAGAAGAAGCCGCAAAGTCCTCCGGCTCCTGGCGAGTCGCCCGAAGAACTCAAAAAGATCATAGGCGAGTTGACAGTGCAGAATGAACTGCTAAAAAAATCCCGCGGGCTGTTGGGCAACTGAGCGCACATCAAAAGGTGGAACTGGCCCGCCAGATGGGTGCGCGCCGCGCAGTCCGATCAAGAAGAGCCAGCTCGCTCGTGCGTTGGGCATGGCTCGCAGTAGTCTCTACGTGCAGCCAAAGCGGCCCAGGATGGACAAGGCTCTGGCCGTGCGTATTGAGGAGCTTCATGAACTCGATGACACCATGGGGCACCGCAAGCTCGCCGTGCTGCTTGCGACCGGAAAAAATCGGGTCAAACGCGTGATGCACAAGTACGGCATCGCAGCTCGCCGCAAGCGCAAAAAATATGTTTATCCTGGCAAAGCCAGTCAGGTGGCTCCCAATCTTCTGCGCATGCCAGAGAAGGTCGAGGGCAAAGAAATCGTCTTCTCGGACATCTTGGAAGTCCGCCTGGCTGTTGGCTCACGCGTGCGAGGCTGTTTCGCCTTGCACAAACAGACCCGAGCCATTTTGGGCATGGCCTTTGACTACCATATGCGTGCAGATCTCGTCACCGACACCATCCAGTCGATGACGTTTGAGGCACCTGAGTGCATCTGGCATAGTGACCAGGGCAAGCAATTTGGGGCGGAGCAGACCCCCCGTCTGCTCTTGCAAAAAGGCTTTGCCCTCTCGATGAGCCGCGCTGGGACGCCAACGGACAATGGCGCTATGCCGAGCGGTTTGTTGGCACCTTTAAGCTGGCTGTTGCAGATCGCTATCGGTATCACAGTCTTGGTGCTTTCCTGCAAACAGCACAAACCTGGGTCAATTTTTACAATCAGCACCGTCCTCATGAGGGGTTAGGCAATCTTTCTCCTCAGCAATTCGCTCAACAACAGGCTTTGGAGATCATCCCTTCTATTACCTTTGTGTAGTGTCTATACAATCGGGTACGTAACAACTCTTTCGACGAAACCATGGATCACACCCGACATGTTTGTGGGGGAGTAAGCTAGAGTATAAAGCACTCCTCTACACCTGTATATCACACCAGGACCTATCACGCACCTCCAGCAGTTCTCTCCCACCAACGCCTTCATAGCGCATCTCACCAGCGCGCCAGCACCCCACTACACCCTGGCCCACTCCTCTCTCCACTCCATTCCTCTGCACACACACCTCTTTCACGCCTCATGCTGGAAAAGGGAGGCCCCGCGCGTCCACCCTCAGACAGATCGCGCATAAATCTCTACGATATAGCACTCTTTTACGCACACAACCATGGACACTTCCTCCCCCTGGCGCCAACGCATCAATGCCAAGGGGCAGATCGAGCAAGAGATTGCCCACCTCCGATGCTCCCCCAAACGTCTTCTGGAGTTGGTTCGAGAACATTGGGGCATTGGAGAATGGTTTGCACTATCGACGAGACCGGACCTTGCAAGAACATCATTCTCAACTGCGGATGGGCCATGCTCCTCTTGAGCTCGCGTTACTCAACAATACTGCTCTCGGCTTGATGGCTCGTCAAGGTGAAGCCAATCTGGCTCATGCGCAACGGACCTTTAGCTATCAGTTCTACAAAGCTGTGTCCACTATCGCTGCTTGAGTGGGGGTGTCGACTTTGCAACAGCCCTGGTACGCGGCTACGCCTATATTGACAAAATTGCTTTTATGCCCCCAAAATAAAGCAGGCACATTATACAAGCACATCATCCTATACTGTCCCATTTGTGCAATAAGGGAAAGGTCTTGCACATCACCCTAGTCTGGGTCCAGGTCAAGTGTGGTGGGGAAAGGTCTTGCACATCACCCTAGTCTGGCTCGCGGGTCAAGTGTGGTGGGAATAGGCCTATGGCCTATTCCCACCACACTTGACCCGCGAGCCACGTAGTGGCGAGAAGTCCCTAAGTAGATAACACTTTTACCCATCCATTTTATAGAGAAAAGAGTGTCCAATGAACTTCTTAAGCAGGATATTTGGCAAACAAAGCCAGCAACAAAAGGAAGATACTATTTTTTCCTCATCACCCCTTGAGGTACTGGGAGAGCGCCAGGTCTTAACGGACGCCCCCTATGTCTTGCCTAAAGATACGCAGGAGATTAGCCGCCTCGACTTTCAACATTTTCTCTTGCGCCAGGCTTTTCAGAGCAATTATCTATCACCCATTACTCAACCAAAAGATATCCTCGATGTCGGCGCTGGCACAGGACGCTGGGCCGATGAGATGGCTCAGGTCTTTCCTCAAGCCTTTGTAACAGGCTGTGACCTGGTAGAACAGACAACGGATAAGAGTTTTAAGCAACCAAACTATCGCTTCGTTGAGGCCGATGTCTTAAAAGGGCTTCCTTTCCGCGATCGTAGCTTTGATTTTGTGCATCAGCGCCTACTTTTCCTGGCCATTCCAGCGCACTCATGGCCAAGTGAACTACTTGAACTGGTGCGTGTGGCGCGTCCCGGCGGCTGGATTGAGCTTGTGGAGTCCGAGATCCAGGCACGCAACGCGGGTCCTGCCACCCAACGCATGGGCCAGTGGATCATCGAGGTTAGCAAACGCCGTGGCATCGATTCCTCTCAGGTGCCTAACCTTGGTACGTATCTCAATAATGCGGGCCTACAAAACGTTGTCACGCGCAGCGTCACCGTTCCCATGGGCCAATGGGGTGGGCGCGTAGGCTCCATGATGGCCGCCAACATCAATTCAGCCTATCAGGCTATGAAGCCACTCATCACCTCACAGCTAGGCATCTCGCCCGAAGAATACGAGAAAAACATCCTCCTCCAGCATCAAGAATGGGAGGAACTACACCCAACCTCTGTCTTCTACGCCGCCTACGGCCAGCGCCCCCACTAAACACGGCTTCCAGTCGCGAAAACAAGAAAACGCGCGAAGAGTTGACCATATGGCTCTTCGCGCTGTTCCTTCCAGGTCAAGAGGACCAGTACACCGATCTTCTCCCTCCCTGACTGCTCAGGGGCAGGTATCAGCCAAACTCAAGCAGGTGTCAGACAGAGGTTAGCCAGATCCCGACCCTCTCCCCTGGATGCGATGCATACCCAACGGGCACTGTGTGCGTGCATCCATCGACTAGCTGGGGACTATCTCCTGATCGCCAAGGAGAACCAGCCTACCCTCCACGAGGATATTGCCGATCTCTTTGAGGACCCTCGCCCTGATCGACGGCGATGGCAGCAGGCCGAAACCTGGGAGAAAGGTCATGGGCGCCTGGAGCATCGCCAAATCACCTGTAGCCCCGATCTCAATGACTGGCTGGAAGACGAGTGGGAAGGCGTCGAGCAGGTGTTTCGCCTCAAACGAAGCATACGCCTCTTGAAAACCCATCAACTTCGCCATGAAGTGGTGTATGGGCTGAGTAGTCTCTCGATGCAGCATGCTCCACCAGAACGTCTGCTCCGGCTCGTCAGAGACCACTGGTCTATCGAAATAGTCTAATCGCAAATGACAAAAACGAATCTGCTCACTCGTGGGAGAGAGGGGGATCACGTAGCGGATCTCCACCTCTTCCCCGGTGACCACGACACGGTCAACTAACAGCTCGATGAGTTGGCGTTTTTGTTCAAACGTGGCCTCGTTGAGCCCTTGTTGGACGCGCTGGCAGAATGCTTCAATCGATTGGACCATCCCTGCAAGTTGATCGTGATGCCCCACATTCGCTTCCAGTTGCCGTTTTTGTTCAGCAATCACGGACAAGCGCTGTTCCAATTCAAGCCTGCGCCTCTTGTATTCTTCAAGTTGAAGCACATTGGCCAGGTACGCATCGGTTAACCGTTCCATCTGCTGTTCCAAGCTGACTCGTGCCTTGCGTAGATTCTCCCGGCGAGCTTGCAGTTCTTGAGGAAGCCACAGCCCACCTTGAGCCCGATAGAGCGCAGTGGCAATGGCGCCGGGATGCGTCAGCATCTCGCAGACATCTTGCCAGACCAGTTCATCGAGTTGGTCAGCAGGAACCGAGCGTGCTGAACATTTTTCATCCCGGTGCGAGATAGTTCCATGGCTTTTGCCTACACAGACGTAGTAGGCATAGCCTCCGCGGCTACTTCGACCAATACAGCCAAGCCGACACATCCCACAACTGACCATGGCACGCAGGAGGTAGGGGTAGGCGGTGTTGTTGCGGCGGGCAAATTGCTGATTGTGAGCAAGTTTTTGCTGCACCAGATCAAATTGCTCCTGGGTGATGACTGCTGGAACCTGAGTGACAGCAGTCCATTCCTCCTGGCTCGTCTGGACATGGCCTCCCCGGCCTCGACCAATGGGAACCAGCTCTCTCCCTGACACTTTTTCAATGGAAGATAACGAGTAAATAAGAGCAAAAGGGGCGAGACGCACGCGTCACCGAGTACCTGGCAGCTTGAGAGAGGACTTTTGTGTCTGGGAAGAGGTCGGCGAACAGAAGAGATCGTCCTACAAGCAGAAATGTGAGCTGAAAGAGGACAATCTCCATGAGGAATCCATTATGGACTGTGTGGCAGGACCAGGTCAAGGAATTTTTTACGCACTTGCATGGGCATCAAAGCAAAACGCTTGCGCTGTTTGTGGTCGGAGTGATCAAAGCCCGGAGTCTGGTGATCCCGGTCGTGGCCGAAGAGCTGTTAGCCAAGAGTGAAGCGAAGGCGAGTAGCATCGAGCGTCGTCTGGAGCGCTTTTTAAGCAATGAGCGTATTGAGACGGAGAAGACCTGGGACGCGCTGCTTGCCCAAGTGCTGCCCTTTTTTCGGCGAGGCCCGTTGCGCCTGGTCATCGATCTCACCTCCTATGAAGAGCATGCGCAAGTGATTTACATCGGTCTGCTGCACCATTCTCGCGTTTTACCGCTGGTATGGAAAGTCATGCCAGGCTGGCAAAGGTGGGATCAAGGCTTGTGGGAGTGCATTGAAGAGCTGTTCAAGCGACTGGCTCCTCACATCGGCGAGGCCAAATGCACTGTGCTTGGCGATAGCGCATTTGGCTGCTCTCCGATGGTCGCTCTTTGTCAGAAATACGGCTGGCGTTACCTCTTCAGAATTTGTGCCCATCATACCTGCCAGCCCTACGCGCCTGCTGGTCATCTCTTGCCTTCTCGTCGGGTCTGCGATGTGGTCGCCACGCAAGGCTCGCGGTTTTATGGACGCGTTCGGTTATGGCAGGAGGAACAGCTTGAGACCAACCTGAGTGCCTATTGGGACCCGCATGAGGAAGAAGCTCTGCTGGTCATTTCTGACCGTCCCACAGGTGGAGCCCGCTTGCGAGAGTATCGCTTGCGGTGGCGAGTGGAATCCACCTTCCAGGATTTGAAGAGTCGTGGGTGGCAGTGGGAAAGCTGTCATGTGCGCCGGTTGGATCGCATCGATCGGATGCTGCTCGTGCTCTTTCTCGCCGTCTGGTGGCTGGTTCATGGGGCTGCCTCCTGTATGCATCATGGCAAACGCGATCGCCATGATCGCCATGACCGCCGCGACAAGAGCATTTTCCGCATTGGCAGGCTGTATCTGTTAGATCTTGCGGGCAACTCCTCTCGTCTCTGCGAACGTAAGAAATGTTTATTATTTCGAGGTTCGTCGGTCAAATGGCGTTTTTCTCTTCGCTTTTGATGCGCCGAGACTATTGCTCTCTGTACAGGGATGCGGTGATCTTCTGCAAGGTCTCCTGCTTGTCTGCCTTGCTGATGTGGTGGGCGGTCTGCTGTGAGCGAAAATCGACAGCGCGCCAGCGAGGGTAGATATGCAGATGAAAGTGGAAGACCTCTTGACCAGCAGCTGACTCATTAGCTTGCGTCAGGTAAATCCCTTCGCACTCCAGTCCCAGTTTGACAGCACGAGCGATCTCTCTTGCTGCTCTCATGATGTGGGCACCAGTTACGTCATCCAAGGAATAAATAGTGGGAATATGTTGCTTGGGCACGACCAGCGGGTGATTTTCTTTGGAAAGAAAGACGATAATGTGCTCATCTTCTGTCACCACATAGGCTGGGGCTTGATGGTGAATAATCTGGCAAAAAATGCAGTTCTCACTCATGCGGTAGGGCTCCTCTCCTTCATTTCGCTGTTCATTATATCAGAGTCTAGATACGCCTCTCCCTTCACTTCTTCCCTCTTTGAAGATGTTCTACATGAGCTAAAAAGTGTCAGGGAGAGAGATGGGAACCAGGGCTGAATGTCGTCCCCGGGCTTCCGTAGGGCGGCTGCGCCCGATGTAGACCGTTCCAGTATAGACAGGATTGGTGAGAATGCCTCGGACGGTTGCCTGGTTCCATCGTGTTCTTCCTGCAGGACTGGCAACGCCCAGGCTCGTTAGACGTTGGGTCTCGGCCTTTAAGCTCTTCCCCTCTTGCAGATAGTTAGAGAACAGTTCTGCCACGACTGCCGCCTCTGTTGCTTCGAGGCGAACCCCCGCCGGATCACGGGGGTGGGCAGGATCAACCCGATAGCCATAGGGCGCACGGGTCCAGGGAAGCAGTCCACCTGCCAGATACTTCTGCCGTCGGCCTCGCCTCATCCGTTCTGCAATCAAATTCCGTTCATACTCGGACACAGCTCCACGAATGCGGGAGCAGGAGTTGATCATGGGGATCATGGCTCATCGGTCGATCCACAAATTCCACCTGGCAGCCTCCACGTTCAAATTCTTCAATGAGGAGCATTTGATGAACGTAATTGCGAGCGAGGCGATCAGGAGCCGTCAAGACGACTCGATCAAACATGGCACGTCCTACTTGCTCCCGCAATCGATCAAGGCCGGGACGACGAAGCTTCGCACCACTGTAGCCATCGTCGCGAAAGATATGCTCTTCTTGCCATGGCCATCCTTGGGTCTTATGATATTCCTGCAAACGGTCGAGTTGTTGTTCGATCGTCTGGGTCTGTGTTTGTCGTGGCGTCGAAACGCGAACGTAGACAGCAATATTCATTGGACTGCTCCTGTTTTTCTGGCTCCTGGGAAGGGGAAGGGATTGGCTGAACACTCCATTGGAGAAGGCATTGGTATGCTCGATCCCATCGCCACTGAGCATCAGGAGTCTCAATGGTTGAACGTTGAATACTCCACTGTCGTTTTTTCATTGCTTTCTGCCTTCAGACAACCGAGAAAGAAGTTGCCTCTGAAGGATATTGTCTCTCGTATGAGAAGCCTCTTCGCGCTGGCTTCTTGGGCAGATGCCTCGTTCGGCTCAGGCAAAATTTGTCGTTTGTGATTATACCATTGAAAACCGTCTTCACCATCGCCGAGATGTGAGCTTGGGGGAAGATGCCTGCCAAACACGCACAGGCTCTCTTCCCAGTCTTCTGGCTCAACTGAATAGCACCGTCTTGATGCTGATGGATCGAGCGGGCGTTCGCAATGTCGCTCGACAGATGCGCTACTTTGACGCTCATCTCGACCAAGCTCTTGCCCTCCTACTCACCGGTTGTTGCTCAGTTTATTAGAATGGCAAGGCCCTGGCTGTTTTTCAGCTCCAGAGGATACCTCCTCTGAAACCTTATTCCGTACTCTCCTTGGACAAGGACTGGTCAACAGAGAGATGAATTTGAAGCGCGGAAGTATCAGCCTGTTCAAGCTCAACTTGCGCGTCAAGCATCAAATCTTCAAGTAAGCGCAGCCTGGTTTGAGCCTTTTCATACTCCTGACGGAGCCTCCTATGATACTTTGGATTGACCAGCAACGCTTCCCATCGGGGGATATTTGCGAGAATCGTTTCTACCTCTTCCGGTGTCAAAGGAGTAGTCCGAGCACAACAGTAAATGGCTTGATGCCCGCCGGGGAGGGTCGTCATTACACAGCCTGCCGGACCATGACAATGGAAACAGCATGGGTGCTTCAGCACACCAATTTCATGGAGATGACTGCAACGAATAATCATAGTGTGGTGCCTCGCGTTCGCGCTCTCTTTTTCTACGCAACCTTGTCGAGCTAAAACGAACGGGCGATTTATTATAGCACAGTTTCGTCAAACACACGCTCCTTCTCCATACAGCAGAGCTTTTCCATCTTCTAGAATTGGAAAGCCCTGGTCTTCGCTGGGCCTTTCTTGCAAAAAATGGTTGAGGTGCGTACAATGGAGTCACGTGACAAGGCCATTCATGCCCTATTCAGGAGACTACATGGTTGAGAAGCATCCCTTCGATATCGGCGCCTACGAAAAGCGAGTGAAAGCAGGCCCCTGTTTTCTCTGTGAACTGGTGGCGGGCACCAATCCTCATCATGTGATCAATAAGGATCAGAGCGCCATTGTGTTTTTGAACAAATACCCCTCGCTCTATGGCTACACGCTGGTCGCTCCACGAGAACACCGCGAACAAGCCACCGGGGACTTCACTCTGGAGGAGTACCTCCAGCTTCAGCAGCTCATTTATCAGGTCTCTGAAGCGATCAGACGGGTGGTGCCGACGGAACGGCTCTACATTCAAACACTTGGCAGTCAACAAGGCAATCGCCATGTGCATTGGCACCTTGCTCCCTTGCCTCCAGGTGTTCCCTATGAACTTCAGCAAACCGCTGCTCTTGACTCCTCAAAAGGGGGGCTCGCCATTCCAGATGAGGAAATGGCCTCACTGGCTCGCTCCATTCGCCAGGCGATGGAACAATTCAGTCCTTCCCCAATGCCCCCTCCCTCGAACTGATTCCTCCAGTTCACAGCGCGTCCGCCTCTTGTCCACTTCGGGGGCTTAGTGCCCGCTTGTCTGGAATACCATTGAGAAACAGTGATATAGTCCCTTCTAGAAACGTCTTTCATTATCAAGAAAGAGGTCATGATGGAAGGGGCATCCTTGTTTTCCTTGCCCGAAGGAATGCAGGTTTCACAGATCCAGATCACTGACAACGGTATTGTTGTCGAGGTCATTGCGACCGTTCCCACATCGTGTTGCCCGCTCTGTTCTGAGCCATCTTCTTCGATCCACTGTCACTATCGCCGGGATCTGCGTGATGTGCCCTGTGCAGGCCGTCGTGTCCAGCTTTTTCTGACCGTGCGCAAATTTTCCTGTCGCAATCCTCTTTGTCAGCAGAAAGTCTTCGCCGAGCGCATCCCGACCTTTGTGGAGCCATGGGCCAGGATGACAATCCGGTACGGTCAGCAGATCACCTCCATCGGGTTGGCGACCTGCGGCAAAGGAGGCGCTAGACTCGCTGCCTGCTTAGGCATCCAGACCACGCGCCAGACGATCCTGCGCCGCATCATGGATCTGCCTGAGAATCTTTCCGGATCGATCCTCTTTCTGGGGATAGACGATTTTTCGTTTCTACGTGGCTACCGCTTCGGAACAATTCTTGTCAACCTGGAGAGCCACCGTGTGGTAGACCTTTTACCTGATCGGAAAGCAAACACCTCAGCAGCCTGGATGCGCCAACACCCCGATCTGATGGCGATCAGTCGGGACTGTGGAGGTGAATACGCCTCTGCTGCCCGAGAAGGCGCGCCTCAGGCCATTCAGTGTGCGGACAGATTTCATCTATTAAAAAATTTGGGAGAGGCGTTGGAAGGGTTGCTGGCACGTCATCTGGCGATCAAGCGCAAGAAGCAAACCCAAGAAACGCTGGATGAACACATTCCCATCTGGCATGCCACCCGATCTGTGAGACGTTCTCCGAAGATGGAGCGCCTTCAACAAGCGTACCGCGAAGAACGTCTGGCCTGTTATGAGCAGGTGGTTGCGTTGCGCAAGCTTGGTATGAGTCAGGACGCTATTGCCGAGCGCGTGGGGATGAGTCAGAGCACGGTCAGCAACTGGCTGCTCGCTGGCACCTATCCTGAAACCACGCGTGGTCCCTACATAAGCCGACTCGATCCCTATCTGCCCTATCTTTTCCAGCGTTGGGAGTCGGGCTGCCACAATATGGCATGTCTTTTTCGAGAACTGGTGGACCTCGGCTACAAAGGGTCATATGCAAGCGTGCGTGATCACATTCTTCGCCTGCTTCCTGGAGGGAAGAAGAACGCTGCACGAGGCGAGATGCTCGCTTCAGCTCCTCTGTCCTCACGGCAAGCAGCTTTCCTCTTCCTGCGGCGGCCTGAAAAACTGAGTGTTGAAGAGCAAGAGACCATGCTCATGCTTCGTCAGTTCCATCCCGAGGTGGATCTGGCCTACGAGCTGGTTCAGCAGTTTGCCCAGATGCTGCGAGAGCGTGCGGCAGAGCGCCTTGATGCCTGGCTTGCTCAGGTGCTAAGCAGTGGGCTTCCTGAACTCCAATCCTTTGCTGCCGGGGTCGAGAAAGACAAAGATGCTGTGAGAGCTGGCTTAACCTGGTGGATCAATAACGGCATGGTTGAGGGCCATGTGACCAAGCTCAAATTGATGAAAAGACAAGGATATGGTCGGGCAGGTTTTCCGCTGCTTCGCAAGCGGGTGCTCCATGCTATCTAAGAGATCATGTCTCTGCAATGGCAGTCAGACAAAAATAAAGCAGAAGACGAACAGAATCTGGATTGGCATTCCATGCCTGTTGTTCTTTGGTTATCGTTTCAGCACAGAACCGTGCTGAACGCTGGACGTAGTCTTCCCATGTTTCTCCTGCTTCTCGCTCGATGGACTCAGTCCCCATCACCCCACCAGGTGCATGGCCATGGCGCCCATCAACATACTTCATCCACCCTTCCCACCCTACTACTGCCAATTTTGCTACGGCCAGGATCTCAAGGGCATCTAAGGCTTGTTGATAGGGTACAACAATCTCACGCTTGGAAAGCGATTGACCCCGCAAAGCTTCAGGTAACAGATCAATCTCGTCCACCTGGTTTTCCCTTCCGAGGTTCTTCGCAGCCTCTCGTGTTCACTCAGAGCAAGCATACACTAAGCTCCCGAAGTGGACAAGAGGCCTTCGCCACCAGTATCATTCTTGGGGCTTATAGGTTACTTGCTTGACATATCGAGCAGGAAGTTTCTCTCGGCTGTGTGCTCTTTAAGCACAGCAAGCAATCAGTAAGCCCCAAGAATGATACTGGTGGCGAAGTCCGATACGCATGATGATTCAGCCAAGCATGAAGCATCTGGCGAAGCCCTCCAAGTGGAGGAGCGACATTATGCATATCATGCAGATGTTAAAATATCGTGCATGTCAGTGGAAGATGTAAACGTCTTTCACATGTTCCGATTCAGAGAATGCTCTTACCAAGCCACGTTCATGTGGCTGGGAGGACTTCGCCACCAGTATCAAGAATGGGCATGAGCCGAATAGTATTGGGATTTACACCGAAAGCTGGGGCCATTTTTGCCACCATTCTGCCCCAGTTTATTCTGCCCGGCGACTCCCTCTGGCGCCTCCTGCTGATGTTGTGCGCCTATGAAGCGATCCTGTTCACCTGGCTGCACCTCTATGGGTACCTGCTCAGTCGAGCCGGGCAGAGTCGCTTTGGCAGACGCATTCAGGTATGGCTGCAAGGTGTCACAGGCGGGGTACTGCTCGCGTTGGGAGCAAAGCTGGCCTTCGAGCAGAAGGTGTGACGCCAACCTTTTATGCTTACCCTTTCATTACTGCGCCGAAGCGATGCGCTCAAGCGTCAGGACGGGAATTTTGCGGCTGGTTTTGCGCTCGTATTCGGCAAAACCAGGCATCATCTCGACCATTTTGGCGTAAAGCTGGCTGCGTTCGGGCTCAGCGGTAGAGGAAGTACGGACCTGGAAGCGCTCGGTGCCAACCTCGACGGTCGCGACCGGGTTGGCCAGCAGGTTGTAGTACCAGTCGGGATTGCTGGGCGCGCCGCCTTTGGAGGCGATGATGACAAGGCGGTCCCCATCGGTGACATAGGCCACCGGCGTGGTGCGAGACTGGCCGCTTTTCGCGCCAACTGTGGTCAGTAGCAAGAGGGTCGCGTTGGCAAAATATCCGCCAACCTTGCCGTTGTTGGACCGAAACTCATCGATAGTGTTCTGGTTAAAATTGTTGTACTGGCTCATGTTAATCTCCTGTAAACCTTTCTTTTAATTAGCCGACAAACTTTTGGAGTAAAAAAATGGCAAAGCATCCCCTTCAGGAAAGATTGGAGACCGTCTGTTGCAACAGACGGCGCAGGAAAGCCTGTTCGATCTCAGTCATCCCATGCAGCATACGCGCTTCCAGATCTTGCCAGATTTTGAGAGCAGGCGCATACAGTGCGCGCCCCTTCTCCGTCAGATAGACACGCGAGACACGCGTATCCTTCTCATCGGCCTGGCGGATCAGCAAACCTGCACGTTCCATGCGCTGGACCGCCTTGGTCAGCGTCGGCAGTTCCACCCGGAGACGGGCTGCCAGCTCAGATTGAGAGAGGCCCTCTTCTCGCCAGAGCACGAAGAGGACCAGCTCCTGCGAAACATGCAAACCGAGTTGGCTGAGTGCTTCTTCCGCTCGCTGGCGATGCTCTTTCATCAACTGGATGAGTTGATAGTTCAGACTCTCTTCAAAGGCATGCATGTTCACTTCTCCGTTCCTTTTACTTTGCTGGCTAATCATATCAGGCCAGGAAGAGATCTGTCAAGTGCAGTCAAGAACAAGGATATTGAAAGAGTAGGCATCCAGATAGAGAGAGCTTTGAGTTATCAATCCAAGCCATCGAGCAGAAGCTGAGTAGTGCTCGGACGGGCAACTCGCTGTTCAATCCGAAATCCATATACCTCTAATGAGGCAAGAGCTGCACCACATCCTGAATAACTTCGGTGCAGGCCAGGTGGTGGTAGACAAATTGCTCTACCAGCAGCTCGAAGGCCCATTCATTGCCTGTAGCAGCCTGCTCGACCAGGATGGCATCCGTAGGATATTGCGAGACGCTTTCCGCCTTGATTGGCTCAGGCTTAGATCCCATTCGTCCCACGATCTCGGGTGTTACTTTTTGTGGCTGGCGCTCTGATCGCTTTACTGCCTTAGAGGCTGTAAATCCCAATACTATTCGGCTCTTGTCCACTTTGATATTGGTGGCGAAGTGATTTCTCTGGCTCGAACTGCAGAGATGTTGCCTCTCATCGCAAGCTCAATTTTTGATTTCGCCACCAATATCAAGAATGGGCATGAGCGGCTCCGTGGCTCTGGCCCAATTTAGGTGAATGATGGGATGTGTCAGAACTGAAAACACAGAAGATCACAAGGCGTGCTTCATCTTCAACCTGAATCTGTTTAGGCGACCAGCAACATGGTTTTCAAGGCATCCAATCGTTGGCAGAAGAGATGACGTTGGTCAGCGAGGGAAACATGTTGCTTTCTCGTAGTCCGAAACCGAAAGAACTGGCGTACCTCGTCAAATGCCCTGCAGAAGCGAGAGGCCGAGGCGAAGTTTCCAAATCCACGCATCGGGTAATAGCGCTGTTTGATCCCACGATGATCTTGTTCCAGGTGGTTATTCAGATAGGCATTCCAGCGATGCATGATCTCGTTGCCGAGAATCTCACGAATCGCACGTGGATAGGAGTCATGTCCATCGGTCGTTACCCGCTTCGGGGCGTGACCAACCGTTGCGATAGCTTGGCTGAAGAACTGCTTTGTTGCCTCCATATCACGTTTCTCACTCAGGCGTGAATCGACCAGATTCCCATCACGATCGAGAGCGCGATAGAGATAACACCACTTTCCTCGCACTTTGATGTACGTTTCATCTACGTACCATGATGTCCCTATGTGTCCCCGCCGCCTGGTACGCACGTGTTCTGCAAGCAAGGGAGCAAAACGAGATTCCCAGTCTCGGATCGCCTCATGAGTGAAGACCCAACCGCGCTCAAGGAACATCTCAGCGAGATCCCGCAGACTCAGTGTATAGCGCAGCCGCCAGAGCACGACAAGCAGAACGAGATCGGTTGGATATTCCAGAAAGTTGAAAGGCGTGTTCGTGCGCTCATTGAAGATATGGTGGCACCCTCGGCAACGGAATATCCGGCAGCCAAGTGTGGTTTTCCTGTTTTGTTCTCTCGTCGTTACAGACAGGCAATACGGGCAGTTCATCGGGCACGCCTCCCCAAAATGTTTCTGTGCTGATCAGTCTATCACACGCTAGCGGAACTTCGCTTAGAGTCCTGTTCTCAGTTCTAACGCATCCTATCTCGTGGGAAACCCTACTATGTATGGAGAATAAACTCTAGTTCAGACAGACCACGCCAAAATCTATGCACGAGAGCAGGCATTTCCAGCCCAAGGATGAGCCCATCCTCTCTCGAACAATTTGCTAGTTTTCGCGAAACGCCCGGTACACCTCGATTTGTTCCAGATAACTACGCCGAGAATTGTAAAGCCCTTCACCCACTTCATCTCCCCCCTCAGCCTCTGGCAACGCAAACACCTGGGGGCACCTCGCCTCAAGGTCCTGGCCCAATTATTTTACGCAGGCGCACCAGAGCTTGCTAGAATTGTATGCTCCTCTGGTTGGCTTAATGTTCAAGCCGCGCGAATTCTACGATCCGGTGGAAATCATGCTGGGTGTAATGCCAGCTTTCGAGCGCCAGACACCGGTGTTTACGAACTTTGAACAGCGCGTCGCGTTGATGATGACCGAGAGCGCGCAGTCAAAAAATGTTCTCACAATCCAGCAAGCCCATCAGCTTGTCTGGCAGGATATCTCGGAAGAACTTTTACAGGTCTCCAGTGGACGTTAAGCCCTTTGCCGGGTGAGAGAAGCCGCGCGTAACAACAGCGATGTTGTGTACGCGGGCAATCTCTTTGGCCCTTCCTCCTACGTATTGGGCAAGGTGAGCGCCCAATTTCACTCTTTCCGCCCGTTTACTTCCCTGCCAGTTGGGCCACAACCGGCGCGAAGGCGCGCATATACTCGGCGCGGATAACAAGATATGAGACGCCCAGGCGCTCGCGCCAGAGCTGGATACGCTCGACCATTTGTTCGGTGGTTCCGAGCATGACGTAAGGATTGGCAAGCACCTGCTCAACCGTGGCGTCTGTCAGTTCTCTTTCGCGGATATATTGTTCCGCGGCCTCCTGCTGATTTTGTGCCAGGGCGAAGCCGGAGATAAGAATATTCAACTCGATGGACGAAAAACGCTCGCCCGCGGCCTCGCGAATCCACCCGACTTTTTCGGTCAGGGTATCCTCAATATTTTCAGTGGCATCGACTGTGCCATTATCATTCACCTTGATGTGCAGACCAATAACATTGGCTTCGCGCGCGGCCAGGCTCAGGAGTTTTTTGCCACCACCACCCATGACGATCGGCGGGTGAGGACGCTGAATGGGTTTTGGCGTAACGTTGAGATCGGTCACGGTATAGTGTTTGCCGGTGAAATTGACGGTTTCATCGCTGAAGCTTTGTTTAATAATCTTTAAGGCTTCTTCCAGGCGTTCAATGCGTAGCCCGGCACGTTCAAAGGGCACACCAACCTGGTCGTATTCCGGTCGATTCCAGCCCGCTCCAATGCCCAGTTCAAAACGTCCACCGGAGAGCATATCCAGCGCCGCCACCTCTTTCGCGAGAAGGACCGGGTGACGAAGATCGTTGTTATAGACCAGTGTGCCAATTCTCAAGGTTTTCGTCGCGTCCGCGGCTGCCATGAGGGAGGCCAGAGGGAAAAACTCGTTGGTAAAGTGATCTGGCTGCAAGAGGGTAGAGTAGCCCAGATCTTCGGCCTCTCGTGCCCGTGTGATCCATTCTTCGCGGGTAGGGGCACCATCTGTAATGATGCCAAAGCGAAACGGTCGTACTTGTGGCATGTATCTTCTCCTGATTCCTTTGATACGGCTATGTTCACCGACAATTTTGTCGGCCTGTTAAAATTTTGTCATAAATTATGGCTGTTTGCCAGAACAGCTCGGGCAACAGATGCAAGGGCAACTCTTCCGTTTGCATCCATTTCTAGCACGCCTGGGTCTCCTACGTCTGCAAGGAAAACCCAATGGCGTGATCGAAGCATTACCAGGCATTTGGCACCTATTCTACCTTCTTAGCATGCACACTGTCCTTCCCAGCGCTTTCCACAAGCCAACAAACCACTGCGCCTGCCCTCGATGCGTCGGCTGCCGGCGTAAAAGGGGGCGTCCTGCACCGCCAACACCAGCAACTCCCACACCTTCTTCCCCCGCCACGCTGCCACCTCCTTAAGAGATACATAGCCAAACTCCATACGCACCTCCACATACATGCTTGCTCAATACCCTACCCTTCTCTCTTGAGCATCCCCCTCTCCCTCACGCTCTGCTTCCACGCCCACAAGCTACCTCCAACCTGCTGGAGCGCCGACGAATGCAAACACCACCTGAGGACAAGGACCTCGTGCATGTGTCCACAGCCACAGCCAAGGACAACCAGGTCACATCACCTGAAGGTACAATAAAGCGCCTGCGGTACAATATAAAAAAAGAGGAGGAATGTAATGGAGCGAATACGATGCAAAGCGTACAGATCACGCAGGCACGAGGAGGATGCTCATATGGCTAATGCTGATTCAGACCAGCTAAGCAGGCTCAGTCATGCATTAAACACACTGCGAACAAGCCAACTCGACCTCAATGGGGAGCCTCCTTTTCATTATCTCACCGATCCCCCTGGCAAGATCCTTCTCCAGGCGTATCGAGAGCACCTGACACCCCAAGCCAACAAGGCCTTTTTTTACGCCGAGATTCCCCCAACTGAGCAGCGCCCCACCGGTGCCGCCTGGCTCTTAAAAGTTCTCCTTCAGGCCTTGGGCGACCCCGATTGGAACAAGAGAGAAGCTGCCTATACCCACGCGATGCGCAACGAGCCTGCAACCTTTCTTCACGTGGCACGTGTGACGTGTCGCGAGGGGTGCAGACACGAGGGTGCTGGTAAATGTCCTACCATGTGGCTCATGCCCAGGTTTGGTGAAGCGGTGGACTGATGAGGTTGGAGGGGGAGGGCGAAGAGATGATACACTGCACATCACAAGAACTCGTGCAACAGTTCTGAGCGAAATGAGGTTGTGATGGAAGAGAATCCCTTGCTCCCCCTTCCTGAAGGGATACAGATCGACCGGATCCAAGCCAGCGAAAACGAAGTGAGGATTACGGCCATAGCGACGCATCCTACTTCCTGCTGTCCTGTGTGCCGTCAGCCGTCATGCACCATTCATAGCCGGTACCGTCGAATGGTGCGAGATGTCCCTTGTGGTGGTCGCCGTGTTCAGCTGACACTCTGTGTGCGCAAATTCTTCTGTCGCAATCCACTGTGTGAGCGCAAAGTCTTCACGGAAAGGCTTCCCGAGCTGGTTTGTCCTTGGGCACAGGTGACGATCCGCTACAGCCAACAGCTCACGTCCATCGGACTGGCCACCTGTGGCAAAGGGGGGACCCGGTTGGCAGCGCGTTTAGGGATACAAACCTCTCGCCAAACGATTCTGCGCCGCATCATGGACCTGCCTGATCTCCCGCTTTGTACCGTTCTTTATCTTGGAATAGACGATTTTGCGTTCCTGCGTGGCTGCCGGTTCGGTACCATCCTCGTCAACTTGGAAAGCAGGCGGGTCGTGGATCTCTTACCCAATCGGGAGGCCGAAACCTCGGCAGCCTGGATGCGCCAACAACCTGATCTGATGGTGGTGAGTCGGGATCGTGGAGGAGAATATGCATCTGCTGCGCGAGAAGGCGCTCCCCAGGCCATTCAGTGTGCGGACCGCTTCCATCTTTTAAAAAATCTCAAGGAGGCTGTAGAAGGCTTTCTGGCGCGTCATTTTGCGGCTCATCGAACTCGCGTCGTGCAGGAATCAAGAGCTACCCCTTTGCCTGCTGCTCAGGGAAAGGAACCTCCGAAATGGAGTCCAAAGCAAGCCGCGGTGAGCCAGACGAAGCGAGAAGAGCGCCTAGCTCAATACGAGCACGTCGTGGCCTTACGCAAGCAAGGCTTCTCGCAAACGGCCATTGCCTCTCAGGTGGGCATCGGTCATGCCACAGTCTCGCGCTGGTTGGCTCAGAACGCGTTTCCTGAACGACAACCGAGCTCGCGAAAAAACCGCCTTGATCCCTATCTTAAAGAGGTTGCCCAACGGTGGGAAGCAGGCTGTCATAACATCGCGCAGTTGCATCGGGAGTTAGTCGCTCATGGCGCCCCCCTGACCTACAAGGTTGTGTACAAACAACTAGTTCGTTCCCTTCCAGAAGGGCGGAAGACTGCAGCTGCTCCTGATCAGCTTCCACGCCCTCCTGTGCTGGCACGACAAGCAGTGTTTCTGTTTCTTCGCCGTCCCGAAGAGCTCTCAGCTGAAGAAGAAGAAACACTTGCCCTGCTTCGCTCTCTGCACACTGAGATGGATCAGGCATATGAGCTGGTCCAGCAGTTCACCCAGATGCTCCGAGAGCGTCGAGGTATGCATCTCGATACCTGGTTGGCCCAGGTGAACCAGAGCAACATCCCCGAACTCCGCTCCTTTGCCGCGGGAGTCGAGAAAGACAAAGAGGCGGTGAGGGCTGGGCTGACTTGGTGGATCAATAACGGTATGGTGGAGGGCCATGTGACCAAATTAAAACTCATCAAACGGAGCATGTACGGCAGAGCAGGCTTTCCTCTGCTGCGCCAACGAGTCTTACATGCCGTGTAACAATGAAGTGAGTGCGGCCAAGTTCGTCCTCAGAAGCAGGACAGGCTCCCAGCTCTTTTTTGCTGCATAAGCTCTTCAATGTATCGGAGAAGCTTTTCCCTGCCCAAGCTCTCGCGCTTCTGTTGCGCTTCACGGAAGGACACGAATGTGCTCTTGAAACAGAACAACCTCATCTCTCTTGTATTATCGCAGAGTCTATCACCAAACCTGGGCATGAGCCCACTTGGTGGGTCATTTACCAGGTGCCAATCATTCACCAGCTCTGTTTTCAACCTGACCAGCCCCCAATCATGCTGGACAGCCTCCCGAAAACAAGATATCCTGCAAAGCGTTTCTTGTACCTGTTGAAGCAGAAGCATTGTCTCATTGTGGAGTACACATGAAGCCACCTCTTCCCAACTTTATCCAGCCAGGTGTGACCGGTTTTGGACCAGGGTCCTTGCCTCCTCCCATTCAAGTTGACTTCAAAGCCTTTCGCGCGCTGTGTTACACGGCTGCCCAGGCAACCGAGGCAACGGTCCTCAGTGTTGATCCCTCTCCGTTCAAGACCATCAGAAACTTCGTGTTTGCGCTTCTCCAGTTCTCAAAAGTTCCTGGCGCCCCGTCGGTCTTTCTGTTAGTGAATCAGCATACCCCTCTGCTCGCCTGTGCTTTCGCTCCTGCCCTCACTCCCCCTCATCCAGATGCTTCTCCCTTTTCCTTCATGGATGTCCCTGAACTATCCACGGCCTTTGAGCCTTTCTACCCCATCCTGAAGAAGGAGGAGCTGGAGCTTCCCTGGATCTGGTCAGAGTCCGAGCTCGCTTCCCGTTTGTCTCCTGAGGAGATCAAGCAAATCGCCTATTGGAAACCGCAGACGGTTGGGGAAGTCCTCTTCAACTTTTGGGATTAGCTCACCTCTTTTTGCCAAGCTATTCGCCTGACTTCTCCCCATTGAAGAAACTTTTTCCAAACTGAAGACGCATCTGCGCCGGACCGGAGCTCGCACGCGTGAAGCGCTGCAAGAAGCCATTTGTCTGGCTCTGCTCACAGTGACTGCACAGGATGCACAAGGTTGGTTTCGTCATTGCGGTTATCTTCCCGCAGCAGGCAAGTAAGCAGTCTTAAAAACTTTCGTTTCCTGCAATACCTCTCGCAAGGGAAGCCAAACCTCTTTGTTCTTCCCAGTCACACGACCTGAAACACCTGAAGAGCAAAATTAAGGAAATCGACGTGTATTCCCCTATGCCCATAGTCTTGAGGGTTGTAAGTTGCGAGGAAACGACTATCGGGAGACCAAGCCAATCGCCCGGAAGCCCTGGGTGCCTGATAAGAGAAAAGCGCTTTTCCATTTTGAGCATCCCAGAATTGGATGGTCGAGCCTTCTCCCAAGGTTTCGTCTGCAGAAGAGCCACCAGCAATATTCCCCGCAGCCAGATAGCGCCCATTCGGCGACCAGGAGCAGCCAGTCAACCGCCCCTCGACGTGCTGGCAGGTAAAAAGACGTTGACCTGTGCGGGCATCACAGACCTGCACCACAGAGGTGCTTTGCTCGTCGATCAACATGGCCAGGCGCGTGCCATCGCTGGACCAGACCAGAGACTCACTGGTTTGAGTAATACCACGACTCAGCCCATCTACATCATATTGGGAGAAATTCAGCGCAGCGGTTTGGAAAAGGCGCTTGCCAGTATGCGCATCCAGCATCTCCATCGGCTCGTTAAATGTCCACAAGGCAAACGTGGTTCCATCAGGAGACCATTGTATGGAGACCCCCCGTCCATTAGAAATGGGAGATGTCCACAGGCGGGAACCCTCTGTCACATCCCAGACCTGAACAAACCCGCCAGTGCATATCACGGCAAGGAGTGTGTTATCTGGTGACCAGGCTAGAGTCGTGACGGCAAAATCTCCTGTCTGCCCTGGCACAGTGGAAGAACCTTGAACTTTCCAGTCCTTGATCAGGCGGTTCTTCTGAATATCCCAGATCTGCACGATGGTATTCGTACTGCTATCGTAGTTCAAACTGTCGCTGATGTCCTGGCAGAGAGCAAAAGAGGCCCCACTGGGAGCAAGCGCACTAGGATAAAAGGTGTTGCCAAGGTGTCCAAGTGGCGGAGACTTCCAGATTTGCTGCCGACTCGGGAGATCCCAGACTACTGCTCGAAACTGATCAAACGAACCACCACTGTTACTCTTTCCAACCTCAGCAACATACCTTCGATCCGACGACCAGAGGATCTTCATCTCTGGATAAGGCGGGAGAGAACTCTGCTGGACCCATACTTTCTTCCCGCTCTTCACATCGAGAAGGAAGAGTGTCGTGTAATCGTAACCGAGGAGATGGGTATTATCTGGCAGCCAAGTAGAGTCACGTAGCTCTGTCTCAAGGGGAAGATTGAGGACACGATGCGTATCAACGGGCGGTTTATGAGGCTCGGTGGAGAGAGGGTTCAGTCCTCTCAACGTTGATATGCAGCTTCCTATGCCTGCCAGACCTCCAGCGCCAAGCACCAGACAGACGATCAGTCGCCTTCGCCGAAAGGAAGCAGGCTGAGGTGGCTGCACTGGTAAGGTATTCTCCTCGATCTGCGCCTCCAAAGCGCCCCCACAGATGCAACAGATCTCATCACTCTTGGGTTGCAATACCCCACAATGCAGGCAGTTGTCCGTTGTCTGGTCCATTTGCACTCCTCCGAAAAACATTGTCTGAGAAACTGCTTTTTGTATACCACAACACATAGAGAGTTAAATGGGGCAAATGACCCATTCCCTGGTCGCTTCTTCCACTATAGGAAGTGAATCGGGCATGTTTCATCATCACGAGAATATCTCACAAACAGCCATTAAATGAGAGAGCCATACATCCATCAGCAACAGATTCTTGCTTCCGATTTCATGCGTTTAATAACCTGCTGTACTGGGTCAAAGCTCGTCTAAAAAACAGCGTCTCAAAATGTGCCTCTCTCGATGGAAAACATGAGACAGAATGTTGTTTCTCACATAAAATTTCACCTTTCTCAGGAATAATTTCACCTTTCTCAGGAATAATTTCCCTACCAAAAGCGGAGAAAACAAGCAAAACAGGCTCATTTTCTTGCATAACTTTTCCCCTACTTTTCCTTTCACAACCATCAAAATTTTGACGTTGTTTTTGCTCCGTTTTGGTGCGGCAGAAAAAGTTATCTGAGAAAAACGAAAAGTTATGCGAGAAATCCTTGTCTCTTTTCTCTCTCTCGAGTATACTTACCAACAAGAGTATTGCGACAAAGAGCAAAGGGAGAAACACATGGAAGAACGAGACGAACGGGATGCGCCAGAGGTCAGTGCATGTTCCTTTCTCGGTAGGCAGGCCGTGGGCGGGAAACCCGCCCACACGGAATCAAAGGAGGACAGGGAAACCAGGTCGGAATCGACACCACGCCTCCAACTCCTCATGCCAGACCTTCAGTTGGTCCGCCTCGACCACGCGCCAGCCCTGCTTGCGTTCGAGCGGGAGAATCGGGCCTACTTCGCGGCGTCGATACCGGATCGGGGGGACGAGTTCTTCGCCGAGTTCGACACGCGGTATGCGCAACTGCTCGCGCAGCAGGCCGCCGGGACGGATTACCTCCACTTGCTGGTGACCGAGCGCGGCGAGGTGGTGGGGCGGGTGAACCTGGTTGAAGTGGCAGATGGGTCGGCGGAGCTCGGGTACCGGATCGCGCAGAAGGCCGCAGGGCAGGGACTGGCCACAGCGGCGGTGCGCAAAGTGCGCGAGCTCGCCGCCACAGAGTACGGACTCACCAGGCTGCGCGCGAGAGCCACGCTGGACAATCCGGCCTCGCGCAAGGTGCTTGAACACAACGGATTCGTCGCCATTGGTGAGCTCACGCTCAATGGCAAGCCAGCCAGGTCCTACATCTGTGAGCTCCGGTGACGCAACGCACTCGTGTACATCCCGACAGGATTCTGGCCGCTGTTCCCATACTTGTCTCAGGTCGGGTAAGCTCCCCTGAACAACTTGTCCGACCTCTGAGAATTATGGGATTTCCGCCTGAATCCTGTTGGGATGTACACATAGGTGATTGACCAAATACTAGCTCTTCAGCAAAAATGAGCAAAAAAGATGTTCACAGATGAGGAATTTTCTGCTTGGTGCAGCCATAATGAGATTGGACCAGAAACGAAAGCCTACATTGAGCGTATTCGGTCATCGCAGCCTGTGCGAAAGGTACGCAGTCGCGCTTCCAACGTCAGTGGGCGGTATCCGTCACGCAAAATGGGTCGCACCATCCAATTTGAGAGCCAGCATGTGGAATTGTATGGAATCTACGAGATGGAATACGATGATGATGTGCTCGAATACTACGATCAACCCATCCGTATCCAGCTTCAGTACCGCGCCCGCTCTGGTCGCAAGACGACCCAATGGCACACGCCAGATTTCTTCGTCATTCGGCAATCATCAGCGGGCTTTGAAGAATGGAAGCCCGTGACGGCTCTGGAGACGCTGAAAGTGACCATGCCAGAGCGGTATCAACACGAACCATCCGGCGGCTGGCGCTGTCCTCCTGGGATCAACGCAGCACAAGCGCATGGGGTGTTCTACCGGATACGGACCAATGCCCAGGTCCATCCGCTCGTCGCCCAAAATCTCAAGTTCCTCCAAGATTTCTGGATTCATGTGTATGAGGTTACACCTGAGCAGGAAGCTCAAGTCCTCCGACTTCTCACAACCGCTCCAGGGATCACGGTCCGTCAACTCACCTCTGCTTGCCCTGATCTGCCTGTCGATGTCCTTTGGGCCATGCTCACCGATCATCGCCTCTTTACCGATTTGTTTGCTTCCTCGCTCATGCAATGGGACCAGGTACGGCTCTTCCGTTCCCAGGAGGAAGCAGAGAAGGCGCGGGAGAGGACTGAGAGCTTGGCTGCGCCAATCCCGTTGTTTACGCGCCTCTCCTTCGATGGGCGTCTGTGGGAGGCCGAAAAACAGGGAGATCAAGTGGTCTTGCGTCCAGAAGTTGGTGCAGCTTTCACCCTCTCAACAACTCACCTGCAGCAGCTCCTGGACACGGGTGCCGCCACGCTCGTCGGAGAGGATACCCCATCCCAACTTTCCGAGGAGGCCAGAACATTAATGCTCGGCGCAGGTCCTACAGCTTTAGCTGCTGCCAGTCAACGCCTCAGCACTATCCTGGCATATCTGCACGGCGAGAGCGTTTCGGTAACCAAGCGCACCGTGCAAAACTGGCTGCGCAGCTATCGGGAAGCCGAGCGTGCTTACGGCTGTGGGTCTCTGGGGTTGCTGGACAAGTCGGCGCGTCGTGGCAATCGAGTGCCTCGCGTAGACTCAGCATCGAAACAGCTTCTCGAAACCTTTCTTCGTACTCATTACGCAACACCCCAGGCGAAACGTCGCTCCGCCGTCTATGCCCTCTACCGTGACGAATGCACCAAACAGCATATTTCCCCTGTCAGTCAAGCCACCTTTTATCGGGAATGTGCCCTCTTTACGACACCTCAGGTGACGGCGGCGCGTCATGGGAAACGCGCCGCTTACCCCGACCAACCCCGCATGTACTACCTGGATCGAACGACCCCGCGTCATGGCGACCGGCCATTTGCTCTTGCCCATCTCGATCACACGGAATTAGACATTCTGCTCGTTTCCTCCATTACCGGCAAACCTCTGGCAAAGCCGTACGCGACCTTTCTGACCGACGCCTACAGCCGCCGCCTGCTGGCTGTCCATGTCAGCTATGAACCTCCCAGTTATCGGTCAGTGATGATGGCCTTTCGGCTCTGTGTCCAGCGCTACGGTCGTCTTCCCCAGGAGATCGTGGTCGATCATGGCCCAGAGTTTGGCAGTATCTATTTTGAAGCGTTACTCTCCCAGTGCTTTGTCACGAAGATCAGCCGGCCACCTCAGCAGCCGCATTTTGGGCCCGTGATTGAGCGGATCTTTGGGACTACCACGAGTGAATTCCTCAATCAGTTACGAGGGAACACGCAAGCCAGTAAAGTGCCTCGCCAGATGACACGAGAAGTGGACCCCAAACGGCTCGCCATCTGGACGCTGGAACGCTTTGCTGCCCGCCTCACCGAATATATCTACGAGGTCTATGATGTGATGGAGCATCCCGCGTTATTCATGAGTCCGCGCGAAGCCTACGCACAAGGGATGGAGTTGGCGGGATCGCGGAGTCACCGGGTGATTGCCTACTCCGAAGCATTCTTGATGCAGACCCGGCCTACGACCCGAACGGGCAAGGCGAAAATCTACCGGGGACGCGGTATCACCGTCAATGGGTTGCAATACTGGCACGAGCGGATGCAGGCTTCAGACATTGCTGGTCAAACCGTCCCGGTGCGTTTTGAGCCCTACGACATGGGAGTGACCTACGCTTACATTGACGGCCAATGGATTGAATGCATTGCCGATGACTACGCTCAGGTACATGGGCGCTCCGAAAAGGAGTGGAACCTGATTTTGGATGAATGGCGTGAACATCAGCGCCAACATGCACGCAAGCGCGTGACGCTCAATGGTCCGTTGCTCGCCCAATTTTTGCAACAGGTCGAACAGGAAGAAACGTTCTCACTTCAGCACCAGCGTGAGTATGAGGAGCAGACACTGCGTTCGGCCAGCCTCGGGCCGCATCCTCAACTTCCCCGTTCGGATGAGATACCCCCAGAAATTACGATTGATTTGACAAACCTTCGTCGCCTTGAGGAGTATCGCTAATGCGTTCACTTCACCCATATCTCCAAGCCCGCTTAGCAGCATTGCAGCAGTACAAGATCAAACATGCGTCTTTGGAAAAGATGGATACCCTGCTGATGAACGCAATTGATGAGCACACCAGTTACGGCATCTTGGCCCTCTATGGACCCAGCGGGGTCGGAAAATCGACCGTAATGAAGCGGATAGCAGAACGTTGTCGGGAAGAGGAGCGAGACTCCTCTGTGGTGCCTGAAGATCGAAGAGGCGAAGAAAGAAAGCGAACGAGAGCTTCAGCGTCTCCTGGGCAAGCCTTCGACTGTGCCGATGAGCGCGTTGCCCCATCTCCCATCGTCCACCAGTGCGACGGCGAGTCCTTTACTCGTGCAGTCGTCTCACACATCCTCCCGCATTGAACGGGCATCGTACCGCGATCCGGTGGGTGAGCAGGTCATCACCACAACGAGCACCAAATGCACCTATCTAGGCATCATCGAGGTGACACGCCTCCAATTTCAAGAAGCTGGTACCACCTGCGTTGAATGTCCGACCTGCGGCGCACGCCGTACCCTCAAATCCCCCAAAGATCGGCCTCACTTCCCATCGCATCCGAGACGCTTAACCCCTCCGCCAAAAGGAGAACGGCGTTGGATAGAGCAGGAACAGATCTGGAAACTGGTCGAAGACTGAGTACCAGTGGTGGTTGCATGGGTGTAAATCCCATGATTCGAGCTTCGAGAAATGAGTAGAATTCTGCGGGCCTCTCCCTGCCGAGAGTCCGTATTTTCAGACCGCTTGCCCGCCCAGACAACTGTACCAATTCTCCCACAGAATCCTGGGATTTACACATGGTCCTATTTCTACGAGCGAAGTATTGGCTGTATTGGCATCTTGAAAGACTGGCTTGTGCGCGCGCTGGCTGCAAGTCTCGCTACTGGACAGAGTGAACTGCTCATGGAACGCATCCAGGAATGTGCGCTTCCGATTGCCCAATGCGAGAGTATGGCACTGGAGGCGGCGGCAGGGGAGCAAGAACTGCATTACACGGCAAGCCGCCAACAGCATTTGTGGGCGCTGCTAGGAATGAAGTTGGACCAGGATATGATCCAGCAGCAGGTTCAACCCATCTCAGTAGAAGACGTGCAATCCCTGCCAGACTTTGCTCCAACAAGGCAGAAGTCTCGTGTTGGCGAACAACAGCCCGTCCGCCTTGAGGTGGGAGAACCCCAAGACAAAGGGAGTACGGAGAACGGCTCTGACACAGCTTTGGGGATAAAGTCATCAATATATCTGGGAAGCGATGAGTAAAATTGTCTGCCAGGTGGTTCGTTTTCTCTCAAAAAGGGAGAGAAGGAGAACCATACTGGCATGGAAACACCTCAGTTCTTCCCATTGGGCGAGGGATTGGAGCTAACCCAGATGGAACGGCACGAGGATCAACTCGTGCTCCACGTCACCGCAACCTCGCCGAGCGCTTTGTGTCCGCTGTGTCAGCAGCCAGCGACCCGCCTGCACAGCCGGTATCGTCGGATGGTCAAAGACCTGCCCTGTGTGGGGCAGCAGGTGCAACTGATCCTGTACGTGCGCAAGTTCTTTTGTGAGACTGCTCACTGCGTGCGGAAGGTCTTTTCGGAACGGCTTCTTCACCTGGTGGCGCCATGGGCGCAGATGACCACGCGCTTGAACGAGGCCCTCCAAACGATTGGGTTGGCGACCTGCGGCAGACTCGGCGCACGACTCGCCGCGCGCCTGGGGATCATGGCGTCCTGGATGACGATTGTCCGGCGGATCATGGCACTGCCCACTCCGCAGGCTGAGCATGTGGAGTGTCTGGGCCTGGACGACTTTGCGTTTCGGCGTGGCAGAACGTTCGGCACGGTCGTGGTTGATTTGGATGCCCACCAGATCATCGACCTGCTGCCCGATCGGCAGGCTAAAACCGCTGCCGCGTGGATGGCTACCCATCCAGAGATTACGCATGTGAGCCGCGACCGAGGAATGGAATACGTCAGCGCGGCTACGACCGGTGCTCCTCAGGCGATTCAGGTGGCAGACCGTTTCCATGTCTGTCAGAACTTGTCAGAGGCGGTCCAGCGGCTTCTTGCGCGCGTTCTCGCCGAAATGAAAGCCACAAGCCAACAAGCCGAGGGAGAGAGGTCAACCCAGAAAAAAGAACCTGTTGTTGTGCAAGAGTGGCATCCAGACCCAGGAAAACAGGTGGCGCAGACCATTGCCACCCGATGCGCCGAGCGCGATGCGCGCTATCAGCAGGCCGTGCTCCTGCGTGAGCAAGGGTGTTCGAGTGAGGAGATTGCCTGCCAATTTGGGGTGAACGCCCGGACAGTCCGGCGTTGGTTTGAGCGAGGCGTGGCCCCTGATACCAGACCCCGGCGCAAGCAGCAGAGTGACTTTGATCCCTACGCTCCCTACGTGCTCAAACGGTGGCAGAATGGGGAGCGCAATGGCACCCGGCTCTGGGAGGAGATCGCAGCGCAAGGCTATCCAGGGTCACAACGCATGGTCTATCGGTTCTTGAAAACGCTCAAGAAGACGGAGGTAAAACTAACAGAGGAAGCGCCTCAGGTCATCCACTACACCTCGACCGCTGCGGTGTACCTCTTCATGCGGCATCCAGACAATCTGGACGAGGGCAAACACATGGACCTGGCGGCACTTTGCCAGGCCCATCCAGATCTGGAGACGGCGTACCGCTTGGCACAGGACTTTCTCCAGATGCTGCGCAAACGCGAAGGGGGACGACTGGACACCTGGCTGACTCAGGTTCAAGAGAGTCAGCTTCCCGAGCTGCAAAGCTTTGCACATGGAGTGGAACAGGATAAAGCCGCTGTGCAAGCGGGGTTAACGCTGCAAATCAACAACGGTCAAACGGAAGGCCACGTGACCAGGATTAAGCTCGTTAAGCGCATGATGTACGGCAAGGCGGGGTTTGCCCTCTTGCGCCAACGCGTGCTGCACCGCATCTAAGACAGTTGCACATTCATCATTTGGTGGTCAAACCAAAGTGAACTCTCATAAGATGCCCAAGGCTAATCGCTATTTTCCCAGACTAAGATCCCTTGGCAGTTGCCAAAACCCTCGTACAAGGCGAGATCGACCGGTTCAAGATGCACCGGAACCCACGCTTCTTCTGCTTCTGCCAACCGCTTCCTGTCCACAGCGATCCCCTTCGTCAAGCTATATGACTTCAGCAATGTATCAATAGCCGTGGCTCGTTCTTCATCCATCCTGCCGAGCCAATCCATGGCCTGGAGGGCTTCAGCAATCGGACAGCGATAAACCTCTCTAGAGGCTTCTCTCATCAACTCGGGATCAGATGGCAACAGGAGTACCCCTTCTTGCCATCGTTGCATGCATGCGGTGCCACCCGTTTGATGGTGGTAGAGAACGCCTGAGTTGACACACACAATCACTCCAGCTTGATTGAGTGAAAGAGAAATGATGGGTTTCTTGCGATCAGTTCTATCCATGTCCAAGTACCTCTTCTCGTTTGCAATGAGCCTCTTTTTGGTTTATTCCTCTGAATCTGTGAAAGCCCCCCAGATCGTTGTTAGTCGGAACTTCTGGGAACCAACATTCGGATACGCTTCATTATAACCTGACGTGATTGTTGTGAAAGAGGAGAAATACCGCTACCCATTTAGGGCAAAAGACAAATCGTTCTTTCTCGCAGAACAGAATCAATTTCCGTGCTCTTTTGCTTGGATTCATGAGTCACACTCTCTTCCCCCACTCACTGCTCGCACAAGGTGCTCGTTGGTGTACAGATGAGCTTATCCCCAAAGCTGTGTCAGAGCCATATTGTGTCCGAGGCGGCTAAAACGTTTGGCAAATCACACGCTTCTTAGGCCGGTTGAAGAAATCCTCTAGAAAAGTTATCTGGGTTCTTGGACATATTCGGTGTGCCTGTTGGCCTGGTTTTGTGATATAATAACACTAGTTCTCATCATTTGAGTCATCTGGAGGCGTTCCCATCGATCGCTCCCCCGTTTTTGCATTTCCTTCAACGGTACGTCTTGAGACCATCGAGGTCCAGAATCAGACCATCATCATCCAACTTCATGCCACCTCATCACGTGCTCTTTGCCCACGATGTGGGACGCCGGGCTCTCGGGTCCATAGCCGCTATGTGCGCACCATTGCCGATGTCGCCTTTGGCGGGCGATGCCTTGTACTCAAGTTCCCACGCGATGCGCAACGAGCTTGTTGAAGAGCTAATCATTGAACCGTAGGCGAAAGTCATGCAAGACCGGGCAGGGAAGTCCGTCAGAGATAGCCAAACTGGTGGGATGGAGAGCAAACAAGGCAGAAGAGAGGAAGAAGTGAGACCCAGCCGGGAAACGAGGCCAGAAGGATTCGCTCGGAGAAGCCAGCTTGTTCGAGAAGAGGGAGTCGATCGGCGGGGAAACGCGAAGTTAAGCCGCCGCGAAACCGAGCGAGGTGGCAAAGCCTGCTGGGATGCCAAACAACGTGATCGCTACTTGCCCAGAAGTTTCCGTGCGCGCATTGCGAGCGAGCTGCTCGGCCCACGAGAGGCGCGAGTGCGCACGCTGCGCCCGGGAGAGGATCGCGTCCGTGGTGGGTGGCGAAGCGGAGGGAGGCAGCAGGCGCACGTCGAGGTGTTGGTGCCGCACGAGCTGGATACAGGCATGCCGATGTTCTCTGCGGGTCCAATCTCGCCAGAGCAGTGGTGCAGGACCGACGCGAAGCGAATGCAACAGCACGCTGACCTGGCGCGGCTTCGAGGTGTTGCTGCCCAGCCACTGGCACTGCTCCCGTTTCGGACAGGGACGACAACTGCGGATGCTGGCTCCATACACGATGCGCAGGCTCCCGTCAGCTTCTCGGCGGTGTTCATGCGGAGTCAGTTTCTGATCTGCCGGGCACCGAAGCGTCCCATCGGGCTGGAGAGCAAAATCCTGGCCCGCGAAGCGACCGGCCTTCCATGCGGAACCCACTTCTGGAGGAGCATAGCCAGAGGCAGGAGCGGAGTGTGGTGAAGGAGGAGGGAGAGCCGGAGCAAACTCGGTCGTGCGTAACGGTTGTGGCTTGATCTGATGACCCAGTTCGAGTCTCAGGTTCCAGGTCCATTGCGAGATCACGTGCCAGCACTCCTGGCCCCAGGCCGAGTGGCTGCACCACCTGTCGGGGTCCTGCTCGATGTCTTCATCTGAGAGAATCGGTTCAAAAGCCCCGCGATGGAGGTACAACTCAACCACATCGCGCGCGGTGAAGGCGTGCTGTGGCAGGTTCGTAAAGAACAGTTCGTAGACGACCCCTGCGCGTGTCACCCCAATCGGGCTCTTCTTCTTCCCAGCGGGATGCGTGGCCACAACCACCCGGCAGGGTGTTCCTTCAGGTCCCACCGGAATCTCTGGGCAATCATAGAGGCTGCGCTCCATCTGACTTTCGGGACGCTGCTGTATCTGATCAGGAGGCAGGTGCAACCGGGCCGAGATGCTCGGATGATCAAGCAGGTGATAGTCTTTCCCACGGGTCACAAACGCGAACCCAGCCACATCGGAGAGCACCGCTCCATTGCCATATTGGCCGTCGAGCCGGAGCAGTGTGCGTTCTGGTGAGAGCTGATGGGTCGCCAGATACCGGCCAATGGCGGAGATCCCCTTGCGCAGTTCCTCCCGATAGCGCCCGTTCCCTCGGTTCCCGAAACTGCCGAGCCACTGATAACTGTGCGCCTGCGACACCGTTGTCCGCGTCCTGACGACTTCCCCCCGCTTGCGGCCCCGGTAGCCTGGCGCACAGACGTCATCCAATCGGCGAAAGGCCGGAGGGAAGTCTTCCCCCTGGGGTAAGGCGCGTTGGCGGGCGGCTTCCCGCGTGCCGTCGATGTCGAACACCATCCAGGTGTTTCCCACTCGATCCACCAGCCCTCCGGTTTGCTTGTCGGGAGTGAGTGGGCGCGCGAGCAGATCATCGCGAAAGAGCGTCCGCAGGGCTTCGACCGGTTCCTGCGTCAATGCTGTTAAAAAACGCGAGAGCGCTGAATGGGAGGGCAACCGATCACGCTCAAACAACGCCATGAATGGGACGGCAAACGGCTGAAGTCTCTGGTAGAACTCCTCCAGGGTGCGCTCGCCACTGATCGCGTAGCCGAAGAGCACCGCGAGAAAATCGATGACCTCATAGCGCCCAAAACGCTTCCGCGCAAAGCGCACCTGCCCATTGATCTTGTTGAGAACCTTGTGCTTCTGAAGATACCTGCTGATTACCACGACTTCACCAAACCAGGATGGCGTTGAAGGAACGGACTGTGAGGAGGTTTGGATGCTGACGGGTGAAGAAGGAATACCGCTCATTGGTCCTCCTTAAATCCAGGAAAAAGCATGCTCCTTCCCATGGGCGGAAAGTCCCCATGAAAGAAAAAGAGACAGGAGAAATGCAAAACAGGAAGCCGTCCTGATCCAAAGAACGGCTTCCTGTTCTCAGGGACAATTCACCAGAGTTGGTCTTCCTCGCTCTCTCGATGCGGAGAAAGAGGGGCGGGTGGTGCAAATCCCTCACTCCGTAAAAACGCTTTCACATCAGTCACTCCCGTAATATGGAGCCAGACTGGTCCTTGATCTGGCTCCAGTTCCAGTTTGAAGTGAAAGAAAGGACAACAGAGGCGTTCGTAGCGAAGAAACGCCATCACCGATTGCAAAAGGTCGGCCTCATCGGCAAGCCGCAAGGCATAGCCGGTTTCGAGTTCTCGTACTTCTTGAACGGAAGTAAAGAGGCGTTTGGTGTTGGCTTGATGCAGCGGTCGAACCTCTTTCGGAATGGCTGCGCTATTGCATGCCAGGACGGGGTCAGATGGCTGATATGACATGGTTGAAATCTCCCTTTGTCTTGCCTATTTCTTGTCCCAAGCATACAATTTCAAGTGAACTTGAAGTCAAGAGGGAAAGGAAAAGCAGAGAGATGGACGAACTGACCATTGGAGAAGTGGCGCGCCGGGCAGGGATGCGAACCTCCGCCGTACGTTACTACGAAAGTATGGGCTTACTCCCACCCCCTCGGCGAGCCTCTGGAGGGCATCGTCGCTATGATGCCAGTGTTCTTGAGTTGTTGGCCATCCTGCGGATGGCCGGGCAGGCGGGGTTTACTCTGGCTGAAATGCACTTGCTCGTCGCAGGATTTGACGCTTCAACGCCAGCATCAGAGCGGTGGCAGCAGCTTGCTCAAACCAAACTCAAAGAGGTTGAGGCCATTATCACTCATGCCCAGCAGACCAAACGGATGTTGGAGCGTTTGTTACAATGTGGCTGTCTTCATCTGGGAGAGTGCCTTCAAGAATACCAGAGCGAGGGACTTTCACCCGTTCTTGCATCGTCAAACGAAAGCAAACAAAGCGCTCTGTTCTCTCGAAACACATCAGAATGTGATGGGAACCAATCCCACTACTGAAGCTGATTCACGCAAGATGTCTTTCTTGTCGCAACCTCGTTGCGCATTCCGTGGGTCCCTCGGCCAAGCACATGGTGGGCTACGCTGGCTTAGGAGCCAGTGTCCACCAGTCTGGGGCAACTAATCGGGGGGACGCATCACCAAGGAGGGGCGTAGTGATCTGCGCGGGGTGATGGTTGAGGCGGCCTGGGTTGCTGTCGAGCATCATCCGCACTGGAAAGCCCAGTTTGAGCGTTTCAGTCGGCGCATTGGCAAACAGAAGCGATTGTCGCCATTGCTCGGAAATTGCTCGTGGCCATCTGGCATGTACTCAGCCAGCAGGAGGCTGATAGCCATGCGCAAGTCGAGGCAGTCACACGCAAATTGCTGAATTGGATTAGTTACGCTGGAGCCACACCAGGCAAAAAGCGCGATCGGCTCCTGCTCTTGTATCAGTATCTCGACCAGCTTGGGTTGAGTGAAGAAGTAGAGGAGGTCAAGTACAACGGGGCCACCTATCGGCTGTCTGCGCGACAGAAGTTGCTCCGAGCAACACAACAGCGAGGATGAGCAGCGAGGTTCATTCAACTGCTTCTTCTCCGTCAAGGTGAGACGGCATGGGTAAACCCACAGTTCTTCCTGCCTTGACAGATGGGTAGTTCGTGCTGTTTTTGGCCCTGGGAGTGGTCGACCAACACCACCAGTTCCTTTCTGTCAGCCAGTCGCGTGGGCGATCCCGCCCTTGACTGGGGTGGGTGGGCGCTGGGTGCCGAGAGCGAGCGGGGTCCTGCAGTGCGCCGCATCAGCGGCAGAAAGTGAGTGTACCAAAAAGGTATTAGAACTGATGGACGGTTCTATGCACTCCTCGCTTACCCCAACCCTCGAAAGAGGAGGGCGACCATAGCATGCGAGGACAGCCATGTAAGAGGAAGTCACCAATCCTCTGGGTGGTTAGTGCAAGACGTGTATGGCGAATGCTAAACTGCGTCAATCCTAGTCCTACTGGTCTTCACCCGCGACTCCAACGGAAGGTGACTACAAACGTTGGGTCCAACATCTAAGGACGTAGAATGCAGATGCGGCCTTATCCATCGATGTTGGCAGACCCTTTCTACGAGGGCAATACGGGACGAACGGGACGCCTGGAGCACGTCTAAACTCGCTCTGCTGAAAATGCGGGATCATCTAAACAGGGTTACACCTGCATGATGACGGAAGCTCAATATTACCCAATGTGCGGCTGTAATGGCTTGTGCTGACTGCATAGAGCAGTACCGGCAAGAGGGATAAGCTGTGGTAACACAGACGAAACCAACTCTGTCTGGGGGGAAGTGAGCTAGCGGAGCCTGAAGAACACCGAAGAGGAAAGTGGGATGTGCTGATGCTGTCCCGATAACTCAGAAGCAAGTACTCAGGCGAAGTGGAGAGCCGTATGCCGTGAGAAGCGGCACGTACCGGTTCGGAGAGAGGGGTACGGGCGACCCAGTAATGGGCGACCGGCCCCTACTCTACTTGATAAACAAACCGCAGGCCTGCTCGCTCTCGCTCTGCCAGTTTTCCCACCCCAGTCAAGGGTCGCTGCGCTCGGGATCGCTTGTTCCACGCTCCTGGCTGGAACGGGCATTTCAGCAACCTCTCCCAAGTCTCAAGCTCGCAAGGATGCGCGGATTCGCCTACGGCTCGCCTCCTTCCAAGGGGTTGACAAGTAGACACATTGGTGCGCAACCCGTGGGAATATTGTAAAGTACTGGTCACTATGATATACTCAGCCCACTGAATGATGTTCTTCGATAGCTGAAAGGAGGAGAAATGCATGGACAAAACACTCATCTCAATGAGGCTATGCACCTCACCAGCTATGTGCGCACTAGCCTGAATTCGCGACTCCAAAAATGGACCGCGTTTTGGGAATATTCAGGCATTCTCGTCTTTCTTGCATAGCGGTCGCAAGTGAAAACCAATCGTTTTGACAGAGATCATCTCCCTCGCTTGCCCATCCTGAGTGCATCACCTCTGCTTTTCCTATCTCCGACAAGAACTTCCCAGGGCAGTTTATGCCCTGGAGCGCGCCTCGCGTTTTGACACACAAGAAATGAGAAAATATTCATGGCTGAACATGCTTTCCCGGTTGCCTCTTTCTACAAAGGCTGGGATGGTTACCAGCAACACCTGGTTCATGCTCTGGCGCCCCTTTCATCTGAGCAGCTTGCCCTGCGTGCAGAGCCACGTCTGCGCTCTATTGGCGCCATTGCGAGCCATATCATTGGGGCACGCGCCGGATGGCTGTACTATGCACTAAAGGAGAACGACGAGAATCTCGTTCCACTCCATACACGGAATGCTGCAGATCAGCCTGATCAATCTGGCGCCGAACTGGTCAGCGGACTGGAAAAGACCTGGCAGGTGATCCAGGATGCCCTTCAGCGTTGGACGATTGCCGATTTAGATGAGATTTTCCATGAGACTGATGAGAATGGAGAAGAAGAAACCTTTACGCATCAATGGGTCATCTGGCATCTGATCGAACATGATGTGCATCACGGGGGGGAGATCTCGTTCATTCTCGGTATGCATGGTCTGGCTGCCATCGACCTGTAAGCAAATCCACCGTTATTCACCCGAGGCGGAGACCAGCTCGTCTCCGTCTCGATAGATCTCTTTTGCTTTCTTCTTTGCTTGAGTTTACCTCGTTGCGCAACCCGTGGGAAGTTACAGGTGCGCAAGTGGATCTGTCGTGAGGTATCCTGTCCCCAACACATCTTTGCCGAGCGCTTCCCAGAGTTGGTCCAGCGCTACGCACGGATGACGGATCGGCTCGTCAAGGCTCGTCAAGCATTAGGAGTGGCCACCAATGGAGCCGATGCAGCGCGGATCGCTTCGTCCCTTGGCATGCCCACCACTGCCAAAACCATCATCCGTCGCGTCTTGCAGCTTCCCTTGCCCAATGAAGGCGAGGTAGCGAAGGTGGGAATAGACGAGTGGGCATGGAAAAAAGGCCAGCGCTATGGGACCATTCTCGTGGACCTAGAAAAGCGGCGGATCGTGCAGTTGTTAGCAGAGCGTTCCGCCGAAACGAGTAAAGCATGGTTGTGCACGCATCCCGAAATTGATTTGGTCTCACGTGATCGTGGCAAAATCTTCCGAGAAGCTGCCACTGAGGGCGCGCCTCAGGCCAAACAGGTGGTCGATCGCTTTCACTTGCAAAAGAATTTTGCCGAAGCCTTGGAGAAGTTCTTTCGCACCCAGGATCGTGCGCTCAAAAAGGCGATACAATGCAGCACAGGCAAAACACGTCCAGCTGCGAGGACAGTAGTCCCTGAAAAAGTCGCACAAGAGCGGCAGGCGCGTCATCGCCAACAAGTACAACTTCATAAGCGGATCTGGAAACTGTATCGGCAAGGGTGCCACAAAGAGCAGATTGCCCAGCTCGTCGGCGTCAGTTCGAGCAAAGTCTACCGTACCCTCGAACAAGAAACACCTCCGCCTCCGCGACGACGATCTCGCTCTTCTTCCATCGTTGATCCCTACCTTTCCTATCTAACTTCTCGATGGAACCAGGGGTGCCACAATGTCGCCCGGTTGTACGAGGAAATTGTCGCACAGGGATATACGGGAACGCAGCGCACGCTTCAGATGCGACTTCGTCTCTTTCGTCAGAACGTCGCACGCCCTGTCTCCAAACAGATGGTCATCTGGGACAAGCCTCCTTCGCCCAGAGGTGTTGCGCTCATGATGGTAAGGCCAGCACAAAGCCGTACGAGAGAGCAAGCAGTCTATCTGGATCAGCTCATCCAAAGCAACGAGACCATCGCTCTCGTGTTCAAGCTTGCGCAGGACTTTGGCTGCCTCCTACGAAAACACGAGGGACGGATACATCTGGAGCAATGGAAAGCTGCTGTCCAAGCGAGTGGGATTGCGGAACTGACCACATTTGTCAATGGACTCGACGATGATGCGGAGGCTGTTGCCAATGGATGCAGTCTGACCTGGAGCAACGGGATGGTCGAGGGATTCGTCAATAAAGGTAACTATTCAGAAGACCCGTGTAGAAGACACAAATCGTGCATGCGCTTTCGCTTTTGAGCTTGATATGGCTGCGAACATAACAGCATTTGCACGAAATAATGCTTTTACTCCACCCTTCTGAATAGTTACCAATAAAGTAAAATGGATCAAACGCAGTTCGTATGGGCAAGCAGGATTTCCACTGCTGCAACGGCGTGTGCTGCTTCATCCAACACAGAAGCATGCATTCTCTTCAAAAACAACGGCAGAGGTGGCCTGAGAAGAGACAAAAAGAAAGGGAAGCTACGCTTTTCTTTTAAAGCTCTTTGGATCTCGTAAATAGGCGTCAAGTTCGGGATCTTCCTTCTCTTCCACAAACTCATCAATCACTTCAAAATGTTTCCCCAATTCCTGACGAACAGTGGTTAGGAGATCCTTTGCCGCCTGGTTAAAACGCTCACACTCTTCTTGCCGCCAAGGACCAGGATCAGGAGGATACTCCCAGTTCAATGCTTGGTCGTGCCACTCCATTAGTTCGTTCGCTCGCTTGATCGTGCTCTCCGATAGCGGTAACTGCTCTGGGGCAATGGAATAGTCAAACCGTGCTCGTGCTGCATCATTAGCACTCCAAAAGCAGCATCCTGCCCCCCAATCAAAAAAGTAGCGAATAATGTAGTTTGGTTTGGGATCCCTCATGTTGCTTCCTTACGCCAGACCCTCTTTTTCGAGAAAAGTATGGCCTTTTCCTGATAAAACGCCTTGCCTTTGTGGATATTGTATCTCATCTGCATCGGCGATTTTAACATCTGCTATCGATGGTAATGAAGAGGTAAAAAAACCTTGCGGTTTACTTACATCTAGCTGGCACACCGAATATGTCCCAGAGCCGTTTTCTGAGAGAAAAGCGAAAAGTATCCTGGGAAACATCACAGAAAGTAGAGGTTGCTTGATCTCCAGAAGCAAGGGACTCATTTCATCTTAACGGCGACCATTTCATGGCTCAATATTTTCGCTCGCCGCTGTAGAGTTGCGCTATGGACTGAGTGATGGGCCGAGCATTGAGCTGAGCGGAGGAAGGTATTGGTTCAGCATTGGACTAAATAGGGGATTAATCTGGAGCTGAGCTGTGGCTTTTGGTGTGTGGCTGATTGTCTGGGCCACTATTGGATGTCTCACCATTCTGCGCCATTACACGCTCCGCTTGCAGCTTGCTTGGAGCCGCAACTCTCCGCTCCATGCTCAACCATTCCTGGATGATGCTGTGGCTCGAGTACTGCTTAAACGCCAGGGAGGGCAATACGCGTTTGTCCATCGCCCGTTGCTAGATTACTTCGAGGACACTCCTCCGGAAGTCTTCAGCAACGTTCCAACTCTCCAACGTACTGTGAACGTAACGGCGAAAGCGCCGCCTGAAGAAGCATAACCTCTTAAAATATCGTGCAGAGGAAATTGCGCAAGCCCTCTTCATTCCCGCTGCATTTCCAATTTTCAAGCATTGAGGATCGCTTGGAGAGCGCTTTCACCTGTTATTTGATGGTGCACTGCTCATGTTTCAAGGCAAAAGCTTAGTTTGAGGGCTATACCAGCTCATGTTTCAGGCCTTTTACCAGGAGCGAACGCTCACCATTAAGCAGACGAAATAGATCAGATCTTTAGGCAGGTCAGAATTCCTGAAAGAAAGGCAAGGGATAGTTATTATCCCTTACCCTGTAGAGTAAGCAGAAGTGAGTGACATTCTCCCACGGGTTACGCAACGAGATAAGCTCAAGCAGAGCGAAAAGGAACAGTCCGCCAGTGATGCTGTATGGTTAAAAAGCCGAGGAAAACGCCAGCGATTGATGCCCATTGATACAGAAAGGCGAGCAGGTCAGACCATGCCGAGGGAAGAAACAACGTCTGTGACTGGCGGTTAAGCGGTGGCGAGCAGATCAAAGCCAAAAGAGCGAGCAAAGGTGGCCGGCAGACCGTGCAGCATGACGACAAGCCTGGGAGCATCGGATGGACGGGCATTGCGAGCGAACCGCTCCTCCCAGGACAGACGCCAATGCGCACGCTTCGCTCGGGTCAAGGTGGGCAAGATCTGCGCGGGGGCAGGTGAAGGATTGGCAGGGATGGAGCTTTCCAACCGGACGGTCTGGCTTCGGACCACTTTGAGCCAGGCACGCCGGATGCCACAGCGTGGCCAATCTCTCCAGAGAACCGGAGCAAGAGGAAGCTCTTGAGGCGCTTTTCCCTGAGGAGGTGAGACATCCGAGCGAGAAGCGTCCAGTGGCCACAGCACCGCACTCACCCGGCGCAGTTTGCGCGTGGTGCTGCTCTCTTGACACTGTGCCCACAAGGGACAGGAGCGGCAATGGCTGATGCGTGCGGCATACAAGATCCGCAAGGAGCCATCGCGCTCAGGACGCCGTTCCTGGGGATACAGGGGATGGTTGGCAGGGCAGCGCAGCGTTCCATCGGGTTGCGGGGGAAACGCAGACCCAGGGAAGCCTTTGGTAAACGAAGGACGAGCAAATTTCGGAGGGCCGTACTGAACTTGCAGCATTGGTTTCTTCTCCGAAGGTACAGGCTCGACGGCGAGAGATGGCTCGATGGGAAATGGTTGTTCAACCACCAGAGCTTTGGCGAATTCGGTGGTACGCGCGTCTTCCGGAGAAAGCTTCTGCCCCATCTCTAGGCGCAGGTTCCATACCCACTACGCCAGGATCTGGGCAAACTCCTGGCCGCACTGGGTATGAGAGTACCACCGATCTGCGTTCTGTTCGACATCCTCATCCGCGAGCACCGTCTCAAACGATCCGCGATGCAGGTAGAGGTCAAGCACATCCGAGGCAGGAAACGCCGGAGAGGGAAGTGTGCTGACAAACAGTTCGTAGACGATACCGTCTCGCTCCACCCCGACGCCGGAGAGGGAAGTGTGCTGACAAACAGTTCGTAGACGATACCGTCTCGCTCCACCCCGACGCCGGAGAGGGAAGTGTGCTGACAAACAGTTCGTAGACGATACCGTCTCGCTCCACCCCGACGCCGGAGAGGGAAGTGTGCTGACAAACAGTTCGTAGACGATACCGTCTCGCTCCACCCCGACGTCGGCGGGTGAGGAGGTGACGGCATGGGTAGCGATCACCAGGCGCACCTCGGGGCCAGTTGGCGTCAAGGGGACGGACACACAATCGTAGAGGGTCCGCGTCATCCCACTTTCTGGATGGGTACACACGTGATCCGAAGCGCTGGCAAGCGTCTGCTTGACCATTTCCAGATCGAGCAGGTGGTAAGCACGACTTCTGACGATCACGCCAAGTCCAGCCGTGAGGACATCGATGAGCGGAGCGGCGTCGCCATAGAGGCCATCCAGACGAAGCAGCACCGAAGCAGTGGAAAGCCCAAATTTTGTCGCGTAGTTCTTGATCACCCCTATCGCTTGTCGCAACTCACCACGATAATCCCCGTTGCCAGGCCCACCAAACGTGCCGAGAAATTGCTGCGTATGCGCCTGAAGCACAACAGTTCTGGTACGGACGACTTCTCCCCGCTTGCGTCCTTGATACCCTGGGGCACACACCTGATCGAAACGCCAATGAGGAGCAGGCAACGCGTCCGTTTGCGGCAGTGCTCGTTGACGAGCCGCTTGTCGGGTTCCATCCACATCGAGGACCAGCCACCGCGCACCTGTCCGGTCGAACAGGCCACCAGGGGAAGGAAAGGGAGTGCGCGCAAGCACATCCTCTTGAAAACGTGTGCGCAGGGCTTCCACCGTTAGTTGATCGAGAGCGGCGAGAAACCGGGACAACGTTGATCGATGGGGCAACTGGTCTCGCCCAAAGAGGGCCATGAAGGCGTCTGCCCACGGAGTCAACCGTTCGTAAAAGGCCAGCAGCGTTGGCTCACCGGAAAGGACGTAGCCAATCAGCACGGTGACAAAATCGATGAGATTGTACTGGCCGAAGCGGGCACGCGTGAAGCGCACTTGCTCCTGGATTTGTTTGAGGATTCCCGTATGGGTGAGGATCTGAGCAAAGGCTGCTACCTCGCCCATCCAGCATGGAATAGCAGGCTTTGATTCCGGTGTAATCTGGATGGTGACGGAAGCCTGCGCCATGGGAGGAAGGATATCCTCTGTGTTTCTCAAGAGATCTCCTCCTCTCCTTGCGCGTTCGCAAGACAGCTTTCTTCTTTTCAGCAGATTCTTTTGCTCAGCTACGAATCCGTTGCGCATCGAAGGTCACGCCAGCCTGAATCCGCCCCACAAACTCGTCGAGAGATCGCGCGAGCTTTATCGGTTCCTTGAAAGGGAGCAGGTGGGTGTTGTCCAGCCATTGGATAGAGAGCATTGGATGTACGCTTGCCAGTTGCTCGCCGCCAGCCCGCCACAACGCATTGTTTCGCTCAGCACGCGCTCCCTTTTCCCCGGCTGTTTTCGCTGCCAGAACCAGCTCAACTGGACAGTCGAGCTTTTCATAGGCCGAAAGAAGCTGCTCGCGGCGTCTATTGAGCTCAATGGTGAGAGTCGCATACTCGTCAGGCGTGAGGCGATAGCCCATGCCAACCAGGTACAGGAGCAATGGCCCGATGCGCATCACTGGGGTGTTGAGTCGACGCCTCACATCAAGAGGATCACTGACGAGATTGACCGGCACCGCACCGTCTATGAGAAACAGTCCTGCCACCTTCCCCGGATGGCTCGCCGCATACCAGACAGCCAGGTCTGCCCCCAGAGACCAGCCGACCAGAATCGGTCGATCGAGAGCAACCTTGTCCATCATGGCCTCCGCATCCGTCAGGAAGCTCTCAAGGGAGGTGTTGTGCGAGGTGGTGGTTTTCCCATGATTGCGAAAATCGAAGGTCACGAGCCGATACTGCCCCCTGAGTTCGCCAATGATTCGCTTCCAGGACACTTGTGTTGCCCCACCACCGTTGAAGAACAGGAGCGTCTGCCCCTGACCGGTCTCACTGACCGCGAGTTGCACCTCTCCGTTTGGGACCTTGTAGTGTTTTCTCGGTGTTTTCATGCTCTCGTACCTCTCTTTTTCTTCCTCAAAACAAGCTCTGGAACAGGGCCTGCAATCCAAAATCAAACTCGCGATCAGGATTCCACTGCGCAATGTCCGGCAATAACGCGTGGAGCGTCGGGTAGTGCTCTGCGGGAAATTGTTGCCACACCGTCGGGCCATTTGGCCCTGGCTCCAGGCCAGCCACAGACGTCACCCCAACATCGAGTAGCGTCTTACCAATCGTAAAACCAACGATACTCTGTAAAGCATAGATCGCTTGAACTCCAGTGACATTTGCGCGGTGGACGGTCTCCAGAAGACGCTCCAGAAGCGCCAGAGTCGCTGGGGTTCGTAGTGGACTCGTCGCCACGAGGGGAAGCGTCCGTGGATGGGCACGTAAGACGTCCCGAAAGGCGTGGGCAAAGACCCACAATTCCTCGCGTGGAGTGGCATCAGGTTGCTCAGGGTACGGAGCCTGGACGATGAGCAGTTCGATGACCCCATCAAACAAGGCTCTCTTATTCTCAACGTGATTGTACAGCGACATCGCCTCGACGCCTAACATGGCTCCGAGTTTGCGCATACTAAAGCCTTCCAGGCCATCTCTCTCGATCAATTGCAAAGCCGCTTCCAACACGCGTTGACGCGTGAGAGGATCACCAGTTTTCGCCATCATTCTCTTCCTCTCTATACTTACATCGTAAGCTTACAATGTAAGTATAGAGCAGGGAGTGGAAAGTGTCAAGAGGCATCTCTTTCACACAGAGAAGAAACTTTTTTTGTGGTTAATGATGAGCTAAACTCGTTGCGCAACCCGTGGGCTGCTCGCGCGATACACCATTTTTGCACCCGCTCCGCCAGAACTCAATTGGTTTTGTCGTTGTTTCTTGAGCAAGAAACAACAAACGTATTACGACTTTCCCGGTACGGCTATCAGCTCAGGAGAGGACTGGGTTCATTGTGAAGCATTATTCTACTTATATATCTGATTACAGGTCAGTCGGCACGTTCACATGTTGAAGCCATTCAGAATGCAGCGTGGAAAGCCTTAGCGTTTTACGTCCGAACGCCTTTTTTGCACAAGCAATTCTACAAATAATCACATTACCAAACTTTGGTAATCTTGGGCCTCAAAGGAGCGGAGAGCATCTTTTCTTGGTTCTCGACCGCGTGTACCGATTCTCACCCACTTAATTCCCTCTCCCTTCAATCGTTCCGGGGCATCTTGCTCTCCCACCTTGTCGAGGCTTTCGAAGAAGGATGAGAAAAGATCTGCCGGATATTCGCATGCGTTATCTCAGCTTCTCCGGGTCACCATACTGCTGGAGTGCCACATCCATCAGCTGTCGTTCCTCTTCAACCTGCTGACCCAGTTCATCAATTGAGGATTCCAGTTGACGATACGCTATCAGCATAGCATCCTTTCGCTGTCGCATTTGCTAATGATGGAGTGACTTCTCCGCGTGGTCTCGCAGACCAGCGGCTTCTCGCAAGTACATTTTCTCCTTGCGAGCTACACCGATATGAGGCATGAACCTCAGCCCGATGGGGGCAGCCATATCAGCCCCAACTACGTGAGGGATACCCATTTCCCCACGATACTTGTACCGAATGTTGCAGGCTCCTACCAAATCACGATGCCCTTTCCACCCACATGCTTTGTTCGTACAACAGAAATTGCGTCCTTGAACCGGGCTCTTCCGCCGTTTGCCACAGACAGGACACGTCTTGCTGGTATACGATTCTTCCTGTATTTCTACCAGCATACCAACTCTTTCAGCCTTATAGGTGAGTTTGTGGCGAATAGAACCAAAGGACCACTGGTGGAGTTTCTGATTATTTTTGGAGCCAACATCCAAATCTTGCCGAATATCGCGCACATCGCCAATTGCCAAGGTCTGCACACCGTTTCTCTGAAGTGTGGAGATGAATCTTGACGTACTCTGATGCTCAATAGTTTTGATCTGATTTGCTAATTTCTTGAGTTGCTTTTGCTTTGATCTGACAAGTTTCTTGCGACGACGCGAGCCTTTCTTCTTCGCATCAATCTTCTTTTGCAATTTTGCTAACACCTTGTTGCGATACTGCCTCTTTGAGCGTAGGAGACGCCCATTGAGGATATAGGTGTGTTCCCCATCGTGACTGACAGCCATGTGAATTTCGCCTAAGTCGATCCCTGCCACCTTGTCGCCATTTTCAGGGACAGGCAGATAACAGGGTTCATAGGTCGCAATGGCTTCATACTCGATGCCAGTCCAGCAAATCACTAGGGTTTGTGGAATGGTCCAGGCCCAATCGAGGACAAGAGGTTCATTGCCTTTGCCATTGGACAACACGAGCTTGCCATTCTTCACCCTCATGGCAGAGCGTTTGTACTCAATGCGAAAGTACCACTTACGCCGCCGTGGTGGCTTGGCAGTCGGGTCCGTTTTTCGTCGTTCTCTCCAACTCTTGAGTGAAGCAAAGAAGGCTTGTACGCAAGCATCAGCCGTATGAGCGTGGAGTTTGTTGGAGGTATGCCAGCGCATCAGATGCTTGGGCTTGAGCCAGATGCCCTTTTTTCTGACCGTCCGCCAGAAAGAGACGAGGGTAGCAGTATAGACTTCACCACAGGCATGAGCCAACTCCTCAACTTGAGGAGTCTTGCCGATCTTGACCCGTTTGATCTGATACACGCTACACGCCTTTCTGTGCTTCAATATAGGCTTTGATACCTTCTGCACTCACTTGCCCAACCGTACAAGCAAAGTAGGAACGCGTCCACAACGACGGCAACTTCTTGAGAATGGGGGCAAACTCTTTTCGCAAGGCAAAAGAGGTAACGCCCTTCAACTCCTTGACGACATCAGCGGCGCTGTCGGTCGTCCAGACACGCACAAACAGATGGATGTGGTCGGGCTCAATGGCGAGTTCAATGATCTGCCAACCCTTGCTCTCACACGTTTCTTGTAAAAGCTGCTCACAACGTTCTTTGATGTTCCCCGTAAGAATGGGCTTGCGGCGTTTGGGACACCAGATAAGATGATACAAAATCAAATGCACCCGATGTTCATCACGCTGATAGGTTGTTTCTGTTGAAATCATAGTTGTGGTATACAGTATATTCAACAGAGACACAAGGGCTAAAGCCGCAATCGCCTGACCGCTAGGGATGAATCCCTGCGGCTTGCGGCGGGCTAAAGCCCATAAACGTCATCAACGGCTGATCAAAGAGGCCTGGCTGACGTATATTTTGCTGCTTGCGTGGGCGAACACTCATCTTCTGCTCAGAAGCAATCTTTTCTGCATGAGAAAGTTGCTTCCCATTCTGTTCACCTGTGTGCCGTCCGCAATATCTTTAGAATAGAATGAGCACGAGGAGGCAAAAAGCGGCCTTCTAACTTTAGAAAAATCCACAATAAAATTAGAAAACATGCCAGAATCCGCAGTAATTTTAGAAAAAGTACTTGACAGTCGGAATATGACGTTGTGATTGGCTCAAACCAGGTTCTTCTGCTCCAATTAATGTAGTAAAACGTATGCATGCATAGCTCTACTGCATTTTTCGTTGTTCCTGCTTCGTTCCCAGTTGCGCTCCCACCGTAGTGTGAGTCGTCTTACACCAAGTCCACAGGCGACTTTTACGACCCGTCCGAGCCAGTACCGTGGTCGACTTCACATGGTGGGAATGCAGCTACCAGGCGCTGCGCTTCCTGCAAGAGATTGAGCGCGGCATTTTTGTCGCGGTCCGCCACCAGACCGCAGCTCTTGCACACAAAGACGCGATCAGAGAGGCGAATATCCTTCCAACGCCACCCACACCGTGAGCAGAGTTGGCTGCTGGGAAAGTAACGATCCACCTTGACGACTACCCCACCTCGATGAGTCACTTTCATGCTCAAGAGCCTGAGCAATCGACCCAGAGCCGCGTCAGAGAAGGAGCGAGACAGTTTCCGGTTCTTCATCAGCCCCTTGATGTGCAGGTCTTCGATGCCAACCAGCGCAAAGGTGTTCGCCGCTTTTGTCGTCAGTTTCTGCAGCACATCCTCACGCATGCATGCCACTTTATAGTGGAGTCGGGCGACTTTGCGACGGGCCTTCTCACGATTCTTGGATCCAGGTTTTCGACGATGGAGCCGCTTATTGGCTTGACGAAGCTTCTTCAGCGCTGTTTTCAGGAATCTTTGGTTCTCAAATTCCGTTCCATCGCTCAAGGTCGCCAGGTGATTTAAGCCAACATCGATGCCAACACTGGGGCGCCCCTTCCTCAGGGGAAATTCATCTGGCACCTCGACGGTCACACTCACAAACCACCAGTCAGCTTGACGTGTAAGACGCACCCCAGTGACTTTTCCTGTGAAGCGAAGCTTCTCTGCCATGTTGACCCAGCCGAGCTTGGGGTTGGGTAGGCCGCGGGCGAGGTATTGCCTTGTGGCAGCCCTTTTCCCTCGGCCCCCCACCGAACCGGACATGCCCGTTTCCGTAGCATCCGGCTCTCCAGCTTCTGGGAGTTTTCAGGTTTGGCTCTTCGCATTTCGCGTCCCTTGCCTTTCCGCTCCCATATAACCTGTTGCCCTTCCCCATGTCTCGGACATTACTCCAAGCCTTTGAGATGAAGTAGACCGCCAGCGAGGTACTGATGCTGTCCTGACCTGCCTGATGTTTCAGGTGGTTTCCTGGACTCAGCCCTTTTCCAACGGTCTCTTCCCGAACCCAGCGGGCCACTTTCATGGCACTGTAGCTCTCCAGAACCCTTTGCCTCGTTGCGCAAAGATCGTGTGGCCCATCCAGGCCAACCTCTGCCGCTGAGACGAGTTCCTGGGACCCTTCGCCCTGTCTGTGTCTTTCTCACAGGCCCCGGCGGGGCGTGACTTCCGCGACTACTTCGGTCCCTCTGTACCCATACACCTCGCGGTGGTTAGGGCAACCCCAAGTTGCCTCCAAGAATCTCAGTTCGTGCTCCAGGTGTCCTTTACGTCTTTTCCCGTTCCTTACGGGTAGGCTCCGACGGAAGCTTTGTCAGGAAGTAGTACCGTTCCCGGCAACGTCGAACACAGGCGCTAGTACCGTTTCCTGTGGGCTGCCCCGGTTCCGCCTTGACTGGGCTTCAGACAATCAGTCTTCACCATACACGACTTACCTGACGAGCCTCTGGCCCCTGGTACTGGGACTTCACTCGCCTTTGATACAACATGCTACGGTCCCCTCGACTCTTTCGAGCGAAAGTAAGTTGCTGGTTTATCCACACTGCTTCAGTGGACCCACCCCGACGGGTGAGAGAGATTCTTGTGCCACATGGGCGCACTACTATGGCAACTCCGTCGCCATGAGACTCGCGTCTTTTAGGCGATCCCGCTTTTGCGCAAAGAGAACGTTGAGTGTGTTTAGGTGCCCGTTTGTTTCCTATCGGGTTCATTACCCGCTGCTCACTGGAGAGAGTGTTTCCATCATCTGGATCCCCTATGATGTATTCTCAGTGTCATCCCTTTGGGCATGGTGGGATGGATGCGCATTTCATCGCACGGAAACGTAGGTTCAACAATTGGCCAGTTTCACCTCTCCCCCTAGCGGGGCTTCATGCACACAGGACTTGCGAGACTCTATCATACATGCCTTCTGATATTTCTCGCTTTATGAGCATGCTACAGTCGCCTTTGGGTTTCCCCTCCGGGTTAGCTCTTGTCCTAGAGGTTTTCACTCTCGACCTCTCCTGTCTGTGACAGGTATTACTCTCTGCACCGACACGGCGCACAATCCAGATGCGATAGTCCCCAAGTTCAAATTGATCGTTCGCCAGGTAAAAGCCTGGTCTGCTTTTCTTCTTGCTCTTGAATGTGGGCCGACCGGTCTTTTTCCCGTTCTTCAAGCCCTCAAAGTAGGCGATCCAGGCTTTTGCCAGATCGAGGAAGGGCTGATCTGAGGCATTTTTGGTCACTTCCCAGGTCCAGGGATACTGCTCCCGCCTGATCTTGTTGAACTCTTTCTCTGGTTTCAACGGAAGTGTTATTTCATCGGCCAGCGCGAGTGAATTTCAATTCCCGCTCGTCGATAGACTTGCGTGGCGTGTTCACGTGCCTGACGCTTGATCTCTTTTTCATCCATGCTGAGCAGTTGTCCTTCTTTGACGACGACCTTTCCATCGACGACAACAGTATCAACTTCTCCACCGGTCGCAGCATAGACAAGCGTGGAGACCAGGTTGGGTGAAGGTGTTGTATGCAGGCGATCGAGATCGACCACAACGAGGTCTGCTTTCTTGCCAATTTCCAGGGAACCAATTTCTTGTTCTAAACCTAACGCGCGTGCGCCATTGATGGTTGCCATCTCCAGTACAGTCTCAGCGGGAACGATCAATGGATCGTAGGTGACAGCTTTGTGGATGATCGCGGCTAATTTCATCTCGCGGATCATATCATAGTCGTTGTTGCTTGGCCCACCATCGCAGCCCAGTGCGATATTGACGCCGTGTTCAAGCATCAACGGGACCTTACAGATACCGGAGGCGAGTTTACTATTGGATGAAGGGTTGTGTGAGACATGGGTGCCTGTTGCGGCTAAATGTTTGACATCTTCTTCTGTGAGCCAAACCATATGCACAAGTACTGTTTTCGGCCCGAGCAGGCCGACGCTTTCGGCATAGAGAACGGGAGAGAGGCCATATTTTTCATTGAGAAATATCTTATCGGCTTCGACTTCAGCAAGGTGCATAGTGATGCCCATATCCCTTTGACGTGCCAAGTCGCTCATCTCTCGGTAGAGTTCGGAGGTAACACCACCGGGCGTGCGCGGGCCGAACCAGACATGAATGCGGTCATTTGCCGCGCCCTGCCACTTACTATGCATGTCCAGTACACCACGCAAACTGGTTTCACGGCTCTCAATCAGACCCGGATGCATCGAGCTCTCTTGTGTCGCGTAGGTACCAATATCCATAACGATGCCTGCCAGGCAAGCGCGAATGCCGCTCTCGGTTACAGCTTGAGCGATACCATCAAAGCCATAGCGATGAGCGAGCATAGATTCAAGGAAGGTTGTAGTTCCCGACTTCAGCATTTCGGCGATACAGAGTCGGGCACTGACATAGCCATCATCGTGCGTATAGTTACCCTGCAATACCCATACACGGTCACATAGCCATTGAATGAGTGCCATGTCATCAGCGCAGCCTCGAATGAGGGCCTGAGCCAAGTGAACATGCGTATCAATCAGTCCAGGAATGATCACCTTCCCACTAACGTCGACGACTTCTTCAAGTGGATAGCGTTCACGTAAAACAGGAGTTTTGTCAATTGCAACAATGCGATTTCCCTGGGTGGCTATCGCTCCGTTATTGATGATGTCGCGTTGAGGATTCATCGTGATAACCGTCGCATTGGTGAAAAGCATATGTTTTCTCCTGTCTTCACTATAAATGGCTGTTTCATCGCAGCAACGTCAAACCTCTATCGCATAGGAAGCTTTTTTATCTCCTGTTTAGCCCGTTTTGTCGCAACATATCCTGTTTTTTTGTGAGCGACATAAGGCGCGCCCCCTATGCAGTTTCAATATATTGTGTTTCTATTTTACCATACATGCCGTGCAAAGGCTATTTGCTTTATATAGGTATGCGCGCATTTTCTACTTGACACAGGTGAATCCTATGAGTATACTAGCCTGCATGGAAATAAGACTTTCCACGTATTAGATTCATTTCTTTCCACAATACTAGATCTCTAATTACCTGTTATATGGTAACGTCCTGATTGTGCTGAATCAATGGAGCATTTTACCACTGTTGGTATGCTGATGGTAGCCAGTATGTTTCCTATGCATGGGGAGCAGCCTATGATGCCTGCATATCTGTGCTAAGGGCTCTTAATGAAGATGTAAAGAATGAAAGGGGCCTCTTTGTGATTGATGCACTGGAAAGACGTGTGCTCACAATTGATACTCCCCATAAATCATTCAACCTTCATTGTGCTCACTCAAAGGAACCGGTATGGCGACACAAAAGATTATCCTACAAGAGATAAATGCTCTTGATAAGGGTGCCTTTGTTCAGGAGTTGAGTGGACTCTTTGAGGGACCACCGTGGATTGTTGCCAGCGCATGGTCCGCACGCCCTTTTCAGAGTGTTGATCAGCTCTATCAGACATTGTGTAGCATTATGTATCAGCCTCCAGTTGAGCAACAGGTTGCGTTGTTATGTGCGCATCCAGATCTGGTGGGGCAAGCTGCTCTAGCTGGAACACTTTCTCCTGCTTCCACGGGCGAACAGGCTGCTGCTGGCCTTGATCGTCTCACGCCTGAAGAGATTGCGAACTTTCAACGCTACAATCAGGCTTATCGTGCTCGTTTTGGTTTCCCATTTGTTATTTGTGCACGCGAGAACAAAAAGGATAGTATCCTGGCCGGTTTTGTTACGCGCCTGCAACATACACGTGAGCAAGAAATTACCATTGCCCTGGGTGAAGTCGCGAAAATCTGTGCTTTGCGCTTACAGGATTTAGTGTGCACAGTGCACACTAAATCCGATGATACGGCACATTGATTGCGCTGCTTGAGATGCGTTGATGAGGATATGAGATCGAGATGCGACTTCTAGCCAGCTTTGTTGCCCAATTCTTGCTCTTATTTTTACACTAAAGGGTATGTCATGGACAGGAGTTATGACTTCGCTATCAGCTACGGGAAAATCCGCGTCCCACTGTATCGTGTCTATGCTCAACCGTTGTCCGGTATTCAGGCAATTCCGGAATCGACCTACACCGGTCGTTCTAATATACTCTTTGCGACCGAGGTCGATGTTGAGGTTACTGGTCGCAATTTTTTACCTTCCTATACAGAGGGTGATAATCGGAATGTCGTTGCGACCGACAGTATGAAGAATTTTATTCTACACCAGGGATTACACTTTGAGGGTTCTACGCTTGAACAACTTCTCGATCACCTTGGCCGACGGTTTCTGCTCACCTATCCCCAGATTGAGAATTTGAGTCTCTCCGCACGCGAACTCTCGTTTCTACCTATCCAACGACCAGGACAGGATGGGAAAGGGATTACTGAGAGCGCGGTATTATTCTCTCGTTCGCACAATGATGTTGCTGTGGCAACGATGGCATTCACGCACGATGGTGAACAGCCGGTCATGACTACCCATCGTTGCGGACGTATTAATATGGAATTATTTAAGGTTACTGGCAGTGCTTTTACAAGTTTTATTCGTGATGAATATACGACCCTGGCTGAGCGCGTTGACCGTCCACTCTTTATTCATCTGAATGTGTACTGGACCTATACTAATGCGGCTTCACTCTTGAATGCGGACATGTCTGGCTATGTCCCCGCTGAGCAGGTGCGTGATGTCGTTCAGGTCGTATTCGATGATTTCGTGAGTGAGTCAATCCAGCACCTAGTGCATGAGATGGGATGTCGCCTGCTTGAGCGTTTCCCACAACTGGCTACAGTCAGTTTTGACGCGCAAAATTATACTCGTGACCTGGTGATGACCTCCGAATCGGATGATAAGGTAAAAGTCTATACTGATCCTTTTACGGCCTATGGTGATATTAAATTAACGCTGAGTCGAAAGGTATGATCTTTTTTTTCATTATCGTGAGTTTATTGGTAGTTTGGGGATAGTCTTATGGCTGGCATGCTGACGATACATGTTCTTGATACGATGCATGGCTGTCCTGCGGCTGATATGCAGATTCAGCTCTGGAGCCTGACGCTATCAGGAGAGCATGAGCAGCGAGTACTCTTGAAGACCGTGCATACAAAAGATACTGGTCGTACGGCAACTCCGCTCTTGCAAGGAGAGGAACTTGTCGTGGGTTATTACGAACTTCTTTTCGCGGTGCATGCCTATTTTATCTCTCGTGGTCTGCTGCTACCGAACCCCCCTTTTCTTGACTTGGTACCGGTGCGTTTTGGTATTGCGGACGTGGAGGCACACTATCATGTACCTTTGCTAGTGTCGCCCTGGGCCTATAGTACCTATAGGGGGAGTTAGTGTATGTCAGAGATAGCGATGCCTGATAGCGTTGCCCATACAGTTATGGAGCGCTGTGATTTGCTTGCTACCTGTAGTGAGGAGGCAGGTTGTGTGACACGTCGTTTCGCGACACCTCCTATGCACCAGGTTCATGAGTTATTTGCCAATTGGATGCGTACAGCGGGAATGACGGTACAGATTGATGCGGTAGGTAATTTGATTGGGCGTTATGAATCCAATCGAGCGGGAGCGCAAACATTGTTGCTGGGTTCTCACCTGGATACGGTTCGGAACGCGGGGAAATACGATGGTCTACTCGGCGTGCTTGTCGCGTTAGCTTGTCTGGAACGATTGTATGCCCGTGGTGAACGTTTGCCCTTTGCTATTGAGTTGCTTGGATTCGCTGAGGAGGAGGGGCTGCGCTACCAGAGTGTGTATATCGGAAGTAAAGCGATTACGGGGACGTTCGATGTGCAAGCTCTAGCGTTGCGGGATGAAGACGGTATTGCAATGGTGGATGCACTGCGCGCTTTTGGTGGAAATCCTGATCCTGCACTCCTCAGGTCGCCACGCTGGTCCCCCGAGGAGCTGCTCGGATATTGTGAAGTGCATATCGAACAAGGACCCGTATTGGAAGCGAAGCAACTGCCACTAGCGGTTGTAACTGGTATTGTTGGACAACAGCGTATCCTTGTAACGTTTAAGGGTGAGGCAGGTCACGCGGGCACTCTGCCTATGAAGCAACGACATGATGCGCTCTGCGCGGCTGCTGAGTTTGTGCTGGCGGCTGAGATGCTGGGACAGCGTGAGTCTGGATTGGTTGCGACGGTGGGTCAGTTGCAGGTGCAGCCCGGTGCCAGTAATGTTATTCCCGGAGAGGTTACGTTGAGTCTGGATATACGTCACGAAGACGATACGAAACGTGATCTTTATGCAGACCAATTGCGTGAACGAGTGGATCGTATCTGTAGAGAACGAGGCATTACATTGGCGTGGCAACCTGTTCAGCGTAGTCCAACTGTCTCCTGCGCTCCTAGCTTGATCAAGCGTTGGCGACAGGCTCTACTAGAGGAGAAGTATCCGGTTTTTATGCTTCCCAGTGGAGCAGGGCATGATGCGGTGACCATGAGTACATTGACAGACATTGCCATGTTGTTTGTGCGTTGCAAAGGGGGCATCAGTCATCATCCCGCGGAATCGGTCCTGGAGGAAGACGTAGCAGCGGCGATTGTCGCTCTAGAGCGCTTTCTAAAACTGACCGCGAAAGAGGTAGAAGATGAGCGTATATGATCTCTTGATTCGCAATGGGACGCTGGTGACACCACTTGGCATGGAAGTTGCTGATATTGCGGTAGAGGCAGGTAGATTGCGTGCGATTGGACCACAGTTAGAAGGTAGCGCTCGCGCAGAGATTGACGCTCAGGGTCTGCACATTTTTCCAGGTGTGATAGATGCGCACGTTCATTTCAATGAACCAGGACGTACAGAATGGGAAGGCTTTGCAACTGGTACGAGGGCTCTTGCTGCGGGTGGGACGACCACATTTTTTGACATGCCTCTAAACGCTTCACCACCAACACTGGATGCAAAAAGCTTCACATTGAAGCGAAAAGCGGCAGAAGCGTCGGCGCTGGTTGATTTCGCACTTTGGGGTGGGCTGGTCCCGGAGAATCTCTCCAAACTTGAGGAATTGGCGGCATGTGGAGTCGTTGGCTATAAAGCATTTATGAGTCAGAGTGGCATAGAGGATTTTTCGTCAGTCGATGATGATGTGCTTTCTAAAGGTATGCAGCAAGCAGCACTGTTAGGAAAACTGGTCGCGGTGCACGCTGAAGACGACCTGATGACGAGCGAATTAGCCCGTAAGGCTATGGCTGAAGGCCGTACAGGCGTGCGCGATTATCTTGGCTCTCGCCCCGTTGTTGCGGAATTACATGCGATTACGCGTGCAATCAGCATCGCTGAGGAGACTGGCTGTGCGCTCCATATTGTGCACGTAAGTTGCGGAAGTGGCGTTGCTCTGATTGCTGAAGCTCGTGAACGAGGGGTGGATGTGAGTTGTGAAACCTGTCCGCATTACCTGGTTCTCACTGAGGATGATGTTGAGCGATTGGGGGCAGTTGCGAAGTGTGCTCCTCCTTTGCGTGCCCGAAGCGAACAGGAGTTATTGTGGCAGCAAGTGCGTGAAGGGAATATCCAGTTGATCAGTTCGGATCATTCACCTGCACCTGCTTCGATGAAAGCCACTGATAACTTTTTTCAGGTCTGGGGTGGTATCTCTGGTTGTCAATCTTTGCTACAACTATTGCTCACAGAGGGCTATGTGGCCCGTGAAATTCCATTATCATTGCTTGTCTCACTAGCCTCTGCGGCTGTGGCGCGACGCTTTCACATACCACAAAAAGGACAGTTGGCTGTGGGATCTGATGCGGACCTGGTATTCGTGGATTTACAGTCGCAGACGATGCTGCAAGCGGAAGATCTTCACTATCGCCATGCACATAGCCCATTTATAGGGAGGACTATGCGGGGGAGAGTGGTACGCACACTGGTACGTGGTGTGACTGTGTATCAGGGTGGAGTGTTTCGTGAGGGTGTGAAGGGGCGGTTGCTTACGCCAGGAATTGCGTAGGTAGAAGAAAGAAGGTTGTTTTATGTGGCAGACATGTCTACAACCAACCACCATGGTTGAAACGTTAGAACTTCTGCAACAATATGGTGCGGAAGCGCGACTTGTCGCGGGTGGCACAGATGTGTTAGTGGAACTTCAACGCGGTGTGAGGCCGGCAACGACACTTATTGATGTCAGTGCGCTGCGTGAACTTAAGTACATACGAATCAATGATCATTATCTTTCTATGGGGGCACTGACAACTCATAACGATATTCTGCAATCCTCTCTCTGTCAGGAGTATGCCATTCCACTGGTTCAGGCATGTCGTGAAGTGGGAGCTCCACAGATCCGCACCCGGGCGACGGTTGCCGGTAATATCCTGACGGCTTCGCCTGCGAATGATACCATTCCTCCACTACTGGCTCTGGACTCCGAACTGGTGCTTGCTACCAGTGCTGGTGAGCGAGTAATACCATTGTGTCAATTTTACCGTGGCGTACGTCGGACGGAACTACGAAGTAATGAGTTCTTGCGAGAGATTCGCGTACCTATCGTCGCTGCTGAACGGCGTGGGCTCTTTAGTAAATTAGGTCTACGACGCGCACAGGCTATCTCTGTTATTAATCTTGCATTGATGCTCTCATTTGAAGGCGATTTCGTGTGTGATGCTCGTATTACGCTTGGCTGTGTCGCGCCTACCGTCGTGCGTGCGATGAACGTGGAGAAATTTCTGCTAGGGAAAAGATTACAAGCCGCCATTTGTCAGCAAGCAGCACAACTCGTCGTGCATGATTGCGCACCTATTGATGATGTGCGCGCCTCCGCTGCATATCGTTTGCTTACAGTAACAAATCTGCTCGAGCAAGGACTGGTGACGCTTTCCAGGAAAGAGCGTGATACACGGTCTCGTCCAATCTTGCTTGAGACAATTGTCGATGCGTATGCGCAAGGGAGTGAAGTTGTCCCTTTCCGTGGCACCATCGAAACAATTATTAATGGTCGGTCATATAGTTTTTCTAATGCACAACAGAAAACATTGCTCAATCTATTACGAGAAGATGCGCGTCTGACAGGGACGAAGGAAGGATGTGCTGAAGGAGAATGTGGCGCTTGTTCTGTTTGGTTAGATGGGCAGGTAGTCATGTCCTGCCTAGTGCCAGCTGTCCAGGTACATCAACGATCAGTAACCACGATTGAAGGTCTGGGTACGTCCGGACAACTGCATCCTCTACAGCAAGCTTTTATTGACAGCGCGGCTGTTCAATGTGGTTTTTGTATTCCTGGCATGCTTATGGCGGGAGCGAAACTACTGGACGAGTGTCCTTCTCCCAATGAGGAGCAAATGCGTAGTGCGCTCAGCGGAAATATCTGTCGTTGTACTGGTTATCGTAAAATTCTGGATGCTCTGGCACAACCTCAGGCGGGAGGTCAAGAACGATGAGTATCATAGGCACTGCTTTGCCACGTTCCGATGCTTTTAGCAAAGTTACCGGAGAAAGCCATTATCCCGCTGACCTGGTGAAACCAGATATGTACCAGCTTCAGGTCGTTTTCGCGCTGCGCCCTCATGCTCGTATCCTTGCCATCGATACAAGTGAAGCCCTAGCGCAGCCGGATGTCATTGCTGTGTTGACCGCACGGGATGTACCGTATAACGCGTTTGGCTTGATTGAAGCCGACCAGCCGGTGCTCTGTGATGATGTGGTGCGCTTCGAAGGGGATAAGGTTGCAGTAGTTGTTGCTAGGACAAAGCAAGCAGCAATACGAGGCGCCCAGTATGTACGAGTTACCTACGAAGATCTGCCTGCTGTTACCGATGTGCATACTGCATTGGCTCCGGATGCGCCGCTGGTTCATCAGGAGCGAGGGAGCAATCAACTTTTTCATTTTCCTCTACGGAAAGGTGATACTCATCAGGGCTTTGCACAGGCGGATGTCGTCCTCGAAGAAACATTTACGACATCCTGGCAGGAGCATGCGTTTTTACAACCCGAAGCAGGTATGGCTTATATCGATGAGCAGGGGCGCGTCGTCATAGTGTCCGCTGGCCAGTGGTTGCATGAGGATCGCCGGCAGATTGCGGCTATATTAGAATTACCGGAAGAGTCCGTAATTGTGCGCTATGCAGCTATTGGGGGGGCGTTTGGCGGACGTGAGGATCTCTCAATTCAACATCTTCTCGCGCTGGCAGCCTGGAAACTTCGCCATCCGGTCGCGCTTGTCTGGAGCCGTGAAGAATCGATCATTGCTCATCACAAGCGGCATCCTGTACATATTTATTGCCGTTGGGGTGCTACGCGAGCGGGCCAAATTACCGCAGTTAAGGCGAAAGCCATCGCTGATGGGGGAGCATATGCCTCTACAAGTGTCGAAGTTGTCAAAGATATCGCAGTATTCGTCACTGGAGCATATGAAATCCCTAATATTTTTGTAGATGCGTATGCCGTCTACACCAACAATCTACCTAGTGGAGCTTTTCGCGGTTTTGGTGCTCCTCAGGCTCATTTTGCGTGCGAAACTATGGTCACGCGCCTGGCTCAAGCTTTGGATATGGATCCCGCTGAGTTACGTCTGCGTAACCTTTATCGTGAGGGGAGCCTTGAGCCCACGAATTTACCTCTGCCAGAAGGAGTTAGTTCCACTCCTGCCCTTGAACGTTGTCTTGAGGAGGTACGCCTGCGGTGGGGCTATGAACGGGTAAGTCGAGAGCCGTTCCGTGCGAAACAGCCTGCAGAAGCACATCTACGACGTGGCATCGGCCTGGCCTGTGGTATCAAAAATGTTGGTTATTCATTTGGCTTTCAAGATCGCTCCACGGCGACCGTAGATCTTTTTGGCGAAGCGGAATTAGAGCGAGCGGAAATCCGTATCGGAGCGGCTGATGTTGGGCAGGGGTCGCAAATGGCGTTACGGCAGATTGCGGCGGAGGTCCTCAAATTATCACCCGACAACATTACCTTAATTTGTGATGACAGTCATGAAGCACCAAATGCGGGTAGTGCTTCGGCTTCGCGCCTCACCTTTATGGCTGGTCGCGCTGTCCATGATGCCGCTAAGCAAGCGCGTGAGCAGTGGAGTTATGTGGATGATTATCAGGCGCGAGCAACTGTGCAGTACCAGGCACCAGCTACAACGCCCATTGATCCTGCTACCTATACTGGCACGCCGAATTATTGTTATGGTTATGCGGCACAGGCTGTTGAAGTAGAGGTAAATCTGCTGACTGGTCAAGTGCAGGTACTGCGTGTCATCAGCGTGCACGATGTTGGTAAGGCAATTAATATGCAGCAGGTTACTGGTCAGGTAGAAGGATGTCTGGCGCAGGCGCTAGGTTATGCGCTTTTGGAGCACTTTCAGGTGCAGAATGGACGTGTTCTCACTTCTCATTTGAGTACCTATCTTTTACCGACTGTCCTTGACATGCCAGTTGAGATCACACCCGTCATTCTAGAACTTGGAGATCCTCATGGACCCTTTGGGGCACGAGGTATGGCGGAAATGCCGTTGGTACCTTTTGCTGCCGCGGTTGCTCACGCTATTCATGAAGCAACCGGCGTCTGGTTAACGCAACAGCCAATGACGCCCGAACGTGTTTTGAAAGCAATTTCTATGAAGGCCGATCGGGAGCGAGAAACTACGTAACATTCTTCTTTTGATAGTTTTAGTAGGAGGTTAAAAGGTAAAGTCGATGAGTAAATTACGCATAATAGTTGGTAATCAATTTGAATTTATTGCTCGTATTGAAGAGGAGGATGCACCCAAAACGTGCCAGGCTTTTAGCAAACTTCTCCCGTTTCAAAACAAAGTGATTCATGCACGTTGGAGTGGGGAGGCTGCCTGGATTCCCCTAGGTGATTTCAACATTGGTGTTGACTTTGAGAACCATACCAGTCATCCGAGTGCGGGTCAGTTGCTCCTTTATCCCGGTGGATACAGTGAGACTGAGATCCTGTTTCCTTATGGATCAGCTATGTTTGCCAGTAAGGTAGGTCAGTTAGCTGGCAATCATTTCTTAACCATTATTTCTGGGAATGAACAGTTCAAAGATTTGGGAAAGAAAGTGCTCTGGGAGGGAGCGCAAGACATTCTCTTTGAGAGCATGTAAGCATCTAGTATGTATCTCCTTTATTATTTTTCCTCACTACTCAGGAACTTCACTCACGCCGCCTGCGGCGCCTCTGAAAAAGGGGGGATGCACTATGAAGTGTGAGTCTCGGAAGACGGTGAAAGGCGAGCTGCACGCTTCATCAAAACGCAGAACGCTCCATCAGAATGGTAGGGAAAAGGTCTTGTTGGCCCCCCCTGTTATTGGATGGGTTGATGAATGAGCCGCGTTGATGATGTGAGTCTTCTGTATCCAGATCGCGCAACGAAGCGCGTCGAAGGAAGCGTTGGCTTCGCGTTGTCACGCGAACCATCAAGGGAGAGGAGCCAGGGAAAAGTCACGGTATCCGTGATGGGGACGCGAGGGTATTGTCAACGTAAAAAATTCTGTTGATGAGCTTTCACCACTTCGACGCCACATGAGCCATGATTCTCCAGTAACCAGGGCCAGAAAAAGGGCGCTATCCCCACTTTGCGGTCCCTTTCTCATGTATAAGCTCCACAGTTTTGATTAAGTTGACAATACCGTTTTCAGAATGGTCGAGAGACGCGAGGATGGAAATCATACCAATAGGTACGATTTCCCGCGGTACAACGCGCGCTCATGCGCGCCAATGAAATGCGTAACGCACAACACGACCAGGAATTGCAGCAAGCAGCCGCTGGAGCTCAGTCACGGCGTCAGCGGCGAGCGTTGGGAGTGGAGCGACCAATGCATCAATGTGCAAAAATGCATCCGCCGTCAGGGAAAGACCCGCGCGCCGACCGCAAGCTAGTCGTTGATTGAATGCCAACATATTACACATAGTGGGATGTAAGAAACTGTGCACAGGTTTCCATCGCACCGGTAAGGTCGTCGCCACTTTCTTCATCGGCGCAGAGCCATCCCTGGTATCCAACATCATGCAGCGCGGCGAATACCGGCGTGAAGTCAATAGTTCCCTTACCAAGGACTTTGAATTCATTATCGGCAATGTCTTTGATATGCATGTTGTCGAGGACCATCCGGTAATCTCGGATGATGCCCGCAATATCATCGATGCCAGACTTGATAAGGTGCGCGGTATCAACTGTAAGTTTGATTGTCTGATCGCTCACGGCATCAAAAAATACTGCGAAGTCCTGGCGATACATGACCGGCTGGTTATAGTGATGATGTAGCGATAAAGCAATTCCATACTGTTGCGCTTCTTTACCCAGATCTGAGAGAATGCACGCATAGCTCTGGATATCAGCATTTGACAGGCCCTCTCTGGGTTGTGCATGGCAAAAGATGATCCGTTCAGATCCAACGGCCTGGGCGAACTTGAAAAGAGCGCGCAGATCAGCAATGCCCGCTTCGTCTAGCAACCCTCCCGTGATCAATCCAGAAGCAAGGTCTCTGGCATCATCTCCCCACTTCTCAAGGAAGCGCTCCGACTGAGCAACATACTCGCGGTACTGACCAGCCTTCAACTGTAGTCCACCATAACCAGCGGATCGAAAGTGCGAGAACAACAATTGTTGCTCATCTGCATCGGCCGTTGGTTTGGAAAAAGCCATCTTCATAGTGGCATCCCCTCACGAAAATTTACTGCTTGCAGTGTCTCCGCTGATCTGTAGGAACCATCCAGTAGAGCAACTGTCTTCAGATTATCGCGACCACTATTCGCCGGTTCACCACCCCGTTCAATCGCTGTCAACAACTGGTCTAGGCCAGTAAAAGACGCCTTTGGTTTATTGGCGCCACGATAGGGATTCTCCCATTGTTCACGAGGGGTATCGCGGTTGTCTCGGTCAAACAAACTCATCTCCTTATAGTTGAGGACCAGTTCACCTGTTTCACCAAGAATAATCGTTTCCGTTCTTCCCCTGGGAGCTGAAAAGCTTTCCACATAAGAGACCAAGGTACCCTGGGCAAAATTCACCGTAATTGATGCCTCAGTCTCGCCTGTGCACTGAATGGCCTTCGATGAATTGAGCGTGCAGGTCAACGATGTTGCTTCGTCGCCCAGAATCCAGCGAAAACCATCGAACCAGTGAATACCCATAATAGCCAGCGCGTGCCGTTGCTGCAGGATGCGCCATCCAGCATCCTGACGGAACATCAGATCCTGATGCACAATAGCAGCCACGTGGCCAATTCTTCCTTGTGCTACTTGTTGACGAGCCATCTCAAAGGGATAGTGATAGCGGAAGTTCTGGTTGACCGCAAGCTTCACGTCAGCCTGTAAGCATGTATCGACCATATGTTGAGCACCCTGATAGCTATCAGCGAAGGGCTTCTCAACGAAGATATGTTTGCCTGCGGCGGCAAGCGTATCGACGACCTGCTTACGAACATTTGTTGGGGTACATACCACCGCGACTTCCCATTCGGCTCCTTCGATCATCTCTTCAAGAGAAGAAAAGCCCTGAGCAAAACCATATTTCTGTCGTGCCTCCTGCACATGTTCGGGAACGGTGTCGCATGCCGCGACAATCTGAATCCGTTCAGGATGGGGCAAGTAAGCATCAAAATGCATACGCGAAATATTACCACAACCAACAATGGCGATACGAAATTGCTTCATCTTTGATCGACCTCCTTTACCTTGTCGTTAAGACTTCTACGTCTAGCTGTACTGATCTCTACTCTTAAGCGATTTCTTCCCCTTCCAGGCTCTCCGCCTGTCGATCTGCTGACGAGAAAGAGACGACGGCTACCAATGGTTCAGTGCTGGTGCATCGGGCCCAGTGGGGAATACCACGAGGAATACGAATGACCGAGCCAGGGGTCAGTGAGAAGAATTCATCTCCCAATTTGTGCTCACACTCGCCAGAGATGACGTAGAGCAGTTCCTCACAATTGGGATGGAGGTGCAATGGATTACGTTTCCCTGGATAGATCGTAACAATCCCGAATGTTTGCTCTGCCCCCGGCATCTGAGTAGCACCAACCAGCCATGAGAGGCTTCCCCAACCGAGTCGATCGGTGTTCTCCTCTTGTACCTGTCTGATTACAACATTTTTATCCAACAGCAAAGGCTCCTTTCATAATGGGCGTCATGAATATATGGGCAATATATGTATGAAAATGGCAGTAGATGTTTACTGCTATACCAGAGCGGATAGTCCATACCACTACCATCGGGATGAATACAGAAAGATCAGGAGAGATTCTCCTCTGGTGTCTCCAATGACTGGAGTTGTGCTACCATCGAACGACGAACTCCATCGATGTGTTCCTCCATCAACCGAGCCGCCAGATCAGCATCGCGTGCTTCCAGTGCCGCCAGAATGTGAGGTCTTTCAAGCGCAGTTCGTGCCACAACCTGGGGATCACGATTGGCTCCCAAACGTACGATCTGGATCTGACGTTTGAGGCGACCAATGGATTCTATCAGTGTCTCGTTTCTCGACATCTGGGCGATAGTATCGTGAAAATGTGCATCGGCAGTGCTATACGCCGCCATGTCGCCCGCTTCCAGGGCCTGTTGTGCCTCATCAAGAATAGAGCGAATCTTGTCCAGGTCTTCTTCCGTTAACGAAAGAACTGCCAGACGTGTGGACAACCCTTCAAGGACTTTGCGCACCACATACAGATCGTTCACCTGTTTGGCAGTGAACATACGCACGAAGTTGCCGCGATACGGGCGACGTTCGACAAGCCCCTCTTCGACAAGCGTGGCAATAGCCTCGCGCAGGGGAGTCCTGCTTACCGCCAGATCATTTGCTAATGAGCGCTCATCGAGTTGTGTCCCCGGTGGGATACGGCCCGACGCGATCAGATCACGAACTTTATAGTAGATGCGTCGATTGAGAGGATGATGCTCCAATTCGTCCATCGCAGTACTCTCTTCCATTGAGTTCCTCCATCAGGATTTTTGATTCTATTTATGAATATTTTACTGTATCAAGACGCTTCAGTCCTGTTTTGAATACTCCCCGATTTTTTGCTGAATGGCGCATTCCTGATGCAGAACTATTGACTTGGTATATTGTATATTGTATATTGTATCATAAATATACGGCTATGACAACCAGCATACAGAATCGCCTTGCTCGTCATAAGTCTTTAATCTTCTCTATCCTGTCTTGTACACTTCTTATACACCGCAAAAGCTCGGCGCAAGAGTTCATCATCCTTGATCTCACGCTTCTCGTGACGAGCCATCCCTTCGCGCAAATCATCACCCCATGCTCGTGTCTGGATGGTCGGCTTGAAGGTCGAATACCCCGTTTTGTTCTCTTTGGCCGCTTTCTTTCGACCTTTCTTCAGCATGACTGTGGGGTGAAGCTGCTCTGGATGCTCTTTTTCCTCCCACGTTTCATACTCCTTGCGGAAGGCATCGAGGACCGTGACGCCAGGCTGCCCTAACCGCACGCCCGGGCGTCCGTCAATGTTGCCATCTTTATCAGCAATTTTATAATCCGCATAATTGGCATGACTGGCATAATGGAGGCGGATCTTCTCGACTTCTTCGGGTGACGTCCCGGGTTCCACTCGCGGCTCCAGCACAAAGCGATGGCCCTGGATCTGTGCCATATACGTGATATCGGCCACCATCGGGGGCACAGACCAGAAACAGGCAATGCGGGCATACATCCCACGAAAGTTATGCACACTGACTTTCTCGCGCGTGGCACGCACCAACTCCTTCAGATTGCCATAGCGCCGTTCTACCGCCTCGTTCACTGCCTTGCCGAACTTCTTGACTCACCTACTCAATCTCCAGGCTCATACAGTCCACCAGAGCACACAGCCGCTGGACGGCCTCGACCACGAGAAAGGCTCACGACCTCGCCCTTTCACCTGGGGTGCAGCAAGTTTTTTGCGTGAGGCAGAGCACAGGAAAAAGCACCGTGCTACAATGACCCTCGAGCACTCATGGACCGGATGACAACGCTAGCGTTTCCAACTGGTAATTAAGGCGAAGAAGAGCGAGCAGGTTTTAGGGAGAAGAGCGAGCACTCGGCGGGAAGCGTGAACACAGGTACGAAAGTCTCTGGGAAAGGCGTTCTCTATTTGGTATACTCCCTGTGAGAGTTGTAAATTGCGTTCTTTATCGCAAGCTGATTGTCCGTAAGAACGCTTCATCTACCGCTTGTGCAGCAGAGATGCTGATGATCGTCCCAACTGGAAAAGGCAAGATATTTCAGAAGGTTGAGCATTATGAATGCTACGATAACACTGCAAGAAACAATCGAGCATATCTATACGACCTTTTCAAGCTATCTCTTGCACCATCCTGTGGAAGGCTGCCCACATTGCATTTCACACGAGGACCAAGAGCGAATCGCCTCGAAACCCCTACGCGAACTTACCGAAGAGGATCTTCGGCGCTACACACTCAAAGCCCTGACTACCTGGGGAGATGTGAACGATTTGAAACATTTTCTGCCACGCATGCTTGAATTGGTCGTTTCCCATCGCTTCCCGTATCTCGATTACATTGTAAATTGAATTATGCAAATTTTGTAACCACCTAGGTCCCCTTGGGATTTGTCAAAACCAGAAAAACCAGCTACAGTAAACGTATGACGCAAGAAGAAGAACTGCAAGCCCTTCGGGAAGAATTGCAGGCTGTCCGAGAAGAAAATGTCCTGCTCAAGGCACTGGTTGCCGAATTGCTTCCTTTGAGAGAGCAGGTCGAGGGCCTCAAAGCGCACGTGAAGCAGTTGGAAAAGCGCTTGTCCAAAGACAGCCGAACATCGAGTAAACCGCCATCGAGCGACGGACTTAAGCAGCGGCCTCGCAGCACGCGGCAAGCCAGCACGAAAACGACAGGAGGCCAACCTGGTCATCCTGGACACACGCTCGCGCAGGTCCCCATTCCCGATGAGATCATGTCCCACCGACCACATGCATGTGAGCAGTGCCAAACCGATTTGCACCAGGTGATAGGTGTGATTGTCGAGCACCGTCAGGTGCTGGATCTGCCAGCCATCCGCTTGTTGGCCCGAGAACATCAGGTGAAAGCGGTGTGCTGCCCCAACTGTCACCATCTCACGCTGGGAGGGTTTCCCAAAGAGGTGAGCGCTCCGGCGCAATATGGGCCTCACGTGCAAGCCTTGGCGGTGTATTTGCACCAGGGCCAACTGCTTCCGGTCGCTCGGACCTGCGATGTGCTCGCAGAGATGTGTGGAGCCTCGATCTCGCAAGGCACGCTCTTGCGTTGGGTACAACAGGCGGCTTCGCGTCTGGAGCCAACAGAGCGTATCGCTGAATTGGTCACCCAAAGCCGCTTGCTGCACGGGAACGAGACAGGCATCCACGTCTATGGCCTGCTCCATTGGCTCCATGTCAGTTGTACACGCTGGTTGACCCACCTGTCCTGGCACGCCTCGCGAGGGCGAGAAGCCATGCAGCGAATCGGCATCTGGCCGCGCTTTGCAGGCCGGGGAATGCATGATCGATGGGCGAGCTACGACGCGTACCCTTGCGCTTACAGCATCTGTAGGGCTCACCTCCTGCGTGATTGCGCTGCCTTGGCCGAGCAAGACCAAGAGCTATGGGCGGCAGACATGCACACCTTCTTGCTTGATTTGCATGCGGCCACCCAAGAGTGGAGCACCCGGCGCGTTCCTGCCATGGCGCCTATTGAGCGTGATGAATGGGTGGCACGCTATTTTGAGATCCTGGCGGCAGGGTATGCCGCCCAACCACCTCCTCTTGAGGATGCAGGCCAAAAGCGCAAAGGCCGGCGCAAACAGAGTGCAGCCAAAAATCTCTTGGACGCCTTGCTCCCACGAGTTACGCAACGAGATAAGCTCATCAGCAAAAGGTGAAAGCCATCTCTCTCCTGACTTCCAGAAGGCAGAGAGAATGAACCTTTTTCCATCTGTCCGGTATAGATTACAGAAGAGCAAACATCCTTGCTCTTCTGTATTTTTCAATGGACACAGGAGAAGCCATGGTCACCGACGAAGATCTGTTTCGCGCCTGGCAGCACGGCGATACAGGAGCATTGGAAACGCTGGTCCAGCGGTACCACGCCCCTTTACTCGCGCACCTGTATCGGGTTTTGACCGATACGCACCTGGCCGAAGATCTGGTTCAGGAGACTTTCCTCCGGCTGATTCGCGAGGCGCAGAGCTATCAGTATCCTCGCCCATTCCGTCCCTGGCTCTACACCATCGCTCATCATCTGGCCAGCCACTATTACACCAGCGCCTATGCCCGCCGTGTCGAACTGCGTGCCCAGATGCCCGCCATCCAGGCTCGCGACCCAGACCCAGCGGAATGGTTCGAGCGCTGGGAACGACGCCATCATCTGCGCAAAGCGCTCGCGCATCTCAGTATGGAGCAGCGCGAGGTGCTCAGCCTGCGCTTTGGACAGGAGTTGAGCATTCAGGAAACCGCAGCAATTCTCTCGATCCCACCCGGCACCGTCAAAAGCCGGACGTTCACCGCCCTGCGTCTGCTGCGTGCTTCGCTGGAAGGGGAAGCACGCGACACGGGGAGCACACAAGGAGGACCACGCCATGGATAACCATTCGTTCGATCAGCCTCTCACTCAGCGCGATGAACTCCCTCCTGACTTGCAAACCGTCGTCAACAGCTATGCGGCCCAACCGGTCCCACGCCCGTCCTCAACCGAGACGGCGCGCTTGATCCACACACTGCTGACAGAGGCCGCTTTTCAGGCACAAGACACGCACAAGGAGGGAACTCCTCATCTCTGGCGCATAGCTGTTCTGACACGCTGGCGCGTGTACCTGCTCGGCCCCTGGTTCTGGATGGCTAGCGTTCTGCTGCTCCTGGCTGGTATCGGGCTTTCCCGGTCTCTCTCGGTCTCTGACCTCATAACGCTGTTGATTCTCCTGCTTCCTCTGGCTGCCGTGTTCGGCCTGACACACGCGTTACACGCGCCATCGGCGGGATTACGCGCTGTGGAGGCAAGCTGCCCGGTCACGTTCGTGCAAACCAGCATGAGCCTGGGTCTGGTTCTGCTGGTTTTTGATAGCCTGCTTGGTCTTGTTGCCACGCTTGGCTTTGCCCTGGCGCACTTCGCCCCCTTCTGGAATCTCTTGCTAGCCTGGCTGGCTCCGCTGCTCCTGCTCACGGCCATCTCGCTGCCCATCGCGCTCCTGTGCAATGTACGCCTGGCCGCATTGATCGGCGGCCTGCCCTGGATGCTCCTGGGCTTGCTTGCCCTGGCTGAACAAAACGGACCAGGCATCGTGAAGCCATTCTTCTCTCTGCCGCAGGACACGCTTTCGCTTGCCTCTCACCTGGCAACGATCGCGCTCGGCCTCCTGCTTCTGATTGTATTTACCACTTTTGCCCCAAAATGGCAGCGCTTCTGCGCTTTTTAGAAACCATGAAAGGATTATGTATGTACAACTTCTGGGTCGTCATGAAACTGGAATTCAGGCTGATCTGGCGCAACTGGGGCGCCTGGCTCATGGTGCTGGTCATGCTCTTCCTCGGAGCCCTCTGCGCTTCCAGTAATCGCAACGAACCCTGGTCGAGTTGGGCGCACCTGGGGACGACGAGCTTCTTCCTCTCGGTCATCCTGACGTTCTACACCGGCAACCAGATCCGCCGCGATCATGCCCAGCGCCTGGATGGGATTGTTCTGAGTACTCCTGTCGCAACACAGAGCTACGTCTGCGGCAAATACCTTGCTGGACTGGCCAGCCTGATCTTGCTCGCTGGCTCTGGCCTGCTTTCTGCCTTGTTGATCGATCATTTTGCCACGAATTCATCCGCCTTTCTGCTGTTTGCGCCTGCGTACTACCCGCCGATGGGAGCACAAGTCTATCTCACCGGCTGGGCCTGGCTGATGCTGACGCCGATCACCTTTGGTGCAACCTTCATGCTCGCCTGTATTACGCTCACACACGGCCAGCGGGCCATTGCCTCTCTGGCCGTCCTCCTCATCTGGGTTCTGCCTTTGTTTCTCACCCAATCCATTCCCCAACTGCTCGATATTACCGCCGCCTTTTTTTCCCATTTTTCTCTCGCACCAGCGAGACCTGTCACAAGCCCCACTCCAATCATGCAGTTCCTACTTCAACATCCGGTTTTGCGCCAGGATGGTCCACCGCCAGCCAATCTCATTCAGCCAGTCATGCACCTTTCCCTGGCAGAAATACCGCCTTCGCCTACTCCCACCATGTTTCTCTGGAATCGCCTGTTCTTCCTGTGCCTCTCCTTGCTGTTACTCGTTCTGACCATCTACGGGACGCATACACTGCGCCGTCACGCATGAGGAAAGGAAAGCGATCATGCCAACACTAATTATCGATACTGTCAGCAAACGCTATGAGCGCAACCGCTGGGCCTTGCGCGAGTTCTCGCTGCGCATGGAGGCCGGTGTGCTTGGCCTGGTGGGTCCCAATGGCGCAGGCAAGACCACCCTGCTCAAGATGCTGGCGACCCTGCTACGGCCCGCAGAGGGCCATATTATCTGGAATGGTCAGGATATCCTTCGTCATCCCGAGACAGTGCGCCGCGTGCTGGGATACGTCCCCCAGGACTTTGGTGTCTACCCGCAGATCAGCGCGCGGGTGTTACTGCACTATCTCGGCGAACTCAAGGGGCTGCGTGGGGCACAGCTGCGTCGGCGGGTCGAAGCAGTGCTGGAGATGGTCGGTCTCTCTGCGGACGCTGAGCGGCGATTGAAAACCTTCTCTGGCGGCATGGTCCGCCGCCTCGGCATTGCCCAGGCGCTGCTCAACGAACCACGCTTGCTCGTGCTTGATGAGCCAACTGTGGGCCTTGATCCAGCCGAGCGTGTCCGGTTTCGCGAACTGCTCCCCTCGCTCTCCGGCGAGCGCACGGTCATTTTCTCGACGCACATCATCGGCGATATCGAGGCAACGGCAACCCACCTTGCGCTGCTGAATCACGGACGCCTGAGTTGGACAGGCACACCAGAGGCGCTGCTGGCTGACGCCGCCGAGGCTCTGTGGACCCTGATCGTTCCCCAGGCCGAATTTGAGCGCATGCGCGCACGCTACCGCGTGAGCAGTGCCATTCCTCGTGGCGGCAGCATTGAGACACGCATCCTGGCTGCACATCAGCCGCATCCCCAGGCCCTCCCGGCGACTCCCACCCTGGAAGAAGCGTATCTGCTCTTCCAGGAAGGGATAGGGCAAGCAGTGGGGACCGAGCCTTTTCCTTCTTCCAAGCCGGTGTGAGGAAGAACCCATTGCACATGCGCGTGGAAGGCAACTTGATGTGCGAGACCGTATCTATCAAGAGCTTCCTTCTGCGCGCCTGGAGGACAAGCTGGCCAAATGACACATCCTTCCGTTACCATCCAGATTACGACGGAACTCTCGCCCTCAACCCCATCCTGGATGGGAGAAGTGGCAGCCTTTGCTCAGGTACTTTCGCATACAGGAATCCTGAAAGCGATTGAGGAACAGGTGCGCTTCGCCCGGACCCGCTTTGGCACCTATGACCTCATCGATTTTGCCGTCGTACTGCTCGGCTATGCGATTTCGGGCGAACCCACCCTGCAGGCTTTTTATGAACGGCTCGCCCCATTTGCAGAAGCTTACATGGCTCTCTTTGGGCGCAACCACTTGCCCCATCGCTCCACGCTCTCCCGCTTTCTCGCTGCCCTTGATCAGCCTACCGTAGAAGCCTTGCGGACGCTTTTTCAAAAGGATCTGCTTGCGCGCTCGCCGTTTTCCTCCCCTGGTGGCCTGTTTGATCGGCGAGGGGCGCAGTGGTTGGTGATGGATGTCGATGGAACCCGACAAGCAGTTCGTCAACGCGCGTTGCCACAAACAGACTCCTTACCTGCTCCTCATCGTCGGTTTGATCAGGTCTGCGCGCCGGGCTATCAGGGTCGCAAGCGAGGAGAAGTGGTTCGTACCCGTACTGTTGTGCTTCAGGCACATACGCACCAGTTTCTCGGCACGTTCGGCAGTCCTGGCAACGGGGATTACCGGGGGGAGTTGCGACGAGCCATCGCAGTCATCGCGAGCTATGCAAAACAACTTGGCCTTTCCCCTGCCTTCATGCTCGTGCGATTAGACGGGTTGTATGGTGACGCAGCGCCTCTGCTTGATGTGCTCTCGGCTGGCCTCGGTGTCATTACCAGAAGTCGCGCCTACCTTCTCCTCGATCTGGACCTTGTCCAGCAGATACTTGCTCGTCCCCCAGATCACGTGAGCACTCATCCAGAGAGTCACATGCAGCGCTCGCTCTACGATTGCGCGTCTATGCCCTTGACGCCGACTGGACCTGAGATGCGCCTGGTCATTGCGACTCATGCGGGGGCATCCGCTGACCCCACTGTTGGCACCCTCCGCGACAGGGTAGTCTACGAACTGCTCCAATTAATGTAGTAAAACATATGCACGCATAGCTCTACCACACCTTTCGTTGTTCCTGCTTCGTTCCCAGTCGCGCTCACACCGCAATGTGAGCCGTCTTACACCAAGTCCACAGGCACGTTTCACGTCGCGTCCGAGCCAGTACCGCCGACGGCTTGATCAATGAGCCCGATCAAGCGAAGGGCTTCATTCAAGATATTCAGACTTGCGTTATGATCGCGGTCCTGCGCGCACTGATAATAGGGGCATGATGGATTCAGGCAGACCAAGGTGCGATCGTTCAGCGTCATCGCTTCCCATTTCCACCCACAGCAGTGGCAGGCCTTACTCGAAGGGAAGAAGCGTCCTACCTTGATTACCTGTCCACCGCGCTGCCCGACTTTGCTGAGAAGCAGGTTCAACAGTTTGCCTAGCCCAGCATCGGAGAACGAGCGAGCTAACTGCCGATTCTTGAGCAACCCCTTGAGGTTGAGATCCTCGATGCCAATGATCCCATAACAGTTGGCAAGCTGGGTCGTGAGCTTGTGGAGCACATCATCACGCAGACAGGTCACTTTATAGTGGAGTCGTGCCACCTGTCTGCGAGCTTTCTCTCGATTTTTTGAGCCGAGTTTGCGACGATGGAGCCGCTTGTTCGCCTGACGAAGTTTCTTGAGCGCGGTTTTGAGGAAGGCTTGGTTCTCGACCTTCTCTCCTGTGCTCAAGGTGGCCAGTCGGTTCAGCCCCACGTCGATGCCAACAGCGACTGGTTTCTTCACTGGGACAGGGTCGGGGAGTTCGACCTGAATGGAGACAAACCACCAGTCTGCTGTTTTGGTGATGCGCGCACCTCTCACGTTGCCCACAAAACGTAACGTCTCTGCCATATTCACCCAGCCGAGCTTGGGGATCCAGATCCGATGGTCTCCAAGCTCGAATTGATCGTTGGCGAGATAAAAGCTCAGTTTGCTTTTCTTCTTGCTCTTGAATGTGGGCCGACCGGTCTTTTTTCCCTGTTTCAAGCCGTCAAAATACGCGGCCCAGGCTTTTGCCAGATCGAGGAAGGGTTGATCAGAGGCATTCTTGGTGACCTCCCACGTCCAGGGATACTGCGCTCTCCGGATCTCATTAAACTGCTTCTTGAGCTTGAAGGCGGTAGGTTTTTCGCCAGCCTCGTATTGCCGATTCCACTCAGCGAGTGCCCAGTTCCAAACGAAGCGCGAGGTGCCTGCAGCTTTGGCAAAATAGGTTTTTTGCTCCTCTGTAGGATGAAGGCGTATTTTGTGGGCTTTGATCATCCTGATCTTCCCTTTCCAACACGGCCGCTCGCTTCTATCACATTCCTGTATTCTGCAAGAGAATGGCTATTCTCCGTTCCTACATTTTAATGCATTCTCATCGCTTTTTCAATACTGTTCCAAACTCTTTATGAGTACCCTTCCCTCCCCGGCGTTTACGGCTTCGGACACCCTTGACTTGTATCTGCATCGTGGCTCGTTTGAGACGGTGCTGGCCGATGAAGATGAAGAGCAAGACGCAGATCGCTGGTACTCGCACACGCCGTGGGGCCAGGAGTTTGCCCAACTCCTGGCACAGTGGGTATGGAATATCCGACTGGAACTGGGGCAAGCGTTTTCTCCGTCTGACCTGCGCACCACCGAATTTGCTCCCGCGCAGGAAATCGAAGCTCCCACGACTGACGAAGATGAACTTGCGGAAGCACCTCCACCTCCGGTCACGTATGGCCCACCGAAGTTCGCACGTCCCTCGTTTACTATACAAACTATGATAGGGATACGCCGCTCAACGATTCACACGCAGCGAGCAGCTGATTTTGTACCTTTACGTCGTGAACAGCCGGGTGAGTCTCGCTTAACTTCTTATGATAGAAGAATTTACCAGATACGTGGGCGGCTGGCTCATTGCTCGTCGCCAACCAGACCTGTGTGGCCGAAGCTTGTGCCATATCATCGGGAGCATCTGGTCCACCCATTTTCGTGGGCACCCAACCTGGTCCAACGGCATTTGAGAAGACATTTGGCCATCGCCGAGCGATCGCAGCAGCCAATACCGCATCAAAGAGCTTTGAATCAGCATATGCTTGCGTCCCATCCCAGTGACGATGCATCCATTGCAAATCCTTAAAGTCAGGCTCCCCCCTACGATGCAGATCGGAACTCAGATAAATCAAGCGTGCGGGTCGTGCAATAAGAGCAGTAAGAATGTAGGGAGCAAGGACATTGACAGCAAACATATGCTCCAGACCATCTGCCGTTTCAATTCGAGGTTCATCATAGCGGGCACCAGCATTATGGATAACCGCATCAAAGGTTCCAAGCGCATTCACCTGCTCTGCAACGTGCATCATCGCCGCTCTACTCGCAAGGTCACCAATCACCACTGCTTCTGCCTCAGAGAGCGTTGCTTGTGCAGAAGTAGCTCGCTCACTGTTGCGTGCATGCAGCACCACTGCATGCCCTTGCTCAACCAAAAGCTTTGCTGCCAGAAGACCAAGGCCGTCAGTCGAGCCGGTTATGAATACTCGGGACATTTACACCTCTATTACACTAGTGTAAATCCCAAAATTCAGTGGCTCTGGCTCAATTTAGGTGATAAGGTCTTCAATAAGCTCGCCGATGTCATGAATCCGAGCTTGAAAAATAGTAGAAGCCAGAAAGATAAGCTCATCATTCACCTAAATTGGGCCAGAGCCATTCAGTGAGGTAATTTCTGTATAATTATCTGAGGTAGGGATAGAGAGCAGATCGCCTCCTCTTGCAGCTCAGACGTCTGACACTGGAGAGGTCGCCTCTTTCACCTAGCGATACAGAAATTGCCCCACTGAATTTTGGGATTTACAATCTCATATTCGTCGAAGCACTCAGGCGTTCACTTCCTTTTTCTCTTGCTCCAGCATCTCATTGGTGACGACATGCTGCTTCAGGGGCTGGGAGAACGTAATCGAGGTAGAAGGTTGGCCATAGACCGCAAGTTGGTCAAGGACGCGGTCCAAGTGATCGATTGCGGTTGCGGCTACCTTGACTAACACCTGATCATTACCTGCCATGCGATAACACTCAAGGACCTCTGGTAATTCACTGACAGCGGAAGCTATGCTCCGACAGTGAAGTCTGCCGCTGGCACTAAGCGAACCAGAGCCACAATGGGCAAACCGAGCTGAGCAAGGTCTACCTCAGCGCGATAGCCCCTAATGATTCCCTGCTCCTCCATCTTGCGCATACGTTCGGCGACAGCGGGCGCAGTCAGTCCTACCCGTTGCCCCAATTCACTATAGGAGAGGCGCGCATTCTGCTGCAATGCCTCGATCAGTTGCCAATTCGTCTCATCAAGGATTTTTTTGGTTTCTAAAGCCATGCTTTACTTTTCCTTTGATATCTGAAGTTTTCTGGGATCAGTGCTTGCATTTTACCCTCCACTTTATCACAAAATGACGCTATACTGGGAATGCAGAACAAGCAGGTTGTCCGCAAAGCCATTGAGAATATCTTTCTGCCTTTTGTTACTCTCCGAGAGAAAGAAAGAAGGGTATGCGTGCCTGCTGGATGGGATTTTGGGCGCACATCATCACGAGACCTTGCACTTTACCACCAAGGGATCAGAGTACCATCACAGCATGAGATGAGCCGCCATAAGGTAAGAGAAGGAGAAGCTAATAGGAGAACAACATATTCATTTCTACATAATTGATGTCTTTGCACAGGAGCCACTGAGCGGAAATCCGCTCGCTCTGGTGGTGAATGCGCAGGACTTGAGCCAAGAGACCATGCAGAGGATCGCCCGCGAGTTTAACCAGTCTGAGACCACCTTTCTGCTCCCTCCAACCAGGCAGGAGACCGATTGGCGTCTACGTTCGTTCACTCCAGTGGGTATAGAGGTTGGAGGTGCCGGCCATAATGCGCTCGGGGCCTGGTGGTGGTTGGCTGAAGCAGGCCAACTGAAGTTGTCTGGACCTCGGACCGTCTTTCAACAGGAGATAGGGGAACAGGTTCTCGCAGTGGAAGTATTGGCGGAAAAAAGAGAAGAGGGAGCACCGTGGCAGCCAACGACCATCAGCATGAGACAGACCGCACCATCATTTGGAGCCATCCATACAGATCCAGCGGCGTTAGCAGCAGCGCTTGGCCTGGAGTCATCCGATCTGTTTGTCGAGGGCTTACCTGCGCAGGTCGTTTCCACAGGGGCTACACATATGATGGTACCGGTGCAGAGCCGTGAAGCCATAAGTCGCGCTCAACCAGACGCGAAACGTCTGTATCAACATCTTCGCTCGGTCGGTGGTCAAGGCTGCTATCTCTTCAGCCTGGACACAGTTGATCCGCTTGCCGCAGCCTATACACGTTTCTTCAATCCTACGGAAGGGATTGTCGAAGATCCCGCTACGGGGACTGCGGCTGGCCCGCTCGCCTGCTACTTGGCAAAGTATGGCCGCATCGGCTCTTGGGTAACGATAACGATCGAGCAGGGGTATGATCTGGCGCGGCCAAGCCGTATTGAGATACGTTTGCATGGCGATGAGGTGAGCATCTGTGGCTCAGGTGTGACGGTGGCTGAGGGCGTGCTACGGCTCTAAGGAAAGGAAACACTATGGCAACTCATCCAACCAATATGCGCTTCTTGAATCCATCCACTTTGTCGACTTCTGCGGCAGGCTATAGCCACGTGGTTGAGATCACGCGGGGGCGAATCATTTTCATTGCTGGTCAAGTCGCTCTTGATTTGGCAGGGCAGGTCGTTGGCCCCCATGATTTCCGCGCTCAAACTCAACAAGTCTTTGAAAATCTCAAGATGGCACTGGCCTCGGTTGGCCTTGATTTCACTCACGTGGTAACTACTTAGGTCTCCTCAGGAGGGATAGACAAGGCTGATACACTACGAGCATGACAGAAGAAGAAGCGAGCCAACTGAGAAAAGAAAACGCCGAACTCAAAGAAGAAGTGACGCGGAAAACTCAGCGCATTGAGGAGCTCGAAGGGCTGCTCATGAGTGCGCTGCTGCGGATTGAAGAGTTAGAGCGACGGTTGGCCAAAGATAGTCACAACAGTCACAAGCCGCCGTCGAGTGACGGCTTCAAACGCCACGGAAAGCCACATGCAGCGAGCAGCAAGCTGAACGGTGGGCAAGCAGGTCACCCTGGACACGCGCTCCAGCAGGTGGAGAACCCCGATGAGGTGATCATCCATCGACCAAGTCATTGCGAGGCGTGCCACTGCGATCTGGGAGAGGTTGCCGGGCAGGTGAAGGAACGCCGACAAATCCATGAGATCCCCGTGCTGCGTCTCTCGGTGACGGAACATCAGGTGGAAGTCATCAGGTGTCCAGTGTGTCAACATCAGAGCGTTGGAAGCTTTCCCATGGGAGTGAATGCACCCGCTGGCTATGGACCGCGCGTGCAAGCCCTCGGGGTGTACTTGTCGCAGTACCAATTGCTGCCGATGGATCGCATCGGCGAACTCTTTCTTGATCTGCTCTCCTGTAGGATCTCGGAGGGGACGCTGGCCAACTGGATCCAGGAGGCAGCTCGCACGCTTAGCCCAACAATACTGCGGATCAAAGAGTTGTTGCTGGCACAGAGGCTGGATCATGTGGATGAAACGGGCGGGCGAGTCAAAGGGCTGTGGCATTGGTTTCATGTCAATGCCACAAGGTGGTTGACCCTCTACCACTGGCACCGTAACCGGGGACAGAAAGCAATGGATGCGATTGGCATCTTGCCGCAGTATTCGGGAAGAGCGATGCATGATCGTTTGAGCAGCTACGATCACTACGTATGTGAGCATAGCATCTGTGGGGCCCACCTCTTACGGGATTGCTTGCTGATCGCCGAACGTGACCACCAACTCTGGGCGCGAGAGATGCACGATTTGCTGCGACGCATGGCAGAGACGACTGCTCGTTTTCGTGCCATGGGTGCCCGCGTGCTTCCTCAAGCGGAACGTGACTCCTTGGTGCTCCAGTATTTTGAGATCCTCCGACAGGGCTTTGCCGCCCAGCAGACCCTTGCTTCCCCGCCGAGTAAGCCGGTTCCCAAGAAACCCGGGCGGCGCAAACAAGCGGAGGCGAAAAATCTTCTGGATGCTCTTCTGGCAAGGGCTGAACAGGTGCTTGCTTTCCTGGACGAATTGACTCTGCCTTTTAGCAACAACCTTGCGGAACGCGATTTACGGATGATCAAAGTCCAACAAAAGATTTCTGGAACCTTTTGCAGTAGCGAAGGGGCTACGGCTTTCTGTGTCATTCGCAGTTATCTTTCGACCATGAGAAAGCAAGGCCGCTCCATGCTGGCCGCCATGGCAGCGGTCTTTGAAGGGACTCCTTTTCCCATTGCCTGGGAACCAGGGACCTGAGTAGTTATCTCCTCGCCGCAAATATGGAGATTCTCCCAGAGCTGGTGCTGAAGGAGGAGTTACCCAGGAGAAGTATTCAACTGCCCAAGCGGTCCTGATTTTCTGCTCTCATGGTATGAGAATGAGCTCTGGGCTATGAAACAGGTCCTCCAGTCGCGATCTGACGAAGCATCGGAGAGCAAGCTGGAAGAAGTTTTTCCCGTGGACGCGTGATAAGCTAGAGGCTAGGCCTTCTCAAAAACATGTAGGGGGCTGATAGATATGCAAATGTTCTCGCTCCACCGGGATTTGAGGGCTGTAACTGTCACCGATAGGAGAAAATCGCATGAATAAAGTTACCTGCTCAATTGCAATGTCATTAGATGCTTTCGTTGCAGGACCCAACCAGAGTTTTGAAAAACCTTTTGGGGACATCCCTGAAAATTTACTCCACCACTGGATGTTCGATGAGCCAGAAAAACACCAGGCTGAATTGGATGCATTGCAAGATGCGGGTGCGTTCATTATGGGGAGCAACATGTTTGGCCCAAAAGAAAAGCGAGGGAGCACCGACTGGAAGGGCTGGTGGGGAGAGAATCCCCCCTACCATGCGCCTGTCTTTGTTTTGTCTCAAAATCGGAGAGACCCTATTGCTATGGAGGGTAGCACCACATTCTTCTTCATTGCAGACGGTATTGAAGCAGCGCTGTCGCGAGCAAAAGAAGTGGCCGGGGAGAGACCTATTGCGATAGCTGGCGGCGCAAATACGATCAATCAATATTTGTCGGCCGGACTTATTGATGAGTTATGGCTCCACATAGTCCCCGTCACCATAGGTTCTGGAGCACGGCTCTTTGAGGGGGTTCCCGATCTCGATCTTGAACCTGTTGAAATAAGCGGCACACAATTGGTAACTCATATCAGGTACCGTGTTGTGAAGAAATAGGTAACTTCCCAGTCGTAACTACTCAGGTCCCTTTCCAAGCTCGCCTCAGGCGAGCTTGGAAAGGGACCTGAGTAGTTACCTCACGTGGCCAAACTGAATATCTATTTGTTGGATATGTCCCTGCGTCCCATCCTGCGCGAAATCCACGACGGCTATGTGAATCCCCTCCACCCCCCAGCAAACACGCTGGTGGAGGTGCGAAAGCTTGGCCGAGAAGACTTCTTGATTGAGATCGAGGCCATCGCGGTTGCGCCAGAATAGGAAGTACGCAGAGAGGCTGCTTATTCCCCGCGTGCCGTAAATTTACCTGCTCGAAGATTGATCTCGACCCGTTTTCACGGGCCTACCGCAACTTTCGTGCTATTGAGAGGTATCGGACGCACCTCTTACTGAGCTCTACCCAGGTTGCTAAACTATGATAAAGTCAGTACCCTACGGCGAAAGCCGAGGGCTTGGAGTTGTGTCTGAACTCCACCGCAATTCAGCATACCGTTTCAGGCGTGCGGCTTTGGCTTCATCGTCCGACACAGAAGGCGCGTACTGACAAGAGGCCCGTTCCTCTCCAGTCTTGCCGGAGAAGAAGCGTTCGCATCGCAATGTTTCTTGCACCAACCAGATCGGCATGGAGCGTGTACTGACAATTCTGACAGACGAAGAGCAATCCTTTGTTGGGTCTATTCTCTTTGCAGGTGTGCCCACATTTGGGGCACGCTTGCGAGGTGTAGTTGGCATCGACCTTGATCGCCATACTTCGATGCAAGAGCGCTTTATAGGCAATCATGCTATGCAACTCAGCGAAGGACCATTTGGAGAAGGTACGATTGGCTTTTCGCTGTTTTGCATTTTTGCCTTTGCGTCGTTTGGTACGCTCTCGAATGTCTGTCAGATGCTCCAGTCCAATCAAGCTTTGAGGGTGCTGTAGGACAATCCGCTTACTCACGACATGATTGGTATTCTGCTTCAACCGTCTCTCTCGTCCACTGATGGCAACGAGCCTTCTTGTCGCTGAACGAGTGCCTTTCTTTTGCAGACATTTTCTCAGTCGTGCGGAGTGGTTTGCCTTGGGGACAATCTGTTTGCCTGAATGGAAGGTGCAATCCCCTTGCATCGTCGCCGTGACGGCAAGGTATCGCATCCCCACATCCACGCCAACGACTTGCTTGTGTGTTTCAGGTGTAGGATCAGCCGTCTCAATTGCAAGAGAGACAAGGAGGTAAAATTGTTTCTTGGGCTTGTCATACCAGAGTTTCGATGCACCAATCTCCGCTCCACGCTGGATCAATGCCACATGCTTATTGTAGCCAGTATAGGGCACGATAACACGTCCCTCAAGGGTCAGGATGCTCACCTGCTGCTCTTTCTTGAAGGTGTAGTCTTTCTTGTACTGATAGGTCAACGTGGGGGAGATGAACTTGGGAGCCTTATCAAGCCCTTTGTAGCGTTTCTTGGTCTTACCTTCCTTACGATGAACAGCATTGTTCTTGACCTTTGTCCAGAGGGTTTTATACGAGGCTCCAACTTGGCGAGGAACAGAACAGGCCATTTGCGAAGGAAGATGAAAACGGAGGCGGATCTCTTCGTAGGTGGCATCTTGCAAACGAACAGCATTGCTCATCTTGCCATGCTCAAAGGCGTACTGGCTCACATAGTTGAGAGAATCCCGATACGCCAGTTGCGTTGTACGTAATGCCTTGAATTGCTCGGGCGTTGTATTTAATTTGAGTTTCGCTGTTAATACCGTTTGCATACGCTAAATTATACCATAGTTTTCATCTGACTGTCAACAATACATGAGCAGATGAGAGAATGTCTACGGCGTATTCCACCCAAGCCACCGACAAAGGAACGCCGCATTCCTCCCCATGCCTGAAAGGGCAGGGGCATCCTGCGGCGTTTTGGGTGAAAGCAGGAGAAGAACTGATGAGCAGCGAGGAGATTGGAGAAAGTGGCGAAGACTGAGAGCGTGGAAGTTAGCGCAACAAGGATGGAGTCAAAAGAAGATCGCGGAAGCCCTGGGGGTGACGGAAGGAGCCGTGAGCCAATGGATGAAGAGGGGACGTGAGCAGGGAGAAGAGGGATTGCATGGGAGAATCACAGCTGGACCCCAACCGCAGCTGACTGAAGAGCAGTTGGAGCAACTTCCCACTTTGCTGGAGCAAGGAGCAGAGGCTCATGGATTTCAGGGACAAGTCTGGACGACTAAGCGAGTGGCAGCGCTGATCAAAAAGCAGTTCGGTGTGCGCTATCACCCGGCCCATATGAGTCGCTTACTCAAACAGCTCAACTACAGTGTGCAACAGCCGATCGAGCGGGCCACGCAGCGGAACGAAGAAACCATCAGGATCTGGAAAGAGGTACAGTGGCCAAAACTAAAAAAAGCCCAACAAGAGGGCAGAACGATCATTTTTGTCGATGAAGCAGGTTTTTATTTGCTGCCCACGTTGGTACGCACGTATTCCCCGGTGGGGCATACGCCAACCTTGCGCGTCCCACTGACCCGCGATCATCTCTCAACCATTGGTGGCATTACCCCAGAAGGGCGGATCTTCATGCAGATGCAAACGTGTGCTTATCGCGCAGAGCACGTGGTCGAGTTTTTACGGATGCTGTTACGCAAACTCTCAGGCAAACTGCTGGTAATCTGGGATGGTTCCCCAATCCACCGAGCCAAGGCAATCAAAGAGTTTCTCGCAGCTGGGGCAGCCAGGCGGCTTCATCTGGAGCGTCTTCCAGGGTATGCTCCCGAGTTAAATCCGCAAGAGGGGGTTTGGAATTTGCTCAAACGTCGGGAGTTGAAAAATCTCTGCTGTAGGAACCTTTCTTGTGTACGAGAAGCACTGGTGCGAGCCAAAAAACGTCTCCGCCACCGCAGAGAGATCCTTCAGTCCTGTTTTACTCATGCACTCGGCGAGGTAATCGAGCAGGCTTAGGCCCATGAGGCACATAACCGAGATGAAGCAAGCATAAAGAACGCATTGAAAAGCGGAAAAGTAAGAGCAGGAGTTTTTTTACGATATAAAACAAAAGGCGCTTTTAGAGCAAAGCTATGGCCTTGCCTTTCCTGACCACTTTTTTACCTTTTGGGAATTTGCGAACACGCATTCCTCCCTTCTCAAATACTTGGGAGACGAGATCTGTGGAATGGTTCTCGCTGGGAGAGAAATGATAGGCCCATTTGACTTCTTAAAGGAGTCAGATCATATCCAGGGCAATCCCCTCTGGGAGGCTCGCTATTATGACGACCCCCCAGAATTTCTGACTGTTGCGTTTGGAAGAACGGATGGATTGCATTGGGGGTACTATATTGATGATCCCCATTCCCCTACGTTTCTAGTGGTTGCTTACTATAGCAATGACGCTTTCGACCTCACACTCGTAGGGGAGACACTGTTTGAAGCAACGCGAGAGGAGTTAGAACGGTACTATGATGGCTGTCTGGAATGGATGCAAGATGACCCGGCTGCAAAGGATACATATGAGCGACACCTCGACCAGCTCTCTCTCTTGAGAGAGGCACTGAAAACATATGAGACGGGGGAACGAGGTGAGGTAGGCAAAGCATATGTGGCGAAATATGGAGAGATGTATGGGAGCAGACAACACGTCATCGCGCCCACACATGGTGGGATGGGCATTGTCATCCCAGAAGAAATGTATCGTCCCTTGAGTGGTGACGACATCTGCCACATCCGACATTATCGGCCCACGCATCAAGAGATTCAGAAAAAAGCTGAAGAAGCGATGCATTTGCTGGCGCAAGGCTATCCTGGAGCAGCCTTGAAATTGGGGAAAGATCTCTGGATCTATGCGAACTTCAGGGAAACGAGTTATGCTTTACTGGATGCTGCATATGCAGCCTTGAACCGAGAGCCTTTAAGAAAGCTGCTCATCATGGCCATTGAATATCGCAAATCGTGTGATGCCAAACGACCTGTGTAAGAGTGGACGCGTTTTGGCTGTCCCTTTGCTTCCCTTCCACTCTCACAGTTCGCGATTTTTCTCCTACGGAGAAAGGGGTTTGAGGGACTCAGCGAGCCTCATCATCACTGGTTTAGAAAGCTACGCAGAGATCAGTAGTGGGAGGGTCGCTTCTGGTGTCGTGTTCCAAAAAAGTTCAGGATGCATATACTTCAGCTGAGTACGAAAGTTGCGGAAGGCCCATTTTTTCGGGTCAATTCCACAGACAGAAAGGTAACAGACCAAAATGCCAAAAACTACTCTTCCCCCACGTAGCGCGCAACGCCAGGAGGACACCTGGGACGTTGCCAGTGTATTTCCCAATCCCGCGGCATGGGAAACTGAATATCAGCTGGTGCAAGCGGAATTGCCGGCCTTTGAAAAGTATCATGGTAAGCTGAATGGTCCCGCGATCCTGGCCGAGGCGCTCGATGCATTCTTTCAGGTCATCGTGCGTGTCCAGAAGTTGTCTATGTATGCCGAGCTTTTGACGAGCGTCGATACCAGCAATGAAGAGGCGGCAGCTCTGATCAGCAGGGCAGCGACGCTCAATGGGCAGGTGAGCGCGGCACTGGCCTTTATCAAACCAGAGCTTCTGGCGAATGGCGCAGAAAATCTCTCGCAGTGGGCCTGCTCAGACTCACGCCTGGCTGCGTATACTCACTATTTAGAGGATCTTTTGCGCTTGCAGGCCCATGTGCGCTCGCCTGAAGTTGAAGAGCTATTGGGCGCGCTCAACGATCCCTTTGCGACGACACAGAGCGTTATGAGATCTCTGACCAGTGCCGAGATGCGCTTTCAGCCCGCAAAATCGAGTAATGGCGAGGAGTACCCGGTCGCTCAGGGCACAACTGTCGCACTTTGGTCCAGCGCTGACCGCGAGACGCGCCGCACCGCCTGGAAAAATTACCATGATGGCTATCTCGCTTTCAAAAAAACACTGGCCAGCAACCTGGAGGGCCGGATTAAGCAGTATCTCTTTTTCGCGCGCGCGCATGGCTATCGCTCCGCCCTGGAAGCGCGGCTCGCGGTTGACAATATCCCCGTTGAGGTCTATCACAACGTCATCCAGGCCTTTCGTCGGAACCTACCCACCTGGCATCGCTACTGGGCACTGCGGCGGCGCGTGTTGGGATATAAAACTCTGCATACCTACGATCTCTATTCGCCGTTGACCACGGAACTGCCTGCTCTGCCCTATACACAGGCGGTCGATTGGATTGCTGAAGGACTTCAGCCGCTCGGCGATGAGTATGTGCAGATTCTGCGCCGGGGCTGTCTGCAAGAACGCTGGGTGGATATCTATCCCAATCAGGGTAAACGCCTTGGGGCATTCTCCTCTGGCTGTCCGGGGACACATCCTTTTATCTTCATGAGCTACGATGACTCTCTGAAAGGCATGAGCACCCTGGCGCACGAACTTGGGCACTCGATGCATTCCTATCTGACCTGGCAGACGCAGCCGCTTGTATACAGCGATTATTCGATGTTTGTGGCTGAGACTGCTTCAAACTTTCACCAGGCTATGGTGCGGGCGCATCTGTTGCGCACGCGCCTTGAGCGCGATTTCCAGATCGGGCTGCTGGATGAGGCCATGAACAATTTCCACCGTTATTACTTTATCATGCCCCTGCTGGCCCGCCTTGAGTTGGAAATGTATGAGCGTGTGGAGCGCGGCGAGGCCCTGACCGCCGATGTTCTCAATGGTCTTTTTGCTGACTTCCTGGCGGAGGGCTACGGCAGTGAGGTTGAAGTGGATGCCGCGCGTGATGGCATTACCTGGGCTACCTTTGGCCATCTGTATGCGAACTTCTACGTCTTCCAGTACACAACAGGTATCGCTGCTGCGAACGCCCTGGCGCGTTCAATTCTCGCCTCCCAGCCTCAAGCGGTTGAACGCTACCTTGCATTTTTGCGCACCGGCAACGCTCGTTATCCGCTGGATGTCCTTCAGCAGGCAGGCGTCGATCTGCGCACACCTGAGCCAATCGAGGCCACCTTTGCTGTACTGGCCGACTATGTTGAGCGACTCGAACAACTGACGAGTTCTACGGAGTAACACTCAAGAAGGCCTATTTCTGAGACCTCCCCGGCATGAATGCGCGGGGGTTCCTGTTGCTCACCCAACGCTTCCGTTCTCCCTAAAAAGGGAGAGCGGCTCTTGGTGGGGATAGGCAGGACTTTCGAGCCGACGCGCTCTCGCACGGGCAGCTTTGCCAGAAGCCACCACGCCCATGCTTGGGGGCAAGGTATGCCCTTCACTTGAAATGGTCTCTTTCCTCCCCTCAAAACGAGCTTACCTCAGGGTAAGATTGCCATTCAGCAAAAAAAACATGCTATGAATGTCGTCATGCACGAATCATTCTTTTTTGCGTGAGATGATATCTACGATATGCTTTGAGCTACCGCGATCTCGAAGAACGCATGTTGGAACGAGGGCTGCATGTGGATCATACGACCATCTCCCGTTGGATCCAGCGATACGGCCTGAACTGGAGAAGCGCAGTCATCTGCATCTCAAGTGCGCGAGCGATTCCTGGCAAGTTGACGAGATGTACATGAAAATCAAGGGCGTCTGGATGTACTTGTATCAAGCTGTGGATTCCCATGGGAATGCACTGGAATCCCACTTGAACGCTACGCATGATACGCTAGTTGCCTAGAAAAAATCATCTTCGGAAAGAAAAAAGGGATTGTTTTTTTCGGGACTAAACAGCGGATCCAGATTAAATTTGCTCCTGATCTTGTTGATGATTGGAACCATGTTATTTTGTTCAATCTGCGCGCGCACGCTCCACGTGCGGTACGTCCCGCTGGTACCTCCATAGAGCCTATCAACAGCTCTGTTTAAGCACTCTCTATGCGTCCAAGAAAGCATATCTAATTGGGGCGACTGATTGGCGCTTTCCGCAACCAAGCCCCAGAGGCTCTCTACCTGTAAGGTTGCGTAGAGTAGATTACGATGGTAACAAGCGAGAGACGGTGGTGGATAATCATGAGCTGATAGACTGAAAGGAGTCGATCAAAGAAGAGAGCAGGAGAAAAGAACATGGTCGCGATCACCCTTTTGTGTCCCTACTGCGAGAGTGATAAGTTGGTGCGTAACGGGCATGCTCCCAATGGAAAGCAGAGATACTTCTGCCAGGAGTGTAAGCGGCATAGTTGGGAAAATCCCTCATCTCGTGGATATTCCGAGGAACGCAAGGAAGAGATACTGCGAGCGTATCAAGAGCAAAGTAGTTTAAGAGGTCTTGAGCGGACATTTGGCGTCTCGCGTTACACGGTGACGAAATGGGTAAAAAAAGCAGCGGAGCTGCCTCTCTTGAGGGAAACACTTGTTCAGCCCGATGCAAATAATCCAGAAGCAAAAACATGAGAACTTGATGAATTATGGTCATTTGTTTTGCAGAAGACAAATCAAGTATGGATTTGGATTGCTCTTTGCCGAGAGACTCGGCAAGTGGTTGCACGAGCTATTGGAGAGAGAAGCCAGAAGACCTGTCAAGAATTATGGAATGCTATTCCTGAAATGTATCGTGCTGGGCATTGCTCTACCGATTTCTGGAGTGCATATCAAGTAGTCATTCCTGAAAAGCAACATATGGCAGTCAGTAAGGAAACAGGTGAAACGGCTCATGTGGAGCGCTGGAATAATACACTCAGACAGCGTCTTAGCATATTTGTTCGCAAAACGCTCTCTTTCTCAAAATCTTCTCTGATGCATACTGCTTGCTTGGACCTCTTTCTACATCGCTACAATCTGGAAAGGGCCATCAGCTTCATGTGATCCACTACCTCATGGCCAATACGCTGGAACTCTCATTGGACCACTGCGATCTGGCCTCGATCGTGCGCGAAACCGTCGAGGATCTGCGGGTGACCGCGCCGGAGCGCTCACTCCTGCTCGAATTGCCGGAGCACACCACGGTCATGGTGCTTGCCGACCGAGCTCGGATCAGCCAGGTGGTGACGAACTATCTGACCAACGCGATCCGCTATTCGAGCGCAGATCAGCCGATCCACATTGGACTGACCATCCGGGAGGGCATGGCTCGTGTTTGGGTGCGAGACCACGGGCCAGGCCTCACCGAAGAGGCTCAAAAGGAACTATGGCAACGCTTTCACCAGGTCAAGGGAGTACCAGTCCAGAGTGGTTCAGGGAAAGGGTTGGGCCTGGGTTTATATATCTGTCGTACACTCATCGCCCAACATCACGGAGAGGTGGGTGTAGAGAGCATGCCTGGGGAGGGTTCTACCTTCTGGTTTACCTTGCCCATGGTCAAATGAGCGCGAATACAGACTGCTGGTCCCACTCCAGATGTGTAAAGCGTCGAGTGGCCTCAATCCCTGCTCTCCTATTCTCTCATGCATCAAGATTCTGCTGGTCTTGCTACCTGTGATTTGCCAAAAGTTTTAGCCGCCTCGGACACAATATGGGTCAAAAGAACTTAGACATGATATGGGTCAATTTCATAAGTGGTCCAGACTCAGAAACTGTTTTGGAATGCGAGGCGGTAATGCTGCATGGCCAAAAGAGCAAGATAGGAGAAGTTTTTGCGCAGGTTTGACGGTAGAATGTCTTGCATGCAATGAGGGAGCGGAAGACCTTTGTGCGCAAGACTGACAGGCCCGGCGTTAGCTTTCTGCTGACGAAATCTAATGTACCCGATAACTAGCAAGCATGCTATGATCGGGGCCGCATCAATTCAGGCTTTGCCGCTCTCCTTTGTAAAGCCCATCCTGGCGATTCTCGCACATGAGCAGGAAGAGGCGATCAGCTTCGGCCCGCTCTATGAACGGGCCAACGTGAGCTGTTAGATTGTGTTAGCAGAAAGCTAACGCCGGGCCGATACGAATGCCAACACGATTGATATGATAGAATATATGTTTCAATTCCGAGGAGGAGCTTATGAGCCAGAATGCCATGAAGCGTCTTTATCTGATGCAGGTTGGGTCCATGCCGGAATACCAGATTCCGATTGTGTGCTATCTGGTGCAAACGGGTGACGGCAAGAATATTCTGATTGACAGTGGTCTACCGGAGATTATGCCTGAAGGAGAATCGGAGTTCGAGAATGGGCAGGACGTTATCGAGCAGTTGGCGAGCATTGGCTTAAAACCGGACGATATTGATACAGTCATTTCGACGCATTATGATATCGACCATGCCGGAAGACACGCGGCATTCACGAAGGCGCAATATGTTGTTCAGCGTGTGCATCATTTGGATGCGGCGAGCAACCCACGTTTTGCTGCCAATCGACCCCAATGGGATCAGCCAATGGAGCGCATCCGGCTGGTGGACGGGGACACGGAACTGCTGCCGGGGCTGGAGCTGATTGAGACGAGCGGGCATGTGCCGGGACATCAATCGGTGCTGGTGCGGCTGCCCAAAACGGGGGCGATTTTATTGCCGATTGACGCTGTACCCTTCGGCAAGGGCTTTACCCGTGACGAGCAGGACGACGGTAGCAACCCGGACGCCGAAGCGATCCGCGCCAGTACGATTAAACTGCTTGATCTGGTCGAACGGGAGCATATCGGGCTTGTGATTTTCGGTCATGACAAGGAGCAGTGGGAAGGGCTGAAAAAGCTGCCGGAGTATTACGAGTGAGGATGCAAGCACCCTTTTCCCGGTTCGGAGTACCGATCGAGAAAGGGGTAGTCAGGTACCCCATGCCTAAAGGCAGGGGCTTGTGAAAGCAAGCTCGGACCTGTCCAGACTTAGCCATGGACCTTCTGCGCGAGGCAGGAGGTTATCAGACTACGATAGAGGAGAAGTGTTCAAGTTCCTACCTACAGGTGTGTGCCAGCCGGTAGCTCTAGAATCTCTGGGTTAAACAGCAAAGCGGGGTCTATGCAGTGCTCAGGGAAAAGTACCGCCCTCTATCATTGTCGAGGCAAACATTACCCTGGAAACAGGAGGCTCAACTTGAGCAATGTTTTTGTGATTGATAGTGACTATAAACCTTTAAATCCGGTGCATCCAGGACACGCGAGGCGCTTGCTCAGGCAAGGGAAAGCAGCCGTGTTTAGACGGTATCCGTTTACCATTGTGCTCAAACGAGTGGTAGAACAGCCAGAGGTACAACCCTTGCACCTCAAGCTCGATCCAGGCAGTAAAACGACGGGAATTGCCCTGGTGAACGGCACCAACGGCAAAATTGTGTTCGCAGCTGAACTCTCACATCGAGGGCATGCAATTAAAGACAGTCTTGATAGTCGTCGTGCAAGTCGCCAGGGGCGTAGGCAGCGTAAAACACGCTACCGCAAGCCGCGATTTGACAATCGACGGAGGAAGAAGGGATGGTTGCCACCATCGTTAGAAAGTCGCCTTGCCAACATTCTGACGTGGGTAGCTCGCCTGTGTCGATATGCTCCCATTGCCACTCTCAGTCAGGAGCTTGTGAAGTTTGATATGCAATTGATGGAGAATCCCGACATTGCAGGTGTGGAATACCAGCAAGGAACCTTGCAAGGCTATGAGGTCAGGGAATACTTGCTGGAAAAATGGGAACGCACGTGTGCCTATTGTGGCAAACAAGATGTCCCGCTTCAGGTAGAGCATATCCATCCACGTGCCCGTAGTGGTACGAACAGGATGAGCAATCTTACCTTGGCTTGCGAAGCATGCAATACTGCCAAAGGCACTCAGGAGATCGAAGTCTTCTTGCAAAAGAAACCTGACGTGCTCAAGCGTCTTCTCGCTCAGGTCAAAAAGCCACTCAAGGATGCCAGCGCTGTCAATAGCACACGATGTGCTTTGCTCGAACGGCTGAAAGCCCTCGGCTTGCCTGTCGAGTGTGGGAGCGGTGGATTGACGAAGTTTAATCGTACCACGCGAGGACTCCCCAAAACCCACTGGCTCGATGCAGCTTGCGTAGGCAAGAGCACACCTGATGTGCTTTTGCAGAAGGGAGTCATCCCACTGCGCATCAAAGCGACAGGGCATGGGAGGAGGCAAATGTGTGTGCCTGACAAGTATGGATTCCCGAAGCAGCACAAAGAGCGCAAAAAGACATTTCTTGGGTATCAAACGGGTGATCTGGTCAAAGCCATCACGCCCAAAGGAACATTTGAAGGACGGATAGCCATTCGTCATCGGCCTTCATTCCGACTGGAGAAGGTCGATATTCACCCCAAATATATGCGTTGTGTGCAACGATCCGATGGCTATGAGTATACACAGAAAGGAGTGCGCCATGCTCCTCCCCATGGCTAAAGCCAGGGGTCCCCGTATGGCGCAATTTTTAGATGGTGAGGAGCGCTTGCCCAATCGCCTCTTGTAAGCCCTCTGGTGTTCGAGCTCCTACCAGACGTAAAACGGCTTTGAGTTTGGAGAAAGCCTCTTCAATGGGTGACAAGTCGGGAGAGTAGGAGGGGAGGAACAGGAGCTGGCATCCCCGTGCTTCGATGGCCTGTCGAACTTTTTCTCCGGTATGCGTGTGTAAATTGTCTAAGATGACAATGTGTCCTGGGTGTAAACTCGGAGCCAGGATCTGTTCCATGTAGAGTTCAAACACAGCAGTATCCGCTGAGCCTTCCAGGATGAACACTTCACCCATGCCTTAAAGCGAGAGCGCGGCGAGCAACGTGATATTCGCTCGTTTGTTTCGCGGCACAGACCCGTAGACGCGTTCTCCCTTCGGGGATCGAGCATGCAGACGAGTTAAGGCGATGTTCGAGCCACATTCATCAATGAACACCAGTTTGCGGGCATCCAGCGTTTGGGCTTGTTCTCGCCAGGCGGCGCGGTCGGCTTCATTCTGCTCACTCGCACATATCGTTTTTTTCTTGCGGGTCTAGTTCAGACGCCGGATGGCTCGACTCATGGTCGCGGAACTGACCTGCATGCCGTGCGTGGTTTCCCAGAACTGGCAATGCTCGACCAGCGTCGCATCAGGGTGTGCTTCGAGTTGAAGGAGCAGTCCCGCATGCAGAGCAGCCCCTTTCTTTGATGGGCGTCCGGGAATGACCTTGGGCTTGACATCACCGGTCTCGCGTCTCAACTTGAGGTAGCGTTTGATTGTGGATCGGGACACCGCAAATGTTTGGATAATCTCTGCACGTGGCTTTCCCTGGTCAACCGCGCGCAGAATACGCTGTCGTAAATCGTGAGAATATGTTTGCATGCTTTCATTTTGTCATAAGGCCCAACCTTTGTGAAGACCACTGTAGCGAGAGGTCAGGCGGGAGAAGTCCGGGGAGGGCAACCCCGCTGATCCGGCCCAGGCCCATAGGCAAATGAGTCATACACGGCTCATACCGTTGAGGCTGGCTAACAAGAGCTCTCTGCACATTAGGAATGGGCCCCCCTACATTTCTTGCCACCTTCTAGAGAGGCCATCGGGTCTGTCGTGTTCTATCTGGCATTGATGGGCAAGGCGCGGCATATAGCTATATGTTGCGCCTTGCCCATCAATGCCAGATAGAAACATGGGGTTCATGACTGGTCTGTTACGGCTTGAGTGATTCCAGAAAATCCAGTACGATCTGGTTGAACTCGGCTGGCTTCTCCAGAAAAGGATGATGTGCTGTCTCTGCCATGATCACCTTTTTCGCTCCCGGGATCTCTGCGGTGAGCTGTTCCAGCGGATTTGGCCCGTCCCATGCTCCGAGAATGACGAGCGTCGGCACGCTAATCTCCGAAAGACGTCCAATCGCTGGCGGCTCCAACGGCACTGGCGGCGTCTGGGCCTGCGCCTCGCCATCCGGGCGCTCCCAGTTGCGCGTCGTCATCTGGCGTACGCGCTCGCGCACGTCGGGTTCCGCCTGCCCCGGAAGCCGGCCCGGCCCATCCGTCCACAATTGGAGCGAGATCTCAACGGCTCGCGCGATGTCGTGCTGTTCAAAGGCTTCATTCAGGTTCGCATACAGACGCACCACATCTGGATGCTGTTTCATCATTTCTTCGGATGGCCGAAATCCGCTGACACCTGCCGTGACCGGGATCAGCGCATCGACCATCTCAGGATGCTCAAGCGTAAAATCGATAGCCAGCGCGCCTCCTCCAGAGACTCCCATCAGATAAGCGCTCTCGATGCCCAGAAAGTGCATCAAGTCGTAGAGATCCTGGCGATCAGAATACGACTCCCCTTTGGTAATCAGCCCCGAGTCGCCAAAGCCTCGCTGATCGTAGCGGATGACCCTGTATCGTTGAGCGAAGACGGCGAACTGATCGTCCCACGATCTTCTATCCAGAAGGTGTCCGTGTATGAGAATGAATGGATGCCCTGCCCCTGCAACCTCATAATACAGCGTTGTCCCATTGACCGCTGCAAAGCCAGTCTGTACGCGTTGTGTGTCCGACATACTGCATATCTCCTTTCTTCATGTGTCTCACTCGATATGATAGCATCAAAAGCGGGCGAGAACGATCCTGTATAGGGCTCTCGGTGCGTTCCTGTTTGAAACACCGAGAAGCCCAAAGTCGAGGAGGAGCCAATAGCTTGCCCGAGATGAGCATCATGTCTGGCAAGTTTGTCGTAGAGGTGAGCTATTACCATCGCGCGATATCCTGGATGACAAGAGGATGCTGACGCCGATACTTAGAATTGCGGTGGAGTTGAGAGACAAGCCCCCAATTTACTCGTGGGGTCACTAACGGAGTGAGTGTCTCTGTTTCATACGTGCCTTCAACGAAAAGCGGTGGTCTCCTCATGGATGCAGGTGCATGCCATCCAACTGCCGTCGTGTCAGACCAGTCAGGAGGAGACCACCTTGTGTACAAGCAGTCTAACAGAAAACAGCAGGAAAGAGAAGCAGAAGTGTGCAGAAGTAGGAGAGAGAAAGGTCTCTCAAAAAGGACGGCAAGAAGCATACAAGTATCACCTCAATGACTTTCCCCTGGTGTAGCCGATCTCCCGCACTTTCAGTACTCAGGGAAGAGGATCCTTCTCTCGACATGCGGTGCTTTCGCTTGATACAATATCTGAACTGTTTCAGGATAAGGTCTGCCGCTGGCTTTGATCAACTCGATAAGCCTCCTGACGTCAAATGGGACGCGCAGGAATTCGATAGTGATCCTCTCGCCTTCAGAGGTAACAATAGCATAATCAGCCTAAGGATCGGTATGAAAGGTGTCAGCCGGAAGCAGCCAGTTATAAGCCAGATCGACGCTACCGGGATTGACATACCAGGCATCTCCCAGCCGCCTCAATTGCTGGGTATGGGTGCGTCCTCGGCTGGAAAGGGCCGCCGCAAAACCTCCCAGGAGCGTTAGCAAAACTTCTTCAGAAATATGTTATCGGAAAGCATGACAAGACGCTGGTATCTCCTTTTCTCCTATTCCAGGATGTTATTGACGAGGCTCAAGAACCTATCCAGGCCAAAAGGTTTCTTCAAACGAAGCAGCTTTTCATGCTCAATGGTCCTTGTCATCACTCGCGGCATGCCACTCATCAGGATAATAGGGGTATTTGTGAACTCTTCTCTCGCACGAAGCAGATCATGCAACGTAAAGCCGTCCATATCAGGAAGCCGATAATCACAGACAATCAAGCCTGGTCGCAGATAGTGAAGCAGATCTAACGCTTGTGCCCCGGTCACCGCAAGCATCGCTTGATATGACGTCTCCTCTCGAACAGCTTGAACGAGAAATGCTCCAACGTGTGTATCATCTTCCACTACGAGCACGGCTTTTGCAGCAGAGTGGATTACTTTTTCTCTTGGCTGAAGCATCGTATCATCCTTTTTCGGTAGTGAACGAAGAACACTACTATTGATACGTGAGATGTCTGTCTGTCGCCTCACGCTTTCCGTTGTTACAAGCAACCGTCCATCCTTCACGTCTACACAGCGATACTACACCTAGTACAGATCTCCCTAAGGTTGAAAGCCGAACAGTGAAAATGATCGGACCAATTCCTCCTTGGCTAAGTCAGATAGGGTCAGTTGGACCGGTCATTTCTCTGGATAGAGCACTTTGCCGTGATAAACACTGCCCAAAAGAAAGCGAGAGAAGGCTGTGGATGAAAGGGCAGCCCCTCTCTCTTTCTCGGGAGCCAGGGTGTTCTCTGCTCTGATTACTCGTAGTGGAGCAAATCGACAATCCTCACGCGTGCCGCTCGCAGCATCGGACTCAGGCTGGCTAGCGATGCAGTGGCCAGAATCGCGATGAGCATTTCTACAAACAACCAGGGATCAAAGGTGAACGACGCATGGATCAGCACAAGCCCGAGGAGTTGGAGGAACCCATACGCCAATGGGATACTACAGAGCAGGCCAGTTCCCCAGGCAAGTATACCCAGAGCCAGACTCTCGGTCCAGAAGATACCGGCAATCCGCCTGCCACTGGCTCCCATTGAGCGCCAGATGCCAATTTCACGCCGCCGTTCCAGCACTGACGAGGTGAGAGTCGTGTACAGGCTGAGCGCACCCACTAGCGCGACAACCAGCGCGACGACATAGAACATCATGTAGAGATCACTAAATTCGTTCTGCGAACTTTGGATGACCTGTTGTACGGGAGTCACGGCGAACTGTAAAGATCCCCTTCCCTGATTCAATGTGGCATCCAGGCGTCTTGCCAGGGCGTCAACTGCGGCAGGTGAAGAATTGCTGGCTTGTAGATACCATTGCACTCCCGCCTCTTGTGGCAGACCGACCAGGGCATTGAGGTTTTCCGGTGTGGTCACCGCGCTTCCGCTGCTACCTATAGATACATTGGGATCGTGGATGATCCCGATGATCTTCCAGATTGCAGCATGTTCTTGCGCTGAAAAAGTGATCGTTTCGCCAACATGCAGCCCTGCCTGGTTCGCAACATCATCGCTCACTAACAGCACCTGGCGTTCATGTGGCAGAAACCAACGCCCGGCAACGATGGAAGGGTGATACATGCTCGTATCTTCATCGACACCAGAGAGGTCCACATTGCCCCATTGGGTGTGAATCTGCACGGTTCCAGAACGCTCGATAGAGCGCACATTGGGGACCGTCAGCATCCAATGCTGGAAATGAGTCTCGTCTTCAGGTGTTCCAGCCACTTGATTAATCTTCACATCGAAATGATAGTCTTCATAACGTTTCGTCACCTGGGCATCGATGGCGTAGGTTGCATTGGCAATGGCAAGAAAGGTTGTACCAGAGAGGGCTAATGCCAGGATCGTCAGGATCGCCCGCCCACGTTTGCGGAAGATCGTCCGCAATCCCAGCCAGGTTGTTTGGGGAACCCAGGTCAGCCGTTCGGTGATAGCTTGTCGCAAGCGCTGGTGCGCAGGTGTCCCAATACTAGAAATGCCATAGGCCGAGACTGCATCACGAACCGTGATACGCGTTCCATTCCATAAGGGCAGCAGCGCTGCCAGTATTGGTGTCAATAAACCAGCGGCCAGTCCTAAGGCAAGAACATCCGGCGGGATAGTAAAAGCTCCCAGGTCCAGATTGTGAATGGTGGCCAGTTTTCCGGCAAGAATATATCCCCCTGCAATACCACAGGCGAGACCTAAAATTGTTCCTACAATGGTATAGAGTCCAACTGAGAGCAGGTAACTCAAAAAGATTGCTCGCTGCACTCCCCCAATGGCCTTCATCGTTCCAATGATATGCATCTGCTCAGCAAGCAGAGTCGTGATCGTATTGATAACCAGAAAGCAGGAGACCACGATTGCTACAATGGAAAGCAAACGCAGGAGTGTGAAGAGATTCGCGAGGAGTTGATTGGAGCTGACACTATCGGTATGAAGGGTGCTATCGATAATCGCGATATGAGATGCTTGGAGCACGTTGCGGAGTTGAGCCTGCGTTACCTGAGCCTGAGCTTTATCATGCACGCGTATTTGAATGACATTTGGCTCTTGAATATCCATGAATTGAGCAAGCCCCTGCTGACTCATATACGCAAGCGCGCTGCCTTTCGTGGCCGGATCTCCGCTTCCTCGTGTACGTGCGATCCCAACCACGCGGAGTTGGGAACTGCCATGTGGCGTATCCACCGTAATCGCATCATCCAGGGCAAATGGTTGAATGCCGCGATCTCCACTCTCCAGCACGATTTCCCCAGGGCCGGGATAATGCCCGCTGAGCAGTTGAAATGCATTGATGTCAATGTGGGTAGGGTTGGGAAGGCCTACGATAGCCAGGAAGATGCGCCCTGGAGCGCGTTGAATGTGCCAGCTTGTTTGGGAAATGGTGTGAAATTCCGCCGTTTGCACATTTGGAACAGCCAGCAGTCGAGGCGCAAGTGCTGGATCGACTGCCTGAACATCGAAGGTGATATCGGCCTGCTTTACCTCGGCATTCGTGTAGGCTAGCGCTGCGAAGTAGGTATCCTGAAACATCGTGATGGCAGTGAGGCCAAAGACCCCGATCACGATCCCCAGGATGACTCCCAGCGTGCGTGTTTTCCGTCGGGTCACATCAGCAAACGCTTTGCGCAAAAGCGCGCCGCCAATACTCATGATCGTCCCTCCTGCGAAGTCAAGGCTGCCTGTGCCCCGCTCTGCTCGACAATCTGCCCATCCAGGAGCGTGACATGCGCGGTCGAGCGAGAGGCAAGTTGGGGATCATGGGTGACGTAGACGACGGTTTTCCCAAGATTGATGAGTTCTGCCAGTAACTCAAAGACCTGTTGCGCGGTGCGAGAGTCGAGATTGCCCGTTGGCTCATCTGCCACCAGGACAGGTGGATTGTTCGCCAGGGCGCGAGCGACCGCGACCCGTTGCTGCTGCCCGCCAGAAAGTTCACTGGGGAGACGACGCCCATAGTCGCGTAATCCAACAATCTCCAGGCAGGTCAATGCCCGTTCGCGCCATTGCTTGCGTGGTAGTCCTCCGCCTCCGCCCAGTTCCAACGCCAGGAGCACATTTTCGAGCGCGGTCAGCGTGGGAATCAGCTGGAAAAACTGAAAAATGATCCCGACATGCTGCCCGCGCCAGCGCGCCAGCGCATCCTCGCCCCTAGCTCTCAGCTCTTCTCCGCTGAAGATCACCCGTCCACTCGTTGGCCGGTCAATGCCGGTGAGCAGGTTCAACAAAGTGGATTTGCCGCTTCCCGATGGTCCGTTAATCGCAAAGAGGCTGCCGGATGGAATCGCGAAGGTCAGATCATCAAGGATCACCGTTTTTTGCGCCCGGCTGGTGATCACGCGAGAAAGGTGTTCAACCTGGATCAAGGCTGTTACTGAACTTACCGGGGCTTTTCCAGGCCGCTCTGTGTCCAATGTCATAGACTCCTCCTTTTAAAATGAGAGTGAAAACGTCGTGGATGATTCCCTCTGGGAAGTATCTGGAACGAGCAACGCAGCGTATGCCTCTCGCCGTGCCTGTCCGTCGCTGGCCCGGATAGTAGAAATCTGCCTATTTCCAAACCATGACTTTTTGTTTTTTGTGCTCCCGCCTTCACCACATGCCGGGAGACGAACAAGCATGATGAGAAGCACCAGAGCGGCGATCAGCACACGTTGCTTTCTGGCGCTGGACAGACGCACCAGGCGACGTTTGCCAGTGGGCAAACGTGAGGATCGTTTTGCATTCTGCATAGTCAACGCTTTTTTCTCTTTCTCGTCTGTTAAGCATATTGAACGCTCCTTGATCATGAGGTAGGATGTGACAGACAACTAGCGTATGCTCAGGTACCTCGATCAGTTCGCTTTCAGATCGTTCCGATCCTCAAGAGACTGTAGCAGAGCAAGCTGACTGCTACCTGACTGAAGCACAGAAAGACAGTCAGGTAGCAGTCAGCTTGCTGAACGATACTTAAAGCGAGAACGAGACAAGAAAGGAGCATCCGATGCGCATTCTCATTGTCGAAGATAATCATCAGCTGAACTATGAACTCAAGCAGAGTCTGACGTATGAAGGGCATGCGGTCGATACTGCCTATGATGGGGATGCGGGACTGGCCTTTGCCGAGTCTGCTCCCTATGCTGCTATCATTCTCGATGTTTTGCTGCCAGTGAAAGATGGGCTGGAGGTGTGTCGAACCCTGCGTGCGCGCGGATATACCGTGCCTATTCTTCTGCTGACGGCGCGAGATGCCATTGATGATCGCGTGCGGGGGCTCGATAGCGGTGCAGACGATTATCTGGTCAAGCCCTTTGCTTTGAGCGAATTACTCGCCCGCCTGCGTGCGCTCCTGCGCCGGACCAGCCCCCAAAAAACGCCAGTCCTGTGCGTGGGCGACCTGACGATTGAACTGGCAACGCATCGGGTCACTCGAGGTGGTCAGCAGATCGAACTGACCACCATGCTTTTTACGCTGCTGGAATACTTGATGCGTCATCCCAATCACATTCTTTCGCACGATATGATCGCCAACCATATCTGGAGCTATGATACGCCTGGAACACCGAATGCCATAGAAGTGTATATACGCCGCCTGCGCCGGAAAATCGATGATCCCTTCGAGATCAAATTGGTGGAAACCGTACGCGGCGCGGGCTATCGCCTGCGCACACCAAACGAGAAAGGAAGATAATGGATGGCCCTTTCTGTTCTGTCACTCCCAGGCCCATTCAGAAGTGTGCGCGTTCGTTTGATGCTCTGGTATCTGGTTGTCATGGCGCTACTCCTCCTGGCGTTTTGCGGTATTTTGTACGGCGTAGTCACCCAGGTGGCTTTGCGCAATCTGGAGGGGAATCTGCGCACCACAGCGCAGGAGTCCGTAACGACCTATGAACGCTCTCATCAGTTAAGAGTGGCAGATCTGTCTACGGATCCTCTCAACAAGAAGATGGTGGTGCTGGTGTTCAATGCTCGCGGCGAGATGCTTCACACCCAGGGGCAGCTTACACCAGCGATGATCTGGCAGATCCAGCAGGCATTGCCAGTTCCAGGGGAGATGACCGATCGTTGGCTGAGAAGTTCAGCTACAGCAGGGCCCACGGAATATCGCTTCTTCGCAGAAGCCCTTCCCTATCCATCCCAGGAGGTCCTTGTCGTCGGTTCCCCACGGACAGATCAACTGGTGGTCCAGTATCTGTTCCTGGGTATGGGGCTGGCTGGCCCATCAATCCTGCTGCTGGCGGCAGGATGTGGCTACTGGCTGGCTACCAGGGCCATGCGTCCGGTCCGGCTCATGACACAGACAGCACGCGAGATCGAGGAGACCGATCTCAGCCGGCGCTTGAACCTCCAGAGCCACGATGAATTAGGAGAGCTTGCTTCGACGTTCGATCAGATGCTTTCTCGTCTGGAAGCGGCGTTCAAACGCCAGCGCCAATTTACCGCTGATGCCAGTCATGAATTGCGCACACCCCTCTCGATCATTACGCTTGCCGTTAACCGGGGGATAGCCCACTGTCACACGCCAGAGGAGTATCTCCAGGTGCTCCAGACGATTCAAATGGAGAATGCGCGCATGAGTCGATTGGTGAACGATTTGTTGCTGCTCGCCCGTGCGGATGGAGAACAGGCCGGGCTGAAAAAAGAGCGCGTGGATCTGAGTGACGTGGTCCTTGAGGCCGTGGCACGCCTGCTGCCATTCGCCGAGCAATGTGGAATAGAGTTGGTCCCTGGAGAGTTTCCCGCACTCTGGGTAAGTGGGGACCAAGCAGCCCTGACCTCGCTCTTCAGCAATCTCATCGAGAATGCACTCAAGTATACAGCGGGCGTGGGCGATCGGGTCCTCGTGGAAGGGGGATGTGAGATCGGCGAAGAGAAGAAGCGGGCATGGATACGTATAGAAGATAACGGGCCAGGCATCGCAAACCACCATCTTCCCTCCCTTTTTGAGCGCTTTTATCGAGGTGATGCTGCCCGTTCAGTTCCGCAACGTGCAACAGAAGAGACAGGTGATGCGCCTGGGAGCGCAACGAGCTACGGCTTAGGTCTCTCGATCGTACAATGGATCGCCCACGCGCACGGCGGAGAAGTCTGCGTGCAGAGTGAGGTAGGACACGGTTCTCGTTTTGAAGTACGGTTGCCCTTGCTCGATCATGAGTAGACGCAAGAGTAGCAGGTTGATTGCTTACCGTAGGAGTTCGTGGTCATGCTCACTCTCTGACTCATGACACAACGGGCTTTAGCCCGCCGCAAGCTGCGCCGTTTCAACGGCGGCAGTGAGGCGTGTCCCGGCTTTAGCCCTTGCATAGCGCAATAGAGAACATATGTTTGACAATTCCAACGTATTGTAGTACTCTCTAAAAGAGGTACAATATATTTTGAGAGAAAAGTACTAAAAATGGCAAAAGCCACGAAAACAATCAGACAAGCGTTGCAGTATCCGCCACAGTCAGCCCACTCCTTCGCGGAGCATCAGGCGCTCTACAATCGTGTCGTGGCCTTCTACTCCTGGTGGGGCGACTCTCTCCGGAGAGTGGCGGTTGGTTGAACCACTTGTCGCCCGTCCTAGCGGCCTTCAGGCTTGTCCTGCTGGTCAATGTGTCCGCCCCTGATCCCCTGGTAGAGGGAGGTGAGGTGCAAGCCCCTGCATGTATGCATGGGGTGTGGTGACGTTTATGGGCTTTAGCCCGCCGCAAGCCGCAGGGATTTATCCCTCGCGGTCAGGCGTCCCTGGTTTTAACCCTTGCTTGTTGTAATGTTGCTAAATTAGTGCTAGACTGGCAACATAAAAGAGGAAATTATAGCAACCAATACCCGCTATCCAAAGCAACTCCATGATGCTTTGGTCCGATTAGCGGGAAAGCACAAGCGTTCATTTAACGCCGAAGTCATGTGGGCCTTAGAGCAATACGTTGAGAGAGAGGAGGGGAAGCGACATGTATCAGATCAAACGGGTCAAGATCGGCAAGACGAAACAACTTGAAGAACTGGCCCATGCTTGCGGCGAAGTCTATACCGCTACCCTTGTCTCTTTCTGGCGTACGGTCAGAAAAAAGGGTATCTGGCTCAAGCCCAAGCATCTGATGCGATGGCACAGTTCCAACACACTCCATGCTCATACGGCTGATGCCTGCGTGCAATCGTTCTTTGCTTCGCTCAAAAGTTGGAGGGAACGGCGCAAAACGGACACGACTGCCAAGCCACCACGGCGGCGTAAGTGGTACTTTCGCATTGAGTACAAACGCTCTGCTATGAGGATGAAAGATGGCAAGCTTCTCCTCTCCAATGGCAAAGGCAATGAGCCTCTTGTTCTCGATTGGCCTTGGACGATGCCACAAACACTGGTGATACGCTGGACTGGCACCGAGTACGAAGCCATTGCAACCTATGAACCCTGCTTCTTGCCAGTCCCAGAGAACGGAGACAAGATCGCTGGTATCGACTTAGGTGAAATTCATATGGCTGTCAGTCACGATGGGGAACACACCTATATCCTCAATGGACGGTTACTCAGGTCGAAGCGGCAATATCGGAACAAATTGCTAGCAAGGTTGCAAAAGAAGATTGACGCGAAAAAGAAAGGCTCGCGTCGTCGCAAAAGGCTTGTCCGATCAAAGCAAAAACAACTGAAGAAATTGGCAAATCAGATCAAAACTATTGAGCATCAGAGCACGTCAAGATTGATCTCCACACTTCAGAAAGACGGTGTGCAGACCTTGGCAATAGGTGATGTGCGAGCTATTCGACAAGACCTCGATGTTGGCTCCAAGAACAATCAAAAATTGCACCAATGGTCCTTTGGCTCTCTTCGACACAAACTCACCTACAAGGCTGAAAGAGTCGGTATGGTGGTAGAGATACAGGAAGAGTCTTATACCAGCAAGACGTGTCCTGTCTGTGGGAAACGGCGCAAAAGCCCGGTTCAAGGACGCAATTTCTGTTGTACGAACAAAGCATGTGGGTGGAAAGGGCATCGTGATTTGGTAGGAGCCTGCAACATTCGGTACAAGTATCGTGGGGAAATGGGTATCCCTCACGTAGTTGGGGCTGATATGGCTGCCCCCATCGGTCTGAGGTTCATGCCTCATATCGGTGTAGCTCGCAAGGAGGAAATGTACTTGCGAGAAGCCGCTGGTCTGCGAGACCATGCGGAGAAGTCACTTAGACTCCATGGGTATTGGTTTCATCTGGTGACGCACTACAAAAGGCGAAACAAGAGCTTGCAGACCAGTATGTAGACCGCATATTCGACTTGCTGACGAAAGACCAAAAAGGTCTTTTGGTCTTCCTAGAGGTGCTGCAGACGAGATTACCCGCTCGCCAAACCATACAGCCGGAAAAGTGGGGGACGAACCGGGCTATGCGCTACGATTTCCGCGACTCGTTGCATTTCGCAACAGAGACAAGAAGCCAGAGGATGCGACGATCGTGGAAGAAATTGTAGAGATGTATCAACGACAAGGAAAGAAGTGAGGGTGCATGCTTTGCTCCTGATCGTTAGTGGCCTGCTCGTAGTGCAGTGAACGCCGAGCTATTCAGTCGCCGATGACCCCAACGAGGAAATACGTCGTCAGTAACCTGGCCAATGCATTTCTGACACTGCGCTATCAACCATCGAGAAGTTCGCCCCAGATGAGTCCCCTGGTCAATGTCCACAAGCCCACCAGAACGTTGGGAGCATCTCTCTCCAACTGCTTTGCACGTGGAAAAAAAGAAGGTAGAATGGACCTCAGCACTACAGTTCAAAGGATGAGAGAACAACAACGCTATGGTGAAGGTCATCGTCGCAGGAGGCGTTTCTTATAATTTGATGGTGTACCTGAAAGAACTGCCTGAACCGCGTTCAGCAACCGTGTTCAGTCAGGCCTATCATGAAACGGTGGGTGGAACAGGGGCAGGAAAAGCGCTGGCACTCCATCGCCTGGGCTCTCAGGTCACACTGCATGCGTTGCTTGGCACCGATGTGCAGGGGCAGGCTGTCCGCGACTACTTTGCTCAGGAAAACCTTGAGTGTCTTTTTGAGCACGACCCGCGTGGTACGGAACGTCATCTTAATTTGATGGCTGGAGAGAAGGAGCGTCTTTCCATTTACCTGGAATCGGGCTCATTTGAGCCCATAATCAACCTGGAACGCCTGAGGCCAGTTCTTGCCGGGTGTGATGTGGTTGTGCTCAATATTCTCAATTATTGCCGGCAGATTCTCCCTCTGGCACGGGAGTACCGGAAACCGATCTGGTGTGACCTGCATAACTACGATGGGGTCAATCCTTATCACCAGGAGTTCCTGGAAAACGCGGACTATCTTTTCCTCAGTTCTGATGCGTTACCAGACTATCGAGCTTTTATGAAAGCACAGATCGTCTGCGGAAAAAAACTGGTGGTATGCACCCATGGCAATGCCGGAGCTACAGCGCTCACCCCGCAAGGAGAGTGGTACGAGATTCCAGCATTGGCAGGGTACTCCGTCATGGATACCAATGGGGCGGGTGATAGTTTCTTTGCTGGCGTGCTCTACGGACACGCGCATGGATGCACACTACTCACCTGCCTCCAGTTGGGTGCACTTCTGGGCGCACTCAGCGTGACTTCACGTGAACTGATACCGTCGAGCCTTTCGCTAGCGTACGTCGAAGAGGAATATTTCAAACGGTATGGCGCTTTTCCTGATTTTTGCTCGCCGAGGAACCATCCATGATAGCATCTCGTTACACATCCCGTGGGCAGATCCGAAGCATGAGCCTGGAACAAATGTGGTGATTCGACGTTCCTAACGCTCTCCTCTTTCAGGCCAGCGGATGCAAGCTCACCACGGGAATCTTGCGAGTGGTGCGTCTGGCATACACTTCCCATGGGGGATTCTGGGCAATCAGCCGCGGCCACAGCTGAGCGTACTCCTCCGGTCCGGCCACGATGGCCAGCGCGGCCTGCCGGCGACGTCCAATCTGGATGTGCACATGAGGATTGCTGAGTACATTGTGATACCAGCCTGGATGCCTATCTTGACCGTTATTACTGGCCACGATCACAAAGTTGGCTCCATCAGGCATATACTGCAAAGTGTGGCTGCGCTTCTCGCCACTTTTGCGCCCGGTTGTATGGAGTACCAACATTCCCATGTTCCCCAGGCGACTTCCGAGTCGCCCGTCGCTCTTTTCATAGACCCAGGTCATCACTCGATCAACCAGGGTCACTACAAAGTGAGACAAAGCCATCAGAATTAACCCCTTCCTTCCCAGTCGAAACTCAGGCTTACTATAGCACATGGTTTCTCATTTCTGCACGGCATGGGGCCCTGGTCAGGGACTGCGGTAATCATTTTCAGAGCCCTGGATCGAATCACCACATGTGTGCCAGACTCGAAGGGGCTCTATCTCTGCAGTTCGAGCCAGAGAAATCACTTCGCCACCAATATCGCTTTTGGTGATTCAGGTTGCTTGCTTCATGAAAAGGAGAGATTTCCATGTTCAAACATGCCACAAGGCGTGGAGCACACGCTGGCGAAGGAAGGGAAATTCCGCTCTGCCATAGCCCATTCTTTTGATGCGTTTTAGCTTGATCATATTACTACTATGTCTATAGGACATTCATAGCCCTGGCACTACTCCTCATACCAACTTTCGAGGTGTTCGTTGCTCAGCCTGGGAAGAGTGATACCATCGCATCCATCGGAGCATCTGATCTGCATCCTCCAGGAGCCAGGAGTTCTCTGGTTTCTCGCGTTCCCTTACCTCAATCACATACTCCTGGCTGAGGGGGTCAAGGCGGCCGTGCAACACATAGGGGCAGCCCTCAATCCATTTCGCAAGTTTGCTTGCCCAGCATCGAACCGATAGTGGCACATGGTCCAGCGAGGTCTCTCCTTCTTCCGCAGCGCCAGTTCTAGACGCAGCCCAGGCTCGATAGGTCCTCACCTCATAGTCCACTTCTGGATTGCTCCCCTGAGGTGCAAAGAGAGACTTCGATTCTTCGGTCACCAGCGTCGACGATGCAACTCGTATTCCTGAGGGGTCAGCAACTCACCATCAAGGTCGACAAAGAGATAGCCTTGCCTCACAACACTCTCCGCTCCGCCTTCGGCCCAGAATGCTCTTAGCGTTGAGGCTGGCACAATGATCTCCTGCGGAAGGGGCCTTCCCCAGTGCTTGCCAAAAGTCGACGATTTCTGTGCCGCAGTTTCCAGCACCCGCTCCAGATGACTATACGCAAACCCTCTAGTCATGAGCCAGTATGCCCAGTCCACAAATTCGACTGCCAGCTCTTCTCCGCCTTCGGTATAGGCGCGATACCGCTGCTGCGCCCCGCGTTGCGCAAACGGCAGGTGATCAAAAAAGCCGTTGCCAGTGCCTACGAAGAGTACATCGTGCCTCCAGAGCAGGAAACACCACCTACGAACCCGCCAGTGCCATTAGACCCCTTCACGAAAGAAAGGAACGACCCATCATGCTAGTTTTACGGCGCAAGGAAGGAGAGAGAATTCTCATCTCTGGCAATATTCTCGTAGAAGTGCTCGAGGTACATGAGGGAAAAGTAAAACTCGGGATCACAGCTCCTCCCGAGGTCGATATCGTACGCGAGGAAATCGTGCTACGGCAACCACCCTCACAAAAGCTTCCTACCACCAAACCGGAGTAAGGTGCGTCTCTTTTGCTTTCTAAACTTACAAAGCGAGTATGATATAAAGCCTTGACTTAATTAAGCCAAGGCTTTATAATGCTGTCTATGGATATGTTCGTTGCGCTTGCTGATCCAACAAGAAGGAACATTTTAGAACTCCTTGCGAGTAGTGGGGAGTTACCTGCTACTGCCATCTATGTGCAATTTCCTCTCAGCCCACAAGCGGTCTCACAACACCTCAAGGTCTTACGTGAGGCAAACTTGGTGGAGATGGAGAAACGTGCGCAAAAGCATGTGTATCGCCTCAATCCACAGATGCTGTCTCACTTTGAAGAATGGGTTTTGCAAATGAAACAGCGGTGGAGCGAAAGCTTTGATACATTAGATGCGGTGCTTGAAATGGAGAAAAAGAAACTCGTAGGAACAGACAAGAAAGAAGATGAATAACATTCGATGTCAACAAATGAAACAAATATAAGTGCAGAGCCAGGAAAAACAGAAATAATTATCGCACGGGAATTTGATGCACCACGAGAGCTTGTTTTTAAAGCGTTCACCGACCCGGCGCTTTACACTCAATGGTATGGACCAAGAAGATTCACTATGACGCTTGACGTGTTTGAGCCAGAGCGCGGTGGACGTTGGCGATATTTCCACACAGATCAAAATGGCAATGCGCATGCATTTCACGGGGTGTATCACGAAGTTCTTGCTCCAGAACTCATTATTGACACCTTTGAATTTGAAGGGGCGCCAGAAAAGGGGCATGTAGGTCTGGAAACCATCAGGTTTAAGGCATTGCCTGGTGGGAGAACCAGGGTCATGGCCCAATCTGTTTTCCAATCAGTTGCTGATCGCGACAATATGCTCCAGGGTGGTGCAGTAGAAGGAGTCACTGAGACCTATGAGCATCTTGCAGAACTGCTGAAAAAATGGAGAGGCTCTGAGATGCGCAGACGTGTCACATTGTCTCGGCGCAACGGAGAAGGTGAGTAGCGAGATCCCAACCTGACTCCGTAAAGAATCCTCAAAAAGGACAGAAATTGCAAAGAAGGAGATTCCGTATCATGACAAAGAACGAAAACACATCATCAATGCACATGTCCCGACCCCAACCCGATCCTGCCCTCTCGCGCCTGGAAAAATTGGTCGGCACATGGGAATTAAAAGGTCGGACGCTGAACTCGAAAGAGGACAACATTAGTGGATGGTCTACTTTTGAGTGGTTACCAGGTGAATTTTTTCTGCAGATCAGAGGCGAGATAACCTTTAAGGGGGTGAGAAGCCAGAGCGTGGAAATCATCTCCTATGATCCAACCAGTCAGGCGTTCCCTTCAAACGTCTATTCAGATATGTCAGGGAATGTTCTTCCATACGAATGGGATGTTCAAGGCAACATTGTCACTCACTGGACGAAAGGGGCGAAGTATACAGGTACACTCAGTGAAGATGGCAACACCCTCGACGGCGGTTGGCGACCAGATGAAGGAGCAGAAGTTACAGATGGTGCAGCATACGACGCAACCATGACCCGCGTGCAGGATAGGAAATAATCCCTGAATAGACATCTTTTTCCTTAGGAGTTTACCCACCAGGATAATTGTTGTAAAAAGGACTAGTTTCATGTTGGGATTTACAACAAGGGGTTTTATAAAGTCATGAAAAAACCACGGTTAAAAGAACTAGAGGTCTTGATAGGCAACTGGGATTGGACTATGTCCAACGCCTGGTTTCTGGACAGCCTTGAGACCAAAGTCGTAGGCACTGCAAGTTTTGAATGGATTGAAAATGCCTTTGTCCTTTGGCGATTCAAGCTCGGTACCAGTGACGTGCCGGAATCGGTAAGCGTGATAGGCTACAGCAGCCCGACGGAGAGGTTCGAAGTGTCCGACAAGCAGAAACGAGCGTGATCTCCATCAAGCAGGTTGGGCGAAGATCAGGGCGGGGAAAGGCTTGACTTTTGATTATACATAATCGATGATCCCGCGTTCCGTTTCCCCTTCGGGTTTACCCGACGCCTGATCACCGAAGCAACTATTGGTGACGCGCGACAAGAGCCATGGCCAGCCAATGAACGTCCAGCTGATTGTCTTTCCGAAGAAGAAATGAGAGCACTTCTCCAGCAAGAACAACGCGGGCGTTCTTAACACATGCGATCTTGCACTGGATACGACCTCTGAAGAAGCCATATCCAGTGCAATGGAGAGACACAGTTCAAGAAAGCGCTTTTTTGGAGGCAAGAATTCCACAAATAATAGAATGCCAAATTTTGGTAATGTCGGGACCCTCAAAAATCTGGGGAGCAAAATGTTGCTTTCGTTCACACACGTAGTCATTGGTTCCATCTCAATCGTATGGTTGCTCATGTTTTCCTCGCTCATATTTACTGCCACCCCCCTTTCAAATGTTAGCGAAAATCTTTACCACCTGAGCCAATCTGCTTCAAAATGTTAATCAAAAACCTTTACCAGACCTCGTCAAGTTCCCCTTTTCTTCATGTGTTTTTTCAGCAAAGAACAGGCTTCTTTCTGTGTTCAAAGAAGCCTGTTGAAAATATGCGCTAGTGTTCTGTATCTGTCATTTATCGGGATAAAAACACGGTTTTCCAGATAACCTGCCACTCTGCCAGGCGCGTTCAGCGAATCGGCTTCTCTCATAAGGCGTAGCATCGCAAGGGACGCTGTTGCCGTTTTCCATTTCTCTTCACGCGTCAGATTCCGCAACATGTTCGCCAAGATACTTGGAGAATGCGCCAAGAAATGCCTGAAAAAGGTCGCATTTATGGCCATCTCAGGTAGACTTCCTCTTGAGAGAGAAAAAGGCACGCGATTTTAGCACGATCTCAGGGAAGATGGTCATGAAAATGACGCCCGAAGTATTCCATACCTGGAGCCAGCGCCTATAGTTGAGCCCCGAAACTGAATCGCTCGTCGCGTCCATTCGTTCTTCCCCTCCGGTGCGCTACAGCAGTGCTCACAAAGATTGAGCCACATGGCAGGAGAGTTTGGGTCACTCTCCCTGAGATGGGATGGTAAACCAGAACGTGGCTCCCTGATCAGGAGCACTCTCTACCCCAACGCTCCCCTGATGCCGTTCAATGAACACTCGGCACAAATAGAGGACCAATCCGAAGCTCAGATCCAGTTCATGCTGGACGGCACTCCCTTTGGCACGATAGAAGCGTTCCCAAATATGATCGAGCTCTTCTCTCGCAATGCCCGGCCCCTCATTATGGACTGAGACACGGGCGAGCGCATCCGCAACTCTTACCTGCACCACCACAGGCCGTCCAGGGGGGGAATAGGTGAGCGCATTCGTCAGGTAGGTATTGAGAACGTGCTTGATCCGCCCAGCATCAGCGATGATGGGCACCCTTTGTTCCGGAGAGGGAACATCCAGCACGATGGTGTGCTCTGGGGCAGCTTGTTGCTGTCTGGCTACCACCTCTCTGAGCAGGGTAAGCAGATCCTCTGGGTTCAAGGACAACGTGAGCGTATGGGTCTGGATACGCGCATCATCGATCAAGTCATTGATGATACGCTGCTGAAGCTGAGTACCCTGCGAGGCAGCTGTTAAGGGGCGCTGAATATGGGCAACGGGTTCACGGATCTGAGCAGACGGAGGCGCGAGCTGTTTTTTTAAGGTCTCCAATCGGCGCTGTGCTAATTGCAGATTGCCCATGATCCCCGTCAGTGGGGTACGCAATTCATGGCTGGCCAGGGTCAGAAATTCGCCCGTCAGGCAACTCACTTCGCGCTGGGCAAGTGCTTTCTTCTGTTTCTCTCCCTGCGCGTAAAAACAGTGGATCCCCTCAATGAGCAGCATGGTCTGCCCTGTGACTGCTTTCACGAGCGCAATCTCCTCTGGAGGGTACGCATCCTCAGAACTCGCTTTGCCGATAACCAGCGCCCCGACCCATTGCTGCTCCAGAAACAGAGGAATGAACAGGAACGCCTCGGAGCCAGAAGGCACAGGGCAAGGGTACGCTGGAAAAGGTCGTTGTTGGCCAAGATAGTCAATGGTGCGCAACTGATCAGTCGCAAGCACTACCTCCTGGTTGGTGCCGAGGCGAGCGCATACCGCGTCGTCAACTGCGTCTAAGGGATGGAAGCGTCCCCCAATGTCTCGCCAGTGCTGTTCTTGTTCAGCAGCCAAGCCATTTCCTGCGACAAAATGCAGATGACCTGTTCGACGACCGAAAGCGAACATCATCACCCGGTGACAATCCAGGACTTGCCGGATGACATTCACCACCTGCTGAGCCACGAAGAGCACCGGAGGCGAGAGGAGGAAGGTTTCTTCTGGCAAGATGTGGTCCATCTGCTCAGGAATCTGCGCGATTGCGGTGAGTAGGTCCAACGTTGCCTTGTGGACATGTTGGAGGTGGGAGATTGCCTGAGAATAATAGGTGAGCTCATGGAAGACAAAGACGATTTCTTCTATGCCTCGCTCTTGATCAGCCACGGGAAAGGAGCGGACAGTGGCGAAGACCTTGCGCCCAGAAGGGAGAGCCAGCAGAAGGGTCTGTTCTGGCGAGCTGGCTCCTGCTTTCCCAGCAGGAACGAGGTTCATCAGCCATTGCTCTCTCGAAACGAATGGTGACGGCTCATCAGCGTGTAGGTAGTGTTCGAGAAACTGCCGGTAGTCTCTTCCTTGGCATTGGGCTTCGGAAGCCACTTCAAAGAGCTTGCAAGCAGCGGTATTGATCCGTACAATCTTCTGGTTGCGATCGCACGCAATGAGACTATCCGGGAAAGACTCCCAGATGGCTTTCACTCGTTTGAGTTGCGTATGTGCTCCCTGCAAAGGGCGAGAGTGAGGAATAGGCTTCCCTCCAGATATCCCCCCACCCCGTTCCTGTTTGGGTTGTGTGACATGTTGCAAACTTTTACCCACCTCAGAGTTCCTTTCAGAAATGCTCAATCGCTCTGCCGCGAGCGGGAGTTTGACAAAGAATGAGACCCCGGTTTCTTCTGAAGATTCTGCCCAGATTTGCCCTCCGTACTGCTCAACAATCTCTTTGCAGACAGTGAGCCCGAGCCCCCATCCTGGGATAGATGAATACTCGACATCAGTTGTGCGATAAAACGGCTCAAAGAGATGTTCGAGTTGATCAGGAGAAAGACCTGGATGGTCATTCTGGATCTGGAGCGTTACCTGGTGATCATTTGACTGGGCACCCATCTGGATGGCAGAGGTCTCCGATGAATATTTGATGGCATTCGCGACTAAATTCACCACAACCTGGGAGACAAGCTCTTCGTTTGCTTGCAGCAGAAGAGGCTGTGCCGGAAGCTTGATCTCGATGGAGCGGCCAGAAAGGTTCTGCTGATTTTCCACAATTTTATGGCAGAGTGCTCCCAATTCAATGCACTTTCCCCGTAAGGGAATTTCCCCGGCATGAACACGGCTCAGCTTAAAGAGGCTATCAATCAGGGCTCGGAGATGGAGCGCGCGTGCTTCAACTACCTCCAAGTATTGCTGTACAGCTGCCCAGTTTTCAGGCGTTACTTCAGACTTCTTGAGGCGGACGGAAAGAAGCTGCGTGCGACCGAGGATGGTCGTCAAGGGTGTTCTCAGTTCGTGAGATGAGCGCATGATGATATAGTCTTTCACGTTATTTGCTCGCTCAAGTTGCTGGTGGCTTTCGGCGAGTGCTTGAGAGGTAGCAAGAAGCTTCCGGCGAGATCGCTCCAGTTGAATGACCACTCCAATCCCCATGAGTTGGACAAAGATAAATGGTCCAACCAGGGAGATATCTGTGAGAATGCCAGAGGCAACTATACTGGGTGAGAGGAACCTGGCGATAACAAACAATCCTAGCGCGACGGAAACCAGCGCGGGACCAATTCCCCATACCATGGCAACAAAAACGGAAACCATGGTAAAAGGTGTGGCTAGAAAGATCGGTGCGTGTGGGAGAGCTTCGTTAAGAGCTTCGTTAAGCTTTTCTAGCAGCCATACGCCCCCGATAAGAAACACACAGGCCAGGTAGCCAAACCAGGGGGACAGCAACCAGGAGGAGATCTTTCTGCTGCGTCGAGCCGAGTTAGCTTGTGAGGAAAGGCGGTTTGCTCGTGTTGTCATCTATTCCCTCTTTCTCTACCCTTTCCATAAGGCATTACCGTGTCCAGATCGATTGATTCTCATTGCCTCTTCTCTCGATGGCCTCACACAGGAAGTGGTAAAAGACCTGTGACATGTGAACAGCTTTTCCCCCCAAACAGGAGCACTGAGAGGAACGTCCCTGGGCAACCCGCTCCCCCATCGGGAAGGGCGGCCTGCAACGCTGGAAAGAAACCGGGTTCCCAGTCTTGCAAGGCGTCCCCACCTGGACATCCCGCGCATGCGCACGGGCGGACGCTGCCACTCTCGTTGGACCGCTCCCGCCCCAGACGCGTATGTTCCGCCTGCGCGAGTGCGTGATCGCCGTACCATCCGTGCCCAAACCCCGATCTCGTGCCCTCACCGGCTCAGATGACGTCTATAGCTTGCTTTCTACGGTCAGGCCTCCCTCATCGTGGGGAGGGTGACCGTAAAAGTCGAGCCCTTTCCGACCTCGCTGTCCACCGTGATGCTTCCCCCATGGTGCTTGACGATCTCCGAGACAATGTAGAGCCCCATGCCCAGGCCGGGGATCGCCTTCTGCCTGGGACCAGCAACCCGATAGAAGCGCTCAAAAATCTTATCGCGCTGCTCGCGTGGGATGCCCAGGCCATGATCGCGGACACGGATCGTGACCATATCGTCGGAGGCGGAGAGATCCATCTCGACCGTCTCAGCTCCCGGGGAATACTTGATGGCATTGCAGAGCAGATTGGCGAAGACCTGTCCCAGTCGGTCTCGATCCCCGATCAGACTGGTATGTACGGCACCATCCACCAGAATGCGATGACTGGGATAGATTTGCGGCAAGGTCTCGGTGACCTCCTGGAGCAACGCATCGAGATCCACGGGCTCCTGCTGATACTCCAGTTTGCCCGCCTGGATCCTGGAGACATCCAGTAATTCTGCGATCAGGCGTTCCAGTTGCTTGATGGGCCCCTCTACCTTGGAAAGTGCGGTGGCCGCCTTGTGATGGGATTGCTTTTCCAGTCGCTTTCGCACCAATTGGGTCTGCATCTTTAATGCGGCAAGCGGGTTCCTCAGTTCATGGCTGGCCATATTTATAAAATCATCTTTGCGTTGTTCCAGTTCCTTGCGGGCCGAGTTATCCAGCACAAAACCGATTGTCTGATGGGGTTGATGTGGTAAGGCGACAAGACCCATAAGCACCGGAAGGCGACTGCCATCTTGACACACGTACTCTTTCTCATAGGGGCTCGTTGATTGCTGAGCGATCAGTTCCTGGTGAGCTTCGAAAGTACGTGCCAGGCATTCTGGAGGGGTCATGTGCATCCAATTGATGCGCCCTTCATGGAGGTCCTCGCGAGTATACCCCGTCATATGCAGAAAGGCGTCGTTGGCGTCGACAATCTGCTCTCCTTCGGAGATCGTGATCCCAATAATACTGGAGTTCATCAAGGCATTCACCCGCTCCTGACTCTGGCGCAAGGCTGCCTCGATACGTTTCTGCTCCTCAATGTCGGTGTCGGTGCCAAACCACTTGATGATCTGGCCTGCTTCATCGCGCACCGGCATGGCGCGGGCTAAGAACCAGCGATACTTCCCAGTCTGAGCATTTCTGAGACGCACTTCGTGCTCAAACATGGCTCCCGTGTCCAGGGCATGCTGCCAGTGCACTCGGTTGCTTTCCTGATCATCAGGATGGACGAATTGGAGATGAGCCCATTGGTCGCTTCGCATATGCTCAAGCGTCAACCCCGTGTAGTCGCACCAGCGCTGGTTTGTATATTCGTGCGGGCCGTCGGGTCGTCTCACCCACACGAGTTGCGGGACCATTTCGGCCAGCACCCGCCAGTTCTCCTCGCTTTCCTTGAGCTGCTGCTCCGCTTGTTTCTGCTCCTCAATATCGGTGGCAGTCCCAAACCGCTTGACGATCTGGCCAGTCTCATCACGCACCGGCATGAGGCGGGCTAAAAACCAGCGATAGCGGCCCGTTTGACGCTCCTTGAGACGATATTCTCCCTCATAGGGTTCACCGGTTTCTAGCACATGACGTCGAGCTGCCTGAACACGCTCATAATCATCCGGATGCACGAACTGCCGCCATTCATCGCCCAGGAAGGAGTCAGGAAAAGCACCAAGGTAGGTAGACACATGCTGATTCGCGTACTCCAGACGGCCATCGGATCGCACAGCCCACACCAGGTGAGGCAGCGTTTCGGCCAGCACCCGCCAGTTCTCCTCGCTTTCTTTGAGCTGCTGCTCGATCCGCTTCTGCTCCTCGATATCGGTGCAGGTGCCAAACCATTTGAGGACCTGACCTGTGTCATCTTTCACTGGCAGGGCACGGGTTAAAAACCAGCGATACTCCCCAGTCTGGCCATTTCTGATCCGATGTTCGTGCTCAAACATGTCTCCTGTCGCCAAGGCATGCTGGCAGTGCGCTCGATTGCCTTCGCGATCATCGGGATGGATGCATTGGCGATGAGCCCATCGATCGCTTTGTCCAGGCTCATGCGTGAGCCCGGTGTAGTCATCCCAACGCTGGTTCGTGTACTCGAACTGGCCATCGGGTCGTGCCACCCAGACGAGTTGCGGCACCGCTTCGGCCAGTACACGCAAGCTCTCCCGGCTTTCTTTGAGCTGCTGCTCGATGCGTTTCTGCTCCTCGATATCGGTGTCGGTGCCAAACCACTTGATGATCTGGCCGGTGTCATCGCGCACGGGCAGGGCGCGGGCTAAGAACCAGCGATATTCCCCGGTCGTGCCCTGGCGCATCCGCTGTTCGTGTTCATATATGTCTCCCGTGTCCAGGGCATGCTGCCAGTGCGCTCGGCTGCTTTCCCAATCCTCAGGATGGACGGCCTGGAGATACGCACAGCAGTCACTCTGTAGCTGCTCAAGCGTCAACCCGATGTAGTCTCGCCTGCGCTGATTACAGTAGTCAACACGGCCATCGGATCGGGTCACCCACACGAACTGCGGGACCATTTCGGCCAGCACGCGAAAGTTTTCCTCGCTTTCTTTGAGTTGCTGCTCGGTGCGTTTCTGCTCCTCGATAGCTTGCTGTTTCTCTTGTACGAGACGAAACAGCTGACGGGTTTGGAGTGCGCGCCGTACGCCGGCCACAAAAAAATCGCGATCAATGGGTTTAAGGGTATAATCGTAAGCACCTTCTTGTAAGGCCTGCATTGCTAGCTCATGCTCGCCGTGTCCAGTAATAAGCAAAACTGGTATATCGGGCATCCGTTTATGAATGTTTGACAATAGTTGTATGCCATCCATCATCGGCATTTTGATGTCACTCACTACCACGTCGTACTCTCTGCTCTGTAGTTGTGCAAGAGCATCCAGTGCAGAGCTAGAAGTATCTACATCGACATCGCTCATACGTAACATGAATGTGCGAGAAAGAGCCTGTAGTGCTGCCATGTCGTCATCAACAAGAAGAATCCGCGGCTTACGTTTTTTATCGAATTGTTCTGTCTGCATTAAGGAAATGATATTTGGATGATATTCTTGTCCTATTCCTTCTTGGTGTTGCTGCACTTTGCTTCCCTCTTTCTTTTCTTAAGGAACTGTATCCCCTTTTTGCTCCAGAATGGGAAGCCGGATGATGAAGACGGCTCCTTCTCCTGGATGATTCTTAAGCTCAATAGTGCCTCTATGGTCCTGGATAATGCCATAGGTAATGGAAAGACCCAGTCCTGTTCCTAGCCCAACCTCTTTTGTTGTAAAGAAGGGATCGAAAATACGCTTTTCTAGTTCTGGCAGAATACCCGTTCCTGTGTCGCTTACATGCAACTCGACCATACTCTTTTGCATCGCACAACTGATGGTCATGCGTTTATCCCTGCTCGATGCCATAGCATCACGAGCGTTGGTGAGCAAGTTTATGAATACCTGTTCCAATTGGATCGAACTGCCCAGTACCTTCACCTCTTCAGAGGGGAAGTCGACATGCACTTCGATCTGGCGCAGGCGTAGTTGTTCCTGAAGGAGCATCAGTGCGCCTCGTACGACCGGCTCGAGTATCATTGGTTCGTGACGTGCCGAAGCCACACGCCCGAACGTACGCAGATGGGAAATGATGCTGGTTGCCTTGTGGACCTGTTGCATAGCGTTGTCCAGTTCTTGCAAAAGTTGTTGCGTCTCCGTCTCTGCCATGCCTAGTCTGATCATATCAATGGTGTTGCCCACAAACAAGCCGATACTATTCAGAGGATTATTGAGCTCATGAGCAACTCCAGTTGTCAGTTCTCCCAGCGTGGCAAGTTTGCCTGCCTGCACCAATTGTTCTTGCTTTTCAAGCAGCTCCCGCTCCTGACGTTTCACTTCCTCAGTGGTTTCCTTAAGATCGCTCATGATATGGATCATCGCTTTGCGGCTCTTTTCCAAGCGCAGATTAGAATCGTGTGAATCCTGTAGAATATGCACGAGCGCGCGCCGAGAATTGTCCAGGCGTTCTGTCTGCTGAGCCAGACTGCGGCGATCTTGCTCATAATCTGCCAGAATGTGTATCATCGCCTTACGCTGATCACAGAGTTTTTTATTGAGCTCACTCATATCATGGAGAATGTGTATGAAAGCTCGTCGTCTCTCCTCACTTTTGTGTATACGCAATTCAAGCGCCTGTCGTTGCTCCAGAAGACTTGTATGCTCATATTCCAAGCGCTGAAAGCGCTCCATCTCATCCGTAGAAATCACCACTGCATCTGGTAGATCTATCGCATTCATCTATTGTGTCCTTGCTCAAATTTCTTGCTGCTATGCATGATACTCCCTAATTGTTTTTCAAGTGCGATCATCTTCAGCTCACGGCCTACAACCACTTCTTCAAACTTCTCTAGATCTAAAATCTTTTCCTGCAGTTCTGCTTTAGATTCTTGAAGATCTCGTAATATATTCTCATAAGCTCGCATATCACGCAGAATGCCGATCGCGCCAATCACATGGCCATCGGTATCACGTAAAGCTGAAGCATTGAGCGTGGTTGGGATGACCTCTCCAGAAGCACTGCGTGGATTTAAGCGAGTATTACGGGTCACCCCGCGTTCAATAACCTCGCGTAAGGCAGCGGTAAACTCGCGGGTCTCTTCAGGACTGATGAAGCGGGAAAGAGATTGCTCCAAAACCTCGTCAGTACGGAAGCCAAGGAGTTCATAGACAGCGTCATTGGCTTGCAGGATTTTGCCTTCCAGGTCAGAGACAAAAACGGGGTCGGGTGCATTTTTGATGAGACTATCAGAGTAAGCAAGCGCTTTATCGAGCTCACGCATGTCACGCAAGATGCCAATTGCGCCAATCGCATGGCCATCACTATCGTGCAGCGCTGAGGCATTGAGACTTGTAGGAATGACTTCCCCAGAAGCACTGCGTGGATTTAAGCGAGCATTACGGATTACCCCGCGTTCAATCACCTCGCGTAAGGCAGCGGTAAACTCGCGGGTCTCTTCAGAACTGATGAAGCGGGAAAGAGATTGCTCCAAAACCTCGTCGGTACGGAAGCCAAGGAGTTCATAGACAGCATCATTGGCCGAAAGGATCTTGCCTTCCAGGTCAGAGACAAAGACGGGGTCAGGTGCATTTTTGATCAGGCTGTCGGCATAAGCACGCGCTTTATCGAGCTCACGCATGTCACGCAGAATACCAATTGCGCCAATCACACAGCCATCGGTATCACGTAAAGCTGAGGCATTGAGCGTGGTTGGGATGACCTCTCCAGAAGCACTACGTGGATTGAGCCAGGCATTACGGGTCACCCCGCGTTCAATCACCTCGCGTAAGGCAGCGGTAAACTCGCGGGTCTCTTCAGGACTGATGAAGCGGGAAAGAGATTGCTCCAAAACCTCGTCGGTACGGAAGCCAAGGAGTTCATAGACAGCATCATTGGCCGAAAGGATCTTGCCTTCCAGGTCAGAGACAAAGACGGGGTCAGGTGCATTTTTGATGATAATATCTGCATCAAGAGAACCGCGTGACTTTGCCCGGTTGAGTTTTGTCGAAGGGACGATTGTAGCACTTGCATCTAGACGATCGAACATGAAAACCTCCAACTTATGACAAGGTACAGGCTGACTGTAATATCTGTTTGGGTTGAGCAGCTTCTAACTAAGGGGTTACTATACTTTTATGCTCTACTGGTTCCATTTCCCCGTTATTCGTGATTTCCTATCATGAACAGTCTCTACGGTTTTTCATCGAATTCGCACAAGATATGACTACTTTTAGCGGGGAAGATATCCCAAGTTCCTTTGTCATTTGACATGATTAAAAACCTGTTTGCCAGATATCCTGCCACGCGGCCAAGCCGCTTCAGCGGATCGCGTCTGCCGCATAATACGGCGTGACACCAGACACTCGCCGGAGCACCAATGAATGTCATTCAGAACATACTTTTTCGTATGTCGCCGCCAGGTTATCTGGCAGAAAATGACGCCGCTCTGAAAGCGCCTTCTTCTCGGCTAACGCCATGTTGTCTGGCAAATTTGACGCCTTTCTTGCGACTTTCGTTGGAGACGAATAGATGAGCTATGATGTTTCGGCACATTATGCGGCAGAAAACACTGCTGAAAATCGGCTCGAATGGCCTCTCAAGCTAATCATTGGCATTAATCATGGCAGGAAACACCCATTCATCCTGGCAAATGACGTTATTGGGCTTTAGCCCGCCGCAAGCCACGGGGATTCATCCCGTGGTTAGGCGTTTGCGGCTTTAGCCCTTGCCCTTCCGTTTTTTCTGTACGCGAAAAGAATTGATCAGCAGTACATTGAGAACTGAATAGTGTATGGGTTCCATAGCGAAGGGCTATGGGTAAAAACGCTACCGTGTTAGCCAAAGACCACGGCTACTTGCTAAAGAGAGCAATTGCAACGTGTAGGCATTTCAATCAACGTACAAAAGTATCAGGGGATAATCGATTGCTCCCCTGTAGTTGGTCGAATGGCACGACCCACGGATAGCAGCAATGCTATGCGCGTAGCTCGCAAGGAGAAAATGTACTTGCGAGAAGCCACTGGTCTTTAGACCATGTGGAGTGTCACACACACCCACGCGTGTGCATGTCTTCCTGATCTTTGTCTCGCCTAGCCAGGAGTTTGAGAGCTCGGATGTATTTCTTGGGAGGGAGATACACCTCTAGCATCGTATAGCGTCGCCAGAGCCTGCCAGTTGTCACTGTTCCCATCGTGTGAAGGGATTTTACCCATCACATCATGAAGCCAGGTTGCGGCCGAGCGTAAAGTTCCTGCTGGGCCTCGAAGGTCTGAGCCAGATCGTCTGGAGGGGTCATGTGCAACCAGTTCATGCGCCCAGCGCGGAGGTCTTCGCGGGTAGAGCTGGTCACGCGCGGAAAGGTCTCTTTGGTGTCTACAATCTGCTCCCCTTCGGCACAAAAGATCCCGATCAGACTGGAGTTCATCAGCAGGTTCACGCGTTCCTGGCTCAGGCACAAGGCATCTTCCGTCCGTTTCTAGTCATCGAGATCTGTGCAGGTCTCTACCCACAAGACAATCTGCCCTGCTGCATTGCCCAGTGGCACACGCCGTGAGAGGAACCAGCGATACGCTCCCGTGCGTCCATCCCTGAGGCGATATGCAAGCTCGTGGGGTTCACCAGTTGTACATGCCTGGGGATGTAGGGCCAGGACACGCTTTTTATCCTCAGGATGAAGGTTCTGAAGCCACATCTCTTGCTCAGAGAGGAAACCTGTTAGCGGGCTGTGTGCGTTGCCTGTCCTGGACGCGTGGAGAGTCATCACACTGCTGATTCGCAAATCTCTCCTGTTTTCCAGTGTGCTGAAACAGCAACTGGCGATAGTCGCGCCAGCGTTGATTCTCATAGACGAGGGAACCATCAGACTGCATGAGCCAGACAAATTGAGGCAGGGCATCCATGAGTGCATGATACTCTTCTTTTCGCTCATTAATACGCAGTTTGCAAGTTGATGTGTCATTCTCTTCTTTTTTTCCTTTCATATGCCCCATCCTTGAGGAAAAAGCGGTTTTGCTTCGATGTGGTAGAGAGGGTTCTACATCACGTCTCGCCAGCATCTCTGCTGACGGATGACCTCTGACTCTTAGAGTATAGTAGAAGAGAGAGGGAAAGGCATGGATCGAAGGTGACAGAAGAAGGTGAGCAGTAACAATTGGCACCCAGCATGAAGGTCATATATCTTGGTCGATTGCCTGTGTCGGCGAAAGTGAATGCACAGGGGATAGTCAGAGAGAAAGAACGTTGCCACAGCAACAAGGAGCAAGGGATCTCCTTCCAGGGACAAGGGCCCACGCGGGTTCCAAAGCATTGACCTCCTCGCCGCACAAGGGCTAACGAGGATTCCTCCATAAAGGAGAAACGATCATGGACCATACGAACCAGAAACCACACGGCAACGCACCCGAACCTATCCCACGCGCCTCGTCTGATCCTCCGCTTGTGACAAAGTTTCTGCCCCCAGCACCTTCCCATGAGCTCATCGCTCGTCCTCATCTGCTGGCCCTGCTCCATGCTGGCCTCCGCCGACGCCTTATTCTCGTCTCCGCCGCCGTGGGCTTTGGGAAAACCACGCTCCTCGCAAGTTGGGTGCGCTCGTTGCCTCCAGGGCACCCCCCAGTGGCCTGGGTGTCGCTTGACGCCAGTGACAACATTCCCTTTCAGTTTTGGACCGATTTCCTGACTGCGCTGGACCAGTGCCAGCCTGGGCTCTCGCTGCTTCCCTTTGCGGCCCTCCACGATACCCCGCTCCCCTCCTGGCAAGCGATGCTCACGGCTTTGATCAATGGCCTTGCCCAGCGAAGCGAACCCCTGGTCCTGGTACTGGATAATTATGAGGAGATTACGGAGCCAGTGATCCATGCCCTGCTTGCCTCGCTGCTCCAGCACCTACCACCTCCCCTGTGTGTGGTAATCGCGACACGAACGGATCCCCCCTTTTCCTTGGCGCGGCTGCGCGCTCAGGCACAGATCCTGGAATTACGCACCGAGCAATTGTGTGCAACCGGAGAGGAGATGACTGCCTTTCTGCGTGATGTGATGGATCTTCAGCTTTCCGCGCAGCGAATCGAGCAAGTGGACGCACGCATCCAGGGCTGGTGGGCGGGTATGCAACTGGCGGCGCTCGCTTTCAAGGGGAGGGCGCAGCCCAAAGGTCTGCTCCAGGCGTTCCAGGGCAACCAACCCGCTCTCTTCGACTATCTGGTACAGGAGGTGCTGAACCGCCAGGAAGAAAAGGTGCAGACGTTCCTTCTGCGCACGTCCATCTTACCCCGCCTGTGCAACTCCCTGTGCAATGCCGTCCTGGAGCAACAGGACAGCCAGCTCTTCCTGGAGCAAGTGGAACGAGCTAATCTCTTTCTCAATCCCCTGGATAACCAGCGTCAGTGGTATGCCTATCATCCCCTTTTTGCGGAGGCATTACGTGCTCAGTTGGAGCAGATTGCTCCCGCAGAAGTGCCGCGTCTGCATCTGCGGGCCAGTCAGTGGTATGCGGCAGAGAAGATGCGCAGTGAAGCGATTCAGTACGCGCTGCAGGCGCACGAGTGGTCCTGGGCAGCGACACTCATGGAGCAGATTCCCGGTCAGGACCTCTGGAGTCAACTCGAGTACGCGTCGCTCCCTTCCTGGATGGAGCAACTTCCCCGCGAGGTTGTGCGTGAGCGACCTCGTTTATGCCTGGCCACAGCCCAGAGCCTCTTCTGGATCGCTCCGCCAGAGGTCACCGAAAGCTGGGTGCGCGATGCCAGAAGCGCCTGGACACGAGCCCATCGGCGAGAAGAACAGACAATCATGGCGCGAGGTGCACACGAACTAGAGGCACCAACGTCTCTCCTGGGGGAAATCGCCGCCTTGCAGGCCACGATTGTGGGTTTCTATCATGGAGATGCAGGAGCAAAGCGCGCATTCTGTCAGGAGGCGCTCACCCATCTTGAGGAGCAGCAATGGGCCGCGCGGGTCCAGATGATGTTTGCTCAGGCTCGGGCAAACGTCTCTGAGGGGTATGTCGAGCTGGGCGTGCTGCCTATGCAGGCTGAATGGAGCCGAATCAAAGCGGAGGGCGATCGAGCGCTCGAGAGTATCTATTGGCACGAGGCTGTCTGGGAAAGCCTGATGGCGGGGAAATTGCACCAGGCATGGCAATTGAGCCAGCAGGCGATCCACGCGCTCCAAACCCTCCTTGAGGGGTACCAGCCAGTTCAGCTGTGCTGGCTCTATATGTTGCAGGGCAGGATCTTGCACGAGTGGAACAGGTTGGAGGAAGCCCAACACCTCGCCGAAGAGGCGATCCAGCTGGGCGAACAAGCCGAAATCCTGGCGTTTTTGCCCCTCGGCTATACCCTGTTATTGCGGCTTGCCCTCTCGCAAGGAAGGCTGGAGGAGGCCAAAACAGCCTCGCAACAGATGGAATACGCCTGGAGAAGCATGTCATCGCCGTATCGCGCAGCGCTTTGGAGCGACGTCGATCAGATGCGTTTCTGGTTGGCAGGTGGCGATCTGGAACGGGCACAACGTTGGGTGAGCGATCTGGAGGGGAAGAAGCCGCTGGTTTCTCCGCTGGCGCGGGAACGACAGCGCGTTGCGTTCGTCCGCCTGCTGCTTGCCGAATCCCAACCAGAGCATGCGTTGCACCTGCTCCCCCCCTGGTGAAACGAGCAACGGCCACGCAGCGGTGGAGCCATGTGCTGGAAATGTGGCTCTTGCAGACGCAGGCGTATCAGATGCTAAAGCTCCAGCAAGATGCGTTGTCTCTGTTGGCGCAGGCCGTGCATCTAGGCGCACCAGAAGGCTACATCCGTTCCTTTGTAGATGAAGGGCCCCTCATAGCTGACTTGCTCTTCCAACTCAGAAAACAGGAGCATCAGGCGAAAGATCACCTCTATCTGGAGACGCTTTTGCGTGCGTTCAACCAGCAGCCGATACCCCAGCCGACGCATCTGGAAAAAGAGCCATCCCTGAGCCCACAACCGCTACTGGACCCCTTGAGCGCACGTGAACAGGAGGTGTTACACCTGATCGCACGCGGTGCCTCGAACCAGGAGATTGCGGAAGCCCTGGTGATCGTACCTGGTACCGTCAAGCATCATATCACGCATCTCCTCAGCAAACTTGAAGCCACCAATCGCACCCAGGCGGTTGCACGAGCACGGGCTTTTGGTCTCCTTGGGAAAGGAGCGTAAGCTTTTAGCACCACAACGCGAGAAGCTTCTCTGGGATCTCCGTTCTGACAGAACCACCTACGACTCCTGGCATGTTGACGAGACATACATCAAGGTGAAAAAAGAGTGGATGTATCTGTATCGAGCAGTTGACTCGCAGGGAAACACGCTCGACTTCTTTTTCAGCCCAACAAGAGACGCGCAAGCCGCCAAACAGTTGGCCTGTCAGTGTTTTTTTGACGAAAAAATACCTGGACTTTGCACATTTTACGCTGAGAAACAAACAATATCAACGAAGCGAGAGAGATCTGAGTGTGGGAGTAAAATGACATCAGGGCTTTGGGGTGATGTGGAATAACTGAAATCATGCCACAGGTGACACCGTACAGCAGCAAGCACATCAGTGAACGTCGCCTGACGCTTTCGATACCACGCTGGTTGCTGGAATGGAATGTCCCCTCTAGGATGCAGGCGCTGCCCAAGCAGCGCTACCAAGCTGTAAAGCCCAAAGAGGCAAGGTGTCATCCGCTCAATCGCAAGGTCTGACCATTGTCGCTGAGTCTCCACACCCAAATGCGCCCGGCTCTCTTCAAAAGTGACTTCAGCACACCAGCGTGCGCATAAAATCGGTAATGATGGAAAGGCCAGATTTGGTCTGATCGGTCGAGAAGTAGGCTCGTGGCTCATGTTTCCCTTTGGGATCACAGGTCAAGACCCATCGGATGGGTAAAGGAGTTTGACCACCCCGATACCACAGCGCCGTTCCACTGCACCATTCAATCTGCTGTTTGCCTTGCCCGTACCATGCGACCCAGGCTTTCTGCCAGAAAGTCTGTGGGTCATCGAGGACGTGATCAAGTTGCGGCAATCGTTGTCCGACCAGGCGTGGTCGCCCCATTTGGCGTGGTTGACGTGCTGGAGGAGGCGTATAGAGACAGGCATCAAAACGCAAAGGGGCAATCAACTGTACTCGTTGGTTCCGGCAAGCCGTTCCTAGCTCAACCACACTGTAAGCTCCGTCGCCAACGAGCTTGATATCTCGGTCAGGAAGCCATCGGCGCACGAGCTTTACAAGTTGCTTTGTCCAGTCTGGAACCGTTTTGTGACGGCGTCCTAGCCTTCTATCGACCTCCTCTGGAGTCAACAATACGCTGAGAAAAGGCAGAGCCCAGGAGCGACTCGTCCACGGCGGCGTCACGATAAGCATCAAAGATCAAGATCAGCATCATTTTTGACTTCGCCACCAGTACCACTTCGGGAGCTTAGTGCTCGCTTGCTCTTTATCACGAGCTGGAAGATTCGTACATTGCAGCGCTCCTCCAGCTCAGCAAGCAAGCCGTGAGCTCCCAAAGTGGACAAGAGCCAATTCTTTTCGTAAGGCTGTCTGAGAGAGCTTCTGGAGCGGCGTCATTTCTGCCACAAAACTTTTCGTGATTCTGGCAAAAAAGGTCTTTTGCGTGGGCCTCGCCTGCGCAAAATGTGTGATTTGACAGTCTCTTTGTCCTCGCCAGTGACTCATATACTGTCCACTAACTGGCTCTAATCCTTGCTTCCCACCCCGTACGATATGAAGCCAGTCCTCTTTTTGACACATATGTGCGACTGTGGCGCTCTCTTTGAACCATAATGTGTCCTGTAGTCCATTTCTTGAAAATATAGCTCTTTTTCGAGCTTTATGGGGGGCTACAGATCGCAGATATGCGTCAAAGCGGACAGCATATGGGTCCAAACTCTGTTTTTGTCTAGCCTGTGGTAAACTCCGCTTACTCCTCTATTCATTGAAAGGAAAAAACGTGCACGACCTTGATCACTCTCGCGTTGTACCCGAAGCCAGGCCAGTTGTAGAGGCTGCGGCTAGAGTGTATCTACGCCATACAGAACAATGGTTCCTCAGTCTGCTCATTCATGGCTCAGCGCTGAAAGGCGGCTTTATCCCTGGATGTAGCGATATCGATCTCCAGGTGTATCTTCGATCCGAAGCATTTACCATCTATGGCCAATTGCCGTTGGAGATTTGTAGTGCTATTCAACGCGACCTGGCACGCATCGATCCACATCCATTCCAGTATATTCAGGGGTACATGCTCTCCCCTGTGCCACGTTCTGACTATGTTGGACCAATCCCAGGAGCCTACCATATGCTCATTGGCCAACTTCCTATACCGGAGGCGAGCGAGGCAGATTTACAACGGTCAGCTCGCAAAAAACTGGCTACTATCGATGAACGCATCGCCTATTATTGTCGAGGTCTGCTCGAACATGGTTCAGGGAGGTTAGAGCTGCGTGTGCGCTATATCTGTACCGACCTCTGGCCTATGCTCTATCAACTCTTGACCATTCAGGAGCAGGATGGTTTGCGCGTATGGAGACTTCCCAAACCCGCAGCTATCGCTCTCCTGACGCCGGAGAGTCAGCTCGCGCAAACCGCTCACACCTTTTATCAGGCATTGCATCGCTATTATCCGCAAGAGACCTCAGTCGAAGACGCGATCCGTGTCATTGAAGCTGGTATTGCTTTCTTCGAGGAGGCTCGTGTCTGGTGGCTTGAGCGGGGCGAGGAGAAGCAGTCTTAGAGCGTGTTCGGCAAAAAAGCAGAAGCCCTTCACAAAACACACGCCTAGACTCTTCTGTAAACCTGGACAACTTTATGAAATTGACCCATATCTTGTCCAGGTTCTTTTTGACCCATATCCTGTCCAACAGGGACAAACTGGCTGGCAAACCACAAAATGGTTGCTCTGCTGTTTGGAATAGAATTGCGTCAGATTGCACCGGAAATGCGCCTTTCCTGCTTCTCGACTATCGAGATACACGAACGGTTATGGGTCAAACGGCGAAAAGAATTACGACAAACAACAAGTAACGACGATTTTTGTTCTTCTTCTGTGCTCGAAGAAAAGGGCAGAAACATCCGATAAGCTCATCCTTCACCGAAAGTGAGACAGATCCGAAAAGTGAGCACCTTTTGACCTCAAGGGTGAGCACTTGCCCCGAAATGTGAGCAGCTCAACCATTGACGCGCTGAAAAACCGCTCCAGATGCGGATGGTTGTGTACAGAAGGTGTCAATGTATCGAGAACGACCACACAGCAAGAGGACGAGGCGCATTTCCCAAGGTTCTCTGCCAGGTGGTGCGGCTGCGACGCATACTGTCTTCGGGCGGTCAGCGTGACGCTCGGTGGAAAAAATGGTATGGGTCATAGGGAGATGTTGAACCTGCTCCGATTAATGTAGGAAAACGTATGCAAGCATCGCTTTCCAGATCTTTCGTTGTTGCTGCTTCACTCGTAGGTGCCTCAAGACTGGTTGGCCTTTTTGGTCTTACCCCGCGTCCACAGCCAAGTTTACGCCATCGTCCGAGCCAGTACCGGTGGCGACTTGATCTATGAGCCCGATCAAGCGCAGGGCTTCCCGCAGCACATTCTGAGCGGCATTGTGATCCCGATCTTGCGGGAATTGATAGTACGGGCATGAGGGATTCTGACAGACAAACACCCGGTCTTTGAGCGTCATGTCTTCCCATTTCCACCCGCAGCAGTGACAGGTTTTACTGGAAGGAAAGAAGCGGCCCACCTTGATCACCTGTCCCCCGCGTTGCGCGACCTTGACCTCCAGCAGACGCCTGAGCGCGCCCAGCGAGGCATCAGAGAAGGAGCGAGCCAGGCGTCGGTTCTTGAGGAGTCCCTTGAGGTTCAAGGTTTCCACTCCCACGATCCCATAACTGTCCGCCAGTCGGGTGGTCAGTTTCTGGAGCGCATCTTCGCGTAGACAGGCAATGCGGTAGTGCAGGCGTGCGACCTGCCTTCGGGCTTGCTCCCGGTTGTTTGATCCTGGTTTGCGACGATGCAGGCGCTTGTTCGCCCGGCGCAGTTTCCCCAGAGCCGTTTTGAGGAAGGCTTGGTTCTCGACTCCCTCTCCCGTACTCAAGGTCACCAGGCGGTTGAGCCCGACATCGATGCCCACCGCCGCTCGTTTCTTCACCGGGATCTCATCAGGCATCTCCACCTGGATCGAGACAAACCACCAGTCCGCGGTTTTGGTGATCCGAGCACCGGTGACCTTGCCAGCAAAGCGGAGATTCTCGGCCATATTCACCCATCCGAGCTTGGGAACCCAAATGCGATGATCCCCGAGTTCAAACTGATCGTTGGCGAGATAGAAGCTGGGTTTACTGCGCTTTTTGCTTTTAAACTTCGGGTGACAGGCTTTGCCTTCAAAAAAGGCTGTAAAGGCTTTTCCCAGATCCAGGAACGGCTGATCCGAGGCGTTCTTGGTGACCTCCCAGGTCCAGGGGAATTGCTCGCGCCGAATTTCATTGAAGTGCTTCTTGAGTTTCAAGGCGGTTGGTTTCTCCCCCGCCTCATACTGCCGGTTCCATTCGGCCAGCGCCCAATTCCACACGAATCGTGCAACCCCTGCTGCTTTCGCCAAGTAGACGTGTTGTTCTTTGGTTGGATGCAGGCGTATTTTATGCGCACGAATCATGCATTTACCCACTTATTCTACACTAAAATATCTCATACCCTTTTATTATAGAACATTTATTCTTCTTTGTCAAGAGAAAAGCTTTGTATGCTCCTTGATACCCTCTCAATACATTTTCTTCGCTTTTGGTCAACTGTTAAATTCTCTTTTTTCACAAGTACCCCTGAGGTTTCTACATCTCATTGATGTGCAGAAGCCGATAGTCCTATGAAGAGGACAAGCGACTTCACCGGTTTCCCATTGTACAGCTTGCTTGTGACTCGAAGATATCACATCATTTCAATATACTTCTTGAGGTTTGAGCAGGTACGCATCATCGCTACCAGGGATGGGGACACGTGAAAGGGTCATTTACCGCACTATGTCGGATACACCGCAGATCAGGCGTCTCACTCCTGCGTCAAGTGAGACGCTCCTCACGATTCTTGAGACGCTTCCTGGTGCCTTGTTTGTCGTCGATGACGCCGCGACGATTGTCTATGCCAATGCGAGCGCGCAGACGCTCACTGGTGCCACACGAGAGGAATTATTGGGCAAGCCCTTGTGGCGAGGTGCTCCCCAGCTGGGGAGCACCTCGCTCTACCAAGCCGTCCAGCAGGCCACACAGACCCGAGAGCCGACCAACGTGGAGTATCGTTCTCCCGTAACCCAGCGCTGGCTGCGCGTGCAGCTCGCTCCCACGGTTGGGGGGCTGATGGTGCAGGCCCACCAGGGGAGAGTCGCAGCTCGACGAGAGGCGCCGGTCCCCCAGGACGAGCGTCTCTCCATCGATGATCTGGATGGCTTGTTGAGCAGGATCGGCGTTCTAACCCCCAAGGGGATCGTCCTGGAGATCAATGAGGACCCCTTAGCACATGCGCAGATCCGACGCGAGGAGGTCATTGGTCAACCGCTCGCCGAAGCCCGGTGGTGGTCCTTTTATCCGGCCAGTCAGGAGCAGCTGCGCGCCGCCATCGCGCGAGCCAGCAGGGGTGAAACGGTGCGGTTCGAGACGGTCATTCACCCCAGGGAAGGCCTGGACCGCCACCTGGACGTCGCGATCACCCCCCACAGGGATGCAGATCGCCACATCGCGTACCTCGTCCTCGCTGGCATCGACATCACCGAGCGCAAGCGCGCCGAAGCGGAACTCCATGCCCTCATCGATACCATCCCCCAGTTGGTCTGGACCATGCGACCCGACGGCTATATCGACTATTATAATCAACGCTGGCTTGACTATACTGGCTTGAGCACCGAACAAGCACAAGGTGACGGGTGGATCCAGTGCCTGCATCCCGATGATCAGCAACGCATCCGAGACGCATGGCAGATGTCCAGAGAAACAGGCACCCCCTTTGAGACAGAACAGCGCCTGCGCCATGGCACGACCGGAGCCTATCACTGGTTTTTAGCCCGCGCCATGCCGATGCGTGATGAAACAGGCCAGATTATCAAATGGTTTGGCACCTGCACCGACATTGAGGAGCAGAAACAGGCGGAGCAACAACTCAAAGAAAGCCAGGAGAGCTTGCGCGTGCTCGCCGAGACGGTGCCGCAGATGGTATGGGTGGCACGACCCAACGGCCTGCACGAGTACACGAACCAGCGCTGGCAGGACTATACCGGGTCCACGCTTGAACACATGCAAAACGGCCGCTGGGCTCATCTCCAGTTCATCCATCCTGAGGATCGGCAACGCCACCGAGCCCACTGGCAGCATGCCCTGGACACGGGAACCATGTTTGAGCACGAAGAGCGGATCAGAAATGGCCAGACCGGGGAGTATCGCTGGTTCTTAGCTCGCGGTATGCCAGTACGCGACGACGCAGGCCAGATCGTCAAGTGGTTTGGCACCAGCACCGATATCGATGAACAAAAACAGGCGGAGCGACAACTCAAAGAAAGCCGGGAGAGCTTACGCGTGCTCGCCGAAACCGTGCCGCAACTGGTGTGGGTGAAACGACCCGACGGCCAGCACGAATACACGAACCAGCGCTGGCGTGACTACACCGGGTTGACGCTTGATCAGATACAAAGCGACCGATGGGTTCATCTCCAGTTCATCCATCCTGAGGATCAGGAAGGCCACCGAGCGAGCTTCCAGCGTGCCCTGGACACGGGAGCCATGTTTGAGTACGAACAGCGTCTCAGACATGCTCAGACTGGGGAGTATCGCTGGTTCTTAACGCGTGCCATGCCGATGCGCAATGAAGCAGGCCAGATCATCAAATGGTTTGGCACCAACACCGACATTGAGGACCAGAAGCGGATCGAGGAAGCCTTACGCCAGAGTCAGGAGCGCGCGAGCGTCCTGATGAACTCCAACATTATCGGGATCTTTGTCGACGAGGGGGAGCAGATTGTGGACGCCAACGACACGTTCCTACGTATGACTGGCTATACCCGCGAAGACCTACACGCCGGGCGTCTGAACTGGATGCACATGACCCCTCCAGAGTATCTGGCTCAGACCCGGCAGGCCCATCAGGAACTGGCCGCCCAGCAGTCGTTGACGCCCTATGAGAAAGAGTACGTGTGTCAAGATGGCAGCCGCCTTAACGTGCTCGTGTGCGGGGACGTCTTACAGCATCACCCCTTCCAGGGGATCGCCTTTGTGCTGGATAACTCGGCCCCCAAGGAGCTCGAACAACGCAAGGATGACTTTATCAGCATGGCCAGCCATGAGCTCAAGACACCGCTTACTACCTTAAAGATGCAGACCCAACTGGTGCGAAAACGACTGGAACGGCAAGCTCATCACGAGGCTGCCACAGCGCTTTCCAAGGTGGAGGGACCTGTCAAGCAACTCGAACGCCTAGTCGGAGAGTTGCTTGACGTCTCCAAGATCCAGGCAGGCAGGTTGGAGTACATCCGGGAGACGGTCAATCTGGATGCGTTGCTCCATGAGGTGGCCGACACCATGCAGCAGATCTCTACGACGCATACCATTGTGGTACGTGGCGCAACTTCTTGCACACTCGTCGGAGACAAAGACCGGCTCGGACAGATCTTCACCAATCTGCTCAGCAATGCCATCAAGTATTCTCCGGGCGCCGAGACGGTCGAAATGGATCTCGAAGCCTCCGAAGATGCGGTCACGATCCGGGTGCAGGATCATGGTCTGGGCATCCCGCGCGAGCAGCGCGACAAGATTTTTGAGCGCTTCTATCGGGTCGCTGGTCCCAGGCAACGAGCAATCCCTGGTCTGGGCATGGGACTCTACATTGTGGCCGAGATCGTCATGGGCCATGGAGGAACCATCACGGTGGACAGCGCCGTTGGGAAAGGCTCGACCTTTATGGTAACCCTTCCCAAAAGGAGGGATGCCTGATCGTGGAAAGCACACGACGCACGTTGTGAGGAAACACCCTGAAAAGGAAGCAGCTTTTGCCTTGCCCTCTTGCTCTGTGGTCGTTCGAGATGTATTGACACCTTCTGTACACAACCATCCGCATCTGGAGCGGTTTTTCGGCGCGTCAATGGTTGAGCTGCTCACGTTTCGGGGCAAGTGCTCACCCTTGAGGTCAAAAGGTGCTCACTTTCCTCCGAAAATAGGCTTCTAATGCTGAGATAAAGCTTAGGTGCAGCTCATTTTCATTCGCTTTCATGTCGCGGAGCGACATCACGCTTTCAGGGCATTTACCAGCTGCTTCGCGGGAATTCCGCCGGGGAAACATGTCGTGACCCCATATCCTCTCAGTCGCTTCATGACCTCGACTTTTTCAAGAGATACCTCAAAAAGCATCCCAACTCGGCTCAGCTTCTTCAGGCAGGTCTCACGGCCTGGTTGCTGATCCCTTAAGTTGGTGCGTATGGGGATGTTCCCATGCCACCCTCTCATTTTCAGATGCTGTGTCGATCTTCCGCTCCCTGAACTGTACTGGTTTCTCTCGCAGTATCCTGGGGTTTCCACCCTATCTGACCTCTCTCCCTGACACTTTTTAGCTCATGTAGAACATCTTCAAAGAGGAAAGAAGTGAAGGGAGAGGCGTATTTAGACTCTGATATAATGAACAGCGAAATGAAGGAGAGGAGCCCTACAGCATGAGTGAGAACTGCATTTTTTGCCAGATTATTCACCATCAAGCCCCAGCCTATGTGGTGACAGAAGATGAGCACATTATCGTCTTTCTTTCCAAAGAAAATCACCCGCTGGTCGTGCCCAAGCAACATATTCCCACTATTTATTCCTTGGATGACGTAACTGGTGCCCACATCATGAGAGCAGCAAGAGAGATCGCTCGTGCTGTCAAACTGGGACTGGAGTGCGAAGGGATTTACCTGACGCAAGCTAATGAGTCAGCTGCTGGTCAAGAGGTCTTCCACTTTCATCTGCATATCTACCCTCGCTGGCGCGCTGTCGATTTTCGCTCACAGCAGACCGCCCACCACATCAGCAAGGCAGACAAGCAGGAGACCTTGCAGAAGATCACCGCATCCCTGTACAGAGAGCAATAGTCCCGGCGCATCAAAAGCGAAGAGAAAAACGCCATTTGACCGACGAACCTCGAAATAATAAACATTTCTTACGTTCGCAGAGACGAGAGGAGTTGCCCGCAAGATCTAACAGATACAGCCTGCCAATGCGGAAAATGCTCTTGTCGCGGCGGTCATGGCGATCATAGCGATCGCGTTTGCCATGATGCATACAGGAGGCAGCTCCATGAACCAGCCACCAGACGGCGAGAAAGAGCACGAGCAGCATCCGATCGATGCGATCCAACCGGCGCACATGACAGCTTTCCCACTGCCACCCACGACTCTTCAAATCCTGGAAGGTGGATTCCACTCGCCACCGCAAGCGATACTCTCGCAAGCGGGCTCCACCTGCGGGACGGTCAGAAATGACCAGCAGAGCTTCTTCCTCATGCGGGTCCCAATAGGCACTCAGGTTGGTCTCAAGCTGTTCCTCCTGCCATAACCGAACGCGTCCATAAAACCGCGAGCCTTGCGTGGCGACCACATCGCAGACCCGACGAGAAGGCAAGAGATGACCAGCAGGCGCGTAGGGCTGGCAGGTATGATGGGCACAAATTCTGAAGAGGTAATGCCAGCCGTATTTCTGACAAAGAGCGACCATCGGAGAGCAGCCAAATGCGCTATCGCCAAGCACAGTGCATTCCGCCTCGCCGATGTGAGGAGCCAGTCGCTTGAACAGCTCTTCAATGCACTCCCACAAGCCTTGATCCCACCTTTGCCAGCCTGGCATGACTTTCCATACCAGCGGTAAAACGCGAGAATGGTGCAGCAGACCGATGTAAATCACTTGCGCATGCTCTTCATAGGAGGTGAGATCGATGACCAGGCGCAACGGGCCTCGCCGAAAAAAGGGCAGCACTTGGGCAAGCAGCGCGTCCCAGGTCTTCTCGGTCTCAATACGCTCATTGCTTAAAAAGCGCTCCAGACGACGCTCGATGCTACTCGCCTTCGCTTCACTCTTGGCTAACAGCTCTTCGGCCACGACCGGGATCACCAGACTCCGGGCTTTGATCACTCCGACCACAAACAGCGCAAGCGTTTTGCTTTGATGCCCATGCAAGTGCGTAAAAAATTCCTTGACCTGGTCCTGCCACACAGTCCATAATGGATTCCTCATGGAGATTGTCCTCTTTCAGCTCACATTTCTGCTTGTAGGACGATCTCTTCTGTTCGCCGACCTCCTCCCAGACACAAAAGTCCTCTCTCAAGCTGCCAGGTACTCGGTGACGCGTGCGTCTCACCCCTTTTGCTCTTATTTACTCGTTATCTTCCATTGAAAAAGTGTCAGGGAGAGAGCCCTATCTGACTCCAGCGGTCAGGTCTTTGTCTTCCATTTCCCAGGCGTGGTCTAGCGTGTGAAACGCGGTATGCCGAATCAGATACCGCAGCGGCCAGGTTCGGGCCATTTTTCCCTCCGCATGAAACGCCCGAATGGCGCTGTAATAAGCGTCGCGGTGCGCTTGCAGACTCTCGTCGTTGAGTATCGCACTCTGGAGAGTGTACACCCCGACCTTCTCTGCCCACTGTTGTTCCGCACGAATCGTATGACCGACGATGTGATCCCGATCACGCCCTCCCCCTCGCGGCCCCTTGCGCATGTCAGCCGATACGCGCCCACGTACGTCGTCGAAAAATGCCCAGCACGCCTGCATCAGGGTCAGTTCACGTTCCAATGCTTCGCTCGATAGGTCTTGCTTATCGATGCTTGAGCATGCGAACGAGATGCTCCAGAAGTCGGTTGAGCTCATGCCTGGATAGTGTTCGACCACGTCAAGCGTGCTGAGAGTTGCAAACTCTGCATCCATCCCAGCCAGCTTTGCCACCTGGGCATAGCGTGGAAGATAGGATTGTAACCGTTCAAGCGCGGCCTCCCCTGTCTTTGCCCCGCGCTCTAGACCGGGCCAATCCGGCGCTACTGCCACCACCTTCTTGCCTTTGGGGCCAATTTCGAGCGCTACTCGAAGTTGCTTCGCCATCTTTGCTCCCCCTTTATGGTCAAGAGGCCAGGTGCTTGCCTCCTGGCCTTTTTTGCTTCTTTTCTCAATATGGTACCATCAAAAGCGGTTAGAAACGACCCTTATATCAAAGGCTTCATCTTTTTAGAGCGACGTTTTTGCCTTCATCGATTGCGCCCCCTTTTAAGTATTAATGCTGACGTAATTCTGGGCCGATGTGGAGCCGAAATGACAGTTCTATCAGGCAGGTTCATTGGAGGAATGGGTCTTCCGCGGGTTTGGTGAAAGCTCTTCACTAGGACAAGAGCGAGGTTCTGGTTCTCTGCTCAAAGAGCACAGGGTTTTTGTTCAATAAGCTCATCCTTCACCAAAGAAGCGGAAGACCCGCATAATGTTAGGATTTACGCCCAACGAGCTTGAAAAAGTTCTTTGCCGCTCGTTTTTCTTCATTTTCATCCAACAGATATGAATCACATGTGTGCACGAGGTATTGATTAGGTTTCCTGTGGATCATTAATGATCCCACCTTCCGCTTCCCCTTTGGGTTTACCCGGCGCCTGGTCACTGAAGCAACCATTGGTGATGCGCGACAAGAGCCATGGCCGAATAACGAGCGCCCAGTTGATTGTCTTTCAGAAGAGGAAATGAGAGCACTTCTCCAGCAAGAACAACGCGGGCGTTCTTAACACACACGACCTTGCACTGGATACGACTTCTTGAGAGGCCATATCCAGTGCAATGGAGAGAGTTCAAGAAAGCGCTTTTTTGGAGGCAATAATTCTATAAATAATAGAATACAAAATTTTGGTAATTTCGGACCCTCAAAAAGCTGGGGAGCAAAATGTTTCGTTCGTTCACACACGTGGTCCTTGGTTCCATCTCAATTGTATGGTGACTCATATACCCTTTCGTGGTGAACACAGGTGTAGCCCCTGTTCCTTTGAGGCATTCCTGTCTCCCACGCGATGCGCAACGAGAGGTGTATTGTTTTCGTAGCCCAAGGCTCTCCCGTAACAAAGGTGCTGAGGCAGAAAGGATGAGAGGAGGACCAACAGAGAATGACTCCTTGCCTCGACTTCCTCGAGGGTATTGGCTCCTTTTGTTCTCGGCCCAGACCTGGAGCACTGATCTCCATATGCCCAGCTTCCTCTGCATGCAGAGGAAGCTGGATACAGAAGAAGCTTGAGGTGCTGTCAACCAGAGGGCACAGGACGTGAATCGCTGTGTTCCCTGCCCGTTAGGCGGCCGAACCATAGGGGCGGGTGAGGATTTCTAAGCCGTGCCCAGTTGGGTCGCGGAAGTAGACGCCCCGTCCGCCATGATTGGTATTGATGCGACTGGGCAGGGTCGCCTGGGGATCGGCCCAGTGTTCGATCCCACCTTGGAGGATACGCGCATAGATCTCGTCGAAACTCCGGTCATCGACGAGGAAGGCGTAATGCTGCATCTGGATGTCGTTGATGCCTGGTTCAGCGAACTGGAGGAAGACGCCCTCGTCCAGCCTGACAGAGACGAATGGTCCCCAGACGGTTGGTTCGGGAAGGCCAAAGAGGTGCGTGAAGAAGGCTGCCGAGACGTGCCGATCTCGGGCGGCAACGATCGTGTGGTTGAATCTGATAGACATGTCTGTCCTCTCAACATCATGGCGCCTCCATGTCTGACGCTATCCGCCACCGACACGCGACGCTATCTATGTTATACCATCCTCACCCAGGCAAGAGCAAATAGTGGACGCACCCACGGGTTGCGCAACGAGCTGTATCTGTCACCTAAAGCGGCTCTGGAGGCCATGTCGTGACCTTTGCCCCCGTTGCGATCAGGCGGAGCTTCCACAATCTTGAGCGCCCGGAACCTTTCTTAGTGAATGGGCTTCCATAGCTCCTTTACACAATAGAGGCTTCTTGCTGCAAGCTCGTTGCGCAACCCGTGGGTGTCTGCGTCTCTGTCGAGGAGGCGCAAAGGTGTGAGAAACATTTGTCTATGATAAAGGGCAAGCAGTCAATGGCATCTGAAGTGAAACACAAACAGGCTAAGGTACTCATGCTGCCCTACTTGCATACGTTGAGTATCATTTCTTGTACAGATCTCTCCCTGTTTACCATGCCGTTGCCTGAGGAGGTTACTGAAGCCGATGCCTTGTCTCCCATGGCGATGATGGTGACAGATCACGATCCCAGACACGATCGTCATTTCCATAGGAATGAATGAAAGAGAGCCAGTAGTCACCAGACACCATGGGGTAAACCCAGGGGCTTGCACCTCACCTCTCTCTCACCAGGGGAGTAGGGGTGGATGCATTGACGAGCAAGACGGGCCTGCAAGTCGTGAGGACGGGTGACAAGCGGTTCAACCAACCGCTACTTCCCGGAGTTTCGTGGGGTAGATCTCTTTTCTCTCAAATAGTCGTCCCAAACGGCTTCTTACCTGTCTTTGAGCACTTCTGCTAGTGGCACCTGTGTTCCTGGTACCAAATTGGGTGTCTCATATGGCACACCCTTTGTTCTGAGTTGAGCGCAAAGGGTATGCTCAGTCGGCATATCCTTTGTCACTTCCGCTCAATTCTGTCGAGCACAAGGGATGCTTCTTCATGATTCAGGGTATTGTTGAGAGGAAGCAGGGTATTGTCAACTTAATTACAATTGTAGAGCTTATAGAAGAGAAATAGACCTCAAAGTGGGGATTGTGCCCTGTTTCTTGCCCTTGTTTATTCGAGAATTATGGCTGATATGGCATCGAAGTGGTGAAAGCTCATCAACAAAAAAATTTAAGTTGACAATACCCTTTCCGTTTCTGATTCGCCGGGGTGACGCGTTTTGTCGCCCTGGATCTCCACCGCACATATCTGGTTGTCGGAGCTGTTGATGGCCACCAGAACGTTGTGCTGACACCACGCCGTTTCGGCTTTGAGGCGTTCTGGGCATGGGCCTGGCGAACACCTGTTTCCATCCGATGCGGTCGTCTTGGAAGCAAGCACGAACGCCTGGGAGATGTATGATCGCCTTACACCTTTGGTGATCAGTGTAACCGTCGCTCATTCGTCAACGGTCAAATTGCTTGCCTCCGCGCGCATCAAGACCTTTTTGGCGAAGGAAGTCAGATTACGGATAATGAAGATCTCTCTGCTTTCTTCTTGACAAATTCACACATCGGTGCCGGATGGTTTCGTAGGTCAGCACGATCCCACGCTCAGCCATGAAGTTCTTCGATGTCACGGAAGCTGAGGGAGAAACGAAAATACAACCAGACAGCATGACTGATAATTTCTGGCGGGAAGCGAAACCCTTTGTAGGGAGATGTTGGGACCTTCTTTTTCATGGGTCATTGTATCACACTGTTCAGTTTTCTGTAGGTGGTCTCTCTAAGTTGACAATACCGATGAAGAGCAGGTATCCAGTAAGGATACCTGCTTTCTTTTGTTCCTTTGGAACAGTGGCGATGAGGCTAGCGGCGCCAGCCACGGTTATAATCCCAGTCGTGATTATAACCCCAGCCACGGCGATGATGATCGTCCCAGTCATAGCGACGATGATCGTCCCAGTCATGGTCATGATCGTGTCCGTAGCCTTGAGTACCTACGACCTGCTCCAACTCCTGTTCGGTGAGGTCGTGGATCCCTACTTGCTCTGTAAGAGAGGAATCACGTGTGATGGGGGCGAGTGTATGAGATTTCATGAGTTCGTTCCTTTCTCTATTTACAAAATGTCCTACAAAAAAGTGTTGTACTTTTCCGAATATCTTTTCTTGATGTCGTCAGATGGCGCTAGTTAATTGTAAGATAGCATATATTATGCTTCTTTTTTTATTGTACTTTTAAGTGCAAATAGTAACAAATTATGTTTTTTTGATATCATTACAGGTAGAACCCCGCTATCCGGTGGTTGCGCACAACTGCCCCTTGCGCAGTCGAAGGCTGGTTGGCTTGGCTACTGGAGCAGTGGGTTCACTTTGTTTCTTTCGCCGCCCTCGCCGCTTGGGCTCAATCCAGAGCGGGGAGCGACTTTGTACTGCTGAGGAAAATATGGTCTTTTGCATATCCATATCTTGTCAATGGAGCCTGATTTTTCCAGTCCCTCCCAGTTTCACCAGTTAATGATATTGTTGGCGAATGAGCAGAAGCTACGCAACAGCTACTTGCTTGACAGAAGCGAGCAATTCTGCAAAGCGAGATGTTGGGGTGGTTGCCAGCTTCGCTTCTGCGATCCAATGACAAGCCCGAAGCATGTTGATGGAGGTCGCCGTAAGAAACGCCTGGAGATTAAGTTTTTTCATGCCAATGTATCGGGACCTCCGTATCTCACAGGTACGTACACTTTGAGCAACGGTTCCTTCAATGCCCGCTCGCGCTGCATACAAGGCTCGAAATTCAGCGGTTTCCTGACGTTTTCGAGCCTGCTGAAGTGCCACATAGGTGGCTTCATCTGGTCGCAGAATGAGCACTTTGGCTGCGGTTGACGAACACTTCTCATGAAGCGTGCAAACCCGACAAAGGGGAAGAGGGAACCGGATACGCAGACGTGGCTTCCCATGTCGATCAGGGATGTGTCCCCAATCTCGGCTTGTCTGTCCAGCCGGACACAGGACCTGTTTGGCCTTCCAATCGATGTGGAAGTGGCTATGATCAAAACGCCCAGCTTCTTTTGAGGCCCAACTGGTATCAGGAAGAACCGGTCCAACGAGGTCAATCTGATGACGATGCTGACTCGTGGCAAGCAGTTCGGCATCCACATAGCCTTTATCAACTAGGTGTTGGCTGGGAAGGAGCCGATTGTCAGCCAAGCGTTCATGAAGATCTTCCATGACCTCTCCATCTGGGAGCGTGGATGCTGTCGTTGTGACTTCTAGCACAAAATGAGGCTGATCAGCATCGCATCCTTCAGTGAAATGCACCGATGTCTCCAACCCATCCAGTCTGCTTCTTCTTGCTGTATCGCGCCTCCATATCATATGGCGATTGGATCAAGAGCGCCGCTGGTGGAAGCTCTTGATCTTTTCTCCAAGGCGTTCCCTGCTCACACGCGTGATACTGCTGGATCCAAATTCTTCGGAGAATCTCTACTGCTGGGAGTTCTTGTAACCAAGCATGGGTTGTGCTGCCCCAGATGCTCTCTAGGAGCATTCGGCCGTCAGCTCCAATCTGCTCTGCGAGCTCTTGGCGCGATTTCTCTTCCTTTGGTAAACGAAAGTCGCTAAAGCGTGATCGATACCGTTTTTCCCATTCAGGTTGCACGCGCTCAAGAAGCCAATCGGGAGCTACTTCTGCCAGGATATTAAGGACATGGCGCATGGTTTCTCCAACACTTTCAAGACGGTTCACAGCTCGAATAGCTGCCAGTACATGTGTTGAATCGGTGCGTTGTTTGCCTCGTGCTTTGACCCAGCCTCGTTCTCGGAACTGAGATAACATCAGATCAAAGAGGCGCCGCTCGGCTTAATGAGCGAGGAGACGAGCGCGAAATTCACTCAACACGGAAAAATCAAATCCTGGATCCTTGATTTCCAAACTCAAGGCGTATTTCCAATCAATGCGCGTTTTCACTGCATCTGCTGCTTGCCGATCCGTCAACCCCTCTGCATATTGCATCACCATCACCAAAGCGAGTCGCCAAGGTGATTCTGCTGGTTGCCCTTTTGCTGGAAACAGATCGAGGAAATCTTCATCCTGAAAAAACGTTCCTAATGCATCTCGCATATGAATACACGTATTTCCATTGGGCAAAATGGCGCGTGCTATCTGTACGGTTTCTTCTGGAACTGGCGGGATCGCTTGGGGATGGAGTGACATAGGTTCTCTCCTGAATGCTTGTCTTTTTTGTGCTCCTTCAGTATCTCATATTTTGCTCCATATTAATTCGCCAACAATATATTCTGAAAAAGCTGCAAAAAAGCAAAAAAGACTCCCTAACGCCACACCATGTGGCTGTGGTTTTCCTCACCTGCCTCTTGAGATGCCAGCATCCATCAGGCTGCTGGCTGCGTGATCTGATACCCCAGACGTTTGAGACGTTGAATCAATTCGCGCTCCACCTTGCCGCGATCCCTCTGGCGGAAAAACTCCTCTCCCTTCTCTTCATAGTCTTGCCCCGTTGTCATCATCTCATAGTAGATGACCAGGATGCTGCGTCCCACGGCTAAGGCCGCACGTTTACTTCCTCGCCGCTTTTTCAGACGACGGTAGCGTTCTCCCAGGTAGGTATGCGAGCGGCGAACGGCATGGGCGGCTTGCACCAGGGCCGTTCGCACATAGCGATTGCCTTTACGACATCGTCCACTTTGTCGTTTGCCTGCGCTTTCCTTGTGTCCCGGGCAGACTCCGGCCCACGAGCTGAGATGTTCGGCATCGGGAAAACGAGAAAGATCGGTTCCTACCTCTGCCATCAAGACATGGATGATGTGCGAACTCACCCCATTGATCTTTTCGCAGCGTGTCATCTGTTCCTCAAAAGGGTGCAGATGCCGTTCGATTTCCCCTTCCAAATGACTGATGGCACGATCTTGCGCATCAATAAGTGTGAGAAGCTCTTGTAAAAGAAAGCGATGGTGGACTCGTACTTCGGCGGTCAGGGCCACGACGGCTTGCTCATGGGTCGCTTTCACACCTGGAAGCAACAAGCTCGCTAAGCGCTCGGGGTCACGTTCTCCGGCACACATGGCCCGTAACACCGCTCGGCCTGAGACCCCCATCACGTCAGTAACCACCGAGGGCAGTTTCATTCCTGCTTCTTCGAGCACTTTTTGCACTCGATTGACCAGGCGCGAGCGTTCCTCGACCAGGTGGATACGTGTGCGCGTCAGATCACGTACGTCTTGTTGCTCCTGGCTGGGAACAAAACTGGCCTTGACGAGTCCATGTTGCAGCAAATCGGCAATCCATTCCGCGTCTTTGACATCGGTTTTTCGCCCTGGGACGCCTTTGATGTGCTGGGCATTGGCCACCACCAACTCAAAGAAGCCCTCCAGCCGACGATACACCGGCATCCAATATACGCCCGTGCTCTCCATCCCCACATGCGTGCAGCGCTGCTCAAGCAGCCACGCGCGTAAGGCCAAGAGACCTGCTGTGTCGTGATTGAAGGTGCGAATCTCTTTCTGTCGTTTCCCCCCTTCAATCACACTGACACACACGACCAGAAAGCCTTGATGGACATCAATCCCTGCACATCGCTGATACATGACCTCCAGACTCATCGTACCTGCTCCTTTGTTTGTCTGCTCTTCTTCGTTGAGAGGGCAACCTCGAAGGCGGGTGTCTGTTTCAGTGCAGTATATTCTTCGTTCTCTTCTCACTCGACGCTCGCCGAGCGCCGAGGAGGCCACATGGAGTGGTTCGCCCAGACACCTCAGTACAGTTTCTTAAACACGCTCGGACACAGTATTTTGTTGGTCGTCTTTTCTCTGGGAGGTTGCTGTTTCGAGTATACTCCTTTTCATGCGGAGTGGTGCGCCGCCCCAGCGGCGCATGACGTTTCTTAATGGAGTCCTACCGCAATCCAGTCATCGACCGCTGGTCCGTCTTCGTCAGGAGCGACTGTGCTCAACCACCGGTTAGTGTGGCTCTACCCTGGTGGGTAAACTCCAAAGGAAAAAGATGTCTATTCAGGGATTATTTCCTATCCTGCACGCGGGTCATGGTTGCGTCGTATGCTGCACCATCTGTAACTTCTGCTCCTTCATCTGGTCGCCAACCGCCGTCGAGGGTGTTGCCATCTTCACTGAGTGTACCTGTATACTTCGCCCCTTTCGTCCAGTGAGTGACAATGTTGCCCTGAACATCCCATTCGTATGGAAGAACATTCCCTGACATATCTGAATAGACGTTTGAAGGGAACGTCTGACTGGTTGGATCATAGGAGATGATTTCCACGCTCTGGCTTCTCACCCCCTTAAAGGTTATCTCGCCTCTGATCTGCAGAAAAAATTCACCTGGTAACCACTCAAAAGTAGACCATCCACTAATGTTGTCCTCTTTCGAGTTCAGCGTCCGACCTTTTAATTCCCATGTGCCGACCAATTTTTCCAGGCGCGAGAGGGCAGGATCGGGTTGGGGTCGGGACATGTGCATTGATGATGTGTTTTCGTTCTTTGTCATGATACGGAATCTCCTTCTTCGCAATTTCTGTCCTTTTTGAGGATTCTTTACGGAGTCGGGTTGGGACCTCGCTACTCACCTTCTCCGTTGCGCCGAGACAATGTGACAGGTCTGCGCATCTCAGAGCCTCTCCATTTTTTTCAGCAGTTCTGCAAGATGCTTATAGGTCTCAGTGACTCCTTCTACTGCACCACCCTGGAGCATATTGTCGCGATCAGCAACTGATTGGAAAACAGATTGGGCCATGACCCTGGTTCTCCCACCAGGCAATGCCTTAAACCTGATGGTTTCCAGACCTACATGCCCCTTTTCTGGCGCCCCTTCAAATTCAAAGGTGTCAATAATGAGTTCTGGAGCAAGAACTTCGTGATACACCCCGTGAAATGCATGCGCATTGCCATTTTGATCTGTGTGGAAATATCGCCAACGTCCACCGCGCTCTGGCTCAAACACGTCAAGCGTCATAGTGAATCTTCTTGGTCCATACCATTGAATGTAAAGCGCCGGGTCGGTGAACGCTTTAAAAACAAGCTCTCGTGGTGCATCAAATTCCCGTGCGATAATTATTTCTGTTTTTCCTGGCTCTGCACTTATATTTGTTTCATTTGTTGACATCGAATGTTATTCATCTTCTTTCTTGTCTGTTCCTACGAGTTTCTTTTTCTCCATTTCGAGCACTGCATCTAATGTATCAAAGCTTTCGCTCCACCGCTGTTTCATTTGCAAAACCCATTCTTCAAAGTGAGACAGCATCTGTGGATTGAGGCGATACACATGCTTTTGCGCACGTTTCTCCATCTCCACCAAGTTTGCCTCACGTAAGACCTTGAGGTGTTGTGAGACCGCTTGTGGGCTGAGAGGAAATTGCACATAGATGGCAGTAGCAGGTAACTCCCCACTACTCGCAAGGAGTTCTAAAATGTTCCTTCTTGTTGGATCAGCAAGCGCAACGAACATATCCATAGACAGCATTATAAAGCCTTAGCTTAATTAAGTCAAGGCTTTATATCATACTCGCTTTATAAGTTTAGAAAGCAAAAGAGACGCACCTTACTCCGGTTTGGTGGTAGGAAGCTTTTGTGAGGGTGGTGCCGTCGCACGATTTCCTCGCGTACGATATCGACCTCGGGAGGGGCCGTGATCCCGAGTTTTACCTTCCCCTCATGTACCTCGAGCACTTCTACGAGAATAGTGCCAGAGATGAGAATTCTCTCTCCTTCCTTGCGCCGTAAAACTAGCATGATGGGTCGTTTCTTTCTTTTGTGAAGGGGTCTAATGGCACTGGCGGGTTCGTAGGTGGTGTTTCCTGCTCCGGAGGCACGATGTTCTCTTCGTAGGCGCTGGCGACGGCTTTTTTGATCACCTGCCGTTTGCGCAGCGCGGGGCGAAGTAGCGGGACCCACTTGGGGTCGGGATGCTTGACGGTGACCTCTCCCTCCCGCCGGGTGCCATCTTTGCGTGTCGGGTAGCTACGGGTAAAGGTGTCGATGATCCGCTGCTCATAGAGCAGATCCTCTGGTTGGGCCTGGGCCAGCCAGTTCTGGCGTTTGTTCGTGCTTGTGGGTTCTGGGGCTTCGGCCGCAGCAGGACGAGAAGCCCTCTCTGAGAGGTCGTAGGTGACGGTGGTGTACGTGCGCGAATGCGTGATCCACCTCTCTTTGGGCTTCCCTTTTCCGCGTTTTCGTGGGACGGATGCTTTGGTCTGGTAGGAGACAACACGATCAGGAAATGCTGGAGCCTGAGGGGAGCGTGCATAGCGTTTGTGGAGCATCCCGGCCGCGATGGCAAGCCAGCGTGTCCAGGGAAACACCTGGCTCATGTGCTGGTCGTGTGGCAGGACCCAACACGCGTACTGTGTATCATAGGATAGGCGCAAGAGGACCGATGCATTCTCGCCAATGATATCAATGTTCCAGCGCGCGGCTTCCTGCCCGAGGATCTGGTGCGCCTGAAGCCAGGCGTCCAGATGCATGCTCGGATCAATGAGTCTATTGAGCTCTCGTGCTGGGTAGCGTGGGTAGAGAAACACGGCTCGCACGCGGCCCAAGGGACCTGGTTGTGGCTCCTCAAACTCGATCCAGTACCGTTGATCCGTCTTGAAGAGGTCGGTGACCAGCGTGTTATAGTGGGCTAGCTGGTCATCAGGTGTGGTCCACCCCTTACGCACCCAGAACTCTTCAAGGGTCTGGAGGAGGTCCTGGTACATCTGCCTGGCAGAGGCTGTCCAGAGCCAGAGGTGTGCATGGTCCAGCATCTGGCTGAAGATGCTGACGTAAAAGGGGTCAGCCTGCACCGGGGGAACGCCTGACGTGATCCGCTCCCCGGCGAACATCATTTTGAAGACTTCCACGAAGGGTTTTCCCTCCGCAAGGATGGTCTCAATGGTGGCAATCCAGGCCTGATTTCGCCGGTCTCTCTCCTCCTGAGAGAGGATGCCGTTGGGCGTATCATGAAAGGCGACAGGGCGATACTGATGGGAAACATGGGTTCTGCCAAACTGTGTGTCTCTGGCAATTTCATGCTCTTTGCTCAAACGTGCGCGGACAAGCGCGTCGAGATGTGTCTCTTCAAGGGTCAGAAAGGGCCTATAATGCGTGAGAGGGGCTTCGAGGCACTTTTGTTTCTGCTCGGGAGGGGCTATGGCGCCTAAGCAAAAGACGATGATATAGTAGTTGCCACCCGCCATATAGGTGTTGACGGTCAACGTCAGGTCGATGGTCGCGACAATCTTTTCAAGCGCGGCGAAGAGCGCTTGTTGTGCGCTCCGACCAGGGACCTGAACCGCACGATACCAGGCGGGAAGAAGCAAATCCGTCATACGGATTCCTTTCCAAAAACACGCTCCCACCAGGAGCATATGCCTAGGATGCTGCGTGACGCGTATGATCGCGCTCCTGGTGGGAGTGAAGGACGAAGAGAAAGAAGTTGGAGAGCGGGAAAGGCTGCTGGAGGAGGGGGAGAACGGGCAGTAGGTGTGGGCGAAGAGCCCTGGCAAGAAGAGGTCTGTGTCATGCGTGAGGCTCTTCCCATTGGGCCGCCTCAAAGACCCTCGGCAAGAGGCGTTGCCAGAGGGTATAGAGATGAAAGATGGTGGTTGGCTCTTCCTGTGATAGGAGTGCCGCGTGGAGCAAAATCAGGGGATGGCGCGTAAAAAGCGCGCTGCTCAGCGTCTCGGGTAGTTGCCAGAGAAACCCTTGCCAGCCCATACCTGGCATAGGCTCGACCAGGTAGGCAAGGCGCGCCAGGTGAGCAGCGCCAAGTGGCTCACATTCATCGGCCCTTGGAGGAGGAAGGGTGCGTTCTCCCCAGCGCAGTTGCCAGGCGACGGCATCGAGTTCCCCGGGCAGGTCCGTTTGCCAGGTCAGCATGGCGTCCCCCATCTGTGTGAGCGACCAGGCGCTCTCACGTGGTGTCTGCTCTGCCATGGCAAAGAGAAAGGCCTGAGGAAGTGCGTCTCGTGCGGAAGAGCGCCTGTCGGTCGTAGTGACGATACCCAGGTCGGTCGTCAGAGGCTTCGAAGAGGTATCGGGGAGGGTATTGTCAACTTGATGAAGAAATGGAAGAGTTTTTTTGAGGGAAAGGGAGAAGAGGAGGGAAGAAGCGGAGGGTTGGAGAGGAGAGTATGGTGTTAGGCAGCAACTTTCCCGCCGATCACCTCGTTCCACATCTGGAAGCGATCCTGCATGAGGGCGCGGTAATCTCTAGCCGTGAGACGATGCCGTTTCGGCCGAAAGTGATCCAAGATCGGCCCAAAAGCGGAGAGAAACCGTTGGGCTTGGCCAGGGGATTTGAAGCGCCGCATGGTGCGCTCGCGTTGCCGCGTCGGTTGATGCGAACGTTCCGCGCGGTTATTTAACCCCTTGTGTTGGCGATGCTCAACACTCGATAGGATTTCCTTCTTTGCGGCGGCATAGCTGGCCAGCTTGTCCGTGATGATCACCCGTGGGACGTATTGGAGCCCTTTGAGTAATTTTCGAAAAAACTTCTTGGCCGCGTGTTTGTTGCGTCGGCTTTGCACGAGGATATCCAGGACATCGCCCTCCTGATTCACAGCTCGCCATAGGGAGTGGGTTTTGCCATTGATCTTCAGGTACACTTCATCCAGATGCCACTTGTCCCCCGTTTTCGGACGACGACGTTTCAGTTCATTGGCGTACGTCTGGCCAAATTTCAGACACCATTGCCGGATGGTTTCGTAGGTCAATACAATCCCACGTTGCCCCATAAGCTCTTCAATATCACGGAAACTCAGCGAGAAACGGAAATACAACCAGATGCAATGGCTGATAATCTCAACCGGAAAGCGAAAGCCTTTGTAGACGGGGGCAGATGCTTGTGTTTTCATAATGATTAGTCTACCAGACATTTTAGCCTCTCAGCAAGTTGACAATACCCGGGAGAGCCCCTCATGTATTGCCCCACGTGTGATGCGAGGGACCATGCCGACCGCAACGCCTCCCGCGTCATTGGCCAGCGGCTCCTTGCCCGCTTTCGCGCACAGGAACATCACCAGGAAAAGCCTCAGGCTCCTCTGCAGGCAGAGAGGCCCGCGAAAGCGGGAGGTGGGCGGGGCTCCCAGGCCGCCCAACCCCCATCCGGGGGCACGGCGCTCCGGAGAACCATCCATTCTCGGCGCAGGGCATGGAGCCGCGGTCGCGCAGGGCACCGCGCAGCACGAGACGTGAGGGATGGCAAGCGTCTCGCCAAGATATTGCTCACCCACTAGAGTCGTCCCCACGGGACATCCATTCAGAGGGTCGCGTACGTCGCAATGCCACAAGAAGCCGCGCGGTTTGAAAACCACCAGCGGAGTGTCACAGTATCTTTCTGGCAAACGGCAGCTTGCGCAGCAAGTAACCGCATCCAAAGCAGAGAGGCAGGCCAGTGATGCCTATGAGCAGGAATGTAAGCAGTGGATGGATCGGGAGCCCTTTCAGCGTGAACCACAGCAAGGCAAGGATCAATGGGTGCAGAATATAGACGGCGTAGGCGTTGCCTGCTAACCACATTGTAAATCTGTTTGCTCTATTGAGCCGTTTACGGAACAGGGCGAGCAGGGTAATGCACATCGTTATACCAAAGACAGCCTCCCACAGGGCATAGTTAAATGTTTGCCAATGCCAGCCTCCATCCATAACGTACGCCATGGCATTTTCTCCGCCATAGAAGATGATTGGCAGGAGAAGAATAAACGAGCCGAGCAGACAGAATAGCCCTGATCGGACAGTTTGTGGTAGCGTTGCCATCCAGTTATAATGGTAGGCGATCAGGCCAGCCAGGAACAAAGTGATATACTGAGCAGCATATCTTATTTCATAGTAAGGAAATAGCCCATCGAGCCATCCCAACCCATCGAGTGGAATACTACGTATCAAACCGGTAAGGGCCGCCAGCACCAGCACACAGAGGGCCAGTGAGAACAGACTCGGAAATGAGTGGGTCTTCGGGACTATTAAAGAGTGCTGGCCTCGCAGTTTACGCCATACTACATAGCCTGTGGAGAAGACGAGCAAGACTCCTACAAACCAGAGAGGACCGTTGAGTGCTCGCCAGGGTAGTAGATACTTGCTGAAAAAGAGCTGAAAAGGCTGTGGGAGCCCGTCTCCAATATAATTAGTGAGCGGGCCAATGAGCAGACCATACACTACTAGTGGAATACCCAAGCGGAGGAGGCGATCCCTCAGAAAAAGACCTGCCCCTTTGCGATCATAGGAACTGGGAATGAAGCAGGCTGAAATGAAGAAGAACAATCCCATGAAAAACGTCTGGTTCAGGATCATAAAGACACCAATGACAGCCAGTGTAGCTGCATCCTGTACTGGCTCTTTGTAATACCAACCTGGAATGTGATGAAAGACGACCAGACAGGTCAAAAAGACGCGCAGGTTATCAAGAAAATGCAGCCGTTCACTGCCTCTTTCCTCTCCCTGCATGTCAGTAGAAGAATGTTTCGTCAGGGGAAGCATAGCCTCTTTCCCTTCCTCTCTAAAATTTCATGAGATGAGCCGCCGGATCCCCTCTCTTTCAAAGAGGGGTAAGGCGGCCCTCACAGAAAGTTCACAAAAGTGAGAACAGATATTATACTGATGTGTATGGAGGCACAGCACACCAAACACGCCACCTACCCGCAATAGCTTTATAGCGTGTGACAGTTGAGGATAACAAGGATGGGGAAAAATCCCGTTCCTCTCGAAAGCGAACGACATGCAGCAGATCATCACCGCCAAACTCAAGCTCACAACCACGCCAGAGCAGGTGCAAGCGTTACGCCAGACGCAACTGGCCTATCGCGATGCCCTCAATGCGGTGAGTTGCTGGCGCCGCTCTCGTCTATCTCACATGTATCCCTATAAGCATTAGGATGGCCGTTGTGATCGCTGCCACCACCATGGTCTCTGTTTTCTCACTTTCATGATTCCTTCGCTATTTCCTTTTGCGCTATTTTTAGCTATCCAGCATGATAACGATCATAGTAAATGCCAAGTGAGACCTTTCCACTTAAGCGAACAGCTTAAGGCCGATCACCGAGAGGATCACGCCTACTAAGCAGAGCATTCGCAACGGGCTTTTCGCTTCGCCAAAGAAGGTCATCCCGACTACAGCAGCTCCGGCTGTCCCTATTCCTGTCCAGACAGCGTAGGCTGTAGAAAGAGGGATCGTCTTCATCGCGAAAATTAAGAGGCTAAAGCTGGTGGTAAATGCGCCGATGAAGAACACATAAGTAAGCCAGGTCTCCTTTTTCACCGTTTTCTGGAGGCCAATCACTCCGACTATTTCAAAAAGACCGGCGAGCAGAAGCAAAACCCAGTTCATTCAGTAACCCCCTTGTAGCTCGTCAGCTTCAGGCCGATGATGCAAAGCAGCAAAAGAAGGATAAGCCCCCCTTTGAGAAAGCTGACTCCTCCATGCGAAATGATCGACTCGACCACAATGGTTCCAACGGTCCCGATCCCAACGAAAACGGCGTAAGCTGTCCCGATGGGGATTCTTTTTGCTGCCCGAATGAACAAATCAAAGCCGAGAAAGAGTGCAGGGACCATAAGAAGGTAGGGGACAAATTGGTATTTCAAGCCGCTGGCCCAGGCAATCTCCAGCATCCCTGCGAGTATTACGAACAGCCAGGCTCTATTTGTTTTCCTGGCGGAACCTGCCTTCACTGCGGAATCGGTTTCCATGATGGCGCCTTTCATCTGTAAATGTGTACATCCGGTGGAAAAAAATTTGATCACTATTCGGGCGAATAGCGGCTCATCCTCCCTCTTCTATTTGTTCCTCTCATGCTCTCACGAGCCAAGAAAGTCCCCTTCTTTTCAGAAACATCACCCCATCCATTTACCGGAGAATGGTGCAAAACTCCCCGCCGAATGGAAAAATTCGTGCATCAGTCACAACTCGTTGTTCCATGCCTGGAGATCCATCGACGAGGCGTTCTGCTGCCGTGTCTCAAGCACCTGCTCAGAGTATAGAGTAGAGGTAGGGAGGGGGGCATCACCCAGTCGGGTAGTTCTATAGGTAGTAACCAATGAGGAATATCAGCGCGGAGATATTTAGAGGAGCTTCAGGTGACGTGCCGCCTCGCTGGCCTCCAGGCGTGTGCTCACCCCCAGTTTACTGTAGAGCCGTTTCACGTGATGCTTGACGGTGTTGACCGACACGACCAACGCTTGCGCAATCTGCTGATTCGTACGCCCGCTCACCAGCAGCCGCAATACCCGTTGCTCCTGTGCAGAGAGGGGTTCAACGAGCAGATGCCGGGGGGCGGAAACGACGGGAGCATCTGCTTCGCCAGGTACCGCAAAAGCGCGCAAGATCGTCTGCGCATAGGAACGCAGCGCTGTGTCCTGGAGGGCTGGCACAAGCTGACGCAACAGGTGAGCCAGCACCTCTCCCTCGTCCAGAAAGAGACGCAGGAACCTTTCGCTGCGCGTCTGGATGAGCACTTGCGTGAGCCACTGATGGGCGGCCTGCTTCTGTCTGCAAGCGGCGTGGGCCAGTGCCAGGAGCAGCCGAATTTCCAGGCCCTCGAGCGCCAGCCGTCGCTGCTGGGCAGTGGAAAGCAGATGCTCTAGCTCAGTGCGAGCAGCGGTCGCCTGTTCCTGAGCCAGCAGCAAGCGCGCATGAAGGATCTGTCTTTTCAGATGTTGTGTGAAATCGAGCAGTTGAGCGCTGCGGGTCAGGGTTTCCAGACCCTGCTGTACCGCCTGGAGATTCCCCGTTGCCAGATGGAGACGTGCCTGCCAGATCAGCACATCGGGGAGTATCCACAAGGCCCAGGGCGTCGATTCTGCCTGCAAGCGGGCCAGAAGGGCGGCAAGCTGCTGCTGGGCTGAGAGGGTTTGCCCTCGTGCATGCTGCAGCAAGGCGAGCAGCAAGGTCCCGCGGTTCTGGATATCGTGGTTGTCAGGCATCAATGCCAACGCTTCACGTGTCTGCTGCTCTATCGCCGCCAGGTCGTTCCATTCAAACGAGAGCATGGCCAGACCGAGCAATGCCTGCGCCCTGTCCTCGCGATCTTCCTGCTCAGGGACAGCGGAGAGCACCTGGTGATAATACTCGGCTGCCTGGTGCAATTCGCCTAGCATGAGGGTACTCAATCCCAAGAGCATGATCATTTGCCGAGTGAAGCGCTTGTCTCCCACAACGAGGCTGCATGCATGCGCTTGCAGGATGTCCTCTCGGGCCTCACTGTACCGCCCTTCGCGTATCTTTCCGAGTCCGACAAAGCTCAAGCAAACGCCGCGCCCTGCCTGCACGAGATGATCCGGGTCATCATCTGGGAGCAAGACGAGCGCCTGCTGTGCGTACTCCATCACTCGGGGAAGTGGTTCCTGCCCCTGGCTCGCCATCACGCGGAATGCGTAGATGCCGCCGATGAGGGCCGGCTTCCCCTGGTGGCGCCAGCTCTCTTCAGCCATCTGAAGCAGCGCATCAATGCGTTCCCCGACTTCCACGGGGGTCGGTGCCTCTTCCTTCCCCTCCTGCGGAAACCGGAGCGCCCAGGCATAATCAAGACAGAGCGCCGGGTGGGCGCGCAGGACGGGCTCCGGTATCTGCGCCAACCACCGGCATAGCGTCTGTGGCCCCCAGTTTTGCCTGTCTGGGTCCGCTTGCTCAATCAACAGGGCACCCCGCTCCAGGTCACGCGCCAGCAGGGCGGCCTCGATCGCCTCAGAGGAGAGCCCATGCTGCTCATACCAGCTGCTCGAGCGCCTCGACAACGTTCTCAGTGCTTCTTCACCCAGGCGGAGGGCCGCTTCCTGGCGCAGCGCCTGCGCGAAGAGGGCATGATATCGGTACCACTCTCCAGACCCATCCAGTGCCTCCAGAAAGAGACCTGCCCGTCCCACCGTTTCTAAGAGCGCTGCTCCCTTCTCACTGTCGATGATGGCGTTGCAGAGGGAACCGCTCAGATGGCCAAGGGCGCTTGTTTCTAACAGGAAGAGCTGCAACGCTTCCGGCTGGGCATTGAGGATCTCCGTCACAAAGTAGTCTAGTAGCGACTGATGTGGCGGGGAAACATCTAGCGAGAGAAGATAGTGCTCGACCTCATCCTGGGTTTGCCGACCGCGTAGGGCAAGCGTCAGGAGGCGCAACCCGGCCACCCAGCCTGCCAGAGAGACATCCAGCCGAGTGCGAGCCGCCTCTGAGAGAGGCATTGGCAGTGTTTGACCCAGCGCCTGAGACAGAAACGCCACTGCCTCTTCCGAAGAGAAGCGGAGATCGGCAGAGTGCAGTTCGTAGAGCTCTCCTTTTGCCCGCCACCGCAAGAGAGGAAATGGCGGATCTCCGCGTGTCAGCACGAGCACACTCACCGTCCTGGGCAGGTGGTCAAGGAAAGAAATCAGCGTTTCGTGAATACGCGGCTCTGCGATGACATGATAGTCGTCCAGGATAAGCAGCCCGCTCTGGATGCACTGCACCATATCGTTGAGCAACAGCGCCAGTACCGTGTCCAGAGGTTGCTCCTCAAAGGGAGGCCGCATGGCGGAGGTGAGGTGTGCCAGCGCCGTCTGCCCCACGCTTTCCTGCCACTTCTGGCAGGCAACAATGACAGAGCGCCAGAAGCGGAGAGGATCATTGTCGCTGGTATCGAGTGTCAGCCATGCCACGGTTGGAAAGGTCGATTGGGTGCAGCGCTCTGCGATCCACCTGCTTACAGCCGTTGTTTTGCCAAAGCCAGCAGGCGCCTGCACGACGGCCAGCTTGTGGACGAGAGCGGCATCAAGCCGGGTCAGTAGGCGCGAACGTTCCACCAGTCCGGCTGGGAGGCGGGGGGGAAACAGCCTGGTGGTCAACAGGAGATCGCCAGGCGCAGGCAGAGCATCCGATGGAGATACAACGGGCGATAGCACGCGGGTGAGGGTCTTTGCCTCCTCCTCCAGACGGGCGAACGTCACGTTGGCTGTCCGTCCGAGATAGCGCTTGCGGGTGCCGCTAGAGGTCGTATGGTAGGCATACCAATACAGCCCTCCTCGTGGCCGCGCCTCTTTGTAGACATTGAGGCGGCCAGAAGCGCCCTGGAACGCAAAGGAGGTCGAAGCCTCAAGCCAATTCAGCCACAGCTCTTCATCTCCTGGACGAAAACGCTGCTCGGGATGACCATGGGTCGAGAGCTCATACTGAGTATGGTCCTTAGACCAGATAAGTGCGTGAAGAGGTGACCTAGGCATACGACCTTTCTTCTGCTCTCGCATTGTTCCCAACTCTGCTTTATTTCTCCCAACGCCTCTAAGTATAGCAGAGACAAGGCAAGCAGGTAAATAGCGCTTTGTATTCGATGGCCACGCACGAGTCGCAGAAGCCACGCAAAGAGGGAACTGAAAGCGGAAGTGCCAGAACTGGGTGAACTTGCCCAACCTTCCTGGAGAGATGAAATGCGTGCATACTTGCCACGAAAGAGGAAAACTATGAAAAAAGCCAAAAGTAAGGCAAGCTCACCAGACGCTCCTCTCGGGAACGGAGGAGCAATTTCTGCGAGAACGCTTCTCTGTGGAGGATAGCTGGTGTGATCCTGGTTCAACAATTCGGTAACGGCTCCTCACCCTGGCACAGGTGACGCCAGTAATGAGCAAGTTCTTCAGACGAAACAGGTCTCTCGTTCTCAAGCCCCAGAAAAGCCCACGAGAAACCCGCCGCAAGCCGCTGGGGCCTACAGATCCAGCGGCTTGCGGCGGGTTTCTCTGCCAAGATCCCACCTCCCTAGAGGGTGAGGCAACGTTCCAGCATATGCAGAGACGAGCCATGTCGCTGGTTCAGCTTTTTTCAACCTGGTGAACCAGATCCCGGAATTCCTGCGTTGCCTGGCTCGCGTATCCTCCCATGATGCCTGCTCTGTTGAATGAGACGGTGGGGCAACTTGAAAAAGCGGTGGCAGAGACAAGCCAGGCACCCTCCTGAAAAAAAGTCAGCACATCATAGCTGCCTTCCGCTCCCTGCAAGTTACAGCTGGAATCCTTGTTGGAGGGCCAGGGGAGCAAGTTGTACGCAGTGTGATACAATTTCTGGATGGTGCTCTGGTCTCTAGAAATGCGGAAATCCGGCCCGGAGCCTGGCTGTATGCTAACAGGAGCGTGCTCGATTTCCAATATATCGGGCCTGGCTGGCGCGAACGTCATGCTGGGAAGCTCCTGGTCCAACTGCTGCTGAAATTGCCCGGTCAGGCGCAAGGCAGGAAACGTTGTCTTTCCGAGCATTCTGACCAGTGAGCAGTCACCGCGAAACACCTGGGCGCGCAGGAGGACCTCGCCCTCGTAGAAGAAGAGGTCATCGTAGGGGGAGGTCTGATCTCCGCACAATCCGGTTGTGGACGGTGATGTAGAGAGGAAGGTAGAGAGATATGTGAAGAGCCTTTGAACCTTTCCGGCCGATGTGATCTTTGCGTAGAGCGGGACCTGGACGTTGCCCTGGTAGCGAACAATTTCCAGGCGATCAGGATGTGTGACGTGAGGAACGCTGGTGATGGCTTGATCGAGGAGTGACCAGAAATCCTGGTTGGCCTGGCGCAAATCGCCGCCGCGCAAAAAGAGGTCACTGCAGCCACCCCGGTCAGCTATGATGGTCTCGGCCCTTTGCGCACCTGCCCAGAAAACCAGTTGATATCCAGGGCCAGCTACGGTTGGACAGGCTCGTCCTGGCGCTGGCTGTGGAGAGGCCAACGCGGCCTTATAGAGTTGTTGTGCGGTTTCCTGTTTGATGACATATAACGTCTCTGGAGATGTATTCCCATATTCAAAAAACTTGATCTGGAGTTTAGTCAAATCGGCGCTGCTATGCAGATTCACCAGCGGTTTCGGATCGCAGGCGGTAAAGAGCAAGGCGCAGAGTATCGCTATCAAAGCAAGCGTAGCAAGGTGCACTGGTGCCCTCATCATTCTGTCTCCCTTGATTCTGGTCATTACGCGAAGAAGATATTCCTCTTAGGAGGAGACGTTTTCGGTCGTGTCTTTGTTGCAATAATCGATCGGGGAGCCACAGTATAAAGAAAGTGGTGCATGCACCAAAACCGGTTGTGTTGCAAGAATGAAGGCACGATGATAAACTCTTCTTTATTTGGAGCGTCGCAGAGGAGTTCTTCATCATGATCAAGCAAACTCCGTTCAAATGGCGTCATTTTGAAGCCGAGATCATTCTTTTGTGCGTACGTTGGTATCTGCGCTATTCGTTGAGCTATCGCGACTTGGAAGAGATGATGCTCGAACGAGGTCTGCACGTTGATCACACGACGATCTATCGCTGGGTGCAGCGGTATGCGCCGGAACTGGAAAAACGCTGCCGGTCGCACCTGAAAGCGTGCAACGACTCCTGGAAAGTGGATGAGACGTACATCAAGATCAAAAAAGTCTGGACATACCTTTATCGAGCCGTCGATTACGAAGGGAACACGCTGGAGTTTCTCTTGAGTCCAACGCGGGATGCCGAGTCCGCCACACGCTTTTTCGTCAAAGCGCTTGCATCGACTGCTCGATCAGTTTCTCAAGCTCGTCCAGTCAAGAAACAGGGAGCTCAGCCCATGGCTCCGACGGTTCCCACTCCCACGATATTGACTCCTCGTGTGATCAATGTCGACAAAAACGCGGCCTATCCTAGGGCCATTGCCGGCTTAAAAGATGTTGGAGTCCTGCCTCAGCATGTGGAATTGAGACAGGTGAAATATCTCAACAATCTGATTGAACAAGACCATCGGTTCATCAAACGCTTGACGAAGCCGGGGATGGGCTTTTTCTCGTTCGAGACAGCCAGCAGAACTTTACAGGAATATGAGGCATACAACATGATCAGAAAAGGACAACTGCAAGGGGTGAACAAAGGAGATGTGCAGGGTCAGGTGGCCTTGGTTGCCAAGCTGTTTGGAGTGGTAGCCTGACCGAACGAGGAGAACTCTTCACGTCTTCTCCCCTTCATCATCGTTTTTGCAACACAACCCTCTTCATGCCTTCTTTGCCCGGATTTTTTCTTTGTTTCCCTCATCTTCTGTTCTTTTTGCTTCATCCTCCCCTCTTTTTCTTTCCTCTCCTGGGCATACTTTCCCATTCTGAGGAGCTTTCGCCTTCTCACCTCGTAATTAGCTCTTCAACTGGCTCGTTGCGCAATTCGTGGGTACAGCGTCGCATGCTGTGAGAAAAGTATACAGAGGGATAAGTACCAGTTATCCAAGCAACTTTTCCGATGCAGAGTGGGAATATTTGCAACGCTGTGTATAAAAACACGTAGAGAAAGAAAGAACACTCGAATATGGTAAAAAGGAGGAATGATGCTTGTGCGTCAGAGAAATCTTTTACAAACCGTCGCTATCTGGACTGGCCTCGCTGTGTTTGGAATATTCTTAGGTTTAATGAGTGTCTATCCATTGGGGCTCCCCGCCATTACCGCAGTGGTGGGAGGATGGATGGTCTTCTGTGTAATCATGAATAATGTTGCACGAAGGGTAGGGTGGCGCACTGTGCTTATGAGAACAGGGTTTTTCCTGGTAGGCGTGCCACTGGCTCTACTGCTTTCCCTCAATCATACTCTGCCAGATCTTATCAATCCCTTGATCCATTTGGGAGGAAATCCTAGTGTAGCGATCTTTTTCTGGGCTCTTTGTCTCTGGTTTGCTTTGTGTGGACTGCTCACCGGAAGCGCACGTGGAATGTATATGGCTCTCCACCTGTTCAACTGGCTCTTCTGGCTGGGCATCGTAAGTGTGTTCGGATTGGGAAGTGGCCCATTCTTGCTCATCCCTCTGGGTGTCATGCTTCTCTTGCTAGGCTTTTCCAGGCCAATCATCCGAAAACTGGCATTGCTGCCCCTGTTCCAAAAAAGCTGGCGATCTGATACAGCCCCAAAGTCAGATGACCCGCGGGACTACGAGCATGGTTATCAGCCAGTCTACCAGGAAGGGAGAAACATCTACACAATGGAGCCAGATGAGATGGACGTGCCTACAGTCTACGCTCCACGGGCAGATATGCAACAATACCAATGAAGTTCCTGTAGAGGCTTGTTGAGGGTTGTGTTGCAAAGATGACGCCAATGTGATACGTTTGGGCTTATTTTCTGAAGAGAGGCCCTGTCATGGAAAATACCAAACTGTTCAAATGGCGTCATTTTGAAGCGGCGATCATTTTGCTCTGTGTTCGTTGGTATCTTCGGTATGCTTTAAGCTACCGAGACCTGAAAGAGATGATGCGGGAGCGGGGCCTTATCCATCGACCATACCACTATTTTTCGCTCTCGTCCAGCAACTATGCTCCAGAATTGGAAAAACGCTGTCGGCCTCACCTGAAAGCCTGGAATGATTCGTGGAAAGTCGATGAGACATACATCAAGGTCAAGAACGTCTGGATGTACCTCTATCGCGCAATGGATTCTGAAGGAAACACGATCGAGTTTCTCTTGAGTCCAACGCGGGATGCCGAGGCGGCCAAACGCTTCTTTCTCAAAGCGCTGCATGCCACTACGGATTCAACGCCTCAAGCTCAACAGGTAGCCTCGCCCACGGCTCCAACGGTTCCCACTCCCACAAGACGAACTCCTCGTGTGATCAATGTCGACAAAAACGTGGCCTATCCCAAGGCCATTGCCAACTTGAAAGCCGCTGAAGTATTGCCTCAGCACGTGGAATTGCGACAGGTGAAATACCTCAACAATCTCATTGAACAAGATCATCGGTTTCTCAAACGTCTGACGAAGCCAGGGATGGGCTTTTTTACCTTTGAGACCGCATGGCGAACCGTACAAGGGTTCGAGGTGATGAACATGATCAGGAAGGGGCAACTGCAAGGCGTGGCAAAAGGAGATGTGAAAGAGCAAGTTACATTGATCGCCAAGCTCTTTGGAGTAGCAGGATAAACTCAACAATCAGAACCCCTTTCTACTTATTTTGTCTTCCTTCAATTTCTTGCAACACAACCTCTCTACGGGCAACAGGTGCCCTTGGAAGACTATTTCGCCCTCATGATGCAGGAAGCCCTGGCCGAGGAGCGTCGCCTCTCGGCCAGCCAGCGCCATTTTCGGCAACTGGCGCTCTGGTGAAGCGGAGCTTGGACGACGAACACAACGGAGACGTTCTCTGACCTGTTCAGCTCTGCGGCTGAACGGTTGGAGCCGTATGGCCAGCGACGTCCTCTGCACATCACTTCCCACCACGTCCACACTCTCTCAACCTCAACCATCCACACTCTTTTTTCCGCTTTCCATGAGCAGGGACATATCATGTTCAGGTCTGTTGCTTCTCTTCCCTGATGTGGTTTCAATGAGGCTACTTGGTTGGGGAGACGATGACGCAAAGTCATACAATCAGCGTGAAGAGTGGACAGTTCAACCATTGAATGTTCGAGAACCCGCTCCATCTCCCGCTTCATTCAGCACTGTTTTGTAAATTGACAGGCACAGGATGATACCTCGCGTCACATAATGCGCAGATTTGGGTGCGCCGTCGAATTGGGGAAAAAACTTCATGAAGAACTTGGCAAAAATGACCTTCAAGAGCAAGATTACAACCGGCAAAAAGAGGATCAATCTTGCCCTCATTGGAAGATAGAATAGAGCAAGCAATGAGGTACGCAACCAATAACGTTCAGAAAAGAGAGGCAACACCTATGACCCAGAATCCAGAAGAGAGCCCAATCCACGGCTCAGTACAACATCTCATCCCTGAGACTCTGCATAAAAATCCTGCTTTCACACAGGTAATCACCGTCACAGGACCGGCAAAAACGATCTACATTGGTGGGCAAGATGCTGTTGACACCCAGGGCAATATCGTAGGGAAAGGAGACCTCGTCGCTCAGACGCACCAGGTCCTGAGAAACTTGCGCACTGCCCTCGCTGCTGCTGGCGCCAGGCCAGAACACATTATTAAATGGAATGTTTACCTGGTTCAGGGGCAATCATTGCAAGCAGGTTTTGCGGCCTTTCAACAGTTCTGGGGACACCAACCAAATCCACCCACTATCACCGGAATCTTTGTCTCAGGGCTGGCACACCCGGATTTTCTTGTGGAGATGGACGCTATCGCCGTCATTCCGCTCTAGCTCCGGGCGATGAGCAGTGGGAAGACGGTTCAATCCAGAGAAAGAGAGCTTTTCCCAGGGACAGATGTACGAGTGATCACTGGTAATAAGCGCCAATAGTGAGCCAAAATCAGCGCGAAATGTAGGAAATCAGCGCCAATCATGAGCAGCACAGCCATTGACTGCCTGAAAACCCGCTCTACAAGAGAACGTTTGCACACCGTTTTTGTAAATTCGAGCTTTTCTTGCATTAGTCCACACGAGAAAATGAGCTGAAGGTTCGACAAAGGCTCTGGATGTAAATTTGGGAATCCGTGTGGGCGAAATTTTGATAAATCTGTGAGTGGATCTCCTCTCAAAAAGAGAGCAGATTCCTCATCGAATTATCCTGATTCCGCATACGGAATTCCCAAATTTATACCTCACCGCTTGATAGTTTGCGTCAGGCTACGTCTATGCTACTAGAGATGAGATCGTTTCAATCACTGCCACACATTGAAGAGGTATTTTATAATGGAGTTCATTGGTTTTTTATCGAGTTCACTAATCATCATCGTCTATCTCGCGGGCGCTGCCCTAATCATCTACATCCTGATTCTGCTTGTGCAAGTGTTGCGCCTGAGCATTCGGGCGCTACAGAAATATCTCCAGTAGTACTCGCTCTGAAGCAGGGACAGGGTTTTCTGCCAGAATACTCTGTTCCTGCTTGTAAATTCATCTGAAACTCCTGGAGAAAATGAAAACACTGCCATATTTCGCCCGGTTTCATACTGGGTGGCGCGGCTACGCTGCATGGTATCTTGGGAATTCCCAAATTTACAGATCTGGAGTTGCCATATTGTTTGCTCTTTCTACCTCTTCTCAACGCAAAAAAGCGAATATGAGGCGAATCATTTTGCCGTGAATTTACAAATATTGAGCGCCATGAACCGCTCATATAATAATTTGGGAGCAGTGGGAGAGAAGCCATAGGATTTGTCAAGCCCCTTGTGGGCCATGCCGAAAAAACGTGTAGTCATATGTAAAATAACTCCCTCCTTGCGCTTGAGGACAAGCCTGAAGCACCCGAGAACGGTCTACCTGGGGGTGGGGCCAGCGGGCTAACCCCAACAAGTCACACAGTTAGGGTTAGCCCGCTGGCCCCACCGCGACTTTGGTGGGATCAAATTCCTCCTCCTCATGCATAAGTAAATGGGCAGCCACGGCCAGCATTTTGCGCATGACGGCCATCAGAGCTGACCCCTTTTTGAGACCGCGTGCCACCTGGCGCTGATAGTAGGTTCCAAACACCGAACCTTCCAGAGAAATGCTGCGCAGAGCGGCCATGTAGAGCATGCGTCGCAGCAAGCCGCTGCCGCGTTTGGAAAGTTTGGCTTGGCCCTTCCACAGACCACTTTCCTTGATCTCGATGTCCATTCCTCCGTAGGCGATCACCTCGTCTGTCCGTGCAAACCGTTGCGCGTCTCCCAGTTCAGCGCGGAGTACTGCCACCGTCTTGGAGCCCGCATCCAGGAACTTGTTGTAATCCTTTCACTCCTGGGTCATTCGTCAGGAGTTCTTCAATCTCGGCCTCCAAACGTGCCAGATTCGCTTGGGTGTGCTCCAGTTGATCGCAGAGAATCCGCAAGCTGAGCGATCGCCCGGCGAGTGCTCGCCCACTACTCACACTCGCTTTGGCCAAAGCTACCCGCTTCTGGGCGGTTGGACGGCCATAGTGTGCAGGCTTCAGCGTGCGCAGCAGTTGGAAGAGGGGCTCAACACCTACCTCGGCCACAGCCTGAGCGCTGGGAAACGCTTTGAGCACAGTGAGCGCCGTCTGTCCGCAGGGATCAGTAAAGATCTGGGTGAACTCAGGGAAAAGTACCACGACCAGAGCCCGGATCTCGTTTTGATAGGCTGCCGCCTCATCGCTCAAGCGCATATGCAAGCGAACCAGTTCCCGATACGTGACCACTAGCTCGCTGGGCACATAGCCGACTCGCGCTTCCCCACTCGAACCGCGACTTTGGCGATCGTCATCGCGTCCAGCCGATCGGTCTTCGCGCGTAATCCCTGCCGCTCGTGGAATTGATGGGTTTGGCGAGGATGCAAGAGACGCAGGACATAGCCACGTCGCTCCAATTCGTGGTAGAGATTCTCATGGTAGCGGGAGGTGGCTTCCATGCCGATCACGATCTGGTTGGGAGGTGTATCCAACTGGCTCAACTTCTCTTCCCAGACCTTCCAGCCTTCTCTGGCATTGGCAAAGGCGATTGACTTGACCACGATGCTTTTGTCAGGCCGGCAAATGCAGCCTACGCAGGATTGGCTTCCCACGTCAACACCACAGACGTACTTGATGCTCGCTTCCTCTTCAGCAGGGGAAGCCGATGGAGTCGTATTCATCGCGCACCTGCTTTGCTTCTTCTTCCTATCCCTGGATGTGCCGTTCGGTGCTGCCTAGCACCATTCTCAGCGAGAAACCCGACCAACCGGGGCGAGCGTCAGCGCGTGTCCGGATAGGCAATCGAGCCTGGTGGTTCCTGGGTACGGACCACTGGCGGTTGCAACAAGCCTCATAGACCCTTTCTGCCCTGGCGGACGGGGAGCCGTCTCTCGAAGGCGGGTCACTGTTCAGGTATCTGAACAGGCCACAAGCCTAAACGTCGGCTCTCCCGCTGCTCTCACCAGTATACCCTCCAGAGGGATCACTCCTCAGGGGCTACACTCAAACTATTATATGAGCCCAGGTGCTTGCTCGTGGCCTGTTCAACAACAGTGACCTCCTTTCCAAGACAGCTCCCCGTCCACCAGGGTACCAAGGGTCTATGAGGCTTGTTGCAACAGCTCGCGGCTGCTCGAAAAGCAGCCCCACGGGCCAGATTGCCGATCCGATGTGAGCTGACGCTCACCCTGGATGGTCGGGCTTCTCGCTAGTTTATCGCGGTGCCAGGCTGCACCAGATGGAAGAGCCACGGATGGAGAGAGTCAGCAAAAGCAGGTGTGCGATGAATACGACTCCATCGGCTTCCTCCTCAGAGGAGGAAGCGACGACCAAGTACGTCTGTGGGATTGACATTGGAAGCCAATCCTGTTCCGGCTGCGTCACACGGCCAGACAAAAATGTGGTGGTCAAGCCGATCACCTTTGCTAACACCCAGGAGGGATGGAAGGTGTTCGAGGAGAAACTCACCCAGTTGGATGCCGCCCCCAACCAGATCGTTATTGGGATGGAGGCGACCTCGCGCTACCATGAGAACCTGTACTACGAACTGGAGCAGAGAGGCTACCAGATGCGCCTGTTGCATCCTGGACAAACCCACCATTATCACCAGCAACAGGGCTTGCGAGCCAAGACCGACCGACTGGATGCGATGACCATTGCTCGTGTCTTGCTCAGCGGGGAAGCGCGTGTTGGCTCTATTCCCGGTGAGCAGGTCGCCACATACCGCGAATTGGTGCGTTTGCACACGTGCGACCCGTTTCCTCGAAACTATGCTCTCGCATAGAGGATGAGGAGAAAGGCCACAAACCTTTACAACTTGATATTCGATGTTGGGTGAGACCGATACCTGTCAATTCCCAACCCTTTGTGAACGAGGAAAAGCCTCTTCCCCAGGGTAGCGACTGACCATCAATCCCTGAAGCGGGAAGAGCGCAGGAAGAACCTGAACTCACCAGAGGAGACCTGCATGCAAGTAGCTATGGAGAACGCGAGCGAAGGTACGGTAATCCACCGTTAGCGCACACAAGCCTACGTGAGCTATTGGCTTGACCAAAATGGTACCGGATAGGGGCCTGGCAATGTATGCATGACCAGGGTTCACCCCTGAGAAACCCGGTGGAGAGTGCCCTTCCTAACGCTACAGAAAACGAATATCAGGAACGGGATAACCATCATTGTGGTTCTTCACGGAAGGTCGATACGTGGAGCAGGTGTCAACCGCAAGCTCAATGATGGGAGGATTGTCTGAGAAGCTAATGCCTGGGTGAAGAAGTAAACCCAGGATACGCCGACGCAGACACGATAGTCTGGATGATAGAGACTTAAGTAGGAGTACACACGCTATGAACACTTTCATGTATAGATGGGAGCACTTGCCCTGGGAAACCATCGAACGGCAAGTGTACAAGCTCCAAAAGCGTATCTATCAAGCCTCGCTTCGTGGCGAGACGAAGGCGGTTCACTCACTCCAAAGACTCTTACTCAAATCCTGGTCAGCGAAATGTCTCGCAGTACGGAGAGTTACCCAGGACAACCGAGGGAAGAACACCGCCGGGATCGATGGGATCAAACGCCTCAGACCGAGCGAGCGGATGGCCCTTGTCCTGCGATTGGACCTAGACCTCAAAGCCCAGCCTGTGCGACGTGTCTGGATACCGAAACCAGGCACCACCGAAAAGCGCGGGTTGGGCATTCCTGTCCTGCAAGACCGCAGCCTTCAAGCTCTTATCAAGCTTGCTTTAGAGCCAGAATGGGAGGCCAAATTCGAGCCGAACAGTTATGGCTTTCGACCAGGACGTTCAGGCCATGATGCGATTGAAGAAATATACAGCGTCATCAGCAAGAAGCCGCGGTACGTGCTCGATGCGGATATCGCGAAATGTTTCGACCGAATTGATCAGCAAGCGCTGCTTACCAAACTCGCCACCATCCCGGCAATAGAGCGTGTCATCAAGGCATGGCTTAAAGCAGGGATTATGGATGGGGAAACCCTATTCCCGTCCGAAGAAGGAACTCCCCAAGGAGGAGTCGCTTCGCCATTACTCGCCAATATTGCGCTGCATGGCTTAGAAACAGCCATACGCTCGCACTTTCCCAAGTCAAAAAGACTGAACGGGAAAGTCATCGACAACTGGAAGCCCTTTGTCGTACGTTACGCTGATGACTTTGTGGTGCTGCATCAAGAATTGGCGGTTATTGAGCAGGTGAAGCAGATCGTGAATGAATGGTTAGCAAACATGGGCCTGGAACTGAAACCGAGCAAAACGCGCATTACTCACACACTGGAAAGGTATGAAGGGAATGTAGGCTTCGACTTCCTGGGCTTTCACATCCAACAATATCGTGTCGGGAAGACACACACGGGAAAGATGGGAAGCCCAAACTCGTTTCCACTCGGCTTCAAAACACATATCACGCCAAGCAAAGAAGCAATATCCCGACATCTCAAGGCAATGGGACAAGCGATTAAACAACGCAAAGCCCAGGACCAGAGAAGTGTGATTGGACAACTCAATCCAATGATTCGAGGCTGGTGCAATTACTATGCCAGATGCATGGCCAGTGAGACGTTTTCTAAAGCTGATCATCTGACCTGGATAAAGCTCATGAGTTGGGCGAAACGTCGCCATACTAACAAATCCGTGGATTGGGTTACCAACAAATATTGGCATACTCATGAGCGGATTGGAAAGAAAGACGTTAAATGGGATTTTGCCACACTCGATGGGACACGATTGTTGAAACACCAACAATTCCATATCCATCGGCATGTCAAAATCCGCGAAGACAAAAATCCTTTCGATGGCGATTGGGTCTATTGGGGGGCACGCATGGGCAAACACCCTGACCTGACCGACAGAGAAGCACAACTTCTCAAAAGGCAACAAGGGAAATGCCCGTGGTGCAAACTGCACTTTAAAGATGGAGACCTGTTGGAACTCGACCACATCATTCCCCGCTCACTCGGAGGGAAAGATGCCTATGTCAACTGGCAAGTCCTCCATCGACATTGCCACGATCGAAAAACGGCAGAGGATGGCTCCTCAACTGTTAGAGGTACTCATGACAAGAGCCAAGCTATTGAGGAGCCGGATGACGCGAAAGTGTCACGTCCGACTTTGAAGACGAGCAAGGGAGGTAACAAACTTGCTTAGTTTAACCCAGTCTCTCGCGAAGAGGCAGCCCGCTATCAGAACCAGATCCAGGCTCTGGTGGTCGTGCTTTTTCCCGAGTTCAGCCAGATCTTTGCTGATCCCTGTGGGCAAGGTGCCCTGGCCGTGCTCAAAACGTATCCGCATGCTCAGGCGGTTGCAGAGGCTGGGGTGGAGGCGGTGTACCAGGTGCTGCGAGTCGTTCCTGCGGCCCATTTCGGTCGCCCCACCGCCAAGAAATTGGTGGCGGTGGCCCAGGCGTCCATCGGCAGCGGACGTGTCGTGAGCGGACGGACGAGCAGTTTGCGTATCCTCTGCGATCAACTTGAGCATACCCAGGCCAATCTTACGCGGCTGGAAGAGGAGTTGGAGCAGCTGATCACGACGGACCCAGGAACCAAGGGCTTACGGCAGATGCCAGAGTTGGGACCGAAAACAGTGGCAGTGTTGCGGGCTGAACTGGGGGAGGTGAATCGCTTTACTCGCACGGACCAGGCGGTAGCCTACGCTGGCATGGATATCGAAATCAAAGAGAGCGGCAAATGGAAGGGCAAAGCCAAGCTCTCCAAGCGAGGCAGTGGTTTATTGCGCCAGATCCTCTACCTGGCCGCCATACGCAGCATTCACCTGGAAGGCTCTGCCTTTGGAGCCTATTATCATCATCTGGTGGAGCGAGGACTCAAGAAAATGTCTGCGGTGATGGCTGTCATGCGCAAAATGGTGGCGGTGACAACTCACCTGATGAAAACCGGAGAGGACTACGATCCCAGCAAAGTCTGGGTGGGCGCTAGCAGCTAGCGCCCACCCAGATCCGGGGTCACGCTCAGGCTAGCCGCTTTGCACAAGGCGGCTTCAGGGGGGCATGGTGTGCCACCGCGCTCAGCTTGACCTTCGGGTGACTTGCCGGAGGGTTGACAAATTCTATAGCTTCTTGGAAAAGCGTTTCCCCTCGCGAACTGGCCAGGCTTTGCAATAGATCTCCAATCCATCGCTCCGCTCATGCACGAGATGGCTACTCAAGTAGGCCCGATCGATATGGATTTCCTTTAAATAGACTCCCTGCTGCTCCAGGTCTGCACTGATTTCTCTGGTCACGCTGGCTTCGGGGACATTGGCAGGAGTAATTCCGACCACGCGGATAAGACCAGTGTCCAAATCGTGGAGCACGTGCCGCTTGTATCCATCCACACGCACGCTGCGACTTTTGCGACCATGACGCATTTCGGCATCTTCAATGCTGATGCGTCGATCTTTGGCCACGCCTTTGATCAGATGGGCTTTCCCATGCTCATCGACCTGCACATTTTGCTCTTTCACCTGGCAAGCGATTTCCAGAGGCGGTTTGGCCAGTTCCGCCTCATCCTGTTGTAACGTCTGCACCCATGTTTCTACTGTCTGCAAGACCTGCAAGACCAGGCTCAGCGCTTCTTCTCGCTGCCCTGGTCGATCCCAATCCCGATCGAGTGTCGCCTTCAGACTGGCCCCACAGACCACCTCTGCTCCGGCCTCTTGCCCCACTTCGACTAAATCTCTTCCCTGCTGCTCGGCCACCACGCGCATCATCTTTTTCAGCGCGTGCCCAATGAGATTGTACGTATCTTCGACTCGACCCGCTCCCCACAGCGGACTGCTATCCAGTGCCGCACGTAAAGCTCGCGATACAACCTCCTGATTTTGGCTGGCCAACTCAATCGTCCGTTCAATGAGCCGTCGATCCATTTGCGCGTCGATGAGGCGCTTGCGAAAAGCAACGAATGTGCCCTTGCTAAAGGGTGCCTGATCAGTGTCTAAACAGTCCAGCACTAACTGCCAGCGCCGATCCATGAGTGTCGCTTCGATCACCTCGTCATCGGACACCCCTGTGTACGCTTGCAGAATGATCGCCAGGGCGACTTGTGCGGGGGCGATGGGTGGATGCCCACGCTTGCTGGACCGGTAGAGATTCGCCAGTTCCTGTTGGAATGTTCTATCGAACAATTCGTGCCGATGGTGGCGGAGGAACACAAATAACCTGGCTCTTCGTATCCGTTGGACAATGTGTTCTTCTCGCTCGGAAAGTGCTACTGGAGGCTGCCAATCGAAAGGTTGCATGCATCTTCTCCTTGCTTTCATGAGAGGCGGAGGCGTGAATGTCGAGTGCGTTCAGGCCGCTTTCTGTATGAATGGAACGAAACATAACGCTAAGGAAACTGAGAAGGAATTTCCTTTATGTTCTCCTTTCCGGCGGCTGTCGGGGGAGAAGCGCCTTTCGGGATCGCGCGGTCCTGCGTTCCACTGGCAAAGATCCAGAAGCGCATGAGGAGGTACGAGAGCACCGCATTCGCGGCCACTGCCAGCAGTTTTGAGGTATTGCCCCACACGGCCACATTGGCCATGAAGGGAGACAGAGCCATCCCTGCGAGCCACAGGAGAGCATTGTTCGAAAGAATTTCGAGAGCCACGCTGATGAGAAAGCGCCCTACCTCCTGGCGTGTTGGCTGCTGCTTGCGCCGAAACGTCCAGTATTTGTTCAAGAAAAAACTACTCACCGCGCCGCTGGCATACGCCACGGAGTTATAGGCCACCAGAAGTTGGACATTGTGCGAAGGATCGCGCCAGAGCAGGGCATTGAGGACCGACACATCGATGATTGTGTTGATTCCGCCCACCAGGCAGTAGCGAAGAAACTGGAAGCCTGTGCTACCCGCACTCTTCGCCCGCTTTGCTTCGGACTGGGGTGGTACTTGCTGGGAAAACGAATGGTTCCTCCTCTGATCGATTTCATCCATATGGCTTATCTCGTCAGCAGTCTCATGAAGCCGCCTCCCGAGTAATGGCGCAGGCGCAACACTGCCAGAGCAACTTTTGGGAGGGCGAGCCTGGAATCGACGACCAGGTAGCGGCTCTCCCAGCAGGGAGCAAATTTCTGTTTGAAGCGCAAGAGCGTCTGGCGCTGCTCGAATAGGGCCATGCGGCGGGCGGCAAGATCGACGAGGTACCGCCAGGGTTGGGCCATTTCCTGCCTGGTATCAGCCAGTGCGACCAGGGCCAGGCTGGCCCTGTGTGCTCCCCGTGCCCGGAAGCGTTCGAGAGCCTGTCCCAGTAACAGATCCATCGCGCCAGAAGGGGCATCCACCGTGCGGCGCATCAGATCGAGCGCCCAGCCCCAGCGTTGACCGGTGCCTTCCGAGCCCTCTGCCACGCCGTAGATGGGAGTAAAGGTGACAAAAGCGCACGCCTGACCAGAGCGGGTCAGGGCGACGCCGGTCACGAGTGGCAGCGCAGGTAACGCACCATGCGATGGGACAAGCAGGCCGGTAAGCCGGTCAGCTCGTCGAGCGTTCGTCTGTATCTCAGAGCATTTCCCCGTGCTAAAGCCCGTCTCCTCTGCCTGTTGGCCTCCTTTGCTTTCGAGCCAGGCGTCGGAAATGGAGACAAGCTGCTGCATCACTGCGGCTGGTAAAACGCCCTCGTACCACTGGATCTGCACTCCTTCCCGCTGCGCGTGCCGACACCGGGTGCGGACTTTGGCCAGAGCTGGGCCTTGCAAACTGAAGGTCTGGGGAAAGAGCATCGCCTCTTCCCCCATCTTGAACGCATGCAGATGGAGGGCCCGATAGATCGCCAGAAAGTCGGGACCTGTCTGATAGAACGCTACGGTCCAGCGATGCACGCGGCAAAAGGCGAGAAAGCTGCGCGTGACTGCTTTGACTGCCTCCGGCGCGCACAAGGGGTCTCCGAGGGCCACCGCCACGCGATTGACCACGCGATAGGTGATCAAGCCCTGATTCCCTGGTGCCAGGAACTGCTCATTTTCTGGTGCCATACCAAAGAAGGCCAGCGAGTGGCTGCCATAGAGCTGGAGGAGGTCCGCTTCTGGATGACGAAATGGGACGCGCTGGTCCATTGGCTCGGTGTCAGCTCCTAGTGGTCGTCTGTTCATCATCGGTGCAAGTCCCTTCAGCAAAACAGGTCGGGAGCCGTGTCCTGGTGCGGATGTCGGCACGCAGAACACGGGCGCTCGTGGATCAGCGACGCAGTGTAGCGCAATCGTACAGGATGGTGGTGCCCAGTTGAGCACTCACGGCAGCAGGAGGGCTGGGCAGGGGGGATTGCCACAAGCTCGGCGACACGATCGCGCAGTGCTGCGCCACCCAGGACGTCACGGAGCTGGGTCCGCCTTCATGTGGGCCCCCTCCCCCGCTTGTCAGCAGGAAGAAGCGCACCGTCCCACTGGCGACCAGGGATGCCGCTTCGCTGGCCGTCAGCGGATAGCTTGAAAAACCGCTCAGTGGCATCACCGGCCTGTTTGTAGCGAGAATGAGGGCATCAGCATTCACATCGGTGGCGACCAGCACATGTGCGTGGCCCTGATGCTCCTCCAGGTAGCGGACCAGCGCCGGATCAGCGGTGGCCTGCCCGCCAGGGCTCACGACGAGACCGCCATTCTGGAATGCCTGCTCACCGGTGGTCGTCCCACCAGCGCCCTGGACAGCGAGGCCGGCACCATTACCCCCCCGCGCCGGACCGGCCAGGGGGAGATCCGATTCGGTCCCCTGGAGGATGGGGAGAGCTGCCCACACTATGGGGGCAAACACCAGGGCGATCAGCCCGACGACCAGAGCAGGCAGGAGCAAGCGGACCGCTTTCGCTTTACCCGTCCGAAGCGAAGCGATGCGGGCGCTGATGAGCATGCCTGCGGCCAGCAGACACGGAATGGTGAGCAAGGGGATCAGAAACTTCCCCCACGTGGGATAACTGGCGAGCAGCACGATTTGCTCAGCCGCGGTGAGCAGCAGGGCAGCCGGCAAGAGCCAGCCGCGCCAGCCTCCACCGCGATAGTCCCGCCACATCACGACCAGGCCGATCCCGCAGAGAGCAGCGATGGCCGGGGCCATCACCGTCAGGTAGTACTCGTGAATGAAGCCTGCGACGCTGAAGAAGATGCCCATGGTGAGCAGCCACATCCCCCAGAGCAGCAGCGAGTGCACGTGGCGATCTTCTCGCGGGCGAGGACGTCCCTGCCAGGCGAGCGCGACCAGCCCCAGAATCGCCAGCGGCAACTGCCAGCCGGTCTGTCCTGCCAGTGGCTGCTGCGCGAAGAGACGCAGTGGACCAGGAGCCCTCGGCCCCCCCGTAGCTCCTGGGCCCCCCGCAGATTTAGCCGGAGGTGTAGAGCTTCCGTTAGATGGTTGTGCCGACCCTCCGTTTCCTTGAATAAGCTTCCCCCTCCCTAGCCCTAGCAGACGCCCGATGCCATTGTAGCCCAGGGCCAGACTGAGCTCCGAATCGTCCTGAGTATTGCCCACATAGGGCCGCTGCGACGCCGGGGTCAGGTCCACCGCCAGCACCCAGGAGCACGAGACGACCAGGAGCACGAGCAGGGCAAGGGCCAGGTGGAGCACTCGTTTTCTGATGCTGGTGGGAGCGGCCAACAGGTAGAGCAAGCCGAAGGCAGGCACCACCAGGTAGGCTTCCAGCATCTTGATATTAAAACCGATGCCAACAATCACCGCAGTGAGCAGCAGCCAACGCAAACGTCCGGTCTCCGCTGCCCGCATCACTGCCCACGCCCCGAGGAGCAGGCACAGGGTCAGTGTGCTATCGATGGTAGCATTGCGATTGGTCACCACGCTGATCGGGCTGATGGCCAGAGCAAGCGCTGCAATCAAGCCAGCCACCACACCGAAGTGGCGCCGCACCAGATAATAGAGCAGGAACACGGACAGCACTCCAGCCAGTGCCTGGGGCAGCAGCACGCTGACCGTATTCAAGCCGAATATTTTGGCACTCAGCACCTGGAACCAGAAACCCACCGGGGGCTTATCCAGCGAAGTGAAGCCGCCGGGATCGTAGGCGGCAAAAAAGAAATTATGCCAGTTGTCCACCATACTGCGCACAGCAGGCGGATAATACGAACCGAAGCCATCCTGGCCCAGCCGGTAGAAGTCCATGAGGACAGCGAGGACGAGAATGCCGAAGAGCGCGAGGCGAGGCCCGTGCACGGAAAAGCGCTTCGGTTCTTGTTGTTCTCTCGGATGTTCAGGTTCCGCCTGAGGATGTGTTGTGGATGCCTCAGCCATAGTTTGGTTCTCCTTTCACGTTTGTTGCCTGGCGTTCCTCTCTGTGAGAAAAGGAGATCATCACACCGGGCAACAGCAAGGGATGGATACCTGCTCCCTGCAGACGAGCGGTCCATTCCACTTATTACTCTAGCAGCCTGTTCTGCTGTTTGTCATCGTGGAATCTCCTTTGATAGAAATGTCTGCAGAGGCGGGGATACATTACGGGAGTACATTACGGGAGTAATTTTGACGTGGGCAGAAGAGGGAAGCGATGGTATACTAATGCGGAAACGGAAAAGCATCGCTCATCAAGGAAGGAGGCTCCGTTGTTATGAAGAAGAAATCTCTTATCCAGTCGCCGCTGCGCTGGTTTCTCCTGCTCTGGATAGGCATGACGGTTGCCGCGTGGCTTGTTGGGAGAGATATACAGAATGCTGTTTCTGGCTCGGAGCAGGTTGCCGTGAAGCCCCCCCCGCCCCTCCCGCTCACCCTGCTCTCTCTCCTGCTGATGGCACTGTATAGCTTCTTGCTCTGGAGAGGACTTTCTGACCGGGTACAGCCCCGGTTCTTCTGGCTGTATTTCCTGGTGCAGGGGCTGCTGGTGTTCGCCATGTCTCTGGTGGCAGGACAGCCCAACCTCGCGCTGAATTTCTACCTGGCACTGACACTGTGTGCCTTAGCTATGTCCAAACGCGTTGGCCCTATGCTCCTGATTGCCACGGGCTCTCTCCTGCTCTTTGCGGTCGCGCTGAGCGTGGGCATCCCTTTAGGCGGTTCCTCTGGGAAGGATCTGGTGGCTGCGCACGCGCGCATCCCTTTAGACGTTTCCTTCGGGAATAACCTGGCGGCGGCGGCGCTCTGGTTCAATGTCTGGAGCCTCTCTGATGGGATGACGATCGTCTTTTTCGTGCTCGGTTACCTGGTTTTGTATTGGCAACAATCTCACTCACAAACGCAACTCGAACGGGCGCATCGCGAGTTACAGGCAGCTCATCGCGAGCTTGCTGCCTCGTCCAGGCAAATTGAAACGCTGACCCTGCTCGCCGAACGCCAGCGCATGGCGCGTGAGCTGCATGATACCCTGTTGCAGGGCATGGCCGGGATCATCATGCAATTGAAAGTCATGTCTGCTCAGATGGACCGGCAGCACTATCGCCAGGCGCAGCAAGCGCTTAGCCAGACGCTCTCCAGCGCGGGCACCGCCCTGGTGGAGGCGCGTCACGCCATTCGTGATCTGCGCGCGAAGACCCCTCGCATTGAGCAGTTCGTCGCCTCCGTTCAGGAAGAGATCGCGCATTTTTCCCAGCTGACTGGGATCGAGTGCCACACCGAGCTCGATGATCTGGGACACACCCCTCCGCAGCACTGCGAGCATGTCCTGCGCGTCATGGGAGAAGCGTTAAGCAACGTCGCACGTCATGCCAGGGCCCGGCACGTGAGCGTCGAAGCGAGGGTCATGGAAAAGTGGCTCTCGATCACGGTGCAGGATGATGGCCAGGGCTTTGATCCTGCAAGCTCGGAACTCCACACCGGTCATTATGGGTTGCTGGGCTTGCAAGAGCGCGCGCAGCTGGTCGGGGGAAGCTTGTCGCTCAGCAGTGCGAAGGGAGCAGGAACTACCCTCCGGTTCCGTGTCCCTCTCGCCCCATCAGACCATCCAGCTCTCCTGCGTGAGCGGGAGGGCTCCCCTGCTTTGGGCGGAGAGGAGCAGACGTATGACTGAGAAGATTCGGGTCGTCATCGCCGACGATCACCCGGTGGTCCGCACGGGCCTGCGTATGATGCTTGGGATGGAGGAAAGGATCGAACTGGTCGGGGAGGCCGTTGACGGAGTCGCTGCGATCCACCTGGTCAGCGAGCTGGTGCCCGATGTGGTGGTGATGGATGTGCGCATGCCCGCGATGGATGGATTGGAGGCGATCGAGCAGATTCGTGCGCAGTTTCCGCACATCGCCATCATCGTGCTGACCACCTACGATGAAGACGAACTGATGCTCCGTAGCCTACAAGCAGGCGCTCGTGGCTATTTGCTGAAAGAAAGCGATGTTGAGGTGGTCTTGCAAGCGATTGAGCGCGCTGCTCGTGGCGAGATGCTGGTGCAGCCAGAGACGATCAGACGTGTCCTGGACTATGCGGCGCGTCGGAGCGCATCAGCGCTCCTCCCAGCAGGTAGCATCCACGAGGTCCAACTGACGGAGCGCGAGCAGGAGGTGCTGAGCGCGCTCGCGGCGGGAGAACGCAACAAGGAGATCGGTGCGCGCCTGGGGATTACCCGCCGCACGGTCGAGTCCTATCTGAACAGTCTCTATGCCAAACTGAATGTGGACTCGCGCGCAGCGGCGGTCATGGTGGCGATCGAGCGCGGTCTGCTTCCTCGGCGAAGAGAAGAAACCTGACCGATGATGGGCTACGTTGGGTGAGGAAAGGAAGGTCTCTGCTTGTGCGGCTGCTTCGATTGTGCAGAAAATCGGAGCAGCCTTTTGCTTGAATCACTTTTCTTCTCAAGGAGAAGCGATGCAGTCAAGCAGAGTGAACTCGAAGCGTGTGGCTGGGTGAAAAGCAATGACTGCTTCTTCATAGGCTCAAAGCCCAGGCGCTTCATTTCTTGACCAGTTCTCTAGCAATGGCTGCAGGGTTGGATAACATTCCGGTTTGTCAAAGGTGAAGATCAGTTTTCCACCCAGATCCTGAATGCGTGGCGCAAACTCGAAGCCCAGGAGGCGCATGATTCCAAAAACCTGGTCCGTATACCCCCAGGTATCTGAATAGTGCTCGCGGATGGCCAGGTCGGTTTCGTGATACAGGAGTCCATCCACCATATGAGGCGCGTCACGAGCGGTGGCACTAATGACTTTGACGCGATAGGGGCCGTATTGATCGGACAGATGGGTGTAAAAACTCACCCCCGGCTCGGTTCCATAGCGCAGGTTCACGGTGGCACCAGGGGTGCGCCTGCCGCTTACTTTAAAGCGTTGCCCATCGGAGGAAGACGTGGTGCCATCGCCCCAATACGCCGCGAATGGATGCTGGTGCTGAAAGTTCACCACTTCCGCTAATGCCTTGGTGTAGGTCTCATCACGCATGCACCAGTCCTCAACCCAGCTGATCCGAGCAAACGTCATCCCCACGCACGCCTCGGCCATCTTCGCTGGTCCCAGGTTGAGCGCTTCGCCCAGGAGCGCCGCGAGCAGTGCGGTCTGGTCTTTGGCTGGCTCGCCGGTTTGCAAATGCGTAAAATGGCGCAAGAACGGTGCCCAGGCATCCACTTCCAGCAGGAGATCGGGCAGTTTAACCCGCGGGAGCAGATCGTACGCCTGCCGCGCCAGTCCTTCTACTTCATCGGGCACAGCTTTGGGCAGAGGTGTGATGACCAGTCTGTCCTTGGCCAGGCGGACATCGGGCAACGCGCCGGTGGTTACCAGCTGTTCCACCGTGTGCAACTGCGTCTTGAGTTCTTCTTGGCGTTCTGCGAGATAGGTGGGCCAATCACGCTCAATGGTGATCTCGGTGGTTCCTTCCTGTTGGTATCGCTGCCACTCGGCATCGGGAAGCAGATAGTCTTCCAGGGCTTTGTACTGCCGGCTGCGCGTGATCCAGATATCGCCCGAACGCAGTCCATTGCGCAGTTCAGAGAGGGCGCACAGTTCGTAGGCATGCCGATCGATCGTCTCATCCTTGAGCACATGCGGCTCCCACTTGCCACTGACAAACGCGGTTGGGACCTGCTTGGGAACCGTGCGCTGCCCCGTGGTGTTCAGCTCCTTCAAGACATCGAGGGCCTGCAAGAGCGGCTCGTTCGCTTTGGTACTCTGAAAGGTGAAGGTGGCCACCAGTTCTTTGGTGTATTTGCGAAATTGGTCATAACGGCCCACCAGTTGCTCAATGGTATCCACCTCGGTGGTCGTCATCAGTTGTTCCGCTTCGTCAACGGTACTCACGAACCGCTCCCAGGACAGGACCGACTCAATCGCGGCGTAGGCGTCCTCCGTCGTCTCCTTTGCCGAGATCAGCGCCTTGCCCACGCGGGCATAGAGCCGGACTTTCTCATGAAGCGCTTTTCGGCTCTGTTTGAGGTGGTTCTCGTGTTTGCGCTCGCCTTTTTTCGCGTGCAATCCCAAGAGCTTCTCGTGCATATCGAGGGCCTGGTCCACAAGCTCTTCTTCCGTGGCCAAGAGAAAGGCAACCAGGGTCGCGTCACGGCGCGTGGCGTCAAACTGATTGAGGCGCTGCGCGGTCATGCGCTCGCCCTCGCGCCGCAGTTGTTGCAAACGATTGTGATGGATGCGGGTGAGTACCCCCGGATCGAGATCGAGATCCCGAATCCAACAAAAGCGTTCCACGATCTTGCGAAAGCTGGCAGGAGAGGCATGTCCCGGAGGTTGGCGCAACCAGGTCAGCAGGGTTTGTCGGGCCGGTGTCATCACCGTCACCAGGGCCTGGAGTTGGGTCCGCTGGACGTCGGTGAGATCTTCGGTCAAGATGCGGTAGACTTGGTGTTGCGCTCGACGACGGACCTCCCAGGCGAGCCGTTCCAGGGTCGTGATGCCCGGACTGAGAATCTGGCGCGCACGCATTTCTGACAGGAGTGCTTCAATCAAGGCGATGCCGTTATCGGTGGTGAGAGCAAGCGGCAGCAACCAGGTGGAGAGTTCCCGATACGCGCTCGCCGAAAATGAGCGGAACCCATAGACCAGTTGCAATTCCGCCAGATGCTCGAAGCGCGTGGCTTCCCGGCCTTGCGCATACTGCATGAGGCTGAGCGGATTGACGCGCAGTTGATCGGCCAGATAGGCGAGCAAGCGCGAAGGGAGGTCTTCGCTGGGAGACCAGGTCCGCCCAGGGAAACGGAGATAGGCGAGTTGCACCGTGAAGCCTAATTTATTCTGCGTGCGCCGCCGCTGCTTGATCAGGGCCAGATCCTCATCGGAGAGCGTGTAATAGCGGGCCAGCAATTGATCACTCAGCTCGTCAGGGAGACGCAGCATATGGGTTCGTTGTGCGGGAGATAATAACTCACGGGTCGGCATGGCTCAGGTGCTCATCTCCTCTCTTTTTCTTCTCTTCCATCTGCTGCCTGTTGTCACCGAAACGGGTGAGCTGATTGTACCACATCTTCCACATGCTGATCCAGGGGTCATTCCGCAGGATTCACGAAAAAAACAGGCGAGAATCTGTATTTTCGCCTGTTTTATCTTGAAAAAGCCCATCTTTTTCGCTCAGAGGCCTCGGTGTGCTATACTGCTAACACCGGTAAAAAACAGGCGAAAAAACAGAAACAGGTGAAAAAACATGCTCAGACCCTCGTTCCCCGCTCCTTCTCCCGAAGCCGTTTTCACCCTCTGGCTGGAGGACCTCCAGGGGTATTGTCAACTTGGGAACGTAGCTGAACAATGTGCTAGAATAGCTTCATGAAAACAAATTCCACTGCTCCGAACTATAAAGGCTTTCGCTTCCCACCTGAAATTATTAGCCACGCAGTGTGGCTGTATTTCCGCTTCTCGCTCAGCTTTCGCGATGTCGAAGAGCTTCTGGCACAGCGCGGAATCGTGGTGACGTATGAAACCGTGCGTCAGTGGTGCCTCCGATTTGGACACCTGTATGCCAACGAGTTGCGCCGTCTCCGTCCGAAAACGGGAGACAAATGGTATATGGACGAGGTGTATCTGAAAATCAACGGCAAAACCCACTATTTGTGGAGAGCTGTTGATCAGTACGGCAACATCCTCGATATCCTGGTACAGAACCGACGCAACAAGAACGCGGCCAAAAGATTCTTCCGCAAGCTCCTCAAAAGGTTGCACTATGTCCCCCGAGTGATCATCACCGATAAATTGAAGAGCTATGGTGCAGCGAAACGCGATCTCCTGCCCGGCGTGGAGCATCGGCAGCACAAAGGATTGAACAATCGAGCGGAACATTCCCACCAACCCACGCGGCTACGAGAGAAGAAAATGCGGCGCTTCAAATCAGCCAAGCAAGCCCAACACTTTCTCTCAGCCTTCGGGCCCATCGCTGGGCATTTCCAGCCGCGCAGGCACCGCTTGAGCTCTAGAGAATATCGTGCTATTTTACAGGGCAGGTTCTTGGAGTGGAACGAGATAGCCGCAGGAAAACTCATCGCATAACAGCCAACCCTCCCCAGTATTTCACTGTCTTTAGTATCTCTCCTCTTCACTGTCTTTAGTATCTCTCCTCTTTATAACTCAGCAGTAATCCGCGTTCCTATAAATAAGTTGACAATACCAGCAGGCCTTCCACCTGGCCGGGTCTGATCTGCAATGGGTGGTAAGCGCGTATGCCCTGCTCTTTGGTGGTTTTCTGCTGCTCTGTGGCCGGGCTGCGGACATCTTTAACCGCAAGTCGATGTTTCAGTTTGGGCTGCTCCTGTTCTCTCTTGGCTCGTTGGCAGGGGGCTGGCTACTTCCCCTCTCATTGTCATGATAGCCAGAGCGATCCAGGGATTAGGAGCTGCGATTGTTTCGCCCGCCGCGCTGGCCCTGCTCACCACGACTTTTCCTGAAGAGCGGGAACGCAACTTGGCGCTAGGCATCTTCGGCTCGGTTGCCGGCATTGGCTTTAGCCTCGGCGGAATCCTGGGTGGAATGTTGACCAGCTTGCTCAACTGGCGCTGGGTCTTCTTTGTGAATGTGCCCGTTGGCCTGCTGGCCTTCCTGATTGCTATCTCGCTGCTCCCAAACTCCACAGGGAACAAGAGGCGTGAACCGCTTGACCTGGCTGGGGCAGTCCTGGGAACAGGCGCGATGGCCTCGCTTGTGCTGGCGCTCTCCCGATTGGCAACGCCTACCTCCGGGCTGGCCCAGACCTTGCTTGTTGGATTGCTGGCAGTGATCCTGGTTGTGCTCTTCATCGTCGTTGAGCAGCGGAGCCAGCATCCCCTTGTGCCATTGAGCGTGTTCCGCCTGCGCAATATCTCTGGCGCAAACCTGGCCGCGTTGCTGACCTCAAGTATTGCGAGCCTGCTTGCGTTTGTTCTGCCTCTGTATCTGCACAACGTGCTGGGCTTCACTCCTATTGCCATCGGACTGGCCTTTCTGCCTGCTGGTGCGGGTGGAATCATTGGCGGTCAACTTGCGGGCTGGGCAATCAAGCGCGCCGGGCTGCGCAAAGCCGCGCTGCTGGGTCCAATCCTGATTGCTCTGAGTTGCCTCCTGCTCACGCGCATCACTGCCTCTAGTGGGGCAACATGGGTCATTGTGGGCTACCTCATCTCTGGCATTGGGATTGTTTGCACAGTAGTTACCACAACCATTGCAGCGACATCACAGATGGAGGCAACATTTCAGGGTCTGGCTGCCGGACTAATTAACACCTCACAACAGCTTGGGGGGGCGCTCGGTGCCAGCCTGGCCAGTATGGTTGCTATCTCAGTGGCCCTCGCGGTTGGCGGCAATGAGAAAATTGCCACGACAACGGGCGATCAGGCAGCTCTCTACCTTACCCTGGGACTGGCATTGCTCACGGGTCTTCTCGCAGCTCTACTCATAAAAAACCCGGCAGCAATACCCGCCAGCCAGGATGAGCACAAGCAAGAACTCGACAAGATCGCAAGCTAGCACAATTCAGGCATACCCCGGAGCAGCGTCTGGCTAGCTCCCGGGGTTATACCTGAGCTGAGGAAAAGGCATCCCGCCCCAGAAGCCACAATGGCCAGGACGCGAGGTGGGCGGCAGATGTGGTACAGTTTCTCTAGAGGAGGAGACCATGCAGCATCAGGATCACGTGCAACTTATTCACCAGGGGATTAGCGCCCCTGGCGGAACCTGGGCCGACCTGGGATCGGGGGGAGGAGCTTTTACGCTGGCGCTCGCTAACCTGCTCGGCTCAGGCGCGCACATCTATTCTGTCGATCAGGATAAACGCGCCCTTCAGGAGCAAGCCAGGGCCATGCGGGCGCGTTTTCCCGCTGTGGCCGTTGAATACATCGTCGCTGATTTTACGCGCCTGCTCAATCTGCCGCCACTTGATGGGATACTGCTAGCCAACTCGCTGCATTTTGTACGCCACAAGGGGGCGGTGCTGGACCAGTTACGCTCCTATCTACGCCCTGGAGGGAGCCTGCTGCTCATCGAATATAACGCTGACCATGGCAATCCCTGGGTACCCTATCCGCTCTCCTATCCCACTTGGGAAAAGCTCGCCCAGCAGCACGGCTTCGGCTCAACGCGCCTGCTCGCCACGGTTCCCAGCCGCTTCTTGCGCGAGATGTACGCGGCGTTGAGTATTATGTTTTAATGTGATGCTCCAACGAGCCAAACGTCTGCCGGAGCCAGATCTGACGAAGGTGTTAAGGAGATACATACCAGATCTAATCATTGTCTTTGCAGAAGGGCTTTCCCTTGCATCTTTTCTACTCGTTTTGCTGGTTTGTTTATAAGATAAGCCCTTTGAGCAGGTTGATGTGCGCCTGGTTATGGCGCGTGCTGTGAGCTATCGAATGTCTCGTGCCAAATTGAGGGACTGCCTTTTCACTCCACATTTCTGGCAAATGGAGAGGACATTACCCCTCAAGTTGATGCGCATCGTGTGTTTGAGGCATTGCCAACGACATTCCAGCGTACAGGTGGGGATACAGGGCTACTGATGACGGCGGCATCGGCGATGGCAGTTTTTCAAGGCATCGTCAGAGACTCACATGAGATGATGCATGCTCCGGGACCATGCGGGTTGCCTGGAGGGTATCCGATATATGCCCATGCTCAGGGCATTGATGTTGCCTTACCTCATCAGGTGAGTATGCATCATGCGCTCAAAATCAATCAGGCAGGACTGTATCTGGATGGGATTGAAGATATTGAGGAAGACGGAACCATCGTCTTTACTGATGAGGCGATGATGTTTTACCGAGATATATTAGGCTATGAGTGTGATAAACGTTTCCAAGGAATCATGCTAGATATTGACAAATGGAGATATCTCTGGTAGAGTTTCGTTAGAAAGAATGTTCTTGTGTGAAACGCCAAGAGAGAGGTTCACCGACACGAAGGACGTGTTGTTGGAAAGGGAGAAGGCACCAGATGCAGTTGGTCGAACGACATCTCATTCGTCATCAGGATGCACGCTTTGCCATCATTGATCGGGCAGCTTTTGCCTCCAAAAACCTCTATAATCAGGCCAATTACCACGTCCGGCAAGCCTTCATTCACGAGGGAACCTACCTGCCCTACGCTGCCATCTTCCATCGCTTGAAACAGCATGAGGCCTATTGTGCCCTCCCTCGCAAAGTCAGTAATGCCATCCTCATTCAGCTCCACCACAACTGGGTCAGCTTTTTTGCGCGTGATGGAGGCCTATCGCGAAGATCCCTCCGCCTTCACGGGACGCCCCAAGGTCCCTGGCTATCAAGACAAGACCAAGGGCCGTTTCCTGCTCATCTACGAGAAAAAAGCCCTGGGCAAGAGGGTATTCAAGCGCACGGGCAAGCTGGTCCCATCAGGGCTTCCCATTGAGATAGCAACTCAGATCACCTGGGAAGCCATCCGGCAGGTTCGCATCGTTCCACGCGCTGATGGCTACATGCTGGAGGTCGTCTATGAGCAGGAGATCCAACCGGCTGCGGTCAACCCACAGCTTCGGGCAGCCGTGGATGTGGGCGTCAACGTGCTCGCAGCCATCACCAGCGACAAGCCCGGCTTTGTGCCTCGTCTGGTGAGTGGCAAACCCCTCAAAAGCCTGAATCAGTCCTACAACAAAGAGCGCGCCAAGCAGCAGCAACGCCTCGCGCATGAGAACCGATACACCTCGCGCCAGTTGGATCGTGTGACGACGAAGCGCAATCGCCGTGTGGATGCGTATCTGCACACGGCCAGCCGTCGCATCATTGATCTGCTGGTGGGCGAAGGCATCGGAACGCTGGTGATTGGCAAGAATCCCTTGTGGAAACAAGAGGTGAGTATGGGATGCAGGAACAACCAGCAGTTTGTGCAGCTTCCCCATGCTCGTTTCATTGAGCAGTTGACCTACAAAGCGCATCTGGTGGGGGTCAGGGTCATCCTTCAAGAAGAAAGCTACACCAGCAAGGCCAGTTTTCTGGACGGCGACCCCATCCCACCCTATGAGGCCAACGCTGCTGAGAAGCCGGTGTTCTCAGGCAAGCGTGTGGCTCGCAGTTGGTATCGTGCCAGGGATGGACGCCTCATTCATGCCGATATCAACGGATCCTACAACATCTTACGCAAAAGTAACTCCGACCCTTTGCAAGTGGGGCGAGGAGTAGCGGGAGCCGCAGTTCTCCCCAGACGGCTGGCCGTCTGAACGGATGACGTATAGGCATATTCGCCATCATTTTAAGATACTGTAAGCGCTTACCTCTTTCAGAGGTTGAAGAGAGGGCAATGGAATTACAGGAACGATACCTTGTACTCACACATCGGTCTTCATAATATTGGTATCACTTGGCTCTAGCAGTCTGTCGGAGAGAAGCTAGTGCCTCTGGCTTGGGGTTTGCCTCGAAGTTGGAAGCGAAATTTGGAGTAGCCTGCTGAACCAGGCTGTAGAGAGCTACGATAGCACTCTCTGCCTGGACAGAAAGCAGTCTGTCTTACCGCTTTTCCTGGTAAATGACTTACGAAGTGAGCGGTTTTTGCCCTCAAAGGTTGACATTTGCCCTGAAGGTTGAGCAGTTCAGCCATTGATAGCGGATCAAGCCGCACCACAAGCCAATATGTGTGAAGCGTTTTTGTAAATTCGAGCAGCAGGAACGTCCCCCTAATTCGGCCTGCTCCCGCTCCGGGGACGGCACGCCGCTCTGACTAAAGGGGGAATCAGGGTAAATGAAAACCACCAGTGACCAGGCCGAGGCCTCGACGATCACCCCGGCCAGCTCTGGCAACTTGGGGGACACCACCCCACCCCGCCAGCTCCCCCGTGTGCGTGGCTACGCGACGCGAGCAGTTAGAACTGGTGGCGGGTTTGGCCAAGGCCTATGGCGAATGCGAAGACCTTGGTGGGTTTGACGGAGAACACGAGGTTCGAATCTGTGAGAACTCTTTGTTTGTCTTCATCGTAGAGGTAAAAATAACCGTTGCGTACTTGGTATGGCCAGTCTCCATCCCACTTGGTCGCCCACACCGAGGCTAAGCGTTCGAGCGCGTCCTGGTCGGTGATCCGCACGGCGTCGCCCTCAACCACCACGGTGAGTCCTTCTTTCTGGTTGCAGCCAGTCGTCAGAATGACGTGCGGGTTTCCACGCAGGTTGACAGTCTTCTGTGCTGTGTCGGTAGCGGTAAAGTGGATGGCCCCGTCGTGCCACACAGCCACGAGCGGCGTGACGTGAGGGCGACCGTCGGCCCGCACTGTTGAGAGCCAGAACAGCTCGGCTGCTTCCAGCACCCGACGCGTCTCCTCCCATGGCGTGACCCCTTTTGTGATGGGTTCGTTCATCCCAAGAACTCCTTTCAATTGTTCCGTTTCTCTCGCAGGAAGCGAGAAGATATCAATCCATTCTCTTTGCGCGAAGGAAAACCGGAAAGGCCAAAAACGACGCACGCAAAGTCACACAATTTTGCACAATTGAGCGACCATCCATTTACAGGAAACGAGCCAGAAAGCCCCTGTGCTTTAGCCAGGGGATGAATGGCTCTTCCTTGTTTGGGGAGTAGGGGGGATGGGATGATACGTTGGATCGTACCACATGAGAAAAGCATCAATCGCACGTCGTACTAATTCTGCAACCGGAACACCCTCTTTCTCAGCTTGCTCATACAATTTTTGGTGTTGTTTTTCATTCAGATAAATGTTTGTACGTCTCGCTCTTTCACCTCTTGCATACATCATAGTTTTGATGTATGATTAGAGCATACCGGGAAGGAAAGGAGCAAGGGACCCAATGCTGGTCTACGAATACAAAATTGATGGCACCAAACAACAATATGCCGCCATTGAGGAAGCTATTCGCATTGTGCAATTCATTCGCAACAAATGCTTGCGTTTGTGGATGGATGAGCACGCCACCAGGAATGACCTGCAATGCTATTGCGCTGTTCTTGCCAAAGAATTCCCCTTCGCTTTTTCCCTCAATTCCCAGGCTCGTCAAGCGGCTGCTGATCGGGCATGGTCCGCCATTGCACGCTTCTACGACAACTGCAAACAGAAGAAACCAGGGAAGAAAGGGTATCCCAAGTTTCAGCACGATAACCGAAGCGTCGAGTATAAAGCAACTGGATGGAAGCTGGACCCCGATGGCAAGCATATCACCTTCACCGATGGCTGTGGCATTGGAAGAGTACGATTGATCGGCAGTCGTGATCTGGCGACCCGCCCCATCCCTGCCATCATGCGTGTTCGTCTCATCCGACGTGCAGATGGGTATTATGCCCAATTTTGCGTTCAGGCACAGCGCAAAGTGGAGCATGTTCCCACGGGCAAACAGGTTGGGATCGATGTCGGCTTAAAAGCGTTCTCCACCGATTCCGAGGGCAATACTGTCGAGAACCCCCGTCACTATCGCAAGGCTGAAACACGCCTCAAACGCTTGCAACGCCGCCTCTCACGAAAACAGAAGAAAAGCAAGAACCGCAAAAAAGCCCGCCAAGCGGTAGCGAAAGCCCATCTCAAGGTCCAAAGGCAGCGCGAAGATTTTGCCAGAAAGCAGGCAAACGCGTTGGTGTCATCTCACGATTTCATTGCCTTTGAAGACTTGCAGATTCGCAACATGGTACGAAACAGGCACCTTGCCAAGAGTATTCATGATGCCGGATGGGGACAATTCCTGGCATGGGTCAAGTACTATGCAACTATGCATCACATTCCTGTCATAGCAGTGCTACCACACTATACCAGCCAGAAATGTAGCGCCTGTGGCACGCTGGTCAAGAAAAGCTTGAGTGTGCGTACCCACGTGTGTACAGGATGTGGCGTTGTGCTTGACAGGGATCACAACGCCGCCTGCAACATCTTGCAAAAGGCTCTCAGTACCGTCGGGCAGATGGGAACTGATGCACCATTGAGTGCATAAATCGCTTCTGGACAGGACGACCGCTACTGCCTTTCAGTGATGGGGGACAGCAAGTCACCTGGATGAAGGAAGAATCCCCCGCGATTTATCCGGGGGAGTGTCAATGCCTCATCCGGTTTAGGAAAACTATTAGTAGTTTTTTGCGGTTCAACAATTATGCAGATTCCTCCCGTTTAATGAGTCTGGCATACTCTCGATGAAAGCTCTTGTGTAAAGAAAGAAAAGCCCGTTTCTTTGCGCTCAAAGAGTCTGGGCTTTTCTCAAAGTAAGCTCATCCTTCACCTAAAGTGGGACAGACCTGAACAGTTCCCAAATTTACAGTGCTGGTGCAGGTAAAAGCGTGAAATGCGACGTTCCTGCTGCTCGAATTTACAAAAACGCTTCACACATATTGGCTTGTGGCGCGGCTTGATCCGCTATCAATGGCTGAACTGCTCAACCTTCAGGACAAATGTCAACCTTTGAGGGCAAAAACCGCTCACTTCGTAAGTCATTTACCATTTCCCTCTCCATGCAAACACCATCGACTGCCTTCTCCTTCCTCTTCCTCGTTCTGGTTCCACCTCTGCCCCCCACTTTTGAAAAGCTGGGGGCCCAGAGGTTCATATTGATCAGTTACTTGGCAAGAGAACAGTAATCGCTGGCTCTGGGAAACCCGCGTTCCAATAGCAGGGGGAGGATAGAGTGGCGTCCCCAGGTTTGTCGCAACCGTCATCCTGCCAGTTCATGCTCCCGGTCAGCTTATTGACCGCCACAAGATCAGAATCATATGCTCCGTTCGTAATCGACACAAAGATGGCCTGATTACCACTCACCATGGTGTCCATAACATTACAGCAAGGTATGTTGGCAGAAGGCAAGAGTTGATGCCAAAGGAGAGCTCCATCACTCTCCCGCACAGCCGTTACGCCTCCTCCAAGCTGGCTCCCGGCGTAAATCACCCCATCTGTGGCTGTCGGAAGAAGCGTCCAGATGCTTTCGATAACCGTTGTCCAGAGCTTGGTGCCATTGCTGGCATTGAATGCAAAGAGGTAATCCGCAGCATCACTTGATGGATGGGCGCTGTCACACTCACACCTCCTCCTGTTCACATACACCCTGTTCCCAGCAACTTCGATCAAGGGAGTGTAGGACCCCGTTGTCGATGGACCCAGGGAAACGCTCCAGCGCTGCGCGCCATTGGCTGCATCCAGAGCGTACACGTCTGTATCATCGCCAGGAGACAGATAATCTTCGTCGTCTGAGGTTCGCGCATAGAGCGTCCCATAACCCAGGGCGATGCCATCCAGAATCGGGTGCGCGAAAGCCTGGCACCAGGTCTGCTTGCCATCTCTCGCTCGTATCGCGCAAATGCGAGTGTGATCATCGCTTCCTTGCACTTGTGTATAAAGCATGCCTTGACCCAGTTTCAGATGCAGCGGAGGAGCGAGATCCTCGAAATACAGATGACCCAGAGAATATTGCCACACGATCCTTCCATTCGCCTCATTGAAAGCATACAAGACCGAGTAGGGCCGGGAATCTGTTGGGGAAGCAGTAGCTACAGGAGAAGTGGGAGCAAGAGGTCCAGGAGTGACAGTAGCGGCAGGTGTGAGCGTTGTTGGAGTATTTATGTGTTTAGGAGGAGAAATAATTTGAAAGAATATACTCATGTAGATAATGCCGTTCGCGCCGAGAATGGGTGAAAAATGAGAAGGCTCAAATACTCCCTGAAGCGCTCCCTGAATCTGTGACTGACACCAGCGTATCTGTCCGTGAGAGATATCGACCGCGCAGAGGGCAAGGCTGTGACCATCGCTCCCTCCTCGTTCATTGACATAGAGCAGACCATCTGCATAACCAATGGGGCTGCCGTGAAGCGAGAGATCCGTATGTCCCCGCAGCAGTCCATTCAAAGGATTTAAATCGCAAAGCGTGATATTCGGCCCATTTGAGACAACCATCGTGAGAATCTCTGAGGTTGCGGCCCGATCCAGCGTTGTCGATTGGCAGTCCCCACTTGAACCAAACGCCGCATCATAGGGAGGTGGCGGCACACCTCGGTTGAAAGCCGGGCCACAGGCCAGGCTGCCGACCAACATCAGCCCCAGAGCAGCACAAAACCCAAACCAGCGTTTCGCCTGGGATTTGCGCAGACCATTCTTGATCAGAAAAGTCTCCATTTTGCCCCCTTTTTCTGCTAGTATCACAGATAACGCGGCGAAATGCATGGGGCAAATGACCCATGCGCCGGATCTGAGACAATCTCTATCTCTTGTTTTCCCTCGTTCCTGGACATTCACTGATCAATGATGAACCTCTGGGCCCCCAGCTTTTCAAAAGTGGGGGCAGAGGTGGAACCAGAACGAGGAAGAGGAAGGAGAAGGCAGTCGATGGTGTTTGCATGGAGAGGGAAAAGCGGTAAGACAGACTGCTTTCTGTCCAGGCAGAGAGTGCTATCGTAGCTCTCTACAGCCTGGTTCAGCAGGCTACTCCAAATTTCGCTTCCAACTTCGAGGCAAACCCCAAGCCAGAGGCACTAGCTTCTCTCCGACAGACTGCTAGAAGAAGGGCCAGAGACAGATACGCTCTCAGACATTTGTCGAACCTGTGAATTGTCTCCGGTTCTGTTTGCAGCATTACACAGGAATCCTACTTGTGGTTAGCATGGTTGATACAAAACATGGATTGCACTTATATCATCTGGCTTTGCGCGAAAATCAGGTTGTTGAGAACGATGATACGCGGCAGCTACCAGATTTCTCGCGGTACACGCTTCTGAAGTTAACAAAATCTCTTCTATTTCCTGATCAGTAAGATTGTCATGAACTCCATCTGTGCAGAACACAATGCGATCTCCAGGCTGAAGGGCAACGCAACGCGTTGGAATCGACGAAAAGTCAGACCATCCTACTGCACAGGTAATTTTATTCCTTTTTTCAAAGTGCTCCTTGTCACATGGCGATAAATCGTGTGCGTTTCTGGCTTGCTCAATACGCCAGCTTTCGTCTCTACTCAAGTAGCCTTGTTGAATAGCAAACGAAAAGTAGCCATGATCTTCCGTGAGTCGTTGGAGGGGCTGCCCATTTCGCAAAAGATAGATTCTGCTATCACCAATATGAGCCAAATAGAAGAAGGCCTGAGATTTCAGGACAGAGAGGATGCCAAGTGCGACGGTTGTCGCGGGCCTTCTTTGTTCCGGGGGTAGGGTCAGTGAAGCAATGGTTGTATCCGCGAGATGTATCAATTGCTGCAACAATGCTTCTCTTTCCGTATGCCCAAGCTGACAATCAGTTTCAGGTAAAGCTTCAAAGGCAGAGGAGATTGTCATGGCAGCGAGATGTGAAACCAGAAGATTTCTATCTCTTCCTCCCACTGAATCAAATACCCCAAGCAGACCTCTCTCACCATTCACCAGAACGTAGTCTTCACTTTGAGATCGCTGCTCATGCATTTGATTGGCACTATCAATGAGAAAGTGGTTTAACTGTAAGCTCATCACATGCTGATTCAAATAATTCGTACCTTCCTCTTGTCGCTCACTTCAGAGAAGAAACTTGCGTCTACATTCGCTTTTTATGCACATTTATGATGATGAGTGACTGCACATCTGCACCCAGCTGGATTTTACTAATCTCTCTTTTACAGAGAACGGCCCAGAAAGCCCCGCTCTTTCTAAGGCGGGGATGAATGGGCGTTCCTTTCAGGCTGGTTGGGTGGAGAGGAAGCATCGCTCTTCTTTCGCGCCGTGTTCTCCACAGGATGAAGAACGGTCATCGTCTTTTCTTGTCTCACGCTTGCGCGCGAAGCTCATGGAAGTCAGAGCGCCGGATATGGTATCCTCCTCTTCGACCTACCTGAAGAGCGCGGAGTTGCTTCTCACGAATCCATTTCCGAACGGTACATCGTCGAGTGACCGGAAGAAGCCTGCCCAACTGGAATAGCTGTGTAGGCATGTGAACGTGGAGAAAGACACGAGGGACGGGCAGTAGTCCCCTCTCTTTCTCAAGAGATATTCTGCATTGGAAGGCAAAGCACGTCATGAAGCGAGCCCGCGACACCGACCTTTCTTCTCGAACTCCCTCTCCAGGTCGATTGGAGCCAGGAACGCCAGGTACGTGCGCACCTGGAAGCGGCTCGGTGCCTCTACAACGCTCTGCTTGCTGAAGCCATGAAGCGGCTCCGATGCATGCGCAATGATTCTGCATGGAACAAGGCGCGGGCTCTCCCACGCTCGCACAAACAGCAACGCGCTCAGGCTTTTTCTGCCTTACGCAAGAAGTATCACTTCTCCGAATACGAGCTACACGAGTATGCCAAGCGTGCCCGTGTCTCGTGGATCGCTGATCACATCGAGAGCACCATGGCTCAAACCCTTGCGACTCGCGCCTATCAGGCGGTCAATCGGGTCTGTGTTGGGAAAGCCACACGAGTACGCTTCCGCAGCAAGGGACGTGGCATCGATAGCGTGGAGGGCAAACGTAACGATGTCGGCCTGCGCTTCGTGTGTGATCCCAATGCGGGCGATGGCGGCTTCCTGATCTGGAACCAAGAGGTCATCCCAGCCATCATCGACTGGGGAGACCCAGTGGTGCAGCATGGCATGCGCCACCCCATCAAGTATGTGCGCCTGGTTCGCCGCAAAGCTTCCTCACCACAGGCACAGGGAGCCGATAAAGACAGCAATCGTTATTCCGTGCAATTGGTTTTAGAGGGCCATGCCTTCGTCAAACCGAAGCATGAGGAGGTCGGCAAAGACACGATTGGCCTGGATATTGGCCCATCGACACTCGCTCTTGTCCCTCGTCGAGCAAAGGCGGACCTGGTCACGTTCTGCCAGGAGCTTTCCCCCAATGCCAGCAAAAAACGCCGGTTGCAGCGCAAGATGGACCGGCAAAGACGCGCCACGAATCCCAACAATTACGACGAAAAGGGCCGTGTCAAAAAGGGCAAGGGTCGTCTCAAATGGAGGGAGAGTAAGCGATACCAGGCGACCAGGAGACAACACGCCACGACCGAAAGACGGCTGGCTGCTCACCGCAAGAGTCTGCATGGACACCTGGCTCATCGCATCGCTTCGGTGGGCACCACGATCACCATAGAGAAAACCTCGTTCAAAGGATGGCAGAAGCAGTATGGTCGGAGCATCGGACTTCGCGCCCCAGGGATGTTTGTAGCGCATTTGACTCGCATAGTTGCAAAAACTGGCGGCACCCTGCGCGAAGTTTCAGCCTACCAAACCAAACTCTCTCAGTACTGCCAGAAGTCGGGGCAGTATCACAAGAAGCCACGATCACAGCGTTGGCACCGTTGTGAGTGCGGGTTGGGACCAGTGCAACGTGATCTGTATTCGGCCTTCCTGATTGCCCACCTGGAACCTGAGCAAACAACACCCTCCATCACCCAGCACGTCTGGGAAGGTGCGGAGCCGCGCCTGCGAGCCGTGATGGAGGATCTGCAACAACGTGCGAATGAAGGGGAGCCATTCCCCCCAAGCATGGGCGTGTCGGCTTCTGGCAAAGCTGCCCGTGCCAGAGCGCGTCGGCTGAAAAGTCCTGCCTATCTCCACCAAGAGCCGGTTTCTCCTTCGGGAGAGGCCGGAAACGGTGGGTGAGGAACAGGAACCTCCGTGCATGTATGCCGGAGAGGCCTCAGTACAATTTCCTGTATCCTACTCTTGATGTGCTAAGTCGTCAATATTTATGAAGAAACGCATTCATTTGGCATATCATTCCTCTGTTGTCGACGTACAATAGCGCGTGCCCGATCCATCTGCTGTAGCAGATCAGCGATGGGAGGAAAATGTGCATCATGCTCAAAGATAACGCTTTTTACCTGACACAGTGATACCAAGTATTCAAAAAGGCTGAAAATATCGGGTGGCACAAGCTCGCTGTGTCCATCAACATACCAACCACCTCTCTGATATCCGCCAGCAATATGGACTTGCACGAGATGTGAGAGTGGCATGTGCGCTACAAACTGTCGGGCGTCAAATGCATGATTCGCTGCATTAATGAAGACATTAGTGACATCAAGCAAAATGCCGCAACCTGTTGCCTCGACCAACCGTTGAAAGAATTCGGTCTGACTCATAGGGCTAGAGGGGATTTCCAACATATAGGTAACATTCTCCAGGATGAGTGGTTTCTCTAGATAGTCCTGAAGCATATGAACACGACGAATTACGTGCTGCAATAATTCCTCTGAGAACCATAAAGGCGCAAGATGGCCAATATAGCACCCTGGCGTTTTGGTCATACACAGATGTTCGCTTACACAGATGTTCGCTATAGTAGGGAGCCTTCGTCACATCCGAAATGCGCTTGATGGCTTTGAGGTACAATGTCTCGAGATGCATCATCGATCCTATTGATAAATCCACTCCATGGGGGATGACAGGGAAGTGATCACACAACTCTTCTAATGATCTATAGGCATCTGGGTGTGAGAGATAGTTCTCAGTAATAATTTCCAGAAAATCAATAGCTTATAACAAGAGCACCTGTATAGAGAATGATTCTCTATACAGGTGCTTCTTTATGCGAGCCGATTATCTGCTGTTCCCCCTGAGGGGTGAGCACGGTCAACTGAATGAGTCCGTCGCTGAGTTGCTCCACCTGTCCTGGAGTGGTTCCGGTCAAGACCGTGATCCCCGTTCATCGGGTGGTGAAGAGCAAGATACGAGAAGTTTTTTGTAGGCCAGGGCGCTACACTGCTTCTATGTACAAGCAAGAGGAAACAGCAGTTGATCTACAAGAGAGGAAACTCCATGAGAACAGTCATTTCAAAAGACGGTACTCCCATCGCTTTCGATCAGTCGGGTCAGGGACCCGCGCTCATTCTGGTGGCCGGCGCGCTGACCACACGTGCAGACATGTCTTCCCTATCAGCGCACCTTGCGCCGCACTTCAGTGTATTTGCCTACGACCGACGCGGCCGAGGGGAGAGTGAGGATAGCGTACCCTATGCGGTCGAGCGCGAGGTCGAAGATCTCGAAGCTCTGATCATCGAGGCTGGTGGGCCAGCGTTTGTCTTTGGTCATTCCTCAGGGGCGGCACTTGCTCTTGAAGCAGCCGTACAACTCGGTGAGAACATTCAGAAGCTTGCTATGTATGAGGCCCCATACAATGATGCGAGTGAGGCAAAGCTCGCATGGAAAGCATACATCTACCAACTGACACAAGCGTTAGCCTCTGATCGCCGAGGCGATGCTGTCGCGCTGTTTATGCAGTATGTTGGGATGCCAGCTGAGCAGATAGAAGCCATGCGTCAGTCCCCGGCCTGGCCACGGCTTGAGGCGATAGCGCCGACGCTTGCCTACGACCATACCGCCATCCTGGGAAAAGACGGTTCGGTACCCATCGAACGAGCAGTGCAGGTGCGCGTGCCTACGCTGATCATGAACGGTGGCGCAAGCTATCCCTTTATGTATGAGACGGCGCGAGCACTGAGCAAAGCGATGCCTCATGGGCAGCTGCGTACACTGGAAGGTCAAGGCCACGGCCCCGCTGACGACGTTCTCGCCCCCGCATTGAGAACGTTCTTCCTTGGCTGAGACAGCTCCCTCTCAAGATCAAGTTCTCGACAACAGACTGTCAAGCCTGTCCTTCTCCAATCAAGCCGCCATATCCGTCGTACCGTCACGATTCGTCCGCAAGAACAATATCTTGCCTTGAAACAGAGGCGAGGGCAGGAGAAAACCAAAGATTTCACCCAGATCTACGCCAGGCAAGCCGGGATTGAGGGCACGGTCTCACAAGGGGTTTGCACGATGGGTTTGCGCCGTTCCCGGTATATCAGGCAGGAAAAAACGCACCTGCAACACGTCGCCACAGCCGCTGATCAGAGCGCTCGTTCGCAATATGGCATGGTTTGATGGCCTTCCTCGCGCCCAAACTCGCCGTTCGGCTTTTGCTCGCCTCTACGACGTGGCTTAAAGGGGTTCGCCAGTCAATAACCTCATGCATGAATGCAGAAGCTTGCCCACATCCTAGGACTGGGCTTCAGGGCTGATTGACAGCAGCCCACTACCCCGAAAGGCAGTATAGCGGTTGCGAATGTTGTGAAGTAGGCGGCTGACGCGTTGCCTTGCGGTACGTTTTCATCCGCCCCTTCCCGAACCAGGACGTGCGCGATTTCCGCGCATCCGGCTCTCCGGTTTCTTGTCGTTTCATGGAGGTAGGCATAACGCATCTCGCGCACCGCTCCATCTGCGACAATACTCCCTGCTTCCCTTCCCCTTGTATCAAGCATTACCTTGATCGTTTGAGTACTATGGAAGCTCCGTCGTCATAGGCTCGCACCCGTAGACGATCCCGCATTTGCGCACATCAAACGTTAAGTACGTTTAGGTGCCTCGTTCGTTTCCTTGAACCAGTTCATTACTGGTCGTTCATTGGAGAGAGTATTCCACGCCCGCGCTAAAAAGGCGTGTATTCCAATGACATCGCCACAGGTATGCTGCGCTGAGCCAATGCTTAGACCACTGGAAACTGAGGTTCATCCAGTCTAGGTTTCACCATACGTACAGGACTCGCGGTGCATCACACTACATACCTTCGCGTTTAACCGCTTTTCCGACATGCTATTTTCCTCTTTGAGTTTCCTCGCCAAGTAGGCCGAATGTCCTTGAGGTTATCACTCTCAACCCCATCTTCCTACGGAAGAAATTTAATGTACGCCGAAACGGCGCACTACCGCCGCATTCACATCAGCATGGTCCGTGTGACCGCAGTGAGGGCAGGAGAAGGCATGACGTTTGCGCACCCCACGCAAACCACAGCGAGAACAATTCTTACTCGTGTAGGCAGGGTTCACCTGAGTGACACTCAGCCCACATTCCTGAGCTTTGTTCTCCACACAGGTGCGAATGAGGCATCGTTGCCACAGCGACATTCGACGTCGAAGTGCCTTGCCCCTGAGCTTGCCCTTCTCTGGTTTGGGCATATGCAAGTCCTCAAAGACGAGCACGGCATTCTCAGAGGCAAAGGTGATCAGTTGCTTGGCTGCTTGTTGGGCAAAGGTGCGGGTACGATTGCGTTGTGTGCGACCAAGCCGTTTGAGAAGACGCCGAATACTGTGTGTATCTTTCTTCTCTGCCTTACGGGTCGCATGTTTGCGCTGGAGACGAGCGCGGGTCTTGGCGGTACGTCAGTTTTTGACTTTGATGTTTTTCCCACTCACAAAGAAGGTGCGCCCATCGGGGTCAACTGCGACAAGGGCATTGGTCTCCTCGAGATCAATCCCTACCGGGAGAATCCTTGCGGTTCTGGGGCGTCAAGCATAAATGTGACACGTCCAATGAGCTTGCCATGGCGCTTGGTGACGGTGAGGCTATCAATCTCAACGGCTTTCTCAAAGGTGGTCTCAAAGTCTTGAGGAATGGAATAGGTGAGGTGTTTCCGCCCCGCCACCGTCCAGATGGAGAGGGTGCCATCCTGATGAAAATCAGCGTCGCGCCCACGCTTGCCCACCAGGAACAAAGCACGAGCTTTCTTGAAGAAGAAGGGGCATTGCGCGGGCTTTTTATTTGCCCTGGCGCTGGCATAGGCAGCGAAGACAAGACGAATAGCAGAAATTGTCATTTGTGCCGAGAGCGAACCTTTCACCTGATGGTAACACGCCCGTTGCAAGGCGAGAGCGCCAAGAGGCTTCCCACCATTGAAACACGGTTCAGAGAGGGCATGTTGCACCTCCCGAAACACATCAATGGTGCGCTCAAGGTCGCGATCAGGCGCTATCACAAGAGGAACGGTTCGTTGTATCTGCATGCACGCATTTCACCACTAAACGGTAGAATTGTCAATCTTGCATGTAGTATATGCGGCGATTCCTCCCTACGGCTCAAGCCGAGGGCACCCTTGCCGCAATCCTGGTGGTATCAGGTTCGCTGTAAACGGTAAATTTTCTCTCTGAGGGACGTCCTTCTTAAGGAGAGAAAGCGAGCATTTGCTGATTATTGCATGCGCAATGTAATATTGTTCTGTGTAATCTCCTGCGTATACTGCGTATAAATCAGTCGCAGGACCTCGTTGGCTGGCTGGCCCAGGTAGACCTGGGCTATATTAATTGGTGAGCCCGTTAGCCCCTGCACTTTCTGGGTCAGTGGGCTGATCCCGCCGACCCGCGCAATATACAGATTGGGGTCGCGCGGCCGAATGCACAGATACCTGTAAGCCCCATGGGTATAAGGATAGAGCATATCAATCTCGTACCAGGCCAGAAAGGCACCTTTTACTCCCGGTACTTCTGCTCGTACTGACGGCAACTGCGCAAAACTAATGCCGTGCTGGTCGATCGTCATCATCGGCTTTGGAAAGAAAATCCCCAGCACTACTAGACATATCATCAATATCATTAGCAACAAGGGGACAGTACCGATCGCACTATATACTGCCATACTGGTAGGATCAGTAACATTCGCGGATTTTACGTACACCTGATATATTATCACGCCGATATATACCACAAATACCACAATCATAACGATCAAACGTTTGATCGCCGTGCCTCGATGCGGATAGATCACCAATCCCTCTGCTTTTCTGCTCGGCGGTACATACAGATACTGCTGTGGTTGCTGAGAATACGTTGGAGGATACTGTTGGGGCGGAGGTGGCGGATACTGCATCGGGAAGAACTCCTTTTCAAGCTCGATGAAATTGATCAATGTCATTTTATTGTAGCATACATCCATACCTCGTCTTTGCCATTTGTCAAATATTTGGATCTTACGCACCCTCGATACTGCTGGCGAACCCCTCTCAACGCGGTAAGGAAGCCATACCGCCAGCGAGACACGGATTTCTTCCCTGGACAATGCCTCTCATGCTACCAGAAATGCTGGACAAGAACAGTATGCATGCTACTGGCCTGTCGGTGTTTTTCATCAATTATCTCGACGTGGATTTGGTAATGACAACAACGTATACAACGTATGTTTTTTTAATACGTTCTAAACATTAACGTTAAGACGTTTAAATGACGTTCGTTCCGTTCTACAAGCCACGTTAAACGCTACGTCGTTTACGTTAAAGACGTTTCAACGTTACGTGAGTCGGCTTCTCAGCTAGTTCCAGGTTATCACGTCGAGATAAGGTCAAAAACACACTGACAGGCCTACTCTGCATATCTTGAAATCTCTATCCTGAGCTTGACCTGCTCCAATCTTTCCCCGTCTATTCCATAGACCTCAATCTCGAAGGAGCTTTCGGCAGGGAAGAATATTTTCCGCTTCTGTCCTGGCCGTAACACCATCCCTCGACCACGTACCTTTTTGGGAATCTCGCCACGACCATTCCTCGCGCATACTCTCACCTCTGACTTCACGGCATTCTCAAAGAGAAACCAGCGAGGCAAACGAATAGTGTGAGACCCCCCCTTCTCCGTAAGACGAATGATGGTGGGATTCAGCCAACGGGACAGTCTAATGTAGATGAGCATCCCTGCTAAGACTGGGGCTAAAACACATCCTTCCAGTTTCCTTCTGATGTTCTGCTTCATACTCTCCCCCTCTCTGTATTAGTAACGAATGAGGATCTGGATGCGACGATCTACGAGATACGAACACTGGGCGGATTCCCTGGCAGTTCTGAGTTATTGTATCACTGAAGCCGATAGCACCGCCTTGGATGGCTCCGAGCGGCATCGGTACGTTGAACCTCGTGATGTGCAATCAACAGTCACACAGTGCAGCTCCAGCCCAACCCCAAAGGCAGCTTCTCGGTCCAAACAGCCTCTCAGATCCTTGACTCCTGGATTGGAGTACTGCTAGTATTGTGAAAAAAGAAGGAGAATAAGCATGGAGAGCCATCGCGAAGTCTTTCCTCCCCCTCTTGCTCCCCTACGCGCTCCCACGACGAGAGAAGAAGTCCATTTTCTGGCAGCAGTCGGCACGGCAGCACTTTCGGTGTTGCAATACCATCCTCAACGCGACACGAAGACGCAACGAGTTTGTATGCTCGCCCTAGCGCTGATGAGAGAGCCAGCAGCATTGCGGCTCTTGGACGAGTATCAACAGGATCAACGGCAGACAGTGCAGGATGAATACATGAAATTGCAAAGAGGATTGAAGCGCAGGCCGTGGCCGAACTGGTTGCAGACAAAGGTACGCAGAACGTTAGGGGCAGATATCTTTACCGTGGGTGAGTTACCCTCGTTGAAGGGGATTGAAGCGCTCGCTCATGCGCCTGATTACACAGGGCGGCTTCATTTCTTTTCCTCTGCTCCTGCCTGTAAAAAGGGGGACCTGGCATTTCTGACACAAATGCCGGGACTCAAGGAAGTAATCATCGACTCCTGGCCCTCTACCGACCTCTCCGCGCTTACGTGCCTGTCACCACTCACCAGCCTCTCGATACAGGGGAGCGATTTGACCGATCTTTCCGGGTTGAAGGCATTCCCACACCTGAAAGCATTCAGACTCTGGAGCGGGACTCTGAGCGATCTTTCTTCACTGCCAGCACACGCCAGTTTGGAGCATTGCAACATTTCCTGCTGGAAGCCTGTTGATCTCTCTCAACTGTCGATCCTGCCTCAGCTAAGGGAACTGACAATCGAGGGCAACTTTGCTGCCACGACGTTATCAGCGCTGCTAGATCTGGAGCGGTTGACGCTTACGCGCATCAGAGAGAGGAGTGCGCTTCCCCCTCTTCCATCGTTTTCACATCTGTCCGCACTCAGGCTCTCACACTGGGAAGGGCTGAAAGATCTTTCAACGCTCCCTCTGTTGCAAGGGCTGCGGATGCTGGAGTGTCGCTATTGCAAACAGCTCAACGACCTCACCCCTTTGGCCGAGATGCAAGAGCTGAGGGCGCTCTCGTTGCAGGGGTGCTCTGAAATAAGCGATCTTTCCCCGCTGGCAAACCTACGGAGATTGCAGTCGCTGGAGCTTCCGTTGTGGGGGAAATTTCGGGATATTTCACCACTGGCAAACTTAGGAGCATTAAAAGAACTTCATTTCGGCATGCAGCAATATCACAAGGTAGACCTGTCGCCTCTCGCGCAATTGCGCGAGGTAGAGACCATGACCATCGATGATTGCAGAGAGACGGAGGATTTGTCGCCCCTAAGTGGATTGACCCGCTTGACCGAACTCAATCTGAAGGAGTGTCAGGCCGTGGAGGATTTGTCGCCCTTGGCGGGATTGAGCGCATTGCACACGCTTCGATTGTCGTCCGCCGATGCAGTGAAAGATCTGTCACCCCTGGCCGGGTTGAAGAAATTGAGCATCCTGCGTTTGACATACTGTAAAACCGTGACGGATTTCTCCCCACTGGCACAGTTGACGGAACTGACCTACCTGGACCTGACATTCTGTCAACAGTTGGATGAGGAAGATCTGGCAATGCTCGCTTCGCTTAAGCACCTGACTTATCTTAACCTGTGGAAATGCAAGCGACTGCTCAACCTCGACGCGCTCCTCTCATTCCCCGCGCTTGAGTTGGTGGTACTGGAACCGGACAGGAGTGAAGACCCGACAGTCGAGATCTTGCGAAGCTGTGGAATCGTGAAATACTCAGACTGACTCCCAATCTCTCCCGAGCGGACGATGCTTTCCTGCCTGGGCAACAAGCCCGTCTGAAAGGCTCGGGCATGCATTGGTTGCGCAGCTATTAACGCCCGTTTTAATTTGACCAGGAACAGGCACATAACTCATTTGTCGCTGAGCGGGAGTAGGGGGATCGCAATCCAGATCTGTGGCTTGTGCATGGTACTCGGCTCAGCGACTCGTCTGTTATCCTGAGCCGGTTATGTGGGCGCAAAATTACGCGAGCGCTGACACAGCGGGGCACCGCCCCAAAGAGTACTCCTCTGATTGGTGTCGGGTGCGGGCGTACCGTCAGCGACAAGCGATGAAGCACTGGCAACACTGCAGATCGATCGTGCTGTAGGGGAAAGTCGCCTGATTCGTGATTTCCTCTTTTGGGATCGTGCGTTAGAAGGAAGGAGGAAGGGATACACCTTCAAAACGATTACTAAAGGATAGACTATTTTTTAGTGCAAAACGCCGACTTGTTAGATTTGCCTGGATGGGTAGTGCAAGCAGTCAAGGATACGGATGAGCACCTCCTCATTGAAGCAGAGCTTGTAGAGGTGTCTTTTGCATACCCACTCTGTGGCAGCACCAGGCCACCGTATCATTTTGGTTCAAGGTCGCGTACCGTTTTCGATCTGCCTATTCGCATGAAGCCGGTGCGCTGCTTGTCCATAGGCGTAGATATCGCTGCCGGGACTGCTCTGGCACCTTTCTCGACGAGCTTCCAGGTGTTCACCTCTGCCATGATGCAACTGAGCGCCTAGTTCGCTACATCGAGGTTCACGAGCTCCAACTCACCAGCACCTTTGCGGGCTTAGCTTCGACGCTAGACATGGGTGAAAAGATGGTACGCATGATCTTTCATGCCGAAGCCGCACGCCTGGAGCAGGAATATGTTATCCCAACCCCTCGATGGCTGGGTATCGACGAAATTTACGTCGAAGACCACATTTATTGTGTGCTCACTGACATTGAGCACCGTTACATCGTGGATTTGCTTCCAAAGCGTGATATGGAGTCTGTCAAAAAGTGGCTAAGTCGGCTCCCAGGCGCGGATCGAGTGGAATGTGTCACGATGGACCTCTGGAATCCGTACAGATTGGCAATACAGGCAATACTACCGAAAGCAAGCATCATTGCGGATAAGTATCATGTAGTACGGCAAATCAATGAAGTTGTGGAAACGGTACGCAAATCGCTGCGCGAGACGCTTTCTCCATCTCAAGCAAAGCAATTGAAGCAAGATAGAAAAATTCTGTAACTACTCAGGTTCCCCATGCGACAGGGAAAGGGGAACCGGCTCATCCCAGAAAAAAGTGCGCTTGCTTGTTTCGACAACAATGCTCGGTTTTGATATACTGATCTTCAATCCGCAGAAAAAGCGTTTGAGGAAGACCTGAGGACAGGAAAGAAGGACATGGCCAGTTATTTAGAGCGTTATCTCCAAGGTGAGTGTATCCAAGTCTGGGCTGAACTTGTCGCGCTAGGTGATCAGATACAGAACGAGCCAATCTACTCCGACGCTTGGGCAGCGGCCTGCGAAACCATGCGACGGGTTCGGCAGAACATTGAAAGAATGATCCCTCGTTTGCGAGCACTTGGCTACGTCTTTCTCCACGATCAGCTCCCCAAGGACAGAGACTTCTCCGTGCAGGCGCTTGCTTGGATCCAAGCAATTCCACCAGTACGTACCGAACCTCCTTCAAATATCGTTGTGCAGTTAGGTGTTTTGGAGCGTGAAGTAGGACTCCTTCCCCTTTCCTTGCGAGCCTTCTATCAAGAAGTTGGCGGGGTGAACTTCATGGGTTGGGATGAAGAGGCGAAGATCTTTGATCCGTTGGTTGTCTTTGCGTTTGATCGGGAACTGGTTGAGGAACCGCTTGAAGAGCCACCAGAGGATAGCGATGACTGGGCCGATGGGTATAGAGAAGAAGAACAGCCGCTCCCAGAGGAATACTATCATGTGGTTATTGCTCCCGATTTGTATCACAAAGCGAATATGAGTGGTGGCTCCCCCTATGAAATCCGCATTTCGAAGACCGCCACTGCCGATGCAGTCTTGCTCAATGAAGAGCATCACACGACCTTTGTCAACTACTTGCGCCTCTGTTGCTTGCATGCGGGGTTCCCGGCACGTGAAGCGATGCCATCCTTACTTGCTACACATCTCGATGAGGTACAAAGAGACATGATACCTTTCTAAGTATCATCACATGACTTTTACGAGAGAAAAGCGAACTATCAGGGGAACTGCTCAGGTCCCTGGTTCCCAGGCGATGGAAAATGGGGACCCTTCAAAGACCGCTGTCATGGCAGCAAGCATGGAGCGGCCCTGCTTCCTCATCGTCGAGAGATAGCTGCGAATGACACAAAAAGCCGTGGCCCCTTCGGCACTGCGAAAGGTCCCAGAAATCTTTTGCTGAACTTTTATCATCCGAAGATCTCTCTCCGCCTGGTTGGGGCTTATAGGCACCGCGAGATCGTCCAGGAAAGCGAGTACCTGCTCGGCCCGCGCAAGAAGGGCATCTAGAAGATTTTTCGCGTCATCTTGTTTGCGACGACCGGTTTTTTTGGGGGCAGAAGCATCTGGAGGGGGAGCAAGCATGCGATGGAGGGCAAAACCCTGCTGGAGAATCTCGAAATACCGAAGCACCAGAGCATCGCGTTCCCCTTGAGGAAGCCGATGCGCACCGGTCACGCGAAAACGGGCCGTGATGTGGCTCATCGACCGCAACAGGTCATGCATCTGTTGCGCCCAAGGTTGATGGTCGCGCTCGGCGATCAACAGGCAATCGCGTAACAGGTGCGCTCCACACACGCTATGCGCACACCCGTAGTGATCGTAGCTGCTCAATCGATCATGGATCGCTCGCCCCGAATACTGTGGTAAAATCCCAATGGCATCCATCGCCTTCTGACCTCGTTGGCGATGCCAATGGTAGAGGGTCAACCACTGGGTGGCATTGACGTGAAACCAATGCAGTAACCCCTTGACTCGCCCCCCCGTTTCATCAACATGGTCCAGCTTTTGTAACAGCAGCAATCTCTTGAGGATATGCATCGTCGGACCAAGCGTGCGAGCCGCCTCCTGTGTCCAGTTCGCCAGCGTCCCGTCGGAGAGCGGACACCCCAAGAGATCCTCAAGCACTTCCCCAATGCGCTCCATCGGCAGCAATTGATACTGCGACAAATAGACCGCCAGCGCTTGCACTCGTGGCCCATATTGGGCGGGCGCATTCACCCCAACCGGAAAGCTGGCTGCCGTCAGATGGTGACACACGGGACAGTCAATGACCTCCACTTGGTGTTCGGTGACCTCCAGACGCAGGACAGGCAACTCATGGATTTGTCGACGTTCTTTGACCTGTCCCGCCGCTTCTCCTAGCTCGCAGTGGCAGGCTTCGCAATGACTGGGTCGATGCGTGATTACCTGATCAGGCGTCTCCACGAGTGGAAGCGCATGTCCGCGGTGACCTGGTTGCCCTCCCTTTGGCTGGCTGCTCGTGGGACGCGGCATCTGTTTGCGCGAGGGACCATCGCTGGACGGAGGCTTGCTACTGTTATGGCTATCTTTCGCCAGCCGTCGCTCTAACTCTTCAATACGCAGAAGCGCACTCAGCAGCAGCCCCTCGAGTTCCTCAATGCGCCGGTCTTTTCGTGCAACCTCTTCTTTGAGTTCTGCGTGTTCTTTTCTCAGTTGTTGGGCTTCTTCTTCGGTCATGCTTGTAGTTTATCAGCTTTGTCCAGCCCTCCCCAAGGAGACCTGAGTAGAAGCCATAACATTTGTCAAGTCCCTTTTTGGGGGGATTTCTTCTCGCTTGACGGGAAAAGACACAATCTCTCCCCCGAGCGCCTGGAAACCTTCCAGGTGTAACCCCACCGCATTCCCTCGGGGGGTGGGGGGCGCATCCAATAGGTGAGCTAGCCGCGCGGCTAGCTCACCTATTGGATGCCAACCTTGTTCGCATCGTAGAGATCCTGGGTCTTGAGCAGGTGAACACCCACGATGATCATTTTTCGCATCACGGCAACCAAAGCCGTCCCTTTTTTCAAGCCACGATCCACCAGACGCTGATAGTAGTCCTTGAAGGGAGAGTGTTTCTCATGCAGCGAGCGCAAGGCAGCCAGGTAGAGCAAGCGACGAACTCGTCCGCTCCCCCGTTTGGAGAGCTTGCTTTGTCCTTTCCATTTCCCACTCTGCTTCACCTGGATATCCAACCCAACGTAGGCCACGACTTGATCCATATGGGCAAAGCGCTGCACGTCCCCCAATTCGGCTCGCAGCACTGCAACGGTCAGTGGTCCAAACTCGGCAACAGCCAGCAAGCGCTTGGCCTGGGGATCATTGGTCAGCAGCTGATCAATTTCTTGCTCAAGCTGAGCCAGATTGATGAGCGTATGCTCCAGCTGATCACACACAATCGACATGCTTTTCGAGCGTGCCATCACCGCCACCCCGCTGGCAATCGAGGTCTGAGCCAAGGCGAAAAGAGCTTGAGCAGTTGGGCGGCCATAATGGTGAGGAGCCAACTCATGCAAGAGGTGAGACAGCTGCTCGACCCCGGCGTCCACGACCGCCTGAGCACTGGGATAGCGCTTCAGGACTGCCAGAGCGGTGGGGCGTGTTGGGTCGGCAAACACCTGCACGAACTCAGGAAACAAAACGACCAGAAGCGCATGCAGTTCGTTTTTGTAGCGGACCACATCCTCACTGAGTTGTTGTTGCAAGCGAAGCAGTTCGCGGTAGGTCCCAGTGTGCTCATCGGGCAAGTAGCCAAAGCGGGCTTCCCCACTGAGCAAGACGCGTGCGATGGTGCCGGCATCCAGTTGATCCGTTTTGGCACGCAGGCCTCGCTGCTGCGCAAAGGCATGCACTTGAGCCGGATGCAACAGACAAAGCCGGTATCCAGCCTTGAGCAGGGCCTGCGAAAGATTTTCTCCGTAACGCGAGGTCGCCTCTAATCCAACGAGAATCGAGGAGGGATCGCTCTTGAGGCTCGCGAGTTTCTCAAAGAGCCAGTCAAAGCCCTCTCTCGTATTGGCAAAGGTGCTTGGTTTGAAGACCTGCCGTTTCTCAGGAGTCAAACAGCACATGGCGCAGGTTTGACTGCCAATGTCGATTCCAACCACATACCGAAGAGATGCCGGTTCTGGCGGCGTCGGGACAACATTGCTGTTGGACATGATCAGCCTTCTCCTTTCTCATGGAGTTGGTTCTCGCATGCATCCATGCTCCACCCAGGTCGTCGCAACAGGAGTCCTGTCCTTTCAGGAGAAGCGAGAACTCACGCTGGATCGGCAGTCATCTTCTCTGCGACAAACGCTGCAACAAGCCCAATGGTCGTTTGCCATCCTGATGGACAGAGAGCCGTCTACTCAAGGCGGTCACCGTTAGGGTCAACAGGCCGCATGTCACGACAAAGGCTCTCCTGTTGGTTCCATCGTCGAGAAGAGATGAGCTTTTGCCTTCTCTCTTCTCTCCTAACAATTAGTATATGAGTTACTAAATTCTTCTCAATCGCGAAAAAGACTTGACCGATCAGCAGCGCTTCATTCTCGAATCGTGGACCGGCTTCAATCCCCTGCTCCATGACTTATTCCAGGTCAAAGAACAGTTTTTTCGCATCTACGACGCTGGCTCTGCGCAAGATGCCTACGAGCGCTATCAGACCTGGCAGCAGCAAATTCCACCCACATTGGCCGAGGTGTTTCAGCCGCTCCAGCAAATCCTTTGGTGTACGACGGACGCGCCCACTGCGGCGGTCCATAGACAACAGGAGCTAGCTCGGAGGGTCGATAGACCGGATCAGGCGCCGCCTCCGCAGACTCACCCACTGATGCGGGAGCAAATTCCGTCGTGCGCATGGGCATGGGATGGAGTGCATGCCCCAATTCCCGGGCGGTGCGTTCCAGACCCATTGCGCGAGGATTTGCCAGAACTCCTGGCCCCAAGCAGTACGAGAACACCAGCGATCAGGATCTTGCTCCTGATCTTCATCAGAGAGCACGCACTCGAACGCTCCCCGGTGCAGGTAGAGGTCCACGACATCGGCAGGGGTGAACGCTTCTCCTGGCAGGGCCGTGTAGAACACCTCGTAGACCACCTCGCCGCGCGTGGTACCAACCTTCGCCTCGGCTTCAGCCGCCGGATGTGTGGCGACAATGGCCCGTGTACGTGGCCCTGCTGGGGTTAAAAGCACATCGGGGCAGTCAAAGAGCGCCCTGCTGGTTCCCGTTTCGGGATGGATCGTCTGCTGGTCTGGGGGCAGCGAGAGTTTGGCCTGGATTTCTGGGAAGTCGAGGAGGCTGTAGTCCTTGCCCCGTATCACATACGAGAGTCCAGCCAAATCGGCGACAATGACTCCATTGCCGTATTGGCCGTCCAGACGGACCACCGCCCGGCTTAGGGGAAGAGATTGAGCTTTCACATACCCACTGATCATCTTCACCGCCTGTCGCAGTTCTCCCCGGTAATCACCATTGCCTGCTCCCGACGCCCCCGAAAACGTGCCGATCCACTGGTGCGTATGGGCTTGGAGAATGGTCGTGCACGTCCGGACGACTTCCCCTCGCTTCCGTCCTGTATAACCAGGAGCGCAGATCTCGTTCAATCGGCGTTGTGCTGCTGGGAGATCAGGGGTGAAGCGCAAGGCGCGTTGGCGAGCAGTTTGTCGGGTCCCTTCGATATCAAACACCAACCAATAGGTGCCTTGCCGACCCCACAGCCCCCCCTGGTTTCTCCTCCTTCTCCAGTGGCCGAGCGAGTAGGTCTTCAAGAAACAGCGAGCGCAACGCCTCGATAGGAGCTTGCGAAAGCGCAGCAAGAAAGCGAGAGAGCGTTGAACGAGCAGGTAAGCGATCTCGTCCGAACAGGGCCATAAACATGTTGGCAAAGGGCTGCACTCGCTCATAGAAGAACGCCTCCAGCGTGTGTTCGCCACTGATCGCATAGCCCAGGAGTACGACCGCAAAGTCAAGAAGGTCGTAATGTCCAAATCGGCGCCGTGCAAAGCGCACACGCTCCTCAAGAGCCGACAGCACACCCAGATGCCGAAGATAATGCGCGATCACGGTTACCTCTCCCATCCAGGAAGGAGCGAGCTGAGGGCATGGATTGCGGCGTGATCTGGATAGTTACAGAGAAAGAGCCAGAAAGCCCCCGTGATTTATCCGGGGGATGAATGGCTCTTCCTTGTTTGGGGTGTGGGAGGCATGGGTTGATAGGTTGGGTCATCCCAGGCTAAAAAACTATCAACCGCACGTCGTACTAATTCCGCTATTGCTACCCCTTCCTGTTCGGAACGCTGACGAAGGCGTTCCATTTGTTTCTCTGTTAAATACAAATTTGTCCGTTTCATGTTTTCTCCCACAATTGACATACAGCAATGAGTGTTGTATACTCTAACATAGAAAGAGGAAAGGAGCAAGGGCGCAATGCTGATGTATGAATACAAGCTCGATGGTACCAAAGCACAATACGCGGCGATTGATGAAGCCATTCGCATTGTGCAGTTCATTCGTAATAAGTGCCTTCGTCTTTGGATGGATGACCATGCCAACAAAAATGACTTGCAATGCTATTGCGCCGTTCTTGCCAAAGCATTCCCCTTTGCTTCCTCTCTCAATTCCCAGGCACGTCAAGCGAGTGCTGACCGGGCGTGGTCTGCTATTGCTCGCTTTTATGACAACTGCAAACAGAAGAAACCAGGAAAGAAGGGATATCCCCGTTTTCAGAAAAATAACCGTTCTGTGGAGTATAAAACAACAGGATGGAAATTAGAGCCAGACGGGCGACATATTACCTTCACGGATGGGTGTGGCATTGGCAAACTTCGTTTGATTGGTACACGAGAGATTGAAACCTTTCCAGCCAAGCAGATCAAGCGAATCCATCTTGTGAGACGCGCCGATGGATACTATGTCCAGTTTGCAGTGCAGGCAGAACGACACGTTGAACACGTCCCCACAGGGAAACAGGTAGGGATTGATGTAGGCTTAAAAGCGTTCTATACGGATTCTGAAGGGGGAACTGTTGAGAATCCCCGTCACTATCGCAAAGCGGAAAAACGCCTCAAACGCTTGCAACGTCGCCTCTCGAAGAAACAAAAAAAAAGTCAGAATCGCAAAAAGGCACGCAAAGCTGTTGCCAAAGCGCATTTGAACGTCCAAAGGCAGCGTGAAGATTTTGCCAGGAAACAGGCAAACGCGCTTGTCACATCTCACGATCTGATTGCCTTTGAAGACTTGCACATACGCAACATGGTGAGAAACAGACACCTCTCAAAGAGTATCAGCGATGCTGGTTGGGGTCGTTTTTTGCACTGGGTGAACTACTACGCTGCCTTGCATCAGATCCCTGTCATGGCAGTCTCACCCCAGTTTACCAGTCAAAACTGTTCAGCGTGTGGCACGCTCGTCAAGAAAAGTTTGAGCGTGCGTACCCATGTCTGTACTAACTGTGGAGTGATCTTAGACAGGGATCAGAATGCGGCGTTGAACATTTTGCAAAAAGCGCTCAGTACCGTAGGGCATACGGGAACTGATGCACCTGTGAGTGCATGAAACGCTTCTGGACAGGATGGCCTCTACACGTCTCAGCAATGGGACGCTGCAAGCAACCTGGATGAGAGAAGAATCCCCCTGGATTTATCCGGGGGAGTGTCAATGGAGAATGCGTCATACTGAATGCGTATCCATCTTCTCTGGGAAGAGATCTCTTGAGGTCTTCCATGAAACAGATATATTTCTCCTGGCTTTTGCCTGTCCCTTTTCGTGTTCAGTCAGAAACGTTCCTCTCAGCAATCGTTCACCAGCCCTGAAACGCAAGTTGGGAGTTGTCATGACTGAGACCAATTCGCGAACTAAAACGCAACAAAGCACTCTCAATTCCCATCCTTTTCACCCGGGTTGCATATTTAGTTCGCTCCTCTCTTCTGGCCTTTCAACTTACGCAAATGCCCAGCCTCATCATAATAGCGCTTTCGCGTATCCGGGAAATACAGCAACCACAGTCCTCTCGGCCGGAGATCCTCCACCTCCACCTCAAAATACAAGTCAGCCCCTGTTTCGAAGACCAGATGGGCCACTCCTTCATTAAAGGGGTCCTCCCAACGGACCTGATACGCCAGTTGACGTTCCGTACAAGCTATTTCTGCCTCCTCTAAAGAAAGGCCGGGATGGAGTATCCAGGGATCTAATTGGATCTTTTCTCCACCAGAGGGAAGACACTCAAATAGATAATCCAGGTGTAGGGCCTCCAAATTTTTCTCCTCATCAAAGAACAGTTCCACACCACCGTAGCGCCAACACTTAGAATATCTCCAGGGAGCATCCTCTTTGCACTGCCAATGCTCGCGTTGCGAAAGAACAGCGTAGTCATCTGGCGGACCCAGGATGGCCTCTATTTGTCCACATGCCATTCCCAGGTGGAGAGGACCAAACGCCCCTGTTCGGAAAAACTCATAGAGTGAGATGGAAACTGTCATAGAGAATTGCTCTTATTTCTTTGGAGCGATATCTATATACCAGGATGTTAGGCGAACTTCGACCATGACCAAGCCGCTCTCGTTAGAGTTGATGGCATAGAGAGAGCTCCGCTCCTCCTGCACTGAAAGGTTGCGCGCCTGGATTGGAAGAATTAACCTCCACCTCCACCTCCACGAGATACGTACACATTGACCGTCATGTTCATATGTGGAGTGGTTGTGCTCGTGATATGGTAGTTCCCCTCCACGTCAAAGACCACGCTTACGGTCTGATCTGGTTGAATTACCAGCCCGTAATCGAGTTGGGCGGGATCACTCTTCCCAGGCTGGCAGTTCTGGTTAACTCCCACACAGAGAAACTGCGTGACTCCATTGGCGAGATTATGAAAATAGATCGCGTCTCCTGTGTTGATGGAGACAGAGGTGCGAGTGAAACCGGTGCTGGTCAGGCCGATGTCGGGATTAATAAGGATAGTCCAGAAAAGGAGAGCGCCGATGATTGCCAGGATTGTCAGGAAAAACAATCCTCTGTTCAGCTTGCCCATGAACGACCCTTGTTCAGCTTTGGCAAGCGCCCTGAAGAAGATCAACAGCCCGAACGTGAGCGCACCTATGATCAAGAGTGCGCCGATACTCAGCGTCTGCACCTGGAAGAAGAAGGCTGGGGGTTGAGCCCGGAAGTGCAGGACGGACAAGATGGTGAGTGTGCATGTGCCAATGAGTAAAAGGATTACCAGCCAGGTGATTCTCCTATCTTGGGCGCAAGTCCGCTGGTTCCTATTATCTTGGGGATACAGGCTCTTGAGGTTGCTCGGGTTGTATTCATTGTCAGGATGGTAGGGATCGTTGGGACTGTTCTGCGGATACTGGCTCTGCGGGTCACTCGAGTTAAACATCGTTGTACTCTTTCTCGCCCGTGCGGGACGCTTCACGTGTCGGTATTGTCAACTTAATTACAATTGTAGAGCTTATAGAAGAGAAACAGACCTCAAAGTGGGGATTGTGCCCTGTTTCTTGCCCTTGTTTATTCGAGAATTATGGCTGATATGGCATCGAAGTGGTGAAAGCTCATCAACAAAAAAATTTAAGTTGACAATACCCCTTCATCTCTTGCGCCAGGAAAAGTCGTCTCGGGTCGGCATCCATGCCAAGCGTCTCAAAGCCAGTTGGGACAACTCTTATCTCTTGCGCGTTCTTGATGGGGTTATTTAGATGCGATTGCCCTGTTAGGGAAAGGGGATGCAGGGCTCTCCCTGCCGGAGCGCGAGGTGCCCTCGCTCACTTTTCCTCTTTCCCAAAGAGGTGCCTTGAGAATGCACTAAGTACACTCATGGAAAATTTTTGGGATGAGTCCCGTTTATCAAGGGCACCCAATGCCAAAAAAGTTACTTGATTGTATTTAGGGATGAAGCTGGCCGTAGATATAGAGGATTGACTGCGAGCAAACAAAGACTTTGCCGTCAGCAACGACCGGGCGAGTGAACTTCTGGTAACTATCCAGGCCATCGCGAGCAACATTCTGCTCACTGTTGTACAGTTCTCTGTTCAAGTTGGTGGCATCATAGGCACGCAGGATTGCGGAATCTTGAGGGTTACAACCTCCACCGTGACAAAAGGCTGGCTGGAGCGCCCAGAGAATCCCTGTGCCGGCTTTGTCTCCGTCACTGGAGACAGCAATACCCGCTCCTGGATAACCGTACGTGAGCGATGTGTGCATCACTGGGGTCAGATTGAGTTGACCATTGGTCAGTTCAAAGGCTTTGATCGTGTCTCCCTGTCCAGTGTCTGCATTGGCTCCGGAAACATAAATATACTGCTTTCCACTGGGCGTGCTCCAATACACGGGTGCCATAAAGAGGCCTGGAAGCAATGCGATCTGGCTCTCCTGCACAATCCGATCAACATTGGTCTGCTGCTCCTGCGGAGAGGCGCATGACAATCCCGGAACCTCAACAAACCCACCCGGATCGTCGCGATCTACCAAATAGAGGCGCCCGCTCTTGCTGACACCCAGCATGAGATGCCGATGCCGACCCGTCTGATCTGGTAACAGGAGGTTGCCACTGGAACCCAGGTCATAGTCCCATTCCTTCAGACATTGTTGATTAAATGGAGTAAAATAATCAATTACTGAGAATTTTCCATTTATCAGGCGCAATTTGAGGAAAGAGTCACCATAGCTGGTGCGCCCGTTGAAGGGGCCATTGCTGACAATGGGATAGACATTGCCCTCGGCATCAACCGATAGTCCTGTTGTACTCTGCCATACACTGCCAGGATTCCCTGTTTCCAGGTCGTTTCCCTTGTTTTTGCCAGACGGAGCAGTATTTACATCAGCGGTTGTATTAAATGCATCGATTAATTTGAGGGTATGCGCGTCAAAAGCCATGACCCACCCGTGTTCAGCTGCGCCACTCAGTTCCAGACCCATCCAACCAGCATAAATCACCCCTTGAACCAATGCCAGACCGGTCCGCTGATACGTCGTCGCGGGACGGAAGCCCTCTGGATTGATCAGCGCGGGACTACCAGGACGTGGTTGACCATTGGTGATGTCGAGAGCATGCAGATGTTGGGACTGGAGCGAGTCGTTGGTAATAACATAGAGTGTTCCTTCACCCTGCTGTTCGAGAGCAATCACTGGCGTTCCATAAATGCCAGGGGCATGCTCACTCAAGCCCAAATTAGTTTGCCAGAGCGGACCCGTGGCATTCGCTCCTCCATCAGCATCAAAGGCGTAGACACGATCGGCGGTCGTTGCAACATACACCACGTTGTGGCTCTTTCCCCCGATTCGAACATTGGATACATAGAGCGGTTGAGCCTGAATGCTCCCTATGACAGGGAACGAGGAGAGCATGCCAAAGGTGTCTTTATTCAGATTTGCCGTTGTAAGCCTTGTCTCCTGTCTATTCTGCCCAGTGCGCTGCATGTCATAGCTGGCTGTAAGCACGTTCTTCTTACCAGATTGATTGGAAGAAGCGGTTGACAGCTGGAATGGAACCGTTACTTTTAAAATAACTGCCCCAATCACTATTACCAGAACCAGCCAGATAATACGCAGACGTACCAACTTCGCGAGAACACTTCGGGGAGAGCTGTGCATTGCTTCCATGTTCTCCTTTTCATAAAGGATGAGAATAAAAAATAAAGTAAACGATAACCTAAACTTATCCTGTCAAGCGTACCTGATTTCCCCTTGTGTGTCAATGTTTGCCGCTTTTTCGCCAGGGCAATCGCATCTAAATAAACTCATCAACAAGAAAGAGGAGGTGATAAAATAGGTCAAAAAAGCAGGAGACCAGAAGATGGGAGGGTACTGTCAAGATATCATATGCCGAAGGCACACCACCCTCTATGAAAACGGGCTACAATGAACCCCGAGGGTATTGTCAACTTGCTGAGAGGCTAAAATGTCTGGTAGACTAATCATTATGAAAACACAAGCATCTGCCCCCGTCTACAAAGGTTTTCGCTTTCCGGTTGAGATTATCAGCCATTGCATCTGGTTGTATTTCCGTTTCTCGCTGAGTTTCCGTGATATTGAAGAGCTTATGGGGCAACGTGGGATTGTATTGACCTACGAAACCATCCGGCAATGGTGTCTGAAATTTGTCAAGAAGAAAGCAGAGAGATCTTCATTATCCGTAATCTGACTTCCTTCGCCAAAAAGGTCTTGATGCGCGCGGAGGCAAGCAATTTGACCGTTGACGAATGAGCGACGGTTACACTGGTCACCAAAGGTGTAAGGCGATCATACATCTCCCAGGCGTTCGTGCTTGCTTCCAAGACGACCGCATCGGATGGAAACAGGTGTTCGCCAGGCCCATGCCCAGAACGCCTCAAAGCCGAAACGGCGTGGTGTCAGCACAACGTTCTGGTGGCCATCAACAGCTCCGACAACCAGATATGTGCGGTGGAGATCCAGGGCGACAAAACGCGTCACCCCGGCGAATCAGAAACGGAAAGCATGGAACGTTCCCTTCTTTTGAAAAACACAGTCTCAACAGAGCCATTATGAGGCACGTGTTTGTGGGCAAGAGATGAGCATTCACCGATACGAGCTCTGAAGTCTTCTCCAGTCTCAGTTGAGAGATCCGGGTGGGCAACCAAACAATGGTACGAGTTCCTACGTCTCATGCCGAAACCTCGGTTGGCCCAAACACCACATTCCCCAGAGGCGTTCCCACCTTCTCTACAGAAGGAGGATACCACCCACGTGCCTTCACCACAACATTCTAACAATGGTGTCTCAAATTTGGCCAGACGTACGCCAATGAGCTGAAACGTCGTCGTCCGAAAACGGGGGACAAGTGGCATCTGGATGAAGTGTACCTGAAGATCAATGGCAAAACCCACTCCCTATGGCGAGCTGTGAACCAGGAGGGCGATGTCCTGGATATCCTCGTGCAAAGCCGACGCAACAAACACGCGGCCAAGAAGTTTTTTCGAAAATTACTCAAAGGGCTCCAATACGTCCCACGGGTGATCATCACGGACAAGCTGGCCAGCTATGCCGCCGCAAAGAAGGAAATCCTATCGAGTGTTGAGCATCGCCAACACAAGGGGTTAAATAACCGCGCGGAACGTTCGCATCAACCGACGCGGCAACGCGAGCGCACCATGCGGCGCTTCAAATCCCCTGGCCAAGCCCAACGGTTTCTCTCCGCTTTTGGGCCGATCTTGGATCACTTTCGGCCGAAACGGCATCGTCTCACGGCTAGAGATTACCGCGCCCTCATGCAGGATCGCTTCCAGATGTGGAACGAGGTGATCGGCGGGAAAGTTGCTGCCTAACACCATACTCTCCTCTCCAACCCTCCGCTTCTTCCCTCCTCTTCTCCCTTTCCCTCAAAAAACTCTTCCATTTCTTCGTCAAGTTGACAATACCCCCTCAAAAGCTGCCGGACCATTCTGCTGAAACTCTTGCCGCCATCGACTGAGAACAGAACTGGGGGGATTGACACCTTGGGGTCTGGATTGCTCGACAAGGCTCTCTCGAAAACGTTTTTAGACAGCAGTGACCACTGGATACATCGGATCACTCGTTCCGTAGCTCCAAAGCTGTTTTCCGCTGCCCGCCTGCAAGACAAAGAGCGTCGATGGCCCAAGGATCTGCGTTACAACGGCATACGCCTGATTCTGAGAAACGGTGACAGAGAGGCCAACGGGAAGTGGAGATGGAGATGAGTGCCAGACTTCCGCGCCAGTTGCCCGATTCAGAGCGATTACTTCTCCCGGTGTGCGCTTTGATCGTGAAACAGTCAGATAAAGTGTTTGCTGGTTTACTGTGAAAGTGGAGAACACTTCTCCGCTAGCAGGCGTGTATCGTTTCAGTACATGCCCATTGCTAGCCTGCAGCGCAACTACGTCACCGGACACACCGGGTAGAGTGAATTCTTTCAAATAGAGCACCCCATTGTCCAATACTGGTTGAGATGCATACCCAGGCGCGCCCTGATACGTCCATGACGCTACTCCTGTGTTTGCGTTCAACGCGACAAAAGGCGTGTTTACGGCGCCCCATCCTATCCCCACGTAAAGAGTATTATTCGCCAGGATAGGCATGGTCATTGACTCGCCATGGCTCCAATAACGCCAGACCAGGCGCCCCGTCCGAGGGTTCAGTGCTACCAGATCGTCCACAGCATGAATACCCTCCACCCGGCGGATTTCGAGATAGACCTGACCTTGCACGATAATCGTATGTGTCTGTCCTGTCTGATAATCTATCTGATTATAATAAGCCATATCTCCGTCGTCTGGTTGGTATTGCCAGAGTTGGTGCCCATCGCTGGCGCTTAAAGCAAGCAAGGCCTTCCCATTGCTCAGATACAGAACATGATCCGCAACCGTTGCGAGCGAGAGCTGACCTGCGAGAGAGACCTTCCAGAGTTGGTGCCCATCGCTGGCCCCCAGGGCGACAACAAATCCCTGATATGCGGAAGGGGAACCAGGAGAGGAGGGTGAAGAAGGTGGAGAATCGATATTCCCAGTAAAAGTATACGCACTGATATAGATCACGCCATTGGCAAGAGTCAGCGGATCTCCCAGCGTAGAAGCCTCTTTCCATCCCCAACTCCACTGCACCGTGCCATTTGCCAGGCTCAATGCCTCCAGGGTATAGGTGAATCCATTCGGGGTGTATCCGACCGGTGTCTGCGTAAGAATATAAACGAGGCCATTGGAAACCAACGGGGCAAATGCAGTTATGCCTGTCCGATACGTGTTTCTGCTTATCTGATGACTGTACAAGTCTGTCTGATACCGCCAGATCTGTTTGCCAGTATCTTTATCAAACAGGGCTACGAAGGCTGGTCCTGTAACCAGAACATCGTTAACTGAACTGGCGCTTGTTCGGATGAAAAACCACACGCCAGATCCCAGGAGCAAAGCCACTGTCAATGAGAGAATGATTACCCAGATCAAGTGCAATTTGATCCAGCCAGACACTCGATGCATAGAGAACAGTTTCCTTTCAGATCATCTGGTATTTGTTTATACGTTCAATCGAGAGTTTGCCTCACACAATCAGTGCAAAGATCATCAAGCTTCTCATGCCCATGTGCGTTCAAAGAGATCCCTTGATCCATGCTGGCGGAAGCGCGCCCCACCCCATGAATCATCCCTCGTTTTTTTGCACAGGTCCCATGCTTCCTTTTTCTTGGGGGATTGGGTTGTCAATCCCAGGATTCTGCGGGCGAAACGGGCACAACGCTTGGGTGGGCAAGCGACCTGGAGAAACCTGGCCTTTCAGCGTGAAACGACCCGCAGATTGGTCTCATTTGGTAAATGACCTACCATGTAAGCAACTTTTGCCCTCAAACATGAGCAGTTGCCCTCAATCTTGAGCAGCGCAACCATTGGTAACGGATCAAGCCGCTCCACAAGCGAATGGTTGCAAATCGTTTTTGTAAATGAGGAAGGAGGAAAGAGATCCTTCATTTTTCTGTTACGCTGTAAAAGCTGAGTAGCAAAAACCTTGGGTTTCTTGAGATGTATCCATGCATCGAGGGGCAGCCAACGCTCTTCATTTACGTGCGAGAAAGGCATAGAGCGTTAGCCAGCAGATATGAGCAATCGCCCACACGGTCCTCATACGCTCCAATTTCCTTCCTGAATAATAACTGCGTGTGGTTTCCTTCCCCCCTCAACACCGATGCGAGGAGGAAACAGACGTGTCCCGGAACCCGCGTACAGGCTGTAAATTTTGGAATTCCGTGGGTCTCCCGCTGGTTTGGTGAAGGATGAGCTTTTGTGAGAAGCAGATTGACACCATGTGATAGAGTGCTCCAGAAAAATGATCTTTCGTTGCTACTTCAATAGGAGCCATGTGTTGATTGGAGTGTCATCCCTTCTCTCTCTCTTCCCGAAGGGCTACATGTTGAGCGGATAGAACTGAAAGGAGACCTCCTGATCATTGCCATTGTTTCCGTTCTTCCCTCCTCTTGTTGCCCACGCTGCTCTCAAGCATCATCTCAGGTCCATAGTTGGTATCAGCGGAGGCTGCGAGATGTTCCTTGTGCAGGCCGTCGGGTCGTCCTTCATCTCTCTGTCCGCAAGTTCTTTTGCCGCAATCCTGACTGCGCTCACAAAATTTTTACAGAAAACGAGCCAGAAAGCCCCCGTGATTTATCCGGGGGATGAATGGCTCTTCCTTGTTTGGGGTGGATTGGGTGGAGTTGGCTGATAGGACGGATCGTACCACATAAGAAACGCATCCACGGCACGCCGTACTAATTCTGCAACTGGAACACCCTCTTTCTCGGCTTGCTCATGTAATTTTTCGTGTTGTTTTTCATTCAGATAAATGTTGGTACGTCTCACTCTTTCACCTCTTGCATACATCAGAACTCTGATGTATAATTATAGCAGAGTATGAGGAAAGGAGCAAGAGGCGCAATGCTGATCTACGAATACAAGCTTGATGGCACGAAGGCACAATACGCCGCCATTGATGAAGCTATTCGCAGTGTGCAATTCATTCGCAATACGTGTTTGCGTCTCTGGATGGATGACTACGCAACCAGGAATGACTTGCAACTGTATTGCGCCGTCCTTGCCAAAGAACACCCCTTTGTCTTTTCGCTCAATTCTCAGGCTCGTCAAGCCAGTGCGGATCGGGCGTGGTCTGCCATTGTACGCTTCTATGACAACTGCAAAAACAAGAAGCCGGGCAAGAAGGGGTATCCCTGCTTCCAGAAAAATAACCGCTCTGTGAAGTACAAACAAACGGGCTGGAAACTTGACCCTGATGGCAAGCACATCACCTTCACTGATGGCTGTGGGATTGGTCGTTTGCGTTTGATTGGGAGTCGTGATCTTGCTACCCGCCCCATCCCCGCTATCACGCGTGTTCGTCTCATTCGGCGTGCAGACGGCTATTATGCTCAGTTTTGCATCCAGGCACACCGAAGGGTAGAGCATGTTCCCACTGGCAAACAGGTCGGGATCGACGTTGGTTTGAAGGCGTTCTCTACCGATTCTGAGGGAAACACCATCGAGAATCCCCGCCACTACCGCAAGACTGAAAAACGCCTCAAACGCTTGCAACGTCGCCTCTCACGCAAGCAGAAGAAGAGCAAAAACCGAAAAAAACTAGGACGGCAAGCCTGATCTGAAGAGACTTTGTTCCAATGAAGCAAGATAGACCTGTGGATCACGACGAAAGCGAAGTTGCTTGCGACGGCCCTCGTGGCGATAGTCGAGCGTCTGACGCAGGGCACGCCAGGAGGTGACATCGGAGGGGTGAAGTTCAGATGCCGAAACGGAAATGATTCGACTGGCTCCTGCGGCGACCACGCGCACTGAGCCGCGCACCACCAGGATCGGGGACGCCCGCTTCCGTCCCGTAACCCGTCGCTCCACGTGGCGTGCCGTACCGAAGAACTGCTCCAGATCATTGTTGGTCCGAGGCAAATCTTTGACTTGGTAACACTGAAACAGTCCCTCCCCATAACTGGCGGTCACTTTGCAGAAGTGGGCGACTACTGGTGCAAGAGTGCCAAGTTGCTCCTGCTGCTTTTTCATCGTCGTAAGCAACTGCTCATAAGCTTGCTTGAGTGCAGTCACCTCGCGTTGTTCGGTATTGGCAAGCAGGTGGGCCGCCTGATGCACCCACGCATAGGCTTGTTGAATGGCAGGCCAGAGGTTCTCAGTAGCTGTCAGTCCAGCTTGTACGAGTTGTTGGAGATGGCTGAGTTCGTTAGGAAGCCCCTTTTTTCCGCGACCCGTTTGATGGAGTCGTCGATGACCCGGAGTCGCTCTTCTAACTGAAGTCCATCGGCATCTAGAGGTGGTTTCCCGTCATCAGTGAGCGCACTCCTGACTGCTAGGCAGTAGCCGCGGACGGCCTCAGCTTCCTCATCTGTCCGCCCTTCCAAAGCCCGCTCAATCGGACGCACCCCACGCATGTGCTTTTTGAGTTCTTTCTTGGCATGGAGGTCTGCGGCAGCAATCGGTTTGGCGGCCTCACGCAGGTAATGAAAGTGGCATAATTGGTGAGGAATACCCGGCAGTGCGCTCGCCACCGCGTTGCGGATGGAACGTTGCCCATCGGTGATCACTCCTGCAATGCGGATGTCGAGCTGCTGGCACACACTTGCTGCTTCCTCCAGCAGCGGAACCAGATCCTTCTCCGTTGCCCCCAACAGACTCCGTGCCACGAGCACCTCTCCTGAACAGCAATCGCGCAATACCCACAACACCTCGTGTCCGACATCCGGCTGCAATCCATCGAGCGCCAGAATGACTTGCTTCTGGTCTTTGAGCCGCTCACGCAGCCGTTTGTGGTCGGCCAGGTACAACGCGATCAGCTCTTCATAGCGATAGAGCTGATTGGTGACGGTGCGCTGGGCCACCTGGATTCCTCGGCGCATCAGTTCCTCGTGAATTTGCGGGATACTGCTTTGCTGCTGATAGCGCAGGACACCGACCAGGGCGATCACATCCAAGCCAAATTCTCCATGGGGCAACGCCCATCTGCCCTCTTCTTCTGGTCTCGTCGGCTGATGAAAACGCGGACATGCGGTGTTTCGACAGCGATAGACCTGGAGAGTTAACTGCGTGACTCCTTGTAAGGTCGTCACTGTCCGGTGACTATGATGCCCCATCCGCATTCAGCTCCCGCACTCTCGACAGATAATCTGAAGCGGTGCATTTACCACCTGTCGGGTGGATGGTGGACGCGCTTGCTTTCTTGCCACAGAGGACCTCCTACTCAACCTTCCTCTCATGCCTTGATACATCGTTGCCGGCATCTTCCCAGCTCGCTCCCTCTCATTGCATGACGGAAAACATCTCAACCAATTTTTACGATTTCTTCGCCTCTTAACAGAAGTGCCTCGTGATCCTTCAGCCGCTTCACCTTCACATGAAAACCCCTTTCAAATATCTGGAGTCGCTCTTCTATGGACAATTGACCTGGAAAGACATCTGCTCTATCAACGTGAGGCATGAAGAGAAACGAGAAAAGTCCCAGCGCGAAAGTATTTTCTAATTTCGTAATGGTTCGTAATGCCGGCGTAAAATGCTGAACAATTTCAAGATGAGGACCCAGAACGATGGCGCCAGCACTGACTCCCACGATCATCCCTCCGCTGGCCGCCTTCCTCGTAATAACCTCATCAGCTCCAGAATTTCTCAAGTGCTCCAGCAAATAAAAAGGATTGCCGCCTCCAATGTAGATAATATCGTATTCTTTTAATTGTGACACGTTGTCACATTCTATGTCTATTACATCTGTTGTTTTAAAACCCCATTTTATAAACTGATTTTTTGCTTCTATGATGAATGGATGCTTTCCTTTGAGATTCACGGCCGCCGTTGGAATAAAGGCGACTTTTTGAGTGAGGGGCGAAACGGGAAATAGCCTGAAAAATGCCTGCTCAATCGCTTCGGTTGCAAACCCTTTTGAAGTGAGGAGGATGCGTTTCATAGAAAAATTCTCTCTATGCCCTTTTTGTTCATTGCTTGAGTACAATTCTTTTGATTGTCATGCGACCATTCTATCAGGGATTTGACATCGAACCCCTACAGGATCTAGTCTATCACCTTCAGATCAGGTTTGCTATCCTTGTTTTTTTGCGCAGGTAATTCTACAAATAGTCACATTACCAAAGTTTGGTAATCTTGAGCTACTTAAGAGCGGAGAGCGTCTTTTCTTTGTTCTCGAACGCGAGTACTGATTCTCACCCACGTGATTCCCTCTCTCGCCCTTCAATCGTTTCGGGACATCTGCTCTCCTCCCTCGCCAAGACGTCCTAACATCTGGTTTTAAAAGCGCATTGACATATCAAATACAATTTACTACAGAACATTGAAATTACCTTTTAAGGGGGGGGTAATGTTGCATGCAAGAATGGAATGCATTGATTGACAAATTTACCAAAGTTACTGATCGATTGGGTATGCCAATTGATACTGATATTTTTGAAACTGTTGTGGCTTTGAATGCTCTAGGCATTACCACAACTCAATCTTGTGGCGGTCATATTGACGAAAGAGGCTTCTTGTTACCATGGGTTGATATCGAAATGAGGAACCCTACGAGTAGAGAATTACACAAGCAATACATCATTGTGAGCGACGAAGTTGATAAATTACAGCGAGAAGTGAAGGGACTCAGAGAAAAACAAGTCGATCTCTCTGTGATTGAAGAGGCTCAGACCCGTGTCAATGAGAAGTATGAGGAGAGACACCTCCTCAACATCCAGATACGAATGCAACAATGTGCGATGCGCGATAGGTTGGTTGATTGCCTTTCACGATTCTACGAAGGCCGTGTCGTCTCGTTTGATCGAAGACTGATACTCCACCGCTTAGGCAATAGTCGAACACGTATGGAAAACCAGGGCGCTCATGATTTTTACTTGGGGGCTCCTCTGGATATACAGCAACAAAAGCTTGCCGAGTACCAGGAAGAGATGCGGGATTTTACCCGTTTTCTCAAACACATCTACTTTTCTCAACGAACGGAAAATCCGCTGCCATAAATTGCAGTCTATGAAATCTCCTCTTGAGAGACCTCCTCTGTTGTAGCTCTTTGTGCAAGATAGTTGCGCAAACCTTCTATGGCTATTTTCCGCATACTGCACCAATCTTTTTCTTCCGGCGACATCTCAGCGAATGTCTTTTCGTGCCCATCTGGTTGAAATATGGCATCCTCCCCAAAGCCATCAGTACCTCGTGTCGGCACGACTGTTCCAGCGAGAGATCCTTCAAAAAAGTGGACATTACCATTTTCTTCGGCATACCCAATGCATGTTCTCGCCGTTGCTCTTGTGCTCTTGAAGGTTTTCCGCCAGTGCATAGATTCCTTTAATCCCTATGGCCTTCACAAACCATTTCACCAATGGTCCAGGCAACCCATTCATCGCGTCGAGAGACAGTGATGTATCCTCTACGATGAAGGAACCCGACTGGTGCTTTTTAGCCTCCATAAGCTTCGCAAGGATGATCTTATGCGCATCAATCTCCTGAATTTCTGGAAGCTCCATATCGATACCTTGGATTGCTGGTATCAATGCCCTGACCTCACGGAGTTTCTCCTTGTTTCCTGTAATAAACAGTATTTTATCCATGCGCATCCTCTTGCTTGTCAAGTTGTAAATAGAGTAAGATCAGATAAGATCTTACTACACCTGGCGGTAAAAAGACAGCTAGCAAAGAACAAGGAAAGACTTTTCGACCACCTTGAAAACAAAGGGAGTGCATTATCTAGCGGCCATCCGTCTTGACCATAAACCAGATCCGACTTCTCGAGAAGAGTTTGTTGACCAAAGTGAGAAGGTAGAATTTGCTATGAAGTCGAAAGAGCTAAAGGGCACTATCCGAGTCACGCAACCGCCAATGTCTTATTTGGTAGCTGGCAGGCTGGCACGAGGTTCTGATACCGTAGAGCAGCCCATCTTTGAAGCAAGAAGAGAGCTACAATGTATTCGTTGTCACAGAATTCTTTCTGTAGGTGAACATTTCACGAAGCAACGAAGCCCTCATCTCGGGCTGAAGAACCGAAAGCAGCACCCTTGTTGTCAGCAATGTTACCCGTTTGAAGAAGTTATGGACACAAGGCCGCCCATTTGTTCTTGATTCGATAGGTGTTCTCTTGGCGAGGAAGAAACAACTGATGAACCCAAGGGCTTATGAGAGCAAGCGTTGTCTGACACAGAAGGAGGGTATTGTCAACTTAAATTTTTCTCTTGACGAGCTTTCACCACTGAACCTTCATTTGAGGCCTTTCAGAGGGCTTTCTTCTGAGAAGATTTTGGGCCGGTGCCCCACTTTTCTCCAGAATTTCTGGCAATAAACTTAACAATTATCTTTAAGTTGACAATACTTGCTCAAGCCGGGAAAGTCCGCGACCGCCGAGGAATTGATCGCGCATTGCCGGGCAAAGATTGCCGGCTATAAGGTGCCGCGCTCGCTCGAACTTATGGACGAGCTGCCCAAAAACGCGGCGGGCAAAATTCTCAAGCGCAGCCTGCGCGAGAAACACTGGCAGGGGCACACTCGTGACACTCCGCGTCGGCTAAAGCCGAGCAGCTTCTGACACTGTGCCGTAGTCGGATTCGTGAGATATGTGGCGTAGCCACTACTCAAAGTGAATCCGTAGTTGGGACGCAATATCTGAGAGGGGCGCGCCCATCCGGCGCCTTCCTCTCTGGGCGGTGCCATGCCCGTTGGCATGATCTCCACGCCTTGCCGCAGGGAGAGATGGTCCCAGCTGGCGTTTGGCATCCTGGGAGATCCCAACACCTGAGCCTTTCGGCTCCCTCTTCGCACGTCGCGTCAGAGCATGAGGCTTTTCCTTCAAAGGTGCTTGCGTACGCTCGATCAAGCGCTGTCCGACTCTCAGGCTGGCATTTCTGTCGGCATGGTCGCGCATCTGGCACTGTGGACAGAAGCAGAGGGCGGCGCCGGGAGTATAGCCCTCCTGGGGTTGTCCCTGGTTGTAGCGCACGACCAGGCCATGACAACGATGGCATTCCCGGCTGGTATTGCGCGGATTGACACTGGTCGTGATGATACCGCCTGCATTCCACGCCTTATACTTTGAGTAGCGGAAGATGCGCCCCTTCATCCAGAAGGCGCGTTTCCTATTGCTACGGCGGGAATATTTGCCCTTCTCTGGTTTGAGAGTCCCCAGGTGTTCAAAAACCAGTATGCTTGCTCCGTTCTTTCGAGCGAACTGGACAATGCGGCTGCTCACCAGGTGCGCGATCTGTTCGTCCACGTGCCTGATTTTGGCCCAGAGGTCGGCATTGTCCTGTTCGTTCTCGGCAATGATGCCAGTCTGAGATCGGTTGCGTGCAATACGTCCAAGCAGTTGCTTCCTACAGCCCGATACCGCTGTGCCATTCCCAATGAAGGAAGTAGCCAGGATGGTGCCGTCAACGGTCTGGACGCTGCACACAGCGAGATGCTTGTCGAGATTGAGATCCACCGCGCAGAGACGTGTATCGGCGGCGGTGAGTTGCTCTCTGACGTTTGCGGGCGCCTCGAATGTCTTTTCGAGAGGGGTATGCAACCACCAGCGATCTCCCTTGCGCACGAGTTGCGGACTGCCCATCAGATCACCATCAGGGAGATCGCGACCGAGCGTGTGTAGTTTGAGCCAGGACCAGCACGAGCCGGTCCAGACTTTGAGCATGATAGAATGGGTACAACGCTCGCGCCAAAGGCTTGCGTAGAAGGGAGCTGACTTCTTCCAGGATCGGGGCGGGACTGGTGGCCGCACCCTGAACGGCCTCCTCTTGCCCTTCTTCGTTTGTTTGGCTTCGTGTTTCTCCTTCCGTGCTCGCCATGTTTTGAGAGAGGAGAAGAAGGAGCGAGCCGAGCCGAGCGCGGCATTGATAGCAGCGCGTCGGAACATCGCAGGGATATCTGGCGCGAGATCGGTGAGCGGCATGATCGGATGGGGGTTGGACTCCGTTGTATGCGTGAGTTTCTCCAGGGCCGTGAGGGCCTCCTTCTTTTTGAGGGTAAGAAGACCTTCGTGTGCCTGGATGACTTCAAAATAAAAGGCCACGACCCGATTGAAGAGGACCTGATTTGCCGCGAAGTAGGCAGCATACTGCGGCGGATAGTGTAACGCTTGTCTGATGGTTTTCGTGGCTTTTGCCATGTTCAGTCCCTTCTCTCGCAAAATATATTGTATCTCTCTTCGAGAATACCAGACTGATGTGAAATTGTCAAACATACGTTCTATAGAGTACGCTCTTTTATAAGGGCTCAAGCCCAATAACACGCCTGACCACGGTCTAAAGAACCGTGGCTTGCGGCGGGCTAAAGCCCTATCCATGTCAAGTGAGAAGAGTGATCTCTTCAAGAAAGGCAGATGTGTCTCATGATTGAAGCGGAGACATACAACACATTGAGACAGGCGGTACGCGAAGTCTGCCAGCGCTTTCCTGTGAGCTACTGGCGAGATTTGGACCAGCGTCGAGTCTATCCTGAGGCTTTTATACAGGCCATGACGGAAGCCGGGTTCCTCGCGCCTCTGATCCCGCAGGAGTATGGAGGGCTAGGGCTTGGCCTGGCCGAAACATCGGTGATTCTGGAAGAAGTCAATCGTTCTGGAGGCAACGCCGGAACGGTTCATGCCCAGGTCTATACGATGGGAACCTTGCTCCGTCACGGATCTGAGGAGCAGAAGCGGCGCTATCTTCCCGAGATTGCGCGCGGAACGCTGCGTCTCCAGGCTTTTGGGGTAACGGAGCCAGAGGCCGGAACCGATACGACGCAGATCAGCACCATCGCAGTGCGCGATGGTGACCACTACGTGATCAGTGGGCAAAAGATCTATATTTCGCGTGTCCAGCATTCAGACCTGATGATCCTGCTTGCCCGCACAACTCCACGCGAGCAGGTGCGCAAGAAGACCGAGGGGCTGAGCGTCTTCCTCATGGATCTCAAGGAGGCGCTGGAGGGAGGACTGACAGTGACGCCGATCAGGACTATGCTCAATAACGAGACCAACAAGCTCGAATTCAACCAGGTCAGGGTACCCGTCGCCAATCGGATCGGCGAGGAGGGACGCGGTTTTCGCTATATCCTCGATGGGATGAATGCCGAGCGTATTCTCATCGCGAGCGAATGTGTGGGAGATGGACGCTGGTTCATCGAACAGGCCACGGCCCGTGCCAAAGAACGCATCGTCTTCGGTCGCCCAATCGGGCAGAACCAGGGGATTCAATTCCCGCTGGCCCAGGCCTATGCTCACGTCGAGGCCGCCGACCTGATGCGCTGGCGAGCAGCCACCCTCTTCGATCAAGGGAAGCCGTGTGGCGCCGAGGCAAACATGGCGAAACTGCTGGCTGCGGACGCTTCGTGGGAGGCCGCCAACGCGGCACTGCAAACGTTCGGAGGCTACGGACTGACCTCGGACTATGACATTGAGCGCAAGTTTCGCGAAACCCGCCTCTATCAGGTTGCCCCGATCTCCACCAATCTGATCCTGGCCTATCTGGCCGAGCATACCCTCGGCTTACCGAGGTCATACTGATGCTCCCACTCGAAGGTATTACCGTGGTCGCTCTTGAGCAGGCGGTAGCAGCTCCCTTTGCGACGCGCCAACTGGCTGATCTCGGAGCGCGGGTGATCAAGATCGAGCGCCCCGAGGTTGGAGATTTCGCCCGTGGCTATGACGCGAAGGTCAACGGTATGGCGAGCTACTTTGTCTGGCTGAATCGCTCCAAAGAATCGCTCACCCTGGATCTCAAGCACCCCGCGGCACAGGAGATCCTGCATCAAGTACTCTCCGGGGCGGATGTCTTCATCCATAATCTCGCTCCCGGCGCCGTTGAGCGGCTCGGTTTTGGCGTGGACGAACTGCACAGGCGCTACCCGCGCTTGATTCAATGTAGCATCTCCGGCTATGGGACGTCTGGACCCTACGCGGAGAAGAAAGCCTATGATCTCTTGATTCAGTGCGAGACGGGCCTGCTCTCCGTCACCGGGACACCGGAAGCGCCGGCAAAGGTCGGGATCTCCGTCGCCGACATTTCAGCGGGCATGTATGCCTACAGCGGTATCCTCCTGGCACTCTATCAGCGTGCACACACGGGTGAAGGCGTCCATTTCGAGGTCTCGCTCTTTGAGTCTCTGGGCGAGTGGATGGCACAGCCGGCGTATTTCGCCGCGTATAGCGGCAATCCACCGCCGCGTACAGGCGCCAGCCATGCTAGTGTTGCTCCCTATGGTCCCTTTCGGACCCAGGACGAGAAAACCATCTTCCTGGGCGTGCAAAACGAGCGGGAATGGCAGGCGTTCTGCGAACGAGTCCTTGAGCAGCCCGAACTTTCGGCTGACGAGCGCTTCTGTACCAATACCAGGCGAGTTACCAACAGAGAGGCGCTGGATACGACGATCCTGGGGGCTTTCTCGCGGTTGACCGCCGAACAGATTACCGTCCGGCTTGAAGAGGCCCGGATTGCTACCGCGCGCCTGAATTCGCTCCAGGAGTTTTGGGAGCATCCCCAACTCCAGGCCCGTCAGCGCTGGCGCGAGGTCGATTCGCCGGTCGGGCAGATGCGCGCCTTGCTGCCTCCCATCACCATGCAAAACGTCGAGCCACGCATGGACCCCATCCCGGCGGTGGGAGAGCATACCGAGGCAATCTTGCGTACCCTGGGCTACTCGGAAGAGAGAATCGCGCAACTGCATACAGAGGCAGTCATCTAAGGGCCTGCTTGGCGTGCACGCGATTGAATGTGTGGAAAAGAGGAATCAACAGTTCGCCAAAAGGTAGGAGAATGTATGCAAAGAATAGCAAGTGGCATACATTTCTTTCCCATTGACATCAGAGAAGAAATGTTCTAAAATAGACATGCATGAAAGGCCTTAGAATACAAAAGGTGATCTGAAAAATGATTCGAGCCCACAAAATTCGTCTTCATCCCACTGATGAGCAAAAAGTGTACTTTGCCAAAGCAGCAGGTGTTGCGCGATTTGTGTGGAATTGGGCGCTCGCGGAATGGATCCGGCAATATGAAACTGGGGAGAAGCCCACAACGTTCAAGCTCAAGAAACAATGTAACGAGATTCGGCGCGAGCAGTTCCCTTGGACGTGGGAAATTACCAAGAACGCCTCGGATCAGCCGTTCCTGGACCTGGGCAAAGCCTTCAAGGCCTTCTTCGAGGGAAAGGCACGAAAACCCAGGTTCAAGAGCAAAAAGCGCAGTAAACCAAGCTTTTATCTGGCGAATGATCAGATGGAAGTGGGCGATCACCGCGTGTGGATACCCAAACTCGGTTGGGTCAACATGGCCGAGAATCTCCGATTCAAGGGAAAGATCACCGGGGCGCGGGTGACACGTACTTCGGACTGGTGGTTCATCGCTATCACGATGGAAGTCCCAGATGAACAGCCCACCAAACGCTCTGCAGCCGTTGGGATCGATATGGGCTTGAATCGACTGGCAACCTTGAGTACTGGTGAGGAATTTGAGAACCAAAAATATCTCACCACGGCCCTCAAAAAGCTGCGTCAGGCCAACAAGCGGCTGCATCGGCGGAAACCTGGTTCAAAGAACCGGGAGAGAGCCCGTCGCCAGGTGGCACGGCTCCACTATCGCATTACCTGCCTACGAGATGATGCGCTCCACAAACTGACGACCAAGCTTGCCACGTGTTATGGGATCGTCGGTATCGAGGATCTCCATCTCAAGGGGTTGCTCAAAAATCGCAAGTTGGCTCGCTCGTTCTCCGATGCCGCACTTGGCAAACTGGTGAACCTGCTCACCAGGAAGGTTGAACAGCGTGGCGGGCAGGTGGTGAAGGTGGGACGCTTTTTCCCTTCCAGTAAGACCTGTCATGCTTGCGGCTGGAGGTGGGAAGACATGCAACTCTCTAATCGGGTCTTCCTGTGCCAGAACCACCAATGCGCATACCATCTCTTCCCTCAGGACAGGGATGGGAATGCCTCGTTGAACATCCTGTACGAAGCTCTTCGCTTGATCGGGCTCAGTGATCAAGTCGTCGGCGGCACTGGCTCGGACGCGACGTAAAACTCGGCTGTGGACTTGGTGTAAGACCAAAAGGCGCACAGTGCCTGGAGGCTGCGAAGATTGAAACAGCAACAACAAAATTCTGTGTGGATGTGTGCTTGCATACATTTGCATATGAAAATTGGAGCAGATGATTTACCGATGAAAGAACAGAAAAAGAGCTGGTCTGGACGCTTCTACGAAGACTTTGAGGTCGGAGATATCTACCAGCACCCGCTGGGGAGAACGGTCACAACCAAGGATAATCTCTGGTTCACGCTCCTGACTCAGAATACCGCGCCCGTCCACGTCGATCATCAGTACGCGTCCCAGACCGAATTCGGCAAGCCGCTGGTGAACTCCACTTTCACCCTTGCCCTGGTAACCGGGCAGAGCGTGCTGGCCAATCTCAGTTGGGATGAGATCCAACTCCCCTCGCCGGTCTTCGAGGGGGATACGATTTATTCTCAATCAGAGGTCCTGGACAAGCGTGAATCGCAATCACGCCCGCATGCTGGCATCGTAACCGTGAAGACCACCGGCTACAATCAGCGAGGGCAAGTTGTGATCACCTTCAAACGGACGGTGATGGTCTACAAACGGGACCATGCCCCGCAGATTGTTCGCATACAACCAGGAGAAGCGCAATGAACCTCTACATAGAAGAGGTGGAGCCCACGAAGGCCCTCGCGACCTTTCTAGCAGACCTCCGCTATGAAGACCTGCCGCAACCGGTGATTGAGCGCACGAAGGAACTCTTTCTCGATTGGCTTGCCTCGGCCCTGGCCGGACGTAGTGCGCGCCCGGTTCAGATTCTCGAACGCCTGGCGGCTCATATGGGGCCAGCAGACGGGCCAAGCGAGATCCTGGTCTCGCGCCGTCGCACGTCCCCGCTGTTTGCGGCCCTCGTGAACGGGGCGGCCTCCCATATCGTGGAGCAGGACGATGTGCAGAATGAGGCAGTCTTTCATCCGGGAACAGTCGTGTTTCCTGCTGTGCTGGCTGGCGCGCAAGATATCGGAGCACCGGGGCGGGATCTCCTGCTTGCTGCTGTCGTCGGCTACGAAGCGGGCGTCCGCGTCGGAGCCTTCCTTGGTCGTTCCCACTATCGCGTGTTTCACACTACCGGAACGGCTGGAACCCTTGGTGCCGCCGCCGGGGTGGCCCATCTGCTCAAGGCTGACCCTCAGGTGATGATTCACGCGCTCGGCTCAGCCGGGACCCAGGCGGCCGGCCTCTGGGAGTTTTTGCGCGATGCGGCTGACTCGAAGCAGCTTCATACCGCCAAAGCTGCCGCCGACGGCCTGCTCGCTGCGTATCTCGCGCGCGATGGTTTCACCGGAGCCCGGCACATTCTGGAAGGCAAACAGGGCATGGCCGCCGGGATGTCAAGTGACGCAGACCCACGCAAACTCACCGCTGGACTCGGTGAACGCTGGGCGGTCCTGGAAACGTCTTTCAAGTTTCACGCGTCGTGCCGGCACACCCATCCCTCGGCTGACGCGCTGCTCCAGGCGCTGCAAGAGCATCAGCTCACTGCTGAGAGAATCGCCCATATCCGGGCCCACGTCCACCAGGCCGCCATTGATGTGCTGGGACCAGTGAACGATGCCCGGACGGTCCACCAGGCCAAATTTTCGATGGGATTCGTGCTCGCGCTGATTGCCCTGTACCAGCAGGCCGGGATCGGAGAGTTTACCGAGGAGGCGCTGCAAGATCCACGCATCCGCGAGGTTCTGGGACGTGTCGAGATGGTCTTTGACCCCGAAATCGACGCCGCCTATCCCCGGCAATGGATAGGCAAGGTGGAGGTAGAGACAACGGATGGCGAGGTGTTTACCTCCCGCGTAGATATTCCAAAGGGTGATCCTGGGAACATACTGACGCGGGCGGAGCTTGAAGACAAAGCCAGGAGGCTGGCTGCCTATCGTCAGGGCGCATCTGCCGAGGAGATCGAGGCGCTCATCACCCTGGCCTGGACGCTTGAGAATCAGGCGGACATACGCGATCTCTTGCCGCGCGAGGAGCTCGCATGATCAGGGAGTCACGGTAAAAAGAACAAACGACGCATCTAACCTGCAACATGTTTTCCCCATGAGGTTTGCGACCAAAACGCTGTGGTCTTTCGCGTTCCGGACAAAAGATACGATCAGGGTTCAGGCACAACTATCATTGCTTATCCAGGCGAAAGTAGCCAAACCCCGCCAAGACCTTGGTAAAAGAGGCGTGCAGCATCCCTTGCAACAAAGCATGTAAATCACGGGATTATGATGGCGGAATTTGTATAATTCCGCTGGTAAGCAGGCAGCCAGCATGAAGCAGCCTACGGAGCAGAATTTGCCGATGGAGAACGAAAAGATGCGCATCTTTTCCATTATATTGCTTTGTTATGCGACCAGGGTAATTATACAGATTCCACCATCATAATGGCTGATGCCCACTTTCGGGGCTTACTGCCTGCTTCCTGAGCTGAAGGAGATCTGCAGTGTGCAAAAAATCCAGCTTGTGATGAGTAGCAAGCGAACACTAAGCCCCCGAAGTGGGCATCAGCCTCATAATCCCGTGATTTATACCCAAGGATACCTAAATCGCTAGAAGATCCTAATGGTCCTTTGCTACTTGACCCTCTCACTGAGGCACTCATCACCAACCACCGCCTGCGGATGCCCCTCTTTTCAAAGATGGGGAGGAAGCAGGCGTTCCTTGTTAGGGTTTGGGGCAGGGGGCTTGCCCGTAGGCATAGCCATCGGCCCGTTGCAGCACAACACAATACTTGGCATTGATGCCATCGCACTTTCCCACACGGAAGGAGCCTGAGGCTCGCACGGCGACCCGCCCCACGTGCGTGCCTTCGGTTTTGAGCGGCTTGGGCAACTGCGGCACCTCTGCCCGCACCAGATCTCCTGTCGCAAAACCTCGCATGCGCTTGGCTCGTGTAAAATAACCCACAGGAAAGCCAGAGCCATCTACATTGGTGCGCTGGTAACTGCCCCTCCCCTGCGCCTGGATAAGCAGCATCTGGCTGCGCCCTCGCGTGATTCCCACCACATCGCCAACACACAGCGCATCCAGACAGTGCTCCTTCTCAACGCCAAAGCGATCTCGGTTCCATCTCGTGCGTCCACCGCTCCAGGTCCCAACAGGCAACCCCAATGCTCGTAAGGCTTCCACCAGAGCAAAACGCGTTGCATTGACCGCCGCGGCGTCTTTCAGAGGGACCCTGGCTTGCTTCTGCACCTCCGCATGCCCAAACTCGGCGGCTGTTAGATCTCCTTTGGCTTGATTGCAGGCATGGCAACTGAGCACCAGATTGGACACGCGATGCGATCCCCCACGAGAGCGAGGCCGCACATGATCGATCTCAAAGGGCACGTTTTGCTTGCCGCAGTACACACAACGCCGGACAAACTTTTCGAGCAGATAGGCCCGGATTTCCCAGCCAACCAGCTCGCCTCGTTGATAGGCGATCCCACTGACTTCGGGATGCTGCATCAGGTGCATGTCAAACTTGACACGCTCGACCTCGATACGTGTCAGAGGCGCCCACGACTGCAAACGGGTGGCCCAAGTGAGGACATTACCAATGCGCGAGCGCAGACTGGGTGGCAACCACCCGGCTTTTCGCCTGCGGTTGGCAAAGCGTGCGGCACGATACCGCAGGTTGACCGTTCGCCGTCGTCTGCGGTAGCCTCGCCGCTGCAAGAGCGCCTGATGCACTTGCTCTCCTCGATGCGACAGGTGGGCAAGATGAAGCGCGTGATGGACCTCTCCCTCCCCTCGTTGCTCGACGCGCACCAGCGCCATCCCGCTGGTTTTAGACCCAGGGTCCAGTTTGAGCGCGACGGGCTGAACCTCGCTCTGCTCGCGCTTTCGATCAGTGAGACGAATGACAAAGGGAACGTGTCGATGCACCACGGCTCGCTTGCGGGCCAGTAAGAGCCGTGCCCGTTTCTCCGAGCATGGCATCAGCGGCTGATGGTGCCGATCCACGACAAACACCGACATACGAATGGATCCTTTCTGCCTCCGAAGAGGCCCCCGTAAGGGGCTGGTGACGCACCTGAGGCAGGCGTGCCCAGATGACCCCTCTCGCCACAGTTGCAGAAGACTTGTCTGTTGGCGCACCGCCCGACACCCCGACGGGCTTTTAACCACCAACGGCAGAGCCAGGGACTGAGGTGGCATCCCTGAGTGCCATGATCTTCCGAACGTAGATGCTTCTTCTCCCGGCCTGCGGGATCAGCATCTCAGGCTGGACAACGGGACCAACGTCAACCACGGGAGCAAGCCCCCGCGTTCTACGCGTGGGGTCGTTGACCTTGGTTTTTTTTGCATATCCCCCCGAAACGGTGTACTCGTTTCGGGGGGATATGCAAAAACCCCCAAAAACGAACCAGTTCTCAACCACCCCATTAGGGCACAAACCGTTTCCAATGGCCTTCGGAGACAACTTCGACGACGCCATCAACCACTTGTATAGCGGTTTGATCGTCAATCAAGTACGCCGGCACCGACATGCCGGCGGCCCATTTTTCAGCGTGGGCCAGGGTATTGTACGGCAGATCGGGGTTATCCAGGTGCGGGAATATCGAGAAATCAACTATGCCCAGCGTTCTATCGCCGCCGGTGGGCGGCTTCCAGTGGACGAAGTCCTCCCCGATGCTGGGGGTCATCACCATGCTCCCGGCGCTCAGTCCCACATAGACCGTCTCGCGCCCAAGCTCCGGCAAGAGGTCGGCCAGTCCGGATTGCCGCATCCAGTAGCAGAGATACAGGGGGTCACCACCGTTCACCAGCAGAACGTCAGTCTCCCGGACCATGGGGACCCAGAGCTCTTCATCGATGCTGGGCAGCGCGGTGAGCTCCAGCACTCCCAAGGACTTCCATCCCAATTCGCACATGGGGGTTTCGGGTTCTCGTCCGCTGATGAACCGCCATGCGTTGCCGACACCGCCGCGTTGGGCGTAGTTCGCAGTGGGGATGCAGAGGGCGCTGGACTCGGCAATCGGTTTGCCCAGTAGGTCAAGCAGCGCGTTGTGGATGCTTGTGTTTTTGATGCCAGCCGAGGTGAGAAGAAATTTCATGATGCCTCTCCTTGACGATTTCATGGGAGCCGAAAGGCTTCTCCAGTCCCTCTCGCGAGAGACTGAAGCAGAACGACCCCAGAACGTCACGACTGCGTTTCTCCCAACGTGAGTCGTATGCTCTCGCTGTCAGTCTTGTGCACAAAGATCTTCCGCTCCCTCATTGCATGCAAGACATTCTACCGTCTTACAAAGCAAAAAAACTTCTCCTATCTTGCTCTTTTGGCCATGCAGAATTACCGCCGCGCATTCCAAAACAGGCTCTGAGTACTACAGTACCACTTAAAACGTGAGGTGGCTCCTCAGGCTCACTGCCACATTACAAGTCTTCTACAAAGAAGGAGCCTAAGAAGTCACTTCGTAACATATATACCTCGCTAAGTGGTGCTGTAGTACTGAGATAGTGTTTGAAAGTGGTCATCTCGCCGATAGGAAGAAGAAAGGGGTTGATGTAACGAGTCGAAGAACCAGAGAGAAAGTGTAGAAGGCATATGAAGATGACACTGGGGAGGAAAGCCTATCCCTCCGATCTGACGGATGAGCAGTGGGAACTGTTGGAACCCCTGATCCCTCAACCATCCCTGCAAAGCCGCAGGCCGTTTGTCTCGCGACGCGAGGGTGTCAATGCAATGGTAGACGTCTTGCGAAGTGGGTGCCCCTGGCGCATGCTGCCCCATGAGTTTCCCCGCGTGGCAGACCGTCTCTGACAACGTTCGTCGCTGGGAGCGGGAAGGAGTCTGGGATCGTATTCTGCAAGCCCTGCGCATGCGCATGCGTACCAGGCAAGGTCGAGATCCTGAGCCAAGCGCGGCGAGTATCGACAGTCAGTCCATCAAAACAAGCGCGGTGCGTGGACCTGAGAAGGGCTATGATATGGGGAAAAATAACGTGGGGTCGCAAGCGCCACGCGCTGGTCGATACGCAAGGGAATCTGCTGGCAGTCTCAGTGACGGGAGCCCAGACCTCTGATCACCAAGGCGGCATTGCCCTGCTCGAGCCACTCACGAAAGCGCTTCCCCGTCTGCAACTCATCTGGGGCGAGAGTCATGACGGCGGAACCTTTCTGACCTGGGTGCGCAGAAACGCTGGGCTGGACGATTGAGACCATCCATGCACTCACGCTCCCCAAACGAGGCTTGCTCGTGCCCGAAAGGGAGGAGGTGGACTGGGACGCATTGTTTCCCACAGGCTTCCGACCTCAACCTAGAAGATGGGTCATTGAGCGCAGTTTCTCCTGGATCGTGCGCTGGAGGCGGCTCTGCCGCGATCACGAGGGGCTCCCACAGAGCAGTGAGGCGTTTATCAAGCTCTCAGCCAGCTACCGCATGCTCACCACGCTTGTGCCAGCTTTCCCATTGTGACCGCTTTCAAACACTATCTTAGTCTGGACCACTTATGAAATTGACCCATATCATGTCTAAGTTTTTTTTGAACCATATTGTGTCCGAGGCGGCTAAAACGTTTAGCAAATCACACATGCAGATAGCGGCGTTGCAAGAAGGTTCTGCTTCTTTGGCAAATCACACATGCAGATAGCGGCGTTGCAAGAAGGTTCTGCTTCTTTGGCAAATCACACATGCAGATAGCGGCGTTGCAAGAAGGTTCTGCTTCTGATGAATTTGCCATCTATTCCTGGCCCGAGCGACAACTTCTCCAACGTTATCCTGTTATGCCTGCATTGGATGGCTGGCCAGTTGATATGGTTCTGTCTCCTCAGGACAATCTCGCGCTTTGTATGTTCGCGAACGAGGATGATGTAAGTTTTGAGTTTATTGATATTACCTCGCAAGGGGTCTCCCAGGATTTACACCTATACAAAGGAGCAATTTGAGCGTCTGGCAGCAGCCAGCGCTTTTAGTGAATACGAAATTGTGGCGAGTGGGATTGGTATAGAAGTACGCTTGAAAAAACAATAAAATTTTTTGAGACTCAGGACACCTTCTAATATCCCAGACATTAGAAGGTGTCCTTTCAGCCACATATCTGGTGTTCACGACTCTTCTGGTCTGAACACATTTCATATTCACCTTACAGGCCTACTGCTTCTCCAACCATTGCCGAATCAGTCCACCATGCTCTTCATAATGTCCCGAAGTGTTGCCCAGGGTATAGGCTCCCGCAGGCACGTCATTGTTGTACCAGGGGAAGGGAGCATTTAGGGCCTCCCAACTGAGAGACTCTGTAGCAGCCATAACACGTTGATAGGATGTGCGAAAACTTGCGAGCACCTCTGCCAGAGGTCGGTCTTTGAATTGTTGATAGTAATATTCGTTTTGGGCATCTTCATCTTCAAGGCCAGATGTAGGATCGGGTGGCTCTACTCCATTCAGTACTCCCTGGAGTCGGGTTGTCTGGTAATCTTGCCAGACAGTGAGATGAGCTAGATTATCCTTGACAGACCAGGTTCCATTAACTCCTGGGGTTGTCATCTGTTCTTCGCTTAAAGAAGCCAGCAGAGCCTCGAAGCGATCGTACTCAGCCTGGATGTGGGTCAATAATTCAGCTTTATTGGCGGGTTGAAATGGTTCTGACATGATCAATCTCCTCTGTTGCTGGTAACTATTTTTCCTCATTATCTGACAAAAAGCGGTGAGGAACCGTCCTGATTTGTAAATTGCTCGTAAATATGCAAAATATCACCATACATCATAATTATCTGGTATACTGTACTGTAAATCACGGGATTATGATGGCGGAATCTGTATAATTACGCTGGTAAGCAGGCAGCCAGCATGAAGCAGCCTACGGAGCAGAATTTGCCGATGGAGAACGAAAAGATGCGCATCTTTTCCATTATATTGCTTTGTTATGCGACCAGAGTAATTATACAGATTCCACCATCATAATCCCGTGATTTACACTCTGGGTACAGTCTCACAAGAGCACAGTACACGGAGAAATTGGCAGATGCTTTTCAATGCCGCGCTTTTTTTGAGCGAATATTCTACAAATAATAGAATACAAAATTTTGGTAAATTCAGGTCCTCAAAGAGCTGGGGAACAAAGTATTGCCTTCGTTCATGCACACGTTCACCAGTTCAAACCTTGAAGTGTATGGTAACTGGTGCCCTTTCTTCATGGATAAGAGATATGGCAACTATCTCTCTTGAGGCTTTCTTGCCATTCTGCTTTATCTTTGCCTGAACTTATCCAGACAAACGGTACCACTATAGCGATCCAGTGGAGTCTTTTTTTCCACTGCTTGGTGCAACCATAAACCGATCGCCAACATGACGTATTTCTATTCGAAAGGCTGGTTCCAGCGGCCGCGATGAACAACCTCGCCCAGCGGTTTGCGCTTCTTCAGTCCTTTCCCAAGCGAGGTCGCAGGATAGCCGAAGGGGACAATCGCCAGGATCTCGATGTTTTCGGGGATGCCCAGGAGAGGCCGCACGTCCTGGAGGTTGTTGAAGCCAACCCAGTTCGATCCAATGCCCCGCGCCCACGCCGTCAGGATCATAGATTGAACTGCTCGGCTGGCATCGGAGACGGCAAATGGGCTTTGCTCCATCCCTACCACAATCGCGAGAGGCGCCTGAGCGATATAGGGGCCAGAACGTGCGAGGGTGGCAAGCTGACCCAATGTCTCCCGGTCCTCAATCACAATAAAGTGCCAGGGCTGCCCGTTCATACTACTGGCAGTCAGGTGTCCCGCTTCAACAATTTGCCGAACCGCGTCCTCAGGAACGAGCTTCTCCTGGTAGTGTCGCACGGCAAGCACAGTGCGAATAGCTTCAAATACGTCCATCGGTTTTTCTCTCTTTCTCGCCCCAGTAAGGCAATGATGGGGTTCATTCACTACTGTCCAATAACACATAGTGACGCCCAAATATGCCGTTTATCAGGGGAGTAACTGGGGGCTGGTTTTGGCTTCACTCTTCACTCCTGCCTGGTTCTTGGAGCAATCAAGAGGGTATTTATATGGCATCCTCCAGCAACTGAGAATCAACTTCCAGCGCATCTAAATTGAAATCGCGGCTCTCACGTTCAACCATTTTGCCCATAGCTCGCTCGACAATTTGAATGAGCTTTTCTCTGCGCCGTTCTATAAACAACATGTAATCATCAGAACGCAGAGCATCGGGGGCAATACAGTGACTTTTAAGCGTATCATCCATTTTTTCATCACTTAAGCCTACCTGCTTATGATTTTGAATATCGGCTAGATAGGTTGAAGGCGCCTTTCCACCAATCATTCTGTTTGCCGGTATTGTCAACTTAAATTTTTTTGTTGATGAGCTTTCACCACTTCGATGCCATATCAGCCAGAATTCTCGAATAAACAAGGGCAAGAAACAGGGCACAATCCCCACTTTGAGGTCTGTTTCTCTTCTATAAGCTCTACAATTGTAATTAAGTTGACAATACCCTCTACGTGCAAGGCAAACGCCACTGGGTTCATGTGGTCTCGACGCCTCAGCTCACCCATTACGCCCATCACCCCAAGCGGGGGCGAGAAGCCCTGGAGGCGATTGGCATCGCTTCGCGCTTGCAAGGGGTGAGCGTACATGATGGATGGAGCAGCTACTGGGCGTACGGCAAGGGCCATGCCCTTTGCAATGTGCATCATCTGCGAGAACTGACCTTCTTCGCCGAAGAAGAGCATCAGCTCTGGGCGAGTGAGATGAAGGTGCTGCTGCTGTTGATGCGTGAGCTGGTCTCTCAAGCCAAAACCCGAGGATGGAACGCCTTTCCTGAGCCCATGCAAGCGGTCCTGCTTGACCACTATCAGCAGATTCTTGAGCAGGGCTATCAGTCGGTTCCGGCCCCACCTCTCTCTCGATCAGGCAAACGAGGCAAACCCAAGCAACACCCAGCACGCAATCTCTTAGATCGGCTTCGCATCCATGCCGATGCCGTGCTGGCCTTCGTGCGTGATTTTCGTGTGCCTTTTGATAACAATCTGGCCGAGCGGGACCTGCGGATGCTCAAGGTCCAACAAAAAATCTCTGGCTGTTTTCGTTCCGTCCAGGGGGCTGATGCCTTTTGCCGCCTGCGCAGCTATGCCTCGACCATGCGCAAACAAGGCCACCACCTGCTCTCTGCTCTTGAAACGGTTCTCGTCGGTTCTCCTCTCTTTCCCTCCTTCTCGCTAACCTGAATAGTTACCCAAATTTACACTCAAGAGGACAAGAATCGTCCGGAAAGTGAGGATCTCTCGTATGGCCCTGTTCGCTCGCTGGCTCGCTGGCTCTGAGCCAGCATCACACCTCATTGCGCCTCTGCCGATTGTTCGCAGACTCCGTGAGGCCCACATCAGCACGCTGCTGTTTGCGGGCCTCTGGCTGCTCCTCGGCCTGATTGTGCTGCCGATCGACTGGCCGAGAGTGCCTTGGCCTTTTTTTCTCGGTGCATCTCTGCTGCTGAGTTTTTCTGCTTGCTACCTCGTGCTGGAACGCTCCTGGAAACAGTTCGAGCAGCGCCGTGGGACAGCCGCGCAAGGAGCACACCAGTGGCAAGCTGAGAGGCAACCACTGCCTGATGCTCAAGCGTTGGTCTTGCCCGTGACGATCCGTTTGCGCCCCTCAAGGTGGTGGACCGTGTGGACAGGACTTCTCATCCTCTTGCTTCCTGATGGGTTGCTCATCGTTTCTACCGGGCCCGCGAGTGCTACCTTCTGGTGGGGCGTGTTTGGGGTCACGGTCTTCACGGGTGGGGTGTTGGCACTGCTGGCTGCAATATGCTGGCGCGCCCGCCGCGTAATCGAGGTCACAGAGGAAGGAATCAGTTCGTCCTGGCCGAAAACTTTTTTGAGGAGCGAGGTATCAGCCCATTGGGTACGCTGGCAGGAAGCACGGTTTTTTGCCTGCTATCCGGCACGAGGATCACGCAAAGGGGGGCAGGTGATGATCTATGAGCTGGCGAGCGAGCGCGATGTGGTTTCTTGGGTCTGGGTCCAGAGCAAGAAGACCAGGCGTCCTCTGGAGGAACCGCTCCTGCCCTTCGAGGAGCATCGTGCATAGATGCAGGCGCTGACTCAGGTCGTGGTGGCAAAGACGGGGCTGGCGCTCTACGATCTGGGAAAGCACTTCCCCAAGAGCTGAATCCCACTTGCATCCAGAGAGTGAGTCTGCCCACCTGACGGCCAGAGCAGGTGGCAAGCCACTACTCACGTGAGCTAGTGTCGGAGGGTTCGGGAATCGTGTGGCGCGACTCCGTTGGAACTGGAAGCATCTTTCACTCGGCAGTGACTTGTCAAGAGTGAGCCCAGTGGCCCACTTTGTTAGTAACTGGTTGCCAGATTCTTACGTTAACATACAGATGCGTCAGAGGAACTTGTGGACGGGTTTTGGTGTAACAGTTAGCTGGTTATTATATTGGGGGTTTTTGCATATCCCACCGAAACGGTGTACTCGTTTCGGTGGGATATGCAAAAACCCCCAATTGTGTAAGAACCACTTTTCGGCTCTTACACAATTCAGGTGATAAGCACACATCTCGCTCCAACCCATCTTCATCGCATCCTATAGCAACATCACAGCTGCAAGTAAGGCCCATTTAACACTGATGAGTAAGATTTCGATACAGCCTATGGTGAGGTCTCATTATGACGGAGCCAGGCTCTCGTTCTCTGGAAAGAAGCTGTTACAATGATTGGAGAGTTTTTATCAGGAAAGGTAACATACGTTTTTATGGAGAAACTGGAATCTCAAGCATTCCTGCACAATGCCATTGAACATTCTCAACCCATCTTCCCTGCCACCCATTCGATCCTCTCATCTGAGGCACTCCTTGCAGAAGTCTCAACACAGTACCCATTTGAACCTTTTGTGGCCTGCTCACTTTTAAAATCAAAACTGAACGATACCTACTTGCTACGTACAGAGCACGAGCGATATATCCTGCGCGTCTATCGTGCGCACTGGCGATCTCTTTCAGAAATTCATTACGAGTTAGATTTGTTGCTGCATCTTGCAAACAAAGGGATCGGCGTCTCCTTTCCCCTGGCGAGGAAAGATGGAGCGTTGCTGGGCAGCGTATGTGCTCCTGAAGGGATCAGATACCTGGTGATCTTTACCTATGCCCCAGGCAAGCCGTTTTATGGCGAGGCCATGTTCACACATAGTCAGTTGCTTGGCCAGGTGATTGCGAATATTCATCTAGGAGCTGCCGACTTTGCCAGTTCATATGAGCGCATCTGCCTGGATCTGGATTATCTGCTAGATCATCAGTTTGAGGCTCTCTCTTCTCTTCTGGCACATCGCCCTCAGGATTGGGAATATCTGGTGTCTCTTGCGAAGACGCTTCGCGAATACCTGATGCCTCTCATTGAGCAGGGGCTGAGCAGGGGGTCTGTCATGGAGATATCATCAGCGCCAATGCACATATCACTGATAAGCATGCGATCCCGTTCTTTGATTTTGATTGCTGTAGACCCGGTTGGCTGGCCTATGATCTCTCACACATTCATGCATTAGCAACTGCCTTAAACAAGAAACCCAAGATATGGAACGCTTTTCTACAGGGATATAGAAGCAAATACACCGTGAGCCAGGCTGATCTTGCCGCTATTCCCCTCTTTGAGCCAATCTCAGACATCTGGAGTATGGGATTACATGCCGCCAACGGAGCAGATTGGGGCATTGGTTGGATGAATGACGAATACTTTGATCAACAATTCCAGGGGCTGCGCGAATGGGAAAGCACATATCGAGCAAACAGAGGAGCTTAGGCGAGTATCATGTTCGATGAACGGCATACAATCGCATTATTTTGCCTTTATTGTATAAAATCTTTCTCGTAATGATTTTTGGCAAGCGGCGGCATTGTTTCACCTAAAGTGGGGAAGAGCCACTTTTCACGTCTTTTACCAGTTTCCGTTAAAGAGTTACCCCCTTTGAGCCCTGGACCTCCAGGGCCTTTCTTTTATTCTTCGCGCTGTTGGTATTTAATTATCTCTTCTAGTTGTTGAACGTCGAAGTTTGGGTGATCTTCCATCCTCTGCAAGTTACCTTCGTAGCGCCACGATGTCACCAGGATGTCGTTGTAGGTGGTAAGCAGCTTTTGAATGTGGTTTAGCCCGTAGCCTTTCGATTGTAGAAAGGTTACGAGCGTATTCGCGTGCCTAAATCCTTGCTGCCACCCCCGTCGATAGGCTGTCTCGATTGCGCTAAAATCTTCGTTGTTCTCTTGTTCCATTGCACACCTCCTACCATTACCATGCGCTCTTGCACAAACACAACACTACCAGGGCTTTTTCAAACAGGCGATTGCACCCTTAGTTAAGGAAGAACCCATGTAGCCGCAAAGTAGATACGTGCGGCACAGTTTTCGGAAAAGGTGCGATAGGTCTAAGCGATTTTGGGAAGCGACACCAACGCTCCCTGCGGCGATAATCTTCGCCTTGTACATTCCACTGACGGGCCTAAAGGGCCATCTAGCCTCTCTGCAAAAAAATGACGGACACCCCGCTGGTCCCATCTGCCTGCGAATTACTGCCTCGTTGTGCTATACTCCTTCACAAAAGCATAGATACCCCTCTCTCTCTCTCTCATGCTCTTCTTTTCTAAAAAAATACGCGTAGGAGATCTAGGATGGATCGAATTGGGCAACACCTGGGGAATTATCGTCTCACCCGTTTGCTTGGTGAGGGTGGATTCGCGGAGGTGTATTTGGGAGAACATACCCTCCTGGGGACGACTGTTGCGATCAAAGTGTTGCACACCCAAGTGGGGCAGGAAGACGTGATGCAATTCCAGCAGGAGGCTCGCCTGCTGGCAAGCCTCAAGCACCCCCATATTATCCGTGTCCTCGATTTTGGTATCGAGGGACGGACTCCTTATCTGGTAATGGATTATGCCCACCATGGCATGCTGCGCACTCGTCATCCCCGAGGAACCCTGTTGCCCGTGAAGACGGTGGTCAGCTATGTGAAGCAGGTGACAGAGGCATTGCAGTAGTGCGCCTTTGTGCCACAAATGTCTCTCTTACCCGTCGGGGTAAGCTCACTAGAGCAAGGTGAGTAACACAGCGACTTATTCGCCCACGTAAGTGGACGGAGATACCTTCAACCGAAAGGACTGAAGGGAAAGTAGCATGTCGTGTAAAATGCTGGTGAAGCTCCAGTCCCAGGAGCCAGAGGGAAGTCAAGCGAAGCTGTATAAGGTGAAGTCTTGATTGGCTGAATCCAAGTCATGGCGGAAAAATGCCAGCCCACAGGAGAAGGGACTATCGCCTGTGTTCAACGTGCAGGGGAACGGTACTACTTCCCCTGCAAGCTCTCGTTGGAGCCAGCCTGCAAGGAGCAGGAAGTGACGAAATGGGCACCTACGTACAGACTGAGACATTTGGAGGAACTGAGGGATCGCCTAAACGCTGTAAAGCGCAAGGTGACGGAGCGACCATACGAGTCGGATTTTATCTGACAAAGGGTCGCAGGAGGCCAGACTCAAAAGTGGCGGTTGACATGGATGTGTCAAAAGACCGCTGTGGGAGTCGTGTTGAAAAGACACTGGCCTCTGGAGAGCGTAGTGCATCGAAAGGTGCATGCTGCGTTCGGAGGGGAGGGGTTGGTGCTCCTGAACATCAGGACCCGGCCTCTTACCCTACTGCTCATGATCGCAACGTCATTCACCGGGATATCAAGCCGGAAAATATGCTGCTGGATGAGCATGGTACCATTCTCCTGAGTGATTTTGGCATCGCCTTGATTGCGCAGAGTTCGCGCTACCAGAGCACGAAGGAGATGGCGGGAACGATGGCCTATTCGGCCCCGGAACAGATCCAGGGGAAGCCGCGTGCAGCCAGTGACCAGTATGCGTTAGGGATCGTCGTCTATGAGTGGCTGAGTGGAGATCGCCCCTTTCATGGATCATTTCCAGAACTGGTGGGCCAGCATTTGACGGTTCCCCCACCATCCTTACGGGAAAAGGTTCCCCTCCTCTCGCCCGATATCGACCACATGGTCTTGACCGCTCTGGCGAAACAACCAGAGGAGCGTTTTGCCTCGGTCAGCGCTTTCGCCACAGCACTGGAGCAGGCCAGTCAGGATCTGCTGCCAACCGAACGCCCGCGACCGTTCGAGTCCTCCTCACGGTTAGAGACTCCCCCACCGCCCACACGTACAACTCTGCCCCCACCTTTCACAGCGACAGGACCGGTCCCTCGATCACAACAACTGGTGGGATCTTCCTTCCGCCAGCTTTTTACCTACCGAGGACACTCTAACTATGTGGATGCAGTGGCATGGTCGCCAGATGGGAAGTGGATCGCATCTGGCTCTCGGGACAAAACAGTGCAGGTGTGGAACGCGAGCGATGGGAGCCATGTTTTCACCTACCAAGGGCACACTAACTATGTGGCGTCAGTAGCATGGTCGCCGGATGGGAAGTGGATCGCATCCGCATCTGGCTATGGTTACAATACAGTGCAGGTGTGGAATGCGAACGATGGGAGCCATGTCTTCACCTACCGAGGGCACATTAACTATGTGGCGTCAGTAGCATGGTCGCCGGATGGGAAGCGGATCGCATCCGGCTCTGCTGACAATACAGTGCAGGTGTGGAATACGAACGATGGGAGCCATGTCTTCACCTACAAGGGACACTCTGACTGGGTATATACAGTAGCGTGGTCCCCGGATGGGAAGCGGATCGCATCCGGCTCTGCTGACAAAACGGTACAAGTGTGGAACGCGAGCGATGGGAGCCATGTCTTTACCTACAAGGGACACTCTAACAAGGTGAATGCAGTAGCATGGTCGCCGGATGGGAAGCGGACCGCATCCTGCTCTACTGACAAAACAGTACAAGTGTGGAACGCGAGCAATGGGAGCCATGTCTTTACCTACAAGGGACACTCTAGCTGGGTGAATGCAGTAGCGTGGTCGCCAGATGGGAAGTGGATCGCATCTGGCTCTCGGGACAAAACAGTGCAGGTGTGGAACGCGAGCGATGGAAGCCTTGCTTTTACCTACCAAGGGCACTCTAACTGGGTGGCTGCAGTAGCGTGGTCGCCGGATAAGAAGCGGATAGCATCCGGCTCTTTTGACAAGACAGTGCAGGTGTGGCAGATGGTGTAGAGGGTGAGGAAGACCTCCATCCAGGCGAACCCAAGATCGCTGCTCTGGTAAGACGTGTGATTGGTACGCCTCTTCTTGTAGGCTCTGAGTGAGGATAGCAGCTTCGTAGCCGCAAAGTGGATACTGCAGCACAGTTTTGCAGATGAGCCTGAAAAATGGCTCTCTTCTCGGTCCAGTTGGATTATCGGCACAGTTTTTGGCGGGATAACAGTGCCAGATCTGCCGATAACTCGACATGGAAATGGAAAACTACGCCGATAAGAGAGATGATCACTCCAGTTGAGGCGAAAACTGTGCCGCACTTATCCACTTTGCGGCTCCAAGGCGTCTTCCTTAACGCAGGGCCTGGTATGACGAAAAGCAGGCATCGACACGCACTTACCTGAACAACATTGCTGGATATATCCGGGAACACGGCGTTGAGGCGCAAGTGGTGATGCTGGATGGCGACCCGGCAACAAACATTGTTTCCTACGCTTCCCGCCAGCCGAATGTGCTGCTGATTGCCATGGCAAGTCATAGACGCGAACGAGTGCAACGCTGCCCAGAAGCCAGCGTCGCAACGCAGGTGATCCACGAGATGCCGAAACCCGTGGTCCTGATGCATCCGACCTCGAATGAAAATGCGCTCTCGGGCGTTATACCAGCGTACCACAACATCATTATGGCCTCTGGCAAGGATTGCTTCCCAGGACAGCCATATGAGCTTGTAGAACACTAAATGTATTTTTATCTTGAAAGAGAGCGTATCGTTTCATTTTAAAGGTCACCAATTGACTCAAAAACGTTAGCAGAAATCGAATTTCCTAGTTTTGAGGAGCATTAGCAGAAATAAAACGGGCTGAATCAGTGATCCTAGCCCTACCTCTTATTTATCCCCTGGAAGCATCGATTCCATGCTCCAATAGAGCGAGACCAGCCATAACCATAGCTGAGAGACCAGCATGGATCTCCTCGGAAGATTCGCCTTTCAATCGTCGCCTCTGGTATTCCGCAAAGATCCTCGCGTACAGGGTCAGGATCATCTGCGCAACGAGGCGGGGTACGATATCATCTAATTGCGTACCCATATCTTCCGCAAAAGCATGGGCTAGATCCTCTTCAACAGACTCAGTCATTTGTCGGCCCCGAGCTTGCAGGGTAGGGCTTTCCCGAATCACCCGGAAGACCTGCTGCCGCGTAGAATCCTGCTCTGGAGGCGGCATCGCTTTCATAGGTTCGAGACTGCCGAGCAGCAAATGACGCAGAAAGGTGAGCAATGGTTCTCCTTTCTCGCGCTGACGAACGATTCCTGCCAGGGAAGTCTCCATAGGTTGATTGAGTCCAAAAAAGAGGTCCTCTTTAGTCGGAAAATAATTATAGACGGTATTTACCGACACATCAGCCGCTTCAGCCACTTCCGTCACTGTCACCTGCTCAAAGCCACGCTCAATAAAGAGCTCCATCGCTACTCTGGCAATCTTCTCTCGCGTTTGCTGCTTTTTTCGTTCACGTCGTCCTGGTGTCTGTGTCATAGGCGCATTGTAGCTCTTTTTGCAATGGACTGCAAGATTGGGGTTGACTTTCTTTCTGCACTCCGTTTACAATTAGTGTAACTTAAAAATTTAAGTTACCGCAAAAATATATGGAATGCAGAAAGGAAAAACAATAATGGCAGATGTCTCTGTTCCGGTTTTGATTGTTGGTGCCGGACCAACCGGCCTCTCGACCGCGCTCTTTCTGGCGCAGCAGCAGGTTCCGTATATACTCATTGAGCGACATCCAGGTACAGCGATTCATCCCCGCCCGGTTGGCCTGGGAGCGCGGACGATGGAGGTATTGCGTGCGCTGGGGCTTGAAGAGAGCGTCAGGAAGGCCGCCGAGCCGCTCAGCAGGAGCAGGGGTGAGATCTTTGTCGAGACTCTTGCCTCTGCCGACATGGCACAGGTCAAACGTCTGAACCTGGATGGGAAAGATATTGAGACGTTCGACCAGATGAAAGAAGCAGAGCAGGCTATCAGTCCAGCCACAGGCTGTCTGTGTAATCAGGCCGCTCTGGAGCCCGTGTTGTTTGAGGCGGCGTGGGAACGAGGTGGAGATCTGCGCCTTCAGACCGAATTACTGTCTTTTGAGCAAGATGAGACGGGCGTGACGGCTCTCGTTGTGGATCGCAAGACGGGAATGCAGCAGCGTATCCGTGCCGACTACCTGGTTGCCGCGGATGGGGCTAATAGCCTTGCACTGCGCACTCTTGCAATCCCCGCGAAGAGCTTTACGTTGTCAAGGATGCAAACTCTCGCAATCGATTTTCGTGCGGACCTGAGCGAACTGGTACGAAGCCACGAGTTTATACTCTGTACGATAGAGACCCCTGAAGCTCCGGGCCTGCTCATGGCGATCAATAATAGTGATCGCTGGCTTTTTCAGATGCCCGAGTATCTCGAAAATGGAGAGTTGAAGGCCCCATCTGTCGAACGCTGCCAGGAGCTGGTTCGCAAGGCTATCGGGATACCTGACCTCGCGGTAGAAATCATGGGTATTCTCCCCTGGGAGCCGCAGGAGAGGCTGGCTGAGCGCTACCAGGTTGGGCGAGTCTTCCTGGCTGGCGACGCGGCACATATTATCCTGCCCACTGGCGGTGTGGGTGCGAATCTGGGCATCCAGGATGGACAGAACCTTGCCTGGAAGCTGGCCGCCGTTCTCCAGGGTTACGCTGATTCCACCTTGCTCTCGACCTACGAGACGGAAAGGGGTCACGTGGCTGGCTTTGCCGCCGAGCAGGAAGAGATCACCGACCGAGAAAAAACGACGGACAACGAGCTACAGGCCCGCTTCGGTTTCTATGCCTCGTCAGCAGTGCTCTCAGGTGAAGAAGGAAGCACACCGGACTATACAGAGCTGAGAGGGCAGCCCGGCTCACGTGTGCCTCACGTGTGGGTGGAGTATCAGGGCCGACGCATCTCAACTCTTGATATTACTGGTCATCATTTCGTCCTGCTGACAGGCCTGGATGGAGAAGGCTGGCACAAGGCGGCGAAGGAATGCGCTGCTCACTCTGGCATTGAACTGGCTGCCTATAGTATTGGCCCTGAAGGAGAGCTCGTAGCAAGCGCGGAGAGCTGGCAACAGGCGACCGGCTTGCCCGAGCATGGGATGCTCCTGGTCCGGCCTGACGGCTTCGTGGCGGCTCGTGTGAGCGAGCCTTCCGAGGATAGGGGTCGGCAGCTTATGGGGATGCTTTCGGCTTTGCATTTGTGTTTGAGAGTGTAGCTCGGCCTCGCGACAAGGGGTTGTGTGGAGCGGATGCGGGGGCCTTGCGATTGTCGTCGTTGGGAGAGGTACCAGGGCTATCTTGCTTATAAAAGCATTATTTCAGACTCTACAGGCCCATATGGCTATCCCAGGAAGCAATCCTTGCCAGAGCACGCGCAATGGCTGCCCGCTGCTGCTGGCCCCTGAGAGCGCGGCTGGCAATTTCTGGGCCTGTTCCGCAATCCCCATCTGTTTGAGCAGCAACAGAGCACGTTCCTGTCGGTTCCTGGCATAGGTGTTGCACAGATCCATCGGCAACATAACATTTTCAAGAATGGTCAACGTCGGGAGCAGTTGGAAAAACTGGAAGACGATCCCGACGGTGCGCCCACGCCAAAGCGCAAGCTGGTTCTCGCGCAAGCGGTGAATGGGAGTCCCCGCAACAATGATCTCACCTGTTGAGGGTCGGTCGATCCCCGTGATGAGGTTGATCAGTGTCGATTTCCCACTACCGGACTTTCCGACAATGGCAACACACTCCTGCCTCTGAACGCAGAGGCTGATCTCACGCAGAGCTGTGAATGCACCAGATGGCGTCTGATAGACCTTGCTCACCTGGTGCAGTTCAATCAGCGGCCTCTTCGGGTGACTTTGGGCAGGCTCGGTGTATCGCATTTCCTGATGGTGTGGCATTGCATCTCTCCTTGCTTTGATTTATCCCTGGGGGAAAAGGGCTTCTGCATGGCTGCTCACGCTCGCGCGCCCCTCGCCTTTTCGCGCCCTGACAAAACCATAGTCCTTGTGCTCTGCTGCTACACTTCTGATGCGAAACGGGATCTTCCCGCTTGCCAGACCCTCGAACCCGGCCTCTTTCAAGAGTGAGGGAACATCTTGAAGCCCCATCTCTCCCGCGCCAAATCGTTCGGAACGGTGCTCTTTGCCTTCTGTGTGCGCAAAATCGACAATGAGCAGACGCCCTCCGGCTTTGAGGACGCGGAGCATCTCAGCGACGCCCTGACGTTTGATCTCATCAGGGAGATGGTGCAGCATAAAAGTCGAGAGCACCACGTCGAACGTCTCGTCGGGAAAGGGGATCTGCTCGATTCCCCCGAGTTGAAAGTCGATGGGAAGACGAGCACGCTCAGCTTTGCGGCGCGCACCGGCCAGTAACGACGGAGATGGATCGATGCCACAGACACGACCCACCTCCCCGACGCTCTTTTTGGCAACCAGTGCCAGCGTACCAGTCCCACAACCCACATCCAGCACTGTTTCGCCAGGCTGAAGCTGCGCTAAATCAGCGACCATCTGTCGAAACGTGTGCTCTTTCCCGTTCATGACAAACCAGCGCACTACCAGGTCATACCACCAGGCAGGGAACGCAATGACGATCCCAGGCGAGCTGTGGGAAGAGGTCCCGCCCGGTCGGTGCTTCTGTATGGACATCGCACTTGCTCCTTTCAGAAAAACAGACTATCCTGTAATGGACGTTCTCCTGTAATGGAGATCCTCTGTATGCTCTATTAAAAGGGAACATCCACCTCCTGACTAGAAGCAATCAGAGGGAAAAACTTGTTAACGCGCAGATGTGCAAAAGTGTCCGGCAAAAAGGAGGAATTCCGTGAAGCAAGAGAAACAGGACCGTCGTTCGCGGCGGACACGCCAACTGGTCACCGAAGCCATGGCAGAACTGTTGCAGGAGAAACGCTACGAAGACATCACCGTGCGAGACATTCTAGGTCGCGCGAATATTGGCAGCTCAACATTTTATGCTCATTACTTTGATAAAGAGGATGTCCAGGTATCTCTCATCCAACAACTCTTTGAGCAGTTGCTCCAGCAGCTCTTGCGCAGAAGTGGGAAGCGGGAGGTGGTGCCGAGCCTGGAACTGTTCCAGCATGTCCAGCAAAACTTCCAGCAGCTTCAAGCGTTGATACCTGGTCGATTTGGCGAAACGTTCTGGGGGGTGGCCGAGAGGACCATATGTCAAATGATTGAGCAATCTTTGAAGGGCACCAGAGGCTCGAAACAGTCCGGCTCCGTCCCCCCACCAGTCGTGGCGCACTATTTGACTGCAACCTTCCTGACGCTGCTCAAATGGTGGCTGATCGCCGATATGCCCTATTCCCCGGAACAGATGGACGAGTTTTTTCAGCAACTTGCTCTGCCCGGCAGGTGGGCAATCGGCGAGAACCAGAGCGAATAGACCGACCCCTGCTTCTTTTGTGACACTCCACTTGGACTGAAGTCCAGTGGCTTCTGTCTCTCCTCTGTGAGCGTTGGCCGGAGACATAGGGCGTAGCCCCTACTCGATGCACCAACGTAGGATGGTAGGAAAAACGTGAAGAAGACTGACCAATCTTTTTCGTCTTCTGGGCGGTGCCATGCCCGTTGTCTCGGCCATGCCTGTACCTCTGCTGGATTGGCTTCTGCAGAGTTTTACGCGAACGAGTGGCCGTTGAGCACACCCTTGCCCATGTGGGCCGATGGCAAGGCCGCCGTGCTCGCTATCGGGGGGTACACAAGAACCTCTTCGATTTGCGCCGCTGTGCGGTTGTCCATAATTTGCACGTCTTGGCTGGCTCCCAGCAGTTTTCTATTGAGTATCAGGGCGTGGCTTGATTCTTGACATGGACGGGCTTTAGCCCGCCGCAAGCTGCGCCGTTTCAACGGCGGCAGTGAGGCGTGTCCCGGCTTTCGCCCTTGCATAGCATGATATAGAACATACGTTTGACAACTCCAACGGATTGTCGTATACTCTACAAGAGACGCAATATATTTGTTTGAGAGAAAAAGCACTAAAAATGGCAAAAGCCACGAAAACCATCAGACAAGCGTTGCAGTATCCGCCACAGTCAGCCCACTCCTTCGCGGAGAATCAGGCGCTCTACAATCGTGTCGTGGCCTTCTACTTTGAGGTCATCCAGGCCCATGAGGGCATCCTCTCTCTCAAGAACAAGGAGGCCCTCACCGCCCTGGAGAAACTCACCCATGCGACGGAGAAGTGTATTGTTTTCCGACTTTGGCTCTCGCAAAAGTACTTGAGATCGAAAAAGCAAACAAGCTATGAATATCGCACTTGCTCGCTTGTTTTAGCAAGCAAACAGTAAATTTGCGCTTCCTTGATTGCTTGAAATAAGCAAGCAAGTAGTAAAAAGAGAGCCTGCTCGCTTCTCAAAATCAAGCGAGCAGGCTCTCTTTTTACTCCTTGCTTCTCACTGTGAAATAGCCCTTGTCCGCTTGCTCGACTCCCTTCCCTTTCATCAGGTAAACTCCATGACAGGTGATCGTTTTCTCTGCTCTCCGCTTCTCAGAAAGGGAGTGTTATGGAAGTTGAATATGTTGGAAAGCGTGCTCACCTCTTCCACCTGCTTCAGCAGCATCCTGAGTGGACACTTCAGCAGTATGCTGATGCGGTCGGCTGCTCTGTGAGCATGGTTTGTACCTGGCGTCAGCGGTTTCGAGAAGCCCAAGCCCAGGGAGCGCTCGATGCTTCCATCTTCTTTTCTCGCTCTCGCGCCCCTCACCATCACCCTCCTCGCATTGACACTGAGGTCAAAGAGCGGGTGCTCTCGATCCGTCAGGCTCCCCCAGAGCCGTTGCAGCGCACGCCTGGACCACTGGCGATCCTGTATTATCTGCAGCGAGATGCGCGCCTTGCAGGCAAAAAAGGCCCGCTTGCCTCGTTCGACACGCACCATCTGGCGCATCCTGGATGCTGCAGGAGCCATTGAGCGCGATCCCCCTCGTCAACGCTCTCCGCGCCTGCCAAGAGCCCCTTTGGAAGAAGTCCAACTCGACTTCAAAGACATTTCCACCGTTCCTGCTGATCTGCATGATCCTGATGCCCGCGCGGCAGCATGTGATCGAAGCGTGCAACTTTGTCGACGCGGGCACCTCCCTCTTGCTCGATGCCCAGGTTCATGAAGATTTTCACGCGGAAACGGCCTTCCAGGCGGTGGTCGCCTTCTTGCGTCGCTCTGGCTGTCCTAGCATCTTGACTTTTGATCGCGATCCCCGCTGGGTGGGAAGTGCAACAGCACGCGATTTTCCCTCGGCCCTGTGCCAATTTCTCTTGTGTGTCGGCGTGCAACCCAATATCTTGCCACCACGCCACCCGGAACTTAACTGCTATGTGGAGCGCTATCATCGGACCTACAAAGAAGAATGTCTGTTCGTACATCGTCCTGGGACCCTCGAAGAGGTGCGCAACGTTACCGAGGCCTTTGAGCACTTCTACAACACACAACGTCCTCATCAGGGGCGCAGTTGTCGCAATCGTCCTCCCAGCCAGGCGCATCCTGTTCTGCCCACCTTACCCGCGCTTCCAGCTGTGGTCGACCCGGATGCCTGGTTACAAGCGGTTCACGGGCGGACCTATGCACGACGCGTCAAGTCAGACGGTCGCGTGAGCGTTGATGGGGCTGACTATTACATCAAGCAAGCACTGGCTGGACAGCTCATCACCTTGTGTGTCAATGCAGTTGAGCGCTGCTTCGAGGTTCTGCAGCATGAGAGCATCATCAAGCAGCTTCCCATCAAAGGGCTGCAAGGCCAACGGATGCCGCTCGATGACTACATTGCCTTGATGCAAGAGCGCGCTCGTTCAGAGGAACGACAGCGCATGATGAACCTGCGACGGCGACACCTCCAGGCGCGATAATCTTTGTGCTTGCTTGCGGGAGTAGATTCGTCGAGGAGACTGCTGTCCACTTTTCTGCTTGCTCGTTTGCTCTTCATCACTTGCGCGCCTACTTTTCTCCCTTCCTGGACGACTCTTTCCTCATTTTTCTCGCTCATGTTCTCATGCTTACTCGTTTGCTTTTTGCTTGAGCGCTTGTTTTTTGTAATCTCAAGTACTCTTGCAAGAGCTGAAGTCGGAAAACAATACAGAGAAGAGCCCCCATCCCATTCTGCCACTTTCCGACATCGCCCCGGATATCCCCGCGATGTTCCGGCGCGCCGCCATCAATGCGGCCCTTGGCTCTGCTCGCGCATTTTTCTCCTCGCTCAAAACGTGGCGAGCACGCAAAGAGAAGCACGAGGCCAAACCAGGCAAAAAGGGCAAGCAGAAGCAGCCGTTCAGGGAGCGGCCACCAGTCCCACCGCGTACCTGGAACAAATCGGCCTCCTTCTACGCGGGCTTGTGGAAAGAACGCGCTGAGCACTCCATCATGCTCAGAGTGTGGACCGGCTCGTGCTGGTCCTGGCTCAAAATTGGTGCGCTTTCTCGCGATATTCCCGAGGGGTACGCACTAGGGAGCCCGCAACTGGTTCGCAAGGGCAACCGCTGGTGGTTGCATACTCCCATCGAGAAAACGTTGGAGGCCCCCGCCAACGTTGTTGAACAGATAGCATCCAAAGAGACACGTGTCTGCGCGGTGGATCTCAATCTCGACAAGCATCTCGCGGTGTGCAGCGTCCAGACGGTTGACGGCACCATCCTGGCTACTTCCTTCATTGGAAATGGCACAGCGGTATCGGGCTGTAGGAAGCAACTGCTTGGACGTATTGCACGCAACCGATCTCAGACTGGCATCATTGCCGAGAACGAACAGGACAATGCCGACCTCTGGGCCAAAATCAGGCACGTGGACGAACAGATCGCGCACCTGGTGAGCGCTCGCATTGTCCAGTTCGCCATCGAGCACGAGGCGAGTATTCTCGTCTTCGAGCATCTAGGCAACCTGCGCCCGGAAAAAGGCACGTATTCGCGCCGCAGCAACAGGAAACGCGCCTACTGGATGAAAGGGCGCATCTTCAAGTACGCGAAGTACAAGGCGTGGAATGCAGGTGGTCTCATCACGTGCCGTGTCAATCCACGCAATACGAGCCGGCAATGCCATCGCTGTCACGCGCCCGTCATTCGCTACAATGAGGGCGAGCCGGTTGAGGGATACACGCCCGGCGCGGCGCTTTGTCTGTGCCCACAATGCCAGATGCGCGACCATGCCGACCGCAATGCCAGTCTGAGAATCGGGCAGCGCTTGATCGAGCGCTCCCAAGAACCGTTGAAGGAAAAGCCTCATGCTCGTTCGCGATGTGCGATGAGGGGGTCGAAAGACCCAGGTGTTGGGATCTCCCAGGATGCCGAACGCGAAGGGCAACCATCTCTTGCTCAAGCAAGGCAAGGGGATCACGCCAACGGGCCTGGCACCGCCCAGGGGGGATTGCGCCGGATGGGTGCGCGCCTCTCAGATATGGCTACCACACTACGCCTCCATTTTGAGTAGTCCCTACGGGACATGTCTCACGGAGGCGCTTACGGAGCCGTGTCAGAAGCTGCTGGGCTTTAGCCCATGCGGAGTGTCACCGATACTCTAGACCCCTTCCAGTCAGCCTTCTTGAGAGAATTGGAGAAGACGACCTTGGGAATCTGGTTTATCGGGGCGGCGAAAACCTCGGCTGAGGAGGGCCAGTACTCCGCCATGGCGAGATAGGTAGCCCGCCCCAGGAGTGCCCCTCATGTCTTGCCCCAGTTGTGATGCGAGGGACCATGCCGATCGCAATGCGTCCCGCGTCATTGGCAAGCGACTCCTGGCCCACCATCGTACATAGGAACATCAGAAGGAAAAGCCTCACGCTCCTCTGCACGAGAGAGAGGTTCGTCAAAGCGGGAGGTGGGCACGGCTCCCAGGGCGCCCAATGTGCAGAAGAGCCATCCATTCTTCGCGCAGGGAATGGAGCCGTGGTCGCGCAGGGCACCGCGCCGAAGAAGACGTGAGGGATGGCAAGCGTCTCGCGAGAGGATTGCTCACCCACGACGATCCTCGCCGAGTCGCCCCCACGGGACATCCACTTTGAGGGTCACGTACGTAGCAGTGCCACAAGAAGCCGCGCGGTATGAAAACCGCCGGCGGTGTGTTACAATGCGCTGCCTAGAGAGCCAGCGTGATCTGGTATGTGTCGAGCCATTCGTTGATCTGAATGAGGCGTTCAGGCAGGGATACGAGTCCTATCCCTGGTACCCCGGCGTCCGTACTTTCCACCAGCGCCCGCACAACCTGTGCATCAAGGAAGGGATGAATTGGCGCGTTCGGATCGTGCAGAATATTCAGGGCCCATTCGCGAGTCGCTTTCTCGTAGAGAGGATTTTGCGCATTTGGATAGGCGCTCTTTTTGCGCCTGATCACATCTTCAGGCAACACAGATGCAAAGGCGCGACGCAGGATACCCTTTTCGATGTCATCGGCCATTTTCATCTCCCAGGGAATATTCCAGGCATATTCAACCAACCGATAATCACAGAAAGGGACACGTGCTTCAAAGCCTGTCGCCATACTCATGCGGTCCTTGCGCTCCAGCAGAAAAGGTAGGAAGCGGGTCTGATTCAGGTAAAACATTTCGCGTCTGCGGGCCGCCAGTGGGTCTTCTCCCTCCAGCCTGGGAACCTCGGCTATGGCTGCGCGATATTGTTGATCGATATGCTCAGTCAGTTGCACTTTCTGCAAGAGGTCAGCTGACAACCACGCCAGAGGATTCTTTCCAGGCCCCAGGAAGGCAGGTGTCCAGGGGAAGGTTTGTCCGCTGAGAGCGGCTTCGCTGTGAAACCAGGGGTAGCCCCCGAAGACCTCATCGGCCGCTTCGCCAGAAAGCGCTACAGTCGCATCTTGCTTCATCGCTTGAAACAGCAAATAGAGCGAACTCGTCATCTGCCCTGCTGTTGGAAAATCATGGGCGTGCAGGGGCACCAGCAGGCTCTCAACCAGCGCTGAATTCTCGAGTGTAATGGTATGATGATGCGTCCCGAGATACTCGGACACTCTTTTCACCCAGGGCGCGTCTAGCGAGGGATGCAAGGGTGTGCTCTGGAAATGTTGCGCGCTATTCACAAAGTCAATCGAATACGTGTGTAACTCTCTGCCCTCGTGCTGCAATTCTTTGGCGGCCATGGCCGTCAGCCCGCTAGAATCCAACCCACCAGAGAGCAACGTTACAATCGGAACATCCGCAATCAGTTGGTGCTTGACCGTATCTTCCAGCAGTCCCCGGATATGCGCAGCTGTTGTGTACAGATCATCTGTATGCGGGGCGCTCCGTAGTGACCAGTAGCGGCTCATGCGTGTCCCCTGCTCGCTACAGATCAACATATGGCCCGGGCGCAATTCATGCACATTGCGATAGATTCCCGAGCCAGGAATACGCACAAAAGTCAGGATCTCAGCCAGACCAGTAGCATCGACCTCAGGCTTGACCAGAGGGTGGGCTAACAATGCCTTGAGTTCTGAGCCGAAGAGTATGGCGCTTCCGCGATGCGCGTAGTAGAGCGACTTGACTCCCACATGATCGCGCGCAAGCAAGAGCTGCTGTTTTTGCTCATCCCACAGGCCGAAGGCGAAGATACCGTTCAAATGCTGTACACACGCTTCCCCCCACTCAACATAGGCGTGCAGGAGAACTTCGGTATCTGAGCGCGTGCGGAATGTATGACCATAGCCCTCTAGTTCGTGCCGCAGTTCGCGAAAGTTGTACATTTCTCCATTATAGGTGATAGCATAGGTACGATCTCCATCCTGATACACCATCGGTTGCCCGCCAGTCAGTGGATCGATCACAATCAGGCGCTGATGGGCCAGCGCGGCATGGCGAGAGACCCAGTGGCCATGAGAATCCGGCCCTCTTTGCTGCAACGTCTCCGCCATCTGCGCGATTATCGCCCCTTGGTCGCTCAAATCACCCTGCCAGTCAATCCAACCAGCAATACCACACATCTGTTTGCCTCTTTTCTGCTCTTCTTTCCTTATACACACCGTAGTTTGTCTAACGCCAACATCGCGTTACGTCGTAACCATTCTCGAAATTCAAATTTTAAAGATTTTGCCGACTACGTTGAGTGGCGTCGCCTCTACTATCAGTATACGATCGAAAAGCTTATATATAGTGGTTCTCTTTTTTTGCATGAAAATTCCGATATCGTTTGAGGATGACTGTTTGGCTTGATTGTGGAGTACCTGATTGCTCGCGATCTCAAACTGGGCGAAGCGATCCTGGCGATGCCTCTTTTCAGGACTTACCTCTTCCTTCTGTTCTCCGCCCTGTGATGGAGCAGGAGGAGATGGAGGAACACGTCCAGGAGCATTCAGCGGTGGCCAAACGCTTGCTTTACAGATCATTTTGTCCTGTCCACCTTTCGTCATGATGAAGTCGTGCGGTTCTCGCATACTGAATGGTCGTTGGAGAAGCGTGGAGGAGCAAGGGAGGGGATCACCATAAAGGCTAACTGAGTCGTATCTGGTAACCAGAAAAAATGGGTGCAGTCCAGGTCTCTGTGGTGCTTGCGATGCACCTCGCAGGAGAACGTGATCTCAGCCAGGACTACCTCTGCTTGCTGCCTGCGTGCGTCAAGAGCAGGAATGCTTGCCATCTGACAACGTCTCCACCTTCTCCCTCTCCTGACTCACTGCATCAGAAGATCCTCAGCCGTCCGATCTTGTTCAAGTTCAACTCCGTAAACCAGATGGCAGTATCAAATCCCGAGGCAATCCCATGGGGTGCCGAGGCAAACGTGGGAACAGTGAACTCAGCAACAAAACCACAGGTCGTGATACGCCTGATCTTGTCACCCTTTATTTTCGACTCCGTGAACCAGAGCGCACCGTCAGCCCCTGTGATGATGAGAAATGGCCCCGGGGCTGCCGCGAGGGCAGGGAACTCGGTGATGACGCCAGCAGGGGTGATGCGTCCGATCTTGTTCCCACCAAACTCCGTGAACCAGAGCGCACCATCGGGTCCCGTGGTGATTCCGATTGGTACTGAACCTGCTGTGGGAAGGGGAAACTCGGTGATGACGCCAGCAGGAGTGATACGTCCGATCTTGTTCCCGTCCTCCTCCGTGAACCAGAGGTTCCCATCGGGTCCCATGGTGATCACTTCGGTGCCTGAGTCTACCGTGGGAATGGAGAACTCGGTGATGACACCAGTGGGGGTGATGCGTCCAATCTTGTTCGCGTCGGTCTCCGTGAACCAGAGCGCACCATCGGGTCCCATGGTGATAAAGGTGGGACCTGAGCCTGCACGAGGAAGGGGAAACTCAGTCATGGGGCCACGATGAAAGAGCGGTAAACGCCCAATCTTGTTTGCATCGCGCTCCGTAAACCAGAGGGCAAGGTCCGGTCCCATGGTGATCCCAACTGGTCCTGAGTTCGCCGTAGGAAGGGGAAACTCAGTAATTGTGCCATTCAGGTCGATGCGACCAATCTTGTTCCCCAGGCTCTCCGTGAACCAGAGCGCACCATCCAGCGCGGTGGTAATCACTTGTGGCCCTGAGCCCGCTGTAGGAATAGGGGACTCCATAAAAGGGTTACAGGCGGATGGCACGACCAGAGAAGCAACCTGTTGTTGCGCTGGTTGTTTTAAAGGAAGAGGTGAGCTGGAAGCCTGCTGGTCGACTGTCTGCGCCAAAGGCATGGGTCGTCTGAAAAAAGACATCGTTCACCCTTTCTCAAAGCTCATTTCATGAGCGTTCCAAGCGAAGAAGGACGAGACTCCATTTCCTGGAGGATGCCCTTCTTGGCTCTCTTCCTCGCGGCTATGCTTGCTGGTGTGGTCTTCAGTTCCTCCTGGCAAGGAACACCTGTCAGGTGGCAAGAGGAGATTGAGGGAAAAGTCTCTGTGCGGCTTGCAATGCGCCTCTCAGGAGAACGTGATCTCAGCCAGGACTACCTCTGTCAAGAACGCTTGTCACCTGACAACGTCTCCACCTTCTCCTGACTCACTGCATCAGAAGATCCTCAGCCGTCCAATCTTGTTCACCTTCAACTCCGTAAACCAGATGGCAGTATCAAATCCCGAGGCAATCCCATGGGGTGCCGAGGCAGATGTGGGAACAGTGAACTCAGCAACAAAACCACAGGTCGTGATACGCCCGATCTTGTTCCCGCTCTTTGCTTTTATCTCTGTGAACCAGAGCGCACCGTCAGCCCCTGTGATGATGAGAAATGGTTCCGCGACTTCCGTGAGGGCAGGGAACTCGGTGATGACGCCAGCAGGGGTGATGCGTCCGATCTTGTTCCCACCAAACTCCGTGAACCAGAGCGCACCATCGGGTCCCGTGGTGATTCCGATTGGTACTGAACCTGCTGTGGGAAGGGGAAACTCGGTGATGACGCCAGCAGGAGTGATACGTCCGATCTTGTTCCCGTCCTCCTCCGTGAACCAGAGGTTCCCATCGGGTCCCATGGTGATCACTTCGGTGCCTGAGTCTGCCGTGGGAATGGAGAACTCGGTGATGACACCAGTGGGGGTGATGCGTCCAATCTTGTTCGCGTCGGTCTCCGTGAACCAGAGCGCACCATCGGGTCCCATGGTGATAAAGGTGGGACCTGAGCCTGCACGAGGAAGGGGAAACTCAGTCATGGGGCCACGATGAAAGAGCGGTAAACGCCCAATCTTGTTTGCATCGCGCTCCGTAAACCAGAGGGCAAGGTCCGGTCCCATGGTGATCCCAACTGGTCCTGAGTTCGCCGTAGGAAGGGGAAACTCAGTAATTGTGCCATTCAGGTCGATGCGACCAATCTTGTTCCCCAGGCTCTCCGTGAACCAGAGCGCACCATCCAGCGCGGTGGTAATCACTTGTGGCCCTGAGCCCGCTGTAGGAATAGGGGACTCCATAAAAGGGTTACAGGCGGATGGCACGACCAGAGAAGCAACCTGTTGTTGCGCTGGTTGTTTTAAAGGAAGAGGTGAGCTGGAAGCCTGCTGGTCGACTGTCTGCGTCAAAGGCATGGGTCGTCTAAAAAAAGACATCATTCACCCTTTCTCAAAGCTCATGAAACGAACGTTCCAAGCAAAGAAGGACGGGGCTCCATATTCCATCAGATGACCTTTGTACGGTGTCTCTTACTCCTCCCTTTCACTAAACTTTTTTTATGCCTTCTATACTAGAAACATACACTATTTTGACAAAAAACACAATCTATATCGATTATCTTTTAAATATCTACATAAAATAGGAATGCCCTCTTTCATATCTCATGTCTAAAATTCGCTCGGTTTTCTGTAAAGCAGCCAGCCACGATATCCCTAAGTGCTCCCCCACAGCAATAGGAGGACGAAAACCACCCAATAGTGGGCGAAGTACTTCGCAATTTTCGGCGAAGTTGGACGGTTGCAGCGAGGCACCATCAGCGTTTCCCTTCGCTTCTCTCACGTGCATTTCTCCTCGGACCGCTCCACAAGCCAACGAAATATCTTGAGTGGTAACGCTGCTGGCAAAGTGCTAGTTACGGCTCTCTTCACCGCCAATTTTGACGGCTCTCTCCCTGGAAATACGCCATTGACCCAAGATACATTTTTGGGTACAAAAAGAGTGGAAGTTACTATTCATCCCTTTTGGATGAATAGTCCTGGCAATGTCCAGGGGAGCCTTTCACCTCGCTACTGAGGGGAAGGAAGTGGTGCAGCCTGCGCCAGGGCTCAGCGGTTCTCTCTTCTCTCGTCCATAAGAGAGAGTCGCCTGATCCTGGTGGCGCCACGAGCGCGAAGCAATGTCGAGTCTCTCCGTTGCTTCGCGTTTGCAGGCAACCCGCATGCAGACATCGAGCCTCTCTGCCAGCATGCTTTCCGCGTCTCTCGCCCAACGGTTTCCCTCGTCTCCACAGCGACTATTTTGTGCAGAAAGGAGGTCTTTCCCACACACAAGAGGATCAATGTGACTCTTGTCCTCTTTCCCCCGAGGAAAGAGGTGTGGCCCCTTTTTGTGCATTTTTCCCCACCCGGAAAGGAGTCACCACTATGAGTCAAGGATCACTCTGTCCCTGCGGGACCCACTGCCGCGTTACCAAGGCCCTTCGCGACCTCATCGACACCCAGAATCAACTCTGCCTTCTGGCACGCGAAGAGTCGGTCATTGTAAGCATTCTGGAGAATCTTCACAATGTGGTGAGCGCTTCACAACACCGCTTTACCGCGTGGTTGAGTGCTGTTGCCACCTGCGAGACCGCTCAGGCCAATCTCGCGATTGCCCAGAGTTTCTCCCGCGCGCGTACCACCACCCCTCGCTGGGCCGTGGAAGCCGAGCAGCGCCTGTTTCACCAATGGGTGAAGCAGCAGCAACACCACTGGGACCAACGGCTCACGCAACTTCAGCGGGGCATGGTCAATTATCGTGCCTATCTCCAGAAGTGCACGCAGCAGTTCGTACTGACTCAGGAATGCCTGGCGTTGTGTCTTTCACTTCTCGATGAGCTTCTGCGCCATCAGGAGGAATGGATTGAGCACCATCACCTGGCATCCATTTCCGCACATGAGCTGTTCCTGCAATTTGAGCAGCGCTGGACCTATGAGCGAGATCGTCTCGACTATGAGATTGCTCAGGTTCCCCAGGCTTATCAAGCAGGCCGCACACAGGCACAACAGCGCTGGGGGTTGTACGTCGTCACTGGTATTGGTCGTCCTGTGAGCCTTACCCAGACGAACATGAACTACCAGTCGATGGTGCGTACCCGACAGTTGGAATTGTACGCAGAGCAATGCAAGCTGTTTCTTACCACCAAAGTCGAACAGTTTCGCCTCTACGTCCAACAAGTGGAGGGGGAGTACAAGGCGACGGTGCTTGCCGCCCAACAAGAGCGCTGGCAGATGTTGCACGCACAATTGTCTATTGAGGTAGCTGATCCCGACCAACTTCCATCGCTTCAATCGCTGGTGCTTTCGTATTTTCTCTAATTTCCTCTATCAAACGCAGTCCCAATGCCTTCTCCTGCGCGGAGAAAGATGGGCTGCGTTTTTTTGTTGTTCTTCACTCATCAAAAAAGGAGTCTCACCTCATGACACAGTATGCTGGCACTTCCTGGTCCTTTCCTGGTATCCCCCACACCGGGTATTCTCCCGAGTACGCAGCGGATACCAGGCACCTCAATCACGTGCTCCAGGAACAAGGCCCCCTCGTGCTGCCTCGGATCAGTCCGTTTCCCGTTCACCGGGTCTGGTGGACGATGTTCGGTCCCCTGGCAAGTCTCCAGGTTCCCCCCGGACACCCTGCCGCCAGGCAAAAGCTGCTCTCCCCTCGCGAATGGCAGAGTCTGCTCCTGGTCACCGGCGTCGTATCACACGCGTCGAGCCATACATTCCACGCTGCCCTATAGGGCTTTATTGGACAAGACCAGGCATCAGCCTTGTGTCTGTTTCATCACGTGAAGAAGAGAGAACAATGAACACACCACACAAAAAACGCCCAGCGTATTGGCTGTACGCTGGGCGTTCCATCCTCTCTTCTCACACAGAAAAGAAAGGCTATTACACATGTTTAGAATATCATCCCTGGACGATGTTTTCAATGCTGTTCCGCCCCACTATGACGATGGTCGTGTGCAGCAACAGGTGCTTCTCTCCAGGGAGTTCTCCCAGCTCTTCCCCGAGACCATCTATGGCGGGCGGCAAGTCCTCTGGTGGTGTCCCCGCTGCGCTACTCCCTGGTGGCAAGCTGATCACCGCCTCTTTGTGCTTCGGCTTTCTTCTCAGCAGGCGGCCTACATTGGACACCAGTTACACGCGCCAATGCGCCAGGATGGCACCTTTCATGAGTTACCCATGCGCATCTGCCCGGACTGCCTGGGAGCGGTGTGTGTCATTGATACCTATCCCGGTCGATTAGGGACACAGATCCTCTGGCATGCCCTACCCGATGCGGCCAGCACCTCTTCGGAGCCTCTGACCACCGACCCAGGTATCGTCACTACGACCGACAGGCGCTCTTCTGCGCGAGACACGTTCCCTCCAGCCTTTCTCTTTGCTATGGCAGAGCAAACACCACATGAGGGCATATGGTCGCTCGCACAGATGGGGAACGCCATGCTCACCATGCAAACTGACCTGCCCGGGGAACTCGATGCGGTCGCCTGGCAACTGCGCTGGGTAGAACGGACCCTTCCTCCTCCAAGGGCCGATGAATGTGAGCCGCTCGGCGCTTCTCACCTGGCGCGTCTTGCCTACCTGGTCGAGCCTATGCCAGGTATGGGCTGGCAGGGGTTTCTCTGGCAACCACCCGAGACGCTGAGCAGCGCGCTTTTTACGCGCCATCCCCTGATCTTGCTCCACGCGGCACTCCTGCCACAGCAAGAGCCAACCACCATCTTTCATCTCTATACCCTCTGGCAACGCCTCTTGCCCAGGGTCTTTGAGGCGGCCCAATGGGAAGAGCCTCACGCATGACCGAGACCTCTTCTTGCCAGGGCTCTTCGCCCACCCCTACTGCCCGTTCGCCTCCCCCTTCTCCATCAGCCTTTCCCACTCTCGTTCTTCCTATTCGTCCTTCACTCCCACAAGGAGCGCGCTCATATGCGTCACACAGCATTGGACGCATATTGCTCCCGGTGGGAGCGTGTTTTTTTGGAAAGGAATCCGTATGACGGATTTGCTTCTTCCTGCCTGGTATCGTGCGGTTCAGGTCCCTGGTCGAAGCGCGCAACAAGCGCTCTTCGCCACGCTTGAGAAGATTGTCGAGAGCATCCACCTGACATTAACCGTCAACACCTATATGGCGGGTGGCAACTACTACCTCATCGTCTTTTGCTTAGGCACCATCGCCCCTCCCGAGCAGGAACAAAAGCGCCTCGAAGCCCCGCTCGCGCCTTATAGACCCTTTCTTACCCTTGAAGAGCCACATCTCGACGCACTTGTCCGCGCACGTCTGAGCAAAGAGCATGAAATTGCCAGAGACACACAGTTTGGCAGAACCCACGTTTCCCATCAGTATCGCCCTGTCGCCTTTCATGATACGCCCGACGTCACCCTCTCTCAGGAGGAGAGAGACCGGCGCAATCAGGCCTGGATCGCCACCATTGAGACCATCCTCGCGGAGGGAAAACCTTTCGTAGAGGTCTTCAAAATGATGTTCGCCGGGGAGCGGATCACGTCAGGCGTTCCCCCGCTACAGGCCGATCCCTTTTATGTCAGCATCTTCTGCCAGATGCTGGACCACGCACACCTCTGGCTCTGGACAGCCTCTGCCAGGCAGATGTACCAGGACCTTCTCCAGACCCTTGAGGAGTTCTGGGTGCGTAAGGGGTGGACCACACCTGATGATCAGTTGGCCCACTATAACACACTGGTTACCGACCTCTTCAAGACGGATCAACGGTACTGGATCGAGTTTGATGAGCCGCAACCCGATCCCCTTGGTCGCGTGCGAGCCGTGTTTCTCTACCCGCGCTACCCGGCACGAGAGCTCAACAGGCTCATTGACCCGAGCACGCATCTGGACGCCTGGCTTCAGGCGCACCAGATCCTTGGGCAGGAAGCTGCGCGCTGGAACATTGATATCATCGGCGAGAATGCGTCGGTGCTCTTGCGCCTGTCCTACGACACGCAGTACGCGTGTTGGGTCCTGCCACACGACCAGCACATGAGCCAGGTGTTTCCCTGGACACGCTGGCTTGCCATCGCGACCGGGATGCTCCACAAACGCTATGCACGCGCCCCTCAGGCGCCGTCATTTCCTGAACACGTTGTCTCCTACCAGACCAAAGCAACCGTCCCTCGTAAACGTGGAAAAGGGAAGCCCAAAGAGAAGTGGGTCACGCATTCGCGCACGTACACCACCGTTACCTACGACCTCTCAGAGACGGCTTCTCGCCCTACGATGAGCGAAGCTCCAGAACACGCAAACACCGCCAAACGCAAGAACTGGCTGGCCCAGGCTCAACCCGAAGATCTGCTCTATGAGCAGCGGATCATCGACACCTTTACCCGTAGCTACCCGACGCGGAAAGACGGCACCCGGCGGGAGGGAGAGGTCACCGTCAGACACCCTGACCCCAAGTGGGTTCCACTGCTTCGCCCCGCGTTGCGCAAACGGCAGGTGATCAAAAAAGCGGTCGCCAGCACCTATGAGGAGAACATGGTACCTCCAGAGCAGGAAACGCTACCTACGGACCCGTCAATGCTATTAGGCCCCTTCACAAAGGAAAGGAACGATCCATCATGCTAGTTCTACGGCGCAAGGAAGGGGAGAAAATTCTCCTCGCTGGCACTATTCTCGTTGAAGTGCTTGAGGTACATGAGGGGAAGGTAAAACTCGGGATCACGGCCCCTCCCGAGGTCGATATCGTACGCGAGGAAATCGTGCGACGACAACCACCCTCGCAAAAGCCTCTTACCACCAAACCTCAGTAGGGAGCGTATGCTCTTTTTCCAGGAGAAAGGCCGCTTTTTGAGAAAGCGAGGAAAACATGTAACCACAACCTCTACTCACCCGTATTACAGTAGAACAAGTATTCTCATTCATGAGAGCCGCAGTGCATAAGAAGGCAGAGCAGGGTGGATGTTGAGTCGCTCCATCCTTCCTGCTCTGCTGGCACTGCACGTGCAACAGATAGAGCCTGGCTCTCTGTCTGCACCTCACGAGAAGACAACACGTATCCTGTGTAGACTGGTGCATGGTTCCCATCTTCTATGGGAGGCAAGCGCCAGTACAAAACAGGACACAAAAGAGATCACGGAGCACCTCTTCACCGTCTTCTCCCTGCTCTGCAGAGGATTGCCTCTGTAGGCAGACGGCTTCGCAATTACTGAACGCAACGACAGACCATGTAGGCCAACCACATCATTTTACACAAAGAAGAATGTGCCCGCGATGGGAAAACGACCAGGGCTCCTCTATGAAGCGCAACAGAGATTGGACAGCTTGATGGCGCTGGGGCAGAGCCGCGCGCACGCCAAAGCCCGTGCCCGTCTCCTGGGAACTTATCACTGGCCATTTTCCGATGGGAAGATTCACGCCTATACTACACGGACAACGTATCAGAACATCGTGATGCGCTTTTTGTGCTGGTGCCGCGCAACCTATGGGACGAAACGTCTGCACGAGATCGATCAGCGTGCGGATGCGCTCGTCTCTGCCTACTTGCAACTGCATGTACAGGAGGGCTACAGCCCCTGGACGCTCTCCACCACGCGTAGCGCCTTGCGCCTCTTCTTTGGTTCCCCGACTCTTGCCAGCGAGGTGGAATTACCGGCACGTCACCGAGAAGCCATTCGTCGCTCCCGTACCCCTTTTTTGCACCAGAAACAGCCTCGCTACATGGCCGCTGAAGCCTGGCAGGATCTCCTTGCCTTTCTTGGTGCAACTGGATTACGGCGGCATGAAGCGCGAGCGCTACGGGTTGGCCAGATCGAGAGGCTGCCAGATGGACAGGTAGTGCTCGCCCACATTCATGGCAAAGGGGGCAAAATACGCCAGGTTCCTGTCCTTCCAGGGCAAGAAACCACTGTGCTCCGCTTGGTAGAGGGTCGACGAAGCGAGGAGAAGGTCTTTCCTCGCCTCCCGAAGCACCTCGATATCCATGCCTATCGTCGGCAGTATGCTCAGGCACTCTATCAATCCCTTTCTGGTCGTCCTCTGCCCCCGCCACAGGGACGACTACCCCTTGGCATCCTTGATGAGGAAGCCGTCCTGGTCGTGTCACGCGCGCTCGGACATAACCGTCGAGACGTGGTCCTGACCTCCTACCTACGCTAAGCAGACACCATCACCCAGGAACAGTGCTGTTCCTGTTCATATAGATTCCATCGCGTTTTCTTCGTACTTACTGGCTCATCTGCCTGCACGGACAGGCGGGTGAGCCAGTTTTTCATGTCTTTTTTTAACAGACAAGAAGGAGTATTGTTGTCTGTCGAATATCACTTCGCTTTCCTGACGAATAAATTTTTCGCTCGCTTGTCAGAGAGGAGCCAGTGGAGCCAGATAAAGCCGCATAGCAGCGAAATGGCCCTGACACAAAACTTTTCCAGGCAAAATCGTGCCATTTTTCTCAACCGGAGGCAGACCCGGTAACGGAGAAATGCATCGGCTTCTGACGCAATTCTTTTCGCAAGGCTCTCTGAGAGAGCTTCTGGAGCGGCGTCATTTCTGCCACAAAACTTTTCGTGATTCTGGCAAAAAAGGTCTTTTGCGTGGGCCTCGCCTGCGAAAAATGGTTGCACTGCTGTTTGGAATAGAATTGCGTCAGATTGCACCGGAAATGCGCCTTTCCTGCTTCTCGACTATCGAGATACACGAACGGTTATGGGTCAAACGGCGAAAAGAATTACGACAAACAACAAGTATCCCTATGAGTCGAGAAGATACACGCTACCGCTTTCTGCTTAAGGAAATAGAGGCCTTCACCGGCATCTACAAAACGACGGCCCAGACCTGGTTTGCTGACTTTACCAGTGACCCATCCCATGTGACAGACCAGGAGCACGGCTACCGACACGCCTTTCCCGAGCACGTCCTCGCCTGTATCGAGGGCTTTGACACGCCCAAACGGCTCTTTCAACCCTTTGGTCCTCTCCCTCAACCTACGCGCATCTTTCTGCCCTATCACGATAAGGTCCTGACGCCGTTCAATGATGGGATGGAACAGCGCCTTGCCGAATGGTGGCAGTAGGAGTGGCGACGCCAGCATCTCGACTTTGTCCACATTCCACCAGCGTCACCGACACGTCCCAGGTCACTCACCCCCGCTGGATTTCGTACCTGGCGATATACCGATCAGTTCCTGATCAGGATAGAAGGCGGGATGAGAACACGCCAATGCCAGGTGAGCACATATTATACAAGCTACGTTATCTGGCGCTTTCCACTTCCTCCCACACCCTTACACCTGCTCCCTCAACTCTTGCTTCCACGACTCCATCGGCTAGCCGCCCTTACTAACTGGCGAGAGGTCGAACACCTTCCCCCGCCAGTCAGTCGCGCACTCACCAGACGCACGGCACAACTCATCGCCTTCTATACCGCGCGCCCCCTTCAGGGGGTCCCGCTTCCATTGCCTGCACGCCCCATCGCATCCAATTCGGGCAAATCCTCGCAATCACACAAGTAGAGGACGACTGCCCATGAAGAACTGTAGCTCCAGCCTTCCCCAATGCCGCGGTCCCCCCCTCTGTGACGCTTCACACCCCATTAGATATTACAGCATCTTCTCTCTACGAAAGGAGTACATCTTCTCATGTCTGAGACACCTGCGCCTCAGCACGCGCATTTCCCCGTTGACACTGGGCACGCACCGCACACGAACTCATCCTACAGATACCTGTCGCTTGGCGGTCGTATTCTTGATCGCGAACACATCGTCACACTCATCGATCACCGCTCACGCCAGCTTGCACCAGGGATCGAGGTCGTGTTCACCCATGAGCGCCTGCCCTCATTTCTGGTCCAGGGCAACGACGAGCAGGAAACGCTGCTCACCTGGTATCTCCAGGCCCTTCCCCAGCCGCCCCGGCCGTTTCTGCGGCTCGGCGCCCATCTGCTCGCGCGAGCATACATCTGCGAAGTGGTAGAGAGTAGCATCGAGGGAGATACTACCCTCCTTCTACGCTACCTCTCGCTGCCAGATCCGCTGATGGGCGACGCAGAATCCTCGATCCAAACCCTGGAACTCCATGGGCAAAGCACCAATGCGGTACGCCAGTGGCTCTCGACCCAAACAGAGGTTATCGTACCGCAACACCCTGTCGCCTGCGCACCTTCCATCGCACAGGACGCAGCCCAGAACACCCCCACGTGCCCGCACTGCGAAAGCTGGTTGACCCCGCTTTGGAACACCACAACGCGCACGCTTACCCTGGTCTGCCTGCTCTGCCACTACACGGACGGCCCCTTTCTTCGAATGAAGCAGAGGAGCATCACATCAGACAACAACAATTGAAAGGAAAGAGACAACCTATGAGCACCCATCTCTCCCTCCTCATGCAACCCGTCGCCGAGACGACAGCCTCAGACTCAGGTGAGGACAAGGGCAGGCGAGCAACAGGATTGGAAGAGGATGCAGGCCTCGTGCTGCTGCTTCAGGCCCTCGCGAGCCCAGTCCGGTTTCGCCTGCTCCGTTTGCTGACACGAGAAGAGGGCACACTCTGCGTCCGTGAACTGGTCGAACGAATCCCACGCAGCCAGCCCGTCGTCTCGCACCATTTACGCATCTTACTGTTCGCCGGTTTCCTGGGCGTGAAGCGCCTGGGGAATCACGCATATTACTACATTTTGCCCGACAAACTGAAGGAGGTCCGCGAGGGACTGGCCTCCGTTGAACACCTGCTTCAGCAGAGGCGCGAGGATCAGCTCTAAAAAAGAATCCGCTTCAAGGGCCGAGATCTACCATATCCTCCCTGAAGAGGGACAAAGGGAGGAGAGGACAGGAGTACGCCAATGCGCTCTCCTCAGAGCGTATCCTTCACGACCTCTCAGCGTACAACACATTTTCCAGCGTAACGACAGCCTCCCGGCGCGCCGGGAGGCTGTCGTCCATTTTGAAAGGAGACGAATCACATCATGCCCACATCATCACGACATGCTCTGGCACAGGAGATTGCATACACCTTGCACCAGGTGCTCACCCTGTATCCATCACATCCGCTCGCAGCGGTCTTCACCTGCGTAAGTGAGGACGGAGCGATTGAGCGCACATGCCTCTCTGAGTCCATCGCCACCTGGTCATCACAATTAAGACACCATCAGTCTCATTCGCACGCGCTCTTCTTTCAGAAAAGAGAGCACACGCAACGCCTGCTTCTGCAACGCGGGGTCGCCTCTGCCCTGCTTGGAACGCCTGAGCAGGCACGGCAAGACCTTCACGCGCTTCTACAACACGCACAGGGCGGGGGTAAAACACACAGGCGACTGGAAGGGCTGGCCTACCTGGTGCTCGCGGTCCTCGCCACACAACAGGAACGCTACCCCGATGCCCTCCCGCTCTGGAAGCAGGCACAGGCCTGGCTTCAGCCACATGAATACGACCACGTAGCATTGACCTGGCACTATGCGAAGGTCCTCATTGAGCTCAAGCACGTGCGCAAGGCCCACAGCGTTCTCACACAGATCCTCACACCTGCCACTCCTGATTCACACCTACCACAGCAGGAGGAACGCGCCAACGCCTACGCCGAACTCTATGCACAGCGCAGTGGGGTCCGTTCCCTCCTGGGCTACCACCAGGAGGCTATTGATAACCTCAACAGAGCCTTAGAGCTCACTCCCACGTGCGCTCGTTTCTTCTCCATTCGCGGTCTCCTTCATGCCAGACAGCAGCACTGGCAGGCGGCGTATCAGGATCTGTGGCGCGCGCTCCACGACATGCCAGGTGACCAGGAACTGGCCGCTTGCTTCTTAGTCGTGCTGCAATGCCTGGGAGCACAACTTGTGACACCTGCCACACACACGAAAGGAAACGTCACTGCTCTGTCTAGCTAAAACTGTCACAGGGGTTGGACAAACGGCTCTTATATGACAAGAGATGTCATATTTGCCTCGTATACTCCAGATATCACACTTTGATCGCTTATGAAGAAAAGGAGCTTGCATACCTTGAAATATGGTTTTATTCTTATGGGCACTCCCAGAGACGTCGTTGAGTTGGCTCAGGAGGCAGAAGCAGCTGGCTGGGATGGCGTCTTCCTCTCCGATGACTGGATGACCGCCTGGATTCTGCTAACGGCGATTGCTTGCCGGACCCAACGTATCCGCCTGGGAACGATGCTGACACCGTTGCCAGAACAACTTCCCTGGTATGTAGCGACACAAACGGCCACGCTCGATCAACTCTGTGAAGGCCGAGTGGTCCTCACCGCTGGGCTGGGCGTTCTGGAATCACACAAGGAGAGTTCGCTGAACAAGAAGGTACGTGCCGAGCGGCTCGATGAGGCTCTCTCGATCCTTGAAAGCCGGTGGCGCGGCGAGCCTTTGCATGCAGTCTCTGGGGGACACTACGCTCCTCTGCAGGAGATGCACAGTAGTGTCGAGGTGTACCCACACACGCCACAGCAGCAACCGCGTATTCCCATCTGGATTATTGCTGGACCAAAGCAGAGTCAACTACGGCGCGCTGCATGCTGGGATGGGGCAGTCATAGGTGGCACGCCCGAAGAAATACGCGTGCGCAAAGCTGAGATTGAGGCTCTGCGCCTCAGCTCCATCCCTCTCGATATCATTACAGAAGGCGAGACACCTCACGACGACCCGGAGCGCGCCGCTGCCATCGTCCGTCCTTATGCTGAGGCTGGTGCGACGTGGTGGCTAGAAAGCATGTGGGAGTGGGAGGGTGTCACCCGCAATTACGATATGCGGATGCGTATCCGCTCAGGTCCACCTCGCATATCGTAGGAGGACCCCAGTTCATACCTTGAATCCACGTATGAGAAACTTCTAAGTACAATCTAGCAAGTTTTTTGGGATTGTCTGTGTCTGCCGAGCAGGTTTTATCCCACGTTTGTTGCTTGAATGTACTTAGAGATTTCCAGAAAGGGAACACATCAGCGTGTATTACTTTGAAGATTTCCAGGCAGGGGCATCCTTTGAGCTTGGAAGCAAAAGAGTGACCGAGGAAGAGATGATCGCCTTTGCCAGGTTGTATGATCCACAGCCGTTTCATATCTCTCCAGAAGAGGCGAAAGCATCCCCTTTTGGTGGACTTATTGCTAGTGGCTGGCAGACCGTCGTCATTTTGAATCGTTTGTTTGTTGAGAGCATCTTCAATCACACCATTGGCCTTGGCTCGCCGGGTGTTGATGAGGTGCGTTGGCTCAAACCCGTTCGCCCAGGAGATACACTCAAGGCACGGTGTACGGTCATAGAGAGTACGCCTTCCAGAAGTCGGCCAGAAATGGGGATCGTCCGTTTCAAATGTGAGATGCTCAATCAGGCAGATGAGGTGGTCCTGACACTCATCGGGATAGACTTCCTGGGCCGGAGATCTCAAGAATGAAACGAAAGAGAAATGATGAGACGATCGAGGAGGAACAGTATGAGAACCCATCATTATAGGTATCCTGTAAAGTTGACGTCAGAGCAGCGAGACTTTTTGGAAACAATGATGCACACGGGCAGAATACCAGTCAAGCACTACCTCGTAGCGCGTGTTCTGTTGATGAGTGATCAAAGTCAAAGCGAATCCCTTTGTACCGATGGACAGATTGCCAAGATGCTCTCCATCAGTCGCCGCACCGTCATCCGCATCAAACAACGGTTTGTGGAGGGGAACCTGGAGGTGGCTCTCACAGGAAGCTTTCCGCGAGAACGGCCCGAACGGCGTTGTCTGGATGGCAAGGGCGAGGCGCAGTTGATCGCATTAGCATGTAGCAAGGCTCCTGATGGACACCAGCGCTGGACGGTGAGACTGCTGGCTGATCAGATGGTGCAACTGGAGTATGTCGAGCATATTAGCCCGGAAACCGTGAGAACGACGCTAAAAAAAACGAACTCAAGCCGTGGCTGGTAGTTAACCAGAAGGTTCGGAAAGTTTAAACAGGAAAGTTCGGAAAGTTACGCTAAGGTTCGGAAATTGCTCTCGATACACTCTTCATTCATATAAGATGATGATCCCTTCCTATGGCTCCCTACCTCATTTGTAGATATAATTTGGCAAGACTTTACCTATTCGGATTGTTGAATGTTCAAGATGAAGAAAGCTTCAGGTTGTTGTAGGGAGTGAGCACTTTTATGGATACATCACCCCTCTCTGAGAGGGTCGCAAGTAATTCATTTCTAGAAAAGCGCCCGTTTTTGGCCTTCCCAGGTCGCGTAGAACTGTCGCAAGTAATTCATTCCTCAAACCCTCACTCCAGTTATACACGATGTCTTCCTCTCCTTGACACAAGAAAGACTCCTTTTGCAGAGTATCAGTAACCACACATCCTCTCTCAAAAGGAGTTTCGTGCTATGATACCCTCCACAGCCATTTTTGACCAGTCTCAGATGACCCATTTGCTCAGTATCGACCCACTCGTGCAAGCCTATCGTGCCTTGTTCTCACTGCTCGATTGGTCCCTCGTTGAGCAGTGGCAATCCCAACGTTCCCATCGTGGTCGTCCTGCCCATCCCATGAGTACCTATCTCAAAGCCTTCCTGGTGCGCATCTGTGAAGGCTTGCCAACCACCAGTGCCCTGCGGAGTTTTCTGCTCAAGCATCCTTTGCTGGTCATCGAACTTGGCTTTGGCCTGGTTCTTGACCCCCAAGCCCCCTACGGCTTCGATGAGCAAGAGAGCATTCCGTGCGACTACTGGCTCCGTCAGCAACTGCGATCCTTTGATCGCTGCCTCTTGCAAGACCTCTTGTTTGCGACGGTGCGCTCTTTACAAGAAGAGATTCCCGGGCTCGGTGAGGTCGTCGCCTTCGATGTGAAGCACATTTATGCCTGGGTGAAAGAAAACAACCCTCGCGCTTACGTGGCCGAGCGCTACGACAAAACCAGGGTCCTTGCAGGCGACCCTGACTGCAAGTTGGGTGTCAAACGCAGCAGTAACCAGGAACAAGCCGATGGGTCAACCAAAGAAAAGAAAGAATATGTTTGGGGCTACGGCTCGGGTGTCGCGGCGGCCACTACTGCTGCGTACGGTGACGTCGTCCTGGCTGAATACACGCAGCCTTTCAATGAAGGCGATGTGATGTACTTTCACCCCCTCTACCAGCAGGCTGCAGTCGCCCTGCAAGCTTTCCCAACCCATGTGACCGCCGATGCGGCCTTCGATGCCTGGTATGTCTACGAAGCTGCCGCTCGTCATGGAGGCATTGGAGCTATTCCCAAGAATGGACATGGTCATCCTGAGATGCAACGTGATACTGACGGCGTTCCCAGGTGTGCCAAAGGGCTGCGCATGACGCCTCGCTTTGCATTTCAGCATACCAATGGCTATCGTGCCCAGCGGTTTGGCTGCCCTCTGCTCTTCCCCACCCCAACGAGTGAGGCCTGTGAACGACTCTCATCCAATCATGGACAGGGCTGCCACAAAGACCCCAACTGGGAGGCTGGAGGTCTCATGCGCGTTCTGCTGGATCGGAGCAGCCCGCTCTACAAGGCTGTTTACACACAACGCACCAGTTGCGAACGCATCAACAGCCAGGCCAAAGATCTGGGCATTGAACGGCCCCGACTCCGCAACCGGCGTTCGATTGCCAATCTCAATACCTTGATCTATGTAGTTATCAATGTACGAGCATTGCAACGAGCCCAATCAATCAATCGGGGACTCCTACAAAGATGTTCGTTACCGCTTTCAGATTCACCCACTTCGTATGCTTGCTTACCATCGGTTCCAATGCACAACTTTGTCAAGTGAGTGACGAGAGGCAGGGCGAAATCTCGTTCCTCGTGTATAGGCAATCGGGATAAGAGCCGTTTGCATCACGTGATCATAGGGAATATCAAGCACCATTGCGGCCTCCCGCTCATAGTAGAGATGGAGCGTTGTCCAACAGGTTCCTAAACCATGCAGTCGTGCTGCCAGCATAAAACTCCAGGCGGCTGGCAAGATAGATCCCCAGGCATTGGCTTGTTCGACAACCGATTCGCCCTCCACACGATCCTCAATACAGGGGATCAGCATTACCGGGACCTCATGGATATGTTGGAGTAAATACTGTGATGATGTTTGCAACTTCTCGATGGCCTCACGAGTAGGTTGGGCTGACCTTCTCATGGCAACGACCTGGCCTGTACGTGCACGTTCACAGTATGTAGCAAACCCCCTCCTATAGAGATCGCCGAGCGCTTTGCGCTGCTGAGAATCAGTAATCACCAGAAAATGCCAATGCTGATTATTCGAACCAGTTGGGGCTTGCAAGGCAATTTCCAAACATTCCTGAAGAACTTCTGTCTCCACGGGACGATGAAAATCAAGCCGTTTACGGACTGCCCGTGTAGTTTGGAGCAGTTCTTGAGGAGAGAGATCGAGCAGCATTTTTTGCTTCCTTCTGAAGGTTTTCTCTATTTCCTGTTCTTGTGCACTTCACATATGTAAGTATAGGCCCCAAAGAAGGCCTTTTCAAGCTATTTCTCAGCGTGGACAGACAAGAACCTTCTTTCCCTTTGCTTCTCGTCGAGCTCTCTCTGAATACGCTCATGTATTCGGTTATCAATATGCGTGTGCTCCAAAATGCAAATCCATCAATGCAGACTGCTTTTCACTCCGAGAGGATTTCGACAAATGAATTACTTGCACCCCTCCAATCGGTGTATGCCCACACCCATCGCTACAGCGTCTAAGAGCGGTGTCGCCTCATGGAGTGAACTCAGATGCCGACACTCCACCTTTCGTGAGGCGAGATGATGGACAGCGAGTCTCTTGAAGGGGATGAGTGGAACACCTACGTTGCGCTCGTACGTACTCAAGTGACGGAATGCAGGATGACCTAAAAGGGGAGACCCTCATGGTTACGGAGCTTGGATAGTACTCGTCGGAGTCACGCCCGATCAGGGAAGCCAGGAGAGCTGGCCACAGGGGGAAGCCAAGCAGGTGCTTGGAGTCTTCCTCTCAGGGAGGTGCGCGAGATGCGCTTCTGCCATAACTGAAGGAAGACTCACTGGAAACAGAGAAGCACTGGAGAGCGCCGTGCCTGGAAACTCGCATGCGGCGTTCGGAGGAGGGCCGGGGGAAAAGGGCTGTTTATGCAGTACCTCGCCCGCGGCCTATCCGACTGTCCTGGCAGCAAAGTAAGCGCGGGCAAGCGCCTGGGCGGACGGACAACGCAAGGAAATACGCATCTGCAAGCGCTCTTAGGGGAAGTGGCTTGGGCAGCCTCTCACACCAAAGACACCTATCTCGCCGCTTTCTATCAGCGCATTGCCCGTCGCCGAGGAAAGAAAAAGGCCGTTGTCGCGCTGGAACGGAAATTGTTGGTCATTATCTACCATATGTTGCTCACGAAAAGCCCTATAACGAGCTGGGACGTGAGTACTTTGATCAGATCCAGAAATCTCACCTCGAACGGCACCATATCCATCGTCTTGAACAGCTTGGCTACGTGCGCCGTTTCACGCGGGAGAATATCGCTTGCTGCGCAAGCTAGAACACGAGGAGAAGTTCTAGGGTCAATGGCTAACCTAACGTCGAAAGATCGAGGGAACAGTAGCATGCCATGAGGTCCATCAAAGGACGAACGTGTTGTAGACCGAGGATGGAAAGACCCGCACGAATGGATGAAAACTGGATTGTTTGAATGCAAGTCCTCAAGTGGGCACAGCTGACCTGGTCGGAAGAACACGTGATGACGACTATCCAACTCTACGGAGCACCGTGTAGTCGTGCTCCGTACTCCTCGGAGGAAGAACGCTCTGTAATAAGCAGAGAAAAGAGGACGAAATGCACATCCCCATCGTGCTAGAACGTATTCTCTCGACGGAAGGCGGGATGACCTGTGGGCGGAGACGCCTATGGTCACGGAACTCCAATAGTAGTCGCAGGAGTAACGACCTGCCAGGAAGGTTGGGAAAGCCAACCGTAGGGCGAAGTGGAGTAAGGGGAAGAGTGGGGGAGGCAGAGGGTCTCGAATGAGACAGGTTCAAAGCCACCAAAGCCTATGACATCACTCGGAACTGGAAAGCTGGATGCCTGGGAACAGGCACGTCCGGTTTGGCGGAGGGGCCGACAGAAAAGGGCGATTGCACCTCGCTGGCGGCCTACTCTACACCGTCACCTTAACGCCAAAGGAGGTGGCTTAGCTCTTAGGATGCTCTTCCACAATCCAACAGTTCCTTCACAAGGAGCATTAGCGCCCTGCTTCTGCTTCCTCTGGTTCCCTATGCGTTTCTGGCCCTCTAAAGGGGGGAGGATTTTCGGAGGAACATGAGCAGTTGCCCCCAATGGTGAGCAGCCCAACCATTGATCGAATTGAAAGCCTCTCTAGAAGCGAAACGCCACGTACTGTTTTTGTAAATTCAGTGCTCACTATTTGGGATCCTAATATAAAAACCCCTCTAAATTCCGTTAAGGATACGCCGGTTGTTCCAGCTTACAAAAAACCTCTCCTGTGAGTGTCAGATACTCATCTCACCTCTCAGGAAATGATACTTTGATTATGATACGTTTTTTGATACTCTTCCAATCACGATGCTCCTGCTCGCGGAGGCGATGCGCTTCCCCACTAGAAAAGCTGAACAGTGCGTGCCATTAAACGGTCGATTCTGCAACTCATCAATCAGCTTCACTTACCTGTTTTATTTCAATATGGTATAAGGCAGAAGTCTGGTAGCCTAGTAAACACCTCCTTTTCCCCTTGCTGATGATCCCTTGGAACCAACGAAATTCTTGTACTGCCTCCCTATGCGCCCGGGGTGAGCGTCATGTTTTTGCAATTGGGCTAGACAAAAGCCCCCTCTTCTGCGAAGATGTGTTCATTCTCAAGAGGGGAAGGGAAAAACATGAGCGAAGAGACTGATCAAGGCTGGCAACAACTCAGCGCACAGATTCTCACTGATATCAAAGCCTGGCGGCGAGACCATCCCAAGGTGACCTTACGTGAGATTGAACAGGAAGTGCATCAGCGCCTGAGTCGACTGGAAGCCCAAGTGATTCAAGATGCAGCTCAAGCAAGTGCGCAACGTGACTGGAGTGGTACCTCAGCCCAAGAGCGCCCCACCTGTCCCGTGTGTGGCACCCCACTGCAAGCCCGTGGGAAACGACCCCGCCGTCTGCAAGGAGCAGGAGGACAAGAGATCACGCTCAGCAGAACGTACGGAACTTGCCCCACGTGTGGGACAGGGCTTTTTCCCCCTCGATGAGGAGTTAGCTCTCCCAAGAGGGAGGAACTTGACATCGTTGCAACACGAGCATCTGGTCCATCTTTCGAGCTGGATGCCTTTTGCGCGAGCTGCTGAGATGATGCAACGTCTGCTCGGGGTTCAGGTCAGTGAAGCGAGCGCGCGTCGACAGAGTGAGCAGGCAGGTGCCTTGGCCCTGGCGGTGCAAACGGTTCTGGCCTCGGAACCTTTCGCCTCGTCACCATCTGTGAGCAAGCCTACCAAGCGCCTGGCCATCAGCGCCGATGGGGCCTATGTGCCTTTGCTCAAAGGGCAGTGGGCAGAGGTTCGAACGGTGGCTTTTGGAGAAGTCGAACCCTCCACCAGTCCGGCTGGAGCACAAGAGGTCACGGTCAGTCATCTCTCCTATTTTTCTCGCATGTGTGATGCTCAGACCTTTGCGACCTTGGCTGATGTGGAGATGCGAGAGCGAGGGGTCCGGCAGGCTCAAGAAATCGGAGCAGTCACTGATGGTGCCGAGTGGTTGCAGGGCTTCCTCGATCTCCACTGTCCCCAAGCGTTGCGCATCTTGGATTTTCCTCATGCAGCAGAGCATCTCCATCTGCTCATCCAAGCGCTCCAACAAGCCGGCCTCGTTCTGCCTGACGACCTGCTGGAGCGTGCCTGCCATCGACTCAAACATCGAGGTCCCCGTTTGCTCATCTGGCTGCTTGCTCGTTTACCAGCTCAGATCGCCCAACAGGAAGGGGTGCGTGAACAGGTCGGCTATTTTCTCAAACGCGAAGCCTTGATGCAGTATCCCCAGTTTCAAGCCGCAGGCTGGCCGATTGGGTCAGGGATGGTGGAAAGCGCCAATAAAGTGGTGGTGCAAGCCCGCCTCCAAGGAGCAGGTATGCATTGGGAGCCCAGTCATGTCAATCCCATGCTCACCTTACGCAACGCCGTCTGTAATGAGCGATGGGATCTCTGCTGGCAAGAGATTGAGCGGGAGCAACTCCGTCAACGGGAGCAGCGTCGCAACGAGCGAGCGACACCTCGTCTTGAGCAGATGGTCTCTTCCTTGATGCTCTCGCTCCTTCGCTTTCGTTCCCCTACTCCCAAGCCACTTCCCCCTCCCCCTCGTCCAATGGCACCTGCTGCCACCTTACCTGGTTCCTCACGCCCTTCAACCCATCATCCATGGAAACGAGTGTTGGCTTGTCGTCCCAAATCCATTGCAAAAAGATGACGCTCACCCATGCGCCCGAGGCCCCTTGACAGCCTCCCTTTTCGTCTGCTATGCTGTGACCGACTAGTCAGTCATGGCCAATGAATAGCAGCTTCCCTCTGCTGTCTTTGGGCCGGGAGCAGCAGCGCGCAGGCTCCTGGTCTTTCGAAGGAGATACTCATGCTTACGATTGAAACACGTGTTGGACGCGTCGCGTATGAGGAGCAAGGGGCAGGTCTTCCGCTCGTGCTCCTGCCCGCGAATCCGGGCGACCATCATCATTTTGACAGCATCGTGCCCCAGCTTTCGCGTTCTTTCCGCACGATTGCCCTGGACTGGCCCGGCTACGGTGACTCGCCTGCGCCAGAGCCGCCTCAGTCGGCCTCGGCCATGTTCCTGGCCGACGTGCTGGAGGAGGTGGTAGATGGTCTGCACCTGGAGTCGGCCATTTTTTTAGGCAACTCGGTTGGTGGCTACGCGGCAGCACGGCTTGCCATCCGGCATCCCGAGCGCGTACGCGCGCTCATCCTGGTGGATTCGGGCGGGTTTAGTCCGCCAACGCTCTTTATACGGCTGGGTTGCTGGCTCAAAGGGCGCGAGTTCGTGACCCGCCTGATGGCGACGAGCTTTGCCAGGTTCTATCTCAAACGGCGCACGCCTCTGGTGAACCGGCTGATTGCCGAGATCGACGCGGGGCGGGCCATCCCCTCACGCGTCGCCGTCGATGCTGCCATCTGGCGTAGTTTTCCCCACCCCGACCATGATTTGCGCGCGGCGGCGGCTCAGATCCTCGCCCCCACCCTGCTGATCTACGGACGCTTTGACCCGGTGATCCAAGATGGGGACAACGCGCGCGCGAGTATTCCGCATGCCCAGTATGTGGTGCTGGAAACCGGCCACGAACCCTTTGCAGAGGATCCTGACGCCTTCCTCAAAGCGCTTGAAGCCTTTTTCCTTTCCATTCCCGACGATCGGAGGTCCCATGTCTCATCCCACTCGTCAGGCGCTCGTTGACGCAGGACTTGACCTGGCCACCAGCGGTGGCCTGAGGCGCCTCACGGTCGATGCCGTTGTCAACAAGGCGGGCGTTGCAAAAGGCACGTTTTATGTGCATTTTCCTGACCGCACCGCCTTCCTGGTGGCGCTGCACGTACAGTTTTATGAGCGGCTGCGCGACGCTCTTCTCCAGGTCATCGCCCCACTCTCCCCTGGCGCTGAGCGGCTACGCAAGAGCATGGAAACCTACCTGGATGGCTGCCTGCACGAGCGAGCCGTCAAAGCCCTCTTGTTAGAAGCACGCTCTGAGCCGCTCATCGCTGCAGAGGTGCAACGGCGCAGAGGAGAATTCGCCGCTATAGCACAGGCAGACTTTCAGGCTATGGGCTGGCCTGATGCCGAATTCAGCGCCCGTTTCTTTGCCGCTCTGGGTGCCGAGACGGCCCTGGTGGAACTGGAAACTGGACGCAACGAAGCTGCACGGCGCGCCCTCTGGCGTTTCGCGCGCATTGAAGAAGCCCCGCAAGAGTAACCTCACAGCTATGAAAGGATAGACAGGATGAAAATTGTTCGCTTTTACGAATGTGGTGAACCGGATGTGCTGCGGCTGGAGGAAACCGCGATCCCTCACCCCAAAGCCGGGCAGGTGTTACTCCAAGTTGAAGCGAGCGGCGTCAACTATACTGATGTTGACCACCGCCGCAGTTCCTCTGCCTCAAGAGAACCGCTCACTTTCCCCTCTACCCCAGGAGTAGAGGTCGTCGGTGTCATCGTCGAAGCGGGCGAAGGCGCAACGGCTCTTCCTGTGGGAACACGGGTGATCGGGTTGCTCTCGCACGGTGGTTATGCTGAATATGTGGCGGTGCCAGCAGCCTCGATCATTCCGGTACCCCCTGGTCTGGATGCCGCTCAAGCGGTGGCCCTTCCTCTCCAAGGATTGACCGCCTATCACATTCTCGCTACTTTTGGGCACATCCAGCCAGGGGAGCGCATTCTCATTCAGGCGGCGGCGGGCGGCGTTGGCACGCTGGCCGTTCAACTCGCCCGGCTCCTGGAAGCCGGGCAGATCATCGCTACTGCCAGCACCCCAGCGAAACTGGACCTCGCATTGTCGCTGGGCGCGGATGTAGGCATCAACTATACCCAGCCAGACTGGACCACGCAGGTCTTGCAGGCCACCGATGGCAAAGGGGTTGACCTCATGCTGGATATGATTGGCGGGGTGCAATTTTCTGAGAACTTCACGTGCCTCGCCCCACTGGGACGCATCGTCACGTTCGGCAAAGCCAGCGGGCAGCGCGCGGTCATCGACTCCGAAAAGCTGACGGCGCGTTGCTCCACCGTGACCGGCTTCTACGCGGGGTATGCCGGAACGCGCCCCGATCTCGTGGTGCCCGCGTTGAAAAAGCTGTTCCAGTATGTGCTAGCGGGGCAGTTGCACGTGCAGGTCCATCACCGCTTTCCATTGGAGGAAGCCGCAGCGGCGCATCGCTTGATGGAAACGCGCCAGAGCACTGGCAAAATCGTGCTGCTCCCTGGGTGACACAAAAACTAAAGGCGGCTGCGTGAAATGAGCCTTCCTCTCATCGACGCCTGTACGCGGGTTCCGGGACACGTCTGTTTCCTCCTCGCATCGGTGTTGAGGGGGGAAGGAAACCACACGCAGTTATTATTCAGGAAGGAAATTGGAGCGTATGAGGACCGTGTGGGCGATTGCTCATATCTACTGGCTAACGCTCTACGCCTTTCTCGCACGTAAATGAAGAGCGTTGGCTGCCCCTCGATGCATGGATACATCTCAAGAAACCCAAGGTTTTTGCTACTCAGCTTTTCCACCGTAACAGAAAAATGAAGGACCTCTTTCCTCCTTCCTCATTTACAAAAACGACTTGCAACCATTCGCTTGTGGAGCGGCTTGATCCGTTACCAATGGTTGTGCTGCTCAAGATTGAGGGCAACTGCTCATGTTCCTCCGAAAATAGGCTTCTAATGCTGAGATAACGTCTCAGGTGCAGCCCATTTTCATTCGCTTTCATGTTGCGCCGCGACATCACGCTTTGAGGGCAAAAGCTGCTCACATGGTAGGTCATTTACCAAATACTTTTCGCCGTTCTCAGGATAAAATTCTGCCGTATTGTGGCTGTTTAGAGGCAGAAACGGCGAACTTTCTCACATAATGTGATTTGACAATCGATTTGTCCTTGTCAGTGACGCATAAGCTGTCCAGTAGTTGGCTTGTCAAGCCAGTCGAGAACCGTGCCAAAAATCGGTATAGTTCAGCTTTTGACGCATATTCGTGACCGTGGCACCGTTTTTGACAGAGTTCGTGTCCATTAGTCCATTCATACAGAGATGAGCTATTTTGTTCGTCTCTGCATGGACTACGAGGACAGTAATTGGTTCAAACCGGACGGGATATGGTTCAAAGTGGCAAAAAGACGGTTTGTAGTCGAGTAAGAGCACGCGATTGAATGATTCCCTCTCGAATCAGCGGCTGTAGCTCTGCTGTCTCAAGTGGCTTATCAGGCCAATGAACTACTTTGCTATTTTGACCCATAAGCTGTCCAGCTAGTCATTGACCTATAAACGTTCCGATTAGGACAAAGAGATTGTCAAACCACACATAATTTTTCGCTGCTGGCCCTGACCGCGTTTTCGCGCTCCTAGAGTTGGCGCAAATGGCGTTTCCGACATGAGCGAGAAATTTTATATGAGAAAAATGACGCCGACTCTCTGGCCACTTCAGTGTGAATCCCAACATTATTCTGGCAAAAATCAGTTTCATTCTGGGATTTACACCAGATAGTGTCAATGACTATTCTGACCCTTTTTGGCGATTACTGTTCCTTGTATTATCCTCTTGGACCTGGCGGTGGACATGTTCCCGTTTCAATCCAAGACGTTAAATCTTTAAGATGAGCATCCCACCCTTTGCCCATATTGGTATAAGCCTCCCATCCTTCTCCCTCACCAATACCGCTATGGGTAAATGTTAACAGCGTACCATCTTTTTCTGCCCTTAATTCAAAGGTAAGGGTTGTCGGGGTAGGAGAAAATGCTCCTTCCCAAGTAAAACTGAACAACTGAGACGGCTTCACTTCTTTTACTTTTCCATGCTCTCCCATACCAGGCGCCCAATTTGTACGAATTGTTCCGCCAGGTTTCAATTCGATGTCAGCTTCTTGCACAAACCAGCGTTCTAATTCTTGCTTTTCGGTAAGCGCTTTAAAGACTCGTTCTGGTGTCTCTTTAATGAATTGTTCTTTTGTAATTGTTTTTGTATCCATTTGTGCTCTTTCCTTCTTTCTGGTATTTCCATTTGCGTGGCATTTAAACGCTTCCTTCTTGATGAAGCGTTTCAGCAATTTGTTTGATCTTTTGTAGCCGTTCATCCCAGAGCGTTGCAGCCTGTGACAGTTCCTGGGCTGCAGCACTGAGTCCTTCTGGCGAGAGGCTAAAACGTACCTCTTTGCCCGTTTTGCGCTCTTTGACGAGACCTGCCCTTTTCAGAACCGCTATGTGTTTACTCACCGCCTGGCGGCTAAACGGCACGTCATCCGCCAGCCTGCTTGCCGTTGCTTCACCTTTGAGCAGCAACACCTCGATGAGCTTGCGCCGGCTCGGTTCAGCAATGGCAAACCAGAGCTCTTCATTAAAAGGTGCAGGTGATGACATACCTACGCCTCTGTTGGGATGTTCTGGGCAACACGCTGCAACGTGGACAGAAAGTCAGCCCAGCCAGGGGTATGGTTGGCAATCAGCGTGGCCTTCTGTTCTGCGGTAATCGCGAGTTCCTCGAATCCGCTTTCTGTGAAGGAGAGCTTTGTCTGCGCACCATCCTCTGTCAGCCTGAACGCAACCAGGGTTTGCTGTTGGGTCGGTTTGGTTTCCTTATCGGGTGCGACCCAGAGAAAGGAGAACAGATGCGGCTTCTCTACCGCTACAATGTCCAGGGGGGCTTCAAAGTCCTCGCCCCAGATCAGTCTGCCTTTTCCTCCTGGTCGCACGTCTATTTCTACCTGACTGCCAAACCACTGGCTGATGTATTCAGGCTTGGTGATGACGTCCCATACGGTTGCTATTGGTGCCTGAATGCTGATTTCTTGCTCAATTGTATCGGTCATAGAAACACTCCTGACATTCTGTAACGTAACTCCCTCTTCCAGAGGAGAGTATGATGTGCAACCTTTGGTTGCACATCATACTCTTATTGTACTGAGAAAGAAGAACGTTGTCAAGAGGAGAGCAGGCTGTTTTCAAAAAGTGGACAACGTCGGCTACCGCTGGGTGTAAATCCCGGAATGAAACTGGTGGCTTTCACAACAATTCTTCTGGTGGGCAAGCTCTCTGGAAGAGCTTGCCCACCAGAAGAATTGTTGTATTTTTGCCAGAATAATGGCTCATGACCCAATTTGGTGAAAAGGGGAATTGATGCGTTATTTTGATCCACTGATCAAGCTCAAAATGTGAGACACATCCGCCAGATAATCTCATCATTCACCAAAATTGGACATGAGCCGAAACCCGCACACTTACCCCGAATCATGAGCAGAACAATCATCGACCGCTAACAATCCGCTTCTGGAGCGGATCGTCGTCCACCGTTTTTGTGTAAATTTGGGGAGAAATGAACGAAGCTGCCATAGACCGTAAAGTAGCTCATATCCCATTCACCTGGTTCTTTTCCGGCGAAAGCCAGGCTTCCTCATGGAGTTGTCCAATTTTTTCACCATCCGTCCACTTCATTACCACATTTACAGGTAGGCTGAAAGAAATGATGTACAGGTGAGGCAGATGAGGCACGAACCTTCGCTCTCGCCAGTTGAAGCTTGTTCACGCTTCTGCAATCAGAGCCTTTGTGCTCTCATGGGAGGCGCTCTCTGCCGCCAACACGAGCCGGGACGGCGCGTGTACCAAACCACTGCCCATCAACGGGCATCGGAGGGTGAAATGTTTCTCTTTGAAGAGGACAGAGGATCGGACTCGCCTTTTGTCGAAACGATCTGGCGTACTCAAAGTGAAAGTGCTGGCACGTTTCTCTCTCGTGCCGTAAGCCATTGGGAGATAGTGGTCATGCAACAACATGGCAGGACAGGTATCACTGTGCGGGGACCAGAGACGAAAGCGACGACTGCACACTGTCCTCCTAACGCTAAGTTTGTTGGCATCACATTTAAACTTGGCGCATGTATGCCACTTCTGCCTACGGGAGATCGTTTGGATGGAGAGGTGATCCTACCTCTCGCTACGAGTAAGTCCTTCTGGTTGAATGGCTCTGCGTGGCAATTTCCTGACTATGACAATGCTGACACGTTTGTCGAGAGGCTGGTGCGTGACGGTCTGCTCATTCGCGAGCCAATTGTCGATGCTGTCTTACAGAAAACGAGCCAGAAAGCCCCCGTGATTTATCCGGGGGATGAATGGCTCTTCCTTGTTTGGGGTGGATTGGGTGGAGTTGGACAGTAGGACGGATCATACCACAACAGGAATGCATCCACGGCACGTCGTACCAATTCTGCGACAGGGACACCCTCTTTCTCAGCTTGCTCATGCAATTTTTGGTGTTGCGTTTCATTCAGGTAAATGTTTGTACGTCTCACTCTTTCACCTCTTGCATACATCAGAACTCTGATGTATAATTATCGCATCACACAGAGGAAAGGTGCAAGGGCGCAATGCTCATCTACGAATACAAACTCGATGGAACCAAGGCACAATACGCTGCCATTGATGAAGCTATTCGCAGTGTGCAATTCATTCGCAATACGTGCCTCCGCTTGTGGATGGATGACCACGCCACCAGGAATGACTTGCAACTGTATTGCGCCGTCCTTGCCAAAGAACACCCCTTTGTCTTTTCGCTCAATTCTCAGGCTCGTCAAGCCAGTGCGGATCGGGCGTGGTCTGCCATTGTACGCTTCTATGACAACTGCAAAGCAAAAAAACCAGGGAAGAAGAGCTATCCCCGTTTTCAGCACGATAACCGTTCTGTGGAGTACAAGACAACCGGGTGGAAACTCGACCCTGATGGCAAGCATATCACCCTCACCGATGGGTGTGGTATCGGTCGCTTGCGTTTAATCGGGAGTCGTGATCTTGCGACCCGCCCCATACCCGCCATCACGCGTGTTCGTCTCATCCGGCGTGCAGACGGCTACTACTGCCAATTTGCTATTGTTGCCGAGCGGCATATTGAACATGTTCCCACTGGCAAACAGGTTGGAATCGACGTTGGTTTGAAGGCGTTTTTCACGGATTCTGAAGGGAACACTGTCGAGAATCCCCGCCACTATCGCAAGGCTGAAACGCGCCTCACACGCTTGCAACATCGCCTCTCACGCAAACAAAAGAAGAGTAAAAACCGCAAAAAAGCCCGTCAAGCCGTGGCGTATGCCCATCTCAAGGTTCAAAGGCAGCGCGAAGATTTTGCCAGAAAGCAGGCAAACGCGCTCGTCACATCTCACGATTTGATTGCCTTTGAAGAGTTGCAGATTCGCAACATGGTCAAAAACAGGCACCTTGCCAAGAGCATCCACGATGCTGGATGGGGGCAATTTCTGCTTTGGGTCAAGTATTATGCAGCAATACATACAATCCCTGTCATAGCAGTATTCCCCCACTACACCAGTCAAGAGTGTAGTGCGTGTGGAACGCTCGTGAAGAAGACATTGAGTGTGCGCACGCATGTGTGTACGGGGTGTGGTGTGGTCTTAGACAGGGATCATAACGCCGCATTAAACATTTTGCAAAAAGCTCTCAGTACCGTAGGGCATACGGGAACTGATGCGCCTGTGAGTGCATGAAACGCTTCTGGACAGGAAGGCCGCTACTGCCTCTCAGCAATGGGAGTCAGCAAGTCACCTGGATGAAGGAAGAATCCCCCTGGATTTATCCGGGGGAGTGTCAAAAGTGCATGGGAGTGGTAATCTCATTCAGACGTTACTCGCGCATGATTTGG
>NZ_ADVG01000003.1:0-2281316 GCF_000178855.1 Ktedonobacter racemifer DSM 44963 | reverse complement strand
TTCCTGTGACAGTCGGGAAGGGAAAACGCTTGTTTGAGAAAGGGACGCTTCCCGCTTCTTTTACCCTGGTTGAATCTCAAGCTTCCCCATCTGGAGTGATGATTGCTACCTTCAAACGTGCGGGAGAACTCAAAACAGCATCAGTGGATCAGTTGCCTGATCATTTACGATGAAGCAAGCCTCAAAGCCATCCTGAACGCGGTGAAGAACTTCTGAACAGAGAGAAGCAGCTCTCACGAATGTGAGAGCTGCTTCTCTCTGTTCAGAATGACAACCTCCGAACATTCCTGTCAGTTCCGAGTTCTTCAGGGGAACTCATCAACTACTTTGTGGGCTATGACAGCTTCGTTCATTTCTCCCCGAATTTACAAGATGCTGATGAGAGAAGCCAGTTGAGGAGTACCTGGATGGAACGCGTGGTCTGATCACCCCATGAGACCATAGGTGGATCAACGAAGAAGAGCAGAGCAAGGAACGGTGTGGTTTCCAAAGCCCGAAAACGAGCCTAGACCCTTCTTTCCCATTTTTATTGTATCACCTCCTGTCTACTAGCACACTGCCTTTTTGGACGATTTTTTTTGGCGTTCTTTCCCCTATACTCAGGTGGAAGCGACACAACCTTGGCACACCTGCGGTGAAAGCTCTCCTTTGAGCAAAGATACCTCTTGTGTTTGTGCTCATAAAGTGCATGCCGCATCAGGCATGTGCCAGACCTTCGTCGTGTGTGAAAGGAGTCACCGAGAGGTGAAAGGAAAAGAGGTGTTATGAAGGCAAGCAAGCAACCTGTTCTATTACCGGAACGCGTCTCCTTTGCGCGTATTCCGGATATACGGCCAATGCCTGGCCTAATTCAGATTCAGCTCGACTCCTTTGAATGGTTCAAGAAGGAAGGTCTCCGCGAACTTTTCGCAGAAATTTCTCCTATTGAAGACTTTACCGGCAAAAACCTCAGCCTGGAATTTATTGTCCCTCCTGAACCCTTTGGCAAGCCAAAGTATGACGAGGATGAGTGCCGCGACCGTGACGCGACCTATGCCGCACCCCTCAATGTGAAGGCTCGCCTGATTAATAAAGAGACAGGTGAAATCATCGAGAAGGACATCTTTATGGGTGACTTCCCGTTGATGACAAAGGCTGGTACCTTCATTATCAATGGTGCCGAGCGCGTTGTGGTGAGTCAGTTGGTGCGTTCCCCCGGCGTCTACTACACAGTGGACGAGGATGCAACGACTGGTAAAAAACTCTTTGCCGCAAAGTTGATTCCTGGGCGTGGTGCCTGGCTGGAGTTTGAGACCAGCAATAAAAACCTGCTCACAGTCAAGATCGACCGCAAACGTAAGCTACCTGTAACGACCCTGTTGCGTGCCATTTCGCGCCTGGCCAAAGAGCACTGGCATGTGGAGGACCTGGACCTCTCGACCGACCAGGGCATTCTCGATGCCTTCGCCAGGGTAGATAACGACCCGGTCATCCGCTATATCCAGGCGACCCTGGACCGCGATCCCGTGAAGAAGGAGGAGGAGGCCCTCCTGGAGCTGTACAAGAAGCTGCGTCCTGGCGATCCCGCCACCCTGGACAACGCGCGCTCCCTGGTGAAGAACCTCTTCTTCAATCCACGCCGCTACGAACTGGGCAACGTTGGTCGCTATAAGTTGAACCGTAAGCTGGACCTTTCGATTCCGCAGAGCCAGCGCATTCTGACGCAGGACGACCTGGTGGCGCTTATCCGGCGCCTGGTCTCGCTCAACAATGGGCGTGGACGCAAGGATGACATCGACCACCTGGGCAACCGCCGCGTGCGTTGCGTGGGTGAGCTGATCCAGAGTCAGTTCCGCGTTGGTCTGCTACGTATGGAGCGCGTGGTGAAAGAGCGCATGAGCATCCAGGAGCCTGGGCAGGCCACGCCAAACGCGTTGATCAATATTCGCCCGGTGGTTGCAGCGATAAAGGAGTTCTTCGGTGGCAGCCAGCTCTCGCAGTTTATGGAACAAACCAATGCCCTGGCGGAGATCGGTGTCAAGCGTCGTCTCTCGGCCCTGGGTCCCGGTGGTCTCTCACGTGACCGCGCAGGTTTTGATGTACGTGACGTACACGAGTCACACTATGGCCGCATCTGCCCGATTGAGACGCCTGAAGGTCCAAACATTGGTCTGATTGGGAACCTGGCGACCTATGGTCAGATCAACCCATATGGTTTCATTGAGACGCCCTATCGGCGCGTCGTTAAGCATCTTCCCGCTACCGATATGCGCCTGCTTGGTCGCGAACTGCGTGGCTATTATGGGAGGCGCGAGGATATCGTCACCGAGGATGGCGAGGTGCTGCTCAAGTGCAACAATCCCGTGCGTGTTGATGAGGAGCTGCTCAAGAAGCTGTCATTCTTAGGTGATACACCCTTGAGTGTCAAGCCGTATGTGACCGATGATGTCGATTATCATACCGCTGACAACGAAGAGAACTATTATATCGCCCAGGCGAACGCTCCTTTGACAGCTATCAGCGAATTCGCTGATAATCGGGTGTTGGCTCGCTATCAGGGTGAGTTTACCGAGGTTCCCTCGGATACTATTGACTACATGGATGTTTCGCCGCGCCAGACCGTGAGCGTCGCGACCGCGCTGATCCCCTTCCTGGAGCATGACGACGTGAACCGCGCACTGATGGGCGCGAACATGCAACGCCAGGCGGTACCTCTACTGCGGACTCAGTCGCCGATCTGTGGTACAGGTATCGAGCGTCAGGTAGCCGTTGACTCCGGCCAGGTGATCGTGGCTCAGGCGAGCGGTGAGGTCGTCTCCTCGACCGCACGCAAGATCGAAATCATGGATCAGAGTGGCGAACTGTATACGCATACGCTGCGCAAGTTTGTACGTTCGAATAATGGTACCTGCATCAACCAGCGTCCTATCGTCAAGAAGGGCGACTATGTGAGCGCGGGTCAGGTGATCGCCGATGGCTCCTCGACCGAACTTGGCGAGTTGGCACTTGGCCAGAACGTTCTGGTCGCCTTTATGAGCTGGGAGGGCGGCAACTTTGAGGACGCTATCCTGATCAGTGAGCGTATCGTACGTGAAGATCTCTTTACGTCTATCCATATCGAGAAATACGAGGTAGATGCCCGCGACACCAAGCTGGGGCCTGAGGAGATCACCCGCGACATTCCCAACGTCGGTGAAGAAGGCCTGCGCAATCTGGACGAGCGCGGCATCATCTATGTCGGTGCTGAAGTTGGCGCGCAGGATATCCTGGTGGGCAAAATCACCCCTAAAGGTGAGACTGAGTTGACGGCAGAAGAGAAGCTGCTGCGTGCTATCTTCGGTGAAAAGGCCCGCGAAGTCAAAGACACATCGCTGCGCATGCCGCACGGCGAGCGCGGGAAAGTCATCGAAGTCAAAGTCTTCTCGCGTGAGGCGGGTGACGAGCTCTCGCCAGGCGTCAACCAGCTTGTTCGCGTTAGCATCGCGCAGAAGCGTAAGATTGGCGCGGGCGACAAGATGGCGGGACGCCACGGAAATAAAGGCGTCATCTCGCGTGTCTTGCCGATTGAGGATATGCCCTTCCTGCCCGATGGAACGCCGGTGGATATCATTCTGAACCCCCTGGGCGTGCCGCACCGTATGAACATCGGTCAGATCATGGAGACGCACCTGGGCTGGGCTGCCAGCGTGCTTGGCTTCAAGATCGCGACTCCGGTCTTTGATGGCGCGACCGAGGAAGACATTGAAGAGATGTTACGGCGTGCGGGCTTGCCTGAGAGCGGTAAGGTACAACTCTATGATGGACGTACTGGTGAGCCGTTCGATCATCCAGTGACCGTCGGCTATACCTATATGTTGAAACTGCACCACCTGGTTGAAGATAAAGTTCATGCTCGCTCGACTGGACCATACAGCTTGATCACCCAACAGCCGTTGGGTGGTAAGGCACAATTCGGTGGACAGCGCTTCGGCGAAATGGAAGTGTGGGCGCTGGAAGCCTATGGTGCAGCAAATATCCTGCAAGAAATTTTGACAGTGAAGTCGGACGACGTGGTAGGCCGCGTGAAAACGTATGAGGCCATCGTCAAGGGCGAAAACATCATGGAGCCAGGAGTACCGGAGTCCTTTAAGGTGTTGGTCAAAGAATTGCAGAGTCTCGGCATCAACGTTGAGGTGCTCAACGAGGACGAGCAGAAGATTCAGTTTGTTGAGGACACCTCGAACGATGTGATGCCAGAGCTTGGTATCAACTTGTCCGGTTTCGAAGGAGACCAGTAATGTCACTACAGCATATCGGCGGGTTGTAGCTCATTGTTTGATCCCACCACTTTTGGAATGCCACCGAGCAGAGGGAAAAACGCTCAATGAGTAGAGAGAGTTCAAGCTTGTTAAGCTTGGACTCTCTGTCTTTTTGCGTCTCATTCGTATTTCTTCTACCGGGCAAAAGCAATGAGAACCAGTTTCGGAACCCATTTACAAAAAGTTGGGCTTGAAAGCCCCCGCGATTCCATCCGGGGGGATGAAAAGCCGTTCCTTGTTTGGGGGGTAGGTGGGGGAGCAATCGAGGATGGTTTCTCCAAACTTGACAGGAGTTGCTGGCTGTAGCACACTTGTTCTAACTTGCCGTGATCGGCACCGCGCTCTCGTCGGTGGCCGACATTCCCAGCAACGGGACTGATACGGGGGTGAGTCGGACGAGAGAACCTCGTCTTCCCCCTGTGGGAACGCGAGACTGGACGATGCGGCGAAAACGGTGCTGATCAGGCCGGGATGCGATCGTTTTGCGCAGATGGCAGGGGACGTGAGCTTTTGCATGTGCACCCCATGCAAAAAGACAGAGAGAGGCTGAGCACCCCATGAAGCGAGCCCGCGACCCCAACGTTTCTCCTCGAAGTGCCCCTGCACGTGGACTGGAGCCAGGAGCAGCGCTTGCGCGCTCACTTGGAGGCTGCTCGGCAGCTGTATAACGCGCTGCTTGGAGAAGCCAACAAGCGACTCAGGCGGATGCGTAACGATCCTGCCTGGAGCAAAGCCTGTGCCATTCCTCGTACTCACAGGCAAGAACGAACTCAGGCGTTTTCTCATGTGCGTACAAAGCATCACTTTTCGGAGTACGCCCTGCATGAGTACGCGAAACGTGCTCGTGCCTCCTGGATCGCTGATCACATTGACAGTACCATGGCCCAAACACTGGCAAGCCGGGCGTATCACGCGGTAGAGTAGCGTCTGTGTGGGCAAAGCCAAACGAGTCCGCTTTCGCAGTCAAGGACGCGGCATCGATAGCGTCGAGGGCAAGCGCAACGATGTTGGCCTGCGCTTTCTCCTTGACCCAGGTGTGGGCGATGGAGGCTTTCTCCTCTGGAATACAGAAGTGATCCCGGCGATCATCGACTGGCGTGATCCTGTTGTCCAGCATGGTCTGCACCACCCCATCAAGTATGTGCGCCTGGTCCGCCGCAAAGCCTCCTCTCCACGAGCACAGGGCGCTGACCATGACGGCAACCGCTATGTCGTGCAACTGGTCGCGAGAGGGTCATGCGTTCGTCAAGCCCAAGCACATGGAGGGAAGAACCGATACGATTGGTTTGGATATTGGCCCCTCCACACTGGCGATTGTCCCGCGCGATGGCGACGCCGATCTTGTGGCGTTCTGTGAGGGGCTGGTTCCTGATGCTCAACAAAAGCGGCGCTTGCAACGCAGGATGGAACGACAGCGTCGTGCAAACAATCCAGGAAACTACGACGAGATGGGACGCATCAAGAAACAGGGCAAAGCACGCTTGCCCTGGAAAGAGAGCAAGAGGTATCAAGCAACCAGGAGACAGCATGCCAACCTGGAGCGCAGACTCGCCGCGCACCGCAAAAGTCTCCATGGCAACCTCGCGCATCGCATTGCCCAGGTGGGTAATACCATCACCATCGAAAAAACCTCGTTCAAAGGATGGCAGAAGCAGTATGGCAAGAGTATTGGACTTCGCGCCCCAGGGCTGTTTCTAGCGCATTTGGCCCGCATAGTTGCAAAAACTGGCGGCACCCTGGGCGAAGTTTCTGCTTTCAAGACCAAACTGAGTCAGTATTGCCATCACTGTGGGCGGTATGTGAAGAAACCGAGATCACAACGCTGGCACCACTGCCCTTGCGGCTTAGGGCCGGTGCAACGCGATTTGTACTCGGCCTTTTTGCTGGCCCACCTGGAACCGGAACACACCATCCCCTCTGTCACCCAGCACGTCTGGGAAGGTGCGGAGCCGCGCCTGCGAGCCGTGATGGAGGGGCTGCAACAACGTGCGAATGAGGGGCAAGTGCTGCCCCGAAGCATGGGCTTGCTGGCTTCTGGCAAAGCTGTCCGTGCCGGAGCGCGTCGGCTCGAAAGTCCTGCTTATCCCCACCAAGAGCCTTGTTCTCCGTCAGGTGAGCAAGGAAACGGTGGGTGAGCAACAGGACCCCCCGCGCATTCATGCCGGGGAGGTTTCAGTCTCCCAGGAAGTCCCCACAACGCAGACAAATTCCACCGACTGCTCCATGTATGCTGATTGAGGAGTGATTCAAAGAAAAATCAACAGCTATTTTTCTTGTTGAGTATACCTCATTTCCTCACAGGTGACAAGTGTTTTGGGAATGAGGAGCAGCACAAGCAGATCGATCAAGTGACACACCACATTGGCGAGAAAACAGCATGAACGACAGCCGCCCATGCTTCTTCCAAACACCACCGTAGCGGATTGACACTCCCCCGGATACATCGCGGGGGATTCTTCCTTCATCCAGGCGGCTTGCTGACTCCCATTGCTGAGAGACAGTAGCGGCCCTCCTGTCCAGAAGCGTTTCATGCACTCAGAGGTGCATCAGTTCCCATATGCCCTATGGTACTGAGAGCTTTTTGCAAAATGTTCAACGCCGCATTATGATCTCGATCCAGCACCACGCCGCAACGTGTGCAGATGTGGGTACGCACGCTCAAGCTCTTCTTGACGAGCATGCCACACGCTGAACAGTTCTGGCTGGTGAACTGGGGTGAGACTGCCACAACAGGGATACCATGCAATGCGGCGTAGTAGTTTACCCACAAGAGAAACCGTCCCCAGCCAGCGTCGTGAATACTCTTGGAGAGGTGGCGGTTTCTGACCATATTGCGGATCTGCAACTCTTCAAAGGCAATCAGGTCGTGAGACGAGACGAGCGTGTTCGCTGCCTTGCGAGCGAAATCTTCACGCTGCCTTTGAACTTTCAAATGCGCTTTGGCAACGGCTTGACGAGCTTTCTTACGATTGGCTGATCTTTTCTGTTTCTTGGAGAGACGGCGTTGCAGCCGCTTGAGGCGCTTCTCTGCCTTGCGGTAGTGGCGCGGATTCTCGACGGTTGCTCCCTCAGAGTCGGTGTAGAAGGCTTTCAAACCAACGTCGATACCAACCTGCTTGCCAGTGGGGGCGTGTTCAATGTGGCGATCTGTCTGCGCGGCAAACTGAACATAGTAGCCATTGGCACGCTTGATAATGCGAACCCGCTTGATCTGTTTCACAGGGAAGGTTTCAATGTCACGCGTGCCAATCAGGCGAAGACGACCGATGCCGCACCCATCAGTGAAGGTGATATGCCGACCATCAGGGTCTAGCTTCCATCCAGTTGTTTTGAACTCTACCGAGCGGTTGTCTTTCTGGAACTTGGGATACCCCTTCTTCCCTGGCTTCTTGGCTTTGCAGTTGTCATAAAAGCGAGCAATGGCAGACCACGCTCGGTCGGCACTGGCTTGACGTGCCTGAGAATTGAGAGAGGAAGCAAAGGGGAACGATTTGGCAAGGACGGCACAATAGCACTGCAAGTCATTCTTGGTGGCGTGCTCATCCATCCACAAGCGCAAGCACTTGTTGCGAATGAACTGCACAATACGGATCGCCTCATCAATGGCGGCGTATTGTGTTTTGTTGCCATCCAGTTTGTACTCGTAGATGAGCATCCTTGCACCCTTGCCTTTCGTTATTCTTTCTGCTATTATACACCTTAATAGCGTTGTATGTCAACAAAAGAGAGAAGTGTATGCCAAAAGAACGAACGAATATCTACATCACAGAACGACAAAAACGACAACTTGAAAAGAGAAGCCAGGAGGAAGATTTGCCAATGGCAGAGATCATACGCCGGGCCTTAGATGCCTATTTGGCGTGGGATGACCCTGCCTATCAGCCCATGCCTCCCACCCCTCAAACAAGGAACGGCGATTCATCCCCGGCATAAATGACCGGGGCTTTCTCGCTCGGTTTTCTGTAAGGAGGACGATCTGCCGCGCAAAGTGTCATTCGTATCTCGACACGCTTATCAAAAATATTTCTTCTCTCCAGAGTATTGAGCCTTTACATATCATCCAGGCCATAATGTCTATAAGAAATTCTGTCGTTAGCTCTGGTATTTTCTCTTGTCAGCTGCTCTTATGTATCAACTCTTGTTCCACCGAAAAAGAACCATACTGCTGCAACCACTGAAGAATTTGTTGTTGGTTGGCCAGATGCCAGACCTGTCCGAACGTCGACTTCTCTCGAATTTCAATGACACGTCGACGACTTCGAGGAGCCAAACGCACGCCAATGCTGTAGTGACCTGTATCAATACGCTTGCCCAATGCACTCACCCATTGCTGTAACGGGCGTGGCAAATCGGTCAGGAGGGGCTGCTCTTCTTCCGCAGGAAGCCTCTGAGACTCCGCCCAAGCCAGATAGGTCTGGATCTCATACATCACCTGGGAATCACTAGGGTCATAGGGGGTGGAAAGCACCTCGTTCACCGCCACCTGGCGATACCTCTCGTAGTCCTGAGGGGTATAGAAATCTCCATCAAGATCCACAAAGAGATAGCCGGAGCGCTCCAGGCCTTGTGCGCCACCTGCTACCCAGAACGCCTGCAATCGTTCAGCTTCAGTGATCACTTCGTGAGGAAGTGGGCGTTTCCCCTCGCCTGGCGTGATGCTCCCACTGCGCGCGGCGACTTCAAGCATCCACTCCAGATGGTTATAGGTCAATCCACCGTTGAGAATCCACTCTGCCCAGGCCACCATTTCGGCGGGAGGCTCTTCCAGCTCTTCAACATACTCACGGTATTTCTTGATCACCCATCCTCCCTGCAATCGAGCCGCACGACGTCCGGGATCAGGGAACCAGGTGCGCACCAAAGCATCCACCGCCGCCACATGCAGCCACTGCGGGTGCTCACGCATACGCTTGAGATAGACTCCAACGTTTTCATTGCTCTGGTTAAAGCGCTGTGAGTAATCCAGAGCCAGTGCCTCAAGCATCTCATGTGTCGCCGGTTCATACACGCGCTTCATTGCAGCCACCTGATCCCGAAGGGAGAGAAAAGGACCATCAGTCTCATCCCCTTCATTCGTGGTCATAAGAGAGACCTCTTCTTGCGCTGGCGAAGAAAGCGAGGAAGAAGAATCATCAATAATTTGCCCGCGAACGCATGCAGCAAATGATTGACCTGATTCCTCTGCGGTATGCACCAAACCATCGACCTGTTTTTTTGTAAGATCCTGTTCTCTCAATTCATCTTCACTTTTTTCATGTATTTCTTTTTTTGGTAATTGATGATTATTGAGAGAATTGAATTCAACGCGCGCACGCGCGTGTGTACGCGTATGGGCCTCCTGGATCTGCGTTTGCGTGCCGCACAGGTCGACGGTTTCTTGCACCAAAGGTCGACAATCCTCCACAGAAGTCGATGGTTTGGCGAGAGGTCGACGTTCTTCTTCACCCACGAAAGTATTCGCAAGAGGTCGACGGTTTTCTTCTGGAGTCGACACATCGCGTTGAAGTCGACGATCTTCCTTCTTCCACGATCCTAGACCTTCTTCGAAAACGTCGACTTTGGCGTCCCATCATCGTTCGATCATCATGCATCACCTCACCTGGTGGTTTCGGCTGCGTTTCGGATAACGAGGAAACTGGCTCTCGCTCCTCAGGCGGTTGTGGTGAAACCGCCTGCGTTAGGTGGGTCAGATCCTCCCAGACAATCGTGGCTATCGATACTTTCACGGGAGGGGTCACACGCATTCCATAGGACCGCATCATCGCCGTCAGGCGCTCAACCGTACGTCCCACCTGGTCTTCTTTGCCAGATAGCTGGCCATGCCTTTCTGTGACACTCCGCATCGGCTAAAGCCGAGCAGCTTCTGACACTGTGCCGTAGTCGGGTTCGTGAGACAGGTGGCGTAGCCACTACTCAAAGTGAACCCGTAGTTGGGACGCAATATCTGGGAAAGACGCGCCCATCCGGCGCCTTCTCCCCTGGGCGGTGCCATGCCCGTTGGCATGATCTCCACGCCTGGCCGCAGGGATGGATGGTCCCATCTGGCGTTTGGCATCCTGGGAGATCCCAACACCTGAGTCTTTCGACTCCCTCTTCGCACGTTGCGAACGAGCATGAGGCTTTTCCTTCAACGGTTCTTGCGTCCGCTCGATCAAGCGCTGTCCGACACGGATACTGGCATTGCGGTCGGCATGATCGCGCATCTGGCATTGTGGGCACAGACAGAGTGCGGCACCGGAGGTGTAGCCTTCCACAGGGTGTCCCTGGTTATAGCGAATGACAGCGGCGTGACAGCGATGGCATTCTCTGCTCGTATTGCGCGGATTCACACGGCAGGTGATGATGCCGCCTGCATGCCAGGCTTTGTACGTTGCATAGCGGAACAGGCGCCCCTTCATCCAGTAGGCGCGTTTGCTATTGCTCCGGCGCGAATACGTGCCCTTCTCCGGTTGCAGGTTGCCCAGATGTTCAAAAACCAGGATGCTCGCCTTGTGCTCGCTGGCGAACTGGACAATGCGAGCGCTCATCAGATGCGCGATCTGCTCGTCCACGTGCCTGATCTTCGCCCAGAGGTCGGCATTGTCCTGTTCGTTCTCGGCGATGAGACCAGTCTGTGATCGGTTGCGTGCAATGCGTCCAAGCAGTTGTTTCCTACAGCCCGATACCGCTGTGCCATTTCCGATGAAGGACGTAGCCAGGATGGTGCCGTCAACTGTCTGGACGCTGCACACAGCGAGATGCTTGTCGAGATTGAGATCCACCGCACAGAGACGTGTCTGGGCGATGGTGAGTTGCTCTCCGCTCTTTGCGGGAGCCTCGAAGGTCTTCTCAATGGGAGTATGCAGCCACCAGCGATCCCCCTTGCGAACAAGCTGTGGACTGCCCATCGCGTACCCATCGGGGAGCTCGCGACCGAGGATCTGTAGTTTGAGCCAGGACCAGCACGAGCCGGTCCAGACCTTGAGCACGATACCATGCGTATGACGCTCATGCCAAAGGCTTGCGTAGAAGGGAACCGACTTGTTCCATGATCGGGGTGGGACTGGTGGCCGCTCCCGAAACGGCCTCTTCTTGCGCTTTTTCGTGTGTTTGGCTTCGTGTTTCTGCTTCCGTGCTCGCCATGTTTTGAGGGAGGAGAAAAATGCGCGGGCCGAACCAAGGGCCGCATTGATGGCGGCGCGTCTGAACATCGCCGGGATATCTGGCGCGAGATCGGTGAGCGGCATGATCGGATGGGGGCTAGACTCCGTTGCATGCGTGAGTTTCTCCAGGGCCGTGAGGGCCTGCTTGTTTTTGAGGGAAAGGAGACCCTCGTGCGCCTGAATACAGTCGAAATAAAAGGCCACGACGCGATTGAAGAGGGCCTGATTTGCCGCGAAGTAGGCAGCATACTGCGGCGGATAGTGCAACGCCTGCCTGATGGTTTTCGTGGCTTTTGCCATTTTCAGGACCTCCTCTCACAAAATAGATGGTATCTCTCGTAGAGAATACTCTGCTGATGTGAAATTGTCAAACATGTGTTCTATGAGTACTAGGTTTGATAAGGGCTCAAGCCCAATAACACGCCTCACCACGGTCGAAAGAACCGTGGCTTGCGGCGGGCTAAAGCCCTATCCTGTCATCTGGGAAGCATGATCACGTGTTCCTTGCCCATGTTGTGAAGGTGGGACCAGGCTCAGATACCCTGGGCGGGTTTTCATGTCTCTTGCTTCCTTTCCATCGTGATCGCCCTCGATACAAGCGGTCTGCTCCAGATGCGCTGAAACCCGTCGCAGTGCACGCGAACGTTTGACGCTTTTGCGTCGACTCGTGAGCTGCTGCACCTGTTCGACGCAGACGGGCAGGCAGGGCGTCGAGGTCAGCGGGAAATAATAGGTGGTTCCCATGCCTTTGGGCTGTTTCACTTTGAGCAGGAGACCCGCAGCTTGTAACACCGAGATGTATTTCGTCGTCGTGTCATAGCACCAGGGCCAGACAAGCGAAGGCGAGGTACAGAAAGCGCGAAGGCTCTGGATCGTGAGCACAGCAACTAGTTGGGGACCTTCATGAGGGACAAGAGAGATCTGTTTAAGGTGAGCCACACGAAGCCAGTGAGCAAGAAACACTTGCCCATTGAGACAGCGCCGGTCCTGTGGGAACCCAAACAGCTGTTGCACCTGCTCAAGCAATGCAACAGGAACCATTTGCAGAGCATGCTGTGCAATCACCTGCTCCTCATACACTTCCACATCTGCTGGATGGGAGGAAGGAACAGATTCAGGAGCATCTGCTGGTTGCAGGATACTCGCTTTATTGAGCATGTTGTTCCGTCTACCTTTCATCATGACAAGGCCATGCAGTCCTCACGTGCTTGTTGGTCGTGAGGAATACTGGGGGGGGGTAGGGAGGCATCACATGAGAACCACACGACCTGCTTCTAGTGTACTGAAAAACCCGCCAAAAAGGGAAGAACAAAACCACCCAATAGTGGGCGAAGTACTTCGCAATTTTGGGCGAAGTTGAACGCATGCAGAGAGAAACTGCGTGTTTTCCCCTTTGCCTCTCTCGCTTCTATCTGTCATCAATCCGCTCCACAAGCTAATCGAGCAACATGAGAGCGCACGCTCTTGACGAGGAGACACGCAACACACGCTTCTGCGTCGATTTTCACTGCGTTCTTCCCGGAAAATGCGCTATTGACCCGAGATGCTATTTTGGGTACAACACGAGTGGAAGTGCTGTTCATCCAAAGAGGATGAATGGATCCTGGCGATGTTCAGGGGAGCCTTTCAACCTCGCGACTGAGGGGGAAGGAAGTGGTTCCCGCCTGCACCAGGCTGAGCGGTTCTCTCTTCTCTCGTCAATGAGAGAGAGCCGTTCTGCTCTGGTGGTACCACGGGTGCGAAGCAACGTCTGAGTCTCTCCGTTGCTCCGCGCTCCCAGGCAATCCTCATCCAGGCATCGAGCATCTCTGCCTGCATGGGTTCGCGTCTCTCGTCCACTGGTTTCCCGGCGACTATTTTTGCGCAGAAAGGAGGTTTTCTCCACAAAAGAGTGTCAGTGACTCTTGTCCTCTTTGCCCGCTCGGGTGAAGAGGTGTGGCCCCTTTTTGTGCTTTTTTCCCATCCAGAAAGGAGTCACCACGATGAGTCAAGGATCACTCTGCCCCTGCGGGAAACACTACCGCGCTACGGCGGCCCTTCGCGACCTCATCGAAACCCAGAACCAACGCTGCCTCCTGGCGCGCGAAGAGTCGGTCATTGTGAGCATTCTCGATAATCTCCACACTCTCGTCAGTGCCTCACAACACCGCTTTACCTCGTGGTTGAGTGCAGTGGCCGCCTGTGAGACCGCTCAGGCCAATCTCGCCATTGCCCAGAACTTCTCCAGGTCACAAACCACTACCCCTCGCTGGGCCGTGGAAACCGAACAGCGCCTGTTTCACCAATGGGTGAAGCAGCAGCAACACCACTGGGAACAACGGCTCGTGCAGATCCAACGGGGCATGGCCACCTATCGTGCCTATCTCCAAAAGTGTGCTCAGCAATTCGTGCTGACCCCGGAGTGCCTGGCGTTGTGTCTTCCTCTTCTTGATGAGCTTCTGCGTCATCAGGAAGAACGGATTGAGCAACACCACCTGGCATCCATCTCCGCGCACGAGCTCTTCCTACAATTTGAGCAGCGCTGGACCTACGAGCGAGACCGTCTCGACTATGAGATCGCTCAGGTTCCCCAGGCCTATCAAGCAGGCCGCACGCAGGCACAACAGCGCTGGAGGCTCTACGTCGTCACCGGTATCGGTCGTCCAGTGAGCTTCACCCAGACGAACATGAACTACCAATCAATGGTGCATGCCCGGCAGTTGGAGTTGTACGCACAACAAAGTAAGCTGTTTCTTACCACCAAAGTCGAACAGTTTCGCCTCTTCGTCCAGAAAATGGAGGGGGAATACAAGGCCACGGTGCTTGCCGCCCAACAAGAGCGCTGGCACATGCTGCACGCGCAATTATCTGTTGAAGTGGCTGATTCCGACCAACTCTCATCACTCCAATCACTGGTGCTTTCGTACTTTCTCTAAGTTCCCTCTTTCAAACGCAGTTCCACTGCCTTCTCCCGCGCGGGAAGGATGGGCTGCGTTTTTTGTTGTTTTCACCTTGCCAAAAAGGAGTCACACATCATGGCACAACATGCTAGCGTTTCGTGGTCATTTCCGGGTATCCTCCACACCGGGTATTCTTCCGAGTGCGCGGCGGATACCAGGCACCTCAATCACGTGCTCCGAGAACATGGCCCCCTCTTGCTGCCCCGCATCAGCCCGTTTCCCGTTCACCGGGTCTGGTGGACAGTGTTCGGCCCCCTGGCCAGTCTCCAGGTTCCCCCTGGGCATCCTGCCGCGAGGCAAAAGCAGCTCTCGCCTCGCGAATGGCAGAGTCTGCTCCTGGTCACTGGCGTGGTTTCACACGCGTCGGGCCATCTATCCTACGCGGCCCTTTAAGGCATTTTTGGGCAAAGACCAGGCAGTTGCCTCGTGTCTGTTTCATCACGTGAAGAAGAGAGAATAATGAACACACCACAAAAAAACGCCCAGCGTAGTTGCAATACGCTGGGCGTTCCATCCTCTCTTCTCACACAGAAAAGAAAGGCTATTACACATGTTTAGAATACCATCCCTGGATGATGTTTTCAATGCTGTTCCGCCCCACTATGACGATGGTCGTGTACAGCAACAGGTACTCCTCTCCAGGGAGTTCTCCCAACTCTTCCCTGAGACCATCTATGGCGGACGGCAAGTCCTCTGGTGGTGTCCTCGCTGCACTACTCCCTGGTGGCAGACCGATCACCGCCTCTTTGTGCTTCGGCTCTCTCCCGAGCAGGCGGCCTACATTGGACACCAGTTACACGCCCCGATGCGCCAGGACGGCACCTTTCATGAGTTACCCATGCGCGTCTGCCCGGACTGCCTGGGAGCGGTCTGTGTCATTGATACCTACCCTGGTCGTCTAAGCTCACAGGTCCTCTGGCATACCCTGCCCGATACGGCAAGCACCTCTTCGAGGCCTCTTCCCACCAACCTGGGTCTCGTCTCGACGACCGAGAGACACGCTTCTGCACGAGACACGCTTCCTCAGGCCTTTCTCTTTGCCATGGCGGAGCAAACACCACGTGAGGGAGCGTTGTCGCTCGCACAGATGGGGGACGCCATGTTGACCTGGCAGACAGACCTACCTGGGGAACTCGATGCCGTCGCCTGGCAACTGCGCTGGGTAGAACGGACACTTCCTCCTCCAAGGGCCGATGAATGTGAGCCGCTCGGCGCTTCTCACCTGGCGCGTCTTGCCCACCTGGTCGAGCCTGCGCCGGGGATGGGCTGGCAGGGGTTTCTCTGGCAACCACCCGAGACACTGAGCAGCGCCCTTTTTACGCGCCATCCCCTGATCTTGCTCCATGCGGCACTCCTGCCGCAGCAAGAGCCAACCTCCATCTTTCATCTCTATTCCCTCTGGCAACGCCTCTTGCCCAGAGTCTTTGAGGCGGCTCAATGGGAAGAGCCTCGCTCATGACCGAGACTTCTTGCCAGGGCTCTTCGCCCACTCCTACAGCCCGTTCGCCTCCCCCTCCTGTCCCTTTCTCGCTCTCCATCTTCTTCCTCTTCGTCCTTCACTCCCACCAGAAGCGCACGCATACGCGTCACGCAGTATCGTACGCGCATGCCCCTGGTGGGAGCGTGTTTTTTGGAAAGGAATCCGTATGACGGATTTGCTTCTTCCCAATTGGTATCGTGCGGTTCAGGTTCCCAGTCGGAGCGCGCAACAAGCGCTCTTCGCTGCGCTTGAAACGATTGTCGCGATCATCGACCTGACATTGACCGTCAACACCTATATGGCGGGTGGCAACTACTACATCATCGTCTTTTGCTTAGGCACCATAGCCCCTCCCGAGCAGGAACAAAAGCGCCTCGAAGCCCCTCTCACGCATTACAGGCCCTTTCTGACCCTTGAAGAGCCCCAGCTGGATGCTCTTGTCCGCGCACGTTTGAGCAAAGAACATGAAATCGCCAGAGACACACAATTTGGAAGAACCCACGTTTCCCATCAGTATCGCCCTGTCGCCTTTCATGAGACGCCCGATGTCACCCTCTCTCAGGAGGAGAGAGACCGGCGCAATCAGGCCTGGATTGCTACCATTGAGACCATTCTCGCGGAGGGAAAACCCTTCGTGGAAGTCTTCAAAATGATGTTCGCCGGGGAGCGGATCACGTCAGGCGTTCCCTCGGCACAGTCCGATCCCTTTTACGTCAGCATCTTCTGCCAGATGCTGGACCATGCACACCTCTGGCTCTGGACAGCCTCTGCCAGGCAGATGTATCAGGACCTCCTCTAGACCCTCGAGGAGTTCTGGGTGCGCAAGGGATGGACCACACCTGATGACCAGCTGGCCCACTTTAACACGCTGGTCGCCGACCTCTTCAAGACGGATCAACGGTACTGGATCGAGTTTGATGAGCCACAACCAGGTCCCCTGGGTCGCGTGCGGGCCGTGTTTCTCTACCCGCGCTATCCGGCACGAGAGCTCAATAGGCTCATTAACCCGAGCACGCATCTGGACGCCTGGCTTCAGGCACATCAGATCCTTGGTCAGGAAGCCGCACGCTGGAACATTGATATCATCGGCGAGAATGCGTCGGTGCTCTTGCGCCTGTCCTACGATACGCAGTACTCGTGTTGGGTCCTGCCGCACGACCAGCACATGAGCCAGGTGTTTCCCTGGACACGCTGGCTTGCCATCGCGAGCGGCATGCTCCACAAACGCTATGCACGCACCCCTCAGGCGCCCTCGTTTCCTGATCGTGTTGTCTCCTACCAGACCAAAGCATCCGTCCCGCGTAAACGAGGAAAAGGGAAACCCAAAGAGAGGTGGGTCACGCATTCACGCACATACACCACCGTCACCTACGACCTCTCAGAGATGGCTTCTCGTCCTACAATGAGCGAAGTCCCAGAACCCACAACCACGAACAAACGCAAGAACTGGCTGGCCCAGGCCAAACCCGAAGATCTGCTCTATGAGCAGCGGATCATCGACATCTTCACCCGCAGCTACCCGACGCGCAAAGATGGCACCCGGCGGGAGGGAGAGGTCACCGTCAAACATCCCGACCCCAAGTGGGTTCCACTGCTTCGCCCCGCGCTGCGCAAACGGCAAGTCATCAAAAAAGCCGTCGCCAGAGCCTACGAAGAGGATACTACCATTCCTCCAGATCTGGATACACCACCTACGAACCCACCAATACCATCAGAACCTTTGAAGGAAGAAAGGAACGACCCATCATGCTAGTTCTACGGCGCAAGGAAGGGGAGAAAATTCTCCTCTCTGGCAATATTCTCATAGAAGTGCTCGAGGTACGTGAGGGAAGAGTAAAACTCGGGATTACGGCCCCTCCCGAGGTCGATATCGTACGCGAGGAAATAGTGCGACGTGATAACCATTCTCAACTCCCCTTTTTCAAAGGAGCATCAAATGGGAGCTAGATCCACTCTCTACGCTTCTTTCCAACTATAAAGAAATTTAGATCGTGCGCATCCTATGGTAGAGCTACATTAAGTGGTGAAAGCCTTCTTGTTTGAGCTCATTTTCGTAAGTTTTTCTGAGCTCTTCACCAGATAGTGTGGCCCTACCCAATCCTATTGACAACAACACAATTTGGGGGTAATCTTTTTCACACGTTGGCCATTGTCTGTTGACGTTTGTGAACAAGGCTGTTCTCGACAGGAAGAGTCATGGGAACACTTGCTCAGCAGAGCACGTCTTTCACCTCGTTGCGCATGGCGGCCCCTCTCTTTAAAGAAAGGAAGACGGTACGTGCCGTAGAGCGCATGCAAAGACGCAGAATACCTTCTGTTGAAGAATGATGGCGTGGTGAACATCCAGCCAGTTGTAACCTATCGTTTCATTGAGCGAGCACGTACGCTCCTTTTGCCCAGGGGACTGAGCAAGGGGGAAAGAAGAGAGGTCATGCTATGTGTTCAGATACTACATGAGTGGGCGCTCTGCTCACATCACGTCCTCAACATACGTCTCTCTTGGAAGCGCTTCCCCGTGCCTCATGTGTCGTCGATGACACTGAGACGGTTGTGGATGCCACTACGAGCGCACAGGCTGTGACCGAGAACACGAAGTGCCAGCTCGCTTGTTTCTCGAAGAGAGCAGATCATTTCTCTAGACCTCTTGAGTTCAGAGCAGGTACGCAGCTTCGCCACCAGGGATTGGGACACGTGAAAGGGATATTAACTGCGCTATGTTGAAGAGCAAGCAAACCAGGCGTGTTACTTCCGCGTCATGTGACACACTGATTGATTCCATTCCCCAGTTGGTCTGGACGGCACGACCCAACGGCTGGCACGAGTATGTGAACCAGCGCTGGCGTGACTACGTCGGGCTCACGCTTGAACAGGTACAAAGCGTATGGGCTCATTTCCAGTTCATCCATCCTGATGATCAGGAAGGCAACCGAATGCGTTGGGAGTATGCCCTGGAGACGGGAGCCCTGTTTGAGCACGAAGAGCGTCTCAAACAGGGCCCGACGGGGGAGTATCGCTGGTTCTTAACTCGTGCCATGCCAATGCGCGATGCAACAGGTCAAATCGTTACTCTGTTTGGCACCTGCACCGATATCGACGAGCAGAAGCGGATCGAAGAAACCTTGCGCCCCGCTCTGGAGCGCGCAGACACCTTGATGAAATCCAAGATTATCGGGATCTTTGTCACCGAAGGTGGGCAAATTGTGGATGCAAACGATACCTTTCTGCGCATGACCGGCTATACGCGAGAAGACCTGCGTGCGGGGTGCATGAACGTGTTGCAGATGACCCCTCCAGAATATATGGCTCGGACCCTGCAGGCTCGTCAGGAACTGGATACCTGGGAGTCGATGACGCCCTATGAAAAAGAGTACCTCTGTCAAGATGGCAGTCGTCTGCCGGTGCTCGTGTGCGGGGTCGTCTTAGAGCATTCTCCACGCCAGGTGATCCACTCTGTACTGGATAATTCGGCGCGCAAAGAACTGGAACAACACAAGTATGATTTTCTCAATATCGTTAGCCATGAACTGGGGACTCCGCTCACGGCAGTCAAGCTGCAGACCCACCTGGTGCGAAAACACCTTGAAAAGCACTCCCAGCACGAGGCGGCCACCGAGCTTTCCAGGGTGGAGAGGCCCGTCGAGCAACTGGAATGCCTGATCGCGGAGTTACTGGATGTCTCCAGGATCCAGGCAGGGAGATTGGAGTACGTCCGGGAGCGTGTGGATCTGGGCGAGCTGCTGCGAGAGGTCGTCGACGCCATGCAACATACGAGTCCCAGTCATACCATTGTGGTCCGTGGGAGCATGCAAACCAGCCTGATTGGGGATCGAGACCGGCTGGGACAGGTCTTCAGCAACTTGCTCAGCAATGCCATGAAGTATTCTCCCGATGCAAGGACCGTCGAGGTGGAGCTCTCCGCCACCGAAGAGGCGGTCACAATCTTGGTGCGAGATCATGGCCTGGGCATTCCTCGAGAGCAGTATAACAAGATTTTTGAGCGCTTCTATCGGACCGATGTTGCCAGGCTGCGAGCGATCCCCGGGCTGGGCATGGGGCTCTCTATTGTAGCTGAGATCGTCAAGAGCCATGGGGGAACCATCGTGGTGGACAGCGATGTCGGAAAAGGATCGACCTTTACCGTCACCCTTCCCAGGAGGAGAGAGGCCTGAGTGTGGAAAGCACGCCACGCACGTCATCTGAGCCCGTGAGATCTGTGTTTGGGCACGGATGGTACTCCCGCTTGCTGTGGACGCCTTCGCGCGTTTCGTGCCGCCCAAGAAAAAATCCCTCTATGGCGCGGCGGAGCCGGTAGACCTCTCCGGTTCAGCAAGCTGTCTGAAGCATGAACTTCTGAGACGGGAGCAACCCGCAGAGGGAGGCTGAGTCGCGGTGGAGTCCAGAAGTAAGAAGCCTCCGCTCTGAGAGCGGAGGTGATTGACTATCACTTCCGTGACGACTCCCCACGGCGAAAGCCGAGGGCTTCTCAGCAAACCGAAGTTTCCTGAAGGCTCCGTCCGAGCCAATGCGTGTTTGCTCTCTTGAATGGCAAGGTGGCGTTGAAGCTCTTAAAAGGCCTCACCGAGAGGGCACAGGAACACTTGTACGCAAGCATTTTTACGCAAGGACAGATAGTGTTGGCGAATTGGTTTCCTGAGCTCAAACCAGAGATACATTGTTCTCCATTACGAGCTCATTTTCTGATTTCGCCAACAACATCAGGACACGATTTACCTTGCAACGCCCAAACACTTTTTGGTTGTGTATGTACCAAAACACGTGTTCTCGTAGAGCGTAAAAGGTAGATAGTGTCAATATGGGTATCCCCCACCACCCTATCCACCATAAACGGAGCGCCTCTTCACTGTCTTCTCCCTGCTCTGTATATGCGCACATATGCAGATGGCTTCGCAATTACTGAACGCAACGAAAGACCTTGTAGGGCAACTACATCCCTTTCACACAAAGAAGAGTGTACCTGCGATGGGGAAACGACCAGGGCTCCTCTATGAAGCGCAACAGAGACTTGACGGCTTCATGGCACTAGGGCAGAGCCGCGCGCACGCTAAAGCCCGTGCCCGTCTCCTGGGGACCTATCACTGGCCGTTTTCTGATGGGAAGATTCACGCCTATACTACACGGACGACATACCAGAACATCGTGATGCGCTTTTTGTCCTGGTGTCGCGCAACGCATGGAACCAAACGGCTGCACGAGATCGACCAGCGTGCGAACGCGCTCGTCTCTGCCTACTTACACCTGCATGTGCAGGAGGGCTACAGCCCCTGGACGCTCTCCACCACGCGCAGCGCCTTGCGCCTCTTCTTTGGTTCTCCGACGCTTGCCAGCGAAGTCGCATTACCGGCACGGCACCGCGAGGCCATTCGTCGCTCCCGTACCCCTTTTTTGCATCAGAAACGGCCTCGCCATATGTCCGCTGAAGCCTGGCAGGATCTCCTTGTCTTTCTTGGCGCAACCGGCTTACGGCGGCATGAAGCGCGAGCGCTGCGGGTTGGCCAGATCGAGAGGCTACCAGATGGGCAGGTGGTGCTCGCTCACATCCATGGCAAAGGGGGCAAATTACGCCAGGTTCCTGTCCTTCCTGGGCAAGAAACCACCGTGCTCCGCCTGGTAGAGGGTCGACGGGGCGAGGAGAAGATCTTTCCTCGCCTCCCCAAGCACCTCGACATCCATGCCTATCGTCGAGCGTATGCCCAGGCACTCTATCAGCACCTCTCAGGCCTGCCCCTTCCTCCTGCCACTGGTCGGCTCCCGCGTGGCATTCTTGATGAGGAAGCCGTCCTGGTCGTGTCACGCGCGCTGGGGCATAACCGTCGAGACGTGGTCCTGACCTCCTACCTGCGCTAAGCAGACACCATCACCCAGGAACAGTGCTGTTCCTGTACATATAGATTCGCGTTTTCTTTGTACTCACTGGCTCATCTGCCTGCACGGACAGGCGGGTGAGCCAGTTTTTTTCATGTCTTTTTTTAACAGACAAGAAGGAGTATCCCTATGCGTCGAGAAGATACCCGCTACCGCTTTCTGCTCAAAGAAATAGAGGCCTTCACCGGCATCTACAAAACGACGGCCCAGACCTGGTTTGCTGACTTTACCAGTGACCCATCCCATGTGACAGACCAGGAGCACGGCTACCGACACGCCTTTCCCGAGCACGTCCTCGCCTGTATCGAGGGCTTTGACACGCCCAAACGGCTCTTTCAACCCTTTGGTCCGCTCCCTCAACCTACGCGCATCTTTCTGCCCTATCACGATAAGGTCCTGACGCCGTTCAATGATGGGATGGAACAGCGCCTTGCCGAATGGTGGCAGCAGGAGTGGCGACGCCAGCATCTCGACTTTGTCCACATTCCACCAGCGTCACCGACACGTCCCAGGTCACTCACCCCCGCTGGATTTCGTACCTGGCGCTATACCGATCAGTTCCTGATCAGGATAGAAGGCGGGATGAGAACACGCCAATGCCAGGTGAACACATATTATACAAGCTACGTTATCTGGCGCTTTCCACTTCCTCCCACACCCTTACACCTGCTCCCTCAACTCTTGCTTCCACGACTCCATCGGCTAGCCGCCCTTACTAACTGGCGAGAGGTCGAACACCTTCCCCCGCCAGTCAGTCGCGCACTCACCAGACGCACGGCACAACTCACCGCCTTCTATACCGCGCGCCCCCTTCAGGGGGTCCCGCTTCCATTGCCTGCACGCCCCATCGCATCCAATTCGGGCAAATCCTCGCAATCACACAAGTCGAGGACGACTGCCCATGAAGAACTGTAGCTCCAGCCTTCCCCAATGCCGCGGTCCACCCCTCTGTGACGCTTCACACCCCCATTAGATATTACAGCATCTTCTCTCTACGAAAGGAGTACATCTTCTCATGTCTGAGACACCTGCGCCTCAGCACGCGCATTTCCCCGTTGACACTGGGCACGCACCTCGCACGAACCCGTCCTACCGCTATCTGTCGCTTGGTGGTCGTATCCTTGATCGAGAACACATCGTCACGCTCATTGATCACCGTTCACGCCAGTTTGCACCAGGGATCGAGGTGGTGTTCACCCACGAGCGTCCGCCGTCATTTTTGGTCCAGAGCAACGACGAGCAGGAAATGCTGCTCAGTTGGTACCTCAACGCCCTGCCCCAGCCACCCCAACCGTTTCTGCAGCTCGGCGCCCATCTGCTCGCTCGAGCATGCATCTGTGAAGTGATAGAGAGCGCCATCGAGGGAGATACCACTCTCCTTCTACGCTACCTCTCGCTGCCAGATCCGCTGATGGGCAACGCAGAATCCTCGATCCAAACCCTGGAACTCCATGGGCAGAGCGCCGATGCGGTACGCCAGTGGCTCTCGACCCAAACAGAGGTCATCGTGCCACGACAGCCTGTCGCCTGCACACCTTCCATCACACAGGACGCAGCACAGGACACCCCTATGTGCCCACACTGCGAAAGCTGGTTGACCCCGCTTTGGAACACCACAATGCGCACGCTTACCCTGGTCTGCCTGCTCTGCCACTACACAGACGGCCCCTTTCTTCGCACACAGCAGGGCAAGCGTACATCAGACCACAACTATTGAAAGGAAGAATACAACCTATGAGTACCCATCACCAACGAGACCACCTCTCCCTCCTCACGCAGCCTGATGCCGAGACGACAGCCTCAGCGTCAGATAAGGACAAAGATTGGCGAGCAACAGGACTGGAAGAGGATGCAGGCCTCGTACTTCTGCTTGAGGCCCTCGCGAATCCCGTCCGGTTTCGCCTGCTCCGTTTGCTGACACGAGAAGAGGGAACGCTCTGCGTCCGTGAACTGGTCGAACGAATTCCACGCACCCAGCCCGTCGTCTCGCACCATTTGCGCATCTTACTGTTCGCCGGGTTCCTGGGCGTGAAGCGCCTGGGGAATCACGCCTATTACTACATTTTGCCCGACAAACTGAAGGAGGTCCGCGAGGGACTGGCCTCCGTTGAACACCTGCTTCAGCAGAGGCGCGAGGATCAACTCTAAACCAAAGAGCCGCTTCAAGGGTCGAGATCTCACCTATCTCTCCTGAAGAGGGACAAGGTGAGGAGAGAGCAGGAGGACGCCAATACCCTCTCCTCTGAGCATATCTCACGACCTCTCAGCGTGCAACACATTTTCCAGCGTCACGACAGCCTCCCGGCGTGCCGGGAGGCTGTCGTCCTTTTTGAAAGGAGACGAATCACATCATGCCCACATCATCACGACGTACTCTGGCACAAGAGATTGCAGACACTTTGCACCAGGTGCTCACCCTGTATCCATCACATCCGCTCGCAGCGGTCTTCGCCTGCGTCAGCGAGGACGGAGCGATTGAGCGCGCACGCCTCTCTGAGTCCATCGCCACCTGGTCATCACAATTAAGACCCCCTCTGTCTCATTCGCGCGCGCTCTGCTTTCAGAAAAGAGAGCACACGCAACACCTGCTTCTGCAACGCGGGGTCGCCTCTGCCCTGCTTGGAGCACCTGAGCAGGCACGGCAAGACCTTCACGCGCTTCTGCAGCACGCACACGGCGGGGACAGTCGAGCAAACAGGCGACTGGAAGGGTTGGCCTGCCTGGTGCTCGCGGTCCTCGCCACACAACAGGAACGCTACCCCGATGCCCTCCCGCTCTGGAAACAGGCACAGGCCTGGCTTCAGCCACATGAATACGACCAGGTAGCATTAACCTGGCACTACGTGAAGGTCCTCATTGAGCTCAAGCACGTACGCAAGGCCCACAGCGTTCTGACACAGATCCTCACACCTGCGACCTCTGATTCACACCTACCACGGCAGGAAAAACGCGCTGACGCCTACGCCGAACTCTATGCACAGCGTGGTGGGGTCCGTTCCCTCCTGGGCTACCACCAGGAGGCGATTAGGGACCTCAACAGAGGGCTTGAGCTCACCCCCACCTGTGCTCGTTTCTTCTCCATTCGCGGACTCCTTCATGCGAGACACCAGCACTGGCAGGCGGCGTATCAGGATCTGTGGCACGCGCTCCACGACATGCCAGATGACCAGGAACTGGCCGCGTGCTTCTTCCTCGTGCTGCAACGCCTGGGAGCACAACTTGCGACACCTGCCACACACACGAAAGGAAACGTCACCCATGCATAATTCCACCTTCACTCGCCAACTTCAGGTGTTACGTGCATCGCTTCCACCAGAGGCACCTGATCCCCTGATCGATCCGCCACCCGACGCGTTCCTGCACCTGTGGGAATGTGCCAGGACCGCGGGTATCGTGGTGAGTGAGCTCTTCGTCGTTCGCCTGCCGCTTGATGCTCACGCCGCAGGGGCCTATTCCGTTGAGCATCATGACATCTGGATCTGGTCTGCCCCGGAAATGCCAGAAGAGCAGGTCCTGCGTACCTTTCTCCACGAACTGGCTCATGCCCAGTGTCCCCCGAAACTGCCCTATGCGTCGTTTGAAGAGGAGTGGGCAGAAGAACGAGCGACCTGGCAGCGCGCCATTGCCATGGCACACCGATGGGGTGTGGCTCATCTGTTCCCGGAAGAGACCATAGCAGAGCTCCAGGAAGAGGTGGAGGCGTGTTTGCAGCAGCGCCTCGCCGCCTCTGCCATCCTTGGCAGCACGGATATGGAGCGCACCGAACAGGCCCTCAGACAAATCCGACTCGAAGCCCATGCCCGCGGATGGACCAGCCAACTGCTGCATAACGTCCTGACAGGAACATGTGCTGATCCAGGGTACCTTGGGCAAGTGCTCACCTTTGATCGCTGCGTCCTTCACGCTTGCTGGGAAACAGCGCATGAGCCTGAAGCGGATCCCGACCCGGACACGCTCTTTGGCCCCCTCTCTCATCTCCATGACGCCGCACAGCTGATCCACGCGGTAGGGATGCTCCAACGGACCCTCGCCTCCTGCGCCCGGCAGGAAGAGGCATTGCGAGCACGTCTTGCCAGGCGCTCCTGGCACAGGACTACATCGGGAAGCGTATCGTTTGAACAAAGCCGACAGGTGATACACGATGAGACCGCACTGCAAGAGGCCATTGCCCTGGTCAACCAGCTTTGCTTTGGAGCGCGTGGCTACGCCCTGCGCATGCACTGGCAAGGGTATGAGACGCTGTTTGCCCGGCATGATCAGGGGAGGCAGCCAGCGCACCTCTATTGCCTGCAGCTCATCTTCACACCATGGACAGAGGTCCTCACCACCATCGCCCCCTGGATGGACACGGCAGAGCTTCCACCCTGTGCCCCCCGGCATCCCAGGGCCATCTGGTTTCTGTTTCCATCCGGACAAGACATGACCCCGCTTGAGGTAGCCTGGCAACTCTTTGTTCTCTCCTGGGCCAATTGTGCTCAGATCAGTTATGAAGGGCTCTTCCACACACCTATGCCGCCACTACAAGACAGCGGTGAGTCTCAAAAGACAATCGCTCCAGAGGGCATGGAAGGCGCATGAAAAACGTACCGCTGGTAGATTAACATGCAAGACGGCGCCTCGTTGGAGGCGCCGTCTTGCGTGTGCTCTGGAAAAAGGAAAGATGAAACACAAGAAACATCGCCATACCCAGGATCTTCTGAGCACTCCCTGGACGCCGTTCGTCCGCTGTGAAAAAGATCCACATGATCCAGACTGCGACATCTTTCGCAACAACCGCTATCAGGTTCACGTGCGACGGCTCAAAGCACACGACGGCGGGCCAGATCTGATCCACCTCTCGTTCCGGCGCCTGGATCGTGGAATCGTTGTACCCTATAGAGACAAAATGCGCATCAAAGATGAACTCGTCGGACCAGAATGTGAAGGAGTCGAACTCTTCCCCGCGCGCTCACGGGAAGTAGATACGAGCAACCACTACCACCTGTGGATTATCGATGATCCCACCTTCCGCTTCCCCTTCGGGTTTACCCGGCGCCTGGTCACCGAAGCAACCATTGGTGATGCGCGACAAGAGCCATGGCCGGCCAATGAACGCCCGGCTGATTGTCTTTCTAAAGAAGAAATGAGAACACTTCTCCAGCAAGAACAACACAGGCGTTCTTAACACACGCGACATTGCACTGGATACGGCTTCTTCAGAGGCCATATCCAGTGCAATGGAGAGACACAGTTCAAGAAAGCGCTTTTTTGGAGGCAGGTATTCTATAAATAATAGAATACCAAATTTTGGTAATGTCGGACCCTCAAAAAGCTGGGGAGCAAAATGTTGCTTTCGCTCACACACGTGGTCATTGGTTCCATCTCAATCGTATGGTGGTCCATACCCTTTCGTGGCAAACACAGGTGTAGCCCCTGTTCCTTTGAGGTATAGTTGCGGGAAGCAGCTATACCTCTATGATGGAAATAAAAAAGAAGACACACGTCTAGCTTTTCAGCCATCTACACAAAGCATCCTCCACATCTGGATGAGGTTGACTCGATTTGTGTGGTTTGCCAGCCAATTTGTCCCAGCCGGACAAGATATCGGTCAATGACAAGTCAGACGGTTTATCGGTCAAAACCGTGTTGTAGTTCATCTGCCAGAATAGCCTGTGTATGCGGCTGAGCAAAGAGGTACTTTTCCAGCAGAAGCACTTCGCTATGAATAAAACAGATGATATGAGTCGTAATCAAGAGATGATACGTACAGTTCCCGAGATAATTTGCCAGCGCTCATCCTGAAACAGCCATACACGCAGATAGCGGCAGAAAGCTTCAAGAGGTTTTCCCTGTAATCGCACCTTTACATGAGCTTTTACTGCAACAATTGCACTTTCTCCATATAATTGCATAACTGGTTCTTCGACAAACTCCACGGCAGTCTGAACAACAGCCCCAGATGCATGACTTTCAATATCATCTCGTTTTCCCTGCACATTTCCCTCGACATCAATAAATACCAGATCATCATGTATTAAGCGTTCCAGGGCTTGCACATCATTGTTCACCATTGCCTGTTGAAGCTGCTTCTCAGCATGCACAATTTCCTCAAGGGAGTGGTTCACTTCTCTCTCCTTTCATATGGGCTAACAACAATTGCCAGTATGTCCACCTCCTCAAGCATAGATACTCAAAGTAAAGAAGTAAAGAGGAAACCCATGCTCATAGCATACTTTTTCAACCAGAAGATGTCCCGTTTGACGCATATTTGAGAACGCAAGTCCGAAAAATTAGAGCATTTCGCCCTCTCACAAAGGGAGACTATCTGCAATGGACCAAAGGACACTTTATGGTTCCTAAATTGGACCAATGTGGTGTATATGCGTCAAAAGATCAGCAGTTCCTGCTCAAGCGGTTTCTCTCAAGCCGCTTCTCAGGCAGCTCGTAGGACAGGATATGCTTCGATATCGAGGACGAAACCAGTGTCAAATCACAATTTGGAAGGGGTGCGACAAAAAATGAGAGCGGCCTCTCTTTGAACTCGCTAGAAAAGCGGGTGATGGTCTGGCTTGTTTCTGAGAGCAAAAGTGCTATATTCAAAGAAGTGCTGCGCGTCTCTCTTGCGTGTCGCACTCATCATCAGGCATTACCTATCAGAATGAGGAATCCTGCCTATTTCATAGCGCAAGGGAAGTTACGTCTCTCTTTACTGAGAGGGAATACGTTTCCAAGATAAGAGGAGGTCAACGATGACAACGACGAAGCCTGCTCACTCTTCTGATGATGCTGACGATCTCGATGCTCCTGACAAGGGCGCAGCCGGGTCGGATAAGACGAATCAACAAACGCATACTCACAAGAATATGTGGAGGTGGGTGGTCGTCATAGTAAAACTGCTCGTTTTCCTCTTCGTAGGCTTCTGCTCATTCTTTGTCCTGTATATTACCCTGTCTCGTGCGATAGATACCTCCTCCGCACTCCTGATCACCAGTGGACTGATGCTCCTCCTCATCGTCGGAATGGGATATCTGTTCAAGGTTCGCGCTACTGCTACACATACAGCAAAGAACAGACACTCAGGGAATGTGTATGAGAAAGCGCAAGCAAAAAAGTCGGGCAACCGCAGAACCAGATTGAAACCTGACGTTTTTGACCGGCTGGTCCAGGAGGCTGTCAATTCCATTCCCGACGAGTTTGAGAAACACATGGACAATCTGGCAATCTTGATCGAAGATGAGCCGGACGCCGAGACCCTCGAAAGAGTAGGTACTGGTGATGGGCGTCTTCTGTTGGGATTGTATCAGGGCGTCCCGCTCGCCTCTTATGGGAGCCACTACTCGCTCTTGCCCGAGCGTATCACCATCTATCAACGCGCTATTGAAGACTATTGTCACGGCGATCTTGAGCGTATTCGCGTGCAGGTCAGAAAGACGATCCTCCATGAAGTGGCTCATCACTTTGGCATAGAACACGAAGAAATGCCGATCTGGATCCAATAAGGGAGAAAAAACAGCAGAAGAAATCTTCCTTGTGGATACGGCTTCTCATGACGCAATGTAGAGGCACAAAAAATAGCGTAAGGGAAACGAGCCAAAGTATGCCATACTAACAGTAGCGTCTAGTGTCAGATACCCCATGCCAAAAGGCAGGGCTTGTCCCTACGCCGAAACGTGAGACGAGAGGCCGTCTGACAGCGACCCACTCAGGACAGATCTACCATCCTGAGCAAGAGAAGCAATGTACTTCTCCCGAATATTGTGAAGTAGGCGGCTGACGCGTTGCCTTGCGGTACGTTTTCATCCGCCCCTTCCCGAACCAGGACGTGCGCGATTTCCGCGCATCCGGCTCTCCGGTTTCTTGTCGTTTCATGGAGGTAGGCATAACGCATCTCGCGCACCGCTCCATCTGCGACAATACTCCCTGCTTCCCTTCCCCTTGTATCAAGCATTACCTTGATCGTTTGAGTACTATGGAAGCTCCGTCGTCATAGGCTCGCACCCGTAGACGATCCCGCATTTGCGCACATCAAACGTTAAGTACGTTTAGGTGCCTCGTTCGTTTCCTTGAACCAGTTCATTACTGGTCGTTCATTGGAGAGAGTATTCCACGCCCGCGCTAAAAAGGCGTGTATTCCAATGACATCGCCACAGGTATGCTGCGCTGAGCCAATGCTTAGACCACTGGAAACTGAGGTTCATCCAGTCTAGGTTTCACCATACGTACAGGACTCGCGGTGCATCACACTACATACCTTCGCGTTTAACCGCTTTTCCGACATGCTATTTTCCTCTTTGAGTTTCCTCGCCAAGTAGGCCGAATGTCCTTGAGGTTATCACTCTCAACCCCATCTTCCTACGGAAGAAATTTAATGTACGCCGAAACGGCGCACATAGGCAGCATTGAGATCTGCATGGAGTTGATAACCACAGGAGCGACAGTGAAAGACCGCTTGAGAACGGCGGTTGTTGCGCGCCTGATACCCGCACTGAGAGCAGGTTTGCGAGGTGTGACGCGGGTCTATTCGCTCAACCACGATCCCTTGTTCTTGCGCTTTGTAAACAAGAAAGTTGTACAACTGCGCGAAAGACCAGGAATGCAGTTTGCGTTGTCCTTCACCTTTGCGATGACGGACCCCTTCTCGGATGTTGGTCAGGTTCTCAAGAACAATCGTTGCTCCTGGGGAAACGCTTTGCACGATGCGTTTGGAGAGGACATGATCGCAGTCCCGGTGGAATCGCAAAGAACGACCAGACACCTTTTTGAGATGTCGTTTCGCACTTTTTGTTCCTTTGGACTGCAAGGTGCGACGGAGGCGAAAACGGCGGCGGTCAATCTCTTTCCAGTGGCGAGAACCAAGAAACTGGCGTTGCGAGGTGACAGCAGGACGATTCAAGCCCAGATCGACGCCAACAATGGTCTCATTGCGTGGGACCGTTGGCTCAGCAACAGCAACCACCACATGCAACCACCACTTCCCTTTGCGCTGAATCAGGTCGGCTGTAGCAACCTTGCATCCTCGATAACGCTCACTGAAATGAGGAATGGTAAAGGGGATGCTCATTTTTCCTTGGGTGGTAGAGACACGAATGGTTTGCGTTGTCCAGTTGAGAGCGTAGGTGTGAACGTTATAACGAACCGCGCACTGCTCAGAGTGAGGGCAGCGAACTGGCCTGAAAGGGGATTTGGTTTGCCTTGCTTCTCTGCTTTCGTCACCTTCTTGAGATAGGAGGCTTCTTTCTTGGCTTTCCAGGTGAACGCACTGCGAAGCGTTTGATGGACCAACTCATACGTGAGAAAGCACATGAACTTGCTTAACGACAGTGATACTACCCACATTCCGCAGTTAATTGACAGGAATGTGGGAATTTGGTAGCGTAGGGTCCAGCACGGAGGAGGGCGCAAGATGCAAGCAGCAGAGAGCTATGTGAATGAAAGACTGGATCACTTGGGAATCGTGGCAGGAGTGTGCCGGGAGATTGGTTTGGCTACCTGGTTAGACGAGCAAGACCTGACGAATCGGCAACAGGTGAGCGTGGGAACGGCGACAACAGCGATGATCCTCAATGGATTAGGCTTCAGCAATCGTCGGCTGTATCTCGTGCCGCAGTACTTTGCGAACAAGCCGGTGGAACGCTTGTTGGGGCAGGGAATCACTGCAGATATGCTCAATGACGATTGTCTGGGACGGACACTAGATTGGCTCTACGCGCATGATCCCACCAAGCTCTTTGCGGGAATAGCTTACCACGCCCGCCAGGTCTTTGGCATCCAAACGAAGCAGATCCATGTGGATACGACGTCCTTCTCTGTGAGTGGGGAATACGCGCAAGCGAAGGCGCAGGCTCCGCAAGTTAGAGGGTCAGAGGGAGTGGATGCTGGTGATCCGGCGCTCATCGCCATCACCTACGGCTATTCGCGCGACCACCGCGAGGATCTCAAACAGTGGATGCTGGCGCTAGCCACTACCCATGATGGGAATATCCCGCTCTTTTTGCAGCCGCTGGATGGCAACAGCAGTGATAAAGTGAGCTTGCTTTCAGCTATTCAGGCCATCCAGGAGCAATTGCGCGTCACCGATGAGACGGCAAGCGTGTATGTGGCAGACAATGGCGTCTACAGCGAAGCGAATATGCGGATTTTCAATCAGGCGCAAGTGAAGTGGATCAGTCGCGTTTCCGAGACCTCAACGCACGCCAGGGCAGCCCTCGCGCAAAGCTATGAGACCTGGCAAGCATCCGAAGACGGCAACACCCATTGGGTCAGCCAGATCATGAGCTTACCGCAGGGCAAAGAGCGCTGGGTCATCGTGTACACGTCCGCTTCAAAGCTTCGCGCTCAGGCCAGTGTGCAGCACCAAGTCAAGCGTGCGCAGGCGGAGTGGGAGAAGAAATGCTGGCATTTGGGAAATCGTCGCTTTGCGTGTGAAACGGACGCGCAGACGGCCATGGAACGAGAAAAGAAAGGCCAACCAACGTGGCTAAACATCTATCACGAACTGGTGACTCATGCTCGTCATGCCGGCCGTGGACGGCCTCCTAAAGAGAACAGCCCACTCAAAGAGGAGTGGCAAATCGTGGCCACAGTGACCATCAACCAGGAGCGGATAGAACAGGAAGCGTTTCGCAAAGCCTGCTGGATCATTGGTACCAATATCCTGGAGACCGCTGAGCTTTCTGATCTTGCGTTAACGACGACGTACAAAGAGCAAGGTGGCGTTGAGCGTGGCTTTCGTTTTCTCAAAGACCCCTTGTCCTTGGCTTCCTCAATCTTTGTGAAAAAGCCCGAGCGGATCATGGCACTGAGCCTGATCATGGTCTTATGTTTGCTCGTGTATTGCCTAGCTGAATTTCGACTCCGGGCGCGTTTAGCGGAGACAGCTCAAACTATTCCCGATCAGGTTCAGAAGCCGACTACGCGCCCGACCATGCGTTGGGTGTTCCAGTGTTTTGAGGGCATTGAGTTGCTCCATGTCCACACCTTTTCTTCTTCGCGCGCCTTGGTTTTGCGCCTTCAACCCGTTCACCGGCTCATTTTATCTCTTTTGGGACCGCCCTATGAACAATTCTACTGTTCTTCCAGTTGAAACTGGAGCAGATGAGCAGGAGTTATTTGCTGATCATTGAGTGAAAGAGAGCACTATGGAACGCCTTATCACGACCTCCTACCTGACCCAGCGTGAAAACTGGCCGGATGAAGGACGGCACATTCTCGCCCAATACGATGAGCAGAGTGTCGTCGTCTATCAAGCTTTTAAGCCGACCATTGGTCGCTTTGCCGCCATGCATGGCTTCTTTGGGGGCGGTTTCCGCCTGGATCGCACCAGTTGGGTGAAAACGAATTTCCTGTGGATGATGTACCGGAGTCAGTGGGGAACAGTTCCGCAACAAGAGATCGTGCTCGCGGTTTTTCTCAAGCGCGACGCTTTTGATTGGCTTCTGAGCCAGGCTGTTCACTCGCTTTATCATGCGGATCTCTACCCCAGCGACACCGCTTGGTACGCGCAACTGCGCCGTTCTCCTGTGGTCCTGCAATGGGACCCTGATCATGCTCCTACGGGTCACCGTTTGTCACGAAGTGCCATCCAACTTGGTCTCCGAGGTGAGGCACTGGCCAAGTATGCCAGGGAGTGGATCGTAGCAATCGAAGATATTTCTGACTTTGTCGCACAACAGCGTTTGTTTGTCCAGACAAAAGCTTTCGAACAGTTGCAGGTGCCTTACGAAACGGTTTATCCTGTTGCAGATCCAGTGGTTGCTGCTCGTTTGCTGCTCGCGCAGAAGACGCTCGATGACATCTCGTCGGCGCAGGGAGACTCGTGACCGCACTTCAGAGTGCCTTTCTCCTTTGTAGACCCTACACTACCCAATTCCCAGATTCTTGTCAATTCAAGTGCGGAATGTGGGATACTAAGAGAAAGAACGTAAATATGATCGATCACTCTGTACAGCTTAACCTCTCGCAAGCGCATGAGACCGCTCACCTGGGGGCTCTTACGAAAGTCCATGGCATGCGCAAAATGAAGCACTCGGAGAAAATCGCGTTTGGGAGTTTGAGTGCGCTTTTTCTGGCGTGTGTGGGTGTCATGATTTGGGCTGAATTTTTCCCTTTTCCGGGGTCTGTTGGCGATATGTGGTCGTTTTCGCCATTTGATGCCATGGTATCTCTGGGGTGGCCGTTACTCGTGGTCGGTATCCAGCTTGGTATCCTCTACTTTACTTTGTATGATCATAAAATACTGCTCACACCCCTGCATCAGAGGATAAGCATCCATCTTTACACGGAAGGCTTCCTGCTCCGATTAATGTAGGAAAACGTATGCAAGCATAGCTCTCCCACAGCTTTCGTTGTTGCTGCTTCATCCGTAGGTGCCTCAACGTGACCGGCACGTTTTTGGTCTTACCCCGCGTCCACAGCCAAGTTTGCGTCTTCGTCCGAGCCAGTACCGGAGACGGCTTGATCTATGAGCCCGATCAAGCGCAGGGCTTCCTGCAAGATATTCAAAGCTGCGTTCTGATCTCTATCCTGCCCGAATTGATAATACGCACATGTGGGGTTCTGGCAGAGGAACACGCGGTCCGACAACTGCATGGTTTCCCACTTCCAGTCGCAACAATGGCAGGTTTTACTCGATGGAAAGAAGCGGTCCACTTTGATCACCTGCCCGCCTCGCTGCTCCATTTTGCTGCTCAGCAGAGAAAGCAGTTTGCCGAATGCGGCATCCGAAAATGACCGAGCCAGCTTGCGATTTTTCAGCAATCCCTTGAGGTGGAGGTCCTCAATGCCAATGATCCCGTAACAGGTGGCGAGCCGAGTGGTCAGCTTGTGGAGCACATCATCGCGCAGGCAGGTAATCCGGTAGTGCAGGCGTGCTACCTGTTTGCGTGCTTTCTCTCGGTTCTTTGATCCCAGTTTCCGACGATGCAGGCGCTTGTTCGCCCGGCGCAGTTTCCCCAAGGCGGTTTTGAGGAACGCTTGGTTCTCGATTCCCTCTCCCGTACTCAAGGTCGCCAACCGGTTCAATCCGACATCGATGCCAACAGCCACCTGTTTCTTCTCCGCACTCTCATCTGGCATTTCCACCTGAATGGAGACAAACCACCAATCGGCTGTTTTGGTGATCCGTGCCCCTCTCACGCGGCCCGCAAACCGGAGCTTCTCGGCCATATTCACCCAGCCGAGCTTGGGGACCCAGATGCGGTGATCACCGAGTTCAAACTGATCGTTGGCGAGATAGAAGCTGGGTTTGCTTCGCTTTTTGCTCTTGAACTTGGGGCGACGAGCACGGCCTTCAAAGAACGCGGTAAACGCCTTGCCCAAATCAAGAAACGGCTGGTCTGAAGCGTTTTTGGTGACCTCCCAGGTCCAGGGGAACTGCTCGCGCCTGATCGCATTGAACTGCTTCTTGAGTTTGAGGGCCGTGGGTTTCTCTGCGGCCTCATACTGCCGATTCCACTCGGCCAGTGCCCAGTTCCAGACAAAGCGTGCAGTTCCGGCGGCTTTGGCAAAGGAGATGGCTTGCTCCGGTGTGGGATGGAGTCTGATTTTATGGGCACGAATCATTGGTATTTCCCCTTGCACTACGCCAAAACACGTTGTACCTATATAGTAGAACATATATTCCCCTGTGTCAATGGCAAAGAAATGTATGCTTGGTGCCATCATCTGATGGTGTTTTCCTACCTTTTTGCAAACTGTTGTACACTCTATCGAGAGGGACGCAAGCGACAGATCGTTGCCTGGGAGCAGGTCAGGTTTATCCAGAGACAGGTCGCATACATATGGGGAAAGCCGCAGGGCTTTTATCTGGTGCAACTTGTAGATGGCTCACAGATAGCGCCGGGGTTACTTATCGCGGATATTGAAGAGCTGGGTGACGCGATTGAGCAAGAGATGACTCGACTGTTTCTGCCCACATTCCTGGCTGACTATGAGGCAGGTAAACCCCTTGTCTTTCCAGGGCTCTGCATTACCAATCAGTATATAAGTAGCAGCGAGGAGAAAATTCCTTGGATCCAGGTGGAGCAGTTCGAGGTGAGCAGCGAGAAGTTAGTTATCAGTGAGCGAGGCTCATCTCAAGCCTGGCTTTCGCTCCCGGTTCAGCAGATCCCCAACCTCTGCGTCCTGCTTGCGCTGTTAGAGCATATTGGGAAGTATGTTTGAGTCTTTTGGGAAGGTGCGCCAGCACCTCCCTGATCCTTTCGAAGAGAGCGTTTTTATTGGGGAGTTCGCTCGCGCCATTCATGCACGAGCAGAGAATAGGTGGCCGGCCATATCGATCAGCTGGCCTTCATGCTCCCAGCTTTTGCGACGGACGCCTTCAAAGGTAAAGCCCAAGCGCTCTGCAACGGCACGTGAGCGGCTGTTGCGCACATCAGCTTGGAGACCTACGCGATTGACGTGGAGGAGATCAAAGGCATAGTGCAGCATAGCTTTAAGTGCCCGCGTCATCAAACCTCGCCCTGTGGCACCTTGACCGAGCCAGTAACCAACCTCGGTTGAGCGGATGTGAGGATCGATAGGAAAAAAGAGGTTGCAACAGTATTGATTTTCCGTAGCGAATCGTGTAGAATCGTAGCATGGAGCATACATATTCGCCGAAGCATTTTAGCAAGCTGGTTGGGGTATCCGTTTTCACCCTGCAACGATGGGACCGCAATGGTACCCTGAAAGCCCATCGTACCCCAACCAATCGCCGGTACTACACCCATGATCAGTATCTTCAGTACCGGGGTCTGGTTGCCAGTTCGCAAGGCAAAACCATCGCGTATGCTCGTGTCTCCTCTCCTTCACAGAAAAGTGATCTTGCAACGCAAAAAGACGCCCTTCGGGCCTACTGCCTGGAACACCACATCAAAGTGGATCAGTGGATCGAAGATATTGGCTCAGCCCTCAACTACAAACGCAAAGGCTTCAACCAGATCATTGAAGAAATTGAACTCGGGGCAGTCAAGCGATTGGTGATCGGCTACGAAGATCGTTTTGTGCGCTTTGGCTACGACTGGTTTGAATCCTTCTGTGAACGACATGGAACCGAAATCCTTGTCGTGAATGGAGAGGCCCTCTCCCCAAACGAGGAGTTAGTGAAAGACCTCCTGGCAATCATTACCGTCTTTTCCGCCCGTTTACATGGCCTGCGTTCCCACAAAAATACCATTCGGGCGGCTGCTCTGGGAAAGGAGATCACGGATGATCAAAGCGCACAAGATCCGGCTCCATCCCACTCCTGAGCAAGTCAATTACTTTGTAAAGGCCGCAGGAACCAGCCGCTTTGTATGGAACTGGGCGCTGGCCGAGTGGAATCGCCAATATGAGGCTGGGAAGAAACCCACGGCCTTGAAGCTCAAGAAGCAATTCAACGAGATCCGGCGGGAGCACTTCCCCTGGACCTGGGAAGTCACGAAGAATGCCTCAGATCAACCGATTCTGGAGCTGGGGAAGGCGTTCACGGCGTTCTTTGAAGGTCGTGCTCGCCGCCCGAGGTTCAAGAGCAAGAAACGAAGCAAACCCAGCTTCTATCTCGCCAACGATCAATTGGAACTGGGCGATCATCGCATCTGGGTTCCCAAGCTCGGATGGGTGAATATGGCAGAAAACCTGCGCTTTCAAGGAAAGTTGACAGGCGCACGGATCACGAAAACGGCTGACTGGTGGTTTGTAAGTCTTACCATTGAACTGCCGGATGAACTCCCTGAAAAAAGGCAAGCAGCCGTAGGTATTGATGTGGGCCTGAACCGACTGGTGACCCTGAGCACCGCCGAGGGATACGAGAACCAAGCGTTCCTCAAAACAGCGCTGGGGAAACTTCGTCAGGCGAACAAATGCCTCCATAGACGGGTCAAAGGATCAAAAAACCGCGAGAAAGCTCGCAGACAAGTCGCACGACTTCATTACCGCATTACGTGCCTGCGAGATGATGTGCTCCACAAACTGACCACCAGACTTGCCAATTGCTATGGAATGGTCGGGATTGAAGATCTCAATCTCAAGGGATTCCTCAAGAATCGCAAGCTTGCCCGCTCGTTCTCTGATGCCGCACTTGGCAAACTTTTGAACCTGCTCAATGCGAAGGTGGAGCAGCGCGGTGGACAGGTTCAAAAGGTGGGGCGCTTCTTCCCCTCCAGTAAGACCTGCCACGCGTGCGGTTGGAAGTGGGAAGACATGGAGGTGTCTGATCGCGTTTTCCTATGTCAAAACCCCACCTGTGCGTATCATCAGTTTGAGCAGGATAGAGATCATAACGCATCTCTTAACGTCTTGCACGAGGCCCTGCGCTTGATCGGGCTGATTGATCAAGCCGTCGACGATATTGGCTCAGGCGACGACGTAAACTTGACTGCGGACGCGGGGTAAGACCAAAAAGGCTCCGGCCTTCAGGCACCTACGGATGAAACAGTAACAACAAAATTCCCGGTGAATGGGTGCATGCACACATTTGCTACGGAAAATTGGAGCAGAATACCACCAACCATACGCCCATTGAGCCAGATCCCCACCCAGGGAATACCGTCATCGCAGAAGCGTGTGAGGCCGCGTTTGATGAAATTCTGCGCATCCTCCAAGGTCCGTATAGTTATGCCCCAGCCCAGCCATTCAGCAAGGTAAACACGATTCTCAGCAACAAATGCAAGAAACTCAGGAGCATGACGCATCTCAAGAATTTGCAGGGACGCTCCATCACCTAATCCCTCTTTTGTCAGGGGAAGTCATGGAAGAGGCTGGTCTGGATCTGCACCAGGCGGAGGTCGTACGTTTTGCCGGACTGGTTAGCTGGCCGGTCTCGACGGATCTCACCGGAGCACGTATGGGCATGTACGCCTTTCTGGCGCGCCTGACTCCTGATTATCCGCTCTGGCCTGATCGTGTCACAGAGGAAGGCGTCCTGTCCTGGAAGGTGTTAGACTGGGTGTGTGATCAGAATAATCCCCTGGTTGTGAATAATATCCCCCACTTTTTGCCCATGATGCTGGCTGAGCAACAATCGCAGGAGTACTGCTGCTCTGCTCACAATGGGCGTGTGCAAATGGTGACCAGTGCTTTATCGACGCAGTGATCACCACTGATCTGCGCCAAAGCAACAGGTTTCAGCTACGCTCTCCGTTCTGGGCAGGAGCCTGGCGATCCCCTTTTCTCAGAGACGCGGAGCGACCTTCAGTTACCATTCATCCCTGAGAGCCCAGACAAGCTCTTCTACAATCTCATTGCGCATGTCGTGGGCAGGGGAAACCCCTGCGCCCCCTTTCCCTAACACCTCTTGTTTTTCTGCACTAGCCATCGATATGAGTAATATTCGTGATCAGAAAACGAGGAAGCTAAAAAGAAAGAGCAGCCATTGAAAACAGCCTTGTCTGTTAAAAATATGTAACCTCTTTTCTACGAACAGAGGTTACATATCCTGATATTGCCGAGCACTATTTCTGCGGGAGAACCAGTAGGATTATTAGAGACCGTAAGAGTGTTTGAGGCGACTCACGCCTGAAGCATTATTGTTAGTAAGCGTGAGATCGGTACCGCTACCATTGAGCGTTTCCATGCTATAGCCATCGCCATTGCGCAGTCCGGGCCAGTACACCGAGCCCAGATGCCAGGAGCGCATGAGGTCCGTGCCAGCCTGAACATAGGCGATATAGCCGTTATTATTGATCGGACCATTGTAGTCCCATCCTGAAGTCATTGGAGCTCCCCACTCATCAACGACGGTACGATAGGCGCAGGAGCCAATACGGGCCTTGAAATCATTGATCCAGGCGTCGTAGCTTATCTGGTTAGGATTCCAGAAGCCATAGTTGTGGAGAGAGACGAAGGTTCCGTCTAAGCGGCTGTCCGCGCAGACAGAGGTAACATGGTCATTATAGCCAGCGCCGCTCACAAAGATCTGGCTTCTGGAGACTAAGGGATAATTGTTGATCCACTGAACGACGATGTTGGTCCATTCGCTATCGCTGTAGCCATGTGGCTCGTTCATCGGCTCGTAGTAGACCAGTTTGTTGCTATGATACTTGTTGGTGACCGTTTTCCACATTTGCCAGAAGGTTGTCAGATCGTCAATCTTGCCGTCCTGGAACGAACCGGTGCCCTCCCAGTAGCTCAAGATCACCTTGAAGCCCTGGTCCGTAGCGGCTTTGATCGCGCCAGTATACGCATTCCAGAACTGGCCATTCACGGTATATGGATTGATCGGCAGTCTCACCGTGTTCGCGCTGAGATTCGTCGCGAACCCTTTGATAATCGCGCGCGCTTTTGCATAAGTCACAGCATAATTGTCCAAGACCGAGAGGCCTGAAGGAACCACCGCATCATTGGCGAAGTTATCTCGTGGGTCAGCCCAGTTCACGCCATGAAACTGGTCAGGTGTAACGATATTGCCTTGAGACGCATGTGCGGTTGGCATATTGACCGCTTGCGTTATGAAAAGCATAGCCAGCATCAGGGCTGCTCCCATCACACACGCGAGTCGCATTTTACGCTGCTGAAACATACTATTTCATACTCCTTTTAGATCGGACACCATCAATGTGTCCTGTAGACTGAAGATATATCAAAATATCTCCTTCACTCCTTGAAATCAGTCCATCTATCAGCTCATCATAGAGCGCATGGATTGGGAAAGTAATGAAATTTTATGTACTGAAAACCTGCTAGAGGCCTATGCAGCAAAAAAACTTACCTACTTGTGGCTATCAACATCCTCCTTTCAAAACAAACACCAGGTAATCGTGTGGGTAGCCACCCGCCTATAAATATGTGGCTCCATCCCCCCCCACACGATTACCTGGTGGCAGGTGGAGCGGACGAATTCCTGACGATCAGGCTCGTCGAGAGAACCGTGCGGCACTCAACAGCCGGGGTTCCACCAATCAGAGCAGTCAGATTACGAACCGCCTGCATGCTGATCTCCAGGATCGGTTGATGAACCGTCGTCAAACCACCCGCGATCAGATCTGCATGAGCGATATCATCGAATCCCACCAGTGAGATGTCACCGGGAATACGCCAATGCAGCGCATGCAGGATACTCGCCACCGCACCTGCCGTCATATCATTGGGCGTAAAAATCGCGGTGACGGCATCTGGTAGCTGCAACAACCGCTCAATCTTCTCCTGCTCGATACCAATCACATGCCATTCAGGCTGGAACATCGCCTGAGCCTCGCGCAACGCCTGCTCATAGCCCTGGAAACGAGCCAGGAAATGTGGATGCTCAAATACCGGTGATGGCTCCACATACGCAATACGCCGATGACCAAGATCCAACAGATGCCGAACCGCTTGATAAGCGCCCGCGCGATGATCCACATCAACAAAGCCAACGGTATCTGGAACCTCCTGCGTCCACACCGCCACCACTGGAAGTGGAGAGCGTGCGAGCAGACTCAACAAAAGTTCCTCATGGTGTGGCGTAGACGAGCGCACCAGCAAACCCTCAATGCGTCCATCCAGATAGCGAGCCACATCCGCGATCGAACTGCTCCTCTCCCGTGGATAGACAACCATTCCCGGCAGATCATACGTGGCCACCGCCTCCATCAGCCCGATCAGAAAAGCTCCATCTAAAGTCAGCGCCGCCGCCGCCGGATACGTCTCCTGGCCCAACACAATCCCAATCTCACGAGTGCGCTGAGTACGCAAATTACGAGCAACGGCATTTGGAATATAGCCAAGCTGTGAAGCCGAACGCCGCACACGCTCAATCGTGTGTGTTGGAATCTGATGAGCCGCGGCACTGCCACTCAGAATCTTCGAGACTGTCGAGATACTAACGCCAGCATGAGCCGCCACATCTCGCATCCTCACAATGGCCATTTCACGCTCCTCGTGAGCAAAAAATATTGGGAAATCGATTGCGTAACTCTATTGTACAAGATTACTTAGAAATAATAAGTATGTCAAGGCTATTCTTTTGAAGATCCAACTACTGGAAGTAAAACCAGCACCCCTAGTATTCCATCTACCCGTCATAGAGGTATGGCAACAACATCCTGTTGTATTGAAGAGGTTGAGGACACGGAGATGAATGATGGCTGAGAGCGTGTTTGCTTCTCATGAAAGCGGCATTCTCCTATGTATGCAAACGTAGAGCGAGAAGATGAAAGCGGCAACTGATCTCATCAATCTCTGCAGTTCATATGATAGAGCACGCTGTTACAGTGACTTTCGCTCTGGCGGCTGGCGTAATGATGAGAAGCAAACACGCTCTCAGGTGCGCACAACTGTTATTGCCAGGTACTGGCTTCCTTGAACAGTGCGGAGGCAAGCAGGGAACTACGCCTGGCCATCTCCTTTGGCGTGTAGGGTCTTCCCTGCTCAAGCCATCAAGTGATGGCTTCCACCAACATCGCGGACACCAGGGCTGGATATAGTATTTCAAACTGACGAAGTAACTCTCACCCGTGCAGATAACAATCAAGGTTTTTTGTTCGACTTGTGCTTCCACTGTGAAAGAAGAGATACTCGCCTTCTTCTCTTCGCTTCAAGTACTCTTCTAAAGCGGGTCAATCCCATATCGGGAACTGTTGGACCGTGGCTACACTCAATCGTATCAGTCAGTGCGTGACCAGTTGCTTCGCTTACTTCCAGGAGGGAAGAAGAACGCTGCAAAAGCATGCCCTCTCTCTTCAACTCCTCTCTCCTCGAAGTCTGCGGCTTTCCTCTTTCTTCGTCAGCCTGAAGCACTTTCGATCGATGAACAAGAAACACTCACCACACTCCAGCAATTCGATCCAGAGATCGAGCAGGCCTACCGCCTGGTTCAGCAGTTTGCCCAGATGCTACGCACACGTACCGGAGAGCGGCTTGACGCTTGGCTTGAGAGCGCCAGAGCAAGCCAGATCCGGGAAATTCAGAGCTTCATCCAAGGGATCGAACGGGATAAAGCAGCGGTGGTGGCAGGTCTGACTCTTTCACAGAACAATGGACAGGTGGAAGGCTTCGTGAACAAGCTCAAGCTGATCAAGCGCCAGGGATATGGTCGCGCCAGCTTCCCCTTGCTCCGCCAGCGCATGCTTTACGCTTTCTAAAAAGTATACCTGAAAATGAAGGAAAAAGCATCGCCCAAAGAGACGGTGTTTTTGACCAGCACCTCCGCTATCATAGGGGACAACCGGCTGCTGCAGAGGACTGTTCCCAGGCTCTCTGCTGTTGTGACGTGCGCACCACCAGCATCACAGGAGGAGAAACCATGGCTGCTCTCATCGACTACCCGCAGCGATACTTTGAACTGTGGAACTACACTCCCACATTCAATCAATTACTCTTTCTGGCTAACCCCTCTATGTCTCCGAGTTCTGGGGACACATGCCCTCTACCCCGCATTGATGTGCTCTTTTGGTCGGTTGCCTATCTGCAACTTCCCGCAGACTTCATGGGGTTGACGATGGATCTCGCTCTTCCAGAACAGGTTGACAGCGTTTGCCAGTTATTAGGTGGTTCGCTGCCTTCACGATACCATGTCTATAGATTGCGGGGAAAAGAGTATGAAGGATATGTGGTGGCAGGTGGATATGCCGTTGATGAAAGTGCACGACCATTCGACGAACCATCCAAGTGGGATCTGCCAAAGGGACCAGGGTTCCCTTTCGTCAAGGAAGAACTGTCTGCTTTTTTAAAAGAAGGGCTTATTCCTCTGGACTTGCCCGCTAGCTACTGGACGAAGCTGGGTCAACGGTACGGCACATGGATTCGCAATATCTCTCTTTATGCAGAGCACCCTGATGAAGCTCTCAAGAACTTCCTGGAAGGAGTCAAAGACGGATATACGCATGAGGCACCCAGTTCTGACTCTCACCCCTAACTGAGACCTCCCCGGCATCAATGACCGGGGCTTTCTCGCTCGGTTTTCTGTAAGCATCCCTTGTCCTTTGAGGGGCACTCCACCTGAGCAAGTGGGCAGAGCGCCCCTCAAATGGCCAAGTTCCACGAAAAGGTACGGAGTCAGGCGAGCTATGGCGAATTTCCCCTTCCCTCTCAACTGGAGAAAAAGCAAGCAAACACCATTTCACCAAAGTTGTGTATGAACCACTCTTCGCTTTTACTACCATTTCTGTCTCCCGTTTTCCGTCGAGAAAGGCATGTTTTGAGATGCTGTTTTTGAGATGGGTTTTGACCCAATACAACAAGTTATGAGACACATGAAGCCGAGGGCAAGAACCCGAGGCTTTTGGGCGTTTGGCTATCTCATGAAACGGCACAGCCTGTTGAAAAAGTCATTGATGGATGAGTATATCAGGCCATCATACTTCTATTTACGCTCAAATTTCGCGGCCCCGGAATAAAATGATGAGGTTTTTGGGACTTTTCCAACAGGCTGGTTGGTTTTGAGATAACGAGAACATGGGATAACAGACGAATCCTGGTTCATTCCCGACACTGAACTCGCCTCTCAGGCGACTCCTTCTCTCTGTTTGCCTGTTTGAGAGGCCGATCTCAAAGCGCTCTTGTTCCGATATTTTCCCTTGATTTGCGATGAGTTTTGGGTCAAGCCGGTGTCCTATAAGTGAAAGGTGATTGACACCTCTCGTACATCTCGTTTGAAGAGGAAAGGACACCATCTTATGCGTAACATTATCGAATATACTCTCGTCTCGGTAGACGGCGTCTACGCCGGAGCAGCCATCTCAAGATTTTCTGAATACCGCGACGACGAGGCGTATATGCGGGACGGATTAGACCAGGCACTGGCGTGCGGCGCGCTGTTGATGGGCCGCACGACGTACGAGGGCTTTGCTAAGATTTGGCCCAGACGCACCGACCCGTGGGCTGACAGGATCAATGCCATGCCAAAGTATGTCTTCTCATCGACGTTGGAAAAAGCCGACTGGAATAACTCAACCATCGTTCGAGGCGATGTGTTTGCTGAAGTGACCAAACTCAAGCAGCAAGAAGGAGGCGATCTTCTCATCTATGGGCATGGCCTTCTCGCTGAGACATTGTTCAAGCACCACTTGCTCGACGCCCTCGGTCTCTCGATCTTTCCGTTTGTTCTCGGGCAAGGAAAGCAGCTCTTCCGACAGGGCGAAACCGCCACGTTGAGGCTTGTTGCGACAAAGAGCTTTTCGAAAGGCATTGTCAAGCTCACCTATGAACCACAGTCCTGATGGGTATTCGGCTCTGCAGTTGGTCCCATTTTTGACAACCTGTGGAGCTTTATCTCTGGATAAAAAGACTCTTCTCTCTTAATTGGCGTTTAGACTAAATTCTTGTAAAGCCAGACGGGAAGCGGTTTCATACAATTCATAGCTAAATGGATCCAGTCCGCTCCCCAGGCCGCTTCATACAAAATTAGTCTAAACACCAAGCCAGCCATGAGTTGAAAGCTCCATTGACTACCCTGACGCTCTTATCCTCTCGTCTGAGAAAGAAACTGACTGAGAACGATAGTTTCATGGCAGAACAAATGCTCATACGAATGGAAGGGCAGGTGCGAACGTTGACCTGCTTGATCAATGATCTGTTAGATGTCTCCAAAATACAGGTAGGGAGATTGGACTATGCCAAAGAACCTTTTGATCTGGATGCGTTGATCAACGAGATTGTTGAAACGGCACAACTGACGAGCCCAGGCCATAGGTTAATGATTCATGGAGCCTCGCATGCGACAATTAGTGGGGACTGGGACAAACTGGGACAGGTCTTTATCAACCTGTTGAGCAACGCCATCAAATATTCCCCTCAGGCAGACCATGTGGATATCTCCCTGGAGACCGTGCAAGATGGAGCTTTTGTGCGCATCCAAGATGCTGGGATTGGCATTCCCAAGGAGCGCCAGGACCGACTCTTTGAGCGTTTCTATCGTGTTGATACGTCCAAGCAGAACGATGTTCCCGGACTCGGTCTGGGCTTATACATTGCACATGAGATCATCAAGCATCATGGAGGAGAAATCATGGTGAGCAGTGAGGAGGGGAAAGGATCAATCTTCTCAGTTTCGCTTCCTTTGCACGTATCCGCCACGTAGGAGACCATTCCAGCATGGGTGCCTGACTTCAACGAGCCAGATGTGCACTCTACTTTCTATCGATAGAGAACTCCTACACAGAGATTGGCGGCCTTATGAGCACCCAGATTGAAGGATCTTACGCAACCTCGCTGATACGAAAAGTGGTCTGTTGAAAGAGTGCGTATGAGCCACTACGTTGGTAAAATGAGGCCGAGTGGACTATGGCGCACATGAGTTAATCAGAAAAGAGGTAGAGACCACCTGATGCATTTTTCTCCCATGCGACACGCTTCAAGGACGTCAATCATATCGCATGGACGTGATGCAAGCAACTGTCCTCTCGTCAAATGAGAAACCATGTGACATACTATAGTATCTACATTTGTCGAGTGAGAAAGAGAGCATGATGGATTCGTTCCCCTCCGATGCCACATCGGTCCCGATGGTTCCTCCTCCATCACCACTTGAGCCGACAGGGATCCCTCATTTGGATCTGGTGTTAGGTGGAGGGCTTCCAAAAGGAGCATTAACGGTTATTCTTGGACCGCCTGGGAGTGGGAAAACCACGCTTGCCAGTCAGATCGCGTTCGCCGCAGCTCAGCGTGGAGAGAAAGTTCTCTTTTTGACAGCACTGTCTGAACCAACGACAAAGCTCTTAGAACATCTGCGTTCCTATAGCTTCTTTGCGCCAAACCTCGTTGGTCGCACTGTACAAGTGTTCAGCTTGCAGCAATTTTTCCCACCGGAAGGTCCCATAACGGGGAAGGCGATTGTGGCAGAAGTGCATCGTATGAAGGCGAGTGTCGTGGTGCTTGATGGCTTTCAAGGGTTACGTGGCCAGGACACCGATTTTGTTGCCGCCCGCCGCCTCCTCTACGATCTTGGAACACAATTGAGTATGTTGGGCACAACCTCACTCGTCACAGCGGAGGCAGATCCCCGCGATACAACGCTCTTTCCAGAGATGACCACTGCGGATGTGCTCATCGGGCTCTACAATACATTGCTCGGCGTGCGCACTCATCGGGCGCTTGAGGTGCTCAAAGTACGAGGGAAAGCGGCATTACCAGGCCTCCACGGTTTGGCGATCAACGAGATAGGGGTACACGTTTTCCCTCGATTGGAAACCCGCCTCAGGCACCCGTTCAAGGTGGGCTGGAATAAGAAAACGCTCTCAGCAACGCCAGCGAAACGAGCGACCTTTGAATTGCCCGAACTTGATACCTTGCTTGGCGGTGGCTTGACCCGGCAAACAGGGACGGTCCTGATTGGGAGTCCCGGAACGGGCAAGACACTTCTCGCGCTCCAATTTCTCCTTGCTGGCGTAGCAGAGGGAGAGCCGGGAGTGTATCTCGGCTTTCGAGAGACAGCAGATCAGTTGGTTCAAAAATCGGAGGACTTTGCGTGGAGCCAACAATTACAGCACGCTTTGTCTGCGAGGAGGGGATTGACCGTCCACCACTGGGATCCGGTTGAATTGGACCCCGATCATGTTGCCACAGAGGTGCTTGCGGCATTAGAGCAAATAGGTGCACGGCGTCTGGTCATTGATAGCCTTGCTGAATGGGAGCGAGCCATCCAAAGGAGCAGTGGAGCCGAACGTGTTCCCGATTATCTCGCGGCATTCCTGAGTCTCTTACGTGAACGGGGTGTGACGCTGCTTGCCATCAAAGAGCCAACGCAAGGCATCATCACGCAACCGGATTTCTCCGTGAATGAACTGACGGTGCTTGCAGAAAATGTGGTGTCTATGCAGCACCTCATCTATCAAGGGAAACTCCATCGCATCCTCTTCGTTCCGAAGATGCGCTTTTCCGCCCACGATGAAACGCTCCGTGATTTTCTGATTACGACGCCCGAGGGGGTGCGTGTGCTGACACCCAATGAGCGTGAACAGGACATCTTGATCAAATTAGCAGAGCAGCAAGCAGCAATCCAACGGAGGGAGCCCCCCCCACAGAGGAGTTCCCCTTCAGAGCAAGAGCAACACTAAGAAAGCAGGATGTAACACTTGCATGAGGAAATATACGAACCACCCATCGTCTTGATCGTTGACGATGACATCCCGATTACCGAAATCCTGACGCTGGTGGTCGAGAGCCTTGGGTACCAGCCATTGGTCGCCTTTAATGGACAACAAGCGCTCGACCTCGCCCGTGAGCACTGGCCAGCGCTTGTGCTCACGGACGTGATGATGCCCATTATGGGGGGGATTGGTGTGGTGCAAGGGTTACGTGAGGAAGCAAGCGCAAGGGGAATCGCGCCGCCGCACATGGTACTACTCACCGCAGCCAACATATGGCCTGAGTTATCTTTGCCTGTAGACGCTCTCATCTCTAAACCATTTCATATATATCAGCTTGAGCAACTCATTCACCGCTTCCTTCCCTCACCAGCTTCCTCCTAGTTTCTCTCCTCACGTGGATACCTTCTCTGCTTGCTCTCTAGCAGAAAAACAAGATGAGCAAAGACGTACGCAACAGAAGGCCCGTTCTTTTGCCTTGTATCTCATCTGTTCTCAAAAATCAGCGAACCTGCGTAAGAGCCGTCGTATACGTCAACCTGGGCAGACTCTGAGGGAGGGAGTATGAAGTGCTGATAGTTCCCATCAGGGACGTGTACTTTCATGTCGCGGCCATAGTAGGATTTGCGCTTTCTGTAGTCAGCGAGCGGGATGGTTGAATCAATCCTGCAGAGATAGGTGTTGTTGTCCTGCTTTTTATAGAGCATGTAAATATTGGGATTCGATGAGGTACTCTTTTGGGAACTCTCTGAGGTAATCTCTACGTGGGAAAAAGAGTCCGAAGGGCCTGTGAAGCGTTTTTTCTTGATGAAAGATTACCTCAGATAATTGTCGAAATTCCCTCACGGAATTTCAATATTTACACCTATAGAGATAAAATGCGCATTAAGGATGAACTCGTCGGGCCTGAATGTGAAGGTGTTGAGCTGTTTCCCGCACGCTCACGGGAAGTGGACACAAGCAACCACTATCACCTATGGGTCATTGATGATCCCACATTCCGCTTCCCATTTGGGTTTACCCGGCGCCTGGTCACCGAAGCAACCATTGGTGATGCGCGACAAGAGCCATGGCCAGCCAATGAACGCCCAGCTGATTGTCTTTCCGAAGAAGAAATGAGAGCACTTCTCCAGCAAGAACAACGCAAGTGTTCTTAACACACGCGACATTGCACTGGATACGGCTTCTTCAGAGGCCATATCCAGTGCAATGGAGAGACACAGATCAAGAAAGCGCTTTTTTTGGAGGCAAGTATTCTATAAATAATAGAATACCAAATTTTGGTAATGTCGGGACCCTCAAAAGCTGGGGAGCAAAATGTTGCGTTCGTTCACACACGTGGTCATTGGTTTCATCTCAATCGTATGGTGGTCCATACCCTTTCGTGGTAAACACAGGTGTAGCCCCTGTTCCTTTGAGGTATAGCTGCAGGAAGCAGCTATACCTCTTTGATGGAAATAAAAAAAGAAGACACACGTCTAGCTTTTCAGCCATCTACACAAAGCATCCTCCCCCATCCTAGCGAGTTCAGCTCTATCACCTGAGAAGAGTTCTACTAAGCAAGCACTATTCACCAAACCTGATGGAGTTCCATATCCTCGCCCTTTTCTGCTTTTGACGGATATCTCCCCGTTTTGGCGAGTTTATGAGTCAAACGACAGGTCCTCTTATGACAATCTACCGCCACAATGCATATGGATCTACCTATACGAACGTTTCGCGGCCGAGATAGCCATGCTCATTCGCTTTTCAAAGGAGTATGGGACACACTGGTAAATGCTCCTTCAGGTTACATTAAGGATGATATCCTTCAATTCAATCAGAGTTTCGATTCGATAGCTAGCCTGTGAAAAGTCATGTGCTTTTGTAAAGTCGTTATAGACAATGACACAGTCAATACCGGCCGCCACGGCTGAGTTCAGCCCTCTGGATGAATCCTCTACAACCAGTGTCTCTTCTTTGGTGGCTCCGAGGCGCTTTAAGCCGGTCAGGTATGGTTCCGGGTGCGGCTTGGTGAGCTTGTAGTCTTCGCGAACAAGGACGAAATCCATGAATTGTCTAACTTGGCGCTTTTCATGGATAATTTCAAAATCCACACGTTTTGCAGTCGTCACGATGGCCATGCGGACGTATTTTGACAGTTCAGCAAGAGTTTCAACGACGCCTTCAATCTCAATGGCTTCTGTTCTAAGATATTCCTGATAATAATCATTACGAACCTCACGCTGCCTGCTGATGGTCTGTTCATCAATACCTGCCGCCCTGGCTTGGGCCCAAGTGCCCAATCCCTGGTTCATGTCCCGGAGGTATTGATCCTTGTCCAAAGTCAAACCAATGTCCGCCAGGGCGCGTTCTCCAGCTTTGTAATACCAGAATTCGGTATCCACCAGAACACCATCATGATCGAAGAGTATGTACTTTTTCACTGTCTTGATCCTTTCCGGTAGCCGCGGCAACCAAGTTGTAAATTTGCACGCTTCATGGGAGGAATTTCGCTCATTCCGTGGGAAGCTTGGTCTGTAGGAAGTTTGGTCTCTTTTCCATAACAATACAACGTCGCGCGGGAAATCCCACGCAATGTGCAAATTTTCTCCCATGAAGCGTGCAAATTTACACAAGGATTTATCTGTCTTCTTTGCTATGAAAGAATATTTTCAGTTCTTCTTTTCCAGTTTAGTAGGACCTAAAAAAGCTTTTTGAGTGTGGTTCATCCTTTGCCAGAAGCAGCGAAGAGTAGTAGTAAATAGCGTGAATGTTCGACGATTTTTAAGGTGAAATGTAGGAAATCGGCGCCAATCATAGGAATCGACCAGGAAGACGCTGAAGAAACCGCTCCCCATTTGGGGTATCAGAGTGGAATGTTGTCAATAAACCGAGCGAACGCCCAGTCTGCGCGAGGCATTCCCATCTGGAAATCTCCCTATGGTGCGGGCAAACGCTGCCTCTCTCTGTGGGTCGCTCCCGTCCCAGAAGCTTATGCTTCAGACAGCTTGCCGAACGGAGAGGTCTCCCGCGCCATAGGGGAATGTTCTCTCTGGCGGCACGAAACGCGCGAGGGCGTCCGCAGGAAGCGAGTCCGTGATGGCGTAGCACCATCCCGTGCCCACACACGGATCTCGCCGCCCGAACTTCCTCAAAGGACGTGCGTGGCGTCCTTTCCACGCTCAGGCATCCCTCTTCGTGGGAAAGGTGACCGTAAAGGTCGAGCCTTTTCCGACCTCGCTGTCCACCGTGATGGTTCCTCCATGGCCCTTGACGATCTCGGCCACAATGTAGAGTCCCATGCCCAAACCAGGGATCGCACTCTGCCTGAGATCAGCAGCCCGATAGAAGCGCTCAAAAATCTTGTCGCGCTGCTCGCGCGGGATGCCCAGGCCATGATCGGTCACCTGGATCGTGACCACCTCGTCAGAGGCGGAGAGTTCCACCTCGACGGTCTTTGCATCGGGAGCATACTTGATGGCATTGCTGAGCAGGTTGGTGAACACCTGTCTGAGCCAGTCTCGATCCCCGATCAGGCTGGTCTGCACACTTCCACGGACCAGAATGGTATGGCTGGGACTCGTGTGCTGCAGGGTGTCGATGACCCCCCGCACCAGCTCGTCGAGATCCACCCGCTCCCGGATGTACTCCAATCTCCCTGCCTGGATCTTGGAGACATCCAGTAACTCTGCGATCAGGCGTTCCAGTTGCTTGACAGGTCCCTCCACCCGGGAAAGCGCGGTGGCTGCCTCGTGCTGGGCATGCTTTTCGAGGCGTTTGCGCACTAGTTGGGTTTGTATCTTGACCGCCGTGAGTGGGGTCTTGAGTTCATGGCTGGCCATACTGATAAAGTCATCCTTGCGTTGCTCCAGTTCTTTGCGCGCCGAGTTATCGAGCACAAAGTTGATCACCTGTAGGGGATGATCCTGCAAGAGGACCCCGCATACGAGCACTGGAAGGCGACTGCCGTCCTGACAAAGGTACTCTTTCTCATAGGGCGTCAGTGAGTGCTGAGTGGCCAGTTCCTGATGAGCTTGCTGGGTTCGAGCCAGATATTCTAGAGGGGCCATCTGCAACCAGTTCAGGCGCCCCGCGCGGAGGTCTTCGCGGGTATAGCCGGTCATGCGCAGAAAGGTGTCGTTCGCATCCATAATCTGGTCCCCCTCGCTGACAAAGATCCCGATGATCTTGGACTTCATCAAGGCGTCTGCGCGTTCCTGACCCGGGCGCAAGGCTGCCTCGATCCGCTTCTGCTCGTCGATATCGGTGCCGGTGCCAACCCACTTGACGATCTGGCCTGCTTCATTGCGCGAAGGCTCGACGCGGACTAAAAACCAGCGATACTCCCCGGTCTGGCTATTTCTGAGACGATCTTCGTGCTCATACGTTTCTCCCGTGTCCAGGGCATGCTGTACGAGCGCTTGGGTGCCTTCACGATCATCGGGATGGATGAACTGGAGCTGCGCCCATTTGTCGTGGCGTACCTGCTCAAAAGTCAACCCCGTGTAGTTCAGCCAGCGCCTGTTTGTGTAGTCGTGTAGGCCGTCGGGTCGTGCTGTCCAAACCAACTGGGGAATGGTCTCGATCAGCGTGTCACCTGACGGAGGAGTGACACGCCTCGTCTGCTTTATCTTCGACATAGTACGGTAAATCCCCTTTTCACGTGTCCCAATCCCTGGTAACGAAGATGCGTACCTGCTCTGAGAGAAAGAAAGTAGGTCGAGTGAAATGACCTGATATATTCGAGAAACAAACGAGCTGGCACTTCGTATTCCCGGTCAGCTGCTTATAATAATTGGGGTCAAGTGCTCAGGTTTCGGGTCATTACCACCAGCGCCTTGGACGCGGCAGGCGAGATCGCGAGCGATGTATTTACAATATTCCACGCTGATCCCCCAGATGGGAAGCGGTTTCTCCAGCGTCTTCCTGGTCGATTCCTATGATTGGCCACTACAGTCGCACTTGTTGGGAACCAGAGGAGATCATTGACAGCAAAGAGCGCGACAATCTAGCGCGCTTCGATGTCAGATTGGAGCCTGGCAGCTGTGCGCTCCAAGTTGGCAATGGTCAAGCTCTCCGTCATGCCAAGATACTGCTTGTAGGTATGACGGCGGACACAACGAGAAGCCGACCAATAGCGCGTCTGTTGACCATCCTTGTATCCTCGATGCCCCGTAAAGCGCCCCATAGGCCCAACGAAACGGAAGGAGGAAAGGGTCGCCAACCAGTCAAACCACGCGCGCGAATTGGGTTCCAGATGCACCTCGCCTTCTTGCGAACTGATGATCACGTAGGTACCCGGCGCGCTGTATTCGATCAGGGGAGGCATGCGAGAGCGAGCGAGTTGTTCAACGGGATGCAGAGGTCTCGGTACAGGCCGTGGACCAGGAGGTTCTTGCTCAACCCCAGGAATCGACAGTGCGGAGAGCTGCGTTCCCACCAGTGGTTGCAGGAAGGATTCTAGGGCGGTGAGACGATGCTCGACCGATCGCTCCCGCTCCTGGAGCAGCGCCAGCGTGAGCTGGGCAATCTGCTCCTGAAGAGTCACCACCTTGGTTTCCAGGGAAGCCAGCCTTTGGATCTGGTCCGCTTCCTGCATGTGGGAGGGGAGCAACGAGCAGGCGGTGGAGGCCGGTTCCCTTTCATTTTCAGGCGCTGAGAGGGCTTGCACTTGAGAAGGGACGAGAAGAGGAGAGGCTACATCCAACGGCCGAGATGCCTGGAGTGGGCGGCCATGCAGACTGGCTACCTGTTGCAGGTGTTCCTCCATCACACATTTCATCCGTGCATCCGTCGGGTGGGTGGACAAGGGCACATGGGCCTCTTTGAGCCAGTGGTGGAGCGTCTTGGGATGAATGCCAAGCAGACGAGCACCGTCTGTGACAGGAAGAAGAGTCATATTCAGAACTCATGCGCAAGGAAAGATACGATGGGAGACAACATGCGCACAAATTTCCAGGAACTCCAGCACTTCCAGGAAATTTCTGCGCGTGTCTAGGAAATGACACGCGCCAGGGCAAAGCCAAGAAAGTGGGAATCAGCCAGGATTAGCCAGCCTTGAGACGACGTTTGATGTGGTAAGAGCTCGCCGTGCTTTGGTGGCAACGACGCCACCACGACCAGGCAAGCACCCGGCGTGTGGACGAAGACAAAGGCCAGATGAGCCGTGCGAGCAAATGGCGCACTTCAGGAATGGTCAAGGGAAGTACGCAGGGTTGGGTAGCAGACTCAGAAGTCGTAGGATGATCAGTGGGGAAACGCTCTGTTGCACAAATTCCTGCAAGATAAGCAAGAGCCAACAGCACGAGCGTAATGTGCCGGTACCAACCGATGAAGCTCCGTACTTCGTAGTGATCCATGCCGAGATCTTTGCCAATCTCAAAATTTTCCTCAACACGCCATCTGGCACCAATGGCCTTGACCATTGCTGGCAGGGTGGTTCCTTGCGGAGCAAAGACAAAGTAGTACGCTTTCTCAGATGGATCAGCGAGGCTACGACGAATGAGCAACCAATGTCTTCCATCATCCTCCCACTGGCGCAGCATGGGGACGATGGCCCAGTCGAAGAGCCTGGGGCCTTTGCTGCCTTCGCTCATTGACAGGCGCTGCCAGTTCCCATCGTGAAGGACGAACGCTTCGACCAATGCGGCCTCTTCGCGTCTGCGTCCAGTCGGTGTCTGGAATCCGACTGGTTCATTGCAAGCCACAGCCATCACGTAAGGATACGCACGCATTTCCAACCAGGTTCGCAGGTCCAGATTGCCCCCGTAAACCGTATCAGCTACGACCCAGGAAATGGGGATCTGAGCTTGCCAGATGCGTTCGATCATGCGCTGGGCCAACTCTGGCTTTGTCTGGAAACGAACCGATGCTGGGATGCCTGCGGCTCGACACCGATCGCGATCCTCGCACCAGTCCAAGGGCAAATACAGTTCGCGATCAATCAGGGTATGCCCTTTGGCCGTCACATATGAGAGAAAAACTCCGACCTGGCAATTCTCGACTCGGCCCGTGGTTCCGCAATACTGCAAGCCAACGCCAGCTGATTTTTCGCCTCGCTTGGGAAAGCAGCTTTCGTCGATGACCAGGATAGGCGATTGCAAGCCCAGTTTTTCAAGCACATACGTACGCAAATCATCACGTACGCCATCGGTGTCCCAAACGGCTTGCGAGAGCAGGCGTTGCATGCCATCAGGACGAGCTTCTCCGGCGTGTTCAGCTAATTGCCAGCCATTTTTGCGGGATATTTCGCTCAAAATCCCTTGCAGGTAGGCCAGTACCCGGCGATGTGGCTCTGGTCGGGCAAAGCGCTGGGCGAGGCGCTCATGCAGACGAAAAAGGGGTTGGACCCAGCGACAGACATCGGCAGGGGTCGTCTTGGTTCCGGTGAAGGTGGCATGCTTGTTTCGCTTCATCTTCTTCTCCTTTTAGATGTCGCTATCTGATTTCAGGTTTCACACCTACAGATTGCCACATCTGGAAGAAGATAATGATGTTGCTTTTCTTATACTTTTCTGGTTCTTATTGCTGAGTTAACAAGTGCGACTGTAGTGTTGGCGCCGATTTCCTACGTTTCACCTTAAAAATCGTCGAACATTCACGCTATTTACTAAGTAGGAAATATCTCTTTCCCGCTCTTCTTTGGATTATTGATTTTTAAAATTCAAATCAGGTTTTAGCTTCTTAGTGGGAGGCGTGCTTCCGGGAGGGTACGCTGTTACAGGGGTCACTAGATTGACGCGGACAAAACACACTCTAAGCTCTGAGACAGCCTGAGAGGTCAATTCGTTTCATGGGAATGACCGCTGGTTTGTCGACTCCGGAAATCACGTCTCATCGCAAATGAACATGCCTCCGCAAGAGAAGCTCAGTTCGTCACTCTTTGGTGAGCTTAATTAAAGTACAGCGAAATCCGAAGTCAACAAACCAGCGGTAGTATATCTCAGCTTTGGGGACTCTATCAAATCGGGGGAAGCTCAATCACATCGGCAGCTTCCCCGGAGAGGTGGCTGATACTGGCCCAGGCGCGTAGTTCGCCATGCATTTCACCGTTGTTGTTCGTCAGTTCAATCTCAGTGATTGAGCAATTATGCATTAGCCTGTAGTCAGGTTGTGCGTTTGCTTCCCGGCAGAAGTAATTGACTAGCTTTATGAAAATGCCACCGTGTGCAGCAATAAGAATCCGTTGATTCGAGCGTTCGTGTATGGCTGTCAGCAATCCCCGGCGTGAACGTTCAATCAATTCCAGAAAATTTTCGCCACCGGGAAAACGTTCTTCCGGGTGGCCGTTGGCCCAGGCTGTGTAGATCTGACCATAGCGATTCCAGTTTTCGAGCGTGGGTGCCATTTTTTCCAGATCTCCGACGTTGATTTCGCGAAAATCTTCGACGATCTCTACCGGGAGATGATGTGGTCTGGCGATAATCTCCCCGGTTTCGGCAGCGCGTTTCAGGGGCGAGGCATAGATGGCGTCAAGTGGTAGATCCTTGAGAAAGATTGAGGTCTGCTCGGCCTGCAGGACGCCTTTCGGTGTTAAGGAATAGTCAACGAGTTTATAGGAAAATTCTTTGGTAATGTTTGCGAGATTTTCGCCATGTCGAACCAGGTAAAGCGTATTGGTGGATATGGTACTCATGGGCCCTTTCGTCTGAGTTGTTCTATCTGTGTTGTTTGCCGTACGTCTGCTTGCGGACTCTCTGCTATCGTATCCTATTTTAGCTGAGCCTGACAAGCTATCTTCCAGCGTTTCCAACAGCATTTTTTTCTATGTCGGCAATCTTTCAGTGAGGAGCATTTCTTCAAGGGCAGCTAAATACGCTTCAGGAGATTTGCGAAAGCGAGTGCGATCACGCTGTATCATCTGGCGATAGTCCAGTTCATTGCGCAGGGTATGCCAGCGAGAGATATCTGTGAGATGAAGGTCATCGCTGGTGAAGTGATGGTGGCAGGAAGCAACCAGAGCGATGACACGAACAGGTCCGCGTGCAACCAGACCAGGAGAAGCACTCTTTCGCCCAGTTGCTCGTCGCTCAGAGTGCCGGGCCGAACCAAAATAGTGCTCCAGGTCATTGTTGGTGCGAGGAAGATCAGGCACATCGTAACAGTCAGTACCCTACGGCTAAAGCCGAGGGCTTGGAGTTGTGTCTGAACTCCACCGCAATTCAGCATACCTTTTCAGGCGTGCGGCTTTGGCTTCATCGTCCGACACAGAAGGCGCGTACTGACAAGAGGCCCGTTCCTCTCCAGTCTTGCCGGATAAGAAGCGTTCGCATCGCAATGTTTCTTGCACCAACCAGATCGGCATGGAGCGTGTACTGACAATTCTGACAGACGAAGAGCAATCCTTTGTTGGGTCTATTCTCTTTGCAGGTGTGCCCACATTTGGGGCACGCTTGCGAGGTGTAGTTGGCATCGACCTTGATCGCCATACTTCGATGTAAGAGCGCTTTATAGGCAATCATGCTATGCAACTCAGCGAAGGACCATTTGGAGAAGGTACGATTGGCTTTTCGCTGTTTTGCATTTTTGCCTTTGCGTCGTTTGGTACGCTCTCGAATGTCTGTCAGATGCTCCAGTCCAATCAAGCTTTGAGGGTGCTGTTGGACAATCCGCTTACTCACGACATGATTGGTATTCTGCTTCAACCGTCTCTCTCGTCCACTGATGGCAACGAGCCTTCTTGTCGCTGAACGAGTGCCTTTCTTTTGCAGACGTTTTCTCAGTCGTGCGTAGTGGTTTGCCTTGGGGACAATCTGTTTGCCTGAATGGAAGGTGCAATCCCCTTGCATCGTCGCCGTGACGGCAAGGTATCGCATCCCCACATCCACGCCAACGACTTGCTTGTGTGTTTCAGGTGTAGGATCAGCCGTCTCAATTTCAAGAGAGACAAGGAGGTAAAATTGTTTCTTGGGCTTGTCATACCAGAGTTTAGATGCACCAATCTCCGCTCCACGCTGGATCAATGCCACATGCTTATTGTAGCCAGTATAGGGCACGATAACACGTCCCTCAAGGGTCAGGATGCTCACCTGCTGCTCTTTCTTGAAGGTGTAGTCTTTCTTGTACTGATAGGTCAACGTGGGGGAGATGAACTAGGGAGCCTTATCAAGCCCTTTGTAGCGTTTCTTGGTCTTCCCTTCCTTACGATGAACAGCATTGTTCTTGACCTTTGTCCAGAGGGTTTTATACGAGGCTCCAACTTGGCGAGGAACAGAACAGGCCATTTGCGAAGGCAGATGAAAACGGAGGCGGATCTCTTCGTAGGTGGCATCTTGCAAACGAACAGCATTGCTCATCTTGCCATGCGCAAAGGCGTACTGGCTCACATAGTTGAGAGAATCCCGATACGCCAGTTGCGTTGTACGTAATGCCTTGAATTGCTCGGGCGTTGTATTCAATTTGAGTTTCGCTGTTACTACCGTTTGCATACGCTAAATTATACCATAGTTTTCATCTGACTGTCAACAATACATGAGCAGATGAGAGAATGTCTACGGCGTATTCCACCCAAGCCACCGACAAAGGAACGCCGCATTCCTCCCCATGCCTGAAAGGGCAGGGGCATCCTGCGGCGTTTTGGGTGAAACAATCCGGGCCAATAACTGGCGGTGACTTTACGAAAGGTGGTCAGCATCGTAGCGAGCGCCTCAGAGGAAGTTGAAACGTCCGCCATGGAGTCAAGAAGCTCCTCATAGCGTTGCCGAACCTGTGCTCCCTTCAGTTTTTCATCATTCGAGAGGATATGCGCGGCTCGATACACCCAATGATAGCCGGTTTGGACATCTGACCACAGGGATCTTGTTGCCATTAATCCTTTAGTCAGCATCGACTGCAAACGTTCTAACTCACGTGGCAAGCGCCCCCTTTTTTCAACCACGCTTGTGAGTGAGGCGAGAAGAGCGGTCATGCGTTCCTGTAATTTGAGACCCGAAGCGGAGAGCGGTGGTCGTCCATCGTCAGTGAGTGCACTTCGCACCGCGAGACAATAGCCTCGAATAGCTTGCGCCTCGGTGTCTGTTCGTTTTTCCAGACCTCGTTCAATAGGGCGAATGCCACGAAGCTGCTTCTTCAATTCCTTTTTCGCATGACGATCGGCCTCATAGACAGGTTTGGCCGCCTCGCGCAAGTAGTGGAAATGACATAACTGATGTGGGATATCCGGCAGAACCGTCTGAACAGCGTTACGAATGGAGTGTTGACCATCCGTCACAACGCCGCGAATGGGTACCGGGAGGGAAGCTTGTACCTCGCGCAGCAGCGCTGCGAGATCGGCTTCACTGGCACTGAGTAAACTACGAGCCAACAACACTTCACCAGAGGGACAATCGCGGAGAACCCACAGCACTTCGTGCCCCACATCTGGTTGTAACCCATCCAGAGCCAAAATCACGAAGCCTTGGGGCAAGAGACGTTGACGCAAGCGCGCCTGGTCTGTCAGATGGAGTGTCACTAACTCTTCATAGCGTGCGAGCAAATTCGTCACAGTGCGTTCAGATATCAGTACACTGCGTGCGAGCAACTCTCGGTGGATTTCTGGAACGCTGCGGTGATGCGTGTAGCGAAGCGCGCCAATCAGCGCGATCACATCGAGGCCGAACTCCCCATGAGGCAAGGCCCAGTGCCCTTCCTCCTCTGGACGGTAGGATCGATGATACCATCCACAGGATGGATTTTGACAGCGGCGAATTTTGAGCGTGAGTTGGCACAAACGGTCGAGGGTGGTCACCGTGCGAACAGCAGAGGATGCTACCCACAACCGCTTTCCGCACTCCCAGCACTGCTCATGCAGGGGTACAAGCAGGCATTGTTGTGTTGCTTCAGGACGACTATGTTTTCTTGCCATCGCCTCTTTGCTAAAGGAATTACCATGGACAAGCCTCATTACTCACAAGCCGCTCGTGCGAGATGAGGAAGAGGACTGTACGTGTTCTTTGTCTCAAAAAGGTTTGCCGCAAAGCACTCAGAGATGTACAAACGGCAAACCATTGATTCGTTCAGGGAGACGTTCTCGTCTCCCTTTCGCAAGGGCCGATTCCAGGCTTCTTTTCAAGACGTAAGAGTATCGCGGAGCCTGAATTGGCGTGCAGGTGCACGATCTGGTAGAGAGGCGCGCTCGGTAAAACCGGCAGGCCGCATGTGTATGGGAGCCACGCTACCTCCGCTCCTACTCAGTTCGATCTGATCGTGTTCGTTGTGCTAGTATTGCTCATGAAAACAGAGCCTTTCCTTCAGGAGCATTTCTCTCCGCGCCTTGCCACTCGGATAGACTTTTGACGAGAAAAACGGGGTGACGCGGCGCTTCCACCTCAAACTCCTCCAGTGAAGAAGCTGGGGTGACGTTGTAATACTGTCGAATAAAAGAGGGAAAGCTGTCAAGATGTTCTTTCAGAACGAGTGCGGCTTCCTTGGTGGATAACTCGGTCGCAGAAACCGTTTCTGTGTGACGACCAACCCTCAGCGTGGCTACCCCTGCCGCCCGTAGGTTGCGCACCCAATTGACGGCACCGAACGGGGCAGTGATCCATCGCTGTCCGTTCTGTTTCACGATGGTCACTGGCGTGGTACGAAGCTGGCCGCTTTTGCGACCGCGTACAGTGAGCAGGGTCATACCGCCCATGCTCATGCCTACACGCAGCATGGTCCTTGTGATGAAGAGCCCCAGACGAAAAGTAAATGAGGAGTTATAGGTTTTTGCCATGAGATGCTCTCTTCTTTCTTGTCGTTCTGCTCGCGTGTTCCCCGCAGATGTGCAGAGAGCTTCGAGGATGAACAGTATCTCTTCCAGCGCTTGTCGCTGATAAGGATATGGTGTGTTTAGCAAGGCTGATTGCTTTTTTCAGTTTATGATGCTTGCAAATCTGGAAATGTGGATCACTCAACCATCAGTGCAATGACGATATGATTGGTTTGCTCGCTTGCCAGCATGAGTGGCGAACGAGGAATGCGAAACTGGGTATGGTCGTGGAAGTAGCAGATGAGCAGTGTGCCCAGAATGTCTTCATTTTCCTGGCACAGCACGCACCAGAAGCGACGTTCTCGCTCTTCCTGCGGCCCCCATTGCTCTCGTGAGAATGGGATCGTTCCTGGAAAGCCTGGATCACAGGTCAGGCCCGCTTGTTTGAGTTCAGCAGACAGTGGTTGGAACAGTTCCTGGCTATATCTCGCATAGACCTGCTCGGCTGCTCGAGCAAAAATCGCCTCCAAGGCTGATCGATGTTGTTCCACGACCTCCTGCCAGTGCGCATCGACATATTGCTGAACATACGTTGCGATCGTTTCGATCATTCTCTCTTTGAGGGACATGGTTTCGACCAAGGTTGTCGTCTCTTTGTCTCCTTCTCTATGAGAATTTGAGTACATTTACTTCAACAAAGGCTGAGCGGGATGAAGCTTCCTCTACCTCTCTTGCTTGACTCTCTTTAGTTTTTCTCGTGTTGCGGCTGAACCAGATCGTCGGGGCCAGACCCAGTTTCAAGAACCACATTAGACACAATCTGACGCAACTGTTCCTGAAGGGTCTGTTGTTGCTCCGGCGAGAAGCCATGGAGGGAACGTTCATTAAAAGCGATCACCACAGGGTCAAGCTGATGAACGATCTCACGCCCTTCGGATGTGAGGGAAAGCCGAACAATTCGGCGATCTACCTGGGGTTGTGTTGCAAGAAATCGCAAAGGAAGAAACTGGACGTGATTGTTCATCACAATCGTTCTTACACGGCCACTCCAAACAGCGTGGCAACCAACGCGACCTGCCCTCCGACATCTCCTTTTGCCACCCCTTGTACTTGCCCTTTCCTCAGCCTGTTCATCATCTCGTATCCTTGTAAGGTTCGCCAGGCGGTCTCGAAGGTGAAAAAGCCCATCCCTGGTTTCGTCAACCGTTTGATGAACCGATGGTCTTGCTCAATCACGTTATTGAGGTACTTGATTTGCCGCAACTCACAACGTTCAGAGATGATTCCAGCTGCTTTGAGGTCATTGAAGGCTTTGGGATAGGCAGCATTTTTATCGACGTTGATGACCCGTGGCGAGCTCGTATGAGAGGCGGAGAGGGTTTTCACAAAGAAGTGCTTGGCGGCTTCCCCATCTCTGGTTGAGCTCAGCCAAAAATCGAGCGTGTTTCCCTCTGAATCAACCGCCCTATACAGGTACATCCACTCTTTCTTGATCTTGATGTACGTCTCGTCAACGCGCCACGAGTCGGTTGTGGGCTTCAAATGGAGATGGCAGCGTTTCTCCAGTTCTGGAGCATACTGCTGGACCCACCGATAAATCGTGGTATGATCGACATGCAATCCCCGTTCCAGCATGATTTCTTCGAGATCTCTGTAGCTGAGCGAATAGCGCAAGTACCACCTGACGCACAAGAGAATAACGTCGGTCTGGAAGTGACGCCATTTGAACGGGTGTTGCTCGGTCATATCTGATCCTTTTTGGCTCTTTTCTCTCCACTGTAGCAGATCAGTTTATTTCTTGCAACACAACCGCCAGGCTCGCCCAGGCACGTTCCGATTATGTAAAAATTCAGGATCTGATCATGGGAATCACGCTCCCAGGCGCGTTTGTGGGAGGGATCATCGCGCTAGTTGCCATGATAGTGTTTGACGTATTCCATCCACTAGCAATGAATTGGCTCGAGCAGTTGCTCTTCCGAATGGGATTCTGGCAAATGGAGTTCTGGCTCAGCGATTCTCCAAGTTACCCTTTCCTAGGATTGTTTGTTTTCTTCGTGGCGTTTGTGCTGTTCGCGTTCCTTCCCTGGTGGCTGGTGTCTAAACTGATCAGGAAGAGGCTTCTCACAGAAGAGAGCAGTTGAAGACTGAGGCTTTTCCAGCACTTTCTCTATCTCGGTGCCCAACCCGTGGGCACTACGAAATCTTCCTTGGGTCAAGTCTGAACAGTTTCAGGAATTATTCCTTCTTGACAATATTGAATTTAAGAAATATTATGCATATACTCATCAATGCGATACCAGAAGGAATTTACTTCCTATCTTTTCCTTAGCACTACTATCACATTTCTACATAATAAAACCACCTCTATCTGACTTGGCTCCTTCTTGGCAAGCATTTGATCGAGATATTCAGATTAAATATTGCCGTCTTTATCTATATCTTTCAATATTAGCATGCTGCTGCTGCTGCGATGCTACTCGCTTCATGAGGAGCTACGTCAATGTTGACATGGGAGCAACGCGAACAAGAACTATGTTCTCGTCTCATCTTGAATTAACCCGTAAGCCCATCACGGGATGCCAGGTCTTGCTTTGCGTACCGGGGACCTATTGTTCGCCCGAAGTCTTTGACCTGTTGGATGAAACACTCTTTCCAGACCTGCAACTCCTGCCTATATCCTGGATGACCTCTCCCGGCCCGTGGGACATTCCAACGCTTGGAAGGCGTGTCGCCGCGCTCCTTCGTGAACTGGACCTTGGCCCGGCTCTGATCGCGGGACATTCAACCGGAGGCCCTATCGCACTGGTCGCTGCGCTCACCGAACCTTCGCTCGTGAGCGGTCTGCTGCTCATCGATACCGGAGCCAATACCCATGGGCATGGGGATATAACGAGCATCATCAAGGCCATAGAGGCGGGCGGAGGGACGGAGTTTCACCAGCGTCTCTTGCGCCGTAGCTTCTATTACCAGCCGGAGCAGGCATTTATGCAACGTCTCCTCGCCTATGCTGGTCGTGTATCGCGTGAAGCGGCCCTGCAAGTGCTCACCAGCCAATCTATGGTCGACCTGGCGGGTGACCTGCCGAAGCTTACGATGCCCACCGTCGTCGTGCATGGGACACATGACCAGGCGCGAACGATTGCTCACGCCGAATTCCTGGTAGAACACCTGCCGCACGCTGAATTACGTCTGCTGGACTCAGGCCACACGCCGATGGTGGAGGTGCCAGCCGCGTATGAGCAGGCAGTGCAGCGCCTCCTTACTCTGACGCGCGAGTAAATCAAGTGGTAGTCAGATAAAGGACCGCAAACGTATCTACTCAGGACTTCTCGCCAATACGACACCCCCTTACCCTTGGCGAAGCGTCGTATTGGATGTCTTTTGACTTGCACAGCCGTTCTACTGAAGTAGACGGTTAGTGTAGCAGTATCCTGCTGGAGGAGGAGGTGGCTGATCCGCCTTCACCAAACCCTGGTCAAAGATGTCGTTATAGGTGGCGGTAATCACGGGACCGACGGCATCTGCACCCTCACCACCATTCTCTTTCATCGCGACAATTGTCAGAGCAGGCATCTTATCAGTTTGTTGGTAGTTGTAAGGTGCCTGAGTAATCAACCAGCCATGAGCATGCTGTCCAGGTCCAATCTCAGCAGTACCAGTCTTACCAATAATGCCCCAGCGCGAAGTCGAGAGCATGGCGCCATGCACAAAATCATTGTTGCCAGAGCCACACTGTACTACGCCGTACATAGCTTTACGTGTGTCAATGGCTGTCTGCTGTTTAAGTTGAGCATCGCCCAGGTTTTGAGGTGAAAAAGTCTTGACCGGTGCCTTATCACGTGTGGCAACCTTGCTCAAGACGGTAGGCTGCATCAACTGCCCATCATTGGCGGCAATATTATTGATCATCGCCATCTGGAACGGGGTCACAAAATCGACGCCCTGGCCAAAGGCGTTGTCCACAAGGGTATTCTCGTCAAGTGTTCCATTGGTCTGGGTCACCCGGCTGACAGCAACGGGCAATTCAAAGGGAATCTTTTCGCCCACTAAGAACTTCTTATTGTATGCCAGCCACGAATCAACACCCATATCATCGCCAATCTTGGCGAAGAGGACATTGTCCGAGTGCGCAAAGCCATAGCCAGTTGAGACATTATAGTTGCGTGTAAAAGGATCGAGATTGCTAAATGCTGGAGTAAACAGGTGCTGACCTAGAGTAACAGGACCATGAGTGAATTTTGGCTCATAGACCCGGTCCAGCGAGGTCGTTCCCGAATCAATGGCTGCCATCAGGGTTGTGGCCTTATAGGTTGAACCAGGCACATACTGGCCCTGGGTGGGGCGGAAGACCAGGGGCCGCTCTGGATCATTGGCCATCTGGTTGTAGTAGGAGAGATCGGCATGGGTAAGCGTCTGGGCCATTTTGTTGGGATCATAGCCTGGACTGCTATACATGGCCAGGACTTCGCCTGTGTGCGGGTCCATAACCATAGCTGAGCCACGATCAGTGGGAAACGAATTGACGCCATCGAAGGGGGCATGCAGGGCGAAATTCTTGACCAGGATGCGCTGGATACGCACATCTATCGTGAGATAGATATCATCGCCCAAAGGTGAGCGGTGCAGCGTCTTATTCACCTGGTTATCTAATGACGTCATGCCGACGCGCCCGGAGAGATAGTCGTCAAATTTGGCTTCCAGTCCCGTTGACAGGAAGTATGGGCCGGGATAGTAGCCAATCAAGCCAGCGAGCGAGGGCTCATAGTAATGACGTACATAGCCGCCACAGGCCTTGGGGTCCGGCTGTGAGTCGGCCAATAGGACGCCGTTGCGGTCGAAAATGCGTCCGCGCTGTGGCACGCTGGTACTCATACAGCTACGCAAATTGCGCGGGTTAGAGGTCACCTGGTCAGCGACCGCGACCTGCCAGTAGACCAGGCCTGCACTCATAGCCAGAAACAAGACCAGGAACAATTGCGTGATACGGCGAATACCGTGGCTTATGTTCATCTCTATCCTCAAATGTGCAGACAGCGTTCGCGACTGCCTTTTTCTTTATCGCAAGGTGCTATACGCATTTAGCGGATTTGGTTGGTTTCTAGGAGAGGTGGTATTTGAAAATGGTCTGGGAGGGATGATGTTGCCATACATTTCCTCTGCTTTCTATGGAACTCTGAGTCATGGGAATCATTTACTGACCTCGTGATAAGAAACTAAACGCACTTAGGCCAGAGGCGAGCTAGCTTCTTGCACAAACAGAGGGCTTCTGGTTGTTCTCTCGGTCAGATGCACTCAAAGGAGGATGGATTCTGTCTTACTTCCAGGGTACACTGAAATTGACACTCCCCCAGCTAAAGCACGGGGGATTCTTCCTTCAACCAGGCGGCTTGCTGGCTCCCATTGCTGAGAGGCAGTAGCGGCCCTCCTGTCCAGAAGCGTTTTATGCACTCAGTGGTGCATCAGTTCCCGTCTGCCCGACGGTACTGAGAGCTTTCTGCAAAATGTTCACGGCGGCGTTGTGATCCCTGTCCAACACCACACCACAACCTGTGCAAATGTGCGTTCGTACACTCAGACTCTTCTTGACGAGCGTGCCACAGGCTGAGCAGTTCTGACTCGTGTAGTGTGGAGAGACTGCTATCACAGGGATACCATGCAAAGCGGCATAATACTTCACCCACGTCAGGAATCGCCCCCATCCAGCATCGCTGATGCTTTTCGAGAGGTGCCGATTACGTACCATATTGCGGATCTGAAGGTCTTCAAAGGCAATCAGGTCGTGAGACGAGACGAGCGCGTTCGCCTGTTTTCGGGCAAAATCTTCGCGCTGCCTTTGCACGTTCAAATGCGCTTTGGCGACGGCTTGACGAGCTTTCTTACGATTCTGACTCTTCTTCTGTTTCTTGGAGAGACGACGTTGCAAGCGTTTGAGGCGCTTCTCTGCCTTGCGATAGTGGCGGGGATTCTCAACGATTGCGCCCTCAGAATCGGTAGAGAACGCTTTCAATCCAACGTCGATGCCAACGTGTTTCCCAGTAGGAACATGCTCGATCTGGCGCTCTGCCTGTACCGCAAACTGGGCATAGTATCCATCGGCACGACGGATGAGACGGACACGCTTGATCTGCTTCATAGGGAAGGTTTCAATGTCACGCGTCCCTACCAGACGCAGACGACCAATCCCGCAGCCATCAGTGAAGGTGATATGCCTCCCATCAGGATCAAGCTTCCATCCTGTCTGTTTGTATTCTACTGAGCGGTTATCGTGCTGAAAGCGAGGATAGCCTTTCTTGCCCGGTTTCTTCTGTTTGCAGTTGTCATAGAAGCGAGCTATGGCTGCCCATGCCCGATCAGCACTGGCTTGACGTGCTTGGGAATTGAGGGAGGAAGCAAAGGGGAATTCTTTAGCAAGGATGGCACAATAGCATTGCAGGTCATTCTTCGTGGCGTGTCCATCCATCCACAAACGCAAGCACTTGTTGCGAATAAACTGGACGATGCGAATAGCCTCATCAATGGCGGGGTATTGTTGCGTATTGCCGTCCAACTTGTATTCATAGATCAGCATTGCGCCTCTTGCTCCTTTCCTCATGCTCTGCTATAATTATACATCGGAATTCTGATGTATGCAAGAGGTTGAAAATGAGACGCACCAATATTTACCTGAACGAAAGACAACACGAAAAATTACATGAGCAAGCGGAGAAAGAGGGTGTTCCAGTTGCAGAATTAGTACGGCGTGCCGTGGATGCGTTTCTTATGTGGTACGATCCGTCCTATCAGCCAACTCCACCCAATCCACCCCAAACAAGGAAGAGCCATTCATCCCCCGGATAAATCACGGGGGCTTTCTGGCTCGTTTTCTGTAAATAGACCTGTCAGAGCAATCCATCAGGATCATACGGACAGGCCACCTGTTGGCCTGTCTTACCAGGAGGCATGCCTCGAAGGCTAGATGTCCAGAGCCCGAAGGCCATGCATGCCTAGCGAGTAGCTGATTTCGCCGCCGTGATGCAGGTCATGTTCAATCACATGCCAGACAACCCAGCCACGCGTGTACGCATATTTTTGGCCTTCCAGTTCTGCCTCGAGGACGGCTTGCAAATCGGTGGGCGTGTAACGTGCCAGTGCCTCCTGCATCACCTGCCAGGTGAGAGCCAACCCGTTTACGATCTCACTGGCGGAGCGTATTGGAGAACCAGGTGAGTTCCAATAGGAGAGCGCGTCAAAAGCGTCATCTCCCTCGTGCAGAACATCGTGGTACCAACCTGCGCGCGCTGCAATAATATGACGCGCCACCTCACCGATTGAACGCAGATGAGGCGCAGCACGCAACGCAAGCTGCTCAGGGGATAACGGGGCAAGGGCTTTGCTTAATTCGCTCTGATATTTTTGCCAACCCTCAGTCATAATGGCAAGAGTGATATTCGCGTTCCCCATCAATCGTGTTTCCTCCTCTGTTTTTCATTGCATCTTGGAAGATGCAACGCCAGTATAGCACATCAGCTTTTCTTTTTTAACAGCAACCACTCATATGCTCCTCTACAATTGATGTCCTTGATTTACAACATATCGATAGGGGGAGCAAGGCCAGGAGCTGGCTAACTCGGCGGGAGTACTACCACTGCTCATGCTTCGCGCTGATTGCTCACTCTTGGCCCTAAAATCTGCTCGCTCTTCATGCTTTTTACCAGAAGACATGGCGAGAAAGCCCCGGTCATTTGATGCCGGGGATGAATCGCCACTCCTGTGTACGAGAAGAGAACAGGAAAAAACACGCTTCTAGAACTTGCGTTCTCCCCAGCTCTCTGGTAGAATAGGCGTATCAGCAGAGTCCGTAGGTGAGCGTGCAAGCGAGGAGCAGGAATGCCGAAAAAATGCCAGGGGCAGGGGAAGCCGAAGGAAGAGCAAGAAAAGCGACCGGCGACCCCCACGTTTTTGCTCGAACTGCCATTGGTCGTTGATGCCGGACAAGCCGCCCGCCTGCGCGCCCACCTGGAAGCCGCCCGTCATCTCTACAATGCTCTCCTCTCAGAAGGACAACACCGGTTGAGGCGCATGCGAGCTGACCCCACCTGGCAAGAGGCTCGTACCTTTCCTCGCACCCACAAGACCGAGCGAGCGGCCGCCTTCTCAGCTTTGCGCAAGGCCCACGGCTTCACCGAAGCCGCCCTGCACGAGGCTGTGAAAGGGCTACGCGTCGGCTGGATTGCCGAGCACGTTGAGGCCGTGCTGGCCCAAACGCTGGCGACACGCGCCTATCGTGCCCTCAACCGCGTTTGCCTGGGCAAAGCCAAACGGGTCCGCTTCAAGAGCCGAGGACGCGGCTTCTCCAGCATCGAGAATAAGCGCAACGATACTGGTCTCCGCTTTGTCCTGCAGCCACCCGAAGACGGAAACGCGGGGTATCTCCTCTGGAACGGAGACCAGCTGCCTGCCCTCATCGACTGGAAGGATGAGGTGGTCACCTATGGCCTGAGGCACCGCATCAAATACGCTCGCCTCATCCAGCGCCCCGCCAGCAGCAAGAGAGCCACCGGAGCCGATGAAGAGGGGTATCGCTACGTTGTGCAACTCGCCCTGGAGGGCAAGCCCCACCACAAGCCCAAGCATACGGTCGGCAAGGGCACCGTCGGAGGGGATCTAGGACCCTCGAGCCTGGCCCTCGTTCCCCAGGAAGGGGAGGCGAGCCTGGAAGTGTTCTGCGCCGAACTGGCGCCTGATGCCAGAGCCATCCGCCGCTTGCAGCGGCAGATGGATCGGCAGCGGCGGGCAGGCAACCCGGAGCACTACGACGAGAAGGGGCGCATCAAGAAGCAGGGCAACAAGAAACTGCGATGGAAGCAGAGCAAGCGCTATCAGGCCACCCGACGACGCAAGGCGACCAAAGAGCGCAAGCTGGCGGCGCACCGCAAGAGCTTGCATGGCCGCAAGGTCCATGAAGTGATGGCGCTGGGCAATACCATCGTCATCGAAAAGATCTCCTACAAGACATGGCAGAAGCAGTTTGGCAAGAGCGTGGGACTGCGAGCCCCAGGGATGTTTGTAGAACTGTTGAGACGCACCGTTGCAAGCACGGGCGGCACCCTGGTCGAGGTCTCCACACGCACGACGGCGCTGAGCCAATGGTGCCACGGCTGTGGCAGACGGGTCAAGAAGCCGCTTTCTCAGCGCTGGCACCAGTGCGAATGTGGCATTGGGCCTGTGCAACGCGACCTCTATTCCGCCTTTCTGGCCGCCTACCTTGATCCAGCAGCCCCCATTCCCTCGTGTGCCCGATACCAGGGGTATTGGGAGGGTGCGGAAGCGCGCCTGCGGGCAGCACACGAGCGTACCATACAACGCGCGAAAGAAGGGCAGAGCATGCCCCGAAGCTTTGGTCTGACCAGAGCCGGAGCGCGTCTGCCCAAAAGTTCAGGGGAACTACCACTAGAGCCAGCGCTTCGCCTTCGGGGCGAAGGATTGGAAGCGTGGAACGAACCCCTGGAACCCCCGCGGCTTTAGCGCGGGGAGCTCTCAGCACCTCGATCACAGACCTGTAATTGACCTCGCCCTCCCCATCTGGACCAGAGGCAACTACAGCAAGTAACCACATTGACGAGAGCAGGCTTCAATGATCTGACGCTTGTGACGAAGCCACTCTCTGGCTCGAATCAGCTCCTGAGTAAGATGGTCAAGATCGCGACAGCAGAGATTGCCCATTTCAACCTGTTTGAGATAACGCCAAACGCCCTCGTCGGGGTTGAGATCGGGAGCATAGCCTGGCAGTTGCTCTAAATGGACTCGTTTGCCCATCTTGGTGCGGAGAAAGGCTTTGATCTCCTCAGCTCGGTGAATGGGAGAGCCATCCCAAATGATCAGGATCTGGCCGGAGATCTTACTTGACACTCCCCCGGATAAATCCAGGGGGATTCTTCCTTCATCCAGGCGGCTTGCTGACTCCCATGACTGAGAGGCAGTAGTGGCCCTCCTGTCCAGAAGCGTTTCATGCACTCAGTGGTGCATCAGTTTCCGTATGCCCTACGGTACTGAGCGCTTTCTGCAAAATGTTGAGCGCTGCATTGTGGTCCCTGTCGAGCACTACACCACAGCCAGTACAAACGTGTGTGCGTATGCTCAACGTTTTCTTGACGAGCGTGCCACAGGCTGAACAGTTCTGACTCGTGTAGTGGGGGGATACCCTGATCACAGGGATACCATGCAAAGCAGCATAATACTTCACCCAAGCCAGAAATTGACCCCATCCAGCATCGTGGATACTCTTTGCCAAGTGTCGATTCTTGACCATGTTGCGAATATGCAAGTCCTCAAAGGCAATCAGGTCGTGAGACGAGACGAGCGCGTTTGCCTGCTTTCGGGCAAAATCTTCGCGCTGCCTTTGAACTTTTACATGCGCATACGCCACGACTTGACGGGCTTTCTTGCGATTCTTACTCTTCTTCTGTTTTCGTGAGAGGCGACGTTGCAGGCGTTTCAGACGTTTTTCAGCCTTACGATAATGGCGGGGGTTCTCAACAGTGCTCCCCTCAGAATCGGTGTAGAACGCCTTCAACCCAACGTCAATGCCAACCCGTTTCCCTGTTGGAATGTGCTCAATGTTTCGTTCTGCTTGCACAGCAAACTGGACATAATAGCCATCAGCACGACGGATGAGACGAACTCGCTTAATCTGCTTGAGAGGGAAGGTTTCAATGTCACGTGTGCCAACCAGACGCAAACGCCCAATCCCGCAGCCATCAGTGAACGTGATATGTCGCCCATCTGGTTCTAGCTTCCAGCCAGTTTGCTTATACTCGACGGAACGGTTATTTTTCTGGAAACGTGGATAGCCCTTTTTCCCTGTTTTTTTCTGTTTGCAGTTATCATAGAAACGCTCAATAGCAGACCAGGCACGATCCGCACTGGCTTGACGTGCCTGAGAATTGAGAGAGGAAGCAAAGGGAAACTTTTTAGCAAGAACGGCGCAATGGCATTGCAAATCATTCTTGGTTGCGTGATCATCCATCCACAGACGAATACACGTATTGCGAATGAATTGCACAATGCGAATAGCTTCATCAATAGCTGCGTATTGCGCTTTGGTGCCATCCGCTTTGTATTCGTAGATCAGCATTGCCATCCTTGCCTTTCGTTGTTCTTTCTGCTATAGTATACATCAATAAGTGCTGTATGTCAAATGGGGGAAAAGATGAAACGAACTAATTTATATCTCACTGAGAAGCAAATGGAGCGTCTTCACCAACGTTCTGAAAAGGAGGGAGTAGCAATAGCGGAACTCGTGCGACGTGCTGTAGATAGCTTTCTCGCATGGGATGATCCAACGTACCAGCCCGACCCGATCCACCCCAAAACAAGGAAGAGCCATTCATCCCCCGGCTAAAGCAACGGGGGCTTTCTGGCTCGGTTTCTGTAAGAGTACTTTCAGAAACCCGACCACTGCCCCTGCATCATAAGAGTTTTTGCGCACTTGCATGTACAATTTGCCATCGAGTGTGATCCCGCTGATAGCTGAAAGATGATCGCGTGTCAATTTGACTCGTAAAATTGGAGTCCGCCGCCTTGGTGCCCAAGTTCGCACCGCTATTGGCAACAAATAAACTCCTGCTTCATCTACCCAAAGAATGGTACGCCTTTCTTGTTCTGCTTTTTTTCTAGGATCGTAAACTCATCTTAGAGAGTCGTCCCTCCAGAGCAGCCAGGTAAGCGGTAGGATCTTTGCGAAAGCGAAACTGCTGACGACGGGCTTGCTGCCGAGAAGCTATCTGTTTTCTCAGATGATGCCAGGCGAGCAGATCGTGAGGAACAAGTTCTTTGTCTGTGAACAAATGCAAACGGGTAGCAAGCGCTGCGGTCACGCAAACCGGTCCGCGCACGACCAGCCCAGGAATGGTTCCTTTGCGTCCGGTTGCTCGACGCTCGCTGCGACGAACGTAGCCGAATGCCTGCTCGAGATCATTGTTCGTCCTGGGCATCGCTGCCACCTGGTAACAGTAAAAGAGGTGAGGGGCATAACTTTCAGTGACTTTGAGGAAATGCACAAGAGCCGAGCCCCCTGCTTCTGCTTGCTCGGCGCGCTCTCGCATCCGCATGAGGTGTTCCTCAAAGCGCTTCTGCACTTCTTCTGCCTCTCGCTGCTCCTGGTTGCTCAACCCATGGGCCACTTCCAAGAGCAACGCAAAGAGCGGACGCACCAGCGCAAACAGCTCCTCAGTGGCCAGCAGCCCCTTATTCAAGAGACGCTTTAATCGTTCAAGTTCGATGGGGAGCCCCTTTTTTCTGCCACCCGATCAAGTGAGTCATTGATCGCTTGAATCCGCTCCTGCAAACGGAGGCCAGAAGCCGACAGAGGCGGTATCCCATCATCAGTCAAACTGGCTCTGACTGCCAGACAGTAATCGTGAATCACTTCCACCTCGGCATCGGCCCTCGTTTCGACGGCTCGCTCGATGGGACGCACACCTCGGATCTGCTTTTTGAGTTCCTTTTTTGCATGTCGATCCGCTTCGTAGATCGGTTTGGCAGCTTCACGCAAATAATGAAAGTGGCAGAGTTGATGAGGAACCTCGGGAAACACTCTGGCCACTGCACGTCGAATGGAAAGCTGTCCATCGGAGACCAGACCATTGATAGGGACAGGAAGAAGTTCTTTCACCTCTCTGAGCAGACCTGCCAGATCTTCTTGGGTTGAACTCAGGAGCGCTCTGGCCAACACAATCTCCCCTGAGAGCACTTCCCGGATGACCCAGAGCACCTCATGCCCCACATCGGGTTGCAATCCATCGATGGCCAGGATCACTCGTTCTTGGGAGGAGAAACGAGCTTGCAGTCATTGCTGGCAAGAGAGATGGAGCGTCACCAATTCCTCGTAGCGGTGCATCAGATGCTCAACCGTCCGTTCACACACCCGCAGCCCTCGCTCCTGCAAGATCCGCTGTATTTCTGGGGCTGAGCGCTGTTCTCGATAACGCAACCTGCCCACCAAAGCGATCAGATCCAGACCGCATTCTCCATGGGGTAAAGCCCAGAGGCCTTCTTCCTCTGGTCGATAGGGATGCTTGTACGCTTGGCATGCTGGATTGGGGCAACGACGGACGACCAAGCGTAACTGGACCAGCCCCTTGATCGTGAGGATCTTGCGGTGCGCATGATAGGCCACTGGCATCCACTCGCCGCAAGACTGACAGTGCACCTCTTGTGGCTCCAAACGGACGTGCTGCTCAGCCCGGGGACGGGCTACCCTTCTTCCTTTCACTTTCCTCTTCCTCCTCTTTGGGTCTCGACATAATTACCCGCTATTTCCCGCTAAGGACTAACAAGAAAAACAAGCAGGAGAAGCGTTATTCTCTCTTACCCTACTCGTCTGTTTCAGCTCAGCCTATTTTTCCTCAGTTATGGGCTGAACCCTTGAAGGGGCAAAGAAAGGATAAAGCGCTTCATTGTGCCTGCCTCAGTTCGCACCGTAATCATACCCTGATGGGCTTGAGCAATGCGCTGAGACACCCACAGTCCTAAACCTAACCCTTGTGAATGCGCCCCTTTCACAAAAGGCTGGAACATAGACTCGAGCTGTTCTGGTGGTATCGCTGGCCCTCGATTGCTCACCGTGAGAATGGCCCAAAGACCGTCCATGCGCTGTTCCTGGGTGAGGGTCACGTGGATAGGGGTATTTGGCTCTGCGTAGGTGGTTGCGTTGGAGAGCAGATTCTCGATGACTTGGGCAAGACGATCCCGGTCAGCAATCAGGATGAGCTGCTCAGGAGCCTGGATCTCAATAGCATGTTCTGATGTTCTCCAGATGGGAACGAGATCTTCAACCAGCTCAACCAGATCAATTGGTTGGCGTTGGAGAGAGAACAGGCCTTGTTTGAGACGAGACACGTCCAGGAGATTGGAAATCAATCCATTCAATCTCAATACAATCAAGTCAACAGCTTGGAGTTCGCGCACATAGGTTTCCTGCATTTCCCGACGTGCGCGCCGCTTCAGCAGATCAAGTCGTCCTTTAAGGGGTGTCAGATAGTTGTGCAAATCATGCGCCATGACTGTCAATATTTCTTCAGCAGCAAGCCGCTTCGCCTGTTCCGTTGCTTCCCTGGTGTGTTGTTCCACGAGTTCTGCCCGATGGAGGACAACACCGACCCAATGGGTGACGGCTTCGAGAAAAGGCAGATCGTGTGTGGTAAAACAATGGGAGGTGCTGGATGAAACGAGCAACACCCCTCGCCTCTCGGCATCCACATTGAGTGGCACCAGGATCTCTGACTTAATCCCCAGATCCTGTTTCATTCCCGGCAACTCCTGGGGATCATGCTGTGCTTGTCCGGTCCAATAGGTTTGGCCTGTTAGGTAGACCTCGACCACCCGCCCCCCCGCTTGCCAGCGGCAGGCAATCTAATCCAATGGCTTTTTCTTTCTTGCCCAACGGAGTCACACTTGTTCCATAGGCGATGAGACTCTCCGTGCTAGGATCATAGAGAAACACATCGACTTTTTCCGCATCCAGCGCCTGCGTGACGAGCTGCGCGGTCTGCTGGAAGGTTTCAGCCACATCTGTCGCTGGCAGTTGGAGCAAGCTTTGCAATGTCGTGAGAAGTTTGTCATGTTTCGGTACTTCAGATAACATACCAGCTTCCCCCTCTCTTTCTGGCACACAAGGAGAGAGTAACTGGTGTCGGAACTCCTGGTGCCAGGGGTTGTGCTACGTAGGGTATCATCTTGCTAGTCCTTAGCGGAACTTAGAGGGGTTTTATGTCGGGAAGCCCTCTTCTCTTCTTTTTTTAGTTTACTCCTTTCTCCAAGACCTGTTTACGATCCTTGTTTTTTTTATGGCTGGCCAGCGCTCCTCGTACCAAGTCCTGATAGCTTCTTCGTTGCGTTGAGTGGCCCGTTCAATAGGCTGCTGAACGCTCCACCCAGCTTCTTGGAGCAGTCGTGCCCACGGGGTGCGCAACGAGATTGCTGCAAACAACTGTCATTTCAGAAAGGCACGCCTCTGCGCCTCTCTCCGCAATCATTCGGTGGTGCTGAAAGCAAGGTCAGCGTCCTTGATCTGCCGTCCTGAAAAGGTTGATCCTTTGCCTCATTCACACACGTATTGTAACCTGTCACCCTTCTTTGCCATGCCCAGGCAATCGGGACTCCTGTCCTGGGTGGAGTCGGGACACCTTTTCCCGATAGAATCGGGACTCCCGTCCCATCACAACGAGACTCTTCGTCCGCTATGCTTGAAGCGTGCAGTGACATCGGGAAGAAGAGAAATACCTCGCAGTCACTCTGTTGCAAACGTCGAAATCGCAGGCTGTTCCTGCAAGAAAGGTATGAACTATGTCATCTTCAACACTGTATCGGCTCAGCGGCATTGGCCTGCTCGTTGGTGGATTACTTGCCACTCTCGGCACCATCATTCAGGGATTCTCCAACGATAACCTGCTCAGTCCTCTCTGGATTCCCGCAGGTTTGGCCGTCCTGATCGGGGAAATGTTCTTCCTCTTAAGTCTCCCAGGTCTGTACACGCGTCAGGCTCACAACGCTGGAGTCATCGGACTCGTTGGCTTCATCTTGTTCTTCTTGTCAGCGCTTCTGCTCGGTATCGGCACGAGTACGCTGTACATTTTCATTTTTCCCTGGCTGACTCAGAATGCTCCCAGGTTGGCAGATGGACCTTCGGCTCTGAACATTTTCTTCCCCGTGGCCGGACTCCTGAACCTGATCGGCGCACTTCTCTTTGGGATCGCGACGCTACGCGCAGGTATCCTTTCACGTGCAGCGGCCATCTTGCTCCTGGTCGCCGCAGTCGTGAGCTTTGCCGCGAACTTTGTCCCGCTCCCCTATATGAGCAGTATTACCACAGCACTGACCTTTATTGCACTCGCGTGGTTGGGTTCCTCGCTTCTGACAGAGCGGAGTCAGGAGGCGACCACTCTCTCTCCGGTCAGCCCCCCAAACAGCATTCGTGTCTAATGCAAAACTGGCTCGAACGTCCCGCTGGTTTCTCGATGCCCCACGCAAGCTCATGGTGGGGCATCAGGCGCCATTTCTCTCGAGGGGTACGCTCCCCCTTGGCGCTTCTCATCATGAGAAGCCAGCGTATATGTGGTAATATGAAAAGAGGCAATTCCTTTGATGCGTCGAACAAAAAGTTCTGTGGAGTGTGGGGGCATGAACGTTCCTCCGACAGCAACATCTGAAACGGTCGGATCTGCATCACGAGGCGATCTGCGCCAGCATTCGGGCTTGCTCCTGCTCACACGCATGACATGCATTGTAGTGGATACGCTGGCGCTTGCATTGTTTGTCGTCACACTTCCCACGTACTTTGCACATTTGCACACCACCTGTCCCGCTGCCTCCTGTAGTTTTGGTCAGCTTTCTGCGAGTGCCACACACTCCCTGTCCGTCTTCGGTCTCTCCTTGCACACCTATGCTGTCCTGGTCGTCACCTTCGTCGTCATCGCCACCTTTCTGTGCGTGGCGCTCGCAGCTCTCCTCCTCTTCCGTAGATCTGACACCTGGATGGCGCTCCTGGCTGCTGTCCTGCTGGTGTTCTTAGCGACGAGCGACTCCACCGCAGACACCTCAGTCCTTCGCCCCTGGCTTGGTTCGGCCCTGGCTGTGCCGGTGGCTGGCATCTCAAATTATCTGGGGGCAATCGCCCTTCCGCTGCTCTTCTCTCTCTTTCCCTCCGGGCGGTTTGTTCCCGGTTTCCTCCGCTGGCTCGTGCTCGCCCAGCTCATCATTGGAGTGATCTTCATCCTCCCTTTCTCTCCTCCCGCTCTCGTGCTTATCCTCAGTAATTTCTTTTGGATCAGCTGTTTGCTCTGCTTGGTAGGAGCCCAGATCTACCGTTATCGACGGGTTTCCACTTCGGTGGAACGTCAGCAAACCAAATGGGTCATCTTTGGCTTGTTGCTGACCGGGCTTCTTGCTTTCGGGCTCTTGCTTCCTGCACTCCTCTTCCCACTCTTGCGTCAGCCTGACTCTCCCTACTTCACTCTCTGGACGCTGATTGCCACGTTCATCCTGACCCTTTCCACCGTTGTGTCCCTGAGTCTGGCTATTTTGCGCTATCGCCTCTGGGATATCGACCTCATTATCAAGCGCACGCTGGTCTATGGTATCCTCACCGCTTGTGTGGTCGGTTTCTACGTTTTGGTCGTTGGCTACCTCGGTGCGATCTTTCACACCGGCAGCAACCTCCTGATTTCTTTGCTAGCCACCGGCCTGGTTGCAGTACTCTTCCAACCGCTGAGAGAACTGCTCCAGCGCGCTGTGAACCGGCTGCTCTTTGGGCAACGCGATGAACCTTACAGCGTCATCTCCCAACTGGGACAGCGTCTGGAAGTCACGCTCGCTCCTGATGCAGTCCTTGCCGTCATTGTAGAGACCATAGCCCAAGCGCTCAAGCTTCCCTACGCGGCTGTCGCCTTGAAGCAAGACGAGGAGTTTCCTATTGCCGCCTCCTATGTTTCCCCAAAGGGGAGAGGGGATGCCGTGCTCCATAGCCCAGACACCTTCCTCCATCTGCCGTTATTGTATCAAAGCGAGCCTGTCGGTGAATTGGTGCTCGCCCCACGCACTCGTGGTGAATCCTTGACTCCAGCGGATCAGCGCCTGCTCGCTGACCTTGCCCGCCAGGTGGGAATCGCCGCTCACGCGGTACGGCTCACCGCCGATTTACAACAGTCCCGCGAACGCCTGGTGACTGCCCGTGAGGAAGAGCGCCGCCGCCTGCGCCGCGATCTGCATGATGGCCTGGGACCGGCCCTGGCTAGCATGACGCTCAAACTCGATGCAGCACGCAATTTGCTTACACGCGACCCCGCTGCCGCCGATGCCCTGCTCATCGATCTCAAGAAACAGACGCAGGCATCCCTGACTGACATTCGCCGCCTCGTCTATGCGCTCCGTCCCCCCTCCCTGGATGAGCTTGGGTTGGTCCAGGCGCTGCGTGAGCAGGCCGAGCAGTATCTGCAAGATGGATTGCGCATAACGCTCGATGCGCCGGAGCCGCTCCCGCCACTGCCTGCCGCCGTCGAAGTCGCGACCTACCGCATCGTGCAGGAAGCGATGACCAACGTGGTCCGTCATGCCCAGGCACGCACCTGTATCATTCGTCTTGCCCTCAACCTGGGCTTGGACATAGAGGTGTGTGATGATGGCCGGGGCATCCCGACAGGGCAGCGTGCGGGCGTTGGCCTGACCTCCATCCGCGAACGGGTAGCGGAGCTTGCTGGCATCTGCGAGATTGAGGCGAGACCTTCCGGGGGAACGCGTCTACACGTTCAACTCCCGCTGCCGAAGGCGACTGAACGAGAGGAGTAATCGATGGAACCGATTCGTGTCCTGATCGCAGACGACCATCCACTCTTTCGCGATGGACTGCGCACCCTGTTACAATCAAGAACTGAGACCGAAGTGCTGGGCGAGGCCGCCACCGGCGAGGAAACCATCGCCAAGGCCGCTACTTTGCAACCAGATGTGATCTTGATGGATATTAACATGCCCGGAACTAACGGCATCGAGGCCACACGCCGTATCCTGCATACCAGTCCGCACACCGGCGTCCTAGTCGTGACCATGTATGAAGATGACGACTCGGTCTTTGCCGCCATGCGTGCTGGTGCGCGCGGCTATCTGCTCAAAGGAGCCGACCAGGACGAAACTATGCGGGCTATTCAGGCCGTCAGTCGCGGCGAAGCCATCTTCAGTCCTGTGATCGCCAAACGCCTGATTCGCTACTTTACTCCCACCAAAGCCTCGACAACGCCACCCCAGGCATTTCCTGAATTGACCGAGCGTGAGCGCGAAATCCTGAGCCTGCTCGCTCAGGGACTCAACAACGCCGAGATTGCACAGCGTCTGGTGCTCAGCCTGAAAACGGTACGAAACCACCTTTCCAACGTCTTCAACAAACTCCAGGTCGCTGACCGCGTCCAGGCCATCATTCGCGCGCGCGAGGCTGGGCTCGGATGAGTGCAGACGCGGGCAGCGGATCATCATAATAAGGCCATGCAGTCCTCACGTGCTTGTTGGTCGTGAGGAATACTGGGGGGGTAGGGAGGCATCACATGAGAACCACACGACCTGCTTCTAGTGTACTGAAAAACCCGCCAAAAAGGGAAGAACAAAACCACCCAATAGTGGGCGAAGTACTGGTAAATAAGGTGACGAGTGATCAGGTTTTAGGGCGAAGAGTGAGCAATCGGCGCGAAGAGTGAGCAGCTCAACTATTGGCGACGAGGGAAGTCGCTTGAGATGTGGATCGTTCTCAATCGTTTCTGTAAATTCGCGTGCGAATTTTCCTGTTTTTGCCTGCTATGAGTGGGCTATAGTAGCATGAAACCCAGCGAGACGCGCCTGTTTCAGTCCAAAAACAGGTCGGAACAGGGCAGCAGAAGCTCACAATCCAAGCAATTTTTGCTCATGAATTTACACTATTGAAAGTTGTAAATCTGCTTGTAAAGCCATGTTGCTCATCAGTAATAGATGAGCTGATCACTCTTCGTGCCGATTGCTCACTCTTCGCCCTAAAATCTGTCAACTCTTCGCACTTACTACCAGTTGGGCCTTAGAGTAAAAAATCTGGTGACATCCTCTCTCCAAAGCCTCTTAGCGGAATTTAGCGGGGTGAAAATGTCGCGCCCCCAGTATCTCCCTCTCAGTACAATGTGAGAAGGGCCCGGATCACCGAGCCTTCTCACTATCTGCTATACTAGGGTCAGAACTTAAGCCGTTAGCCCTAGCTAACGAGGAGTGTTAAGCAAAACAAGGATTACCTGCAGCGCCAACTTCAGCAAATCCTTATCCAATAGCACATCTCGTACCTTCTCAAGAAGGGTAACACGCCGGGGTTGACGGCGTTTCTGTTTTTTCCGCACCGCCTTCACCCCCTTTCTAATTTAATCTGGATGATTTCAGCATACAACGAATTTAAAAAGCGCCAAGGAAGTTCTATAACCTCTTTCATGGAAAGCGTTTGTAGCTACTAGGGGTTTGTGAATAGTAGGAACCAAAAGTTGGAATAGGAACGGAGCCCTTTCTGGGCTCCGTTCACTCAAGTGTGAGCTTTTGTATGTTTCCCTGGGGATTCGATCAGCAACTGCTGAAGTGCCGTCTGCCTAACAATGGTCTGGTTGTTCCGGACAGCCAGTGCCAACGCTTTTCTGCTCCCCACAAATATCACTAACTGTTTGCCTCTGGTGAGTCCTGTGTAGATGAGGTTGCGAAAGAGCATGGTAAAGTGCTGGGTCGTGATAGGGAGAATCACTGCGGGAAATTCACTGCCCTGACTTTTATGGATCGTGATTGCATACGCCAGCTCGATTTCTGAGAGGGCTTCTTTGGCAAAGGTGACGGATTTGGTCTCACCGCCGAGGGGAAAGGCCACCGTCATCTGTATGTCTTCATTGTCAATAGCTGTGATCATACCGATATCGCCATTAAACACTTGCAAGTCATAATTATTGCGCTTCTGGATAATTCTATCTCCCACCCGAAAGATCCGCTCGCCCAAGCGCAGCTGCGCAATCCCAGGGCGAGGAGGATTGACAGCCTCCTGCATGCGTTTGTTGAGGGCAATGGTTCCCAGGCTGCCCTTTGTCATGGGAGAAAGAATTTGGATTTCCGCGCCTTTGCCAAGATATTGGGGAATGGTGTGGCTATACAACCTGGTAATGGTCTCTGAGGCATTCATCCCATAGTGCAAGGTGGAGTGATGGGGGATCTTTTTGAGCACTGCCTCTAGCTCCTCGATGTGGGTAGTGGTAGCCGCTAAGGTTGCAATATCAACATGCCGGAATTTGTCAGGAATGACAAACAGGTATTCCTCGTCAGAGACGTGTTCGTCCTGGTTGTCTGCCTTGAGGGTAGGAATGCTATTGGGACCATTCGCATCCTTGTCAGCGTTGTTGGCAGTACCAGGAGCACCTGATGCCCCATTCCCTCTGGTTATCAGCGTTTTGACACGCTTAATAAAATGCAGTTGTTCCTGGGTAGCTTCTTCTGAATCAAGGAAGAGGCAATCAATCTGCTTCCAGGCATCGCGCTTCTCAAGAGGTGAGACAATCCGGGGCATCACCCCTTTGTTGATCTCATGGGCAGAGCGGATAATCGAGGACTGCTCTGCCTGCCGGAAGATTTTGGTCAATCTGAAACAGACCACGGTCTGTGACTGGATCAGATCGTGAAATACATTGCCTGCGCCAACAGCGGGCAACTGGTCAGGGTCGCCAATAAGGAGCACCTGTGTGAGAGGGGAGACAGCCCGCAGCAAGGCCGCTGCCAGGTGGACATCCAGCATCGAGGACTCATCAATAATGAGCACATCGGTAGCCAGCGGGTCTTGCTCATTTTTCTTAAAGCCGCCGATTGCAGGTTGCCACTCCAACAAGCGGTGAATAGTTTTGGCCTCTTGCCCAATGACTTCTGTCATACGCTGGGCAGCTCGTCCGGTCGGTGCTGCCAGAAGCACCTGCTTTTTCATTGCGAGCAGCAGCCTGACCAGCACTCGTGTGGTGGTGGTTTTTCCTACTCCGGGACCACCAGTGAGCAGCGAGAAGCCCTGCTGGACCATGCCTGTGATGGACCGTTGCTGTTCCTCACTGAGGGCAATGGCTTGGTGTTCGCAGAACCGCGTGATCCACCTGCTCACCCGATCCTCCTCCACAGGGATGGTCTTTTTTGCCAGGTCTTTCACTTTTTTGGCAATGTATGTTTCATCAAAATAAATGGAGGGTGCATAGTAGCAGGTGATTGGTAATGCCTCCTGCGCTAGCGCGCCAGGTGTCTGCGACAGGACCCGCATCTTGACTTTGTTTTCAGCGACCAAGGTGGCAAGCAGTGCTTCTGTTCGGCTGTCAAGTGAGAGCGACAACAGATCATTGACCGCTTTGACAATCTGCTCGCGGGTTAAATAGCAATGACCTTCTTCCCGGCTATTATCCAGCACATGGTCAATGGCCGCCTGAATGCGCTGGTCTGACTCTTCACCCAAGCCCATGTTCCGGGCAATAGTGTCCGCCGAGAAAAAACCAATGCCATAAATATCTTCTGCCAGTTTATAGGGGTTTTCTGAGACAATGGCAATCGCCTCTTTGCCATAGGTTTTATAAATCTTGGTCGCGAACAGCGTGCTGATATCGTACTGTTGCAGAAAGAGCATCACGTCTTTAATATCTTTGTGCTCTTCCCAAGCGCGCGCAATCATCTCCAGCTTTTTGGTGCCAATGTTGGGCACCTCATCTAAGCGTTCTATCTGGGTATCAAAGACCTCCAGGGTCTCTTTGCCAAAATACGTGACAATGGCTTTTGCCGTAGCAGGGCCTACCCCTTTAATGAGTCCAGAGCCCAAGTATTTTTGCAAGGCATTGGCTGTGGCCGGTTTTTTCTCCACCACTCTTACCGCTTTGAATTGGTCACCAAACTTTTGGTGGTGGGTCCAGTTGCCGTAAAAGTCCATTGTCGCGCCAGCGAACACTTTGGACTGATGCAGCGTGACCGCCACTTCCTCCTGCGGTCTGTCAAACGGGCTGATTTTCAGGACGGTCCAGCCGGTCTCCACACTATGAAAGGTGATCCGTTTGACAATGCCGGAAATTTTTTCAAGCGTATTCTGTTGGGTAAAGACAGATGATGCCATACACGCTGTTTCATCCTCCTGCTCATGTAGAAGCATTGTAGCACAGGCTAAAACGACTCTGAGCAGCAAACTTGGTACCATTAGGACTTCCATTTTGGTTGGACCAAGCACAGCAAAAAGCGGTGTTTCTTGATGCTCTGTGGCGTCTCTGTACTCTGCCTGGAAAGGAGCGCGGATGCGCCATGCGAAGCTATTAGAGTGCACCGTTTCGGGGGGTTATGCAAAAATCCCCTAATTGTCCCAGAGCTTGGTCGAGAAGCTCCGCTAATGAGGAACCATATTCAATAAAAAAACGGAATAGCTTGTCCTTGCTCGTCGTGCAAGCTGATTCGCTCTCCGAAAAATATATTTTTCTGTCGCGCAACTGCATACTCATCATGTACTTGTCCGCTTACTGCAAACAGATCGCGGGAGTAGGGATCGGTAGAACGGGAATTAATGTACCCACGACGCCGCCAAGTTTGATGATAAAGTCGGCAATGATAAAGTTCTTCAAAGAGGGTAGATAACTGTTCGAGCTGCCCCTCTAGAGTCTCTGACCTACCAAAGAAGACTTTGCGAATAAAAACCTTGCTTGCAACAGCGTTTCCTTGCTCAACCGGAACTGCAACACCGGTTGGGAGATGAGGTCCGGGTTGATAGGGCTTTCCCACCCATAATTGGACCTCTAAGGGCAGAACATTATCAGCAATAATGCGAACTTCTCTCAAACTATCTCCAGGATCAATTATTACGGCAAGTTTATGTAATAGCTCTGCAAAATATGCCTTTTGATCAGCAGATACTTCAACACCCCAATGAATAGGTATATTTGTCATTTTCAATGCCCTTTACCAGGGAGTTACGGTAGAAAGCAAAAAGAGCGCATCTAGACAGCAACGTCTAGCAGTGGTAGACTTAAGCGCAGCACATCATTGACACAAGTCGGAAATCAGCGGGAAGGAACATCTGGCGCACCGTTCTCGCGCGAGTGGCTCTTCCGCTGACGTGTATGCTCTCCTTTCAGGAGGTCGGTCTATGCAGTCTTCCGCCATCTACTGTGATGCCTGTGGTGCCGGCAACCGTCCACAGGCCCGATTTTGCATGGCCTGTGGTCAGACGATGCCCGTTGCTTCTTCGCTTCCCCCCACGGTGCAAGCCACACCAGTTGTCTCTTCTGCCGCACCCACAGTCCTGGCAGGATCGACTCCCGGCTCTCCTTCTCTGACCGGGCTGCTCCCTGCCCACTCTCTACTCAAGCAGCGCTATCTGATCCTGAGCCGACTGGGCCAGGGTGGGATGGGAGCCGTCTACCGAGCGGCAGATACCCAGTTGGGGGACCGGCTGGTGGCGGTCAAGGAGATGAGCCAGAAGGGACTGGACCCGCAAGAGGTCGCTGAAGCTGCCGCAGCCTTCAAGCGCGAGGCGCTCATGCTCGCCGGTCTGTTCCACCGCCACCTGCCACGCATCTATGATCATTTTGCCGATGCTGGGCGGTACTATCTGGTGATGGATTTCATCGCAGGCGAAACGTTGGAAGAGCACCGGGTCAAAGTTGGGGGCAAACTCCTGCGAGAGGAGGTGCTCGACATCGGTCTCCAACTGGCTACTGTCCTGGATTACTTGCACAGCCATCAGCCTCCCATCATCTTCCGTGACCTCAAGCCTGCCAACGTCATGCGCACTCCAGAGGGGGACCTGTTCCTCATTGATTTTGGCATCGCCCGTCACTTCAAAGCCGGGCAGGCCAAAGACACCGTTGCCTATGGCTCAGCGGGGTATGCGGCCCCCGAGCAGTACGGTAAAGCGCAGACGACACCACAGTCTGATGTTTACAGCCTGGGGGCAACTTTGCACCACTTGCTTTCCGGCCATGATCCTTCACTGTCCCCATTCCGCTTCGCCTCGCTCTTCGGTGCAGGCACTCCTGCTGACCTGGGCACGCTGATTGCGCGAATGGTGGACATGGACGTCGAGAAAAGGCCAGCCAGCATGGCCGAAGTCAAGCAGGAACTGCAACGTCTTCACCATCTAGCTGCTCAACCGTTGCCGCCCACACAGATAGCAGGAGCTCTGCCACTTCCGCTGACTCAACTAGCAAGAAATTCGCTGCCTCCCCTCTCGCTTCAAGCAACGGATAAGCCGTTCCTGATGGCGGTAGAGGATGTGTTTGGGATCAAGGGCCGCGGAACCATTGTCACCGGGCGCATTGAACAGGGCACCATCAAAGTAGGTGAACAGGTAGAAATCGTCGGGATGAAGAAGACACGCACGGTTGTCGTTGCCGGGGTGGAGATGTTTCGGAAGATGCTGGATCAGGGAAGAACTGGGGACAACGTGGGCTGTCTGCTACGAGGAGTAGAGCGCGAAGATGTCGAGCGGGGCCAGGTGCTGGCCAGGCCAGGATCGATCAAGCCGTACAAGACCTTCAAGGCGCAGATGTCTCTGTTGTCGAAGGAAAAGGGAGGGCGTCACGCTCCGTTCTTCAACGGCGATCGTCTACAGTTCTACATTCGCACGACGGACGTGACGGGAGCGATCAGGCTGCCGGAGGGCGTGGAGATGGTGAGGCCAGGGGAGGATATCGAGGTAACCGTGGAGTTGATGCAGCCGGTGGCCATGGAAGAGGGTGTGAACTTCGTCATCCGCGAAGGTGGCCGCACCGTTGGCGCGGGCGTCTGCACAGGGGTCAAGGGCTAGCCTTGGTGAGGCGCGAGTGATGAGGGGCGAACCCGGAAGAGAGCCGTATTGCACCGCATCACCTCTGCTCACCTGAGGTCTACCAAAAGAGAAGGAGCGAGCACAATGCCGATAACAGTGACCCCTGAGCTTCGTCAGGCGGCCCGGCGCGAGCTGGTCAGGCAGATTGAGCAGGGAGCCTCAGTCCAAGATGCAAGAGTGAGCAGTGTGGTTTCCATGCATCGGACGACGGTCTATCGCTTGCTCAAGCGGGTACAGCGTGAAGGAGGAGAACAGGCATTGATCGATGGACGGCATGGTCACCCGGTCAAACTGCGTGGGGAAATCCTCACCTTTCTGATCGAGTCCTGCCAGAGCAACCCTTGTGTCTCCAGCCCTGTGGTGCAACGCCTGATGCAAGAGCGCTTCGGTCTTTCCATTAGCGTCAGTCAACTCAATCGCGTCAGAGCCAGCCTGGGATTGACTCGCAGGCTGATACCGCGAGAAAAAAAAGCCCAAACAGATCTCGGTTGAACCAGGATACGGTGAAGGTGCGGGAGGCTTACTGTTATTAGCCACAGCAAACGAAACCGGGCTACTGGCGCACTTGGAGCATGCATTGCCAACGGAAATGACCTCTTCTCGTCCTCCATTAGTGGGCAGTTCAACAGTGGTCCGCCAAAGACTCCTGCTGACGCTGTTGTTTCTGAGCGCTGATGGGCTCCATCGCACCTGGGATCTACGCAGCTACACCGGCGATGGTTTGGCGCTCCTCACCGGGCGCAAGCGGGCCTATGGCTATCGCTACACTGAAGCCTTTTTGTCGCAAGTAGTCGGCGCGGGTGGTGCAGAAAGCCTGACGGATGCTCTTGCTCGATGGACGACCAATCTCTGGCATCCAGAAGCTGAAAATCCTGAGAAACCTCAGTCTCTCACATGCTACATCGATGGACATCGCAAGCCCGTCTACAGCGAGATACTCATTCCTCGTGGACTGATCGGACGCCTGGGAGTGATCCTGGGCTGTCGGGCACTGGTGTTGCTTCATGACGATCAGGGGCATCCCTTGGAAACTTGATCAAGACATGGTTTGCACATACCGTTAGTAATGCTTGCGATAAAATTATTGCACAGAGCAAAGAGATTTGAGTACACTACAAGCATGGAGAGTTGTCGTTTCTCGTCGGAAGTGCCCCTGGTGCTGGTAGAGCACTGAGAGGGGTTCTTGTGCCGAAACGTCGATATAAACGTAGAGAGCCTACGAATGATTGGCAACAGATCCATCCACTGCTCAAAGATACCGCACAGATCAATTACGAGATAATTAGGCTCGTCGTGCTTTGGGGTCAAACCCCTAAAGAGCGAGGAGCGCAAATAGGCCTCTGAGTATGAATGGAACGAAAACGGGTTCTGACGCAAAGTTGGTGGTAAGCTCTTCAAGAGGAGCACAGCGTTGCTCGAATGACGTTATTAACGCCGACGTAATTCTGAGCCGATTTAGAACCGGAATGGCTGCTTTTCGAGGGCGAAAGAAATGATCATTTTTTTTCGCTTCAATGGCGCATCTTTTTTCTGAGCACGCTTCTCACGCGGCGTCAAGGGGAAGCGAAGCGGCCTTGATACCGCGTGAGAAGCGTGCTACACTCGCTCAGCCATTGAGGCAAAACGCGCCTAAACCGGCTCGGATTTTCACCGGCGCTGACAACGTCGGAAAAGGGACGAAGCAACTCAATACCGCAAGGATTTTCCTGGTGATTACGCAGCACAGAGCACACGTATGCGAAGCAGATCAAAATTGGCTCGTCCATACATGCTACGTTTGATCAGCTTCAGCTTATTGATGGCGCCTTCTACGGGCCCTTGGCTCCACTGCAATCTCAATCCTGCTCGAACAGCGGCCTCATCTCGTTGTAATCCCTTGGCAAAACTGATCAACTCTGGAATCTTGCTCCTTTGCACCTCTTTGTACCATTCTGTCAGTCCTGCATCAGTCTGCTCATGAAGCAAGTGAACAAAGGCTTGGGTCAGTCGATGGAGCAAGACAAACCCACCCTCATCCTGACAGAGTTGAGCCAGTTGTGCTCGTTGTTTCTCGTTCAGGCGTTCTCCAGGCAACAGGAAACACCAACGGAGCGGACCTGGTGCCGGGATGGAAGCTTTGAGGGGTTTGGGTTGCCTGCTTTGCTTCCTGCCCGTCCTGGCTGGCATCCCTGCTTGCTGACGTAATTGGGTCACATAGTTGGTGAAGACTGAGCGACAACCATTATAGCCTTGCTCCCGGATTTCCCGATACAACTGTAAAGAATTGTCGCATCCCTCCTCGGCAAAACGATGCTGGAGGTAAGAGGTGTAGGGCATGAGCTTCGTTGGACGAGATTTGTACACTGGTGGATGGGGTGGCCCCTGGAGAAGTCGTCGCACCTTCTTGCGGCTCATCCGTAGCTCAGTGGCAATGTTGCTTTGATTGTACCCTTGTTCGGAAAGGGAGATGACTCGCTCATAGACCGTCATCCTTCGTTGCTGACTCACGTGCTTATCTGCTTCGTGCCGAAGAAGCGGAAGCGAGGGCTCAACTGACCGCGCTCTTTGAGCTGGCCCACCGAAAATCTGTTCAATCAGGGGGTACTCTCGACGCAGAATGCGTTCGAGTGTCTCACCCAAATTCTGTGAAAGGTGAAACCGATCAGCAACCTGGGTAGCGAGAGGGGCCGCCTCTCGTGCTGCCTGAGCATAGCTTCCGCTCCGGTCACGGCTGATCAGCTTCACGCCTGGATGGGCCTTGAGCCAAGCCTTTACTGTCGCTTTTTCTCTGTCAGGTAACAGATCAACGAGATGCCGTTGTTCGAGGTCGACCAAAACCGTGCCATATTTCTGCCCTTTGCGCAGCGCAAAATCATCAATGCCAAGGGCTTCTGGGATGGCTCGCTGAGGCACCTCAAGCGTTCGAACGAGCCGCAGAAGCGTATCGGAACTCACGGACATCCCCAGCACCCTTGCCAAACGTGCGCCAGCATGCGCCTCCCAGCATGAGTCCAATCGTTTGTAACTGGTTTTCGCAGCGCTTCGTTCGTCGGGCGTAGGCTTTGATTTGCTCGCCAAGCCGTTCGGCAAAGGTGCGCCGGGGACAGATACTGTTTGAGCAGACAAAACGGCGCACGCGCAAGACGAGTTGCACCCCGAAATCGGCCCAACACAGATCGGTGATGACGCGGGTGTAATAACAATGAACCTGCCGTGAAGCCGTCTGACACAAGGGGCAGCGAGCCATTGGATTCGAGCTGGTAACCAGGACAACGAGTTGCTTGCCAGTGATTTCCATGGAGATCAGCTTCAAGCCAGAGCAGGAGGGTAACAAAAAATCCATATCACTCTCAATAACAAGGTTGTGCTGGTTTCTCTTCCCAATCAGGGAAATCTGCGAAATATCCACCTTGATTTTGAAGAGCTTACCACCAACTTTGCGTCAGAACCGCCTTTGGCTCCTGGAAAGGTCGAGCGGCGAGAATTTGAGTATGTGCGCCACGGCACGCGCTCGTTCATCCTGAGCCGTAACGTCGTGACCGGCCAGGTCGTAGCTCCCGCCTGCGGACCTACCCGGACCGAAGCGGATTTCCTGGCCCATGTTCAGGCGCTGGTTGCCACTTCGTCCGAGGTCAAGCGGTGGCACATCGTCTGTGACTGTTTGAACACCCATCAGTCCACCTCGTTGGTCGAGTGGGTCGCCACACGTGATGGCCTGCAGGAAGAACTGGGGGCCAAAGGGAAGAGCGGGATACTCGCCTCCATGGCGAGCCGGGCCGCGTTTCTGACTGATCCAACGCACAGTGTCGTCTTCCATTACACCCCAAAACATAGCTCCTGGATGAATCAAATCGAAATCTGGTTGTCTATTCTGGTGCGCAAACTGCTCAAACGGGGCTCCTTCACATCCATAGACGATTTGCAGACCAAGGTACTGGCGTTTATTGAGTATTACAACCGGACAATGGCCAAGCCGTTCCAGTGGACCTATCTGGGCAAGGCGTTGACCGTTTAAAAAGGATAACGACCATGACTTCTCCTTCCATGTCGAGAGAACCTGCTTGTAGGTATCAAGGGCATGCGGATGGTGTCTTTGCGGTGGCCTGGTCTCCCGATAGCCAGTATATCGCCTCAGCTTCCTGGGATCTCACTGTCCAAATCTGGACGGTGGCGAATGCCAGTCACGTCTTGACGTACTCGGGACACGCCGACCGGGTCATTGCGGTCACGTGGTCGCCCGATGGGAAGCATATTGCCTCAGGCTCCTGGAATCAGACGGTCCAGCCCGGCGAATGGTGAGGGGTAGTTGAGCCATAAATACCTCTTTAAGAATTGAACAGCACTTCATGAGGATGCTAGTATAAGCGCATTGGACGTTTTATTCAAGCAGGGTCAAACAGCTTTCTCCTGCTCAGGTTGACTCTTTGCGCAGAGCCAGAGCGAGACATGCTCCGGCTGCATGGTCTCCTGCACTACCGCTAGCAAGTACTGGCTCAACTGAGTCAAGTCGATTTCGTTATGGAGAGTGGCCCCGAACCTGGTCAGCACTTTTTCCGCGTTATACTTGCGGCGATAGAAGCTGCGGTCGATCACCTGCTGGATGGCGCGACGGAGGGATTGGAAAAGCGCCGCGACGGTCAGTGTCGAAACGACAATCGGCACCGGCGAATTCTGGGTAATTCCTTGGAGAGTGAACTGGAGCCCAAAGACCAGCGCCAGGTAGGTCAGCACCAACAGGGCCGAGAGCAACAGATAGATCAGGGTACGGCTGATCAGGCGGTCGATGTCATAGAGCTGAGCGCACAGAATCGAGATCCCAATGCTCAGCGGGAGACACATGATAGCTATGTCAAACAGGTACTGGCTCAAAGGGCTATTATCGTTTAGAAAAAGAATGGTGCCGATGACCAGCACGACCAAGATGATAACACCATAGGCTAACCACTTGATTTGCTGGCGCTCGCGTTCCCTTGCGCGAATGAAGCGCAGGATGAGCGAAACAAATGCTGCGATGGTAAGAGGCAATTGCAGAATATTGAGAATACTCCCCTGGTTCACCCAGAACGTGGTGAAATTCGCGTCTCCAGAGAGCGCTCCGCCGATATAAGCCACCTGGTTTATAAGGACAGCAAGAGAGGTCATGATAGCGGCCAGCCAGCCAACAATCCGCCAGCGTCGTGTGAGCGGGTGGCCATTGGGAAAGAGCAGTGGCAAAAAGACAAGCATGAGGCTCCAGTTGAGCGGCCAGCAGGTATCTCCCAGCCAGTTAAATATGCCTGAGCCTGGCAGCAGCACGTGTCCATGTATAGTGCTGTATGTCGAATAGGCCCCGCTGAAATCAGTAATACCCGTGCCTATACCCACACTGCAAAAGATCCAGCCAATGGTGTTATCTGGCCGCTGCGAGATAATAAGAGCGCCAACAGTGCCGAAGCAGGCAAAGGCAATGCCGGTGAGAATAATATGGCCGCCCTGCCGCAGATTTCCGCCGTCCAGAAACCAGATGACGGTGGCCGAGAGAATCAAAAGCATCGAAATGCTCCAGGCGGCCCAGGCCAGCCCGCGTGCCATTTTCTGGTTGAATTTGAAAATACTCTGCTGTTTGCTCTCTGACAGGATACCAGGTCGGCTCATACACGATCCTCGCTATTGTAGTTTCAGTCTTTAAAACGAAGGGCGGGCACCAATTGTGCTATGAAGATTGTGAATAGCATAGCACACATACCGTCACAGGATCGTTACGGGCGTTTCTTTCGCTAAAAGTTGTGATGCCTGGCATCACAACTTTTAGCGAATATATCCCTTACTCACGCAGAGTTCCGCGCTGAGGACCGAACCGCTGGCTGCGCCGCGAATGGTGTTGTGGCCGAGCAGCACGAATTTGTAGTGCAGGATCGGGCAGGTGCACAGGCGGCCCAGCGTCACCGCCATGCCGCGTCCGGCGTCGCGATCGCTTCCGTCTCTGAGAGAACAGTGTACGTTTGGGATGTGCCTGAGGACATGTAGCAGGCGAAAGGCAGCCAACCGCTGCCTTCTGGAGATCGTACAACAGGTCTTCAACTCCAAAAGGATTTGAGCCTCGGTGTACTAGTCATACGACGCAAGGAAGGGGAGAGCATTATCCTCTCTGGTACTATTCACGTAAAAGTGCTTGAGGTGAATGAGGGAAGGGTCAAGATTGGGATCACAGCTCCCCCCGAGGTCGATATTGTGCGCGAGGAAATAGTGAGACGTGGTGCATACACACAACACCCTGACACAGACCAGAGTGATATGCAACAAAGTGCTCAGCGATCCTCATTTTTGAGGGAGGCAACTGAGAGCTAGCTACTCGGAAAAGTGGGAACCGGAGAACCTTCTGGTAAATTGGCGAACCGGTTCACGTACTTGGCGAGTGGCTCTGTCGGACAGGGCAGCCTGGGCCTGTGTCACGGCCATCCGGCGCCGGGTACTGGTGCTTGGCTGACCAGCACCTGCCCGGTCCGAGCCGCGACCGCTTCGTTGACCTGCTCGATGCCGCGCCACTGGGCCGCCAGCAGGAACAACGTCTTGCGGTCCGAGCCGCCGAGCATGGCAGCGAAGATCGCGCGGTCGTGCTCGATGCGCTGCAGCACTTCGCCACCCTCGCGGACCCGCACAACCGCACCCTCTGGTGCATCATCACAGCCGGTGTGTGAACGGGTGTCCGCTGTCTGGACCCAGATAGCGCCTTCGGCGTCCATGCAGATGCCGTCAGGGCCAAGACCCTCAGCCCACACCCGCCGGTTGGACAGGCTACCGTCGGCTTCGATGTCGAATGCGATGAGTCGCCCAGTGAAGGACTCGGAGATAATCAGTGTCGAGTTATCTGGCGTGATCACCATGCCATTGGGAAAGGCCAAATCAGCCGCGACTTGGCGAGCCAAGCCGTCCGGAGTGACCAGCGCGATGATGCCGGACGTGGGCGAAGCCCCTCTGAGGAACTCGAAATTGATGCTGTTGAGGTAGATGTTGCCCCGGCCATCCACGACGATCTCGTTCCAGAAATCGGCGATCCCGCTGAGGTCGGCGTGCCGGACCATCGACCCGTCCGGCTCCCTGCGCACAAGCTCCTTGCCCGTGACCAGCAGGCGGCCATCGGGTAGCCAGTCGATGGACCAGCCGAGGCCAGCAGGTCCGTGGCCGGTGACTTCGCTGTTGCCGTCGAGGTCGACCGCGACGATCTCGCCCGTCCCCCAGTGGGCGAACCATAGTCGGCCCTCGTGCCAGCGAGGCGATTCGACATAGGCGAGCCCGTCCAGCAGGACTTTGGGTTCAGGCATCGATGATGCGTTTGACATCAGTGCCTCCTTCGATCCAGGTCACGCCTGGTGGGACGGCAGGGATCGCCGGTCCTCATCGGCGAACCAGGCGTTGCCTGTCTTACGACAAAAAACGTCATTTACACTTTCTAGAAGAAGTATACCAGATGGAGAGCGGTTTTCCCAGCGTCTTCCTGGCCGATTTCTACGTTTCGCGCCAATTTCCTATGTTTCGGGTCTGGCCCAAAACGGCAATCTCAACCTGTACCACTTTCCCAAAACGATCCATTGGACGCGCCACATACGACTAGTACTAGTTTGCGGTGCGAAATGGAGAGAAGCGCATGAGAAGGGCGTTGAGAGCCATTGCTCTCGGTATCATGGATGAGGTTCTCTCTGGATGAGCCCTAGGCGACCGTGGCCTGGGCAATATGGCGCAGGTTACTGGAGATGATGCCCAGACCGATCCAACGTTGCATCCCGTCTTCCCCGTGATAGGCACATCTGCGCAACCCATAATCGCGGCGCAGGCTGTGAATGCGCCCCTCGATCCCCGCACGCCAGCGGTAGGCTCGTTTGAAGGCTCGTGTGTGTTCTTGGGCTCGTTGCTCCTGCGAGCGCTTGCCCTCCGCAGGGATCGCCACCACCTTGACCCCTGCGGCTTGCGCTCGCTCACGCGTCCCTGCAGCGTGAACCCCGCGATCGCCGACCAACCAGCGCGGAGGGTGCGCAAAGAGGGGCTGATGATGGGCAAGTGCTTCATCAGCCTGTCCATGCTCATGAGGAGCCGCACAGATCTCAAAGCGCGTGACGATGCCCCCCTCTACCTCGTCGAGCACCACGTGCCGACCGAACTCCACCAGGGCCCCACCTTTGTGGCGAGGGATAGCACGGGTATGCGGTTCGAAGAGGCTGAGGACTTTCTCGCTGGCAGCCACCTTCTTGCCTTCCAGCACTCGGACGTGGGCTTGCGTGATGACCCGTTCGATAAGCGGGAGCACCTGCTGAGCTGAAAGAAGCAGTCGCTGGGCTGGTGCCTCCGCCTGGCAGCTCAGGTTCGCGGCAACCTGCTTGGCCTGCTTGACCATTTGCTGGGTGGTCGTGATCAACTTGTGGTAGAGCGCTCGTTGTTGCTCCTCTTTCTGCTCCCCTTTGCGCCGCAACAGCCGATGCAACGACTGCGCAGCACGACGCGCTGAGCGCACTCGGCTCCGGCAGGCTTGCTTTACCGACGTGAGCGTGCCCTCCACCAGCGGTTTGGCCCGCTGCACGAAGCGGGAAAGCGCCCTCACGCCGTCCACGAGCAAGCCACTGTCGGTGGGATGATGAATGTTGGTCTGCACACAGGTGGCATCAAGGCGCAGTTTGCGTCCGCTGGTGACCTTGGCCTGCCTCGCCAGATGCACCACGCGGTCATTGAGGGTATGCACCGTCTCTGGGCGGATGGTGTGGGCCCAGCGAATGAGCGTGGTATCATCAGGGACTCGCTCAAAATAGACGCGGCAAAACCAGCGCAGCACCAGGCTGTCCTTGACGCGTTCCTCCGTTTCTTGAAAGCTCCACTGATACAAGTGTTTGCAGATGAGCATGCGCAAGATCACTTCCACCGGCGTCGAATGCCGCCCATGCACCAGCGTCCAGCGATAGCGCTTCCCCAGATCTCCACGGACGTGCTGATAGAGGTCATCATCGTCGAGCAACCCATCCAACTGCTTGAGGACAGGATCGGTTTGGGCTGCCACCTCGGGCACGCGGGCAAACACATCTTCTGGTTGGTAGCAATCGATGAGCATGGCCCTTCCTTTCTCTGCCTGATAAGCCCCTCTTGTTCATTCTACCACGCTCTTTCTTCGCTCTTTCTGCTCTCAAGCCGCTTCAGTGGCTCCATTTCGCACCGCAAACTAGTACTAGTATCCCTTGCGAAATGCAGCCTGTAGAGCCGCTTCTTGGGCTAATCAGCCTTCTCGAAACGTGACTGAGCGATGGATAGGCTCCTCTGGCCGGAAAGAGAGGAACCAGCCCGGAAGGAGGGAGAAGCCAGAGTAAGTCACTCATGCCTGCGTTGAACTGGGATATTTCCCTGCTCAGTGGTAGAATTGGAGAGGAGGAAAGAGCCATGAAAAGAAAACTATCCCGAATGGAACGGATATTTGCCAAGATAGCGGCTCAGGCAGTCGAGACCGACCCGGTGCTCAGCGAACTGGATGCGGTTTTGGACGCATATCCGCTTGCTCGCCAGGTGTGCGCAAGATTGGACGGGCTGGGGGAGGATGCTATATCGGGAGAAGTGCTGCTGCGTCTGTTGCTCGTCAAGTATCTGTATACCTGGAGTGAGCAGGAAACGGTCGAGCAAGTGGAAGACAGCTTGGTGCTGCGTTGGTTTTGTCGGCTGGAAATGCGGCCAGCGCCCCTCGAGAGCCTCGTGAGCCGGGCAGCCAGTCAGGTGTCTCCTGCTGTGCTGGAAGAACTCGCAAACCGAGTGGAACGGGCGAGTGAGAGGGCGAAAAGCAGCGAGGGACGACTGCGGCCAGAGTTTCGCCAGCGCCAGAGGTAAACGCTCATGTTAATGGACTGCTACGCGCGAGAAGATGTATTTGCGCAGGTGCCCGAGTTGGCAGCAGAGATCGATCCTGTGCTCTCTCGCCTGAACGTGCTGCTTGATGATGACGAGTTGTATCACCAGGTGCGGGCGGACTTCGGCCAACGGTATCAATCTATGTTGGTTCACGGGCGACACTCGACGCCGGTGGAAGTGCTCTTGCGGATGCTCATCCTCAAGCACCTGTATCAGTGGAGCTGTGAAGTACCCCACGCCTAAAGGCGGGGGCTTCGACAGTGGCTGTCTCCCTCCTCAGAGAGCGCCAGTCGCTGTGGGACGCTTCCCGCCCCGACCCACCTTCCTGGTGGGTTTGCCTTTCTTGCGAACAGGAAGGGCTCCTTGCAGCTCATAGCGGCGCAGAACGTTGAGCGCGGCGTTCTCATCGCGATCGAGCTCAGCCCCACACGTGGAGCAGGAATGCCATCGCACCGAGAGATCTTTGGGGACCAGAACCCCGCAGCCACTACACACCTGGCTCGTCTGCTGGGGCGCCACCTTCATCACCATGCCGCCAGCCTCTTCCGCTTTGCAGGCACACAGCGTGATGAAACGACCCCAGGCCGCGTCCATGATGCTCTTGTTCAGGCCGCTCTTGGCGGCTGCTCCATTGGGCAAATAGTGCGGCACCGCCGCCGCTGTCGTGCTACCTTCGCTTCCCTCTGTCGTTATAGGGATCTCCTCCTTCTTGGGCTTGGGCCTTGCCGTCATATTGGGGATCTGCAACGCCTCAAACACCAGGGTCTCATACTGATTGACCAGTCGACGCGACGTTTGATGCAGGAAGTCCTGCCGCCGATGGCGCACCTTGCGATAGAGCCGCGTCAAGGCGCGCTTGGCTCGGTTGCGTCGATGACTGCCTCGCTTGCGCCGAGACAGCTTGCGATGCGCCTCTTTGATCTGCTGCTCGGTCGAACGGTAGATGCGAGGGTTGGCGATCTGCTCGCCTGTAGAAAGCGTGGCATAGGAGGTGATGCCCACATCCACACCCACCGTCTTGCTGGAGGGATGGACCGGCGTGGAATGGATGGCCTGCTCCACGCTGAAGACCGCATACCACTGGTCGCCATCATGTTTAATGGTGCAGGCCTTGATGCTGCCTTTGATGGGTCGATGCATCACCATCTTGAGATGCCCGATCTTCGAAAGCTTCAACCGACAGGTTTTCTTGCCCTTGTTGTCATGGGGAGTGAGGGCGCCAATGATGGTATACCCGCTCTGCGGATACGTGAAGGAACGATAGCGAGTATTGGATTTGTACCTTGGGTAGCCTGGGGTTTGCCCCTCAGCGACGCGACGGAAGAAGGCACGCATGGCTTTGTCGAGACGTCGGAGCACATCCTGTTGCACCTGGGAATGAATCTCCTGATATTCGAGGCGTTCTTGCTTCACCTGAGGCAATTGGTCGGCCTGCATGCCATAGGAGACCGAGACGTCAGCCATCTTGTAGGCGGCGGTGCGTTCTTCCAGGCTCGCGTTGTAGAGCTCTTTACAGCGACGAAGGGTCCACAGGAGGGTGCTTTCTTGTTTGCGCGTGGGATACAAGCGATAGACATAGGCTTTGACACGCACTGGCGCCTCGTCTGGTTGCGGTCCTGGTGTGTCATTCGCGTCTTCCATGCGCCCCCTCCTCTCGCGGCATTCCTGCTCACTTCAGTGCTGAGACCTGTTTACAGACATAGAACAGAATTTCAAGAAGCAGTATACAAAAGCCTCGCTTTGTTGTCAAGCCCTCGCGTTCCTCCGCTCCTCCGCCACCTAGACCATTCCCAAAAGGAACGGCCCTTGTATCCCCATGGCTCAAGCCAGGGGTTTTACGGGCCGGTTCGATAAAGAACTGGAAGGGCGCGTCAAAGATAGCTTGGTCCTGCGCTGGTTCTGTCGGGTCGCCTTCCATACCGTTCCCGATGCCAGTACGGTGTGGTGCTGGGAACAGACGCTGTGACCGGAAACGATCCATGCCCCGAACGATCGTGTGGTGGAGCTGGCGGCGCAGGCCAGGGTGACCAAAGGGCGCAAGCTGCGGCTGGATGCGACGTGCCTGCAGACCACCATTCATCACCCCACAGACAGCGGGTTGTTGGTGGACAGTGTGCGCGTGCTCTCTCGAATGGTGCAGCGGGCCAGACCGCTGATCCAAGCGCCAGTCAAGAATATCCAACAACTCTGCCGTTCCCGAATGCGCACCGCCCGGTGCACCGCTCAGACGTTGCACCGGCAACTGCGGCGCAAAGGGGAAGACAAGGAAGCCGAGCAGAAGAAACTGTATCAGAAGTTGGTGGAAACCACCGAGCAGATGGTGCAGCAGGCCAGAAAGGTCGTACGCGTGCTGAGCAAGGAGACCCAGCAATCTGCACAACTGCTGGCACGCCAGGCTAAACAGGTCCTGCCCCTGGTGGAGCGGGTCATCACCCAAACCCGTAAGCGCATGCTGGAGAACAAAAAGGTGCCCGCGGGCGAGAAGGTGCTGAGCCTGTTTGAGCCGCACACCCGTGCCATTCCGCGGCACAAGGGCGGAGCCCTGGTCGAGTTCGGACGACAGGTCATGCTCGATGAGGTCGAGGGAGGCATCGTGACGCGCTACGAGATCCTGGAACACCCGGAAGAGCATGGACAGGCTATCGACGCTGTGGTCCACCATCGGGAGGTGTTTGCCCGGCCCCCCCATCTCGTCACTGGCGACCGTGGGGTCCACTCGGCAGACACAGAGGAACGTCTGCGGGCGGCGGGCGTCAAGCGGATCGCTATTCCGGCAATGGGCAAGGTGTCGGAGGAACGGCAGGCGTTAGAACGCACGCGCGGTTTCCGGCGCGGCTATCGCTTCCGCGCGGGTATCGAGGGGCGGATTGCGAGCCTGAGACGCGACTACGGATGGAGCAAATGCCGCTATCACGGGCAGGACGGGATGGAGCGGTGGCTGGGTCTCGGGGTTCTCGCCAGTAATCTCAGGCATATCGCCCAGAAGCAGAGTGCATAACCCCCTCCCTCAGAGGGAAGATCACTCTACCACATAAAACTCAGCAATACATAATCACTGTTGAATTTTCATCGTCTCTACAGGCCACTGGAGCCATTTCGCAATGGATACTAGTACTACAACAGCACCACTTAAAACGTGGGGTGGCTCCACAGGCTCACTGCCACATTACAAGTCTTCTACAAAGAAGGAGCCTAAGAAGTCACCTAAAACGCCGCAGGATGCCCCTGCCCTTTGAGGCATGGGGAGGAATGCGGCGTTCCTTTGTCGGTGGCTTGGGTGGAATACGCCGTAGACATGCTCTCATCTGCTCATGTATTGTTGACAGTCAGATGAAAACTATGGTATAATGTAGCGTATGCAAACGGTATTAACAGCGAAACTCAAATTGAATACAACGCTCGAGCAATTCAAGGCATTACGTACAACGCAACTGGCGTATCGTGATTCACTCAACTATGTGAGCCAGTACGCCTTTGCGAATGGCAAAATGAGTAATGCTATTCGTTTGCAAGATGCCACCTACGAAGAGATCCGCCTCCGTTTTCATCTGCCTTCGCAAATGGCCTGTTCTGTTCCTCGCCAAGTTGGAGCCTCGTATAAAACCCTCTGGACAAAGGTGAAGAACAATGCTGTTCATCGTAAGGAAGGGAAGACCAAGAAACGCTACAAAGGGCTTGATCAGGCTCCCAAGTTCATCTCCCCCACGTTGACCTATCAGTACAAGAAAGACTACACCTTCAAGAAAGAGCAGCACGTGAGCATCCTGACCCTTGAGGGACGTGTTATCGTGCCCTATACTGGCTACAATAAGCATGTTGCATTGATCCAGCGTGGAGCGGAGATTGGTGCATCGAAACTCTGGTATGACAAAGCCAAGAAGCAATTTTACCTCCTTGTCTCTCTTGAAATTGAGACGGCTGATCCGACACCTGAAACGCACAAGCAGGTCGCCGGAGTGGATGTGGGGATGCGATACCTTGCCGTCACGGCGACGATGCAAGGGGATTGCACCTTCCATTCAGGCAAACAGATTGTCCCCAAGGCAAACCACTACGCACGACTGAGAAAACGTCTGCAAAAGAAAGGCACTCGTTCAGCGACAAGAAGGCTCGTTGCCATCAGTGGACGAGAGAGACGGTTGAAGCAGAATACCAATCATGTCGTGAGTAAGCGGATTGTCCTACAGCACCCTCAAAGCTTGATTGGACTGGAGCATCTGACAGACATTCGAGAACGTACCAAACGACGCAAAGGCAAAAATGCAAAACAGCGAAAAGCCAATCGTACCTTCTCCAAATGGTCCTTCGCTGAGTTGCATAGCATGATTGCCTATAAAGCGCTCTTACATCGAAGTATGGCAATCAAGGTCGATGCCAACTATACCTCGCAGGCCTGCCCCAAATGTGGGCACACCTGCAAAGAGAATAGGCCCAACAAAGGATTGCTCTTCGTCTGTCAGAATTGTCAGTACACGCTCCATGCCGATCTGGTTGGTGCAAGAAACATTGCGATGCGAACGCTTCTTATCCGGCAAGACTGGATAGGAACGGGCCTCTTGTCAGTACGCCCTGATGTGTCGGACGATGAAGCCAAAGCAGCACGCCTGAAACGGTATGCTGGATTGAGGTGGAGTTCAGACACAACTCCAAGCCCTCGGCTTTAGCCGTAGGGTACTGACTTCATAACATATATACCTCGCTAAGTGGTGCTGTAGTACTAGTTTGCGGTGCGAAATGGAGCCACTGAAGCGGCTTGAGAGCAGAAAGAGCGAAGAAAGAGCGTGGTAGAATGAACAAGAGGGGCTTATCAGGCAGAGAAAGGAAGGGCCATGCTCATCGATTGCTACCAACCAGAAGATGTGTTTGCCCGCGTGCCCGAGGTGGCAGCCCAAACCGATCCTGTCCTCAAGCAGTTGGATGGGTTGCTCGACGATGATGACCTCTATCAGCACGTCCGTGGAGATCTGGGGAAGCGCTATCGCTGGACGCTGGTGCATGGGCGGCATTCGACGCCGGTGGAAGTGATCTTACGCATGCTCATCTGCAAACACTTGTATCAGTGGAGCTTTCAAGAAACGGAGGAACGCGTCAAGGACAGCCTGGTGCTGCGCTGGTTTTGCCGCGTCTATTTTGAGCGAGTCCCTGATGATACCACGCTCATTCGCTGGGCCCACACCATCCGCCCAGAGACGGTGCATACCCTCAATGACCGCGTGGTGCATCTGGCGAGGCAGGCCAAGGTCACCAGCGGACGCAAACTGCGCCTTGATGCCACCTGTGTGCAGACCAACATTCATCATCCCACCGACAGTGGCTTGCTCGTGGATAGCGTGCGGGTGCTCTCCCGCTTTGTGCAGCGGGCCAAACCACTGGTGGAGGGCACGCTCTTGTCAGTGAAGCAAGCCTGCCGGAGCCGAGTGCGCTCAGCGCGTCGTGCTGCGCAGTCGTTGCATCGGCTGTTGCGGCGCAAAGGGGAGCAGAAAGAGGAGCAACAACGAGCGCTCTACCACAAGTTGATCACGACCACCCAGCAAATGGTCAAGCAGGCCAAGCAGGTTGCCGCGAACCTGAGTTGCCAGGCGGAGGCACCAGCCCAGCGACTGCTTCTTTCAGCTCAGCAGGTGCTCCCGCTTATCGAACGGGTCATCACGCAAGCCCACGTCCGAGTGCTGGAAGGCAAGAAGGTGGCTGCCAGCGAGAAAGTCCTCAGCCTCTTCGAACCGCATACCCGTGCTATCCCTCGCCACAAAGGTGGGGCCCTGGTGGAGTTCGGTCGGCACGTGGTGCTCGACGAGGTAGAGGGGGGCATCGTCACGCGCTTTGAGATCTGCGAGGCTCCTCATGAGCATGGACAGGCTGATGAAGCACTTGCCCATCATCAGCCCCTCTTTGCGCACCCTCCGCGCTGGTTGGTCGGCGATCGCGGGGTTCACGCTGCAGGGACGCGTGAGCGAGCGCAAGCCGCAGGGGTCAAGGTGGTGGCGATCCCTGCGGAGGGCAAGCGCTCGCAGGAGCAACGAGCCCAAGAACACACACGAGCCTTCAAACGGGCCTACCGCTGGCGTGCGGGGATCGAGGGGCGCATTCACAGCCTGCGCCGCGATTATGGGTTGCGCAGATGTGCCTATCACGGGGAAGACGGGATGCAACGTTGGATCGGTCTGGGCATCATCTCCAGTAACCTGCGCCATATTGCCCAGGCCACGGTCGCCTAGGGCTCATCCAGAGAGAACCTCATCCATGATACCGAGAGCAATGGCTCTCAACGCCCTTCTCATGCGCTTCTCTCCATTTCGCACCGCAAACTAGTACTAGTACATCGGCAGGCTATTGTTCCGTGACACTCCGCCGGCGGTTAAAACCGCGCGGCTTCTTGTGGCACTGCTACGTACGCGATCCTCTGAGTGGATGTCCCGTGGGGACGACTCGGCGAGGAGCGTAGTGGGTGAGCAATACCCGAAGAGACGCTTGCCATCCCTCACGTCTTCTTCGGCGCGGTGCCCTGCGCGACCACGGCTCCATACCCTGCGCCAAGAATGGATGGTTCTCCTGCGCATTGGGCGGCTTGGGAGCCGTGCCCACCTCCCGCTTTCGCGGACCTCTCTGCCTGCAGAGGAGCGTGAGGCTTTTCCTTGTGACACTGGCAGGATCCAAAGCGAGCCAGAAGTCGCTTGCCGATGACGCGGGAGGCATTGCGATCGGCATGGTCCCTCGCATCACAGCTGGGGCAAGACATGAGGGGTGATCCTGGCGTGTAGCCCTCTGCGGGTTGCCCATAGGCATAGCGAGCGATCGCCCCTCCGCAGTCGGCATGCTCCCGGCTCGTGTTGCGCGGGTTCACCCGACAGGTGATGATCCCCTGGTGGAAGGCTTTGTAGCGTGTATAGCGGAAGATGCGTCCGCGCAGCCAGTACGAGCGCTTCTCGTTGCCTCGGCGGCTGAAGCTGCCCTTCACTGGCTTGAAGTGCCCCAGGTGCTCGAAGACGAGGATGGAGGCGCCGTGGGCCTGGGCAAAGGCCACGATGCGATGGCTCACCTGGTGCGCGGTGTCCTCATCGAGGGCGCGCACCTTCGCCCACCGCTGCACATTGTCCTGTTCCCCCTCCGCAATGATGCCTGTGGCTCGTCGGTTGCGGGCAATGCGTCCAAGTTGTCTTTTCCTAAGGCCGTGGAGTCGCTTCCCGCCTCTAATGAAGCGGGTCGCCACCACCGTGCCTTCGACGGTTTGGATCGTACAGGCTGCCAGGTGGGTATCGATGTTGAGGTCCACGGCGCACAGCCGCGTGCCTTTCTGCTCGCTGAGTTGCATCTGCGCTTTTTGTGGACGCTCGATCTCGCGTTGCAGTGGGGTGTGCAGCCACCAGCGCCCACCCTTGCGCACCAACTGGGGGCTGCCTGCTTCCTGCGGCGTGCAGCCCTGGGGCAGGGGAGGGCCTGAGAGGCGCAGTTTGGTCCAGACCCAGCTGCGCCCCGTCCACAGCTTGAGCAGGATCTTGGGGCAAGCCCTCTCCTCAGTCGTGTCTGGTCTTGCCCCCTGGATGGGGGGGCCCTCGGCCTGCTGTCCCAGGGAGCGGCCCTTCCACATCCCGGCGTAGAAGGAGACGGAGCGATTCCAGGTGCGAGGAGGGACCGGAGGACGCTCAGTAAACCGCTTCTGTTTTGCCTGGGCCTTCTCTTTGCGCGCACGCCATTTGGCCAGGCTGGTCGTGAAGGCGTGGGCAGCTCCTAAAGCCGCATGGATGGTGGCACGGCGGAACATGGCCGGGAGCTCTTGCGCGATCTGGGAGAGCGGCATGACCGGGTGAGGGTTCTGTTTGGTGGCATGGGTAAGGCGTTCCAGAGCCGTCAAGGCCTCCTGGCTGGAGAGGTCGAGGATCAGAGGGTGGGCCTGGATGACCTCGAAGTAGAAGGACGCTACCTGATTGAAGAGGGTCTGCGTGGCGTGAAACCAGTTCGCCTGCTCGGAGCGAAGGAGCACAGCTTGCTTCATGGTCTTGGTACTCCTGAAAGGTTTCCCTGCCATGGGTCCACTTCTTCCTTTCTTCCTCGCGGTGCCCCCGCTTGCCGCTGAATAGGGGTTGAGAGGGTTCTGCTCCCCTTGTTCGTGCCAACGGAACAGGCATCTGCCTCATATGGCTCGTGCAGAGTATAGCACAGATGGAACACACGTTCAACCCTCTTCGAGGAAAGCCAGCAGAGGATGAAGCCAAGGCAAACCAGCCTCACTGCTGAGGCGACAAGCTACGTGGTTTGCGGCGGGTTCTTCTCTCTCAAGAGGCAAGGGCTAAAGCCGCGTACGCCTAACTACTGGGGCTAAAGCCCCATAGCTTGCGGCGGGCTAAAGCCCTTTTCTGTCAAAGGGCATTCTCCTCGCATTTCCACCAGGGCATCACGATAGGTTAGATTTGCCCAAGTAGTCGCATGATTCGGAACTGCTCATCTTTGCCATTCTTCACCGGAATGGGCATAATCAGCAACTCATCCAATCCTGCTTCCAGGTTCTTCTTCAGACGCTCCTCGATAGTGGCTTCATCTCCAGAAACGACCAGATTCTCTATAAGCGCTTCGGAGAGCTCACCCTCTGGCGAGACAGGAAAGCCCGCGTTCGCGAACATTTTGGCATAGAAGGGAAGCTTCCCGTAAAGCCCTAACTGCCGTCGCGCGGCCGCTATTACCTCCTGCCGATCCTGGCTAAGCGCCACCGGAATATGCGCTACCAATGGCGGTACAGGACGCCCTTCGCTAGCCGCTCCAGTTCGTAGGGCTGGCAATGCTTTCTCCAGCAGATAGTGTACTGGACAATTCCATGAGAGCGCGCCGTCCGAGATTGCGCCCGCAAGTTGAAACGCGTTCTCGCGCAAAGCCGAAACCAGCAGCGGAGTATGTGGCGCACGGGGAAACGTTGATTTGACGTTGTAAAAGCGCCCCTGGTAATCCACCTTGCCATCCCAGAGCAAGCCACGCAGCACGGCAACGTATTCGCGCAAGTGTTCCAGAGGGTCAGCCATCGCGAGACCATAGACGCCCTCTATAATTGGGCGATGGCTCGGCCCGACGCCGAGGCGCAAGCGCTCCGGGACCAGATCATTGAACGCGAGTACCTGCTGGGCCAGCGCCAGGGGATGCCGGGGATAGGTGGGAACAATCGCTGTTCCCATGCGTATCTTGCTCGTTTTCATCGCTGCAGCAGTGTATATACCGAGCGTATCGGGAGCAGGCGTTACCTGCGTCATCCAGACCTGTTCGATACCGGCGACCTCCGCGTCAACAATCGCTGCTACCGCTGAAGCCGCATCCGGGGCAGCTATCGCCAGGCCAATCCGCTCGCGTGCCGTGCGAGATGCGGCTGGAGAGGATGCATTACTGGTTTGCATACATGGCACTCTTTCTAGACTATAGTGAATACACTTTCTAAAGACAGAATAACGGTTCTCGCCTAACGGTAAATTGGAAATTTCTTGGCTCTCCCGCAATTTGATACTGCAGGCGAACCCCTCTGAGCAGTCTGCTCAAGGGATGGGCAGCGAGCAGGGTGAGACTGGTTTATGTAACCACAGCCTCTGCTCACCCGTATTACAGCAGAACACGCGTTCTCGTTCATGAGAACCGCAGCGCATAAGAAGGCAGAGCAAGGATGGATGTTGAGTCGCTCCATCCTTCCTGCTCTGCTGGCACTGCACGTGCAACAGATAGAGCCTGGCTCTCTGTCTGCACCTTACGAGAAGACAACACGTATCCTGTGTCGACCGGTGCATGGTTCCCATCTTCTCTGGGAGGCAAGCGCCAGCACAACACAGGGCACCAAAGAGAGCACGGAGCCCCTCTTCACCGTCTTCTCCCTGCTCTGCAGAGGATTGCCTCTGTAGGCAGACGGCTTCGCAATTACTGAACGCAACGACAGACCTTGTAAAACCACGTCATTTCACACACAGAAGAATGTGCCTACGATGGGGAAACGACCAGGGCTCCTTTATGAAGCGCAACAGAGGCTGGACAGTTTGATGGCGCTGGGACAGAGCCGCGCGCACGCCAAAGCCCAGGCTCGCGTCCTGGGAACCTATCACTGGCCGTTTTCTGATGGAAAGATTCACGCCTATACCACACGGACAACATATCAGAACATCGTAATGCGCTTTTTGTGCTGGTGCCGCGCAACGCATGGGACCAAACGCCTGCACGAGATCGATCAGCGTGCGGATGCGCTCGTCTCTGCCTACTTGCAACTGCATGTGCAGGAGGGCTACAGCCCCTGGACGCTCTCCACCACGCGCAGCGCCTTGCGCCTCTTCTTTGGTTCTCCTACTCTTGCCAGCGAGGTGGCATTACCGGCACGTCGCCGAGAGGCCATTCGTCGCTCCCGTACCCCTTTTTTGCATCAGAAACGGCCTCGCCACATGTCTCCAGAAGCCTGGCAGGATCTGCTTGCCTTTCTTGGCGCAACCGGCTTACGGCGGCATGAAGCGCGAGCACTGCGGGTTGGTCAAATCGAGAGGCAGTTAGATGGACACGTGGTACTCGCCCACGTCCACGGCAAAGGAGGCAAAATACGCCAGGTTCCTGTCCTTCCGGGGCAAGAAACAACTGTGCTCCGCCTGGTCGAGGGACGGCGGGGCGAGGAGAAGGTCTTTCCTCGCCTCCCGAAGCACCTCGATATCCATGCCTATCGTCGACAATATGCCCAGGCACTCTATCAATCGCTCTCTGATTGTCCTCTGCCCCCGCCACAGGGTCGCCTGCCCCAGGGCATCCTTGATGAGGAAGCCGTTCTGGTCGTGTCACGCGCGCTGGGGCATAACCGTCGAGACGTGGTCCTGACCTCCTACCTGCGCTAAGCAGACACCATCACCCAGGAACAGTACTATGGATTCAACTTGAAGTTGGGCCAACATGAGTGTGGCCGCGAGCAGAGAGCAGCACGCTGCGTTTCCCATCCATCCTTGTCGCCCATTCCTTATCCCGCGGAGTTCCCTTCTTGACCTGCTGCTCCCTGTTCAAGAGAGGCTTGCAGGAGCCGTTTCATGGCAGCGCCTCGTGCAACCTGCCACGGAGCCGACCTGCTCTTCCCTTTGGTATGAACATCGGCTCCTCGTGAGAGCAGGAACGCGACCATCTCCACCTTCCCACACTTGACGGCACGGCACAGAGGGGTATCGCCCAGTTTATCTCGTGCTTCTAGATCTGCTCCACCATCCAGCAAGGCTTGGGCAACTGGGACATTTCCCCGTCGCGCCGCCATGTGCAACGCGGTACAGTGTTTGAGCTTCTCCCGAGCGTTGACGTTTGCTCCGCCTTGAACCAGGACACGAACGACATCCGCGCCATATGCCCCATAAGAGGCATTGCCGACGAAATACAATGGGGTGTGCCCCTGTCATTTCTTCGATATCCTGGTTCATACACAGGTTTGGTGAATGTTGAGTTTATGATAGCTGAAGTGATCCATTCCTTGAGCACAAACGCCCGAGCATTTGCCACTTTATTGAAGAGGTTTCACCAAACCTGTGTATGAACCGATATCCTGGCGCGTTTATATCATAAAATGGCACACCTCTCTCGGAAACCGCTTCTGGAGCAGCATGATTTTATACAACCATTAATTGGCGCAAAGCTGAAATGAGAGACGCCGAAAGGCAGGGCAAGTTGTCCTTTGCCCCCATGGTTAGCACTTTGTCAAATCGGTTGGTTATTCGTAGGTTCGCTGATGTTGACATGTAGTACTTGCATCGCTGCCATAAAATACAAAGCGATATATGAGAAATACTACGTTAAGCTGAACGGTGGAGCAGTTTCGCCTCCTCGAGGAAAGGCCCTCAAGCAAGTAAGAAAGAAGAAAAAATGATATACGACTATATTCTTGTGGGAGCTGGTTCTGCAGGGTGTGTGCTGGCCAATCGGTTGACCGAAGATTCTGCAACCTCGGTTCTCTTGCTCGAAGCTGGTGGCACTGATGAGACGGTGCCGGACATCTATGATCCCATGAAGGCGTTCGCACTGGCTCATACCGCAGTTGATTGGGCCTATACGACCGAAGCAGAACCCCATCTCAACCATCGGAAGATCGATTGGCCGCGGGGCAAAGTGCTCGGGGGCTCCAGTTCCATCAACTACATGGTGTATGTGCGGGGGAATCGCTATGACTTTGATCACTGGCAAGCCCTGGGAAACGACGGCTGGAGCTACGCGGAGGTGCTGCCCTATTTCAAGAAAGCGGAAAACCGGGAATACGGGGCCTCCGCCTATCACGGCGTCGGAGGTCCGCTCAATGTTTTTGAGCCGCCTGCGATCAATCCACTGACTGAAGCGTTTCTCGAAGCCGGAGAAGAACTGGGCTGGTCACGCAATGACGATTCCAATGGAGCGTCGCAGGAAGGCTTCGGCACGTTTCAGAGCACCATCCGCGCTGGCAAACGGCACAGCACCGCCGTCGGCTATCTGCATCCCGTGATGCATCGCCCCAATCTCACCGTCTGGACAGACACGCTGGCGACGCACGTCTTGTTTGAAGGAACACATGCGGTGGGGGTCGCCGCTCTCAAAGATGGCTGCGAAGAGCAGGTCTGGGCGAAGAAAGAGGTCATCCTGTCTGGTGGCGCCATCAATTCCCCTCAGCTGCTCCTGCTCTCTGGTGTAGGGCCAGGTGAGCACCTCCAACAAGTGGGTATACGTGTGGTGGCTGATGTGCCGGGGGTCGGGGAAAATCTGCAGGATCATCCAGGCGTCTTTACGTACCACACCACGAAACCCTACTTCTCAGCGTTTGGCGACTTGGCCGCCTCTGGGAACGCGTTCGTGAAGACCCAATCGGCTCTCCCAGAGCCAGACCTCCAACTGATCTTTGGTCCGTTCTTTCTCCCGCCAGTTCAGGGGAATGGCTATACCGTTATCGTCGTGCTGGCAACTCCGCAAAGCCGTGGTCGGATCAGGCTGCGCTCATCGGATCCGACACAGTATCCGGCAATCTTTGCCAACTATCTGGCGAAGCCGGAGGATGGAGAAAAGTTCATCAAGGGAATCCAACTCGTACGACGCCTGAACCAGACCAAAGCGTTGGCGGCCTTCTATCAAGCGGAGGTATATCCAGGGGCGCAGCTGCAGCGAGCAGAAGAGCTCGCCGAGTTCGTCCAGGCGTTTTATCATACCGTTGGCACGTGTAAGATGGGGCAGGATGCGCTGGCGGTGGTCGATGAGCAGTTACGGGTCCGGGGAACAGCCAGTCTGCGGGTCGTGGATGCTTCCATTATGCCCACCATTGTAAACGGCAATACCAATGCCGCGACGATCATGATCGCGGAGAAGGCTGCTGACTTGATCAAAGCCACCAGCACAGTCCTGCGCTGAAGTCGCCCGTCGTGTAGGCTGCCTGGGAGCGGGAGCAACTGGAGAAGGAGACTGGCAGGAGGGACCCAAAAAGGATGCGGCCATAACCGTACAGGGCGGATGCGCCGCGCTAATTGACTTGACGTGGAGGCGCAGATTCTATGACAACTCCGTTCTCCGAAACTTACTCATATATGGACACGCCATACGCGGTGTTCGGTTCCTGCTTCAGTGCAAACAGCAAGCTTTTCGCTCGTCTTACACCTGCTCCACAGGCGTCAATTCCCGCAGAACTTGCGGTACTCCATTCCTCTTATGCCAACGCTGCTAAGTTTCTGGCAGCGTTGTAATCTCGATCCTGCACGCTTCCACAATCCATGCAGACAAAGATACGATCCGAAAGCGTGAGTGTCTCATTGACCCAACCACAACATGAACAGGTTTTCGAGGAAGGCTCCCAGCGGGAGACCCGCTTAATCTCCAAATTTACATCTTCTTGACACAAGGTGTCAGGTTTCATCGATACAATTGGAAACAAGATGACTCTGGTCATTATACATTCATCTACACATGCATCAGAATCTGGAGGGATCGTATGATCAGTGAAAAAAGATTGGCATTGGCACTTGAGCAGGTAGAGAAAGACCATCCTCTGAGTGGAGCTCTTCTGATTGCTCAGGACGGAAACGTCTTATTTGAAAAAGCGTATGGCTTTGCAAGTAGACAATTGCAGGTTCCCAACGTCCTTGAAACCAAATTTCATATCGCCTCGGTGACCAAGATGTTTATCGCGATGGCTGCGCTGGTTCTCTCTGAACAAGGACAGATTTCGCTTCAGGAAAAGCCGTGCCACTATCTGCCCGAATTAGCAGTGCTCGATCAGCATATCACGCTTCATCATCTGTTATCCCATACGTCCGGTTTACAGGATATTTACGATATCCCGAACCTGCGGTTTGAGATGCAACGACTCAAAAACGAACAGGGAGATCTGCTCTCGTATCTGGTCAAGCTGCCCCAATTGTTCCAGCCTGGTGAGGGATGGAGATACAGCAGCACTGGCTACATTTTGATGGGCTATCTTCTGGAAAAAGTGACTGGCTTGTCGTTCGACGAATTGATGAAACGCCATGTTCTCACGCCGCTCGGCATGACCAATACCGGCCTGGATCGGCCTCGGCGGATTAATCTCGGACGTGCCTATGGTCATAGCGTTGAGAATGGAGAAGTGGTCCATGCGGACAATGACCGCTTGAGCATTTTCGAGGAGGCACCTGGAGAGCTATACTCAACGGTGCAGGATCTCAAAACGTGGTGTGACGCGATGTTCACGTGTCCACTGGTCTCTCCACACACGTTGGAGTTGATGTTTTCATCGCACGGGCAAGGCTCTATGTGGGGGATTTCCTGGCAGTATGGATATGGATGGTTTCTTGCTCCTGGCTTTCGGATGCACGGAGGCGGAACTCAGGGCTTTTGCTCGCTGATCAGACAATATCCAGAGCAGAAGGTCAGTATCGTTGTACTCTTGAACTCTTACATGGATACGTATCCAATCATCAGCGCGGTTGAGCCACTTCTTCTGAACTAATCACTCGTTTGGTGACAGCTCTCAAAGAGAGGAGCTGATTCGCGTTACTGCTCTCGCTGACCAACACTTCCATCCAGCAGACGATGGCCGCCAGTCTCTGTCAGATAGGTGTTAACATTCCTCCTCTACTGGCTTCAGAGGCCAATTGGCCATCATCACTGCCAAGATCTGTCAACTCTCCGGGTCTCCCGCTACTTTGGTGATAAGATCTTCAATATGGTGGAGCGTGTTTTTTATCTGGGATTGAAAAACAAGAGCCATCAGAAAAACAAACTCATCCTTCACCAAAGTAGCGGGAGACCCATACTCAGGCTGAATTTATACAATGATGTTCCTGTTCATGTAGATTCCCGTTCACTGGCTCATCCGCCTGCCAATGCAGGTGGGTGAGCCAGTTTTTTTCATGTCTTTTTTCAAACAAAAGAAGGAGAATCCCTATGCGTCGAGAAGATGCACGCTATCGCTTCTTGCTCCAAGAACTAGAAGCCTTCACCGCCGTGTACAGGAAGACGGCCCAGGCCTGGTTTGTGGAGTTTACCCGTGACTCATCCCACGTGACCGACCAGGAACACGGCTACCGACGTGTCTTTCCTGGGCAGCTACTCGCCCGGATCGAGGGCTTTGACACTCCCAAACAGCTCTTTCAGCCCTTTGGCCCGCTCCCACAACCCGCGCGCTTCTTTCTGCCCTATCGCGACATCGTTCTGACCCCGTTCAATGATGAGATAACACGACAACTCGTTGCATGGTGGCACAAAGAGTGGCGACGCCAGTTTCTCGATTTTGCCCATATCCCACCTGCGCCGCCGACACGCCCCAGGGTACTCATCCCCTGTGGCTTTCGCACCTGGCGCTATACCGATCAATTCCTGGTCAGGATCGAAGGCGGAGTGAGAACGCGCCACTGTCAGGTGAGCACGTATTGCACAGGCTACGCTATCTGGCGTTTTCCGCTCCCTCCCGCGCCGTTGCGGCTGCTGCCTCCCCTGCTCCTGCCACGGCTCCATCGGCTGGCGGGCCTCACCGATTGGCGACAACTGGAACAACTCCCTCCCGCAGTACATCGCGCCCTCTCAAAACGCGTGGCCCAACTGATCACCTTTTACACGACGCGCCCCCTTCAGGTCACCCCACTGCCATTGCCCTCGCACACACCGCTCTGCCAGGATATCCCACAACAACAGAGCATGCAGAGAACCTCCGCTCATGAATAAGCGTTCCCTTCCCCGTTGCCGCAGCCCTCCATCACGCCTCTCACACGATCAACGTCTCACCAACAACTCACTCATAGAAAGGACATCAAACTGTCATGTCTGAGACCAACCATGATGCGCATGTATCACTTGATGCTAACAACACGGCACACCACCCCACACACGAGGACCGGTCCTACCGGTACCTCCCATTGGGTGGTCGTATCCTTGATCGCGAACACATTATCACCCTCATCGATCACCGCCCCCGCCTGCTTGCACCGGGCATCGAGATCGTGTTCGCAAGCGAACGCCTGGCACCACTTTTGATTCAGGACCAGGCCGACCAGGAGGTCCTGCTCGACTGGTATCTTCACGCGCGTCCCTCGACCCCTCGACCGTTTCTCCAGCTCGGCACCCACCTGCTCTCACGAGCACACATCTGTGAATTTCTGGAGAGTGTCATCGAAGGCGACACGACGCTCCTCCTGCGCTCTATCTCACTACCAGACCCGCTCATGGGAGACACAACCTCCTCCATCCAGACCCTGGAACTGCGAGGACGGACCGCCGATGCGGTCCGACACTGGCTCTCGGCGCAGACAGAGATTATTGTGCCTTTGAGGCTTGCCGCCAGTCTGCCTTCCACAGCCCTGGGGTTCATGCAGGAAGCGCCCTCCTGTCCCCATTGCGAAAGCTGGCTCACGCCTCATGTGGACCAGCAAACACAGCGCACCCTGACCCTGGTCTGCCCGCTCTGTCAGTACACCGACGGCCCCTTTACCCGAAACGAGGATCACACTCCTTCAACCAACATACCAACGAAAGGATAAACATGCCCTATGAATACACAACAACAACGTTCCTCGCATCTCTCGCTTATGCCTTCCGTCGCGGAGACAGCCTCAGAGTCAGGTGAGAACACCGATTGGAGAGAAGCAGGATTAGAAGAGGACGCAGGCCTCGTGCTCCTGCTTGAGGCCCTCGCCAGCCCCATCCGGTTTCGTTTGCTCCGCTTACTCGCGCAAGAAGGCGGCAACCTCTGTGTCCGGGAGTTGGCCGAACGAATCCCACGTAGCCAGCCCGTCGTCTCGCATCATTTGCGGCTCTTGCTGTTTGCCAAACTGATCGGGGTGAAGCGCCTGGGAACGCATAACTACTACTACATCTTGCCCGACAAGCTCAAAGAGATACGCGAGGCGCTGGCCTCCGTTGAACACCTGCTGCAACAGAGACGTGAGGATCAGCACTAAACACAAAGTACCTCTTCAGGGTCGAGATCTGCAACATTACCCCTGAAGAGGCCTGCGGGAAGAGAGAGCGGGAGTCTTCCAGAACTCTCTCATCTCTGAGGATACCTCACGATCTCCCGGCATGCAACATTCTCCCCATTGTTTTCTGGTAGCGACAGCCTCCCACTACGCATGTGGGAGGCTGTCGTCCTTTGTCTGAAAGGAAATGTCTATGACGCATACCAACCCACCACGCTTTGATTACCAGCAGGCCATGGAACAAGCACGTGCCCTCCTGGCAGAAGAGCAGCAGGCAAGCCTCATGCCCTCAGGCCTCTCTCACAGAGCGCGAGCACAGAGACGCGAACGGCTCGGGCACCTGCTCATGCAGATCCAGATCCGTATGCAGCAGGAGATTGGTCACTTGCGTTACGCCCTGCACACGCTCCCACCACTGCCACCGTTACAGGAGATCCGCTGGGCGCAGGAGATGCTGGCACGCCCCGATCTGGCCGTGTTCCACCTGACCACCGCCGGGCTCGCACATGACGCTGAAATTATCGCGGTAACCCTGGTTGATCGAGCAGGTCTGCCCATCGAGCACCTCGTGGTTCGTCCGACAGAGCCCATTTCCTTTGCACGTGGGGAGGCCCATGGTCTGAGCGCCGCCCAACTGGCGTCGGCGCCCTCTTTCCCTGAGGTGTGGGATCGGCTTGCCCAGGCCTGTCAGGGTCGCTTCTTGCTCAGTTTCCAGTGCGACTACGACATGGCGCGGCTTGAAGAGGTGAGCACACAGTTGCACCTTCCGCCTCTCAGCGTCCAGATGGAGGATCTGCGCGCCCACACCCGGTCCTACTTTGGCGAACTCGGGTTGCGGCTCTCAGACCTCTGCGAACGATGTGGGATCACCCTTCCACCCACACCTGATCCCCTCCACTGTGCCCGGGCACTGCATGCCGTGCTCTGCGCCATGGCACACGAGGGCAAGGAGTTCTAACCATTACGCCCAACCTGCCAGGGGAGAAGAGGAGGAACATCACCACGCTCCCCCTGGCACCCTACCATCATCCACAACACACCAATTATTCATCCTTAGAAAGGACATGATGATACTATGCCTACGTTTTCATCACCAACACCCACCCTTGCCTCAGAGATCGGCTACGCTTTGCACCAGATCCTCATCCTGCGTCCAACCCATCCGCTCACCGAGATCTTCTCTTATGTGAGCGATGAGGGGACCGTTGCACGCACACAGCTCTCTGAGCACATGGCCACCTGGTCTGCGCAACTGAGGCACCCACTGCCCACCACACGCATCTTCCTGAACAAAGAGCATACGAAGCGCCTGCTTTTGCAACGCGGGACCGCCTATGCACTGCTTGGATCCCCTGAGCAGGCACGGCAGGATCTGCATGCCCTCCTGCAACACAGTGGAACCACGACGAGGCAACTGGAAGGCCTCGCCTGTCTCGTGCTCGCCGTCCTCGCCACGGAACAGGAACGCTACCCGGATGCGCTTCCACTCTGGAAACAGGCACGGGCCTGGCTTCATCCACAGGAATATGACCACTTAGCGTTGACCTGGTACTACACGAAGGTGCTCGTGCAGCTCAACCACCTGCGCACAGCCTACCGGGTCCTCACCGAGATCCTCTCCCCCACCACGCCTGGCCTACGCCTGCCACGACAGAAGGAACGGGCGGAAGCCTACGCCGAACTCTTCTCCCAACGTGGTGGGGTGTGTTCCCTCTTGCAGTACCATCAGGAAGCCATCGAGGACCTCAATGCCGCAATTGAACTGCATCCCACCTGTGCGCGCCTCTTCTCCATTCGCGGGTTACTTCACGCCAAACGGCAGCACTGGCAGGCGGCCTATAATGACCTCTGGCGTGCCTTGCACGCGATGCCAGAAGACCAGGCACTGGCCGATTGCCTCTTCGTCGTCATGCAACGCCTGGGTACTCAGCTTGCAGTCCCCACGACCACACCTGCCATGCACACGAGAAGAGGAGGAACAAGGCGTGCCTAACCACCCACCGTCCACATTCACCCGCCAACTTCAGGCGTTACGCGCATCGCTACCTCCAGAAGCACCTGATCCCCTGATCGATCCTCCACCCCACGCGTTCCTGCGCCTGTGGGAATGTGCCAGGGCCGCAGGTATCGTGGTGAGCAAACTCTTCGTGGTTCGCCAGCCGCTTGATTCCCATGCCGCAGGGGCCTATTCCGTTGAGCATCATGACATCTGGGTCTGGTCTGCACCGGAGATGCCAGAAGAGCAGGTCCTGCGCACCCTTCTCCACGAACTAGCTCATGCCCAGTGTCCCCCGAAACTGCCCTATGCATCGTTTGAAGAGGAGTGGGCAGAAGAACGAGCGACCTGGCAGCGCGCCATTGCCCTGGCCCACAGATGGGGCATGACTCATCTTTTCCCGGAAGAGACCATAGCAGAGATCCAGGAAGAGGTGGAGGCGTGTTTGCAGCAACGTCTCGCCGCCTCTACCATCCTTGGTAGCACAGATATGGAGCGCACCGAACAGGCCCTCAGACAAATCCGGCTTGAAGCCCATGCCCGCGGGTGGACCGGTCAACTGCTGCATGACGTCCTGACAGGGACATGCGCTAATCCAGGGTACCTTGGGCAAGTGCTCACCTTTGATCGCTGCGTCCTTCACGCGTGCTGGGAAACAGTGCATGAGCCTGAAGCGGATCCCGACCCGGACACGCTCTTTGGCCCCCTCTCTCATCTCCATGACGCTACCCAGCTCATCCGCGCGGTGGAGATGCTCCAACGCGCACTCGCCTCCTGCGCCCGGCAAGAAGAGGCATTGCGAGCACGTCTTGCCAGCCGCTCCTGGCACAGGACGACATCGGGCAAGGTGTCATATGAGCAAAGCCGACAGGTCATACACGATGAGACCGCACTGCAAGAGGCCATTGCGCTGGTCAACCAGCTTTGCTTTGAAGCTCGTGGCTACGCCCTGCGCATGCACTGGCAACAGTATGAGACCCTGTTCGCCCAGCATGATCAGGAAAGGCAGCCAGCGCACCTCTACTGCCTCCAGCTCATCTTTACCCCATGGACGGAGGTACTCACCACCATTGCCCCCTGGATGGATGCAGCAGAGCTTCCACCCTGTCCGCCCAGACATCCCAGAGCAGTCTGGTTTCTGTTTCCATCCGGGCAAGACATAACCCCGCTTGAGGCGGCCTGGCAACTCTTTGTCCTTTCCTGGGTCAATTGTGCGGATATCAGCTATGAAGGGCTCTTCCACACATCTACGTCGCCTCTACAAGACAGTGGTGAGTCCCAAAGAGCCGTCACTTCAGAGGACATGGAAGGCGTATAAAAAACGTACCGATGGTAGATGAACACGCAAGACGGCGCCTCGTTGGAGGCGCCGTCTTGTTGCGCTTTGGATAAAGGAAAAGATGAAACACAAGAATAAAATCATACGCAGATGGCATTCGCTCGCCGCTCAGTGAGCGAACGCGAGGTACTCATGGACGGAACGCACCGAGGCCGAGCCTTCGCCGACAGCAGCTGCGACTCGCTTGATCGAGCCCGCCCGAACGTCGCCAACGGCGAACAATCCGGGATAGCTCGTCTCAAAGGGCAGCGGTCGCCGGCCCAATGCTTCCCATCGTTCGTCGAGGTGCTCCTCGCCTATAGACCGGTCGGTGAGCACAAAACCGTGCTCATCGAGGGCCGCGCATCCTGACAGCCAATCCGCGGCAGGATCTGCGCCGATAAAGGAGAACAGAGCACTGCACGGCAACACGACATCGCCGCCAACAGTAGTGACACGTATCGACGTAAGGGTCTGGTCACCCTCCAGACTGGCGATTTTGGTGTTGGTTCGTACGGTGATGCGAGCATCGGCCTCGATCCGGTCGACGAGGTAGCGCGACATGCTGGCGTTCAGGTCGTGGCCGCGGATGACGATGGTAATCGGGCTGCCAGCCGCAGCCAGGAACAGTGCAGCCTGACCGGCCGAGTTGCCCCCTCCTGCGACCACGACCGGCGACCCGGCACAGAGGCGGGCTTCCATCTCGGTGGCCGCGTAGTACACGCCGTTGCCTTCAAAGTCTGTGAGACGGGTAGCATCGAGTCGCCGGTAGCGGACCCCGCTGGCGACGATCACGGCGCGACTTGCAACTTCAGTCCCATCCGAAAGGCGGACCACGAGATGCCCAGCCTCTTCACGCAGCGACGAGGCCAGACACGGGCTCGTGAGGTGGGCGCCGAACTTTTCCGCTTGCACAACGGCCCGCTGAGTGAGGTCGCCGCCGGAAATCCCGGTCGGGAACCCGAGGTAGTTCTCGATGAGCGAGCTAGTCCCTGCCTGGCCCCCAACGACGGCCATCTCGACGACCAGGGTTCGCAGTCCCTCGGAGGCGCCATAAACAGCAGCCGCCAGACCGGCTGGCCCTGCACCGACTACGACGAGATCGAAACAACGCTCGGGAAGGCTGTTGATGGTCAAGCCGAGGTACTCCGCCAACTCTCCAGGGGTCGGGCGGCGCAAGACCGAGCTAGAGGCGATCACGACTGGCAACTCGCCCGGGGTGACGGAGAACTCGCGCAGGAGGCGGTCGACGGCAGCATCGCGATCCGGGTCCAGCCACTCATGGGGGATACGGTTGCGGGCCAGGAACTCTCGGATCCGGAGTGACTCGGGCGAGAACCGGGAACTCACGACGCGGATGGCACCTGATGCACCGCTCAGCAGTATTGACCTGCGAACGAGAAAGGCTGCGAGAATCGTGTCACCGAGGCCGGGGTTCGTCGCGATCACATGTTGCAGTGCTGCCCTCGGTACGACGATGACCTCGCCGGACTGGGTGACGCGGGCCGACAGATACACCCGCTGGCCAGTCAGCAAGTTCAGCTCGCCCAGAAATCGACCAGGACCGTGGCGAGCGACGATCCGCTCCTCGCCGTCAGAACGGACCACGATCTCGACAGCCCCCGAGAGAATCACGTAGAAGTCGTAGGTAGTGTCCCCTTCCCGATAGAGGTATTCGCCCGCAACCACCGATCGTCGGGTCCCGAGCGCACCGAGAATGGCAAGTTCGGAGTCATCGAGTGTGGGAAACGCGGCGGCGTCATCAGCCAGAGACGGACGGTAGCTCATTACTTCGGCCTCCTTGACGGTGGTCCTGCGAACTCGCAGGGACCACCAGATATATTCCCTGTGTCATCATCCTGCTCCGATTTTCATATGCAAACGTATGCAAGCACACGTTCACACCGAATTTCGTTGTTCCTGTTTCATCCGCAGGTGCCTCCGGGCCGAAGCCTTTTGGTCTTACGACGTGGAGTGTCACCTCAACTCCATTGCTACCTCGTCAATATAACACCAGACCCAGTCCTCTCCCGGCTCGTGAGATTGGATCAGCGGGTGACCCGTCGCGTGAAAATGTTTTGTCGCATGCTTATTTTTTGAACTATCGCAGCAACCAACATGGCCGCAGATCAGACAGAGACGTAGATGAACCCACGTATCACCTGTTTTCAGACAGTCTTCGCAACCATTGGCAAATGGAGTCACCTCCTGTATCTGGTCCAGATGTGTACAATCTTTCGCCATCAATTTTTCCTTTCTTACCAAAAAACGAACAGCTTCAGCACCTCACTCAGGAAGTTCTTTCCGTTTAAGCTCAAACTCCGTCTTGCTCATATGTCCTGTTTTAAATGTTGCAATCCAGGCATACCTGATACACGCTCGCATTCCCTGTCACCTCAACCTTCCAGAAGACGAGCCTGCTCAGCTTCTGTGAATAATGGCAGATACTCCTGATGGCGTCGAAGCACAGTTAGGAGAAGAGGTAAAGCCGATCGCCTCAATGACACGATAGGCAAACGTCATCCCAGTGCGCTGAGTCTCCGTGAAATCCTCATCATGTTTTCCAACCATCGCGCGGGTGAGAATACCACAGCCACCAATACTGAGAGCCACCCATACAGTAGTTCGGCGTTCCAAGAGCATCTTTTCGACGAATTCTAATGGTCGAGGGAGATCCCTTCTCATTGTTCCTCCTCCTCAGGAGACACTTCGTACGTCATCGAAAGCAGACGTGGACGTCAAGGCAGCCAGGCACTGTTGGGAAAGGATTAAGTCCTTTTAAGCTTACCAGCAAATCGAGGAACGTTCTTCACCTCCATCAATATTTTCTGAAGTATACTGGGCTCTTCCATAGCCCGTCAATATTTTCCATATAAATATTGACAAAATGCGCATCAAAGATGAATTCGTCGGGCCAGAATGTGAAGGAGTCGAACTCTTCCCCGCGCGCTCACGGGAAGTGGACACCGCCAACACTACCACCTGTGGATTATCGATGATCCCACCTTCCGCTTCCCATCCGGCGTCTGGTCACTGAAGCAACCATTGGTGATGCGCGACAAGAGCCATGGCCAGCCAATGAACGTCCAGCTGATTGTCTTTCCGAAGAAGAAATGAGAGCACTTCTCCAGCAAGAACAACGCAGGCGTTCTTAACACACGCGACATTGCACTGGATATAGCCTCTGAAGAAGCCGTATCCAGTGCAATGGAGAGACACAATTCAAGAAAGTGCTTTTTGGAGCAATAATTCTACAAATAATAGAATACCAAATTTTGGTATTTTCAGACCCTCAAAAAGCTGGGGAGCAAAATGTTGCTTTCGTTCACACACGTGGTCATTGGTTCCATCTCAATCGTATGGTGGTCCAAACCCTTTCGTGGTAAACACAGGTGTAGCCCCTGTTCCTTTGAGATATAGTTGTAGGAAGCAGCTATACCTCTTTTGATGAAAAATTAAAAAGAGATACACATCTAGCTTCTCAACCATCTTCTCAAAGCATCCTCCCCCATCTGAATGAGATTGACTCGATTTGGCAGGGGTGTGACAAAAAATGAGAGTGTTCCTCCCTTTGAACTCGCTATAAAAGCGGGTGATGGTCTGGCTTGTTTCTGAGAGCAAAAGTGCTATATTCAAAGAAGTGTGGCGCGTCTCTCTTGCATGGCGCACTCATCATCGAGCATTACCCTATCAGAAGGAAGGAAGAATCTGCCTATTTCATAGCGCAAGGGAAGCGACGTCCCTCTTTACTGAGAGGGAATACATTTCCAAGATAAGAGGAGGCCAACGATGACAACGACGAAGTCTGCTCACTCTTCTGATAATGCTGACGATCTCGATGCTCCTGACAAGAACGCAGCCGGGTCAGATAAGACGAATCAGCAAACGCATACTCACAAGAATATGTGGAGGTGGGTGGTCATAATAGTGAAACTACTCGTTTTCCTCTTCTTCGGCTTCTGCTCATTCTTTGTCCTGTATATTCCCCTGTCTCGTGCGGTAGATAACCCCTCCGCACTCCTGATCACCAGTGGTCTGGTGCTCCTCCTCATCGTCGGAATGGGATATCTATTAAAGGTTCGCTCTACTGCTACACATACAGCAAAGAACAGACAATCAGCGAATGTGTATGAGAAAGCGCAAACAAAAAAGCCAGGCAACCGCATAACTATGGTGAAACCTGACGTTTTTGACCGGCTGGTCCAGGAGGCTGTCAATTCCATTCCCGACGAGTTTCAGAAGTACATGGACAATCTGGCAATCATGATCGAAGATGAGCCGGACGCCGAGACACTCGAAAGAGTAGGGACTGGTGATGGGCGTCTTCTGTTGGGGTTGTATCAGGGCGTCCCGCTCTCTTGCTATGGGAGCCACTACTCGCTCATACCCGAGCGTATCACCATCTATCAGCACGCTATTGAAGACTATTGTCACGGCGATCTTGATCGTATTCGCGCGCAGGTCAGAAAAACGATCCTCCATGAAGTGGCTCATCACTTTGGCATAGAACACGAAGAAATGCCGATTTGGATCCAATAAGGGAGAAAAACAGCAGAAGAAATCTTCCTTGTGGGTACGACTTCTCACGATACAATGTATAGTATAAAAAATAGCGTAAGGGAAACGAGCCAAAATATGCCATACTACCGGTACTTTGTGGACTCGGGAAAGCATACCTGATTTCGGGTATCTATCCTGAGCAATTTGAGCTCAAGTTGCCACGATCTGGTGAGCTTAAAACAAGCCGAAATCCCAAGTCCACAAAGTACCACTAGTGCTCCGTTCGTTAAGTGCAGTAGCAAAACGGATTGGCTTCTAGAACCGGATCATGCGATAAGCCTGCTTGTTTTTGTTACTGGTGGATTTAACAAAAGCAGCACTAGTGCTCAATTCCTCAAAGGCGGTAAGAAAAGAGACGGTGCAGGTGGCGTCGCGTTTTGGGCGGCCGTCCCCAGATCCACGGTTTGGCTCGCCGATTGAGTTGCGCCGTGGCGACGCTCATCGCTCGCTCGATCTCATGAGCATTGGCAAAACTCTGGCCAGCGAAGGCATCGCGTCGGAAGAGGCGCCACCACCCTTCTTGCAGATTGAGCCAACAGGCGCCTTTGGGAATGAAGATGTGCTGGAGGCGCGGATGGTCCACCAGCCAGGTGCGGGTTTCCAGACTATTGTGACTGGAGAGATTGTCCGTGATGATAAAGATGTCCCCTGTCGGATTATCCGCCTCGATGTCTTTGAGCAGCTCAATGTAGTTCTTGGAATTACGCGCAGCCGCACAGCGCGTGATCTCCTTGCCATCGCGGACCCGCAGCGCTCCATAGATCCACACCTTGTCATCCCCACGACTGTATTCCAGGGGAGCTTTGATGCGGTGCCCATCCGCTGACCAGCCAGGCGCTGGCGCGAAGGTACGCGGGGTCACCGGTCCTAACTCGTCAGTGCAGATGGTCGTCGACCCGTCGGGTGGCTCGGTGTAGTGGGTGACGACCGCAGTTCTTTTGGGGCAAAGTCTTTGTCATCACTGGTTCCCCAACTCTGGCGATTGCGCCAGCGTACCCCTTCACGCAGGTAGATCCGTCGGATCTGGCTCCGCTCCACCTGGATACCCGCGGCATGGGCCGCCTCCGTGAGAGCATCCAAGCTCCATTGCGCTGAACCTTCTTCCTCGCGGGCCTGCAGGCTCCCATCGGCATACCGCTCTAACCTCCCTGGAGGTGGTCGCTTCACCAGGGCGAGAATCCGGCTGCGCTCCTGCTCGGTCAAGCGCGGTTTACGTCCCGCTCCTTCCCGCATTCCCAGGCCGTTGATCCCTTGCGCATTGAAGCGGTTCAGGTGGATGCGCACGGTTCTCGGATGGCATGAGAGCGTGGTGGCGATCTCTTGCGGCGTCTTGCCTGCCCAGCTCTCCACCACCATCTGGGCATGAAACTTCCAATCAGCAGGTGCGTGGTGACTCCTGGCCAGTTTGCGCACCTGGCGTTCTTCCTGGGCATCCTGCGCCGCTCGGGCTTGCACGTGTTTGGGCATCGCTCTGCTCCTCTCTTGGTGACTTGCTTTCTCTCTTTTAGCGTATCACCAATGAGGAATTGAGCACTACTATGAATGGCAAAGATTTTGAAAAAAGTATTGAAAATCTTATACTACTACGTAGCAAACTTTATCAAAAGAAAGAAGCAGTTTGCGATATAATTATGTATAATTCAGGTATTGTCAACTTATTTGTAGGAATGGGGATAACTGCTGAGCTAGAAAGAGGAAACAGGTTGCGGAACAGTAAGAGGCTTGGGATAGAGAGGCGTTAGCTGACCAATTTCACTCCGGTAACCTCATTCCAGGTCTGGAATCGGGTCTGTAACATGGCATGGTATTCCCCGGCACTCAAACGATGTCGTCGCGGTTGAAAATGGCCGGAGATGGGACCGAAAGCAGAAAGAAAGCGTTGCGCATGTTTGGCTGATTTGAAGCGCCGCATTTTCTTTTCTCGCAAACGTGTGGGGTGATGCGAGTTCTCTGCTCGGTTGTTCAATCCTTTGTGCTGTCGATGTTCTACTGTCGGCAAGATTTCGCGTTTGGCCGCTCCATAACTCCTGAGCTTATCGGTAATGATCACACGCGGGGCGTATTGCAATCCTTTGAGGAGTTTGCGAAAAAATCTTTTAGCAGTCTTTTTGTTCCGTCGGCTCTGCACGAGGATGTCGAGCACGTTGCCATTCTGATCAACGGCTCGCCATAAGTAGTACTTCTGGCTGCGAATCGTGAGTACGACCTCATCCATATGCCACTTATCCCCACAGCGAGGGCGACGACGGCGCAGTTCATTGGCGTAGGTCTGCCCAAATTTTAAACCCCACTGCCGGACCGTTTCATAGCTCACGACGATCCCGCGTTGTGTCAAAAGCTCTTCTACATCACGAAAACTGAGCGAGAAACGGAAATACAACCACACAGCATGGCTGATGATTTCAGGCGGGAAACGAAAACCTTTGTAATCGGGAGGAAAGCTGTTTGTTTTCATACAGCCATTCTAGCATAGTGTTCAGCTCTATTGCCAAGTTGACAATACCCCTTATCTTTCTGTTCCACCTCCGTTAAGGACGCATAGATCATCTCATCCGTAAAGGAGCCCAGTTGCGGGTCGTCCTTGAGGAGTGAGAGCCCGATGGTGGGGTCCGGCCCTCGCGGGACCACCTGCTCCGCAGGCATCTCGATCTCGGTCACCGCCTGTAGTGCTGGCCTGACCTCCTTCAGATACGCCTCCTTAGCCGAACCTTCGAAATACGCCAGCTCTTGGTTGATCTTCGCTCTAGCCTCTTTGGACAACTTTCCGTGATTCCTGACTCTCTTGGCCATCAACTGCCCGCGATAACGAGCGGCGGCCTCATCTCGACTCCGCCGCGTGTCGTCTGCGGGCGTGCGTTGGACTACTGCCATCCCACCTGGCTGCTGCACCACATGCGTCAGCTCATGGGCAATCAGCCGCCTTCCTTGGTGCGTCCCCAGTGCGAACTGGCCTGCACCGAACGCAATGTCGTGCCCCATCGTGTAGGCATTAGCGTTCACGTCCTGCGCCGATTGCTCGGCTGCCGAGCCGGTATGCACCCGCACTCGGAAAAAGTCGTGACCGAAGCGCTGTTCCATGTCCTGCCGTAACGTCGGCTCCAGCGGCCTGCCGGGGCTGGCAAGGGCCTGGTCTACGCTGGCGGGCACCGCGCCCATCAGCCCATTCGATTGCCCTGAGAAGCGCTGGATGTGCGGTGGTACGCCGCTAACGGCTTGATAGGTCGGCATCCGCATCACCTGATCGGAGAGGCGGTCGGCTTCCTGCTCATAGTCGTCTCCCGGCTGGTTGATCGCCAGTTTCGTCTGTAGCACTCCTACGGCAGGAGCATGGATGGGAATCCGGCTAAAATCGTGTCCGAAGCGGGATGCTCTGTCAAAGGCGGAGCTGAATGAAGGCCCCTGTTCCTGAGCAGGAGCGCTGCCTGGTACAGTAACTGGGGCTGAAGGAGGCTCGAACGCTCTTTGAGAACGAAGCAACATGGACTGCTCACGGCGGCACGTCGCGCATTCACCACCAGCAGGGGTGTGCTGGCCGAAGGCACAGCTACGCTGCACAAGACTGCTTTTGGCTGCTGATCCACTCACCGTCTTGTGCTGTACCTGGGCTTTCGCATAGGTTCGATCACTCATGCTGTTGCCTTTCGATATACCCTCAACTATCTTGGTCTATTTGGCTCGCCGATGAAATTTACAACGCTAAGCATTAAAGCAGCTTCGCATGCTCTTCGAGAGGAAGAGTTTACAATCGGCAACGGCTTCGACGAGGGCCTCCCAACGTGCCGCATAATCAGATGCCAATGAAGCGCAGCGTAGTGGGCAGTCCGATTTGATGCGGCACGTTAGGCAGTTACGATGGGCAACGAAAAGAAGCTGTCCATTCTACTACCTGTTTACCTGGCTGCCACCTTTCTGTGGTTAACCTCACTGGCACGTCGTTTTGTGAGCATATAATCAACATAATAAGATTGATCTACTGACAAACCCTTTTGCGTAGCAATGCCGCTCAACGCATTCGCGGTTTGATGGGTTTTGCTGCTCTCTACCCATCCTACGCAGGCTCGAGAGGCTTATCGACTACGGTAGCTGAGAACGCCCATCAAGCTTTCGTTCATGTTCTCGTTGATCACGCCAAGGTCTTTCTCGAGCAACTCCACGTGCTCCTTGAGTTCCTCATCGAGGCCGTAGATGAGCTCTGAGATCTGGTTAAAATCCTGGAGAGCCATATACAGATCTCCGAGAGTCACTCTGCGAACGCCTAATTGTTCCCCGGACACAATTGACAACACCTCAGGCAGGGGAATATATTCAGCCATCCCTATCGCAGCGAACATCTCACGGCTCTTGGACAAATTCTCGATGAGCTTGACTCCCCGACCCACATTCACATTGATTTCATTCACATCGTCACGAAGCTTTCGTGAGAGATCCAATTGGTCGGAAACTATCGATTGGGCATCGATGCAGAAATCCCCGAACACATCGGCCCCGGCCGCGGTTTGTGACTCCGAATCAAGCTCAGAGGCGTCATGATGCATCTCTTCGAGCCTTTGATGTTGGCCTTGGTAGTCATTTATCAGCGTGGTGGTCGTGTTGAGGATGTACTTGGCGGACCTCACTTGCTCGCTGAAGATCCATCCTTCCCCCGATAGCTTCGATAAGGTCTGATTTACTTTTTCCAGTGCGGCCATAAGTTCGAACGCCGCGTCGATGGGAAGCAGTACGGCCTTTGCCATAGTGGCAATTTTCGCGATGACTTGCGTGCCTTTCGCACGCAAGTTTTCTACCTTCCCTTTGATCTTTGAGAGATCCGGCTTCGGGCCACTGGGGTCCGTGGAAGTGCCGGATGTTTTCGGCCTTTTTTTAGCCGGTTTGACTGCTTCCGGCGAAACGGACTTCGACGAGCCCGGCTTCTCGGTGCCAGGTTTCACGCGCAGCGGTCCCATATGGGTAGTTACCGCCGGTTCATCCGCATGGACTCCCGCCGGTTTTGTCGCAGGCTTGGCCGTACCCCCGAACGGTGTCCCCGGCTCGGACGTGGGGGCTGTTTTCGAGGCCGAAGCGGTCGGGTCGACGGTCTTGGTAGGCTCGGTAGCGGGTTTCGAACTCGCTTTTCCGCCCAGCCCGCCTCCCGCGTCACCCGGACCTGTCCCGCTTGTCACTGCCGGTTCATCCGCACGGACTTCCGCCGATTTTGCCACACCTCCCAACTCTTCCGTGCTCTCTGACGGTTTGGCTCCCCCAGCTCCTTTCGGTCCTTCCACCGGAGCCAGTTCTTTTTGAGCAGGAAGTTTCGAGGAACCGCCGGAGAGAGAACCGCCTTCTGGCTTCTCCGCGTAGAGGAGCTCGGCTTTGTACTCTGGCACTCCCGCCTTGGCTGAGGTGGTGGCTGTGTGTTTCGTTGTGGCCTTATCACTTGGATCCAACGGTTGGTTCCCCCGGGGCATCTTCGGTCGAACCGGCCCGTAAACTTCCAACTCCAGGCCTTTCTCTCTGGCGTAGGTCCTTAAAAGGAGGAGGCAATCTTCTTTCTCTGGGCCACATGGCATCTGATCGACTCCAACCATCAGTTTCCCTCCCCTCACATCGACGTTTGCGAGCCGCAGGCGAAGGGAAAACACCGCCTGCGCCTCCGCGTGAGCGCCGGAGGGGGCGTGGGTCTGCCGACGCCCTAGGAAAGCTCCCAGATCCGATGCCACCTGAGTGCCGTCTGGTCCCACTACCTGGATCGCCGCGTGAGTATCAAAACCCATTCCGAGAGTTGCACCTGGATCGGAGCTGGGAAGGCGGTTTGTACCTCCACCCGTGAAGACAGGGAGATCCGTTTCTGGATCTCGGCCCGAAGGCCGGGGAGCGGTGGAGGTGAAACCGCGCTGGTTCAGGACAATGTTGACTAAGTCTTCCGGGGTGAGGGCAGGTGTGGGTTTAGTGGGCGGAGCGAGCGCCATTCCTATCCGCGTGGCCGACCGTACGGAAACCGGACTTTCGCTTTCCAGAAGGGTGGACGTGGCCGCCTCTGCTTCCCTCTCGTGTGCCGCAGATGGGTCGATCATCGGAGAGGCGGATCCCGTCCCTCCCCGCTCCTGCTGGATCACATGCGCCAATTCATGCGCCAGGATTCGTTGCCCTTGCGGGGCATGAGGCGCATACTCCTCTGGCCCAAACACTATGTCTTGTCCCACCGTATAGGCCGCCGCATTCACCGCTCGCGCTGACTCCGCCGCCCTCCCCCCGGTATGTACCTGCACCCGGGAAAAGTCGTGGCCGAAGCGCGGCTCCATGAAGGCGCGAGTCGCCGGGTCGAGAGGTTGACCGGGTGAGAGCAATACTTCTTGGACGATGGGCGGTGCTGCAACCTGTCCCATGTCGCCAGCCTGGACGCGCTTCGTCCGCAAGTTCTCATGTTCCCAGCCCGGCTGCTTCGTCTGACACTTGGGGCACGCTCCACCGCAGGCGCAAGCACGCTGTAAATGCGGCTCCGGCATCCGCATCACCTGATCGGAGAGGCGGTCGGCTTCCTGCTCATAGTCGTCTCCCGGCTGGTTGATCGCCAGTTTCGTCTGTAGCACTCCTACGGCAGGAGCATGGATGGGAATCCGGCTAAAATCGTGTCCGAAGCGGGATGCTCTGTCAAAGGCGGAGCTGAATGAAGGCCCCTGTTCCTGAGCAGGAGCGCTGCCTGGTACAGTAACTGGGGCTGAAGGAGGCTCGAACGTTCTTTGAGAATGGAGCAATGTGGACCGTTGATTACGACATACCGAGCATTCATCACCAGCAATGATGTGCTGTCCACATGCACAGGTACGCTGCAAGAGACTACTCCGGGCACTCAACGTCTTCTGTTGTGCTTGAGTTTTCGCATAAGCTCGATCTCTCATGGTGTTGCCTTTCGCTGCACCTGAACACAGTTGCTCATTGAACAGTCCACCAACGATGCTCTATCTTTGGTAATGGTGCAAAAATGGCTGTTTGGTGTAACATATTGCTCTGCTTTTCTAGACAGATACTCCTCAGCATATATGATCCTCCTGGTGAATCTCAAAACATCAATCCCTACGTAGAAAATGCACTGATGCCTTCTGCTTCGTATGTAGTAGAAGGCACATGAACTCCCCTTTCTGCATACGCATTCGAGAACCTGCTATCTCTGCTCTTTCACCTGCAATGGGTATCAGAGACGGATGGAATGATAAACACTTCCCTTCTGGTCATAATCTGGCTGGTTGAGAGTCTAGGTTATCTGTACAAAAACCGCGAAAGGTATCACGAAGTCACCTCCTGGCTGACCATCAAAATTGCCGTCAAGTGCAGCTCCATTGTCCTGCTCAGTGATCGCTGGTCCAATGTTTGTATGTTCACTACCCAAGATCTTCAATGTATAGGAACTTGCTGTAAAAGTTCGAGGCTCAATAGCAGTGAATTGCACAACCGTATTGTTTGTGTTTGGTTTAAATGCTAAATTACCAGCTACCCTTACAGAAGTTTGATTTGCGCTTCGCGTTACTTCTATGCTCTGTGGCTGGCCATTTGGTGCAATACCGTTAGGACTTACGGGGCGATTGAAAGTGATCTCGATGACATTAACCGACATGGCATCACCAAATTGTACATTTGGTAAAGTTGGCGGAGTCGTGGAAGTGGGAGGCACCTGCGACAGGTCTAAGGTAAATGCACTGGGTGCTCCCTGCTGAGCAGAGGTAAAATTGATCGTCGTAATACGCAGTGGTGTTGGTGGCTCGCCAAGATAAAACCAGCTCTCGAAGTCACTTGCCAGCGTTCCGGCGCCAGAGGATAGATGCAGGGCTGTACGCGGCGTCTGCCCGTCGCTTCGTGTGTCCGGTTGCCCAAAGGCTTGCCCATCCAGGTAGTACCGTTCGGTGCCCTGGTTGCTCCAGATATCGTGGCCTTTGAGAGTTACTCGTATACGCGGCTGGATGGTCTGCCCGCTGGCAGATGCTGTGATTGATCCCAATGTGACGGGTAAGTTAGCGATGAGTGTTGCAGCAGGCTCAGCACTTGTTGTGCTCGATGGACTTTGGAGCATCCATTGAATAACGTTGGCTTCCACTGTCGTCACGCCGTTCAGAATCAAGCTCATATAAAACTCGTTGCTAAGGCCTGTTCTACCAAGTATCAGTGATGCCGGTACTTCCAGTGTGACAATAACGGTTGCTGGGCTGATCGATAGCTGTTCTGGTACTGCATCCAGCGTGATTTTCAAGCCCTCACTGATAAATTGTGTGGGTGTGAATAAGTCGTCATTCCTCCAGTTGAGACCAATGACATGAATAGCCGGCGAGGCAAGAGCAGGGAAGCATTCACGGCAATCCTGCACATACAATTGCTGATTCTGCGGGTTGAGACGCAGTAGCGCGATGCGACCATAGTGGTGCTGGATCCCTACCGGCGACTGCGCACTGGGATTGGTATTGGGTATTTGATAGGGAGGCCACTCGATATCGCCCGTGGCCGTTCGTGCCGGGATGAGCCAGTAGTCACCCGTTCGATAGGTACCTTGCGAGAGCAATACCTGGATGCCGCCCTCAAGTGACTGCCAGTCGTGAGTGATAGCCAGGCCATTGCGCACATCGTCTGGATTTGCTGATGATCCCATCTGATCCCAACGGCGAAGTTTGGGATGGAGATTTTGATCAACCGCTGCAGGCCCGGTTTCCATTGTAATGATGCGATTTGCCGCATCTACACTGCTAATACGTAACAGTTCACCTGGAAGCCCTTTCAGGTCTTTTTCGTCGTCCATCACCTCTACCCATTGTCCGGGCGCAAAACCCAGGACAGTATCAGGGCCAACGTCGTACACGGTAATGTCGTTGCCGCTGAAGCTTTCGATCGTCGTCACAACCGAACCGTTTTCACGTGACCACTTGAAGGTTGGGCCACTGGGACTATCGCTGCCATAATGTATCTCGACGCGATAGAACTGGTTCTCCAGCAGTTGATAGCCAGACTCAGGTGGGATAAGGCAAGGATCATCAGGGTTATCGACAGGCTGCGTACGAGCGTTCAAGGTACCTGTGCTTGGTGCCACAAGATCATCCCATTGTTGGCTTTTACTGATGCATGTCATCTGGCTGGAGAACCGGGCTATTTTTTGCGAGATGGTGTCGATTTCTTTCGTAAGCGCGGCAATGGTTGCCGCGCTGTTTGCATTACGTGATCGTTTGGCTTTTGCCAGTGCCGCAGCCAACTCAGCAAGCCTTGTCTGCAACCCGGAAACATCCGAGGGTAGAGCTAAAGGCAGGATTTTGACCTGCCACACAGTTTGCGCACGAGTAGTGGTATCGGGTCCACCTAGGGCAACCTCACGAATGTGTGGGTCGTCCAGGGCTGTAATGTGTCGCTGCCACACGTCGAGATAGACAATTGCCCACAGTGTCTTTTTATCCTGGAGGAGAGTCACGACGTCTGGTGGCACCGCATTGGGCAGGTATGGTTGATTATCATACGTAACGTCGGCATCATTTTCACACATAATACCATCGATGTAAAAGCGACCCTGGCTGATGAGCAGAGTGTTATTGTCCTGGACGCTAATCTTAAAACCACTATGGTTCATCGGAGCGCCGCATAGTCCAATTACATCCTTCGTTTCTGTCTCAATGTGATATTGGTCTATAGCCTGCTGTTCGTTCCAGTCAGCGTCCGTTTGCACACGCCCCTGCTGCATTATGACTTTTGTATAGTGTTTCTTGGGATCAAATGTTACTCGACTCAAATCAGCCTTCATTATAAGCCTCCATAGGAACGACCCTCGCGGTCACCTTGCCTATCGATGTTATGATGCATAGAAAATTCCAGCTTCTAATCCGAAACGCAGGTATTCGCCCAGGCGAACGCGCAGGTTGGTTTCACGTTGCGGTTGGTAGAGATTATGAAATGCGCCCATTTCCGCTTCATCATCGGCTCCCCTCCGGATTTCAACGGCGCAGCGCTGACACAGTTGGCAATAGCCAGGATCTCCATAACGTAAGGAGGTAAATTGTGGGTGCATACGTACCGCGTCCTCGTCTGTTGCAGGCTGGCAGTGGTAGCGGTGAGGAACGATGGATGCCGGTGGTAGATATGAGAAACGCACACAACCGGCCTGCCGCCGGTCAGAAAGAACGGCTGCCGACAACGGCAACCAGGTATCTCCGATGGCAAGACTGGCAAGGAAGATGGTATTTGAGGCCAATTCCATTTCGCTGGTGTGTACCTTGCCGATAATAGTGCTATTTTCGATGTGCAGTGGCCCTCCTGCCGCGAGTTCATCGACAGGTGCCGAGTAAGCTACCAGCGTTTCTGCCGTCGCATCGACGATGCTGTTGGCGATCTGTACATGCGTGTTGTCGCTCACGACTTGCAAGCCACCGATGATGCATGAATCGATTTCAACCTGCACGTTAACAGCTTCTACGATTAGGCTCGGTACGGACGAGTGCTGTGGTGTACCATCAATGGAGAGCGTCAGACCTGGGACAAAGGTGCAATGCAGTAGGCGGAGCCGGCTCAGATTTCCGGTTACGCGCAGCGTATATCCACTGATCAGCAGGCCGTTCAGGGTTACCTCCGCGTTCTCGTCTCCGCTGATGGCAATCTCAGCCGTCGCGGTTGGATCTGTCGGAACGACGATGGGCCGCTGATGGTTGTCAGCACGCAGTTCGATATGTTTCGTGGCAGAGATACTCTTTGGCCCAACATAGCGACCGTTATCAGTAATGAGTACCACGCCATCTCCGCTCAGTGCTTGCAGCGCATCATCAATGGTGGCGTTTGGCGTGGGAACCTGTCCAATCGTCTGCTGTTCGAGCGGGAGTGTACTGCTGCGGTCGTAGTCTCCCCCACCCATGTCCGCACTGAAACCGTAAGGAAAGGTGACATGCACATTGGTAGGCGCTTCCTTGCTCGGTGGGAAAGCGATACGGCCCAGGACGGGATCGATTGCGATCTTGTCTTGCGGCACATGCGCCCAACCAATCACTTTATTACTCGCATCCACGAGATCGCTCAGGTTGCAAACTTCAATCAGGTCAGATATTTTCTGGGATGGCTGTTGCGGATCGGGCAACACTGGATGCTCATTGACATTGAGCAAAAGGCTCTTCGAATCATCACCGTAATAGCTGTCCAGGTAGCTATCGAGTACGCGGCGGCTGATCGGCATCGGGACATCGGTCGGCACAGCCAGCGGCGACATTTCATTCAAGCTCTGTTTGCGGCTGAACAAAGGCGTGTTGTTGCCTAATGGACTGAACAGGTAGCGATAGGGATCTGACGAGAATTGCGCAGCGGGCGAGTTGCTCAGGCCATATGCGCCTAAGCGCCAGAGGAAGATTCCAATATTCGGTATATTGTATCGCCCACGGCCGCTGGCTATGCGACGTACATCCAGGGTATGTGCTATGCTATCGAACGCACTATTCAGACGCTCCAGCGGTTCCCATCTTCGCAGGTTAGGGGCATACAGATTGTTGGGACGCAGGTGTTTCATATACTGCGTCGTGGCCAGCAATTGGAAGAATTCCACTACGTGCGCGCTCCAGTTCGTGGTGCTCCGTGCAAGCTCCTCCAACATGGCAACCGTCCCCTTACGCCGGCGAAACCCAATCGTGTTGGCCACCTCGGCACGATGAACAGCGGTAAGAGGATCAATTGTCCCACCAGTTTCTGCCCTCGCGGCCGGGTTGATGTCGTACAGGCCGCGATAGCCGATCAAGTCTCCAATGTAGGGTATGACCCAGCCAGCACAGGTCTCGATGAACTGATCATCGTAGAGTTGCGCCAGGTTCTCCTCGGTAACCGCTACCTGTTCAGCGATGACTGCGAGCAGCGCCTTTAATGGTTCACCCTGCTCCGCGTCGCGAATACGATAAATAGCAGGCAACAGGGCATATAGCCTTTCGATATCAAAGCTCATGGCATTACCCCCAGATCGTCGAGTGGCGCCGGATCGAGTGTGAGCAATTCCGCTGCGACTATGCTCCCTTCTGCGCCCGGCTGGGGCACTGCCGCCACAAGAACAGAGTTCAATTGACTGTAACTCCCAGGCGGGAAGAAATGGATAAGATTGTGCGCAACGGCTCTTTCGAGATCATAGAGAATCAGGCGACGAGGACGATAAAGTTTATAGAGATCTACCGCTACTACTCCCGGAACCGCCTGCATGGTGGCGATGACCTCGCTCTGCGTCACTGGCTGGCCAAATGCCCGCGCGTCGAAGGAGAATGCGTCGCGCAAAGCGTTTTCAACTGCTGTCAGCACAGGATGCTGGGAATAATCTGGGGCTACTTTGACCCTGGCTGCTATCCTGAAGTAGGCCTGCCGATATGTTTGTACACGCAGTGGCACATAAGGATCGCCCGCCATCTGCATCGCAGACAACAGGTTGTTATAGGTCGGACTGCCTTCGCCCACGGCCAGGCCGTTCGCCCCCGCAACGGTTACGAATACGCCTCGCACCTGTCCGCTCCATGTCCAGGTTGCCAGGGCCTTTGCAATCCCGGAGAATGCACGGGCAAAGTCCTCGTAATCCTGCAATGAAACGATGCGATCCAGCGTGAGGATAGTCAGCGGCACATTGAGGCGCGCCTTTTCAAGGGCTTTGGGATCAGTAGCCCCGGTGGCATCAAGACCCTCGGGGTCAGCCGCTCCACTGGCATCCACCGGATTGGTAACGGCCTTGACACCCAGGGGCCGCATCATCAACAGGCTGAGTTGCCCTGCTTTGACTAATCCTGCCGTTCCGATACCCTTACGATACGTTGCTCGTACATTCCCCTGGCCCGTAGGAAGGCGAGCCCCAGTAACTCCATCGCCGAATTCGATGCTTGTTTTTTGGTTATCATTGGTATTGGTCACAAAGATGCGATTGCGTGGTCCATGCCCATAAAGTGTAGGTACTTCGTGCCATTCGATATCGTTGACGCGCACCGTCAGGGTAGATTCCTCGCCACTTGCTGTCGCTGAGCTGATATAGGTGAGTGGAGGCTGGCGCAAGGTGAATTGTTGGTAGGACTGGCTGGCATCACCGCTGCCAAGCGTCTCTCCTAGCACAGTTTCTCCATGCGTAGCAAGCGCAACATTGGCATTGATACGAACGGTTGTGGGATCATAGCTATTTTGCAGGCCTGTACTCAGCGTGATCACCATCCCGTCAGAAGAGACATTTTTGATGGCGACGATCTCGCTGATCGCCGGGTCGCTAGCAGCCGCATTCGGCGCCATGCCGCTGATCACCAGAGTTTGGTTAGCTTGAAGGTCTGGCGCCGCCTGCGAAAGAGCAATCGTACCGACACCTGCTTGTAGTGGTGAGGGTGTTATCGGTATTTCAGCCAGATCCAGCTTTTCACTTTGGGCAAAAACGACGACCCCACGGGGTGAGCCAAATTGGTTCAGATGCTTCGTCGTGTCCGGCGTTATCCGGGTTGTCTTCGACGTTAGCGTATAGTTGTTCTGCGAGGTGTCCAGGACGGAGTTAACCCTATAAAGTGCATGACGCGAGAGGTCGGAGAAAACAATCCAACTGCCCTGTACGATGCCTGCATACGTGGTATCTAAATTGAAAGGGCTCCCTAAGGTACCGAAGTTCCACTCGTTGGCACGTGAGCTTCCCGTCGATAAGCCATAATTTGTCAGCACGCTATCGGGTAGCGTTCGCACATCGGGCGCATTTGCCCCGAAGAGGGCGGCGCGTTTGCGGAAAGTATACACCTCTGAAACGGCGGGGGGATTTATGCTGGCCGTGCCCAGCCCCTTATTCCACGTGACGAGTGTGCGTCCATTCGTGTTATCGAGAGTCACGGTCGTCACTTGGCGAAAATCCCATTGTTCACTGTTCGTATTTCCTTCGCGTTCGCTGCCCACGAAGAGTATACCATCGCTCGGCTTAAGCCCGGTCGTGGTGCCTTTCAGGTAGGCCTGGGTATCACCATTTTTAGGCTGTACAAGGTGCGTTGTTTGCGGCTTGAGCGCATTCCATGAGGCCTTCGCGGTGATCTTTTCAATCGTCTCAAACGTCTGCGGCAACTGGCTGGGTCCCGGAATACTTTGCACTTTCGTACCAATATCAATGGTCGCGTGGCCGGGTGCTCCCTTTGCATCCTCTACGGTAAAAGCCAGGTAGGTGCTGGCCGCGACGCCCGGGCGCATCTTGTAGCCGATAAGCTGCGCAAGCTCTATGAGGGAAACCCGCTCGGTCGCCGTACGCAGGTAGGATTCGTTGGCGATGCGCTCCTGATAGAAGGTGAGCACATCGGCAACAGCGGCCCAGGCATCAAGAAGCGCCAGCGAGAAATCATTGTCATCGCGTGTTTTGAGTTGCTGTAGCGCAGGATAGTCCTGCGCAAACAAGGACAGGCGCGCCAGCATGCTATCTTTAAACTGCGAATGCGTACCAACGCGATAGGTAATCGCCGATAATCCAGGTCGGTTGTACACGGGCGCTGGCGTCTCAACGTGAATTCCCTCGCAACAGCCGCAGTCGTTTAAATTGACGAGAGAGACATCGGTGACATCGCTCATTATTTCCCCCCCTCCATAGTCAATCGAAAAACTCCGTGCTCCGGAAAATTCGGATCGTTGTCGAGTCGAGCAATCTCCATGCGTCCCATTTCGAGCTTCCCGTTAGCTAGTGCCACCTGCTGTGGATCGGGCCGGCCCTGCCGCTGAAACAGTGTGATCTGCACAAATGAGACTCCCTCGGCCGCCATTGCCGCTGCATACAAGGGGCTAAGGTAGACCGGCTGCCCAAACGTGAAGTTATCCGGGTGGAAAACCCCTCGTTGTCCGTCTGGCAGGATTCGATCGCTGAAGACCTGCAGGAGAGCAAACTTGACGTGGCTGCGGAAGTAGTCCGGCAATACGCAGATCGTCATATTAATCTCCAGCGAGACATACAGCGGATCATCAATCTCCATGTCATAACCGGCCATACGATACCTGTCCATACGCTGAAACAATGCCGACTTAAAGCCGCTGTCGACGGGTACACCTCCCACGCGATCTACAGAGAGGAATACTGTACGCCAGCTCCCCGTCCAACGGAAGCTTGCAGAGGCGCGTTGGATACGGGTGTCGCGCTGGGCAACTGCTGCGTAATCTTCCTGAGTCACGGCTCGTTCCTGGATGCGAAAAGCCCATGGGGCCTTCTGGCGCACATCTTCTATACCCTCAGGTTCGACGCCGCCGCGTGCCGCCAGTGGATTGCGCACACTTACGATGGCGGGATTATCAATCAGGATATGGGCAATGGAATCGGCTCCAACATTGCTGTGCACACCGTTGCCCACGCGGTAACTGGCCGTAAAAACGCTGCCCGGCTCTGGTCGTAAGCCGTACTGATCATCACCAAAACGGAGATACGAAATCCCATCCGCTTCGGTCTCTACGACAAAATACTTATCGTTTGGACCGCTACCCAGCAGATCGTATAGTGGGGTCCATTCCTGTGGCAGTGCGTCTAATGAGTTGTTCAACTTGATTGCCGGTCGGGTATCTGAGACATCCCAGGTCATAACGGCGCTGGCCGATGGCGGTGGGTTCTGAGGATCAAAGGGAGCCGCCCGGGTAAGGGGACGACTTTGTAAGTGTGGGCGGTAGCGCGGATAAATAGAAACTGGATTGCTTTGCTCGCAACGATTCCCGCTCGCTACGAGCACCTCAGAGAGGGTGGGCGCGGGAACCGGATTGAGCGTTTCCAGCGGTATAGTACGACCGGAGTCGGCCAACACGATATTGCCATGTGCCACGCTCACGTTATCAACCAGCACCTGGTCTCCGTTATCAAGCGTCAAGGTGGAAGAGATACAAAGCGGGAAGGGTAGAGCATCGTCGCTGTGCCACTCGATCTCGGTCACATCTAGCGGATTATCATTGGAAGGGTTCTGAAATTGTCCGCCCAAGGGGTCTTGAATGAGCCTGACATCTGTTAGCCGCACAGCGCAGCGATGAGTAGGATCGGCATTCTCTGCTACGCCTGTCTGTGTCCCGCGTACCTCCTCAAAGATCAGCACATCACCCACTTTCAAATTCGGCAAATGCCCTTGAAGCGTGGCGTTAGTGGCTCCTTTGGGTAAGCAACACTCATTTGCCCCCCAGGTGTAGAAGGTGAGTTTGTTGTGTGCCTGGTACAGTTCATCAGCATCCTCCATCGTCTCAAATATCTCCGGGTTGAGCGCAAGGGCTGCTGCATAGGTCGATGGATACGATGATATATGCACGGGTTGACCATCGAGATGAGTAAAAAGCTGGGTTCCTTGCGGCAGCGGCGCTAGCCCACTACCCGATTTCACAAGGTCAGCGTTTACCTGGATCTGCACCCAGACACGCGCATTACTACCGTCGTGCATGAAGTAATCCACCAGTCTGGCGTGGCGCCGGACTGAGATGCGCCTGCGGGCCGTTCCCAGGTAAGCTTCGGTAGCGACGGCATCCTGCTGGTAGCTCAGGTAGTCACCGACATAGGCCAGCAGTTCTACCAGGGCGATACCGAGGTCAGCCGCATTACGCTCTTGCCATTGCGGCAGCAGCACCGCCATGCGGTCGAGCATTAACTGACGGAAGCTGTTGAAATCCTTGGACAGGTAATCGATCTCTGGCTCAGAACGGGGTTCTGGAGGACACACCTGCTCATCCCGGCAATCGAAGTCGTTAGGGCAATCTATTTTGAACGAGAAGTCGACTGCGGAGAGCAGGGGATCAAAACTATCTGGCTGCCTCCGATCCTGGATGCTGCGTATCAGGCGCAGCGTGTAGATCGAGAAATCCCCCGGTGCATTGACCTGCACACTCAGCACCTCAGGCGGGTTACCTACGCCATCCGTACCGATCGTCATTTGAGTAGCCACCACATTGGTGATGCGCTTCCCTCCCTCAATCACTATGTTAGCCAGAGTCAGTGCCGTGCCGACCATGGGTTTAATAAAATGCACGTATAACGTGACCTCGTCCTGATCAACCTCTAAATAGTCGATGCCATTGAGCGTCTTATGGCGGCGTACAGCTTCCCTTCGCCGATCATCACAGCAGAAGTAGATCATATCTCTGCTCCTCCCTGTACGAATTGCGCCACCTGTTGCTGTTGAGTCTTCCGAACGGTGTAACTCACGAATATACTCAGGGTCGCATCTACACTCTGCACCTTCACGGCATTCACTTGAATGAGGTCACCAAGCCATTGTTGTAGCGCACCCTGCACGGTAAGTTGGGTAGCCGCCGCCAGCGCATCTCCATTAGGCGCAAAGACCAGTTGTAGCACACCGCAGCCAAATGTGGGGCGATTGACGCGCTCTCCAGGTGAGGTAAAGAGCACCTGCTCGATCAAGTCACGAATATAGTCATCATCAGTTGTCTCCGCGCTATGGCCGCGCCCATCGAAGTGAAATGGATAATCAAGCAGCATTACATTCCCCTCACTTGAACTTGCGTCTCCAGAGCCAGCAATCCCGTCCCGGTTGGCATGCAGATGGCCTGGCTATCCTGCAACACCACAGGCATACCACCAGCCAGCACCCTTGTCGCACTAGTAATCCATTGAGCGGTGACGCAAGGCCCATTGCCAGGAGGCACGAATGGGCAGCCAGCGACAACATACGGACTTGCCTGCGTCACAACCGGTTGACCGCCAACCATCACACGTGGATTGGGTACGAGCGGCTGTGCTTGTCCGCCGTGCATACACATTACAGTTGCACCAACATGTAAGAGAAAGCCAGGCATAATTAAATCACCTCCAATGCTCCGTCGTTAATCGAAACCTGCGGACCTGTCAACTGGATGGTGCCTCCTATCCCATCATCGATCGTGATGCCCAGGCTAGTCATGGTGATCTTTTGCCCTCCTGATGTCTGCAATGTAATGCCGCCGATACCGGGTGTGTCATCGAGCAGGATACTGTTTCCAGCATCGGTTTGAATCAGCACTTTGTTGTAGGGCGGCGGAACAAGCCGTGCGGGAGGCATCTCTGCTACCGAACCCCACCAGCAACCGGACCAGATAGGGTAATCGGGATCACCGTGCTCAAACTCGATCCACACGCCCGCGCCGACCTTAGGCAGGGCGAAAAAACCCATGCCGCTACCGCCAAATGGAGCGCATGGCATGGCCCAGCCGCTCTCGTCATCGCCCATCACATCGGGTACATTTGCTTTTATACGCCCGATCATGAGTGGATCATCTATGTCGGTCACGACACCGCGATATTTTCCATAAAATGTATGATCATTGTTCATGGCAGTACTACCGGCAGCAAAGTGCCTGTCCCCTCTCTACTGATCGTGAATCTCTGCGTGTACGTGCCGCGTGCGATGGTATGCGTAACGCGGCGCACATAATAGTTACCATCATAGGCAAATCCAGCACCGCGCACTCCAACCAGTCCTCGCGCACGTAACACATTTCCATAGCGAACCGTGTCAATTTCACCTTCGCCTCTGACCGCATCCGGCGAATTGGTAACTGTGGCAACGGCTGATGTCGCTGCTTGAGCCGGGTCCTGGTTGGCCGTGTCACGCAACTGAACGGTCCGTTTGGCGGGTGTCGCGCCACTGACAAGCGGTGGCAAACGCAAGGACGGCAGCTGCGGAATGGGAATGCTCAGCCTGGTAATAGGCTCGACAAAACTTCCCTCTGTGCCAACAGGTGTTAAGGCATCATTTGAAAATTGTATGCTTGGACTATTAGTAGAAGGCCCCATATTCATCGAGATGGCTGGTTGTGGAACGCTCAGGTGTGTCTCCGGTCCCCAGTAGACAGTGTCCACACCGAAGGTGAGTGGCTCTGTATAGAATACGAATCCATTGCGCTTTGCCATGCGCTGAATAAATTTCAGGTCGGTTTCATGCTGACGGGAAACGCGCTGTAGTTCAATCGGTATATTCGTTGTCGGTGTCACCCGGTAGGGTGGCAGCAATCCATACTGCACATAATTCGCCAGTATGCGATTCACGATGACGAAGTCGGACTGATTTTTGTAAGGCCGATTCACTTCTTTCAGATCAAGCATAACGGTAGCATTTTTTCCCGTCACAGTCAGCGTAGACAGACCGGGATCGCTAGCAGGTGAAAACTGCTGATGCGTAATCACACCATTGATCAGCACTTCCGGTGACGCGCCCAGCAAAACACCAATCACAACACGGTTGAACGGATCGAGTGAGCCGCCACTGAGTAAGCTGTATCCCATAAGCGAATCCCTGCTTAAGGCGAAGGTTATCTGGAAGCCATCCCCCTGATCCGCGTCGTTCGTTACCTCGACATGCGTCAACGCATTCATGATATCGTAGGATGCGGGCAGCGGTATGGTCTCGCCCAAAAGTAAAATGAGACGGATGCCCAGTAAGCTGCTAAGCATATCTTCCTCGTTCTACAGGTTCGGCAAAGCAATCGTGATGACATTGCCAATCTCATCAGTAAGTTCGGTGGGTTGCAGCACATCATTGGCATCGCAGATGCGCCAGAACTGCCTGGGATCGCCTAGATAACGCGTGGTAATGTTGTCGAGCCGGTCTCCTTGCACTACCGTATGCTCGACAAGTGTCGTTAGAGCTGCGCTTGATGGAATGAAGCGGCGGCGGACGTAGCGAATCTCTCGCGGCAAACCGTCGCTATCCACCATGTTCATGGTGGCAACGTCGAGGTTGTAATAGCGGCTGGTCTTGTCAAACATGCATTTAACCTCCCGGTGTGGATGGCAGAGATGATATACTGCCAACGCTGCTGATGGTCGCCATGACCTCTTTGACGACCTGGTGCGCCATAAACAGGGCTCCTCCAACGCTTGGGAGTCCCAGATCCATGTAATTGAGGACGCGCATCCCCAGACTGACCTTGGCAAGAATGGGATTCAAATTAGGATCGAAGGCCTGCTCTGTAATACTGAAGCTAGTCAACCGGACGGGCAGGACGCGTTTCGCTCCCCACACAAAGAGCGTGAGGGGCGCTTCCGGAGGAATGATCTCGATGATGCCAATTGCGGCCAGCACTTCATTGGCGATAACCAGCGCAGATTTGGGATACAGCAGCATCTCCAGGGCCGAAAGTGCAGGATAGATGCCCATGTTTACGGTGTTGCTGTCCCCTTTTTCCAATTGGTCCGTGGCATCGATCTCTATATCAATGTTGATGGTCTCTTCCGGCGGGCCCTTTAGCCGCAAAGCCTCGCCCCGGCTGGTATCGCTGCTGGCCGTCGTTTGCGGCGTCAACGTCCGCGTGAGTGTGTCTGGGTTGTACTGAAACACAACCACGCTCGCCAGCGGATTGGCCGGGTCAAGCCCGATAATGGCCCCTTTTTGTAGTTTAGGCGAACCAGGGAAAGTCGTCATAGCGATGTATATCCTTTACAAGAGCGATTACGATAGAGCCGTCCCTCAATAGTGTTTCTGCTAAGGCACCGGCGTCCTGATTCCTTCATGACGGGCAAAACCTAGATATCTATGTGCTGTATGCGTCTGTACGCGACAACCTTTGCCAGAAGTCTCATTGCCAACGTAGAACTCATGCGGAATACGGTCTACCGATTGGCCAGCAGTGGGGGCTCCAGGAGCTACTGGTGAGGGTGTTCCACCGAAATGGAACCAGTTGTCTACAAACGCCCCATCTGTTTCCCTCCAGAAAGAAGTTGTTGAAAAGGCGGCAGGAGATTCCCAATCATTTGCTTGATCATTCGTTTTAGCGCCAGGAAAGTTCTCGTTGACAGTGGCGCCAACTATTGTGCCACCAACATTATCCACAACCCGGTATCCAAGTTCTGTCCAGTATGCGGGGGCAACACAGCCTGTTGCCCACGGAGGGCAGGCGCCGTGATCAGTGGGTACGCCTCTTGCTAACAAGTGATGTGGTTTCCTGACCGTTAAACTTCCAGTAAAGCGTCTTGCAGTTGCTCCTGTTCCTTCACGCACCTCAACATCTATGTCATTCAGATGTGCGCTTCCTTCCGTACTTTTTACCCTGACCTCTTCACCCGTGGGTGGGCCCTGAAAAGCTATCTTATCTGGCCCAATGCTTATTCTCCAACGAAGATGTGTAGGATCACTGAAACCAGAAGCTCTAAGTACGCTTGTTGTTGAAAAACTACGCGGATGTTCACCACAGAAAAACCAGAGAGCATCGTGTGGAAAACGCAGTACCTGCGCCCACGACAGGACTGCTGCCGGAGCAGCAGCTTCCGCCTCATCTGGCGTTTCTTCAGGTGCTGTGGAAGCCGCTGCGTCCACTCCCACAGTCTCTCCTGCCGGAGCATCTGTATTTATTCCGGCGTCGGCAACCGCAGCGTCTCCTCGTTCTCCACCCCCACCAGCCACATGCGTATTCCCCAAATCTGATGATGCACTGCGAATCTGAACAATACTTAAATCGTACCCAAAGCGCGGCTCCATAAATACACGAGTACTTGTGTCCAGTGGCTCTCCTGGAGATAGCAGCACACCATGCACGATAGACGGTACCTTTAAAGATGGTGCCAAGGTTGTCCCATGCCTCTGCAAACTGCGCCGTTTATTACGACATTCTTCACACTCTCCATCCACCCCAGCATGTCCTCCACAGTTGCACTTGCGTTGAAGCAGCCTAGTTGGCATAGCAATAAAGGATGGCTTTGATATCGATGTAGTTTTCACTTGGGCTTGAGTTTGTGTGCTCATCAGATCATTGTTCCTTCATACACTTCTTCATGCATAGGCTAACACGTAACTCCTGGACTACCCCTCTTCTCCCAGTGGGGTACACTCAAACTTGCAACATTCTCAGCATCTACGGTACCTGCAGGCACAGATGAGATGTGCGAGATAATAGCACTTACTCCATTTTCAACCTGCTGAGCGATTTGTTCTGCTCCATACTGACCAAAGGGCTTGCCTGGTACATAGCAGTAGGCAGATGCCCCACCACCAATAGCCCCGGCCGCTGCCTGACTGGCGATAGAATTCACCATGAATTGAGCTGGATCGAAATGATGCTGAGATTGCCAACAATGGGCCAATTCATGAGTTAGCAAGCTGGGATTTGATCCAGGGGTTCCAAACAATGCTGGCCCAGCATTGATAACTGTCCCTAAACTGGATGCAAAAAGGCCGGGTACAACAGTCGTAAATGGACGACCTCCACCACCGAGCGCATCTGAGATATAAATATCCCCATAATTCAAGCTGCTGCCATAGACCGAACGGGCCGCCGGCTCTTCGGTAGCGGGGTCAAGTCTACGAAGGCCTGATGGCAATCTTATGCCAAAGGGTAAACGATGAAGACTGCATGGGCCTATATTTCGTGAGATGTTACTGGCAGCAGTGCCATGTACAACGCTCTGGGCAACAGTATTGGCCTCTTGCTCAGCGACATCACCAGGATCATTTACAATCAGTGTCTCCGGGACTATGCCATTACCATCTTTTTGTTGAGCCACGTGTGTTAACTCATGCGCTAGCAGAAATCGCCCAGCAATAGTATGCGGATTGTAGCTTCTTGATCCAAACACCACATCCCGTCCCACTGTATACGCCAGCGCATTCACCGCCCGCGCTGATTCGGTCGCCCTTGCATCCGTGTGCACTCTCACCTGGCTGAAATCATGGCCAAAGCGCGGCTCCATAAATGCACGAGTCTTCTGATCCAGTGGTTGCCCTGAGGATCGCAGTACTTCATGAACGATAAACGGCACTGTCGAAGGCATTGCCTGGGTAGCTGCTCTCCGCTGCAAACTCAATCGCTTCCTACGACACTCCTCGCACTCCCCATCCACGCCCGGATTTCCACCACAGGCGCACTTACGCTGGAGCAGGCCTGTTTGAACAGGTGTGAAAGACCGTTGTGACGTTGGTGAAGCCTTTATCTGAACCTGAGTTTGCATACTCATCCTTTCATCCCTCCATACACCGACTGTGCCATCTGGGCTCCTATCACGTCAGCTTGCGAGCCGCGCGCCACAGTAAACGATCCTCCATTTAAGCGCGCTATCTCCCCACCGTTCGCCAATGATGCAGGTACCCCCTGCTCCGCGAAGAGCCGCGCAAGTTCTCGCTCTACCGCCGCACCGATTTCATAACGGTCGCCCTGGACAAAGCCGTGCAGTACAAGCTCCTCGATGTGCAGCTCTACGTTTGGCGATCTTTGTGATGATGGTCGTTTCGTCATATCCAACCTCCTATCTCTGATTCGGTCAGGGGCTTCTCCAATTTGGCATATTCGCCGCGCGCTGCCTGCACAAGATGCTTCATACGCACCGGCTCCCCTGCATTTGCCGCCAGAAAAGCGGCACTGAGCGCGATATTGCGAATGTTGCCACCCGTCACATTCAATCGTGCGAGTTTACCTACATCCAGTCTTTCTGTAGGTGTAGCAGGTGGGAAGATGCGCCGCCAGATCTCGGCCCGTTGTACCGCATCGGGAAACGGAAACTGTACGATGAAACGGATACGCCGCAGGAAAGCCGCATCCAGTGCATTTTTCATATTGGTAGTCAGGATCGCCAGTCCGCGATAGGCTTCCATGCGCTGTAATAGATAGCTGACTTCGATGTTGGCATAACGGTCGTGGCTGTCTTTGACCTCGCTGCGTTTCCCGAACAACGCATCAGCCTCATCAAAAAGCAGGATGGCCCCTCCCTCCTCTGCCGCGTCGAACACGCGCCGCAGGTTCTTCTCCGTCTCGCCGATGTACTTACTGACGATTGAACTCAGGTCGATATGATACAAGTCCAACCGCAATTCGTGCGCCAGCACCTCCGCCGCTAATGTTTTCCCGGTGCCGCTCATGCCTGCGAACAGTGCACTGATGCCCAAACCACGTGAGCTTTTCCTGGCAAATCCCCACGCCTCGTAGACCTTGTTGCGCTGCCGGACATGCGCCGCAATTTCTCGCAGTATCGAGCGTTGCGCATCCGGCAGCACCAGATCCTCCCAGGTGGCAACAGGGTCGATACGCTGCGCGAGTCCTTCTAGCTGTGGACGCGCCTGCAGACGGCAGGTGTCCCACAAAACGCTGCTCATTTCATCAATTGCTGCCGCATCCTCAACCGACTTCACATATCCGAGCACTTCTATGCTGGTAGACAAAATGGTTGACGTACTCAAGCTAAACTGTGAAACCAGGCCATCCAATCGCCCATTTAAATGCCCTGCCGCCTCGCCTAGCGCCTGCTGCCAGGTGGCACGCTGCTCCTGCAATGTTGGCCTGCACACATCAAAGCTAATGACTGGCCGTCGTAAAGTGCGCCAGCGTTCGCGGTTGCTGATAACTAACGGACTTCTCATGTTTTCGAGAAGCTGCGTTATCGCGTTCCCGTGTGCGCTATCGGTCGCGTCCAATTCATCACATTCAATCAGCAGAACGCAGCCACTCAGTACAGACTCACGCTCCCACAGGCGCTGGAAGGCATCGAGTTCAACCGGACTGGTGGGAAGAGCAGAAGCAGCCATCCTGTACAATTTGAGGCCTGACGCGTTACAGGCTGCCGCCGCAATAGCCAGTTTACTGGCCGTTTCATCTCCGCACAATTGCACAATCGATAGAACCGCCGAACTTGCCGCCTGTCTCCATACGTACCCGACTCGCTCGGCTAGCGCCACATGCGATGGTACCAAATCACCTGTATCTCTCACCGGCTGAACCAGCCCAACCAGCCGCTCGTCCAGGTGCTGCATGCCGATCAGGTAATGAAGAATACGCTCATCAATACGTAGAGAATTCAAGGTCAGCAAACTTCCCGTGCCAACCTCGATCAGCCTCCAGTAGCGCAGCGGGGCATCTGGCACCAGTGCTTCCCAGTGGGGTTGAGGTAAAGCCGCCAGCGCCAGGCTAAACGTAGGATACGTCTTCGTCGCGTCCCCTTGAGCGGCAGCGCACAGGGAAGTAAAAGTTGAATCGAATTCTATTCCCGTACATAGCAACAGGATATCGCGCTCGAAAGACGAGAGACCAAACGCGCTGCACAGCGCCTCCACCGTCGATGGCTTCGGCATGGCTGATACAGCTTCCTGCAGAGCTTGCTGTGCCGCTATTCCCTTCTCCTCCGCCTCTCTTTTGCGCTCTGGATCAGCCGCACTCTCGCCACTCATCATCACAATATGGCACTCCATTGCAGCACGTACAACATCTAGCGTTGCCTTTAGATAGCGTTGGTTCGCCTCGATCCAGTTGTTCTTTGCTAGTATGTTCATGGAATATGCACCTTTGGTCCGCTATAGTTGCCAGCTGATATGTCTAATGCGCTCTCCGCGTCATTCACCCGAATACGCGCAAGATAATCTCCAGTTGGCACGTTCTGGATAGGGACGGTGATGGAATTGCTATCCGCACTACGTGAAGGAGCCAGAAATGTGTAGGTCGTGGATAGGTCATTCGACACCTGGCTCAGCAGCAAAACCACCCGCTGGTCCTTGCCCACGATTGGATTGGCTTGCAGCGTCACATTAGTGGAAGTGGCCGTAATCTGATATACTCCGCCGCTCTTATTGATGGATGGCCGTAAGACAAAGGCGGCTATATTAGACTCAAACTCAACGCTGGTATGCCTGGCGGGAGGGATACCTATATAGATTGGCTGTATCACCTGCAGGCTCTGTAGACCTGCCCGCACACCCGCGGGGACCGTTACCACCAGGCGTTCATTGGTCATGCCGGGATCGGGTGTTGCCTCGATGTCACCAAACAGGACAAGTGTGTGATCCGCGCGTAGATTATGCCCCTGCAGGGTGAGTTTGGCTCCAGGCGTCGAGTCAATCATCTGCGGCGTCATAGAGTCAATCATTGGTTGGTTAAATGGCAGCACATAGAGCTTGCGCTGCAGAACAGGAGGAGCTTCCACTGGCCTATCCTCGCTCTCGATCAGGACGACGCTTCCCTGATAGGCAACGGAGAGCGTATATGGCGTTTGCAGGAAGACAGACCAGAGCTTCGATAACTCCTCCAGGGATAGGGCGATAGGCGTAAAGCGTACCATCTCGATGCTATCGGCAAGATTCGATGAAGTGGGAGCGGGAAACGTGGTATGCAAGATAGTGTCTTGAATTTCCTGACGCGAGAGGATGGGTTGGCTATGCAGCTTTCGCACAACGCTTCCCAAAACGAGTTGTGGCTCAAACTTGGTATCATCGCCGTAGAAACTAAAGAGGTAGTGCAGATCCAGCGCTGCCTGCGGACGCTGCATAACCGTCCCATCAGCACGACGTGTGGGCAAGTCAGCATTCCGTAAAGCGGCATTAGGTGTCACCTGGTAGAGAAAGAGATTCACCCCCACAAAAGTTGTGTCATTCGTCAGCGTCTCAGGACGCACTGTGCGAACATCAGCGCCATTGACATCAACACCCACTACAGCATGCAGAATGCGTTTGAGGGTTGCGGTAACGGTGGCTATAGCCAGATAATTGCTCATCTCTGCCCTCCATTCTGCTGCTTTAAGTAGTCATCTAGTGAAAGCTTTGGTCTCGGGCGCGTAGATGGAGGGCCTACTGTAGCTTCTTTCGTTGGCATAACGGCTCGCACCTCGATGCGACCGATAGTCACGCGGATAGTTGGCGCTGATGTCGATTTTTCAGCCGCTGATACTTCGAGATGTTGAACTGGCAGCAAAGCTCTGGTTAAAGGAGCCCAATTCGTCGAAAGGGATGTGCCCAAGGAGTCCTCATTCGCGGTAGGCCCAGAGACAGTAGATGATGAGACGATACTCCAGGTGGGCATGGTTGCCCCTTGAACAATACCCCTTTCCGCACCTGGCACGCCACGGATTGTGAGGTCCTCCAGTTTTGACGATCGACCTCTGTGCTTTACCTGTTCGGGATGCGCGTGAGCGTCCTGATCGTGCGCCAGGAAGGATTGGCCTCCGGCGTGTTCGGGAGTCTGAGGGTGAATCGCGTGGCGGCGGAACAGGCGCGATGCAGCAGGACTAGGGCGGTCCCTTGCAGGCCCAATGTTATCGTGCACGGTATCCACTGCTCTATCCTCGTGCTCTATGTTGAGCGCTTCCCTGGCTAACGATTGCTCAGGCGCGAGAATCTGTTGTATCACTGAGGCATCCTCGTACTCGAGTGGGTGCGTACCGCTAGTGAGTATCGGCTCTGGCGCAAATATAGGCGCGAGAATCGGCTGTACCATCGGTGCAACACCCAAGGTGCGTTCAGCGAGTCGGGTAAGAAAGTCAGCCATCAGGTCACCATTTCTATATACAATTGCCGCCGGGCAGCACTCATCGACAAAATATCACCCTCACTCCACCCATAAGCTTGCGCCAGGATATGCACTTCGCGCAGCAAGCGCTTCGCCTCCATGCTAATCTCATGCCACAAAAACGTAACAATATCGAACATACTTTGCCAGTGATGGCCGCAGACCGGGCAGGTGAGGGCAAGTTGTATCTCGGCCAGCGGGTCTCGCTCGATCATCTGTGCTGTTACCGACTCTATCACCGGATCAGGCAGCTCTTCCATTGCTACTGGCAGACCATCATAGCAGGCCTGCACAATACAGCACTGCACCAGCCGGTTGCGAGCACTACCAACATCCTGGTTGTTCGCGATAGCGGCCAGATCCTGGCTGTTAGGCAAGCGAAAATGTAATTCGTAACCATCGACACTCATCTGCTGCAACTCGTTAGCAGTATCTGCAAACAAGCTGTCTGCAGCCATGCTTTTAGCCGTTATACCTGGCACTAACCCCATGGCAGCCAGATCAAGCATGCACTCCGCCTGCTCTCGACATTGGAGGCAGGTAGCCAGGGCCACGAGCCGCGAGCCAAAGGTATGTGCGCGAACCGTGAGAAGGTTGCTATCTCTTTGGCCGATACTCAGCCTAGCAAGTGCGTCCCACGACATTTCTGGGAAAGCGGATGCCAGGATGATAAGCGCCTGGTCGATTGGGTGCCGTCCCTGGCCAGTTTCCCAGATATGGAGTATCTCTTGACCAGAAAGTGCTAGCATCATAGCTTAGGTCGCCGGTATGGTGAACGATGGCTCGGTTGGTTCGGTAACGCTATCATCACGTTCCCATCCTTCGTTCTCTAGCTTGATATGCTGGATGGCTATAGCATTCGCATTCGCATCCAGATCGGGCATAGCCTGGTACTCAGAGACCCAGCAGCGATAGATTTTATAGGCAATCACCAACTGACCGGCCTCGTTATACAACTCTAGGATGATATCCTTCCGGAAATCCCTGAGCGACACCTCGGAACCAAGGCCCGCATTTTGCAGCCAAACCTTATTCGCCCACTTCTCGAATTCGGTATCGTGCGTGACACCTCGCTCGAGCGTAATCGCATCGTACTTGACGCGCCCGGGAGACTTGCGACTGGTGCTCGCATCGCCCCCCTCTCGATGCTCTACCACCTCCGATGTGCGCTTCAGCGCACTGACCTTGCTGATACCCGCTACGTAGCGACCATCCCACTTGACACGAAATTTGAAATTCTTGTATGGATCAAAGCGCTGCGTGTTGACGGTAAACTGGGCCATGTTTTTCTCTCCTTATTCCCGATGGATCCCAGGGGAAGCTTTAGACCTCGATCTGGCCTGATATCTGCTGGATCTGAATAATCACGAACTCTGCAGGCTTTAAGGGTGCGAAGCCCACGACGATATTGACTATACCCAGGTCTCTATCATTCTGCGTGGTCGTCTCGCCATCACACTTGACAAAGTAGGCCTGCCTCGGTGTTGTGCCTTGAAACGCTCCCTGGCGGAAGAGATTGTGCATGAACGCACCAACGTTGAGACGAATTTGCGCCCACAGTGGTTCATCGTTAGGCTCGAACACCACCCATTGCGTGCCCTGGTAGAGGCTCTTCTCAATGTAGAGAGCTAAACGACGGATAGGGATGTATTTGTACTCATTTCCGGCAGCGTCACTGCCCAGTAGAGTACGACTACCCCAACCCACCGGCCCATAGGCAGGGAGCACACGCAAACAGTTCACCCCCTGGGGGTTGAGGATGCCATTTTCCGCGTCATTGAGCTGGTACTCGATGCCTTGCACTCCTACTAGTAGCGTCTCCGTACCCGCGGGCGCCTTCCATATACCGCGTGTACTATCGATGCGGGCATAGACTCCTGCCATCGTGCCACAAGGGGCACAGGCCCGCAGCCCTCCCCCATTCGATGGATCGGGAACTAGAATCCAGGGGTAATAGATGGCAGCATAGGATGTTTTAGGAATAATCTGCCCCGCGGTAGTATTGAGGATTGCCTTGTACATGTCATCCGGCCCAAAGACAGGTGGCGTTGTGTTGTGTGGCGCATCCGCAATAAGGAAGGCCCCTCGTTCCTGACAGTACGCAGCCGCTTCTGATAGAATGCTCACATCCGTTATCCCCGGCAAGCAGAGTAAGTTGAACAGGTTAACGGCCTCAAGCGCATAGATCCCTTCGCGCTTTGAGCGATCCGCTATGAATAGATCGTACTCTTCCGTTGCTACAAATGCCCCCCCCTGAGCTCCCTTCAGAGTATGCAGTTGTGCTGCAGTCGTCTGGGCTCCAGAAGTCTGGCCGACGAGAAGGTTCAAATCGCTCGCGAGGTTATCATTGGGTACTGCCCGTATCACTACAGACGAGTTTCTGCCATAGGTTCCGGAAGCAAGCGTGAGAGTGTTATGCGTCGTATCTGGCGTACAGGTGAAATTGCTAAAGGCCGAGTCTGCTGGTCTCAACTCCTTGACAGCATTTTGGACGGCGGTAGCGGCATGTTGCAGATCGGTGAAGGTTGCAGTTGTCGGCAATGTTACCGTATATGGGCTAGAGTTATCCAGACTAATACGGAAACTATTTACTGTCGTGCTTGGGACAGAGGTGATATTGCTGATGGTGCCGCTGGTCAATGTTCCATGGTTAGGTATTGTTGGGGCTGGGAGTGTAGCGTTATCCTTTATAAGGTCCTCGATGGTAACAAGTTGTGAAATACCGTTCACCTGAGTCAGAACATAATTTGCATCCGCACTGTTCATCGAGAGACCTGTCGGATTGCCGGAAGTGTCCTCAGGACCGACAAACTTTTCTATGACACTATCTGAGGAGTTTGATTTAGAAGTACTGACAAATATCAGGTTAAAGGTACTAGAGGTGGGGCCTGGATCAACGAATACATCAGTATATCTGTTTACCTCGCCTGCGTACAACTCATTCACCCGTAATACATCTTTCGAGGATGTGCTGTCCTGTAAGGTAAGCGTATTAGGTTTTGTGTCTTGACCGATGAGTCGTATGACCCATGCCTCGCTACCACCATTGAGGAAAAACTGGTTAATTGCGTAGCTCATTTCTGAGTAGGAGGCCAGGCCTCCAAAGCTGCGCTCGTAATCGGCGTAACTGAGTATATGAGTCGCCAGGTTGACCGGCCCGGTCTTCGCAAGTCCCACAAATGCAGTGACAGAAGTGCTGACCCCCGTGATGGTATGCACCCCACTGGGTATTTCCTGGACATAAATGCCTGGATATGTTGGTTTGATGGGCATTTGGGATCCTCCTTGCTTTAGCTTGGTACAAATAATTAGCCCATCCAATCAATGTTTGGGTTTAGGCATATTGCACCTCATTGCACTTTAGTTGAGTAACACTTCGCCAGATATTACTACAGTGATTATAGTAAAACGTGTGTATAACAATTTTTTAGAGGAGAAATTTTTAAAATTGCAAAGTGTAGTATTTCATTGATGAACATTAAATAGAGGTATTGTCAACTTAGGGGAAGTAACCGAACAATGTGCCAAGATAGCGTCATAAAAACAAATCTTACTGCTCCTGATTTCAAGGGGTTCCTCTTCCCGCATACTCACCTTGATGCGAATGATGCCTTGTCTTTGAATGTATCCTCTGATACGACAATGGGTACACGCAGCGGAAAATGGATTGATCTCAAGGCATTCCGCGATCCCACCGGAAATCAGGTTCCAGCTGGCATGTGATGAAATGTACTTTTTTGATGTTTTGGTGCGATCTCCAGAACTCTTTCTAGACGAGGGCACCCATGTATCGAGTGCCCTCGCTGGACAGCGATGAGTTCGCAGAAACTTTGCAATACAGTCTTCCAGTTTCCGTCTTATAATAAACGCAAAAAGCGTTGTCGCTGTACTCTACCTTTTCTACGCAGGCTTATCGAAAGGGGGCACCGGGCCAGAGGGGGCGCACAAAGTCGATCCAACTGCGCGATTCCTGCCGGGTGAGGCGACCGCCAATATTGGCCGTGATCTGGCCTGCATGGCGCAACATTTCTGAGCGCGACCCCGTACTTAAGGCACTCCAGCCGCTCATCTTCCAGTCGAACTCAAATATTTCCCATTTGGCCCGAAGCATTGATGTCGCAGAGCGACATGAAAGTGGATGAAAATGGTTATACTAACTGGGGTGGTGAGTACAAGTGGTCGTTCCCAGAGTGATACCCTTAGTTCGAGCCCGAAGCTGACCGGGGTGCGTCCAGCATGAATGACTGTTGCCATGAGCACGAGGAGGAAACATGTCGGTTGTTTCGCACCCAGCACCCATCACCCCTGCGGGAGAGACAAGGTTCATCAAGAGGAGGTTCGTTATGCAAATCATCTATGAGCGCTGTGCTGCCATTGATGTGCATCAGAAGACAGCCGTAACCACCGTCTTGATCACGCAAGCCAATGGGCACCAGCAGAAGCAGACGCGGACGTTTGCGACCACGACTAGTGATCTGCTGCTGCTCGACGATTGGTTGCACGAGTTAGGCGTTACCGTGGTCGCCATGGAAAGCACGGGCGTGTTCACGCCTCCCCCAATGTTGCCAATTGGGGTAGACACAGCCAGCAGAGGGTGCAGGAGACATCGGACTCACACGAAAAACGACGCGGATCTGCTGCTCATCGACTGACCTTGACCCGCTTTCGTGGAAGAAGAAAATCTTTGTGTATACTCTTTCACAAGACCCTCTATGGTCAAGTCCTAAAAGCAGAGAAACAGAAGCACGATGAAACTCATGAGCCAAAGGAAGGCAAAACAAGCCCTCGACCAGTGCCACAGCACAGGCATTGAAACCCTGAGAAGAAGCTCATCTGTATGGTTGCTCTCAAGCAGTTCGTTTGGCATGAGCCAACTGCGCTGCCTCAAAAATCAGGGGCTGATAGCACGATTGTTCCTGCCACATGCGGAAGATGATCCTGACCCAGACATTTGCCAAAGCACGGACCGCCATACTATGGCTCTTGCCCTCTGCTCGTTTGCGTTGGTAATACGTAGCCGCCCACGGCTGCGAGAGGGTCGTCTGCCAGGCGAACTGATGCAGGGCATTGCGCAGCGGCTTCAAGCAGGCAAAGCGTTTGTGAGCTTTAGCAAAGTTGCCACTTTGGAACGGCACAGGAGCTGTGCCAGCCAATTCCTGCACACTTTGGGCATCCTGGTAACGGGATCGGTCATCGCCCCATTCGGCCAGCAGGCGGGGAGCCAGACGTTTGGCAGCACGAGGCAGAGATTGCCATAGCTCATGATCGGGGTGCTTCAAAAAAAGTGTGCGAATCTCTCCACCGGCACCTCCAACCCGGCATCCTATTTGCCTATGACCCGATTACCACAGCCCATGGGCAATTGCGAGCGGCATTTCCACATCTCCCTCCAGACGATGAGTCTCACCTACCAAAAAGCCTGGAACATTCACACTGAGCATCCGTGCCCTGTTCGTTCCAGCAAAGTTCAGCGCCTGGAACGGATCCAATCCAGCTACTTCACGCCAACAGCCCGATCTGCTCATAACTCTTCTTTTTTCTGGCCATACGACTATAAGAATCACATCAATAAAGCACTATTCCCTCTCCAAAGGGTAGACTTCTTCATCCACCTGTTGTTCAGGCACAACAGACGCCAAATAAGCATACCACTCAAGCCACGCAAGGATCTGCTGTTGATTGGCAAGATGCCAGACCCGTTCTGGATTGCTCCTCTCAATGATTTCAATAACACGTCGACGGCTTCGAGGAGCCAGACGCACACCAATGCTGTAACATTCAGTATCAATACGCTTCCCCAGGGCACTCACCCATTGCACCAAGGGGCGTGGCAAATTGGTGAGCAAAGCCTGCTCTTCTTCCACAGGAAGCCGCTGAGACTCAGCCCAGGCCAGATAGGTTTGTATCTCATACCTCACCTCAGCATCACTGGGATCATATGGGGTAGAAAGAACCTCATTCACCACCGCCTGGCGGTGCCTCTCGTAATCCTGAGGGGTAAAGAATTCGCCATCAAGATCCACAAAGAGATAGCCATAGCGCTCCAGGCCTTGTGCGCCACCTGCTGCCCAGAATTCCTGCAACCATCCCGTTTCAATGATCACCTCGTGAGGCAGAGGACGTTTCCCCTCACCTGGCATGCCTGAACCCTTGCGCGCTACTGCCTCAAGTACCCACTCCAGATGATCATATGAAAGGCCCCCATCCAGGATCCACTGCGCCCAGGCCACAAATTCGGCAGGAGGCTCTTCCTGCCCTTGAACATAGGCATAGTATCTCTTGATCACCCATCCCCCACCCAACCGAGCAGGGCGACATCCAGGATCAGGGAACCAGGTGCGCACCAGGGCATCCACCGCCGCCACATGCAGCCACTCCGGGTGCTCATACATGCGTTTGAGATAGACCCCAACCTTCTCATTGCTCTGACTGAACCGCTGTGAGTAGTCCAGAGCCAGCGCCTCAAACTGCTCATGCGTGCCTGTCTCATAGGCCACCTTCATGGCGGACACCTGATCTCGCAGCGAGAGGAGGAACACTCCAGCCTCATCACTGCTAGCGCTATCCCAGTCCTTTTCTTGGGCGAAGGGGAGCAAGGCATGGTCATCAACAATAACGCTGTCAGGGCATGGAGGAGATGATTGACCAGGTTCCTCTCGGGTCTGTGCTTGGTGTGAACCATCGACCCGTTTTTTTGTTAGACCTGGTTCACTCACTTCTTTTTCACTTCTATCATGTATTTCTTTTTTAGATAGTTGAGAATTAATAAGAGAAGTGAAGTGAGTGCGCGCGTGCGCGCGTGTATGCGTATGGGTCTGCGATTGTTGATCACCAAGGTCGACCTGGTCTTGTCCCAAAGGTCTGGTATTGCTTGCAACCCTCGACCTGTTCTCAACAAGTTGACCTTTCTCCACACAAGTGGATGGAGCATGTTGAGGGCTCGTCTCTTCCCCTATCGTCGACTTCTTCCAGGAAGAATGCTCTTTTTGCGCCAGGGTTGCTCGTTCCTTCAGCAACATATCGTTCAGCGAGTTCATCTGGGCACTGGGTGATGAGGAGACCTGCATGCGCTCATCTGATGCGTGTGTGGGGAGAGGCGTTGCTGGATAGGCAAACTCCTCCCAGATAATGGTGGTAATAGACGCCCTCACTGCAGGCGTGATACGCATCCCGTATGACTGGAACACCGACGCCAGGCGCTCAACCGTCTGGCGCACCTGATCTTCTCTCCTGGCTGGTTCGCCATGGCTTTGCTCTGTCAAGGAAGGGCACTCTTGCGTGTTTGCTCCCTGTGATGGAGGCGGGGCCAGGTGAAGGGACGGTGATACATGAGATTGCACATCCATTCCTTCCTTTCCATAGGAAGCACGAAAGGCGGCTTCCATAGACGCCGAGACCCGTTGCAGTGCGCGCGAATGGCTCACCCCTTTGCGTCGACCGACTAATCGGCGTACCTGCTCCGCACGCATTGGCAGACAGGGCGTTGAGGTGAGGGGAAAATAATAGCAGGCCCCCATCCCTCTGGGCTGTTTCACCTTGAAGAGGAGGCTTGCGGCCTGCAAGACCGACAGGTACTTTGTTGTTGTGTCATAGCACCAGGGCCAGGCATATGAGGGAGAGGTACACAACGTGCGAATGCTCTGGACCTTGAGCACGACAACGGTCTGGGGATCTTCACGAGGGGCAAGGCGTATCCGTTCAAGCGTAGCTACACGGAGCCAGTGGGCAAGGAACTCCCGCCCATTGAGACAGCGCCGATCCCGGGGAAATCCAAAAAGCTGCTGCACGCGCACAAGCAGCGGTGTGGGAACCTGATCCAAAGACGCCTGTGCACACACCGGCGTTTCATGGGCTCTTGTGTGTTCGGAAGGAGGATGAGGACCATGCTCAGACGTCTCTGACGATTGCGGGGTGCTCTCTCTAAAAGTCATGTTGTGCTGTCTACCTTTCATCATGATGAAGCCATGTGGCTCTCACGCGCTTGTTGGTCGTGGGAAAGAGTGGGAGTAGGGAGGCATCACGTGAGAACCACACGACCTGCTCTTAGTGTACTGAACTACCCGCCAAAAAGGGAAGAAGAAAACCACCCAATAGTGGGCGAAGTTCTTCTCAATTTTGCGCGAAGTTGAATGCATGTCTGGGCAGAGAGCATGGTTCTTCTTCCGTATTTGCCTCCTTGCCCTACCCCAAAGCCGCTTCCCAGGCCTACCGAGAAGCGCAAGAGGAATGCCCCCTGACAAGAATGCCCAAAAATGCACATTTCCCTCTGTTGTTCACCGCCACATTCCCGGAAATGCATCATTGACCCGAAAGTCGTTTTTGGGTACAACAAGAGTGGAACTGCTGTTCGTCCAAAGGGGATGAATAGATCCTGGCAATGTCCAGGGGAGCCTGCCCACCTCGCGACCGAGGGGGCAGGAAGTGGTGCAGTCTGCATCTGGGCCGAGCGGTTCTCTCGTCCATGAGAGAGAGCTGTTCTGCTCTTGTGGCACCACGGGCACGAAGCAACGTTGAGTCTCTCCGTTGCTCCGCGCCTTCAGGCAATCCTCATCCAGGTGTCGAGTCTCTCCACCTGCATGAGCCACGTCTCGTATCCAACGATTTCCTGGCGATTATTTTTGCGCAGAAAGGAGGTCTTTCCCACAAAAGAGCATCCGTGACTCTTGTCCTCTTTTCCCTGATGGGTGAAGAGGTGTGGCGCCTTTCTGTGTTTTTTTGGTCTCACGAAAGGAGTCACTAACGATGAGTCAAGGATCACTCTGCCCCTGTGGGAAACACTGCCGCGCTACGGCGGCCCTTCGCGACCTCATCGACACCCAGAATCAGCTCTGCCTGCTGGCACGCGAAGAGTCTATCATCATTAGCATTCTGGAGCACCTGCACCATGTGGTGAGCGCGTCACAACACCGCTTTACCTCGTGGTTGAGCGCAGTTGCTGCCTGCGAGACGGCTCAGGCCAATCTCGCGATTGCCCAAAGCATCTCCAGGTCTCGGAATACAACGCCTCGCTGGGCTGTCGAAGCCGAGCAGCGTCTTTTTCACCAGTGGGTGAAGAAGGAGCAGCACCACTGGGAACAACGGCTCGCGCAGATCCAACGGGGCATGGCCACCTATCGTGCCTATCTCCAGAAGTGCGCGCAGCAGTTCGTGCTCACACCGGAGTGTCTGGCGTTGTGTCTTCCTCTTCTCGATGAACTTCTGCGCCAGCTGGAAGAACGGATTGAGCAACACCATCTGGCATCCATCTCCGCGCACGAACTCTTTCTGCAATTTGAGCAGCGCTGGAACTACGAGCGAGATCGCCTCGACTATGAGATCACTCAGGTACCCCAGGCCTATCAGGCTGGACGCAATCAAGCGCAGGCTCGATGGGGGCTCTACGTCGTGACCGGGATCGGTCGACCGGTAAGCCTGACACAGGCGAATATGAACTATCAGTTCATGGTGCACAATCGGCAGTTGGAACTCTACTCCCAGCAATGCAAACTGTTTCTTACCACCAAAGTCGAACAGTTTCGTCTCTACGCCCAACAACTGGAAGGACAGTACAAGGCAGCCGTGCTTGCCGCCCAACAAGAACGCTGGCAGATATTGCACACGCAATTGTCTGTTGAGGTGGCTGATCCCGACCAACTCTCATCACTCCAGGCGCTGGTCCTTTCGTACTTTCTCTAGGTTCCCTCTCTCAAACGCAGTCCCACAGCCTTCTCCCGCGCGGGAAGGATGGGCTGCGTTTTTTTATTGTTCTTCACCTTGCCCCAAAAAGGAGTCACACATCATGACACATCATGCTCACACTTCCTGGTCATTTCCTGGTATCCCCCACACCGGGTATTCTCCCGATTGCGCAGCGGATACCAGAAGCTTGAATCTTGTTCTCCGAGCACATGGTCCTCTCTTGCTGCCCCGGATCAGCCCGTTTCCCGTTCACCGGGTCTGGTGGACAGTGTTCGGCCCCCTGGCCAGTCTCGAGGTCCCTCCCGGACACCCTGCCGCGAGGCAAAAGCAGCTCTCGCCTCGCGAATGGCAGAGTCTGCTCCTGGTCACTGGCGTGGTTTCACACGCGTCGGGCCATCTATCCTACGCGGCCCTTTAAGGCATTTTTGGACAAAGACCAGGCAGTTGCCTCGTGTCTGTTTCATCACGTGAAGATGAGAGAATAATGAACATACCACAAAAAAACGCCCAGCGTAGTTGCAATACGCTGGGCGTTCTCACTCCCTCTCTTCTCACACTGAAAAGAAAGGATTCTTCGCATGTTTAGAATACCATCACTGGATGATGTTTTCAATGCTGTTCCACCCCACTATGACGATGGTCGCGTACAGCAACAGGTACTCCTCTCCAGGGAGTTCTCCCAGCTCTTCCCCGAGACCATCTATGGCGGGCGACAGGTCCTCTGGTGGTGCCCTCGCTGCGCTACTCCCTGGTGGCAGGCTGATCACCGCCTCTTCGTGCTTCGGCTCTCTTCTGAGCAGGCGGCCTACATTGGACACCAATTACACGCGCCGATGCGCCAGGATGGCATCTTTCATGAGTTACCCATGCGCGTCTGCCCGGACTGCCTGGGAGCCGTCTGTGTCATTGATACCTATCCTGGTCGTCTAAGCTCACAGATCCTCTGGCATGCCCTGCCCGATACGACAAGCACCTCTTTGAGGTCTCTCCCCACCAACCTGGGTCTCGTCTCGAAGAGAGACAGAGGCTCTTCTGCACGAGACACGCTTCCTCAGGCCTTTCTGTTTGCCATGGCTGAGCAAACGCCACGTGAGAACGCGTTGTCGCTCGCACAGATGGGGAACGCCATGCTGACCTGGCAGACAGACCTACCTGGGGAACTCGATGCGGTCGCCTGGCAACTCCGCTGGGTAGAACGGACCCTTCCTCCTCCAAGGGCCGATGAATGTGAGCCGCTCGGCGCTGCTCACCTGGCACGTCTCACCCATCTGGTCGAGCCTGCGCCAGGGATGAGCTGGCAGGGGTTTCTCTGGCAACCACCCGAGATGCTGAGCAGCGCGCTTTTTACGCGCCATCCCCTGATCGTGCTCCACGCGGCACTCCTGCCACAGGCAGAGCAAACCTCTATCTTTCATCTCTATTCCCTCTGGCAACGCCTCTTGCCCAGGGTCTTTGAGGCAGCCCAATGGGAAGAGCCTCTCGCATGACTGAGCTCTTTTGCCAGGGTTCTTCGCCCACTCCTACAGCCCGTTCGCCTCCCCCTCCTGTCCCTTTCTCACTCTCCATCTTCTTCCTCTTCGCCCTTCACTCCCACCAGGAGCGCGCTCATATGCGTCACACAGCATTGTAGGCGTGTTGCTCCCGGTGGGAGCGTGTTCTTTGGAAAGGAATCCCTATGACGGATTTGCTTCTTCCCGCCTGGTATCGTGCGGTTCAGGTCCCCAGTCGGAGCGCACAACAAGCACTCTTCGCCACGCTTGAAAAGATTGTCGCGACCATCGACCTGACGTTGACCGTCAACACCTATATGGCGGGTGGCAACTACTACATCATCGTCTTTTGCTTAGGCGCCATAGCCCCTCCCGAGCAGGAACAAAAGCGCCTCGAAGCCCCTCTCACGCCTTACAGGCCCTTTCTGACCCTTGAAGAGACCCAGCTGGATGCTCTTGTCCGCGCGCGTTTGAGCAAAGAGCATGAAATTGCCAGGGATACACAGTTTGGCAGAACCCATGTTTCTCACCAGTATCGCCCGGTCGCCTTTCACGATACGCCCAACGTCATCCTCTCTCAGGAGGAGAGAGACCGGCGAAATCAGGCCTGGATTGCCACCATTGAGACCATCCTTGCGGAGGGCAAACCCTTCGTGGAAGTCTTCAAAATGATGTTCGCCGGGGAGCGGATAACATCAGGCGTTCCCCCGGTACAGGCTGACCCCTTTTATGTCAGCATCTTCTGCCAGATGCTGGATCATGCCCAGCTCTGGCTCTGGACGGCCTCTGCCAGGCAGATGTACCAGGACCTCCTCCAGACCCTTGAGGATTTCTGGGTGCGTAAGGGGTGGACAACACCTGATGACCAGCTGGGCCACTTTAACACGCTGGTTGCCGACCTCTTCAAGACGGATCAGCGGTACTGGATCGAGTTTGATGAGCCACAACCAGGTCCCCTGGGTCGCGTGCGGGCCGTGTTTCTCTACCCGCGCTATCCGGCACGAGAGCTCAATAGACTCATTGACCCGAGCACGCATCTGGACGCCTGGCTTCAGGCGCACCAGATCCTCGGGCAGGAAGCCGCGCGCTGGAACATTGATATCATTGGCGAGAATGCATCGGTCCTCTTGCGCCTATCCTACGATACACAGTACGCGTGTTGGGTCCTGCCACACGACCATCACATGAGCCAGGTGTTTCCCTGGACACGCTGGCTTGCCATCGCGGCCGGGATGCTCCACAAACGCTATGCACGCTCCCCTCAGGCTCCAGCATTTCCTGATCGTGTCGTCTCCTACCAGACCAAAGCATCCGTCCCGCGTAAACGTGGAAAAGGGAAGCCCAAAGAGAAGTGGGTCACGCATTCGCGCACGTACACCACCGTCTCCTACGACCTCTCAGAGACGGCTCTTCGCCCTACGATGAGCGAAGCCCCAGAGCCCACAAGCACGAACAAACGCAAGAACTGGCTGGCCCAGGCCCAACCAGAAGATCTGCTCTATGAGCAGCGGATCATCGACACTTTTACCCGTAGCTACCCAACACGCAAAGATGGCACCCGGCGGGAGGGAGAGGTCACCGTCAAGCATCCTGACCCCAAGTGGGTCCCTCTGCTTCGCCCCGCGTTGCGCAAACGGCAGGTGATCAAAAAAGCAGTTGCCAGCGCTTACGAAGAAGACGCAGTTCCTCCAGAACAGGAAACGCCACCTGCGAACCCGCCAATGCCATTAGGCCCCTTCACAAAAGAAAGGAACAACCCATCATGCTAGTTCTACGGCGCAAGGAAGGGGAGAAAATTCTCCTCGCTGGCACTATTCTCGTAGAAGTGCTCGAGGTACATGAGGGAAGGGTAAAACTCGGGATCACGGCCCCTCCCGAGGTCGACATTGTACGCGAGGAAATAGTGCGATGTGATAACCATTCTCAACTCCCCTTTTTCAAGGGAGCATCAAATGTGAGCTAGATCCACTCTCTACGCTTCTTTCCCACTCTAAATTGCGCTATTGTCCCCATGCGTTTGGGCTTCCGTCCTGGCTGGAGAGCGCCCAGATGAGCCCGGTACGAGAACTGCGACAGTTTGCGCAAGGGATTGAGCGGGGGCGTGCCGCAGTAGAAGCGGCACGCCCCCGACCAGAAAGCAATGAGCGAAACGAAGGCTACGTGACCAACTTGAAACTTATCAAGCGTGAAATGTATGTCCAAGCCACGTTTGACGTACTTCGCTCATGAAGAAACTTTAGATTGAGCACAATCCTATTGACAACAACACAATTTGGGGGTAATCTTTTTTCACACGTTGACCATTGTATGTTGACATTTGTGAAAAAGGCTGTTCTCGACAGGAATAGTTATGGGAACTCTTGCTCAGAAGAGAACGTCTTTCACCTCCGTTGCGCATGGCAATCCCTCTCTTCAAAGAGAGGAAGACGGTACTTGCCGTAGAGCGCATGCAAAGACGCAGAATACCATCTGTTGAAGAATGATGGCGTGGTGAACGTCCAGCCAGGTTGGAACAGATCGTTTCATTGAGCGAGCACGTCTGCTCCTTTTGCCCAAGGGACTGAGCAAGGGGGAAAGAAGAGAAGTCATGCTATGTGCCCAGATACTACATTAGTGAGCGCTCTGCTCACATCACGTCCTCAACATACATCTCTCTTGGAGGCACTTCCCCGTGCCTCATGTGTCGTCGATGACACTGAGACGGTTGTGGATGCCAATACGAGCGCACAGGCCGTGACCGGGGGAATACGAAATGCCAGCTCGCTTGTTTCTCGACTAGAGCAGATCATTTCTCTAGACCTCTTGAGTTCAGAGCAGGTACGCATCTTCGCCACCAGGGATTGGGACACGTGAAAGGGATATTAACTGCACTATGTTGAAGAGCAAGCAAACCAGGCGTGTTCATCCTGCATCAGGTGACACACTGATCGAGGCTATTCCCCAGTTGGTCTGGACGGCACGACCCAACGGCTGGCACGAGTATGTGAACCAGCGTTGGTGTAACTATACCGGGCTCACCCTTGAACAGGTGCAAAGCGTATGGGCTCATTTCCAGTTCATCCATCCTGATGATCAGGAAGGGAACCGAATGCATTGGGAGTATGCCCTGGAGACGGGAGCCATGTTTGAGCACGAAGAGCGTCTCAAACAGTGTCCGACGGGAGAGTATCGCTGGTTCTTAACTCGTGCCATGCCAATGCGCGATGAAACAGGTCAGATCGTTTCGTTGTTTGGCACCTGCACCGATATCGACGAGCAGAAGCGGATCGAAGAAACCTTGCGCCCGGCTCTGGAGCGCGCAGACACCTTGATGAAGTCCAAGATTATCGGGATCTTTGTCACCGAAGGCGAGCAGATTGTGGATGCGAACGATACCTTTCTGCGCATGACCAGCTATACGCGAGAAGACCTGCACGCGGGGTGCATGAACGTGTTGCAGATGACCCCTCCAGAATATATGGCTCGGACCCTGCAGGCTCGTCAGGAACTGGACACCCAGGAGTCGATGACGCCCTATGAAAAAGAGTACCTCTGTCAAGATGGCAGTCGCCTGCCGGTGCTTGTGTGCGGGGTCGTCTTCCAGCATTCTTCACGCCAGGTGATCAACTCTGTGCTGGATAATTCGGCGCGCAAAGAACTGGAACAACACAAGGATGACTTTCTCAATATCGTTAGCCATGAACTGGGGACTCCGCTCACTGCGGTCAAGCTGCAGACCCACCTGGTGCGAAAACGCCTTGAAAAGCACTCCCAGCACGAGGCGGCCACCGAGCTTTCCAGGGTGGAGGGGCCCGTCAAGCAACTGGAACGCCTGATCGCGGAGTTACTGGATGCCTCCAAGATCCAGGCAGGGAGATTGGAGTACGTCCGGAAGCGTGTGGATCTGGGCGAGCTGCTGCGGGAGGTCACCGACACCATGTAACATACGAGTCCCAGTCATACCATTGTGGTCCATGGGAGCGTGCAGACCAGCCTGATTGGGGATCGAGACCGGCTGGGACAGGTCTTCAGCAACTTGCTCAGCAATGCCATCAAGTATTCTCCCGATGCAAAGACCGTCGAGGTGGAGCTCTCCTCCTCCGAAGAGGCGGTCACGATCTTGGTGCGAGATTATGGCCTGGGCATCCCTCGAGAGCAGTGCGACAAGATTTTTGAGCGCTTCTATCGGACCGATGTTGCCAGGCTGCGAGCGATCCCCGGGCTGGGCATGGGGCTCTCTATTGTGGCTGAGATCGTCAAGGGCCATGGGGGAACCATCGTGGTAGACAGCGACGTCGGAAAAGGATCGACCTTTACCGTCACCCTTCCCAAGAGGAGGGAGGCCTGAGTGTGGAGAGCACGCCACGCACGTCATCTGAGCCCGTGAGATCTGTGTTTGGGCACGGATGGTACTCCTGCTTGCTGTGGACGCCTTCGCGTGTTTCGTGCCGCCCGAGAAAAAATCCCCCTATGGCGCGGCGGAGCCGGTAGACCTCTCCGGTTCAGCAAGCTGTCTGAAGCATGAGCTTCTGGGACGGGAGCGACCCACGACGGCAACCATCCCCAGTGAAGCCTCCTACCACTCAACCAGAGTAAGGCGCATATTCTCTTTTTCCAAGAGAAAAGTCGCTTTTTGAGAAAGTGGTGGAAAACATGTAACCACAGCCTCTACTCATCCGTATTACAGTAGAACATGCGTTCTCATTCACGAGAACCGCAGTGCATAAGAAGGCAGAGCAGGGTAGATGTTGAGTCGCTCCATCCTTCCTGCTCTGCTGGCACTGCACGTGCAACAGATAGAGCCTGGCTCTCTGTCTGCACCTCACGAGAAGACAACACGTATCCTGTGTCGACTGGTGCATGGTTCCCATCTTCTATGGGAGGCAAGCGCCAGCACAAAACAGGGCACAAAAGAGATCACGGAGCGCCTCTTCACCGTCTTCTCCCTGCTCTGCATATGCTCACCTATGCAAACAGACGGCTTCGCAATTACTGAACGCAACGACAGACCATGTAGGGCAACCACATCATTTCACACAAAGAAGAGTGTACCTGCGATGGGAAAACGACCAGGGCTCCTCTATGAAGCGCAACAGAGACTTGACGGCTTAATGGCGTTGGGGCAGAGCCGTGCGCACGCCAAAGCCCGAGCCCGTCTCCTGGGAACCTATCACTGGCCGTTTTCTGATGGGAAGATTCACGCCTATACTACACGGACAACGTATCAGAACATCGTGATGCGCTTTTTGTGCTGGTGCCGAGCAACTCATGGGATCAAACGCCTGCACGAGATCGACCAATGTGCAGACACGCTCGTCTCTGCCTACTTGCACCTGCATGTGCAGGAGGGCTACAGTCCCTGGACACTCTCCACCACGCGCAGCGCCTTGCGCCTCTTCTTTGGTTCTCCTACTCTTGCCAGCGAGGTGGCATTACCGGCACGTCATCGAGAAGCCATTCGTCGCTCCCGTACCCCTTTTTTGCATCAGAAACGGCCTCGCTACATGTCCGCTGAAGCCTGGCAGAATCTCCTTGCCTTTCTTGGCGCAACCGGCTTACGGCGGCATGAAGCGCGAGCGCTGCGGGTTGGTCAGATCGAGAGACAGCCAGATGGACACGTGGTGCTTGCCCACGTCCACGGCAAAGGGGGCAAATTACGCCAGGTTCCTGTCCTTCCAGAGCAAGAAACAACTGTGCTCCGCCTGATAGAGGGACGGCGGGGCGAGGAGAAGGTCTTTCCGCGCCTCCCCAAGCACCTCGATATCCATGCCTATCGTCGGCAATATGCCCAGGCACTCTACCAATCCCTTTCTGGTCGTCCTCTGCCCCTGTCACAGGGACGACTGCCCCGTGGCATTCTTGATGAGGAAGCCGTCCTGGTCGTATCACGCGCGCTGGGGCATAACCGTCGAGACGTGGTCCTGACCTCCTACCTGCGCTAAGCAGACACCATCACCCAGGAACAGCGCTGTTCCTGTGCATATAGATTCTTTCTTCGTACGTACTGGCTCATCTGCCTGCACTGACAGGCGGGTGAGCCAGTTTTTTCATGCCTTTTATGAAAGGAGCATTCCTATGCGTCGAGAAGATACCCGCTATCGCTTTCTGCTCAAAGAAATAGAGGCCTTCACCAGCCTCTACAAAATGACAGCCCGAGACTGGTTTGTGGAGTTTACCTGTGACCCATCTCACGTGACAGAGCAGGAACACGGCTACCGACGTGTCTTTCCTGAGCAAGTACTCGCCCGTATCGAGGGCTTTGACACCCCCAAACACCTCTTTCAGCCCTTTGGCTCCCTCCCTCAACCCTCTCGCTTCTTTCTGCCCTATCGCGACAAGGTCCTCACTCCGTTCAATGAGGAGATGGAGCAGCACCTCGCCGAGTGGTGGCAGCAGGAGTGGCGACGCCAGTATCTCGATTTTGCCCACATCCCGCCTGCGCCACCGACACGTCCCAGGGCTCTCATCCCCTCTGGCTTTCGCACCTGGCGCTATACTGATCAACTCCTGATCAGGATCGAAGGCGGGGTGAGAACGCGCCACTGTCAGGTGAGTACGTATTGCACAGGCTACGTTATCTGGAGCATTCCGCTCCCTCCCGCGCCATTGCGTCTGCTGCCTCCTCTTCTGCTCCCACGGCTCCATCGGCTCGCGGCCCTCACCGATTGGCAACAACTGGAACACCTCCCACCCGCAGTACATCGCGCCCTTGCCAGACGTATGACTCAACTGATCACCTTTTACACAGCGCGTCCCCTTCAGGTCACCTCACTGCCATTGCCCTCGCACACACCGCCCTGCCAGGATATCCCACAACAGACCATGCAGAGAGCTCCTGTCCATGACTAGCCATTCCCTTCCCCGTTGCCGCAGCCCTCCATCGCGCCTCACTCTCAAGATCAACGTCTCACCAACAACGCACGTATAGAAAGGACATCATACCGTTATGTCTGAGACCCACCATGACACATATACATCTCTTGAGGCTGACGACAAGGCCCACTACGAGAACCAGTCCTACCGATATCTTCCACTGGGTGGGCGCATCCTTGATCGCGAACACATGGTCACCCTCATCGATCATCGCTCCCGCCTGCTTGCACCGGGGATCGAGGTCGTGTTCGCAGGCGAGCGTCTGGCACCACTTTTGATTCAAGACCCAGCCGACCAGGAGGTCCTGCTCAACTGGTATCTCCACGCGCGTCCCTCGATTCCTCGACCGTTTCTCCAGCTCGGCACCCACCTGCTCTCACGCGCACACATCTGCGAACTGCTGGAAAGCGCCATTGAGGGCGACACTACCCTCCTCCTGCGCTATAACTCACTGCCAGATCCACTCATAGGAGATGCCGCAACCTCCTCCATCCAGACCCTGGAACTGCGGGGACAGACCGCCGATGCGGTTCGCCACTGGCTCGCGGCGCAGACAGAGGTCATTGTGCCACTGAAACCGGTTGCCAGCCTGCCTTCCACGGCATTGGGGTTCATGCAGGAGTCTCCCTCTTGCCCCCATTGTGAAAGCTGGCTCACACCCCATGTGGATCAGCAAACACAGCGCACCCTGACCCTGGTCTGTCCACTCTGTCAGTACACCGACGGCCCCTTTACCCGCAACGAAGACCACACTCCTTCAACCAACACACCGAAGAAAGGATAAACACGTCTTATGAACACACAGCAACAACGTTCCCTGCATCTCTCGCTCATGCCTTCCGTCGCGGAGACAGCCTCAACGCCGCGTGAGAACACCGATTGGAGAGAAGCAGGATTGGAAGAGGACGCAGGGCTCGTGCTCCTGCTTGAGGCCCTCGCCAGCCCCGTCCGGTTTCGTTTGCTCCGCTTGCTCGCTCAAGAAGGCGGCAACCTCTGTGTGAGTGAACTGGTTGAACGAATCCCGCGCAGTCAGCCCGTCGTCTCGCATCATTTGCGGCTCTTGCTGTTTGCCAAACTGATTGGAGTGAAACGCCTGGGAACGCATAACTACTACTACATCTTGCCCGACAAGTTGAAAGAGATACGCGAGGCCCTGTCCTCCGTTGAACACCTGCTGCAGCAGAGACGTGAGGATCAACGTTAAACACAAAAAACCTCTTCAGGGATACAGATCTCGCAAATTCCCCCTGAAGAGGCACAGTGAAAAGGGAGCGGGATTCCCTCCAACGCTCTCTCCTCTGAGCATTCCTCACGATCTCCCAGGCATGCAACACTCTCCCCATTGTTTTCTGGTGACGACAGCTTCCCACATGCATAGTGAGAGGCTGTCGTCCTTTGTCTGAAAGGAAATGTATATGACACATACCAACCCACCACGCTTTGATTACCAGCAAGCCATCGAGCAAGCACGTGCCCTCCTGGAAGAAGAGCAACAGGCAAGCCCTGTGCCCTCAGGTCTCTCTCACAAAGCGCGAACACAGAGACGCGAACAACTCGGGCAACTGCTCATGCAGATCCAGATCCGCATGCAGCAGGAGATTGGTCACTTGCGTTACGCTCTGCATACCCTGCCACCACTGCCACCCTTGCAGGAGATCCACTGGGCGCAAGAGATGCTGACACGTCCCGATCTGGCCGTGTTCCACCTCACCACCGCCGGGCTCACAGATGATGCCGAGATTATTGCCGTCACACTGGTTAATCACACAGGCATGCCCATTGAGCATCTTGTCATTCGCCCAACGGAACCCATCTCGTTCGCGCGCTGCGAAGCATTTGGTCTCTCGGTGGCTCAACTGGCTTCGGCGCCACTCCTTACCGAAGTATGGGGCCAACTCATCCAGGCTTGCCATGATCGCTTCTTGCTCACGTTCCAGCGCGACTATGTTGTGGCGCGATTGGAAGCTGCCGCTAAGCGTTTGCAGCTTCCACCTCTCTCCATACAAATGGACGATCTACGCGCTCACACTCGCGCCTATTTCGGCGAACTCGGGCTGCGTCTCTCAGATCTGTGCGCGCGATGTGGGGTCACGCTCCCATCCACGCCTGATCCCCTCCAATGCGCCCAGGCCTTCTATGGCGTGCTCTGCGCCATGGCTCGTGCAGGCGAGGACTAACCATCACCCCAAAGACCAGCCAGGGGGAGCGAAACAGCACCACTCTCCCTCTGGCACAGCACCATCAGACAATATGCTTCAGTAAGAAAGGACTTTGGTTACATCATGCCCACATTTTCATCACCAACACCCACCCTTGCCTCAGAGGTTGGATACGCATTGCGCCAGATCCTCACCCTGCATCCAACCCACCCGCTCACCGAGGTCTTCTCCTCCGTGAGCGAGGAGGGGACCGTTGAACGCACACGCCTCTCTGAGCACATGACCACCTGGTCTGCCCACCTGAGACACCCTCTGTCCAACCCACGCATCTTCCTGAACAAAGAGCGCACCCAACGCCTGCTTTTACAACGCGGGACGGCCTATGCCCTCCTTGGAGCCCCTGAGCAGGCACGGCAGGATCTGCATGCGCTCCTACAACGCGGTGGAACGACAACGAGGCGACTGGAAGGACTCGCCTGCCTCGTGCTTGCAATCCTCGCCACGGAACAGGAACGCTACCCGGATGCGCTCCCGCTCTGGAAACAGGCGCGGGCCTGGTTCCACCCACAGGAATACGACCGCTTAGCGTTCACCTGGTACTTTGCGAAGGTCCTCGTGCAGCTCAACCACCTGCGCAAGGCCTACCGGGTCCTCACCGAGGTCCTCTCCCCCACCACTCCTGATCCACGCCTGCCACGACAGGAGGAACGGGCGGAGGCCTATGCCGAACTCTTCGCGCAGCGTGGCGGGGTATGCTCTCTCTTACAGTACCATCAACAAGCCATCGAGGATCTCAACGCCGCGATTGAACTGCATCCCACGTGCGCTCGCTTCTTCTCCATTCGCGGGTTACTCCACGCCAAACAGCAGCACTGGCAGGCGGCCTATCATGACCTCTGGCGAGCATTACACGAGATGCCAGAAGACCAGGCACTGGCCGATTGCCTCTTCGTCGTCATGCAACGCTTGGGCACACAGTTTGCAGTCTCCACTACGACACCTGCTAGGCGAGGGACGAGGCATGCATAACCGCCCATCTACTACGTTCACTCGTCAACTCCAGGAGCTGCGTGCATCGCTGCCTCCAGAGGCACCTGATCCCCTGATCGATCCGCCACCTGACGCGTTCCTCCACCTGTGGGAGTGTGCCAAAGTCGCGGGGATAGGGATGCGCGACCTTCTGGTGGTACGTCAGCCACTGGATTTCCGCGCTGCGGGAGCCTATTCTATCGAGGATCATGACATCTGGGTTTGGTATGCCCCTGACGCACCAGAGGAGCAGGCCCTGCGAACCCTGTTACACGAACTGGCACATGCTCAATGTCCTCCTCAACTGCCCTATGCGTCCTTCGAAGAGGAGTGGGAGGAAGAGCGGGCAACCTGGAAACGGGCCATTGCCCTGGCCCACGCGTGGGAGATGGGGCATCTCTTCTCGGAGGAGATCGTTGCAGGGCTCCTGGAAGAGGTGGAGGCGTGTTTGCAGCAGCGCCTCGCCGCCTCTGCCATTCTTGGGAGTACCGATACCGAGCGGACAGAGCGTGCCCTCAAGCAACTCTGGCTCGAAGCCAATGTACGGGGATGGGCGGGTGAGTTGCTCCATGATGTGCTCACAGGGGCCAACACTGACCCTGGTTTGCTCATGGAGGTGCTCACCTTTGATCGCTGCATGCTGCATGCCTGCTGGGAACTGGTGCATGAGCTCGAGGACGATCCTGATCCTGACATACTCTTTGGTCCCCTCTCTCGCCTGGGAGAAGGCTCACTTCTGGCAAACGCAGTAGAGATGCTCCGGCGGACCCTCACCTCCTGTGCCCGCCAGGAAGAGGTGCTGCGCACCCGTCTCGCCACGCTGTCCTGGCAGGTGGTGACGTTGGGAACGATGTCCTATGAGCGAAGTCGCCAGGTGGTGCAGGATGAGGTATCGCTTCAAGAGGCCATTGCTCTGGTCAACCAGCTTTGCTTCGAGGCTCATGGCTATGCCCTGCGGATGAACTGGCAGTGTTTTGACGAACTGTTCTCAAAGCAAGAGCAAGTTACCCATCCGGCAAGGCTCTACTGTCTCCATCTCTTCTTCACTCCCTGGACAGAGGTGCTGACCGAGATCACACCCTGGATAGACCCGGAGATGCTCCCAGACTGTCAGAAACGTCTCCCCAGGGCCGTCTGGTTCCTGTTTCCCAGAGGGGTAGATACCACGCTGCTTGAGGTCGCGTGGCAACTCTTCCTGCTGTCCTGGATCAGGTGTGCTGAGATCAGCTATGAAGGCTCGCTCTCCACTCCGGTGAATCCTCTCCAAGATAGGAGAGAGGCTCAGCGGGCACCTTCTCCAGAGGACAGCGAAAGCGGTAATGGGAGCACGATGGGAGGGACGGCGTGACGATGTTGGATCAACGCCAATTTGACGCGCTCTCTACCTGGTTGCAAGAACCCCAGCAGTGCCATGCCAGGCCGAGCAAGAAGGGGTGGCGCTACAGGTGTAACCACACCTTTGAGCATACAGCCATCTGGCTGAGGCGTCAGGGTCTGAATGTCGAAAGCCACCTGGAGCAGTTGAGAGCGCTAGGGATCACCTGCGATTGTGGCATCCTCTCAACGCTCATTGACTGGCCCACACCCTAGCCAGTTTCTCTGCGCGCATTTCATCATCTTCTTCTCTTCCCTCTCCACTCCCACTGTGTTGTACTGCTTTGATTCCAGCAAGAGCGCGAAGCACATGACAATCGGATCACGTTCCTGCTGTATCTCAAGCGCACAGCTACAGACAGGTAGGAGGGAAAACAGGGGAACATCATCAAGACGACAAACACACAGAGAAGACACGTCATCTGTATGTTCTTGTCATGGAAAAGGAATGCCTCCTGCCCGGCCATGATCACGGCTGGGCAGGAGGCATTGTTGTGTTAAAAAAGGAGAGAAAGTATGTCAGACCGACAGGCAAAACGCCAACGCCGCGCCGAGCGAAGAGCGGCGGCGAGCCAGGAGGGGGGAATATCTCATCCTCCCCGGGGTGCACCGCCGCTCTTCACTGAGCGTTCTTCAGTTGCCTCAAGCCATCTCGCCATTGCGCTCAGTGCCGCCGTTCCTCTTCGTGTGCTAGGACTCTATGAACGGCAGGGTCCCGATGAGAATGACCTGGAAGCAGCCCGTCAGGTAGGAACACTGCTTGCATCAAAGGGAGATGTCCTCCTCTTTGGAAGCCAGGTGAGAGGAGAAACTGCTAAGCTCTTCAATCATGTTGCACAGGCTCTAGCGATACTCTCGTTTGCCCCAGGTGGCATGACGTGCTTTGGCCAGCATTTTGACGCTCAGGCCATCCTCGCTGGCTTCTTTGGAGGAGAGGAGGCGAAACGCTATTGTGAACAGGTATCAGGAACAGCCCATGCAAAGCAAGAGATTCCTGACAACCAGGGTGAGTAGGAAGACGCCACCTCAAGAAAAGGCTTGAAAGCAGAAGAAATGAGAGCACGTCTCCAGCAAGAGAAAAGCAGGCGTTCCTAAAAGATACGCTATGAGACATTCCTCCGGGCACTGCCTCTGAAGAGCGCAGTGCCCGGAGGAATCCAGAGGCACTTTTCAAGAGCTCTTTTTTTCAAGGAAGGCAAACCTGATCTAAATGGGGTATACTGAAAACTAACAATCTGGTTAAAAAGCTGATTGCTGCCGTAGTGCGCGGAAAAAGGGCTGTTCATACCCATACCAAGGTTTTTCCATCTGAGGCCAATGGAAGGAGAGCGCCAAATCTCACCTCCGCATTTCGCCGAAGAGGAGAGCCACTCTAGCCAGTGGGAACTGCTGCGTCTATGATTAGTCATTGCTGATTGGCTTAAAGGAAATAAAATGTCAGGTAGACCTTCTTCTCATCTTATTTGGGCAATTTTTGGCATCGTGGGTCCCGCTGTAGTACTTATCAATTTCTTCCTACCGTATATCTTTGTCAACTCATATGATGTCGCAAGGTCACAATCACTTTGGGGTATGGCAGTAACATCGCCTCCAAATATTCAGTACTTTGTTGCGGGAGCGGTGGTGCTTTACTGGCTCGCAATTCTTCTCCCAATGGGAGCTGCGTTCAGCGTGCTTCTCAGAAGAGGAAAGAAGTCCAGAGCATTGTTGGGGTTCAGTATCGTTCTTGCTGTTCTCGGTTTCCTCATGAGCTTGATCTTTGACTTATTCACCATGGTTTTTGCTGGCTTTGGCATGCCCAGTCGTCACCTTCCAGCTCTGTCTTTCTCTTTTGGTCCAAACTTCTGGCTTGCACCGATCGGTTTCCTCCTTTCTCTCGGAAGTTGTCTTTTTTTTCTTTCTCGAAAAACTGAGCTACATAGCTCAAATACGTTGCCAAAAGTGTCAGAGATCTCCTGATCGTTAACTTCAAAATATTTTTGGAACACCGCCCCTGCAGATCAGGTTTGCCATCCTAGTTTTTTTTGAACAGGTAATTCTACAAATAATAGAATACCAAATTTTGGTAATTTCGGACCCCCAACAAGCTGGGGAGCAAAATGTTGCTTCCGTCCACACACGTGGTCATTGGTTCCATCTCAAGTGTATGGTGGCTCATACCCGATACCGCGCTGTATGATGCCTGATGCGTTTGGTCAATCCAAAGTAAGCAAAAAAGTCTTCCGGGGTAGTTTCTCCTGGAAGATCCGTAGCGTTCAGGAGAATGCTGGACAAGGATTGGCAGTCCTCGTGATCGTTGCTCTTCCTATCTGACGAGAGAGCGAGTGATGCTCAAGAGAGTCGGGCAGCCTGCCAGAGCCATAGCCAGTTCGAATTCAGCGCGTAACAGCTGTAAGACATGATACACACCGCTTTCCCCATCGACTGCCAGGCCCCAGAGAATAGGACGGCCAAGCAGGACAGCACGAGCACCGAGTGCCAGTGCCTTAAGGACCGACGTATGCCACCATCGACGTAGACCTCGCAGCGACCCGCAACTGCCTCAACCACTTCGGGCAGCGCTTCAATGCCCGTGACAACACTATCGAGTTGGCGACCGCCGTGGTTGGAGATAATAATCCCAGCGGCTCCATAGGAGAGAGCAAGACGTGCATCTTCTGCGGTGAGAATGCCTTTGAGGAGGATGGGAAGCGAGGTGAGAGAGCGGAGCCAGGGAAGGATTTCCTAGGTGAGAGAGTCGTTTTGGGCGGTTTCCTCCTCATTGCCGCTCTCCTCCATATGAGGAGAAGCATTACCGCTCCCCACAGCAGGATAGTGCGTCTGGAGCAAATCACCGAGATGGTTGCGACTGTCTCTCTCCCGATTGCCCCGCTGCGGCCCATCCACCGTGAGCACAAGCCCCTGGTAGCCGGCTTTCTCTGCGCGTCTGACCAGATGTTCTGCCTGGCGGTAGGAGTCAATGTAGAGTTGGAACCAGCGTGGTGACTTCCCCGTCTGTGCAATCTCTTCCAGACTACATGTGGACTGAGTACTCACGATCATGAGCGTGTCTGCTTGTTGGACGGCGCGCAGTGGCGCATTCCCCATCAGCGTGGGCCAGACCGTGTCCAGTTGTTGGGGCTATCAGGATGGGCATGCTGACAGGAATGCCTAACACGCTCGTTCGCATGTCAATCGTTTTGACGTCGACTAAAACGCGGGGGCGCAGTTGCAGTTGCTCGAAGGCAACTCGGTTGGCACGCAGACGCACCTCATCATCACTGCCTCCTTGATAATAGTCCCAAGCCCAAGGAATGTGTGCCATCCGCTGCTCCGCGAGCACTTCATAGTCTGACAGGTTGACAGGTTGCATTGCAACCTCCTTCCACAAAATAATGTTCCTCTTTTGCACACTTCGAACTGGCCAAATGCGTCAAGCATCATGTAGCGAAGTGTCGCTCATACCCTTTCATGCTAAACACAGGTGTAGCCCCAGTTCTTTTGAGGCATTCCTGTATGCTTCCCTGTCGAGGAGGCGCAAAGGTATGAGGAACACATTTTGCCTCTGATAAAGGGCAAGTAGCCCATGTCATCTGAAGTGAAACATAAACAGGTGAAGGTACTCATGCTACCATACGTGCATACGTTGAGTATCATCTCTTGTACAGATCTCGCCATGTTTACCATACCGTCGCCTGAGGAGGTTCCTGAAGCCGATGCTTTGTCTCCCATGGCGATGATGGTGACAGATCACGATCCCACACACTATCGTCATTTCCATAGGAATGAAAAAGAGCCAGTAATGAAGGGATGATCTCACTCTCAATACCCGCCTCACGAAGGAAGCTCTCTGGGAGACGTCCAGATGAGCGTGCCAGCGTGTAAAGGTCAATAAGCGGCGGACGGCTACAATGAAGTTCTTCTAAGCCATTGACACTCGAAAGGTCAACATCACCAAGGATGGTATGGTTACTATAGGCCCCTTGCACCTTTGCCCCAGAGAGGACTCCCCATGTAAAATTGGTTTGCGTCAAATCAGCCTCTCGTAAATCTGCTTCTACCAGGAAGGCATGAAAAAAGCTTGCCCATGAGAGATTGGCATTTCTCAGATCTGCTCTCCAGAGATTGGCATCAGCCACACTTGCTTCTACCAAATAGGACTCTCTCAAATCTGCATACTCAAGTTTTGCTATATTTAAGATTGCTCTATAGAGATCAGCCTGGCGGAGATCGGCGCCCAAAAGATTAGCATGAACGAGACGGGCACCTCTCAAATTAGCACCACTCAAGTCTGCAAGGCTTAAATCACAATCTTCCAAATCGGCATCGCTTAAATCGACATGATGGGGATAACGTTTCTTGATATATCCATTGCCTGCTGCCTGCAAACTATTTTCTCGTTCCTCCTCCGCCCACTCTTTTCTCCACTGATTCCAGGTTTCCACTCCTTCGCGAAGAAGGGCAAGATGTTGAGAATTCGCCATCTATTCTCCTCTATACAATGGTCCTCGACGAAACGCGTTTTACTCTGCATTCTTGTGGCGCATGACAAAAGTGGCAACCCTCCGCTCTCGTGAGCAGTTTCATGGACGCTCAAAAACATGCCTACAAACTCAGCATTTGACATAGAGATCTCCTTACACAACGTTGATGAAGCGTGCCCGCTGAAAGAGAAGCTTTTCCGCCGCATTCCAATCACAAGGCAAAAAAAGCGTTCCATCAAGAAGCCTCTGAAGCCATTGCTCTATTGAAGGCGCTTCAAGAACGTGTATATTCGGATCTCTGCTGTTATCATTCATAAGAACACGATGTTCAGGATGAGCGCAATCGACGCACGAGTAGCTATTACACCCATGGTCATAGATGATCAGCAGCTTTTCAGGCCATACTCTTTCTTCTATACCACCCACGCTCGCAGACCGAAGCTCGATATAACTCTCGATGAGAGACATTGCACATTCATCACATCCATTGTGTAGTAGCGAGAGACCGAACGCTCCATCGCCCACCTCTCGATAGATTCGTCTCAAAAGCGATGGTAACGGGAAGCCGAGCATTGCTTCCGCTTCTAGCAATGCTTCTTCAGAAAGACATGCAGCCCAACGATGTTTTCGCTCCGACGTGAGCGCTTTCATAAGGACAAGAAGCCTCTCTTCGGTTTCGTCCATCTGCATTTATCCTTTCTTTTCAGCTAATGACCGCCATAGCGTACCAGGAAAGAATTTATTTGTCTTGTCGAATCTACCTGAGACTATAGATACTGGGTAGAAAGCGCATATTCGCCCTCCTGTAAGCCTCCTCTTTAATGGCGCAAGGGAAGCGACGTCTCTCTTTAGTAAGAGTGAAATAGTCTCCAAGATAAGAGGGGGTCAACGATGACAACGATGAAGTCTGCTCACTCTTCTGATGATGCTGGCGATCTGAATGCTCCTGGCAAGAATGCAGCCGGGTCAGGTAAGACGAATCAGCCAATGCATACTCACAAGAAGACGTAGAAGTGGGTGGTCGTCATAGTAAAACTGCTCGTTTCCCTCTTCTTCGGCTTCTGCTCTTTCTTTGTCCTGTATATTACCCTGTCTCGTACGATAGGTAACTCCTCCGCGCTCCTGATCACCAGTGGTCTGGTACTCTTCCTCATCGTCGGAATGGGATATCTGTCAAAGGTTCGCTCGACTGCTACACATACAGCGAAGAACAGACCATCAGCGAATGTGTATGAGAAAGCGCAAACAAAAAAGCCAGGCAACCGCAAAACCAGGTTGCAACCTGACGTTTTTGACCGGCTGGTCCAGGAGGCTGTCAATTCCATTCCTGACGAGTTTCAGAAGCACATGGACAATCTGGCAATCTTGATCGAAGATGAGCCGGATGCCAAGACCCTCGAAAGAGTAGGTACTGGTGATGGGCGTCTTCTGTTGGGATTGTATCAGGGCGTCCCGCTCGCCTCTTATGGAAGCCACTACTCGCTCTTGCCCGAGCGTATCACCATCTATCAACGCGCTATTGAAGACTATTGTCACGGCGATCTTGATCGTATCCGTGCGCAGGTCAGAAAAACGATCCTCCATGAAGTGGCTCATCACTTTGGCATAGAACACGAAGAAATGCCGATCTGGATTCAATAAGGGGGGATAACGTCTCTCGCCTGCCCAACACGAGCCTCATCACGCGTTTGCGCCTGGATGCCTGTCTCTACGATCCTGCCCCGGCTTGCACCGCTGGAAAACGTGGTCGCACTGCCCACAAGGGCAAAGCCCAGCCCAAGCTGGCTGCGCGGCTCAGCGATCCCAGCACGCCGTGGCAGAAACACACGCTGTCCTGGTATGGGGGAGCGACACGCGAGATGGAAATCGCCACGGGCACAGCGCTGTGGTATCAATCTCCTGTTCCTCCGGTTGCCATCCGGTGAGTGCTCATTCGCGACCCTCAAGGCCAATACGAGCCCACAGCCCTGTTGTGCACTGATCAAAACGCCGATGCAACCCAAATGGTGGCGTAGTTTGTCTTGCGCTGGTCGCTGGAAGTGACCTTTCATGAGGTACGTGACCATTTGGGGGTCGAGACGCAGCGCCAATGGTCGGATTTGGCGATTGCGCGCACGACTCCTGCATTGTTGGGACTGTTTTCGCTCGTCACCATTTTTGCTCATCAGTTGTTGGGAGGGCAAGTGTTTCCGGTTCGGCAGGCGGCTTAGTACAGCAAAACCTTGCCGACCTTTTCCGATACGCTTGCCTTCGTTCGTCAGCATCTGTGGCCCTCCACCTTTTTTTCGGTGTCGCCCCTAGATGCCGACACAGTGCAAATTCCACGAGCCCTTTTCGACCGCCTCGTGGAGACGCTCGCTTTTGCTGCTTAGTCACAACATGTTGTCTGTCAAATTTGGATAAAGTCTACCTCAAGAGATGTCAAAGTATCCTTTCGGTCAGTTTCCATCGACGTATGCGTTCACACGCTTTTGTGGAGGACTTCGTAACGCACAAGGATGTTATCGGAGTCCTCCCAACGGCGGACTTCCATGAGCCGAAGCGACGCGTCCGGCTTGCCCACGAAGACAGGGACTCCTTCGCCTAAGACGATGTTGCCAATCATCAGATGGATCTCATCAACCAGATCATGCGCCAGCAGATCGTTCCACAGGGTCCTGCTGCCTGTAATCAAAATATCTTTGCCTGGTTGGCGTTTGAGTTCGGCAATCTGCTGGTACGCGTCTGCCCGCCTGATGATGCGGTAATTGGGCCAGTTTCCTGTCAGCGTATCTGAGACGACGATGTTGTTGACGGACTTGCTCTCCTGGATGATCTCCCTCTGTTCGTCTGTCCATTCATCAGAATCTGGATTCTCGGCGACCTTCGGCCAGTAACCGTGGAACAGCTCGTGGGAAACACGACCCACAAGAAATGTATCGGCTGTACGCAGCAGTTCAGCATTATAGCCGTTAAAGGCTCTGCCACCCATCACCGGGAACATGACCGAGACATCATTGCCTGGGCCCGTGTGATACCCATCCAGTGAGATGATGTTGTAGACAATAATTTTCCCCATACGATTTCTCCTTTTTTTCATTGGCTCTCTGCAAAAGCGAGCCTCTTCACTGTTCTCCTCACCTCTTCTTGCCGTGACTGCAGAAACCGGCAAAATGCTTTTTTCATGGTATTCTTCTCTTGCAAGGGGAAGCAGTGTCGCATTCTCGTCAGAAAAAACTGCTCGAAATTTGGCTTGTCAGGACAAGACCAGGATTCATGTCCCCATTGTCGTCAGTTCTGCCAGATCTCACAATTTACAACCGTCGAGCGGAGGAAATCGCTCTCTGAGCGATTTCCTCAAGCGTCCTGCTCGCTTCTGCTCACTCTTCGCACCGATTGCTCACGTTTCACCTCAAAACCTGCTCACCTGTCAGCCAATTTACCAGCTACAGCCTGACACTCCCTCTGTCTGCAGGCTTCATCTCCTTCCTCGGACAAGCCTGCTTCTCCGAGCAGCCTCTCCTGTCTGCTTTGCTTGACCGTTCTTTATCTCCCTGCTCCTCATCCTCGTTTTCCCTTTCATCCCTCCATTTATCCTCGCTTTGACCCGCTCCTTTTCCCTGTTGGGCTAACGAAGACTTATGAAGGCAGGCAGAAACTCTTCTGCAAACTCATTGCGCATGTCGTGGGCGTCGGGACGGGACTTCATCCCCTTGACAAACAGAACGATTTTATGTTACTTATTAATTACACGAGTAATCTACGAGTAATTGGGATAGTGTTGGCGCATTGTCGCTTTGTCTTTGCGTTGTCACACTGCCTGTGAGCGTACTGATGGCGATCAACGTCATCGCCAAATATTCATTTTTGAGTGGCCTCTCGTCACTGAAATGGAGGTATGCTGCCTCTACACGGATGGGCAGCATACAAACAATTTGGGCGAGGTGGACATGAGCAAAGGAGCCCATGAGATTGAATGTTCTACTCATTATGAGCGACGAGCATCGTCGTGATGCAATGGGATGTTCTGGACATCCCGTTGTGCAGACGCCATATCTGGACAACTTGGGCAGGAAGGGCACACGTTTTACCAATGCCTACTGCAACAGTCCTCTTTGTATTCCGAGCCGGGCAAGTTTCGCTACAGGTCGACATGTTCACGAAATTGAATACTGGGATAATGACAAGCCCTATAGCGGGACACCAAACAGTTGGGGAAGTTATCTAGATGAACGGGGTGTCAAAGTTGTAACAATTGGCAAATTGCATTTTGACCCTTCAAAGACCAATGGTTTTATGGATCAGCGTTATCCACGCCAAACAGGCAATGATCCAGCCGGATTATACCGCGAGCCAGTTCAAAAGCGCGAGCAGGCGCGGAGTCGGTTTGAAGAAGCCGGTTCTGGCGATTCCTGGGTGCAGAGTACAGAGTTGGAGACACAGGCAGCGATCGATTTTATTGCGAGTGAGGCTGGACAACAAGAATCCCCCTGGGTGTTATGGTTGAATTATCTTCCTCCTCATTTTCCGCTTATTGCCCCTCCTTCATTCTATGACTTGTACCCGGAAGACAGGGTTGACCTTCCATATGATTATCCATCGAAGGAATATCATCCAGCCATGGAAGAACTGCGTAACCATTTTGATGGACGCAACCTTGATGAATCTATCCTCCGTCGTACCCGCGCTGCCTATTATGGATTGGTAACCTATATAGACAACCAGATAGGGCGTGTTGTACAGGCCCTTGAACAGAGTGGGCTGGCTGAAAATACACTTATCGTCTACACGAGTGATCACGGTGAGTTACTTGGAGATCATGAACTGTGGTGGAAGAGCGCGATGTATGAACAATCCGTGGGCATTCCGTTGATCATGGCGGGACCAACCATCGCTCGGAATGCGGTTCGCTCGGACCCTATATCGCTTATTGACCTGGCACCCACTATCGCCGAGGCGGTTGGTGTCGCCCCAGATCCAGTCTGGCAGGGGCGTTCTTTTCTTTCTGTAGCTCAAGGACAGGAATACCGGCCCGTTTCGGAGAGTATCTTGAGCCAGTATCATGCACACGGTGTGAGTCACGGCATCTTTATGATTCGAAAGGGGCGCTTTAAATACATCTATTATCCTTCTTTCCCTGCACAATTGTTCGACCTTGACGCTGATCCTTTAGAGATGCACGATCTCTCAACTGTTTCCGATTATGCATCTATCATAGCTGAGCTCCATGCGGAGCTCATACGAAGAGTCGATCCCGATGCGGTGGACCAAAGAGCACTCGCAAATCAGAGGGAGCGACGCAGGGCGTATAAGGCTTCCATTGGCAGTCATTAAGGAACCTCAGTGCATATCGATAGAGATGAACTATTTATTCAGAGCAGCTCAAACCTATCCTTTTTTGTTTTGAAGTGTCATAAACCGCAATGTTGCACAGAATGCATTGTCTCTCTTGATTGAGATGAATCCACCACTGGTGGTGGCAAGAACAGGAAGTTTGGGATAGCATCACCAGAACTTCATGGAAGAGAGTAATACCTTGCTGCCCTTCATCTTTTGAATATTTCAGATGAGGGGAGTCAACCATCAATATATGTAAATGTATGGAGGCATCATGGAAACAAAGACGTCACACATTGCTGAGAGTAGGCTGTTGACCAAGAGTGTCGGATTTATCGCTTTTGTCAGCGCGATGGGCGCATTTCTAGACGGCTATGACAATTTGGTCATTGGCGCCGTGCTTCTTTTGTTACAGCCAGCCTGGAAGCTTACAGCGCCGCAGCTCGGATTAATTAGCTCGGCGGCATTTCTCGGTATGGCGCTCGGTGGACTTATTTTTGGCCGTTTAACCGATAAAATCGGGCGTCAGACCTCATTCATTCTAGACCTATCGCTGTTTGTTATTGGTGGACTCGTGAGCGCGTTTGCTTCGAATATCTCCATTCTGCTCATCGGGCGCTTTATTGCAGGCCTTGCAATTGGCGCAGACGTGCCGATTAGTACATCGCTGATTGCAGAATTCAGTCCAAAGAACAAGCGCGGTTTTCTTACCGGTCTGATGCAACCATTCTGGTTTGCTGGTGCAACCGTATCGGGCATCGTCACCATTGTGTTTCTTCTGAATGGAAATCAGAATGCGTGGCGTTGGGCACTGGGGCTAAGTGCCGTGATTGCCGTAATTGTTATGCTTTTACGTACTCGTATGCCGGAAAGTCCACGCTGGTTACTTGCGAAAGGCCAAAATGTGGATCAGGAGGAGTTCAGTAGAAAGGTTGACGAAAGCTCAACAAGCGTACCATCTTCTGTTGATGCAGAGTCGAAAGTGAGTGTGTTATTTAGCAAGAGGTATGCGGTTCCTTTAACCGTTGTCCTCGTGTTCTGGTTTGTGAGCATTTACCGAGGATCGTCCTTCAACTCGTATTTACCGATCCTGCTCCAGACCTTTGGTGTTCATGGCAATATAGCTGCACTTGAAGTGAACACCGTGCTGTACCTGATCTACGCTGTGGTCTCCTTTATTACAGCTCTTTTCTTGGATCGCATTGGTCGAAGATCGATCATACTCACGAGCTGGCTTATTAATGTGGTGTTTACATTCGCTGTTGCGTTTGTTACCGGATCGCAACCGATCCTCTTTGTGGCATTGATTTTGGCCTCTACCATTTGCAACCAGATTGTCACCACAGCTCTTTATCCGTGGTCCGTTGAATTTTTTCCGACGATGTTGCGAGGTACTGCGCAGGGGTTAGCTACCGGGATCAGCCGCTTTGGTGCTATGTTCGCAACATTCATCTTCCCTATTCTCCAGGTTAGCCTGGGATGGACCTGGGCCGTTACCGTTGTATCGGTAGTGATGTTCATCGGCCTGATCGTTGGTTTCATCTTGCGGCCGGTCGCAACAGAAAATCGTTCGCTTGAAGAAATCCTCGGAAGCGAAAGCAAGCTGATAGGGACAGAAGGAGAAAAAGCTTGAACTGCATTGTCATTCTTTGTGATACGCTACGGTGGGATCATTGTAGTCCATATCATAAGGGTCATCCACTCAGTGACCTCTCTGGTGAGCAGGCACCGTGGGTTGTTCCTACACCAAATATAGAGCGGTTGGCAGATCGCGGAACTGTTTTTGACAATGCGTGGTGCGGTTCATCGCCGTGTATGCCAGCACGACGTGACATCTACACTGGTCGCTACGAGTTCCTTGAGCGAGGATGGGGTCCACTGGAGGATGATGATCTTGATTTGCCTCGTCAGATATCTGGTCCCAAGCCGGCTTCTCTCACCAGATTATTAACTGATGGATATTCTGTCAGCCATCTGATCACGGATCATTTTCATCTGTGGGAGCAGGGTGCTGGAAACTATCATATGGGATATGCTGGCTACGAGTTTATTCGGGGGCATGAAGGAGACGCCTGGAAGACGGACCCCATTACCTTTCCATGCCCCGATGATCCTATGAGCAAGGTGGAGCGTCATCATCGTAACGTCTTCTTAACCAGAAAGAAAGAAGAAGACTATTTTTGCGCGCAAGTATTTACACGGGCGAGCGAGTGGCTACAAGCCAATCATGGTTATAAAGATTTCTACCTGCATATTGATTGTTTTGATCCGCATGAACCCTGGGATCCACCTGAAGAATATGTAAAGATGTTTGATCCACGTGGGTATCAGGTAGAGCGCTGGCATTCAAAACCGCCCTACGATTTCTGGCGCCGACATATGACGGAAGACGAGCTACGTCACTTTCAGGCACGTTATGCTGCTAGTGTCGTGTTCACTGATAAATGGCTCGGTACATTCCTGGATACAATGGATGCATTACATCTCTGGGAAGATACAGTTGTGATTTTTACGAGCGATCACGGGACGTTCAATGGTGATCATGGCCGAATTGGTAAAACCCAAACGCATCAGTTTGGTGCACTCAGCCACATTCCGTTCATCCTTGTGCATCCAGACTATAGAGTAGGTGAGAGAAGAGATCAACTCGTCCAACTTGTCGACATTTACCCAACCGTATTAAGTGTCCTTGGCCGCCCATGTCCTCCTGGGCGGCATGGTGTAGACTTGCTTCCCATTTTGCAAAATAGGACCGCGAAGGCCCACACATATGCCATTTCGGGACAATTTGGGAAAAGTGTTTCGATCACGGATGGAGATTGGATTCTCCATCAATCCCCCGGTCCGGAAAATCAACCACTCTATTGGCACGGACACCAGACCGCACGTTTTGATCCGCTGGGATATACGCTGGGTGCCTACCAGGATGGACGGCGTCCAGTTGTCAATTATCCCTCGTGGGCAGAGCCAACCTGGCTGAGTAACAGGGAAGAAGATCCCAATGAGCTTTACAATCAGGCCAATCAGTATCACGGGCAAGTAGATCGTTTAACCGAAGCGTTGAGAGACCTCTTCATTGAGCTTGGCGCGCCTCAGGAGCAATTTCAACGCTTGAATTTATAGATGCATGCATCCTTCCCAGATGTAGCAAGCTATATGGAGGGCTAAAACGTATTTTTCTTCCATACACCTGGCTGGGGTAGAACACCACTAACCGGTGGCTGAACACAAGACCCCCTTGCGTAGCCTGACGAGGGCTCGATTGGAAGGTTGCTTCCTTGCTAGAACAGGCGTCTGAGCGTCTTTCTTTTGCCGCCCTCGTCGCTTGGGCTCAACCCAGGGTGTGGGAGCAACCTTGTAGTGCAAGAGTTCGCTTACACTCCAGATGTGGTCGGTGAGCCCTGCTGCCATGGCAGGCGTACAGACTCTGCCCTCATGGGTCAGCTTACAGAGCTCATGATGTGGCCAACACAGGTTGTAAGTCGTGCCCAGCAGGTACATTCCCGTTTCCAATGGACGCAGGCGGCGAGCGCCTTGGCGACATTTGCGTGTCAAGGTGGCAAGTCGCTGACGCATGGTGGCATTCAAGCGCTCAATGAAGGCAGTGTTGAGAACACTTCCCCCTTGGGATTGCTGCAAAAGCCGCTCAGCCTCCTCTTGTGAGCCATGCGACATGGTGCGCGTGACCTCAACAACGCGTTTCTTCTGTGTCCGCTTGATCACCGTCCCAATATGCAGGTCTGGCCAGAGACACAAGCGAGCTCGCCCTCGTCCTGGTGTGTCTTTGACCTTTTCGCGAAAAGCTCGCTTGATGCTGCCTGGATACGCCGCCCAGCCATCGGTCAAGACCAGCAGCGCTTTCAGAGGCTCTGCACAGCGTCGTACCTGTTGCAAGATCCGATCAGCCAGCACCCGATCACGGGTGAGTGAGACGGTTCCAGCCAGCCAGAGGCGTGTCTTGACCATGATCGCCAAGCCCATCCAGGCCACCATCTTGCAGCCTTTAATGGTATGATTGCAAATGATAAATTCTGTGTGAGCCGTTTCGCCAAGCTACATCTGGGTCAGTGGCAACTCCCATTATCCTTACGAGCCCAAGCTGCTCGACAGTTGGCGTATCATAGGGAGAGATATCCTTTTTCTTCTTCTCAGGCAGGAGATGCCTATGAAACAACGCCTCTGGAGAGTCCACCATCAGACCGTTAGCAGGCCTGATGCTCAGTTCCGCTGGGGGAAAAATCTGGCATCCTTCCTCGCTGCGACAATTGCTGACCAATCCCACCTATACCGGCACCCTGTATGCCAATCGGAAACACGTCACACAGACTCGTTGTCGCCGTTCTCCTTTACAACCTGCAGGTCGGGGTGAGAGTTCCGTTCCCACCCCTTCAACCGACTGGATAGTGGTGAGCCAGGTTCCCATGATTGTGAGCCAAGAGTGCTTTGAGCAAGTGCAGGCCAAGCTCCGAGAGAATGCCAGCTTAGCCGGGCGCAATAATACCGCCCACCCCTATCTGCTGCGCATCCCTCGTGAGTTGTGGTCTTTGTTGAGGAGCTTGTGTTGGGGTGACGCGCGGAACGCACGCGTATTATCTCTGCCACGGCAAATGGCATCCCATCCACACCCATGAAGAACGTTGTCGCTCACGTTACATTCCGGTTGGTCAGCTTGATGATCTTGTGTGGTCGGATCTTTGTCAACTCATCTCTGATCCCACCAATCTTGCCCTGGCCCTGCGGCGCGCTCAAGCAGGGGACTGGTTGCCTCAGGAAATGCAGGCCCGGCAAGAGCAACACCGGAAAGCGCTTGCCGCTCTCACAGCACAGATGGAACGACTCACTGAAGCCTATCTGGGTGGCGTTTTCCCTCTAGAGGAATATCGTCACCGTCGTCAGGAACTTGAGCAACGGCTCGTTGCCTTGGATCAGCAGAACCGCTTGCAGCAAGCCCTGATTCATCAACGGATGGAGATCTCCGGGATGTGTGAAGCGCTCACGGCTTTTTGTCAGCGGATTCAGGCAGGATTAGTAGAGGCAACATTTGAGCAGAAACGGCAGATGGTCGAGTTGCTTATTGACCGCGTTATTGTGACGATGGGCGAGGTGGAGATCCATTACGTGATCCCCACCTCTCTACGAAGCGAACACATTCGTTTTTGTCATTTGCATCCCGATTTTTGATGGAACCGAGCAACAATGAGAGATTGTACTTCTTGTTCATTTCCTTTACAATACGAGAACGCGCCCTATTCTCGTCAATGTTCCAGGTAGGGCAGCCAGTAATTGAATTTTGCCGGGGGAATGTATTTTGAAAGCGCGTTCAGCTACCAGTAATGATGTAGCCAGAAGAGCAGGTGTATCTCGAGCGGCCGTCTCTGTAGTCCTTAATGGCGCACGAAGTAATATTCGAGTTTCTGCAGAAACTCGGCAACGTATTTTGACTGCGGCTTCTGAGCTTGGCTACTCTCCTGATCTGGCGGCCCAATCCTTGCGTCGAGGACGGAGCAGGGTTATTGGATATGTAAGACGTTCTTTTAATGGAGTGCTCTATGAGCAACCTGTTCCATACCATCTGGGTGCGAGCATAACACGTGCGGCTCAAAACAACGGCTACCATGTTATTGAAGTAAGTGCCGAAGGCTATACCTTCCATCATAGGAAAGAGCTTCTCCAACATCTGCTTGGTTATCGCGTAGATGGCGTCATCTTTGATTGGCCAGGTAGCGTGTCCGATGCCCAACAATTTGTTGACGAAGGTTTACCGATTGTCCAGCTGATTCGTCCGCAACTCGAAGTGTACACTTCGAGTGTTACAGTTGACTCATCACAGGGAATCAACGAGGCGATTCACCACCTGGTAAGTCAAGGACATCAGCGTATTGCATTTCTTGGCAATGGAGGGTCTCATCCTGTCGACAGGATGAGGTTGAACAATTTCAGGCGAGCGTTGGAACATAGGAAGGTAGCTGTATGCGATGAATATCTTCGCTTAGGAAGTGTGTATTCTCTGGAGGAGGGATACAGGTTTACGCAGGATTTGCTCTCTTTAGAGATACCTCCAACAGCGCTCTTTGTGGCGTCCGATATACAAGCGTTAGGTGTGCTTCGAGCTTTGTATCAAGCAGGCGTACGCGTTCCTGAAGATCTGAGCGTGATCAGTTACGACGATACCTTTGCCGCGTATTTATATCCACCTTTGACCAGTGTTTCCCAGCCACTTGAAGAGGTTGCTGAACGAGCTGTTGCACTCATTATAGAAGAGATTGAAGCTACACATACTATCCAGGAAAAAGTCCAGATTGTGCTTCCCACCCGGCTGACGATACGAGCGTCTACAGCCCCTCCTGGAGCGAAGGGAAGCTAAAACGGCGAAGCGTGAATAGCACATTTTCTCCTCATTCGCTGAGACAGGGCTTTTTGCTTGTCCCGTAATAACCGGACAAGCGGGTGGTGCAGGAGGGCAGCTAGCCCACCTGCTAGCGCCCGAGGTGTCCTCGCCTCCCTTTCTTTCCGCCCGCCGCCGAAGGCGGCAAAACAGGCGATTCGGGTAAACCGAAAAGCCCTGTTCGCTGAGAAACATCCTCTTGACAAACAGAACCATTTCATGTTATTAAATAATTACACGAGTAATCAAAGAACAATAAGAGCTCGTGTTGACGCATTGCCACTTTGTATTTGCCGCCGTTACAAGGTGTGTGAGCGTGGTCTGTGCGCCAACCTTTATCGCCAAATATCCTCTTTCGAGTCGCTTCGCTTCTCGTCAGCATAATGGATGAGTGACGCATCATTATGGTCGGAAAGCCAACGATTGGTTCAGGAGAGGCGGGAATGAGCGAAGGAGCCCGTGAGATTGAACGTTCTACTCGTTATGGGCAATAGACATCGACAGGATGCTATAGCTAGTTTCGGACGTCCCGTTGTATACACAGCTGTTCGAGTTTAAGCAAGCTGGTTATGGAGGGCACATGTTTTACCACTGTCTACCCCAACAGTCCTCTCTGCATTCTGAGTCGGACAAGTTTTGCTACGGTCCATTATTCCTCGTGGTTAGAATCAATCAGGTTGAGTAATAGGGAAGAAGATCCAAATGATCGTGCAGGCCGATACTCAGATCAAGTGGAGCGCTTAACCGGAGCATTGTGAGATCCATTCATCGAGAGTGGAGCGCCGCAGGAGCAATTTCAACGCTTGACTTTGTAGAATGCATCCATATTTTCCAGGTAGAGCACTTTGGAGATTTGAAAAGTATTTTTCTTTCATACAAGTGGTTGGCAGAAGGGAGTAATAACCATGACGCTGGGATATGGCGTTTCCACGATAGCAGATCTGCGACAAAGAGTTGGGAATCTAAGGCAACTTGCCGGGTATCAACGGGTCCTCTTGCAAGAGGGGCGCGGGCACGGCAATGAGGTCCTTCTTGTTCGAAATGGAACCGGTCTTTCCTTCCAGATTTCTATCAGCCGAGCCTTTGATCTTGGCTTATGCGAGCTCTATGGAGTCCCTGTGAGTTGGTTATCAGCTACGGGACCAGTTGCACCGCATTTCTACGAAAAAGATGGTCGGGAGTGGAATCGGGGTTTTGAAGGAGGTTTGTTAGCCACATGTGGTCTGACCTATATGGGTAAACCGAATATGGATCAAGGTGAAGCGCTCGGATTACATGGGAGAGTTTCTTTTATCCCGGCAGAGTTGTTACGCTCGGAAGCAGTACAAACCAGCGATGCATACGAGTTGATATTTCAGGGACGAGTACGACAATCGTCAGCGGTTGGGGAAAACATCACGCTCACCCGAACGATTCGAACTGCCATGGGAACGAACCGCATCAGTATCGTGGATGAGGTCACCAATGAGGCATTCACTCCGATTGACCATATGATCCTCTATCACTTTAATCTTGGTTTTCCGCTAATCAGCGAGACATGTCGCATCTTCATTCCAGAAGCGCGCACGAGACGCTGGATTCAGGGGGATGGACCCGTCACAGCTTGGGATCGTTTTCAGGAGCCGTCCGATGCGGCACCGACCGTGCTCCTTCACGAAGGAATACGGGGAGAGCATGGTTGGATAGAAGTCTCCGTGGAAAATAAGATCAGATGGAACGAGCAAGAAAAAACGCTGCGGGCCAGCATTCGCTATCTGCGTGAAGCGTGCCCGTTTCTTACGCAATGGAAAAATGCTGCCAGAGGGGAATATGTTCTTGGATTTGAACCGGGGAATACCTCAACCGAAGGACGAGCTTTGCATCGCGAGCAAGGCACGTTGCCGCAACTTCAGCCTCAAGAGACACGACGCTATGAGTTCGTGTTGGACTTTTCACTGCGTGATTGTTGAAGAGCGCATAAGGATTTGACTATAGAGACATGTAGTAAAGGAAGATCAGTCACCAGACCCCATAGCTAAAGTTAGAGGCTTGCACCTCACCTCCCTCTACCAGGGGACCAGGGGTGGACGCATTAGCATTCAGGACGAGCCTGAACACCGTTAGGACGGGTGACAGGCCGCTTCAACCAAGCGGTACTCTCCGCAGAGAGTCGCCCCACCAGGAAAGGGTACTCACAGGTTGAGCTAGCGAGTAGGGCTTTGGCCCCATGCCGATCCTGGCATGCTGAACAGTCTGGCTGATGCAGGTATCCATGCATCACAAACCGTTTCTCGTGCTGTGCAGAGGAGTGCCTTTGCTCTAGCCTGTTCTCAGCGTATAAGTTCTTATTCTCAAACAGTGTAGTAAAACCGGAAAGGAGAGGGCAGACCCCCGCCACCCATGCGCCTTGTAAGGACTCGGCATTCCTCCCCGCGCATGAATGCGGGGGGCTCCTGCCTCGATTCAGATGAATGTCATTTGTATAATGATGGATACATTTCGACGTGATCATATGTCGTGTTATGGCAACCCATGGATTCAAACGCCGAATCTGGAAGCATTTGCACGCGGTGGTGCACGATTCGATAACGCCTATATTGGATCTTATCCATGTATGCCTGCCCGGCAGGATCTATGGACGGGGAGGCTAAACTTTCTACGGAGAGGATGGTCACCACTAGAGTATGATCAAGATGACCTTGTGACATTGGTGAAACAGCATGAGCATGTCTCGATGCTTATTACTGACCATTATCACCTCTGGCAGTATGGTTCTGGGAACTACCACTTTGGTTTTGACGGCGTTGAGATGATCCGTGGGCAAGAAGCGGATAACTGGATTACCAATGCGGATATTCCTATTGATTATCCCGCCTCGCCAGAGAAATTAAATCGGAACTGGGCCAAATACAGGCGGAATACCAAACATTTTCGTGCCGAAGAAGATTATTTCGCGGGTCAGGTCTTTCAGAAGGCGATGGATTGGGTTGAACATAATCAAACGTTAGAGGACTTCTTTCTACTCATTGATAATTTTGATCCTCACGAACCGTTTGATCCCCCCGCCAGTTATGCGGATCTCTACAATCCAGGTTACCAGGGCGAGTCGATCATCTGGCCGCGCTATGGGACCGCAGATCGATTCTCACCGGATGAATTAAAGCAAATTCATGCTCTGTACTGTGGAGAAGTTACCTATGTCGACCATTGGTTTGGGAAGTTCTATCGTAAATTACAAGAGCTCAACCTGCTGGAAGATACGATGGTCATTGTGACAAGCGACCACGGTTTCCTGTTTGGAGAACACAACTGGGTCGGAAAACATGCTCGCATTCTCTATCACGATATCGCACGCACGCCGTTGCTGGTACAGGCACCGGGTATTGCACCAGGAACAGTCTACAACGAGCTTGTTCAGATGGCGGATCTCACCCCCACGATTCTTGATGCGCTGGAAATACACGTGCCTCAGAGCATACAAGGATGCAGTCTCCTTCCGCTCTGGCAGGCAGGCGCTTCTGCTGGAGACGACATTCGCTCTCGTCATGAAATTCTCTTTGGCGTCTTTGGTGGACCCATGTATTGTACCGATGGTGAATGGCTGTTGGTGAAAAAGCCCCGGGAAGGCAATCATCCATTGTATTGGTATACACGGTCACATTACAACAATTGGGATTTTGGCCAGCAAAACTTTTCAGAGGATGCGAAGGAACGCTTAAAGATCTGGGACGGTAACCGCTTCCCGGTACAATACGAAAACGCGCATCCCGGTCATGCGGCACCAGCTATGCTCAGGCGACCTGAAGATTATCGAACTCACATCCAGAAACCAGAAGACGAACTCTATCACATCGCGTCAGATCCATTGCAGCAGTCCGACAAGAAGAACACTAATCGCGCAGTATTGGCGCATATGAAGCAACTAATGAGTGCATCGATGGAGAAATTAGACGCACCTGAAGAACAATGGGCTCGGCTAGGTCTGGCAAGGAGGTAATGATGCATATTCGTGTATGTTTGACAAATCTGGATATTTACCTGCCAGGAGCCAGCGAAGATCTACGCGAGTGCATGAGATCCTGCGGTATTGAAGTGGATAAAGGCGAGACGCATATAGAGGAAGTCAAATGCCTTGGACATTGCTATCCCTGCAATCTCGGACTTTTCGTCGAGGTCGATGGAAGGCCAGTTCAATTGGCTGCAAAAAATTCCCATAGTCGTAAGCAGGGATAGCTAAACATGATCTACACAAGAGGGAGAAGAGTTGAAAACAAAACGACCACATATTGTTCTTTTTAATCCTGATCAGTGGCGTGGAGATGTAGCGGGGTACGTGGGAAATCCGGCGGCTGTCACACCGACACTTGACCATCTCGTGGAAACCGAGGCAGTCGCATTCAGCCAAGCCTATTGTCAGAATCCTGTCTGCACGCCCAGTCGGTGCTCCTTCATGACGGGTTGGTATCCACATGTCAGGGGTCATCGCACCATGTTCCACATGCTGCAACCAGATGAACCGATGTTGCTCAAAACGCTGAAGGACGAGGGGTATTTTGTCTGGTGGGGTGGAAAAAACGACGTCGTGCCGGCACAGAATGGCTTTGATGCATACTGCGACGTGAAATATCATCCTGCTCGCTCTCCTCTTCCTACATGGGGTGTATTGTCTGAAAAAGAGTGGCGTGATGATCCTGAGAGCGATACTTATTATTCCTTTCTCGCGGGACGGGCGGAGCCTGCTCCGGGTGAAGCCCATGTCTATGATAGCGATTGGGCCATGATAGAGGGAGCCATAGAGGCAATCCGGCAGCATAAGCAAGACGATCAGCCACTTTGTCTTTATCTCCCCTTGTGGGATCCGCATCCACCGTACACCGTAGAAGATCCCTGGTTTAGTCTGATAGACAGATCGAAGGTGCCCCCGCGTATTCCATCACCGACAGACTGGCAAGGCAAGCCAGCAATGCTCAAAGGAATTGCGGAAAACCAGCGATTACAGTCATGGACAGAAGATCGCTGGGCCGAACTGCGTGCCACCTACTATGGCATGTGTGCGAGAGTGGACCATCAACTCAAACTTGTGCTTGACGCTCTACGCGAGGAAGGTATGTATGACGATACAGCCATCCTCTTCTTCTCCGATCATGGTGACTTTACCGGCGATTATGGACTCGTTGAGAAAACGCAGAACACCTTTGAGGATTGTCTGACGCGTGTTCCTTTACTGATCAAGCCACCTGCCTCGGTCCCCATCACGCCAGGGGTACGTGATACCCTGGTTGAACTGATCGATGTGCCCGCAACTGTTGAGGCATTGACCGGAATTCCCGTGCGCCACACGCATTTTGGCCGCTCTCTCTTACCGCTCCTTGCCGATGAGACAGCACAAGGACGGGATGCTGTTTTCTGTGAAGGGGGCAGACTCCATCAGGAAACCCAGGCGATGGAATTAGAGAGTGTCAACGATCAGAATAAGCAGGGTCTGTACTGGCCACGTCTCAGCCTCCAGCGTCGTGAGGGAACAGAACATACCAAAGCTGTCATGTGCCGTACAAAGGATTTCAAATATGTACGTCGACTCTATGAGAAGGATGAGCTTTACGACCTGCACACCGATCCCTACGAGCAATGCAATCGTATTGATGATCCTGCATTTGCCTCCGTGAGAGACATGCTCAAAGATCGTCTGTTGACCTTCTATCAAGAGACGAGCGATGTCGTGCCAATCAAAGCTGATCAACGGGAGGCGTAGCCTCTCAATCGTCAGAGTAGAACAGTAAAATAACAGGAGGTTCATTGTATGAACCAATCGCAAGCATCGTTAACTGCTGGAAGACGTTTTACATTCATGGTGTACTTCTTCGGCGCGTTAGGTGAATTCCTGTTTGGATTTGACACCGGAGTCATCGGAGTCGCGTTACTTTTTATCAAGAAAGATATGAATCTGACTCCCTTTGTGCAGGGGTGGGTTGTGAGTTCGCTCCTCCTGGGGGCGGCAATTGGAGTAGGATGTGCAGGTGTGCTCTCTGATCGTTTTGGACGGCGGCCGATACTGAAAGTAATGGCCATCGTCTTCATCCTGGGAGCGATTGGAGCCGCCCTTTCTCCCGACGTAGGCTGGCTGATCTTCTCCCGTTTTGTGATGGGGCTTGGTGTAGGAGCATCGGCAGTCGTCGTAATGGTCTATCTGGCAGAAATGGCTCCCACCGAAATGCGTGGAAAAATCGCTTCCCTGGGTCAGATGATGGTCGTTTGTGGTATTATGGGCGCCTATCTGGTTGATTATGGACTCTCACCATGGTCCGCCTGGCGTTGGATGCTTGGATTGGGGGCCATTCCCTCGCTCATTCTCTTCATAGGACTGTTCTTCTTGCCTGAGAGTCCTCGCTGGCTGGTCAAGCAGGGGAGAATACAGGAAGCGGTAGCCGTATTTCGTCATATGGGACGCGCAGAGCCTGAGACTGAGTTGCATGAGATTGAGGCTATCGAATCTCAAAAAGTAACACGAAGCTTCTGGGAGGTGTTACGTGAACTAACCGGACCTGGTCTGCGCCTGGCGTTGATCGCCACCCTTGGGCTGTCAGTGCTGTCGCAGTTTATGGGGATTAACTCGATCATCTTCTATGCGCCGACAACACTTGTCTCGGTCGGATTTGGTCAGACGGCATCGATTATCGCGAATTTTGGTATCGGCGCATTGAACGTGATTGTGACTATCATCGCGTTATCCATCATAGACCGCGTAGGTCGTAAACGTTTGCTTCTTGTGGGTTGTGTCGGCATGGTTGTAACGATGGCAATTCTGGGCATTACCACTCTTGCCCTTCCTCATGGAAGCAGTGTTGTGGCTGGGGCGACACTGGTCTGCCTCTCCCTCTTCGTGGTCTCATTTGGGATAAGTTGGGGCGTTTGTATGCGTGTAGTGGTCTCAGAACTCCTCCCGCTCAACGTCCGGGGGACCGCTATGGGTCTGGTTCTGGTCTTTAACTGGTTGGCGAACTTTCTTGTTGGCCTGGTGTTCCCGGTTGCATTGGCCGCGACTGGAATTTCCATTGTCTTTTTTGTCTTTGCCGGGGTAGGGATTCTTTCTTTCTTTTTCGTGCTTGGTCTAGTACCTGAAACGAAAGGCCGGAGTTTGGAGCAAATTGAGGCTGATCTGCGTCGGCATAGTCAACATCCTATCGCGTCTCCATCTCTTGGAAGTCAGCAAGAAAGCGATGTCAGAGTATGAATGGAGGGAAACCGCATATCTTTGTAGTCACATGTCATGATCTTGGGCAGCATCTTGGCTGCTATGGTGTAGAGAGTGTACAATCGCCAAACCTTGATAGATTGGCGGTAGAAGGTACCAGATTCGACCGGGCCTTCTGCACCGCTCCTCAGTGCAGTCCGAGCCGAGCTAGTCTGGCGACCGGTCGCTATGCGCACAATAATGGCGTTATGGGTCTCTCGCATTTAGGCTGGGATCTGTATCCTGAGGAAAAACATGCAGCTGCGAGGATGGCGGAGCACGGTTACGAGACGCATCTGTTCGGATTGCAGCATGTGACGCAGAATGCTCACCGTCTGGGTTTTCAGTACCTGCATGCACAAGGAACAGGGCATGGTGGAGGAACGGAGTCCTCTACCGCACGGAAGGTGAGTGTAGCCGTGGAGGAATTCCTCCACGGCCCACAGCCGCAGAGCCCACTCTACGTGGAGATCAACTTCTTTGAACCGCATCGGCCATACGATTTTGGTGGAGTGGAAGCCGATACCTCGGCAGGTGTATGGGTGCCACCGTATCTTCCTCAGATTCCTGAGGCCCGGGAGGAGATGGCAGCTTTACAGGGAGCTATTCGTGAGGTAGATCATGCCATTGGGTGTATACTTGACGCATTGGATCAGGCAGACCTGTCGCACCGTTCGCTTGTCATCTTCAATGCTGATCATGGATTGCCTATGCCTCGTGCAAAATGTACCCTTTACGATCCTGGAATCAGCATCGCGCAGATTGTCCGTTGGCCTGAAGGGGGAGTGCCAGCGGGCAGGGTGGTTACGGAAATGGTGAGCAACCTTGACGTTTTGCCAACCATACTAGAGGCCGCTCGATGCCCCATTCCCGTGGAGGTGCAGGGGATCTCTTTCCTGGCGCTCTTGCGCAATGAGCCACATCGAGCGCGGAAGGAGATTTATGCCGAGAAGAATTTTCACAGCTATTACGATCCCATGAGGTGTATTCGCACCGAGCGGTTCAAATATATCCGCAATTTCGAGGTCAATTTCTCAATAGAGGTCCCTGGAGACATACAACAGGGTCCGATCTTTTGTAGCGATCCTGGTCGGTACACCAGCCAGCGCCAGCAGTTGATTGAGCTCTATGATCTCTCGGCTGATCCCCTTGAGCAAGACAATCTGGCGGGGCATCCTGAAGTAGCTGACATACAGTGGGAGTTGGACCGACGTCTGTGGTCGTGGATGGAGGAGACGCAAGATCCTTTGCTACAGGGACCAATTGCCTCACCTCGTTACCACATGGCTATGCAAGGGCATCTAGCCACAAGGCAAGCGGGAAACGGCATCGACGTTGGTCCGTAAGGGGGTCCTGTTCCTAGGAGCGAGTAGTTGAGCCGGGCAAGCAAAGGTTGTTCATGGAAAGGAACCACACCATGGTAGATGTATCTGCTGAGGCCACGCCTCTCACCCCTCCGGCTTTTCATATCATGACGAAGCCACGAGGGGCTATCTGCAATCTGGATTGTGCGTACTGTTACTTTTTATCGAAAGAACTGCTCTACCCTGGAAGTCGTTTTCGCATGTCCAATGACTTATTAGAAGAGTATATTCGTCAGTACATTGAAGCACAGAGTGTACCAGAGGTGACGTTTGCGTGGCAGGGAGGCGAACCCACCTTAATGGGACTCGACTTTTTCCGGCTCGCGGTGAGCTATCAGCAGAAATATAGCCGTCCTGGTATGCGCATCTATAATGCATTGCAAACGAATGCCACCCGGCTTGATGATGACTGGTGTCAATTTTTTCGCGAGCAGCATTTCCTTATAGGCGTGAGCCTGGATGGCCCGCGGGAATTCCACGATATCTATCGTGTCGATAAAGGAGGAAACGCGACCTTTGATCGCGTCATGACCGGTATCGCTCTGCTGAAAAAGCACCAGGTTGAATTTAATATTCTCACGACACTACATGCTGCTAATGCCGAGCATCCATTGGAAGTCTATCGTTTCCTCCGTGATGAAGTGGGGACCCAGTTTATCCAGTTTATCCCAATTGTCGAGCGTGACAATGAGACCGGCTTCCAAGAAGGTGATTATATTACGCCACGTTCGGTGACTGGTGAGCAATATGGACAGTTTCTCTCCGTCGTTTTTGATGAATGGGTTCGTCATGATGTCGGACAGGTGTTTGTGCAAATCTTCGATGAAGCCCTGGCCGCCTGGTCGGGGAATCATCCAGGTTTGTGTATCTTTGGAGAGACATGTGGAACGGCACTCGCCATGGAGCATAATGGTGATATCTACTCCTGTGATCATTACGTTGAACCAAAGTACAAACTGGGGAATATGCAATTTATTCCCCTTGCCCAACTGGTGGGAAGCGAGCAGCAGCGCCGCTTTGGTCAAGCGAAACGAGATACCTTACCCCGCTACTGCCGGGAATGCGAGGTGCGTTTTATCTGTAATGGAGGCTGCCCCAAGGATCGCACGCTCACGACTCCTGATGGTGAACCGGGATTGAACTATCTCTGTGCGGGATATAAGGCCTTTTTTAAACATATTGATCGTCCGATGAAGATGATGGCGCAAGAATTGCGTGCACACAGGCCACCTGCAAATATCATGTACTACCTGGCTCAGGAAGAATCTGCACTCCAGCGACGCTATGAACGTGCGAGCCGGAATGAACCTTGCCCTTGCGGTAGTGGTCGGAAATTCAAGAGGTGTCATGGTGCTTGACCTTTACTGAAGAGGTCATTTCCAAGATGCAAGGGCTCTTCGCGAGAAGATTGCTTATGTACTTTAAGTGTGTTGATGTAATTTGTCCGTTGCGGTCCTTTTGCTGATCTAACATATCTCTATACTCGTGTGGCGTTCCCTGCTCGTCAGTACAAAGAAGAAAGAAGGCCTTTTGAGGGCACTGGGAATACGCGACAACGATTTCAAAAGTGATTCTCTTCTTCTGCATGATGACTCTCGTCCTCATACCGCAGTTTTACGGCGGCATGCCAAATAGCATGGATGCACTATAGGGTCCAGCAGGCAAAGAACCTGTTGATGAAGAGGAGATCGTCTCCAAGATCTGAGATTGCTATTGAGCTCTCCCACACCAATGGAGATACGTACAGTGCAAAACTGTGATTGTTATCTGCAGGGGCCCCCGTGCAGATAACAATCACAGTTTTTTAGTCCTGTTCGTGCTTCCTCTGCTAAAGATGAATACTCTTCCTTCTTCTCTTCGCTTCAGGTACTCTTCTAAAGCAGGGCAATCCCAATCCCTCATCCGCTTTCTCCTGGAACAAGAAATTGCCTACCATGAAAGTGCATGGAGCCTGTTTGAGAGCATCCGTTTGTGTGGTTTTCTCCTCTCTGTTCTTGCTCACGTAGAAGACGTACGTCTGTTGTGGGAGGCCAAAACGACGATCTTTGACACCTGGTGTGGTTTTGATGTCCAATTTCTGGTCGGCGCTGGTGTTTCTCCCACAGTAAGGTATCTCCAATCCATCCAGGAAGAATGGGCACAGGATGCGATGGCATACATCGAAGAATGCCAGGCAACAGGGAACTTCCACCATTTGGAGCGGTACCGCGAGGAAACACAGAGGTCCTTTCATAGGATAGGTTCTTCAGTGACATCAAACACGACAGAGCACCCGAAGCCGCAATAAATCGAAGTTGGCTCTCCCAAACACCAGCCGTTTTTGAGGTATTGTCAACTTATTTGTAAGAGCGGAGATTATTGCTGAGTTATAAAGAAGAGAGATACTGAAGACAGCGAAATACTGGGGAGGGGTGGCTGTTATGTGATGAGTTTTCCTGCGGTTATCTCGTTCCATTCCAGGAATCTGCCCTGTAGAATGATACGGTATTCCCTGGCGCTCAAGCGGTGCCTGCGCAACTGGAAATGCCCAGTTATGGGTTCGAAGGCTGAGAGAAAGCGTTGGGCCTGCTTGGCTGATTTGAAGTGCCGCATTTTCTTCTCTCGTAGCCGCGTTGGCTGGTGGGAATTTTCCGCTCGATTGTTCAATCCTTTGTGTTGCCGATGCTCCACGCCAGGCAAGAGCTCGCGTTTTGCTGCTCCATAGCTCTTCAATTTATCGGTAATGATCACTCGTGGGACGTGGTGCAACCTTTTGAGAAGCTTGCGGAAAAACTTCTTGGCAGCGTGTTTGTTGCGCCGACTCTGTACCAGGATATCGAGTACATTGCCATACTGATCGACAGCGCGCCACAAATAATGCTGCTTCCCATTGATTTTGAGAAAGACTTCATCCAGGTGCCACTTGTCTCCCATCTGCTTTCGGCGGCACTTCAATTCATTGGCATATGTCTGGCCGAATTTCAAGCACCATTGCCGAATTGTTTCATCGGTTAGCGCTATCCCACGCTCGGCCATGATCTCTTCAATATCACGAAAACTGAGCGAGAAACGGAAATACAGCCAAACTGCATGGCTGATAATTTCAGGTGGGAAGCGAAAACCTTTATAGGTTGGAGCAGTGGAGGTTGCTTTCATGAAGCTATTCTAGCACATTGTTCAGCTATGTTTTTAAGTTGACAATACCCCTGTCTGCTTCCCTTTCTGTGGGCGCTTTGTTCCTTTAGGGTAAGGGCCCTCGAGTATTAACGGACCGAATTACCACGCTAAGCGCTTAGCGTGGTAATTCGGTCCGTTAATACTCGAGGGCCCTATATTGCTAAGCGGCTCTGAGCATTATTATTCAGCGTAGCAGCGGATCTCAAAGAGAGCAGCGGAAACTTCTCCATGTTGCTTTAACAAATGGATGGAGAGGCAGTCCGTCGTGATCGGTTCCTTGAGTGTGACCGTATTGCGTGTCTGGTGATTATCTGTGTTCTCGACAATGAGTTGCTCACCCGCGCAGAGACGATAATGCTTGACACAAAAGGGCATAACGCGTTCAGGATGCCCCATAAGCACCGATTCCATCGGATGATCAAAATCCGTGTCGAAGGCAAGCTCTATTCGCCTGATACGCTGGGGTTGTTCCCAACGTAGTTCCAGGGTGGGCAATGGATCGTTGAGTGCTGCAACCCAGGCATTTGGCTGACTCGTAGGTCTCGCTATCCCATTCGCTACATTGGTCGGGCTAAAGACGGTCAGTGGTGGCTCACAATGTAACGCAAAGTTATGTCCTCCAGGTCGCCTCTGGGGTTGCCACATCTCAAACGTCTCGACACCGATGTCCTCTGCTGGCTCTTGCGTCCGACTATATTTTGCTGAGAGAATGCCTGTGAGCCGTTGCTCACTTCCGTATAATGCGACCTGCTCGTTCCGCATGGCACACAGAAAGACGTAGCGTGGTTCATCAATAGTGACCGGAAAATTGACTGCGATTTCCTGATGCGCTCCCGCTTCCAGGGCGATGTCAAGTGCTCCGAGCATTACGTCTGGTGTGCAGTTATCGGGCCGATCACTTGTGCGCAGTTCAACCCGTAACGTGGTTGCTTCAGCGACATCAGCTATCAGGGTGAGAGTGGGCATGGGGCCAGCTACGATAGGAAGCATCTGCGCCCACGCACTGGTCAGTGGAATCAGAGGTCCATTAGTTGGCAGTTCGGCTAGCCGTAGCTCACTGGAGGCACTTATGCGAGCCTGCTTCACCAGATCGTCGGGATCATCCAGACGGAAGCCAGGGATATGTTGTCCGCTCCGTATGAGATCGCGTTGCAGTTGCCGCGTATACTCGGTTTCACTAAGAGCAGCAGGAAGAAGGTTTTGTCGCATACAGATCGCTGCAGCCATGCCCACTGCTTGCGCGGCATAAGCACATGTCGCCATCACGCGAGAAGAGCCAAACGCGACATGCGAGGCGCTCATGATGCGACCCGCCAGGAAAAGGTTATGGACATTCCTGCTATACAAACAGCGATAAGGAATCTGGTAAACGCCACGGGCATGCCACTGATTACAGCCAGGACGCTCGCTAAATACGCCATCCGCTGGATGCAGGTCAATCGACCAACCACCAAAGGCAATAGCATCATGGTGATGGCGTTGCTCAACGATATCCCGCTGGTTCAGCATGTAATCGCCCTCGAAGCGTCTGCTCTCACGCTTCCCTGGAATGGAACCTACCCACTCCAGGGTAAGGGTCTCTGCCTCGGGAAACTTGCCCGAGTTCTTGATATAGTTCCAGACGCCATAAACAGTCTTCCACAGCTCCCACTTGATCGTCTCTGTTTCATGTACTGTGTCCAGGCGACCGCCATACTCCATCCACCAGAGTCGGCAGCCATAATCCTTCGTGTTGAAGCTACGGAAGCGCGGTATCCTCGTGATATCTTCCAGGGCATATGCTGGGGGCATAAAGGTAACTGGCTTACCAACATCTTTGCTATAGAAGTAGATGGAATGCCCAAGGAGATCTCCATATTCGGCATCTGGCGCGAAGCCCTCGTCAAATTCCTGGCGGGACTCCGCCCCCATGCGAAAGGCTGCACCCGCCAGGAATGCCAGTGCACCATCGCCGGAGGCGTCACAGAAGAGAGGTGCATGCACATGGTACATTGTCGAGTTCTGGCTACAAAAGGCCTGGATGGCATCAACGCGATCAGGTTGCGTTTTCGTAATATCGATTAAAGCGGTATTTAAGAGCAATGTAATGTTCGGCTCAACAGTCACTTTCTCTAGCAGAATCGTATCAAAGATGATTGCGTTTCCCTCAGGGTTGCGATAGAGATTCTCGACTAGAAGCTCATCAAGAATACCTCCCTCACGCGCCCAGCGATTGTTATTGCCCATGTGAGAGGTCGCGCCCAGCACCCAGAGGCGTACCTCGCTCGACGCATTGCCGCCCAATACCGGGCGGTCCTGCACTAGTGTCACCTTCACCCCCGCCCGGGCTGCGGTAATAGCGGCGCAGACGCCCGACATACCTCCACCAATAATAACCAGGTCGCACTGTAGCTCTTTACTACGATAAGCGCGCCTCGCGACTGGCGCTTCCTGCTGCATCGGCATTGCTCACTCCTTCTTTCTAGTTATACATTAAATAGGCAGTTGCGTTACATGTTGTATTGCTCGTAAAACGTACCCAATGAGCGCTAAAGGCAGTCGGAAACTCGTGGTGGACGTACTTGCCTGCGGGTATGCTGAGCGTGTCATAAGTTTGCCAGTTCTGGGTTCCCAGGAAATCGACCTCAATGGTAATGTCAACGGTCTGAGGTGCGTCATGATAGAGGTGAAGTCCTTTATGTTCGAACCCGGTCATCAGGTAGGGGTCGGAGGGGACATCTGATTTCACTGGTGCCTCCCACCAGGGGCCACCCCAACCCCTGGGTTTGCCAAACTGCCACAGGTCGTCTGTTTTTCCAAACCAGAGACCCGCCTGAGGTTCGCCCGCTAGTAAGTTACTATCGTGCGTTGGCGTGACCTGATTTCCACCCATGACGAGGAAGCCGCGGAAAGCACAGAAGTCAGGAACAACGCGCAGATGGGTAGAGATTGGCCGTACCCCCCAGACCTTGCCACCGTAGGTGGTCGGCGAGAGCTCGTAGAACATACCGTGGCAGTCCATCAGGAAGCGTTCATGCTCTACCTCGCGGATGCGGGGCCACTCGGTCTGCCAGAAATGGTCAAAGGTATGCGACCCCTTGGGAAGGCGATAGCGCGACCAGGAGCCATCCGTAAAGACGCGCAAGATTGCCGATGCCTTATCCCAGCCGGTGGCAAAGATCGCGCTTCCAAAATTCATGCGACCCGTAACCTCGTTGAAACCTGTGCGCTCTAGAATTGTCCAGCGCTCGCCATCCCACTCGGCCAGGCGACCAGCCGCCTGTGTTCCCGCGAAGTCGCGCTCATCATAGGTGTTATTGGTAACAACCACACGTCCATGGCTGGTGTGGCCCGACTTGAAATGCGGTTGTGCGCCCCGTGGAATCTGTAGTTCCTGTGTTAGATCATAAAGTTGCTCGATATTGAAGGTATTAAGGTCAAACTCAAGAAACAGGCCCTCCATTGTCAGGAAGTAGACCTTGTTGGCAGGATCATGCAGATGTCTCATGGTCGCCGCCAGGCGGTGATCCTGTAGCGCTTCGATGGTGCGCACATTCCCTTCAACATCGATAATGTGGGGTCCGAGGATAACCTGGTTTGTCTCCGTATGAAGCAAGCGATTGGCATAGGTGCCAACAACGCTCTCAGGTCGCTTACGTATCTGTAAGTCCTCGTCAACCTCATACAGTCCGGTTCCCGCGCCCGTTGTGCGTGTATGAGACACATAAGTAATGAACCAGAGGCGGTCTGCCCAGGTCATAAGGCCTCCAATACCGCTTTCGCTCCGTGCTGGTAGTGCATCACCTTTGACGGCCAGGCCGGGTATAACGCCGCCAATATTGAGCATGTGATTCCTCCGTACTGATGTATGCATATACTGTTAACCTTTCCTCAGTGCTGTATCTCTTAATGATAGCCGGGTATCAGACACCGGCTATCAGAGTTATGCAATGTCTGAGGCCAGCCACAGAAAGTTCTATGGCTGGTCCTGGTATATTAGCCCTTCAGGCCAGAGCGAGCCAGGGCCTGTATAAACTGGCGTTGCATAAACAGGAACACCACGATAATGGGTACTACGGATGAGACGGCACCCGCCATTATTAGTGACGCGGTGAAGCCCCCACTCTCGTCAACATAGCTTGTCAACCCCAGGGGAATGGTAAAATTGGGTTCGCTGGTAAGCATGACGAGTGGCGTCTCGTAGTCATTCCAGCTCCAGACAAAGGCCAGGATGGCGAGTGAGGCCAGTGCGGGCTTTGCCAGGGGCAGGATAATACGCCAGTAGATATGCCAATCGTTCGCGCCGTCGATACGTGCCGCGTCGCTCAGCTCCTGGGGAATGGTCAGGAAAAACTGGCGTAGGAGAAAGGTTCCTAAAGCCGTAAAGATCCCTGGCAGGATCAATGCCCAGAGGGTATCGTAGAGGCCCAACTGCTGGAAGAGGATAAAACGAGGTACCAACAGCAATTGAGCTGGAATAATGAGCGTACTGATATAGAGAAAGAAGAGCGTGTCTCTCCCTCGAAAGCGCAAGCGTGCAAAACCATAGGCCGCCAGGGAAGCCGTGAGGAGTTCTCCAAGGACACGTACGATGGCGACCATTACCGAATTCCCGATATACATCGTCAACGGATGCTCGCCAGTCCAGACCGTGACATAATTCTCCCAGTTGAGCGGGTTGGGAAACCATTGAACTGGCATGCTAAACACATCAATTTCGCGCTTGAGAGATGAGATGAGCATCCAGGCGAAAGGGAGCAAGAACAAGATTGCCAGCAGCCACATCACAATGCTGATAATCGTCCATTGCACCTTTTTACGCTGCTTCATCGTCCAGGTGCTTCTGCTTCGTGCTCTCGTATGCGTCAATGCGGGTGTTGCCATAAGCTATCCTTTCTAGCTATAGAAGATGCCTCGCCGCTGGATACGCCATAGAAGCAGCGTCAGCAACAGGACTGCCAGGAACATCACCCAGGCCATAGCCGCCGCGTAGCCAAAGCGATAGAACTGAAATCCACTCTGATAGATATAATAAGAGAGCACGGTTGTTGAGCGTCCGGGTCCGCCCTGCGTCATCAGGTTGATCATGCCAAAGTTCTGCGATGCGCCGATGAAGCCGGTCACCAGCAGGAAAAAGATGGCAGGAGATAGGAAGGGCAAGGTAATAACACGAAAACGTGCCCAGGCTCCCGCGCCATCAATCGCCGCTGCTTCGTGTAGTTCCTGCGGCACATCCTGAAGCGCCGCGAGATAGATAATCGAAGCGTAACCCACGCCACTCCAAACCGCCATGAAGATCAGGGCTGGTAGCGCCCACTGGGAGGAGACCAGCCACAGAGGTGGCTGACTGACTCCCAGTGCCTTTAAGATCGTATTGATTGGCCCATAGGTAGGATGGTAGAGTAGAATCCATGTCGTCGCGATAGCCACGCTGTTCGCGATGAAGGGGATAAAGAAAATGACGCGCAATACCGCTCGCCCAGGGATCGGACCATTCAGGGCCAGGGCTACGAGTAGCCCAGCCACGGTAGTCAATGGAACACTGATGCCTACATAGATGAGCGTAATACGTGCGCTCTCCCAGAAGTTTGGATCATGCAGCAACGTGACAAAGTTCTGTAATCCGATCCATTGAATGCCACCCAGGCCCGAAACCACGTCCCAACGCGTGAACGCGATCACGAGCGCGAAGATAAGTGGCAACAACGTAAAGAAGAGAAAGCCAATGAAGTTAGGGGCGATAAAGAGATAGCCAACCCATTCGGCAGGTTCTCCCCTGGCGCGTGCGGCCGTTCGCTTACGAATAACCTTCGCCTCTTTCGTCTCTGCTGGCATCGTTGTCTCTCTGTTGTACAACGTGCTCATAATCAAGCTCCTGCTTTCTTGATCGCATCGTCGCACTGCTGTTTCACTGTACTTACCCATTGATCGGGACTGATCTCGCCAATTAAGCAGCGATCAGTCTGACTCTGCGTAATCTGCATGATTTGCGCACCTGCCACAGTGATCGTATCTGTGACGAATTTGAGGTCAGGGGCAAATACGGCCTTTTTAAAGGCCTCAACGTCATAGAGCGTAGCTTTATTGCTGCCCAGGATACCGTTTACCTGCGTATCCTGATCGATGTTGGGGAGCACCGGGTTCTTGCCAGCGGTTAGCATATATTTGCTGCCGTCGCCTAACCAGTAACGGATGAAGGTCCAGGCGGCATCCTTATTCTTTGTCCTGGGATGCATCATAATCCAGTTGTTAAGGCTTCCACCATTATAAAAAGTAGAAGCGTTGTCAGGTCTGGGCATCGGCGCGAAGGTAGTCATAAAGTCGTGCGGGTACTTGCTTGTATCGTTGACGTAACGTAGCGAGAAGGGAGAGGTTATCCACATCGCTTCCTGCCCCGTCAGGAAAGGATTTTGCGCGTAGGCGCGCAGATTCTGCGCCAGTACCTCGGTCCAGGGAAAGGCGCTCTTCTCTTTGATCATATCGACGTGGAGTTGCAAATCTTGCTTAAAGACAGGATTGTCAAAATTCGATTCTTTGCCCCCGTCTTTATAATTCGCGTTTGGACCCAGAGTAATGAGAGGCAGACCAGGGGATGAATAGGCGCCATACACGGTCTTACCTCCGCTGGTGCTCGTCAGTTTCTTTGCCATCTCGCGATAGTCACTCACGGTCCAGCTTGCTGGCACTTGCAAGCCAGCGGCATCGAGCATTTTCTTGTTGATCGCGACGAAATTTGGCTCGCGAGTGGTAGGGAGGCTATAGTATTTATTGTCAGGTTTAAAAATGGCCTCATTGTTTTGAGTCCAGGAAGAGAGGTCACTATCGCCATTCACATAAGAAGTCAGGTCAACGGCGAGATTAGCCTTGATACGCTGAGACATACGAGCGACAGTATAGGAGAAATAGATATCGATAGGGGTGCCGCCTTGCAGAGCTGTATCAAGCTTGGTATTGCCAGTGTCATCGTTAACGAAGCGCGTGTACTTTACCTGAATATTCGGATGCGCCTTGTGAAACGCCTCTATCAGTTTTGCGGGACCGTTTTCGGCTGGGACTCCTCCCCAGACATTCAGCGTAACAGAGTTTCCACCAGTACCCGAACCGCTGCCGCAGCCAGCAAGTAAGGCAGAAGTAGCAAGAGCTACCCCTCCTGCCTGGTAGAGAAAGGTGCGGCGGTTGACTCTCGTAAAAGCATCATGTTGTGGTGTCATCATAGACTCCTTTCCCAGTTTTTCATCAGAAAAACTGGCTAAGACCAATACACCGTCTTGTCGTTTAAGAGCTAAGAGTGGGCGGCAGGTTCCCTCCAACCGACCGGGTTGAATCACGCAAAATAACAGTCGTAGGAATAGAAATGCGTAAACGCTCTTCGTCATGGCGTTCAAGGAGAACGACCAGGCGTTGTGCCGCAATCTCGCCAATGCGTTGCCAGCCAATATGCACGCTAGAAAGCGTTGGCATAGTAAACTCAGTAATGGGCTCATCGTAGAAACCCATCACTGAAACCTGCTCGGGAACCGGAATGTTTGCTTCCTTGAGCGCGCGCAGACCGCCAATCGCTAGCATATCAGCGGCATAGAGTATAGCGCTAAAATCCCGAGTTCTGGCAAGCAAGTCCTGTGTGGACTGGTAACCATCATTTGGGGTAAATTCTGAAGTCGTAGTGATCAATTGAGCGTCATAAGCCAAACCAGCTTCGCACAGGCCAAGCCGATAGCCAGCCAATTTATCCTGGCTTGTTGTCGTAATAGAGGGGCCATTGATAAACGCGATGCGGCGGTGTCCCAAGCGCACTAATTGAGTGGTAGCCTGCGCTGCACCGCGTATATAGTCGCCCAGTACGCAGTTGATCTCGCGTTCGCCCACATGGGCTGCGGTGAGCACAAACGGAACGTTTGCTTGTTCCAGGGCATCAATGACCTGGACGGAAATAATGCCACCAATGAGCACGACACCATCTGCCTGAGTAAGATGGTGCAGATCGCTTTCAGCCGGAGCCTCCCAGATAGCCCGGCGCAGGCTCATATGCAACCCTTTACGCCGTAAGACTCGCTCAATACCATCAATAACGATGGTATTGAAACTAGAAATGTTCTGGCTTTCCCGTTTCTGCTCCTCCGGCTCGCTCTCACTATCGACACCACGTATCGCGATGACAATCCCATTTCCAGTATGTTGGAGAATCCCCTCCTGATACATTGGATAACCAAGTTCTGTGAGAGCTTGCAGGACAATAGCGCGAGTACGTTCATCAACACTTGCGCTATTATTGAGCACACGGGAAACAGTAGCTGTCGAAACATGAGCGCGTTCAGCAATATCACGCAATTTGATCCGCATGAAATACGTTCCTGACGTCGAAAATATTTATCATCATCGATGAAAGTAGTATACATAATAAAGAAACATTTATACAAGATTAGCGAAAAACTTGCAAGAAATTTTCATAGGAGCAGAGAGAGCAAATAAATGCTTGCACCAAACAAACTCGGTTGTGTTGCAAGAACAAAACTGATCTGTTAAAGTGGAATTGACCCAGAAAAATGGACTCTTGAAATGTGGAGATCAACTCCTCTTTGACTGATGTGCTTGCTCGAAAGCAAGTGGACTGACATACTGGAGTGTCGAGTGCAACCGGATGGGGTTATAGAAGCATTCCAGGTACTCAAAAATGGCTGAGCGGGCCTGCTGCCTGGTCTGGAAACGCACGCGATTGGTACACTCTTTGGCGAGGGTCGCAAAGAAGGACGCCATCGGCGCATTCTCCCAACAATTGGCAGTGCGACTCATACTGACCTCAATCCCCAGCTCACGCAAGGCAGTCTGATAACGCTCACACGTAAACTCGCTTCCCCTATCTGAATGATGGAGCAGCCCCACCTCCGGCTGGCGTCTAGCGACCGCCATGCGCAACGCCAGTTCCACCAGAGGGTAGTGTCAGAACTGAGAGCACTGAAACTCATAAGGAGTCCTGAGAATCTACTACTTGTGCGTTTCTCGCTATGAGGCTACTTGTATGAACGCTTTCAAGGCAGCAAGTCGTCGGAGGAAAGCTTGTCGTTGTTGTAAGAGTGAGACAAATGCTTTCATAGGAGAGCGGGAACGGAAATAGTTCCGTAATTCATCAAAGACAGAACAGAAACGGGCTGCTGATTCGAAGCTTCCGAAGCCACGCATGGGATAATAGCGTTGCTTGATTCCTCGATGGTCTTGCTCCAACCGATTATTCAAATACTTGTTTGTTCGATGCTGGATGTTGCTGCTCATCGTCTCACGTATGGCCCGCGGATAGGACGTATGGCCGTCCGTCGTCACTTGATCGGGAACATGGCCAACGACATCAACGGCCTGCTGGAAAAACTGCTTGGCTGCCTCCATGTTCCTCTTCTCGCTCAGCCGAGAATCAACCAGATGGCCATCAGAATCGATGGCCCGATACAAGTAGCACCACTTTCCATGCACCTTAAGGTACGTTTCGTCGACGTACCAGGATTTTCCCGCCTGTCCACGTCGCCGGGTTCGTAACTGCTCTGCGATCAGTGGAGCAAACCGTGTTTCCCAATCTCGGATGGCTTCATGAGTAAAGACAAAGCCGCGTTCGAGGAACATTTCGGCGACATCACGCAGGCTCAGTTTGTAGCGCAACCGCCACAAGACTGCGAGGAGGACGATGTCCGTGGGGAATTCAAGGTAGTTAAAGGGCGTACCGGTTCGTTCATTGAAAATATGTCGGCAATGTGGGCAGAAGAACATTGCATAGCCAAGTTTCGTTTTCTTCGCTCGTTCTCTGGTGCTCGTTGCTGTACAATGGGGACAGTTCATTGGTCAATGTTCCTCGTTCCGTCAGAATGCTGAGATCAGCATACCAGAAATACGACCCCTATGCCAAGATGGTGTCTGAGTTCTGACAGAACCCAACGCAGGCGTTCTTGAACGTATAATGTGACATTCCTCCGGGTACAGTCTCACAAGAGCACAGTACCCGGAGGAATTGGCAGATGCTTTTCAATGCCGCGCTTTTTTGAGCGAATATTCTACAAATAATAGAATACCAAAATTTGGTAATCTCGGATCCTCAAAGAGTTGGGGAGCAAAGTATTGCCTTCGTTCATGCACACGTTCACCAGTTCAAACCTTGAAGTGTATGGTAACTGGTGCCCTTTCTTCATGGATAAGAGATATGGCAACTATCTCCCTTGAGGCTTTCTTGCCATTCTGCTTTATCTTTGCCTGAACTTATCCAGACAAACGGTACCACTATAGCGATCCAGTGGAGTCTTTTTTTCCACTGCCTGGTGCAACCATAAACCGATCGCCAACATGACGTATTTCTATTCGAAAGGCTGGTTCCAGCGGCCGCGATGAACAACCTCGCCCAGCGGTTTGCGCTTCTTCAGTCCTTTCCCAAGCGAGGTCGCAGGATAGCCGAAGGGGACAATCGCCAGGATCTCGATGTTCTCGGGGATGTTGAGGAGAGGCCGCACATCCTGGAGGTTGTTGAAGCCAACCCAGTTCGATCCAATGCCCCGCGCCCACGCCGTCAGGATCATAGATTGAACTGCTCGGCTAGCATCGGAGACGGCAAATGGGCTTTGCTCCATCCCTACCACAATCGCGAGAGGCGCCTGAGCGATATAGGGGCCAGAACGTGCGAGGGTGGCAAGCTGACCCAATATCTCCTGGTCCTCAATCACAATAAAGTGCCAGGGCTGCCCGTTCATACTACTGGCAGTCAAGTGTCCCGCTTCAACAATTTGCCGAACCGCGTCCTCAGGAATGGGCTTCTCCTGGTATTGTCGCACGGCAAGCACAGTGCGAACAGATTCAAATACGTCCATCGGTTTTTCTCTCTTTCTCGCCCCAGTAAGGCAATGATGGGATTCATTCACTACTGTCCAATAACACATAGTGACGCCCAAATATGCCGTTCGGCACGGAAGTAACTGGTGAATGGTTTTGGCCTCGTTCTTTACTCCTGCCCGTTTCGCTGTTAATATCTCATCTATATCCGTTATAGAAGTGCATAGGAAATGCTTACATGTACTTTTTACGAAAAGTCGAAAATTGCCAGCCGAAGGTGATCGGTTTCTTGCATTCCGGCAGATTATGCACGTGTTGCGCCGTTCGATCTGCCAACGTTACCGCTTCTGGACGGGCAATATTACTCGCATCGATGCCGATCCACAACCGTTCCCCTGGATTAGATCCCACCAGATAAGAGGTGAAGATCTCTCGCAAGCGTTTCTCATCAATAAGCCCATCTGCAAATGCTTCGTACAAACTCGGCCATTTACGCTCAAACCAGAGCGATTGCGAGCGTTCTGGAAACGAGTTGGCCTGTGTTTCGGCCATGAAAGCGTCAACGGTATTGAACAGGGCATCCTTCGCACGCAGAAAGCAGTCATAGATGTCGTGACGAAATTGCCGTATTGTGTTAATGTCTCTCAAAGAGTATGTTTCCCTTGTTTGATAATCTGAACAATACTCGATGAGACCGCCCTCCGCAAGAGAGGGAGCTTTGTCAACGGTCATCGAAGCGTCAACGAGAGGCACGCTTGCCTCCATCTCTTTCCCAGGTATTTCGCGTTATTCGAAAGGATCTCTATGTCTCCCCCAACAAATAAAGCTGAACTGCTCGAAATGATGGAGTGTGGCTATACGGCTTTTGAAGCATTCCTCGCCCCGCTCAGCGAAGCGCAGTTGACCGAGTCAGGTGTGAGCGGCGACTGGTCGCTCAAAGATATCCTGGTCCATCTAGCAACCTGGCAAGGGCGCGCTGCTCAGATTCTTGAGGCAGCCCAGCGCAATGAACAGCCGCAACTCACACCTTCGATTAAAACAGATGAGGAGGTGGATCAGTTCAATCATGCAACCTTTGCTGCCAACCGTTCGCGCCCGCCGGTGGAAGTCAAACAGGATTTTCATGCCTCCTACCAGCAGATCCTGGCAGCGACTGAGGCATTGAGCGAGGAAGATCTGTTTGATCCAGGACACTTTGCTTGGATGAAAGGGAACGCGCTCTGGACGGTCGCCAAGGGTGATACGTTTGGGCACTACGATGAGCACAAGCCAACGATCGAAGCGTGGCTAGCGCGCCAGCGTTTCTAACCTTTCTCCATGATGCCGCTTCTCTGATAAGGCGGTGAGTATTTCTCACTCAACCGGTTTTATGAGTGTTGAAACTCCATCGCCTGGATTAGCCTAAGAGGCGGCTTCGTAACATATAATGATTTGCATTATTTAATCTCCACCTCAAAGAAGAGCTTCGTAACGCTTCCAATGCGATTTAGTCTAAACGTTAAATTATCATTTGCTTCTGAAAAACCTAAGCGACTGACCTCTAGCCGTTTCTAACATTGAAAATGAATTTGTATACTTATCATTACAATATTTAGGAATTATTCCTTCTTGACAATATTGAATTTAAGAAATATTATGCATATACTCATCAATGCGATACCAGAAGGAATTTACTTCCTATCTTTTCCTTAGCACTACTATCACCTTTCTACATAATAAAACCGCCTCTATCTGACTTGGCTCCTTCTTGGCAAGCATTTGATCGAGATATTCAGATTAAATATTGCCGTCTTTATCTATATCTTTCAATATTAGCATGCTGCTGCTGCTGCTGCGATGCTACTCGCTTCATGAGGAGCTACGTCAATGTTGACATGGGAGCAACGCGAACAAGAACTAAGCGAAAAGCTTCACTATATTGAGATACTCGGCGAATTAAACATTCCAGAAGAGTGGGTAACTCAATTTCGTGGGTTTATTACACACCAATTCCAACATCAAGAACCGGCTTATGTTCTACGTTCATTTATCAAACAATATCCTGCCTGCCTTGCTACCTATCTTGTTATGCAAGGAGTCTATAGCTACCAGGAGGGAAATTACTGGTCGCATATTATCGACGAATATGAATTAGCGCCCAATCATACCCACCTGCTGGGCGATTTCTTCAGAAAATTTCTTCATCAACATAACCTTTCCTCTTTTGCCGGCGTAGAAGGTCATAAATTCGTATCAGTCATCCTTCTTCATGGGGGTATTCCCACCTACTCGCTCCACGATTTCTTTGAATATGTATTAGCACCCGCTCTTTCACGTCCTCATATTTATGGTGAAGATGGAGCTGAAATTATCGCAAACTGGTTGGGAAGAAAACATCAAAGTAGTATTGACAAACCCATCACACGCTTCCTTCAATATGGCGGGAAGCTAGCTGCCGACTTTGTAGAGCGCAGTCTTTACATGGCCCAATATTACGCAGAGAATGAATTATTCCCCTCTCTGGAAGAACTAGGGCTGCCTACACGCGTTGTCACTGCCTATGGGCAATGGGTCAAAGAACGAAAACACCAGCGGAATAGCAATCGGACTCGGCTCCAACGTCCAATTATTTCACTTGACCCCTGGAGTGGCGTCCTTCTCCTTGAACTCCCAAGCCAAACCCTAACCCTTTCTGACAAAATTGATACCTGCACCTGGTATGTTACGGTTGATGAAGAAGAGATTGAACAAGTTACCCTATCGCCACAATGGAAAAATGAACGTTGGGAGACAGAAAATTGGCAAATAGAGCTACCCTATGTCGCAGCTCATTATCAGATCAGCTTTGAATTTTTGGGTAATAAGCGTACCTGGCAATTTCATAGTCTGAGTGCGTCAAACACCTTCTTTGCCTTTGATGCTGACTACGGCACACTGCTTCCTCTTCGGCATACACTTCCAGCGAAGACACTCTGGCTTGTTTTTCCCGACAACACATCCTTGCGCATCAAGGGAGGGAAACAACATGAACAACTCCCATCCCTTGCAGGAGCTAATGGTCAATTTTTCATTGAAGAATGGGATCTCAGTAGTGCAGATGCCATTACCTTGGAAGACGAAAGCATTCCTATTGAACTCGATTGGTCTGCATTTCAACCCTATCTGGAAGGTCAGGAAGTACAAGGTCTTTCCTTTCACAAGGGCGAACCCCGTATCTTTATCGGATCAGCACCGAAACTTCGTATCCCGTTTCCCCCTCAAAGCAACCTCAGCGCGGAAATACGCCGCTGGCGTATAGTGCTTAAGGCACGGCACACTGCTTCGACACAAAGCATCAATTTAGAGGAGCTCTCATATTTTTTTCAAGATCATACAATTTACTGTTCTCTTGAAGAGAGTGAACTAATCGATTTCAACTACGATCGTATCTATGACCTCTCTTTACGAGGTCCATTGGGACGAGATATCACCTTTACCTTTGCGATCCTACATAAACTTGATATCAAGACCAATACAATTGACAGCATTAGACTCCCGCAACAAACTGGACAATTCCCTGCTCCTGTCATTACCATTCAGACCTCGTCAAAAATTGCTATCGAGAGTCGACAGAGTGCCACACAAATCATTCAAGCCCAAGATCATCACTACCACATAGAAATGGACCGCCAGGCACACTACCTTGAGCTTTTATTACAGCCACGCTCTTTACCACAACACTACAAGATTCCTCTCACGCTTCCCTTTCCAACGCTCCATTGGGCACTTGTCGAAGACAGTCAGCAAATACCAAGGCTTGAGTGGAAAACGAAAACTATGTCTATTCCATTCGCGCAGCTGGAACAGCTGAGCCGGCCCAAAATATTCGTTGAAATTGTCCCTCACACTCCACTCAATCTCGTCATCAAAGGGAAACTTCTAGTTCACTATAGCAAGCAACATCCTCCGCAGATCATTTATACACGAGGGAAAACTGCTTCAAGGCTAACATTTCGCCTGGCAGAAGCCCTTGATAGTATTCGCCAAAGCCAGGAAGGATACATCTCAATTGACTTAGAGCTAGAAGGTATTCCTGGTCATGCTAGTGCTCCCTGCTTATCGATAGCGAGTATCACCCAGACACTCAACGTGCACCACTTGGCACTAGAAAACCACTTGAAGAATACTTCCAGAATCCTCAATGTCTCCTGGAAGGGGGGGCATGAACTGCGTCAACGTGTGATCCGCCTATGGTCGCTTTGGCGCCCTTGGGAGCCACCCATGGTGCAAGCCATTCCAGACAGGTTACGAAGCGAATGCTATCAGTTCCAAATACCTGCTGAGGAAATTCCCCCAGGAAAATATCGCGTAGAGATGGCCATAGAAAACACTCACACCTCACATACAGTACTCAGGCCATTCCGCGACGCATCAGATATTGCGGATGTGTTCATTGGCACAGAAGTAGAACGTCAAAGGCATCTGAGGCATACACCACACACTGTTGAGGGAATACTAGAACAACTTTTAGCGGCACCACCACCATTCGATCAACAACGATTACTCTATCTTTTGAAACAGAAACTGCTCCCCAAAAAGAGTATGAAATACTTTGACAAAGTGTGTGAAACGTTGCTGGTTATGGTAAGCCACGTCGCGACACTTCCTTACGAAGGTTATGCCTTCTTTGAAGTATTTCGTGACTACCTTCAGGATTTCCCAATTCACCTACTCGCCTATCTCTCTCGCTACAGTCGTGCGGCAGAGATGAAAAAGCGCTGGCAATTTGAAGAGCTTCTTGCAAAAATATTCCCCCAAATGGGAGTCGATACTCTCCTACAACACATTCATACCCAGGAGAGTATCCCTCTCTCAGAGTTGTTGAATGTCCTACCAGAGCTACAAAATGAGGAAAAGCAGAGTGAGGCAATATCAATTCTTCAGGATGCATCCATAACCATAATTGACTACCAAAACGAGGAATGGTCATCGGAAGTAGATGACGACTTCGACCAGATATATGAAAGTCTCTATGAGGTCGTCGTGGACAGCTTGCGGCAATATTTCCGAGAAATCACACAGTTTCCTCTCCTCAACGCTGAACAGGAAAAAAAGCTGGCTCATCAGATCAAATTTGGACAGCAGGCAAAAGAAGAGCTTGAAAAGAGAGGAGAAGCAAGTAGCTACATCCATGTACGCATCCAACAAGGGAAGATTGCAAGAGAGAAACTGATCGAACATAATTTACGCTTGGTTATCAGTGTTGCAAAGAAATATGCACGCGTGGGCCGTCAACTAGAAGATCTCATTCAAGAAGGAAACCTTGGCCTTATTAGAGCATGTGAGAAATTTGATACAGATAAAGGCTATCGGTTTTCAACTTATGCAACCTGGTGGATTAGGCAGGCAATAACACGCAGTTTGGCAGAGCAATCAAGGACAATCCGGCTTCCTGTCTATTTGGTAGAAAAACTACACCAATTACACAGAGGCCAAAGAGACCTTGAATTGCAGTTGGGACGAGAGCCAACGCTCGAAGAGCTGGCAAAACACCAAAATCTAGACATCGACAAAGTTCAAGAATATCTAGTGCTCCGGCAGCAAATATTATCACTCGATGCTCCTATTGGCGCTGAACAAGAGACGACATTAGGAGAAATGATTGAGCAGCCACGCTCTGACCCACAAGAAAACATCAACAATTATGCGGATAAAGAAGCAGTATCTCAATTGATGCAGAATCTGACCGAACGCCAGCGTAGAGTCATTTCATTACGATTTGGACTAGAAGATGGGAAAATCCACAAGCTAGAAGAGATTGGCTCTATGCTCAATGTGACGCGAGAAAGAGTGCGCCAGATAGAAGAAAAGGCATTGCGCCAGCTAAAAATAGATGCTTATAGATTACAATTGAATGATCTTCTGGCAATCTAGAAATTAGCTATATAACTAGTGACAAGAGGAGTGCTTCATTCATGGCAACCCTGAATCCAATCGAGGCAATGGATACCATTCGGCAGACATATTTGCGCTACCTAAAAACTATCTATCCATTTCAAGATATTTCGCTGCAAAAGGCCTTTCATACCGAAATTGCACAACCAGACCTCCTAGTGAAAGGGCCTATGCTCGAAGCTGCGCCACCATTCCAGCACGGTCGTAGCATCAATGAATTGATCGACGCGGATATTCTTCATCCTTCTTTTCGCAAGCTTGGCAGTGATGCTTTACCTATCAAGCGCCCTCTTTATCTTCACCAGGATCAGGCTATCACCCATATAGCCAATCACCAACGCAACCTTATCGTTGCTACTGGCACAGGCTCTGGTAAAACAGAAGCATTCCTGCTTCCCATCCTCAATCACCTCTTACAGGAAGAGGAACAGGGCACACTACGTCAACCCGGTGTACGCGCACTCCTTCTGTACCCGATGAACGCGTTAGCAAACGATCAGCTACGTCGTCTACGGCGTGTTCTCGCCAATTATCCCTCCATTACCTTTGGACGCTACACAGGTGAAACCGAAGAGGCAGAAAAGGACGCTGAGGAACGCTTCTATCAGCAGTTTCCCTCAGAGCAACTCCTACCAAATGAGATTATTAGCCGCACCAGGATGCGCAATGCCCCACCACATATCCTGCTTACTAACTACGCAATGCTTGAATACTTGCTTCTTCGCCCCGAGGACTGCGAATTCTTCGATGGGGAGAGCGGTAAGCACTGGCGATTTCTGGTTCTGGACGAGGCTCATATTTATGATGGAGCAAGCGGTATCGAAATCGCGATGCTTCTACGCCGCCTGAAGGATCGAGTGGTCCAGAGCGAGCCTGATCGTCTGCGCTGCATAGCTACCAGCGCAACCCTCGGCAAAGGGAGGAGCGATTTTGTAGCCGCGGCGAACTTCGCCTCTAACCTCTTTGGTGAGACCTTTGAATGGCATCCAACCGATCCCAAACGGCAGGATGTCATTGAGGCAACACGTATTTCTCTGGCCGAGCTCGGTAGTGCCTGGGGAGGCGGAACACCCACACTCTATTATGCTCTAAAACAGACTATCGCAGCCCTTTCGATATCCGAAAGCGTTGATACCCCACCGCTTCACCTCTCTTCACTTCTTGAAACACTCACCACGGCCACCGCGCCCTTTTTTACTGAACAAACAGCTGTGCATGAAGCTCAGTACTATGCGACAAAGCAATGGGAGTCTGATACGCACGCAACGTCAGAGCATGAGCAAACCCAGCATGCTATCAATGCATTCCTCTATGGACTACTGCGCGGTGATCAGCATATTCATGATCTACAGAATCAGTTGGGCACGCAACCACGCTTGCTTGGTGATATCGCCCATCACATCTTCCCTGGTGATCCTCAGGCAGAGCAACACCTGGTAACACTAGTCGACCTGGCAGTACGCGCTCGTCCTGAGCCAATAAGTTTTTCGCTACTTCCGGCACGCTATCACGCCTTCGCACGAGCCCTGGAAGGAGTCTTTGCCTGTCTCAATATACAGGGGCATAGCGATCATCAACCCCATCTTTTTCTCAGTCGACATGAGACATGCCCTGAATGTCAGGGCTGGGCCATCGAATTAGCAGCCTGTGCCCGTTGCGGTGCAACCTACACTGTTGGGCGGCTTGCCTCAAGGGATGAGCATCAACACAATAAAGCAGAAAAAACACGCACCTATCAGTTTCATCAACTGGCTACGACCGCGCAAGATGTCTCACACAAAGCGGGCTGGTTTCTGCTCAATCAACAGATACTTCAGGTAGATGAAGATGAAATCACTGCTGTGGGAGAGGACGTGGACAATGCGGCAGAGAGTGAGAAAATCTACGCATTTTGCCCTCAATGTGGCAAGCTTACAAACACCGCACAAACGCAGTGTTCTTGCGGGGGCTCTTGTATTTCTTTTCTCGAGCTAACCACCTCGCAGTTTGGGGGTCAGTCCAAAGAGACAGAACCTCGCAAGTGCATTCAGTGTGGCGCACGCAGTACTGGCGGCGTCATTTACCGTTTCTTAACAGGCCAGGACGCTCCCGCCAGCGTTATGGCGACTGCCCTCTATCAGCAATTGCCTTCCTCACCAGACCCCGATGCAGTTGACCTTCCAGGAGAAGGCCGTAAACTTCTTGTTTTCTCTGACAGTCGACAGGATGCTGCTTTCTTTGCGCCCTACCTTGAGAGAACATACAACCAGGTACTGCATCGTCGCCTCATCTTTAAGGCGCTTCTCGCGCACCATCACCCTGATGAAGAAGCACTTCGTCTGCAAGATATGGTCAAATATGTTCTGAAAGAGGCTGATCAGGCTGGTATGTTTACCAGTCGCCAGGGCCGCAATGAGCGTCAACTCCTCGTCAAAACCTGGCTGATGCAAGAACTCATTGCCCTTGACCGTCGTCTGAGTTTAGAGGGTGTTGGCTTATTGCAGTTCCGCTTGGTTCGCCCGGACCGTTGGAAGGCACCAATCAGCTTACAGACCGCCCCTTGGAATCTTTCCAATGACGAAGCCTGGCTCTTATATACACTCCTGTTAGACACACTCCGTCAGCAGAGTGTCACTACGTATCTGGAAGATGTTGACCCTTCCAGCGAGCACTTCGCTCCGCGCAGTAGTGAATTCTATGTCCGTGGCGAACAATCCGACAGCAAAAATAGGATCTTGAGTTGGATCCCTGTTCAGCGTACCAATCGTCGCCTCGATATTCTTGAGCGCATCCTCGTCAGATGTGCGCCTGAGCTTTCTCCAGAACAGCGTAGACAGGAAGGGATAAAACTCCTCAAGGAGATCTGGCTCCAGTTTGTTGAACCACGCTCTCTCATCTGGCGCGATTATATCCTGAGTAGTAGGCACCCTAAAAGCGGCGTCGTATATCGTCTCAATCATGAATTCTGGGAGTTAGTGCCACTCATTCACGATCAGACAGTCTATCGTTGCAATGTCTGCCGCACGATCACAGCGAGTTCGCTCAAGGGCATCTGCCCGACACTTGGCTGTCGGGGAACACTAGAAACCTACCAGGCCGAGCAAATACACGCCGAGGAGGACCATTACCGCAGCGTCCTCTATCTCAATATGCAGCCTCTTCCCCTTTCTGCCCTGGAACATACGGCACAGTGGACCAGTGATGAAGCTGGTAAGATCCAAGAACGCTTCATCAATGGTGAGGTCAATGTCCTCAGTTGCTCAACGACATTTGAGTTGGGTGTAGATGTTGGCGAACTACAAGCAGTCCTGATGCGCAATGTCCCGCCAACAACAGCAAACTATGTACAGCGCGCTGGTCGGGCTGGCCGTCGAACCGATTCGGCAGCCTTCATACTGACCTATGCTCAGCGCCGCTCACATGATCTTACTCACTACAGCCATCCGGAGCGCATTGTTGCCGGCCATATCAGCCCGCCACGGATCGTGCTCGCCAATGAAAAGATCATTCGTCGTCATATGCAGGCTGTGCTCCTGGCGGCATTCTTCCGGTTTATACACGATAGCGAACAGCGTACCTTTAACACAGTCGGAGCATTTTTCCAGCCAGAAGAAAACAATATAAAAAACGGTACTGACTTGCTTCAGGTCTACGCACAAGCCTACCCGCAACATGTACAAGAAGCGCTGCGACGTATCGTCCCCGCCGAGATGCACGACTTGGTCCATATGGACACCTGGGGCTGGTTTCATACACCTGATGAGGATGGATTGCTTGACCTGCTCCAACGCGTCCACACTGAAATTACCTATGATCTCGATGAATATAACCTTTGGATGGATGAGGCTTCCCAAAAGCGCGATTTTAGAGAGGCCCGGAACTACCAGCAGATGATTCGCACAATTCGTGGCCGCTCACTTCTTGGCTTTATGGCTTCACGCAATCTTTTGCCAAAATATGGCTTCCCCACCGATATCGTTGCGCTAAAAACTGATCATATTGCCGATGATACGGCTCGAGTGGTGCAACTTGAACGCGACCTACGTATCGCACTCTCCGAATATGCTCCAGGAGCCGAAGTGGTCGCCGCCAAGCACATCTGGGTCGGCGGTGGGCTCTATAAAATGCCTGGGCGCACCTGGCCCGCGTACCAGTATGCCATCTGCCCCGCATGCAACCGCTTCTTACAAGTGAAGATGGATGAGCATGTCAGCCTGGGGAATGTTTGCTCTTGTGGCAATCCCTTTAAAAATCCACCCAGGACGTTCGTCAGGCCAGAGTTCGGTTTTGTCGCGGCTCGCAATTCAACGCGTTCAACAGGTGAGGCACGTCCACAACGGCTCTATAGTTCGCGCATCTATTTCACCGAATACACAACCGTAGATAACGGCTCGACACAGCCTACCTACGAAGTTGTCGAAGCACTCTCAAGCGCAGATGTGCAGGTTTCAACCTATTACTCGCGCTTTGGCAAACTTGCCCTGGTCAATGAGGGGCCAGAACGCCGTGGCTTCCGTATTTGCCAGGAGTGTGGTTTCGCGGAAAAGGCTCCTCCCGTCATTTCTGCGGTACGGGCTCGCAAGCCAGGAAGATCGAGAGAACATTACAACCCGCGTACAGGAAAAGTATGTGGAGGTCTCATCCACACCCATCACTTAGGCCATGAGTTTATGACAGATGTCGTTGAGATCCGTTTTCATGGCTACCTGGCTCGCTCAAACGAAAAGACGCTCTGGCGCTCACTCCTCTACACATTGCTCGAGGGAGCATCTCAGGCTCTCAACATCCGCCGTGACGATCTGGATGGAACGCTCTATTTCCCAACTAAAGACAATCCTGCCTCTCTTATGCTCTTCGATAATGTGCCTGGTGGCGCAGGTCACGTCAAACGCATTGATGAAGAGATTGAAGCCGTTTTCAAAGCTTCACTGGCGCGGGTCGAACATGCCTGCTGTGGGCCAGAAACCAGCTGCTATGAATGCCTGCGCAACTACCGGAACCAGGCGTATCACGATGAGTTAAAGCGAGGGGAAGCACTTACCTTCCTGACTCAATTACTCACAAGCGCGGGGAAATAGAAAGGACACGACGAATGGCGCATATGATTCCATCTCCAATGCGGTCTGACACGAAAAGTCCAGCTGAGCGAAGGCTCTATGAGCTCTTTCGTACCCAACTCTCTGATGATTGGCTGGTATTCCACAGTGTTCCCTGGCAGGCACGCAACGTCAAATATGGCGCACGGGATGGAGAGGCAGACTTTGTCCTTCTGCATCCCGACATCGGGCTGCTTGTGCTCGAAGTCAAAGGCGGCCATATTCGCTATGTAGGGGAATCAGGGCAATGGTTTAGCAATGAATACGTGATCCATGACCCCTTCGAGCAAGCAAAAACCAGCAAATACCACCTACTTCAGGTTCTGAAGGAACAGCCATACTGGTCTTCCCATCGGATTAATATTGGGCACGCGGTCGCCTTTCCAGACGTCGATATCAGCCAATCCCATCATATGCTGCGACCCGACGCCCCTCGCACAATTATTCTAGATAAAGGGCAGACCAGAAACCTTGAAGCATGGCTACATGACGTTTTCCACTACTGGAGTGGGCAGAATCAGGATAGTGGCACTCCAGGCCAGTTTGGCGCCAGAGAAGTAAAAAATGTGCTGAGCCCTTCTCTTTACCTAAAACCGCTACTCAGTTCCGAGTTTGAAGATGAGGAAGAGGAGTTTCTACGCTTGACGCAGGAACAGTTTCAACTCCTGGATTTCCTACGCCACCATCGACGTGTTGCCATTAGCGGATGCGCTGGATCAGGGAAGACACTCATGGCAGTTGAGAAAGCAAAAAAACTGCATCAACAAGGCTTCTCTGTCCTTCTCACCTGCTATAACTACAACCTGGCAGCTTATTTACGTGAGAGTGTCAATGACTATCCCAATATCCATGTCCACCACTTTCACGGCCTTTGCAGTCACCTCGCCAAAGAGGCTGGCTTACTCAATGAAAAAGCGCTGCAATCGCCTTCACAGGATTACTACAATACCACGCTACCCTCATTGCTTTTTGAGGCAATAGATCGTGTAGATTGGCGCGTTGACGCGATCGTTATCGATGAAGGGCAGGATTTTCGCGAGGAGTGGGAACTCGCACTCCAATACCTGCTCCATGATCCTGATAACGGCATTTTCTATATTTTCTATGACAATAACCAGAAGCTTTATCAAGAGGATCAACGCTACCTTCCGCTACAACAGGCCCCATTCCCTCTCTCGAAAAACTGTCGCAATACGCGCCACATCCACAACTTTGCGCTCCAATTCTACGATGCAGACAGTCTCATTACCTCTGATACCCCACAGGGTCGGGAAGTCGTCATCGAACGCTACTCGGGTAATGATCAACTAAAGAAATTGCTTCGACGTACAATCCATCATCTCGTCCAAGAAGAGCAGGTTGCTGCCGAGGATATCGTCATCCTCACTCCACGAGCCCCACAACATTCAGCACTGACACATATGGGGATGCTGGGGAATTTTCGCCTGGTTTCAACTCCTACCTGGGCTAGCGGCGAAATATTCTACACAACTATTCACCAGTATAAAGGTCTGGAAAGTCCTGTCGTCATCTTGGTCGAATTGGAACCCGACTATGCCCCAAACATAGAAACCTTGCTCTATATTGGAAGTTCCCGTGCACGTAACCATCTTATTGTGCTCTCACATGAGCAGCTTGATGTATCGCTTTAGTGTAATCTTCAGCTATTAACGTTTGAGATAGTTATACAGGGAGGCGCTTTCATGGCATTTCAAATTGAAAACCTCAGGGCACTGGCAAGTTATCGTCTAAACAACCCCGCCGATTTCCAGCAGCATTGTAAGCTACCAAATGCGTTAATAGCAAGCTTACGCCTAGCAAGAAACGGCTTAGTTGTACATCATTGTAATTGTGCTCATATGCAAAATGCCGTGGATAAACCCGACCTGGATATATATCCTAAATTTGGGTTTCTTCTACGAGAGTTTCCGACCTTCCAAACTATTGCTAACAATGCTGACATCCCGCTTTTCTTTACATGTCCAAGCAAAGAATGTCGCTTAGGGTTAGCCAATATAAACAACATCAGTTAACCCTCTCCCTCCTATTTTGATAGGAGAAGTAAAAACTACTTAAGGACAAGTACAGAAACGCTGGAAGTGATCAGGGTTGCCAAAAATCACCAATCAGCTAACTTTTTAGCCAGGTCAACCTTATATGAGCACATCGCTATATATTCTGCAAAGATTTAGTGATGTGCTCAATGTTTGAAGTGTAATACAATCACTGTGAGCCAGACCAAGACTAATCATTTAGGGCTGGCTCAGAAAGGGCAAAAGTGTCATATCAAAAACTGTAAAAAGATAAACTATTCAAACGAACCTACGAAAAGTATTCACGAATGAGCATATCGGCGTCGCCGCTGAGATCTTCCGACTCTTCTGTAATAATCAACTGGTGCGGAAAGTTTTTGCGGTACCAGTCATTCTTCTTCTTCCAATGTGCTCGATAAGCAGCATTATCTAACCGGCCTAGATGTTCCCAGTACCACTGCTTCCCATTCCAGGTAATCGTAAAATCAGGCAAGTAGAATGTTCCATCCTCGGCAAACAGAGGAACTTCATATTGAAATGGTATCTCACGCTCCGTTAACATGTTGGCGATGATCACCTCGGATTTCGAGCGCACAAAGATATCAGCCAACGTTTTATGATACCTCCATTCCTGCTTCCAATCACGTATCGTATGCATTTCCAACGGCAGCGGGTGGAAATCGAAAAGCGAAGCATCGATATTTACCAGGTGTGATTTCTCCGGACGACGCATACGCAAAAGCGGTGAGATATCACCTTGAACAAGCAAAGTGCAATGCCGTCGAGCTCGCGTCACGCCAGTATAAAACAGCTCACGAGAGAGCAAGGTTGTTTTCTCCTTAGGAAGGATAAAGTATACCCGCTCAAACTCGCTGCCTTGAGATTTATGCACTGAAATAGCATAAGCCAGCTCTAAATTATCCTCTACAATTTCCTTTTTAGGATACTCCACCCACAAATGAGACTTGCGACTGAAGATAACCTGAAACCTCTTAAGGTAAAAATACGGCTTCCAGTATTCGCCTGTATCATAACCATGGGGCTTTACAAACCCCAGTTCTCCGTTAAAAACCTCTACCTGCTCAGATTTTTTAGCCGTTGCGTTATATGCCCACATTGGTCTGGCTTTTGAACTGTTAACAATCTGCATCACTTTATCAAAAAGCGCAACGTGAGCAAGCTTCTTATTTAAACCATGATTGTGAGAAAATTGCTGCAATATCTCATTTAGATAGACAGTCCCAAACTGTTCCCCTCTATAGGGAGAGATCACCTGCTGATACTCAGCTCGTTGCCCAAAAGCCTTGTTCCATAATTTATATGGTTGCTCTGGATTAAAACTCTCTCCAGTATCCTGCTCCATATCAGCGACAATCGTTGAGGTGAGCTTTTGCACGAGATCCTCGGGATTTTGCCAATAGAGGACGCGCAAATCTTTATCAATATCCCCACCCTCCTGAAGACTAAGCAGGAAGTCCTCTGGCAAAAAGCTTTCCGAGAAGGAGTGAATAACTTCATCTTTCTCATCTACCTGATTGGAGCGTGTGTACAGCGAAGCTAATTTTAGTATGCTCTCGCCTTCCCCCTTTAGGCGCCCTTCCATCTGCCGTATGTTTGTCGTTAGTACGCCGACACCCTCAGCCATAGACTCATGCAACCAATCGATGATATCGGCAAAAACACGGCCACGACCTATTGGAGGCAGCTGATTAGGATCACCGACAAAAATCAAACGCTTTACTGTTTCCCATTTGATCGCCCGGAAAAGCGCAGCAATCAAATCGAGATCCAGCATAGAAGCCTCATCAATGATAAAGGTCGCGATCCCCTCTTCTCTTCTTCCCCCAGTCCGCCGATAGGTCATATTCTCTGTATTAATCCAGTTGCGACGAGCAAGAAACGAATGGATTGTCGCAGCAGATTGGCCAGTCGCCTCCCTCAATCGATCTGCGGCTTTACCCGTCGGGGCCAATAACTGAAATGAAGCGCCCTCGCCCTCAGTTCGCTTAATTGCTTGAATAAGCGCCTTAATGACTGTCGTTTTTCCCGTACCAGCCGCACCTGAGAGCACACTGAGGGAGCGGGGAAATATTTTCTGACAGACCTCGACTTGTCCATGGATAGCGTTTCGGTATTCATCAGGATTTTGTTCTTGCAGCGGGCTATCTGAGTGCGATAAAAAATTGAACCAGTGCTGCTCAGTCATCGGCACTTTGAATGTAATGCTGGGACGTTGAGCAAGCAGGCGTAATTGCCTTTCTATAAGGCGCTCATCTTCATGCACATATTTCAAGTACAAGTAATGCTCGTTCCCAATTTGGCGCTGAGTAAGTGCGTGAGACAATTCATTCTGGTCAACTTTAAAATACTGGAGGGTATATTGGTGTCTCTTCCATTCAGGCATAAAGCTCAATCTTCGGTTGATTTGATCAAGGACGATGCTGGTAGGAGAGAAGACGTGCTTTTGCTCTCGCTTCAAGTACTCAACGCACAAAGCACGCAAGCGACGCCAATCATTGGTTTCGGCCAGAAACTCTCCTCCCAATTCCGGAGAAGGAAAGACCCCGTGATCAATTTTACTAAAAGGAATGATATCGTCTGCGTCGTCACCAACATACTGCTCGCTAATGACATAAGGATTTTCAGCAATCTCATGTAGTGACCCCTGGAAACCGTATGACCCGCGCTGTGCGTCATCCGCCAGGAGGCGACGCAATTGATCAACCGATAGATCGAAGCGTGGCAAGAGGTCACGCAACAGGTGCTTTTGCTCATCTGATTGCAACTGCCATTGGCGCTTAAGCTTTCGCTGCCTATCCGCCGAAATTGACAGGTCAGGAACTGCATCAATTTCACCGTCCAGGTACTGGAAAAGGGTGGATTTGACAGCTTTTTCTTCGCCCCGCTGTGTGTAGCCTTTAATAAGCGGCACAGCTTCTTTGAAGTCGAGGAAATCAAAAACCTTTGCCAGGCCAGGATACAGTCCGCGGCTTCGCCAAAGCTCTCCCACAAGCGAATGTAACCAGCTTAGACGCAATGACCAGTTATCGCTCGTATCACCCAACTCTTTGAGGTATGCCGCTACTTCGATAAAGTACTCAATCAATGCCAATGCGTCATCGTCGGTCATTATGCGGGTTGCATACTTAAACTTGCGCTGGTTGTCAGGAACAAAAAGAATTTTCTCCAGGACGTCTGGTTTGTCTAAATAAAGGTGGTATGGGATACGAAAGCCTTCATCAGGGTAATGGGAAGTAATGTTGCGCTGCCAGATGAATCCTCCTCCAAACCGCTCCTTCGTCTCTTGCGTACAATTTTCATAAAACAACATCTGGCCCACCCGTTTAACGCGCGATACCCCCACGATCACATACGCCTGTGCATCATCCTCGCTGAAAGGGTTGCTATAGTTCGCATAGTAGAAGATCAGGCTGCGATCCTTCTCGATCTGGCTAAAATACTGATCAGCATATTCGCGCCGTTTATCATAATCAAAGTTCCCATTTGCTTTTTTAATGCCATCTCGATAATACATCTCTTCATACGGCCAAATACAGATGGTAGAAGGGGGAAGTTCCCATTTGCGTTTAGGAGGGAGCGGCTTGCCAAAAAAGGCGGGAGGATCGGCTTCAGCCGTTAATGTCTTGCTTCCAAATGCATTGATACTGTAGATACAGGGAGGAACTTTACTTAATTCAGAACAACACTGGCCACGATTCTCCTGCTCCCACTCAAGATTGCGTTCTTCGCCAATTTTCGTTCCTGGATAGGAGTATTGACCAATGCAATAGGTATTAGCCGCCGGATTGCTGCAGATGCGTCCATTCCAACCATCCATATGCCAGGCTACACGAGCAGAGATATGATTTGTCATTTCCCAAGCCACTTTCATTTAATAATAGCAAAATCCAGATGAATACTATTATAAACCATACGCCCTTTTATAACAGCATTCGCCTCCTATTGGAGAACCTCATAGTCCTTTCAGGTACTCCGAACATGCGTTGAGTGTTTTACTCTTCATCCTCATAATCAAACTGCCTGGCTCTCACTCTTGTATCCCTAGGCATATCTAGACGATCAGCACGCATTGGAGTATTTCTTTTATGACCACGTACGGGAATCTTCGTCCCGGGTTCTTTGTAACGGAGCGAGCGCAAAACTCGGTAATGTGGCATAACTGATCTCTCTTGCCAGGTTAAAGATTCTGGATCAAATGCCATCAAGGCCTCTACCCACGAACCAGTTGGGTGCAAGACCGAATGCCAGGGGCTATTTAATCCACTTGAAATATCCTTGTAGATGATAATTTGATATCGATGCTCTACTGTATTATTCCTATCTGCTTTACCGTTCCTTAAAAATAGACTCGCCATCTGAAAGTGTTCTACTCGCTCACTTCCAATGGTGTCAAGATCGTCGTCTCGGTAAGCTCCCATCAATGCTTGCCAGGCCGTCATAAGCCAGGTAGAGAAAAACAATTGGGCTTGTCTACATTGTTTACATAACTGATATGAATAAGGAGGACTCCCTGTTACTTCTTCACTTTTTGGGATTTGACATGCACCACCTTGAAAACACTGGAACCATACAGGAGCTACCCAGGGGTAATCAATGTGCTTCCTGGCCTCTTCCACTGTCGTGGGGAGATTCATTGACCAAACAATCTTCCCCTGGGTATTCACTACATTTAATGAAATAAAGTCCCGTTCTTGCTCATAGAGCTTTTTCCATTCTTGATCTGATACACTTCGCAACATTGAGGAGTGCTCACGTAACGAACTATCACTTGCAGAAAACAGAAAAATAGCCGCTGTATCCGGACAAACAAGCGTTTTCATTGGCTGAAAAAAGCCAAACCAGAGATGAGGAACATGAAATTCTGGAGTCAGCACAGGTCGATTGCTATGCTTAAGCGTAACACGCTTCTGCTCAATCATATTGATCGCATCTGTATAGAAACTAAACGACCTGGCTTGCTCGAGGCCCGCAAGAAGTAACAAACGCCAGAAGACTTGCCTCTGTATGCTATTATTCTGATTGCTCGCTTGATGTATTTCTTTTTGCAGTTGATACCGACAACGCTCAATCACTGGAAAGCTCAATAACTCGCCTGGTTTTAAAGGAGCAAATGCATGGTGAGTTTCTGACTTTGTTCGCTTGTTCTCTACATTTTGTGCCTTAGCAACCTGCTGCATTTTTGCCGCTGGCTTACTATTTCGTCCAATGGCTTCTAAACTGCTGCGAATTTTTGGCTTGAGTTCTATCTGTTTACGACCCAAAAACGCCAGCCCTTTTTCGCTGTATCCACACACAGCAATCCATTTGCTTTGGGCTATTCCTTGCAATACTTGTTTACCCTCATCTTCAACAACATCAAATACATGAACCAAGTTGGTCTTAACCAAATCGTAGTAGTAGCTGCTTGCTCCGTAGTAAAGAACGGCCGATTTTCTCGAAGAGGATAACTCTAGAGAGTCAAACATCAAAGAAAATCTATCAAAAGAAATCTGATGAGGTACTTTTACGCAACAGCAAGGAATACCATCATCGTCGATCCTCCATACCAACCCCTCAAACGGCTTCCGTTGCTGTAAATACTGTTGTTCAACTTTAGTAAGCCGCATCTTTGCTTGCTTCCTTCTTTTAGGGATGAATTCAGTATCACGATGACCGCATTAGGTGAGGTCTCAGTGTGCTGTAGAGTATGGGCAACTCAAGAATTTCGATCTGTGTTAGGTCTGCTGCTCTACGTTCCAGTAGCGCGTGTCAAATCCCTCGAACAAAGGAGACTTGGACGTTGTGGGAACGGCGAGCAGTAAAGCGCGCATGGCACGAGTCATACCGACGAAGAGGAGACGGCGTTCCAGGGCCAGGGCTTCGTTCTGCTCTTCTGGCGTGGACTGGCTGGGTTTGCGCATGTATTTGTTGACTTTGTGAAAGCCTGCCAGGGCCACGATGGGAAACTCAAGCCCCTTGGCTGAATTGAGGGTGAGGATCTTGACACAAGGACGTTTCAGGTCGAGGTACTGGCCACTCATAAACGCGGCCTCGATCTGATAGCGCTCAAGAGCGGCGGCGAGACTGCGCCCGACTTTCTCGTTGGGGCAGAGAATGGCACAGGAACCGATACCCAGGCGATAGGTACGCCTGGCGGCAGTGAGGAAGCTCGCGAGGAGTTGGGCCTCTTCCTGGTCGTTGTTGACATTGCGCACGATGGGCAATGGGCCGTTGTAGATGTACTCTCGCTCAACCGGATCGCTGTCGAGAATGCCTTGCTGGAGGTAGGATTGTGCAGCCTCGCCAATCTCGCGCGTCGAGCGATAGTTGGCATGCAGAATGCCAGTGCGGCCACGGAATTGCAGATCTTTGTGAATGCTAGACCAGGTGAAGTGGCTGCCATAGATGGACTGGTTGGCGTCTGCGGTGATAAAGAGTCCTCTGGGGGTCTTGCAGAGTTGCGTCATGAGACGAAGGGCGCTCGGATCGAGATCCTGCGCTTCGTCGACAATGACAGCCTCATATTGCCGAGTGATCTGGCGTTGCGCTACCAGTTTCTCCGCCTGGGTGCGCAGTTGATGCCATGTAATCTTCCGTTCTCGCGCGAGCAACTGCTCTAGTTTCTCATGCACAGACCAGACGGCGCGACGCTGGAGGGCACTGAGAGACATCTGCCGTCCCGGTCGTGGAGCTGCCAGGTACTGTTCTAGGGATTCAAGCTGATTCGCGACGATGACACGGTTGATCTCTTGCAGGAGATAGTCGAAGTTTACATCCTTGATGAACTGGCGCTGCGCTTTTTGCTGCACGACTGAGCCAGTATATGAGGCATCCTGCATAGCCTGGAGCAATAGATCGTCGAGCTCTTGCTGATCAATAATTTCAGTTTGAATACCTGCCTCTTTGAGGATGTCGCGTGCGATAAGATCAGTGGTGCTTACCTCGACAAACTTGATGTCCTTTCCCAATAGCTGCTCCAGGAGTTGCTCTGAAGAATGAACCAGGGCGTTGGTATAGGTTGTGAAGAGGATACGAAAGTCGTCGTGTCCGCGCTCGCGAAACTCGCGGATCAGGGCATAGACACGGTGCAGGGCAATCGCGCTTTTCCCAGTACCTGGTCCACCCTTCAGAAGCGTTGGACCAGCGGAGGTAAGACCCCAGGTGACGAACTTCTCCTGCTCGGGTGAGAGCTTGAGCAAGAAGGCCAGCAGGTCGCCTTCTTTGTAGCGCATCAGGCTATTGATCTCTGGCAGAAGGTAATCGGCCTCCTCGAAGACCTGGCTCAGAGGCTTTTCAAAGAGCGCGGTGTGGACCTTGAGCTTATAGTCATCGGGGACATGGGAAGCATCCAGGAGACTGTCTTCATCCTCAATAGATAACAAATCAGCATGGTATTGCGCGGGGATGAGCAGGTTTACCAGCAGTTTTTTAGTGATGGGCGAGGGCAAAGCTTGCGAGGGTGGAATGGTTGCCCCCTCATGTGTATATTTATCAACACGCTCTGAAAACGTTTCTTCGGGACTATACCCTCCCAGGTATTCGCTTTTATACTCCTTTTTGTAAGTCTTCTCTTGCCGCTTCTCTAAATGAAGGAGGCTAATATATGGATGCTGCAAGGTGTACATGATCCGATAATCGCCGCTCTCCAGGCGATAGACATCCCGATTGTTATGGGTGAGCTGCTTTTTGAGATCGCCATCAGGCAGGGGATCTTGCGTTAAATAATGGATTTTTTCCAGAATCTGATGGGCAATTTTAGGTGGAAGGGCAAGCCATTCAGTCTGAAACGTGGGCTTCATCGTCGTCAACCACTCAGAGCTCATATGGTACCTCGGTATTTCTATGGAGATGGAGCATGATTATAAACAGAATTTAGCAGCAAATTGTCGAGATAATCTTCTCTGGTGTACTTATTTTATGCTCATATTGTCATTTTTGCAAGAAAAATCTTATAGATGTAACGATACTATTTCAGAAAGCTCTCTTCTCTAGCACTCGTCCTTCTGATTCCTTACTAGTGATGCCAAATTTTATCGAGTGATAAATAGTTATGCTCGACATTTTGCTCTCACATGTAGTACAGTACAATACACAAGCATCAATCAACCTCTGTTATTACTTAAGCCTTCTCCTTGGACCAGCAGTATCAAGGTCTGTTAGCTGAATACGGCATCAGCATGAGTATGTCTCGCTGGGAAATTGTTATGACAACGCTGTGAGCTAGTCTTTCATTGGGACACTCATACGAGATCGAAGTAGCATAAAAAATGCTGGCAGAAAAGACTCTCTCCAGCATTTTTTATGGCCTACTCGCTCACTGTTCCATTCTTTAATGGATAGCTATTCAACCAACTTCACAGCATTTGTAAAGTACTGCAATTTCAGACACTATCATCTACGTTAAGATTTCAGTTTAAACAAGCGAAATATAGGGGAAAAGCTTTATGAACTTTCTTTCTCTCAATTGGTGTGGATTACAATGGACGCCATGGATACCCTTTACAAGCTCAGATATCAATACACTCCCAACAGGACCAGGTGTCTATCGAATTAAAGCAATAGACATAGACGAACTTTTTTACATTGGGCAAACTGGGCGGAACTTGCGAGAGCGCCTGACTGCATTAATTCGCAATACACTGGACGATCCGGAGCAAATGCCGTTTAATGATCCACACACAGCAGCTCCCTCGCTCTGGGCATGGGGGGATGCAGAGGGGCTCGACTTTGCCTGTTCTGTCGCACCAGTCCCAGCGACGCTAAGCACAGAAAAGCGTGAAGCCTTTGAATGCAGTGTCCTTTGGCGTTACCGATTGGAGTTTGGCTCATCCACACGATGCAACCATGGACGATTTCATCCTCTCTATGTCAAGTCTGGAAATGGAAGAAGTGGTTTCCGTGGAGGGAGATTACCAGAGGGAGAGACAAATCCAGCATGGGGCCCAAGTTATCCAGCACTGCCAGCACAAGGATTACCACAAGAAGAGACCTGGCTGTCACTCGAATGGAGTGAGCTAGCCACTTTGAACCCATCTGCGATCTCCCATATCCCCGAAGAACCCGGCATTTGCAAAATCATCAATGGAGAGAATAGGCTTGTCCTCGTCGAACTCGATCAAAATCTGCATAGCCTCATGGATCGCTTATCTCGAAGAGCATGGAGATCCACAGGCATACAGCATTCTACAATAACGTTTCCTCCTGGTTTTCCCCCGTATCAGTTACGGGAAATAAAAAACGACCTGATAGCCGGGTACTACAGCCTTACCAGACAACCACCATTGGAGCAGCAACGGTTCAACTAGAGTCAAGAAAAACAAATCGTGAAATCGCATTTCATGGGGCGAGACCAATCTTACCGTTTCACTCCATGAAATACCAAATGAGTTCTGAGCTTTTAGAACAACATCAAGATAATAACAACCTGGATGGCGCTTTTGTTCAAGCTACTCTTCTCTGGCCCAACTAATGACTCGAATATGCACCTTCAACAGAAAGAATTTGCATCCGTATCGATGCGCACCATCAAATCCTGCACTATCGCCTTCTCATCTCCTCTCCTCACCAGTGTTCAGGCTTCCCTGGGTAGAAAGATAACCATATTTGCACATTACTAAATATGGCTTTATCCTTCTCATCCTATGGTACCTAGCTCGCGCTTGAGCCAGCGCTCCGTTCTCACAAACACAATCTCCTGGCGTACCTGCTCGCTCAATCGATAGAGTGGAACTTCACCTTTGAGCCGCCATCGATTATCGGGAAACGCTTTCGTATGCAACTGAGCCGGCAGCCAGTAGTGATCCAACTTTTTTCATACTCAACAGCCGCAAACCTGATCGCCTTTGCTCTCCTTTCCTCCTCTCGCATCATATAATGACAACTTTATGAAAGGTCCTATTCACCTAAACTTAAATTATAATTAATCAAACATAAAGATTAGGTATTGCTTAACAAGCAATTTTGGTATAAAATAAACTCATATACATTCAACCGTATCTATGCACAAGAGCATTAGTAGGGAATCCTCCAAGCCAAAACAATTTTTGATTCTTTATAAGTACCCTCAACAAAGATCAGTATGTATTGTTTCGGCTTATTTCTGCTTTATTGTAGCATTTGGTTTACGATTAAACTCAATCAACTGAACTGTTATTAACAGGGAGTTAACTTATGGGAAAAACTATGGGTTTTTTTCAGAACTTCAACTTGGACTTACGCCGATTGAGTGATGCTCTCATTTACATCCAGAACACCCCAACGGCGAGCCAAGAAGAATTGGCTCGTGGGATGAGCGTAAATAGACCAGTTGCAGAGGGATTTTCAGCCTGGCTTCGTCATACAGGATTAGCAAAAATCGTGGTTAATGATGTTTCTCAGACCAAGAAAAGCTACCAATTAACTCAATTTGGTGAACTTGTAGCTCGTTATGACCCTACACTTTCCAATTTGGGGACTCAATGGATTTTGCATTATTATTTATCTGTGAAGCAAGATGAAGCATCCGATGCTTGGTATATTCTAATTAACCATTATTTACCTTTTCATACTGATTTTACAAGCGATAAATTTCAAGCTTATTTTCAAAACCTGATGAAAACAGATGCGAAAAACCGCTCCGCTCTCACGAAAGACCCTGCAGCGGCCCTATACACATATATTCAACCAGATGCATTAGCAAAACTGCATATTTTAGAAAGACAAAACAAAGCCTATGTGGCTCGTCGCCCCAACTATCCATCACCACTTATTATTGGATATATGCTTTTCGACTGGTGGCAACATCGCTATGATTATACAAATACCCTCCGTTTCTCTCAGCTTTGTAACGAAGAAGAGAGCATCGGCCGAATTTGTCTGGCTGATGTAAGCCAAGTAAGACGTTTTATTATAGAACTAACTGGACTAGGATACCTGAGTTTTTCTGATACACAACACGAACCAGTAAATCGTCTCCAGCAGCGCCAAGCAAGTAGCCTGCTTGAACAATACTACAAACAACTATGAACATGACAGATATCGAAAAGGAACTAGCAACTCGCATTCGTAACGTATGCAACGTACAGGCACGATATCGTATTCTTTGGATAGTTGGAGAACCACGATGTGGAAAATCTTTTCTCTGTAAGTCCCTATGCAAAAACAATGGATGGAAATACATTAACTATACTCTCGGCCAGGGGTTCTTAGACTGTGTAGTTGGGCAAGAAGAAATATACCGGCCTAACAACTTCTTAGATGATTTATATCGCTGGTGTAATAAAACTACTGCAGACTTCATAGTCTTCGATGAAATTGAGCCCCTGTTGAGTTTATGGACATGGGATATACAAGAAGAATTTTTCAAACTTGTAGGTCGTGCTCCAGGCTTAACAACTGGCGTGGTAATTACAACTCGCACCCGAACGGCCCAGCAGCTAAATAAAATATTTTTAGAGATGGATCAAAATCATATTTATGAGATAAAGCAAGGAGTGACCTCATGGTTCAAATGATGCGCAATGTAGTGCAAATTCAAGGGGGATTTAAACCATCTGTACAACTTCCCAAAGACTTCTTTAACGAAGAGTATAACCGCCACTTTGTCGAAAGCTATATCCCTACACATGACACTCTTGATATTTTTATGAAAATACGGGATAGTTTACAGATGAATTCTGAGAACCGTGCAAAACTATTCATGGGCACTTATGGTACAGGCAAATCAGATCTCATGTTGATGATATCAAACTATATTACACGTTCATCAGACGATCCACTACTAGCTCCTTTCTTTGAACGACTCCATAACCTTAATAGTAGTAAAGCTAAAGCTATTCAGGATGCACGATTGCATAAACCTCCATTTCTCCTTGTCCTACTACAAGCCGATACAGCAACCACTTTTAGCAGTTTTGTTTTAGATGGCCTAGAAAAAGCTCTAGCTCAAATTGGGCTATCAGATATTATGGATGATACCTACTATCGTGCAGCCACTGATCTTATAGCGCAGTGGGAACGAGAACTTCCAGATAACGTTGAACGAGTAGATAGATGGTTACAAGAAAATTACGGTATGACATTAGGCCAACTAAAACATGATCTTATGGGTCCGCAGGCTGATGGTGCGCTAGACATATTTAGAGTAGTAACAAACAAAATAATAGGGATGCCTTTTCATCCAACTGCGGTGATTGAAAGGCCTGATGACGCCTTCAATGCCGTTTCAAAAAAGCTGGTAGAGAGCGGGAAATACAGCGGGGTATTTATAATCGCGGACGAGTTCACGCATTTATTGCAAAAATTAGCCGAACCATCAACAAACGCACCAAATATTAAAGCTATAGATAATCTTGCTGAAACAGCTTCTAGATCTGGAAAAAACCAAATCCACTTCTATGTTGTAAGCCTCCATGGCTTTTCTAGTGCTGGGAACCAAGCGAATACGCTCTCGTCACAAACTGCACTAGAGCGCACTGGCGGACGTTTTATCCAAGGCCAGATATCTTTAAGATCTCAATATATGGAGGAACTTATTAGCGCCGCTATAGTTAAAAAAGTTTCTCCGGCATCGCTTTTTGAAAAAGATATGCAACAGCAAGATGAGCTTCTTTCCTTGGCGATGAGCCTATGGGGACAGCGTTCGGAAAGACACGATCGAGAGTGGATGAAGAAGACAATTATACAAGGATGTTTTCCACTCCACCCCTTGACAGCTTATTGTTTACCTCTCCTCAACAATAGATTAGCGCAAAACGAACGCACAATGTTTAGCTTTTTGTGGGATGAAAGCCGTGGGCTTAAATCTTTTATAGACACAGCGCATTTAAGATCGGATGACGGACGGCTCAACTTACTCTCTTTGGATCAGTTATTTGCGTACTTTGAAGGTAGCTTGAAAGAGAAAAATACTGAACTCTTCTATCTCTATCAACAGTTCAGCTCAAAGCTAACGCCAGAACAAATACATACAGGGCTAGAAGGGCGGTTGTTAAGAACTCTTATTCTGCTTGATATGACTACTAGTAGCGATTCATCTAGTGCTCCATCAAATTTGCGCACTACTTGGGAGCTACTGCGTCAGGCTCTAAGTCTTTCTCCAAGACAATTGACGGAATTTAATACTGCTCTCAAACAACTAGAACAAGCCGGCATCGCTTATCCCAATCAAGCAGGATATTACCAATTAGTGAAACAGGGGCAAGCGAATCCTAGTGAGCTACGAGGAAGAGTCGAACAATATGCAAAAAGTATTCCGTTTTTGCCCCTCAGCTTATTAAATGAAAGACATCCATTAACAGATATCGAAGCCACAGGCTATAATAAGAAACACGGTACAGAGCGCAAGCTCATAGCCAAATTTGTCAGCGTAGCTGATTTAGCGAGTCCTGCAAACCTCCCCAAAGACCTACCACAAACAGATGGCCTACTATGGTATGTTACAGCCTCTACAGAAGCAGAACGTCTGCAAGCCTGCACTTTAGCCATACAATTAACAAAAACGTACGATCAATTAGTCATAGCGATACTACGTTCACCTACTGATATTATTGAGCGCCTTAAGCGAAAATTAGCTGTAGAGAAGCTAATCAAAGATTCTGATTATAGTCAATCAAGTTACCAGGAACTATTGAAAGAAAGTGGTTTGGTAGGTTCAGACTACTATTCCGCTTTCAATAATGAGTTGCAGAGATTCGGCCATTATGCAGAAATTGAATGGTATCAGCAAGGAAGAGCAACTACAGTACAAACACAATTACAACTTGAAGAACTGGCAACAAAAATAATGGAGAAAGTGTTTCCTCTCACACCAACCCATAGCACAAGGCAACATCTTTCAAAGGCTCCCCGCAACACATCAAAATTGAAAGAGGCATTAGATTCATTGATAAGCGCCCCATTCCGTCGGCCTGCAAGCACAAGTAGAAAATCTATTACAGAGGCAATTTTGGCTAACGGTGCAGAGGAATTAGGTCTGATAGAGTATAAAGATCACGAAGGCGGATACAATATCTATGATGTGTGTGTGCCAGACAGAAGCCAAAGCAAAGCAGTCTGGCAATATTTAGATAGACAATTACAAAAGCAGGGAATTAGCTGGTCAGAAATTGTAGAGCAATTAAAATGTCGTCCCTATGGTTTATACGCACCAGTCATACAACTTTTTCTAGCCGCTTTTTTGCGATTGAATCGGGACTATATTGAAGTCTATACAATAAAAAATAATCACATAGGGAGAAGTCATTACGACCAACGTATAGACGTTACTGGAGAAGTCATTATCAAAATGGTAGATAGTCCCAAAGACTACCTGATCAGTTATAAACCCTTACCACAACAGCAAAAAGAGTTTCTAATGGGTTTAAAAGACATTTTAACTTCAAGCGCGGAATTTTCCAATTATAGAGATATAGAAACAGAGTCATTACACAATCAGGTTGCTACATTCCTACATCAAAGAATAAAAGCTATTCCAATTCTCTCTCAAGTTCCTTCTCTAAGTGAGCTAAGTAGCATATTACCAGGCATACCGGAAGAGACTATCAAAATAGCTATAACCTTAATAGAGATAGCACTGCAACCAGATGATAGATCAAGAGCAGCATCCTTACTTGAAACCTTGCCTCTCAAGATAGGATTATCTGCTAATTACACAGAGTGGACTAGTAATACTATTCAGCAAGCATTATTGTTATTAAAAAGTGCCTATCACCAGCTTCTCCAAATTTCAAAGAGGCTGAGACAGTCAATTATAATGTCACTCAGCCAATGGTTTGGCTTAGCAGAGCCAACAGAAATTGAGCAAGACGTTTTTAAAGCCGCCAACAAATGGCGAAAAGAAAAAGTAGGAACCGTGCGAACAATCGATATGGAAAACAAATCAGATGCTCGCATGCTACTGCACTTACTTGATAACCCTTATAGTTTTGAGCAGGTCTTCTTTAATGCTTTGCCGGCCAATTGGGGATTACATCCTATTAGCCAATGGCAAACGCTTAACACGAGAAGGCTCTTTTTGGAGCGTTTTGAGCAAGCGATACAAACCATCGAACACAAAGCAGCCACACAACTAAGACAATCAACAGGTAAAGACTCTGGAGCAAACGAGAGGCAAGTAACAAACCTAACAAAATCTATTGCAGCCTCTCAACCCGAGATAGTCAGAGTAAAGTCATCAACTATTAATAACGCACCATCCTATGTATCCTCGTCGCCTATACCAGAGGCAAAAGATCCAGGTGCAGAGCAAAAGCAGATAAACATACCTGTCACCTCATCTCCCAATAACTATCAGGCACAAAAAAACACAAATAACAAAACTGAGAAAGATCCGAGTAATATACAGCAAACATTTAACGAGAATTCCATAGAAGATGCATTCCAGACGATACGAGCTATCATTGACAATCTTACACCAAGAAACCAACGATTGCTGTGGACGAAGCTAGTTGAGGAGTATGACCCTCGATGATCACTATTTACTCTGACTTTCACCAACTCAAACAGATAAAACGGACTAGGGATACTTTCATTGCAAGTAGAATACAAGATTATGTACCCCTCCGACAGTGGCTACGCCATGCACTCGACAAAGTAGATAATGATCATGAGGTATATGTACAACTTCCAATCCTAGAGCATTGGTTGAGAGATCTCCGCGACTATAGCCCACAATTAATTAAATGGAGAGAAATACGGCTAGATTCTTATTTTGAACAAAGATTTGGTTTTCCGCCACCAAGGGAACTACCAGAAACAGCACAACAAGATTTGATACATACGCTAGAACCATCGTACAACAAATCCATTGTCGACCCTATCGGGTGGATATTGGGGAAAAAAATAAATTCCATTTGGGAAGGATCACCTTCAGATAAACAGCATCTAGCTAATGTGGCAGCAAATATTTTAAAAGGGAAAGCAATCCCAAGCATGTTCCTCTCACTGGTCAAATTACGTATAGCACAATGGGCAGAACAAGACAATCGCTACCAAATTTTTCTTGATAATACGCTCAAGGAGGCAGCAGAAGAAGTTTTTCTCGGTTGGGCGTTACGATCTTATCCTGCTAACCCTCTCGTTGATCAAAATAAAAATATAGCCTTTATAGAAGATTGCAGCCAGCACACAGATATCGGCATAGAGTGCTTAAAGAAACATAATATACAAATTAAACGTTTTTGGTCTGCTCAAATTAGTACAGATATAGAGCCAGACTTAATGCAGATCGTAAACTCAATGTCCGGTTTGGCTAATGCTGAATTGGACGCTATTGATAGATTAGCCAGAAAATACACTGAACAACTCACGAATGCGCTTATAGAAAATATCAAAATACGCTTCTCACATCTCTCGCATACGAAAGACGTTATAGAAAAGCTGGGAAAAATTGCCACACCTCTGATTCCTAATGATCCCGTCGAGACATGGTCAGCAGAACAATGGCTAGATTGGGTCGCAGATGACTACATGCCTTATTTCATGTGGATACTCCGTACAAAACGTTCTCGTGAGAAACAAATGAAACTAGCGTACCAGTTCGAGGAATGGTTAATAAAGAACTATTCCCAATTGTCCCAAAATTCCCAGGCACCTTTTTCTCCACATCAACTAAACGAAATTAAAGAGTCCTTCAAGTCCCATAAAGTCGATATTGTTCTCTGGTTTATCGTTGACGGGTTAACATGGTGGCAAGGTAAAAAATTAGCTGATTTTTGTATAGAAAGAGAAATAAACAGTATTCACATTCAACCGGCAATATCAGCTCTACCAACAATTACTTCAATATCTAAGAATGCCTTGATAAATGGCTATCTTGATGCATCGACGATGAACCAGCCTCCAGCACACATTATTAAAAATCGTCTCGCCAAAGAAGTCACAAATATACAAGTGTTTACGCAAGCGAATGATCTAGAGCAGGCGTATGCTACTGATTTAGCTCCAGGACTCTATACCCTACTTTATAATGCGCTTGACCATCACAGCCATACACTACAAGGCTTCACAGATGATGAAAGCATCGACGGGCACCTCCAACTCATTGCGCGACTCATCAAAGAAGGATTCGCACGGAGTATGGAACAAGGCTTACACCCACGAGCATTTATCAGTAGTGATCATGGCAGCACCCTGTTGCCAGAAAAGGCGACCGTGCTGAAAATCCCACAATTTGCTTACATGTTAGATGACGATAGCAGTGTAGAGGAAATCTCGACCATAAACAAGGTAAAACCGTTTCAGCGAACACGTGTTTGTGCAACAAACAATATGCCAAATGAAAGTGACTTACGCAGTATTTCAACTAATTGGTATTTTTTGCAAAAAGACGTGTTTAATTTATCAAAACAATTCTTGATTCCCAAAGGCTATAGTGCTGTGGAGAGACGACCTACTGGATGGACACATGGAGGAGCAACGCCTGAAGAAGTAGTAGTAGCAAATCTTGAACTACAACCGTCATTAGAGGAACTGATCGCACCTATCCTACAAATAGAGGGAAGCCTCCGGACAGGTACGATTAGCAAGCTGGAAACGATAATCAAAAACCCAAATAATTTCCCACTCAAAATCATACAATTCTCCATAGATAACGTACTAGTGCCCATGAAACCAACGAGAATAGGCGCTAACTCCACTATATTGATTCCTATCCAAGTACAAACGACAAGTAATCAATCTGACCAATATATCAAATGGTTTCTCTCATATGAAAGGGGCGGTCAACATACAAGTATTGAAGGATCTGTAAACATACAAGTGCGACGCTTATATGCCAACACGTTAGATGATATGTTTGAGGAATTATAATGATGCTACATTTTGAAGAAAAAGCACTTCAATATTATGGTGAAGTATGTGTAAATAAAGGACTCGTCCGTAAAGCAAGCATAGGAACCACAAGTGTTCCTATGTATGTAAGCGAGTGGATTGTCTCACGCTATTTAACCGATGGACAAATCGATGCAGCAGCCCGGCAAAACATGAGAGATTTTGTCAATAAGCATTTACCATCAAAAGATCAGAAAGAACAATTAAAATCTAAACTAAAAAACGGTGGGACGCTTCTCATCCTGGATACCTACAGTGTTGAGGTTAACCTTCGTACAAATGAATATATCTTAAAAATTCCTTGCTTGGATGAGAACAAGGCAACTATCGAACCATATATTGTAGAACTTTATCCTCTTCTACTAAATGGTGGTGTATGGGGTGTTGGCCGCCTAGAATATCAATCACCCGATGAAAGAGAACATACGTTTGGGCAGATACGTATGGTTGACTTTCGACCCATGCAAGCAGCAACGATTGATATGGAGCTCTTTTGCGAGCAACGCAAATATTTCACATTAGAAGAATGGAGAGATCTGCTTGTAAGTAGTATGGGGTACAACCCCGCATTCTATACTCCTGAACAGATGATGCTCCTCCTTGCGCGCCTCGTCCCAATTGTTCAAGAGCGTGTCAATTTAATAGAATTAGCCCCCAAAGGCACAGGGAAATCCTTTGTTTACCTCAATCTATCCCGCCACGTACGTCTGATCTCTGGAGGAAAAGTTACTGCTGCAGTTTTATTCCACAATAATGCAACAAATCAATCGGGACTACTCACAAGGTTTGATGTCGTGGTTTTTGATGAAGCTCAGTCTCTCTCTTTTGATAATCCAAATGAGGTCATTGGCGTGCTTAAAGACTACTTGGAGTCTGGGAGTTTTTCACGAGGTGGGAAACAACAAAATACAGCGACATCTGGTATTGTCATGATCGCAAATATACCATTGGCAGCTGATGGAAATCCGCGTTTTGAAAACCTATTCTTAGACCTACCCGAATTCTTACGAGAGACGGCCTTTATTGATCGCATTCATGGGATATTACCTGGATGGAAGCTACCTAGGATTGAAGCAGAATCGATATCGACTCATATAGGTTTTAAGGCAGATTTCTTTGGAGATGTCCTTCATTCCTTACGTCGCACTGCTGGTTATGAAGATCATATTAAGGCCTATGGACAAATTACAGGAACAAATGACATTCGTGATCGTAATGCTATCATCCGCTTAGCCACCGGTTATTTAAAACTACTTTTTCCTGATTTAAAGCCAAGTCAGGAGGAATTAGTAAACTACTGTCTACGCCCAGCAGCCTCATTACGACAACTAGTACGTAACCAGCTCACAATAATGGACCCAGAATATAAGCCACTTTATATCGATGTAGCATTTACCCAACAATAGCTTTTGAGTGAAGTAGGCTGTTCCTCACATTTGGGGATTTGGGCAGTGCAATGAGAACGCTCCACGCCCTGAAAGCGCGCCAAATCTTGCTACCATGTCACCCAACCAGCAGGTTGCTCAAGAGAGAACTTCACTGGAAAGAACCAGCCAACTCAATGCTGATCGAAATCCTGCACAACCCACTGTATGCGGGAGCGTTTGTCGACGAACATCGACCTACAAACCGGGTCACCGTGGCTCATGAGCGGTTCGTAGACCCATGGAAGAATAGGTCACCATTCAATAGGGAGCCTATCCTGCCTACATCACTTGGGAGCAATATCACCGCAATCAAGCACAGCTCGCCGAAAATGCGCGGAGGCCCACGCTAAACAAACTGCCGTTCGAGGGATACCTGGAGCCCCACTCGAAGGCGAAGCGTTGCAGCAAGGACTGATGTGCTGTGGCCAGGTGTAGGTATCGCATGCGTATGACCTACAAGCGCCATATCCGCTATCTCTGTGATGAGTTTAAACGCCTTTACGCTGGTGCCACGTGTATGTTCCTAGATGGCTCGCCATTGAGGATGTGATGGTCAACGCGTTCTTCGACTCCCTGCGCCCGGCCAAATGGATGCCCTTCAAGCCTTGTTGGCAAGGCGAGCCTGGGAAGAGAACAGTTAGCAGTACCACCGCGATCAGGCCACACGTGCCACGTATGAGGCCCATCTAGCCTGGCGCAGGTGTATGACAGTTGACCCTGACAACCGCCTGGTCACAGCTGAACTGGAACGACGATGGGAAGAAAAGTTGGTGCCCAAGCGTCAGGCTGAGAAAAAGGCGGAGCACTTTAAGCATCGTCCTGTCTTCCCGACGCTTTCTCTCGAGTTGCGAAAGGCTCTTGAGCAGATTGGCCCAGCTCTGCTAGCCCTGTGGGCCAGCAGAAAATCAGCAATGAACACGAGAAACGCTTGCTGCACGCACTCATCAGCCGCGTCATTGCCACTCAGCTTGCTGCTGAATTCATCGAAATCAAGATTATCTGGATCAGTGGGCACTTTTCTGTGGCGCAAGTGATCCCTCCGATCCATCGACAAATAAATGCAAACCATTGCATGGAGCCGATGACTCAGGTTGACGAGTTAACCAGACAGGGGGATTACCGAACAACTCACTGCCGAGGGTTTTCACACAGTCCGCAGACGAACCGTCACAGTTGGCACCATTCACAAACTGAGAAAGAATCATAGTCAGGTCAGTTTTCTGCATCGGAAGGTCTCCATGATTGATAGGGTCTTGACCATACCAGGGTTGACATGAGAACTGGATATCAGACAGAGGTGGACCTATCACCCCAAGTGTATCAAGGCAAACTGACAGAACCAGATATTCAATAATTGCCTGGGTATCGAGTGCACTTAATCCGCGATGATCCTGACCTTTTAGCACGACTTCTCGTCGATATGGTACCACACACCATACATCTCTCCGTAAGAGAGTGTTCTGATAGATGGACGAACAGCCAAGAGGGAGATTCCTTAGCTATTCGTCCATTTGCCTAAGTACTCGACCAAAACCTCTTTGAAATGCTTAGTGGCAGTTTTCCCAGAAAATTTTTTACGATATCAATTTTGCCTTTTTTTAAGTTTTACTGCATGGTCACTAATTTATTAAAAAAGAAACGCTATATTTCCATTAATTTACTATTTTTATACTTATTAATCCGCACCTTCAATACATCATAAAATATGCTTCAGAGAATATACGATTATATTGGCCTCGTTAGTACTTTTACCATATTGACATTTGTGCCTTTATAACTTATTTTAACGTTGCATAACAAACGTGGTCCGGTTTCAAAGGAGAAACATCTACTGACTTTCTATCAATAGATTTCATCTCCTCTTCCTTTTCGCCAAATTATATGCATCTCTTTAATGCCATAGGCAAAAATTTGAATTATGCATGTTAATTACTTATAGAAGGAGAAAAGCGTGTCTGCTGACCTTCAGAATTTCATTCCTAGTCAATCATCTTTAAATGATCCTCAGCAGCGTGAGCTTGATCTGACCTCATTAACAATACAACACCCGCAAGCAGCCTTTGCTCGTCATGAAACCTTTCACCCTCGCTTTGGTTGGATAAAGAAAGGATTTGATCGTTCTCGGCAAAATAGCAATGTCTTTTTGAAAGAGGATGCAACCACCATTCTTGGGGTTGGTAAAAATATGGTGCGTTCCATTCGCTACTGGTGTTCGGCTTTCAAGGTATTGGCTGAAACCCAGGAGAAGAATGCACGAACCAAGGAGATTGTCGCAACTTCTTTTGGAGCTCGTTTGCTGGCCGATGATGGCTGGGACCCTTATATTGAAGATCCAGCATCTCTCTGGTTGCTCCATTGGTATTTGCTCAAGCCACCCTGCATAGCAACAACCTGGTATTTTGCGTTCGCGTGTTTTAAACGGGCAGAGTTCTCGGTCGATAGCCTCTACAATGCATTGGAAGAATATATCCGTCAGCAGTTTCCCAAGCAAAATGTGGCAGAATCTTCGCTCCAAAAAGATATTCTTTGTCTTTTACATATGTATGTTGGCCTCAAGTCACGTTCTAATGCCATGGAAGAGATGCTCGATAGCCCATTTACCACTCTGGGATTGATCCAACTTGAGAGTGATGGCAAACATTATTCATTTCACGTAGGCTATAAAAATACTCTTCCTCCCGAGATCATTGTAGTTGCCTGTCTGGAGTTCGCGAAGAATGTTGGCAAAGGTGAGCGCACAATTTCGATTCCTCGTCTGATGTATGAAGAAGGTAGTCCAGGTACAGTTTTCAAACTAACAGAAAGCGCACTTATAGATGCTATTGAGCAGGTTACACAATCAGATCAGCGCCTCTCGCTTTCAAACACTGCTGGCATTATTCAGCTAGCTTTTACTCAGCATCCCACAGTCCTGGCCGAATCACTTTTAAATCAATATTATCAACATGATTAGCAAGAAGTAGAAGCATGGAACAAAAACTCTCTGACGTTATTTCCTTAAAGCGAAGATACAACCGCTCAATTAACCTTGAACGCGATCTTTCACTTACCGAAAGTGTTCTTGGTTATATCCCAACATCATGGGCATTGGATACCAGTAAGCATATCCTCCATGCCTTAATTACTGAAAACACCGTACGCGCCTGGACAATTACTGGTGTTTACGGAACTGGTAAATCTGCATTCGCACACTTTCTATCTGCACTGATTGCTCCTAAGGCTGATCCACTTCGGCACAATGCACAAGCTATCTTGGAACAATATTTAGGTCCACACCATCCATTAATCAACAGTGTTATTGATCAACTTCCCGAAAGCGGATTACTCCGCGCAGTCGCTACTGCACAACGTGAGCCTTTGAGTTATACCATCCTACGTGCCCTTCGTCGTGGCTGTGAACTCATCTGGCCCCACAATTTCGACCAACAGCCCCTTGCCAGTGTCTTCCAAGACTTGGAAGATTTAGTGGAGGAGGATCAGAAAATTCCCAATCAGGAGATCCTCCAATGCATCCAGCAGGTTGCGAAGGAAACGCAGATGGGTATCCTTCTCATCATTGATGAGTTGGGCAAGGGATTAGAATACGCGGCTTGGCATCAAGAGAGCGATGATCTATATTTGCTACAACAATTAGCTGAACTGCCAGCTAATGAGCAAGCGCCAAAAATTTCTGTTCTGGGACTCCTCCATCAATCCTTTGCAGAGTACGCTCAAAATCTGACAAAAACACAGCGCAATGAGTGGAGCAAAATTCAGGGCAGGTTTGAGGATATTCCTTTCACAGCCACCAACGATCATATGCTACACCTGCTCAGCCAAGCCATTGATCATTCTCATGCTCCAGATCTCCTGCCTTTTCTAGAGAATTGGGCAACAACCTGGCAAAGAACACTCCATACCCATGATATTCACCAAGAACGTCTGACTATTGAAGAGTTCAGCAATCTCTATCCACTGCATCCTCTAGCAGCATTAACCTTGCCTACCTTGTGTAGTCGCTATGCCCAGAATGATCGCTCACTTTTTACTTTCCTAACCAGCCAGGAGCCCTATTCCTTCACCTCGTTCTTGCAAACAACGCCCGCGCAAGGGAGCCAACCAACAACCTTAAAGCTCCATCGTATCTATGATTATTTTGTGGAAGCCTCTAGTATTTCGCATTCAGCCAAGGCATCAACCCAACGTTGGGTTGAGATTCAAGGACGAATTTTGGATGCCCAGCATTTAGAGGCCGATCTAGTACAGGCTCTAAAAACAATAGGTATTCTCAACCTTGTTGATACGTTTGGAGCACTCCGCGCAACTCCTCAGCTTGTTATACTGGCTTTGTCAGAAGATCCTACGGATATCCAAGAGGCTCAACACTGGACACAGGTTATTGAACTTTTGATTCAGCGTGGTTTGGTGACACATCGGAAACAACTTGATGAGTTACGCATTTGGGAGGGTTCAGATTTTGATATCGAGCAGGCGACAACTGTAGCCATTGAAAAAGAGCAAGCCTCGCTGGCCAGCCTCTTAACCAAGGCTTACCCGTTGTCCCCTGTCATTGCACAACGTCACAGCTATACCACAGGCACATTGCGCTATTTTGAACGTCGCTACATCAGTGACTATAACGAGTTAACTCAGATTCGGCCCACCAGCCCCGATAGCGATGGCGTTATCGCCTATTGGTTAGGTGAACAGCTACCTGCACACTGCCCATCGTCGACCACCGATGGCAAACCCTTTGTAGTACTGGCCGGCAAAAATATTGAGAAACTCGCCTCTGTAAGCCGTGAAGTAGCCGCATTAGCTACCATTGATGCAACAGCTCCCCAGCTGCAAAGTGATGGTGTGGCCCGTCGCGAAGTCCGCCAACGTCTCACACAAACGCGGCGGCTCCTCATCGATGTGTTGGAGCAATCATTCCTCTCAGGCAAAGAAGACGTTCCTTGTATATCTTGTGGGAACCTGCTACACCTGCGAACACTCAAAGATTTCCAGCGGCACCTTTCGGCTCTTTGTGACCAGGTCTATCCCCAAACACCTGTACTCTGGAACGAACTAATCAATCGCCGTGATATAACGTCCCAAGGAGCCAAAGCGCGTCGGGAGCTGTTAGAAGCGATGTTGCGTAACCCTCATATTGAGCGTCTCGGCCTCACAGGAAATGGTCCTGAAACCAGTATCTATCTATCCGTGCTCAATCATCCGGGTATTCACCGCTATACTAACGACCAGTGGAGTTTTGTTGAACCTAAGGAACCAACAATTCTTGGAGTGTGGCAAGCCATTGAACAGTTTTGCTTAGACGCTCGCACCCAACCAGAAACACTAGATCGCCTCTATACCACATTAGAAGCGCCTCCTTATGGAATGAAAAAAGGAGCTATTCCACTCTTTCTTGCAGCAGTACTTCTCTATCATAAAGATGATGTCAGCATGTATCAAGATAACACCTTTATTCCATTATTAGGTGCTGAACATTTTGAACTGCTAGTTAAACAACCTGGACGTTTTGCAGTCAAACATTTTGAGGTGACTGGTCTGCGTATGCAAGTTTTTAAGGAATTAGCCTTGCTTTTACGCCGTCCTCAATCCTCTACTGTATCCGCCACCCGCAACAATACCGTACTGAGCATCGTCAAGCCGCTTATCCAATTTGGGAATAGCTTACCTGCCTACACACTGAAAACCAGTCAGCTAAGCCCAGAAGCAATAGCAATCCGCAATGCAATTCGCAGTGCCCGTGAACCTGATGAACTGCTCTTTACGGCCCTTCCTCATGCCTGTGGCTTAGACCCTATTAGCACTCAGGAAGAGCACGATGAGACCAAGATTCAAAAACTGAAAGAAGTATTGATCCGTTCTTTGCAAGAACTGCAACTAGCATATGATCGACTTCTTGAAAAATGCAAATTTTTGTTTTACAATACATTTACTGTTCAAAGTGACATTTCAAAAATCAGAGAAGACCTTCGCGTGCGCGCTCAATACTTGAAAGATAACTGCATTGAGCGACAGATGCGCAGCTTCCTTTTTGCAGCAATCAATGATACAGCAGATGAAAGAGATTGGTTAGAGGCTCTACTCATGGTTGTTGCAGACAAACCAGCGATTTCGTGGACCGATGACGATGTGACACGCTTTGAGGTTCGCTTAGGGGATTTGGCTCGTCGCTTTATCCACTTAGAAGCAATCAAAAAAGAAGCCTATCAGCAGCCAGCTGGTTTTGAGGCACGACGCATTACCGTGACACAACCTGATGGCTATGAGAGTCATCATATTGTTTGGCTCAATCATGAGCATCAAGCAAAAATTGAAGAGCTTGTTGAACATATTTTACAGAGTGACATTATTCATGGTAATGAGCAACTACAACAAGAACTTGTTGCAGCACTCGTTGAGCGCGTCTATCAATCAACCACACCTCAGCACAATTCTTACCGTGCTCCGCAAAAGGGAAAGGAAGCCTAACTCATGGGAACAAAAGAAGTTCGACATATCCTCGGACTTTCTGGAGGCAAGGACAGTACAGCACTAGCGATTCTCATGCACAAAAAAGTTCCGCACATGGAATATTTTTTCTGCGATACGCATAAAGAACTCCCGGAAACCTATGAATATCTTGATCGCATCAAGGCTCGGTTGGGCATTAAAATTACGTATCTCAGTGCAGAGCGTGGTTTCGATCACTGGCTTGACGTCTATGGAGGCTTTCTCCCCTCACCAAAGATGCGCTGGTGTACGAAACAACTCAAAATTATTCCTCTTGAACAATTTATTGGCGACGATGATGCGGTTAGCTATATTGGCATTCGCGCTGATGAGAAGCGCGACGGCTATATATCCACAAAACCTAATATACGTCCAGTCTATCCTTTTAAAGAAGCTGGTTTGGTCCACGCAGATATTGTGCGTCTACTCGAAGAAAGCGGCATTGGGCTACCCAATTATTACAAGTGGCGCTCGCGCTCTGGCTGCTTCTTCTGCTTCTATCAAAGGAAATATGAGTGGGTTATGCTTGCCGAGGAGCATCCAGATCTCTTTGCAGAAGCGGTGCAGTATGAACAAGAGCATAGCGATGGTCGTAGTTTCTCATGGATCCAAGGTGAAACCCTCACGGAGTTGCTCGCTAGAAAAGACCGTATTCTAGCAGACCATGAGAAAACATTAGCTCGCAAACAACTTCAGAAACCGAATAAAAGTTTAGCCCAGGCTCTTGCAGACGTACTTGACGACGAGGATGACAGCCTCCCCTGCTTGGTCTGTCACCTCTAAACAACATATTAGATTGTATTTTGTGGATGAAAAGCATTTTGCGTTTTTCATCCACCCTATATTCCGAATTCTTGCATTTTCCAGAGCCTAGACTCTAAAGAAGACGAGGAATACTATGGCTTTTCATGACTCTGCATGGATACGCTTTCTCCGCCAATATGGGCCGGTACCAACCAATGATAATATGTATGATGAGTTTATTCAAAAAGCTGCCCGTAGCAAAAAATTGAGTCCAGTTTCCTTCTCTGCTGAATATCTTGACGAACTTATTGATAATTTCAAATCCGATGCTCCTATCTCAGTCATTCTCACCGGTACTGCTGGAGATGGCAAAACCTACTATTGCCGCCAAATCTGGATGGCACTTGGCGGGACAGAGGTTGCCTGGACTCAAAAAAACAAAATTCGTACATTGCGTCTTTCTGCAAACCGCGATCTGATTGTTATTAAGGATCTTAGCGAGTTCTCTGCCGAAGAAGCGCAAATATTCTTGCCGCAAATTGCTGCGTGCATCGATCGTCAAAATACTGAAAAAGTTTATCTCATCGCTGCTAACGATGGACAGTTGATGGAAAAATGGCGCGATATTGCTGCAACCCCACAGATTAGCAAAGTACGCCAAACTATCGAGAACCTCCTCGTCAATGAGCAAAAGGAGCATCCAGACTTTTCTCTACGGCTCTATAATCTCAGCCGCCTTCCTATTCGTCGCGTCTTTCCGCGCATTCTCGATGCAGTCCTCAATCACGAAGGCTGGCAACATTGTGAGCAATGTCCCTTCCGTCAGCCAACTACTTCTGCTCAACAGTGCCCCATTTGGGAGAATAAAGAGCGACTGCAAAATGATGCGATAACGCGCGAGCGAATCCTGCAGCTGCTTGAATTGTGTGAACTTAATACTATTCATCTCCCCATCAGGCAACTCCTTTTGCTCGTCTCCAATATACTCCTTGGGCATCCTAATACAAAAGAACATTTGATGACCTGCAAAGATGTTGCACAGATTATTGATAATGGAGATACAGCTCAAGGAAGCCTCTACCGCAATATCTTTGGCGAGAACCTCGGTAAACGTCGTCGCCAATCCACAGAAGTTTTTGTCGCGCTCAATCGCTTTGGCATTGGCAATGAAACGAACAGCAACGTCGATAATATGCTCATTTTCGGGCAGGATGATCCAGCCCAGGAAGAGAACTACCAGCGATTCGTGCTTGCAGATACTTACTACGGCGCCGACCATTCGTTTCAGAGTCAACAAAAAGCCTATCTTGAGGGCACAACGACAGACAATAGCGAAAAATTCCTTTCGATGCTACGTGCTCAACGCCAACGCTTATTCTTCACGCTTACCCCAGAAGCAGCTACTGAAACAAAGCTTTGGAGCCTGACTGTTTTCCAATATGCTGGTGACTACCTTGAGATTATTGAGAAGCTTCGGCAGACTGGCAAAATAACCTCAAAGCAATCGCTCGCACGTTTAGTCCAGGGACTCAACCGCATCTTCACCGGCCTCCTTGCCCACGAAGCGGAACACTTAGTTCTGGCGACGTCAGGCAGTCATTCTCAGGCGCGTGTTTGCCATGTTTTAGAAGAGTATGTGTCTGTCTCAAAAAAATCGGGTACCTATGTGATCCTGGAACTTGACCATAATGAGCGCCCGCTCCTTACTGTCTCGTTAGGAAAAGAAGACGGCCTCCAGGTTCCTCTCCACCTCCAATTGACACGGTTCGAATTTCTATGTCGCGTTGCTGAGGGTGCTCTCCCTAGCAGCTTCTCACGTGAGTGCTACGAAGACATCCTTTCGTTCAAAACGAATCTCCTGCGCCAGCTCGATTATCGCCGCAAATTAGATGATGATGATCCAGATGCTGAGCTAAATTTGAACATGATTTATCTCGACAATGATGGAGATATCAAGGAGAGCTCTCTGGAGGTCCAATTTTCATGATTACATCGTCAAATACTTCCAACAATAAAAGTATTGAAGTCGATATGCTGGTGGATGAAGAGATATGGGGTCATCGTATTTACAATGAGCAAACGCCTTGGCTCTGCTTTCTTGAGTTCTTAGGTGTGCTCTATGCGATCAACAAAGATCCTCACCAGCAAACCTTTGTCGAAGTTGAGCCAAATACACTGAGTTATCTGCCACAATATCGGCTGTACCTACGTAACATTCTCTTTAATAATCCTCGCCTCGTTGCTGTTATGAAAGAAACCACCAATGAGGAAGGGCGTTGGCAGCGCTGGTTCAGCTATATGCAAGACAGTGGTGCAGGACTAAGCGCACAGGCTGATTTTCGCTATTTACAGCAACGCTTCGAAAAATTTTCTGATTTTGTGAAGGTCATTGATTTTCTCCGTGGTACCGCCATTGAAGGTGATAGTAATAAACGTTGGAGTTCAAAGTTTGTCTTTCCTTATGGGCCTGCCTGCTTCTATGAGGATGTCTCTGTCTCTACTAGAGGTTCCGTTACAAATGATAGACGCTTCTTTGCTCGTACTGGCGAGATTCTTTATCTCATGCTCTGCCGCAGTAATCGAGGACCGGAGCTATTGCTTCAGTTTGAGAATATCCTCTTCAAAGAAAATAAATGGAACAAAATCGTTCGAGCACTCCAGCCTGACGCAACAAAAGAGCCAACTCCTAGTAAAGCGAGAGAGGGCGCCTATCTCCCAGGGGGAACACGCCAAAGATATCAAGACCTGGCTGATGATTGGCTTCATATCTTCCGCTGTTCTATGCCTGGATATGATGCTCTTCCACACATTGTGACCATTATGGGCCTACACATGCTCCTCTACATTTTAGAGCGTGCAAGTGAAACCATTCGACACTCGGACCGCGTCACCTTTGTGCTGGAAATCATTGGCCCAGAGAAAAACAGCGTTCATCAATTGGCGACAGCATCCTACCAAGAGAATAATCGATTATCGCAACAGGCTGTAGAAGCCTACATCGATCAGAAGATCTCCACGCCATCTTGGCAGGATGCCATTATGAATAATGACATTGAAGCCATCCGCCAACTTCTCGACACTGATTTTTCCTTAAAAAATGCAGAGAAATCAGACCTCGATCAAGATGCGGAGAAGATCATTAAAGAGTTTAAAAATCGTGCCCTCAACCGGCATCAAAAACATCTGGAAAAAGTTCATGGTGTGTGGGGTGGTGTGATTGGACTCTCCTCCAGACGGAACAGTCGCTATACACGCTATACCCCTAAAGATATTCTGTTAAAAACACTTGTCTTATGCACCGTTACGGGTCGTATGGAATTTCAAGAGTTTCTTCATCAACTGTATACAAAATACGGCTTTATCATTGGCCAAAAGCAAGCGCTGCAGTATTTTGATGCTAAAAAAGCAGAACAAGATGATTTCACAATGAATGCCAAGCGCTTGGAAGACCGTCTCGCTAGCTTGGGACTACTGAAGCGGCTCTCAGATGCATGTGCTTACGTTGAAAATCCATTTGCCCAGGAGCTCCAATAAATGAATACACATCAGTTAATCGGCCTGGTAGCCGCTGACATTATCAAACAATCCTTGGAAACACGTGAAGACCAGGATACGACTGTTGCCCGTTTCCTATTGGATCGTCTCACGCAAACTCAAGTTGCAGAAATTTGCCGCCAGATCCTGAAAGACCCGTTACTCCAACATGAAGTTGAGATAAAAATTCCACGTGCATTTGCTGATGAAGAGGAACTACCAGAGTCAATATTGACCAGTGAGCGTACTACCTACTGGCGCAATGCTCCATGCGACAAACCTATTCTTATTCTCGCCAACAATGATGATGATCAGGGACAATCGTTAAACGATCTTACCTCACTCAATGCAAAAGAGCTAAAATCCAGTATTGATACCTGGATTATGATTGCCAGCCGTATGCTTCCGTTGACTGACGAACAGAAAAAACAGTGGGGGAAAGCTCTAGCTGGTTTGCAACAAGCGAATGAATATACGCTTGAAATGTTTGCTGACTATGTAGCTCAGGTTCATAATTGTATTGCACAAGAACACATTCCACTTATTGAGGCACTAGGCTATGCCCTACCTGTCTTAGAAATCCCCAGAGATACTGGTTATTTTCAAGCAATCCCTGAGAAAAATCGTACAAGTGTGGCAAAATGGCAAAAACACTACCAGGACGCTATCTCCAAACGTGCCAGTCTCTTGCGCAAACATCTCCCGAATCAACAACGCATTGATGATGATGATCTCCTAAAACAATTCAACAATGTTAAAGATGAGATTATACCCGAAGCCCATGAAGTCATTCAGCGTTTTCTTACCGCTCTAGATGATTGGACGGAAGAGAGCGCACAACTTGCTCAATTCGAATGGGAGAAAGACGGTATTAGTGGACTCTTTACCGGTCTCAAAACCAAAAAGGTAGACCTTGCAACTGAGACAAGGGATTTTTTTGAAGATGAAGATCCTGATGAATTGACGCCAGATGATCTGCTTTATCTAGATGCGCTCTCAAAACGGAAAATCACCCGTGAGCCAGTTGATGAGGATAAAGAGTTCTACGATAGACATCATCTGACCTTGGATAAAAAGCGCCCACTCAAAGCGAAATGGGATAAATTTGTCTATGGGAAACCGATTGAGTGTACCGATTTTCTTGTCGGTCTGCTTGACTGCATAGAACGGCTGATTGCACAAGCTGGAGGCGCTCAGGAAAAACGGCGCTTCATCGTCAAAACCCAATATGAAAAGGGTAAAAGCAAGTGGCTTAATGCACTCAATCAAGATGTTGGCCTCTATTTCTGTACGCGCTACCGCGGGTTCGATACTTTGACAAGGCCTTTTATCGATTGGCAAACTTTTTGGTTGTTTGAATATGATCGCCTTATCGATGAGCAAAAAAACAAGGAAAATAGTAAAGGCGAAAAATTCACGAAGAATGTGTCCACTGCTCGCGATGCGACACAGATTAAGTTTCATGTTAGCCTGACGTATGTTATCCATGGGAAACAGGAGACAGCGACCACACAGCTCATCTGGAAGTGTAATCCAGCCACTATTGGAATGGAACTCAACGATGATCTGAACCGCTTGAGCAAAAAACCATTTCTGCTGACCTCGGTCAATCGCGAACCAGTGAGCAAAAAGGGGCATTTGCAGGAAGTTTCCTTAAATGATGTCACTACTCTTGAGGCTGCCTTTAGCCAAGATAGAGGCTCGCTCGTCAGTACTTCAGCCAAAGCATTAGACGCTTCCAAAATCTTCTTAACAAAACTTCAAGAAGCATATAAAGATGGACGCATTGCCCAAGATGGACAGGCAATTCTTAAGCAGACTTGGGACACATTCGCTACGACCTATACCCATGCAATCCAAAGCTTTGCAGATGCTGAAGGCATCGCCAGTGATGCTATTCTCCATCAAGCTGATGCCTATTGTCATTTGCTTCAAGTGCTTCAACAATATGCAGCAGGAGATAAGAACCGCGTAGACCTCTGGCACCCAGTCTTAGAAATTGGTACTGTTCGCATTCTCGATGGAAAACCTGCCGCCATTATTGCACCCTGGCATCCGCTACGTTTGCTTTCTATCTCAGTGAAGGCTCGCCAGATAGCCCACTTTGTTCAGTATCTCATCGAGAACCCAAATGTAGAGTTTGGTGATGATCGACTCTTCTTCTTCCACCTCAAAAATGATATGAGCCATCCTTACTATCCAGAGGTTACAATTGGCTTCCAGGGTGAGCAACCTAGGCTTCTCGGCCTTTCAGACACCGTCAATGACTATAGCTTGATGGAAATCCCATTGCGTGATGATATCGATCAAACAACCAATGAAAATCCCCAGGAAGCCTCTGAAAAAGTTCGAGAAGTAATACGGCGCTACCTCGAGCTTCAACCGCACAAGCGATCTAGTATGGGCATCGTTCTCTACAATTGTGACTCTAAAGGCCTCCCTATGGCTGTTGTTGATAAGCTCTCCTCTCTTTATGACAGCAAAGCCGCCAATGAGGTTTGTTGTCAGATCATTCTCCGCCACCAGGATACGCAGAAGCTGAGCGAACTTTACGAGAAAATGATCGATACAGTCGAAAACGATCCTGATGCATTTATTGCCAGCGAATCTGAGAATGATTTCATGTCACGTCTGCGTATCGGCATTATGGCTACCGATGCGGAAACAAACGAAAACTCTCAGGAAAAGATGACTGACATTGTCTTCTTACAAGACGTAATCTCCCGGCAAGCCCAGATTGTTTGGATTCCAGTGGAGATAGATAGTGATGTCCCCCAACCCTTACAACATTTTCCTGCACGTTGGTCGCGTCGCCATCCCACAGCATACGGAGATTTACGCTCGATCGTTTATCTTGTTTGTCCAAGCCAGCCCGCTGTTGGTACAGCCTATTTGGATGCGATCCATGATGTGGTTGGCGAACATCCAGAAAAAGGGAAACACTTCCTACCATCACGCCAGGTCTCATTTCAAGACAATAAAACCCAGCGTATCTTCCAGGAAGTTCATCAACTTGGCGAGTGGGTTGTCAATTATGATGATCTCCTAGAAAGGCGCTTGCTTCAACATCAAAATGTGACTGTCATTAAGTACCAACAAAATCGTGCACAAGACCGCAATCTCATCATTTCTTCAACCTCATCATTTCAGTTGCTACAAGTACTTGTCAAACAACGCTTGGAGAAACTCAGTCTCTCCAATGAAATAGACATTGATAAACTGGCACAAACATGTATCAATGAGGCCAAAAACCTCTCAGGAGATATCGTCCTACGCGCCGCTCGCCGTGGAGCTAATGCCAGTGAACTCATCGGACTGGTACTTAGCAAATACCTCATTTCATCTGAACTCCAATCTGGTGAGCCTGTTGGTTGGTTCTTCTTAGATGATTATGCAAGCTGGTTGGGACAAGATGAACAACAAATAGCTGATATTATGGCTCTAGCCCTCTGTCAATACAATGGCGTTCCCACTTTAAAAATCATCATTTCCGAGGCCAAATATTTTGAGGCCAATGTAGCAGATGCACGCAAAACCTCACAGAAACAATTAAAAGATACTGTTAAGCGTATTCAAGATGCGCTCTTCCAAAACCCTAGCCGCCTAGATCGTGACATCTGGCTAGCGAGACTGAGCGACCTGCTGATAGATGGTATTCTAGTAAACTCTCATCAACCTATTGATATACAACAATGGCGCGATGACCTGCGCAAGGGAAAGCTACAGATTGAAGTCAAAGGCTATTCACATGTTTTTGCCCCCATTCCAGATGCTGTCATCAGCGACGATCCTCAACTAAAATTAGGGGGCATTGATGGTTGCTATCAAGAAGTTTTTGGACGCAAACACATTCAGGAGCTCCTTTTAGCACTCTATCGAAACAAACCATGCATGCCAATACGCGCGAGTTTAGGGGATCACCGTCCCTGGCTCGAACATACGCCCCGTTACCCTGCACCAGACACCTTATGGAAAATGCAGCCTGCTACAAACCAGATACCGTTAAATGGTCAAACGCCTAGTACGTCCTCGAATGGCCACACTCTAGCAGTTCCACAAGTTGCAAGCGACAGCGGCTCAGGTGAACACATAGCAATAGGTAATGGGAACCATACTCCCAACAAATCACAAATTACAAACCAGGGTACAATGCAACTTCATGTCCACAAACCAACACTGGGTACAAACACACAAAGCAACCAAGGCGCCAGCCAAACCGCTGTGATCGAAAAGAATGAGCAATGGAGCCAAGCAGTACAGCAGACATTGCAAAAGGCGCTTATCAGCTATAGCCTTCAGGCTAAGATTCTGGGGTCACGCCTTACGCCGAATGCACTACTTATTCGGCTTAAAGGCTCAGATCATCTCAAAGTTGAGGATTTGGAGAAGAAGAAATCTGTCCTGCTCACCACCCACGGACTCTCTCTCCTCCATATTACTGCCCAGCCAGGTGAGATAGTCGTCTCGATTGCTCGTCCGCAGCGAGAAACCGTCTCTTTGCTCGATGTTTGGAAAGAGCGCGAATTCTTTACCGGTCCAGGTGAGATGAACCTGTGCTTCATTCTTGGTATCAAAGAAATGGATGGTGAACTCCTTTACCTCAATGTGGGCAAGTCCAACGATAAAGTTGAACAGCACGCACCTCACACACTTATTGCCGGAACCACAGGAAGCGGCAAATCTGTGCTGATGCAAAACCTGCTGCTTGATATCTGCCAAACCAACTCATCCAAACTTGCACATATCTACTTGATCGATCCTAAAAAAGGAGTTGACTATCAACAACTCCTTGATCTCCCCCATTTACGCGAAGGGATCATCACAGAGCAAGGAAGAGCACAAGAGATTCTGAGTTCACTCGTCGCTCAAATGGATCACCGCTATGATCTTCTGGCCAAAGCGAAAGTCAACAACCTGGTAGATTACAACAAAAAAGTGTCTCTAGCGGAACGTCTTCCAGTCCTTTGGCTTGTACATGATGAATTCGCCGATTGGATGTTGGTAAGTGAGTATAAAGAAGCAGTTTCGGCCTCGGTGCAACGTCTTGGTACGAAAGCCCGAGCCGCAGGAATTCACCTCATTTTCGCTGCCCAAAGGCCTGAAGCCAATATACTCCCACCACAACTACGAGACAATCTAGGCAACCGCCTAATATTGCGCGTTGAAAGCCAAGGCACCTCCGAAATTGCTTTAGGAGAAAAGGGAGCCGAAAAACTTTTGGGCAAGGGTCACCTGGCGGCGAAACTCGGTGGGGAAATCACCTATGCTCAAGTCCCATTTTTATCCAGTGAAGACCAATTCCAAGTTGTTGACGAGATTAGGAAGTACGATAATGAACGCTAATACGCGACCTAAGCCCATTTATATGGATTACCATGCCACCACACCCATGGACCCACGTGTAGTAGAGCGTATGCTCTACTACATGACTCAGGCTTTCGGTAATGCAAGCAGCACAGATCATACTTATGGAGATGAAGCTGAAGCCGCTGTCACAGCTGCAGCACGCCACATTGCCACCTTACTCGACACAGCTCCTCGTAACATTATCTTCACATCAGGAGCAACCGAGAGCATTAACCTTGCTCTTCAGGGGCACTGCAATGCCCGCACGCCCCGCCAACGTATCGCCGTCTCTCCTACCGAACACAAAGCCGTCCTTGATACCTGCCAGGCTCTTCAACAACAAGGAAAAGCCATTTTAACCTGGCTACACGTTGACCAACAAGGGCGTATCGATCTGGACCATCTGAAACGTGTCTGTCAGACAGGCATTGACCTTATTTGCATTATGGCTGCCAATAACGAGATTGGGACCGTTGCCCCAATCCAAGAAATTGCCAACATTGCAGCTCAATACAACGCGGCCTACTTCTGTGACGCCACGCAGGGTGTTGGAAAAATTCCCATCGACTTTGATGCCGCTGGTATTACCTATCTCGCCCTCTCGGCACATAAAATGTATGGACCCAAAGGCTCAGGAGCCCTCATCGTCCAACCAGGAGCCAATCTTCTCCCTCTCATCCATGGAGGTGGCCATCAACAGGGCATGCGATCTGGCACCCTCAACGTTCCAGGTATCGTCGGCCTCGGCGAAGCCTGCAAACTACGTTCCCAGGAAATGGATCAGGACGAGCCAGTCATTCAAGCGAAAAGAGATCATCTCCAAAACCTTCTCCAGGCGCACATTCCCCAACTAGTTATCAACGGAGACCTTCATCATCGTTTAGCAGGCAACCTCCACATTTCTATTCCTGGCCTCAATAACAGCATACTTATTGCCCATCTTAGGCACAAACTCGCCATCTCCACAGGCTCGGCCTGCACATCGGGCATTGAAGCCCCCTCTCATGTCCTCCAAGCCATTCACCTACCCTCTAACCTCATCGAAGGTGCCCTACGCATCAGTATTGGCAAATTCACCACCACCGCCGATATTATCAATACTGCCCATATCCTCATTCAAGCCCAAGCAGCAATCGCACAAAAACAGTAAGCTAAGATCTCAAAGAGGCAACCCAGCAAAACGAGACCATTTCATTGGACGCGTTCTCCTTTTTTAAGGATGAAGTTAGAAATTCTAGCCACCGTATTCTTAAAGAGAGCGTTAACGAAAGAAGAGTGTATAGTATGCGCAAAATCAATGATCAACAGGAATTAAATCTCATTCTTCAGAGGAAAGTAGGCTTCCTGAGGAACGCAGGTACCACCGCCATGGCTTCTACTTGGCACAATCTCGCTAAGCTCCGACCACAACCAGGTTTTTGCGGAACTACAATCATGGTCGTAAAGCCACGTGGAAAGCAAGGCTATGACAAATACTTTGCCGCTACAGAAAAAGAGATACCAGATAACGAAAAACGCTGTCGTTGGTGTTGGCCTGACCTAGCGTAGAGATACTACCATAGCTTTTAAAGAAGATTGTTCGAACATATTTAAATTTCCAGGCAGAGAGTGCAGCGTCTAAAGACGTAGAGCAAGAACGAGAACAATCATTCGTCGAATTGAGATATGGGATTGTGAGTGGAGAGCCATATACGCGAGAGCAGGCTACTCAAGCATAGACAACAGATAAATGCACAAACCAGCAAACAATACTAGTTCGATGTGCTTGATCTACTTTCGATCCTATATATTGCTCCAGATGATAAATGTTGGGTGTATAATATCAATCGACAATTTGATTTTGATATTGAGGATCTACTTTTACCAAAAGAGGTAGGAGCAAGAATGCTAACAGAGGCTGAGACCCGTTTACAACTGATCGACGAAAAATTGGCAAAAGCAGGATGGAGCGTGAAACGTGGCAATGTCAAGGTCGAGCATCCTCTGCCAGAAACGGGGAGAAGTGCCCTGGAAAACAAGCAACAGTATTCTGCTGAAACGAGATATGACAATGAGCGCGTGGATTATCTTCTCTTTGGAGAGGATGAGAAACCTATCGCCGTTGTCGAAGCAAAAAAAAATAGCGACGATCCACTTGTGGGGCAATGGCAAGCTAAGCAATATGCTGAACATATAGAGCGCCTTTACCACAGAAAGCCTTTTCTATTTCTCACAAATGGCGACGTCCATTACTTTTGGGATCTCACTAGCGGCTTTGTGCCAAGACCTATCAGCGGTTTCTTCAATCTGGAGGATCTTCAGCGACTCAGAGCATTACAGCTTTATCGCAAAGATCTGCACAAAACAAAGCTCAATCTAAACATAGCTGGCAAAAAACGTCCATATCAAAAAGAGGCCATAGAGAGTGTGCTTGATGCTATAGAAGCTGGACTGCGTAAATTTCTGCTGGTGATGGCGACTGGGACAGGCAAGACCAGAACAGTGATAGGCTTAGTCGATATACTCCTGAGAGCTAGCCTAATCCAAAATGTCCTTTTTCTGGCAGATAGGAGAGAACTGGTGACACAGGCAATGGGTGATCTGAAACATTTTTTGCCGCGTGAAGCCTGCTCAAGGATGGAAGGACAAGAAATTGATCTCACAGCACATATTCATGTAGCAACTTACCCTAGTATAATGCAGGTGTATAAACGGCTTTCCCCCGGGTATTATGATCTCATTATCGCGGATGAAAGTCATCGTTCGATTTATCAGCGCTACAAAGAGCCATTCGATTATTTTAACGCGCTACAATTGGGATTGACTGCTACTCCAACTGATTATATCGACCATAATACATTTGAACTTTTTGGCTGTTCCCCTCGCCAACCAACGTTTTATTATTCATATAAAAGAGCCGTTGAAGAAGGTTTTCTGGTTGATTTTCAAAAAGTGCTTGATACCCAAACGACATTTCAAATAGAGGGCATTAAGGCAGAGCAGCTATCGCCAGAAATGCAGAAATATCTGAAGGATCAAGGGATTAATTTGGATGATCTGGATTTTGAGGGTAGTGATCTGGAGCGAAAGGTCAGTAACACCGGTACAAATGATGCTATTGTCAATGAATTTCTAGAGAAATGCCGCAAAGAGGCCGGAGGAACTCTGCCCGCGAAAAGCATTATCTTTGCTGTCAGCCATTATCATGCCATGGAGTTAGCCGACAGCTTTCGCCGTGTACGTCCGGATCTACCCTACCTTGCAGCAGTGATTGATAGTCATATTGTGCGCGCCGACAAGCTCCTCGACGATTTCAAGCGGCAAGATTTTCCGCGCGTTGCGATTTCAGTCGATATGCTAGATACCGGAATTGACGTACCAGCTATTCAAACACTAGTCTTCGCAAAACCCGTTCTTAGCAAAGTCAAATTCTGGCAGATGATTGGGCGAGGGACACGACTTTGGGAAGATCCCATAACAAAAGAGAAGAAGAAAAGCTTTTTAATTCTTGACCACTGGAAAAATTTTGAATACCACGATGAGCACGCGAAGGGTGAGATTCCAACGCTTACCGCTCCTCTACCAGTCAGCCTCTTTCTCCTCAGACTAGAGAAATTGCAACTACTACGAGAACAAGGACATGACGAAGCTAGAGGAGCTGTCGATCAACTCCAACAGATGCTGGCTGGATTGCCACGTGATCACATACATGTCAGCCCACATCGCCCTTTCTTAGATGTTCTGGCACGTCACGAGAGTTGGAACTATCTTGACCAGGATATGGCTACTGTGACGGAGAAAATCGGCCCTCTTTTCCGCTACTATAACGAGGTCAATTACCTAGAAATGACCTTTGCCATTCATACCGAACAACTCGCCATCGCCTATCTCAAAGGTTCGCCTGAACAAATTCGACGTCTGAGAGAACATATTGAGCGTGCTCTCAAGTTGTTACCTACAGGTCTCCCTGAAGTACAGGCCCAGGCAGAGAAAATTCGCTGGGTATTGAGTAATGAGTTCTGGCAATTTCTCTCGTACGATCGCATTATGGATATGCAACGAATCTTTACGCCACTAATGCGCCATCGCCAGACTGAGTCTGAGCCTATTTTAAAACTGACTTTGCCAGATAATATTGCCAGCCGACGCTGGATTATCTATGGACCTAGCGGAGAAGGGACCTTTGTTGATAACTATCGTAGTCAGGTCGAGACGCATATAAATAATCTGGCCGACCAGATTCCGACCTTATATCGAATAAAACATGTTTTGGCTCAGCAAGAGCCCTCGCTGGATGAAATGCAGGCTATCGCCGAGACATTAAACAAGCCCGATCTCTATATTACAGAGGAGATCCTGCGACGGGTCTATGAGAAGTCAGACGCGGGCCTGCAGGACTTTCTCTATCATATCCTCGGCAGGCGCCGTTTTATGAGCCGCGAAGAACAAGTCCGGGAAAACCTGCAGCGCTTTATGAATGAATTTCCTGCAGTTCTAGCTTCCAGAAAGGATTTTCTGCGCACAGTAGGGACTTGGATTCTAAATAATAAGCCACTAGTTCAAGAGGATCTAGAGAAGCCGCCTTTTAGCCGGATTGGTAATGCGCGGAAACTTTTTACCAGCCAAGAACTCCAACGTATTCTTGAGTTTGCTAATACACAGCTTGCTTCTTAATGGCTATCTCTGTAGTCAGCTGTAAGGAATTTACGTTATAATAGAGCAGTTGGAACATATGTAGAAAAGGACGATGTAATGCTCTCTCCCCGATTAAGACAACAGGTATTTGCGCTCTGGACAATGTTCTGGTCAAGCGGCATGAATAATCCTTTAACTGCTATTGAGCAAATCACGTATTTACTATTTCTAAAACGTCTGGAAACGCTGGACCGCAACCGTCTGAAGCAAGGCAAACTTTCTATTTATGGGCGTCGCCCCAATTGTCGTTTACCTCACCATCCAGACGATTCCATTGATATCGATCAACGCCTGCCCGAGGGAGCGAACCCGGTAGATTACCAACGGTGCAGTGGACACGGAACCTGCCGCTGGTCGTATATTGCCAGACCCAGGCCACCAGTCAAGGACCCAGAAAGCGATGAAGAAATTACCACTCATAAACAGATCAGCCAGTATGCCTTTCCATGGCTGCGTGTGTTGGACGACACTTTGAGGGTACGTGGCAATGGGAACAATGGGGAACGCATTCAGATCTCTACTCCGATGGAGGATGCGTATTTTCAGTTTCCCGGCGAAAAGGGGGGTATGCTGGAACGTGCACTTATCCAGGTCGATAATATTTTTAAATATATAGGTAGCGCAAACGAAGATATCATGGGAGATATCTTTGAGTATTTACTAAGCGAGATCGAGGCTTCTGGCAAAAATGGGCAGTTCAGAACTCCTAGGCATATCATTCGTTTTATGATTGAACTGCTTGATCCTCAATTCAATGAGCTTATTTGCGACCCGGCAGCAGGTTCAGGGGGCTTTTTGATCAATAGCATTCAGCACGTGCTCAAGAAGTATTCTGAAGATACAGTAATTTATGAATGGAATGGCACGCCTCATCGCATCTATGGCGTTCCTCCCAAACCGTACCCTACGCCAGAGAGCTGCACAGGGTATGATAATGATCGCACCATGGTGCGTATTGGCTGGATGAATATGATCCTGCATGGCATCGAGAATCCTCGCATGATCCTGCGTGATGCGCTGAGCCAGCGTATGGAAGATCAGGATAGGTATGATGTCGTGCTGGCAAATCCGCCGTTTGCTGGCCAAGTGGATGTAGGGGATGTCCACCCAGATCTGCCTCGCCACCCCAATAACCGACACAGGCCGATTACGGACAAGAGCGACCTGCTCTTCCTCTGGCAAACCCTGCGCATCCTCAAAAATGGCGGGCGGGCGGCGGTCATCCTGCCCGAAGGTGTGCTTTTCGGTTCGACCAACGCCCATAAAGAACTACGCAGGCAGCTTCTGCTGGAGAACATTGTGGATGGGGTCATTTCATTGCCCGCAGGTGTGTTCTCTCCATATACAGGCGTCAAAACGTCGATCCTGATCTTTCACAAACATAAGGGGGAGTATCGTGCTGGTCAGGAGCCAGTGACCAAAAGCGTCTGGTTTTATGATGTGAGCATTGAAGGCTATTCCCGGGATGCCAAACGCAGGGAGAGGCCGGAGGAAAATGACCTGTGGGATGCTATGGAGAAATGGTCCAGGCAGATCATCGAGGATACCAAGTATTCCAAGCCGGAGATAGAGACAGTGCGCTGGCGCTTGGTTGATGAAGAGATGCTGAAGATCTTTCCCGAGTATCGCGAGAGCCTGGAACCAGAATTGGATAAGTCCTGGGGGCTGCACGAACTTTTCAAAGAATTCGCGGATCTACCCTCTCACCATCCTGAGTCCTTGAAGGCCTATGTGCAGGAGCGAACGCGCCCACGCATTGAGCAGCTTTATACGCAAGCGCTGGCTATTTGCGAGGCATCGCTTCGCGTCCAGGAGCGCTCTTCGAGCGAGAAAGTGATTACTGAGAACATTACTCGGGCTGTGCGCGATCTCAATCGCGTCTTTGATGCGGCAAAGAGAAGAGATACCGAGACGGGTGTGAGCATACTGGAGCGCGGCCAGGGCCTGCCGGAATTTGGGCGCAAAGCGCTGGAAGAGACGCTCAATCTGGTACGCCAGCGGGTCGAGGAGGAGGTGAAGGAACGCGTCGTGCGCCTGGTCAAGGCCAACCGCGATGACTTTGGTCCGCTTTTCGCATCCGACAGTGAGCAGAAGCAGGAAGAGCCGTCGGTGCTTCCTGCTGAAACACCGAATTGGGTGCGCGAGGCGGAGGCTATCGTCAAAGAGTTCGCGAAATTGGATGGCTACGATGTTCGCCTGCTGAAAATGGATGAAGAGATTGATTCCCTAACACGCAAGCGTAAGATGGTAACAAAAAAGATACAAGAATTTAAGAGCTGGCGCGTCCCCGTGCGCGTCTTTCTGCCCAACCTGGATTGGACCAGCCCGGATAGCCTGCTTCAGGGGAGTCACGACGAAAAAGGCGAGCTGCGCCCCGAATATGTCCAGGATCCCAGCCTCTACAACAATGACGGCACCGTGCGCAAAGAGCTCTTAGACCCCGATTGCCTCGAATACAACGACTTTTATTTATCGGCGGGTCGCTACAAACCCTTTGAGTTGGTCCCAGGCAATTACGATCCACCTGAGCGCATTATCCGCGAATTACAGGATTTAGAGACAAAAATTCAAGAGGGGTTGTCAACCTTGTTGGCCATGGTGGAGGAAAGGGAATGAGTATATATAACAACGTGTGGCCCCAGGTGCGCCTTGAAGAGATTACGACTGATCTGCAATCGGGCTTTGCCCAGAGTCCGAATGAAACTAATCAGGGAATTCCCCAATTGCGGACAAATAATGTTTCTGCGGAGGGCAACCTTGACTTATCGGATCTAATTAGGGTCGCCTTACCTGCTAGTGAACAAGACAAGTATCTATTGCAGAAAGGCGATATTATTTTTAATAATACCAATAGCGTAGAATGGGTGGGTAAAACAGCTTATTTCGATCTCGAAGAAGAGTTTGTCTTTTCCAACCATATGACTCGTATTCGCGTCGATGAATCGATCGTAAATGCACGATTCTTAGCTCGCTATTTACATTATCTTTGGAAGAAAGGGTTCTCACGCAGTCGATCTAAGCAGTGGGTGAATCAGGCAGCTATTGATCAATCCATACTGGCTCTCTTTAAAATACCCCTTCCTCCCCTTGGAGAGCAGCAGAGGATTGTAGAGTTTTTACAGCAGGCGGAGATACTAAGAGAATTGAGAGTGGTGGCGAAGGAAAAACTCAAAACGGTTTATCGATCGCTATTTTATTATCACTTTGGCAGTGGCATGCCTACGAAACAATATCCAATAACCATAAAGCTAAAGGATCTACTTGATGAACCTCTTGTATATGGCTATTCGCCTTCAGAAATTCATGATATCCCTTCAGGTACACCCGTTTTTACCTTGAGTGCCATAACTGATCAAGGTTTAAATGAAACACAGATAAAATATACTCCGGAGAGTGACTATGTAGGGAAAGGGGACGATTTAAAAAAGGATGATATTCTTATAACCCGTAGCAATACAAGCGAGCTAGTAGGGAAAGTAGCCAGATATCGAGGAAAACCTTCTCCCGTTATTTATCCAGATTTGATGATTCGTATAAATCTCAAGAATCCACAGGATAGCCCTTATGTGGAGAATTATCTGCGCAGTGATGCTATGACCGCCTTAATACAGCGCAAAGCGCGGGGAACTAGCGGAAGTATGAAAAAGATATCCCAAGGGGATATCAAAGAATTTGCTATTTTATGGCCACCTGAGGCAGCCCGACAGGCGTTTTCCAGGGAAGTCGAACTCATAGATCAACAATTAGAAACTTTATCGATATCTTTGAAACAACTTGAGACCCTTTTTCAATCTCTGCTCACATGTGCCTTTACCGGCCAGCTTACCGAGCAATGGCGCGAAAAGCACGCGGGAGAGATGCAGGGGTTAGAAGAGAGGGCAGTGCGGTCGCACATTGATCTGGAACGCGAGCGCAAGAAGAGGCGACAGGAACAGCAGCTTCAATGGAGAGAAGCGGGAGAGCCGCGAGTGGAGCTGCTGGCGCAATTAAGCGATGATCAACGGGAACTTTTGCAGGTGCTGCTCTCAAATGAGCAAATGTACGCAACCGTGGCCATGCTGAGAGAAAGCGTGAAGCAGGAGTCTCATAGCATGCGCGAAAACCTCAGGGTGCTGCGCGATACCGGGCTAGCCCAGGAGGTGGTGCGAACCAGCCGTTCGGGTGGGCGCGAGCTGGTTTACGTATCGCTCTATCGTCGCCTGCTCGCCTCTGATCTCGTTAAAGAGGCCGATATAGCGCGGTTAGAAAGGGAGACATTGCTGTGAGACTGCGTTATATGCACCTGCCGATGTATAAGCCGCTGGAAGATATTTCCATTGATTTTGGCCACGAGCCGATCATGGGCCGGGCGTCCGCGGTCCATTTTATAGTGGGTGTAAACGGCAGTGGCAAGAGCCGCCTGATGCGCGCGCTGACGGAAATCTTCTTACGCCTGGCCAGCAGCAAGCCTCTGCCCTTTCCTGTCACGCTGGTCTATGACCTGGGCGCGGATAGCGAGGCCGAGCTGGATATCTGGCTTGATGATGTCGCGAACGAGGATGGAACGTTTCCAGCGTATGACGAGGAGCGCGCCCACCTGCCTAAGCACACACTCTTTCTGCATAAGCCGCGGGAAGGCCCAACCATCCTGGCCAACTTTTCCTATGTCCCGCCAGATTTGCCCGAGGCCAGGCATCCTTGGGAGCTTTTAGAGGAGGTAAGTCTGGAGGATTGGGGGCGTGTGCAAACGCTGCTCAAGCAGGGCGGGAATCAACTGGCGGAGGTGATTCCGGAGGAACTGGCCGTTTTTCTCAAGAGATATTATATCGAGCATTCTCCCTTTCCCGGAGAAATACTCTCGGGCATTAGCTTTTTGCCAGATGTGCTGATCGCTTACAGCTCCGGCGCAACCGAAGAGTGGGCGGAACTGTTCGCGCCAGCATCTCTCAACGAGACGCAGGAGCTACTCACCGCTCTCTTTAGCGAAGACGGGAAGCCAGAAAAATACGAGCGCCCCCGTCACTGGAATGCCTTTCAAGATGTTGAACTAGGGAAGCGCCTGGGGCAGGAGCCAGGAGAAAGCTCGCCCGGTGCATTTGAGAGAGAAGCATTTGAGGTAATAGAACCTACACAGAGCACCATGGGCATTTTTATCACATCTCAGGCCCTTAAGCTGGCCGTGTGCGCAGTGACGCTTCAGCAAAGCATCGAAGATCTGCCCGCATTCCAGAATGAGTTTGAGCGAGAAAGGTTGCTTAGGCGCATTGAGCTTTTGAAGCAAGAAGGCAAGCGCATGGATGGCCTTCGCGGGCTGCTCAACGAAATAGACTGGCTCTGGCCCGTCACCCTGGGCTTCAAAATTGCCTTCTATCCGGAACACTACAAGAAAATGCAGAGTTACCAGCTTTTGCGTTTATACAATGCTGCTACAACTGTATTAAAGGAGCCGGATCCCAGTAGAATACGCCACCTGTATTTTGACTTGGCGACTACGCAGAAGGCCGCCGATGGCCGGGACGTCAGCACCGCTCAGGCTTTGATCAATGCCCTCACGGTCCTCAATTCCCAGGGAGAACAGGCAAATGGGGACGATCAGCAGCAGACTGCCCCGTTTGATAGCCACGCGACGCCGCTCGATATCTTCCGCCCACTCTGGAACTTACAGCAGGCGCATATTCTGGAAAATGTGACTATTGCCTTAAGGAAACGCACAGTCAAAGATCTCATTCTCTACGATAGTCTCAGCGACGGCGAACAGGCCTACTTGGGACGAATGGCCCTCTTCTATTTACTCCAGGGCGCGCAGGATGCTATTATTCTGTTGGACGAACCCGAAACGCACTTCAATGACTATTGGAAGCGCGAGATGGTAGACATTATCGATAATAGTCTGCAAAATGACAGCGTCGAGGTTCTGCTCTCTACCCATTCCAGTATAGCCTTGAGCGATGCCTTTGAGACTGAAATCGTTTTCCTTTATAAAGATCCCCTGAAGGGGCAAATCAGCACCTATCAGCTTCCTATCAAAAGCTTTGGCGCCTCACCTGTAGATATCATGCGCGATGTCTTTCAAGCGCCAGAGGGGATTGGCCAGCGCGCCGCCGAATTTCTTGACCTCGTGCTTATGATGGCGCTCTATCCCGCTACCATCGAAGCGATCTGGGCAGCTGATAGGGACGGAACAACCGCAGAAGAATTGCGTACTCTACCAACCTTTCAGGAATTGAGTGGGCAGTTAAAGGATCGCATTACATACGCCTATGCCTTCAGGAAAGATGCCAATATCGCTGAAACCTTTGATCTGATGTTTCTGCGAGCCATACGGGCTGTGCATCGCTACACTCAGAAAATCAGGAGAAAGCGCTCGGTTACTATCAATGACGCGCTCGCTATTCTTGAGAGCAGGTTAGGGCCAGGCTATTATCAATTTGAATTTCGTCGTCGCTTGCGTGATTTGGGAAGAGACTCAAATGCTGCACAAAATTAAGCCGCCGCCTGAGGATTATGCGCTCCATGAGTGCCTGGAATTTCAGCAACATCTGCTCGAATTTGCCTGTTGTCCCGCTCAGTCCTATCCGTTGAAAGAAAAGCAGGCAAATATAAGTAAATTTTTCCCAGATTATCAAGCCGATTGGCTCAGGGAAAAACTCTATCAGGACAAGGGCTCTTTAGCCCGAAGCATCGAAGGATTGGCATGTTATGTCAACAATCATCCTGAAGAAGCGGAGAAAATCCTGGCTGCTTTTGAAACCGATGTAGAGTTTCTTAAGCAGATTATCAACGATCAAGTTTTTCATTTCGCTTATCTCAGTCTGGATAAAGAGGCCAGAGATGTAATCAAGCCATTGATGGAATATTGCTACCAACTATTATGCATCGGTATTCCCCTACAAAGCTCATCAAGGAAAAAGGCTGGTCCTAATGAGAAATTCACCCGCCAGCAACTTGTTGATCACTTTTGGGAGAGAAATCACAGAATACTTCGAGTATGTCCTGCTTGCGATGGACAATCGCCTTTTTATGATAGAGCGAAGGCCGATGCGCATGCGGATCACTTCTTTCCCAAGGCGCGCTACCCGTTTTTATCTATTCACCCGTACAATCTTGTCCCCATCTGTACCGACTGCAATACCTTTCGCAAAGGGACAACCAATCCGCTCATCACAATACGCCAAGTGTCAGTCTCCGCTGGAAAAGAAGAAGAATACGTCGATCCCATTGAGGATGAGAGCAGTGAGAGCCTGCTTGATACTTTTCACCCCTATGGACGGCCCGCTCGCGAATACATTGAGATCGAAGTAGTCAGGATCAACAGAGGGGCGAACGAAGTGCGGATCATCCCTAGCTCCCAACGCAGACAGATATCCACCAAGCGCATCAAAAATCTGGACCGCGTCTTTCGTCTGACAAGAATGTGGGGAGGCAACTATATGGATTATATAGTTGAGCATATGGTGGACCAAGTGCGAGATTATAAGCAATTTAGCAAAGACAGAACATATCCACAAGAAGTCGTTGAAAAGGCTTTTTATGAGCACATTTCTGAGATTATCGGCAAATACGATGAAAAAGCTGGCACTGAACCATTCTTTTTGCTCAAACACAGTTACGCGAAGTATTTGCAAAATCATCAGCAGCATAGCGAGGAAATCATTCAAACAATTGCCTCAGCTAAAGACAGAAATACAACGGGCCCAACAGATGGTGGTCAACAGATGATAAAGACATATAATTTAAGGGCAAAAAGAAGGAATTTATGAGAGTGCTGTGCTTAGGCTAGCTCTACATTCAAATTAGCACTATTGATGATTCATCAACTGAAATTTTGGCATGGTTTGTAATTGAGCATAGTATCCTCCTAGAAGATCGTTTTCAACCTCATGCCGTTGGTAGAAAGGCGTGTCCTTGGGTAATTCTACAAATGCAAAGAGGGGATGCTGACATTGCCAATTCTTTTTCGAGTGAGTAGTCAAGCGGTTCCTCAAATTTGTTGTTTCTCCTACATAGAGGAGAGACTAGATGTATCAGAATCAAAAATTTTGTAGACACCTTGCAATGTAGGGGCTTCTCGCAATGCAGTTTGGGTGAAATGAGAGGGTACACTCCACTGTAAACCCATCCAATTTGCCTCGCTAGGTGTTGCTACAAGCGAAAGGGGCGGAAAGCATTTTCCTCCTGCTGGATTATCTGAATCGTCGTCAGGTAGGCGGCTCCCTCGAGTGTTTTTTTTGCTCTCAGTCGATTTGGTATAGCGTGGATGGAAACGACCATGATTACATCTCGTCGAAGAGCCATACTCTAGGCGATATTGCCAGAGGAGACAAAACTCTAACCCTTCACGACGTTTCCTTGCTTCTTCGGTATCATCTGCCAATGTGATAGGAGCGGCTGAACACTCAAAATGAAGGTTTTCCGCATGTCGCCATGCCCAGAGCGAAGGGGCAGCGGTGTGAGGATCGTTGAATGGCATTTCAGCTCGCATAGTATTGCGACGTAAATCACCGAGACGTTCTCGCAGGTTGCGACCTGTTTCGCCAATGTAGAAAAGTTCCTCAATTCCAACTGCGCGAATGCGATAGAGTCCTGGCATTGCTGGAAGTTGTCTAAATGTTAGAGGGTCAGAGAATGGCTGCCAGGAGGACCATGATAAACCGCACCAGTTAGATGTAAGAAATTTCATTATGCTCCTGCACATCAAGGAGAGGGTCGCTGATCCGCAGGCAATTTATCTAGCCAGTACGGAAACTGAAGCAAAGGTTCAATCTAGAGCGAAACATTTTCCGCAATGACAAACACAAACTCCGCAAATATTCGAGAGGCTCTATGCATGCATAAATACGGTACCTTGATGATAATGAGCTTTTTCCCAATGTAATACATCTGATAGCTCCTCTTGGAATACCTTCAAGAGTTTTTCACGTGCCTCCTGATCAGGCATAATTCCAACTTTCCAGACCAGTAATATTTCTACTTCATCAGGATTTTCCTCAAAACCAAAAATATATCTTGCAACAGTTCCGGGGAAATTATGCAATCCTTCTCGTCTTAACTTCGCTAAGTTTTTACTTAAAATAGTATGTTTGCCACTTTTCACGGGTACACGAATTGAAGTAACCAACAAAGCGTTGTCTTTCGTTGAACTGTGCCAAGATGGAGTTTTCGTTCTAGGTCTACCCACTGACCTCTGCTGAAAACGTTCAATTTCTTCCTTGGGAATCAGTAACATATTTGAGGCGCGAACTGCTTGAAGCCTTTTATTATCTATATAAAAATAGATAGTCTTGTCTGTTACGTTTAAAATTGCCGCAGCTTCCTTAACAGACACATATCCAGGAATTTTAGGAATATCATTCTCCTCACTCATGGCTTTAGTGTATACTTTTCTAAAATTTTCATAATACTTCTCATATTTCCAATAAATTGAAATTACTAGAAAATGGTGGTATACTCTCTAAGAGCCAATAAGGCCGAAGGACACAATGCGCTCCAAGCAGAAAGCAACAAGCGCAAAAATATCAATAAAGCTAATGGATAGAGAGCCATGAACGAGAGAAAGAAAAAACCAAGCTTAGAGCAAATACGGACCCTCTTCCCTTTCGATGTGCCCGATCTAGCGCGAGCAGCAGGAGTAGAAACTGGCACTGTCTACCAGGCGTTACTTCAGCGCCCTATTCATCGCAAGGACGCCGAAAACATCCTTCACGCACTCTCCAACCATACGAAGCTCACACTGACCCTGGAGAACATCGACATGGTGCTCTGGGAAGAATATTTGACCCTCTGGCTCCTTCGCGCCTCGGGCTCAGAACAACAGCAAAAAGGACAGGAATCTGGAGGCACAGCCGCCTACCACTTTGTCTATGCCCGTGACGAGTTGGAGGCGCAGTTTCGTGCTCAAACGTGGCTCGCCGAGCATCCTCATCTTCCCCATCACACCTTCACTCCCTGTCCAAATGGGTTTGAAATCGGGCCTCTGCGTGTACCTGGCATTTGCCCTGATGAGCTCGTGAGCAAAGAAGCACTCCCATACCCATTTTGATCGCAGTGACAAACATCAATGAAGAAAGGATTTACTTCTTTTACCATGAACACCATCCAGCCACCCGACAGAACGCTCCCTATGCTGCTTGATAATCAGCATGCCCCCCTCCAGGATACCTTACATCACCTTCTGGCTCATCACGCCGGACAGGCGCTCGATATCTGTATCACTCGCCTCACCCCCGCTGGTTGGGCGCTTCTCTGTGAGGATCTCCAACGGATAGGAAACCTTCGCCTGTTACTCAATCCCGCGGCCCTAGTCAACAGTGGTGATGATCCTCTGGAAGACTTACCCTCCTCTTTCACAGCTCATCAGACAGGCCACAAGAACGCTGAGGAGTCCTACGAGGAACAACTCGCCCAAACTGAAGCCCTGATCGCCTTTTTGCAACAGGAGCACGTAGAGGTCCGTCTTGCCGCCGAGCATACACACCTCCACGCCCGCTGCTTTCTCTTCTACGCCGACCAGGATAGCGCGCTCATCGCACCACAGACCGCCATCGTCGGCTCATCCGATCTCACTCGAACAGGACTCCTCAGCAATGCTGAACTCAACGTTGTACACCACGCCCACCTCACCCACGAGGACATCGCACTCAAGCGCCTACGAGGCCTCTTAGAGCGAGAAGAACGCACCCTCCTGCTCCAATGCACCCGGGAGCAACGCCTGCTCGCCGCCCGGCTCCCCACCCTCTTGCTCCTGGAACACCTCACCACCTGGTTTGCCCACCACTGGGAACACGCCATCAACGGCAAACACCGCCTCATCGCCCACCTGCAAACACACGGGGCACAATACTCTGGCGTTCCCATGAAGCAGCACAACCAGCCTGGAGGAGCACCAGAGGAAGCACAACCGCCGCACCGGAAGAATGCCTCTGCTCCCCTCTCAGGCATCCCTCGCGATAAAACGTGGGCAGAGCAGGACTATACGCAACACCGACGAGATTGATGTAAAGAGATAGATACGCTTGTCATTTTGTCAGGTTGATAGTAGAGAAGAAGAGGAAGGGAAAGATGTTTCACGCCTCCAATCGTATTTATGCCAGGGCCAGCACCCATGGCCCCCTGCTGCTTGATCCACTGGCCTCCGTTGAGCAGGCACGCGTGATCACGCAATATCATATGCTCACCTCGGCCCTCAAGGAGCCCTTGCCCGAACTGGAAGAGATAGGCATCGACACGTCCACCGCACCGCACCTCATCCTGGATCTGGGGTGTGGGCCAGGAGGAACCTGGGCCTGTGATGTGGCCTTTCACGATCCCTTCTGTCTGGTCTTTGGCGTCTCGGCTCTTGCCCCTTACGTCCGGCAAGCCCAGACCTTTTGTCAGATACAAGCCCAGACCCGTATCCAATTTCTCCAGATGGACTTTGCCAGGGAGTTATGTTGCCCTACCAACTTCTTCACTATGGTCAATGGTCGCTTCTTACGCACCTTTCTTTCACAAATAGGCTGGCCCCGCCTGCTCCGGGAGTGCTTCCGTGTGTTACGCCCGGGAGGGCTGCTTCGCCTCACAGAATGTATCGCCGCCTTCTCCAATAGCCCCGCCTGTGAAACGCTGACACACTACTATGAGCAGGCCCTTGCCGTACGGGCCCAGACCCTCCTCTCTCAGCACAAAGAGAGCCCGGAGAGCTCAGGCCTTGCCAGCATACTGTTGCAGCACACGTCCCTCTTTGAACTCCTGCACGACATTGGGTACTGTGCCATGGAAGAACAACGGATCATCCTCGACTTCTCGGCGGGCACGCTCTATCAAGCCAGTATGCGTACCAATGCCGAATCCTTCTTTTATCAGCTTGCCCCGGTGTTCTATCAGACCACCGACCTGACCCCGGCACGGTTTGAGGACCTCTTTGAACAGATGCGTGCCGAAATGAGTGCCCTCACCTTCAAGGGGCTCTGGACCATCTCTCGTGTCCATGCTTATAAACCAGGAGGTGTCCAATGAGCCAATACCAGAGCATCCCATTCCGACAAGGCCTGCTCTTCTTCTTTGAAGAAGAAAAGCACGAGCTCCAGGATCGCTCCACACTGCCACATATCCTCCTACCGCAGTTCCAGGAGAATGCTCGCCACACCACCTCTCTGGCGTCCAGAGGGGCGCTGTATCCCTTCTATACCCCCTCTGACCCGCTGGTGCTTGATGAGGAGGTGTTCGTATCGCCGATACATCCGTTGGAATGGCGACGCCGCAGCCAGCAAGTGCGTATGCTCATGCAGCATTTTCGCTTTCCCTTTCCCGAACAACGCGATGGCTTCCCGATGAAGCGCGTCCTGGATCTAGCCATTGATCCCAATGGCGAGTGGCTACGACAATGTGCGTCCTACACGCCAACTACAGAGGTCATCGGTCTCACCTCACAGGAGATGTATGCCAGGCAAGCGACCTTCTTTGCCGTCGTCCAGGGCTGCCGCAATGTCTTTACTCAGGTCTGTCCACTCACCCAGCCTCTTCCCTTCCCAGATGAGAGCATGGACCTCATCAGTGGGAGTTTCCTCCATGCGACCCTTCCTGAGTACGCATGGCCATTGCTGCTGGAAGATTGTTTTCGGCTCCTTCGACCAGGCGGAGTACTGCGCCTGCTTGAATGTGTGCAGGGCGAGAGCACCAGCGCGGCCGCAGGGACCCTGTATGCCACCTACTGGCAGCAGATGGACAGATTGCGCGCGGCGGCCCGTCCGTCTGCCCCGGGAACACAAACCATCCGTTCCGCCCGGCCAGAACGGCTCCCGACCCGAATGGAGAAGACAGGCTTTGTCGCCATTGCGCAGCAGGAGAGCCTGCACGACTTTTCTGCCGGGACGCCTTTTCATGGCCTGCTCCGTGAGCAGGCCGATGACTTCTTTCAGCTCCTAGAGCCGTTCTGCACAGCACACGCCTGTGCTCGCGAGACCTACCAGCAGGCCTATCACGAGATGCAACTGGAGATGCTCGAACCGACCTTTCGCGGGTACTGGCACCTCTGCACCACCTGGGGCTACAAGCCATCAAGGCACATCTTACGACCGATCCCCGACATGCATGTGGAGCAGCCATTCCCGCAGGTCCTTTACACGTGCTCGCTGCCATGTTCCCTTTCATTGAGCAGGAGGGAGCACAGGCACACGAGAACAAGCAGCGTAGAGAGACGACAACACCAGCACACACCAATTGATCAGCTGTAAGCAACAGATGCACACCATCACCAAGGAGAGAAGACCATGCAACAGACACACGCGACACAGACAGCGCCATCCTATCACTTGCCCCTTATCACCATCTGTGAGCAGATGCGGGCGACGCACGCAACCCTGTCCCTGACAACCATCCTTCCACCTTCTCTTCCCCTTCCTGGCCGACCAGAAGGCGAGGAGATCATCGCCGAAGTGGCCTTTGAACAGGGGAAGATTATTCACTGCCAGCTCTACATCCGCGCGAACGGACGAGTCCTCATGCAGCATCGTGAAGCGCTCCATGTGCTGCACACAGCAAGCATGCTTCTCTGGCAGGAGTCTGCACACCAGGACATGCACGTGGCCGATGCCGAGACCTCATCGCTGCCCGCTGTGTGCAGCGACCCGGAGGAGCCAAACCGAGTTCCCTCTCAAGCCGTTCCCGTTGAGCAGGTGCCTCTGAGCGCGCTTCCGATTCGCCTCCGCCACGTCTTTTTGCTCAGTAATGGACACCATACGCCCCGAGACATTGCGCGTATGCTTCACTTGCCGCTCGATGAAGTGGAGCGCTTCATAGAGATCCTCCACACGCGCCACCTGACCATCTGGCAATCGAAAGCATCCTGAGCCAACCCAGTGGATGCACAGGCCCAAACGTCTGTGCATCTCACCCCCACATCGACAAGCCTTACAACAGGAAGGAGCGCAAAGAAGATGTCATGAACGCAGGATATTCTCCCGAGAGCGGGCAACAGCACCCGCCTCACATCCTCGTGCTGGGGACACAGAAGGAAGCGCGCATGCTCCGACCACGACTGCGAGGTGGGCAATTCAAGGTGACCCACCTCGCTCATCTCGGAAGTAGTGCCTCTGCCATGACGGTACGACTGATGCAACACGATGTCTGGCTTGCCTGCTGTGTACATACCCAACAGGTGCAACAGATTCGTCAGATCACGCCGCGCACGCCTCTGGTGATCTGTTCTGAGCGGGAAGAGGAAGCGCAGATTGTCAGGATGCTTGATGCTGGGGCCGACGATTATGTCTTCTTTTCCTGTGGAAAACAGGAGTTCCACGCGCGGTTACATGGGCATGCCAGGCGCTATCGAGCATCCCTCTCATCCTCATGTGATATGTCAAGGCAAACTGGCCCATGCTCGGTGCTTGAAAGCGAGGACACAAAGATTCGCTTATTGGGCCTGGAGCGATGTGTCGTCGTTCGTGGGCAGATGCTGCGTTTGACACCTATAGAGTGTACGCTACTGTTCACGCTCATGCGCGAAGGGGGAAAAGTGCTCACCCATGAGTCGTTGCTCCACGCCGTCTGGGGTAGCGGGTATCACGAGGAAGTGGATTATATCCGCGTCTATCTACATACCCTGCGCCTCAAGTTGGAAGATGATCCCAGGCATCCTATCTATCTCGAGACGATCACGGGGATAGGATATCGGTTCCGCCAGTCATGCATTCCTATTATTTATGTAAAATAACCTTTCCCTTCATTAAAGAAAAGCCTCTTTTGCCGTAAGAAATTTTTCAAACCTTTGAAATGGCGTTATAAAGTGATATGCCTGATTAGGTTTGTATTTTATCAAACTTCTCAATCGCACTACCTAGTCACGGTCACCAGGGTCGGGTATTTCTTCAACCCTTGTTGTTCGCTCTTTCATCGAGAACAATAAGGGTATTGTCAAAATGAAATTTACCCTAAAAAGGGTAAATTATAAGTATTTCCTAGTATCCCGTTTTTGCCTTCAGAGAAATAAATGAGGAGCTATATACAAAACAATCCAAAGAGGCAGATACACATCTTCTCTAACTGTCCTCTTGCTTGATGTCGTTACTTTTGTCCATCCCATATCTGTCATTTATATGGTTATCTATGTAAACGTTTTTTTCTTTGCCGATCCTTACGCTTCTTTTTATTTCTCTGCTTCATAGAGGATTGCGTTTGACCAGCTATGGGACGTTGCCCCATGCATTGCAGAAGCTCAGCATAGTTACGTTGCAAAACTCTTGTATCAGGATGCTCTACCCCTAAGCAACGTTCATAGATTGCCAGCGCTTGTTTAAACAATGGCTCTGCTTTGTCGTACATCTCCTGATCCTTGTAAAGTCCTGCTAAATTATTTAGGCATGATCCAGTGTAGTGATGCCAAGGATCTAATTGTTTCTGACATATTGTCAACGCCCGTTTCAATAGTGGCTCCGCATCCTCGTACCTTCTCTGATCCATATAAAGCATCGCCAAGTTGCCAAGATTCATTGCAATTTCTGGGTGCAACGGCCCTAATGTCTCCTCTACAATAGCTAGCGCTTGCTGATACAACTTCTCTGCCTCAGCATAATTGTTCTGATCACGATAAAATGCTGCCAAATTATTCAAGCTTATGGCCGTATGAGGATGCTGTAGCCCTAACTGTCCCACGCAAATTGCTAGCGCCTGTTTTAATAGTGGCTCTGCTTCTCCATACCTCCCTTGCTCCATAAAGAGCTTTGCCAGGTTATTCATACTTGTTTCCGTCATAGAATGTTGTAGACCTAATTGTTCCACGCAAATTGTTAGTGCTTGCTTTAATAGCGGCTCTGCTTCTCTATATCTCCCTTGCTCTATCCAGACTGCAGCCAGATTGTTCATACGCGCTGCTATTGGGGAAGGACCTGATTGTAACTGCTGAATATTGATTTTCAGGGCTAGCTCATACAAAAGCGCTGTTTCATCATAGCGAGATTGACTAGACAGATAATAGCCCGTCAGATTGAGTAAGCGGATAGCAGAAAGGGAAGTTATTTGCTCATGCTTTATCCAATTAACGGAAACCAGAGCATGAGGCAACCAACGCTCACATACGTCCCAATTGAAGAACTCTGGATTGGGGAAGATTTGGGCAACCATATTAACTACCCTCTCCGCCCTCTGTCTTCGCTCGTCGGCAGACATCATGTCACGTAAAACAATCTGCACCAGACGATGTAGAGAGAGTGTCTTCTGCTCACGATCGCGCTTAATGAGTGAGTAGGCTAGCAGGACTTCGAGCACCTGATTAAACTTGAAGGCATTAGCAGCAATGGATCTGGGTGTCAGTCCAAGATGTTCAACATCGTTGTTAAAAGCCTCCTCAGGAATGGTGTCAGGAGCCAGAAATGCGCAGAAACGCAGTAAGTCTGCGGCGGCGGCATTACGTTCTTCTACCCTTTTAAAAGAAATTAACCAAGTAGTAGCAACCGTTTCTGGATAGTCAATTGAGAACCCACGACGCTGCAACAATTCAGAACGATGTTGATGATATAGTTCCAAGTATTCAGCCAAACCAACTTCTGCCTCATCAATGTATGCGCCCGCCTGATCAAGAGCCAAAGGTAAACCGCCAAGTTCTCGCGTAAGTTGGAAGGCCAGGTTATGATTCTGAGGTGAGACTTGCTCTAAAGAAGCATCAGATTTAATCAGCTTGGCGCGGTGTAATAGGAAAAGCGCACCTTGCTCATCTGTGAAACACTCGACAGTGAGAGAACGTGCCAAGCTGCCGAGTGTCGAGGCACGTGTAGTGTAAAGGCAATGGCCTTTAGGCGAAGCAGGAACAAATGCAGGCAACACCTTTGGCTCATCAGCATTGTCAAAGACAAGCAACCAGTTATCGTTGTTTTGCAGCCAGGTCTTAACGGCCTGTACAGAGACATTCTGGTTCTGTTCATTTCTTTGGGGTAAATTGAGCAGATGAGCAAGAGAGACATACGAAGAGATCAAGCTTTCCTGGCTCTCCGCATGCACCCAAAGAATATAGCGGTACTCTTCTTGATAGCGGTAGGCATACTCGACAGCCAGTTGGGTCTTGCCCACACCCCCCAGACCACTGATCGCTTGCGAAAGCGCGGTAGCTTGGCCAGCATGAAGTTGCTCATGTAAACGAACGAGCAGGCCTTCACGACCTGCGAAGTAAGGGTTGTGCTGGTACGGTACATTCCAGGCACGTTCGAGTGGGGCATTATGAGCAGTTTGTGATGCGCCCATATTGATATTGAATGTTTGGGTTATTTCTTGTAGCTCTGCGTTATTCTGCCCATATACAGAGCTATTATTGCGAACATTCTTTTCTCTGTTGTCGCTCATGCTACTGCATGCCTCTTTTACGCTTTGTTCGGCGACTCCTCAAAGTGTTGAGTGATAGTTTGATGATCGCCGATGTTTTGACCATAGACATTGCCATTATTCTGAATGTTAAACTTGCCCATACCAATTTGTTGCTGCTGAGCTGCAGCTAAGATCTGCTTTGCCGCCTCCATGACTGCTTCATCCTGCCCGGCATGAACTTCTCGTAGTATTTTCTTGAGTGGCTCAGTATAGGTTTTGGGATCTTCCTCATGCTCTTCAAGAATTACCCGAGCTTTAGGTTTACCAGCCACAAGACGATTAAGTTGGGTCTTTAAGAGAGCATAACCATCTTTGACAGCCTGGCTAGCAGTATCCTTGGCACTCAGTGCTGCACCAGCAACCAATGCAGCTTCAATTGTAGAAACAGGATCCATAGTATGTCCTCCAGCGTAGAAAGTATTTTACCACCACGATTTCTTTCTCATGCACATGCCAGCAAAATAGAACAAATTGCAAAGAAATTTAGCTACTAGTTATGCTCATTCTATCTAGGCACAGGCTATTTATACCATCATTATCTAGCTACCCGTATTTCCCAATAATAGCTGAAGTATAATTGATTTTGCTCAACACGGCAAGCAATCGCCACAGCGTTCCCCAAATACTCACCGACATTCAAGTCAGGGAAGCTCTGCAATCATATCATTAAGTTCTTGTAGGCCTTCCAAGCCACCAAGTGTAAATAAGAGTGGTAAGATAGACTCAAGGTAGTCAAAGAGGTCTGCGCGAGTCAAAGATGCAAAAACATGAAGTGCTTCATTCCAAATCACATATAATCCATTGGGGTCAGCTTGCTGTACATGAAGAACAATATGCTTCAAAATGACAGATTTGTTAAAGATATCGTCTAGCTCTCGTGTAGCAAGTAGCACTTTGTCTATTAACTTTGAAGAAAGGTAGGGTATAATTCTCATTAGCGCTCTTGTCCGTGGATGCTCTAAATCTCCTAGAGCTATGCCAATATCTGACAACGGATGTAAATTATTGTGCCTATCTTCTTCCATAAGGAAAGCATGATCAATCATTGTAGAGAGCATAACAAGGGACTCCTTATAATGGTACCAAGAAACTGGTTCTTCCGCACTTTCCGTGCTCAGCAATGTAAACAGCTGGCTCAAAACGCATGCAGGAAGCGTATGGAGAACGGTCTCTCCCTGCATGCCCTTTCTATGAGAAAAGTAGCTCTCCGATCCGCTTGCTAAGCTTGCTGGTCTCTGTTTCGTCATATTGCTGAGCACGGGAAGTACGGAAGAACCACACACCTGTGCAATATGGCAGGGCAATCGCATCTAAATTTTCAAGCGGCTTGTAGAGCGCATCTATACAGCAGAGATTGAAAAATTGGTTTATTATGAGACAGCTTGTAGAGCCAGTTCCCCAAATTAGATGCGATTGCCCTGTGCAATATGGACCATCTCTACAAGCCTTGGCAGTGTACCTGAGCCAGGTCCAATTGTTGCCGTATGCCCGGGGAAGTCAGGACCTTGAAGACCTCTTTGGCCATCACCTTTCGGTTGGTACTATTGAGCGCTACTTCATCCGTGCTAACGAGACCATTGAACCCGTTGAGGAAGCGCTCAAAGAGGCCCTGGGGAAGCAGGAGGTCGTTCATCAAGATGAGATTGGCCTCTTTGTGCAAGGGAAACGTCACTGGGTTCATGTCGTCTCGACGCCTCAACTCACGCATTTACGCGCATCACCCCAAACGCGGGCGACAAGCTCTGGATGCGATTGGCATTGTTCCCGCTTGGAAGGGCTGAGTGAGCATGATGGATGGGCCAGCTACTGGGCCGATCATGCTCTCTGCAATGTGCATCATCTGCGGAGCTGACCTTCTTGGCTGAAGAAGAGCAACAACTCTGGGCCCATGAGATGAAGGTGTTGCTTCTGTTGATGCGCGAACTCGTCCCTCAGGTCAAAGCCCAGGGATGGAAAGCCTTTCCTGCGCACATGCAAGAGATCCGCGTTGACTACTATCATCAGATTCTTGAGGTGGAGTATCAATCGGTTCCTGCTCCGCCCCCTTCTCCACCAGGCAAACGAGGCAAACCCAGGCAACACCCAGCACACAATCTCTTAGATCGGCTCCGCATCCATGGTGATGCCGTGCTTGCCTTCGTGCGTGATTTTCGCGTGCCTTTTGACAACAACCTGGCTGAACGGGATGTGCGAATGCTCAGGGTACAACAAAAGATCTCTGGGTGTTTCCGCTCAGTACGAGGGGCTGATTCCTTTTGCCGCCTGCGCAGCTCTATTTCTACCATGCGCAAACAAGGCCACCGGCTGATCACTACTCTAGAAACGGTTCTGGCTAGATATCCTTTCTTTCCCTCCTTCTAGCTCACCTGAATAGTTACTATTTATTTATATTGGTCACAGATATTCTCACAAAATAAAGAAAAGCCAGGTGATCGTTTGATCAGTATATGTTGTAACAACTTTAATAGAGTATTACTACCTAAATATCTTTTAAGATAAAAACAACATTATTTACAGCTGGATAGAGATGTGCTAGTATTGCCATATGCCTATATAACATTCTTCATATTAATCGGAGCATTTATAAATAAGAAGGACCATACATATGTTATTTGAAAATAACATACTGAACTTACAAGACATTCAAGATACCTTAACAAAAACATTATTTCAAAAAGCTTCGCAAAGAACTCAGAAAACCGTGCGTCCTGGCGATATATTAGCTGCGGCTATTGATTGTGGAAACCCACGTGTCTTTACCACGTTAACCCAGGCATTAGCTCATGGTTCTACTCTCGTTGATGTGAAAGAAATAATAGAGATCTACAACCCTAGCCAGACCAGAACCCATCGCCCCCGCCTCCAAAGAGAAGATTTCTCGCCATACACATTAGAAGCGCTCGATCAATTCAGTAACGAATTACAAACGAATCCACAATATTTGCAAGGACATACGGCTGAATTATTCCTTGCCTGTGTACTTCATCATTTAGATGATGAAGACCAAGAATACTTAACATCATTGCTCAACATCGGGCGAGGAATAACACTTTTCCGTCGCCAGATTCCGATTATTGATATTCGTCTACAAAACGAACTGAGCAATCTCTATAAGAAACTCTCTGCCGACAATAAGCTGTTTACAAATGAGCAGTTGAACGGTTATTACGAGACGTTCCGCAAGAAGTTTGGGCCAGAAAAGTTACTCGCGATGGAAGGCGACGAGCTTTTATTCGCTATGAAGGGGGGAAAAGAGCACAATGGACTCTCCTACTGGCTGGAGTTTAAGAACGATAGCGAGTTCCCTTCTCTATTCTTTGGAAGCATTGCAGGTGGAAGCTCGCATAAGTACGGTGTTTATCAGCAAACGGAAACCGGGAAATGGATCAGCGGAACGCCCCAGAGAGAAAAAGAAGTCTCACAGGAAGAAGCTATCGAAATCGCCAAAGAACACCGCAGGCAACTCGTCGATGGCTGTACACTATTAGATACGCTGCCATTAGAAAGTGATGAAGATTACGAGGCACTCCAACGGGAGCTGCAACGTGTCGCTCCCCAAGTCGCAGAAACCACCTGGGGGCACAAGTATTTTAGCCTGTTATATCCAGATAAGTTGGAAGATTTTCACGTGTACTCCTATCAATACTTTCATATGCTTAAATTACTGCAGGCTCCACCAGCAGCGATGGGCGTTTACCAACAAGCAGGGCAGTATACTACCGGCGGCCGTTATCTGATGGGAGGCCAATTTACCCGTATTGCCAGGAGTTTGGGAATGAGAGTGCATATCCTGACTCATTTGCTGAGCGAAAGGAATGGTTCTCCTTATCGCTATTGGCGTATCGGCACAAAAGGTTACTCAGATAAACAAAGCCGTTGGGACGAGATGCGGGACGCCAACTGTTGTACTATTGGATGGTCGGGTATCGGTGATCTCTCATCTCTGCTTACGCTTTCTACTAATAGCCAGCGCAAACAATACCTACGCGAGACATTTTCACGAATCTACCCTGAGGATAACGCGGCAACGATTACAAAAACGACCAATCAGATATTTGCGTTCATTTTCTCGATCAGAAAAGGGGACCTTGTCCTGGTATCAGAAGGAGCAAAAGTATTAGGAGTTGGGCAGATTACAGGTGATTACTTTTATGACGCAACCAAGGGGTTTGCTCACTGTCGCCCAGTGAAATGGCTTTCACTTGAGACCTGGCAACAACCTGACCAGAATCGGGATTTCGAGGGCAAGCTCACAACCGTTTATGACATGAAACGGCCTTTGAACCTGATTGAAGCAGAACGAAAAATTCTCGACAGTGATTCTCATACAGTTACACTATTCCCTCCAGAGAGTCCAGAGCAAATTGAAGAAAAAGAAACCGACGGCACTGATAATCAGATACCACCAGAGCCAGTTCTGGAATTCTTCGCAGATGAGGAGCTAGCTTCTATTCCAGAAACCCGGCTTAAGCAGCAGATCGCCAGGCTGCGACGATCTCTCCTGGTAGACGAAAAGTTAGTACGGGATATCTACTACGCCTTATTGAATAGACATGTCATTTTAACGGGACCTCCTGGAACTGGAAAAACTCAGTTAGCACAACTCATTCCCGAAATTATCTGGCAGGATGACAAACAAGAGAACCTTGATGATAAAGAAAGCAGTAGTGTCTCAACAAAAAACGCTATTCCAGCAGGCTACATGACAACGCTGGTAACAGCAACGAACGAGTGGAGTACGCATACACTGATTAGTAGCATTATGCCAGTCATTGAAAATGAAAAGCTTACCTATCGCACACAGCATGGTTATCTTACCGAGGCAATTCTGCGCAACTGGGTCGTGAGCGAGCATGCAGGTGCACAATGGGAAATTCTCGGGCGCCGCAGCCCTCTTGGGCATGCAGGGCCAGAGCAGCAGGAGGAACGCAAGTATCGAGGGCACTGGCTCGTCATTGATGAATTCAATCGCGCGCCAATTGATGCTGCCCTGGGAGAAGCACTGACCGCATTGAGCAATGGAGAAGCATTACAAGTGCCAGTTGATGGTGGAAGAGTGCGACTACCACTACCGAAAGATTTCCGCATCATTGGGACCCTCAATAGTTTCGACCGCAACTATCTCAATCAGATCAGTGAGGCACTGAAACGCCGCTTCTACTTTATTGAAATTCCCCCTCCCTCACGCAAATATCGCCAGGAAGAACAGGGAATCGTCATTTATAAAGCACTGCAGCAACTTGCTCATCATACACCACTCATTACGACAAAGGATGAGGAAATTACCTGGACTGGTATTCTTTCTGTGCGGGCAAATACTGATGGCATCTATGAACTCGTCTGGCAAGATAAACAGCATCCATTCTTCTCCATATTCACACAACAACTTTGGCCACTCTTCGAGACCATCCGTGTTTATCGACAACTCGGAACCGCACAGGCCATCGCACTAACAAGTCAATTGCTTACACCGGGGCTATTGCAGGATGAGAAAACTGAGGAAGCATGGCAAGAGATGCTGGATATTGCCTTCCGTGATACCATCGCTGACCAGTTACAAGTATTACTTTCTGACGAGTTAGAAGTACTGACGTGGTGCCTTAAACTTGAGGCATCAAAATTCATCGACAAATATAACACAATGCTCATGAATATGCGTGGGAAGAAGCGTCGTTTGATTGCTCACCTGGAAGCGTTAAGCATTGTTGTCAACGAACAAGGTAAGCAGTTAATAACCGACGAAGGGATCGAAGAGCTCCTAGAACAGGATGAACCATATGTCTTGCCAGAAGTGCTTAGCGAAGCATTTCACCTGCAACAGATCCCCTATAAACTGCCGATGTTTTCGCGAAGGCTACGCAACTTTAAGGCGGTACACGGGCTATGATGAAGGACACAAAAACAATACAGGAGTTAGTGCATGAGAAGATGTCAGAGACATGGACCTCATTTTTGCAGCGCCGCGTGATGCACTTGCTACTCGCGCTTGATCCCCAGCTTTTTCATGGCCAGTTTCATGTACTCTATGCAGGAAGTAGTCTCGCCAATCATCCGCTTTTGCAGTTTTATGATCGTTACATGAAGTTCATAACGCTCGGCAAGGATTTGTTTGATGATATACTTCCCCGCATCTATCTGGAATGGAATCAGGTAACTGAGCAATCCATCGCCCAGGATACAAATCCGATCAGAGGGCAAATCGATTGGCCACAAACTCTAAAGCGGGCGAGCAATGAGACTCCGGGGCAACTTCCATTGCGCTTTACGATTCGCTTACGCCAACAACAAAGTGCGCTACCAGAAAACATCCTGGTCGTCGCTACTCTTTCCTGCTACCAGCAATTTATATCCGACACGCTACGTATTGATCAGCAGGAAGAAGTCTTAACGAATCAAGAACGTCAGTTCCTTGTGAACCTTGGAGATCATCTTGATCGTGAGCTCACAAAGCCTCACGTAGGCCTACTGTTGGAGAAGGCACAAGCAAGCAATCCAGACACCTTAATTGAACAAATCCATCTCCATCCTGGTCCGAGTGCTTATCGAGATTTGTTAGAGTGGTGGGAAGCATTTTCTGAGTTACAGATCGGATCTTCACGTGCAAATTTCCGCCTGAGCCTTTCCCACACGTCTCTGCACGATGAACAGATGAATATCTGGTTGTATGAACTATGGATTGTGCTGGAACTCATCACGCTGTTGCAGAAGCAGAATGCACTGGAATCAAACACGCTTAGGATTGCGATAGATCAACTCAGCTTTACCTTCACCTGGAATAAAAAGCGTTATCTTTTTCGCTACCAACGGCGAGGCATGATGGGGTCGGCGATCACACACGATTGGACGCAAATCCCTGCCATCCAATCCTCTTATCTGATAGAGCGTGAGAACCCATTAATTGTGGAATATAAAGGGAAGCAGAGCTGGAAAGAACCTCCAGTTGTGATTGATACAACCTATAATTCTGATACCGGAGAAGCAATACAGCGACTGCTTGGGAATATGGCTATCTATACTACAGCGACAGGAATGCTCATTTCTCCTTATGTATCAGACCCACAACCAGGCTCTCATGTCAGTGGAGAAGCGCATTATGAGAGCGAAAAATATAGCGATCGCACTCAAGAGGCACGTATTAAGCTCTATCAAATAACACCCGATATTCCTGACCCATTGCTTCAAGCACGTCTCATTGCCATTCTGCAACAAATAGTAACCAATCTTCCCGAACGTCAACAGCCGGTCTGCTGTGGAATGATGCTCAACCAGGATAGCAGCAACGCAAGTGGGAGAACCATACAGGAATATAATGTCCTGTGCCCAAAACCACATATCGGATCTCATGTCTATGATCTAGTCAATCGAGAACGGCATTGCCTGCAAGATCCACGCCTCTGCCATGTCATCGGACAGGTTATTATCCCTCCACAGGCCAATAGTATCGTGAATTTGAACGATCTCCAACTCAATATCGAACAACTACGCAGACATACCGAAACCATATTAAGGCAGTCGGAAAAAGAGAATGATGAAGAAAGAGCTGAACAGTTCCGGAGCCTGATTTTACAGCGCGTAGGTGAAAGCATCGAACAATATGTACACGACCATGGGAATACTATATCTCAGGAGAAATTTTTGCGTGAAGGAATTTTCAGGTCATATTGGGATCAACATGCCTGTTGCCTGGAGTCCGAGACACGTTTCATCCTCATCAGTGGGGAATACGTCTGGGATGAATATCAACGCTCTCAACTAGACGATTGGGCAGCACCAGCAGTGCAATACTGCCGAGCGTTAGAGCGCGAAATAAAACGACGATTTTATACCCCTATCCAAACAGAGTATGAGATCAAGGACAAGAGCTGGACACTTGGTTCAATTAAAAACATGTATAATGGTGGCAAACCAAGCATAAACAGTAGAAATTGGCAGGCATTTATCGGGCGAGCACGTACGTTTCAGATTACGGAAGACATCCTATCTCAGCAGTTTGTGACACCAATGGTAATGGAGAAAAAGATTTCAGATTTACGAAATCAGTTGGCTCACGGGGACCATATTGATAGAGATACGGCGAAGACTTTAAGAAACGCCATTCTGGGGGTGAATGGTGCTAGTGGCCTGTTAAAATGGATAGTGAAAAATATTGGCCCGTAAACACATCCAGGTGGTACCCTTTCCATCGAAGATTGACCAAGTAAGAGCTCAAGCATTTGAAGGAGCAATATACTCATGTGGAGCCATCAGACCATACACTGGTAGTGGCTTAGCTAGATGCAACAAAAGAATTTGCACTTGAGTCAGAACAAAAGATGTGCCATATGAGACACACTATTTGAGATTCAGAGATTCCTGATTTATTTTCCCCTTTTATAGGAGAAGGCGAGGGGTGAGAGCGTCCCTTCGCCAATATTCCAGGGCTCCAGGCGCTGAATTTCGCCACCTTCGAGCTTCAAAGGTACTGTTGAAGTAACCTGGATATGCGAGAGGATAAAGAGCGCGACATTGGGATAAAAATTTTGCGCATGCGTCACTTCGTTTGCTGTGAGCAAAATTTGTGTTCCGTCCGAGGTCGTCCCTTTGACCTCAACGTGTAGTTCCTTTCCCGTTGCTAAAGTGCAGAGCAAATCATATGAATGCGTGGCAGAAACATCGGAGACACTCCATCCTTGTTCTTGATAGAAGGCCCTTGCGTGCTCCATCGCATACAGTTCGATTGCTCGCCGGAGATCGGCATCGAAGACATACCCCTGTCCTGAACGTCTTTTTCCCGTGTATTCAATGATGGCGTGTTCGACACTTGCTATTTCAGGAGTGCTTCCAGGCCATCCTCCTACAAGCTCCATAAGCGTGTCCCATTGATCAGGAGTGACGTGAAATATCGATCCGCCCGTTGCGCGAGCGACACTTAATTCTTTCAAAAGCGGTACATCTGTCCGGTTGTCCCACAAGGGCAAAACCGAGGAGGCATAGTAGCGAACCTGCACTCGATCCACTTGCTCACTTGCTTTTTGTTGATCTACCCAGTGCTGCTCATTATGGGCCTTTGCAGAGACGGGATCTGTTAACACTTCTGCCAGTGCGACGATTCCTCTCTGCTGACCATTGCCTTTGGCTTTCCAGATGATGGCTCGGTCGTCAGCTCGAACATCGCTTTTTTGAATAGTCCAGCTATCCTCGTCCTGTTCTTGAATTGCTTTTTCAATATCATACACCCTTGGATTGGCAAGAAAAGCCCAATACTTTCGCTGTCGTCCTTGCATAGCAAGCTACTCCTACAAATTCGCTTCCTGGCACGTTCTCAGAAACACAGTGTTTTCTGGGGTATATCTGAAATGCCCCCCATTAACCAATGGAGATTTTCCTGTCTTCCTTGTGTTGTTCTTCCAGCCAGTATTTTGTCTGGCGTAATCTCATGCCTATCTCTCCCGCCACCTCTTGCAGACGGCCAGATTGGCGTGCCCGATCGATCTCAGAGGATAACGTGATACTTTGTAAATATATGCTGCCCAGATTCAAAAAAATCTGATTATAATTCCTCTCTTGTAAAAGCACGTCCAGGCTGCTGCTGACCTCTTTTTGCAACTCTACGGCACGGTCCCTGGTCATCTTCTGATCGTACATCTCAATGGGTGTGTCTCCAGAAATAAGCCCGTACTTAGCGGAAATGATAAGGATATCCGTTTCCGCTGGCCAATATCCTTCTCTCCTGGCTTTTTTAATACTTTTATACACGCCACCGGTATAGCGCTCTATCGCGGGAAGCATTCCAGAGGTAGGATTCTTGCTACCGGAGCAACTAATCAACATCAATCACTTCATACAATCACCTGACAACGAACAAATATTTTTACAACCTAGCAAGTAGATTGTATTGCAGTTGCGAGTAAAAGAAAAGGAAATTCCGGCGTTCAGGCTGTTCAGAGAATAAACTCTTCCGCACGAGAGCATTGCTCTTGTTGAGATAACATAAGAACATGCCTACTGTAGATTCAAGAAACTTCCTGTGTACAACGTCCAAGAAGCTCACAGCCACAGTGGTTGCAATCCCGTCGCCTGACCTCTTGGGCCATCAAATGCTGAGTGGATTCAGCAATGGCATGCTCGCTACAAGAGATGCGTTTATTGGTCCAAAGTTCCCCCAGAATACCCTTCGAGGAAATCAGCGCCAAAATGGCGGCTGAGGACTGCTCTGATAGAGGCACTAAGATGGCCGGTTCCTCCATCCCACCCTATTCGGACACAATAACATGTTGGACGATCGTGCCTGTGGCTCCATGTACCATCGTACTGCTCTCCTACATCTTCCCGAGCCTCGATCATTTCCTCCAAACTCCCCAGGTCGCTATACTCATCCTCTCCTTCGTAATCTATTGGGACCATCTGGGATTCGCGGAATACAAATACTTTTGCTCTCACGCGTATGCCAGACCACTGGTGCTCCTCTATATTGTTTTTAAAGCCAGATTGATAGAGTGCCGCGATATCCTTATTCCCGAAATTGAGATTGTCGAAGCGGAAACAAAGGGTGGGTTCCCCAGAGGGAATGTTGTCAATGACTTCGCGCAAGGTAGCTTCATCATTACAATAGAAGAGGAGGTCCGCCTGGCCCTCTTGATCCAATGCACCACTCACTGGTTTGAGAAGCCTAGGCCTATATTCCATGGAGTCCAGATACATACATGATTGATATGATTGATGATCAAAATGTTCTTGAGGTTGCAGGATCAGGCACGGGAACATGACAATGTTACTTTCCACAAGGTCGTGACAGAAGGCGAAAAGTTGTTCCCGTGTTGGAATGAGTAATTGCCTTGGCATAGCAGTGACTTCAAAATAATCGGTCATATTTTCTCACATTCTTTTTTGCATCTTATGTGTTACTATCAGCAATCCGGTGAGAAGGCAAGTAGGCAACCAGTCGGCCATCCTGCACAAAGGCAACTTGTACCTGCATCCGTCACCAAAAAACACACGATATAGATGTAAGAGTCCTTCGAGGCCAAGGCATCTACGCGTTGCCCCGACAGACAGCGATCAGATCATGTTCGCCTCATAGAGAATGTCATGGAGCTTTTTTCTGGCCGCCTCCTGGAGCTGCGAGGGCATATTTGGTCGTAAGGGAATGCCTCCAACTTCGCCGTCTCCTTCCTCGTAAACACGATTTCCAGGATAGAGCACATATGCAGATGAAACAATATTGCGTGTCCTGTAATCGCGAGCAGCGCTGTCATGCTGTTGGTACTTGATGCGGGTCACGTAGTTCGTCATTTTGTCCATGTCCTCAGTAAGCGGATAATAGTACCCATCTGTTTCTCGTACCCGTTTATACTTGGCGTCGAAAATGCAAACGGCTTGTGGCTTATTGCGTTCATAGAGCTCAATGGACATGTCCGGTGTCTGCGGTAGATTCCTCCCGTTCGTCGTCACCAACCCCTCTGCTCTGGTCACATTACGATTGGGATAGACCGGCTCGTACATGATTTTGATGCGCTTCTCCTCTTTGGCGAGTACAATACTGGCAGCATTTTTGCGCACCTCGAAACGAAAATTATTTTTCTCTACCTCGTAGAAGAGACCCTGGGAGACCTGTTCATACCCATTGCGCAGCAATTCGTCTATCGCCATCCTGGTGAGCGCGAAGACACTCCACATCTCATAGAGTTCGGGGATTTTCCGTACACTGAGCTCTGTCAGGTAGTCCTGCGCGTTCAGGCTTATTTGAAGCTGCTGCTGAAATTCCAAGTAGAGCTTGTAAAAGCGGCTGTACGTAGGGTGCTTGAGTAGGACCTGTGTCGCTTTTCCGCCTAATACGTTGCTTTGTACAGAATGGAGAAACCGTTCACTGCCCCACTGCCTGCAACGAACCTTCATGCTCTGGCATTGCTCGATTGCACCTTTTAGAGCCGTAATCTCGCGCCTTTCGTCTTCGGCATTCTGAAAGTGATTCCGTTGCATATATGCCAGGGTAACGCTACGCTGCTTGATCTCGCTCTCCGCCCGTTCCTGAATTGAGTTGAGTTTCGCCACGAGCTGTTTTTGTAAAAATTGCTTTAACAAACGATTCTCGTACACGTCATATGAAACGGTGGAGTGAGCAACTTGCCAGCGTGTAGGGAGTGTTAATGAACGCGCTTTTCCAGTTGATCGCCGAGGAACGTGAATCGCGTCTCCACCAATGCTCTGAGAGTCCGCGTTAAATTGCCAGACCTCGTGCCAGTCCCGCTGTTCTGTCGTCTTGCTCAAGACATAATAAGGGTCACGTCGAATCTCACTGAGAATATCACCCAGCTTCTGAACAATGGCTCGCACATGACGGTAATCTTGCAAAGCAGAGGTCTCTTGAAGCCGCCTGACGCTTTTCACGCGTTCACTGATACTCGAGACCAAACTGAAAAGAAGATCAGCAGCGATCGCACTGAGATCATCCTGCATCCTTTGATAGAGAGTTTGCGTAAAGTACTGAGGGATGACCCGAACGTTTGTCATCGCATCGGGATAGCCGGGCGCTGTTACACGCACCTCATACAGGCCAGCATAGCTGCGCGGCCTCCACTGCCAGTAGCCATAGTCATGGGTATGCAATTGAACCTGATCAATATAAATCTCTATTGGGCGAGGCGCATAGGCGGTAATAATGATTTCATTGCGCCTGTATTCCATCGCTCCAGCTTCAAGATTTTCGGCATCTTCTTGAAAGCTCAACGGTTTGCCGTTCAGAGTCAGCCACGTGTTCGGATTAGCATTAGCGCCAGAAGCTGGTGTAGCCATCGCGTTTCAACCTGTTCCTCATTTCTTGCAGCCGCTTTTCGGTACGATCGAGCTTATGTTTTTTGCTAAAGGTGATCAATTCGCCCAGTATCCCATCGATTGATTCAGACCCGTGAATACGCGGCAAAATGCGCTGTTTGCACTGCAGGTCAAAAGCGACCAGAGGGTCGAGAAGCCCGCTACTATTGGCAAGGTAGAGTTCTATTTCGCGGACGATACGGTAGCCCAGACCCATATTCGCGTTCTTAAGGATCTTATCTATTTCGACGATCTGGGCGCGATAACGGGAATCAGGACGAGTTGCCCGATAGCTCTGCCAGGCGCGATTAGAGATGAGCAGTGGTTGACCGGGATCTTCTGGCTCCGGGATAGTGTTCAGGTCAATATTGAAAAACTCAATGGTGTTCGCACGATCAATCACCTTGTCGCTGATCGGCTGCGTCGTCTCATCGACATTGATCGTTCCAGTAAAGAGAAGGTTATCTGGCAGGCAAATCTCCGCGGGAGGTAATTTGAGCCTTGCTTTCTTGCTCTGGCCGCGGTATTGCCTTTGCAGTTGGGCAAATGCCCGTTGACTCATCAGCTCAATACGCCGCTCTCTCTCACTGTCCCCTTCCATGGCGCTCAGGAACTGAGAGAAGTAGTACTCAACATGCGCAAGGTTCATTTCATCGAGGCAGAGACTGTAAAGCTTTTTCTGATTGGCAATCGCGGCAAGGACAAATTCCACGGCAGGTTCTGTGATGTACTCTCCAGTGATCGTATTGAGATGACCCAACAGGTACCGGTCATCGTTCCAATTGGGACGTACCGGGAGGCGCTTAAACGTGCCGTCTTGCCCCAGGGCCTCAGCGTAGAGTTGGGCAAGCTTCGATTTGCCTGTTCCCGAAAGTCCGGCCAGGATAACGAAGGGGCGCGTCTTCAGGCAAATATGGTAGTTGTAGACAGTCTCATCATCAAAGTAATAGCCCTGCTTGCGAATGCGATCTTTGACATAATCTAAGACCTCAGTTTCTTCAAAGAGCGCTTCGTCTTCCTCATCGGAGTCTATGACTTCAATCGTTTCTTCGTCATCAACGTCACTATCCTCATCTACCACCTCCTCTGATTGCCCACCAGAGGCGAGCCTGGACAAAAGAGAGGATTGCATCGACTCAAACTGCGTGACCATTTTACTCAAGTTGGCATTGAGCACGTCAAGGCCTGCCAGTGTAAGTTCCCCTGGTTCATCTTTTTTTGGAGCATCGGCGCTGGATTCACGGATGAGGGACGCTTTAGGTTCACCTTCATTGAGGGGGTAGCCATCGAGATCACTCAGGGTGAAGGCATTCATCAGACTGACAATCCCTGAGACCTGTTGCCTGGTGAGTTGTGTACCAGTAAACAACTCAAGTTCTGGTAACAGGACAGCAAGCGTTGCGAGCGGTAAACCATTCTGGTAAATATCATTCACACGTAACACCAGTGTTTGTGCCGAGCGGTTGATACTCACAACGCTGAATTCATAGGGGAGTAGATATTCTTCTTTCTTCTGAAACACAAAGACACGCTCATCCACTTGTAATGGGAACACCACATCTGAGGGATAGCTCATCGTCAGCGTGTCATTGAATGGGTAAAAATTTTTTATGGTGAGTGTTTCACTCTCGTCAACCCAAAGATAATAATTCATGCCTCGCCTCAATAATAAATTTTGTCTTATTTCTCGTCGAGCAGCTCATATTGCTTCTTTTCAGGTTGCCTACTATTGTAGGGCTGCATTTAAATGCTTGTCAAGCAGCAAGAACTCACTCAGCATAGAAGAGAACAAATATTTTTCTTTATCGTGATTGACTTATTTTTACACAAGATATAAAATCTCATCTATATGCCTGGATGAATGCAAATAAACACCTTCTGCCTTTGCCATAGAAGTATTTCCGGCGATGCCGCTTGACTGAAACAGCTTTTTAGAAGTATGCCGACAAGCAAGCGGCTGCATTCAAAACCCCACGCAAAAGGCATGCTTGATCATCAATACGCGATGGGGCATATTCCATATTTTTTAAGAAAAACGCACAACCTGGAGATCGCTGCCATGCCTATTCATGATATTGAGGCGCTAAAGCGCGCGTATCTCAATTTCCGGCGCAACACAATGGCAAACTTCATTGTCGACGTCCGCCGCACTCGTGCACAACAGATCCGCGCCTTGACCTTTGACTCCAAAGCCCTCTCTGACATTGAGACCTTTGAACGGGAGGTCTGGCTGTTTGAATCTCGCACCTATTTACGCAGCCGTCGCCTGGAACTAGATATTTTTTCTCAATATTACGAGCAAGCTCAACTACGCAAAGCCATGGTCGAACATCACCTGGCACTAAGCGATTTGCACAAAGCGTTGCATACCGGAGATCTCGAACTTCAGGGGAATTACACCTTCAGGCAAACTTCGACTATCTTCGCGCCTATGCTCAAAGAGCAAGACACTCGGTTCAACCTGGTCAAGCAGGCTCTCCATCTCTTCAACAATACAACACTCACTCCACGCCAAAAGGTAGAGCAGGTCTTAACCATGAAGGGCTTTGATGAAAACAACGCCACCGGTCTTGCAATGATCTTTCATCCTGAGGCCATCGGCATCGTCAATAGCGTCACCAGAATACACTTACAACAGATGGGGCACTCTGTAGCAAGCCAGCAGAACTGGCAGCAACTACAAGATGTACTGATCTCATTACATAAATTACTGAGAACACGAGACTTCATCGAGTTGGACGGGTTCCTCTATGTGTATGGCACACAACTTACGCAACAAAACGGTTCTGCGCCTGCACACAGGCAACACATTGCCAGTCTTATAACTAAACATGAACAGCAAAACACAGATGGCAACACACCTCTACCGAGAGTAGTAGCCATCAAAGAACCATCTCAACCGTATACTGAGCACAAATCATTTATGAGCGTAGATTGGGAAGGGATTGCCTGGACAAGTTGGCTCCCATTATCTAGCCCTGCTCTCCCCACTGGCCGAGGTATCTATCGAGTCAGGGCAATTGAACGTGACGAGCTGTTTTATATAGGATCGACAGGAAGCGATTTGCGGGGACGTATCGGGGATCTCTACCGCAACCTGGTAAAAGATCGCACACAAATGCCGTTCAACGATCCACATACTGCCGCACCATCCCTCTGGGCATGGCAAAACGCAGATGGCCTTCATTTTGAGTGTTCCGCAGCAACAGATTCGACGCACCCGGATCTGGATATTCTTGTCCACTATCTCTTATGGAGATATCGGGTAGAAACCGGTACTTCAACCCTTGCAAATCATGGCAGGTTTCATCCGTTGTATACGAAATCGGGTGGGAGAAAAGCTGGGCGGAGAGGTGAACGTCTGCCAGAAGGGCAAACGAACCTACATGGAGGACCAAGCTATCCCCCATTACTATTAACCGCCACCCCAGTTGAACAAACGTGGATGTGGCTGAACTGGAGCGAACTCTACTCATTCCATAGTAGAAACGAGGTTCCAACGTCGTATGGTATCTACAAAATAGTAGATAGTGATTCTGGTGAACTGCTCTTTATTGGCTCCGCAAAAAATCTACGCAGTGCCTTTCAAACCCAGGCTCGCAAAAATTGGCAGTGTCCAGGTCCAGCCTTTGCCTACTCTCTTTTGCCAGATACACTGCTTCCTCATCACATACACGAAATTGGAAATGATCTCTTAGGCGGCTATTTTGCATATGCCAAAGTAGCGCCAAAATTCCAGGGGTAAAAGCAGGCAACATAGCGGTGTGGAAACGGCTGAAGCTGTATCAGACGGCGGTAAAGAATTACAAAAAGATTAAGCCGGTCCCCAGAGAGTAGGAAATCTGCAATATGCAACATGGAACTGGATTTAGACGACAGGCGTTATCGGTGATTGACTTATATACATACAAGATATACAATCCGTGTATCTTCTTAGGCCAAACAGAATCAACCATAATTATTTAAAATTTTGCGATACGATCATTTTCCACGACTCTGCCTACTTTCATAGAAAAGTAAACGTGCCAGGGGTGGTATTCAATCCTGTGGTGACGACTCCCCACGCATAAATGCAAGGGATTCTCAGCAAGCCGAAGCTTCCTGATGGCTCCGTCCGAGCCAAAACGTGTTTGCTCTCTTGGCATTCAAGGCGGCTTGTGGGCTCTTAAAGACCTTGACATTGAGAGGTACAGGAACACTTGTACGCAAGCATTTTTACGCAAGGACACGAATTTACCTTGCAACCCAGAAAACACTTTTTGGTTGTGTATGTACAAAACACTTGTTCTAGTCTATCAGGTAGGGGTAAATATGTCAATAGAGGTCTATCCCACTCTCCCCTATCCACCACAAAAGGACTCGCTTGTATCCCCATGCCCGAAGGCAGGGGTCTTACGCTCGGGTCTGATAAAAAGAAATTTTTGTCATCCATAAACAAACGAAATACAGCACTATGTAAAAAGCTCACAATTGAAGCTGGAGATCACTGCTATGCCCATTCATGATATTGAGACGCTCAAACGTGCGCACCTCGATTTCCGTCGCAACACAATGGCAAACTTCATTGTCGACGTCAGGCGCACACGTGCAGAACAGATCCGCGCAATGACTTCCGATCCCGAGACTCTACCTGATATAGAGACCTATGAACGCGAGATCTGGCGGATTGAGTCACGCACCTATCTACGCAGCCGTCACATTGAACTCCGTATTTTCTTTAATTATGGGCAAACCCAACTGCACAACGCCATGGTTGAACATCACCTGACACTGCGCGAATTGCGCGAAGCACTGCATAATGGAGACCTGGAGCTCCAGGGGAACTACACCTTTGGGCAAACCACGGCTATCTTTGCCCCCCAACTCAAAGAACAACACACTCGGTTCGACCTGGTCAAGCAGGCTTTTCACCATCTCAATGACACTACACTTACCCCGCGACAAAAAGTAGAGCAGGTCTTGAACACGAAAGGCTTCGGTGATAACAACGCCACCGGACTTGGCATGATCTTCCACCCTGAAGCCATTGGCATTGTCAACGGAGCCACGAGAGCCTACTTGCATAAGATGGGGCATACGGCAGCAAGTACGCAGTCCTGGCAACAACTCCAGGATGTACTGTTCTCATTGCATAAATTGCTCAAAACACGTGACTTTATCGAGTTGGACTGGTTCCTCTACCTGTATAGCGCACAACTCACACAACAACAAAACACTTCTGAGGCTGCGCTCGTATACGAAACAAGCAGTGAAAACGAAAACCATTACGATTTACTCGCTCTTTACTTACGGGAACGACCTCGTACAGAGAAAGAAGTTGCATTAACGTTTCGAGAGGTAGAAACCATTATTCGTGGTCAATTACCGTCATCAGCACGCCAACATCGCTCCTGGTGGGCAAATGACTCTATTGTCAATGTCCAATCTCAGCAATGGCTTGATGCGAGCTGGCGTGTCTCCAGAATTAATATGTCAGAAGAAAAAATCATATTTTCACGTATTACGAAACGAGAAAGGCAGTATATAGACTTTTTTAGTGAGCTTCTTCAGGCATTACAAGAAAAACATCTTCCATACCACCGTCTCCCTTCTCCCGATGGTAGAAATTGGATACTGTGGAGATGGATACCAGATAAAGGTGCCCCAGTTACCTCGCTTGTTTTCTCCTTTACTCATTCTCATAGTTTTAGGGTTGAATTATATATTGATACTAGAGATAAGGAAAGAAACAAACTCATTTTCGACGCGCTTTATGAGCGTCGAGAAGACATAAAAGAGGAGTTAGGAGAGCTGGCAGAAGCACTGGAATGGGAGCGTATGAATGACAACCAGGCTTCCCGCATTGCCTTGTACCATGCAGGAGAAATTACAGATACGAAGTCAAACCTTACAGCACTACGAGAGTGGGCAGCGGAAGCCATGAGCCATTTCCAACCAGTTATGATAAAGTTTCTTGACCCTATTCTATAACAATTTCCTGTGCCATCAATGGCGCATCCACTAAATTTAGGGGTGAGGAGCAAGCAGCTATTTGCCGGATCCACCATTCAACCACTTTGACATCAAACTGACAGCAAAGCCACTGGATGCCAGCAAATTACTATGCGTACCGAGAAACGTTGGTTCTCCTCACGCATGACCAAGCTTTTTAGGCCGTTGGGCCCGGTTAAAATATGTATTAAAAACCAATCTGTGTTTCTGGATAGGAATCTGATCTGTCGTACTGAGCGTGGTGACCTTGTGCATTTAAAATCAGAATGGATTATTGCGGATAAGCTCCATGCTGCCAACATTGAATATTAGTACGAGCAACCAATAATACTTGATGATGTTGAGCGTTATCTCAACTTTATCATTGTTAATGATGCCAGTGGCAAGACATGGTATTGGGAACACAATAGCATGCTAAGCGTCGACCAAGTCCGGATCCACTGTGTTAGCTGTCACCAAGAGCAGGGTAGTGGGTATGAGCTGTATAACAAGCATTGAGTATCCATTTTCGCCAGAAAAGCCAACTCAGTGTTCTTCTCTCCACATTTTGATGGTCTTATTGTAACTACCACGAGCAAGAAGACGTCCGTCGGGACTCCACGCGACACTGTAAACAGCGAAGGCATGGCCGGTAAGGGTGTGCAGGAGCCGACCGCTGGAAGGGTTCCAAAGACGGATGGTTCTATCATAACTGCCACTAGCGAGAGTATGTCCATCGGGGCTGAAGGCCACACTGGCAACGGCCCAGCGATGGTCGGAGAGGGTGCGCAGGAACTGGCCGCTGGAGGGGTGCCAGAGGCGGATGGTTGCATCGGCGCAGCCACCGGCAAGTATGTGCCCATCGGGGCTGAAGGCCACACTATGAACAGCGAGGGGATTGCCGTTGAGGATATGCAGAAGCGTGCCGCTATGAGGGTTCCAGAGGCGGATGGTTGCATCGGAGCAGCCACTGGCCAGAATACGTCCATCAGGACTGAAGGCCACACTCTCAACATAACTGGTATGACCGTGAAGAGTACTCAGGAGTTGGCCGCTGTGAGGATTCCAGAGGCGGATGGTTGCATCGGCGCAGCCACCGGCCAGGATGCGTCCATCAGGACTGAAGGCCACACCGTGAACCAAGCCAGCCTGACTGTTAAGGGTGTACAGGAGTTGGCCGTTGGAGGGATTCCAGAGGCGGATGATGGGATCATCACCGCCACTAGCCAGGATATGTCCATCAGGACTGAAGGCTAGAGCTCTAACAGAGCGGGGATGGCCAGAGAGAGAGTGCAAGGTCTTGCGACTGTAAAGGTTCCAGAGGCGGATGGTCTTATCATCACTGCCACTAGCCAGGATGTGCCCATCAGGACTGAAGGCTACACTGTAAATATTTTTGGTATGGCCCCTGAGGGTGCGCAGGGGCTTCCAAGTAGGAGACTGACCAGAAACAGCCATCGTAGCACATCCTTGTTCATTGCATTGTGCCGCCGATCACGTATCGTCAGCATAATAGTAAAAATGCCAGTGTTTCTCTCATTCGTTGGATGCAGTTGCAGTAGAGTCATGCATCGTCGCTCAAAAATGGGGATCCAGACCCATTTCCGAATGGAGATCCAGCGCAAGGTCGAGCGCAATCTGATCCAGGGTCTCCTCATCTTGAGCGCGCACCGTCTCAAGGAAATCGATAAGTCGAGGATCAACAAGCGAGTGATGGAAAGATGAAGGAAGTTGAGAGAGCGAGATGACCGCCTCAAAAAGAAACCCATCCTCTACCCAGGGAAGTTCCTTATAGACGTTCTCAACCGTCTCGGGATGCATGATTGCTTCCAATATGACATCAAGAACGCGAGAAGAGAACGACCGGCTTCCTGTTCGTATCAATGCCATCGCAGCTGCCACACGGATGGGGTCAGTCTCTCCCTTCTCGAGAGACTGCTCCAGCAGATGAAAGGCGTCGGGATAGGCTACACTTTGATCCTTGATCAGTATCCCCACACTGTAGAGAAGGCAAGCATACACCCCTTGATCCCTCTCATACTGAAAACGTGTAGACAGTTGTGGCACCAATTGAGCGGCCTCGCTGCGAAAGTAACTCAAGAGGTAGATGGCATTCGTTCGGATCTTCACCTCTTGATGGGCAAGAAGTTCCAGATAAAGGGGGATTCCATCTTTGACTGCCTGATGAGTGCAATCTACCTCGAAGACTTCTTCTTCTAACTGCTTTTGAAAAGAGGGATCGTGTTTTTCTTCATCAGTATAGATCCGCATATGTTGACGATGATATGCGTCGCCTCTTGCAAGATCAGCGAGCAGAGAAAGAATACTCTCACGCTCCTGGACCTCTTCCTGTTGCACCAATTCAAGAAGAAACGGTACAGCGTAAGCTGACGCTTGATAGACAGTTCCTTGATGATAAATAGTGCCATAGAGCGATCTCAGAGCCACTTTGCGAACCTCTTCATCATGAGAGGCAAGATTTCGAAGCAGTTGTGGCACGTCATCCGCTTTACCATAAGCGTGGGTGAGTATGCCCCAGTCAACAGATGAGAGGTTTTCTAACATTGTTGCCCCAGTTATCAAAATGATACGATCCATCCCAATAGGCAGTAACGTAGGTGGTGAGGTGACCTCGGGCAGAGCCCGGCTCTGTCCCTACGGAATTCCGACATTGATCACACACAATGTGCATCTTTTGTTTGTTGGACCGAAGGGACGGGAAATGTGACGAACAAATACGCTCAATAGAGGCTTTGGTCTCCGTAGGAATCCTGTTTTGCAAACACCAGGCAGTCCAACACGGTGCGTTCTTTCCCTTCTCGCAGTCTCCGCTCACGTTCATGCGCTCTTCCCATTGAGTATATCCGTTTGCCTCGCACAGAGCAAGCATTTCATGCCGGGAAGATCTCAGCATATGAGTCTAGCAATGTTGAAGCAAATCGTCTTAACAATGAAAAGAGCCGGTTGGTTACATCTTTCATCTAGCAGAATCAATGTTTTCCCCCTTCATCCTCTGGAAATAACGGCGTTTCGATTCTGCTCGCTTTTCTAGCCATTGTTTCCATTCTTGCTCCCATTGCTCAATTCTGGGCAAGTACTTTGCCAACCTTTTCTGAATGAGTAGCAGTTCTATCGGGATGAGAGGCTCATCCTCCCCAACAGGATGAGTGGGGAGATTGTTTGCATATTGTTCCAACGCCGTCTCGATCCAAAGGGTTGCCTGATCCCAACAATAGCGAGGGTTGGTGTCGTCATTAGTAAAGGTTTTGTTCATTGTTTCGTGAGGGTCACTCGCGTAGTCGCCAAAGTAACGATCAATCTGCCGCAAATAGCCATTCACCAATGCGCTCACAATATCCACTGAATTCGATGGATTCATCACCCCTTTTGCCCAAGCCTCCACTGCCCCCGAGGGGCTCGCAAGTGCCACATCGAATGCCAGGTTTGCCAGTTCCTGGTTTTTCCTCGACACCTGCTCTAACTCAAGCACACGTAAATTGAGCGATTGGACTTGCTCAGCAAGCTGCTCAAATGCTGTCTGGAACTCTTCTTCGTTCATATTCACGTCTCTCCTTACTTCCAACGTTGTACGTTTGCGCTTAATAATATTAAGCCCATTTTTGTTCATATACTGATGAGGAGGAGTTACGTATAGCTATGCGAGCTAATAAATCATCTTCGATGCACACGTACCCTTGCTTTTCAAGTGCACTCACAATTTCGAGTTTGTGTTCAGTATCAATTATCAACTGAGGGCCATCAAACATGGTGTCTTGAACTTCGCCATATTGCTGCTGGATATCAGCAGGCATCCACTCAAGCATTTCCTGAATAGGATATGGAGGCCAGTCAGTGCCAACATAATCTGAAACGTCATAAAGATCAAAAGCATCTTCGGGTAAAGGCATTGCTTGAGACTCGTAAGCTTCCTCCGTAATCCAAAATGCTCTTTCGACTGCCTCCTGGTAGATATCGGCTGCTACACTGACCTTAAGTTCCCCCCATGTTTTGGATTTTGCCAATGCAGCATATAGTTCGGCGAGGTCCCTTTGCATAAAGACAAGGAATCCAGCGTCTGAGTCACCATACACAAGTTCTTTATCTCTGGAAGCATATGAGCTCATATTTGTCCTTTCATATCCTTAAAGCGTATCTAAAATTGGCAATGTTGCCCGTCCTTGCGTTTATCTTCCCCTGTACGCCACCGCCAGATCAGTCGGACCCGGCACCAGCCGCGTTCTTATGCGTTTAGCGAGCGTGCTCATGCCAGATCCAGTTGGTTAGCGCAGTATAGTAGGCAGATTGTGCAGATCAAACGGTCCGGCGTTTACCTGGGTGGAGGGCCAAACTGTCTGGAATATTCTTGTATAAATCGCGGACGCTCTTGAAGAGGCATTACTGCAAGCAGATGGTCAAAGTCCGCTTTCGATTTCACACGAGTGAGGTTGTAACCAGACTTCCTGTCGTTTCCATCGATGACGGGCAAACCTGTTAAGCGAGTAAATCCTTGCGCAAAGTCTTCATAACTCGTCTCGAAAATATTTTTACCGATAAACTTGAGGCGACCCCCATTGCCCACTTGATAAAGGTTATCATCGACCTGATAGTAATCGCCCTTGCGCTGGTCACGTCCTGGCTGCCAGAGCGTTCCTCTGTCAGATGTTTGCTGGTCGATAATATGAATGACAGGAATTACCAGATCTCCCATCGCCAGATGCGGATTAATCTCACTATCGGTGAGGGTAGCCAACTCTAATCGCATCTCTTGTTCATTGTATCCTGGTTGGCTTGTTTTACCGAGATAAATCAGATTACATGTATCTTCTTGTATACGATACCAATAGGGAGGCAAAGCCACATACTCGCCAGGAGCCAAACGGCCTTTGTCTGCTTTCTCAGGGTAAATAAGTCCGACGGTATCACTGAAGGTGCTAAATGCCACCCAGGGCGTTTTGTTCATGGTAAACGATTGCACGGTTCTTTAGATCCTTTCTAAACCTGTAGTTGAAACCTCTCTCGCTCATTAACTGGCACGCTTAGCAACTGAGGTCCCAAAGACGATCCTTCAAGGCTATGCAATGCTCGGGATTATTTAGGTCGAAGGCAGGGGCATTTGCCTCGGCTTCCTCTTCGCTCTCATAGGCATCATAATTAGCAAGAGGATGAACACGCTCTACCAGATCATCCAGATCGCCAGGGAGTACCCATACGTGATCAATTTTCAAAGATGTCGGCGCAGCATTTTGATCTCTTCCAGGCGCTTTTTCATCCCCGTTTGATAGCCTTGTTCCATAAACGCTCCCAACAGGTCATCTAGCGCTAACTCGGCAGCGGTAAGCTCTGCGTAATACTGCTCATTAGATGGCGTCTTTACAAGCTTAGACTCAATCTCATCGAGATTGCTAGAAATGTAGCACTCCAACGCATAGCCAATCGTGCCGCCAAGATCGAAGAAACACAGATAGCCACCATCCGCGAAACCTCCATAACAGTCCAAAATAATACATACTCAATTCTGGGCAGAGAAATGTTCAGCATCCACGTTTCTTCACTCATGTGTCAGTGAATATGGGCACCAGCCGCAAGGAGGCAGCTAGGCCCATATTGTAGGCCAGAGGAGAAAGGAGAAAAATCAGCTACCAACTGGCTCATATTCTATTTATCGCATGGCTAAATGTTTTTAAGTATTTTATTAAGATCGACTATGAGCCAGAATCCCAAAAACCTAAAATTTCCCAGCCAATATTTTCTGTTTTTGTGCTTGAAATTCCGCCTCAGTAAGAATACCTTTGTTTTTCAACGTAGCCAATCTTTCAAGCTGACTCACAACGTCGTTCGATCCTGTTTGAGCTTTCTGAGGAGCAATTTGGTCGCTATTTACACTTTTAGCAATTTGCTGCTCAATTAATGACTTTGCCTCTTCAAACAAAGTAGTCATCTTTTTACCTTTGAAAGTAACAATATGAGTGCGTCTGATCCGAGAACTGTAATTTGGTGTACCAGCTATCCTCAAATCAATATAGCCCTCAGTCCCGAAACCGGGCTTCCGAAAATGCACTTCTACAATACTTTTAAATGGAATTGTAATTTCGCCAATTTTAGGCTTAAATGCACGTCTGATTTCCTGAATAATTACCCCTGTATCAGTGATAAATAGTGTGCTATTTCGTCCTTTGTATTCACGACGTGATGAAGATCCAGTAACACCCACAGTCTACAACTCCTTAAAAATAATATCGTTTGTCGATCAGCATACAGAGACACGATTTTCTTCAGTGCGCTTGTATACTGCTTCCACCTGTTACACTCAACAATATAGAATCTTTTCAGAGTTTTGTCTATGTTTGCTTATAGGTGAACGGCACTGTGTCTATCGTCCCAAGTATTTGCACGCCGGACGTTTCGGCCAGCATATAGTAACCAAGCCACCAAAGAAAAACCGGGCATCATCACTATCATCCAACACCAAGTAGATACATGCGAGAAACAGGCAAATTGTAACTAATCGCACTTAGCAAAACATGTTCACTTAATCTGAACATATCCAACTATTTAGTTAAAATTCCTGTAACGCCGATACAGCTTGAGGATGGTAATTTTGTGTCAAAGTCGCGATAAAATGGCTCCGTGCTTTGTCTGAAACGTCATGCGCTGCTGGCGCAGCGCACCACTCCGCATGAAAATTACCGAAGAGCTTTCTTACGACGTTTCAGAATAATACTGTTGCCAAGTCGAGAAGGTTGCCCCAGACTCTGCAGAAATCGTTGGGAGAGCACACCTTCACCTCACCAAATTTGACGCCAAATTGACGGCAAAGCCGCCGGGCGCCAGCGGATTACGATGTCCGCCCATGGCGATAATCCCTCTCGCACCGCACAGAAAGCGCCCTGGTGGACAACAGCGAATAAGGGCTGGGAGGCACCCACGGATCTCTCCTGTGGGACGCCCTTCAGAGGCGGTTTGTTGATAGAATAGAAGCAGTATCAACGATCGTCTATTTAAGAGGATCACCGCCGATCTGTCGCGATCCACAAATGGATGGCTTCCAAAGAAAAACGGAGAGAAGGAACAAAGGTATGCTTTCCAAGAAGGTTCCTCTGCATGATTTGAGCGAGGACGATCAGCTTTTAGCCCCGACCTATGGTCAGCGCTGTCTGGACAAACCCCTGCCGCGTTACGAGATTCCCGATGGCGAGATGTCGCCTCAGACCACCTATAATGTTATTCGCGATGAGCTTATGCTAGATGGCAATGCTCGTTTAAACCTGGCGACATTTGTCACCACCTGGATGGAACCAGAAGCGCGCCAGTTGATGAATGAGACCTTCGATAAAAACATGATCGACAAGGACGAGTACCCGCAGACTGCCGAGTTAGAGCTACGCTGCGTCAATATGCTGTCGCGCCTGTGGAACTCGCCTTCGCACGAGGAAGCGGTGGGCTGCTCGACCGTCGGATCGAGCGAGGCAGCCATGTTAGGCGGAATGGCCCTCAAATGGCGCTGGCGCGAACGAATGCGCGACGCAGGTAAGCCAACGGACAGGCCAAATCTGGTCATGGGCATCAACGTGCAGGTTTGTTGGGAGAAATTCTGTCGTTACTGGGACATCGAGCCACGTTTTGTGCCATTGGAGGGCGAGCGTTATCACCTGAGCGCGGAGGAAGCGGTAAAGCTCTGCGATGAGAACACCATTGGAGTGGTCGTGGTTATGGGCAGCACCTTTGATGGTAGCTACGAGCCTGTACAGGAGGTGAATGACGCGCTTGACGCCCTGCAAAAGGAAAAGGGCCTGGATATTCCCATCCACGTGGATGGCGCGAGCGGCGGCTTCGTTGCGCCGTTTTTACAGCCTGATCTGGCCTGGGACTTCCGCGTGCCGAGGGTGAAGTCGATTAACACCTCGGGTCACAAATACGGACTGGTCTATCCGGGCGTGGGCTGGATCATCTGGCGTACCAAAGAGGATCTTCCTCAGGATCTGGTTTTCTCCGTCAACTATCTGGGGGGAGATATACCGACCTTTGCTATCAATTTCTCTCGTCCCGGCAACCAGGTCGTCGCGCAATATTACAATTTCCTGCGGTTGGGACGCAAAGGCTATACGCGTATTCATAAAGCTTGTCAGGAGGTGGCACTCTATCTGTCCGGTGAGATCGCAAAGTTGGGACCCTTCAAGCTTATCAGCGACGGTAGCGATATTCCCGTTTTTGCCTTTGCACTCAAGGAGCCCACCAACTTTACCGTCTTTGATCTCTCTGAACGCCTGCGTGACCGAGGCTGGCTCGTTCCAGCCTACACGTTCCCCGCCAACCGCGAGGATCTCGCGGTCCTGCGCGTGGTCGTCAAAGAGGGCTTCAGCCGCGATCTGGCGGATCTTCTGCTGAACGATATTCAGCGGCATCTCCGCTTCTTCGCTGCTCAGCCAGGCTATCTGCCTAAGCAGGAGCACTCGAACTTCAGGCACTAACTTTTATTGATCTCGGCAGAGAGATCTAAAGATCAAGGTAGGTGCTTTGATGAGAAGCCATTTTTGAGCGGGACAGTTTGTTGATCACTCATTTTTCTCTTGGGCAGAAACAACTAAGAAGAGATTTTCAAGCGTAAACCATATCCAAGAGAAAGAGCGTCAGCTCTTCTTCGCCAGCGCTCTCACTTCCCATCCTCGTGCGAGTCAAGGAAGAAGAACCTGCTGAAAAGAGATGAGATTTCCTCTCTGGATTCAAGTGCTTGAGAGGCAATTGCGGGCTCTCGCGAATAAGCGAACAGCAAAATCTTTGTCCCAAAAAGGGCTGTCATCGTAGGCCAGTCCTAAGTCTTTAGTTTTCTCCGCTGAGATCAATAGCTCGTTTCGTCACCAGACCCCCATGCATACATGCAGGGGCAAGCTCCGGAATCAATGCCTGTCGTTTACCCACATGTAACAATTGCTATCATGCGTGAGTTTGGGAATGCTGTTGATAGGCTTTTCTTTTCAATGGGAGCGATCTGTGCTCAAGCTCCCTTTGTAAATCGTGGGTAAACGACAGGCGTTAAGGGGATAATTACACTATTTATAAAATACAAAATTTTGGTATTTTCCCCCAAAGAGCCGAGGGGCTGTGCATTGCCCTCGTTCACACACGTGTTCATTGCTCCAAGCCTCATCGTATGGGTGCTACCACCTTCTTGACGCGTAACCGCTTTGCGCCCTCTTCGAGAGCATACTCCCTTGTGGATGAAAGCTGATCAGCAGCGTTCAAACGCTATGAATGATACTGGATGTTACCGCTATTTAGATGATGTAGAGAAATACGTATGGATGAGGGAAACACGACACTGCGCGTCGAAGCCAGGACGATCGGGAAGCGCCAATCAGGAGACGCTCCCTGGCAGGTGACGATCTCCCCCGATATGCTACGCACCGACGCCGATACCGGGCAGGGTTATCTGCTGCGTAACGTGATCGCCTCGCTAGTGCGCGCGGAAGTCCAAGCTTTTTCGACGGCGCCTTCTTTCTTTGTGATACGAGAGGAAAACGCGGCTCATTGAAGCAAGAGATCGCCTTCCCCAGATGTGGGGAAGGCGATCTCTTGCTTCAATGAGCGTCCAGGTGGCGAGGATGTTAAAGGGAACTGATGAGATGGAGCAATTGTTTTCGCTCCATTGCCTCATCCACAATGGGCATGGCTAAAAGCAGCAGTTCATCCAGACCACTCGCTAACAGCTCATGCACACGCTCCCTCACCGTCACCTCATTGCCACTGATCACGAGTGCCTGCGCCAGGGCATGCAACGCCGCCTCATCGCCATGCACAGCGGAAGCCCAACCAGCTTGAGCAAACATACGAGCGTGCGCACCCGCCTGTGCTACCTGTTGTATCAATCGACGCACTGCAACGCTCACCGCTGCTTCATCCTGACTTATAGCGACCGGCAAACACGCGATGACAGGGGGAGCTGGGCGAGACTTTTCCTCGGCTCCGGCTCGCAAGGCAGGCAGCGCCTGGTCGAGCAGATAGGGAACAGGACACAGCGAGGCAAGAGCCCCATCAGCAATCTCTCCCGCAAGTCGGAACGCCTTCAAGCCCAATGTCGAGACCAGCAGGGGAACCGGAGCTGTGCGTGGTAAGGTATCCGCCACCTGGAAAAATTCACCCTGGTAGTCGATCCTTCCCTCCCATAAGACGCCGCGCAGCACCTCCAGATACTCTTTGAGATACGAGAGGGGCGCTCTCTGCGGCAGGCCATATCGATTCTCAAGGAACAATGGATTACCGGAGCCAATCCCTAACCGCAAGCGTTCTGGGGCGAGATCATGCACTGCGAGCGCCTGCTGTGCCATCACCAGTGGATGGCGCGTAGCGGCGGGCACAATCGCTGTTCCCAGTTTGATCTTTTCAGTCCGAGTGGCAGCAACCGCCAGAACGGTCAAGATATCCGCGAAGCCTGCGCCTCCCATAGCCATCCAGGCTTGTTGGACACCTGTATGCTCGGCCTCGCATATTCTGAGAATGGCCTCTGCCGTATCTCTTGCTTGAATATAGACTCCCACGCGTGACGCGAGAGAACGCTCTCGAACCGCGTCTACTGGCGATTGCTGGCTCAAATCGTCTTTCTGTGGCATATATTGTCCTCCTGATAGAATCTCTTCCGCTGGTTTGCGCACGATTCGTTTGAACAACAAACAGTGCAGTGATAGTATGAAGCGATGGCTCTGCTTTAACCAGGAGTCTGTTGTATCATATGTCTGGAAAGACATAGCCTTATCGCAAGTACTGGGCTCAGAGACCACGAGGAACGTATGAGAGAAAGAGTCAAGCGCCGTGCGGGATTGGCCGATTTTTTACAAAATCGGCGTGCTCGCCTGCATCCAGAACAGTTTCATCTTCCGGCGTTTCAGCGGCGACGAACGCGTGGCCTGAGACGAGAGGAACTGGCCCAACTCGTTGGCGTGGGCGTTTCCTGGTATACCTGGCTTGAGCAAGGCCGGGATATTCAGGTCTCCGACCAGGTGTTGGAGCGCCTTGCCTCCATTCTGCAACTGAATGAGGAGGAACGCCGCCATCTGTTTCTTCTGGCGCAGGGTTCGATGCCAGCGCTGGATGAACAGGAGAGACAAACGCAAAAACCGAATGCCGCTGCTCAAGCTATTCTAGATGGCTTTACCTATCCAGCCAGGCTTTTTGATGAACGGATGAATATCGTGGGGTGGAATGAGATTGCGAATCGCGTCTTTGGCGATTATCCCAGCCGGTCCGAACGAGAACGCAATGCCCCCTGGTTTCTTTTTATGCATCCGTCTTCACGGACCTTTCATGTCCACTGGGAACGCGAGGCACGGCGCTGCCTGGCCTCCTTACACACGAGATATGATCGATACCCCGATGATCGATGGTTGAACGAGCTGATTACCAAGTTGCAGCAGAACAGCCCGGAATTCCGCGCCTGGTGGCCTGAGCATGAGATTGTTCTGGATTGTGGCAGCTTCTTCGAAGTCAATCATCCACAGGTTGGCCGTCTTGTCTTTCATCAAACCCTCTTTCCCATGCCAGAGCAGCCTGAACTGCAAATGGTTGTCTATACGCCGCTGGCACAAGAAGATACCACAGCTAAATTGAGAGCATTAATGGCTGAAGAGGGCAACGATGACAAGATGATATTGTGACGACTCCCCACGGCTGAAGCCGGGGGCTTCTCAGGAGGCTTGCGCTTCCTGATGGCTCCGTCCGAGCCAAAGATGTTTAATGTTGATGGCGGCATTGTGGTCTCGGTCCAGCTCGCACCCGCATTCACACGAATGCCAACGCTCTTCAAGCGTTTTCTTGACCACAGTGCCACATTCACTGCATATCTGACTGGTCATACGAGGGTCAACCTTCACCACCTGCACCCTACCAGCGTTCTCAGCTTTGTACTCGCAAAAGGCGATGAATTGACTCCAACCAGCATCTAAGATCGACTTATTCAAGCCAGATTTTGCACTGGCTCCATTGAGAAGGTATTGCCCTGTCTCTGCGTCTTGCTTTGGTTTGGCCCGCCTGGAGAGATTGGCAGGCGCGATATCCTCAAAGACAATGGTTTCGTAGGTATTCACCAGACGCCGTGACCACTGGTGTAGGTAGTCAGTGCGTTGATTTCTCACCTTCCTGTGAAGCTTTGCCACACGCTGAACAACCTTCTTGCGCCGATTGGAACCACGCTTTTTCCGTGAGAGCGCTTGCTGAGCCTTGGCAAGTGTCTTCTCAGCACGTCGGTAGTGTTTGGGGTTCTCAATCACATCACCAGAGGAAAGGGTTGCCAGTTTGGACACTCCCAGATCAATCCCCACTGCTACGTCAGTGTAGGGCATGCGTGGCACACGTTCCACTTCACACGAGAAACAGGCATACCAGCGCTCGCCCTCTCGCTTGAGAGTACACGTCTTGATTGTCCCGACCACTTTACGGTGCAACTTGATCTTGACATGCCCAATTTTTGAGAGCTCCAAACGCCCATTCTTGATCGAGAAGCCGGCTTGTGGGTAGCAAAAGGAGTCATAGTGGCTGCGACCCTGGAATCGGGGATATCCCGGTTTCTTGCCCGCTTTGACCCGCTTGAAAAAGTCTTTGAAGGTCTTCTCCACCCGCCTGAGCACATCTTGTAACACCTGAGAGTGGATGTCCTTGTACTCCTCTCTGATCTCTTTGATCTCAGGCAGTTGCATGGCTTGCGCGTTGTAGTTCGTTCCCTTGCCCGTATACTTGTACACCTCTCGACGCTCTTGCAGTGATTGGGTAAGGACACGGCGCGTTACATCCCTTTCGGCATGTACGTTTCCGCATCCTCCCCACCGAACCCGGCGTGCAAGTTGTCCCTGCACCGGGCTCTCCATTATCCTTAACCCAATTGGCTTCTTTTCTTGAACTTCACTTTGTTCTGATGGATGCGTTCTGCCCGATGTTCCTTTGTGTGACACTCAAAACAGATAGCTTCCAGCATCTCTGGTCGATTGTCTGCTTGTCTGAGCTTTCGTTTCCCTGTTTTTATCCTGTTTTTGTGGTGCGTAAAGAGCTTCGTTGCTTTTCCGCACCGCTCACAGCAACCTTTGGCCCTTTTCAATGCTTCCCTTCGATTGGCATCATAGATCGGAGCTTCTCTGTTACCATGCCAGGCGTTTTTGAGCGTTGGGAGTACGAATTGCTCGACTTTCTTCTTCTCTAGATAGGGGTTGGGCCAATGTCGTTTCCATGAAGGGCGGTAATGAATCAGTTTTGTGCGCATTGCTCGTCTTCGCCACAACCACTTTCCTTCCACGTCTTGGGCGGCGAATTCGGCATAGCCTCCTTCTGGCCCATTGCGATGCCGCATGTATTGCTTCCTTACCTGGAATGAGCTTATCTGATACTTCTTTTGCAACCAGCGTCTCAGTCGTATCCAGACATATCGGTCTAGTTTGTCAAAGATTCGGCAAGGATTGACCGCTCTGTAGTAGCTCGCCCATCCTCCTATCAGGGAGTTGATGGCCTCAAGCTTGTGCAAGTAATCATCATTGAGTGTCTTTTTGTTGGTCATCTCTTTAATCTTCTGCCTGATCCGCTTTAGGCCCTTTTCCGTTGGCTGCATAAAGACGCCAACGATATTGCCATTAGAGGTTCGGTTACAGCGGAAGATGCGATATCCCAGGAAATCAAATCCATCGATGATGTGAGTGATGACGGTCTTCTCTTCGCTTAGCTCTAATCCCAGTTCGTCTTGAAGGAAGCGTTTGCATTCCTGCTTGATTTCCTGGGCTTGTGCTTGTGTTCCGCGTACGACGATAATCCAGTCATCAGCGTAACGAAACATTTGCGTTGCGGCTTTGCCTTTCCCTTTCTTTCTTGCTCGTTGCCAAGCAGACCACTTCGCCACGTCTGTTTGTCTATCTGGCATCCCGTAGTGTTCGTGGTACCATTCATCGAACCGATGCAAATAGATATTGGCGAGTAAAGGCGATGCAATGCCGCCTTGGGGCGTGCCTTCTTCGCTGGGGGCCAACTTTTCATGATCCATTATGCCGCTTTTGAGAAAGCTTCTAATGAGTTTGAGAATGTTTGGGTCAGCGATCCGTCGTGCTACCTCAGCGACTAACTTGTCGTGGGGTATGCGGTCAAAACACGCTTTTATGTCTCCTTCAATCACCCATCGGTATCCGGTAGTGGTATTGCCTAATTGGTACAAGGGCTGCACGCAATCCATCGTGTTACGCCCAGGCCGAAAGCCGTTGGAGAAGTAGTAAAAATCTGCTTCCCATATCGGCTCCATGAGCATTTTCAGCAGAGTTTGAACACAGCGATCTTTAATGGTTGGAATTCCTAAAGGTCGCTTCTTGTTCGTTCCGGGCTTAGGTATCTCTACCCGTCTCACGGGCATCGGTTTGAACGTGCGGTTTTTCAGTTCCGCTTGCAAGGTCTCAATGAATTGTTGTCTGAACTTCTCGTTCTCGAAGTCGCTCTTGTCCACATCATTGAAAGCTTTCCAACTCATCCCGTCAACGCCTGCTGTTTGTGAGCCGTCGTTGTCCAGCACGTGTCGGAGGGCTTCGTCAATCCACTCCCTCTTGCACAAAAGATGATAGAGATCTTCAAAACGGTGAGTTCGGTCTGCTTCCGCTTTTCGGGCTAAACCTTGTTGAGCTTTGATGATATCGGACATACGTATCCAGTCCTCTCATACTCTCCTCGGTTTATGGGATAACTGCCACCCTTCCCCTCAGTCCAGGTGTTAGCTGGCTTTCCTGGGTACTATGGTGGCTCTGACTGCTCCCTTGCCCATCAAGTGCAAGCAACCGTAGCCCTTTCGGGCGGGCAAAGAAGCTCTCACAAGTTTACCAGTTGACCCACTACGATCACCTTCGGGTCGCTCCTCTAGGCCGGATACAGACGCATCTCGTCTGCCGTATCGGGAGGCTAGTTTCTACCCCTGTAACATCGCCTTCGCTAAACGCCATGTAGCTTTCTGGAGTAAACGCAGTGTACTCCTTACCCGATACTCACGGTTGTTCTCTTGCGAGATTGGCTATCATCAGGCCGTGTTGCTCTTAACGACCCATCAGGCAGAGCTTTCTTTCGTAACCCTGGTGATCTTTGGCTAGCAGACCGCTTCAGAGGGGATAGCTTTCTTCTGGCGTCCACATTGTCCGAGCAGCTCTTTCACCACCAATGCTTCTTTGGTAGCTACGCTCGTAGCCATCAGCCTCTTGGGGGAGAGGCTGAATCTTACCAACAAACTTCTTTGTTTGTTGCTTCAGATAGTGTCAAAAGGTAAGTGCTTGTCGCACCCGCATTGTACAGCTCACAACATCGAGCAAGCGTCCATTCTAGCTTCTCTGCTTGCTTTCTTGTCGGATAGAGCCTGAATTTGTAGGTGTTGAGACTACACATGCTTTTGATTCTCGATATATTGCTTGATGACTGAAAGCGGTGCGCAGCCAACCGTACTCAGAAAATACGAGTTGGTCCAAAGCGTAGGAAGCTTGCTTTTCAATGGTGGAAACTCCTGACGTAAGAGTCGAGAGGAACGACCTTTCAGCAAACGTATCAACCGATGAATGCCAAATTGTGGATCGCATTCCACCAGGAGATGGACATGATCTGGCATGATCTCCATGCTCAGAAGATCGGCTTGATGCTCCTGGCAAACCTGCGTAATGATCTGTTTCAATCGTTCTGCTATCGGTTCTACAAGTACCTTGCGCCGATATTTAGGACACCAGACCACGTGATACTTGCACGAGTAATAGACATTTTTATTGGATTTGTATGGTATTGCATCCATAGAAACAGTATACAGCGAGAAGCTACCTACTATCAAGCTTTCCACCCCATCCTATCCACCAGAAAAGGAACGGCCCTTCTATCCCTATGGCTAAAGCCAAGGGTTTTACGGGCCGCTTCGATAAAAAGTCTAGCATTGGCGAGAATACGAGACCTTTGCTCAAAACTTCGACTCTTGCGAAAAATACTCGATCTTCTGGAAACGAGTCTATGATCGTTGAAGATTATAGACCTTTAGCACCAGAAAAGGTCGACCCTTCTGCGCAACAAACGCAGACCCGAGAGAGACATACGCATACACGCGCGCACGCGCGTGATGAATTCACTCATCTCATATATTCTCTTTCACCAAAAAAGAAACATGAAAATAATGATAGTGAAGTGAGTACATATCACCTCACACAAAAACAAATCAGCCATTTCGCTATGGTTGGCACTGATGAGCAATCAGGTCGATCGTCTCCATCCTCCAGGGCTGCAACTGAAGATCTCTCTGCACTTCCGGTAGCAGAAAAAACCTCTTCCGCTGCTGGCAAGGAGTGGCTCCCAATGTATCGGCCTCAACGTGCGCCTCGAGCGAATATACAGGCACACCTCGCACCCATGTGGCTCTGACTTCGCCCTAAACTGGGAAGAACTTCGCCCACTATTGGGTGGTTTTCCTCTTCCCATTTCATACCCTCGTTGAGTACACTTACCCCTGACACAGAGAGATCAACAACGAAGAAGGAGCTACTCGATGTCTCACCTGTTTACTCGCGCCTTACTCTCACTTATGACAAGAAGACCGTATGTCATGCTCACGCGATGGGGAGGGATTGTTCTGCTTGTGATGGTGGGGATGCTGCTCACTGTTCATCCGCCTGCTCCCTCTGGCGCATCTCCCGCCGTTCAGGGAACCTCGCTTTCTGCTCCTCCCGTCACCCAGGCAGGTGGAGGCGAAGACACAGGCATGCTTCTCAGCCCATCCTCTCATCAGCAAGCCTTTGCCTGTGGCATTGGAGATGTCACGTGCTACAGCAATGAGTTCCTGGCCAACCTGACTGAGCAAATCTGGAATGTCGTGCGCCCCATTATCGAACTCTTCATGCAGAATCCCTTCAATTTTCTGTCCCAGACCCCGGCGCTCGCCACCTACAACAACACCCAGATTCAACAGATGGTGAGCTGGGAGCTGGGCTTTCTGGATACCGCTGTGGTGGTCCTTGTCGGCTTCCTGGCCTATAACATGCTCATTGGGCGAAGCATTGGCGTTCCCATGCCCTCCTTGCATGAAGCCCTCCCGCGACTCTGCGTGGCCTTTCTTGCCGCCCACATCAGCCTGTATGTGTGTCGGCTCATCATTGACTTCAATAATGCCCTCTGCCTGGGCGTCGACGAGCTATTTCTCCACTCCTTTCTCAAAGACACCCTCTCCCTGATGATTACCTTTGTGGGGCAAACACCCGACCAGGTCGCCATCGGGTTCTTACTGCGCATCTGGTTTGTGATTTTTCTCTTCTGGCACATGCTCTGGCTCGCCTGGCAGATGCTCGTCCGACTGGCGGTGGTTGCCCTGCTCACAGCCCTCTCCCCCCTGGGCCTGCTCTGCCTGGCTCTCCCGCAAACCCAGCGCTGGGGCCAGATCTGGCTCTCTGCCTTTGTCTCCACCGTCATGATCCAGTTTATTCAGGTCACCGCGCTGAGCCTGGGAGGGCTCCTGGTCAGCTACAGCACCAGCATCCAGATCAGCACAGGCCCAGTCGTGGGGCTCGACACCATCATCCAGCAGATTGTGGCGCTTCTTCTGAGTGGGGCCATGTTCTACCTGGTCCCGCGCTTGCCCTCCATGATCCAGAACTATGCCCTGCGCCCGATCTTGCAGGCGCAACAGCAAGCAGACACCGCCCAATCGCAGGTCACCACCCAGGTCGAGTCGATGGCCATTCGAGCCATCGCGGCCCTCTAAGCGAAAGGGAAGAAAGGTAGGTGAGAAGGGATGCTCAAGTTCCTCCTTCTTGGCGGCATGATCCTTATCGTGCTTGGGATGTTTGGCACAAGCATGACCGTGGCGATGGATGCACAGGCCCAGGGAATACCTCAGTCAGCATATTCCGGGCTTCAGACCATCAATACCTCGGGCTTGGGCAAACGTGGCGAAGTGGTGCAATGGGCGCTCAAGATGGCAGCCCACCTCCATTGCACGCCAGTGCGCCTTGCCACCGATTGTCAGGGCAGCAGCGCTGACCACTACTATGACGCGGGCTTCCCGCCTGAGATCATCGCCTGGGCGAACACTCACTGTCCAGGATGTATCTCCTGGAGTCCAGACACCTTCCAGTGCGTGGTCTTCGTCATCGCCGCCTATGCCTACGTCCAGCCACTCCCCGTGCAGGGCCAGAACGCCAATCAGTACTGGGACCACTTTGCCTCTCAGCCTGGGTGGGAGCGTCTGCCCATCCGCGGCGCCACGCCCCAGCCCGGCGATATCATGGCCTGGAACGGAGGGGCCTACGGGCATGTGAGTATTGTCCTTGGCGTTGACCCTCACCATACCGCCATTACCTTTGCCCAGGCCAATGGCGAGTTCCCGATTCAAACCCTTCCGCTCAATCCCGATGGATCAATCAATACCCAGAATGGGTACTGGAATGCCTTTGAGGTGGTGGGCTACCTCCACCCTCTGACCCTTTCCTAAACAAAGAACGAAAAGGAGAACACGATGATACCCATGATTTACTGGCACCCAATACTCGCTGCCACTGTGATGCGGGTCCTGGAAGGACTGCCCGCGCTTCACCTGGTGGGCTGGCTCGCTGCCCCTCCCATTCCCCATCCACTCTTCCCACTCGCAATCGCAGCCGCTGGGGGAGGAGGCGATGCCTCCACTATCACCCAGTTTTTCAAAAACCTCTACGACAATGGCATCAAACCCGTGGCCTATGCGGTTGCCCTCTTCTTCTTTGCGTGGGGTGCGATCGGCCTCATGTTTCCTCATGAGCGATCTCAGGATCACGCGAAGGCCGCGCTCTACCGCGCCCTGGGAGGGCTGGCCCTCGTGTTGCTCGCAACCGCCATCTCGTCCATCATCAATAACGCCGCCCCTTGAGGGGAAAAGAGGTATAGATGAAAGGAGTTTTTTTGCAATGACATCGACTCACACGACAGAGGTATCTACCAGACGCCAGACCTACACCGTGCCCACGCATATGAACGAACCTGATAAGCTGCTCTTTGGGCTGACGGCTCGTCAGCTCCTGGTCCTGATCACCGGGGCGAGTGTCACCTATGCCATCTGGCTCCAGGTCCTGACCTGGGCCATGGCCTGGGGAGGAGAGCTCCTCTGGAGTCGAGGCCTCGCCTTGCTGGTCGTGCTTCCACTCATTCTGGTGACACTCGCCTTCACCTTCCTCCAGATTGCAGATCGCTCGCTTGAACTCTGGGTCGTGGTCTGGATGCGCGCGCGCCTGGCTCCGGTGACCTACGTCTGGCGCAGCGCCAAATGGGATGAGGCCGAGCAGCGTCGTCTTCGTGCACGAAAAAGAGCTCACACACGGCAGGAGGAACACAGCCAAAGTGAACACGAACAGGAGGGATGGTCATGATCGTGAAGGATGAGCAGATTGCCAACGAACCAGTGCTCCTCACAGCGCATCAGGAACACTCTCAGACGGAAAAGATTCGTTCAGAGCGTGCACGCCGCCAGCGTCCACCTCGTTTTCGTCGCCAGCATCGACGGAGCCGAAAACATGGGAGCGTGCAGCACCAGTTTGTCTTTCTTGATCACATTGTTCAGGATGTGCAGGTCAATCGTGCACCTCTGGCAGAGGAACCGCAAGAACGTGACTACCTGGCAGCCCTTGAGATTCGGGCGACCAACTACACCCTGAAATCTCAAGAGGAACGCTCGACGATGATGCTGGCCTTTCGCGCCCTTCTGCGTTCGCTGCGTTTTCCCATCCAGATGCTTATTCGTTCGAAGCCGATGGACCTCTCCTCCTATGTGGAACACCTTCATACCCACACGGACCAGTGGCAAGGAGAAGCCTTTGAGATTGCCGTCTCGCATGAACGCGCCATGCGTCTACTTGGAGCCCAGCGCACGCTCATTGATCGCCGCTTTTACCTTCTGCTCACCGCTGATCAAGAAGGAGTACAGGGCACCTGGAACAGCTCCCTCAGGCGCCTGCTCAGTCGTCGAGCCAGAACGCGTGCGCGCCAAGCCCACCTGGATGAAGCCCAGCAGATCCTTGCCACCCGCGTGCAGGCAATACAGCATCAACTGGCTGCGATGGGGTTACTCAGTCATCGGCTGGCAGGCAAAGAACTGGCCGATCTGACCCATGGTGCCCTCCAGGGAGAGCAGGCGCTGCGCTTTCCACTGCCTGAGAGCATCTTTGCGCTCTCCGACAAACCGCTCGCGCGTCCAGCCCTTGACGTGCTCTCTCCCTCGTCACAGGAGGAAGAGACCTCATTCGATCCGTACACCGCACAAATGGAGGAGACCTTGCTCCTGCCCTCAGCCCGTGACCATTTGCTGGCACCTGCCGACCTCATGGCCCTCAAAGACCTGCTGGCCCCGGAAAGCGTTCGCGTGACCCCGCGCTATCTACAGGTCGGTGAGGAATATGTGCGCGGCCTCGCCATTGTTGGTTTCCCACGCGAGATTGTGGAGGGGTGTCTCTCGCCGCTCCTCGCCTGTGATGAGATTTTTGATCTGTGTTTTCATTTCTCGCCACAAAACACGGCGGAATTCGTCAAGCGGCTGCTCTTCCGCAAAGAGCAGTACGCCTCCACTCAGCGGATGAACCTGCATCGAGGGAGACAGCAGGACCCGACCCTCCAGGTAGCTGAAGCCGATGTAACAGCACTCATTGGGCCGCTGGCCTCAGGGGAAGAGAGCATGCTGGAGATGGGATTCTACTTGCTAGTCCGCGCGCCCGACCTCGCCACGCTCAACGCGCGCACCGACCGCCTGCGCCAGATCCTGCACCAGCACCTCTTCGTGGCCCATCCAACGACGCTTGAACATGCAGAGGCCTTCCGCACATGTCAGCCCACCTGTATGGATACGTTGGGACGTACCTTCACAACCACCAGTACGGTCGCCGCCTGTACCTTCCCCTTCATGAGTGAGTCGTTCGCCATGCAGGACGGCACCTTTGTAGGGGTAACTACGAGTGGTGAACCCGTTCTGCTCAATCCCTGGGTGCTGGAAAGTCCGCATGAGTTCTGGGGAGGAGTCACCGGAAGTGGGAAGTCGTATGCCGTCAAGCTGTGGCTGTTGCATGAACGCTTCCGCCATCCCGACACCCAGGTGCTCATTCTCGATCCTTCCCGCGAGTATGAGCGGCTGGTCGACGTGTTTGGTGGGACCATCCTTCGCCTCTCCCCAGGCTCGGAGCACGCCATCAATCCCTTTGATGTGCTCCCACATGGCATCGACATGGACTGGTATGTCACCACCCAGCGGCGAGGGGACCGGCTCGCAGAAAAGATGACGCAGCTCCACGCCTTCCTGGATCTGCTGCTCGCTGAGTACATCCCTCATCCTACCACGCTCTCTGCGCGCGAGAAGGCCTTCCTGGATCGGGCCTTCTATGAGTGCTACCGGCGGGTGGGTATCACGACAGAACCACGCACCCATGACCGGCAGGCGCCTTTCTTGCGCGATCTCTACGATGTGCTCAAAAGCGGAGTAGTTGGCCAGGATGACTATGGGCTGGCTGACCGACTGGAGCGCTACGTCCATGGCAGCCTGTCTGGTCTCTTCAATCGCCAGACCAGTGTGACGCTTGAGACCTCGCTCATCAGTTTTGATGTGAGTGAACTCCGTGGGAGTCGAGAACTGCGTCCCATCGGGATGTTTTTGATCGCGGAACTCATCTGGTCGCAGGCCCTCTTTCACCCACGTCCCAGGCGTTGCTATATCGATGAGGCCTGGTCCCTCATCGCGCATGAGGAGGGTGGGCGCTTTCTGGAACGCTTAGCACGTGAGGCACGCAAGCATTACTTGAGCCTGGTCACCATCACCCAGAACCCAGAACAATTCATTCTCAACCCCTACGGCAATATCATCGCGCAGAACGCGCTCATCAAAGTCTTAAAACGCCTGGATAGCGTCGGCGCTCAGGCAGCTCGTGAGGCCTTCGGGTTGACCCAGGAAGAAGAGCAGTTGCTGCTCTCCATACAGCAAAACCGGGCCTTGCTCTCCGTTGGCTCCAAACGCATGCTGGTTGAAATGAATGCCTCCCCTGAAGAACATGCCCTCATCACCACCGATCCACAAGAACTGGCGGTTCAACGCCAGCAGACACAGAAGGAAGGAAAGACAGTATGAAGAGCCTCTGGCCATTGGCACAACAAAAGTCTCTCTCCTTTGTCGCCCGTATCATCCCCGCTCGCGGGATGACACTGGTAGAACGCAGCGCCCTGGAAGGCACCATGCAGTCACTGGTGCTGCAAGGAAGCGCGCTCGCTCTGGAAATCGCAAGCACACCTGCCAACGCACACCAGGCACGCAGCGTGCAATTTCTGCTACGCGCCCCCTCTGAAGACGCTTTACGTGCCGCGACACGGCAGATCCAGGTGCGCTATCCCCAGGCCATCGTACGCCACATTCCCCCAGAAGAAGATCCATTACACGTACAAGAACATGAACTGGTAAGTGCGATGGAGCTGCGAGCCGGGGGCGAAGCCTACGAGACACTGCGATCCTGGTCTCCAGGGAAGTCCCCTGAGCAAGGGATCGATCCGTTGCTCGGGGTGCTCACCACGCTTGAGCATCTTCCCGCCGGGATACGCGCAGTCACCCAACTGGCGCTCACTCCGCTACCGCCAACCTGGGCTCGCACGTATCAACGCCTCTCCGTAGAGCACCCGCTTGAAGAAGAGCGAGAGCAACGTCGAGAGGCGCTATCACGCCTGCACCGAGGCGCACCAGGCTGGGAGCAAATACTACTTCTGGGCATCGTGGTGACGTTACTGGTTGGCTGGAATTATGGCCAGGCGCATCACCTTCTCCCTCCATGGCTCCAGGAGGACATGCTCAGTCTCCTGCATGGCTCCCTTCCCCATCTTTCCTCTTCCCAGCAAGCCATCCTTGGGGTAGGGCTGGTGGTGGGAATCATACTCATCGCGGGAACAATCAGAGGCATACGCTCTCTGGGAGAGCGTCTGTTTGGGAGTACGAGATACTATGACATGAAACGAGTAGGCGAGAAAATCGGCAAGAGTGCTTACCGGGCGCGTCTACGTGTCTATCTGATCGAAGAGGCTCCCCAGACGGATGCGAATCAAGGGCAATCGCTTGCACAGACGCAACAAATGCCACAGGTGCTCGCCACTATCAGAGCGGGGCTCGCGTCCTCCTGGCAAGCGTTTCAGCGCAAGCGAGCACAGCAACGACACCATCAACACATTCATGCCACCCTCGTTGCCGCCTATAGACACTGCCACACCTCAACGGCCTACTTCACCTCCCACAGGCTCTCTGCACGTCACGCGCAGCGCTTGACGCGGGAAGGCACCTGGTGGAAACACCTGCACCTGGGCTCTCTCTTTCTCACCGGGGAAGAAGTAGCCACCCTCTGGCATCTGCCATCTGGCGACCAGTTGAGTGAAGGGACCAATGTGGAACAACGGCAAGAGCGCTCTCTGCTCGCCCCTCATGTGCTCGCGACCGGGAATGGGTGGCAGATTGGCACGTCCACCCATGCTGGCAAAAGGGTATCGGTGCGCTTCCCTCCCTCGGAATTGCTCAAGCACAAATTCGTGATAGGGCGTACTGGCAAAGGCAAGAGCACCCTTTTTCATCACCTGGCGCTGGCTCATCTCTCCACCTGCCCAAGACCACACCCTGGTCTCTGTGTGATGGAGCCTCATGGAGATTTGATCAATGATCTTCTGGGCCTCCTGCCACCAGAGCGAGAGAAGGATGTTGTCCTCATTGACCTGCATCACCATCAAGGGTACTCTCCTGGGATCAATCCTCTTGATGCCACCCAGGTTTCTTCACCAGAAGAGGCGGACCTTATCGTCAGTCATCTGCTCACCACCTTTAAAGGCATCTGGAGTTCGGCCTGGGGACCGCGTGTCGAGAATGTGATGCGATTTTCTTTGAAGGCTCTCTTCGAGGCCAACCGGACACTCGTACATACGGATCCCCACCAGGGTCCGGTGCACCAATATACGCTCCTCGATCTCACGGTCTTGCTCAATAAGCAGAGTTTTCGCGCACGCGTGCTCGATCTGGTCGAAGATGTGCATGTGCTTGACTGGTGGCACCAGTACTATGAGCGCCTCGATGCCAGAATGCAGGATGAGATTACCACGCCGGTGCTCACCAAAATCTCAGCCTTTGCCAGCGCACCCATGTCACGGCGCCTGCTTGGGCAACCTACCTCTACGATCAACTTTGCGCAGATCGTGAAACGGCAACAGATCCTGCTGGTCAATACCGCCAGCGGGCAGGTGGGACAGGATGTTTCCTCACTCATCGGAGCTTCCGTATTGGGGCTTTTCTCAGCGGCGCTCTCCCGGCAACTCTCTTTGCCGCCGTCAGAACGCAGTGTCTTTTTGCTCCTGGTCGACGAGTTCAAGAATTACCCCGTCAATTACAGCTCCATCCTGAGCGAACTCCGCAAAGCGGGCACCTTCCTGGTCCTGGCAACCCAATCCCTGGCGCAACTTGATGTCGTCGATCGGGCCTTGCGTCCAACCGTGTTCGCAAACGCCGATCACCTCTTTGTCTTTACACTCGCCGGAGAAGATGCCTACTTGCTGCGACATGAGTTGGGGCATCTGCTCAGCCCCGAAGACGTGACCAATCTCCCTGACTACACCTGCTATGCCCGCTGGTCGCTCAATGGGCAGCGACTCCCGTTCTTTTCCCTCACCCTTGATCTTCCCCCGTCTGGTTGGGGGGAGCAAGCAGACCACCTGCGTGAGCAATACGCGCTGCGCTACGGTCGACCGGTCGGTGAGGTCGATACCCTGCTTGAGATACTCAACGTGCGCCATGGGACACATCATTCACGCAAGAAAGAGAATACGCATGAACCGACACAAACATCAGCAGCACAGGCAGGGCCAGTCACACGTGCCCAGGAAACGGATGTGGCACCATCATCATCCTCGCCTGACACCACATTCCTCTCGGTGGCACAAACGATCACTGCATCACCTCCGGGTGAGAAACGCATCCGTATCCGCCGTCCGAAAGCGGAGATGACGCCATCATCACTACCCGGTGATGGGCACCCTCATTAGCGGCAGGCTCTTCACGGCAAGGAAGGCAAACACCATTATTAGCGAGATTGTCATAGAAAGGACGTCACAAAGATGCATCTTTTTTCATCTTCTCTTCACACGCAAGTAGGGACACAGGAACAGAGCGAGGAGCGCATTCTCGAACAGTATGCCGAACGCCAGGCCCTCTCGGCGGTACGCGGCGCGAACTTCACCCAGTGCCTGGCGCTGCATCAGCTTCCGGCAGACCTTGAACTGGTTGATCCACGTGGAAGATCGTTTCTCTTGCATGGGAAGGATCTCTGTAACGAGCGCACCTGGAACAAGTTCCTTGCCTCGCTTCCACACCCCGTGAACCTGCTCTCCCTGACGCAGAACGCAGAGCCGCTCGCCAGGCTCTACCGCACCTGGCTCATCACCAAATACACGCAGCGCTACCGATGGCTCAGCACACCCGCGCACATCCACTGGTTTGAGCAGGTGACTGCCCTGGCCGTCATTCGCAAGGTGATGGAAGCCAAGCATCACGCCTGGACCTATGAGCAAAACGAACATGCCTTTGCCGACGCCTGGTGTGCCACGGAGATGAGCAACCTCATGGTACTGAGTGCCATGACCGCGGAAATTGCCAAAGCCATTCACCATATCGTCAAGCAACCCGAGCAGGCCAAAGAGATGATTGAACAGCTGTTTGACGCGCAGGCCACCCATTTGCGAGAGAACCCGTTTCACATGCGACAGCCACTGCCCCCGCTTCCCCCGCTGCCCGAAGGGGTTGCGCTCCCCCAAGCGCTCCTCCCTCGTATCGCCCACCATACAGAAGAGGCAGAGGCATCGTCCTCCGTTTCAGGAAAGGAATGAATTGTGTCCAGCATGCAAACGCCCCAACGACAGGATGAGCAAGCGCCGGACCAGCAGCTCACGTTCGACTATTCTCTTCTCGATGAGGAGACACGTCACTTTGTGTATCAAAAGACGGTTGAGACACAGGGGTACCTCAAACGAACAGCCGAAGATGTCGTGCGTATCGGACTCAATCTCCGTGCCGTCAAAGATCGCCTTCCACACGGGCACTTTATGACCTGGGCGAAAGGCGAGCTGGGACTCAGTCGACAAAGCTGCCAGAACTTCATGCGCGTGGCAGAGCGCTTTGGGGAACGCATCCACCGATTCGGTGCGATCCCCATCAGCGCTCTGTATGAGCTGCTTGATGCACCTGAGGATGTGCTCAGACAGATTGAAGAACAGCATATCCCGCTCACACGCCCGGCTGTGCGAGCAGCCAAAGAGCAGGCCCGTCAGGGAACAGTCGAAGAACATCACCTCACCGCGTCATCAGAGCAGATGCCAGACGACACGGCATTGCTCCAGCTTCGCCAACGGATCATGCTCCTGGAACAGGAACGCCTGCAACTGAGCCAGGAAGTCGAGTGCCACAAGCAAAGGGAACGCGAGGAGCCCGTTCTCCCAGCGCAGGTACAGCAACACATTCAGGCGTTAGAGCGACAGGTAAGGGAGTTAAGCGCCCAACGCGAAACACTCTCACGACATCTTGCCAGCGCGACCTCTCAGGCACGAGAAAGCGTGCTTGAGCGCAATACCTTGAGTCACGAGCAGCAGACTCGTACGCGTTGGCGAGAGCACACAACGGAATTTGTGCGAGGCGGAGGGATGTTACTCTCAAGCATGCCTTCTGCCCTGATGCTCGATACCTTTGAGGCGGAAGATTGGACCAGATTGGAACAGGTCGAACAGGTCCTGGCGCAACTACTGCAAGCGATCGATCGAATCCGTCATTTTTCGTCTCATACCGTTGAGGCTGGGTAAAGCATTCTGTGCCTGGAAGGCCAGACACGTACACACAAATCATGAAGGATGGATGCAGGTAATGAATGCCCTTCCAGCTATTCATCACCAGCATCCATCCTTCATAAGATCTGCCATCCCGGTGTACCATCGCTCTTCCAATCGAGGTAGCCTCCCAGGCGGGCAATCGCGGGCCATAATTGTTTAGCCATCACAATGTTGCAATGATGATGATCCAACAGGATTACGGCCTGGATAGCCTCTTGAGAAACTGGGAAAGGCGCTCCGCTATTCGCTCTCAACCGGGGGCATGGGAGCAAGCTCCACTCAATTGGGAAGATATGTCTATTCCGGCAAGAGGTGGGGATTCCAGACAACTTCCCATAGATGATCGTCGGGATCTTTAAAGTAGCCAGCATAGCCGCCCCAGAATGTCTCTCTTGCTGGTTTGATGATCTGTGCTCCTGCGCTTTGAGCCTGCTGCATGACCGCATCAACCTCTTCTCTACTGCTGACGTTATGTCCGATGGTGAGTTCAGTAGGGCTATGGTCAGTTGGGGCAATGTTTGTGTCATGAGCAATGTCGGCTCGGGACCAGAGGGCGAGCTTCAGGCCAGGCTGCATGTCAAAGAAGGCGACTGCTCCATGTTCAAATTCCTTCCCAATGATTCCTTGCGTGGGAAAGCCAAGGCCATTTCGATAGAAGGCAAGTGACCTCTCCAGATCATCTACACCCAGGGTAATGACCGTAATTCGTGGTTTCATAGAAGTTTCCCTTTCTGGGGTACTATCGGTAAATGTTTGCTCCAACTACAGGAAGTATATGGGAGTGGAGTGACAGCCCTATGTCAGTAGTGGGCATGGCTTTGTGAAAGTCGAGCGACCGCGATGCGCGAATCTGTCGGGGTTAAAGCACCCCCGAGATCCTGCGGTACTGGGAAGTGGAAACGAGACAAAGCAGCGGTGATTGCGGGACTCACGCTTCCTCTGGCGATGATTCGCATCGTTGTTCAAGCGATGAAAGCGAATCAACCAATTACATGGTGTGCCACGACTGGTAAATGCCCCGAAGAGTGAGCAACTCAACTCTTGCTTTTAGCAGCACGGCTCTAGAAGCACGTTCACACATTCCGTAGTTGTAAATTCACGAGCAAAAGGGCTTGAATGATGAGCAAAATCTCCTCTCCTTCGGTCCAGTTTTTAGGCGAAAAGGAGCGATCTTGCCGGGTCAGTCCGCGACCTTCGCCCGCAGAGAACAGATAAAAGCGAGAAATTTTGCGTGTACATGAGAAAACCCATGTATATCCCCTGATATACACTATTTTATCGCAAAGCTGAGAAGAAGCTTGAGATGGCGCAGCAAGCCTTGTCACGCAAGAAGCATAGGTCCAACCGACGCAAAAAGGCAGTCATGACGCTGGTAGCTCGCCTTCCTATGCAGGCGAGCTACCAGCGTCATGACTACTTGCATCAATGGTCACGTTGTCTGATGAACACCTACGAAACGCTTGTCTTTGAGGAGGGAGCGCCCTCCACTCTCTCACGAAGGGCAAAGCCTAAGCAGGATGAGGTCACAGGACAATACCTTCCCAATGGGGGGAGTGCAAAGTCTGGATTGAACAAGTCAATTGGAGACGCTGGATGGTCGATGTTCATAGCCATGTGCGAGTACAAAGCGGCAGAGGCTGCTACGGTGCAGGTGGAGAAAGTTGACCCACGCAAGACCAACCAAATATACAGTGGTTGTGGAATAGTGGTCAAGAAACCACTCTCAGAGCGTTGGCATTCATGTAAATGTGGCTATGAACTGGATAGAGACCACAATACTGCTATCAACACCAAAGCGCTTTGGCTCGGACGGAGCCTTCAGGAAGCGCAAGCCTCCTGAGAAGCCCCCGCCTTTAGGCGTGGAGAGTCGTCACTGAATACTTGTATATCCAGACCACATTAGGATCAAGTGAATTTCAACGTGTCGGTGCTATTGCTCGCCAACACGTTGGAGTAGATATTGAGGAAGCACAAGATCATGGCACAACAAACACCAAGAGAGGCAAGTGGGAGGGAAACACCTCTCGTCTGCCTCTCCGTATAGTCGTATCCAGATGCTTTTAACTTGCCTGCTGGAGAATCTGAGCTACATCGGTTTTGACGAGATTCGACGGGATCGCGAAACCAACGCCGTTCGCAGGAGTATTGAACTCTGGATCAACTGATGCCAATGTTGGAATGCCAATGACCTGCCCTTGCAAGCTAATCAGCGCGCCTCCACTATTGCCGGGATTGATCGGGGCATCGGTCTGGATCGCGTTCGGAATCGTGACTGTTTTGGATTCTGGCACGGTACGGTTTAATGCACTGACAATGCCGTTGGTAACCGTCTTGGTGATGCCCAACGGATTGCCAATCGCCAGTACCGTCTGTCCAACGACCAGTTGGGATGAGTTACCAAGGGTTGCCACCGTCATGTTCGCAAATGGCTTGATCCGCACAACGGCCAGATCGTTTGCGGCATTGGTTCCGACAAGCTGCGCCGTCTCGGTGGTGCCGTTGATCAGTATGGCCTGAATAGATTGCGCGCCATTGACGACATGATTGTTGGTCACGATATCGCCGTTATTGTCGATAATCACTCCTGAGCCAATAGCCTGGCCCTGGCTGGTCATCACCTTTAGTTCGACCACTGCTGGCTCGACCTTCGCAATGGCTGCCACCTGTTGCGTCTGAGAGACGGTCGTCGTTGTTGTTGTTGACGCCGTGGATGTGACCAACGCAGTGCCGGTGCGATTATTGTTGCCGAGTAGTACCATGCCAGCGAACAGGCCGACGCCGAAGACGAGCAGCATCACGAGCGCGAGCGCGATGATTGCACCTGCTCGCCAACCAGATTTCTTCTGCTTTCGTGGTCCCTGCGGCGGTACCGACCCTGGCAGCGCTTCCTGTGACTGGTATTTCGGCGGCTGAAGCACTTCGCCTGACGCCGTATCTGGAGCGGGCGCAAGCGATTGATTAGAGGGAGTCTCCGGTGCAGACACAGGCGTATATGGATAGTGATAAGGATGCTCAATATCAGCTTCTTTATACAACATCGTGGTGATCCTCATCTTTCTTTGAGATTTTTTTATCGATCTTGCTCACGTATTTTTGATCATTATGTATCATCGATCTACCTATTAGGTTATGCCACGATCATCAAAAAAGACACAAACTAATGTAAAATCAATGTATGTTTATGTAAAATCAATGTAAGGTATATAACACTCAGTACAATCAGGCAAAGCTTTCAGGAAGAAACCCGTTTATCAAGGGCACTCGATGCCAAAAAAGTTGTTGATTGTACTTAGAAGCCTTCAGCCCATACGATCTAACAGAACAAAAAAGCTCTTATCTACTACATTGGTTTCTTTCTCTGTTCTGGTTTTCCACACGTTCTCCACATCAAAAGAGAACAATGTGGAAAACCAGAACAGGATACGCGAATGGATGGTTTTCGCCGCTCACCCATCTGATACCGGCGAGGAACAGGAATAGCTGGCAGACTCTGAAATCTGGTATACAGACACGTTTTCTCCTGAGGGTACCAGATAAGTCAGTAGCCCGGTAAGTGGACCCGCCAGAGGCACACAACAACAGGTCAGCAGGACATTAAATCCGAGGTGTGCCATGCCAACTTGCATGGTAGGGTTTGGCCAGCATATAGCGAGCAAGGTGGCAAGAGGATGCAACAACAAAAAGAGAAGACATGCTCCCAAACACTTCGTTCCTGTGTGGGCGAATGCCAGGCGCTGCCCCAAAGCAGCATTGCGCGACACCGCCGCGAGCAGCGCAGGAAGTGTCGTTCCAATATTAGCCCCCAACACGGCTGCTAACGCTGGTACCAGGGGCAACGTATGACGGGATGCCAGAGCGAGCACAAACCCGATAGTTGCAGTGCTCGAATTAAGCATCATGGCCAGGGCTGTTCCCAGAAGAAGGAGCAAGAGCGGGGTCGTAGCAACTGTCTGGAGTGCCGCTACTGCCCACGCGCTGCTTGCCAGAAGCTCACTTGCCTGAGAGAGAGTAAAGAGCCCCAGGAGCATAAGGCCACAGGGGAACACGATTTGGCCAACACGTCGCCATCTGGTGCGTGCAGTCATGAGCGCAAGCAAGGCAAAGAGACCGACGAGAGTGAGCGCATAATCGGTAATATGAAAGGAAATCAGCTGCACCGCAAGGGTTGAGCCAACATTTGCTCCGAGCATCATCACGATAGCCGTTGAAAATGGCAAAAGATCTGCGCTCACCAGGTCAATCAACAACGAAGACATGGCACTCGAACTTTGCATGCAAGCCGTCATGATAAGGCTGATGAGATAGGCGATGGCTGGGAAACGTGATATGTGCAAGAGGCATTGACGCAGATAGCGATTGTCCGATTGTCCGATGGCCTCTGTCATCGATCGGACGCCATAGAGCAAAATCGCCATACCAGCCAGGACAGAGAAGAATATCCTTAAAAAGAGAATAGCGTCAAACATCGTATGTTCACCGGTCTTTCAAAGTCATTGCGTTCAATACAAAGCACACCTTCAGGAAACAATACTATGAGTACATGAGAAGCATGCCTGACTGCTCTCTTTCTTTGCGCACCCAAACCATGCTGCCACAACAGAACCTATTTCATACTCAGGGCGAGTTCCTCGCGAAGCATGTCCGTCACCGTTGTCACATCTTAGCCAACGACGACATGCGACACGACGGATGAAAGCCTCTCCAACAATTCACCTTCTGCCCCCGAGAGGCCAGATTCCTGGCGCCATAGAGATGGCTGGCGAGCGAGCCGAGAGAGGGCTCTCGCCAGGCGTTCACAGGCCGCAGAAGAGCACTGAAAGCAGAGACGTGGCGCAACTAGATGGAGCTCACTCAGCCGCAAGCGCCCGGTTGTATCGCGAAGGAGATCCACACGCGCGAACAGGGTTGGGGGAAGGCGGGAAAGGACGTCACGAGCAAAGGCCACGTAGTCCCTCTGCAGCGGGACCGTAACAGCATTCCTCACTTCATCATCCTCCTCTGAGAGCTGGCAAGGCGTATGGACGGCATGCGTGATCTGTCCACAGATCGCCATCACGCTCTGCTCCCCCTCGGGAAGGAAGGGCTGAATCATCATGGCAGCGCCGCGCGCCAGAGAGGCATCGAGATGTGCCTGTCCCTGGATCAGGCTTTCCTGTGCACGTGTCACCAGGCGCAGATCAGTGGGACCAATGGCAATAACCGGTTTGATTATCGTCTCTTGCCAGCCGCGCTCCGCAAGGAGGTGTGCCAGTGACGGGGGTGTGCCAGTCGTTGGCTTTACCCAATGGGTCGGGACAACCGGGATCCCCTGGGCCGCGAGCCCACGGAGATACCACCGCTGTGTGTTCCACTCCAGGAGTGGAAGCGGATTGAGCAACAGCGTCTGCCCGGCGACACGACGTGCCCAGTGCAGAAATGCGCCACGCTGCCGGTCATAGTCCCGAACGGAGCGTACGACCACCAGAGATGGGCGCTCCCACTGATAGGTGGGGTCGTTCCAGCAGACCAGGTCGACATGGACACTCAGGCGGCTCAGCGCTTGCTGCACGACCAGGTCGTCGGGATCGCGATAAAAATCGTCCGCACAGGTCGCAAGTGCGACGAGAGGGTACAATTGCGTCATCTTTCGTCTTCCTCGTCTGAGAAAAGCTCTCTCTCAGCGCCTCTTTCTCGCGAGGCATATGAACACAGCTCTCGGTAGAGAGCTGCCCTTGATCAAAAGCAGTGACGGAAACGGGCGCGAAACTGCGTGAGGTAGAGCGACGGGGTATCCTGCACGCCGAGATCAGGTGCCGCCCCTCGGAACCCGGCCCGTCTGAGCGCGAAGTAGTAGCTCTGCGCCGTTTTGGTGTCGACCCATCCAGAGGTCGGAAGGACATCGAGTTTCGCGACCGCGAGCCCGGCAAGCAGAGAACTCTTGATCTGGTGCGGGGTACGCAACCCACTCCCTTCCCCCGTTTGTACCAACAGATCGAGCAGTGACCCCTGCGCAAACGCTCGCTGTGCTCGCATCGGCGCTGGAGAGGTCAGTTCATCTCCCCGAGGAGCAAGGAGATCCCGGTGTGCGCGTATCCGGGCCGAGAGGGGCTCTGACACTTCTGGGGAGAGAGCCGACGGGAGCCGAAGGAGGATCGCCCCGGCGCGAAGGCGTTGCACATCGAGTCCTCTAAGCACATCATCCGTCCCAAGGAGCAGGGTGGCCTCCTCATACACGCTATCTGGCAGCGCCTCCCCTGCTCGCATCTCGCTGCGCACGATGTCTCCCCGAAAGCCAGACACCAACAGTTCCGTCTCGAGGTGCTCACCGTGCCTCCCCTGCCCCGGAAGCGTGCACAGCATCAGGGATGACGGATGTGGCCGCGTGGCGAGCAGGAGACGAAGAAACGTACTAGCAAAATCATCGGGTCCCACCGCCACCGCAAGCCGTTCACGGCAGAGCTCACGACCGACGCGAGCAAGGATCCATTCGAGATTCAGGAGGACCGCGACACTGGTGGTGGCGTCCGCGGTGGTAAGGCTTGGTCGATGACCGGCACGCAGCACCTGGTGCTCCCGAATCAGCTGCCCACCTCTGGTCTGCGATGCGAGAGGCGCTGAAAGGGCAACACTTCTGGCACCGCAGGTCTGAGCGAGGGCCACGGCTTTGCAGGCCTGCTCAATAATCATCTTTTGCTGCCGCTGTTCATCGCCGTGGGTATCCTCTGTGGGCAAAAGAACTGTTCCCACCCGTCCGAGCTGCGTCGTGACAATCTGCGTGAGCGTCGGGCGTCCCTGATGCCAGGCCTGTAGGAGCGAGACTTCCTCCTTTTGAAGAGGAGGAAGACACGTGAGCACAGCGGCATCGAGCGGGGCCTCGCTTTTTGTGAGCACCTGCTCAAGGAGCAGATGGGAGGACGGCAATCCCTGCTGCACATCTTGCACAGGTGAGGATGGTGCTTGCACGTGCACAGGAGAAGAAAACGTATGAGTCATATCGATGCTCTTTCTCTTCATAGACAACATGTCAACGCGTTGTCATAAGTAGACAAGCAATAAAGCGAAATGGATGAACTCAAGAGCGCATCGGATGCCCACCAGCTTTAGAGAGATGTCTCAGAGACAAGTGCCGCATACGCGCTCGATTCACGCTCCTGGGAGCTGGTTCCTCCGGCAAGAGGGACATCGCTCTGCGCCACAAGGCACAAGAGATCCTTGAGTGTCTGAAGAATCTTGAGCGGTTTTCCCCAGCGGGTATATTCCGTCTCCATGTATTCCACCAGATGGCAGAGTTCTGCACTGGCCAGGGGATGCACCAACCGGATCTGCGACACCAGTTCTCCGTGTGCGCGCTCAGGAGCGATGCCATCCTGCGGAAAGAGGGGAAGCAAAAGCGAGGCGAGCTCGTGAGCGGCCCTGTAGGAGATATCAACGTCAGGCGAAGACAAACGCGTCAGGAGGGCAAACGGATACGAGTGTGGGAAGGGAAGGATGGTGAACGCGCGCAGGCGCTCTGCCAGCGTCGCATGCCACTGCAGCGCATCGAGCAGGCACATGCCAAAGCGTCCAAGTGCGACCACATGGATGCCATCCAGGTGAAGGATGGTATCACATACAATCGCCAGATCCTCAACCCAGGAGAGGATGCTGTAGGCAGCTTGTTCCGCTAGTTTGGAAGAAAACCCGTGTCCAAGGAGATCGGGTGCCACAACGTAGTAGTGGCGGGCAAGCGATGCCATGTACGGCGTGAACACCGCGCTACTTTGCCACTCGCCGTGAAGCAAGAGCAACGGTGAGTTTTGAGGGGTGCCTGCGAACCGGCACCATAGCCTCCGTCCAATTGGATGAAGGGAAAGATGCTGATCAGAGCAAAGGGAAATGGATGCTGCCATCGTGAAAGGTCCTCCATTTTACCAAAATTTTGTAATTTGCCTGTACATACTGTTGTACTGTAGACATGCCTACAAACACTCAGCCTTTGTCATGAGAAGCAACCCTTGATAGGTTCCTGGCGTTTAGTTATCATCACCGTCACCAGTGTAGATCCAGGGATGTTTCAGTCAATGTCGCGAGGTACGTGACTAAGTGTACCTGGTATCAAGGAGACAAGGAAAGATGTAAACCACCCAATAGTGGGCGAAGTTCTTCCCAATTCTGGGCGAAGTGCCATGTATATAGGAAAACCAACACACGCATGTGCTTATTCAGACACATGATTACTTTCCGCCTTGTGCCCCTCCTGGCGATGGTGCAACACATATCCATGCCCTTTGACCACAGCCAATTTCAGAAACGGTGGGAGTTTCTGCTTGAGTTTGGACACGTGCTTTTGGAGCGTGAGAATCTCTTGCGCATCGCAGTGAGCGGCATCAAGGCCAAATGCACAGGCCGCCAGGTCGCCAAAGGAAAGCACCTGCTCAGGATGGGATAAAAATGCCGCCAGCAGGCGACATTGTGTGGGCGTACAATGCAGTTGAAAGCCCTCGGTCAACTGTTTTCGCTGAAAAATGTAGATAAAACGCTCGTGAAAAATCAGCGCCTTATAGGACAAGAATGAAATGAGTGCTGGAGAGTGATCTAAAGTACTCTCCAGTTCATGCGACAAAGACAGGGTACTTGCGTACAAAATAGCATCTTGAGTAAGAACCATTGCATTCCTCTTTTCGTCAAACTTCTCCAGAAGAGATGTCTCTCAAATTGAGACAAAACATTCTCTGTGGAATACATATCCTCTATTGCTTCCTATCAGAGATTTACCCCCTGGGAAAGAGCCTGTATCAGCCCTTCCTGCAAGAACTTCGTAAATAGTATGCCTATTTTTCAGAGGGGTGTACACCTACAGCGCCCCCACAGTTCACAAACAGTATCCCAAAATACCTCAGACAGCAGTTACAATGTTCCTCGCCTTTTTCCTTTCACAAATATGTCTTGTCGAAATACACAAGAAGTGCTATGATCATAGGGGTTATACATGCAAGAGATTCTGTTGATGCATAACATTGTTATACAAAGTTATGCATCAACAGGCCTTTTCTTACGCAGACTTTACTTCTCAAAGAGGCAATAGAGATGACAACCAGAAGAATTCCGAATGTACTGCTTAAGCAGGCACGCGAGGAAAAGGGATGGACACAACGCCGTCTCGCTCTTGAACTTGACGTTGATGAAAAAACTGTACAAAGTTGGGAGCGCGGCACTCGTTTTCCCTCATTAGAGTATCGTAAGCAACTCAGCGACTTACTCGGGAAGCCACTAGAACAATTGGGATTACTGCCACTCGAGAAACAGAAACAACCGGCGTCCCAAGAGATGCTCAGTGCTCCCTCTACTGGAGACCTCTCCTTTACCCTCCAAAAGGTACAGCTATCGAGCATGCTCCTGGAGAAAGGTGATTTTCTCTCATCTTCAAAACGACAACTCATCTCTCGTAACGATGTTAATCGACAGCGCATGCTTACACGAGTCTTTAACTTTTGGATTTCAGGAGTGCTTGCTCATTCCCTCTATCAACACAACCTCCTCCCCTTAGCATTACAAGAGCAGCCAGACGTACTTGTGAACCCCTGGCAAGATACCGTTCGAGAATCGATGCTGCCAGCGAAACCGTTACCCGAAGGCACCCATATCACGCACATGTATGAAGAAGCTGATGGTGAATTGCTTATCTTAGGAGAACCAGGCGCGGGAAAGACCACGCTCTTACTCGAACTGACCAATCACCTCCTGCAACAAGCAAGGCAGGATGCGTTGTCCCCTCTCCCCATTGTATTTAACCTCTCATCCTGGGGCAAAAAACGAACCTCCTTGCACGTATGGTTGTTGGATGAGCTACACACAAAATACCAGGTTCCGCACCAGGTGGCGCGAAGGTGGATTGAGGACGAGCAACTCGCTCTCTTGCTTGATGGGCTTGATGAGATGCAGGCAACACATCGACTGGCATGCATAGAGGCAATCAATCAGTATAGGCAAGTACATGGATTAGTACCTGTTGTTGTTTGCAGCCGCACAGCTGAATATCTCAATCAACCAGTTCGTTTAGTGCTCAACAAAGCAATTTCCATCCAACCGTTAAGCGCTCAACAGGTCAACAAGTACGTCGAACGAGGAGGGGAAGCGCTGATCGCCTTGAAAGTCGCAATGCAACGGGATCCAGGACTGCAAGAATTGGCTGAAAACCCGCTGATGTTGACAACCCTTGCCATGACGTACCATGGGGAATCAGCAGCAGAGCAAATACTGCCAGATTCTTCTGTGCTCATTCACTATCTCGTTTTTGAGACATATGTGAAGCGCGTGCTTCAACGAAGAGGCTCAAAAGGGCAATACACTCCTCAACAGACAAAGCGATACCTCACCTGGCTTGCAAAGCAGATGCAAGAGCATGCTATGACCGAATTCTACCTCGAACGCTTGCAACCGGATTGGCTCCCACCATCTTTGCTCCAAAATTATCGCCTCCTGATCATTCGCGTGGTATTTGGGCTGGAAATCTTCGTCAATAGTAGCGTGCTTGGCATGTTCCGCGGAGATTCACTCCCAGACCAGCCCGGCCTCTTTTCCTGGCTGGGAGGAGGTCACGGAAATACCCTCCTCGACTGGATGGCTCCCGGACTGGGAGGTGGTATTCGAGGGGTGACCAGTCTGATGATTGCCGTAGGGTTTGTCATGATACTCGTTGTCCTTCTCGTGCAACGGAGAACCATTCCAACATTGTCGAAGGCGTTGGTGATACGGGGATTACGAAGTGCAACTCGTTCTGCGCTCGCGGTTGGAAGTGTCGTCGGGGTCTTTTCCGGGTGTATTTTGGGATTCTCTGGAGGTATAGGCTACGGACTCTATCGAGGTGTAGGAACTGGACTCTTCGCCGGGCTTCTGATTAGCATGATGCGCATTTTAATGACGCTCCTGCGCTCAGAAGCAGAAACGCAACAAAGCAAGTCATACTCGTTTTCGCTCTCAACGCGTCTCGTGAATATTGTTTGCTTCAGTATCTGCGGAGCGTGCGGTTTTGGCAGTATCTATGCCTGGCAGTTCGGGCACATCAACCACTTTGTAGTGATCTATGCCCTCATTATTGGCTTCTTTTTTGGCATTGTTGCCGGAGCAGCCAATGGCATTGACATTATTCCTGGCCTTGGTGTCAGCATCAAGCCAGCAGAAATTGTAAAATGGGAGGCTCCATGGAGTCAAACCGGGAACTTGATACGACAGGGCTCGCTTCTTGGAGGTGTAATTCTGGGAGGAGTTGTCCTTATGCTGACATCAATAAGCAGTTCCTTCTATGGTTGGCACTATGGTGTACAATTTGGGCTTATTTATGGCGTCATTGTCGGTTGTATCGGAAGCATAGCAGCCATGTTTACAGGCTTTTTCAGTGCTGGTTGGCTCAGTGAACTGATAGATGACCAGCGCCAGTTTGTCAAACCCAATGAAGGCATTCGCCGTTCCATACGACACGCGCTCTTTGCAGGAGGTATCTTTGGTTCAGTTGGAGGGTTGACTGGTGGAGTTATATGTAGTATGGCCTTTGGGCTAGCGGGTATTCCAGGGTGGCCTATTCTGGGAGCAGGGTTCGCCATCGCCATAGGCATCGTGTTTGCCCACAAATTCTTCGCCTTTTATGGAGGGATCGCCTGGTTGGAGCACTATGTGCTTCGAGCCTTGTTGTGGCTGAAAGGGGAAATCCCCTGGAACTATGTTGCGTTTTTAGACTACGCAGCAGAACGCATTCTTCTCAGGAAGGTGGCGGGAGGCTACATGTTTTTTCATCGGTTGCTTCTCGACTATTTTGCAAGTGCTCATACCGATACACCTCTCTCTGAACATCTCTTATAAGCATTTTAAAGGCGGAATATAGAAAGCATGAAGCAGAAGACACACGCTATCGTCATCGGTGGTGGTATTGCAGGCCTTGTTGCTGCCCGCGTGCTGACCAACCATTTCGATCAAGTTACGATTCTGGAACGAGATCACTACCCGGAAACACCAGTGTTTCGTCCAGGCGTTCCCCAGGGCCGCCAGGTACATACGATGCTGCTCAAAGGGCAGCAACTCCTTGAGTCACTATTCCCCGGTATCTCAGCCAAACTCTATGCTCAAGGAGCAGTGGAACAACTGTATGGGCACAAAAGCCTGTACATTTACAAAGGGCGCCGGTGTCTACAAATTCCACCTCTGTTACGGGGATGGAACTGTTCTCGCATCCTGCTGGAATGGCAGATCCGACACTATGTGCAAGCGCTCAGCCAGGTACATATTCTCGAGGGTGTAGAGGTTATACATCTTCTTCCTGGCCAGCAGCCCAACACCATACGTGGTGTTCAATTTCGCAAAAGAGGGCCTACCAAAGGCGATATTCACGAGCTTGAAGGCGCTTTGGTAGTGGATGCAAGCGGTGCTGCTTCGCGTGCAGTCCAATGGTTGGAAGAACTTGGATATGAGCCTCCACAAGAAACTATAGTAGATGCGCACATCGGCTATGCAACCCAGGTCTACGAGCCCCCGATAAACTTTCAAGCAGAGTGGACAGGCATTGCTATCCAGGCGAGAGACAATACATGCCGGGGCGGTATTCTGATGCGAGTGGAAGGCGAACGCTGGATGGTCGGGTTCTCAGGAACCCGAGAGGAGTATCCCTCAACCAACGAGGAGGAGTATCGCACGTTTGCCCAAAAGCTTCCAGATCCCGTGATCTATGAGGCGATCAAAGATGCGAAGCCCCTCTCACCGATTTATGGTTATCGCCGGACAGAGAACCGTCTCCGCCATTTTGAGCGCCTGAAGCGCTTCCCTGACAACCTCATCATTATGGGAGATGCGAAGTGTATGCTCAATCCCGTCTACGGACAAGGGATGACAATCGCAGTACTCGAAGCACTTGTACTTGACACGTGCCTCAAGCAGTACAGGACCAAGAAGCGACAGAAAGGCTTCTCCCGCGCCTTTCGGCATCAGGTGGCTCGCACCATTCGGACACCATGGATTTTGGCTTCATCTGGTGACGCACCTCAAAAGGAGAAGCAGGGACTTGCAGACCAGTATGTAGACCGCATATTCGACTTGCTGACAAAAGACCAAAAGACCCTTTTGGTCTTCCTAGAGGTGCTGCACATGCTTCGCTCTCCATTTGCACTTCTCCATCCAGGGATTATCACAAAAGTCCTGACGACACGAAAATAGCAAGTGAAAACTTAGATGCTGGGTTGAACTGCTCCTTTAAGGAGAATACGTGCCTACATCGGCAGTCTCTGCTCAAGAGCGATGCCTATTCCTTCTGTGAACTGGGGCAGTTCACAGAAGGAATAGGCATCGCTCAGCATAATAGTTAGGCTCTATTTCTACGAAAGAGCTACAAACGGGGTAAGATCACTTAAAAGTACAAGACTTGTATTGGTCAGGCAGAGTTTAAATAGAAATAATATACAAACCGCCTCTACAAAAGGAATTTATGGGCTTTTGTTGAACTTGGATCTCTTCCTTATATGATATCTAGACGAATTTTCACGTTACGTTACTGATCTACCGATCAAGAACCTTCATCGCATGTACTTTGCGGAAATGAGTAGTCTTTGTGTAGACAAGACGATGACTTACGCTAAATAGCTGGCGTATCAACGTTGGGTTGCTGAAGGAATTGAAGGATTGCGGGATCGGCCTGGTGGAGGGGTTCCTCCCAAGGTCACCAGCGAGTATGAGGAGCAGTTACTTGCCTCGGTACGGCTTCGACCTCGAAGTTTAGGACTGCCCTACTCGATGTGGACACTGCAGCGGTTGGCCGATTACATGGCGGAATAGACAAGGATCCGGGTAGGATACGAAACGGGTCGCCAAGTGCTCAAAAGAGGTGAGATTGTGCTCAGCCGACCTCAACCTACCATCAGTAGCCCTGATCCAGAGTATCAGCTAAAAAAAAGACGATCGAAGAAACAAGTGATGGCCAAAAAGAGGAAGATGTCTTTTATGAGTGACTCTGTTCCAGATCCATCAGGCTTATCCTTCTATCTGAATGGAAAAGGGTGGGGAGTGCATATCCTGGGATGGATGGCACCAGGATTGGGGGGTGGACTACGCGGTGGAGGAAGTCTCGAGATTATCGCCTTTATTGTCGATGTAATTGCCGCGCTCATTGTGGGACGAAGTGGACTGCCCTCCATTACCTTTCAGTTCCTTCCACGTGTCGCGCTCAGCGGTCTTCGCAGTGGTCTTCTCTTTGGCTGCATTATCGCTGCTCCGATTAATGTAGGAAAACGTATGCAAGCATCGCCTTCCAGATCTTTCGTTGTTGCTGCTTCACTCGTAGGTGCCTCAAGACCGGTTGGTCTTTTTGGTCTTATCCCGCGTCCACAGCCAAGTTTACGCCATCGTCCGAGCCAGTACCGGTGGCGACTTGATCTATGAGCCCGATCAAGCGTAGGGCTTCCCGCAGCACATTCTGAGCGGCATTGTGATCCCGATCTTGCGGGAATTGAGAGTACGGGCATGAGGGATTCTGACAGACAAACACCCGGTCTTTGAGCGCCATGTCTTCCCATTTCCACCCGCAGCAGTGACAGGTTTTACTGGAAGGAAAGAAACGGCCCACTTTGATCACCTGTCCCCCGCGTTGCGCGACCTTGGCCTCCAGCAGACGCCTGAGCGCGCCCAGCGAGGCATCAGAGAAGGAGCGAGCCAGGCGTCGGTTCTTGAGGAGTCCCTTGAGGTTCAAGGTTTCCACTCCCACAATCCCATAACTGTCCGCCAGTCGGGTGGTCAGTTTCTGGAGCGCATCTTCGCGTAGACAGGCAATGCGGTAGTGCAGGCGTGCGACCTGCCTGCGGGCTTGCTCCCGGTTGTTTGATCCTGGTTTGCGACGATGCAGGCGCTTGTTCGCCCGGCGCAGTTTCCCCAGAGCCGTTTTGAGGAAGGCTTGGTTCTCGACTCCCTCTCCCGTACTCAAGGTCGCCAGGCGTTTGAGCCCGACATCGATGCCCACCGCCGCCTGTTTCTTCACTGGGATCTCATCAGGCATCTCCACCTGGATCGAGACAAACCACCAGTCCGCGGTTTTGCTGATCCGAGCACTGGTGATCTTGCCAGCAAAGCGGAGATTCTCGGCCATATTCACCCATCCGAGCTTGGGAACCCACATGCGATGATCCCCGAGTTCCAACTGATCGTTGGCGAGATAGAAGCTGGGTTTACTGCGCTTTTTGCTTTTAAACTTCGGGTGACAGGCTTTGCCTTCAAAAAAGGCTGTAAAGGCTTTTCCCAGATCCAGGAACGGCTGATCCGAGGCGTTCTTGGTGACCTCCCAGGTCCAAGGGAATTGCTCGCGCCGGATTTCATTGAAGTGCTTCTTGAGTTTCAAGGCGGCCGGGTTTTCCCCCACCTCATACTGCCGGTTCCATTCGGCCAGCGCCCAATTCCACACGAATCGTGCAACCCCTGCTGCTTTCGCCAAGTAGACGTGTTGTTCTTTGGTTGGATGCAGGCGTATTTTATGCGCACGAATCATGCATTTGCTCACTTATTCTATACTAAATCATCTCATACCCTTTTATTATAGATCATTTGTTCTTCTTTGTCAAGAGAAAAGCTTTGTATGTTCCTTGATACCCTCTCAATACATTTTCTTCACTTTTGGTCAACTGTTAAATCCTCTTTTTACTGCGGTGCTCTTTGGAATCACAGAAGGGGTGGCGACGGGAATATACCGCGCACTCGGGACTGGCGTCTTTGAAGGATTGCTTGTTGGATTGATGACTGGGCTAATCGCCGGACTGAGATATGAGCGAGGCAATGCTTCAAAAGAGCAGAAGAAGCAAAAGTTGTTCCAGAGACGCAGTCTCATTGATCGCCTCGTGAATTTTGTCATCTTTGGTCTGTGTTCAGGAATTGGGACAGCGAGTGCCTACGCTCTTTTCACCGGGGGCTACTTGATCGAAGCCCTGGTCTATGGGCTCGTTGTCAGCGTTGCCTGTGGCATACTCTTTGGCCTGGGGAACGGCACGGAGCTTGTGCCAGACCTTGGCCTGACCATCAAGCCTGCCGAGAGCGTCGCCTGGTCCTGGGCGAACGTGACCCACCATCTTGCCTCCAATGTAAAAAAAGGGCTGCCCATGGCAGGGACCATTCTCATCCTGATGGTCGTGGTTCTTGGATGCGCAGGCCAGGTCTACTATGGCGCAGGTTACGCCTGGCGTTATGGATTGGTCTATGGCTCGGTCATCGGCATCGCCACTGGCGTGGCAGCCATTCTGACAGGGGTGCTCAATAGCGGGTGGTCCAGCAATATGATAGCTGAGAATCAACGCCTCCTACCCAATGAAGGCATCCAGAACTCGCTCAAACATGCCTTTTTTGCCGCAGGCCTTTTTGGCATTATTGGCGCCATCGCGTGTGGCCTCACCAGTGGGTTATCCTTTCGCTTGGCAGGCGTCCCAGGATGGTCGATTCTTCTGGTAGGGATGACGCTAGCCTTTGGCGCTATCTTTGCTTTCCGGTTTTGGACAGCCTATGGTGGCAATGCGTTCGTTGAGCATTATATCCTTCGCTGGTATCTTTGGCGTGCCGGCTCGATCCCCTGGAAATATGTTCGCTTCCTTGATGACGCGGTGGAGCATACTTTCATGCGAAAAATCGGTGGAGGGTATATGTTCTCACATCGCTTGCTTCTGGAGTATTTTGCCAGCTTATCGAACCAGGCAGAAGAGACACAGAGAATTTGAGAGGAACGCGCCACCGTGCCCTCCAGGGGGTTCAGCCCTATGGCAAAAGCCAGGGGACATGCTGGCGTGAATACGAGTAAAGAAGAAACCATGCATACTTTACAACGAACGCACGCGCTTGTCATCGGAGGCGGGATCGCAGGTCTTTTAGCGGCGCGCGTCCTCGTCAAGCATTTTCATCACGTCACCCTTGTGGAACGAGATCATTACCCACAGGAACCGATCTTTCGTCCGGGAGTTCCACAGGGTCGGCAGGTTCACACGCTATTGCTACGAGGGCAACAGGCCCTTGAAACCCTTTTTCCTGGATTGGGAAAGAAGTTGCTCGCCCATGGAGCCATCGCACACGATTATGGCAACGAAAGCCTATACTACTATGGTGGTCGTTGCCCCCACATTCCCCCTACCTTACTCCAGGGATGGACCAGTTCACGCTTACTGCTGGAGTGGCAAATTCGCCAGGAACTTTTGGGCTACCATAGCCTGTGCTTTAAGGAAGGCTACGAAGTGATGGGTTTGGTCGCGTCTGCTGAGAAGAAACAGGTGACCGGTGTGCGCATACGAGAACGCACGCATACTCCTCCGGAGAGCAGAGAAATCAGTCAGATCACGGCAGACCTTGTGGTAGACGCCAGTGGTTCCTCATCTCTCGCACCGCGGTGGCTGGAAGAACTGGGCTATGATGCCCCAAAAGAGACCATCGTCGATACGTTGGTTGGGTACGCAACACGGTTCTATATGCCTCCCGCACAGCGGAACGACTGGAAACTCATTGCGATCCAGGGAACACAGCAAAGTCAACGCGGCGGCGTGTTAATGGCTATCGAGGGAAACCGCTGGATGGTGGTTCTTGCGGGAACGAAGAAAGATTACCCCTCAACCAGGGAGGAAGAATTCCTCACATTCGCGCGTAGTCTTCCTGACCCAACGCTCTACGAGGCCATAAAGGAGGCCACTCCCATCTCGCCAATTTACGGGTATCGACACACCGCAAATCGCATTCGACATTTTGAGCAATTACAGCAGTACCCGGAACAATTTCTTGTTCTCGGCGATGCGGCCTGTTGTTTCAATCCAATCTACGGACAAGGCATGACCGTTGCGGCCCTAGAAGCGCTCATGCTCGATGTCTGCCTGGGCGAATCCAGCAGACAGCAAGGGTTCGCTCATCGTTTTCAGAGAAAAGTGGCCCATGCCATTGCCACGCCATGGCAATTAGCGACAGCCGCAGCCCTCCCGGGGACCAAAGAGAGCCTGACAGGAAGAGTATCTCGCTGGTATCTAGAGCACTTGATCTCGCTTCTGCCAACAGATCAGGCCACATGGCTGACTTTCCTGGAGGTGATCCACATGCTTCGCTCTCCGCTCGCCCTCATGCACCCAAGGATAGTGGCAAAAGTCTTGACCGCTCGCAAGCGTATTTCGTCACCGGAGAGTAGAACGTAATTGTGTCAGTGCATGTGACGCGTGATCAGGGGTCACGTCCCCAGTTTCTGTGCTTTGTTTGCACTAATCTTCGAGTCAGCTCTTGACGGGCTAGGAAAGCCTGATGGAGACGTGATACAGCCATCGCTCAGGCCAGGGATCACACCAGCCCAAAGAGGCGGTACATGAGGAGCGTCACGCTGACGGCCAGGATGGTTCCGGCCAGAGCCTGGAACCATGTATGCGCGTGCAGCCGCCAGCGTGCCCAGCCAACAAGCACTACCAGCGGTGACAGGAACAAGCAGAGCGGCCCCCAGAGCAGGCAGCAGACCGTCACCGCGCCTGCTATCCCGACCAGATGCAAGCTGATTTTCCAGTACTGGGTGATAACCGCAGCAACGGCGACCGCGACCAGAGTAGCAGTCACCGTTGCAAGAAGGGGTAACGATGCATGCAAGAACAGCAGCAAGACGAAAGCAAGCACCATACACGCCAGGCCAAAGAGGAGGGGAACCCGGCGTTGCTCGCGTTTGCTGACATGGTGATCGCTATAGCGTCCTCGACGCACCCCTTGCCAGATAAAGAGGAGCGGAGCGAGAGAAATACCGAGCACAGCGATGCCCCACCAGAGGAGCGCGTGGAGGACGTCCGGTGCCGTTGCGAGAGCGACAATGAGAAATGTGGGCAGGGCAACAAGAAGCGGGTTCGTTACTTCAGAAATGACCGTTGCTCCCCATTTTCCTGGCCCGACAGGGAGGGGAGTGTGTTCCGAACGAGGATATTTTTCTTCGAGAAGTGTGGATCTCTGTTTCATACGTGCCTTCAACGAAAAACGGTTGTCTCCTCGTGGATGCAGGTGCATGCCATCCAACTGCCGTCGTGTCAGACCAGTCAGGAGGAGACCACCTTGTGTACAAGCAGTCTAACAAAGAACAGCAGGAAAGGGAAGCAAAAGCGTGCAGGAGTAGGAGAGAAAGGCCTCTGTGGTACCTACCACAGTTGATTATTTTCCTAAACCGTACGTCGGAGAATCGAGTCCTCTCAGGGCCCACTCGTTGAGAAAAAAGACAACCCAAGAGAAAAACTCCCTGGTCAAGGCCAGGGAGTTTTTCTCTTGTAGCAATGGCTCTAGCTACTACTCGCGCCGTGCCTCTCCACCTTTACGGCCAGCCTCACGGGCCTCTTTACTACTGAACTCGTGAGCTGTTCCTTTCTCATGAGCCACCTCTCCACCTTTACGGCCAGCCTTGCGAGCCTCCTTACTACTGAACTCGTGAGCTGTTCCTTTCTCATGGGCCATATGACCAGCCTTACGGTGCTGCTCTTCGCTTACCGACTCTCCACCTTTACGACCAGCTTCACGACGCTTCTCGTTGTCGGACATTATATTTTCCTAGTATGTATCTCCTTTAGCTATTGCAGCAGTGTCTATCTCTTTACGTCTCCATCCATCCTCTTGTATAAGGCGCTGGATAGAGCGGCTATCCTTTTCACTAACGCGGGTATGTGTTCGTTACTCTGCAACTTTGACGAAATGTCCAGAATCTGGGGCAAGAATCGGGGATGAAAGGGAGTGAGCATGAGAAAAACCTGGATGAGCTCAATCAATGCTACTTGCCTTGCTCAAAGCAGCATTGATTGAGGGTGGATATGTGGGATAAAACGATCTCGCCCTTGGCCTGGTACTGACAGCCTGTCGGCAAACAAAACGGGTTCGCTTTTACATGCCTGTTCTTCGTGGGATTGTTTCAAAGAAATCCCGGCTCGTGAGAGCCGGGATACAAAGAGCTAGCTGATGCTGATACAATCGATATCCGGTGCCCAGCCAGAGCCGCTAGAGAATTGAATGCTATTGTAGCCTGCATTGAGATTCACCACGACACTGGTTGTTTGCACCGCGTTCCAGTTATTATCATTGGTGCCATGGAAGGTGAGCGTACTTGCCGCTCCGCCGTTGACACTTAATTGGGCTGAACGCCCGCTATCACCATCAATATACTGGATTGATAAAGTGTAACTCCCTGTATTGCTGACCAGCACTTGATTGAACGTGAGAGAGGCTCCGTTGCCAATGTTGCCGACCTTCTGACTGCCAGAGCAGGCCGAGCAGGAGACGATGGAGGCGCTCCCAGTCAGCGTATTGCCTGCGGCCTCGGCCTCGGTGGTGTTGTTGCCGCCCAACGTGACACGGTCGATGTCCGGAGCCCAGTTGGAACCCGAGAAGAGTTTGATGGTGTTGCTTCCCGTATTCAAACTTATGGTCATCGTCAGCGTCTGAACTGTGTTCCAGTTGTTGTTGTTGGTGCCGTGGAAATTGATGGTGAGGGCGGACCCCCCATTAATGCTCATTTGCGCCGAACGTCCGCTATCGCCATCGATGTAAGCGATCGTCAACGCGGTCCTGCCGGTTGTGCTGGCCTGGACGTTGTTAAAGGTGAGAGAGGCGCCGTTGCCAATGTTGCCGACCTTCTGACCGCCAGAGCAGACCGTGCAGGAGACGACGGAGGCGCTTCCGGTCAGTGTATTGCCCGCGGACTCGGCTTCATATGAAGTGGGTATCAGGCTGCCAACAATGAGTCGATCAAGATCAGGACTCCAGCCTGAGGATGGCGAGGAGAACTGGAGCGTGTTGTTCCCCGCATTCAGGTTCACCAAAATTGTGGTAGTCTGTACGGCATTCCAGTTATTATCGTTGGTCCCATGGAAGTTCTGCGTGGTTGCGGAGCCGCCATTGACGCTGAGCTGCATTGAACGCCCGGCATCTCCGTCTACATACGAAATGTTCACGGGGTAGGTCCCACTGGCAATGACGGAAATGTTGTTGAAGGTGAGGGAGGCGCCATTGCCAATATTGCCGATCTTTTGACCGCCAGAACAGGCCGTGCAGGAGACGACAGAGGCGCTGCCAGTGAGCGTATTTGCAAGCGCTTCGGCTTCGTAGATCTTGCCCGCGTTACCGCCTGCCGGTGTCACCTTCAACAGGCGTGAGGCATGGCCGTTTAAGGAAGCACTAAAATGATCGGCTATCGTGCCCAGGTTTGTATGGCTCCAGAGGTCACGCACCGTAGGGGCGCCACTTATCCCGAGATCACTCCAGTTCACCGTGACGGTGGCGTTCCCACTATCCAGATTGAAGAGTGCCACCGTATAGGTGCCATCGCCATTATCTGCGTACCATACTTGCTGGTTGTTGAGCTGTGAGAGCGGGCGGGCAGGATGACCGGATTGATCAACCGCAATAACTTCATCATTCGTCAACAATGAGAGTCCAGAGCTGTCCAGTTTGGTGAGATCATCGCCGGAGAAAAGCGGGGCCGCCTCGATTGCCCACAGCGTCATATAACTTTGACGCTCGTCCTGGGAAATCCCATCCAGTGTTCCGCTGCCAACGTCAAGGGAGTCAAGGTCATTCCACCCACCCGGACCAGCGTTCTGCGTCCAGGGAACGACATCGTTGAAGCGTGCTTTGACCGAGTTGTCCCACGTCACCAACGTCCCACAGTAGCATTCGACATCAGTGTCAATGCGCCAACCATTGGCCTGCTGCTGCCAGAAGCTGATATAGCGATGATCCAGAGCCCAGGAGAGCTCAAACCAGATCGGACGTCCACTCTGCGCCAGGGCCTGTGACCACGCCTGCACATCGGGCCGGTTATCGGTGCTCAGATCATAGATGCCAGAACCAGGGGTTACCCCATCGAGTTTGAGGAAATCCACCCCCCAGGAGGCGAACTGATTGGCGATGGAGTTGATATAGGCCTGCGCGCAGCTATTGCTGTAGTCAATGGCATAGTTTCCTCGCCAACCGTTCGTCATCTGTAACGGCTTGATCGCGATATCCTGGGCGTGGCAACTGGTGCCGTAGATAGGAGAATTCTGATTGTAGACGCTCTGGTCGAGGCCGGCAACGTAGTAGATTCCCAACTTTAACCCATAATTGTGGACATAGTTCGCTACGTCGCTGATGCCGGCAGGGAACCGACCAGGATAAGGGGAAGGCCGCCCATAGCCATCAAACGTAGCCTTCCAGTTCAAATCCATCCACCAGCCCGCGTCGATGTTTATGTACTGGTAGCCGTGTGATTGGAGTTGCTGATGCAACACATCGGCCTGGGATTTGACGTGATCGGCAGTGAGCCAGGGGGTATTGTAGCCGCTATAATTCGTTGACTCCAGGCTCCAGCTACTCCAACCCATATATGGCTTCTGGCCCAATCCATTGGAGGAAGCATGCGCTACAGCCGGATGGGAAAAGAAGGGGAGCGGTAAGAAGAGGGCACAACAGGCGAGTATAACCAGTATGGGAATCACGCGACGAATGACAGCAATGTACCGTGGCATAAAGAATCCCTCCTTTGGTTGCTCTACAGGAATACATTCTGTGCACCTGTAGACAGTATGTGCTTCGTTGCAGGTACCATATGGTGTCGGGCGAGAATCAGGGTGTGTCCTCCTTTCCAACGCATCTTGACCGCATCATTGCCCAAACGAGATGCTGTTTTACGGAATTCGAGAGCAACCTGAATGGTCAAGGATCAACGTTTTTTCTCCCAAATCTTGATTGACAGACTGCCGCTGGCAATGAACCGACTATCGGGACTGATGGCAAGGCTGTAGACAGGACCTGCATGGCCCGGCAAGGTACGAATAGTTTCTTGAGAACCGTAAAGATTCCATTCCTTGATGGTTTTGTCTTCGCTACTACTGATGACCGTTTGCCATGCAGGATGAAACGCTACTGAACGGACGGCCCCGGTGTGACCCGTGAAGGTGGAAATGAGTCTCCCGTCGTCGGCCCCCCACCACTTCATGGTCCTATCTGCACTCCCACTCATCAGCATCGTTGAGCTGATGGGAAATTGCCCGTCCTCCACCATGGTCAAAGACAACACTTTCCCGCTGTGGCCTCTGAGGGTACGAAGGAGTTTTCGAGTGTGAGCGTGCCATAAGCGGATCACGCCGACCTCGTCTCCACTCACAATGATCTGGTGATTGGGACTCATGGCAACGCTGTAAAGAGGGCTTGGATGGTCGATGAAGGGCAGCAGAAGCCGTCCAGTCTGCAGGTCCCAGAGTCTGACAGTCTGGTCGGTGCTCGCGCTGACAAGGGTTTGTCCGTCAGTGCCCAGAGCAAGAGAGCGCACTGCATTGCCATGGCCTTCAAGAGAGCGCAAGAGTTTCCCGCTCTGAGGATCCCAAAGTTTGATCGCGCTGTCCTGTCCACCACTGACCAGAAGCCCTCCGCTCGGGCTCCAGGCGAGAGCGAACACGCCTCCGCCATGACCCGTGAGGGTGTGCAGCAAGTGGCCGCGCGAAGGATCCCAAAGCTTGATGGAGCCATCGATACTGCCACTGGCAAGAATCTGCCCATCGGGACGAAAGGCAAGGCAACGCACCCAACTCGCATGCCCCTTGAGCGTCTGCACGACCGCATCTTCTTTCACTTCCTCCGTCAAGAGATCCGCGACCAGGGTTAAAAATGCTCTCAGATCCTCTTCGGAAGCGGATTGACCGTGGATGTCACGAACGGGCTGGCTCGGATTTGCGAGTTCGTGTCGAATGTCGGCAACGATGCGAGCCAATTGCTCCCGGCTCTCTCGGTTGCGGAACATGCTGGCAATACGCCGGGCATCTGCCTGGGGCTTCTGAGAGAAGATCGTGCCGTATAAGACCAGGCTGAGAGATCCCCCCCATCTCTCGGTGAGTGATCGACCTGGGAGTTGGGCAAAGTGGCGATGACATGTAGGGCAGCGGTAGAAAGTGATCTTTGCATCGGATTCGGGCAGCAGTTCTAATGGACAATGTCGACAGGACAAGCAGGTAGCTTTTGAAGTCACGCGATCTCCTCCTCAGAAGAAAACAGAAGCGCTTCATGGCCTTGCGCGAGCGTATTCCCAGATACATCATAGCATTTTCTATGCCTCTATGTGGCAGGTTCCTTCTACTCGTAGCTGAAGGAGAGATTACGGTATTTTTTACTTTCGGTTTTCGGCCAAGCACTTACTGAGACCTCCCCAGCATGAATGCTCAGGGCATTCCCGCTTGGTTTCTATAAATTGGAAGCTGCAAAAAGAAAAGGGATCGCCTATCCTGGCGATCCCTCCAGGTACACTAAGATCCGTATTAGGGATAGGAAATGACACACCCACCGGCGTTGTTATTAAACGCGTTACTCCAGAGCGACTGGACAGGAAATGTTCCTGTGCTCAAGGTAATGTTGGCTGAGGCCCCCTGACCGGAGCTAATCCAGGCACATTTGTCCCCGTTCTCGCTCCCACTGCCGTCGATCCAGCCAGTACTGGGATAGATATCGGTTTCAGTCTCGGCAAACTCATGACCACCGACAATGGTGATACCGTCGGTCAAGCCCGCGCTCCCCGAGTTCACGAAGTTGGCACCACAGCTCGCCCCCGCGTCAGTAATGTAGGGCATGTTGGTATAGGCAATATTGCCATAGCTCGAACTCGTCGAACTGTGCCAGGCGCAGTATTGGGTTCCAAAACCACTCGCGTTATTGTGCGTCGCGGTGTTGATCACATACTGAACCGTTTTATTGGAAGACGCAGTCGTATTGCCAAAATGCGCTGCTGCCTTGACCGCTTCACTGGCCAGTTGCGACTGACTGGGTTTAGAGGGAGCCGCAGATGCATTGTCATACCAGATGCCGGCGAATACGCCGGTGGGGTTTGTGGCATGTGTGCCCGATGAGCCACAGGTAACCGTGCCGGAGGAAACGCCTTCACAGTATTGCGTCACCGAGTTGTTCCAACTTGAGCCACCTACGCCTTTAAAGAAATTCTGCTGAATGGCCGCCTCGCCAGATGGATCGTTGTTGTTCCATTGCGATCCCCAGTAGATCAGATACACCTTGTCCGCTCCGGTTTCCACGCCCACGCCGCCTGTGCCGCCATGGTAGCTCAGATTATTGCTCCCGGCGCAATTGCGACAGGCGGCGGCAGTGTTTTTTACTCGCATGCTGCGTATGGAGTGAAGGACTTCACTGTTTGAGCTTGCGTGAGCAGGACTCGTAGAGCTAGCGAGGGAGATCGAGATGGAGAGCGCGAAGGCCAGCGTGGCCGCCATGAGTAAATAGATGCGCTTCAATGTTGCACTTCTCCTCTTTTTAGGGGCGAGTCAGGCGAATGCCGTTGTATTCGCCTTTATTTAGATAAGTATAAATATATCGATTCACTGATACTTTCTTGCGATTTCACGTGAACAATCCTCTGAAAAGACAGAGCAAAAGACTTGCCGCTGCTCAAACGGGACGAAAGCAGCATGCCATTTGCGTGCAGTTTAGGGTCTCTTCTCTAAGGAAGCTTCTCCGATTCTTATGTAAGACCTCTCAGGCTTGCCCGTCCACCTTAAAACGAGGCATAGCAACAGATGCTGTGTTGAGGATCTATAGCAGGTGGCCTGCGCACGCGTAACGCGCTTTGCACGCTCGCCTATAGGCCAGTGAGACTCGTATCAGGTGATGTTTCAAGGTGTTCAATAAGTATCTCCTCCATGGCGGTGGCGAGCGCGGCGACCGCTGGGTACTCGAAGGAGAGGCGCAAAGGGATCTCGACGCCAAGCATTTTGGCAATGAGCAAAGGGGCGCCACCCAAACTGAAAGGTGGCTGCCACATCGGCTACATCCTGACCGGGATGGTTGGTCGGATGATGTATGAACTGATCAACCATCTGCTTCAGAGCTGTAGAGATCTGCACTGAGAGCAAGAGCAGATGAGGAACAGAATTCAGACTCTGCTCGCGGTGAGAGCGGGAAACCTCTTTGACTTCTCCACCGCTTTGGATCATATGCATAGGCAGCGCGATGCGGAGCTTGATAATGCGCGGGTACTTATCATCGGCCATATTTTGCTTGGACCAGGCAATTCGTTAAGCCTCAGAGATGACTGCTCCTTGCTTAAGGATGACCAGGGCCTTGACCTCTTCGCCCTCGCACTCTGATCCCTTGAAGTGGATTATATCCGCGTCTACCTGCATACCCTGCGCCTCAAGTTGGAAGACGATCCCAGGCATCCGATCTATCTCGAAACGATCACGGGGGTAGGATATCGGTTCCACCAGCCATGCATTCCCATTTTTTCGGGTTGATCCAATGTGGAAGAGCCTACGACACGCCAGATCACTTATCCGCATTTGCCATATGCTGCATATAGTGGCGTGCTGTCCTGCAGGACACGCCACCCGTTTGGATCACAGCCAATCAATGAGAAATTGGCTGTGATCCAAACGCCCTGCTTCTTTTGATGCCCATGACGTATCTGGCATGACTGGCCCAACAATGTCCACTTGATAGCGCATGTGGCTCTCTGCTAGCACCTCTGCATCGACGAAGCCCATGTCCATCAAATGCTGATCTGGAAGCAGTTGCTGCTCGTCCAGGTGCGAATGCAGCTCTCCGATGATGTGGTCGCGCAGGGCACCGCGCAGCCGCGCCCCCGGATGGGGGAAGAAGACGTGAGGGATGGCAGACGTCTCTTCGGGTATTGCTCACCCATTACGATCCTCGCCGAGTCGTCTCCATGGGACATCCATTCAGAGGGTCGCGTACGTAGCAGTGCCACAAGAAGCCGCGCGGTTGCGCAACCGCTGGCGGAGTGTCACATGGAAATGATCTCCTACGAAAGAGGCTGCTTCTCCACAACCTGGGCCAGTCCCGATGTTGCGCAGTCGTAGATGGCACGAATACAGGAAAAATTGAAGAGTGCTTGCTCGTTCACTATTGCTGATGACGGTTGGTTATGTATGCGTTGATAGAAATACACGAGCGGTTTCTCTCCGAAGCGCAGTGCCCCTGCTACTGGTGGGAAAGCAATGGTTCTGCTCTCGCTTGCACCGTCGCGGTCATAGGTGTGCGTCAGGGTGGCACGACCTCTGGACAACGGCCAACTCCAGCGTAAGGAACCGTTGACGCCGGTAAATTCGATCACGGACTGCTCCTCACTATGAGTGCCGGAGGCGCGTTCGTAATTCACGATCACGCTGCTGCCATTGGCGAGCACATAGCGGAGCGTGGCTCCAGCGTGCTGTTCGACGTCAATGATGGTCTGTGGAGGAAGTTGCAGGGCGGTGGCGGGATTGGCTAGCCAGGCATTGAGCACTTCCACGCGCGTGGGTTGTAAGAGATCATTGAGCACAGTAAATTCGTAAGGGGCACGATCCATTAAGGTTCCGCCGCCGCTTCTGGTCTGGTCGAGAAACCAGTTTGTCTGGGGCTGATACTCGATCCCTGGCCGATTGCGTTGCTCTAGATTGAGAAAGCGCACATGATAGAGCTGGCCCAGTGCCTGTTCCTGCAAAAGACGGCGTGCCTCCTCGGCTGGCGGCCAGTTGAGACATCTGACGCTACAGCAGCCAAGCAAACGCTGATAAGCGTGGGCGACCTCTAGCATATGCCGCGCCTGCTCCTGATTTAGCGCGAGTGGCTTTTCACACAACACATGTCGGCCTGTAGCCAGCGCGGCACAGGTCAGTTCTTCATGGGCGAACGGTGGCGTGGTGATGATGACGATATCATTCTCATCTGCTGCTTCGGCCAGCATGGTTTGCGCGTTTTCGAAGGCCCGCGCCTGAGGATATTCCCTGACAAAAGCTGCCAGTGCTTGAGGATTGGGATCTGCGACCACCAGCGTAACCTGTTCCGGGTCAGGCAAGCGTTGGATGGCGGCGGTGTGGGAACGCGCGATGAATCCCGCCCCAACAAGATAAATACGTTGCGTGCTCATTTACTTCCTTGATTTCTTGCAAGCAGCCGATGGTCTCTGAATCTACTTGATGATTGGCCCACGCAGTTTATGCATGTATAAGCTGCTTGAGATAGGCCACGCTTTCTCTAAGCTGTTGCTCTTCATAGGCCACAATGGCCTCGGCTGGCTCATGGCGTTCAAAAGGCGTTTGCCAGTTCTCAGATTGCCTTACATGGGCATAAACGAAGCGCAGCACGTGCGCAAGCTGTGCCGCTGAACGCGGTGGATACGCTGGCCAATAATCATCGGCTAGCACCCGGATATGGCGAGCCTCTAAGGCTCCCATTTCCAGGGACATGGTGATGTCTGGGCACAATTCTCTCACCATGGCAAAAAGCTGCGGGAAGTCAATGACTCCCTGGCCTATGGGACTGCGCGCCAGGCGATAGCCTTCGTCTGTAGGAAAGATCCAGTAGTCTTTGAGGTGGACGTTTTTGAGGTGTGTTCCGATGCGCCTGACAAAGTCCAGGGGTTCTTCAGCCGTAGCCAGCGGATTCCCTGTGTCCAGCGTAATCCCAAAACGGGATGAGTCGATGGCGTTGCACAGCCAGAGAAGTTCTTCCGAAGCCAGGTCTTGATGATTTTCGACCGTGAGATTCACCCCGACACGTTCGGCAACCTGTGTGGCCGCGCCCAATCCCTCCAGCATTTCTTCTAAAAACGCGCTCCAACGGTTCGCAATGAGCCTGCGATCCCCGCCGATTTGCGCGCCTCCTACTACTGTACGCACCGTCTCCACGCCCAGGCGCGCTCCCAGTTCAAGCGTTTCCGCCAGCTTTTCAGGGGCGTATCCTCCCGTTGCCAGATTCAGGAAGAGGTGATGCTCCCGAGCGTAGCGCGCCACAGCATCGATATCCTCTCCCTCCAAAAGCACTGCTGGCAGCTCAGCTCCCGCCAGGCCACAGACCCCCGCGCGCTCTAAAAGCTGGATCGGCTTGATCCGGGGGCGCCCGGCCTGGGGAGCCAGGCCCATGCTAAAAACGGTGCCATATGCTGTAAGGCCAATCCGCATAGGATCCTTCCTTTCTTATTCGGCTGTCCAGCCTCCGTCAATGGTTAGGGCTGCGCCGGTCATGAAGCTTGAGGCGTCCGAAGCCAGGAAGACGATCGCTCCCGCCAGTTCCTCCGGTTTGCCCCAGCGCCCCAGCGGAATGTGGTTGAGAAAGAACCGGTTGGCCTGCGGATCATTGATAACCGGCGCATTGAGTTCAGTCGCCATGGGACCAGGACAGAGGGCGTTGACAGTAATCCCGTATCTGGCCCATTCCAGCGCCAGAACTCTGGTCAGTTGAAGCACGCCACCTTTGCTGGAGGCGTAGGCGCTGCGCTCAGGTAGGGCGACCTGCGCGAGCATTGAGGCCAGATTGATGACCCTGCCTGTGCCCTGTCTCTTCATATGGGGAGCCACCGCCCGCGCGCAGAGAAACGGCGCCTTGAGATTGGTCTGCTGCACCAGGTCCCAACTGGCTTCGTCAAAGGCCTCGGCTGGCTTACGAATATTGATGCCAGCATTGTTGACCAGGATATCGATGCGCCCGAAGGCTGCGATAACGGCCTCAACCATTTGATCGATCTGCTGGGCGTCGGTGACATCGACCGCCAGGCCAAGGACACGGCGTCCAGTCGCGGCAACCAGAGCCTCCGCTCCCCGCTGCGCTTTCTCCTGATCCCTGCTTGTGACTACGACATCAGCTCCAGCCTCCGCCAGAGCCCGAGCCATAGCCAGACCCAGTCCTCGCGTTCCCCCTGTGACCAGCGCGAGCCGGCCATCCAACTTAAACATGTCAAGCACCATAAATACTACTCCTTTGTGACAACTACGACTTGGCGGCGATTGGCCGTGTGACGGGCGGCACGTCTGGCACATCGACCCAGCGCCGCTCACGCGCGGATTGCAAAACAGCGTCGATCACCGCCTGGCACCGCATCCCATCGTAGAAGGTCGGAATGTCATTGCTACCCATAAGAATAGCCTGAATAAAAGCAAAATCCTGATCATAGCGGAAAGTCACGGTTGGTTCGCCGATAGAGGGATCGCGTGGCGAATCGGGATAGACCAGGAACTCGCGCGGCACCTCCCGCGCCTCCAGCGTGCCATCAGGGTGACCGACGAGAACCTCATGCGGGCGATGCAGATGATAGATAAGCGTGCCTTCTGTTCCGTACACTTCAAATTCGTCGAGGCCAAATCCACCCTTTCCACGTCCTTTGGCCACCTTGCTCAGATCGAATGAGGCTACTGTTCCCTGCTCAACACCCACACCAGCGGCAAACTCGGCCAGAAAAATAGAGGCATCCTCAACATCGGCGGGGAACGGTTCTCCGTCAGGAGTCGGGCGCACAGGCGCGAACGTGCGTGTCAGGCCGACCACGCGGGCGATCGGGCCAATCACATTATGGCAGAAATCGATGCGGTGTGCCCCCATATCTCCCACCTCACCAGCGCCTGCCAGATGACGCTGCTGGCGCCAGCCAAGCGAGGTTTCTGGAAAATCCTGCAAACGCGCCACGCGCAACTGACGCGGCAGACCGACCAGTCCCTGACCCACCAGATGCTTGAGGTAGCGCATAGCGGGCACAAAGCGATAGGTAAACGCAGTCATATGGCATACCCCGGCGGCGACCGCTGCTTCATACATTTCCACTGTCTCAGCGTAGGTCATGCCAAGTTGTTTCTCAACCAGCACATGCTTCCCCGCCGCGATAGCCGCGTGCGCGATCGGAGCGTGCAACAGCGTGGGCGTCGCTATGACCACCGCGTCCACGGCAGGATGCTGGAGCAGGCGCTCGTACTCCGTGAAGGTATGTGAAACATGATACTCCTGCGCGACCTGCTTGAGCCGCCCGGCGTCACTATCACACAGAGCGACGATCTCCGCCTGCTCGCAGCGCTTCAACCCGGGCAAGTGGACGCTGTTACTGATACCCCCCAGACCAATCACGCCTACTCCAACCCGCGATTCCCGCATGGCAATACTCCTTCCCTGAAAACAGCTTGACAAACTGATCGGCTATTGGCTACAGTAATTGGTAAAGTTATATTACCAATTACTGTAGCCAATAGCCGATCAGTTTGTCAAGCGTGAAAGACGACTGAGAAAGGAGGAGGAGGCAGTGTTTGAAATATCCCCCAAAAGTGCCCTTTCCGAAGGCATCGTGAACAAGTTGCTCGCTCTCCTCAAGGAAAGGAAACTCCAACCGGGTGATCGCCTGCCCTCGGAGCGGGATCTGGCGGAACAACTCCAGGTGAGCCGCCCTTCGCTGCGGGAGGCCTTGCGGGCGCTCTCGATTATGCATGTTGTGGAAATACGGCAAGGTTCGGGCACATACATCTCTTCTCTCGAACCCAAACGCCTGGTCGAGCATCTTGATTTTGTCTTTGCCCTGGCTGATTCAACCTACCTCTCGCTTTTTGAGGCGCGCAAGGTGGTAGAGGTCGGCATCTGTGGCCTGGCAGCGCAGCGTATCACCGACGAAGAGATCACTCGCCTGGAAAGCTGCCTGGAAAAGTCGCTGCTAGGATTGACCGATGCGGAACTGTATTTCCAGGCTGATGTGGAATTACACGAGATCATTACCGAAGCTGCCGCAAGTCCTATTCTCAGCAGGATCATGGCCAGTATCAGCCATCTGAGCCTCGCCAGCCGTCAACGTACCGCTGTGTTGCCAGGGATCGCTTACCAGGTCATTGAAGATCACCGCGCCATTATCCAGGCGCTCAGGCAGCGTGATTCCGAGGCTGCGCGCCTAGCCATGTATCAACACCTTCTCCATGTCGAGCAGCGGCTGCTCGATGATCTCGCGGCCAGAGCCGCAATGACCGAGCCGCAGTCGGCTACGGCGTTTGAATCATGAGAGGAGACAAGAGCATGTCGACCCATGCAGAGATGAAAGCACTGGTCTGGCTAGGGCCAGAGGATATGCAGCTTCGCGCTGTCCCGCTCCCCGAACCTGCGCCCAGTGAAGTGCTAATCGAGACAAGCGCTATCGGCATCTGCGGTTCTGAACTAAGCGGATATCTCGGCCATAATAGCCTGCGCCGTCCACCGCTGATTATGGGGCATGAAGCTTCTGGACGTATTTTGCAAACAGGTGAGCAAACGACCTTCGCCGATGGCACCGCGGGTCAGGTAGGGATGCGTGTGACCTTCAACCCGCTAATTGTCTGTGGTACCTGTGATCGGTGTCGCGCGGGTTACACCAACCTCTGCCGCCAACGCCAGCTCGTCGGCGCGCACCGTCCAGGCGCGTTTGCCTTCTACGTAGCCGTTCCTGCCGCTCAGTGCTGGCCCGCGCCAGAAAATCTCTCGGATACCGCTGCTTCTCTGGCTGAGCCGCTGGCCTGCGCCATCCACGCCGTTACACTTGCTCACGTCTCCTCGGGAGACAGCCTGCTCATCCTTGGCGCTGGTCCCATCGGCCTCTTTTGCCTGGCCTATGCCCGTTTGCTGGGTATTACAGAAATCATTGTAAGCGATATGCTTCCCACGCGCCTGGCGATTGCGCAGCAATGGGGAGCAAGCGCGACCCTGAACGCGCGTACAAGCGATGTCGTGCAAAGCATCCAGCAGATCTGTGGGGGCGGCGCAATGGCAGTGATTGATGCCGTCGGCGCGACCACCACGCGCGCTCAGGCCGTTCAGGCCGTAGTCCCTGGTGGGCGCGTCGTCTTTATTGGCCTCCATGATGAGGAATCGCCGCTCGCCACGAATTATCTTATTCGGCAGGAAGTTACCATTACCGGCTGTTTTGCCTATACTCACCATGATTTCGGCATCGCAGTGGCCATGCTGAAAGCAGGCAAGCTTCGGCCAGAGGCGGACTGGCTGGAAGAGCGCCCGCTGGCTGAGGGGCCGGCTGCCTTTGCCGAACTGGTCAAGGGTACGGCCAAGGGCACAAAGATCGTACTGCGGACGAAGTAGCCCTCGCGTGATTCTGACACAAAAATCCCTGTGAGACGTTCACCGTGATGAGAAACTTACCCAAACATGGACAAGCCATATCTGGCGTTCCCTTCCTGCTTCCCTGACCACTGCCAGGAGTCCCTAGTCTTACCGGAAACGAGCCAGAAAGCCCCGCTCCTTTAGGGCTGGGGATATGAGGGCCGCTCCTTATTTCATCTCCGCTTCCGGAAGTCTCCTCACATGGGGAGGTCCAGATGCCTGGCAAACGTTTCTGCTCGTGAGTGTAGCGACAGCTTGCGTTGGGATGTTGGTCGGCGCCCCTCAAGGTAGCACACTAGGACGACATGGATACGGTGCAACCAGATGGCTGCTGATCAGTGCTGTCGCTTGGGGCGTAGGCCGGCCTTTCGGCTGGCTTGTGGAAAGTATCCTCAGTATGAGAGTGGACTCCCACTATAGCCCAGATGCACCTGGGAGGCACGATCTGGGCTATAGTGGGAGTCATCACTGGTGGTGGTCTAGTAGGACTCTTGAATGAGTCAGCATGGTATTCAATTTATAGCAGCAGCCTTGATGGCACACGGCAGAAACAGCCTGCCAGCGGACAACCCATTGGTTGCCTCTCTCCAGAAGAGATGAGAGCCTGTCTCCAGCAAGAGAAACGCAGAATTTCCTCGCAGGCGCTACCATATTTCTCCAGGCGTCTTTATTTGAGCAAGAATTCTACAAATAACAGAATACAAAATTTTGGTAATTTCGCATCCCGAAAGAGTCGGGAGCAGCGTGCGGCCTTCGTTCACGTACGTGTTCACAGGGTTGGCAATAAGAAAATGTGAGCATCACCTGACACCCGCTCACCTTTGAGGAAGGCTCTCTTTCATGTACGCTCTCCACAAAGTGGAGCAGCAACATGTATTTTCGTCCCGTTACGCTATTGTGTAGTGACAGACTACCGCAATATCCTTGATCGCGTTGGGATCCAGCTGCGCGCCTCCAGTGAGCCAGCCGCTGAGGGCCTAGTTCCCAGGCACGCTGTTCAAGGGCTTTTCGCCTCGCAGGACGCCATTCCAGATCGCCAGGCTGAGTATAAGGAGAAGGCGCGCACCAAAGGGGCATTGAAACGCTTCGCAAGCTCAAATGAGCGTTGCAAGATCCACCACTCCCGCTCCTGATCGCTCCCCCTGGCATCGTCTTGCCAGAGTGGGCTTTTCAGGAAAGGCGAAGCAATAGAACAGACGCGAAACCCACCTTCCTCAAGGAGCGCCTGTATGCGCGCAAGACGCTCCTCGCTGTGGAACACAATGTTCTCACCATCAATCGTACGCAGTTCGAGCGTCTTCACCTGGAGGTCTCGACAAACACGCAAGGCATGCAGCAGGTCCTGTGAAATCTCATCTGTGATAATGCTCAGTTGCAAAAGGCCTTCTCCTCGCACTTCAAAAACGCACGCATGAGCCTCGAAACGGGGTCATATGCTTCACAAAGTTCAGCTCAGCACAGGCCCCGTACCGTTTTAGCACACATGGTCATTTTACAAAATTTTTGTATTTTTGGGCATCAACTTCTTTTCCAGTGAGAACTATTCGTATTTTTCACGTCTCCCCTTAGAAACAATTGCCAGCCAAACGTATGCAAAAATACAGAAAGGGAGCCACTCATCAAGACATGGCCCCCTTCCCGTCTCCTGGCAGATACGGTCATGGGGATCTCATTCCAGGCTATGCCCAAAATTGAGACCTATCCATCACTTATCCTTCTTCTTTTTCTGCTGCTTTTCCTGCTCTCGCCTCCTTCGCTCCTTCTCGGCAGCCAACTTAGCAGCGGCAGTAGCGGCAGCGATAGCGGCATGAAGAACAGCACTCATCCCTTTCACCTCCCCTCATCTTCCACTTCACTGAGAGCGTTCCGAGAAACTGCGCGTTGCGTTTCTCGAAGATGGTCCATGCCCCGTTTTTGAGCCATAGAGACAAACTGTTCCCTCTTCATTGGTTCAGCGAGCTTCTTCAAGAAGAAGCGCGATCCAAGTGATAGAGAACCTTCTCTTTTCATCACGCAACTGGTTCAGTTAGATGCTGAAAAAAGAGAGAAAAAAAACGATGCATTCAATATAACTGATATCATATTGCTTCAGCAAGGGGCAAATAGGGAAAAAACCGGGCCATCCAATTCTCTCTCTCACTGATCCCGGCTCGCGTAGCGAGCGTTCGAGAGAAGGCGTTTGGGCTGCAAACGGCTTACTCATAACAAGAGGCATCGTCTACGACCCCACAAATATATGCCCCTTTACTATTCCTCGGCACCCACTTGGTGGAACTCCCCATGAGAGGGGCTAGAGTCCTACGCGGGCGGGCATCTCGTGGGAAGATCCAGTTATTTTGAGGTGATATCCCGTGCTATTTGAACAAGGCACGGATGAAAGTGATCAGCATTCTCTATCACGTGTAGGGGATTGACCCATTGAGAATCGGCATACTCTTCATTAAGTTGAACACTCGCTTTTTCTTCATCAGTCAGGTTGACAGCTGTTGTGATTGAGAACATATGGCATCCGTTCGTTGTTGGCTCCCATGCTCTTGTATCCCAGATCTGACTATAGTAGCCGATAATATTTCGGAGACGGGCTTCAGGAATATCAAGGTGCAATTCTCGTCGCAAATTACGCCGTAATGCCTGCTCAACAAGTTCACCTTTGCGCATCCGTCCTCCTATAACCCACCAGTCGGGATGGGGTTCCCATGCCCGCTTGGCAATCAACCACATCCCTTGATGCAATAGAGCAGCATCAGCGCAACAAATTACGAGCGCATCCAATGCTGCTGCGTAAGTTGAATCGGGCAGGAACATTCCTGGTTTTTGTTGCTCTCCCGTCACGTATTGACGATTCGGATACTCTCTGACAGGTTGGTGATACATTGTTTTCTCCCTTATCAGACCGAGCGTAAAACCCTGGACTTCAGTCCCAGGGATAGAAGCGAGTCCTTTTGTGGTGGATAGGGTAGTGGGGGATATATCAGCATTGACATATTCACACCTACCTGATATACTAGAACAAGTGTTTTGGTACATACACAACCGAAAAGTGTTTGGGCGTTGCAAGGTAAATCGTCCCCTTGCGTAAAAGCACTTGCGTACAAGTGTTCCTGTGCCCTCTCGGTGAGGTCTTTTAAGAGCTTCAAAGCCACCTTGCCATTCAAGAGAGCAAACACGTATTGGCTCGGACGGAGCCTTCGGGAAACTTCGGTTTGCTGAGAAGCCCCCCGGCTTTAGCCGTGGGGAGTCGTCACGAATGAACCATCACGCCTAATCGAATGACCTCGATGTTTTTGCTATCGAGTTGGCTCAGTTGTCCTTGCAATCCAGCAATGCGCATGATGTGGATACGGGACTTTATTTGCTTCATTCTGACTAACGCATCTTGTGCTGGAGTAGCTGCGGCATCAATCAATCCCAGATTGGCGTAGGCTTGCGCCCAAAGATAATCGGTATAGGCATTTTGCCGTGTCATGTCCCCTTCTTCTGGAAGGTCCATCAGGTCTGTAAGTTCCTGGAGGGCTTCGCGGGACCAGCCTGCTTCCAGCATTGCTGCTACTTTTGTGTTACGATAGGTTCGCTCGGTGATTCTAATCGAGAACTCCTCCTCAAGGATATCTCTTGTCTCTGCTATTATTTTCCCACCAGCATTGAGGTGAGCCAGCGCAGTTCGTTTTGCCTCCTGATTTCCTTGTGCCAGATGTGCCTTTGCGTATCCCTCATCGAATAACATCACGCCGTGTAATGCTTCGGGAAGCCGCTCAAGATTGCGTATCCTGGTATAGCAGTCAATGGCTGCCAGATAATCAGTATTCGCTTGCCTTCTTTTTTGATTCGCACCTGTGATATTCCCTCTTGCAGCCTCCATTTTTGCTTGAGCCTCGAATACCGTTCCTCTATCGCGAAGCACACTGCCAATCCGAAGCAGCGTTACTGCGAGCAAATGAGGACGTCCAGCCCTTTCAGCTAAAATAGCTGCTTTTTCTAATTCTACAATTGCCGTATCATACCGACCCTGATCACGTAAGATATGCGCATAAAGATGGTGATAGCGACACAGTACTGCCCGTACCTCTTTCTCATCGTCTCCACTGACGTAGGGTAAGGCAGTCGTGAGATCTGCCATAGCAGCGGCAATCTGGGTCAGGCGATCTTGTGCAGTGCCAGTATGGTTGCGGTTCCAGAGGGTTTTGAGACGATCTGTGTAGACTGCAAGATCAAAAGCTGCTTCTTTTTCTTTTGTTTCTCTGGTGTGCGGCGTGGTTGGTACATCCTGATGCTGCTGGAGCAGAATTTCCTCAAGGGTGACAATGCCTAATGCGACTGGTGGAATATCGAGCAACAAAGCCAGCACACGGCGGCGCGCAATGGAGTCTAGCCCGATATTCCTTTTTTCCATGTCTCGTATGGCTTTCTCTGTCATGCTGAGCGCTCGTGCACGTCCCTTTTGGCTGCGCAAGGGATGTTCTTTTTGCTTCATCTTACGATGTAACCTGACGGTCTGTCCAGGATCGGTTTCATCTTCAATGGAAGCCAGCCCGAAGAGAATGGGAGGGATATTAAACAACAGTGCCAGTCTGCGACGAAGAGAAATCGAGTCGAGTCCAACATCATGGCTCTCCAGGTAACACACCGCCCGTTCCGTCAGACCTAACTCCTGTGCCAGACGCTTCTGTGTCCAGGTCGCATCAGTATGCTTTTTTTGTTCTCGATACCAGCGTGCAGTTTTGCCAGGGCGCGGGAATCCATCCGTTCCCATCTCGGCTGGAGAGAGAAGTCCGAAACGTGCCCAATCAACACTTTCCATCGTGCATGCCTACCCTTCTCTGGTACGTTTTCTTATCAAGAGTATACAAAAGATGCTATCTACCATGCAACTCAAAAAGCACACCTCAAATTTCAGTATGCCTCTCACCTGTATTGCTAGCTACTGTCTCTGTGATAGAGTGAATCCTGTGTCATAGCACTAGACATGGTTGTCCATACAGAAAAAGCGACTCAACGTTTCTGGACTGATGATCTCATTGAGGGATGGTATGAGCAAAACCAATAAAACCGAAGTCACACGACTGCTTGAGGAATACCAAAGGAATCCCCCCTTAGGACATCTTATCTGCACTTACTATGTTAGAACAGAAAATGCATTCAAGATTGGACATCAGGAAATGCACGACAGAAAGACAAAGCCAACACTAGAGCAGATACGGACCCTCTTCCCTTTCGACGTGCCCGATCTGGCGCGAACGGCAGGAGTAGAAACCAGTATTGTCTATCAGGCATTGCTTCAGCGCCCCATTCATTGCCAGGATGCCGAAAAGATCCTTCGCGCGCTCTCCAATCACACCAAGCTCACCCTGACCCTGGAGAACATTGACATGGTGCTCTGGGACGAATATTTGACTCTCTGGCTCCTTCGAGCCTCTGCCTCAACACAGCAGCAGGAAGGATGGGAAAGAGAGAGTACATATACATACCATTTCGTCTATGCCCGTGACGAGTTGGAGGCACAGTTTCGCGCTCAAACCTGGCTTGCCCAACGTCCCCATCTTCCCAATCACACCTTTACCCCATGCCCAAATGGCTTTCAGATTGGGCCTGTGCGTATCCCGGGTATTTGCCCTGATGAACTGATGTGTACAGAAACACTTCCATACCCATTTTGACCAAAGTGACAACTACCAATGCGGAAAGGAATATCGTCTCTCACCATGAACGCCATCCAGCCACCCAACATGACGCGCTCTCTGCTGCTTGATAATCAACAAGCCACGCTCAACGAGACCTTACACCATCTCCTGGCTCAGCACGCTGGACGAGCCCTTGATATCTGTACGACACGTCTCACCCTTGAAGGGTGGGCACTTGTATGTGACGGGCTCCAACAGGTAGGAAACCTTCGCCTCCTCCTCAACCCCACGGTCCTCGCCACCATTGAGGATGAGCCTCTGGCGGACATGCACACCACGCGCACACACCATCCGTTAGGCACCGAGCGCTCCAAAGACCCCCAGGAGGAACGACTCGCGCTGGTCGAAGCCTTGATCGCCTTCTTGCAGCAGAACCACGTCCAGGTCCGTTTTGCTGAGCGCCCCCCCCTTCATGCCCGCTGCTTTCTCTTCTATGCCGACCAGGATAGTGCACGTAGCGCCCCACAGACTGCGATCGTCGGCTCATCTGATCTCACCCGAACAGGACTCCTCACCAACGCCGAACTCAACGTGGTGCACCGAGCCCACCTCACCCACGATGACATCACGCTCAAACGCCTACGAGGCCTCTTAGAGCGAGAGGAACGTACTCTCCTGCTCCAATGCTCCCAGGAGCAGCGTCTGCTCGCCGCCAGGCTCCCTACCCTCTTGCTCCTGGAACACCTCACCACCTGGTTTGCCCACCACTGGGAGCACGCCACCGACGGCAAAGGCCGCCTTATCGCCCATCTACAAGCCCACAAAGCACAGTACTATAGCGCTCCTCTCAGGCAGCACGATCAGCCTGGTGAAGCACCAGAGCAAGCGCAACCACCACACGGGAAGGATGCCTCTGCTCCCCACTCAGGCACCCCTCGCAAGGAAACGTGGGCAGAGCATGACTATACGCAGCGCCAACAAGGTTGATGTGGGAAGAGAGATACGCTTGTCGCTTTGTCAGGTTGACAGTAGAAAGAAGAAGAGGAAGGGAAAGATGTTTCACGCCTCCCATCGTCTGTATGCAGAAAGCAGCACCCATGGCCCTCTGCTGCTCGATCCACTGGCCTCCGCTGAGCAAGCGCGTGTGATCACGCAATATCACATGCTCGCCTCAGCCCTCAAGGAACCCTTACCCGAACTGGAAGAGCTAGGCATTACTACGTCCACCTCGCCTCACCTCATCCTGGACCTTGGATGTGGGCCAGGAGGGACCTGGGCCTGTGATGTGGCCTTTCACGATCCCTTCTGTCTGGTCTTTGGGATCTCAGCTCTTGCCCCCTACGTCCGGCAGGCCACTACCTTTCGCCAGATGCAGGGTCAGACACGCGTTCAATTTCTCCAGATGGAGTTTGCCAGGGAGTTGTGCTGCCCGACTAGCTTCGCCACCATCATCAATGGCCGTTTTTTGCGCACCTTCCTCACAGACGCGGGCTGGCCCCGGCTGCTCCGGGAGTGTTTCCGTGTACTACGACCGGGAGGGCTTCTTCGCCTCACGGAATGTATCGCTGCCTTCTCCAATAGCCCGGCCTGTGAAACGCTGACCCACTATTATGAGCAGGCCCTTGCCATATGCACACAGACCCTCCTCTCTCAGCATGAAAGAAGCCAGGAGGGCTCGGACCTTGCCAGTATACTGTTGCAACACACGTCCCTCTTCGAACTCCTGCACGACGTTGGCTACTGTGCCATGGAAGAACAACGGATCATGCTCGACTTCTCGGCCGGCACCCTCTATCAAGCCAGTATGCGCACCAATGCCGAATCCTTCTTTTACCAGCTTGCCCCGCTGTTGTATCAAACCACCGACCTCTCCCCGGCGCGGTTTGAGGACCTCTTTGAACAGATGCGAGCAGAAATGAGCGTTCCCACCTTCAAGGGGCACTGGACCCTCTCTCGTGTCCATGCCTTTAAACCAGGAGGAAGAGCGCAATGACACCACTGTCTATACCTCTTCAGTCGGGACAAGGCCTGCACTTCCTGGCAAAGAACGAGCGCCAGGTTCTCTCCAGGGCGTCCCACCTCCTCGTGCCACAGGTTCATGAGGACAGGGGATATCCATCCCCTCTGCCACCAGGGGAAGCGCTCTACCCCTTCTATACCCCCTCTGACCCATTGGTGCTTGACGAGGAGGTGTTGGTGTTGCCGATCCATCCCTTGGAATGGCGGCGGCGCACGCAGCAGGCTCGCATGCTCTTGCAGCATTGTGGCACGCCACTTCCCGAACGACACGAGGGGCGCCCTCTGGCACGGATCCTGGAACTGAGCATTGATCCTCATGGCGAGTGGCTACGACAGGTTGCCTCCTTACACCCAACCACCGAGGTTATTGGCGTCACGTCACAGGAGATGTATGCCAGGCAAGCCGCCTTCTTTGCCGCCGTCCAGGGATGCCGCAACGTGCATGTTCAGGTGTGTCCACTCTCCCGGCCGCTTCCCTTCCCGGCGGAGAGTATGGACCTCATCAACGGCAGGTTCCTCCACGCAAGCCTTCCTGAGCACCTCTGGCCGTTGCTCCTGGAAGAGTGCGTTCGGCTCCTTCGGCCAGGAGGGGTCCTCCACCTGCTTGAATGTCTACGAGGGGAGAGTACCAGCGCTGCCGCAGGTACCCTGTATGCCGCCTACAGGCACTCCCTGGAGAGGAGACGCGTCGCGTCACGCCCGTCGTTGCCAGGAGCACGGACCATACGCGCCTTTCAGCCTGAGCACCTCCCTCTACGGCTTGCGAAGGCAGGCTTGGTCGCGGTTGAGCAGCAGAAGAGCCTGCTCGACTTTTCTGCCGGGATGCCCTTTCATGGCACGCTCCGCGAACAGGCCGATGACTTTTTTCAGCTCGTTGCACCTCTCTGCACCCATCACCATGCGCCTCTTTCTCTCGAAGCCTACCAGCAGGCCTATCACGAGATGCAATTGGAGCTACTCGAGCCGACGTTTCGTGGGTACTGGCACCTCTGCGCTCTCTGGGGCTATAAGCCGTATGCACGCGTACTGCGACCAATCCCCAGTATTCACAGAGGCCAACCATGCTCGCATAGACACGGGCAGCCATGTGCTCTTTTTCCCATGCCGAAGGATGTGCAACAACGCGAACCAGAGCCAAGCGAAGAAGCCGACCAAACACACGACCGATCAGCAGAGAGAAGTTAGTAATAGCACAAGGAGATAATAATAATATGCAGCATAGACACTCTACACCCACAGCACACGCCTCCCACCTGCCTCTCGCCGCCTTATGTGAGCAGGTGTACGCTGCGCAAGCAAGCCTCTCACTGTCTGCCACTGTTCCGCCTTCAGCGCCTGTTGCCAATCTCTCAAAAGGACAAGATATGGTTGCTGAGCTCTCCTTTGAACAGGGAAGAATCACGCGCTGCCAGCTTTCCCTTGGTACGAGTGAGCGAGTGCTTCTGCAACAAGGTGAAGCCTTCCAGGCACTCTACACGGCAGGTGTGCTTCACTGGCGTATGCATCCACAACAGCACAATGCTGAAGCAGAAACAGCGCCTCTATCGGCAATAGCCTCCAACAGCAACACCACGGAACTCCCCGGGCGCGTTCCCCTCCATGCGGTACCCGTCGAGCACGTGCCTCTCACCTCACTGCCCGTTCGTGTCCGTCACGTCTTTTTGCTCAGTAACGGGCAACGAACCCTGGAGGATATTGCCCATGTGCTGCGATTACCTCTTGAGGAGGTTGAGCGCGTCATCCAGATCCTTCAGAAGCGCAAACTGACGATCTGGCAGTCGAGAGCGTCCTGAGCCGATGCATTGGTCTTTACATCGTGTGCATAGACGTTTTCTGCTTACACATCTCGCCGCCGAGACCATGCCTCATCAAGGAAAGGAAAGCACAAGAGGCCATGAACGCAGAATACTCTAGAGAGACCGTACAGCAACACCCTCCTCATATCCTCCTGCTGGGGACGCAGGAAGAAGTGCGCATATTACGGCGGCGGTTACGCGGAGGTCACTTCAAGGTGACACATCTGGTGCATCTGGGAAGCAGTACAGCTGCCATGACTGTGCGGCTCATGCAACACGATGTCTGGCTGGCTTGCTGCACTCATTCGCGCGATGTCCAGCAGATTCGTCAGATCACACCTCGCACACCGCTGGTGATCTGTTCCGACGTGAAGGAGGAAGCGCAGATTGTCAGGATGCTTGATGCTGGCGCTGACGATTATGTCTTCTTTTCCTGCGGGAAGCTGGAACTGCATGCCCGCTTACATGGGCATGCCAGGCGCTATCGAGCATCGCTGGCATCCTCTTGTGAGGCATCAAGGCACCTTGGCCCTTGCTCAGTACTTGAAAGCGAGGATGGGCAAATTCTCCTACTGTGCCTGGAGCGCTGTGTCGTCGTTCGTGAACAGATGCTACGTTTGACGCCCATCGAGTGCACATTGCTGCTCACTCTCATGCGCCAGGGAGGCAAGGTGCTCTCCCATCAGTCGTTGCTCCACGCCGTCTGGGGCAAAGGGTATCACGAGGAAGTGGACTACATCCGCGTCTACTTGCACACCTTACGACTCAAGCTGGAAGACGATCCCAGGCATCCCACCTATCTCGAAACCATTGTAGGAATAGGCTATCGCTTCCGCCAACCGTGTACCTCTCTGTAGAGGGGATGAAAAAGAACAACGTTTTACATGCGCGTGGGGACTCCTCGCAATTTATCCGGGTTAACAATCACATCAATCTCCCGAATACGTCCATCGAGAATATCCAATGTCAGAAGAGAAAAAGGTAGTGTTGCAAAAAATTAAAGCTCAGCAAATTGAGGCACACATGAACAAATTTCACGAGGATAAGATGCAGAACATTCACCTTTTCTCTGCGGCAATGATTCTTGTACCGTAATTACTTGCTCCATTTTCTCGGCTCAAAATTTTTGCAACACTACCCGCCAGACAACGACCACCAAAATCCAGAACAGGGACATCCATCGAAACACTTGACAGCATCCGTCTTTCTGGTCTATTATAGACTTACTGAGTCTGGAATAGAAAGGAGAGAGAGGAGTGAAGTATTCACAAGCGACCAATTATGCGCTCCACACGATGATGTACTTTGTGGCTCTCCCTGTGGGGTCCACCATTGGTGTTCAACGTTTGGCAGAGCTTCAAAAACTGTCTCCGACCTATCTCTCGAAGATTTTGACGAAGCTGGTGAAGGCGGGCATCATCGAGTCGACTCCTGGAGTCAACGGAGGATACCGGCTGACACGAAACAAAGCCGATCTTTCTTTCCTGGAGGTGATTCATGCCATTGAAGGGACGGCCACCTTGTTTCATGATGGGCTTCATCATCACGAGTGCTTGATTCAGGATGTCATGACGCAGGCAGAACAACAGATGGAAGATTACCTCAAAGAGCGAAAGTTGATTGAACTGGTTGGTCAGGTCGGTGACGTGACCTCGCTTGTGTAAATGCACCCGCGTGTTTTTTTTGCCAGCAATCGTAGATATCAAGAGTCTGTGAAGTCTCTAAATAAAAGGATGGATATGGTGTGATCGCTGACTGTGCCATTGGGGAAATGCACTCGCGTGTTTTTTTTACAGCAATCGTAGATATCAAGAGTCTGCAAAGTCTCTAAATGAAAGGATGTGTCTAGTATGATCGTTGACTGTGCCATTCTCGGCGGTGGACCGGCCGGGTTAAATGCGGCACTTGTCCTGGGCCGTGCGAAGAGAAGCGTCATGGTCTTTGACGATAATCGGCCAAGAAATGCCGTCACGCAGGAAACACATGGATTTTTGACACGAGACGGAATCAAACCGCACGAGTTTCGAGCTCTGGCGCACCAGGAAATCAGCAGGTATCCTTCCGTGAACATGCAGCCCGTACGAGTCATTGGCCTTCGCCGTGCTGATAACGCGTTTGAAATCACCACCGAGAAAGGGGATCGATTTTTTGCACAAACGGTCTTGCTGGCTACCGGTCTCAAAGAGATTCTTCCCACGATCGCTGGTTTGCCTGACTATTACGGAAAAAGCCTGTTTTCCTGCCCCTATTGCGATGGATGGGAACTCAGAGATCAGCCCCTGGTCATCATCTCCGAGAGGCCACAAACGTTCCACCTGGTCAAAGCCGTCTGGAATTGGAGTCACGACTTGCTCGTCTGCACGAATGGCCATCAGGTTCTCACGAAAGAACAGCACGATCTGTTGCGCCAGAAAGGAATTGAGGTGGTGGAAGATCGGATTACTGCCCTTCTTGGCAAGCAGGGGCAGCTTGAGCGGGTTGTGTTTGCCACGCAGGGAGAGAGAGAGCGTCGCGGCGGTTTTGTCGCCTCGCAGTTACTTCAGGCCTCGCCTTTTACTGAAGAGCTCGGTTGCCAGCTGAATGCCATGGGAGGAATCATCACGGACCCCCTTGGGAGAACGAATATTCCAGGCGTGTATGCCGCTGGTGACACCTTGCTGGCCGTCCCACATCAACTGATCATCGCAGCTGCCGGGGGAAGTTCGGCCGCTGCAGGCGTGAATGCAGATTTAACCGAACGTGAATTTCTGTAACAGAAAAAAGAGGAAAAACATGAAATTACCATACAGATGGAGGGCCACGCTTGTTATTGCGCTCGGCCTGCTGATGGCGGTCCTCGACTCGACCATTGTGAGCGTCGTGCTGCCACAAATAGCGACGGCCTTTAAGACCTCTATGGGCACCATTACCTGGGTTGCGACCGGCTATATCCTGGCGAACGCGGCCATTATCCCGGTTGTGGGATATATTAGCGACCGCATTGGCACGAAGACGGTGTTCCTCATCGCTCTGGCGCTCTTTACCATTGGTTCCGCGCTCTGTGCCTTTGCCCCGAACGAGCACATGCTGATCGCTTTCCGTGTCTTGCAAGGGATTGGTGGTGGCGCGCTCATGCCGGTTGCAACGGCCATCATTTTCCGTCTCTTTGGCCCCACGGAGCGGGCAGGAGCCATGTCGCTGCTGATGATCCCGCTGCTATTGGGACCGGCTTTCGGTCCCGTGCTGGGCGGCTATTTGGCGACGAACTTGAGCTGGAATGTGATTTTCACGATCAATCTGCCGATTGGCGTCATCGCGTTTCTCCTGGCGCTCCTGATTCTGCGTGGCAAAGCCGGCGAACAGGAAGAGCGTGACGCGGGTGAGCCGGTGGCGAAAGGCTTTGATGTCTTCGGCTTCCTGTTCTCTATGGGAGCCATCGTTACCCTTGTCTACGGCATCTCCATGGCAGGGGCTAACGGCTGGAATGATCGCACGGTCCTCACCTACCTGATAGCCGGTGGCGCGCTGCTCATCACCTTTCTGATCGTCGAACTGCGGGTTGCCGACCCGGTGATCGATATCCGTTTGTTCCGCCGCTACACCTTTACCATGGCGAACATTCTGATCTGGGTTACAACGGCTGTGCTTTACGGCAGCATCTTCCTCCTGCCATTCTTCTTCGAGAACGTTGAGGGTCTGTCCTCAGTGACGACCGGGGAAATTCTCATCTCCCAGGGTCTGGCCATGGTCGTGAGCATAGCACTCAGCGGAAAACTCTACAACCTGATTGGGCCACGTATCCTTGCGGTGGTCGGCGTGGCAATCGTGGCTGTTTCGATGATCGGTTTTACCCACCTGACCATAACGACCACAGGTGCCGATGTCCAGATCTGGCTGATCCTGCGTGGCCTGGGTATGGGCCTGGTGAGCATGCCGCTGCAAACCGTAGGAGTCTCGGTCATCAGCAACAAACAGATGGCAAAGGCCACCTCTCTCATGAGTTCGACCCAAACGGTCTTCAGTGCGATTGGCTTGGCGGTCCTCACGACCTATCTGACGCAGCATGCAGCGGCTCACGCGCAGGATGGAGCAGCCACCTGCATCGCGCAGCTCGGCTCGCACGCTCAGGCGCTCCACACCTGCATCGCGCAGCAGGCGCTGACGATGGGCATGAACGATACCTTTCTGTTCACGCTTATCTGCTGCCTCGGTAGCGCGGTCCTGGCCATCTTTCTTGGTCGCGACCGCGCTCTCGAAGCCGCCAGGGCTGCCCGCCAGCTCGAAAAACAAGATGAGGTAAAAGCGCCTGCTTCCATCGGCGACTAACGCCGATGGTGGAAAGGGAACACGATCCTCCTTGCGTCGAATATGTACAGGTGAACTATTGTGACACACCGCCAACGGTTGAAACCGTACGGCTTCTTCGTGCACTCCTTCGTAGTCGGTGTTGTGAGTCGATGTAGCGTGGCTACAACTCGTTCAACTCCGTAGTGGGAGAGGAATACGCTCAAGCTCTGATCTACACATCAGATATCTTGAAGGGCGGTGCCCTGCCCGTTCACGCTCTCATGCCTTGCTTTGCCGTTGTGTAGCCCTGCGAAGCTTTTGACAGCTTGGAGAGGGTGAACACCTTTCTCTTTCGAGAACTGCTGTTGCCAGCAGTGGGAGGCTTTTCTTCTGCATGTTCTTCGTGCTCGCAACGCTTCCTAAAGCCGTACCGGAGTCGTGCCTTCGTTGCTGCATGTGCATATTCTAACAAGAGAACGTTTGTTCGTCAAGCACAAGGCTAAAGCGACAAACGCCTCACCACTGCCGTTGAAACGGCGTGGCTTGCGGCGGGCTAAAGCCCATATTGTCAAACAGGAAAGGATACATGAGCTATGAGCCATGAGAGTACCCACCGCCACACGGCAGATCAAGGCGATCCGCACAACCATAAACATACGGAAAGCTCAGCGTTTCTGCATCTCTTCGACCGTTTTTTGGCGCCACTCGATAAACAGATTGTTGCGTGGCTCCAGCTTACGCCGGGGAGCCGGGTACTGGATGCCGGGTGTGGTGGTGGTGGCATGACCCGGCTCCTGGCCGGGGCAGTCGGGTCAGGTGGTGAAGTGGTCGCGCTGGATGCCAACCCTCAGTTGATCGAGTGGAACCGGAGTCACGTCAAAGATACGGATGTGGCTGGACAGATACAATTTCAAGAGGGCGATGTGTTGCATCTGCCATTCGAGAATGGTACGTTTGATCTTGTCTGGTGTAGCCGCGTTATTCACGGTCTGAACGATCAGGTTGCCGGGGTACGCGAACTCGCGCGAGTAGTACGGCCAGGCGGGCGTGTCGTGCTGCGTGAGGGCGGACTGCCTCCGCGCTTCCTCCCCTTTGACGTGGGCCTGGGCGATCCAGGTCTGGAGGGACGGCTAGAGGTTGCACACGCGCAGCAGTTCGCCAACTGGCGCGGTTCGCTGCCGAACGGGGTTGCCTACCCCTATGGCTGGATTCACATGTTGCGTGAAGTCGGGTTGAGATCGGTGATGCCCAGGAGTTTTTTGCACGAGTTCACATCACCCCTTGAAGCGTCTCAAAAGGACTATTTAGAGGCCTGGTTGAGCGGCTACCTTCATCATCCAGAGCGTGAGCAGCGGCTCTCGACCCAGGATATCTCTACCCTCGAACAGTTGCTCAATCCAGCGAGTCCACAGTATGTTTTCGCCCGCGATGACTTGCATGGTATTGTGGTCGAAACCATGTATGTAAGCTCTCTCTCGGACGGAAACCATTTGTGAGCTGTTTCTGGCAAGACAATGACAGGATAGGGCTTTAGCCCGCCGCAAGCCACGGTTCTTTAGACCGTGGTGAGGCGTGTTATTGGGCTTTAGCCCTTATCAAATCTAGTACTCATAGAACACATGTTTGACAATTTCACATCAGCAGAGTATTCTCTACGAGAGATACCATCTATTTTGTGAGAGGAGGTCCTGAAAATGGCAAAAGCCACGAAAACCATCAGGCAGGCGTTGCACTATCCGCCGCAGTATGCTGCCTACTTCGCGGCCAATCAGGCCCTCTTCAATCGTGTCGTGGCCTTTTATTTCGACTGTATTCAGGCGCACGAGGGTCTCCTTTCCCTCAAAAACAAGCAGGCCCTCACGGCCCTGGAGAAACTCACGCATGCAACGGAGTCTAGCCCCCATCCGATCATGCCGCTCACCGATCTCGCGCCAGATATCCCGGCGATGTTCAGACGCGCCGCCATCAATGCGGCCCTTGGTTCGGCCCGCGCATTTTTCTCCTCCCTCAAAACATGGCGAGCACGGAAGCAGAAACACGAAGCCAAACACACGAAAAAGCGCAAGAAGAGGCCGTTTCGGGAGCGGCCACCAGTCCCACCCCGATCATGGAACAAGTCGGTTCCCTTCTACGCAAGCCTTTGGCGTGAGCGTCATAGGCATGGTATCGTGCTCAAAGTCTGGACCGGCTCGTGCTGGTCCTGGCTCAAACTACAGATCCTCGGTCGCGATCTCCCCGATGGGTACGCGATGGGCAGTCCACAGCTTGTTCGCAAGGGGGATCGCTGGTGGCTGCATACTCCCATTGAGAAGACCTTCGAGACTCCCGCAAAGAGCGGAGAGCAACTCACCACCGCCCAGACACGTCTCTGTGCGGTGGATCTCAATCTCGACAAGCATCTCGCTGTGTGCAGTGTCCAGACAGTTGACGGCACCATCCTGGCTACGTCCTTCATCGGAAATGGCACAGCGGTATCGGGCTGTAGGAAACAACTCCTTGGACGCATTGCACGCAACCGATCACAGACTGGTCTCATCGCCGAGAACGAACAGGACAATGCCGACCTCTGGGCGAAGATCAGGCACGTGGACGAACAGATCGCGCATCTGGTGAGCGCTCGCATTGTCCAGTTCGCCAGCGAGCACAAGGCGAGCATCCTGGTTTTTGAACATCTGGGCAACCTGCAACCGGAGAAGGGCACGTATTCGCGCCGGAGCAATACCAAACGCGCCTACTGGATGAAGGGGCGCATGTTCCGCTATGCAACGTACAAAGCCTGGCATGCAGGCGGCATCATCACCTGCCGTGTGAATCCGCGCAATACGAGCAGAGAATGCCATCGCTGTCACGCTGCTGTCATTCGCTATAATCAGGGACACCCTGTGGAAGGCTATACCTCCGGTGCCGCACTCTGTCTGTGCCCACAATGCCAGATGCGCGATCATGCCGACCGCAATGCCAGTATCCGTGTCGGACAGCGCTTGATCGAGCGGACGCAAGAACCGTTGAAGGAAAAGCCTCATGCTCGTTCGCAACGTGCGAAGAGGGAGTCGAAAGACTCAGGTGTTGGGATCTCCCAGGATGCCAAACGCCAGATGGGACCATCCATCCCTGCGGCCAGGCGTGGAGATCATGCCAACGGGCATGGCACCGCCCAGGGGAGAAGGCGCCGGATGGGCGCGTCTTTCCCAGATATTGCGTCCCAACTACGGGTTCACTTTGAGTAGTGGCTACGCCACCTGTCTCACGAACCCGACTACGGCACAGTGTCAGAAGCTGCTCGGCTTTAGCCGATGCGGAGTGTCACACTACCGCTTTTCGGGTTCGAGTAGTTTCTCCTGTGCCTGGTTCTGAGCGGGCGTCTCGCTCTTTGTTTCGCGCGTGCTCAACAGCGGTAGCACATAGCGATCACAGCCGATATATCCAGCCACGCGCCACGCGAGTAGAAGTAGCAGTGCTCCGAGCGCCAGATTCGGGTTAATACTGATAGTACCGGCAAAGAGGTAGCTCAGGTTCATAAAGAGGCCAGCGAGAGCCGCGAAGCCCGTAAGGAAGCCAAAGATAAGACCGAGTCCGACGAACACTTCGCCTAATGTTACAAGATAGGAGAATACCACAGCATTGGGAAGCACGATATCGTGCAGAAATGTAGCGTACCAGCCTTGAACGCTGGCATGCTCTCCACTCGCTTTCTGCAACGCCCCCAGCACAAAGTGATGTAGCGCCATTCCACTATGCGCGTTGAACACCCACGCTTCTTCATGGGAGCGGATGCCAAAGGCATTGAATGTAAACGAGTAGCCGGTCAACTTTGCCAGGCCCGCGCTCAACCACGTATAGCCCATATACAGGCGTAAGAGCAGCCAGAGCCAGGAAGCCCGCGTGTCGGCAAACAGGAAGCGCGCGATAGGCAGTTGCGGAGTCGCCGTCACACGATAGGGCTGTTTTAAGATGGTAGCTTTCATCAGAAAGTGCATCCCTTTATATAAGATTCAGTTCCATAAACAGGAACCTATTACCATCATACTGAACAGCCCGAATGTGCCTCGGGAGCAATGGCCTGTTTGGCGCCAGGTACACCTTTACGCTGCCCTTCACTAGAGTGATTGGCGCTCCCGCAATTCATGCAAAGGGTGAGCTTATCAAAATCATGCTCTTGTTCAGAATTCGCTTGTGAAGAAGCCACACAAACTTTTGCCTGTTCGTATTATTGTAGTGACAGAAAAGGGCTTCAGCCCGCCGCAAGCCACGGGGATTCATCCCGTGGTTAGGCGTTTGCGGCTTTAGCCCTTGCCCTTCCGTTTTTTCTGTACGCGAAAAGAATTGATCAGTAGTACCTTGAGAACTGAATAACGTACGGGTTGCATGGCGAAGGGTCATGCGTAAAAACGTTACCGCGTTTCCCACTATCTCAGCTATTTCGACGTGCGAAGGCACGGGTATCCAATCCACGGCTTTAGGAAGTGTCACGTCACCGAACGAATAGCGCCAAGGAAAAGCCTCCGCGCCTTTAGGGTACGTTCCCCAGGAGTGAGCCTCGAAAGAGGCGGGTGTTGCGTCTCTCCAGGACGCCGAAAACGAGAGTTGTGGGCCATCTATCCCTTCTCGAAAGGCATGAGAGCAGCAACGCGCCTGGCACCGCGCAAGAGAGACCATGCATGGATGGATGCATCCTCTCAGCTTTTCCTCCTCCACTACGATGTGCGCCGAGTCGTAGCTACGCTACATTTCTCAGCACATCGTGTACAGAAGAGAGGCGAAAGAAGCCGCGCGACTTCAGTCGCGGCGGAGTGTCACACGATCACCCACCGATGCTTGGATGGCGCAACAACTGTGGGAGGCAACCCCATATGGAGAACAGCCACGCTATCTGATTCGAGATAATGATAGCAAGTTTGGACCAAGTTTTGCATGCGTAGCAACAACAACTGGTATCAAGGTGCTTCGCACGCCATACCGAACTCCGCGAGCCAATGCTGTCTGTGAACGCTTTTTGGGAAGTGTAAGACGAGAATGTCTGAATCACTTCCTAATCTTCCATGAGAAGCAGCTTTCTCATCTCCTCAAAGCATATGCCGTGTACTTCAACCAGGCTCGACCTCATCAAGGACGTGGGCAGTGCATTCCGGACCCGTCCGTTCCATCTGCTCCTCTCCCAAACCCGCCGAGCCAGGTGATCGCCGTTCCTGTGTTGGGCGGATTACACCATGACTATCGCCGAGCGGCATAAACAATGGCAAGAGCAAGTATTCCATGGAATGCCTGAGAGGGGGGATGGGCATGCTTTGCCTATTTTCCTTCTTCGGAAAAAGAGAACAGGTCTTCCCTCCGCTTTATTGTTGAGGTCAAAAAACTGTGCTTCTTTTCTCACGAAGCACAGTTTTTTGACCTCACCTTTCCTGGTGGTGCATCTCGAGATATGGAAGATGAGAACGTATCCCGGTGTAACATTTCGATTTCCTGGAACAGATGTCCCAAGTAGCCAACACAACCACGGCCAACACCGTTTGCAGCAGCAATCCTCGTCCCTTTTTATCGCCGATTTGCCCGATGCCAGACATCTTGTGTCGATGCGTCAAATCCAGTTCCGTCGTATCCTGGATCAGCAGGATGACGGAACGCTCTTGCATCTCTCTGCGCGTCTGCAACCAGTGGGGCTGCATCAGAGCAGCAAACGTGACATCCGACTCGTCAAGGGGTGCGGCAAGTTTTTTTGCGCGAGACTGCATCCAGGAAAAAGCTCAATGCTACAAATAGGATCTCTGCCGCGCAATGTTGACATAGATGGTCAGTAGACTGTTCGTTCTCCATCGTGTTTTCACCAGATTTCCAGCGTGTGACCATCGTCACAGACTTCCAATAGAAAAGGATGTATAGATGTATACAGGAGAAACGTGTGAACTGAGCTCTCACCAGATCATACACCTACAATACGATCACAAGGAGTGGTCATAACATTTTTACCCAGTAAAATTCCCGCTAAGCAGATGACATTTGGTACAGTAGGGGTAAAATACGAGTTGTTAATCACTTCATCTATATCAATATGAGAGGAGATTTTTACTATGACTTATATGCGTTTTATCAGGCCTATTCTTGGCATTGTGGCCTGCATTGCTATTGTGATAGGTTTCTTTCTTCCCTACTTTGTGGTCAGCGGTCCTGATGGAGAGACGACCAACACCATGGTGGATGTTCTCTTTGGGACCACTAAGAACAATCTGGTCAGGGGCCTTTGGGACCTGGTAGGTTGTGCGGTGCTTGTGTTACTACCCATAGTCTCTTTTGTCATGATGCTTTTAGGGAAAGCAAACAAGAATCTGCGTCGTTCAGCGCTCCGCCTTGTTGGCTTTATCCTTGTGGTAGGGCTCATCTACACGCTTATAGTAGCACAATTTGCCTCGCAAATCGCGGCCATTGGGAGTGGAGACATTACAGAGACTGCCGGTCCAGGCTTATGGCTTGTCTTAGGCGGGCTGCTGGTCGTGTTCGTTTGTAACATAGGTGCGGCTGCTGATGTGGAAATTACAAAAGTGGGAGATGAGAAAAAGGAGTGATTTGCTGGTAAATAGGGATCGCTACGTTTTTCCCCCGTTACATTACTCTAAGGGCCAGCAGATTGGGAGGAAAACAGAAAACATTCCTCTCAGGGCAATCATATAGGCTGTCGCAAAAAACGAACGTTATCTAAAGTTCAAGCGTAAAACGTTGTACGTAACGTCTTCAATATGCTTCTTACCATTGGCATGATGAGTAACGAGACGTTAAAGACGTTTTTACGTAACGTTTCAACAATGTGCCAAAGTGCTTCAAAAAGAAACATAAAAGACGTTGAGGACGATGACCCTTTGGCCTTTCGATAACGCTCGTTTCTTAAGATCGAACATCTGGAAGATTTTAGAACAGATTTTGAGCTTGTAGCAGCATCTCAAAACTCATCTCATAATCAAAGTCTCATGTTCTAGATTGTCTGACGAGGTTTCTCCTTCTCCTCCTGGTGAGCTTCAGTAGAGGCATTTTGGCTCAATCTTTCTGCCAACCGCTGTAGTGCTCAATTCCTCATTGGTGATACGCTAAAAGAGAGAAAGCAAGTCACCAAGAGAGGAGCAGAGCTATGCCCAAACACGTGCAAGCCCGAGCGGCGCAGGATGCCCAGGAAGAACGCCAGGTGCGCAAACTGGCCAGGAGTCACCACGCACCTGCTGATTGGAAGTTTCATGCCCAGATGGTGGTGGAGAGCTGGGCAGGCAAGACGCCGCAAGAGATCGCCACCACGCTCTCATGCCATCCGAGAACCGTGCGCATCCACCTGAACCGCTTCAATGCGCAAGGGATCAACGGCCTGGGAATGCGGGAAGGAGCGGGACGTAAACCGCGCTTGACCGAGCAGGAGCGCAGCCGGATTCTGGCCCTGGTGAAGCGACCACCTCCAGGGAGGTTAGAGCGGTATGCCGATGGGAGCCTGCAGGCCCGCGAGGAAGAAGGTTCAGCGCAATGGAGCTTGGATGCTCTCACGGAGGCGGCCCATGCCGCGGGTATCCAGGTGGAGCGGAGCCAGATCCGACGGATCTACCTGCGTGAAGGGGTACGCTGGCGCAATCGCCAGAGTTGGGGAACCAGTGATGACAAAGACTTTGCCCCAAAAGAACTGCGGTCGTCACCCACTACACCGAGCCACCCGACGGGTCGACGACCATCTGCACTGACGAGTTAGGACTGGTGACCCCGCGTACCTTCGCGCCAGCGCCTGGCTGGTCAGCGGATGGGCACCGCATCAAAGCTCCCCTGGAATACAGTCGTGGGGATGACAAGGTGTGGATCTATGGAGCGCTGCGGGTCCGCGATGGCAAGGAGATCACGCGCTGTGCGGCTGCGCGTAATTCCAAGAACTACATTGAGCTGCTCAAAGACATCGAGGCGGATAATCCGACAGGGGACATCTTTATCATCACGGACAATCTCTCCAGTCACAATAGTCTGGAAACCCGCACCTGGCTGGTGGACCATCCGCGCATCCAGCACATCTTCATTCCCAAAGGCGCCTGTTGGCTCAATCTGCAAGAAGGGTGGTGGCGCCTCTTCCGACGCGATGCCTTCGCTGGCCAGAGTTTTGCCAATGCTCATGAGATCGAGCGAGCGATGAGCGTCGCCACGGCGCAACTCAATCGGCGAGCCAAACCGTGGATCTGGGGACGGCCGCCCAAAACGCGACGCCACCTGCACCGTCTCTTTTCTTACCGCCTTTGAGGAATTGAGCACTAGGTGCTCCTCCTCTTTCTTTTCCTCATTCACAGCGCAAAAATCCTTTCTTTACAGATCAATTGAGAGATCACCCAGGAGTGTATTAAAGCGCAACCGCTCCCTATCTAGCCCGGATGCGAGTTCAAGTCTGGCCTGGGCGATTTGAGCACCGCCCAATTTGAATCCTGGGTCGAGTCGGTAGTTGAATGCGACCTCTAAAGCCGTATAACAGAGGACATGCAGAGAAACTAATGGACAGTCGGCGAGGGAGTCCCCCCCGCATGCTCGATCTGGGTAGCGCAGGTGGAGGATATTGTGCGAGAGCGTCAACAGAATGAGCACCGCATCTCCTTTGAACTCAGGGTACTTCTCGTTGCATTGCAAGACGAAACGCTCAGCTTTCAAAAACGTTCTTTTGTCACAGGGCTTTTCTTCCCCTCGGTAGCGTAGACAGGTCTCTTCCCTGGGGGCTGTTTTGAGCCATTGCCGCCGTTCACGGCGACGTGCATTGCGCCGCTGTCGCCGCTCCTCGTAATCCTGGACCTCTTGCTTTATCTCATCCAGACTCATGTATTGCAAATGCTTCTTCCTCCGAGGCATCCCTTTCGGCCTCCTTTTCTCTTCTCGCTCGGTCGTTCATCTCGTGTCATGCCAGGGCATACAAAGCTGTCGAACAGCAATCGTCACGCCGCCAGCAGCTGAGGGGTGCGGCAAGTTTTTTTTCATGAGGCAGAGTAGGCCCTTAATACTCAAGGGCCAAGATGATCTATTCAGGATTGGGCCATATGAGGGCTCAAATCGCAGAGAGTAATGGATCCTCAGAGTCAGGAATATCGTAGGCATCTGCGGTTGTGAGATGCCCATCCTGTTGGCTTACCCTAGTGATCCTTGCGCCGTCTTTAAATACGAGCTGGAGACCATGCTCCACCTCCCACTCACATTCACATGCAACCTGTACATAAATGGCCTCGTCCCTACGATCCCTTTGGCTGATATAAACTTCTGTGGGATACACATATTTCCAGATATCCTCTTTCGTGCTAAGCTCAAGAGGGTCCATATCGACAGCATCAAGCGTTTTCTCGTAGCTCTCATAGACCAGATCAGAGAGGCTATCGCGATAATGAGTATCTAATTGAAAGAAATTCTGAAGGGCCCTTTCTATCTGTTGAACAAGGTTAGGATTGGGTAGTGGATCGGTAATGACAAATCGTAGGGGTTTCCCACCGAAAAAATTCACGCTAACTTCATCGCTACATACCCACTCTTCATCGCTAAATACCCACTCTGGAATATCGAGATGTTGTTGTAAGGAACCTAAACCCTGGTTAGAGTCATTCATATGAGTCATATTCTCCTGCAATCTTTTTTCTTTTCCGCCCTTCCAATACAAAGATGATTGCTTCAAGCGTACCTGGTCCTCCAAAAGTTTACAAGGAATTGGGGGTTGGTTAGCCAAGTCAGGGTGTTATGAGGTGTAAATTTTGGAATTACGTGGGTCTTCCGCTCCTTTGGTGAAGGATGAGCTTATTGAACAAAAACCCTGTGCTCTTTGAACAGAGAACCAGAACCTCGCTCTTGTCCTAGTGAAGAGCTTTCACCAAACCCGCGGAAGACCCAAAAGATTGGCCGTTTCCTACCAGAAGTTTGGCCGCAGGTTGCCGATTGAAGAAAACGTCTCTTCAATCGGCACGAGTCTCCTTCACCAATGGATGAAAAACAAGGGGGATGTGGTTCAAACGGTACTTTGTCATAATTTCCACTTACGAGGCTTCTTCTTGGCCCAGGTTATGAAGACTAGAGAAGCACTTCTCCCTGGAGAATCACCACAGCGCTCCCACCGATTTTCACCGTCTCAATGGCATCGCGTGAACCAACAATCTCTACATAAATCTGGCTCGGTCGCTGCATCCAGTGCCCCTGTTCAGCGATGAAGGCTGGCTGCTCAATGAGCTGATACTTCCAGAGATACGCTGCCATCCCCCCGGTTGCTGAACCCGTTGCCGGATCTTCCGGCACGTCGGGAGGTACCCCGAATTGGCGCGCAAAGGTAGCGCCAGCCGGGGTAACGCCGCCCAGGCAGAAGAGATGCGGGCTGAAGAAATCGCTTCTGTCACGCAGGCGCGTGTAGGTTGGAATATCCAGTTGCGCCCGGCGTAATGCATCATGGCTGCGCAGCGGGACCATAATCATTGGCGTACCCGTGCTCACGGTCTGAATGGGTGTCTCTGGTAAGGCGTCTTCGGGCGCAAGGCCAAAGGCGGATAGGACCTCCTCGGCCTGGTAGGTACGCAGAAAGAGGGGCTTTCTCTGGGTCATCACAATACACTCGACCTGGCCCTCTTTGGCACTAATCTCAACCGTGATTGGACCGTCGCGCAATTCAAGCTGGATCGAAGTATAATCGCCTTGTAGTTTCAGGCGACCGCTGTGTACCAGGGCCATCGTCGTCGCAATGGTGGGATGACCGGCCAGGGGAATCTCCTCGGCGGGAGTAAAATAGCGCACTCCAAAATCGGCGATCGACGATTGACGCACAAACGCAGTTTCCGAGAGGTTGGTCTCGCGGGCAAACGCAAGCATCAGTTCATCATCAAACTCGTCTGTATCCAAGAGCACCGCGCAGGCATTGCCTGCGAGGGGCCGTGTGGTAAAGGCATCTACTTGAAAAAACGGGTAGGTGGGCATATAACGATTTCTTCCTTTCTTCTCTTCAGCGCTCTGCCCATCTTCTCAAAAAGCGCAACGTTGTACCAGAGCCAATCATGAATGAACAGAGACAGCCATTGTGAGAAGCTTGGAGCGCATAACCGCATAGGCATTCCCCATCCTTAGAGTCGATGTCTTGCATGACTCTACGACGCTGTTCGTGGCCAACCTTTCGGTAGGAAACGGCCAATCTTTTGGGTAATCCGCAGAAGCATCTTTTGGCAGCGATTCTGCATTGTGCAGCATATCGTTGTCATTTCTCAGGTAAATTGGCGCGTTTCTCTCAGATAATTTGCCGACGATTGGCTTGAGGGGTGCATTGAGACGATTTTTGAGAAAAACTTCTCTCTCATAATATGGCGGTGCAATTTCATCTCATCCCTTTGATGCTTTTCGGAAAAATGCAACGGCTCATTTTGTAGGCATAAAATGGCGTCCTTTTCGGGCTGTTGCAAACGGTGACGAGAAGCAAATCGGAGGGAGGCCCAGGATACGTGAAAAAATCTATCACTTTGAGTAGTTTTCACACGTATCCTGGCCTACCTCCGATAGGGACACGCATCTCCCCGCAATGCGGATTCGATTCGCCTTACGCGGTGGGTTGGCCGATGAGTTCGAGCGAGACCGTCCACAGTTTCTGTGCGATGTCCGGGTCAATCGCCCACTGCTTGACACCGTCACTGTTTTTGAACAAGTCAGCGTCGTTGGGCACCGTGTGGGCCTCCTGGCCGTCGGTAAGATAGTGTCCGCCGGTGTGGGCGAATTCGGGGGCAACTGCCGCGACGAGGGTAGTAGCGGCACCTTGCTCGACAGTCTTGTAGACGAAGACTCCCGCGGCCTCGGCGGCGGCCAAGTAATCTTTTTGTTTCTGTGTGAAGTCTCTTTGCAATCCGGTGGCGATACCGCCGGGGTTGGCAGTGTTGGTGACGATGCCGTCGGCGGCCCAGCGGCGCGTGGCTTCGACCGCAAATAACGAGTTGGCGGTCTTGGACTGTGCGTAGGCCGCCTGCGGGTCGTACTCGCGTCGTTCAAAGTGGATGTCGTCGAACACGACTGGTGATCTCATATGTGCTGTGGAACTGACCGAGACGATGCGTGCCTCGCCCCGTTCGCGGGCACCAACGGCGAGGGCGTCATGCAATCCAAGGCTCAGAGTGAAGTGACCAAGGTAATTGGTGGCGAACTGCAGTTCCCAGCCTTCCGCAGTCTGGGACAGAGTGCTCGGAATGGCCCCTGCATTGTTGATCAGCAGATGCAGCGGTCCCTTCCAGCTCTGGACAAAGTTGGCTACTGAGGCTTGATTGGCGAGGTCCAGAGCGGTGACGCGCACACGCTTATTCCTGGTTGACTTCGCAATGTCCTCGGCAGCCTTCGCGCCAGCGTCGGTATTGCGGACTGCGAGGGTGACTCCCGCACCAGCACTAGCGAGTGCACGAGCGGTCTCAAGGCCGATGCCAGACGAGGCTCCGGTGACGATGGCACGGACGCTAGAGAGGTCGAGACCAGCTACGACGTCCGCAGCGGTGCTTGTGACGTTGAATCGGGTTGTGATGAGTGGATTGGGTGCTGTCATGAAAATCTCCCAAAAGAAACATGAGTGTTTGTGATTGTACCAGAAGTGTGGAGAGCCGTGATTGATAACACACACGTCCCATTTGCCTTGGCACAATCTAATAGTCAGACAACGTTTGGCAATCATTTGTTTTATAAATGATTGTTTAGGCACTCATTTAAGAAGAAAATTTTTAGGACCCTGTCACCGCATTCCAGAAAGCGGTAAAGCCAGCATCCCCAAAACGGTCTGCCTCTGAAGGATGGAGTGCAATGAACTCAATTGTCATATTCATGAGAGAGAGGAGTAAGGTCGTACCAAATTCATAGGGCTGATCTTTGAGAGCACCACAGGCAAACGTCTCTTGAATCATCGCATGAAGAGCTTCGTATCCTTCCATACTCAGGCGTTTGGTCTGTTCCCAGATGGAATTCGAAACGCTCAATTGGGTTATGACTTTGTATTTATCAGGATGGGCAATGCCGAACCGAACATACATGTCCCAAACCCAACGAGCACGGACCCCTAAGCTTGCATGGGCGGGATACGTGTCGAGCATGTTTGCTCGCACTTCGGCCTTCAATTCCAAATACAATTCATTGAACAGTGTCTCCTTGGTCTCAAAGTAGGTGAAGAGTGATCCTTCTGAGACTCCGGCTACTTTGGCGATTTTGGACGTAGGGACACTCAAACCTTGCTCGGCGATCAGCTGAACTGCTGCCGCAAGGATAGCGTCGCGTTTCTCTGGACTTTTGGGTCTTGCCATACACTCTCACCAATCGAATAATGACTGAGTACGTACTCATTATAGCAGAGCTGAGAGGAATACGCGAGGACTGCTCGTAATATTCCAGCACATCGTCGTCTCGTTCCAGCGCGTAGAGCGCCCAGAATTCTACCCGATCACTTTCAAACTGGATAGACACACCCATTTTGGGGCTAGGATAGCGTCCGGTGATATTACTGGCACGCCCACTCACGTGGCGAATCGGGCGAGATGAACGAATGGAGGAGATGAGCGCTTCCGTTTCAGGAGTCAACTGAAGATGCTGGCTCCAAGTATGAAATGCCTCGGATGTCATTTTCATGGCCACGTTCCCTTGCGTTGTGCTGGAATCGCCAGTTTCTTGCTCTCTCAAAAGCAAGTATACCTGAGATTCACTAGAAATGCGATCACTTTTAAGCATTCCCTGGCGTCTTTCTCAGATATCGTGGCGAGGATGCCAGAGGATCTCAGGAACAAGAGCAGTGGAAAGCAACGAAAGAATAAGAAATGATGCAGCGCCAAATTATGTGAGAAAGCCCATCCTCTAAAAGCACCTGCCAGCGTGGCGCGTTTTCTGAGAAACCATCAATTTTATCTGATAAATGACAATCGTGGCAGTGCGTCGAGAGAATGCTGTCTTCACGCTTTTTTGCTCACTTTTCTCAGATGTTCTTGCCAGAATATACTGCACAGTGCCAACATATGCTTCATAGGATTGTCTTTTTCCTCAACATACGGTATGCTTGTCTTAGGTTGAGTTGTCCCTCGTAGGCCACCATCCGCCTTGCACCGTTCTGCACTATGGAATTACGCTATCAACAACTCTCACCAGTCAATGTCGAGTCTGCTCACGAGATCTTGCGTCTGTGTGGACTAGATATGCAGGAACGCCTGGGTTTGAACCATTGGGTGCCTCCTTATGCCCTGGAGAAATTGCGCTGGGACGCTGAGAATCGCCAGGTGTACGCCGTCCTGTACGCGAACCAGGTCATCGCAACGTTTACGCTTGGGACTACTCTCCCCAGGTCGTACCAGAAGATTCCGGCCATTCTGGAGATGTGGAATACCCCGCAACCATATGCTCTCTACGTTAACCATCTTGCTATCTTGCCCTCTTTTCAGGGTCGCGGTCTTGGTCGCCAGTGTGTCCAAACGATCGAGGGCATGGGAGCTTTCCAGGGCTGTGATGTGCTTCGTTTGGATGCCTACAGCAAACATGCTGGCCTTCAGATCTTCTACCCAAAGCTCGGCTTTCGTAACGTCGGACGCTTCTCTCTCTGGTCTGAACGACTCGGTGAGGCTGAAACAACGTGCTATGAGAAACGTCTGGCTCCGCAGATTAGAGCAGACGAACGGCATCCCTAAGAAACCATAGCCTCCTCTTGTGCCTGAATGAGATTTGCCGTCGATGAAGTATGGATGTTTCAGGGCAAAACAACCGTAGAGATTTCAGGTCATCTACTACCTTCTACCCAGAAAGCCTCTGTGAAGGATATCTTGGCAGCAGATTTGCTCACTTTTCCAACAGAGAGATCTGGATGAAATAGACATCTGCGGCAGCGGCTGTGTTTTCATCTAATACACGCTTAGGCAAGTCCAGCAGCGGCCTGAGCCGAAATGACGACTCAAACATAGTTTGTGAAGCAATTCGCGCCGATGCGCTTGTGAAGCATATCCCGCCGGATTTTGCCAAAGGGGTCTGCAAATCACAGGATGCGGTGAGTGTTTTGAGAAGAAACTGTTTGGCTGCTTGTGTATCTCGCGTCGAACTGAAAAAGAAATCGAGCGTGTTTCCCCGCGAATCAACCGCTCGATACAAATACATCCACTCTTTTTTGACTTTGATATAGGTTTCATCAACCCGCCAGGAGTCCGTCGTGATCTTTAAATTCGCTCGACACCGTCGTTCGAGTTCGGGCGCATAGTGCTGAACCCAGCGATAGATCGTCGTATGGTCGACAGGCAATCCGCGCTCAAACATCATTTCCTCTAGGTCGCTGTAGCTCAAAGCATAGCGAAGATACCATCTCACGCACAAGAGAATAATGTCGGCTTGGAAGTGGCGCCATTTGAACGGGTGCTGCTCTGCCATGACGAATTCCTCTTTTCGCTCGACTGTAGCAGATCAGCTTATTTCTTGCAACACAACCATCGCGCAGGCGAGCGCGATTTGCTGATTCGCTATCCCCATTGGAGGGTGCAGGACTACGCCTAGTACTGCGTTCCTCATTGGTATGAATAAAACGATGAATCCAGGTCTAGAGCTAAAGCAGGCATGCCTTACCTATAGGTTTAGCTAGCAGGAATGTCAGCGCCAATGAGGAACGCAGCATTAAGTAGCTCTATCCTCGCCAATTTTCTGAAACCAACCGAGATTGGGATTGCTGATCAGGTCAGGTGTTTTTTGTTCAATGGTCTGCCGCCACGATATGCGTCAGAGAGCACTTTTGCGTAGGGAGTTTTCTGCTGCGGATTACCCAAAAGATTGGATCTTACACAGCTTAGGTGAGACTAGGTTGCTTCTCTCAGAAGGGGGCCCAGGATTCCATGTAAAAATCACTCATAGTGATAGATTTTTACATGGAATCCTGGGCCTCCCTCTTCCGGGGTCACTTAGTTCAGACACGCACTCATGATTTATTGGATTTGCGCGTTTTTACGGGAGAATCCAATAAATCATGAGTGCGTGGTTGCGATGGAAGCAGTTATCCCTGCTCGATGAACGCCAGCCCTTTGAGCACATACTCCGCAAAATCTGGTGGATAGCTATGATCCAGGCTGGGGCGGATTTCAATTTCGCAGGGGAGATCGTATTCCTGCATGATCTCAACAACCTTACGCGAGATCTTCAGGCATTCGGTATCTTTGTCGCCAACGAGAATAGAGCCGCGCAGGCCAGCGGGCTTCTGGGAGGCAAGCAGAGCAGGTAGAGCCTCTAATTCAGCCTCGCGCAAGTAGGGTCCCAGAACGACGAAGCCGCGCGTCTTGATCGACTGGTGCAGCGCCATCCAGATTGCCTGACCGCCGCCCATCGAGAAGCCGCCGAGCACCACGCGTCCTGGATCGATGGAATATTCGCGGGAGAGCTTGGTCAGATGCTCGCGTATCTCGTTGATACCGATTTCGCGCTCATCCCAGACAAAAGCATCCTGCCCAACGATTTGCGAAGACTGTGGCACGGCCAGCAGCCAGTTATGAGTGATGACATTGCTCCAGTGTTCAACGGTATTGTGCATGTTGCCGGTATTACCATGCATAGCAATCAGCAGTGGAAACGCTTCTTGCTGCGCCTCTGGCTTTCTGACAAGTAATTCGGGTTGTGCGTTGGCCTGTGCCTCTTTGAGACGCTGGAGACAGATCTCGGCCATTTCCTGAAACTCTGGCAGTTGTTGCAGCGAGGCCAGATCAGGATCATCTTTCAGCCATTTGGGTGGAAACCATTCGCCTCGATCTAGAGCCTCGCGGAAAATATGCAGAGCTTCTGCTGGCTTGCCGAGTCGGGCGTGCATGCAGAGACGCCAATAGGCGATTTCACGAGAGTGATCAGGGAAGCTTGCCTTCTCCTGTTCAACGAGTTCAAACGCCCGGCTGTACTCCTTAGCATTGTACAACTCCATGAGTTGCTCCTGGAGGATGTAGAAAGTCAGTTCGCTCATAATGTCTTTCCTTTCTATTCTCTGCCTTTGATACCAAGGGAATCATAGCTTATAGAATATGTAAATGTCTATCTTTTGTTTTAGCGTTTTGCTTCATAATTTTGAGGGGAAAGACAGCCCTGTGAATCATATGTTGGCACTGTGCAGCATATTCTGGCAGGGAAATGAAGGGAAAATGAGTGAAAAAGCACGAAAACAATCTGTTCTCGACATACTGCCACGATATGCTACACAATGTGGAATCGCTGCCAAAAGATGCTTCACAGCATCACGTTGCCTGATGGTTCTCGATCAGCTTGGGAGCGTGAAATGATGCCACGACATGCTTCACAAACACTGCCTACAGGAGGGTAAAATCACAGCAGCGAAACGGGATCAGATGTTTCACAAAGTTCGGCTCAATACAGGCCCCATACCGTTTTAGCACGCATGGTCATTTTACAAAATTTTTGTATTTTTGGGCATCAACTTCTTTTCCAACGAGAACTATTCGTATTTTTCACGCCTCCCCCATAGTAACAATTGCCAGCCAAACGTATGCAAAAATACAGAAAGGGAGCCACTCATCAAGACATGGCCCCCTTCCCGTCTCCTGGCAGATGCCGTCATGGGGTCTCATTCCAGGCTATGCCCGAAACGTCGACCCTTCTGGAGAAGGCCGATCTTCCGATAAAAAGTCTAGCATTGGCGAGAATACGAAACCTTTGCTCAAAACGTCGACTCTTGCGAAAAATACTCGACCTTCTGGAAACGAGTCTACGATCGTTGAAGATCATAGATCTTTAGCACCAGGAAAGGTCGACCCTTCTGCGCAACAAACGCAGACCCGAGAGAGCCATACGCATACACGCGCGCACGCGCGTGATAAATTCACTCATCTCACATATTCTCTTTCACCAAAAAAGAGAAACTTGAAAATAATGACAGTGAAGTGAGTACATATCACCTCACACACAAACAAATCAGCCATTTCGCTATGGTTGGCACCGATGAGCAATCAGGTCGATCGTCTCCATCCTCCAGGGCTGCAACTGAAGATCTCTCTGCACTTCCGGTAGCAGAAAAAACCTCTTCCGCTGCTGGCAAGGAGTGGCTCCCAATGTATCGGCCTCAACGTGCGCCTCGAGCGAAAATACAGGCATACCTCGCATCCATGTGGCTCTGACTTCGCCCTAAACTGGGAAGAACTTCGCCCGACATTGGGTGGTTTTCCTCTTCCCATTTACTGCCCTCGTTGAGTACACTTACCCCTGACACCTGGAGATCGCTACAGAAGAAGGAGATACCCGCTATGTCTCACCTACTCACTCGCGTCCTGCTCATACTGATGATAAGGAGATCGTATGTCATATTCATGCGCTGTGGAGGTGCAATGGTATGGCTGGCGCTGGCTCCTGGAGGATTTCCACAAAGCCCTCAAAACGGGCTGTCGGATGGAACATCACAACGTGCAAAGCATGGAGGCTCAGTGGAAATTACTTGCGGTGCTGACTCCCATTGCCTTGCGTTTGTTGATCATTCGGCACACGGCACAGCAAGCGGGAAACATGCCAGCGACCGACGTGGTTTCGCAAAAAGCCATCCAGGTCATCGTCTTCTTGGATCGACGTCACCCACGGGGTGCGCAACGAGATGAGTGCCTCATCCATTTTTGGGATTCAATGAAGAGACTCTCTCAACACATGAGCAGAACGCGAGGAGAAAAGAAGCGCTGTAATTCACTCAAGCGCTTCTTGTCACGACACAATTGCTCACTCATCCAAAGATCCCATCTGTCTCCAATACCTCCTCCAAACGAGTCCGCGACAATTGCTTTTAGCGAGTAAAAGAACGTCTCTCCGTTTTTTGCAAGGCGTCGTTTGTTCCTTTGTTACATCCATAAAATTGCGTACTTGTTTCCTGCTCACCGCTTCTGTACATTCGTGGTATCAACCCGATTTCACATGCCGCCTTGACCCGTTGGCCATTGACTTTGCGGCTTAAAGAACGAAAGACGCGAAAAAGGAATTGCTATGTCCACCCAGATACCAGAACAACCACGCATTGAAGAAGCGGTCAAACCACGAAACCGTTTTTTGCTGAATCGAAACTTTACCTTTCTTGCCATCGGGCAAGCCATTTCTCATCTCGGTGATTTTGTCTATAGCACCACACTGCTGGTGTGGGTCTTTACCCTGACACATTCAGCTGCTGCGGTCAGCGGTGTCTTGATTGCTCAGTATGTTCCCATGTTTCTGCTTGGCCCGGTAGCGGGCGTTTTCGTCGATCGGTGGAATCGCCGCACGACTATGGTAGTAGCCGACCTGTCACGCATGACTGTGGCGCTCCTGCCCTTGTTTGTGGCTGGTACTTTGCGCCTGCCTACCATCTATCTCAGTGTGTTTCTGATCTCGGTGTTTTCGCGGTTCTTCACTCCAGCCAGGGCGAGGATCACCCAGATCATCGTCACGAGTGAGCAACAGGCCCAGGCCGCCTCTGTCGGTCAAGCCACCTTTGCGCTTGCTATGGTTCCCGGTCCCGCGCTGGCAACACCTTTGTTCTTTGCCGTTGGACCGTTTATCGCTTGCAGCATCAACGCAGCGTCATTTCTGGTATCTGCCCCTGTCTCCTGGCATTGCGTGCTCCGCGTGCCGCATTCCATCCCTCTCTCCTGTCGGAGAAAAGTGGCCTGAAAGCTGTCGGGTCTGAGTTGTCCGCAAGTTTCCGGCTCATCATCACGACGCGAGTTCTCCTGGTGGCGGTCGGCATGGCTTTGATTGCCATGCTCGGCGCAGGCGCAATCGAGGCATTGGGCGTCATCTTTGTCAGCCAACGGCTTCATGTCAGCTCCAGTCTCTACGGACCATTGGTCGCAACTGGGGGGGTGGGAATACTGGTAGGAGCGGTCTTGGCTGGCCTTCTGGCTACGAGGATGACCTCAAAAACGATCCTGACTGGCAGCGTCTTCCTGTTAGGTCTGGGTCTTGTGATCTATGGCTTCCAGACCTGGTATGTGGCAGCGTTTCTGGTGTACTTTCTTCTTTCCACCCCAAATGGTGGAGTTGAAGTTGGCTTCGCGCCCATGATGCTCAATGCAACTCCACGCGCGATGATCGGGCGTGTCCAGGCCGTCATGGAAACGGTGATGTTTGGCACGAGTCTCGTCTCGATTGCTCTGGCTGGCGCTGCTAGTCAATTCATTCCCGTCTGGCTCATTTTTGTGATCAGCGGAGTTCTCATGGCCCTGGCTGGCCTTTTCGGCTGGTTTGCCCTTCCAGGTGGCTTCAGACCAAAGGGAATCGAGACACAAACAGCGAGCGATTGAGCGCTCCCCAGGCTGGTCGAAAGCGAATGCTTTCTCTCAACAACGGAGAGATTGGTCGTCACAAGCCCCCCTTGCATCGCAGAAGAAATTGCTGGAATGCAGGGGGCAGAGTCATCGTTGTCTTCTTCAGGCACGGCGAGTGTATGCCTCTCTTTCATCCATCACTGGTCCGTCATACGCCAGACCGAGCTGATCGCACGCCCATCTTCCCCACGCATAGATTTGACGCAGCAATGGCTCTGCGTTTTGTCCCAGTTGTGAAAGCCGGTATTCCCCCTTGAGAGATTTCTGCCCAGAGGCATGCCGCGTGAGCACTCCCATCTGTTCTAATTCTCGTAGCTTCAGGATGAGCATATGTTGGCTGATCGGAGAAAGGAGCTTCTGCAATTCGCCAAAGCGTTTGGGACCACTGAGCAATTGATACCAAATCCAAAATGTCCATCTCCCTCCCAGACTGATCAGCCAATCAACCTCCTGCTCGCCTTGCTCGCTGTATTCCTTGTCCCAGGCGTCCATCTGGCGTATGATCGGCTCTAAACATTGCCCTACTTCCGAAAGCCGGTAATCAACCTTTGGGGGAACCTGGAGATAGACCTGCCGGTGAAGTATCCCTGTCTGTTCTAGCTCTCGTAATTGGATGGTGAGCATCTGGCGGCTGACCTGGGGAAAGAGTCGTTGGAGTTCCCCAAAGCGTTTGGGACCACTGAGCAATTGATACATGATCCAAAACTTCCATTTCCCCCCAACACCACCTCCCCCCAGTGGACAGACCGTCGTCTTCTTCTGCCGAGTCATCGCATGTGCCTCTCTTCGTGTGCAGGGTATATTTTGTTCCCCTGTTACATCCATAAAATTGCGTACTTGTTTCCCATCTCTCTCGACTGTAGAGTAATTGTAGCAAACAAGAGGGGCCGGTTACAAGGCACCATTACACGATCCTTCTTGACAAAAGCCGGGATAGCAAGAATAAAGGACAAAAGAAAAGAGGAGCCATATGAACAGCAGAAGAAAAGTTTTGCCTGATATGTATATAGAACCCCGTACCGTCGTGACGGAAAAAGGCACAGTCGAGTTCGACATGAGCGGAAGAGCTGGATCGGTGATCCTTTCCGTTCACGGTGGGATCGGCGGTGCCGATCAGGCCCGTTTGATCACGAACTGGCTGGATAGCAGCGCCTACCGGCTTCTCTGCCCATCAAGACCAGGATATCTGGGAACGCCTCTCTCCAGTGGGAAGACGTTTGAACAGCAAGCCGATCTGATGGCCGCGCTGTTAGACTATCTCCAGATTGAAAAAGTCGGGGTCGTGTGCCTCTCGGCAGGCGGTCCGACAGCGTACCAGTTCGCGATCCGCCACCCGGACAGGATCTGGGGTTTGGTGGCAATAGACAGCGTGAGCGGCTCGTATCACCCACCGGAGGGAGCCGGACCGGTGACTGAGGCCATTTTTATGAGCAATCCGGGGCAGAAGTTTTCGCAAATGCTCATGGAGAGATTCCCCAAATTACTGTTGGGCGAAGCATTTCGGGGCATTGGATACTTCACCAAGGAACAGACAAAGAGACAGGTTGAGCACGTTTTAAACGATCCTCAAGCGCTCGACTGGATGAAAGCATTGTTGGAGACGATGTATCCCTATTCCGAGCGAAAAAAGGGAAATCTGAACGATATGGAAGAGTTCCTGAAGCTCACACATCTTCCGTTAGAGCAAGTCCGGTGTCCGAGCCTCATTATTCACGGCACACACGATGCCGACGTAAAATTCTTCGATGGGGTGTACGCCTATGAACATATTCCCGGTGCAGAGCGATACTGGATCGAAGAGGGTGATCATACCGGCTTCTGGCTCAGTCAGCATGCCAAACATGTTCAGGAATACGCGCGGACTTTCCTGAAAAAACATGCGCCCGACGGACAGAGAGCCTGAGAAACGTGGCGGAGCGGCTATCGTCATTGTCGCGCGTCTTCTTCTCACATCTCATGGACCTCTGGCAACTGGCAAATGACGGGGATTGTTCTGAAATGAGCACGCATCTCTGCATGCGTTTGTACGTCACCACGAGGAAGAAGGAACATGGCGCATCCAACAGTAACAATCCAGATCTCGCCAGAATCACAGCCATCAACGCCGATCTTTCTGGGAGAAGTGGCGGTCTTTGCTCAAGTTCTCACCCAGACGGGAATCCTGAAAGCGATCCAGGACCAGGTGCGTTTTGCTCGTGCCGCTTTGGTCAGTACGACCTCATCGATTTTGTTGCCGTGCTCATCGGCTATGTCCTTTCCGGCGAACCGACGCTGCTAGCCTTTTACGAACGGCTGGCTCCGTGGGCTTCGCCGTTCATGGCTCTTTTCGGGCGAGGCCGGCTGCCCCATCGCTCAACCCTGTCCCGGTTTCTGGCGGCTCTCGACCAACCCACGGTGGAAGCCCTGCGCATACGCTTTCAAGAGGATGTGCTTGCGCGCAACCCCTTTTCTTCCCCTGGTGGCCTGTTCGACCGGACAGGTGCGCGGTGGCTGGTCCTCGATGTGGATGGAACCCGACAAGCGGCTCGTCAACGAGCACTGCCGCAAACGGACGCGTTGCCTGCTCCTCATCGGCGTTTCGATCAGGTGTGTGCCCCAGTGTATCAAGGACGCAAGCGGGGAGAAGTCGTCCGTACCAGAACTGTTGTGCTTCAGGCGCATACGCAGCAATTTCTCGGCACGTTTGGTGGGCCTGGCAACGGGGATTATCGTGGTGAGTTGCGACAAGCGATAGGGGTGATCAAGAACTACGCGACAAAATTTGGGCTTTCCACTGCTTCGGTGCTGCTTCGTCTGGATGGCCTCTATGGCGACGCCGCTCCGCTCACCGATGTTCTCACGGCTGGACTTGGCGTGATCGTCAGAAGTCGTGCTTACCACCTGCTCGATCTGGAAATGGTCAAGCAGACGCTTGCCAGCGCTTCGGATCACGTGTGTACCCATCCAGAAAGTGGGATGACGCGGACCCTCTACGATTGTGTGTCCGTCCCCTTGACGCCAACTGGCCCCGAGGTGCGCCTGGTGATCGCTACCCATGCCGTCACCTCCTCACCCGCCGACGTCGGGGTGGAGCGAGACGGTATCGTCTACGAACTGTTTGTCAGCACACTTCCCTCTCCGGCGTTTCCTGCCTCGGATGTGCTTGACCTCTACCTGCATCGCGGATCGTTTGAGACGGTGCTCGCGGATGAGGATGTCGAACAGAACGCAGATCGGTGGTACTCTCATACCCAGTGCGGCCAGGAGTTTGCCCAGATCCTGGCGCAGTGGGTATGGAACCTGCGCCTGGAGATGGGGCAGAAGCTTTCCCCGGAAGACGCGCGTACCACCGAATTCGCCAAAGCTCTGGTGGTTGAACAACCACTTCCCATCGAGCCATCTCTCGCCGTTGAGCCTGTACCTTCGGAGAAGAAACCAATGCTGCAAGCTCACTCAGAGGGCAACTGCTGGTACGTCTGCCTTGCTTGTGAAGTGGAGAGCGTAGCGCGCACACCCTACACCGATGAGGCAATTGGTATCGATCTGGGTGTCTCCAAGTTGGCAACGCTCTCTACTGGCGATATGATTGAGAACCCTAAACACTACCGACGTGCTGAGAAGAAGCTTGCTAAAGCACAGCAAGCCTTGTCCAGAAAAAAGAGGGGTCTAAGCGACGTAAGAGGGCGGTTGAGCGTGTCGCTACGCTTCACAGGAAGGTGCGCAATCAGCGCAATGACTACCTTCACCAATGGTCACACCGTCTGGTAAGCACCTACGAAACCATCGTGTTTGAAGATATCGCGCCTGCCAGCCTCTCCAAACATGCGAAACCCAAGCAAGACGCAGAGACAGGGCAATACCTTCACAATGGAGCCAGTGCGAAATCTGGCTTGAACAAGTCCATTTTAGATGCTGGTTGGGCAACCTTCATAGCCTTCTGCGAGTACAAAGCTGTAAACGCTGGTACGGTACAGATCGTGTTGGTTGATCCGAAGTATACCAGCCAGATATGCAGCAGTTGTGGCACCGTTCGCAAGAAAGAACTCTCAGAGCGTTGGCACTCTTGCGAGTGTGGATGTGAGTTGGATAGGGACCACAACGCTGCAATCAACATCAAACAGCTTTGGCTCGGACGGAGCCATCAGGAAGCGCAAGCCTCCTGAGAAGCCCCCAGCTTGAGCCGTGGGGAGTCGTCACGACCATAATTGTAGGCTCACCCGCCATTTTGATGATGAGGGGAATATCTGAGCGGCAAAGCGTATTAAAAGATGCCACATGAACCTCACTGTGGCTGATCTCTGTTTCGTTGAACGCAGCTTTTCGGGGTTCGTTTGCCCAGTTGCTCATGCTTTCCAGTCTCATCATCAAAATGGCGGATAATGCTGCTTAGCCCAGCACTTCGATATCAGGCAATTCAACGGCTGATGGCGCATCCTCCACTAGTGCGACGTCTGCTTTCTCTTGCCATCTGGCATCAGGATCGGGGACCGGTATGGAGGAGAGTAACATCTGAGTGTAGGCATGGGTTGGATGCGTTAAGACATCGTCGACATTTCCGCGTTCGACGATCTGTCCTTGTGACATCACAAGGATGTTGCCTCCGACATAGTACGCGGTTGAGAGATCGTGGGTAATGAAGAGCGTGGACATACAATATTTTTGCTGGAAGTCGAGCAAGATGTTCAGGAAGAGTACACGTACGGCGGCATCAAGCATTGATATTGGTTCATCGGCAATAATGAACTTTGGTTGGAGGAGGTGAACACGCGCAAGCATGATGCGCTGGCGCTGTCCACCGCTGATCTGATGAGGGTAGCGATTCAATACATCCTCTGGTCGTAGATCCACCGCGTGGAGCGATTCCTCGATGCGTGCTAATCCTTGTTGGCGTGTCGAGGCAAGTTGAAACTTTTTGATGGCCGTCCAAAAGACACGATCGACGCGGTAGAACGGATTGAAAATGCCGTAGGGATCCTGAAATACTGGTTGAACTTCTCGCCGATAGACATCGTATTCCTGGCGTGAAAGCCTATAGATATCTTTCCCTCGATATGTCACGCTGCCCTGCGTCGGTTTTTGCAGCCCAAGGATAATGCGTGCAATCGTGCTCTTACCGCTGCCACTCTGCCCTACAAGACTGGTTATGCCGGGTGGATCAGACGTCAGGTTGAATGAGACATCGTCCACCGCCGTAAACTTGCCACCAGCACTGCGTGCTGCGGGTCCACGAAAAACCTGTGTGATGTTTTGCACTTCGATGTTACAAGAGCTAGTTGTCATGAGTACCTCCCGCTCCAAATTGTGTATACAGGTGACAGGCAACGAGCGTCGGTTGTTTGCTCTGAGCGTCTTGCTCATTGGCTATCGTGAGGAGTTGTGGAACTTTTTCACGACATTCTGGCATCACGTGTGTGCAACGTGTATGGAAGCGGCATCCTGCTGGCCAGTTTCTGGGGCTGGGCGTGTTTCCGCGAATACCCTCCATGCGGACTCTCTGCCCACCAATTTGCGGAATTGAGTTGATTAATCCCTGCGTATAGGGATGCTTGGGTGCCTTAAATATCTGACGTACGTCGCCTACCTCAACAAGCGTGCCCGCGTACATGACGGCGATGCGATCCGCCAGTTCAGCATGTACAGCCATGTCGTGTGTGACCAGAATAATGGTCATCCTAAGCTTATCGCGCAACTCGCTGAGCATCTGGATAATAATACGTTGATTATGAACATCGAGTGCTGTAGTTGGCTCGTCCGCAATTACCAGGTCGGGACGAAGCGCGATAGCCATGGCTATCGTGACGCGCTGCTTCATTCCTCCTGACAACTCGTGTGGGTACATCCGTGCGACGTGAGGCTCAAGGCCGACTTGCTGGAGCAGATCAGATACTATGTTCAGAGCTTCGCGCCTGCTCATCTGGCTGTGCTCAAGGATCGCGTCACAAAATTGGTCAGCGATGCGTAGCACCGGGTTAAGTGAGTTCATCGAGCCCTGTGGCAGGTACGATAGATTGCGCCAGCGGATTGCGCGTAGCTGTTCGCCACTCACTGTGAGCAGGTCGATTGGGCCCTTTTCTTGCGGATAGAAGTGGATGGCTCCTCCAGCAATATACCCTGGTCGCTGTGTAAGCCGCAGTAGCGCGGTTGTCAGGGTGCTTTTGCCGCAGCCGGACTCCCCGGCAATGCCCAGGATTTCACCACGCTTGATACGCAGGCTGACGCTATCTACGGCTTTCGAGACCCCGCTGACAGTATCATAATACACTTTGAGATCTTCAATAGTGAGCAGGAGCGATTCATCCGTGCTCTTTCCCGCTGTCTTCGTCATGTGCGATGCATTGTTTGATTTTACCATTACTGTGCCTCCCTGCTTATGCTCCTGCTGTTTTGCGCAGTCTGGGATTGTAGACCTCTTCAAGCCCGATGTTGATCAGATTGACAGCGAAGAACAGCAGTGCCAACACGACCACGGGTGCGACGAAGATCGGCCAGGCACCCAGGCTTAACGCGCCCCAATCCTGGGACCAATTAAGCATGAGTCCAAGATCCAGTGTGTTACCAGGTCCCAGTCCAATAACCTCAAGGCCGACCAGGGCAAAAATCGCGCCCAGCGAGGCGGAAGCAAAGCCGACACCAATAAATGGTAAGAGGTTAGGCAGCAGTTCCAGGAAGATGATTTCGTAATCATTTAACTTTGCCACTTTTGCCAGTTCAACGTAGGGACGGCTACGCAGGCTCAATACTTGTGAGCGAATTGTCCGAGCAGCGAATGGCCAGCTAAATACGGACAGGATAGTCGCGATAGAAAACAAGCTCACCTCCCTCGAATAGGCAGAGAGCGTGATCAGCAGCGGGAAACTCGGCACAACCAGAAATACATCGGTGATGGTCGAGAGCACGCTATCGACCTTGCCGCCTTTATATCCTGCAATAAAGGCGACCACTACCCCGAACAAGGTTGAGAGCACGCCTGCGACCACTCCGACTTCGAGCGAAGCTGACAGAGCCGTTGCCGTCATCGCCAGAATATCACGTCCATAACGATCGGTCCCCAACCAGTGTTGCGCGTTCGGTAGCTCCCAGGGAGGATTAACCGAGATAGCAAGCGGGTCCTGTCCATGCCCAATGATAGCGCTAATAAGCGGGTGAAACATGGCCAGCAAAATAAAAAAAAACAGGATCAGAATACCAACCTGAACTTTGCGGCTGGATGTCCATAATCCCCAGAGCGCAAGTAAAAATCTCCGCATTGGACCTTCCTTCTTCACCGTGTTCTTAGTAATATTTGACTCGTGGATCGAACATTGGCAGAAACAAATCAAGAATCAAGTTGGCAGTAAGGACACCGAAGATGGCCATGGCAACAATACCTTGAATTGTGTTGAAGTCAAGTTGTTGAATGGCAGTGACGAAAAGGTTGCCCACGCCTGGATAGGCAAACAACTGTTCCACGAGCACATTGCCATTGAAGATAGCTCCCAATGTGATACCCAGGCCGGTAATTTGGGGAAGATAACAGTTGCGCAGGGCATACCGGTTCAGGATACTGCGCGGCTTGAGACCTTTAGCTTCCGCGAATGTCAGGTAATCTTCTCCCACAATGGTAATCATCAGCATCCGTGTTGAGAGCATCCAGCTACACACACTGATGAGCACAATAGATAGCGCGGGCAGTGTGCCATGGTTGATAACACTCAGGATAAAATCCCAGTTGAGCCCTGCTGTATAGTTGGGATCGTAGGCTGATGCCGGAGGAAACCAGTTGAGCCGATACGCGATGAAGAAGATGAGGATCAACGCGACAAAATAATAGGGGATATGTGAGAGCCCGATACACAGGTTGGTTAACCATTCCGATACATGCTTGTCGCGTTTCCAACCAATGAGTGCGCCAAGAGCGAGCCCGAGAACCCAGGAAATGATGGTTGAAAGTCCTAACAGGCCGATCGTCCAGGGGAGAGAGCGCGCAATGATATCCTGCGAGGAGTTTGGAAAACTGATCAACGAAGGTCCCAGGTCGTGTTTAACGATTAACTGGTACATGTAGTGGAGATATTGCTGGAACAGATTGCCTTCGAGTCCAAATATCTTGTTATAGTACTGTACAACGTTCTGACTGGCGTGGGCGTTATAGCCCTGACGCGATTGCAGGCTTTGAACATAAGAAGCAATCGGATTACCTGGAATGAGGTGAAAGAAAAAAAAGGTGACGGTGAGCGATCCCCACAGCGTCAGGATATAGGCACCAAAACGGCGGATAGCATACGCTATCAGGGGGTGAGCAGCCAGCCATGTGCGCAGAGATGAGAAGATATTTTGTTTGCCCGGTGAAAGCTCACGTGACATGCCTTTGATCATACAATGCTCCTTTTTCTAGGATCAGAACAGGCTGGACAGAAACCAGCTCTGGCCAGTCTGCTTGCTGAATGAAGGAATGAGGATGCTGGATGAAGCTTATGCTTTGCCAGTGGGCTTAAGGCTTCCAACGACGAATAAGAACTGACCCCACCAGTTGGATGGTACCTGGTAGAGATTGTCATCCGTTGGCCAGTTCGTCCAATATGACGTATTAAAAATGGTGGGATACGTTGTTTGCGTAACCGGAATGATCGGCATGTCTTTGTAATACGTCTCTAGTGCCTGATTGAACAAGGCCATATTCGCAGAGCTACCGGGATCGGTGTGGTCCAGTTGCGTTGCCAGACTATCGAGATCTGTGTATTTCACACGCTGAATATTGCCACCAACGCTTGCATCCTGGTTGATTGGCTTGGTTTTACTGATCTCGTAACCGCTATATAACTGCCCAGGATCGAATACCTCGCCACAGATATAGTACGTTGTGATATCGAATTGTCCATTATTGAACTTGTTGGTCCAGACCGTACCGTCGTAGTATCTGACATTGGCACCGATACCGATCTTGTTGAGTTCATCGGCCAGCTTCTGTCCATAGATGTATTCAGGGTCACCAATCTTTGATGGTGTCATAATCTCGTATTGCAGTGGTTGACCATTGTACGTGCGTTTTCCACTGCTATTGAGTTTCGCTCCCATTTCATCCAGGAGGGCTGCCGCCTTTTTGGGATCATACGTCAATTGATACTTTGCGGCAATGCTCTGATCCGACCACTTCTCATTGGAGGGGTAGTCGGCCCAAGGGAACTGTGCGGGCGGTGTAGGAACAGACCAGACAGTACTACCAAGCATCTTGCGATCTATCAGGTATGAAATAGCCCAGTGCATACGTGGATCGGCCAGTAAGCCCTTGGATGGGTCACAGTTAATGGCAATGGCTCGTGGACAGGGATCGCGGAACTTCTGTTCGATGGCAATATTTGAGTATTGATTTTTGATCGCAACCGCGTGCTGATAGTCGAAAGCTGGCACATCAACCTGGCCGCGTTTGAATTGTTCAACCTCGGAGTCTGTACTTGGAGTGGTACGATAGACGACATATTCAGGCTTGGGATCAAGCTCGTCCTTGTTCCAGTAATTGGGGTCTTTTTTCCAGATATACATGAATTGGGAAGGGATTGTGCGATCCAGTTTGTATGGACCAGTCCAGACTGGCGGGCTGGCCTTAAAGGTTAGCGGATTCTGTTTGGACCAGATGTGCTCAGGCACAATTTCCTGCCCATTGACGATCCCACAAATAAAGTTGTAATGAAAACGGGGATTGGCAATCTTCAAATCGATCACCACTGTCTGATCATCCGACGCTTTAGCCTGTTTCACGAATGGTGTATAGCTGGACGATCCAATCAACGCGTCGTTCTGTAACAGCATTTGCAGTGTAAATACGACGTCTTTGGCCGTGAATGGGGTACCGTCATTCCAGTGTGCTTTGGGATTCAGCTTGAGCGTGAGTTGCGTGTGGTCTGGGTTATATTCCCAGCCTTTGGCGAGCCAGGGTTTGGTTTCACCGGTAATGAGATTGTAGTAAAAAAGGAATTCTTTGCAGATCTGACCAAAGCCAGTTTCGTATTCCTGCCCATTGGGAATAAATGGGTTGAAACTATCGAAGACAGCAAATTGTGCTGATTGGTCGACAACAAGTGTCTGGTTGCGTGGGGTCGGCGTGATCGACGCTGTTTGCTGACCACTGCCAGGACTTGTGCTATCGTTACAGGCAGTCAAGAAGCTGCCGCCAACGATACTTCCCCCAGTCACGAGTGCAAGCTGCAGCGCCTGTCGTCGGGTCATGGATAATTCGTTGTTGTTGATGGGTCGCTCAGTCATAAAAAATACCCCTTTCCCATTCCAATCTGCAGAGATTGGTGGCGATAGTCGACTGGACGAGAGTTGCATCATCAGATGATAAATAAGAACTCTGCCAGTATGTATACACATAGATACATGGACACAAGGGCATACCTCTGACATACATTGTCAGCGTTTGTTGCTAGAGAGAGCGTGCATCGAAATGAAATGCTTGGATGGAACACCTTTACCAGGTAATAACCGCTATGTGCAGTGATGAGTTGTTTTATTGATATCCGCTACCTTCCTTCTCACGTTATAAAGCGAGCAGTTTTCAATATGCTGACAGCATACGAGAAGATACATTGCCTATCGTCTTTCCTGCCAACTCCTGCTCACCACTACTGAAAATGAAAGATGATCAAATTAGCAAGCAACAAGAGACTAATTTGTTAGCAATCATCTATACAAATTATATTAATAAAACTTTGATTGGTTTGTCAATAGCAATAATTGATACATACCTAAATATGTTGTTATCTCGTACATTTACCTTCAATTTGGTATACTAATGACAGAAATTTCCTGACAGGGAGGTCATTACCCTATGAGAGACCACACGAAAGAGCGATTACAGCGGCTATACGTTCCGGGTGTTCAGAATAGCTCATCTTCACTCATGGATGAACAGATACTTCGTAGTCAGCCCAAAGAGAGAGAAGTCCTTTCTTTTGCACAAAAAGGCTTCTCAAGACGAAGCTTACTCCTTGGGGGAGTCATATCGGGGGTGGCTCTCGCCAGCGCCAGTTGTGGCTTCAATCTATTGCCACAGATAAGGAGCCAGGGGAAGCCCACGAGTAACCACCTGCTGCGTAGTATCAATTGGGACGGACTCGATTTCTCGTGGTTGTCAGATAGCTTACATATCGCCTATGCCAGCAACCGTGGGTTGTTCGTTGTGAATGTGGAAAATGGACAACGGCGCTGGCAACAGAAAATATGGCCTGGTTATGACTATACATCCACATGGGCGACATCATGGTCGAAGCGTGGTACGACTGTTGCATATGTTGGAGGTGCAGCACTCCTGGTGCAGGAAGTGGAGAGCGGACAGAACGTTTGGACGCATCGCTATACATCATTTCCAGAACGTCGTGTAGCGCTCTCTCCTGATGGCACTCGTATTGCCTTTAGCCTATCGCCGGACACCACCAATGCTGCTCATCAGCCAGGCATCGTACAGGTCTGGGACGTACAGCATGGCACCATGCTTTCGCAGTATCCTACCTCACTAGAGGGACAGGAGATTGCGCGAGTAAATGATATTACCTGGTCACCGAATGGAGCGTTCATCGCGTCAGCATGTCAGGATGGTTCAGTACACGTCTGGGGTGCGGCTGATGCTCACCTTCTCTGGCGCTACGATGCCTCTGCCAGTTCCGGACCATGCTCTGTGCTTGGCTGGTCGCCTGATGGGAACGCTATTGTCTTTGCTGCCAGTGGGAAGACAGGCAAAAGCTTGCTGGGAGTATGGAATGCGCGTACCGGTCGGGTGCGTTTGCAAACCAACGCAGATGTCGGTGTAACCGCTCAAAATGGGAAAGACAGGCGCATCACATGGTCTCCCGATGGTACGCGTATGGCCTTTGGTGTCGTCAATAACATAGGCTCAGCGATTGATGTCTGGTCCCTTCAGGGCGGTCGGCGTCTTTTTACCTGTGAGCATGTCAGTGGACAGCCGCTTTACGTAACCTGGTCACCGGATGGGAAATACCTGGCCGCAGGAAATTATATTGCCGGCTCCAGTGAACCGGCGCAAGGGGACAATGGTAGCCGTTCGGTTGTTCAATTCTGGGATGCTTCCAGTGGTCAAGCGCTGTTTACCTATAGCGCGCCGAAAAATCCAGATCAACTGGCCTGGTCACCTGATAGCCGTTATCTGGCGCTGATTACTCCACTGAACTATGGGATTTTGAGCAATAAAACCTGTCTCTCGCTATGCCGTTATGGGTATGAAGATTATACGCTACAAGTCTTTCGTGTGCCCTGATTTCATCACTCTATCCAGGCTCTGGCGCGTAAACAAATTTGTACAGATAAATATGACTTGACAAATTTGAAAAGTACCTACTAATATTTGTATAGACATTTCTGAAGAGAAGGGGACATGGCGCTTGCGTCATGCTATGCTCGTGCCTGGTTCGCGCCTGTAGTTTATCAATAAAAAGCGACCCGGATACTGTGTTCTATAAATCTTTTCGTTTCTGTTGTTTTACAGATGATACAGCGATAATACATACACGAGCGTTTTCCCTATGAGTATGCAAGAACGTATCGAGCATACAAGAAAGTATGGAGATATTTTGCCATATCATCATTTTGCTACTCAGCATGAACTTACGCGCACACTGCAAAAAATTGAACGCGCTATCTATTCGCCAGTAGCGGATTTGCATATTGAGGGCTGGATTACGCCTGAACCTGTGCCTTTCGCGGAACGTCAGACTGGACGATATGTTACCCTGACCATAGGACAGAGTTGGGGGAAACTCTGGGATTGCGCGTGGTTCCATTTCACAGGAACTGTTCCCAGACAGGACAGGAAGCAGAGCGTCGTACTCCTGCTTGATCTCAGTGGCGAGGCATATGTAGTAGACAGTAATGGATGCCCTGTTCTGGGCCTTACCACGGTGAGCTCAGATTTTGATAAATCATTGGGACGTCCAGGTAAACGCGTGGTGCCATTGTTCCAAAGCACGCAGGGAGAAGAGAACATCGATCTCTGGGTAGAGGCCGGGTGTAATGATCTCTTCGGCAAGTACCAGGACAGCGGCACCATTAAAGAGGCGCATATCGCATTGTATGACGAGCAGATGGAGCAGCTGTACTACGATTTCGCTGTTTTGCATGAATTAATGACGCAGCTTTCGCCAGAGACAGCGCGTTTTCAGCGTATCCTGGCTGCATTGCATAAAGCTATGCTCTCTCTGATCGAATATAGTCCCACTGATGTGCGTAACGCACGTGCTCTGCTTGCCTCTGAGCTGGCCAAAAGCGGAGGCACGCCTTCGCTCAATATCAGTGCGATCGGACACGCGCATATCGATCTGGCCTGGCTCTGGCCTATTCGTGAGACCATTCGTAAGGGAGCGCGCAGTTTCTCGACGGTGCTGGCGAATATGGAGCGTTACCCCGATTATATCTTTGGTGCCAGTCAACCACAACTCTATCAGTGGATGAAAGATTACTACCCCTCGCTCTACGCCAAGATCCACGCTCGTGTCCACGAGGGTCGCTGGGAGACACAGGGAGCAATGTGGGTTGAACCTGATACGAACCTTTCCGGTGGCGAGGCGCTGGTACGGCAGGTCCTCTATGGTAAGCGCTTTTACCGTCAGGAGTTTGGTACTGATCCGCGTATGCTCTGGTTGCCAGATGTCTTTGGGTATACGGCTGCTTTACCTCAGATTCTCAAAAAGGCAGGCGTCGATTATTTTCTCACGATCAAACTTTCTTGGAATAGTGTGAATACGTTCCCCCACCATACCTTTCTCTGGCAAGGACTCGATGGGTCGACCGTACTGGCACACATGCCGCCAGAGGGAACCTATAATAGTTCCGCTGCTCCTCGGGCTGTGAGTGCCAGCGAGAAGAATTTTGCTGATAAGGCCGTCTCGGAACACTGTGCGTTGCTCTTTGGTATTGGCGATGGCGGTGGGGGTCCTGGTATTGAACACCTGGAACGCCTGAAACGTGAGAAAGACCTCGCAGGGCTGGCACCGGTCAAGCAGGAGACGATGGAGTCATTCTTTGCGCGTATCACACAAGATACGAGTGAGTACAAAACATGGGTTGGCGAACTCTACCTGGAAAAACACCAGGGAACATATACGACGCAGGCAAGAAACAAACGTTTTAATCGCAAAATCGAGTTAGCTCTCCGTGATCTTGAGTTTGTGGCGACGATTGCCCGGGCAGAGGCCGGGACTCGCTATACCTATCCGACCAGCGAGATCGAGGCTATCTGGAAAGAAGTACTCCTGTATCAGTTTCATGACATTTTGCCTGGCTCTTCCATTACGCGTGTCTACGATGAATCGTTAACCCGCTATCAGCAACTTTTTGCGCAGGTACAGGATTTGTTAGGTGCTGCACAGGCTGCGTTCATTCATTTACCACAGCAAGCCAAAGTTGAACGTCCAGTTACCGTGTTTAACACGCTGTCCTGGCAACGTAGTGAATGGTTGCGTATTCATGATCACTGGCACTACGTTACGGTTCCCCCGCTGGGCTATGCTGTGCTGCCAACAGCTTCATCTGAGGTGCTGCCGGATAATATGCGTCTTGTCGCAACAGAAGGAGTGCTGGAGAACGAGTACGTATCTGTACACTTCGCGTCCGATGGTTCGATTGCGTCTATCTTTGATAAAGAACATCTGCGCGACGTTCTGGCACCTGGTCATCGTGGCAACAAACTAGCGGTTTACGATGACGACGGCGATGCCTGGGATTTTTCCATCGCCTATGATGAGCGGCCACCGCAGTATTTCACGCTGGAAGCACAGACCGCCCGTATTGATGGTCCGCTGGCAACGGTGGAACAGACCTATCGTTATGGAGAATCATTCCTCCGGCAATCTATCATCTTGACTACGAATAGCCGTCGTATCGATTTCGTTACGAATATTGACTGGCGTGAAAGCGGCAAGATGTTACGCACAAGTTTTCCCGTCGCGATACGCTCACAGCAGGTTACCTGTGATATTCAATTCGGTGTCCTTCAACGACCGACACATCATAATACCTCCTGGGATATGGCTCGCTATGAAATCTGTGCGCACAAGTGGGTTGATCTCTCTCAACCAGATTATGGCGTTGCTCTGCTTAACGATTGTAAGTACGGCCACAAGGTCCAGGAGAATGTGTTAGATCTGCATCTTTTGCGTAGTCCTGGTTATCCAGATCCACAGGCGGACCGCGCGCAACATGAGTTTACGTATGCGCTCTATCCTCATGCGGGGGACCACATCAATGGAGCAGTTATGCACGCAGGCTATGAACTCAATGTGCCACTTTTCTCTGTGCAAGGAGAGCCGGCTGGCGATCCTTCCACAACCGGTACAACTTTTGCAAGTGTCAATGCGGAAAATATCGTCATTGAAGCCGTGAAAAAAGCAGAGGATAGCGATGCGATTGTTATCCGTCTGTACGAGACATCTGGTATTTCCACGCGAACGACGTTCACCCTGCATAAAGAATGTGAGAACGCCTGGCTGGCGAATCTTCTCGAAGAACCCGAAACAAGGCTAGAGCACCAGCAAAACGCTGTTGAACTGGAGTTCAAGCCATTCGAAATTCTGACATTGCTGATACATATTGCTCCACAGGCAACAGAATCAAGTTGTTAAAGTCGTTGCAGGCGGTAGTAACATGATTTTTGAATAGACGGAGAAGCCGTTCTACGTATCAAAGCTTGTAGAATGGCTTCTCAGCTATATGATATTTTGCTTCACTCTCGCCCATCAAATGAAGAACTGGAGATGCGTAAACGAGCACCGCATGATTGTCGAATAATTAAGTTTGTAGGCAGCTGAATGTGTTTCGGTGTTCCTACAACCTGACCCTCGATACGATTGATAAGTAATGTCCCGGCACGTCCCCCCAGTTCTTTACGTTGTTGGGCAATAGTCGTTAGTGGCACACTGAGATGTGCTGCATAGCTCACATCGTCAAAACCGACTAGAGCAACATCTTCGGGAACCCGTATGCGATGCCGTTGTGCTGCCTGAAGTAATCCCAATGCGACTGCATCATTGACAGCTAAGAAAGCACTTGGGCGATCTGCGCTCGTCATGATATCGTCGTAGACATTTGGAGGATCCGGAGCCGGTGTTGGGGCATTGTGGTACACAAGAGATTCATCATATACTTGATTATACTCTTTTAGGGCTTTACGATAGCCCTCCCAGCGATCTCGTACAGATGTTGTCAGCAAACCCCCTCGACTAGAACACACGAAACCAATCCGTGTGTGGCCTAGAATGAGTAAATGTTCAGTACCTCTATATCCTCCACCAATATTATCCGATACGACGTAGTCACAATCTATCTCAGGAATATAGCGGTCAACCAGTACAAACGGGAAGCTGTCAGTTTTGAGTTGTTCGATAGAGGAATCATGGGAACTATTACTGATAGGAAAAATAATTAATCCTACCGTATTAGCGCGTAAGCGTGCAATATCAAAGGCTAATGCCTGTGGATCTTCCTCTGCATAAGCAAAGCTCAGTTGATAGCCTCTTGGCTTTACAACTTGTTCTACGCCAAGCAGAATATCCATATTTAATTCATCGCCTGCCTGGCTTAATATTAAGCCGACATTTTTCTTAGCAGGCGGCTGTTGCTGTTTACCTTCCTGCTTTGATGGCAATTTGCGCACAAATGTGCCACTTCCCTGAATACGTTCGAGTAACCCTTCGGTTACCAGTATGCTGAGTGCTTGACGTACTGTTCCTCGGCTGGTCTGGTGCTGTTGCGCAATTTCAGCTTCAGGAGGTAAACGAGTTCCTACCGCTAAATCTCCAGAGAGGATGTGTTCCCGAATTTCGTTCAAAATCTGAGAATACAGCGCCTGTGAATGGGGGCTTTTTTTAGATTCTTGCACAGTCTGAGCATCCTTATAAAATTAATAACTTACTTGCTAAAATATTTTACTTTTGTAGTATCCATAATAGCTGTTTTGTGCCACAAAAAGTCAAGCCTTTCATCGCTAAATTAACCAAAACAACTATACAAATTTTATCATTCTAGCTTCCCATCCGACAACACGAAAGAATCTCATATAAGTGGTATAAGTAGTGTAAAAACAATGGCAAATTACGCACATATCTTATATACGAATATGGCAATTTGGCCAGACTATAGCTGAATTATTTAGCGAAGAAGCCGTTGTAAATCTGCACAAGCATTACATTGGTTTGATTCAACGGTCCCCCGACTAATGAGATAGACAGCCTCAAAAATTTGGAAGCCGCCGATAATGCCGGTTACAAGTGTAAAGACAATCATTGGTCGCATGAGCGGGATAGTGACATGGCGTATCACATTCCAGCTTGAAGCGCCATCAACTCTCCCCGCTTCATATAATTCGGAAGGAATACCTTGCAAACCGGCCAGGAATAAGATTACGCAACCACACGCTGCGAGTGACGGTACAACCAGGAAGAGTACAAATATACTTGTGATGCATTTGAAAGGAAGTGACCAATTTCTTTTCTTCATTGAAGTCTCTTCTCCCCCAGTAAAAGCTAGAAATAGAACAACCGCACGTCATCATGAGATGCTCTTTTCAAGAAAGGAACGCTGTACCCCCTGTTGTATACACAAGGGCAAATTCGTATATACATATTTATCTATAATATATTTGCCCTGGCATGTCAAGAGGTAAAATCCCATTGAGAAACCTCATGTGTTTGCGGCGCATGAGGTTTCTCTCAATGGGATTTTACCTCTCCTCCTTTCGAGGTGCAAAATAACTGCTAATATCATATATGGCGTTATTGCCAAAAAATATGTGTTGACAAATTCATTTTTGCTGATTATCATTTTGTATAGTTAAGATGAAATATTTGTATTTAGTTGTTTATACCTTTGCTGGTTGAAAGGAGCAGTTATCACGGTTATTAAGAAAACTAAAGACAATCCAGGATAATTGTTGTGCTTGATTGCGATCAGGATGATGGCAAGACTGGTAATCCGCACAAAAGTCGAAGATAAGCGTTCCCCGTAGGTTTTAGATTTAATGAATAAGGAAGGACCCTTATGGTGAAAACTGTTCTCCTTAGACGGCTGTCTTTTAGTTTACTTATTGCAACTCTGTTCTCCGTTTGTTTCGGATTTACAGGTATAAGCAACATCCCCTCTGCGCATGCAGCGTCCAGTTCATCGAGTTCTGTGAATGCGAGTGGGGTTCAATGGCCGGATAACCAGGCACTGCCCAGGTTCCCAGCTCCTCATCACCTGGATGTGATTGACCTGGAAAATGGACCAGGCGATGTTAGCCTGATGCTGTCTACATTGGAAGGAATTGCCAATCGGACACAACCAAGAATATATTTGATCGAGCACACTCATGATGAAGGCTCGTATACTTGGTTAAATGATTCGCATATTCCCTATCAAGTACACCAGGATCCCTGGGAAATCGTGAATAAGTACTATCATGAAGCCAAAGGCATCATCATCTATGATCCTAACCTGCTGGATTCAATAGATGTCGCGACTACGTTAGCAGGTCTCAAAGATGGTATGGTGGTGAGCCCAACCCTGGCACAAACGCTCACTGCAGCGCCATATCATATGCCTGTTTTAGATGATTTGCGCGGAAATTTTTCCAGTGCACTCGATGCATATACCTGGGAATTCCAGAATCTCTGGCCGCAGACGACTCACCGCATGCTGATCGGGTTAAGGCCCACTACCAATATTCAAGTACCGCCAGACAACTGGAAAGATTTTCAGACGGTTTTACAAGAGAGTAAGCAGCTTACCGATGGATCAAACCGCCAGACGTATACTATAGACCTCTCAAATTTCCTTGGCGGAGACGCGGTCTATCTACGTTTCCAGGACGCTTTCCCCAATGATGGTTGGGGTCCATCCGTCCATCAAGTGACGGCGAATGCAGATGGGAACGTCATCGCACAGTTTACCGGATGCAGCCAGCAAGAGGAGCAATACATTTTCGACCATGGGAACTCATCGTGCGATCTCAGCCAGACCAATGCACATCGTTTCGCTGATGGCAAAAGCTATTTTGTGTACCGCTTTGTTCCGCCTGCCGGTACGAAACAGCTAACTGTCTCAGTTGATATGTGGAACCAGTTCCTGGTGTCTGCATCCAAAGTTGCCCCGGCTGCTTCGTCGGATCAGCAGGTCCCGTTTGGCTATCTCAGAGATTATGCAGTAGCCAACCACGCGTTTGTCTTCTGGTTAACCGCTTCTATGGACCCGAACCAGATCGCGCTGTTCAACAAAATTCTGGCCGCGGTCAAGCCCGGAACACCTTACCTGGGGTGGTTTGATGATGAGCCTGCCGGGGTAAAGATGGCATCTCAACATGGAGTATATGTCCTGGCCGCAGACTGGTTCTCTAACTTGACTGTCTGGTCTGGCGTCCCTGCTCCTTCGCTCAAGATCAAACCCATCGCTGCTCCACCACTGCAAAACAAGGTCTATGTCACCTTTGTCGTAAGTGATGGCGACAATCTCCAGTACGACGAACATTACATGCGCGTCCTTTGGGATGATCCAGGTAGAGGAAAGGTGCCGTTAAACTGGTCGATTAATCCTTTGCTGATTGATGCCGCACCATTCTTCTTGAATTATTACCAGCGTACTGCGACTTCCAACGATCTGCTCGTTGCAGCACCTTCAGGCGCGGGATATTTCTATCCATCGCAGTGGCCGCAGGACAACCTGCCTACCTACCTGCAACAGTCGAATAAGTACTTGCGTGCTATGGGTACAGATATCATCTATGCCCTGGATACAAGCTCGACGATGCCTGCATCGGTTGGTCAGGCCTATGCACAAATGAAGCTGAACGGCGTGTTCTACAACATTTCCAACCAGAGCACAGCCTCCGTTGTCAATGGAAACCTGCCAGTCTCTACTCAGTTGAATGCTAGTAGTGATGATGCTGTGGTAAACGCTATTCAGCAACAAGCTGCGAATTGGGACGGGAAGTCCCCGTTGTTTATCTCTGTGTCCTTGATTGCCTGGAATACAACAGCAACTGATGCAGTCTATATAGCTCAGCATCTTGACAATAAATACTCGGTAGTCCGCGGAGACCAGTTTTTCCAACTGACCCGCGAAGCCAATCATTTACCACCAGCCAGGTAAGAATAATGTCCAAGTAGTGCGATCACGAGATGAAAAGTACGTAAACAGAGAGAGGTACGCTGCGAGTTCTTCGCAGCTACCTCGTTGTTTTCTTGTACAAAAGGAGTGCTTGTCGATGTTGAGTCCTATTGTAGAGCCAGGTCGTTTTACCGATCTTGACAGCTTCATTTTCGAATCTTGGGGCTATTTTATTATTCCGAATGTTCTGTCGGAAGATGAGGTCGCTGAATGCCTTGCAGCATCGAAGCGAATACACGCTGCAGCAGGTACCAAAGGTTGGGGCCAGGTTGGACGTGGATATGAAGTAGAGGCTGCTTTAGAAAAATTAATCGATCACCCGGCGGTGTTACCAAAGGTTCGAGGCATCTATGGAGATCGTTTTATTTTACAATCTGGATGGAATACCATGCAGCCTACACACGGCAAGATGGGAGGATGGCACCAGGATGGTTCAAGTGCATATAACTTTGATAAGCTAGGTTCCCCCATCCCGCTAATTCAGCTTCGCGCCTCTTACCTGTTAACTGATCAAAGCAAGCCACGAACCGGCAATATGGAGTTTATTCCTGGGAGTCACCGAAGTATGGTAGCCCTGCCTGACTCTGTTCGCAAAGGAGAAACTGAAGTGCCAATCGGCCATGTAGTTTGTGCACCGGCAGGTTCTGTACTGCTATTCCATAACGCGCTATGGCATCGAACCTACGCGCATGATGGGGACTATGATCGCTATACCATGCATTATATTTATAGTCCACCCTGGATAAGGAACTCTGATCGCCTACAGAACTCCCAAGAATTTTTGCAGCGAACGACGCCTTTGCGGCGTGCATTAATGGGAGAATTTGAAAGGCCAGATGCTCCTTATGGAGCTAATTATCCAAGTCCACAATTTGAAGATTAAAGTTTGGAAGATTAAAGTAATTCGTAAAGTTGTACGAATTTGACCAACATCATGGAAAGATGTAGGGATACAGCCTGCTTGTCTAAAGATGAGATTGACCCGCTTTGATGGCTCATATAATAATTTGAGTGTAGTCTCAGAGGGAGCAATCCCTCTGGGAATATACTGATAAGAATGCTGGCTTAATTGTTCTGCTGGCGCAGGCTTTCGAGCAGAGTGGCATAGTCGAGCTGGTCCAGCGGGAACAGAACTTCGCGATGATTATAGCTGGAGTAGTTGATGGCGTTGGCTAACTCCAATTCCTCTAGCCCGTGTATGCCATCGGAGCGGAGATCAGTTCCATTCAAAAGAGCCTGGTGGAAATCGCGGTAGACGGCAACGTGATCACCAGTGCTCTCCTCCCATGTCACCTCATATGGGCGTGCCCGTGGACTCTCATAGGGATCGGAACAATGTACCTGGTAATCCCGCATGTCTACATCAAGGATCTGAGCGGTAAGTTCGCCGGGCCCAAGCTCAAGGGAGCCATGTGTCCCCACGATTTTCAGGCGTTCGGGGCGGTCTGCCTCGGCAGTGCTGATATGGAGCATTCCTAACGCACCATCCGACCACTCTAACATGGCCTGTACTGTATCTTCCGTCTCAATAGCATGAAGCAGACGACGCGTCCAGGCGACAACGCGTGTGGGCTGCCCGAGCAGGTAGCAGAGCACATCGAGGTTATGCGATGCCTGGTTTGTCAGGATACCACCCCCTTCGCCCCACCATGTAGCACGCCAGGACGCCAGCTTGAAGTAGCTATCCGGGCGCGGCCACGTCGCGATGAGCTCAACACGCTGGATCTGCCCCAGTACTTGTTGCTGTAATAGCTGCCGGGCCGCATTGACCTCTGGGCGAAACCGATGCTGAAAGAAGACACCCAGCAACCGCTGGTTTTGCCTGGCGGCATCAAGCATAGCGTCGGCCTCAGAAACCTGAACCGCCATAGGCTTCTCGATCAGGACATGGCTTCCGGCCCGCAGGGAATCGATCGCCATAGAGGCATGAAGAAAGGGGGGAGTAAAAATGACAACAACATCCGGTCCCGTCTCCGCAAGCATCTGGCGGTAATCCCCGTAAAAGGCGCACCCCAGTTCTTCCGCACGCTGCCTACCAACGCTAGCATTGACATCGGCAACGGCGGCAAGATCGACTTCTGGTAGAGCTAGCGCGGGCCGGTGAGCATTCAGAATACCGGCTCCGGCGCCAATAACGGCGTATCGTAGGCGTGGTTGTCGCATCAAGGTACCCATTCATTCTTTCAAGGAGTGCCTGTAGAAAGGTCGCAAGCATTAACGCTAGGAGACGCCCGCTTGCCGCAAGAGTGTGAGCAGCGAGGCAAACGATTCGCGTGTAGCCTGCTCTGTGCCACCATCAGGGTGTGCATAGTGCGTCTCCAGTGATATTGTTCCCTCGTAGCCGTCCGCCGCGAGAGCACGGAACTGGTTTACCTGTGATAATGCTCAGTTGCAAAAGGCCTTCTCCTTGCACTTCAAAAACGCACACATGAGCATCGAAACGGGGTCAGATGCTTCACAAAGTTCAGCTCAATATAGGCCCCGCACCGTTTTAGTACACATGGTCATTTTACAAAATTTTTGTATTTTTGGGCATCAACTTCTTTTCCAGCGAGAACTATTCGTATTTTTCACGTCTCTCCCATAGTAACAATTGCCAGCCAAACGTATGCAAAAATACAGAAAGGGAGCCACTCATCAAGACATGACCCCCTTCCCGTCTCCTGGCACATGCCGTCATGGGGTCTCATTCCAGGCGATGCCCGAAACGTCGACCCTTCTGGAGAAGGTCGATCTTTCAATAAAGGATGGAGACGAGCAGCGAGATGAACGCCCTCTAAGGACCTTCCTGTGCAAAAATGTACAGTTCCAAGCGTCTTCTCTATGGAGATACATACCAGGTATTGACAACGTGTGTGAAAGGAAGTGAGAATAAGGAGATGTACGCAGTCGTACCGTTTGCCAAGCAGGTGGATGTCAGCGTGAAAACAGTGCAGCGCTGGGACCGAGAAAGCAGGCTCAAAGCCAAACGAACGCTTTCTGGGCGTCGCTCCTCTCATGAGGTCGATCTGACCACGGCGCTCAACCTTCCGAAGCTGCCAGCCGCTCACCGAACGATCGCTACTTGCCGGGTGTCGAGTCCTGCTCAACTGGAATTCCCGCAAAGCGGGAGAAAAGGCGCTCAAGGATGAAAACCGCGCACAAGATCCGGATGAACCCCACCCCTGAACAGGTGGAGTATCTCAAACGAGCCTGTGGCACGAGGCGGTTTATCTACAACTGGGGACGGGAGCAGTGGGAGAAGCAGTATCAGGTGTATAAAGCTGAGCAGAAAACCGTTCCCCAAGAGCAGCGCGTGCTCAAACCGCCACATGCCCTCGCACTCAAGAAGCAATTCAACCAGATCCGGGAGCAGGAGTATCCGTGGACCTATCAGGTGACGAAGTGTGTGGTGGAGGGTGCGTTCGATGACCTCAAAAACGCCTATGACAACTTCTTTGCGGGCCGAGCGAACTACCCGCAGTACAAGAAAAAGGGCAAGTCGCACGACTCGTTTTATCTCTCCAACGATAAATTCACCTTGGGAAGCCATTGGATCTCGATTCCCGGACTTGGCCGCTTCATCCTCGATCAGCGCCAAATGAAGAAGGACCGAGGCAAGCTCTTACGCAGACTGGGAACGGTGAACATCGCCGAAAAACTGCGCTTCGTCGAAAAGGGGAAAGCCACCACTCCCACGAAGAAGCGAAACACGCGCAAGCACGTCGTGTGCGAACGGGTCAAGATCCTGGGGGCGACGGTCTGCTGTGAAGCGGGGCACTGGTACGTCTCCATCCAAGGAGACATCACACGGGAGCGCCCCACAACGCCCGAAGCAGTGGTGGGGGTAGATGTGGGCGTAAAGCAAGCTGCTGTGGTGAGCGATGGGCGCAGGCTTGAGAACCAAAGGCCTTTAGCGCTCCATCTCAAGAAACTCGGCAAGCTGCAACGCAAGCTGTCAAAGAAACAGAAGACGAAAGACCCGCAAACCAGGCGAACCGTGTTCAGTAAGAATTACGAGAAGCAACGACTCAAGGTCGCACGCAAGCATCAGCAGATCGCCAACATCCGGCGGGATGTGCAGCACAAGTTCACGACCGAACTAGCGCAAACCTGTGGGGCCATCGGCATCGAAGACCTCAACATCCTGGGGATGATGGCCAACCGGAAGCTCTCGCGTGCGGTGGCCGATGCCGCGATGGGGCAACTGTTGCAGTTCCTCAAGACCAAAGTGGCCAACGTCGGGGGCGGTCTCTTCATCGCCTCGCGCTGGTTCCCTTCGACCAAACGCTGTTCGTGCTGTGGGCATGTCAAAAAGCGCATGCCGCTCAAACACCGCACCTATGAGTGCTTGGCCTGTAGGCTGGTCATCGACCGGGATCTCAATGCCGCCTTGAATTTGCTGTGGTTCGCAACACAACAGCTTCGCCAGCTTCACGCGTAAAGCTGGCCGTCCTGGAGAGTGGCTACCGCCGGACGTAAAATGCCTGGGGAGTTGATGTGAGACCAAAACGGGAGGGCTGATCCAAAGGTTCCCGTGCGCTGGCTATCGACGATGAAGCAGGAAGAACTGACCGCTCGGGGGTGTTTACGCACGTTCGAGTATGAGAAAGGTAGCAGTACACTCTCCTGTCGCCTAGTACTATGTATCACCTTATTTCACATTCTTCCTTGTCCTGAGACAAAGAAAGGATTCGCCAAGATGAGCCATGATGGTTCCCACGTCGATACGCAACCGCCCGCCCATGCTGATCTTCCCATATTTGAAGGTATCTTCTCGACAGAGGAGGGAGATCGGAGATTGGCCTCGGACGACTTTGGACATCTTGTTCATCGCGTCCCGTCCGCGGTGCTCTCACCACGCTCAGTAGATGATGTCGTACGCGTCGTTCAGTATGCGCGCCAGCACGGCCTTACCGTCGCGCCGCGTGGTCAGGGACATTCAACAAGTGGGCAGGCCCAGGTAGAGGGGGGAATCGTTGTTCATCTAACATCGCTCAACGCCATCACCGCCATTCACGCGGATTGCGTCGAAGTCGAGGCTGGAGCGCTCTGGAGCACGCTTTTACAGGCCACGCTCGCTCAAGGTCTCACTCCCCCAGTGCTGACGGACTTTACTGGGCTCTCGATTGGAGGCGTGCTTTCCGTAGGAGGCATAGGTGGTACGAGCTATCGCTATGGACCCATTGTTGATAACGTGCTGGCACTCGAGGTGGTGACGGGCGAGGGCAAGCTTGAGACATGTTCCCCTCAGCAGCAGCCCGACCTCTTTCATAACGTCCTGGCAGGGCTGGGGCAGTGTGGCATGATCGTCAAGGCGACCCTCCGGCTCGTGCCCGCGCCCACGCACGCGCGTGTATTTCACCTGTTCTATCCTCACGTCGGAGCGATGCTGCATGATCAACGGCTCCTGATGCGGGATGGACGCTTTGATTATCTCCTCGGCTACATCATCCCGACCCCGCAAGGCACCTGGGGCTACATGCTAGAGGGCACCATTTTCTACACCTCGTCGGCGCAGCACCCCGACAACGCACAGTTACTCGCACATTTGGGCTTCATTGCAGGCATAGAGCAGGTAGAGGATATGACCTACCTCACCTTCGCCAACCGGGTAGTCCTACAAGTAGACGGACTCAAGGCGCAGGGCGCCTGGGATCAACAGCATCCCTGGTTCGACGTATTCGTGCCCGATTCAAAGATCGAGCCGTTCGTGAGCGAGGCGCTGGCAGAGATTTCGCCCATCGACTTTGGCCTGATGCCCATACTCCTTTACGGGCTCGACAGCGCTTCTTTCCGCGCGCCGCTACTGCCTGCGCCTGCTGAAGGAACGTTCTTCCTGTTCGATATCCTGCGTTCTCTCGCTCCCTCCTCGGGGACCCTGGCACAAGCGATAGAGCACAATCGCCAGCTCTACGAGCGCAGCCGGGCTCTAGGAGCCACCTGCTACCCCATCGGCACGCTTAACCTCACACCTGCCGACTGGCAAGCGCACTTTGGCCCCCAATGGGTAGGTCTACAACGCGCCAAACAGCGCTTCGACCCCGACGATATTCTGACTCCGGGTCAGAATATCTTCCCTCGCCAGAAATAGCCCATCTATCACTACGAGAAAACGGAGCGAAAGAAGGTGCCGAAAATCTTCCCCTAATATGCGCTTCCCCCTCCTACCAGAGGTGCATGCACCTCTGGTAGGAGGGGGAAGCGCATATTAGGGGAAACGAGGGCGAGTAACCTGATTTACGACTTGACACTCCCCCGGATAAAATCCAGGGGGATTCTTCTTTCATCAAGGAATGTGCTATCGACGACATGTCTCTTCCTCCAGATAGCCCTGAAGCAAAACTCGCCACGGATAGTGGGTCTTCCGCTCCTTTGGTGATAAGGTCTGCAATAACAAGATCGGGAAAAGATCTGTAGAGATCCGGGAGCCGATTGCGAAAAAGAGCTCCCTCCTGATAAGCTCATCATTCACCAAAGGAGCGGGAGACCCATCGAATCTCAATATTTACAGGGCATGCTACAGTTCATCTAAACAATGACAAGCATTGCTCAGTATGTGGGAGCACCCACTGGACGGACTGCCACGCCCACGATCCCTTGCCCGAAGGATTCAGGGATTGCTTTTCGAAGAATGTTCAAACTGCCATTGACATCGGCATTGATACGCCTGCCAGTACTGGTACGAAACAAGCCACGTTTGATGCGTTTGCCCAGGTAGTGCTCATGATGGCAAAGTGGCTCAAGATCAAGAAAGCTACACCAGTAAGTGTAGCTTTCTTCTTGTAGAATCACATGTATTCCCACCAGTTCTGCTTTATATCTGAGCATATCAATGAAGCGAGCAAAGGGGATTTGCACAAACTGTTGATTGTTGCGATTCCCTATGTTGATTTCTTGCTTCCAGCCGTCGTTCTTCCCGATCACCAATGTTCCTATGCCTTCCTCTATCAGATGCTCGATGAGGCGATGGCTGTGGGTGTGCAAGTAATGATCAATTTTGCGTGTGCGCTTATTGGTAAGGCGTTCTAAACGAGTGGAGGTATGACGCTTGTGCTTACTGAGATGGCTCTGCAACCGTGCACGTTCTTTGTTATACCATTGGTTGATGTGCTTAAGCGGACGCCCGTTAACCAGCCAAGGCGTAAAGCCTGCTTTGTTTGATGTTAGCGTTGCTACGTTGTTCAATCCAATGTCGATACCAGCGACGAGCAAGGGATCGACGGCTGCCTGTTTGGGTTCTTGCTCATAGACCACTTCTACCACATAGAACCCGCTGCGAGGGATGATACGGGCTTGTTTGACGTGAGCCTGCTTCGTAGGTATCTCGATTCCTAGTAGGGATGGAGCAATCATTCCTTGCTTCTTGAGGGCTTTTTTCGAGATGGCTTGGATATCGTATATGAGGATATTGCGCCCTTTTTGCTTGTCTTTGTATTTAGGCACCTTGGGACGGCCTTCAAACTTGGAGGGGTCTTCAAACCATGCTGCAAGCCCTTTACGAAATGCCTTCCAGTTCTTTTCAAGAAGTCGAAGGACATCATTGCTCACTTTACGCGGTAAGGCTTTGTAAGCATCAGTGTCCTTCACCAGATGATAGACATCGACAGAGCTCAGGTACTTTCCCGTATGGATGAAGGATTGGCGCATGTGGTAGTTCGCGAGATTATAGAGGTTTTTGGATGCGAAGGAGGCTGCATCTATGGCAGCATACCGAGAATCACCTTTGCAGATGATATGCCGCTCAACGAGTTGCACCTCTAGCACCTCTTTCACATTTATTTCACTGTATCGTACTATAAATGCCAGTACATGTCAATATTCGACATCATTTCTTAGAAACGTTTCCCACACCAGATCAACATAAAGAAGCTGCTGGAGATATAGACCGCCTTTTTGGTGAAGATAAATAGCAGATCTAACAAGCAGGGCCGCAACTTTCTTCAAGTTATGGCCTTGCTTGTTAGCTCTGGCTCTATTGATGCGTTTAAGATAGTAGATTAGATTTCTTTAATGCATGAAAGGGTAGTGTAAAACAGTTTTGACATAATCACTCAATTGTGTTAAAATGTGCTTATGAAGAACACATATGATATACAAGCGTTTGGGAAGCTTATTGGCAAGTCCACCAAAACGCTCCAAAAGTGGGACCGTGAAGGCAAATTAATTGCCCACCGTTCTCCACAATCGAACAGGCGTTATTATACGCACGATCAGTACCTTGAGTATCGCGGGTTGAAAGCGTCGGAGCAGGGACTTACCATTGCTTACTCGCGTGTTTCTGGGATTGCTCAAAAGCCTGATCTGGTCAATCAAACAAAAGCGTTAGAAGCCTATTGCCACCAGTATTCGCTCAAGGTCGATGAATGGATGTCGGATATTGGCAGTGGGCTCAACTACAAACGCAAACAGTTTCATCGTCTCATGGAGATGGTAGAGCTTGGTCAGGTGCGTTGTATCGTTCTTGCCCATCGGGATCGGTTAGTGCGCTTTGGTTATGAATACTTTGAAGCGTTTTGCGAGCGGCACCGTACCGAACTCATCGTCATCAATGGCGAGAACCTTTCCCCTGAGCAAGAACTGGTACGAGACTTCATTGCGATTGTGACCGCGTTTTCGGCCCGGCTCCATGGTTTGCGTTCCTACAAAAAGGTTCTCAAAGATGCTGCTTTGCAAAAAGATCAGAATTGACATTTCTGAGCAAGATACCGCCACTCTGGAATTCATGCAAGGCAAGTGTCGAGCGCTCTACAACTGGTGGGTAATGCGACTCAGAGAGGGTGAGAAATGGGACCTCTACGAGGCCAAACGAAGTTTGCAAGAAAGCAAGCAGCACGATCCTGATCTGGTTCAGGTATATGGCAAACTGTTGCAAGAGGTCTACTATCGTCTGGATGGCGCGATGAAAGCATTCTATCGCCGGGTCAAAGCAGGGGAGAAACCGGGATTCCCACGAGTACGCCCACGTCACTGCTTTTTCACGCTTTGCTATCCGGCAATGTACCTCAAAATTGAAGGCGATAAGCTCATTTTGCCCACCGGAGGCAAGGGCAAAAATAAGCTGTATCCCAATATCATTGCACGCCTGACTGAAGTGCCACCAGAACAGTTCAAAGAAGTTGCTATCAGCCGCGATGCCAGAGGCAACTACTTTGCCTCGTTTGTGAGAGAGCGCAAAGAGAAAGACTGCGAGACAGATGGAACGGTCGCCTTTGATCTTGGTATCAAAACCCTGGCAACAGGCATCAACGAGCAGGGGCGAATATATACCATTGGCGGCTTTAAAGGATCGCGCTGGTATAACAAACAGTTGGATAGGATTCGTTCCAAGCGGGACAAATGCAAGAAAAAGTCACGTCGCTACCTCCATCTCAGCAAGGTCTACAAACGCGTTTCGCAGAAGAAACGCAACAAACAACGTGATAGCCTGCATAAGGCATCCCATCTTATCGCCCACAAACTGGTTGAGAGAACCGTTGTGATTGGCGATCTTTCCCAGCGGCAAATGGTCATGAAAGAGCATCGAGAGCGCAACAAACACCTCAATCGTGCAGTCTATAACGAGTGGAGCTTGTACACCTTCATTCAATTGCTCACCTACAAATGCCAATTCTACGGGAAAGACCTTCACTTTTTAGATGAGCGCAACACCTCCAAGCAGTGTAGTGGCTGTGGGAATCTGCAAGCGATGCCACTGTGGAAGAGAACCTATGGTTGCGTGAAATGTGGACTCGTCATGGACCGCGATGAAAACAGCGCACACAACATCCTGGCGAGGTTCTTTGCTCGGCAAGAGCCACACGCTCAGGCTCGTCCTGAGTGCAGTGTGCTGCATGCGACCCAAAATGGCGTAGAAGTCACGAAGGCTTCCTGTAAGGGGCAAGTACAGCAATTGAATCTATTTGAGAGTGTGTAAGCACTTTTGAGTAGATTTAGAAAGGCAGTTCTAGTATGGCTGTATTTATCAGAATACGATGCCTACAGGGTACCTTGGTGACACTCCGCATCGGCTAAAGCCGAGCAGCTTCTGACACTGTGCCGTAGTCGGGTTCGTGAGACAGGTGGCGTAGCCACTACTCAAAGTGAACCCGTAGTTGGGACGCAATATCTGGGAGAGGCACGCCCATCCGGCGCCTTCTCCCCTGGGCGGTGCCATGCCCGTTGGCATGATCTCCACGCCTGGCCGCAGGGAAAGATGGTCCCATCTGGCGTTTGGCATCCTGGGAGATCCCAACACCTGAGTCTTTCGACTCCCTCTTCGCACGTTGCGAACGAGCATGAGGCTTTTCCTTCAACGGTTCTTGTGTCCGCTCGATCAAGCGTTGTCCGATTCTCAAACTGGCATTGCGGTCGGCATGATCGCGCATCTGGCATTGTGGGCACAGACAGAGTGCGGCACCGGGGGTGTAGCCTTCCACAGGGTGTCCCTGATTATAGCGAATGACAGCAGCGTGACAGCGATGGCATTCTCTGCTCGTATTGCGCGGATTGACACGGCAGGTGATGATGCCGCCTGCATGCCAGGCTTTGTACGTTGTGTAGCGGAACACGCGCCCTTTCATCCAGTAGGCGCGTTTGGTATTGCTCCGACGCGAATACGTGCCCTTCTTCGGTTGCAGGGTGCCCAGATGTTCAAAAACCAGGATGCTCGCCTTGTGCTCGCTCGCGAACTGGACAATGCGAGCGCTCACCAGATGCGCGATCTGTTCGTCAACGTGCCTGATCTTCGCCCAGAGGTCGGCATTGTCCTGTTTGTTTTCCGCGATGATGCCAGTCTGTGATCGGTTTTGTGCAATGCGTCCAAGCAGTTTCTTCCTACAGCCCGATACCGCTGTGCCATTTCCGATGAAGGAAGTAGCCAGGATGGTGCCGTCAACTGTCTGGACGCTGCACACAGCGAGATGCTTGTCGAGATTGAGATCCACCGCGCAGAGACGTGTCTGGGCGGTGGTGAGTTGCTCTCCGCTCTTTGCGGGAGCCTCGAAGGTCTTCTCAATGGGAGTATGTAACCACCAGCGATCCCCCTTGCGAACAAGCTGTGGACTGCCCATCGCGTACCCATCGGGGAGATCGCGACCGAGGATGTGGACTTTGAGCCAGGACCAGCACGAGCCGGTCCAGACCTTGAGCACGATACCATGCGTATGACGCTCACGCCAAAGGCTTGCGTAGAAGGGAACCGACTTGTTCCATGATCGGGGTGGGACTGGTGGCCGCTCCCGAAACGGCCTCTTCTTGCGCTTCTTCGTGTGTTTGGCTTCGTGTTTCTGCTTCCGTGCTCGCCATGTTTTGAGGGAAGAAGAAAATGCGCGGGCCGAACCAAGGGCCGCATTGATGGCGGCACGTCTGAACATCGCCGGGATATCTGGCGCGAGGTCGGTGAGTGGCACGATGGGATGGGGGTTCGCACCCGTTGCATGGGTGAGCTTCTCCAGGGCCGTGAGGGCCTCCTTATTTTTGAGGGAAAGGAGACCCTCGTGCGCCTGAATACAGTCGAAATAAAAGGCCACGACACGATTGAAGAGGACCTGATTTGCCGCGAAGTAGGCAGCATACTGCGGCGGATAGTGCAACGCCTGCCTGATGGTTTTCGTGGCTTTTGCCATTTTCAGGACCTCCTCTCACAAAATATATGCTCTCTCTCGTAGAGCATACTCTGCTGATGTGAAATTGTCAAACATGTGTTCTATGAGTACTCTGTTTGATAAGGGCTCAAGCTCAATAACACGCCTCACCACGGTCTCAAGAACCGTGGCTTGCGGCGGGCTAAAGCCCTATCCTGTCAGCTTTGCCATTGATCCTTTTAATCGTCATGTCTTTGTGGCACGGAAGGAATTTTCGTCTGATATAGGATCTGGGGATTGAGAAACGGCTCTCTGGCGAATCTGGTGCGAAGGTTTGCAATACCATCGTGGAGGCATGATGGCTCTGGCTCCAGAAAAAAACGAGCCAGTTTCTGATAAGCTCATCATTCACCAAATTCGCCGGAGAGCCACCATCCGTGGCGAGGTCTCCTCTGAAGCATTTCATGGCATTTCCATCCCGTTTCCATCCTGTGACCATAGTTACAGACGTCTATGATAGACTACAATAAAAAAGAGAAAGAAGCGAAAAGCCTTCTCAAGAACAGATGGGGGGAGAAGAGACGTGGACCTACTTTTGCCGTTTCTAGACATATCTGAACCCGATGGACAGCAGTTTCAGGTAGAATTGGAGAAAGACATGGTGACCATTGGGCGTTTTGAGCAATTCAATGATATCGCCCTCTCTCCCGATCCCCAGCAACTGATCACCCGCAAAGTGCATTGTACCCTTGAGCACAATCTCTACGGCTGGTGGGTCGTCGACAATGGCAGCATCAACCGCACGTTTGTACGTTGTGGGAATGATGTACAGGTGGTACAAGGCCGGGCCTTGCTCAGCGAGGGAGACAGCATTCGCATCCTGGGGAAATTAAGCGAGACGAGCGAGCCAGGCTACTGGGAACTGACCTTCAGCGATCCGCTGGGGACGCGTCCTTCGGGTCCACCACTTCAGGTCGCGTATCTGGAATATGATTGGATTCAGGCTCGGCTCTATCGTATCGAGGGTTCCAAGCAGCAGGAGATTCATGAGTTACGGCCTCAGGAGCATAAATTGGTCCGCTATATGGCACAACGCAACCAGACCAATGGCCATGTCCCCGTGATGTGCTCGTATGAAGAACTGCTCGCCGCCGTGTGGGGAGAGGATGCCTACCACACGGAGGGGGACATCAATCACCTGATCTGGGAACTGCGCAAGAAGCTCGAACCCGACCCCAAAGCGCCGCGCTTTCTTGAGACGGTACGCGGGTTGGGATATCGACTGGTTACCTCACCCAGAGCGAAGGAGGGAGCATGAACAATCAGAGCTGGCTGAGTCGTCTATGGCGTCGCAAGCCTGATCAGCAGAGAACTACTCAGGCGACCCAATCATCGCCATCCGTGCTCTTCCCTCAGTCGACGGACAAGGATGAGCAAACTTCTGCAATGAGCGTCATTGAACAGCGGGCTGCGCAAGCGTACCACGTGCCTCCACCAGGGACTCCTGCCGTAGCAAAAGACACCCAGGGAGCGGCCTGGCATGTCGGAGAGGAACTGCTCAATCAATACGAGGTGATGGGCCTCTTGGGTGAAGGTGGGATGGGTATGGTTTATAAGGTCCATCACCGGGGGTGGAATATCGATTTGGCGGTGAAAAGTCCTCAGCCCGCTCTGTTTGCCAGAGAGGGCGGCGAAGAGAACTTCATCCGCGAAGCGGAGACCTGGGTCAATCTGCCCCTGCATCCCCACATCGTGAGTTGTTACTACGTGCGTCTCATCGATGAGATCCCACGCATCTTTGCCGAATATGTGGCAGGAGGGAGCCTGGGGGACTGGATTCGCAGCCGTCGCCTCTATGAAGGGGGACATCAGCGAGCCCTGGAGAGGATGCTTGACATCGCCATTCAGTTTGCCTGGGGATTGCATGCCGCCCATGAACAGGGCCTGGTACACCAGGACATCAAACCTGCCAATGTGATGATGACGCCGGAGGGGGTTGCCAAAGTCACCGATTTCGGTCTAGCGAAAGCACGTGCGCTAGCCGGTGAGCCAGAAGGAAGCAGTGGAGGAAACGGTCAGCGCAGTATCCTGGTGAGTGCTCGCGGCATGACCCCGGCTTACTGCTCCCCTAAGCAGGCCGCGGGACATCCCTTGAGCCGCAAGACGGACATCTGGAGTTGGGGGGTCTCACTGCTGGAGATGTTGGTGGGAGACGTCACCTGGCGGAGCGGCATCCTGGCGCGTGAGGTCCTCGCGAGCTATGAACCTGAGGCGGTCGTCATTCCTCCTCCTCCAGCCAAACTGGTGACATTGCTCGCACACTGCTTTGCATCAAGGCCAGAGGAGCGACCTGCGACCATGTTGGAGGTCGCGATCGCCCTTCAAGAGATCTATGCACAGGAAATCGGGCGAGCCTATTCACGAGAAACCCCGCAAACAGCCAGGATGCAGGCGGATAGCCTCAATAACCAAGCGCTCTCGCTCTATGACCTGGGAAAGGTTGACGCCGCGCTACAGATCTGGGATCAAGCCTTACAGATGGACCCTCAGCACCTGGAGACAACATATAACAGGGGAGTCGTCCTCTGGCGACAAGGAGATCTGACTGATGATGCGCTTTGTCGCCAACTCGAACATATTCGAGCAGACCAGGGGGAGGCAGCGCAGGCAACATATTTGCTGGCCCAGGTACATCTAGAACGTGGAGAGAGAGATGCGGCGCTTCGTCTCCTTAAGCAAGGAGGTGCGCATTCCATTGAAACCGATAAATGGCAATCCTTGCTTGCGAAAGCACAGAGAGCGACTAGCCTTCGTTGCCTGCATACCTTCGAAGGCCATACAGGCTTTGTGTGGTCAGTGAGTCTGAGTGGAGATGGACGCTGGCTCGTCTCGGGGAGTTGGGATAAAACGATACGGCTCTGGGAAACCAGCAGTGGACGCTGTGTGCGCATCTTCTATGGCCATACGGCCCCTGTAGAGTCAGTGAGTCTGAGTGGAGATGGACGCTGGCTCGTCTCAGGGAGTAATGATAAAACGATACGGCTCTGGGAAACCAGCAGTGGACGCTGCGTGCGCACCTTCTATGGCCATACGAGTGATGTGAGGTCAGTGAATCTGAGCGGAGATGGACGCTGGCTCGTCTCGGGGAGCGATAAGGGCACGATACCACTTCGGGAGATAAGCAGCTGGCGCTGTGTACGCACTTTCTATGGCCATACGAGCTCTGTGGTCTCAGTGAGTCTAAGTGACGATGGACACTGGCTCGCCTCGGGAAGCAAGGATAACACAGTGCGGCTCTGGGAGGTGAACAGCGGACGTTGTGTGCATATCTTCAAGGGTCATACGAGCGATGTGACCTCAGTGAGTCTGAGCAGGGATGGACGCTGGCTCGTCTCGGGGAGTCAGGATCAAACGATACGGCTCTGGGAGGTGGGCAGCGGACGTTGTATACGCACCTTCTATGGCCATACGAGCGATGTAAGGTCAGTGAGTCTGAGCGGAGATGGACGCTGGCTCGTCTCGGGAAGTGATAATAACACAGTACGGCTCCGGGAGGTGAGCAGCTGGCGCTGTGTACGCACCTTTGAAGGCCATACTGACTCTGTGGCCTCAGTGAGTCTGAGCAGAGATGGACACTGGCTCGTCTCGGGGAGTCAGGATCAAACGATACGACTGTGGAGCGTTGCAGAGCCAGAGCCCTGCTGTTCCTTCTCTCTATCGCAGATACGCACCCATGCTGACATAACGCAGGAAGAGGCCTATGGAGAACGTCTGCTAGAGCAGATGGAGCAGGCACAATTACAAGGCCAGTTTCCCATGGCGTTATCGCTTTTGAATGAGGTTCGGGCCTTGCCAGGTTGGGAGCGTAACCCTAGGTCTCGTGGAGGATGGGCACAACTTGCACGGCACTGTTCTCGTGTTGGTTTGCGTGCGAGCTGGCACCTGAGGACCCTCGAAGGCCATAGGTACCCTGTGAGGTCAGTGAGTCTGAGCAGAGATGGACACTGGCTCGTCTCGGGAAGCAATGATAATACCGTGCGGCTCTGGGAGGTGAACAGCGGACGTTGTGTGCACACCTTCAAGGGTCATACGAACATAGTGACCTCAGTGAGTCTGAGCAGAGATGGACACTGGCTCGTCTCGGGAAGCAAGGATAACACCGTACGGCTCTGGGAGGTGAACAGCGGACGCTGTGTGCACACCTTCAAGGGTCATACGAACATAGTGACCTCAGTGAGTCTGAGCAGAGATGGACACTGGCTCGTCTCGGGAAGCAATGATAATACCGTGCGGCTCTGGGAGGTGAACAGCGGACGTTGTGTGCACACCTTCAAGGGTCATACGAACATAGTGACCTCAGTGAGTCTGAGCGGAGATGGACGCTGGCTCGTCTCGGGGAGTAATGATAAAACGATACGACTGTGGGAGGTGAACAGCGGACGTTGTGTGCGCACCTTCACCTTGGAGGGCCTTACTAACTTTGTAGAGTCAGTGAGTCTGAGCGGAGATGGACGCTGGCTCGTCTCGGGGAGTAATGATAAAACGATACGACTGTGGGAGGTGAACAGTGGACGTTGTGTGCGCATCTTCCAAGGCCATGCTGGCAATGTGGACTCAGTGAGTCTGAGCGAGGATGGACGCTGGCTCGTCTCGGGAAGCAAGGATAACACCGTACGGCTCTGGGAGGTGAACAGCGGACGCTGTGTGCGCATCTTCGAGGGGCACACGAGCACTGTGGCCTCAGTGAGTCTGAGCGGAGATGGACGCTGGCTTGTCTCGGGGAGTCAGGATCAAACGATACGGCTCTGGGAGCTCGATTGGGAACTAGAAGCCCATGAAGCAACCGAATGGGATGAAGGGGCTCGTCCCTACCTGGAGCCCTTTCTTACGCAGCATAGGCCGTATGCGGCGCACCTTCCACCAGACCGCGAGCCAACGGGGCAGGAAATCCAACAGGCGCTTCTACGTCAAGGCACCCCCACATGGAACGAAGACGATTTTCAAGGGTTGATCCGCCAGTTGCAAGACGTTGGCTACGGCTGGCTGGACCCAGAAGGCGTGCGCAGACAGCTTACATCTCTGGCACGTGAATGGCAAGGCCCATTTCCTGTGTCAGGGCAATAGGAAACGAGAGAGAACAATGAGTATGTTGCAGGCCAGGATCTTCTCTCATCATCTACAAAGCCATATGGACTCAAGCAGCCTGGCCTCTGACAGGGATACCAGAAGGGGAGGAATCACAGGAGATCCTGAAACGCCGCTGTCAGCAACTGTTGGAAGACCAATATACGGCCATCAGCAAGCATCTTTCTCCTCAATTCCTTAAAAAGTTCATTCTCTGCATTAATACAGCTATTGAGGACAGCGTTGCGAATAGCATCATCACTCAGCTGTTCTACCTGCAAAGTGAAGATGCGACCAGAGATATCCATCTGTACCTCAACTCTCCCGGTGGCAATATCTATGCCGGACTGGCAATCTACGATGCCATACAGTCGCTCCGCCCAGAGATTGCCACCTATTGTCTCGGTCGGACAAGTGGCTTTGCAACGCTCCTGCTGGCTGCAGGGGAAAAGGGCCGGCGATACGCGTTACCAACGAGCACAATCGGGCTGACTCAGGTCGTGGCGGGAGGCGGTCCGGCAGCTATCGAGATCACGGCCCGCGAGATATTACACTTGCGCCGCCTCCTGGTAAACCTCTTTGTCAAGCAGACCAGACAATCCGACGCAACGATCCGCGAGGATATGGATCATATCTCGACGTTCGCAAAAAGAAGGACGGAGTACTTACCGTCTGTGGCATCCACTACAATCGGAGTGTGAATGCGACAAAAAAACATTATGGCAACTAGGCTTGCTGTCCTCTCCTGTGGAGCATCTGTAAGACCTGCTGCGGTGCATACGACTCAAGAACGCTGCACGCCACGTCCGGAAAAAACCACATCAGGCAAGACTCAGCGAAGCAGGAAATCCTCGAAGCGACTCGAGGAATCTCCCGATTGGAGTGGCACTCCGCCGACGGTTGCGCAACCGTGCGGCTTCTTCTTGCACTCCTACGTAGTCGGTGTTGTGAGGAGATGGAGCGTGGCGACGACTCGTTCAACACCGTAGTGGGTGAGGAATACGCTCAAGCTCTGGTCTACACACCAGATATCTTGAAGGGCAGTGCCCTGTCCGTTCACGCGCTCATGCCTTGCTTTGCCGTTGTGTAGCCCTGCTCGCGCGTTCGACAGCTTGGAGAGGGTGAACACCTTTCTCTTTCAAGAACTGCTGTTACCAGCAGTGGGAGGCATTTCTTCTGCATATTCTCCGTGCGAGCAACACTTCCTAAAGCCGTACCAGAGCCGTGCCTTCGTTGCTGCATTTACTTCTTCTAGCAGAAGAACACTTGTTTGTCTAGGGCAAGGGCAAAAGCCACATACGCCTAACCACTGCCATGAAAATGGCATGGCTTGCGGCGGGCTAAAGCCCATCGTGTCAACCACTGCTCCACTTTTCCACATTTACCCCCTTCTCTGTGGAGAACTTGTGGGAAACAATGCTCAGTATAGACTGAGGAGGAGATGCCCATTGCGAGATCGGCTCCATCTGCAAGGAACATCCTCCTCGCTGTATCCCTTCTCTGTCATACAGATCCAAGATTCGCTCGACCTCATCAAATAACTTTCCATATGTAGATACCTTTGCCACGACCTATTGCAATACGCCGACTCTCCGGTGACCAGGCAAGCGCGCTCACAAAGGGAGGATTTTTGAAGATGGCATATACCTGACCGGTTCTAGCGTTCCAGATATGGATAGGAACGGAGCTATGGCCCCCAGAGGCAATGAATCTGCCATCGGGAGACCAGGATGTAAAAGAAAGAAAGGATCCGCGTTGACCCGTGTGGGTGAGGAGAGGAGGGTCTCCGACCGTAGCTTCCCACACTTGCACAGTGGCATCATTGCCCGCTGTGGCGAGGAATCTGCTATCAGGGGACCAGGACGCGGCATTGACCCCTTCGATTCCGGTTACATGCCCCCAATACACGACAAGCGGCGACGACCTCCCCATGGCTTCATATACCCGTACAGAGCAATCAACACATGTAGTGGCGATGAGCCTCCCATGGGGGGACCAGGCCACCGACAGGCTGTATCCCCCACCTGCAAACGTCTGCAGAGGGCCCTCACCGCTTCTGGCATCCCAGATCTGCACGGTCCCGTTATAGTCGCTCGAAACCAGAAAGGCACCGTCGGGGGACCAGTCCAGAGAACAGACATGTCCGTAACGCACTGCCTGGAGATGTCCTCGATACACAACAAGAGGGTCCTTGCCAGTATTGGCCTCCCAGACCTTGATGGCCCCGTTGCTGGCACAGATAAAAGCAAGGTGCTGATGATCCGGCGACCAGACATCGACGTTGAAAGTAGAGGGATGCTCTCTGTACTCAGCAAGCGGCCCTTCCTCCGTATTACCCCCCCAAACGATAATAGTGCCATCATACGCAAATGCAAGATGGCGGCTATCGGGGGACCAGTCTATATCCATGATAGAGGAGGCGCGATGATTGCGATAAGTCACCAGGGATCCCTCTCCAGTTCTGGCATTCCAGATGTGGACACGGCCACGATAGTCGCCCGAGGCAAGAAAGGTGCCATCGGGGGACCAACTAATTGCTGAGATCCCTGCGCCACAATGTCCTCGATAGGCAAATAGATCTTTCGGCATATAAAGCTCTTTCCAAGAGACGCGACAATGGCCGTCGGTCACAGCATCCTGGTGATTTTCTATCACTCACGAAGTTCATGCGCTTTTTGATACGCCTGATGCGCTTCGGACATTCGTCCGAGCTTTTCAAGCGCATATCCTTTATTCTGATAGGCTTCGGCATCGTTTGGACGAAGCTGGACGGCGTACTCAAGAGCGGTTAACGCCTCCTCATTGTGCCCTATAATCCTGAGCAGAATTCCTTTAGTTCGGTAAAAAGTGGCGTTTTTGGGATCAAGCTGGATGGCATACTCAAAATTGGCTAACGCTTCTTCCATGTGCTTCAGGCCCCAGAGGGTCAATCCTTTACTAAAATAGACAGAGGCATCCTTTGGATTAAGACGAATGCTTTGTTCAAAAGCCTCCAATGCCTCCTCGAGTCGCCCAAGGGTGTCGAGCACCTCCCCTTTGGCTTGATAGGCATCTGCGTTTGTTGGATCAAGGCGAATGCTTTGTTCAAAAGCCTCCAGTGCCTCCTCATGTCGCCCAAGGGTTCTGAGCAGAATTCCTTTGTGGCTGTAGGCGGATATACGGGTTGGTTCAAGGTGAATGACCTGCTCAAAGGCTGTCAGTGCTTCTTCAGCTCGTCCAAGCATCTCCAGCGAACACCCCTTAAGGAAATGGATATTCGCATCTGTTGGATTGAGTTGAATCGCCTGCTCAAAAACTGGCAATGCCTCCTCATCACGCTTTAGTTTTTGGAGCGCCATTCCTTTACCAAAGTAGGCGGAGACATGGGTCGGATCGATGTGAATGGCTTGCTCATAAGCTGCCAGCGCCTCTTCCATGCGGTTGAGTCTGCGAAGCAGAAGTCCTTTATTCCCATATACCTCAGCACTGGTTGGATCAAGACGAATGGCTTGCTCGTAAGCCTGTAACGCTTCTTCTTGACGCCGAAGTTTTCCAAGGATTATTCCTTTCAAAGAATAGGAGACAGCCTCAACCGGCTCATCTTGAATAGCACGCTCACACAAAACCAGCGCCTCCTCGTGCCGTTCGAGCCTGTTCAATGAAACTGCCTGGACAAAAAATGTTGAGGTTGAAAGTTCAATAAATTTGGAGCTCTCACGTGAATAAGGGAGTCCTATCAGGCGAACAAAGCATGCCTCTAACTCCGTTGCTACTTCCTCCATGGTGGCGGGACGAGCCTCGGGTTGGTACTGGAAACATCTGTCAAGGAGCTGCATGATCTCAGGAGGCATAGGAGGAATTGCCTGATGTTGTCGCTGATAGCTGGTAAGTACCTCGCGCGCCATGATACCGCTCATCCAAGTGACCCCGCCAACGAACATTTCTAGCACCGAGACGCCCCAACTCCAGATATCCGTTTTTCGACTCAGCGGTCTGCCTGCCGCTTGCTCTGGTGAGCAATAGGCCGGGGTCATCCCGCGCGAACTGACCAGGATGCTTTGCCGATCGCTCCTTGCTGTGCCGCCAAGGTGCTCTGGTTCACCTGCTACGATGCGTGCCCTGGCGAGACCAAAATCGGTGATTCTGGCAAGTCCCTCCGAACTCATCATCACATTTGCAGGCTTGACATCCTGGTGGACCACTCCCTGCTCGTGCGCAGCATGCAACCCCCAGGCGAACTGGATGGCGATCCTCAGCATTCGGAACATCGCCATACCCTTTCTTCCTTCGTAAAGGCGCTGATCACGAATCCAGTCGCTCAAACTACCCCCGTCAACATAATCGATAAAGATCCGTGGAATGTCGCCCAGGATTTCCACAGCGGAGCAATAGACAACGTTACTATGCATCTTGAGTTTTACCCAGGTTTCCGCCTCTTGAATGAAGCGCTCCTTGCCGTTGGCAGTGGTGAAGATCTCTGGTTTGGGACTCTTGACCGCTTCATAGGTATTCCTTTGACGATCGTAGATCTTATAAACCCTTCCCATGCCCCCTTCGCCCAAGATGCTGCGCACTTCATACCTATCAAGGATGACATCGCCGACCAGCCAGTCATAGACGTCCTTCGGCATCACAACCTCCTTCATGAGATAGTTCCCGCCTGCATGAGGCGTCGGCGGTTAAGCAACAGCTGATCCATCAAGAGCAGGATATGGGTGCCAGGAAGCCCTATTGGAAGAGACGTTTTCTGGCTGTACAGGTTGTTCCATCAGACATTCCCCTCATACGAGCAAGAGCATTGGCACGTTCTGGAGCAGCTATCTGCCATATTCCCCGTTTCACTTCTTTTCTCTACTATACGCTATAGGATCCGTCCACGGCAATGGTCGTACAATGGAAATGCGCTGAAAATGCCATGGAGAACCAAGAGATGGCTGTGATGATGTTCTCCTTGCCAGGCTGCATAGATCTTGAAAGAACAAAGAGTCCAGCAGCCTGACTGATGCAGAAGGTACGCTTCCCATCGGCTTATCTCTAGCACCTTGCAATGTGGAGAACCTGTGGAAAAACGCTCTCGTCCATCACCTACATACAGACGCAATGCCTATCCGGCAGATTCTTGCACATAGCGTACAGTCCCCTGTTCTCCCGCTGGTGATGGCACCAGGTAAGATAAAACCCCAGCCAACGGACTCGCCAGAGGAACACAGACACAAGTCAAGAGCACATTAAAACCCAGATGAGCAATAGCCACCTGCATCGTGGCATTCGGCCAGTAGCACGCGAGAAGGAAGGCCAGGGGGTTGAGAAGGAGGAACAGGAGACATGCACCAATGAGCTTGGTCCCGGTATGAACCAGCGCCTGGCGCTGTCCCGTGCGCGTCGTTGCACGACGAGCCGCCAGTAATGTAGGAAGCGTGGTACCCACATTCGCCCCAAGCATCAGCGCAAGTGCAGATTCAGGGGCAAGGGTATGAGCGGAGACCAGAGCAAGTGCCAACCCGATCGTAGCCGTGCTCGAGTTCAGGAGCGTAGCCAGCAGTATTCCCAGCACGAAGAGAAGGACAGGTCTGCTCGCGTATGTATGAAGTATTCCAACCACCCAGGGACTGCTCGCGAGGAGTTGGCTTGCCTGAGAGAGAGTGAAGAGGCCCAAGAGCATAAGACCAAAGGCAAACAGCGCCTGTCCCACGCGCCTCCAGGGAGTGTGAGCGGTACAGAGCGCAAGCAAGGCAAAGAGACCGACGAGAGTGAGCGCATAATCGGTAATATGAAAGGAAATCAGCTGCACCGCAAGGGTTGAGCCAACATTTGCTCCGAGCAGCATCACAATAGCCGTTGAAAAGGGCAAAAGGCCCGTATTCACCAGATCAATCAACAACGAAGACATTGCGCTCGAACTTTGCATACATGCCGTCAGAACAAGACCGATCAGATAGGCGAAGGCGGGGAAACGCGCCACGTGCAAGAAGCATTGCCGCAGATAGCGACTGTCCGATTGTCCAATGACCTCCGTCATCGATCGGACACCATAGAGTAAGAGCGCCATACCTGCCAGGATAGAAAAAAACATCTTGAAAAAGAGGTTTCAACAGTATTGAAAAAGCGAGAAAAATAGGTTAAGATGTAGTTGTGGAACATATGTTTTAAACAACAACCTTCTTCGAGCAGCGGTTCTGTGAAAGGATGTGAGGGATGATCAAGGCGCATAAGATCAGACTCCATCCCACAGCGGAACAGGCGGTGTACTTTGCCAAAGCCGCCGGGACCGCACGCTTTGTCTGGAACTGGGCATTGGCTGAGTGGAACCGCCAATATGAGGCCGGGGGAAACCCCACCGCCTTCAAGCTCAAGAAGCAGTTTAACGAGATCAGGCGGGAGCAATTCCCCTGGACCTGGGAGGTCACCAAGAACGCCTCTGATCAGCCCTTTCTCGATTTGGGCAAGGCGTTTACCGCGTTCTTTGAGGGCCGTGCACGCCGCCCGAAGTTCAAAAGCAAGAAGCGCAGTACGCCGAGTTTCTACCTCGCCAACGATCAGTTTGAACTGGGTGATCACCGCATGTGGATCCCCAAGCTCGGCTGGGTGAATATGGCCGAGAAGCTCCGGTTTGCGGGCCGCGTGAAGGGGGCACGCATCACCAAAACAGCCGAGTGGTGGTTTGTGTCCATCCAGGTCGAGATCCCTGATCCCATCGCGGTGAAGAAACCAGCCGCCGTGGGTATCGATGTGGGGCTGAACCGCCTGGCCACCTTGAGTACAGGAGAGGAAGTCGAAAACCAAGCCTTCCTCAAAACCACCCTCAAGAAATTGCGTCAGGCCAACAAACGGCTGCACCGCCGAAAACTGGGATCCCGCGAATCGGGAGAAAGCGCGCCGACAGGTCGCCCGTCTGCATTATCGCATCACCTGCCTGCGCCAGGATGTCCTTCAGAAGCTCACAACCAAACTAGCCGACAGTTACTGGATCATCGGGGTGGAAGATCTCCACCTCAAGGGACTCCTCAAGAATCGCCGTCTCGCTCGCTCGTTCGCCGATGCCTCGCTCGGCACCCTCAGACGTCTGCTCGAGGCAAAAGTGGCGCAACGTGGGGGAGAGGTGATCAAGGTGGACCGTTTCTTTCCTGGAAGTCAAGACCTGTCATTGCTGCGGTTGGACGTGGGAAGCGATGACGCTCAAGGATCGCATCTTTGTGTGTCAGAATCCTGCTTGTCCGTATGATCAGTTTTCGCAGGATCGAGATCACAACGCAGGTCAGAATGTGTTACGGGAAGCCCTTCGCTTGATCGGGCTGATGGATCAAGCCGTCTCCGGTACTGGCTCGGACGAAGACGCAAACTTGCCTGCGGACGCGGGGTAAGACCAAAAGGCTTCGGCCCGGAGGCACCTACGGATGAAACAGGAACAACGAAATTCGGTGTGAATGTGTGCTTGCATACGTTTGCATATGAAAATCGGAGCAGAGTAGCGATCCCTTTCCCTAGTGTAGCCTACGACGAGGAGGTATACCATCCTGATCTATGGTGGCGCGGACCAATGTGGCCTCCCGTGGCGTACTTTATGCTTGAGGTTCTCAGAGCATATGGCTATGAGAGCGCGTATCAGGAGATAGCAGAGCGTTTGTATACCACGATGGTACGAGATGGAAACCTCACCGAGTGCTACAATTCCCAAACCGGCGCGGGAATGGGATGCCGTCAGCAGGGCTGGACGGCGGCCCTGGTGCTTCACCTGAACAAGCATCTCCGAACAAATAGAAGGATTTGACACTTCCCCAGATACATCACGGGGAATTCTTCATTTTACAAAATTTTTGTATTTTTGGGCATCAGCTTCTTTTCCAGTGAGAACTATTCGTATTTTTCACGTCTCCCCCACAGAAACAATTGCCAGCCAAACGTATGCTAAAATACAGAAAGGGAGCCACTCATCAAGACATGGCCCCTTCCCGTCTCATGGCAGATACGGTCATGGGGGTCTCATTCCAGTTTATGCCCAAAATGAGACCTATCCATCACTTATCCTTCTTCTTTCTCTGCTGCTTTTCCTGCTCTCGCCTCCTTCGCTCCTTCTCGGCAGCCAACTTAGCAGCGGCAGTAGCGGCAGCGATAGCGGCATGAAGAACAGCACTCATCTCTTTCACCTCCCCTCATCTTCCACTTCACTGAGAGCGTTCCGAAAAACTGCGCGTTGCGTTTCTCGAAGATGGTCCATGCCCTATTTTTGAGCCATAGAGACAAACTGTTCCCTCTTCATTGGTTCAGCGAGCTTCTTCAAGAAGAAGCGCGATCCAAGTGATAGAGAACCTCCTCTTTTCATCACGCAACTGGTTCAGTTAGATGCTGAAAAAAGAGAGAAAAAACGATACATTCAATATAACTGATATTATATTGCTTCAGCAAGGAGCAAATAGGGAAAAAACCGGGCCATCCAATTCTCTTCTCTCACTGATCCCGGCTCGCGTAGCGAGCGTTCGAGAGAAGGCGTTTGGGCTGCAAACGGCTTGCTCATAACAAGAGGCATCGTCTACGACACCACAAATATATGCCCCTTTACCATTCCTCGGCACCTACTTGGTGGAACTCCCCATGAGAGGCTCTCTCCCTGACGCTTTTTCAATAGAATATAACAAGTAAATAAGAGCAAAAGGGGTGAGAAGCACGCGTCACCGAGTACCTGGCAGCTTGAGAGAGGACTTTTGTGTCTGGGAGGAGGTCGGCGAACAGAAGAGATCGTCCTACAAGCAGAAATGTGAGCTGAAAGAGGACAATCTCCATGAGGAGTCCATTATGGACTGTGTGGCAGGACCAGGTCAAGGAATTTTTTACGCACTTGCATGGGCATCAAAGCAAAACGCTTGCGCTGTTTGTGGTCGGAGTGATCAAAGCCCGGAGTCTGGTGATCCCGGTCGTGGCCGAAGAACTGTTAGCCGAGAGTGAAGCGAAGGCGAGTAGCATCGAGCGTCGTCTGGAGCGCTTTTTAAGCAATGAGCGTATTGAGACCGAGAAGACCTGGGACGCGCTGCTCGCCCAAGTGCTGCCCTTTTTTCGGCGAGGCCCGTTGCGCCTGGTTATCGATCTCACCTCCTATGAAGAGCATGCGCAAGTGATTTACATCGGTCTGCTGCACCATTCTCGCGTTTTACCGCTGGTATGGAAAGTCATGCCAGGCTGGCAAAGGTGGGATCAAGGCTGTGGGAGTGCATTGAAGAGCTGTTCAAGCGACTGGCTCCTCACATCGGCGAGGCGGAATGCACTGTGCTTGGCGATAGCGCATTTGGCTGCTCTCCGATGGTCGCTCTTTGTCAGAAATACGGCTGGCATTACCTCTTCAGAATTTGTGCCCATCATACCTGCCAGCCCTACGCGCCTGCTGGCCATCTCTTGCCTTCTCGTCGGGTCTGCGATGTGGTCGCCACGCAAGGCTCGCGGTTTTATGGACGCGTTCGGTTATGGCAGGAGGAACAGCTTGAGACCAACCTGAGTGCCTATTGGGACCCGCATGAGGAAGAAGCTCTGCTGGTCATTTCTGACCGTCCCGCAGGTGGAGCCCGCTTGCGAGAGTATCGCTTGCGGTGGCGAGTGGAATCCACCTTCCAGGATTTGAAGAGTCGTGGGTGGCAGTGGGAAAGCTGTCATGTGCGCCGGTTGGATCGCATCGATCGGATGCTGCTCGTGCTCTTTCTCGCCGTCTGGTGGCTGGTTCATGGGGCTGCCTCCTGTATGCATCATGGCAAACGCGATCGCTATGATCGCCATGACCGCCGCGACAAGAGCATTTTCCGCATTGGCAGGCTGTATCTGTTAGATCTTGCGGGCAACTCCTCTCGTCTCTGCGAACGTAAGAAATGTTTATTATTTCGAGGTTCGTCGGTCAAATGGCGTTTTTCTCTTCGCTTTTGATGCGCCGAGCCTATTGCTCTCTGTACAGGGATGCGGTGATCTTCTGCAAGGTCTCCTGCTTGTCTGCCTTGCTGATGTGGTGGGCGGTCTGCTGCGAGCGAAAATCGACAGCGCGCCAGCGAGGGTAGATATGCAGATGAAAGTGGAAGACCTCTTGACCAGCAGCTGACTCATTAGCTTGCGTCAGGTAAATCCCTTCGCACTCCAGTCCCAGTTTGACAGCACGAGCGATCTCTCTTGCTGCTCTCATGATGTGGGCACCAGTTACGTCATCCAAGGAATAAATAGTGGGAATATGTTGCTTGGGCACGACCAGCGGGTGATTTTCTTTGGAAAGAAAGACGATAATGTGCTCATCTTCTGTCACCACATAGGCTGGGGCTTGATGGTGAATAATCTGGCAAAAAATGCAGTTCTCACTCATGCGGTAGGGCTCCTCTCCTTCATTTCGCTGTTCATTATATCAGAGTCTAGATACGCCTCTCCCTTCACTTCTTCCCTCTTTGAAGATGTTCTACATGAGCTAAAAAGTGTCAGGGAGAGAGCCCATGAGAGGTGCTAGAGTCCTACACAGGCGGGCATCTCGTGGGAAGATCCAGTTATTTTGAAATGATATCCCGTGCTATTTGAACAAGGCACGGATGAAAGTGATCAGTATTCTCTATTACGTGTAGGGGATTGACCCATTGAGAATCGGCATACTCTTCATTAAGCTGAACACTCGCTTTTTCTTCATCAGTCAGGTTGACGGCTGTTGTGATTGAGAACATATGGCATCCGTTCGTTGTTGGCTCCCATGCTCTTGTATCCCAGATCTGACTATAATTGTCGTATACTATAAAAGAGACACAATCTATTTGTTTGAGAGAAAAAGCACTAAAAATGGCAAAAGCCACGAAAACAATCAGACAAGCGTTGCAGTATCTGTATTGTTTTCCGACTTCAGCTCTTGCAAGAGTACTTGAGATTACAAAAAACAAGCATCCAAGCAACAAGCAAATGAGTAAGCACGAGAGCATGAGCGAGAACAATGAGGAAAGGGTCGACCAGGGAGGGGAAAAGGAGACGAGCAAGTGATGGAGAGGAAACGAGCAAGCAAAAAAGTGGACAGCAGTCTCCTCGACGAATCCATTCCCGCAAGCAAGCACAAAGATTATCGAGCTTGGAGGTGTCGCCGTCGCAGGTTCATCAAGCGTTGTCGTTCCTCTGAACGAGCGCGCTCTTGCATCAAGGCAATGTAGTCATCCAGCGGCATGCGTTGGCCTTGCAGCCCTTTGATGGAAAGCTGCTTGATGATGCTCTCATGCTGCAGGACCTCGAAGCAGCGCTCGGCAGCATTGACACCCAAGGTGATGAGCTGTCCAGCCAGTGCTTGCTTGATGTAATAATCGGCCCCATCAACGCTCACGCGGCCGTCTGACTTCACCCGTCGCGCATAGGTCCGCCCGTGAACTGCTTGCAACCAGGCATCCGGATCGACGACGGCTGGAAGCGCGGGTAAGGTGGGCAGCACAGGATGCGCCTGGCTGGGAGGACGATTGCGACAACTGCGCCCCTGATGAGGGCGCTGCGTGTTGTAGAAGTGCTCAAAGGTCTCGGTGACATTGCGAACCTCTTCGAGGGTTCCAGGACGATGCACAAACAGACATTCTTCCTTGTAGGTCCGATGATATCTTTCCACATAGCAGTTGAGTTCTGGGTGGCGGGGAGGCAAGACGTTGGGCTGCACGCCAACACACAAGAGAAATTGGCACAGGGCTGAGGGAAAATCGCGTGCCGTTGCACTGCCTACCCAACGAGGATCGCGGTCAAAGGTCAAGATGCTGGGACAGCCGTAGCGACGCAAGAAGGTGGCCACCGCCTGGAACGCCGTTTCGGCGTGAAAGTCTTCATGAACCTGGGCGTCGAGCAAGAGGGAAGTGCCTGCGTCGACCCGCATTGCACGCTTCGATCACATGCTGCCGCGCGGGCATCAGGATCATGCAGATCAGCAGGAACGGTGGAGACATCTTTAAAGTCGAGTTGGACTTCCTCCAAAGGGGCTCTTGGCAGGCGAGGAGAGCGCTGACGAGGACGATCACGCTCAATGGCTCCTGCAGCATCCAGGATGCGCCAGATGGTGCGTGTCGAACGAGGCAAGCGGGCCTTTTTGCCTGCAAGGCTTCATCTCGCTGCAGATAATACAGGATCGCCAGTGGTCCAGGCGTGCGCTGCAACGGCTCTGGGGGAGCCTGACGGATCGAGAGCACCCGCTCTTTGACCTCAGTGTCAATGCGAGGAGGGTGATGGTGAGGGGCGCGAGAGCGAGAAAAGAAGATGGAAGCATCGAGCGCTCCCTGGGCTTGGGCTTCTCGAAAACGCTGACGCCAGGTACAAACCATGCTCACAGAGCAGCCGACCGCATCAGCATACTGCTGAAGTGTCCACTCAGGATGCTGCTGAAGCAGGTGGAAGAGGTGAGCACGCTTTCCAACATATTCAACTTCCATAACACTCCCTTTCTGAGAAGCGGAGAGCAGAGAAACGATCACCTGTCATGGAGTTTACCTGATGAAAGGGAAGGGAGTCGAGCAAGCGGACAAGGGCTATTTCACAGTGAGAAGCAAGTAGTAAAAAGAGAGCCTGCTCGCTTGATTTTGAGAAGCGAGCAGGCTCTCTTTTTACTACTTGCTTGCTTATTTCAAGCAAGCAAGGGAGCGCAAATTTACTGTTTGCTTGCTAAAACAAGCGAGCAAGTACGATATTCATAGCTTGTTTGCTTTTTCGATCTCAAGTACTTTTGCGAGAGCCAAAGTCGGAAAACAATACAGTATCCGCCACAGTCAGCCCACTCCTTCGCGGAGCATCAGGCGCTCTACAATCGTGTCGTGGCCTTCTACTTTGAGGTCATCCAGGCCCATGAGGGCGGCCTCCTCTCTCTCAAGAGCAAGGAGGCCCTCACCGCCCTAGAGAAACTCACCCATGCGACGGAGAAGAGCCCCCATCCCATTCTGCCACTTTCCGACATCGCCCCGGATATCCCCGCGATGTTCCGGCGCGCCGCCATCAATGCAGCCCTTGGCTCTGCTCGCGCATTTTTCTCCTCGCTCAAACAGTGGCGAGCACGCAAAGAGAAGCACGAGGCCCAACCATGCAAAAAGGGCAAGAAGAAGCAGCCGTTCAGGGAGCGGCCACCGGTCCCGCCGCGTACCTGGAACAAATCGGCCTCCTTCTACGCGGGCTTGTGGAAAGAACGCGCTACGCACTCCATCATGCTCAGAGTGTGGACCGGCTCGTGCTGGTCCTGGCTCAAAATTGGTGCGCTTTCTCGCGATATTCCCGAGGGGTACGCAATAGGGAGCCCGCAACTGGTTCGCAAGGGCAACCGCTGGTGGTTGCATACTCCCATCGAGAAAACGTTGGAGGCCCCCGCCAAGGTTGTTGAACAGATAGCATCCAAAGAGACACGTCTCTGCGCGGTCGATTTGAACCTCGACCAGCATATAGCTGTGTGTACCGTCCAGGCAGTCGAAGGCACCATCCTGGCTACGTCCTTCATTGGAAATGGCACAGCGGTATCGGGCACAAGGCGCGAGACTGCTTGGACGTATTGCACACAACCGATCTCAGACTGGCATCATTGCCCAAGGGGAGCAGGACAATGCTGATCTGTGGCGCAAGATCAAGCACGTCGATGTGAGCTTGCCCCGTTTTCGTAGAGTCTCTAGAGGTTTGAGGTGAGGAGAGTGAAAAATGTTTTGACGCAACGTGACGTTAACGTTTTTATTATAGTATAAAAATTGTATTACGTCAAACGTTACGTTATGTTTTTTAATTCCCCGTCCGCTCATAATTCAGTGGACTTACGTATCCGAGTGTAGAATGCCGACGAACACGATTATAATAGACTTCCATGTAGGTAAAGAGTGCTAATCGCGCTTCATCATGTGATGAATAAATGCGTTCCCCTACACATTCATCTTTTAAGGTTCCAAAGAAACTCTCCATCGCGGCATTGTCCCAACAATTTCCTTTACGTGACATACTTGACTGTATTCCAGCTTGTTCTAAACACGCCTGATACGCTCTTGAAGTGTACTGACTTCCTCTATCACTGTGATGCAGCAACCCCGCTTTAGGGCGACGGCGGGCAAGGGCAAGGTTAGCGTGCCTGTTCTATTAATCCCTCATCGCAATTGCTCGACATCGACCATCCCACAACCATTCGTGAATACAGATCTAAAATGACCGCGAGATAGAGCCATCCTTGTCGAGTTGGGATATACGTGATATCCGTCACCCATTTTTTGTTTGGCGCTTCAGCACGAAATTCCCGATTTAAAAGGTTGGGAGCGACTGGATGAGCCATATCTCTTTTTGTGGTCACTACTCGACGCCGTTTACGTCTGGCAGAAAGGTTCTTCTGCCGCATGAGCCTGGCGATCCGTTTGCGTGAGCAGGTGATCCCTTCGTCACGCAGCTCTCTCAAAATGCGTGGGCTTCCATATCGTCCTTGATGAGTTACAAACACCTGCCGTATCTTCTGCGTTAAATGAGCATCTTCTCGTTCGCGCAGGCAGGCTGAACGTTTGCGCCAGGCATAAAAGCCGCTTTCCGAGATTCCGAGCACATCGCACATGATAACAATGGAGAATTCATGCTTGTGCTGTTCAATAAATTGATGTTTCATTTGGATTCCCGTGAGAAGATGCTCACTGCTTTTTTTAGTATGTCACGCTCCTGCTGGAGTCTTTCGACTTCGCGTTTCAAGCGACGATTTTCTTCCTCAAGCGTGGTTTGATGCCCTTTGCCTGGAAATGCTTCTTTCCCATGTTCTGCTAATTCCTTGCGCCACCCATGAATCGCGCTGTCGGAGATACCCAGCTCGCGCGCTATTTGTGCAATCGGCTTGCCTGATGTTTGCGCCAGCCGCACGGCTTCCTCTTTGAATTCTTTTGTGTAGACCTTTTGGCTCTTTCCCATTGATAAGCCCCTTTCTGATCTGCTTCGAGTATATCTCAGCTTTAGGGACTCTTTCAAATCGGGGCAATCTCAATGAGCACATCGCGCACCAGGTGAGCGCCCGCATTGTCCAGTTCGCCATCGAGCAGCAAGCAAGCATACTGGTCTTCGAGCATCTCGGCAACCTGCGCCCGCAAAAAGGCACGTATTCGCGCCGCAGCAACATGAAACGCGCGTACTGGATGCGCAGGGCGCATCTTCAAGTACTCGAAGTACAAGGCGTGGAATGCAGGTGGTCTCATCACGTGCCGCGTCAATCCGCGCAATACGAGCCGGGAATGCCATCGCTGTCACGCGCCTGTCATTCGCTACAACGAGGGTGAGCCGGTTGAGGGATACACGCCCGGCGCGGCGCTTTGCCTGTGCCCACAATGCCAGATGCGCGACCATGCCGACCGCAATGCCAGTCTGAGAATCGGGCAGCGCTTGATCGAGCGCTCCCAAGAACCATTGAAGGAAAAGCCTCATGCTCATTCGCGACGTGCGATGAGGGGGTCGAAAGACCCAGGTGTTGGGATCTCCCAGGATGCCGAACGCGAAGGGCAACCATCTCTTGCTCAAGCAAGGCAAGGGGATCACGCCAACGGGCCTGGCACCGCCCAGGGGGGATTGCGCTGGATGGGTGCGCGCCTCTCAGATATGGCTACCACACTACGCCTCCATTTTGAGTAGTCCCTACGGGACATGTCTCACGGAGGCGCTTACGGAGCCGTGTCAGAAGCTGCTGGGCTTTAGCCCATGCGGAGTGTCACCAGTCGCTCAATGCCTTCCGTAACCAGCAGATCAATGATCCTCTTGCTCGCTGCGTGCAGGTAGTGGTTAATGCGGCGCGTCCGCCTGTTGGTGAGGCGATCAAGTTGGTGGGAAGTTTGGGAAGTCTGTCGCTTATCCTTTGCCAGGATTGCCTGAAGGCGCGCACGGGATTGACGGCGGCGGTAGGGCCTGATGGGCGAATTTACGCTATTGGGGGCCGAAACGCAAGTGGCCCTCTCAAAACGGTGGAGGCATATGACCCCAGAACGAATACCTGGACACCCTTGCACCTATGCCAACCGCACGCTATGGCCTTGGAGGCGCGCTCGGACAGGATGGAAAAATCTATACAGTAGGCGACTCTACCGAGAGTTATGTCAATACAGTCGAGGCCTACACTAACCAGCCAGTGGCGATGCATGGCATACAGGTGGGAGAAATTTACCTGCACCCCGAAGCGACAATACCGCAAACCGGGCGGGAAAGAAAGCGCACCCAGCGAACAAATTGATGATCTAAATCTGAGGCCTCTCCGGCATACATGCACGGAGGTTCCTGTTCCTCACCCATCGTTTCCGGCCTCTCCCGAAGGAGAAACCGGCTCTTGGTGGAGATAGGCAGGACTTTTCAGCCGACACGCTCTGGCACGGGCAGCTTTGCCAGAAGCCGACACGCCCATGCTTCGGGGGAATGGCTCCCCTTCATTCGCACGTTGTTGCAGATCCTCCATCACGGCTCGTAGGCGCGGCTCCGCACCTTCCCAGACGTGCTGGGTGATGGAGGGTGTTGTTTGCTCAGGTTCCAGGTAGGCAATCAGGAAGGCCGAATACAGATCACGTTGCACTGGTCCCAACCCGCACTCACAACGGTGCCAACGCTCAGATCGTGGCTTCTTGTGATACTGCCCCGACTTCTGGCAGTACTGAGAGAGTTTGGTCTGGTAGGCTGAAACTTCGCGCAGGGTGCCGCCAGTTTTTGCAACTATGCGAGTCAAATGCGCTACAAACATCCCTGGGGCGCGCGCGTCCGATGCTCCGACCATACTGCTTCTGCCATCCTTTGAACGAGGTTTTCTCTATGGTGATCGTGGTGCCCACCGAAGCGATGCGATGAGCCAGGTGTCCATGCAGACTCTTGCGGTGAGCAGCCAGCCGTCTTTCGGTTGTGGCGTGTTGTCTCCTGGTCGCCTGGTATCGCTTACTCTCCCTCCATTTGAGACGACCCTTGCCCTTTTTGACACGGCCCTTTTCGTCGTAATTGTTGGGATTCGTGGCGCGTCTTTGCCGGTCCATCTTGCGCTGCAACCGGCGTTTTCTGCTGGCATTGGGGGAAAGCTCCTGGCAGAACGTGACCAGATCCGCCTTTGCTCGACGAGGGACAATCGCGAGTGTCGATGGGCCAATATCCAGGCCAATCATGTCTTTGCCTCCCTCCTCATGCTTCGGTTTGACGAAGGCATGGCCCTCTAAAACCAATTGCACGCAATAACGATGGCTGTCTTTATCGGCTCCCTGTGCCTGTGGTGAGGAAGCTTTGCGGCGAACCAGGCGCACATACTTGATGGGGTGGCGCATGCCATGCCGCACCACCGGGTCTCGCCAGTCGATGATGGCTGGGATGACCTCTTGGTTCCAGATCAGGAAGCCGCCATCGCCCGCATTGGGATCACACACGAAGCGCATGCCGACATCGTTGCGTTTGCCCTCCACGCTATCGATGCCACGTCCTTTGCTGCGGAAGCGTACTCGTGTGGCTTTCCCAACACAGACCCGGTTGACCGCCTGATAGGCGCGAGTCGCAAGGGTTTGAGCCATGGTGCTCTCGATGTGATCAGCGATCCACGAGACACGGGCAAGCTTGGCATACTCGTGTAGCTCGTATTCGGAGAAGTGATACTTCTTGCGTAAGGCAGAAAAAGCCTGAGCGCGTTGCTGTTTGTGCGAGCGTGGGAGAGCTCGCGCCTTGTTCCATGCAGAATCATTGCGCATGCATCGGAGCCGCTTCATGGCTTCAGCAAGCAGAGCGTTATACAGGCACCGAGCCGCTTCCAGGTGCGCACGTACATGGCGTTCCTGGCTCCAATCGACCTGGAGAGGGAGTTCGAGAAGAAAGGTCGGTGTCGCGGGCTCGCTTCATGACGTGCGTTGCCTTCCAATGCAGAATATCTCTTGAGAAAGAGATGGGACTACTGCCCGTCCCTCGTGTCTTTCTCCACGTTCACATGCCTACACAGCTATTCCAGTTGAGCAGGCTTCTTCCGGTCACTCGACGACGTACCGTTCGGAAATGGATTCGTGAGAAGCAACTCCGCGCTCTTCAGGTAGGTCGAAGAGGAGGATACCGGATCCGGCGCTCTGACTGAAATGAGCTTCGCGCGCAAGCGTGAGACAATACAAGACGATGATCGTTCTTCATCCTGTGGAGAACACCGTGCGAAAGAAGAGCGATGCTTCCTCTCCACCCACCCAGCCCGAAAGGAACGCCCATTCATCCCCGCCTTAGAAAGAGCGGGCTTTCTGGGCCGTTCTCTGTATTCATAAAAATCAGGAAACCCTTTTCTTTACTAGCTCTTTGAGCCTAGCTGTCATCTATTTTTCGGCAAAAAGGCGCTATATTCGCCGTTATATCCCTTGACAGGGCCATAAATTGAGGGTAATCTATATTTGTAGTAAGGAAAAGCTTTTCCTTACCAGATCATTTGGAGAGATACGTGAGTAGCGAATTAAGTAATGAATCCGTTAGTCGACAGATGCAGAGCGTGACTATCCACGATGTAGCGCGCGAAGCCGGTGTGAGCATTGGCACGGTATCGAAAGCCCTCAATGGACAGGGAAAACTGAAGTCCGAGACGCGTGAGCGCATTCAAGAAGTGGCGACACGCCTGGGATTTCGCCCAAACATGATGGCACAAAATCTGTTACGAGGTCGCAGCTATACCGTCGGTCTGCTCACAACTGATAGCTACGGGCGCTTTAGCATCCCCTTGATGAAGGGTATTGAGGACGCGCTTGGTACAGCGCAGATTCTGGTCTTTCTCTGTGACGCGCGCGACGATGCCCAACGTGAGCGTCAGTACATTGAGACACTGCTCAGCAAGCGTGTTGACGGTATCATTGTTACCTCGCGCCGGACTGATCCGCGTCCCGCTATCGACGTTGGGCAAACGGGCCTACCAGTGCTCTACGCCTATACACAGGTAAAAGAAGGAAATGCACTCTGTATCTTACCTGATGACGAACAGGGTGCGCGTCTTGCTATTGAGCATCTTGTCGAGCACGGACGACGCCATATCAGCCATATCATGGGACCAAGCCACTTTGAGTCGACGCAGTTGCGACAGAAAGCAGTGCGCCAGGTACTTAAGGAGGCCGGGCTGGCTACCCACGAGCAACGTTTTCTCTCCGGGCCTTGGCAAGAAAGCTGGGGATACAACGCCACTCAATTTCTCATAACCTCTGACCCACAAGTAGATGCGATATTTTGTGGCAACGATCAAATAGCTCGTGGCACTATTGACATGCTACGAGAACTGGGGAGGAAGGTTCCTGATGACATCGCCGTCATCGGCTTCGACAACTGGGAGATCATCGCGGCGTCCAGCCGCCCACCACTGACGACTGTTGACCTGGACATCTATCACCTGGGACAACTGGCAGGTAGTCGCCTGCTAGCGATGATAGATGGCTCAAGAGAGACGGGTGTCATCCGACATCCTTGTCACCTGGTCATACGCGCTTCCTGTGGAAGCCACGATTCGGTGCCCAACCTATAAAACAACTTCCACTTATTAGGAAAGTATTTTCACAACTGTCTGTAGACATATCACAGGGATCATCACTCTCTAATGTAATGGTCAGGACATGTTTTGCCGTCATGCGGACATAATTGCAACATGTAGACATGTTGAATGCTTCTAGAAAGGGGGAACCCAAACAAGGTAGAGCCTCCATAGTTTTTCACCAGGAACGGGTATTGGGTGCATTGCAGCACATCAAACGAAGAGGAAAGGATATTTAGCAATGAAGATGCGAAACTTATGGCGGGCTGTAAGCCTGCTGTTCGCTTGTGTAGCCGTCTCAACAAGCCTGCTCGGCTGTTCGGCACTGGGGTCAAATGGGTCCGACGCCAATACGATCTCCTTCTGGGTTCGCGCGGCTGATGAGAATTTTGTACGCCCACTGGTCACCACCTATAACGCCAGCCACAAAACGCAGGTTAAACTGACGACCATTCCAGACGCGCAGTTTGTGACCAAGTTTGGTACCGCTGTCGCGGGCGGAGACTCGCCTGATGTCGTAGCTATCGATCTCGTATATATGCCTTCTTTCGCGGCTGCTAACGAGATGACCGATATTACCAATATGGCGCATTCGCTCTCGTTCTATGATAAACTCAGCCCTTCCCACATTCGCCTTTCTACTTACAATGACAAACTCTATGCTCTGCCCTTCAGCGCCGAGGGTTCGGTGCTCCTCTATAACAAGAAACTCTTCCAGCAGGCAGGACTGGACGCAAACAAGCCTCCGACCAACTGGAGCGAGCTAGAGACATATTCCAAGAAGATTACCGCGCTCGGCAACGGCGTGAAGGGATACTACTTCTCCGGTCGCTGCGCGGGCTGCAATGCTTTCACCTATCTTCCCTACATCTGGGCCAGCGGCGGCGATGTGCTGAGTGATGATGGCAAGACGGCGACCATCACTTCATCCCCCGCAGTTAAGGACGCGCTGAACTTCTACAAACGCCTGTGGGACGAGGGACAGATTCCCGCAGGTGCCAAGGTCGATGATGGCTCAAACGGGCTGAATGCCTTCTCCACAGGTAAAGTCGGCATGGTGGGTAGTGGAGCCTTCTCAATCGGCACGCTCAAGAAGCAGCATCCAGATATCGATTTCGGCATTACCTATCTGCCTGGCGAAAACGGCAGTTTCTCATCCTTCGCGGGTGGAGATACCATCGGCATTCCTCGTGGCTCCAAGCACGTCAATGAAGCCTCCGACTTTATCAAGTGGGCGCTCTCTGAGGATGTCCAGATCAACCAGTTCGCCAAAAACGGTAGTATTCCAGTCCGTACCGACCTTGCTGAGAACAAATATAGCAAGCTCGATCCACGCTATGTTACCACATCGCAGGCCATGGCAAAGGGTCGTACACCCTATTCGGTCCACTATAATCAACTCTTTAACGACACAAATGGTCCCTGGCTGGCTATGCTGCAAAAGGCTATCTTCGATGGACAGGTCGATAACGCCATGAAGACAGGTCAAGACCAGTTCACCAAGATACTCAATAGCTAAGCTATCCAATCGGCGTCAGAGGTTCTAGGCGATGTTATGTCGCATCATATACGACGCAACATCGCCTGAGATACCTCTTAGGCACTTCTCGACTAAATACTCCGGCGCTGCGATTCTCCTGGTTTATGCCACTTCTCGCCGTGCTATTTAGTGACGACTCCCCACGCCTACAAGGCGGGGGCTTGCGGAATGACGCAGCCGTGTCGTCCCACGGCTTGTTCTAAGATATTCAAGCTGGCATTGTGATCTCGCTCGATCACCAGGCCGCAGGCGGAGCACTCATAGAGGCGGACCGAGAGGGGCATGGGCTGGCGATGACCACAGGCCGAGCAGGTCTGTGAGGTGTATGCAGGGGGCACTTTCACCACGCGTCGCCCAGCGTCCTCCGCTTTGGCGACCAGGGCGGCGAAAAAGGCCGACCAGGCTGCATCACTGATCGATTTGGACAAGGAGGGGTTCTTGGCCATGCTGCGGACCACCAGGGCCTCAACCGCGATCAGCCCATAGCGGTTGATCAGGCGCCGCGACTCCTGCTGGACGAAGTTCTCCCGCCGGTTGGCGATGCGTTCATGCACCCGGGCGACCACTTGACGGCGTTTGGCCCGCTCTTTGCTTCCTTTCGCCGTTTTGGCGAGGCGGCGTTGGGCCTTGGCGAGAGCCTGCTCTTCCGCGCGAAAGAACCTGGGGTTGGCAATGGCGGTGCCATCGGAGAGGGTGGCGAAGGTGGTGAGCCCGACGTCCACGCCCACTCAGGCATCTGACGGGGGCAGGACCTCGGGTCCGACCTGGGCGCAGCAGATCGAAACGAACCACTTGCCCGTGGGGGAGCACTTGACGATGGCGGTCTTGGGGGTGCCCTGCATGCGCCGGTGCTGGACCATCTTGACATGGCCGAGTTTGGAGAGGACCAGCTTGCCGTCGCCCGAGAGGGAGAAACAGCCCTTCTCGCCGTACTGAGGAAAGGTGAGGCTATGATAGCTAAACCTGGATTTGTAGCGTGGGAAGCCAATCTTCTCGCCCTTCTTGCGCCCACGAAAGAAGGCCTGGAAGGCCAGGTCCACGCGCTTGAGCACGTTCTGCAAGACCTGGGCGTTGACCTGTGCGAGTTCCGGGCGCACCGCTTTGCACGCGGGGAGTTCCGCGCACTGGTGGGCGAAGCCAAGGGAGACCCCAGCCATGCGGTAGGCATCGCGCCGCTCTTGCAGGGCAGCATTATAGGTCTCGCAGCAGAGGGCGAGCCACTCGTTGAGCAGACGTTGCTGTTTCTTGGTCGGATACAGCCGGAATCGATAGGTCTTGTTCATACCTATGGATTCTCATGGAGGGGTGCGAATACGGAAATGACCACCCTTCCCCGAACAAGGAACGCCTCTGCGCACCCCCATGGCTCAAGCCAGGGGCCCTCAAAGGCGCTTTTCTGGTAGAAAGGACATGTTTATGTACGCCCAAAGCAGTCAAAGTGTGCTTGTAGGGAAAAAGCAGACGCGTGCATCCGGCAGATTCGAGCGGAAACAGCGTTGGGCCGGGATCTTATTCGTTCTCCCCAGCGTGCTCTTCGTGGCGGTCTTCTTCCTGGTTCCGCTCATCATGACGGCTGTTATGTCTCTCTATGACTGGCCCCTGCTTGGTGACCATCACTTCATCGGACTGCAAAACTATATCCAGATGGCCTCGGATAGCACATTCTGGCAGAGCCTGTGGTTCACAACCAAATACACGATCATTGTGACGCCTGCGATCTTTATTATTGCCTTTATCCTGGCTCTACTCATTCGTCAGCAGGTACCGGGGGTAGGAGTCTTTCGCACGGCATACTTTATCCCCGTTGTGATTGGTCTTAGCACGGCGAGCCTGCTCTGGACATGGATGTTTAACGATCAGTTTGGCATCTTTGACAGCGTTTTGCTGCGTCTGCATCTCATCAAAGAACCCATCGTCTGGCTTGCTGATTCGACAACATCGCTCATTGCTATCGGCGTCATGGTCGTCTGGAAAACTGTAGGTTCAACGATGATCTTCCTGGTCGTGGGGATGAATGCCATTCCCAATGAGTTGCTGGCGGCTGCCAACGTGGATGGCGCTGGACGTTGGGCGCGCATCCGTTATATCATGCTGCCGCTCTTGAAACGTACCTTCGCGCTGGCACTTGTGCTCTCAGTGATTGGCTCATACCTGGCGTTCGACCAGTTCTATGTTATGACGCACGGTGGTCCACAAAACTCCACCATTACGGTTGTGTACTGGATCTACAACAATTCGTTTACGTACTACAAGCTTGGCTACGGCTCGGCGCTTTCTATCATCCTGCTCATCATTCTGATTATCCTGAGCGTCATTCAGTTATATCTCTTACGCGATGATACTCAATACTAGAGGTGCGGTCCTTTTTCGAGAAAGGAAGGCTTAAGTAGCATGGCTATCCCAATGAAAGTTCAATCAAAGCACCGCCTTCAGGCCAAAGCGCCTGTAACCCGTGCGCTCTACTATATCGTTTGCACTGTACTCGCCCTGATCTTTCTCTTTCCCATAGGATGGTCTATCCTTGCCAGCCTGAAGCCAGCCAGCGAGTCCATGCAATCGCCAGCGACATTTCTGCCGTCACACATCTCTTTCGAGAATTATACCAGCATCTTGAACACTGGTATCGTCAATTATCTGCTCAATAGCGGCTTTGTCGTTATTGTCACAGTTGTCTTGACGCTCGTGCTCAGCATTCTAGGAGGCTACGGCTTCTCACGCTTCAAGTTTCCGGGGAAAGACATCATCTTTATGGTCATTCTTGCCACGATGATGATTCCCTTCCAATCCATCCTGACGCCCCTATTCCTGCTCTTACATTCCTTAGGGCTCCAGAACACACTTCTGGGACTGGCTCTGGTCTACACGACTTTCCAACTCCCCTTCGCCATCTTTATGATGCGCAACTCGTTCGATAGCGTGCCTAAAGAGTTAGAGGAGGCGGGCTATATTGATGGTTGCAGCTCAGTAAGTGTGCTTTACCGCGTGCTCATCCATGTCATCTTTCCCGGCGTGGTCACGGTGGCACTGTTCGCGATATTCGCCGCTTGGAACGAGTTTCTGGCTGCTCTCATCTTTATGACGGATAGCGATCAATACACTATGCCCGTCTATCTCATCAGCGCACAAAGCGGACAATATGGAACGGTAGACTGGGGAGCTATCCAGGCCGGAATGACCATTACGATACTCCCTTGTATTATCGTTTTCCTGCTGCTTCAGCGCTATTACATCAATGGCCTGATCGCCGGTGCCATAAAATCGTAGCGAGGTGGCTTTTTCCGCGCCCACTTTTGACAATGAAAGGTTCTACAAAACCATGACTCTGCGACAAATAGAATCACATACTCACCTTCACGAGCCATTCGTAGTAGATACCACTTACAGCCCACAGGCACGCCTGCATCCATTACACTTGCGCCAGGTGCGCCTGCAAGATCGTTTCTGGGAACCACGCCGCCAGATCAATCGTAACATCACACTTCCTTCGCAGTACCAGCAATGCGTGCAGACGGGACGTCTCGACAACTTCCGGCGCGCGGCGGGCCAGGTCGAGAGTCCCTTCCAGGGGCGTTTCTTCAACGACTCCGATGTGTACAAATGGGTCGAAGCCGTAGCCTGGACACTTGCAGCCGAGAAGGATGAGAAACTGGAAGCGCTAGTTGATGAGGTCATTGGACTGATCGCCGCCGCCCAGGGTGAAGACGGCTACCTGAACACGTATTTTACCTTCGAGAACGCCGATAAGCGCTGGACAGACTTACAGGTCATGCACGAACTCTACTGCGCAGGACACCTGATCCAGGCTGCCGTAGCGCACCACCGCGCCACGGGCAAGACAACCCTGCTGGATGTCGCCACCCGCTTCGCTGACTATATCGATAGCGTCTTTGGCCCCGGCAAGCGCCCTGGCACTTGTGGACACCCTGAGATAGAGATGGCCCTGGTCGAACTGGCCCGCGATACGGGCGAGGAGCGCTATCTTAAACTGGCACAGTTCTTCATCGACAATCGTGGTCAACAGCCTCCCATTATCAGCGGCAAGCCATATTACCAGGATCACGCGCCCTTCCGCCAGCAAGACGAGGTAGTGGGACACGCTGTCCGTGCTCTCTATCTTTACGCCGGAGCCACTGACGCCTACACAGAAACCGGTGAACAGGCTCTCTTGCATGCGATCAATGCCCTCTGGGCAGACCTACAGCAGCATAAAGTCTATGTCACGGGAGGTGTCGGATCACGCTACGATGGTGAGGCCGTTGGTGAGAGCTATGAGCTACCAAACGACCAGGCGTATACCGAGACCTGCGCCGCCATCGCGCATATCATGTGGGCCTGGCGCCTCCTTCTACTCACCGGAAATGCCCTTTATGCCGACGCTATGGAACTCACCCTCTACAATGGCATGCTCGCTGGTATCTCGCTGGATGGTGAGAGCTACTTCTATCAGAATCCCCTGGCGGACCGTGGCAGGCATCGACGTCAGCCCTGGTTCGGGACTGCCTGCTGCCCACCCAACGTAGCGCGCTTGCTGGCCTCGCTTCCGGGTTACATCTACACAACCTCGGACGCTGACCTCTGGGTTCACCTCTACACGAGTAGTGAGGCCAATGTGCGTTTGCCACAAGGTAGCGTGCTCAAATGTAAGCAGACCAGCAACTATCCCTGGGAAGGTAAGATCAAGCTCAGCATCGAGCCCAAACAGGCAAACGCTATCTTTGGCCTCAATCTGCGCATCCCTGCCTGGGCGCATGGCGCGACGGTCAGCGTCAATGGTGAAACACTCCCTCCTCCCATCCAGCCTGGCAGCTATTATCGCATCGAACGCACCTGGCAACCCGGCGACCAGGTAGAACTTGTGTTGCCACTGCTCATGCGCGCCGTGACCAGCCATCCATACATCTCAAACAATAATGGGCGCGTTGCTCTGCTGCGCGGTCCGCTGGTCTACTGTGTCGAGCAGTCCGACCACGAGGCCGATGTCTGGGATCTGTACCTACCCAAAGACTTTCAGTGGAGCGAGCACTACGCTGAAAACCTTCTGGGTGGCGTCGTCACTGCTCAAACATCAGCCTTCGCGCGTACAGACACAGGCTGGCAACAACAACTCTACCGCACCTATGGCGAGGAACAACCGACCTACGCCCCGGCGACGCTGACCGCTATCCCTTACTACTCCTGGGCCAATCGCGAGGCTGGGCCCATGCAGGTCTGGCTCCCCATTAAGCCAGAGTAAGAAGTGTCTCTCGCGTCTATCGCGCTCATAGAGAAGAGGAAGTATTCGTACATTTTCAACATACGATGCCTCCTCTTTCAACTCGTTCTACATAACTCGATTTCCAGGCGCACTGATAAGAGAAGGGCAAAAAGGGGTGAACAATGGCCGAGAAGACACTTGAGCCTGGACAGCCTGAGATTGATCCTATAGAATCCTTGTCGTTGTTCTTAGAGAGAGGAGCAAGAACCATGCAGCCAAACAGGAAGAAGCTGGTCAGAGCCACCTTCGATCCTCTTCCACCAGGCCATATTCGTCCAGCTGGGTGGCTGTTACGTCAGTTGCAGATCCAGGCCGAAGGATTAACTGGACACCTCGACGAATTCTGGCCTGATATTGCAAACAGTGGCTGGATTGGTGGAACAGCAGATGCATGGGAGAGAGGTCCCTATTGGCTTGATGGCCTGGTTCCTTTAGCCTTTCTTCTCGACAATCAACATCTGAAGGCCAAGGCTCACTATTGGATAACATATATTCTAGATCACCAACATGAAGATGGATGGATCGGCCCTCTGCAAGAAAACAAGGATGATGGATATGAATATGATCCATGGCCCGTATCAGTAGTACTCAAAGCCATGACCCAGTATCAGGAGGCAATAGGAGATTCGCGAATCATTCCGGCTCTGGTACGCTTCTTTCAGAGGTTGCAAGAACTGCTTGCTCTGCAATCTCTGAAGTCATGGGCTCGGATGCGGAGTGCCGATCTTGTTTTATCTCTGTACTGGCTGTATGAGCGAAGAGAAGAGGATTGGCTTCTTGCGTTAATACAGACTGTTCAACACCAAAGCTATGATTGGATAGAGCATTTTGAGCATTTTCTCTATACAGAGAGGCAGGATACCTGGGAACATGAAAATCATGGGGTCAACACAAGCATGGCCTTGAAGCAACCGGCTGTTTGGTATCGCCTCTCTCAACAGCAGCAGCACCGCCAAGCCATACAAACAATCATTGAGACGCTCGATACCTATCATGGGCAAGTCACTGGAGTATTCTCGGCAGATGAAAACCTTGCTGGAAAGAATCCCTCACAGGGGACAGAATTATGTGTTGTCGTCGAATATTTGTTTTCATTAGAAGTGCTTCTGGCTATTCTGGGGGAGATCTCTCTGGCTGATCGTTGGGAAAGAATCGCTTTCAATGCTCTTCCTGCAACGTTCAAACCAGACATGTGGGCACATCAATATGATCAACAAGTAAATCAGGTGATTTGCGCAATCGACGAGGACAAGATCTATACAACTAATGGGGCGGATGCAAACGTTTTTGGTCTGGAACCACACTTTGGGTGCTGTACGGCCAATATGCATCAGGGCTGGCCGAAGTTTGCGACGCATTTATGGATGAGAACCCAGGACGAAGGACTGGCAGCACTGACCTATGCTCCCTGTACCATTGCCACTCAGTTGTTAGGAATACCAGTGCAGATCCAAGTGGATTCGAACTATCCTTTTAGTGAAACAGTACACATTGTCGTCTCAACTGAATGTCCGATACGTTTCCCCCTTCTTTTACGTGTTCCCACCTGGGCTGAGGGTGCTCACATCATTCTGGAGGATGGTAGGAAAGAGCCAATGCAACCTGGCACCTATTATCGCGTTGAACAAGAATGGTATCGGCCCACTTCCATTTGTCTGCACCTTCCTATGCAGATACACGCACAAACGCGCTATCATGCCAGTGTCTCGGTTGAGCGAGGCCCTCTCATCTATGCTCTGAAAATAGAAGAAGAATGGAAGCAGATTCGAGGCGAGCCTCCATATGCTGATTGGGAAGTCCATCCAAAGGTGCCCTGGAACTATGCACTCAAGATGGAGAGGGCAGATCCAGAGCACTCCTGCCGCGTCATCTTTCATTCACCAGGTGCAGTCCCTTTCTCTCCAGAAGGAGCCTCTGTGCATCTGAGGGTAAAGGGGAGGCGAATCCCTTCTTGGACGCTTGAACACAATGCCGCTGGTTCGCTCCCTATTTCTCCAGTCTCATCAGCGCAACCCATTGAGGATCTCACACTGATCCCCTATGGTTGTACGAACTTGCGTGTGACGGAATTTCCAGTACTTGATGAATAGTGCATATTGGTAAATGACGTGAAGAGTGAGCAGGTTTTGACCTCAAGGGTTAGCATTTGCCCTGAAGGGTGAGCAGTACAGCAAGACAGCAGACAAGAAGCCGCCTCAGAAGCGGCTTCTTGTCTGCTGTCTGTGTAAATGCAATCAGCATTCTTGTTGAGACGAATGGGGAATACCTCGTCGCACGATGCCGAGACGAGAAGCGGGAGTCAGTCCAACGTGAGCAAAAAGTGGCCTCATCTCCCCTCAAAGGAGGCTGGCTTCCGATCTTTTTTGATAGTAGAATGTGGGGAGAGCGAGATCTCATAAAAGGAGCATGAAGATGTCACCACAACCGAACGCAGTGCCACCGATTCCTGAGGGCTGTTCCACCGTGATGCCGTGGATTATTTCACGAGATACGGCCAGGCTCCTCGATTTCCTGAAACACGCCTTTGGGGCGCAGGAGCTCTCCCGCCTGTATAATGCAGATGGCATGATTACACATGCCGAGGCCAGAATTGGTGACTCGATTGTCGGGTGCTTTGATACGAGAGAGGGGTGGCCGGAGACCCCTTGCTTCCTGCGTCTGTACGTCGAGGACGCTGATGCCGTGTACCAACAAGCCCTTGCTGCTGGAGCTGTTTCCGTCACTGAGATGACCAGCCTGGTCTGGGGGGACCGGGGAGGGCGTGTACGCGACCCCCTCGGCAACATCTGGTGGATTCAGACCCGGGTCGAGCAGGTCGATCAAGAGGAGATAGCAACGCGCGTCCAAGATCAGGAGTCTCTCGATGCCATACAGTATACCCGGGAGTCTCTTGATCGCGAGATGAGAAGTCGAGGGCGCTGAGTTCGGACCACCCCATTTATCGTACGCAGGTCTCAACAAGAATGCTGATTGCATTTACACAGACAGCAGACAAGAAGCCGCTTCTGAGGCGGCTTCTTGTCTGCTGTCTTGCTGTACTGCTCACCCTTCAGGGCAAATGCTAACCCTTGAGGTCAAAACCTGCTCACTCTTCACGTCATTTACCACATATGTGACAACTCCCCACGGCTAAAGCCCTGTCTCTTATACACATTTAACAATGGCAAAAGGGAGGCAGCATCAGATGCGAGACGGGAAGCTTGAGCTTACACATCTCTGTTTGTCAGCTCTTCTTTCCCAGACAGCTTTTTCAGCCGCGTTGCCAAATCACTTTGTTAAATATGTATAAGAATCAGCCCTGTAAGAGCAAGGGCCGGTTCTGTCAGAACTCAGGCAACGCCCTTGGCAGAGCAGCCATCCTTCTGGTATGATGATGCTGTGAAAAGAGGATGGAATGAGGAATGATGATTGATGAACTGCCCCCACTGTGCTATCACGACGACCCGGAAACGAGCGAAGCAAACCAAACTTGGATACACCACCTTTTTCTGCCCGCAGTGCCGATGTACCTTCAACGAGCGAACTGGTACTCCTTTCAACCATCTGGAGTTCCCGACAGATATTGTCCTGCTCGCAGTCCTGTGGCGTCTGCGTTACAAACTGAGTCTGCGTGATGTCGCAGAGATGTTTTTAATGCGGGGCTTCCAGTGTACACATGAGGCGATGAGAGACTGGGAAGCGCGGTTTGCGCCGTTGCTTGGGGACCAATTACGGACAAAACGGCGTGGCCAGGCGGGAACATCGTGGTACGCCGATGAAACGTACCTGAAAGTACGTGGAAAATGGTGCTACCTCTATAGAGCGATCAACCACGATGGCAATTTGGTAGATTCTCTGTTGAGTGAGAAGCGAAATATGGAGGCAGCGCAGCGATTTTTCAAGCAAGCAGTTGATGTGATCGGCCATACACCAGAACAGGTGACGACCGATGGTCATACGTCCTATCCGCGTGCCATCCGCGAGGCGATGGGCAGCCATGTTCAGCATCGAACGAGCAAATATCTCAATAATCGGCTCGAGCAAGATCATCGGGGTATCAAACAACGGTACTATCCGATGCGTGGTTTTGGAACCATTGAAGCGGCGGCACGCTTCTGTCGTGCCTTTGACGAAGTGCGCAATTATTTCCGTCTGCGCCGCACCATGGGCGAAGTGATCTCCCTCCTGGAACAACGACAGGCTTTTCTCCAACGTCTTGCAGCCCTGCAAACAGTGGTACAAGCGGCATTATAGGCCAATGAAATAAGAAGTGAGCATTGCTCTGATCCGGCAAGCTTTTCTGTGTTCTCAGTTCTGACAGAACCGTTTGGCCGGGCAGGATTTGCGCTGCTGCGTCAACAGGTTCTTCACGCATTGTAGAGAAGAAAAATGGTCTCCGGAAAAGCGAAAGCTTTCAACATGATACGCTCATCTGTTACGTTTTCGGACCAAGTCAACCACCTGGCGAATAGCATGCACAACCAACTCAGGCTCCTCGTGATGGATGTAGTGTCCACTGTGTTGCGCAACCATCTGTACACTTTGTGAGGAAAGAAGTAAAAGATGTCTCTGCCCTTCTTGCCACGCTTGCTCGAGTCTTGTTGCGAGTTCACGAGGAAAGCCGGGAAATTCAGTCATGAGCATCTCTATCCAGACTTCAGAGGTGTGTGTCAATACCACGAGGGGTACCGCTCCCAACGAAGGAATGGCACACACTAGGGCAGCGCTGGCAACCGGATCTATTCCTTCTGGATTCGCCGTCTCCTGAGTTTCCTGCCTGAGGACTGTTCGTACCTCACGTATCCTCTTGTTCTCATCAGACGCTTCCGGAGGTAGCAGCGCAACCAAATCAAGATCTGGATGAGCTGAATCAACCAGGATGATCCCGCCGACATCATCTGGATACTGGTGAGCGTACAAGCGAACGTTGAAACCGCCAAACGAATGTCCAACGAGGACATAGGGACCAGGGAGACCAATCCGAGTGAGCAAGGTATGCAATTCGTTCACGACCGTCTGACTGGTGCGAGGAAGAGGACCGGGGTCGCTCTGGCCGCGCCCTGCACGATCATAGCTACAGACACAGGTGAACTGAGAGACCGCCTCCTGTATTTGGTGCCAGACCTCGCTGATATCTCCCATTCCTGCATCCAGCACGACCGTAGGGCTTTCCGTTCCTGCACAGAAGGCCGCAAGTCGATATCCTCCCACATCAACGAGGATTTTAGGGAAAGGAGACAATTCCTTCGTATGCATCACTCAATCCTCCATAATATCAATGGCCCTTATTCTATCTTTCTTGATGCGATTTGGCAAATATTAAGCGAGCGAGCAGCACCATTTGCGCGGAAGAGCCCGAGTCCGGCGCAAGCGGAAGGTAAGTTTGGCGCGAACACCGATCGCTGCTCGGACCTAACAGGAGTAAGTCCCGTTGCTACATGCCATCGTTTTTCATTTCTTGCAACGCCTCTTCCGCCCGTGCATTGAGGTTCTGCGTAAAATGAACAATTAGATCCAGTTGCTCATCAGTTAGCAGACTCGCGGCCTCGACCGTAATCTCGGCCATGCGCATAAAATAGTTGCCGAAGCCGCCTGCGAGCGCTTCGGGATTGAGCTCCATGAGCACAACGCGGCGATCTTTCGCAGAGCGCACGCGACGAGCATAGCCGAGCTTTTCCAGGCGATCGAGCACAAAGGTGATGGCCCCCGTTGTCAGGCCGCTGAGATCGGCAATGCGGCTCGCGTTGAGCGGGCCCAGGCGCGAGAGCAGGCTCAGCACTTTTATATCGGTGGCATGGATGCCTGTTCGGGCCGCCACGAACTGAAGAAAAAAGGTCGAGACATCGGTGCTGCGCTGCATCTCACTAACCAGATCCCTCAGCAGCCCAGCGCGATCACGCTGCTGCTCTCTCGCTGCGGCCTGTCCGCTTTCTTCTGCTTTCGCCTGCGTCCGTCTCTCTTCCTCCATGTTGTCCTCTGCCTTTCTAAATCTACTCAAATGTGCGCGAGGCCCACTCAAATAGATCCAATTGCTGCACGTGCCCCTCACAGGAAGCCCCCTTGACTTCTACGCCGCTTTGGGTCGCATGCAGCACACCGCACTCAGAACCAGCCTGAGCGTGTGGCTCTTGCCGAGCAAGGAACCTCATCAAGAGGTTGTGCGCGCTGTTTTCATCGCGGTCCATGACGAGTCCACATTCCACGCAACAATAGGTTCTCTTCCACAATGGCATGGCTTGCAGATTCCCACAGCCACTACACTGCTTGGACGTGTTGCGCTCATCTAAAAAGTGAAGCTCTTTCCCATACAACTGGCATTTATAGCTGAGCATTTGGAGAAAGGCATACACCCCCCACTCGTTATAGACTGCACGATTGAGGTGTTTGTTACGCTCCCGATGCTCTTTCATGACCATTTGCCTCTGGGAGAGATCACCAACCACAATAGTTCTCTCAACCACGTTGTGGCTTATCAGGTGTGACGCTTTATGAAGACTATCCCGTTGCTTATTGCGTTTCTTCTGCGAAACGCGCTTGTAGACCTTGCTGAGATGGAGGTAGCGACGTGACTTTTTCTTGCATTTGTCACGCTTGGAACGAATCCTATCCAACTGTTTGTTGTACCAGCGCGATCCTTTAAAGCCGCCAATGGTGTAGATTCTGCCTTGCTCGTTGGCTCCCGTTGCTAGTGTCTTGATGCCCAGATCAAAAGCGACCGTTCCATCCGTCTCACGGTGTTTTTCTTTGCGCTCTCTGACAAATGAGGCAAAGTAGTTTCCTCTGGCATCACGGCTGATAGCTACCTCTTTGAATTCTTCTGGTGGCACTTCTCTCAGGCGTGCAACGATGTTGGGATAGTGTTTGTTTTTGCCCTTGCCTCCAGTGGGCAAAATGAGCGTATCACCTTCAATTTTGAGGTACATTGCCGGATAGCAGAGCGTGAAAAAGCAATGACGTGGGCGTACCCGTGGGAATCCCGGTTTTTCTCCTGCTTTGACCCGACGATAGAACGCTTTCATTGCGCCATCCAGACGATAGTAAACCTCTTGTAGCAGTTTGCCATACACCTCAACGAGCTCAGGATCATGGACCTTGCTCGTTTGCAAGCTCTTCTTTGCCTCGTAGAGATCCCACTTTTCGCCCTCTCTGAGCCGCATAACCCACCAGTTATAGAGCGCTCGGCACTTGCCTTGCATGAACTCAAGAGTGGCAGCGTCCTGTTCGCTGAGGTCAATCCTAATCTTTTTGCAAAGCAGCATCTTTGATAACCTTTTTGTAGGAACGCAAACCGTGGAGCCGGGCCGAAAACACGGTCACAATGGCAATCAAGTCTCGTACCAGTTCTTGCTCAGGAGAAAGGTTCTCGCCATTGATGACGATGAGTTCGGTACGGTGCCGCTCGCAAAACGCTTCAAAGTATTCATAGCCAAAGCGAACTAACCGATCCCGATGGGCAAGAACAATGCGACGCACTTGACCAAGCTCTACCATCTCCATCAGACGATGAAACTGTTTGCGTTTGTAGTTGAGCCCACTACCAATATCCGACATCCATTCATCGACCTTGAGCGCATGCTGGTGGCAATAGGCTTCTAACGCTTTTGTTTGGTTGACCAAATCAGGCTTTTGAGCGACTCCAGAGACACGTGAGTAGGCAATGGTGAGGCCCTGCTCTGGCGCTTTCAATCCACGATACTCAAGATACTGATCGTGAGTATAATAGCGCCTGTTCGATTGTGGAGAACGGTGGGCAACTAATTTGCCTTCACGATCCCACTTTTGGAGCGTTTTGGTGGACTTGCCAATAAGTTTCCCGAACGCTTGAATATCATATGTGTTCTTCATAAACACATTTTAACACAATTGAGTGCTTATGTCAAAACTGTTTTAACTCTCCTTTCTGATCCCGCTGCAACATTTTTGCGCCCTCCTTCGTAATATATTTTAATCACTGTAATATCAAATTACTGTCATTTTTAGTCAATGTGATGCTTGACCGCTGAAATTAGTGTATCAGAAGGAGCAATTCGATGTCTACCCAACCACTGCATATTCTCATTATCGGGGCCGGCACCGGCGGGCTGTGTTTGGCGCAGGGTCTGAAGCAGGCTGGGATCAGTGTGACGGTGTATGAACGCGATCGCACACGCATCAATCCCCTGCAGGGCTTCCGCGTTGGCATTGGTCCCGATGGCATTCGGGGCCTGCGGGCCAATCTGCCGTCCGAGCTGTTCGAGACCTTCCTCGCCACCTGTGCGCGGCCTCCGCTCTACCTGAATTTGCTCACCGAGCAGATGAAGGAGTTGATGAGCCTGGAGAGTACGCTGCTGACGGGCGATCCTGATCCGGCGAGACGCGAGCATACAGTCAGTCGCATGACGATGCGCCAGGTGCTTTTGAGTGGGCTGGAAGATATTGTTCACTTTGATAAGACGTTTACGCATTATGAGCAGCAAGACGATGGCACGGTGACGGCCTTTTTTGCAGATGGCTCCAGCGCTACAGGCACGGTCCTGGTGGCGGCGGATGGGGCGAATTCGCGGGTGCGCCGGCAATATCTGCCCCATGCCACGCTGGTGGAGACGGGTCTGCTCTCCGCGGGGGCCAAGGTGCCGATGACGCCGGAGAATGTGGCGCTGATTTCGGAGAAGGTGTTGAAGGGCATGAGCATGGTCTTTGCGCCCAGAGGCGTTGGTTTCATCCTGCATATGGTGGAGTTTCCCTGGCGGCACGATGGCCAGCTCAAGCCAGGGATTGGCGTGAATGAGGCTGAGGTGCTGGCTCAGTGGCCAGGCATGTTATATGACAATGAGAGCGACTATATCGGCTGGGGCCTGTGGGCGCCTCGCCAGCAATTCCCGCGCGATCCCATGAACCTGCGCGGGGAAGAACTGGTGGCGGTGATCCGGGAAATGACCAGCTCCTGGCATCCCAGCCTGCGCACCCTGATCGCGCGCTCTGATCCATCGACGGCGCTGCCGGTGAACATTCGCACCTCGCAGCCTATCGTGCCTTGGCCGACCACGAATGTCACCCTGCTGGGCGACGCCATCCACACTATGACCCCGGGTCGGGGAGCCGGCGCCAACACCGCTCTGCGCGACGCCCGCCTACTCTGCAAGCAGCTCGTGGCCGCGCACGATGGCCAGCTGGATCTGCTGACCGCCATCCACGGCTATGAGGAGAAGATGCAGAAATACGGTGCAGAGGCTGTCAAGCAATCGCTCGCCCAGATGGACCCCAACGCGCCCATCAATAAGCCGGTGATCGGAACAGCCATCATGGCTACCCAGCGCACGATGCTGCGCGCCGTCAATCATCTTCCCCCAGCCAAACGCGCTGTGGCCCGCGCCTTCAGCCGCGGACGCGGGGCGGATCGGCAGGAAGATTAATGCCTCCAGCTCACGAGTCTGTCCATTGTGGCATTCCGTGAGGAGCATTTGTACAATGGTGTGGGTTGCTCTTGCCTCAAGAAAAGGGGTAGACACCCACGGAATTGTCACATGTACTCCCACAGAATACCAAAATGGCCCCTATGAGACACATTGAAGCGATCTATCACAGATGTTCATGCTAAAAACAGAGTCAGGGCTTGTAAAAGCTCTCCTCTAGGGGCTTGAGACAGGTTCTACAATCTGCGTCAAACTCGCCTTCCGCTTGCGCCAAACTCGGGCTCTTCCCCGATCCTGGTGCTGCTCGCTTGTAGCTCTTTGCCAGAATAATTGGATTTTCCGCTGGTTTGATGAATCTCTTCACCTGCTTGAGAGGAGAAAAAGAGAAACATGAACTCGCCTTGAAACAAGGGTCGATTCTGTCCTCCTTTGAAGGTAAACTGTATCTATCAATACATTCCAAGAAGGAGCCTACATATGACAACAGAACCGAACAGAGTGCAACCGATTCCTGAAGGCTATTCCACTGTGACACCGTGGATTGTGACAAGAGATACGGCCAGGCTTCTCGATTTTATGAAACAAGCATTTGGGGCAGAGGAACTCGGCCGGGTATATAACGAGGATGGCTCGATTGGACACGCCGAGGCCAGAATTGGCGACGCTATTGTCATGGCGTTTGATGAGAAAGAGGAGTGGCCGGATACTCCGTGCTTCCTGCGCCTCTTTGTTCCTGATGGCGATGCCCTCTACCAGCGAGCACTCGCTGCCGGAGCGACCTCGGTCACCGAGATCACGAGCATGTTCTGGGGCGACCGAGGTGGGCGTGTGCGTGACCCATTAGGCAACATCTGGTGGATTCAGACCCATGTCGAGAACGTTGCTCCCGAGGAGATGGAAAAACGAGCTAGAGAGAAGGAGATACATACTAGTATCTCGATGCCATGCAGTATGCCCAAGGGTCCTTTGATCGCGAGATGAGGAGTCGGAAGCACAAATAGGATCAGAGCGTCCTCCTGAAAACGGTTGGCAGTTCGCATTGCAGTTTCATCAGACCTACAAGGCATGGAGCACCCATTGACGCAGCAATGCGAATCCTGCCCTCCCGAACATCATCCGTTTGATCAGTTTGATTCTCGTCACCTGGCCTTCTACCTGCCCGTTTAAACGAACTGTCAACTACACCTAATAACACGAATGGTGAGCATTGCTTTACCATTACCCATCCCTTCCATCCCCTCAGCGGGCACAGCTTTCCCTTGCTCTCGCAGAGCCGAGCCTGGGGAGAAGAGCGCGTCTTCTTTGCTGATCCGCACACCCATCAGATCCGCTCGCTGCCCCTGGCCTGGACCAGTCTCGCCCCTCCTGACCCCTTTCTGGTTGTTGCATCTGGGAAATCGGTGCTTCGTTTTGAAGACATAGGACCTCTCAACCAGATGCTTAACGTTCTCCCGGCTTACCAGAAGGAGGATCAGTAAGATGAGGCAGCAGGTCACCGCTCACCACCTTCGTCGCCTGGCATGTCTGTATGTGCGGCAAAGTACGCTCCAACAAGTCCTTGAGAATACCGAAAGTACTGCTCGCCAGTATGCGCTCCGTGAACGCGCGCGCTGGCACTGGGTTGGAGCGAGGAGCGCATCGTGGTGATCGACCAAGATCTGGGCTATTCGGGAGCCTCGACAGCTGACCGCCTGGGTTTCCAGCGCCTGGTGGCTGAAGTCGGCCTCGGACAGGTCGGGCTGGTCTTAGGGCTGGAGGTTTCTCGGCTCGCGCGTAACTCCAGCGATTGGCATCATCTCTTGGAAATCTGTGCGCTCACTCATACCTTGATCTTGGATGAAGAGGGTCTCTACGACCCCTCGACCTTCAATGACCGCCTCTTGCTTGGACGAGAAGCGGCACGATGAGTGAAGCAGAACTTTTTGTGCTGCGCGCCCGCCTGCAAGGCGGTATTCTCAACAAAGCGAGGCGAGGAGCTCTCAAACTGACCTTACCCATCGGGTTGGTCTACACCGAAACGGACGCTGTGGTGCTTGATCCTGACCTACAAGTGCAAGCGAGCATTCGCGAGGTCTTTCGCAGTTTTGCGCACACTGGCTCCGCTTTTACGACGGTGCACCACTTTCGCCAGCAGCATGTGCTTTTCCCGCGCCGCCTGCGTCGTGGAGCCCATCGCGGAGAACTCGTCTGGGCAGAGATTGAGCACCACGATGTGTTGCGGCTCTTACATCACCCAGCCTATGCAGGAGCCTATGTCTACGGGCGCACTCGCACCACCAAGACTGCCGATGGCAAGCTCCATATTCAGGATGTTCCCCGTGCCAACTGGTCAGTCCTTGTGCGCGACGCTCATGTCGGGTACATTAGTTGGGAAGACTTTGAGAGAGAACGCGTCACAACTTGCGTTGAACAGTCAAGCCTATTCGCCCCAACGCTTCTCCCCGCCACGAGAGGGGCCAGCGCTCTTACAGGGCCTTCTCCTCTGTGGGTGCTGCGGGGAGCGGATGACGGTACGCTATCATCAGCGAGAAGGTCAGCGCATCGTACCAGACTATCTCTGCCAGAGCCAAAGCATTGCTCAGGGCCGTGCCCCCTGCCAACGCATTCCTGGGCGAGATCTGGACAGAGCGATTGGGGCAGTGCTCTTGGAGCGCGTGACTCCTGAGGCGCTGGCTTTGACCTTAGCTGTGCAAGAGGAGATCATCCAACGCTCGGATGAAGCACGTCGCCTGCGACATCTACAAGTGGAGCGTGCGCAATATGAAGCGGAGCTGGCTCAACGCCGCTATCTCAAAGTTGATCCTGATAACCGCCTGGTTGCAAGTGTCTTAGAGGCGGAATGGAACGCAAAACTGCGCGCGCTGGAGGAAGCGCGGGCTATTGAAGAGCGTTACAACCAGAGTGATCAGCAGCAAGTGAGCGAGGAAGAACGTGCGGACATCGAGGAGATACCCGAACGGTTTCATCAGTTCTGGAATGACCCCAAGACCACGGCGCGCCAACGCAAACGTGCGGTGCGTCTGCTGATCGAAGACGTTACCGTCCGCAAAGCCGAGCAAATTGTCGCGCACATCCGCTTCAAAGGAGGAGCGACCCAGACCATCACGGTCCCCCTTCCTCCTCCCTTTGCGCAATCCCGCTTGACGTCTCCTGAGACGCTGGTCGCCATGGATCGCCTGCTGGAGGAGTACACGGATGCAGAAGTCGCAGAGCAGCTCAATCAGCAAGGCTATCGCACGTTCGATGGCCTCCTCTTTCAGAGGACGCATGTCTATCAGCTTCGTCGGCATCATGGTCTTGCCGATCGGTATGCACGCTTGCAAACACAGGGTATGATCACCGCGGAAAAACTGGCGCACTCCTACGGAGTCACGGCTCAAACGATCTGGCGCTGGTATCGCCAGGGGCGTATTGCTGGAGCACGATACAATGATCGGGGATCGTGCCTCTTTCTTCCTAAGGCTCGCCAACCATTCTTGACTGACTCAAAATGATACTGATCCGAGAGACGAGGTGCATTATGCAACGTGATCGTTGCTCTGAATGAGTGTCAATCCGGCCAGGACAGCCGCTTTGTCTCGTTCAAGGCCATTGGCAAAACTTTGGAGTTCTGGGATGGCACTGGCTTCAACCTTGCTCAGCCAGGAGTCGAGTTGGGTTCCTTGACGGGAACGCACGAGGCGAAAAAACTCCTGCACGAGTTGATAGATGGTCTCTGCTGTGGCGCTAGCCTGGCGTATCGCCAGGAGTTCTTCTTGCTCTTCTTTCGAGAGATCGTCAAAGGGTCGAACAAAGAGCCAAACGACCTTCTTCGCAGAAAAATGATCCAGGACACCAGCCTCTTCCAGCTCAGCTGGCTTTTTCCCACGCACGACTTCCAAATGGCCTTGGAGCGCTCGGTCAGAATGAGGATAGCCCTGAGCCTTGATCTCGCGCCAAAGCTGTTGGATGTTATGAACGCCCTCATCCCATCGCTTCCTCACATAGGCTTCATATCTATCAAAACTACTCCGATGCCGGTGATGGTAGTTCGTTTCGACATAGGCCCCATCGTTGAGCCAGCGCTGGACTGTTCGCACGCCGAGACCCACTCGTTTTGCGATCTCTTTGACTTTGGCCCCTTGCTCCCGTAGAGCTACCACTTGTTGATAGCGATCATACCGCTCCGTTTGATGGGCCGAGTAGGGCTTGCCGTCAGAAGTCAGAAGTCGCGGCAGAGGTGCCTCGGGTTCGGTCTCTTTGGCTGATTTTTGCTCTGCCTTCTGGCTTTTGCGTATCTCAGCCCGACACCGCGCCAGCGCCTTTTCGACCGCTTCTGTCAGGTTTTTGCAGAGGTGGGAGCGATCTGCTGTCTGAACCGCTTGAGGAGCCCCCTGACTGGCGGCTGCGGCGTAATCTCCCCCTCGATCGCGGCTGACTACCTCAATTTCTGAATGTGCTTGCATCCAGACTTTGGCTGTTTCTGCTTTGCGGTCTGGGAGCAGGTCTATGGCCTTGTGGCTGGTTAAATCGACCAGGACCGTGCCGTAGGTCCGCCCACGACGCAGCGCAAAGTCATCAATGCCAAGATGGGTCACCGCCTCAACAGGAGGAAGGGGCAATGCCATGACGCAACGAAGCACGGTAGCTGGGGAAGTCGTCATTCCCAGGCAATCGGCCAGACGAGCTCCCCCTTCTCCGCAGGTGGCCAGACCAATGGCCTCGATGGCTTTTCGCAGTCGTGTCGTCTTGCGCGCCCAAGCTTCGATAAATGGGCCAAGGCGCTCGGCAAAGACTTTGCGTGGACAGGAAGCCGTATCGCAGCGAAACTTGCGAACATGAAGCGTGAGTTGGACGCGATGACCTGCGCAAGGAACATCAGCGACCACACGCGTGTAGTAACTGCGAATGTGCGTGGCAACCTCGGCACAGAGCGGGCATGCTCCCCCCTCTGCCGTTGCAACCACATCAATACGCAACACATCCTCCACCATAGCGAGTTGGGCCACTTCTAGCCCATCAGGCAGCGACAACAACGAAGATATTTCCATCATCATCTCACTCATCATGAATAAGCGACAGAAAGCACTTTTCATGAGAAGCGTATCACTTTTCATCGATGTGCTACTTGAGAGTGGCAAGCGAGCAGCACCATTTGCGCGGAAGAGCCATGTTGGTTCTTACACATTCTCGGTGAATGATGAGCTTATCTAAACGAAACCTCTGTTTCTCTGAGCACGATATTCGAGCCATTCGCTCCATATTTAAGAGCTTATCACCAAGAATGTGTAAGAACCCACGGGATGCGCAACGAGCGAGCAAAGACCCCTTGACCGTCTGGATCATCCGCGTCTGGGAAGAGCTGGCCCCGGAAGGTGAAGAACCGCTGGAATGGGTCTTGTTGACCTCGGTTCCCACCACGACGCTCGAACAAGCATGGGAGCGTGTGGACTGGTATCGGCAACGCTGGCTGGTTGAGGACTATCATCAATGCCTCAAAAGCGGGTGTCGCATCGAGGAACGGCAATTACAAACGGTTGACGGTCTGATGCGCTTGTTGGGGCTGTTGTCCCCTCTTGCCGTGCGCTTGTTGCAGGTACGCGCCTATGCTCGTTCCCAGCCAGAACGCCTTGCTCACGAAGTCATTGAGCCTCTGGCGCTTGCCATATTGGCTGAGCGCTCTGGGCAGTCGCCCGCCACCATGACTGTCGGTACCTTCTGGACGGAAGTGACACGGCTCGGTGGCTATCTGGCACGTCGCCATGATGGTCCTGCTGGATGGCGAACCATCTGGAAAGGCTGGTTCTCTTTGCAAACGCTGCTTGAGGGCGTTCACCTTGCATTTCACCTCCGTTTGTAAAATGTGGGTAAGAATCAGGTCTTTTAAGCGGGGGAGTGTCAATGGACGTGATCGGTAACATTCTGCAAAAACGAGAGCAGGTGCTGATTGACAAAGGCGGGATTGTCGAGGTTGGAGATGTGGCCCGCATCGGGTACGACAACGAGGCGGCAATGTGGATCGTGCGCCGCCCACAGCGGCATGGCCTGCCTGATATTGCCGTTCCTGTCGTGGTCCCCAAGCAGCAGCAGTTCCGGCTGCGTAATCCTGTAATCGGGCTCGTAATGCAGACAGGCGGTCATCTCTGTCACGATGGTGATGAACTCGGCTTTGGAGAACTGACTGAACGTGGTGTAAAGGTAGGCGCGCGCTTCCGCTCTAAGGACGCTGGCGCGCGCAGTCTGGCGCTTACACAGCTCGTAAGGATAGAGGCTCAGAATAAGCGGGGTGAGGGGTAGTGCCAGGCGTTCAAGCGCCGTGAGCCTGAGCGTATTGCAGGTGCTGTCAATAGCCACCAGCGCGGTCACACGCTGCGGGTAGTGAAAAACCACTTCCTGAGCGATACTGCCCCCCATCGATTGTCCGACGAAGATGGCTTGCGCATATCCAAGTTGATCCAGGATTGCCATGAGATCCTCGACCGTCCTGCGCAAAGAGAAGCCCGCTCCCATAGGCCGGGAGAGGCCGTGTCCGCGCACATCCCAGGTGAGCACACGATAATGCTCGGCGACCACCTGCACCTGCGGATCGAACATATGGTGATCGGCGAGCGCCCCATGCGTGAACACGACCAGCGGGCGATCCTGCGGCCCTGCCAGCCAGTAGTGCAGAGGACAGCCCTCGCGTTCGAGAACGTATTGGCTCGTCGTTGTGGTATGCATTGTTATAGTTCCTCCTGCGTCATGGTCGGACATGGGCTTTTTCCTGTTATCTTGAATTGAACACACTGAACAATTTTTATCATTTTGTTTAGTATAGTAACAAGAGCGATGCCTGTCAATGGGATGATGGGAGAGGTTCCACCAATAATCGGGTGATGAGGGTTGCCAAAAAGAAGAGAGGTTGCTCCTGTAGACCAAAAATCAAGCATACTGGTGGAACCTCTCAAGTACGTGACAGTACCACTCAAGATCGAGTTCGATGCCCCTGGGGACATTCCTCCTGCTCTGACTGAGGCAATCCGCTCTCTGTACACCCTACACGCCTGAATCGGCGACTATGAGCAGTGGCGGCAGCAAGGCTATCCGGTGGGCAATGGCCTGGTGGAGCGGGCGGTGGCTCTCATCATCAATGCACGCATGAAATGCTGGGGCATGCGAAGGATTCGCGCAAATGCCACCGCGGTGGTCACTTTATGCGCCCAACGCATCAATGCTGCCTGGTAGGCGGCTGTCTAGCACCCGATTGTTGGTGGAACCTCTCCCATCATCCCCCCTTGACGCGGGATCGCTCTTGTTGCTATACTAAACAAAATGATAAAAGTTGTTCAGTGTGTTCAATTCAAGATAACAGGAAAAAGCCCATGTCCGACCATGACGAACGAGAGGCTCACATTCTCCGTGCGGCAGCAGCCGTCATCATCCGCCAGGGATATGACAAGACCACGATGAGCGATATCGCCGATGAAGCAGGGGTCAGTCGCGGGACAGTCTACCTCTACTTCAAGGGAAAGGAGGAACTCTTTGAAGCCCTCCTGTATTGGGAATGGATGCACTATGCTCAGGCCTGCCTGGAAGCTCTCGAGTCCGACCCACGCGGCGGCACCATTGGAGGGTTCTACCGGGCGCTCTTTCGGGCTGTCGACAGCCGTCCCCTGATGGCCTCCATCATGCGACGAGATCGGCGCGTGCTTGGCACCTATCTGCGCAAGCCGGACACTCTGTTTGCCTGGATGGGGTCTGGTTCGATCACCGTCGATTTCATCCGGGCGCTCCAGGCGGTCGGCGTCGTACGCCAGGATCTTGACCCGGAGGTCACGGCACACCTCCTCGAAACGGTGTCGTATGGGCAGTTGACGATAGGAGATTTTAAATCACCTGATCAGTTTCCTCCCTTTTCTATGGTTATGGAGGCGCTTGCCGCCATGTTGGATCGCTGGCTTTTGCCAGAAGATGGAAGCAATAGTGAGGCGGGCAAGCAGGTCTTTCGCCAGAGCTTTACTGCAGCGAAGGAATGGCTTCTCGAAATGAGGCTTTCCCGCAGACAGGCAGGAGACGCACATGAGGGGGCGGAAAAAGGGAACTAATCGCCTCTCTCACCAGAACACCTTCCACTGTTCTTGATAAGGCCGACAACTTCTCGTCATGATGACTATTCGTTCTATAGTTTTCGCTCAACGAAGCGAAAGGAGAAAGAGATGTCACACGCTCGTACTCCAGATCGTGATCGTGTTTCCTCCTGGCCATTGTTCCTTGATGCCAGTCGCGCCAAGAAACAAGGTTTGGACGCGATCATGCGGCGGCAGCGTACGCGCCTGGCTGAGATAGTGGCCTACGCACGTGCCAACTCCCCCTACTATCACAAACTCTACCAGAATCTGCCGGAACGGATCGAAGATCCTGCGCTGTTGCCTGTCACCAGCAAGAAGATCCTGATGCCCTACTTCGACGACTGGGTAACTGACCGCGAGGTGAGCATCGAGCAGGTGAGCGAGTTCGTTGACAATCCTGACCTGATTGGGGAGCGGTTCCTGGGCAAGTACCTGGTGGCTACCACCTCGGGCACCAGCGGGAGGCGTGGGATCTTCCTGCAGGACAAGCGGAGCGGGGTGGTGACAAATGCCCTCGCTCCACGGGAGACCTCCCAACTAGGAGCCAGCGATCTCATCAGGCTTCTCGCACATGGCGGACGCCTGGCTCTGGTGATCGCTACTTCCGGCCACTTCCTCGGCGCTGCCGGGAGCGCCCGGGTGTCCAAGGACAGCTTGCTGTACAGCAAGATGGCTCGGCTCTTCTCGGTGCGCACCCCCCTGCCAGAACTGGTCGCCCAGCTCAACCAGTTTCGCCCAGCCATCCTCTTCGGCTACGCAAGCCTGATCGTGTTGCTGACCAGGGAGCAGGAAGCTGGCCGCCTGCACATCAACCCGGCTCTGGTGCAAGCTGGCGCCGAGACGCTCCCTGCAAGCGAATTCGACCGGATCGCCAAAGCGTTTCATGCGAAGGTCAGCACCGCCTACGCCGCGACGGAGTGTTCCTTCATGTGCTGCTCGTGCTGCGAGCAGGGGTGGTATCATGTCAACAGCGACTGGGTCGTGTTCGAGCCGGTGGATGCTGACTATCGGCCTGTCCCGCCGGGGACACAGTCGCACACTGTGCTGGTCTCGAATCTCGCCAACCGGGTGCAGCCGATTCTGCGCTATGACCTGGGCGACAGCATCCTCCAGCGGCCTGATCCCTGCCCATGTGGCAATCTGTTGCCCGCGATCCGCGTCCAGGGCCGTATCGCTGATGTGCTCACCTTCCCCATGGAAGGCGGCGAGCAGGTGAGCATCGCGCCCCTGGTGTTCGGCTCTCTGATTGATGGTCTGCCAGGAATCGAGCTGTTCCAGATCGTGCAGACCATACCCACCAGCCTGCGTCTGCGTCTGCAGTTCGCGGCAGGCGCAGACTCTGACCGCGCGTGGCAGCAGGTGCAGACCGCAGTGACGCGTCTTCTCACCGAGTACAAGGTCAGCCACATCACGCTTGAGCGTGCAGAGGAACCACCGCAGCAGTCGCCTGGTGGCAAGTACCGCTCGATTATTCCATTGAACTGAGCAAGCTTGAGAAGGAGAGCGTTTACTGGTCGTCGAGGCTATTGTGCTGCTCGGCCCACTGAACACCCGGCTCGGCCTTTCGCAGCGGACCGAGGATTTGAGCAAGATAGGAGAAGTTTCCTTGCTTTCCATATGCTATGTTCTCATAAAGATCGTTCACGATCCCCCGTCCATCTGCTGATGGAAGACGATGACCAACGAAGTCAGGAACCCCATGCCTAAAGGCAGGGGCTTGCGTAAGTAAGCCTGGACCTGACCAGTCTCAGCCAGAGCAGACTTGATGGATAGAATCATCAAGGCTATCGGGCTACGTTAGGAACGAAATAGGTACGTTGGGGTGCTTTGCCAGCTCCAACCGCTACGGTACAGCATTAAACATCCCTAGAGGGTTAAGGACGTGTGTTGTACGTAAAACCGTTTGCTAACATTGACGAGGCAAACATTACCCTGCAAGACAGGAGGCTCAACTTGAGCAATGTATTCGTGATTGATAGTGACTATAAGCCCTTAAATCCGGTGCATCCAGCACGTGCAAGGCTCTTGCTCACACAGGGCAACGCAGCCGTGTACAGGAGATACCCATTTACCATTGTGCTCAAACGGGTGGTAGATCAGCCAGAGGTGCAACCCTTGCGCCTCAAGCTTGATCCTGGCAGCAAAACCACGGGTATTGCCCTGGTGAACGATACCAACGGGAAAGTTGTTTTTGCGGCTGAACTTGAGCATCGTGGGCACGCTATAAAAGATAGCCTGGATAGTCGCCGTGGTGTTCGTCGCAGACGACGCAACCGCAAAACAAGGTATCGCAAACCGCGATTTCAGAATAGAAGGCGTAAGAAAGGGTGGTTGCCACCATCGCTGGAAAGTCGTCTTGCCAATATTCTGACGTGGGTAGCTCGCTTGTGTCGCTCTGCTCCCATTACTGCTCTGAGCCAGGAATTGGTCAAGTTTGATCTGCAACTGATGGAGAATCCCGATATTACAGGAGTGGAATACCAGCAAGGCACGCTGCAAGGCTACGAGGTCAGGGAATACGTACTCGAAAAATGGAAGCGAACATGCGCCTATTGTGGCAAGCAAGATGTGCCCTTGCAAATTGAGCACATTCATCCTCGCGCCAACGGTGGCACCCATAGGATAAGCAATCTTACCCTGGCTTGCGAGCCATGCAATATTGCCAAAGGGACGCAGGATATTGCGGTGTTTCTTGCGAAGAAGCCTGATGTGCTCAAGCGCATTCTGGCTCAGGTCAAAAAGCCTCTCAAGGATGCCAGTGCAGTGAATGCTACACGCTTTGCCTTGCTTGAACGGCTCAAAGCATTTGGCTTGCCTGTCGAGTGCGGCAGTGGTGGGTTGACCAAGTACAACCGAACCACAAGAGGGCTAGCCAAGACGCATTGGCTCGATGCCACCTGCGTGGGCAAGAGCACCCCTTCTGCCATTTCCCACAAAGGGGTGGTTCCTTTGCTTATTACTGCCAATGGTCATGGAAGAAGACAAATGTGCGTTCCTGATAAGTACGGATTCCCAGAAAAACATAAACAACGAAGAAAAACGTTTCTTGGATATCGCACAGGTGATATGGTAAAAGCCATTACCTCCAAAGGAACATTTGAAGGAAGAATAGCCATTCGCCATCGTCCGTCGTTTCGCCTTGGGAAGGTCGATATCCATCCCAAATATATGCATTGTATCCATCGAGCAGATGGCTATGAGTACACACAGAAAGGAGTGCGCAATGCTCCTCCCCATGTCTAAAGCCAGGGGTCCCCGCATTGCGCAATTTTATGATGGTGAATGGTGAAAGGAGATACCCATGACCGATGCGTTCTCGCGGGCCAGTACGCGAAACTCCAAGTGGATCAAAGCAATGCCTGAAGTGCTCTATCGAGCCTTTACTGACCCCGCAGCCCTGGCTGTCTGGCAAGCACCGGGAGACATGGCTGGTCAGGTCCATCGTTTCGACTACCGAGTGGGCGGAGGGTATCAGATGTCGCTGTACTACCCTTCAACCGAAACGACCTCCCCAGGCAAGACTGAAGATCGGGAAGATCGCTATACGGCGCGATTTGTGGAACTGACGCCTCCGAGAAAAATCGTTGAAGCGATCACCTTTGATACGGTCAATCCGGCGTTCAAAGGGGAGATGATCATGGAGGCCACATTTGAGACTGAAAACGGCGGAACAACCGTCTCTCTCTTCTTCAAGGGGATTCCGTCGGGCGTTCGGCCCGAGGACAACGAAGCTGGCACTCAGTCGAGTCTGGAGAAACTGGCCCGTTATGTCGAGCAGGAGGCTGACCGATAAAAGCGGGTCCGCGCATCGAAAGGAGAGAGTGACCCACTCACCCTCTCCATCAGGAGTTGACTTCCTCATCTGTCTGGCAACGGGGGTTCGCTCAAGATATTACCTCCCTTAGTAAGTTACGCAGTCTCACTCATTTATACCTAGCAAATTGCCCAAAGATAAGTGACCTCCCACGGGATGCGCAACGAGATCACAGCAAGCTAGCAGCAGAAAGAAAAAGAGATCTCTAATGAGAAGGAACAAAATCTTCTCTCAGAAGGAGGTCTCTCTACCTATGATACCCAACGCTTGCATTCAAGTCCACACATCTCCTGTAGATCGCCCCTCGGTACCAATCTGGTTCGCTGAAGTGGTCATCATTGTTCAGCACCTCGCAGCGAATGGTCTGCTTGATGTGTTTGCTCATGAGGTGCGTTTGGTGCGCGGACGTTTTGGCAGCTATGAACCCATCGATTTTCTTGCCTTGCTGATAGGTTATGCAATCAGCGGCGAGCGGACGTTAGCAGACTTCTTTGAGCGCATAGAGCCTTTCGAGACGGAGTTCATGGCATTGTTTGGGCGCAGATGTCTTCCTCATCGTTCTAGCTTGAGTCGCTTCTTAGCCGATGTAGATCGTCCTTGCTTGGAGACCTTCCGTGCACTCTTCCAGCACCATGCTTTCACTGATGGCTGGACCTTGGAGAGTATCGGCGGATTGTGGGATCGCCAGGGTCACCGCTGCATTGTTTTTGATGTAGATGCCACGCGTCAGGCCGCACGGCAACGAGCGTTACCTTGTGGTCCTGAACTTCCCGCTACGCGACGCCGTCTTGATGCGGTCTGTGCGCCTGGTTACAAAGGGCGCAAGCGAGGTGAGGTGGTACGTACACGTACCACCGCTCTTCAAATGCATACTCGTCAATGGATCGGGACATATTCAGGGAAAGGGAATGGTGACTATCGTGACGAACTTGCTTCAGCACTTCAGGCGATCACCTCCTACGTGAAAACTTTTGCGCTCACATCAGAGGTGGCCTTAGTCCGTCTCGATGGGCAATATGGCGACGCGGCGGTGATCGCGCAAATCATCCTGGCTGGTGTGCACCTCGTGACACGAGGGAGAGGATATCAGATCTTGGAGCATCCCCAGATTCAAGGTGTCCTGGTTCATGCACCAACGGCAAACATGACGAGCATAAACACGGGTGAGGTCGTTGAGCTCTTTGATGGAGGCTGGCTTCAACCAGGGGAAGACTTCCCTCAAGTTCGCGTGATTGTTGCCCGACATCAAGCGCCTGCACCTGAAAAGTCGATTTCGGTGGGAAAGCGCATCAATGAGTGGGTCTATGAACTCTTCATGACGACCCTTGATGTCGAAAGATTTCTGGTGGAGGACGTGCTGGACCTGTATCATGGACGTGGGGCGTTTGAAGCGGTGCTCGCAGATGAAGATGTCGAAAACGACCCGGATCGCTGGTGTTGCTACTCAGAGTGTGGGCGTAGCCCTCTGGCAAATCGCGTGCCAATGGATATGGAACCTTCGGCTCGTGCTCGGACATGGCATGCAGGGACAACAAATGCGCGAAATTGAGTGGACCTCCTCGAAGGAACCTCCAGCACACATAGTGGTGTCGGAACGTCTCTCTGAAGAATATGCCCCTTGGCAGCAGGCGAAAGGTGGGGGATGGGCGCGTGGTGGTTTCGGAGCAGATGCCTTCACCTTACAAGAGAACGGGATGCTGCAATGTCCTGCAGGAAAATCTCTCTGGTTGAGCGAAGTGCGCCAGGAGAACGCCTTCTCTCAACGAGCTGTCTATGTAGCCCTCCAAGAAGATTGCTTGTGCTGCCCTCTGCGTGAGCAATGTCTGGCTCGAAAAGCCAAAGGGAATCGTGCTCGTCGCGTCAGTGCTGTTCGTCGTCTTTTGCCTGCACCTTCATGCGTAGAACCACGTCTGGAATCCTAGCAGCAACGCAATGGGTGGATGTCGCGGGGCGGATGCTTCGCAGAACATGGATGACCCACTGGCGCAGACAACATGTCGAGATTGTTCCACTGCCTGACATTCCAAAGAACATTTCCCCTCCACAGCGCTCACCGCGTGCCGTCCGCTCGCATCATCGCTGGAGTTGGTATGATCGACTTGGGCGTAACGCTTGGTGGGGCCCAGCGGTGATGCGAGTCACTGTCGCAGGTGTTCCCGCTTTTCTGGCAGTGAAGTAACGAAAGAGGGATGAGGAGAGAGTAACGTGTCTCAAAAGCGAACAATCTCCCTCTGAGCAGAGTACGAGGGCAGTAATCCTTTGTCCATTTTCACACTCGATCTTTTTCTCTTTTTACTCGCTTGCTGTGATCTCGTTGCGCATCCCGTGGGAAGAACCGCTCTTCGCCTTATTTACCACATGGCGTTTGTGCTCCTCAACGCAAACGGCAGAATTTATGAAAAAGGGACGACACTCGGCTAATCTCAGACTATGGTACAATTCGGATACTTCAAAAATCCTGTGATGTGTCCAAAAACTGTCTTGATTTTTTGGGTCATCAGAGCTATCATAGAAAAATATGGAAGAACAAATCGGAAGCAAAGCATTACGACCCAACCCCGCGCTTGAACCCTTGAAGGTGTTAGTGGGGCAATGGCAAACCACCGGGTCTCATCCTTACCTTCCCGGGATAATCTTGCATGGCCGTACAACTTTTGATTGGCTTGCTGGCGGCGCGTTCTTGATCATGCACACAGAGATTGACCACCCTAGTTTTCCTGACGGGGTTGCGATTTTTGGCAGCGATGATGTGGCGAAAACCTATTTTCAGCTTTCCTTTGATGAACGTGGCATCTCCAGAAAATACGACATGACCATGACAGGAAATCAGCTCAAGTGGTGGCGTGATGAGCCCAGTTTTTCTCAGCGAGTCACCATGACCATAGAAGACAACGGCAACAAGATGGAAACTCAGGGTGAAATGTCACGAGAGGGAGCAGCCTGGGAGAAGGACCTTGCACTGACGTACGTACGAGTAAGGTGACACATTCGCACCTCTCTCCCTTCCCAATGGGTAATGCATCTGTTCGCATACAGAGAGCAGTGGAGCGAAAAAAACATCCAGTCATGCTTTATTGGCTTGTCCGTAAATATGACTGGATGTTCTTTATTGAGGACGACATATGCATATCAGAAGGCTGATATTACTATGCTGACCTTACTTTTTCTTCTTTTCTTGCTGTACCTTACGTACTGCGTCGTGGAGCTCTTTTTCGGGTATTGTCAAGTTGATGAAACCACGCACAAAAAAACTGAACAGCATGATACAATGGTCTCATGAAAAAGAATATCTCTGCCTCTCCCTACAAAGGATATCGCTTCCCGCCAGCGATCATCAATCATTGCGTCTGGCTGTATTTCCGGTTTTCACTCAGTTTCCGTGATGTCGAAGAGCTTATGGCAGAGCGTGGAGTCGTGCTCACCCACGAAACCTCCGTCAGTGGTGCCTCAACTTTGGCCAAACGTATGTCAATGAGCTGAAGCGTCGCCGCACGAGGCTGGGAGATACGTGGCATCTGGATGAGGTGTTTTTGACCATCAATGGGAAAAGACAGTATCTGTGGCGCGCGGTGGATCAACATGGCAAGGTGCTTGATATCCTGGTCCAGAGTCGGCGCAACAAACACGCCGCTAAGAAGTTTTTTCGGAAGCTGCTCAAAGGGATGAAATACGTACCTCGTGTGATTATCACCGATAAACTGGCGAGCTATGCTGCCGCCAAGAAAGAAATTTGTCCAGGTGTCGAGCACCGCCAGCACAAAGGCCTGAACAATCGAGCAGAGAATTCGCACCAGCCCACGCGACAACGAGAGCGAAGCATGCGCCGGTTCAAGTCCCCTGGTCACGCGCAACGCTTCCTCTCGGTCTTTGGACCGGTCTCCGATCACTTTCGCCTACGACGACATCATCTCAAAGCTTCGGAGTATCGTGCTCTTTTGCAAGAGCGATTCCAGATCTGGAACGAGATCACTACGAGCAACCAAGCCGCTTAACGCAGAGGAATTCCCAACTCTTCCCATGTCTTTCTCTTTTTAGCCCCTTTTTCAGAAACCTGTATCCTTCCATGCAATCAAGTTGACAATACCCTGGCGCCTATCTCCTCGCCATTTCCCTCGCGCCGGAGATGACGCCGCGCTTACTATTTCTCCAGAGTGTATCGTTATCTATCAATAAGCATAAGCGATCCCGCCGAATATACTCCAGTTTCTCCCCAAAAACGGCCATATGCCGCGAGAAAAAGCCGACAACAAAGAAAAGAGGAGAGGATGCAATTTGCATCCTCTCCTCTTCTAGAGAGTGTACGTGAATGGTTATCACGCACCCTCTACGTCACACGAGCTTATTTATACGTGCTCGTGTTGGCACAGGGGGAATCGCCGGACTTGTAGATGTTCGCCCATTGCTGTGGAGGAATGATACCTTGTGCATTGTCCACGATACCCTGGACACAGGGCTTGAGGACATAGCTCGAGGCACGCTGATCGAAAGGAATCCAGGCCGCATCCTCGACAAGCTGCTGCTCAACCTTGTTGTACTGGGCAATACGCTCAGTGGTGTTCTGATTGACATCAGCCTGCAACATGAGATCCTGCGTCTGCTGCTGAAGGGCAACATCCTTGGCCTTACCCAGACCGAAGTTGGTATCATTATTGGGTGATCCCTTACCAAAGAGCAGGGTGGTCCAGTCCTCAGGATCGGGATAGTCAGCACCCCAGGCAGCGGCCCACATCTGCAATTTGCCGTTGCCGACGGTACCAGCAACATCAGCAAGGCGCTTATTGAAGTCTTCATCGTTGATAGTGACGTTAACACCCAGGGTATCTTTCCACTGCTGCTGCGCGAACTCGAAGAGGTTCTTGGCAGTCTGTGAACCACCACTGGCCGTTATCATCGTGATGGCGGGGAAGTTGGCGGTCGTGTAGCCTTCCTCCTGCATACCTTCCTGGAAGAGCTTCTTGGCCAGGTCTTTGTCACCCTTGGTGCTGGTCACGCCAGCGGGACCCTTCAGGTCGGGATTGTAGCCAGGCATACCCTGAGGCACGATATGGTTGGTCGCCAAACGCGCGCCCTTATTGATGTTCTTCTCGATCGCGGCCTTGTCGATGGAGAGCGCAAAGGCCTGGCGGATCTTGACGTTGTTGAAAGGCTTGGCCAGCCAGTTCATGGAGAAGTAGTCGATGGTCAGCTGAGGCACCTGGCGGTACTGCTTGTTGGGCAGAGCGCGCGCCTCATCCAGGTTAGCGGTCGGCACGCCAGCATTATCCAACTGGTTGGTCTTGTAGGCTTTATAGGCCGTCTGGGGATCTTTGTAGAAAGCGTAGACGACTTTCTTCAGCTGTGGTTTGCCACCCCAGTAGTTGGTGTTGGGCACAAAGCTGATAGACTTCCCGGAGGTGTACTGATCCAGCTTGAAGGGGCCAGAGCAGCCACCCTCATTCAGGTGCTTCAGGAAATCAGTGTCGCCATACTTCTGCACAAAGCTCTTCTCCAAGACCCAGGAGGTCGGGTAGGTCAGCGACTGCAAGAAGTACTGGGCGTTGCTGCTGGTCACGATTTTGACAGTTGTAGGATCGGGAGCAAAAAGGCTGTCACCGATCAGCGTGGGGACTTTGCCCGCGAAACGCTTATCGGAGTCCTTGATAAGTGACAAGTAAGAGGGGGCAACCGTCGACTTCAGCTCTGGCTTGAGCGCGCGGTCGATGCTGAAGACCACGTCATCGGCAGTGATAGGATTGCCATCACTGAACTTAATGCCGGGGCGCAGTTTGAAGGTCCAGGTCAGGCCATCGCTTGAGACTGTATAGGACTGAGCCAGTTCGGGATACACCTTCAGGTTGTTATCGAGCTGGACCAGGCCCGTGAACATCAGATCAATAGAGCTGATCGAGGGGCTGTCGGTCGAGAGGCCAGGGTCGAGCGTCGCGACATCAGATAGACCACTCAACGGAGTGACATAGATCTGCTGATCAGCAGACAACTTGGTGGAAGAGGCACTATTCCCTGCTGAGTTGCCACCGCATGCTGCAACAAGCACAGCAAGCAGGGTCAGGAGCAATGGCAAAAATAGTGTCACAGGTTTCTTACCAGACTGCATTGAGTACATTCTCCTTAGAAAAGTATACAATTGGCCACGTCTGTTGAAATAGCAAAGAGCAAATATCGCCGTTTGAATCGGCTTATATAGCCTTTTCTTGGCTTTATCCGAAGATAAATTAGGCCCCTCTCTATTCCAAGTTCGCAAATACAACTGCCATGTAAGTCGAGCAAAGGCAGGATTAGCTCGCCTTTCTTGCCTTCACCTTTTCATATCCTTAGAAATGGATACTACCTTACCGCAGCGTATTGTATATACGTACGTCACGATTTTGCGTAATCTCTCATTCAAAGTCCCAAAGACCAGAATTCACCTACTTTGATAAGTTATCTAGTGCAAGGTTATGAAACCTTTTCTGGAAGAGATAGATGTTTTTCATAAACACATCCATATACTCCAGTTTTCCTCTAAAAACGGCCCTACGCCGCCAGAGAAGACAGCGAAAATTCATCCCACCTACCCAAAAATGCATAACATGAAGGATCTATTGGTAGACTTTGTCGTTCACTGATGGTGCGCGAAGCATCAGCGTCTCTGCCGGAGGGTGGACTAAGACAACCTGGTGATACACCCCTCTCGGAAAGCAGCAGAACTCGCGAGGACCTATGGTGAACCGTTCTCCCTCTACCTCGACAACAATGCTTCCTCGTAGAACGATAAAGCATTCATCGCTCTCCTGATGGGCGTGAGGCTGAGGATCAGCCCACGCTTCTGCCGTGTTGTTGTACCAGATCTGAAGCCGATCAGACTGAAAGCCCACCTCGTCAGGCGGTAAACGGCCTGATAATAGGGTTGCTGATAGTTGCAACACATGTTGATTTTTCGTATACTTCAGGTATCGAGGTCAACGCATCGATGGCCCAGCAGCGAATCGTCTCGCGGGGTCAGAAACCAGGAGGACGCAGGTGGTCAAAACGCAAACGCTCTCGTTCCCCATCCGCGTGCCCGATGGCATGCAAGCTCAGGCCCTGCGGCTCCTCGATGCCAGCCGCCTCGCCATCAACCAGATCATCACCACGCTCTGGCCCCAGCTGATGCCTTTGCTGGCGAGAGGGCCGGTCCTGCCTGGAAGCAGGTCGAGCGCCACCTGCTCATCCGCTCTGGTCACGGCAACCGCCAGGAGCGCTGCGAGATGGAGTAGGCGGGCCGCATCCTGCGCACCCAGGCCAGCCGCAAGCGCGTCTTCGAGGGTATTGTCAACTTAAAAATTTTTGTTGATGAGCTTTCACCACATTGACGCCACATTCGCTAGGATTCTCCAGAAAAAACGGTCAGAAAATGGGCATCATCCCCACTTTTGGGTCTGCTTCTCTTGTTTAAGCTCTACAATTTTGCTTAAGTTGACAATACCCAACAAAATGAAACAGAGGCAACCAAACATTACAGATCAAGGGATTACGAGCGTTAAGGCAAAGAACTCATAGAAACTGGCTGATCAACTGATTTGTTTTGATCCGATGCTTCATTGCGGATGTCACCAGCACAACTGCTGTTTGTGGGGTCTTTCCGCAGTGACATTGCCAAGCTCCTGACAAAGGGAACAAACCCCTTCAAGGGGGAATCCATGAGCTTGTTATGCTCTTTTCTTGAAAGGCGGGAAACACAATGAGCAAACAAACCTACCTCCTCTCTTTTGAGGGGATCTCGGCAGCCGAGGCGAACCAGTATGCAGAAGAATTACGAGAGGCCCTCTTAGATGCGACTCCTGAGCTTCATGTCCAACGACAACGAGAGAATCCGCTAGCTCAAGATCTGGGAGCGTCCCTGGTGCTGATTATGGGCGCGCCTGCTGTTGTCGCAGCGGTTCAGGCCATCGGCAACTGGCTGCAAAAACGACACAGCGCAACACTTACCATTGCAACCGGAGAAAAAAAGATAGTGGCAGAGAATCTGACGAACAAAGATGCGGCGCGCTTGCTTGAGCAGTTTCTGATGCAACATGCTGAACACAAGGAGCCAGGTCTATGAATGCAGCCGCCCTTTCGCCTACTGCTTCTACCTCCCTTGCCATCGTGCTTGGCACCAGTGCTTGGCCGAACTCCCCAAGCTTACAGGCATCGGAAGCCTTCATGCATGCGGCGCACGGGTTCAGGAATTATCTGCTCGATCCAGGCGGCTTTGGTTTGCCTGAAGCAAACCTCCTGGATCTCTTTGACTCTCCCTCTAGTGTCTCAGACCAACTAGAACAGCTTGGCTCCTTTCTCCAACAACGGTCAAAGAGACTCAATGCGACACACCAGAAGGTGCGCGACGTGTTGATCTATTTCGTGGGACACGGAGGGTTTGCCGGTACATCTCATGATTTTTACTTGATGCTTCACCGCGCGAATGCGAGCAGCTTGAGAGCAACAGGCTTGTCCATTGATGCGCTAGCAGAAGTGTTGCGAGAACAGGCTCGCCAGGCTCGACGGTATCTGCTGCTGGACTGTTGCTTTGCCGCTGCTGCATTTCGCTCTTTCATGGGAGGACCTGATCAGACGGCCATCGAGAAAACACTGGATGCTTTTGCAGTCCAGGCCAAAAGCAGCGGCTTTCCTGGGAGGGGGACAGTCCTCCTTTGTTCTTCTGATCAGAAATCTCCTTCACTCCTCCTGCCCGACGAAAGTTCTACGATGTTCTCTCATGCTCTGCTTGACGTTCTCAAGAATGGGGACCTCCATCGATCACATCCGATGTCACTTCGTGATCTCAAAGAACTGTCAGAGGATCGACTGGTAGCACTACCAGAGAAAAATGCTCCTCGGCCTGGCTTGTACTCTCCTGATCAAAGTGAAGGCGATGTGGCTGATGTTCCCTTGTTTCCGAACGTACGCGCTGAGGAAGAGCAACGCCGCCAAACTGAAAAAGAAAAACGGCGTCAAGTTGAAGAGCAAGCTCGCGGAATTGAGGAAGAGCGGGTTCGTAAGGCAAAGGAAAAGGAACAGCGGCGACGCGTCGAGGAAGAGCGACGACACCAGAAAGAGAAAGTGGAAGAGGAGAAACGGCAGAGTATTGAGGTCGATTCTTCAAAGGCAATCCTCGTGAGCCAGCTGGCCCAGCCAGCCAATGCGGCGCCTCTTTCGAAAATGGCTGAAAACGCTGAACCCGAAGCCAGACGACTAGCGAAAGTTACGTTTTGGGTTATGTTTATAGGCTATATAGCCTTAGTAGCATTCTATGCGATCTTCATAACAGGGGCTGGCCTCATGTCTCTCAACAGTAGTAGTTTACTTTTTTTTGGTGCCCTTTTACTCCTTGGAGTGTTCGGATCGTTTCTAGGAGCTTACAGAACATTTAGAAAACAAAACAAAAAGAAGCACGACAGTGTACACAGACCGTTGGACAATTGATTTCAGTATCGATAGCCTTGCCTGTTCGCACTCGCTATGTGTCGCTGTCAACAAAGGGCAATAACCTTTTGTCTTTGCTCTATCCAGATTAGAGAATGTATAAGTATTATATCGTCTCTCTAAATGGTGATCCGATGCTTCGTTCTCCCGGCCTTTCCTGAGGCGCTTCACAACCGGTTGCAGTGAAATTTGACTCATAACCTCGCCATTTTCTTTCTCTGACGCATATCCTCCCGTTTTGGCGAGGTTATGCGTCAAACGATAAAGCTCGTCTTCGACGATTGATCAGTTCACGCTCTTTCTCCGTAAAGGTGTAGTGACGTGCAATGTCTCGATCAGAGAGGTCAGAAGGGATCTGTGTCAGCGCGTGACGTTGCTCTGGGTTGAGGTACGTCGGGATCTTGTCATAACTAGGCACGATGGGCGTTCTCTCCAGTTTTGTCTTGGTTGTAGCATACTGCCTGCTTGCGCGTCAATAAAACCGCCTGAGATGGGAAAGGAAGCCCACCTCAGGCTTAGCGGGGAGAAAACCAAGCAGAAGCGTCTCGACGAATCCTTAGCGGGGAAAACGGGGGGTAAAAATGTCGGGACCCCATGAGAGTAAAGTCTGCTCCTGGTGCCGTTTCAACAGGATGTTCAGATAGTCTCTTGTAGCTTCCAGAGAGGTCAGCTCAGAACGGCCAGAGTATCTGAAGACATCTGGGTCGGACTGGCAGGCAAGGAAATCCGCTGCATCCTCGGACATGACTTGCCGTAAAATGAGTCTTTCCGATTCGATGAGAGGAAAAACAGAAAAGAGATCTTGGAGTGGCCTCATATATCCTTTCCCCCTTCGTAAAGAACGAGCACAAGATACCCATTTCAACTCTTGTTAACAAAGGATACCACAGACTCGGCCACAAGAGGTATAGTTGTCCTCGTTGGTCTCGCTCAAGCATCTTCCATCTCCTGTCATGCAAACATACTTCGCGCTTTTCTCTCTCCTCCTGTCCTCCTGGTAAATGCCCCACGAAGTGAGCAGGTCTGGCCCTCAAACGTGAAACATTGCCCTCAATCTTGAACACTGGGACAAAATTTCCTGCGCTCTCCCTTCGCTCTGGCGTCCTCCGGTTCAAAGCACACACCCGAGCGCCGGGCAGCAGACCCTCTGACAGAGAAACGTTGGTCGGCCACAGGAAAAACAGACTGGGACGTGGTTGGCGAGTAACAAACGAGAAAGGGAATGAACGATGCGCAGAGACATTCCACCATCTTTGAGGGACGGGTCATTCATCTGCGTGGTTCTTGAAGCAGAAAATCCTGTTCGTCCCAATTCGCGCTATTGTGAAAGAATGAAGTATTCATCCCGTTCTTCTTTGATTTTCTTGTTCTCATCTAGCAAGTAGAGAATTGCTCTCGCTAAGGTCACCATCGTCCCACCTGGATCCAGACCGATCCTCATAGTTACCAGAATGAGTGCGTTACTTTCATCGCCAATTGCCGAGATCTCATGAACACTTCCGGCCTCGATAAGCTGCGCGGCTTTGATCTTGGGCTCCATGTAAGCGTCGATGCCTGTCAATTCTGCGGTAGCCTTCATGGGCTGCGTAGTTGTTACCACAGCGTGTACATTTGGTGCGAGTAGCTCTCTTGTCTTCTCCCAATCATGATGACTCCAAGCGTTTATATGGGCGCGTGCTATGGTAATGGCTGTCGAGTCTTGCATTTTCATCATTTTTTCCTCCAAATGAATTCTTTTTTGACTATCAGCGTTTCTTTTACCATGTCCATGTGTGTAGCGGAGAAGCGGTCTCAGCTATGAGAGAGTATGGCATAGACCCGAGCCTCAAGGAACGGGTAATGGTCCTCACGTTTCGTGCTTGTCTATGCCAGAGTATGGCATAACGTGAGCTAGCTTGAGAACGCGCGTGACAAAACGTGAACGTTAACCAATATTACACTATGAGGGACGCTCGATGGGCCCGGGGGAAGGGCAGGTACCGGTTTCGAGCCAGGCAACCAGATGTTCGAGATGAATGTTCCAGCCGTTGTTTCTGAGAGTGTAATAGTGATCCCACTCCTTGCCTTCGCCGATGCCCGAATGGATGAGATGGAGACGGGTGCCATCGTTTTCTGCGGTCAATTCAAAGGTTACCGGAGTGGGACTCGGCTCCATGGCTTCCCAGGTATAGCTGAGGCGATGAGGCGGGTCGAGGACGAGGATCTTGCCAAAGTTGTACACTCCCCTCGCACGATCCCACTCAAAGCTGATCGCACCCCCAGGCCGTAAATCGAGTTCGGCTTTCACAAGAAACCAGCGTTCCAGCTCGGCTTGCTCGGTCAAGGCCTGGAAGACGCGTTGTGGGGTGGCTTTGATGAAGAGTTCTTTCTCAATTGAGCGGCCATCAGAATTGGTTTTCTCCATGATCACTGTACAATCCTTTCTTTATCGGTCGCGCCTAGTGCTCAATTCCTTCTGGATCTAGAGTACTATTCTCAGACAGGGTCTGTTTTTCGGTAAGAGATTCCCTCTCTCTTGAAGCTGCGCAGCACATGTCGTTTCTCACTCAATGTGCAGCCGTTCTGCACTTCCCAATGCATTCCAATTTACAAAATACAGATGGAAGAAACCTCTTGTGGAGCACTTTGCCCACGAACATTTCTACCAGTGCTCAAGATTGAGGGCAAATGCTCATGTTTGAGGGCCAGATTCGCTCACTTCGTAGGGCATTTACCATGAGCAATTGAAAGGCCGCTCCAGAGGCGGATTGTTGCGCACCGTTTTTGTAAATTCGGGAGGTCAGTGCAGAGTGCGTCTCGCGCAAAACCTGGTAAATGCCCTGAAATGTGAGCAGGTTTGGCCCTCAAAGGTGAGCACTTGACCTGAAATATGAGCACTGGCGTGGAGTCGCCTGAGAAAACCGCTCCACATCTGGCCTCTTTCTCCTAAGAGTTGTAAATGGCCGCTTCTCGTATGAATGGACCGGATTCCATCGTTAGCGATGGAATCCGGTCCATTCATACGAGAAGCGGCCAAAGATATTTCTGGGCCTGTTCCCAGCAAACCGAGTTGGCATCATATGGCTCGGTTTGCTCTCTAGGCTCTGCATTAAGGAACGGGCCTCGTTGCCGCAAAGGAGAGAACTGCGGCACAGTTCCATTCTCGGCAGAGTGTTTGAGACGATACAAGAGTCAACTCTGCCGATACCACCGACATGTTGATCAAAACAGGACCGATAAGATCAGTTCTCGATCCAGTTTGCTGGGAACTGGAGTGCTTTCACCGCTCAGCTTCATCCTTTTCCCATTGCGTAGCCGGCGGCCCATCATGCACGCGCGTAGCGCATAAGCACAACACCTGATGGCAGTGGCCTGGATTCGATCAGGCGCAGATGAACGCGCAGCCCCTCTGGAAAAAGCTTCTTGCCACTGCCGAGCACAACTGGGTAAACATGTAAGCTATATTCGTCAATCAGATCGTGCTCGGCCAGGGTATGAACCAGCACGCTGCTGCCATCGATGACGATGTTTTTGCCGGGCTGTGCTTTCAAGCTGCGTACTTCTTCGACAACATTGCTGCTAATCAAGGTGGAGTTGCGCCAGGCCGAGGCCGTTGTCAGTGTGGTGGAAACAACGTACTTCGGCATGCTGTTCATGAGATCGCCAAAAGGGTCACCGGCTGGCATTGGTTCAAATGCCCCGCCGTGGATCTGCCATGTTTTGCGCCCCAGAAGCAGCGCGTCACTTTGGCTCATGGCCTCAAAGAAGTGCGCACCAATGTCATCGTGCCAGAACGGCCCTGTCCACCCGCCGTGGGTGAAGCCGCCCTCGGTATCTTCATCTGCGCCACCAGGCGCTTGCATAACATTGTCCAACGACACAAACTCGGATACTACGATGTTTCGCATGATTACCTCCGTAACATATATTCATCGGTAATGGTGGATGTAGGTTGATTTTCCAGCGTGTTTGGTGTAAATCATTTATTCCGTGGGCGGAAATTGGATAATTAAGTGGGCGGTAAAACGGGTATTAGGACATATATTCATTGTCGAAAAAGAACTAGCCCCGCTCTGCTGGCCGGTTTTGGCTTTCTAAGCATTCGCCCATGTAATTATCCAATTTCTTCGGAATCCGCCCATTTAATTCCAAAATTCACATGTTTGGTCCTCCCTCTGGTTGTTCTACTGCGCTATTCTTTGCGACATTTGCCAAAGCGGTTGTGGCCACCTTCTGAGGAAACTGCGAGATCAGCGAAATACTCCTGCAGGTCTTGGCACTGGCTCTCCTGGGTGCCCTTGTTTCTGGCGCGAGGTCCAACTCTTTTGGATGCCACTTGTCGAGATGTCACTGGTCGTTGACAAGGAGTATCGCTTTCATGAGGCCGGCTGCAATGTCCGCGCACCGCAATTGCCCCCTAATTTACAAGATGTCGATGGAATATGCAAGGTCAGGAGCCGCATTGCCCGGATGAGGTACTACCAGTGCTCATATTTCAGGTCAAGTGCTCACCTTTGAGGGCCAAACCTGCTCACATTTCAGGGCATTTACCACCTCCGACGCATATCTGTGCCGCATTGACGCATAAATCCGCCGCAAATACAGTAAAACCGGAAGAAAATAGCGAGCTCGTGAACGAATTTGGTGCTCCATGTTTCACGGCAGATTTATGCCTCTTGACCAGATTTGGGGCATAGTGCTTGCTTGCTGAGAGCAGGATCATCAAAAAGAGAGTATGGATGTGCTAAAGATCTGTTTTCCTCCGACCTTTTAAGAAAAAAGGAGTAGGCATTGATTGAGCGCTACTCCTTTTCTGGGGTCACTTAACAGAGATGTGAAATGTCATTGATGCTCAGGACTTCTATCTCCATACGAGGGTAGAGTGGGAGATATGCTTTCTGTTGTTCCTTGGGGACGAAGCGAACTCGGTTAATCGCACCATAGTCGATTTCAAACCAGCTTGGGGTGCGTGGCGAGATCTGGAGCAGAACATGAAAGAGATACGTGAGCATTCCTCCATGAGTCACGGCAACGATGGTATCATCGGACCTGAAACGTTCAAGCAATGTGTTGAGGATCTGTCGACAACGCTCAAACATGCTTTCTTGCGTATCACCTCCATGATTCCAACCGTCCGGTTCAATAGTGGAAGGCAGAACTGCAAGTGGAAAGCGTCGGAGCAGTTCCTGGCTCCCATAGCCTCTGTATGAACTATCAAGCCCTTCACGAAGCTCTGTCCATACCTCGACCGGACAATTTCCGATCTGGTGTGCGATAATGCTTGCGGTCCCTAATGCCCGCAGCAGTGGACTACTCAAAAGCGCTGTGATTGGCACATCCGCTAGTCGTCGCCCAATTTGCAGTGCCTGCCATTCCCCCACAGGTGTGAGGCTGTCATCAGTTGAATTGGTGCCACATTCTCCATGGCGAATGAGAATGAGATCCATAGGCAGAGGCTCCTTTTCCAAGAGAGACGTGTGTTGAAGAACATAAAACGTTTCAAGAGCACTATACCTCAGTTGTCTGTAGAGAACAGTCTAGCAGGTTACAGACGCCTAAAGAATTTTCTGCTATACTGATACTGCAAGAAGAGAAAGGCTCCCTCTTTCTCGCTACAGCGCATGAAGCACACGTTGACGAAGCAAAGCAAATCCGGCTCTACCATACATGGTTCGCTTGATCAGCTTGAGTTTTGTGACATGCCCTTCCACCATTCCATTGTTGATGGACCACGTTAAACCAGCCCTCACTGCAGCTTTGTCTCGCTTTACGCCACAAGCAAATTGTTGCAGTTCTGGGAGTTCACTGGCAGCGACCTGCTCTAACCAGGCATCTAGCCGGTGTCCTTCTCGCTTATGGACCATCGATAAAAACTCCTGAATGAGATGGTATGCTCTCTTGAGCGTCGTGCTGGCTTGGCAAAAGGCTGCGAGATCGCCTTGTTCAATCTCATCAAGCAGGTTTGGGTCACGGACAAAGAGCCACACGGCTGTATTAGCAGAAAATTTGTGGAGGCGATGCATATTGGCAGATGTTCTTACCTCCGCTTGCTTGAGTGTTTCCAGGTAGCGATAGATGCTTCGCTCCGATCCACTGTAGCCTTGTTCCTTCACCTCACGCCAGAGTGTCAGTCCATTGCGTTCTCCAGCTTGCCAGCGTTGGAGGACGTATGGGGCAAATGGATCGAAAGAACTTTGTCTCTTGCGCCGTTTTTTCGTCTCGGGGAACGTTCCTCGTTTGAGCCAGTCCCGTACCGTTCGTTCTCCCATATCAAGTTGCTGCGCAATCTGTTTGGGCTTCATCCCTTGCGCTCGCAACTCCACCACCTGCTGATAGCGTGCATATCGCCCTGCTCGTCGGGCCAGTCGCGCTTTTTCCACATGAGCAGGTTCAAGAGGACGCCATTCCTCGATAGAGATCACGTCCTTGCTCTGTTCTGGCTTTTCTGCTTTGCTGACAGCTACAATCTCTGCCTGACATCGTGCCAGGAGGAGTTGTGTTGTCTCCGTCAAATTCTTTACCACATGGAAACGATCTGCTACTTGAATGGCCTGGGGAGCGCCTTGAGAAGCTGCTGATGCGTACTCACTACCACGATCACGACTCACGACCATCAAGTCCGGGTGGTGGCGCATCCAGCGCGCCGATGTCTCCGCTTGCCGATCAGGGAGGAGATCAATCACCCGATGACTTTCCAGATTTACCAAGATCGTTCCAAACCGGTAGCCGCGTTGAAAGGAAAAATCGTCTATTCCCAGAAAGAGGACTGACCCGGTAGAGACATCTGGGAGATCCATGATGCGGCGCAAGATCGTTTGGCGAGAAGTCTGAATGCCTAAACGAGCGGCCAATCGAGTGCCGCCTTTGCCACAGGTTGCCAGCCCAAGAGAAGTGATCTGCTGGCAGAGTCGGATTGTCATTCGTGCCCAGGGTTCCACAAAGGCCGGGAGGCGCTCGGTAAAGACCTTTCGCTCACAGAGCGGATTGCGGCAGTAGAATTTCCGAACTGTGAGACAAAGTTGGACGCAGCGGCCTCCACAAGGAGCATCACGCAAGCTTCGGCGATAATGGCACTTTATGGACGAGGACACTTCACAACAGAGCGGGCAGCACGATGTAGGATGCGTTGAGGTCACCGAGATGATCAAGCTGATCTCGGTGATCTGGATGTGATCAAGCAGCATGCCTTCTGGCAGGGAAAGCAATGAGGTCTCTTCCATGACAACCTCACATTCGGCGATGGAACACCCTTCTAGTAGGTTCTTCTGGAAAGGACTATATCATTACGTGTCAAATTTTCGTTCTCAACAAGCAAGCACTATGCCCCAAATCCGGTCAAGAGGCGATTTATGCGTCAAAATGGGAACACGGCGAAGTTATGTGTCAGAGAAATTGCTCTTGACTCATCTATTTGAGCTCAAACAAGTGGCGATTTTATGAGTCGGAAGTGGCGATTTTATAGTATTTCTGACAACGCTTGTTGCAGAAAGTTGATACTACGCCGAGTTGTTCGCCAGAAAACGAGTATTTTAGTCTCAAACGAGCAGTAGCCTATCCAGTTTTGACCGAAAACCTCCTTACCGTACACATTTCACTTTTAGATACGCTGTCCCCAGAATTAGGTTATATTGCATAGATGTTTTTTGTCACCAGAAAAGAGGGCTCCGCGTCATAAATAAATGAGACCACAAATGTTGAGGTTTGTGGTCTCGTCCCTTAGATGTCACAGAACTTCGTCGGCAAACAAAGTTCTGCGCTCCCTTAGCAAAAGGAGATAATTTTAATTGTCTACATTCTCGAACGGAGGAGGCGACTCACACGTCACAAATTCTCTCGCCAGCTCCAGGTCCAAACATAAGAAAAGGCCATCTACCAAACTTAGCCAAGCCCAATGGTTCCTAACCCTCTGCACTCCTGTTTATGTATGCATGGCATTTGTTAGCTATCTCATCACAAGAGACATAGTTACAATCGGAGCAACAACTGTCTTCTCAGGGCTGGCCTACATCGTGTACCGCTACCATTTTCGCTAACCTAGTGCTCTATTCCTCAAAGGCGGTAAGAAAAGAGACGGTGCAGGTGGCGTCGCGTTTTGGGCGGCCGTCCCCAGATCCACGGTTTGGCTCGCCGATTGAGTTGCGCCGTGGCGACGCTCATCGCTCGCTCGATCTCATGAGCATTGGCAAAACTCTGGCCAGCGAAGGCATCGCGTCGGAAGAGGCGCCACCACCCTTCTTGCAGATTGAGCCAACAGGCGCCTTTGGGAATGAAGATGTGCTGGATGCGCGGATGGTCCACCAGCCAGGTGCGGGTTTCCAGACTATTGTGACTGGAGAGATTGTCCGTGATGATAAAGATGTCCCCTGTCGGATTATCCGCCTCGATGTCTTTGAGCAGCTCAATGTAGTTCTTGGAATTACGCGCAGCCGCACAGCGCGTGATCTCCTTGCCATCGCGGACCCGCAGCGCTCCATAGATCCACACCTTGTCATCCCCACGACTGTATTCCAGGGGAGCTTTGATGCGGTGCCCATCCGCTGACCAGCCAGGCGCTGGCGCGAAGGTACGCGGGGTCACCGGTCCTAACTCGTCAGTGCAGATGGTCGTCGACCCGTCGGGTGGCTCGGTGTAGTGGGTGACGACCGCAGTTCTTTTGGGGCAAAGTCTTTGTCATCACTGGTTCCCCAACTCTGGCGATTGCGCCAGCGTACCCCTTCACGCAGGTAGATCCGTCGGATCTGGCTCCGCTCCACCTGGATACCCGCGGCATGGGCCGCCTCCGTGAGAGCATCCAAGCTCCATTGCGCTGAACCTTCTTCCTCGCGGGCCTGCAGGCTCCCATCGGCATACCGCTCTAACCTCCCTGGAGGTGGTCGCTTCACCAGGGCCAGAATCCGGCTGCGCTCCTGCTCGGTCAAGCGCGGTTTACGTCCCGCTCCTTCCCGCATTCCCAGGCCGTTGATCCCTTGCGCATTGAAGCGGTTCAGGTGGATGCGCACGGTTCTCGGATGGCATGAGAGCGTGGTGGCGATCTCTTGCGGCGTCTTGCCTGCCCAGCTCTCCACCACCATCTGGGCATGAAACTTCCAATCAGCAGGTGCGTGGTGACTCCTGGCCAGTTTGCGCACCTGGCGTTCTTCCTGGGCATCCTGCGCCGCTCGGGCTTGCACGTGTTTGGGCATAGCTCTGCTCCTCTCTTGGTGACTTGCTTTCTCTCTTTTAGCGTATCACCAATGAGGAATTGAGCACTACCGGTACTTTGTTGACTGCGGCTTGCAGAAAGCTTGAACCAGGTGACACAATGGAGGTATGCGAGCGTATCCACAAGACCTGAGACAACAAGTGCTTCGCGCAGTTGACGACGGGAAATCCCGAGCGGAGATCATCAAACATTTCCAGGTGTCGCGGGCGACCATCAAGCGATACCTCAAGCAAAGGCGCGAAACAGGAACGGTCCTACCGCGACCTCTTCCTGGGCGGCCCTCGAAGAAAGGTGCAGCGTTGCAGATGGGAGTGCAAGAGATGCTGGAAGCTCACCCCGATGCAAGAAAGCCGAGAGTATTGCCAGTGGTGGGAAGCTGAGCACGGCATGCACGTGAGCCCAGCTTCGATGAGCCGAGCAATCCATGCACTTGGCTGGATGCGTAAAAAGGGGAGCAACAATCAAAACGTGCCATAGAGGAAAAGTCCTTGTCCCCGCCCAAGCTGATCAAGCAAGCACTGGAGAAGAGATGGTGGGGGCTGCTCTGACCACGCTCGCCAGAAGCGCCGAAGCATGATCCAGGGCTCCAACCACCCGCGCACAGCCCGTAGTGCCACCGGCCAGGACAGAGGTGGACGAGATCCTGTTTCCTGGCTGATTTTTTTTTCCCGTTGCTGTCATGTCGACAACAACCTCTGGCTCTGGAGAAACTGGCAGCTTAGATGCTTCTCTCGCATCTTCCATCGCGCTGGAGCAGGGGTGAGAGGCGTGATACCAGCAAAACGAGAAGGCGCAACAGACCAGTTGCCAGTGCCGCCGGATGGCCTGGTCGCTTCTCACTTGATACTGTGACCAACCCAGGGCGTGTTTGACCTGCTTGTAACTCTGCTCCACCCACATGCGCAGCCCGTACAACCTGATTACCTCTTCCAGGTTCGCCGGGGCCAACGGGTGTCCGGTCACCGGGCACGCGGTGCGAGCAGGGAGGTTAGTGACCAGATACCAAGTGGTAAGATCGGGCAAGGTCTGTGGATCGGTGGTTGCCACCACAGCTCGTTCCGTCTTGTCTGTCCCATACGGTCCTGCCACGATCTCCAGCGCCCACCAGTTCTGTATGCTCCTATCTCGAAATGTTCTCGTGAGAGGTACCCACTGGCCCGGCAACTCCGCACTCTTCCAGCCAGCCGATTGGGCCACTTCTCGCAGCGACCCTGGGGTGCCTGCCCGATGCCACCAGTCATGAGAAGGCTTGAGGGCAAGCATATAGCCCAGCTTGAGGTCCCTGAATCCTGTTCTCAAGGGGCGGTCCTCTCCGTGAAAGGTATCCGCCACCACCGCTCGAAAAGGGATTCCTTCCGTGTGCGCCTGGTTGACCAATTCCAGGGCAATCTTGAGTTTCGTCCGAAAAGCAGGATCGTCCTCGCCTTTCTCAAAGTGGTGAGCAGGGGTGTAGGGCTCAACATCGATGGGGGAATAGACTGCTTCGTCCGCCCACAGGCTCGTGACGGAGACCACTCCATTGTCGACCTTTCCCAGTTTTCCCAAATATTGCCTGCCGACATGAGCCGTCTTGTGGCCATCTTTGCGATCTCCCGTCTCATCGATGACCAGAACTCCCTTGGACGTGGGGGCGGTTGTTGGGTCCCCGCGCAACAGTTGGAGCCGACTTGCTTGCAGTTTTCGCTCATCCCAATCCGCTTCCGAGAGGAACCATTGCAGCGCTTGCGCTCGTGGTAGCTGGGCTCCGACTCTTGGTTCGGTGTTCATCACTCCTGTGAGCGTCTTGTGCCGTTCGCTCGGCAGCAACAGACCCTCCACATATCGCCGAAATCCATTGCGCTGATTGCTCTTACCAAACAAAGGATCAAAGTGTTCCACATACTCTTCCAAGGGCGCTGGGGCTTTTGTTACTTCGATGCGTTTTGTCATCTTCTCTGCCTCCTCTGCCTCATTCTATCCTTCTTTTCCCGCGTCAACAAACTACCGGTAGTGCTGCGTTCCTCATTGGCGCTGACATTCCTGCTAGCTAAACCTATGGGTAAGGCATGCCTGCTTTAGCCCTAGACCTTGATTCAGCGTTTTATTCATACCAATGAGGAACGCAGCACTACAGCGGTGTTCACAAAGATTGAGCTACCTCGTTCTTTGGCCTTTCTTTCAAACCAGAGGGCTCGCCCTGGTAATCTCCGTGTGATGAGATTGCCATCTCTTCTCCCTGATGCATACACTAGCCTTAAGTAGGATATTCTTTTTCTCGGCTTGTAGAGCGATTGAGCATTGCTAAAAGGAGCTCTGAGATGGGGAAAAGCTTGCAACATGTCACACAGCGCAAGCAGAAACGGGGTGGAACGCCTGGAGGGAAGCCCATTTCTCACGCACGCTCTCTGGGGGAAGCACGCAAGCGACGCAACCAAGTAGAAGCCATCTGGGAGTCTTTCCCGGAGGGTCTTATTGCGTGTGACCGCCACCAGAAGATTGTCCGGATCAATGCCGCTGCTCGCAAGCTCTTTGAAGTGGTTTCCAAAACCCAATGCCAGGGAAGAAACCATCAGCACTTTCTCACCTCCTACATCAGTTCCGATGAGCAGCTCCCATGCGCTTCGAGAGAGCAATGGCTGATGAACCTCGCTCTTGCTGGGACAACAGGAGCCGGTTTGCCAGAACAGATGCTGCTGCATCTGCCTTCCGGGCGCAAGATCTCGGTCACGGTTCGTACCTTTCCCGTGAGTGCTCACAGGTGCGACACGGAAGAAACCGTCTCGGTCTTCCATTGGTGGCAGGAAAGCTTCTCTCTCCAACGTGTCCAGGAGTCGATGCTGGATCTGCTCGCCGCGATCACGCAGATTCCCAAGCAGATGATGGATCACGTCTTGCTAGAAGAAACCTTCCTCCTCTCGTCTCCGATGCTCTTCGTTGCCCAGCAACTGGTGAATGTCATCCAGTCTGTCCTGAATTGTCTCCATGTGAATATGCTCGCGTTCGGTCGCCGAACGAGCCATCTGTATTTTGTCGCAGGAAGTGGCAGGACCGCTGAACAAGAACAGTACTGGCGAGACATCGGAGGACACTTCCATAGCACAGAGTGCTCCTGGCCAGGAGGCCACGTTCTGGTTGACCTTGCCTATAGCATCTCCGGAAACGTGAGACACGTCCCCTTGCCATCTGGCTCAATCTTTGTGAACACCGGCTGTAGGTGTAGTTGGCGGTTTGTTCAAACGAATTGGTCAAGGGAAAAGTGAATAAATTGAAACTCATCAAATTATTCTGCAAAGACTGGGTATGCCTCCTCCCCATGTATGAACGTAGCACTCGAAAGGAGTAAGTAACAGATGGAACACCGCACAACCGAACACGCTCCAGTGGAGCTTTCCTCACAACTCGTCACGATCATGACGACGGAACACTACAACTTGCGCATGGCACTCTCGATGAACGACACCGAAATTACCGGTCGTGCCTCGCTCTTCGTTGGGGCTGTCTCCAGTGCCTTGATCGCCCTGGCTTTCGTGGGGCAGGTCTCCCATCTGGGAACAGCCTTTTTCGTGTTTGGCCTGGTGGTGCTGGCCGCTCTGGTGGTGATGGGGCTGATCACCTTTCAGCGTGTGCTGGAATCGAGCAATACGCAGTTCATGTACGCGCGGGGGATCAACCGTATTCGCCACCTCTACCTGGAGTATGCCCCGCAGATGTGGCCCTACTTCATCCTCTCTGCCCATGATGATGTAGAGGGAACCCTGACAGATATGGGTGTGATGCATTCCTCCGGCTGGCAAGGCTTGTTCTCTCTGGCTGGCATGGTGGCCATGATAACAAGCGTCCTGTTCGGAAGCTTTGTGGGTCTGCTGCTGGCTGCCTTCGGACTATCCTTGGCGACGACGGTGAGCGCGGGGATTGTCGCCTTCCTGCTGAGCGTGGGCCTGCATCAGCTCTATCAATGGAGGAATTGGCAACAACTTGTACGCGATCTGCCCGCCCGTTTTCCCAGCCAACCAGGCCACTAACGTTTCTTCAGCAATCAGCCGGCTGTGTTGCAAAAAGAGTAGATCTGTACTAGGTATAATAAGCTGAGATGTATGTTGAATGGTGTGCAGTCGGCGAGGACTCCCGCCAGCCTGTCTGAACGTGAGGTTGGCTCATCTCTGGCATTGCAGGGAGAAAGATAATTGCGTCATTCGTCAAACGCACGCTCAGATTCGTGCTGCTGAGTCGAAATTTCCGAAACCATGCATTGGGTAGTATCGCTGTTTGATGCCTCGATGATGTTGTTCTATGGGGTACGTAAGTCCTGTTGTCTATGAGCAGCAGACTTGTCTTTGATGACTCCACAAAAGCTGGGGAAGACCAGTTGCGCAAATGCCAGCCATTACATGCCCACACGCGTTTGGCTCCCCCTCGCTCCACCAATTGCCCAAAGAGCGTATCAATGCGATAGCGCACAGTGAATTCACTCTCCATGAGCTCACTATACACTTTAGAGTGAACTCGCCTACCCTCCAGCACAACCCCTACCAGGCGCGATAACCTCCATCAACCGACAAGGTACTGCCGATTGTGAACTTGGCAGCGTCCGAACACAGGTAGAGAACCGCCGCTGCGATTTCCTCACTGGTGCCAAAACGCCCAATCGGATGCTTGGCGATCAGGTCGTCGCGAGCCTCGCCTGTATTAGCGATAAAACGATCAATCATCTCGGTCTGAATTGCACCAGGTGCCACCGCATTCACGCGAATATTTTGTTTGGCAATTTCCACCGCGATTGACTTGGTCAGACCCTCAACCGCGAACTTCGAGCCGGCATAGATGCTGGCATAAGCCGCTCCCACAAGCCCGAACATACTTGAGGTATTGACAATAGCGCCGCCGCCCGTTTTCTGCATGGCAGCAACTTCGTGCTTCATGGAGCACAACACGCCCCAGACATTGAGGTTAAACGTGTTTTGGTATTGTTCCTCCGTGATCTGATTCAGCGGACAGACAATCTCAATGCCGGCATTGTTAAACGCCGCATCGAGGCGGCCATACGTTTTTACGGTGAAATCCACGGCTGCCTTCACATCGTCTTCTTTGGTCACATCGGTACGGATAAAAGACGCCTCGCCGCCACGTTTTTTGATTTCATCGACGACTGCCGCACCTTCTTTCTCACGGCGTCCGGCGAGGACAACTTTAGTACCAGCATCGGCGAAGGCGATTGCAGTTGCCTTGCCGATGCCAGACGTGCCGCCGGTCACAAATGCGACTTTGTTGGCGTATGAATTATGTCCCATATAATCCCCTCTCTTCTATGCGTTGGGTGATAGTTCACCCCACATTCCCGTTTGATTGTCTCTGCCAGTTTTCTGCTTATTGCTTGCCACCAATGGAAGACCGAGACGGTTTCTTCCGTGTCGCACCTGTGAGCACTCACGGGAAAGGTGCGAACCGTGACCGAGATCTTGCGCCCGGAAGGCAGATGCAGCAGCATCTGTTCTGGCAAACCGGCTCCTGTTGTCCCAGCAAGAGCGAGGTTCATCAGCCATTGCTCTCTCGAAGCGCATGGGAGCTGCTCATCGGAACTGATGTAGGAGGTGAGAAAGTGCTGATGGTTTCTTCCCTGGCATTGGGTTTTGGAAACCACTTCAAAGAGCTTGCGAGCAGCGGCATTGATCCGGACAATCTTCTGGTGGCGGTCACACGCAATAAGACCCTCCGGGAAAGACTCCCAGATGGCTTCTACTTGGTTGCGTCGCTTGCGTGCTTCCCCCAGAGAGCGTGCGTGAGAAATGGGCTTCCCTCCAGGCGTTCCACCCCGTTTCTGCTTGCGCTGTGTGACATGTTGCAAGCTTTTCCCCATCTCAGAGCTCCTTTTAGCAATGCTCAATCGCTCTACAAGCCGAGAAAAAGAATATCCTACTTAAGGCTAGTGTATGCATCAGGGAGAAGAGATGGCAATCTCATCACACGGAGATTACCAGGGCGAGCCCTCTGGTTTGAAAGAAAGGCCAAAGAACGAGGTAGCTCAATCTTTGTGAACACCGCTGTAGCGGTAGTTTGTTGCCTCGGGATTTTGCGCCTGATATTGGATAGCTATCCAGAGCCATTTAAGCACAGATTGTCCTCACTTGATGGGTTTAAAACGGGGCAAAATCCCAAGGCAACAAACTACCGGTAGTGCTGCGTTCCTCATTGGCGCTGACATTCCTGCTAGCTAAACCTATGGGTAGAGCATGCCTACTTTAGCTCTAGACCTTGATTCAGCGTTTTATTCATACCAATGAGGAACGCAGCAGTAGAAACATTATGCCCACAGCTCAGTGTAACCAATCAATTGCCCAACGTATCAGGAGAAACTTTATTGTCCCTACTTCCCCCATCACAAGTTACGACTTACCTAATGGGCGATATACTGTCCATTGTTCGCTTTTGACTTCTATGGCATTTTCAGCGAGTGCTCGTAAAGCACTCGCATCTGGAGACTAAAAAAGACCCGGTATTCGCGCAACCCACTCCGACAATGCACAAGCGGAGAAGTTAACATCACAACCATCAACTTCCTCAAATGAAGAGGTAAAGATAATGCTCCAAAATTGGCAATCATCATAGAAACGATAGTACCGAGTGTTCGCCCGATGTAAGCTATTCCTGGAGCATCGGGAACTCTCTGGAGACAAGGAGCGTTCAAATAGACCTTCCTGCGAGCCTGGTTTCAAAGCACGCGATGAAGCATTCCAATCCACCGCTATAGCATAGTTTTTGATCGCCTCGAGTGAGCGCATGCAACGATAGAGTGTTGAAATGGACATGAGGCTCCTACTCCTAAAATGTTTCTACTTACATTAGTAACGCTTATCATAAGATATTTTTTCTCTTAAAGTGAATAGGTGAAGTCAAATAAAGTACTTCTTCATCATGCTCATATCTCTCTTAAAGGTTATCCTCTAAAGTGAGGATATGAAGCAGACGAGAAACGAGTCAGAAAGAAAACCCTTAGAAGGGTAGGCAAATTACAAAACTTTAGCGTTACTGATGTATTGCTAAAAAATTAAGAAGCAATCTAACAAAAGCGGCTCTGGCAAAGCTTTTTCCATCGAACTGCTCCCCATTCGAATTGAAGAGATGTTTTTCCAGGGGTTGCTCTTTGGATAGAGGGAGAAATAATCAAGCATTCAGCGTACGGACGAACTGTCGACAAGAGGCATCAGAACTACGAACCCACAGCTCTACATACACTTTATGATGTCGCATATTCTATCCTGGACAGACCAGCAACTCCTGCATTTTCGCTTAGACAAGATTAGTGGATGCCAATCGCTTTACCAATGGCGGTAAGCAAGACAGACCAGAACACCCCTTGTTGGACAAAAAGCCCAATCTGTACAATAAATGGCGATGTGGGGTTGATAGCTTTTTCATAAATTCCTGGAAGGATAACAATGGCGATAATTGCAGAGAGTACGACGGCAGAAAGGGTAATATGGAGCTGGATATCCTGGTTTGTTTGAAACTGCATAATGCTCGAACTGAAGAGTACTCCGATGATAGTCCCCAGGTAAAGCAGCAGCTGTTTCCACAGAGGGATTGAAGGAGGGGTAACGGGTTTAGCAAATTCGAAACCATCGCTGGGTATCGCCTTGATATATATTGTGGTAATGCGTGTATTTAAATCAAAATAGCGAAGCAAGGTCCCCATACAATAACTCTCCCCTTTTTAAATCCTTCTACATTTCAGTCAGAAGCTATCATCGTTGTTGTAGCCACTACGGCAATGGGAAATAGTGAGCTTACTCTAATAGACGCATGCATATGATGAATTTACAATACATGTTTTGCAATTACCCATATTATCACTATCTAATTAGAAAATTGCACAATTCATTAAAGGTTCAATTTGTCAATTGCCTGGTAAAGAAGAGGTTCCAGTACATTGGTTTCCCCATTTTCAAGTTCAACCGCAACATAGCCTAACGCCAGTGGAGTAACATATTGATAGTTGTTTTGTGCCTGTTGAGGATTAGAGATATAGGAAACCATTTCCGGTTTCACAACACGTATCTCAGGTGGTCGTGAAAAAGGAAGTTTTTCTTGCCAGGGAAAGGCGGTAAGTTGTGTAAGAATGTCAGGAAGTGCTGATCCACCCCCTACCAGGTAAATTGCTGATGGCAGTACTTCCCCTTGAGATAATTCTTCAATCGACAATTCCATTGCGTCCATCCATGTTATGCAAACTGAAGCGATAACATCTTTCAATTCATCATGAAGGTTCCCCCGAGTTTTCCCCAAACTATACTCAATTTTCAACTTTTCGGCTTCTCTTAAATTTATTTCTCTTTTCGAAGCTATATGCCTTTTGACACTCCCCCGGATACATCCAGGGGGATTCTTCCTTCATCCAGGCGGCTTGCTCACTCCCATTGCTGAGAGACAGTAGCGGCCTTCCTGTCCAGAAGCGTTTCATGCACTCAACGGTGCATCAGTTCCCGTATGCCCTACGGTACTGAGCGCTTTTTGCAAAATGTTCATCGCGGCGTTGTGATCTCGATCCAGCACGACACCGCATCCTGTGCAGAGGTGAGTTCGGACACTCAGGCTCTTCTTGACGAGCGTGCCACAGGCTGAACAGTTCTGACTGGTATAGTGTGGCGGGGCGGCCACAACAGGGATACCATGCATTGCCGCATAGTATTTGACCCAGGTCAGAAATAGACCCCATCCAGCATCGTGGATGCTCTTGGCAAGGTGTCTATTTCTGACCATATTGCGAATCTGCAACTCTTCAAAGGCAAAGAGGATCGTGAGACGAGACGAGCGCGTTTGCCTGCTTCCTGGCAAAATCTTCGCGCTGCCTTTGGACTTTCAAATGCGCTTTTGCGACAGCTTTGCGAGCTTTCTTGCGGTTCTGACTCTTCTTGTGCTTCTTGGAGAGGCGACGTTGCAAGCGTTTCAGGCGGTTTTCTGCTTTGCGATAGTGGCGAGGGTTCTCAACCGTATTGCCTTCCGAATTGGTAGAGAACGCGTTCAAGCCAACATCAATCCCAACCTGCTTACCAGTGAGAAGATGCTCGATATGCCGCTCGGCAACCACAGCAAACTGGCAGTAGTAGCCATCGGCACGACGGATGAGACGAACGCGCTTGATGTCGGGGATGGGGCGGGTGGCAAGATCACGACTGCCGATCAGGCGCAAGCGACCGATAGCGCAACCATCGGTGAAGGTGATGTGCTTGCCATCAGGGTCGAGTTTCCACCCGGTCGTCTTGTACTCCACCGAGCGGTTATCGTGCTGAAAGCGGGGATAGCCCTTCTTGCCGGGCTTGTGGTTACGGCAGTTGTCATAGAAGCGAGAGATGGCAGTCCACGCCCGGTCTGCTGCTGTTTGCCGAGCCTGGGAATTGAGAGAAAAAGCAAAGGGGTGTTCTTTGGCAAGAACGGCGCAATACAGTTGCAAGTCATTCCTGGTCGCGTGGTCATCTATCCACAAACGCAAGCACGTATTGCGAATGAATTGCACACTGCGAATAGCTTCATCAATGGCAGCGTATTGTGCCTTGTTGCCCTCGATTTTGTATTCGTAGATGAGCATTGCGCCCTTGCCCCTTTCCTCTTTGTTATGCGATAATTATACATCAAAATTCTGATGTATGCAAGAGGTGAAAGAGTGAGACGTACAAACATTTACCTGAATGAAAAGCAACACCAAAAATTGCATGAGCAAGCTGAGAAAGAGGGTGTCCCTGTCGCGGAATTGGTACGACGTGCCGTGGATGCATTCCTGTTGTGGTATGATCCGTCCTACTGTCCAACTCCACCCAATCCACCCCAAACAAGGAAGAGCCATTCATCCCCCACTTAAAAGATCTGTCTTTTACCCACAATTTACAATCGTATAGAATGGAGAGATGAAAACGCAAGAGATTCTGGACCCAGAGCAATGGGCAGAAGCTACCTTTGGACAGACGCAACTGAAAGACATGCGCCGCACGAGGCGGGCCGTGACGACAGCGGCTCACATGGCCGAGGAGCCCGCAGCCTCGCTGCCAGCCCAGGCGCAGACCTGGAAAGATGCAAAAGCCGTGTATCGACTGCTTGATGAACCCAATGTCACCTTTGATGCGCTGATGCAACCCCATTGGCAACAGACACGCCTGCGCATGGATACCTTGCCACTTGTGTTGCTGGTACAGGATACGACGGACCTGGATTTGAGCCATCGGCGCAAAATGAGCGGCTTGGGAGAAATCGGCAATGGGAATGGGCGTGGGATGTACCTGCAAACCGTCCTGGCCGTTGAACCGGACAGCCGGGCGGTGCTGGGGTGTGCCTATCAATGTCCCTTCATTCGCATTCCTGCACCCAAAGGCGAAACTCGAGCGCAGCGGTGCAGGCGCGAGAAAGAAACCGATATCTGGCACCAATGTGTCCAGCACATTGGACCCTCTCCCGCATCGAGTGTGCGGGTGCAGGTAGCAGATCGTGGAGCCGATATCTTTGAGTTCCTGCACGTTTGCCGAAGCATCGATACGCACTTTGTTGTGCGTGCGACGCAAGATCGGCGTGTTCAAACCCAGGAGGGAACGCTCGGGTATCTCTTTGAGCAGGTCCGTTCGCAGCCAAGTTCGGACGTGCGTCCGTTTGATCTTCCCGCTCGGCATGGGCACCAGGCTCGTTCTACCACGTTGTATCTGTCGTGGACCTCTCTTGAACTGCTGCCACCGCGCAATGATAGCCGTCTCAACAAACTTCCTCCCTTGCCTGTCTGGGTCATTCGGGTGTGGGAAGAAGGGGCTCCAAAAGGCGAAGAGCTGCTCGAATGGATTCTGTTGACCTCTCTGGTCGGGACAACTTGTGAGCAAGCCTGGCAACGGGTCGAGTGGTATCGCGCTCGCTGGCGGGTGGAGGACTATCACCATTGCCTCAAAACGGGATGTCGTATCGAAGAGCGGCAAGTCCAAAGCGCCGAGCGCCTGATCCGCTTGCTGGGAATGCTCTCTCCTCTCGCCGTGCGTTTGTTGCAAGTGCGTGATCTCTCCCGTCAAGCGCCAGAAAGCCCGGCCCATGAGGTCATCGAGCCAGAAACGCTCACGATCCTGGCTGCTCACGTCGGTCTCTTGCCTTCCACCATGACGGTTGAGACCTTCTGGACAGAGATTGCGCGCATGGGAGGGTTCTTGGCGCGTCGAGGTGACGGGCCTCCTGGCTGGAAAACCCTTTGGAAGGGCTGGCTCCACTTGCAGGCACTGCTTGAGGGCGCTCATTTGGCTTTTCACCTCCGTTTGTAAAATGTGGGTAAAAGACAGACTTAAAAGATTGGGGCTTTCTGGCTCGTTTCCTGTAAACTCATAACGAGATCCCTCCGATGACAAATAGAAGCGGTTGGTTTTGCTCCTATCATAGCTCATCGGAGAAAGGTCTGCTTATCCAAAACTCATGTTGAATATCAATTCGTCAAGAAAAATAGAAAATTGATGTGGTAGGCTGTCGATTTGACGATATGCCATTCGTCGTTATGACAGAATAGCGTGAAGGACGCTACTAAATCTCTATCAGTTAAAGAAAGAACGAACGACTATGCAATATGCATTCTTGATCTATGCAGACAGAGAAGCTTATGCTACGATGACACAGGAAGAACTCTCTGCTATGGAGCGAGACTACGCAGCCCTGGCCCAGGCGGTGAGCGAGCGTGGCATTATGCGCGACGGCAGTCAACTCCAGCCAGCCAGCACGGCAACGACTGTGCGTGTGCGTAACTCCCAGAAGCTGATCACCGATGGGCCCTTTGCCGAAACGAAGGAGCAACTCGCTGGCTACTTCATACTACAGTGCAAAGATCTGGACGAAGCGCTCGCTCTGGCGGAGAGAATGCCCAACGTGGCGTATGGTTCCATCGAAATTCGTCCAATTGTGGAAAGGTAGACCAACCACGATGAGCGCATTGCACGATGTGATCGAATACACCTTTCAACAGGAGGCTGGTCGCGTGATTGCTGCACTCTATAGCAGCATCCGCGATCTCGAACTGGTGGAAGACGCGATGCAAGATGCGCTTGTACTTGCCCTGGAACGCTGGCCCCTGGACGGCGTTCCAGGCAATCCCGGTGCATGGATTACTACCGTTGCCCGGCGCAAAGCTATTGATCGGCTGCGGCGGCAAGACACCCTGACTCGCAAGATAGCTACCCTCACAGCGCTCGTCAACGATGAGCAAGAAGAAGACATCATGGACATGCACGAGATCCCCGACGAGCGCTTAAAACTGATCTTTACCTGCTGCCATCCCGCCCTTGCGAAAGAAGCGCAGGTTGCCTTAACGTTGCAGGTTCTGGGTGGCCTGACGACGGCTGAGATTGCCAGTGCTTTTCTCGTCACACAGACGACGATGGCGCAGCGTCTGGTGCGGGCCAAGCGCAAAATCCGAGATGCCAGGATTCCCTATCAGATTCCACCAGCCAATACCATCGCTGAGCGCATCGATACAGTGCTTTCTGTGCTGTACCTGATTTTCAATGCGGGCTACAGCGCACCAATCGGCGACAAGCTAATCCGGCATGATCTCTGTGCCGAGGCGATTCGCCTTACGCGCGTCCTGACAGCGCTGTTAGCGCAGGAAACGGCGCTGGCAGAAGATGCCGAAGCGCTTGGCTTGCTGGCTTTGATGCTACTGCACGATGCTCGGCGCCAGGCACGCACCACGCCGAATGACGAACTCATCCTGCTGGAAGACCAGGATCGCACACAGTGGAATCACGCACAAATCACAGAAGGCTGTACTATTTTGGAGCGAGCGTTGAAGATGAGAACAGCTGGCCCTTATCAGATCCAGGCTGCCATCAGTGCACTGCATGCCCAGGCCCGGCGCTACGAAGAAACTGACTGGTACCAGATCGTCATGCTCTATGATGCGCTGTACAGCATGCTGCCCTCACCGGTGGTAGCCCTGAACCGGGCCGTCGCAGTGGCAATGATAGCAGGTTATGACAAAGGGTTACGTCTACTTAATCAATTGGCAGAGACCGCCGAACTGAACGAATATTATCTGTTTCATGCTGCACGTGCTGACCTTCTGAGGCGTACAGGCAGCCTGGACGAAGCTCGCATCGCCTACGCCCGCGCGCTTGAACTCTGCCAGAATGCCACCGAACAAGCGTTTCTCCGCCGCCTCCTTGCCGAGATGTCTGGTTCTAAATAAAGAGTTCGGAAAGAATTGAAGAAAGCCAACCGTGAAACGAACACGCTCTTCTGGCTGCTTGATCAGCCTGGTTTATCCAGAACTCACGTTATTGAAGAAACTTCGAACAATTCGACAAAATTACAGGCGTCCATTGAGATTAACAGGCCCTTCGTTTTGGGGACCAACCCTATCAACTGGCCTTCCCTTTTAACCGTACAGACTTTCTCAAGGTAAATTTCTTTTGGGTGGGGAAAGGTTGAGACATAGGATTCACCACCGTATACTCCACCAATAGAGCCCCCATCCTTGAGGTGAAAGAGCATGCCATAACATTTCTTACGATCCGAGAAGACATAGTCCCAAGGCGATGGGTCTGGGCGCAAGAACAGCCCCGTGGAGGAATTTCTGTAACCCTCTTAATCGTGTGGTGATGCCACTGGCAAGGCCGACAAGGATCGGGAAGACGAGATCGATGAATAGCAAGGATGTTCCATCGAGCGTCTTACAGAAAACCGAGCGAAAAAGCCCCGGTTCATTCATGCCGGGGATGAATCGCTCTTCCTTGTTGGGAGGCTTGGATGGGAGGTAGCTGCTTGTGATGCTCATTCCTCCTGCTCGTTAGCGCTCTCCGCTTGACATACCGCTTTTTTGAGGTAAAATACCCTCATAGCATTCAACGGAAGGTCAGTCAGCCCAGATGAAGCGAGCCAAGACGCCAACATTTCTCATCGAGTTCCCCCTCCAGGTCGACTGGAGCAGCGAACGACAGCTGCGTGCGCATCTGGAAGCGGCACGCTGTCTCTATAATGCGCTGCTCTCTGAAGGCAACACACGGCTCCAGCAGATGAGGAATGACCCCGCCTGGGCGAGTGCACGCGCCATCCCTCGCTCCAGGCGAGAGGAACGCGCGCAGGCCTTCTCTCAGCTGCGCAAGAAGCATCACTTTTCCGAATACGAGCTGCATGCCTCTGCCAAAACGGCCCGCGTCTCGTGGCTTGTTGACCACATTGATGCCACCATGGCGCAACCCCTGGCCACCCGAGCCTATCAAGCCGTCAATCGCGTCTGTGTCGGCAAAGCAAAACGGGTGCGTTTTCGAAGCAAGGGGCGTGGCATCGATAGTGTGGAAGGCAAGCGCAACGATGTCGGCCTGCGCTTTGTGCTTGACCCCAACGCTGGGGACGGTGGCTTTCTCATCTGGAACCAGCTGGTCATCCCTGCCATCATCAACTGGCTGGACCCGGTGATCCAGCATGGATTGCGCCACACGATCAAGTATGTGCGCCTGGTCCGTCGCAAAGCGTCCTCTCCGCAAGCGAGAGGGGCTGATGTTGAGGGCAACCGGTATTCTGTGCAACTCATCTTAGAGGGGCACACCTTTGTCAAGAAAAAGCACGAGAAGATGGGCACCCAGACCATTGGCCTCGATATTGGCCCCCAGACGCTCGCCATCGTCCCACGTGAGGGGAAAGCCCAGTTGGTGACCTTCTGTGAGCAACTCGCCCCCAATGCCCGCAAGAAACGACGCCTCCAGCGCCAAATGGAGCGGCAACGCCGCGCCAACAATCCCGAGCACTATGATGAGTTGGGACGCGTGAAGAAACCTGGCAAGAAGCGCTTGCGGTGGAACGAGAGTCAGCGGTACAAGACCACGCGCAGGCAGCATGCCACTGCGGAGAGAAAACTGGCCGCCCACCGCAAGAGCCTGCATGGCAAGCTTGCCCACGACATCGTCAAGGTGGGGAACACGATCACCTTAGAAAAAACCTCGTTTGTGGCATGGCAGAAGCAGTATGGGAGAAGCATCGGACTTCGCGCCCCAGGGATGTTTGTAGCACATCTGGCCCGCATAGTTGCAAAAACTGGCGGCACCCTGAGCGAAGTTTCTGCCTTCAAGACCCAACTCTCCCAATATTGTCATGCCTGCGGAGCCTACGTCAAGAAGCTCAGATCGCAGCGCTGGCACCACTGTTCCTGTGGCTGTGGACCGGTGCAACGCGATCTGTACTCGGCCTTCGCGGCTTTCTCACCTGGAACCCCAACAGACCATCCCCTCTGTCACCCAGTCGGACTGGGAAGGTGCGGAGCCGCGCCTGCAAGCCGTGATGGAGGATCTGCACCAACGTGCGAATGAAGGGCATGTCTTGCCCCCAAGCATGGGCGTGGTGGCTTCTGGCAAAGCTGCCCGTGCTAGAGCGCGTCGGCTCGAAAGTCCTGCCTATCCCCACCAAGAGCCGCTCTCCCTTTCGGGGGAGAACGGAAGCGTTGGGTGAGCAACAGGACCCCCCGCGCATTCATGCCGGGGAGGTCTCAAGGGTGAGCTTGCGCGCCTTCTCAGGATAGCCACCGTCTAGAGCACCGGTCGAAAAATCATGAGCGAAACGGGAGAAATCCGTAGTGGAGAAGGCTGAACCAATCCACCACGGCTTTCTCCTCATACGTGCAGAGAGACGGTTGTTTTCCCGCTTACTGTTAGAAGACGATTATTTTGACTCTCGCTCAATTTAGGCAAGCGAGAGTCAAAATAATCGTCGCTGAACACTTACTTCAGTTCAGGCGCTTGTGTTCGTGTTTGGAGAGAGGCTGATGATGGCATCCCATCGGCTCCACTCGGATCGAGATACACCCGCCCATTCGTTCTATCCACCTCGATGATTTGCCCATCTTTGATGGTACTAAGCGCGCCTGGCACATTAATGACAGCTGGCACCCCATATTCACGGGCAATGATCGCTCCATGAGAGAGCAGCCCACCTGTTTCCAACACGAGGCCACTGACGAGCGGAAACACGGGCGTCCAACCCGGATCGGTTCCCCGCGTCACCAAGATCTCTCCTGGAGAAAGTCGCACCGCTTCGTTCATGCTCTCGACCAGGCGTGCCATTCCTCGCGCCCGGCCAGCGCTCGCGGGCAACCCCTGTAGGAAGACTCCTGTCGGTTGTGGATCGGGCAGAGGCGCGCCCCCGGGTCCCAGAGCCGCAGGTGCCTCGATTGTGTGCCAGTAATCGAAAGCTGTTCGGCGTGCAGCGGTGATTGTGATCAGATCGGAACCCAGAACGTTCGGCTGGCCCGTTCTCACGATATCGCCCACCTCATAAAGGGTCAGGAAAAAGAGATCATCGGGATCAGCTAGCCAGCGCCGCTCGGCCCACCGTCGCCCGAACTCGACGAGGATCAAGCGCATGGGGAGCAGAAACTTTGCCACGTAGGACCGGATGTTATCACGCTGGCGCGTCTTGTTCTGGGCCTGTTTGAGGAGCCAGCGGAACAGAGGACGCCGGAATGGATGGATCTGGGTAGTGAGGTGCTTGACCGTTTCTTCGCGTTCCTGCATACGACGTTGCTCGATGGTAAGAGGATTCGCCTGTTCGCCCAGGCGCAGGTAGCTCTTCACCATCTCAATGACCTGCGCTGGCTGCTCCGCCCAGCGCGGATTGTGCAGTTCCGCATCATTGGGGCAGCGATAACCGTGGCGCTGGATAAATGCCTCAAACTGGATACGGAATGGTTGCGCCTCAGGGAGTTTCCGCAGCAGTTCCAGCGCTTTTTCGGAAGGATATTTCTGGACGACCTCCGCGAGTCCCGCCCCGTTTAACATCTGCGCCATCTGCCAGAGCAGTGAACCTACCTCGGCGGTATACACGCCGGAGAGGGCCTGCACAAGCACTGTGGCCTGACCAGGCTTCCCCGTCCACTTGCTCACCTTGCGTTCCAAGAAGTAAAACGCGATCCCGGCGAGTCCTGCCCCAAAAACGATGCGCCGTAGCTCCTTCCCACGCTCAATCCAGAGTGGAACAACGTCCCAAAGGGCGCGATCGTCAAGTTGGGAGAGGTCTGTGCGCTGAAATTCATCAACCCACGCGTCAATCTGCGCAAAGAGCTGCTCAGGACTTCTGCGAGGCTGTTTCTGTTTGGGGATCGCTGGTTGCTTTTTCACTTGCTCTTTCGCGGCTTTGCGTGCATCGCCAACCACCCTAGGGATGCGGCTGAGAAGGCGCCAGATGTGAATGGTATCGTCAGAGCTGCGTCTGCCGCGCCCACTGGTGCCCCAGGTGCTATCCAGCAAACCAGTTGGCATTCCCATCTCAATGGCACCACGGATGAGCGCGCCTTCGTTGACGTACAGACGCCCGTAGAAGCGCTCGCCAAGCAGCGGAAGTGGAGGCGCCTCAGGAGCCCGTTCTTCCGGAGAGGGAAAATGGCCAAGGAGAAAGAAGGTCGGCCAGAGCGTTGCGCTGAGTGGCGTAATCGGGTCGAGGAAGTTTTCTCCAATGTTGACGCGGGTCCAGAGATCAGACGTGTGGGCTTCTGGTTTCTCGCGCCGGTCCCAGTGATCATCGCCAGGCACCGGCAGGTCTTCTTGACACACCGTTACCGTCTGTTTGCGTACGAGCGTCGTGACAGGTCGCGCTTGCAACAGAAAGACCTGATCATCGGCCATGGCCCATTCGATATCCTGCGGAGTGGAAAAGAGCTGTTCAACGGTGGTCCCAAGCTCAAAGAGCCGGGTCAGTTGGGACGCTGAGAGCACAGGAAGTGTGCGCACCTCGGCTGGAATGACCTGTGTCTCCACACCGTTGGTTGTAGACGCAGGAGCGGTCATCAGCACTTTTTCGGCCACATCAAGGCGTTTGACTTGCCCGGTGTGCTTGTCGAGCGTGATGGTATCGGGAGTGACCTGGCCACTGACGACGGCTTCACCCAAACCAAAGGCGGCATTGATGATCAGTTCGTCCTGGGCATTGGTGATGGGATTGCAGGTAAAAAGGACACCAGAGGCTCGCGCCTCGACCATATGCTGCACGATGACAGCCATCTGTACAGTTTGATGAGGAATGTGGTGACGAGCGCGATAGATCAGCGCTCGTGTGCTCCAGAGAGAAGCCCAACAGCGTTTGAGGGCAGAGCACATCTCTGCGGCACTACTCAGACCCAGGATGGTCTCGTAGAGGCCAGCGAAGGAGGCACTGGGTAAATCCTCGGCGGTGGCAGAAGAGCGCACTGCGACGGTGAGAGCAGCGAGCCGCTGATACGCGTCGAGAACGGCAGCCTCTATGTCGACCGGCAGCATTGTCTGTTCGAATAGCGTGGCGATCCGAGACGCGGCTGCTTCAGCAGTTGCAGGCTGATCTGGGGAAACGCTCTGCACGAGTTGTTCGATCTCGGCGTGCAGGCGATTCACCGTGACAAAGCGCTCATACGCGCTCGTCAAGACGACGAATCCCTGAGGTACGGGCAAGCCTGCCAGGAGGAGTTTCCCCAGGGTCAGCGCTTTGCCTCCGCCGGTCGCTTGATCGTACGCAGAGGTGTTCTGGAGTGAAACCGTATACATGATGAAAATCCTTTCTCAGTGGGTAAAATCCTTTCTCAGTGGGTAGAGGAGTTGCAGTGACGTGGCCAAGGTTGCGCGATCATTGCTCCGGGTTCTGCTGGTCCCTTTCACTATCTTCCTTAGATGAGGTGCTTGCGTCGGCTGAACCCGCGCGCGTCAACGCCCAAAAAGCCCAACTGATCGTATCGGCAGCCTCAGCTCCCGTGAGACCAAGATACTGATCGAGGGCGCGAATGAGCGCCGACGAGGAGAGCAACAGGACCATACGTACCAGGTAGATCCGTTCGTGTTCCGCAAAGAACGGCAACACTGGGGCAAGAGCTGTTTCAATCATTTTGAGGCGCAAAGGAATGGATTCTTTGCGAATCTCCTGGGCCAGTTCGCTGAGCGAGGCCATTTTCATTGCCTCGCTCATGTCTGCTGCTCGCAGATACATCTGGCGCACCATCGCAATCAATTCCTGGGGACTGTGCGGTGGAAGCAAATCGGTGAATCCCGCTTTGCGCACCACATAGGCGCCGAGCCCCTCGACCAACTCCTGCTTCGTCCGAAAATAGCGATAGATCGTCGGCACAGAGACGCCTGACTCGCGAGCAACATCCGGAATGGACCAGGTGACCGCCCCATTGGCCATCGTCCGAATCAGCCCCTCCAAGATGAGATCACGTGTGTGCTCCATGTGCTCCTGCCGCAGTCGGCTTGGTGGCGTTTTTCGTTCGTTCATGATATGAATCATATCATGATGAGATGAATCATGTCAAGAGTATCTGAGAAAGAAGGAGTCCGAAAGCGACGAGCAGAGCAAGGAGGATCACGATGCAACCCTCATATTGGTACCCGTCAGTTGAACTCTCCCAGTCCGAAGAGCAGAAGCCATAACATTTGTCAAGTCCCTTTTTGGGGGGATTTCTTCTCGCTTGACGGGAAAAGACACAATCTCTCCCCCGAGCGCCTGGAAACCTTCCAGGTGTAACCCCACCGCATTCCCTCGGGGGGTGGGGGGCGCATCCAATAGGTGAGCTAGCCGCGCGGCTAGCTCACCTATTGGATGCCAACCTTGTTCGCATCGTAGAGATCCTGGGTCTTGAGCAGGTGAACACCCACGATGATCATTTTTCGCATCACGGCAACCAAAGCCGTCCCTTTTTTCAAGCCACGATCCACCAGACGCTGATAGTAGTCCTTGAAGGGAGAGTGTTTCTCATGCAGCGAGCGCAAGGCAGCCAGGTAGAGCAAGCGACGAACTCGTCCGCTCCCCCGTTTGGAGAGCTTGCTTTGTCCTTTCCATTTCCCACTCTGCTTCACCTGGATATCCAACCCAACGTAGGCCACGACTTGATCCATATGGGCAAAGCGCTGCACGTCCCCCAATTCGGCTCGCAGCACTGCAACGGTCAGTGGTCCAAACTCGGCAACAGCCAGCAAGCGCTTGGCCTGGGGATCATTGGTCAGCAGCTGATCAATTTCTTGCTCAAGCTGAGCCAGATTGATGAGCGTATGCTCCAGCTGATCACACACAATCGACATGCTTTTCGAGCGTGCCATCACCGCCACCCCGCTGGCAATCGAGGTCTGAGCCAAGGCGAAAAGAGCTTGAGCAGTTGGGCGGCCATAATGGTGAGGAGCCAACTCATGCAAGAGGTGAGACAGCTGCTCGACCCCGGCGTCCACGACCGCCTGAGCACTGGGATAGCGCTTCAGGACTGCCAGAGCGGTGGGGCGTGTTGGGTCGGCAAACACCTGCACGAACTCAGGAAACAAAACGACCAGAAGCGCATGCAGTTCGTTTTTGTAGCGGACCACATCCTCACTGAGTTGTTGTTGCAAGCGAAGCAGTTCGCGGTAGGTCCCAGTGTGCTCATCGGGCAAGTAGCCAAAGCGGGCTTCCCCACTGAGCAAGACGCGTGCGATGGTGCCGGCATCCAGTTGATCCGTTTTGGCACGCAGGCCTCGCTGCTGCGCAAAGGCATGCACTTGAGCCGGATGCAACAGACAAAGCCGGTATCCAGCCTTGAGCAGGGCCTGCGAAAGATTTTCTCCGTAACGCGAGGTCGCCTCTAATCCAACGAGAATCGAGGAGGGATCGCTCTTGAGGCTCGCGAGTTTCTCAAAGAGCCAGTCAAAGCCCTCTCTCGTATTGGCAAAGGTGCTTGGTTTGAAGACCTGCCGTTTCTCAGGAGTCAAACAGCACATGGCGCAGGTTTGACTGCCAATGTCGATTCCAACCACATACCGAAGAGATGCCGGTTCTGGCGGCGTCGGGACAACATTGCTGTTGGACATGATCAGCCTTCTCCTTTCTCATGGAGTTGGTTCTCGCATGCATCCATGCTCCACCCAGGTCGTCGCAACAGGAGTCCTGTCCTTTCAGGAGAAGCGAGAACTCACGCTGGATCGGCAGTCATCTTCTCTGCGACAAACGCTGCAACAAGCCCAATGGTCGTTTGCCATCCTGATGGACAGAGAGCCGTCTACTCAAGGCGGTCACCGTTAGGGTCAACAGGCCGCATGTCACGACAAAGGCTCTCCTGTTGGTTCCATCGTCGAGAAGAGATGAGCTTTTGCCTTCTCTCTTCTCTCCTAACAATTAGTATATGAGTTACTAAATTATTCTACTACTGCCAGGAAAGATTCATCGCTGGACTCTTTGGAGTCGCAATCTAAATACAGGAGAGGAACGAGGCATTCACAGCCATCTCGTTGATTCCATGTTGAGTGAGAAACGGAATATGGAGGCAGCGCAGCGGTTTTTTAAGCAGGCAGTTGCTGTGGTTGGGCATACGCCAGAGTCTGTTACGACAGATGGGCACGGTTCCTATCCACGAGCTCTCCGCGAGACAATGGGCAATCATGTCCAGCAGAGGACCAACAAGTATCTCAACAATCGTCTGGAGCAAGACCACCGAGGTATCAAACAGCGGTACTCTCCCATGCGAGGATTTGGCGTATTTGAGGCGACGGCACGTTTTTGTTGTGCTTTTGACGAGCTACGGAATGATCTCCATCCGCGCCCCATCATGGGAGAATCGCTCTCACTCTCCGAACAACGACGCGTTTTCCTCGATCGGCTTGTGACCTTGCAAGCACTCCTACAAACAGCTTCATAGAAAGAGACAAGTTGTAATCAGTTGTCATGGATCTTTTATGAGCTTCTGTGCGCTCAGTTCTGACAGAACCGCTTCGGTACCAACATGTGGAAGTACGCGTGGAGCAAAGTCTCTCTGCCAACCCAACGTTTGCGCCTGCACCCCTGTCCCGTACGCAACGGGCCCATTCTCGGCTCTCGTGGACTGCGCGGCTGGCTCGCAATGCGCGAGAGCCTTCTGCTCCTGCTGTGGCTCTCACCCTGTTTGGAGTGCCCTCAGACACGGCTCATATTCTCGGCCTGGGGACCGTCTAAGAGATGGGCACGGATCAGAAGGAGCGTAGGGACTTCGCGATTGCCCGGCACTCGCTCAGCTTGTCTGTCAGATGGTCCAGGTTCGAGGGCGCGCTCAAGTGCAAAACCTGCGGCGGCGAGCTGGTTGAGGTACGTGCTGAGCATGCGATGATAGTCTCCAACCCGGCTACGGACTCCATCTGGGTTCGATGAGAACCATTGCCGTTCGTCAAAATAGCCGGTGACGGTCCTGCCGAGTGGATGCTCAGGATCAGACAACGATGTCCACTGAGCGTGAGGGGACTCAAAACACGGGTGAGGGATGGCGAAGACCAGCCAGCCTCCTGGCTTGAGAATCCGTCTGACACTCTGAAAAGTGGCTTGAAGATCAGGAATATTGATCAGTGCCATCACACAAACACAACCAGTAAACTGCTGGTCGCTCAGCCCCTCCGCATGTTGAGCGTCTCCTTGAACATATCCAATTCCCAGTGGTTCCTGCACTTCATAACGTTGGGCGAGGGCCAACAGGTTCGGGGCCAGATCAAGACCGATGACCTGCGCTCCACGTCGGGCCAACTCGCGCGCTACCCAGCCTTGTCCGCAGGCCAGATCACAAATGACTTCCCCCTCGACCTCTCCGACAAGCGTGAGCAGACCCGGCAAGATCACTTCCATGTAGACAGGTCTCTCGCGCAGAAACTGATCATACCATTGGGCGATATCATTGTAAGAAGCTCGTGTCATAGCTCTCTCCTTGCTTGATGGCGACTATCTCCTCCTGGCAGTATATCATCTCGACTTCTTTGACCTAATTTTTGGCCAAATGGGTGGCAGCGTGCTAGCCTAACTCAATAACCAGCGGCAGGAAGCTGAGTTAGGATGTATAATCTCCTTAAGCTGAGCCTAACGCTTGCTTTGTGAGGAAGAGAAGAAAGCCAAAGCAGAGTAACCCGAGGACGGGAGAAGCATGAGCGAAAGAGATCTTTTATCTGAGGATTTACAGAGAAAATCGCTGTCCAGGAACGAAATTGTGTTGCCATATGCAGACGCCTTGCAAGCGCTGGTGATTCTAGAGGAAGCCCACCAGGCAGTGTTGGGGTGGGAGCCCTGGCTGAAATGGCCCAATGGGTCGCATCTGCACCCGCTTCTAGTACTCTGTCATCTCTGATTTGATGAGCGAAAAAGCGGGAGTGCAGAGGGCGGCGAGCCCTCTGCCGGGGCGACGCGCTGCCGGGGGCAGATGAAGCGCGTGGGTGTCCCCGCATCACTTCTCCTCTCCTCGCCGCCTCAGGCGGCACTATGAGACATTTGATAATTCTTGCAACTTTTATGGTCTTGCTGGACTTGTCTACTTAGACGAGTTAAAATCTTGTCTAAGAAGAAATTTGGAGGGCTATCATGTCAAAAAGGGCTATGGGTTGGTGTTATTTTATTGATATTACTTTGGGGATTTTATCTTCCGTTCTGTTTCTTGCATTTCAAGGTCAGCATAGTAGCGATTCCTCGCTCATGAATGGCTACATACATCACAAGAGGCCGACCGGTCGTCGCACCGGGAAGGACAGCCACCAGAAAGGACAACCAGGTTGAGCACTCCTATGCCTCCGAACATGCCGCCAGAGGGTCAGCAACCGCTGTATACCTACAATCAATCGCCGCACACATATTATCCGCCGCCCATGGGTAGGTTCGCACCACCGCCCACGCCCCCGAAACGTGGCCTGCAGTGGTGGCACTGGCTGCTTATCGCCGGGGGCGGCATCATCGCCATTTCCTGCGTTCTGTGTGGCTCGCTCTACACGCTGGGGAGAATCGTCGCCAGCAATGCACCCACACCGAGCTACTCATATACTCCACCGGTGGCTTTCCCGTCGCCGACGGCATTCAGCCCGACAAGGGCCACCCCGTCGCCGACGGCATTCGGCCCGACAAAGGCCACCGGGACCTTAAGCTTCAGGGGGAGTGCCGGCGACTTCATCGCCGGAGGCAAGTTGTACTCGTACTCCACCAGGAAGGGCGACGCGCTGACCATCTCCGCCAGTTCCACCGGTAGCACCGTGAGCATCGGGGTTACCGGCTACAACGGCGACTTGTGGACCCTGGATTTCGGAGCACCCGGTACGGTGGCACCCATTAATGGGAAGCCTGCTGTTCTCGTTCCGGGTACCTACAGCGACGCGCACCGGTACCCGTTCAACGGGAATGGGCCGGGCCTGGCTCTGTACGGCAACGGCCGGGGATGCAACACGGTGACCGGCTCGTTCACCATCATTGACGCTGTCCTCGGTCCTCAGGGCTATGTGCAGAAGTTCGACGCAACTTTCGTGCAGCACTGTGAGGGAGGGACCTCAGCGGCGAGTGGTCAGGTCCACATCTCGAACCCGCCAGCAGGTTAGCAACCGCCGTATCCCCAGGCCGCCGCGAGTAGGTTCGCACCACCGCCCACGCCCCCGAAACGTGGCCTGCAGTGGTGACACTGGCTGCTCACCGGGGTCAGGGCTGATGCGTGCTCGCAGACTCGCATCAGCCCTGACCCCTGGAATGCAAAACCTGGAAAAACCGCCTCTCATCTGCTACACTTGAACAGAATAGTGGAAATAAAGCCTTCCTTCGCAGGTCCGACGATGGCTAAGTACAATCAAGTAACTTTTTGTGGGTTGCCTGTGCTTGCCAGGCAACCCACAAAAAGTTACTTGATTGTACTTAGTACTCTGTCATCCGTCAAGCGATGAGTAAAAAGCGGGAGTGCAGAGGGCGGCGAGCCCTCTGCCGGGGCGACGCGCTGCCGGGGGCAGATGAAGCGCGTGGGTGTCCCCGCATCCTCTCTTCTTTGCTTGCCGCCCCAGGCGGCACACTCATCAAGTGAGAGATGACAGAGTACTAGGTGATTCGTTTGATCGCGAGGATGGAGAAGACTGGGGCACCTATGTACAGCGGAGTGCCCGTCATTACCGTGAAGTGCTCAAAGCAGAACAATCCCATTGGGACGACGGAACATTTCCTCACCATGATCCTACGCTGATCCTTTACTTTTGTCTGACCACGGCCAATCAAGAAGAGTGGAATGAGCTTGAGAGCAAGTGCCAGTGATGTGTCTTGAAAGATTTATGTTTCGCCCAAACGAAGTATCACCTGTGCTGGAGCCAGAAGCACCCGCAAAGGGCCAAGTAAAACAGGGGCGAAAGGAGCATCCTGATTGAGCACAACAGAACGGATGCGGCCCCGAGCATCGATGAGGAGAAAGCCGCTGATCTGAAAAACATCGCGCACCATGCGCGCCGGCCCATAGTGCTGGAGCTGGGATGTGGATCCTGCCAGCCAGTTGTGTGCCCACACGATCACATTGTGAGCCAAGCTCCCCAGGAGCATCAGCATCTGTTGGGCTTCAAAGTGCTTCTTCCTGCGCTTGGCAAGTCCCAATCCTTGCTTATCACCTTTGAACGAGGTTTCTACACCCCCGCCGCGCTGATCGTAAAGACGAACGTGCGCCAGCAGAACCTGGGTGGAACTGAGAGACCGCTCTCCATAGCCTCCGGTCAGTTCACACACCTCGGTGGGAAGCAAGGTAGAGATGAGCACGGCAATACCCCACTGCCCATTTGGCTTCCGCTTGCGTACCGCAATCCGCACTACATCACGCACATACTCTGGAGCTGGCTCTTCGACCCACCCAACTTGTCGCCCTGGTTCATCCGGGTCCTCGATCCATGTCGTGACGGATGCCGCCAGGTGGCGAGCACGTTGCCCGGAGTAATCCTTACAGTGCATTTGATAGCCTCTCGCCAGGGCCCAATTGACATCATCCAGACTCCCACCGCCAGCATCGACGCGGAGCAACGTACGAGATCGTTGGGCTTCGTCCAGTCCCAGAGTTTGTTCAGCGGCCTGGATCAGCGGCTGAAAGGCTGAGGCCAGGCTTGTCCGACCCTCAAACAGCCGGTCGGTCACGACCTCACCGTAGCGTGTGGCCAGTACCCGGCCCAGTTGTCGTCCACGGCGATTGCGCGCTCCAGCAAAATAGCCTTTGGTGGCCAGTGCTGCCCTTTTGCCACACGGCAGGCCCGTGAGATCCACATCCAGAATCTGGTACTGTTGGGAGTAGTCGTGTTGATAGCCCTGGCTATGGTGGCGATAGATTTCGTTCGCTGTTTGCTCCATCTGCTTGACGGTGTCGGCAGTGCAAGCAGAAAGCGTTTGCTGGATCACCGACTGTGATGAACGCATCGAATAGTTTCTCAAAAGGAGCATCCTTGACGGTTTTTTGCGGAATATGGACCAGTTTGCGGACGGGTGCCAACAGATCCATTTTACGGATCTTGACGCCGAGAACTGCCAGGCTCGCGCGGCCAGTAAAATGGGCGGTCAGGTTTGTGGTAGATTCGTTCATAGGGATGGCCTTTCTCTCTGTTGTTTGTTTGTCTGTGAGAGGTATAGGCCATCAAACTTCTCAGGGCAAACTCCTTCTTTCTTGTAGCAGCATGCTGCCACTACTTTGGCCAAATTTTACGTTTGAGGAAGACGCTCCAAAAGAGCGGCATGGGATCTGAGCACACCTCGTTGCGCAAGTCGTGGGTTTATGGAGATAGATCAATGATGGTTCCTGCCACTCCCAAGCTTCACCCGTGCATGTAACAATCCAGGTTTTTGCTCTGTTCGTGGTTCCTCTGCGAAAGAAGAAATACTCTTCCTTCTTCTCTTCACTTCAGGTATTCTTCTAAAGCGGGACAATCCCACAATATCGCTTCCCTCTGCCAAGCCATTTGTGCCCAGGGATATCGTGGCTCGGAAACTGCTGTACGCAATTACCTGACGGCGCTTCGCGCGCGAATCGAGCCCCGGAGTCGACCGCGACGCTATTACCCTCCAGTCTCTCACAGGCATCAAGCGCGACCAAGCTGTCATTATGGATGCTCTGACGTACGAGTTGGAGTCAAGGGCAGATCCATTGTCTTAAGCTGCTCAAACGCCAACCGTATGGACGTGCTGGATTTGTGGCTACCCATCCAGAAAGCTCGAAGAAGAGTCCGGTTGGCGTCACGCGTTCAGGTGTTGTCTATGAACTCTTCTTCACCACTCTGCCGCAACAGGCGTTCACCGCCTCCGATGTTGTCGAGATCTACCGGCATCGCGATGCCTTTGAACCTGCTCTAGCAGATGAAGATGAAGAACAGGGCCCCGATCGCTGGTGCAGTCACTCGGCCTGGGGAGCAGGAGTGCTGGCAGGTGGTGTCGCAATGAATGTGGAACCTCCGCCTGGAGTTGGGACACCATCTGCATCCTGATCCGGTACGCACAACCGAGGCGGGCTCCTGCCATCCCACCTCCCTCGCCCACTCCACCACGTGTGGCTCCTCCCTCCGGCTATGCACCTCCTCATGTGGGTTTGCCCTGGAAGGCTGGCCGCTTCTCTGGCCAGGACTTCGCCCTCCAGCCTGATGGGACGCTACAGTGCCCTGCTGACCAGAAGCTGATCCCGCATGAGCAACGGAAAGAAGCCGATGGGAGCCTGCGTGTCGTCTATGGGGCCAGTATCCGCAGTTGCCGCCCCTGTCCGCTACGCGAGCAGTGCCAATGGCGCAGAATGATGTCAGGTTGGAAATGACGCCATTTGAACGGATGCTGTTCGGTCATAACGTGTCCCTTTCGCACGTTTTCCTTTACTCTCGCAGATCCGCTTTTTTTTGCAACACAACCGTATTTGTTATCCAGTGCACCATTGAATTAATAGCGAAACACTGCCGTAGCGAGTTTGTCACCAGGCATACGATCGTGTTCGAGAACATAGACAGATCCATCATGAAGGAGTGTCTGTGTTGCGGCAACGTCTAAGAGATCGCTCGCACCAAAGCGGAGTTCCTTGTACACATGCGTCTTGTTGGCTGATGTATCAAAGGTTCCCCAGAGCTCTCTGTCAGAGGCGATCAGCAGGGTATCGACTTGCCCATAGTGGGAGGCAGGAAGAATAACGTTGATATTATGGGACGCTCTCCTGGTGCCTGCGTACTCTTCATAGCGAGCTACCGCCTCACTTTGTCTTTGTAAGAGACTTGACTCGATAAGCGTCCAGGCCCGGTCGTGCAGTTCTTTATTACTTAATTTGTCAGGATTGCCCCTGACCTCTTGGGGGGGAACATGGGGATAGGTATTGACTTTGCGATAGAGCGGACAGAGGTATTCTACGCCAGCCAGGACCAGCGGCACCTTTTTGTTGTGCAGAAATTCATGCAAGCCACGATCAATCTGCCCAAAGTAGCGTAAGAGGTTCTTCTTTGTATCGGTGATTCCTGGTCTCTGGCCGTGAAAAATGACTGATCGCTTACCGCCTGTTCCTCTGGATACTTCAGACGCCCCACTGTGAGATTGCACTATATTTTGCGTTTTATCATAGTTCAGTGCCGCTGAGATGCCCACCGGAACGTGTTCTGGAAGTGCGACCTCATGGATATGATAGCGTGTACCTTCGAGCAAGCGCACCTCGTGCTGAGAGAGAGCCAGGATATAAAAGCGCACATCATTCGTGAGAAATGGTAGCAATGGCTTGAGATAGAAGTGGGAAGCCACCACAACCTGGTCCTTTACCGGCATGGGCAAGGGAAAAGCGCGAAACAGGCCTGGCGAACTGTACAAACACAAACCCTCTTCAGGGCGTTGCCAAATCGCATCATCGATGAGTAATGTACGCATAGGCTGAAGGAGTGCTTCTCTACGTGTAGGAGTACTTAATTTGAGCGGCATGCTCTGCTCAGCTTCTCGTATCAGCTCGCGTAAGCGTATCGGATTTTGTTGTGTTTCACCCTCTCTAGAAGAGACGAACATAAAGATTGAGATACAAGGCCCCTCACGCACCTTCATGAGCTCTTTGATCTCAAATTGAGATGGAATTTGCATATGCTCGCACACTTTCCTTTCTGCTTTAACTCGGCCCCATCTTTTAAAAAAGAGTTACCTGTAATCGTCTTACAGGAGACAGCAAACACATCACCTGTTTTCTCAAGAGCACCAGGCAGGTACCCTTTGTAGGGAAACGATGTATGGGGTAGTGTTGCAAAAAATTTTGAGCGGAGAAAATGGAGCCAGTAATTACAGCACAAGAATCATTATTCTAGAGAAAGGGCGCACGTTTTGCATCTTTTACTAGTGAGGTATGTTTGTGTGTACTTCAATTTGCAGAGCTTTAATTTTTTTGCAACACTACCTTTGTTGCGATGGTTGGCTCATCTGGAAGAAGATCACCAGGCCAAGAAGAAAAGCGAGAAGAAAGATTGCGGGATGTCGCTTCATGAGTGCCCCAGCCCTTGCTACATACACTGAGGAAAACATCATATCGAAGTTCGTGCATAAAAGCAACAAACAGGCACTTTTCATCCCAGATGAGATGAAGGAAAGCCAGCCATTGTTTCGGAAGAGGCAAATGCGCCCAGGTGCAGGGCGGACCTCGCGTCGTCCCCTTCATCTGACGCCAATGGGACGGCGTATCGTCCCTCCATGCCCTTGCGCTGTACTTGACGGAAAGACCATAAATTGAATCTTACGCAACCTTGCTGATCGCAGTTGTGATACGCTGAGAGTTTGCATCGTTTTTCATGCTCTGTGGTTTCTTCAGATGAACCACCTGCTGTCCTTGCATCTTTTTCTTCTTGTCCTTTCTGTCTCGACTCGTTTTGCTCTGATAGAGCACACGAAGCTTGAGCAAATCGACTTCGGCGCGACCATACATACTTCTTTTGATGAGCTTAAGCCGATTCACATTTCCTTCTAAAGGACCATTGCTCCAAGGTAACGTCAATCCCGCAAGAACGGCATCTTTGTCTTGCTGCACACCCGTCACAAAGGACGCAAACGCTTCAAGATGGCTGGCTTTCACCGCTGCCAACCAGGCGTCAAGCTGTTCTCCAGTGCGCTTACGCACCATGTGAAGAAACATCTCCACCAGTTGGTAGGCGGTCTCAAGGTGTGGGCTCGCTTGCCTCAACTGCCGAAGGTTCTCTTGTTCTTCTTCCGCGCAAATCCTCCTGCTTGCGGAAAAAGAGCCAGGTGGCCTGTGGTGCCGAGAGAGCCAATAAGGGATTGAGCGGTTTTGTCGCTGATGGGGAACCGCTTTTGCGGGCAGGAAAGCTCAAAGCATCTAACGTCTCCAGGTAGCGATAGATGGCTCGTGGTGACCCTTTATATCCCTTTGCTCTCAGTTCTCTTTCCAGTTGTGCTCCTTGGCGACACCCTTGTTGCCAGCGTTCCAGGAGATAGGTCTTGTAGGGATCGATGAGGCTTGCTCGAGGCTTGCGGGAACCGGAATAAGGAATATCTCCCCGATCAAGCCATTGCCGAACGGTTCGTGGTGCCATGCCCATGTGAGCCGCAATCTCCAGGCTTTTCATCCCTTGCAATTGGAGTGCCATCATCTGCTCGTAACGAGCCGTTCGCTCCGCTTGACGAGCGTGTTGCGCGAGTTTCGGAGCCGCGTGTCCTGGGATGGCTTTGACGTTCAGGTGAGGGTTGCTGCTCATCGAGGGCGTTGGCCTCTGCCTGCTCAACACGACGCAGTTGCGTCAGGCTTTGGGTCAGTTGCACTGAGACACAGGCGGCCAGATTCTTTACCAAATGCCAGCGGTCGCTCACCTGTCGAGCTTGAGGAGCCCCTTTTTGAATAGCCGACGCATATTCCGAGGAACCATCGCGGCTGACCACCTTGATGGAGGGATGCTTGAGCAGCCAGGCGGAGACCGTTTCGACCGAGCGGTCGGGGAGCAAGTCAATGGGCAAACCCAATTCCAGGTCACAAATCAGGGTTCCATAGCGCAGCCTGCGCTTGCGTGCCCAGTCATCGAGACCAATAATGTGTGGTGCTGATTGAGCTGACGGGTGCGATTGGCGAACCAGACGCAAGATCGTATCGCGACTTCCGCTGATGCCGAGTTCACTTCCTACATCCGCTCCGGCCTGGCCCCCGATTTTGAGTCCCAACTCACAAAGGGCTTTTTGCAGCCGTTTCGTGCGTTGAGCGTGAGGATGGCAAAGTTCTGGAAGTCGTTCAACAAAGATCTTTTGAGCACAAGTACTCTTTTTACAAAAGAAACGGCGGACATGCATGATGAGGCGGATGGAATGCCCAACGGAGGGAAGATCGCGCAACGCCCGCGTATAGCGACTTTGGAGACGCGAAGATGCGGTTCCACAGGAGGGGCAAGAGGCTGTTGGGGATGTCGTACGTAGGGTCAGGATGATCTCCTCGGCTCCCTCTACTCCTTCCACTTCAACATTGGGAAGGTCGGGAAAAATGATCATGGGATGTTTTTGGGTCCTTGAAAAAGCCTTACAAACGTGAAAAAATGTTCAACTCTGTAGTATACCACATCCTTGATCAGCAAAGTTGCGTAAGATTCATAAATTTGCCACTTCTGACTCATAAAATCGCCAGTGCCTTGAGCTTAAATGGATGAGTCAATATTGATTTTCCTGACCATAACTTCGCCCGAAACACAGATTGACTCAAAAACTCGCCAATTTGGAGCGAGTGGAGAAAACTCGCCGATCCTGCTGAAAGATAGGGGCCAATTGCCAAAACGTGGCGATGATTTGTGTCAATGAGGCGAAGTTATCTGTCCTTCCCTGGCAAAGGAACCTCATACCCGCGTGCCGAGAGATAGCCATAAAACGCAAAGCGATAAAACCAGGTTGCCATTTGTCTGGGAGTGTAGCGCTTTTCGCTCTCCAACCACCAGACGATCGTCCCAATCAGAACATGTGAAAGTTGCATAACAGGCAACTCAGGGGGCATGGCTGGATCAATCGGTTGACTGGGTTCCACCTGGTGTTTCCACCGTCTCTCCTTCTCAAGCATGAGCTTGATGGTGTGCTCACGCATCCTGGCCGCAAACCACGGACTGCCGTTTTTCCCCAGCATCGCTCGGTACAGCCTGGCATGTTCAGCGACATGCTCAAATAACTGGCTCCAGATCCCGACGAGATTCTCCTCCTTCTCACCAGGATCAATGTCTTTGTGGAAGGGTTTCATATCCTCCACCAGGTGATTGGCTGCTTCTTCAAAGATCTTGACTACCAGATCGTATTTATCCTGATAATGGCGGTAGAACGTGGCTCGGTTGATCATGGCCCGTTCGGCAATATCGCCCACCGTGATGGACTCGAACCCTTTCTCGGTAATCAGTTCAATCATCGCTTCCTGCAAGAAGTGATGGGTGCGCCGGACGCGCAAGTCTGTTTGTACTTCGTGCGCCATGTTTCCCTCTTTGTTGCATATGTAACAAACGGCACGTATTGATGCTTGTCTGGAGCATTCCACCGGGCTACACTCTCCATTGTAACAAATTGACGCCTTTGCGACAATTTGTCGCTATTCAACCCTGGGGTTTCCCATAAAGGAGAGGAATATGTCATCGAGTCGCTTCACAAACGACGTATGGATTTTGGGCGCAACCGGTCATGTGGGCCGCGCGGTCGCCGCTCGTCTCGTTGAGAGCAACGTCTTACCTGTGCTGGTTGGGCGTGACAGGGAACGCCTGAGCCAGTTGGCCGCCGCTCTTTCGAAAGAGCTACGGATCATTGTTGCCGCTTCACCAGAAGAGATTGCGACTGAGATCAGCCGACAGCGGCCAGCTGTCGTCATCAATACCATTGGTCCTTTCACCGAAACCACTGTGCTGATTGCCCGCACTTGCCTCCCGTGCAGTCACTACATCGATCTGGCAAACGACGTGATTTCCGTATCTGCACTGCTTGATCTGCATGAGGAAGCCGTCGCCGCAGGCCGCACGTTGGTCACAGGTGCCGGATTCGGCGTGCTAGCTACCGAGAGCGTTGTGATGAAGCTGTGTCAAGACCGTCCGACTCCTGACCGAGTTCGCACAGACATGCTGCCCTCGGTTGAGATTGAGGGGGGGGTCATTGGTGAAGCCCTTGCGGCAACCCTCATTGACGGACTACCCTACGGCGGACGTTCCTACAAGCGTGGTCGCCTTGTGCGGAACCGAATTGGCAGCAGTGTGACCACCATTATCCTTCCTGATGGCTCACATGTCGCTACTGCAAGCGCTCCGCTTGGCGAACTGCTCGCAGCACAACGAGCGAGCGGATCTCCTAACGTCCTAGCCGCCTCTAGTGAGGTACCTACCGGTCCCGCCGTTCGCGTGATCCTCCCAATTGCGGCCGGGCTGTTACATATGAGGCCACTACGCACCTTCGCAAAACGCCGATTTGCCCGCCTACACATCTCCCCTCGAAAACGCCCACGAGAATACTCATGGGGACATGCCTCCGTTCAATGGCCGGATGGGGCCGACCAGGAAGGCTGGCTGCGCACCGGTGACGCCATGGTGTTTACCACCACGGTTGCGGCAACAGTTGCGGAAAAGCTGCTTGCCGACCAGGGCCAGCCAGGAGCGTATACCCCTGGAGCTCTCTTCGGGCCGGAACTGGCCGAAGCCGCTGGAGGGATATTCCTTATCACACCTCCACACAGAAAGGATCACTAACATGCCAACACGCCCCAGCCTGAACTTGCAGACGCTTCTGCTCATCTTTCGGTTTGTGTCAGCGAATGTGTCGTTCCAGGTAACATCTCGCATGAGGCACATCCGCACGAAGTTCGTCTCCGGTATGATGGACAACGAGGTCAGCAAAGTGCTCTACGAAGATTTCCTGCCACAGGCCCTTGCGGAAGGACACTATGTTGCCGCCCCGGAACCAGTCGTCGTTGGCAAGGGACTCGACCACATCCAGGCTGGCTTAGACGCTCAAAGGCAAGGCGTCTCCGCGAAAAAAGTGGTCGTTTCTCTCTAAGCGCTCTTTCTTCCATCTGTACCTTAGACACCTTTTGCTGACTCATAACCTCGCCAGTTTCCCCTCTGACGCATAAAGCCCCTTTTTGGCGAGGTTATGAGTCAAATTACAGTACTCCAGCTATAATGGGTTGTGAATAAGAAGAATCACCAGGGTAATTTGTTGAGGCTTTAGTAGACAAGGTGGTACTCTATGCAGCCCTCTTCTCAAAACACACCTTCAGTCCAGCGCTCCCACTCAGCCACGCTCCTGGTAGGTGGTGACCTGGGCGTCGTGGGCCGTGCCGTGGTCGAGCACTTTGAGGCCAATCCAGCTTGGGAGGTCCTCGCTATCTCGCGGCGGACACCTGATTACCCAACACAGGCACGCTTCCTCTCGCTTGACCTGGCGAACCGCGCTCAGTGTCAGCAAGTGCTCACAGAAGCCAGGGGTGTGACCCACGTGGTCTTTGCCGCGCTGGCACCCGCCTCAACGCCCTCTGCTGAAGTAAGCATCAACCTTGCCATGCTTACGAATCTGATTGAGAGCCTGGAGGAAAACGGCGCGCCGCTTGAACGTGCTCTGCTCGTGCAGGGGGCCAAGGTCTATGGCGCCCATCTCGGCCCCTATCGAACGCCAGCGAAGGAGAGCGACTCGCGCCACCTACCGCCAAACTTCTATTATGACCAGGAGGATTACGTACGCGAGCACGGCGCGGCTAGGGGGTGGAACTGGACGGCGGTTCGCCCCTCGGGCATGTGTGGTCTCTCCATAGGCAGCCCCATGAACCTAGCCCTGACGTTGGGAATCTATGGCTCACTCTGTCACGAGCTACATGTCCCACTCCGCTTCCCCGGAACCAACGCGGGCTATACCCATCTCCAGGAATTGACCGACGCCGGACTCCTGGCACGGGCAATCGCCTGGGCGCTGACAGAGGAATGCTGCGCGGGCGAGGCCTTCAACATCACCAATGGCGACCTCATTCGCTGGCAGAACCTGTGGCCCGCCCTCGCCACCTTCTTTGGCACATCACTTGAGGCTCCGCTCCCTCTGCCGCTTGCGACCTTCATGGCCGATAAAGATGAGACGTGGAGCACAATGGTGGGAAAATACAAGTTACACCCTTACCGCCTATCAGAGATGGCTGGCTTTGAGTTTACCGACTTTCTCTTCCGCCTGGACTACGACGTGATCTCAGACACACGCAAGGCCCGACGCTCTGGCTTTCAAGAATGCCTCGACAGCCAAAATGCTCTCCTTGAGCTGCTCCAATGCCTGCGTGCTAAGCATATCATTCCTTGATTTTCTACCCCCTTGGCGCGGACACCCGTGCATGGAACAATCGAGGTTTTTTGCGCTATTCGTGGTTCCTCTGCGAGAGAAGAGGGCTATGATACAATCAAAATAGGCGTTTTTGATGATTGGAGAACATTATGCAAACACATATGAATGGAAAAATCTGTATCGTTACAGGCGCGAACTCAGGGATTGGCAAGGTCGCAGCACGAGAACTGGCGAAGATGGGGGCGACCGTTGTGCTGATCTGCCGCAGCCGCGACAAAGGAGAAGCAGCCCAGCAAGAGATCAAGACAGCGAGCGGAAATAATGCCGTTGATCTGTTACTGGCCGACCTATCATCACAGCAATCCATCCGTCAGTTGGTGGAGCAGTTCAAGAAAAGATACACTCAGTTACATGTAGTACTGAATAACGCGGGCGCGATGTTCCCCAGTCGTCGTGAGAGCGTCGATGGCATCGAAATGTCGCTAGCCGTCAACCATATCGCCCCATTTTTGTTCACCAATCTCTTGTTGGATACCTTACAGGCCAGCGGGCCTGCCCGCATCGTCAATGTGAACTCCGGAGCGCATTTCAGCGGTAAGATTAACTTTGACGATCTGCAATCGCAGAAAAAGTATGGCGGGTTGGACCTGCAGGCATATTCTCAATCGAAGCTGGCTAATTTGCTGGTCACGTACGAACTGGCCCGACGGCTCAAAGATACATCAGTAACCGTCAATGCGCTTCATCCCGGCTTTGTCGCCACCAATATCTCGCAAAATGCCGCACCCGGCCCGTTGAAACCATTCATGAGCGTTGTGGGTAGATTTATGGGCATCAATGTGGAAGCGGGCGCGAAAACCTCGATCTACCTGGCCTCTTCACCAGAGATCGAGGGCGTATCGGGCAAATACTTCGTCAAATGCGTCCCTGTGACTTCCAGCAAGCTTTCCTACGACGAAGCGCTCCAGAAGCGGACGTGGGAGGTCAGCGAGGAACTGACAAAGACGGCGATTCACTCATAAGAGATAGTATATCGCATGTTTCTTTGATCGTATGAGGCGTTTTTGCTGTTCGAAACGCTTTATAGGCCCTTGAGTAGTAACGGATACTGTTGCTAAATTCACTTCTCATCCTTTTGGGCAGGTTGTTCAAGCTCACATTGAGAAGGTCAGCACTTTCTTGTCAAGCTAGACCAGCGAATTTAGCAACAGTATCCATTAATACTCAGAGGCCTGCTTGCACAAGAGGCCATGAAAACGATCGTTTTCATGGCCCACAAAAACAATTCAGTACCAAAATCGCGGATGGCATCTACAGGTCAAAGCGTTCCATCTGCCAGGAACACGTGCTGGGCTGATTTCTGAACCTGGCAGAGGTTGGCCCAAGATCTTCACGAAAATGTGCATTTTCTAAGATCTTAGGCCAACCTCTCTGAGCCCTCCATACTTCGCTACAATAGCTGTTTGCGGCGTCCTCGGATAAAGAGAACCGCAATAAGTGCCAGAACGGTGACAACCGTGAGCAGGAGGAAGGCATCTTGCAACGCAAGGACAAAGCTCAGAGAAGCGACGGAAGAAGCCGCTTGCTGCCCACTCTTGGTAAGTTGCACGCTATGCACCTGGCTCTGGATTTGTACCAGGGTGGCAACCATGGCAATACCCAGAGAACTCGATAGGGAGCGCGTCAAGGTATTCATCGTCGTTGCTAATGCCATTCGCTGAGGTGCCACCTCAGCCGTTGCTGTGACGATCAATGGCTGATAGCAGAGGCCCAGCGCCAGCCCTTGCACAATGAGTAGGGTCTGTAACCACCAGAAGGGCGAATCGAGCGCGATGAAGGTCAGTTGCCAGGTGCACACAATGAGGAGCACGACTCCGAGAAGGATCACCGCCCGTGCCCCCAGGCGATCTACCAGGCGCCCTCCGATGAGCGAGGCAACCCCAGAGGCCAGGGCGTAGGGTAACAACATCAGGCCAGCTTGCAGTGCAGTCTGTCCGAGGCTCTCCTGCAGATAGAGTGGGAAGAGAAACGTCGCACCCTGTAAACGGACCGTAAGGAAGACCGTTGCCAACATGCTGAAGAGAAACGGGCCATTGCGAAAAAGACTGAGATGCAACAATGGTTGAAGATGGTTGCGCTCTCTCCGCAGTTCAATACCCACAAACACGGCTAATGCCATACATCCTACCGCAAGGAGGCTGAGAATCTCAAACGATCCCCAGCCGACGGTGCTGGCATCCGAGAGCGTATAGAAGACAAGCCCAAGGCCAATTGCGACCAGGACAAAACCCAAAAGGTCGAAAGGCAGATCCTTCTGAACGTCCAGCTCACGCAGGAATTTCACCGACAGGAAGACTGCCAGCAGACCGATGGGAACATTGATAAAAAAGATGCTGGGCCAATCTGCGTAGGTGATCAAGTAGCCGCCAAGCGTTGGACCAAGTGCAGGTGCCAGTATGGAGGGAATCGCATAAAATCCCATCGCCAAGCCGCGCTGTTCTGGTGGAAACACGCGCAACAGGAGCGCGTTGGCAAGGGGGAAGAGAGCCGCACCACCGATGCCCTGAAGAATGCGAAAGCAGATAAGCGACGGCAGGTCCCAGGCCCAGCCGCATAAAGCTGAGCTGAGGGTGAATGCTACCAGGGAGAGGATATAGATCCGCTTGATGCCAAAACGCCTGGAGAGAAAGGCAACCACAGGGGTGAAGATACCAAGCGTCAGTATATACGCTGTGACGACCCACTGGATGTTCTCAACACTTGCATCAAAGGCATGTTGTAAGCGCGGAATGGCAATCGAGACAATCGTTTGATCCAGCAAACTCATAAACACGCCGAAAAGGACGACCCAGAGGACGACCCATTTGTAGGCCATCTTTTCCCTTTTTACCGGAACGGATATACGTTTGTCCATCTATCACAAAACTCCTCTTCACTCCTCAAGCCATTGCGTGATGACTTGTTTACTGGCGTGAATGTCGATGTGTCGAAATGGCCCATGCCCAATGTTCACGAACTTGTGGGGCATACCAGACGGCACGATCACAATATGTCCACTGCTCACATCGATGGTATCGCTGCCAACCGTGAAACGAGCCAGACCTTCCCGCACAAGAAAGATCTCTTCATAAGGATGGGTGTGGAGCTGTGGGCCACGACCCGGTGCGGTCTCATCGAGCCAGAAAAATGAAATGGGAGCTCCCCCATGCTCACTCCCCTGAAACAGGTAGGTGGTCCCATCACGATGGATTTTTTCTTTCGGAATAACGTAATCCATGATCATCTCCTTCCATAAAGAGGGAGAGGATGATCAAGAGAAAGGGTCTTCATCGTCTTCTCCTTCTATTTTGAGGCTTCAATACACAACCAGATGAACAGATAGCAACTGTACCTGTCGTCTTCCTGTGATAGCAAAAGTATAAAGAGAAAGCGGGTGAGCGAGCATCACCCTGCCGGGGCATTGGTGCGGGTGAATTGGGGGAGGGAAAAAGAGGAAATCAACAGTATTGAAAAAACGAGGAAAATAGGGTAAGATGTAGGAATGGAACATATGTTTTAAGCAACAACCTTCTTCGAGCAGCGGTTCTGTGAAAGGATGTGAGGAATGATCAAGGCGCATAAGATCAGACTCCATCCAACACCGGAGCAGGCTATCTACTTTGCCAAGGCCGCCGGGACCGCGCGATTCGTCTGGAATTGGGCGCTGGCTGAGTGGAACCGGCAATATGAGGCAGGCTTGAAGCCGACCGCGCTCAAGCTCAAGAAGCAATTTAACGACATCAGACGAGAGCAATTTCCCTGGACCTGGGAGGTCACGAAGAACGCTTCAGATCAGCCGTTTCTCGACCTGGGCAAGGCGTTTACCGCCTTTTTTGAAGGGCGTGCCCGCCGCCCGAAATTCAAGAGCAAGAAGCGCAGTAAGCCGAGCTTCTATCTTGCCAACGATCAGTTGGAGCTCGGTGATCATCGCATCTGGGTTCCTAAACTCGGATGGGTGAATATGGCAGAGAAGGTGCGCTTTGCGGGCAAAGTGACGGGCGCACGCATTACCAGGACAGCAGACTGGTGGTTCGTGAGCATTCAGGTAGAGATCCCCAATACCATACCGGTGAAAAAACCGGCCGCTGTCGGCATCGACGTGGGACTCAACCGGCTGGCAACCTTGAGTACGGGAGAGGGAGTTGAGAACCAAGCCTTCCTCAAAACCGCGCTGAAGAAGTTACGCCGGGCCAACAAGCGTCTGCATCGCCGGAAGGCGGGATCAAAAAAACGGGAGCAAGCACGCAGGCAGGTTGCACGCCTGCACTACCGCATTACCTGCTTACGCGATGATGTGCTCCACAAGCTGACCACCAGGCTCGCCACCTGTTACGGGATCATTGGCATTGAGGACCTCCACCTCAAAGGGTTGCTGAAAAACCGGAAGCTTGCTCGTTCGTTCTCGGATGCGGCATTAGGCAAACTCCTGTCGCTCCTGGCGAGCAAGGTAGAGCAGCGCGGCGGGCAGGTCATCAAGGTAGATCGCTTCTTCCCATCAAGTAAGACCTGTCATTGCTGCGGCTGGAAGTGGGAAGCCATGCAGTTGTCTGATCGGGAGTTTCTCTGCCAGAATCCCTCCTGTGCGTATCATCTTTTCCCACAGGACCGGGACCATAATGCCGCGTTATGCATTCTTGCTGAAGCCTTGCGCTTGATCGGGCTGATTGATCAAGTCGCCACCGGTACTGGCTCGGACGATGGCGTAAACTTGGCTGTGGACGCGGGGTAAGACCAAAAAGACCAACCGGTCTTGAGGCACCTACGAGTGAAGCAGCAACAACGAAAGATCTGGAAAGCGATGCTTGCATACGTTTTCCTACATTAATCGGAGCAGGAAATCAACCGCTCATCTACAACAAACCCAGACGACGTACCACTTCGCTGGCCTCATGACGACTGCCAATGTCCAGTTTGCGATAGATACTCTTGACTTGCGTTTTCACCGTGTTGAGGGAAACGACCAGTTCGCGAGCGATCTCCGGGTTGGTACGGCCCGCGACCAGGAGACCCAGGACACGTCGCTCTTGAGGGCTAAGCGGTTCAAGCACGTCATCACCGCTCGCTGGTGTCGGAGAGAGTTGGACCGTGGGAAAGCCACGCAGCAACGTGCGTAAATAAGCCACCTGGAGAGGCGCACGCACCTCGGAGACCATTCCCTTAAGCAATGCGGCCATCTCGGCACCTTCATCGAGAAAGAGACGCTGATACCCTGCGGTCTGAGCCAGGGTAAGCGCTTCTTTGAGCACCTCTTTCGCCTCCTGCCTACGCCTGAGACGTTCATATGCCCGTGTCATGAGAAGAAGCACCTCTACCTCGCTGCGTAGGCGAGCCTGACTCTGTGCCTCCGCACGCCAACAGGCGAGGATAGAGAGCGCCTGATGTACCTTTCTCTCTTCTCCCTGTGCGATCAGCAGCCGTGCGGCTAGCAACTGCTCTTGCTCGTGCATGATATCCAGAGGCGTCTCATCCTGCGTAATGGTTTGCTGCCCAGCAAACCGACGTTGTGCCGTGACGAGGTCGCCAGAGGCGAGGGCAAAGTGGGCCAGCCACAGCTCGATCTCGCGGGAGTAGCGCGGTTGGGCGAGAGCGGGCGAGAGGTGCTGCAACACATCCTGCGCCTGTGTGTGCTCACCGCGAGCATACAGCACTCGCGCCAGCAGCGTCGCTGACTGAAGCCACAACCATTCATTCCTGGTCTCGGCATGCAGTGCGTACGCCTGCTGGATATACTGCTCGGCCTCCGACAAACGGTTCCACTCGTACGAGAGGGTCGAAAGCCCGAGCAGGGCCGTTCCCCGGTCTGTGAGATTATCCACGACGAGGTCGAGGACCTGGCGCAAGAGCAGAGCTGCCTGCTCCAGATGGCCTACCCCAAGCGCAAGATAGCTCTGCTGGATAAGCGAACCACTCCTCCTGGCATCGCTCTTCTCGAAAGGGACAGGATTGAGCTTCCAGGATTCATGCATGATCTGTCGCGCCTCGGTCATCCTGCCCGCTACGAGGGCTGCTATGCCAAGCATATCCAGAGCAAGGCTGCGCCAGAACCGTTCCTCGTCTGGCAACATCTTGAGCGCCTCCCGAGCGCAGCGGATCGCGGTCGCGTGGTCGTTCACGTGCCCACTGAGGAGTGCATGCAGCGTCAACCCTTCTCCCAGGCGAGGCAGGTCACCAAGTGCCCGCAAACGATGTTCGGCCATCTGGAGATACTTCTCAAACTGTGGCTTTAAGGCGAACGTACGCTGCTGTGTCGTGAACAGCAGCGCCATGGCATAGGTTTCGCTGAGCGTTGGTGACTCACGCAGGATTTCTTCCGGGAACTGTCTGAGCCAGCGCAAAAAGGTATGCAATTCCTGATGGTGCAAGAGAGGCTGTGACTCCACGATGCGCGTCATCAGCGCGGCGGCTCGTGTCAGTTCGCGCGCACGCAGTGCAGCTTCAACCGCATCGGAGAGCAGGTCGTGTTGCTCATACCAGCGACTGGCACGGCTCTGGGTGGCAAGCAGACTCGCTCCGCCCAGACGGCGGCGTGCCTCGTGCTGCATCGCCTCAGCGAAAAGTGCATGGTAGCGATACCAGGTGCCACTCTCGTCTAAGGGCAGCAAAAACAGGTTCGCGCGTTCAATCTGTTCAAGCAAGAACGTGCTGTCATCGCGGCCAGTCACCGTATCACATAGCGAACCAGTCAGGCGGACCAGGCCAGTCGTCTGCAGCAGAAAGGTTTGCATCGGCTCCGCTTGAGAGGCAAGCACCTCGGCTACCAGATAGTCGAGGATATGGCGCTGGCTCCCACTGATCTGTGCCAGTCGCTGTTCCATCTCCCAGGCCGAGAACGATTCATACCCTCGCAGGGCCAGCGTGAGCAGGCGTAACCCGGTGATCCACCCCTCTGTCCGCCTCTGGAGCTGGTCCAGCAGCGTCTCCTCGAACGGGAAGGGCAGGGCCTGTCGTAAAAACGCTCGCGTCTCTTCCTGCGTAAAGCGCAGGTGAGGTGCGCCCAGTTCAACCAGTTCATCATGAGCGCGGAGTTGAGCCAGAGGCAACGGCGGTTCTGAACGCGTCATCAGGATCAGATGCAGGTTCGTGGGCTGGTGTTCAAGGAAGAAAGACATGGCCTGATGAATGTCACTCCTCTGAATCACATGGTAATCTTCCAGCACCAGGATACCGCGTCCCGGCATGCAGGCCAGATCATTGAGGAGCCCGGTCAGGATGGTTTCCAGAGAAAGACGTGGAAAAGGAGGCTGCCCGGCGGCACGCAGCACAGGCAGGATGCTCTCTCCCAGGTTCGGTTGAAAGGTCTGGCAGGCCACAAGAAGATAGTGCCAGAAGCGGATCGGGTCATTCTCATTCGCATCCAGGGCAATCCATGCGACTGGCTGCGAACTCACCTCGCGCGCATGGCGTGCCGCGATCCAATCGCTCACCAGCGTCGTTTTGCCAAAGCCAGCCGGGGAGAGCACCAGCGTCAGTTTGCGCGAGATGCCATCATCCAGCCGTGCCAGCAAACGCTCGCGGGAGAGCAGGGAAGCGGTTGGACGTGGTGGGTGCAATTTGGGCAGAAGGAGCGGTGCCTGTTGAAGCAGGGTGGAAGGAGCAGGCTGAGGATGCTGAGAGGGTGAAAGGTGAGACGGTTGGGCTGGTTCACTTTGGATGGTCTCTGCCTGCATGGCAAGCGCAAGCTCCTCCAGGCGGACGATGGTAAGATCAATCGGGCGCCCGGCATACTTCTTCACGACACGCTTCCCCTGACGGCGATAGGCGTACCAGTAGCCATCGCCGCCTCTGACACGCGTCTCCTTCAGTAGAGTGAGATGTCCCTGTTGGCCTTGAAAGGAAAAAGAGGTGTCTTCGTCGAGCAGCCGGAATACATGCTCCTGAGCAGACAACCTCTCCCTCTTTTCCGTGTTTCCTTCTTTCTGCCAGATATACTGTCTGTCTTCTCCTGACCAGAACAGCGTCGCCGGAACCTTTTTTGCCATCTCTTTCTCTCTTCGCGGATACAGATATGGGTATGTTTCCCAACGATTGGCTCTGCCATGATTATATCCCCCACGAGATAGTTGTACAAGCGTTCCCCAACAGGGAGAAGAACCATCTCCAGACACCACCAATCGAGCATAAAAACCGATCGGCGATGTCTAGTGGAAACCTCTTTGATGACTAGTACAGATCTCCTTAACACGGGATCGCAAGATTACGGCGGGCTTAGCGTATGTTTTGCCCGTCATAATCTTGTGAACCCTTATTGAGCCAAGACAGTGAATTAAGCAACAGTATCAGTAACGGACCGGAATACAGCTCTCCCGCACTTTCCGTGATAAGCTGCGCAATAACATGATTATGCAAACGTTGGTGTTGCTCCACAAATACATTCTGAAAAAGCGCACGCGCCTGATAAGCTCATGTGCTTCACATAAATTGCAGGAGAGCCCCAAAAACTTCGCTAGATTCTAAGGCTTGGGGGGGACTACCTCTGGATGATTTTCAAAAGGCCAGCGTTAGTATCTACACTAGATTCGGTCATCGCTAGTGATATAATTTTCATGCATACCGTATTTGCCGAACGGAGAGAGAGAAAAAGAAAGTGAGCTTGCCCCACTTTTCTGGGTCAAGACCAATAATAGGAGTTGGCATGCTTGACCTCAATTTTGCATGGTGCATTGGGGCGAAGATGCTGTTGCGGCGTTCCCTTGCGGATAGCAAGGTGCAAGGACGCACCAATCTGGTTCTCGGATTTGCCCTCGGCTTTCTTGCTCTCCATGAAGTCGCTTCCCTTCTCCTTTGCTCACAGTGCCGCCATCATGGCTTGCACAACGTGGATCTCATCCTGGTTGATGGTATGGCCCATGTTGGGATACAAGCGTGCCGTCACCTGTCCTCCCATCCGTTGGAGCACTTGAGCAGAATATTCAACCCGCTCTTTGGGAATGTGGAAATCCCTATCACTACAGCCGAGAAACATGGGTGTCCCATCGAACGACCCAGGATAGTTTCGCGGCGTTCCATCCGGTCCGATGAGGCCACCGCTCAAGCCCGCCACACCGCCATAGCGCCTGGCATTACGGGCCACAAACTCAAGGGCCAGACAGGCACCTTGCGAAAAACCTAAGAGGATAGTCCGTTCGGGTTCAATGCCTGCATCCACTGCTTGAGCCAGGAGGGATGCAATAACCGCCAGGGCGGAAGTGAGATGGGGCTCATTGCTGGCAAGAGGTGCAAGAAAACTATTGGGATACCACGAATAACCGGCAGCCTGTGGTGCAAGATAGGTAAAACCAGGCTGGTGTAGCTCGCTCGCCAGGCTCAGGATATCTTCTGCCGAGGCACCACGTCCATGGAGCATGATCATAACTGCTTTTGCCTGCTTAAGCGGTAAACCCGCAGCAAGGACAGGCTGTCCCTGGTGTGGCCCGGTCACGTTATTCAAATGATGAAGCTGTTCCATTCGATATCTCCTTCCACCTGATTACTCGTTATTGCTCCTGCCAGCATTCTCCTCTAGCACATGCAGTGGGGGCAATACCTTCTCGATCCGTGAGCGACTCTCTTCTAGCCAGGGGGGAAGCTTGAGGTGCGTTCCGAGCTGCTCAACCGGCTCATCGATGGCAAAGCCAGGAGGATCAGTCGCGATTTCAAAAAGGACGCCCCCCGGTTCGTGAAAGTAGATCGAGTGAAAGTACTGGCGGTCCAGCACGGGCGTCACATCGCTGTCCTGGTCTAACAAATGCTCTCGCCAGGCGAGCTGATGGGCGTCATCCTCGGTGCGCCAGGCCACGTGATGCACGGTGCCCACTGCTATTCTCCCGCGTGGCTGATTGGAAAGCTCCAACACATCGACGCGGGCGCCCGGGCCGACTTCGTATCTGAAGCGGTTGCCTTCTTGTTGCAAGGGGCGAAAACCGAGCACTTCAGTGAGCATCGCGGCTGTTGGCTCGTGATGGGTCTCTGCCAGTGTAATACTGGAGAAGCCTCGAATGGCATACGCTTGTGGAACGGGCCCGTGTTCCCAGCCGCGGCGGAGATCCGCCTCGCGGGAGGCGACCAACTCCAGGGAGAGGCCGTGTGGATCGTTGAAGGAGATCACCTGCTCCTTGAACCGAGCAACCGGCCCCGTGATCGTCACCCCATGGTGAGATAAACGGTCGCTCCAATAGTCGAGCGCATCCGCCGGGATAGCCAGGGAAATGTCCACAATCTGGCCAGTTCCTCTGCGTCCTCGCGGCGCTCCCGGCCAGGGAAAGAACGTCAGAATCGTACCAGGCGTTCCCATTTCGTCTCCATAGTAGAGATGATAGGTACCCGGATCGTCAAAATTCACCGTTTGCTTGACCAGGCGTTGTCCCAGCACTTGGGTATAAAAATCCACATTCGCCTGGGGATCTCCTACAATAGCTGTGAGATGATGAAAACCCGTGAGAACGTTGTGTTCCATATGTTCCTCCTAGGTACTCTGCTACCTGATATCAGGTAAGTGAGAGCTCCGCTCTTCATGATGTTGCTTCTTTTCTGCTTTGACATTGCTGTAAGGAGCCAGCAGTGCCTGTTGAATGGCGGCAAATAGGGCCGCTTGCTCCCATGACCCATCGTGACGGACTCCATTGATATAAAACGTTGGCGTTCCTTGAACTCCGCTTTGAATGCCGCCCTCCACGTCTGCCTCAATACGGCGAAGATGCTGATGATGTGCCATATCGTACTCAAACTGCCCTACGTCCAGGTCAAGCGCCTCCGCAAAACGCCTCAAGTCAGCGTCTTCTAACGTATGCTGATGGTGGAAGATATAATCGTGCATCTCCCAAAACTTCCCCTGGGCAGCCGCCGCTTCCGCTGCTTCTGCGCTATGCAATGCATGCGGATGAATTTCAGTCAGGGGGAAATTTCGGAACACAAAGCGCATCTGCGTCCCAAGTTGTTGTTGAAGTGCTCTCACAACTGTTGTTGACCGACGAGTGTAGGGACATTCGTAATCGCCATACTGCACCAACATTACAGGGGCATCAGCAGATCCCTGACGGTGGTCTTGCTCACTTACAGGAACCACAAGAAGGGCTTTATATTGCATGGATTGTTCTCCTCTGATCATTCTTCGTTATCTGCGAATTCGAAAGCCACCTCATCGACATAACACCACCCCCAATTTTCTCCCGGTTCGAGCGACGCAATGAGTGGATGTTGTGTCGTGTGAAAATGCCTGGTGGCATGTTTGTTTTTTGAGGAATCACAACAGCCAACATGTCCGCACGAAAGACAGAGGCGCAGATGCACCCACGTATCTCCCGTTTTCAAACACTCCTCACATCCATTGGCACTTGGCGTGACTTCCTGTATTTGATCCAAATGTGTACACTGCTTTGCCATATGCTTCCCTTCTCCAGTTCATTTTTCAGTGATGCTCCACACGTTGATCAGCAATAGATGCCCTCTCTTCTATTAGGGCGCAACTGGAGCTCGTCCACTAACAAAACGCGCAGCGACTTCGGTCACGCGTTGCCCCTGAAATCTCGCGGCCGCGAGTGCGCTCTCATCAGGTGGGACCGAGCCATTGTTCGATGTGTAGGAGACTCCATAGGGATTGCCAACCTGGAATTGTATAGGATCAAGATAGCCAGGAGGAACGATAATCGCGCCCCAGTGGTAGAAGACATTATTCAAAGCGGTAATGGTTGTTTCTTGTCCACCATGCGCGGTCCCAGAACTACTAAAGCTCGACGCAATCTTATTGGCGAGTTTGCCCTGTGACCAGAGCTTGCCTGTGCGATCAATGAACTGTTTCAACTGAGCGGCAGGCAGACCGAAACGGGTTGGCGTGCCAAAGATGATGGCATCAGCCCATTCGAGATCTGCAAGCGTTGCCATCGCGATATGCTGCGTCATTTTCCGATGTGCAGCCCAACCCTGGTTGGTGGCAATCGCCTCTTTCGGAGCCAGTTCCTCGACTTCCCGTAACCGCGTATGGGCACCTGCGCCTTTTGCGCCTTCTTCCACAGCCAGAGCCAGCTGGTAGGTTGACCCGGTCGCACTATAGTAGATGATCGCGACCTTGACCTCTGTTGACATAGATGTTTTCCTCCTTGTTGTCTGTGAAATGGAAGAGTATGTTGTGTTGGTAGTTTGCTTGATGTGTTCATCCCATCGTTGAACTGAGATGGGTTTCAGCTTCCTCTTTCCAGGGTTGCGCGATCCCAACGTGCCAGGTTTGCTCCAGCCTCGTAGGTCGATTGGAAAAAATCTAGCATCATCTGGGCGGGTGTGTCCGTTGTGCGTATATCCTCGTACCGCAAAAAGAATTCTCCCATCTCCTGGCTATAAAATGCCACTTCTGGACGAATAGATGCTCTCTCCAATCCGGATGGTACTGGGGCTGTGTAGGAATAGAATGCTGGATGGGGAAAACTTGCATTCCCAGGCCAGAAGCCACAACTGATGACCTCGTGCGAATACGCCTCGCGCGTAATAGGATCAGCTCCCTCCCGCTCTGGAGCACGCCGCCCCGAGAAAAAGGTCAGCGCCAGGTCAAAGCTTCCCCAGAAGAAATGAATGAGGCTACTTTTGCCAAGAAATTGGGAGCGATAGCGCTTTAAGACCTTGTCGGTCTCAACGAGCAGATGCCAGAAGCGCTCAACATAGAGAGGGTCATACGAGGCATGCACCTCGTCCTCCTCAAAACGGATAGGGTTCTTGATCTCATTGGGAAGGGTATTGATCTCCACATCTATCCCAAGATCATGCAGCGAGGTCATGACCTCCCGGTAAAATGTAGCTACCGAGCGCGGGGAGAGCGGGATCGTCGCTGTCGCCCCCTCACTCGTCAGTATGAGCAACTGGTGATCGATAAAATCAAACTGGATTTCGAAGAGACCTTCTTCATAAGGTGTGGAAGCGGTTGTTAAACCACGTGCTGTGACATAAAGAGGGATGTGCCACCAGTGATTGATGTGAGGACTCAACGCCAACCGGACTTTGCCAACGATCTGTGTCCATAGATGCAACGTCTCGCAGGTATCTCTCCAGTCATCGAACGGTAATGCAGGCCATTTTTCCATAGATAGATGCTCCTTCTCGTTACCTGTATTAGCACACGATATCTCTTCAATAAAGAGTATACCCTTGGAACGACCTTTTTCAAAGGTCGTTATGTATCGTTTAGGCGTCGTTTTTATGACAGTCGTAGATGGTGTAGTAATGTAAAAAATGCAATAGCGTTATACTTGCGTTTCGAGTCGCTGGCGTAGGAGTACCTTCGCCCGTCGAAAGTAGGTACTCACAGTGACCGCTGGCATATTGAGCACTTTGCCAATCTCAGCGAACGATGGCTGATAGGCATAACGCAGCCAGACAATAGCACGAAACGTGGGAGGAAGGGAGCCAATCGCCTCTTGTAAGAGCAACTGGGTCTCCCGCCTTTCCGCCATTTCTTCAGGAGAAGGACGCTGATCGGGGATCTCAAGCAAGATTGACTGTTCCTCGAGCACATCCTCATAGACCTCCACCTGTGAGAATGGAAGCGCATGCCTGCTTCTCCGTCGCAGTTCATCAACACAACAATTTCGCGCGACTCGAAAGAGCCAGGACTTGAAGGAGCGATTGCGTTCCAGGAGAGGCAGGAACGTTGCGAAGCGCAACAAGACATGTTGCAACACATCGCACGCCTGATCATAGTCACCGAGCTGCTTGTAGATAAAATTGAAGAGCGGTTTCTGGTACCGCTGGACCATGGCTTCAAAAGCCAGTTGATTTCCCGCCAGGGCTTGTTGTGCCAGGACCGCGTCTGGCATATCGAGCGATGAGGGCATCAAGGCCTGGTGTTGCCTACTACCCAGACTAGACATATTCCTTCCCTCGCTGCTCAGAACGTAGTAGATACTGCTATGCATTGCTTCATTTTGCTTTCCAGAATCCCATTATCCAGACCATCACTGCAAAAAAACAGTATAGAGAACACTGCCCTGCTGGGTATTAGCTTCCTCTTCTCCCCAGGAAGGGATGTTTCTCGACGTATCCTTGAGGTGCTCATAGGAGATTCAAGTGCCAGGGATATGCCGATTGATGGCTAGTCGGCATATCCCTCCCTTCACCGGACATCGCCTGCGGATGCCCCCGTTTTCAAACGCGGGGAGGAAGCAGGCGTTCCTTGTCGGAGTGGGGCAACGGAGGGGGAGCCTTTCCGGTTCGCTGCCCCGCAACAGGAGGGCACCTATCAAGAGCTTCGGGTGCTCTACGCCTTGCCGGCGCAGATGGCCTGTTCTGTCCCTCGCCAGGTAGGAGCGACCTACAAGGGCTTGTGGACCAAATACAAAAAGCATGCCGCCAGCCGCAAGGCCGGGGTGACCAAGAAACGCTACAAAGGACTCGACCAGCCGCCCCGCTATCTCTCTCCCACCGTGACCTATCAGCAGGGCCGGGACTACGGCTTCAAAACCGAGCAGCGCGTTTCGGTCCTGACCCTCTCCGGTCGGCTGATCCTTCCCTACAGCGGCTACGAGCGCCATGTGGCCCTCATCGAGCAGGGAACCTCCATCGGTACGGCGCAGTTGTGGTATGACCAGCGGAAAAAGCGCTTCTACTTGCTGGTGGCGCTCTCCCTGGAACTGCCCGACCCCGAGCCAGGCGACCTCCCCCAAGTGGTTGGGGTGGACGTCGGACGGCGGTACCTGGCGGTGACCTCGACCACTACTGGCTCGGGTGATCCTCTCTTCTTTTTGGGCAAAGAGGCGGTTGCCCAAGCTGACCACTACACCCGCCTGAGAAAACGACTTCAGCAGAAAGGCACTCGCGGCGCAATGCGCAAAGTGCGTGCGATTGAGCAGCGAGAGAGACGGTTGAAAGCTGAGACCAACCACTGCATTTCCAAGCGCATCATCCACAGGCACCCCGCGTCCCTCATCGGGCTGGAAGAGCTAACAAACATTCGAGAGCGCACCAAGCCAAAGAGGCACCGGCGCACAAAGCAAGGCAAAAGCAGCGAGCTGGTCTCCCCCAAGCAGCGCAGGGAAAACCGGCGGCGCTCCCAATGGTCCTTTGCCCAACTGCAGGCCATGATTGCCTACAAGGCGATGCTCGCCGGCTCAGTGGCCACCAAAGTCGATGCCGATTACAGCAGCCAGGCTTGCCCCAGGTGCGGGCACACCGCGCGGGCCAATCGGCCAGGCAAGGGCCTCGTCTTTGTCTGTCAGAACTGCCACTACACGCTCCATGCGGATCTGGTGGGAGCGAGGAATCTGGTGCTGCGAACGCTTCTGGTTTGGCAAGACTGGGCCAGAACGGGGCTGTTGTCGGTAGCCCCTGATACGTCGGACAGCGAAGCCAAAGCGGCACGCCTCTCAAGGTATGCCGAGTTGCGGTGGAGTCCAGACGCAAGCCCCTCGCTTCAGCGATGGGGTCACTGACTCAAGATCATACCTGCTCTCTACCTGGAAGAAACGGTCGTTACGTGTCGTCTAGCAGTCGTTTTGCCATCAATACCTCATATCATTATCTGCACTGCTCACCGGTCTCATCAAAATGACTGCCAAACGATGGATAACGATCTATGGAAAAACAGTATGATCCAGGTATGATCTGTGTGAAAGAGCATGCCTTGAAGGCTCTGGAGAAGAGAGAGTAAGCGCCTAGAGGAGAAAACCTATGACGAAAACACTACAAGAAACGCGAACACCTGCTCAGACATCAGCGTTGGGGTTAGAAGCCGAAGCAGACCTCACGTCTCTGCAAATACAGGCGGTCACCGATATCCTCAATCATGTCATCGCGACGACGACTGCGCTCTTTGTCAAAACAAAAAGTTATCACTGGCACGTATCGGGGCCACATTTTCGTGACTACCACCTGCTCTTTGATGAGCAAGCACAGGCCCTCTTCGCTTCGATTGATGTGTTGGCTGAGCGTGTGCGCAGCATTGGTGGAACGACCATCCGCAGCATTGGGCAGGTCAGCCATCTGCAACGGATCGAGGATGATGATGCCACAGATATTTCCGCGTCAGAAATGGTGCAGCATGTATTGTTGGACACCAAAATTCTGCTCCAACTTCTGCGCCAGGCCCATACCATCAGCGAGGAATGCCATGATATCGCCACCACCAGCGTGCTAGAGAATCTCTTAGATGAGACGGAGAAGCGCCGCTGGTTCCTCACTGAGGTGGCAACAGCGTAGTTGTCAATCGTGTTATACTAGGGGCACTTTTGATGCGCAAGGATGAGGGAGAGAAATGCTTCTCCCTCATCCTTGCCTACGTGCTACTCAACAAACTGTTCACAGATCGAGTGCTCTCCCGGAGATACTTATATCCGAAAAAGTGCAGGAACAATGATGCAAAACAATCTTCTCGGTATTCATCATGTCACAGCGATTACGAGCGATGCACAGCGCAATGTTGACTTCTACACTGGCTTCTTTGGATTACGGCTGATCAAAGTGACCGTCAATTTTGATGACCCCAGTGCTTATCACCTGTACTATGGAGATAATGTGGGACACCCGGGTACGATCATGACCTTCTTTGCCTGGCCTGGAGCCCCTCGTGGACGGCAAGGAACGGGACAGGTTAACGCTACTGCTTTCGCGATTCCTCGGTCTTCTCTCGGCTATTGGATTGGCCGCTTGATCGAATATGGCATTGAGTACAAAGGACCCACCACTCGCTTTGATGAACAGGTCATCTCACTCCGCGATCCAGATGGATTGGTTGTGGAACTCGTCGCGCGTCCAGGCATTCAAGAGCGTCTCGGTTGGAAGGGTCAGGCGATCCCTCCTGAACATGCTATTCGTGGTATCGCAGGTGTTACGATCTGGGAAGATGATTATGAGCAGACAAATCATGTCTTGAGCGACATTCTAGGCTTTCGATTGATTGCTGAAAAACAGAATGTGTTTCGCTACGAATTTGGAGCAGAGGAAAACAGAGCGAGACTCGATGTACGTCATACCGCAGGCTTCTGGCGTGGGGCAGTTGCAGCGGGAACGGTGCACCATGTTGCACTACGCGCTGCGACAGATGAAGTCCAGCAAGCATGGCACGATATTCTTGTTGGAAACGATCTCAACGTTACATCCATACGGGATCGTAAGTATTTCCACTCCATATACTTTCCTGAACCTGGTAGTGTGCTCTTTGAGATCGCTACCGATCTCCCAGGCTTTACTATTGATGAGTCGGCTGAGCGCCTGGGAACGCAACTCCAGCTACCGCCCTGGCTCGAAGCTCAACGTTCAGAGATAGAACGTGTATTACCACCACTCCGTTGGCCATCAGCACAAGGAGAAGCAGAATGGTCTGAGAGAGGTCGAGACGTTGGGCAGTAGTTCAGTTTCAGAGCTAAGTTAGCCGAGGCACCACTCAATGCTGACCTGGGCAGGATACAAGGCTGTGTTGCAAAAATAAAACTCATCAAATAAGATATGGTCCAAATTTGACGGCAAATTGACGGCAAAGCCGCCGGACGCCAGCGGATTAGGATGCACGCCGACGAGCGGTGATTCCCCTCGCGCCGCATGGGAAGGGCCCTGGCGGACAGCGGCGAAAAAAGGGCGGGGAGGCGCTCGCGAATCTCTCCACCGGCACCTCCCTGGCTCAAATGCACTTTTGATGATGCCTGAAACAAGATCAAAAGGAAGGAATGACCAGCAAAGTCAGAATATGTCGCTTTCTCATTTTCATAAGGGAGTATAATGAGAAGAGAAGGTAGAAGAGGAAATAGCTGGAATCAACCCATTGTGCTGGTTCATAGATATATTTGTCGCTCTCCTTCTTCATTTGCCAAAGGAGGAGATCCCCTTATTTTATGAATCGTTTGAGGTACGGGCAAAAGAGCGATGTTCTTGCGCAAGATCGCCATCTACTCAATAAAGTTCCCGAAATTACGCTTTCTTTCTGGATTATTAAAGTCTTTTGCACGACCGTTGGAGAGACTGTAGCTGACTTTCTGAATGTCCAGTTGCATTTAGGCCTGACAGGGACGACGGTTGCCATGTCCGGCATTTTAGGCGTTGTTTTCCTTTTCCAGTTCGCTACGCGCAGGTACATCCCAGGTATCTACTGGCTGGCAGTCGTGCTGATCAGCATTGTTGGAACGTTGATCACCGATAATCTGACCGACAATCTGGGTGTCTCCCTGGAGACTGCGACTGGTGTTTTTGGCATTGTTCTGCTGGCCACGTTCGCGCTCTGGTATGCCAGCGAAAAAACGCTCTCCGTCCATACGATTTACACGCGACGCAGGGAGAGCTTCTACTGGTTGGCCATCCTGTTCACCTTCGCTCTGGGCACAGCGGCAGGCGACCTGCTGGCAGAGCGCTTCAATCTGGGTTACACGGTCTCAGCCCTGCTCTTCGGGGTGGTGATTGCCATGGTGACACTTGCTCACTTGCGTTTCAAGCTGAACGCCATCCTGGCTTTCTGGATCGCTTATATTGTCACACGGCCTCTGGGGGCGTCGCTCGGTGATTATCTTTCCCAGGCACGCGACGATGGAGGTTTGGGCTTGGGCACGACGCTGACCAGCGCGCTCTTTCTGGGTGTTATCTTCCTAACGGTGATCTATGTGACAATCACAAGAAAAGAGCCAGCTCCCCGCGCCGAGGCAGCCATACCAGCAGAGCACCTTTTGGTTGATCCTCAGAGCACCTTCGCTCGCGAGCCGGTAAAAACACCAGCCGGGTATGGCCAGGACTTGATGGATCAGTGATCTGTTGCTGTGAGAATGGGCGATTTTGGGCTCGTGACATGCGCTGGCTATGCAGCGCATGTCATATGCACAATCGACCAAAGGAGGCTAGAGATCGCGTAGTGCTTCTACTGCCGGACGGCGAGAGGCGACTTGCATACCGAGAACGGCTACGATCATGGAAACAATTGAGGCTGCCGCCATCAAGACCAGGTAGATCCAGGGAATGGAGAGCGCCTCTGGCGGCGGATCGAACACTCCGGTGAGGATCGTCACGAGCATCTGGGCGATGCCGAAGCCCAGCACTATTCCGATGATGCCTCCGCTCACCTGGATTACGACTCCTTCGCCCCATAGAAACGCACCGACCTGGTGGCTTTTTGCGCCCAGCGCGGCGAGGAGCGCAAAGGTACGCCGTCGTTCGGCCAATCCCAGCGCCAGGATCAGGCCCGTTGCTCCCGCTACCAGGAGGATTGCAAAGCTCAACTCGAGGGCTGTGAGACCACGCAGATCTACCGCCATAAGGCTGGAACCGATCAATCGCTGTGTTGAGCCAATATCAGTCACTCTGGCACCTGGAAGTGTGCCGATCACGTTCCGTGTTTGCAGGGCCAGGTCTGTGGGATTCCCATTGGCACGCATCAGTACAATCTCTGCCGCGTTGCTGCCCGTCTGCTGCGCGATATAGCTCGCGTTCGCAACCATGAAGGAGTCTTTCGGCGCGGTCGGAAACTCTCGCACCACTTCTAGAAAGTGGAATGTTACTACATGGTAGAGATGATCATTCACATTTAGCAGTCGCAGGTTGATCTGATCACCCACATGCAATTGGTAATTGGTCATTGTTTCCTCGGAAACCAGGATGGCGTCTGGGTGTGCTGCAAGCGCCGCCAGGGTTGCCCGCGCATCCCCTTGAGCGAAGAAGGCATTGGAGAGGTGGGTAGCGTCACCGATATGTATGGGATCAATGCCGTACATATCCTGCAGGTCGCTGCCGACGTAGGCGAAGCGATGTTGCATGGTCTGTACGGCAGCCGCGCCCGGCAATGCCTTCAATTGCGATAGCAGACTACTGGGCGCGAACGTCGTCGAACCCATCACCGTCACATCCGCGCCATTAGTAAGCTCAGCATCTATGCGCGCTTGCGCATTATAGGTCGTGTTGAAGACCGCCGTGGAGGTGGCGAAGGAAAAGGCTAGTGCGACCAGCACCGCGCCACGAGCAATACGCAGGGACTGGCGCCCTAGTGACGCAGAGACAACACCAGAAAGTTTCTGGGCGATGGGACGCAACAGGGCCGCAAGGACTCGACGACCATGCTCAAGCCCCCCCCCACACAGACGCATCGCCAGTAACGCCACACCAATCCAGAGACACAGGGGGGCGAGAAACGTCTCATATGCCACCGAGGTTGCTGGCACGCCTTCTGGAGCGAGGACAACCTGGTAGCCAGTGCTGGCGGTGCGCCAGAAGATAGTCCCTGCAATTACCAGCAAAATTACATCGAGATATACGCGCCGCCACAATGGTTTGTGCCCACGACCTACAACAGCACGTGCTGCCATAACCGTCGCCCTGGATGCCTGCATCCAGGCAGGATAGACAACGGCAACAATTGCCAGGATAAAGCCGACGAGCGAGGCGTTGATCGTCCAGAATAGCGAGGTTGTGCTTGAGAACAGGCCAACGGATGCAATGGTTCCGGCGGCAAAGAAGGCCAGCCCGATACCCAGCGCGACACCACCCAGTCCAACAAAGGTCGCTTCCAGCACCGACAGGTTCAGTATGTGTGAAAGAGACGCCCCGCGAGTACGTAACAACGCCTGCTCATAGCGTCGTCTCTCTATGCCGGAGGCAGCTACAGCCAGGGTGAGCAGCATGGCCAGGATAACGCCTGGCAGCCCCAGGAATAAGAAGAGTACCAACGCGTAGAGAGCATCCTTGCGTACGCTATCCAGGCGCGCAGCCAGGTTGTTTCCGATGATAGCGCTGCCAGCAACACGGACCTCAAGATTGTTCGCCAGTTGCTCAGCATAGAGAAACGCACTGTTGGGATCGGTTGGCAAATCGCGCGTGATTCTGACGTGAAATTGCAGGCGCACCGAATCAGGACGTACTACAGCTTGCGGATCGAATACCTGGTGCCACTGACCGGCAGGCAGGATAAGAACATTATCTGGCGGCGCCTGTGGCGCAGCATTAGTAGGAACACCTACCGCCTGGAAGAACGAATCCGCGTTGGGAAGGTCAACCACACCCGCAATTTTCACATTCACCGCAGGCAGTCCTACGCGCTGAATCTTCACCGTATCACCTGCAGTGACATGGAGATTGGAAGCCGTTTGCTGGGCCACAAGTACCCCATCCAACGACCCAAACAGCAGACGCAACTGCGTAGGAAAGTGCTGGCGGTACGTCGAACTAAGCCCAACCACTTTACCGGGGCCGGTGGTTTGCAGCGTTGCCCCGGCATTGGCGTTGAAACCGGCAGTATTGGCGTATCCCACCTGCTCTAATACCGTATAGCTGGTGGATTTGCCGATAGCATTCGCGATCGTATTCGCATCGGTGCCAGGAGCAAACTGTACCTGCCAGTCCACAGGCACGCCTGCTGCTGAGCGCTGCGTCATCGAGGCCGAACTGGAAGCGATGAAGACGCCAATCGAAGTCAGTAGGGCAACAGTAAGTGCAACACCCACTATTGCTCCCAATAAGCGCCCAAAACGGTAGGCGAGTAAGCCTTTGAGCCAGAGCATTGTCAGCATTACGCTTGTACCTCCAACAGACCATGATGCATGTGCCATATTGTGTTCATGCGCTCGGCCACGATCCTATCGTGCGTTGCGACGACGAGGGCAGTCTCCGTCCCTTCAAGTGACTCCAGGAGAACATCAAACAACTGCTGCGCCGTCGGATGGTCTAGCTGACCTGTTGGTTCATCAGCAAGCAACAGTTTAGGATAAGTGGCCAGCGCGCGCGCGACAGCAACCCGCTGCGCCTGACCACCGGAGAGTTCTTCAGGGAGTTTCTCCCCAATGGAACGCAGTCCGATGCGGTCGAGAGCGTCAAGAGCCGCCGCTCGTGCTTTCTCGGTGCTCCCCTGCCCAAGCAGCAGAGGGATCTCCACGTTCTCCACAACCGTCAGCGGAGCCAGGAGGCTCGGTACCTGGAAGACCAGGCCAATCTTCAGCGGGCGCAAGGTTTCGCGCGCGCCAAGCATCGGCCAGGTAATGCTGCCAGAGGTCGGTGTATCAAGTCCGGCTAGCAAATGAAGCAGGGTGGATTTGCCACCTCCTGAAGGCCCCATGAGAGCAATACGAGCACCAGGAAGAATGGCACAGGTGGCAGACGAGAGAGCCACTACGGGCGTTTTTCCTTGTGAATAAGTGCGCCCAACCTGATCAGTGCGGACAAGTACTTCATCCATTAATGACCCTCCCATCGAGCAAACGAACAATGCGGTCAGCCTGCGCGGCCAATTCATCACTATGTGTCACAATCAGTGTCGCGCCCCCCTGCTGACGAAGAGACGTAAACAATCGTACAATGTCCTGCTCGGTTTCCGCGTCCACTTCTCCAGTCGGCTCATCGGCTAGCAGCACGTGTGGATTGGTGGACAACGCGACGGCCAGGCCAGCACGTGCGGCTTCCCCACCGGAAAGTTGCGAGGGGCGCGCGTGGCGACGATGGGTAAGACCAACCAGGTCTATCAGGCTGTCGAGGCGCTGCCTGTCGAACTTACGCGCGAGATGCATCTGCAAACGCATATTCTCAATCACGGAAAGATGCTCGAATAGGTTGCGCGACTGGAGCAGAATACCGATTTCAGCTGCGCGCATCGCGGCGCGGACGGATTCGGGTTTGTGCGTTAGTCGCTTCCCCATCAAGACAACATGACCACCGTCGGGTTCATCTAATCCGGCTAGGCAGGACAGGAGCGTGGACTTGCCGCTGCCCGACGGCCCCATTACAGCGACGATCTCACCGGTCTGGACATGCAGGCTGACGCCCCGCAGCGCGAGCGTCTCTTCCTCACCACTATGATAAAAACGATAGAGATCAACTGCTTCGAGAACGTTCATAGTACTACACCCACTTAAAGCTTCTGGCAATGCGCGCCCATTGATCGACATTATCAGCACCGACAGGAGCTGATAGTGTGAGCGTGGCAAGTTTGCCGTTGTGATAGAACAGATACCGGTTATTTTCCAGGCGTACCTGCTTGTTCGTCACAGAGTTGGGGTCAGAGTTTGAGGTATAGGTAATGAGAGTGGCCGGTCCGTTGGGCAGTTGCACGTCCCGCACTTTTACATCACGTATGGCCCGCCCGGTCTGTTGTAATGTTGGTACCTGATCATTGCGTACCGTGCTGGCGCTGGGTTGAGAAGTGGCATTTGTGAGTGTTACTTGCAATGCGTTTAGATTGCTGGTGAAGCTGACATTCGCTCCGTTGCTTGTCTGCGCCCACCCCTCTGGTACCTCTAATTGATAGTGGCCAGTTGAAGATGTAGAGGTTACAAAGGCCTGCGTATCTGGAATATCACTTCCACTTATCTGAGAGCCGCTGACAACCGGGACCGGTTGCTCTTTCGAGGCTGGCCCTGACTGTGTTGGCACAGGGGTTGATGCTGGTAACATGCTGCTCGCACCTCCGCATCCCGCAAGGATGACGAGGCAGAGCGTCAGGATAATGAGAAGACTGTGCTTTCTCACTCTGGTCATCTTCATGGAAAACTCCTTCATTTCTCTGTCATATTGAAGCTCGCCAAGCGGCATGTGACAGATGAGAAGGCCCTCGCGATTGTTCGCCTGAAGGCGTCGCAGGCGTTACCACGCGCCTTCTCCCATTTTTGTAAGCTTGGACACGTGTCACATACCGTACTGCCCATTTATGAGATGAACATGAAATTTTGTGGGGTGCTAGAAATGGCGCCTTTTTCATGGAGGTCTCATTTTCACCTCCTATGCTCAGATCAGGCCGGGATGGACTATGCTCATATCTGTGAGAGAGGGGCTGCGTTTTTCCAGATGCACACTGTTGTATTCTGTATCGCTTCCCTTGTGAATAGGGAAAGTGTCAAGCCAGTGAGAGAGGGGAATCGATGTTTGCGCTAGCGCAAGATAAAACGAGGCAGACCCTCATGGTAATCGGTCGCGGCCTTTTAGCCGCAGTGCTCGTCATCATAGCGGTGACCAATTTGATGACGTTGGTGATCGAGCTTCCGTGGGATAGTATAGTAGTGACAGAGCCTTTACTCGATCTCGGAGGTCAGGTGTGGGAGCGAGACGGTTTGATCGTGACAGGCATCCTCTTATTACTGATAGCCCGCGCTTTGGTACGAGGGAAGCGGCAGGCATGGTGGTTGTCCGTGGGTCTCCTGACGTTGTCGCTGACAAGTGCGCTGGAAAGCCACTTTGATCGCAGCACAATGTTGCTGGCGCTCACCCTGCTCATCCTCTCGCTTGCCCTGGCCCCACTCTTTCCGACGCGCAGCGACATAAGGGCATCGATTCAGGGATATATCGCGTTGGTATTGGGTTTGGGATGTGCAGCAGGACATATAAGGGCGAGCCAGTCCTGGCTGGCAATAGGATGGCCGGGAGTGCTCATCCTGCTCCACTTGCTAACGTTTCTGATCCTGGGATACGGGGTAATCCGGGTCTTGCACCCCGTCTACTCCGCTCGTCCACGCTTGGAGCAGGAACATGCCCGCGTGTATGAGATTGCACGTCGCTACGGCGGCCTCGCGACCGTCCACTTCGCGCTCGGCAGAGATAAGAGCTACTTCTGGTCTGAGACGGGGAGAACGGTCATCGCCTACCGCGTTGCCGAGGGAGTGGCCCTGGCCCTCGGCGATCCCATCGGACCACAAGAAGAACATGCCCAGGTGTTGCGGGCGTTCCTGGCGTTTTGCCGCCAGCAGGACTGGTCCATTGCCCTGTATCAGGCCAGTGGCCAATCCCATTGCCTCTGTCAGGAAGTCGGGTTGTCTGCCTATAAGATTGGAGAGGAAGCCATCATCGAGATTCCTCGCTTCACGATTAAGGGGAAACAGGGCGCGCCCGTGCGTCACGCTGTTACTCGTGCCAGACGGGAGGGTCTCTCCGTACACTGTTGGCTGGGAGAGACCCTCCCTCAGGCAGTCTTTGCAGGTATGCAGCGAATCTCTACGGAGTGGTTAGGTGCACGAAACGCGCAGGCACAAATGGGCTTCAGCATGGGACGCTTTCCTGCTGATTGGTCAGAAGATGTACTGACTGTGGTCGCGGTCGATTCGCGGGGCGAGGTCGTAGCATTTCTCACCTGGACCCCCCTTTACGCTGCCAATGGCTGGGCGCTTGATGCTATGCGTCGAGGAAACAGGACGCCTCCGGGTGCGATGGAGCTACTCATAGTCCATGCGGTCGAATGGGCGCAGGCGCACGGCTATACGCGGATGTCGCTTGGCCTGGCTCCCTTGAGAGGGGTGGGGGAAGAGACACTGCTGACAACATACAATGCCGATGAGCAGAAATCGCACATACGCTCTGCCTCCCTTCTGGAACGGTGGGCCGCCTCCCTGCACCAGCGGGGAATCTTTCTCGGTCCCTATCGTTCACTCGCTACCTTCAAATCGAAATTTCAGCCTACCTGGGAAGCTCGTTACTTGATCGTCAGCCAAAGGCAGGCGCTTCCTCGCGTTCTCTGGGCATTAGCGCAGGTACATAGCAGTGGGTGGCGGGGTATGTTGAAAGAGGCATGGAGAACAGTGCGTCCAGATACTGCCATGAAGAAAGCGTTTGCCAGACTGCGATATGTGGGAAATGATGTGTGATCCCGCAATCCAGCAGAGCATGCACACACCCAATGACGAAAGGAGAAATAGCTATGCGTATTCTCGTGGTCGAGGATGATCCACGCCTGGGACCCAGCCTGAAGAAAGGATTGGAAAAACACCATTATGCCGTTGATCTGGCACTCGATGGAGAAGACGCGGTGTTGATGGGGACGACCACACCGTATGATCTGATCGTGCTGGATGTGCTGTTGCCGCGACTCAATGGCTTCGAGGTCTGCAGTCAGTTGCGCAATCACCGGCGGACAATGCCCATCCTCCTCTTGACGGCGCTTGGCGAGTTGGATCATCGGGTAACGGGGTTAGATACCGGCGCGGACGATTACCTCACGAAACCCTTTGCGTTCCGGGAGTTGGAGGCGCGTATCCGCGCCCTGCTGCGTCGTGAAAGTACCACCAAGACGGCTGCATTATGCTTTCTGGACATCATGCTGGACACGAGGACGCATGAAGCGCGGCGTGGAGAGCGCATGATCCCCTTAAATAACAAAGAGTATGCACTGCTGGAATACCTGATGCGCCACCCGCGCCAGGTACTCAGCCGAACGATGATTGCAGAACACGTGTGGGATTGTGAGACCGAGCATCTTTCCAATGTGATTGATGTCTATATCCGCTATTTGCGGCGCAAGCTCTGTGAAAACCATGAGCCGGACGTGATTCACACGATTCGTGGAGCGGGATACCAGCTTAAGGAGCCTGCTTCATGATAGAACGTCTGCAGCAAATACGCCCACCCGGCATTCGGGTCCAATTGACGTTGTGGTACACCGCAATATTCACTTTGCTGATTCTCCTCTTTAGCCTCATCTTCTACACAACGCTTTATACATTTCTGGCCTCGGGCCTTGATTCCGCACTGCAGCTACGAGCGCAGCAGATTGCCGGAGGTGTTTCCAATGACAGCGGCAACATCGTCATTCAGGATGTCACGGGCGAATTGCCGGGACTTGATGCCACCGCAACACCTGAAAATCAAGGTCAGGGAACAACCAAAGCAAAACAACTGGGTTCGCAATCGGACGTGAACTTCGGCACGCTGGTGCGCATACTCGATGCAAAAGGGCAAACAACCTACATTTCGCCTGCCTTTCATGCTCTCTCATTACCTTCGAACAGTTTCACCAGCCCCCTGCATGGAAGTGCCTGGCAAGGCACTCTCACCGCTCACAATGGACAGGCCGTGCGCGTGTACAGCGTTGCCCTCTCCGACAACGGAACGGTCTTTGGAGTTCTCCAGGTCGGCGAGTCGCTAACACAACTGACGTCCACATTGCAGAGCGTTGCCATTGTCTTGCTTGTGATTACTCCTTTTATGCTGCTACTCGGCGCAATTGGCAGTTACTGGCTTGCAAAACGAGCATTCAGACCGGTCCTCTATCTCACTCGCACAACGCGCGAAATCGAGGCAGGCGATCTTCACCGACGCGTGCCGATTCCTCGGGCCAGGGACGAAGTACACGAGCTTGCCCTGACTTTTAACGAGATGATCGGGCGACTGGAACAGGCATTTACACAACAACGCCGTTTTGTCGCAGATGCCTCGCACGAATTGCGCACGCCCGTCGCTGTCATCCGCAGCTTCACCGATGTGGCGCTGGAAGAACCACGCGCTTTCGAGGAGTGCATCACAGCCTTGCGTGAGATTAACGCTGAGTCCGAGCGATTGGGGCACTTAATCAACGATCTGCTCTCCCTGGCGCGAGCAGACGAGGAACAGATGCCGATCGAGCGTGAGCCGGTGCGGTTGGACCTGCTGACCCTTGATGTCTGCGAGACAATGGAGCTCCTGGCAATCGAGCGTGGCATCGATCTGCAGGTTCAGAAGATCGCACCAGCCACCATCCAGGGTGATACCGTGCGTCTCATTCAAGTAATAATGGGAGTGGTAGATAACGCACTCACCTATACCAACGCTGGTGGCAAGGTCACGCTTAGCGTTGAAACACACGCATTAGTGGCGCGTCTTGTAGTGCGCGATACCGGCATTGGCATCGCCGAGCAAGACATACCGCATATCTTCGAGCGTTTCTATCGCGCTGATCCGGTGGGCTGGCGGGCAGCCAGGGGCAGCGGGTTGGGACTCTCAATTGCGGACTGGGTGGTCCGAGCGCATGGAGGTTCGATAGACGTCGAGAGCCAGGTGGGACGTGGAACGACGTTCACGATCACACTGCCTCTGGCTTCACCGACATCTGTACAAACACATAGGGAGTGATCTCGCACCGGCGCAATCAGCAACTGCTGAAACAGTTCACCTAAACAATGACAAGCATTGCTCAGTTTGTGGGAGCACCCACGGGACGGACTGCCACGCCCTCTATCCCCTGCCCGAAGGAGTTGGGGATTGCTTTTCGGATAATGTTGAGGCTGCCATTCACATCAGCATTGAGACGTCTGCCAGTGCTGGCACAGAATAATCCTCGTTTGACCCGCTTACCCACATAGCGCTCATGATGGCAAATTGGCTCAAGATCAAGAAAGCTGCATTTGCTTGTGTGGCTTTCCTCTTGTAGAATGACGCGTATCCCTACCAGCTCCGCCTTATAGCGGAGCATGTCAATGAAGCGAGCGAAAGGGATTTGAACAAACTGCTGGTTGGTACGCTTGCCCAGGTTGGCCTCTTGCTTCCAGTTGGCATTCTTCCCGATGGCGAGCGTCCCGACCCCTTCCTCAACCAGATGTTCGATGACGCGATGACTCTGGGTGTGCAAGTAGTGGTCAATTTTGCGTGTGCGCTTGTTCGTGAGGCACTCTAAGCGAGTGGAGGTGTAGCGCTTGTGTTTGCTGAGATGGCTTGGGAACCTTGCACGTTCTTTGTTGTACCATTGGTTGATGCTCTTGAGCGGACGCCCGTTAACCAGCAGAGGCGCAAAGCCTGCTTTGTTTGCGCGTTAGCGTTGCCAAGTTGTTCACCCCAATGTCAATACCAGCGACGAGCAAGGGATCAGCCGCTGCCTGTTTGGGTTCTTGCTCGTAGACAACTTCCACGACTTAGAAGCCGATGCGAGGGACGATGCGGACTTGTTTGACGTGGGTCTGTTTGGTAGGAATCTCGATTCCCAGTTGAGATGGCGCCATGCTCCCTTGTTTGAGCGCCCTCTTTGAGAGGGCTTGCAGATCGTACACGAGGATATTGCGCCCTTTTTGCTTGTCTTTGTACTTGGGCAATTTGGGACGGCCTAAGAACTTTGAGGGGTCTTCAAACCAGGCTGCAAGCCCTTTGCGAAAGGACTTCCAGTTCTTGTCAAGAAGCCGAAGGATATCATTGCTTACTTTACGAGGCAAGGCTTGGTAGGCATCGGTGTGCTTGACCAGGTGATAAACCTCGACATAGCCCAGGTACTTGCCTGTCTTGATAAAGGATTGGCGCATGTGGTAGTTCGCCAAATTGTACAGGTTTTTGGACGCAAAGGAGGCGGCATCTATGGCCGCATAGCGAGGATCGGTTGGGTGAATGAGATGGCGCTCAACCAGTTGCATCCTTACTCTTCCTCTTTCGCTTCCAATTCCTTGACGATCTTCTCAGTCTTGCGCTTCGCACGGCGTGGCCCATACATCCGAGCACAGAAACGATAGAAAATGCTGCTCAAATCTTGTATCAAATCTTCCTTGTCGTCATCAGCCAAATTCACAATCTCAACGGTACGACCGTGTGCTTCTAACAACGTGAGAATGTAGTTTGCTCCAAAGCGAGTCAGCCGATCCTTGTGTTCCACGACAATGCGGGTAACGCTGGTATCCTTGAGCAGACTCAGGAGTTTCGGGCGGCTATCATTGACGCCTGAGGCAATTTCCTTGACGATCATTGTCACTTGATAGCCTTTCGCAGCACAGTAATTTTGCAGTCGCTCGACCTGGCGTTCTAAGTTTTCTTGGTGCTCCTGTGAGGAGACACGAGCATAAATGACTGTCTTCTCAGGAGGAGACAAAGATTTCTCACCTTCAGTCACAATAATGGTTCCTGAGGGGGCCTGATAGCCTTTGATCTGCCCAGCTTGCCACCAACGAAACGCCGTTCGGTAACTAATGCCTTGTTGTTTGGCGTATTGACTTAACTTCATACAGAAAGTCTACCATAGATGACTCCATATAGCAATATATGGCATCGTTTCTTATGAACGTTTATAACACCACCTCCCCATCGCGGATACCCCGCAGGCCAACAGCTCCCCTGGCAATGGTCGAAAGGGTCGCTGAATGACCCTGGCGATTGTCTTGCCTTTGAAGGCCTCTATGATGTCTTCGACAACGGTCTTATCGTTGTGGTCGAAGACCTGGCTCGCACCAAGTTTTTTGATGTAGTTGAAGTTTCGTGGGGACGCTGTCGTGATGACCTCGTAGCCAACAGCGGCGGCAAGCTGGATGGCATTGCTGCCTACGCTCGTTGAGCCCCCCAGATGAGAAAGCGTCATCCCTGTGGGGTTTGGAGCCGAGCAGGGATACTGGAGCGCGAGATGGTCTTTCTGAAACAGACCGCAGGCTGCGGTGGACAGGGCCAGGGGTAGAACGGCGGCGTTTTCCTGAGACCTCCCCGGCATGAATGCCTGTCACTTATACACAAATATGAAAGTTTGCAGAAGATCCTCAGAATGATGCGAGGGAAAGGTGTTGAAAAAACGCCCCTCGATGCACAATGATGTGCTTTCAGCTTGGCGAGACAAGCGACGTTTTCACCGAACGTGTGTCACCTCTCGTGTGGGGAAAAACGAGGCACCTGCAGCGCATCGCTTCCGTGTTCTTTCTCAAGATCGCATATTTGTGTATAAGTGTCAGGCATCAATGACCGGGGCTTTCTCGCTCGGTTTTCTGTAAGATCATCGCGAGAGTTCCTTTGGGAAAGGCTCGATGGGCGATTCGGCTCGTTGTTTCTGGAACTGCATCTAGACGCCTCGATTTCATGGACATGAGCATGCTCCTTCACTTCTCACCTTATACCCCCTTTTAGTCAAGGTGATACTTTTTTTCTCACCTTCTCACCTTTGCTCTTTCTTGACGAGTTGTCTGGACAAAATTTCCCAACAGAGTATATTCTGAAACACCTAAAAAAGCTCTGGTATTCGCGTTTCATGCGGAGTGGTGCGCCGCGTCAGCGGCGCACGACGTTTCATTTATCCGGGGGAGTGTCAATGCGCCCTCTTGAAGCCGATGTTATCTGGCACAACCGTTGCCGGCCCCACCGGTAATAACTCGGCAGGGTCGATGTTGAGCCTCATGAAGGCGATCTTTTCGCTCCACACCTTTCTCAGGAGATCCTTGAAGAAACCAATGGTGAGGAACTCGCCCGCGCAACGGCGGTATCCGAAGCCGAATGGCGCATACCCGGCATCGTCGCACACTGGATAAGTCTGGTCGCCGTCACGCGCGTACACGGCGCCAAACGCACTGTTGGTGATCGAAGCCCGTCGACCGTCCTTGACGCTAAAGGCTTCCCTACTGAAGGGGCATTGGGCTAACCCGACTTGCTTGCACCTGGTCTCGTCGTTCTGTTCACTCGTCGGAGCCTGCTGATAGCGATCCGGGTCGAAATCATTCGGATTGTTCCAGTGAAGAGGGTCTCTGCTGGTTTCTGGATGAGGCGTAATAATGGTGCTGAGGCCAGTGGACCCGGTGCCAAAAGCTTGTTCCTGAGCAGGTAGCACTGAAGTGCTGCCGCGGTTGGGCGAGATGGTCCGGAATAACTCCATCACGAAACGGTCAAGTCTGCTGAAGGCGGCGTTGTCCGTTTCGTCGGGGCCACGCTTCATCGTCTTTTCAAACCATGAGCGGACAGCCCGGTCCCCCTGTGTTGCCTCCAGTCGGTCCATCATGTTGTAGAGCGTCGTGCCCCACTGGCTGAACGCCAGAAAATTGTGGAAGCACTCGAAGACGATGTCCTTTCTCCTGAAGTTCTCCCCCAGCGCGCCGTTCTTGATCCAGTAGTAGACCAGGGTCTTCTCGGGATTGGGCACATGACCGTCGATCAGATCTTGTACCCGCTGGTCAACCCAGCCCTTGAGACGGTGACGGAGCTGGCGCACACGCATGTAGTTGTCATGGACGACCTGCAGGGTCGGGTACCGGTAGCCGAAGACAGCCACGAAGCTCTGGCCGATCTGCCTGACTTCGGGCGGAATGTCGTCCCCCGTGATGCCAAGGTGAAGGTCCCAGTACAGGTCGAAGTATCTCTGGGAGTACTGGTGCATCAGTGGCTTGCCTTCGTTTTGCTCGCCGAAGAGGGCATCGAGGAAGTGTTTGATCTTGTCCGAGTACATCGGACCATATAGATCCGGCGTGACAGCCGAATAGTAGATCTTCTTTCTCTCGTTGTGTGGGCCGCGCTTCTGGTACCCCTGGATGAAGACCGTCAATCCCTCCTCCACCATATTCAGCTCCCAATTGTCGTAGAGCATCCCGACGAGGTGAGCTGGCATCGCCGCCTCCTTGCTCAGGGCGAGGTCGATCATGGGAAGCACTGGCCGTTCGCCCTGATAGATGGTGCTGCGGAAAAACGGCTTCACAGCGCCCTGGATATAAGCAGGGTCGAAGGTGGGCGGCATCTTCCTGGCATCGGGAGATATATCCTGCTGGTCACCAGTTTTCGCTGGATCAATCATGTATTGCTCCTTTTCTCTCTTTTTCAATCGCTCAAGACCTCTTTTTGATTATGTCCTGCCACTCCCTTTCACGGTGAAACGACCTTCCTCTCAAAGAAGGGCATCTGGCTGAGGAAGGTGATCATAAGGACGATCCCCGCACCGACCAGGATGGTTACCACTCGCCATACGGCAAGGGACTGACCTGACGTCTTGATACTGATGAGCAGCAGGATCAGGATCGTGAAAAAGAAGAGGTACAGGAAGTAGTTCAGCTCTTTGACGGTGAATGCCAGGAACGTGCTCGCCACCACGATCAGCCCTACCACCAAAGCGTTCTGCACGCTGCCAATCAAGACGGCTGCCAGGAGCGCACCCAGGAACGTCGCAACGACATTCTGTAACGCCATCCTCAGCGAGACCTTCTGATCCTGTTGGGTGCAGATGATGACGGTGAGGGCTGCCCAATAGAACGGCGGCCCACCCAAGATCCAGCCGCTCCCTGCTGCAACTGCTGCTCCCATTGCACGCAACAAGCTCAAGCGCAGTAGTGGGGAGGTCAACGTGAGCTGCGCTGTGAGCGTGGTGCGTCTTGGTTGTGGCCTGTTTGGTCGCGCTTCGTTTCTCAGTCTGCTCCGGTATGATTGGAGCCATGCAAACAAGAGCGCGAACAGCATCAAGATCACCCCACCAAGCAGAAAGCCTCCCGCCGCTGGTAGCGCTGTTGCCGGACCGCTACGGTTCGCAAGCGAGATCACGAATGTGATCGTCAAAAGCAATCCCATGACAGCCGCGGCCCGACCATACACCGAGAGGAGTCCGCTGAGGAAGACCACGAGGAAGATCTCCACGATCTCGACCCACCATGGCCCACCGATGAGCCGACCCAGTGCGATCATGAGCGCGCCGCCGACTGCGGTCATTCCCAGCGACCATGCCTGTGTGCGGGACGACGTGCCGACGTTCCCGAATGAGGTAAGCAATGCACCAGTCATGACCAGGACACCAAACGTACGCTGACCAAGGATGGTCAGGACAAGCAGGGGCAGGAACATCGCCAGGGCGGTAGAGAAGCCTTTGACCGGATTTAACTTGGCGCCGAAGTTGCTGCGGAATAAAACCACCATTCTCTCCATCACTCTCTGCCTTTCTCGCCAATTTCGACCTCTGGCCATGCCAGGAGTATGGCCATGCATGCTCTCCATCTGTGTCAACACGGTCGTGAGCCGGTTTGGATTCTGGCTAGCGCTCGGCTCCACCTCCTCCCTCGGCAACATACTCGGCGTCCGCCAGCCACCGTAACGCCCGCAGGCCGGGCAGAAAGAAGTATTCCCCGCCGCGGTTGGTCACGAACTGGGGCAAGCCATGGAGGCGTTGGCGGATAGGCTGCTTGGGGATGGTGAACATACCGGCCCCGTCATTGGGCCCACACATCGGATCTTTCTCACTAGGTGCCCCAATGAAGATACCCTGATTGACCCACTCACTCTGAACAAACTCGAACTGCCGCGAAAGTGAGGCACCGATGAAGACGAAAATGATGCCACGATCGGCTCCGTCGTCCTCCAGGACCCCCTCAGGAAGGAGGGGACCGTAGACGGTGCCGCGGCGAATCAAGCGATGGCGATTGACCTGGGTGATTTCGTGCTTGAATTGGTCACGCGGGTTCACGCGCCGTGCATGCGATCCAAGCGGGCATTTGAGGCCCTTGGGGTCGGAGTCCGCGTAGAGAAAATCGTTGTTGCGTCGCGGATCGGCACCCAATTCCGGGTCATCATGCTCTGGGCAGAGCATGAGGGGCGCGCCGCTGCGCCAGCGACCCATCATCTTGGCGGCCAGCCATTCTTCCTCCGCCGCGCTGGTCGTGTGTGCCGCCAGGTATCGGCGGAACGCGGCGACATCTTGATGCAGTTTTCTCAAGGCCACATACGACCCGTTGCGGCCCAGCACCTCGGGCTGGGGCTGCGGAGGCAACCTCCCCGACTCGTCGAGATATCCCAAAATAAACTCTCCCGCCTTGAGCGGAGCTTCCTGGGGATTGCTGGGAGCAAGACCGCTCCCCTCGATCGCTGGTTGGCCGATGCTGTCCCGAAAGCCGAAAGGTTCGCGCCCCGTGGGAAGTTGATAGCAGTCCTGCTGGTAGATCGCCGTCACGCCAGGCATCTGCTGGTAGGCCTGTCTTGCAGGCTCCAGGACCTTCGCCAGGCGTGTCTGATCAGGGGCGAGCGCAGCGATCACGAGATGGACCTCGGAGGTGCCCAACGGCCACTCCCACTTTTCAGGAGCGCTCTCGCCCACATCGCCCAGTTCCGCGGCCCGTGCCGCCATTCCCTGTTGGAACTCCGGTGAGAAGCTCTCAAGCGATGCTTGGGGGACGCCTAACGCCTTCAGGCCGTGATAGGAAAGCGCCACCGCAACCCAGGCATCGCCTGCAGGGCTGGTCAGATCGGTGGCCGAGGCAATCGCGGGTGTGAGCCGCTTCAGCAACTGATGGCCGGCGGCGCGCTCGTCAATGCGAAGCATGATGTACGTTCCGGCATACGGCGTCGGACGAGGGTGGAGCACGCCGCTCTGAATGTCGTTGAATTCAAGCATGGTTGATTCTCCTGGTGTCACTGTCCCAGGCGTTGTTGGGAAGCGATTGCTTGCTATCGGATTGGGCTACTCTCCCGCTTACGTCGCTGCCTGGTCAAGCAGCGGCTTCAACGCCGGGTGCTGCAGCGCCTGCTCAGCCTCAGGGGTGTCGAGCACCTGCTGGAACGCGTGCTGCAGTTCCAGCGCTTTCCAGATCTGCTTGACCGTGGGCTCGGGATAGCTGCTATCATAAGCGGTAGCTTCATATTGGTGCGCCGTTAACCAGTCCTTGACGCTCGGGTCCGTGATGCCCGGGTAGCCCTCGACATGCGACCAGAACTCCGCGAACGATTGCGAGACGGCGTTATCGGCAACGGCAAAGTCATCGATGTACTTATCCCACGTTCCGTCGAAGCTGCTGCAAAACAGGAGCCGCGTATCGTTGTCGATGAGCGTCACCCTGGCTTCGTGTATTGTGCCGAACTTTTTGGCGTCCTCTCTTCGGCGGGGATCGGCAGCTCTCCGCTTGATCGCCTCGCGCAGCGCTTGTTGGTGGCCTGGCTTGACGTTCCCAATGACAGTAAATTCTGTCCTCACTCCCGACTTCAGCCCCTTCCGCTTTGGATACTCCTTTGTCGTCTCCATGTCTTTTGCTCCTTTGTGTGAAGATCTCTAGTCTCAGCATGGTACTCAACTGCTGAAGTGGATGAGCTTTCCTTGTACGCTGCGTAGACGCAGTAGAGTCATGCTCCTCTCTGTGACAGAAGGAGACGCAAAGCCACTCTACTTCTGCCCACCTTAGCATCTCCATGAAGCATACTAGATGAGTCCAACACCTTCGCGCCCAATCTGCCACACTCCGCCAGATTCAAAAATAGGCATTTTTGGCGGGTCTGGTACACTCATATTACCAATTGGCTGAAACGCTGACCAAGCATGCTGTGCTTGCACACCGTTACATCATAGAAGTATTACGGAGGGTGAAGAGCACCGTTCGCTGATTCCTTAATCAATCGGATGGGGGCATACGTACTTGTTGCATGCAACGGACAGCCAAATTGCTCGAAGGGGGCCATGGTCATGGGAGCATCTCACATCAGCACAGACGTATCCGATGAGAACGCCGCGAAACAGGTCCATGAAGCCATTGAAAAGACGCTCATGGGTTGGATTAAAACGTCTCTTTCGCTGATCGGCTTCGGGTTTGCCCTTGGAGAGGCTTTTCATCTTGTCAGAACCGGTGGACCAAGGAATTTCGTGGACACGCTCAGGGAGTATCTTATAACCTCAGTTGCGGTCGGCCTCATCATCCTTGGCGTGTTAGGTCTGCTTGGGGCCATCATTCAGTGTAGATGGAGCCTGAAGCGTTTGAAGCAGGGCTCTGCCACCACGTACGAGAAGCCCTGGCGCTTGAGTGTGCTGGTGGCGGTTCTGCTGATGATCATCGGCCTCCTCGCGCTGGTGGCAATGGCTCTTCCATAGCCTCGTTGATCTCCTCCGGACACCGGAAGAAGGGAAAAATGCAAACGAGAAGGCCTGGCTTCATCTGGGTTAGGAGGGAATAATGAGCAACGTTTTGCGATCTTCATCCACACTGTATGCACGAACCAGCGCGGAACGCTATGCTGCTGGCAAGGCGCTCCGTGCTCATTGCCCTCGTTCCAGCCATGCCCGGTGGGAGCCCACTCCCAATCGCCCAGATCCCCTGAGTATCCTGGAAGCATCAAACCGCACGAGGGTGAAGCAACTTGTGCCCATCCGCTACGGCCGCATGCTCGTCTCGCCCTACAACTTTTTGCGCGGATCGGCCGCGATGATGGCACATGATTTAGCGAGCACGCCCATCACCGGGATCTCGACGCAGATTTGTGGCGATGCCCATCTGGGCAATTTCGGGATCTATGCGACGCCTGAGCGCAACCTCGTCTTTGACGTGAATGACTTTGACGAGACTGTCTCTGGTCCCTGGGAATGGGACGTGAAACGGCTCGCGACCAGTATTGTTGTGGCAGGACGGCAGAATGGCTTTTCCGCGCGTGATTGCCGACAAGCGGTTATGAGCTGCGTTTCGTCATATCATGAGCGTATGTATGAGTTTAGTACGATGCGCCGGATCGATCTCTGGTACGCGCGTGTGGATGTCGAACTCCTTCGTACGGTCGCTGATCGTGACCTTCTTCCTCGACTTGACCGCGCAATCTCTCGGGCTCAGCAGCGCACCAACATTCGCGCGTTTCCCAAACTTACACATGTGGTGAATGGTCAAGTGCGCATTAAGGATGATCCTCCGCTGATTGGTCATCATCCGAACGAGCGGCTCTCCACGCATTTGTCGGCATTTGTCGCTGGCTACCTGGAATCGACCCGGGAAGAGCAAAAAACGTTGCTCCAATGGTACCAGCCCATCGATCTGGCCTGGAAAGTGGTGGGAGTAGCCAGTGTCGGCACGCGCTGCTATATCGTGCTGTTGTTGGGGGAAGGAGAGGAAAACGATCCGCTCTTCCTTCAGATCAAGGAAGCACGGCCCTCAGCCCTTGAACCCTATACTGGCCCCAGCCCGTATTCCAACCCGGCTCAGCGTATCGTGCATGGACAACGACTCATGCAGGCTGCCAGCGATATCTTCCTGGGCTGGACCCAGTTCGAGGACGTCAACTACTACGTACGTCAACTGCGCGATATGGGATGGTCAAGCGACGTGACCACCATGAGTCTTGCCCGTTTCACCGTCTATGCTCAACTGTGTGGATGGGCGCTGGCGAGGGCGCATGCGCGCGCTGGTGATCCGGCGTTGATCAGCGGCTACCTGGGCAAAAGCGACTCCTTTGCTCAGGCCCTGGCTGAGTTTGCCTGCGCGTATGCTGACCAGAATGAACGAGACTACGCCAGCTTAGTGGCGGCTGTAGAAGCCAAACACATCACAGCTATCACAGACATATAGACGATGATTTACACCCAAGCACAGATTGCCTGTAGGCGCCAGATTCAGTTTTCACCCTTTTCTCATACTAAAATCGAACGAAAGAATAACAGGGCTGCGTAAGCTTGCTCGGTTGAGGCAAAGAGGGACAATACCAATGGCGCGAGTAAAGAAAGTGTCCGCAGCTGATCCGGCCCACATGCCGCATTCAGATCAATTTCATCTCAATAGGCCTTCTCTCTGGGAAGCAATGCTGAGTATGCTTGCGGTAGGAGTCCTTCACGCGTTTCTTCCCACCAAACTGCTGATCGGCCCAGCCTGGTTGCTCCTGGCAATCGAAGCGGTCTTTCTGTTGCCAATCGTCTTTACCCTTTTGACCGAACGTGGCCTTCCGTACAAAACGCTGCATCCACTTCTTCTCACGCTGCTCGGAGTGCTGACTCTCGGCTTGGCCAGTGGGATTATGCTTCTCATCATCACCGTGGTAGGAAACAAATACGCCACAGTCCTGCTACGCTCCGCAATTCTCCTCTGGTGTTCCAATGTTCTCATCTTCGGATTATGGTACTGGCAAATCGACGGTGGAGGACCAATGAAACGCCATCAGTCTGGCTCCCGGGCAGCAGATTTTCTGTTTCCACAGCAGGAAGACGGCAATCCCACTGGTTGGATACCAGGTTTCATAGATTACCTTTTCCTGGCATTTACTGGCGCCACAGCTCGCAGCCCCACTGAAATGTTTCCTCTTACAGGACGAGCGAAGGTGTTGATGATGATAGAAGCCTTTCTTTCAGTGCTGGTCGTTGCGGTGCCGGCCATTTCGGAGTTTCATTTGCCCTGGTAAGCAGAGGCCGCCGGTAGTGTCAGGACTGAGGACACAAAAACTCATCAGGGAACAGCGCCTGCTAAGGGACTGCTGTCTCTCGCCAGGAGATTGCTCGTATCGCCTCTTTTAAAGCAGCAATTCGATTGAGGAACGATGGAACGATCATCTTTACTTGAAGAGTAAGAGTGGTTTTGCCAGAGAGAGCGAGGACAGAGATCGTTCCGCAATTCGTCAAAAGCACAACAAAAACGGGCTGCTGAGTCAAAGTTGGTATTGTCAACTTGTGTAGTGTTTTCTTTCCTCGTCTCCCGGTTTCCCCTCATCGTGACGAAGCAAGCGAGCACAGATGTAAAAAGGGGAAAGGTTGCGGAAAGGGCTTCTGAAGCTGACCCAGTTTGGTGTAGTTGACGAAGGAGAAGACGAACGAGCTCTTGTTCTCTTATTTATCTAACCGCGCCAGAAGACCCCTGTTGCGCAAACATGGGGATGAATGGCGCGCTCCTTTCTTGGGGTGGATAGGGCAGTGCAAATCGTTGCATTTTTACGCCGTAACTGCTATGATGTAACCTATGAAACAGAAACGCGCTTTCAAGTACCGCGTATATCCCACGCCAGAACAACAGCAGATCCTTGCTCAAACCTTTGGGTGCTGGTCGCTTCGTCTATAACTGGGCCTTGCGCAAGAAAACCGATGCCTATTACAACGACCATCAGCGACTCTATTACAAAGAGTTGAGTCTCCTGTTGACTGACTTGAAAAAGCAAGAAGAGACACACTGGTTGAACGCCGTTTCTAGTGTGCCCTTGCAGCAGGCTCTTCGCCACCTGGACAAAGCGTTTCTCAACTTCTTTGAAGGACGTGCCAAATACCCGACCTTCCACAAAAAGCGAAATACCCAATCCGCCACGTATACAGCCAATGCTTTCACCTGGCGCAATGGCTCTCTTACGCTTGCCAAGATGAGCGAGCCTCTCCAGATCGTGTGGTCGCGTCCTCTGCCAAACGAGGCCATTCCTTCGAGCGTCACTATCACCAAAGATTGCGCTGATCGCTACTTCATCAGTCTCCTTGTGGAAGAGGAAATTGCCCATCTGCCTTGCAATGAGAAGGCGATTGGTGCTGATCTTGGCTTGAAGTCCTTTGTGGTTCTCTCGACGGGTGAAGTGGTAGGCAATCCCAGATTCTTTCACAAGGACGAAAAGAAACTGGCGAAAGCTCAACGCCGCCATGCCAAGAAGAAAAAGGGCTCGAAAAATCGAGACAAGGCGCGTCTCAAGGTCGCACGCATTCATGCTCGTATCGCTGATCGTCGCCGTGACGCGCCTGCACAAGCTCTCTACCCGCCTGATTCGTGAAAACCAAACGATGTGCGTGGAGAGTTTGCAGGTCAAAAATATGGTCAAGCACCCAACCCTGAGCAAAGCGATCAGCGATGTGGGATGGAGTGAGTTTGTGTCTCAGCTCGAATACAAGGCAGACTGGTATGGTCGAAACCTTGTCAAGATCGACAAGTGGTATCCCTCCAGTAAACGGTGTTTCGAGTGTGGTCATATTCTCACCTCCTTACCGCTTGATATCCGCCAATGGGATTGTCCTGAATGTGGTGTCCATCATGACCGCGATATCAACGCTGCCAAGAATATTGTGACCGTGGGGCTCACGGTCCTCGCCTGTGGAGAGTCCATAAGACCAGGACGGGTTTCGTCTCGTTCTGGCAAGACTCAGCGAAGCAGGAAACCCTAGAGGTGACTCTAAGAATCCCCTGGCTTTTAGCCATGGGGAGGATGTCAATTATAGGAGAAGGTGCAAATTTACCCATACAGTGGCAAATAGAGGCCCACATATGCTTCAAAATGAAAGTGGCATAATTTACTTCACGGGGCGTTCTGAGTTGAGAGGACATCGCTCTCATTCGTTCCGTCAGCTTGAGAAGGGCTGTCATGCCCACAGAGCTTCTTGATGCGCACCCTTTGCGCGGGTGGGAGCACTCCCTTTCAGGTATAGATTTTTTGAGGAAAGAGGGTGAAAAAGGAACGGCAAGACCGCGTAATCTGCTAGGATGAGAAAAAACCAAAGAGACTCATCAAAAGCAGGTAGTAAATTGGGTGCGCATCAGCACACCTTTTGAGGCGAAACTGACCCGCATCAGCGCGAAACATGGAAATTGACGATGGAGAATCGAGAAAAGCAGCCCCAGAGGCGGATTGTTTCGCACCATTTTTGGAAATGGGTGAGGGCAGCGCAGGGTATATCTTGTGGTTCCAGCATGTGTTGGACATTTCCCAACTATTCCCATCTCCTTTGCGGTCTGTGTCAGCTTCGCTAGTACTGGGCCTCCATGCTCGTTGAGAGAACGCTACAATGTTGGCCCTCCCCCAAGATTGCCTTTCGACTTCCCAGCGAAGCCGGTGCACATGCGCAACTGGCGCACGCCGCCGTCAATAGGATCGACTCCTAGCAGAGAGGTGACACACCATCTTTCAGTCCCGACTCGGCTTTGTTCTGATTCCGGCGATGACGAGATCGAGCATGCGGTTGGCCCCATCAGGGTCGGACGCATGTTCATTCACCAGGGCGATTCCGTAGACGAGTCGTATCACGTCGAGAATATGGACATCCGTTCGGATTTGTTCTGCGGCCTGGGCGCGGAGCAAGAGTACTTCTCCCGCCTCGTGCATAGCTTTGTTCGCGTCATAGATTCTCGTTCCCGGAACGTGCTTGGCAGCCATGATGGCTGCTCCCATGCTCCGCCCTCGAGCCGCAAAGTCCATCTGGAGACGAAGCCAGCTGATCAGGGCGTCTAAGGGAACCGGAGCGCTTGCGAATTCTCCAGCGCACGCCCTCAATTCATTGGTCTCATCCAGGAACACGGCCTCAAGGAGATCCTGACGCGTGGGGAAGTGGCGGTACAGCGTTCCGATCGCGACCCCAGCCGACCTGGCAATGTCCTCGAGGACGATGTCAGCGCCGCGCTCCGTGACCGCGACTCGCGCCGTTTTCAGCAGGCTGGCGTAGTTGCGCTGGGCATCAGCTCGCATTGGGCGGTTGGCTTGTGGTGGCTCGTTCATTTCATGCAACTCCTTGCTCCCAGGAATATTAGTCCTTGACAAAGTGAGGGTTCCTCCGTTACTATAGGGAGGTAGCCTCATTTTATCACACTCACGCTTGATCTTACCAGTAGAAGGAGAACTTTCTTATGCGTGTTTTCGTCACAGGAGCAACAGGATTTATCGGTTCCGCCGTCGTCCGCGAACTCATCGGTGCCGGTCATACGGTTGTCGGCCTTACCCGCTCAGACACTGGTGCCGCAGTCCTGAAGGAAGTTGGGGCCGAGGTGCACCGTGGTGCCCTTGACGACCTCGACAGCCTGCGCCTCGGTGCCGCCGCTGCGGACGGCGTCATTCACCTGGCGTTTCAGCACGACTTCTCGGACTTCGCAGCCGCGCTCACCACCGATCTGCGTGCCGTCGAGACGATGGGAGCGGCGCTCGAAGGCTCCGGCAAGCCGTTCGTGACCACCGCTCACCTGAACGGGGAGGCATCGAATAACGCGGTGCTCACACTGGCTGGAGTGCGAGCATCGGTCATCTCTCTCTCTCCATCCGTGCACGGCGAGGGCGACAAGGGCTTCGTACCGATGCTAATCAACATCGCCCGCATGAAAGGCGTCTCTGCCTACGTCGGCGACGGGTCCAACTGTTGGCCTGCTATCCATCGCCTCGATGCGGCATGCCTGTTCCGCCTGGCACTGGAAGTCGCCCCAGCGGGGTCACGGCTTTACGGGGCCGGCGACGAGGGTGTGCCATTCCGCGACATCGCCGACGTCATCGGTCGCCACCTGAACCTGCCGGTGGTCAGCATTTCCCGTGAAGAGGCAGACGCCCACTTCGGCTCTTTTCTCGGCACCGTGGCGGCGACCGACATCTCGGCGAGGCTCGACATGCCGAGGTTGAGTGCACAGACCTGGGAACTCTTGGGATGGCAGCCTGTGCGCCCGCGACTTCTCCCAGACATCGAAGAGCACTACTTCAACAACTGATGTGAGGCTGAGGGCCATTGTCATGAGTAATGGCCGCTTTCCGTATGAACGGACCGGAAGACAATGCGAAGCGCTTCGTGTTGTCTTCCGGTCCGTTCATACGGAAAGCGGCCTCATGCTATTCTCCTTGATAGGTTGGGAATTTCCCGATCATCAGGCTCGTGAATTTACACCTGATGAGTGCTTCAATCCGCCTTTGGAGCCATTCCTTCATGATACATAAGCCGAATGTTCGTCCATTTTTTGGCCCAAAGGTGAGCCACTTTTTGAAGGTTCGAACAACAGAGCTTTTAACCACCATAAATACCATGAAATATGCCAAATATGATCATTCGCATCTTCATTTCTGGCTTGTTTTCTGCTAAACACATCTGAGAAACCGCTTGGAACGAATAGGTAAAAGCTGAAATTACGGTAGTAGTGAGCGTGATTTGCTCGTGAGGGAAGCTAAGATTTGTACCTTTGTCCTCGAAAATTCTGATTTTTAGCTCAACCTTCGAATAAATGGCTCACCCTTGGACAAAAAAATGGACGAACATTCGGCTTATGTACCACTTCAGGTTCTGGATGGTCAATTTCGACTCTTCGCACTTATTTTGTCAGTTTCGCCTCAAAAGGTGTGCTGATGCGCACCCAATTTACTGTGGGGATTTTTACATAACCCCCCATACGCACCAACTTAAGGACCAATGGACCAGTTTAACCCATCTTTGAGGAGTTGGGCCGCATTCGGATGTGTGTGCCGGGTGTTCATGGAGCATCCGGCACGCATGCGTTGCGCAATCGAGCGCAAGGCCGCCGCGAACTCGCGCTGACCAGCCAGAGCTTCCATCAGCGTCCAAGCCGTATCGCGTATCACCTGGGCCAGTTTAACCAAGCTGCGCTGCGCATTCTGCCAGGCCAGCAGGACGATGAGCCAGTGTTGAATCAGCATGCCGATCAGCTTGGCATACAGTTCGCACAACACCCGCCAGGAGTGTGTCGTGCGCCACTCATCAATGTGCCCGTATTGCTTCCAAAGCTTGAAAAGCCATTCGATTTGCCAGCGTTCTCGTAGGAGCACCAACGCTTCCCCCAGCCGCAAGCGTTTGGATGGGACATCGGTTAACAGGATCGTCCAATCCGCCAATGCCAGAGCACGCGCGGATGCTGGCTGTGCGCGTCGCGACGCATCCTTGAGCAGATTCTGGCGTCGCTGCTCGGCAACGTCTTTAGGCACACGAACCATTAACAGCCGCATCGGATACCGCTGCTGCTTCCCAACCAGCACATGCAGCTCTTTGGTTTGTCCCACTCGTGGAGGCAAAACGGCCTGCAAGCGCAAGCGCCGACCTTGCTCAGTGAAGAAGGCCGTGTTCGTTCGCGCTCGCGTGAGGGTGAAGCTCCCGGCTTGCCGACGCTTCATGGCTGCCTCGATATCAAAATAGCCCAGATCAGCGATGTACAAGCTTCCGGTGGGCAGGGACGCCTCATGGAAAGGACTGCATTGATCGGACACCCGTCCATCGGTCAAGCAAGGACCTGAGATCTGACCACGTGTCAGGTTCCAGCGCACATGCAGTTTGACAGCTGCCTCTCCTCCTCCCGAGCCTCCACCGCTGCCTGCCCAACAGTCCGCCAATTCCTTTGGCAGAGTAATACTGCTGCTATCTTCAAGCACCACGCTCTTGAAACGGTGCAATAATTCGAGTGGCACTGGCTGTTCAGCACACACCAATACCGTGACCATTTCTTCGAGCACCGATAGCCGCGAACCGAGCACAAGACTCCGTGAAGCGCTTGTGGACGGCTGTATCGCTCACCTCCACTTCTCGGATGCTCGCCATCGAGGCCAGCGTTTCCAAACTCGCATCGGGATGGGTCAGCCAGCCGAAGACGAACGTCTGAACCAGATCGGCTCCGCTGAATTTTCTCTGCCGTTTAATACACCCTGTTTCGCAAGCCAACACCTTGGCTCGCTCTTCCAATATCTGTTTCAGCGATAGCTCAATCGGTGATACCTTTTCCATGTCACTGCTCCTTCTGAGATGATTATCACGTTTTTCTTGTTCTTAGCATCGCAGATGGAGCGTCTTTTTGCCTCAGCCGTTCTTAAGTTGGTGCGTATGGGGATTTTTACATAACCCCCCGAAACAGTGCCTGGTCAAAGCCGAGTGCACCGTTTCGGGGGGTTATGTAAAAATCCCCAAGGACAAACTGGTGATCACCCCCCTGTCCAAAGCCGTGCCTGATGAAGTGGAAGGACTGGCGCGGCAGGCGTACGATCTGCTCCCGCAGATCAAACTGCCAGATCTCCTCCTGGAAGTGGATGCCTGGACACCGTTCTTGCGCCATTTTACGCATTTGCAAACGGGAGAGCCGGCCAAAGACCAGACCGCGCTGCTCGCGGCGCTCCTGGGCGAAGCACTCAACCTGGGGCCAGCGAAAATGGCCGAGGCGTGCGTGGGGATGACGTTTGCTCGGATCAGTTGGGTTGAGGACTGGTGCATGCGTGATGAGACCTACACCAAGGCGTTAGCAGAAGTCGTGAACTTTCAACACCAGCATCCGTTCGCGGCGTATTGGGGCGATGGGACAACGTCTTCCTCCGATGGGCAGCGCTTTAAAGTAAGCGGCAGGCGCACCCCTGGTGCCACCGTGAATCTACGCTATGGGACTGAGCCGGGGGTGAGTTTTTACACCCATCTGTCCGATCAATACGGCCCCTATCGCGTGAAGGTCATTAGCGCCACCGCTCGTGACGCGCCGCATATGGTGGATGGACTGCTCTATCATGAAACCGACTTAGCCATCCGCGAACACTATTCAGATACCTGGGGTTATACGGACCAGGTTTTTGGAATTATGCGCCTCCTGGGCTTCGAGTTTGCCCCACGCATTCGGGATTTGGGAGGAAAACTGATCTTTACGTTTGACAAACCGGAGTGTTATCCAACCCTGCAACCCTTGCTGGGCGGCACCATCAATGTGAAGCAAATCGAGGCACACTGGGATGATCTGCTCCGCCTCACCAGTTCCCTGCGCAAGGGAACGGTCACCGCCTCCCTGATCCTGAACAAGCTCGCATCCTATCCTCGACAAAATGGGCCGGCGTGGGCGCTGCGCGAGTTTGGACAGTATCTTCGCTCTGAAATGGGTTCAGAGCCCGCCATTGCGCCGACGCGTGCAGGTAGGACTCAACAAAGGGGAAGCGCGCAACGCCCTCGCGCGTGCGGTTTGTCACCACCAACTGGGAGAGCTCCGGGATCGATCCTACCAGGATCAGCAGTATCGCGCCAGTGGTCTCAATTTAGCGGTCGCGGCGATTATCTTGTGGAATACCGTGTACCTCGCCGCCGCCGTAGAGCAGTTGAAGCGCGACGGGGTCATCATCAACGACGATCATCTGCAGCATCTCTCCCCGCTCGGATAGGAACACATCAATCTCACTGGAGACTTCCAGTGGAATCCCAGACAGATTCCTCCGAGCGGACAGCTCCGCCCTCTCCGTGTCAATGGGCATCGATAACTCATCCGTTCTTAGCGTATGTTTTACCCGCGGTAATCTAGTGACCCCAGAGGGCGATCCCCAGTGTAAATATGATAATTAAATGAGGTAATTTCATGCCATTAATTGCTGCCTGGCTGTTTTTAACAACGTTTGATTGAGGACAAGCAGCCAGCAATTAGTTATCACAAAATCCCCTCATTTAATTATCGTTTTTACACCAAGGGTACTCACTTTTCAGGGCATTCTTATAAAGCTACTCCACCACCTGGATGACAACTTTGCCAGGCATATGACCACTCAAACTATGCTCATATGCCTGACGCGTTTCAGCTAATGGATAGACGCTATTCACAACAGATTTCATATGACCTTCATCAACTAACTCGGCAATGCGTGCTAGTTGCTCATAGTTAGGGCGAACAATAAACCACTTCGCATCCCGTTCATATTGCTTCGCCCACTCAAAGATCCTATTCTCCTGCTCGCCAGCAATACCAACCAGGATACCGCCTTTTTTCAGTACCTTAAATGACCGTTTCTGTGTATCGTCACCAATGGTATCCAACACAAAGTCAACATCGTTGACAACATCTTCAAAACGCATCGTTGTGTAATCAATAAGCTGATCTGCACCAAGTTCACGCAAAAACTCATGCTGCCGTGCCGATGCGACTGCGATCACCTGCGCGCCAGCCCAATGCGCGATCTGCACAGCATAGTTTCCTACACCACCAGCAGCTCCTTGAATCAAGACTTTCTGTCCCCGCTTCAGCAACCCCTGCTCAAAGAATGCTTGCCAGGCAGTCAGTGCCGAAAGTGGTAACGTCGCCGCCTCAATGTGGCTACTACGACGAGGCTTCTGGGCAATTTCAGCTGGTTCGACAATGGTATATTCAGCCTGGGCGCCATTTCTCCAGAAACTGCTCAGTCCATAGACGTCGTCACCTACATTAAATGTTGTGACACCCTCACCTAATTCAACAACTGAGCCAGAAATCTCATGACCCATGATGATTGGCTTCGCACGCTCTTGCCCATCGGCAGTCTTCCACGTTGGAACCCATTCAAGCTCCTGCGGAGAAATACCAACAGCATGCACTTGAAGTAAAATCTCACCAGCTCCAACTTGAGGCTGCTTTATATTCCCATACTCGATCACTTCTGGACCACCTTTATGAGTGGCGATATATGCTGCTTTCATTCTATCTCTGCTCCTTTATCTGAACATATCAAGCAAATGCTAGCTTGCTGTATAGTCACCGTTCAACGCTTCTATGAAATGCGAAGCGATGCCCGCGCTGCAGAGGGGGGGCACCAAATTGCCTTTGCCACAAGCGACGAAAATGCCTTACATCCTCAAAGCCACATTGCAATGCGACCTCCTCGACACGAAGCGCCGGGTTAGATAACAAGGTGGCAGCAAGCTCAATCCTCAAACGCTGGTGGTACTGAATGGGGGTCAGGCCAGTGGCCTCCTTAAAGGCTCGATTTAATCCCCGCGTGCTGATGCCTGCAATGTTTGCCAGTTCATCCAGCGTCACGTGCTCTGCGATATGGTTGATCAGGTAATCCTGTGCCTGGTGTACCCCCGAATGCAGGTGCGTGCGATACTCAAGGTAGATACTGCTCTGCGGCTGAGATCCATTGCGCCTCAGATACACGACCAGGTGACGCGCTACCTGGGCCGCAAACATCGGCCCTTGATCTTGCTCTACCAACCCCAGCGCCATATCAATACCAGAAGCGATGCCCGCGCTAGTGGTGAGCCTTCCATCGTGGACAAACAGCACATTTTCAAGTACTTTGGCTTTTGGAAAGCGAGCCTGGAGTACGCTGGTCTGGGACCAGTGCGTCGTACAGCGTCTTCCATCAAGCAACCCTGCCTCTGCAAGTGCAAACGCACCAGTACAAACAGAGGCAATATGGGCTCCAGCTTTTGCGGCTGAAGACAACCAATCGCGCGTCTCCTGATCGAGGAGTGGTTTCTCGTGGGAGGCGAAGTCCCAGTCCACCCCTGCTAGAAGGATCAGGTCATCTACTGCGACAGGAGCCAGGGGCGAGGGCTCAGCCAGGACTATTCCCTGCGCACTTATCTGCTGGGTCTGAGACGAGCTATAACTCAAGGTGTAGGGGGCGCCCATACAGCGAGCAGTATCAAAAACCTGTGCCGGACCGGACAGATCCAGCAAATGGACTTGCGGGAGGACGACAAACACTACGTTGCGTGCTTCACTCTGTTTGCCAAACAGGGTGAGACCTTGATGGTGAAGATCCCTCATCCCAACCTCTCTCTCTTAACTTCAAGCTACCTACTGTTCCGTTTCGTTTTATCTGAAAGAGATGTAAACCGGCTGCGGCGGCAGGGAAGTTGGATGCCGAGGGGCTGGCGCCCCTTTGCACCCCCGGGCACCTTTTTCAATTGAGCTGTAACAGAGGCTACCTATCTGGCTCGAGCTGTTCTTGTTTGAAAGGTATGAACATAGTATATACGTTGTCTTTGTGCTCGACCAGGGGCTAATGATACAAAAAGGAGGGCGAATTTAGCCAAAACTTCTCTCTGGCTTGCTTCGCCAGGATATACATACTTCTTCTGCTCCAGTTCTCCTTATGGTGCAAGCAGTTCTGCGATCAGTTGCAACAGTGCCTCCAGGTCAAAGGGTTTCTGCAGTGTTCTGATATGATCCAGGGCACCATTTCCTTGTGGCAAATTGGCGCTCATGAGGAGAATGGGGTAGTGCTTCCCACCTTCTCGGCGACGCAGGTGCTCGGCGAGTTCCAGCCCATTCATCCCAGGGAGTTGGTAATCGAGCAGAAACAACGCAGGCGTGATGGTTGAAAGCATCATCAGTGCTCTCTCGCCACTTGAAGCAAGATAGCCTTGATAGGTCGTCTCCTCCTGGAACGTTTCCAGCAGAAGGTTCCCAAGAATGGGATCATCTTCGACAATGAGAATACTCTTGACAATGACAACCTCGCTGCATACCTGTTGTTGGGAAGTCTTCATGTGCGTTCCTCATGTTCTTTTCCGGGGAAGCATCACCTGAAAGGTCGATCCTTTTCCCGGTTCGCTTTCGACGGTGATGGTCCCCCCATAGTGTTTCACAATCTCCGCGACAATGTACAATCCCATGCCCAGGCCGGGGATCGCCTTCTGCCTGGGATCAGCGACCCGATAGAACCGGTCAAAAATCTTGTCGCGCTTTTCGCGCGGGATGCCCAGGCCGTGATCCTGCACACGGATCGTGACCGTCTCAGCAGAGGTGGAGAGATCCATCTCGACGGCCTCTGCACTGGGAGAATACTTGACGGCATTGCTGAGTAGGTTGGTGAAGACCTGTCCGAGTCGGTCTCGATCCGCCATCAGGCTGGTCTGCACCGCGCCACGCACCAGGATGCGATGGCTGGGATGGGTTTGCTGCACGGTGTCGGTGATCTCCCGCAGCAGCGCATCGAGATCCACCGTCTCCCAGACGTACTCCAGCCTCCCCGCCTGGATCTTGGAGACATCCAGCAACTCTTCTACGAGCCGGGTGACTTTGTTGATCTGGGTCTCCATGCTGGAAAGAGCCGGAGCAGAACCCTGGAGGCCTTGCTTGGCCAGTTGCCTGTGCAGCAAGGTGGTGTGCAGTTTCAAGGCCGTGAGCGGGTTCCTCAGTTCATGGCTGGCCATGCTGATAAAGTCATCCTTGCGTTGTTCGAGTTCCTTACGGGCCGAGTTATCCAGCACAAAGCCGATTGCTTGGAGCGGGTGATGCTCTAAGATGACACCGCCCACGAGCACCGGAAGGCAACTGCCATCTTTACACACATACTCTTTCTCATAGGGCGTCAACGACTGCTGGGTGGCAAGTTCCTGCTGGGCCTCTAAGGTGCGAGCCAGATACTCTGGAGGCGTCATGTGCAACCAGTTCATGCGCCCTTCGCACAAATCTTCCCGGCTATAACCAGTCATACGCAGATAGGTCTCGTTCGCTTCCACAACCTGCTCATCTTCGGCGAAAAAGATCCCGATAATGCTGGAGTTCATCAGGACGTTGACGCGTTCCTGGCTTTGGCGCAAAGCTTCCTCCGTCCGTTTCTGCTCCTCAATGTCGGTGTTGGTGCCAAACCATTTGAGAATCTGACCTGCTTCATCGCGCATCGGCATGGCGCGGCTTAAGAACCAGCGATACTCCCCAGTCTGGCACTGTTTGAGACGCTGTTCGTACTCAAACATTGCGCCCGTGTCCAGGGCATGCTGCATGTGCACTAGGTGGCCATCCTGATCATCAGGATGGATAAACTGGAGATGAACCCTTCGGTCGTTTTGTATGTGCTCAAGCGTCAACCCGGTGTAGTCACGCCAGCGCTGGTTCGTGTATTCGTACAGGCCGTCGGGTCGTCTCACCCACACCTGTTGTGGCACCGTTTCGGCCAGCACGCGCAAGCTCTCCTGGCTTTCTTTGAGCTGCTGTTCGACTCGTTTCTGCTCCTCGATGTCAGTGCTGGTGCCAAACCATTTGAGAATCTGGCCGGTTTCACCACGCGCGGGCATGGCGCGGGCTAAGAACCAGCGATACTCCCCAGTCGTGCCCTGGCGCAGGCGCAGTTCCGTTTCATACCCCCCGCCGGTCTGGACGGCGTGCTGCCACGCGGAGCGGACGCGTGACCGGTCCTCCGGATGCAGACACTGCATCCATCCCTCCCCCTGGGCCTCTGCGGTACTCAGGCCGGTATAGTCGCGCCAGCGTTGATTAAACGAGTCATGAGAGCCGTCGGGTCGCGTGATCCAGACCAGCTGGGGGATGGCATCGATGAGGGCATGGAGTTCCGCTTCGGCGCGCTTGCGCTCGGTGATGTCGATGCCGGCGATGATGAGGTACGCGATGTGGTGATCCGCATCCCTGTGGGGAGTGATCACGACCTCCAGGTGACGGTCCAGGCCTTCCCTGAGGTGAACCACCGCCTCGAACCGCACGGTTTCTCCCCTGCTGGCTCGCGCGATGGCGGCACACAACTGCTCTTGACTGGTCGGAGAACAGGACCACCACCGGGTTTCGGCGAGCGGGTAACCAATGACCTCCTCGCGTCGGACGCGCGCTTCCGCCAAGGGAACCTCATTGATCTCCAGGACGATCCCCTCGGGGGTCAGCACGCCGATCCTGCTAAACAAGCCATTCAGGTCCTCGATGGAGAGACGCTCGTCCTGGGGAACCGGCGCCTCTCGTCGGGCTGCGGCTCTGCCCTGGTGGACCTGCACCATCAGCCCCCCAACCGTGGGAGAGAGCTGCACGTGCAGCCAGGTTCGAGTCACGGGAGACACATACTCCACTTCGCTAGGTGCCTGGGTCTGTCTGGTCTGCTGGACGGCCTGGTAGAGTGCGGTGCTCACCAACTGGGGAGCGCCGCGCCACAATGGCTTGCCCAAGACGTCCTCTCGTGTGGCTCCGGTGATGGTCTGCGCGCTGGCATTGGCATACACAATCTTTGCGGCATCATCGACGACAAACAAGGCCCCAGGAAGCGTCTCAAGAAGCGTGAGGAGCGTCTCACTCGACGCAGGCGTGAGACGCTTGGTCGGCTTGGTATTCGACATAGTGTGGTCAATCTCCCTTTCACGTGTCCCCATCCCTGGTGGCGAAGATGCGTACCTGCTCTGATATCTCGAAACAGCATTGAGAAATGTGAGAAGACGCGGAACCCCCTTCTACGTTAAACTACTTTCAAGCCCTTCTGTCGAGAGGGCTTGAGCAAGGGTATGCTTGCTCATAGGAACTGTCGGGTCCGAAAGGCGACATGTTGCTCGAGGAGGAACCTGCCCATGTGGTACGCAGGCATCGACTGGGCTGACGAAAAGCACTACACCGTGGTTATCGATGATGTCGGCCATCAGAGTGGCACTTATTCCTGTTTGACGAGGTAGTGTACACCAGCTTTTCTGGCTTCCTCAGCCCATAGCTGCTCGGTCGCCAAGAGATACGCAGTGACGGGGGAAATAAGATAGACGCGCTCGATTCCCTGAAGCGCTTTATGGACGCTTTCTCGCTCTGTCATATCTCCTAAAAATGTTTCTACGCCCTGCGCCTCCAGCTTTACAGCAACAGATGGTTTACGCACGAAGGCACGCACTGGGATCTTCCGTGCCAAGAGTTCTTTCAGGACGGCATTCCCCACAGCACTCGTTGTGCCTGTCACAAGAATCATGGTCATCTCCTCCTTTCCTCGTCCTCTACGCGCAAAATGATTTTTCCGCGCGTGTGCCCTTGTAGGGCCTGCTCAAACGCCTGGGATGCCTCTGAGAGAGGGAAGACCCGCTCGGTGATTGGCCGGAGCTGGCCTGTATCTATCAGGTTCCCGATGTGTATGAGCTGTTCTCGATTGGGCTTGACGACAAAAAAGAACGCACGCACACCAAAGGCGGCAGCCTGCTCTTGGGATGGGGGGCTAAACACACTCAGGAGCAGTCCGCCCTTCTTTACGACGCACCAGGAGCGAGCTACTGTCTCACCGCCTATGGTATCAAGCACCATATCAACATCACGCACCACATCCTCGAAACGCGTGGTGGTATAATCAATGATCTCATCGGCTCCCAACGTGCGTAGGAATTCATGATTGCGTGCAGAGGCTGTCGCGATCACAGTGGCACCAGCCCACTTTGCCATTTGAACCGCCATGCTTCCCACGCCACCAGCGGCACCATGAATGAGAAGAGATTGCCCACTGGTAAGCCCTGCGTGTTCAAAAAGCGCTTGCCAGGCTGTCAGTCCAACCAGAGGAACTCCGGCTGCCTGTATGTGCCCAAGGGTTCGTGGCTTGGGCGCCACATCAGTCGCGCGTGCGACAGTGTACTCCGCAGCCGCGCCATCCAGCCAAAATTCGGTGAGCGCATAGATAGCCTCTCCTACGGCTATACCAGTGACGCCGGACCCCACTTCAACGACCTCGCCAGAAACATCATGACCTGGTATTGGATGCTGACGTTCGATACCAGCCGGTGTTTTCCAGGTTTCCGACCAGGTAGGTTCCTGCCACATCACACTTGTCGCATGGACACGAATCAGGACTTCTCCCACTCCTGGCTGAGGTTGCGGTGCATCTTCGAACACAAATTGATCGGGTCCGCTCTGACCATATAGGCGAATAGCTTTCATCTCTTACATGTCTCCTTGTTCTTCCTCATTCTTCTAGAGGGTATTGTCAACTTACATTTTTCTCTTGATGAGCTTTCACCACTGAACCTTCATTTGAGGTCTTTCAGAGGGCTTTCTTCCGAGAAGATTTTGAGCCGGCGCCCACTTTTCTCCAGAATTTCTGGCAATAAACTCAACAATTGTCCTTGAGCTGACAATACCTCCTCATGGTTTTTTAGGACTTGACCATAGAGAGTCTTCATCCTGGTACATTGAGCACGATTTTTCCTTGATGGTGCCGCGTCTCCAGTCGCTCATGAGCTTGCTTGGCCATTACGAGGGGAAACACCTGATCTAGGTGAACCGTCAACTGACCATGGTCCACCAGCTTCGTCAGTTCGGCCAATTGTCGCCCATCAGGGCGGAAGTAGAGTACATGCGTGTCAATATGACGGGTGGGTGTCACCTGCTCAAGGTCGACAATGGTGACGAGCCGCCCCCTCTCGCGTACCACCTGCATGCTTCTTGCCGCTGTCTCTCCCCCAACGCAGTCCAGGACCGCATCGATGCCCTCAGGATGAGCCGCGTGGACAGCCTCCGCGAAGTCCGTTTGCGTATAATCAATGAGTTCGCTCGCTCCCAGTTGCTGAAGGTACGGGTGGTGCTCGCTCCTTGCAGTGACCATGACGTGTGCTCCGACGCGCGCAGCCAGTTGGACAGCAAACGTGCCGGTTCCTCCCGCCGCGCCGGTAATCAAGAGCGTTTCTCCCGGTTGGATCTTCAGCAGTTCGAAAATCGCCTGGTAAGCGGTCAGCCCGTTGACGGGAAGGGCAGCTGCGTGCAGGGCATCGAGCGAGGAGGGCATTGGAGCGACAAGATTCGCAGGGACAGCCACGGCAGAAGCATAATGACCAATGCCGACCTGGTATGTCGTGCAGATCACGTGGGTTCCCACATCCCATCCCGTGACTGCCTCTCCCACCTTTGCAATGATCCCTGCTGATTCCCAACCAAGCACGAGCGGAAACTGTTGCCCTTCTAATACGACGCTTCCTTGCCGCACTTTCACATCCCACATCCCGACGCCGGCTGCCTGGACGCTGATGAGGACCTGCTCTGGACCACAGGGTGGCACAGGCAGATCCACAAGCTTGAGTTGATCAGGGCCGCCAAAGGCGGTAATGGCGATCGCTTGTATGCGTTGTCCTTTGTCTATCACGGTTTTCTCTCCTCTCTAAATGACCATTTTGGGGCTGGGTGGTGTCCCCAGACATGATGGTCTCCTTTCTGCAATGCAGCGTTCGTGCTCTTGTCTTTTACTGACACCAAGAAGTATACTCTGATAAAGGACCTGTTAAAAGGGCCATTTTCAGGTAGACGAAAGGGGCCATTTAAGAAAGATTTTGATTCATACAGGGGCTTTAAGGAGAGCAGATACAGTATGTCTAAAAGAGCAATACCTGGCAAAAGGCCAGAAATCGCTCTTGACCAGAACGCGTCAATTTCGTTGTACAAACAGCTTTACGAGCGATTGCGCTCGGAGATTCTCACAGGACAATTAGAGGCCGGTACGCGCCTGCCTTCGACGCGCGTGCTTTCGAGTGAACTGGGGGTATCACGCAACACCACCGCTCTTGCCTACGAGATGTTGCTACTGGAAGGATATATTGAGAGCAGGGTGGGAGATGGTACGCGGGTCGCCCATCTGCAATCAGAGCAGTCGTTTATAGGAGATCAGCACACAACGGATAGCTCAGAAACGCCTCAAGCAGTGCTTGCCCGCGCGGCCAATTGCTCATCAAGGGGTCTTCTTCAGAAGAATTCTTTACCGACCGGGCCAACCGAAGCACAAGCGTGTTCTGCTCCGGCCAGCCAGATGTGGCAGCCTTTCCGTACGAGGTCTGGGCCAGATTGGTAGCAAAACATGCGCGCCACGCACATCGGTATTACACGCGGCGTCCACTGCTCGCCCGAACAGATCATCCTCACCGCTGGAGCACAGGGAGCACTCGACCTGGTCGCGCGCGTCTTGCTTGATCCTGGTGATCTGGCCTGGGTCGAAGATCCTGGGTATGAAGGAGCACGTGGAGCACTGCTGGTCGCCGGGGCAAAACTGGTCCCCGTGCCAGTGGATCGGGAGGGGATCGATGTTGAAAGCGGACGACAGCTTTGCCCAAAGGCACGGCTGGCCATCGTTACCCCTTCGCATCAGTTCCCGACAGGAGTCACCATGAGTCTCAGCCGACGGCTCGCGCTGTTGGAATGGGCGAGAGAGACCCAAGCCTGGATCATCGAGGATGATTATGATAGTGAGTATCGCTTTAGTGGACGACCGCTGGAGGCGCTGCAAGGGCTGGATAACGCCAGGCGCGTGATCTATATTGGAACCTTTAGCAAAGTGGGATACGACACCAATGTGGGGTCACTAGATTACCGCGGGTAAAACATACGCTTAAAGAAGCGCAAGAAGACGATGACACGCCAATTGAAACTCTTCTCAGAATAAGGGGATTTTTACATAACCCCCCGAAACGGTGCCTGGTCAAAGCCGAGTGCACCGTTTCGGGGGGTTATGTAAAAATCCCCACTGTCGCATCATCCAGGTAGGTAAAAAGTATGAAAATTAATCCTACCTAATTGACTATCTCGCACAGGTGGTCACTTGAACCTGCACTAAGCCCTTCCGCTCAAACGCGTGGATCGTATTGCGCACGGTCTGCGTTGCACAGCCCAGATTGCGGGCGATTTCCGATGGGCGTTGCTTTCGACTGGATGCGAGCAGAATCTGACTTCGGCGCAGGGTAAAGGCATCTGAGGAGCGCAGCCCAGCTTCGATCCCTGCTTGTTCGGCCGGACTCAAGGCTCTGACATAGATGGGGACTTTCATGTCCTCATTTCGGTTCGGCGATCTGTTTACTATGGGCCAAAGCGTCTCCGCGGACCTGGAGAACGCAGCCTATCGTTGGGCACAACACCTGCTCACTGTCGATTTCTCTGTATCACACGCTCATCTGCCAGCTCTTCATGCCGATGGAACGTCTGCTCGTTATTCGCTTCTTGATAGACCTCTGTTTCTCTCGCGCTGCAGGGAAGACGCTATGCATGCTCTCAGCGAGGGCAATCACTCCACATCACGTCAAGATCCCGCCCTCTCAGAGAGTGAGGCGACTTTCCCATCTATGCAGAGATGAGCAATGTGACTGGTTCAGCCTTTTTCAACCTGGTGAACCAGATCCCAGAATTCCTGCGTTGCTTGGCTCATGTATCCTCCCTCGATGCCTGCTCTGTTGAATGACACGGTGGGGCAACCTGAAAAAGCGGTGGCAGATACGAGCCAGGCATCCTCCTGGGAAAAGGTCAACATATCATAGCTGCCTGCCGTTCCCTGCGAGTTACAGCTGGAATCCTTGTTGGAGGGCCAGGGGAGCAAGTTATAAGCAGTGCGATACAGTTTCTGAATTGTGCTCTGGTCTATAGAGATGCGGAAATCCGGCCCAGAGCCTGGCTGTATGCTAGTAGGAGCGTGCTTGATTTCCAATTTGTCGGGCCTGACCGGCGCGAACGTCATGCTGGAAAGCTCCTGGTCCAACTGCTGCTGGAATTGCTCGGTCAGGTGCAAGGCAGGAAAGGTTGTCTTTCCTGCCATTCTGAGTTGTGAGCAGTCACCGCGAAAAACCTGGGCGCGCAGGAGGACCTCACCCTCGTAGAAGAAGAGGTCATCGTAGGTGGGGGCCTGATCTCCGCAGAATCCGGTTGTGGACGGTGGAGTAGAGAGGAAGGCAGAGAAATATGTGAAGAGCCTTTGTACCTGTCTGGTTGATGTGATCTTCCCGTAGAGCGGCACCTGGACGTTGCCCTGGTACCGTACAATCTCCAGGTGATCAGGATGTGTGACGTGAGGAGCGCTGGTGATGGCCTGATCGAGGAGTGACCAGAAATCCTGGTTGGCCTGGCGCAAATCGCCGCCGCGCAAAAAGAGATCTTCGCAGCCACTCCGGTCAGCTATGACGGTCTCGGCCCTTTGCGCACCTGCCCAGAAAACCAGTTGATATCCAGGGCCACCTATGGTTGGACAGGCTCGTCCTGGCGCCAGTTGTGGAGAGGCCAGCGCGGCCTTGTAGAGTTGTTGTGCGGTCTCCTGTTTGATGACATACAGCGTCTCTGGAGATGCCTTTCCATTTTCAAATATTTCGATCTGGAGTTTGGTCAAATCGGCGCTGCTACGCAGGTTCACCAATGGTTTTGGATCACAGGCTGTAAAGAGCAAGGCGCAGAGTATCGCTATCAAAGCAAGCGGGAAAAGGTGCAGTGGTACCCTCATCATGATGTCTCCCTTGATTATGGTCATTACGTGAAGAAGATATTCCTCTTAGGAGACGTATTCGGTCGTGCCTTTGTTGCAATGGTCGGTCAGGCAGTCACGATATTCGGACTTCTTTTGGCATATTATCTTCAATACCGTGACTCCCTGATATCATCTCATCTCTTCTCTTCATTGCACAGATGGTTACTTGAACCTACACTAAGTACAGTCAAGCAATGTTTTGGGAAATGAAGTCTGCTTATCAAAGGCCTTCAATGCCAAAAAAGTTGCTTGAGTGCACTTAGGGGCAAGCCCCTGCATGAGATGCATGGGACCTCTGACCTTGTCATCTCCCCAACGTTTCTCCAAATCACATTCACAACTAACCAGTTGGTTAGCTGTTGACAACGCATAGAAACGCGTGTATATTCTAACTATCTGGTTAGTTAGTAATAGGGAGAGCGCATTTCATGGCACAGAAACCAAAGCGTGAACGGGATTCGCAGGTGGCAAAGGCAGCCATCCTGGAAGCTGCGAAAGAGATCTTCGCGCACAATGGATTTGGCGCGGCCCGCGTAGACGCGGTAGCCGAGGCGGCAGGTTACAATAAGAGCCTCATCTTCCAATACTTTGAGGACAAACTGGGGCTGTACCGGGCCGTGGTGCATAGCTGCAAAGAACATATGGAAGATGATCTCATCCTGATTATGCTGAACAATATGCAGGACCGTGAAACTATCGACACCGAACAGTTTCGTGAGTTCCTGGCGACGGTCATCCGTGAGTACTTCAATTATCAGATCAGCAATCCGCGAAGCATGCGCATTCTGGCCTGGGAGATGGCGGAAGGCTGGAACGCCTACAGGGCCATATCGCTGCCAGAAGGGCCTTACTGCTTCCGCAGCAAGTTCAAAGCTGTCAGTAGCTTCCTGGAAAAGGCGCGCGAGCAAGGAATCGTTCGACCAGAGATTGATCCTGTACTGCTGGTCGCGCATGTGCTGAATATGTGTGTCTTTCACGCGCTCTCTATCCCTCGCTACCAGATAAACTTTCCAGAGCGGGATTTTTCCTCGCCAGAAGCACTCGCGCAAGCTCGCGAGCAGATTGTCATGCTGGTGCTTCATGGCGTTATGGCCTCTAAGGAGACAACACATGCGACTGAACTACCGCTGGCAGGCAACAATCGTGCTGGTACTGGGACTCTTCATGGCGGTCCTGGACAACACGATTGTGAGCGTGGCTCTGCCGCAGATCCAGAAGGCATTTAACACAAGCTTTGACACGGTTACCTGGGTCTCTACTGGTTACTTCCTTTCCCAGGCAGCGGTCATTCCAATCATTGGTTACCTGAGCGACCGCCTGGGTACCAAAGTGGTCTATCTCACGGCATTGGGGCTTTTCACTGTAGGATCCGCCCTCTGTGTCTTCGCTCCTAACGAGGAACTGCTGATTGTCTTCCGCGTGATCCAGGGCCTAGGTGGGGGTGCGATGATGCCAACGGCTTTCACGCTCATCTACCGCCTCTTCGGACCAACCGAGCGCGGACCAGTAACGGCCACTGTTGGTATTCCGGTCTTCCTGGCTCCGGCCTTCGGCCCAACCATTGGCGGCTACCTGACAACCACCTTCGACTGGAGCGCCATTTTCACGATCAACCTGCCTATTGGCCTGATCGCGATTGTGCTGGGCCTGTTCATCCTGCACAATCGCGCCCAAGAACGCGCGGCAGCAGGCGAAGAGCATGCCAGCCAAGGGCAGCGAGTTGATATTGCCGGGCTGCTCCTCTCGATGCTGGGCTTTACCACGCTGGTGTATGGCATCACCGAAGCCGGTACGCGGGGGTGGGTCGATCCTATCGTCATCAGCCTTATGGCGGCGGGAGGCGTCATCCTGATTGTGTTTGCCATTGTTGAGCTTTTCATCGCCAGCGATCCGGTAATCAATCTGCGTCTCTTCGCGCAATATACATTCGCCATTTCCAATCTCTTGTTGTGGGTCGTCAGCGCCGTACTCTTTGGGAGCCTGTTCCTGTTGCCTTTCTTCTTCGAGAACGTACAGGGGAATACGCCGCTCACGGCAGGTCTGTGGCTAATGGCCCAGGGCATCGCGACGGCGATTGGTATGGTGTTTGGAGGCCAACTGTACAATCGGGTCGGGCCACGTCCTCTGGCCTTCGTGGGATTAATTCTGCTGGCTGTTGGCACGTATGGATTGACACAACTGGATGTCTCGACCTCAGGAGGTGCGTTACAAGGTTGGCTGATTCTACGCGGCCTGGGACTGGGATTGACCAACACATCCCTGCAAACTGTCGCGCTTTCGGCAGTCAGTAATAAGGCGATGGCACGCGCTTCCTCGCTACTCAATGTCATGCGTATGGTCTTCTCGGCGGTCGGCGTCGCGGTCCTGACCACCTACCTGAGTCAGCAGGCCACTTCATACGCGATAACGGCGAAGCAAGGGGTACAGGCGATTCCACCGAGCGGTATAGCGATGACTTGCGCGGCAACCGTAGGAGCGCACGCCGAGGCACTGAAGAATTGTGTGACCCAGCATGTCACGGTTATGGGACTCAACGATACCTTCTGGCTCGTCCTGATTGGATGCGTCATCTGCATATTCATCGCGCTGGTGCTCGGACGTGATCCGGCACTTGAGGCGGCCAAAAGGGCTCGCGCCCATGGCGAAGTTGTGCAAGCGGAGGTCCCGGTGGCGATTGGCGAGTAAAATCCCGTTCGCGGTCAGATCGCTAGCACCGTTCTCTAAGCGGAGAGGCGGTGATGGTCCCAATTGTTGTTGACAATTGGGACCATCACCGCCTCCTTCATCTCATTAGCTCAATTAGCTACCATCTGATACTCCCCGTGACACTCCGCATCGGCAAAAGCCGAGCAGCTTCTGACACTGTGCCGTAGTCGGGTTCGTGAGACAGGTGGCGTAGCCACTACTCAAAGTGAACCCGTAGTTGGGACGCAATATCTGGGAGAGACGCGCCCATCCGGCGCCTTCTCCCCTGGGGGGTGCCATCCCCGTTGGCATGATCTCCACGCCTGGCCACAGGGATGGATGGTCCCATCTGGCGTTTGGCATCCTGGGAGATCCCAACACCTGAGTCTTTCGACTCCCTCTTCGCACGTTGAGAACGAGCATGAGGCTTTTCCTTCAAAGGTTCTTGCGTACGCTCGATCAAGCGTTGTCCGATTCTCAAACTGGCATTTCTGTCGGCATGATCGCGCATCTGGCATTGTGGGCAGAGACAGAGCGCGGCGCCGGGGGTGTAGCCTTCCACAGGGTGTCCCTGATTATAGCGAATGACAGCAGCGTGACAGCGATGGCATTCTCTGCTCGTATTGCGCGGATTCACACGGCAGGTGATGATGCCGCCTGCATGCCAGGCTTTGTACGTTGCGTAGCGGAACATGCGCCCCTTCATCCAGTAGGCGCGTTTGGTATTGCTCCGGCGCGAATACGTGCCCTTCTCCGGTTGCAGGTTGCCCAGATGTTCAAAAACCAGGATGCTCGCCTTGTGCTCGCTCGCGAACTGGACAATGCGAGCGCTCACCAGATGCGCGATCTGTTCGTCCACGTGCCTGATTTTCGCCCAGAGGTCGACATTATCCTGTTCGTTCTCGGCGATGAGACCAGTCTGTGATCGGTTGCGTGCAATGCGTCCAAGGAGTTGTTTCCTACAGCCCGATACCGCTGCGCCATTTCCGATGAAGGAAGTAGCCAGGATGGTGCCGTCAACTGTCTGGACGCTGCACACAGCGAGATGCTTGTCGAGATTGAGATCCACCGCGCAGAGACGTGTGGTGAGTTGCTCTCCGCTCTTTGCGGGAGCCTCGAAGGTCTTCTCAATGGGAGTATGTAACCACCAGCGATCCCCCTTGCGAACAAGCTGTGGACTGCCCATCGCGTACCCATCGGGGAGATCGCGACCGAGGATGTGTACTTTGAGCCAGGACCAGCACGAGCCGGTCCAGACCTTGAGCACGATACAATGCGTATGACGCTCACGCCAAAGGCTTGCGTAGAAGGGAACCGACTTGTTCCATGATCGGGGTGGGACTGGTGGTCGCTCCCGAAACGGCCTCTTCTTGCGCTTTTTCGTGTGTTTGGCTTCGTGTTTCTGCTTCCGTGCTCGCCATGTTTTGAGGGAGGAGAAAAATGCGCGGGCCGAACCAAGGGCCGCATTGATGGCGGCACGTCTGAACATCGCCGGGATAACTGGCGCGAGATCGGTGAGCGGCATCACCGGATGGGGGCTAGACTCCGTTGCATGCGTGAGTTTCTCCAAGGCGGTGAGGGCTTGCTTGTTTTTGAGTGAAAGGATACCCTCGTGCGCCTGAATACAGTCGAAATAAAAAGCTACGACGCGATTGAAGAGGGCCTGATTTGCCGCGAAGTAGTCGGTATACTGCGGCGGATACTTCAAACTTTGTCTGATGGTTTTCGTGGCCTTCGCCATTTCAGCCTCTCTTCTCACAAAAATATATTTGTCTCTTCTAAAGAATACTCTACTCGTTTAAAGCTGTCAAACAAATGTTCTATATAGTACTATGTTTGACAAAGGCTAAAGCCCAATAACACGCCTCACCACGGTCTAAAGAACCGTGGCTTGCAGCGGGCTAAAGCCCTATCCTGTCATGAATGGTTTACACTTACACACAACTATCAAATCTAGAGGAAAACGTGGAAGCGATGCGCGGCACATGCTTCGTTTTTCCCACACGAGAGGTGGCTCGCTTTCTCTGAAGAAGCTGCGTGTCTCGCCAGGCTTGAAGCCCATCATTGAGCATTTTTCCTGGCATCTTTCTCTCGCATGGTCATGCGGATCTTCCACAAACGTTCAAACTTGTGTGTAAGTGTAAAGCTTAAAAGACCGGGGCATTCTCGCTCGGATTTCTGTAATAGGCTTTGAACATCCGATAGTGCGACTGATGAAAATGGATCAGAATGGTCGTCACTTCGCTTGGAGAGAACTGCCCCATACGTTCTCGCTGTTTACCCGCTTGCAATTGGCTGGCTTTCCATTGTGGTGCAAAATTGAGCATAAAGTCATCGACATCACAAAACCCACGGGTTGCGCAACGAGTTTTTAACTCAGCAGCAATCTGGTTTGAGAACGTCCTTTATTTCTTACAGAGAACGGCCCAGAAAGCCCCGCTCTTTCTAAGGCGGGGATGAATGGGCGTTCCTTTCGGGCTGGTTGGGTGGAGAGGAAGCATCGCTCTTCTTTCGCACTGTGTTCTCCACAGGATGAAGAACGATTATCGTCTTGTATTGTCTCACGCTTGCGCGCGAAGCTCATGGAAGTCAGAGCGCCGGATCCGGTATCCTCCTCTTCGACCTACCTGAAGAGCGCGGAGTTGCTTCTCACGAATCCATTTCCGAACGGTACGTCGTCGAGTGACCGGAAGAAGCCTGCTCAACTGGAATAGCTGTGTAGGCATGTGAACGTGGAGAAAGACACGAGGGACGGGCAGTAATCCCCTCTCTTTCTGAAGAGATATTCTGCATTGGAAGGCAACGCACATCATGAAGCGAGCCCGCGACACCGACCATTCTTCTCGAACTCCCTCTCCAGATCGATTGGAGCCAGGAACGCCAGGTTCGTGCGCACCTGGAAGCGGCTCGGTGCCTGTATAACGCTCTGCTTGCTGAAGCCATGAAGCGGCTCCGATGCATGCGCAATGATCCGGCATGGAACAAGGCGCGGGCTCTCCCACGCTCGCACAAACAGCAACGCGCTCAGGCTTTTTCTGCCTTACGTAAGAAGTATCACTTCTCCGAATACGAGCTACACGAGTATGCCAAGCTTGCCCGTGTCTCGTGGATCGCTGATCACATCGAGAGCACCATGGCTCAAACCCTTGCGACTCGCGCCTATCAGGCGGTCAATCGGGTCTGTGTTGGGAAAGCCACACGAGTACGCTTCCGCAGCAAGGGACGTGGCATCGATAGCGTGGAGGGCAAACGTAACGATGTCGGCCTGCGCTTCGTGTGTGATCCCAATGCGGGCGATGGCGGCTTCCTGATCTGGAACCAAGAGGTCATCCCAGCCATCATCGACTGGGGAGACCCAGTGGTGCAGCATGGCATGCGCCACCCCATCAAGTATGTGCGCCTGGTTCGCCGCAAAGCTTCCTCACCACAGGCACAGGGAGCCGATAAAGACAGCAATCGTTATTCCGTGCAATTGGTTTTAGAGGGCCATGCCTTCGTCAAACCGAAGCATGAGGAGGGAGGCAAAGACACGATTGGCCTGGATATTGGCCCATCGACACTCGCTCTTGTCCCTCGTCGAGCAAAGGCGGACCTGGTCACGTTCTGCCAGGAGCTTTCCCCCAATGCCAGCAAAAAACGCCGGTTGCAGCGCAAGATGGACCGGCAAAGACGCGCCACGAATCCCAACAATTACGACGAAAAGGGCCGTGTCAAAAAGGGCAAGGGTCGTCTCAAATGGAGGGAGAGTAAGCGATACCAGGCGACCAGGAGACAACACGCCACGACCGAAAGACGGCTGGCTGCTCACCGCAAGAGTCTGCATGGACACCTGGCTCATCGCATCGCTTCGGTGGGCACCACGATCACCATAGAGAAAACCTCGTTCAAAGGATGGCAGAAGCAGTATGGTCGGAGCATCGGACTTCGCGCCCCAGGGATGTTTGTAGCGCATTTGACTCGCATAGTTGCAAAAACTGGCGGCACCCTGCGCGAAGTTTCAGCCTACCAGACCAAACTGTCTCAGTACTGCCAGAAGTCGGGGCAGTATCACAAGAAGCCACGATCACAGCGTTGGCACCGTTGTGAATGCGGGTTGGGACCAGTGCAACGTGATCTGTATTCGGCCTTCCTGATTGCCTACCTGGAACCTGAGCAAACAACACCCTCCATCACCCAGCACGTCTGGGAAGGTGCGGAGCCGCGCCTGCAAGCCGTGATGGAGGATCTGCAACAACGTGCGAATGAAGGGGAGCCATTCCCCCGAAGCATGGGCGTGTCGGCTTCTAGCAAAGCTGCCCGTGCCAGAGCCCGTCGGCTGAAAAGTCCTGCCTATCTCCACCAAGAGCCGGTTTCTCCTTCGGGAGAGGCCGGAAACGGTGGGTGAGGAACAGGAACCTCCGTGCATGTATGCCGGAGAGGCCTCAGTTTATCAATGTTGTAATGGCATCTTGCGCCATCTGGCTGAGCAGGGCATAGAGGATACCTCCCGCTGCACTCGTGGTCAGCAGCGTCCCGATAAAGGCCCTGGGAGGAAAGAGGGGGGCATATTCCTGAAGCTTTTTTGCCATTTCGACATATTCCCCCCCCGTATACTCCTCCAGGATTCTTGTGTGAAGGAGATATTGACCAATAGCATACGGAATTTCACTAAACACACATGTTGCAAACAGCAGACCCGCAATCAACCATTTCATATCGAGCGGGAACAGCCATATCTTGATGACGCTAAGCATACAGGCGACGAGCAAGATGGTATTAAGAAGCGCATCATACTTATACACCATGCGTAATCCACTGACATCACTGGCGACGTCAATATACTGTTGATCGACTGTCTCTTGCGAGACAGAGGGGGCTTTTGCCTTCTTCTTGCCCTTCTGCTTCGCTTCCGTTAACGCTGGTACGTATTTGGGAATTGTTCTGAATAAGGGATCTGCCATCCGCCGAAAAGCGACAATGAGAAAATATAACTGGATGTAGGAGGCAAGCAGCAGAACGATTTGCAGACAAAGCGCAAGAATCTGTACCGTCGTCTGGCGGAGCATCAGGCCGATCACAGTGCCAAGAGCAAGCCCAACGGGAACAGATATATAGAGAACCACTTCATCTCGCGTCATCTTTTCAAGCGCTTTGACATCGACTTCAAGAGACGTATACGATACCGCGCGCCTGATACGTCTGAGCGTATTTTGCTTATACCACTCCATGGAGTGGCTACTTATCTCGATCAAGAGCACCAGCGTTGCTGCGTAGAAAAGCCAGCTCCCGAGCGCACTCGTCCCAAGGAGCCAGAAAGCAAACACCAGGAAGATGACTATATAGGCCACACTCTCTGTCAGTAAAGACACGATGCGCCCGCTTCGACGCAAGAGGAACGACACACATGTGGGCGTAAAGCATACTGCAATCGTCAACCAGAGTATCTGGCAGACAAACAGAAGGCCATTCCACAAGCTAGCGGTAGGGGGTAAATGTTCAGCCCGTGTCATCTTTACAAAGACGGTAGCAACGACAGAAATCAGCAGGAGAAGCATGGGAAATGCAAGAATGAACCCCCTCCACTTCCTGAAGGCCGAGGAATTCCCTTGCTGAGAAGGTGTTATGAGTGTTCCTCCTGAAATTGGAGGAGGGACAGGGCCTTGTGGATCGCTTATAGATGGTGTGAGAGCTGGAGAAGGTTTTTGAAGAAACGTAGGTATTGAGATGTCTTGTTGAGAACTTGCAGGCGACGAAGGGGTTGTAGAAGTCCTTTGAAGAAACCTGGGAATTGGGGGAGGGACAGGGAGTTGTCGGTAGTTTGTAGGCAGTGATGGGGTTGTAGAAGTCCTTTGAAGAAACCTGGGAGGGATAGCGGGCCGTGATACCACAGGACGAGCAGAATAAGCAAGATAGCGTTCGATCGCAGCTATACCTCGTGGATCGTTCAATTCTCTTAATACCGCCTGGATTTCTTGAGAAGAAGGATAGCCTCTGAAGGCCATTAACAACGGTTCTACCGCAGCCGAACCGAAGCTGACCGCTCGATTCCAATCCTGTTGGGCTACTGCCAATAAGGCAGATTGTTCCGCATTCGCTGGTTGCCAGCCAAGCTGCATCAGAGCTTCTGCTACCCGCTTGCGCACCCTGCTGCTCCTATCTCTCAGAGCGACCAGCAGCGGCTCTATAGCACGAGTATCTCCAAGCTTTCCCAGAGCTACTATAATCTGCATACGTACATCCCAGTCATCCTCCTCTCTGAAGTCCTCAATCAGGGGCTCTACTGCAACCGGGCCTAAGCTGACCACTCGATCCCAATCCTGCCGGGCAATTGCCAACCATACAGACTGCGTCTTATTCATTGGCTGCCAGCCAAGCTGATTCAGAGCTTCTGCTACCTGCTTGCGTACCCTCCAGTTCCTATCCCTCAGAGCGATTACCAGCGGCTCTATAGCACGAGTATCTCCAAGCTTTCCCAGAGCTACTGCAGCCTGCTCGCGTACCTGGCTCTCATTATCTTTCAATAATTTGATCAATGGCTCTACGGCACGAACATCCCCAAGCTTTCCCAGGGCCTCTATGACCGGCTCACGTATCACTCTCTCATTTTCTTGTAGGGCTTTAATCAATGGTTCTACAGTTACCGAGCCTAAACTGATCACCCTACTCCAATCCCGTTGAGCTACTGCCAACAAGGCAGATTGTTCCTCATTTGCTGGTTGCCAACCAAGCTGCATCAAGGCCGCTGCTACTTGCCTGCGTACACGGCTATTCCTGTTTCTTAGTGCTCCCACTAGTGGTGCCACCGCTCGCATGTCCCCGAGCAGGCCAAGGGCTGTTGCAGCCGTCTCCCGGACTCCACTGTCAGTATCTTTCAAGGCCTCAATGAGTGGTTCCACAGCACGGGTATCCTTCAGTTTTCCCAAAGCCACTGCAGCCCGTTGTTGACGAACTATATTATAAGGATCTTTCAGTGCCTCGATCAGCGCCTCCACATCTTGAACGTTTTCCTCTTTCCGGTCCATACCGTGCTGCATTAATGAATCCTTTCAATCGCCAGGCCGTAGAACCTGAAACGTACTATATCACAATAATGACTTCTTTATTCTATATCACATGAAATGGATATTAAAGAGTTTGCTTTAACTGCTACTTCCTCCAGATTGAGCGAGCCGATGTCCTTGCGCCTATCCAATTGCTTCAATATGTGTTGTATTCCTTGACAGGCGATTTTTATTCTTTATGCTATAAAGATAAAATAAAGTATATAGTGTTTTATGCCTCTTTTTGAGATGTTTATAGCGCGCTGAACATTTTCCTCGCAGATGCGCTCACGAGCTGGATGATCCTCGCTAAAAAGTTAATGTTTATTAGCTGTTGGGTTGGAGGAGCCCACGCGATGCGCAACGAGCCGAGGTGGGTGGAGAATGTGAGCCGTCTATCCGGTCTATTAGGCGCGCCTGTCGCAGCCGTGATTATGGTATCGATTGGCGCAGGCAACCTGTTGTGGTTCGATGCCGCCTCGTTTGCGCTCTCCGCGTTACTGATCGGCCTGCTTGTGCCGAAGGCAGCGAGCAGCGAGAAGAAGGGCAGCTCAGGCGTCAGCAATACCTGTCAGATCTGCATGAAGGCTTAAGCTTTATCTATCGCGACAAGGTAATTCTGGCCTTGACGGTCACCATTCTGATCACCAATCTGCTCGATGGTGCTATGGGCGCGGTCATCACTCCGGCCTATGTGCAGCATTTCTTCTATAGTCCTATACCACAAGGTATACTCATGGGGGTCTTTGGGGGCATGGCCTTTCTGGGAACGCTGATCTATGGCGCGATAGGACATCGCTTACCACGCCGCACAACACTAGGCGCCAGCTTTACCATCGTTTCGATGCGCATCATAGGCATGGCCCTGCTCCCAGCGTTACCATTTCTCATCTTCATACATGCCCTCACCGGCCTAGCCTGCGGTCCCCTCAATCCGCTGCTTTCGGCCATGTCATATGAGCGTGTCCCCAAAGAGTTACGAGCACGCGTGTTTGGAACGAGTACGGCAGGCGTTCTGGTGGGTATTCCAGCTGGCGTCATGCTCTGCGGCTACCTGGTAACCTGGATAGGTTTGATTCCCAGTGTGTTCACCATGGGAGCCATCTATCTCCTAACAACGCTCTCGCTGCTCATCAATCCAGCACTCAAAGGCATGGAGAAAGCACCACAGGAGCAAAGCAAGAGCCCTTCGCAAGCAAGCCCTGCGACATAAGGGTTGAAGGAAGGTATCCCATCGGCATGAGGGTTGAGGGTACTAGGAGAACCAGGCAAAACGCGGAATCCGGGTGAACTGGGCGGCCGATATGGTCGCCCCTACCAACGCGCTAGCCGCCTACTCTACTTCGTCGGCTCGTTCAAGCTCGCTGTGGCCGAGCGTCGATCATATCACACTCTGGGTGCATTCTTACGAGCGGCAGAGGCATGGATCAACTTTTATAATTGTCTGCGTCCTCATGAAGGCTTGAACAACCTTTCTCCACAACAATACGCCCAACTTCATGGGCTGGAAATGCTTCCTTCTCTCTCCTTCTGGGTACTGGACATTTCTTCCAAATCGCGATAACTGAGCGTATAGCGCATGTACCAGCGTACACACAAGAGAAGAATTTCAGGCTGGAAGTGACGCCATTTGAAGAGACTCTGCTCGGACATGTGAGCCCCCTTTTGCTCTTTTCTCTTCAATGTAGCAGATCAGCTTCCTTCTTTGCAACACAACCTTGAAAACTACATGATGACATTCAATATGCCGAATATGCTTATCTATCTATTTGAGAAAGGTTGTTATGAACCCGGTCTTTTCCAGCGACGGGATCGGCGTGCCGATGGAGAAGCTTCCAGATACCCTCTTCATGGCGAAAGATCTCAGTGACGCGCAAAGCCAGTGGACTATATTCCTCTTGTCCATCTACGCGTACCTCACCATTTTGAAGGTAGATGAGATAGGCCAGGTCACCGCTCATGCCTGTGGAGATGAGTTCGAAGGTATCGTGTCCCCCACTATAGCGAGAGGCAACCCACTCCAGGCGAGGCCCGACCTGGTTCCACCCTTTCTCATAGGAACCAAAGCCGCCAAAAATAGTAACATCATCAGAATGCGACCAGGACGCACTGTAGTGTGTGGGATCTCCTGCCAGAAGGCGCTGATTCGCTTCCCTCATCTGCGTCACTGCCTGATCGAAATCATCTGTTGTTGACAAAATCTTCTCCTCTCATGACTTTTGGACGACAGAACGCATGTGAGACGTGCCACTCTCCCACTTGAGCAGAGGAACAATCCCAGCAGCATATTTGACGCCGCTGAAAGACCCCACCAGATAGTATATCGGCTTGAGCCCATTTGCCTCTTCTCAAGCAGAGCGCACAGGAGCGTGTGGCGGGCCTAGGTCATGCGTTAAGTGAGGTGAAGTATATATAAAAAAAGGGAAGAAAGGAAGGAGAAGATAGGGACAAAAGTGCAGCCCAAAAATCAAAGAAGAGCCATTCCCTGCGGGACGTCCACCTTCCAGGTGCAGATCTGGCGCAGCGCCCAGATAGTCCCGAACCGGGGGATATGCTGGCGGGAGAGCAGGAGGAGTGAACGCTGCGCCAGGATTCTGTGTGTATGAAACGATGAGCGATATTGGTGCACTATAGTGCGCGCAGTTGATTGGTCTCGCCACGCGTCTGGGAAGAATGTTTAGCTTGCTGCTCTGTAAAGGCCACAGGTGCTACGTTCCGATAATGTTGTGTGACCAGTGCTTTCTCGCCACGATCTCTGTAACAGAAGCAGAACTACAGTATCTTAAAATGATGACGAATATGCCTATAAGTCATCCGTTCAGACGGCCAGCCGTCTGGGGAGAACTGCGGCTCCCGCTACTCCTCGCCCCACTTGCAAAGGGTCGGAGTTACTTTTGCGTAAGATGTTGTACGATCCGTTGATATCGGCATGAATGAGGCGTCCATCCCTGGCACGATACCAATTGCGAGCCACACGCTTGCCTGAGAACACTGGCTTCTCAGCCGTGTTGGCTTCATAGGTTGGGATGGGATCGTCGTCCAGAAAACTGGCCTTGCTGGTGTAGCTTTCTTCTTGAAGGATAACCCTGATCCCAACCAGGTGCGCTTTGTAGGTCAACTGCTCAATGAAACGGCCATGGGGAAGCTGCACAAACTGCTGGTTGTTCCTGCGTCCCATGGTCACCCCTTGTTTCCACAAGGGATTCTTGCCAATCACCAGCGTTCCGATGCCCTCGCTGACCAGCAGGTCAATGATCCGACGGCTGGCCGTGTGCAGATACGCATCCACACGGCGATTGCGCTTCGTCGTCACGCGATCCAGCTGGCGCGAGGTGTATCGGTTCTCATGCGCGAGGCGTTGCTGCTGCTTGGCGCGCTGTTTGTTGTTAAAACTAAGCATGAGTGTCACCACTCCTACTCGTCTTCAAAACCGTGCTTGACAGTTTCCCGTCACACGGCTCCTCAGTAACATGGCCTTTGTCGTAGGTACCGTTGGCCTTTTTCGAGTGGCGCTCGTCGTGGCAATGACGATGGAGAGCGAACTTGTTGCTCAATTCCTCTCCGCCTCCTTCACTTTTCGGGGTAATGTGATCGATCTCTATGAGGTCTTCATCTTTGAAGTACAGTCCACACCAACGGCATTTTCCCTCTTGCTTCTGTAAAAGTTTTGCTTTAACTCCGTTAAGAAGCGGGTGTTTCTTGAGTCGCTGGCTCCAGTAAAGAAGATTTCCGTCATATGGGCTGGCAGTTCCTTTCACTTTTACATGACGCCGGATGTATGTTTGTTGGTGGTTTCGTAGTTGTAGGTCGGGGGTTCGGAAGATCCATCCCTTTCCTTCATCCACTTTCCAATACTTTTGCATAATCCAGTGTCGATTTTTGTTTGGGTGCCTGCGATTCGCCCATCTTTCCAATTGTCGAAAAAGTACCATGTCGCAGTGCTTGAATGCCCTTCTTGCACAGATGCTTCGGTAGTAGTTTGCCCATCCGTAAATGACCGGGTTCAACTCTTTAATGAGCTTTTCCTGTTTCATGCTCCGGTGCTCTGCTACCAGACGATGCGTTTCTTTCACATGGTGCGCAATCGCTTCCTTACTGGGTCTGATGAGTGTCTTGAAGCCAAGTGGTTGACCATTAGGCCGCTTTCCGGTGTGTGTTTTCCCCATCGGATACTGGCGTATGGTGAAACCAAGGAAATCAAATCCCGTTTTTCCCTGATATTCCATCAAGGTGTGCGTGATCCGTGTCTTGCTCGGCTTGAGTTCTAGTCCAATGCGCTGTAACCATTCCGAAAGGATTTCTTTTGCTTTTTCGACGCCTTCGAGCTTGGGATGGAAAACCATCAGATCATCGGCGTAGCGGACAAATTTGGGTCATCCCTCCTTCCACCGGTAGGCCGCTATCAAGTCCGTTTCCATACCATGAAGCGCGATATTCATAAGTAATGGTGAGATGACTCCCCCCTGCGGGGTTCCTTTCCGGGTCTCGTCAAATATGCCATTATCAATGATTCCCGCTTTGAGCCAAGCTTTCACAAGCAGCCTTACTGCGGGATAGGTGTCGAGTTTGGCGAGAAGTGCCTGATGATCAATATGATCAAATGCTCCTTTAATATCGGCATCCAGGACATACTTTGCCTGTGTGCAGATATTGGTGTGAATGGTTTGAATTGCATCATGACAGGAACGTCCAGGGCGGAAACCAAAGCTATTGGGTTCAAATTTGGCTTCCCATTGTGGCTCTAAAGCGAACTTTACGAGGCACTGGTGCGAGCGATCTCGCATGATGGGAATCCCCAAGGGTCTTTTCTCATCCTTTCCAGGCTTGGGAATATAGATCCTTCGCACTGGTTGGGGTTTGTATTGAGACCATTGCTTGGGGTGGATTTGTTCAGCCAGAGTGAAACGCTGGGCCGGTTTGACTGATTTTACTCCGTCAATGCCTGCTGTGCGTTTTCCCTGGTTGTCTTGGGTCACTCGTCGAACCGCTAAAAGCCTTGTCGCTCTGGATTTCATCAGAAGTTTCTGTAGTTTGTGGACTGCTCTTGTGTTGCCACGGCTCTCGGCTTTGAAGATGCGCTTTTGTAGGCGGTAAACATGCTGCTCGAGCTTGCGCCAGGGCAGTTTGTTCCAACTTTCACTCTCAGGGTCAGGTGGTAGCTTGATCTTGGGTGCCTTCGTTTTCACCATACTACTCGTTTCTCTTCATTCCATGTTACCGTGCCTACGTCAGCATATCCTGGGCATTACCCCAGGCATTGGCTTTTTAGGCAATCCTTCTCGGAGGCAGCTTGCGGATGGTTTCCTGCTCATCGTATCGACCTCCAATGAGAGCGTACCTTCGAGTTACTCCGTTCCGATTATCTGTTTTGCGCTGCCGTAGGTTTGTGCTATCCACCGGGTACGCTAGTGAGTGAGGCAGGGTATCACTACACTACCCTTTCACTTTCTCCATTGTTTCGCAGATTGGTACCTTACCTTTTGGTCAAGTCTATCAGCCTGTTTGACTTGTTCAACCTAACGATGGTTCCGTTGCACATTCGCGTTATTCATTCTGTTGAATGAACTGCTAACCATAGCCGCCTGACTCGGAGATGGGTCTGCTTCAGACTAGCAGTTTCCTCTCCTGGATACCCGCTTTACGGATTGAGGACCAGTCGCTACCGTAGGGCATCGTCTTTCCGTGCTCACTTCACAGGTGAGGAATTGCACCTCACGTCAGATAATCAGTTATCAAGACATTGATCAATGTCTTGCCAGCCTTCCCCTTACTTATCCAGCAAGTTTCGGCTGAACGGATCGCACGTAGCACTGATTGAGGCTTTTGAGGGGTTTGCCACTCACCAGACGAGGCACAAAGCCGGGCTTGTCGCTGGTGATGGCAGCCAGCACATTGACACCCACATCCACGGCTGCCCGAAGCTGTGGGTTGATCGCAGCCGGTTGGATCTCCTGCTCATAGACCACCTCCACCATGTAGCCATCGGCGCGTGGAACGATGCGAACCTGCCGGATGGCTTCCCAGGTGATCTGAGTTGCTATCTCGATGGGAAGTCCTGATGGGACCAGCTTGCCTGTGCGCTTGAATACCCTCTTGCCCAGGGCTTTTTTCTCGTAGATGAGCAGGAAACGGCCCTTGGTCTTGTCTTGATAGCCAGGGATCTTGGGGCGTCCCGTGAAGGTAGAGGGGTCTTCGCGATAGGCCTCCATTACGCGCAAAAAAGCTGCCCCAATTGTGGTGGAGCTGAATGAGGATGGCATTACTGACTTTGCGAGGGAGGGCACAATAGGCCTCGTGGTGTTTCAAGCGATGGAAGATGGCAGCGTAGGGCAGGTAGGTTCCCTCGTGAATGAAGGCTTGTCGGATCTGGTAATTGGCCTGGTTATAGAGGTTCTTGGAGGCAAAGGCTGCTCGATCAATGACGGCAAAGCGTGCATCCTGATGACGAATGAGATGTCGTTCGACCAACTGCACCTGGTGCCTCCTCCCTTTCCAACAACACGTCCTTCGTGTCGGTGAACCTCTCTTGGCGTTTCATGCAAGAACATTCTTTCTAACGAAACTCTACCAGAGATGTCTCCAGTTGTCAATATCTCGAATGATTTCTTGGAAACGTTTATCACACCTGTTCGCGCCAGGAATATTTGGGATTGTAGCCTAGTAGTTTGCGGGCTTTGTCGATCGAGAGCAGTGTCTCATGCTCGCCGACCCCCTCACGTAGTGGCACGCTGGGATAGACTTCGGCCATTAACTCGCTGTTGGTCTGATTCTGTGTAGTATCCGCAGCGGCAATAATAAAGGTTTCAGCTCCGGTGATATCGGCTTCGAGACCCAGGCGGCAACTCTGTGCGACATCACGGGCGTCGACGTATCCCCACAAATTCCATTTGCGCGTCAGTACGTTCTCTGAAAACGATGGGAAGCGAGCGTAGTCGTGTGGCTCCATGATATTAGAGAAGCGCAAACCTACAAAAGGAATGCCACTCCAGCGGTTGAATTGCCGTGCCATCTCTTCACTGATGACTTTGGAGAGCGCATAGCTGGACTCTGGATAGAGAGGATGCTGTTCATCGATAGGAGCATAACTGGGTTTCTCACGGTCGAAAGGCAGGCCCAGTGTGGTCTCACTTGATGCCCATACAACGCGCTTCAGACCTGATGAAACAGCTGCGCTAAAAATATTGTATGTACTGAGCGTATTATTGCGAAAGGTTGTGCCCTCTGTCTGCCTGCCAGGTGCCGGGATTGCGCCGAGATGCACGACGCCATAGGCTCCTTGAAGCACCTCGATGGTCTGCCCCAAATCTGTCAGATCAACTTTAAGGAATGGTGAAATCTCTTCACGAGGTGGCACCAGATCAACGTTGAGTACTTCATAATTATGATCTATGAGCTCGCGAATCACGGCTCTCCCGGCCTTGCCACTACCGCCGGTAACAACAATCTTTTTCATCAGACCTCCCGCTTCTGGATACCCCTGCCTAGAGGCATGGGAAGGAAAGAAGCGTTCCTTCCTCGGGGAGAGGAGTAGTGTTGCCGGTTGCTCCGTATGCCCTCAACGCAACAAATGTCGTCCGCCTTTGGGAAGAGTCGACCCGCCTCCTTGCTTCAGCGGATCGGCGTATCGGGCAAGACCACTGATAATCACCAGAGTGGGTCGTGCCATCTCCCAAACAGGTCACGTGATTATGCACTAGGAACCGGCAAAGGGTTTCGCTCGACGAACTGGCGCTGATGCCAGTATGGATAGATCGGCGTCGTTTCGCTGGCCGCATCGAGCTTCGCGACCTGTTCCTCAGTCAACTTCCAACCGTCTGCGCCGAGGTTCTGTCGCAACTGCGACTCGTCGCGGGCACCGATGATTACACTTGCCACCGTGGGGCGTTGCGACAACCAGTTCAGAGCGATCTGCGCCACAGTCTTGCCTGTTTCCGTGGCTACTTCATCCAGAGCGTCAACAACCTTGTAAAGCGACTCATCGGAAACTGGCGGCCCTTGATCTGCGGTCCGATGGAGTCTACTGCCGGCGGGGAGCGGTTGATTGCGACGGATTTTCCCAGTGAGACGCCCCCACCCGAGAGGGCTCCAGACGATCGTTCCAACCTTCTGATCGAGCGCGAGCGGCATGAGTTCCCATTCGTACTCGCGCCCGATGAGGGAGTAGTACGCCTGATGGGCCACATAGCGAGACCAGCCGTATTTTTCCGAGACGGCAAGTGACTTCATCAAATGCCAGCCAGAGAAATTAGAACAAGCGATGTAACGGACCTTGCCGGTTTGAACAAGATCATCGAGTGTCCGCAGCGTCTCCTCGACTGGAGTCAGCGCATCGAACCCATGCATGGTATAGATGTCGATGTAGTCCGTGTTCAGCCGACGCAGGCTGGCCTCACAAGCGCGTATCAGATGGTGGCGCGAAGAGCCGAGATCGTTGGGCCCTTCCCTCATACGGAAGGTCGCCTTGGTTGAAATGAGAACATTATCTCGTCGCCCGGAGATGGCTTTGCCGAGAATTTCTTCCGACATGCCGTTGGAATAGACATCTGCAGTATCAAACAGGTTGACGCCCGCCTCTAAACACATATCGATCAGACGGCTCGCTTCCGCAACGTCACTACTACCCCAGGCACGAAAGAAGTCGTTTCCACCGCCGAAGGTGCCTGTACCGAAACTGAGCACAGGGACTTTCAAACCGGAACCGCCGAGTTGTTTGTATTCCATTGGTTCGCTGCCTTTCACCAGGTAAAATTGTTTGGTGCGCCAGGGATACTTCATGCGCTTATTCAAATGGGTTTGCCGCAGCTTTCGGGTGATCTCGCTGGTTGTTAGAAAGCCTTGGACCATAATCGTGTATTTTAGCAGTGTGTCGAGCTTTGTCAGCGTTAGGGCTATTTTGATAAACTGTATAGTTCCTCAACTATACAGACAACTCTCCCAACTCAAGCGCGGAAGAGTCGTCAGTTACTGCCTTAACGCTTGCGTTCCATCACACTTTTGACTGCTTGCTTGACAACTCCAACTTCTTCTACATCCCCTCTGACCAGCGCCGCCGCGAAATTCTTGGCCTGCTCAATGGTGATATGGGGCGGCAAGGTTGCCACATTTGGGTCAGTGTAAACATTCACTACCACGGGTTGGCTGCTGGCGAAGGCCTCATCAAGTGCTGGGGCAAGCTGCTCTGGCCTCTCCACGCGTATGCCACGCAGTCCTATTGCCTCGGCCAGCCGTTCATATGCCTCGTCGGGTAGCGACTGCGTGAGCGGCAACCTGGGATTTCCCTCTTCAATACGCATCTCCCAGCTTACTTGATTGAGATCTTGATTGTTGAGAACAATCAAGATGAATTGGGGGTTACTCCAACGCTCAAAGTACTTCTGCACGGTAATCAGTTCATTGATGCCGTTCATCTGCATGGCACCATCTCCAGTAAAGCAGACGACCGGGCGCTCAGGATAGGCAAATTTAGCGGCAATTGCGTAGGGGACTGCAGCTCCCATGCTTGCCAAGGTGCCTGAGAGCGAACCCTTCATATTACCCCGAGCCTGAATGATGCGTCCATACCAATTGGCCGTTGTTCCAGCATCAGCGCTAAGAATGGCGTTATCGGGTAACCGTGATGAGAGTTCCCATGCCACCAGTTCTGGATTGATGGGGTGAGCGCCCTGATGTGCACTCTCTTCAAGCGTTTTCCACCAGTTGCGTACACCGGTCTCAATTTTTTTACGCCACGAGCGATCCGCCTTTTTGTGTAGCAAGGGAATGAGAGAGCGCAGCGTTTCTTTACTGTCACCAATGAGTGCTGCCTCCATGGGATAGCGTAAACTCAGCATACGCCCGTCTATATCGATCTGAACGCCGCGTGCCTGTCCCTCTTTGGGTAGGAACTCTGAGTAGGGGAAGCTAGAACCGATCATGAGTAGCGTGTCACATTCCATCATCATATCCCAGCTTGGTTTTGTCCCCAGTAGCCCGATACCACCCGTTACAAACGGTAGCGTATCGGGAAGTGCCATCTTTCCAAGCAGCGCTTTGGCCACGCCGCAGCCTAGCAGGTTGGCGACCTCGGCAACTTCGTTTCCCGCGTGCAGTGCGCCTGCTCCGACCAGGATAGCAACTTTCTTGCCATCATTCAAAATGTTCGCCGCGTGGTGTAGATCTTCTTGCTTTGGTATAACAAACGGCGCGGAGTAGCCGACGCCACTATGAATAGTGTTGTGGATGTGTGGCAGCGTCTCTATCGCATTCAGATCCTGTACATCCTTGGGCAGAATAATACAGGTAACAGTTCGTTCTGCGTGGGCAATGCGGAATGCACGGTCGATCACGTGACGGGCCTGTTTCGGGTCGTTTATCGTTTGTACATACTCGCTGGCGACATCTTTGAAGAGGTTTTGTAGGTCAATTTCTTGCTGATAGAAGCCTCCCATCGCATAGCGCGCCGATTGACCGACTATCGCGACGACCGGCTGATGGTCCAACTTTGCATCATACAAACCGTTTAGCAGGTGGATCGCGCCCGGACCCGATGTCGCCATACAAACTCCTACCTCGCCAGTGAATTTAGCATGCGCGCAAGCCATGAATGCTGCCATCTCTTCATGCCGCACTTGAATAAAATCAAATTTATCCTGCTGCCGTTCTAATGCTCCTAGTAGGCCATTAATGGCGTCTCCGGGATAGCCATAAATGCGTGTTACTCCCCACTGTGTGAGTCGCTCTAGAACGAAGTCGCTAACTTTTTTGCCCATGCTTTTCTATCTCCACAGTTTCTTGGTGTACGCATGCGGAAAAGATTTTGCGTCCCATATGGAAGGGTTGGTCAAACTGGTAAATAGTGCTTCAACGCTGCTTCTACTCTTGCCCAAAGTACGCAATAGGAGCTATCGTTATTCCATAGCTCGTCACGATATTTACCTGAATAACGTTACAAAACTTTTGGGATTCTCTTACAGAGATAGTGGCGAGAAAGCCACGGTCATTGATGCCGGGGATTGAGATTTGCCGATCCTCTTCTTCTGAAGAATACAGGTATGTCTTGTGATTCTCTTATCTTTTTCTCCGACTAACTACCAGGTAACAAAACCTGCTTATTCCTTTTTCACTTCTTAGCGGCTAAGAAATGCAGAGATTTTCTCTACGACATTTATCTTCACAAGCAGATCTTCACAGACTCTGCAACTTTAAAAGGCAAGTATTATCACTATAGCTTCCCAGCTAATTTTTTTCGTACATAGGAAGTAATATATTTAATGATTAGAACATTCAGGAGATTTCGAGCATGAAGAAGGAAGAACTTATCTAACCGCGCCAGAAGACCCCTGTTGCGCAAACATGGGGATGAATGGCGCGCTCCTTTCTTGGGGTGGATAGGGCAGTGCAAATTGTTGCATTTTTACACCGTAACTGCTATAATGTAACCTATGAAACAGAAACGCGCTTTCAAGTACCGCGTGTATCGTGCGACCCGTTTTGCTCCAAACCATGATAAATGGGGGACGAGCAGCGGTGTTTTTTTTGAAAGACACTGACAACTGTTTCTCTGACGAGAGGCGCAATTCCTCTCTCATTCGATAGGAATGGATAGCATCATCCCCACTGTAGCGACTGGCCCTCAATCAGTGAAGCGGGATGAAACGGGGGATGCCTCATAAACCTGATATGAGGACACCTTCTAGCTGGCTACTACGGTGAGAAGCCTGTCTAACAAGGCAGATAAAACGAATGCATGACTGAACCATCGTTACGGAAAACTGGCTTACGCAGGATAACAAGCCAGCCCAAAACGGGAACGAGTCGAGTACACAATGGAGATGGTACAGCTCCATTGCCTATCTGTCAGGACTCCGGTGGAGAATGCACACCTACGGTAGCGCAAAACAGAGCAACGGAACGGAGTAACCGCGTGTTTGCTCTCATGGGGGTCGATACCATGAGCAGGTGCCAACCGCAAGCAGCACGACGGAAGGATTGTCCAAGAAGCGAATGCCTCTCGGAAAGCGAGAGGATAGGCTGACGTGGACACAGTTGTATGGAAAGTAGAAGATCAAGTACGATAGCAAATAGGAAAGCACCCAGGATCAAGAAGAAAATTGACCCTGAGAGTGAGGCTTGGAACAAGTTGCCCTGGCGCAAGTTTGAGCAGCATGTCTACCGCATCCAAAAGAGAATCTACCGAGCCAGTCAACGTGGCAATCAACGTGCAGTCCAAAAACTTCAAAAGCTCTTGATGAAATCGGAAGCAGCAAGGCTTCTTGCTGTACGCCGCGTCTCACAGGATAACCAGGGCAAGAAAACAGCGGGGGTTGATGGAGTGAAGAACTTGAAACCTCAACAGAGGCGACAGGTGGCATCGCTCATTCATCCCAAACAATGGCCGCAGAAAGTAAAACCAGTCCGAAGGGTATTTATCCCCAAGCCTGGAAAAAACGAACAACGGCCTTTAGGGATTCCTACGATGTATGAGCGCGGACGACAATGTCTTGTGAAATCCGCGCTCGAACCAGAATGGGAAGCTCGCTTTGAGGTGAACAGCTATGGTTTTCGCCCTGGACGATCCTGTCACGATGCTATCGCAGCAATCTTTCTGGATATCGGAAAAAAGGCAAAATATGTCCTTGACGCTGACATCCGGGGCTGTTTCGATAACATTGACCAGACAGCACTCTTGAAAAAACTTCAGACCTATCCACGTCTGAGACAGGCCGTCCAGGCCTGGCTCAAATCGGGAGTCATGACAGAGGGGGAATTCACACCTACACCCAGCGGAACCCCGCAGGGTGGCGTTGTCTCTCCTTTACTCATGAATATAGCGTTGTACGGGCTGGAAGAGGCTCTCAAAGGCGTAAAGAGGACCACAAGGGATAAACCCCAAATGGTACGATACGCCGATGATCTAGTGGTCTTTCATTCAACGCTAGAAACCATCCTTGAAGTGAAAACAAGAATCAATGACTGGTTAAGGGACATGGGACTGGAACTGAAGCCAAGTAAAACGAGAATAAGCCACACGCTCACACCCTATGAAGGAAATGTGGGATTCGAGTTTCTAGGATTTTCCATCCGGCAATATCCGGTAGGAAAGAACCGTACAGGGACAAACTCACAAGGCACTCCGCTTGGCTTCAAAACGATCATCAAACCGAGCAAAGAAGCCGTCAAACGACACATAGCCCAGATGAAGCAGCAAATCAACAAACGGAGATCAGCGCCGCAAGGACAACTGATTAAGGAACTTTCTGCCATCATCAGGGGATGGTCCAACTACTACAGAACAGTCTGCTCCAAGGCTGAGTACAGTAGATGTGACTACATTCTTCAGCAACAGCTATGGTCGTGGGCAATTCGTAGGCACCCAAACAAAAACAGACATTGGATTAGGCAAAGGTACTGGAAGAGAGGCGAAGGCCAATACAGCATCTTTGCAACCTCCGAAGATTATGACCTGAGAAGGCATGATGCGACGAAGATCCAACGACATGTCAAAGTAAAAGGTGCTGCCAGCCCCTATGACGGAAACCTCATGTATTGGAGCCAACGACTGAAAAACCACCCAACAACGAGAGGAACACTGGCGATGCTGCTTCTGAAGCAGCAAGGCAAGTGTAGATGGTGCGATTTGCAGTTCCGCGAAGGAGATCAAATCGAGATAGACCACATCACTCCTAAAAGTGAGGGAGGAGGAGAGGAACTGAGTAACAAGTGTGCTCTCCACCGACATTGCCACGACCAAAGACATGGTACCCATAACAAGGGCCATATGATTGAGGAGCCGAGTGAAGAGAAATCTTCATGCTCGGTTTTGCAGACGAGCGGATGGGGCGACCCATGCGCTTAGTTTATCCCACGCCAGAACAACAGCAGATCCTTGCTCAAACCTTTGGGTGCTGTCGCTTCGTCTATAACTGGGCATTGCGCAAGAAAACCGATGCCTATTACAACGACCATCAGCGACTCTATTACAAAGAGTTGAGTCTCCTGTTGACTGACTTGAAAAAGCAAGAAGAGACACACTGGTTGAACGCCGTTTCTAGCGTGCCCTTGCAGCAAGCTCTTCGTCACCTGGACAAAGCGTTTCTCAACTTCTTTGAAGGGCGTGCCAAGTACCCCACCTTCCACAAAAAACACAACAATCAATCCGCCACCTATACCGCAAACGCTTTTACCTGGCACAATGGAGCTATCACACTCGCCAAGATGAACGCCCCCCTTGATATACGCTGGTCGCGCCCTCTGCCAAAAGACGCACCCCCTTCGAGTGTGACCATCTCCAAAGACTGTGCTGGCCGTTACGCGCATCAGCATCCTTGTGGAAGATGAGATTGAGCATGTACCTGCCAATGAGCAGGTGATTGGTGCTGATCTTGGCTTAAAGTCCTTTGTGGTCCTCTCAACAGGCGAAGTGGTGGGCAATCCCAGGTTCTTCCACAAGGATGAAAAGAAACTTGCCAAAGCCCAACGTTGTCATGCCAGGAAGAAAAAGGGCTCAAAAAACCGAGACAAGGCACGTCTCAAAGTAGCACGCATTCATGCCCGTATCGCTGATCGCCGCCGTGACGCGCCTGCATAAACTGTCGACCCGACTCATAACGCGAGAACCAAGTGGTGTCCTGAGTGAAGCCATTGCGCACGACTTGCCAAAGGACATCTGCTTCTTGTAGAGTATCAAAGGACCAGAGGCCATCCTCTGCAAAAGAAGCGCAGCATTGAGCGGGGAACCGACGGATAAAGGCGAGTAGACGAAAAACAAAGATACAGATAGAAAGTCCTATAGTTCCGGGATAAGCACGTTGACTGGAAGGAATACTGATAGGGGATCGGAATGGAACATCTCAGAAAACGTAAGGTGAACAGCATGCGTAAGAGGATTTGTGATGCATATGAGTAACATGGAAAAGCTGTTTCAATCGCTTCATCAGAGAAAAAGACCAGAAGATATTGCGCAATTGATCGTAGAGCAGTTGGGCGACCAGCTCAGTGGAAAGCAAAAAGCCGTCCTACAACAGGCTGCCCAGGGATCACTCAAACAACACTTCCTGGCATATACCTCCATGCTGGAAGACTTCGCAAGACCAGTTGGCCTTGTTCGCCAGGCCGCAGTTGCCGGACAGTTATTCGCTACTCCTCCTCTCGCTGCAGATCAATGTGATGATCCTACGCTTGTCGAGGACTATATTCGCCAGGTCAGCCAGCAGATCAGGAAAGATTTTGGACGGAACGATTTTCAAACGCATCGATTGAATCATGGAGCTCGGAAGGTTGCTGGCCTGGACCTCTCGCGACGGCGTTACAACAAGCTCTTCCGCATACTCACGCGAATGGAGGCCAAACTTCAGACGCTGATCTGCGAATGGAAAAAACTGGAATGGACGCAGATGGGCAAATCGGGCTTTAGCTCAAAGCTCTCCTGGGAATCGTTCGCCGCAGATGAGAATAGCGCCTGCTTCATCGCCTATTATGCGGCTCGCTGTAACTTGCGAAGTGAGTTCACGATTGCTGGGCAGCAGAAACCATATGATGAGATAGCAGATATGTTATTCTCCCGCTGCCGAGAGAGTGCTACCACCAACTGGTGGGCCATTGCTCATGCTTATCCAACCCAGGATGTGCTGGTGCATCTGAGCGATGAACAGAAGGGGGATTTACTCGGGAAATGGTTTACCGTCTTGCAAGAAATAGCGGGACTGCTTGAGGAGACATGGGGAAAATCACATATTCGGCGAGAAACGATGGTTGTTCGGCCTGGGAATGACTCCAGTACCTGGAATATTCTGGCAGGGGCGTGGAACAGAGCCAGAGACCACTGGGTTGCTTTGGTCTATGCACTGGGCATGGAAGAAATACTTGAGAAGATTTGTCCAGGGAAAGTCCTCAGGCTCATGGCCGCTGACGTAGTAGCATGGCACTACAGGTCAGGGGGAAAGCTTGATACCAATACCGAGGTGTGGAAGGAACTTCCTCTTCCTTGGGAAGTGCTTTCGGGAACCGCTACTTGCACACGCCAGATGGTAGAAGACGTGTGCCGAAAACATGGCCTAGACTCAGAGCAGTCAGGGTGGACGACGCCAAGGCCACGAAAAGCGGTCGCACAATTTCGACCTACTCCTGAACTGGTGCATGGGGTTACCGTTGAAAATCCCTATCTCGCCACCTTCTTACGAAAAGCAGGGTTCTTTTCAGGAAAACAGATTAAATTATCGCATCTTCATTGACGAGTCACTTTGCACAGGAGTATACTTGCTGTGGTTTCCGGGGTAGCTCAGTGGTAGAGCGGTTGGCTCTAGGTCCGACTGGACGCAGGTTCGAGCCCTGCCCCCGGATTATTTCCACCAAGGGATGCCTTATCGATTGAAGACGGCAAGATGGTCTCTCTCTGCTCCCAGCATCCACCAAATCACATACTTTTCAGGTAATACGTTTCACACTACACTTTGCACAAGATTACATCCTGCCTCTTTTGATAGGTATCATTTCCCTCTTGTCTTATTTCTCTGTTGACATCCTCCCCATGGCTTTAGCCGTGGGGAGTCGTCACTAGGCGTTTACATCCTTAGGATGTGCAGTAACAAAACTAGTGATCAGCTGAAGCTCATCCTCGCTCAAATGGAAGTCAGCGGCTGCAGCCAGTTCTGCAATCTGCTGAGGGCGGCGTGCACCAACAATGGCGGCAGTAACGGTGGGATTGCTTAGCGTCCAGGCTATAGCAACGGTACCGGCTGTGACATTGTGCTCTTTACCAATGAGGTCCAGTAACGCAGCTATCTGGAGATTACGCTCAAGATTTGCGCCCGTGAAGTTAGGATGTGTTTTGCGCCAGTCATCCTCTGCCAGCTGATTCATGCGCTTCTTGCTCATTGCCCCCGTCAGCAAACCAGAAGCCATTGGTGAATAAACGATGACCCCAATATCATGTTGTCCACAATAAGGTAAAATCTCTTTCTCTACATCAGGGCGGACTAGAGAGTAGGGTGGCTGAAGCGTCTCGACGGGTGCGATTTTCTCAGCACGTTGCATCTGCTCGACGGAGAAATTAGAAACACCAATATGGCGTACTTTGCCTTCTTTTTTTAGTTCGGCGAGTGTGCTCCAGCCTTCTTCAAGGTCGGGATCAGGATTAGGCCAGTGAATCTGGTAAAGGTCGATCACATCAATGTCGAGTCGTCGCAAGCTGTCCTCAACCTCACGTTTGATCGACGCTGCTTTGAGGCTATTGGTCACTCCTCTCTCTTCATTGTTTTCTCCCCAAACCAGAGAGCACTTGGTGAAGATATAGGGACGTTCGCGTCCCTTAATCGCTCTCCCTACGACCTCTTCGGAATGGCCTAGACCATAAGCGGCAGCTGTGTCAATCCAGTTGATGCCCAGATCCAGTGCGCGCTTGATGGTATCCTCTGATTCATGGTCATCTTGTGGGCCCCAGCCAGCTTTCCATGGGCCACCAATTGCCCAAGCTCCCAGGCCAATAGGTGTAATCTGTATATCAGTTTTTCCGAAACGTTTTTTTTGCATGACTGTACCTCTTCACAATATTTCTTGTCGTGACACGATGATACATGAGAGATTCATCGGCTATGATGGACCTGAGGTGCTCTTGTCTTCCTGTGAGCAGTGAGGAAATGATAAACGACTATTGAGTAATTGAATAGTACGCACTTTCGTTGCACATACTTACCTCAAGGTTACCAGTGGATTGACACACTTCATCTGAAACGCTGCCGTCTGAGGCAGGGGGAGAAATTGGAAGTATAGCCTCCCCCCTGCCTCAGACGGCACCATAGGTGCGAGCGTAAGGAATTCCCTCTCTTGTATGTGCCGAAGTGAAGGATGTCACGATCAAGCGGGGACGAAAGGGCAAGGCTCCTTGACCCGGTTCTAGTGCTGCATCCCACTCGCTTCCCCACTTGCCACTGTCGGCGGCAATCGGACAGTTGAAGTAGTTCGTCCACGAGCAGATGTTGGAGAGAGGTGTGCATTCCTATCAGTCACCACACCCCATGCATAAATGCAGAGGCTTGCACCTCACCTCCCTCTCACCAGGGGACCAGGGGTGGACGCATTGACCAGCAAAGCCTGAAGGCCGTTGGGACGGGTGACAAGGCTTTCAACCAAAGCCCCTCGGACGTATCCGAGCGCCCCACACGAAAAGGAGATATGTACCAGGTATTGACAAAGTGTGTGAAAGTGAACTAAAATTATTACATGTACTCAGTCACACAGTTTGCCAAGCAGGTGGGTGTCAGCGTGAAAACGTTGCAGCGCTGGGACCGGGAAGGTAGGCTCAAAGCCAAACGAACGCTTTCTGGGCGTCGCTATTATACTGAGGCCGATCTGGCCACGGCGCTCAACCTTCCTCAGCGACCAGCCGCTCGCCGCACGATCGCCTATTGCCGGGTGTCCAGTCCTGCTCAACGACCGGACTTGCAGAACCAACGAGTAGCGCTCTCGAGCTACGCGGTCTCAAAGCAGCTAGTGGTGGACGAGTGGATGATGGAGATTGGTGGGGGTCTCAATGTTGAGCGCAAACGGTTTCTGGCTCTGGTGGATGCCATTGTGGCAGGAGAAGTGGAGCGTGTGCTCATTGCTCACCAGGATCGGCTGGCGCGCTTTGGCTTTGCTCTGATCAAGCATCTGTGCGAGACCCACCACACGGAATTGGTCGTGATGAACACGGAGACGCTCTCTCCAGAACAAGAGCTTGTCCAGGATGTGATGAGCATTCTCCACTGTTTTTCATCGAGATTGGATGGCCTGCGGAATTACCGCAAAGCGGTAGAAAAGGCGCTGAAGGATGAAAACCGCGCACAAGATCCGGATGAACCCCACTCCTGAACAGGTAGAGTATCTCAAACGAGCCTGTGGCACGAGGCGCTTTATCTACAACTGGGGACGGGAGCAGTGGGAGAAGCAGTATCAGGCGTATACAGCTGAGCAGGAAATCGTTCCTGAAGAGCAGCGCGTGCTCAAACCGCCACATGCCCTCGCACTCAAGAAGCAATTCAACCAGATCCGGGAGCAGGAATATCCGTGGACCTATCAGGTGACGAAGTGTGTGGTGGGAGGTGCGTTCGATGACCTCAAAAACGCCTATGACAACTTCTTCGCGGGGAGAGCGAACTACCCCCAGTACAAGAAAAAGGGGAAGTCGCACGAGTCGTTCTATCTCTCCAACGATAAATTCGTCGTGGGGACCCATTGGATCTCCATTCCTGGCTTGGGTCGCTTCATCCTCGATCAACGCCAAACGAAGAAGGACCGCGGCAAGCTCTTACGCAAACTGGGAACGGTGAACCTCGCCGAAAAACTGCGCTTCGTCGAAAAGGGGAAAGCCACCACTCCCACGAAGAAGCGCAACAAGCGCAAGCACGTCGTGTGCGAACGCGTCAAGATCCTGGGGGCGACGGTCTGCTGTGAAGCGGGCCACTGGTACGTCTCCATCCGGGTAGAAACCACACGGGAGTGCCCCAACACTCCCGAACCAGTGGTGGGGGTAGATGTGGGCGTAAAGCAAGCTGCTGTAGTGAGCGATGGACGCAGGCTTGAGAACCAAAGGCCATTAGCGCTCCATCTCAAGAAACTCGGCAAGCTGCAACGCCAACTCAGTAAAAAACAGAAGACGAAAGACCCTCAAACCAAGCGAACCGTGTTCAGTAAGAATTACGAGAAGCAACGGCTCAAGGTCGCGCGCAAGCATCAGCAGATCGCCAACATGCGCCGAGATGTGCAGCACAAGTTCACGACCGAACTGGCGCGCACCTGTGGAGCCATCGGCATCGAAGACCTCAACATCCTGGGGATGATGGCCAACCGGAAGCTGTCGCGTGCCGTGGCTGATGCCGCGATGGGGCAACTGTTGCAGTTCCTCAAGACCAAAGTGGCCAACGCCGGGGGAGAGCTCTTCATCGCCTCTCGCTGGTTTCCTTCGACCAAACGCTGTTCGTGCTGCGGGCATGTCAAGAAACGCATGCCGCTCAAACACCGCACCTACCAGTGCCAGATCTGTGGACTGGTGATCGACCGGGATTTGAACGCCGCTTTGAACCTGGCCTGGTTCGCCATGGAAATGCTTCGCCAACGAGCAGAGCCTCAAGTTGGCCGTCCTGGGTAGTGGCTACGACCGTGACGTTAAATGCCTGTGGAGCTGGTGTGAGACCGAAACGAGAGGGCTGATCCAAAGGTTCTCGTGCAATGGCAACTGGCTGAGAAACAGGAACAACTGACCGCTCGGGAGTGTTTACACACGTTCGAGTATGAGAAAGGTAGCAGTACACAGGTTGACTCGTGTACAGGGCGTTGGCGCTCATGCCGATTCGTGCATGCTGAACAGTCTGGCTAACGCAGGTATCCATGCGTCACAAACAGTTTCTCTTGAGTCAGAGGAGTGCCTTTGCTCTAGCCTGTTCTTAGCGTCTCTATTTTTATTCTTGTTCAAGACAACAAAACCGGAAAGGAGAGGGCAGACCCCGCCACCCATGCGCCTTAGAAGGGCTCGGCATTCCTCCCCGCGCATGAATGCGGGGGTCTCCTGCCTCGGCTGGATGAAATTAAGACATCTTGATCGTTCATGCCATACCCTGTAAAATAGAGCGAGTTACTTCTGGAAATGTAGTATCTCATGGTTACTAGATAGGGAGAGGAAAGTAGATGGTCTTAAAAGAAAAGAGCACGTGGGTCATTCAGGAAAATGATTGTGAAGTCTGTTCGATTGAAAAGGCACTGGACGCTGTTGGTGGTAAATGGTCTTTTCTGGTAATACGAGAACTGTTCCATGAAGCAAAAAGATATGGCGAACTCAAACGTTCGATTCAACGAATTAGTCCGAAGTCGTTAGCGGCAACGCTTCGCCATCTGGAAGACAATGGTATTATTCAGCGCACCGTTCACCCTACAACTCCTCCAATGGTTGAATATGCCTTGACTGAAAAAGGAAATGAACTCCGTCCAGCTATTTATGCTATGAAAGCCTGGGGTCAACATTGGGAAAGCAAAAGTAACTGAGAAAAATGAGCCTCCCCAGCTTTGTAGAGCCAAAATTGATGAGGTATACGTGTGATGGGCCTACATTAGAAGCGCACCCGAAGAGAAGAAGGAGCGTATCTCTTCTTTCACAGAGGAAGCACAAGACGAAAAAAACTTGATTGTTATCTGCACGGGTGTGAGTTACTTCGTTAGTTTGAAATGCTGCAGGTACGCGACTATCTGGCGCAATTGCAGGAGTGGCTCTAGGCGTGTTGAGAGCGGGGGCAAGCCCCGCGCAGAGTCTGCTTATGAGGGTTTGCTCAGCGGTTCGCCGCTGAGCAAACTCCGGTAAAAAGAATCGGGGTGCGTGATCGATGGAAATGCGACCAGAATGGCGCGACAGAATCCTCTTGCTTCCTGTTAAGATGTGATGGATGTGCGACAAAGCCAACGTTCTCTTCAAGAGAATGTCATATTTTGAACAGGTGATTCTATAAATAGTAGAATACAAAATTTTGGTAAATTCGCATCCCCGAAAGGGCCGGAGGCAGCATGCGGCCTTCGTTCACGCACGCAATCTCCTGTTCGCACCATCGCCAAGTTCTCGTTCCGCTGTGCTAATTGCATCAGTTTCTTCTCTGTATCTGCTTCTGGAAGCGGCGTGTAGACCGCCATTCGTAAGTCGGGGGAGCTCATATTCTAAAAGGATGTGGATTGGAGGATCAGCTGTCCAACAACTGGATAATCCTGTTCTTTTCGTTCCCGATGAATGCCCTGGATATCATAGCGCAACCACCAGTTACGGAATTCCGCATTCTGCTCATGCAAATCGGCAAGGAGAGCAGTCAGCCATGCTTCTCCGATATATTGCACGGTACTCGTGCAAAAAAGCGCATGTACAGGTAACCAGGCCATCAAAGAAAAAACCTGGGCGTCCTCGCTAACATCCAGTACTCGGTAGATATACTTGAGACACGGGCATAGTTTCAACTAATCGCAATTAGGTGAATCCATCTCCTTAGGTATTAAGAAATTTTTCTCTGATACCCTCTTGACCTGGAGTGCACTTCAGGTTGTATAGTTCCTGCATGGAAACAGAATTCTCGATCCAACGGGTTGCGGAAAGAACAGGGCTCTCCATCGATACCCTACGCTACTATGAGCACATTGGACTGCTTGAGCCGGTGAGCCGCGCATCAAGCGGCCATCGTCGCTACACACAAAAGGACATTGACTGGATTGGCCTGGTTATCAACTTACGCGAAACGGGGATGCCTCTCGCGCAGATTCACCACTTTGCCGAGCTTCGCCGCCAGGGAGAGGCTACGGCAACTGAGCGCCTGCACATCCTTGAACAACACCAGCACGCTCTCAAGCAGCAAATGCAGAGGCTGGAGCAGCACATGACGGCTTTGCAACACAAGATTGCACATAAAAAGGCGTTCCTGGCTCAGCGTGACGCTCCACCTCATCCCACTTCTGAATCTCACGCAGAGTGAAGAGGAACGTTATTGATCTTTACCCGAAAAAGTGAAGTCCTCAAAGAGGAGATTTAGCTCATCAATTGTTCGTACCTGAGGGGACTCAGATATTGGAGTGTGGAATGCCTTCGAACCCGATTATAAAACGTTTCGATGTAATCAAAGGTCACACTCCTAGCTTGTGCTCGTGTCTGAAATGCCTGTTCGTCGAGACATTCTCCTTTCAGCCTATGAAAAAAGCTTTCCATCGCGGCATTGTCGTAACAATCCGCCGTTCGGCTCATGCTGACCATCATGTCTGCTTGGACTAAGGCCGTTTGGTAGCTCATGCTGGTATAGGTACTGCCACGATCAGAGTGGTGGAGCAAGCCAGGTGGTGGATGACGCCGAGCGATCGCCATCTGGAGCGCCTGGATAACCAATGATGTATCCTGAGTTGCAGCCATTGACCAGCCAACGACCATTCGCGAGAACAAGTCTAACACCACAGCCAAGTACAGCCAGCCCTCTGCCGTCCAGATGTACGTCGTATCTGCCACCCATTTGGCGTTGGGCTCTTCGGCACTGAAAATCCGTTGGAGCAGATTCGGCGCGGCCTGGGCCTCGGGATCGCTGTGCGTGGTCACGGTGCGATGCCGGGGACGCTTTGCATACAGCCCCTGTTCACGCATCAACCGAGCCACCCGCTTGCGCGCGCACTTGATCCCGTGGTCCTGCAGATCAGCATGGATTCGCGGGCTGCCGTACACGCCACGATTGGCCTGGAACACGATTCTGATCTGTTCAGCCAGTTCGGCATCTTTCCGCGTGTGCTCGCTCGGCTGGCGTTTCCCCCAGGCGTAATAGCCGCTGGCCGAGACATCGAGCACGCGGCACATCAGCGCGATGGGATACTCGTGCTGGTGCTCTGCAATGAACTGATATCTCACTATCTTTCTCGCGAAAAGATGCCCACTGCCTTTTTTAAGATGTCACGCTCCTGTTTGACAATCTCCAACTCACGCTTCAGTCAGCGTACTTCCTCTTCTTGATCCGTTTGATGCCCACTGCCTGGAAAAGCTTGGGAACCGTGTTCAGCCAGTTCCTTGCGCCACTGATGAATCGAGGTATCTGAAATGCCCAGCTCGCGGGCCACCTGCGCGATGGGTTTCCCACTGGTCTGTGCCAGGCGCACCGCTTCTCGCTTGAACTCCGGTGTGTAGGTCTTTTGTACCTTCTGCATGATCCATTCCCTCCTTGGAGAAGAGTATATCCGAAACTTCTCCTCTTCCACAATTTCGGGGCAGGATCACCTCTCCTCCTTGCGGAGTTTCATGCACACAGGACTTGCGGATCTACGGGATACATGCCTTCTTCCGCCTTCCGCTTTCTTCGAGCATGCTCTTGTCCACCTTTGCCTTTCGGCTCCGGGTAAGCTCTTGTCCTAGAGGTCTTCACTCTCTTCCTCTTCCGTATCATACGGAGATTTCATATGCACCGACGCGGCGCACGCTGGTGATCCAGTATTTAGCTCGTTGCCACCCGACTCCAAGATTTTTGAGGGCAAGTCGGATGGTTTCGAGACTCACCTGGCTCCCCGTCAAGCCCTGCTCAACACAGACCTCTGCGGCCAATTCCAACGTCCAACAACTCGTCGTTTTGCCGAACGTTCGCGGAGTCTGGTGCAACAGGGCTCGCAACGCCTCACACCTGGCTTGGTCAAACTGCGCTCGTACCGTTTTTGGCCGGGAAGATTCTTGTTTGAGACATTCCAAGCCTTTTTGCTCAAAAGCATGGATCGCATTGCGTATGGTTTGCGTTGCACAGCCCAGGTTGTGGGCGATTTCTTTGGGACGTTGTTCTCGACTAGAGGCCAGCAGAATCTGACTTCGGCGAAGAGTAAAGACATTCGATGAGTGTAATCCAGCTTTGATCCCTGCTTGTTCGACTGGACTCAAGGCTCTGACATAGAGGGGGGCTTTCATGCCTTCATTCTAGCAGCCTTCCGCCTCTTTGCACAAGAGCTTTCTTGAACCTGCACTAGTAAATACACACAACACCCTGACATAGACCAGCTTGACATGCAACCAAGTGTTCTGCAATACTCATTTTTGAGGGAGGCAACTGAGAGCTAGCTACTCTGAGAAGTTGGAACCGGAGAACCTTCTGGTAAATATGGAAATCGACTCTTTCACGCTAAGTGGGGGATAGGCTGCGATCCTTAACAAGTCTTTGATGATGCCGGTGCAGACCTTTCGTGTGTATCTGGGCAGGGCATATCCACGGGTCCCGGCCTCTCTCACCCAGGTTTTGTCATGGAAGGCTCAACAATCTTGGCAGCGCAGCCAATTTTTGCTTCTTCAAGAAGTGCCCTCCCTGCTGGAGCCGCCGAAGCGGTCCCCATGTTCTTCTCTGCTGCTGACCGTGCCCTTGCCCGTTGGTGTCCTGCCGTCTGCCGCAACTCGGTTCCCCGCGTCCCCTCCGGGGCGAGCTACTGATTTACAGACCACGGAACGTCAAGGTCGCGCAGGTGGCGGTGGGACGGTATGGGGCGCGCTTGTCTTGACCTTGACGTCTGTGGTGGGCTTGACGAGCTCGCTCCGGGAGGCAGCAGCTTCTCTTTACTACGGCAGTTCCCTCTCAGATGTTACAAGTCTTAGCGTGAATGTTCGACGATTTTTAGGGTGAAACCCGGGAAATCGGCGCGAAACATAGGAATCGGCCAGGAAGACTCTGGAGAAACCGCTTCCCATCTGGGTTCTTCCATTTCCATTTTGTAAATTGAGGCTACTACATAGGTGTGTGACTCAAGAGTCGTCCATTTTGACCAAGGCTTCTCCAGTCTCTTGAGGAGAGAAGAAAAGGTGCTCACCACACTCACCGGTGAGCACCTTTGACCAACAGCGCGCCGGCGAGCAGCGTTACCCCAACTACCATCCACCCGGCGTGAAAGATACCAGCGTGCTGGCTTATTACCCCAAAGAGCAGTGCGAAGAGCACAAAGGCGAGCGAGGAGAGGGCTCCCACCCCCGAGGCTGCTCCTGCTCGCACCTCTGAGGGGAGGGAATCGTGCAGCATGCGGGTAAAAATCGTATTGACCGCGACTCCTCCTGCAACCAATACCCCCTGGGCCAGGATAACAATCACCGCGCTTCTCACGACGACCAGCGCCAGGCTCGACGCCACCAGCAACCCGGCCATACCCACGACGCTGGCTGGCTTCGCGAGTGTCAGTCGAGCCGCAAGCCAGGAGCCTGCTCCTCCCGCCGAGAGCACCGCCGCGTTGGCTACCCCGTAGAGCCCAACCGGAGCAGCCAGGGCCAACTGCCATAGCGGTCCAAACTCGAAGACCGCCGAGAGAAGGAGCGAGGTGGCGAGTAAGATAGAGACGGTGCGCAGAATTTTTCCCCGCTGGAAGAGGATCTGCGAAATAGTCCGCACATGACTGACGAATGAGGTGCGTTTCTCGGTGTGATGCAGATGAGGTTCCTGGAAGGTGAGTAGGGCGCCCAGGGAAATAATCCCCAGCGGAATCGTGGCAAAATACGCCAGCCGAGGTGAAAGCAGTACGGCCACCAGCCCACCAGCGAGCGCACTGAGGAGTAAGGCCAGGCTATTGAGCAGCTTGACCTGGCTCAGACGCTGGGCAAAGGCGAGCCCGTGCCCGGTCTCTTCCAGCAGTGTGTCGTACAGGATGGACTCGTAGGTGCCTGACACCAAGGCGACCGCGACCCCGAAGAAGAGGGTGCTGACCAGGTAGGTCGGGACATTGTAGCTGAGCCCCCCGAGCAGGGCGTTGATCATGGCAGCGAGCGAGGCCAGCATGAGGATGCCCTTGCGGCTCCAGCGATCAGCAAGGAGGCCTGAGGAGAGATCGAGCAGGGGGATCAGGCTGCTGTAGCAGGCGGCCATCAGGCCAAGGGTGGCCTGGTCAAACCCAAGACTCCGGAGAAACACCTTCTCGATGGGCGCCCAGAGCACCAGCCCCTGCGAAAAAGCGGCGATATAAAGTGGCAGCAGGCGGGTTCGCAGCGCTTGAGACCGAGATGTCCATGGCGTGTGGTTGGTGAGAGGTAGCTGCATGTCATCGTTCCCTTCTTTCAGAGCGTTGATATCACTTGCAATAGGTATTATGTGCAACCAAAGGTTGCATAACTCTTCTCAAAGCGGGATGCAAAAGCGGAAACGCTCACCATTGAGTCTTGCGGAAGGCATTAAGCCTTTGAAACTCCCAAGGGTTGCGTGTATGACTCTCCTACCTCGTCGGAAGGGTGGCTTCCCTTCCGACGAGGTAGGAGAGTCATACAGGTTGCGCGACGAGATTTTTAGCTGAGCATTAGTGAGCCCGGTGGAACCTCCTGACAAAAGGCCCTCGGTAGCCTCTTTGAGCAGTATCCAGAGCGAGGGCGTTCTGACGTTGTCCACCTTTTGAAAACAGCCTGCTCTCCTCTTGACAACGTTCTTCTTTCTCATTAAAATAATAGACATGACGTGCAACCTTTAGTTGCACATCATGTGCTCTACTCTGGAATAGTTAGTTGCGTTACATAACGTCAGGAGTGTTTTTATGACCGATAAGATCGAGCGAGAAATCAGCATTCAGGCACCGATAGCAACAGTATGGGAAGTCATCACAAAGCCTGAATACATCAGCCAGTGGTTTGGGAGTCAGGTAGAAATAGACGTGCGACCAGGAGGAAAAGGCAGACTGATCTGGGGCGAGAACTTTGAAGCCCCGCTGGAAATTGTGGAGGTAGAGAAGCCGCATCTTTTCTCATTTTTGTGGGTTGCACCCGATGAGGAAACCAAAGCGACCCATCAGCAAACCCTGGTTGCATTCAGACTGATAGAGGATGGTGCGGAGACAAAGCTCTCCTTCACAGAAAGCGGTTTCGAGAAACTCGCGATTACAGCAGAACAGAAGGCCACTCTGATTGCCAACCATACCCCTGGCTGGGCTGACTTTCTGTCCAAGTTGCAGCGTTGTGCCCAGAACATCCCAACAGAGGCATAGGTATGTCATCACCTGCACCTTTTAATGAAAAGCTCTGGTTTGCCATTGCTGAACCGAGCCGACGGAAGATCATCGAGGTTTTGCTTTTCAAAGGTGAAGCGACTGCAAGCAGGCTGGCGGATGACGTGCCGTTTAGCCGCCAGGCGGTGAGTAAACACCTGGCCGTTCTGAAAGGGGCAGGTCTCGTCAAAGAGCGCAAAACGGGCAAAGAGGTCCGTTTTAGCCTCTCGCCAGAAGGACTCAGTGTTGCTGCCCAAGAACTATCACGGGCTGCAATGCTCTGGAATGAACGGCTACAAAAGATCAAACACATTGCTGAAACTCTTCATCAAGGAGGAAAGAGTACAATGGAGACAAAAAACAATCATAAAAGAACAATTCATTAAAGAGACACCAGAACGATCCTTTAAAACGCTTACCGAAAAGCAAGAATTAGAACGCTGGTTTGTACAAGAAGCTGATATCGAATTGAAACCCGGAGGAACAATTCGTACAAATTGGGCCCCTGGTGTGGGAGAGTATGGAAAAGTACTAGAAGTGAAGCCGTTTCAGTTGTTCAGTTTTACTTGGGAGGGAGCATTTTCTCCTACTCCGACAACCCTTACTTTTGAGTTAACACAGGAAAAAGACGGTACGTTGTTAACATTTACCCATAGCGGTATTGGAGAAGGATGGGATGCTTATACTAATATCAGCAAAGCGTGGGATGCTCACCTTAAAGATTTAACGTCTTGGATTGAAACAGGGACATGCCCACCTCCAGGTCCAAGAGGATAAGACAAGGAACAGTCATCGCCAACAAGGGTCAGAATAGTCATGGACACTCTCTGGCTGTAAATGTACTCGCTTCGTGGGAGGAAATCTGCCCATTTCGTGGGTCGGCGCACCATGGTATCGCTACGTCAAAGAACCGAACCTCCCACGGAATGAGCGAAATTCTTCCCACGCGATGGCTCTGACACAACTTTGGTGAAGGATGAGCTTATTGGATGAAAACCATTTTTCCTTTGAGCACGAAACAGAATCTCTACCAATGTATTATTGATGAGCTTATCACTAAAGCTGTGTCAGAGCCACGCGATCTCAAAATTTACAACATGTGGACAAAACGTGCATTACTTGCTCACCACAGCCCAGATCATTTCACGCCTAGCCCATCGTGGTTCTGTTAAGAGTGAGAGCGTTTTTCGCCGCTTGTGCAGTTTAAATTGGAGGACTCCCTTGCGCGGAGAAAGCGCACTGGTGCTAGTACAATCGGGGCACTCAACCAGGGAAACACCACTGTCCAGAAACTGCTGGAGATCAATGGGAATCACCTGTAAATCTGATAATTAAATGAATGCATTGTTAAAAATTTTGACAATTAAATGGGCGGGTAAAACGAGTAAGCGTATACAAAATGTTTGCAACTTATCGCTGTTTATGGTCTATTTAGCTGTTTGCTCGTTTTACCGCTCACGTAATTGTCAAAAATTCCGCTCACGTAATGGGTCTTCCGCTCCTTTGGTGAAGGATGAGCTTATTGAACAAAAACCTGGGCTCTTTGAGCAGAGAACCAGAACCTCGCTCTTGTCCTAGTGAAGAGCTTTCACCAAACCCGCGGAAGACCCACGTAATTCCAAAGAAACCATGCGTCGCAGCCGCACCACCCGGCATGGAACTGAGGATGAGACGACAAAAAGCTCTTGCTATCCAGGAGTTCCAGACGAAACGTCATGCACCGTAGGTGCACCATTCAGAATGAAAAAGAATTCGATGGACGAAGTTGGTACACTACGGAGGAAAGATCCCAATACTAAAAACGATGGAAATAATAAGGCAGTCAAGCTTGAAGACGAAGCTGTCTTCGGGTGTCTGGAAGAACCACTCATTGTTGCTCCCATCAGGGAAGCACGTAGAGGAAAATCTCATGTGGAAAGACGCCCTGTTGGTGATCTTTCAGAGCAAGCGTCGAATCAGTTTTCAGGAGGAACATCTCTGGAAGTCGTGTCCCCACAATGGAGGTGAGCCGTAAGAGAGGAACTGACTCCTTTCCCATCGCAAATAAACAGAAGATTCAACAACGGCTCGTTCGCCCATTGGAACGCCTAGGTAATACGGTCATCTTGCAGCCTTAAGCCAAGACAACCCCTGCCTAAGCACTCTTACATCATCTGAACAATTGATACGGAAGGTTCAGATCTGAGGGAGAGATTTTTGTCTCTCGTGCCAGGTTTTCAGAGGAAATTTACACTTACTACCAGCTATTTTTCTAGAGTTGTCTTCCAGAGAGCAGAGAACTCATCTTGGCTGAGTACTTCTTCTGGCACGCGATAGCCATTTCGAAGGTATCGCTTATGAGCATAACCCATTTTTGTGGAGTCTTCGAAGTAAAGCGCCACCATCATTTCTTCCCTTATATCGCACAAAAGCATTAGCCATATCCCAATCGCCCTGCCATGCCTGAGCATCGACTTCGGTGATACCACTGCGAGCCATTCCTAGATGCGGCAACAATTGTGGCTGTAGATATATGAATTGGGCAAGAAAAGAGCCATTGATTAGGTTGAGGGCTTTGCTGTTTAGTTTTTTTCTTCATGAACGCCCTCTCTATCAGATTAGAACCATTACTTCTACTTTCAAAAACAGAAAATATTGAGCAAAACTCTTTAAGCTAACCCAGGATGTCAAGACACCAAAATCACAGCCGCTAAGGTGTGATCGTCTTTCCGTACAAAACTAGCCTTCGCGTTTTTAGTGTGAAATGGACACCATATACATTTAAGAGGAAATTATACTTTTTCATTCTTCTTATGAGGATGGAACCCAACAAGTGGATAGACAAGATCCCTCAGATGTTTCCCGCACTTTGAGCACTCAATCTGAACATTGAGTCTTTCACCATCTCCAGAACAGAACCACCGCAATCCTCCATGAAATTGTTGGTGAAATGGAGGATTGGGAGACTGGGTAATAAGGTGACTCAGGATGTCAAGACAGAAAACGGACGACTTCTAAAGTGTACTCTCCTTTCTTGACTAACCCGATATGCGAGCTCTGTTGCGAGAACATTGCTCCGTACAGGAGTCAGTCTGGTTATGACTTCTCCAACAACTTTTTTAACCTGGCGATTCCCTTTAATACCTCTTCCCGATTTTTCGCGCTCTTTATCCAGTAGTAAATAAGGTCAAATCCGCAACACTTTTGAGGCGAACGTGAAATAATCAGCGCGAATTGTAGGAATTCAGCATGTGTAGCATCTGGAGAAACCGCTTGCCACCTGAGGTATTAGCATAAAATGTTGTAAATGGCCTCTGAGTATGAATGGAACGGTGCGACCCGTTCCATTCATACTCAGAGGCCACATCCTGACCGTTCTAGTGGGGTTGTCCGAATCCATCAACTCAATGCTGCTTCTTGAACCCGCTCATCCCGACTAAAGACCTGCTGGAAACACATCTCCAGACGCATCAGAAAAATCTGCTGATCGCTTATCCTTGGGATAATAAATAACCTCCTATCGAGGATCTTGAAAAAGGAGCAAATAGCATGAATACCATGCAAGCATCATCTGTCGTAGGTAATACACGACCCCCCCTGTCACTGACCAGACTATTGCTGCTCTGCGGAGCCATCGCCGGCCCCCTCTTTATCTTGACCGTGCTCATTCAGGACTACACGCGTCCGGGTTTTGACCCACGGCTCGATATGCTGAGCCTTCTCTCTCTTGGGGACTGGGGATGGGTTCAGATGGTGAACTTCGTACTCGCTGGAGTGCTCAATCTCCTCTATGCGGCTGGCCTCTGGAGGAGACTGCATCCTGGACGGGCCGGAACATGGGGACCGCTCTTGATCGGGGCCTATGGGCTCGGTCTTGTGACTGTTGGTTTTTGTCGGACCGACCCTGCCAATGGGTTTCCTCCAGGATCTCTTGCCGGAACTGGTCCCTCCTGGCACGGTGTGATCCATGCCCTAGGCGCACTTTTCGTCTTCGTTGTCCTGGCTGCAGCCTTGGCGGTCTTTGTCCGGCTCTTCCTCGCACGCAAGGAGCGCGGGTGGGCGCTCTATTGTCTGGCAAGTGCAGTTCTTCTCCTCCTGTGCTTTTTCGTGGGGTTTACCAATGCGGCGTTGATGGCGCGCCTCGTGCGGCTCGGAGTGCTCATTGGGTGGATGGCCGCATCAATGATTGCCATCAAGCTGTTCTGCACACCAGATAAAATGCAACAGACGCGAGACCAGTAACCCTCTCGCGATCAGGTTGTTTCTCAAGAAACGCTTGAAAACCAAATACCTGTCCGCTTTGGTTTTCAAGCGTTTCTCTGAGGAGCGCAAGCTGGACAGCAAAGCCCAAGCAATTTGCAGGACGCCTTCGGCGATTGACCAGTTCTAATTCTTCGAAGAAGTATACCCGATGAGAAGCGGTTTCTCCAGATGCTACATGCTGAATTCCTACAATTCGTGCTGATTATTTCACGTTTGCCTCAAAAGTATTGCGGATTTGACCTTATTTACTCCAGCTTGGGAGCCTACTTGCTATTGTTGCGTTTCTGATCTGACCTTCTGTAGAGAACTTGAGACGTTGTTTGGCCGTGACATATCGCTCTAAAAAGCTCTGATGCTCCTCATTGAAGGCCCAGAGAATTTCCCCGCAGCAGGGAGTTTGCAACCACAATGGGAGCCAAAAATACCAATTATACTGACCACGTGCGCCTCGAGCCTTTCCTTTCCAGATCCTGGTATAGCTGCAATGGAGGCAACTTACATTCATAGTGGATGTGGATACGCTAGTGCTTTTATGACAGACTCAGATTGAATGTCTTCATCTCCAATAGCGCTGCCTTCTACCTCGATTGTATCGATGTTTCTGCTTGATCCCCTCTTATGGGAGACGTATGGACTATCTTTGTTTCTGCTCGCATCTGAACGTAGACCATTCCTACATACGCCACATCATAGATGAACGTGGCGACATAGAGGAACGGCAAGAGCACAGAATGGTGCCAGGGGGCGGAATACAGATAGAAGGCCAGCGACGCACAGGCCGTGCCAAGTAATTTGCATAAAGCGATACTCATCGATTGACCACGTAAGGAGCGACGACGGAACAGCATGGTGAGAAAGAGTATCGACATCATCAGATTTTGCCCAAACGCAGCATACACTCCTGAATCATGGAACTCAAGTGTGAGCAGGAGCACTGCGAAAAAACTGGTGACGAGTGCCAGGCCCAACAGAGTATAAAAGGCCCTCTTCGACAGATTGGGAAATTCTCTGGGCCCATAACAGATCGTCAAGGCAAGAATGACAGCATCCAGGACGAACCAGATGAGATTGACGATGTGTTGGATAAGTTGAGGCGGAAGAAGAAACGAGAAGATACATTCCCAGGATATATTGGCGCAGAGTGCAACCAGGGGCATCCCATAGGAGCGGTCGCGCCAGCTACGTTGGATGATCAAAAGGTAGGTAATTGTCCAGAAGAGGCCCGAACCGAGCATGAGGAGTGTAAAGTACATTTTGATATCCCTTTCGTGGGCAAACCCCGTGCTTAAGAATGCGGGTTAAGAATATTTGGAGCTATAGCGTGAGATGAAATAGTTCTCCAGACCAAATGTTCCTCAATAGTGTAGCGTGAGGAGCTTTCTCTGTCTAGATAGTTCCGTCGCGACTAGCGAATCCTGACAGGGGCCAGGATTTTCACGTGAACGGGTTTGTGAGGGAATGACTTCCTCACGGGATGGACTACCAGCAGATGGACCCTGCTTTCCCCATCCTCTACTCCCTTCCGCTCGAAAGCTCCAGGAGCTACTTTTCGGAGAATATTTCCCGCGCCATTGACATCGGCATGGATCACTCGCCCATCGGCGGCTCGATACAGTCCCCGTGTGACCCGTTTGCCGCTAAACTGGTAGTCTCCCTGTTCGCCTTTGCGATACACGGGCAGGGGGTCGAGATCAAGCAAACTGGCTTTGCTTGTATACGACTCTTCGGTGAGAATCACGCGAATGCCGACCAGTTCCGCTTTATACTGAAGCATCTGAATGAATCGAGCGTGCGGGATCTGCACGAAATGTTGATTCATGCGTTTTCCCAGGCGAATCTCTTGTTTTTGCAGCGGATTCTTGCCGATGATGAGCGTGCCAATCCCTTCGGCGACCAACAGATCGATCAGGAAGCGGCTGGCCGTGTGCAGATCATGCTCGATGCGCCGGTTCCGTCGCGTCGTCAGTTGCTCGATGCGCCGACTTCGGCCAGGACGTCCGAGGGATTGCTGGAGTACTGCTCGTTGTTTATTATAATACTGGTTACAGGACTTGATGCCGCGCCCATTAACAATGACTGGAACAAAGCCCGGTTTGTTTGCGCGTTAGCGTGGCCAGATTGTCCATGCCAGGATCAAGTCCAGCGAGCAGATCGGGATCAACTGCCGTGACGGTGGGTTCGTGTTCATAGATGACTTCTACCACCACATAGCCGTTTTTGGGAACCACACGCACCTGCGCGAGCGTTTGAGGGTTTTGCTTCGTTTTCACCTGAATACCCAGTTGCGAGGGCTGGATGATGCCTCGATCCAGGGTTCGTTTGCCCCGGCTCACGGCTTGCATCGTGTAGACGAGCAGATTCCGCCCTTTCGCCTTTGGCAAATACTTCGGGAGTTGAGGGCGCCCCACAAACTTCGCTGGGGTCTCTCGATACGCAAGCCTGCCCGCCCAGAAACTTGACCAGGCGGTGCAGACCTGCTTGAGGACGTGTTGCGCCACTTTGGCAGGCAACGCCCTGTACGCCTCATGCTCTTGCATGCGTTTATCCAGAGCGGGATAGGAGAGGCTGGTGCTGGTCGCAAAAAAGGTTTGACGCACCTCATAGAGGGCGGCATTGTAGAGATTCTTCGAGGCAAAACAGGCGGCATCCACACAGGCAAAGCGCGGATCGGTCTGCGCAATGATGTGCTTCTCAACCAGTTGCATCCCCCGCCTCCAATTCCTGGACAATCCGCTCGGTCTTGCGCTTCGCCCGACGTTGCCCGTAGAGTCTGGCACAAAAGCTGTACATGATGCTGGTCAGATCGGAGAGCAAATCCTCGGTGCCATTCTCCGCGTGATTGACCACCTCGATTTCCCGCCCGTACGCGGTGAGGAGCGTCTCAATATAGCGAAAGCCAAAGCGCGTCCCTCGGTCTTTGTGTTCAATGACAATGCGCCCCACATTGGGATCGGCCAGCAATGCCAGGAACTTGGGGCGATTGTCGTTGACCCCCGAACCAATTTCCTTGACCACCTTGCTCACCTGGTAGCCACGAGCTGCACAGTAGGCCACCAACCGCTCCGCCTGACTGTCCAGATTGGCCTTGTTCTCGGCTGAGGAAACACGGGTATAGACGACCGTTGTGGCTTTTACCGGGCTGGCGGTCCTGGCCGGTTCATCGATCAGAATGGTGTGCGCTCCGACACGCCTGCCCTGGATTTTTCCGTCGCGGAACCAGCGCCAGGCCGTCTCATAGCGTACCCCTTGTTGTTTGGCGTAGTCACTGAGTTTCATGCTCATATCATACCATGATCCTCAGTGATTATCAAGGATTCGCTATGTTTTCAATGATCGTTTTCAATACCTCTGGTATTGACACTCAACTTGGATGGCTGATCCCAAGGATTGCGCAACGAGATGCAGGAATTGATGGGTCAAATAGCCCGTTTTCATCGGAGGAGCCAATCGCCTTCTGCCGGATTCCCCTCATGAGGCACAGCCATCTCTGTCTGAGCGAAATCTTTGTTCAGAATCACGTAAGTCGCAGTAGCAAGCGCTGTCCAGGTCGCAACATAACACCGCTAGTTTCTTGTAACCCCGACTATTCTGAGTACAATGGTACATGTGCATTCTCGCATTCGCTTTTGTTTTTTAGGGATAAGGAGAGAGAAGAGGAGTGGATCCACTAAACAACTTGAACGCCTTTGCAGTATCGATCTTGCCCGTAGTCTTGGTAATCATGTTGGTTATGTTGGTATTTAATCAGCTCAACAAAGGCTGGTGGAAGTGCAGCGCCCCCGGATGCGACTTCCGAACAAGAAGCGAAGAGGAAGCGCTTGGACACCAGGCAAAGCACGCGCAGCACAAGGCGGTATTTGAAGACTAACGTGACGAAAAGGCCCTCGCTCGCGGGCTGGGCTCACCAACAACAAAAGCATCGTGGCTTGGCCAAGCCACGATGCTTTTTCTCCTTGCAAGAGAACAATTGGGTGCGGCAAGTTTTTTGCGTCGAGCTCATCTAGGGTAATGGAGAGATGGGACGATGGGAGAGAACAGCGCGATTGGAAAGAGGGGAGAGACTGTGGATCCTCTCTCTTCGGCGGGTTCGCAATGAAAGACCAATCGCGCGAGAACGCGATGTTGTGTGCGGGACCTCCCTTATCATCTCCCACGATCATTTCCCTCAAGAAAGCTCTCAGTGCGTTTACGCCGCGTGTGGCAGCGGCTTGTTGCCTGAACGGACCCGACGCAAAAAGGAGTGGAATGAAGGCTATTGTCACCAGGGGCAGAGTAGCGGGCAATATAGGCATTATCTGAACAATTTCAATGGCTCCGACTTTTCTTTGGTAGTGGAATTTTACCCATTTTCCTAGAGGGCGCATTTGGCCTGTAAATGTCATTTTCCCCTTCTTAACCCCCGTGTCAAGTCAAATAAAAATGTTACCGAAGGGAGATGGTTCCCTCAAATAAGAATGTTACTGGAGCCGACAATCTCCTTCCTTGAGAAAAGCAGAACAATTTAAGCGATGCTGGCGGTTGCACAGGGAGTGTCCCACAGCGCATCCAGCAAGCGGTAAATCTCCTTTCGCAAAGCCATAGGGTTGGTCTGCTCGTAGAGAGCTTGCAAACGCGTGCGTTGGTCGAGGCTCTGTCCTCCAGCGGCGATCAGGCGCTGATAGGGCGTTTGGGCTTGGTCCCAATGACGCACGACCTTGTCGGCCTGGCACACTTTTTCCTTCAAATGCAGGACGGGCTGAAAGAAATTGTAGTAGATCCACATGTGTTCATAGAGGGCGTTCATCGCTTGCACCTGCTCAGGAGTATCCAAGCGAATGGCCCCGAAATACTGGCGCACCAGAGTCGCATTTTTCTGCTCAACAAACCGGTTGTCATTTTTCTGGTAGGGCCGGCTCCGACTCAACATCAGACCAGTGATCGCCTCGCCCCAGAAGCGCACGAGATGATGATTAAAGAACTCCGACCCATTATCGGGATGCAGTTCCTTGACCGCAAAGGGGAGGCGTTGTAGGATGTGGCGGAAACCACCTTCCATGGCCTGTTGTCCTTTACCCAGGATCGCTACCCGTTCACTCCAGCCTGTGGCTACATCCACCATTTGCAACGTAAAGGCAAAGATCCCCTCGCCGCTTTCCCCACTGTGCTGGACCAGATCGACTTCAAAATGGCCGGTCTCGCTGGTTTCCCATGGAATGCGCTTCATCGGGACTGGCTTGCGCACTTGATTGGCTCGTTCTGGGCCTTTTTGCGGCAAGCGCTGTTTACGGCTACGGTACTTGTACAAGATCCGCGTCACCGTGGCCTCACTGATCTGGGCGAGCCGCTCACGGACCTCGCTGGTGAGCCGCACACTGCGAAAGCGAGCCAGATGCTCTGCTGTGGAAAGCAGCACAGGCGTCAATCGTTCGGCACACACATAATCCAAACTTTCCCACACCACCAGGATCACTTGCTCAACGGCTAACCCATCGGTGCGCCCTCTTCCTTTTTCCCGCTTCTTGCGCTCCAGCGTGGGAGCATGCAACAATCTGAGCAGGCTTTTGCGATGCAAACCCGTTACCTGCTCCATTTCGGTGAGCATACGACTTTGTTCCGTTCGCTCAGCTTTGATGTACAAGGGCTTCATTCGCTTGAGATATTTTCGACGTTCGCTCACAGTCATCTCGTCTTCTGTCGGCATGCTCTTCCTCCCCTCGGTAACATTCTTATTTGAGGGAAGTGTACCTTCTTCAGTAACATTTTACTTGAGGGAATGCGACCCCTTGAACAACTTCTGGTTTTCTGGTATCATCTGCTCATTGTATAAGTTCCTCTCCCCACCTCAGCTTGGCTGAGTTGTTGGGGCTATCGAACACACAAGGGTTGCAGTGTATCCTGCGTGCGTTTCTCACCGATGAAGCAAAACGAGATCAGCAATGACCTCTCGGCTGGGAAGGAACATAAAACACACATCACCTCGCCGTTTGTAGAAGGTATAGTTCGCCATGAGGGATTCTTACTCGGGCGAGCTACATCTCCAGCAAACGCGGAGATGTCCACCTCCGGAAGGATATGCACGATGGGCATCAAGAAGGCCGCCGCCGCGGTCGTCAAGTCGCCGGCTGGTCAGGCCGTCGCCAAGGTCGAGATCGCCACCGCCAAGGGCCTCGCCACCGCCGCCGGTCGGGGAGACCTCGTCCCGGGCATCGAGGAGGCCGGCAAGAAGCTGACCGGCGACAGCGGCTCCGGTAGCTGAGGTGACAAGGAGGCGTCGTCCGCTCGCTTGCGCGAGCGGACGACGCCTCCCGCGCTTTTACTTCCCTTTGCACAGTTCTCACATTCCTAATTCTTTTCCCATCTAGTGCAGACTCGCGACACCTGAACAGGAATGGCGAAATGAGGCTCATAAGAGCATCCTAATAGGGGTGAAGGTTGCTGCTACCAGGGGCGAAGTAGGTAAAGCTCGAAAAGTGCCGGATAGTGACGGAGTTGGCACTCGCCTCTCACAGTTGCGTATATCCAGAGCCACTCATGAGCACAAGGCGATCAGGAAAAATAGCCAAAACAGGTAGAGTTCACTTTCCAAAGCAGAAGTCGGCACTCTGCTCTCTTCAGATCTTACTTTGCGGCTGGTGGCAGCAACCTTCACTCCACCCCAAAAAGATGTGGCGCACCCTCTCCAGAGCTGACGGGTACGCCACATCTTTTTGGGGTGGAGTCTGTTTAGAGCATAAGCGCATAAGCAGCGGCTTGTTGCCAGGACTCTGCCTCACGCAAAAAACCTTGCCACACCCAAGTGCAATAGTAGCAAAACACAAGCAATATGATGATCCCCCAGGCTTAGGGAAGGCGACGGACCAGTACACCACTCCACTACGTGTATCAGGCTCGCCTTTGACTAGGAGCAGGCCACTTTCATCAAACCAGGTACCAACTCGGTAGGAAAGGGCCTTACCTAGCCACCGCTTAACGTCGACTTTCTGGATATCCGTCAAGTCATGATGCTTCTACTGGGCCTCGCGCCAGAGATGATGAGCGCATGTAGACAGAGACTCCAGAATATGTTAGTTTTTGAGGGGAGGTGCGAAGTGAAAAAGAAGCTCAGACGGATTGTCGTGCAAAGCCAAACCTACCTCTGGGAGTTTAACTCCAGGCTATGAAGCGACTGGTGATCCAACGAAACCATGGCAGTGCCAGGATGGTTTTACTGCCTATCTGTCCCAGACAAAAGCCGGCCCTCTGCGCATCTTTTTTCGTACCTGGGAAGATCCCATCATTGGGGGTCCACTGCGAACGGGGGCTCCGCTTGATCTTGAAAAGCTATTCGCAGAATCATGGAGAGCCAATTTCCATCAGCCAAAATATGCGGCTTGGATCATTCAAAAGGCTTTAGAAGTGGGTTGGAAGCCAGAGCGAAACAGGAGTCCGTTCATTATCGAGCAGGGTCTTGAGTGGCTCATGCAGAGGAAGTGATCAGATGGAGAAAGAAGGCCTCTATGATTGAAAGTAGGCATCCTCCTTAGCACGAATGTTTCGTGCTAAGGAGGAGTCACTTGAAATTTCCGTATATTCCCTGTTACTTTCGCTGTATCCGTAGTGTCGGCATGATTCGCGAATGGTATGGAGCGAAGGTCGCTAGACGAACCTGGGATGAGGCACAGTATTTTCCGCCCCCACACATGAAGCGTCCCGACCAGACGCTCTTTGCTGGTTCATGGGACGACAGAGAGATCGCTCATCGCCGCTTTGATCGTCATGCGTGGATCCGCAGCGAGGTACTTGATAGCCAAAAGAAACTGAAACGCCTTCATCGGCGGCGTGTAGCTCGCCAGCTGCGAGCACACGAGAAGCATTGGGGATAATTCATTATATGCTTCAATCACGTCTCATATGAGAGAGAGATCCAGATGCGTGCACAACTGTATTCTCTTCGCGAACTGCCTGCCGGGTGCATCAGCATGATGGCCCGTCCACGCGGTGGTGACTGGCTGCTTGATGAGGTTACCGCCCTGCGCGAGGCAGGCGTCCATGTGCTGGTCTCCCTGCTCACCCCCCTAGAGATCGATGAGTTCGAGCTTGCAGAGGAATCTGCATTCTGCAAAACCCAGGACATAACCTTCTTTTCCTTCCCGATCATCGACCGTAGCGTGCCACCTCTCAACGATCGCACACTGGCTCTCATACAACTGCTTGATGACCAGCGCGTGCAGGGCAAGCACATTGCTCTCCACTGTCGGCAAGGGCTTGGACGGGCCGCTTTGATGGCGGCAAGTCTGCTCGTGCTCTCTGGCTGGTCTCCTGATGGTAAATCCCCTACGAAGTGGACGGATTTGGCCCGCAAACGTGGAACATTGCCCTCAATCCTGGACACTGGGACAAACTTTTCTAGAAAAGCTGCTCCTCATCTGGCTTCTTTCATTGATGTTTTGTAAATGAGCGATCTACAACTGCTTACCTCTCACAAAAGGCGCGTTGGGCAAGCACGTCAGGCAGTTCCGAAAGCTCAGTGATCTCGGCAAAAGGTTGTATGCTTGTTTCATTTCGCACTTGGTGACGATTCACCTAGATGGCCCGGATACCGACTGCTTGCGCTCCACCTACGTCGTTGTGTAAGGAATCGCCAACATGAATGATCTCCTGAGGGTGTGTGCGTCTCAGAAAGGACCCGCTCATAGAATTCAGGCTGAGGCTCCTGTACTTGATAATCTTGGGCAAAAATCGTAAAAGCAAACAGACCCGGTAAGCCGCAGCGTTCTTGGTAGGTGTTTCCATTGGTGACAAGCCCGAGACGATAGGTATCTTTCAACAGAGAGAGCCATCGGGATACAACGTAATGGCAGCTTAGCACCCGATTGTTGGTGGAACCTCCTGGTCCAGGGCTTTTTGGTTTACCCGAAAAGAGTGAAAAAGAAGTCATTTCTTGCTACACTTAGGAAAACTCAAAACACCCCTAAGAAAGCGAGAAATGACCTTGGATGTACCTTACCATATCTGACGAAATGAAAAAAGCCTTTCCCGAAGCGCTTCACGTGGATCCCACCTCCTTCTACGCCGCCTTTGCTCAGGTGAAAGATCGACGTGGCAAACGAGGGAGACGTTATCCCCTTCCGTTAATATTGACGCTGCTGCTGTTAGGAAAGCTGGCAGGAGAGAGCAGTATCCACGGGATTGTGGAGTGGATTGACGAGAGAAAGGAGCAACTTCAGGGCTATTTGGGCTGGCCGAGGCGCTTTCCAACGAATTCGACCTACACCTTTGCACTCAGTCAGTGTAATGACCAGGAGATTGCCACCGTCTTGGCTGTGTTGTGCTGAAAGCCAGAGCGGTTGAGCACTGCGGTGAGGAATCTGGTCGGCTTTCCAAGCCAGGTCAAGAGAAGCCGCTCATTCAGACAGCCATGGATGGCAAACAGATGCGAGGAACCTTAGGACACCAGAGCAGTGAGCAGCCTCCTGTCCATCTGCTCTGCCTCTATGAGTGCCAAAGCGGCATTGTCCTCGCCCAACGTGGGGTTCGCAGCAAAGAAAATGAGATCAGTGCGGCGGCGGCCTTGTTGCATCCCGCCTTGGTCAAAGGGCGTATCATTAGTGCCGATGCCATGCATACGCAAGCAAAGTGGTGTGCGGCGGTTGAGCGCTATGGAGGCTACTATCTGCTGATTGCCAAGCTGAATCAGCCACAACTCTATGAAGATCTCCGCGACTTTTTTGAGGAAGAAGACGCTCCCCGCCAGCAGTGGCAGTATGCCAAGAGCGTTCAAAAGGGGCATGGACGTCTGGAAATCAGAGAACTGTGGAGCAGCACGCTGATGAATGACTGGTTTGAGCCGCAATGGGCAGGTGTGGCACAGGTCTTCCGGTTGCGCAGGCACACGACGCATCAAAAGGATGGGAAGGTGCGTGAGGAGATCGTCTATGGTCTCACCAATCTGCCGCCTCGTCTGGCCAACGCAGCACGCTTACTCCAGTTGCAGCAAGCCCATTGGTGTATTGAAAACCGCCTACACTATCGGCGTGATGTGACGATGGGTGAAGATGCCTCTCAAGTCCGTTTGGCAGGGGCTCCAGCAGCGTTAGCAGCCCTTAATGGAGGGGTACTCGCCATGATGGATTGGTTGCAGGTCAACAATGTCGCCTCTGCTATGCGGCATTTTTGTGCTCAGCCTCGCGAGGCCTTGCAACTGCTGTGTGGCAAGTTATCACGGTAATACGGGTAAACCAAAAAGCCCTGCCTCCTGGTCTGAGTTCGTTGACAGGACGGACGACATATTATAGAATGGATATATGGCACTTAAACGAATGGACAACATCGGCATCGTGGTGGGATCCCTCGATGCCGCTATCTCTTTTTTCGCTGAGCTCGGCCTCGTGCTCGAAGGGCGAGCCATGGTAGAAGGCGAGTGGGCAGGGCGCGTCACTGGACTGGGCGACCAGCGCGTTGAGATCGCCATGATGCGCACGCCAGACGGCCACAGCCGGCTCGAGCTCTCGCGATTTATCACGCCTCCTGTGGTCGCCGATCACCGGAACGCCCCAGTTAACGCTCTCGGCTACCTACGCGTCATGTTTGCCGTGGACGACATCGACGATACGCTCGTCCGGCTCCGCAAGCACGGCGCAGAGCTTGTCAGCAGCGAAGTGGTCCAGTACCAAGACGCGTATCGGCTCTGCTACATCCGCGGACCTGAAGGACTTCTCATCGGGCTGGCCCAAGAACTCGGCTGAGTCGCCGCGGTTTCACGTGGATCGCGGCTGGACCAGCCGAGGCCATGGGCGGAAAAGAGGAATAGAAGTAGGAAACCTCGCTACTGAGACCTGTGGTCTTGCGCCTTCTCGCTGATCGAGCGGTTGGTCATGAGAGTCAAGCGGCTATTAGGTCAGAGGGATGGAAGAGCATCTGCTGTTTGAGCAAGGCGACGCCTGCCCGGCCATACGCTTGCCGCTTTAGCAGTTTGAGGCGATGGATAAAGCCTTCCGTTGGCCCGTTGCTCCACGCCAGAGTTAGCCTTGCTTGTACGGCAGACTCCTCTTTGTGCAGATTGCGTGCAAATGCCTGCAGTTCAGGCTCGCCATGCTGCTCCACTTCTTCCAGCCACCCCCGCAGCCGATATCCTTGGCGTTGACACAGCATATGACAAAAGGCTTCCATTTGGCCTGCCGTGCGAACCAGCGACTCGTCGGCTTGGATCAGCCGCGCCCACAGGATGCTCAACGAGCTGTATTTTCGATTGAAGCACCTTGGCAGGCTCGTTCAACACTCGCGCTTGTCCACGGAACAAGGGTTCAGACATCTTCTGCTCCAATAAATGTAGGAAAACGTATGCGAGCATAGCTCTCCCACATCGTTCGTTGTTGCTGCTTCATCCGTAGGTGCCTCAATGTGACCAGCACATTTTTGGTCTTACCCCGCGTCCACAGCCAAGTTTGCGTCTTCGTCCGAGCCAGTACCGGAGACGGCTTGATCAATGAGCCCGATCAAGCGGAGGGCTTCCGCCAGGATATTGAGAGAGGCGTTATAATCTCTATCCTGCTCGAATTGAGCATACGCGCAGTGCGGGTTCTGACAGAGAAACACCCGATCTGAGAGTTGCATGTCTTCCCACTTCCAACCGCAACCGTGACAGGTTTTACTGGAAGCAAAGAAACGGTTGACCTTGATGACGTGCCCACCTCGTTGCTCCACCTTCGCCTTCAGCACGTTCAAGAGTTTGCCTAATGCCGCATCCGAGAACGAACGCGCGAGCTTGCGATTCTTGAGCAACCCGCTTCCGGTTGAGGTCTTCAATGCCAATGATCCCGTAGCAGTTCGCGAGCCGGGTGGTCAGCTTGTGGAGCACATCATCTCTCATGCAGGTGATTCGGTAGTGCAGGCGTGCAACCTGCCTGCGTGCTTTCTCCCGGTTTTTTGAGCCCAGGGTGCGGCGATGCAGCCGTTTGTTGGCCTGACGGAGCTTTTTGAGCGCCGTTTTGAGGAAGGCTTGGTTCTCGACTCCCTCTCCCGTACTCAAGGTTGCTAGTCGGTTCAGTCCGACATCGATGCCACAAGCAGCCGGTTTCTTCGCCGGGATCGCATCTGGAAGTTCGACTTGAATCGAGACAAACCACCAGTCCGCCGTTTTGGTAATGCGCGCACCTGTCACCTTCCTGCCCACAAAGCGCAACTTCTCTGCCATATTCACCCAGCCGAGCTTGGGGATCCAGATCCGATGGTCCCCAAGCTCGAATTGATCGTTGGCCAGATAAAAGCCCCGTTTGCTTTTCTTCTTGCTCTTGAACGTGGGCCGACCGGTCTTTTTTCCCTGTTTCAATCCGTCAAAATACGCGGCCCAGGCGTTTGCCAGATCGAGGAAGGGCTGATCGGAGGCATTCTTGGTGACCTCCCACGTCCAGGGATACTGCGCTCTCCGGATCTCGTTAAACTGCTTCTTGAGCTTGAAGGCAGTCGGTTTTTCACCAGCCTCGTATTGGCGATTCCACTCAGCGAGTGCCCAGTTCCAAACGAAGCGCGAGGTTCCTGCAGCTTTGGCAAAATAGCCTTTCTGCTCTTCTGTTGGATGGAGACGTATCTTATGCGCTCGAGTCATTGCCCACCGCTCCTGATAGACGTCAAAGCCCCTTATCTCTTCCAGTATAGAACATTTTTTCACATCTGTCTATGAGAATGTCCTTTCTGGGCATATTGCCACGCTTTGCCTCCATTCTCCTCTCTTTTTGAGAACCGTTGAAAACTCTTTCTCGAAAAAGAGAAGCGATGAAGAATGCTCTCAAACCGGATTGCTGTTGAGGGAGACCTTGTTTCCTCGAAGCGTTCTTGCTACTTCGTCACGTGTCTGCTGGAGATCAGTTACGGTGAGGGCTTCGGCCAGTGATCCAGGGACAAGGGTCAGAAGTTCGAGAAGTGTGCGGGAGAGGGCTTCTTGCATCACAGAGGGGAAATCCCATAACGTTCCATCTGCATCAAAAGAAATGGTGGTAATCACGGATTTTTCGCTCACTTTCGTCGCATTTCGTTTTGCTGAGAAGGGCAGAGAACGGTGATACACACTTTTCAGAAGACTGTGCTTTCTCTATCCTTCAACCACACTCCAGTCTGTTTTTCCTGTAGCTGACCAACGCTTCTCTGTCAGAGGCGTCTGCTGCTTGCGTGGGGTGTGTGCTTTGAACCGGAGGACGCCCTTACTTGGGGAGAGAGAACGCATTCTTCCACAGCGAGGACATTCCACCAGATTGATGCCGCTGTCGGTAAATCGTTTGAGATCGATGGGAACCTGTTCTCCAGAAAACGTGCAGTTGGGTGAAGTGTTCGTTTGCACCTGTTCTTTCGCAGGTTCCACCGTTTTCGTCATGTTCTGCTGTTCTTTTTCCGGCGCGGTTTGCCGTTCGGGCTCTTTCCCATTCACACCTGGCTCTTCCGCGGATGTTTGATCCTGTGCAAGCGTGGTAGGACCAGCTCCATCAATGAGCTTGAGCGTATCATGACGCAGCACCAGCAGCTCTGCAGCGGACTTGAGCCGCGAGGGGGCCACATCGGTTTCCCCATCCAGATACGACCATTCCAGGGCCGTCACGACCAGCTTCATCAGGTTGTCCATCGTGACGCGGCCTGAGCGGGTCGGGTCAAGGACCGGATGCGTGAGCCAGGTGTAGATCGTGCCTGTCCATTGGGAAAGCCTGAGCTGCGGCAAGAGTGGCCGGTACTCCTGCTCTAGAGTCGCCAGGATGTCACGAACTTCTTCGGAGGTGTGGGAAGCTACGCGGCAGAACGGGGCGAGTTTATCGAAACGGCGACGAAATTGCAGCCACGTTGGATCGGGTAAATCGAATGTTTCCTTCAAGGGAATCGTGTCTCCGCGCCCTGCGGCTACCAAACACAATCCCAGCGGATGATCGTACTGGAGCCTCCCCTGGTCCGTCACTTCTTTGAGCAACATCAGATGCTCAAGCGAGAGGTCGTGTGCATCATCGACAATGAGGAATTCGGTGCCGTATTGGTGCAAGTGTCCCATCAGTTTGGGCTTGCGCGTGCTCCAATGCCCTCGGATCGGGAGACCTAAAGCTGCCAAAAACTGGTCGCCAAATGCCTGCTCATCGTCATTGTTTTTGGGAGCCACCACCGCGAGAACGGATCGTCCGCCAGCCCGTTTTTGGAGGTCGCGGATACTCATGGTTTTGCCAGCGCCCGGATCAGCCACGAGCAGGTGCCAGGAACGGTTGTCCCAGGCGTCTTGGAGCATCTTCTGAAACCTTCGAGCGAAGGCGGTCTCGACAAATATCTCCTTTTTGAAAAGAGGATGAGTCATGAACGTTCCTCCTCGCGCATCGTGCGGACGGGTAAAATACGGGTGGGACGATCCGGTTCAGCATCCGGGACAGGGTCCGCAAGCGTGACGACTTGTGTGATCTCTGCCTCGACGCTCGCTAATCGTTCAGAAACGAGGGCAGGATGAATCTCTGAGCGTTGGCGATCCCATTGACGGGCCTGTTAACTTGCGCGAATCTCTGTGCTGCGGCGATGGCGTGCCGCCCGTGCTTCGTCCTGAATACGAGCACGAGCGGGTAGCCCTTGTTCGCGGGCGATTCTGGCCTGTTCCTCATTGTGTTTACGCATGGCTCTGGCTTCCCACTCACTCACACGACCCCCTATCAGCCCAGGGCTGGCCGAAGTTTGCGACGCATTTATGGATGAGAACCCAGGACAAAGGACTGGCAGCACTGACCTATGCTCCCTGTACCATTGCCACTCAGGTGTTAGGAATACCAGTGCAGATCCAAGTAGATTCGAACTATCCTTTTAGTGAAACAGTACACATTGTCGTCTCAACTGAATGTCCGATACGTTTCCCCCTTCTTTTACGTGTTCCCACCTGGGCTGAGGGTGCTCACATCATTCTGGAGGATGATAGGAAAGAGCCAATGCAACCTGGCACCTATTATCGCGTTGAACAAGAATGGCATCGGCCCACTCTCATTTGTCTGCACCTTCCTATGCAGATACACGCACAAACGCGCTATCATGCCAGTGTCTCGGTTGAGCGAGGCCCTCTCGTCTATGCTCTGAAAATAGAAGAAGAATGGAAGCAGATTCGAGGCGAGCCTCCACATGCTGATTGGGAAGTCCATCCAAAGGTGCCCTGGAACTATGCACTCAAGATGGAGAGGGCAGATCCAGAGCACTCCTGCCGCGTCATCTTTCATTCACCAGGCGCAGTCCCTTTCTCTCCAGAAGGAGCCTCTGTGCATCTGAGGGTAAAGGGGAGGCGAATCCCTTCTTGGACACTTGAACACAATGCCGCCGGTCCGCTCCCTGTTTCTCCAGTCTCATCAGCGCAACCCATTGAGGATCTCACACTGATCCCCTATGGTTGTACGAACTTGCGTGTGACGGAATTTCCAGTACTTGATGAATAGCGCATATAGAAGATAGCAGGCAGTTGGTCTATTCGGTCAACCGAGGTATCGTATTCTTCCTGTTCACGTTGAAGATGTTTTACCACAAGAGAAGGAGAAAGTGCCTCCTCCTCCTCTTGTGGTAAATTTTGGAATGAAATGGCTCTCCCACACTTTTGAAACGTCATGTGCTGCTAACGCAGCGCACCACTCCGTATGAAAAAGAGTTATACTCGAAGGAGTCAGTACCCTACGGCGAAAGCCGAGGGCTTGGAGTTGTGTCTGAACTCCACCGCAATTCAGCATACCTTTTCAGGCGTGCTGCTTTGGCTTCATCGTCCGACACAGAAGGCGCGTACTGACAAGAGGCCCGTTCCTCTCCAGTCTTGCCGGATAAGAAGCGTTCGCATCGCAATGTTTCTTGCACCAACCAGATCGGCATGGAGCGTGTACTGACAATTCTGACAGACGAAGAGCAGGCCCTTGTTGGGTCTATTCTCTTTGCAGGTGTGCCCACATTTGGGGCACGCTTGCGAGGTAGAGTTGGCATCGACCTTGATTGCCATACTTCGATGTAAGAGCGCTTTATAGGCAATCATGCTATGCAACTCAGCGAAGGACCATTTGGAGAAGGTACGATTGGCTTTTCGCTGTTTTGCATTTTTGCCTTTGCGTCGTTTGGTACGCTCTCGAATGTCTGTCAGATGCTCCAGTCCAATCAAGCTTTGAGGGTGCTGTAGGACAATCCGCTTACTCACGACATGATTGGTATTCTGCTTCAACCGTCTCTCTCGTCCACTGATGGCAACGAGCCTTCTTGTCGCTGAACGAGTGCCTTTCTTTTGCAGACGTTTTCTCAGTCGTGCGTAGTGGTTTGCCTTGGGGACAATCTGTTTGCCTGAATGGAAGGTGCAATCCCCTTGCATCGTCGCCGTGACGGCAAGGTATCGCATCCCCACATCCACTCCGGCGACCTGCTTGTGTGTTTCAGGTGTAGGATCAGTCGTCTCAATTGCAAGAGAGACAAGGAGGTAAAATTGTTTCTTGGGCTTGTCATACCAGAGTTTCGATGCACCAATCTCCGCTCCACGCTGGATCAATGCCACATGCTTATTGTAGCCAGTATAGGGGCACGATAACACGTCCCTCAAGGGTCAGGATGCTCACCTGCTGCTCTTTCTTGAAGGTGTAGTCTTTCTTGTACTGATAGGTCAACGTGGGGGAGATGAACTTGGGAGCCTTATCAAGCCCTTTGTAGCGTTTCTTGGTCTTCCCTTCCTTACGATGAACAGCATTGTTCTTGACCTTTGTCCAGAGGGTTTTATACGAGGCTCCAACTTGGCGAGGAACAGAACAGGCCATTTGCGAAGGCAGATGAAAACGGAGGCGGATCTCTTCGTAGGTGGCATCTTGCAAACGAACAGCATTGCTCATCTTGCCATGCGCAAAGGCGTACTGGCTCACATAGTTGAGAGAATCCCGATACGCCAGTTGCGTTGTACGTAATGCCTTGAATTGCTCGGGCGTTGTATTTAATTTGAGTTTCGCTGTTACTACCGTTTGCATACGCTAAATTATACCATAGTTTTCATCTGACTGTCAACAATACATGAGCAGATGAGAGCATGTCTACGGCGTATTCCACCCAAGCCACCGACAAAGGAACGCCGCATTCCTCCCCATGCCTGAAAGGGCAGGGGCATCCTGCGGCGTTTTGGGTGAAATCCCAGAACAAAGATGTTTAGCCGCGTACCGCCTGAGAGTGTGTTCACGAAACTGTTCTGAGGTGTCTGGGCGAACCTGCTGATAACCCGTTTGTGTAGAGTATACACACTGGAACACAATAGCATTTCTTGCCACACACTCGAAGCCTATCTCAAGCATGCTAGCACTATGAATCAAGCATGATTTGAAATAGGCTTCAAGCATGTTACTTCTGGCCAGCCTCCTCTTTCATCCCCTCTATGATGTACCTAGTGCTCCGTTCGTTAAATGCGGTAAGAAAAGAGCCGCCGATAGTGGCGACGAGTCTTGGGAGGCCGTCCCCAAACCCAGGGCTTGGCTCGGTGGTTGAGTTGCGCGGTCGCCACGCGCCTGGCCAGATCAATCTCGCTCGGGTTGGCAAAGCTCTGGCCGGCGAAGGCATCGCGGCGGAAGAGCCGCCACCAGCCTTCTTGCAGGTTGAGCCAGCACGCTCCTTTGGGAATGAAGACGTGGTGGATGCGGGGATGTTCTGCCAGCCAGGTGCGGGTTTCCAGGCTGTTGTGGCTGCTCAGATTATCTGTGATAATGAAAATGTCGCCCGTTGGATTGTCGGCTTCGATCAGTTTGAGCAACTCGATAGAATTCGTCGAGTTGCGCGCGGGCGCACAGCGGGTGAGTTCTTTGCCATCGCGCACACGCAACGCCCCATAGATCCAGGTTTTCTCCAGTCCTCGGCTGTACTCCAGAGGCGCTTTGATCCGGTGCCCATTCGGCGACCAGCCAGGTGCTGGGGGAAAGCTGCGGGGCAAGACCGGCCCTAATTCGTCGGTACAGATGGTCGTCGAGCCTGCGGGTGGGTCGGTGTAGTGGCTGACGACCGCTACCCTTTTGGGACGCGCGTCTTTTTCATCGCTGGTCCCCCAACTGTGGGTCCGACGCCACCGCACCCCTTCGCGCAGCAAGATCGTACGGATCTGGCTGCGTTTCACGGCAATCCCGGCTTCCTTGGCTGCCTGGGCCAGTGCATCCAGGCTCCACTGCGCGGCTTTTTGCTCCTCTCTGGCCTCCAGGCTTCCGTCAGTGTACCTGACCAACCGCCCGGGAGGCGGCTGCTTGGCCAGGGCAATGATCCGGCTGTCATCTTCTGTCGTCAAGCGACGAGGACGGCCGGCTTTGGGTCGATCACCCAGCCCCTCAATCCCCCCTGTCTCAAAGCGGTGCAACCGACGGCGCACGGTCTGCGCGTCACAGTGCAGGGCCTGCGCAATGGCTTCCACGCGTTCTCCATCCCAGCTGCGCACGACCATCTGTGCATGCAGGATCCAATCCGCTGGTCCATGCCGGCTGGCGGCCAGTTTGCGCACTCGCCTCTCTTCGCGTTCATCTTGCGCTGCTCGCGCTCGCAGGATCTTCGGCATCTCTCGCGCTCCTTTCTCTTTTCCACCTTCCTCTCTTCTGATTCTATCACCACTTCACGAACGGAGCACTAGTGCTGCTTTTGTTAAATCCACCAGTAACAAAAACAAGCAGGCTTATCGCATGATCCGGTTCTAGAAGCCAATCCGTTTTGCTACTGCACTTAACGAACGGAGCACTAGTGTAGGTTCAACAAAGCTCGTGTGTAATCTGACCCAACCAGATCTGCACTGTCAGAGCAGGAGGAGCGCCGAGAGATATGGTAAACTGAGGAAAAAGGAGCCTGAGAACCATGAAGAGACAGGAACAATCGCTTTTCCCCACTTTCAAATATCATCCTGATCCCTTAGCGACAGGCACGATCCGGCGACAACAAACCTCCTGCCCGGTCTGTCAACAGATCCGGGCCTACGTCTATGTTGGCCCATTTTATGCTGAGGAGAACGTCGAAGGAATCTGCCCCTGGTGTATTAAAGATGGCTCGGCTGCACAAACCTACCACGGACAATTTACCGACCTGATTGATTGCGACTGGAGGGAATTCGCTCCAGAATATCTCAACGAGTTACATCATCGAACCCCTGGCTATCGCAGTTGGCAATCAGAAGTCTGGCTCAGCCATCACAACGATTTTTGTGCGTTTGTGGGCTATGTGGGATGGAAAGAGATCCAACCTTTTGCCGAGGAGGTAGCGGAGGATCTGGCAAAGATGAAGGCTCTCTATGGGTTCTCGCAAGCCCAGTTGGAGCGATGGAACACTGGTGGTTCCATTCAAGGCTATCTGTTCCAGTGTGTTGTGTGCGGAAAGTATCGTCTTACCGCTGATGCAAGTTAGAAGAGAATCACGCGATCTTTGGCGTAAGCGACTCAGCTTGTTCACAGCCAAAATAGTCACAGACCCGCTGCCTGAGTTCACTCGCCGTCAAAAGCCGAGCAGGTTCGACAATCGTTCGCTTTCCGTGAACCCACTTTGGCTCAATGCGGTTCAGCCAGGGGCTTTTTATGGGCAACCAGCACGGAATGATGCGCACGTCCCCCATTCCCCGTTGATTCAGGTCTTCTTTGCGTCCATCTTATCAAACGCTGAGGTCATTCAATTGCTCGAACAACAGCATACCGCTCACAGCGAGCGACTGGCATCGTATCAACAGTTAGTCCGTTTTCCCTTGGATGCTCTGGTTGGGGCGCCAGGAGTGAGTCGCAGACAGATGCTACGGCGTCTGACATTAGAGCAGGGGGTAAAACGAGAGCAGGCGTATATTGACTGGTTGGAGGAGGCCATCGAAGTCGTGCGCCGTCTTCCAGAGTAAGAGGGAAATATACCTATTGGGATAGGCTCTTAAGTGCAGCCATCCCCTCTGAATAAAAGGAGTCCCATAAGTGGCCCTACTGATAAAAAAGAAAGTGCCCGTACGAGCATATAGTGCCCTGCTCCTCTCAACCCTCTGTTGGGGATTGGCCCCAGTCGCAACGCGCTATTTACTCATCTCTTTCACGCCATTGCAACTTGTCTTGATACGTTTTGTTATTGCAGCGCTTTTCTTCCTCCCCTTGCTCACACCCTTGCGTCGTTTCCATTGGAGCGTGAAGAAAGTCTCTTGGGTCGTATTTTGTGGGGTGGCTGGCGTCATCGGCTACAATGTTCCTGTCGCCTACGGCTTGCGCGTCATTCCTTCTAGCCTGGCAGGTTTGCTGATTGCATCAGAGCCAATCTGGATTCTTCTCATTGCCGCCTTCGTGCTACGTGAAAAAATCACTTGGACAATGGTGATTGGCCTCCTGCTCTCCGTCCTTGGAATAACCGTCCTCTTTGGTCAAGCATATGTTGATGCAACCTGGAATATGCGAAATTTTGCAGGCGCATTGCTCATATTACTCGCGGCGTTCATGTGGGCAATGTATACCGTCTCAGTACGTCGGTTGAGCAAAGAAGTGGGGGCACGTACAGCTACTGCTCTCACGATGATTGTTGGAACGTTTCCACTCCTTACCTGGTGGGATAGCCACACCTGGTCTCTCCTCAGATATTTGAGTGGAGCAGCCTGGATAGCTCTTGTGCTCTTAACCGTGGGAAGCACGGTAGCGGCAACGATCCTCTGGAACTATGGCGTTGCGTATACAACAAGCTCACAGGCAAGTATTTTTCTCTACCTTATCCCTCTCATCAGTATCATTGGGGGAACGCTCTTCCTCCATGAGCACACAAGTATCCTGACTCTTCTCAGTGGGCTACTCATTCTTGGAGGGATAGCACTAGGCCAACTTGTTCGCCCTGGTAGAGCGAAAAATTAGAAAATCCATCGCTATAGACGAACTATACAACCTAACATTTGAGTATCCTCTTAGTCCTATTTTGTTAACTGGGCTACTTTGAGTTCAAGCATGGAAGGGAAATCGATGACAGGCACATACGATCCGAAAAAATGGGGCATCCTGCAAATTATTAACATAGGCACGCTTATGTCGACGCTGGATGTTGGTATCGTCAATGTGTCTTTGCCTACGATGGCAAAAGAGTTTTCCGTCCCCCTGGCTCAGATTCAATGGGTCGCGACTGCTTACCTGTTGACAATGGTTGCCCTGCTCCCATTTTTAGGGAAACTATCTGATATCTGGGATCGGAAAAAGATCTACAGCTACGGATTTCTTGTGTTTAGCATAGGCTCTCTCTGTGTTGCTGTGTCACACGGAATTGTCAGCGTCCTACTTTCTCGCTGCCTGCAAGGAATTGGAGCCACCATGATTATGGCCAACAGTCAGGCAATGCTCCGTCAGGTGTTTCCTGATCATGAAATAGGGCGTGCACTTGGCGTGAACGCTATCGTTCTTGCCGCTGGAACTCTGGCTGGCCCTGCCGTTGGCGGACTCCTGCTGAATTTCGTGCACTGGACGTGGTTGTTCATAATCAATGTACCAATAGGCCTGGCTGCCTTTCTGCTCGGTCGGCGTTGGTTCCCACAGGCGAAGAGTGGGGGGACCAGGACAGCGTTTGATATTGCTGGTTCATTTCTGCTTGCCGCAGGCACTTGCATGCTTATGCTTGCATCCGAAGCGAGCGAGCAGGGTGGAGGATTTACGCCACCAATAGTGTTCGAGGGCGTGGCTGGTCTGGCATTGTTGGTGATTTTATGGTTCTATGAGCGGCATATATCGTACGGTATCCTGGATCGTGAATTGTTCAGCCAGCCTAAAATAGCGCTTGGTAATACGAGCGCCTTCTTCATCAATATGGCACAGACGGCGACCATGATCCCGATCACGTTCTATCTGCAGGAACAATTGGGCTTTTCTGCGGGAGTAACCGGGATGCTCTTGATCTTACAGCCGCTGCTGATGGGAATTGTGGCGCCCTTTGCGGGCTGGTTCCGTGATAAACACGGCGGATTTGTTCCTGTGACTGTAGGATCACTGTTTTGTGCCGCTTCGATGTTGCTCATAGCCTGTTCTCAACATGTGACGGCTATAAGTGTGAGCCTACAACTTGTCCTGTTCGGGATCGGCATGGGACTTTTCCATGCAACCAATAACGCAGAAATCATGAGCGCCTCGCCCGAAGCGAAAATAAGCCTGAGTAGCAGCCTACTTGCAATGATCCGTTATCTCGGTCAAATTGCTGGAATCGGGCTAGCCACACTCCTCGTAGGATCGATGGGGAAGGCAGGGGCGACGGTTGGTATTCCACTGCAGATTTTGTTCTGGATCTGTTTCCTGTGCTGTCTGGGAGTAGCCATAATCAGGTGGATGAGCCTACCAAACAAACTACTGCCCTTTCAGAAACTAATCCGGCCATGGTAACAAAGTAGGATTAGTTAAGGTTGTATCGCTTCTTAGGGATTCAAGAAATATTAACCATCCCGGAGAGCTGGCGCGTGATACGCGATGTCCACGAACCATTTTTCCAAGGAAGGCAAACGCTGAAGTTGGGTTTCTACGGCGTTCATTGCCTCCTTGGTTAGTTTGACACCTGTCTGATAGATGTTCGTCACTAATTTGACCACTGGATGGACCCCTTTCCATGTCATGGTTCTGGCATACTGGATCACGGCGTCTACGGAATCGAGCAAGGAACTATTCCAGTGCTGTTCGAGAATTCCCCAACAGCGTTCAACCGGGTTGTGCTTACTGTGGTAGGGAGGATAATACGCGAGACGGACAGTGATGTGATACTACTTGACAAATTCCACCAGACGCTGCATGAACTGCGTTCGCCGACTGTGGTTCTCCGGTCCGTTATCTAGATTGATGACGAGTGTGGTGATTTGGGAAAAGCGCTCTCTTACGCTCTCCCACCACTTTATCATCTCCAGGCAAGACCCTTTCTAGAACAATTTCGTTTTCGAGAGTCCCTAACTGCGTAAACACCTCTGTATAGATGGGTAGAGCGAGGTCCAGTTGCAGGGCTTCATGGATCTCAAACCAGTGTAATGAGTCATGCTCATCAGGTAAGACATTCCTTGGCGTGTTGGTCCATTCTGTGACCAGATAGATGTACAAGGTATATTCCTCGTGACGCACTGGTTCTTGGCTAGTAAGAACAGTAAGAAGCTTTATGGCCGTTGCAGTCACATCCAGCTCTTCTTTGAGTTCCCTGATCAGGGTTTGTTCTGGTGTCTCGTTGCTTTCTGCATGGCCGCCAACAATGTCCCATACGTTGGGATAGAAGGTGCGATGAGCAGCCCTCTTTCCCAATAAGAGCTTGTTCTCTTTGAGCAGGATACCTCCAACACAGACGTTCACTCTACGTACTCCTCTGCCGCGATGGGGTCCCGTTGATCTGCGCCAGGCTGGCGTTCAGTTTGGTCTGACATACTCTTGCTCCCTTTAAAGTGATCTGTTTCTATTGTAGTGCTGCTTGCCAAGCTTGACCAGCGTTTGGAGTCAGTATATGGAAGGAAAAGAGGATTGCTCACATCTACCGTGTGAGCTTTCGCCACTGGGACTGCTCACTCCTGTCAAATATGCTACGGGTTCGTGTCCCCGCACAGCAGCAACACATGTAAAAGAGGCGTTTTATTGCCTCTTTTTGATCCCTTTGCTCTACCAGAGTATGGCATATGTTCAGCAGGCTTCTGAAGCACTTTTGTCATATCTGGGTTGACATCCAGGAAAACGCAACGATGAGTGTTTATCATCTCTGGGACAATTTCGTTTTCGCGAGTCCCTAAAGCGATTTTAAATGTTGTTTGACATATATATTCGCCACTGCGGCATTACATTTGTCAAAAAAGGAAATGTGGCGAGGATATGTGTCAAAGCAAATGGGGCTTCTCCTGATTTTCTGTCCAGCCCTGATCTTCAACTTTGACTTTCGAGCAACTGGCAAATGCCCTAAAACTTTCGCCATTGTTGCCCTGAATCGTACACGCTTGCCCCGCATCAAGCACATTGGGATACAGTTCCCCAGGAAAGCCGCTTCCCACCAGGAGCATCTTCATGCAATAGTGTAAATAATATGCATTCCGAGATATTTTTGTGCACTGTGTCGCTTGACTCAATACACTCGACAAACGACATACTGGTCGCTTGGGGTTCACTCAAGCAACACAGGGAGAAGCCGAGATGAATAGGATGGGGGTGTTGGGGCAGGTTGCCCTAAAAAGCTGAGGAGCACCATAACTTTCTGCTCGCGCCCGGTGCTTTTGTCACGTGCCGACAACATTGTCCTGCCATCTGAATTAACATCGACGGTAATTTCGATGCGTGGCACGCCGCGTGGAGCGGGTGGAATACCGTCGAATAACAGGCTCCCTACAAGCCTCTTGTTTTTCGCCCCCTCCTGTTCCTCTTGCAGCAAGTGGATCGCTATGCTGGATTGGTTGTTTCTGGCGGTAGAGAATACTCGGCTCTTCTGAGTTGGAAAAGTCGTATGGCGCTTGATCACAGGCGTGAAAACGCCGCCATGGGTTTCGATACCCAGAGCGTGGGGGGTCGCATTTAGCAAGAGAATATCCTTCACCTCACCGGCGAGAACAGCACCCCTGATGGCTGCGCCAATAGCGACGGCTTCATCGGGGTTCACGCCACGGTTAGGTTTGCGTCCAAAGAGATCTCGGATCATCGTTTGCACGGCGGGCATGCGCGTCTGACCACCAACCAGCACTACCTCATTGACATCGCTGGAGCGCAGGTAAGCATCGGAGAGGGCACGCATCACAACATCACGCGACCTCTTGATCAGGTCTTCTACCAATTGTTCTAGTTTGGTGCGGGAGAGTGTCATGGTCAGGTGCTTGGGACCTGCAATAAACGGCAGGTGAATCTCGGTCTGCAGACAACTAGAAAGGTCTTTTTTGGCCTTCTCGGCTGCCTCTTTCAAACGGAGCAAGGCAGCGCGATCCTGGCGCAGATCGATGCGCTGCTCCTTGCGGAACTCATTGGCCAACCAGTTGACGATGCGCTGGTCAAAGTCATCGCCGCCCAGATGCGTATCGCCGTTGGTGCTTTTCACTTCGAAGACGCCGACGTCCAGCAGAAGAATGGAGATATTACAGGCATTTCCACCAATATCATACACTACGAAATATTCATGTGTTTGCTTTTTCCATCCATAAGCTAAAGCTGCGGCGTTTGAAGCAGTAATCATCTCTGCTCGACTAAGCCCTATCATCTCACAGGCATCCTGGATCACCTGACGTTGCGCCGCATTGAAGGAGACGGGAACGGTCACAACTGCCCTCGTCACAACTGCTCCGAGGTAGTTCTCGGCATCGCTCTTGAGTTGCTGTAAGATCACTGCCGCTATGTCCCTTGGGCTATGGGCCTCCTGGTCGAAGCGTTCGATCCTGGGATCATCAGACGTGCTTCCAATGAGCCAATGTAGTGAAAAAACCGTCTGTTCAGGATTCCTGACTGCGTGTTGTTGGGCAGCCTCACCCACAACCCAGCCGAGCGCTTCCGAGCGCGCAGCAATTGAAGGAGTCGCGCGAGCCCCTCCTCTGTTGGGAATGATTACTGGTTTACCATCCTGTAGCACGGCGACGCATGACTTGGTTGTCCCAAAGTCAATGCCAATCCAATGACGACTGTGCGTGAGATGTGGGGGAACGACGGTAGTATGGGGAAGCGTCGTCCGGAGTTGCCTCAACCGGGCAAGCACTTCATCCTTGCCGAAGTGAGCCAGAGCAAGCGTTGGCTCCCAACCAGTGATCCACCACGGTAAGGCGCCGAGTGCCTCCTCTGGCCTCCCGAGTTGAGCCAGAGCCTCGCCTTTGAGGAGGTGGATCTGAGGGAGGGAGTATGGATCAAGGTGGAGAGCCTGGTCACAAGCGGTCAATGCCGCCTCTGGGCGCCCAAGTGCTAAGAGCGAGTTCGCCTGATTGATCAGTTTTGTTATCTCTGGGGGAGTTGTTTCTGAGACCTTCCGTGGATACGCCTGCTGTGCTTGCTGCTCATAGATGGCCTGCAGTTCTTCTGCTATCTGCGCCATAGTGGCTGGACGGTCCGCTGGTTGGGGCTGCAAGCAGTGACTCAGTAGCCTGACCAGCTCAGGGGGCATCGCTGGGATCATTTCATGTGTGGAAGCGTGGCTCGCGAGTGCTTCTCGTGCTGCTGCCCCAATCTTCCAGGTGATCGTCCCCACAAACATCTGGAGAATCGAGACGCCCCAGCTCCAGATATCCGTTTTGCGGGAAAGGGGACGTCCGTAGGCTTGTTCAGGGGAGCAATAGGCGGGAGTCATGCCCCCAAAGCTGACCAGGATGCTTTGTTCTGCCTGTTCCACCTTCTTCCCTCCCTCACCTGCCAGGGTACGCGCTTTCGCCAAGCCAAAATCCGTGATTTTGACAATCCCCTGTTCCGTCATCATCACATTGGCAGGCTTGATATCCTGGTGTACCAGTCCCTGTTCGTGAGCCGAGTGGAGTCCCCAGGCAAATTGGATTGCGACATCCAGGATGCGCAAGAGAGCAGCCTCTTTCCCTCCTTGGTACAGTTTTCGCGAAACAATCCAGTCAGCCAGGCTTCCTCCCGCGACATACTCCGCAAGAATGTGGGGAAATCCCTCCCAAAGGAAGACAAAGTAGCATGCGACAACATGGGGATGCGCTTTCAGATGAATCCACGTTTCCGCTTCTCGAACAAAGTCCTCCTGGCCGCCCGGCTTCACAAAAACCTCTGGTTTGGGGCTCTTTAAGGCGTACACCTGACCCCACCGGCGGTCGTGGACTTGATAGACGTTGCCCATCCCACCTTTCCCCAAAAATGCCGTGACTTCGAGATCGTTGGCGATGGTCTCTCCAATCTTCATGTGCTCGTATCCTTTCAAAGCCCTATCCAGGAACCTTTGTCCCAATGTGCTGGGTTCAGGACAAAAACTGGGACAATTTCAGGTCATTTACTAGTGCAGGTTCAAGTGACCACCTGTGCGAGATAGCCAACCTGTTGGCAGCCAAAGGAGCCACACATACGGTTTATCCTCTGCGAAAAAGCGTCTCCTTGCCTTAGGAAAGCAGTTGGCCGTTCTTTTCCAGAGTGCTCCCACTTCAGGCGAATCAGGTTCGATCTTGACCGCTTTTCATGAGAGAATGAGAAAAGAAGATAATTATTGATTGGAGTTTAGATAAAATCCTTATGAAGTCAAGCTAGAAGCGGCTTGAGCTACACAAATGAGAAAAGGCGTCAAGTGGCTCTGCAAGCCAGTTTACGACAAATTTATCTAAACTCCAATATTGAGAGAGGTTATTTCTCATGACCACAAGATTCACCAACGTTTTCAAGCAGCACCTCTGGGCGAACCTGCAACTACTTGAAACCTGTAGCAAGCTGAGCGAGGAACAACTCGACGCGACCGCAATAGGAACATATGGCAGTATACGAGAGACACTCAAACATCTCTTCGCTGCTGAAGAACGTTATACTTTTCTTTTGACTGGTCAACGATCTGAGCCTGAACTCTCTGAAGAGGCTCCCTTTGTGGGTTTCAATGAATTGCAGCAACGGGCATGCAAGACTGGCGAAGCGCTGATAGCTCTTGCCGAGGATGGTGAGGAGAACCAGGTGATTCATCTCTTTTATGACGAACAGGATCACGAGGTTCCTGCATTCATCGTGTTAATCCAGGCGCTCAATCATGCAACAGATCATCGTTCTCAGATAGCTACCTTGCTGAGTTTGCAGGGGATGAGCCTGCCCCAACTCGACGGTTGGTCGTATTATCGTGCCATGAGCTAGAGGCCGAGAGAATGGCGGTCTCTGCCTTCCGACATCGGACATCCTTGCCTCACTCGTACTCTGGCGAAAAACGTCGTCGGCCACGTGCATCAGAGGGCGAGGCGAATGAGACCTTTTGGGTAAGAGGCTCAGCCTGTCACTGCCTTTCGCCCCTCTCTACAAAGTCTTTTCACGCTACACCAAGTGGCTCAAGCAATGCGCAGCCAAAGTAATCGCAGACTCGCTGCTTGAGTTCACTTGCTGTTAAAAGCCGTGTGGGTTCAACAATGGCGCGTTTTCCATGCACCCACTTCGGCTCGATCCGGTTCAACCAAGGACTCTTGACCGGGAGCCAGCAGGGAATGATCCGCACACCTGTTTTACCCATTTGTGTTTCCTGTTGGACCGCTTGATTATGCTCTCGCAGCCAGGTTTTCACCTGTTTGCTCACATGCCACGAAGCATTATCCCAGATCAGAAGCAAGACCTGCTTGCCTTGGGCATGGACCTGCTCGCACAGCCATTGCAGAAAGTCGATCGTAACGGAACTGACCGGGCGGCCTGCGACAAAACGCAGAGACATCTGTCCGCTGGTGGCGGTAAGCATCCCGTAACAGGCCAGGGCTTTTGGCTCAGCATCGTCTTTCTCTTTGTGCAATTCTTGCAAACGAAGCGGTTTGTCCTGCTCGCTCCAACTGTGCAGATTCGGCTGGCTGAGCCTGCTCCACCACACCTCATCCTGGTAGCCGATCTCCCATCCGTTCCGCTGGGCTAACGCAATGAGAGCGTTACGCCGTTTTTTTTCCGGAGATAGTCAGGGTCGGGACTGGTGATCCAGTGTGCGGGCTCGCTGCCATCCAACGCCAAGGCGCTTGAGGGCGAGTCGAATGGTCTCAATACTCACCAGGTTCTCGGTGAGACCTTGCTCAAAGCACACTTCTGCCGCCAGGGAAAGGGTCCACAGGCAGGTCTTTTTTCCATAGATGTGCGGCGGTTGGTGCAGGATGGCACGCAGTGCTTCACATTTGACCTGATCAAATTGGGCTTGCACCGTTTTGGGCCGCGATGATTCCTGTGTGAGGCACGCTAACCCTTTCTCTTCGAAGGCATGGATAGCGTTGCGCACGGTTTGTGTGGCACAGCCCAGATTCTGGGCAATGACTTTGGGACGTTGCTTTCGGCCGGAGGCGAGCAAAATCTGACTTCGACGTAAGGTAAAGGCATCAGATGATGCGTAGCCCAACTTCTAACCCTGCTCGCTCTTCTGGGCACAACGCTCGAACATACATGGGGGCTTTCATGCCTTCATTCTATCAGGCGTCCCTTCTTTACACAAGAGCTTTAATGAACCTGCACTAGAGACCTTTTACAATCGGGTCCGTCGCCACTCCTCGCTTGGCTATCTGAGTCCGTTGGCCTACGAGGAGCAAGCACAAAAAGATCCTCAAAGGGATTCTTGACGATCCCATTGACCTTTTTACAATAGTTCAGCTTTCACAACTGGACGTTCCACTAAACTGGGGCAGGGTCACCAACCCTTTGTCATATTTTTAGAGAGGAATTGAGTAGAAATCTTTCGCCCTTCCAAAACAAGCGAGCGGATTCACCAAACCAGCGGGAGATCCAGTTTTCACGTCATTTATCACTTCTTTTCTCGAATGTAGCAGATCAGTTTATTTCTTGCAACACAACCGGAATAAGTTCATCAGCAAGACTGTTGCAAGTTATAGCAGGATAAAGTAAACTCAACAGTAAGCCTCTCTATCTAAACGAGGTGCGTCTGCATGCAACCATTGTTCTTTGCTCAAACTGGCGACACTTTGAAGCTGACATCATTCTAACATGCATTGTATTGTATAAAAAATCATATGAATGTCTATTTCCCTGGAGGATTCCTTTCATGAACCGGTTTCGTCTCAATCCGAAGGTAAGTGTAAGCATTGTTTTCGTCGCGGCATTATTTATGAGCATTATGGATGGAACAATCGTTACTGTGGCCTTACCTTCACTGGGTAAACAGTTTCATATGGCAGGCACATCTATTAATATTGTAATGGTAGTGTATATCGTAAGTTTATCAGTTCTTATTCCTGTATCAGGGTGGATGGGAGATCGCTGGGGAACAAAACAGATTTTTTTGTCGGCCCTGGCGCTTTTCAGTCTGGCCTCCGCGCTCTGTGGCCTGGCTTGGAATATTGAGGCACTGGTGGCCTTTCGGGCTTTACAGGGACTGACAGGGGGAGCACTCATACCAGTCGGCACAGCCATTCTCTATCGCACCTTTCCACCATCGGAACGGATTCGTCTGTCAAGCATCCTGATGATTCCAACGGTTCTTGCACCAGCCACAGGTCCAGTGATCGGTGGCTTCTTTGTCGATCAGTTATCATGGCGCTGGATCTTCTATGTTAATATTCCCTTTGGGATCGCGGCAACGATCTTTGGCCTGCTCTACCTGCAAGAGCATCGACAGGCTGCTGATGAACGCTTCGATCTGCCCGGCTTTGTGCTGGCTGGCATCGGTCTGGCTCTGACGATGTATGCATTAAGTGAAGGGGCATCCTTTGGCTGGACCTCTCCGAGCATTATGAGTAGCGCCATCATCGGCCTGCTCTTACTGGCCGCCTTCGTGATCGTTGAACTACGCACACCAACGCCAATGATTGACCTGCGACTGTTCGGCAATCATATCTTTCGCACCTGTACGCTGGTCGGCTTATTCGGTAGCGCGGGCTTTCTGGGCGTTCTTTTTGTGGCCCCGCTCTATTTACAGGAAGGACGCGGCATATCGGCTCTCCTTTCTGGTCTGACAACTTTCCCTGAATCGATAGGTGTAGTTTCATCAATGCAGATTGTTTCGCGCCTCTACGGACGTATCGGGCCGCGCCGCCTGACGATCGGGGGTCTGCTCTGGGCGACCGGGATGATGGTGTTTATGTGTTTCGTGGATGGCAACACGAGTCTTTGGCTGATCCGCATCCTGCTGTTTTTAATGGGTGGAGGCATGGCCTATATGTTTCTCTCCATGCAAACGGCGGCCTTCGCCACAATCACGCCCGCACAGATGGGCAGAGCAACAGCCGTCTATAATGTGCTCTGGCAACTGGGTTCGGCCCTCGGGATTGCGGTAATGAGTACAGTGCTCAGCATCGTCGGACTCTCACGCCCCGGAACGCAGGGCATTCCGGTCCCCAATCTGTCCGCCTATCAGATTGCCTTTGCCGTCGCCGCTGTGCTTGTCCTCATCGGCGTGAGCATTACCCTCCAGATACGCGATAAAGATGCAGAGGCGACGATGAGACATGAAATCTCCGGCCAGGAGGAACCCTTAGAAGTACCAATGCCGGTGCTGTAATACGTGCTTTGCCTCGGTTCTCTATACGCAATCGTTCGACACAAACTGTGAGACTCTGAGAAAGGTGACGACTCCCCACGGCTCCAAGCCTGCCTTCTATACACATTTAACAAAGTGATTTTGCCACTTGGCTGAAGAAGCTGTCTTGGAAAGAAGAGCTGGCAAACAGAGATGTGAAAGCTCAAGCTTCCCGTCCCGCATCTGATGCTGCCTCCCATTTGCCAATGTTAAATGCGTATAGAAGGCAGGGCTCCAAGCCGGGGGCTTCTGGGTAGGGTAGACCGCCAGCGAGGTGCCCTACTCACTTGTACATGAACAACTGAATAGAGCCCTTTTCCAACGGTCCCCCTCAGAACCGTGCGGGCACGATTTCCATGCACACGGCTCGCCAAGAACACCTTTTGGTCGTCTTTAGCTTGGAATATATGCCAGGTCCGTCAGCTTTACCTCGTCGTATTCGCCTCGGTGGATTTTTCCATGGCAGCTTCCGCAGACAGGGATTTGCTTTCGATTGATCGCTCGGAGTATCCGGTTGAAGCCCGTTGGTTCTCGTCGGTGAGAGAGCTTGCGTATGTGCCGGACATGGTGCATCACGATTTGCTCTGCACTTTCTCCGCAAATGCAGCACGGTAGCCCTAGCTTGGAGCGTGTTCTCATCTGTATCGTCATTCGTACCCGTTCTACATTTGAAACAGAGCTGCCTTGGAAGGCATCTCTGTCCTTCGACCAGTCGTGGTTAGAGTAGAAGGAGACTTCTTTGTCTTCCTTGCCTTCTTTCCTTTTGATGACGATGGTGAGATTCTTTCCAAAGCGTTTGAAGACTTTGGAAAGTGAGATTTTGTACTTCATTGCCAGGGTTTTCGCTAGAGAGTATCTGAGAATGTATTGGATGCGGCTGAGCTTGGACCAGTTGTCTACGAATCCGTAGTAGTTCTGTATACCTCGATTGATGCTGCTGTACAGGTGAATGATCTGATCTGTGTCCAGGTAGGCCCAGCCTGCTTTTGCAATGGGGAAACCTTCTGCTGTGCAGACACCTCGTTCGCTCAGTCTCTTGATGAGTTTGGGTAGAGGAGCTTCCATGATTGTTTCCCAGCCGGTGGATCGACGTTTGACTTTCTTTCCTGACCGACTAGTGGAGAGCGTTACCTTAGCTTTTCCGCCGTTTCCGATCTTGAGGATCGTTCCCAGAAAGAACGCTTCTTCGGCTTTGGCGTTGGTGATGCGAGTTTTCTCTTCGCTGAGAGTGAGCTTGAGTGCTTCTTTCAGGAAGTGCTTGATTTCCTGTTTGATTTCTTCTGCCAGCTTCTGGCTTCCGCAGAGTCCAATAATCCAATCGTCGGCATATCTCAGGTATTTGAGTGTTGAGAGATAATTACCGCGTCCGATGGCGACAATGAGAAAGTCCGGCCACCTTGAGGCAGAAATCCGCAAGATGGCCTAGAATGACACTCATATCAAGCAATGAGGAGAGTGTCATGAAGAAAGACGCGGAGGTTATGTTGTATATGCGGGAAAGACACAAAGGTACTACACAGCAAGTAGCTGCGGCACGGGCAGGCATGAGTGAACGCACTGCCCGTCGGTATGAACGAGCCGGGAAATTGCCCAGCCAGCTCAAACGTCCCCGAATCTGGAGAACACGTGAGAACCCTTTTGAGGAAGATTGGCTCTGGGTGGTGGAACAGTTACAACGCGATCCAGCACTGCAAGGGGCAACCTTGTTTGCTTTGTTGTGTGCACGGCATCCGAGCAAATATCGCCCGACGCAGGTACGCACCCTGCAGCGGCATATTGCGACCTGGAAAGCGACGCAGGGACCGGACAAAGAGGTCTATTTTGAGCAAGTGCATACCCCTGGGGAAGGTGCGCAGTCCGATTTTACCCACATGGAGGAGTTCAACGTCACCATCGCTGGGGAAGCATTTCCTCATCTCCTCTATCATTGCGTGCTCACGTATTCCAACGTCGAAGCTATCAGCATTTGCTTCGCAGAAACGTTTGAGGCGCTGGCTGAAGGCCTGGAGCGAGCGTTGTGGCAGTTTGGCGGAGTCCCAGCCCAGCATCGCACCGATCATCTCAGCGCAGCAGTACGTCGCCTGGACAAGGCAGGGCGCGAAGATTGGACGCAGCGCTATGAGGCGCTCATGCAGCACTACGCGATGACGCCGACGACAAACAACGCAGGGGTCGCTCACGAGAACGGAGATGTCGAACAATCGCATTACCGCTTTCAACAGGCGCTAGACCAAGCACTCCGGGTGCGGGGAAGCAGAGATTTTCCTGATCGTGCCAGCTATGAGCGTTTCCTCCAGGATCTGGCGCGCTATCGCAACCAGACCCGCGCCGGACGGTATGCCCAGGAGCAGCAGGCATTGCGCCCTTTACCAGCGCAGCCGTTAGCTCCCTGCCGCGAGGTCCGCGTGAGCGTGAGCCGCTTCAGCACCATCGTGGTGCAAGGCAATATGTATTCCGTGCCCTCCCGCCTGATTGGAGCAACGCTGCTGATACGGGTTCGTGCCGAACACCTGGAGGGCTATCTTGGCTCCAAACACGTGGTGACCTTGCCTCGCCTGCACGGACGCGCGCAGCACGTGATTAACTATCGCCATATCATCTGGTCATTGGTGCGCAAACCGGGGGCTTTTGCTGCCTATCGCTATCGTGACGATCTCTATCCGACCCTGGCCTTTCGCCGGGCCTACGATCGGCTCAGGAGTGATCTACCTGCGCGTGCCGATCGGGAATATGTGCGCGTGCTCCATCTGGCAGCTACCCTTTCAGAGGCCGAGGTGGAAACCGCGCTGCTGTTGCTAGAAGAAGCCAAGACGGTGCCGACAGCGGAGGCAGTGCGCGATCTGGTCCGTCCCATCGAGGTCCGCCAGGTAACGACCGTACCGGTCAATTTGCAGCCCTACGATCAGCTGCTGCCCTCCCAGAGGTGTGCCCATGCCTAATCGACAGGAAGAATTGACGGCCATGTTGCGCGAACTGCGTCTGCCGACCATGGCCAGCACCGTTGCTCAGATCGCGCTCAAAGCCAGCAAAGAGAATCTGACCCATGAGGGTTTTCTCTACGAACTCGCACGCCTGGAATGCGAGGCGCGAACGCAGCGGCGCATCGAGCGCTATCTGGCGCAGTCCAAATTACCGCGTGAGAAAACCTTTCGCACCTTTCAGTGGGAGCGCCTCTCGGCGGGTTTACGGCTCCAAATTGAGCGCTTGCGCAGCGGGGCGTTTGTCACTCATGCTCACAATGTCATTGCCGTTGGGGCGCCAGGCGTCGGGAAAAGTCACGTCGCGGCGGCGTTAGGCCATGAGCTCATCCAACAGGGGCATACCGTGCTCTGGACTTCTACGGCAGCGCTTGTCCAACGCCTGCTTGCTGCTAAACGGGAGCTGCGTCTCCCTCAGGAGATTGCTAAGCTTCAGCAAGTCGCCTGTCTGATCCTGGATGATATTGGTTATGTCCAACAGGATCGGGAAGAAATGGAGGTGCTCTTCACGCTCCTTGCCGAGCGCTACGAGCAACGCTCGGTGCTCATTACCACTAATCTCGTGTTTTCTGCCTGGGATCGGATCTTCAAGGATCCCATGACCACTTTAGCAGCGGTCGATCGTGTGGTTCATCACTCAGTCATTCTCGATATGGCAGGGGTGGAGAGCTTCCGTGCAACTCAGGCGCGGGATGACCATACACCGTCCGAAACGGGAGTGGGAGCAGCAGCAGCTCCGATGCCGTAATCGACACCTGGTTCTGAGGTAATCGGCGTTCCTTGTTCAGCTTTTCTGTTTTTTTTACCAGGGAACCCTTTTCGGTCAGAGTAATCGCCATTTGATGCCGATTCTTATTGACTTTCAACAATTTGAGACGGATAAAATGTGGATCGTCCACTACCACTGAGGGGAGCGTTCGCAGACGTGCGGTCAATTCTCTGAATTCGCGGGTCTTGGTTCTGCCTTGCTTTGCCATTCTCCGTTTTTTTCAGAGAGTGCGTGATAGAGAGGATTTCGGGCTTTTACCTTGCCGTTTTCTCGCTTCGTGCGTAGCGTTTCCACAAATTCGTCGAGTTCATGGAGATACACGTTTGCGAGGATCGGGCTGGCAATCGAGCCTTGTGGAGTTCCTACAAGGCTATCCTTTCTGGTCCCATGGAGGTCCATGTATCCTGCGTTTAGGAGTTTCCAGATGAGGTTGAGGAACCGTTCATCCTTGATCTTCTTGCGCAGAATGGATACCAGGGTCTGGTGATCCACCTCATCGAAGCAGGCGCGAACGTCTCCCTCGATGAACCAGTTGACTGCCGACCATGTTTCTCTGATCTCTCGTAGCGCCGTGTGACAACTGTGATTTGGCCGAAATCCATGACTGGTTTCTCGGAAGTAAGGAGTGTGAGAGCTATCATAGATCGCCTCCAAGATCATGTAGATAGCTTGTTGTACGATTTTATCTTTTGCGCTTGGGATACCGAGTTTCCTCATTTTTCCGTTGGCCTTTGGGATAAAACTCTGGCGTACGGGTTGAAATTGGAATGACTCAGATCTCATCGCTTCGATGCTCTCTCTAATAGTTTCGAGAGAGAAGCCATCGAGGGTTTCTCCATCCGTTCCGGGAGTCATGTTTCCGGGTTTTGATTTGATCTGTTCGTAGGCGATGATGTACAAGTCTTCCTTGAACATCAGCCTATAGAGATCATCATTCACCCACTGTCTGGTGCTATTGATTTTCCGTAAAGTTTCCAGTCTCTCTGGGATCTTTTGACTCATCCAAGTCAACCCCTTTCAAGTGGAATGTATTCTCTAGAGTCCTTCCCCGTGTCTCATCCGTTACGATGAGCGTTTGAGTAGTATGACTCCTCCGTCGCCCTGCGCGTCTCCGCGTTTAGGCGATCCCGTAGTTCCTCCATGGTCCTGCTCCGTACTTAGGTCCTCTCTTGGGTGGTTTCCTCGCTCCCTGCGAGCGCCCACAGGAAGGGCATTTATCCACTCGTCATTCCTGAGCTGATAATCCTGTGTCTCTAGCAACAATGTCCCTGCGAGAGGGGTGGCCGACAGACCCGGCTCACCGAGAGTTCGACCCTTAGGTCTAACCATATACGGCCTAGCTGACAATCATCTTGGGGATGGACATTTTCCCTCATTTGCCTTTGACCCACCATGCTACAGTCCCCTCGTCCCTTTCGGGGCGAAAGTTAGGTGGTGCTTTAGTTACTTTTGCCCTAGTAACACTGGATATTCCAGTAAGGGCCATGGAGGCGCAACGGCGCACAACGACTCAGCCTGCTCGTCCACAGGCTTGAAGCGCATCAGCTAAAATATTGCGACTCCCGTTGTGATCGCGGTGGACCACCAGGCCACAGTGGGAACACTCATAGACCCGCACCGCCTGCGGGCATCGGTTGGCGATGCCCGCAGGCGGAACAGGTCTGGCTCGTGTACGCCGGGTTCACTCGCACCACCTGCCGTCCAGCTTCTTCCGCTTTGGCGCGGCTCGACGGGTGAAGAACATCGACCACGAGGCATCGGCAATCGATTTCGAGAGGTGAGGGGTTTTCACCAGCGTCCCCACGACCAGCGCCTCGATCGCCAGCACCCCAAAGCGGGCGACCAGCTTGCTCGCTTCTTGCTCGATGAAGTTCTTGCGCCGGTTGGCAATGCGTTCGTGGATGCGCGCCACGATTTTGCGTTTCTTCTCGCGTTGGCATTGTCAACTTATTTATAAAAACGAAATATACTGGTGAGCTATAGGAGAAAAGCAATAAAAGGGTAATGAGAAGTGGGGAGGTAGAGGTAGTTATACGACCTGCTTGACTCTAGTTACCTCATGCCATTGCTGGAATCGGCCCTGCAAAAGGGCACAGTACTCCCCGGCAGGGAAACGATGCCTTCGTGGTTGGAAATGTCCAGCGATGGGTCCAAAGGCCGAAAGAAAGCGTTGTGCGTGTTTGGCCGATTTAAACCGCCGCATTTTCTTCTCTCGTAGTCGCGTCGGTTGATGTGAGTTTTCCGCTCGATTGTTCAAGCCTTTGTGTTGCCGATGCTCCACGCCAGGCATGATCTCGCGTTTCGCTGCTCCATAGCTCTTCAATGTATCGGTAATGATCACGCGCGGGACGTATTGCAACTCTTTGAGGAGCTTGCGAAAGAACTTTTTGGCCGCCTGCTTGTTGCATCGGCTCTGCACCAGGATGTCCAGCACGTTGCCGTACTGATCAACAGCTCTCCACAAATAATGGGTTTTGCCATTGATTTTCAGGTACACCTCGTCCATATGCCATGTGTCTCCCGTTTTCGGACGGCGACGGCGCAGTTCGTTCGCGTAGGTCTGCTCAAACTCAAGCACCACTGCCGCACGGTTTCATAGCTCACGACGATTCCGCGCTGTTCCAGAAGCTCTTCCACATCGCGAAAACTGAGGGAGAAGCGGAAATACAGCCACACTGCGTGACTGATGATTTCAGGTGGGAAGCGAAAGCCTTTGTAGCTTGGAGCAGGGGTGTTTGTTTTCATGCAGCTATTCTAGCACATTGTTCAGCTACTTTCCCAAGTTGACAATACCGTCACGAATCACCTCCAAACCAGCGTCCTTGAGCCGGCTGGCTTCATCGACAATCAACAATTCAATGTGACGGGAAAAGCGGCGCGTCACCAAAAACTCTTCATTGCCCTGGTGGAGTTGATTAGCAGCCTCAACCAGATAGGAAAACGCCGCAAACAACGTCAGCACCTCTTTTTCGATGCGTGCGGCAGAGGCAGAGACCGGTGGGGTATAAAAGACCGTTCGACATTCCTGAATGGGAACGTCCAGGGGAGCGGAAGCGAAGGCCAGAGGTCGGTAGGGATAGAGGCCATCCACGGCACTGCGTCCGGTGAAGGTGATCAAGGGTTCAGGCAAGAAGGGTTTGAACAGGTTCCATTGCGCGTACTATGGGTTGGATAAACCCAAAGCCTCACCTAAGCCCAAGAAAGAGATACCCTTCAAAGCCTCTCGGAGGCACGAATATTGAAGCATCGATATACCCACGGGTTGCGCAACGAGATTACCGATATCAGAAACTGATCGTTTGAACGAGCGAACAGACCTCGTTCAGGCGATCAGTTTCCCTTTTTGTCCGAAGACGAAAGAAGCTCTCACTCAGCCAGCGTGATCCACCCTTTGCCCATGAAGTAGCACTGCCCGCCAATCGACACATCCGTGATGTGTTGTCCGTCCAGTTCGATCTTCACCTGCACCAAACTGGGACGTCCCAACTCAAAGCCTTGTTCACTGACCATTTGACTGCTCCCCACTCCGGCAGACTGCACCAGTCCATGGCGCACGAGATAACAGCCCAACGGGCCGCTGGCGGCACCTGTTGCTGGATCTTCGGCGATGCCCATTGCTGGGGCAAACATGCGGCTATGCACCGTCGAATCGGGGAGCACTACCTCTTGCGTGAAGACGAAGACATGCGGAGCAGCAAAATCGCGCAGCACATGCTCCCAGACATCCAGTCGAAAGCGAATGGCGCATATGGCCTCTAAGCTCTTGACTGGCACAAAGAGGAAAGGGACTCCACACGACACCACTTCCAGCGGTAGAGTTGTGTCGAGGAGGGCGGGATCAAGGGAGAGCATCCGGGCAATCGCCTCGCGGTCGGCGAACACCGGCCCAAAAGTGGGGAGCGGCTGACGCATCTGGATCAAGTGGAGCTGCCCTTCCCGCGCAGAGAGGGTGACGGGAACCACTCCCACGCCTTCTTCAAAAGTAATGGTCGTCTCTGGTTCAGTGAGCTGGATCATACCCTCATAGGCCAGCACAAAGGCGGTTCCAACCGTCGGATGACCCGCCATGGGCAATTCGACTGCAGGGGTAAAAAAGCGTACCCGATAGTCAGATGCCGCTTCTTGAGCAGGGAGCACGAAGGCACTCTCCGAGAGATTGAGTTCTTTGGCCAGTGCTTGCATGGTTTCCGTGGCCAGACCGCGCGCATCAGGAAACACGGCCAGTTGGTTCCCGCCGAAAGGCTGATTCGTAAACACATCCACGAGAGAATAATGCAGTTGTTTCATTTGTTTCTCATTCTACGTCATTCGTTCAGAAAGCAGAATTTTTCTGATCCCCCAGTACATCTCAGAGCGAAGCCCCTTTCCAAGCCGAGAGAAACCCAGCGCGCCCAGGCACGTGCACGTCAGACGATCGACAAGCCGAGAAACGTGGCAAAGGCTGGTGGGATTCCGAACAGCCTGATCGAGACCTTGCTTGCTGTTTGTGCGCGTGCATTGCGTGCGAGGCGCTCGGTCCACGAGAGTCGGTAGTGTGCTCGCTCTGCACGAGAAAACGGTTGAACTGGCACGGCCTGCGCCGGTGGAGAGGTGTCAACTACGCGGACAGGGCCAGTCCTGTGCTCACCCGCGTGATCTACGCACGCTTAGTCGCGAGACCAGAACGCAGCGACCGTTGTCGCGAGTTCACGTCCCTGGTTGCGGCCAGCCAGGGCCGAGGGCGAACGCGTCGCGGGGTCCAACGGATTCGCGCCAATAGCGGCGAGGGAAGCAGCGTCTGACGATATAATCAGGACGCGGCTCCCCTCGCGTTCCAGGACAGCAGCCTCTGAGGCCATATCAGCACCAGGCATACTCGCGTTATTGCCCATTGGATTCAAAATCACCACGCGTTCGGAACCCTGCGCCAGGTCCACGTTCGCCAACGAACGCATTCCTCCATCGATATAACGATGGCCCGCGATCGTCACAGGCGGCCAGACACCGGGCACAGCACAACTGGCCGCGACCGCATCCACCAAGTCAACCCCTGATTGGCGATCAATAACATATTCCTCACCGGTCTCGGCATCTACCGTAACAATCAGGAGACGCTGCTGTGGCCACGTCTGCAGAGGCAGGCGGGACGCTATAATAGCACGCCGGTCTGCCTCTGAGATCGTCGGGGTAGCGAGAGCATAGGCACCGATAGCCGCTCGCAGGGCTTTACTATCGGAACCCGCCTTCGCGTATGCCTGGCGCCACGCCTCCATCAGTTGTGCGGCATCGAAGGCCACCATGCGCTCCTTCGACTGCTCAACAGGAATCAGTTGCGCGGCAAAGAGCTCGTCAAGCGGAGTCCCACTGGCAATCTGCGCGCCAACCGACGAGCCGGCGGAGGTTCCGATAAGCAGGTCCGCATCCCGTAAATCCACTCCGGCCTCATATAAGCCAGTCAGGATACCCAGTTCCCAGGAAATTCCGGCCACGCCTCCTCCACCGAGAACCAGCGTTCGCGTCCTCTTCTCATACGTTTCTTCCATCATGTTTTTCTCCTGAAAATAGCAGGTGCCATCCACAAGAGGGATGGCATTGTCTTCTGCTTCTCTGACATGTATCTCTGCTCGCAAGCATATCACAATCTGCCAGGGGAGTGCTGCTGAGCGGCAGGACGTCAGAATCACCTTGAGCTCTATTGCTTATCCCTGCTCACTCACATTTTGCACAATCTCCCCGGCGCGCCCTTTTTGGCCGGGTGTAAATCCCAACATTTTGATGATGGCACCTGCATACGTATTCCGGTCTGAACACCCCTTTTCTACGGCGGCGAGATAACTCATCCACAGGATAAGTATGGGATTTTCACCTTCAGAATGTTGGGGGTTATAACTGAAGGATAGGAGCTTTTGCCCACAATTCAAGCAACTTTTGCTCGTGAATTTACAACCGCCGAATGTGTGAATGTGCTTCTAGAACTGTGTTACTCAACAGCAATAGTTGAGCTGCTCACTCTTCAGGGCAAAAGCCGACCCCTGAGGGCAAAAAGTGCTCAACATTCAGGGAATTTACCACCACCTCTAACCTGCTGGAGTCCCGACGAATGCGAACATCACTTGCACACAAGAAGAATCTACTACTTTTATCCGCGGACAAGGACAACCAGGTCATCTGAGGGTACAATAACGCTCCTGCGGTACAATAGAAAGAAGAGGAGCGAAAGGAAGGAGCACCATGTCAACTGTAGAGCGTGCACAAGCCATCCTCGGCGATCCCTCGTTGGTCGCACTCAAAGAATGGGAGGGCCTCAATGGCGAGATGGGGGGGTCTACCACTCGCACGACCATGGCCATTTCTCTCTCCTGATCCTCGTCGCTGCGTTCGGAGGGGAGGGGTTGGTGCTCCCGAGCAATCGGGACCCGGCCTCTTACCCTACGTCGGGGAGAGATAATGCCTCTTACATGGCAAAGGGAAGCAGGTCGTTCAGTTGAGGGCACACAACGGTATGCGTAATGCAGAGGAGCCAATGGAATGCCTTCAACACCAGGGTGTCCTGGGAACGGCTGGAGAGCCGGATACCGAGAAATTGGTCCGTCCTGTTCGGTGGGAGACACACAGAAACCTGATCTGGAAACAGATCAAGGCGCTGTGTGTCCACCCTATTGCTTCTAACGCGGAGAAGCCGGAAGGCATGTACAGTAATCTGCTCCGCAAGTCCTGTATGCATGGTGAAACTGTATTTGTTGAACCCAAGTTCCCTCCGGCGTTTGGTCCGCCTATCGCAGCATGTCTGACGCAATGACATCGGAATACACATCTCCCTTTCGAGGATGTGCAATGCTCACTCCGATGAGGAACACACAATGAGTGTGGTAAGGAACGAACGGGCACCTACCCATACTATCACGTCTCATGGGCGTAAATGCGGGATGGTCCGAAGACGGAGACGCCCAGGATCACGGAGCCATCGTAGTACTCGCGGGAGTCACGACTCGCCATGGAGCGCCGGAAAGCGGCGAACAGGGGGAAGGATGGCAGGTGGATGGCATCTAAAAAGGAAGGGGCGCGAGATGCGCTATTCCCGAACTGAGTGGATGCCTTCTGCTGGAGAGCCGTGTGCGCTTAACGGTGCAAGCACGGTTCGTGGGAGGGGCCGACAGAAAAGGGCCAGCAGTGGTACCTCGCTGGCAGCCTACTCTACGGCAGGTGAATCGACTCAAACTCATCAAGCTACAAATGTATGGGCGTGCCAACTTTGATCTACTCCTTTTACGGATACTCTATCATGATGAAGCTTTCCATACAAAGTGCGCATGAACCTAATTTCTGTACAATTATCTGAGGTAAAACAAAGAACTCTTGAGCCATGCCAATGGTATTTTATTAGCTTGTAAAGTGCTTTGAGCAGCCAGGGCAAGAAAAAGATGCAGGCGAATAGTACCTCAAATAATAGTATTATTTTGCCCTCATCTAATGACCTTATTTACATCCGCTCCTTCATGCACGTTCCATGGGCCGACCGAAAATTTGAAATTCGCCATCTTTATCTGCCTCCGTTATCGATTTTCGTTTATTAATGCGGTTTGCATCGCCGCGAACTTGCTGGGCATAATCCCAACCGCCGATTTGAATGACCGGCTGAACAAATGGATGCTGGAAAATCCGACTTCATCCGCAATTTCGGTCAAGTTAAGCTTGCCGTCGACGATTCTTTTTTTCGCTTGCTCAATCCGAATATGCGTCACGTACTTATGAATCGATATACCTAGCTGCTTCTTGAACAAATGAGACAAATGGTTTGTGGACACCCCGACATGCTCACTGATCGACACGTTGTTAAGTTGAGGGTCGGAAAAGCATTCGTGAATATAGTTAATCGCTCTTTCGATAAACGCCCACCCTTTTGTCATTTTGCCTTCGTCGTCCTTGCGATCCGCTTGGTTTTTCAAGAAGATGTGCAGCAATTCCAGGCAAATCGATTTCATAATCAGAGAGCTTCCAGGCCGTTTATCCAAAAACTCCTTGTGCAGCAGCAAAAACCGCTTCTTCAAATCAATCCGGTCCGCCAACTGCAAATGGGAGATAGGGACGATCGAATCCAGTTTCATCTCCCTATCGACGACCTTTTTCCTCATCCGCTTCGTCGCGTTCGTATACTTCAGCAAGCTCCGCTCTTCGTCGTAATAAAGATCAAAGTGAAAAATATATTGAATCAATGGGACGGTCGAGGTCGATTTGATGATATGGGACATAAAGGGGTGCATAAGCAAAATATCGCCCTCCCGAGCCTCATACTTTACGCCGCTCAGGAAAAATACCGCTTCCCCTTGCTCGATATAAGTAAAGACGTGATCGTGATCCATCCACTCCCCAGTTAACGAGCTGGACTTCATAATTCTCACGGCCCTGACGAAAGGGGATATGCTATTCATCCACGACTCATCCATCGCATTGACCTCCTGACTGCCTTCGTGCCAATCGAAGTTTTCCTAATACGTAATAGCAACCTTTGCTCCGGCAGTCACCGATTGCTCGATCGCTTCCAGAACGACCTGGTTCGGATACCCGTCCTCGAAGCTGGGGGAAGGATTGCCGCCGTTTCCGGAAATCCCCCGCATAAACTCGTGCATCAAATTAATAAACGCATGCTCGTATCCGATCGGATGCCCCGCCGGCCAATAAGCTCCCGCATATGGGTGTACGCCCTCTGTACAGGTAATCGATCGAAAGCCCTGAATACCAAGAGGATCATTCTCCAAGTATAGTTCAAGTGTGTTCATCTGATCCATAGCCCAACGGATCGAGCCCTTCGAGCCGTTGATTTCGATGCGGTTTCCGTTGCGATTCCCTTTAGCGAAGCGAGTAGCTTCGAACACGCCCACTGCTCCGTTCTCGAATCTTGCCAGCGCGGCAGCCGCATCGTCCACATCCACATCGGCTACGGCGCCGCTGCTGGCCGCTGCATCCAATCCTCCCGACATTTCGCCGACGGGCCTCGTCTTAATGAATGTTTCCAGCAGGCCGGACACTTCGCGGATTTCCCGACCAAAAACCTTGTCAGATTGATGGAATGTGCCATCAGATCGCCCAACGTCCCCGATCCGGTCACTTCCTTCCTCATGCGCCACACGAGCGGGAACTCAGGATCCATAATCCAATCCTGCAAGTATTGGGCGCGAAAATGATAAATATCCCCCAATACGCCCTCCTGAATGAGCTTCTCCGCCCATTGCACGGCTGGCGCGAATCGATAGTTGTGGCAGATCATATGGACGACGCCCGCTTGCTCCGCGGCTTTCCACATTTCCTTGGCTTGCAGGGCATTCATCGCGAGCGGTTTCTCACAGAGAACGTGCTTGCCTGCTTTCGCCGCCGCAATAGCGATCTCCGCATGCGAGCCGTTCGGAGTGTCGATGTCGATGACGTTGATATCGTCCCTCTCCAGCAAGCGGCGCCAATCCGTCTCGTAGGACAGCCATCCTAGCTTCTCCGCAGCGAGCCGAACGGTGTTCTGATCCCGTCCGACAAGCATTTGCAGCACGGGCTCCACGTCCGTATCGAAGAAAAAGGGCAAATCCCTATAAGCATGGCTATGCGCTTTGCCCATGAACTTAAAGCCGACCATGCCGACGCGTTACCTTTTTTTAGCCGTCATGACGGAGTCACGCTCTTCTGACCGGAATGTTCAGCTGCTGCTCGACAAAATCGCGGCAAATTTGCAAGCTCTGCATCGGGGTACTCGTCGACTGATCGATTTCGACGGTCATCCAGCCCTTATAGTCGATTTCGTTCAAAGCTTCTATAATCGGCGGGAAATCGATAGAACCCAGCCCAAGCTCGCAAAATACGGGGAGCGCCTCATTGCCCAGCAGCATCGGGAAGTCCTCCTTCGTCGCCTCTTTGGACGTCAAATCCTTCAAATGCACGTAGGCGACCCGATTGTGGTATTTCCGAATGATCGCCGCTGGGTCCATGCCCGCTCCGGTCAAGTGAGCCGAATCCGGCGCGAAAAACACAACTTCTGGGTCGCATAGACTCATAAGCTCGTCGAGTTCGTTCTCGTCCTGCACCTCCGTCCACAGATGCGGATGCAGGCAAGCTTTAACTCCAAGCTCGTACGTTCTTTTAGCTGCCTCATTAATCGTCACCGCGGCTTGCTTCAGCTCCTCCAGACTCGTCGGCTTCTGGCGGGGGCCGCCGGGACCAAACACCAAATGCTCGGCTCCGCACTTGGCGATGACGCGCGCCAGACGAACATTGTAATCGACGATTTCCTGACGAGCCTCAGGATTCCCGAATCTCCGATTCATCCCTCCGGAAGCTCCGCCGTAAAGGGCCGTCATCGCAAGACCGTGCCGCGCCAAAATCTCCTTGAATTCCTCCATTCGATCCTCGTAGGATAGAACGAAGGACGCCCACGGCTCAATCGCCCGGTAGCCGAGCTTCGAAGCCTCCTCCAGCGCCTTGAAATGATCTTCTCCCCACGTAATCGCATGTACTGCAATGCTTCCTTTGAAATTGAACATGATTAAGCCTCCGCTAAGCATATTAAAGATCGTCCCGACCTGTCCTACAACGCAGAAGAAAGTGATGATGACGTTGTTTTTAAGTCAGTACCCTACGGCGAAAGCCGAGGGCTTGGAGTTGTGTCTGAACTCCACCGCAACTCAGCATACCTTTTCAGGCGTGCTGCTTTGGCTTCATCGTCCGACACATCAGGGCGTACTGACAAGAGGCCCGTTCCTCTCCAGTCTTGCCGGATAAGAAGCGTTCGCATCGCAATGTTTCTTGCACCAACCAGATCGGCATGGAGCGTATACTGACAATTCTGACAGACGAAGAGCAAGCCCTTGTGAGGACGATTCTCTTTGCAGGTATGCCCACATTTGGGGCAGGCCTGCGAGGTATAATTGGCATCCACCTTGATCGCCATACTTCGATGCAAGAGCGCTTTATAAGCGATCATACTGTGCAACTCAGAAAAAGCCCATTTGGAGAAGGTACGATTGGCTTTTCGCTGTTTTGCACTGGCTTGCTTGCCTTTCCGTCGTTTGGTCTGCTCGCGAATGTCTGTCAGATGCTCCAGTCCAATCAAGCTTTGAGGATATTGCTTCACAATCCGTTTACTCACGACATGATTGCAGTTTGCTTTCAACCGTCTCTCTCGTCCACTGATGGCAACGAGCCTTCTCGTTGCAGAACGAGTGCCTTTCTTTTGCAGACGCTTTCTCAGCCGTGCAGAGTGATGGGATCGAGCAACAATGGAGGGGTCAGCATGGAAGGTGCAATCGCCTTGCATGGTCGCCGTGACGGCAAGGTATCGCATCCCCACATCCACGCCAACGACTTGCTTGTGTGTTTCGGGGGTAGGATCAGCCATCTCCATTTCCAGGGAGACAAGGAGGTAAAATTGCTTCTTGGGCTTGTCATACCAGAGTTTCGATGCACCAATCTCCGCTCCACGCTGGATCAATGCCACGTGCTTATCGTAGCCAGTATAGGGCACAACGATACGTCCATCGAGCGTGAGAAGACTCACGTGCTGCTCTTTCTTGAACGTGTAGTCTTTCTTATACTGGTAGGTCAACGTGGGAGAGAGAAACGTAGGAGCCTGATCAAGCCCTTTAAAACGTTTCTTGGTGAGACCTGCCTTACGATGAGCAGCATTGTTCTTCACCTTTGTCCAGAGGGCTTTATACGAGGCACCAACTTGGCGAGGAACAGAACAGGCCATTTGCGAAGGCAGATGAAAACGGAGGCGGATCTCTTCGTAGGTGGCATCTTGCAAACGAATAGCATTACTCAATTTGCCATTCGCAAAGGCGTACTGGCTCACATAGTTGAGTGAATCGCGATACGCCAGTTGCGTTGTACGTAATGCCTTGAATTGCTCGGGCGTTGTATTCAATTTGAGTTTCGCTGTTACTACCGTTTTCATACTCTGAATTATACCATAGTTTTCATCTGACTGTCAACAACACATGAGCAGATGAGAGAATGTCTACGGCGTATTCCACCCAAGCCACCTACAAAGGAACGCCGCATTCCTCCCCATGCCTGAAAGGGCAGGGGCATCCTGCGGCGTTTTCGGTGAAAACCAGAAGTCGTTGTCCTTCGCGAGCGCGACAGGTTATAAATTTGCGAATGCCTTATCGAATCCCGCCTTGGATCTTGCCAACAGCTCTTCCATGCTTTCGGAAGTAGACGGACCCAACACTTCTTGCGCGACGACGCCGGAATATCCTGCCGTCTGCAAGCCTTGCAGAAATCCGTGCAAATCGATAACGCCCTCGCCCGGATACAAGCGATCGGCATCCAACAGGTTCTCAATCGGCCCGGCCTTGGCATCGTTGATATGAACGTGCACGATATGCTCCGGCTTTAATTTCAAAAGATTGTCTACCGTCAGTCCGTTCGTATACCAATGATAGGAATCGACCAGCAAGCCAACATTCCGCGCCCCAATCGTCTCGATCCAATCCAGCGTGTCGTCCATTCGCCATAGGAATGGGTTAGCCCATTGCGTCCGCAAATGCCGGCTGCCGACAAATTCCAGTCCGAGACGAATGCCGAAAGCTCCCAGAATATCGGCGCAAAGCCTCAATCGGCGCGTCGCCGCAGCCATGAAAGGGGCGACCGCCTCATCGGTGGAAGGCAAAATATACGTACAGCACTTGAAGCAGCCTAAGGACATAGCCGCTTCGGCCGCTTCCGCCAGAGCTTTCAAACCTTCGCGAAATCGCTCCTCGCTAGATCGCCAATCGACATCCAAATCGATGGAACCGATAATGACCCCTTTGCTTTCCAGCAAGTGCGCCGCTTTTTCCCGTCCGCATTGACGAATAAAATGAACCGGATTAAGATCGACCGCTTGAAAGCCAAATTGGGCCGCGCCCGAAATAAACTGCTCGTTCGACTCGATCGTTCCCAGACCCGCCCGTGTTAGTCCTCTAATCACTTGTTATTCCTCCTAGGACCAATCGAATAAAACGCCGTTGTAGTCGTCCTTGTTATTTCTTAGGCCGTCGTAAGCTTCCTGCGCCTGTTCAGGCTTGATCACATGGCTAAGCAATGGCTCGATTTGCAATCGGTTTTGCTTCATCAATTCAAACACGATTTTGGAATTTCGGACTAACGAATGCTTCACGAACGCGTTCGGCTCCGTCGGATATCGCCATTCATGGCCCCCCTTAAACGTAATGCAGCCCCGGTTGTAAAGATGGCAATAATTCAGAACGTCCGTCACATCCGTGTTGAACTCCCCGCGCGGGCTGCCCAGGAAAACGATCTCCCCCAAGCTCCCAATCCACCCGAGGCTTTCCACGCCAACCTTGGGTACGCCCGTCGCCTCGATCTGCGTCGACACGCCTTGCCCTCCCGTCAATGCCAGGATTTGCTCCTTTACCCCTCCATTCCCGCCGTTAAGCGCGTAATCTATGCCGCATAGATTCGCGGTTTCAATCCGTTTGGACGACAAATCGACGCCGATGACGAAAGCGCCCTGAAGACGAGCCAACTGAGCGGCCAAGTTTCCCACCAAGCCAAGGCCCGTTACGCTGACGTAATCTCCAACTTCGATATTGGAGACTCGCACCGCCGTAAACGCAACCGTCGCCATCCGGGTAAACGGCACCCATCTTAAATCAAGGTCGGCAGGAGGCTTGATAAACATATGGCTTGCGGATACCACTTGATATTCCGAATGGTTTCCGTAATGGAACACGGTATCACCTGGCTTGAAGTCCGCAACTCCCCGCCCGACTTCAACGACTTGGCTTACGCTCGCATAGCCCGGACAAACCGGCAATTTGGCCCACCACTCCTTGCCGGACAACATCGCCAGCTCCGTTCCCGGGCTGATGAGCGAATAAATCAGCTTGACGAGCACTTCATGATCAGCCAGGGCTGCTGGACTGAAATCTTCTTCTACGGTTTCAACCTGTTGCGGGCTGACGAATATAACCTTGCGATTTTTCAATCGGGTCCACTCCTTTGTTATCGCTTACATGATTAATCTAATGCTTTTCCGATTTGAAGTCTTTGATCACAAAACCGATTTTTTATCTAAAACAACGATCTGTGCCCGCGCCACTCAAAATACCAACTATCGATCTCACCTTTGAGGATCTGGGGGAATAAGGGGTCAAGAGGGAACACCAACGGTGACCAACATCGTGGTGGTATTGTCAAGTTGATGAAGTTACACACAAAAGCTGAATAGCATGATAGAATATCCTCATGAAAAAGAGCGTCTCATCTTCACCCTACAAAGGGTATCGCTTTCCGCCCGTGATTATCAGTCATTGCGTGTGGTTGTACTTCCGTTTTCGCTCAGTTTCCGTGATGTCGAAGAACTCATGGCAGAGCGTGGAGTTGTGCTCACCTCCGAAACCGTCCGTCAGTGGTGCCTCAACTTTGGCCAAATGTATGCCAATGAGCTGAGGCATCGCCGCGCAAAGCCGGGAGACAAGTGGCATCTGGATGAGGTGTTTTTGACGATCAAGGGCAAAAGACAGTATCTGTGGCGTGCGGTTGATCAACATGGTAACATGCTCGATATTCTGGTACAGAGTCGACGCAACAAACAAGCGGCCAAGAAGTTCTTTCGCAAGCTCTTAAAGAGACTCAAGTACGCGCCTCGCGTCATCATCACTGACAAGCTGGCCAGCTATGCTGCAGCTAAGAAGGAAATCCTGCCCAGCGTCGAGCATCGACAACACAAAGGCCTGAACAATCGAGCTGAGAATTCGCATCAGCCCACCAGACAACGTGAACGAACCATGATCTCCTGGTCACGCTCAGCGCTTCCTCTCGGCCTTTGGCCCCATTTCCGATCATTTCCGACCCCGAAGGCATCATCTCAACGCCTCAGAGTATCGTGCGCTTATACAGGAACGATTTGAGATCTGGAATGAGGTTACCACCGAAAAATCAGCTGCATAATGGGCCTTTTCTCCAGTTCCCACCTCCTCTTGTTCTCTCAGCAAGCGTTTTCTCGCTACTTCTCGCTTCTTCAAACATTAACTTGACAATACCATTCCATCAACAGTTACTCACGCATTCCAGTCTCATCATCAAAAGTGCGTATGAGCCGCGAAAAAGCCCTACTCGCACGCCAGACAACGTGGGAGGTCTGCATTGTTTTGCTCCACTGCTTGAGGACAAGAAACGATGCGCTTGACTTTGACCGCCTATTCTACAATGTGAGGGAAGAGAGAAATTGCTACATATTCTATCTGTCTCACTGGACTCGCTGCATGGGGAAAAGCGCTCCCAGCTCAACGCCCGTGACCTTGTGCTCTGATGGGCGTGCAGGGTGAGAACAGGAGCGTTCTCTGTGATCCTGGGATACGTGAGGAGGGAGAACGATCCTATGTCTTTGCCTCATTTTCCTCATCAAAAAGAGGGGAACCAACCATCTCAGGGTCCCGAGGTACCTGAGTATCGTTTTCTGGCCATCGTACAAGAGAGTGCCGATGTCTTTTGGATTGTGACTCCTGATGGCTCGATGCAAGAACCCTGTCCCAGTTGGCAAACCTTTACCGGACAGCAAGAGCGCGCGTGTCTTGGGCGAGGCTGATCGGCAGGATGCACGGCATCCTGCCGATCAGCCTCAGATAGCAGAAGCTGCCATCCAAGCTGTCGCCACTGGCTCTACCACGAAGAGGGAGGGCCACATTCGTCGGTATGATGGGGCCTACCGCCTGGTATGCCTGCGTGCGATCCCGGTGCGCGAGTCTGCTAGATCCATCCGCGAGGTCGTCGTCTGTGGCACTGATATCACCAGGCAGGAACTGAGCGGGCAGATGAGTGACGCACAGGTGCAGTTGGCCGTGATCTCTTCCGGTGTGGGGACGTGGGATTGGGATCTGGTCACTAATCAGATCATGTGGACCAAGCATTGTAAAGCACTTTTGGGAGTGTCACCCGAGACTCCCATCACGTATGAGGGCTTTCTGCAGATCGTCCATCCCGATGATCGTGAACGGGTAGACCAGCTCATTGTGCGTGCTCTGGCCGAGCACACGGACTATCAGACGGAGTATCACGTGATCTGGCCTGACGGGAGCATGCATTGGCTGGGAAATAGGGGCCGGATTATCTGTGATGTGCATGACAAGCCAATACATATAATTGGAGCCATAATCGATATGACGGGCCTCAAGCAAGCTGAGGAGTCCGTCACGGCCATTCTCGAAAGTATTACCGATAGTTTTTGGCATGTCGATACAGTGTGGTGCGTCACTTACATGAATCAAAAAGCGGAGGAGTTTGCAGGCAGAAGCCGAGAAAAGGTGCTGGGCCAGTGTCTGTGGGATGTGGTACCTGATCTTCTTGGCACGCCTTTTGAATACTACTATCGTGCAGCGATGGCAATGCAGCAAACAATACACTTTGAAGCGCTCCATCCAACCTACCAGAGATGGGTTGATGTGCATGTGTACCCAATGCAGGATGGACTCTCGATTTATATGCAGGACATCACTGAGCGCAAGCAGGCAGAAGAAGCCCTGCAAGAGAGCGAAGCACGCTTTCGCCGGTTCATGGAGTCCAATATCATCGGTATGACGATGACTGACCTGGAGGGGAACATTCATGAGGCCAACGATACTTTTCTCTCACTGATCGGCTATACACGAGAGGAGCTGGTAGCGGGGCGGATGAGTGGACGTCCATCACCCCACCAGAAGCTCAGGCAAAAGACGCACAGGCGATAGAGGAGACGCTGAGGACGGGTGTTGCTCAGCCGTATGAAAAAGAATATGTGACGAAAGATGGCAAGCGGGTGCCGGTGCTCATTGGCCGAGCACTCTTTCGCAGGGAAGGTTCCACGCCGTTGCTTCTTTGTTTCATCTTAGATCAGACCGTTCGCAAAGAGCTCGAACGGCAAAAAGACCTCTTTCTCGGCATGACCGGCCATGAGTTGAAAACACCGCTTGTCGCACTCAGAGGGATGCTCCAATTAGTCCAACGACGCCTCAAACGGGTTCTTACTACTCCGGGCCACTTGCCCCCAGAGATGAGCACATTCCTCGATGGTCTGCAGAAAAGTATCGTGGATTCTGTTCGGCAGATTGATGTGCAAACGCGTTTGATTAACGATCTGCTGGATGTTTCACGCATCACAGCCCAGACCTTGAGGCTCTCATTGCGCCACTGTGACCTGGTCTCCATCGTGCGCGAAATCGTCGAGGATTTGCGGGTGATCGCGCCTGAGCGCTCACTCCTGCTCGACTTGCCGGAACACACCACGGTCAACGTGGTGGCTGATCAGGACCGTATCAGTCAGGTGGTGACGAATTATGTGACGAATGCTCTCCGGTATTCAAGCCCCAATCAGCCAGTGTCTATTGGGCTGGACATTCAGGAGGATGTTGCCCGTGTCTGGGTGCGAGATCAGGGACCAGGCCTCACACAGGAAGCCCAAAAGGACATCTGGCAGCGCTTTCACCAGGTGAAGGAGGTGCCCGTGCAGAGTGGTTCTGGGAAAGGGCTGGGCCTGGGCTTATATATCTGTCAAACCCTCATTGAGCAGCACCAGGGAGAGGTGGGCGTGGAGAGTACGCCTGGGGAAGGCTCCATCTTCTGGTTTACCTTGCCCCTCGCCACATGACAGGAAGCGTGTCCATGCCGCATCAATACATCTCAATTGAGACAGAGCCGCCAACTGATGTCAGGGAAAGAGCGGGTTGGTGGCAAAGGAGCGACAATCTCGCCCTCCGAGAAGAGCGTACGACCCACTTTATTGCGTGTGCCATTCTGTGCAGAACGTATTTTCGCGATAGATGAGGAAGAACTTCGCGATGGTTTGGGTTGCAAATTGTTTCATTCGATGGCTCATGGCCGAGGTATTCCCCTAAAAAAGGGAATCCGTGTGACCAATAGTAGAGAGTATAAACCTTTTTCATGTGTGGTGGTGTGCTGCAGGCGCATGACCCATTGGTGGCGAATTGGTTTCTCTAGCAATTCTATCTTTTTACCTCTTTTAAGACACTTTGCTGTTGGCCTCTGAGGAACAATGGAGCGGATTTGCACGATAAGGAAAATAAAGTGGCTTAGGAAGCGGTACAAGAGAGAACGTACCGATCTAACAACGCCATTCCTGCCACGCAAAAGGGAGACGATCATCCCTTGGCTCAAGCCACTTGCCGAGCCGAAAGAGGGTCGAAGAAACTCTCTTACCGTGCAAATCCGCTCCATTGTTCCTCAGAAGCTAACAGCAAAGCGTGGGATCTCAGCTTCTGTCAGCCTCAGCAGACGAAAGCTTGCTTCACGCGCGACGTTTGCCGCTCGCATCTCAAAAGCGGTCAATTTACAGAAGAATGATGGATGATGCTAGATGGGGAGCGGTTTTTCCAGGCACCGAAGCGTCAATTTCCATGCTTCAGTGTAAAATTCCACCATTCAGTACAAAATCGGTCCATCCTTCGGTTAATTTACCACTTCTTCGGTCGAGATGTGGCGAGAATTTCCCGATCATCCTGCCGTGAATTTACACATGGCGAGTGTTGCGATCCGCTTCTGGAGCCAGGTGTTCAGATAACCAATATAATGGCCCTAGAAATTTGAACACAGAAAGAGACTGGAATAAGATCTACTGAAGGATGATGAGAAAACAGTATACGGCAGCATTCAAGGCCAAAGTGGTTCAAGAATTGCTCAAAGAAGAGAAGACCATTGCACAAATCGCCTTGGAATATGAGGTTCATCCCACGCAGCTAAAGAATTGGCGGGCACAGGCATTGGAGGGCCTCCCAAGCCTGTTTGAAAAACAGGACTCAACTGCTGATCTGAAAGCTGCTTATGAAAAACAACTTACTGACCTCTACGACGAAATTGGGAAGTTGACGACGCAGGTCGCCTGGCTCAAAAAAAAATCTGGCATTGAGCCTCCCTTGTGATGAGCGAGTAGCTTTGATTGAACGTGGAGAGAGCGAGCTGCCTCTCAGTGTGCAAGCAGATTTGTTGAGTGTGAGTCGTTCCAGTCTCTATTACCAACCTCGTCTTCCATCCGAGGAAGAAGTGAGGATCAAGCATCGAATTGATGAGATTTACACGCAGTATCCTTTCTACGGTTCACGGCGAATCGCGGTTCAACTGAAACAAGAGGGCATCCAGATCAATCGAAAAACAGTGGCCAAATACATGCGTGAGATGGGTATTGCGGCCATCTATCCTGGCCCGAACCTGAGCCGACGCAGCCAGCAGGAACGCGTGTATCCCTATCTGTTACGCCATGTGACCTGTAAGTATCCCAATCATGTCTGGGGCGTTGATATCACGTATATTCGTATGCACAAAGGTTGGATGTATCTGGTTGCGGTTCTCGATTGGTATTCGCGCTATGTGCTCAGTTGGGAACTGGATCAGACGCTGGAAATGCCTTTCGTGCTCAGCGCTGTTGAGTATGCGCTCAAGCAAGCTGTTCCAGTTATCTGCAATAGCGATCAGGGCAGCCATTTTACCAGCCCGCAGTATTGTGATCTGCTTCTGCAGGCCAACGTGCAGATCAGTAATGAAGAACCAAACTATAAAAATGATCCCGGTTACAGAGGTCAGAACTATAAAAATGACGTTGACGCGCATTTGCGTCGGATTTGGCTGAGCGTGTCGATCTAGAACCCTCCGCCACAAATTTCGCGAATTCCCCGTCGATTCTTAGATTGTATGAAGATGACATCATACCTTTTGTTCTTTTCAGCCTATTTGGTCCGACGAAACTATGCTATAATTGCTAAAAGATTCAGAGGTACCACAAGTGAAGTCATTATCTAAAACATTATTAGCCTTATACCTACTAATCCTGCTATGGTTAGTTTTGTTCAAATTTTCATTTAATTTATCCTCAGTATTAGATTATCAAACTAGAAGTCTTAACTTGATTCCATTTGCAGGTGCTTCGCGAGATAATTTGAGAGAGATGATCTATAATTTTGTCGTTTTTATTCCTTTCGGCTTGCTTTTAAGTGTCAATCTCAAACGAGCTAACTTTTGGCGAAAGCTCGCTTTTGTATTCATTTTTAGTCTTGCTGCCGAGATGATTCAATTTGTATTCGCGATCGGAGCAACAGATATAACAGATGTAATCACGAATACTTTTGGCGGGTTTCTTGGGCTGATACTATATGATTTAAGCAATAAGTATGTTGATAATGAAAAACTAGACCGATTTATTGTTGTGGCTGGTACAATTTTACTCATATTATTTATCTTACTTCGTTTCCTATTCTTCAAGGTAAGGTATCAATCGGCGCACTAGGCTGGAAAGCAGAAATCGCGAACATAAATGCTCGCGATTTCTGCTTGGCTGGCCGTTGTTGACGAAGTTCGCACCGCGATTATAGCTTGCTCTGACGTATACACGCAACAATATCAATGCTAGCCATTGGTGCCTGCAAGGCCATATGCAACGGTCTTAGGGCGATATTATAGTTCATTAATCACCTATCTGGAGAGCTCTGAGTATCCGATTCAGTAATTTATCGTAATTTTCAGGATTTTGCCACCCTTTGAAATTTAGGTATAATGGCCCTAAGAATTTGAACACGGCAAGAGGTGGAAATAAGATATACTCAACACATGATGAGAAAACACTATACAGCAAATTTTAAGGCCAAAGTGGTTCGAGAACTGTTGAAGGAAGAGAAGACACTGGCACAATGTTGCGTACCTGGTAAAATAGACAGTAATCGAAGAGAGCAGGTACGAACTCATGACAAGCAAGCGCAAACAGTACACCTCGGAGTTTACGTTTAAAGTGGTGATGGAAAGCTTCCAACGAGACACCACCATTGAGGCCGTGTCTTCTTCCTTCTCCCACCCATTGGAGCAAGATCAGTCCAGACAGCTAGAGCTGTCTGGACTGCGCCTTCTTTACTCGATCTTGCGATCTTTGTAATAGTAGATTCTATCCTGTTCATTGATTTCTCGAAGCACTTTGCAGGGATTCCCCGCAGCAACTACATTGGCAGGAATATCCTTTGTGACAATACTGCCTGCCCCAATGACGGTATTCTCCCCAATAGTCACGCCCGGACATATGACCGCGCCTGCGCCAACCCACACATTCTCTCCAATGGTTACTGGAAGAGCATACATGTATCCCCGGTGCGTGGGATCAATGGGATGCCCGGTCACCGCAATCGTGACATTGGGCCCAAACATGACCCGGTTTCCGATGATAATCTTGTAATCGTCTACCAGACTCAGGTTAAAATTGGCGTAGACCATATCACCGATAAACACATTGATTCCATAGCAGAAATAAATGGGCGGTTCGATCCAACAGCGTTCCCCTACGGCTCCGAACATCTCCTTCATCAACTCGTGGCGCTTTTCGATTTCCGTCGGTCTCGTATGGTTAAAGTCATACATCTGTTCTTTGGCGCGGAGTCGTTCTTCTGGTAATCCTTCACTCATATCGGTGAAAAGCTTCCCACTGGCGATCCGTTCTCTCTGTGTCATAGGATTCTCTTCTTGACTCATAAGACCCTCTTCTTTCTGTTTTTTCACTCATATGCCATCGACGAATGGCGTCGTCTCCTTCAGCATGTTCAGGCTTCCTGTTCCACATCTCCTTCTGATGAGAAATCCCTGGTGATGTTCTTGAGCCAGGTAAAACGTCGATAATGCCGATAGATAAAAGGCATTTTGACGAATTCATCCAGGCAGAGCACGAAATACACCACCATGGCAGGAAACCGAAATACAAAGGCACATAACAAGCCAAGCGGGACGGAGAAGCCCCACATGACCAGTGCATCATTGACAAGCCCAAATCGGGAGTCTCCACCAGCGCAGAACACGCCGACAATTGCCGTCGCATTGATGGATTTCCCAATTACGTAATAGGCGTTGATGAACAACATGACCGCCAGATATCCAGACGCTGCCCTCGTCAAGGGGACGATTTGAAGGAGAAGCGGCCTGGTCAACAGGATCAGGATGCCCCCGGCAGCGCCACAGAGAAGGGCCAGTTTGCATAACCGAGAGGCGTCCCCCCTGGCCCGCTCCAACTGCTTCTCCCCGATTTCCTTGCCAAGCAGGATAGCTCCGCCGCTGGCAATGCCAAGGCTCACAACGGTAGCGAGATCTCCAACGACGGTCGCAAGAGAATTGGCTGCGACGACATCAGCTCCCAGGTGTCCCAGGATGACCGCGTACATGGCAATCGCCCCACCCCAGACGCATTCGTTTCCCAGAACAGGCGAGGCATACCGCAGGTAGTCCCGAAAAAGCAGCGGGCTGCGGACAAACAGCGCGCGCAGCCTCAGTTGCGCAGTGGAAGCGCGCCGGGAGTCAATCAGACACCAAGCCAGTCCAAACGCTTGAGCGATGGTCGTGGCGAGAGCAACTCCAACGACTCCGAGTTTTGGTGCCCCAAACAGTCCAAAGATAAAGAGTGCGTTCAGACCAACATTGAGGACCAGGGAGATCGAGGTGATGAGGGTGCTGATATGGACCCGCTCCATACTGCGGATAAAGCACAGATAGATCAGCGAAATGCTCATAAAGAGATACGAAGGACCAGCAAAGCGCAGATAGGAGGCACCTGTGGCGATGAGATCCTTATCCGAAGTAAAGAGCAGCATCAAGAGTTGCGGGCACAAGCAGGCACCCGCGCAAAATATCACGGCAATCAAGAGCGAGAGCCTCAAGGTGATCCCGTAGAGCGTCTCAATCGCTCCTGTGTCTCCTTTGCCCCAATACTGCGCCACCAGCATGGTGGCGCCGATAGTCAGTCCGGCAAAGAAGAGATTCAAGATGAAAAGGATCTGGCTGGCGAGAGAAACGGCGGAAAGGTCCGTCTGGCTGACAGAACCGAGCATAATGACGTTAGCAGAACTCCCCACGGCGGTGAGGAGATTCTGCAAGGCAATCGGCAAGACCAGGGCGAACAAGGTCCGATAGAACGCACGCGTCCCCTCACGCGTGCTGGTCTGCGGCTTGAGCTCAGGTATGAGCTCCCCTTCCCCCTTCCTGCGGGGTATTCTGATGGTGCGTTTTTCCATATCAATTCCGCTCTGATTCTATAACTATCGTATCTTCCTTGAATGGGTGACTATCTGCGTTCCGGTGAACGGTTCGCAATGACCTGCCAAAAGTCCTTGTCTGTTGAGGCGCAGACGTGTGTGATCAAGTCATGTACTGTACAGGTGCTGCGCGGGGCGGTCCAAGCGCCAGTCTGGCAGGTGGGCCTAAATCCCGGCAAATATGAATAAAGCTCTATGTGGCGAGGCTGCTTCTTATCCCAGAGCATCCTGAGCAAAGATACTCGGATCAAGAGATGCCGGCCTGGAACAGGTGCTGCCCAGAGTGATATGATGGCCTTCGCGCGCCGATTCATGCAGGGTTTGCATGATATCCAAAACATGAAAGGCCAGTTCTTGACTGGCTCGATGGGATGCGCCAGTGCGTATGGCATACGCCATATCAGCCAGACCAATGCCTCGCGAATTGTTGGTATAACCCCGTGTCACAGACACCTCACGCCAGGCCGTTTCATCCATACGCCTGATCTGAATCGGCCCCCCAAATGTATTTGGATCGGGTACCCGCAGTGATCCCTCAGTTCCATAAATTTCGATGTTTGGGAGATGATGATGCCAGACATCGAAACTCGTAATCAGGGTGGCAATCGCTCCATTCTCAAACTCCAATGTACCGGCGATATGGGTTGGGGTATTCACTATGATGATCTCGCCAGCGTGTGGCTGACTGGTAATCTGGCGTTCGGGGAACGTAATGCGAGTTGAACTGGAAACGCGTTGTACGGGTCCCATCATGGCGATCAGAGCCGTCAGGTAATAGGGTCCCATATCAAAGAGCGGCCCGGCTCCGGGTTGATAGAAGAAATTTGGATCAGGATGCCAGTCTTCGGGACCATGCCCCATAAAGAATGCAGCCGCCGCGACGGGCACGCCAATTACTCCATCATTGATCAGATCGATGCAGGTCTGGATGCCACCGCCCAGAAAGGTATCAGGCGCACTGCCGACCCGCAACCGGCGTTCTCGAGCCAGGCGTAAAAGGGCCTGCCCCTCCTCGCGTTCAAGGGCCAGCGGTTTTTCACCATAGACCGCTTTCCCGGCATTGAGCGCGGCCATACCTATCTCAGCATGGGCTTTAGGAATCGTCAGATTGAGCACAACCTCTATGTCCGGGTCATTCAGCAGTTCCTCTACACTTAACACTTTCGGAATGCCAAACGCGGCAGCCTGGCTCTCCGCACGCTCTCTTACCTGGTCCGAACAGGCGACAATACTCAGGATATCAAAGGTGCGCGGAGCCTGGAGATAGATTGAACTGATTGCTCCGCACCCGATGACGCCGATAGAAACCTTTTCTTCTGTCTTCACTTGACTTGTATGCTCCTATACTCATTCGGGCAACGTACGCAAGAAGTGCAGAGAACGTCCGGCGCTCTCCAATGCAGGAATGCGTGGCTGATCGTTTTCCACGATATAGCCCTGTGCTCCGCTAGCGCGTGCGGCTGCAATAATCTCGGCGATGGGCAGGGTGCCCGCGCCTACTTCGGTGAATGTGCGTTCAGGTGTCATGTCCTTCAGATGAACCAGCGTGACACGTCCGGAGTGGCGTTGCAGGTAGTCGACGGGATCGACACCAGCAAAGGCTGCCCAGTATGTATCGAGTTCAAAAGTGACACTGGCAGGATCGGTATGCTCGAAGAGAGAGTCGAGCACAAGCGTGGGATTCTCGTCGCTCATGGGCGCGAATTCAAAGTCGTGGTTATGATAACCAAGGGTCAAACCTCGCGCTTTGGCTTTGCTGCCAAGACGGTTTAAGGTTTCCGCCAACGCGGTAAACGCTTCCGTTGTGCGTTGATCGGGTGGAAGCCAGGGTACGACGATGTACGGGCAGCCAATGGCCAGAGCGTACTCAGCCTCTTGTTCAAAGCACTGTTCCAGGGTCTCCAGCGCAAGGTGGGAAGAGAGAGCCTGGATACCGGTTTCGGCCAGTAGCGCTTGCATCTGTGGGATGGACAGACCACCATAGCCAGCAAACTCTACCGCTGTATAGCCTAGCTCTGACACACGCCTGAGCGTACCCGCGAAGTCTCGTGCCGTTTCATCGCGTACAGTAAACAATTGCAACGCCATTGTTTTCATGTGAAAAAACCTTTGTGAATGCCCTCTACAGGCTGGCTCATATGTTCAACGTCATCTAAAAACCTCTATAGATAGCAGAGAGAACAAAAAAACGGGGTGTTTTCTCATCCCCGCCTATGTTCTCCTCGCCTACGCAACAGTCTTTTCCATGTGCTCGTGTTGATGAGCAGACTTCTCGCACGCGGCCCGCGCATGTTGGCCTACGGTTTGCGCTCAGCAAGGAGAAGCCCTCCCTTTTTATTGTGGGGGTATCCTGACGTTGCGTTTTTCTATACCATAACAATAATCTATTTCTATTGGAAGAGCTATCAATTTCTGCTATGATGCTATAACTATCGTATTTTTCTTGAACAGGAGGATGCCTGTGTTCCAGTTAACGGTTCGTGATGACCTGTCAGAAGTCATTGCCTATACCTCACCGAACGTGCCGATCCGCTCCGTCCCGGGAAAGTTATCCCTCTTTCCCAACAAAGCCGCCGTGTGCCACTGGCATAGCGAACTGGAGTGTATCATCGTGCTGGAAGGCGAGATGCACTATTTTGTCAATGAAAAGGTGCACCGACTCTCACAAGGCATGGGCATCATCGTCAATACCAATCGGCTGCATTTCGGGTATGCGGTCGATGACAGTGACTGCGTGTTTATCGTGCTTCTCCTTCATCCTTCCCTGCTTGGAGGAAATGACTATATCGAGAGCCACTATCTCAATCCTTTGTTCTATGATGCCGACAGTGATGCCATCCTTTTATCGCAAGACGGGGCGTGGCAGTCTCAGGCCCTGCTCTTGATCAAAGCCATGTTTCAGTTAGCCCAGAAACAATCAGATCATTTTGAATTTCAGATCCACATCCAGTTTGCTTCGCTCTGGTTACTCCTGTACGAAAATACCGTGGCCAAAAACGGCTTGCATCAATGCTCATCCGCGCCGAGCAACCACCTGAAAGACATGATTGGATATATCCAGAAGCACTATCCAGAAAAAATCGCCTTAAATGACATTGCATCAGCTGGCTTGATGTGCCGCAGCAAGTGCTGTAGCCTCTTCAAGCAAACCCTTCATCAAACGCCCATTGAATACCTGCTGCATTACCGCATCCAGAAAAGTCTGTCGCTGCTCGCAGATGGCAATCTCACAGTTACAGCCATTGCTGCGGCTTGTGGCTTCAGTGGGGCCAGCTATTATACGGAGGTCTTTCGGAAGCTCATGGGCATCTCCCCCAGTGTCTACCGAAAAAGCAGACTGTCATAAATCTTTCAATTGGTATCATAGGGGCAAAACATATGGCCCAAAACGGATCATGGGGATCTCCCGCCCATTTAATTGTCAAAATTTTTAACAATGCATTCATTTAATTATCAAATTTACATCCCAACAACCAGCGAGCTGATTGTTGGGATTTACAACTTACATATACCCAATCATGACAGCCAGGCGCAACGGATGTGCCACACGGTTTTGCAAATGGAATGTTCAGGTAAAAGAGAGGTGGTAAAATACATCCATCTTGAAGAGGAAGCAGGGAACAGAAAACCGATGGATGAACACGCCTTGCGACAAATGAGTACAGAGATCTTGTGCATTTCCTGCAGGACTTCACCTTTCCGATCTTGTGGGGATTAACCCCGTGCTCTGGTTCGGCATCTTAAGCGCGGTCGGCTCGCTCCTGGGCATCGCGACAACCGAGCTGGTCAATCGCCGTCTAAACATGAACCACGCCCCCTCACTGTTACATGCTCTAGCCATCATCAATTTGTTGCTGATCCTCGGCATGGTAAGTTTTGCCCTGGCTGGAAACTTCTACCTGGCCCTGCTCTCGGTATGGGGCGTCGGCATCATGCGTACCGCAAGCCGCCCGCTCTATAACACCTGGATCACGCAGAATAGCGACTCTCGCGTGCGCGCCACCATCTTCTCGGCGGCAGGCATGATCGACGCTATGGGTCAAATCGGCGGAGGTCCAGCCATCGGCTACATAGGCGAGCGCGTCTCTATCCGCGCAGCTCTGACAGCCACTAGCCTGCTATTGAGTCCCATCCTCTTCTTCTTCCTACGCGGCTTCCGCCTGCTCCAACGCAGCGATGGCGCCTCCCTGGAGAACCAAACTCTGGAGGCCGCTACGGAAATAGAGGGATAAAATTTTGAGCTGGTTGTGTGTTCTGCACAACCAGCTCAACTCAGACATCGTCTGCGGCGCTCATAGGGTAAGAGTTCCCAAGACTCAGGTACTCATGCAGTGACGAAACAGATTTGGAAGAATATGAGCTGGCTATTCCTCGCTCGCGCTGTGCAGCATGCGTTCCATCAATGTGACCGCTTCAGCGATGGTTGCCTGTTCGACAGTCGTAAACTGAGCAAGCATTGTTCCAAGTTGTGCAGTTCGCCTGCGCCGCCCTTCACGCAGCACATCCATGCCCTTGGGCGTCGCAACCAGATGTATGGTGCGACGGTCATGGGCATTTTCCTGACGTTCAACCAGCCTCTGCGCGACCAGAGCCGCGACGATCCGGCTGATAGTAGGTACAGCAACCTGCTCCGCTTCAGCTAGGTCGGTCACGGTACATGGACCGCCAAATCCGATTACCGAGAGCGCCGAGAGACGCGCTGGCGCTAATCCAGTCAACAAATCCTCCTGACGCGCACGCCGCAGCAGATGAATGGCCACGGAATGCAGGCGGTTGGCGATATCCGCCTGATTGCCCGCAGAAGAACTTGAATCTTGATCTGTCATGTGATACTCTATCCTTGTAAATTAGTTAGCCATGCTAAGCATTTGAGAGAAAGGAATGTTCATGTCTCAGTTCAACGATCTTTTTGCGGCTATCGCTGCCGGTGATGACGCACAGCTCAGCTCCCTTCTCGCACAGCAGCCCGAGTTGGTCAATACCCGCTCACAGGCAGGAGTATCCCCTGTGCTCTGGGCCTATTATACAGGCAAAACAGACCTCCTCCCAACCCTTTTCACTGCCAATCCACTGCTCGATATTTACGACGCGGCGGCGTTGGGAGATCAAAGCAGGCTGCTTTACCTGTTGAACGATGCACCGGCGCTAGCCCACAGCTATTCGCAAGACGGCTTTACAGCGTTGCACCTGGTGGCCTTTTTTAGCAACAACACCGCTGCGGCATCTACGTTGTTGGACGCTGGAGCCCAGGTGGATGCTATCGCGCGCAATAGCCAGCAGGTCACTCCATTGCATAGCGCAATAGCCGGCGGGCATTTTGCCATTGCCCGCGTCCTTGTGGAGCGCGGCGCCAACGTGAATGCCCGTCAGGAGAGAGGTTTCACTCCTCTCATGGAAGCCGCCCGGAATGGTGACGCCCCGCTGGTAGACTATCTCCTCCAACATGGCGCCGATCCCACGCTGGCTAAGGATGATGGACATACAGCCGCAGATTGTGCGCGGGAAGCTGGGCACGCCGAGGTGACCTCAAAGCTTTGAAGCATGGCCGGGGCTTTCCAATTCTCCTCTAGCATCCGCCTCGGCTCACGTAGGCGCGAAGGTTTTCCTGAGAAGGGAATGTTTCTCCCATGTGCTCAGAATTGGAAGGCCCTGGAATGGCCTAAGATATGCTTGCCCTTGAGCATAAGAGGAAGGCCCTGGATCACTGTAAAAATCGTAACTATTCAGAAGACCCATGTAGAAGACACAAATCGTGCATGCGCTTTCGCTTTTGAGCTTGATATGGCTGCGAACATAACAGCATTTGCACGAAATAATGCTTTTACTCCACTCTTCTGAATAGTTACGATTTTACACGTATCCTGGGCCTTCCTCTTCAACATACTCTCCTTTATCGTATCATTCCTCACAACACTGGCGATCCAGGTCCCATTGACACCACATAGCGTACAGAAGGGAGCACCAAGCCATTTCTGGCGTGAATTGGCCTATTAGGCCCGCGGGAGAAATTTACAACGCTAAGCCCTCAAAGTAGCCCAGAGGTGGACCAGATTACAACGCTAAGCGCTTAGCGTTGTAATCTGGTCCGTTCGTACTCAAGAGCCAAGTTACGCCTTTCGGCTTGGCTCCAAGCCCCCGATTGAAAATCGGGGGTTCATGACACGCGCTTTTGATAGGCCCTCATCGCAAAGATGTAGGCCACCAGCAGAATGCCGACGCACCATGCCAGAGCAACCCAGATCTCCTGGGACACGGGCTGTCCAGCCAGGAGCGCACGGATGGTATCCACGATCGCAGTCACTGGCTGGTTTTCGGCAAAGACCCTAACGACCAGCGGCATCGACCTGGTGGGCACAAACGCCGAGCTGATAAAGGGCAGGAAGATAATCGGATACGAAAAGGCGCTTGCGCCGTCTATCGATTTGGCGGTCAGTCCGGGAATCACCGCGACCCAGGTTAACGCCAGCGTAAACAACGCGAGGATGCCGACGACGGCCAGCCATGACAGGATGCCCGCCGACGAACGAAAGCCCATAAGCAATGCGACGAGTATGATGACTACCACCGAAATCGCGTTAGAGACCAGCGAGGTCAGCACGTGTCCCCACAGCATGGTGGAAGGAGCAATCGGCATGGAGCGAAAGCGCTCAATGATCCCCCCGTTGCACATCGGTAAACAAACGGTAAGCTGTATAGGATATCCCGCTGGCAATCGCAATCAGTAAGATCCCAGGTACCAAGTAATTGACATAATTCGCTGTCCCGGTTTGAATGGCGCCACCGAACACATACACAAACAGCAACATCATCGCAATCGGCGTGATCGTGACCGTGATGATGGTGTCCATACTGCGGAAGATATGGTGCATGGAACGACCGAGCATCACGCTCATATCGCTGAAAAAGTGGTTCTGTATCGTTTCCTGTTTCTGTATCGTTTGGTTCTGTATCATTTCCATTTACTGTGCCTCCTTTTTGCCAATGATGGCCAGAAAGATCTCTTCCAGGGTCGGTTGTTTTTCCACATACTCCTTTTGAGCAGGGGGAAACCGCTTTTTGAGCTCTGTGAGCGTGCCGCTGGCGAGAATCTTTCCCTCATGGAGAATGGCAATGTGATCAGCAAGCTGCTCCGCCTCGTCCAGGTACTGCGTGGTCAAGAAGACGGTGATGCCGTGAGATAAGCTTCGAGGATGCTTTAGGTTTGTTGGGTAGATAGTATACCTGCTCTTGTGTATTTGGGGTCCCGACATTTCCCCCCCAAATCCCCGCTAAGGATTTGGGGGGGAAATGTCGGGACCCCAAATACATTTGCTAAATATGGATAAGTTTGTTATATTTGAGCTCTTTGTTTTAAGTGGTCCTGGATTTGCTCTGAAGGAGATCTTTGTGTCATGCTGGCTCAACAATTGGGTATTCCTCAAAAAAAAGAGGCGAAAAGCTTTCTACTTATCCTTCTGATAGATGCATTGGGAACTGGCTTATTTGCACCTTTCTCGCTGCTCTATTTCCATGTTATTGCCGCGCTACCGCTCACCGAGGTGGGTGTAGCGCTGAGTATCGCGACCATCTTCACCATACCAATAGTGCCGATCACTGGTACGCTGGTGGACCGCTTTGGCGCCCGGCGGCTGGTGATCTTTGCGCAACTGCTACAAGGCGTGGGCTTTCTCGGCTACCTGCTGGTTAACAATATGGTGCTCCTAGTCATCACGGCCATCTTTGTCAACATTGGACAGCGCATCTTTTGGTCTGCTTACTTTTCGCTGGCAACCGACCTGGCGGGAAAGGGAGAGAGGGACCGCTGGTTTGGCCTGCTGGGGACCTCTCAAACGGTCGGAATGGGGATTGGCACCGCGCTCACCGGCGTGATCATCGCGGCGCTTGGGATAATGGGATATTATAGCATTGTGCTGGTGAACGCGCTCAGCTTCTTTCTGGCAGCCGGAATGCTCTATTTCTTCGTGCCGATAGAGCGGCACACAGAAAGTGAACAGAGGGAGCTACCGGGGAGCTACAGGCTGATGCTCAAAGACCGTCCTTACCTGGGGCTGATTGTCACCAACATCGCCTTCGCTCTCTGTCTCAGCCTACTAGGATTAGGGCTGCCGGTCTACGCCATTGACACCTTGCATACCCCGATATGGGTGGCCGGAGTCGCCCTGGGACTGAATATGGCACTGATCGCGCTGCTGCAGACATTTCTCATTCGCCATCTGCGCTCGCTGCGCCGCACGCGTACGATTATCCTGGCGGGTCTCATCCTGGCGCTGTGGTGCCTGCTCTATGTCCTGGCGCTCCCCCTGCCACGCGCAATCGTCATTCCTTACCTCATCATTGCCACCTGCGTCCAGGGGGTCGCGGAAGCCATGCACGCGCCAACCTCCAACGCCCTGGCGGCTGAGGCCAGTCCACTGGCTCTGCGCGGTCGCTACCTGGCGGCCTTTCAGATCTCCTGGGCGATCGCGAACATTGTGGCCCCGACCATGTTCACCATGCTCTTCAGCATCCACCCGGCTCTGCCCTGGGCCATCGCAGCCGGACTCATTCTGCTGGCCAGCCTGGGTACTTTGCTGATCGAACCCCACCTCCCTACAGAGGCGATACGCATTTCAGAAAAGGCAAAGATTTGATAGCATCAACAACAAAAATATCACAATAGTATTTTTAATGCACTTACGACAAAAGAATACAAGGTGTGATATAAGTAGGCCCTCGAGTACTCATGGTTGCAACAACCTTCATTCCACCTTGAGAGATCGGCGCCAATCAGGTCACACACCCCATACAGACCTGAGAAGGTATTGTCAAGTTAATGTTTGAAGTAGCGAGAAGTAGCGAGAAAACGCTTGCTGAGAGAACAAGAGGAGGTGGGAACTGGAGAAAAGGCCCATTATGCAGCTGATTTTTCGGTGGTAACCTCATTCCAGATCTCAAATCGTTCCTGTATAAGCGCACGATACTCTGAGGCGTTGAGATGATGCCTTCGGGGTCGGAAATGATCGGAAATGGGGCCAATGGCCGAGAGGAAGCGCTGAGCGTGACCAGGAGATCATGGTTCGTTCACGTTGTCTGGTGGGCTGATGCGAATTCTCAGCTCGATTGTTCAGGCCTTTGTGTTGTCGATGCTCGACGCTGGGCAGGATTTCCTTCTTAGCTGCAGCATAGCTGGCCAGCTTGTCAGTGATGATGACGCGAGGCACGTACTTGAGTCTCTTTAAGAGCTTGCGAAAGAACTTCTTGGCCGCTTGTTTGTTGCGTCGACTCTGTACCAGAATATCGAGCACGTTGCCATGTTGATCAACCGCACGCCACAGATACTGTCTTTTGCCCTTGATCGTCAAAAACACCTCATCCAGATGCCACTTGTCTCCCGGCTTTGCGCGGCGATGCCTCAGCTCATTGGCATACATTTGGCCAAAGTTGAGGCACCACTGACGGACGGTTTCGGAGGTGAGCACAACTCCACGCTCTGCCATGAGTTCTTCGACATCACGGAAACTGAGCGAAAACGGAAGTACAACCACACGCAATGATTGATAATCACGGGCGGAAAGCGATACCCTTTGTAGGATGAAGATGAGACGCTCTTTTTCATGAGGGTATTCTATCATGCTATTCAGCTTTTGTGTGTAGCTTCATCAACTTGACAATACCCTGCTGCGAGAGGATGCGTGGTTGACCATGCCGCTGCTTCCCGCCTGGGTTCAGGGACGAACGGATATTGCTATTCTGCTCCAGCTTCGGATCTTCACTCCCGACAAACAATGGCGGCTGCTGCCAACGCGCGCCAATGGCTGCCCGACTTTAGGGCTCTATCGGCGGGAAGTTGGGGAAGATGGCTATCAGCTCTCTAGCCTGTGGGTCCTGGGGGTGGAAGGCGAACAGATCGGCAGCATCGTTGTGTTCCTGGATGTGGCCAGTTTCACAGCTTTTGGCCTCCCGTCCACCATTGAAGAGGAAGCTGGAGGCCAATAAGCATGAAGATCGGTTTTCTGGAGGATTTTACAGTCTCAGAGCTTCTTCGTGCAGAGCGGCTGTTTTACTCTCCGCTGGCTCCATTGCTTTGACCTGCCTGCCAGGCAGCACCAGGCCGGTGATCGCTCCCAGCAGCGAGAGGGCAGCGGCGACGCTCAGCGCGCTCGCGAAGCCGCTGCTGAAAGCCTGGGCGGAGCCGAGGCTGCCGGTCGCGGCAAACACCGCCGCCAGGATCGCCACGCCGAACGCACCGCCAAGCTGACGGAACATGCTGAAAGCGCCGGAAGCCTTGCCGATGTCGACTGCTCTCACCGCGTTGATTACGGCATTCTGCGTAGCGGGAAGGGAGAACGAGGCGCCGCAGCCGGCGATGATCAGCGGCACAATGAGCTCCGCATAGGGCAGGCCGGGCGCGGCGACCAGCCCGATCCAGGCGATCCCGATCGCTTGTAGGAGCAACCCGCCGGCCACCAGAACCTGCTCGCCGATCCGGTTGACGAGAGTCCCGGTCAGCGGGGCAACCACGAACAGGGTCGCGGTCAAGGGCAGCAAGCGCAGTCCGGCGCCCTGCGGTCCATTGCCCTGCACAACTTGAAAAAACTGGGCCATAAAGAAGACGACACCGATCAACGACGTGGTCTGCAAGAAGGTCGCCGCGTTGCCCGCAGAGAAGGCGCGGGAGCGAAAGAAGTGCATCGGCACCATTGGCGCGCGAGCGCGCAGCTCCCAGGCAACGAAGACAATGGCGAGCAGCCCACCAGCCACAAGCGTTGCGACGACCTCAAAGCGGCCCCAGCCGACGCTGTTCCCGCGCACCAGCCCCCACACCAGCCCGAGGGAGGCGCCCGAAATGCTCAGCAGGCCGCCGAGATCGAGCGAAGTGCGTGGCCCGAAGCTTTCCTGTACGCGACTGAGCACGAGCGCGACAACCAGCAGGCCGATGGGCACGTTGAGCCAGAAGATCCACTGCCAGGCCAGGCCCTGGGCGATGATTCCTCCCACAACCGGACCGGCGATGAGGGCCAGACCGCTGATGCTGCCAAAGATTCCCAGCGCCCGCGCCCGCTGCTGTGGCGGGAAGGCCGCGCTCAGCAGTGTCAGCGCCAGCGGTCCCACCAGCGCGGCTCCGCATCCCTGGATGGTGCGGGCGGCAATCAGCCAATGTTGTGAGCGAGCGCGCAGGCAGCAGACGCTCCGACAAACAGCAGGAGGCCAGCGACGAACAAGCGCCGCCGCCCGAAGCGGTCGCCCAGGGCAGCCGCCAGAATGAGCAGCACCGCGAAGCTCAAGGTGTAGGCGTTCACGGTCCACTCCAGATTCGCGATCGAGACGCCCAGGTCCCGGTGAATCGTGGTCAACGCAGTCGTGACGACCGTGGCATCGAGCGCAACCATAAATGATGCCAGCGAAGCGAGTATCAGCACCCAGATTTGTCTGGCTTTTTCGTGAGATTCTTGTAGCATGTTTTCCTTCCTCACTCTAGGCAAAGGCTCCGCACGGCTGTCGTGCGACAGAAGAGGCAGAGAAAAGGTCAATCTATGACGCTTCCGCTTGACGCATTCACAATAGCGCCAGTGATGGTTCGCGCTCCATCCGAGGCAAGATATGCCGCCAGCCGTGCCGTGTCGGCCACGGTCGGCAGGCGTCCCAGAAGCGTTCGCTGTTCAAACATCGACACGACTTGCTCTTTCGAGACCCCCAGCCGCTGTACGGCATTCTCAACCGATTGCTGGATGGTTCTGGTCTCCACCATAGCCCCGGCACGAATGCCAACAACTCTGACGCCAGCCCGCCCCAGATCGGTGGCCAGACATCGCAAGAGCGATTCTATGGCCCCAAAGGCCGAGCCAATGGCCGCGGCGTTTGCAAAGCCCCGCCCGGGGATCGCGGTGACAAACAGGATGACCCCTCCTTGCTGTTGGACCATATGGCGGGCGGCTGCACGCGCCGTGATGAATTGCGAGGGAACCAGGGTGGAGAACGGCAACAGGAACTGCCCAAGGGGGAGTTCCATGGTACTTGTCGAGTTGCCATAGTCCTTTGCCTGTGGACCCATCATATTCAAGAGGATATCAATGCTCCCCGCTTCTTGCACCACGCGATCGAGATAGGCGTTCACTGCCTGCTCATCAAGGGCGTCTACCTGTGCGGCGTAGGCGATACCGCCGTCTTGGTGAATGTCGGCAGCAACCTCCGAAACAGCGCCTAGAGTACGACCGGAAAGAAAGACCGTGGCCCCCTGGACCGCGAACTCTTTGGCCATCGCCTGACCTATGGCACCGCCTGCGCCAAAGATGACGGCGTGTTTGTTCTTTAACAAAGGTGTGGATGTCGATGTAGTCTTCATGCGTTCATTTCCTTTCAATGCTTGTTGCCTTCGAACAGTTCCTAATTGCTCTGAAAGTCGAGGCCCCGATGGCTCCGGATTGCGGTGCTCACGCAGCGCGTGTGCATGTGCTCGCGCGCGAAAAGGGAGGAGCGAATTACTGCTCATTGTGAGCAGAAGCAGTCCAGCTTTCGCCTCGGGCAGATCTCCGGTATCAATCCCTTTTCATGTATAAGACACCAATGTGGTCCCAAACTCATCGCAGGCGACCGGCAAACATGGGGAGTCGGGACGAAAAAGGAGTCACATCAAGCAGGCCCATGATCTCGGTGTCGGTTACTTTCTCGGACTCGTCATTGACGAGCAGCAGCGAGAGCGTTAGCCGCGAGGTGTTCTCTCGCCCCACTTCCCAACCATCTCGTTAAAGGAATGAAGAGCATGATCATCAAAAAAATCGAGAGAGGTAGGTACTGTAAAATTCTTTGTGTAGTGGAGACAATGAATAAAGAGATATTGCGGAAGATGGAGGAGGAGAAACATGAACATACGCAAAGAGATTCTCGACGAATTGCTCAATTGACGTTTAAACTAAAATAACCTCAGCAATCCTCTCTCAAGGATTGCTGAGGTGGAGTAATGTATCCAAATAGTAAATTGGGTGCTCATCAGCACACCTTTTGAGGCGAAACTGACCCGCATCAGCGCGAAACATGGAAATTGACGATGGAGAATCTAGAGAAGTAGCCCCAGAGACGAATTGTTTCGCACCATTTGGGAAATGGGTGAGGGCAGCGCAGGGTACATCTTGTGGTTACAACATGTGTTGGACGTTTCCCAACTATTCCCATCTCCTTTGCGGTCTGTGTCAGCTTCGCTGGTACTGGGCCTCCATGCCCGTTGAGAGAACGTTACAATGTTGGCACTCCCTCAAGATTGCCTTTCGACTTCCCAGCGAAGCCGGTGCGCATGCTCAACTGGCGCACGCCGTCGTCAATAAGATCGACTCCAAGCAGAGAGGTGACACACCATCTTTCAGTCCCGACTCGGCTTTGTTCTGATTCCGGCGATGACGAGATCGAGCATGCGGTTGGCCCCATCAGGGTCGGACGCATGTTCATTCACCAGGGCGATTCCGTAGACGAGTCGTATCACGTCGAGAATATGGACATCCGTTCGGATTTGTTCTGCGGCCTGGGCGCGGAGCAAGAGTACTTCTCCCGCCTCGTGCATAGCTTTGTTCGCATCATAGATTCTCGTTCCCGGAACGTGCTTGGCAGCCATGATGGCTGCTCCCATGCTCCGCCCTCGAGCCGCGAAGTCCATCTGGAGACGAAGCCAGCTGATCAGGGCGTCGAAAGGGACCGGAGCGCTTGCGAGTTCTTCAGCGTGCGCCCTCAATTCATTGGTCTCATCCAGGAACACGGCTTCAAGGAGATCCTGACGCGTGGGGAAGTGGCGGTACAGCGTTCCGATCGCGACCCCAGCCGACCTGGCAATGTCCTCCAGGACAATGTCAGCGCCGCGCTCCGAGACCGCGACTCGCGCCGTGTTCAGCAGGCTGGCGTAGTTGCGCTGGGCATCAGCTCGCATGGGGCGGTTGGCTGGTGTTGGCTCGTTCATTTTATGCGCCTCCTTTCTGCCTTTGGAGAGTAGTCCTTGACAAAGTGAGGGCCCCTCCGTTAATATAAGGAGGCAACCTCATTTTATCACACTCACGCTTCATCTTACCAGAAGAAGGAGAATTTTCTTATGCGTGTTTTTGTCACAGGAGCAACAAGCTTCATCGGTTCCGCCGTCGTCCGCGAACTCATCGGTGCCGGTCATACGGTCGTCGGCCTTACCCGCTCAGACACTGGTGCCGCAGACCAGCAATGCATTGGTCAATTTTGTATGAACGGATGGGTTGAGAGTCATCTCGTTGGAAGAAACTGTTTGCATAACCTTCTCGCTTCGTAGTATCAGGCGGTGAAGAACTCAACCAGGACAGGAGCAAGGGCTTCCGCCTTGACCATGTGGGTCTGCCCTGCCAGGGTGTGGTAGTTCGCATTGGGCAGTGTCTGTGCCAGCGCTTGCATTGAATGACGCATCCATGTCGGACTTTTCCCCCCATCCATGACCAGCGTAGAGGCGGTGATCGAAGCGCCCAGCGTCCTTGGCAAGGGTTTGCCTGCTCCATAATCGACCAGCGTTCTGATGTCGTACGGGAGCGTGTGCGCAACTGCCTTGAGTTTTGGCCACATCGGCATAAGAGGCATGATGGAGACCATGAAGCCGGGCGTGCCGACCTGCTTCATGAACAGCTTGACCGCCTCCGTGCGCTGATTCTCCACCACCAGCTCTTTGAGGCGGGCGAGGAACGCTTGCGTCACCGGTTTGCCTGTATCGTCAACGACGAACGGTGCTTCATACAACGCCAGTTTCGTAATGCCAGAGAGACGGTTCGCGGCTTCGATCGCCAGCGCGGACCCGGAGGATTGGCCAGCCACAAAGGCTGTTCCACCCACTGCTTCGATGAGGGCTTCGAGATCTTCGACTTCCCGCTCAACAGCGTACGGCAAGGTGTCGCCACTTTCGCCCCGGCCACGGCGATCGTAGGTCACCACAGTAAAGTGCGGTGAAAGCATCGCCGCCAGCGCTTTGCTCGGCCCAAATTCCCGGTAACAGAGCGCGCCATCCACCAGGATGAGAGCCGGTCCCTGGCCGACCTGAGAGTATTCGATAACGGTACCGTCTTTGGAAAGAACGGTGTTCTGTGCGATGACTGTAGCCATTGTCTTTCTGCTACCTTTCTCATACTCGAAAGTGCGCGAACCCACCCTCAAGCGGTCAGTTCTTCCTGCTTCATCGTCGATAGCCAGCGCACGGGAACCTTTGGATCAGCCCTCCCGTTTCGGTCTCACATCAACTCCCCAGGCATTTTACGTCCGGCGGTAGCCACTCTCCAGGACGGCCAGCTTTACGTGTGAAGCTGGCGAAGCTCTTCTGTTGCGAACCACAGCAAATTCAAGGCGGCATTGAGATCCCGGTTGATGACCAGCCCACAGGCCACGCACTCATAGGTGCGGTGTTTGAGCGGCATGCGCTTTTTGACCTGCCCACAGCACGAACAGCGTTTGGTCGAAGCAAACCAGCGAGAGGCGATGAAGAGATCGCCCCCGGCGTTGGCCACTTTGGTCTTGAGGAACTGCAACAATTGCCCCATCGCGGCATCGGCCACCGCACGCGAGAGCTTCCGGTTGGCCATCATCCCCACGATGTTGAGGTCTTCGATGCCAATGGCCCCACAGGTGCGTGCCAGTTCGGTCGTGAACTTGTGCTGCACATCCCGCCGGATGTTGGCGATCTGCTGATGCTTGCGCGCGACCTTGAGTCGTTGCTTCTCATACTGCTTGCTGAACACGGTTCGCTTGGTTTGAGGGTCTTTCGTCTTCTGTTTCTTTGACAGCTTGCGTTGCAGCTTGCCGAGTTTCTTGAGATGGAGCGCCAATGGCCTTTGGTTCTCAAGCCTGCGTCCATCGCTCACCACAGCAGCATGCTTCAAGCCCACATCCCCCACCACTGGGACAGGTTTGGGAGGGCACTCTCTCTTGATCTCGACGTGAACGGAGACGTACCAGTGGCCCGCCTCACAGCTGACGGTCCCCCCCAGAATTTTGACTCGTTCACACACGACGTGCTTGCGCTTGTTGCGCTTCTTCGTGGGAACGCTTGCTTTTCCCTTTTCGACGAAGCGCAGTTTTTCTGCCAGATTGACCGTTCCTAGCTTGCGCAGCAGCTTGCCTCGGTCCTTCTTCGTTTGGCGTTGATCGAGGATGAAGCGGCCAAGCCCGGGGATCGAGATCCAATGGCTTCCCAAGGTAAATTTATCGTTGGAGAGATAAAACGAGTCGTGCGACTTGCCCTTTTTCTTGTACTGCGGGTAGTTCGCTCGGCCCGCAAAGAAGTTGTTATACGCTTTCTTGAGGTCGTCGAAGGCTCCCTCCACCACACATTTCGTGACGTCATAGGTCCATGGGTACTCCTGCTCCCGGATCTCGTTAAATTGCTTCTTGAGTGCGAGGGCATGTGGCGGGTTGAGCAGGCGCTGCTCTTGGGGAACGGTTTCCTGCTCGGCTTTGTACGCCTGATACTGCTTCTCCCATTGTTCCCGCCCCCAGTTGTAGATAAAGCGCCTCGTGCCACAGGCTCGTTTGAGGTACTCCACCTGTTCAGGCGTGGGATGCATCCTGATCTTGTGTGCGATTTTCATCCTTGAGCGCCTTTTCTCACGCGTTGCGGTAGTTCCGCAGGCCATGCAATGGAGGAGCGACGCCCAGAAAGCGTTCGTTTGGCTTTGAGCCTGCCTTCTCGGTCCCAGCGCTGCAACGTTTTCACGCTGACACCCACCTGCTTGGCAAACGGTGCGACTGAGTACATGTAATAATTTTAGTTCACTTTCGCGCACGTTGTCAATACCTAGTACAGATCTCCTTTACTTTGCTTGCAACTCTTGCACATACCCGAGCAGGTAATCCCAGGTCATGCTCATTCCTTGCAGCATACCCATGTCGACAGCGACTGAAAGCGCCGCTGCACTGGTGAACTGGACTCGAGCAATCACGCTCGTTTTACCAGCCTCTTCCGTGAAGATCGCTGTGGTCAGGTGCTCCGGCATACCCTCGATGGGGTTGGCATGCTCGTCGGCGAAGGTCGAGGTATAGACCAGCTTTTCCGGCGGCACGATCTCGCTGTACACACTGCGCGCCCAGTGATCTTGCCCCTCCGGCGAATGCATGCAGTAGTGCCAGATGCCACCAGGCCGCAAGTCGATGGTACAGACGGGAATGGTGAACGGCTGTGGCGCCCACCAGCGCTTGAGATGCTCCGGCTGGGTGAAAACCTGAAACATCAGTGTGCGTGGCGCGGTGAATTGCCGTTCTACGACGAATTCCTGTTCCCCAACACGGGAACTCAAAGAGTGGTAATCAAACATGCTTGTCCTCACTTCGGTTGCTGGTGGGTTGCTCGGTGGCCTGCAATTCCAGTAGGTAATCGTCCAGACGATCGAAGCGTTCTTCCCAGAGGCGACGAAAAGATTGCAGCCAGGACTCCAACTCCTGGAACGGCTCACGTCTCAGCTTATAAATCCTCCGGTTGGCCTGCGGCTGGACCTCTACAATGCCAGCCTCGCTCAGAACCTTGAGATGCTTCGACACCTGCGGCTGCTGTAATCCCAGCCGCTCGGTGATTTCTCCCACTGTCAGAGGGCCATCGCGCAACAGTTCCACAATGTGGAAGCGATTTGGCTCCGTCAGAGCAGTCCAGAGTGTTTTCATACTCCAAGTATACCCGAAAGAGAATATATTCGTCAATGCATATTCTTCAAAAGGAATATTTCGGCTTATCACGAAAGCACACTCAGGAAACATTGATGAGTTGCAAAATCGCTCGTTATCTACTGATCTCTACATAGATTGCTAAACTTTGGAAAAAGGCAAAGAGGCGCAGGGTTTCATCAAGTAGGTGGTACATTGTGCAAATGTTCGAGTGATTTTTGTATGAAACTTCAAACAAGCGACCTGTGCCACCACGTATGGTAGTTCAATTCCAGATCGATGGGGTATGTTTTAGCCATAAAGGTAAGCTATTTTCCCCGAAGGTTGACCATTTGGTATGGACCTGGTGCGAAACCATTCGCTGTGCTTGTTTTTGGCACAAGATGTTTTAAGGATAGGTCAATTGCCCCATGCACTGGAAAGCAAACACATGATATCTTGGCTCTGACACACCTTTAGTGATAAGCTGATCAGTGAGAAAATCGTAGTCGTTGTTCTCTGCGACCAAAGGAAACGGCTTTCGCTCAATAAGCTCATCCTTCACCAAAGTTGTGTATGACCCGCTAAGGTATTGTCAACTTAAGGATTTTTTTGATGAGCTTTCACCACTTCGATGCTACTTTCTCCAAGATGCTTCAGTAAACACTGTCCGAATTAGCGCGTCATTCCCACTTTGAGGCATGTTTCTCTTATATAATCTCTACAATTTTGCTTAAGTTGACAATACCCGTCAAGAAGAGCCTGAGTGTCCGAACTCACCTATGCACAGGATGCGGTGTCGTGCTGGATCGAGATCACAACGCCGCGATGAACATTTTGCAAAAAGCGCTCAGTACCGTAGGGCATACGGGAACTGATGCACCGTTGAGTGCATGAAACGCTTCTGGACAGGAAGGCCGCTACTGTCTCTCAGCAATGGGAGTGAGCAAGCCGCCTGGATGAAGGAAGAATCCCCCTGGATGTATCCGGGGGAGTGTCAAAGGGAATCCTCGGCATTCCCCTGGCCATAAGAAAAACTGAGCATCACCATATATAGAGCGGAATAATAGAGGAAAAGTACTTTTCGGCCCTTTCTCCTATCGCCCTTCTTACGCCAACCTCGCAGTCAATAGCGGTGATATAGGTCTTTACGCTAACAGTCAGACAAAGCCAACTGACGTTAGTTATACGCACGCCAAAATCTGGCTGTTATAAAGCTTCTATTTAATACCAATCCTGACTTTGTAGCTGAAGTACCAGGGGATGGCCTCGGAACCGATATAGCGTTGCGCGGCCTCTCTGAGTTGCGCCAGGCCAATCTCTTCTTCAGTGATTGTGTTCAGCTTGAATTCATGGCTATATCTATTGGTCATGATCATACCTATAAAGCGCTCGGCATTGCCATGCTCGGTGTGATGAAGCAGGAGCTCGCGTGTGAAGCGGAAGTGGCCGCTCGCGTGCATACGCTCCAGGTGCTGCTCCTTGGGCCAGCGCTGGAGATTCTGCTCCAGTTCGCGCTCACGCAAGAGGGCGTCGAAGCGCGCATCGACCTCCTGGTACACTAGCTCAACTTCCCAGCCAAGTGTGGGCGGCCAGGAGTAATCATAGGCGGCGAAGAGGCCACCGGGGCGCAGGATACGCGCGACCTCCGCCAGGGTCGAGGTTGGCTCCATCCAGTGAAAGGATTGAGAGCTGGTCACAATGTCGACGCTCCCGTCGGGTAGGCCAGTCTGGTGGGAGATCCCCTCCTGGAACGCAATGCGCTTAGCATGAGGATGCTTTGCGGCATTGTGTATGGCCTGGTTTCGCATATCGGCGTTGGGTTCAATGCCAATCACACGCTGTGCTCGCTCACCCCACATCATAGTCGAGAGGCCGGTGCCACTACCCAGGTCTACCACCAGGGCAGGCTGAGGAGTGTTGATTAACTGTGTAAGGATATCGACCAGGACTGGTGGCGGGCTGGGGCGCGTCTGGTCATAGAGCGCGGCCTCGCCGGTCCAGATCTCACTCGTATCACTCATGCTCTTTCTCCCTTCATAACTATACATGGGCAAGGTGCGTATCTTTAAATTCGGTCATGTATTTGAGGCCAAAGCCGAGGGCGCGATCCAGGCCGATATGGGCGAACCAGATCAGTGCCAGCAGAAAGGCCAGTTCTTTGCCACCGAGCAGACCATACGCGGCCAGCACTCCCGGTAACAGGTAGGTATGCATAAGATTATAGCAGCGCGCGCCCAGCCTGCTCCCCGCCAGGTAGCCCAGGGCCGAGAGATCAGGAGTGAGCAGCAGCAAGCCAAACAGCCACCAATTGCCTCCATGGAGCGTGTAGAGCACAAGCGAAGCCAGCAGCACTATCGCGCCCTCAAGATGCAGGAGCACACGCGGACTCAAGAGATCCAGAGAGTTGGCTCTCGTTTTTCCCTGCTGACCATTTTCTTGCGTTTGCACATTCAACGTCTCTTCCATGAGTGTCTCTCCTTTCGTCATTACTGCGCCCAGACGTAGGCCAGAATAGTATTGATGATAAAGATCACGGCGAAGGTAATGCTGAGTTCACGGCGTCCGGCGACGAAAAGTGCGGCAACTCCCAGGCCGAAGAGGGCCAGTTTGAGCAACAGGTGCCAGGGTTCAGGAAGCGGCCAATTTGCCCTTGGGGCTTCAAAACAGCCCCAGATGATCGCCACAAGCACAGGGATACCCAGCCCAAGCCCAAACCTGGCGATCGTTCCCCAATTTGTCGTGAAGCCCCAATAGCCAAATGAAGCCAGAAGAGCGAGTTCTAAGAAAAATGCAAGTCCAAGATTGATATTCTTTATAAGTGCTAACATGTAGATGAGTCCTTTCAAATTCTTTCGCCTGGTTTACAATTGATGTTTAGACTACCTAAGTTTCGCCCAAAATAACAACAATCTGGAAGGGAGCAAGCAGCTCCTGCAAGGGATAGAGGAGTGAGTGAGCCAGGGGAGCGTCCTGATTGAGCTCGATCTCAACCACCTGATGCAACGCATTGAAACGGAGCAAACCGCTGACATGAAAGACATCACGCACCATACGCAAGATGCCATAACGATGGATTTTTGGGCTGTTCAGCCAGCGACGTGCCCAGACCACCACGTTGTGAGCCAGTGAGCCGAGCAGCGCCAGCATGTACTGCGCCTCAAAGCGCTTCTTATTGCGTTTCGTCAGTCCCAATCCCTGTTTATCACCCTTGAAGGAGGTTTCGATGCCTCCACCACGCTGATCATAAAAGGTCACATAGGCCAAGAGCACCGCCGTGGGATCAGCCGCTTGCGATGCCTCCCATCCCAGAAGGGGAAGAACCTGCTCAATCGAGAGCGAACACATCAGAATGCCATAAGCAAATGTGCCATCTCTTCTGCGACAGCGTACCGCAATACGTCGCATGGGACGGACGTAGCCAGCGGCTTCCTCGCTCACCCAGCCAAAGGAACGTTCCGACCAGGTGGGGTCCTGGACCCATTCCTTGACCGTTTGAGACAGTCGCGTGATACGTCGTCCCGAGTATTCTTTCGCCATGACCTCGTAGCCTCGGGAGAGCAGCCAATTGAGGTCGTCCTCGGTTCCCGCACCTGCATCGACACGGATAATGGTCCGTCTGCGTTTGGCATCGTCCAATTGCAAGGTCGTCTCAGCAGTCTCTACCAGCGGTTGCAGAGCCTTGATCAGTTGGACATTGCCTGCAAAAAGCTGATCGACCACGACTTCTTCATACTGGGTCGCCAGCACACGACCCAATTGCCGCCCTCGGCGATGATAGAGTCCTGCAAAATAGCCGCGCGTGGCAAACGCCGCTTTTGGTCCACAAGGCATGCCCGTCAGGTCCACGTCCAAGAGTTGAAAAGCGGCCTGATAGTCATGATGAAAGCCTTGGCTCTGAGCGCGGTAGATCTCATCGAGCGCCTGATGCACCTGAAGGACATTTTCCTCAGCACAGGCAGAAAGCGTCTCTTGCACCACCGACTGCTCAGCACAAGAGGTTCGACCGAAGGCTCGTTGCAAGCCCGGATCGGCTCGCAGCCGACTGTTGATTTCTACCAGTCCATGGGCTCCAGCCAACAGACTGATAAACGCATCCATCAGCTTGTCGAGAGGCGTATGCTTGATGGTTTTCTGCCTGATCTGCACTCTCTTGCGGATCGGGCTCAAGACATCCAATTGCTGCAATTTGGCTCCTATGGCGGCCAGGATGGCGCATCCAGTGAAATGGTTCGTTGTTGTTGTGATAGACTCGTTCATGGTGATACTCCTTTTTCTAATGAAAGCTCCTTTGTTCCTTCATTAGCTATGGAGTATCGCTCTGCTTTTTGCAAGCTCTGCACTGGCTCGCTGGACTGTCGTCAATTTGGGCGAAACTTAGGTAGTCTAAACACCAATTACAAGCTTTATTTTCCACTGCCTTGACGTGTATGCAGGTCGTGTAAAAGTAGATCAAGCAAGCGTTTAAAGGTTTCGTTTACATCCAGAGGGAGACCAAAGCCTCCTGCGGTCTCCAGAGTAACGCAACCATGTACGAGGCTGCGCACCATACGGACCGCGTGCAGAGCGTCCTCCTGGCTTAGCATGTAGGCTCCCAGCGCTCGCAAAGCGATCTCTATTCCCCTGCGACCTGCTTCCTGCCACTCGGCATCGCCTGGTTCGGGAGCACGGGCGGTCGCTTCATAGAGGCCAGGACGAGTCCTGCCAAAGTCACGCAGGGTGTGTGCGAGCGCGACCACTGCATCATCCCCCGCCTTCCCCATTATCGCCTGCCCCAGTTGCTCTGTCATTTCTTGTAATCCCAACAGCGCCAGGGCCCGCTGCAAGCCTGCCAGGCCAGAAAAATAGTGATAGAGCGTTGGTGTGCGCACACCCAGGTGCGCGGCCAGCATCGCCATCGTCACCATGTGTAGTCCATGCTCATCCGCCAGTTCTGCCGCAGCCTTCACAATCGCGTCATACTCTAGACCCGCTCTCGGCGCCATGGATATCACTCCCTCTCTATCTTTCATGAGTAGGCATTTATTTAATATATTTATATATTAGTCTAATGTCATTAGACTGTCAAGAGGAAAGTTGGTATCTACAGGATCTCCAATTCTCCTTTGGCGTCTGCCTCGGCTCGCAAGCTTGCCTTTGGGTGTCTGGTTTCTGGTTCTTGAGATCCTGTTTATCCGTTGAGGCTCGTTAAGCCCCCTCCACGCCTTCCCTCATTCCACACTTACACACTCTTCGCGTGCTTTTTCGGCTGTACATCTGCTTCCTTGTGGAGGATGACAGCAACCACAACGAAGAGGATTCCCACAATCTCTATTGGCTTTGGAAGTTGATGCAGGACAACAATACCAATAATGGTAGCAGAGGCTGGGAGTAAGGAGAGCAAGAGTGCATAGGTCGCTCTTGGCAATCGAGCCATTGCCAACTGATCGCAGACGTAGGGGATGACCGAAGAACAAACGCCTACGCCAATACCGGCAAGAAGGAGCAGTGGCTGTGGAAACGCTGGCAAGGCATCCGTGAGTCCAAGTGGACTGACAGCCAGGAGTGCAATGAGCATTGCTGCTCCTAGTCGATCAATTCCAGCAGCACCGCCATCTTCGGCGATGCGGTGTCCAAGCACGATGTAAAGAATGAAAAGGAGACAATTGGCAAAGGCGAAGCCGAATCCTAAAGGGGAACCGCTGAAGCGTGCATCGGTCAAAAGCCATCCCCCTGCAGCGGCTAAGAGCAATGCACTGATGTTACGTGGAGTTCGTGCGCCTAGCGCAGCCAGGGTAATGGGACCAAGAAACTCGATGGCTCCAACTGTGCTCAATGGAATACGGGCAATCGCTAGATAGAAGCATGCATTCATCAGACCGAGCACAACTCCCAGCGCAATCAAAATACGTCGTATTGCCCATGATGTGCTCATAAACAGACGCCATGGGCGACGCCATGCAGCAAAAACAACGGCGGCACTCGCAATACGAAGCCATGCAACTCCAAGGACAGAAACATGAGCAAAAAGGAGGACTGCAAAGGCAGGTCCAAGGTAGCGGAAGAGGGCACTTACCAGAAAGAAAACATGTGGTGGAACTTTTTCCATCATCCCTATTTTTTTCGTAGAAATCATGGTGTTTCCTCTCATTGTTGTTTCTCGTAATGGTACAATGGAAGGAAGCAAAAATACATGGCATATTTGAGGAGATACGGAACATATGGCTGAAGATTTAAAGAAAAAACGCCCTTTTACTTACACTGGGTTCCGTGAGGAGATTGACGCGGTCAATCTCCGCGTGCTGGAAGAACTCCAGCGTGATCCTCGGTTGACTATGTCCGAACTCGGTCGCCGAGTCGGTATGTCTTCTCCTGCCGTCACCGAGCGAGTCCGCCGGTTGGAAGAAACGGGAGTGATTCAAGGCTATCGCTTGGAACTGAATCCTGCGGCACTTGGGCTTCCAATTGCTGCGTATGTTCGTATCCGTCCAAATGCTGGGCAACTTCCCAAGATTGCGGAACTGGCGCAACAGACTCCTGAAGTCGTTGAATGTCACCGCGTCACCGGTGAGGATTGCTTCATTCTCAAAGTTCACATTCCTGCTATTGATCAGCTTGATCGTCTTCTCGATAGTTTCCTTTTCTATGGCTCAACAACGACGACCATTATCCAGTCTACTATTGTTCCTCTGCGTCCCCCGCCACTTCCTGAAGATACATTGCTTGAGTAAAGTTGGAGAACCATCCCCCGAACAACTTGCCCGCTATTTTCACCTGGATGATGAGGATCGTGCCCTCTTTGTCCAGCGTCGTAGAGATCATAACCACTTAGGATTTGCCCTCAAGAACGGACGTTGACTGCATTGAACTTCTGATACAACGCTAGAGAAGCACATCGCCACTTTTTCTTCAAATATTAAGGCAGCACAGCTGTGCTGCCTTAATATTGCTCTGTATTTTTGTCCTCTTCCCTGATATTATAACGAAGGGGAACTCTCTACAAAGGAAGGAACGGACACCGCATGGCACTGCAATTTGGTTTGCTTGTTCCTCAGGGTTGGAACATGGATCTGGCAGGGATCAAGGACCCTATAGAAGCCTACGAAACGATGACGTGTGTTGCTCAAACGGCTGAGGAGGTTGGCTTCGCTTCCGTCTGGCTTGTTGATCACTTTCATACCATCCCACGCCCATCACAAGAGGTCACGTTTGAATGCTGGACTACCACAGCAGCCCTTGCGCGCGATACGACGCGTATACGCATAGGCCAGTTGGTCACCTGCAATGGCTATCGTAACCCTGCGTTGCTCGCAAAAATGGCCAGTACCGTCGATGCGCTCTCGCATGGGCGGCTCAACTTTGGTATCGGAGCAGGCTGGTTTGAGCATGAGTATCGCGCTTATGGATATGACTATCCTGAGGCCCCTGAGCGCCTGCGGCACTTGCGAGAGGCTGTACAGGTTATTCGAGCTATGTGGACTCAGGAGGAAGCCGCTTTTGAAGGAAAATACTACCAGGTACGTGGAGCTATCAATCAGCCCAAAGGTGTGCAAAAGCCGCATATCCCGCTGCTAATTGGCGGCAGCGGCGAGAAAGTCACTCTCAAACTGGTGGCACAATATGGTGATGCCTGTAACGTGGGCGATGACCCTGCCACTATGAAACAGAAGCTTGCCGTACTCAAGGAGCACTGCGAGACGGTTGGACGTGATTACGAGAGCATTCATCGCACATCAACCACATTGTGCCTCATGGCTGACAGTGATGAGCAGGCGAGAGCTTTGCTTCCCCCTGAACGCAAAGCTAGACTTGGAGACAGAGTCAATACTGCTCTGATTGGCAGCCCTGAGACGATTCGCCAACGTCTGGCCGCCTATGAAGCAGCAGGCGTGCAGGAGCTGGTGCTGCGTTTTCTAGATGGAACTAATCTGGAAGCTCTTCGCCGCTTCGCCAGAGAGTTCTTCGCCTGACAAGTAAAACGAACAAGCTTGGATTTCATTGCGTACTCTGTGGGACAAAAGGGGCGCCAATTTACAAGATGTTGATGGAAGGTGTGACCCGTTTAGCCGAAACCGCATCAATACGGGGGATGGCTAACAGAGAATAACATCTGATAACTGATCTATTGGTGGAAGGTGCAATCCCTTCCCTGGCGTGTAGGCGTCAGAAAGCTGCATCCCCGTGGTAGCGACTGGACCTCAATCCACGAAGCGGGATGTGAGACAAAAGAAAACCGCCAGTCCGAGGCGGTAGAAGTCTGAAGCGTGCTGTCATGATGAAATGTTCTCCAACCGGAGAATGAATTGAAGGTATGACTGACCCATCGTAAGCATGTACAAGCTTAGACGGACTAAGTGGCTTGACCAAATGGTATCTGCGTGAACCTTTGAGTTCTTTACGTTCAAAGGAAAAGTGAGGCTCCTCTTCCATGAGCCCCATCCTACCGAAATACGCACGGTGGATAGTACCCATCTACAACAGCCCAACGACAATGGATCGGAACGGGGGAACCCCGTCATAGCTCTTGCCCGTGGTCGATCGGATAAGTAGGAATCCATCCAATGCTTGACGGAGAACGATGGTCTAAAAAGCAAATGCCTGGGGAAAAGCCCCAGGATAGGCTAACGTAGACCCTGCTGTATGGAGGATAGAGAGTGAGTAGAAGAACAGATAGGAATACGCCGCCTCATCAAGAAATTGACGAAGCGAGCGGGACTTGGAAGAACCTGCCCTGGAAGAAACTAGAGCAGCACGTCTTCCGTCTTCAGAAGCGCATCTATCGAGCCAGTCAGCGTGGCGAAACGAGAAAAGTAGAGAAGTTGCAAAAGTTGCTGATGAAATCGGAAGCCGCACGACTCCTTGCGGTACGACGGGTGACACAAGACAACCAGGGGAAGAAAACAGCGGGCATTGACGGGATAAAATCTATCAATCCCAAACAAAGACTTCTCATGGCTCAAGCCATTCACCCGAAAAACCAACACCGTCAAAAAGCCAAACCGGTACGCCGCATCTGGATACCCAAACCAGGGAAGAAAGACGAACGCAGGCCGCTAGGTATTCCCATCCTGGTCGAGAGGGCACAGCAAACTCTGGTAAAACTGGCCCTAGAACCGGCTTGGGAAGCGGTGTTTGAGGAAAACAGCTACGGTTTCCGACCAGGGCGCTCATGTCACGATGCCATAGGAGCAATCTTTAACGGTATCCGATTCAAATCCAAATTTGTGCTGGACGCCGATATCAAAGGTTGTTTCGACAACATCGACCAAAAAGCGTTACTCCAAAAGCTCAAAACATATCCGCAGCTTCGGCACCTCATGAGAGGATGGCTGAAGGCAGGAGTACTAGAAGGGGTGGACTTCACCTCAACGGAAACAGGAACGCCGCAGGGCGGCCCACTGTCGCCGCTACTAGCTAATATCGCTTTGCACGGCATAGAAAAAGCGGCAGCAAATGTCTGTTCGAAGCAGAAAGGGCAACCAATCTTCATTCGATATGCAGATGATTTCGTCATTTTACACGCCGACAAAGAAATATTAGAGAGAGCAACAAAAGCAGTAATGGAACACTTAAAAGGCATGGGACTCTGGTTGAGCCCGAAGAAAACAAGAGTCACCCATACGTTAACTTCATATGAGGGGAACGTAGGTTTTGACTTTTTAGGCTTCTCCGTACGTCAATTTCCAATGGGAAAAACCCATACCGGAAAAAACACGCAAGGAAAACCCCTTGGGTTCAAAACCTTCATCACCCCGAGTAGAGAAGCCATCAAACGTCACACTCTCCAAATGAAACTGCTGATACGAAAACGAAAATCTGCCCCTCAAAAGGCGGTCATTAGCGCGATCAACCCCGTCATCCGAGGCTGGGCGAATTACTACAAGTGGGTAGTGTGCAGCAAGGCATTTCATGCCTGCGACCACAACACCTTTCGCCAACTCGCCCGATGGGAACAAGCAAGGCATTTAGGGAAGAGCAAAAGATGGGTCAAAGACAAATACAGCATTCCCATTGACGGATCCCAACGGTTCGGCACCTACATCCGAGATAAAGATGGGAACCCCAAAGCTGTATACGTCCGATATCATACAGAAACGCATAGCCAAGACTACGCAAAAGTCAGAGGATCGGCGAGTCCGTATGATGGGAATCACATCTACTGGTCACAGCGACTCAAGCAACACCCGCTTATGAAAAGCGAAAGAGCAAAACTCCTCGCCCTTCAAAAAGGACAATGTCCCAGATGCGGACTCTACTTTCGAGATGGCGATGTCCTAGAAACGGATCATATCACCCCAACCGCACTTGGTGGAAAAGATGATATCAGCAACAAATGGGTTTACCATCGCCACTGCCATGATGAGAAAACCGCCGAGGATGTAGCGAGAATCGCGCAACACAAGGCGGCTGGTGTCAATCACAGTTGACCATACACTGAGGAGCCGTGTGCGGGGAAATTCGCATGCACGGTTCTGGATTGGCGGTGGCGGGAGTGATCCCGCTGCCGACCATACGAGGCCCCATCAGGAGCGGCATCGCCTCTCTAAAGAGCGCTGATTTCCCATGTTTCGGCTCAAAATCGGTCCACTAGAAAGTATTCAAGAGGTCAATTACCAGCTCTCTTGGCAAGTGGACAGAAATCCACTTATGATAGGGGTGAGTTGGTTCAGCGCTAATTACGCTTTGTGCTAGTAGTTTAGACGGCCAGATCAGCTAACTTGAGAGGAGATCGACCTAAGAGCGTGTTGACCATCATGCCAGCGCTATGAGCAGTGACTTTGACCGCAATGCGCGTGAACAGTCCCCAGACGCTCTTGGCATAATGCTTGGAGAGGTGAAACTGCTCTTGCAATTGGGCATTGACCGTTTCGCAGATCAAGCGCAAGCGATTGAGAACCTTTTGAGCCGTCGCAGAGCGCTTGGCAGGCTGATTTGCTTTGACGGGAGCTAATAAGAGCAACGAGCGAGTGTGCTCAAGGGTACTTTGGAGTGCTTGATCATTGTAAGCCCCATCACCAATCAGCCGCTTGAGGTGATGAGCCACCGAATCGAGCAACTCCACTACGGGCTGATTGTCATAGTGACTGGCTGGAGTCAGCAAGAAGCCAAGAATGACGCCTGAGAGACCAACGAGGCTATGGAGCTTGCATCCAAAGTACTTCATCGCCTTGCTGCTACAGACTCCATAGTCGGCATGACCAGCAAAATCGCTTGCCTTCTTACTGCGTTTGTAGCTGAGACAGGGGACAGGAGCCGAGTCAATGGCGGCGGTCTCCTCCATCTGCTGGGCCTCTTGCACCAGACACAAGCCTGCTCGTATGGCCAAGATCACGGCCCACAGAGATCGCTTGCGGCGGTTGTAGCGGCTGCGTTCATTGAGTCCAGGAAAGAAGGGCCGCAAATGCTCGTGGTGCAAGCGAAAGAAGTGATCTTCTCTCGGCTCTCCAATGAGCTCCTGATACAAGGCGATGGTGACCACCTCGCTATCTGAAAGCTGGGGGGCGGGTCCTGGTCGCTCTAAGGCGTCTTGGATCACGGCTGACCCTTTCATTAGGTCGTCAACTATGATAAAAAGAGTGGTGAGAACGGTCGCTTTGTCAAGCATTGCTGTACGCTCCTTGTTTGTTGATTGGCTTTACAAACAGAAGCGTACTTCCGTTCTCCTTTTTTGTCATCCACTAGCACAAAGCGTATCTTTATATCGACAATTAGCAATGATAGTAATAAAAGGTAACGAAGAGTATAATACACTGACGATTACCCCATTATGGTCCTTATTTCGGTGGAAGGAGATGCTGCATACACCTGACCTATCACACTGATTACGCTCTCCGTGTCTTGCTTTACCTGGCGGCCTACCCTGATACCCAGCTAGCAAACATTCAGGACATCGCCGATACCTACACCATCTCTAGCAACCACCTGATGAAGATCGTGCATAAACTGGGCAAGCTCGGCTATATTGAAACAATCCGAGGACGTAACGGTGGCATGCGGCTGGCGCGCAAGCCTGCTGATATCCGCATCGGCGAGGTGGTACGCCAGACTGAGGAAGATTTTTTTCTGGTAGAATGCTTTGATAGCGAGCACAACTGCTGCGTCATCACGCCTGTCTGTAATCTTCGCACCGCCTTACAGGAGGCGCTCACCGCCTTTCTCAGCGTCCTCGACAAATACACCCTGGCCGACCTGACCAGTAATAAGGCCCTCTATCAGCGACTCATTACGATCATGCAGAAGGAACCACAAAGGTTGTAGGGAAAGTCGAGGTGCGAATTGGGTTCGCACGACCCACGCCTCGACTTTCCCTGCCTGTGAGAGCCATAAGCGCGAAGATTCATTACATCCTTGACTTTTCATTCCAACATGATTTATACTTACCACCAAGAGAGAAGGAGGAAGCAGAGACAAGACAATGGCAGGCAAGAAAGCATTTCAACCAGAGCAGGTATTGCAACAGGCGATGGATCTGTTCTGGGAGCAGGGATATGAAGGCTCATCGGTCGAGGACCTGGTGGCGCACACGGGTATCGGGCGTGGAAGCCTTTATGATACGTTTGGCGATAAACACTCATTGTACCTGGCCGCACTGGATCGCTATTGCGCCCGAAACCAGGGACAAATTGAGGCCTTTCGCCAGCAATCGGGACCGTTGCGCGAGGTTCTGGCGAGCATTTTTCAAACATATATCGATATGTTGCTCAATGATCCCAAACATCGTGGCTGCTTCCTGGTCAACGCCAGTGTTGAATTGGCGCCTCATGATCCCGATGTACGCACACGTGTGCAGGCCGCCTACAAAGTTATGGAAGAGGCCTTCTACCGCCTTCTCATCAAAGCGCAGGCGGCAGGCGAACTTGCCTGGACATATGATCCACATCAATTCGCCCATTTTCTGCTTGGTGCTCTAATCAGCATTCGCGTGCTCGCACGCACTAACGCTGAGCGTGAGGTGCTCCAGAATATCGCGCGCACAACGCTGTCTGTCTTTGACTAAATTTTTTTGTCTTTATGTTGGAATAATTATTCCAACATAAAGACAAGTTAGATCGATATAGTGTGATTAGCTACGAAAGGAAAACGGCTATGCAAATCGAAGGTTCAATCGCCCTGGTGACCGGTGGCAATCGTGGGCTGGGGAAAGCCTTTGTCCAGGCCTTGCTCGACGCGGGGACGCGCAAAGTATATGTTGGTGCCAGAAGACTCATAGAGGCAGATGATCCCCGTATCCAACCAATCAAGCTCGACGTTACCAGCAAGGAGGATATCCAGGCAGCCGCACAAGCTTACCAGGATGTCAACATTCTGATCAATAATGCTGGAGTTGCGTATGTAAACTCTCATGCCGCGCCCACGTCGATAGATGAGGCGCGCCAGGAGATAGAGACGAACTACCTGGGAACGTTGGCCATAAGCCTGGCGTTTGCCCCAATTCTTAAACAGAATGGAGGAGGTGCCCTCGTCAATATGCTCTCCGTAGCAAGCTGGTATTCTAATCCTGTTCTTGGCTCCTATGGCGCTTCCAAGGCGGCAGCATGGTCTATCACTAATAGCATACGTATGGAGTTGCGCGCTCAGGGAACACTGGTCACCGGTATCCACGCCGGCTTTATCGACACCGAGATGGCCTCCTCCTTCCCAGGTCCCAAGGCTCTGCCTCAAGACATTGCTCAGGCAACTATTGAGGGCCTCCTTGCTGACCGCGAAGAGGTCCTCGCCGACAAGGTGAGCCATGAGATCAAGGCCGCTCTGGCTGCTGATCTATCCGCCTTCTATCGTCGGATACAGCAGCAATGGGACAGCAGCACACGATAAGTAACCCTAGACGGGGTACCCAATGGTAGGAAGTAGTGGCGTGCATCGCGATCACTACCGTGATGCACGCCACTACTTCCTATCCCGAGGCGAGCTTGAGAGTCGAGGCGAAGTCACTATGTAGAGCGAAACAATACTTGTTCGGAGGAGAATAAGCGCATGGCCAATCTCACTCATCTTGCCCTGCTGGAAAAGGGCATTGAGAACTGGAATCAATGGAGACAGAACCACCCTGAGATCGAGCCCGACCTCTTATGACTGTCCATCTCTCATTACATGAGAATGTATGGGAGTATATTGGACACAACCTGCAAATAGAGCTACTATTCCTGCTAGGAGCGGTTACCTTTGATGTAGGAACCTTATTCTTGCTCATCTTCAATGGTGTGACTGGCAGTATCTTCGCCACTGCCATCGCTCTACATTATGGTGTGGGGTTCTTGCTTAGGGGCCTGCTTCCTCACGGAGTTCCCGAAACTCTGGCCTGGTTATTCATCGCGACATGCAGCTTTTTTATGGGAAGCCGTCTCCGTGCTTACTTCTTTCAGAGGAAAGAGGAAAGTACAACAGCGAAGGAGCAGGCCGGCAAAGGAGTGCACAATTCAGCAGCAATCTACATTTTTCTGCTTTTTATGGCGACGTTGCTTATTCTGCTTGTGGGTTTTCTGGAGGCTTACGTCTCTCCCCACCTTATATGAAGGGACAATATGTCCCACCCTGCTTGCCAGTGATCAGGAGAGGTGAGACATAGACCTCCAGAAAACCCGCGCAGACCAGCAAAAACGTGGTTATACCTATCAGTCAACCATAGGTCTTCCAGGGAAGGAGGCTATCCTTTGCATGAGAGGGCGCACCTTCCGAAACCCAACCCCCATTCGGTGGCAAGCGGTGGCACGGCGATAGTGACGCCGCTTGCCACCGAATGGGAGTCAGGTGGTGACTAGCGCTTCGCGCTCAGAATTTCGGATAAGTAGTACCTGGCCAGAAATGACAAAAGCGCATCTCCCTGGTGGCAATTTTTGCCCTTGAGGGTGAAGCACTTTCACAAAAGCGCTGGATCTTGAAGGTTTTTTTAACTTAGCGCTTGTACCCTTTCTTCAGAGCGCGTTGGCGGGAATCTTGCGAAGCTAGAGGTTCGGTTTCCCAGTATTCTTTCACAGGTTGTTCGGGCTGCTGCCAGTATTCTTGCGGCGCACACTATGGAGTCGGGTGATACTCTTGCCGTGATTGTTCCGAGGTTTGATAGCGCTCTGAGGCATGCCGCTGCTCAGAATGGGCTTCGACCTGTGGACGCTCAACTGGCTTGGGACGCGTCTACTCACGCTTCGCTTGCCCCTGGTGGGCTGGTGTGCGTACAAGGTGCGGATAATACTCATGGAAGAAATGGCGACTGATAAAGGTCCCTTTGAGTTCGGGGTCGTAGCGACAAGCTTGGCAAACATGGAGCGGTTCGGGCAGTGGCTCACCCCGTCTCAACTCATGCACAATGTAGAGTGGGGGTCGTGCTTCTTCGCAATAGTGACACTGGACCATAATGTGTTCCTCCTCTCAACTGCTGACCACTTTCCAAAATGTGGTAAACACCGCGCGGGTACGTTCAAAGGGAAAGCGCAGGAAATACATCGCTAGCGCGCAAAGCCCGAGAGCTGACTCCCTTCCCCATCAATACACCATCCACTATCCACATTTTTCAAACCCATGCTCACCCTTACCATCGCCACCTGGGCATCACACCACTCACGCTCAGTTCGCTAACGACTGTGTTGTTGGAGAAGATCCCCTCTTTCTGCTTGAAGAGCTATAGCATAATGTTTGTCGTCTACGCACTACATTTACTGCAATATAATTTTTTCTCCTAAGAAGAGTATATTATATTAATAACCAAAGTACAAGCAAAATTAAGTATAATAGAAGATGCTGTATACTCGTACGCAGCTACTAAATCTAATTTAAATGCATTTCTGTCTCCCAAAAAAGGTATAGTGTATAGATGTATGGTACGGGGGGAATATCCGTGCTACACGTCTGTCTACACACTATACTTTGAGTGCCACAGGCGCGAAAGCAAATACGCCAATTAATATTCCTGCGCAGGGTCAAGAGTAGCACGCCAGAGCTGCTCAAGCGCTTTCAAATCGTCCATAAAGGCTTCCTGGCCCTGGTCAGGCTTTTGTTCCAGTTCTTCAAGCACCTTCAGCGTAAAGTCTTGAGTGCCCACCTCCTTCCAATCTTTGCGCAGCCTGGGGTGAAAGGCGGTGCCAGTCATGCAGGCAAATTGAAACTTGTTCTGCTCACTCTGTACATTTGCGCTATGCCCTATAAGATATTTCCCGTTATTGATATTGGTAACAAGGTAGACACAGCCACGGCGCTTGCGTTCTTTGTATTCATTGATAAGAGCTTTTCGTTTATTCATTGATGCTCACACTTCCTATGCTCTCTGCCTTGTCTCCTCCCGTGATGGGAGCTGGAAAGGTTTGGCTAAAGGAGAAGGCAAAGGGTGTTGGACCATGCAGGCGTAGATAATCCATGCGCTCTTTTACCTCGTCCAGGTCAGGTGTATGCCCCGCTGGCACCCACCATAGGGCGATGTAGGCACCCTTCAAGGGTACAAACCATTCTCGCCGGCGACGCATTATCTGCACATGTTCCCCCCGATAGGTAAAAGCCCTGAGTGCCTCGATGGAGGACCAGACCGATATAGTTGCAAAGAGCCGCTCATCTGTGAGTAGATCGCGCGAAAATGAAGAAAGGTCCTCAGCCTTTAAACGCCAGATAAAGCCCGGACTGGCCTCGGCAAACGCGTAGATCTGGTCTAGTTGAGCGGCAAAAGCGGCCAGGCGTGGATCGCCCAACGGCGCGAGGGCGTAGGCCATATTGACCTGGGCAATATGATACATAAATTGTTTGGCTTTCCTTTCTGTAAGCAACAATCTGTTCACTCTTCTAAAAGTCGGCGCTGAGCTCCCAGGCGCTCCACCTGGGAGCGAAATACGCGTTTATTCTGCTGGGGATTGGCCACGGAGGGATCGGGAATCCACTCCAGTAAGCCACTCTCAATAGCCCGCCCAATGCGCATTCGGTTTGCCTGGGTATTTTCGCCAAAGGCCAGGGCAGCCGCGTTACTGATCGTAATCAAGTCGTCGACCGAGACCCACCAACGAACGCGCGAGACCAGAACCCCTATATCTGTACGCCAGAAGTCAGCGGGAAAGCTAGCTTTGGAGCGCAGCGTGTTTCCCAGCAAGAGATCCCGGAGGTGATACAGCGCCGCCTCGGCGCGCTGGATATCATCCCTGGTCGCGCGTATACGCGCATACTCTCCATTAGCAATACGTATCAACAGATCTAGCTCCTGCCACAGGGAACTTCTCTCATCCAGCCATCTCTGACCCGCAGGCAACTCCGGCTCACCCAACGCCATCCCCAGTTCACGATAACGCTGGCAGACCAGGGCCGCGATCTCTTGCACAAGGGCATCAGTAAAAAGAGCCATAAACTCCCTCGCTTCATTACATCATCTCCCCTGGATCATAACGTAACTAACGTTAGTTGTCAACAATTCTCCACTTCAGCTTCTCACCCGCCAATGGTTTGCCTTTCTAGTACAGATCTCCTTCTTCGTGTGATACAGTTCCCTCATACCTCATCAATAAACAAGAATAAGTGGTTGAAGATAAAGGAAGCATTGTAGATGATTTCTCGCTTGGTTACGTTGCCGGATGATTTTGTTCGTATTGATGAACTCCTCCGCATTTGTGAAACTGCAGATACGGTTGATCTCGATCTTCATCGCCACGCGCTCCAAAAAAACCAGGCTACCGAACGATTCCAGGTATGGCTTGATGATGCTGGCAACATGCAAGGGTTTGCGCGGCTCCACTTTAATGAGACAGAGAGCCTGACGGAAGGCCGTTACTGGTATTACCTTCGGCCAACAGTCATGGGTCAGGGTATCGAGGCGAGTGCTTTACAGTGGGCTGAGCAGAAAACCTTGCAGCAGCGTGCGCATCGTGCATGTCGTCTGTTTACCGCGTCGCGTGCGGATCATCCCGCTCGTTTTCAGTTTCTGGAAGCGAACAACTTTACTCGTGAACGCTATTTCTTCACCATGAAAAGGGCGCTACATGAGACTCCACCAGCTCCAGAAGTGCCCAGTGGCTACACGATTTGCACCGCGACATTGGCAGATATCGAAGACTTTACTGATTTGCATAATGTGGCGTTTCGGGAACATTGGAACTCCCTCCCAATTACCAGTGAGGAATTGCGTGCGGAGAAGCTTGATCCTAACTATCGGCCTGAGATCGATCTTCTGGCGGTAGCCCCTGACAGCACCCTGGCCAGCTTTTGCACTGCTAGCATTGAGCCCATGAAACGTGAAGGAATTGATGAGGTTGTTGGCTTTATCGATAGCCTCGGAACCCATCCATTACACCGTGGTCTTGGACTCGGTCGTGCGCTCCTCCTCCAGAATTTGCGCACACTGCATGCTCTTGGGATAATCAAGGCATGCATTAGTGTCGATGCGGCTAATCCCACAGGTGCAGTGCGTTTGTATGAGTCGGTGGGATTTCAAACATTTGAGACATGGCTCTCCTACTTCAAATCTTTGTAGGCCGTGCGCGCACCGGTTTGATCACTGACTTGCATCTCACCTTTCCAGAGGAGATATAGGTCAGCTCTTCCGGCTCAATCTGTTTAGACTGGCACCTGCTGATCTTTTTGCTCCCACACACCGTACCTCTTCGTGCCTGCGGCACGAAGGGAAAGTAAGCAGGCGCAGACATCAAATAGGAAATATGTGATAGGATAAACAGAACAAAATTTGCTGTGCATTTGTAGAAGGAGAAACCTTTCGTGCAGGATCACGCTATTCCCAGGGCCGCCATGATTGGAGCCGCATCTGGAGTCTTAGTAATGGCTTTCTTTAGCACCGGATGGGCCTCGCTGGCTGTAGGTGCCTTGAATGGCTGGGGCAATGCCTTTCTCTCGCCTCTCGTGTGGCTCACCGGCATCATACAACTTATCGCGGGAATCTACCTGCTCATCGCGGCACGGCAATTTCCCGTCGCGACAGCTGAGCAGCAGGCACAAGGCCGAAATATGGGCAAGTGGTATGGCATCACCTTTGGGCTGGAAGGCGTTTTCATTGGTGTTGCATCAGCGATTTGCAATGTAATCGGCCATACCGAGATCCTTATTCCGATTATTGCCCTGATTGTTGGCGTGCATTTCTACCCCTTCGCGCTTATCTTTAACAGGCACATCGACTACTGGCTCGCCTCATGGACCTGCCTGGTCGCGCTTGTTGCGCTGTTTGCCGTCCCCGCAACACCTATAACATCAGGTGGAATGACTATTGACATGCAGTGGCTTGTGTGTGGCCTTGGAACTGCCATCGCGACCTGGATCTACAGCGTGTACGGATTCCGCGAGGGAATGCGCATGTTGCGCTTCAATAAACAGCGGCAAGTGGAGGTTACACTTCCTTCATAGACGTCACATTCCCGGCTCCATGCCCCTACACTACTGTAAGCTATAATGTTCACGAAGCCCAGACCCTTACATACTATAAGGAGAGGCATGATGGCAAGCGATGGGATACTGGGGCAGCCAGCACGCCTTTATTTTCAAGGCCAATATAGCCAGGAGCAACAGGGGCTGCGGTTGCTTGATGCCTACCTTTATGTACACAGAGAGAGCGCTGAGATGGCGCGGCACTTGCTGGTATATCTGGAGTTGGGAAGGCACCACAAGAACATAGACGCACACCTGGTTTATGGAGAACTGGCTGGTGATTGGACTATTGATGTGACGGTCTATAGCCTGCAAGATTATTTCAATTATATGGTTGTACTTAGTACAGAATACATAGCGGGAACGCAAGACTTGAAACGCGTGCTAACGCTTCAGGCGCTCCATGACCTGCACATGGCTTTGCGCAAACAGTTGATCGAAGAGGAGAACACGGCGTGTTGACCGGTGCATTGGCGCTCCTGCTACTGGGGATAGGAACGCTTGCCCTTATGAAGGGTGCGGATTGGTTTATGGACGGCGTTGGCGATGTGGCGCGCCAGGCTGGCATCAGCCTCTTCGTCCTGGGTATTATCCTGGCAGGGCTGGAGCCGGAGGAGATGCTGACCGCTGCCATTGCCTCGAGTCAGGGGAATGCCCCGCTCGCGCTGGGCAATATACTCGGTAATAATTTCACGATGATTACTATCGCGCTTGGCCTCTCGGCGATCCTCTTTCCCATTGTTCTTGGGCGCGAACTGCGCCGCCAGGCCGTCATTGCCACCCTTATCTCGCTGCTACCAATTGGCCTGCTTCTTCTGGGAAACATATCGCGCCTGGCTGGCCTGCTGCTCCTCCTCGTCTTTGTCGGCTACACATGGCTACTGCTCCGGATAGATCGCCAGGCTATCGAACGCTTTCAAAAACTTGAAGATGACGATGATGATGACAATCAACAAGCGCCCAGACAGAAGCTTTGGCGACCGCTGGGACTCGTCGGTGGTGGCTTGCTGGGGATGGCTCTGGGAGGACCGGCCATCGTGTGGGGTGCGGAAGCCCTGACACAGGTTGTTGGTCTGAGCCAGCACGTCATTGGAGCCACACTTGTCTCCCTGGCGACCGCGAGCGAGATGATCGCCCTGGGGATCGCGGCGGCACGTAAGAGGCAATCAGAGGTCCTGGTGGGTGGTGTGCTAGGGTCGTTCGCCTATAACCTGCTAGTTACCCTTGGCCTGGCAGCCCTGGTGCGCCCGCTCCCAGTAGATCTCCATCAATTGATGATCTCGCTGCCCGCGATGATCCTGGCTCATTTGCTGTTGCTTGGTTTCATCTGGCGTGGGCGCCTCAGGCGCTTGACAGGAGCCTTCCTGCTCGTGCTCTATGCTGGCTTTATCCTGGCGATGGTGCTCACCGGCCACCGGGTAAACTAATGGGAAGAAAAAGTAATTGGGGCATATAATTATGCTAGACAGGCATCTCCTGGCCATTGTGACCCTTACAGTCCATGCTCTTGCCTCTGGGATCGAAGAGGAAGCAGCAGGGCGACAATACTCAAGAGGAGTAACGCTCCTCCCAGGCCAGTGCCTACCCACGCCAGTCCGCTATCGCCCAGGCGTCCTATAAGCGGGTCCAGAGCGCTTTTTCCCAGTGAGCCAACCAGGGAGAGCGCGGAGAGAGTGGTCGCCCTGGTAGTGTCTGCGATACGCCCATTCACTTCTTGTGCTACCACAGGCTCCTGCCAGGCGGAAAAGACGATCACGCCCGCGATCAGCAGGAGGGTAAGTAACCAGCTATGAGTCGCCCATGGTAAGAGCAGGTAGCAGAGTCCAGGGAAGAAGCAGGAACAGGCCAGCAAGAGACGTGTGCCCAGTAGCTTGTGTATAGCTGCCAGGCGTAGGAGAATGAGCAACTGTAAACCGAGCGCGGCGGCTGTCAGTGGCCCAAATAGGGCAACTGGAATACCCACTCGTTGAAAGTAGGGCTGATTATACCAAAAAACTGCATTTGTCAGCGCGAAATTCACTGACCCCCACAGGCTCAAGAGCGCGAGTACAGGTTGAGAACGCACGGTCTTCCAGGCACGTTGTAACACCTGCCTGACTTGAACCTGCTCACTGTTCTCCGTCGTTCTAGCGGCCGGGGCATAGTGCCATATACGAAATGCCGCAAGGAACGCGAACAGGGAGGGTATGAGGCTCGCCATAACCGCAAGCAAGGGGCTGGCAGCCCCTAAAAAGCTACCCGTAAGCAGCCCTAGAAAGAATCCCGCGCTCGACGCGCTGGCGAGCAGCGCGAAAGCCTCTCCGCCTTGCCTGCTTCTCTCATGAGCAGGTAAAGAAGCGTAAACCAGGGCACTTTCGCAACCAGAAACACAGGCAAAAGCGACACCACCCAGCACTTCAGCACAGGCAAAGAGCCAGAATCCATGTGCGAGCACGAAGACCAGCATCCCCACCAGGCCAATAGCGCGCCCAAGCAGAATCATCCTGGTATAGCCAATGCGCTCCGACCAGATGCTGGTTGGAACGTCCGCTAGCCAGATGCTGGCCGAGAGAATCGCCTCCATCAGAAACATCTCGGTAAAATTAAGCCCCCGCTGCTGTTGAAAGAGAACCAGCGTGGTCGAGTAGAAGAACAAATTACTGAAGAAGCGCGAGATCACCAGCCAGCGAAGTGTAGGCATAGAGAGCAACGCGCGCCCCGGCACGGAGCGCCAGAAAAAAGACATACAGATATCCTCCTGTCTAACAAACACCCATCATCAGAGAAGGTGGGTACAGGAGGTGCGCGCGCGGCCTGGCGAGCCAGCAGGACTTATATTGGATGTGGCTGCACTTGAATACGATCCATAATGAAATTGTATCCCATTTACGCGTTATACGCCATTGATCTAGTTGCGAATGAATACCCGCAAGCAGACCAACGGCGTATATTAATCGTGATAACCCTGGGGATGGGCCTGGAGCCAGTTCCAGGCATCGGCGATCATGCTCGCCAGTTCGGGCTTTTGTGGCTTCCAGCCTAGATCGCGCTGGGCCTTCTCGCTGGAGGCAACCAGCACAGGAGGATCGCCAGCGCGCCGATCAGTCTCGATAGCCTTGATGGGTTTGCCCGTCACCTGGCGCGCGGTCTCAATGACCTCGCGGACCGAGAAGCCCTTGCCGTTGCCCAGATTGTAGATTTCGTGCTTCCCTGGCTGGGCATGGGTAAGGGCCAGGATATGCGCTCGTGCCAGGTCCTCGACATGGATATAGTCGCGAATTGCCGTACCGTCAGGGGTTGGATAGTCCGTACCATAGATCTGGACCGATTCGCGGGACCCTGCCGCCGCCTGGAGCACGAGCGGGATCAGGTGTGTCTCAGGATTATGCACCTCGCCCAGCTCGCCACTGGCGCCGGCAACATTGAAATAACGTAGGCTGACGGCAGCCAGGCCATGTGCCGCAGCCTCAAAGCCTATCATCTGGTCCACAGCCAGCTTGGAGCCGCCATAGGGATTAGTTGGTCGGGGTTGCGCGGTCTCCAGGATGGGAGTCTCCTCCGGTGCGCCATAGACAGCCGCCGTTGATGAGAAGACCAGGCGCTTCACGCCCGCCTCGCGCATGGCGTCGAGCAGGTTGAGTGTGCCCACGACGTTATTGCGATAATAGCGCTCTGGCTGCGTCACCGACTCGCCCACCAGCGAGAGGGCCGCGAAATGCAGCACACCATCAAAACCATCCTTGAAAACCTCTTTGAGTCGCTGGGCATTGAGCAATTCGCCCTCCACCAGTTTAACCTGGGGAAGCACCGCCTGGTGATGGCCCTTGGTGAAGTTATCCAGCACAGTGACCTCATGCCCAGCCTCCACCAGTTGCTTGGTCATGACACTACCAATATATCCGGCCCCGCCGGTAACAAGAAACTTCAAGCTAGAACCTCCATAATAGGTTGTATTTCCCTGTAATCATACAACAGATAGAAAGCATCTTGTCCGAGGGGCTTTCCCATTCGGTAAGACCATCGCTATCGAACATTCTCCTGTATTGCTTTTTTAGACATGTTCAACTTCTTTGTCCAGGTTGATAGATCTCGTCAACCTGGGGATGGTCTACATGGTACAGCGTTTTGAGCAGGCGTCTGATGCCCGGTGGATTACGCTCCCCAAGAATATCCTGATCAACCTCGAAGTGTTCAGCCAGCCATTCGTGTTTGTCCATCGGTCACATTCTTTCGCCGCGTTCCGTCAAGGTAGTGACGGGCGAGACGCAACCGATGTGACAGGGAGCGTAACTCCCTGACGTTGCGCCGGATGCGTGGCGACGTCTCGATCGGAACTGGAATGGTCAGCATCCCAGTTGTCCATTTTTAGAGAAAATCGGTGATTCTTTTCAGCAAAGAGACCTGAAGGAGAGTACAGAATGCCAGCACGAATGAAGAACCCAGCGATGATCCTTCCTGACGCCATGAAGGGCATCCAGAACCTATACAAGGCCATGAGCCAGGGAGGCGTACCACAGCAGACGCTGGAGCTTGTCCATCTACGAGCGAGCCAGATCAATGGCTGTAGCGCCTGCGTCGATGCGGGCGCACGCAGCGCCAAGAAGGTAGGCGAGACCGACGAGCGACTCTTCGCCCTGGCGGCCTGGCGAGAGACGCCCTACTTCACCGATGCCGAACGTGCCGCCCTTGCGCTCGCCGAGGCTGCTACCCGGCTCGCCGACCGAGCGGATGCGGTCTCCGACGAGATCTGGGAGGAGGCCGCCAACCACTTCGATGAAAAGGGCCTGGCCGCCATCATCATCATGATTGCTACGACCAACCTGTTCAACCGCCTCAACGCCACCATCAGGGAGCAGGCGGGCGCGGCCTGGAGCTGAGCGACGCCAACACCGTCCACCGCCTTCTGCGGTGGAGAACAGCAGCGGTTGGAGGTGCCATGCGGCGCACTGCTTGCATAGGATCGCCCATCTGAACCCTTTCTCGCGCGAAGACAGGATCTCTTTCACAACACCACTGAGGAAGAGGTAATGTTGTCCCGATTGGAGAGATGGTCTAAAGTGAAAGGAGAAGTGACCATCTCTCCAATCGGGACAACATCATCCCAGAGTACGGATATCAGCATAGATGGAGGAGGGCTGTCGGGAGGAAAAGATCGTCATGAATACTTCTGCCGCCTGGAAACAAGTGTATATCCTACTCCTTAGTAGTATCCTGGGGGCGCTATTCATCGTGAGTACCTGCACGGTGACGTTTGCCGCCCCAAGCCTGGCAACAGGAAAAAAGGAGGCTCCTATGAAGCTCATCAGTCCTGCCTTTGAACATGGTCGACCGATTCCATCTCAGTATACCTGTGATGGAGCCAATCACCATCCGCCCCTTACCATTTCCCATGTGCCAAGCGAAGCGCAAAGTCTCGCCCTGGTGGTTGAAGACCCGGATGCACCGACGAAAGTGTTTACGCATTGGCTCATCTATAATCTTCCTCCCTCAACGCAGCACATCCTGGAACAGAAGGCTCCTCTCGGAGGTACTGATGGCGTCAACGATTTTGGCACACGTGGCTATAAAGGACCATGTCCACCTTCTGGTGTGCACCACTATGTCTTTCGACTCTTTGCGCTCGATACACGGTTAGCGTTACCGGAAGGCATGAAAAAAGAGGACGTATTGGCGAAATTGAAAGGCCATGTGCTTGCAACAGCCGAATTAGTGGGAACATATACGAGAAGGTAAGAAGTAGAGATGACACGCGTTGGCCCTTTTTCCCGCTAAGTAGATAGTATCTGGAGCAGTAGATGTAAAATAAGTATCGAGACCTGGAAATCAATATGCTCCTTTCAGATCTGCCTCCGTTTTGGATAGAGCCACCCGATAAAGAGGCGTGTCAATAATGGCATTACTATCCAGTTGAGAAGTGCTATGAGAATAGCTGTTAGCAGCAATGCTCTCAGAACGAAATGGAGTGAGGTCAAAAAAGAACCAAATAGCAGATATAATATGGTCAAAATAGGAAAAGCCGCTAACCAGGTCAACAGAGCTGTTTTGTAGCGAGGGGGAGCGCTTTTTTGTTGTCCAGGTACTGTAAACCAAGCCTCCAACCCGGACGTTACCTGAGTCTCGGGTTCCTGTTGTTGAAAAGCCAGCATACGAGTACTCCATTTGAGTTGCTCTTCAGACTCCTCCCACTGTCGTAGATGGCTCAGGTGATCGAACTTGTAGACGATTCGATATTCATGTTCATCGGGTGATACTGAGCGGAATACCGACGTACCCAGGTGCCCGGGGAACTTCATAGCCGCTTCCACTATGCCCGAAATACACTCCTCGAGTTGCTCCTCACTCCCTGGCTTTGCTTTCCTGATGACACTGATGGTCACAGGTATATCGCTCCTTGCATATTTCTGTTCTGCCATATCGAGACTCTTTTCATCGTGAGCATGTATTCGGATAGGCGACAATTTGTCTGGGAATGACTCATATATCCAGTGTACAAGCCGACTACTTACTCAACTGTACATCAACAGCCTGGGCAGCCAGGAGATGACCTATGAAAGCGCCGTACTCGTCTTTTGCCAGTAGATCTTCGTCGATCTTTACGCGGTGACGGGTCGTGATCGTTTCGAGATTACGATGTGGATCATAGCCGACCTTCTCAAATTCTTCCCAATAGATACCTGTCCCATAGCGCTGCCAGCGAGGTACTGCCTCAAATTGGATGCCACGTTGGAGCAGTAACTCCGCTTTAAATGCCCGTGACTTGCCGCTCAAGATATCCAATCACTCTATTCGCAATATGTTGGCTTCAAATCAAGCAAGTAGCCAGGGGCCAAAGGCGGGAATAGCCATGTCCGCGCCATCGGTAATATTGCAATAGGGGTCGGCACCCCAGCCATACCAGAGGGCCGCACCTTCAGGTAGAGGCTCCTCCTTGAGATGCAAGGTGACGACATTCCCTTCCAGGGTCGTTTTATAAATGGCTGGGATGGCAACTCCCTGTTGATCGCGCAACGAAAAGCCGCCAGGATGGCCGGACGCATGTAGACCGCCGCGCACATAACGGTACGTGATGCGAATACGCGCTTGCTCTCTTTCGAGTACAACAGAGGAGATATCAGGCGAACGTAAGCCATCTACACAATCAGCCAGGCGCCTACCAAGTCGTTTCAGACCTTGCGTACTGATATGAATCAGGTCATCCAGTTCGAGGTCGATTGTCGCTACCATCGCGGTATGGGGAAGTATATCCTGCCATGTACGTTGCGCCTCGCGCATCCCACTCCAGCACACATCGGCGTCCGGATCTGCAATCGAGCGAATAAATCGGCCAATCTGCACATAGTAAAATGGGAGATCCGGGGCCTGGAGATCAGCACGCAAGGCTGTCACAAGGGTGTGCATACGCTGATGATACCGTTCGGTCGCTTCGGGATAGGCATCACTCTCCCCCTGATACCAGAGCACGCCCGCGATCTTGCCACCCACCTTCTCCACGCGTTTGAGCAAAGCACCATACAGAGAGGCATCGCCCTCATCACGTTTGGCCGGGTCCCACTGCTCCATGGAGGTTCCGCCATGCGCGCTTGGAATCAACCCGATGGGCACTCCGGTACGGATATAGCGCTCCTTGGCGAAGGTCAGGCCCAGGCCTGCCCCCTTGGTCTTCTGGGGATCGCGGGGTGGTATTTCATCTGGTACCTTGTCGAACCCCCAGAGCTGATGATGCACAATACGTGGCGACTCACCAAGCCAGTGCAATGGCTCTTCCGCGATGGCCCACTCCTCACGTGACTGAAAAGAATGCACAAATGGAGAAGGTGATTCGACATCTATCAGGTCGCCAATACCCTCCATATTGCTCTGCCCGGCCAGGACCCAGATTTCCCCCACCAAAATATCATGTGCGTCCCCCACCGTATATGGTCCCCCAACGGGCAACTCCACTATCTGTCCATCTGCCTGCTTTACGCGAGCCTGATTGTCAGAGTCTCGCTGCAATACCTGGTAGCTCTGCAAGGTTGTGTAGATCATCGACGCTGCGGGCCCTTTCAACTGAAAAATAGTAGTCAGCTTTACTATATCATTTTTCAGCCCGCATACAGCCAGAATTTCTCAAGGGCATATGATAACGGGCTGGTAGAGCCAGCCCGTTATCATATGCCCTTATTCCCTTTTTTACTCTACATACCTACCGCACCCGCGATAACAAGGACATTTTTTATCGCGGCAAAGTGCCAGAGTTCCTTGCCAGTAGCCTGATCAAGCACAGCCCTGCTTAGCGGGAGTACCAGGCTGTCGCCGAAAGGGAGAATCAATGGAGCATTTAATGCAACACCATCGACGTCTTTGGACCAGTATATCTTACCATTCTGTGGATTAATGGCTTGTACTCTTTGCCTGCTTCCGTCAAAGTAGAAAATGCCATAGATGCTTCCATTGTTACTCGCGATGCCGACACCCGAGAATGTGTTTTGTGACCCGGTCGTACACCAGGCATGTGTACCATCGCTGGTGTGGTATCCACAGAAGTGGCTGCCATCGAAAAGCACAAGCATATTCTGTACAACAACAAGGTCTGTAGGATTGTCAGCTTGCGACATGACTGACCACAATTGCGTGCCAGTAGTAGCATTCAGGGCAATGAGTGGTCTCTGATCTTTGTGGGAACCCTTAGGATCGTCAACTAAAGAATGCGTAACTTGGACATAGAAGACATTATTCGCTACCGTAGCGCTAATTGGCCCAGTTTGAACATCTTTCGTCCAGAGTGTGTGCCCATCTTTCCCGTCCAGGGCTTTAATATAATGCTTATTGGCAATCACATAGGCAACGCCATTGTTCAGACTAAGTAGCGCGGGTTCAGGTGCGTCATAATGCCAGATGATCTTACCTGTTTTCGCGTCCAGCGTATAAAGGTTTCCTTGTGAGTATCCACTAGCATATACGCGTCCCTGCTCTACTACAAGCAATGGCAAAGGGTCACCACCAACGACATGCTGGTCCATTGTCCCTAAATCTGTTTGCCAGATAAGGGTTCCATCCAGCGCATGCAGTGCCAGGACTTGCTTATTACCAGCAAAGTAAACAACGTGATCCTGAACGACCAGGTTGGCTTCACCACCGTAGGCTAACCCCTTATTGCCCTTGATGACCTTGACATTACTCTCTAACCCCTTTGGCACCGTATAGGACCAGAGTTTTACCCCTGTAGAGGCGTCCCTTGCTGTAAGAACCTCCCTTCCTGCGGTAGAACCAGCAAGGGTAAGTTCTGCGGCAACCACAATATTGTGTAGTGTTTTATTAGAAAAGCCGGTGGATGTTTGTTGCTTCTTGGCAAGGTCATGAGATGCATTTACCGCCGAGAAAATGAGGAGTGCACTGCTGATTAAGATGGCGACAACAACAACAGCAGCAATCCCCCGAAGAGTGGTTAGCCAGCGTTTACGGGTTCGCGGTGCCTGCTCTGGCTGAGAGCGCAAGCTACGATTAAGTTCAGGGGGTGATGTTTCTTCGGATGCTGGTGATTGCTTAGAAGATACGTGGCTCATTGTAGGTTCCTCCTTTTGATAGTCCTCTTGATGCATCTCAAAAATGAAGTGCTCAAGATAAGGATCGTCTTCTGCTTCTTGCAGAATCGTGATAATCGTATCCAAATCTCCACGCTCAAGCGCTGTACTATAGCGATAGAGCGTCTTTTCATATGCCAGGCGTTGCTGCCTATCGTGCTTAAGCATGGTGCCCTCTCTCCTTCCCTTGCTGATCTCGTGCATGCCAGGTCGACCGCAGACGATTAAGCGCTCGATGTAGGCGGACGCGCGCGGAGCCTGGAGAGACATTAAGCGCCAGGGCCAAACTCGATGTGTCCAGGTCCTGTAAAAAGGCCAGGCGTAGCACCCGTCGATCCTCGGGTAAAGCCAGCGCAAGTAGTTCAGCAACCTGTGTACGCGTCTCTACCTCTTGTTCAGGACCTGGATGGGCCAGGCTGCTCAGTTGATCAAAAAAATCACTCTCGCCGCCAGGTTCCTCAGCAAAAAGTGAGCTACTGAATAAGAGTTCGCGCTGGCTTTGCTTGAACAGAGAGGCGCGCCGTCGTTTAATAACATTAGCGGCAATACCTAGAAACCAGGCCCGAGGTTGGCGCACAGTATGAAAGACATCAATGTGGGCCAGAGCCTCCAATGTGGCCTCGTTCAAAACCTCGGATGCGATGTTCTGTAGCGTCTCGCCCTTTGCCAGGCCAGCGCGTGCGACATACGAGCGTATAATACCCAGGAGTGGCTCCATATTCTCCTGCAAGAACGCGTGCAGGGCCAGGGCAGACTTATCTGCTGGTTGCTGCATAGCCTGTCTCTTCTCTCCACGAGATATCACAATATTTCACAATCCATTTCTCCAATACTGCTTCTCCAGGATTTTTAGATGCATGAGATAGTCAATTTAGCAAGTCATTTTGTTACAGCTTTTTCAGAAGCTAAATATTTACCAACGATAATTTTAAAATAATTTGATACAGATACATACAGAATAATTCATGTATAAGTCAAATTACCAGAAAAATATATGACAAAAAGAAGAATGCAATAGTGACTAAAAACAGGTAAATACGTTACTGTTATTGCGGAGCTTTTATTGCCGAAACCGCAAAATAGGCCCTTTAGTTCTTTATTGACAGAATACCTATATAATGCAGAGGGGAATAAGCAATGTCTATGCGCAGGATGGCATTCGGCGCTCAGGGAGGGTACTCGCTGGCTCGTTTGCTTATGCTATTTATCAACACCTATTCGGGACGTATTATTGGTAGTTCGCTGGTATTGATCGCGGGCATTATTTATGCTCTACAATCACACGCGGTCATGTATGATCATGCCCCCGTCGGTACCTATCATATTGTGCTTGACGCCGAGGAAGGCCGTTATTATTTGCACTGCGAAGATTGCCACAACACTATTTATTACATTGCTCAGACCGGCGACTTCAAGCAGTTTGTACAGTTTGATAGTAGCGCTCGGCTTGAGGACATGATCTATCGTAGTGATGCACTAGAGAATGTCAATGTCGATGGACATACAGGCGAGGGCTACAAGCTTACCTACATCGCCCAGGTCAATGCCAGTGGTCAGAAAATTGTCTATGAGACGCAGGAGCACCAGGATCATCCTGATGATTACTTCGATAATCATTGGACTCTTGGACTCCCTATCGTGGCATTAGGTGGTGCGCTCCTCGCCTTTTCCGTCTGGATCTTAATCTCTGATAAACGCAAGTTCTCAGTGAAGCAAGCAGCAAAATCAGTGGAGCAGGTACCAAATTATTAGGTATACTAGAAGTAGAGTAGCAAAATCTAGGCGTGATGATGTAGCTGGAAAACTGGCATAGGTGTCATTGACCTGTGCAATGTGATGGGGATGAAGAGGGGCTATATGTCTAAACGCCAACAGCAACATCTCATATTACCTCCCTGGCCAGAGCGGCCTGGACTGGGCTGGTTTGCCCGGGAGGTCCTGGGCAAACCGCTCTACCCCTACCAGGAACTTGTAGGCGATGCCATCTTAGAGAGCGTACTCGAAGGGCGAGGCGATACCTTCACCGTCATGTTTGCCCGCCAGATGGGCAAGAATCAGCTCAGTGCCACCCTTGAGGCCTATCTGCTCTTCTGTATGCGAGAGGGCAGCATCGTCAAGGCCGCTCCCACTTATAAGCCCCAGACTATCAATAGTCGCCAACGCCTGCTCTCCCTGCTCGATAACCCGCTTATGCGTAACCGTGTCTGGAAGCATTATGGCTATACAATAGGCATGGCTCCCAGGCACGAACAAGTCCCCTATCAGACGGGGCCACGCGTGATGTTCTTCTCCGCCGGACCTGGCGCCAGCATCGTTGGCGCGACCGCCTCCCTCCTGCTGGAGATCGATGAGGCGCAAAGCATTGATCCAAACAAGTATGATACCGATCTCAGACCTATGGCCAGCACGACCAATGCCACAACCGTTCTCTACGGAACCGCCTGGTCTGAGGAGACGCTCCTGGCACGCATGCGCACCCATAACCTGGAGCTTGAGCGCCTGGATGGTCGCCAGCGCCATTTTGCCTACGATTGGCGTACCTTGGCGGCCATCAATGATCACTACAAGCGCTACGTCGAGAGCGAGATAAAGCGTCTCGGCGAAGATCATATCAGCATCCGTACCCAGTATCGCCTGCTGCCCATTCTCGGCTCAGGCTACCTGCTCAATGACCTGCAATTCTCACTCTTGCGAGGCCAGCACACCTGGGAGTCTTCTCCAGATCCAGCCGAGGGCTTTTACGTTGCCGGACTCGATATAGCTGGTGAGCAGCATGCGCGCCCTGGTCAGCCAGCCGGTAAGCACGATAGCACCATCCTGACGATTGGGCGCGTCACTATTAACGATCTCGGCCTGCCCGAGCTACGCATTGTACGACACTACGACTGGACCGGAATGAAATATACTGACCAGTACGCCGCGGTCTCGCGCATCCTCCCGGAGTGGAATGTGCGGCGCACTGTTGTCGATAAAACAGGTCTGGGTGAAGGATTGGCCTCTCTGCTCAGCACACGCCTGGGCACTGAACGCATTCGCTCCTTCCATTTCACTCGCGCCAGCAAGTCCCAACTCACCTATCACCTCCTTGGCCTTATAAACGCAGGTCGCGTCAGCATCTATCGCCAGGAGGGTGCTCCTAACGCCACCTACCAGCAGTGCTGGCATCAGTTGCGCCACGCGCGTTACGAGGTACCCGCCGAGGGACTCATGAATATGTATGTGGACGAGTCTGATGGCCACGATGACTACCTGATGAGCCTTGCTCTCTGTTGCGAGGCTCTCCGCGATCACAATATGCCCTCCTCTCCCAGTAGCGTCATCCCTCCACCCCAGGGCTACGACGATGGAAGATATTAAAAGAGGTGTAGAAGAAGTGGCTGGTGCATGCACCAGCCACTTCTTCTACACCTCTTTACTTTAGTTGTTTTTGAAGAGATAATCATTCTAATAACAAGTACATCGAGGAGTAATGGAACACATATGGTACACACTTCTTTCGAGCAAGATATTTTTATCGCGACCTCGTCTGAAAAGGTCACAGACTTCCTGGTTGGTCTCAACAACCATTCACAGATCCACCCGCTTATTGTCAAAGTCGAGCAAACTGCCTCCTCTACTGCGGAAGATGGCACAGAGATCAAGCATTACAAGATCCGCGACCGGATGAAACAAGGCCCCTTTACCATAGCTTTCACCTACGATGTCATGATAGGCATCAATACGCAGGGAGAGATCGTCTCTGATGCCTACCAGAAACCTGGTATCCACCTGCACAACATCACGCGCTGCCTCCCCGAAGGCAACGGCACACGCGTCACAGAGCATGTAGAGATCACCGCCCCTCGTCTGCTCATTCAGACTGTATTTAAGCAAGGGTTGGCCTCCCACAAAGAAATGTTCGCCAATCTCAAAAAGGCCCTTGAAAACATAGATGCATGAGAATGTTTCTATAAAAGATATCGACTATCATGGCTCAGCTCTTGCGGCTTCGCGCGCTTGACAAGCAAGAGATGCTCACGTTATACTCAAAAAGGCAAATCTAAAGGACAGAACGTCCTTTACTAATTCACAGCATGCGCAGCACATGCTTTACTTCCTGCTGCATCATACATGACATCTATCGACTTGCTCGATGATCCCAAGGCTCTTCAGCAGCTTGTGTTTCAACTCTCCCACGTCAATGCAGGCATAAAGATCGCTGCCCTCCGCCAGTCTGTCGCATTCCAGGATAAGGCTCCGCTCAAACTCATTCTCGAAGCCCTACAGGATAGGCGCGAATATGTTCGCACAGCCGCGACAGAAACCATAGAGTCCCTCAAACCCTGGATCACAGACGAACAATGGCTGGAGGCACTTCAAAAGCCCTCTGACCTCGTCTACCAGGACGCCCTTGCCATCCTGGAAACACAAGGGAAGGACGCGCCGTTCAAGCCTATTTTTCGCGCCTCTTTTGCCTTAAAGCGTTCACTCCGAACCAAGGCTCAACACATTTTGGCAATGCAAGCCCAACAATGGTCGGCCAAAAAAGTAGCCTCTTTTATTCAGATGCATACAGAAATTCTGCAAAAGGGCGCTCCCACTAACCGTATGATTGCCCTGGAAATGCTTGGAGTTCTAGGGGATAAGGCACCTGTAGAAGTTTTTCTAGTGGCGCTTCAAGATGACAATGCAGATGTCCGCTGGACTGCACTCAAAATGCTTGGTACTCCAGGTGAAAGAGTATCTATAACACCCTTCCTGGCAGCGCTTCAAGATTCCGAGGCTTATGTCCGCTGGACCTCACTCGAACTACTCACCGAGTTTGGCAAGCAAGGTCACAAACTACTCTTTGAGCTAATTATGCCTCTGCTCAATGACCCGAACGCCAGAGTACGTTCTAACGCTCTAAAAGTATTAGATAGCCAGGAAGAAATTTCCATTGACTACTTCATCGCAGCCATGCATGACACCAGTGAAAGTGTGGTGCATACAGCCACAATCATACTGGGTAAGCGCAAAAACATAAAGGCAATCCCAACATTGACAGAGCACTTACTGCATGATCCAGACGACTCTTTGGATGACTACAATGAATATGCGTGGCAAGCCATAGAAGAGTTATATGAGCACATTCCCTTAGATCAGTTGATTGAGGCTTTCAATAATGGAAATGAAAGAGTACAGATTAACGCAATCGCATTACTAAATTTGCTCAAGAAGAGGACGCCAGTCGAATTATTTCTGAAACTTCTGGATGACAAAGATCCACAGAGACGCCGCCTGGGCATATGGGCGCTAAGCGGCCATCTCTCACACATTCCAATAGAGATCATAGCCAATAAGCTCAAGGACAGAGATAAAAAGGTGCGTGAAACTGCCGCACGTGTGCTATGCCGAAGGGACCTGGAGATTCCCGCTGACCTCATCTTGCCATTTCTGGATTGCCCGGAAAATATCGCGCGTGCCGCCGCAGTCAGGCTCCTAGGCACGCGTATGTCAATCGAGCGACTGCTAGCGGCGAGGTATGATCACAAGTGGACAGTACGGGTCGCGGCAATCGAGATATTGGGTACGATGGGAGAGCAGGTCCCACTTGATGTGTTGCTGGAGGCTCTCTGCGACCAGAATCTAGAGGTGTGTCGGGCAGCTATACAGGCTCTAGGCGAACAAGGAACGCATGCTCCAATCAACATCATCATAGGTGCTTTGCTAGGCCCACGTCGCATAAGCTCTACAGCCATAGAAGTTTTAGCGCAACTTGATAAACGTCCTCCATATGAGCTGCTACTGCAAGCACTCAAAGACCCGAGGCCATATATACGACGAATGGGAATCGAATATCTACAATCATTGCAATCTGATGCACCACCTCCCGTTGATGCCATCATACCTTTGCTCCAGGACAGTGATGCTTACATACGAGAAGCAACCATCAAGACATTGAATCACTGGGGAGTAATTGAGCCTGCCGAACTATTCGTTAAAGCTCTGGCTGATGACAGCTACTCTGTGCGCGAGGTAGCGCTTAGCATTCTCATAAAACTGGGAGGACATGCCCCTCGTGAGCCACTCAAAGTACTGCTTGGAGATAGCAGCGCCTACCAATTTGCCATCAAATGCCTGCAACAGACTCATCCCGAGGTGCTAGGCGAAGTAGTGGAGGAGGCCAGCAATATCCTGTCGGGGCAAGGAACGGGTGAGCTGCTTGGTTCCATCCAGCAGGCACATATAGCCGAGATCATCGGCAACATGCCCACCCCAGGTCCATTACTGGTAAACAAACTGGTCGAGCTGCTAGATTGGCCTCACCCAAAGGTACGCATGACGGCAGCCCTGGCTCTAGAGGGCCGGTCAAGTAACAGTGGTGACAGGTGACAAGCCAGCAATCACGACACTCAAGACGCGATGGGCCATCTCTTCTGCCGAGATGGTTCGATTTCCCCGGCTCCATTGAGCTGCCGGACCGAAGACTGCCCAACTGATGACCTGCGCCGTGGCTTCTACTGTCTCCTCTCCAACGTAAATCTCCGACGCCCTACGCTTGAGCCACAAGAAAAGGATCTCATAGAGTTCTTGTTGCAAAGCAATCTCAAAAAGCGGCTCAAACTGCTTATCGGCAGGCTTGAGCTGACCGCGAAAGCGAGCAAGAAAATCAAACACGGCCAGAATAAGTAAGCGGAGCGTGTCGGTTTGCAACGTGGATGAAGCAGGGAACTGGCTCAAAAGTGCCCGATGAAACTTCTCGCGCATCCAACTCTCTAAAAGGGCATATTTGTCTTCAAAGTGGGCATAAAACGTGGCCCGATTCACCGTGGCCAACGTCGTAATCTCTTGCACAGAGATGGAGTGAATGTTGTGCCTTTCTTCCAGTAATGCTATGAACGCTTGCAGCAGCAACTGACGGGTGCGCTGTACTCGTGGGTCGTCTCTTTTCACTGTTCCCGGCATCTTTTCTCCTCGCGATCTGCGCGTTCTCATTCACACGTGTGCCGTAACCAACACTTTCCCTTTGCTGTTGTCTACACAACAATCTGGTCTGTTTGCTGATTGCCGGGAAGCCGAGGCTTCCCTTACACTGGCAACAGTGTAGTATACCCCAAAGTGTTGATTATGCAACAGTGTCGCGTATGCAATGACACCCGTTGAAAGAGGAAAAGGAGACGAATCTATGACTAACAGGCTTTCCAATTGGGCCAGGGAGTTTCTCCGTGAAGACCACGCGGCAGTGGTCAGTACATTAAACAAAGATGGGAGTTCCCACCTCACCACGATCTGGTATCTACTGGCAGATGATGAGACACTGGTCATAACTACCCCGGGCCGCAGCCAAAAAAGCAAGAATCTCCGTCGAGACCCCCGTATCGCGCTTTGTGTTGGAGAGGAGGGTCGTTCTGTCAGCCTCTATGGACGCGTTTCCATCATCGAAGATCAGACACTCGTCCAGCAGGATCTCGAACGCCTGATAGAACGCTATGTGAAAGATGAAGGCATGCGCCCGCATGTAGTGACGGCCTTACTCCAGCGGGCTCCTGTGGCTCTGCATTTTCTCCCAGAAAAAGTCACCGAATTTTCAGGATGGAGCATGACGCACATCTAGAAAGCTCGGTGCAGGTCACTCGCGAGACAACCCGCGCTCCACGAGTGACTGATTTGCGCACGTCTATCAAAGCGAGGTCAGACTCAAGTCCGAGGGGGAAGGAGCGTTCCTTCCCCTCATTCTCTTGCAGATGAAAAAGTCAGGGAGTCCTGGGTTCTCTGGAAGGAAAAGAGATTTCGACCATTCTCGCCGCCATTGCAGGTTATGTTCTCGGTAGAACGACTACCGCGACGACACAAAACAAAAAAGAAGGGCCAGAACCATAATCCTCGGCTTTATTGAAAAGACTCGCCGCCATATGCGATACTTGTTGCAGCAGGGCAGCAGGGCGTCAGGTACTTCCCAACATAACTAGGCTCGCCCGGTCAGAGTCAATGGAAAGGACGCGAGCGACGTGGAAGGCAGCGAGATTGAGCACTATTTACAGGCACTGGACGAGGAGCTAGAGAAGCGCACAAAGGTGCGCAAGCCCGTCCGCCTGGCGGTGGTGGGCGGAGTCTATATGATGTTCTTTGTGCAAAATCGGGCCTCGACCAAGGATATCGACGTGGTTCCGCTCGATTTTCCCGATACTATGAATCCCAATCAAGAGACAAAGGCGTTTCGCTCAGCTATCAATGCTGTAGCGAAACGCTACCAGCTTACACGCGACTGGATGAATGATATCGTGGCCTCCTTCACACCTGAGATGGGACCCATCACCCTCTGGCGCTCCTATACCAACTTGCAAATCTATGTGCCAAAAGCCGAGTATATTCTGGCGCTGAAACTGCTGGCAGGACGCGCACGCGACGAAGACGATATCGAAGCTCTCTGCGAGCAGATTGGCGTCGAAACGCGTGCGCAAGCACAAACGCTGGTGGATCGCTATGCAACACCCGAGTGGCAGAAAGAGTGTAATCTTCAAGCTACATTTGATGATTTATTTGAGTAATCTTCAAAATAGCCAAAAATTCCTTTTATCTTTCATATCGCGCCATGCGAGAACTCCTGCCTTCAGACAAGGGGAGCATAAGTCCCAACGATGTGGCGAGCCACGTCCGAGAGCATAGCGCGTGTCATTTCTCTTGCTTGACATAAACTAATCATATATGGTATATTTCATGCATGGAGAGAACAGTATGCATCCAGCTTCAACCGAATACTGAACAGGCTCAAGCCTTACATAAGACGTTGGCACAATTTACCGTTGTCTACAATCATGTGTGTGCCTATGGTTGGCAGCAAGGCGAAAAGAACGGTGTCAAGCTTCACCACGCCACTTATTACGATACCAAAGCATTGTGTCCTGATCTGGTGAGTGATCTGCTTATCCAGGCTCGTGTGAAAGCCACAGAAACGCTCAAGAGTGCTTTCACCTGGAAAGCCAAGAAAGAAGCTACCTATTCCAAGAAGGTTGCCAAAGCACAGAAGCAGAGCAAGCCCGTTCCCGTTTTCAAGCCTGTTCGTTGTCCTCGCTCTCTCGCGTGTGCTGTTCGTTATAATGTCCATACCTACTCCCTCAACTGGGAGGCACAAACCGTTCGCCTCTCCACCACTCAAGGGAAGATGAGTCTTTCTTTCACCGTTCCTCATTTCAGTAAGCGCTATCGTGGCTGTAAGATCGCCACAGCAGATTTGCTCTCTCGCAATGGGGTATGGTGGTTGCATGTCGTGGTTGATGCCCCTGAACCCGTTGTTGAGTATCACGATGAAGTCATTGGGGTAGATTTGGGACTCAACCGTCCTGCTGTGACTTCTCAACGTCACTTCCTTGGCTCTCGCCACTGGAAAGAAGTGGATCGCCGCCGTTTTCGCCTCCGTCGCAAGCTTCAGTCCAAAGGATCGAAGTCTGCCAAGCGACATCTCAAAAAGATCTCGCACAAGCAGATGCGTTTCCACCGGGACTGTGACCATGTGCTCTCCAAACGCATCGTTCAAAACGCTACTGCTGGCAGTACGATTGTGCTTGAGAATCTGACCAACCTTCGAGAAGGTGTCCACCATCGGAAAGGCGAAGGGCAACGCAAGCTGCATTCCTGGTCCTTTGCGCAATTGTACGGCTTCATTGCCTACAAAGCGCAAGAGCGGGGAATCGCGGTCGAGCGAGTGGACCCCCGCCATACCTCGCAAACCTGTTCACAGTGTGGGCATCAAGCACGCAACAATCGCCGTTCTCAAGCGGTCTTTCATTGTCGCTCCTGTGGCTATCAACTCAACGCGGATCTCAATGCCAGTTACAACATACGAGACAAATTTTGTCTTGCTCAGGGTGGTACATCTGTCCTGGGTGGGCCGCTGTCAGACGGCCTCTCGTCTCAGGCTTCGGTCTAGGGACAAGTCCCCGGCTTTCGCCGTAGGATATCTGATGTTATAATAGATACGAAGACAGGAGGAGCTCGATAATGTGGGCCGAAATACAAAGCATGCAGACAACTTATCGCCAGATCGTTCAAGGTGAGCGTCCATGGAATGCCCTGGGCGATTTCCTCAACTACTGGTATTGCTATGCCGTGGAACGTCGCTCAGAGCTAGTGCAGGAAGCTATAGAGCAACCAGCCGGGACCGACCCGGAGCATTACCAGTGGGCGGCTTTTTGTGCCGCCGCCGTCGAGTTCCTCTGCTTACAGGCCAACATCACTGTTCCCGACTGGGTCCACGCTCCCGCATATAACCTGTCTGATCCCTGGTTTACCGGCCTGGGCGCGCGCAAACCACACGTGCAGGCACGCCTCAAACAAGAGGCCCCCGAACCCTTCGCCCGGCGCAATGTCTATTGCAGCCCTCGCGTCTTCGCCAACAAATTCGAGGTCGCAGCTCAGGTTGCCTCGCGCCAGACCGCATAGGAGCTGGCGCTTCCCCGTTTTCCCAAACATAATAAATTGCGCCTCTTTATGCTTGAGGGTATTGTGTACTTACTTGGCTCTGGGTCGTGCCAGCCGGATATGTATATGTGCTCGATCCCTCTTGATAGTGATTGTGCTCTTCTTTAGGCTGTGGCTGGGCGGGACGATATCCCTCCTGATAATAATTCTGCGGTTGAGCCGGAATAGGAGGCATCTGTGGGATGGAAGGAAATTTCGGAGCGTCAGGGGAGTTGGGATCATAGGGCACATACACAATCTGTTGATAAACCACTTGCTGTCCCTGTCCCTGAGGAGCTGGCTGAGGCTGCTGCGGCACATGGAAGAACGCCACACGCTCACGCAATGAAAAGATGAAAGGAGCGAGGATGGCTAATATGATATGGAAGAGAATCGCGATAATCAGAACGGTAATCGCTACGGATGGATCATTATAAGGCGACAACGCAGAAAGAGCTAGAGCAAGACCCAGCCCCAGTATGCCAACAATTATATGCAACATAACATAAATTGCGCCCACACGCCTGGCACTGATACCAAGCCAGAGCACTACCCCGATAAGGTAAAACATTACAAGCAAAACAACTGCTGTAGGATTAAACGCGAAGAGTTCACCAACCAGGAAGGTATACAGTGGAGTCACGAGAAGCACGATGCCTAGCGTAATAAAGAAGCGCTTGAGTGAAGAAGGCCTACCAGGTGGATTCATAAATTCCTCCAACTTTTTTATATTCTCATTTTCAGATATATTTTATACATATACGTCTAAGCTCGCTTTAAGGTTGTGATTATCATTTTAAATACATTTTCACATCACCTATCATACGGGGAGGGATAAAGACGAGAAGAAGGAGATACATACCAGATTATCTGCTTTCTATTGAGGCTGCATCTCTCTTTGTGATTTACTAAGGGTAGACTTTTGTTTCTCTATAGCTAACACTGTTTCATGCTATTTTCCTGGAGAGGAAAAATTTCTATATGAGCATACAACAGCCGGTCCGGCTCACAGAGCTTGCCAGTTGCGCGGGGTGCGCCGCCAAAATCGGCGCGGATATGCTGGCCCAGGTCGTGAAGCCGCTACGCCAGCGCGTCGTGCCAGAGCAGTTGCTTATCGGCCTGGGTGCGATTGACGATGCCGCCGTCTACCAGGTCAGTGAGCAGCAGGCCGTTATCAGCACCGCCGATTTCTTCCCGCCTGTGGTAGATGACCCCTATACCTTTGGCGCTATCGCGGCCACCAACGCTCTCAGCGACGTTTATGCCATGGGTGGACAGGTGCTTATGGCCATCAACCTGGTGGCCTGGCCAGAGTCGCTGGATACTAGCATCCTCAGCGAGGTGCTGCGTGGAGGGATGGAGGCGGTCGAGCGAGCAGGCGGAGCCATCGCAGGCGGACACTCAATCTCTGATGAAGAGCCGAAATATGGCCTCGCCGTCACAGGTATCGTTCATCCCAGGCGTATTCTCACCAAAGGTGGCGCCAGACCCGGCGATATCCTGGTTCTCAGTAAGCCTCTAGGCACAGGCCTGATAACTACCGCTCAGAAACGCGGCCTGGTCCACGAGGACGACATGGCTGCCGCAGTCACCTCCATGACCACGCTCAATAAGCGCGCCAGCGAACTACTGGTCGAGGCCGGTCCAGCCGTACACGCCGCGACGGACATCACCGGCTTTAGCCTGTTGGGACACGCCTGGGAGATGGCTACGCAGAGCAAGACCTGTATGCGTTTCGATTATACCGCGCTCCCCCTGCTCCCCAATGTTCGCCACTATGCCGAGGCGGGCTGCACACCGGGTGGCACGGCCCGCAACGTGCGCTCAGTCGGTTCGCATGTCCACATCAGTGAGCACATCGATCAGTACGCTCAGGCCATTCTCTTTGATCCTCAGACCTCCGGCGGCCTCTTCGCCGCCATCGATCCCGTCCTGTGGGAAACGCTCTCACAACAGAGCGAGGTCCCCTTCCGCCGCATCGGCGAAGTAACCGATCTCGTCAGCGACCCTGAACAAATCATACTCTCGGTCGAATAGCTAGAAGCCCGCTACTGGCGTACGCGGTAATTTTCCAAGCCCCAGTACACCAGTAGCAGGCTATCCCACAACAGAGCCAAACTGGATATCAAATGCTTCAGCCCCATCCAAGATCCAGCGCATGAGGCTTACGCCCTCACTATATAACGCCTCTTGCTCTGAGGGCAAAAGTGGTTCACGTACTGGTTCGATCACGAGCGCGGTGGATGCTGGCCGTCGCTCAAGCCGCCACCGTCCCCGCACAAAGCCATCTACCAGGAATGTCGTGCATCGGCTATTGCCAATAAAAATAGAAGAACGATGCTCGTCGGAGATGACTCGGCGACGGTCAGCGTGCGAGAACAGCAGGTTGTCAAAATCGGGGAGAAAGCGTACAGGCGCAGGCGTGTCTGCATAGGGCCGGGGAGCATCAGGCAAGTCAAAGAGTTCTCGCCCTTGCTCATCTCTGAAGGTGAGCAATTCTGGCCGCAGGCTGTCGAAAATGGGTTGGAGCCTGGTAAGTGCGGACCAGGTCTGCATGTCCTGCACACTTGCCGGACCAAACGCCGCCAGGTACCGTAAGACAAGCCTCTGCATATCCCCTTCTGAGCCAACTATTGAGCGCCCGAGCCAGGAAGCCGCCTCGGTATGAGCAGGTCTACCAGTAAAACCCCAGGTCCCCGAGGGAATAGGCTGAATAAGCGCCATATGTATTCTTATGGCATCCGCTAATTGCTGGGTCCCCATCCCAGGAGAAAACTCCTCCATCTTCATACGCAACTCAAGCCCTGTCCGTGGCTGCTCGCGCACATACACTTGCATCATATCGGTAAACCTCTCCAGATCAAAGCTCCGCGCCCTCTTCATAAAGAGGCGAAGATTACGACTCAATGCGGTCTGGATAAGAGGATGGACCAGGATATAATCCTTCGCCGTCATGAGATGTAGAGTGCCACGAAGCGATGATCCCCTTACGAGCTGCCTGCTTTCAAGGAGCTGGGTTAACGACTCACGTTGGAATGAATGCAAACGCGTCCAGAGACCAATATATGAAGCGTTGGCGACCTGGGCCTGCATAGCAACGAGCCTTGTAATGACGTCCAGGTGAGACTGCGTTGTCCGCTCTAACAAGAACTGGCGCGCCAGGGTGGCGCGATTCAACTCGCGCAGGGTCAAAATACGCTCAGCCATCGTGCCTCCTGCTCTCTTTCATCCTCTATTTCCTTGACTTCTCTCTTATCCACATCTTACTATGGAAGAAGGACGGAACCAGCCCTCCTTTAAGACTTTTTTTCAGATCTGGGTAGGAGGGTATGGTGCGCTCCGGGTGGTAGCCGCAGGTTACCACCCGGAGCGCACCATACCCTCCTACTTCGGCGAGCGCCGCAGGCGCGAGGAGTCACGCATAGCATGTATCATCCGACCAGCCGCGTTCTCACTGTTCTTGAGTTGCTTCAATCTAAACCCTTTATTACTGGTCCCGAGCTTGCCACACGCCTGGAGGTGGATGTGCGCACAGTTAGGCGCTATATCACTACCCTCCAGGATGCTGGCATTCCCGTCGAGGCCAACATTGGACGCCATGGGGGCTACCGTCTCCGCCCAGGCTTCAAACTGCCGCCTTTAATCTTTACAGAGGAAGAGGCTACGGCCATCATGCTTGGTCTGTTGGGCACTTCGTGGCTGGAGATTGGGCAATCATCAGCAGCCGTGGAGGGCGCGCTGGCGAAGGTCTCGCGCGTGCTCCCTTTCCGGGCGCGGGATCGCCTGAACGCCGTTGCCTCTCACCTCTTCTTCTTCTCACCCCAAAAGGATGCACAACCCGATGTCTCGCTCTTAATCAATATAAGCGAGGCCATCGCTCAACAGCGGCGAATCATGCTGGATTATCGCTCTCATCGCGACCAAACAACTAACCGCAAGGTCGAGCCATACGGTATGATAGGCTGGGACGGACACTGGTATTTGATAGGCTACTGCTGCCTGCGGCAAGATATCCGCACGTTTCGCCTGGATCGTATTCAGCAGGTAGCGGCCCTGGAAGAAACATTTGAGCGCGAGGGGGTCTTTGATTGTCGCGCCTACATGGCGGAAAAGTATACCCAGAGATCGGCTCGCTGGCGCATTGAAGTTGAGTTTCAGGCAACGCTCTATGCCATACAGCAGAAGATTCCAGCCTCTTATGGCACACTCACTCCCACATCCAATGGAGTCCTGTTCCAGGCCGAATACGACAATATTGATAGCCAGGCTCGCTATCTTATGTCTCTCAACATCCCCTTCTTCGTCCACCAGCCACCAGAACTCCGCGAGGCCCTGCGGAGACTGGGGGAACAAATGCTTCAGATCGCAAATGCCCCGCTCGCCACACAGGTCAATGGTTAGGTAAAGAGTATTCTACTCTTTGTTTTCTCCATAGAAGAGTCTATAATTGGCAATCAATGCATGCTTTAAATACGCATATGCCAATACCAGAATTTTATTTAGAGTAGTTTGGAGTCTTGTAATGCTAACATCACCCCTACATAGGGCGGCAAGAGTCTCGGTGCGCTCACAAGTGCTGGCTGCCTGGTGGCCCGCGTTCATCGTCGCCGTCCTTTATATCTTATGGGTAGGCCTACTGGTCGTTCTGCGAGGCTATACAGTTCTAGATTTTGTGCACCTGGGCACTGTCTGGAGTGAGCATAAAGCCAGCGGCACCTGGGGCTACGATGGTCAATTTTACTACCAGCTCGCCCGTGACCCCTGGCATGCCTACCAGTTCATGGATAATGCCCCCTATCGCTATCAACGCATCCTCTATCCCCTGCTCGTCTTCGCCTTCAGCCTGGGGAACGCGGCCCTGGTCCCCTATGTTATGCTGCTCTTCAATGGGATAGCGATTGTCGCCAGTGTGGCAATTGTGGCTCATATCTTGCGGAAACACCAGGTCTCGCCCTGGTTCAGCCTGGCTCTAGGTCTTTATTTCGGCCAGTTCGCGGCCTTCACTTTCGATACAGCCGAACCTTTCATGGTCTTTCTGCTCTGCCTGGGCATCTTCTTTACCCAGGAGAAACGCGCCTGGTTGGGGGCGCTCTTTATGGGGATGGCAACTCTCACTCGCGATACAGCAGTCTTCTTTCCACTAGCCTATAGTGTGGTCTTTCTCCTTCAGCGTCGCTGGCGCGACCTTATCCCTATGACCCTGCTGGGAGGGTTACCGCTTCTACTCTGGCTTACTGCCATCGTCCTGATTTTCGGCAAGAGTGGCCTGGGCTTTACTCCCTCCTTTGAGCATCTCCCTTTCGCGGGGGTCGCTTATTTTGCCAATGCTCCACGCAAATTCTGGCTCCTGCTGCTGGTGATGTTCCTTCCTACGCTTGCCAATTGCCTGCTGGTGGGCTGGGAGGTCTGGAAGCGGCGCTGGTCTCCCCTGCTGCTCGCATGGATCATCAATCTTCTAACCATCGTCTTCCTCTCGCATTATTCCTATATCGAGTTGATCTCCTGCAGTCGTATCAGTCTAGGCCTGATCCTGGCTGGCGTCATGTACGCCGCCTATAGCAAGAACAGGCTCCTTCTCTGGTCCACACACTTCTACACCCTCACCTGCCTGGTATATATAGCCGGCACGCTCCTGCGCTGGCCCGCCTTTATCGGGTGAGATGTGTATATGTGGTGTGGCGATGCTTGCGGTCTGCCACACCACATATACATACTGGGACATATTATAGAGAGAAAAACCATTACATCTTCTATCATTTTTCATCAAATCCCGTTGTGAGCCGAAACCGCCTGGTGAACATTCGCCAATTTTGTTTCAACAAGCCAGCTTGTACACCCGATGCGTGAGAAATTTCCGGACGAGACGTAATGAGGATGAATACGACAAGGATCGCTGCAAGGATCAAAGATGAGCCAATAGTGCCAAATCCCAGCCCGCCTTGTGCATGTGACTTTGTAAGAAGATCACCCATTGTCGCACCGAATGGACGCGTGAGAACAAATGCCATCCAGAACAAGAGGGTTTTGGAGATCCTGGTGAAAAAAGCTGCGCAAACTATCAGCGCGAGTAGACCTGAAATGAGCAGCACGCCTCCCCCAAATCCGAGGTGGGAATCGTCTGCCAGGAAATCACCCAGCGCGGTCCCCAGGGTGTTTGAAAAGAGAATTGCCGTCCAAAAAAGGAATTCAACTTTCACCGTGGTGATCTTGTTTACCGAGAAAGAAGCTTTACTGAAGCGCCAGACTATAAAGATAGCTAGCAAAAGAGTGCAGAGAAGGAGGGAACCTTTTGCGTAGCCCAGCCCTAAAGTGCGGTCCATATAATCTGACATGGTAGTACCAGCGATACTGGTTGAAAGGATAACGCTCCAGTAAAGGAAGGGATGATATTTCTTCGAGAGAAGCTGTGTCGTCAGAGTGATGACAAATAGCCCAATGAAAAGCAAAGAACTAATTGCATAGCCAACACGCATAGTCATGGATAAAAGATCACCACCTGTTTCGCCCAGAGTGGTTGCGCAAATCTTCATGATCCAGAACGCGATAGTAATTTGAGGGATTTTCTTCATCAGCATATCCTCCTACTACGTAGTCTACTGATGAAGAGAAGCGAAGCATAGAAGCGTATTGAAGCTATCTCCCGACCGGAGCTTCTATCTCCGCAAACATACGAACAGAAGCCTGGGCACACCTCGCGAATCGCTCGTGCCCAGGAAGGTAATAGAAGCCAAAACCTATCCTCTCTCCAGATAAAGCTACTTAATGGCGCTTAGCTTGCGCGTAAATTCTTCGCAGAAGGCAGTCAGCTCATCCGCAGGAATGATAGGATGCTCTTCGTCAGCCTTCAGGCGCTCGAAGATACGCGGTCCCTTATGCTCAGCGGGGAGATCAGCCGATTTGGGAACCATGTGGATATGCACATGAGGAAAGCCCTTGCCCTCCGCGAAGCACATCAAATATTCCTTCTGGACAGAACTATCCAGGTGCATGGTCTGGGCCAACCTATATTGGATCTCAGCCAGTTCTAAAAATTCCTCCCGAGACAGCTCATGCAGCGCCTCCACGTGACGTTTGGTCAGGATTACCAGCCAACCAAGGTGGATGGTGGGATAGGCATGATCAACCACCCAGTACGTTCCTTCATAGACGATGGGTCCAGGCGAAATACTACGCTCACCACTCAAGCTGAGACAGCTTAAACACTCCATAGAAGAGCCTCTTTCCTCAAATAGTTCTCCATGAGTATATCATCCCTCGCGCCTGCGGCGCTCATGGGTAAGGGGATGTCTGTGTGAGCGGCGGCTTTGCCGCCGCTCACACAGACATCCCCTTACCCGAGGCGAGCTTGCGAGCCGATGAGTTCAGCCGCCCGGAAAAGAAGGCTATAAAGCGGTGATTGTCAGGCTGCTGACACGCAGAGTGATGCCATGCGACTTGATACGCAATGGTCCTTGAGAGAGATTGGGCGAGGATGCGCTAGCTACAGTAAAGGCCTTTACGCCATCGGCGAAAAACTCTAAGATGTTATCGCGAATCTCCAGCCTGTAGACATGTGGCTCCATGCGCGGATCATAATCAAAGGGAGGCTGGCTCTGCACGACGTTGGCAGGCGGATCAATCATGGCCTGGAGTTGGGGATGAAGACCCCCAATGGTTGGAAGCTTGGAGAGCAATCCACTCGCACCTGCATTATAACCATCGATTTCACCCGTATGGGGGGTGCTAAATATAAAGCTTCCCCCACTGGGTGCGCTATATCCACTCACTTGAATGTGAATCTCAACAGCATACATCGTCGTAGGGGCAACAAAGGGGACGGTAAGCACATCTTGAGCACCACCTTTAGAGTAGAGCTCTCCATGCTGGACCTGCCAACCCGTGGCCCCCTCCCAACCCGCAATACCACGCGCCCAATCAGCCTTGTAGAGTATCGTTCTGGCCGCTGGCCCTTTACGCGGCGATGGCGTAGGTGTAAGCGCCTGAGAAGTGGGCTGCGTTCCTGAATCCGAACTGGTTGTGGGGCCGCCAGAGCAGGCAGCCAATACCACCATGAGGCAGACAAAGAAGAGGCTACATATAAAGCGCCGCCGATGCCAGGGAGTATAAGCGAAATACAGGTTTTGTCTATACATTGACGAAGGCATACGAACACTCCTTTATTCGCTACAAGCCAGTAATTACTAAAATACTTTTTAGATCATTACCTATAGATAGTATAGGGGCAGGGGTAAAAGAATGTCAAGAAATAGCCACGCTATAGCTATCTTTCAGCATTGACAGAAGCATATAGAGCATGTTAAGCTCTATATGCTCTTCTCCATATATAGCAAGAGTAGGGTTGTTCTCAAGAAAGGTAGTAATTACAGATGGCCTTCAGCGGCGAAATACCTGTGCAGATGCCAGGTATCCATGATACAACCTCACAGGATAACCAGCTTTTCGTCCAGGGCCGTACTCTGCCTTTTTTTAGCCATGCTTTGGCGCTGAGAAGCTAAAACGCGTAGCAGTCAGGTAGACATAGGCCGTGGGCGAAAAAATTTGCCCACGGCCTTCTGCGTTTTTGGCGCCAGCTTATGTCTCCTAGCAGGACCGTGGGCAGGATGTCCACGGTTTTTTTGTCAACATTAAAATTGCAAATTGCAAGGAGAAATCAGCATGCGAGATAGCAACACTCAGACCCTTTATGATTACCTCGTCTCCGAATACAACCACCACTTCGACTACTGGGACTGGTCGTACCTGGACGGCAGAAGGGTAGATGTAGCAACCCAACCCAAGATGTGGGACTATATCAGGGCTGTACAGACCGCCATGCAGCAAGTACAATCCATCCTCGACATGCGTACCGGTGGTGGCGAAAAATTCGCCGATCTACTTAGACAGTACCCCGTGCCGCATGCCTACGCCACAGAGGGCTACGCACCAAATCTCGCCATGGCCCATCGGCTCCTTGATCCCCTGGGGGCCACCGTCTATGCCGTAGATGACGAAACACTTCCCTTCGCCGACAATACGCTGGAGCTTATTATCAATCGCCATGGGAGCTACAATCCACGCGAGGTACTGCGTGTCTTAAAACCAGGTCAACACTTCATCACGCAGCAGGTTAGCGACCAGGCCAATGTACGCATCCATGAACTATTGGGACGCCAGAAGGAGTTGCTCTCCTACGAGGGCGCACCCCACAAATCCGCCTGGAACCTGGAGTACGCCACGCATGAACTGCATGCGCACGGCTGGCAGATTATAGAGCAGCATGAGCACTTTCATACCACGCGTTTTCTCGACCTGGGCGCCTTTGTCTACTATCTCAAGGCCATTCCCTGGGAGGTACCCGATTTCTCCATCAACGCCTACTTTGATAAGCTCATTGAAATTCAGCGCATCTTTGAGCGTGATGGCATGCTCGACATTCCCTTCCACACCTTCTTCATAATTGCGCGTAAGCCATAGGAACTGCTATCTCCTCCCGGCTCGCAAGCTCGCCTCGGGTAAGGGGATGGTGGTGCGGATGGCGGCTCCGCCGCCATCCGCACCACCATCCCTATCCATTGAGCTCCGCAGGCGCGAAAGTGACGCATCCATACACAACCAAAGCACGAGACATTCGTATTCCTGGTAATAAAGGTATAGAAATCATAGAATTTTAGGGTCAAGCGTTGAAGCCCAACCCATCATAGAGGAAAGCAGGCACATTCATGCAATACGGAGATCCAAGAGACGCGCGGAGAGCGGCCAGGAACGCCCGGCGCTCCTACAGGCGAAACTATCGTCGGTCCAGAGGTGGCTGGCTCGGTATCGTGTTTATCATCATCGCCGTCGTCTACTTTACACACCACCTCTCGACAATACTCTTCGGCCTGGGCGTGCTCGTCCTCCTGTTGATCGGGGCGGGCCTCTTCATGTCCAGTCGCAATAGAGGCATGAAATATCAACAGCCATACCAGACACCCGCCGAGTCGGAAGAGCAGCAGTCCTACTACCAGCCTTATGACCAGGGCTACCAACCTCCACCAGCAAACTATCAGGAAGGCGGACAGCAATACTACTATCCCTCGCAAAATTCTACCCAGCCTCAGCCACATGAGGCCCCCGAAGCCCAGTATCCCGAGCAACTGCCACCCATGCAACAGTAAAGAGTAGCACGACGCTGCGGGAGCACACGTTAAAGCACACGTTTATATATGATGGGGCGGAGAATGTCGTATCATGGTATGTAAACGCGTGCTCTCGCAGCGTCGGCACCCACTTGGTAGATCTCATAACCAGAAAGGCTCTTTCCCACAATGACTTTTAGCAGTCATTCCAACTCACAGCAACAGGATACCGCTTTTGTTGTCGATACTCGGCGCAGTCCACAGGCCAGATTACACCCGGTCAGCATGAGCAACGTACAGCTTACGGATACGTTCTGGCAGCCACGCCGTGATATCAATCAGACCGTGACGCTTCCACAGCAATACGAACTATCCGCGCGTACCGGGCGACTCGATAATTTCCGCCGGGCGGCTGGAGATAGCTCAATTCCTTTCAGGGGCATATTTTACAACGACTCCGATGTCTACAAATGGGTGGAGGCGGCCTCCTGGACACTCGCTCAGACTCCCGATGCACGCTTAGAGCAGCAGCTCGACGAGGTAATCGCGCTTATCGCCTCAGCTCAGGATGATGACGGCTATCTAAACACCTATTACTCCTTTGAGCGCCAGGCCGAGCGCTGGAGCAACCTCACAGATATGCACGAGCTCTACTGCGCGGGCCATCTTCTCCAGGCTGCGGTCGCGCACCACCGGGCAACCGGCAAGGCCAGCCTGCTCGATGTGGCGACCCGCGTGGCCAATAATATCGCCTCGGTCTTTGGTCCCCAGGGGCGCCCGGGAACCTGTGGACATCCCGAAATTGAGCTGGCCCTGGTCGAGCTGGCCCGCGAGACAGGTGAGCCACGCTACCTGCAACAGGCACAGTTCTTCATCGGTCAGCGTGGTCAGAAGCCGCCTGTCCTCAATGGCTCGCCCTATTGCCAGGATCACCTGCCAGTGCGCGAGCAGCAGGAAGTCGTGGGACACGCAGTCCGCGCGCTCTACCTCTACGCAGGGGTAACCGATGCCTATCTTGAGACAGGGGAAGCAGCCCTTGACCACGCGCAAGAGGCCCTCTGGCAGAATCTCACGGAGCGCAAGACGTATGTGACAGGCGGCGTGGGATCACGCTGGGAGGGTGAGGCATTCGGTGAGAACTATGAGCTCCCTAATGAACGGGCCTACACGGAGACCTGCGCCGCCATCGCCAGCGTCATGTGGAACTGGCGCCTCCTCCAGGCCAGGCCGGAGGCGCGCTTCACCGATGTGATCGAGCAAACGCTCTATAACGGCGTTATCGCGGGTAGCTCGCTCGATGGGAAACTCTACTTCTACCAGAATCCCCTCGCGGACCGTGGCAAACACCGCCGCCAGCCCTGGTTTGATACGGCCTGTTGCCCCCCCAATATTGCGCGCCTGCTCGCCTCGCTCCCCGGCTATTTCTACAGCACCTCAGAGGAGGGCATCTGGCTGCATCTCTACGCCAGCAACACCGCTCAGATTCCCCTGGCCAGCGGAGAGGCCATTACCATCGAGCAGCAAACGAACTACCCCTGGGATGAAGAGATTGGCGTCAGGCTCCAGATGCGAGAGGCCCAGGACTTCACCCTCTTTGTGCGCATACCCGCCTGGGCGACAGGCGCCCAGATCCAGGTCAACAAGCAGCCTGTCGAGGGGCTTGCCATCAAGCCAGGCACTTATGCCCAGCTCAACCGCACCTGGCAGCCAGGCGATAAGGTCACAATTGTCCTGCCTCTGGAGGTTCGCCTCCTGGAGAGCCATCCCCATGTTACCAGCAACCGTGGCCGCGTCGCCATCGCTCGCGGTCCCCTGGTCTACTGCCTTGAGCAGGTCGATCACGGCTCCGTCGATGTATGGGATATTGTCCTCTCAGGCCAAACCCACTGGGAAGTACAAGCACAAAAGCAACTCCTGGGCGGAGTCGTAACCCTGCACACTCAGGGCTACGAACAGGTCTCAGAGGACTGGCAGGGACAGCTCTATCGCCCCCATAACCAGACCAGGCAAAACAGCTATCGCCCGGTCCAGCTCATCGCCATCCCCTACTACGCCTGGGCTAACCGTGAAGCCGGCCCCATGCAAGTCTGGCTTCCTCTAGATGAGAATATCAAATTGTAGGGTCAAGGTGTTCAGGGTGTGAGGCGGGCATGCGCCCGCCTCACACCCTGAACACCAACAGATAACCTCTTGACAATGTAGTAGTTTCGCATATACACTTATCTTATATATGATGTATTAGTATCTGGAGAAGCAAAAATGTTGAACAGTTGCATTAAGTTCTTACCACGAAATGGGGGACTTCATTGCGGCAATGGCATGCCACTGGCCCAGGGGATCACTCTGCCCTTTTTGCCTGCATGCGCCTGTTCACATTCTTCGCGATCACCCCTCTCTCATTAGCGACTGATCGCGCTTCTCACCGGCGTACGCAGCGAGTACGACCGGTGATGATGAGCGTGCGTTGGCTTCGCCCTTTCCATCCTTTCATCTTCACTCCCTGAATCCAGGACGCCTTGCACGTCTCTGCCCTCAGCGGTTGTCCTCGTCTGCGACTTGTATCCCTTCATGGAGGACAACCAATGAAGCTCTGGCAGTTTTTACTGTCGCTCAAGGCACGCAACTCACCGCCACGCGTCACATCGCGCCAGTACCTTACACTCTTGCGGACTTATCTGGGGCCACAGCGTCTAAGGGTCGCCGTGATGGCGCTCCTGCTCTTCGCCAGCATCGCCATGCAATTGCTGGGACCCCAGATCATCCGCGTCTTTATCGACGCCTTTCAGCGTGGCGCCACGCAGCAAGTGCTCACGCTTACGGCCCTACTCTACCTGGGCGTGGCGATAGGCGGTCGCCTCGTCTCCGCGCTCGCAGCCTACTTCTGTGAGGATGTCGGCTGGCGCGCCACCAACTGGCTGCGTGAGGATCTCACGCGCCACTGCCTGAACCTGGATCGCACCTTCCACAGCAGCTATACCCCGGGCGAGCTTATCGAGCGCGTCGATGGCAATGTTGATTCCCTGGCGAACTTCTTCTCGCGCTTTATGGTTCTCGTGCTGGGCAATGCCCTGCTAGTCCTGGGCATCCTGGTTCTTATGGCACGGGAGAACGCGTGGTTGGGCATCGTCATGGGCGCCTACCTTGTTATCAGTATCATTGCCTATGTACGCGTCCAGAAATTTGCTATTCCATACTATAAGAAACACCAGCAGGCGGAAGCAGTCTTGAGCGGCTTCTGGGGAGAGCTACTTGCTAGCCTGGAGGATATCGCCTCCAGTGGAGCAGCACCCTATATTCTGCGGCGCTATGTGCAGTTGCAGCGCCAGGAGAACACCGCCGAAATCAAGCGCACCTTCTACTGGACCAGCTTTGAGGTTTCCGGGCTGGCAATCGAGGTAGTGAGCATGATCTTTGCGCTCATCATCAGTGTCTACCTCTTCGTGCATGGCTCGATCACACTCGGGACACTTGTACTCCTCCTGAGCTACAACTCGCTCATGCTCGACTACACCTTTGAATTAACAGAACAGTTTAGCGCCCTTCAGGAGGCCACGGCCAGCATTGAGCGCATCAACGAAATCTATCATACCGCTAGCCAGGTTCCAGATGGTCCCGGCGTAAGCTTCCCTACCGGTGCCCTGGACATTGCCTTTGAAGAGGTCGCCTTTCACTATGAGTCAGCCCAACCAGTACTGCGCGACATCTCGTTTGAGGTGCCAGCCGGAATGGCCGTGGGCCTGATCGGGCGTAGTGGCAGCGGTAAGACCTCGCTCACGCGCCTGCTGATGCGCTTCTATGATCCAGTGGTTGGCAGCATTTGCCTGGGGGGACAGGATCTGCGCCAGGCATGGCTAGAGGACCTGCGCCAGCGTGTGGGACTCGTCACTCAGGAGGTGCAGCTCTTCCGCGCCACGCTGCGCGAGAATCTGACCTTCTTTGATGAGCGGATCGATGACGAGCGTATCCTCGCAGCCATCACCCAATTAGGCCTGTATGATTGGTATATGCGCCTGCCAGAAGGCCTCGATACACCGCTCGCAAGCAACGGCGCGGGCCTCTCGGCTGGCGAGGCACAGCTCCTGGCCTGTATCCGCGTCTTTCTCAAGGATCCGCAATTGATTATTCTGGATGAGGCCACCTCGCGCCTGGATCCCGCGACCGAGCGGCTCATTACTCAGGCGACCGAACGCTTACTGCGCGGGCGTACAGCGCTTATTATCGCCCACCGTCTCTCAACAGTGGAGCGCGTTGAGCGCATCATGGTTCTAGAGGCCGGTCAAATCGTGGAGTATGGCTCACGCGCCGATCTGGCGGGAGATCCCGCCTCGCGCTATGCCCGACTACTACAGATGACGCATCCGGAGGAGCTACTGGCATGAAAACGCAACAATTTTTATGGCGTCTCATACGCTTTACGCGCTGGAGCTACATGTGGGACATACTGCTCCAGTTTCCGCGCCGCCTCCTGCCGCTGGCGCCAGCCCTCATCATCCAGCAAATCGTGGACGGCCTGACGCATGGAATGCGGCTCGATGCCAACTTCTGGGGCCTGCTCGCGCTCTTGCTAGGCCTGGTACTGGCACGCATGACATGCCTTATCATAACGATGGTAAGCGAGCGTTTCCCGATTTTCAACATCGAGGCCCTGCTACGCAAGAACCTGCTGGAGCACCTGCTACGTCAGCCCGCGGCAGTCGACCTCCCTTATCCCAACGGAGACATTATCAACCGCCTCCAGCGTGATCCAGGAGGTGTAGGCTTCTTCCTGGTAATGAGCGCCTTTGTCTTTGGCATGGCCGTTGAAACCGTGACAGCGCTCATCATCATGGCCCATCTCAACCTTCAGTTGACGATTGTAGCGGTCATACCTCTGCTCCTGGGAAACGTGCTGGTCAATACCTTTGGCAGACGTATCGAGCGCTATCGCACCGCTACCCGCGAGGCCGGGAGCGCGATCAGTAGCTACCTGGTCGAGATGTTTGGCTCCGTCCAGGCCGTCCAGGTCGCGGGCGCGACCGAGAGTGTGATCGGACATTTTCAGCGCCTCAACCAGCGCCGCAGGCGGGCCGCGCTTCAGGAGAATCTTTTTAGCAATGCCTTCCTGGGCCTCTTCGATACCGGCATTTCGAGTATCGGCATTGGCCTGGTGCTCCTCCTGGCGGGCAGTGCGTTGCGCGCAGGCAACTTTACTATCGGTGACTTTACGCTCTTTGTCGCCTATATGGCAAACATCGCCCGCTTCAGCGGTGAGCTTATCGAGCGCATCGCGGCCTACAGACAGGTGCGGGTCGCTCACAAACGCTTGAACGACCTCATGCTCGGAGCAGAACCAAATGCCCTGGTAAAGCCTGGACCAATCTACCGTCGTGGCCCCCTACCAGCTATTCCCGTGCTACGCCAGGGAGCCGAGGAGCGTCTGGAGACACTAGAGGTAAGCGATCTCAGCTATCATTATCCCGGCACCCAACGTGGCATCAGCGAGATCAGCCTGCGTATTGAACAAGGGCAATTTGTCGTAATCACCGGGCGCGTTGGCTCAGGAAAGACCACGCTGCTACGCGCGCTACTTGGTTTATTGCCAAAGATGCAGGGCGAGATCCGCTGGAATGGGGGCCTGGTGACGCAGCCTACAAGCTTCTTTGTGCCACCACGCAGCGCCTACACACCCCAGACGCCCGCACTCTTCAGCACAACCTTGCGCGAGAATATCACGCTTGGTCTTGTCCTGGACGAGGGCCAGGTGCAGCAGGCCGTCCACACCGCAGTCATGGAGCGCGACGTCGAGACCCTGGTTTCCGGCCTGGAAACCGTCATCGGCCCCCGAGGCGTCAAGCTCTCAGGCGGCCAGGTACAGCGGAGCGCGGCAGCGCGTATGTTCGCGCGCGAACCCGAACTACTGGTCTTCGACGATCTCTCCAGTGCCCTGGACATTGAGACTGAACGCCTACTCTGGCAGCGCATCTTTGCCCAGGAACAGCGTACCTGCCTCGTAGTCTCACACCGCGAAGCAGCGCTGAGGCGAGCCGATCACATCATCGTCCTCAAAGAGGGACACATTGAAGCGCAGGGGAACCTGGAATACCTGCTTACCTATAGCGCAGAGATGCGCCAGCTCTGGAAAGGAGATCTGTACTAGAGGTACATAGCGAGTAAGCCATGTGCTTACAAGCCATGGATGGGGAGCACTTGTTTTTTGCTCCCCATCCATGTACAATCATCCATAGATATTGTTGGGGAGCAAAACAGAGGGAGCAATATACATCTATGCCCAGGCGTGCGCAGTATACCATCAGCTGGCTAGCTGAGCTGAATGCCTACTCTTTTATTGGACCAGCAGGCGAAACAGCCTCTTCTTTGCAAGGTGAGGAATGGCTGCAATGGCTTGGGGAGCACACGGCTTTTGCCTTTCATGGGCGTAATGGTCAGCTTAATCTGCTCAAGGAGCGCCGCAGATCAGGCGAAGGCTATTGGTATGCCTACCAGCGCCAGGAGACAGGCATGGTCAAGCGCTACCTGGGACGGAGCGAGCAGCTAAACCTGGAGCGCCTGGAAGAGGTCGCGACGCTGCTGAGGCACACCTCAATGTACCCCAACACGGCCACGAGTCAACCACCACAATTTGAGCCGCTCTTGATGCCCAAGCTCCAATTGCCACGTCTTCAAAGCTCACTCCTCCCTCGCGAACAGCTCTGGCCCTTGCTCGACAAGGGATTGGAGTATAAATTGACCCTCATAGCGGGACCAGCTGGCTATGGGAAGACCACGGCAATCGGTCAGTGGCTTGCCAAACGCCGCTCTCAGGAGGGATTTCCGCATGTAGCTTATCTGACTCTGGACGAGGGCGATAACGATGTGATCCGCTTCTGGCGCTACATCATCGCCGCCTGCCAGGACGCGTATCCTGACTGTGGCAAGGAAGCGCTGGCACTCCTGCGCGCCCATCGCCTGCCTCCCTTTAAGCCATTGCATATGATGCTCACAACTCTCCTCAACGAGCTTAGCCAGCTTGAGTATCCCACAGTGCTCATCCTGGATGATTGCCACGTGCTACACACGCCCCAGGTGATCGAGACGCTGAGTTTCTTCCTGGATCACCTACCGACCTCGCTGCATCTCTATATGCTCATCCGCGGCGATCCTCCCTTTTCGCTCACACGTCTGCGTGCGCGCAATGAGCTATTAGATATCTACCCTCCTCACCTGGCCTTCTCTCTGGAAGAGACACGCGCCTTCTTTGAGCGTGTGCTGTCCTTTTCGCTCACACCCAAAGAGGTACGCCAGATTCACGAACATCTTGAGGGTTGGGGCACAGGATTGCGTCTGCTAGCTATGTCCATTACAGGAGCCAACGATAGGCGCGAAGTAGAACAGATACTGCAAACCTTTACGCGTAGTCATTGGAGCGTACGTGCCTATTTATTTGAAGAGGTGCTCCACACTCTCACGTCTGAGCAACAGGAGTTTCTCTTAGAATCATGCATACTCCCGCTCGTTAATGCCGAACTGTGTGATGTTATCCGCGAGCGCCAGAACAGCGCGGTGCTGCTCCAGGACCTGCGCGCCAGCGATCTCTTCTTGATTCCCCTTCATGGGTCGGGAGGATGGGCGCGTTATCATCCACTTTTCGCCGACACCATGCGCCAGGAAGCGCATAAGCGCCTGGGCGAGCCGCATCTGCACAGGCTCTTAGCCCGCGCCAGTGCCTGGTATGAAGCACATAATCTCTATGCAGAGGCGATTGAGACGGCACTCGATGCCACCAATTTCATGCGCGCGCTCGACCTGCTTGAGCGCTTTCTCAAGGAGAAGTTGCATACTCAAGCCCTGGCCACTCAGGAACTATATACGCTGCATCGCTGGTTTAGACGCCTGCCTGAAAAAGATCTGGCACACCATCCCGACCTCTGTGTACACTATGCGATGACCCATCTCTTCCTCTTGATGGAAGAGCCACAACTTCACCCTGGCAGAGAATATATAGACCATTTATTGCGCCTGGCGGAACAGCGCTGGCGCGACATCAACAACACCGAGAAACTGGCCGAGATCTTCGCCTTCCGCGCGTTACTATCACGCCAGGAGGGCAATATTCTCCAGGCCGTGACCTGGGCCAGGCAAGCGCTGGCCTGGCTCCCACAAGAGGATCGCACCTGGCGCAATCTCGCACTGACCGTCGTAGGCACAGGAGAGATCCTCGCTGGTGACCTGCGAGAGGCACGCCGAGTTCTCCTTGAGGCCCTGGCACTTAATGAGCAACAGGGCAATTTTCTCTACGCGCGTGCCACGCGCGGAATGTTGGCCTGGGTAGGCTGTGAACAGGGAACATTGCATCACACCGCCGAACAATTTCGCCAGATGCTCAGCGAAGCCCGGACACAGGAGGATAGCGATGATATTGCGCGCAGCCTGTATGGACTCGCACAGATCTACTATCAATGGAACGACCTGGAGAAGGCGGAGCCGATGGCGCGTGAAGCCCTGGAGGTCTCCGAACAGATGCATATCGAGGAAGTACAGGCGCAGGCCAGCATCCTCCTGGCCTTGATCGAGCAGGCTCAGGGACAGGGCAAGCAGGCCCAACAGCGCCTGACTGCCTGGCTAGTACGCACGTCCACACCCCACACTCCTCTCAGCTATCAGCACTACCGCGAAGTACAGACCTGCCTGGCACGCCTTCAACTGGCGCACGGCAGTCTAGCCGCCGTAGAGCGCTGGTTCAGCAATATAGAGCAGAGCGAGGAAGCTCTACCGCTCCTCAAATGCCAGCGTGAACACATTCTAAAAACGCGCTACCTGCTCGCCCAGGGGAGTATCACTGTCGCCCTGGAGCAACTCAATCACATCTGTGCAGAAGCTCAACGAACCGATCACATCGCCCTTTTACTCGAAGCCCAGGTCGTCATGGTCCTCGCCTATGCGCGGCAGGGAACACCGGCCAAAGCATTTACCCAACTCCAAACCCTCCTGGAAACCACGCATAGCGAAGGCTATACACGCCTCTTTCTCGACGAGGGCGAGGAGATGGCCTTGCTCCTGCGCGGGCTCCTGCCTCGCCTTACAGACAAAACCCTGCGCAACCACGCCCTGCACCTGCTCAACGCCTTCGCGCCAAGCAGCCCAACATCAACGCAGCCGAGCACACCCGGCGCCTCACTCCTGCTCGAATCCCTCAGCCCACAGGAAGAGCGCGTCCTGCGCCTGCTGGCCTCCGGCAATAGCAACGCTGATATCGCCCGCGAGCTTGTCGTCTCAGTCAATACCATCCGCACTCAACTCCAGAGCGTTTACCGCAAACTCAACGTCTCCAACCGCGTCGAAGCCAGCAACACAGCCCGGCAACTGGGCCTCGTTTAATCAGGTTGGTATTGTTGCATAGTTTGCGGGCTAAGCCCGCAAACTATGCAACAATACCAACCTAGTATTAAGATTGACAATTGCGATTTCAAGCCTTACCATGAAATACCTGAGGTACATAACAAGCAGACAGAGATACACATCCCGCTTATGGAGTAACTGAATGAAAATGAGACAATATTCCCCCTCAAGAATGATTTTTGAGGAAAAATCCCTCGGTTTTGACCGCCTGATTATGCTCTGCGACGGCATATTTGCCATTGCCATGACCTTGCTTGTACTTGATATCAAGCTGCCTGAAGGCGTACAGGCAGGTGCACTACATGAGGAACTGGGCAATCTCCTGACGAAAAGCATCTTTTATCTGATCACCTTCATTACTGTGGCTGGTTATTGGGTGAGCCATCGCCAACTCATGACATATATCAAGCGCCAGGATGGACCCTTTACTACGCTCACATTCTTATTTCTGGCCTTTGTCGTCTTCTTCCCCGCCTCCTTTAATGTCCTGGTAACCACTGGGAACCCGGCTGAAGTTGTCATATTTTACACTCTCGTCCTGGTAGGCTGTGGCCTCTCGTCATTCTTGCTCTGGGCCTATGCCTCGTGGAAACACAGATTAATTGATGCAGCAATCAGCCAGCATGAAATTATTACACGCTGCATTCGTATTCTGATTATGCCCATCTATTTCTGCCTCTCCCTCATCCTGCTAACCATCCCACACATTGATGCAAACGCAGTATTCTATAGCTGGTTCCTGCTCCCTATCGTTGCCAGAATCGCTCATGTCATCAGTGACAGGATCGAGAAGCGCCTCACGCGCCATCACACAATGGCACCAACAAAACCCGAGAGCAAAACACCGGTTTCCGGCGAATAATAAACCTTTTAATTCAGTATAAATAGGGGTGCCTTGTCCGTAATCCTTGGCGCTCCAGGCTAATGAAGCGTTGCGAAAGTGCCTGAGCCTCTTCGTAGCGCCCCTGCTTAAAATAGAGCGAGGCCAGGTTGGTAAGGCTGATGGCAAGATAAGGAGACTGTGCACCAGTAAATGACTGCTCACAAAGCTGAATGGCTTGCCGGAAAAGCTCTTCCGCTTGCTGAAGTTGACCCCACTTTACGCAAAGCTGGGCCAGTTCGCTGAAAGCGGTGGCTAGCAAGGAATGCTCCTCCTCCTTCGCCAGCAGAAGCTGGCTAGTATGTAATGCCTGCTGAAAGAGTGTCTCCGCCTCTTCTTTACGACTCTGCTCAGCATATAGAGCAGCAAGCTTACTCAGGCAATACGCCGCGTAGGATTGGTAGCGACGCTCCAACTGGCGCTCGTTCACCTGGATGGCCTGTTGTAGGAGTTGTTGGGCCTGCATATAGCGTCCCTGCGCGCTAGAAAGCGTTGCCAGGATGCTCAAAACATAGATCATATCGGGATGAGATAGCTCATCAAGTTGCTCTAACATATCCCGCGCCCGCACGCCAAAGGACTCCGCCTCCTCATAGCGTGTGCGAGCAAGGAGATATCCTGCTACTTTCGCACTCAGGAAGGCAATGGGATGCGCTATCACACTCCATTGCTCAGCATGGGACAGAGCAGTATAAACGTGAGGTAGGAGCCACTCGCACCGCTGCCAGTAATCCTCGTGCAACAGATCGAGTGGAAAGAGCGCTTCGAGCATACGTGTAACCATCAATATCCACCTCTGTCGCTCCTCCAGAGGTAAACTTTCTCGCACCACCATTTGCACCAGGCGATGCATGGTGAACAATTTTCCACGCGCACTACGGCCAATCAGGGAATAGGACAGCAATTCCCTCAGAGCTGCATTGCGTCGCAAAGGCTCTGTAAGCAGTGAGCGCAAATCTGAATCAAGAGATGACGCGCCCTGGCTGATCATCTCCTCAGGAATACTCTCACCTGCCAGAAACGCGCAGAGCGTGAGCAGCTCCACAGCACCTATCTGCCTACCTTGCACTTGTTCAATGGAGACCTGAAAGGTTTTGAACACAGGAAGGGAATGTCCGGCAATGCTGACCTGATGTTGAAGCAAGTCGGCTGGATATGCCTCTAGCAGATGCAAAAAATCGCCAGGACCGCATTGCGTCTCTTCAATATATGTAGCTGCCTGGTCAAGAGCCAACGGCAGACCACCCAATGCCTCTACTAATGCATCTCCCTCAAAAGAGAGTGTATCATGCTCCTGCTTCTTAGAAGAAACTGGAGACAACTCATTCGTCCACAGACGTCCAGCTAGAAATACACGCCCCTCTGCCGCTGTGAATGGCTGTAATGACACAATATGTCCCAGCCCTTGAAGAGCTGTGAGACGCGTAGTAAGGAGTATGGCACCCGAGCGTGCCAGAGGCAGAAACTCTTGAAGGAGAGCAAGGTCTTCTACATTATCAAAGATAAGCAGCCAGCCAGAGTGATTGGTGAGCCAGTGCAGAACTGAAGAAATAATTTCATCCTCCAGCCCTCGCCCTGGAGAGAACTGCAAAGCGCGTGCTATGGCCTGAAAACTAATAAGAAGCGTATCGCGAGTACTCGCATCGCACCAGAAGACTGCGCTATATTCCTCAGCATGAAGATAGGCATATTCAAGGGCTGTTTGGGTCTTCCCAACGCCTCCCAGCCCGCTCAAGGCATAACAACTGGCACCGACTGTCTCTGTGAGCCGAGCATGCAGAGTTTGTAATAGTTCCTCACGCCCAGTAAAGAAAGGGTTGCGCGGATAGGGCACATACCAGTAAGCGGAGAGGGCTATCAAGCTGGCCTCCAGAAGTTGACGCGTCTCCTGGCTATCAAGCTGAAGGTGGCGGGCCAGTTCCAGAACCATACCCTTGCTATCTGGAAGAAAGTCGCCACGTTCCCAGGTGCCAATCGTATTACGATGCACACCAAGGCGGGCCGCAAGACGCTGCTGGCTCAGCCCCTGCCGCTTACGCAGTAATTTTAGCAGTTCACCAAAGGTGGTTACCTCAAGAGGCTCTCTCTCCTGCATAGATTCACGCTCCACTCGCTTGCCCTTAATTGCACAATTGATTCGTGCATCGCCTGTCCTATTATATCCCTAGAGCTTATTGGTCATTCAAACACAAAGGAACAAACAAACCAATGAAATTTGCAAAAATGGTATTCCTGGTCGCAGGAATTTACGGTATTGTGGTGGTTGCGCCGCTCTTTCTTACAGAAGGGGTTATTAACGCCACTCAGCCACCAGCTATCACCCACCCTGAGTATTACTATGGTTTTGCGTGTGTAGCGCTGGTGTGCCAGCTACTCTTCCTGGTAATAGCACGTGATCCAGCGCGCTATCGGCCAATCATGCTGCTGGCAGTCTTAGAGAAGGCCTCCGGGATAGCATTTCTCCTGCTCGTCTTTCTCCATCGATCCCCGCCAAGTATGCTTATTGGAGGTGTGGACGTGCTTCTCGGTATTCTCTTTCTTATTGCTTATATCAGAATGGCGCCCGCCCGGGTTCAGCACCCAACAGTTGCACGCAGTTCCGGAGCATAATCGTGCTCATTGGCCGTTACATACGAGAATGATTTGTCCCCGCCTCACTTCTCAGCACCTACGGTGCTTCGCATAGTGTGTGATGCTGGCGTGACGCAGCAACGCCAGCATCACACACTATGCGAAGCGAAAATTGAAGACCGTTTGAGCATGGTCCAACAGACTTCATCCTTTTAATCATCCATTCAATAGTGCTTATGTGTGATGCTGGCTCATCCTTCTGGCGCTTATAGTAGGGGCAGTTACAAACGTACTACTAGATTGGAGCACAGATATGAGCACATTAGAGGTCTCTACCCTACCGCCAGAGCGCACAAAGAAAACATCTAAACGTAAAATTGTCTTCTTTCTCGCCGTGGTGGCATTCTTGAATACCATGGGATTCACGATTATTGGTCCCGTGGTCCCGTTTATGACTCGTCAATACCTGGGCAACCCGAACGACCTGGCCGTTGTAGTGGGCTGGCTACTCTCCATCTATGGCATCTGCCAGATGCTCGCGGCCCCAGGTCTGGGCCTGTTGAGCGACCGCTATGGGAGGCGGCCCGTCATCTTCATCTGCCTGCTTGGCTCAGCCATCGGCTACCTGCTCTTTGGCCTGGGGGGCGCGCTCTGGATGCTCTTCCTGGGGCGCATTATTGATGGTCTGACCGGGGGCAACTTTAGCGTCCTCTTCGCCTATGTCGCGGACATCACCGAGCCTGAAGAGCGTGGCAAATACTTTGGCATCTTCGGTGGGATCTCGGGCGTAGGCTTTATTGTCGGCCCGGCCATTGGCGGCCTGCTGGCGAATGTCAGCTATAGCATGCCCTTCCTCGTCGCAGCAGGAGTGACGCTGCTCAACCTGGTCTGGGGCTTCTTCTTCCTTCCTGAGAGCCTAAATAAAGAGCATCGCCTGACCACTATGCGCCTGCGCGACCTCAATCCTCTCGCCCAGCTAGGCACTGTATTCAATATGGCAAATCTGCGCTGGCTGCTCCTGGCTGGCTTCTTCTACGCCTTCCCGTTCGCTATCTTGCAGGCCAATCTGACTATCCTGATGCGCGACAGCCTGGGCTGGAACGCGACAGACGCGGGCCTCGTCTCAACGCTCGTAGGGGTTGTGGATATCCTGGTACAGGGTGTGCTGGTAGGCAAGCTCATAGACATCTTTGGCGATATCAAAGTGGGCATCAGCGCACTGGTACTGGTCGCGATCAGCTACCTCCTGCTTGGATCAATTGCCCTGATCGCCTCACCAATTCTATTGATCGCGGGCGTAATCCTCTTCTCAGGTTCGGGTGGGCTGGTCGAGAATGCACTGCGTGGCCTGACCTCGCGCGCTGTAGGGCCGAAACAGCAAGGCCTGGTGGGTGGCGCGAGCCAGTCGATGCAATCCCTGGCATTGATCCTGGGTCCGATCCTCGGTGGCGTGCTTTACGCCCAGTTCGGACACGCCACGCCCTACTGGAGCGGCGCGCTGATCATTGGACTGGCTATCCTTTCCGTTGTCCTGGCGCTTCCAGCTTTACGCGCAGCTAAAGCCTGACCAGCTACACCGGATCGTCCACCTGGGCGATCCGCATTATTTGTTCAGCCAGCTCGCGCAGGGCCAAGCGGAGTTCGGGCGGTTGCCGGACCACAAAGGGAAGGTCCAGGTTGACGAGGTAGCGCGCGAAGGCAGGCAGGTGCACATGATGCGTCTCGAGGAGCGTTCCAGTGGCAGTAGCGCTCAACTCACCATGCGACGAGGGGACCTTATGTCGTACCTCGTAGAGCGGCACCTGGAACTCGACCTCGATCTGCCACCTGTTGGGGATGCTACCCAGGTGCTTCATAACATACGCCTGGCAATCGAAGTCCTCGTCACGTGTGAATGTCTCATCCAGAAAACGCACACTATCGACGCGATCCAGGCGAAAAAGGCGCGGGGCCTGGCGCAGGCAACAATACCCAACAACATACCAGTGGCCCTTCCAGCCCACCACGCCATAGGGTTCGATATCGCGCTGAGACTCCACGTTATGGTGCGAGCGATATGCTATCGCGATCCGGCGCCGCGTCTGCACCGCCTCGCTGACATTGACCAGCAGTTCGGCATCGGGGCGTTCATCCCTCTGCTGGGGCGAGAGGATCATATGCGAAGAAATAGCCTGCAAGCGCTCGCGCCCACGCAGCGGCAGGACGCGATACACCTTGGCAAGGGCTCCCTCAAGAGCCACAGAAGGCAGGCTGACCTCTAGCCAGGGCGCTCCCAGCAGTGCCAGAACCAGGACGGTCGCCTCCTCTTCCGTGAAAAGCAGCGGCGGCAGTTTGAAGCCAGGACGCAGGCGGTAGCCGCCACCAGGACCACGCGCTCCCTCGACGGGCATACCCATCTCCTGAAGCATCTGGATATACCGACGCACAGTGCGCGGCTCTACCTCCAGGCGACGCGCCATCTCCTCTCCACTCATCTGCGAGTGCGTTTGCAGCAGCTCCAGAATCGTCAGCAAGCGCGTCGTCGGATGATACATTACCTTCCCTCGCTTATGAATTCTTTCTATCTCTCATTAGAAATGTATTTTATCCTCTACCACTGATAAAGTACAATATTTTCCCTTGCCCTGCATAAACTTCCAATTCTCCTCGGCTCGCTGCGCAACCCTTACCCTTAAGCGACGCAGGCGCGAAAACTTATGCAAAGGCAGCCTTTACCGCTTGGAGGCTCGTACTATACCAGTAAGAGAGAGAAAAAAAGGAGGAAGTTCATGCATTCAGAACACCCTCTGTTTCAAGAAGATAGCAATACCTGGATTCATGGCCTGACCACATCATCGCGACTTTCTGCACTTACGCAAGAGATGTTCGATGTCTTCTGGATCTTAACCCCAGCAGGAGGGATGCAAGCCATTAGTTCTAGCTGGCAAACACTTCCTGACCAGCAGGATTTTGCATATCCTGGTCGAGGGTGGCTTGATGCTGTTCATCCTATGGATCGGCAGCAAGGAGAAGACGCACTACACGAGGCTATTGACTCTGGACATACGAGCGAACTGGTATGCCATATTCGTAGCGATGATAACTCGTATCACCTGGTACACCTGCGTTTTATCCCTGTACGTGAAGCTTCCGGCACAATCAACGAAGTTCTGGCCTGTGGCAATAACCTTACCAGGCAGATGCAGACGGAACAGATGAGCGAGGCACAGGTGCAGCTTGCCTTGAAGGCTTCTGGCGTAGGCATGTGGGATTGGAATCTACTTACTGATGAGCTAATATGGACGGATCAGAAAAGAGCCCTCTTTGGTTTGTCACCAGAAATCCCTATCAGCGATGAGCGTTTCCTGGAAACTTTACATCCTGACGACCGTGAGCGCACCCATCAGCGTAACATGCAGGCCATAGCCGAGAAGAAAGAATATAACAAGGACTACCGTACGATCTGGCCCGATGGGAGCGTGCATTGGCTTACAGACCGAGCACAAGTCATCTGTGATGAGACTGGAAAACCGACACGCGTGGTGGGCGCCACGCTGGACATTACTGAGCTAAAACACAAGGAAGAAGAACTTCAGGAAGCCAAAGACGAGGTGACCACCATTCTCGAAAGTATCACCGATGCCTTTCTCTGCCTCGATTCACAGTGGCGCTATTCCTATTTAAACCAGCGCATGGAAACGTATTTGGGTAAGAAACGCGAAGAGGTATTGGGCAAGGAAATGTGGAAGGTTGTACCTATGCTCCTCGGCACAATATTTGAGGATCGCTACCGTACAGCGATGGCAACACAGCAAGCAACACATTTTGAAGCATTCCATCCCGCCTTCCAGCGTTGGGTCGAGACGTATGTGTATCCACAGCCCGATGGGCTGTCAATATACTTTCACGATATCAGCGAACGGAAACAGATAGAGGAGGCCCTAAGAGAGAGCGAAGCCCGCTTTCGCCTCCTTATGGAATCCAATATCATTGGTATAATAACAACGGATAGGAATGGCAACATTCTCGAAGCCAATGCGGCCTTCCTCTCGCTTCTTGGCTACACGCAAGAAGACCTGGCAACGGGTCAGATGAAGTGGGATATCATCACTACTCCCCAGACTCGCGCAAGAGACACAGAGACAATAGAGGAGGCACTGAGGACGGGAGTTGCCCAACCATATGAAATAGAATATCTCACAAAAAGTGGTAAACGTGTGCCAGCGCTCATTGGGCGCGCACTCTTCCGCAGAGAGGGCTCTCCCCCATTATTTCTGTGTTTTGTGCTGGATCAGACTTATCGCAAGGAGGCGGAGAAACAAAAAGACCTCTTCCTGGGCATAACCGGTCATGAGCTTAGGACACCCCTGGCTGCCCTCCGAGGAACGCTCCAACTGATCGAAAGACGCCTCAGGCGCTTCATCAACAAGACAGATAATCTCACTCCAGAGATGGTCTCATTCTTTGAGGGTATACAGAAAAACCTGGCGAATGGTGTCCGGCAAGTTGATGTCCAAACCCGCTTAATTAACGACTTATTGGATGTCTCACGTATTACATCTGGCACCTTAAAGCTCTCGTTACAGCGCTGCGACCTGGTCCCCATCATACGCGAAACTGTCGAAGACCTCCGCTTAGTAACTCCTGAGCGCCAACTCCTACTTGAATTGCCAGAAGACACGCCGGTCAACGTCCTGGTTGATCAGAACCGCATCAGCCAGGTGATAACGAACTATGTGACGAATGCCATCCGCTATTCGAGCTCGGATCAGCCAGTACACATCGGCTTAGCCGTTCAGGAGAATATGGCTCGCGTCTGGGTGCGAGATCACGGGCCGGGCCTCTCAAAAGAAGCTCAGGAGAAGGTCTGGCGCTGCTTCCACCAGGTCAAGGAGGTACCGGTGCAGAGCGGCTCGGAGAAAGGTCTGGGCCTGGGTCTATATATCTGTCAAATCCTCATCGAGCAACACCACGGAGAGGTGGATGTTGAAAGCACCCCTGGCAAAGGCTCGACCTTCTGGTTTAGCCTCCCCCTCACCAATGAAAATGAATAAAAAATTGCTTGAATTTAGGACCAAATCTCTCCTCTACTAGTGATATGCTACCTATGCAGATCAAGAAACGTGAGAAACAATCTTTGTTTAAAAGCAGATTAAGGAGCCTCTGATGAAATTCGCCTCTATGCGTCTACTGGTCAATGATTTTGCGGCCTCGGTTCGCTTCTGGCATGACTTACTGGGATTAAACATGACCTATAGCGATGAATCAATAGGCTACGCCTATTTTGAGACTGGCGGCACCACCGGGATAGAACTCTACCAGCGTGATGGCTTCGCTTCAGCCCTGGGCGAAGTCACTCCTGCCGCCGCTCCCACGGGTCGCCAGACAGTACTGACCTTTGGTGTGGACGATGTAGATACCACCTACGCCGACCTCATCAAACGCGGTGCCGTCGAAGTCTCAGGGCCACACGACCGCCCCGAATGGCGCGCCCGCACAGCCCATATCAGCGACCCCGATGGAAACCTCGTCGAGCTATACAGCCCCCTCCAGGCCTCTGAAATACCAACGGCTTAATAGCCCCGCCAGGCGCTGCTAAAGCACATTACTCAGGAGAAAATATGAGCAATCGCACAACCATCTCAAAAATTACCATAAACGCATCAGCCGCCCGCGTATGGGACGCAATCACGAAGCCAGAGCTGGTAAAGCAATGGCAGTACGGCTCCGACCTCATTACCAATTGGCAGGTAGGTAGCCCCATCGTCTTCCGCAGTGAGTGGGAGGGCACAGTCTTTGAGCAAAAAGGCACGATCCTGGAAGTTAAGCCACAAGAGCTGGTCAAGTACACCCTCTTCTTTCCTCACCCGGGCCTGGAGGATAAGCCAGAGAACTACTTTACCATGACCTACCTGCTAGAAGAGACCAGCGACCAAACAACACTCAGTATCATTCAGGATGACCCCAGGGAGATGCCGCCACAGGAATCGTCTGAAGAGGGTGAGAACAGCGTGCTGATCACCCTAAAGCGGCTCGTCGAGGGGTAGCCCTATGGCAAGTACAGACAATCTGCCCACCATTGGGTTTGCTACACAGCAGGATTGGGAGCTATGGCTACACGCAAACCATGATGGGGCAAAGGGCCTCTGGGTCAAACTAGCAAAGAAGGAGAGCGGCATTCCTTCTATTTCATATGCCGAGGCCCTGGACGTGGCTCTCTGCTATGGCTGGATCGACGGTCAGAAGGCCTCACTAGATGAACAATACTGGCTGCAAAAATTCACGCCGCGCGGTCGCAGGAGCGCGTGGTCGAAGGTCAACCGCGAGAAGGCAATGGCGCTTATCGCTGAGGGCAGAATGCAGCCAGCGGGCCAGAAACAGATAGAGTTGGCGAAAGCCGATGGACGCTGGGAGCAGGCCTACGAACCACAGAGCAAGATAAATATCCCCGACGATTTGCAAAGTGAGCTAGATCAGCACCCACTGGCGAAGGAATTTTTTGCTACCCTGGATAGCAGGAACCGCTATGCCATCCTCTATCGCATTCAAACAGCGAAGAAGGTCGAGACGCGCTCAGCCCGCATCCAGAAGTTTATCGAGATGCTCTCTAAGCGAGAAAAAATCTATCCATAACGCCTGAAACAAAATCAAGAACGTCTCTCAGTACCTCTAAATTGTAGGGTCCAAGCTAGCTTGGGCCCTACAATTCTCTCTTCCTTAGATTTAGCAAATAAACCATTTAGCGCCTTCCCTCCCACAAGGCGCGCTCCGCCTGGTGGGGGTCATCCACGACCTCTGAGAGAGTATTGAAGTTCATGGTGGCGCGCCGCTTCAAGTCGTAACGCGCCCAGCCCGGATCTCCATATTTAGCGAAAGCCACCCAGGAGGCATGCATCTCGTCGGCTAGCTCCTGCGGAGGATTGTCGCCCAGGAGGTTATAATATTCCGGCATATGCAAATTATCAAAGACAAAAGGGATCTCCAGGGTATGGGACGCACCCAGGCGATCATCAAACTGGCGCGAACGCCAGGTAAACTCATACATATAGGCTGTGTCTCCACGTTCCGCGACGGCTTCGGCCAGGCGTATAGCCGGAATACGGAAGACCTGGTCTGTCATGATGGTGGTCAGGATATCGCCACGGCTCCCCTCCGGCAGCAAGGAGCGATAGGTTGCCAGCGTCTCCTTTAAGGGAAGTCCATACGCCGTGATGATCGTGGATAGGTATTGATCAGTGACGGCATCGACCAGGCCGGGTGGGACGGTGAAGAAGCGATACTCTTCGCTATTCGTCCCCACAAGCACCTCAACACCCTTACCGGCCCCGGCAAAAATATGCTTGATCGGCAACTGGGGCAGGACATCACCATCAATGGTCGGCTCAAACGGCATCAGGTTGACAAGCACCTCGCCCCAGAGCGCGGGATCAGGACGCTTAATAACATCATTCGCTAACTCTATCTGAGCCGCGACCAGGCGCTCAAGCGGGATAGCCTCCAGGGCGTCGGGAGTAGCTTCGACCTGGAGTAGTTCAGCGAGATGATGTGTCACCAGTCGCGCGGTCTCAGGTGTATGCGCATGGTGGCCCGCGCCGCTCTGCGCGATAGCCCGGCGGAAAAGTCCCTCCGCGCGCGGCATGGAGAGCAGCGAAGTAACGCTCATGCCACCCGCGGATTCACCAAAGATCGTTACATTGCTGGAATCACCGCCAAAGGCTGCGATATTCTCGCGCACCCATTCAAGCGCGGCGACCTGGTCAAGCAGACCACGATTGGCATTCCCATCACCAAAATAGAGAAATCCATCGATTCCGAGGCGATAATTAATGGTTACGCACACCACACCATCGCGCGCGAAACGACTGCCATCGTAGGTCGGAATCGCGCCCGTCCCATTTCTAAAGGCTCCGCCGTGAATCCAGACCATAACTGGAAGACCTGAGTGTCCTGTGTCAGGCGTCCAGATATTCAGATTCAGACACTCTTCGCCAGCGATTACTGGCTCAGGGAGCAGGACATCGAAAGGTGGGAAATAAGGTGGCTTAGGTACGGTAGGGCCATAGGTAAGCGCGTCGCGAACGCCATCCCAGGCCAGTGCTGGCTGAGGCGGCAAAAATCTACGCGAGCCAAAGGGTGTAGCCGCGTAAGGAATTCCCTTGAAGGCGAACACGCCATCTACCAGGCTCCCACGCACCGCTCCCTGGCGTGTCCTGACAACTGTGTTCATAGACACCTCCTGTGTATTGGTAGGTCTTCCTCGACCTACCTGCTTATAAACCAGCAAGGGCATACTCTTAAAAGCAGAAATATTTTGCTGCTTGTTTGTGCACCAAGTGTATCACACGCGTATTTCTCTTTTCAAGAAACAAACAGGCAAAAATACCGGCTTTCCATAGCGAAATTAGATGTGGGTACAAGCTAGAACTTTCGCGCCTGCGGCGCTCAGGGTAAGGGGTGTCGGGTGATAGGCAGGCTCTTTGCCTGCCCATCACCCGACACCCCTTACCCTGAGCGAGTTTACGAGCCAAGGTAAATGCTAGAGGAAAGTAGGGGAGCCTTGATCTCACCTGGTTGGGTTTTTCAGGCTCTGCGGTTTCAGCCTGCTTGCCGCACCTTGAGCAAGGAATATGCGTGACATAAAGCGGGTGGACAATATAGACGCCTGATTCATTCTATTAGGAATAACGGAGCTTTTACCCTGCTCCATGGCACGTAATGCTGTTGTAACGGCCTCTTGAGCTGATATTGTGGCGCCCGCTCTCGGTACAGGATGCTCCGTCTTTTGGTGGAATGAAGTCTCGACCTGGCCAGGACACAATGCCGTGACACGTATGCCCCGTTGGTGATATTCCACCGACAAGGCTTCACTAAAGGAGAGCACAAAGGCTTTGCTTGCCGCGTAGACCGCCATATATGGCATTGGCATATATGCAGCCATTGACGATACATTGATCATAGCGCCCTCGCCGCGTGCAGCCATCTCCGGAAGAAAGGCATGGGCCAGGTCAACCACTGCGGTCACATTAAGCATTACCTGCTGATGATCGCGCTCCGGGTCAAGCTTCTCAAAGGCGTCATAGGTTCCCATACCCGCGTTGTTGATAAGCATATCAATATGCAGCCCTCTTGTCTCTACTGCCGCTTTGACCTGCGCGGCAGCCTTTTCCTGACTGAGATCAGCCACAATCACTTCACTACGAATTCCATATTGTTTTGTTAGTTCAGCCGCCAGTTTTCGCAATGCTTCCTCTGAACGTGCTACCAGGACTACATGCATGCCTCGCTTTGCCAGCCCCCGCGCAAAGACCTCGCCAATTCCAGATGAAGCTCCAGTAATGAGTGCCGTTTTACCTGCATATACATACATCATTATTTCCCTCTATTCTTACTTTTATAAACGCTCTATCTCAAGCACCTGCGCAAAGTATAGCCAAGTCATTGGGCTAAAACACCCTCCCGATGGGTAGTTCAGCGGGTGGTTGTGGTAAGTAAGAGGGTTAAAGAAGTTTGAGGTGGCGCGCAGCCTCGCCCGCTTGCAGGCGATTGTTAATGCCCAATTTGCGGTAAAGATGCTTTACATGATCTTTCACCGTGTTCACCGATACGATTAACTCCTCTGCGATGTCCTTATTGGTCCAGCCAGCAGCCAGGAGCCGTAGCACCCGCTGCTCCTGTATGGATAGAGGCTCAAAGAGCAAATTATCGGAGTCAGCCACAGGAGCTATAGGCAATCCAGCACTCTGGGTGATTGTGCGTAGGATGATCAGCGCATATGAACGCAGCTTTTTATCCTTTTGTAAGGTTGGGAGTAGCGACCGAAGCAAAGGAACCAGCCCTTTCCCTTCATTGAGAAAGAGGCGAATAAAGCCTTCGTTAACCGCCTGTGTGAGGGTTTGACGCAGATGGTGTTGTGCCTGCTGATTCTCCTTACTGGCAGCATGAGCTAGCGCCAGCAAGAGTTGAATTTCAAGCATATAATACTGATGCTGTTGCGCCAGCACGTTAGAATGCAGATGCTCAAGCTGAATCAGAGCAGCCTCTACCTCACCTCGTTCAAGCAAGAGACGGCTCGTCAGAATGTGCGTCCCCAGATAATGAATAAAAGGAAGCCGCTCCTGATTGTGAGCCTGGGCCTCCAGGTGCCGCTCTACAGCCTCCAAATTGCCATTTGCGAGCAAGAGGCGCCCCTGCCAATCCACAACATAAGGAAGAAACTCTAAGATGCCGGAGGCCGAGCTATTATGGAAACGAGTAAGCTGTGCGGTCAGTTGCCTCAGCGCCTCGGTAGTCTGCCCCCGAACATACTGAAGGAGGGAGAGCTGAAAAGTGGCGCGTTCGTGTAATTCCTGCTTTTGGTGACGAGCAAAACGAATATGCTCCACAGCCTCCTGTACCTGTTGTTCTACGGCAGCCAGATCGTTCCATTCAAACAAAAGCCAGGCCAGTGAGAGGAGCGCGTCCGCCATGAGCTCATGGTCCTCCTGCGCACGAACCTCAGAGAGCACCTGGCGATACAAAGCCTGCGCCTGGTGATACTCGCCTGCAAGCTGGTAGCTCCTTCCTAAAGTCAAGCGAACCTGGTGGGTAAGATAGCTATAACCCAGAACCTGGCTACGAACCAGCGCATCTAGAATGAGAGGCCGAGCCTCACTTAGAGACCCCTCAAGCAGTTTCTCCATACCAACCAGGAGCAGGCAGGCGCTATGCCAGATGCGCATGCGAATATCCAGGTCTTCCTGGGGAAGCAGGGCAAGGGCCTGCTGTGCATACTCCAGGGCGAGCGAAAATGGTCCCTGTTCCAGGGTACTGATCGCCTGAGATGCCTGAATAGCGCCAAGCCAGGGCAAATTCCCCTGGCGACGCCAACCTTCTTCAGCCAGTTGAAGCAACGTTCCAGAACGTGAGCTTCTCCCCTCATGAGATGAGAACTCCTCAGAAAGTGAATGTTCCTCCTCCAAGGCCTGATACGCTATGGCGGAGATAAAGCAGAGCATTGGATATTCGCGCAGCATGGCTTCGGGAATAGGCTCTAGCCAGCGGAGCATCGTCTTCGCATCGTAAACAGGTTCCTGTGCGGCAATACGTTCGACAAGCCGCGCAATTTGTGCCACATCACGTGCCAGCAGGGAGGCTTCAATTGCCTCCGAAAGCATCCCCTGTTGCTCATACCAGGAGCTTGAGCGCTTTGATAAAGCGGAAAGCGTCTCGTCGCTCAGACGACGACCAGCCTCGCGGCGTAGTGCCTCCGCAAAGAGCGTATGATAGCGATACCATCCCCCTGATCCTTCCAGGGCTTCTAGAAAGAGGCCTGCTCGTGCGATGGCCTCTAGCTGGGCTGCACTATTCTTATTTCCAATAACAGCATCACAAAGAGGGCCATTCAGGCGACTGAGCACGCTGGTCTCCAGCAGAAAGCGCTGAATTGATTCAGGTTGTGTCTCTACAATTTCCGTCACAAAGTAATCGAATAGAGAGCGATGGAGCAAAGAGGAGTCCGCATATGAGTCAGGCGGGAAGACTGCCTGTGCAAGGGAATGTATACTTTGCCTTCCCTGCAATGCCAAGGAGAGCAAACGCAGTCCAGCCGCCCAGCCGCCCAGGGATGCATCAAGCTGCTTCAAGGCTGCATCTGAAATTGGAGCTGAAAATGCCTGGCTGAGAAAGGCCGCTGTTTCCTCCGGCGAGAAACATAGATCAGTCGTGTGCAGTTCATATATCGCACCCTTTACCCGCCAGCGCAAGAAGGGCAGAGGCGGTTCGACGCGGGAAAGCATCAAGACATGAGCTGTTTTCGGCAGATGGTCAAGGAAAAAGGCCAGCGATTCGTGAACACGCGGTTCCGTAATGACATGGTAATCATCCAGTATGAGTAGTCCACTATTTCCCTGATGGGAAAGCATATTGAGCAGGAGTGTGAGCGCCTCTTCTAGCGTGTGTGACGCGAAGGGTAATTGTATCCCAGAAGTGAGCAGGGCGAAGGTTGATGGTCCTGACTCACTCTCCTCATGTCGCTGCAACGCCTCACAGGCCGCCATGACATAGTGCCAGAAGCGGAACAAATCATTATCTCCAGCATCGAGCGATACCCAGGCGATAGCGGGAAAAGCGTCATGTCCGCTACGAGCGTTGATCCACTGATTCACCACGGTCGTTTTGCCAAAACCAGCAGGGGCTTGTAGCAGGGTGACTGCATGCAGAAGCGCCCTATCAAGCTGGCTCAGCAAATGTGCACGCTCTATAAGCAAGGGTGGCAAGCGCGGAGAAGATAACTTGGTAAGAAGCAACGGGAGCGCTGGGTATGAGGAGGATTTTTCACCATGCGAAGGGCGAATCACTTCTAAAACCTTGCTGCGGGCTTCCCGCATAGCCTGGCGCTTCTCGCGCTGCTTTCGTACACGCGTCTCATTCAAAGCTCTGGCTCGAGTAGCCTGACATTCGGGAGAACAGTAACGTGGAAGGGGGCCAGGATAGCGCTGCTGCGTGGTTGACTTATGGCAAACTTCGCAGGTAAACGTCACCTCGCGCATCGAAATTGTGCGCATATATGCTTCTTGCTCTGCTTGTCCAAAAACATGAACGGTCTGCTGAGGAAAGGGCTCTCGGTCAGGCACTCTGTTCGCTCCCGGCACACTAAGCTATACAATTTTAAAGAAAGCGTACCACCCCTATGAGAGTCATGTCAATGTGACAATAACTTGCAGGTTACCGTCACATTGACATGACTCTCATAGGGATTACACCCTTACCTTATGGAAGCGAGGAGGAGGCTACCGTTGATGCAGGCGCCGAATCTCTTGAATCTCTTTACAGTGAACGGCTGTATGCACGGCCTGGCTGTAGAGAATATTACTCACGGCAAAACGTTGCGCCTCCTGGCCGGGCCAGGTGAACATGACATAGCACTCCAGGGCGTCGGGTAGATGCCGCACCAGTTGCAGAATGTGCTCGTGATTGGCGTTATACAACAGTAGGGCAGGCTCAATTGCACGCCCAACGTAATCAAGCAACTCGGCACTGGCGTTGTCTGTTGTATACCAGTCGTGGCTATACTGGCAACCAGGGCGCGTCAGCGCGGCCTTGACGACGCGCATCCAGAGATCATCCCCATCCGAGATATGATGCACCAGTTGGCGAAGGCTCCACTCACCAGGAGCCTTCGCCAACTCCAGATCCTGCTCAGCCAGACCTGCCAGTGCCTCCTTCAAGCGTTGCGGCCCCTGGGCATAGAGCTCAATAATCTCCTCGGGCGAGCGCTGGCGTGGCACGATAAAGAGCAACGAATGTCCATCCGGGTCGAGCACAAGCAGGGCGGGATCATCAAGGGGTGTTCTGGCCTCTTGAACACTTGCCAGGCCGCGCTCGGTCCATGTTGCGCGCTGGATCTCCAGATTCTGGCAATAGAAGGTCAGGACCTGGCCAGGTTTAATAATTGAATGCGTGCTCGCAAGATAAGGCGTTACATCGCCCGCCTCTGGACCAACCAGCAACATAGGATCATTGTCAAAGTCGGCCACCTCCGCCAGCGTCGTGGGTAGTGTTGTGTCTGTCTCTGTAAAGCCAAGCTGATCTACATAAAATGCGCGGCTTGTTTCAAGATCCTTCACATATAATGCCCACGACGGAAGAGGCGTCGTCCTGGCTTCTTGTTGCATAACGTTATATCCTTTCTACGCCATGCTATAAAACACAGAACCAAGCGTACGCAACGTCTCCTCAAGCACTGGGAAGAGCTCAGATGCAATCGTTGGGGGCTCTGGGGCAAACTTGAGCTGGAAATAGAGGCTACGCACAAACTCCCTGATGTTGTTAGAAGCCGAGACATCGGTCTCTTTGAAACTAGCCTCAAACCAATTGGATAGCCCCTCTAACGCAGTTAAACGCTCCAGCCAGGCAGTGAGAAATGGCATTTCTAGCAGGTCACGCTTCAGGGCTTTGCGTACAGCATAGACCAGGCGATCATCCTCACGATAGAGGTAAACATGTGCCACCCGCTTACGCACCTTGTCCGCAATAGCATTGAGGATGCGTTCCAGGTCAGCCACGCCGAGATAGCGACTCTGTGCCAGGATCATAAGGAGATCAGCAGTGTGAGCTGCCGAGTGCGCCCAACCTTTACCCTGAACATATCCACGCAGATCCTGTTCCTGATCTAAATACTGTAATACTGCCTCCAGCCAGGCTCGCACCTCCTGCTCTTCGAGAAATGGCTGAAGCTGATCATACTCAATCACACATTCGAGAATCAGGGCCGAAAAGGTGCGCAGAAAAACAGCATCACTCCCAGGCTCTGTGAGACCTACCTTCAGGTTATCCTCCATCTGTCGCCCCATGGCTCGCAATTCTGCGGGGGTATAGAGACCACGCTCGATCCAGACTGCCAGGATCGGATAGCAGTATTCATCACGCAGAACCGGGTCGGTCGAACCCAGCATGGCCAGAAGCTCTGGCAGGAGCGCACTTGCACTCTGCCCTTCAGGGATAGCATAATCAGCGTCAATAATAGCTTGCCAGAATGTATTCTCCAAAAGAATTCTCCTCAAAAAGGGCATTGGTGCTACCTCTGCCCTGACAGACAAAAAGAGAGCATCTTCAGCACCTGGCGTGAAGATGCTCTCTTTTACTAATTTAGTGCTTACTTGCTAAAGATGCTCAGGGGAAGGAAAGCTCCCACAAGAAAGTTAGGCATATCGACTACTTCACAGAGCTTGAGATCAACGGCTACGCTACAGAGCATATAGGCCTCCACCCGCGATAAGCCATAAGTGGTGTGTAGATGCTCAATCATATGGCGCACGGCACTGCGTGTGGCCTCCAACAGATCGGGACCGATGCCATCGGTAGCATAATACCTATCGGTATTCGTACGTGGCGTCAAGGGACCGGCGGTCAGAAAATGTGGCTGCTGGACCTTTTTGTCTTTATGCACCGTGAGGCGAACGGTTGCCCTCATAGACGTTTCGATAGCGGTGCCGCAGACCTCGCCATCGCCCTGGGCGGCATGCCCATCGCCAATGGAGAAAAGCGCTCCTGGAACCTGCACGGGCAAATAGAGATGTGCACCCTTCGTGAGATGCTTCGTATCCATATTGCCGCCATGATGATATGGTGGAATGGTCGAGAAGGCCCCAGGCTCAGCAGGAGCCAGGCCAATCTCACCACAGAAGGGGCTCAAGGGAATGCGAATACCAGGCGCGAACTCGCCCCAACCATCCGCTCCAGCACTCAAGTCCCAGATTTTGAGCGCAGGCTCTGGAAACTCGTCGGCAAGCAGGCCAAAGCCCGGAATATTCGCGGTCCAACCCCAACTAGCTGGCTGCAAGTCGAGCATCTCGACCTCCAACGTATCGCCGGGCTCGGCCCCTTCAACATAGATAGGCCCATTGACCTGGTCCACCCGTGAAAAATCCAGCGTCCGCAGGGTGTCAACCGTGCTATCCTGCTTTATTTCGCCATTGGAGGCATCTAGCAGGTCGAAGAAGACCTCTTCGCCCGACTGGATAGTGGCCAGCGGGGGTATGCTGTTATCCCAGGCCTGGTGCCATTGGTGCTGGTGAATCGTACGCCTCGCCTTTTTTCCGGAATCCGTTGTCATAATGCGTAACCGTCCTTCTTATTCAACTTCGGCGGTAATGCTGTCGCTCTCCTTCAACAGATGAGGAGCACTCCTTGTCAGCACAGCCACGATGATGATTCCAACTACCAGCCATACCGCCACGATGGGGCCAGCCAGGTTCAGGGGTGCCGCTGGCAGGGGCACAAACTGGAAATACAACACAAACAAGAGGATGACAAAGGGAATAAGCGGCACAATCACGTGGCGCAGAATATTGAACTCCTCTGGATAACGCCTGCGATAGAAGAAAGGCACCGAGACACAGGTAGCCATATACACCAGGATGATGGGCAGGGTCAGTATGGTACCCAGCAGGGCAAACGCCGTGGTTGTACCATAAATAAAGCCCGGCAGCAGCGAGAAGACGAGGGCGATCACCATCGCGAAAATGATCGCCACATACGGAGTGCGCGTGTTGTTGAGGCGTGCCAGAACCTTTGGTAGCGCCCCCGTACGCCCCATGGCGTACAACATACGGGATGATGCCGTCACACCTGCATTCGCATTCGCCAATGCACTATTGAGAATAGCCAGGATCACAATAAAGCTGAAGCCACCCCAGACATTCTTAGCCATTGTGCCCCAGGGATCGGCGTCCGCCGAATACTTGGCGATCTGCGCCGGTCCCCAGCCTACAACACCTGCATAGGAGCAGAAGACATAGAAGATACCAATGCAGAGCGCCGACAGAAGGATGGCCCGTGGAACCGTGCGACGCGGATTACGCGCCTCTTCCGCCAATGGGGCCGATGACTCAAAGCCCGCAAAGGCCAGCAGCACGAAGATCATACCAAAGAACACGCCCTGCCAACCATTAAGGCCTGGGAGCAGACTGGAACCTGGATTGAAGACCGCCAATGTATTGTTCGGCGAAGTAGCAATCAGCCAGATAGAGAGCGCGACGAAGACGACAATTTCGATGACACCCAGCACGATACCAGTATCGGCAGAAATTTTGATGCCAAATATCGTGAGAGCGAAAATGAGAAGCGCAAAAGCCACGGTCCAAAATGGCCACCCCAACGAGACGTGAAAGAGGCCACTCACAAAGGAGTCCGCGACCGGCCCCAGCACCAGGAGCTGAAAAGGCACAATCAAGAGATAGGCCAGGTTAAACAGCCAGCCCGTCAGCCAGCCAGCCTGTAAACCAAGCGATTGACCCACATAGGTGAAATAACCACCAGCCGAGGGCAGATGCTTGGCCAGGGAACCAATGCTCAAGGCAATCAGGCAGCAGACCACCAGCGCAATGATGACCGCCAGGGGCAAGGCGCTTCCCGTAAAGGCGATAGCAGCGCCCAGGCTGAACGAAACAGCCGAGGCAGGCGCCATAGTGGTAATGGACTGAAATAAAACACCTGGAAGACCGATTGTGTTTGCCCGCAACTCTTGGGGCACCGAGGGTTTGGCAGAAGAAGTTTCCATAAATGATTAACGCTCCTTCTCAAGATAAATGCATACTATGTACATAAGCCAGGTTAGGCGGTTTGCACATTTGCATACGCTTGCCTCTAGAGGCTACCAAGCTATAGGCATAATTATATCTTTTAGATTTGTACAGTTTCAACAAAACACGCTTTTAAAATCAGGGTTGAGAGCATTTGCTATCTGATGCTTATTACATTTGTCATAAGGCACTTATGACACCCTTCACTACCGGAAAAAAGCACCTCCAGCTACACTTAGAACTGTCGAGGATGCCTGAAGCATAGAGTCTTCAGACCTCATACGACACTCTGGCAATTCAACATTTCCATAACAAACATCTATACGCTTATATAGCAAGGAGGCACTCATCATGACCACACATCGCTCAACCTACATCCTGGTCGCGCTCTGCGGCATTCTGGGAACCATCGCCCTGACGACCTACTTCGCCGCCCCGTGGACTTTTATGCCCCTACCCGCCGCCAACTCCACCATCGCGCAGTTACAGACCTTTGGCATCAAATACCATAGCACCATTCTCTTTGATGCCTGGCTACAAGCCATTGGTTCGCTGCTCAGCATCATCTTCAGCCTGGCTATTATTCACCTGGCTGGTGCATCGCAACGCTTCTTTGGGCGTATGACTCTCCTGACGGCGGGCGTCATTATGGCCCTCTCGCTCGCGGAGGTAACCTTTGAGATTGGAGCTGTTATGTCTGGGGACAATGGTCATTTGCAAGCTGCGCAAACTTGCTTTGATCTGACCAATACCTTTATTCACGTCTTTCTGCTCGCGCCCTCGCTTTTCCTGATGCAAGGCCTGGCACTGTGGAACACCCGCCTGCTCCCACGCGCCTTTAGCTACCTGGCCATCGGCCTTGGCATCCTCTTCCAGGTTATGGGTGCTCTGGGACTCTTTAATACTGCCTTCCTACTCATAGTTATCATCATTCTGATGATTCAGAACGTATGGACTATTGCCGCCGCTATCACACTGCTCTTCCGCATGAACAAGGGAGCCAGAAACCTGGCTACACAGGCTCAAGAAGCAGCGATTGCTCGCGGCTAAGCACATCAGTAGAATCATTAGTAGCAGCAGATTGGTGTGAGCTTCGGACTAACGTCCGGAACCAACACCAACCTGCTTTCTCTGAAGCTACATACACGTAAATTCGTATCATAAGTAAATGTTGGCCACCTCATTCATCTAGAAAGAGTACTCTCTCTTTCATGCGGATAGTGTAAAATAAAGCTAAGCATTATGTAGCAAGGAGGCTTCAGAAGTTTGCTAGACTCGCAACAAATTCAAAGCTCAGAGAGAGAGACGATTGAGAAGGCTCCTGGCTCTTCACCTTATCTCTTATGGCTGATCTGGGTAATCTGGTTGCCTTTCTTCAGCCCAGGCATAATAGGCCTCTACCTGGCTCATCCACCGATACCGATCCTGTTTATTAGCTTCCTCGGTGTGGCACTCTTCTTCACGCTCTATCTTAGAGAGACACTGGTGAACGCCCAACGCCTCACGGGAGAGGTAACCCTAACGCCTGGCAGTCACGTTTGGAGTTGGCTACCTCTGGTAGGCATGGCCGCCTTAAGCTTCACGCTCCCGCTTGTCTCGCATGGCGATCCCAGCGACTGGCTTGACTTCTTCATCTTCACAGCTTCCTATGTCGGAGGGCGCTTTCCTACGCGTCAAACCACGCTGATACTGATCCTGCTCGTCCTGTTAAATGTGGGGACTGGTTGGCTGGTGCATTTCGCCTGGATAGGCATTGGCAGATCAATCATATTTACCATCGTGGTCGGCTATGTCGTGAGGGCCATTGTCTGGTCCTTGACGCTTCGCCGGGAGCTACGCCTGGCACGAGAGGAGATCGCGCGCCTGGCTGTAATGAATGAACGGCTACGCATAGCTCGTGATCTACATGACCTGCTAGGCCATAGCCTCTCGCTCATCGCGCTTAAAAGCGAGTTGGCGGGACGCCTGCTAATAATGGCGCCTGAGCGAGCCACGACTGAAGTCAAGGATATAGAGCAAGTTGCACGGACGACGCTGCAAGAGGTTCGCCAGGCCGTCACCAGCTATCGCCAACCCACCCTTGCCAGCGAGATCCAGGGGGCGCAGGAGATTTTAGCCGCGGCAGGTATCGTCTATAACTACGAGGGTGACGAAAAAATTATTCACACGCTTCCAGCCACCATTGAAGCCGTTCTGGGCTGGGTGATACGTGAGGGAGTCACCAACGTCATCAAACATAGCCGGGCTCAACACTGCACTTTAAGTATTTCTCAGCATCCTCATGAGATACGTCTTATCCTTACTAATGACGGCCCAGCCACAGGCAACGCTAGCAAAGGGAACGGACTGCATGGCATCACTGAGCGCGTGGCAGCCCTGGGTGGAACATGTGAAGCCGGAGCAGGCCTCAAAGGCGGCTTCCACCTCACAGTCTCTCTACCCACGTCATGATTAGACTATAAGAATATCGAGGAGAATTCTCACTATGATTCGCGTACTGTTAGCAGAAGACCAGGCCATGGTACGTGGTGCGCTCGCGGCCCTGCTCACGCTAGAAGGTGATATCGAGATTGTAGCGGAAGCGGGGTCCGGCGATGAAGTGCTTCCTAAAGCACTTGAGAGTAAACCTGATGTCGCCCTACTTGATATTGAGATGCCTGGATGTGATGGACTTACCGCTGCCGCCTCTCTACATGCGCAATTACCCTCCTGTCGCATACTCATTCTCACAACCTTTGGGCGTCCTGGTTATCTACGCCAGGCCATGCAGAGCGGTGTCGTAGGTTTCCTGCTCAAAGATGCCCCCTCAGCTCAACTCGCTACAGCGGTTCGCCGCGCCATGGCTGGCGAGCGCGTTGTTGATCCAACTCTGGCCCTCTCCGCCCTCAGCGAGGGAAGCAATCCACTTACAGAGCGAGAGCGCACTGTACTGGCCGCCGCTACCGAGGGTGCGAGCATCGCCCAGATCGCTGCTAAACTTTTTCTCTCCGAAGGCACTGTACGCAACTATCTCTCGGTCGCCATCCAGAAGTTAGGTGTACGCAACCGCATCGAAGCCGCTCGTAAGGCCGAACAAAAGGGCTGGCTCTAATGCATTCTAAAACAAATAGGCAAAGTTAAAGGAGACAACCCTTGAGCCAGGTCACGATCCGCCAGCTTACAGATGACGAGCGCTTCATAGTTTCACGCGATCTTATGAGCTATGCCTTCAGGTCCACCCCACCACTCCCTTCGCTTGAGGAATGGTCTCAGCCTGATTATATGAAAAACGCGGCTATCCTGGGCCTCTTCCGCGAAGAAAAACCTCTTGCCTGTGTGGCCTATTCCACCATGATACAAAACGTGCGCGGCAAGCTCTACCCAAACGCTGCTGTGTGGGGCGTGGTGACCCATCCTGCGGCGAGGCGCAACGGATACTCGCGACAGATACTTAACGCGCTCATGCATCACATGCACGAGGCGGGCATTCCTTTCTCTAATCTCTACCCTTTCCGCGAGTCCTTCTACGACCGCCTTGGCTATACGACATTCCCCCAAACACGCACGGTACGCATCCCCGCTGAGTCCTTCGCGCCACTCCTGCGCAAAGAGCTCAAGGGACATGTAGAGCTCACCTCAAATAGTGATGGATTCAGCACGCAAAAAGCCTACCTGGCTCATCAGCACCAGCAAACACACGGCATGGCCCTCGATCCCTCAGCCAAGAGCTATGGACATACCTCCTGGCAAGCAACCGCAACCATCGGTGGTGAGCCACGTGCGATGATGCTCTACACTATTACAGGTGAAGAGGAGGATAGAGAGATGGAGGTTCCCTGCTTCTTCTACGACGATAGCCCCGGCAAATACTTGCTACTCGCCTGGTTCGCCCGCCATATCGACCAGGTCAAACACGTTAAGCTCCACCTGCCACCCACGGAGTTCCCCGAGACCTGGCTCCCCGACCTGCGCCCTATGATCCAGGCAGAAGAGGCCCCCATGGCACGCATCATCACGGTGGCAGGCATAGGCGGCCTGAACTGCGGAGCGGGAGAGTTTAGCGCCCGCATCAGCGATCCCATCTGCCCCTGGAACAACGGCTCCTACCATTTCGCCAGCATCGACGGCACTCTGCATGTCAACGCCACCACTCAGGCTGACTGCCAGCTAACTATTCAGGGCCTTACCGCCCTGGTCTATGGCACACACGATCCCGAGACCTTCGCCCTACGCGAATGGGGCGATTCCTCGCCTGAGCTACAAGTGCGCTTACGTACCATGTTCACGCCACAGCTCCCTTACCTATATAGCAGATATTAAGCGTGCTACTTTCGTACGCACCTCATTCAGGCTGTAGGTGCGTACGAAAGTAGCATCGGCTCTACAGACAAACATACTTTTAGACCTGGCCAGCCTCCAGCAAGCTTAAGCGCATGTGCAATACATCGCCCTCAAGCCAGGTCGTATAATCGATGCCCTTCGCCAGGCCCACGAGGCGTGCCTGTTCGTTTAGCCAGTGGGCAAAAAAGGCCAGTTCTACGTGCCAGGAGTCTAGGTGATCGCGTAGCACGCCCAAAGCGGCTTTTAACAGCCAGCTATCGTCTTCACGTTCCAGAGAGACATTGCTGGCACCATGCATCAAGACCATGACTGTGGCGCTCTGCCTGGCCTGGCGCTCAAGTACCTGCGCGTCGGCTTGCTCTCCAGCCGTGAGCGACACTGGCTGCATAAAGAGGCGCGCCGCATCTTCCGGGCTGAGCTTCCCCTGTTGCGCCAGAGCGCAGGCATATGCTGTCCAGGTTGTGAGGTGTGATTGTAGCCAGTTCGCGGCCTCTTCCGCTGGTAGGGTGTCGATAGAAACGTGGTTAGAGGTCATCAAAACGCTCCTTTGCTTTTTTGTGACAACAAGAAGGCACTCCTGCTGTCAAAACAGGAGTGCCTTCTTTTCCGTCTTTTCCAAACAAAACAGGCCACCCCTTTTTGGGATGACCTTGTTGCGAGGTAAATATATATCATGAATTGACGTGTGTCAAGGAGCAAATAAAGTGTGAGGGATAGCTCCTTATATGAAGAGCTATCCCTCACATCTTACCCCGCTCCCCCATCTATCCCTGGTAAGCGACTGGTTTGCCGCTGCCAGGCTGGACAAGCACTCTCCCCTGGTCATAAGCCAGGTTACCACGCACGAAGACGCGCTGGATCTTGCCCTTGATATGCGTTCCAGCGAAAGGAGTCCAGCCACAGCGCGAGAGAATCTGCTCGTTGCTAATGACGTACTCTTCTTCGGGATTGACCAGGACAATATCGGCATCCTTCCCCACCTGTAACGCGCCCTTGGTCTTGAGACCAAAGATCTCCGCCGGGTTGACGACGCAGCGTTCAATGACAGCCTCCAGGCTGACTTTGCCCTGGCTTACGGCATTGAGCAGCAGGGGAAGCATGGTCTGCACACCCGTCATACCCGATGGTGCCTTGCTGTACGGCTGTTCCTTCTCTTCACGGGTATGGGGAGCGTGATCGGTACCGATGGTATCAACGATGTTGAAGTAGCGCCAGAGCGCCGCCTGATCGCTTTTGCTTCTCAAGGGTGGGTTGACCTTGCCAAAGTTGCCCAGGCGATGCTGGTCCTCCTCGTTCAAGAAGAGGTGCAGAGGCGTGACCTCGCAAGTGACGCGTACCCCCTTCTGCTTGGCCTCGTGAATCAGTTCCATCTCACGCTGGGTGGTGGTGTGCGCAACGTGGAGACGCCGTCCGGTCTTCTCAGCGATGGCAATAGCTCGGCTCAAAGCGATCTGCGCGCTGACGGGGGGACGCGCCTGGTTATGGTCTTGCAGGCCTAACGCGCCAAAATACTTGAGCGATTGCTCGTCCTCAGCATGAACAACAATGGGTTTCTCCAGGGGAAAGGTCGAGAAATGGCGGTAGATGGGAGAAAACTCGGTCACTAACAGCGAGCCAGTGGAGGAACCCATATAGAGCTTCATGGCCGCGACCTCGCGCGCGATGGTGGCGGCCTCTTCGATATTGGTATCGGTCGCGCCAAGGTAGAAACCATAATCGACCACGGCCTTGGAGCCAGCGATGGCGGCCTTTTCGGTCAGATGCGGCAGACTATCGGTTGGCGGTTGTGTATTGGGCATATCCAGAATAGTAGTCACACCGCCCGCCAGCGCGGCCATTGTTCCCGTATAAAAATCCTCTTTGTGGGTCGCGCCGGGATCACGAAAATGCACATGCGTATCAATAAAACCAGGCAGAACCAGCAGGCCTTCGGCGTCAATCACATCCTCACCCGGCTCAGGCGTAAGTTCGGGCGCAATCTGGACAATACTTTCATTCTGCACACGAATATCGAGCCGCGTCGGCGCATATGTCGAGGCCACAAGCCCATGACGAATCAACATACCCATCTCTCTCCTTCTATACCTGAGGTGAGTGTATGGGTTCTGTTTGCTGGCCTCCAGCTAGCAAACAGAACCCATACACTCACCTCCTATTGCCCATTTCTTGAATTACCATTATACTTGAAACGCTGCTCTATTGCTTGATGAGTTTGGAGAGATAGGAGCTCATGCTATATAAATCCCTTATTCGCCCTGTTATGTATCGTTTATCCGCTGGTGACCCGGAGGACGCGCACCACTGGTTGATGGACCGCCTGGCCTGGATCTCTCACTATCCAGCTCTGCTCAAGACTATCGAGGTAGCCAACGCGTACAACTCACCCGGCCTGGCACGCGATGTCTTTGGCGTACATTTTCCCAATCCGGTTGGCCTGGCGGGCGGCGTAGACAAAAATGGGATTGCGCTTCCGGCGCTGGCCGCGATGGGCTTTGGCTTTATCGAAGCTGGAACGGTCACGCGCTATGCCCAGCCCGGCAATGAGCGGCCACGCATCTTCCGCTTCTCAGAGAACGACGCCCTCATCAACCGCATGGGTTTTCCTAATGATGGAGCCGACGCCGTTGCCAAGCGACTCTCCCGACTTCCTCGTCCCTCGATTCCCATTGGCTGGAGCATCGGCAAATCTAAGGTTACGCCTCAAGAGGAGGCCATTGAAGACTATCTCTACTCCCTACGCAAACTGCACGACTTCTCCAACTTCTTCACCGTCAACGTCAGTTCACCCAACACGCCCGGCCTGCGCAAGCTCCAGGATAAAGAGCCACTGGATCGCCTGCTCCACGCCGTCGTCCAGGAGACACAGGGCATCTCATCAGAGAAGGGAACAACACCGAAGCCAGTCCTGGTCAAGATCGCGCCCGACCTCACCCAGGAGCAGATCGACGACGTCATTGAAGTCTGCCTGGCGCGTGGCATTCGGGGCATCATCGCCACCAACACCACCCTCGCGCGCGAGGGCCTGACGCGCAGCACCAGCGAGGCTGGCGGACTGAGCGGGCGTCCACTGCACACACGCTCCCTGGAGATCGTGCGCTACCTCTGCCAGACGCTAGACGGTAAGATTCCAGTCATCGGCGTCGGCGGCATCTTCGGTCCAGACGACGCCAGGAGTATGTTTGACGCGGGCGCCAGCCTGATCCAGATCTATACCAGCTTCATCTACGAAGGTCCCGGCATCGTCAAACAGATCAATAAAAGCCTGGACAAGAAGTAGGCTTCTGACGCTGCTAAAGCACGCGTCGGTCCACGCCCATAGGCTATTCATCTAACATCCCGGCGCTGGAAGCCGAGCAACCCGGCGAGGGTGAGTATCGCGGTTACACAGACCAGGCCGACGAGAGGCGCGATGCTCAGTTGCGCGGCTGGCAGGCGGGGAGCGTAGACAAACGGCGAAATGATCAATAAGAATGAGCTTGCTAAATGCAGCTCGACAGGTAGTTCCAGGGCCAGGAATCCCGCCAGTATAACCCAACTCAGGAACCCTGCCACGCGAGGCCAGAAGCCATATAAGGCCATCGTAATTCCAACCAGCACCCAGACTGATGGCAGCCGTACGAGTGTGGCAAGCAAGAGGCGAGGAAGCTCATAAGCCAGGTTGCCCGTGCTCATTCCATATACAAGGCCCATCGCCAGGCCAAGCGCGCCCAATACGACCGCTGGACCAGCAAACGCCAGAAGCAGGTGACTGGTTACCCACTGTACACGACTAACTGGGGTGGCCAGGACAAGATCAGCATGCGTTGCCGTCTCCTCAGAGCGCAATCGTAACGTGGTCTGGATCGCGTACACTGAGAGTGCCTGGGTCAGTAGATAGATGATCAGGGCAAAAAAGCCATCGACCGGGCGCGCGTTAGTGCCCACATTAGTAATCAGCGCGTTGAGCTGGCTACTGGCGTTCAACTGCTCTGTCGCGCCCTGAGCAACACCACCTAGAGCCGCACCAAACCCGGCAAAGGCGATAACCCAGATAAGTAGCGTCCCCCGGTGTAGTCGCCAGGTCAGAGCAGGGGCGTTCCGCAAGCCTGGTGAGGCCGTAGCAGAGGCGAGCCGTGATGGCAGTAAGCCAGCGCCAAGGTCGCGTCGTGAGGCAAGTACATAGGCCACAGCAATGAGTATGATGACAAGGCCAATCATAGGTGCGAATAAGCCCCAGGATTCGTGAGCGAAGGGCCTCACCCCCTCAGCCCAACTGAATGGCGACAGCCACACCAGCCAGGAGGCGCCAGGCATATCGCTTAAGGCACGCAACACATAGAACAGGGCCAGAAAGGCACCCGCGATTCCCCTGGCTGTTCCAGCACTTGTCGTCAACTGAACTATGACGCCTGCCAGCGCGGCGAAAATCCACCCGGCGGCGGCGAACGATAATCCAAGCGCGATAGATCCGGAGGCTGGAAGACCCAGGCCAAACAATCCACAGGCGATAAGAGCGGCCACCATCAGGTTAGCGGCAAGCGTCACGATCAGGCTGGCCGATAAGGCCGAGTGCCGACCAACCACAGTCGAACCCAATAGTTCACGTCGGCCAGATTCCTCTTCAGTGCGAGTATGACGAATGACCGTAAGCAGGCTTGCCAGGCCTAATCCAAGCAAGCCCCAGCCTCGTGTTCGCCACGCTGTAAGGCCGCCAATGGATGGGTCAAACACGGGTCCTATCATTATGATCTCCGTTGGATTGTTTGTCGTCTCGTTGGTGAATGCCTGGCGCGCCTCAACGGTGGGATACGTTTTGGGTAAGGCTGCCGCGACTCCAACCGTGAGTGCTGCCAACGCCACGATCCAGATGAGTAGTATGAGCCGGTCCCGCCGCAAGATCAAGCGGATCAGCGAGCCGGTGCCAACAAGTGTCTTCATTTAGATATCTCCACGGACCTGCTACGCGAACCATTGTCCGCCGATTCCTGCGTCTGGTAATGTCTCAAGAACAATTCCTCCAGGGTCGGTGGCTGGCTTACCAGGCTTCGCAGGCCAACCGAGGTAAGGTAGCGCAGCACATCGTTCAGCTCAGCGGTATCTACCTCGCAGCGCACCTGGCTCCCCTCGACCCGCAAGTCATGCACGCCGGGCAACTCGGCCAACCCGGATGGGGCCGTCGCCAGTTCAGCTCTGAGTGAGGTTCGTGTGAGGTGGCGTAGTTCGGACAGCGCCCCACTCTCCACCGTTTGACCATTGCGAATGATGCTAACCCGGTCGCAGAGGGCTTCCACCTCGTCGAGAATGTGACTGGAGAGCAAGACAGTACGCCCTTTCCGGCGCTCCTCCGCGATGCAATCACGGAACACGGCCTCCATCAGTGGGTCGAGACCGGAAGTTGGCTCATCCAAAATGAGAAGCTCCACATCGGAAGCCAGCGCCGCGACCAGGGCAACCTTCTGCCGATTCCCTTTCGAGTAAGTACGAGCCTTTTTCCTTGGATCAAGCTCAAATCGCTCCAGTAGTTCCGCACGGCGTTGAGGATTAAGTCCACCTCTCAAGCGGCCAAGCAGATCAATTATCTCACCACCAGAGAAGTTGGGCCACAGCGTGACATCCCCGGGCACATAGGCGAGACGGCGATGCAGCTTGATAGCATCCTCCCACGGGTCTCCGTCGAGCAGCCGAACTGAGCCAGCATTAGCACGCAGCAGACCGAGCAATATACGCAGGGTCGTGGTTTTTCCGGCTCCATTGGGACCCAGGAAGCCATGCACTTCACCAGCACGCACGGACAAATTAAGTCCATTCAGCGCGCGCGTCTGGCCAAACGCTTTGACCAGACCAGCGACTTCAATCGCAATTGTCATGACTATTCTATCTCCTTATATTGGTGTTGGATAGCGTTGGCAAATTGGTCCAGTAATTGATTAAAGATTTGCATTGCCTTATCAAGGGCCTCGGGAGCAGGAGACTCTTCCGGTTCAAAGGTACGATGCAGAGTTAGCGCGAGCGCCTCCGCCAGTTCATCAGGCGCCAGGTGAGAGCCTGGCGGCAAGAACCTGTCTGCGACAAAGAAACCGATATTGATAGCCGAGATCATCTTAATCTGCGTCTCCATATCGATGTCGGTACGCAACAGGCCATTATCGTGTAACAATTCCAGATATGGCATAGATGTTCCCAGGCGGATTTGTACGAGATTTTGCCCTCCACTGGAGTGGATCAAGTCGCCCAGCGTCTCGGTATCACGTAGCAGCACAGCCCGAAACAATGAATTGCCAACGGCAATCAAAACCAGGTGCCTGGTCAAAGAACTGAGCATCACCCCAGTAGGATCGCTCGCAAGCCGCTGCCGGAGTTCCGCGAGGACGGACAGCCACTCACGTACCAGCAGCGCCTCAAAGAGTGCCTCACGTGTCTTCCAGTGCAGATAGATTGTTCCCTTCGCCACATTGGCCTGTTTCGCGATATCGTCAATTGTCGTCTTCTTGTATCCCCAGCGTTGTAACAGTTCCTTCGCGGCATCTAGAATACGATCCGCACGCGCCTGGCGTCGTGAGCGTTCCTCGCCTCTCTCCTGCTCCTTCTCATCTAAACTCGGCAATCTCTATCTCCTTTTTTCTCCCATGACCAAATAGTCAAATTTAGTCATCATGCTTAACAAGTCATAGCGTATAACCTTTGGAGGCTAAAAGTCAAGGGCAGAATAAAAGGTCAGGTTATCTGGAAGCAGCGCTTCCAGATAACCTGACCTTTTATTCTGCCCTTGAAAATTTCAAGCCTTATGCGAGCAGGAGCGTTTTATAGAAGATGATGGTACCGTCCAGTTCGCCGTTCGCGTTCAGGGCATAGGCGGGAATAACGCCGACCTCTTGATAGCCAATTTTGCGGTAGAGCTTCTCAGCGACATCGCCTTCACGGGTATCAAGTACGAGCAGAGTACGCTTATGCTCGCGTGCCACCTGCTCGATTGCCTGCATAAGGGTGCGCCCCGTGCCGCGACGGCGCTGGCTCTGCAAGACGAAGAGCTTCTGCACCTCAGCTCGGTGCAGAGCATTAGCCTTCGTTGCCAGTTCCAGCTGCACGCTACCAACAACGCGTCCATCCTCACGCGCCACGAGCAAGATATGTGTCCCCTGCTTCACATTGCGGAAGACCCCCTGCCAGTACTGGCGCGCCTCGCCCTCGCCCAAAGGCGGGATAAAGCCCACAGAGGCGCCCGATTCCACAGTATCTTTCAACAGCTCTATCAGTTCGGGCAATATGCCCTCTTCCTCCTTCGGAGGAACCACTGCAATTGACGAATCAGCAAACGGAGTCATGCTACAATACCACTTTCTCTTTGAATGTGACAGCGGGGCGTAAAAAATTAATCTCGTACTCTCGGTTGACGCTGCTAAAGCACGCGTCTACATATAATGATACGGGAGCGTCGTATCATTATATGTAGACGCGTGCTTTAGCAGCGTTGTGCCACTTTACCATTGCACCTTCTCATGGCCTGGTGCCAGTAATATGCTGTACAAGCATCCTGAATACCTCAACGTTTGGCACATCGCCTAAACTGACAGAAGCCCAGCGAAAGAGCTTCCCATGCTTTTTAATAACGATGCTGCCATGGCTTTCATCAATATTGATACTCTTCAGCTCATTCCAGGGCAACATATTATTCCTATGATAGAGAGCATGGGGAGTGAGAGATAGCGGCCCAAATTGTACAGTCTGATATGCCTGATAGGTACTCATGGCCATGGGGAAGAGAAGAGGAGCCGTCTCGACTTCGATTGTTTTGCCCAGTTCACGCAGTTTAGCAAAGGTCTCATCAAGCTTAAGCGTCACCCCATCATTAAGGGTCAGTATATAGATATGCTTGTATGTTGTTGATGTACTTGTATGCCCCTCGCCATCGGTCGATGTATGGGTCTGCACAATCACATTATGCCACACGACCTGGATATTCTGCCAACGTACAACCTGGGTAGATGTGCGCCCCAGATAGAGCAGACCAGCATCATAGACAAAGACACGCAATACACGATTCCGATAGGTTTGAACAATACCTACACCTGGAAAAATAACAAAAATTAGTCCAATGGCCGTCACGATCAGTGGAAAAAAGCTATTCATAGTAAAAGCAAAGGCCATGCTAAAAAGTATCGCCAGAACGCCCATTGCCACAAATATTGCAAGCACGATGATCATGCATGTGGTTGATGGTTTATAGGTAGCTCTCAGATCACCTAACTCATATTGAGAGCCAAGAAGGAGGGGATCATTTGTTATAGATGAGGATGCCTGCATATGTAAAACTCCTTTATAGAAAATGCCTCTCTCTTGTTACCAGAGCTACTTATAAAGAGAGACGCTTCTGGAAGTCATACATCAAATGCAGCGTCGGGGCAGTATCATCGCGTGGCATTTAGCGCTACTTGAATAGTCTGGAGCAAACTGTCATAATCGTAGTTACGTACATTGGTGATATCGAGATCAATTACCGGCCCGCCGAGGGCGAGGTCAGCAAGGCGCTCCTGTGTAAAGACATCCTGGTTGTTTTCGACAAAGGCCTTGTCGCGATGGTATATATGCCGCTCCGGCGTCCCCATGCGAGCCAGGAAACGCTCCAATACTATCTCTCCCCTGGCCTTACACTGGATCTGCAAGGGCAAGAAATCGTGAAACTGCTTTATCTGCAAAAACTCGCTGGTCGCTAGCTCAGCGTGACGAAAAAAGCCCTCAATGATCAAGGACTGGCCTGCTGCCAGGAGCAGGCTGGCAAAATAATACATCATTTCAAAACTCGCTGGTCCGATCATGGGAGGGCGCCCATGGGTCTGACTGTCTAGCGCATCAAATATTCTCTCCGCCACTTCATCGCGATGAATAGCAGGCAGTTTTAGATCGGTCGCCAGGCGCTTCGCCAGCGTGGTCTTGCCTGCTCCAGGGACACCATTTACAATAATCAGCCAGGGTTTCTGCATATTTAAATTTACCTCCGCCCCAGTTTAACATAATTTATAACGCGAGGTGGATCTCCTTCGCCTCCTCTTCATCTTCATCTTCTGCGGCGCCGAAGACCTGGAGGTGCTCGTTGACGCGGCGCACGGCGGACCAGAAGGCACGCGTCTGGCGGAAGAGGGGCTTGATGTCGGGAATCAACACACAGATGCAGAGCAGGAAGACCGGAATGAGCTTGCTAAGGACCATGAACTGCCAGGCCTGCTCGCCTGGGATAAGCCCCCAGTAGCCCTGGTTGGTAACATCGATGTGCAGGGCGTTGAGGAGGGCAAAGCAGTCTGGCAGGCAGACCAGGAGCATGCAGGCCTTCGCCCAACGCGTCTGGAACTCGGGGCAGCAGACGACACAGATGGGAAGCACATAAGCCAGCGTGCTCCAGTGGTATTCAAAGGTCAGCTCGTAGAAGAAGAGATAATAGACTACCGCCAGAAAAATGGCCTTGCTCCTATGCACACAGCGAAACGCGGCCCAGAAAATAGTTAGAACCAGCACACCATACTGGATGATTTTATAGACAATATCGGGCCAGTGCGTAAATGAGGTATGCCGCAATAACGCATTCAAGGTGATAATCTGGTTAGGCCCGGCGCCTCCTGGACTAAAAAGCATCGCCTTGAGGTTATCGATGTAATAGCCTCCAATGCTAGATAACATCCAGGTTGCCAGGCCAAAACAGAGAGCACCAACAATAATAGTGCGCCATCTCCCCTTCGCAAACAAAAATGGAATAAAGAGCAGGCCAATTGGCTTCACAAGCAGACTCAGCCAGTACCAGATACCACGCCAGACCACGTACCTATTTTTTACGAGATTGATCAGAAAGAGCAAGAGGAAGACATTGAGCACGAAATGAAACTGCCAAGCCGCCAGCTCCAGGTAGACGCTAAAGTTGGCGAGCAACATAAAGACGGCAAAGCCCAGATGCTTACTCCCACGAAAGCTCCAGATGAAATAGCCCGTGACCAGCACCGTGATGACCAGTTTGCTCCAGAGCCAGACATAGGGCGCAGAGGCGGGATCAAACTGCATCAGAAAGGTACCAATAATGATGGTAAAGAAGGGATGGTAGACATTATTCTGCGAGAACTCCGCCTTCGCATACTGCGAGCCATTCCAGAGCGGCTCGCCCGTCAGCGAGCCATTATGCCAGAAGGCCCAGGCTCCACGCGGAACCTGGTAGAAGTCAATGCCCTTGGCCCCTTCATGCAGCGCGGCCCCGCTGAAAAAGAGATTGAACCAGCCTGTCTTGCTCACAGAGATATAGAACAGCAGATGTATAATACAGGCGATATAAATCAAGTAATAGGTCGCGAAATGCCGCGCAATACGTTTCATCCGTTTTCCTTCATATACTTTTTTAGCGCCCGCGACGCTCTATTAGCTGATTGGAATATAGAGCCTGCTTCTAACGTACCACCTATCTCATACCAACCAACCATCACCATATAGACACATCCATATATATTAACGCTCGGACCAGAAAAAAATTACCACCTCGCCAAAAAGCCAAAAATTAAGGAAAAAGCCATGATGCGTTTAGCTGGAAAAGTTGCCCTGATTACTGGTGATACTAGTGGCATTGGCCTGGCGACCGCAAAGGAGTTCCATGCTCAGGACGCAGAAGAGGTCTGGTTAGCCTACGCGTCCGTTTCTCTCAACTGTTCCTCTCTTCCATGTTTCTCTTTTCCTTTGTTTACCCCACTCTGCTCATTCTTTCTCCCTCCTCTGTCTTCCTTCCTTGCCAATCTCACTAGAAGACCGAGCGAGTGCTGTAGCGAAAACTGTCTGCTGACGCCAATTCGGAAGCCGCGTATCAAGATGCCTATCAGAGTGAAGACGGTTATCTCTGTGAAAGGTAACATACTCTTTTTCATCTGAATGAGCAGCATACAACAGAGAAACACAATGTATTAAGCGCACATCACCACTATCGAGGACAAAAGGAGAAGGCAACCACTCACGCCCATTAACGTAACGTATCATAGCACCTCGTTGTTAGGATGTTGTCATGGGGTGCGTCGCGTGCTACCCTACCAGTGTTCGACTTCAGGGGACGCCGCCGTGGTGCGTGGTGTCAGGGCTGACCGTGGTTTGCGCATGGGACCTGTGAGCCCGTCTCGTTGGATGCCGCGCCCGCCCGAATACCTGAGACTTCCGATGACCCACGGTGGTCAAGCTCGTATTGGTGAGTGATTTCCCACACGCCCGAATGACGCACCTCATCCACCCGGATTGTTTGTGTCGTGTGGAGATGGGAGGATCATGAGATGCCAACGACAGAACTCTCTCATGCGCTCGCCACGCGTTTCGTGGCATTGGATACGCATCGCCATTACCTGATGGTTGGTGCGGTGGATAGCCAGCAACAGGTGGTCCTCTCCCCTCGGCGCTTTGGCTTTGCAGCGTTTGCTGAGTGGGCTCAAGATCATTTCACCCACGCGGATGCGGTCGTGCTTGAAGCAACGGCCAATGCGTGGCTGCTGTATGATCAATTACACCCTCTGGTCGCAGAGGTGGTCGTCGCTCATCCGCAAGCGGTCAAGCTGATTGCTGCCGCGCGCGTGAAGACGGACTCGCGTGATACGATTAAATTGGCCAGTAGGCTTTCTGCCAACCTCATTCCTGCCGTGTGGGTGCCGCCGCAAGAAGTGCGCGAACTGCGCGCTTTGGTGACCCATCGCAACCGACTGGTAAAGCAACGAACACAGGCCGCTCATCGCCTGCACAGCGTGTTGCAACGGCACAATCTCGACCCGCCTCCAGGGACGCCGTTTGCTGTCCACCAACGGGAATGGTGGTTGACTTTGGATCTGTCACCTGCTGAGAAACTCCGGGTTCAACAGGATCTGAGCTTGTACCAAACCCTGGAAGCATTGATTCAGGAGAGCGAAGCAGAGCTCGGTCGGCTTTCCACCTGTGATCCGTGGGTCAAACAGGTTCCTTTCCTCGTACAGTTGCCTGGGTTGGGAGTCCTTTCCGCCATGCGTATCCTGGCCGCTATTGGGGAGATCACCCGCTTCCCCTCGGCCAAGCATCTCGTGGGCTATGCCGGCTTGGGAGCAAGCGTCCACCAGTCTGGGGAAACCAATCGAGGCGGTCGTATCACCAAGGAAGGACGCAGTGATCTGCGGGGAATCATGGTTGAGGCAGCCTGGGTTGCCGTCGAACATCACCCCCGACTTCCAAGCCCAGTTTGAGCGTTTAGCCGCACGCATTGGCAAACAAAAGGCGATCGTGGCCATTGCCCGCAAGCTGTTGGTGACCATCTGGCATGTGCTCAGCCAGCAGGAAGCAGATTGCCACGCACAAGTCGAGGCTATCACCCGCAAATTGCTGAACTGGATTAGTCATACGGGAACTATCCCGGGCAAGAAACGCGACCGGCTCCTGCTCTTGTACGACTATCTTGATCAGCTTGGTTTGAGTGAAGAGGTCGAGCAGGTCAACTACCACGGCTCGCGGCTCGCGACTCTCTGCGCGGCAGAAGCAGCTTCGAGCGACCCAACAGAGAGGATGAGCAGAGAGGTTCATCTTGGTGCTTTTCCCCGTCAAGGTGAGACAGCATGGGTATGTGCACGGTTCACCCCACCTTGACAGGTGAGCAGCTTGTGCCGTTTTTGGCTCTGGGAGTGGTTGACCAACCATACCGTGGCGGTCCTGCCAGCCAGGAGCGTGGGCGATCCCGCCCTTGACTGGGGTGGGCGAGCTCTGTGCGCCGAGAGCGAGCGGGGTCCTGCATTGAAGAGCGTCACCATCTCCCGCTCGCTCTCGCTCTGCAAGTCTTTCCACCCCAGTCAAGGGTCGATGCTCTCGGGATCGCTTGCCCCACGCTCCTGGCTGAAACAGGCATTTCAGCGCATCCACCAAGCCTCGAGCTCGCAAGGATGCTTGATGAGCCTACGGCTCGCCTCCTCCCAAGGGGTTGACAAGTAGACACATTGGTGCGCATCCCGTGGGCCTGTAGGGTCCAAGCTAGCTTGGACTCCGAGCGAAGCGATCCTCCGGCGCCTGGGTATCGGCCTACGGGCCTCGGAGTCCATGCCAGCATGGACCCTACAATTTAGAGCTAGTGGGTCTGATACCAGTCGGTGGTTGTCAGTTTGGGATAGCTGACCGTCTTTTTCACAACATCGGCGGGTGGAGCGGGGAAAGCCTTCATAGGTGTATTCCCCTCCGCCAGCAGCATCGTATCGTGCCAGATCTGTGCCGCCCCATCCAGGCCAGTAATCCCGGCCATCAATGAATGATTGCTATTGCCTGTCCAGGCACCCACGACCAGGTCAGGTGTATAGCCAATAGTCGAGGTATCCTGAAAGGTCTCTGACAAGCCTGCCATCACCGCGGCAGGTCGCACAGGGCCAGCATTACCAGCCTGGCATTGTGTGTGACTTGTAGAATACAGTTCAAGTGGATTACATATACCAAATTCCGTGGCCTGACTGGCTGTGCCGCTCAGGGCATCCGTGATCATAAAAGCGGCTTCAGGACTCAAAGCACGCGTTCCTTGCGTAGAATCTTGATAGAGCACGTGACCGTCAGAGGAGGTAGCCTTTACAATAGCGTGTGGATCCATGTGTATACCTTTATTCGCCATTGTAGCGTAAGCTGATGTTTCATCCAGTAAGTTCAGCGAAACTGCCCCCACAGCCCAGGAGTAATAAGGCTCTCCCACAATTTTTATCCCTAACGCCTGCACTTTCTTCCTCACTGTCTGAAGTCCAAGCTTGACAGACAATTTGAGCGGCGGAATGTTCAGTTCGGTCTGTAAGGCGGTTCGATATGACATATACCCATGAAATTTTTGGCCGTAGTTAGAAGGTGAGTAGGTGCCGGCATTTGAGTTTCCTGTAGCTACAGAAAAGGGGCCATCATACACCACCTCGCCCGGGCTAATACCCTGCTCGAAGGCCGTCGCGTAGATAAAAGGTTTGAAGGTTGAACCCGCCATAAATGGCTGAGTTGTCAAATTAGCCTGACTTCCCCCATAGCTCGTATCCATGTTGCCAAGCAGCGCGCGGATGCCGCCACTATGAGGATCAAGGACAACGACCGAGGCGTTATGCATGTTGTGAGTAGCGGACATCGTCGCGAGATACTGCCGTGCCTTCTGGTATGTCTGCTGCTCCAGTGAGAGATCCAGCGTGGTCGCGACATGCAGCGCAGTCGCGGGCAGATGGTCCACATCTACATGGAGCGCGCTGGCAAGCTCACTTACAGCCGTATCAACAAAATAGGCTGACGACAGGTCTTTGTGTTGCAAACAATCAAGTTGTGGATTCTGACCATGCAACTGGCAGATAAGCTGGTTGTGAATGTCATAAAACTGAATCGGTCCATTTTGCGGTTGAGGCTGACCAAGGCTAATGTTGTTTGCACAAGCGCTCAAAATGCTGAGTAGCATGCTTATCAATAGCATATAAAATGCATACGTTAAACGCTTCTTAGGCATAATTCTCCTGTTTTCCAGAAAATATGGGCAACTATCACGCCTCGCAGATCGGGTAGTGCTTGTAAACCGCGCACCTACCCTCACTTCCCAGGGAACGCCCCCGCCCGGCAGGAGGGGCCTGGTAGGTGCGCGATTTATAAGCACTCCAGGCCCCTCCTGCATGGGCGGGGATGCTACGGGAAATGCTTATGGCTTAACGGAACGAAGTATCGTTGAGACATCCGCGTTCAGCGCCTCAGGCGATGGCGCGTTAATCTCAACTCCAATGAGTAAATGTCCATTGCTTTGGGGCGTGAAAATGGCATGATAACCAATTTCCTTATCATGTCCAGACTCAACGCCTGGCTCGTTTACCTGTGGTAGATTGACGTTCTCCCAGACATAGGCATGATTATATGCTGACGCTTGCAGTGTCCAAATTGTCCCAGTGATATCTTCGCTAAAGACTTCCAGTTGCATACCATAACGCATCATGCTGGCGAGGTCAGCGGCGCTGGTGTAGTTGTCCGCGCTGCTGATAGCATAGGGACTGTTAAAATGGGTATCATTGAGCTGTAGCTGACGTGCCTCTTCGTTCATCATAGCGACAAAGTTTTGCGGGTCACCTCCCACTGCGCGTGCAATCACCCCGGCGGCATCATTACCTGATGGAAGGAGTAGTCCATTTAACAGATCATGCAGTGGGATCTGGTCACCTGCGACTAGCTGTGCCGTACTCAATCCCTTTGGGACTGCGTCCAGGCTCGCCTGATCTATGGTGATCATTTGATTGGGATCGGCATTCTCAAGCGCGGTTATGGCGACCATATATTTAGTGAAATGAGCCACTGACACACGTGCATGACCGTTCACGTCTACCAGAACCGTACCCATATCCGCATCCAGGAGAAAGGCGTTACTCCCATGCAAGACCGGCTTCGCAACGACTGTTGATGTCTGGTGCTGGATCTTCGGATGGGTCTGCTCCTGCTGTGGTTTGACGCGCGCGAAAACCGTGAGCATGCTCGCGAGGAGCAGCACAGCTACCAGGCCAGTTAAAACTGTCACCAGGCGGCGCCTGGCACCCGGCGCTTTTCGTTTGCGAGGCTGAAAACCTGAATGAAGGGGGGGAGCCGTTTCCGCCTGATATTCTCGAAGGTCTATAGGCTTACGCTTCTCTCCATTCTCCAAAGCATACCTGGCAAGACGCGCTCTCACCTGCGCGATCCGCTGGACATCCTGCTCAGCTATTTGCTGCAAATCCTTGAGCATCCGCGTATCTAGTGAGGTATGCGAGGCTATAGGTAGCTGTTGCAGGTGCAACTCAATCTGCTCATCGACGGTTTCAGGAGCAAACTTTTCATCGTGATGATCCATAACTATACTCCCTCCTGCCGACGATAGAGCTTACGTAAGAGATTGAGGGCGCGTGAGAGCGTCACCCGGATAACCTCGTCGCTTTTATTCAGGCGTTGCGCGATCTCCTTCGTGCGCAGGCCATGCCCAAAGCGCAAACGCACGATCTCCTGTTGCAGGCCGGAGAGATTCGAGAGGTGCGCACGCAGCACCGCGTGCGCCTCATTACGCAGCGCGACCTGCTCTGGTGAACGCTCGTCATCGCTAAAGTGCGTCACGATGATCTGCTCCAGGGCCACAGATGGATGACGGGCGTTACGCCGATAATAATCGATAGCTTTGTTGTAGGCGATGCGACGAAGCCAGGCAAGCTGCTCTCCCTCGCTCCAGGTAAGCCAGACCTGGTTCTCCAGTGCCGCGACAAATACGTCCAGTAACAGGTCATCGGCGTCTTCCCTGGAAGAAATATAGCGCGCGATATACATCAAGATGATGGGCGCGTAACGATCATATAGGAGCGCAAGTGGTGAGTCCTCAAAACCTATCTCCCGTTGAAACTGGCGCATGTGTTCCCTCAGCATTGCTTTTTCTGCTTTATTAATCGCTCTGTTAGCAAAAATGTTAACACATCTCTGCTTTTTTAGCTCTTCCACATTTGGTTGAGCCAGGTCATACCAGTTCTTGTCTCAGCTCGCTACGCTCGCCCAGGGGTAAGGGGTGTGGGTGGAAAATGGCAATGCCATTTTCCACCCACACCCCTTACCCCTGGGCCCCTCAGGCGCGAAGACACTCCTGAGAAAGAGCAAGATGGAAGAAGTTTTAGGCCCTCCTGGATGCTATGATTATCAGGCCACCACTCATGGCAGCGCAGCACTAGAAGCAAGGAGCATATACATATGAAGGAACAAGCACTCCCACTTATTACGTTCTACAAGGGCTGGGAAGCCTATCAGCGCAACCTCGTCGAAATTATCGCGCCGCTTTCATCCGAGCAGCTAGCTTTACCCGCCCCGTCGCATCAATGGACGATTGGGATGCTAGCCCAACATATAGTAGCCAACCGGGTCTGGTGGTTCCAGGTCTGGATGGGTGAGGGAAGTCCCGATCTGGCCCCCATCGCGCACTGGGACCCTGCGGATGAAGTGGAGCAGCCCCCACTTACAGCCGCTGAACTGGTTGCCGGGCTTGAATCCACCTGGCGCATGATTACCGATGCCCTTACCCGCTGGACGCCCGCCGACCTTGAGCACGTCTTCCAGCCGCCAGCCGCTCTGAAAGAAGAAGAACGGGAATACTTCCCCCCAGTCTCACGACAGTGGGTTATTTGGCACGTCCTTGAACACGAAATCCACCACGGAGGAGAACTCTCCCTCGCCCTTGGCAGCCATGGCCTGCCAGGAATTTATGGCAACATCTAACTGATCTGTTCAAGAGCGCAGAGAGTAATAGAAGAGATGCCGGTCGCTGGGTTTTACTCAGCGACCGGCATCTCTTCTATTACGCAAGAAAGGTGCAGGCCACTCTTGACAAAATCGATACTTCGCTTTACTATATAGCTATGCATAGTAAGTAATACGAAGTAATGGTCAGGAGATAATCAAGTATGCGTATCACGCGCAACTCTAAGTTGGATCTGGGGCGCTTCTCTGATCCCTCACTCCTCATCCTGTCCAGCCTGGCAAGTGGCCCTAAACATGGGTACGCCATGATACAGGATATTGAGCAATTCTGTGGCACTCACCTGGAGGTGGGCACGCTCTATGGCGCGCTTGCGCGCCTGGAGAATCAGGGCTGGATTGAGGCCCTGGAACTGGAGGAGCGGAGGCGCCCCTACCGTATAACACAGTTGGGCGCGACTGTCTTGCGCGAACAACTCTCAACGATGAAACAGGTTGTCAGCACTGGCCTGCAACGGCTCGCCACGTCCTGAATATAGAGAAGAGGATATTGTAGGATGCATGACACTTCTACCCCATCGCTTTATCAACGCTGGGCCAGCAGGCTGATCAAACTCTATCCGGCCTCCTGGCGCGAGCGCTACGCCGACGAGATGCTCCAAATTCTGGAGGACTCACCACCCTCGCTAAAAACTATCTGTGATCTCTCATTCAATCTCTTTGATGCCTATACTCACCAATCTCTTATACAAGGAAGGATCCCTACAATGCTACAAAAATTGCGCGCCAACGAACTCGCGCTCTATACCTCGGCCATCTTCTTCTTTATAGCCTGGCTAGTAGAGCAAGCTCATGCAAACATAGTAGGAGAGCAGACTCAGATGAAGGCGCTTTTCCCTTACAATTTATCTACCATTTTAGACCCTACTTCGCCTATATTGTCGAAGTTTATCGCTGCTAACTTATACACTCTGCCCATACTTATCCTGCTTGGTGGTCTTCCGCTGCTCCTCGCAGCCTGCTGGCGAGCTTTGAAAGGGAAAAATCTACGCGCCCTGCTCCTTTGCCTGCTGGCCCTTGTGAGTCCAATCCTCGCGGTGACGATACCTGTAGCCTTTCCGTTCCTACTCTATATAGCTGGCTTTAGAGGTAGCATTCCGGTATTAGACTCTACCTGGGGTGTATTGATTGCTTTCGCGATCTGCATGGGGTTAAGCGTAGCATTCATTGTCTCTACCATTAAGCGCATGGAACCCAGCCGCCGAATTACACATTACGCCCTCTATGTTGCGCTAGTACTTACTGTGGCAATGCTGAGTGGCTTTGTGACGCTACTCATTGCCACCCTCCCAACGATCTTCAATGTCTCTACGGCCCCTGGCGACGAAATGGCATACGCGGCACGCCATATTCTCCTGTTACTGGTCATGGTGGCAACCACTGGCACAGCCATCTATTCGCTGTTTCACGCCTTCCAGGCCAAACAAAGTGAGCAAATAGCCGCATAAAAAAGATGCAATTTATTCTGAGTGGCGATATGATGCGCCCTGACAGCCGCAGCTGCCAGGGCGCATCATATCACCACTCAGAACGATCACCGCAGGCGCGAGGTGGAACACCAAATGGTTATTTTAAGAGTTTCTCCATGAGGACGACATCGACCCACTGCCCATCGAGCAGCCCCTGCTCGTGATAGACGCCTACCTTACGAAATTCATGGCGCTCATATAAGCGCATCCCTGGCGCGTTGCTTGGGAAGGCCGCCAGCACCATCTTGTGATAGCCCAGCGTGCGCGCACGTACCTCCAGGGCGCTCAGCAGGGCGTCGCCAATGCCGCGCCCCCGCTGCTCGCGCGCGACATAGACGGAGAAGTCTACCACATGATCGTAAGCTGGTCGCGGGTTAAAGGCATTCAGCGATCCCCAGCCCACCACAGCGCCCGCCGCATCCACCGCGACCAGCACGGGATGGCGATGCGTGCGCGAGTTCAACCATTCGGCCCGCTCCTCAGGCGTGCGCAGTTGCGTCTCCAGCGTAGCTGAGCGATCCTCTATGCCCTGATTATAAATACTTGCGATAGCTGTCGCATCCTCACGCGTGGCCTCACGAATCTCCATATGCTGCTCCTCCAGAGACTTCTTTACCAGTTCCGTCCATGAACGCGACCTCTGGCCCAGGCCTCCAAGATAGGCCCCCAGAAAGTCGAGCGTTGCCGGGTCCAAACAGTAATAGCGGTTAGGCCCATCACTGCTGACCTGCACAATTTCGGCCTCACGTAGAAGCGCGAGATGATCAAAGAGGCTGGACTGCGCGAGCGGCAGGATCTCGGCAAGTTGCGCCGAGGTACAATCTTTACGCTCAGCTAGCAAGGCAACAATCCGAAAACGCGCCGGATTCGCCAGCACGCGCAACATACGCAGCACCCGCGCTTCCAACGCCGTCGGAACCAATTCCTCCGTTTTCATACAGACCTCCAGTTCATAATACTACCCTTTTTCCCGATTATCCGGAGCATATATCCTGCATAACTGGAATGTCAAGCAAGGTTGAGCATCGCTTCCCTGTGCTCATCTTGACAAGGAAGGTATGGTAAGAAAAAAAAGAAATAGAAAGAGCGAAACAATTATGGTTTCAGAACAGAAGTTGGGGTCCATCATCGTGACGGGGGCAAGCCGTGGGATTGGGGCTGCCATTGCCAGACTCGCCGGAGGCTATGGATATCCCGTTGCTGTGAACTTTACCAGCGATGAGGCCGCTGCCCAGGAGGTCGTTTCGCATATTGTTGCCGCTGGCGGTCGAGCCACTGCCGTTCAAGGGGATGTCGCTCGTGAAGAGGATGTCATGCGCCTCTTTGAGACAGCAACGCAAGAATTGGGGCCACTCCAGGGACTTGTAAACAACGCCGGGATTACAGGTGGCTTTGCTCGCGTCGAAGAGGTAAGTGCAGAGGTTCTTACTCGGGTACTTGCGGTCAACGTCGTTGGGACGATCCTGTGCGCGCGAGAAGCCGTGCGGAGGATGTCACTGCACCATGGTGGCACAGGCGGAGCCATTGTTAATATTTCCTCTCTCGCCGCGCGCCGGGGTGGCGCTGGCGAATGGGTCCATTACGCCGCATCCAAGGGAGCGATTGATAGCTTCACCATCGGCCTGGCGCGTGAGGTCGCCCATGAGGGTATTCGTGTCAATGCCGTCGCTCCTGGACTGATTGAGACCGATCTGCATGCAGCAAGTGGCGCGCCTGATCGCCTGGAGAAATTAGGTCCATCCGTTCCTATGCAGCGGGCAGGCACTGCAAATGAAGTGGCTGAAGGCGTTCTCTGGCTGCTTTCTTCGGCAGCCTCTTACACAACAGGGACCATCCTGGAGATTGGTGGGGGCCGCTAATAGCCGCAATGCTTGAGCCTCGGCTTCACACGAAGAAATTCGTGTGAAGCCGAGGTGCCCCATCAGCTAGCTATTGTAGCGGCGAGAGAGGCCGACTTGATTGCCGGCTGGATCGGCAAAAATGGCCCATTCAAGAATATTGGGAATCACTGTCTTGGGGACGATGGTTTTGCCTCCATGCGCCTCTATCTCGGCGAGAGCGGCATCGATATCGTCGGTCGCCAGGTAAACCAGGAGTCTACCGGGTTGATATGCCTTCTCGTGGGGTCCTTGAAAACCTCCGCGCAGGCCACCCTCCGCCTGGAATGTCACATAGTTATGGGCCGTATTGGTCTGAATGTTCCAGCCAAAGACCTCACTATAAAACATGCCTGCCTGGCTGGCATCGACTGCGGGAATCTCAATATGAGCGATTGAATAATTGGCCATAACTTTTTCCTTTCCTGATCTCATCTATTCTTCATTGGTGACAAAATCATCAATACCAGACCCCCTTATAGAGAGGACGAGAAGATGTAGATGTCTTCTATCGCTCTCTCGAGGTCATCTATATAGGGAAGTATACGCAATGAATGGTGACACCCTTATGTCACAATTCGGCGTAGTTATGGGCAATTTCGTGCACCACTTGTTGCACTCGTAGGCGCAGTTCCTCTGGCGCAAGCACCTTGGCATCTGTTCCCAGGCCCAGAACAATACTCACAAGCCAGTCATACTCCTCCGGGCGCAGTTGCAGGCGAAGCCATCCATCCCCTGCCTCAGTTCTCTGCAGACGCGGTCCCAGGTGTGGCTCATGCTCTAGCCGTAGCATACCACGGGCTGTCAGGAAAATATGTACCTCTGGATAGGAGGAATCAACATGCAGAATGGGAGTGGCCGGGCGTTCCAACTCGGGAGGTTCCATGGCTGCCTTCACCTCTAGAAAGCGATCCACGCGGTACACACGCGTTGCCTGGCGCTCATATGAGTACGCCTCGCAGTACCAGAGTCCCGCCGTGGTGCGCAAGCGCAATGGCAGGAGCGTTTGTTGTGAGACACCCTTCTCAGAGCAATAGCTCACGGAGACCCAGCACTCTTCCTGGGCGCTTTTCAGTAGCCGGTCGAGAAATGGCGTAGGATAGGAGCGCGAGGATGGCACATCAAGTGAAACTGCTTGCTGCAACTGCTCAAGGTTTACGCGCTCATGACGAGGGAGCAGAGTTTGGATCTTGAGCAGCAACGACTCGCGTTCTCCCTTAAAAGGCACATCACCCAACTGCGAAAGGCTGCTCAGGGCCAGGCGCAAGAGAAGGGCTTCGTGCAGAGTCAGAGCCAGTGGGGGCAGAGAGTAATCAGGTGGTAGGGAGTAGCCGCCAGTAGAGCCTAGTTCCGCCACAATCGGGATTCCCATCTCCCCCAGGGCGTCGATATCGCGTAAAATAGTACGCCTGGATACCTCAAAACGCCGAGCAATCTCCCCGGCCGTTCGTTTACCTCCCTGCAAATACAAAAGCATAGCGGTTAATCGATCTACACGATTCATTTTCTGACAGCCCCCTTTTAGCACTGTGCCCAATAGTATACAAAAGGCGTCAAGGCAGGCGCATCGTTCAAATGGACGATGTATTATTACGCGCTTGTGTCATTAATACCATGGTCTTTACGACTGCTCGCGGAAGAAGCGGCAGTCCTGGATGTGTTGAGTGAGGGGCGTCTGACCCTGGGGTGGGATTAGGCTATGTGCAGCATGAGTTCGCCGCCCGTGGTTGCCAGTATGCGGATGTGGGTGAGCGATGATCCTGAGCGCGATTGGGAAACGATCCTTGCTCCTGCGCTGGCGTATCAAGCTGGGGTGTACGCCCGGATGGGAACGGATGCCGGACACCCACAACCGCCCAACATTGATCCTCATACCTTGCGGCGTACTGGCCTGCTGATCGATACGCCGGAGAAGATGGTCAACATGATCCAGCCGATGCAGGCGAGCGCCCCTCTGACGGAGATCTGCTTTTGGTCCCATCTGCCCGGCGTCTCACATGAAGCGGTAATGGCCCATCTGGAGCGCGTCTCGAAGCACGTCCTCCCACCATTTTCCGCTAGAGAGGTATGATGGCAAAGGTGGTCTCTGAGGGTCTAATAGAATCCTACCGTGATCCTGGTGAATCTCCCGCATTGAAACGCCATGCGGGAGGTTCACCAGGAAAACCGTCAGAGCCCCATCACCGCTGCATTTCTTCCTCTTCCAGGTGCTCAATCTCCCCTGTCTGCTCCAATCCCCAACGTTTACACCATGGTCTTGTTTTCTCAAAATGCTCCACGTAGTGCTCTCCCCACGCGAGCATCGGGAGGATAATCTGTTGTAAGCTGGTTCCCACCTCCGTTAACGAGTACTCGACTTTCGGGGGAATTTCTTTATAGATCTCCCGATGGATGATGCCATCGGTCTCCAGTTCCCGCAGTTGTTGCGTCAGGATGCGCTGCGAAATGTCAGGTAAGAGCCGTTTGAGTTCGTTGAAGCGTCGAGGGGTTTCCAGCAGATAGTACACAATGAGGCTTTTCCATTTTCCCCCGATCACATCAGCGGTAGCTTCCATCAAGCATTGATAATTTCTCGTGTAGATGGGTTCTCGCATGCCTGTTTCCTCGTTCGTTCCAGTTACTTTTCTGTGACTACACCACATTTTTGTGCGTACTTGTCAAAGCATATACAGTCTACTACACTGACGCAAGACAGAAACACGCGTGACCAATCAAGGCATGGGAGCCTTTCCCAAGGGAGATACGCTTGTAAGAAGGAGCGCACATACGCTTGAGAAGGCTATCAACGGCGATGGTCTTAGGGCACCTTGAGGCCAGGAAAAACGATTGGCACGCGTGTTTTTGAGAGGAGAAAAAGCCCCGGAAACGGGGATGGTTCTCCCTTTGTGAAGAGAAGCAATATATTGAAAAAGGAGCTATAGATGCGATTACAAGGAAAAACGGCACTGGTCACGGGAAGCACCTCGGGGATTGGGCAAGCGATTGCAGAAGCCTTCGCGCGGGAAGGGGCACGCGTGGTGGTCAATGGTCGAAACGCGCAGCGTGGACAAGCGGTAGTGGATGCCATTCGAGCCAAAGGGGGGCAGGCAACTTTCCTTGCCGCCGATCAGGAGTCAATCGAGGGGGTACGACGCTTAGCCAAAGAGGCGACCACCGTGTTCGGGTCGATCGATATTCTGGTGAATAATGCAGGGATCTTCCCCTTTGCTCCCCTGGAGCAGGTAGATGAAGCTACCTTTGACACTACCTACGCGATCAATGTGAAAGGACCATTTTTTCTGACCGCTGCCTTAGCTCCCCAGATGGCGGAGCGTGGGTCAGGCAAGATCATCAACATTACGACCATGGTAGCCCACGTTGGGGAACCAACGATGTCGCTCTATGGCTCAACGAAAGCGGCCCTGACGCTGTTGACCAAGTCCTGGGCCACTGAGCTTGGACCCAGAGGGGTCAATGTCAATGCGATCGCTCCAGGCCCGACGTATACACCCGCCACTGAGGGCATGGTGGAAGGACTTCATCAATTAGCGACTGCCCTCCCGGCCAAGAGAGTGGCCCAGGCTTCCGAAATTGCCGCCGCTGCGGTGTACCTTGCCAGCGATGAGGCGGACTTTGTCCACGGGGCAACCATTCCCGTTGATGGAGGGCGAATCGCCATCTAATAAGCAGGTGGAAAGCTTGCATTGCCGCATTTCATAGATGCTATACGAGAGAAACATGTGAGAAAGGGAAAAGGGTGACTTCCCACATCCTGCATTTGGCATCACCGCTGGTGACGGTCTCCAGGTTGTTTGGGAAGAGGTGGTCGGCCCAACGCGAGCGAAGTGGCTCCTGTGGAGCGGCGAAACCATTGATGCACGGACAGCTGAACGATGGGGAGTGGTGACCGAGGTGCTCCCACATGATCAGGTGCTTGCACGTGGCCTGGCAATCGCTCACACGTTGGCAGCAAAACCTGATCTGTACCGCAGCAGGCTCCAGCGCTAGACGCTTAACCAGCGTCTGCGGCGTCGCATTGCCGAGGGCGTGCCTTTTGGGATGACCCTCGAAGGGCTCACTGCTAAGGAAGAGAACATGACTGGTATCTATACCATTGTATCGTCGCCAGATAGGTCTGGTTCTGGCACGAATACGATCATCGTAGGGAGTGGCATTGAAGGTGCCTCTGTTATTGATCCTACGGTTGCCGATCTCGCGCATCTTGAGGCCATTATTCATGCGGCCGAATCCCGTGGAGGAATTCGTCGTATTTTGATTACCCGTGGACACACGGGGGCTATGGATGGGGCTCAAACCTTGAGACAGAAGCTCGGTGTGCATATTTATGCCTGGAGTTTCAAAAGTGTTCCGTTTGCCCACTTTGAGATGTCCGATGGGATGCAGGTACCTGCTGGCTCTGAGATGTTACGAGCAATTCATCTTTCAAATGCCCTCTTTTTCTTCGGTCTCGAGCTTTTTTTCGATAAATGACCTAATTCAACTTTCTACGTTGACCATAGAGCATTCCACGATTATGGCGATCTTTTTCGCCAGTTGACGCTCATTCTATTCCACGCTTACAATAGAAAGCACATACTCATGCATACCCTTTGCATTCTCTTCAATCAGTTTGAGGGCCACGACCCTCTTCAGCTTGCTGCTGTCGTGGCAGCGTGATCAACTTGCACACGGAGTTTGGTCTTTGTGATAGACTGAGGATCTCTCGCAGACACGCAATCAGGCTCTTCTGAGGAGGAAAAATGAGCACAACCGATCCAGTTCCTATTGTGACCAACAATAGAGACGAACATCGCTATGAAGTGAAGATTAACGAACAGCTTGCGGTCCTGACCTATAAGCAGCAGGCGGGACGTATTGTCTTTCTTCACACAGGCGTGCCGCCTGCTCTGGAAGGACGAGGAATCGCGAGCCAGCTTGCGTCTTTTGCACTTGAAAATGCACTCGCGCAGCATCTCACAGTTGTTCCTTTATGCCCCTTTGTTGCCTCTTACATTCGACGCCATCAGGAATATCTGCCATTGCTCACAGAAGCTGAACAGGCCCGTCTCCTGGAAGGCTGAGGGACATGGGAAGCGGGCGTTCGTCAGGCAAGCCTGGATTGAGACATTTGAAAAATGACATCTGATCCAAGAGGAGTTTTAGCTCAAGCGGGAAGGGCATTCTTGAGAGTAGAAGCAGACCGTTTTTGATGAGAAAGGAAAAGATTTATGGCCAGGGTTTGTACCCATCTGGACCAGATTCAAGAGGTTACTCCATCCGCCAATGGTTGCGAAGACTGTCTGAAAACCGGGGACACCTGGGTTCACCTGCGTCTCTGCTTGATTTGTGGCCATGTTGGTTGCTGTGATAGTTCAAAAAATAAACATGCGACAAAGCATTTTCACGCGACGGGTCACCCGCTGATCCAATCTCACGAACCGGGAGAGGACTGGGTCTGGTGTTATATTGATCAGGTAGCAATGGAGTTGAGTTAAGCAGCAGTGTGAGAAGAAGCAAGACGTGAAAAACAAACTGATTGAACGATGGCCAGCGTTGGGCACTGGGGATCGATGTCACGATCAACACGCTCCCCAGCGAAATCAAAACCCCCATTCCCTGCGATCAAGATGAGGTTCATCAAGTGAGAGAATACTATGCTATAGTATCCCTGGCTGCTAGAGAGGTCAATCCCTTCTGGTAAAGGAACAGTTCTGCTACATATCGGAGGCGAATGGAGCGGCCTGTACCGTGCAGGGATGAGGAAAGGGGCGCTTGCGTTGCCCTCGCTGGAGAAGCGCTCTCCCTTATTACCATCTGCTTCTTAGAAGAAGCAAAAGGAAAGAGGACGATGACACAGGGAATATATCTGGTGGTCCCTGCGAGCTCGCAGGACCACTGTCAAGGAGGTCGAAGCAATGAGCTACCGTCCGCCGCTGGCCGATGACTCTGTCGCGTCTCCCACACTCGATGACTCCGAACTTGCCATTCTTGGGGCGCTCGGGACCCGACAATCGGTGGCTGCGGGCGAGTACCTCTATCGGGAAGGGGACACCACCTACGACTTCTACGTGATTCTCTCGGGAACTGTCGAGATCGTGGTCCGTTCCGACGGTGAGGAGCGGATCGTCGCTCGCCACGGTCCTGGTCGATTTCTGGGCGAGCTGAACTTGCTGACCGGCCAGCGGGTGTATCTGTCGGCCCGCGTCACTCAGCCCGGCGAGGTCATCGTCGTACCGAGGGCCGCGCTGCAACATGTGATCGCGACGAACCCCGGCCTCAGTGACACGATTCTCGCCGCCTTTCTCGTCCGCAGGTCTATACTGCTGAGCGGCGCATCAGGTGCCATCCGCGTCGTGGGTTCCCGGTTCTCGCCCGAGTCACTCCGGATCCGCGAGTTCCTGGCCCGCAACCGCATCCCCCATGAGTGGCTGGACCCGGACCGCGATGCTGCCGTCGACCGCCTCCTGCGCGAGTTCTCCGTCACCCCGGGCGAGTTGCCAGTCGTGATCGCCTCCGGTTCAGTCTTGCGTCGCCCGACCCCTGGAGGGCTGGCGGAGTACCTCGGCTTGACCATCAACAGCCTTCCCGAGCGTTGTTTCGATCTCGTCGTAGTCGGTGCGGGGCCAGCCGGTCTGGCGGCGGCTGTCTATGGCGCCTCCGAGGGACTGCGAACCCTGGTCGTCGAGATGGCCGTCGTTGGGGGCCAAGCAGGGACCAGCTCGCTCATCGAGAACTACCTCGGGTTCCCGACCGGGATTTCCGGAGGCGACCTCACCCAGCGGGCCTTTGTGCAAGCTGAGAAGTTCGGCGCCCACCTCACAAGCCCGTGTCTGGCCTCGTCGCTGCGTGAAGAGGCCGGGCATCTCGTGGTCCGCCTTTCGGATGGGACTGATGTTGCATGTCGCGCTGTGATCGTCGCCAGCGGGGTCCGCTACCGGCGACTCGATGCTACCCGTCTCGCAGACTTTGAAGGCAACGGCGTGTACTACGCGGCCACCGAGATGGAAGCCCGCCTCTGCGCCGGGTCGCCGGTCGTGGTCGCAGGAGGGGGCAACTCGGCTGGTCAGGCTGCACTGTTCCTGGCTGCGGCTGGCAGCCCAATCACCATCGTCATCCGCGGCCACGACCTGAACGCCAGCATGTCGCGCTACCTCGTCGACCGGATCGAGGCCGATGCTCGCATCAACGTACGAACCAACACCAAAATCGCCAGTCTGGAGGGTGACCAGACTCTCACGTCGATACGGGTCACTACTGTTGGCGGCGATGTCGTGCTGCCGTGCAGTGCTTTGTTCTCCTTCATCGGCGCAGATCCTGCCACGGATTGGCTGACAGGATGCGCGGCCCTCGATGAGCACGGTTTCGTGCTCACCGACCGGTCTCTAGGCGAAGAGCACCTCGACGAACGATGGGAAGCATTGGGCCGGCGACCGCTGCCCTTTGAGACTAGCTATCCCGGATTGTTCGCCGTTGGCGACGTCCGGGCGGGCTCGATCAAGCGAGTCGCAGCTGCTGTTGGCGAAGGCTCGGCCTCGGTGCGTTCCGTCCACGAGTACCTCGCGTTCGCTCATTGACCAGAACGGTGAGCTATGCAAAGGCCCAAAATCGCCAGTAGCCGCCTTTTCCCTCAAGCTCAAACACCTCCAACTTTCTGCAAAACTATGGTCCCATCAAGCTGCAAAACCATGGGTAAAATGACAGCTTGCTGATAGAATCGCTTTGTGTTCTAATAAATACATAGAAAGAGTGCGATATGACAAAACCTTATTTAAATACTTTATATACCCTATGCGGCTTCCCCTTTACCGGAAAGAGCACGCTTGCCAGGGAACTTGAAAGTTGGTTAGGAATAAAACGCGTCTCAATCGATGAGATTAATGGTGAGCGAGGCATCTGGAACGACGAGACCGGTATGTCAGCAGAAGAGTGGGAGCGAACCTACCAGGAAGCCTACCGGCGCATCGCCACGCATCTCAGCCAGGACGTAGACGTAATCGATGAATCGGCAAATTTCACCAGGGAGCAGCGTGACCGCCTGCGAGATATAGCCGAGCAGCACCACGCCCAGGCCAGCGTTATCTTCATAGATATCCCGCTATCTGAGGCCCGCCGCAGATGGCAAGCCAATCGCCAGATCAGGGCACGAGCGGACGTACGAGATGAGGACTTCGCCCATGTCGTCGACAATTTCGCCCCACCAACAGAAGACGAACACGTGCTCCACTACGATGGCTCGCTTCCGCCCGCAGAGTGGGTTCGGCACACATTTCCTAAAGAGAAAGGGCTAGAAAGTTAATTCACATGATTGACAGACATAGCCAGCAAAATCTTGATCAGGCCATACTGCTTGAGCTTGTCAACCAGTATTACCAGGTTCAGGTCGACACGCTTCAGCAGTTACCAAGCCCAACAGGCAAATTGATCTACCAGGTAGGGCTAACAGACGGAACAAGCTGGATACTTCGCCTGACGCCTGCACATGACCAGGCTATGCTTAACGAACTAGGGCAGTTCCTGCGCTTCTTTGAAGAGGTAAGCTATCCCGCTGAGCGCGTCATCCCAACTACTGAAGGAGCAATGTTCACCACAGTAGGGGATCGCGCGCTCTGTATGACAACGTATCTCACAGGCACACCGCTGGACTATTCACCCACGTCCTTTGCGCTGCTAGGGACGGCCCTGGGACGGCTACATGCTCTCAAGCCAGCACTTACCTATACCCCGCCCAAAGCAGGCATGCTTCCTGCGGGCGAACTGGCCTTCGCCCGCCAGCAATTGACCTCAATAGAGCATGCTGTGCCGCACGATGCCCTTAAGCAATACCAATGGCTCGATACAGCCCTCACATCCATCACCTATGGCAGCGATCTTCCCGTAACGCTGATTCACAACGATTGTCATCCCGCGAATGCCCTTTTAAGCTCGCCTGGACAGGCAACACTGCTAGATTGGGAGGGCGCGGGCATGGGGTCAGCCAGTATAGATGTGGGTTTCCTGCTGACGAACTGTGATGGAAAGGTCCCTTGGGACCCCATAACGAGCGCATCTTCTCAGACAGAGGATACACTTATTCGCTCCGCCATCGAGGGCTACTGCCTTCATTACCGCCTGACGCCAGCCGAACTCGACTATCTACCGGATGCGATCCGCTTCCGATCTCTGGTCTTTGGCACTGGCTCTTTCGTCCAGGCTATCAAGCGGCATGAAAGAGCAGCGTTTTCGCAACAGTGGTGGAGGCGCTACACCTCAGCGGAAGAGGTTGCAGGCAAGGCGAGAATGTATTTTTAATAGAACATTCTCGCCAACAACGACATTGGCGGAAATCCTGCGAAGATGCTCAAACAGTTGTAGGCGGTCCCAGGCGGATGCGCGTGCGGACCTGCTCAAGAGAGTAGTTCCAATCGAAGGCCTCCTGCCACCAGGTCACGCCAGCTTCGGCGAATGGCTGTATGACTGCCCGATCCTGCGCTTGATCGCTACCCGTGGTGTGGCCAGCGGCGATCACGTCGAAGGGTTCAACACCCTGACGCTGTGTTTTGAGATAAGCCGTTAGCTCCTGGTAATCCTCGGGTATCAGTTCTCGTCCCTCAGCAATGGGGCAGACACCATCCCAGCGCGCGGCGCGGCGAAAGGGCTTCTTGTTGGGCCAGACGCCCGCGACCCAGATGGGGATGCGCGGCTGCTGCACAGGCGTGGGCAGGAAGCGTGCCTCCGTGAGCTGGTAGTGCTTCCCTGTGTAGCTAAAGGTCTCGCCGCTCCACAGCTTTGTAAGCACCTCCAGGCTCTCGTCCAGCATCTCTCCATGCAGGCGGTCTTCGCCCGACTCGCCAAAGCAGCTAAACTCCCGGCCAAAATCGCTGCCAATGCCCACACCCAGGATCAAGCGCCCACCCGAGAGCTGGTCAAGGGTTACCGCCTCCCGCGCCACCTTCCACGGTCTGCGGCGCGGCAAGGGAGTCACGATGGGTCCCAACTTGATGCGCTGTGTGCGCATAGCCATCGCCGTCAAAGCGATCCAGGGATCGGCCATCGGCACCTCCCAGCTTGCCCCAATATGATCCCAGATAAAGAAGGCATCCCAGCCAGCCTCCTCGGCCTCATAGGCCAGTTCGGCCAGCAGCCTGGCATCGCCATATAGGCCAAAATTAGGTGTATTGATAGCAAAATGCATTTCTGCCTCTCCTCTCACTTTTGCATATATCGAGAGAAGTATACTCTGTATTCCTGACATCCCCTGTCTACATTTCCGCTTTTTTTAGCCTCTCTAAAGATCACATTCGCCTGGATAGGCTTTTCTGTCAAAACATCGCAGCCGTTTCTACAGCTTATCAATTGGAAACACCATCTAAACGACGCTATATCACTAATACCCAAATAGGCTATAAATAAACCGTGATATCTATTACAAAAACGTAATATTTGTGCATATAACTCAACCATAAAACACAAACGTAGTACGGTTAAGCATTGTTTATCAAGTTAAAACCATTTCATTTATCCTCTTTACCTATTTACTCTTTTAACAAATCATTCACATTAAAAATAGACTAGTGCATATAAATATGATACATTTACTTCTACTGAGTAGATAGAGTAAAAAACTCTACTCTATCCTTATCTATTACCTTCTTACGTAAAAGTTTTAACTAGAGCCTGCCATGAAGTAAGTGACAGGCGGTAAGCAACCAAGGGACAAAGCGCTAAAGCGCGAGCACAGGAAAAGTCAACGAGTTAATACCGTCACCATCGCATCAAGACAAGGAGGAGCATATGAATACTATATCGAATCACCCATGGTCTCCCGGCGAGCTTATAGAAACACAACAGGATGCGCCCTCAAAAGGCCTGTTTCAGTGGTGGTACAGCCTGACTGCGCTTCCTGATGCCTCTGTCACCGCAAGTGTCGTTCAGCGAGAGGCAATACGCAAATCGCGCTTAATCAGTGTCATCGTTGCCTGCCTTCTGATCAGTTTCACCGCTTTTATCCCAGGCTGTTTAGCACTCCCAAACCACTATGTCATTGTTGCGGATCTGGGAATGATGCCTTTCTGCATTATTGCTTTGATACTCAACAAAACCCAGAAGCCAACCCTGGCTGGTGTATTGCTGACCGTGGCTTTTGAGCTTGCACTTATGCTCGTGATATTAACATCAACACCGTTTGACGAACCAAGCCTGCAACAGTATGAGCTGTTTGTTTTCGGTGAGTTGCTGGCGGTGTCCTTAATCACACCCGCGAGTGTTTTCGCAGTCGGTCTCTTTAACATCGGCTTTATCTCATGGAGCTTAGTGTTTCAAACGCCAAAGGACCCTCATCTAATAGCAGTTTTACAGACGCAGTTTGCGCCTATCTGGGTAAGGCCCGTCGCCGTTCAGTTCCTTGTGGCAGGCGTGACCTACTTGTGGGTGATAAGTGCGACGAAAGCCATTGCACGCGCCAATCAGGCAGAGATGATCGCCAAACTTGAACACGAAATGGCTGACCAGAAGCGCGACCTCGAAGCGGGCATCCAACAAATCTTGCAAACGCATGTCTATGTAGCCAATGGGAATTTCAACGCGCGTGCTCCTCTTACGCAGGATAATGTGCTCTGGCAGATTGCACAGGCATTGAATAATTTGCTCATCCGTTTTCAGAGGGCAGTACAAGCAGAGAGAGAATTAAAACGGTTGGAAGAAGCAATAAGTTTTTCCGTAAATAATATCCAACAAGCGGACGTTGATAAACAAATGCCCGTACTCCAGCCTACACGAACATCACTCGATCGTATGATCGCGGTTCTTCAGGGGCGCACACTCGGTAAGGCTTCGGCTTATCCCAGCCAGCCAGGGAGCCGGGTTCCGCCACCTCAAAGTAATCATGGCGACTGGCCGCAACTCAGGCCCTGGAGGAATAGCATAATGAGCCAGACCAGCAATACACCTGATATGGACTCATAGTTTATCGCAAGTGAAAGGAAACCTCTTCAATGCCGTCAGCCATCCATGTCTTGCTACAGGCCCTAGAGGAAATCGGAGTAAAGCATATTTTCGGTGTTCCAGGGGGACCACTCGTCCCCCTGTTTGAAGCTCTCGCCGAACGACAACATATCCAACCTGTTTTGGCCAAACATGAGGAGGGTGCAGCCTTTATGGCCGAGGGCTACGCGCGTGTGCGGGGCGGTCTGGGCGTCTGTTGTGGCACAAGTGGACCAGGGGCAACAAACGCCCTCACTGGCATTGCCAGCGCCAATAGCGATTCCATCCCAGTGTTAGCACTTACCGCACAGGTAGCCACCAGCGTCTTTGGCAAAGGAGGCTTGCAAGACAGTAGTAGTGGTAATCGGACTGCGGACGTTGTCGATATGTACCGTTCGGCAACAAAATTATCGCTCATGCTCCAAAACAGCCAACAAATGCAACATATGGCCCGCCGTATGATACGAACGGCACTTACCGGGCGGCCAGGGGCGGTACATTTAAATCTTCCTGCCGATATCGTCAAACAGCCTGCACCCGATGATGGACTGCCAACAACCCATTTTTTTACACGCAGTACCTCTACCGGAGATCTCGCGGCTATTCAGAAGGTTGCCAGAATTTTAAGGGACGCGAAGAGACCAGCCATATTTGCTGGACATGGTATCAGCGTTTCGCGCGCGTGGCCTCAACTACAACGGGTCGCCGAAACCCTACAAATTCCCGTAGCGACTACGCTCAAAGGGAAGAGCGCCTTTCCAGAACGGCATCCACTCTCTTTAGGGGTATTCGGCTTTGGCGGGCATCCCCTGGCAGAGACCTACCTCTATGCGGAAGATGTTGATGTGCTGCTGATCATTGGCACCAGCCTGGGTGAGTTTCAAACCAATGGCTGGGACCCGCGCCTGGCCCTCTCTCATCGTACAATCATCCAAATCGACCTCGATCCGCTGGCTATTGGTAATATCTATCCTGTTAACCACGGCATTGTCGGCGATGCCAAGGCCGTGCTCAAAGTACTTGCTGCGGCGCTCACTGGACTCGTTCCAGCTAGCCGAGGCTCAGTGAGTGCTCTGGATCGGCTACGGAAGACGATCCCGCGCTACTATAATGCGAAGACGCTTCAGGGTGAGGCCTCCCTCCTCAAGCCCCAGGCCCTTGTGGCAAAAATGAACGAAGTACTGCCAGATAATACGCTGCTGTTCGTGGATAACGGGAACTGCCTGAGCTGGGTGGGACAGTTTTACGAGGCCAGGCGGCCTGGAACGGTGTTTTTTGCGACGAATACAGCTTCCATGGGGTATGCTGTGGCTGCCTCCATCGGCGGCAAAATTGCCGCGCCCGATAAGCCTGTTGTGGCATTGCTTGGCGACGGAGCCTTCGGCATGCATGGGATAGAGGTACACACAGCTGCGGATTACAACATTCCGGTAATCTGGGTGGTCCTCAATAACGGTGGGCACGGAATGGTGTATAACGGGGAGAAGTTGCTCAATGGCGTATCCTACCTGACCACCTTCGACAAGCCACTAAATGTGAGTGGCATTGCAAATGCTGCCGGGGTCTCCGCGGTGAGAACCACCAGCCTTGACAAGTTCGAAGATAGCCTCCGCCAGGCGATTGACGCGAGAGTCCCCTGCGTTATTGAGGCAATGGTAGACCTTGAAGAGGTGCCGCGTTCCCTGCAACAACGCGCCGATACCTTAACAGCTTTCTTTGGAAAACAAAAAGAGCGCGCGCTCGTGTAATTAAAGGCCTCTCGTCTCAGGCCTTTGACAGTGCTAGCCGCCAGTTTCATCAGGAATTTCCAGTTCTTGCCTCGGCTCGCTACGCGAGTCTCGGGGTAAGGGGTGTGGGTGGAAAACGGCATTGCCATTCTCCACCCACACCCCTTACCCCGGTGGGCCAATGCCATAAGCCGGAATGAGTTGCAGATGAACATTATTGAGAATCTTAAAAGTACCCTCTCCATGAGACATGATTTTGGAGCAAAGGGAAAGCCACACGTTAGATCAAAAAAGCGCAAGAAACGGATAGGTATCAAAGGATGCGGCTACTGCATGCCACCATACATACGCGGTAATGATGATCCTATTTTTCAACAGATCACTACCCAGGCCAATGCACAGGGAATTACCGAGAAGGACCTTTTCGTCGGCATGAAGGAAAGGCGATACCTGGATAAAGATGAACGGATTGAGCCGCTCATGATTGAAGCGTCTCGTCTGGCGCTTAAACAAGCCAATATCACCCCGGAAGCGATTGATCGGCTCTATGGATACGCCTCAGTCCCGGAATACTACACGCCAAATAGCCTCTATGTTGTGCATAACGGCCTGCAACTGCCCGAGCGAACGTTAGTTGTGCCACACAATAATGAATTTAGCACCTTCCTGCTAGGTGTGCTAGAAGCCTTCAACGCGATTACAATGGGTTGGAGCGATCATGCTTTGGTCTGCTGCGGTTCAAATTGGACACAATATATGGATTACACGCAGGGACACTCACTTAGTATCGGCGACGGGGCAGGGGCCGCGGTTATTGGACCAGAGGCAGACTTTGAGATCATTGACTATGCGACGCAAACACTCAGTGACCAGTATGGCGCGATGACAATGCAAGCTCGTGACTCACCCCGCGCGACATACAAAATAACCGAAGATGTTGGCATTTATTCCTTCCAGGTTTCGGCAATGGAAGGAATACCGAAGATGGTGCAACAACTACTATCCAGGAATAAGCTAACGGGCCGTGATATCGCGCTCATAACCCATCAGGCCTCTCGTGTCCTTATGGATCACTGGGAAGAAAGCCTTCAACCACGAGAATATCCGGACACGCTAGAACTATTTGGCAATCTAACGCTGGCGTCCTATCCCGTTACGCTGGCCTATCATTATCTCACTATCTCATCGAAGTATCTTGTGTTAGCCGCCTTAGGCGTTGGTTATCACCAAACAGCGTTGTTGTTAAAAAGGACAGGCTCTTGAAACGAAGCCATGACATTAGTTCAATTTGTGTCATCAATTGGCCAATTGATGACACAAATTGAACTGCCATTCACCCAAAACGCCGCAGGATGCCCCTGCCCTTTCAGGCATGGGGAGGAATGCGGCGTTCCTTTGTCGGTGGCTTGGGTGGAATACGCCGTAGACATGCTCTCATCTGCTCATGTATTGTTGACAGTCAGATGAAAACTATGGTATAATTTAGCGTACGAAAACGGTATTAACAGCGAAACTCAAATTAAATACAACGCCCGAGCAATTCAAGGCATTACGTACAACGCAACTGGCGTATCGGGATTCTCTCAACTATGTGAGCCAGTACGCCTTTGAGCATGGCAAGATGAGCAATGCTGTTCGTTTGCAAGATGCCACCTACGAAGAGATCCGCCTCCGTTTTCATCTGCCTTCGCAAATGGCCTGTTCTGTTCCTCGCCAAGTTGGAGCCTCGTATAAAACCCTCTGGACAAAGGTCAAGAACAATGCTGTTCATCGTAAGGAAGGGAAGACCAAGAAACGCTACAAAGGGCTTGATAAGGCTCCCACGTTCATCTCCCCCACGTTGACCTATCAGTACAAGAAAGACTACACCTTCAAGAAAGAGCAGCAGGTGAGCATCCTGACCCTTGAGGGACGTGTTATCGTGCCCTATACTGGCTACAATAAGCATGTGGCATTGATCCAGCGTGGAGCGGAGATTGGTGCATCGAAACTCTGGTATGACAAGCCCAAGAAACAATTTTACCTCCTTGTCTCTCTTGCAATTGAGACGGCTGATCCTACACCTGAAACACACAAGCAAGTCGTTGGCGTGGATGTGGGGATGCGATACCTTGCCGTCACGGCGACGATGCAAGGGGATTGCACCTTCCATTCAGGCAAACAGATTGTCCCCAAGGCAAACCACTACGCACGACTGAGAAAACGTCTGCAAAAGAAAGGCACTCGTTCAGCGACAAGAAGGCTCGTTGCCATCAGTGGACGAGAGAGACGGTTGAAGCAGAATACCAATCATGTCGTGAGTAAGCGGATTGTCCAACAGCCCCCTCAAAGCTTGATTGGACTGGAGCATCTGACAGACATTCGAGAGCGTACCAAACGACGCAAAGGCAAAAATGCAAAACAGCGAAAAGCCAATCGTACCTTCTCCAAATGGTCCTTCGCTGAGTTGCATAGCATGATTGCCTATAAAGCGCTCTTACATCGAAGTATGGCAATCAAGGTCGATGCCAACTCTACCTCGCAAGCCTGCCCCAAATGTGGGCACACCTGCAAAGAGAATAGACCCAACAAAGGATTGCTCTTCGTCTGTCAGAATTGTCAGTACACGCTCCATGCCGATCTGGTTGGTGCAAGAAACATTGCGATGCGAACGCTTCTTATCCGGCAAGACTGGAGAGGAACGGGCCTCTTGTCAGTACGCGCCTTCTGTGTCGGACGATGAAGCCAAAGCCGCACGCCTGAAAAGGTATGCTGAATTGCGGTGGAGTTCAGACACAACTCCAAGCCCTCGGCTTTAGCCGTAGGGTACTGACTACTGATTAATTACCATTAGCTCTTGGCACAAAGCGGGTCCGTCGAGATATAGATATTGCCCCAATCATCGGGAGGCCAAATACCTTGAGCATTATCGACGAAACCTACGAGACAAGGTTTACGCACAATCAATGTATTGCTCTGGCTTATGGGCAGCCAGGCAACATCGTTGACTAGTTGTTGCTCTGCCTTGTTGTACAACTGTATACGCTGCTGCTGGTTAAGCGTCGTATCTGCCTGCTTGATCAGTTCCTGTGTCTGTAGTTGCGATGATACATTCGCAGACTTGTTATGAGCATAGTTCAATCCATTGCCACCGTTCTGGTTATCCAGGAACAAATCAAGCCAGTCCTGGGGATCAGGATAGTCTGCGCCCCAACCACTCTGCCACATTATGGGGCCATTGGAATTACCCTGTGCTGTGCCGAGATACTGGTTGCGCTGGTTAAAGTCGAGGTCATTAAGTGTCACATCGACGCCTAGCACAGCTTTCCACATCTGCTGCACGGCCTGAAACTCGTTCTTAGCATCGGGCGAACCATTGGTAGCTACAGTAAATGTGAGCTTTGGCAGAGATGAAGGCGTCATGCCCTCTTCTTTGAGCCCTTCCGCAAAAAGCTGTTTGGCTTTTTGCGCATCGCCACGGGTACTTGTGACTCCGGCTGGGCCAAGCAATTGCGTGTTATATCCAAGCTGCCCTTGCGGAATTATATGGTTGGTGGCAAAGACAGTATCTTTGCGAATATTATGCGCGATCTTCTCTTTGTCGATGGACAGGGCAAAAGCCTGGCGAACCTTGATATTGTCAAAAGGCTTGACCAGGTAGTTCATCGTATAGTAGCCAATGGTGAGCGCGGGCGTGATATGGAGCTGCTTTTGCGGCAACGCTTTGGCCGACTCAATATTAGCTGTCGGCACCGGCGCATCATCCGTCTGCCCTACCTGATAGGCTTTAAAGGTTGTAGGTGCATCCTTATAGAAGAAGAAAATGACTTTGCCAAGCTGAGGTTTCTGGCCAGTATAGTGTGGATTCGGCACGAAGGTAATTTGCGTGCCATGCGTATAGCTGGCTACGATCCAGGGACCCGCTCCGCCTCCTTCAGTCAGATGATCCATAAACTTTTGATTACCATATTTATCTACAAGTTTCTTCTCAACAACCCACGAACTGGTGTAGGTTAAGGCCTGGAGAAAATACGGAGCCTTTTGCGTAATAACAATCTTCACCGTCGTCGGATCAGGAGCAAACAAGCTATCATTGATTAATGTTGTGACCTTTCCATTGCTACGTTTATCCCCATCCTTGATAAGCCCAAGATAAAAGGGGGCTGTCGTGGATTTGAGGGCGGGATCAAAGGCACGGTCAATGCTCCAGACAACGTCCTCTGAGGTCAGGGGAGAACCGTCACTAAAAGTCAGGTTAGGCTTCAACTTAAATGTCCAGGTCAAACCATCAGGGGATTGTTCCCATGATTGGGCTAGCTGACCATAGACCTGAAGCCGGTTGTTAAGCTGAACTAAACCGCTAAAGACCATACCAATAGCTGACGTAGAAGGTCCATCTCCGGCCAGTGCGGGATCAAAAGTCGCAATATCACTGATACCGCTGATGGCATGGTGAAATACTTGTTTGTCTGCGGTCGCCTTCGTGGTAGTATTGGTGGTATTCGAATCTCCACCACAGGCTGCCAGGTATAAAGCAAGCAAACAAAAAATAAGAGGGAGGAAACGACGCATGTTTGCTGTGTTCACGTGCATGTATCTCATCTCCTTCGAAGGTGATAGGTTCCTTTGTAGGGATCTTTACATCGGTCTACAGCGGAAAATAGTGGCTATTAGTCCGCCAGGCTATATTTAGCAGAAACCAGGGAGGCAAAATGCGCACCTCTGATCGCCTCCCTTATATAGCTTGGCGATCTACTATGGGGGGTAATGCTTTTTATTGTAATCTGAAAGCAAGAAGACTCGCAATCCATAGATACGACAAAAATATAGAATATAACGACATTAGAAGTATATATCATTACATTTTCATAGGAGCGCGAGTTATATGTTATTTATAATCACAACTATTTGTAATCATCCAGGAGCCTGACCTTGTAAAATGAACCGGGTTCAGCATAGGCTTTTTTTCTCTCTAATAGGCTTTTTTTTCTCTCTAATAGAAGAGATTTCTCCCATGCCGAGCGACATGGAAGAAATCACCCTTATACTTACGCGAAGTGCTTGACCAGGTCAGCCACAAGAGCTCGGAGGATGCGCTTATTCCCCTTCAGACTCGGATGCAAGCCGTCCCAGGAGACCAGTTCAGAATCAGCAGGCTGGCCGAAAAGCTCCCAGAGATTGACGGCAGGATCAGGCTGCTTGAGCACGGCTTCGGCTACACACGCGGAATCTTCGTTGTAGAACATGATCTGCCCAAGCTGAAAGAAGGGGAAGGCGGCAATCTTCTCCTCGATCAGCGAGGTAGGCGTCATCCAGATCCACTTTGCACTTGTCTGGCTGGCGGCGAAGTGACGCAGCATGACCAGGTTCTTCTCCGTCTCTTCAGGGCTTACCAGGGGCTTAGTTGGAGAGGCACCATGCCTGCGCCCATCGTTGGAGCTGATGTGGCAGATAATCCAGTCGGGCCGTTCATTCACCACGGCGCTAAAACGGGCAATCTCATGCGTGCTTGTATCCCCGCTGACGCCCGCGTTGACAAAGCGAACGCCATCCTGAGGGCGTCGAAGGGCGAAAACGGCACGCAGGATTTCGAGCCAGGATTGCAGGTCATCGGTTGTACTGGAGCCAAAGCCAACCACCTTAGCACCAGGAGCAAAGGGAAGCTGGTCCACAAGCGCGGCAAAGTCCGCATCGGCCAGCAATTCCTCGGCCGCCTGGCGCACCCGAGCCTGGAAGCCCTGGCGGATCTCGTTATATGTCGCGACATCGATCCCAAACATGTTGGCAATTATGGCATCATTTATTCCAGGGAATTGAGCTAGAGCCTTCTCTGGATGAGTCAGTTGAATCCAATATTCAAGCATCTGGCGCTGAGAAATAGAGTTGGTCATACGAAATTGCTCCTTTTATTTACTTCAATCCATTGTGCCATATTTTTTTGCATCCTAAACAGGCCTCAGACATTCACAAACTACCATTTCAGTATAAAGGAGATATAGCCCGCTGTCTCTGTCCAAAAGCAGAAACACTCCCTGGACAAAATGCCAGGAAAGAGTATGGTCCTGTTTGCATATACCCACACACCATATTGATGGTATTATATACACCACTTCTTCACCATAGAAACTTATGAGGAGAGTTTCACCAATATGAATACTAAGACACTAAGTTCACGTACAGGCTTCCTGACCGATATACTTTTGCTACTACTGGCAGGTATGCTACTTTACTATGGCTCTTCATGGCAGTTCTCAAGTAAGTATGTAGATGCTGCTATTTATCAATGCTATGCAGTAGCATTCTGGCATGGGCAAGATGGCCTAAATCAATTACCTGGCGAGCAATGTGCATTTCTGAATAATAAAGGTATGCTTCAATCTGAGATACAGAGACTGCACAAATACCATGCTCCTGCCCCAATAATTTCCCTGGCTGAGCGCCAGTTAAGTGGTGTACGTTCACACACTACCCCGCGCGAATACCCAATTCTAACACTGCTACCTTTTTCACTGCCCTTAATAGTTCCCTTCCAATTTTATCAGCAAGCTTTTGCCTGCCTAGTGCTCCTGGTTGTAGTACTGCTCTATTTCTTGGTTAAACACTTCATCTCGACTCGGAGTGCGATTCTCTTCCTGATCTATGCTGTTATAGCAGGCTGGTCAACGCTAACAAGCCGCTTCGATATCTTTCCTGCTGCTTGCACTATGTTTGCATTGCTCCTGGCTGAACGCAAACGCTGGACCTGGGCATATGTCTGCATCGCTCTTGGAACGTTCCTCAAATTCTATCCAGTTCTGCTGCTATTGCCACTACTGCTGGCACAACAACAAGCTTCTCAAGGGCTATGGTATGCACGCCAACGCTGGTTACCCGTCCTGGTCGGCTTTGTTGGATGTACCATACTTATCACACTGGCATCACTTCTGATTAGCATTCCCGGCACAATGGGAGCATTATCCTATTTCCAGGCTCGTCCTCTTGAAATAGAGACACTTAGTGGAGCCTTCATCTGGCTAGGAAGCTTTGTAGGGTTTCCTTATCATTATCGCTATGCTTTCGTCTCAATGAATGTCACAAGCACATTAGATAGCATTGTCTCTCTAGCAGGAACTTTGCTATTAGTAACTGGGATTCTTACTCTCTGCTGGCTACAATGGCGCAAGAAAATCGCTTTATCCATGGTGTTCCTGGTCATGATAGTACTCGTACTGGTAACAGGGAAAATTTTTAGCCCTCAATATATCATCTGGCTTCTGCCATTACTTGCCACAGCCAGGCAAGAAACACGGCCTGCAATTGTATTATGGACCTCGGTAATGCTTCTAACCTATTTTATCTATCCTGTTGTATATAATGCAGGCTCTCCTCCACCTGAAACTATCTTTCCGCTCTCCCTGGTAAGAGGCCTGCTGTTACTCGGCTTTGTCATAGGAACACTTATTCGAAGCTCGCTAGCGCAACCCCCTGAACAACAAACACATATTCCCAACACATTGCCAACCTCAATAGCAATCGAGCCATAGCTATCCAACTTTTATTGCCTTGATAAAAAGCAAATTATCAAGAAATGCTATCAATTATGAAGGTGCATTTGTTCAGTTACTGGCAATTGCTCGTCGAGTGAAAAGAAGTGATGACACATTGTCTATTAGCAATGTGTCATCACTTCTTTTTAAGCCCTACCAAGCTTGCGGATAGGGGTGCATGTAATTAGAAAAATCTCTATTAGGAAACCTGCGTCTCCTCAATATCAGAGGACTGATAGACCTGCTCAAGGGTCTGGTTGCGGGCGCGAGCAATGCGTGCCAGGCGCTTCTCGAACTGCTGGCGCGCGTAGTCACGCACGGCTTCGGGGGTGCCATTCTGCTGCTGATCGCTCTGGATAGCGCCGAAGAGTTCGTTCATGCGATCCTCGACGATGGGCCAGAGGGACTTGTCCTGGGCCACCAGGCGCGAGATCAGGAAGACCCCATAAGCGATGTGTCGCGACTCATCGCGCTTAATATACTGGATGCCCTGTTGCAGGCCAGGCATGATATTGTTCTGTGTGAGCAAGCGGAAGAAGCTGAAATAACCTGTCTCGGCAAGCACACCCTCGACAATCATGTTATAGAGCACCGAGGCCCGAGCCTGGTTCACTGGTGAGGGATCGGTGAGCAACAGGTTCATCTCACGCGGCAGGTCGTCGGAGAAGAGGTCGCGGGTATTGTTTGCAGTGCGCACACCATGCAGATCACCCTCGGCCTGCATGACCTCGTCGAGGATGCGGCGAAAGAACTCGGTGTGCTTCCCCTCTTCCCAGAGAAAGGTCGTGAGAAAGAGCTCTTCTTCCAGGCGCCCCTCACGCGCCACAGTCATGATCAGAGGCAGGAGGTCCAGCGTTACAGCCTCCTCGCCTGCCTGAAAACTAAGAATCAGGTTGCGCAGCCGTGTCCTGGGATCCTCCGCCAACTGTTGCCAGTCCTGGCAGTCCTGGCTTAGATCAATATCGCGAGGGTCCCAGGTTCCCAACTTCTTGGCCTTGTGGTAGAGCCGCATGGGAAGAATGTCATGCCGCAAACCACGGCTGCTTAGCGTAGTATAGGTTCGACGAGGCATCGTTGCCATAGGAGCCAACTCCTTCTCTTGCTTCTTGCTTCTTGCTAAAAACAGACTGTTTCAGTCTGTTTCGCATATGGTTTCATCAATCACTATAGCAAGTGTAGTTTTCAGCTAAGAAAAAATCAAGTAGGCTCAAGTCAGAGCTAATACATTGTTTGCCGTTGCCGCCATATAGTGTGGGTAATTTCATAGAGTGTTAAGCCATCCTCTTTTATAATTAAGGCCTGGCGGACTTCTATAAGCAAAAGATACCCTTATCCTCATAGCACAAATCTGTGAAAAAGATGTGCTTAATATGTTATTCTTTTAGTAGTTTCAGGCGCCTAATGTTTCTAATGGTATTTCAATTGATGGCGCAAGTAAAGCGCTATGTATGGAGGGCGAAATCCGCATGGATCCCATTCACAATGAGGAACAGCAACCCCAACCGCAACATCAAGACGAGCAGAATCTGCCGGCCGACAAACAGGCCGATCCACCCGAGAAAGACGTTATTCTCCCTGAACAGCAGGAAGCGTTATTTCCAATCAGTCAAGACGAGGATACCGCTCCCAGGCCCAAGCACCCCATAGAGGAACATCCAACCTTTCAAGAATATGGATCATCAACGCCTGCAGCCGCAGCCGCAGAGTCCTATGGAGAAAGTACACAAGTTGTGTGGCAGGAGGCGCCCTACGGACCAACACCCCAGCCAGCGCCTCCGCCACAGACGCCCCAGGTCCAGCCCGTACCAGGGCCGTATGATCCCTACAATAGCCAGCCTTCCTGGCCAGGCTATCCACCACAAGCAAACACGGTCCCAACAAATCCATACAACCCATATGCCAGCCAGCCAGGCGTTGGCTCAGGCATAAACTATGCGGCCACTTCTGGCATGAACTATCCTCCAGTCGCGCCCGCGCCTGCCTCAAAGCCACCCAAACAGCCAGGAAAGCTGGCTCGCCCTCTGCCGCTCTGGGGGGTTCTGGGAGGCCTGGGCCTGCTGATCGTCCTCTTCGTGGTCCTGCACCTTACTGGAAGCGATTGGGCCGCGGGATCAGCCCATGCCGCCGTGGCGGCGCTACTGCTAGGCGTTCTCTTGCTGATCGCGCTCGCCGTTCGCATGGGAGATGGGATGGCCTCCATTCTCAATAAGACGCGTGTGCGCCAGGCCATAACTTCTGCCATTATCATCATTGTGCTCTTCATCTACTCGGGCGTGGCCTTCAGCATTCAGCCCTCTCTGCACATCGCGCAGGCCCATAGCCTGGAGAATCAGCAACAGTGGCAGCCTGCTATCGATGAGTATACCCAGGGAGGCGAGCAGGCTCCCGATGGTGCAGATATTGCCCGGACCTATACCTCCTGGGGCCTGGCGCTAAATAAATCACAGCATTATAACGAGGCCTTAACCAAATTTGATACGGTCATCCAGAAATTTACCGCTAGCTCGGTAAATGATGAGCTCCATCGCGCTCAAGTGGGGGATATTGCGGCGCGTATCGGCCTGAGTCGCCAGAGCCTGGACACAAAAGATTACGATGTGGCTTCAAAGAGCCTCGACACAGTTCTGGGACTTCCTTACTGCGATAACACCTGCCAGGCACAGGCCAGCGCCCTGGATGCCACGGCCTACTACAATATTGGCGAAGGGAAGCTACAGACGCAAGATTATGAGTCAGCGGTCAACGCCTTCGATAAGGTACTCACTAAATTCTCCAGTGCTCCTGAAGCTGGGCAGTTGCATAGCGACATGGCAAAGGCACTGCTGGGAATGGGAAAGCAGGAGCGCTCCTCATCCTGCTCCACCGCCATCCCAACCTATCAACGCCTGGCCAAGGAGTATGGTGATACCAACGAGGGCAAGTCAGCGCAAAAGGATTTGAACGCGCCCCAGGACATCACGGGACACTTTACCAATGTCGAATCCGACGTTCCCTTTAATCAGATCGGGCTGACGACAGGTCTGAAGGGTGGAATGGGAAAGGACGAACTCTTCGCCAAATGGGATGCCTCGAAGAAGACAGGTATCCAGGGCAATGGCAACTTTGCCTTTCATGGCATTTCCCAGGGTAGCTACGACCTGATATGGTACGCCAACAATGGCTCCTATGAATATGTTGAATTCATCTATCACCAGGTATCACAGGAACCAACCTATGTGGCAGAGGTCGGTCCCCTCTGTCCCGTGAACATGGGCAATGTCAGCAACGTTCACACGGTGTAGAATGATAAAACATGCATATTTTCCAGGTGAAGCACATGTGCTTCACCTGGAAAATATATTATTTATCTGCGCCAATCTGGCGGAGCAGCGCTGGTAGGTCTAGCAAGCCCCGGTGCGAAACGATCTTACCATTGACGACTTTGAAGAAGCGGTAACGGCCAACTTCAAACTTTTTGCCTGACGCTGGTATACCACGAAATGGTCCAGAATGTGTTCCGCAGAACGTCTCACAAACCGCGACAGTATCGCCTTCGTCAACAATTTCTTCAATAATAGTCTTATGATCAGGAAACGCCTCATTTACAATTACCAATAGATGCTCAAGTCCCTCACGGTTGCGTGGCTCAGATGAATAATCGTAATAGGCTGGATCAAGGATCTCATCGAGCACATCCGCCTTATTCTCGTTCCAGACTTCCGTGACGAAACGTTTAATGACATCCTTGTTAGTACTGTTAGACATCTTACCCCCCTGTAGTGATCAGTAAAAATGTTTTCAGAAAAGAGAAACTGCGGTATAATAGTCAAGCAATTTGACTACATTGCACAGTATATAATACCAGCCAGAGATAGTCAAGCAACTTGACTATCTCTGGCTGGTAAAAAAGGGAATCGACGACGATGGAATTTGCACCCAATTACGAACTGACGCCTCTACTAATGCTTGGCTCTCGGGCGGTAATTGATGACTTACATAGACATATGGCCACGCTTGGCTACGATGATGTGCGGCCCGCACATGGCTTCGCTTTCCAGCGGCTCGCACCATATGGGGCAACCGGTAACGAGTTGGCCGAGTTTCTGGATATCACCAAACAGGCTGCCAGCGAAATGATTGACTACCTGGAGAAGCGCGGCTACGTTACACGCCAGCCAAATCCAGCCGATAAACGCGGCAAGATCGTAACCCTCACAGAGCGAGGCTGGGGCTGCATCCGCGAGACAGAGGCCTACCTCACACGCCTGGAGGCGCAGTGGGCAGAGATCATCGGACCTCAGCGTATGCAGGAACTACGCACCGACCTGCGCCAACTTATCACGATGGCCAATGGAGGAACGCTGCCGCATAAGTTTCGCCCGGTATGGTGATGACAATATTAAGGATGTTAACCAACGCTGCTAAAGCACGCTTCTGCATATAATGATACGTCATGCGACATATCATTATATGCAGAAGCGTGCTTTAGCAGCGTTGGCCCTAGTAAACCTTGACAAGAGGGCAAAAATTATGGCATACTTTGAATGAACATTCATTCATCTGAATATCCATTCATTGAAGGCAAATGTATGAAGGACTCCATTCAAGAGCAACTCATCGCCGCACGGCGCAACCAGATCATTGACGCGGCAACGAAGGTGTTCGCCCAGAAGGGCTTTCACCCCACAACAATCCGGGATATCGCCCGAGAGGCTGGTATCGCAGACGGCACCATCTATAACTACTTTGAGAATAAAACCGCGTTGATTCTGGGTATCCTGGATCGACTGAATGAATCTGACCGGAGGGAAACAGACTTCGGAGGCTTTACTGAGGGAGACTTTCGTAGCTATATGAAGGCCTATTTCCGCCACAGGCTAACCGCGCTTAAGGCGGATAATTTCGAGATCTTCAGGGTCGTCATCTCAGAGGTTCTGGTCAATCAGGAGTTGAGAGAGCTGTATTACCGGAAGATTATTGAACCAACATTTACTATGGCGGAAACGTACTTTCAGCAATGGACAGAGCAATATATCGTCAAGCCAACCAATACGCGCCTCGCTATGCGCGCCATCTCGGGCATGGTGCTTGGCTTGATTGTGGAATACCTTATGGGAGATCCAATCCTGGAAGCAGCCTGGGATGAGCTACCAGACCTGCTTACCGCTATGATCATGGGTCAGGAACCCCATGCCTAAAGGCAGGGGCTTGCGTAAGTAAGCCTGGACCTGACCAGTCTCAGCCAGAGCAGACTTGATGGATAGAATCATCAAGGCTATCGGGCTACGTTAGGAACGAAATAGGTACGTTGGGGTGCTTTGCCAGCTCCAACCGCTACGGTACAGCATTAAACATCCCTAGAGGGTTAAGGACGTGTGTTGTACGTAAAACCGTTTGCTAACATTGACGAGGCACACATTACCCTGCAAGACAGGAGGCTCAACTTGAGCAATGTATTCGTGATTGATAGTGACTATAAGCCCTTAAATCCGGTGCATCCAGCACGTGCAAGGCTCTTGCTCACACAGGGCAACGCAGCCGTGTACAGGAGATACCCATTTACCATTGTGCTCAAACGGGTGGTAGATCAGCCAGAGGTGCAACCCTTGCGCCTCAAGCTTGATCCTGGCAGCAAAACCACGGGTATTGCCCTGGTGAACGATACCAACGGGAAAGTTGTTTTTGCGGCTGAACTTGAGCATCGTGGGCACGCTATAAAAGATAGCCTGGATAGTCGCCGTGGTGTTCGTCGCAGACGACGCAACCGCAAAACAAGGTATCGCAAACCGCGATTTCAGAATAGAAGGCGTAAGAAAGGGTGGTTGCCACCATCGCTGGAAAGTCGTCTTGCCAATATTCTGACGTGGGTAGCTCGCTTGTGTCGCTCTGCTCCCATTACTGCTCTGAGCCAGGAATTGGTCAAGTTTGATCTGCAACTGATGGAGAATCCCGATATTACAGGAGTGGAATACCAGCAAGGCACGCTGCAAGGCTACGAGGTCAGGGAATACGTACTCGAAAAATGGAAGCGAACATGCGCCTATTGTGGCAAGCAAGATGTGCCCTTGCAAATTGAGCACATTCATCCTCGCGCCAACGGTGGCACCCATAGGATAAGCAATCTTACCCTGGCTTGCGAGCCATGCAATATTGCCAAAGGGACGCAGGATATTGCGGTGTTTCTTGCGAAGAAGCCTGATGTGCTCAAGCGCATTCTGGCTCAGGTCAAAAAGCCTCTCAAGGATGCCAGTGCAGTGAATGCTACACGCTTTGCCTTGCTTGAACGGCTCAAAGCATTTGGCTTGCCTGTCGAGTGCGGCAGTGGTGGGTTGACCAAGTACAACCGAACCACAAGAGGGCTAGCCAAGACGCATTGGCTCGATGCCACCTGCGTGGGCAAGAGCACCCCTTCTGCCATTTCCCACAAAGGGGTGGTTCCTTTGCTTCTTACTGCCAATGGTCATGGAAGAAGACAAATGTGCGTTCCTGATAAGTACGGATTCCCAGAAAAACATAAACAACGAAGAAAAACGTTTCTTGGATATCGCACAGGTGATATGGTAAAAGCCATTACCTCCAAAGGAACATTTGAAGGAAGAATAGCCATTCGCCATCGTCCGTCGTTTCGCCTTGGGAAGGTCGATATCCATCCCAAATATATGCATTGTATCCATCGAGCAGATGGCTATGAGTACACACAGAAAGGAGTGCGCAATGCTCCTCCCCATGTCTAAAGCCAGGGGTCCCCGCATTGCGCAATTTTATGATGGATTAAGGAGCGAGAAGCCATGACGAAGAAACAAACGCTACCAGCAACCGCGTCCACAACTTCTATCGCACCCGTCGACATTACCAGCGCCAGGTTCAAGGCCAATCCCTTTCCCTTTTATGCCCAACTTCGTGCCGAGGCGCCGGTTTTCCCGGTAACCCTACCTACGAAGCAGCGCGCCTGGCTGGTAACACGCTACGATGATGTGCTCAGTATCTTGAAGGATAAGCGCTTCGCCAAGGACCGCCGCAATGCGATGACGCCTGAGCAGCTAAAAAAGGCCCCCTGGGTTCCACCCATGTTCAAGCCACTTGAGCGCAACATGCTCGACCTGGACAGCTCGGACCACACCAGGCTGCGCACCCTCGTACACAAAGCCTTTACACCGCGCCTGGTTGAACAGATGCGCGAGCAGGTACAGGTCCTGGCCAATGAATTGCTGGATAAAGTAGAGCCAAAGGGCAGTATGGACTTGATCGCCGATTTCGCGCTGCCACTGCCACTCACCGTCATCGGGCGTATCCTCGGGGTACCAGCTCAAGATAATCATAAGTTTCATCGCTGGACCAAAATCCTCATTTCAGGAGGTACCAACCGCAACCTTTTCGTGCTCGTTCCCAGCATCATGGGCTTTATGGCATACTTAAAAAAGCTCATCAAAGAGCGACGTACCCGTCCTCAAGATGATCTTATCACGGCGCTCGTGCAGGCCAAGGAAGGCAGCGATCAACTCAGTGAAGATGAAATCCTGGCCATGGTCTTTCTGCTGCTCATTGCGGGCCACGAGACCACCGTCAACCTGATCGGCAGCGGAACGCTCGCCCTGCTGGAGCATCCCGACCAGCTGGCGAAATTACAGAGCGAGCCAACACTCATCAAGCCCGCCATTGAGGAACTGCTACGCTTTGTCTGCCCGGTTGAAACAGCTACAGAGCGCTATGCCAGTGAAGACATCACGATTGAGGGTGTCACCATTCCACGCGGGGAGCTGGTCCTGGCGGCAATTGGCTCAGCCAACCGGGACGTAAACTACTTTAATGATCCCGACACGCTGGACATCACCCGCGAGAACAATAAGCACCTGGCCTTCGGCCAGGGTGTGCATTACTGCCTCGGTGCTCCCCTATCCCGGCTTGAAGGGCAGATCGCTATCAGTACCCTGATCCAGCTTATGCCTGATCTCCGGCTCAGCATCGCGCCAGAGCAGGTCCGCTGGCGCGGCAGCTTTGTACTGCGCGGATTAGAAGCGCTGCCAGTCTCGTTCTAATAGGTAGGCTGGCTCATAGAGTGGCCCCTGCTTAGCTTTCAGCAGATAGGCATCTCCCTGCTCACTCACCACGCGATATACCCTGGCGTTCACATCGAGTCCCTGCGACAGCAGCTCAAATGTGGCGGCATTGAGAGCATACTGCTCCGCTAAGCAGTGGCGTAGGCTCTCATCTGAAAGACGTGGTTCCTTGCTCATATCCCGATTCCCTTCTATCTAGTAAGAGTTCTATTACAAAGCAGAGTGTAGCATAAGTCGGGTTTATTTTTGCCAGCAACAACCAATAGAGTTATATTCATTGAATGAAACAATGATATCTTCATTTTTGCCATTCCCTCATATAACACAAACCGCTATTATTCAAAGACACTCATATGCAAATAATTACCTGCAATCTGATGCGCAATATTTTGCATTGACTTTCTTCTACCCTTGACAAAATCATGCCAAAATGTTAATCAATATTCATTGAAACGCACCAAATAAGTTTCCAATATGGAACTACAACGCCAAAGATGGCATTTGTACAGGCATGGAAGGAAGCCCAGTTGCGTACTGTGCGCGCTGGGTATAGAGCAAACAAAGGAGTTGTTCAATGGCGGATGGAACCATCTATTCATCACTTACCCGGCGCCTGAGCACCAGGCGCGAATTTATGCGTAACACAGCTATCGCGGGCGTCGCAGCCACGGCTGGCGCCTCACTTCTCGGTCAGATCATGCCCACTCCGGCGCTGGCGGATAGCCGCTTCGACTTTGTTGATACGTGTGGAAGTGACTTTACTTTGGGCAACAAAACCTTCTATTTTGGTGGAACAAACAACTACTATCTGCACTATAAGTCCCACTTTATGATTGATGATGTGCTCCAAAATGCGGTGGCGATGGGGCTGGGCGTCGTACGCCTCTGGGGCTTTCTCGATGGGCAGGCTTCAGACGGCTTTGTCATGCAACCCCAACCAGGAGTCTATCCAGAAGATGGCTATGAGCGCTTCGACTACACCGTCTGGAAGGCCAGCCAGCTTGGCCTTAAGCTTGTCGTGACGCTGACCAATAACTGGGATGCCTTCGGCGGCATGAACCAGTATGTCTCCTGGTTTGGCGGCACCAATCACGATGACTTCTACACAAAACCTGAGATCAAACAGGCCTTTAAAAACTATATCCATAACTTCCTACATCGCCATAACCGCTACACCAACCGGAAGATGATGGATGAGACAGCGATCATGACGTGGGAGCTGGCAAATGAGCCACGCTGCGAGTCGGATAAGTCCGGCGATACCATCGTAAACTGGGCACACGAGATGAGCGAGTATATCAAGGACCTTGATCATCGCCACCTTGTGGCCGTCGGCGACGAAGGCTTCTATAACTATCCCGGAAACCCCGATTGGACGCGTAACGGCTATAGCGGCGTCGACTGGAAACGCCTGGTCGCGCTCCCCGGTATTGACTATGGGACCCTGCACTTCTATCCCAATGATTGGGGCAAAGACGCCGATTGGGCTGTGCAGTGGATACAGGACCATATCCAGGATGGGCACGCGGCGGGCAAGCCAGTCGTTGTCGAGGAGTTTGGCTGGCGCGACCTGGCTACCCGCGACGAGATCTATCGCCGCTGGACGGATACCGTCTATCAGGCAGGAGGCAATGGCGATCAATTCTGGATCCTGACTGGCTTGCAGGATGATGGCGCCCTCTACCCCAATTATGATGGCTATCGCGTCACCAATCCCAGCAGCACCGCCAGCGTGCTCGCGGCACATGCCGCGCAGATGAAGGCAAAATCAGGTAGACTTGTGAAATAAAAGGGTGTGGCTACGCGTTGCCTTGCAACGCGTAGCCACACCCTTTACACTCCCTGTAAAGAACCAGAGAAAAGGCTTCTGGTATTCAGGCATTGAAGGAGTTGCCGGCTGCTCCTTCTCGGGTAGATCTGTAATCAGTGCCTCAGTGGTCAGAATCATAGCGGCAATGCTGGTGGCGTTTTGCAGAGCGGAGCGCGTCACCTTGGCAGGATCGGTGATACCGGAACTGAGACCTCTCCGGCCTAAAGGCACGGAGGTTCCTGTTCCTCACCCACCGTTTCCGATCTCCCCCGAAGGAGAAACCAGCTCTTGGCGGGGATAGGCAGGACTTTCGAGCCGACGCGCTCTGGCACGGGCAGCTCCGCTCTTGAGCCGAGCCACTACGCCCATGCTTCGGGGCAAGTGCTGCCCCTCATTCGCACGTTGTTGTAGATCCTCCATCACGGCTCTTAGGCGCGGCTCCGCACCTTCCCAGACGTGCTGGTTGACGGAGGGAATGGTTTGCTCCGGTTCCAGGTAGGCCAGCAAGAAGGCCGAATAGAGATCACGCTGCACTGGCCCGAAGCTGCAGGGGCATTTGTGCCAGCGCTGTGAAAGCGGCTTCTTGTGATACTGCCGACACTGATGGCAATATTGAGACAGTTTGGTCGATGATGCAGGAACTTCGTACAGGGTGCCGCCAGTTTTTGCAACTATGCGAGTCAAATGCGCTATAAACACCCCCGGTGCCCGAAGTCCGATGCTCCGACCATACTGTTTTTGCCAGGCTTTGAATGAAGTCTTTTCTAGAGTGATCGTGGTGCCTATCTGTGCAATGCGATGAGCGAGATTGCCATGCAGACTCTTGCGGTGCGCGGCTAGTTTGCGCTCGGTGTTGGCATGCTGTCGCCTGGTCGCCTTATACCGCTTACTCTCTTTCCAGCGCAAGCGACCTTTTTTCACACGTCCCTTTTCGTCATAATTTTCAGGATTATTGGCACGGCGCTGCCGATCCATCTTGCGCTGCAATCGGCGCTTTTTTCTGGTATCAGGTGCTACTTCCTCGCAGAACGTGACCAGATCGGCTTTGCCTTCTCGTGGCACCATTGCCAGTGTGGATGGGCCAATATCCAGGCCGATGATGTCTTTGCCCACTTCCTCATGCCTGGGCTTGACGAACGCGCGGCCTTCTAACACCAGTTGCACGTAATAGCGGTTGCCGTCTTTGTCGGTTCCCTGCGCTTGCGGTGACGATGCTTTGCGGCGGACCAGACGCACATATTTCATGCGGTGGCGCATGCCATGCTGCACCACCGGGTCAAGCCAATCGATGATGGCTGGGATGACCTCTGCATTCCAGATGAGAAAGCCACCATCGCCTGCATTGGGGTCCAGCACAAAGTGCATGCCGGTATCATTGCGCTTGCCCTCTACGCTATCGATGCCTCGTCCTTTGCTGCGGAAACGCACCCGTTTGGCTTTTCCGACACAGACGCGATTGGCGGCTTGATAGGCGCGGGTGGCAAGCGTTTGGGCCATCGTACTATCGATATGATCAGCGATCCACGAGACACGGGCTTGTTTGGTATACTCATGCATCTCGTATTCTGAGAAGCGGTATTTTTTGCGCAGAGTAGAAAACGCCTGTGCCCGTTCCTGTTTCTTGGAGCGAGGGATAGCGCAAGCTTGTGCCCACGCTGGGGCATTGCGCATACCTCTCAGCCGCTTCATGGCCTCATCAAGGAGAGCATTATACAGACACCGGGCCGCTTCCAGGTGTGCGCGTACCTGGCGTTCCTGGCTCCAATCGACCTGGAGAGGTAATTCGAGAAGAAAGGTCGGTGTCGCGGGCTCGCTTCATGATGTGCTCTCCCTTCCGATGCGGTACATCTCCTCAGAAAAGGACGGGCAGCAGTCCCGTCCCTTGTTCTGGCTCAACTTTCACACGCTACGAAGCTCTTCTTTCTGTGCCGTCTTCTTCCGGTAACTCGACGACGTGGCTGTGACGTCCTTCTTTCCTCTCGACCGCAGGCAATGTCAGCAGTGGAATCATCGCACGATCTATTCAACAACAAAGCGAACACGAAGAGGTTCCTGCCTCCACCCCTGCCCCAGATAAGGAACGCCCATTCATCCCCGTCTTAGAAAGAACGGGGCTTTCTGGGCCGTTCTCTGTAAACATATCCTCATAACGATCTGCCAGCACATTGTAGCCGATATTTTTACTCCCTTGCTCATACGGCGCACATCTTCATCAAATACAAGCTGCTTGGCCATGATTGTGCTCCTTTATTTATTGAAATTGATGGACAGTGCTTATCGGCTGCTCTGCTCAGGCACGCTCTCTGGCTTGAGCATACGCCAGAAGATCTCTGCAGCGGGGAAGTGCTCGATGTATTCTTCTGGATAATACTCAGCCCAGTGGGTAAGGCCATCAAGACACGCGTAGATAGCTCTCAGCAATTGATCTGGATCGCCCGCTACGATCTCACCGCTCGCCTGCCCCTCGACAATGCTCTGCCTGATCACGCCACGTAAGGCATGCGCGCGCTTATGCACGAGCTCCCGTAGCTCCTCCGGCGTAGCCTCAGAGTTGCGCATACGATCTAAGAGCTGATGGTACTCGGGGTGGCGCCTGCTTTCTATAAGCCCTGTCAACAACACCCTCAAACGCTCTCCTGGGGTCTTCGTCTTATCCAGCTCCTGCACCATCGTTAAGGGATTGGCTTGAAAGGCTTGCTCAGCTATTGTGTGCAGAATTATATCCTTGCTCGTGAAGTAACGATAGGCCAGTCCATGGCTGACCGAGGCCTCTGTGGCGATATCGTCCATAGTTGCAGCCGGCCCCTTGCGCGCAAAGACGCGCCTGGCAGCCTCCAGAATATGGGTCCGTTGCTCATCACGCAGACGTTGTTTGGCTTCCTCTGACCGAGGCATAAGAGCGCCTCCTTCCCTCTTCTGTATACAATAATGACTGACTTAGTCAGTCATTATTGTATACAGAAGAGGGAAGGAAGTCAAGTAGGGTCCAAGCTAGCATGGACTCCGAGGCCCGTGTAGGCCTCTGACGCGGGGTACGTCGCTTCGCTCGGAGTCCATGCCAGCATGGCCCCTACATGTTAACTGCTAGATCCTATGCCTCTTTAACAGCGCGGGCGAGAATTTCTTCGACGACCAATGTTTTGGCATCGGCGTAGTTCTGCGTATACTTCCAGGTCTTACGCGCAAGCTCACGCTTGGTATGCTCATATACCAGTCGGTCAGATTCATTGCGACGGATCCAATCACGGAAGAGGAGCATACGCTCAACCTCTGGGCTGCCAGGTGAGAAGACATGGAGGTTAACGGCTGGATTATCCCCTTTAAGCATACGGTGCTCGTGCCATTCCGGCTCGCGAATCCGTAACACATAGCCCGCGCCCTCCAGGGCCGAAACATAGGCGGCTTCATCCGCCGAGCTCGGCACTACGAGCAAAATATCTAAGATTGGCTTGGCTGCCAGTCCTGGCACCGAGGTCGAGCCGACATGCTCCAGCAGCACAATTCGCTCGCCAAGCACAGCCCTGATCTTCTCAGCCTCGCGCTCAAAGAGTTCTGGCCATGCTGGATCATAGTCTGCAATTGTCACAGATCCATTCAGAGGCTTGCGTTCTCCCACAGTTACCGCCTGCAATTGTTCCTCAGTAGTTACTCTACCAACTGCCTCTGGAACTTTAGCATGTGTATTATCAATTTCAGACATAGCATCTCCTTTCGCTGCCAAATGTACATTGCATCAAATCTTCTTCTTTTTTCGGCGAGATTCAGTAGAACAACACTAATGAGAAAAGAGAGAGAACATTGGAGTCCATACCAAAAGCGCGGCCACGCCTCCAAAAAATATACAGATACATGGCAGAAGCCAGCGTGCTCCAAAGGTATTGATATGCGCGTTCGCTGGATACGCGGGATCATAAAGCACAGGTACGTGATCGCCGACCTTGTGAGATGGTGGCCTGGAGCCGTAGCGCGATACAAAAATGATCTCTTCCTCGCCTCGTTCCATATCTACATACTGAAAACGCACGACTGGATAATAAACACCTCCACCCTTTCCCCCCATTCTCCAACGCAAGTCAATGACATCTCCTTCTGTCGCGACAGAGTGTCTGCCAAACCACATCTGCTTCACCGCCATTATAAGACCAGTCAGGATAAAAAGGGGAGGTATAGCATATAAACAATTCTGCGATAAGAAAATTAGGATACCAGGTGGATAAGACATAGCTTGTACCGCCTTACTATCGCTCAATTTGGAGGCCGCATGCTTTTTATTAACGCCTTCCTAATACACAAGCAATAATTCACGCAGATCAATAGCTCTGTAGCAAGGCAACAAGACATACAATTTAATACAAAACATTTAAATTCATGCTATCATCTTTTTCGATAATTTTCATCAAAAACTTTTCATTGACAGGCTCACATACCTCTTTTACACTGAGGTTATTATATTTCTCTTCATAAAAAAGGACACAGGCTCTCTCATGGACGAAACTTCATAAGCGGTGAGAGATCCTGAGTAGAAGATACCTGGCAAGGAAAGAGCATTATGGATAAACGTGTTCAATTTGATTTCGAAATTGAATTTACCAATGGCGGTGGCATCCAGGGACAGGACTTCCGCCTGGATATCGCGGGCGATGATATAAGCGACCAGGAACTCGCTGACTACCTTGTTAGCGATATGCGCCTACTCATGGTGGGAAGAGTCAAGATTCTTAATAAGACCATTCTCATAGAGCAACACAAACGCACTCCCATCAATACTCAGACCGGGACAGAGAGGCTGGTTGACCTGAGTCATACTATTGAACATGGCCTGGTCACCTATAAAGGTCTGCCTGCTCCCATTATCTGCGATTATTTGAGCCGCGAGGAATCCAAAAAGCAGTATGCCAGCGGGACTCAGTTTCAGATTGGTAAGATCGAGATGGTGACCAACACCGGCACCTATCTGGATTGCCCTTTTCACCGCTATGAGCATGGGAAGGACCTCTCAGAAGTCGGTGTAGAGAGACTCGCGGACCTGGAAGGTATTGTCATTCGCGTTGATCATAAAGAGACATTTGCCATCAATGCCGACTTCTTTCGTGGCAAAGAACTCCGAGGGCGAGCCGTGCTGGTACATACCGGCTGGGACAATTACTGGAACACAGAGAATTATTTTGAGCACCATCCCCATCTGACAGAGGATGCCGCGCTCTATCTTGTCGAGTGTGGGGTCAAGCTGGTTGGCATCGACTCCGTAAACATCGATGATACCAGGGGCGGCGAGCGGCCCGTGCATACCCAACTCCTGGGGGCCGAGGTCCTGATCGTTGAGCACCTGTGCAATCTCCAGCAGCTACCGGATGAAGGCTTTACCTTTAGCGCCCTTCCGCCAAAATTCAAAGGGGCAGGAACCTTCCCAGTAAGAGCGCTGGCCAGGCTACACTAGCTCTCCAGGTAAGTGAGTGCGAGCCACGCAGTGGCGTGAGGTTGTATATCAAGTTCTCGGCTCATCCGTGCTTATATATGCAGCATAGTATATGTAATCACGGAAAGGGCCATATATGCAACAGACAAATGCTTCCTCATCCTTTCTGCCAGTGCGCAGGAAACGCGGCATCGCTACCACAAGCGGCTTATCGTTAGCCATTCTTGGCGCCATCATTATCTTTGGCATCGGCATCATCAGCGGGTTCCATAGCATCTCTGGCACCAGCGAGTTTAGCCAGGTCGCAGCCTGGTTGATCCTCTTCGCCCTGTTTGGCACGCCTCTGCTGGCGGGACTCGTGGGAACTCTGCGCTCAGGACATCTGGGTACAGGCACGCTCTCCGGACTATGGAGTGGCTTTCTGGTTGGCCTCTGTCTGGCCATCTATATCATTATTCTCTACCTTACCAACGCGCCCACCCAGGTCTCACCAGAATCAGCCAGGCAGGCACAGGACGCCCTGGCGCAGCAGGGCATACAGATCTCTATGCAGAGCATCCAGGCCAACGCTATGCGCCAGGTTGGTCTCACAGGCCTGGTCATCGCCGACGTGATTCTCATCTTGCTCTGGTTGGGCATCGGTGCAGTGCTGGGAGTTATCGGAGGAGTCATTGGCAAGATCTTTGTGCACCAGCCACGTGACTATGTCGTACCCGCGGCAGCCCCGGCACCTCATTATGATGAGACACCTCCCCAGGAACAGTATGTAGAGCCAGCCCTCAACTATGCCACGCCACCCGTTGAGGAACCCTCTACCGAACCCGCTCCCCAGGAAGAGGCACGCGCCACTGAAGATTTCTATAATACCACCCCATCAGCCAGATCTTCACTCGATGAAGTGCCTCCCCAGGAGAGCTAGCCCGGTGCTATGTATGTACGTGCCTCCACTGACACGGAGGCACGTACATACATAGCACTCATCTCACCCTATCTCCCAACCGGAAATTGAACCTCGACGACAGATGTATCCTGGTGCAAGCCTTGCAAGTAGATTTGGCGCGGCGGTCCTACAAGCCGATAGCTGTTATCATCCAGCCAGCGATGAAGGACAGCAAAGGCCTGGCCGCTGGCAAGAACATCACCGGTGAAAACGGTGCAGGCCATCAAATGCTCGGGCAGCGTGTGGACGGTGATGTGCTCATTGCCGGGAAGAGGCGTGCGCAAAGGCATGGCAAACTCTACATCCGCGTATAGCCCGTCCTCACGCGCTTCATGGCGCGAGTACCAGAGCAGCATATCTGGACCAGAATGTGCTATCTCTTGCTGCCCCAGGTAGGACTGAAGGCGCGTCCGTGGCTCCGCAAAGTTACTTCCAAGCGCTACGAGGCCTCGGGTTGAGGCCACAAGTAGCAGATCGACCTGTTTTAAGCGTACTTCATAGTCTGGCATATTCTCCTCCTGTTCAATCTGGCGCAAGCGGGCGGCGATACGTGCCAGGCGAGCCTGCTCGGTATCAATAATCTGCTGCGTCTGGGCCTGCTTGAGCCTGAACATACCATGTAGCACCTCCAGGGGAAGCGACTCCTCTAACAGTTGCGCGATCTGTTCCAGGGGAAAGCCCAGGTCCTTGAGAGCGAGGATACGGTTTAAGCGTGGAAGCTGATCTAGTGAGTAGTAGCGATAGCCGGACTCGGGGTCCAGCGCCGAGGGCTTGAGCAGACCAAGCTGGTCATAGTGGCGCAGCGTCGCGATGGACACCTGGCCTACGCGAGCGAACTCGCCGATTTTGAGCATACTCCTTGCTGTCATTCTTCTTATTGAGAACCTCCAGCCAGAGCATACACTCTCAAGTAAGGTGAGAGTCAAGGGGAAATGTGGGCAAATAAAAGGCTAAGTCTGTTCAAGGATACGAGCAAACGCCTGGAGATAGCTTGTGTCAGTGCCTTGCTTGCGGAGCATCCAATACTCCGCTCCCCAAAAGAGGTACGCATAGAGGGACGTTTCTGATCCTGACCAGCGCATGCAGGCGTTATAGTTCCTGATGATCTGTTCCGGCAAACAACTGTACATCCCCTGCCCATCTGGATTAGGTGGAGTTGTCACCGTCTCCCATGGCTCTGCCTGTCCCTCAGCAATCATCACTTTTTGCCCATGAGCGCGAGTCCTGGCGAACATCTGCTCCCGTCTCCATTGCTGCCAGAGACTCTTGCTTCCATCCAGGTAGAGTGTTTTTGCCCCAATATTCATAAGAGCGTGACGCGGGTAGTAATCGATGCCGACGATATCTGCCAGACGTTGTGCGACTACAAGCGAGTCGCCCTGATCGCGGGTCCGCCACCATTGGGAGAGCCGAACCGGCAACGAGGTTGGCAAAAAGCCGTTCAGCATAATCGGCCTGGTGGGATCGGCTTTTCTGAGCGCTTCCACCTCTTTTTCGACAAAGGTCGCATCCAGACGCCAACTGTGTTCTACCCCAAGGGGGTCCACGGCCTCGTGTTCCACTTGCCAGGCAACAATCCCTTTTCGATCTTTATACCGCTCCACAAGGCGTGTGATGAGTGCCGTCGCAGCCGCCAGCAGGGACTGGTACGCTGATGGCTTGATGAGGGTATGTTCCGGGAAGGGACGCTGGAGATGGTGGGCTGGCACAAAGAACTCCGGGTAGCTAAAGGTTTTCAGAGGGCCAACACACAAGATAATCTGCTTTCCTGCTTGCTCAGCGGCATCAATCTGCCAATCAAGCTCATCAGGATAAAAAACGCCTGCTTCCGGTTCTATGCGATTCCAATAGGCTCCTAATCGAATGAGCTGAAATGGATAGGTGAGCAAGGTTTGCAGGGTGGTGCGCACATCTAAGCCCAGTGTGGCCACATGCGGCGGGCGAAAGCTGATCCCAAGCAGCGTTGAACCACGCGGTTCAATCGGTAGATACTGCCACGCATCAGTCAGGGGTTGTGTTGCCTGCTTCAGCCGAACTTCTGAGATGAACGGTAATGCCAGGAAGCAGGCAGCACCCCCACCAAAAGCCAACGTTCGCAAGGTTTTGCTTGGAGCTTTGTCTGTTTTTTGCATGCTTATCCTTCTTCGCTGTCCTGTACACTTTCACTCACTCCCGCAAAATATTCAAAAAGCACCAGAGAAAGCAAAAACCAGATGAAGCATACAGGAGTAAATTTGCCTATCCCTTTCGCCAGAGAGGCTTGCTGGCTCTTATACGTATACCATGACTTGATCTTTGGAAAAACGCTCACTCCTATGAATATTTTATGTGTGGGAGCTGCCTGTTTTTCATGAAACTGTGAGTGTCTCGCCAGGCCTTCAGGCAATTTGATGCGTGCCAGGATCCTTTTGGGGAAGGTCACGTACCATAAAGGCACAGATGGAAAACTATTTTTTTGCAGTTCAGTGATGATCTCAGAACAGGTGATATGGTCGGTATGTCCATAGAAACCAGCAAGGTCGTATGTCAGAAGCAAATCAGGCTTTTCTTGCTCGATAAGCGTCGCAAGAAAGGTCGTCAACTCCTGCTTTTTCTTGCACAGTTCTCCATCGCCAAAGTCCTCCTGAATGAGCCTGGATATCCCAAGGATGGCGGTCACCGCCTGAGCTTCTTTCGTGCGCATAGCTTTGAGATTGCCATTGCGTATTGCGTTCGGGCCTCTTTCTCCTTTAGTCAGAAGCACCAACGTCACTGTACTCCCTTTCTTTGAGAGACTGTGCAGGAAGCCCCCACACGTGATGGTTTCGTCATCTGCATGGGGAAAAAGAACGAGCACACGCTGAAACTGCCTCGCATCCCTCAGAGGGACCGCAAAATCCGTGACAAGCAGAAAGCCTGTTAGCCAAAGGAGAAGGATGGGACCCACTACGATGAGGAGAATGATCATTATTTCTTCCTGCCTTTTCTCTCCAGATCACCGTCTGCTCAGAAAAGAGCTTACCAACATGATAACCGCGTGGCTAGAATATCTGCTTCTTTGATTATCGCATAGCAAGATGACAAAGCGATGACAAAACAGGAGGGAAAAGTTCATGTTCTGGTCATGCTGATTGTTTACACTCTGCACTGACGCATCTATAGAAAGGAAGGAACTGTTTTGTTTTTAAGGGAATACGGAAGAGATGAAAATGCGCAAACAATCTAATTACCAGCAAGGAATTTTGAACAATGCACAAATGAATATAATAGATGCAAAATGGAGATAATGATATGACTCTCGCATGGAATCAAGATTCCGTCGCGAACTGGAGTATGACAGAACAATCCCCTTGCACTATCTTCAAGGCTCAGAATGTTGCAGAAATCCTGGAGGCGCTCGCTACTGCACGCATGCAGGGTTTATCAGTAATTGCACATGGTGCCGGGCATAGCTATACGGATGCAGCCTTGAATACTAATGGAGTTATCATCGACGTAACAGACATGCGCCGTATCCTCTCCTGGGACCCTGAGCAAGGGATCATGCAAGTTGAGCCTGGTGTAACTTTGCGTGATATTGTTCGTGTCGCCCCGGCTGATGGCTGGTGGCCAGCAGTTACTCCATCCACCGCGGATGCTACTATTGGTGGCTGTGTTGCCATGAATGTGAATGGGAAAAATGCCTGGAAATATGGCTCTTTTGGCGAACACCTGCTGTCACTCACTATGCTGCTGGCTAGCGGACAGATGCTCGCCCTTTCACCCATGAACGACCCTGAGCTTTTCCGGGCTGTTGTGGGGAGCGCCGGTTTATTAGGGATAATCACCTCTATTACACTACAGCTACGGCGCATTCCCTCGGGGAGCGTGGATGTTCTTGTACGGCCAGCCGCTTCATTAAGCGAGATTTTGACGATATTCCAGGAAGAACAGTCGGCAGATTACATAGAAGCCTGGGTGGATGGCTTCGCTGGAGGACGCTCTTTGGGCCGGGGGATCGTCACCTGTGCAAAGTATAGAGACGCGGGTGATGGCAATAGCGTACAGCCCCAGATGTTCCCCGTATCAGATCGGCTCAAGGAGGAATGTGCTCGCTGTATCGGCAAGATGGGCCGACCTGCCGTGAAGAGCGGCGTGCGCATCGCAAACAGTGTGCTGTATTGGTGGAGTAAATGGTGGGGTAAGAAAGTCATTCGACAGAGGTCTCTGTTTCAGAGTACCTACTATCCGCCAGCAATGTTTACGGGTTATCGAACGCTCCTCCCGCAGGGGACCGAAACATTTCAGGCGTTTGTCCCGCGCAGCCAGGCAGAGGTCCTTTTCAAGGAAATCATACGGTGCTCGCAAGAGAACCATTTCATGCCGCTCTGGTGCGTCATAAAACAGCACCGGCAGGAGCCATTCCTTCTCAGCTACCAGGTCGATGGCTTCTCGCTAGAAGTCAATTACCAGATTGTCCCTCAGACTGCGCAAAGATTGCGCAAGATGCTGTGGGAGTTGATGAACCTCGTGATTGTGGCAGGAGGAAGATTCTATCTCGCGAAAGACTCTCTACTCACCAATACCCTCTATCGCCGTAGTGTTGGGGATGCTACAGTTGAAACATTTCTCCAGCTTAAACAAGTGTATGATCCTGAAATGCTTTTCCAATCGAACCTGTTTCGTCGTGTGTTCCAGGCATCTCTTCAGTGAGCCAGGAGGGGACCCTCGAGCAATGTTCGAAGGCCACCCTCCCTCGTCCTTGTTGTTTAGCCTCTCTCTTCGAGGCTAGAGGTCGATTGCGGGAAGTTGATGCACGCCCAGTGCGAAGGAAAGTTCGCCTCCGTGGTGCATGTCATGCTCGATCAGGTGCCAGATGACCCATTGCCGCGTAAAGGTTTCCTCATCTTGAGTGTCCTCGTCAACATCGCGCAAAATCTCTTGCAGGTCGGCGGGCGTCCAGCGTTCGAGTGCATTTTGAAGCGCCTGCCAGGTTATCTCCAGGCCGCTCACCAGTTCGGCGGCAGACCTTACAGGCTGAGTGGGGCGATCCCACTCTCCAATGGTGCGAAGCCGCTCATCACCTATTTGCAACACATAGTGGGACCAACGGGCACGAGCGCCAATAATGTGGCGCACTAGCGTGTCTATATCGCGCAGGTGAGGCGCGACACGCAGGGCAAGCTGCTCAGAGGTGAGCGGGGCAATGGCTTTGACAAGGTGTTGCTGGTAGACATCCCAGCCCTGGTAGAAGGGTGCGAGCGTAGAAGGTTGCTCGATCATCAATGATTTTCCTCACATTTTCATGGTGTAGTTTGTTACGCACAATTAGCATGTACACTTGTGGATTGCTTGTTGTGAAAATGGAGGACGGTACACCTGGGGCATTCAGACAATAGGTTTGATGACCAGAATGAAAGGCAAGGTGTACGACCTCCACGAGATGTGAATGGTGTTCATACAATTCCCCTCCTTTCCTGTCTGAAGAACGACGTTTCGTGCTAATAGGATAGCATAGTTTCCCTCTCTATTTCAAGCTGTGTAGGGGAGTCTTCGCGCCTGCGGCGCTCAGAGAATAAATGATATGCATGGGCAACGGGCCGCAGGCCCGTTGCCCATGCATATCATTTACCCAATCTTTCAATTTGTGAGAGGGATATATTGAGGAAGCAGGTCGTAGTTTTGGCGGTCGAAGCGGCGCGTGCGGCGGCGGAACTCAAAGGTAAAGCCGGGCCAGAGCGTGGTGTTGCGCCCCCTGGCGTCCAGGTACCAGCTTACACAGCCGGAGGCCCAGACCGTCTTCTGCATCCGCTGCTGCACCTCGTCGTTGTAAGCAGCCTCGACCTCGGACCGGATCTCAACGACCTGCGCCTGCTTGCGCTCCATCGTTCTGAAGCAATCGAGTAAGTAACTGAGCTGCGACTCGATCATGTAGACCATAGAGTTATGGCCCAGGCCTGTGTTAGGACCAATCAGCAGGAAGAGGTTGGGAAAGCCAGGAACAGCCGTACCCATATAGGCATGTATATTCTCGCTCCAGGCGTCAGCAAGCGTCTGGCCCCCGCGCCCACGCACACATTGAGGCAGCCGTGCATCAGTGACATGGAAGCCGGTGCCGCAGATGATGACATCGACTTCGTGCTCCTGGCCGTCCTCTGTGACCACGCTTCGGCCTCGGACCTCGCGGATATGCTCGGTGACAACCTCAACATTGGGTTGAGCGGCCGCTGGATAGAAGTCGTCTGAGACCAGGATACGCTTGCAACCCATGGCGTAGTGAGGTGTGAACTTCGCCCGTAGCTCTGGATCGGCTACTTGCCGCTCCAGGTGCTCACGGGCAAACTGCATGCCCTTCTCCATCGCCTTCTGATTGTAGACTATGCCCAGGGCAGTTAATTCCTGGCGCAGATAGATGCGCGTGCGTACAAAGCGCTGCGTGAAGGGGAGGAGGCGATACAGACGCTTCTTCTCCTCCGAGATGGGATGATCCAGGCGCGGAACGATCCAGGGCGGTGTGCGCTGAAAGAGGACCAGGTGCGCGACCTTCGGCTGAATCTGGGGTACAAACTGAATGGCCGAGGCCCCGGTGCCAATTACAGCCACGCGCTTACCTGTAAGGTCCAGGTCGTGACGCCACTTCGCCGAGTGAAAAATTTCACCCTCGAAGTTCTCAATGCCAGAGATATGTGGAAGGGCAGGCTCGCTGAGTGGACCATTGCCGAGAATGAGGATATCGGTAGTAAACTCGCGCTGCGAGGTCGTGATATGCCAACGCTGCTCATCATCACTCCACGAAGCGTCGCGAAGCTCGTTGTTCCACCAGATATGGGGCAAAATACCGAAGCGTTGCGCGCAGTCGCACAAATACTCCTGAATCTCGCGCTGGGGCGAGTACATATGACTCCAATTTGGGTTGAGGGCAAAGGAGAAGGAATATAGGTGCGAAGGGATATCACAGGCACAGCCCGGATAGGTATTGTCGCGCCACGTCCCCCCAATATCCTCCGCCTTCTCCAGCACAACAAAATCTTTGTACCCGCGCTGCTTCAGCCGAATGGCCATGCCCAGTCCGGAGAAGCCCGTGCCAAGAATACAGATGTGCACATGTCGGACCTCACCGTCAGCCGACTGGTCCGGGACATCTGTACGCTGCTGCTCATCGTCAGCATACTTCTTGCGAGCGCCACTGCCCGCGAAAACCTGGAACATACTCGCTGCCTCCAAGCATCATTTGACTGCTCGTCTGATACATCTTGAAGAAGAGTATACCATATTACTGATTATGTATTACTGATTATGATTTTACAACAGGTGTAGGGGCACTCGAAGCATCTGACATAGATGCAACCGACTTCATGTAGATAAAATGTTGCAGGCCAGCCTGGCGTAAAACCATTTTGAAAAAACCGGGGAAGGCTGTCAGAGCGGTTTCGGTATCAAGCGTTTCCGGGTTCTCGAGCGTGTAATACTTTCTATGCCAGAACACAGTACAGCCTCCCGCGGCCTGCACATTGCGATACCAATCTACCTTTGGACCATAGGTTAAGGCAATCACGAAGCCCTCATTTAGCGGCCAGACCATAATCACTATCTCGTAAGATTTTCCGCTTCGACGCCCAACATGCCTAAGGAGCGCGAAAGGGCCGAAGGGAAGGATCGCAAGCCCACGCAGGACGCGATTCGTGACATATTTGTTAAATACGCGTATCCGGTCAGGAAACATGGTATCCTCCTTGAAAAAGTATCAGGGCTACTTTTACGGCCTTAATGAACGCATAATAACCTCGATGACGGCGTTAGCGTGGTCGGATGACGAGTCCTGCGCCTCCTCACCCGCAAGCAAACGGTGCATTACGACATAAGTCAGCAGGCCACCAAGTAACGTGTACGCCACGGCATCTACATCGATATCCGCGATAATTTCTTGCGCTTTGGCAGCTCGTAGTTGCGCGGTAATAATACTGATACCTCGTTGGGTAACAGTCGAGAAGAACAGCTTGCCAAGCTGGGGGAAACGCGGCATCTCCGTAATAATCATGCGTATCAGGGGAAGATAGCCAGGCTGGCTGATCATAGCCAGTATCTCGTAAGCTAGCGTCGCCAGAACCTGGCGCAGTGATGCGAGATCATGAGCAGATGGAAGAGTGTCAAGCTTCTCAGAGAAACGCGGCATCTCCATAGTCAGGTGACGCAGGACATCCACAAAAATCGCCTCCTTGTTGGCATAGTGGCGATAGAAGGTCTCCTTTGAGGAAATTCCCGCCTCTGCCAGGATGCCTTCAATACTTGTTCCCTGGTAGCCTTGCTGAAGAAAGAGTTGGTGCGCAGCGGCGCGTAGCTGCTCCCGTGTCTTCTGAGTACGTGTGTTCTGTCTCTGCTCCATTATCGCTCCCTTGCAATCGTAACGTACGGTACGTTACGATTATGCCACAAAGGGCCGTGGAAGTCAAGGGGCAAGGGCCTATATATATAGGAGCGATACAAGTGATCTTTTCGCCTAGGCATGGTGGGAAAGCGACAAGAAGTCGTCCAGGTCCTCACGAAGCAAGGAAACCAGATCTCCCTGCGCTTCTTGCTCCAGCCATTCCTCAAGAGCCACACGCAACGCTGTCATGTAGATGGCCACCAGGAAGCGAATCTCATGGCGGTTTGGGGCAGATTCCAGGCGGGAGCAAAGCGCCTCACAGATGGCTGGCTCTGTTCCCATCAGCGCATAGAGATAGACAGAAGCAATCGAGGGGGTCTGCACGGCCACCTGATAGCGGAGCAGAAAACTGGCCCGCTGCTGCTGATACTGGCTGGCCAGGTGCTCAAAGGTTGCTCGGAGTGCTGCGTGCGGTGACTCCGTTGGCGCAGCGTGCTGCAAAAAGCGGAGACCATCACTCAGGGCCGCGTGCATTGGCCCAAAGAGCACCTCCTCTTTGGACGCAAAATAGCGAAAAAAGGTGCGCGATGACATCATCACCGCCTCAGCAATGTCCTGGATGGAGGTGTGCTCATACCCCTGTTGCTGAAAGAGTCGGAGCGCCGCCTCCTCAATGGTGGCCTGAGCCAGACGTTTCTTGCGTTCTCGCAAACTCATCTGCTGCGATTCGTCATGTAGTGAGGATGCTATGCCATTCATTTCTATTTTTCTCTTATTGACTTTTGGTGTTCAGTGACATTACAATTCAAAATAGACACATATGACAACTGGAGACAGTATACACGTTGTGTTGATTTCTTGAAATGACGACTTTTGAAGAATGGGGCTTCAGTTTTTTTTGAGAAGCTCAAAGCGGACCTCAGTATGGTATTATCCATCTATGTGCTTCGATTTCTCAGAGCACATAGAGGTCTGAAAACTTTTTGACAGCAAAGGGCACTGATAGACATGGCTAAGGCGAAAGATCACCACCACTATGCACCCAACGCTTGCATAGTCGCCCAGGGCCTCACTATGTCCTTTTTCAGGTTGGTCATCCCCTGATTTACATAGTTGACTAATTTTGTCCGTGGGCGTCCCTCTCCACTACACGCTCGCGGCTTTTTTGTTATCCGCCAGATCGACTCTTACCTCTCACGACAAAGCCTGCTCGCGCCGGGTGAAGACACGCCCTCAAAGCTACTCTAGAGTAGCAAGCATATAGAATGGAGTTTCTCTATGACCAGTATTCTCCTTCCCCCAGGCTTTGTGACACGCCCGGCAACACTTCAGGATGCCGAGGCTATCGCGGCCCTGAACGTTGAAATCGAGCTCGCCCTGCTGGGCGTTAGCGAGAGCGCAGCCGTTGATATGCTGGAGTTCTGGCAGGACCGTGATGTTAACTTAGAGAGCGACACGCTGGCGGTGACGGCGCCCACAGGCGAATTCGTTGGTTATACCAGTGTGGCCCGAACGAGACGCGGGATTATGCTCGACGCCAATACAGCCATACGACTCTCCTATCAGCAACAGCCTATCGGCGCCTATCTGCTGCAATTCGCTGAGGAGCACGCACGCACCTTGCTCGACACTTACCCGGAGACGCCTCGCACCTTCTACACGTGGAGCTTTACACGAGATATGTCTCACCTACTCACGCAAGCGGGCTTCGAGGTTGAGTCCAGCGATTACCGTATGCGTATCCTCTTTGAAGAGCCGCCTATGGCCTCCTGTCCTATCGAGGGCGTTACCATTCGCCCCTTCATTCCAGGTCAGGAGGAGCGAGCCATTTACCATGTCGTTGCCGAGACCTTTCCCGATATCGATGGCGAGCCATATCGCCCCTATGCAGACTGGTACGAGGGTATGTTTGAGAAGAACTCCAGCGCCGACCCATCTATGTTCTATGTAGCTATCGCCGATGGAGAAGTGGTTGGCGTCACGCTCTGCCGCATCTATCCCCAGGAGCATAGTGGACATGTCTCGCAGGTCGGAGTACGCCGTCCCTGGCGCAAGCGAGGCATCGCCCTCGCCCTGCTCTCTACGGCCTTTAATGAGTACTACCGTCGCGGCGTCCGCGAGGTCCTGCTTGACATGGACTCCACCAACCAGACGGGGGCCTGGAACCTCTACCATCGCGCCGGTATGCACGTTCGCTCCCAGGTCGATTTCATGACAAAGAGCATATAGAACCAGATTGCATTGTAGGGTCTCCTACATTTTCTCAGGGGTAAGAGTGTGGTGCTCATTGGCAGCCACTGGCTGCCAATGAGCACCACACTCTTACCCCTGGCGAGCGTCGCAGGCGCGAGCATCAAGCAAAAAAGAGAGAAATATATGTATAAGATAAATAGGTCATATGCCCCATTTATCTTTATCTCTTTCCTCCTACACTAAGGACAGATAACTTGTATAAAACTTTTCTTACTCGTAGGAGTGATACGTTATGTCCTGTCATACGCTCATATCTTCGAAAACAAACAGGCATTCAATTGTTCTCAGCAACTTGTTGTTACTGGTTCTTTGTTTCTTCTTCGCGGGCTGTGGCTCGAAACCAACATTACAGGAACAAACTTCCAATCAGAAGATTCCAGACAAAACATCAGGAGATTGTACCTTGCCAACTTCGCCCTCTTCCCAATCAGGGACTATTCAGTATGCTGTGAGCTGGGATGCGAATCCACAAGAGGCGGATAACAATCAGGGCATATCCAGGCTCCATGTCACCGCCTTTGACACCAGCACCGGGCATATACGCTGGCAACGCGAACCACTCAAAGTGAAAGATATGTATCAATCGAGCGAGCAAAGAATTGTGGATGGAGTACTCTACATCGCTAGCAGCAGCCAGCACAATGCGCTCCTCCTGGCGCTCGATACCCGGGATGGCCATTTGCTCTGGCAGCGCGAAACCGAGGAAACAGGCTTCAATACTATGCAGTTCTGCAAGGGAACCATCTATCAGAATACAGAAACTACCGTTCAGGCCCTGCAAATGAGCAATGGACAGGTACGCTGGAGCTATAAGAGTCCTGCTTTTCTCTCCGGGCTTGTTACGACGAGTGCGGCAGTATACCTTGTCGAAACAGAAATAAACGCGCAGAGCCAGAATGGTCAGCGCAGGTTCGCCACAGCGCTTGATACCACTCATGGCAAGGTTCTCTGGCGGAAAGCCTACACGACCGCGAACGATAGCAGTACCTTCAAGCTCATAGCCACCAAAAATGCCGTCCTGGCTATCAACCAGATTGCTTCTGACCCCTCCACGAGCAGTCCTATCACCAGTGTGCAGGCCTTGCAGCCCGAGACCGGGAGAAGCATCTGGACGATCCCTATGTCAATGTCCAATGAACCGCTATCCGTCACGGCGCTTGGTGATACATTATATCTCAATGGGCACAATCGGCTTTATAATCCTAAAGCTCATCCCGCCTCAGAGCCAGGTCAGGACATGCTCTTGATGGCATTCAATGCTCACACGGGCAAATTACGCTGGCAACGCGAGCACAACTACGAGCAATTTACCTTTCTCTCAGAGCAAGAGTTATACGCCTACAAAGGCTACCGAGGTGATGGAAGCACGCCCAGGAAGACGTTCTGCGCCCTTGACACCGCCACAGGCAAGGATCGCTGGTGCATTGACAGCTTACAGCCCAGCCTTTTTAGCCTGAGTGCTAATAAAGACACGCTTATCGTCGTGGAGGAACTCCAGCCCTCGCCCCTCTCCCTTCAACAGAACCTCTACGCCATAAACAAGCGTGATGGAAAGATTCTCTGGCATCAACCCTGGCAGAGCAGCGCCCCGTCGCTGGTCACTCTGACTCTTGTTACCATCACTCCAGACCAGAACGCAGTTCCTTTCGGCTAAGCCCCTCCTCTGAAGCCTGCAAAAGGATGTCACATGGAAGTAGCCGCGTACGCCAGTAGCGTGTCCGCTACTGGCGTACGCGGCTACTTCCATGTGAGAAGTCTATGCAAGCATTGACCCTACAAAGCCTTGCCTCTAGTATGCTGCGGTGAAGCGCTGGCGGCTGAAACGCGGCTTCTCGACTTCGTCGATGATGGCGATGGCGAAGTCTTCGGCAGAGATACGACTCTCGCCTTTGTCATTGGTCACAAGCTGATCTTTGCCAGTACGGTACTTCCCGGTGCGCTGTCCAGGCTCGATGAGGGCTGCCGGGCTGATGTTCGTCCAGTCCAGGTCTTTCTCGCCCAGGTAGAGATTGAGCGCGTCATGATGGGCGCGTGCAATCCCCTGCAAGGCGGAGGGGAACTCGGGCGTATCCATCAATTGCACGCCAGGGGCGACCTCCAGGCTGCCCGCGCCACCTACAGCGATCAGGCGCTGCACGCCCGTACGCTTGACTCCATCAATCAAGGTGCGCGTCATCTCGACAAAGGACTCGGGCAGCGCGCCATGTGCGGGACCCAGCGCGCTGACCACGAGATCATGACCCGCCGCCACCTTCGCGACACTCTCAGGATCGCTGGCGTCCCCCTGAGCAACCGATAGATTTTGTAGACACTCAGTGAAGCTCGACGGATTGCGCACGATAGCTGTAACCTGGTGCCCGCGCTCCGTCGCCTCACGGGCGATACGCTGGCCAATCATGCCATTGGCCCCAAATAGAGCAATTTTCATTGTATACTCTCCTTATCTAGATTCGCACGCCGGAGACTAGCTGCGAAAAGAATTGGAAGTTGTCAAAGTTTATAATCTCATTGTATGTATAGCCAGGCAAACAAATATAGACAGAGGAAGAATCTTTATCAAACCGCGCCAGAAGACCCCTGTTTTGAAACATGGGGATGAATGGCGCGTTCCTTTTGTGGGGGAGAGAGGATGGAAAGAGGTATTGCCTTTTTACACCGTAACTGCTACAATATAATGTATGAAGCAGAAACGCGCTTTCAAGTACCGCGTGTATCGTGCGACCCGTTTTGCTCCAAACCATGATAAATGGGGGACGAGCAGCGGTGTTTTTTTTGAAAGACACTGACAACTGTTTCTCTGACGAGAGGCGCAATTCCTCTCTCATTCGATAGGAATGGATAGCATCATCCCCACTGTAGCGACTGGCCCTCAATCAGTGAAGCGGGATGAAACGGGGGATGCCTCATAAACCTGATATGAGGACACCTTCTAGCTGGCTACTACGGTGAGAAGCCTGTCTAACAAGGCAGATAAAACGAATGCATGACTGAACCATCGTTACGGAAAACTGGCTTACGCAGGATAACAAGCCAGCCCAAAACGGGAACGAGTCGAGTACACAATGGAGATGGTACAGCTCCATTGCCTATCTGTCAGGACTCCGGTGGAGAATGCACACCTACGGTAGCGCAAAACAGAGCAACGGAACGGAGTAACCGCGTGTTTGCTCTCATGGGGGTCGATACCATGAGCAGGTGCCAACCGCAAGCAGCACGACGGAAGGATTGTCCAAGAAGCGAATGCCTCTCGGAAAGCGAGAGGATAGGCTGACGTGGACACAGTTGTATGGAAAGTAGAAGATCAAGTACGATAGCAAATAGGAAAGCACCCAGGATCAAGAAGAAAATTGACCCTGAGAGTGAGGCTTGGAACAAGTTGCCCTGGCGCAAGTTTGAGCAGCATGTCTACCGCATCCAAAAGAGAATCTACCGAGCCAGTCAACGTGGCAATCAACGTGCAGTCCAAAAACTTCAAAAGCTCTTGATGAAATCGGAAGCAGCAAGGCTTCTTGCTGTACGCCGCGTCTCACAGGATAACCAGGGCAAGAAAACAGCGGGGGTTGATGGAGTGAAGAACTTGAAACCTCAACAGAGGCGACAGGTGGCATCGCTCATTCATCCCAAACAATGGCCGCAGAAAGTAAAACCAGTCCGAAGGGTATTTATCCCCAAGCCTGGAAAAAACGAACAACGGCCTTTAGGGATTCCTACGATGTATGAGCGCGGACGACAATGTCTTGTGAAATCCGCGCTCGAACCAGAATGGGAAGCTCGCTTTGAGGTGAACAGCTATGGTTTTCGCCCTGGACGATCCTGTCACGATGCTATCGCAGCAATCTTTCTGGATATCGGAAAAAAGGCAAAATATGTCCTTGACGCTGACATCCGGGGCTGTTTCGATAACATTGACCAGACAGCACTCTTGAAAAAACTTCAGACCTATCCACGTCTGAGACAGGCCGTCCAGGCCTGGCTCAAATCGGGAGTCATGACAGAGGGGGAATTCACACCTACACCCAGCGGAACCCCGCAGGGTGGCGTTGTCTCTCCTTTACTCATGAATATAGCGTTGTACGGGCTGGAAGAGGCTCTCAAAGGCGTAAAGAGGACCACAAGGGATAAACCCCAAATGGTACGATACGCCGATGATCTAGTGGTCTTTCATTCAACGCTAGAAACCATCCTTGAAGTGAAAACAAGAATCAATGACTGGTTAAGGGACATGGGACTGGAACTGAAGCCAAGTAAAACGAGAATAAGCCACACGCTCACACCCTATGAAGGAAATGTGGGATTCGAGTTTCTAGGATTTTCCATCCGGCAATATCCGGTAGGAAAGAACCGTACAGGGACAAACTCACAAGGCACTCCGCTTGGCTTCAAAACGATCATCAAACCGAGCAAAGAAGCCGTCAAACGACACATAGCCCAGATGAAGCAGCAAATCAACAAACGGAGATCAGCGCCGCAAGGACAACTGATTAAGGAACTTTCTGCCATCATCAGGGGATGGTCCAACTACTACAGAACAGTCTGCTCCAAGGCTGAGTACAGTAGATGTGACTACATTCTTCAGCAACAGCTATGGTCGTGGGCAATTCGTAGGCACCCAAACAAAAACAGACATTGGATTAGGCAAAGGTACTGGAAGAGAGGCGAAGGCCAATACAGCATCTTTGCAACCTCCGAAGATTATGACCTGAGAAGGCATGATGCGACGAAGATCCAACGACATGTCAAAGTAAAAGGTGCTGCCAGCCCCTATGACGGAAACCTCATGTATTGGAGCCAACGACTGAAAAACCACCCAACAACGAGAGGAACACTGGCGATGCTGCTTCTGAAGCAGCAAGGCAAGTGTAGATGGTGCGATTTGCAGTTCCGCGAAGGAGATCAAATCGAGATAGACCACATCACTCCTAAAAGTGAGGGAGGAGGAGAGGAACTGAGTAACAAGTGTGCTCTCCACCGACATTGCCACGACCAAAGACATGGTACCCATAACAAGGGCCATATGATTGAGGAGCCGAGTGAAGAGAAATCTTCATGCTCGGTTTTGCAGACGAGCGGATGGGGCGACCCATGCGCTTAGTTTATCCCACACCACAACAGCGGCAGGTGCTTGCTCAGACCTTTGGGTGTTGTCGTTTCGTCTATAATTGGGCATTGCGCAAGAAAACTGATGCCTATTACAAGGACCACCAGCGACTCTACTACAAAGAGTTGAGTCTCCTGTTGACTGACTTGAAAAAGCAAGAAGAGACGCACTGGTTGAACGAGGTTTCCAGTGTGCCATTGCAGCAAGCTCTTCGTCACCTGGACAAAGCGTTTCTCAACTTCTTTGAAGGACGTGCCAAGTACCCCACCTTCCACAAAAAGCGAAACGCGCAATCGGCTACCTATACAGCAAATGCCTTCACCTGGCGCAATGGCTCTCTTACACTTGCCAAGATGAGCGAACCTCTCCAGATCGTGTGGTCGCGTCCTTTGCCAAACGAGGCCATTCCTTCGAGCGTCACTATCACGAAAGATTGCGCTGATCGCTACTTCATCAGTCTCCTGGTAGAAGAGGACATTGCGCATCTGCCTTGCAATGAGAAGGCGATAGGTGCTGATCTTGGGCTGAAATCCTTTGTGGCCTTGTCCTCTGGGGAAATTGTTGGCAACCCCAGATTCTTCGCCAAAGATGAGAAGCATCTGGCACGCGCTCAGAGACGACATGCCAAGAAGAAAAAAGGCAGCAAGAACCGAGACAAGGCACGCAAGAAGGTTGCGCGTCTTCATGCCCATATCGCTGATCGACGCCGTGATGCGCCTGCACAAGCTCTCGGCACGACTGATCCGTGAAAATCAAACGATCTGTGTTGAGTCGCTGGCAGTCAAAAACATGGTCAAAAATGAGAAGCTCGCCAAAGCGATAAGCGATGTCGGATGGTCTGAGTTTGTGTCCCAATTGGAATACAAAGCCGACTGGTATGGTCGAACCCTGGTCAAGATTGATCGGTGGTACCCTTCCAGTAAGCGCTGTTTCGAGTGCGGTCATCTTCTCGACGCTCTCACGCTTGATGTCCGTGAATGGACCTGCCCTGAATGTGGTGTCCATCACGACCGTGACATCAATGCAGCAAACAATATCCTTGCCGTGGGACTCACGGTTCATGCCTGTGGAGAGAACATAAGACCTGAAGCGGTGAAAACCAAACCAGGCAGTTCTCGACGAAGCAGGAAAGCCTCGAAGTGATTCGAGGAATCCCCCGGCTTTAGCCGTGGGGAGGATGTCAACATAGGCGATGGCATAAGAATAACGGGTTTTCTAGCTCAACCGAGGGTGCAGGCTACAGCCACGTACGATGCCAGTCACTATCCCTTTGGAACGGACATCATTTTTAAGGATGATTTGAGTACCCTCTCAGGAAAGTGGAAGACGAGTTCAGACTGCACGAATCAGAAAGGCGTTCTGCACGTCAGTGAGACGAAAGGTCGGGCGTTTTATCCATGCTTGAGCACATTTGATCCTTTCTATGACGGGTCTGGTAAGTATACCTATGAGGTCACTATCAAACAAATGGATGCCTCTGCCGCAGGTCTGATCTTTCGCGGCAAGAACGATGATCAATACTACCATTTCCTCCTCGTTTCTAGCGATGGTACCTATACTCTGTCCGTTTACGATACACTGGATAAATTCAAACCTTACCAGGTGATCAAGTCAGGGAAGCTACAGGGACAGCTCTCATTTCCCCTACGTATAGGCGTTGTCATCATCGACAAGCAAAGTATTGGACTCTATGCTAATAGCGTGGAATTGGCGAATGTGACCGATGATAATGCTGGGGTTACAGGAGATCTTGGTGTAGCGGTTTTCAACAATCAAGGAACAAAAACGGCCTGGACTGATTTCGTGAACGCCAAATGCTGGGCACACCGAGGCGAATGGTGAGCGAGATAAATGTTGACACATTCCCATTCATCTCTCTGACGCACTATCTGCTAAAGGCTTTTTCGTGCTGCTCTACGCAACGATCTACCCTTTTTTTCTCATTAGCCGCTATATCATGTGCTTCGTCAACTGCGCGTCAGCACGAAAGGTTTCTCCCTCTGGATCGCAACCGAGACCATAGGCGGTCAATGCTGAGGCAATCAATGGTTGAGCAGCTCACTTTTCGCATCTAGTACTCAGCACTGGCGTTGAAACGTGCTCATCCTTCGCGCAAATCACCACGATTTAATGCCTTTGGGGATGAGCCAGCATTCCTCACAAGGCACCCTTAATCACCCTACGCAATCATACACCTGGGTGATGTTCTCCCGCTCGCAAACCTCTATACTTTGTTTCAGGCAACGCACCACATTCCCAGCAAGGGAGAAACGCGTATGCACGTACACATCCGTGTAAAAGCCAATCATAGGGCAAAAACACCATAAACGAGGGCCGATTGTGTCCTCCTTCGAGGCTATACTCTCTTTGTAAGCAGAGATGAAGCAAGAGGCATTCAAAAAGGAGCGAAGAACGCATGAGCATGCAACCATTCAAAATCGCCATTCCCCAGGCTACCCTTGACGACCTGCGCGAGCGCTTAGCCCGCACACGCTGGCTCAGTACTGCCACAGAAGCCGACTGGGCCTATGGCATCAGCCTTGAATATATGAAAGAACTCGCCAACCACTGGCTGCATGAATACGATTGGCGCAAGCACGAGGCGGCCCTGAATAGCTTCGCGCAATTTAAAACCGAGATAGATGGCGTGGGCATCCACTTCATCCACGAACGCGGCAAGGGACCAAACCCGACGCCGCTCCTACTGCTCCATGGCTTTCCCGACTCATTCTATCGCTATCATAAGGTCATTGAGCGACTGACCGATCCCGCTAAATTCGGCGGCGATCCCAATGTCTCCTTTGATGTGATCGTGCCATCTATCCCAGGCACAGGCTTTTCGGATCGCGTTACGGTGGACGACGATACCAATGCCGATCTCTTCGCGAAACTAATGACCCAGGTACTCGGCTATGAGAAATTTGTCTCGGCAGGCGGCGATCACGGGGCCATCATCACCCAGGCCCTGGCGCGCAAGTATCCCGAGTTGCTCATCGGGATTCACCTGACCGATGTGGGCTACCCTGATCAGAATACCGATTTCTCAAGCCTTACACCCGCCGAAATGGAGATGGCTCAATGGGTCCAGAAATGGTTTATGGAAGAGGGTATCGGCGTAAACATGATCATGGCCACCAAGCCTCAAACCCTGGCTTACGGCCTCAACGACTCACCCCTCGGCCTGGCCGCCTGGCTGATCAGCTATGGCAGTAGCGGTGAGAAAGGCAAGGAGGAGTTCAAAACACGCTTTAGCGCTGATGAACTGCTGACCAATGTCACAATCTACTGGGTCACCGAGACCATCAACACGGCGGCAGGGGCCTATTATGCCAATGCACACGTCGCCAGTGGAGGCAATCTCGGCAAGAGTACAGTAGTTCCGGCAGCCGTCGCCCATTGTCCTTACGATCCTCCGCTGCCTCGCGAGTGGGCCGCGCGCCAGGTCAACCTGGTACACTTTACCGATTTCCCTCGCGGCGGTCACTTCATGGCCTGGGAAGAGCCTGAACTCTACGTCGCGGATCTCCAGAGTTTTGTGCGCCAGATCTTGAAATAGTCCAGGCTAGCCTGGACCCTACACTTTGTTAGATATACCGTTGTAGGGGCCTGGCTTGAATGGCCTCCCCCACCCAGGATCGATTGATCCTTTGGCGAGAGAGTTCAAGCTAGCCTGGACCCTACAATTACAATTTGTTGGATTGCTTTCAGAGAAATCTTCCAATCACTCACCCTTATGCCTGGTAAATCAGGTGATTAGGGCTTCCTTTTATAATATACTGAACATACTTTAGGTAATAGATAAGCGATACATTGACATAGTATGAAAGAGAAAATACTCGATGAGTACTGCATCCATGACTAACACGACATCCAGCCAGATCCGCCTGCGAGGTTTCGCGCTGGCTAGCGTGCTGATCGCGCTGATGCTCTCTCTCTTCCTGGAGGCTCTGGACCAGACGGTTGTGGGGACCGCCATGCCGCGCATCATCGCCGAGCTGCATGGGTTAGATCGCTACACCTGGGTTGTGACGGCCTATGTGCTGACCACAATGAGCATGGTACCAATTGTAGGCAAACTCTCCGACCAGTTTGGCCGCAAGTGGTTTCTGCTTGGTGGTACTGCTCTCTTTCTCATAGGTTCACTCCTGGCCGGGGCATCGCAGACGATGAATCAATTGATCTTCTTCCGCGCGCTACAAGGGATGGGCGCGGGCATTGGCATGGCCCTGGTCGCGACCGTGGTTGGCGATCTCTTTCCTCCAGCCGAGCGAGCCAAATGGTCAAGCCTCTTCGGCATCGTGTATGGTGTCTCCAATCTCTTTGGTCCAACGCTTGGCGGCTGGCTTACTGAGCATGGACCGCTTATTGGGAACTTTGTGACTACAAGCAGCCGCTGGCGCTGGGTTTTCTATATCAATCTGCCTGTAGGCTTAATCGCAGTCATCGCGCTGCTCTTCTTCTTGCCAGCCCACCTCTCGGTCCGCACCAGTGAAAAAACGGGCCTGGCGGCGATACGGCATATCGATTTTCTGGGCGCGGTTCTCTCCACGGTCGCGACCGTCTGCCTGATGCTGGGACTGACCTGGGGCAGTTCACAGATGTATGCCTGGAACTCACCTCAAGTCCTTGGCTTGATGGGTATTGGCGTAGTCCTCTTTCTCCTGTTTATCCTGGTCGAGCGCAGGGTCGCCGAACCCATCCTGCCCCTGGACCTGTTCCGCAATCAGGTCTGGAGCTGCGCCGCGCTTTTGACCATGCTCCAGATGATGGTGTTGATGGGCCTCTCGCTCTACCTCCCTCTCTACTTGCAGGGAGTGCTCTCTGTCTCGCCCACCATCGCTGGCCTGGTCATGACGCCCCTCTCTATAAGCATGGTGGTTGGCGCGATGCTGGCAGGTCCCATCATCGGCGCGCTCAAGCGTTACCAGCTTGTTACCATCATCGGAGCGCTGCTGATGGGAATTGGTACCTTCTTCTTCACGCTGATGACGCCCTCAACCAGCCTGTGGCAGGCCATTGGATTCATGATCCTGGCGGGCATCGGCACCGGGACGTTCTTCTCCCTCACAGCAGTCGCGCAGAACGTTCTGCCAGCCAGTCGCCTGGGCGTCGGCACGGCGGCAAACAGATACCTGGGACAACTGGGCGCGACGCTGGGCATCGCCATTGTGGGAACCGTGGTCAATAGCTCCGCCTCCAGTGATGTGATGCGCAGCCTGCCGAGTACTGAGGCCGGTAAGCTCTCCCTCGCCACCGCGCTCCAACACGGCTTCGTAGCCGTGCTGCTCTTCACGATCATCGCGCTGCTCGTGACCTTCTTCCTCAAAGACGTGCCCTTCGTCACCGCCTCGCCAGACCAGGCAGTTGAAGAGGCTGATGCAACGGCTGAAAAACAATCTGTTCCAGCGTCTAAATAGCATCTTGGTGCAATTGTAGGGTCCATGCTGGCATAAACTCCGAGGCCCACAGGCCGATACCCAACCGCTGGGTAGTCGCTGCGCTCGGAGTCCATGCCAGCATGGACCCTACGGTCTTTCTGGCTCCATATGCTATGCTCCGCTCTTCTCGGTAGCTTGCAATACGCGTTCAATCAGCGAGGCTATCATGCGTCCATATCCATCATCCTGTAAGAGGTGCGCGACTCCCTGCGCTCTGCTTGCATATGCGCGAGCTTGTTCGTGGTCACCAAGGCGCAGACAAATCTCGCCCAGGTTCGCATAAAGCGAGGGAAAAAATCCCTGTACGCGTTCGTCTCCTACGGCCTCGGCTGCCTTCAGGGCGCGCTGGTGCCATAGCAGCTGCTCTCCTGGTTCAGTGCAGGCATGGGCCATAAAGTGGGCGACAACGCATGCCTGGTACTGGTCCTCAGTACGCAATGCCTCATCCCACATTTCAATGTAAAGTCTCTGTGCACCTTCTCGGTCCCCATTCAGTACCTGACCCTGAGCATGATTAATTTTTTCGAGCACCGTGTCCTCCTTCTTTTTTTACTACCTATTTTTCACTGTTTTACCTTTTAACCATTGCACAAATACCTGTTATTTGGTAAAATAGAAGAGGTTATTGGGATAGTTATATTTATTTTAAGGGTCGTCAGGGATAAGAGATGCCGCTCGACGGATTGCAGATACATAATTACCGCTTGCTTCGGCTGGTGGGAAGTGGGGGCATGGGAGAGATCTATCTCGCGGACGACATACGCCTCGCGCGCCAGGTCGCGATCAAGGTCGTTCGCACTGAGGAAGATGAGGATGAGGGCAGCGAGACAAGCAGCAAGGCGTTGCGCCTATTTCAGCGTGAGGCACGGACAATTTCGATGCTTGATCATCCTCATATTTTACCCCTCTTTGATTATGGGGAAACTACGTTGAATGCCGCCCAGCTAACCTATCTCGTGATGCCGTATCATGCCGAAGGCTCACTCGATATCTGGCTGCGCAAGCGCCGCCGCGCGACGCTGCTGCCCCCTCAGATGGTTGCACAGATCGTGCGCCAGGCCGCGAACGCCCTTCAGTATGCCCATGATCATCATATCATCCACCAGGATGTGAAATCATCGAACTTCCTGGTCAGTAATAGCCATGTGCAGCCTGACGTCCCTCACCTCCTGCTCTCGGACTTTGGCCTGGCTCGCCTGCGCCTGGACAACTCCAATTCAAGTAAGCATGCGCGTGGCACACCAAATTACATGGCCCCCGAACAGTGGCGAGGGGAGGCTGTACCCGCCAGCGATCAATATTCCCTCGCAATTATGACCTATAAGCTGCTCACCGGACAGTATCCCTTTCAAGGTGATGCCGTTAGCATCCTTTACCAGCATATCCAGACCGCGCCACCCGATGCCAGCCAGTTTAATCCAGAGATCTCTCCCGGGGTAAGCGCGGTTATTCAGCGCGGCCTGGCGAAGAAGCCCGAGGAGCGCTATCCGACCATCGCCGCCTTCGCTCAGGCCTTTCACCAGGCTATCTATGGTCCAACTGAGTCAGACGAACTGGTGCTTGAGCGCTCTACCTCGGAGTTCAGCACCGAATTGCCCAGCCAACTTTTCCACACCCAGTTTCATTCCGTTTCACAGAACGCCTCATTCCAAATCGCAAGCAGTCCCCAGACTCCCTCAAGCGAGTATGGCACCCCGTCATCACCCATTACAGGGGTAGATTGGCAAGAACCCTCACTCCATACAAGCGAGCCTAACGACCCTGGCGACGCCCCGCCAGCTCCCTTACCCCTACCAGGCGAGATTCAACTGAAGCAGATATCTAGCAAACTCGAACAATCCGGGTCAGCCTCTATATTCAAACCAGCCAATATAGATGATGGTGGGCAAGAACCCCCTCTCCCCACCTGGAACACAGGCGACGATAAGAATAAAGGGCGGAAAGAGAAGCGCAGGCGGTTTCTCCTGGCTGCAATCATTCTTCTGATCCTGCTCGCCCTTCTGGGTACCTTCGTGCTAAACACAGTCCTCAATGACCATACCTCGACCCTTGTGCCTGGTAGCTCTCCAGGTACTCAGACACCAATAGCGACAGCCCGTCCGACCACTGGCAACACACCTGGAGGTGTTCGACCAAGTCCAACAAGTGCTGGAGTAGTAGGAGCGACCACTCCTGTCTCAAAAGCCAGGGCGACCAGTACAGTCACATCGCTCACACCCACCCCAACTGGAACAACCACGACCAATCCCTTCCAGGTACAGGGAATCAATATCGCATTCGATCCCCCTACCATCTCGACCTCCTGTGGCGGCATCGCCACCGTTACCTATATCGCGACTGTTACTGTCAGCGACAACAGCCCTGGCGGCGAGGTCGACGTCAAATACTCATCCGATAACGGAGCAAGCTATAATACAACCACGCTCACCTTCGCCGCAGGTGAAACCAGCCAGAGCTTTAACTTTAGTCGCCAGCTAACCATCTCGCTCAACCTGCTCAACCTCATAAAGCTCGACGTTGAACACACCGGCATCGTCACCACGACCCGCCCCAACTCCATCACAAAAAGCGCCGCCCCATCAGAAAGCTGCCATTAAATTCTTTTACATCTATGCAAAAGGTGGTATACTTCTTTTTAAGAAAAACGTGGACAAAATAGAGCATAAAACGGTTACATCTATGATGAGGGATTTTCATCAATTTGTGGCTTTTCTGCTGGGCCTGAGTGTTGGAGCGCTCCCCCTGGTGGACTTCCTCCTACTCATGGGCTTTATTCGCTTTGTCTTTCCCAGCCGCCTACACGACCTCTCGAGGCTCCTCTACGACTGGATTCTCCCCCTGATTACCTGCATTCTTGCCGCGGGCATCTTGCTCTGGGGCATGCTCTATGCCTATTCCGGCTCGCTGGGACGCATTACCTTTAGCTTCGGCATCTTCCTGGCGCTACTCCTCTCAACCCTCCCGGCCCCCCTGCTCTTCATCTACTGGAGCCAACATCGCTATCACGACGGCCTTGAACACAAAGATCCAGCCTGACAAATTCTCTTCGGTAGTCGAGCCTGCGGCGCTCACAAAAAGTTGGTAGTGTTGTCTGTATTGCGGACTGAGTCCGCAATACAGACAACACTACCAACTTCAAAAGAGGCAGATGGATCATTATATGTAGACGCGTACTTTAGTAGCGTCGCTCCCCGTCGCTCTTGACATCCTTGCGAGTGACCGTTACATAAGCAACAAAGGCAATAATCAAGATTGTCAGAGCAAGGCTGACCCAGCCCGTACCCAGGCCAGCTCCACCGGCGCTTGGCTCCTTGCCTGCCCAGTCTGCAAATGAGGCACCAAGCGGCCTGGTCAGGATATAGGCGAGCCAGAAGGCGATGATCTCATTCAGACCAAGCAACCAGTAGGCCAGAGCTGGCAGAGCGATCAATACGATGAACAGCACGCCTGAGGCGAAATAACCCAAATGGGCGGTCATCGCGGTCAGATCACCTACGGCGGTGCCAAGCGCAAACGTCGCCATGACCGTGGCCCAGTAGAATAGCTCGCGGCGACGCGTGTAGATGCTATGAATGGATAGCGTCTTCTCGCTTAGATACCAGACGGCAAAAATGACGACCAGTGCGACCAGAAATAGGACGCTTGATACGATATACGGAACACCTAACCCTATGTGTAGTACATCGGCGGCCATCGTGCCAAATACGGCAACCATGGCAGCGGCTAGCCAGTAGATCCAGGGTACATAGCGGCGCACCACGAACTGCAATAGCAACGCCACTACAAATCCAATGAACCCAAGGCCAACCGCGATTTCCGGAGCCATGTGGTTCACGAGAAAGTCCGAGGTCACCTCGCCCATGGCAGTGGTCAACAATTTGATGATCCAGAAATAAACCGTTATTTCAGGAACCTTTTTCAGGGCTTGTAAAGCAAGCTGCCCGGGCTGGACAGCATTATCCTGCGTGGACTGATAGCTGGTGGGCGAAAGGGAAGGGTTGGGGAATGTGGAATCTGTATCTGATCGATGTGGTGGTATGGTTTTACTCAAATGCTCATTCTCCTAATTAACGACAATAGTGCTATATATTCATTGATCATCTTTAGCATGTCATCATCTGCGGTCATCATTTAGTGAGCAAATATATTTATATAACCGCATTTATAAATTCAAGACAAAGTAAGGCCAATTGAACGCTAGCAATGTGCTATCAAGGCCAATGTAGCCTATATTCTAACATACAAGAAGTTAAAACATAAAATGATCCGGCAGAGATAGGACCAAAAGGAGCCCACTCCTGGCGTACACGGCTACAGGAGCGACGCCTGGGAGGATACGGCTACCCTATGCGCTCAAAACGCAGGCGCTCACAGGCATCCCCCCTATGGCTGCGAAAGACGAAGGCGTAAATAGTACTCTCGGGATCCCGCTGGAACTCGATCACTACATCATCAACCCACGAATCATATTTGTAGCAGAGATCACCTACGGTAGGCTCGAAAGCAAGGTCCAGGCCACAGCGATGGCGATTGCGATTGCGCAGGCAGACGCGTCCATCCTCAATGCTCACATCATAGGTGGTAGCGAGTTCCTCACAATGGTAGACTCCCGCATAGGCCTGCGCCTCAGGCTCGCTCAAGGGTGAAGAGCGGAAAGGAAGAAAGGTCCAGGTACGCTCGCCACGAGAGACCTCCAGGTGAGCATGCACACCACTTTTACCGGGAACAACCGTAACCTGGTAGCTTCCATCAGAGATCTCAAAGGTGTGCTTCTCGCGCGGCAACAACTCGACCTCATCAAGGCCGTTGACGGTAACACACAGGCGACCTTCTACATCCGCTATTTGCCAGACATAGGCATTCTCGGGACAATGATAGGAACCTGTCACACATGCACGCTCCGCCTTGCTCAAGATGTATGGCGCTCTGCTTGCGACAGGTGCGGATGGTTGCTCAGACTCATCGAGCAGGATAGCCCGCAGACGCCCGGTATACTCCCAGGGCAGCAGACGTGAGGTGTTGGAGAGGATGAAGAGGGATAGGCGCTCTCCGACATAGTGCTCACAAACCGCGACATAGCCACAAGTCCAACCCCGGTGATCAATGAAAGGCGCGCCATTCCTGGTCCCCACACATAGCCCATAGGCATAGCCCGTGCTTGTCCCATCAAGTAAGCGGCCAGGAGTCAGATAACGTTCTATAAGCTCTGGTCTGCCCTGTCCCAGGCGATTGACCGAGAGATTCTGATACCAGAGCGCCAGGTCTTCGATACAGCTCCACACGCCGTCGTCACCAGTCAGCTCTAACTCGTTAGTACAGGTAAAATGAGTTGCTTCACCCATATCAAACTGGTCGCTTCCTGGCTCTTCATTGCGCAGGGGGAAACGACCATAGCCAGTCGCGCGCTGCTTGATAGGCAGAGAGTGATTCTCGCGGAAGCAGGTATTCTGCATGCCCAGCGGCTCATAAATGTGCTTCTGGCTAAACTGGCTCAGAGTCTGACCCGTAATGCGCTCAATCATCAGCGAGAGTAGGAAGTAATTAGAGTTCGAGTAGTGAAAGCGCTCGCCAGGCTGAAAGATCAGCTCACGCTGTGCCAGAAGAATCTCTAGCGCCTCGTCCCGATTCAAGTAATCGTGAAATTTGACACCAGCCATGAAGAGCGCGAGCACATAGTAATCGCGAATGCCGCTACACTGGTGCAGCAGGTGAGCCAGCGTGATACGCGGACCATAATCGGGAAACTCCGGAAGGTATTTGCGAATATCATCCTCAAGCGAGAGACGCCCTGCCTCCTCCAGCAAAGCGATGCACATCCCTGTAAACTGCTTTGCCTGCGAGGCCAGGCAGAAAACGGTACGCGGCGTAATCGGCACATCATGCTCCAGATTCGCCACGCCATACCCCCGCTTAAAGATCAGCTCTCCATCGCGCAGAACGCCAACCGCGCAACCCGGAGTATCCTCCTGATTATATGCCTGGAACAAGGCATCGATCTTCTCCTCGACCTGCTGCTCTAATGTCATCATAACCTTCATTCCCAGAGCTCTAAATCAAATCAGGTCCCTATTGTCTTCAATGCATAGCAAGCTGTCAAGAGCTACTTGATGCTGTTGTAGACCGCCACCCAGTCATGAGAGATTTTATACTGGGCATCGCTCAGGCTTAATGCACCAGAACAGACCTCGTTATGCAGATAATTCTCCACCACGTTTTTCTCGCGATAACCGGGAAAAGGGCTACCAGCCTCAGGCCAGAGATTAGAGATGGCATTGGACCCACCCAGCCCAAGCGAGATAAAGTGATCGACCTCGTACTGCCCGGGCCTGTAACTACTAATACCATAGCTGGCATAAACCTTACGCTTGGTACTCTGCGAGACATTCCGCACCGAACTGGCATAACCAGGAGTACAAACCTCCTTCGTAGTCGCATTGCTAAAGATAGCCCCAGGAGTACACGTTGCATCAGGATACGGACCATTCGCCTGGCACGCCTGCGCCGCATAGGTATGCTGCCCCTGATCATGCATGGTTGCAGCGCTCACAGGGCTGTACATACCAAACAAGAGGACGAAAGAAAGCACAAGTACACTTCCCAGCATAGATATATTTCTCACAAGCTCACCTCATTGCTTTTACTACGACACTCCTGCCCTCTCAAACATCGTGCTATGTTCCCAGAGCCAATTCCCAGCCACGCCCTATTTCAAATATACGCATGCAAGCATAATTTTCTATACGTTCTATACAACCTCATTTTATGCCTTTAAGAAAGCTAACAGACTTAAACATACTTTGGCTCTCTAAGTAGGTCCATTTGGCTGTAGACGAGAAGGCTGCTTCCTACTACAATGGCGGATAATCTGGCAATAAAAGAAGAGATGAAGGAGAGACAAATGAGCCTTCCCGTATTTTTTGTGGATGCCTTTACAAATACGCCCTTCGCGGGCAATGCGGCGGCAGTCGTAGTACTGGATGGACCTCGTGAGGATGCCTGGTTGCTACGCGTCGCCAGTGAGATGAACCAGGCCGCGACCGCCTTTATCTATCCCCAGGATAATGGTTACAACCTGCGCTGGTTCTCGGCCAAAGTCGAGCTGGAGTTGTGTGGGCATGGCACCCTGGCCAGCGCACATACCCTCTGGGGCCAGGGCTACCTGGCAAGCGATGCCCAGGCTCGCTTCCATACCAGGGCTGGTCTCCTGACAGCCAACAAGGTTGGTGAGTGGATCGAACTCAACTTTCCCGCCAAGCCCGAGGAGCAAGCGGAGATCTTACCCATCTTTGCCGAGAGCCTTGGTGCGACACCACTCTATATCGGTAAAAGCCAGCTCGACTATATTGCCAGGCTCGAATCTGAAGCGGTCGTGCGCGGCCTCCAACCAGATTTCGCGCGCCTGGTGACTATCCCGGCTCGCGGCATCATCGTCACCGCGCAAGCCGACGCTAACCATGACTATGATTTTGTCTCGCGCTTCTTCTGCCCCAGCGTAGGCATCAATGAAGATCCCGTGACAGGCTCAGCCCACTGCGCTCTCAGCCCCTTCTGGAGCAAGCAACTAGGCCGCGACCAGCTTACCGGCTACCAGGCCTCAGCACGTGGGGGAGTTGTCCGCGTCCGCCTGGATGGCGAGCGCGTGCACCTTGGAGGACAGGCCCTAACCACCCTGCGCGGCGAACTACTTTCTTAATCCAAGTATTGCAGCAGAAGGGCCCTGGCGAACGCCAGGGCCCTTCTGCTGCAATACTTGGATTTATTCATTGACAAGCAGCGCGATTAGACGCTCTCGATCAACATTGTTTCGGATAATAAAGACACGCTCCCAATGCTTCTCTAGATAGACGCGCATAAAAGCCGCGGTCAGCGGTATCGTCTTTTGACACCGCTCCAGGCGCTTGATTAAGACCTCTGCACTAGCAAGTCCAGCACTGGCCCTATCCTCTTCACGATACATTCGCACAGCCTCGACCACAGTGGGATCAGATTCAATATTGCCAATGCCATAGCTACGCGTGTTCTTCATGAAGTTGAAAAGCAGCTTTGTAGGATAGGGATTGGTGCCGCGCAGAGTTTTAGCAATATGGCGACGCAAGACGCGCCAGACCGCGACAAGCCAGGGCACCTCAAGCAACACAATATAATCGGCCTGATAGATAAGGGGATCGGTCGAGATAATATAGATGCCCTCGGCGATCCACGCGGATTGCTCCGCGATAACGGCGGCATCCTCCACCCAGGCCAGCATGTCATTGCCACGCTTCCAGCCAATTTTATCCAGATCGTGATGAGGTATATCAAGCTTGCGAGCCAGGTCCTGAGCCAGAGTCGTCTTCCCGCTGCCAGGGCCACCAAGAATACAAATTTTTGCCATATGTCTCTCTTTCGGTACATTTTAGTGTGTAAAAGCGCAAGTTTCACAAAACCTTGAGTGAAAAAATGCCAGAAATGCACGCGAAAGAGGACCACCGCCTTGTGCCGTGATAGGGAGACAATTTCGCATGAGGATCGAAGTTGAGGATTAAAGAAGCTTGTGAGAGCCGCCGAACCTCTGGGAGAAATTGCTAACGCCCTGCCCTACTCTTATGACAGACAAAACAAACCCTTGCCGCACCAGGCGACAGTGGCCTTCCTCCGTCATACACTTCCAGGCATACGTTAGCAATGAGCCGGCATACTCGCTCCTTCATGAAGAATATCTATTTACCCGGCCAGTATACACAAGGCAGCACAAAAAGTAAATGCCCGCTTGGGTCCGGGGTATATCATTTTTTGCAAAGAAGGCATCACATCAAAAACATGACGGGCATCCCGATATCCTCCACCAGGTTGTTTTTCCCCTCAACGTACGTTATGCTTCCTCAAAGACCCATCGCAATCACAACATGATCCTAAGCGTTATCAAGCAGAGAAAGGGATATCATCGTGAAGCGAATTCTCCTGACGGGGATGTCTGGAACCGGTAAATCCACGATAATCAGTGAGCTTGCCGCACGTGGATATAAGGCCGTGGATGCGGACTGCGATGAATTCTCAGAGTGGGTGGAGGTCACCAGCAACGCTGGCACCTTAGAGTCACCGGTCGAAGTGGATAGGGACTGGGTGTGGCGAGAGGACCGCATTCAAGACCTCCTGTCTACTGAGGACACCGATGTGCTGTTCCTGAGCGGATGCGCGGAGAATATGCGGAAGTTCCTTTCCCAGTTCAACCACGTCGTACTGCTGAGTGCGCCCACTGACGTCATCGTTGAACGCTTGCGCACAAGGACAAACAATCAGTATGGGAAGCATCCCGACGAAATCGCTCGTGTGCTTGGTTTAGTAGAAACGGTCGAGCCATTGCTACGACGTGCCGCGGGACACGAGATCGATACCAGTGCTAGTCTCGAGGATGTCATGGCGACCCTGCTCCGACTGGTCAGGCATACTTGACCCCGTCTCGCGTAATGAACGTACAGAGCGATAACAAAGAACGAGCTTCAGGGAAAAGGAGTTCTCAAATGAATTGGGCAACATTTGCCATAGAAAAGCTACGGGAAGGACAACAAGCACAGATCAAGCCACGGGGTCATTCGATGAATGGGAAAGTCAACGATGGAGATCGCGTTACCCTCCAGCCGTGTTCTCCAGAGCAGTTACGGGTAGGCGACATTGTTCTGGTGCAGATCAAAGGCAACGTCTATCTGCACTTGATTAAGGCCATTGACCAAAAACGGTTTCTGATTGGAAATAATCGCGGAGGCATTAATGGTTGGGTTGGGCCTCATGCCATCTATGGGCGGGCAGTTCAGATCGAGAGACGTTAGAGGAATCTCGCGAACCAGATGGATCAACGGACTACCGCTGGTAGGCCGCTTTTCGTACCCAGGAGAGGTAATGTGAGGCATGGTCATCCTACCAAGCTCTGCGAGCAGGGGTCTGGCTGTTCACAGCCTCTCAGGCAAGGCGTTCTGGTACATATGTAGGCTATCACTATGCTGTTGCAAGGGTGCGACAACTTTGGGATGCGGATGACTGTAGATAGTGGGATAGTCTATTTCGTCTAACTCTGGGCGCACAGGAAAGGCCAGTTTCTCCTGCGCCAGCGAGAACTCCGCCTGTACGCCTGGTTTGTTGCCGCGTGCATCAAGGCGTACCCATCTTTGAAGCGATGGGAGATAGGCGGCGTTAAGGGCATGGACCGAGTAGCCCGTCTCAGGCGTGTCCCCCAGCGTCAAGCGCTGATAGCAAAAGCCTGTGGGGATACCCTGCCCTCGCAGGAGAGCAGCTAGTAGGTGGGATTTAGCATAACAGATGCCTGTCTGGTACTGTAACACCTCGGAGGCGGTGCATGTTACCTGGGGATTTTGCACATCCCATGAGTGAGGAATGGTATCGCGCACAAACTCAAATGTCTGCTGAACGCGCTCTACTTCCAACTCGGATGCTAACTGTAATTGTTGTATTGCCTGGCGTACCAGGGGATGAGAATAGTTTATGATCTCATCTTCGCGAAGATATACATCTATCTGGGAAATCTCACACTCAAGTTGCATGTTATTTACCTTCCAATAGTATTGCCTGGCTTCTCTGCCTGCCTGTGACAGCTCTTGACTGCTAACGTATCTGGCACAAGATCTCCTCGACAATTTCTGCGGGACTCTTCTCGTCGGTCGGGATATGTGTGGCGAAGGCGGGCGACTCAAAGGCTGCGAGACAGCGCTGGAAACGCTCACGAATCCAGGCCAGGGATTCCACCGTATGCTCATGCTGCCGCTGCTCTAAGCGAGCGTACAGTGTCTCCTCGCGTGCTGTGAGGCAGAAGTGATAGAGCTGTGGATCAACCTGGCGCAAGCCAGCGGTAATCTCCTCAAAATAGGGACGGTGCCATATGGTCATAGGCATGACCAGCGTCCGCCCGTAGACCTGCTTCAGCACACGTGCCGTCTCGACCACCAGAGGACGCCACGCCGTCAAATCCTGAAAATCCTCAAACTTTTCAATGGACCTCGCGATATGCGCGAGGCCAGCCCCCACAACCTCTGGATCATAGAGCATACTATGATAAAGTCGCTGCACCAGCAACTCAGCAGTCGTCGTCTTCCCTACCGCGAACGAACCATTAATAAGAATGATCATTTTATTGAATACCTTCTAATGGAAATCGAAGACCAGGCGAACGTCGCTTGTGTGACCATATACATTTAGGAGCCCATCAAGTATTTCTGTTAGAAAAGATCCCGCAGCCTCTGCATATGTTTCCGTCCAGATTGCGTTGCAATAAGGACTATCTTTGCTTGTATGATGGTAACTGATTGGAATATCCTTTGGCCAATCTTTCCAGGTGGGAGAGCTATCTGGATGGAAAAGGTGCTTTACACGCTTATCTACACGGGCGTACACTTTTCTACGCTTACCATGCCAGTCAAAGCGAGCTAGCTCCTCCAGCGTCAACCAGCTTGCCCGCAAACTCTCTGTATGAAATTCGCCTGTTTCTTCATCAAAGAGCACATAGTTATACCAAATCTGTAATTCAGCCGAGAGATCATCTGGTAGACCTCTAAGGGGAGCGATAGGCATAAATAGCTCTTCCCGATCATTTCTCACACCCGCAAGAATAGCAAAGAGGGCATAGTTTTGCATATCATAAATCGAGTCAGGACGATACTCCAGGGCATCATCTGGATCGTACTGATGAATTTCATTCTCGACCATTTGTCCAACAAAATACCACTCATCGCCGATGCGCTGCTCCACATATATTGCAATATAGGTTCCCATGCGCTTCTTCCCCAGCATAAGCCATTTAAGGCTTAGCTTAAATACGTATTTTCGCACAGTGTAGCACATAGGCACGAGTAAACGGGATCCACGTTGAGTCCATCACATCAACAATAAATGCAAAAGCAGTATTATTTACAATAGAAGCTAATCACTTCTTTTCGGTAGGGACCAGCTTTAGCGCGTCCGAAGGCGATTGATCGCCTGTAGGCGTAGCCCAAAAACATTCCATAAGAACCATTTCGTGGAATGGGATGACTGTTTCCCATAAAAGGTTTTGGCTTATGCCGAACTGCCATGAATGGCGTTCGGACGCGCTGAAGCTGATCCCTACCGGCCTGGAGAGCCATCCCAGCCGCAATAGCCACATACGCCAGTAGCAGACTCACACGCCAGGCAGCAACGCGGGATAAAAGAGGGCCAGAATACCCATGAGCACCAGGCCAATACCAACTATTAAACTGAGGCGCGCTCCCTGCCCCCATACCTTCAGGCAGAAGATTAGCGCGGTCAGACCCAGCATCCAGGGAATATTCATCAGCCCGACGACAAGCATGATCAGCATTAGCCCTCCGCAGGCCCCCAGGCAGTAGAAACCATTTCCGATGCCCGCCCTGACATTCGCCAGCCCGCCTGACATCACATGAAGATAACAGCCAGAACTTAGCACAGGGTTGCAGTGCACCAGGCAGCGCCTGGCCAGCGGCGTTAGTTGGTAGATCCCTATAGCTATAAGCAATGCAGATCCCAGGATGCTCGCCAGCATCGGAGTATGTGACGCGAGATAGCCAGCGGCGAGCGAAAGTCCATAGACGGGGATGCCGGTGAGGGACCAGGCGAGGATATAGCCGAGGAGAAAGCCGCCACCACGCATAAGCGGGCGGAAGGTTACCTCGTCCTCCAGGCGTAATACAGCAAGGTGGAGCGAGAACACAGGTGCGAGGGAGGGCAGCATCATCGCGATCATCATAACAGTCCAATACAACAGGAAGGCAGGAAAGCTTAAACCCATCGGCCCATATTGATGACCAGGGGGCATGCTCCAGGCGTGCACCAGCGTAGGGATCCAGGCCAGCAGAGCTAGAAAATGCGTCGCCATCCAGGCTTGCGCGTGCTTCGACGCGTTTGGTAATGTCATCACCTCAGCCATCTAAAGATTGCGCCATGCGGGGGCCCCTGGCTCTAGCCATGGGGAGGAGCATGGCGCACTCCTTTCTGTGTATACTCATAGCCATCGGATCGTTGCACACAACGCATATATTTGGGGTGAATATCGACCTTCTCCAGTCGGAATGAAGGCCGATGACGAATGGCTATCCGTCCTTCAAATGTTCCTTTGGGTGTGATGGCTTTGACCAGATCACCCGTTTGATACCCAAGAAATGTCTTTTTGCGCTCTTTGTGCTGCTTCGGGAATCCATACTTGTCAGGCACACACATTTGCCTCCTCCCATGCCCTGTAGCTTTGATGCGCAGTGGGATGACTCCCTTCTGCAAAAGCACATCAGGCGTGCTCTTGCCTACGCAAGCTGCATCGAGCCAGTGGGTTTTGGGGAGCCCTCGCGTGGTACGATTCCACTTCGTCAATCCACCGCTCCCCCACTCGACAGGCAAGCCGAGAGCTTTCAACCGTTCGAGCAAAGCACATCGTGTGCTATTGACAGCGCTGGCATCCTTGAGTGGCTTTTTGACCTGAGCGAGAAGACGCTTGAGCACTTCAGGTTTCTTTTTCAAGAAGACTTCGATCTCCTGAGTGCCTTTGGCAGTATTGCATGCTTCGCACGCCAAGGTAAGATTGCTCATCCTGTTCGTACCACTACGGGCACGTGGATGGATATGCTCTACCTGAAGCGGGACATCTTGTTTGCCACAATAGGCACACGTGCGTTCCCATTTTTCCAGCAAGTATTCCCTGACCTCATAGCCTTGCAAGGTTCCTTGCTGGTATTCCACACCTGCAATGTCGGGATTCTCCATCAATTGCATATCAAACTTCACAAGCTCCTGACTGAGAGCGGCAATGGGAGCATATCGACACAGGCGAGCTACCCACGTCAGAATGTTGGCAAGGCGACTTTCTAACGATGGTGGCAACCATCCCTTCTTCCTCCGTCGATTGTCAAATCGCGGCTTGCGGTAGCGTGTTTTACGCTGCCTACGCCCCTGGCGACTTGCACGACGGCTATCAAGACTGTCTTTAATTGCATGCCCTCGATGTGAGAGTTCAGCCGCGAACACAATTTTGCCGTTGGTGTCGTTCACCAGGGCAATTCCCGTCGTTTTACTGCCTGGATCGAGTTTCAAGCGCAATGGCTGTACCTCTGGCTGCTCGACAACCCGTTTGAGCACAATGGTAAACGGATACCGTCTAAACACGGCTGCTTTCCCTTGCCTGAGCAAGCGCCTCGCGTGTCCTGGATGCACCGGATTTAAAGGTTTATAGTCACTATCAATCACAAAAACATTGCTCAAGTTGAGCCTCCTGTTTCCAGGGTAATGTTTGCCTCGACAATGATAGAGGGCGGTACTTTTCCCTGAGCACTGCATAGACCCCGCTTTGCTGTTTAACCCAGAGATTCTAGAGCTACCGGCTGGCACGCACCTGTAGGTAGGAACTTGAACACTTCTCCTCTATCGTAGCCTGATAACCTCCTGCCTCGCGCAGAAGGCCCATGGCTAAGCCTGGACAGGTCCGAGCTTGCTTTCACAAGCCCCTGCCTTTAGGCATGGGGTACCTGACTACTCGCTCCTCTTCTTTTGCTCGCCACAGCATCCTTTACTTCAATTATAAACTGATATGCTCCTAAATACTATTCTTATTTTTATTGACATTCCGGTCACTCTACCGTTTGCATACTCATCCTGGCTTATGTTACACTCTTCAAGATTGAGTAATTGAGATTTAATAATGGATGTTATCGTCCTCTGAGGCGCTCCACGTGGGGCTAAAACAGTTAGGTATTTATGCCGAAGTCATCTCTCCATGCACTTACCTGGTCAGAAGAGCAACAATGCTATGAACTGCGCACGCAAGGCGAACTAGAGCAATATTTTGGTTCTGAGAACAACCAGCCATGGCAAGACTGGCTGGTTGACCAGACCTCCTTCGCCTTTCAGGGACGGCTTGGGCATATGAGCGTGGTGAAAGAGGCACGAGCCCGGGGAAATGGCTACTGGTATGCCTATAGTACACTTCAAGGGCAGACACACAAGCGCTACCTTGGACAGACAAGCGGCGCCACGCTAGAACGTTTAGAGCAAGTAGCGCAGACCTTCGCGAACGAGCATCGCTCTGTGTCCCAAACGAGTCAACAGACTACACAGGCACTTCCTGACTCGCCAGGTATTGTGCATCAGAGCCACGTACCTCTCATCGCTACCAAGCATACTCATCCTCAACTCCCTTCGATGCTGGTCAGGCGCGAGCGCTTGCTGCAAGAGGTGAATGAGGTACTTACCCATCGCTTGCTCTTGCTCTCCTCATCTGCTGGAAGCGGGAAAACAACGCTGCTGAGTACATGGGCGTCACGCTCGCCGCATACGATAGGCTGGCTCTCATTGGATGAGGCCGATAATGATCCCACGCGCTTTTGGGCCTCGGTCATTACAACCTTGCGCATCTGCCTGCCAGAGATTAGCGATACATCCCTGGCTATGCTCTACACACCTCAGCCACCCCCGCTTTCAACTATACTCATCACCTTTATCAATGAGATTCTCAGGTCCTCCGGCGAGATTATCCTTATTCTGGATGACTACCATGTGATTGAAGACCAGGCCATTCATGAGGCCATGCTCTTCTTGCTCGATCACCTCCCCGCGAATATGCACCTGGTTATCGCCAGTCGCGTTGATCCGCCATTCCCTCTGGCACGCTGGCGCATGCGAGGCCAGATGAGCGAGATTCGCGAGCCAGAGGTACGCTTTACGCCAGTAGAGGCCCAGGCCTTCCTCAATGAGGGTATGACGCTCTCGCTCTCTGAGACAGAAGTACAAGTGTTGGAGAAGCGCACAGAAGGCTGGATCGCGGGCCTACAACTGGCCGCACTCTCACTGCGTTCACACAAAAAGCCTTCTACCTTTATCGAGCACTTTACGGGCGAGCATCGCTTCATTCTCGATTATGTACAGGAAGAGATTCTTCAACATCAAGCGCCATCTGTACAGCAGTTTCTGCTCCAGGTTGCGGTGCTCTCGCGCATGAACGCCGCCCTCTGCCAGGAACTAACGGGCGAGCCAGCCAGCCAGGAGCTGTTAGAGATGCTGGAGCGCCACAATCTCTTTATAGTTCCGCTGGACGAGCAACGGCAGTGGTATCGTTTGCATACCCTCTTTCGCGAAGTACTCCTGGCACGCCTACAAGCTACACAACCTGAGCAGGTAAACGCGCTACACCAGCGCGCCGCCCGCTGGCACGCGGCCCAGGGTTCCATCCACGAGGCAATGTTCCACGCCCTGGCCGCGCAAGACTATCCATTCGCGGCCACAATGCTGGTGCAAGGCGCGAGGCAGCTATGGACACAAGGCGAGACCAGAACGGTCGCGACCTGGCTACTACGCCTTCCCGATAACATTCTGCGCGAACACCTGGGATTTGCCCTCACCTCGGCCCTGAACTTACTTTCTAGTACCCAATATATGCCGGAGCAGCAGCGAGCACTGGCACTGGCACAGAGTGGACAGATCATCACCCGAGTCGAGCAAATATTGCCTAACGAGAGAGACGCATCCCTCACACCGACAGAAACAACAAAGATTGAGAACCGCATCTGCCTGCTGCGCGAGTTTGTCCCGATGAGCGAGGCCTTCCGCGTGGGCAATATGCAGCAGCTTCGCCTCATTGCCCAGCGCATACAACATCTCATGCTGGGCGAATCCGTCGCCTGGAAATGGTTTGTGCTACATAAGTTCGTTGTCAGTTCCCAGGTCTTGGGCGACTCGAGCTTCTTTTTAGAAGAACTGATCGAGTTAAAGCAGCAGGCACTTCAGGAGCAAGACTACGTGACAGCTATTGCTGTGATATGCTGGCTCGCAGCGGCCTTTCTCTACGCGGGCCAGCTCCACTCGCTACACCAGGAATGTTTACAGGCCCAGGACCTCCTTGGGCAGTTGGGACAACACGTCTCGGTCGCTGTCTACCCCGCTTTCGATCTCTCTTTCCTCTACTATGCCTGGAATAAATTGGAGCAGGCAGAGGCTAGCTTACAGGTAGCATTGCAACACGCCTCGCGCTGGCAAGATATGAACCTGCTCATCTGGGGCCATGCGACTTATGTAAAAATCGCTCTGGCCTCCGACAAGATTGCGGATGCAGAGGAGGCGCTGGAGCAGGCCCAAAGCCTGGTCGAAAGCACTGGCTTTACAAACTATGCCCATGATGTCGCAGCCGCCCAGGTAGCACTCTGGCTCACACAGGGCAACTTCATAGCGGCAGAGAACTGGGCGGCTCAATATGACTTCGATCCCCAGACCTTGAGCGTTCTCTATATCGAGGAATATATAGCGCTGATCAATGTCCACCTCGCACAAGAAAAATATGTGCAGGGTTTACACATCCTGGTTCCGCTACTCAGCAATATGGAGCAATGTAAGCGCACCTGGGAGGTCATTCACCTGCTGGCGTTACAGGCCAGCGCGCTCTACGGACTGGGAGAAATGGAACAGGCCCAGCAGGTTGTCGTACGCCTCCTGAACTTGACGGAGCCTGAGGGCTATATTCGTGTGTACCTGGACGCGGGCAAGCCTATGCGCCACCTACTCCAGAACTTGCTCAAAAACCCGCCAAGGCCAGAGTTATCCCCTACCTGCATCTCCTACATCTCCACCCTGCTAACAGCTTTTGCCCAGGAGGAACAGAAACACACGCAGAAAGCCACCAACCTGCAAATCGAAAAGCACACTCCACAGGCTCCAGAAGGACTCTATGAACCCCTGAGTCCTCAGGAGCAACGCGTCTTAAGCCTGCTGGTCGCCGGGCAAACCTACGCCGAGATCGCGCAGAAGTTGGTCGTCTCCCCCAATACCATTAAGACCCAGGTCAGCAGCATCTATCGCAAGCTGGATGTCAGCCGGCGCGCCGAGGCCATCGCCGCCGCCAGGCGTCTGCACCTCCTCTAAATTAAATCCTCGCGCGAGGCGTTGTGTGCCAACCCACAACTACCTACCTCACCCAACGCTAGAGACTAATCACCCGCTCAATCACCAGGACGGGTGAAGTCATACCCCTCGCTTTCCAGCTATACTTTGCACATCAAGAGATGAACATGCATCTATCCTCAAACAAATGAGAAAAAGAAAGGCAACTACATTATGAACGCAACGACACTTCTACGTGAGCAGATTCAACAGGCGCATGGTTTTCTAAATGTTACTCTGGAAGGCATCACTGCCGAGCAGACCCACTGGGCACCTCCTGGAACCGCGAACCCCATCGCCGCCACTTATGTACATGCCATCGCGAGCGAAGACCTGGCCATCAACATGGTTCTCAAAGGTGGAGCCCCTCTCTACGCAACTGAATGGGCAGAGAAGACCGGCATCAGCGAGGTACAGCCTCTGAGCACTGCGGAATGGGCACGCCGCGTCCGCATCGACCTACCCGCTGTAAGCGTCTATGCTCAAGCTGTCCACGCAGCCACCGATGCCTACCTCGCGACCCTGACAGATGAGGACCTGGCCCGCGACCTCGACCTGACAAGCTTTGGCCTGGGACACATGACGGTTGGCACAATCCTGAATCGTATGGTCCTGGGACATATCGACAACATGACAGGTGAGATCTCAGTCCTCAAAGGCCTCCAGGGGGCAAAAGGTTACCCTATCTAACCGGAACTACTCGCGACACCATGAACCAGCCAGGCATCAACAAACCAGCGTCACACTGGCTGGTTCTCCTATCACACAAAAAGAATTCAATAGTACATTTTCTGGGGAGTTTATAGCTATGTCATTCTTTACCGCAAAAGACGGCACCCGTCTCTTCTATGAGGATTGGGGCCAGGGGGCGCCAGTTGTCTTTGTCTCCAGCTGGGCCTTGAATGCCGATATGTGGGAATATCAAATCCCTACACTGGTTGAGCAAGGGTTGCGTTGTATCGTTTATGATCGTCGTGGACACGGGCGTTCGGACCGAACGGGGCATGGCTATGACATAGATACCCTTGCCGATGACCTTGCCGCGCTGATTGAGCACCTCGACCTGCGTGACTTCACCCTGGTAGGCCACTCGATGGGAGGTGGCGAGGTTGTACATTACCTGGCCCGCCACGGCTCCGACCGCGTCGCCAGAATTGCGCTTATCTCAGCGATTCTCCCCTTCCTATGCAGAACAGAGGATAATCCAGAAGGCGTGCCCGAGGCTGTCTTTAAGTCCATCTCCGGACAACTTCGCGAAGATCGAGTACAATATTTTACCCAAAGAGCACAGGCTTTCTTTGCTACGCACCTGGGCAACAAGGTCTCGCCAGAACTTGTCCAGTGGATGACGGAGCAATGTCTCTACAACTCACCTATGGCTTTACTCCAATGCTGGCACACCAACGTCTACACCGATTTCCGCGCCGAAATGCAAGAAATCACCCTGCCAACGCTGATCATCCATGGAACGGCGGATGCCTCTGCCCTCATCGACATAACCGGGCGACGCTCCGCCAAACTGGTGCCAGGCAATATCTACAAAGAGTACCAGAACGCGGGACATGGCCTCTTTGTCACACACAAGCACCAGCTCAATAATGACCTGCTGGCTTTTATCCAGGGTTGAACCCGCTACTGGCATACGTGACTTCAGTAGCCGCGTATGCCAGTAGCAGGCCAATAACTTGAAAAAGGTGAGGAGTGGCTGTATGATGACAACGCGAGCAGAGAACGGCAATACAGCGAGGAGCACCCATGTTTGACACCTTAACATACGTCACAGGCAACCCTGGCAAAGTGAAACGCTTCAGCCACTATATCGACTATCCACTACTGCACAAAGACCTGGATCTACTTGAAATTCAATCACTTGAGCCAGCAGAGATCATCGAACATAAAGCCAGGGAAGCATATAAACATATTCAAGCACCTGTACTGGTGGAAGATACCTCGCTGCAATTCCTGGCCCTGGGGAAACTGCCAGGACCTTTCATCAAATGGTTCTACGCAGAGCTAGGCACAGAAGGGCTATGCAAGCTACTCACCGAGTCACAGGACAGGTCAGCTCTGGCCTCAGTACACATTGGCTTATATGATGGTCATGTCCTGAGCATCTTCACCAGCGCCTGTGAAGGCACCATCGCGCTCACCCCTCGTGGCAATGGCGGCTTTGGCTGGGACCCCATCTTCATCCCCAGCGGCTACCACCAGACCTGGGCCGAGATGTCAGAGGCCGAGTATCTAGCAACCTCTATGAGCACTCAGGCCCTGCAAGATCTCGCAACCTATCTAAACGCCACGCTAACAAGTAGCCGCGTACGCCAGTAACGGGCTACTTGTTAGCGTGGCTACTGATCATGGGCTGGGGGTGTGATGACCTGGACCTGGCGCAGGCCACGGATGGCGTTGCAGATATAGACCTTTTCTGCTGTCAGGAGGTCGTCCAGGGTGAGAAGGGCCTCCTGCACGTTGGGGTGCTCCTCCAGGATGCATTGGCGCGCGATTCCTGGCAGCAAACCACAGGTTACTGGCGGGGTAAGCAACCTGCCATCACGCTCAATGAAGATGTTGCTTATCGCGCCCTCGGTCACTTCACCGCGCTCATTGAGGAAGAGTACATCGGCATAGCCATGCTGATGGGCTGACTGAAAGGCCCGCTCATAGAGGGGGCGCTGCGTAGTTTTATGGAAATACATGCGATCCTGCGAGTTGGTCCGTTCGGTGCTGATGATCACTCGCACTAGCTCCTCTCGCGACTTTTGAACCTGTACACTCTCGCAGGTGAAGACACCGCTACGCTCTAGCAGCACGCGCACTTTATAAGCACAACCCGGCAGCATCTCACGCTCCTGCCGACGTAAAAGCGCCTGGAGACGCCCCTCATCCCAGGGATAACCGAAATAGCGAGCTGAGTCCTGCATCCGCTTGAGATGCTTCTCCAGACGTTGATAGCCCGCGTCCCAGAGAATGGATTCCAGGATAGCAAACTCTTGCGCTTGTGTGGTCAGGAAGCGAGCCTTGACCGCGCACTCGGCGGCCTCTTCAGCGGCCCGCGAGTCATAGACAATACCACTGCCAATACCCATCATTCCCTGCCCATGCTCAAGGTCAATGGTGCGAATAGCCACGTTAAACATAGCCTGAACGGGGCTTTGTGGCGAAGGAGGCGCGATATAGCCAATCGACCCGGTATAGACGCCCCTGGGCGTCTGCTCCAACTGGCCAATAATCTCCATGGCCTTGAGCTTGGGAGCGCCCGTCACCGAACCACAGGGGAAGAGGCTGGAGAAGATCTGCTCAAGGCTGGCATCGCGTCGAAGCTGGCCTGTGACGGTCGAGGTCATTTGCAGCACGGTCTCATAGGTCTCGACCTCTAGCAGGCGCGGAACAGTGATCGAGCCAATCTCGCAGACGCGCCCCAGGTCGTTGCGTAAGAGGTCCGTAATCATGATATTCTCCGCCCGGTTCTTGGCGTCACCGCGCAACCATGAGACCTGCTGCTCATCCTCCAACAGCGTGCGGCCTCGCTGGGCTGTCCCCTTCATAGGGCGAGTCGTTATATGCTGGCCATCTATCTGGAAAAACAGCTCAGGCGAGAAGCTCAATACAGCTCGCTCGCCTATACGCATATAGGCGCTATAGAGCGTACGCTGAACCCGGCGGAGGCGCGTATACAGGGCCAGGGGCGAACCCGCGAAGCGAAAATGTGTGCGCCCCGTCAGGTTAATCTGATAGACATCTCCGGCGCGAATATGCTCCCGTACTCGCTCGACCTTCTGGCGATACGTCTCCTCGTCAAGATCAAAACGTACGTCCTGGACTTCACAGTTCATCTCATCCTGGTGATCTAAGGCATAGGCTTGCCAGGCAGCCTCTCTGAGAGCGGCATCAATCCGATATGGCTGACGGTAGACCCCAAACCAGGCCAGGGGCGCGTGTTCATCCCTATAAGCGACCTTACCCAGTTTTTCCAGGAAGTAGCCACATTCATAGGCAAAGTAACCAGCGAGGTAATAGCCCTCCTGGACATATTTCTGCATAGTCGCAAGCAACGGCAGAAAGTCGCTCGCCTGGTGGATCTGTAGAATATGCACCGGGTCGACAAAGAGATAATCCCACCCATCACCCTGCCCTCCCAAAGTATTCTCAAGCAGCACTACATCACTGCCTACCTGTAACAAATGCACAAAGTCTGATGCTGAATTGAGGGAAACCATAAAAACCGCCTGACGCTTGCTCCACAGAACTGGAGCGAGAACTCCGGATATGCGTAAGGCATGGTATAGCAAATGGCCAGCAGCCGTCAAGGCCGCTACTGGCGTATGCCTCTACTGTAGAGGCAGTTCTCTTAGAGAGGTTGAGTAGCGCGCTTGGCGAGAAATTCCGGGGTGGCAAGCGCTTGCTGTCTGAGGCAGATCAGGGAGATGCCCAGTACAAGGACGAGCGTGACAACTAAGCCGCCTTCAGGGCCAAACTCTCCGCCATTGAGCAAGGTCGCGTAAGTGTTCTGGAAGAGGAAGAGATTCCCACCATGATACTGCACGCCGCTTACGGGCAGGGCAAAGATATGACCCTGCATCCAATTCCACGTGGTATGCAGACCAGCGACGCGCCAGATATTGCCATCGGCAAGGGCACAGAGAGCACAGAGCACGCCGAATAATGTGAGATTGAATAGGGCCAATAGATTAACGTGAGGATTAAGAATGTGCGCAAGCGCAAATGCCAGGGAGGACATCAAAATACTGAACCAGCGACCATAGCGCCCGGTCAGCCTGGAGAGCAACCAGCCTCGGTAAACGATTTCTTCTTTTGGTCCCTGAACCATCCAGCCAAGCAAGGTAAAAAGGAGGGCGACCACGCCACCTCCCTCTGCTGAACCCGCCAGTTGTAGTGTCGCGGTACTGGAAGAGAGCAAGATGCAGACAATCACACTCATCAATACTACACCAAGGAGCAAACCTTGTAAGTAAGTACGCAAAGCCTGCCATCTCGGCAATCTAAAAGGCCAGAGACCTCGCCGCTCAACGATACATACCCAGATCCAGAGCATGAGGAAGGTTGAGCATGAAGCGATCAGCCAGTAGAGGGTAAAGCCCAGCGCAGCAGGAATAGTCTCCGGACGATGTGACAGATTAGCAATTGCTTCACCTGCTGGCAAATCTCTAAGTAACTTATAAATTAGAGGAATACTGCTATAGACTGGCAGCAGCGTAAAAAGCGTAGCGAGAAGAGAGATCAGCAACCACCAGGTATAAAACGTTGCCTTCTTTTCTACCTTAATAATGTCGTTATTACTACATGATGTCTGCATTTCAGTATTCCATCCTTTTATATCCCAGGTTCGCAGTCACAGGAGGATAGCAGTAATCTCACTTTAGCTATCTGAATTCAAAACATATCGTTATCATGTCTGCACGACAAGACAAAGGGGATTTGGTTCAATCAGTTTTTAGAATGCATCAATTAGCGTAGCTGCACGTCAATGTATCTCAAAATGCATCAATGCAAGAGAAAGTACGTCTATAATTATTATCGTAAAAAGCTTGGTTTTGTCACGCGAAGAAGGGATGAGTTTATGATAGAGAGTGCAGAGAAGCAGGGGTTTTATCATCCATAACAAGAACTCCTGAGTTTGTTTTCGTATTGCCCAAGCAAGAGGTAGTGTACCCAATTTATAAGCGTAATCTATGAGTCATTTGACCCATTTTCAAACACTAGCGAGAAAGAAGTTACTCAAATTGATGTCAAAACAAAAAATGCATTGCTAGTTATCAGCATGCGATTCCTTGACATTAACAGCAATATATGTTAATTAATTGTAATACTATCTAGTTTATCGATTAACTGCAAGGCTTCTCCAAAGATGAAGGAGCACCATGACAACTATTTATGATATCGCCAGGGCGGCAGGTGTCACAGCGACAACGGTTTCAAATGTCCTCTCGGGCAAAGGATCAGTAAGCGAGAAGACGCGCGCACGTGTGCTTCAGTACGTTCAGGAACTGGGCTATAGCCCCAATCTGGTCGCACGCAGCCTGATCAAGGGCCGCACCAGCATCATTGGCCTGATCGTCTACCCTGTTGATAACCCCTTCTTCGCGGAAATTGTGTACACGGCGGAAACGCTGGCCTATGCCGCTGGTCTACGTATCTTTGTCACCACTCTTACCGACGATGACAAGATGACACAGCTTATGCTGAAAGACCTGGTCGCCCGAAAAGTTGATGGCATTATTATCACCTGTGCGCTCTCGCCGCAAATTGTGCAAGAGCTTATACCACCCTCCCTCCCAGTAATTTACTGCCTCTGGGAAGGTGAAGATCTCCCCAACTATGCAACTGTCCTATTTGACTTCTTTGAAGGAGGCAGGCTCGCAGCGGAACATCTCTTTACGGCCGGACATAGGCAGGTTGGTATAGTTACACATCTAGACAATAATAATTACGACCATCATGTCATACGCACAAACGGCTTTAAAAGTGTTTTCATAGAGCGTGGCGTCTCTATTGATCCAGAGTTCATAGCCGGGGGAGCATCTAAACTGGAGTTGGGAAAGGCGGCGGCCTACGAACTCCTTAAGCGCCCTGAGCGGCCTACTGCTATTTTCACAACCAATGATCTCATGGCCATTGGGGTCTTGTCAGCCGCCTGGGATTTAGGCATACGTGTTCCAGAAGAACTCTCAATTGTTGGCATCGATGACATCAACCTGGCCAGGTATACCAGTCCTCCATTGACCACCGTCAGAATCGATAAATATAAATTAATACACCAGGCCCTGCACACTTTACAACAAGCGATTGAGCACCAACCCATAGTCTCAACACACGTCATAAAACCAGAACTTATCATACGCCATTCGGTGGCACTACTTCCTTAGGTATTCCCTTCATAGGTTTTGCTACGCGAAACCATGATGTGAATAGATCGCAATGTCGCCTATCCCCTGACGTTGGGGACATTCTCAGGAAAGTGGGGTTCATTATGATCTACGCCTCTGGTCCAGCTTTGCGCCGGCGCAAAGTATGGCTCAACACATTCTTTTGTCTCCTTGCCCTCCTTAGTACCGCTATGGGCCTGGCCGCCTGCGCGGGCAGCGATGACGGCAAGATTCACCTGACCCTCTGGTACTGGAACCGCTCTATTAGCGATAGCCTGATCGCGCAGGTAAGTAAACAATTTCCCAATATTGTCCTGGATGCACAGAAGATTACGGATTATGACAATAAGGTGCGTACCTCGATGGCGGCCCATAGTGGTGTACCCGACATCATGGGTATCAACTCGAACATCTCAACCTATTTTCCCGACGAGGATCAGTTTGTTGATCTAAAGTCCCTGGGCGCCAACGATGTGCAATCACAGTACCTGGCCTGGAAATGGAACCTGGGCATCGCTCCCGATGGCAAGATGATTGGCTTCCCCATGGATACCGGTCCCACCGCCCTCTTCTATCGCACAGACCTCTTTGAGAAAGCCGGGTTGCCAACCGATCCCGCGCAGGTCGCAGCCCAGCTCAAGACCTGGGACGACTACATCAATGCCGGTGTCAAATTGAAGCAGGCAACCAACAACAAATCCTTTATGTTCGATAACATCGGCACCGTGTATGGCCAGATGCTTGGACAAAGCGCCAAACAATATTTTGATAAGAGCGGCACCTATCTGGGCGACCAGTCTCACATCAAGGCCATGTGGGACGAGGCGATCAAGACCTACAAAGCGGGCGTCGATGGCAAGGTTCCCCTGTGGGGCACCTCCTGGAATCAGGGCGTCAGCAACGGCTACATCGCCTCTTTCGTAGGCGCGGTCTGGATGAAACAGGTCTTGCAAGACGCGGCACCTGATACCAAGGGAAAATGGCGTATCGCTCGTGCGCCCGGTGGTGATGGCAACTCTGGCGGCTCCTTTATGGCGGTTACCAAGTACTCTCAACACCCTAAAGAGGCCTTCGAGGTCATCAAGTGGCTTCAATCACCCACCAACCAGGTCGCCGGTTATAAGGATCTCCAGCTCTATCCCTCGGCGTTAGATTCCCTCAATGATCCCGCTTTGCATCAGAAAGAAGACTTTTACGGCGGTCAGGATACCTCGGAAGTCTTTAACGTCGCGGTCAAAAACATTCCCTCTTTCTACTCAGGTCCTTACGATGGTATTGTTGGGGGCGCCATTGGTGACCAGCTAAACCTGGTGGAGTACCAGGGAAAAGATCCTGACCAGGCCTGGAATGATGCACAGGCGACGACACAACGTGGTCTCTTACGCTAGTGTTTCGCTACTTCAAGGAGGAAATATCCGATGAGTGCAACACCTGTGAGTATTGCCGAGAAGGTTGAGAAGCAACATACCGTCGCGCGGAGCAGCAATCTGCGCAAGTACCTTCCCATGTATCTCTCAATCGCGCCCTTCTTTATTATCTATCTCTGCTTCGGCATAGCGCCAGTCATTTTCTCGCTCTACCTGGCCTTTCAGCGCTGGGATGGCATCGGGCAGATGAACTTCATCGGTTTCAACAACTTCGCGTTCGCCTTGACCGACCCTATCTTTGGCCAGGCGATTCTCAATACCTTTGAAATCTGGATCATCTCCACCATTCCTATGCTGGTGCTGGCGCTACTACTGGCCTTTCTCTTAAATATGCGCAAGCGCTCCAAGTTTGCCTACCAGGTGGCCTATCTCCTGCCAAACATCACCTCGACTGTGGCTATTGCCTTGATCTTTGGCTCTTTCTTCGGTGATCAGTATGGGCTTATTAACCAGATGCTTGGCACCATGCATCTGAACACCATTGGCTGGCTTACCGATGCCTGGCCGATGCGTTGGGCGGTTGCCATGATCACCATCTGGCGCTGGACCGGCTATAACGCCCTGATCTACATGGCTGGCTTACAGAGCATTCCCAGTGATTTCTACGAGGCGGCGCGTATCGATGGCGCCAATACCTGGAGAACGTTCTACCACATCACGCTCCCGCTGCTCAGGCCAGTGATTCTCTTTACCGTCATCTCCTCCACCCTTGGCGGAATGACGCTCTTTACCGAGCCTCAGATCCTCTTTGGCAATAATGGCGGCGTCGGTAATTCCGGTTTAACGATGTCACTCTACCAGTATTGGCAGGCCTTCGCCTCCTTCCACTATGGCTTCGGCGCGGCGGTCGGCTGGATCATGTTCTTTATCCTGGTCATCTTCACCTTCGTTAACTGGAAAATTGTCCAGAGTACAGAGCGCTAAAACTACGACAAGAAGGAGAAAAAGCAATGATACAACACGAGTCTCGCTGGTTACGCTTTATTGTCGAGGTCGCTCTGCTACTGGGGCTGATTATTTCGATCTTCCCCTTCTATTGGATGATTGTTATGGCGACCAATACGACGAGCGATATCTACCGCGTCCCACCCAAGTTGATCTTTGGCAGTCAGCTTCTGACAAACATCGCGCATGTATTGCAGAGCATTGACTTCTATCGCAGTTTCCTCAACACCGTCCTGGTCGCGGGCAGCGTCACGCTGCTAGTGCTCTTCTTCTGCTCCCTGGCAGGCTTCACCTTCGCCAAGTTTGAGTTTCCAGGGAAAAATACGCTCTTCGTGATCCTGATCGGTACGATGATTCTGCCCTCCGCAGGTTCTCTAGTGGCCTCGTTCGTCATCATGTCGGATCTGCACTGGATTGGGACCTTCCTACCACTTATCGTTCCAACCATGGTGACGGCCTTCGGTATCTTCTGGTTGCGCCAGTACTCTCTTGGCGCGATCCCAAATGAACTGATCGATGCCGCGAAGATCGATGGGGCAGGACACTTCCGCATCTACTGGAATGTAGCCCTGCCCACCCTGCGCCCAGCCCTGGGTTTCCTGGGCATCTTTACCTTTATCGGCTCCTGGAATGACTATCTGTGGCCATTGATCGTACTCAATGACCCCAAGCTGTTCACCCTACAGGTTGCGGTTGCCAATCTAAATGGTGTCTACAACACCGACTACAGCATGGTCATGACTGGCACCCTGCTGGCGACTATCCCACTCATTATCATCTTCTTCCTGGGAACACGTCAGTTCATCGCCAACATCTCTGCGGGCGCGATTAAATTCTAGCCTCACTCCTCAGTCACCTACTTGCAAGCCAGGATGTCTTCCCTTAGCGGGAAGACATCCTGGCTTTTTACTTTCTTGCTGCCTATGTAAACCATGCGTGCAGCCTTGACAGGCAGGCACAAAAAGGGGTACAAGTATTTCATGAACAAGGCTACATATTCACTGAAATGTAGCTTCAGGTAGCTTGTTACAGGCATTCGCTAGATTTAAGGATAGAATCGCGCAATTGTATTGAAGCAGGCTGGAATGATTCAGCGGCGGAGGAAGCATGAAGAAAAAGCAAGCAATCTCCCCCATTACCTGTTCCTTAATGCTTGGCATCGTCTGCCTCGGCATACTGGGAACGCTTCTCTTCTGGAAGACATCTACAGGCATAGCCAGGGCCAGCGGTAGCCCCCCCACAGGCTTACATGTCGTGGGCAATCAGATTAAAGATAGCGATAGCAATATCCTCATCCCCCATGGCGTTGATCGCATGGGGACCGAATACCAGTGTACCAAGTCTGGTACCACGGATTTTGACGGACCAGTAGATCAGGCTTCAGTCAGCGCCATGCAGACCTGGAACGTGAATATCGTGCGTGTACCTTTGAATGAGGACTGCTGGCTGGGCATCAATGGCTTTCCCGCGAACGGAAAATCGGCTTCACAGTATCAGGCAGACATCATCAACTGGGTTAACCTCTTGAACCAGAATGGGATGGTCGCGATTGTCGAACTACACTGGAACGCTCCCGGCTCCCTGCAGGCGACTGGCCAGGAACCAATGCCAGACCAGGACCACGCGCCTGCCTTCTGGACCTCGGTCGCCAATACCTTTAAAAGCAATTCCTCGGTCATCTTTGACCTCTATAATGAGCCATATACCAGTAGCTGGTCATGCTGGAAGAATGGCAGCACCGCTCCCAGTACAAACCCCTGCTCGGATGTAAGCTTCGCCGTGGCTGGCATGCAATCCCTGGTCAACACGGTCCGCGCGACTGGCGCGACCAATATTCTGATGTTGGGCGGTCTGGCCTACTCCAACGACCTGAGCGGCTGGTTGGCCAATAAGCCGAGTGACTCCAATAATAATCTCGTGGCCTCGGCTCACATCTACAATTTCAATTCCTGTAGCAATAGCGGCTGCTGGGACTCGCAAATCGAGCCAGTGAATGCGCAGGTACCCGTGCTCGTTGGCGAGCTGGGCGAGAATGACTGCTCCTCCGGCTTTATCAACACCTTGATTAGCTGGCTGGATCAGCATTCCATTGGCTACCTGGCCTGGACCTGGACGGCAACGGGTAACTGTGGGGGCTCGCCCGCGCTCATCACCGATTACACCGGCACGCCGACAAATTATGGGCAGGGCTACAAGACGCACCTGCTCTCTCTGGGAAGTGGCAGCGGCGGCGATAGCACTCCAACTCCTACGTCGACTAACAGTATCTTAAAATGATGGCACATATGCCTATGTGCCATCCGTTCAGACGGCCAGCCGTCTCGGGAGAACTGCGGCTCCCGCTACTCCTCGCCCCACTTGCAAAGGGTCGGAGCTACTTTTGCGTAAAATGTTATACGCTCCGTTGATATCGGCATGAATGAGGCGTCCATCCCTGGCGCGATACCAACTACGAGCGAGACGCCTGCCTGAAAACACCGGCTTCTCAGCAGCGTTCGATTCATAGGTTGGAATGGGGTCACCGTCCAGAAAGCTTGCCTTGCTGGTGTAGCTTTCTTCCTGAAGGATGACTCTGACCCCAACCAGGTGCGCTTTGTAGGTCAACTGCTCAATGAAACGGGCATGGGGAAGCTGCACAAACTGCTGATTGTTCCTGTGTCCCATGGTCACATCCTGTTTCCACAAGGGATTCTTGCCAATCACCAGCGTTCCGATGCCTTCGCTCACCAACAGATCAATGATCCGACGGCTGGCCGTGTGCAAATACGCATCCACACGGCGATTGCACTTCGTCGTCACACGGTCCAGGTGGCAGGAGGTGTATCGGTTCTCATGCGCGAGGCGTTGCTGCTGCTTGGCGCGCTGTTTGTTGTAGAACTGATTCAGGCTTTTGAGGGGTTTGCCACTCACCAGACGAGGCACAAAACCGGGTTTGTCGCTGGTGATGGCTGCGAGCACATTGACGCCCACATCCACGGCTGCTCGAAGCCGCTGGTTGACCGCAGCCGGTTGGATCTCCTGCTCATAGACGACTTCGACCATGTAGCCATCAGCGCGTGGAACGATGCGTACCTGCCTGATGGCCTCCCAGGTGATCTGGGTCGCGATCTCGATGGGGAGTCCTGATGGGACCAGTTTGCCTGTGCGCTTGAATGCCCTCTTGCCCAGGGCTTTTTTCTCGTAGATGAGCAGGAAGCGGCCTTTGGCCTTGTCTTTGTAGCCAGGGATCTTGGGGCGCCCCGTGAAGGCGGAGGAGTCTTCGCGGTAGGCCTCCATCACGCGCAAAAAAGCTGCCCCAATTGTGGTGAAGTTGAATCAGGATGGCGTTACTGACTTTGCGAGGCAGGGCACAATAGGCCTCATGCTGTTTCAAGCGATGATAGATGGCGGCGTAGGGGAGATAGGTCCCCTCGTGAATGAAGGCTTGCCGGACGTGGTAATTGGCCTGGTTGTACAGGTTTTTAGAGGCAAAGGCCGCCTGGTCAATGAGAGCAAAGCGTGCATCATGGTGACGGATGAGATGTCGTTCGACCAACTGCATCTGGTGGCCTCCTCCTTTTCCAACAACACGTCCTTGGAGTCGATGTGCCTCACTCTTGTTCTTTGATTGAAGAACATTCTTTCCAACAGAACTCTACCAGAGACGCCTTCATTTGTCAACATCTGGCATAATTACTTGGAAACGTTTTTAACACCCCAACTCCTAAGCCAACTAACACCCCAACTCCTGGCGGAAGCTGCAAAATTGCCTACACCGTCTCGAACCAGTGGAATAACGGCTTTACCGCCAATGTTACCATCACCAATACTGGCACCTCCACCATCAACGGCTGGACGCTGGTCTTCTCATTCCCCAATGGGCAGCAACTGACCAGTGAATGGAGTGGCAACTTCACCCAGCAGGGAGCACAGGTAACTGTCACAAACTTAAGCTATAACGGCTCAATCAGTGCCGGTGGCTCGACCAGCATCGGGTTCAACGCCTCCTACAATGGCACTAACACCAATCCAACATCCTTCAAGCTCAATAGTCAGCAATGCACCACCGCGTAGTCGAAAGTTGCCCGACGCGTGCTTTAGCAGCGTCGGGCTATTGAGAGGCCCGCTACTGCCTGTTTCTTCGGCTTTAAATTGCTACCACTCTACATTTCCCCGTTTTTCGACGTGGCTACAATCAAGCCCCTTGACAAAACTTTTATCTCCAGGTATTCTAATTTTTAGAGCATTAAAAATTTTTTTTATCATCTTAAAAACTACGTCTTTCTGCTCTTCTAAAAAATCGGGAAATGGAGTTCGCAGATGTCTTCTAAGCCACTGAATAAGTTGGGGGGGAACTTCTTCTCGCGCTGCCTCCCGCCACCATCCACGGCCTCAGATGATGCCACTATACTGGCCGCGCAGAAGGTGCTCAAGGGGAAAGGAAAGCCTGCGTTAGGTGATCTCCTCCCTTTTCTTGGTCCCGCTTTTATCGCCAGTGTAGCCTATGTTGATCCCGGAAATTTCGCCACGAATATACAGGGTGGAGCGGAATTTGGCTATTTGCTTGTGTGGGTCATCATCGCAAGCAACCTTATGGCAATGCTCATTCAGGCGCTCTCGGCAAAATTGGGGATCGCGACCGGGCATAACCTGGCCGAGATGTGCCGCGAACACTTTCCCCGCCCTGTGGTGTGGGGCATGTGGGTTGTGAGCGAGGTTGTCGCCATTGCCACAGATATGGCGGAGTTTCTTGGCGCAGCCCTGGGCTTCACGCTGCTCTTCCATATTCCCTTGCTCATCTCCGGCCTGCTTACCGCCGTCTGTACCGTCCTGCTACTTGGACTACAGCGACGCGGATTCCGCCCATTAGAGGCCGTGATTACCATCCTGGTCAGCATTATCGCGCTTTGTTACCTGCTCGAAATCTTCATCAGCCGTCCCGATTGGGGCCAGATCGGCCTGAGCGTTGTTACTCCCCGCCTGGATGGCACAGAGAGCCTGCTACTTGCGGTCGGCATTCTGGGCGCGACCGTGATGCCACATGTCATCTTCCTGCACTCATCTCTGACGCAGAAACGCATTATAGTCGACGATCCCGCGCACCAGAAGCGCATCTACCGCTTCGAGATCATCGACGTTATCATTGCCATGGGTATCGCCGGACTGGTCAATATGGCGATGCTGGTCATGGCGGCCTCAACCTTTCACACCAATGGCCTGACCAATATTGCCTCTATCGAGGAGGCTTACCGCACGCTCAAGCCACTCCTGGGGAACGCCTCCAGCAAGATCTTTGGTATCTCGCTATTGGCCTCGGGCCTCTCCTCGTCGGCGGTAGGGACCATGGCGGGGCAGGTCGTCATGCAGGGCTTCTTAAAACGCAGCATCCACATCTGGATTCGCCGCCTGGTTACGATGTTGCCCGCACTCATTGTGATCGCCATCGGTCTCGATCCGACGCGCACGCTGGTCATCAGCCAGGTGGTCCTGAGCTTCGGTATCCCCTTCGCCCTGGTGCCCCTGGTCATCTTCACCAGCCAGCGCAAGCTCATGAAAAATCTGGTCAACCATCGCATTACGACCGCTGTCGCCTGCATAGTTGCTGGTCTGATCATCGCCCTCAACCTCTACCTGCTCACCAGCGCCATCCAATCAATCTTTTAATTCCGCATAAGAGAAGGAGGGTGGTTGCGGCGCAGGCCGCAACCACCCTCCTTCTCTTATTTCTTCTATTTCCACCAGAGGTAGGCACGCAACACCTCGTCGGTATGCTCAAGCGTATGCTGATAGGTCTTGGTCAATACCCATTGCAGGGAGCGCTCTCCCCACAACACAGGCAAGCGCTCTTGCAGGCGCTCATCCGTCAACTCAGCAAGCAAGGTGATCTGTTCGACACGCCGGGCCTTAAACTCTTCGCTCATCGCGGCTATCTCGTGTCCCTGGCCCTCGTTCCAGGCCTGATTCTCTCGCGCCTCGTCCTCCTCCTGCGTGCCTACAATTGGTTTTGCCCCGCCAGACCACTGGCGCATGGTGGGGAGAGCTATAGTCTTTTCATACAAAGACAGGTGGAAGAGTAAACGCGCCACCGGCCATTTATCCTGACGAGGAGCTAGAAAGAGCCGCTCCTGCGGCACCAGGCTCACGGCCCAGAGGAACTCGTCCGCGCTCATCCGCAAACGCTCTTGAAACTTCTTTACCAGCTGCATTACCGATCCTTCTACATTCTGGAGAGCTTATTCCCTGCTTGTATTATATGTCTTTGCAGAGAAGACCCGCTACTGGCGTACGCGGCTACTCTCTATCGCTGGAGCCAAACGGTATGATATGCTGTGTTTAAAAAAGCGAGAGGCATGAGGATTCAATGAAGCAGAAGCGCGCGGATATGAGCGGTTGGCATCACGTTATCAAGAGCAGGTTTTTGCAGCGAGAAATTAACGATGCAGCCTTTCAAGGCTATGCAAGCCTATTCTACTTTGATGAGGTCGATGCTCCATTATGGATGCCGATAGCTGGAGAGCGGGTCTGCGTGGTCAATAACGGCTACTCCTGGCTACAACTCTTTCCCCAGGGATCAAACCATGTCGCCACGATTACATTCGATACGCAAGACAGAGTTCATCATTGGTATATCGATATAAGCAAACGCACATACATGGACGAACAGGGAATGTTGTGCTATGACGATCTGTATCTGGACCTGGTCTTCCTCCCTGGTGGAGAAGTTGAACTCCTCGACGAGGATGAATTGAACGAGGCCTATGCGCAAGGCATTATCTCAACTGACGAGTATAACCTGGCCTGGAACGAGACCAGAAAGCTCATGACGCAGCTCGAAGAACAACGATTTCCCTTGCTCCCACTGGTTGCGCATTACAAAGCTCGCCTGGAAACTCAAATCAGTGTATAGCATACACGAATTTTATTGTAGAGAAGAGAAATATATGCGTAACAAACCAAAAATCCTACTTTTCGACGTTGATGGCGTGCTCGCCATTGGTGATCACTGGGGCAAGCATCTGGAGCGGGATTATGGCATCACCAAAGCTATGACTCAGGAGTTCTTCACTAACAAATTTGGCGCATGCATTATTGGCAAGGCTGATCTGAAAGAAGAGCTTGCGCCATACATACAACAATGGGGCTGGAGAGGGACAGTTGATGATCTCATAGCTTACTGGTTTCGCGCCGAGCATAACATCAATGAGCCACTCCTGGCCTATATCCAGACGCTCAGGGGTCAGGGCACAGCCTGTTACGTGGCGACGATGCAGGAGCAATATCGCACCGCCTATATCCTGCAAGAGATGGGCTTCGAGAAGCAATTTGATGGCATATTCTCATCGGCTTTTATCGGCTATAAAAAGACCCAGCCAGAGTTCTATGCTCACATTCTCAAGAAGCTAGAAGTAACGCACGCCCAAGAGGTCCTTTTCTGGGATGACAGTCCAGCGAATGTAGCAACAGCCCACAGCGTTGGCTTGCAGGCCGAGGTGTACTCCGATTTCGCTGATTTTACCGAGAAGATGCGGCTCTACTCTGACAAATAACAGTAACTGTGATATGATAAGCTGCACTAAAATCCCGACGCTACTAAAGCACGCATCTACATATAATGGCACGAGGTGTGTCGCTCCATTATATGTAGATGCGTGCTTTAGTAGCGTCGGACAGGAGCACGATATGGACTTAGAACAGCTCTCCGCAGCGGTAGAGGGCGTCTCGCAAACCTATGCTGAGCGCTTTAATATCGAGCGCGACACGACATGGTTTGTCTTGAAGCTACAAGAAGAGGTTGGCGAGCTCACACAAGCCTATCTCATGCTCTCGGGCCAGGCCCGCACCAAGGGCAAGTCACCCGAGGAAATCCAGGCCGACTTCCGTAAAGAGCTCGCCGACGTCTTCTGCCAGACGCTCCTGCTCGCCAGGCACTACGACATAGACCTGGAGCACGAAATCGAGGAGAAATGGCTGCGCTGGACTAAGGCTTAGCATAAGAGAAACGTGTTCCCAGCTGGGATACACGCTTCTCTTATGCTAGAGCTTAAAGCAGGCTGGCAATTTCAATGGGAAGCCCCTGTTGCTCGGCAGATGCGATGGCCGCGAACATGAGGGCCAGGGTCTTCAGGTTATCTCTTCCCGATGAGCCTGGCTCGCTTCCCAAGCGTATCGCCTGGACAAAGGCAGTGAGGCTGCCCGCGAAGTCAGTTGGCACCAGGGCTGGTGACTCGACTGGGGCCAGCTCTTCGCCGAGGCGGCGCACAAAAATATTGTTCGTCACCCCACCGATCTCGCTGCGATCATTCCAGATCAGCTCGCCATCGGTAAACTCCATGTGCCAGTCGCCAGTCCAGGATGTTGGTTGACCAGGGCTGACCCAGCTTCCACGATAGGTGACGACCGCGCCACCGTCAAAACGAATAGTGGCCGCAGCGGCAGGCGGCTCCACAAAGCGGCTCCAGGCTGGATTCCAGCTTGTGCAGGAGATACTAACCGGCTCCTGCTTCAGGACATAGCGCATCAGGTCAAAGTGGTGAATCGACATGTCCGCCAGCAGGGGCTGCCAGATATGATAATGGCGGTTAGTTTCTACAGGTGCTCTATTGGCATAATGGCGGAAGTCGACAGTGACAGTTCCCAGCTCTCCGAGGGTCTTCTCTTGCACATACTGCCTGGCCGCCAGCGCTCGCGGAAAGAAGCGATAATTCTGACTAATCATCAGGATGCGCTGCTGCTCCTGCGCCAATGTGACAAGCTCGCGCGCCTCCTGTATGGTTGGCGCGAAGGGCTTCTCCATCAAGACATGCTTTCCCGCCAGGAGTGCCGTCCGGGCGCTTGGCACATGTCCTGCCAGGCTAGCGGTGATGAGCACAGCATCCGCTTCATACGCTTCTAGAGCGGCCTCCAATGAGGAGAAACAGCGCTCCTGCGGTAACGGCCACTTCTCAATGGCACGCTGCAATGCCTCCTCTACAATCTCTACCCACGCCACCACCTCGACCTCTGTATTTGAGTTCAAAACCGTGCGAAACCAGTGACCACCAATTCCTCCCAGGCCAACTTGAATTAGACGCAAAGCCATTCCAGGTCTCCATCCTCTCTAAAATAATGTAACAAACATCATCATCATAAGTTCAGAGCAATTGTAGCTTCTCCAGGCCCATGTAGGCGCCCGCAACATCCGTCATTTTGCCACTTCTCACATGGAGCCTGAAATCCTCCAGAGGCATCTCGACCACCCTGACGAACTCGTGCTCATCGAGCGCCGGTTCCTGAACCTTGACACAGTTGCGCGCGACAAAGTTATGCTTGAGCATCGTTGAGTATGCACAGTGCCAGCACGTTCCCGCCAGTTCAAGCTCACCGCGATAGCCCGTTTCCTCCAGCAGTTCGCGGGCAGCCGCCTGCGCGGGATCCTCACCCGGTTCGACCCCTCCACCAGGCAGATCCAATAAAATCTCTTCCGGGCCAGGCCGAAACTGCTGTACCAGGAGCACTGTGTTGTGTGGGGTTAGTGCCAGGACACAGGCCGCGTGAGTCTCATGTTTAATCTCAAAATCGGCCTCGGCACCATTGGGAAGGAGATAAGCCCTGCGGAGAATATGACGAAAACCGGCAAAAACCTTGGTCTCCGCACGCTTTTGCCACGGCTGAATATTCAAAGGCATAACCTCGTCTTTTTTGCCTTGATTATATCATCTAGGCCCTTACAGCGATGTATGAGAGAGCTAAACTGTATTTAGCTCTCTTTGCCGTAGACACTGAATGTACCACATTCCTGAAAACCAATGCGGCGATAAATGGAGATACCCATTGGAGATGCCGATAACACGCCGGTAGTATAGCCACTCTTCTGCGCTTCCTGCAAGGGCGCCAGAGTCATTGAACCGCCAATCCCCTGACCTCGATAGTCTGACAAGGTCACAACATGGCCAACGGAAGCGGCTTCCTCTCCCAGGAATAAGTCGGAAGTAGCAACCGGTTCCCCGTCAATGGTTCCAAGATACAAACGTATCGGACCTTGAGAATATAAGTCTAGGCCTGAATAAAGAGCAAAGCACTGCTGAATAAGCTCTTCTGGGCAAACAAAGAGCCAGACACGTATCCATTGCAGCAATTGCTCCGGTGTAGTTACTGGATGGATAACCAGGCGCGATGATACCGGGATATCCGTGTGCATTTTACGCAGGTCTAAGGCCATAATAGGCTCTGTCTCTACGTGCGCCAAACCATGCTCTTCTAAGATCTGTCCTAAATTGGCTGGACGAGAGGAGGGACCAACAAACCATAGAAACGGCAGATGCTGCTGCTGAAAATAGCCATAAACATGCTCAATAGCACCAGAAGTGCTTTCTGGTTCAAGCTGTGTCTGCAATACACCATTAAAGCCATCCATCGGGCTACCAGTTGTATACCAGAGTATGCCAGGGTCATCATAAAATATTGTTTGAGGTAGATGACTAAAGAGCTTGCATTGAGCGATGTTGTTAGCATCATAGGCCAGCGACGCCTCCAATGGCGTGAGATCTTGCGGGATAGTACTCACAAAAATATGCGCCTTTCTCCTGTTGCAGATGCTATTTTCAAGCTTTAACTGTCTCAAAAAGCTAAAATGTAATAAACTAGCATTTTACTTTATATTATCCCAGGAAATCTAGAGAAGCAATATAGGTTATACATGCGACCTTTTCGAAGGTAGAGCTAAACAAAGAGCGCCTGGAGGCCCCACAGGGCGAGCATTCCCACCACAATCGTCAGAAAGACATTGCGCGTTCGCCAGGCGATAAGGGCGGCGAGAAGGCCCGCCAGCCAGCGCGGATTGTGCAGAGAGAGATCTACGGCCCCACTCGGGAGCAGAAGTTGGGGTACAATGATAGCCGTGAGCACCGCTATCGGCACGAAGCGCAGGGTTCTGAGCGCCAGCGCGGGCATCTCCACCCGTCCCAGGCCCAGGATAAAGCTCAAGCGCAACCCATAGGTCAGAAGACCAATTCCAATAATCAGCAGCCAGATCGTCATCTCTTCAGCTCCTTGTCGTCTCTCTCCTCCAGAGAGGTCGAGGGGATATGCTCGCTCTGCTCCAGAGAGGTCGAGGGGATATGCTCGCTCTGCTCCACGCTCTCCTCAAGTGGAGCTTTCCTTTTCATCTTTTTCTCAAGCAGGAGGCCAAGCAAGATGCTGGCAAAGGTCGCCACCAGCAAGCCAGAGTTGAGGGGTAAATGCGCCGCCAGCACCGCGACCAGCCCGGCAACCAGCGCTACAATGACTTCTACCCGCTCTTTGAGCGCCGGGACCACGAGGGCGATAAAGGTCAGCGGTAAAGCGAAGTCCAGCGACCAGATTGCGGGAATATTTGCCCCCAGGAGCATCCCCACCGCGGTACTCGCCTGCCAGATACTCCAGAGCGTCAACCCTGCCCCCAGAAAATACCAGTGTTTATGAGGACTCTCATCCCGCTGCTGGAAGCGGGTAATAGCGATGGCGTAGACCTCGTCGACCAGGAGATAGGCCAGGAGCAGCTTCCAGCCTGTGCCCAGGCGCCGTAGGTGGGGCGCGATGGACGCGCTATAGAGGGCGTGGCGTAGATTGATGATGCAGGCGGTCAGCAGGATAATGCCCGCTGGCAGAGCTGCGCCTAACAGCTGGACCGTCACAAACTGGGCCGAGCCAGCGAAGACGATAGATGACATGGCCTGGGTCAGAGCCAGCGAGAGGCCAGAGCTACGCGCTGAGACGCCATAGATCAGCCCAAAGGGCAGTACGCCCATCAGGATCGGCAGCGTACTTCTGATGCCTGCGAAAAATTCGGAACGTGATGTTTGCATATCCCTATTCTAGGGCATATGGCGGGAGACCGTCTTGAACGTTCTTGCTATCGCTGGCAGGCACGCGCATACTGCCCCGGCGTCACACCGACCAGGGCTTTAAAGTGGCGCGTCAGATGGCTCTGGTCGCTAAAACCAACGGCACCCGCCACCTCCGCCAGGGGCATCGAGGACGCGATAAGGCGCTTGGCACGCATCACACGTAGCTGAGTGAGATAGCTATGGGGAGGCAGACCCACCGTCTCGCGAAAGACGCGCAGCAGGTGAAAGGGGCTGAGTTGCACCAGGCTCGCCAGTTGGTCCAGCGAGACATTCTCCGTGGCATGCTCTTCAAGATAGGTTCGCACATGCTGAACAATCGAGCGGCCTCCCCTGGTGGGACGCTCAATGAGGCGGGTATCCGCGTGGCGCATCACCAGGTGCGCGAAGGTCCAGGTCAGCCTGGACTCCCGCTCCAGGGTGGAGGGCGAGCTCGCCAGCGCCAGGTGAAGCTGAGCGAGCATGCCGGCCAGCATAGGATCATGGATTACAGGCGAGGGGAAGAAAGGGACATCCAGCGTGGGTGCCTCGTCCGGCGAGGCCGCCCGCTGGACTAGCGAGACATCGGGATAGAACATGCGATAGCTCCAGCCCCGCTCAATGGCCGCCTCACCCGTATGGACCTCGCCCGGATTGACAGCGACCACCCAGCCCTGCGGAGCGATATGCGAGCTTCCACGATACTTAAAGCGCTCGGCCCCCGACTCAATCACGCCAATGGCATAGCCCTCATGCGTATGCGGAGCAAAGCTATGCGTCACATACGTCGCCTGCAACAGCTCAAGATCATTAAATGCCGGGTCACGCCAGAAAGTAGTCTTTTCTTCTAAGCCCAACCCGGCCCCCTGGCGTCTCTTCTCCACACGCGTACTCCATCTGAGAGAAAGGGAAAACAGAATCTTTCTTCTAGAGCAAAGTATAGCAGAAAAAAAGGATAATCTCGCCCCTGATTAGAGGCAATCTTGAGCGACACAGCCATTGTGCATATTTAATGCAACAAATCTACTTAATGTTTTACAATGTATTATTTACATTAACACGAAATATGTGTATACTCCTTGTAGGGATTCTATAGTGTGCTTTTGTCAGAAGTGTACTTGAACTCTTCAAACAGGAGAAAACAACCATGACAATGCAACCTTCCCCAAATCCTGGCCATTTGCTTCAGGATGTAGCAGCTTCCTTGTCTTTAACAGATCAGCAAATTCAGCAACTAGAAACGCTCAAAGCGAAACACCACCTTACCACATCGCCTCTCACATGCCAGAAAGGAACATATACAGCTTCATTGGTCAACGGGACGTTTACTAAAAGCGGCTCATATACGGTGCTCTGGGCGCATATTCACGCGGAAGTAAAGATTACTGCTCCTCAAGACGGCTCTGTATATGCCGTTGAAGTGAAAGATGGAGACCAGGTAGTATACTCTGCGCAGGACATACAGGTGGGTCAGGCGCTCACCTTTGACTATGATCCCGGCTTCTCTATAGATGGGAGCATCACGTTACAGTGCACGAGTGATCCGCAGAAAACTGCCAACTTCACCATCGAAGGCGAAGGGTGCCTCGGATAGAAAGTTAGTAGAATAGAACACCATGCGCAAGCAGGAGCAATAGACTATAAGCGTCTACTGCTCCTGCTTGGGAAAACAGAATCTTTCTTCTAGAGCAAGTATAGCAGCAAAAGAGGACAAATACGATGAGAGAGAAGCCAGCGAAAGCGCAGGATCAACGCGACTGGTCACTAGCAGAGGAAGTGCGCGATTTTTGTGACTAAGATATCCATATCAAAGGGTTTTTCGATGAAAGCATCGGCACCCGCTGCCTGCACAGTCGCTTTCACATTAGGATAAGCAGAAAACATGATGATAGGGATCGCCCTGGTCTCCTCCTGGCTTTTCAGGTGTCTGGTGACCTCTCGTCCATCTCGACCCGAGAGAAATACATCCAGCAGGATGAGGTCAGGCAAGGCATCCTGCTGCAATTGCTCCAGTGTCTCTGTCTTCGTTGTGACGAGCACTCGATAGCCCTCCATGGAAAGCAGGTCGTGCAAAAAGTCGAGAATGTCGAGATCATCATCGACCACCAGGAGTGTTTTCTGTTGACTTTGTCTACTCTGCATTTGGCTGCTTCATCCTTTCACGCTCTTCCTCCTGAGAGAGTACCTGGCTTTCTCGCTGCATAAGGGGCAAGCTTAGAGAAAAGATGGCTCCTTTGTTGCGCTCACTCTCGACCCAGAAGTGTCCTCCATGTCGCTTGACAATTTCTTGTGAGATGGACAGGCCAATCCCCATACCTGGATAGGTTTTCTCCTCTTGATCAGTGACCCGATAGAAACGCTCAAAAATTTTCTGGTGATGTTCTTTGCTAATGCCCAGGCCAAAATCCTGAACGCGGATCAGCACCTGCTCCTCAGTTGTGCCCAAATGGATAAGAACGGTGTTGGCGTTGGGCGAATATTTAATAGCATTCTGGAGAAGATTTATCAGCACTTGCCCCAGGCGATCCGGGTCTCCAAACACAGTGGCTCGAGCCTCTCCTTGCACAAGCAATCGATGGGTCTGCGTCGTCTCCTGCACGTCCTCCACAATCTCTCGTACCAGGGTATCCACGTCTACCTGCTCTTCTCGGTAGATCATTTGTCCTGTCTGCATCATAGAAACATCCAGCAGATCGTTGATGAGCTTGGTTAACTTCTCGATTTGTGCATCCATGCGGGCAAGATATTGCAGTATTTTTTCATTTCCCTGTTGCGACATTCCCTGTTGTGAGAGGAGTCGTTGTACCAGGCTCAGAAAGCCCTTCAGACTGGTCACTGGGGTTTTGAGTTCATGGGAAGCCATGCCGATGAAGATGTCTTTGCGCTGCTCCAAGGCTTTGCGTTCACTGATATCGAGCACGAAGCCGATACAGGTCTGAGTGTGCTCGATGCAGGTCAGGGCCATGAATATCGGGAGAGCCTTCCCACTTTTATGCAACAAGATGGTTTCCTGCGGGTCAGAGGAACCATCTCCAGCGCGTGCAGACTGAATGAGTGGGCGAAGGAACGAAGCCGGAAAAAAGGGGGGCGTCATGGCATAGAGCGCTTCTGCCTGCCACTCATCTTGGGTATAGCCCACCAGATCCAAGAAGGCTTGATTGGTTTCCAGAAGCCTTCCCGTCTCATCTGCAACAAAAATCCCGATCAAATTTGAAGCAAAGAGTCGCTGCGACTTCGCTTCTAAGCGCCGCTGCTCCGTGATATCACGGGCGATGGTCGAGGCACCATGAATCACGCCGTCTTCATCCTTGATGGGAGAGATCGTAACGGAAACCAGGAGTTCCTGGCCATCTTTGCGTACACGCCGGGTTTCAAAGTGATCTACCCGTTCACCAAGGCGAATCCTCGCCATGATCTGCTCAAATTCCTCGTATTGATCCGGCGGGAAAAGCCGGGTCACATGCGTTCCAATCATTTCTTGGGCCGTATAGCCATAGATGCGTTGGGCGGCGCTATTCCAACTGGTGATAATGCCTGAGAGAGTTTTGCTGAGGATGGCGTCATCAGACGAATCCACAATGGCTGCCAGGGCCCGGAGCCGCTCTTGTGCGGCCTGGCTTTCCGTGATCTTGACCTGTAAGGTGTTGGCCTTCTGTTGCAGCAGTGTAAAGGTCCGTAACCGTTCCTGTTCAGTGAGCTGGCTATAACTCGTAGGGGGAACGAGATGGGAGTGCAACTGGCAAATGTGAGTGAACGCTGCCTCATGCTTCCTTCCATCAAAGTCCTGTAGGGGGTACGCGCAGAAAAGGGAAAAGGTATACCTCTGGCCTAACGCGTTCCAGAGTTCTTCCAGGCGAATGGCTGCCGCCTGCTTCCCCTGTGCCCACAAGAGCGCGACCATTTCCCCAAAGATACGCACGCGGCGGCCTCCCTGCGTTGCTTGTTCGATGAGCGGTCCAATCACCTCTATGAAGCGGGTCGAATCTGGCTGCCCATCGACGAGGAAGCGCGCCATGGTTGTGGCGGCATCTAAAGGGATATAGGTCCCAGTGGCCACGGCCTGAGCCAGATCGAAGCCAACGGCTTGCAAGTGCTTCTCCAGGTGTTCGTGGTGGGATGGCGTCGCGACGACAATGCAGCTGTCCCCTGTCCGTAAACTATTGCCGAGAAATGCGCTGAGCATGGTGATGAGTGAGGCGTCGTGCTCACTAAAGCAAACAACATGCGTATGGCCTGCGAATGTGTGCTCAGAGAGAGTATTCTGTCCTGTTGATGAGATATCCAGAGGAGTGAGCGCCCAGTCATGTTCATGCATGAGCCGTGATTCTGCATCGTTGTCTTGCTGGGGCGTACTCATTTGATCTTGTAAGTCCATTCATATTACTCTCTTCCCGCACCCACTCAGAGGGTCTTCTCGTCTGAGCCTCTGAGTGGGTGCGGGAAGAGCACAGAGGCGGATGATATGTTCACAAAGACGAGGCGTGAGAGGTGGTTTGCTCCTGATCCTCAGCTTGATGCTCCTGTTGTTGATACAGGAAGACCAGAGCAGAGAGGCGTTTGGCAAAGGAAACCACCGTTCCATCTGGGCGCTTGAATGCTGTCGTTCCAGGATGCACAGGATCATGCAGATGGACACGAACAGGAAAATATCGCCCATCCCGACGCAGAATATCATAGCCATCAGGGGACGGGATCGCCGCTCCTCGGGGAGCACGCATCGTCTGGTTCATCGCAACGCCTCCTGCTTTTAGGGGTCAAATATCACTCCTACTTTTTCTACGTAGAAGTAGGAGAAAAGGTAACAGAAAGTAGCATTGTCAACTTATCAATAAAAGGAAGAGTTTTTCTAGAAATGGAGAAAGAGAAAGCAAAAGAGTGGTAGCAAATAGTGGAGTGCTATGCGAATGTTTCATTCCTAATGGAGTTGTTTTAAGGTTGGGTAGTGGATCACATGAAGCTGATGGCCCTTTCCAGATTATAGCGGTGAAGAAAGAGATCCAAGCAGGCAGTATGCATGAGAGGAGATTTAGAGAATGAGAGCGTTTTGCGAACAAATCTGCCAAGACGCTGCCGGAGTGTATTATTCCATCGCTCGACATGGGCAGTTTCACCTGTCTCTTTGCCCACTGCTGCATGTTGCTTCTCGGGAATGATTGCTTGATATGCACTCCAGAAATCGGTATAGCAATGCCCAGAACGATACATTTCTGGAATAGCATTCCACAGCTCTCGGCAGGTATTCTCGCTTCTGTCTCCAATAGCTCGTGCAACAACTTGCCGAGTCTTTCGGCAGAGAGCAATCCAAATCCAGACTTTATTGGTCTTCTGTAAGACAAATGACCAAAGTTCATCTCATTCAAGTAGAGTTGCTTCTAGGTCATTTGCATTGGGTACAATGAGCGTTTCACTCAAGGGAGGCAAGTCCGCTGCTTTTTTTTAACCATTTCGCTACTGAGTAGCGCGAGACACCAAATGTCCGTTCAATCCCTCTTAAACTACTCCGCTCTTGATACGCTCGCAGTATCTCTTCCTTGCGTTCCTCTGAATACTCACGAGGCGAAGGATTTTCCCGACTATACCGCTTACACTCCTGGCAGAAGTATCTCTGTTTTCCATTAGGTGCATGCCCATTACGCACCAATTTTCCACTTTCACAGTAGGGACACCAAAGAGTGATCGTGACCATTTTCATTTCTCCTGCTCGCCTGTTTGATCTTCTCCTTTCAGTCTATCAGCTCATGATTATCCACCACCTAAGGTTGCTTGATAGCGAAGAGAGCATGCGCGATGGCATGCTCTCTTCGCTAGATTCACCAGGCCCTCAGGCTATTTCTGCTGAAGGTAGGGTGACATCTTCAACATCTGCCTGCTGACCAGCGGACGCAGGAGCGGCAGGATAAGGGCCACGGCTCCTTTGGGGCGGGTCGCCTCCGCCACGTCGCGCATGATCTCGTCAAAGGTATGACGTTGGTATTGCAAGAGCGCCTGGCTCTCTTCAGTATCGAGCCAGTCGGTGCAATAGGGCTTGCTATCGGGCGCGAAGGCTTCGTCGGGTGGAGGCTGAAGACCAATTTCGCCAAGCGTGCGATAGAGGTAGTCACGATAGCGAATCTGGCACTTAGGACCGCCACCAATCAACCAGACCTTGCCCCAGATGGGACTATGCATACCATTGGCGATTGCCAGGCCCACATCATGGGTGTGAACCACCTCCAGGCGTGTGTTCAAGGGAATGGTATACATGATAGGATGCATCTGACGTGCCTCTAACGGAGGCACATCGCCAAAGCGGTAAATTGCCCATTCCAGGTTAGAGGTTCGCAACATCTCTTCGCCCTCTAGTTTATGCCTGGTATATTCGTCGGTCGCCATAACGGGATCGGTCAGGCGGCGCGGCGGCTCCTGATCCTGTGTGGGCCCAAAGACATCCAGGCTGGAGCTAAAGAGGACCTTCGGTGGCTGGCTCTGTGCTTTGGCCGCCTCGATGACATTGCGTGTTCCCCCAACATTCACCTCCTGGGCCAGTTGAGGGTTCTCATCCACGGCAGGTGGAATGATATAAGCCAGGTGAATGACAGCCTCCTGCCCCTTCACAGCCTCAGCTACGGCCTGGGCATCGCGGATATCGCCCCAGATAATCTCGGCTTTGCCCTCAACAAGGTGGGCCTTCTTCTCCGCCCCCTTCGACTTCAGATCAAAGCAGCGAACCGTTTGCCCCTGCTCGATGAGCGCCTGCACAGTGCTAAAGCCAACGTTACCAAAAGCTCCAGTAACCAGAATACGCATAAATATAATGATTCCTTCTCTTGTTATTTTCACAGATACTGTATTGCTAATGCTATCCCAACGTGCTCCCATAGCGAGACTGCGAATGGGACGTAGCATTACGAGCTACGTTATTGAGCTCGATGATAACCGGATCAAGCGGAGTACCAGTGGTAGGGAGATGCATATTAGTCATCGTGCCCGTCGCGACAGCCTGGTGTAACACACTCGAGACCTGATAGGCAGCCTGGCGCGTCACGATAAGCATGTCCGCGTCGCTCTTCATACGTTGCATGCGATTCAGAAGGTTATTGAGTGAACCAGCGACATTCCAGAGCGCATGCCCCTCACTCAGGTTCACACGCACACTCAGATCACCGTTGCTAATACGCGCATGCGTCTCCGCAATCTTCTGGAAGCCTTCTTCAAGTTGCTGCTTCTGCTGCACCTGTGTCCGAACATGTAGCGCGAGTTCCTGCTGCAACGAGACAATCTCTTCAGCGCGGTCAGCGCGGTGAATGGTATTGATCAAGTTGCGCATAATGACATATGTGACACTCCGCATCGGCTAAAGCCGAGCAGCTTCTGACACTGTGCCGTAGTCGGGTTCGTGAGACAGGTGGCGTAGCCACTACTCAAAGTGAACCCGTAGTTGGGACGCAATATCTGGGAGAGACGCGCCCATCCGGCGCCTTCTCCCCTGGGGGGTGCCATCCCCGTTGGCATGATCTCCACGCCTGGCCGCAGGGAGAGATGGTCCCATCTGGCGTTTGGCATCCTGGGAGATCCCAACACCTGAGTCTTTCGACTCCCTCTTCGCACGTTGCGAACGAGCATGAGGCTTTTCCTTCAAAGGTTCTTGCGTACGCTCGATCAAGCGTTGTCCGATTCTCAAACTGGCATTTCTGTCGGCATGATCGCGCATCTGGCATTGTGGGCAGAGACAGAGCGCGGCACCGGGGGTGTAGCCTTCCACAGGGTGTCCCTGATTATAGCGAATGACAGCAGCGTGACAGCGATGGCATTCTCTGCTCGTATTGCGCGGATTCACACGGCAGGTGATGATGCCGCCTGCATTCCAGGCTTTGTACGTTGCGTAGCGGAACATGCGCCCTTTCATCCAGTAGGCGCGTTTGGTATTGCTCCGGCGCGAATACGTGCCCTTCTCCGGTTGCAGGGTGCCCAGATGTTCAAAAACCAGGATGCTCGCCTTGTGCTCGCTCGCGAACTGGACAATGCGAGCGCTCACCAGATGCGCGATCTGTTCGTCCACGTGCCTGATCTTCGCCCAGAGATCGGCATTGTCCTGTTCGTTTTCCGCGATGAGACCAGTCTGTGATCGGTTGCGTGCAATGCGTCCAAGCAGTTGCTTCCTACAGCCCGATACCGCTGCGCCATTTCCGATGAAGGAAGTAGCCAGGATGGTGCCGTCAACTGTCTGGACGCTGCACACAGCGAGATGCTTGTCGAGATTGAGATCCACCGCGCAGAGACGTGTCTGGGCGGTGGTGAGTTGCTCTCCGCTCTTTGCGGGAGCCTCGAAGGTCTTCTCAATGGGAGTATGTAACCACCAGCGATCCCCCTTGCGAACAAGCTGTGGACTGCCCATCGCGTACCCATCGGGGAGATCGCGACTGAGGATGTGTACTTTGAGCCAGGACCAGCACGAGCCGGTCCAGACCTTGAGCACGATACAATGCATATGACGCTCACGCCAAAGGCTTGCGTAGAAGGGAACCGACTTGTTCCATGATCGGGGTGGGACTGGTGGTCGCTCCTTGAATGGCTTCTTCTTCCCTCCCAATCTCGTCTGTTTGGCTTCGTGTTTCTGCTTCCGTGCTCGCCATGTTTTGAGGGAGGAGGAAAATGCGCGGGCCGAACCAAGGGCCGCATTGATGGCAGCACGTCTGAACATCGCCGGGATATCTGGCGCGAGATCGGTGAGTGGCATGATCGGATGGGGGTTCGCACCCGTTCCATGGGTGAGTTTCTCCAGGGCCGTGAGGGCCTCCTTATTTTTGAGGGCCAGAAGACCTTCGTGTGCCTGGATACAGTCGAAATAAAAGGCCACGACGCGATTGAAGAGGACCTGGTTTGCCGCGAAGTAGGCAGCATACTGCGGCGGATAGTGCAACGCCTGCCTGATGGTTTTCGTGGCTTTTGCCATGTTCAGGACCTCCTCTCACAAAATATATGCTATCTCTCGTAGAGAATACTATACTGATTTGAAATTGTCAAACATGTGTTCTATTAGTGCTATGTTTGATAAGGGCTCAAGCCCAATAACACGCCTCATCACGGTCTAAAGAACCGTGGCTTGCGGAGGGCTAAAGCCCTATCCTGTCAGGAAGATAAGAGCTTGTCATTACAGGTGACAGGCGCATCTGGCTGGGGATCGACCAGGCCTGCACTAGATACATGTGTTAGTTGGTTAGCCTGGATTGAAAGCGGTATTTCTGCAATCGCACTGATGAGAGCGATAGATAGAGCAATTAAACCCCACACGAGAAGCTTGCGCGCTTGAGAATATCCGGTCTGTGCTTGCATCCTTGCCTCCTCATTGATGCATACGAGTTACTATCGAATTTATAGAATGTTGAGCGACCGCTCTGGGAGCCTTTAGCATACTCTGTTGCATGGGTTTATGCAATGTTTTAAGCGTGGATACTATGCTTCTACTTGAAGGGTTTGAGCCAGGTTGATGACTTAGCATTTGTGTTGGAATAGCCAGCCTTACCAATCAAAATCCATGCCAGCAGGAACCACAAGATGGGACCCGCTCCTGACGTACGTGGCTACTCTCGCTCTGGAGAGTAGCCACGTACGTCAGGAGCGGGCCTATATCGTTGTGAGAGTAATAGCGACGATCACGATGTTTGAGTTGTTGGGCAGGGTGAGGCTTTTCACCGCTTTGCCGTTGTTGAGCACGATAGTGTAGTCAAAGAGGTGGATGTTGCCGTATTGCGCTGAGGAGGGTCCCCAGCGGGTATCCTGGGCGACGGCGAAGCGCTCATAGGGCTGGGGCGCGGAGGCGAACCAGTCCGAGAGGGAGAGGTTTTGCGTGGCAGTTGTGTTGTCGGTATAGGTAAAGGGCTGATTCACCTGGTTCCCGTTGATGGCTGTCCCCAGGATGTGTACCTCCTGATAGGCGTTGTTCGGGAGATTGACGCTCACATTGGAGCCGCCCCGCAAGACGTTGTTGGCGCCCGCCTGAGTTGGTCCAATCGAGTAGCGGTGGTAGTTGGCGAAGACAGATGTGCCAATGGTGGATTTGAGCGCATCGCCCACGCCATCCAGGTTCGCATCCCCCGCGGAAGTTCCGATACCTCGCAGACTATAAGGAAGGGAGACGCTTGTGTCATGGATGGTCGGCTGGACATATACTCCGCGTTCGGTCAGGCGCTGGGCGCTGGGGCTATAGTCCCAGAAGACGCGGAACTCGTAGTGGTGCCCACTGACGGCACTAAAGTTGAGGGGGAACAGCTCATCGTTGGCATTGTAATCGGTCGTCACGTTTGCGTCCGCCTTTACCAGCCCAGGCCTCGGCAGTAGTGCGACAAGACATATGCTTAGTGCTTATCCGAAAACCTCTACATTGACCAAGACCAGTGAGAAGATAGTTTCTTCTCCTCTTTTTTGTGCGCTCAGCATTCTCTGAAGAGGGGCGGTTTGAAAGTGCTTATTTTGGTCCCCGTCGATCAGAATTGAGCAGGCCGCGTTCTATTGCGAGAGCAACGGCTGAAGCGCGCGAATCCACTCCGAGTTTGGTGTAGATACTGGCAAGATGGGATCCAACTGTGCGGATACTGATACCCAAACGAACGGCTATTTCTTTGCTGCGTTCTCCGCGCGCTACTCCCTGAAGAATTTCTCGTTCGCGCTCGGTCAGTTCCATGCCCTCGACGTTGCCAAAAGAAGGCGCTGCATCTTTCGCTTGCGACGACGTCAGCGCAAACACACGCGCCAACATTTCCGGTTGGAGGAGCATTTCACCGCGCGCCGCCGCTTGGATCGCATGAAAAAGCGTTTCACGATTGGTATCTTTCAGAAGGTAGCCGCAGGCACCTGAGCGGAGTCCACGCACCATCAGATCATCTTCGTTGTATGTGGTCAGGATAACCACCGCAATTTGCGGCCAGGCGTTGCGGATATGCGCAATGGCTTCCAACCCATCCATGCCCGGCATCCGCAAGTCCATTAGGACCACATCTGGCTGGAGTTCCTCCACCACGCGCAGCGCGGTTGCGCCATCCGCCGCGTCTCCGACCAGGGCAAATCCTTCCCCTGCCAGTTCCAACATCATACGCAAGCCCTCCCTGACCACCAGGTGGTCATCGACGACCACCACGCGAATGACCTGTGGCTTATTGCTCATCACGTATGCCTCCATCTGTTCCCAGAAGGTGTAAGCAAATGGTGGTTCCCTTGCCGAGAGCGCTGATAATCTGAAGTTGCCCTTGCAGCAAGCGTGCGCGTTCGCGCAATCCAAGCAAACCATAATGACCGGCCTGCCGCACCGCAGCTTCCGGGTCAAAACCGATTCCATCATCCCCTATCTCAAACGTGAGTCCCTGTTGATCGCAGTTTGCGCAGACCCACGCACGTGTGGCCTGCGCGTGGCGAGCAATGTTCATTAAGCCTTCAGTAACCAGGCGTAGAAGATGCTCCTGCAAAGCAGGTGGAAGCAGCAGTATTTCCGGCAGAGAACAGGCACAGGAGATACCAGTAGCGGAAGTAAAGCGTTGGATTTCGACCTGGACCGCCTGGGAAAAGCTCTGCGCGTCCTGCGTTTCGGCACGCAAATCCTCAATCGCTGCGCGCGCCTCTGTGATCGTTGCCCGTGCGCGCGTCATCGCCTGTTGCACGATGGTCCGCGCCTGATTGATCTGCTGTTTGAGCAACAAGGCATCGATCGTCTCCAGTTGCATCGTCAAACCAACCAGCCCCTGGGCCAGTGTATCGTGGAGTTCACGCGCCAGGCGCTGGCGCTCGGCGATCAGCGTGAGGTCTTCCACCTCCACAGCGTATTCCTCCAACTGCTCATGCGCAGTCTTGAGTTCCGCGTGGGCGATTTCCAGTTCGCACAGGAAGGTCTGGTCTCGCTGGTGCGCTCGACCCTGCTGGATAGAGAGCAAGACACACGCAATGACAAACAAGATTAGCGTTGTACTCCCAGTTACGGCGTCGATCAATTTATTCACAGACCCGCTCCCATGCCCAAGTATGGACACGATCTGCGTCCCTTCGGTCAGGCCAAAGAGCAGCAGGCAGCCGCCTCCTACCAGGATCGTCAGGCGAGCTTGCCTGAACAGCGTAATGGCCTCAATCGTCAGCGCAAGGCACAGGCCAACGATCGCATCCCCCGCCTGGGCCAGAAAATAGATCAACAGCACGAGTATGCCTTGCCCCAGAAAAGAGAGCAGGAGATCCCGGTTTTTGCGTAAAGAGAAAGCTCCCCAGTGTAGCCCAGCATGCAAGATCATCAGGAGAGTGAAAAGCGCTAAGTTGAACTGGGGATTATTCACCATTCCCTGTGGGATTTTGTCTGGATACAGGTTCTGGATTGGCAAAGCTGTTTGCACAACTTGAATATAGACCAGCCCTACCCATAAAAGGAGGAACCAGCGTAAGGGAGATGTTTGATTGATGCTGTTCATGCGTGTTTTCTTCCGTTGCCTGATCATGCCCTGGCTCTCTCTCAAAAACGCTTCTCAACCAAGGCTTCTTCTGGTCTCGTGCTGCCTGGCACTTTTGCAAGTATAGCATGACTGGTGGAGTAGCACTACGGTTCTTTCGGCAGAAGCGGTTTGCCGAAACTACCTAGACTCCACTGTCTCTTTCGGCAGTTTTTTCTTGCCTGGTTTACCGAGACGCGCGCGCCGGAAGTGCCGATGTCACGGCGCTCCGCAAACAAGTAGACTGGTTTCTAAGAAAGAGACGTATGTACAGCATTGCTGGCACTTTGCGAGAGAGGAGCTAATGGATGACAGAAGCAATACTGCTGGCTATGTATAGAGATGAAGGAAGATTCTGGTTTATGAAAATGAAACAGGGGTCGCTACTCACACGAGACGGTACAGACAAAGGACAGGTTGAGGCCGTGCAGGTGTGTAAAACCTATGATACAGGCAGCGCATCGGTCCAGGCGCTCCAAGGGGTGAGCCTGCGAATCCAACGTGGAGAAGTGGTCGCAATCATGGGGCCAAGTGGGTGTGGCAAGACAACCTTGCTCAACTGTCTGAGCGGTCTCGATAGTGTGAGTTCAGGCACGATTAAGATTGCCGGGCAGGATATCCGCGGGCTTTCCGACCGGGAGCTTACGGCGTTTCGCGCCCGCGAAATGGGTTTCGTGTTCCAGACCTACAACCTGCTTCCGGTCCTGACCGGGCTGGAAAATGTTGAGCTTCCTTTGCTGGTGAGCGGAGTTGCTCCCAAGGAGGCCCGTACACGAGCCAGGGCAAGCATCGAACTGGTCGGCCTTCTTGACTGGGCGCGGCACCGCCCGGCAGAGATGAGCGGAGGTCAGCGCCAGCGCTTTGCCATTGCTCGCGCTCTGGCCACCATGCCCTCGATTGTCTGGGCCGACGAGCCAACCGGGGCGCTAGACAGCGCGACCAGCCAGGAGATTATTGACCTGATGTTGCACCTTAACCGCGAACATGGCCTGACCTTTGTCTGGGTGACGCATGCCATGGAAGTAGCACAACAGGCCCATCGCCTGGTGACCATGCGCGATGGACGTATCGAAGCGGATCACTTACTGAAAGCTGAAAGCTCCGCGTTGGCAACGCGGGCAACGCTGCCATTAAGCAGTGCAAAGCAAGAGAGCAGGCGAAACGATGAATAATCTATCTCCGACCACACTTGCCCTGCTGCTGGCCGGGCTTACCGCTGGCATCTTGCTGGTCGTGCTGAGCCTGGGCGCCAGCAACCCCATCCTCTGGCGACTGGGACTGCGCAATGTGCTGCACCGCCCCGGCCAGACAGTGATTATGCTGGCAGGTCTGATGCTTGCGGCGGTCTTTATTACTGCCTCGTTTGGGCTACAGGATAGTTTCAACCAATCGATGGTATCCGATCGGCTCATGAAAATGGGCAATGTAGACGAGGCAGTGAGTGGCACATTCACCCAGGCCCAGGTCAACGAGGCCCTCGTGCATCTCCAAAGCATGCCTCAGGTGCAGGCAGCGACTGGCATCTTTTACATGCCGCGTGGCGCGAGGATTTTCTCCGCGCGCACCGGGCTTTCTACCAACGACCAGTATCTCTACGGCATTTCACCCGCGTTTGATCAGGTCTATGGCCCGCTCACCGATACCCAGGGCCGCCGGCTGCACTTTGCGGATCTCGGTCCTAACGACGCTTTTGTGAGTAGCACCGTGGCCCGTGATGAACATGTCCAGGTAGGAGACCGGCTCCAGGTTGCGCTCTTCGGCCAGAGCAACGCCACGATTGTGGTAACGGTCCGGGCGGTGCTCTCTACAGACCTGGCAGTCACCGATGGCGAACTGGAATTCGAGGGATCCTACCCGGAGATCATCATGCCGCTAACAACTGTTCTTCCGTCGCTCGCGCAGCACCATCTGGCCCAGCCAGTGCCCAATGTGCTCTGCGTGAAAAATATCGGGCAGGGAGGACTGGATGATATTGGCCCTGATGGCAGGCGTGGCCAGCCTGTGCTCGATTACCTGGCGCATTTTTTTCACGCCGCACCCGACGCGCGAGGCTTCTTTCCCACGTATTTCGATTCGACCATTCTTCATCCACTCAAGCCCGATATAGCGGAGAGTCAAGGGGATTTCTCCCCGCTTGATAATAAGAGCGATTTTATCGCGTCGCCTGCCGCGCGCCAGTTTTCGCTGCTGCTCCCTACCTTCACCGCTTTGCTGGTAGGCGCGGGTATGCTTCTGCTGGTGCTGCTGTGTCTGCTCCTGGCGGCCGAACGACGAGGAGAGCTGGGCATGAGCCGTGCGATCGGTTTACAGCGCCAGCACCTGGTACAGACGTTACTGATAGAGGGCAGCGGTTATGCGGTGATTGCATCTTCGCTTGGGCTGCTGCTGGGGGTTGGGGTGGTTGCGCTCGAACTGGCGGCGCTCTCCCAGGTGCCAGCTGCTGGAGTGCTTTCCAGCCATATCGCGTTGCACTTATGGGTAAGCTGGCCAGGACTACTGAGTTCATGGTGCCTGAGCGTGCTCACGATGCTGGTCGTCGTGTTCATCACGGCGGTCTGGATCAGCCGCACCAATATCGTGGCAGCGATCCGCAACCTGGACGATCCTCTGCCCGCCCATGCAGCCCTCGGAACGTTGTGGCGCTTCCTCTGGTCCACACCACGCGACGAGGCGGGCCAGCCGTTGTCCGAAACGACTGCGCGCCGTCTGTCTCGCCGGGGGAGCGCGCTGCTTCGCTTGCTCTGGGAGGGTTTTCTACGTGGCCCTCTCTGCCTGCTCATAGGTATTCTCCTCTTCCAACTGGTTGGAGCGCAGTTCGACAGCGGCTGGCAGCAGCTGAGCGTCACCTTGCTCATTGCTGGCGCCGGGCTGTTGGTAAACTGGCTGCTGCCATTGCTCAAAATCCTCCCCCGACTGGCCAAGCGACTGAGCGTGAGCCTCATCGGAGTCGGTTGGCTGGTCTATAGTATCTGGGTAGGGAAAGACCTCTTGCTACTTCTGTTTGTATCCGATGTTTCGGCTTTAGGAACACATCAATTGAACAGCCCTTCTTCTTTCGCGGTCTTGCTCAGCCTGCTTGTACCAATCTTAGGCACTGTCATGCTGGTGATGAGCAATGCTGATCTCCTGGTCAGACTGCTGACGCTCCTCCTGCGCCGGGTGCGCGCCCTGGCTCCTGTGAGTCGGACCGGACTGGCGTACCCAACCACTTTCCGCTTTCGCAGTGGCGTCACCGTTGCGCTGCTCGGTCTGATTACCTTCCTGATCATCCTGGTCGTCACCAACAATCTAAGCAGCATTCAGCAGTCCGGGCTGCAAACAACCACCGGAAATTTCCAGCTTGAGATCGACGGGACGGACCTGGATGCGGTAGATCCAGCGCACACCACGAACCTGAATGCGCCGCTGCTCGCTACCCCCCAAACGCTGAGGCAAGAGATTGCCCTGGCGACACTCGTGCGTTTCGCGTACGATCCGCACAACGCTCAGCCGATTCGTCTCTCGCGGCCGGGAAACCAAGCCTATCCCTTCACACACTTTCCAGGCGCTCTGGTCGTCGATACGACATTCCTCTCAGACACGACCATGCCATTGTTCGCGCGTGCTCAGGGCTACGACTCGGATCGCCAGGTCTGGAACGCGGTTCGTGATCAGCCGGGCTACGCGGTGCTGCAGTATGTCGGGAACGTGGGACTGCCGGCAAATCAGGGCTTTGAGCCTTTCTCCGTGAAGGTGCCGGAGAATGGAGATCCTCATGCGCCTTACCGCCAGGTCAAGGTGATTGGCCTGATACCGTCGAATGCCTATTGGGGAACTCTGCTCTTTTCCGAGAAAACAGAGGCAGCTATCGGGGCAACTCCCTATGACCGCTTCGCCTTTTATTACTTCCGCCTCCAACCAGGCGTGAGTCTGGTTCAGGGAGCCAGCGCGTTGAATAACGCTCTCCAACTGAGTGCACACGGCATTGCTCTGAATTCTCTGGAGCAGGACACCCTGGATGCCTATACAGCCAGTCTGACGCTCTTTCTTGCCGCCTATCTGGCGATGGGGTTACTCTTTGGTGCCTTCTCCATTGGCGTGATCACCAGTCGTGCTGTAGTGGAGCGGCGCCAGCAGATTGGTATGCTGCGAGCGTTGGGCTTTTCACGCGCCCTGGTGCGGCGGTCGTTCCTTCTGGAAGCCAGTTTTGTGATCACCTTAAGCCTGCTGGCAGGCTCCCTCCTGGCCTGGTGGCTCGCCTACCAGATTACACGCCAGGCATCGCAACAGTTCCCTTTCCCACTTGGCCCGGTGGTCTTGCTCCTGCTTGGGAGTTACCTCGTGGCCTTATTGTGTACGGTCCTGCCCGCGCACAGGGCCTCGCGTGTGCCACCAGCCGAAGCATTGCGGTACGAGTGATTTTTGAGAAGAAATGGAAAGAAAGGATAACAAGCATGTCTGATGAAGATACACAACGGAGCACTTCGCCTGAACCAACCAATCTCCTCCAGAATAGGCCACAGCGACGATCCCGGCGCGGGCCTGCCGCTCTGCTGCTCCGTCTGGGAGGCGTAATCATTGTCTGTGTGATGGCCATTGTGACCTGGCAGGCTCTTGCACAACACACGTCACCCCCCAGTTCGAGCGCGCCAGGAACAAACGTACCGACGAAAGGCAATGACAATGGCAACGCGGTTCCTCCTGGCTGGAATGATCCAGCGATCTATTGGCAAACCATCAGGACACAGGTTGCCCAGGGCCTGCACCTCAGCGAAGCCCAGATAAGCGCGCAATTGCAGGCAGCAGGTGCTACCAGCACGGCTACGCCGGCTTCTACCAGCAAGAATGCCGCCCCAGATCCGGGGGCGCCCATGGCTAACCTGGCGGCGCAACTGGGCATTTCAACCGACCAGTTGCGCACGCTTGAACTGAATGCACTGCAAACAGCCTGTCACACACTGGTGACCCAGGGGAAATTGACGCAGGCAGACGAGGATCAAAGGATGCAGGTGTTCAGAGGTTGGGATCAGGGTACGTTGAATTGGTACGTGATGCACGCGTTTACTGGCCAGTAGTTCATCAAATTGAGCGAACCAGAATCAAAAGGCTTTGCTCGCACGGCGTCTGTCTCTTGTTCCTTGCCGAAGAACACTTGGAGAGGTAAACCCTGCAAAATCAAGTGAAGTAGCAAGTCAGTGCCCAGTTTTGCAGGGTCTTCCTCTCCAAAGCCATTGAGAGTCTCGATGTTGAAATGTGTCCAGTTACTACCGCAATCCGAGGAGGAATAATCCGCATGGCACGAACATATCCCTGGAAGGTCAGTGATGCATTCTGGGAGGGCGTCAAACCGTTGCTGCCTGCCACACCGTCACATGCAAAAGGGGGACGTCCCAGGATGGATGATCGACGAGCTTTTGAAGCGATCATTTATATCCTGCGCACCGGTATCCAGTGGAATGCGTTGCCCAGAGAGCTGGGCGCGAGTTCGACGGTGCACGATCGCTTTCAGGAATGGGAACAAGCTGGCTTCTTCATGGCGTTGTGGCAAGCAGGATTGTGTATGTATGATGAACTGGAAGGCATCCAGTGGGAATGGCAAGCCGTGGATGGAGCAATGACGAAGGCTCCTTTCGGAAAAGCCGCAACCGGAGCCAATCCCACCGATCGCGGCAAACGAGGAGTTAAACGTAGTTTGCTGACGGACGGCGCAGGAATTCCCCTGGCCATCGTGATCGACGGAGCGAATCGCCATGATGTAAAACTGCTCTGTGCTACCTTGGATGGCATCGTCATCGCACGTCCGGAGCCGGCCGAGGAGCAGCCGCAGCACCTCTGTCTGGATGCGGGCTACGTGGGAGCGCCAGCACGTCAAGAGGTTGAGACCCGCCACTACGTCCCACATATTCGCAGCCGTGGCGAGGAGAAGCAGGAGAAAGTCCTTACCCCTGGTCATCGCGCGCGACGCTGGGTAGTGGAACGTACCCATTCGTGGATCAATCGCTCGCGTCGGCTCCTGGTGCGTTGGGAGAAAAAAGGGGAGAATTACCTCGCCTTCCTTCACCTTGCCTGTGCTCAATTGATCTTTGCCAAAGTAGAGGTTTTCGGATAAGCTCTTAACATGAAAAACGCAAATAACCATGGTCGTTTTCGCATTCTGGTCTCCCTCCACGAATAGAAATTGCGTTGTATGGTCCAGGCATGTATGGACCATACAACGCTGTTTAACACTGCTACTGGATTACGATGTCATCGACGTAGCCACGGTAGCCCCCGCTACTGTTGGGCTGGTCGTAGCCAAGGTTAATACTGGTGATCGTTCTGCCCGTGGCAAGCGATCCCAGGTTGACGGTCACCTGGTTCCATGTATCTAGCGTCAAGTGGTTGCATTGATAGGCGGGATGGCTGCGATTCCCATTCTGGTCGACGCTGCCGGAATCACGAAGGTTCGTTCCGTCACTGAAGATCAGGTCTAGCGCCACGCAGGTACTATTACTGCCACTCACCAGGTTGCTAGTCGCTGTGCTCTGCGGATAGATCCAGTATGTGAGCGTGGTGCCCGAGTTTACAGCGATATTGCGCGAGCTGACATCAAAGAGCTTCATATATGCGTACTCGCTAGAAGCGCCCTGGGTGAAGCCGGAATACATCAGGGCCACATTTCCCGTATGCTGGGTTTCGCCACTGCGTATATCCGTCTCGGGTCCCGTCAGGTTACAGCAGATGCCCGTCACGTTGCTGCTCCCGCCATGGGGATAGCTGCCAGTGTCAACGGTATTTGTCCAGGTCAACTGCGGATCGCCGCTTTCGAAGCCCGTTGAAAATGAGGGCGCGCCCGCCCCCGCACTATAGACTTCTAGCTCGTAAAGCCGGGTCGCGGTATCAGTAGTGCTGGTTGGCTTAGTAACGTTCAGCTTCACATAGCGGGCGGTGCGTGGCGCGATGGTGTTGTACACGCGACTGGCTTGATTGCCACTGACATTGACTACCGTGGTCCAGTTACTGTTATCGGTACTCAACTGGATCGTGTAGGCATTGGTGTTCCATGACGTGACCTCTCCGCCCAGGCCAGCGTTTTTGAGTACAAAAGAGCCGACCGTCTGAGCCGAACCGAGATCGACCACGAGCGAAGAGGGAGTCACGCCCGAACACCATTTACTGTTGCCCTTCAAGGCACCATCGACGGCATTGGCTGCCCCTTCGCTGCTGGCACAGGCAGTCGAACCGGTCGTGGTTTTGTTGAGGGCCAGGTTCGCCCCCAGGGCCGGGGGCACAGGTGGCGGAGTAAAGCCATCGTTAAAGGAGGGCGGAGGCGTCCCACTGGTACCCCAATTCGAGGCGCTATTCCCCATGGTGAAATTAAGGGTTGCGCCATTGGCAATATCGCTGTAGTGCAGCCATGTCTGGTCGCTTGCAACGCCATTCACATTCAAGCTCTGCACATAGGGGGCGCTATCACCAGCGCCAGAGCCATTGATTTGCAGCACTTTACTGCCTGCTAGCTGGATGGTCTCGGAGCTAAAGAGAGGTCCATGCAGGACTAAGGTATCCGCGCCAGGGGTGGCTGGATAGAGGCCCAGGGCAGCCCAGACATACCAGGCCGAGGTCGCGCCCAGGTCATCATTTCCAGGCAGGCCTCCGGCCGAAGAGGTAAAGGCTCCCGTCATCACACTACGAACCGCTGTCTGAGTCCCCGCGGGATAGCCAGCAAAATTGTAGAACCAGGGCGTGGCGAATTCAGGCTCATTGCCAATGTAGTAATAAGGCTGGCTGAGACCCGCATTCACCTGGGTGAAGAGATGATTCAATCGCTGGATCACCGTTGCATTACCGCCCATCAAATTAATCAGGCTCTGCGCGTTGTAGGTCACATTCCAGGTGTATTGGGCCGCATTCCCTTCCGTAAAACCGGAGCCGCTCGCCGGGTCGAGAGGCACCGCCCAGGTACCATTACTATTGCGGGGCGTAATATAGCTGGTGGTTGGATTGAAGACATTCTCCCACCACTGGGCATGGCTTATATAGGTGTTGTAGGCATTAGTATTGCCCAGCGCCTTCGCGAATTGGGCGATGGCAAAATCCGAGGCCGAGTACTCCAGAGAGTCCGAGGCATCGCCAGCTATATAGTGTTGACTGAGATAGGAGCCGAGATTCCCGCGAATCGGACTTCCCTGCGTGGTCGCATTGACATCACTGCCCACCTTGTCCATCAAGGCAAAAGCGCCTGCCGTATCGAAATTACGCACGCCAAAGGCGTATGCGCTCGACACAATAATGGGTCCGGGATCGCCCGTCATGATGAAATCTTCGTTCGTCTCCTGAGACCACTTCGGTAGTTCACCCCCCTGCTGGCCGTCAAGCACCATCGACTTCACGATATCCGTCATCTCGTTGGGAGCGATCATGGAGACCAGCGCGGTCCACGAGCGATAGATGTCCCATCCTGAATAGTTCTGGTAGACCGTCATACCGCTCGCCGTATGCACCGCGCCATCAAAGCCCTGGTACTGACCGTTCACATCACTGGCGACGTTCGGACTCTGAACCGTATGATACAGCGCGGTATAGAACTCAGTCAGGTCAGTTGTTGAGTTCCCACTCACCTGCACACGATTGAGCATGGCATTCCAGGTATTGCTCGCATTGCTCTGGACGCCAGAGAAATCCCAGCCAGCATTCTCGCTGGCAAGATTTTGCTGAGCATTCGCAATGCTCACATAGGAGAGAGCGACCTTCATCTGCACGACAGCGTTTCCGCTTGTATTGAAGGTCAGATAGCCGCCCGTATTGGTACCGCTTGTGCTTGTAGAACCGGCGGAGATGGTTCCTCCCGACCAGGTGCCCACGCCCGTGGGAGTCTGATCAAACTGGATCGCGAAATAGATTTTATAGGTCTTGCTCGATCCACAAAAACCGCCAGCGGTCACACTACCAGTCACGCTGTTGCCGCTGATCTGCACGGAACCACTACGACTGCCCGTAGCACTACGGCTGGTATTGAGCAAAACCGTCGCCTGGCTCGTGCTAGGATAGGTGAAGCGGGCCATGCCGGTACGTGTCGTCGCGGTCAATTCGACCTGGGTATTGTATTTATCCAGCTTGTTTTTGTAGTAGCCAGGGGATGTACTCTCATTGCTTTTGGTATAGGTAGAGCTATAGCCAGTCCAGTTGGTGCCTGGCGATGCGCCAAGAGAGCCGGTAATGGGAAGGATGGGAAGGTCATCATTATTGGAACAGCCAGCGCCATCGAAATGCGTCACGCTAAACTCTTGAATGGTGGTATCGTTATAGGCATAGCCAGAGGGTGAGCCATTGGGAGTATCGGGACTGAACTGAACCATGCCGAAGGGGACGACCGCGCCAGGATAGGTACTGCCACCACTACCACCTGGCACCGGATTAGGGGCATTACTACTCGCGGTACCTATAAAAGGGTTCACATACTGCACGAGATTCTGGGTCGCCAGGGCATGAGCATGAGCAACTGGCGCTTTAAATAGCATCAAACTTTGCGCAACCAGGAGACTCAGAATAATCCCACAGGGGAGAACAAAGCGACGTAACATCAGATCCCTCTTTCCTTGTCACCCGAGACCAGGCTCAGCATGACAAAATTGAAATTCCATTTTCAACTTTTGTCGAACGCTTAGGCTAACATCATGTGGTCTAGTTGTTCTACACTATAAAAAGGCATGGAAAAGAATGAGGAAGTGACTTCTCACCCCGGCACGACTGGCCGGGTAAGGGTGCGTGGTGGCTGCAATGAGCAGGGGAGTTTGCGGGAGGTAAAAGCGGAAGTGTTGAGCATTCTTTGCATATTCGTATCCCTGCATCCTTGCATTGAACGAACAAAATTCACGTTTATACTGTTGAAACCGGTTTCTCACTTAAACTATAGCCAACAATTCTCCTGCTGTCAAGAGGCGCTCCATGATCGGGTGTGATTCACGTTTTTGCGCTTCCACCCCATAGACGCCACGCATGCCCCCGAATGGGGGTTTACGGCGCGTCGATTCATCATCCAGGCTCTCCAATCCCTCCTTAACACATCAATGCTCCCTGGTCAACACACCCTTTTTGCCTCTTTTGCACGAATTTGGGGAGACATTCACGCATCTGGGATAGCCTGGTCACGCCAGAAGATACATCGCCGCGCCATAAATGATTTTGCTGGGAAATGTTGTCCGGACACGTTGCCCAAAGAGAAGAAACCATCACGCGGGATGGCTTCCCAAGCCGGTAGGAACCAGCTTTTGGAGCGGTTCTACGTAATATCTTGCATGGACCTGCATTTTATCCGATTTGTTCCGGGGTACAGCTTTGAGTGCTGGAGAGTTCGTTGTTGAGCGCGAGGGTTTCGGCCAGATCGCGGAGTTGTCCGCGCAGGTGGGCGAATTCGCTGGCCTCCAGGGCGACGCGACAGTTGAACTGGCCTGGCACGGGGAAGGCTTGCTCTTTGAGAGCCTGTCCAGCCTCGGTCAGACTGATCTCGACGGCGCGCTCATCGCGTGCACTGCGCGTGCGATGGATGAGGCCAGCCGCCTCCAAGCGCTTAAGGAGTGGCGAGAGCGTACCAGAATCCAGGTAGAGCGTCTGCCCCAGATCTTTGACCGTACTCTGGCCTACCTCCCAGAGCACCAGCATGACCAGGTACTGGGGAAAGGTCAAACCCAGTTGCTCAAGCAGACCACGATAGGTGCTCATCATGGCGCGTGTCGCGGCATAAAGGGCAAAACAAAGCTGATTATCGAGCTTTAAAGCTTCCTCGGGCGATGTCGATAAAGTCATTAGAACCTCTTGAATAAAGACTGGGAGCAGCGTTGCACCACATTACTACGTTTCATTGCACACAATTAAATTGACAAAAATATACTACCGTGCTATTATCATAGCATACATTTCAATAGTATGCGATTCAATCGTGTGAGCGAAACTAGTCGCTGTGAAGCGGCATTCACGATTGCTTTTTCATGGCTAGCAGGCCGGACCCTCCGGCACAGCTAATAAGCTTAGTTGGTCATGTTCCACACATGACCAGTTTGGAAAGGTGTCCGCAGAGACATGACGGAACAAGATAAGCGTTTTCTTACGACTGATTTCGGTATCCCCGCTCCAGATAATACGAATTCACTGACCGTGGGCTATCCTGGCCCCACGCTGTTGGAAGATTTTCATCTCGTTGAGAAGCTGGCGCACTTCAACCGCGAGCGTATTCCTGAGCGCATTGTCCACGCTAAGGGCGCTGGCGCGCATGGTTATTTCGAGGTCACGCACGACGTTAGCCAGTATACAAAGGCCGCTTTCCTCAATACCGTTGGCAAGCAAACGCCTGCCTTTGTGCGCTTCTCCACAGTTGGTGGTGAGAAGGGCTCAGCGGATAGCGCCCGCGATCCACGCGGCTTCGCCATTAAGTTCTACACGGAAGAGGGCAACTACGATCTCGTTGGTAACAATACGCCCGTCTTCTTCCTGCGCGACGCCATCAAATTCCCTGACTTTATTCACACACAGAAGCGCAATCCACAGACCAACGCCAAGGATCCTGACGCCTTCTGGGACTTTATCTCGCTGACACCGGAGGCGCTGCATCAGGTCACGATCCTCTTCTCCAGCCGTGGCACACCCAAGACCTACCGCCATATGGATGGCTTTGGCTCGCACACCTTCAAGTGGATCAATGCCGAGGGCAAAGCGGTCTGGGTCAAGTACCACTTCAAGACTGAGGCTGGCATCGAGAACTGGACCGACGCCGAGGCCACGCACATGGCGGGCGCCAATCCTGATTTCGCGACCCTGGACCTCTTCGAGCATATCGAGAACGGGAAAGAGGCCGCCTGGACCTGCTCTGTACAGATCATGCCCGTGGAAGAGGCGGCGAAGTACCGCTTCGATCCCTTCGATGTGACCAAGGTCTGGCTGCATAGCGATTATCCCCTGATCCCGATTGGTCGCCTGGTGCTGAACCGCAACCCGGAGAACTACTTCGCCGAGGTCGAGCAGGCCGCCTTCGCGCCGACGAACATCGTTCCCGGCATCGGCTTCTCGCCTGACAAGATGCTCCAGGGCCGCATCTTCGCCTATCCAGATGCCCATCGCTATCGCGTCGGCACCAACTACGCGCACCTGCCCATTAACCGTCCCCAGGTTGAGATCAACAACTATCGCCGCGACGGCGCCATGCGCTTCGATGGCAATGGTGGCGCGACCCCCAACTATCAGCCGAACAGCTTCGATGGTCCTAATGCAGCCCCCGAGTTCTATCGCGGCGACCATCAGGATGCCTTCAGCGGCAACGCTGAGCGCCTCGCCTATGAGCTGAAGGATGATGACTTCGCGCAGCCGGGCGCGCTCTATCGCTTGATGAGCGAGGAAGAGAAGACCCACCTGGTCAATAACCTGGTCGGTCATATGCGCAACGTCAAGAGCAAGGAGATCGTCGAGCGTCAGTTGAAGCATTTCTTCCGCGCCGATCCCGAGTACGGCCAGCGCGTCGCCGCCGGCCTGGGCCTGGAAGTGACCGCCTAGTTTCTCAGCCTAGCCTCCAGCTACGTCCCTGAGATAAGAGCAACCCATATAGAAAAGGGACGCGCGAGAGCTCGCTCTCGCGCGTCCCTTTTCTATATGGGCTACGCCACCTGGTATGACATTATTTGCCAGGTCTTGCCACCATCCTTTGTCTGCAACAGGCTCGTACTGCTATCCAGCCCACTCGTATTGGCGTCAAAATGATCTACATTGCTCACAATGGCCCAGCCTTCATTAGCCAAGATAAAGTTAGAATTTATAACGGCTTTGCCTGGAAGCTGTGGCACGGCTGACGTCCATTGCACTCCGTCATCATTAGTCTTGAGGATAACCGCTTTCTGTAAGATCATCCAATGTTGCGAATCAAGATAGGTAACCTGCGGCTGGTCTGCCAGATCATTAGAGAGCGTACCAACCTGCCAGCTCTGTGCACCATCATGGGTCGTGTAGTAGAAGAGCTTATAGCTCCTACCAACCAGCATGTAGACCGGAATAATACCGTCACGCTCATTAAAGAAAACCGACTCTTCCTGATTGGTTGTAGGCAGAGAAAAAACCTTCAGCTTCGGCAGTGGCAGTTCCTCTTCGTGCCAGCTCTTGCCGCCATCGTGGCTAATCTCAATGCCCAGAGGCGTCTTGCCGCTCTGGATGCCCAGTATGCTATTTACAAAATAGATATGCGTACCCGCCACGCGGTTCTGCGCATCTGGCTTATCCTCCACCAGCAGGTTCCAGTTTCTCCCGCCATCGGTACTGTGCAAAATACGATTAGACTCTGGATGAATGTCCTCCTGGCCACCTCCTGTGTGGATATAGGTCTGGCCAACCGAGATCCAGGCACTCTGGGCATCCAGGGCCATAAGCGAATTAATGTTAATATAGTGGCGCGTCTCTCCCTGTGCGACCAGGTGCTTTACAGCCTCTCCAACCGCTCCTGCTCCCGATTTGGCATCGGAGTAGGTACTGACCGTGCCGGGAATTTTCCCACTCTGCCAGGTCGCGCCACCATCGGTGGTGCGATAGCTGCGAGCGAGCTGTGACTCATTCGACTTCCCATACTGCACATAGATTGTATTCCCCGGCACAATAAACCAGGCGACATGGCTATTCACAAAATACGGAATTACTCCTATCGCCCCTATAGATGAATCCCATGGCGTCGCACTATGCCAGTGTCTCCCACCATCACTTGTATGGAGCAAGGCCCGATAGGTCAACGCCCAACCTCCGCCATCGGGAAACATGCGTATATTATTCCAGATCCCCGTCTTAGAACCACCACTATTATCAGGTAAGATACTCCCCATAGGGCTTCCATTCACCCCACACCCCGCCATTAAAATAAGACAAGCCAATAAGCCTAAACAAATACCTGCATTCAATTTATTATTTTGCATACAACAACCTTTAAGTTTCTTTTGCTATTACTCCATAACATATTATCGCTCCAGCACGCAAAATGTGACATGCCCCAAAAATAGGGAAAGTCCAAGCTAGCTTGGACCCTACAACACTATTGGTCAGTCCGTTTAGCTTTATAGGAAGGGAGTATGCTGGTGCGGGTTCCAACAAACTCTCGTGTAGGAAGTAGGAAACCTGTTCCGTTTTATCCTTCTCCGGTATCTGACGCAACGTTCGTGTCCTTTTTCAACTTCGCCAGACACGTTTGATTGCGTCCGAGACGCTTGGCCTCGTACATGGCCTGATCGGCTGCGTTGATCAGGCCATCGCGCGAAGCCGCCGTCTGAGGATAGGTCGCAATCCCCAGCGAACAGGTCACACGCAGATTTTTCTCAGAGGCAACCACCTGCTGTAAAACCTGCATCCGAATCATCTCAGCCACCTCGTACGCCGAACACAGATCTTGCCCTGGCAAAACCGCTAGGAATTCCTCACCTCCCCACCGTCCCAAACAATCTTCCGAGCGCAAGATTGAGGCTACTCGCCTGGCCACCTGGCACAGCACCAGATCTCCCGTTGAGTGCCCATACTGGTCGTTGATAGCTTTAAAGTGGTCGATATCCATGAACAGGACGGAGCACGGCGCCTGCTGGGCCTTGGCACGCGCCACTTCCTCATCAAGTCTGGTCACTAACGTCCGATGATTGGACACACCGGTCAGGGGATCAGAAGCCGCCAACGTATCTAACTGCGCATTCTTCTCTTGGAGATCTCGCTTCAAGTTATTCAATTCGTGCGTCGCTAGCACCTGACGCAGGATCAGCACAATCAGAATACTGGTACCCCCAAACTCAGTGACCTGTAACCTCGCGGGGGTGTACGCATTGGCAGGCTGGATCGCGAGAGACACCAGCAGCAGCGCAAAGATCAGCACCAGGAGAGACACCAGCCAGGTTTTCCGCCGGCCAAAGACCTCCGTTTCCTCTAACAACACCGCAGGACCACGTTCCAAAGGCGCATCCTGGCTCAGCACACGCCGCATCGTTTGGGCTGCCGCAGCGATCAGGGTGAGACTTCCAAGCAGGCCAGGGTTTGGTCCGATCGTGAGGCTCGCCTCTGCTGATTGCAGATAGTGATAGACCACCACCTTACCAACCAAGAAAATGACCATTGCCAGCGTGAGCAGAGCGATGACCTGTCGGATACCCACATGGACCGTTTGGAAGGCGACGAACAGCAAGCAAAAGAGCGACACCAGGTTGGCGATGACGAAGAGAATCCCCAAGGTCTTTTCCAGGAGTGTTAGCCTGGGCTCGAAAAGCATGGGAACCATGATCACATAGCAATAGAGGGTCACTACCGTCGCCAGGATGATCAAGCTATCAAGCAAGATACGCAAGCGCGAGAGCCGGGAGAGGTTTTGCGAGGGCAAAAGCAGAACCGCCGCAATGAAGAACGGATACACTCCAAGTTCAAGCACATGATACAGGAAAGAGTAGGTCGGTGCCCGCTGGGTCCACATGGTCTCGGACACCCAGCCAAGGAGTGCAAGAGCAGCCCACAACGTAGTCATGCCCAACAGAACCGGGATGAAATGCCATCCGGTCCGCGTGCCAGCGCCAGGGGGACCGGACATGCTCAGCAGCCCCCATGAGCCGCGAAAACACATGAGCGCCAGGAACAGCGCGTACAAGACGCTTAAGGCGTCAAGGAGTGGGGCACCAAACGTCAGTCTGAACGGTCTGAGAAAAGAGAAAGCCCCCAGGACAAGGCTTCCCAGGAGGAGCCCACCAAACAAACGCCAGGAGATGTATGGAGTAGGAACAGGTGTCTCACTTCCTACATGAGAGTTTGTTGGAACCCGCATCAACATATTCCCCCTAAAAGCTAAACGGACTGACCACTAGAAGCAATAACTCTTATGTCTTATTCACGTTTGATATCGAGCCAAAGGCAACGTACTATATCTGTAGTATAAGGAGGAATGCATACTATATTGAAAAACCTTAAGCCCTGTCCTGAATGTGGCGGAAGGCGTGTGCCAACAACAGCTGAAATAGCCGGGGATGACCAATGGCTTAACCCACCCTACATTCGCATTAAGCAACCCGAGCGCAGGAGTAACTGGTTCAAGGGCAGACTCAGAACGTCTGAGGTAAGCACTATCACCTGCCTCGACTGCGGCTACACAGCCGTCTTTGCCACAAACCCAGAAAATCTCACACCTGACGAGTAATACCAATATGGGGTAAATATATGCATAATAAAAATTCGTGTTCCTACCACTTCCGTGTGGTAGATGTCTTTGCTGATCACATCTTTGGCGGCAACCAGCTAGCCGTGTTTCTGGATGGCACAGGTCTTACCGAGCAAGAGATGCTTGCCATTACGCGTGAGATGAACTTTTCTGAGACAACCTTTCTCTTCCCGCCATCTCAGCCTGACTCGCATGCCCGGGTCAGAATATTTACGCCCACTGGCGAGATTCCCTTTGCTGGTCATCCCACGCTCGGCACTGCTTTTGTACTCGCTACCAATAATCTTCTTCCAGCGAACACACAGCATATCGTACTGGAAGAGGGCGTTGGACCTATTACCGTCCGCCTCTCGGGCGAGCCGTCTGCCCCCGAATTTCTCTGGACCACGCTCCCTCCCCTGACCTTTCAAGCCCCCTTTGAGAACCGCGAGGCTATCGCGGAGGCCCTGGGTCTACGCGCCACAGATCTCCTGGCAGAGGCTCCCATCCAACTCATCTCGACCGGGAACGCCTTCGTCTACGTTCCCCTGCGCAGCCGTTCCCTGGTGGAACAGGTCGAGGTCAATATGGCGCAGCTACGTACAAGCTTCGCGGGCGTCTCCTCGCCCAAGTTATACATCTTCGCCCTTGAGCCACAGGCCGACGAGCAGGGGCGTTTCCATGCCTTCGCGCGTATGCTCAAGCCCTATCAAAACAGCATCGTCGAAGACTCCGCCACCGGGAGCGCGGCGGGTCCCCTCGGCGCCTACCTCGCCCAGCATGGCTTAATCCCCTGCCAGAATGTGGCAGCGCTGGTAGTTGAACAGGGAACGCAGATGGGCCGCCAGAGCTTCCTGCACGTCCATGTCCAGCGCCAGGACGACTCTCTATCCGTGGACTTTGGCGGCAGTGCCGTCCCAGTCTACGAAGGCATTCTGCGCCTGTCACGCTAACATGTTTACATGTATCAGAGCAACAACGCTTGCAAATCGGCAATCGCCTGCTTGCGTGTCTCGAAGACAACGCCGTGCATGCCACAAGCTTGCGCGGCCGCAACATGCGGGGGGTAATCGTCGATAAATACGATGGATGCATAGGGCAGTTGAAGCCGCTCAGCCGCCAGGGCATACAGCCGTGGATCAGGCTTCACCAGCCCCTCCTCGCAGGAGAGAATCATCATATCGGCGACCTTCGCAAGGCCAAAGGTGTTGCCAAAGCTGTGGCGGGCGTCGGGCCACGCATTACTCAGGAGCGCGATCTTCCTGGTCTGGCGTACCTGCTGTAGAAACTGCACAAATGCCTCATCGACATAATCGCCTGCAACAAAATCGTTGCTGAAGGCGCTCAGTTCCGCATCTGTCAGTCCATAGGTCTGCTGAATCTCACGCCAGACATCCTCGACGCTCGCCTGCCCCACCATGGCCCGCTGGCTCGCCTCACACAACCAGATGGCGAGCGGCAAACCTAACGACGAACCCTCAAATCTTGGCTCCCACCGCTGCAAATCTGGCGACCGCCGCTTATGGATGAGCACACCACCAACATCACATAGAATGGCGCGGATACTATTCGGCGTACCTGCCGATGCATCAAAGCTTATAATTTCACCATCTTGAGAATGCATATTTCTAGCTTCCTCTGTGTCACTATCGCATTCATACTTGAAAGAAGACTTATTTCTTCAGTCAAGTATACCTGGTTGCTCTGAGCATCAGCAGGGAGTCACGCTATTCTAAAAAACCTGCGCATCTGATTTGCACCAGGCTTTTTTAGAATAGCGTGACTCCCTGATCGTTTATCCGCTTGCGAACAGGACCGGGACTCCCCTTACCCCCACACCGCTCAAGCCTCTGTTTACCACCGGTCCCAGTGCAAAACGTTTTCCAATGGTTTGCGAACAGCGGGCTTGAATGTGGTTCCCAGCGTATAAGCAACAGGGATGAGCCCTACTTGCATCACTTGATCATAGGGGATGCTCAGCACATCCGCTGCCTCCCGCTCAAAGTCGAGATGAAGAGTGGTTAGGACTGTGCCCAGACCACGTGAGCGTGCGGCGAGCATGAAACTCCAGGTCGCAGGCCAGATCCCACCCCAGTGACCGGCCTGCGAAGCTCCAGAGAGATTCTCGGCGCGGCCCTCGATGCAGGGGATGACGTGGATAGGAACCTCGTGCAGGTGTTCGGTCAAATACCGCGTGGGGGCAAACATTCGGGTCAGGTCTGCCACCTCCTCCTCAGAGGCTGCGGCGGCTATCATGTGTTTCAACATATCCTCCTGTCCCCCTGGAGCCTGTGTGCTTTTGCGGTAGATTGCAGCTAATGCTGCTCGTTGAGCGGAGTCAGTGACGACAAGAAAATGCCAGTTCTGCATACTGCCAGGGGTCGGAGCCTGCACAGCAAGAGATAGGCATTCCCGAATGACCTCCGGTTCTACTGGGCGTGTGAAGTCCAGGCGCTTGCGTACTGCACGGGTTGTGGTAAGTAATTCATCAATGGAAAGATCGAGGATGGGCATACTGTTCTTCCTTTCTCCTGTTTATCATCTGTTCGGTATCGTCGATTGCCAGGAGTATACTTGCTTTGCTACAATGAACGCAAATCATATTAACCATAAGCTTATGAAAGATAACCATATGAACTTCTCACAACTTCAGTGTTTTGTCGCTCTCGTCGAAACCGGAAGCTTTACCGAAGCCGCCTATACGCTTGATCTGACACAATCGACGGTGAGTCATGCCCTGGCTGCTCTCGAAAGCGAATTAGGCGTCACCCTCCTTGAGCGCAACCGCAAAGGCGTGGTGGCGCTCACCACCATCGGGCACTCGATCATTCCCCACGTGCGTGCGCTCCTGGTACAAGCTGAGGCCATCGAACAAGAGGCAAAGGCTGCCCATGGCCAGACCTCAGGAAAACTTCGGCTGGGCACGGTTCTCTCCCTCTGCCCTGATGTGCTTGCCAGTGTGCTGACGCGTTTTCGAACCTCGTATCCTGACATGGAGGTGGTGCTCTTTGAAGGCACGATGCAAGAAGTGAGTGAGTGGATTGAGAGCAGCATCATTGATGTCGGGTTCGTGTTCCACTCAGCATGTAGGATTGAGAGTACGCTGATTACGACAGACGAATTGTGTGTGCTTGTTCCGCCTGGGCACGGTTTCCATGCGAAGACCGCCGTGACTCCTAGAGAATTGCGTGAAGAAGGGCTGATCATGGCAAAAGCTGGCTGTGCATCTCAACTCATGGAGATGGCTGGCTTTGAGCCGAGCAGAGCTAGACCACAGGTTCGCTATCAAGCTAGTGATAGTGCAACCATCCTTGCGATGGTCCGTGAGGGACTTGGGATCACGCTCATGCCACGCATGATGCTCCCGAAAAAACTTGAGGGAGTGATCGCTCTTCCGCTTGATCCACCACAACCATTGCCAATTGGGCTTGCTGTCAGATCGCAGGCAATGGCATCCCCAGGCGCAAAGTTGTTTGTGCAAACAGCGTTGACCTGGGCGCAAGAGCAGGCGTCGCTACTTCCTCGCGCTCGTTGAGTTCGCCTTCCAACAGTTCCGCAAGGGAAAAGAGTTCGGAACAGTTCACCCAAAACGCCGCAGGATGCCCCTGCCCTTTCAGGCATGGGGAGGAATGCGGCGTTCCTTTGTCGGTGGCTTGGGTGGAATACGCCGTAGACATTCTCTCATCTGCTCATGTATTGTTGACAGTCAGATGAAAACTATGGTATAATTTAGCGTATGCAAACGGTATTAACAGCGAAACTCAAATTGAATACAACGCCCGAGCAATTCAAGGCATTACGTACAACGCAACTGGCGTATCGGGATTCTCTCAACTATGTGAGCCAGTACGCCTTTGCGCATGGCAAGATGAGCAATGCTGTTCGTTTGCAAGATGCCACCTACGAAGAGATCCGCCTCCGTTTTCATCTGCCTTCGCAAATGGCCTGTTCTGTTCCTCGCCAAGTTGGTGCCTCGTATAAAACCCTCTGGACAAAGGTCAAGAACAATGCTGTTCATCGTAAGGAAGGTAAGACCAAGAAACGCTACAAAGGGCTTGATAAGGCTCCCACGTTCATCTCCCCCACGTTGACCTATCAGTACAAGAAAGACTACACCTTCAAGAAAGAGCAGCAGGTGAGCATCCTGACCCTTGAGGGACGTGTTATCGTGCCCTATACTGGCTACAATAAGCATGTGGCATTGATCCAGCGTGGAGCGGAGATTGGTGCATCGAAACTCTGGTATGACAAGCCCAAGAAACAATTTTACCTCCTTGTCTCTCTTGCAATTGAGACGGCTGATCCTACACCTGAAACACACAAGCAAGTCGCCGGCGTGGATGTGGGGATGCGATACCTTGCCGTCACGGCGATGATGCAAGGGGATTGCACCTTCCATTCAGGCAAACAGATTGTCCCCAAGGCAAACCACTACGCACGACTGAGAAAACGTCTGCAAAAGAAAGGCACTCGTTCAGCGACAAGAAGGCTTGTTGCCATCAGTGGACGAGAGAGACGGTTGAAGCAGAATACCAATCATGTCGTGAGTAAGCGGATTGTCCAACAGCCCCCTCAAAGCTTGATTGGACTGGAGCATCTGACAGACATTCGAGAGCGTACCAAACGACGCAAAGGCAAAAATGCAAAACAGCGAAAAGCCAATCGTACCTTCTCCAAATGGTCCTTCGCTGAGTTGCATAGCATGATTGCCTATAAAGCGCTCTTGCATCGAAGTATGGCGATCAAGGTCGATGCCAACTCTACCTCGCAAGCGTGCCCCAAATGTGGGCACACCTGCAAAGAGAATAGACCTCACAAGGGCCTGCTCTTCGTCTGTCAGAATTGTCAGTACACGCTCCATGCCGATCTGGTTGGTGCAAGAAACATTGCGATGCGAACGCTTCTTATCCGGCAAGACTGGAGAGGAACGGGCCTCTTGTCAGTACGCGCCTTCTGTGTCGGACGATGAAGCCAAAGCCGCACGCCTGAAAAGGTATGCTGAATTGCGGTGGAGTTCAGACACAACTCCAAGCCCTCGGCTTTCGCCGTAGGGTACTGACTGTATATCGTCGGAGAGTCACGATACCGCTCGCCGAGCGTATGAACCATGCAACAACACAACTCAAACCCTCCTATACAAGCTCCCGTAACCTCACAGGAGCGCTGGGACGCAGACCTGCTACAGCCTGAACGGGCATGGTGGCAAGAGGGGTGGCAAGCCACGGCTGCTCCTGCCAAAGAGACGACGGCCAAACTGATCCCGATTGTCACGACTGTACCGACCATTGATGCGATCGAACTGGCTCAGACCTACATTCACCGATGGCCAGCACAAGAAAATGTGATCAAAGACTACTTACTTCCTCTCGGATTGGACACCAACCATGGTTTCGCCAAGGTTGCGGTGGAGAATTCGGAGGTGGCCAGGCAACGAATGCATCTCCAGCAACGCCTCTCCAGTATGAACTGGATCATCGGAAGGACCAGGTGATGACGGTCTGTAAAGTCGCGCTGACAAATCTCGCGATGTGGACCCGTGACCAGTATTTTCCGTCCTCTTATGCTCACGCAATCTGGCGACGTTTGCTTCCGTTCTTCCAACTTCCGGGAACCATCACATGCGATGCCACTACAGTCCAGGTAGAGCTTCGTCCGTTCAACGACCGGGCGCTCAATTGTGATTTGGCTCTCCTGTGCGAACGGGTCAATCAAGCTTCTCCTCGCCTCCCTGACGGACGCTCACTCTCTTTCTGTCTCTGTTCCTCTCGTTGCATTCTTCCTGCGCAGAAGACGGCTAGAATTATGTGACTCCCTTCCCTGATCAGCGCCAAAGCTTTACACTCACAATTGGCCAATGAGCCGTGCCAGTCGGATTTCTTCTTGATTCGCGTCGGAGACCGGAACAAGACCAAGAGTCAACTCATCAATTCCTATCTCAAGTAGTTCCAGCAGGCGATCTCGTATTTTACTTTCATCGCCAAAGACCAACAGACTTTCAATGAAACTATCCGAGACCGTATCGATCTCTTGTTGCGAGAAACCTGCCGCAACGAACATATTACGATAAGCTGAGCGCGTATGGTAAATGCTCATAGCCTGACGCCCTATCTGCAAAGCGGTGGCACGATCATTTGTAAAGGCTACCTGCACATGAGCAACAACCGGCGGCCGGGGTCGCCCAGCTGCGTCCGCCCCTGCTCTCATGGCTGGAAGGGCCGTATTAAGCAAGTATGGAAGCGGGCACATAACAGAGAGAGCACCATCCGCAACCTCGCCAGCGAGGCGAAATGCTCCTTGTCCAAGCGTTGCGATAAGCAAGGGAAGCTGCGCTGAAGCATGCAATGAGGCATCAGTCGTAAAGTAGCGCCCCTGATAATGCGCCTCGCCTTGATAGAGTAGCGAACGCAACACCTGAGTATATTCTCGCAGGTAGGAGAGAGGCCGCTCCATTTCTATGCCGTACACGCTCTTCGCAAACTCTGGCGAACTTGTTCCAAGACCTAGCCGCAGCCTACCTGGAGCCAGGGCGTTTAGACTTAAAGCCTGCTGAGCCAACAATACAGGATGGCGTGAAAAGACCTGCACAATAGCAGTTCCTAATTTGAGATGCGTCGTGCGCATTGCCGCCGCCGCCAGTGTCGTAAGCAGATCTGGATTCCAGGGCGGACCACCAATCCAGATATGGTCAACTCCCACCCTCTCAATCTCAACTAGCGTTGCGACAAGCGTTGCCGGATCAGCAGGAACGACCGACAACCCAACACGTTCCCGCAGAGAACGAACCTCAGTTTTCTCTTCCATTTAGACTTTCCTTCTGTACTTCCTTCAAAAATTTCTCTAAAGCTAAGCATTGAGGCATTGAAGCATTGCTTATACAACATACTGTTGCATAAAAAGCCTACCAGGAGATACAATGATGCGTCAATCAGCAAAGAAACATAGAATGTTGTATATGCGACAAAGGAGAGAAAAGTGACGCAAAAGTCAGAAACAACAGAGGATTTACGCGTCCTCCGTACCCGCAAACTGCTCCAACAGGCCTTCATCGAACTGACGGTAGAGAAAGGATTTGCTACACTCACAGTGCGAGATATTACGAAACGAGCCATGATCAACCGCTCGACGTTTTACCGCCATTATCTGGACAAATATGACTTACTTGAACAATATATGAACGAGATATATGAGCTGACCGAAGACCAGGCCTTTCTAGCAGAGAAACAAGAAGCGACCTCCCCTAGCCCCCTTAATCTGCTCAAGCATATTCAACAATACGCTGACTTCTATCGTGTGATGCTCAGCGCGAAAGGAGACCCTTACTTCATGCAACGCTTTCGACAAAATACGGAAAAGCGCTTTCGCTCTTTTTCCACTCAGATACCTGCACAGCCAGAGCCCGACGCACCTCCAATCGATCTAAGGCTCATTTGTATCGCCTATGCAGGAATCGGCGCGACCACCTGGTGGTTAGAGCAAGAACAATCCTGTCCACCCGAGCAGCTCGCCAGGTGGATGAGCCAGCTCAGCAGTGCCATCGCCGGCCCTTCCCTCAAACCGTAGGCTTCCGCCAGTTTGCCAACTCGTTCGTTTAGAATAGGGCGCAAAAGTATGTCAGGTTTTGCCTCGTGCTCGCGATAGAGTAGTGTACGCCATCTGGCGGACGGTTCTAAAAATATATGAATCAAGGAGAGACACGTGTTATCACAACCCTACGAGGAGACCGTGGCACTACCACCAGCACAGCCAACCAAATTAAGTGAGCAGAGTATCGACAGTCTTTTAACGAGCGAGCGGGCATGGCTAGTACTTAATCGACGTACTCGTAGAAAGCCAGACATTCCACGTCCTGGCCATCAATAAGTAGCCGCGTACGCAAGTAGCGGGCGGCCCGCTACTTGCGTACGCGGCTACTTATCCTTATTTGTCGCCTTCCAACAGGCACTCTAGCAGGTAGATGGCGCCGGTCTTGTCAAGGGGACGGTTCTGGTTGCCGCATTTGGGGGACATGATGCAGGCATAGCAGCCGCTGGTGCATTCGCATTTGCGCAGGGTGTCCAGGGTGGCCTGGGCCAGGGCGTGCCACTGTCTGTAGGCCTCCTCGCTGTAGCCGATGCCACCGGGATAGCCATCGTAGATGAAGATGGTGGCCTTGCGCGTCTGCGGATGAAATGGCACGATGCTGACGCCGCCGACGTCGCGGCGGTCGCCCAGGACGAAGAGCGGGAGCAGTGCGATCATGCCATGCTCGACGGCATGCAGCGAGCCAGCCGGGTCGAGCCGCCGCTTGATGAGAGCATCGATAAATCTGTCTTCGATGAGCATCCATAAGGCCCTGGTCTCTAGAGGCGCCGAGAGCGGCTCCTCCAGTTCGCACTGCTCAAGGATGTTGCGATACTGGTTGTGCTTCCGGTTGAAGCCCTGCACCTCGCGTGTGACCAGGACCTGTCCAGAATACAGCTCAAGCTGTGGGCGCTGCTGGTGCTGCTCACTCTTGATGATCTCGACATCCGTCTGGACGATAGGTTCCGTGTAGAAATGGGTCTCATTGGGCAAGACCTCGATGCGACCTTGCGAGAGGTCCAGTCGCTGCACCTCGTAGGCGGCTCCTTGTGAGTAGTAGATAGCCCCTGGATGGCACTCGCTGATGGCGTGGTAGATGTCGGTCTCTTCAAGCAAACGCTCCTTGCCGCCACTGCTCAGGCTCATGATGGGGATACGCACCCCCACCTGGCGCAGCGAGACCTGGAAGGCCACGCTCTTGCGTGGATCGCGCAGGTGATAGTAGTCACCACGCCTGACAAGCCTCTTCTCCGCGACGAGCTGCTCCAGCGTATGCGCGGTCGCCGCGCCAAAAAGCCGCTGGTCCGCCAGGGAGAGAGGTTGCTCGAAGGCCGCGCATAGCAGGTGCTGTGGAAAGATATAGGGGTTGTTGATGTTGACCAGGGCACGCTCGGCAGGCTGATCCAGTAGCATCGATGGATTGGCGGCGAAGTACTGGTCGAGGGCGTCCTCACGCAGGACGAAGATGCTCAAAGCACTGCGGTTGCGTCTCCCGGCACGTCCCGCCTGCTGCCAGAAGCTGGAGATACTCCCAGGGAAGCCCGCGACGATTGAGACATCCAGGTCTCCCACATCGATACCCACCTCTAAGGCGCTGGTCGAGATGATGCCCAGGATCTCACCCTGGGCCAGCTGGCGCTCGATCTCGCGCCTTTGCTCGGGAGTATAGCCCGCGCGATAAGCCAGGACCTTGGATTGTAGATAGGATGGCAGCTTGTTACGGGTATAGCGCACCATACGCTCGACCGTCTGGCGAGCCTGGCCAAAGAGAATTGAGCGCACGCCCTGGGTGATAAAGAAGGCCAGCAGGCCCGCCGCCTCCTCGATATAGCTCTGAGCATCGGGCGGCTGCCAGAGCAGGGTGAGGCGTCCACCAGAGGGCGCGCCATTCTCAGTAATAGCGCTCACATCCTGGCCGATAAGCTGGATGGCGTGATCCTCGGGATTGCCGATGGTGGCCGAGCCGAAAATAAAGGTAGGTTGCACATCGTGCAGGGCCAGGACACGCTTGAGCCGCCGCAGGATCAGCGCGACATGGCTGCCAAAGACGCCCCGGTACATATGCGACTCGTCGACGATAACATCTTGCAGGCGGGAGAGGAAGCTCGACCAGGAGCGATGATAGGGCAGCAACCCCATGTGCAACATATCGGGCGTGGTGATGACGGCCTGGGCGCGTGTACGAATGGCGGCGCGCTCAGTCTGAGGCGTATCGCCTGTGTAGACATCCACGCGCAGGTCCGCGTCCCAGGCCTGAAGCCGTTCCTGCCACTGCTGGATCAAGGCCCGCGTCGGCGCGATGCACAACAGGGTCGCGCCTTGCTGGCGATGTCGCCTCACTCGCGATGGCAGGGCCATGGCATAGGTCTTTCCCGAGGCGGTGGCGGTAGCGATCGTCACATGCTCGCCATCCAGCGCGCGCGTCAGCGCCTCGTGCTGGTGGGTATAAAGCTGTGTGATACCGGGAGGGAGCAGGGCCTGTACCTCATCCATCACACTGGCGTGCCGCGCTGGTCGGGGCATAATCTGATGTTCGGCCTGGATACGCTCTTTATAGCTGGACCATTCCGTGAGGCGGGTCAACAGTTGCTGCGCGTAGCGGTCGTTTATCACCTTCTCATCACTCGCCATCAACAAATCCTTTCATTTCACTTCACATATTATAACCGCTGCGAGGGGAGCCCGCTACTTGCGCACGCGGCTACTGATGGGTTTCACGGGGAATTTGTAACGCCACATGCCATTCCCGACGTGGCATGTATGTACAGAAAGCGCGTAAGCCAAATACGCGAATAATGTAATAAATGCACAGTAAGCCTTGCAACCTTTCCGGTAGGGACGCGCTAAAGCGGGTCCCTACCGGATTGAGAGCGGACGCGCGCGAGGCATCCAGTGAGGGGACGCGCGCCGTTTACAAGAATTTCCCATCAGCCAGAAAAAAAGAGGAGCGCCGCTATGAGCAGCAAAAAGAAGGAAAGTGACCAGAAGCGTATTGCGTATGTTCATCGCGTCGTGCTACCTGCGACACAGTCGCCCGCGCAACTGGAGGGAGGGTCGATCTTTTTTGTTGGTACAGCGACGGTACTGGTCAAGTACGCTGGCTTTACCTTCCTGACAGATCCCAATTTCCTGCATCGGGGGGAGTATGTGCATCTTGGTTATGGGCTGCGCTCAAAGCGCCTGACCTGTCCGGGGATAAACCTGGAAGAGTTGCCACGCCTGGACTTTGTGCTGCTTTCGCACCTACATGAGGACCACTTTGACCGCCTGGTGGCACGCAAGCTCCCCAAGAACACGCCCATTGTGACAACCCCCAAGGCCGCGAGCGCTCTGGCAAAGAAAGGCTTTATAATCACTTATCCCCTCAACACCTGGGAGACCTTCGTTTGGGAGCGTGGCGCGCAACAGCTCGCGATCACGGCCATGCCCGGCAAGCACGCTCCAGGGCCACTCGCAAAACTCCTGCCTCCAGTCATGGGAAGCATGCTCGAATTCCAGCAAACCAGCGGCGAGACACTGATGCGCATGTATATCAGCGGAGATACTCTCTATATAAAAGATCTGGCGGAGATCCCTCACCGCTATCCCAATGTCGACCTGGGGCTCTTCCACCTGGGCGGCACACGCGTCATGGGCCTCATGGTCACAATGGACGCGAAGCAGGGGCTAAAAGCCATAAAGCTTATCAATCCCAAGACCGCCATTCCCATCCACTACAACGACTATACCGTCTTCAAGTCGCCCCTTGAGGACTTCCAGCGTACCGTCGAAGGCGCGAAACTCACATCGCGCGTCCACTACCTCACACATGGCGATTCCTACACCTTCCAGGTTCCCGCCGAAAGAAGGAGCGCTACTGACGTACGCGCCTACGCGAACCCCAAGACATAGATGTTACGAAATGGGTAAAGGGGTATCGTGGTAGACGGGTCTCGCCCGTCTACCACGATACCCCTTTACCCATTCGATACCTTGATGTCATCGAGTATATTTATAGTATCAAAGTAATTTCGATATACACAAATAGCAGAGGTAAAACCCCCTGGAAAGTGAGTTTCTCTTATGTGCGGTATCACCGGTTGGATCGATTGGGAGCAGGACCTCTCGCAGCAGCAGGCTGTGCTGGAGCAGATGGCCTGCACGCTAAAGGAACGCGGGCCAGACAGTGAGGGCTACTGGCTCTCTCCCCACGCCGCCCTGGCGCATCGTCGCCTGATTGTTATTGATCCCGTTGGCGGCAAGCAACCTATGCTCTTTACCCAGGGTGAACAGACTTATGCCCTGACTTATAATGGCGAACTCTATAACTTCCGCGAGCTGCGCGAGGAGCTGCGCACGCGCGACCATGTCTTTCGCACCCATTCTGATACCGAGGTTTTATTACATGCCTATGTCGAGTGGGGCGAGGAGTGCGTCAACCACTTTAATGGCATCTTCGCCTTTGCCATCTGGGACGAGGCGCGTCAGCGGCTCTTTATTGCCCGCGACCACCTGGGCGTAAAGCCGCTCTTCTACGCCCAGGTAGGCAGCGCCGTCGTCTTTGGCTCAGAGATCAAGGCCCTGCTAGCCCATCCGCTGGTCGAGCCTGTGCTGGATGATGAGGGCATGAAGGCCATCTTTGTCTCGCTCTTTATGTCTGGTGGCGGCATCTTCCGCGATATTCATGAGCTACGCCCCGCCCACTGCGCAACCTTTACGCGTGAGCGTACGCATATTCGTCCCTACTGGCAGCTAGTCAGCAGGCCCCATACCGATGACCTGGAGACGACCGCCGAGTATATTCGCTCGCTTCTGAAGGATACCGTCAAGCGCCAGCTCATCGCCGATGTACCCGTGGTGACACTCCTCTCGGGCGGACTGGACTCCAGTGGCGTGACCTCGCTGGCGGCGCGCGAATTTCAGAGCGAGCACAAGGTGCTTGATACCTACGCCATCAACTATGCCAATAGTGAGGAGCACTTTGAGGGCAACGCCATTCGTCCAAGCATCGACCGCCCTTATGTCGAGCAGGTGGCGCGTTACCTACCGACCAATCATCATGATGTTGTGGTCTCCACTGATGAGCTGATTGAGAACCTGCTCGTACCCATGCGCGCCCATGATCGGCCCAAGATGGGGCAGATCGAGACCTCGCTCTACCTGCTTTTTAAGGTCATCAAACAGAACGCGACGGTCGCTCTCTCGGGCGAGTCGGCCGACGAGGTCTTTGGCGGCTATCCCTGGTTCCACCAGGAGCATGTGCTTAATACGCCAACCTTCCCCTGGATCGCCGCGCGCATGAATCCCAGGGGCGATAACCAGTTTATGAATATGGGTACGCCCTTCCTCTCGCCAGCCCTGGCGCAAGAGCTCCAGCCACGCGAGCATATGCAGCGCCTCTACCAGGAGGCCCTGGCCGAGGTTCCGCGCCTGGAGGGCGAGTCTCCGCGCGACGCCCGTATCCGCGAGATCTTCTACTTGAATATGACGCGCTTCCTGCTCCTGCTACTGGACCGCAAGGACCGCATGAGCATGGCAACGGGCCTGGAGGTACGCGTCCCCTTCTGCGACCATCGCCTGGTACAGTATGTCTGGAATATTCCCTGGGAGATGAAGACCGTCGATAATATCGAGAAGGGTATCCTACGCCGCGCCTTTAGCGGCCTGCTTCCCGAAGAGGTGCGGATGCGACGCAAGAGCGCGTACCCAACCTCGTTCGATCCAGCCTATACCCAGGCCGTGCGCCGCTGGACGCTGGAGATCCTCAATAATGCCAACGCGCCAGTAAACGCATTCGTCAATGGAGCGTTTATCCGCCAGCTCGCGGAACATCCCGATGAGGAGATGCGTGGCGAGAACGCCTACTTCCTCTTTGACTACTTGATTCAGGCCAATGCCTGGTTGCAAGAGTATCATGTCATAACGCCATAAAACAGGAGAAGGAGATCCACATGCCAGCTCATCCTCCGCGCGCCACGCAGGAAGAGGAGGCCCTGCGCTACTACCTGGAAATTCACCGGGCGCTCTGGCACAGCCTCGCCACGACCTGGATGGACCTTGATCTCTCGCTTGCGCAGTTGCGTACTTTGCTCTTGCTGGTGAATCATGGTCCGCTTCAGGTCGGTCACCTGGCGCGCCATATGGAGATCGGCGTTCCCACGGCTGGCCACCTGGTAGAGAAGCTGGTGCAAGGGGGCTTCGCGCGACGTTTCGAAGATCCTGCTGATCGCCGTCGCTGCCTGGTCGCGCTCACTGACCAGGGCGAAGAGCTTTACGCGCGCTTGCTCGTCGGGCGGCAGGCTATCGCCGTCTGCCTGCATCAGCTTGGCGATGAGGACCTCTCCGCCTATCTCCAGGGCGCTCATGCCCTCGCGGACAAGCTGGCTTCACAGCTTTCCACAAACGCAACTCAGGCACGATAAAGCTTACCTATGAAACACCTGACTATCGCGTGGTGCCTGCTCTCGCTCAAACATACCATAATCTCTGACAACACCGGCGATACGCAACCGGTAGTCTTTGAATATATCGGCTCTGCCCCTGGACTGCGCCGCCCGGTGCTCTTCCATTTGCCTCCATGCCTGGATCGCCTGTTCATCCCTCCAGAATGAGAGAGAGAGAACCTTCCCAGGAGTCGAGAGGCTCTCGAAACGCTCTATAGAGATAAAGCCATCGATTTCATCGAGCAATGGACGAAGAGAAGCAGCTATATCGAGATATTCCTGCTTCTCTTCCGGCTTTGAGATAACTTCAAAGATAACAGCCAGCATGGTTAAAATATCCTTTCAGTCCTGTGAGATTCTTCAAATTATGCATTTTTATTGCAGAGTGAGAAGGGCAACGCGTACGTTCGCAGAGGCACGATAGGTGGCATTTCTAGCAAGCCGCGCCAGGTCAATGCCACAATCCAACAATTGCGACACACCAGCCTGGGCAATCAGCGTCGCCAACGTTTCGCCTGGACAGATATGCGGTCCCATACCAAAGGTAAATGTGCGGCGCTTCTCTCGCAAGATCTTGAACTGCTCAGGCTCTGGATTGGCCTCTGGATCACGATTGGCGGCTGCTAGAACCACGAGCACTACATCCCCTTCTTTCATTTCCTGCCCTGCGACTGAACCATTCTGGGCAAGGAAACGACGAGTATTCTGTATTGGCGAATCATAGCGAAGCACTTCGGCAAGCACAGGACTCAGTAGCTCAGGATCAGCCTGTACTTCTTCGAGTGCATCTTGATGAGAACCTAAATAGACGACGGTATTCCCAATCAAGCCCGCTGTCGCCTCATAGGCCTGAGAGAGAAAACCAATGGCGTTAGCAGCAATAATGTTTCTAGCCTCACATCCAATACCCTTCGCCTGCTCTTCCAGAATGATCAGGAGATTGCGCTCTGTTCCTCTATGAGACGTACCCAAAAGCGTGTGCATGAGATCCAGTAAGTGACCTGCGGCCGCCTTTCCTCGCTCAATTTGCTCGGTCGTGCTGGTCGGCGCGAGACACCTCACAAAGTCACCCATCCATACAACCGTCTCTTGCAACATATTTTGAGGAACACCGAGCAAGCTAGCAACCACGTAGATTGGCAGGTGAAAGGCAAAGTTCTCTAGAGCATGAGAAGTAGCTACAGTCTGGCTTCCGCTCAGAAACAAGCTAGCCCACTTGCGACTCTCTTCGACAATTGAACGTGCCTCAAGGGACTCGATAGAAGAGCTGATAGCTTGCTTGAAAGGGCAATAGCGCTCGCCATCATTCATGCGCACGAGATAGCGAAAGATCTCCGCGGCCGGTGACCCAAGCAATGCACTGGGAACTGGTTCAGCCAGGGGCCGTACTCGACAAATAGGATTCGTTAGCACTGCGGACACCGCGCTTGCGCTTGATGCCACCCATAACCTCAGACGCGCATCCCAATAGATGGGACGTTGCATGATCACCTCAGTGTAGTATTGATAGGGATCAGGATGAGTAACAGCCTCAATTGGATTGGTGGGAGAGAGGGCTGGCATGAACATTCTCCTTTTGCAATATCGACGCTCCTTGTTCTTAACGCAAGACAAGTATACTGATACCGCTACTTATTTGTCCAATAGATAGCTTTTATCTTCGCCATCAGTTATACTGATGGCTATGGAATTGAGTGAAATCGAAGCATTTGTCACAATTCAACGCACAGGCGGCTTCACAAGGGCAGCTGAGCTTTTGCACTTATCACAGCCAGCAGTCAGCCGACGCATCGAACTGCTGGAACGGGAACTGGGAGTGGCTCTTTTTGAACGGCTCTCCAATGGAATTCGCCTGACTGAGGCAGGTCAGGCGTTTTTGCCCTATGCGCAACAGGTGTTGACCGCGATTGTGGATGGCAAAGCAGCCATCCACGCCCTTGAGGAGGAAGAACAGGGTACAATTGAGTTAGCGCTCGTTGGTACATTGGCCAGTACACAACTAACAACGCATCTTCAAGCCTTTCGCGAGGCGTATCCACGTGTGCATTTGCGGCTTCGCACCGCGCGTAGCGACGAGGTTAGTACCTTAGTGCAGCAGGGCGATGCACACCTGGGCCTACGCTACTTTGCCGATCCTCACCCCGATATTCACTTTATTGAGACTCCCATTATTCTCATAGTTGTTATCATCTCACTGGGTTGGGGAACGGTCCCCGGCATTCTGGCAACCATGGTTTGGACGCTTATGCTCGCCTTTGTGCTACAGTACTCTCATGCCACGCCTATGCTCACAAGTAACACCTTCGCGCTCACACAATCTGAAAATATTTTTGGCCTAGGCCTCTTCGCCATCAGACGACTACCCCTCGCTGTCACCAGCCCAGCGTGGCGCCCAGACGCTGCCGCGCGACGAATATGGCAACCCGCTCACCGCCGAAAGCATCGGGCCACCTCCGATACTTAGCGCCACGCCACCACACTCTATAACCCGGCGAGCCACGTAGTGGCGAGAAGTATCCAAATTGAAGCACAATGCCTTGCCCCGGGCAGAGAAACAGAGTATCCTAGAAAAGGAATCTACAAAGAAAACTTATATTCTTAGAATAAACGAACACTACATATCTCTATCTACTACAAATCGGAGAAGGTTCAAGGATGACAAAACACACCAATCCAGACCAACCAGCCTCATCAGATGACATTACGCTAAAAGATAGCGATTCCCTTCTTGAGTATTCCCAGTCTGCCATTAACATAGATGCATCCACACTTACACCACCTCCTCCACCCCCACCAGTCCAGAAGCGCCCTGTAAATGAAGAGAAGAAGATTATCCTGATGATCACGCTTATCGGTGTAGCCTTACTACTATTAGCGTCTAGCATATTCTTATCACCCATAGATGCAGCAAGAACCGCTTTAGCATTTCCAGCACTATCAACGACCAGTGTCAAAGGTGCAAATGGAGCTAAACCCTCTCCCGTACCCTCGTCCCCCCCCATACTCAACCTCGCACCAGCTTCTACCCCCACGCCTGGGAATACTCACACAGTTTCCGTTACACCGGTACCCGGGACACCCAGGCAACCCACTCCCCCGCGGCCGACGCCAACGCCCAAACCAGTCTGTCCACCACTGATTCAATATGGTAGCACAGGTAGCTGGGTCAGAACACTTCAGCAAGAATTGAATGCGCGCAACATGCGGGACCAGAACGGGCATGCTCTGGCTGTTGACGGAGACTTTGGCGTAAATACACAATACGCCGTTAAAGAATGGCAGACTAAGGAGCATATACAGGTTGATGGTCAAGTTGGGCCCATTACCTGGCATACATTAGGAAATTGTTAAAGAAAAGATATTTATGTATGCAAAAACAGCCTTTGTCTGTTTTTGCATACATAAATATCCCTTACACATCTACGTGGTGACCCAGGGCATCCGTTGGTACGGGCGCCCGCAGAGCGGTACTATTCTCGCCAACGGCCGCGTAGTCCAGGGTCTCTTCTGGCAACTGAAAGTTCTCAATAGAGGCATTCCATTGCTGCGCGAGTTTCGCCAGGGAGTGAATGTGCTCGGCGGTCTGGAGAATAGAGCTACTGGATTGATGGATGCGTTGCGCGATGGCATACAGATCGGAGATCATAGATTCAGCCAGGGTGGCATTGGCTTGCGCGGAAACGAGAAGCTCATTGAGCAAGGCTTCCAGCCTCTGGGTATCCGTATTGATGCGCGTCAGCAAGCGCTTCTGCTGTTGCGCATCTTCCAATGACTGTGTCGTATTGACAATCAACGTGCTCTCACCCGAACCCTTTTGCAGCTCTGGACGTTTCAGCAACATCGCTCGTATCTCATGGATAAGTTCGACATTGAGCTGAAGGGTGCTACTCAAGCGCTGTATAAATGCGACAAGCTTCTCTACAGTTTCGGTAGTATCAGAGAAGCGCGTGGTTTGGATCTCGGAGGTCTGAGCCAGTTCAATCGAGCTAGAAAGGAGGTTTTGTGTCTTAGACATCACTTGCTCAGAGGAGTAGCGTGTCCACTTCGCCAGGTTTGCCAGCTCTTCGATAAGCGCGTTACAAATATCCGCAACCATACCAAGCCTACCGGCAGGCACACTGGCTCGGGCGCGCAAATTTCCATCCATGATAGGCTTGATATCAGTCACGAGCTGGCGAATTTGTAGCTCCAGTTGCTGGACATCATTGGTAGCTTTACTGGTATGCTGAGCCTGCTGAATACTCACATTAACATTATCGAGAAGGGCATTGACCGTCTGTGCAAGGGAAGAAAGCGCATTGTCACCAAGAAGGGGAGCGCGGCTCTCTCTCTGACCAGCCATATACGCCTGGCAGACCTCTACCAATCGCGCATATTGATTTTTCGTCGCGCGCTGCGTAAAGCGCACAAGAGCGATCTCAGCGAAAAAGACCCCGATGGCACAGGCCAAAAGCACACCTAAAAAAAGGCTGACACCTGTATTCTCACGCTGCCCCAGCCCGACGACACCAACAATAAAGATCGCGGTGACAGGCAGCATGGCTGCGAGAAGTAATTCTAAGCGCAAAATATTTGATTTCACTGCTTGAGACTCCTTATAAAGATGGACCCGGTACATAGTATTTCTGCTCATTCAGTTCCAGGGCGGTTTCTATCGGACGATTCAGTGGGCATATTGCCCGGGATCGATAGCTCCTGCGGCTCAGAGCGCCAGGCAAGTAGGAATGTCTCGTCTGGATCAGATACAACTTGAGGAAATGATTGAGACGCCGACTCAACTTCTGGCCGTTGCAAGGAGGCGCTCGTCAATCCATTATCACGCGCCTTGGGCGTCGTTCTATCGCTAGAACTGACGCTCTGCTCCAGTTTGGATGAAATGACCCTTTGCTGTTGCTGTCGCGACTGGGGAGCTGGCAGAGGTACGGGAGGCGGGATAGCAGGGGCAGCCATCTCGCGTATCTTTTCAATTCTCAGTGCGATACCTGCTTGTTTTGGTGTGTATAAACGCTCATTCAGCACATGCGTATAGGCCGTCACCAGCTCCCTGACCGTCTGAAAGCGCCGTCCTGGATCGCGATGCAGTGCATGATTAACTACCAGCTCTAGCGCGACCGGGATAGCTGGCGCGATCTCATGCAATGACGGGAGAGGCTCATTAATATGTTTACGCGCCACCTCTAGATAGCTACTCCCTGTAAAAGGGGGAGCACCACTCAACAGTTCAAAGAGCATGATACCAAGCGAGTAGACATCAGAGCGAGGATCGCCCTCGGCTCCTCGCACGATCTCTGGCGCAAGATATTCGGGCGGGCTCAGGTAATTGCCTGCGACATTTTTCAGGTGTTCGTACATAGTAGCCTGAGTAATGCTCTCTTCAAGCCCTCTGAGGCGCAACATAGCGATTGTACCCAGATCTATGAGCTTGACATCGGCTTTATCGAGAAGGAGCACATTACTAGAATTGAAATAGTGGTATGCCTGCCCCTGCTCATGAATAAAATCGAGCAGGTCCGCGATTGGGTTCAGGATTGTAAGCACTTCATGCGGCGTCCACTGTCGCTGCTGTTTTAAACGCTGAGCCAGGGTCTCACCTGAAAACATGGGATGAATATGATAAAAAATGCCCTCTTGTACCCCATAGCCATAGAGCGGGAAGAGATGAGCATGACGGAATGTGACGAGTTGCTCTCCCTCGCGTTCAAATCTTGTTTGAAAATTCCTCCTCGTACTGTGTGGAAGCGCTTGAGGAAGGAGAAAAATGGTGATGAATAGTTCGGGAACCAGCCAGAGTTCACGCGTACGAGCATGATATGTTGCAGTCATATTTCCACGGTTACGCAGCTCTTCCAGGCGATACCCGCGAATTTTTCTCCCTAGAAATGGATCTTTTGCTGTATCCATAAGAGTCGATTCCTTTCTATGCCTACCGCTACCCCCATCTTATACTAGCTGGTACACACCTTTATTTAAAATATCACATATATGATTCATACATACTATGAAATACCTCATAAATCCAGGGCTATTTAATTCTCTTCTGCTTCCTGCCTCGGCTCGCTACGCGAGCCGAGGATAAGGGGATGTGCGTGGAAAACGGCAAAGCCGTTTTCCACGCACATCCCCTTATCCTTGAGCGCCGCAGGCGCGAAAGACCCTCAACCCCATATGTATGAGCAGTAAATAGCCCCGTCGTAAATCGCTAAAGGAAGGGAGGGATATGATGGTGAGATACAAGTTGCCAACTTGTATCTCACCATCATATAGGGCAGGCACCGTAGGGCCTCTCAGGTCTTCCCAGGTCTTAAAGGCCGGGAATAAAATGCGGTGCCAGCAAGAGCGAACCCAGACTGGCCAGGCAGAGGATAATCAGCAGCCACAGCCAGAGTTTAAGATTCGCCTGGTGCTGCTCATCGTCTTGCTCCTCATCTCGATATCTACTCATTTCACATCCTCTTTTTCTGGCTCCTGGGATGGCACATCTACCGTGCTTTCCTCTACCGTGCGTTTGAGTAAGACAAAGCCACCTGCGGCTGGATCAGGCTTCTTGCCGCCTAAGAAGAGTAGCACGCGCATAAACCAGTTGATCTTGATAGGCAGGCGCAATCTCAGGATTTCTTGCAGTGGCCCATGAAACTCTTCAGACTGCCAGCCAAAGCGCTGAAAGAAGGCCAAACCGCCTTCGGGGGCGAAACGCGTCTTGACGCTATCAGCCACGAAGGTATTCCAGTAAGCATCATCGCGTTTGAGGGCAAAGGGTGAGACATACTCGGTCAACCACCAGCCGAGATGCTCACACTCCTGGATATCTTTCGCCAGAGCCACAACCTGCTCAGGATATAAGTAGATGAGTAGTCCCTCAGTTAAAATGAGCGCTCGCTTAGCGTCCTGGTTGACACGTTGGAGAAAAGTTTTGCGTGCCTGGTGATCAGTAATATCGAGCGCGATGCGTTCCAGGGCACAATGCGACTCTTTCCCCTCCAGTTGCGCCTCTTTATAGGCTATCACATCGCTATGATCGACCTCGATCCAGCGTAGCGAGGGCGGTAGCGAAAGGCGATACGGTCTCGTATCCAGGCCAGCGGCCAGGTTGACGACCGTGTCGATCTCTTCCTGCTCGATGATACGCTGGATGATTTCGTCATACACATGTGTACGTACAACCAGCGACCATTTCTCCTGCTCGCCACGGGGCAGAGAGTGCATAACCTCGGCTCCACGCTCACCCGCCAGTTGCCTGGCATACTCGTCCTTAAAGAGACCGCCAGGGCGCTCCGTTTCTAAGGCGCGATAGTAAGCAGTCAGACGAGCCGTATCAAATGTATCTTGAATAAATAGAGATGACATAAGCTAGATCCTCATTGTCCAGGCAGGGATGGTAATGACAAATGTGGCAAAAATGGAATAGGTACCTGGAGCCAGGAAAGGGTCAGGAGACCAACAATAGTCACAATGATAAGCAAGAGAAAGAATTGGCCGGACTCTATCATCGCCGAAGTCGAGACAGCCCCCTGGACCGTATGGTTATAGGCTTTCCGTATATAGATGGCCCCTCTACGCCTTCTTTTTCCCCAGATGGAGATAGTATCTCCCAGTGAGACATTGGCGCCACGCAGATAGCCATGTATACGCGCATCCTGTGGCTGACCATTCTCTCCACGCACACGTATCGTCGTTATCATAATTTTTTCTTGTTCCTTAGCGCGTACCTCATTCGGAACGGGCCAGAGAACATCGCGTAGCAGGCGTAGAAAGAAGCCTAAACCAGCTAGAGGCGGATTCTCCAGCTGTGATTGTACCAGTACCACCTTGCCCCAGAGTTCTGGCGGCCTGTGAGGGAAACCCGTAGGCAGCTTATCAGCCTGCCATGGAGCCTGTGAAGAAGTAGGAGATTGCAGCCCTCGCTCCTCACGTACAATGGTAAACATATCTCTTGAGGAACTCTCATAGGGAGCCAGGGACTGGTCTGCGACCGAGTAGGGAGACAACTCCTGGCGGGGTTCGAGCGCGGTAATCTCCTTAAGTATCATAGGAGGCTGCGGGGATTGAGTTGCTGGCAGTGGCAGGAGCGGCTGCGTTGAAGCGGAGTGCTTTGACGGTTGTATCGATCTAGCTTCTGGATAATCCTCCTCTTGCGTTACAAGCAGACCCGGTTCAAAAAACTGTACCGCTAGCTGCTCAGATGACAGGGGTGAACCACAATTGGTGCATACTTGTGCCTCAACAGAGAGCTTATTACGATAACCACACGTATCACACTTTATCAACGGCACGACTTCGCCTCCTTGCCAGTTAAGGTTCGTCCCTTCCCTCTATCTCTCATAGAGCAGGCTCAACGCCACATTTTGAGGGAAAATAGAAGTAGTTAGCTACTCTTATCTATTTTCCCACAAACAGACCACTTTTGAAAGGAAAAAGGACTTTATGACGCCTGGATAGAGATCTTAGCTCGCGGTCCGGGCGACATCAATCGCTCCTTTATACGTTTTTTCCATAACATTCAACCCAGAATTTGCTATATCCTGGCCAGCCTTTACCGCCTTTTCCAAAACGGCGCCCCAATTAGTCTTGCCTTTAGCACCATCTCCTGGCGCAGCGGCAGGACTATTGTGATTATTAATAGTGACATTGCCAAACACATGACCCGAACCAGAGACCTGTATCTGATTTTGATTGCCTTTAACATGGATGCCCGATTGATTAGAAATTTTGATATTTCCAAATTTCCCTCCTACACTCGGTGTAGGATTCCCTGCCTTAGTCAGATTCACACCAGCAGGTGCTGCACTGGTAGGTGCCTTAGCTCCTGATGTAGGACCAGCTGCTGCCTGACTGGTCGGTGACCAAACTTGCTTGTCTCCGGACCCAGGCTGGCTACCTGTCGGACTCGGATTGCTTGCTGACGCAGGTGGCTTAGAGCTACCTGTTGGATTGCTTGCTGACGTAGGTGCCTTAGAGCCGGTTGCTGGGCTGGTTGCTGACGCAGGCGGTGTAGCGGCAGACCCATTGGGATTATTAACAGTGACATTGCCAAACACATGACCCGAACCAGAGACCTCTATTCGATTTTGATTGCCTTTAACATGGATGCCCGATTGACTAGAAACTTTGATATTTCCAAATTTCCCTCCTACACTCGGTGTAGGATTCCCTGCTTTAGGCGGATTCACACCAGGAGGAGTTGAGCTGGCAGGTGGCTTAGCCCCGGACGAGGATGGCCTGGTGGGAGTTGGCATCCTGGTAGGGGCCGATGATTTCCTGAGTGAGCTAGGTATTTTGGGCGTAGATGGTGTCTTTATTCTAATAGATCGCATTGCACTCAATCTCCTTTTCCTGCCTATGCGGAAACCTGCAAGCGGGAGCACTAGCCGGCCGCGATAGTGACATTGGTTTCCACGTAAGAGGTTACTAAAACCACAAGCAAGTTCTTATTTGTTGAGCAACGAAGTCTATTGTCCTTATAATTAACAGTAAGATAGTGCAGCCGCCAAAACTCAGGTGAATTGTAGGGATTCTTATTCCGCCTCCTGATTATTCTGATTTGTAAAGTATGACTGTAATCCGTCGCTGGCTGCTACGCGTTCATACTCACTCATGTCGGCATTGGCAATAGTATGCAAAACCGCGCAATAGCCAACGCCAAATTGAGTAGAACTAGCTTCCTCGCTTGCTAACCAGCCTTGAACGAGCCTGATAGCAGTCTGCATAACAGCCTCGTATCGCTCTTCTGTTGTTGTATACGCATCATTTAGAAGCTCTCCCAGAAGCCACTGCATATCTTTGGGGGTCAATAGGGTATTTACATCACTGCGATACAGGCATTTGGCCTGGCAATGAACACATCCGTTAAAAGGTCCATGCCTGCGCTGCGAGAGCTGACTATATCTACTGATAAATCGCTCCAGATACTCCCCTGCCTGCTCAAACATCGCCTGGAGCTGCTGTAAACTTTCTTCAGTGTGAGAGGTGCCCTCCGCGTTTGCCATCTGATAGGTATAGGACATATGCGCGAGTCCATAGGTGAGCGCCGTACGTAATTCTTCTGTTAGAGGATACGGCCAGCCAAATCTGGCGCCTCGCGTTTGGATTAACTGCGCGCATCCCTGGACAAGTACCATGCGCAAGAGTTCATCTTGCTGCTCAGTGGAGAGATAGGCCATTTCAGTCTCAATACTCTCGGTAAAGCGTAATAGCGCAGTCATTACGCCCTCGGGCTGCACAACGAGACGTAGCAAAAGATTAGCCCAGAACCACTGGTTCTGCTCCATATCTAGCAGTTTCGTAGCGGCCTGGTAGAGGGTAGGATTTGGCCCTCCCATCAGAGTCGTTGGAATGTGGTAGGTATCATAATCCATGATGGCCTGAAACGCCTTGACCGAGGCGTACGTGCGGCCGGCACGCTTTAACTCAGCGTCAGATAAAGGTTGCAAATTGCGCTTGTAGTTCTCCATGCGCACCAGGTAGGAGTGATCCGCGCCCTCCGCGTAAACCACGGCCTGGCCGGGAGTGAGCACACCCAGGTGCATCTGCTGGGACGGATTCAAATTCATCGTCTGGGCCACGCTTTGCCGGTCATCCTGCGCAATCAAGCGGTGCGCGATCTTTAGATTGGTGTTTTTCAACACATCGGGCGCGAGCTTGCTGGGTATCTGCTCCGCGACCAGCACGCCCTGTCCGTACGCGCGGATCTCAGAGAGCATGTTGGTAAAGACCTCGACGGCCTGGGCGCGGGGGTTGGCCGAATCGGGATTGGAGGGCATGACAGGGCCAGTATTCTGGAGTAGGCGGTGAGCCTCCTCGAAGACAATCAGGTGGCGTAACTCATGTCCGGTCAACTTATTCTCATCAGTAGCCGTATCCGCCTGGAGGCGACGATATTCGTATAATTTGGAGAGCAAGAGGCCCATAATAAAGGTCTTCTCATCGTCGTTGCCGATCCGTTCAAGTTCAAGGATCGTTGGCCGCGCCAGGAGTTCAGCCATGGGAATACCACGCGCGCAATCGAGCATGAGCCCCTTCGCACCAATACGCAACGAGCCGATACGCGCTTTGAGCGAGGCTTTAATATGCGCGTCCGCCTCGGGATTGTACTGGAGGCGGTCCGCGACAACCTGGGCCTTGCGGTCGAGATCGGCCAGCGTGGGGAAGATTGGATACTTCTGGCGCTCCGTCCACCTGGTTAAGCGCCTGTTGGTGCCACTGGTAACATCCCAGCCTTTATCTTCATAAATTTCGTAGATCGCGGTCTCTAACACCTGGGGCAAGGGCGCATACATGGGGAAGGCCGCAGTAAAGACCGCCTTCAGAAAATCGATATGCGTCATCAGGGCACCACTTCCAGGTTCATCCGTTACCTCGAATTCGAAAGGATTGAGGCGAAACGGTGCCACCATCTCATTACCGAGCGTATAGATGCGGATATCGGCTCGATCCATCAAAGCATTGCGTAAGGAGCGATACTCGGTTTTCGCCGGCTCAATGACCAGAAATGGTTTGCGTGCCTCGATCACCTGGTCGAGGAGATTCATCACTGTGGTTGTTTTACCGCTACCTGTGACACCGATGACGACCGCGTGCTTGGTTAAAGCATCCAGGGAAATATCGAAAGTCTCCTGCGAATCATGACCATTATGGCGAATTTTGCCGAGGGGCAAATTGCCACCCTCTGGCGTGTCAAAATCGACATCGAATTTGACATAATCGTGGATCGCATATCCTGGCACCTCTTCACGTGGTAACTGGATCAGCGTCGCGACCTCCTGTGAACTGAGGAAGGTATAGTACTCCTCAAGAGAAGCCCCATATTTCTCACATATAGAGGCGCGCAGTGGCTCTGGACGCGAATCAGTACCAGCCAGTGTCCCCAACAAGAGCGAGGCAAGGCGCTGCGCGTCATCGGCTGTGCTGGCCCCAAAGTAGGTATGGACTATCCACTGGCCAGCAGCGGCCGCCTGGTCCAGGCGCTCAAGCTCGCGCTCTAGCAATTTTTTGAGGTATTGGGCCCGGTAGTTGATCATATCACCACTAAAGCTTTTCGTCTGCCCCCCCGAATCAATGGAGGTAAATTGCTGGTTCTCTTGCTTTGTGGATGACCACTGGACATGTGAGCGCGTCGTGATCTGGGTCAGCAGATCGACGGTGCGCATGCGCTCCTCGACAACCTTCTGCCGGGGCCGTGGGTGAGCCTGGACCATATACGCCCAGTTCGCGCCATGCATACCCCGAATGACGCGCTCCATTTGCGCCTGATCTTTGCTGCCATTCACATTGTGGCTAACCTGTTGCCCATCCTGTTCACTCTGGACGGAGGGGCGGTTAGGATCGAACGCCTTCCGGCTCGGTATACCTGTCAGCAATCCCTGGGCTTTAAAAGGGAAGCGCAGTAAAGCCACCAGGTCCTGCGTAGCCACTGGCTCTAACACAATTCCAGGAAAGACGCCTTCAAGGATACTTCTGGTTGTCTTCTCGGTTCCTAATGATATATACACGGCCAGTTTTGTCCCCGTCCCCAACAAAAGAAAGGTTAGATCGGCATGTCGCTGGTGATGGGCCCCTATGACGATATCCACCACATGGTGCGCGAAATCCATCTCCTTGTTCTGACTCCAAAAGTCAGTCAGACCCTTTATTTTGAAGAAAGCCTGCTCACCCTCTTCCAGTAAGTCTATTGCATCAAAAGTCTCTGGCGCGGCCCCCTCTAAATTATATCGTTCAAGCCCGGCAATGAGCTTCCCTAGCTTATTCAATGACTCAACATCAAATCCGGGAACCATAGAAGCAACCTTTCATGTAACTACTCAGTTTCTCTCTTGATGAGGTATTCTCAGCGCCTGCGGCGCTTCGCTGACCCAGCGAGCCACGTAGTGGCGAGAAGTCCTGAGTACACTCCCCTTTCAGAAAGAAGTTTATCTCGCCAAACAAAAGCATCTTGTACCTATACAATTGCCAGAATAGCATAAAAACCTTGTTTTTGATAGGTATAAATAGGGAAACTTTTTGTCCCCATTTACCCCTACCTGTTCGCAGCAATTTCTTCTATCATTTAGCTAATACACAGTCATATGTGTATGGTTATCGCGATTCTAACCTAATTTGGCCATTCTACATATCCAGTACTATTCGTGAATGTATACCAGAATAGCCAGATAGGGGCCAAAGATTGCTATTCTTCTTCCTAATGTGCTTACATACATGCAATGATGTAAAATCGGAATTAAGTTGAATTAGGGCGCGTTATGAGAATAAAGAAAAAGGGTACGCCAGAGTCAAAAGCAGAGCCACGAAAAAAGCGTCGCTGGCTTGCTTATCTTGATCTCATCATTGTATTCATTATCTTCAATATTGTACTGCTCCTCATTTTTCTGCTGCCTCGAACACATGTTGCGTCCTCCTCGGGGACCGCTCCGCAAAAGAAGCAAGGCAGTCAGACGAGCCTGGCTATTCCAGCCATACCTCATAATACCCAGAACGTAAATACGCCGCAGTCGTCCACCGACAATCCAGCGTGCACGAATGCGGAGCACCTGGATGGAAGCTGCCTGGAGGGTGTCTTTAATGATGATGGGGATACATACAAAAATACGAAGCGGGACCCGCAATACCAATCGCCTGTTCTGAATCCCATCTCCGATAGCAGCGCCTTATTTTTCTATACACCCTATAAATACACTGTTGATAACACCCAGGTGCGCGAGCTCTGGAAAGGCATCCTGATAATTGTCGATGCCTTTATTGTGCTAGTTCTCATGCTCAATGGTATCAGAGTCATCTTCTCGGGCATTGTTTTCCGCTTTGACAAGGCTGTTGAGGAGTTACCTGGCATCTTCCTCGCAATTATCGCGGCCCACCTCAGCATAACCTTTGTCATGGCCTTTCTGGGCCTGAATAATATTCTGGTTTATGATACCTACCAATGGTCGAGCACATACATCTTTCAAAGTGATGGGGTAGCCACGAGCGAAGGGAAAAACCCATACACAGTCAATATCGTCATTGGCAAAGGGCTTCACGGTACCCCTGAATACGATAACCTTCCTGATAGTCTGAAAAAAGACTGTCCATATACCGACTTCTGGGATGAGCAGGTAACGGAGTTTTTCAAGAGCCACCACTGGTTTGGAACCTATTACTGCAAAAATCTCCCGACCGATGCGATCGTAAGAAGCATCATGATACAAAAGGATCTTAATTTTACCGATCTCTTTGACAATCTACAGGACTTATCAAATGGGCTAAAGATAATCCTGAAGGTGATGGCTCTCATGCTTATGGCCCAGATGATCATTCGCCTGTTCTTTATTATTTTCTATATCGTTACCGCGCCACTTGGCCTGGCCTGCTGGGCCTTGCCGGGCAAGGTCGGCCAATCGGTAACAAATTTGTGGCTCAAAGGCTTTATTTCAACGGTTATGGTGCAGTTTGTGATGGTGGTTGCTCTGATTGTGATGCAAATGATGGCAGGCGCTATACTGCATTTCGTCGCTACACCGCTTACTACATCGGATCGTATGGATTATGGGCCTGGGCAACTCGACGTCTTTACACTCTTAAAGCTAATGTGCCTGTGCTTTTTCTGGTTTCTTATACGCATTCCCTCGCTATTGGGGACCGCGCCCATGCGCACTATGACAATGGCGGGACAGGCCATGGCCCAGGCCGTTAGCGCAACGATAGCTATTCAGATCGCGGAGGCTCAATTTGTCATGCAGTCGGTATCAAGCGGTGTCTCTATAGCTGCCGCCGCCCGCTAATGTAACTACACATGCAAAGAGAAGAACGACAACGAGAAATGCTTATGAACATAAAACGAATGCTCTTGCCTGGCATGAAACCGCGACGGCGGCGCTGGTGGCATTTCCTTGACCTTGTCATCGCACTAGTCGTGGTCAATATGATCCTGGGAACTCTGATCTTCTCTTCGCATTCGGTATCTTTAGTTTCTACCGGGAAGCAGGCTCATCTTACGGGACTGGCTGCCCTGACGGCTCCCCTTGAGCAATTACTATCCCATGGCAACACGCAAGCGCAGGCCGATCCCTGTGGGGGTGTGCAGGACGCCACCCAGTATGCTCAATGCGTACAGAATGTCGTCGAGCACTGTAATAATGATCCCACCGCAGTCCAGTGCAACGATCTCGCGCAGGCCTGCAGGACATCTATTCAACAGCTCCAGCAATGCCTGGATGGCATTAAAGGGAGAAATACCTATACACAGCAAAACCCTAAAATTCAGAACCCAATCTCAAAAAGTAGCCTGCTCTTCTTCGTTACGCCCTACGAAGTCAGCATTGCCAATCCACAGATAAACCTGCTCTGGGGCGCGTCCCTGAGTATTGTGGATATTTTGCTTGTGCTTGTGTTGATGCTGAATGGACTGTACGTCCTTATGGCGGGAACTAATTTTCGCTATGCCCAGGCAATTGAGAGTCTTCCAGGCGTGCTCCTGGCCATTATTGCCGCGCATATCAGTCTCGCCTTTATGCTCGCCATGCTCACAGCCGGCAATGCAATGACACAGGGCATCTATAACTTTGCGCAGAATAATCCTGCCATCCATCGCTCGCCCTCGGGCTTTAAAGATGGTGGGAAGACGCAGGATCTGTACCTGCATGTGCTATTCCCCTCATACAACGAGCATATGGGATCAAGCTTCAATGGGAATCCCAATCTTACTCCGCAAGAAGCTGCAAAGCAGTGGGGAACGCCTCAGACGGATCAAGACATAAAGCAGTTTCAAGACCTAGTTTGTACCTGGGAATGGACCAACTTTGATAGTAATTTAAGGCTGGAAATATTTGGTCCCAATGGGGACTATCACAATGGTGGTTTATACAACCTTTTTAAACAGCGCAATGATGATTTAAAGCAATATGATGGCAAGAAAGTTCCTGATAATGTGCAGATAGAGCTCGATAATATATTGGCTGGTATCGATAGAGACATGGAGAAGCTTAGCAGCGGGAGTGATCGCCTGGCCTGGTATAACGATGCCTTTGTGGGGACCTCGACCCAGGACTCCTGGGATAAGCAGATGGACGATGCCTGGAATCAATATGGCCAGGATATACCGCAGACCGAGAAGTTCCGCCTGGGAGATGATGGCCAGGGGCGTGGCGGTGAAGCCATACTTCGCGCGAACATTCATAAGCTCCTGCAAGGCGTCCCACCACACGAAGGCGACATGCTTGAGTATAGCTGCCAGCACGATGCCACAGGTAATACCTTTCAACTGGTGCCAGATGATCTGAACTTTAAGGATCTTTTTAAAAATATACAGGATCTCGTAAGCGGTGTATCGTTCTTTAGCAAGCTGCTGGCCTTGATGTTGTTGGGAATGATGATCGTGCGCCTCTTTTTCATTAATCTGTATATCGTTACAGCTCCACTCGGCATCGCTTGCTGGGCCTTGCCGGGTAAGATAGGGCAATCGATAACCCGGCTCTGGTTGCAGGGATTTCTCTCGACGGTCATGGTGCAATTTGTCATGGTGGTAGCTTTGATCGTGATCCAGGTCTTATTAGGGAATGTGCTGAACTTTGTCGGAAGCGATCCCAACCATCCCATAGGTAACCTGTCAAACAGTACGTTGAGTGAACTCATGCGCATCGCCTGTCTCTGGTTTGTCATGCGTATTCCCTCGCTCTTTGGTAACGCTCCCATGCAAATCATGGGAGCGGCGGGAGAGATGCTGGGACAGGTAGCCGTAACAACAATGCAAGCACAGGTAGCGCGTGCGCAAATGGTCATGCAAGCCGTTACCAGCGCAGTTGGAGTCGTCGCCTCATTTGCCCGCTAGGATGAAAAGAGAATTACATATGCTAAAGATAAAGAAAATGTGGCCTTTTAAACGCGGGCAGCCGCCGAAGCGCTGGTGGCAGTATCTGGCACTGGCAGGTATTGTGTTAACAGTGAATAGCATGATGCTTATGCTCAGGCTGCTCCCTACATTCCAGGTCACTGTTGCTACCGTTGCGCCACATATGCACCTGCCGGGCCCTATTATGGGCATAAACACCATTGCCAGCCCTCTTGAGCGAGCCTTCCACTTCCAGCTACAGGGCGACCCCTGTAGCGATCCTAACGCCACGCAGGAGCAGAAAAACCAATGCCTGGAGGGGACCAGTGGCTCGGGTACCTACACGGGCGATGGCAAGATCCAGAATCCTATCTCGAAAGGGAATGCTCTCTTCTTTTTCACACCTGCTGATATCACGATTGACAACGGTAGTGTCAGAAATCTCTGGGGCCTGATGCTCTTTTTTGTGGACATGCTGCTCGCGCTTATTATTGCCCTCAATGGGTTGAGAGTGATCTTCGCGGGCAGTGTCTTTCGCTATGCAAGCGCGATTGAGAACTTACCTGGCATCTTGCTTGCGATCATCGTGGCACACATCAGCCTGGTATTTATGACCATGATGATCGGGCTCAACAATAACATGGTCGAAGGCATCTATACATTCGCGCAAACCAATCCCAATATTCATCGCTCTGCCTCTGGCTTTGGCGCTGGAGATAAGAAGCTCTATACCTTGCACCTCTTTTTTCCCAGCGCGTTTCAGACTGATGAGCATACCTATGAATCTCAGACCAATGTGACCTGGCAGGATGCAGCAAAAAAGTGGCCAGGTCCGGATGCGCCCCAAGGCAGTGGTGCAAGTTCAACAAGCATTGATGTAAAGCAATTTAACCAGGATATGATCTGTCAAGTATATCAGATCAATTTCGATAGGACCCGTCGCGATAAACTCTTTGGCAATGGCGATGGTGCTCCACTCTATATGTATCTCGATTCCGTTGTCCGTTGGATGAAGTTGCAAACCGACGCGCATGGGGAGAGCATAAATCCTCAAGATCAGGCTGATCTCAATAAAATGTCGGGCACGATGAAATCCGACATTGCCACTATGGGAGTCCAGCCGTTGAAGTGGTACCAAGACTGGCAACAGATGAATGACGAAATAGATCGAATTCTGAAAGATGATTTTAAATATACGCGTACTCTTCCTGATCCTTTTTTTACATCTCGATTGCAATACAACGTAGCCATATCCTACCTTTTCTTTGGGGGAGCAAGGGGTCCTGACCCGCAGTCTGGCCCTGACTACATAGGAGACGCGATTATTTACTCGTGTGAGAATGACGCCACTGGCACAACCTTTCAGCTTGTACCTGATAAATTAGACTTCACCAGTCTCTTTGACAACCTGCAAAGCCTGGGCGATGCCACGCAAATAGTGGCTAAAATCCTGGCCTTGATGTTTCTGGCGCAGATGATCATCCGCCTCTTCTTCATTAACCTGTATATCATTACGGCGCCGCTTGGCATTGTCTGTTGGGCCTTACCCGGCAAGGTAGGGCAACCCGTGGCACGCCTCTGGCTCCAGGGCTTTATCTCGACGGTCATGGTGCAATTCCTGATGGTGGTAGCCCTGATTGTGATCCAGGTCTTATTGGGAAACATGCTGGCCTTTGTGGGTGGTGATCCTAATCATATCATCGGCAACCTGTCGGACGGGACGCTAAGGGATATTATGCGCATCGCCTGTCTCTGGTTCGTCGCGCGTATTCCCTCGCTCATAGGCAATGCCCCGATGCGTACCTTGACATCAGCCGGGCAGATGATGGGTCAGGCTGTAGGCGCAACTATCGCTATGCAGATCACACAATTCCAGATGATTACTCAGGTGGCGTCCAGCGCGGTATCCATCGCTGGGGCAGCTCGTTAGAAAGGGAACCAGAGGAAGGAACCTATGAGTAAAGTTAGAGGTAGCAGCGCCCTGGGACTGGGGGGTCTGGGTGGAGGCGGAGGCATACTGGGCTCATTTGGAGGCGTCGTAACCACGCTGGGCCTGCACATGTTCGCCTTTATCGTAGGTAGCCTCTTCCTCCTGGGAGGCATTGGAGGCTGGTGGACCGCCAATATGAAGGCTAGCTATGATAGCGAGATGAACCCACCTACGACCACGGCCTCTAGCGGCACACTCGATGGCGACCTGATGCAGATGATCAATTCTAAGAACGCGGTGCTGGTGGGCGTCGCCATCGAGCGCGTCTTGAAAGAGAACGCAAACGGCAGCCTCAATGTCGTTGACCGCAGCAACCCGGTGATGCAGGTCGTGATAAACAGGTTGAAGCAGGAGGGGGGCGGTTCAATACCGGATGAAGCGGACTTTGATCCCATGCAGTGTGCCTATTTCATCCACACGACCTTTCTGATGGCAGGCGTCGATCTTCCAGCACAGCCAACGGCACACGAATACTGGACGAATCGCGCCCCCTATGAAAGTCGTGGCTGGAATTATATTCCTAATGGCACGGGTATGCCCTCCCCTGGCGACCTGGTCGTGCTCGCGGGTCCCAATCCCGCCGGGCATATCGCCATGGTGGCAGGCGTCGATCCCCCCCAGGGCGGGAAAAGTGGCTACGTGTATATGGTGCAAGGCAATGCCCCCAATAACTATACCCAGAATGCCTCTGAACACCTGACCTTTATGCGCTGGTCGATCAATTCCTCTGGCTTGATGCAGTCTGGATGGAGTTCATTTACAATTGAAGGCTTTATTCATAACAAGGCCCTGAGTCAGCAATGGGGGGACCCCTTCCACGCCGCCTACACACCAACGGGAGGCGCAAGTTGCGACAAAAACGCGACACCACTAACAAACGATCAGGCAACTGCCCTGGCATCACAGGCGGGCTTTACCGGGCACTCGCTCCTGGTCATCGTAGCTATCGCGCATGCCGAGAGTGGCCTCAATCCCAAGAACTGTCTGACAAACACTGATCAATATCATTCCCTGGATAGAGGCATCATCCAGATCAATAACCACTGGCACAGCGAAGTAAGCGATGCCTGCGCCTTTGATCCCAAATGCGCCTTTGAGCAGGGTTATCGCATCAGCAACAATGGCACAAGCTTTACACCCTGGGCAACATATACGAATGGAAATCCTCCTCCCTATAGACAGTTTATGCCCAATGGAGAGGCGTGAGTTATGAGGTGTTCCCAGCGTCTGCGACGTATCAGCGGGTCAGGGTGTGTGGTGCTGGAGCTGGCTCCGCCAGCTCCAGCACCACACACCCTGACCCCAGCGAGCCACGCAGTGGCGAGAAGTCCTGAGTAGATACAAATTCTTGTAATTTGTTACGTATTTCATAGAATCTTAGCTTCTATATGGCTAATATGCGCTGGTAGATTGATTTTTGCCCATATAGAAGTTAAGATGCAACGGTAGGGTATTACTCATCAAAGAGAAAGGGACGACGAGCTTATGTTCTTGCTTCACATCACCCAGCTGATGATTGATCCGCACCTGGTTTTGAATCAGGTGCATGGGATTATTCCTGTATTCAACAATATTTCTTCGACCTTCCAGCACCTGGCCCCCCCTCCAACACCTGGAGATCCTAAATCAACTGGTGATCCTTATAAGGATATTGTCAATTTCGCAAATAGTATCAGAGGCCTTGTCTATGTACTTGGCTTTACGATCTTCCTGATCGGTATAATAGGCGCGGGCATTATGCGCATACTTTCCTTCGGTAGCGATCGGCGCGTGGCTATGTCCAATATGGCCTTGACGGCAGCGGTTATTGGCCTGATCATTATCTTGCTAGGGGCTGGCCTCTCCACTCTTCTCCAAAACGCATTCCAACAGTAATTGCATTGGAGTTTACAAAATGCAGAAAGAGGAGATACCAACATTTCTCAATGAGCAGCCAAAGGTGATATTTGGGCGAACGGGGCGGGAACTGCTTATCATCGTGTGTGGCATCGTGGGTGGATACTCCCTCTGGGGGAGTATCTCCCCCTTGCTGCCCGGTGCTTTGTGGGGCGTGGCAAGTGTCATTATCGCTTGTATTCCGGCCCTGCTGGCGCTTGTGATCGCGATGGTTCCTATCGCGGAACGTCCGCTGGAGGAGTGGGCCATGTGCTGGCTCCTCTATATCGGTATGCCCAGGGTTTTTATCTATAAACCTCTAGAGGATGATGATACCAGGGAGAACCCCGCGTTGGCGGAGGCACAGAAAAAGACGAAGCAGCAAATAAACGAAGAAGAAGATCTTCTCGAATAGCGCAAGGAGTTCCTATTATGCTAACGGTCCCGCAGACACCTAGCCAGATGATAAGTGGAACCGGCAATGTGATCAAGACATTCGTGCGACTGCGTGAAGCTGCGGGCGATGTGGCGTGTTTAAGCTTCGGCAGGAAGGTCCGTGAGTACCGTTCCATTCTCAAGATCCAAACCGTCAATTTTTCGCTGATGTCTGAAGAAGATCAGGATGCGCTGATTGAGGGCTTTAAAAGCTTTCTCAATGGGTTGTCATTTCCTATTCAGATCCTTATCAAAAATCTGCCACACCAACTCGACAATTATCTGCGAGGACTGGAAGACACCCAGGGCGACCTCGCGGACGTCATGCATGACCACGCCCACTTTGTGCGCCAGTTAGCATCCAAACGCGCCCTGGTGAAGCGCAACTTCTATATTATTATTCCCGCGGACGCCACCATAACCAGAAATCAGGCCGAGGCCCTGGTCAACGCCCAGACACAGCTCAAATTACGCTCAGATGAACTCTTACGCCAGTTAGAGCGCCTGGGACTCTCTGGGCGGCGCTTGAACGATAAAGAGATTATCGCGCTCTACCAACAGTGCCTTCTCTCGGAAGAGGCTCGCCAGTTCCCCATGAGCGATAACCTGGTGAACGGGGTAAATAACCTGATGGGCTCAGCGCGCGAACAGGTACCGCTCAATCCAGGGACCTATTCGCTTGAGGAGTTGAACGAAGAGGCCGCCAGGGAGGAAGAACCACAAAGCAAGAAGGGCAAAAAGGGAAAGAAGCGCGAGAAAAAGGCCAAACAGAAAGTGCCTGATTTTGTGAGCGTTCCTGAGCTTATCGCGCCCAGTAGCATCGAGGTCTTTCCCTGGTATGTGCGCATCGCGGGCGAGATGGGCCACGAGTTTGTGCGCACTCTGGCTTTTGTCAATTATCCGCGTAGTGTCTATCCCGGCTGGCTTGATGCAATCATCCAGGTCGATGAGCCACATGTCGATTTTAGCATTCATATCTCGCCCCTCTCGCCTCAGCAGGTCACGGCACGCCTGGGCAAGAAGGCGACGGAGTTCCGTGGCTCGATTCTGGCCTCGCAACGACAGGGCAGATCCGCCGATCCCACAGATGCCATCGCGCTGAATGATATTGAGGCCCTGCGCGAAAAACTGGCACGCGGGGATGAGCGCATCTTTACCATGTCGCTTTTCGTACAGGTACGCGCACGCACCCGTCGCGAATTGAGCGAGCGCAATAATCGCCTCATCTCGGCTATCCGCAGCCTTGATTTTAGAGCCCTGCCCGCCCACTGGCAGCATCACGCCGGACTCTTAAGCTGCCTTCCTGATGGCGATAATCAACTCGGGCGCGCGCGCCTCTTTGGCACAGGCTCTGCCGCGACCTTCTATCCCTTTACTGGTAGCGATATCAGCATGGATACGGGAGTCATGTTCGGCATTCACCCTAACGGGAGCCTGATCATTCTCAATCCCTTTAATAGTCAGGAGCTGGAAAACGCCAATATGGTGGTCTTCGCCAAATCTGGCGCCGGCAAAAGCTTCTTCCTCAAGACAGTCGCCTGCCGCCTGCTCCCTACGAGCAATGTCTATGTCATTGACCCTGAAGCCGAATATAACAATCTCTGCAACCAGGTCAAAGGGCAATATGTACGCCTCTCCTCCGAGTCGCTACAACTCAATCCCTTTGATCTGTATGGCGCTGTCGAGCGCCCAGGCCAGACCAAACAGGAGGAGCAAGACGATGAGGGCAATTTCTTCCGCGAGAAGTTACTCAACCTGGTCAGTCTCCTTGAGCTACTGCTCTCCGATAGCGGTATCCTGACCCAGAAAGAGAAAGCCTTCCTCTATAGGTGCTTGACCAAAACCTATGAGAACCGGGGCATCACCATGGATAGCGCGACCCATCATCGGACTCCACCCAATATGCAGGAGTTCTTTGTGATCATGTCCAGCGCCTCACGTGGAGATCAGCGCTTCGGAGTGGGCGAGGATACTTTTGGCCTGAGCGAGCGTCTTGAGCGTTATCTGCACCTCTTTCCGGCTCGTACACGCATCATTCTGGATAATCGCTTTGTCGACTTCAATATTCGCGAGTTAAATGATACGCTGAAACCCATTGGCCTCTTTCTCATTACTGAGTTCCTCTGGACTAAGATGCGCCAGGCTCGCGAAGGAACGATGGATCGCAATACCATTATCTTGATCGATGAAGCCTGGCTACTCATGCAGTTCCCGCAAGGCGCGAAGTTCCTCGCGGAGTTTGCTAGGAGAATTCGTAAGTATGGCGGCGGCCTCTGGTGTACAACCCAGAACTCCGACGACTTCCTGAGCACGGAAGAGGGCAGGACAATTCTGGCGATGGCGACCATGAAGTTCTTGATGAAGCAGGATTCTTCAACCATAGAATCGGTGGTACGCACCTTCCGTTTGAGTCGAGGACAGCGCAACTTCTTGCTGGCGGCCAGGCGTGGCGAGGGGCTTTTCGCCACCAAAAACTGGACGCCTATGGAGGTCGTGGCCTCTCCCAAAGAGGCCGAAATGGCGAATACAACCCTACAGGCAAGCACGGCTCACGCGACCAATATTGAAGATAGCATTGAACAGCTAGAATACCTCGCGAATGGGCATGCCTCGCAGAAAAATGGGCGCAAGCCACCAAACGGGCAGACAGTAGTGCAGGGATCGCTTACGCCTATCGACCAGAGTCGTAGGGACTGAGGAATCATATGCAGGCATCACAGAGCAGGCCAAAACCGACATCCACACCAATTCAAAAACAACTTGTGTATCGCTGCCTCCCCATTGGGGTGACGGCGATACTCATTCTCTGCCTGGAAGGCTGGCCCCCAACAACCTGGGTACAGTTCACACGCGTCTGTGTGCAGTGGAGTAGTTTATGGTCCCACCCGCAGGCAACACTGCTGTTGCCTGCCTTCTGGCTATTCCTCCAGTCAATTCTGCTCCTGGCGGCATGGGTACTCTGGTTCAGGCTGGCTTGTGCTGAAATTATGGCTCTTGTTGCACTCTCTCAATCGAGTAAGGCTCAGCCCGGCCTGCCAGGGCAAGAACAGCTATATTTCAGCCCAATGAGTGAGGCACAACAGCCAGTCGCGAATAGTCAGCAGTGGCCCGCCGCTCCGCTGTATTCGCCACCCCCGGTCACCTCAGCAGAGCAATATAAACAACAGGCAGCACCAGCACAGACTATGCAATCCGGCACCTGGACACAGCAGGAGAGACAGCCTCTCCCGCCAACACCAACACCTGTAAACCAGGACTACAGCCAGGAAATGGGGTCATTGCTCACGTCCAGTCCAACCCCGCGTCAGTCTCCTCAACACAATCTCAAGCTCGTCAATCCCTTTGAGGAAGAAGTGGAGACGCAGGCCCCCTCATTCACGCCAGAAGCGAGGCCCGAACAGGCTCCCACTACTGGAGAGGCTGAAGGTGCCCAGGCAGAAGAAGAAGCTCCGCTTCTGCCTCCTGGCACAAGTGTGATTGAGAATCCCTTTGAAGAAGAGGAAGATACAGCTAAACACCGACGGACCGCCAGGTCTGCTCGCAGAAAGCGGGAGCCCCAGCTAGCCAACGAGCAAGAACAGACAGAAGTCTTACAAGACCTCGGATTTTTCCAATCCGAAGCAGGCACGGAGAAATCAGGCAGCGAAGACACAGCAGAGCAAACAGCAGTAAAGCACGACCTGGCAGAAATCGAAGCCATCGCGCCAACGCGGGCACAACCAAGCGAGATCGCCAATCCCTTTGATGTGCAGAGCGATTTAATAGACCTCTTTCAAGAGAGTAGCACGATAGAAGAACAGGGTAAAAACCTGGCCACAGAGGAGACATCCGACCCCGAGCAACTCTATGTGTTTGGGAACCCCTTTGAAGGACCACTCCCCGACGTCTTTCATCATGATAAGGACTTACAACGCGTAGTGCGCGAACTCAGATCTCCCGAAGAACAAAAGGGAGGCCAGAAGAAGAAAGAGAGCTAATTACCCCATTACCATTGGGAAATGCCCAAAAATTGTGAAGTAGTTCAAAGCGCAAAGAGCAAGCAATCAGGTACTATAGTATCTGTGAACTTGCTCTTTTATTTTTTAGAGATTCTGCATCCCATACCCTAACGAAGCGTCGTAAGCACTGAGAACTCCTCGTGCAGTAACGAGTTGAGTAGTTGCATATATACAAATCCATATCGATTTAGGAAGGAAGCACTCTACATATGACAATCTCTAATCGCTACTTTAATTCAATGGAAACATATAAGCAAAAGGGGGGACGAGTGAAAGATATGGCATGGGATCTAGAAAGGCGGGCGGTAACAATTGGCGATACAACGATTGTGCTGACATCGACTGAGTACCGTTTACTCTTCTCACTACGACATGGCAACCCGGTCACCTACGCCAACCTGGCCTTAATGGCCTATAACTGTAAAATGGATACCAAGGTCCGTATGATGATGGACAAACACATAGATCGTATTCGAAGCAAGCTCAGGGGCACAGGCATTTATGTGTATTGCGTCAACACCTATGGCTATTTATTACTTCCAGAGGCCTTCTAAACTTCTTCTATCCCGATTCATAGAGTAAGGGTGTGTGGGTGGGAAACGAGCATTGCTCGTTTCCCACCCACACACCCTTACTCTGTGCGCCGCAGGCGCGAAGAGTTGAGTGTCAGTGCTGCCTGCTTACAAGGTAATGCAGGTAGCCATCCCCTTCATCGGTGCTCAGCAGGGAGAAGCCAGCCTCAGTAAACCAGTTGCAGACCTGCTCATCGCTGGGGTAATAGTGGTAATAGCCTTCATGCCCATGCTCACCGTAGGCAAGTGGTAGTTGCAACTTCTTCCCCTCTTCATAGGCATGACGCAGGTTCTCCTCGCTCTCCAGTTCTACTGTAAAATAGAGAAAGCCATAGGGATGGAGCGCCCGGGCGAAATTAGCCAGAATGCGAGGCCAATCCTCGGGGAAGACATTCTCCATCGCATCCAGGCAGATAATCCCATCAAACTCATCCACGAAATCCAGTTCCTGCATACCCATATGCCTTACCGTAACCTCTGGATGCTTCCCTTGCGCCTGCTGTAACATCCCTCGAGACTGGTCAACTCCCACAACGGTAAAGCCACGCTCCAGCAAAACTGGCCAGTATTTTCCCGTGCCACAGGCCGCGTCCAGCACGCTCCCACCCACCGGAGAGGCATCCAGCAGCCGGTTAAGCATATGCAGGTGTGTCTTGTTGATATAGCCGCCCCAGTTCTCATCATAGATAGGAGAAATAAGCGTGTCCATCCGCGTTTCGTTGCGCTGGCGGCACGCCTTAAGCCACTCTGCTCGCTCCATCAGTACAAACTCCTCTACATTCGCATAAACAAATCTAACAGCCGAATAAATGCCTCTCCTCAAGAGTTGCAATTTCTGATTCCTACGAATCTAGTATAAGCGTATTATTATCAGGAAACAAGCTTTTTATCATATTTTACTACTTTTAGTCCGCCAAAATGTATTTAATATTTGATGTTTAGACTACCTAAGTTTCGCCCAAAATAACAACAATCTGGAAGGGAGCAAGCAGCTCCTGCAAGGGATAGAGGAGTGAGTGAGCCAGGGGAGCGTCCTGATTGAGCTCGATCTCAACCACCTGATGCAACGCATTGAAACGGAGCAAACCGCTGACATGAAAGACATCACGCACCATACGCAAGATGCCATAACGATGGATTTTTGGGCTGTTCAGCCAGCGACGTGCCCAGACCACCACGTTGTGAGCCAGTGAGCCGAGCAGCGCCAGCATGTACTGCGCCTCAAAGCGCTTCTTATTGCGTTTCGTCAGTCCCAATCCCTGTTTATCACCCTTGAAGGAGGTTTCGATGCCTCCACCACGCTGATCATAAAAGGTCACATAGGCCAAGAGCACCGCCGTGGGATCAGCCGCTTGCGATGCCTCCCATCCCAGAAGGGGAAGAACCTGCTCAATCGAGAGCGAACACATCAGAATGCCATAAGCAAATGTGCCATCTCTTCTGCGACAGCGTACCGCAATACGTCGCATGGGACGGACGTAGCCAGCGGCTTCCTCGCTCACCCAGCCAAAGGAACGTTCCGACCAGGTGGGGTCCTGGACCCATTCCTTGACCGTTTGAGACAGTCGCGTGATACGTCGTCCCGAGTATTCTTTCGCCATGACCTCGTAGCCTCGGGAGAGCAGCCAATTGAGGTCGTCCTCGGTTCCCGCACCTGCATCGACACGGATAATGGTCCGTCTGCGTTTGGCATCGTCCAATTGCAAGGTCGTCTCAGCAGTCTCTACCAGCGGTTGCAGAGCCTTGATCAGTTGGACATTGCCTGCAAAAAGCTGATCGACCACGACTTCTTCATGCTGGGTCGCCAGCACACGACCCAATTGCCGCCCTCGGCGATGATAGAGTCCTGCAAAATAGCCGCGCGTGGCAAACGCCGCTTTTGGTCCACAAGGCATGCCCGTCAGGTCCACGTCCAAGAGTTGAAAAGCGGCCTGATAGTCATGATGAAAGCCTTGGCTCTGAGCGCGGTAGATCTCATCGAGCGCCTGATGCAACTGAAGGACATTTTCCTCAGCACAGGCAGAAAGCGTCTCTTGCACCACCGACTGCTCAGCACAAGAGGTTCGACCGAAGGCTCGTTGCAAGCCCGGATCGGCTCGCAGCCGACTGTTGATTTCTACCAGTCCATGGGCTCCAGCCAACAGACTGATAAACGCATCCATCAGCTTGTCGAGAGGCGTATGCTTGATGGTTTTCTGCCTGATCTGCACTCTCTTGCGGATCGGGCTCAAGACATCCAATTGCTGCAATTTGGCTCCTATGGCGGCCAGGATGGCGCATCCAGTGAAATGGTTCGTTGTTGTTGTGATAGACTCGTTCATGGTGATACTCCTTTTTCTAATGAAAGCTCCTTTGTTCCTTCATTAGCTATGGAGTATCGCTCTGCTTTTTGCAAGCTCTGCACTGGCTCGCTGGACTGTCGTCAATTTGGGCGAAACTTAGGTAGACTAATTTCTGATGAGGCAAGGTGGGAAATCGCTTTATATTTCATCACGATGAGAGATGGCTTCATCCCCTTCTATAAGCTGCCTCATACAAAATGAGCCTGAACGTCAAAACCCTAACATGTACCTGCTAAAGGAGAGAATCTCGTTTTACTTCGATAAGTTGCAGTTCATTCGCACGTGCCACCGCTTGCGTTCGGCTGTTGACGTGCAGTTTGGCAAAGATATGACTCATATGGGTTTTTACCGTATTGAGAGAGACCTGCAGGTGATCTGCAATGGTCTGGTTGGATTGTCCCCTCATGATACATTGGAGTACCTCTAACTCACGTTCACTTAAAGGATCAAGTAACGGTTGCGTGTGAGAAGTACGGGAGGCCGCTTCGGAAAACGCGCGCAGGAGCTGTATGACATAGGAAGATTGTATGCTATGGGTCACTGCCTGCTGGAGGAGTGCTTTTATTGGTTCCCCTTCATCGAGAAATACCCGCATATACCGCTCTGGCGCAGCGAGTGATAAGGCCCTCTGGATGGCCTTGAGGGCGGCGGATCGATCGCCGCAAGCAGAGAACGCATTCGCCTGGAGCACTGTGATGCTGATGATGCCCCCTGTACGCTGTTCGTCTTCTGCGTGTTGAAGCAGTTTTTCCAGCAAGCTTAAAGCAGCGTCATAGTGGGCAGATGCGATGAGCACGCGAGCCTGAGCAAGATACGTTATTTCCGTGAGCACGGAGATGGGCGGCGCTTTCATCTCTTGCTCAGCAAGTCTGCGCTCTATCGCTGTCTCATGGTGCTGCATGATCTCCCATTGGAACCGATACGCCTGAAGCTCTGCCTCAATCCAGAGCACACTCGCTGGTTGCTTCATCTGGTCTATTTGCCAGAGCAGGCTCCGAACCTCTTCCACCTGCCCCCTGGCCTGTTGCCAACGGGCTAACGCTGTATACCCTGCGCGCAAGACACCTGTTGAGGCCACCGTTTTTCCTATTTCGATGCCCCTGGTCAACATGGTATAAGCGGCATCCATCTCATTTTGCTGATAGTAGATATTGCTCAACTCGATTGCCAGCAAACCACCTTCAAACGAGAGGTGACGGTCGTGTTGTTCCGCCTGCGCCCTGGCTGCTTCCAGTATTCTGAGAGCATCCTGTAATCTGCCTACCGTGACAGAGAGGCGGGCAAGATAGCAATGAACAAGCAGTGACAATGCATGGTTGCCAGCGCTATGATTTAGTGAGAGCGCCTCCTGGTAGGCATGCTGGGCTTTGAGCATATTTCCTGTCACGTAATAGGCAACACCTTGGAAGAATACAAGTGTGCCACGTGTCCAGAGATCTTCGGCTGGGAGCCAGGCGAGAGCCTGTTGAGATCGGGCGATCGTCTGCTTCAGATCTCCCTTCAGGCTGGCCTGCGTGGCCTGAATGGCAGCAATTTCGCCTCGCAGTTGCTGCGTCACCTTGTCTTCGCTGTCTGGTATTTTATCAAGGATGTCCTGGACCTGTTGAAGGAAGGGCACAATGCGCTCTGATTGAAAAGTGAAGAGCAAAGCCCAGCAGTAGGCGACGCAGAGTTGTGGCTGAGCTTGAATGATGTCGATAGGGAGTATTTCTATCCAGCGGAGAAGGGTGGAGAGTTCGCGTTTTGCCAGGAGCGTTCTGGCATGGCGTGCCATCAATTGCGCTGCGCGTAGATACTGTTTTGCTGCAAGTGCATACTGGATAGCCTCATCCGGGTAGTGATGCTGCTCACACCAGATCGAGGCGCGTATAAGCAAATCAGGTATGAGTTCAGGAGTGCTCTGGCTGAGCCGTTTTTGGAGGAACGCAGCGAACAAGGGATGATAGTGATACCATGTGCGCTCTGCGTCGAGTGGAGTAAGAAACAGGTTGGTTTTTTCGAGCTGCTCTAGCTGGTGCTGGCCTGACTCCTGCCCTGTCACTGCCTCACAAAGGGAAGCCTGAAGATGGGTCAGCACGGATGTTTTCAGGAGAAATTCCTGAAGTGGTGTGGAAAGGTGCTGCATGACCTCTTCTGCAAGGTAGTCAAAGACAAAATGATGGATTCCAGTGAGGAGATTGATCGGCTGTTGAGTAGGTCCTTGTAATGAGAGGGCAGCGAGTTGGAGTCCGGTAATCCAGCCCTGATTGCGCTCGTCTAGCATGACGATTGTCTCTTCTGGCAGCTGCAGATCCATGCTCTCCGTCAGAAACGCGGCACTCTCCTCACGACGAAAACGGAGCTCACTGGTACGCAATTCTCGCAGTTGATGCCGAGCGCGCAGACGGGCCAGGGGCAACGGGGGATCGGTCCGAGTAGCAATGATAAGGCGCAGGCTCTCGGGCAGATGTTCAAGCAAAAAGAGAAGTGCTTCATGAATAAGCTGCTCTTCGATGACATGATAATCATCGAGTACCAAAACCATTCTGGGAGCAGAGAGGAATTCATTGACAAGGGGAATGAGCAACATTTCTGTGCTCTGGGCCTGCTGTGAGGTAAGCCGATCCAGTGTGATCTTGCCCACCTGTCCCTGGACGTGTTGCAAGGCATGGATGAGATAGGTGAGAAATCGCGTCCGATCATTGTCGGCGGTATCGAGCGAAAACCAGGCAACGGGCCAGGAACTCTCATTCGCCCATGCACTGAGAAGCGTCGTTTTCCCATACCCGGCAGGAGCCGAAAGCAGCAACAACTTACTCTCTAGAGCCTGCTCAATGGATGCAGTCAGTTGTGGACGCTGTACCAGTTTTGCACGCAGGGGAGGAATATGTAACCGTGTTTGAATAAGAGGCGAACTGAACGCTCTCTCCGTCACTCCTCCGGCGTGCTGACTATCCATCCCATTGAGTTTCGACATCTCCGTTCCTCTCTTTATTGCGCAGAGCCAGACTGCACCATTATAAAGGGTCTACGACATGTCCGCAACATCCGGGCATGGCCAGTCTCTCACTGCGACCGATGAGTGCGGGTGATGTTCACAGAGAAAGCATGGCAGGAGGGAATCACCCGTCGAATCATACTTTCTCGTGACGCTTCTCTCTGAGCTTTTTCCTATACTTTCAATGGACCTGCAAGAGAGATCCCTCTTCATACGTCAGGTTTGTCCTATTCTACATGATGATGCTTTGAACGAAAAGGAGAATGCACAATGGCTATTGTTCGTGCGACAGAATCCCCACGCTTTGATCTTCCAGGTGTTCATTTTTTCGGGTTGCTGGCTCCAGGCCGAGGATCTACAGAGTTGTGTACCTGGCGTCTGGAAGTGGACCCGGTCGCAGGCGCTAATGGTGAGCCTCATCAATTAGACCATGAGGAAGTTTTTGTGATCCTGGAGGGGTCGCTGACGATAACGATTGATGGGCAGGCGTTCGACCTGGGGGCCGGTGATGCGCTGGCTGTTCCTGCACGATCTCTGCTCTCGGTGGCAAATCGAACGAGTGCGAAAGCTTCAGCGCTGGTCTGTATCCAAGCCGGATTTCGAGCAACCATGGCTAGTGGGGAAGAGATCGGTACGCCTCCGTGGGCCGTATAAGATTGCTCACTTCATAAGGTCGCCAGACTTTTAAACCACGTGTAAAATAGACTCAAGGTTCTCGTGCTCTGGCCTTGGGTCTGTTGTATGCATGCTTCTACCCTTAACCTCCTCTCTTCTGCACCCTCATTGCGCGTCTCATGGATGATTGAAGACAGGGAGCACCTCCTACACCTACACAAGGAATGTACTCGAGTGGACATTGACATGTTGAGGCAGTTTCGCCATGATATCTACGACTGTTTTCAGCGATCGAGAGATGCCCCGTTCAACACCGTTGATGCGCTGATGACAGAGACGCAGGCGAAATCGTTTCCCGAACTCTCGCAATCGCCCTGGTTTGAACGAAAATGGGCCAGTTTGTATGAGGCATTTGAAGATGGGCGTATTGATGCTCAGTACCTGCGAGAAGTCTTCGCACGCTACTTGCCGAAATCCGATCCAGAAAAATGGCAGTGGATAGGAATCGATGCCAGTAAAATTGCACGCCCTGATGCAGTGACCTCGGCAGACAGAACAGCACAATACGTACATAATCTGCCAGAATGCAAGAATCCGATCACGTTTGGCTGGCAATTTTCGACGGTAGTGGCTTTGGCAGAGGATCCTAGTAGTTGGACCTATCAGCTGGACCAACAACGTATCACATCAGATACGACAGCGATCGAGGTCGCTTACTCGCAGCTCAAGCTGCTGGTTCCGCAGTTGCCAAAAAACACCATTGTCGTGTTGGATCGAGGGTATGACGCAAACTGGTTGTGGTGTCGCTGTAGCACATTGGGAATAGGCGTCTTGGGCCGTCTGAAAATGAACCGCTGTTTTTATCGTGTGGCTCCACCTCCAACCAAGAAAAAAGGTAGTCCCCGTAAAGATGGCGCGAAACTGCAACCAAAAGATCTTACAACACATGGCGATCCAGATGGTACATGGAACGGAACCGATGAGAAGGAGCGCCCGGTGGAAATCATTTGGTGGAAGCATATGCATGTCAAACAAGCACGCTACCTGGATCTGACGATCATTCGTGTTGTGCGCCCTCATGCCACGAACAAAGAGCGTGACCCTCGTGTGAGCTGGTTTGTCTGGATGGGAGATGAGTCGGTGGATATCACGCGGGTAGGCTTGGGCTACGCTCGTCGCTTTGGGCAAGAACATGGCTACCGCTTTGACAAGCAAGCATTGATGTGGGAGCAGCCCCGCTTGCGCACGCCAGAACAGTTTGAGCGCTGGACACAGATCGTCGCCATTGTTCACAATCATCTGGTGCTGGCTCGCGATCTGGTTGAGCCTGAACTACATCCTTGGGAAAACAAGCAGCGTACACCTTCTCTGCAACAGGTACGACGCGGGATGCACAAATTGTTGCCACGTTTGGGTACCCCTGCCCAACCACCACAACCTCGCGGAAAATCGAAAGGTCGCAGTAAAGGGACGGAAGTGAAGAAGGCCGAGCGGTTCCCAGTCATCCGCAAAACGCCAAAGTTGCCTCAACTTGTTCCATCCTGACGACCGCTCTGACATTTCGATTGTAATTCTTCTTCTCGAACGGAACTTCCAAAGAAGTTCTGGTAGGACCATTTAATCTAAACGTCAATAATATCGGCCCCTCATTTCTCAGCACCTACGGCGCTTCACATCCCCTTACCCGGCAGGCAGTGATTCATTTTTTGCAAAGCGGCGTCGCTCATAGGCCCCACGTTGACGGCGGGCTGATTTATCCCCTTGGGCGAGAAGTCACCTCCACCAGTAGCGGGATAGATCTGCTATACTGAGGAGGAAAAAGGGGAGGAACGCATAATGGAGACCATACAACGCTGTCATGAATGTGGGGCGGAAGTACAGGAGGGGCAGACATGTCAGGAGAATTTCTACCAGATGCTGGGTTGGGAAAGCGAACAACCGGCAAACTGGGAGGTACACCACCTTACGGTGCTCTGCTATCACCTGCAACACCCGAGTCTCTATTCGCCAGAAGGGCTGAGCGCAGGCTTCACCCTGCTCACCGACTTTTTGGAGCGTGGCACGACCCCCACGGAGGTGCGCAAACAGCGAGGCGCTCAGGTCGACTCAGGCGCACGCACCTGGAAGATCAAGGGGACGCCCGAGTCACATGGCGTCTACGATCCTCCAGTAGTATGGAGCATGACCACCAACCAGGTCATCGCCGCAGGCATAGACAACTACTGCGATAGCGTACGCGCCTGGGCCAGTTCTATCCTTATATCACTCAAAACATCTGGCCACATCCCGCCTCAGTAGTTGCTGACATTTCTCAAATAACATTTCGCCTTTCTCAGAAATACTTTCGGCATCAAAAACATGCTCTGAAAGCCCTGTTTCTTCCATGCTATTTCTTGACAACGCTTGTAACTAGAGAGTATAATCCTGCCGGAATATCCACCACTACATTTTTGAAAAGGGAGATACATACTAGGCTACATGTCTATCAAGTTTGCTGCTGCCTTCCCTAAAGCCCTCTTCTAGCTGCTTTTCGCTGCTTTTTTCAATCGGGCTTTGGGGGAACATTTCTTTGCTTGAGGGGTTCTTTGTGCCTTTTTTGCCACACGGGTCCTCTCCCTACAACCTTTCTTCCTCCAATCAGGTGAAAGAGACCATCGTGTGTACACACGGTGCCACTTGTTCTCTCTTGTAGCAAGGGCGCAGGGTGTGCTCTCTGTTGGTGTGTACCCATTAGGAGCAGATTCACCGACGAAGTGCGGGCCGACACGGGCTACAGATACCGTGTCCCCCTGTAGTCGGGGATATCATTGTGACTTCCTGGGTGTCACCTTTCACTCTGGCTCGAATGAAAAGAGTTATCAACGGTTCTCAAAAAGAGAGGAGAATGGACGCAAAGCATGGCAATATGCCCAGAAAGTACATTAGCATAGACACATGCGAAAAAATGTTCTATACTAGAAGAAATAAGGGGGGTTGACATACACCAGGAGCGGTGGGCAATGATTCGCGCGCATAAGATACGCCTCCATCCAACAGAAGAGCAGAAAACCTATTTTGCCAAAGCTGCAGGAACCTCGCGCTTCGTTTGGAACTGGGCACTCGCTGAGTGGAATCGGCAATACGAGGCTGGCGAAAAACCTACAGCCTTCAAGCTCAAGAAGCAGTTTAATGAGATCCGGAGAGCGCAGCATCCCTGGACGTGGGAGGTCACCAAGAATGCCTCTGATCAACCCTTCCTCGATCTGGCAAAAGCCTGGGCCGCTTATTTTGACGGCTTGAAACAGGAAAAAAAGACCGGTCGGCCCACATTCAAGAGCAAGAAGAAAAGCAAACTGAGCTTTTATCTCGCCAACGATCAATTCGAGCTTGGAGACCATCGGATCTGGATCCCCAAGCTCGGCTGGGTGAATATGGCAGAGAAGTTGCGTTTTGTGGGCAACGTGACAGGTGCGCGCATCACCAAAACAGCAGACTGGTGGTTTGTGTCGATTCAGGTCGAGCTCCCAGATGTGATCCCGGTGAAGAAACAGGCTGCTTGTGGCATCGATGTCGGACTGAACCGACTGGCAACCTTGAGTACGGGAGAGGGAGTCGAAAACCAAGCCTTCCTCAAAACAGCGCTCAAAAAGCTACGTCAGACGAACAAGCAGCTCCATCGCCGCACACTCGGCTCGAAAAACCGGGAGAAAGCACGCAGGCAGGTTGCACGCCTGCACTACCGAATCACCTGCATGAGAGATGATGTGCTCCACAAGCTGACCACCCGGCTCGCGAACTGCTACGGGATCATTGGCGTTGAAGACCTCCACCGGAAGCGGGTTGCTCAAGAATCGTAAGCTCGCTCGTTCGTTCTCGGATGCGTCATTAGGCAAACTCTTGAACATGCTGAAGGCGAAGGTGGAGCAACGAGGTGGGCAAGTCATCAAAGTAAACCGTTTCTTTGCTTCCAGTAAAACCTGTCACGGTTGCGGCTGGAAGTGGGAAGACATGCAACTCTCAGATCGGGTGTTTCTCTGTCAGAACCCGCACTGCGCGTATGCTCAATTCGAGCAGGATAGAGATTATAACGCCTCTCTCAATATCCTGGCGGAAGCCCTCCGCTTGATCGGGCTCATTGATCAAGCCGTCTCCGGTACTGGCTCGGACGAAGACGCAAACTTGGCTGTGGACGCGGGGTAAGACCAAAAATGTGCTGGTCACATTGAGGCACCTACGGATGAAGCAGCAACAACGAACGATGTGAGAGAGCTATGCTCGCATACGTTTTCCTACATTAATCGGAGCAGAGGATGCAATATACCATGCGTGAACAACTAGGAATTTCAGCGGAGCACCTGTGTGCCTGTTTACAGGAACACTATCACCTGATCCCAGCGGCACTTGACTTTCTTCCCCTGGGCCTGGATTACCGAGCCGGTGTCTACCGGATCGTGAGCGAGCAAGGAGCCTCCTACTTGCTCAAGGTAAGGTCAGGAACACTGTACGAGCCAGGGTGTCTTGTACCAGCCTATCTCAGCGATCAGGGAATCACATCAGTCGTTGCCCCTCTTCCCACCAGGAACCATGCGTTATGGGCAAGGAGAGAAGATTGGACGGTAATCGTGTACCCTTTTCTTGAAGGAGAGACGAGCTGGAGGGGCATGACTGATGAGCAGTGGAAGGAGACGGGATCTATCTTCAAACAGATTCACCAGGTCGCCCCACCGTCCTCTGGCTTTGAGTCATTGCGCAAGGAGACCTTTGACCCAACGGGCTATGCTCAATGGATACGGATTTTTGAGACCCAACATCTGCATGCGTCCAGTGGAGAAAGCACCTCTCGGCAGGCTCTTCGCTCCTCCTGGATCGAGAACCAGGCAACCATCCATGCCGTGGTGGCCTCTCTGGAGCAGCTCGCGGTGGTGCTCCACAGGCGTAATCTTCCCTATGTTATCTGCCATGCGGATCTCCATCCAGCCAATCTGCTCCGTGATCGTACGGGTCGTGTGTTTGTGATCGACTGGGATGAGGTAATGCTGGCACCCAAAGAGCGCGATTTCCTCTTTATCAAGGAATCTCCAACTGATAGTGAGACCTTGCCCGGAACCCCCGCCTTTTTTCAAGGATATGGGCAGGCAGATCTTGACTGGATCGCGCTCACCTACTACCGCTATGAGCGGGTGATTCAAGATGTGATCGCCTGCGCTGAGAATGTGTGTCTGAGGGATGATTTGGGAGAGGAATCCAGGGCGGATGAAGCTCAGTTATTCCAGGATGTTTTGGCGGAAGGCGGCGAGATCGATGCCGCAACTCAAGCCTCAGCTCATCTTTCCCCTGATCTCACGATCCCTATCAGGAGGAACGCTTAATGGGAAGCACGGACAGAACGCGCGCCAACCTGAGACGTGATCGAGGTGTGAAAGACGGCTTTATAGTGATTGTATAATTGCTCTCGGGCAAAGACTGAGGAGTGGGGCCGGAGTAATCTGGCCTTTTCTTCTACTTACGATATTTTTCCTCTAAGTACGGTGGCGTACACGGCTATTGGTCATCCAAGGGATTTGCGCCAGGTCTGGATCTCGTGTGTATGTTCTTCAAAGTGACCGTAGGTGCAGACCTGTGTCCAGCCGCGCACAAAAATGTCCCATTGCTCTGGCTGTAAGCGATTAAGCAGGCCGAAGAGGCGATAGTGAGCGGTCTCAAAGAGGGTTACCACCACTGAGAGTGGAAGAGTACGCAGTTCAGGCTCCCAGCGATCATTGAAGGCCAGAAATTCTTCATTGTAGTTTTCTGTTGGCTCAATTCCCTTCAGATGATCCTGAATCACCTGGTAACAGACCTCTTCCCAGCGCCCAAGATGGCCCATAATCTCTTTACACGACCAGGTACCAAAGGCGCTGGTATCCGTCAAGCGCTCCTCGCTCAAGCCATACAAGACGGAAGTGAGCGCGACGCGCGCCTCGATGATATGTTCAAGAATCTCATGTGGGGCACGTGTGTCTCTCGCCATGATCTCCTCCTGTCACAGTCGTCTCATTCAGAAACAATACACTATATTTAGTCCGCGTAAGGGTCTGTACACCAGAAGCGTCTATTGTGGTTTGGATACATAGACGCTTGCAAATACTACAATAGCAGAGTTAGATGGGGAACACAAGATGTTTGTGTCCCTCGCAAGGACATTATTCTGCCATCCTGTATGTAGAATGGAGGTAGAGGCATGATGAGAAGTTAGTATGTGGAGGGCTTTACCTATGTCAGACATGGCGAATCAGGAGTATCTACTTAAAGATCAGTATCGCGACGCTACAAACTTCACGCTGCGCGTGGAAACCTTGCAGCGGATGGGTGTTATGCAAGGTTCATGGTATCGCTGGATCTTTGACCATATTCAGATCCCGGAGCAGAGTCATGTGTTAGAACTGGGCTGTGGACCTGGCTTTCTCTGGCGCGAGAACCTGGATCGTGTACCCCAGACCTGGGAGGTGACGCTTTCGGACTTCTCGCCGGGCATGCTGGAGGCGGCCCGCTGCAATTTGGAAAAAGGTGGTGAGCACTTCGCATACCAGGTCATCGACGCCCAGGCCATTCCTTATGAAGCAGACCATTTCGATGCCGTAATCGCTAACGCTATGCTCTATCACGTTCCCAACCTGGCTAATGCGCTCTCCGAGGTGCGGCGCGTGCTGAAGCCTGGTGGAAAATTCTACGCCACAACTATCGGAGATAGGGCCATCGCGGAGTTGGGGACGATCATGCAACAGGTTGGCTATGGCACCTGGCTGGGCAGCCCTTTTGGCTTTAGCATCGAGAATGGGGGCCAACAACTTGAGCGCTGGTTCACGCACGTAACGCTGGATCGCCTGGAGAAACAGCTACTAATCAATGAACGCGAGTCGCTCCTGGGTCTGGTTCGCTCTGGCATGAGCAAGCAGGAGCAACAGGACGCCGCAAAGCTGCACGCCGCTCAGGAAGCTGTAGAGCGCCTGCTGCGACAAAACCAGGCGCTCACCATTACCATGGACTTCGGCATCTTTGTGGCTTCAAACTAGGCCCGCTACTGGCGTACGCGACTACCCTCCATTCTCTATAGCTGTGTTATGCGAGATGCGCAGGAGCAGGCCGATAATGATAAAGTTGGCCAGGATCGAGCTACCACCATAGCTCAGGAAGGGCAGAGGGATACCCGTCAGTGGCATGAGCTTGAGATTGCCAGCCATGATGACCAGCGTCTGCACAGCCAGTATAGTTGTGAGGCCCGCGGCCAGCAACTGGTTAAAAACACCCGAGGCTTGCATGGCGATACGATAGCCCCGATAGATGATCAGGAGGTAAATGCCGATAAGGGCAAAGAGGCCCATCAGGCCCATCTCCTCGCCCAGGCCGCTCAAGACCATGTCCGACTGGATAACGGGGACAAAGGTGGGATGTCCCAGGCCGATACCCGCGCCAAAGAGTCCTCCACTGCTGAGGGCGATAATGCCCTGCACCAGCTGGAAGCCGCCATTGGAGGCATATGTCTGCTGCTGATCAGTCCATTGCTGCCAGTTGACCACGTCAAAACTCACGGCGGCGAAACGGTTGCGTACATAGCCCAGCAAAAAGTAGCCGATGGCGCCCAACACAATGAAGGCCCCCAGGGCCGAAAGCACGTAGCCCAGGCGACCACTGGCGAGGTACGTCAATGAGAGGAAGGTAGAATAAATGAGCAAGGCCAGGCCAAGCTCTTTCACTACCAGGAAGATTACCAGTGCGAGACCTAGCATCATCAATAGTGGAGCTAACTGGCGCATCGGTGGCAGGCGTAGATTCCCCAGGCGCGTATAGCCCTGAGCCAGCACCTCCCGATTCTCGCTCAGGTAACCTGCGAAGAAGATGACGATACTGATCTTCAAGAACTCAGATGGCTGCAACTGCAAGGGACCCAGTCCCAGCGTGTCGCGCGAGGGAGCATCGGTACGCAGACTGCTAATACCCTTAATCAAAGAGGGGAGAACCGCCAGGAAACTGATGGCCGCCCAGCTATACTTATAGCGTGCCAGCCAGTCGGTGTTCCTCACCACGGCCATGGTGACGCAGCAGATGATGATGCCCAGCGTCACCCATAGCAACTGCTGTGTACCCAGGCTAATCCCGAGGTCGCGTCCCACGCGCGTTGCAAACAGGACACCGATACCAGCTAGCAAGCCTACAAGCGGAAAGAGCATCTGGTCCGCCTTCGAGAAGAAGATGCTAAAGACCAGATGTGCCAGAAAGAGCACGGCGATCAAGCCCAGGGCGGGGATCAAGCCTTGCAGTGGCGGCAGCACCTTGGTGGTGAAAGCGGCTTGCTGATCGGTTGTATTGAGCACATTATTTGCAAGAAACAACTGCGTAGTAATCAAGAGAAAGATTAAGCCTGGAATGATGAGCAATCCCAGTTCTTTCCAGCGATAACTACGAGAAGTCTGAAAGACACTACTCTGACCCATATTCAATCATCTTTCTCTATCTGAGAAATATTTTTTCACTATAACACTACCTCTCTTTCATAAATATCTTTAGCATATGAGGGTGAAAAGCAAATTAAAACTTGCTTTTCACCCTCGTTTTTCCTATTTTTTCTTTGAATTTTTGATGGGACCTTGATATTATGCCATAATCGCGAGCTTCTCAGAGTGAATCTCGTAGAGCAGCGGTTCGCCCGCCAGGAAGCGTAATATCTCATCAATCATCATCTCGCCCTGCTTCAGGAGCGTCTCGCAGGTCATAGCTGCTATATGCGGCGAGATCAATACGTTGGGCAGAGTGCGGAAAGGATGCTCATCGGGGAGCGGCTCCTGTACAAAGACATCTAGAGCGGCGTTGATGCGGCCAGAGACCAGTTCGCGTACCAGTGCGTCCTCGTCAATCAGCCCAGCCCGCGCCGTATTGACCAGGACACCTCCATCACGCAATAACGCGAGATGCCTGGATGTAATCATGCCTCGTGTGGAAGGCAAGAGGGGCGCGTGCAAGGAGACAATGTCGGAGGAGGCAAAGAGGTCGTCCAGCTCGCACAGCTCCACGCCCATTTCCCTTGCTTCTTCTGGCGTGAGATAGGGATCAAACATCAGCAGGCGGCAGCCAAAGGGGTGCAGGAGCCCAATAACATCACGCCCAATACGGCTGGCACCCACCAGGCCCACGGTCTGGGTACTCAATAGATGACCCGGCGTATGTGAGAGCACATGCCACGGCTCGCCAGCGCGCAGTCGCCGCTCAAACTGGTCCAGGCGACGCAGACTTTGCAGGATCTGTAAGACAGTGAACTCCGCAACCCCCTCGGCCAGGGCGGCAGCGGCATGCGTCACGCGCACGCCGCGCTCAAAGATGGTCTCAGGGACCAGGTGATGAACGCTTCCCGCCGTGTGTGCCACGAGGCGCAGAGAGGGTGCTTGCTCCAAGATCACATCTGTCAGCGTGGGCGTCCCCCAGCCCGTCAGGCAGGCTACAGCTCCGTTGAGCAGTTCGGGCAGGCGCTCCTCAGAGAGGGCGACCTCTGTGTCTGGAATCAGGCGTGCGGCCGTGGAGAGTCTCTCCAGGCTCGCGGGTAAAAAGATGCGCTGCCGCCATTGTGGGTCCACCAGCATAGCGACAGCCGGACGTGTATCAGCAGAAATCACAACCAGGTTCTCCATCTAGGAATATGCAGCTACCCAACGATACTGCCAAGAGAGAGGCCACTCCGCCAGTAACGCTGGAGGAACACAAAGCTCAGCACGATTGGCAGAGCTGCGAGCAGTGAACCCGTAATCATCAGGTTCGTGAGAGAGTAGGTGGCGTCTGTGCCGACTTGATTCCAGAGGTACAAGCCCACAGACAGGGGATACAGATGTTCATTGCTCAGCATCATCAGCGGCAGGAAGAAGCTATTCCAGACACCTACAAAGTGGAACAGAAAGATGGTCGCCAGCGCCGGAGACATCAGGCGCAAGCCCACGGTGAAAAAGATGCGTAGCTCGCCCGCGCCATCCATACGCGCAGCCTCCAATAGCTCCTTGGGGATTGAGGCGTCCGCGTAAATATACGAGAACCAGATGCCAAAGGCGCTAAACAACGATGGCAGCAAGACTGACCAGTAAGTATTCACCAGGTGTACACTGCTCATCAGCAGGTAAAGCGGCAGCACCAGCACCGTGCTGGGTACCAGAACCGCGCAGACGATCACATTAAAAATTAGCGCCTTGCCGGGAAAGGCGAACTTGGCCAGGGCGTATCCGGCCAGGGCCGAGATCAGAATACTGAGGCTAGCACTACCAAAGGCATACAGAAAGGTATTGCCCATCCACTGGAGATAGATACCGTTATCGTAGGCCCATAACTGCTGGAGATTGGTTACAAGATTGAAGCGCGCAAACCAGAAGGCGGACGATGTGTACAGATCTGAGTTATTCTTGGTCGAGGCCATCAGGAGCCAGATCAGCGGGAAGAGAAAGTAGAGGGTCGCCGCGCCCGCGATGACATATAGCGCAACGCGTGTGATCGGTGAACCTGAATGCCGCTGCTGTATGGTGACCTGATTAGAGAGAGCATTTGAAGCCATAGTTCTTATACTCCTGCCTTCCGACGGACGAGCCGCAAAACACTGAACGAGAAGATACCAGTTACCAGGGCCAGAGCCACCGAGAGGGCCGCAGCATAATAATAGTTTCCGCCACCCGTCGCGGTCTGGTACATATACATATTCGGCGTAAAGTTCGACGTAATGCCGTTCAAAACGGTTTGCAGGAGCAGAGGCTCCATCAGCAGTTGCAGCGCGCCAATAATGGCAAGCACACCGGTCAGCACCAGCGCCGGGAAGATCAGCGGCACCTTAATAAACCAGGCGATCTGCCATTCAGAGCAGCCATCCAGGCGCGATGCCTCGTACAGGCTGGTAGGAACGGCTTGCAGGCTGGAGAAGAGAATCAGCACCTGGTAGCCTGTGCCCGCCCAGACAGCAATATTTCCAATTAATAACAACACCAGGTTCGGGTTCTGGAAATTGACCACACCCAGGTGCAGAGCCGCCAGGGCCTGCGGCACCGGGCTAAACTGTGGATTATAGAGGAAGGCCCAGAGTAGCGCGCCCACCACGCCCGGAATGATATGTGGCAGGAAGAACGCGATACGGAAGAAGGCACGCAGGCGGATAACCGCGCTATCCAGTAACAGGGCCAGCAGCAGAGCCAGGCCCAGCATAACCGGCACCTGTAGCACGCCATACAGCAGCACGCGTCCGAGTCCCTGGTAGACCACCGGATCACTCAAGGCATGCTGATAATTGCTCAGGCCAGTAAAGACCTGCTTGGGAGCACCCAGGCCTAGGCCATCACGCTGGAGCCGAAAGAGGCTCTGCCAGACGGCATAGCCCAGGGGAAGCACAAAAGACAAGAGAAAAAGCACGATGGCCGGTGAGAGAAAGAGATAGGGGATAAGAGAGCGCAGTCGCGATGCGCGCTGCACGCGCTGCGGGCGGCGCAACGTCGCCGTCGCGGGCGCGACAACGGCGTCAGTGACCTGGGCTTCCATAGCACAACTCCCTTCGTTCTAGAGGTAAATATGATGGAAAGAAAGGGAAACAGATCAGGTAGTGCTTCTGAAGAGCGCACCTACCCTCACTATCCTTTGAAATACCCTGCCCGGCAGGAGGGCCAGGTAGGTGCGCTCTTCAGAAGCACTACCTGGCCCTCCTGCATGGGCAGGGAGCATCCAAGCAAATTAGTGACTACTTCTGGACGCTAAACCCTTGCTGCTGCAAAGAGCTTACCGTTTTTGTCTGCAAGCTATTCAGCAGGGAGGCAAGCGTCTCTTTGCCCGAGACGACATCCTTGGTCATATCCGCGTAGTCCGCGTTCGTTTGGAGCATGGATGGCCCCCAGGTAAAGGAGGTATCAATATGCTCCGACGCAGTCTTGAAAACGTCCACGACATTCTGATTGTAGTAGGTATTCAGCGAGTTCAACGGCTTGAGAGCAAGGCCCGCATTGGTTGAGGGGAAGATTTTCTGCGTGTTTACCTGCTCGGTCAGGGCCTGACTATTGGTGCTGATCCATTTGACGAACTCAGCCGCCTGCTCAGGATACTTGGAGCTGGTCGTTACGGCATTGGTCGAGCCGCCCATATTGGCGGAAACCTGCTGACCCGCGACCCACTGGGGCAGAGGCGCCAGTCCCCACTTGCCGCTATTCTGGGGCGCACCGCTCGCGATGTACTTGGTATTCCAGGCGGGCGTCAAAATGGTCGCCACCTTGCCATTGATCTGGTTTTGGGAGAAAACCGGGCTAGCATCCGAGTCGGTCGCCACTATATGGCTATCGATCAACTTCTGCCAATAATTCGCAACCTTCAATGTACCAGCGTCATTAATGGAAACCTTCCAGGCATCGCTGGCGGGGCTAAACCAGCGCCCGCCAGCCTGCCAGGCCAGGGCCTCCAGCCAGCCAGCGTCATTGCTTGGGAAATCTGTGATATAGAGGTTAGGATCGGCGGCATGCAGGGTCGCGGCATCCTGCGCGAACTCGTCCCAGGTTTTGGGGGCTGAGAGATGATACTTCTGGAAAATATCTGTGCGATAGGCCAGCGCCATGGGGCCGGTGTCCATAGGGAGGGCATAGATGGCGTTGCCGCGCGACACCTGGTTCCAGGTCCAGGGAACAAATTGATCCTTCAGGCTACTCACACCAAACTGGGAGATATCAACCAGGCCACCAGTCGCCTCAATCGTGGGCAACATCTGGTACTCAACACGTGTAATATCTGGCGCGTTGCCAGCTTTGATGGCGGCCTCAAGCTTTGGATAGAGCTGAACCGCGGGAATGACATTCATTGTCACATGAATCAAGGGGTGGCTTTTATTGAAGGCGTCGACCGTTGATTGCTGGAGCTTATTAAAGTTCCAGAAGGTCAGGTTGACAGGTTTGTCCGGGGTAGCCGACGAAGCTGAGGAGTCAGGGCCACCACAACCAGCCAGCATGAGACCAATTAAGAGCAACAGTGCAAGGCCCACATGGGACGAGCGCAAACGGCGTAAGGACATCGAAATAACCCTCCTTTGGGTGGGATGTTCACGCAAATATTTTTGCAAGAGCCAATCTATGCTGTTAAGTATACGCAAACTATTGCGCATTTTTCAACGATATTTTTGCAATATTTTTGCGAAATTTTCACAGCACTTTCCAAAATTGCCTTTCAGGCCATAAAATAACCGCCTTTAACAAAAACAATCGGCCTATAAAGCTAAATGATTTCGAAAAACGCTTGCAATTCAAGCAAACCCAATGTAGAATAAATTGCAAATAATCATCGCAATCGATACACAAAAATAATGAATGGTGTGGTGGAGGGCCGACTGCCTTCGGCAGTCGGCCCTCCACCACACCATTCATCCTGGCGAGCGCCGCAGGCGCGAGAAGTAAAGACAAGGAGCGAAGATGAAAATACGAGCTTTCTCTCAAAGCCTGCCCCTACAGCGCGTCAACCAGCGCGATATCGCTGAGCGAGCTGGCGTCTCGATCAGCACGGTCTCCCGTGTACTCAACAATGTGTCAGGCATCAGCCCTGAGTTGCGGCAACACGTCATGGGTATCGCCACGGAACTGGGATACTACGATTCCGCGTCCACGGCGCGCTTAGAGCATATTGGCCTCTTCACGACCACCTTTAACCCGGGCTCAAACCTGGATACATTCAACACCAATATCCTCCATGGCGTCGAGGGGGAGTGCCGCCAGCACGATATCCAGCTTAGCTACTCTATTTTTGAGGAGAACAAGGCTGGTACAGCCTTCATGCTCAAGAAGATTCGCGAGCGCCAGGTCGAGGGCGCCCTGCTGATCAGCGTCAATGAGCGCGAAATTGTTGAGCAGTTGCTCAATCTCAACATCCCCACTGCCCTAATCAACGTGGATCAGAGCGACCTCCCGGTCGATACCTTTCTACCAGACAACTTTGGCGGAGGTCTCCAGGCCACCCGGCACCTCATCGCTCAAGGACATCGCCACATTCTCCATATCACAAAACCCGCCACAGTCAACCGGCGCACGCTTTACCGACGCAATGAAGGCTATCGTTCGGCCTTGCAAGAGGCAGACATCCCTTTTGATCCCCGCCTTGTCCTCGAATGTCCCCTCGGCGTTGAGGAAGTGCAGAGCGCCTTGCGCGATCTCCTGATGAGCGGCGAACCCCTATTTACCGCTATTTTCTGCGTCAACGATGCCAGCGCGATTGGCGCCATGCGTGCCCTGCAAGAGGCGGGGTTGCGCGTTCCCGAAGATGTCTCGGTCATTGGCTTCGATGATATTCCCACCGCCTCCCTCCTGACTCCCGCCCTGACAACCATGCGGGTAGACTGTAAAGAGATGGGCTTGCTCGCCACTCGTCGCCTGGTTGACCGCTACCATCGACCCGAAGCCACACCTACACGCGTCGAGATCGCCACCCAGTTGATCAGTCGTCAATCCGTTGGACCCGCCCCCACAGCCAAGAGGCGCTAACATCGACCAATCCAGGTCGATTTGCGACTTTTTTAAAAGGTTTCCATGCTACACAACTTTATATAGCCATTTGCTTTTATATTTATAACTAATTGTTATAAATATTGATAGGATTTTGTGGGATGTAAACGTATAAAGAAGCAAGGAGGCATAAAATGAATAAGCGCTGGCACACCACAAGCTTACCAGTTCAGGGAGGCCCAGTATTTTTTTTACTCTGTCTCTATCTGTTGCTGGCAAACCCACAGCCTACACATGCCACGATGAGTGATGATCTAACAGGCTGGATTCAGCAGCACGCTGTCCCCTTTTCACGAGCGGAGCCGGGAGGGTCGGACGCCGATTTACAGCCCTTGCAGCAGTTGATTGGGTCAGCGCAGGTTGTGGGTCTGGGGGAAGAGACACATGGTACGCACGAGTTTTTCGCGATGAAGGCCCGCATTATTGAATATATGGTGATGCATATGGGCTTTATGGCCTTCGCCATGGAGAACGATTGGGGAACAAGCAAGGAGGTCGATGCCTACATTAATGGTGGATCACGCGATATCTGGAGCATTCTCCATAATGATCTCTTTATTACCTGGCGCACGCAGGAGGTCAAGGATCTGCTCGAATGGTTGCGTAGTTACAACGCCGATCCAGCGCATGCCCGTAAAGTTCACTTCTATGGTATTGATGTTCAGGGCATCGAACGCCCAACGGTTGACGAGGTACTCAACTATTTGCACCAGGTTGACCCGGCCCAGGTAGAAAGGGTTCACGCGATCTACCAGGAGTTTATCGCTGATAATCAGTTCACTGGCGGTCGGCGACAATACGCGAATCTGGATGAGGCAGACAAGCAGCGCTATAAAGACGATGCGCAAGAAGTCTATAACTTGCTTCTTAGCCACCAGGCAGAGTATACACAGCATTTCTCAGCACAGGCCTTTGCTCAGGCTTTGCAAGATGCCCGTATCGTTGTTCAGTACGCGGTGATCGAGCCTAATCGCGCCTCGCCACCTATAACCGCGCCAGATTTCTGGTATGCGCAACGCGATCCCTATATGGCCGAGAACGCCCACTGGCTTCAGCAACACGGCGTAGGGCGCATGGTGCTCTGGGCGCATGATTATCACACGGCGAATGATATCAGGCAATATACGCTGAATGATGCCGACATCGAAGGGACAATGGGAGCATACCTGCGGCACTGGCTTGGCCCTGCCTATCTCTCTGTTGGCATGACCTTCTCCAGCGGGTCCTTTAACGATGGTTTCTTCACCCACCTGAGCGCCAATACGATTACAGCTTTTGATCCGACCAGCCTCAATGGCGTTCTGGGTAGTGTAAATACGCCACGCTACATGCTCGATCTGCGCCAGGCTCCTACGAGCGGCCCAGTTTATGCCTGGCTCACCACAGGGCAAACTCTGCGCCTCGTTGGCACAGGTGAAGGGGTAGGAGAGGACCGAGCGTATCGCCCTGGTGAGGCGTTTGACGTCCTTATCAATTTCCATAATGTTCATGCCTCACAGATGGTAAACACTTACCCTCCCGTCGTCACTCATCAACCCTCCGCCATCACCGAGGAGCGTGACTACTGGACATATATAATTCTAGGTGTTTTTCTGTTTATCGTCTTGCTTGGAGGCCTCATTCTTCTCCTGAAAAGGCACCGAAGGCCCGATAAAGCAAAATCCGCATAAGCCTACTCCTACCGTTGACAGGCAAGTATGCACATGATATTGTTTCCTCTGAAAAAACACTTGCGCATGCTTGCCTTCACAAACTAACGCTACTTCCCGGTTATATTAGAAAGCGATCATAAGATGCTACTTGAACTCGCCATCGGCGATGCCTATGGGGCTGGCTTTGAATATGCGGATATAGGGATGATCCGCCAGCACAACACTCTCGCCCGCTATGTACAGCATCCCCGCCACAATATCCGCCCCGGCGCCTATACCGACGACACCCAGATGACCCTCGCTATCGCCGAAGCAATGGTTTCAAACATCCCCTGGGAGCCACTCGCGCTGGCGCAGAAATTCGTCGAGGTCTTCAAGCGCGATCCACGCCCAGGGTATGCTATGGGCTTCTACCACTTCTTACAGCAAGTACATGATGGCGAGCAGTTCCTTAAGGAGATCAAGCCAGTTAGCGACAAGAGCGGAGCCGCCATGCGTGCCGCACCCCTCGGCATCTACCCATCCATCTCACAGGTGATTGAGCGCTGCACTCTTCAGGCCTCCCTCACACATAACACGCCCAGCGGCATTAACGCGGCAGTGGCGGCCTCGCTTATGACGCACTATTTCCTCTATGATCTCGGCCCCAAACAGAATCTCGGGGCCTTCCTGGAAAAACATGTACCCGGCCGCTGGTCCTCACCCTGGCGAGGTTCTGTAAAGTCTCAGGGATGGATGAGCGTCCAGGCCGCCATTACGGCTCTTACCCGTAGCGCATCTATGAGCAGCCTGCTTAAAACCTGCATCGAGTTCTCTGGCGATGTGGATACAGTGGCGACTATTGCCCTGGCGGCTGGCTCCTGTAGCCGTGAGATCACCCAGGATCTTCCGCCGCACCTGCTGGACACTCTGGAAAATGGCCACTATGGTAGAGACTATCTACGCCAATTGGACGCCAGGTTGCTGGTGCTGAAGGAAAGCAAGCCCTCATAAACTGTCGTTCCCAGCGTCGCCCCACAAGCATTCTCAATGTTACCGCTTATTGCTGATTACTCATAATACTCAGGTGACTTCTTGAGTGTGCGCCATTGTTCGCCGTCGTGGCCGAAGATGGTGAGCGTGACGTGCTCACGCTCGACGATATCTAATAGTTTGCATGTGCTGGCACGTAGCTGGTCCTGATCTTCATCGGTGGGCCAGGCTGTGCGCTCAGGTGTGAAGAGGCGTTGCATGACCACGGCGTCTATGGCCAGCAGCACGGGACCAGTCTGGGGCAGGCGCAGCAGAACCGATTGATGCCCGGTCGTGTGTCCGCTGGTCTCGATGAGCGTGATCCCCGGCAGTAGCGCTGTATCCCCGTCCAGCAGGCGATAGCGCAGGGCAGGATGATCCCAGTGGGGACGGGCCTGGACAAAGCGTGGATGCCCGCTACGTGCCAGTTCGTAATGCGCGCGCTGGACGATAAACTCGGCCTGGGGAAAGGCATCGTGATAGCCCGCGTGATCTACGTCGAAATGTGTGGCAATGACAACTGAGAGATCCTCCGGACGCAGGCCAAGCGCGTCCAGGTGCTCCAACACGTTCTTTGCATCCTTGGCTGGCGGCATCCCTGGCGGCAAAGGCGCATCGGCTGGCAGGCCGCTATCAATCAGAATATGGCGCCCGTCGCTTAGCTCCACGAGGTAACAACCGGAGACCATGGAGAGTGTTCGCCCCGCCCCGACAGGTACTGTCGAGGTCGATAGCTGAAAGAGATATAATCGGCGTGGTGTCACACTACCTGTTGTCATACTGTCAGTACTCCTCATTACCTGGTGCATGCAATAATCTTTACACACTGGCAGGCGCTCGCCTACCCTCTGGTTGAGTATACCCGAGCGCCATCAGCATAAACTGTAAGCGGCATTACTGACAAAAGACGCGAAGTGTGCTACTGTATGGTCAAAGCACACGCTCCCCCATTAACCCTATCCCTGCAAATGCTGATTTAAAAAGCTGATAGTGCGCTCCCAGGCCAACTGGGCCGCCTGTGCATCATACTCGGGGCGATCCTCCTCAAAGAACCAGTGACGTGTTCCCGGATAGAGATGGAACTTCACCTCCTTACCCCTGGTACGCAGGCTCTCTTCGAAGAACTGCATGTATTCGGCGGATTCATACTCATCGTGTTCGGCAAAGTGACCGAGAAAGGCCGCGTTAGCCGTAACCTTCTCCGCATCTGAAAGCCCATAAAAGGTCACGATCGCCGTGGCCGGGTCTTCCAGCAAGAGTCCCCAGGCACTACCCAGGGAGAAGCCGATGGCACCAATGCTCTCCCCACGCGTCTTCTCTTGCGCCTGGAGATAGCTAATGGCTCCCATAATATTCTGATATGTCTTGCCCTCATCCAGTGAGTCGCGCAGTTGCTCAGCTTCAGCAATAGTCTTTGCCACACGGCCATCTTGGTAGAGATCGGGCGCGAAGGCCACAAAGCCTGCCTGTGCCAACCGCTCACAGACCCCCTTAAAGATATCATTGAGTCCCCACCAGGCATGCAACACAAGCACACCCGGGCCAGTCCCTTGCTCGGGCAACGCCAGGTAACCCGGCACCTGGCGGTCATCCACCTTGAAAGTAACCATACCTGTCATAAATGCAATCTCCTTATTTACCAACTGCTTATAAAGTGCCAGCCAGAGTATAACCACTACTACTTTACCAGATAAAGCGGAGAAGGTTGTTCCTCATTGAAGATCCCTTTACCAGAGTCAAGGAGTGATGCGGGCAAATGTATGGAGAAGATCGTATCATGCTCATGAATTTCCCATCTCGCGGGCGTGATGTTCTGCTTTGTCACATAAAATTACGTACTTGTGTACGTTCCCTTTCTCTTGTACATTTCCTGTATGAACTTTTGGAGATGAAGTTCAAATACATCTTGAAGAGAGAACATCGTGACACAAGCAAATACCACCCGTTCAGTCAAGGACTGGAACCGGAAAACATGGCATGACAAAACAGAAGTACCAGGCACTAACCTCTTCCGCGTGGAGATCCTTCATCGCTATGAGGGCGTCATTGAAGGGGAAGGCAGTATCCAATATCTCATTGCCGAGAACAAGAATCTTACAGGCAGCACGATTGCGCTGGAAAAGGTGACAGGCAGCGTTGATGGAAGATCGGGCAGCTTTGTCTTCCAACAAATAGGCACGTTTGATCATGGGAAGCTTAAGATGACATTGACGGTGCTACCTGGATCAGGCACAGATCAACTAAGTGGTCTATGCGGACAGGCAACGCTTGAAAGCGAACTCCATCAGGAGATCTATTCTATACCATTCGATTATACGTTTGAAAAGACAAAATAACCTGATGAATGCGCAAGAAAACCGTGACCCTGGGCTGAGAAGAGGCCCAGGGTCACGGTTTTCTTGCTAGCTCGCACGCGCCACTGGTTCATCCAGCACTGGCCAAACGTAGTCCAGGTCAAGCTGCTCACAAATCCACCTGCCCCAGGCATAGAACTGACGCAGGATCGGCTCTGAGTTTCGTCCCAATTCCGTAAGCGCGTATCCTCCCTTTGTCGATTCCCCAGAAGAGGCTTGCCGGTGGAGCACTCTCATCCGTTCCAATTCCCGCAGTTCCAGGGTGAGTACCTGCCGACTAATCTCGGGTAGCAACTTCTGCAACTCGCTAAAACGTTTGGGACCACTGAGCAAGTGATACCAGAGCCAAAACTTCCATTTGCCTCCCAGGCAGACCATCCAATCAAACTCCAGATGAACCTGCTCGCCGTACCACCTCCCCCAGGCTTCGAGCTGGCGTACCACCGGCTCTGCTTGCCATCCCAATTCCGTAAGCGAATACTCCACCTTTGGAGAAACCTGTACATACACTTTTCGGCGTAGCACTCCTACCTGCTCTAATTCCCGTAACTCCTGGGTCAGCATCTGTCGGCTGGCTTCCGGGATGAGCCGCTGTAATTCGCCAAAGCGTTTGGTTCCGCTGAGCAGATGATACCAGATCCAGAACATCCATTTGCCTCCCACTCCCACTCCTCCAATCGGGCATGCAGCAGTCTTTTTTACACGTGTCATAAAGAAGTGACTCCATTTTAGTGGGTGAGCATGCGATGGGCTCATCTCCGTCACATAAAATTGCGTACTTGCTCCCCTCTTCCTCTTCCTGTACCTTCTCATTGTAGCAAATGAGAAGGCCAATGACAAAACATGGTCACATAAAAGCAGGGCTTTTCCATTTTGGAAGAAAGCGGGAGGCGAGAAGGGAAAGGCCCTGACATGAGAGAGCGGGGAACAGTTTTCCTCGGCTTTGACAGAAAGGCATCGTTCTATGAAAACAACGGTACATATCTTGCATTGGGTAGGAGGCATAGCAGGCCTGGTAGTGCTGGTGCTCGGGCTCTTCATTTGGATTACCGGAATGAGTCCGACCATGCTTCAAATCGTTCACGCGTTGTTTGGTTTGATCTTCGTTCTCGCGCTATTGACGCTTGGGATTATAGCGGTTCTCAATAGAGGAACAAGGCTCCTGGGCGCTGTGAGCCTCGTTTATGCTCCCCTCGTGCCGGTCTTTGGGATCATCCAGATGACGCTGCTTATTGGCGATCTCCACTGGCTGATCAGAACTGCCCATCTGCTGGTTGGCCTGGGCGCGCTCGTGTTGTTCGGTACCACTGGTATGCGTTACCTGCGTCTCAAGCAAACAGCCAGCAAGGGAAGCAGGCAGCCGCAGCTTGTATGATAGGCGTCCCAGTGTTCATAAAGGGGGATGCCATGACAGTATTCATGGCATCCCCAAACACAGCAGTACGGTCCTGAAATGTGTAATTTAAAATGGTACGTCCCCCTTTTCGCCAACGCTTGTCTATTACCGCTCGCCATGCATATAATTTAAAGAGCATATTCATGAAAAGAGATATTTTGCATGATGACAAGTACGCTACCTATCTTAGACGGACACAATGATACCTTGCTGCATCTCTACTCGCCGGAACGGGGAAGAGGGCGAAGTTTTTTCGAGCAGAGTGAACAGGGGCACATCGATCTGCCACGAGCGCGGCAGGGAAACTTCGCGGGCGGCTTCTTCGCCATCTTTTGTCCCGCACCAGGGAAGGCGCAGACGATGAAAGAGCGTATGGTCGTGACGGAAACGGGATATGAGGTGCGTCCCTTCCCGGCGATTGAGCATGCTTACGCTCAACGAATGACTGGCGAGGTCATAGAACTCCTCTACCACCTGGAGGCGGAGTCCGCGGGACAGATTAAAGTTGTGCGCACGGTTGATGAGCTACAGGACTGCATGCAGAAAGGCATCCTGGCCATTATTCTACACTTCGAGGGGGCTGAGGCCATCGCGCCTGATCTCGATAATTTAGAGAGCTTCTACCAGAAGGGGCTGAGCTCACTTGGCCTCGTCTGGAGTCGCCCTAATGACTTCGCGCATGGCGTCCCCTTTGGCTTTCCTCGTTCGCCCGATACGGGTCCAGGACTGACAGCGGCTGGACGCGAGCTTGTACACGCCTGCAATCGCCTGGGTATCCTGGTGGACCTCGCGCATCTCAACGAGCAGGGCTTCTGGGATGTGGCACAGATCTCTAACGCCCCGCTGGTCGTGACGCACACTGCCGTTCATGCCCTCTGTCCCTCCACGCGCAACCTCACTGATCGTCAGCTAGACGCCGTCAAAGCATCAGACGGCATCGTCGGCCTCAATTTTGGTGTTTCCGACCTGCGCACAGACACCAATCGCGATCCCAATCTACCGCTGACGGTCATGGTGCGCCATATCGATTATCTCGTCGAGCATCTTGGCATCGACCGCGTCGGCTTCGGGTCAGACTTTGATGGCACCACGGTTTCGCGAGAAATTGGAGATGTAAGTGGGCTCCCTAAACTCGTCACCGCCTTACGCGAACATGGCTATGATGAAGCCGCGCTGCGCAAGCTAACCCATGAGAACTGGCTTCGCGTCCTACGCCTGACCTGGGCATAGGCACTGTGCCAGTAGCGTTCTATCATAAATGGTGGTAGTCATTGTAGCGCTCAAGAACCCACTTGGGTGCGCTCGCGGGTTGATACCAGTGAGTAATGGAGGCGTTCTTCGGACCCAGGCCAACCCGCGAGGGCAATGCGGCACTCAGACCAAAGAAATAACTAAATGCCGTGCCGATAACGCCCCCATGGGTGACCAGCACGAGCGTTTTCCCCTGATGTTCTAGCAGAATGCGATTAAAAGCTGCTTGAACACGTCCGGAAAACTCCAGAGCCGTTTCATAGCCAGGCATAAAGCGATAGAAAGGCTTTTGTGCTTCAGATACCTGCTGCCAGCGCCGAGAAAACTCCTCGGGAGTCAAGGTGCCATCATCACAGACCCACTCTTCAAAGTCTTTATCAAAGATTACCGACTGCTCCCACACAGACGCCAGTATGGCTGCCGCTTCCCTTGCGCGTCGCATAGGACTGCTGAGTAGCACATCGGCCTTGATCTCGCCCGTCCTGGCCAGGCGCTCACGCAGAGCCTCCACCTGCCTGACACCCTCAGGCGAGAGACCTAGATCCTGATATTTGCCATCCTCCAGGTCTTCAATGTAATCGCCATGGCGTATTAAATAGAGATGAGTCACTTTATAGCTCCTTCCGCCTCTGATTTGCAGTATATTTATATCAACATCGGATATATCCACTTCCGATATATTATATAAAATAAGGGGAATTGTCAAGAAGCGCTACTTACGTACGCGTCCCCTACGCGTAGAGGATACATCGACGCATAGGGGACGCGTACGTAAGTAGCGCTCTTTACCAATCACCAACTATAATGTCTGTCCACTATCGATGGTGATGAGCTGGCCTGTCAGCGCTTCCTGCTCCAGGGTTGAGCAGATGAGTCGGGCGACATCTTCGGGGGTCATCATGCCGCAGATCGCGATGCGGTCTCATCACAAAGGAGGTCCCACTGGCGCAGGGCAAGACCGCGCTGGCCTTTAGTGCCCTGCCGAGAGAGGCTATTGGGAGATAGCCGTCAGAAATCATCCCTTTACGCTGCCAGCGGTCAGGCCGCCGATCAAGTATTTCTGAAACACCAGGTACAAGATAACTACGGGTAGCCCGCTCATGAGAGCGGCGCTCATTAGCTGACCATAGAGTGGCAACGCCCCGCCTTCCTGAGCGGCACTAAAGGCCTGCAACTGTACGCCGACTGTCTGCGTCTCTGGCGAGGTCAGCACGCTAGCAAAGAGCACGTCGTTCCAGCCCGTCAAGAACGAAAAGACCAAGGCAACTACCAGGCCGGGCAGCGCCAGGGGTACAATGATGCGCCAGAGGGTTTGCAGCCGCGTCGCGCCATCGATCATAGCCGCCTCCTCGACATCAAGGGGAATATTGGCGAGATACGTCACCAGCAGCCAGGTCGCAAAAGGCAGCGAGAAGGTCAGGTAGGTAATAATTACCCCGGTATAGGTCCCAACCAGTTTCACTTGCAAGAAGCTTTGCAGGGAGATGAAAAGCACGAAGAGGGGCAGCAGGAGCATGATGCTTGGAATCGCCTGCAAACCAATAAGGGAATATAGGTAGGCGATGCGACCACGAAAGTGAAAGCGCGTAATCACATACGCAGCCCCAACGGCCAGAACCACCGCAATCGTGCTCGCGACCAGCGAGATAAGCACGCTATTGAAGAGGCCCTGAGCAAGATTGATTGTGGACCACATCTGCACATAGTTTTCAAAGGCCCAGTGGGATGGCAAGAGATGCTCACCATTCACCTCGATATCCGGCGTCACGGAGAGCAGGAGCATATATCCAACGGGGACCAGGACAAAAATCGCCAGCACCACGATCAGTAGCCAGCGCACCCATGGCGGTAAAACTTCCTGCGCATTGTAATTGTAGCGATGCCTCATGATGCCTTCACCTCACTCAAGCGCAACGAGCGGATATAGAGGAATCCGGGGATTAATACAAGGATCAGCGTAACCACCGACATCGCGGCACCACCGCCGAAGTTAAAGAGCTGAAATGAAGAGACATAGATGTTGAGAGGGAGCACATCGGCCTGGATAGGAGGAGGTGTCCCAAACATGACGAAGGGCAGGGTAAAATTATTGAAGTGGTTGAGCGTCGAGAGCAACACGGCCAGCGCCAGCGTATGGCGCAAGTGAGGTAGAACAATATACAGCATCTTCTGCCGGAAATTTGCTCCATCCACCGCGGCTGAGTCGTAGACCTCGGAGGGGAGGGATTGTAATCCAGCCAGGGTCAGCATATAAATAAACGGCCACGAGGCCCAGGTATCAGCGATCACCATCGCCCAGAAGCTATTCGCGCCGAGCAGCCAGTAGGTATTGACGTTAGCAACATGAATAGCCGCCAGAAAACGATCAACTAGGCCCGTCCCATTTAAGAACATCATACGCCAGATCAGCGCCGTGACAAAGGTAGGGATGACATAAGGGATTAGATAAAGGATGCGCACAAAAGCTCGCCCGCGATACGGCGTGTTCACCGTCAGCGCCGCCAGGATGCCAATAGGCACAATGAACAGTGTAGTAAGCAGCGAGAAACCCAGGCTGACGCCTAGCGAGACAAGCAGGGATGCCCCAACTACGTTCCCATTAGTAAAGGCGGCAAGGTAGTTGCTCAAGCCGACCCAGGGAGCCTCTAGCCAGCTACGCAGGCTATATTGATCGAGGTTGAGAAAGCTGATATAGAAAGCGATCAGAAAAGGAATGCCAACGATAACCAGCAGTAGCACGAGCCCCGGCCAGAGCAGCCACAAAGGGCGATGGCTGCCAATGCCCTTGCGAAGCAAACGCTTATTTAACGCGCCGGTCGTGCGAATTGGGGGTGGCATCTTTTCTGGTGTAGAACTAATAGACATAGCTACCACCTTTTCGGTCGCGGGATTCGCCTGCGCAATGCAGGCGAATCCTGGCTGGAAGAAGAAATTTCTCTAGTGCAGTGAGCCTTGAATCTGCTGATTCGCCTGGTCAAGCAAGGGTTTGATCGAAGATGGCGAATATTGATTCGTAGCGACCAGGTTGGCTACTTTGGAACAGACGCCCGCCATGGAAACCTGGATAGAGGCCCAGGAGCCAGAGAAAGGTGTCGGCGTAGCCCCAGCCTCGGCCTGGATAAACGCGGCCGTTAGAGAGTCCTGACTGGCTAACTGATTGGCGGCGGCAGCATTAGTTGGGAGATCGCCAAAGGTCTTATGCCAGTCGAGCTGGTGCTGGTTATCGGTAAGCAGGTTGATAAGTTTCAAGGCCAGGTCTTTTTGATTCGAGTACTTAGCAATAGCCAGCATCTGGCCTGAAACAATCGAGGTCGCGGCAATACCGCTGGCGGGCCGCTGCTGCATACCATATGGAACGGTAGGCATGGGAGCAAAGGCATAGTGACCAGACAGGCCAGCCTTATTGAGGGTCGGAATGATAGAGGTAGAGACCATGATCTGCATACCCACCTTGCCGCTGCCAAAGGCACGCGTGGCATCTCCCGATTTCCAGGACATGGCGTTTGGATCGGTGATCTTGTATTTTGTCGCCCAATCAAACCAGAACTGGAGGGCCGACTGGGCCTCGGGAGTATTCAACTGGGCGGTCTTGAGATCGGGAGAAAGAAAATCCTTACCCAACTGTTTACTGAAGGTCCAGATAATCTTCCACGTATCGAATGAATCCGAAGGATCGATCTCAGCACCATACACGCCTTGTGAGGGCTGGGTAATCTTCTGAGCATCCTGGACGAACTCAGTCCAGGTCGTAGGAGGAGTGGTGATGCCTGCCTTCTGGAAGAGATCCTTGTTGTATACCATCGCGAAGGGGGCCATGGTCCAGGGAATGCCAATCGTCTGGTCAGGGGTTTTGCCTGCCATGGTTAGCTGCTGGGGAAAGAATTTGCTCTTCCCGCCGACCTGCTGCCAATCAGCATCGCTCAGCGTCACAAAACCGTTGGTGGCTTGCGCGGTAGGGACAAAGGTTGTCCCCAGGCTAAAGATATCGGGACCATTGCCACTCACAACCGCTGTTTGCAGCTTGGTCTGCTCCTCGCTTGAGCTACTGTACGTATCCCAGGCAATCGTAGACCCGGTGAGCTTGTGAAATTCCGTCCCAATTTGCTGCATCCATTGCTTCTGTTGGGTAGGAAATGTAGTATTGGCGCCCACCAGCACATGGAGCGTCTGACCAGAAGTATTTCCGGAAGAGGTGCCGCCGCACGCGGTCAGCATGAGTAATAAGACGATGATCAAAGATGAATAGAGGGGAGTGCGTCGCAAATAGGTTTTCACAACTTTGTCTCCTTTGCTTTTTCCTTGCACACTACTCACTTAGAAGAGCTTCATTACTCTTCCTATCTAAGGTCTCTGTCTTGCAAACTCCTTTCTTTTGTTTGTTAGCTAACGCGATGTGCAAGTTCATTCTGCCGCCTGCGGCGGCAAGGAGAAAAAGAATTTGGGGACACCCCAAACCCCGCAAGGGGCGCTGCCCCTTGACCCCGCTCTCAACAACTTGCACATCTCGTTAGCTATAGTCTCTCGGTACCTACGGTGCCTCGTTGTTGTTTGTGTGATGTGATGGTTGGCTGGCTCTGCCAGCCAACCATCACATCACACAAACATTAGAAAAATATTTCGGAAGGTTCCGGGTTAGAGCCACAGGACTCACGTACCCGCATATCAAAGCTGAGCATAATTTTTTGTGTTGGCAATAGTTCTTTGGTGGCAAATTGCTTCAGGAGAATTTGGGCCGCAATTTGCCCCGCCTCAGCGACTGGATGAGCGAGCGTTGTCAACGACGGGGTCATATGGGCTGTAAAAGGCGTATCGCCAACACTGACCAGAGCGATATCCTGTGGAACGCGAACTCCTGCATAGTGGAGCGCTCTTAAGACGCCGATGGACATCTCCTCATTGGCAACAAAGAGCGCAGTCGGCAACTTACTCTTCGATCCTGCCTGCTGAAGAAGCTGCCTAGTGGCTTCGTATCCCCCCTGACAGGTATAGTTACCATCAAATATCCAGTCGGGTGAAACCATGATTCCCTGCTCCGCTAGAGCCTGCTGCCAACCTTCATGACGATCAAAGGCACTCTGCCAGTGAGGTAGGCCCTGCCGCGGCCCACAGATCGTGGCTACAGAGGTGTGGCCCAGGTTAAGCAAGTGCCTGGTCGCGAGATAGCCTGCCTCCCAATCGTTCCACTGAATCTGGTTGAAGTCATAGGCCTGTACACGCGGACGATTGATGACAACAAAGGGTACCTCTTCTGCTTTGAGGCGCTGGAGATGGGCAGAATCCGCCACGGAGGTCATCGAGACAAAAATAAACCCATCGACCTGGCGATCTTGCAAAGCCGCAATCGCCTGGATCTCACTCTCGATATCGGGAGTATCGGCCAGGAAAATAGTGTAGCCCTCCGGTTTCAGAACGGCCTGCGCGCTTTTAATGGTATGTATAAACAGGTGATCAACTACCGAGGTGAAGATCATTCCCACGGTCCCCGTCCGCTGCTTCACCATACTCCTGGCAATCGCGTTCGGGCGATACTGTAGCTCTTCAGCCGCCTGTAAGACACGCTCGCGCTTATCTGCGCTGACATAGCTATGATTCCCATTTAAGATCTGTGAAACAGTACTGACCGAAACCTGGGCACGCTGGGCTACATCGCGTATGGTTACCGTTTTGCGGCGCATCAGGCCGACCTCCATTTTACCAGGAAAAGAACACAAAAACGTTTTTGAAAAACGTTTTTGTAAGTATACCCGGCAATGAAGAGAAAAGTCAAGGCCGATATTTAGCCCTTTAGCCCCCGCTGAGAGCAGACCAATGCAGAATGTGAACTAGCTCACATTCCTCACCATATGGGTCATATGACCCATATGGAGTAGCTTGCTTGTATGGTATCTTCTATTCAAGTCGGTGAACACAGTGGAGAGAATAAAGCTTCTCTCGTGGCTGCTTCAGCCCATCCATAAGTTTTGGAATGCCTATGTGCCCAATGAAAAATTATGTCAAAAAACCATTTATGAACACAGGAGAAAAAACACTATGCGTTTGAAAAACCTCGTTTTTAGCCTGGGCCTCGCCCTGCTGCTGGTCGGAATTCTGGCGGCCTGCGGTTCCACCGCTTCGACGACTGGCGCCAATACGCTCGCTACGTCGCTCAACGGAACTACCACGCAATCGATACTCACAAACAACGCAAAGCACAAATCTTCTTCGCTCGTGGTGTCCGTAGGAGAGGTTCCGTCCCATCAAGCGGTAGGGAGCACACTCACTGTTTTGACAACCCTCAAAGGCATAACATTGTATGTCCATGAGTGGCAAGGGGCAAGCGGCTTTAGCTGTGATGGGGAATGCGCCAAGACCTGGAGTCCCCTGCTTTATAAGGGTACCGGCACCCCTACCTCTACCACACCGCTGCCCGGAACACTGAGCGTGGGTACCGATTATATGGGGCGCCAGGTGGTCTTCTACCAGGGCTATCCCCTCTACACCTACGTTGGTGACAAGAAGCCTGGTGACTTCAATGCGCCCCTGGCTGATAACTCGCCCTGGCAGCCCGCCACCCCCAGCATCCCCACTGGCCTGTAAACAGCCGTTTACAGCAATAATAGGCAAAGCCCCTGGCGAGATATCTCGCCAGGGGCTTTTGTGTGTTGGTCCACAAAGGACTTCTCTCTGGCTCTGTAACGCCCGCCTGTTATATATAAGGAAAGGTGAGCAGAGAGGGAGATACAAAAGCAGTCATGGAAATATCCTTTTCAGAGAAGGAGAGGCAGCGATACACACTCATGGAAGCGATCTTCCGTGAGCACTATGTCGAGGTTCACGCCTTTATCCTTCATAAGGTGCGGCGACCCGAGATAGCGGATGATTTGACCAGCGTGGTCTTTCTCAAGGCGCTGCGCTGGCTTCTTGATGACAGAGGCATGCGGCAAGTTCGGAGCTGGCTTTATGCCGCCGCCCGTACCACGCTTGCCGATTACTGGCAGGAGCAAGCAAAGGGCGCAGCTCTTCCTCTTGAGACCCTGGAGGAACACGCCATCATTCCTCATGAGTTAGAGCAGGGAGAGGCACAGGTACGCGTCCAGCGCCTGCTCTCGCTGCTCCCCGAACGTGAGCGCCAGGTATTACTCCTGCGCTATATGCAGGGTTATACGGCGGCAGAGGTTGGGCAAGAATTAGGCTTGACCCCTGGACATGTGCGCGTACTACAACTGCGTGCCTTGCGCCAGGCGGCTCTTTTTGAAACGGAAGAAAGGAAGCTTTCACCAATGCATGAAATTGCGCTTCCCTACACTAAGCAGGGACAACAGGTGCTTGAGCTGGCCAGAGAAGAGGCATTGGCTTTACAGCACTATTATATCGGACCCGAGCACCTCCTGCTGGGTATCCTCGCCGAGGGGAGTGCCGCGGCGCCCTTAGCCGAACAGGGCATAACGCTTGAGCATGTTCGCTCTGGCTTGCTTTTCCTTGTGGGCAGAGACCAGGGCGGAGCCAAAGCTGAGACCGCCTTCACTCCGCAGGCGCGCCACATTCTGGCTGGAGCAGAACAGCAAGCCCAGGCGGACGGAGAGAAAGCCATCAGCCCACACTACATCTTGAGCGCCCTCCAAAGCGCAGAGAGCGAGTACGGGATCACGTATGGGCTGCTTCAATCCCTGGGGGTCGAGCGCAGAGCAGCAGTAAGGCCATCCGTTGATGAACAGACCAACGAGAGCGCCCTGGCCCTGGCGGATTACCTACGCGACCTCACGCCCACGCTCAGCCCGGAGCAAGAGCGGCAACTGGCACACAAGGTCACACAGGCCGAGAGGGAGAAGAAGCGCGCCGAATACCGTAGCGTACAGCCAGATAGCCAGGTCATTGAGGAGGGCAAGCTCGCCTATTATCAACTCTTCATGGCGTGTCAGGAGCAGGTATTCACCATCATCAAGGAGTACCTGGCTCCCGGCAGAGACGTAGGTAAGCTGCTAGACGCAGCGAATAGGGGTCTCACCTATGCCATCTATAAATTCGGCCTGAAGCAGCAAGTGTCATTTCGCGCCTACGCCTCCCACTGGATCCACCTGGAGATCATGGAACTGGTGCTGGAGTAATAGTACACATTCATTTTTCGGCTTCACCGCTCGCGCCTGCGGCGCTCGCTTCTGAATGAGGGTGTGATGCTGGTTGGCAGCCGCAGGCTGCCAACCAGCATCACACCCTCATTCAGAAGTTTAACTACATCTGCATGTGCCATAATATGTATCCTTGCAACACAATACCTTGTTAGGCCAGTATCATGCTCATTCCTCCATATTGCTGAGTGCGCAAGTTGCGGCAGACCTATCATGCAGAAGAGACAGTCAGGAAGGGAGCCCGGCTGCATAGAGGATTCCACCCCAGAGGTGGGCACGGAACAGAGGCTCAGCGAAACTCGCGGACGTGTGACCCATGGCAGTGTACCATGCGCGTCCACCATCAAAGGTGTGATACCAGGAAATGGGATGATCACCGTTCATCTCACCACCTTGATAAGAAGTCTCGTCAATGGTAAGCAATACATGCACATGACTGCGAGGATTCGATCTGAAGTTATACCATTCATCGACACGTGTCCAGGATCGGGGGAGCTTCGCAGTTGAGGGATGATGTCTCTCCTCAACCGTGAGATGTGCCAGTTGAAGGCGCGAGGGATGACTTTTGAAATACGCACCAACCAGTTGTCCATACCAGGGCCAATTATACTCAGTATCACTGGCTGAATGGATACCAACATACCCACCACCCGCTCGTATGTAGCCCTCAAAGGCCGCTTTCTGCGCAGCATCGAGGACGTTTCCGCTCGTGCTTAAAAAGATGATAGCTCGATAGCGCATCAGATTGGCAGGTGTAAACGTCGAGGCATCCTCTGTCGCATCGACAGCGACCTGCTGCGCCGCTGCTATTTGCTTGATACTGGCAATGCCATCGGGAATGGAGGCATGGCGGAAGCCCGTCGTGCGCGAGAAGATAAGTAGGCGGACCTGCGAGCTGGCTGGAGTGCTCTCGCTGGGGCGATTAAGTTGCAAGGATGTCCCGCAACTCGTCAAGACAATAATACTCAGCAAAATACAACAGAGACTTCTCATACACGCAAACCTCTCGCCTGGCAACCAGGACATTACCTCTCAATCAGAATGGCACCTTTGTTATAACGCACATTGACGCTTGTCGCAAGAGAGAGCATTTTAGTCGCAAGAGAGAGTATCTTATAGATACAGAAGCATATCCATCAATAGAAAAGGCAGATGTGAAGGAGCCAATGGACGCCAAGAACACTTGAGCTTGATATGCAGGCGTAGAAAAGATTTCACCGGGAATACATAAGTATATCTTGCTTGTTCCTCGTATATATTCCACCATTTTTACTGACCTCGGCATAAATAACGAAACTCGTATTCCCTAAAACGAGCAGGGAATGGCGAACAGATCTTCGATTTTTACGCTGAGAGTCGTAGTTGACTTCTTGATGTCAGTGTTAGAGAAATCTTCCTCGCCAGGGATGGGGCCATGGGAAAGGGATGGTTGCTATATGCCAAATTCTTGGCAAAACGATCGAGACCTGCTTCCGTCTCGTGAAACACTCATCACTATGCTTAGAGTGCTTCCAGGTGCCTTTTTTTTCATCGATGACACTGAGACCATTATGTATGCAAATGCGAGCGCGCAGGCTATCACTGGAGCCACGCTAGAGGAATTGCGTGGAACTCCCTTCTGGCGTGGAGCTCCACAACTCGTGAGCAGCGAACTCTATCATGCAATGCTTCAGGCCAGACAGATCCAAGCATCGACTGAAGTGGAGTATTGTTCTCCCGTGACCCGGACCTGGCTGCATGTGTATCTCTCTCCGACCGTTGGGGGACTCACGTTGCAGTTTCACGAGGTGAGAGCACCAGCCCAACGCAAGCGCGAAGACGAGATTCGCACGCTGGTTGATGCCATCCCCCAGTTGGTCTGGATTGCAGGTCCCGATGGATATATTACCTACAACAATCAGCGTTTAATCGATTATCTGGCAATGACCCTCGAACAAGTAGAAGGTGATGGTTGGATGGTGAGGGTGCATCCTGATGACCACCAACGTGTAAGGCAGGCCTGGCAGACAGCCATCCAGACCGGCACACCTTATGAAGTAGAACATCGCTTGCAAGACGGCACAAGCGAAGCGTATCACTGGTTTCTGGTACGAGGTGTACCGCAGAGAAATGCGCAGGGCATGATCCTGCACTGGGTTGGCACCTGCACTAACATCGATGAGCAGAAACGAACCGAGCAGCAGTTCAAAGAAAGCCAAGAGAGCTTTCGCCTGCTGGCCGAAACGGTGCCGCAACTGGTGTGGACCATGTGGTCCGATGGCCGTCTTGACTACACCAATCAGCGTTATCGCGACGTGACGCAGGCCAATCTTAATCTCGAAGGAGACGATCTCTGGCGTCAATTCGTGCATCCAGAGGATATTGAGCGGACACTGATGCTCCGACACCAGGTGCTCAAAAACGGTAACATCTACGAGAACGAATATCGTCTCAGGGATGGGCGGACAGGAGAGTATCGCTGGTATTTAGCCCGTGCGCTCCCAGTCCGCGATGAAGCCGGTCAGATCGTCAAGTGGTTTGGCACTGGCACTGATATTGATGACCAGAAGCGCATCGAGGAAGCCTTACGCCAGAGTCAGGAGCAAGCAAACATCCTGATGAACTCCAGCATTATCGGAATCAATATCATCGAAGGTGAACAAATTGTGGAGGCGAACGACACCTTTTTGCGCATGACCGGCTATACTCGTGAAGACCTACGTGCCGGGAACATAAATTGGATGCGCATAACACCTCCAGAGTATCGGGCGCTTACGCAGCAGGTCCATCAGCAACTTACCGTCCAGCAGTATATAACGCCCTACGAGAAAGAATATGTGTGTAAAGATGGCAGCCGCCTTCCGGTGCTCGTGGGTGCAGTCGTCTTACAGCATTTCCCCTATCAAAGCATCGCCTTTGTGTTGGATAACTCGGCCCGCAAGGAACTTGAACAACGCAAGGATGCCTTTATCAGCATGGCGAGCCATGAGCTCAAGACACCGCTCACCGCGTTAAAGATGCAGGCTCAACTGGCGAGAAAACGCCTGGAACGGCAGTCTCCTCACGAGGCTGCCACAGCACTTTCCAGAGTCGAGGGATCAATCCAGCAACTAGAACGCCTCATCGGCGAGTTACTGGATGTGTCTAAGATCCAGGCAGGCAGATTGGAGTATCTACAGGAGATAGTCGATCTTGATACGCTGCTTCACGAGGTGACAGATACCATGCAGCAGATTTCCACCACCCATACCATTGTCGTGCGTGGCGCGACTCTTTGCTCTCTGGAAGGGGATAAAGACCGACTCGGGCAAGTTTTCATCAACCTGATCAGCAATGCCATCAAGTATTCTCCCGGTGCAGAGACGGTTGAGATTGACCTGAGCGCCTCCCCTGAGGCGGCGACAATTCGGGTACGCGATCATGGCCAGGGCATCCCCCAGGAGCAGCGCGACAAAATCTTTGAGCGCTTCTATCGCGTCTCTGGTCCCAACCAGAAAGCCATTCCCGGCCTGGGGATGGGCCTATACATTGTCGCGGAAATCGTCAGGCATCACGGGGGAACCATCACGGTGGAGAGCGAAGTCGGAAAAGGCTCCACCTTTTCTGTGACGCTTCCTCTGAAAAGATCGCTCAAACCAGAGAGCACTTCAGTACCAGAAACTTTAGGCTAACATGAACGCATTTATGACCGGGAAGACCGTCGAACAGGGAGCTATATAATGCGGAATTTGGGCCAATTGCTGTCAAACAAGCTGTCATATGGGATATTAGGGAGTGCTCAAAGCGCTCTACAGGCGGTATGTGTTAGACTAGTGGGTCAGTTGCCCCGCTCGCTGCCATTTCGAAAGCATCGTGGGATGAATGCGCACGGGACGGTGTATGCAGGCCCCACTCCCACCAAGGGCATGTCGCCGTTCTCGTGCCCGCTTGCGTCGCAGCGAACGTTTGCCACCCCACTCAAACGGTGTGGGGTGGTCGTTCCAATGACGGGCCACCGCCTCAAGCCAGTCGATGATCTGCCAGGGGTTGGTCGGATGTTGTCCATCCAGTGCCCGGCGCACAATGATGCGCTGGATGGACTCGGCCATGTTCAACCAACTGCCCCCCAATGGTGTTTGGAGAGGGAGGATACCTTGACGAAACATCCAGCACAATAAGGCTGGAGTCTTATGTCCGGTAAGGTTGTCCCAAATCAGCAGCATCCGTAAGGGGGGCAACTGTGCCGGCAGCGTCACCCGGATCTTGAGTCCCTCCCGCCAGCTTTCCCAGAGCAGACGATTCTCTTCGGCAGTGAGGAGAAGGGAAGGTTCAGGCAAGGTCTTGAGAACCGCAGAGAGTTCTTCTTTGAGCCAGGGATGCAAGACGGCATTGGTGCAGCTGCGTACGCCTTTGACCCGGACCTCTCCCGTTGTTGGATGGAACAACGTCAACAGTTTCGCGGTACCGTTGCGGATGTACTCATGCGGCTGCCTGGCTGGCTGGCCCGCTGGTTGCCAACTGCTCCCGGCATACGGGATGGTTTGATAGGGTCCGGCTTCATCCTCATTCCAGACTGCCAGCCCCAGGCGTTCTCCTAGCTGGTGTGCACGTTCAATCAGTTTTTTTTTGCCACGGTATCCTGATCCCTCACCGTCACGACACCACGCTTGCGCTTGCGCAGGACTTTGCCGGTTTCACACCAGGTTCGACTCTTCTGCCAGTTGTACCCCGCCTCGTGTAAGACACCCCAAATCGTGTAGGTGCTGACATGCGGTAAGCCATCTGGAGCCTGACGTAAGCTAGCTTTGAGCAGAGAAAGCGACCAGGTAGCCGTTCCATCCTCATTGTGAGCAGGCAAGCGACGGACTTCGGCCAGGATACGCTCCGTCTCTTCGACACCGTAACTGGCTGGTGTTCCTCCCCCATGTCGCGGTTGCAAGGCGGCCATCCCTTCCTGATTGAAACGGTTTACCAGCTTGCTGACGGTATCTCCCACTCGATAGCCCGCCCTCTCTGCCGCTTGGGTAGAGCTCTTTCCTTTCGCCACTGCAAGCAAGGCTTTCGCTCGGCTGATATGGACTCCCGGTTGGCTCATCGAACGGCTCAGGTGTTCTAGGGCGTGGCGTTCTTCTTCATTGAGGACCCGCAGTGGATCTTTTTGGTGGCGGGACATAGCAATGCTCCAGTTTAATGCAACACACTGTTCACCTGGCTATTCTACCCCTTTTCTGCGAATGGCAGCGAGCGGGACAACTGACCCACTAGTTGTGCAAGATGCATTCTTGCTACACAATTTGTCCACATGCACATGTATTGCTCCTGGGAGATATGTATGATTACGATTATCCCATATGATGCGCGTTGGCCGGAAGAGTTTCTCGCGCTGGCGCGTCCGTTGAGTGCCGCCCTGGGCGAGCTGGCGCTGCGCATTGATCACATTGGCTCGACCTCCGTGCCGGGTTTGGCGGCAAAAGACATCATCGATATCCAGATTACTGTCAGAGATTTCGCCTGCACGCCTGAGCTGGTAGAGAAGCTAGGTATGCTCGGCTATACCCTGGCGCCCGAAATGACGCAGGACCATCTGCCACCGCTCTACCAGGGGCTAGAAACCGATTGGGAGAAACGCTATTTTAGACCTCCAGTCAGTCTGCGCCCCATGCATCTGCATGTCCGTGCCCTGGGACTGCCCAACCAGCGCTACCCTATTCTCTTTCGCGATTACCTGCGCGCTCATCCTATGGCCAGCGCAGCCTATGCTCAAATCAAGATGGCCCTCTCCCGACGCCATCCCGACGATGTGGAGTTCTATTACGACATTAAAGACCCGCTCTGCGATATCGTCATTGAGGCCGCCGAAGAGTGGGCGCAAGCGACCGATTGGCAGATATAACCCCATCACGAATTTCTTTCTTGCCAAAAGCGTGGTCTCTAAGGTAGGATAACTCTGGCGACCCTTATTGGGAGAGCACACAGCAGAACAGATATTGCCACAAGGTTAAGTTCTAGAAGGAAATAGTAATGCAGAAGATTCGTAAAGCGGTGATTCCTGCGGCGGGGTTTGGAACGCGCTTTTTGCCACAAACGAAGGCCATGCCCAAAGAGATGCTTCCTATCGTCGATAAGCCTGTCATCCAGTATGTGGTTGAAGAAGCTGTCGCTGCTGGCATTGAAGACATTGTGATCGTGACCGGCGCGCTCAAGCGTGCCATCGAGGATCACTTCGATGTTCCTAACGCGGAACTTCTTAAAAACCTTGAAGCAGGCGGGAAAACCGATCTCCTTGAGAAAATCCACGCTATATCCGAGTTAGCAAACTTCGTCTATATTCGCCAAAAAGGCTTATATGGGAACGGTACACCCGTGCTCTCAGCTGAACCCGTGATCGAGAACGAAATGTTTGCTGTCATGTGGGGGGATGAGTTCATTTATAGTAATCCACCCAGGCTCTCTCAGATGATACGCGTCTATGAGAAATTTGGCGGAGCCGTTATTTCAGCGGTCAGAATCCAGAACAAAGAGGATCTTAAACGATATGGTATCGCGGACGTAGAGCCAGTTGAGGGCAACGTCTACAAAATCAAAAACATCGTTGAAAAACCTCATCCCGATAAAGCTCCCTCCAACCTGGCAGCACACGGAGCCTATATCTTACCACCAGAAATCTTTAATATTCTCCGCCAGCAGCAACCCGGTACAGGCGGCGAGATCTACCTGCCGGAGGCCATCTCCGAGTTAATCAAAACTGGCTATCCCGTCTACGCCTGCGAGATCGAGAACGGAAGATACTACGATACTGGCGACAAACTTGAATATATGAAAACCGTTGTCGAACTGGCCCTGCAACACCCCGACATCAACGGCAACTTCCAGAAATTCCTCAAAGGACTCAATCTAGACTAATTTTTGCAAATGAGCAAGAGGGCTAAGCGGCCGTGCATGCACGGCCGCTTAGCCCTCTTGCTCATTTGCAATACTCTTCACTACTTGACAAGCTCTGTCCTCGCGCCTTATTATATCCATAACAGATATATCAATGATAGATGTATGCCCTCGATATGTTAAAAAATGAAAGGGTTATGGATGAAGCTTTCGTTTAGCCACTATATATCCCTCTTGCGTATGTATCTCCGCCCTCAATGGTTTAAGGTGTGCCTGTTAATGCTGCTCCTCTTCGGTAGTATCGGGCTTGATCTGTATAATCCCCAGTTGCTAGAGCACTTCATTGATTCGATTCATGAAGGCCTGGATAGCCTGCTATGGATCGCTCTCCTCTTCATTGGCCTGGTCTGTGTCCACCAGGTTTTGACAACGCTCGCTAGCTACTTAAGCGAGGCCATTGGCTGGCAAGCGACAAATGAGCTCCGCTTCGACCTGACGCTGCACTGCCTCAATCTGGATATGTCATTTCATAAAGAGCATACGCCAGGCGAGCTACTGGAGCGCGTGGACGGGGATGTGGCCCAGCTCTCCGATTTCTTCTCACAGTTCATCTTCTATATGCTTGGCCAGGGTCTGTTGCTAATAGGCATTCTGGCGGTGACGTTCTGGACGGATTGGCGCGTTGGACTCCTGCTACTCGCTTTTACGGCTTTGATGCTGACCGCCATCCGCTCGCTTCGGGGCATCGCGGTCCCCTACTTTCGCGCCTCGCGCCAGGCCAGCGCGAAACTGTCTAGCTTCTTTGAGGAGCGCCTGGTGAGTGTCGAGGATATCAGCGGCAATGGCGCACAACCCTATGTGCTCGCACGGCTAAATCAGCTCTCGCGCCAGCGGCTACACTTCACGCTCTTGAGCAGCGTCACGGGACGCTTCTTCTCCAGTGCCGTCGAGATCAGCGTAGCCCTGACGATGGCGGCGGCGCTGACGCTGGGAGCATACCTGCTGCGCAATGGGCAGATGAGTCTGGGAACAGTCTACGCAACCTATGCCTATACCTCCTTGCTCTCAGGAAGCCTGAGCATCATCACCTTCCAGATCAATAAGATACAGGTCGCTACGGCCAGCCTTCAGCGCATTACCGAACTGCATCACACGCCCAACGCCATCCTTGATGGTCCCGGCGCGGACCTGCCAGGGGGCGCACTGGCGGTCAGGTTCGCACAGGTCAGCTTTGGCTATAACCCTGAGCAGAGCGTATTACGAGATATCTCGCTAGAGCTGACACCAGGGCGCACGCTTGGGCTGCTGGGCCGGACGGGAAGTGGTAAGACAACACTTACGCGCCTGCTTTACCGGGCCTATGACGCCCGCGAGGGTTCGGTTCTGCTGGGCAATATCGATGTGCGCCAATACAAACTCGCCGAGCTACGCTCACGCATTGGCGTCGTCACGCAGGATGTACAGCTCTTTCAGGCCAGTATCCGCGATAACCTGACCTTTTTCGATGCGAGCATCTCCGATGAGCGCATTCTTGAAGTCATGACCAACCTCAGGCTCACTCCGTGGTATGACTCCCTGCCAGAAGGACTCGACACTATGCTCGCGGCGGGCGGCAAGACGCTCTCATCGGGAGAGGCACAGCTTCTGGCCTTCGCGCGCGTCTTCCTGCAAGATCCCGCGCTCGTTATCCTCGACGAAGCCTCTTCACGCCTCGATCCCGTGACAGAGAAGTTGATTGAGGGAGCCATTCAGCTCCTGCTAGAGGGTCGCACAGGAATTATCATCGCGCACCACCTTGAAACCGTGCGCCACGTCGACGACATTCTAATTCTTGACGAGGGCCAGGTACAGGAGTATGGCGCACGCCAGCAGCTCGCGGCCGATCCTACATCTCACTTCGCGCACCTGCTACAAACTGGCCTGGTGGAGGTACTCGCATGAAGACCTATCAAGCTCTCTGGCGGCTCATCCGCTTCACGCCGGGACTATATGCTATTGACCTCTTCTTTCAGCTCTTCCGCAGCCTGATCCTGCTCCTGCCCGGCGTGCTTGCCTACAACATGTTCAATATCATCACAGCCAATCGCCCCATTGGCTGGGATCTCTGGACCCTGGGCGCACTCCTGGTGGGGGCCGCTATCGCACGCGTCGTCTCGATGCTCAGCAGTACGGGCATGGACGCCATCTGTGGCGAGCACGGCAATGCCCTGGTCCGCCGCAACATCTTTGGTCAGTTGATCTCCCGCATTGGAGCGCAGGAGCTGCCGGCCTCGCCTGGCGAGCTGGTGAGCCGTTTCGACGCGGATACTGAGTCGCTGACCAATACTATCGCCTATACCTTTATGAATATTGGCTCCCTCCTCCAGGCCCTGGGCGCGCTCGTGATCATGCTGGTAATGCAGCCTTTGACCACGCTTGTGGTCTTTATCCCGCTTATCGGTTCAAGCCTGCTTATGACCAGGCTAAGCAGGCGCATTCAAGAGTATCATCGCGAGAGCCGTAAGGCCGCAGGCGCGGTCAGCTCGTTTATGGGCGAGATGTTTAGCACACCCCAAGCCATCCAGCTTGCCAATGCTCAGCCGCGTGTGCTGGCTCACCTGCGCGAACTCAATAACACACGGCGGCGAACCACGCTGCGCAGCCTCTTCTTTACCAGCGTGGTGCTGAGCAACGTCGCCAGTAATACTGCGAACCTGGGCACCGGCCTGCTGCTCCTCATGTCAGCCCAGGCCATCCAGCACGGCACCTTTACCGTTGGCGGGCTAGCACTCTTCATCTCCTACCAGTTCTGGGTAATCAGCATCGTCGCCTCACTCATCCAGAACCTGACATTTTACAAGCAGGCAGGCGTCTCTCTGCAACGCCTGCAAGAGGCCCTACCAGCCGGAATTCCGAGTGAGACCGTGATCGCACACCAGCCCGTTTACCTGCGTGGAGCCTACCCAGAAATACGCCTGCTCGAACGGGAGATGCCAAAGCTAGAGCACCTGGAGGTCAACGGGCTCACCTACCTCTATCCCAGGTCCAGCAATGGAGTTGCGGGTATCAATCTTCGGCTCCGGCGCGGCACCACGACCGTGATTACGGGTCGCATCGGCTCGGGAAAGAGTACACTACTACGTACGATCATGGGGCTGCTTCCCCGACAAGCAGGCGAGATCCGCTGGAATGGCGAGCCTGTATTGCGTCCTGAACATGTCTTTGTGCCACCACAGAGCGCCTATACGCCCCAGGTGCCGCGCCTCGCCAGCGAGACGCTCAGACAGAACATTCTCATGGGCTATCCTGAAGAGCCTGTACATCTGGAAGCAGCGATACACGCCGCCGTCATGGAGGCGGATATCGTCGCCCTTGAACAGGGCCTGGACACCATCGTCGGCCCCAAGGGCACCAAACTCTCGGGAGGGCAGATCCAGCGCGCAGCCGCAGCGCGTATGTTCGTTCGCGAACCCGATCTGCTAATCTTCGACGACCTCTCCAGCGCCCTCGACGTCGAGACGGAGCAGCAGCTCTGGCAACGCCTCTTTACACGAGGCGACTGCACCTACCTGCTCGTCTCGCACCGGCGCTACGCCCTCCAGCACGCCGACCAGGTCATCGTGCTCAAAGACGGGCACATCGAAGCCCAGGGCAAACTTGAAAACCTCCTGGAGAGCTGCGCCGAGATGTGCGCCCTCTGGAATGGGGAATAATAAGGTACATGGTGTGGCTGGGCGAGCAGAGCTCGCCCAGCCACACCATGTACCTTACCTCTTTATTGCACAGGCGCGGTAAAGATCAGGCCCAGCGTTCCGGCTATAGGAAGAATACAGCTAGGGCAGCCAAAGGTGGCAATCCCAAGAAAGACTGTGGCCGCCGTCGAGCAGGCCGTGGTCGAGAAGAGACCGCTACGCATACGATAGTGGTCGATGCTAAAGGCGATCAGGAGTGCGGTAAGAAAGGCGCTTACCAGGCTCAAACCCAACGCACTATAGATATAGAGCGGGCCAAAGTGAGCGCCCAGGTATTGCGGCGTGACGGTATGAGTGTTAAGCATATTGTTGCGTGTCCCACCCTGGCGCAGGTCGAGAAAGGTATAGAGCGAGGCGAAAGCCAGCGTCAATACAAGTGTGAGTAAGAGATAATTCCTCTTTTTAAGAGTCGCCAATAGAAGCTGCATGGGCCTCCTCCCCAGTAAGTAATAAACGATTTCCTCTATGTACACGACTGAGTCAGGCACCCTTTACGAGTCAAAAACCTTCCCAACTCAAAGGCAAGACTAGCCCCTGGTATATTACTGACTATACATGCTATTATTGTGCTATACGCGCGGCCAGAGCAGTCGTGGATATCATGCATTTATAATTTTCTATTTAACTCATTATTTTTCTTCACTCATAAATTCTATGCGTCTTAAGAGGAGATTCAACGTGAACGAGGACACACCTACTGAAAAATTACAAAAGCGCCCCTCATTGCCTCAAGAAATGGAAATGGGCTTCAATGGAAGCGAGCCTGTTACCCCTACATCACTAACACTACCAGGCCATTGGCCTCTTCCAGGCTCGATCATACGCGACACACTGAATATGCGACTAAATAATGTAGAGGAACCAGACGCTCAATTTGAGCATAAAACGCCGATTTCTCCTGACAATTCAGCAGCGACAACTGATATCTTTATTCCGATGCCGCCGCCACCACCCATGTACGCACCCGGAGATAAGCGAACGGGTAAAAAGGCCTTATATTCTCTCTTTATCCTGGGCCTGGTAGCTGGCCTCCTGCTTGGAAGCATAGGCACGGCCTTCTTTATTCAGAGAGTTCAGAACACACCTCCATATGCCAATCAACCAACTTCTAGGCCAACAAAGGGCGTTACGCCAGTGGTAACAAGTACTCCAACGCCTGTAATCCATTACAATTATTCCTTCGAGGATGGGCAAAACGACGGCTGGGAACCACAAGTTAGCCCTGGATTGATGATAAAAAATAGCACCAAAATCGCTAAAAATGGGACTCATTCCCTGGTTATCACCTTTAATAACAAGGCTAAATCGACCTATCCCCATCTCTCGGCAGCTATTAGAGCCAGCGCTCCACACGCGTACCAGACAGTTTATGCCTATGTATATGTAGCATCCGGAAAGAACGTCCAGGGAAAAATATATATGCTTGATCGTAACTTTAAAGGCTATTATCCTGGCGTCTACCTGTCGTACCTGACGACTGGCACATGGCATCGCTTGAGCTATATTCTCCCCTCTGGCTTTCCGGGAACGGCCACGCGCATTGGCCTCGAATTTACTGGCACGAATGCGACTATTTACATCGATGCAATCTATTGGAAATAGGGGACGAAACGTCATGCGCCGCAGGCACATGACGTTTCGTCCCCTATTTCCTTATTCTTCGGTGCCCAGGAAGACCTGGAGCCAGTAGGGGAAGGCGTCGGCGTGCTCTCCTCGTTGCTGAGGGGCGAGATGGCCAAGGATATGTTGCCAGGATAAGGCGCGACAGAGCTTAGCCAGCCGCTGGGCCAGCGCGAATGCCTCGCGCAAACGCTCTAGAGGCTCATACTCTGTCCAGCAAGAGAGGTAGGCGGTTGTGATGCGCTCAAGTGTCTCCTCGCCACACTCAAAGACCGCCTCAGCGTAGCGCAGGACAATCATTAGCGTGAAGAAAGGGTGCGCGACCGCGCTCTCAGACCAGTCGAAGAAGAGGTAGCGCTCGCCATCGACCAGGATATTGCCCGCGCCCAGGTCATCATGATGCAGTGTTTCAGGAATGTGGTAGCTTGCCAGCGCCTCGCACATCTCATGCACCTGGGGCGCGAATGCGTGAAGCTGTTCCAGCTCGCCCTCGCGCAGGCCCCCTTCGCCAATTAGCAGAAGCGGCGTATTCTCCAGTGCCTCGCTATAGAGCTGTGGTAGCACGTGTAGGCGTCGATCAAAAATGCCTGCTGCTAACAGTCGCTCTTTCTGAGAAATCATCTGGATTTGCAGACGCGCAAGGCGGCGAACCATCTCCTCCCAACGCGTCATATCTCCATCAGCCCTCGTAACGCTCCTCAACGTTTGGCCGCCATCTCTGAGCAGCAGCCAGTTGCACTGTGTATCCGCGACAATCACCTCGGGTACAAGCGTGGGCGCGATCTCGGCCAGAAGCGCCGTGAGCGGAACCTCATGGCTGAGAGAGGTTGTGACGGCCTTAAAGTAGTAATATCCTGTGCTGGTTGGAACTTTCGATACATAAGACCAGATTGTATTTTGAACCTCCTCGATTGGCCCCATTAGGACATTTCCTCTGTGTGTAAGCTCTTTAGTAATCCACTCGTTTACCTGATCCTTCCAACCAGCCTCAGACCATGGATTATTCTCAATAGAAAGTTCCGCCATAAGTTCATACTCCTTATTGATTGCGCCCACTAGATTATGCAGGCAAAATAGACAACAAAAAGGCCGTGGGTGCTGCTCTTCTAAGCACCCACGGCCTGCCGCTACAAGCGAAACACCTATGTGTTCATCCTAAAAAAAGGCATAGTACGGCCCTGGGCGAAGGTGCATATTTCACACAGTCGCCGAAACGCCTCATTTTCAGTCTGTCGGGTCACTATGCCAATCATAATGTAGAAATCTTTCTCAACTCTTCTGTAGAGGATTACAGAGTAACACATGCATATATATGGCGTCAAACAGCGATTCTCTCTTCGCGCAAGTTCTCCGGAATGGAAGGCAAAGTGCAGTAAAATGGTCCCTCTATTTTATATGTAATTGGATCTTTAATAGTGGCCATTATTACGCTATACTAGCTGACAACAAGAAGAAACTTCATTGATTAATAGATAGGATTAAGAAAGGCAACTAGTATGGGCACTATTATCACTAAAGAACAGATTCGCCTCAATGAAACCGCCTTCCGCTTTCAAGGGGGCGATTACGGCGATGTTCCCGCTTCATTCTTCTGGGTATTCACACAACCAGGACGTGGCCCTGGCCTGCATGTGCATCCGTATCAGGAAGTTTTTATCTTACAGGAGGGACAGGCAACATTCACCATTGGCGATGAGACACTTGAACTTCATGCAGGCGAGATTACCATCGCGCCCGCCAATACACCTCATAAGTTTGTAAACTCCGGTGTAGCACCACTTCAAATGGTCTCGATCCACCCCAGTAAACACGTCATTCAAGAGTTCCTTGAGCAGTAAAGCTTTGGAGGGTTTAGCTGTAGGCTGAGCCTTTCTCGCAAGCTCGCCGCAGGGGTATAACGGGTGGGCGTGGGCACGGGCCTTAGGCCCGTGCCCACGCCCACCCGTTATACCCCTGCGGCGAGCTTGCGAGCCGGAATAGAAAGAGCGGCAGACTCTTGACGCATATAGAGGAGTATGGTATTTTCCTATCATGAATAACGCAGCGGAAATCATCATCCTCATGGAAGACATGGCCGCATAAGCGCGATAACGCCAGGCTTATGCGGCGGAAACATAGGTGTGCTATAAAAAGGGGCCGACGCTGTTAAAACACGCGTCTACACATGGTGGCCCTTTATATGTAGACGAGTGCTTTAGCAGCGTCGGGCACAGCTTTCCATCTATTGTCTACCTCTTTGTTTTCCTCACGCTTCTCTGGCGGTGTCGCACTATGGACACCGCTCGTCTCATGAACCCTCTTCTCCTACCATAGGCAGAAATATCCCACGTGACAAACGGTGTCCTCTCTTTCAGTTTTTCACCTTCTTTACATAAGCTCTTATTCCAAAAACCAACGTCACTTACGTGACTAGCGCTTCGCGCTCAGGTTTTCGGATAAGTAGTAAATGGAGTGCCGTTTGTATGGAAACAACACAACATTTTGACGAGGCCAGAGCACGCCCCAGGCCACTCTGGCGCAATATGCATTATCTTCTGCTCGCGGGTGGGCAGGGCATCTCTTCGCTTGGCACCTATACCTCTGACTTCGCCATTCCGCTCCTGGCGCTGGCTCTTACGGGATCAGCGGCACAGGCAGGCTTGCTCATTGGAATTCGCAGCCTGGTTATGAACCTGCTAAGCCTGCTGGCTGGCGCACTCGCGGACCGCTGGAACCGCAAACGTCTGATGATCATCTGCGAATGGGGCAACGCCATTGTCACGGGAAGCATTCCCCTGGCCTGGTGGCTTGGACACCTGACACTCATTCATCTCTACATAGCGGCGACGCTTCAGGGCGCGCTCTTTGTCTTCTATCAGATGGCAGAGACCGCGGCCTTGCGCCGAGTCGTGCCGCGCGAGCAACTCGCCAGCGCCAGCGGGCAGAACGAGGTCATCAACTCACTGGGGATCATGGTAGGGCCACTCATCGGTGGCCTGCTCTACAGTATCAGCCCGATGCTGCCCTTCGTACTTGACACAGCCTCGTTCGTTATCTCGGCCCTCTCGCTGCTATGTATCCGCATCAACTTTCATGAAGAGGCTAGCGATGTGCCTGCGCAAAATATTGTGCAGGACATTAAAGAGGGGCTAACCTGGCTCTGGCATGAGCCGCTGGTCCGCTTTCTGGGCATTCTTACGGCGGGTCTAATGGTTCCCTGCGCTGGCTATTCGCTCCTGATGGTTGTGTTTGCCCAAAGCTTACATGCCAATACGGTAGAGACGGGGTATGTCTTCGCCGCTGGCGGCCTGGGAAGCGTCCTCGGCGCACTGCTGGCCGCTCCCTTACAGAAGTGGCTGGGCTTTAAGCGCCTGATCATCTGGTCGACATGGATCTGGGCCGGATTCTGGCTAATCTACATCATCGCGCCCAACCCGTTAATCCTGGCCGCGATGAACTGCGTAGGATACGCTATTGTGCCTATCTATATGGTGGCGCAATATAGTTATCGCGTGGCCAGAGTACCCGACCGGCTTCAGGGGCGTGTCAACAGCGTTTTTCGCCTGGTCGCCTTTGGTGGTCGCCCCCTTGGCATCGCCATGACCGGGGTCTTGCTGCAATACCTGGGGCCAATCACGACCATCTGGATTACCTTCGTGCCACAATTCGCCGTGGCGCTGGCCGCGACATTTAATCGCGCCCTACGCCAGGCGCGTCCTATAGAGGAGGAGTAACACAAAAAAGTTCCTCGCCAGGGTGTATTTCTCTGGCGAGGAACCAATGCGTTTTGGAGGCACACAACCGTAAGTGACGGGCTTGCGGCTGTCAGGAATTTTTCTTAGGCGGCCTGCGTCTGTGCGGCAGGCTGACGGCTGGTGGCGACACCAATGAGGTCGACGACTACCGCCAGGACAACCAGGATCCAGTAGTAGAGCGCGGGCAGCGAGAAACCAATCAGGGCATCGATGGAGTAGCTACCGCCACCGACTATACCAACAGCCAGAGCTACCAGGCCCAGCACCAGGGGATACTCATAGCCGCCCTTCTGCGCCCAGAGACCAGCCTTCCAGTGCATTTTAATCACCGCCATGAGCATGCTGGCGAAGATGGCAACCGCGCCCAGGGGCGTCAGGAGGCCCAACACGAAGAGCACACCACCACCGACCTCGCCCAGTGAGGCAAGCAGCGTCCAGAACGCGGCAGGCTTGAAGCCCTGTGACTTCAGAAAACCTACGGTTCCGGCGAAACCATGACCACCGAACCAGCCAAACGATTTCTGCGAACCATGCCCGATCAAGAGCAAGCCAACAACGATACGAATGATGAGAAGTGCAAGTGAGAGTTCCATGTATGTGACCTTCTTTGAAAATTTGTTTCCAACTAATGAGAGTTGAAATAAGGGTAATTAAAACAGCCCCTAACTTTTCTTTTCGTTAATACTAACTTATTGTTAGTATTATTATCCCGAGATGGATAATAACATACTGGCTTCCTATTGTCAAGCTACTATTTTTATGTTAGTTTATAATTGTTAGTAATTCGAGAAGCTGGAAATAGAGGAGCAAGAAAATATGTCTGTCTGTCACACCGTATGCTCACGGCAGTATCAGCAAGCCGCCAAACTGATTGGAAAGCGCTGGGTTCCCTTGATCCTGAAAGTGCTCCTGTCGGGATCAAAGCATTTTACGCAGATTGAAGAACAGATCGAGGGTCTCAGCTCACGTGTACTTTCAGAGCGCCTTAAAGAACTCGAGCAGGAGCGCATTATTGAGCGCCGGGTCTTCGCCGATATCCCTGTACGCATTGAATATTGTCTTACAGAGAAAGGCTATGCTTTAGAGGAAGTCATCACAGCCATCGAACATTGGAGCACAGACTGGCTCCCCAGTTAATGGGTGTGATGGCGGCCTGGCTCCGCCAGGCCGCCATCACACCCATTAACCTATACTATGCGCTTCTTCTTTTTTTCGCGCGATTTAATCGCTATAAACGACTTTTAGCAATTCGGATTCTGGAAAAGGCACTTACGTTGTAATGGGCAAAATCACCTTGACAGTCACTATTACCACAACCTATACTCGAAGAGGTCGACCTTAAAGTCACCAACAATATTGGCTTTGTGGGACAAAGAAAACCCTGGTATACGCTTACCTCTTAACGGGCACTTACCAGTAGGGGGAATACAGAGACATGCCAAGCTCTACCCTTATCTTTGAAGCCATCCTTACTTCCTCTTGCGATAATACCTACCATTATCTCGCTGAGTATATCGAGCGCTGCGTAAAAGTACCCACTTTGCTCGTCCAGGGAGAAGACATCGAGGACTTCGCTACCTCACCAGCGGATATAGGTATTATCAGCGCACCTTACTATTTAGGCTTACTTCGTCAGTCTCCTCGTCCAGTAGAGGCTATCGCGGCCCCGCTAGCACTAGATGCACAGGAGCTTAACTTTCCCTTTTTTGACATCGTTGTCCACCAGGACAGTCCCTATCAGCAGGTTGATGATCTCTATCGCTGCATATGGACCTGCCATAACCAGCTTGTCACACTCTCAGAAGATGAACTTGAGAAACTAGATCTGCCTGAGATCAGCACACGCCAGGTCAAAGAGGCCACATCTCAAGCGCAGGCTTTGCGCATGGTACTCAATCGCGAGGCGGATGCGACCTCCATTGATTCATTTCTGCTCAATCTCGTCATTCATAATAGTCCGGACATGGCTGCGAAGATCCGTAGCATTGGCTTCTATAGTCTGTCGACAACACCCATTGTGGTCATAGGGAGACATGTTCCCAGGCTCTTGAAGCAGCGCATTCAGGACGCGCTCCTGAGCGCTCACAGACATCCTTTTCTCGCGCCACACCTGCGGGATGCTCAAATCGCGCGCTTCCTTCCTCTCACCAATATTTACAACCGGAGCGAGCATTGCTGGGAGCGCGAGTTCATCCAGGCTCAACCGCCACAAGACTACAAACAATCTGAGACCAGGGCGCGCCTTGTTCGCTAAGGGGACGACGCTGCTAAAGCACGCGTCTACATATAATGGTACGAGATGCTCCGTACCATTATATGTAGACGCGTGCTTTAGCAGCGTCGTCCACCAGCATTATTGACGCTGACAGGTTTGCACATCAATTTCCATCCGCGCCCCTCCTTACGTTTCTCCTGTTCGATTGCCAGGTCAAAAAATAACCTGTTAAAATGATGTTCACCAGGAGAAACAAGATAGATGATTACAATTCCACCCGCGTTTCAGCGTTTTATGTTCGAGCTTCACGAGGAAGAGGGACAGGCATGGTTAGAGCGGCTTCCACGTATCCTTGCCACGTGCGCAGAGCTATGGGGTCTTGTCGTTGAGGAACCCTTTAGCAACCTCTCCTTTCACTATGTCACGCGCGCTCGCCGCAGGGCAGATAACACTCCAGTCGTACTCAAGGCTTGCTCGCCCACGGGCGAGTTTCGCATGGAGGCTGCCACTATCGCGCATTATGAGGGGCACGGCATGGTACGCCTGCTTGACACCTTTCCCGAAGGCGAGGTCATGTTGCTCGAATCTCTCACACCCGGCAAGACCTTGAACACCCTGACAGATGATGAGCAGGCCACACGCTATGCAGCTCGCGTCATGCGCGAGCTCTGGCGGCCCGCCCCTGAGCAGCACAGCTTTCCCAGCGTGGCAGACTGGGGACGCGGCTTCCAACGCCTGCGTCAGCAGTATGGCGGGGGGTATGGTCCCTTTCCACCACACCTGCTCGACGAGGCCAAGCGCCTCTATGCCGAGCTAACCGCCTCGATGGCGGCGCCCATGCTGCTGCACGGCGACCTGCACCACGATAACATCCTCCAGGCCGAGCGCGAACCCTGGCTGGCGATTGACCCCAAAGGTCTGATCGGTGAACCAGCCTACGAGACGGGCGCGCTCCTGCGCAACCCGCTTCCCAATCTCTTGCACAGGCCCGATCCTGGGCGCATCCAGGAGCGGCGCGTAGCCATCCTTAGCGAAGAACTGGGTATTGACCACGCCCGCATTCGCGGCTGGGGCCTTGCCCAATGCGTTCTCTCCGCCTGGTGGAGCATAGAGGATACCGGCCAGTATCCAGCGGATACCATCGCCTGCGCCCAGCTCCTGGCTGATAGTAAGGTCTGATTACCAAACGGGTATAAGGGTGTGATTGTGTGCTGGCTCCGCTAGCACACAATCACACCCTTATATCATCAGCGCGCTTCGGCGGGGCGGACGACCAGGAGGGGCATGGTCGAACCCTTGATGACGCGATCCGTGGTGCTGCCAACGGCCCAGCGCTGGATGCCTCCACGGCCATGGGTTGCCAGCGCGAGCACGCCATAGCCACCGCGCTCTTTATGCTCCAGACCTGTCCCTTGCTGGGCGGCACGGATGAGCGCGTCGGCGACATCACGTTCCTGGAGGATTGACCAGGTAATAACAATATCTGGCAGGGCTTTGTTGGCTTCCTGTTGCTGCCCAAGCTTATCTGTAAGCGCGCCGAGATACTTCTCTGCCGCGGCCACACGCTGGCGCTGGGCCTCTTGCTCCTCGGGGCTGCCATCCTCATCAATTGGGCGAACGACCTGTACCAGGTGCAAACGCGCGGGACCGCTCAGTGAGAGGGCCTGAGCCAGGGCAATGGCGGGTGCAAGGGACGCTTCGGCAAAGGTCGAGCCATCCAGGCCAACCAGGATCGGAGCCGTATTGGCAACACTTGAGGTCTGGAGCGAGACCAGGCGCGTATGCTCCTCACGCAGTACAAGCACGGGACAGGCGCTATGGCGTACAACCTTCATCGCCACGCTTCCCAACGTACCATGGCGAAACTCCCCTGAACCGCGACCACTCATGACCATAAGATCGGCCTGCTGGTCGCGCGCGGCATCGAGGATAGTGGGAGCCTCGGCCCCATTAAGCACGAGATTCTCGACCTGGAGATCCGCAAGATCCTGCATCTGGTGCAGGATATCCAGATAGTTGCGCGCCTTATCGGTTTCTTCTCGTAAGACCTCGTCAATAAAAATTGGCGACTGCGCAATATAGGACTCGAAGAGGTAGAATCCATATTCGCGTGGCACATTGGCGACGCGTAATAGTACCAGCGTCGCATCGCTGGCCCGCGCGATCAGGGCCGCGACCGGTATAGCCTGCTCGGATCGCGTAGACCCGTCCAGGGGAACGAGAATGCGCTGAAACATAGTCAGACTCCTCCCTATTGCTCGCGTGTGGCGGATTGGCGCACTACCCCTACGGGGCGAGGCTCAGATACAATAAAGATACGATCAAGGTAGGACCAGAGCCGCTCTAGCTCTATTGGACGACATAAAAAGCCAATATAGCCATCGGGTCGCACAAGCACCAGTCCATCCTCGGCGATACCATAAGCGGTATACATAGCCTCGCTGGCATCGTAGATGGTTCGCGTTCTACCGCTCTCGCTTGCCTCCTGAGAACACGGCAGCACCAGGTAGGAATCAACCAGGTCGCTAAACTCACGCCTGACCAGGCCATCTATCTCCTCCCAGAGCTTCATGCTGCGCTCCGGATCGTGGCGACGCGCGAACACAAAGAGCACATGCCGCGTCCCCAGGCAGAGCGTATGCAAGCGCATAGACGTAATGCCTAGATGGACATTCACATCCAGCGCGCGCTCACCGGCATGTAGCTCGCCTGGTAGCAAGCGCTGCTCGCTAAGAGCCTCATACAGGCGACCTGGCTGGTGCTCGCAGATCACAGGGCTACGACGATAGGACACGCCAAGCTGCGAGATTGTCGTGGCCAGGAGGTTGCGCACCTGCTTACTGTTGGTCACCAGGTGGGCCGCGCCATCGCGTAAGCGCGAGGGAAGCGAGTTGCGCAGGAGCGCCAGGCGCGAGACCAGGTCGGTCACACGCAAGAGCTGCCGCCCCACGCGCTCACGCTCCTCCTCATAACTATCGAGTAACGCTGGATGCGCCTGCTGCTTACTCACAAGCGCGAGCTTCCAGGCCAGGTTAAAGGCATCTTGAATGCCTGTATTCATCCCCTGCCCCCCAATAGGTGAGTGAATATGGCAGGCATCTCCCGCCAGGAAGACCGCGCCCTGGCGATAGTGCTGCACCTTGCGCTGGTTGATATGGAAGCGCGAAGACCAGGACATATCGTGGACACGCGCATCTTTCAACCCACACTTCTCAAGCGCCTGCTGCACCTCCTCCAGCGTAACATCCTCCTCGGGAGCTGACCTGGGTTTGTACGCGATTATGATGCGATGCAGGCTATCCGGTAAGGGGAAGCAGGCCACGATATCCCCCTCCTGCAAGAAGAAGGCCGCCTGCTGATGGGGCAGGTACCAATCCATAAAGACATCAGCAAGGGCGAAGGACTGCTCAAAGGTCCGGCCCTCGAAGCCCATTTTCAGCAGGTGGCGCACCGTGCTATGCGGGCCATCGCAGCCAGCCAGCCAGCGCGCACGCACCCGTTCTTGCTGGCCATCAGCGTGCTCAAGCAGGGCCTCAACGCCGCTATCGTCCTGACGCAATGCCACCAGCGCCACCTCATGTTCGATCTCAACCTGTTGCCGGGCCAGGTGATCGCTCAAGATGCGCTCCGTCTGCCACTGAGGAATAGAGAGGATAAAAGGATAGTGACTGGGAATGCTCCTGGTATCGAGATGGGCAATGCGCTGGTGATGGCTATAAACACTCATCCCCTTGATCTGCACCCCATACTCCAGCATCGCCTTAGCGATGCCCATCTTCTCAAACAATTCCAATGTGCGCGCCTGAACCCCCAGCGCCTTCGACTCCTGGGAGCCATGCGGCAAGCGGTCGATAATGCGACATCGTACCCCATGCCGCGTCAACTCGCTCGCCAGCACCATACCAGTCGGGCCTGCGCCCACGACCAGCACCTCCGTATCATAGCGGTCTGCTACATTCTGTACCATATTAACAGACTCTCTTTCTCGCCCTGGCTCATTGAGCCACACGCCAAAGTGTAGGGTCCAAGCTAGCCTGGGCTCTACAACTCTTTAGATACATAGAAATACTCTCTATACGCCACTATACACACTCGCACATACACACCTCCTCCCCCACATGATGACGCCTTTCCTTCAACAAACATGGGAAAAATACGCATTTATGACCATTTTTCTACTTGACTTTTATTGATAAATTCAACTATAATAACTTTCGCAAAAGGTAGCATAGGCTATCTTTAAGCTCCTCAAGCATTATTTGGAGGTCTATTTTTATGGACTATCAAGCACAGGAATCAGCCCAGGCTGCCCCAGCACAACAGTACGCTGGCGTAGGCAGTCGCTTTCTCGCCATCTTAATTGACAGCATCATCCTTGGCATTGTATTCGGCATTATTAACGCCATCCTGGGAACCGCCCTTAAAGGTAGCTTCGCAATCAGTGGTATTGAAGGCCTTCTCCTGTTAATTTATTACTCCTGTATGGAGGCCACTATGGGCGCGACTCTGGGCAAGAAAATTCTCGGCCTGCGCGTCGTGAAGGAAGATGGCTCCTCTATCGGCTGGGGCGATTCTATCATTCGCAACCTGCTGCGCATCATTGATATTATTCCCGGGTTCTACCTGGTAGCTGCAATTCTGGTCTGGACTTCCTCATCCAAACAGCGCCTTGGCGATAAGGTTGCCCACACGGTCGTCGTCAAGACCCGCTAATCATCCCGCTATTTTCTTTCGCATCATTAAAGAAGAGCGCCGCTGTAATATATTTACAGCGGCGCTCTTCTTTATAACGCCCGTTCCATCCACGCCCATCCAAGAGGGAATTACGCGAGAAGCCCGCCGCCCATGCAGGAGGGGCCTGTAGTGCTTCTAAAGGGCGCGCCTACCAGGCCCCTCCTGCTGGGCGGCTACGCTCCCTGAGGGAAGAGAGGGGTGGTGCGCCCCACGCCCATGCAGGTGCGTAAGGTAGGTGCGCCCTTTAGAAGCACTACCTTACGCACCTGCATGGGCGTGGGGATCGAGCAGACCTCCTTATCTTGATGCTTATTGGACACGCTAAAGCTGGTCCCTACCGGCCTGGTGAGCCCTTTTACATAATGGTTCGGCTTTTATATTTTGCCAATGACCATTGGGAGTGAACCTTTGTCGAGCATTCCATTAAATTCATCATAGTGAATGTGGCAACCGGCGGGTACTTCATCCTGGGCCAGCGTCAACAAATGCCGAGCCAGCATGATAAGGCCCTCTTTATCACCTGTAATCATCACTTCCTGGCTACTTGCCTCAATCTGCACATCGAGAATGTAATCTTCATCGGAACTCGCAGGAATAACGCCATAAGAACGTGAATAGGCCGGGATCTCGATCTCCACCTGATTAACGGGACGATCTTTGAACGGTTCCATCTCACGCCAGTATGCAGGCATCTTTATTACCATGTTTCCCATAAATAATCTCCTCATAAAATATTTCGCCTTCATTCTACCGCATTGCGCGCTCAGCCAAGCAAAGTGACTTCGGCATCTATTAGCTGGGGGTGAAGAAGGTGCCGACGGCGAGGATGAGGTAGAAGGCGCAGAGGAGCAGGCCCTCAAGCCAGGTGGATTCGCCATCGAGGCTGATCAGGGCGTAGAGAAACGCCACAAGGGCGAAGAGCGAGACCTCCAGCAGGGAAAAGTTCAGGTCGAGAGGCGACCCCATCAGCGCACCCGCGAGAACCAGGATAGGAGCCGCCAGGAGCGCGATCTGGATCGAGGAACCAGCCGTAATCGCCAGGGAGATCTCCATATGGTCGTGCATGGCCGAGGTGATGGCGGAAAAGTGCTCGGCGGCATTGCCTACGATAGGGATAATGATCAGGCCGACGAAGAAAGGATTCAACCCCACCTGGTGCGTCAGTGGCTCAATGGTGCCAACCAGGATCTCGCTTACAAAGGCCGTCACAGCTGTGACACCCGCCAGCACCAGCAGGGGCAGCCAGAGCGAGTGATGCCAGAGAGTATATATACTGCCGAAGAAGCAACGCCCCTGCGTCCTTTGTGGTGCCACTAGATCATCCTCGCCGATAGGCACCTGGGCATAGGCCAGTTCATGCGCCACTACAGCCATCCCGGCCTTCCCTTTAGCAGTTTCTGTTCCCGCGACTGGCTCCTCACGCACAGTACGCACACCGAAGACGGAGTAAGCAAGGTAGGCCACATAACACACCAGCAGGACAAGCGCGACCCCGATGCTCAAGAGATGGAGCTGGCTGCCACGCACGACCGCGCTTCCAGGTTGAGTGCTCTCGCCAACCGTGGCTAGCAGAGAGGGAATGCCCATGCCGATAACTGCCAGGGCCAGCATCGAGGCGTATTCGCCTGCCACGCGCGCACTAAAGAGTTGGCGGCGATGGCGCCATCCACCCAGGAGCATAGCGGTCCCCAACACAAGTAGGGCGTTACCAATAATGGAACCTGCCAGCGAGGCGCGCACGACCTCGGGCAGGCCTGCTCCCAGTGCGGCCAGGCCAATAATGATCTCCGCGGCATTGCCAAAGGTCGCGTTGAGCAGGCCACCAATGCCATGCCCCAGGTGTTCAGCCAGGACCTCCGTGGCCAGGCCAATTAAGCCCGCCAGCGGGACTAATCCCAGCGCGGCCAGCACAAAAAGCAGCAAAGCCGAGGCATGCTGCGTCTCGGCGATAAAGACAGCGGGAACCGCCAGTAAGAGCAAATAGAGCCAGCGCGTCATGGTCGTTTACCTCCCAATCCAAACCATTTCTCTTTCCAGTCTGACCATGCACAAAAAACTGAGCTCTACACACTAGTGGATCCACGCATCGAGCTGGAATAGTTCAGAAAATCCTGAATTCTGGGCATGACCTGGCGCGCACGCGTATAGAAGGCCAGGTGCTTGCCACCCGGTAAAGCGAGCAGACGCGCGCCGGGAACCTGGCTTACGACCGCGTGTGCGTGCTCAAATGGCACTTCGTCGTCACTTGTGCCATGTACGACCAGGGTTGGCGCCTGGATCTCGGCGAGAGGATAGGTGGTGATACGCGCGAATTGTTCCATATCATTGGTGTATCCAATTGCACGAATATCAAAGAAGAGGCAGGAACTTAGCAGGTTGTGCAGCGTGCCGCCATTGGGGATGAGGCGCAGCAGCCTTAGCAGGCTATAGTACATGGGATCATAGATGACCAGGCGCTCATATAGGCCGCGATACCAGCGCCCAAAGGGACTCATCTCTTGCTTTAACTCGTCTTCGTCATAGTGTTGCGTGACCCCGCTCAGCATAATCAGGCCCTGGCAGCGCTGAGGATGGCGCAAGGCAAATTGGATGGCGCTGGGTCCACCGCCAGAGATACCGATAATGGCAGCCTTCTCCTCACCCAGCTCGTCGAGAAGCGCGGCGAAGAGGTCGGCCTGCTCCTCCGGCGTGCGCCCACTCTCGATAGGAGTGCGCAAATAGCCAGGCCTGGAGGGCGCTATATATGTATAACTTGATGTATAGTTTGCATTGGAGTCATGGTCCATATTCGCCATGACGCGTGCGCAAGCCAGGGCCTGGTCATACCCGCCAGGTGTACCATGCGCGATGAGTACGACATTGCCCTTGCCAAAGCGCTGGTACTCAATGGAACCCAGTTTCGTCTGCACTACGTGGCTCTCTGTCAAGAGACGCGCGCGCTCCTTCTCCCACCACCCCTTATAGGTGGCCCGCCCCCGCACCGCCATGACTCCCCCAGCCAGCAGCGCCAGGGGCCAGAACAGATGCCGTACCCTCATGTCATGCTCCTTAGAAAGTGAGACAGAGAACAATATTTAAAATGAATACGTTTTATCCCTTGATAAGTTCAAGAATAGAGCCACAGGCGCGAGGCGTCACGCCAAGTAGAACGAATCATCCATATGAAGGGATACGCCAATGCGTCGGGCAGCAACCTGTATACTAAGAATGTGCAATAATAAGCATGTACTATACGTGCTGCTCTACTGAGCACACAAAGCGATCTGGAGGAGATTTTAAAAACATGGCTACTACTGGTACAAGCCGTACGCCCCTCACCCAGCTTTCAAGCTGGAAGGCGCTTGAGGAGCACTACCAGAAGATTAAAGATCTACATCTACGCGACCTCTTTGCTAAAGATCCTAAGCGCGGTGAGCGCTTGAGCACCGAGGCTGCTGGCATTTACCTCGACTACTCAAAAAACCGCATCACATCCGAGACGCTGGACCTCTTGCTGAAATTGGCGGACGAGGTTGGCCTGCGCGAACGCATCAACGCGATGTTCAGCGGCGAGAAGATCAATGTCACCGAGCAGCGTGCCGTGCTGCACGTGGCTCTGCGCGCCCCCAAAGACCAGGTCATTAACGTGGATGGTCATAACGTGATCCCTGAGGTTCACGAAGTCCTCGATAAGATGACCGATTTCTCCAATAAGGTTCGCAGCGGCGAATGGAAGGGCTACACGGGCAAACGCATCCGCAATATCGTCAACATCGGTATCGGTGGCTCGGACCTCGGTCCCGATATGGCCTACCAGGCCCTGCGCCATTATAGCGACCGCGACCTGACCGTGCGCTTCGTCTCCAATGTCGATGGCACACACTTCGCCGAGGCTACCCGCGCCCTCGATCCCGAAGAGACGCTCTTCATCGTCTCCTCGAAGACCTTCACGACTATTGAGACCATGACCAATGCGCGCACCGCTCGCGATTGGGCGCTGCGCACTCTTAAGGACGATGCCGCTGTCGCCAAGCACTTTGTGGCCGTCTCCACCAATGCTGACGAGGTCAAGAAGTTCGGTATCGACACGGCAAATATGTTTGGCTTCTGGGACTGGGTCGGCGGTCGCTACTCCTATGACTCGGCCATTGGCCTCTCGCTCATGATCGCCATTGGACCTGAGAACTTCCGCAAGATGCTCGCGGGCTTCCACGAGATGGACGAACACTTCCGTACCGCGCCCTTTGAGCAGAACCTGCCAGCCCTGCTGGGCCTGATCGGTATCTGGTACAACAACTTCTTTGGCGCGCAGACCGTCGCGGTCCTCCCCTACGACCAGTACCTGGAGAAGTTGAGCGCATATCTACAGCAGCTCGATATGGAGAGCAATGGCAAGCATGTCACCCAGGAGGGCCAGCCAGTAAACTACCAGACGGGTCCCATCATCTGGGGTCAGCCGGGTACGAACGGGCAGCATGCCTTCTACCAGCTCATCCATCAGGGGACAAAGCTCATTCCCTGTGACTTCCTCGGCTTCTACCAGACACTCAACCCACTGCCGCCGCACCACGACCTGCTGATCGCCAATATGATCGCGCAGGCCGAGGCCCTGGCCTTTGGCAAGACCGCCGAAGAGCTCAAGGCCGAGGGCAGCCCCGACTACCAGACACCTCACCGCGTCTGCGAGGGCAACCGTCCCTCGAACACTCTGTTCCTGGAGCGCCTGACGCCCGAGGCGCTGGGCAAGATTATCGCTCTCTACGAGCACAAGGTCTTTGTCCAGGGCACGGTCTGGAACATCGATTCCTTCGATCAGTGGGGCGTCGAGCTGGGCAAGGTCCTGGCCAAGCGCATCATTCCCGAACTTGAAGCGGTGAAAGAGCCTGAACTCAAGCACGACAGCTCAACCAACCGCCTCATCGAGCGCTATCGCCAGTTCAAGCGCAAGGCTTAAATAATCTCACACGAGCAAGGGGCGGCATCAGACTCGATGCCGCCCCTTGCTCGTGTGTATCTCCCTATATCTTGTCTAAAGCGAAGGCGACGTTGCTGGTTGGCTGGATGATAAGCTCGCGGTAGATAATGCCCATGCGTTCAGGAGGGTAGGGACGGCCCTGCTGGAGCCACCATTGAATCAGGGAGATGGACGAGGTGACGATATGGTAGGCAGCAATTTCAAGAGGAACGGGGCTTTCGGGGCGAGCCGTTCTCTGTCGCAATATATTCTGCACGCTCTGCTCAATCGCCTCTTGCACCAGCGAGGAAGAACTCTGGCGTAAAAGCACGCGCATAACCTCCTCATGCTCCTCCACATAATGAAAGAGAAGTGTGCCCACAATGGCGGCATCGCTGTGCGCGGAGAGATCGGGAAGCCTGGTCATCAATTCGTTCAACACGACATCCAGCACATCACGCAAGAGCGCATCTTTATCTGGATAATGGCGAAAGAAAGTCGCATAACCAACCTCCGCGCGTTCGGTAATATCGCGAATAGTAATCTTATCGTATTCGCGCTCCAACGTTAGCGCGATCAAAGCCTTCACTAATAATTGTTGCGTGCGCTTCACACGCCTATCCTGGGTAGTCATGCATACCCCTTACACCTGAGCGCCGCAGGCGTGAAGAATGACGCTTCTCTCATTTCCTTGACCTTTTACCACTTTATGAGTTATCGTATATATTATGAGTTACAGTATATCATAAGTATAGCTGAGACAAGACAGTTTTTTTTCACGTGTATAGAAGGAAAGAAGAGAAGGAGATAGGCACAGAGATGCAGACACAACAAGATGCTGACGCGACAGCAGTATGTCCATTTCCGCATCATTTGCTGAACCAGCAGAAGACCGCCAAAGAACCTGACTATGGTGCGCCCGCTATAGAGCGCGATGCCGAGGGCACATGGCATATTCGTAATTTCGAGAGTATGCGTTCTATTCTGCGCAGCGGTGATACACGCCAGGCAGGCTTCAATGCCGACCTGATTACACGCATTCCCAACATGACGAATACGCCTATTCTCTATCTGGAGGGGCAGGCGCACCATCAGCAACGCAGGCAGACGGCGCGCTTCTTCGCGCCCAAGGTCGTCAGCGATAAATATTACCAGGTCATGGAGAAGCTGGTAGACGAGATCATTGCCGAACTGCAACAGAAGCGGAGCGCAGACCTCAGCCAGCTCAGCATGAAACTGGCGGTGCGCGTGGCAGCCGAGGTGGTTGGCCTGACCAATAGTCGCCTGCCAGGGATGGCTAAACGCCTGGAGGCCTTCTTTGGCAGCGAACCGCTCACCTTTAACTGGACGCCGCGCGTCCTGCTTAACTTCTTGCGCAATCAGACGCGTATGGCGGCCTTCTACTACCTGGATGTCCAGCCAGCCATTAAAGCACGCAAACGCCAGGCGCAGGAGGATGTCATCTCACACCTGGTCGCACAGAACTATAGTCAGGTTGAGATCCTGACCGAGTGCGTCACCTATGCCGCTGCTGGTATGGTTACCACCCGCGAGTTCATCTCGGTCGCGACCTGGCATCTTCTGGAACAGCCCGCGCTGCGCCAGCGTTATATGGAAGCCTCAGAAAAAGAGCGCCATGCCATCCTGGAGGAGATTCTACGCATAGAGCCAGTTGTTGGCCATCTCTTTCGCCGCGCCACTGCCGAGATCACTCTCGAGCATGAAGGCACCAGCTATACCATTCCCCAGGACGCCCTGATCGACCTGCACATCTATAACGCCAACACCGATGAAGCCATGGTCGGCGATCATCCCCTGGCAATCTGCCCTGTGCGCGAGCTGCATGGAGAGCGTCTCTCGCCCGCCATGATGAGCTTCGGCGATGGCGGACACCGCTGTCCCGGCTCCTATATCGCCATCCAGGAGACAGATGTGCTGCTCCAGCGCCTGTTCTCCCTCGATACCCTCCACATCGTGCATGCCCCCAATGTCACCTGGCACGCTATGATCAAAGGCTACGAGCTACGCCAATTCACCATCGCCCTCTAATACTAAGCAAGAAAAAGGATGTGATAAGGGCCGACTGGCTCTGCCAGTCGGCCCTTATCACATCCTTTTTCTTGCTTCTATTTTACAAATAATGGAAAAGCAAAAGCAGTATCTCAAGCGAAAGACCTTTTTTCTCATTTTAATTGTAGCATAGTTGTCAAGTCGGCGGCAACGGGCTTTTGGCCGATGTTTTTGGGTTCTGCTCCCTGTATACTCAGCGTCTGCGACTCAATACAGGGTAAGGATGTGTGGTGACGGCGTGGCTCCGCCACGCCGTCACCACACATCCTTACCCTGCGAGCCACATAGTGGCGAGAAGTCTCAAATAGTATCTATTTGAAAGACAATATAAGGGAGATAAAGCTAATGACAATTGAAAGTATGGTGCAGCCAAAGGGCTTGTGGCGCGCCTTCACCTCGCTAAGGCATCGCAATTATCGCCTGTACTGGTCGGGACAGGTGATCTCGCTGCTGGGTAGCTCGATGCAGACCATCGGCCTGGCCTGGCTGGTACTGGAGATTACTCATAGCGCCTGGCAACTTGGCCTGGTGGGAGCCTTACAGGCCGTACCCATTCTGCTCTTCTCGCTCTTCGGAGGCTTAGTAGCTGATCGCTGGCCCAAGCGGCACGTTCTCTTTGTGACCCAGGCAATTGCCATGCTCCAGGCACTGCTCCTCTGGGTACTCACAATCAGCGGAGTCATCCAGGTCTGGCATCTGTATCTGCTGGCGCTCCTGCTGGGATGCATGAACTGTTTGTACAGACCTGCCAGTAGCGCCTTTGTCGTCGAGCTGGTTGGGCGCGAGGACCTGCCCAACGCTGTGGCCTTAAACTCATCCCTCTCCACGCTGGCTCGCATCGTGGGTCCCGGGTTAGCCGGGATTATTCTTGCTGGAAGCGCTGTCAGCGTGCTCTTTCTCATCAACGCCCTTAGCTTCCTCGCGGTGCTTATAGGTCTGGCTCTCATCGATAACGATAAGCTGCACGCCCAGGCGCGCCAGGTTGCTGAAACAGGCAAGCGACAGTCAATGTGGCAGAGCCTGCGCGAGGGTTTCGCCTATATCGGGGAGACGCCTGTAGTATTGCTGTTACTCCTGGTGGTGGGGCTGGTATTGCTCTTCGGCTCAAACTTCAATGTTGTGCTCCCCCTCTTCGCCACAGATCTCCTGCATATGGGGACAACAGGCTTTGGCTTTCTCTCCGCCGCCTCCAGCATTGGAGCGCTGCTCGCGACGCTCTGGCTCGCCTGGAGCAGCCAGAAACCAACCATGCGCCGCATGCTGCTCGGTACGCTGATCTTCGCGATCCTGGAGCTAGCTTTTGCGCTCTCACGCCTCTATCCTCTGTCCATAGCACTCATCGCCAGTGTAGGCTTCGCGGAGAGCACATTTGCCGCCCAGGCCATCACCACCCTACAAACAGTGGTCCCGGACCACCTGCGTGGCCGCGTCATGAGTGTACAGGTGCTCATCTTCGATGGCAGCCTCCCGCTGGGTTATCTGTTGATGGGCTGGCTCTCGGCTCTCTATGGCCCGACCGATGCCCTGCTCACCGGCGCGCTACTCAGCCTGCTATCAGTAGGCGGGGTCTGGCTATGGTACAAAGTCATGTTATCGCATGCATAAATCGCCTTCGGACGCGATCCCCCCCATTCGGGGGCATAGCGGGTCCCTACCGGCCTGGAAAGCCTTCTAGCGTGAATGAGGCACGCCTTCTCAGGCAGACCTGAAGGCGGGCAGGACGCGTTGCGCCACGCGTTCCAGGTGCGCCATGATCGCGTCGTGAGGTACCCCTGGTGGATGCGACCAGAAACAGAGTTCGGTGAGGGGCGTATTTGTCTGCATCTCGCGAATGTGTTTGACTACATTCTCAGGGGTGTCAACCAGGAGACCCTGGCGCTTTATGCTCTTAGGATCTGTGGCGGGTGGACGGGGCTGCTCGGCATCTGTGCCGTAGCGAGCATAAACATCCGCCTGGTAGGCCAGAGCAGGGGCGAGCAGCGTCTCCCAATCGCGCTCGGGATCATCACTCACCCACATATGCGTGCTGGCTACGACAGGAAAATTGTGTATATCGCGACCATGCTGCTCCAGATGCTTTTGCAAAAGCTCACACTGGCTCTTCAACTCCTCAAGGGGATTATAGTTGACCGCGGCAAGGAAGCCATCCGCTAAGCGAGCAACACGCTCCAGAGCGGGCTCAGAGCTTCCACCCATGTATATAGGAAAATGTTCGCCCTGGGCTGGCCGAGGCGTCACGGGCAGCGGCTGGCCCTGATAGCCATCAGGCACTGGCTCCCCCTTGAAGGCGGCTCGCAGGTAATGCACGCCCTCCTCCATACGATTACGGCGCTTCCGCCGATCAACGCCAAAGGTCGCGAACTCATGCTGAACATAGCCCAGGCCGAGGCCCAACGTAAAACGCCCCTCAGATAAGACATCCAGCACTGCCGCCTCCTCGGCTAGCAGGCGGATGGGCCAGAGAGGTAGCAGCACGATATTAGTGCCCAGGCTCATCTTCTGCACGCGGGCCGCGAGGTATGCCAGGAAGGTGAAGGGCGCGGGCAGGTAGCCATCATTAAAACCATGATGCTCGGTATCCCACACACCAGCGAAACCCAGGCGCTCAGCCAAGGTAATTTCTTCTATCAGCTCCCGATAGGTTGTCGTCGTCACTGGTTGCCCCCGCGTCGTTCGTCCATCTACCCAGAGCGAAAAGCGCAACGAACTCTGCCTGTTCTGCATCTCCATTACTCCCTTTTAAATGTCAGCAGCAACATATATGTATCTCTTTTCACACGCCTCGTCACAGCTGACAGTAACATAAAGGGCCTATATGCACCTTCCTTCACACCTGAAAGGGTAAAAGGGATGTGATGGCAGGATGGCTTTGCCATCCTGCCATCACATCCCTTTTACCCTGGCGAGCCACGTAGTGGCGAGAAGTTACTGTTTTTTTTGCTCGTGTGGGAGGCGCGCGAGCATCTGGCGGATAGTTACAAAATGGTAGCCACGATCACGGAGAGTCTGAATAATTGTCGGTAGAGCCTCAAGCGTTTGAGAGCGGTCGCCGCCTCCATCATGCATAAGAATAATAGACCCATTCTGCACATGGTCGAGCACATTATGCAGAATCGTCTTCACGCCCGGTCGCGACCAATCAAGCGAGTCGACATTCCAGGTCACGGTAACCAGTTTCAGGTTGGTAGCTACCTGAATAGAGTATTGGTTGTATTCCCCATAGGGGGGACGCATCACAAAGGGGCGCTGATGTGTCACCCGTTGAATGGCATCACTGGTATTCTGCAACTGCCAGTACTGGCTCTCCATGCTCAAACCAGTCAGGACGGGGTGATTCCAGGTATGATTCTCGATCTCATAACCCGCTTTATAGGCGCGCAGGGTGAGATCAGGAAAGGCTGCGACCTGCCGTCCAACACTGAAGAAGGTGGCTTTGATATGATACTTTTCGAGGACATCCAGCACCTTCGCCGTGAAGTTGGGGAAGGGACCATCATCAAAGGTCAGAGCCACTTCGCGCAGATTCTCGTTTCCATGCGCAATCAGAGGGATATGCGTATCAGGAATTTCGACGACCTGTCCCGAACCCGCCAGCAGAGGACTCGCCGTGGCGAAAGCCACAGACGAAAAAGGTTGCACCGCTGGAACCGGAGAAATACTCGCATGTACCAATGTTCGCAATGAGTTTTTTTGCCCTACAGAGGGTTGAGTAAAATAAAAGACGAAGAGTCCAGTCAATAAGAGGAAAAGGCTCGCCAGCACCCCCAATTTGAGCAACAGGCCCGGGTGTTTGGCACGATATAGTAGTGAAAGGGATCGAATCTCCATATGATCCGCTCTTTTCTTGCATTTCCATGCAACGATCTTGGATGTCACAGTAATCGCTGCAAGCCATCGGATGAGCTTGCATACTCTACTCTAAATAACGCAACCTTCATTGCACAAGTTGCTAGGAGTTTTTTCTCCCAAAACCATTCTTTTCGCCGTTTTTACTCATCCCAGAAGATAAGCCCCATACCAGAATCTGCTCTCCGACTCCCCATCGACTTTGGTGAGGCTGGTTGGCTTGATACAGGGTGATATGCTAAAATATCTGACCGCAGACGAGGGCGATCTTTCTATTTGGAGTCTTTGATAATCAAAGCTGATCAATTGGCCTGCACAAGCGAAAGGAGCATCTTACCTCACATGCGTATCTTGATCACTGGCAGTTCTGGCCAATTAGGGACTGAAATAGCCCGACAACTTTCTTCTCAACATGACATCGTCGGCATTGATCGGGTGGAAGGAGCGTGGACTCATCACCGCGTCAACATTGTTGATCGAGAGGCGGTGCGAAACCTCATGAAGGGCATTGATGCTGTGATTCACATCGCCTCGCTGCATGCCCCTCATCTTGCGACCATTTCTAAGCAAGCCTTTATCGACGTGAATATTACTGGGACTCTCAACCTGCTTGAAGCTGCAACAGATGAGAGGATTCGGCGCTTCGTCTACACCAGTACCACTTCCCTCTACGGCTTTGCGTTGATTCCCCATGAGCAAGCGGTTTGGGTGACAGAGGAACTGACACCTCAACCCCGAGATATATATGACATTACCAAGAAGGCTGCGGAGGAACTTTGCCAGCATTTCGCTCGCGCGTATGGATTACCCACAATCTGCTTGAGAACCTCACGCTTCTTTCCAGAAGCCATTCCCCTGATGGCGTTCTACCGGTTATATCGAGGCGTCGATGTGCGAGATGTGGCCAGAGCACATGTCCTGGCGGTTACCAATCAAGAGATCCTCTTCGACGTATTCAACATCTCCGCTCAGTCTCCGTTTAAGCCAGATGATCTGCCTGCATTATTGTATGATGCCCCTTCTGTAATCAGGAGCAAGTTTCCCGAAGCGCTCTCCATCTTTACGCAGCAAAGATGGACGCTACCAAGGAGTATTGATCGAGTGTATGTCATTGAAAGAGCATGTCGCCAGTTAGGATATCAGCCCAGACACAACTTTCAAGAGTATTTTCAATGAAAGCATACCTTGCAAGGTACAGGCACCTGAAACTATTTCAGTCGCCATCTCATTGCACAACCCGTGAGCAAATACACTTTTCACCTCCTTTCCCGCTTTCCAATGCCCTTGACATGCATCGAAAGTCCTAAACTGGCTGACCGGCGGCATTTATATTGGCCTAGGCGTGTGTGGTTTGCCAACCGAGTTGTCCTAACTGGAAGCTTTATGGGTAAATGACAGGCCGGACACGTTATGGATCAAAATTGCAAAGTAGTTTATTGGCCTGAAAAGCCGTTTTAGACAGTAGAGCTAAACACGTTGCTTCGAGAGGGAATCATTCTGTTCCTCGCTCTTACTGGACCAAATACAACTTTTTCGCAGTTTTGATACGTATCATGTCCGATTTTGACGAATTGCTGTACTCGTAGTCCATACAGAGACAAACAGGACAGTCAGGATTTCAGGCCACTTGCTGCCTGTGCTCATGTAGAATGAGACGCCCTCCTAAACTGGCGCTCAGGCAGAGAGGAAGAATCCCACTCTACATGAGCAAAAAACACTTTGGCCAGAGATCCTGATTGTGCCGTACCCAGGTTTGAGAGCATCCTGTGTATTCATCCTGGAATGCGATGGAGCCCTGTTTCCTTTTTTCAAGCGCCTAGCTGCTTGACGACCCGTACTGGATTGCCCGCGACAATTACATTGGGGGGCACGTTGCTGGTAACGACGCCGCGAAAGCCCACAACGGAGTTCTCCCCAATTGTAACCCCTTTCAGGACCACCGTCTGGCCAGCCAGCCAGACGTTGTTACTAATGGTGATGGATGCAGAACGCACTTTGGCATCAGGGTTCGCGTGGCGGTCTGGGTCAATACTATGAAAATCGGTATCTACAATCACCGCCGAACCCAAAATGCAATTGCATCCGACAGTGATGCCACAAGCCGCCATCAATCCAGCACCGTTAAGACGCGTGTCGTCACCAATCTTAATGACGACATCAGAGCTATACGTAATCAGCACATTTGGCTCCTTATGAGCCCAAGCATTCACATTGGTTCCAAAAATCACCCGCCCTGGCCCCTTAATCTGCAACCGGCCATTCGAGACAAAGCCTGACCCAAACTGGACTCGATTGCCTTTCAACAGGCGAAACTTCGTGACCGTATACCTTGTAAAAATAGCAACAATCACGGATTTCGTGATGGCTTTGAGGAAATTCATCCTGCTATTACTCATATTTCTCCCTTGTTGACCAGCCTTTCTCTTTTTGATGGGCATCTCATCACTCAGAAGCTCCCTAAAGGTGAGCGCAAACGCGCTTGGAAGAGCGATTGACATGCATCTATCTGGGAGCATAGCGTCTCTCGCGAACTGTTGCTACGTCTTTTCCGACACGGTTCTTCTCGCCGATGGCACCAGTGTCGGAAGCGACAGTGGTGGAAGCGACGGTGGTGAGGAGAGCAAGGCGTGCTATAATCGAGACAGCATGCTCCGCTTGCGAGCGAGGCAAATGATATTGGTAGCACAACTCCTTATGGAGGCGAAGGAAGAGCGTATGAAGCAGCTTCGTCACGTCCGTTCACTCACCTGGTTTTTTCTTTTCTGGCTGGGGACCATCATAGTCTATTGGAATAGCTGGGCATGGAAATATGCCGCCTCACCAGGGAAATATACCGCCTCAGCAACACTCCACCTGGTGGTGACGTTGCTCCTGCTCATCCATCTCGGCGTCTACTGGATCGGGTTCTCCTTGGAGGGCAAGAGAAGCATAGAGTGGCTCTTCTTGTGTCTACAGGCAGGCCTTATTCTCCTGCTCACCCAGATGACTCACCTGCTCATTCTGGCGCTCGCGCTCTCGCCCTTACTGTTTCTGATTGCCACCCTGACGCTCAAACAGATCCATTCCGTGCTCCTCTTCATCGGAGGTGATTGTCTGCTCCTGTTCCTCTATGGAGAAACGATTGGTCCAACGCGGGATTGGAGTGATATCTGGGGTGGAGGATGGGCGCCAGGAGTTGGCTTTCTCGGCCTGTTCTTCTTGGTCACCCTGCTGCTCTATGTCCAACAGACCAAACAGGCCCACGAGCGCACCCTGGTTCTCTTGCGCGAACTGGATGAGGCGCATGCACAATTGTCCACCTTTGCCCTGCGCATTGAAGAACTGACGCTGATGGCCGAGCGCCAGCGCATTGCCCGCGACTTGCATGATACGCTGGTCCAGGGAGTCACTGGACTGCTGATGCAATTGGGGGTAGTACGTGCGCAGTTGCGTCACCAGAAAGTGGAGCGAGCGCAGGTTTTGTTAGAACAGGTGATGGAGCAAGCCAGTGATGCTTTGGCAGATGCCCGCTGTGCCATTGGAGATCTGCGTAGCGGACGCACCCGCTCGGATGATCTTGCAGAAGTAGTCCAGGAGGAAACCAGCCGTTTCACGGCCACCACAGGTCTCTCCTGTCACGCAGATATTGCTGCCCTTTCGATCCTCCCGACTCCCTGCTGCGATCACGTGGTACGGGTCATCTCCGAAGGGCTCGCCAATGTGGCTCGCCATGCCCAAGCCAGCGCGGTCTGGATCCAGGCAACCGCTCATAAGAGCCTCCTGACTATCCAAGTACGAGATAACGGGGTTGGCTTTGACCCGGATACGATCAGTGCTGAAATGGGAAAGTATGGACTGCTTGGCATGCGGGAACGCGCCAGACTCATCGGGGGGCAACTGGAGATAGTAAGCACGAAAGGTGGGGGAACTATCCTTTGCTTCCACATACCAATACGCCCACAAGAAAGCTAAAAAGGAGGGAAAGAGATATGCCACGACCCATCCACGTTGTCATAGCCGACGACCATCTAATGGTGCGCAAGGGGCTGCGTTTGATGCTCGAAGAAGAAGGGGGAGAGGAGATCAAACTCGTCGGCGATGCGGCCGATGGAGCAGCAGTAATAGCGGTGGTAGAACGGGTGCAACCAGATGTCGTAGTGATGGATATTCGCATGCCTGGTATGGATGGCCTTGCCGCGCTGGAGCGCATCCGAACCATGTGGCCACACATCACTGTTCTCCTGCTCACCACCTATGACGAGGATGAACTGTTGATCCGAGGACTACAAGCCGGAGCCAGCGGCTACTTCCTCAAAGAAACGCCAGTAGAAACCTTACTGGATGCCATCCGTTCGGCAGCACGAGGCGAGATGCTGATCCAGCCAGAGACGATGGCTCGTCTCCTCTCTCATGCAACTTCAGTCAGCCCTGCTCTATCGGTGAGCAGATCGCAGCATCCTCAAGGCGCCGGCATCTCAGGTTCCATCGCTTTAACCAAGCGTGAAAGGCAGGTGCTAGCGGGAGTGGCCCAGGGTGAACGCAGTAAAGAAATTGCCGTGCGTCTGGGTATCACGGAAAGAACCGTGCGGGCTTACCTGACCAGCATTTATACGAAGCTAAATGTAGATTCTCGTGCCTCAGCCGTTGCTGTTGCGCTCGCATATGGTCTCTTACCACGCTAGTGCAGACGAAAGTGTGGATTGTACGAAGGTTTTGCGCTTTCGGTACACAGGTTTTGCGTAGCTCAACGAACTTGCTTGAACCAGTATGAGAAGCTGCCTTATAGCGTTCTGCACTGGCAAGAGCAATACAATTTATTAGGTTCACGCCTTTGCGCTTGAATGGCTCTACAGGCTCTTCTATACTATTAGTAACATCTGCGTAAAACATACGTACCTGTTGCGCAAAATCTTCGTATAATCTACAGAAAGTCCCAAGTGTAAATTGGATCGCTTTTCGATTGTCAAATCACAGCGTGCGCCTGGCCTTTTTGCAACGTCAGTAAGAACAAACAGCGATAAATGCTCCCCTGGTAAATGCCCTGAAACCCGTGCAACTTTTGCGCTTCCAAGGTAAGCACTTGCCTTGTATCATGAGCACTGGTACGAATGTCCCTCCCTGGGAAAAGCACTCTCCATCTGGTATATCCCGTGTAGAGAGTAAATTGCGTCCTTCTCCCCAGACTGACCAGCTGGTCAGTTGAGCGAGACAACGCTTACCAGAGGCGCAGAAGGAGTAGAAAGGAAAGACATAGATGGATTATCAACTGTTTCTCATGAAGACGCTCGCAGACGCTTCCCAAATAGCGCGTGACCATTTTGGAAGCGTCACATCAGCAACAAAGGATGGCGACACAAGCCAGGTGGTCACTGAGGCTGATATAGAGATAGGAAGGATGATAAGCGAAGAAATCAAACGGACCTATCCAACCCACAATATTCTCGATGAAGAGACGGGTATCGTTGACAAGCACTCGCCCTACACCTGGGTCATTGATCCCATTGATGGAACGAGTAATTTTGCGCAGGCAAGCCCGCTCTATGGTTGTATGTTAGGACTCCTCAAAGACCACGAACCCGTCGCTGGTGGTTTCGCGCTTCCTGCTTTCCACGAAATTTATACTGCTGAAAGAGGAAAAGGGGCGCACTGTAATCAGCAACGCGTGCGGGTGCAAGATCAGAAGGAGTTGCTTTCAGCCCTGGTTGCCTATGGAGTAGAGGGGCATCAAGAAGATCCGAACAGAACGAGAAAAGAATGCGAACTATTAGCAGAAATCATCTTGGCATGCAGAGGTGTGCAAACAAGCAGTAGTGTTTTTGATGCTGCAATGGTGGTGAAAGGAGTGTATGGAGGATTTCTTTATCAGAATTGTAAAATTTGGGACAACGTGGCTCAGCAGATTCTGCTTGAGGAAGCTGGAGCTCTCTATACTGATTTTTTTGGCCAGCAGATCGATTACAGGCATCCTTTGACGAAAGCGACAGAAATGTTTAGTTTTTGTGCGGCTCCCCCAGCTTTACATGATCAACTCCAGCAAATTATTTCCACCTGGAAGATGAAGTGCGCTTTTTCATGAGAGGCATGAAGATTTCATGCCTGGCACTCAAACCTAGCCACGTGATACGTTGCATATATGTACAGTATCCATTGCAAAAAAACTTTGCTTGACACAGTCCTCCGCATGGAAGAGGCTGAGGTAGACGATGGCGACGATGATGATCAGAGAGGACATAGACACTCTCGCCTTCATTGGAAACCAGTCCTGCTGACCTTCGGTGGTCTGGCGGCTATGAGGGTAATCCCAACCTGGTTTCACGACAAACCCTCGCAGTCCCTACCAGTGCCTTTCATCTAGTACGGACCCAACTGGGAGGACCAGCTTGACAGATAGCTACCATAGGCTGAGGCGGTCTCGCTGGCATTATCCTGAACCATGCCAGTATAGCAGGAGGTCTGGCCCGGCGCGACATACTTGTTACCACCTGTATCGCAGGTAAAGGCCTTGCCATCATTTATGCGCACAATTTTGGCATTCCCATATTTACCTGAGGGGAGAGCCTTATCGAAGACAATCTTGGCCCAGGCAGCATGACATGTGACGCTAAAGCGGAAATAGATTGTAGCGCCCACGCCTCCTAACGTGACATGTCGTGAATGTGAGTTTGAGAGTGTCTGATCACACGTTTGCCCATTAACGGTGTACGTGGTCGGATTCTTGCCATCAACTGCCGCGATTATAGGTTTGGGCGTAGATGTAGGTTTGGGCGCCGGTGGGGAAGTAATTTTTGTTGTAGAGGTTGGCGTGGGCAAAGGCTGCGTCGTAGAGGTCGAGGTAGATGTAGCCTGCGTCGTAGAAGTCGAGGTAGGTGTAGCCTGCGAATGATTGTCGGTGTTAGAGTTATTCTTCGAAGCTGGCGTAAGGGAATTGGCGGGCGTGGCTGTGCTATCAGGAGCACCCTGGCGGTCGCTGACAAGAGATGCTCCTCCTGTTGCAAGTTGATTCTGTAATAAACCTATGGGCAGAGCGAGAGCCTGTATGCCAACAACAGAACCCGCCACTATAACGCTGCCCAACAATATCAGCATCACCAGCCCGATACTGGCAAGCGCGAGGTAGTGCCTCTTACTACCCTTACCAGTTTGCCCTGCAATGGACGTTTCTGGGTATGTTGCTAGCTTCAGGGTATTGGAAGCAAGCTCGGTAAGTATAAGTGTTCTGCCCTCCTGAGAGACATCTTCTGTTTGTGTCGGCTCCTGGGGAGAGACGCTCTCATCGGCAGAAGCATCGTTCTCCTGGTTAGCGGTTACTGACATAGATTCATGCAGGTCGATGTATTTAGTTGTTATGATCGTCTCCCCAATAGAGACAACAGGCTCAAGCGTGTGTTCATCCTGGCTGACTAATTGTAGTGCGGCGGCAAACTCCTGCACGCTCGCGAAACGCTTTTGCGGATCACTGGCAAGTGCTCGCTGCACGACCTGCTCTACCTCCACGGAGAGGCGAGGAGCCAGCGCACGCAGAGACGGAGGCACGCCCTCATCTAACGCGCCCTGGAATGGCGACTTGCCACAAAGCCATTCATAGACCACGACACCGAGCGCGAATTGATCGCTGGCGGGACCAGTCACACCAGTACGCTGTTCGGGGGCTGTATACACAGAGTAGGAGATAGCATCCTGTCTATCATGCAGTACATCAAGAGATGCGGTATTATCGATCAAAGTAGCAAGTTTAAAATCACTGAGCAAGACCTTGTCATCGGCATCAAGCAGTATGTTTCCTGGTTTGATATTGCCATGTACCACACACTGGTCATGTGCGTACTGTAAAGCCGAGGCAAGAGGCGTGATATAACACAAAACCTCTTCGAGCGGTAGCTGCAAACCTCTGGTGTGCCGGTTACGCAAAATACCATGTGGCGCATACTCCATTACCAGGAACGGCAGCGATACAGGATCGCTACCAATACCACAATCTAACAGCGGCATGAGATGAGGATGTTCCAGTTTTAGCGCCTGTACCTCGTCGAGAAAAGCCTTCTGATCTTCCTCTTTCGCAAGATTAACATTAAATACTTTCAGCGCGACCTCGGACTGGTTCTCAATATGCTGCCCAAGATAGACATCGCTGGTCTGCCCTCCGCCAAGCCAGCGAGACAGGCGGTAATCACCAAGTTGCTGACCAGATAGATCGATATACTTTGTCATTGCAAGCCTTCTCCAACACTTTGACACAAGATGAGACAGATCAAAATAAGCTATCTAAGAGCAATAGATGCGTATATTGTATAGACAATTAATGCAATGCGTCAAGCGAGTACGACTTCTTTCTAGGAGTTTTTCCTTCAACATCTTTTAGCACAACGTGGAAAATCAATTGCACTTTAGCACGAAAGCTCAAAGGGAAAAGTAGCAACCGTGACTATACGAATTGAGGTTCATAGTAAGAAGCAGAGGAAAAGTGTTGAAGTGGCTTAAATCGCTTCAGCGCTTTTCCTCTGCTTCTTAGGAGTGCCAGGCCATTAGACTGAACCACGCATGCAATTAGTAAGTAATCTTTACTGTGGTGCCGATTGGTGCCCAGTTGTAGAGCCATGCCGCCGCAGGGACAGGCATATTGACGCAACCATGTGAGCCAAAGTTAGCGCTGGGATTACCACTGGAGTCGTGGTGGGGATACTGAGTACCGGGGCCATAGTTATAGCGCCACCAGGAATCGTGCATGAAGTAGCCGCCATACTGGAACTCCAGGGCGTAGTTGATGTAGGTTGGCGCATAGTAATATGGCGACCCTACAGGGTAAGGCGAATAGAACGTGGTTGGATGCAACTTTACAAAGATGTGGAAGGTACCGGTAGGCGTTGGCAGTTCGGGGCGGCCCGTCGTCACCAGCGTCGTGTAGACCTGTCTGCCATTCTCATAAGCATACAGGCGCTCCTGAGAGAGATTGACCACGATAGATTTTCCCTGCCCAGAGGGAGCGCTACTACCAATCGAGATTAATCCGCCATAGATGTAGCGTGGAGCGCTATTCGTGCTTGAGATGCGATACCAGGTACGAATACCACCCCAGACAATCTGGCCATTGACCGATTGATAAATGGTGACCCTGGTATTGGGAGCATACGTGGTAACCACACTTGTGCCAGTTGATGTACCAGTACGTACGTTCGCCCAGCCAGTTGTCAAGCCAACCTGTGTGCTTTGCGCTACTGTGCTGTGATGAGTCTGAGCATTCGCGGTCAGCGGAGTAGCAGCTAGAAGCCACGTCCCTACCAGGACAAGCGCACTAAGAACAAAAAAATTTTTCATGAGGGTTTGCATAGAATTTCTCCCTTTTAATGCAATACTGAATTCTCCCCCTAAAGATGAGTATATACATATTTCTCTCTAAATGGAAGTGTTTGATGCTCTTTTAAAAATAACAAGAGAATAAGTGAGCATCCTCTGAGATCTCTATAAGCACGACCATGCGTGCCTATTTTCGTGCTTATTTTCTATAATGACATGACGCTAGCAAAAATCGCGCAGAAATGGGGGAGAGAAAAAATAGGCAAAGATTAAACATACTGAGTAGAGAGGCGCGACGAGACTACAGCAGTTGTAGTCCCGCGCCAAGTACCGCCGCCAGCAGGACAACAATCCAGGGCGGGAGTTTCCAGAATACCAGCAAGCCAAAAGCTAGTAGCCCCAGCGCAAAATCTGTAGGGGCGTGAATAGCGCTCGTCCAGATAGGCTGATAGAGGGCTGCCAGAAGGATACCTACTACTGCGGCATTTACGCCACGCAGAGCGGCCTGAAAGGGTTCAAAGGCCCGCAGACGATTCCAGAAAGGGAGAATACCGATCACAAACAGGAAGGATGGCAAAAAGATAGCCACAAGAGCAATGAGCGCCCCTAACCAGCCATTTGGCGATGGCTTACTGACCACCCCCAGGTAAGCGGAAAAAGTAAACAGAGGACCAGGAACAGCCTGGGCCGCCGCGTAGCCCGTAATAAACTGGTCATTACTTACCCAACCGCTGGGGACAACCTCGCGCTGTAACAGTGGCAGAACAACGTGGCCACCACCAAAGACCAGCGAACCAACGCGAAAGAAGGTATCAAAAAGCGCGATGGACTGGTTATGCGTAAGCTGTCGCAAGATGGGTAGACCTAATAGGAGCACGGCAAAAAGAATCCAGCAGCAGATAGCCAGGCGACGCGGTAGCATCAGAGGCAACTGTGCAGGCTTCTCCTCGCGTACCTGGCGCAAGAAACGCCAGCCAAAGATGCCAGCCAGGGCGATAAGTGAAATCTGCACTATCGCATTAGGCCAGAATAGGATAGCGATAGCCGCGATGAGAGCCAGCGTCGCCCGTGGGCGATCAGGGCAGAGTGAGGTCGCCATCCCCCACACGGCCTGTGCCACAACCGCAACGGCCACAACCAGCAGGCCATGCAACCAGCCCAGTTGCGCGGCTCCTGGGAGCACAGTCGTCGCATAGGCGAAGAGGGTCAACGCTACCGCCGATGGCAGAGTAAAGCCGAGCCAGGCAGCAAGACCACCCCATAAGCCGGACCTGGTGATCCCCAGGGCAATACCAACCTGGCTACTGGATGGTCCAGGCAGAAACTGGCAGAGCGCAATTAAGTCGGCATATGCATGCTCATCCAGCCATTTACGCCGTACCACAATCTCCTGACGAAAATATCCCAGATGCGCCGTCGGTCCCCCAAAAGAGGTCAGGCCCAGGCGAGAGAAGACACCCAGCACCTCTAGAAACGTGCCTCTTGGAGCCAGGTCTGGCTTCTCTGCCTCTTTTGCAGGAAGAAAGTCCGCTCCCGACATTGTCGTGTCAACGGTTCCGTCCTCCTTTGATTGCCTCGAGGTACTCATTGATAGCACTCCTTCTTTATTACTCAAGGCAAAGCTACCATGCATCCCCACAAAAAACAAGCCATAGTGCCTACGTATAGAGATATGCCTTCAATACTTTCCAGGGTAATTTATCAAGAAGGGTATCAACTCTCCTCACACCTGTGATGCTTTGCATAGATAAGGGGATGTGGTAGTGAACTGACGCTGCCAGTTCACTACCACATCCCCTTACCCGCGAGCCATACAGTGACGAGAGGTAGCTATACAGTCTGGCTGATGGTCGAGGGAGACGAGGCAGTGTGCGTGGCCTTCTTCTGGCTTATGCGGCGCAAGAATTGGGTAATCATGGGCATGACAATGCGAGCCTGCGTATAAAACGAGGCATGATCTCCACCTTCGATAGCAAAAAGCGTTGCTTGCTTGATTTTACATGCAAGAAGTTCGGCATCCTCAACGGGCACATCAGGGTCATCGGATCCATGAATAATGAGTGCTGGAGCCGTGATACTCTCTAGAGAGCCATCTTCGATTGCTGCAAAGGCAACATAGTCAGCATCATAGCCAGTTTTACGTTGTGCAAAGACCGTGCCAGAACAAAGCATTCCCTCAACGGCATCGCCAAATGGTAGCAAGCGCGCGATAGGCGCAACGAGAAATAAGAATGGCTCAGATACCAGGAGGTATTCAATGAGGCGCGCCTGGGCCTTTGTCCAGAGTGAGGCTTGCGCTAACTTCTCCTGTGGGGCATAGCGACGCGCAATGGCGCCAATCATAATCAGTCCCTGACAACGCTCAGGATGGCGCAGTGCAAATTGAAGTGCCGAAGGGCCGCCACCTGAGAAACCTATCACACTGGCCTGTTCAATACCTAATGCATCTAAGAGGGCAACATAGAGATCAGCCTGGGCCTCGGGAGTAGCCCCGGAAGCCAGGGGGGTACGTAGATAGCCCGGGCGTGAAGGGGAGATAAGTGTGCAGGAGTTCTCACCCAGAAAACGCGCGAAATATAAACCTTGATCATAGCCACCCGGCGTACCGTGAGCGTAGATGACAACGGGACCTGAACCTGTAATCTGGTACTCCACAGGACCCAATGTTGTATTGACCACGAGGCCACCTTCTGACACACGCCTGGCCTCTTTGCATTGCCAGGAACGATATGCCTTATGAATGCCCCATGCAGAAACAGCGGCCATTGCGCCTAAGCTTAACCACAGGCTACTCCTACTCTTCTTCTGAAGAAACTCATCTTCACGTACCTGCTGAGAGCTTTTCTTTCTCTTAGAAAGATATTTCTGTTTGGAGAATCCAAGCATAATTTTACATTCCTTCCACGCACTACAGGCTGGTTTACTCTATCCTAACGTCTCTGCGCAAGAGGCAGCCTTTATCTGACCGCTTGCGCACATTACAAAGGCTACTCTACCAGACTTATCCCTATCAGACAATTCACCGGGACTTCATGGCAAAGTAAAAAGTACAGTCAAAAGCCTTTACACGGGAAGAGACATTCTGGTATGCTTGAGGAACATTTTTTACGCAAAACGCTAGAAAAAATCTGAGCGGATTTTATTTGTGTTGCGTCACTTTTCAGAATAAAAGGAAACCATGCAGTCTTTTAATCCTCCACGGCCATGTCGCGTCATAAAGGCCTATCAATCCACCAACGCTGAACCAATTTCATTTGAGGCTGGCGAAAACGTCTACATTAGCGAGAAGGTTGATAGGTGGAATAATAACCCAGAGTGGACCTGGGTCTGGTGTACAGACAAGCGTGAGAAGAGTGGCTGGGTTCCCCAGAAATTCCTTCACAAGCATATTGATACATCCATGGGAGTAGCTCTGGAGAGATACATAGCCGTAGAATTGACCGCCAATGAAGGTGAAGAATTGCTCGAAAAACAAGAGTTAAATGGCTGGCTCTGGTGTGTCAAATGCCTGAACGAGGCTGGTTGGATACCACTAGAAAATATCGTCTGGTTGTAATAGCAGGCAAGGATTATACTGAAAAGATGACACCTCTCCTCTCTTTGCTTGAGAATATCTGCCTGGCTGGAGGATCACTGCTACTCTATGTGCTCCTCGTGGCCTGGGCATGGCGCTCTTCGCGTCCAGAGGCATGGGCAATGCTCATTGTCTCCACATGCATTGGCATACTTATCACGCTCGATGCAACACTTGTCGCCAGCCCGTCATGGGTATTCTCATTACCCGTGCTCATCCTGACTTTGCTCTTTGGCGGCTCGGTCTTCTCTTTCCCCCTCGTCCGCCACTATGACTGGTTTACTACGCATTATGGCTGGCTGGGAAGGCTTGTCTATGCCGTTGTCATTAGCCTGCTTATTCCTGGCATTCTCGACAGCAACAACAATGGTTCATCAACCTATACCATCTTTGGACAGGCAGGAGAGAGCATGTGGAGCGCAATCATCCTTATCGAAGGCGTCTTCTGGCTCCCTATGCTCCTCTATGAAGGGCTACGCTGGTACTCCAACCGGAGAGCGAGTACGCGCGCAGACCTCATCAAAAACAAACTGCTCTGATCACTGCGCTATACGCTTACGCATCAGGGCAGCCACTCCCTTGCTAACATCATCCTGAGTCTCAAGCTGGTCAATAACCTGCCCCTGATCTGTGAGTGAGCGATTCTGATTGAGCTTATACTTCCCCTGCAAACGCGTAATTGACATAGTGAATCCAACTACGCCACGGGCTATTTTACGCATAGCCTCGTTCTCCGGTTGGAGGGACCAGGCAGGCTTATCTGTACCCTCAAACACATGTACCTGGTCCCCTAATAGGGCCATAAGATCATCGGGATCTTCAACTAGCCTGGGAACACCATAGGCATGCACGACAGCGTAGTTCCAGGTAGGGACGCTTATTGCCGGATCACTATACCACGAAGGCGAGATATAGGCATGAGGCCCCTGAAAAATAATCAAAACCTCCTGCGAACCATCAAACGTTTTCCACTGTGAGTTGCCCAGGGCGAAATGTCCAAGGAGTTGACCATATGGGCCTGGCTCTTCCTGGAGAATTACAGGTATATGGCTAGCGACCGGAACACCTTCCTGGTTTGAAATGGCCAGAGCGAAAGGATTACCGCTCATAAAGGCGTGTAGTTCCGCCAAGTCTTCTTCGCGAAAATGTTTGGGAACGTACATGCTACCTCCTTTTCTCTTTTACAGACAATTAAGAATCCCTTGGTGCCGCACTTCATATTACAATCCGTCGAATAAAAAGCCTTTTGCTATAGAGCTTGATTTGATCCCTCTGGAACAAATAGCGGCTGTGCTGCAACCTGTAGGCTCTCAATATTTTCTGTTAGAAGATAGGTTTGAGAGGTATGCACGCAAAACTCCAGGGCGGGACCCATTGTCATTTGCCGCTGCCAGAAGATATCCTGTTGCTCGATATTAGCAGCCTGGAGCAGGCTATACAATTGAGCATAACTCATACCAGCAGGCTTACCAAACCAGGTAACGGAGCGAATACTAGCAAAAGTCGCGGGAGTAGTCGCCCCGTCTTTCAGGCGATACAGGCCACCTGTTCCATAACCAGCCAGTCGCGCAACCTGATTATGAGGCTCCCGACAGATTCCCGAGACAGCCGCTCCATCCACCAGATCAAGCGCGGCCGAGTTCTCAACGAGATACCAATCTTCATAGACCTCGCTCCCCTCACGCATCCATGGCAGTTGAGGCATTTCTAGAACGATTGACCCCTTGAAGCCCTGTATCCGCCGCTCTTGCAATATCTGATGAAAAGCGATGAGACGCTCCTGATACTCCACCTTCTCTACATTGCTTGCTCGTTGATGCCAGAACACATAAGCTAACATAAAATACTCTCCCAATTACTATAAGAAATATCTATTTTAGTAAATACAAACCCAGCATTATCTTACACCTCACTTGGACATAAGAAAATGACCAATTTGTGTCAAACAAGGCATACCACCTCTCGCTTACTGAACAGAAGGACTAAATATATATCTCCTCAACTCATAGAGAAGAAGCAGGCAAGCTCTTTTTGTAGAGAGAGCTTGCCTGCTTCTTCTTTGCTTATGCTGATTTGCCGTGTGGCTTAGAACCAGCGGCGGCGGCGGCGAGGGGCACGTGCATAGGTACCACGACGGTAGTAATAAGGCCGCACGCGATGGTAAGCAAAACCGCTCCAAATGAACACCAGGATCGCGGCCACAAGAATCGAGCTAACCAGGGGTACACCCGCCAGAAGTGGTTCACCAGCGATGCTGAAGTTTAGGAGACCAACCACGATAAAGATCGCCAGGAAGCCCAACAAAACGGCTCCAATGATGCCATCAGGAGCACGACGGCGCGCAATAAGTTCGCCAACAACGCCCACAAGCAATGCTACCAGGAACCAGACAAGCAATTTAGTAAAGGTAATAACGAAAGCAGCTAATACCATAATCTTTTATTCCTCCTGCAACTTGGTAAGTTGTAGATGCAATTGTGCTTATATTACGTTAAGCAGGAGCATTTGGGTTCAAACTTGCGTCGCGATGCGCTTGCGTAGGGTGTTGCGGTTACACTATAAGCTGGCAAAAGTTTTGATAGCTCTTATTTTTGAAAAAGGTATAAACCAAAACCTAATGTATCGCGTCCCCAACGCACATACGTATCACGCCAGGCACGAATGCGTTTTAGTAGTTCAGGCACATCTGGATCTTCTGAATGCTCTCTGGCATAGAGCTCTATATTGCGCAAATGTAGCCATTCATAACGATCCCACTCATCATCATTACAGACACAGGCATAGAGGGGAACCAAACCTTCTGCGGGACCAGTGGTAACATTTTGAGCATGAGTCATACATTCATCGCGACTACCCCCAAAAGCAGCAAGATATTCGGGCTGCGGTTCCTGTTTCCAATATCCATCGCCTAAGAGGATATACCCGCCAGGCTTCACCCAGCTTTTAACCTGCTGGAGTGTGAGCTGAAAACCGCCTAAGATGTGACATCCACCCAAACAGCTCACCAGGTCCAGGGATTCCGGCTCAACTTGAAGCGTTGTAACGTCCTGCTCTAGAAAAGTAACCTTCCTATGAGGAATCCTTGTGTTCGCCTGAGCTTGAGCTTCAGCATTGAAAGGAGAAGCAAGATCGACACCCAGCGCCTCAGCGCCATAACGCTCGACCAGGCGAAGCAATAATTCGCCCTTCCCCGAAGCAAGATCTAACACCCGCGCCGTATTTACGAAATCCAACAAATCCAGCACAGTCTCAATTTTCTCTGAGCTCAAAGGATTACAATAGCGCATTCCCTCATGAGAGATAACAGTATACTTGAAGCGATCCAAAGGTGATTTTCCCTTCTCTTGTTCTCCAGGATTAAACTATAAGAAAAAAGCAGCATGTATCGGTAAGAAAGTCTGGTATAAAGATGCAACAAGGCGCTCGCGATATACACTGGGGTCTATTGTGCTGGCTCTTTGTGCTAAGCTTGCTGCCTGGTACAATACAGGCTCAAGCCATTGCCTTCCAAGCACACATTGCTCATAGCAATATAAACTACCGTTCTCCGACACTTGGACAAATATGGACAAGCCACATTCACCCGGATCGGTTCCTGCTTCACCGAGGGCAGTTTCACTGAACCATCTCACGACGGATCAGCCAGCGCTACCCTCTCCGACAGGCGTTTCACCCTTCCCGAGGAACTCCCGGTAGGGACCTGGCTGGCCGCTCAGATACAAGATCGCCAGCGCTGCCAGGTTCAGCGCGGCATTGAGGTCACGATCGATCACCAGCCCACAGGCCGGATGCTCGCAGACATAGATGCGCTCTGAAAGGTCTATCTCTTCTTTGATATGGTTGCAGCCAGAGCACAGTTTGGTGGAAGCAAACCAGCGATCTGCCCACAGCAGGTTTTCTCCTTGCCAGAACGTTTTGTAGCCCATTTGCCGCTTGAACTCGCCTAATCCGACATCGCTGATTGCCAGAGCCAGCTTGTGGTTCTGTGCGCATCCCTGCCACATGGAGATCTTCAAGCACGACCACGGCAGGACGCCTCTGGGCATCCAAGATGCAAGCCTGGCGCAGCAGTTTTTTCATCTGCTTGGCTTTGACCTTGTTCGCAATGGTTTTCGGCAGGGGCTCTGGGGGCGACTCCTTTTTTGATCGCTTGCCACGCTTTGGCTTCACCTTGGCTTTCGGCTCTGGCAACGTAGCAGCAATCTCAGCTTTGCGGATTTCACGTTCTTCTGGAGGATGTTGGGCGCGGGTGAGCTGGCTTGTGCCTTTGTGGAGGGCATCCTCGCGCACATAAGCGACGCGGGCATACTTGCGCGCTACTTTTTGACGGGCTTTGGCGCGGTTCTTGCTCCCTTTCTGTTTCCGCGAGAGCCAGCGATGCAGCCGCTTGATCCGCTTGAGTTCGGATTTGAGGGCTTTGGGGTTGGCAATGGCACGCCCATCGGAGCATTGGGCCAGGGTTTTGATCCCGGTATCTACGCCGATCGGCGGACCAGCTGCCTGTGGGGGATCAGGCACCTGCACCGAGACAAACCAGCGCCCTGCCTTTTCACTGACCGTGGCCGAGAGCACAGCGACGCCGCCGGTAGGCAAATAGCCACACTCGTGCAGGCGCAGCCGTCCGAAGCGCGGCAGTTCAATGGCTTGCTCGTAAATATGAATGCTGCCTGTCAGCCGGAAACTGCCCACTCCTTTCCGTTTGGTCTTCGGCTTGGGGAACCCCGGCTTGCCCCTCCACTTGCCTTCTTTCTTGAGGTCACAGCGGCGGAAAAAGTTCCTGTAGGCTTGATCCAGATCGCGTAACGCCTCCTGCGGCGCGGCTTTTGACACCTCGTACATCCAGGGAATCTCGGTTTGCTTGAGCGTGTTCAGTTCCCGGTGCAGTTCCATCGCACTGATCCAGCGTTTCTCCTGTTGATAGACCTCTTGCTTGCGTCTGAGCCCCCAATTCCAGGACCAGCGCGCTGCGCCTGCATGCTGTTTGCAGAGGGTGATTTGTTGGTGATTGAGATCTAATTGCGTGCGATAGCCGCGTGTAATTAGCATCGATCCGGTCCTGCCTGCATCTTAAGAACGCCTCATCAAACGCACTCCTCGGTCCGCTCCTCTTTCATGAGAGATTCCACGCACTGCTTGATTCGTTCGGCTCTGTGCCGAGAGCCGCGCCTGCCGTACATCCGGGCCGCCATACTGGTAATGAGGCTAACAAAGTCATCGACGAGATCGTCTTGCGCCTCATGGGGAAAGATGGCTTCGATGCGGCGTCCCTGGGCTTCGAGCAGCGTTGTGAGATACCTCCACCCAAAACGGGTGCCACGATCGCGGTGTTCGACAAGAATGGTGCCAATACTTGGGTCGGCCAGCAGCTTGAGGAATTTCGGGCGGTTGTCGTTGAGGCCCGATGCAATTTCGACGACTTCTTTGGCCACTGGGTAGCCACGGGCCGCCGCGTAGTCGCGCAGGCGTTGCACCTGGCGCGCGAGATCGCTTTTTTGATCAGCAGAGGACACTCGCGCATACAAGGCGATGCGCCCCGTCTCTGGCTTCTCCGCCACCGGATCGCGCACGATCACCGTCCCTGTGGGCGTTTGGTAGGCATCGAGCGTCCCGGCTTTATACCACCGCCAGGCGGTTTTATAGGTGACTCCAGCTTTTTTGGCATACTGACTTAACTTCATGTCCATAGATTACCATGAAATATCCATATTAGTCAATGTACTCTAAAATATTTTTAACCCTCACTTTTTACTTTCTTCACTATTAGCTCGCTCAAACTATAGCACACAGGGGTGTTTCTAGCTCAATTGCGTTAACATTTGATGATGGGCCAGATCCAACCTATACGCCCCTCGTGCTCAATATACTCGCGCATTATGGAGTACATGCCACCTTTTTCTGTGTTGGAGAGCAAGTCCAAGCTTACCCAGATTTAGCACTACAGGAGAGCCAGCAAAGCAACGCCGTAGAGAATCATTCCTGGAGCCATGTGAACCTCACAGTGCTTCCTCCTGATATTGTTCGCGAACAAATACAATCCACCTCTATAGAGATAAAGCAAGCCACAGGAATTACGCCAGAGCTTTTTCGGCCTCCCTACGGCTCGAAAAACGAAAATGTCAATAATATTGCGAGAGAGCTTGGCCTTACCCAAATACTCTGGTCTATTGATACACAGGACTGGCAACAACCAGGCGTAGATCAGATTGTAAAAACAGTTCTCACTAAGATAAAAGGGGGCGACATTATCTTGATGCACGATGGAGGAGGGAATCGTGCAGAAACAGTACAAGCACTCGCACTCATCATCAGCGAACTGCAACAACAAGGCTTCACCTTTATCGTACTATAATCAGCGCATCCTTTACGGGGCAGCCCAGCATTGTAATTTGGTATATATTAATGGCCCTTCGCGACAAAATTCACTTCAATAGCAAAGTCGTAGACGCCATCCCCTGGCAAATGCAGGCTGTGAAATCACGCTCGAAAATGGTGAAAAGGCACGTTATCGTGCGCTCCTAGTCGCGAACGAGCATCATTGGGATCCACGTTGGCCAGGGCCATCCTTCCCTATTTTGCCCAAATACATTCTCGGCAAACCGCTCGACCAGCTCACACCTCCAAGCTAGGTACTTTTCCCATGGCAGATGCAGCTGCTACGTCTCCCCATACGCTTGCAAGTAGGCAAGCTAACAGAATATGGATTGCCCCAACCAGATCATAAGGCTTTACACGCACATCCAACTATAAACTCGAATTTCACAGCCTCTGATGGTTTCTTGAAACCATCATGAAGTAAGCAATTTCACGAGAGAAATCTCTAAGAAGCCCTGTAAAAGGGCTTAATGTGTAATGTAAGTTCCAGACTAAGCACGAAATGAAATGAGCTTAGAGAGGGTCACTTTCCCGATTGAGATCGTGAAAAATTCCAACGTAACCGCGAAAAAAAGCAGAGTTGCTAGAGCCCGATAAAAGCGCCTTCTGCCAGAGCAACCGAGCGCCGCGAGACGAAGAATAGAGAGAAAAAGTGGCCTCTTCAAACCAATGACCGAGCCTACAAGAGGAAGGCCCAGGATACGTGTAAAAATCGCTCATAGTGATAAATTCTTACATGCATCCTGGGCTTACCTCCTTTAAGGCTTTACTCCACAAGTTTGCTAACCCTTGTGCATGTGGCATATCCTCTTGGAAATGGGACTCAAGCAATCCTTCGATATCAAACGGTACCCGAAGGAGTTCAATGCTCAGCCTATTGCCTTCCATACTCACATGGGAAGTAGCTCGTTTGGCGGGCGATGTTCCTCGTAGTGGTCCATAGTTTCGACGCACATCCAAAACTGAATACGTTCCTGGTCAAGGGCTGTCTCTGGCAGATCTTTCAAAAAGCTTTCCAAGGTCTCTAATGTTGTCGCGAATTTTGCTTCAACATCAGCCTGAGTCCAATGTTGGTAATGGGCGATGGCTTCAGCATTCCATTCGTCGATGCTTTTGCCAAAGAGGGGGTGATCTTGAGCTGGTGGAAGCGGTGGATTGCTCAAAAGCCAGGATGTTCGCTGCATGGAGCGTTCCCACCAAGTGAAGATATGTACGAGCAGATCCTGAACACGGGGGTAGCCTTGTTCTTGTGCAAAACGCATTTGTTCTTCTTCTGAAAGTTTGGTAACCTGTGGAAGGTAGTGCTTCCAGCCCTGCTCAAGAGCCGCTAAGAGTTCCTGGCGGCTAAAGTGCTGCTCTGATGGCATAGTGCGCTTCTAGTATGTATCTCCTTTACGAAATACTGATATATGTGAGGTAAGCCCAGGACACATGTAAGAGCTTATCACTATGAGCGATTTTTACACGTATCCTGATAGTGTTGGCGAATTAGTTTCCCAAGCTCAAATCAGGAATACTTTGTTTTTCATAGCAAGCTCAATATATGATTTCGCCAACACTATCTATTCTGGGCCTTCCTCTACAAAGGCAGTGCAGCTATTTCGCGCTTACAGTAGAGAGTCTGAGCAGGACCTCGTGCTTTTTTTCGCGGTTACGATAGAATTTTTGATTTTTTCGCGCTTACGTTGGAACGCACATTGTCGTTTGACACATAAATCCGCCGAAACGGGGAGATATGCGTCGGAAGAAGAAAATAGCGAGGATATGTGTCAAACGACAGTAAAAATATCTCGCACGGCTACTAGAGCCACGCAAGATACTGCAGCTTTTCTAAGAAGAGCACAGCCGAGAGACAGGACTTACAAACAAAGGAGCTTCTTTTTCGACTTGAATGAGGGGCCTGCAGTAATGCCTGACCTCTCAGGGTCCATACGGTATGCTTAGCGAGCACGAGCTGAGACGCTCGCATTTTTCGATCCACTCTGAGGATACTGCACCAGGATACCAGAAATGAGTTGTTGCAGCCAGAGAGCAAACTGTTCAGGCGTAGAGGGTTGTTCCTGCTCCAGCCACCAGGTGAGCGCACCACATACAGCCGAGCCAACAGTGGTAAACTTCAATTCCAGCGGCGGCGCACCAGGATCAGTCGCGGCTGCGGGGAACGTCTGCTGAAAATGAGCAAGAAAACGCTGTTGCGTCTGCTGGCAAAAGTGCTGACTCAAAAAGGTGTCTGCCTGCGCACCCAGCACCACGCGGTAAAAGTCGGAAAACTGCTGAATCTGCGTGAGCAGCTCAATGAGTCTTGCAGAACAGTCCTTCCCTGCGATCTCTCCATCCACTCCCAACGCTTCGTAGAGTTCTTGTATATGGTGTTCGAGCAGATCGTATTTATCAAGGTAATGGCGATAAAATGTCGAGCGGTTCACCATGGCATACTCGGTAATATCGCGCACAGTGAGGGCTGCAAACCCCTTCTTCAGCGAGCCTTCGATTAATGCTTGCTGTAGCAACTTGCGTGTGCGACGAACCCGTAGATCTTCAACGCCAGCGAGCTTTTGCATCACTTTCCTCTCCCATGTTGCATAGGCAACACGCTCTGTTCCTTTGCTGATTGACGCTCATTGTACCATCGGTTACGCTTGCTTTGCAACGACGCGTAGCCAACGCGCCGTTTTTATGGAACTGACTCAGGCAAAAAAAAGAAAGAGAGAGAAAAAGAAAGATGAATATACTTGTCTATGGGGCAGGAGTGATTGGCAGCGTCTACGCGGCCAGGCTTCAGGAGGCGGGACACCGTGTATCGCTGCTGGCGCGAGGCCAGCGGGCGGTATCACTGCGCACGCATGGTATTCAACTTGAGAATGCTGCAAACGGGCGAAAAACGACAACCCAGGTTTCCATCGTTGAGCGGCTCGCTCCAACTGATAGCTATGATGTTGTCCTGGTGACAGTACGATTTGACCAGCTTCACGCTGTCCTGCCAATCCTGGCTGCCAATCGCCAGGTTTCCACGCTGCTGTTCCTGCTCAGTAATCCAGTTGGTATGCAGCAATTCGCGCTGCTTGATCCACAGCGCATTGTGCTCGGTTTTCCGGCCATCGGTGGTGTGCGCAAAGAAGATGTCGTACACTATATCACCCTTCGTCAGATGCCGACGATGCTGGGGGAAGTGGATGGCCGGGTGACGCCGCGCCTGCGCCAGCTCGCGGCGATTTTCAAACAGGCAGGCTTCACGGCCAGGCTGAGTCCCGATATGCAAACATGGTTGCAGACTCACGCGATCACGGATATAGGTATCATCTCAGCCACAATAATGGCGGGGAAAAAGAGTGCGCTGCTTGCGCGGTCGCGCCACAATGTTGCGCAGCTTGTTCAGGCCATTCGCGAAGGATTGCTGGCACTGCGGGCACTGGGCACGCCTCTGACGCCTTTCAGTCTGACACTGCTCTTTCTCTGGCTCCCGCGCTGGTTCACAGTCACCTTGATGCAAGCACTGTTACGCTCACGTCTTTCTACGCTGGGAATCGACCCGCATCTCGGGGACGATATTGGGGAATACAATCAGATGGCGCAGGAGATTATGGAGCGGCTGCGCACCTCACCCCGCACTACGCCTACGCTGAATCGTCTGCTCGTGTCCTTAGAGCAACCGACCCACTGACTCCACCGTCCTGGAAATCTCGCTGGGCGTGCTGAACACCTCTGCTTGGAGCATATCCAACTTTGGGACCAAAAACAAGGTGGTGACGCATTTTCTCGCCGCATTGACGCAAATCCCCGCCAGATTCAGGTGTGAAACCTAGTGTGATTTGACAACCGATTTGTCCTTGCCAGTGACGCATAAGCTGTCCAGTAGTTGGCTTGTCAAGCCAGTCGAGAACCGTGTCGAAAATCGGTATAGTTCAGCTTTTGACGCATATCCGGCCTCTTGACCGGATTTGGGGCATAGTGCTTGCTTGTTGAGAACGAAAATTTGACACGTAATGATATAGTCCTTTCCAGAAGAACCTACTAGAAGGGTGTTCCATCGCCGAATGTGAGGTTGTCATGGAAGAGACCTCATTGCTTTCCCTGCCAGAAGGCATGCTGCTTGATCACATCCAGATCACCGAGATCAGCTTGATCATCTCGGTGACCTCAACGCATCCTACATCGTGCTGCCCGCTCTGTTGTGAAGTGTCCTCGTCCATAAAGTGCCATTATCGCCGAAGCTTGCGTGATGCTCCTTGTGGAGGCCGCTGCGTCCAACTTTGTCTCACAGTTCGGAAATTCTACTGCCGCAATCCGCTCTGTGAGCGAAAGGTCTTTACCGAGCGCCTCCCGGCCTTTGTGGAACCCTGGGCACGAATGACAATCCGACTCTGCCAGCAGATCACTTCTCTTGGGCTGGCAACCTGTGGCAAAGGCGGCACTCGATTGGCCGCTCGTTTAGGCATTCAGACTTCTCGCCAAACGATCTTGCGCCGCATCATGGATCTCCCAGATGTCTCTACCGGGTCAGTCCTCTTTCTGGGAATAGACGATTTTTCCTTTCAACGCGGCTACCGGTTTGGAACGATCTTGGTAAATCTGGAAAGTCATCGGGTGATTGATCTCCTCCCTGATCGGCAAGCGGAGACATCGGCGCGCTGGATGCGCCACCACCCGGACTTGATGGTCGTGAGTCGTGATCGTGGTAGTGAGTACGCATCAGCAGCTTCTCAAGGCGCTCCCCAGGCCATTCAAGTAGCAGATCGTTTCCATGTGGTAAAGAATTTGACGGAGACAACACAACTCCTCCTGGCACGATGTCAGGCAGAGATTGTAGCTGTCAGCAAAGCAGAAAAGCCAGAACAGAGCAAGGACGTGATCTCTATCGAGGAATGGCGTCCTCTTGAACCTGCTCATGTGGAAAAAGCGCGACTGGCCCGACGAGCAGGGCGATATGCACGCTATCAGCAGGTGGTGGAGTTGCGAGCGCAAGGGATGAAGCCCAAACAGATTGCGCAGCAACTTGATATGGGAGAACGAACGGTACGGGACTGGCTCAAACGAGGAACGTTCCCCGAGACGAAAAAACGGCGCAAGAGACAAAGTTCTTTCGATCCATTTGCCCCATACGTCCTCCAACGCTGGCAAGCTGGAGAACGCAATGGACTGACACTCTGGCGTGAGGTGAAGGAACAAGGCTACAGTGGATCGGAGCGAAGCATCTATCGCTACCTGGAAACACTCAAGCAAGCGGAGGTAAGAACATCTGCCAATATGCATCGCCTCCACAAATTTTCTGCTAATACAGCCGTGTGGCTCTTTGTCCGTGACCCAAACCTGCTTGATGAGATTGAACAAGGCGATCTCGCAGCCTTTTGCCAAGCCAGCACGACGCTCAAGAGAGCATACCATCTCATTCAGGAGTTTTTATCGATGGTCCATAAGCGAGAAGGACACCGGCTAGATGCCTGGTTAGAGCAGGTCGCTGCCAGTGAACTCCCAGAACTGCAACAATTTGCTTGTGGCGTAAAGCGAGACAAAGCTGCAGTGAGGGCTGGTTTAACGTGGTCCATCAACAATGGAATGGTGGAAGGGCATGTCACAAAACTCAAGCTGATCAAGCGAACCATGTATGGTAGAGCCGGATTTGCTTTGCTTCGTCAACGTGTGCTTCATGCGCTGTAGCGAGAAAGAGGGAGCCTTTCTCTTCTTGCAGTATCAGTATAGCAGAAAATTCTTTAGGCGTCTGTAACCTGCTAGACTGTTCTCTACAGACAACTGAGGTATAGTGCTCTTGAAACGTTTTATGTTCTTCAACACACGTCTCTCTTGGAAAAGGAGCCTCTGCCTATGGATCTCATTCTCATTCGCCATGGAGAATGTGGCACCAATTCAACTGATGACAGCCTCACACCTGTGGGGGAATGGCAGGCACTGCAAATTGGGCGACGACTAGCGGATGTGCCAATCACAGCGCTTTTGAGTAGTCCACTGCTGCGGGCATTAGGGACCGCAAGCATTATCGCACACCAGATCGGAAATTGTCCGGTCGAGGTATGGACAGAGCTTCGTGAAGGGCTTGATAGTTCATACAGAGGCTATGGGAGCCAGGAACTGCTCCGACGCTTTCCACTTGCAGTTCTGCCTTCCACTATTGAACCGGACGGTTGGAATCATGGAGGTGATACGCAAGAAAGCATGTTTGAGCGTTGTCGACAGATCCTCAACACATTGCTTGAACGTTTCAGGTCCGATGATACCATCGTTGCCGTGACTCATGGAGGAATGCTCACGTATCTCTTTCATGTTCTGCTCCAGATCTCGCCACGCACCCCAAGCTGGTTTGAAATCGACTATGGTGCGATTAACCGAGTTCGCTTCGTCCCCAAGGAACAACAGAAAGCATATCTCCCACTCTACCCTCGTATGGAGATAGAAGTCCTGAGCATCAATGACATTTCACATCTCTGTTAAGTGACCCCAGAAAAGGAGTAGCGCTCAATCAATGCCTACTCCTTTTTTCTTAAAAGGTCGGAGGAAAACAGATCTTTAGCACATCCATACTCTCTTTTTGATGATCCTGCTCTCAGCAAGCAAGCACTATGCCCCAAATCTGGTCAAGAGGCATATCCGTGACTGTGGCACCATTTTTGACAGAGTTCGTGTCCATTGGTCCATTCATGCAGAGATGAGCTATTTTGTTCGTCTCTGCATGGACTACGAGGACAGTAATTGGTTCAAACCGGACGGGATATGGTTCAAAGTGGCAAAAAGACGGTTTGTAGTCGAGCAAGAGCACGCGACTGAATGCTTCCCTCTCGAATTAGCGGCTGTAGCTCTGCTGTCTCAAGTGGCTTCTCAGGCCAGTGAACTACTTTGCTATTTTGCCCCATAAGCTGTCCGGCCGGTCATTGACCCATAAACGTTCCGATCAGGACAAAGAGATTGTCAAACCACACCTAGATTCGTGGAAGAAATTTCGTGCTTTTTGAGGGATAAATTTTTTTGGCAGATTAATGGGTTAATTTCAATTTCGGGCGAAGATATGCGTCAGCAAAAGAGAGAACAAATATTCTAATTAAGCTCCACAAACAGGCGGTTTTATGTGTCAAAAGTGGCGACACACATGTAAGCCACAAGGAAAAACAGTAGCATTTTCTGCATGCTTTCGCGCTGAGAGGCTTACTACGGCGTTTTTTTCTTTAGTAGGTCACGTAGAGCGGCAAAGCGATTTTGTGACCTTTGTAGCGTCTCTGAGGACTCAAAGAGGCTGAGGCAGGTACGAATGTTTTGGCTGCGTTCATACCACTCTTGCTGGGAATAGAGAAATGTCTGGCGTACTTTGTTAGAGACAGTGACATCAAGCAAGAGAACATAGCGTGTTTTCTCAACATCCACTGGTAGAATAAACTTCTTACAGAGAACCATACGTGAATCATTACAAAGTTGCTTATAGAGTTTTGTGGCATCCTGCAAAGACATATGAGCCTGTTCGGATTGTAGTTGAATGTATAATGGTGGCGCTTTTAGTACCTGAAGCGCTGAAGACTTAATCTCCTTTGCCTGATAGTCACCCTGACTATGACCTTCTTTTGAAGATGAGGCTGGCTGTTTAAGTGTCTCAATCAGCTGGCCGTATGACAGGGACGCATATTGATCTACGAGCTGGTGTACATCAGCCGGAATAGCAACGTGATACTCTTTGCTACGTGCCAGGAAGAAAGCTGGCGGATTGTGTAGTGAACCATCCCGGAACTTACAACTTAAAGTCTTCATCAAGGCTGCTATGATGGCTTCCGGTTGTGAATACTGTTTGAGGTGAACAACATAAATTCCCCACTTGGAACGATCCTCGCCCAGAATAGTTCCCAGAAACGCTGCTAAGGTTTGTAGACTTTTAACGTTAACGTTATTTAAGTTATTAGTAATTATTTTATTAACGTTAACGTTATTTAAGTCGTTTAAGTCTACCTGATTTTCGGCAATGGAGGCGACTTTTTGCGAAAAGTCGCCCTTCTCATCAAGGGGGTTGACTTTTTGTGTGCTATGCAGAGAGGAAAAGTCGCCCTTCTCAGCTAAAAAAACGCCTTCTTGTTCCTGAATATGTGAAAAGTCTACACCTAAAGGGCGACTTTTTGGCATGACTTCCTCTTGCTCCTCCAAGGAGTCTACCTCTAGTAAAGAAAAGTCTACTTTCTCAGATACAGGTATGGAGAAAGAGTCTACCCTCTGGTGCTTAGAGTCTACTACATTTGGAGTGGATGAAGGAAAAGAGTCTACCCTCTGGTGCTTGGAGTCGATCATTAGACTCTCTGGTGTAGAGGGACGACTTTTTTCCTGTGGTAATGCAGGTCTCGCTGAGAGCGGAATCTTATAAGAAGGGTCTACCTTTTCTGACTTAGAGGGTCGATTTTTTAGTGTGCTTGCATTGCTCTTAAGCGACAATTGCTCGGAGGACTGGTCCTCTGGTTGCCTGGACGGCAGAATTGGATGTGCTGGGGGGGAAAGACTTTTTTGTGCTGTGTCTACCGTTTCGAATTGTTTACTCGGTAGCACACGTTGAACGACGCGTGCAATTTGTACAAGGAGATTCTGTTGCTTTTTAGAGTCTACCCCTTCATGTTGGAAAAGTTGACGAATTTCTTGCAGCATGGGCTGTAGCTCGTCGGGAACTCCCATCTTATCGAAGAAGGTTTGTGGCGAGCTAAAATACAATAGAAAACGCGTCTTCACCTGCTGGGCACTCTGACGCACCTTAGGGCGATACTCAGCAATAAGGTTGTCTAGCGCTGCAAGTGATTCTGGTGGAACATAGCTATCTAGTGGGAAGTAGAGCTCTACCTGGTGTTGTCTTCTTCCCTTTACGAAGAAGCCAAGCGCACAAAAGAGCGCCACATATTTATGTGTTGTATCGTAGCTCCAGCCAATGAGCTTACTCAACACACGAATATTTTTGACGGTAATGACGGCGAAGCTCTGTTCCTGCGCGAAGGAAGGTAAAGTGAGCTGCTTAATTGTTGCATAGCGCAGAACTAATCCAAGGAACTCTATACCGTTCATTGGAGATGGAAATAGTTTCTCGATTGCCTCTAATGTCGCGAGTTGAACACGTTCTCTCGCGACACCTACATCCTTACTTGCATCTTCTAGTGTTGGCATTTCCCGGCTATATCGTTTTCGTCCATTTGACGCTATATACATACATCCCCTCACCTGGCAATTTTTTGCAGCGAATTTTCCGAGGGATGAGCCTGATATGCGCTTTCATCGACCTTGCCCTGGTCTCCCTATGAGTCCCGTTCACTTGACAAAGGGCAGGCTGTGGCATATTCTAAGCATGTAACTGATACTTTCGTATTGGTTATATGTTTAGGGTGTTGGCCAGTTTTCCAGTGGTTGGCAAAAGGATCTGGATAACTGGCACTTTTTTTGCCTCGGAAAATCCCTCCAGTTGTACAACATTAAGATCCTCCACCCACTTCGCTTCATAACAAAGTATCCTCCCCTGCTCCGTTTTGTGTGACAACTGTACTCTTAGTATCAATGGTTCTAGAGCGGAATTCAATACACCTTTTTATTGCTGCACCTATATTTTTTTGGGTGAATTGGCTTCTAGAGCCAATTCACCTCTCCGTATTACGCACAATAACGTAGCGGTTTGCGCATGATAACGTAGCCCCCTCTCCCCAGACCTTTAGCCATTTTGGTTAAAAGCCCTTTCAAGACTCAAATAGCGGTTTGCGCCTAATAGCGTAGCCCCAAAACGCTAAAAATACCCCGCTGAATAACGTAGCGGGTGGAAAAACTAACAGTGCACGTGCTTATTTGATAGAAGAAAAGATGCGTACATACGATAGCGCGCCTAATAACGTAGCCTATTCACACAATCTTTTTGCAATAATAAGACCTTTACAAGATAAGTAAGAGTAAATTTTGTATAAACTGATGTTTCATCTCTATAGCGAAGGAATGTAAAATCTCTATTTGCTCTGGTAAACTGCTGATTTGGGCAATAAGTGAAGGTTTTAACGAGTAAGATCAAGCTCTATAGGTATGAGTGGTCTGTGTAATTTGCCAGTTATTGGCTGATTTTGTTGCTCTTCAGACAAGCGAGTCTGGTATTTTGCCTGTTGATTTTTGCCATCAGGATAGGAGTGGAATTAGCTACGCGCGTGATAACGTAGCGGTATGCGCAAATGTGGATGACGAAGTTTTTAAAATTAAAGATGTGGCGATGAGGATGATGGACTACTTTTGTGTCAGATTATTGTGTTAGTAAGGAAACTTCTTTACTCAAAAGTTTGGGAGTATAGTCGCACTCCCTAACAATAAACCGAATTGTGCAGAGAGTGCGACATCCAGGGATCAATTTGCCTCAGGCAAATAGTGGTTTTGGAGTGCCGAGGTCGCGGCTATCCTGATACGATATTGTAGCCATGTTGGTAACCACTTGCGTTTAGGCAGAGGAGGATTATCCGATGCATAAATCCATTCTGATACTAATAAATCAGCTTGTAAGCGATCCATGGCTTTTTCGAAGCGTTTACGTGTTCGATCTGGATCACGTTGATTTACTGGAAGACTTAATTCCTCTATAATTTTTCCCACCTCACGTTCAATGATGACTCCTCCCTTGGTCGAATTGATACGCATGTGGAAAGTGAAGTAGCGTGCCAGGCGTTTCTCCCACGTTTCGTGATAAGGATCGTAGCTGAGCACCTGTTGTAAAAGCCAGGCAACCTGTCGGTTCGCCCCTTGCAGAAATGGTTCCACCCAGCTACCTACTTGGTAGCGCCAGGCAATCGCTATACTATTTTGTGGTTGTTCCATGGGAGGTTTGCCGTTGATTTGCTGTAATTCATGTTGACGAATAATGTCAGTTACATTAATTAAGCGGCTTTCGCGAGTGTAAAGATATGTTTTTGGCTCTTTCTTTGAACGCGATTTACTACGCCCTGAATGCTCACGATCATCCTCAATCCACTGTTCGACACGTATCCAGGTATTGCTCATACGACTCATGCAGGCTGCAACATCTGCAAGATCCTCCTGACGATGACCTGCACGTCGTAGCTTCCCGTTTTCACGCTTCATGATGGGCGAAATTCCCCGATAATCGAGGATAAGTTTTCCCGTAATCCACACACCGTCTTTTTCATCATGAGGCGCCGCAATAGCCTGGGCTAGCATCGCGATTAGCACATCCCCATCGATGTCAGAGAGTTGGCGTACCTGAGACCAGAGTGACTGAATAGTCGCATTATCAAGTTGAGTACTGGGATCGCTAGGACGGAACTCAACATGTGTAGTTCCATTTTCTTTGTTGTAGACAAATGTAGGGACACTTTTAATAGTATCCCAATCTTCTGCTCCAGCCTGGGCGTTACTATAAGCTGCGAGAACAGCCTGTACTGGCTGAGGAGCAGGAATGATCGTGCCCTTGCCGACCACATAGGGGGTTTCCGGAAGTGTTCGAATAAGAGATGTAGTTGAAGTGCGAGGTGAGAGGCCTTGATAGCTTTTCCAGTAAAGCTCTGCAAGTTTTTGCGCCAACTGGTGCAATTTCAAATAGCGTTCCTGGCGGACGGCCACCTGATAAGATTTGAGCAGGCGTGTCTTAAAGCGCTTGTGGCTACGACTGGTGCGGGCATCTACCTCAAGCTGTGTGATTTCTCGAAGCATTTGCTGCTGAATAGCTAGTCCCTCCTCGCCAAGAAACTGGAGGCGATATGGATGCCAGCCACCAGCGCTTGGATCGGCGACCAGGGCAACCTCTCCAAATTGGACGGAAGCAAGGGTGTCGCCTACCAGTAGCGGCATTGAAGGGACGTCTGCGATATCTGCAACAGAAGGCGAAATAGAGGAGGAAGCAGTTGCGCCTCGTAGATGCTCAGGCAGATAAAAGGCCAGAACAACTGGGGTAGTACTGGCGTAGACCATATCTTCTTGCTGGACCCAGGCTTCAACAGTATCATCTGCATCTTTTTTGAGATAGCGGATTTCGGCTAACTGGCCAAGGAGTGTTAAAAAGAGGGTGTGTTGTTGCTCTGGATCAACGGGAACCCATTTATCGGCACGTAGCTGTTCAGCGTCCTCTTCGACCGGAACGATAGGAGGATGCCAGTACCAGATTTCCTGATGTGTATCGGGATCGGTGCCCCATATCGTCCACATACCTGTTATCACATTAAAGCTCCTTCGCTAGTAGGGAGAAATCTTCTATATATTTGGTTTTTTACCTATTCTTACGAGAGATCTGGTTGCCACTCCCCTCAGTGCTCAAAAAATAAATAGGATCAAGCTCCTTTTTATATAGGCGTGGCGAGAAAACCACGAGGTCTTCAGCCTCGTGGATGAATCGCCGGACCGCCTCTTGTTCTTTTGAGCAAGAGACGATCCATTGACTCAAAAAACTCTGCCCGAAGGCAGGTGGTGCGTATCCCTTCGCTATAACCACGAAGGGAATTCGACTTCATCTCGACAAGGTTCAAAAGGCTTTTTCTGCTGAGAGCACCGGCCCTTCCCTCAAGCCTACTTAACTCTCAGCGACAGAGCAGCGGTCTGATGCGTCAACCGCAGGTGTCATGACCTATTCGAACGGAGCGCCCATTTCTGGGGCTGAGTCTGGTGAACTCAGACTTCCGAAGAAGCTACAGAACCAAGTTTTCAGTGACTTCCGAAGAAGCCGCTGCGTCTTCAGCTCAGTGGTAGTTCACTCTACACATGGAAACAGTTATACTTACTCTTAAGGTTACCGGATTATTTTCTTTTTCTCGATAATCCTTTAGTTTTTAAATTGGAGTACTGTCTAGGCATCGTTAGGGAAAGCTATCAGCAACTGAGATTATACCGTTATGATATGTAATAGAAACAAACGTAACTTATTTTGATAGTGTTAAGCTGACTCAAGCTACTGATCACATAAGTTGCGCAAAACAGAAAAATGATGTTATTGTTTTGTCTCTCTATATCATATAATACCATTTTTTCTGAGGAAAATCTTCTCTTTAAGATTGTTTACTATATACGCGAAAAGTATTGACTGACTAACTGAACCACTATTTCTTGTTCCAATTTGCTTCTTAATTATTAAGAACTTGTAATTTCGCTATGCAGTGAGGAAAATCCTCCTAAAAAGTTGTTACACAATGGTTTCGCGAAACCATTGTGTAACAACTTTTTAGGATTGGCTTTAAAAAAGTGGTTTAAGCATTGCAAGTCAAAATGGCTAATGGTATGATGGGACTGACAAAATTGGAGGTGGTGGAGATGACGAGGAAGAAGAGAAAAAAGGTCGGTAAGGCTTTTGGTTTTGAGATTGGCTTACGCAGTGGGAAGGATGTACGTATGAATGATCAGAGGCAGACGGAAGCAATTGTTTTAGCTGCTGTAAACGAAAAGGGAGGAGTTACTAAGACTACCTCAACGGCGAATCTAGCTGTGATGCTTTCCCGACTTGGTTTTCGTGTTCTGGCAATAGATAGTGATCCTCAGGGACATTTAACATTTACTTTTGGCTATGAGCGTAACACACTAGAACATACTTTATATGATGTACTTCTAGGTAAGGTTGCGTTAAAAGATATTATTCTCCCTACGTGTATTGATTCGGAGTCACTTGCATTTTTTGATCCTGGGACAAATCAAGCGCGTGGCGAGGTTGTGCATGGCCCAGATTTGATTCCTATCAATATGCGTGCAAGTGCTGCTGATGGAGAACTACGAGGCAAGCTAACCTGGCCAGTACTCCTGCGACGAGCTTTAGCTCCTGTAGCCAGTCAATATGACTACATCTTGATTGACACTAATCCTTCGCTTGGAGTTTTGACGGTTAATGCATTGTGTGCGTCACAGGTCCTTTTCATACCCCTGATTCCAGAGGTGTTATCTGTCCAGGGATTGGGAGACTTGCTCCAGGTGGTTCACCAGGTGAAGGACGATTCGCTTAATCCTAGTCTGGTTATTGCAGGTGTCGTTTTCACAAAGGTACAAAAATACAAAGGTCACCAGGAAATCATAGATACCCTACGAGGGGACCTTTCAAAGGAATTGGGTATTTCTTGTTTTGATTCATACTTGCGCCAGAGCGCTGTGTTTACTAACGCGGCGAACAGGCGCTCCGTTGTTGTAATCAGTGATCCATATAGTGAACATGCTAAGGATTATTGGCGTCTGCTGGAAGAACTCCTCCGGTCTGTAGGTGGACCAGCTCGCGAACCCGTTGAGCGAGTCGTACAGGCCATTCATGCAGACACATTGTAATTACACTGTTCAATCGAGCTTTCTCTGCTATTGAAACCGTTAAACGCTAGGAGGAACGTGTGCCAGGGAGATCTAAAAAATCAGCCTTAGATGTAGGTTACCTCAGGACAGCAACCGCCAATGGCCTTGCTTCAAGCATTTTTACTTCCAAGGTTCAGGAAGAAGAGCAGCGCTTGCTTCACGAAAAGCAGCCCCAACAAATCGATATCGATTTGTTGTTTGATAATCCTTTTCAGCCTCGTGTAGCCATGGAGGAAGAGAGCCTACAGCAACTTTCAGAGACTATTGCTAGCCACGGCTTCCAGGGCGTGTTGGTTGCGCGCCCTCACCCTCAACGTCCTGGCACTTATCAATTAACTGCTGGCCATCGACGGCGCGAAGCCGCTAAGCGAGCGGGCCTCAAGAAACTGCCGGTTATTGTTCATTCATGGTCTGATCAAGATATGGCTACTCTGGCCGCGACAGAGAATATTCAGCGCGAGGATCTCTCACCTTTGGAAGAGGGCAAGCTTTTCTTGATTATGATTGACCAGATGGGACTGACTCAGGTAGAGGTTGCAAGCGCGATTAAGAAAGATCGTGGCTATGTACGCAACCGTTTGCGCCTGGCAAAAGCACCGGCAGATATCCAGGCTTTTGTCGAGATGAAGACAGATAGTATGCGTGCTGTCATCTACCTGCTTGATATTGAAGATGTCACAGAGCGCGCTCAGATTATTGCGCAGCTGCTTAATAGAAAGCTTACGACTGAAGACCTTCCCGGATATATTGAAGAACTCAAGCGTCGAAAACGTGAAGGTATGCTGGCTGAGGATGAGAGTGCTGCAAGTGCCAATGTAAATGCTGTACTGGCGAGTGAAATAAGCGTCTCTGCTGAACAGAGTTCAGCATCGGCTTCTGCCAGAGAGCGCCTCACAGAAAGTGATCAGGGTGAGCCTTCTAAGGTTACCAACATGTCTCAAGAGCGTGTGCGTAAGACAAAGCTTAAGACGATTCTGCGCTACCTGAGCGACTACCAGAGGTTAGTGTCTGCTAGAAGTGATGATGATGAAATCTTTGAAGAAGAGCACGATCTCTTGCTACAAATTCAGGATATGGTGCAGCAAATAGTCAGCTCTGTGAAGTAACTTTTCTTGAAGCAACTTAAAAAGGAGCAGACATACTCATTTCGCGTATGTCTGCTCCTTTTTAAGTTGCTTCAAGAAAGCATTTCTGATGCTGAGTAGTGGGGAGGAGAGAAGACGTTGGCGACCCCCATATCATGGGTGAAACTAATGCCGCCAGAATGCTCAGTGAAGGCACCTGGAAAACGCACAGTATCCTCATAGCTATAACGCATCGCATAGAAATCAAGCACATTCTTTACTGTCCATGGGCTAAAGCGTAGTCCTTAAAAAAGCTGATCAACTGTCGGATCAAAGGTGTTTATCATGCAATATTCACCCTCATTGACTACCTCATAGTGGTTGTCTCTGGTAATCCAGCAGTTTCGTTCTGCCATAGTAGCTATGAATCGCATGGGCTAGGCTAGGTCGGCAAGCCTAATCTGAAGAAACTTTGTTCCAATGAAGCAAGATAGACCTGTGAATCGCGGCGGAAGCGGAGTTGCTTGCGACGGCCCTCGTCACGATAGTCGAGTGTCTGACGCAGTACACGCCAGGCGGTGATATCAGAAGGGCGTAGTTCTGCCGCCGAGATCGAAATGATTCGACTGGCTCCTGCCACGACCACGCGTACCGAGCCGCGCACGACAAGCGTCGGCGACGCCCGTTTCCGTCTGGTCATGCGCCGCTCTATGTGGCGAGCTGTGCCAAAGAACTGTTCCAGGTCGTTGTTTGTCCGAGGCAAATCTTTCACCTGGTAGCATGCAAAGAGACCATCCCAGTAGCTGGTAGTGACTTTCTGGAAGTGCGATATCGCAGGGGCCAATATTCCGGACAGATCTTGCTGTTGCGCTATGATGGACAGAAGGTGCTGGTAATCCTGTTTCAGGGTCTCTACACCGCGTTGCTCGGCATTGGCGAGGAGGTGGGCCGCCTGATGCACCCATGCATAGGCTTGTTGGATGGCAGGCCAGAGTCCCTCGGTTGCCATCAGCCCAGCTCGCACACGTTGTTGGAGACAGCTGAGTTCGTCGGGGAGCCCCTTTTTTGCGCAACGCGGGCAATCGAGTCGGAGATGTCCTGGAGACGCTCTTTGAGCTTCAAGCCATCGGCATCCAGAGGTAGTCGCCCATCATCAGTCAACGCACTCCTTACCGCCAGGCAATAGCCACGGATGGCTTCGGCCTCGTCATCCGCGCGCTCTTCCAAGGCGCGTTCAATCGGACGCACCCCACGAACCTGCTTCTTCAGTTCATTCTTCGCATGCAGATCAGCGGCAGCAATCGGTTTAGCGGCCTCACGTAGGTAATGAAAATGGCATAATTGGTGGGGAATACCCGGCAATGCGCTCGCCACCGCGTTGCGGATGGAGCATTGCCCATCAGTGATCACTCCGGCGATGGGAATGTCCAGTTTCCGGCAAAGGCTCGCAGCCGCCTCCAGTAACGGAACCAGGTCATTCTCTGTGGCACCTAAGAGACTACGCGCCACCAGCACCTCTCCCGAACAGCAATTGCGCAGTACCCATAACACCTCGTGTCCCACATCCGGTTGCAACCCATTAAGCGCCAGGATCACCTGCTTCTGGTCTTTCAATCGCTCACCTAGTGCTGCATTCATCAAATACGATATAACAAAAACACGGAGAAATTCACCTGAGTTGGCTCCATTGGCGTATCCTTTTTGTTACCGGATTTAACGAACGCAGCACTAGTCCTACAGTTGTAGATGACCACTGCTCTGCCAAACCAAGATTGATTCGAGATATTTCCTCCTTCTGAAAAAGAGGGAAGGCCGACGTGGAACCAAACGAGTCCCTGCCTCAGCGTCCCCTTGACATCACCTCTTTCGTCGTCTACACTACTTCTATTAGATATATCTAATAGAAGTAGTGTAGACAAAAGCTCAGTACCTGGCTTGTCTGAGAAGAAGAGGGCTCGCTCATGTATGAATTGTTCATTCTTGCCCAGCTCATGTGTGCTCCTGAGCATGGCTATCAAATAGCCAAAATTGCCAGTGACATGATTGGCCCCTGGGCCAAAATCAGTCTCGGCACCCTGTATCCTTTACTCACAAAACTTGAGCAATCGGGATTCATCAAAAAGCTTGATGAGGGACAAGAGGCCACGACGAGACAACGCGGTCGCCAGCAGACACGGACGACCTATGAGATTACCCCGGCAGGGCGGATGCGCTTTCACCAATTGATGATCGATACCATCTCTAACCCAGGAGACTACCAACGTCTGTTTCGTTTGAAAGTGCTGTATCTGGACTTTCTCCAGCCTGATGAACGTCTCCATCTCTTGAACCATTACATCACCTACTGTGAAACACTGGTGCTCTATCTCCACTCAGAAAGGCGTGATCTCCTCCAGGTGGTCTCAGATCCTGCTCAGAGGCACAAGTTCAGCCCGCATTTCCGTGCCATTTCAGAGCGATTAATGCGACATCAAGCAGACCAGTGGCAGGGAGAGATCGCCTGGGCAAAAGAGATTCGTGAACACATGACCCATCAAGATGAGGCAGAAAAACACGTCGATCCCGAGGATTTCGAGAAAGGAGGGATGCTTCCTGACTGAGAAAAAGTGACGCAAGGGGAAAGAAACTGCTGTGGACGGAGCAATGGTGCCTGAGCCTGGAAAACCTGGTCACCATGCTCCTGAGCGGAGACCGCCTGCTTCTGATTTTACCATGCTGATGCAAGCGATCCTCTCTCGTGCAACGACATCAAACACGAATAGATGGAGGATACTCTATGAAAAAATACATCTTTTTGAATGTCCCAGCCACTGGACATGTGAACCCGACACTGCCTATCGTGCAAGAACTTATCCAACGTGGCGAGCAGGTTATCTACTACCTGACTGAAGAATTCCGCGCAGCCATTGAGGCAACGGGAGCCATCTTCCGCCCCTATGAGTCTTTCCTGGAAGGGATAGGGCCGGGACCCATGCCCTTAAAGATGGCGGAGGAAAGTCGCCGTGTCCTCCCCCAGGTCCTGGAGTCTATTCGCGCGGAGCAGCCCGATGCTCTTCTCTACGAGGCCATGTGCCTCTGGGGACGTATTGTCGCTCAGGTGCTCCAGGTCGAGACGATTGTCTTGCGTGCCAGTTACGCTGCCAATGAGCATTTTGGCCTGTTCACAGCGCGGTCGGATGCTTCCATGCCATTTCCATCCGAACTGCTTGAGCGCTTCCAGGTCAGCTCTGCAGAGCTCAGCGCGACCTACCATCTACCCCCGTTTGATCTGCGCCAGTTTGTTGCCCACGCGGAAGGTCTCAACGTTGTGTTTCTCCCACGCGCCTTCCAACCGGCTGGCGAAACCTTCGATGAGCGTTTTGTCTTCGTGGGTCCGTCACTGCTCCCGCGCCAGGATGCGCCAGCATTTCCTTGGGAACGCCTGGGAGATCAGCCGGTCCTCTACATTTCCCTGGGCACCGCCTTCAACCATCGGCCCGACTTTTTCCGGCTCTGCTTTCAAGCCTTTGGTGAGCTCCCTTCCCAGGTCGTGCTTTCTCATGGAAAACGCCTCGATCCGGCAGTACTGGGACCTGCGCCGGCTAATTTCTTGCTCGCCCCCTCTGTCCCTCAGTTGGAGATGCTGCAGCGCACCAGCGTCTTTGTCACTCATGGTGGGATGAACAGCATCATGGAAAGTCTCTACTTTGGCGTTCCTCTGGTCGTCATTCCCCAGATGATGGAACAGGAGATAACCGCGCGCCGCGTCGAAGAACTGGAACTGGGCGCTGCCCTGACCCAGGAAAACGCGACCGCGGAACACTTACGCGAAGCGGTTGCGCGTGTCCAGCAAGATCCCTCCATCACCCAATACGTCCAGGCGATGCAACAGCAGGTGCGTGCTGCTGGTGGGTATCAGCGTGCCACCGATGCTATTCTTGATTTTGCCTACAAACGGGCATCTCTCACGCATTCTCGATCAATGGAAGCATGATACGTTGACGAAGAGGGGTCAGCGTATCCAGACCGAAGCCGACAGTTTTCAGATATGGATACGCCGACCTCAAGACAGGAGAACCACTCGTGATTCCTCTCTCCCTCGACTCTCTCCCCTCTCCTGAAGAGATTTGGAGCACGGCTTTTCATGCTTTCGGTCAACGACTTGGACCGTATTTTCTCCGATCAGAGCCTCGTCATCGAGCGCTGGCTTACATCCGGGGCTTGATGAGTTCTGTAGAACGCAAAAATGGGTGGCAAGTGGCAGAAGCGATGGGGGAGGCCACGCCCTACGCCATACAACATGTGCTCGATCGGGCCAAATGGGATTGCGACGGAGTGCGAGACGAATTGCGTGCCTATATCTCGGAGAACCTCGCCGCTTCCCGTGCAGTGGTGGTCATCGATGAAACCGGTTTTCTGAAGAAAGGCACGAAATCGGTCGGCGTGCAGCGACAGTACAGTGGCACCGCTGGACGAATTGAAAATTGTCAAATCGGCGTGTTTCTTGCCTACGCCAGCTCGCGTGGACACACTTTGCTTGATCGAGAATTGTATTTGCCGAAAAGCTGGACTGATGACCAGGAACGCTGCCGAGAAGCTCATGTGCCAGCTGAAATTACGTTCGCGACCAAACCAGAGCTGGCACAACGTATGCTGGAACGAACCTTGGATTCCGGTCTCCCGGTTGCCTGGGTGACAGGTGATACCGTCTATGGGAGTTCACAGAAACTGCGAGCCGCTCTGGAAGCTCGCAAGCAGGCATATGCCCTGGCCGTGACATGCAAGGAGCAGGGAGAGGTGCAGGGCGGGCGATCACGAGTGGATCAGCTTGCTCAGGCCCTCACAAGAGAGGAGTGGCAGGTATTGAGTGCGGGCGCAGGGAGCAAAGGACCACGCCTCTTTGCGTGGGCGCGCATCGAACTTGTTGCTCCAGAAATCAGTGGATGGCAGCGCTGGCTGCTGATCCGACGAAGCCTGGACGAGGGAGCTGATCCTGCGGAGATGACTTATGTCCTGGTTTTTGCTCCCACGGGTACTTCTTTAGAGGAAATGGTGGAGGCTTTTGGCGCACGCTGGACAATGGAACAGTGTTTTGAGGAAGGGAAAGGAGAAGTAGGCTTGGATGAGTACGAGGTCCGTTCCTGGCATGGATGGTACCGGCATATTACCTTATCAATGTTGAGTTTAGCTTTCTTAGCCGCCTTACGCGCGAATGAGGCAGAGCACACACTCAAAAAAACGCTGAGCCTGCGCTCTCCTCATCACAGTCAGAAACAGCCGACTCTGTTCAAGCCCAGATTCCTTCTGACCTCCCAGTGCTGGTTCCTCTCAGTGTTGCGGAAATTCGGCGGCTGTTTTTTCGTCTCGTCGGGGGTCAACTTTTCTCGTTTGCCTACTATCTGAGCTGGTCATGTTGGCGACGTACGCACCAAGCACTTGCGCGCCTTTGCCATTACAAGCGCCGCTGCGCTCTTGTAGGTCATTTACAACTGTAGGACTAGCCGCTGGTGGTCGGCCAGGTGCAAGGCAAGCAGTTCTTCATAACGATAAAGCTGATCGGTCACCGTACGCTGGGCCAGCACGAGGCCTCGTTTGAGCAATTCCTCATGAATCTGTGAGATGCAGCGCTGCATCCCCACGAGAGCAATCACGTCCAGTCTGAATTCCCCATGCGGCAAGGCCCATCCTCCCTCTTCCTCTGGTCGCGTTGGCTGATGGAAGCGTGAACATATCTGATTGCGACACTGATAGACCTTCAGAGTTAATCGCGTGACTCCTTGTAACGTCGTCACTGTCCGATGGCTGTGGTGCCCCATCCGCATTCGGCTCCACAAGCTCGACAGGTAATCTGGTAGGGTTCAAGTATCACCTGCCGTATCGCTGGAGGACGCGCTTGCTTTCTTGCCATCAGAAATCTCCTGTCAAACCATCAGGGGGCGCTTACCGTTGTGGATGATAGAAAGACTGCCTTTGAATCTGATGGGCTTGAAAAAAAACCTGGCCGTTGAGTACCTCACCTTGCCCAATCGTCAGATTTCGTGCCAGTCCTCCTCCTTTTAAAACACTCCCCGCAGGTCTGGATCAGGGTTTCGATAATCGGCACCAGCTGTCAAGATACAATCCTGGACGGTAATCGCTCCGAGAATCTGTGACCCTTTTCCTAAAACAGTAGAATGGCTGAGAATCTGTGCGCCAAGAAGATATCGCCCGCCATTTCCAATCGTGATAGAAGAGCCAGGCGTATTTGCTTTGATAGTCAAGCCACCGTCCCCAAATTGATTTGCATCGCCAATGAGAATCTGCCCTCCATCAGCCAGAATCATCGTGTTAGCATACAAACGATTGTTATTTCCGAGAGAAATATAAGCTTCACCAAGTTCCTCGATGATCACTCCTGGATAGAAAATATTGCCAGAACCAATGTGGGCGGAAGAACTAATAAGGGTTGAGAAGGGATCCAAGAGCGTATTTGTCGATCCTATGTGTTGGAGGGTTTCTTGAACAGTGAAAAAGCCACAAGCTGTGCGATACTCATTCATTTGTTGTACTATTACATCGAAAGTCACGTTGTGTCGTCTCCTCAAAACTTTTTTCTAGGAACGCGAGGCACACGGTGTTTGTTCGACTCTCCCGTGAATCCCTGAGCATCCATGTGCTCTTTCTTGCTCTCCAGTATACCCCTTTCAGATCAGGCTTGCCGACCTAGGGCTAGGGCGTGTTTGCAAACTCATAACCAAAGCAGAATAGAGGCAAGGGTGACTATGACAAGGAAATTGGTTGCCCGCTTTTCATAACAGGTTGCCACATAATTTTGCCGTAATGGTTTCACGAAACCATTACGGCAAAATTATGCCTCTTGTCCAATTTGGGTATTGGTGGCGAAATCAAAAATTGAGCTTGCTACGAGAGACAACATCTCTGCGGTTTGAGCTAGAGAAACCAATTCGCCACCAATATCAATTTGGGGGCTCACGGCTCGCTTGCCACTCTCGATGAGCACAAGTTTTCTCCTGTCTGAGTGCCACTCCTGCAGAGGAAGCAGGCAGTTTACCCCTAAAGTGATATTGGTGGCGAAATCAAAAATTGAGCTTGCGATGAGAGGCAACATCTCTGCAGTTCGAGCCAGAGAAATCACTTCGCCACCAATATCTAAAGTGGACAAGAGGCATAATTATGTGGCAACCAGGATGGCTTATCTCCGGATAAAATGTATGTTTAAAGTGTGTTTATTCTGCCTGGCGCTTCATGATGTAGTTGTATTTGAAGTGACTTATGGGAGATAATATAAATAGCATCTCCCGGTTATCAGGCTGGCCTATACGGCCAGGGTAACACAAGAGATGTTACTTTTTCCATCTACTTATACGTGAGGAAAAAGTCGAGATGCTATTTCTTCTAGCAGAAAAACATCTCTTGATTGTGTCTTAGTTAAGAAGGAGAATCTATAAATGTGCTATGACGATAATGCGCGTCCACCTATTCCTGATGGTGAACGTGGGATTGCTCATGGTGATGATGTCGTTTTAACTTCCACGGATGGCACCCGTTTTATGGCCTACTTTGCGCGTCCCGAGAAGCCAGGCAAGGGCCAGGTTATCATCTATCCTGATGTACGTGGTCTACATCAGTTTTATAAAGAGCTGGCGCTACGTTTCGCGGAGGTTGGCATTTCGGCTATCGCTATCGACTATTTCGGTCGTACCGCTGGCATATCTTCACGCGACGAGTCGTTCGAGTTTATGCCTCATGTGCAGCAGGTAAAATTGGATACCTTTTTCCAGGATGTGCAGGCTGGATTAAACTATCTGCGCGAGAATGCTGATGCGCAGGGCGCGACCTTCCCAGTTGGCTTTTGCATGGGTGGCGCGCTCTCATTGCAGTCTGCCACTCGTTCAGAGTTCGGTTTTAAGGGCGTTATCGCCTTTTACGCAGGCCTTAAGCGAGCCTTTGGCGGTGGTGCTACTGCTCTGGAGCAGGTCGATAAAATTGTGTATCCCGTGCTAGGTCTCTTTGGTGGGGCTGATCAGGGGATTCCCATCAGTGATGTGCGTGAGCTGGAGGCGAAACTACAGCAGAAGGGCATCGAGCAGAAGATTCTGGTATATGAGGGGGCTCCTCATAGCTTCTTCGATCGCCGTGCCAGCGATTACACCGAGGCTTCTTCAGATGCCTGGAGACAGATGTTAAGTTTTATTGCCAGCCATAGCTAAATTGCGTTATAACTAACCTGCAAAGCAAAAGGAGTGTCCAACTCACCTTATTTGAGTTGGATACTCCTTTTGCTTTAGCGTTATGAATAATTAGGCTGCAAGTGAAATGCGCACCACAACTGCGGTGATATTATCAGGTCCGCCCTGCTCATTTGCTCGCACGATCAGACGTTGTGTGCTCTCCTCCGGGCTATACTGTTGCACAATACTGCGCATTTCATCTTCGCCGATAAGAGCGTGAAGTCCGTCTGTGCAAAGAACCAGGACGTCATTATCCTGGGCTGGCTCAGATGTTGTATAAACCTCTACACTGGCTTGAGTACCTAGGCAACGGGTGATAACGTTGCGCTTGTCGTGATTTTTTGCCTCTTCGGGCGTTAATTTTCCCAGGAGTACCTGTTCCGCGACCCATGAATGATCTTGCGCAAGTTGGAGCAAGCTATCACCACGAACAATGTAAGCCAGGCTGTCGCCAACGTTAGCGATGTAGATGATGTTATCTTTGAGGACCGCCGCCACACAGGTCGTTCCCATTCCCTTCTTCCGAGCTTCTTTATCTTCATTACTTAACTGCTCATCATTGTGACGACATATCTCACGATTAGCGGCTTCGGTTGCATGACGCAACGCTACTTGGGGATCCTTATTTGTATCCTGATAGTATGTCTCATGTATATACTTAACTGCGAGATTGCTGGCGATCTCTCCCTGCATATGCCCGCCCATGCCGTCGGCGACAACGAAAAGTGCTCCTTTATGAGCCATGATATTCGGATCTTCTGGTACAATAGAGATCATCGTATCTTCATTTACTGCGCGTTTGCGCCCAATGTCAGTAAGTGAGCCAACATTTAGGTTGATGGATGCAGATGCTAGTGCGTGGCGTTGTTCCAGACCAAGCAGGCGCTTACAACGAGCTATCAGAGAAAGTATATGTTCTGACCCAGCACTGGCTACAGTATCGTAAAACATCGAACTCCAGAAACGAGCCAGGCTACCATTATGGCGTAGCTCATCTGTATAGCAGTCGAGAAAGACCTGGCGCATATGCCGACCATACTTTTGTCTGAACTGGCGTGGGTAGAGGTAGAGGAGTGCACTGTAGAGGCTCTCTCCGACGTGAGAAGGGGGTTTGGCTGGCGTTATGCTCATAAGATTCCTCCTGCTATACCTGGATTAGGAAGTAGCTGTTTGATATGTGCCACACGGACAAGCTGCTCAAGTCGATATGCCTCAGCCTGGGCAACGCGACGCCCCATATCCGTTAGCCGATAATAACGTCGACGCTCATCATCCATATCTGGATCGGGCCGCTCTCTCGACTCTGCAATCAGCCCGTCCGCGAGCATGCGCTTGATCGAGCCATAAAGAGTACCAGGGCCCATACGCATTTGCCCATCAGTCCGTGCTGCGACCTCTTGCATGATACTATAGCCGTGGCGCTCCTTGTCCGCCAGCGCCAGCAGAATGTGAAAGACGGCTGGCGTGAGAGGTAACATTTCCTCGGGACTTTTTTGTGAGTGTTTCATGAAACCATCCATCTAAAAATTGCGCCATGCGGGGACCCCTGGCTTTAGCCATGGGGAGGAGCATGGCGCACTCCTTTCTGTGTATACTCATAGCCATCGGATCGTTGCACACAACGCATATATTTGGGGTGAATATCGACCTTCTCCAGTCGGAATGAAGGCCGATGACGAATGGCTATCCGTCCTTCAAATGTTCCTTTGGGCGTGATGGCTTTGACCAGATCACCCGTTTGATACCCAAGAAATGTCTTTTTGCGCTCTTTGTGCTGCTTCGGGAATCCATACTTGTCAGGCACACACATTTGCCTCCTCCCATGCCCTGTCGCTTTGATGCGCAGTGGGATGACTCCCTTCTGCAAAAGCACATCAGGCGTGCTCTTGCCTACGCAAGCTGCATCGAGCCAGTGGGTTTTGGGGAGTCCTCGCGTGGCACGATTAAACTTCGTCAATCCACCGCTCCCACACTCGACAGGCAAGCCGATAGCTTTCAGCCGTTCGAGCAAAGCACATCGTGTGCTATTGACAGCGCTGGCATCCTTGAGTGGCTTTTTGACCTGAGCGAGAAGACGCTTGAGCACGTCAGGTTTCTTTTTCAAGAAGACTTCGATCTCCTGAGTGCCTTTGGCAGTATTGCATGCTTCGCACGCCAAGGTAAGATTGCTCATCCTGTTCGTACCACTACGGGCACGTGGATGGATATGCTCTACCTGAAGCGGGACATCTTGTTTGCCACAATAGGCACACGTGCGTTCCCATTTTTCCAGCAAGTATTCCCTGACCTCATAGCCTTGCAAGGTTCCTTGCTGGTATTCCACACCTGCAATATCGGGGTTCTCCATCAATTGCATATCAAACTTCACAAGCTCCTGACTGAGAGTGGCAATGGGAGCATATCGACACAGGCGAGCTACCCACGTCAGAATGTTGGCAAGGCGACTTTCTAACGATGGTGGCAACCATCCCTTCTTCCTCCGTCGATTGTCAAATCGCGGCTTGCGGTAGCGTGTTTTACGCTGCCTACGCCCCTGGCGACTTGCACGACGACTATCAAGACTGTCTTTAATTGCATGCCCTCGATGTGAGAGTTCAGCCGCGAACACAATTTTGCCGTTGGTGTCGTTCACCAGGGCAATTCCCGTCGTTTTACTGCCTGGATCGAGCTTGAGGTGCAAGGGTTGTATCTCTGGCTGTTCTACCACCCGTTTGAGCACAATGGTAAACGGATACCGTCTAAACACGGCTGCTTTCCCTTGCCTGAGCAAGCGCCTCGCGTGTCCTGGATGCACCGGATTTAAAGGTTTATAGTCACTATCAATCACAAAAACATTGCTCACGTTGAGCCTCCTGTTTCCAGGGTAATGTTTGCCTCGACAATGATAGAGAGCGGTACTTTTCCCTGAGCACTGCATAGACCCCGCTTTGCTGTTTAACCCAGAGATTCTAGAGCTACCGGCTGGCACGCACCTGTAGGTAGGAACTTGAACACTTCTCCTCTATCGTAGTCTGATAACCTCCTGCCTCGCGCAGAAGGCCCATGGCTAAGTCTGGACAGGTCCGAGCTTGCTTTCACAAGCCCCTGCCTTTAGGCATGGGGTACCTGACCTGCTTCTATCTGACTGCTTATAAACCCACTACTAATATGCTTACTTTTAGTATATCATCCTTTGATATATCTGTAATGGATATATAACATAGTTTTATCGGCATTGTCAAGAGGTTATTTACTTCTCTGCTGAAAATAATTTTTTTAGCAGCAGAGAAACATCACAGGGTTGTATACAATTTTACAGAGAACGCGGCGAGAAAGCCCCGGTCATTGATGCCGGGGATGAATCGCCGCCTCTGCTGGATGAGAGGAAAGAGAGCAGGGTCAGATACCTAGAACTTGCGTTCTTCCCGTTCCTCTGGTACAATAGACGTCAGTGGATCGAGATCACGTGTGTGTTCGAAGAAGGGGCCACAATGCCGAAGAAGTGTCAGGGACAACGCAAGAAGAAGGAACAGCAGGAGAAGCGACCGGCGACGCCCACCTTTCTGCTGGAACTGCCCCTGGCCGTCGATCCAGGGCAAGCCGCCCACCTGCGCTCCCATCTGGAAGCCGCTCGTCAGCTCTACAACGCCATCCTCTCCCAAGGACAACAGCGCCTGCGCCGCATGAGGTCTGACCCCGCCTGGCAAGAGGCCCGCGCCCTTCCTCGCACCCACAAAGCGGAACGAGCGGCAGCCTTCTCCGCCTTGCGCAAGGCGCATGGCTTCTCCGAAGCCGCCCTGCATGAAGCCGTCAAGGGGCTGCGCGTGGGCTGGATTGCCGAACACATCGAGGCCGTGCTGGCCCAAACTCTGGCCACTCGCGCCTATCGTGCCCTCAATCGCGTCTGCCTGGGCCAAGCCAGGCGGGTGCGTTTCAAGAGCCGAGGACGCGGCTTCTCCAGCATTGAGAATAAACGCAACGATACCAGCCTGCGCTTCGTCCTGCAACCACCCGAGGAGGAAAACGCGGGGTCTCTGCTCTGGAACAGAGACCCGCTGCCCGCCCTCATCGATTGGAAGGATGAAGTGGTGACCCATGGGCTCAGGCACCGCATCAAGTTTGCCCGCCTCATCCAGCGTCCTGCCAGCAGCCCCAGAGCGGCGGGCGCTGATGAAGAGGGGTATCGCTATGTCGTGCAACTGGCACTGGAGGGCAAGCCCCACCGAAAGAAAAAACACCCAGTTGGCACGAGTATTGTTGGCGGTGACCTTGGTCCCTCCACCCTGGCCCTCTTTCCCCAGCAAGGAGAGGCAAGCCTGGAGGTGTTCTGTGCACAACTGGCTCCTGATGCTAAAGCCATTCGTCGCTTGCAACGGCAGATGGATCGGCAACGTATGGCGGCCAATCCTGAGCACTACGACGAGAAAGGGCGCATCAAAAAACAAGGCAAGAAAAAGCGGCACTGGAAGCAGAGTAAGCGCTACCAGGCCACCCGGCAACGCAAGGCGAGCAAAGAGCGCAAACTCGTAGCGCATCGCAAGAGCCTGCATGGGCACAAAGTGCATCAGGTAGTGAAGCTGGGCACCACCATCATCATCGAAAAGATTTCCTATAAGGCATGGCAGAGGCAGTTTGGCAAGAGTGTGGGACTGCGAGCACCAGGGATGTTTGTGGAACTGTTGAGGCGCACCGTTGAGAGTACGGGCGGCATCCTGGTGGCGCGTCCCCACACGCACCACCGCGCTGAGCCAGTGGTGTCATGGCTGTGGCAAGAAGCTCAAGAAGCCGCTTTCGCAGCGTTGGCATCAGTGCGAGTGTGGCGTGGGTCCCGTGCAACGCGACCTGTATTCGGCGTTTCTGGCTGCCTACCTTGATCCAGCAGACCCCATTCCCTCGTGTGCCCGATACCAGGGGTATTGGGAAGGTGCGGAAGCGCGCCTGCGGGCAGCACACGAGCGTCTCACACAACGCGCGAAAGAGGGGCAGACCTTGCCCCGAAGCATGGGTTTGACTCGTGCGAGAGCGCGTCTGCCCGAAAGTTCAGGGGGACCACCACTAGAGCCAGCTTTCTTGCTGAAGCGAGAAGGACGGGAAGCGTGGGCCGAACCCCTGGAACCCCCAGCGCTTTAGCGCGGGGAGCTTCAGTGGCCTGGTTTACTAATTTACATAATAAAATAACGTGAGTGTTCAAACACTCACGTTATCAACTCGAAAAGGTCCTTTGACAAAACGTATTACATCAGGAGATCGATGGTTCAAACAAGTTTGATGCGATCAGTCTCAAATTCCTCTTCAATTTGAAAGCCGAGTTTCTGGTAGATATGCTGGGCTGCATCATTGCCAACGGTTACAAAGAGCACGAGTTCTTTCTCACCTTGAGCTAATAGCGCGTTGATACTCTTTTTGAGCAGAAAGGTTGCTATCCCTTTCCCTTTGGCATCGGAATGGGTCATGAGAAAAGATAGCAGCGGCTGTTTCTTTCCTGTCTGGTCATTTGTCCAATCAGTCAGCACTGACGCAGCCAGTATACGTTCCTTCTCCTCAATGAGGAAAGAGCATGTTGTCAGTACAAGACCATATTTCCCTGCAAATGTCCCCTCCATTTCTTTCAGGGCTTCGTCCGATGTCTCGCCTTCATCATCGATGGTGTTGCGATAGGCTTCATACAATAACTCCCCAAGAAGTGGGACATCATGCTGTGAAATAGGGCGAGCGTTCCAGGTTGAAGCCTCTTGTTGCTCTGTGAGTGCCAGGCGCATCATCCAACGTTTCAGCCTTTGCGACATACTTTCTTTGCTTCTCCGTTTCTCGATAGATAGTTGATCAAAGCATAACCATCTATTGCAATGATTATCCTTCTCACTTTAACCTACGCCTGTTTACCAAACAGCGGACTAGGCGGGAGGATGCACTACGAGCATCCTATGCACCTCTCTCTACTGAGAGATGTTCACTCGTGAGATGATTCCAGGAACATCTCTGGGGGATCCCAGAAGCTCAACTGGACGGGAGGCCCGGCATCCTGGATCCTCTGCTGATTCTGCTGTTTCCACGCTTCATGCCGCGTCATGAGGAGCGCCTTGACCTCCGAGGTCGAGCGACATGCCGCCAGTTTCCGATCCCCCCAGCGTCCCGCGAGCGTCTGTGCGGCTTTGCGGTCGGCCTGGTCTGCGTAACCACAGACCAGGCACTTGAAGGTTTTCTGGTTCGGCCGATTAGCGCGATCGACATAATGGCAGCGGGGGCATTCCTGAGAGGAATAGGCGGCTCGGACCGTGTGGGCTGCCATGCCCTGTTTGGCGGCGGCCCAGGCCAGCTGCTCTGGGATATGCCCCAGGTGAGAAGCATACAGATAACTGTTCATCACCCTTGCTTTGAAGCGCATCGAGGCCACATTGAGGTCCTCATAAATGAGTCTGGCATCTCGATGATCTTTGACCAACGCATTGACCGCCCGGTTGATCTCTTGCTTGACGTGACGGCTCAAGCGTTGCGACGTTTCAGAACTTGTCGAAGGAAGCTTGCCCTTTGGGACGCCTTTCTTTTCCAGACAGGCTCGCAGTTTCGCCTTGCGGCGACGCTTTTCCCGATCGTGCTTGTGCTGTCGGGCCATCTTGCCATGAAAACTGCCATACTCTTTATTGGTGGAGGTCGTGAGGAAATGGGCAATGCCCACATCGACGCCTACTGTAGGGGCGTCAGGCTTGGTTTGAAGAGGAACGTCCTCGTCAAAGGAGAGCGTCAGCCACCAGACTCCATTGCGCTTGTGAAGTGTTGTAGACGCATTGAGCGTGCGGCCTTCGAGTGCTCGTTTGTGATAGGAGGCGAGTTTGACTGGGACTCGAAGCGGATTCCCGACATCTAAGGTGGACACGCGCAGCCAGTAGTCGAACGTGGAGTCCTCCGACTTCTCGAGCACCACCACGTTGACATTGGCTTGGATGACTGGCACACGCAGCACAGGGAGATCCCATTCGGTCCAGGTCGGTTCGCGGCGTTTGAAGGCGGACATCCGGCCTTCCGCCTGAGCTTTGGCCTTGGCCTGAGCGTAATCAGCCACATCTTCCAGGTACGCCTGATAGGCGTTCGCTCGATTCGTGCGAACGCTTTTGGCAATGCCTGCGGCTTGCTGTATTGCCACTCGATGCAAGCGGTCTGAAAGATCGGTTTTGAAGACGGTTTCTTGGTACTTGTCCGGGCTTGTCTCGGCCTCGCAAAACAGGGTGGTGTACTGTTGGCACAGCGGCAAGTAAACCGCCACAAGCTGATCGAGCGCCTCAAGTTTGCCAGGATTGGCCTCAATGAGACGGATATGGGTCACCGCTCGAGTGATGGTCTGCTTTGTCTTCTTTTTGCGCTTGCGCTTTTTTTTCTCATCAAGCGAGGCTTTTTGGGGCTTCTTGCTCACGAGCGGGTCCATTCTGCTGCAAAGCCGCTAGCACTTGTTCCGTCTTGCGTTTGGCTCGTCTGCGACCATAAAGACGAGCGCAAAACGAGGGAATGATGCTGATAAAATCGCCCATGAGATCATCTTCGGCGGTATCAGCGGTGTTGACGATGACCAGTTTCCGTCCTTGCATAGCCAACAAGGTCTGAATATAGGCCACGCCAAAGCGAGAAGCGCGATCTTTGTGTTCAACCACGATCTGCCCGATTTTGGGATCTGCCAGCAGCGCCAGAAACTTGGGCCGCTGATCGTTGATGCCACTGCCGCACTCTTTGACGACTTTGCTGACCGACCAGCCTTGGGCATTGCACCAGGTCACCAGCCGCTCGGCTTGCCTTTCCAGGTTGTCTTTGTTTTCGCTGCTTGAAACACGAGCATACACAGCGACGGCGTGGACCGGAACCGAGCGAAGCTCTGGCGGATCAATGATCACGGTGCCGGTGGGCAATTGATAGCCGGGAATCTGGCCGCGTTTCCACATACGCCAGGCGCTGTTATAACTGATCCCAATCTTCTTGGCATAACTCGATAACTTCATACATCCAAGTATACTCTATCTGCTTGAGATATGCAAGAGATGATGATACTTTGTGATGGTTGCTTATACAAAATGGATACATGAAATTATCAATGGCTCTTAAGTATATCTTGGAGTAGGATGTCTTTCCAATGAGATGGAAAATAGGCAGGAGTTGCGATGCGCGTCAAATGGGCGAAAGGATGATAATCTAGGCGAGGTGTGGCGGACCCTGTTGGATGCGTATGCGTACCTCTTCAATGTTTGAAGCTGACCAGCGCGATTCTAGCCACCAGGTCGCGCCAGCCTCGGCCCAGGGACGCACAATAGCTGCCGCCTGCTCTGTGTCATCTCCAGGTGTCTCTCCTTCCCAGATAATATCAAAAGGGGTTGCCTGCTTTCGCTGACTGGCGATATGCTCACGCATAGCACGTATATCTTCTGGTGTTACTGGATCATCTTGCTCCATTTTCGTTGGGAGCAGGCCGTCATAACGCATGGCGCGATTTATTGATTTTGCGCGCGGCCATGCTCCCACAACCCAGATCGGAATACGTGGTTGCTGAACTGGGGTTGGACGAAAAGCCATCTCTTCGAGATGATAGTGTTTCCCCTGGTAGCTGAAAGGCTGAGCGCTCCACAAGCCAGTGATAATATCCAGGCTTTCATCGAGCAGTTCGGCGCGTCCCTTGCGGTCTGTCACTTCACCAACATTGCCAAAACCTTTATCGCCGAGTGCTCCTAATCCAACAGGTAAAACGAGACGCCCCTGTGAGAGATGATCAAGGGTGACGGTTTCGCGTGCTACTTTCCAGGGGCGACGACGTGAGAGGGGTGTAATGATGGCTCCCATGCGCACGTGCTTTGTGCGCATGGCCATTGCTGCCATAACAATCCAGGGATCATACATCTCGGCCATTGACTCGATACAGATACCATCCTAGTAAAACATGCCGTCCCAACCAGCCTCTTCTCCTAACCGGGCCAGTTCCGCGATGGTTTGCACATCTCCAATAGGAATGACGAAGCCGTAACGCATAATGCTACTCCTTTGCTGGTCCTCTTCTTAATCTGCAAAGAGTATACCGGGCTATTAATGTCATCCTCTGTCATATTCACAAAAGATACTGGTCTTCTTATCCATTTTTACCATTTTCCTATAGACGTGCTTTGGGCTATATGTTTGGGGAAACGGTGTCTCTAAGGGCCGTAGCTTTGAGCTATTATAGGCCCAATATAATGTCTGATATTAAGCGTGCTTTGCAGGAGAAGAAGCTAATCCCAGTCAGGCGAGAGAACAATCTTTCCGGAGAGGGATTGCGTTTCATATATCCTGTGCGCGGCGGCTGCCTGTGAGAGCGGTAGTTTGAGCGCGGTTCTGCCTTTGAGTACGCCCCTACCTAGCCAATAGTCAATCTGTGAGGCACAGGTGTGTAACTCATCAATTGTGGCGTCTGTCACGGTAAAGCCATAGAGCGTACAGTTTTTCATATAGAACGGACCCACCATGAGGGTGGTCTGGTGCAGGGGGCCAGACATAAAGATGATGCGCCCACGCTGCGCAATAGCGTTGAGCGCGCATTCTATATCCGGCTGGGGCGTGGCATCCCAGTATACATTGACGCCTTGAGGCGCGAAATGTTTGAGTGCCAGGTTCACATTTTGCGTCTTGTAGTTGATAACCAGGTCAGCTCCCAACTCTTCGCACCAGCGCGCCTTCTGTTCATTGCCTGATGTGACAATTATCTGCGCTCCCATGGCACGGGCCAGTTGAATAATCGCGGTTCCTACCGAGCCATCTCCGCCATTGACGAAGATGCACTCTTTATCACGTATCTGGGCTTTGTTAAAGAGGCCAATGATGGCGGTAAGTCCTGAGTGTAGCACTGTAACGGACTCATGGAGGTCAACATTAGGTGGTAGGTGATAGAGCAGGCATTCATGGATACTGACGTACTCGGCAAAGGTTCCCTGGCGACCATCATAGCCCTGGTTATTGGCCCAGACGCGCTCTCCGGGATGAAAGAGCGAGACCTCTTCTCCCACCTCCACCACGATGCCTGTCACATCACGCCCGATAATAAAGGGCTGTGGGAGTGGTGTCTGAAAAACTCCTCCTCGAATATAAATATCGACTGTGTTGACCGTTACGGCGACGACTTTGACAAGAATGTCGCGCGGCCCTGGTGTAGGGATAGGGAGATCACCATAAATGATCTTATCAGCACCTCCAGGTCGATCAATATATGCTGCCTTCATTGTCTTCTGGCTTGCCATGCGCTATTCCTTCCCATGCACTCTATTAGTTGCTGTACAGATATCCGCTCTCTTTTTTTATTGTACCTGGATCGATTTTACTTTATTTTTTGTTGCATCGAATCTGCCTCGTCCATATACTCTTCGGTTGATATGATTTGTGCCCCTTCTATCTCTGTCTGTGAAGAAGCTTCTATATTGATGATGTCCAATACCTGTGAACCCCCTGGCTGTATTTGTGTGTATGCGCCTCGCTTACGAAAGTCTTCCATTTGTTCACTGGTGACGCCTCGCACGTCGATGAACTGCGTTTTCACAAGGATTGCTCCGCTGAAGTTTGCATTCTCCAGATTAGTACCTTTGAGGTTTGCGCCTGTGAGGTCTGCGCCTAGAAGGGTGGCCCCTGACAGATTGGCTTCTATCAGGTTGGCCCAGCGTAATCTTGCATTGTCAAGGCGCGTCTTGTTGAGCTGTGCGCGCCATAGGTTCGCTCCCGTTAGATCGGTTTCAAGGAGGCTTGCGCGGTAGAGGTTGGCCTCGACGAGATTGACCCAGTGGAGGTTAGCTTCATCCAGACGGGCTCGGCTCAGGTCGGCACGCCATAGGTTAGTATCTTCCAGATTAGCCTTGCCCAGGTTTGCCGACCTCATCCAGGCTTTCTCCAGATTGGCTTCAGACAAATCGGCACGCTTAAGGTTTGCCTCGATGAGGTTTACCAGGATCAGCATGACCTGCTTTAAATGTGCCGAAGAGAGATCTGTACTATTGAGGTCGAGACCACGCATATCCCGATTCAAAATTCGGCACGCGAGATTTACATCTCCCAGAAAACGCAAGACGCTCGCTCTCCGCGCCGGATCAAGCATGCGCAACACTGTGACTGTACGTGCATGAGCAATGGCCATGGCCTGGGAATTCGTTTCTAATTGTTTATCTAGCAATAGCTCTGACATGCGATCAAAGTAGGTCTGTAGTGCCGCTTCACGCTGATTGTCCAATGCCAGTTCGTGTTCCTGAGCCTCTTTCTGGCGCGCCTCCTCGCGCTCACTCTGATTGTGTACGTGAGTGTATATTGTCCCGGCCAGCGCGACCGCGAAGGGCACGATTAAGATGCTAAGCCAGTCCCAGAGCTTCTTATCCGCTACGCCAATCCAATCCCAGCGATAGATATATCCCATGATTATGCAGAGGGTGGTTGTTAGCAATACCAGAATAAACACAGCTCCATACCACACACTCTGATGACTAAACATCGCTTTTATCCGGTTACTAAGTTCTTCAACCCATAAACGCATTATTGGAGTAAGCCCCCGTATTTGTTATTTTGTAATTCTTATCTTTGCTCTCTACTAAAAAAGACGCTATTTGCACAAAGCTCCTAAAAATGGATATGATTGCCTAGATAATAGTCATGTTAAACGCTCTTGTCGCGTACTAAAGGATGAATGGCAGCAGATACAGGTTGTAAAAGAAAATGAGCTATAAGGCTAAATCAATTTGTACTACTTACGACATTTCCCAATGCTCTGAGGAAAATGTCGTAATTCTTCCTGTTGCTAGAAGTGATAACTTGAGGGGATGAGATGGAACTTTCATCTTTGCTCTAAATCCACTTGTCAGCGTAGCTCATCAGGTACTAGTATCTGGCCAAGAACAGGACTGACAAACTCTGTGGACAGGCATTCCATGTAAACTATGTCCCAGAACTTGCCGTTCATGAACTTGGCTTGATGGCGACGTCCAATTTCTTGGAAACCGGCCTTTTTATAAGCTCCCTGCCCAGCGCGGTTATATTCCCATGTTTCGAGCATAATATTGTGTAGACCCAGGCCGGTGAAAGCGTAATCGAGCATCAAACGAATGGTCTCAGTACCATAGCCACGCCCGCGATACGCGGCCTCACCAATCTCAATGCCGAAATCGGCAGTGCGGTCGCGATAATTGATGTTACATAAGTCTGTTCTGCCGATAGGTTGCAATGTGTCACGGTCATAAATGGTGAAGTAGACGACTTTGCGCTGGCGTTCCGCCGCGACGTCAGCCTCATAGCTGGCCTGAATTTCTTCAAGTGTAGAGGGACGCGGAATGTGTAGCGTGCGCAGTACCTCGAAATCGTTGATCCAGCGCTGGTAAAGCGGGATGAGCTCACGGCGGATGGGGCCGAGTGCAACTTTTTCTCCGATAATGCTGAAAATTGGTTTCTCCTGCATGTGAGTCTGGTATTCTTTCATATTTTCCATGCTATTGTTCTTAAAGGCCTCACTTTCATAGCTGTATGCGGAGGTGATTAAATAGAGGTGCAACGCTACATTAATAGCACGTATAAGCAAACAAGTGCAAATATAAGCGTACTGAGCACGAGGGGAACGGGTCAAATAAAAGGGCAAGAATAAAAAGTATCAAGGTGTCTTTTATAATACCGTTAGACTTCTTATAGTACTGGTAAGCGGATTTTCTGCCTATAGCTGTGTGATGTTATAACTGAAAGGATGGATAAGAAGAATGTCTATGGAAGAAGCGCAATATCATATTGTTGAACAAGCTCCTACGCTGGAGGCGTTTCGCTATCTGCGCTTGAGCGTTGGGTGGGGAGAAGTAGATGGCGAGGCGGCTCAGATGAGTCTCCAGAATAGCTTATATTGGGTGTGTGTGTTGGATGGGGAAGAGATAGTTGGCTGTGGGCGCGTCATTGGTGATGGGGGCCTGTGTTTCTATATCCAGGATATCATTGTCTTGCCTGCTTACCAGGGGCAAAAGCTGGGCCGGGCTATGATGGCAAAGATTATGGCATATGTGGAAAAGTATGCGCGCAAGGGGAGCTTTGTAGGCCTGATGGCGGCGGACGGCGTGGAAGACTTCTATTTATCTTACGGCTTTATGAAGCGGCCTACAAAGGGTTATGGGCCGGGCATGATACGCTTTTTTTAACAAACCGCCTAGATGTATATGGCTTGATGGGAAGAGATACGTTATACTGCTCTAGCGGGATAGAAGTGTGGATAGAGAGTATAGAGTATCCACGCTGGCTGATTGTATATATGTTAGCTGTGGGGAAGTATGCCAGTTGCATAGAAGAGGGAGATTATTTATGGAGCTTACATTTTTAGGTGGTGCCTCGGAGGTTGGTGCGTCCTGCACGCTTCTTCAGGTGGTGGGTCGTAAACTGCTGGTTGATGGAGGGATGCGCCCCGCGGCTCGCGAAGGACAATCTCGCCTTCCTGATCTCTCCCTGTTAGATAAGCAGCCGCCTGAAGCGCTTATCATCACCCATGCTCACATTGATCACACTGGTGCTCTGCCCCTTATTGCCTCGCTCTTGCCGCATATCCCAATTTATGCCACTGAAAGTACACGTGTTCTGACAGAGGTGCTGCTTCGCGACTCTGTGCGTATTATGGAGCAGGAACATCTACGCCCAGATGGTGAGACTCCGCTCTACAATGCTGAGCAGGTTGATGCCTTTCTGGGGCGCATACAGGTAATGGGTTTTCGCCAACCTTTCGCACCTCTTGCAGGTTCTCCCGACATCACAGTACAGTTTATTCCAGCTGGCCATATTCTGGGCGCAGCCATGCTTTTCTTAGAGACTCCTGAGGGCACCCTCTTTCATACCGGCGATATCTCGTTGACCGATCAGCGCACCATCAAAGGCCTGGATATCAATGCGCTGCCCAGAGCCGATGTGATGATTACCGAGGGGACCTATGGCAATCGTTCCCACTCTAGCCGTAAGGAAGAGGAGCAGAAGCTAGCGGCAACTGTGCAGGCCGTGCTGGCACGGGGAGGCCGCATTCTCTGTCCTGCCTTCGCAGTGGGGCGCGCGCAAGAGATTATTTTGATTCTGAAGGCCTATCGTGCCAGTGGTAAGATATCGCCTGTTCCCATTTACCTGGATGGCATGGTGCGCTCGGTCTGTGACGTGTACCAACAGCAGTCCCACGACTTGCAACCAACCCTCCAGCGCCACCTGGTCAATGGGCGACGACCACTCTTCGCCGATCCTCAACTGCATGTCTTTTCCGTGCGTTCGTTTGAGCGCCAGGGCCTTGTACTGCATACTAAACCCAAGATGGTTATCAGTAGCTCGGGTATGCTTTCTGGCGGCGCCTCTCCTCTGTATGCGCTAGATATTGCCGCACGTGAGCAAGATTGCCTGCTCTTTACCGGTTACCAGGATGAGGAGAGTCCTGGCTATGCGCTGCTCAACGCTAAGCAGGGCGACCGCATCCGTATTGGTGAGCAGTTTGTGACGCTTAATTGCCAGGTCACGCGCTACAATCTCTCCGGTCACGCGGACTCCAACCAGATTCAGGCTGTCGTCAGTAAAGTACAGCCTGCGCGTCTCATACTAGTCCACGGCGACAGCGAGGCGCTAGAGGCACTTTCACAGCGTTTCAAGCATCTCTCCGTCGCTATTCCTAACGTTGGTACTACCCTCTCCATCACACCTACTGCAAAGGTGCTGGTATCTTCTGCCACCTCGCAAAGAGCCATGCATGCAGACGCCTTATTACCAGATGTCACGCCTCTTCTCGCGGAAGGTGATCCTGTCCAGGACATGCCTTCTCCAACGCTACAGGCGCTCTGGGAGAAGGCTCATACTCATGGGCCGTTCCGCCCCTGGACCTCCGTGGAGCTGGGTCAACACTATTACGGCCCAGACTATCGCCCAGCACTCCGCTCTCTCATCGAGCAGGTGTTACGCGATGCCACCACCCATTTCAAACTGGGTCGCCTGGGAGCGCAGACAACCTATCAGCCCCGCGCTTCTGAAGCCATACAGCGCCTCACGCCTCTCATAGACCTTGAGCCAGGCGAAATGGTGTTTGTACAGGGACAGAACGCCAGCCCACAAATCGCGCTGGTGCTGAGCGCACCCCAAGACGGCACGCTCTCGCTCGTTGCGGACCAGTGGAAGCAGGCCCAGAGACCCCTCAACGTCATCCAACTGCTACCAGGCGTAAGGCGCCCAGAATGGCTCACCCTGGCGCCGGGAGAGATAAAGCAGCAGCTTCAGGCCTGGCGTAAGCAGCTCGATAACTGCTGGATAGACTTGTTCATCTGCTGGGAGCGTGCCCAGGGCCAGCCCTTTACCTATGTTCAGCTCTGTACCCAGGTCGCAGATGAAGACGAGCGGCTAGCCTGGGGCCTGGAGCTACTGGCGCATGGTCGCGAACTATTCAACCGCGAAGGAGAGAGCTGGCTTCCTCTGGAGAGCGAGCAAATAGAGAAGAATCCCGGTTTTTCTCAGCATCTCGCGCTCATTCGTGCCGGCGTGGGCGCTGCAGTCACGGTCAACGACCAGCCAGCCATCTTGACTGGTAAAAGCTCATGGCGCCTCTTCGAAATTCAGTGGCAGGCTGGACCCACAGCGGGCCAACACCATAAAGTACGTTCAGCAAATATCCGACTCAAATAATAATTGCATAAATAGAGTAGATGTGTACGTAAAGTAGCGCTTTCTCTAAAGCACCTTTACCATCGTATAGTAATTTGTGCCCGGAGGATAATCCTCTACCAAGCCAACGACTTTGTAGCCATGACGCTCATAGAAGGTGCGGCCCTGGAACTCGAAGGTGGTTAATAAGACTTTACTCGCCCCATGTTCCCTGCCTATGTTTTCAACCTGCTCCAGGATTGAACTGCCGAGGCCCTGGCCGCGAAGCGTATCCGGCAGCCAGAAATCACTAAGCTCCAGCCAGTTCCAGTAGATTTCGGCTGTAATGCCGCCTTGCCATTGACCATCTTTATCTACAACCATGATATGCACTGGTTTTACCGCGCCTTCAACCCTGGCCTGTTTATGCGCGGGCGATTGCTGGTTATTAAATTCTCTGATCTGCTCATGTAGATAGGCTACAAATTCTGAATTTGGCTTAGACAAGGCCTTAATCTGATGGTCCATTGTGTATTTTCCTTCGAAATTGATGCGCATCTCTTTGAAAGAGAGGAGAGCTGAGTTGTATTATATTTGCAGCGTCAAGCATTAAGGTGAAGTGGAAATTGTGTATGGTGGAAGGGGTCGGAATGTGGGAAGACACGCCAGGATGCAGCCAAATGAGCTACTGCTGCGTGAGCGGCAGCGCAGAGGATGGACGCGTGAATATGTGGCGGGCCAGATCGGCATCGCTGACGCCAAGACAATTGGGCGCTGGGAGCGCGGAGTCGCCTTCCCCAGCGCCTTTTTCTTACAAAAGTTATGTGAACTATATGCCAGGCTTCCCCAGGAGCTAGGACTTTTTCATGACGACCCGCCTTTATATCCGTGTCCCATCTGTACGCATAGTTGCATGCATGCGTTCCCACAGGTAATCTATGATCCGGCGCTCCCTCTATCACAGAAGAATGTGCTTGAGCGCCAGACCCTATTACGCTCTCTAAAAACCTGTCTCTGTGACCAGGAGTTGCCCGCCTGCGCGGCACTGTATGGCCTTCCAGGCATAGGCAAGACCTCGCTGGCGATAACCATGGCCCGCGACCAGGAGATAACGGCCCACTTCTGTGATGGAACGCTGTGGGCATCTTTAGGACCTTCACCCGATCTCGTGGCCTTGTTACGCCATTGGGGGCGTGTCCTGGGGATTAATGCGATTTTTCTGGAACGTTCGGAAAACCCGGAGACCCTGGCCATGCTGCTACGCGCCACCATTGGCCCGCGACGCCTTCTCCTTCTCCTTGATGATGCCTGGACGTTAGAAGATGCACAAACATTACAGGTTGGTGGTCCCCATTGCGCCTACCTGCTCACGACGCGTATACCCGCGCTGGCGTATTACTTCGCCAATATTGTTTCCTTCCAGGTACCAGAGCTATCCCTGGAGGAGAGCCTAGACCTGCTAGCAAGCTTTATTCCTGGTATTCGCGAGGAGCGCTATCAATCGTTGCGCCCGCTTGTCTCTGCGACAGGTGGTTTACCCCTGGCGCTATGCTTGCTTGGTAGATACCTGCAAGCCCAGGCTAATGGTCGCCAGCCTCGCCGCCTCCAGCATGCTCTGGAATACCTGAGCCATGCCTCTGCGCGCCTGCAATTGCGTATGCCTTCGGCCTTTGGTGAACCAGGTGCGACCTGCTCTTTGCGCGAGTGCATTGAGCGGACAACGTCGCGCCTGGATGTGTGTGCATTGCGTACCCTGGCCATGCTTGCCACCCTACCCACGAAGCCATTGAGCTTCTCTGAGGAGGTGGCCCTGGCAGCCAGTGTCAGTGTCGGCGATGGAGCGACGCTCGATCTACTGGTAGATGCTGGCCTGCTTGAGGTAAATGACCAGGGGCGCTACCTGCTCCATCCGGTGATCGCGGATTATGCCAGGACCTGTCACAAATCTTACGGTGGGTGATGTGGTGTGCTGTGGCAGCCTGCGGCTGCCACAGCACACCACATCACCCACCCAAAAAACATCAGGCAGATTTGTCGTCCTTCCTGCGTTGCTCTGCCCGGTGTAGCGTGGTGGCGCTATTGATGAGTGCGATATGGGTAAGGGCCTGGGGATAGTTCCCGAGTGAGAGTTTATTCACAGGGGATACCTCTTCAGAGAAGAGTCCCAGGGGACCAGCGCACGCCAGGGCGCGTTCGAAGAGTTGGCGGGCTTCTTCGACGCGCCCCTGGAGAGCGAGATTCTCAATTAGCCAGAAGGTGCAGATGGTGAAGGTTCCCTCGTCCCCAGTCAGGCCGTCTTCGTTGCGATAACGATAGACAAAGCCCTGCTGGTCGGTAAGGCGTTCAAGTGTACGCTCGATGGTGCTGACCATGCGTGGATCATCGGGGGCGATAAAGCCAACCAGGGGCATGATCAGGTTTGAGGCATCAAGGGCGGTATCGCTGTAGCGCTGGGTGAAGCTCTGGAGAACCGGGTTATAGCCATGCATCATAATATCTTCATGGACGCTCTGGCGTACCTTCTTCCAGCGTTCAAGGTCGGCCGCCAGGTGGTATCGCTGAGCCATGCGTATGCCTCGGTCGAGCGCGACCCAGCACATCACCTTGGAGTGAACGAAGTGCGTGGGATCGCCGCGTACCTCCCAGATGCCATTATCCGTATCTTGCCAGTGCTGGCAGACATGCTCGACCAGGATGCTCAAGAGCTGCCAGAGAGGGCCATTGGGCTGCTCGCCATAACGCTCATAGTTACCCATGCTCCAGTAGAGGTGAATGCAGTCCAGGACCTCGCCAAAGACATCGAGCTGCTTCTGTTTGACCGCTGCGTTCCCGACGCGGACCGGCTGTGAGTTGCGATAACCACTGAGGTGCGTGAGGAGCTTTTCCGGTAGTTCGCGCTCGCCACGAATGCCGTACATGATCTGGAGGTCCTCACCGTCTGTATAAGAGAGATGGAGCAGCCAGCGTGTGAAGGCGCGTGTCTCTTCGGTAAAGCCAAGCATGTTGAGAGCATAGAGAGTGAATGAGGAGTCGCGCAGCCAGGTATAGCGGTAATCCCAGTTGCGTACACCGCCTATCTCTTCTGGCAGGGAGGTTGTGGGCGAGGCTACAAGCGCGCCTGTAGGTGCATAGCAGAGCATCTTTAGCGTGAGGGCGCTGCGCTTCACCCATTCGGCATAGGGGCCGTCATACTCGCACGTCGCGATCCATTTGCGCCAGCACGAGAGGGTGTGTGATAGCTCCCAATCGAAGTTGCGCTGGAGGAGGTCCCAGGACACGAGACGGTGTACCGCGCGCTGGCTACGCCCTACACCAAGTGCGAAGGTCAGGCGCTCGCCTTCATAGAGTGTGAAGTGCGCAATAATGCTTGCATGCCGTGCTTGTGGTCCATGCTCCATATGGATACTAAACGCATGAATGTCATGCATCCCGAGGATGGCCAGGCCGACATGTTGCTCGTGGCTGGTACAGATGACGCCGCTTTTCTCCTCAATGAGCTGGACGGTCGCTGCCGATATAGCATAGTTAGGCGTCGCTTTGAAACACATCGTGAGGTCCATATGTCCATCCTGGCAGCTAATAATGCGTACCAGGGAGTGACAGGAGCCGTTTTCGTGCAACCAGGTATTGTTATTGAGGGTCCGATATGACCAGGCGCTCAGGCCCTCCACAGGCATAAAATCCGTAAGTGTGGCGCGTCCCTGCTCGCCAGTAAAGGTCGTCTGCAAGACATTACTGTTAGGCAGGTAACGCTGTTTTCCTCCTAGCGTCTTGTCCGTAGGTGCAATCTGGAAGTATCCTCCCTGCTCAGCATCGAGCAGGCGACAGAAGACAGCGGGACTATCGAAATCTGGGAAGCAGCCCCAATCAATTGAGCCATCGGGGGCGACCAATGCCGCTGAGTGGCAGTCGCCGATGACGCCATAGGAATTGATCGGGTGATACCGGTGGTCTGGTTGTGTCATATAACCCACATCCCCTCTATGCAATGGCCCTCGTATGCACAGCCATGATGGCAATGACGCTGCAACTTCGCAGCGCATCTTCATGAGATAAAAAAAGTATGGAATATTGTCAGACAAGACGAAAGGGCTTTTGGGGGGCTACGTGTAGGCTAATGAGCGTTGTAAATAACCCTACATATGCGTCGTGTTGACGATGCGTTTGACCTGCTTGACGTGCGGCCGTTCGTGGCTCACCAGCCACTGCGCATAGAACAGCACAGTCCGTTCCCGGACCTTGCCCGCCCCCGTCACCATTGCCGAGCGTGACCAGCCTTCGTGCGGCAATGGGGAGAGGACAGTCAGGAGATCAACACGCTGTGTGGTAAAGGCTCTCTTTCGTAAAAATGTGCAACGTTTAGGTACTCACCCATCAAACAAACACCGACCAGCCTATGGACTTACTTCCCAGGTGTCTGTGGTGGCAAGTCCTCGATTGGGAACAGGATCGGGCTGAGAAGGTGTTGCCTGCGGTCCGGCGCGGGTTCGTTTTTCAACCGTGGTACGATTGCCTTGCGCATCTCACTGATCAGTTCGTCGCGCTCGTTTGGGCTGAGCCAAAGCGAATGTTGCCGGAATCCTACAGAGTCGGCTGTCGGGTCAGCGTGGCCCCGGTCGAGGTAGGCGTTGAACTCGCCAAGCAAGGCGGTCATCGCCGTGGCGAATGCGCGGCGATAGTCTTCCAGTGATACCGACGCGGCCGCGTCGGCACTGATCACCGTACTCGGCCCTCGTAGCCGGTACCGGCGTTCGACGGTGCCACCCACCTTCTGTTCACCTTCCACCTCGAGGATGCCTCCATCGACAAGTAGGCCGATCTGCCGGTACATGGTGGCCTTCGAGACATCGGGCATCCGAGCGCGCAGTTGGAAAGTCGTGAGGGTTCGCCCACCAGACATGGCGTGCACGATGCGAAGCCTCACTGGATGTAAGAGTAGTTCGATTGTATCCATGATACCATTGTCTCACATGTGAGACTATTCTCAAAATTGAGACTGTGTGGTATCATTCTCAATGTTGAGACTGCGACATGAAGCCGACATTGAAGAAATACCTGATTATGAGCTAACGTTCGCAAAAACGAGAGAGGAGATTACTAAGTTGGCTACAACCGATGCGACAGTGATCGCCATTACAGTTGTCGAGATGGCTCGGGACGGGCGCTTCGCAGATATTGAGGAGTTGTTCGCGCCGCCGCTGCGGGCGGCAGTATCTGCAGAGACGGTGCGTGTTGCCTGGTTAGCCGAGATAGGCAAAAGTGGCCCCGTTTCCACCATCGGGGAGCCGCTGCTCGATCAAATGGGAGAAGGGCTGGTCCGCGTGAGTATCCCAGTCACGTGTGAGCATGGTGAGCTCACAATGGTTATGTCGGTCGATAGCAAGGGTCTCCTGAATGGTTTCCGACTTGCGCCCCCAGCCACGTCGTGGACCCAGCCGACCTACGCGGACCCGGATAGCTTCGACGAGCGTGATGTCACGGTCGGATCCGGCCCGCTTGCTGTATCAGGCACGTTGAGCCTGCCCCATGGACGCGGCCCACGACCAGGCGTTGTGCTGCTCAGCGGAGGAGGGCCATTCGACCGCGACGAAACCAGCGGGTCGAACAAGCCTCTCAAAGATCTCGCGTGGGGGCTGGCCAGTCGTGGTGTGGCGGTATTACGCTTCGACAAGGTAACCTACACCCATAGTCGCCGAGTGGCGAACACGCGCGATTTCACGATGACTGACGAGTATGTGCCGCATGCGCTTGCCGCCGTCCATCTGCTTCAGCAACAGCCGACCGTGGACTCGGCACGGGTCTTCGTCCTCGGTCACAGCATGGGCGGTAAGGTCGCCCCGCGTGTTGCCACCACCGAGGCGTCCGTTGCCGGTTTAGTCATCCTGGCCGGTGACGCGCAACCAATGCAACACGCAGCCATCCGCGTGACTCGCTATCTCGCCCAACTTTATCCCGGCCCAGATATGGAAGCTATGGTCGAGACGATTACACGACAGGCCGCGATGGTTGACAGCCCTCACCTGTCCCCGTCGACGCCGACCAGGGATTTACCCTTCGATCTGTCGGCATCGTACTGGTTAGACCTGCGCAGCTACGATCCGGTCATGACTGCGGCAACGCTGGACAAACCAATGCTCATTCTCCAGGGTGGCCGTGACTATCAAGTGACTGTCGAGGATGATCTCTCACGGTGGAAGGCAGGTCTCGGTCATCGGCCTGATGTCACCATCCGGGTCTACGACGCTGACAACCATCTCTTCTTCTCCGGCACAGGTCCATCCACGCCTACGGAATACGAACCGGCGCAACACGTCGACCCGGCCGTCGTTGCCGACATCGCCGAGTGGCTGATGCCGAAGTGAGGGACGATCGCTCACTTCGTTTCCATCCTCAAGCGCGATAAGGGTTGACTACGTGGCATGAGCCCTCAAGAGGTAGGCCCAGAATATGTGTAAAATTCTATCAGCAGCGAAATTCTAGTGATAGAGTTTTACACGTATAAGGAATCCCCGTCTTCGCGGGCAAGCCTGAAGTCTCGCTGCGGCTTATCGATGTGCACACCTGGGAAGACTCCAACCACATTCTCGCTCGCTACCAGGTCCTCTACAAAAGCGCCTAAACGTATGAGTCGATAGAGACCAACTGAAAGGATACTTGGTAACGTACCTAGTACTCTGTCATCCTTGATTTGATGAGCTGAAAAAGATGGAGTATCCTTGAAGGACAAACGAAACAGATCCATTCAAGGAGGCTCCATGAAGAAGTAGAGCGTCCAGTTAGATGCCCAGCAACGCCAGATGCTCGAAAGCCTGCTGACAGGAGGGAAGGCAACAGCGCGCAGTCAGACACACGCGAGAATTTTACTGAAAGCCGATCAGGCAGAGGGAGGGCCAGGGTGGACAGATGAGCAGATCGCCGAAGCGCTCTCAGTCGGAAGGGCCACAGTAGAACGGGTGCGCAAACGCTTTGTTGAGGGAGGGCTGTTGGATGCTCTGGTGCGGCGTCCACAGCCGGAACGGCCCCAGAAGCGGAAAATGGATGGAGAACTGGAAGCACGCCTGGTCACGCTGGCCTGTAGCCAGACGGAAGGGGGACAAAAGCGTTGGACGATGCGGATGCTCGCCGAGAAGCTGGTGCAACTGGGGTACATTGATCAGATCAGCCACAATACCGTCTGGGTCACACTAAAAAAAATGAACTGAAACCGTGGCGAAAAAAGCCTTTCTGCATTCCGCCAGAAGCGAATGCGGAATGTGTGTATCACATGGAGGATGTGCTGGAAGTGTACCAGCGTCCCTATGATCCGCGGGTGCCGAAGATGTGTATGGATGAGGGAAGCAAACAAGTGCTGGCTCACACGCGCAAGCCGATCCCGATGGAAGCCGGCGAGCCAGAGCGCGTCGATGACGAATATGAACGCAAAGGAGTGTGTAGCGTGTTTCTCGCCATGGAGCCGGAAACGGGAGCGTGCCAGGTGCGCGTGAGCAAGCGGCGAACCAAAAAGGACTGGGCGCTGTTTCTGCGTGATGTGATTGACCTTCACTACCCCCATGCCGAAAAAATTGTGCTCGTGATGGACAATCTCAACACGCATACGCCTTCCTCGTTTTACGAGGTCTTTGAGCCCGCAGAAGCTCGACGGCTGACCGAAAAACTGGAGATCCATTACACGCCCAAGCATGGGAGTTGGCTGAATATGGCCGAGATCGAACTGTCCGTTCTCGCACGGCAATGCTTGTCCGATCGCTTTCCCAACATGCAGGCGCTTACTGCTCAGGTGGATGCTTGGCAGCAGGAGCGCAACCAGGCAAAAGTGACCATCAACTGGCGCTTTACCACGGCTGATGCGCGCATCAAGCTCAAGCGTCTTTACCCATCCATTGAAGCATGACAGAATACTAGTGCAAGATTACGAAACCTTTTCGGAAAGAGATAAATGTGGCTCATATGCACACCCATAATAGGCACAGATCCGCTCAGCGAGGTGATGAGCCGAAAGCAACCCATTGGTTTCGGCCACATTGCGTTTGCCATGGACCCACTTGGGCTCAATTGGATTGAGCCAGGGACTTTTGGTGGGCAGTTGGAAAGGCAAAATCCGTACCCCTTCGCCCGTTTGTTTGACCGCGAGGTTGTGTTTTCTGATCCAGGTGCGCACTCTCGCGGCTTTCATGCCAGGAGGCGTTGTCCCAGATGAGGAGCCACTGACGTTTGCCTTGTGCGGCCAATTGCTGACAACACCAGTCCAGAAACTGGATGGTGATCTCACTCACCGGGCGTCCTGTGACAAAACGAAGCCACATCTGCTCTCGCACGGGTTCCTCCGTGGTTCCCTTTTGCCAGAGAACCCCATAGCACGCCAATGCTTTTGGGTCTGGATCATTCTTTTGCCAGGATTGCTCAACCAAACGGACGGGGTGCTCGGAGTCTTGCCAGGCATAAAGGCGTGGAAGAGCAAATCGGCTCCACCAGCCCTCGTCGAGGAAGCCAATGGCCCAATCAGAGCGGGGTTGAGCGTACGCGATCAAGCGGTCACGAGCCTTTTTTTTCGTGCATACTGCGGATCGGGGCTGGTGATCCAGTGCGCGGGCGCGTTTCCAACTGACCCCCAAGCGCTTGAGCGCACGGCGGACACTGGCAGCAGTGGTCGGGGCAGCCACGAGTCCTTGTGACAAGCAGATCTGCGCCACCAGTGGGAGAGACCAGAGATTGCGCGCGATCCCAAAATCGCGCGGGCTGCGATGCAGCAGATCGCGCAGGGCTGGCAGATTCTCGTCGGCAATGCTGGTGCGTAGCCGATGAGGGCGACAGGACTCCTTCTTGAGCACGTCGAGCCCCTGCTCGTTGAAGTCTTTGATCACATTGCGCACCGTCTGGTCGTCGCAGCCCAGTTGCCGCGCAATGGCGATGGCTCGCTCTCCACGGGCTGAAGCCAGAAGGATCTGGCAACGGCGTAGCACAAAGGCTGAGCCGGAGCGTAAGCGAGCCTCGATATGGGCTCGCTCGGGTTCGGTGAGTGGTCGAATGAAAATGGGTTGCATACCTTCTCATATCGGCTACTTTCCTACTTTCTTTTGAACGATTGCACTAGCATCCTTTCGTCTCCTTAAGGAGGAATGAACATATTATTGAACAAAGAACGATGTCATGCTTCTACGCTTTGCTCTACCGCTCCATAAATGTGTTTTGTGCAGCCAGGTGTTGCAATACTTCGATGAAGAAGCCTGGCTCCCGCTCTTTGACGCGTTGACTCAGGCTCTCTACGGTGTCTCCTGGCAGGATTGGCACTCTGCATTGAGCAATGGTCTCGCCGTGGTCATAGTGCTCGTCTATAATGTGGACCGTAATACCAGACTCGCGCTCGCCTGCCGCCAACACGGCTTGATGAACATGATCTCCATACATGCCCCGACCTCCATAGTTGGGCAGGAGGGCGGGATGAATATTGAAGATCCGCTGATGGTAAGTCGCGAGCGTCTGTGGTCCCAGCTTTTTCATATATCCGCTGAGGACCACAAACTGGACCCCGTGCGCCTGGAGGGTACGCTTGATCTCCTCATCCAGCAGTTCGGGAGTGGATTCCGTCTGGAGGCTGAGGTGATAAGCTGGCACGCCAGCCGTCCGGGCGAAGGCCAGTGCCGCAGACTTGCTATTATTGCTTATAACAACGCAAGCCTCGGCGTCCAGTTGGCCAGCCCGTATGGCCTGGTAAATGGTTTGAAAGCTACTCCCGCCATGTGATGCGAGAAAGCCTAATTTTAGCCTCATGCCTTGATCCCGACCACTTTGTGTACCTCAATCCAGGCATCGTAGGTGGCCTGGCCGCCAGGAATGCCCGCGACCGCGTCGTTGGCCGCCAGGGGAACGACTGGCGCGCCGCTAGTGAGGCGGTTCACGCCCGCCCAGCCATCTCGCATCCAGACTACGCCCGGCAGGACATCCTCGGTTATGTGCGCTCTGGCCTCGAAGCTGCCACGCTCGTTATTCATAACAATCAAGCTACCAGTCTCGATCTCACGCGCCTGCGCGTCCTGGGGATGTATCCATAGCTCTGGTCCTGGATTGACCCTGGCCAGGGTTGGCAGGGCTTGTCCCTCATCGAAGAAGGCGTGGAAGGCAGTCAGCGTGCGGCCCTGGCAGAAGCGCAGGGGATAGGCCTCTCTCTGGGGCGCTGTATAAGTTGGCAGTGGCGGAAGGCCCACTTCCTGTGCGCGCTCGCTCCAGAACTCGACTTTCTTCGATGGCGTATGGTACTGGTGATCCAGGTAGGCGATGTGCTCAAGTCCACTTTTCTGCCAGTAACCTCCGCTCGCTCGCAGATCGTCTACTGTAAGCTTCTTACCAGATGGTGTTTGCTGCTTCGCCAGGAGGGCATTGATATACCCCTCTTCGTTGGCCCAGGGAAAGAAGTTTTCTAGCTCTAGCCTGTCTGCGAGCTGACGCAAGACAGTGATCAGGGAGCGGCACTCGCCCTCTGGCTCCAGGGCGCGTTCCATCAGGTACATATGTGTCGCCGTCTGCTTGAGACCTATATCCTCCAGCCATGCTGTGCCGGGAATAATCAGGTCGGCATAGCGCCGGGCAGTCTCGTTCATAAAGAGGTCAAACGAGACGATACACTTGATCTGCTCTAACCCACGTGCTAACGCATTATTGTCTGCGAAGGTGGAGAGCATATTGCTGCCAAGTACGAGCAGTACATCGATCTTGTCATCCTGGAATGCCGCGCTAATCGTTGGCATGTGACTGGGAATGGGTGCGGGGTTCGGTCTGGCAACGATATCCTGCATGACATTCGCATTGCCATCGCTACGAGGAGAGGCGCCGTGGCGAGGTCCCAGACCGCCGCCCGCGAGACCCAGTTGACCTGTGAGGGCGGGGAGACAGGCAATGGCCCGGCTGGCCTCCCAGCCATGCTGGTGCTTATACATGGAACTACCACCCAGCACGATCATCGCTGGCGTCGCCGTGGCATAGCGTCGGGCTAACTGGCGGATGCGCTCTGGTTCAATTCCGGTCATCTCCGCCGCCCATTCTGGTGTGTATTGCTGGACATGCGCGGCAAATTCCGTGAAGCCAAGGGTATGCTGATCAATAAAGGCCTGGTCGCTCAATCCTTCTTGCAGGATGACATGGGCCATGGCGAGTGCCAGCGCGGCATCGCTGCCTGGTTGGAGCAGAATAACTTCATCGGCGTGGCGCGAGATCTCTGTGCGTCGTGTATCGATGTGGACGACGTACGCGCCGCGCTTGCGTGCCTCGATCAGGTGCGGCGCCGTGCCTGGCTGGCTGGAGAGGGTCGAACCCCAGAAGAGAATAGTGCGTGAGTTCGCCGCCATATCCTCTTTCGTATGGGTCTCCAGCGTGCCGGTCAGGCCCAGGCCATAGCCGCCCATGTTCCAGCAGACAATTCCCGTGTTCCAGTTCTGGTAACCAGCGAGGATTCCCAGGCGACTGATCATCGACGAGGCAATCCCGGTTGTACCCACGCCATGTCCACGCCAGAGGCCAACCCGCTCAGGCTGCGTCTGTTGTATGTTCTCAACAATCAGGTTGTACGCCTCGTCCCACGAGCACTCTTCCCACCTGTTCTCGCCTCGTGCTCCCACGCGCCGCAGAGGGTGTAGCAAGCGTTTGGGATTGTCAAAAATCTCGCCCGCCGCTCTGCCACGAATGCAGAGGAAGCCCCGGCTATCCGGGTTATGGACGTCGCCCTTGAGCGACACGAGCTTATTCTCTTCAACCTCGACGGTCATACCGCACTGCGTAGGTAGACAGTTCATTGGGCACATAGTTGTGATCTGGCGCCTGGCTGGCATTGGTTTCCCTCCATCTCGCTATAGCTGATAGTACTCTTCCATACTATCAGATGCGTTGATGAATTGCCAAACTCTCCTGCAATGTGGGAGGCCGTGCTGCTAAAGCACGCGCTGAAACCTCGCCAAGACCTTCTTGACACATACCTGACCTACCCATTGGACTAAAAATCCTTGGCGGATCGGCTTTTGGTTGCGGCAGAGTAGAAAGCTCCGTTGATGTTCTTCGGAGAAGATGCATGTATTTCCGCAACAGATCGGTAGGGAGTAAATATTTGTATAATGGGGTCTTTAGATCCCGAGATCAGAAGATCCCTCCAGGTACTCTTCCAGCCCGGCGATGATGTGGTCCAAACGCTCTCGCCCCCATGTATGCACGCTGGCATTCTTTGAAGAGAGAATGAAGTTGACATTGACCATATCTCGCATCACTTTGGTGGTTCTCAAGTGAACATCGAGATCGACTGGCAAGGCTCGGATGCTATCATATCCTCTCAAGAAAGCATCCCGTAACGGCAGGTAGTCTTTGGGGTGCTCGACGACACGACGGAAAAAGGAGTCAAGCACAGAGGCGAGATCAAGGACGTAGTAGCCCCAACCGCAATCATCAAAATCGATCACCCCGACTGCTCCATGATGAAGCAAAATGTTATCCCGGTGAAGATCAGCATGAATGAGTCCCCACTGAGGGGCATTTTGCCCAAGAAGGCTCAATGTATGTTGCAACTGGGTAGCGACCTTTGCTAGGACTTCGTTTTGATGTGAAGCAAGAGAGGAGAGGACTTCCTCGTTCCCCAGCATGGATGATGTCCCAAACAAGCGTTGCCAATCCCACGATGGTCGAACAAAGGCTGGTGGAGGAACAAATTGCTCGGCATGCTGGTGGAGTTGAGCGATGAAGGCTCCGATGCGTTCGATGATTGCGGGCTCTATTCCTGGTGTGGGTGGTTCCCCAGGAATCCAGCGCAGGAGTACACACGGTTGAGGCTCTGGTACGTCTCTGACCGCCCCCATCGTGACGAGTTCCCCAACATCATTAGGGATGGGTTCAGGGACGAGCAAATCGGTCTCACGCCGCAGTGCCATCAACCACTGCATCTCTGAGCGTTGCGCTGCCGGACTATGCGCATCGGCGGCGCTGACACGGAGTACAAAGTGCTCTCCTGGACGGGGAGTGATCCGATAGACAGCATTATCCTCATATTGCAACAGAACGGATTGGGCCGACGCTAGACCGTAATGGGGGAGGACGCCTTCGACGAGATGCTGCAAACGATGCAATTGTTCCTGGTGCGAAAGTGTTTTAAATGGCTGCAAGCCTTCTTTTACTCGCTTTCTTGTTCTTCCTGTCTCCCCTCATTGTACGCGAGCATCACCTGTATCGCAAGCAATCACCTGCCCCAACGGTGTACGAGTATACCTCATGCCTGCATACAGAACGTATCGGCCGCTTAGCCACCCTGCACCGTGGTGCCATCAACAAGCCCATCTCTACGAGTATCTGGGCTATGTAGGCGAACACACTGGGCGCTTCTACGGCAGGTAATAGATTTTCGTTCCTCGAATTGCCCTGGGCCATACCAGTATTTCCCATTTCCATCCAGAAAACGACCCTGTGGGACAAAATCGGTCTGAAAAGCGACAAGTAGATAGAGCGCCTATCTTCACAGGCGCCAAAGATTGAATTGGGAAGGAGTGAGAGGTCTCACGATGAGCACAACAAGGGGCCGAACTAGAATGGACGCTTCTCCAGGCGTTCCGGGCTCTTTACAACAGTTCTTAGAAGAGCACACTCCATTCTTCCTCGATGTTATCAGTTCCTATGTTGCGCGTATGGGCCTGGCGCATGGAGATGCCGTACGGAGCATGGCAATGACCGTTTTGCAAGAGACCGTGATTGAGACATTAACTCATCTCGAACGTTTTGCCAACGTCAGCCAGCCACGTGCCTGGTTTCTCGCTGTCGCAGCGAACGTGCTGAAACGCAAACGGCGCGAAATAGTGAGGCAATCCCAATGCGAATCGCCCGTGAGTGCGCTGATGGCAAAGACAGAAGATATCGGAGAAAGTGCTTTCCTTGAGCAGGTTGTCAATCTGGTTGTACCAGGGCCAGAACAGGAGGTGGAAGACATGATTTATGAGATGCACCATCTCTATCAACAGGAGGATCAATTGAAAAATCAATCGCAAGAACAAAATTTTCCTGCGCCACAGGAAAATCCCAACCAGGAAGGAAATATACCAGGGCAGCGGCTCCCAATCTCTCATGCGCGGCGCCCAAGCTGGCAGCGAGTACGATTGACACTGCAAACCCTGGCTGCAGTTCTCGTTGCCGCTGTGCTGATCAGTGGGAGTATTCTGCTTTTTACCTCCCGCTCTTCTCGCCCAGGAACTGGCAGCCACTCTCAATCTGCCGTTGCAACTCAGGGGATGGTTATCGTTCTGCTCGAAGATGGGAGCATTCATGCTTATCGTGGTGGGACAGGGGAGAACATCTGGAGTTACCCGACTCACCAGGCTAAATCAGCCTATAGTGGGCTTGTCGTTCAGAAGCAGGTTGTCTACACGGCGGTCGGAGCAAATATCTATGCCCTACATGAGAATGACGGAACCCTCATTTGGCATAAAACATTGCCATTTCAGCCTAATGCCGGTAGTCCCAACGATAGTCAATTTCTTGTCGATTCAGGCATTGTTTATGCCAGCGCCAACAGTCTGCCTCAGAGTGCACTGTATGCCATGCGCTCCAGCGATGGCCAGGTCCTCTGGCATATTACCAGTGATCAACCTCCATTGCTGACTGCCAACAATGGAGTAGCTTACGTGGCAATTACCGCTGCGTCTTCTATGCAGACTCAGACCACATTGAAAGCTCTGCGCGGCGCGGATGAACATGAGCTCTGGCATAGCATAACACGTGGCACTCTGCTCTCGGCAACAGTAACGAACAATGTTGCTTACATTTATGCATTTCCTGGCGCTGCCTCACTGGGAGGCAATAAATATAATAAACAGCTGCTTGCTTTCAACACCAGTAATGGCTCCCAGATCTGGTCTCACAATGTCAACTCTGGCAACTATTCCAGGTTAGAGTACATTCAGGGAGAACTTCTGCTCAGTACAGGTGATAAGATTTGTGCACATAGTACTCACGACGGCGCTCAACTTTGGTGTACTCCGAACCTTGCTGATGCCCAAGGGGACGCCAACATTGCCTATCTTGTTGGGCCTGACAAAGTCTATGTGGCGTATGTTACAAGTACCTCTACTCCGCTAATGAGTACATTAAAATTCATGGGTATGTTATTTACAAGATGTACGAGAAAATACCTACCCTCAACCTGTGAGCCTGACGCTCATGCCAGCAAGCGACTTTATGTGACCTCGCTCCGGCGGCCCTTACGAGCAATACCAGTCATATGAGGATGCGTGTATCATTTTCTTTATCGGCTTCCCATTTTCGTCCAATAAGTTATGAATCACATATGTTAACATGGAGGACTTGGCGAGGTTTCCACGCGCTTACATATCATGGGACGCGACCTGCTTGGTACCAGTATATGTAGACGCGTGCTTTAGCAGCGTCTTCTGAAACGACTCCACAAAGCTCTTGTATTCGCGTTTTATACGGTGTGGTGCGCCGCGTTAGCGGCGCATGACGTTTCGTGCCCTTAGTAGATGATAAATTTGGTGCCAGCCCTGGCCTGTTGATAGACCCAGGTCATTTCTTTTGTTGGTAGATTGACGCAGCCATGGCTGCCTACACTGGCATCTTTGTTCTTGCCTGAATCCTGATGGGGAAACTGTGTTCCCGGACCATAATCCTTACGCCACCAGGAATCATGGAAGAAATAGCCATCCGCGCGAAACTGGACCGCGTAATTTACCATGATGGGATCATAGTAGTCGGGCGATCCTGGAGCATCGTAGGAGATAAAAGGCACATGCGTCAGGTGGTTTCCCGCGCTCCAGAGTCCAGGAGGCGAGGGCCTATCATAGCGCCCGGTGGTTACCAGGAAGGAGCGTATCAATTGCCCATTCTGGTAGACACGCATGGCTTGCTCGGTCATAGAGACCACAAATACCAGGTTGTTCTGCAGATGATAGTATGTCAGCAGGTACTTATCTGTAGCGTGAACCTGATTATAGGGGGTAGGATCAGCGAAGTCTGCCTCCAGCATCGCGAGGTGTAAGAGGGTATCTTTGACTTCTGGATAAGCTGCAGAGCCGACGCTGGCCAATCTTCTATAGAGATATGGTACGGCTCCATAGCCGCGTTCCAGGCTCAGATAGCCACTATCAAGCTGGTAGTCTTTCTGATCATATGCATCACGCCATTTATGCGCGTCACCCCAGTCCTGGGCCTCCTGCTGAAGAGTTGCCACGAGTGTATAGCTATTTCCTTGGGCGGCCTCACTCTCGACCTCAGTAATATTTGTATCAATCTGGATCAGGACCTGGATATAATCCTGGCTCGAACTGACTCGGTATAGGGCATCCTGTTCTGCCCGGTAATGCTGGAGGTAGATGTCTTTCTGCTTGCCTGGGGCTTTGAGTTGATCAATCTTGCTCTTCAGAATGGTAAGCTTTGTCTGCGCTGTCTGTAGCATTGCGGGCGTGATTGGCGAGAGCACTTGCGGTTCCACAGCGTCATGTCTGCTGGCATACTGTTTATGCAGGTTGTTTTGCGACCTGGAAGCCGTGCCCTGGCTGCTTGCCGCGCATGCCTGTAATAAGAGTGCAATTATTAACAGCGCCAGAGCAGAGCATGACAACCTCTTTTTATGAAGAACGTTGCTGCTCACCTCTGGTCGCGTGAGTTTGCGTCTATGCATATCAATTGGCCTATCTAGTAGCGACTGGTGTATCCAATTTCCGTGTGCAAGTAGCCTCCCTGCTGCTTGCTGGGTCTTCCATATAATTCGTCGGAGCAATAGGGCATATTGTTACATGTGTATGCTTTTGCGCTTCCATTACGAGGAGTGAGGCCATATGGTTATGGGGAGATACCTGCTGTGCCGTACTACTGTGGTAAATCGCCTTGGGCGCGATAAATGACTCCGCTGGAAAATTTTGTCCGGACAAGTGCCCGAGCTTGGTGAGTTGCCCATTGCGTGAGGTGGCTCTCCAGGCCGGTAGGGACTAGCTTTAGCGCGTCCCTACCGAGATGGGAAGCCATCTCGCGTTATGGGTGGGCTCTCCAAGCCGACAAACTTGTCCGGACGAATTCGCCAGTAAAGTCATAAGTCTGGCACCTATGGGGTGGATCTATGCATTGTCACGAAAACTCTATGTGGTGCAGTCTTAAACAGTAGCGGAAGGTGGTATAGTCATTGGTAACTGTGGAAGTTATTTGCAAGGAGGGTCTTTATGAAGAAGGTAACTATTGCGTTGATTGGCGCGGGTTCGCGAGGAATGGAGAGCTATGGTAGCTATGCCTTACAGAACCCCTATGAGCTTGAATTTGTGGCCGTGGCCGAGATCAATTCTGGCCGTAGAACGAAGTTTCAGCAACTGCATAATCTCCCCGTTGAGCGTGTCTTCGCCGATTGGCGTGAGCTGTTAAGCCAGCCAAAGCTTGCCGATGCCGTCTTGATCTGCACGCAGGACCGTATGCACTTTGAGCCAGCCATGGCGGCTCTCCAGGCGGGTTACCATGTCTTGTTGGAGAAACCTATGTCGCCGGACCCGGCGGAGTGCGTGAAGATGGGAGCATACGCGGCTGAGGTCGGGCGCGTCTTTTCCATCTGCCATGTGTTGCGCTTTACCAGCTTCTTCAGCACCCTCAAGCGCCTGCTGGATGAGGGGGCGATTGGTCGCTTGATCTCGATTGAGCATAGCGAGAACGTTGCCTACTGGCACTATGCCCATAGCTATGTGCGCGGCAACTGGCGCAATACCTCACTCTCCAGCCCCATGATCCTCGCCAAGTCCTGCCATGACATGGATATCTTGCTCTGGCTCGCGGACGCCGATTGTACGCGGCTCTCCTCCTTCGGCGCCCTGACCCACTTTAAGTCAGAGAACGCACCTCCAGGAGCGCCCATGCGCTGTACCGATGGCTGCCCGGCGGCACACACCTGTGCCTATTATGCGCCAAAGTTCTATCTGACAGGCAAGGATGGCTGGCCCGCCTCGGTCGTCAGTGTCGATACCAGTCGCGAAGCCATGATGAAAGCCCTGGAGGAGGGACCATATGGCCGCTGTGTCTATCACTGTGACAACGATGTCGTAGATCACCAGGTCGTGAACCTCCAGTTTGACAACGATGTCACCGCTGCTTTCACCATGTGTGCCTTCACCGATGACGTGACACGCAAGATCAAGCTCATGGGTACGAAGGGCGAGATGTGGGGAACCATGGCGCGCGACACTAACCAGATCGAAGTGAACGAGTTTGGTACAGGTACGCACAAGGTTTACACCCTCTCCAATGAGGGAGGCTCGCAGGGGCATGGCGGCGGTGACTTTGGCATCATACGCGACTTCCTGCGCCTGGTCCGTAGCGAGGGGCGCGAAACCGGCCTCACGGCCGCCGCGACCTCTGTCCAGAGCCACCTGCTGGCCTTCGCTGCCGAGGAGGCCCGTCTCAAGCACAGCGTCATCGAGATGGACGCGTATGGACGCCGTTGGGGCTTCGAGCGCCTGGTAGCAAATGAAATTTAATGTTTAGTGGCTAGTGGTTCACAGAATGAATGGGGCGTCCTGGAATACCTGTGGTTTGCGTCTCCTTCCAGGGCGCTGGCGCGTGGTAGGCAGATATAACATGGCTGCTGAAGACGGTGCATAGCAAGCGGGTATTGATACATGCAGGCGTATAATGAAACAAGGTTCTCAGTTGCTTTGTCTTGTTGGCATAAGAAAGGGGAACAGGTTTTATGCGTCTTCCTGCCTTTATCGATGACCTGAGTATCGAGCCTAGAGTCTATCATGAGCAGTTGCGTGAATGGTGCCGCTCGATGCGGGCATCTCACCCGGTTGTGTTTGATGACGAGAGCAAGAGCTGGCTCGTCTTCCGCTACGAGGACGTGGTGCGTGTGCAGAGCGACTATGTTACCTTCTCCTCTGAACGTAGCCTCAATCGCGATCGCAGGCCGGGACCCAGAAGAGACCAGCCCAGCATTATCGAACTGGACCCGCCGCGCCATCGCCAGATGCGCTCCCTACTGACTGCAAGCTTCTCAGCCCGTACCATTGCCGAGATGGCGCCCCAGATCGAGCATATAGTCGACGAACTGCTCGACGAGGTGCTTGCCCGTAAGCGCGTGGACTGGATGGATAGCTTCGCCAATCCGTTGCCTGTGATGGTCATCTCCGATATGCTGGGCATGCCGCGCGAGAAGTGGCGCCAGTTTAAGGCCTGGAATGACGCACTTACCAGCGACGATGGAGAGGCCGAGCAGGCCAACAAGCTCTTCACTGAATACTTTGAGCGCTCGATTGAGGAGCGGAGGCGCGAGCCACGCCAGGATATTCTCAGTCTCTTGATCAACTCGGAGGTCGATGGCGAGCGTCTCAGTTATGACGAGTTGATCGGCTTCTGTTTTACCCTCTTCATCGCGGGCAATATTACCACGACGAATATCCTGGGCAATGCCTTTCTCTGTTTCGATGCGCATCCTGAGACCTTCCAGCGCCTACGTGGGCAACCCGAGCTGATTTCCAGCGCCGTAGAAGAGATCCTGCGCTATATGCCGCCATTTCGCGCTGGCCCCAATGATCTTGTGCTTGGGCGTGTGGCAAAGCGAGATGTTGAGATCGGCGGTGAGCAAATCCAGGCAGGCGAGTATGTGCAGATCAACCGTCTCTCAGCCAACTTCGATGAGCAGGTCTTTCTTGATCCCGAGCACTTCGACATCGAGCGCAACCCCAATCGCCATCAATCCTTCGGCCATGGCATTCACTTCTGTATCGGAGCGCCCCTGGCCCGCCTGGAAACTAAAATAGCTCTTACAAAGCTTGCCCAGCGCATCAAAGCCATCCACATCGCCGAAGACGAACCCCCTGAGCAGGTGCGTAACAGCCTTCTCTTCGGTATGAAGCGTCTTCCCGTGAAGTTTGAGGTTTAGCACAAATCGCGAGCGCCGGGCAAATCACGGAGGTGTACATGATGCTAAATGTTGAGCATGCACTGGTAGACTTTTTTGTCACCTATGCCTACCACATCTACCTCTTACTGATCCTGCTTGGTGCGCTGATCTGGGCGATGCGTAGCTGGCGACATCATGCCTGAAGGCTTAGAGGCAAAGTCATGTAGTGTGTAGGGTCCATGCTGGCATGGATTCTCTGGCCACCTGACCGATCACCTGGCGAGGAACGGTCGCTACGCTCGCAGTCCATGCCAGCATGGATCCTACACACTACCTTCTTTGTGAATTCACCAGTTACTATCGTTTCCTCTCATAATTTGATTTCTAAAAATGGAGTGACCCTGTATACATGAGGTAGAGAAGCAGGCCAACAAGCAACGCAACCAGGAGAAAAATGAAGCTGCCATCATTCGCTGACCTTACTGATCTTTGAGGCCGCTTCGCAAAATAAAAACTTTCAATCCCGGTTGGCTCTTTACGTGCGTCATCATATCTCATATGTGATAGGGATCGATAATAGTCATCATCGACATATTTTTCCTCTTCCATATGTAGCCCTTCTTGCTTGTGTCGCTCCTCTTCCATATATAGCTCTTCCTGCTTGTGTCGCTCTTCCATGAGTAGCTCTTCCTGTTTGCGCAGCTCTTCCTGTTGGCGTAACTCTTCCAGCCGGTTGTATTCTGCCCAACGTCTTGTTTCATTCCAATGCAAATTTGCCCAACGCCTTGTTTCATCCCAATGCAAATCTTCGTCGCCGTCATCAAATTGACTCATTAGTACTTACCTTTCCTGCCAAAGGCACTGAATAATATTATGTTCGCGTTCTTGTGCAAATGCCCGTCATAAGCTGATGCATGTTGATTTTAAGCTAAAGATGTGGAAGCAAGAGATATTATAAGATAATATCAAATCCAGGTAAATAGTGCTTAGCTTTAAAAAGACGCTTCAAACACAGGTTTCTTTCGTCAGCATAGATCGCAGGGGTAGCCCTTCTCTTCGTTCGGCTCAAAGAGGTCGGTACATTGTCAGTGGGCTTTCCACCTCAAGGAGTGCCACTCCTCAACGCAGACCACTTCCCCCTCGCGTCGGTATCCAGATGAGCCTTTTCAGGCTACACATTCACCCGTTAAAGGGTGCACCACAAAATACTTGACAGACTCCTCAACTCTGCTTCCTCATAGAAAACGCTTACGCTTCTGCCCATAGTGTACTATAAGGGATGCACCGTTTTGCGGTGCATTTTTTGTCTATGGGAGGATCTTTGGGCTCAGACTCCTTACTCGTGAGACTTGCCTGAAAAGATTATCTACACCTTTCTAATTCGTTATAAACGTATGCTTGAAGAGATCTAAAGACAAAGATTTTTGCCTACGGTGACGACCAGAACATTGACCCGTATGCGACGCCGACACCAATACCCAAGCAGATACCGTCCTGACCTCCTTAGAGCCACGGGTCCTGGTCCCATGAGGGGCCAGGACCCGTGGTCATTATTATGCAGGAGTAGGGATGCCATACAGGTCATAAAATAGCTCAATAAGTGCCTCGGTAAGCATGAGCTGGTAGGGGAAGCAGGCGTAGAGGTCTTCTATTGAGGTGAGCCGTTGGACGTTTTCTAGAAATTGCGCGACCAGCGGCTCACTGACCTCGCCTGTGTGGCGCAGGAACTGGCCCCAGAGGCCACGCCCAATCAGTCTAACTTTGTAGGGCGTGGCTGATTGGGCATATTCCTGGGGGAAGAGGCGTGTGTAGGCCTCGCGGTTATAGAGCCAGGAGGAGCCGTGGACCAACCGAGCCTCGGGATGGAAGCGCTTGATATGCGAGAACATGGACCAGAGATCGGCCAGACGGGCCTCTCTGCGCTGATGACTCAGGGGACCATAGCCTGAGAAGTCCAGGTTGCCGAAGTGGATGTGGATAACCCCGGTTTTGGGTGTGATAAACGTTTCCAAGGAATCATACCGGATATTGACAAATGGAGACATCTCTGGTAGAGTTTCGTTAGAAAGAATGTTCTTGCATGAAACGCCAAGAGAGGCTCACCGACACGAAGGACGTGTTGTTGGAAAAGGAGGAGGCACCAGGTGCAGTTGGTCGAACGACATCTCATTCGTTATCAGGATGCACGCTTTGCCATCATTGATCGGGCAGCTTTTGCCTCCAAAAACCTCTATAATCAGGCCAATTACCAGATCCGACAAGCCTTCATTCACGAGAGAACCTACCTGCCCTACGCTGCCATCTTCCATCGATTGAAACACCACGAGGCCTATTGTGCCCTCCCTCGCAAAGTCAGTAATGCCATCCTCATTCAGCTCCACCACAACTGGGTCAGCTTTTTTGCGCGTGATGGAGGCCTATCGCGAAGACCCCTCTGCCTTCACGGGACGCCCCAAGATCCCTGGCTATCAAGACAAGACCAAGGGCCGCTTCATGCTCATCTACGAGAAAAAAGCCCTGGGCAAGAGGGTATTCAAGCGCACAGGCAAGCTGGTCCCATCAGGACTTCCCATCGAGATCGCAACTCAGATCACCTGGGAAGCCATCCGGCAGGTTCGCATCGTTCCACGCGCTGATGGCTACATGGTGGAGGTGGTCTATGAGCAGGAGATCCAACCGGCTGCGGTCAACCCACAGCTTCGGGCAGCCGTGGATGTGGGCGTCAATGTGCTCGCAGCCATCACCAGCGACAAGCCCGGCTTTGTGCCTCGCCTGGTGAGTGGCAAACCCCTCAAAAGCCTGAATCAGTCCTACAACAAAGAGCGCGCTAAGCAGCAGCAGCGCCTCGCGCATGAGAACCGATACACTTCACGCCAGTTGGATCGTGTGACGACGAAGCGCAATCGCCGTGTGGATGCGTATCTGCACACGGCCAGCCGTCGGATCATTGATCTGCTGGTGGGCGAAGGCATTGGAACGCTGGTGATTGGCAAGAACCCCTTGTGGAAACAAGAGGTGAGCATGGGGCGCAGGAACAACCAGCAGTTTGTGCAGCTTCCCCATGCTCGTTTCATTGAGCAGTTGACCTACAAAGCGCACCTGGTTGGGATCAGGGTCATCCTTCAGGAAGAAAGCTACACCAGCAAGGCAAGCTTTCTGGACGGCGACCCTCTTCCAACCTATGAGGCCAACGCTGCTGAGAAGCCGGTGTTCTCAGGCAAGCGTCTTGCTCGCAGTTGGTATCGCGCCAGGGATGGACGCCTCATTCATGCAGATATCAACGGATCCTACAACATCTTACGCAAAAGTAGCTCCGACCCTTTGCAAGTGGGGCGAGGAGTAGCGGGAGCCGCAGTTCTCCCTAGACGGCTGGCCGTCTGAACGGATGACTTCTAGGCATAGTGGTCATCATTTTAAGATACTGTATAGTCGTAGGAGAAGCAGCCCCAGCGCGGCAGGGTATATTCAGGGATGTCCTCAACGTTCTCCAGGTAAAAGCGATATGTCCAGGGTGTGGCATCTTCCTGGGTAGGCAATCCCTGAATACACGTCTGCCAGCGTGGGTGAGCGGGATCGAGGTCCCAATCCAGGCCCAGGATACGGTACATGGCTGTATTGCGCCGTATACTTTCGGCGAAGGGATATCCTCCAAGCTCCGCCATCTTCTGCGCGAAAACCAGTTGAAGGCCAAAGAATTCTTGTGTGTATTTCATATAGTTTTGCTTTCTATAGATATTCATAAGATAAGCGTTGAGGTGAAGCTATAGTTTGAGGAAGAAAACAGGGGCACAGGCCGCAAGCGCGGCGACAATTTGGAGAGCTAGAACCAGCAACGCTTGCCTGGGCTGTTGCGGGAAATATTTGATGGCGAAGAATGCTATGATTGGTACCTGTAGAACCATGAGTAGTTGCCAGATATGGGCGGCTGCTCCCTCATCGGCCTCATGGGTAACGCAGAATATCGCAACGTAACCTAGCACCAGGGCCAGGGCCACTAATGACATTGCTATCGGTAAGTAAGCACTGGGCCGCCTTAGAGTTGCATTCATGCTGGTCATGATGTCTTCCTTGCTTTTCATAACGACGTTTGCGTTGGAATAACTGCACTCATCCTGGTGGTAAAAGCATACTATAAGCATCGCCTGGAGACGACCCTCCGTGTGTATTTTGAGGAGCACTCAAGTGCAGTGATAGGAGCGTCAGAGCACCAATTCCCACGCCAATACTATCTAAGCGCCTTCGCGGCTGCGCCGAATGTCTCATAGTCGTAGCCTTCTCTGATGGTCCACTGATCTGGCCAGTGGACCACTCATTTTCATCATCAGCTAAAGCTATTCAGTGATCGGCCTGAGCAGCTTATCTGACCGCTGATTATGTGCCCTCCTCGTACTTGAAGGAGAGTTCCATCTTGACCCGGTAGGTTAGAGATTTCCCGGGTTCGATATGGATGTCTTGCTCAACAATGCGCGCGACGCGTAAATCTCTTAAGGTTTGTGAGGCTTGTTCAATAGTGGCTGCGGCAGCTTTCTCCCATGATTCGTTGCTGGTACCTACCAGTTGAATCACCTTATATACACTTTCTGCCATTACTGTCTCCTTTCATTGAGAGGCCAATCACTCTTACCCAATCACGTTACAAAAAACAGGAAGGAAACAGCGATTTTTTGAGCGAGCAAAACAGGCTTGTGGTGCAATACTGAAGAATGTTCAAAGTCGATTGGCAATATCGCCAATCTGCTTTGAGCATTCTTCAGTATTACTGTAGACCTTAAAGAGAGGGGTGGTCACTTCCCCCAGCTATCTCTTTATGACCAATTTGTCAGGCGGTCGGTGGTGGGAGTCGTCCAGCTCTCAGGATACATGACATACACGGTGCCATAGGAGTACTTGAGCCAGACAGCCTGGAGGGCGGAGCGGCTGTAGGTGATCTGCACTCCGGCATCGGTGGAGGCGGCGGGATCATTGGTGATGACGTCGCCGGTCGAGGAAAAGCCACGGACTACCAGCAGGTGACCACTGGAGCTGGGGATGGGCGTGCCGGGCAGCTCGCCTTTTTTGTAGGCGATACTGATCGCGATAGGCACACCAGCCTTGATCCATTGCTCGATCTGGCTCATGGAGTACATACGTGTGACATAGGCATGCAGGCCATGCGATCCGGCATAGGCGGTATTAAAGGGCCAGTTGCCCGTGCCCTGGTAGGTGTAGTCATAGGTATCGCGAGCGGTGTCCGGCACGGTCTGATTGAGGTCCGGCTGATTGAGGACCGTGGACCAGTAGGCCAGGATCATGCTGGTTGAGGTCGGGCTACACCAGACCTCACCACCGCCACCATATCCCAGGCCCTGGTATTCGGGCAGCATCTGCGAGCGCTGAGGTACATTCAGGTTGGTTCCCCACACGCTCTGGTCGGGGTTGACAGTGGGCGCAGTCGTGGAGTTATAGGAGACGATAGCGGCGACACGGCGCAAGCTCAAGGTCGTCGAAGGTGAGGTCGTAAAGAGTGTGAGGGAGAGTTGGTACGCGCTGGCGGGCAGTGAACCGGTTTGGAAGGTGTCCGTTGCCACGTTGCCGGTAGTGTCAGACTGCCCGTTGATGCTGTGGCGCTTAATGGTGCTGAAGTCGCTGGCCCAGATGGGGAGCTTGTACCAGTGCGTCCAGGTGCCGTTCTTGAGGACGCGCACATGGGTCTCAATCCAGGTTCCTGTGGGCGTTGTGGCGTCCCAGGAGGCGACGAGATCAGTAAAGGTCTGCGCGGTCGTGTGTATGGGTGAGGTGATGGTGCCGTAGTAGAAAGAGCCGCCATTGTAGTAGTTATTGCCGTTGTAGGCTCCAGCTGCGTAAGGGTCCTGGCCCTGGCAGAGCTGAGATGTGGCATCAAAGCTGGTGCTGCCCCCATCTGTCGCGTCTGTGGTGCAGCTCAGGCCTGCGTGCGGCGAGAGGGTGACTGTCCCACTGGAAGAGACAGCGACGCCATTGAGGGCCCAGGTCGAGAAGTCACTGGAACTGCTCTGCTGCCAGAACTCATCGTACTGGCTCTGCCCTTTACCTGATTTGGCTGTGGCTGCATGGGTGCTTTGCCCCAGGGCGAGCGTTAGACAAAAGAGCGCGAGCAACGTCGCGATACCCAGTTGTCGCAAATAAGAGGACGTTCGAGATTGGAACATAAAGATTCCTTTCCACAAACTAAAAACAACCAGCGCTACAAGAAGTTAACCCAAAAGTCATACCCCGTATCCTTAGATTTGCACATATAAATACAGTGTAAAAATAAAGAGGTCGTAAGTCAAGGAAAGTTCAACGCTACTGAAACGCGTGTCTATATATAGGGGATATGGGGATGAGTACTTTTATAGTATCGAGCCATACACAAAAACATAAAACTGCGTAAGACCATGGAATACGCAGAATAGAAACATTGAAAAAGATAATAAACTGTGGTATTTAAATACACAAGGTGAACCATTTCAGTGTTTGCAGGGGGATGACACTGAATTTCGCCAGCAACGTACAAGTATGACAACATGTTATCCTTTCGTACAGACGTAGTAATCCCTATTTCTCTACACGGGGCAGCCTCTGCTTTCTTTCAGCGGCGCGTATATCGTGACGTGAAAAGATGAAAAGAGTGGAGATAGATGAAAGGAGTCTGCCGTGAACAACCGTATTTTATGGGCGGCGCTAAAGACGCTCATGGGCCTCAGTTTGCTTCTCACCCTTAGCAGTCTTAGTTTCTCTCATTCATATGCAGCCAGTAGTCCGTCTGTGAACCAGGCTTTTCAGCAGGCTTCTCATGAAACGGGCGTGCCTGTGCCGCTCTTACAGGCCCTCTGTTACATGGAGGGGCGTTTAAGCATGCATGATGGTACGCCCAGTATCGACCAGGGGTACGGCTGCATGCATCTGGTCAAAAACAAGAGGCAGAACACATTGGATCAGGCTGCACAAGATCTGCATGTCAGTACTTCTCAATTACAGAATGACCTTGTTACAAACATTCGTGGAGGCGCTGCTATCCTCCGGCAGAATGCCTTAAAGCTATCACCGACCCATACGCTTCCTAAAACGCTAGCTGACTGGGCCGATGCCACGGCTCTTTATAGTAACGCGACGACCGGGTCGACTGCGCAGATGTATGTTGATGAGGTCTATCGTCTCTTACGCCAGGGCTTTCAGGCCCGGGCCGAGAATCAAGAACTGGTAACGCTTGCGCCCCAGAACGTGATGGCGCCTCACCTGGAGGCAAAGTCCCTGGCGACCGCCACGCTGCCCACTGGCTGTAGTAGAGACGGTAACGTGGAATATCCCGGCGCCGTCGATTGTATTGTTAATCCCACGACGTTTGATTGCAACGTGGTCTCCAGCGGTAGCCCCTGTACCTATGAATCCGCCAAACGCCCTGGAGCTTATAGCATCTCTGATATCGTGATCCACGACATTGAGGGGAGCGCCCAGGATGGATTGAATGTCTTCCAGGACCCCAATAGCGGCGTCAGCATTCACTATGTGGTCGGAGGCGATGGTACCGTCTATCAATTGCTGCACGAGAAGGATATCGCCTATCATGCCGGAAATTACTGGTATAACCAGCATACAATCGGTATAGAGCATGCGGGCTTTGATGCCACGGGCTATCAGTGGTATAACGCGACCGAGTACCTGGCCTCAGCCAAACTGGTGGCGTACTTATTGAATAAGTATCATATATCCCTGGAGCACGATCATATCCTTTCGCATGGGACCATACCTTCGCCGACCCTGGGCTCGGTTCCCAATCACGAAGACCCGGGTCCCTACTGGCTCTGGCCCTATTACTTTAGCTTGATTCAGCAACAGGGGGTTGCCGCAGCGCCCACCAGTAGCAAGGCGAACGTCGTCACTGTCAATCCCGCGACCGGCAAGGCGCCGTATGGTCAGAACGGAACGGAGACAAGAGCAAATCACACCTTCTTCACGCTGTACACGCATGCCAGTACCGCGTCGAGCGTTATCCCCAACCCCGATAATGGCTCTTCCACAGGCGTTGGCAGCAATGTCGAGGCCAGGATCAGCTATGCCTATACCAGCAAGGTAAAGGATCCTGCAGGCACGGGCGATACGCTCTACCAGATCTGGTATGGTGAGCAAGATCCCAACTTCACGCCAACCCATATGGCCCACGCAAAGCAGGCATGGTTAGCCATTCCAGCCGGGTCTGCGGTCGAGAACACCCTTTCTGGCGCCAACGCGCATGTCATCAAGCTGACGGGCAAAGGTAGCAAAGCGGCCCAGGTCTCTGGCCGACCGACCACCAGCAACTCCTACTATATCGGGGATGCGCCAACTGGTGCGACCTTTGTCTCCGCGTATAGCATCGTTGAGGATGGTACCAGCAAGCTCTGGTATGAAATTAACTATAACCATCGCCAGGCCTTTGTGCCTGCAAGTGCTGTCACTATCGTCAGTTAACGCGAGGTGCCTCTCTGCTGAAGCACGCGTTTACATATAGGACATATGTAAGCGCGTGCTTCACTATGTTTGTCACGTGTCGCAGGCACGGGCATAAATGCTCACCTTGCCCGTGTTCTTATCCATATGCCAGTGCGTGTGTATAATGGAAACAGATTTTTGAGGCTCATCTATACGCAGCAAAACGGTTGACAGAGGCAAAATAAATATTGTCTACTGCCAGTAGGCACTTGCTTGCTAGAAGGAGAAATATATCGATGAGTACTTCTCGTTTGAAGTTTGGCTATAAAGCATCCGCGGAGCAGTTTGGTCCACGCGAACTGCTCGATTTCACGGTTGAGGCGGAGGACCTGGGATTTGATAGCGTCTGGATCAGTGATCACTTCCAACCCTGGCGCCATACCAATGGGCACGCGCCCTTCGCGCTCTCCTGGCTTGGCTCTGCGGCTGAGCGTACTAAAAAGATCGTCCTGGGCACCAGTGTCCTGACGCCTACCTTCCGCTATCAGCCCGCGGTTGTCGCCCAGGCCTTTGGCACACTGGGTTTGATGTATCCTGGACGCTTCATTCTGGGTGTTGGTTCCGGTGAGTCGCTAAACGAGGTCGCGGTTACAGGTATGCAGTGGCCCGAGGCCAAGGAGCGCCTGGCACGCCTGCGTGAGTCGGTACGCCTGATCAAGCAGCTCTGGCAGGAAGATATGGTAACCTTTAACGGAGAATATTACCATACGCTGAACGCGACTATCTATGATAAGCCCAAGCAGCCCGTTCCCATCTATATCGGCGCGGGGGGCCCGGTGGCTGCCAAGTTCGCGGGCCGCGAGGGCGACGGCTTTATCTGCACCTCCGGCAAGGGCGATGAGCTCTATCGCGACAAGTTGTTGCCAGCGATGGAGGAGGGCGCGCGGGCCGCGGGCAAAGATCCGCAGAGCGTCGAGCGCACCATCGAGGTCAAGGTCTCCTTCGATACCGACAAGGATCGCGCCCTGAAGGATACGCGTATCTGGGCTGCCCTGGCGCTTCCCGCCGAGGATAAGGTCAGCATCCACGATGCCCGTGAGATGGAGGAGAAGGCTAAAAGTGTTGAGGACCAGGCCCATCGCCGCTGGCTCGTCTCCAGCGATCCCGATGAGCACATAGAGCAGATTCGTCCCTACATCGAACTGGGCTTTACGCACCTGATATTCCACGCCCCCGGCGACGATCAGTCGCGCTTCCTACAGCTCTACGCCAAAGAGATTCTTCCCCGCCTGCGCCAGCGCTGGGGATAAAAGATGAAAAAGCAGCGGTTGGCTTGCCAACCGCTGCTTTTTTTATGACTAAATATGAAGGTAGGCCTGGGCGGGTCCGCCGGAGCCATAGTCGGCATAGTCGTCGTACTCGCTGGAGAGGTCGAGCAGAATCGTGTCCGCGTCCTGGCGGCACAGACGTTTGAGGATCTCCATCTCCAGATATGTGTGGTTAATGTATTCTACATCATATGCATATGCAGGCGTGCGGCCATACTCATAGCAGCCATAGTTGTTTGTGTAGTGAGTCATGGCGTTGTTCCTCCCTATAATGTTTGTTTATTTTTGTTCCTCATCCATTTCGGTTACATATGCAATATAGCGAGTTTTTATGAGAATATGATGAAGCCTCTCTATTACTTTGGCTAACGTCCTGGTAGGGGCAAACACACAGACCTCAAGCAGCGGACCTATTTGTGGGTCGCACGACGAGAAGCGCGAGTGCTTCTATTTGCGATCAGGACATCAGCCACAATCGCAAAGGCCAGTGCGACATTGGGGCAGAAAAGGATTGTGCCAAAGAAGGCAGCCCCAGGATTCGAGGCAATCGGTGGTGGGTCAAACAACAGTGTCCCAATTGAGGCATAAATAATACAAAATCCGATCAACGCGCCAAGGAACGCTCCCAGAACCGTCAGAGCACGTAGTTTGATCTGGCTCAGCCAGAACGCGAGGGAAAGTCCGATAGGCAGGGAGAGGAGAAAGCCAATGAACGCACCAATAAAAATACCATTCAATGGGTTGATATGCAACACCACTCTCGTACGCTTCCTCAATGAAAATTGTATGCGTCAACTCTCATCCTTCTTAGTATAGTGAGAGGACGAAGAAGGGAAAAATACGCTGGAGATCGAAGAGGAAGAGGCTGAAGTGAAACAACATCACTTCAGCCTCTATTCATCCCGAGCCTCAACCTCTCATAAGAGAGTTTAAGCTAGTTTAATACATGCTTTTGAGGCACCCACGTGTTCTTCAAGGTATTTAGCAGTGTCGCCTTCTCCCTCGCTTGCCCCAGGCAGCCTGGCGAGGGGGAGGCTGATGCTGAAGAGCGAGCCTTGCTCAGGCTGGCTCTGGACGTCGATGGTGCCTCCGTGCGTGTGGATGATCCATTCGACGATGGAGAGGCCCAGGCCGGTCCCACCGGCGGCACGGGAGCGGGCTTTGTCGGTGCGGTAGAAGCGTTCGAAGACATGGGGGAGGTGTTCGTGCGCGATGCCGATCCCCGTGTCGCGCACGCGGAGTATGGCTCGCTCCTGCTCTATGCCTGTCTCGACTGTGACGTTTCCGCCCGGGTTGGTGTAGACAAGGGCATTCTCGACCAGGTTGAGAACGACCTGGATCAGGCGTGCCTCGTCGCCCATGACCTGTACCTGCTCTCTTGCCTGGACACTGAGATGCACGGCCCGCTCCTGTGCCAGGTGCTCCATAGTCGCGACCGCGCCCTGAGCCAGGAGGTCCAGGCGTACAGGCTCGTGCTCAAAGCTTGCCTGGCCTTCGTCGGCCCGCGCCAGGACCAGCAGGTCGCGAATCAGTTCGCCCAGGCGTTCGGATTCGCTGGTGATGTTTTGCAGGACATGCATGTACATTTCGGGTTCACTGCGCTCAGAGAGGGCGACCTCCGCCAGGCTGCGGATGGCGGCGACGGGGGTGCGCAACTCATGCGCGGCATCTGCCGTGAAGCGGCGCTGGCGCGCGAACATGGCATCAAGCGAGGCCAGCATCTCATTGAAGGTCAGAGCCAGGCGCTGTACCTCGTCCTGGGCGCGTGGGACGGGCACGCGTTGCGTGAGGTCGCCCACGGCTATGGTACGCGCGGCACTGGTCAGGCGTCCAATGGGCTGAAAGGCCTTGCAGGCCAGCAGGTAGCTGCCGAATCCCCCCAGGAGCAGTACTAGAGGACCAAGCAGTACGAGTTCGTATATGACATTATTGAGGGTGGCGTCCAGCGCGGCCAGCGAGGTACCCACCTGTACCAGGCCATAGACGCTGCCATGGTCAATTAGCGGCAGGCTATAGAGGCGTACCTCCTGTCCATCGCGTGCGCTTACCGTGCCAATCCAGGCCTTGCCTTTACTGGTGTTTTGCTCAATGGCATCCGGCAATTTTAGCACCTGGAAGGTCGGCGAGCTGTAGACCTCGGTGTTGTCCGGACCAATGATGCGCACGGGTCCCTCCATATCCACGGCGAGGTTGGGCTGAAGGCGCATCATCTCGATAGCCTTGTTCTTGTGTTCCTGCCATTGCTCATAGATCGGGCTCTGCCCATTGGCCTGCTGTTCCATCTTTTTCTTATAGTTTAGCCCACTGGTAATGTGTTGTGCGCGCACGAGCAGGGAGGTGTCTATGTTGTGATTCAGGGTTGCACGTAATTGCATGTAGAAGAGTGTGCCAAAGAGCAGCAGGAGAAGCACAAAGACCATGCTCGTCCAGAGGGCTACCTGGGCGCGTATGCCTAGTGGCCATGCATGCCTGCGCTTGCTATGGCTCTTTAAGCTGGTAACCGAAGCCTCTGATGGTGTGAATAACATCGGATTCTCCTTGTTCACATAGTTTGCGCCGCACGTAGCGTACATAAACATCGATAACGTTGGAGAGGTTTTCCGCGTCGCTCTCCCAGATATGTTCCGCGATCATGGTCCGGCTAATGACCTGCCTGGGATTGTGCATCAAGAACTCTAGCAGGAGGTACTCCTTGCGTGTCAGGTTGATCTTGCGTTCTCCCCGCCAAACTTGATGGTTGATAGTATCGAGGGTGATGTCCAGAAATTTGAGCTGTGACGTCTTGCTGGGTCCCTCACGCCGTAGCAGCGCCCGCACGCGCGCCTCCAACTCGCGAAAGGCAAAGGGCTTGGTCAGATAGTCATCCCCGCCTATGTCCAGGCCATTCACTCGATAGTCGACGCCGTCGAGCGCGGTGAGAAAGAGGATGGGCATGGTCTGCCCCTGCTCGCGCAAGGTCCGGCAGATGTCAAAACCGTCCATGTCGGGGAGTAAGACATCCAGAATGACCAGGTCATAGGGTTCTAAGCCTCCCAGAGCCAGGGCCTGTTTGCCGTTATCCACCAGGTCGATAACGTAGCGTTGGCGCTCCAGCCCCGTCTTCATGCTTTCTCCGACGAAGAGATCATCCTCGGCGATCAGTATTCGCATCTTGCATATCCTCCCTCTTTCTCTATACACCGCTCCTCGCAAAAAGCGGAAAGGGGGGATTATGTTTGGGATTGTGGTGTGACAGGGCTGAAGGCCCTGTCACACCACAATCCCAAACATAAAGTTCCTTTTTCCCCTACTTCAGGTATAAATGAGTGATCAATTCGCATATGCGCTGAAATAACAGCCATATACTCCTATTTGTGGATGCAAAACTTGACCTGAGAATGTCTTCTTCTGTAGAGTTATCTCTAAAGAGAAAAATCTAGCATTAACGGCTATACACATATTTGCTTTTCAAGAGCCTTTGAAGGATGTATTTGCATGTCTGCGATGGATCGAGAATCGACGGATCGAGAATCTATTTATGGTCCGGGCCCTTACGGGGGAACTAGTGTGTTTACTGGTGATCAGCAAGCGCCCTACAATGCCCAGGGCGGCGCTCCTACCCCTATGACGCCTGCTCCAGGGTATGCGCAAACGGGGCCGCTCGTATCGCCAAACACGACCAGGGCTCTACTCGCGCCCAACTCCACCTCATCACTCCTTGATGACACACAAGCCAGGACGCTGGGCAGGAGCAAGACGACCGCTCTACGCGAGCCTCTGCTTATCAAGGGCGAAGGGAAACGCGAAACAAGTATTCGCCCCCCACAGGGCAGACGCGTCGTTATTCAGATTTCGGTTGCGGTTCTGATGCTCTTTATTATGGTTGGAAGCCTGCTCGCGGTAAATACACTGGGAGGTCCCACTGGTGGTAATGCCGCCACGAATCCCACCAACCTGGGCCTCAACAATTCCAATAACCTCTCTGATTCGCAAGATCCCAATCAGAGTTCGATTCTCTCCCAGGCGGCGACGGCAACAGCGGTCTCGATTTACGGTAATAATGATGTTAGCTACTCAGATAACGGTTCGGGTGGCTCGGTGGCCGGTGGTTCCTCTAATCATGGAGCTTATGGGCAATGTACCTACTGGGCTGCAATGCGTTTTCATGCTGTGACTGGTGTCTGGGTGCCCTGGTATGGCAATGCCTGGGAATGGGCCTCTGGAGCGCTCCAGTATGGGTATCATGTCTCCTCTAAACCAAGCGTGGGCGCAATCATCGTCCTCCAGCCGGGAGTGCAGGGAGCGGGCGGTGTTGGACACGTGGCGTATGTCGAGAGCATCAATGCCGACGGCTCCGTCTATACCAGCAACTACAACTGGTATAACAATGGCGGTGGCTTCGCCAGGCTCTCCTACTGGACCTTCTATCCCGGCTCAGGCGTCTCCTTCATCACCCTTCCGTAAGGGTTTGAAATATTATCCCATGCATAAAAGGGCGAGGGGCGACAATGTCGCCCCTCGCCCTTTTATGCATGGAGGATATTTTACTTGCTTGCCACCAGGGCGAACATATGGCGAATGTCGTCATATGCGCTGTCGGCGACCGGGATAAAGCGCTCTATGCGACCGGCTTGCAGGTGTTGGGCCGCCTCGGGGTCCAGGTGCATTGAGAGCAATGCCGCGCGTATCTCTTGCCTGAGTTGTGGCTTCAGGCGGGTTGAGATAATTAGTGGGGGTACGCCCGAGGGACCGAACGCGTCAATGATGCGGAACTGCGCCACATACTCTGGCCGTTGCAGGCGCAGAACGTCGAGCACATGCGAATCGATGGCCGTAACGTCGGCGCGTCCATCGTGCACCGCCTGGAGCGATTGCAAGTGCGAGCCAGTCGCGAGGGCGCTGCGAAAGAAACTGGGGTCCAGTCCGCGCTGGTAGATGTTATAGCGCACCAGGTTGTAGCCCGAGTGGGACGAAAACTCGTTATAGGCCCAGTCCGATCCATAGAGATCGGTGAACGTGGTGTAGGGACTCTCCTGGCGAACCACGATATCGGAGAAATAAATGGCCCTACCCTGGTAACGATCGCCGTGGAGCGTAGGCGCGGCCAGTAACTCGACCTCCGAGGTCGGCTCGTCCCTAAGATGTACATAGAGGAGACCACAGAGAAAGGCGATATCGTGCTCGCCTGCTATCACCTCTTCCGGGGTCTCGCCGGTACGCAGCGTGGCGACCTGGCCCAGGTGCTCGCCGAGATAGCGTGTAATATAGGCGTAGGTCTCATAGAGCAGCGGCGAAAGATAGGTGGCGACGCGTAGTTCCTGATGGTCAGTCATATCCCTCACTGCTCCTTCCCGCTCAGTGTAGCCAGTTCCACCACCGGTTTTTGCATGCCTTCGAAGAGATAATAGCGGCTGGTGTGTAGTTGTAAGGCATCTTGTGAAGCAGGCGTGAGCGCGCCCTGATGCAGGCGAATCCAGTCATAGTAAGCAGGCGCCAGCTCATATGCCGCATAGGTATGCCGGGCCATTCCCTTAAGATGGGTGCCCAGGCCCGAACCTTGAAAGAGCACCAGGTTATACCAGAGGCGAGGACGCAGCGCGAACGAGGAGTAGCTCACCAGGCTCGGTACATTAGCCACGTTTAGCAATAGCTCCTGATCTATGCGGCTGATCTCGTCAACCAGGCCGGGCGAAAGTTGTGAACGCCGCTGGCTCACGAAGCCAACGAAGGAGAGCTGAGGGGCGCTTTTCAAGGCGTCTGGTCGATAGATGGCGATCCGATGCGCGCGGTTATTTGGCTCTACAAGTGTGTGCAGCCAGGGTTGTCTCTCATCTTCCTCGGGTATGGGTTGCTCTAGCAGGCAGCGTAAACGCGTGTGCATAAAATTGAGAACAAAGAGGTCGGACCGGTCCTTCTTGATGATGTTTCCTGATCTGGAGAATGCTGGCTGTGCATAGTTGAGGGTAGTGTTCATTGCTTTACCTCCTCTTAAAAAAGACATATGCCTCTGGTCATCATGCCATCAGCATGATAGTACAAATGTACGTCAGGTGTTTTCTCGTCTATACGTTTCTTTAAGGCAAGACCAAAGGGAGATACATACTAGTATTAGCGAGGACAACAACAGAGGCGGCGCATAGAAGAGCAGCAGAAGAGTGGCAGAGGGGTTGAGGAACGCGGGCTAGTAATTGCGTTTTGTCTTATCCACATACAAATTCCATCCTCGCAAAAATAATAGGGCGGCTCTCTCAGATAAAGTGAAGCTACTCGTATTGTAAAAGGCTGACCTTCCTTTTGTCAAGATATTATTGAGTTAATTTATCAACATACTCATAAATAGGTGCAGTTTAGCTTGGTAGATAGCGAGATAATAATGTAAAAGGGTACTTTTGCTAAATTGAGTGCCTGGATAGAGGCTATCGCAGGCTAGTAAACCTATAAAGAGCATATTATGAAGGAGCAGGAATCACGCGAGCCAGAGGCCGATGAATTCGCAACAGCGCAAGTTAATTCAGTGCATAAGTGCAATAAAAACGAAAACGCGGATTCTGATATAAAACGGGGAAATGAGTTAAAGCTAGAAGATCTGGCACATTTAGCGATTAATAACTCACTCCTTGAGTTTGTCATGCGGCTTCCTGCCCTGCCCATTTTGCAATCGCTCGCTCTGCCACAGGAAGCGTGGTACTCGCTTACACAAATGATGGACATTGGTCAGCACCTGGTAGAACTTGTCAAGCAACAGATGAGATGTGACCAGGTATTGTTATATACCCATACTTTTCCCGAAGGCTATACCTTTTTACTTAGTGCGTGTGGCCTCTCAGAGGAACAACTTCACAAGCGCTGCGCAGCCTCTGGCGCATACAGGCTGAGTGATTACTTTGACCAGGATGTTATTGAGCGCCTCCAGAACCAGGAAGTTATCATCCTACTGCGCTCCCAGATTCACCTACCTCCCGCGTTTGCTGACGACTTTGGCGAGCAAGTCATACTCATCGCTCCTCTCTGTGCCAGGCAGCACGTGGTTGGTCGTCTGGTCGTTGGCCGGGCAGATAAGGAAAAGCCTTTTTCTGAGCGAGATATTGAACTGGTGAAGGCTATCGCGACCCTAATTGTGCTGGTCCTCGAACGCCTATTGGCGATGCGAAAATGGATGGAAACTGCTGCCAGTGAGCAGGTGCTGGCAGAAACCAACCAGCGTATGAATGACTTCATCAATCTGACAAGCCATGAACTTAATACGCCGCTTACCGCCGAGATTGGAAGCATTCAACTGGCGCTGCATCGCTTGCAGCGCTTACGAAAAATTCAGCCAGATCACCCTGAAGTCCAGAGGCAGTTAGACCGCGTTGAAAGTGCTCTCCATAGTGCCTTGGAGAGTGCGCATCAACAGAAGCACATAATCAATTATATGGTCGATGACTCGCTGTTACAGAGCAATAGCCTCACTCTTAATAAACATCTCAATAACCTGGCTAATATTGTGCATGATGTGGTAGAAACGATGCAACCCGCCTATCCTCAACGTCTTATCCGCGTCTTTTTTGCTGATCAGGAGGCCGATTACCCGGTCTGCGTAGATAAGGACCGGATCAAAGAGGTGCTGCATTGTTTTCTTGAGAATGCCCTGGCTTATTCCTCGCGAGAGAGCGCGGTTGATGTAACCGTGAGCAAGAAAGGGAGTAAAGTCCAGGTCCAGATCCAGGATCGAGGGCCTGGCATCTCGCCTATAGACCTGGAGCATATATGGGAGCGTTTCTATCGCTCCCAAGGTCTTGGCGTGCAGCATCGACTCGATCTGAGTATGGGTCTGTCCCTCTATATTAGCAAGCGCCTGACCGAGCTTCATGGAGGCGAGGTAGGCCTGGAGAGCACCCCCGGCATCGGTTCAACCTTCTGGTTCTCTCTCCTGCTCTCCAAATAGGTGCTCTCACCAGCTGGGTCAAAAATAGTGAGAGGTGGTATGGCTGGCGATGCCAGCCATACCACCTCTCACTATTTTTTCTAGCCCATCTTTGTGATGTGCTCGGGTTCGATTACGATGATGACGCGCTCGTCACTGGGGTTATGCCAGGGGTAGACGTCCTCATTCATATATTTCTTGGCCATGGAGTTAATGAATGAGAGGTCCGTGTCGTCATCGAGGCGCACGACCTTGCCGCGAATCTCTAAATAGCGATAAGGATTGCTGGGATCGACAATGGAGATCGCCACGCGAGGCTCATTCACAACATTGCGATACTTCTGGCGTCCCCTGGTATTGCTAAAGCGTAAATATTGACCATCCCAACCAAACCAGACGGGATTGCTCTGAGGCTCCCCTTTGGGGCCAATAGTGGCGACATGCGCCAGGGCGGTGGTGTTCAAAATATCTGTATAGTTATCTGGAATAACAACGACCATGTATTTTTCTCCTTGTATTAACCGGTAAATTGTAGGGTCCAAGCTGGCTTGGACTCTCTTCGCGAAGGGATGTGCTCACCTTGCACGAATAAGGCCATGCAAGCATGGCCCCTACAGACTCATCCATAAGAGAGAACTACACCGCGAGCCAGTATATTCCCATGTAAATGACAAGGTTGTCAGAGCCGATGTTGCGCTAGCCCTGACAACCTTGTCATTTACCCATCTTCTTGCGTCGCTCAAAGTTGAAGATCAGGGCGTTTGATCTGGTATACTAAGAAGGCCAAAAGGTCCCTCTTTTTCCCCAAGCCTAGCATAACTTCGTGTTGAAAGAGGTATCATTGTTGTTGTGATGGTGGTATGTGCCTGGTCGTGGTATTCACCACGACCAGGCACATACCACCATCACAACGAGCAATTGCGGATAATGAGAAGCTCTGCCACTGATTATAATTGTTGATATACTAGCGGGAAGATATTTTATGCAAAATTTTACTGATTTCGCGCATCTGCATGTTCATACTGAGTACTCCCTGCTCGATGGTTTTAGCCGCATCAAGACGCTGGTGAAACAGGCCAAAGAGTTGGGCATGAAGCACCTGGCGATCACCGATCATGGCGCGATGTATGGCGCCCTGGAGTTCTACAAGGCGTGCAAGGCTAACGATATCCGTCCTGTGCTGGGCGTCGAGGCGTATCTGACCGAGGATATGAACGTCAAGGCCAAGAAGCGTGGTCAGCGTGACTATACTCATCTGCTCCTGCTGGCGAAGAATAACACTGGCTACCGCAACCTGATGAAGATGATGACCATCGCCAATACCGAGGGCATGTACGCCAACCACGCCAGGATCGATAAGAACATCTTCTCTCAATATGCCGAGGGCATCATTGCTACCTCCTCGTGCCTGGGCGGCGAGGTTCCCCAACTGTTGCTGGAGGGGAAGGAAAACGAGGCCAAGAACATTATTCGCTGGTACCAGGATGTGCTGGGACGAGGAAACTACTATCTAGAGATTCAGGAACATCATGGCCACGAGAAGAACGGCACGCCCTCTCCCCAAGACAAGCTGAATAAGATGCTCTATGGCTTGCACAAAGAGCTGGACGTACCCATGATCGTCACCAATGACCTGCACTATGTTCAGGATACGGACGCGCACGCGCACGAGGTCCTGCTCTGTGTGCAGACGGGTAGCACCCTCAGCGATCCCAACCGCTTCGCCTTCGATAGCAATGAATACTTCCTGCGTAGCCCGCAGCAGATGCTCGATCTCTTCCCAGAGCTACATGATGGCCTGCTCAACACGGTGCGCCTGGCGGAGCAGTGCGAGGTCGATCCCCTGGCCTACAAGGCGCAACTACCCAAAGTCGATATTCCACCCCAGTACGGCACGCCTGACGAGTTCCTCTATGCTCAGTGCCTTGAAGGCATTCGCTATCGCTTTGGCGAGCTGACCGAGCCGTTGAAGCGCCAACTTGACTATGAGTTGAGCATCATCGTGCAAAAAGGCTTTGTCCCCTACTTCCTGGTCGTGGCGGACTATGTGCGCTGGGCGCGTGAGCAGGGCATTCGCTGCCTGGCCAGAGGTTCGGCGGCTGGTAGCCTGGTCGCCTTTACGCTGGGTATTACCAACGTTGATCCTCTGCGTTATCAGTTGCTCTTCGAGCGCTTCCTCAATCCTGAGCGCGACGACATGCCCGATATCGATATGGACTTCCCCGATGACCGGCGTGAAGAGGTCATCCGCTACCTGGGTGAGAAGTATGGGCATGAGTGCGTGGCGCAGATGGTGACATTCAACAGTATGGCAGCCAAACAGTCGGTAAAGGACGTAGCGCGCTCGATGGGACGCCAGGACCTCGGCGATAAGATCTCACGCCTGATTCCTACAGGCCCCAAGATTACGCTGCAAGGCTCCCTCAACGATGTGCGCGACCTGAACGACCTCTACCAGCATGATGGCGAGGCCAAGGATCTGCTGGATATGGCGCTCAAACTGGAGGGCTCGGTGCGTTCGACGGGCGTGCATGCCGCGGGCGTGCTGGTCGCCAATGAGCCACTGGTCAATTTTGTGCCGCTCCAGAAGCGTGAGGGTCGTATCTCGACGCAGTACGAGCACTCCCACCTGGAAGAGATCGGCCTGATCAAATATGATATCCTGGGCCTCTCCAACCTGACCATCCTCGATAATGCCGTGAAGTTTATTAAAGAGTCACGAGGCGAGGACATCAATCTGGAGAAGTTGCCGCTGGACCCCACTGGCGATCCCGAGCTTGACCGCAAGCGCCAGAAGGCTTATGAACTCCTGGCGGCAGGCGAGACCACCGGCGTCTTCCAGTTGGAAAGCGCGAAGATGCGCGAGTATATCAAGATGCTCAAACCAACCTGCATCGAGGATATCACCGCCATGGTCGCGCTCTACCGTCCGGGTCCGATGGATAGTATTCCCGACTTCGTTGACGCCAAACACGGGCGCAAGAAGGTGACCTATCTCGATCCGCGCCTCTCGCAGTGGCTGGAGGAGTCGTACGGCGTCATCGTATACCAGGACCAGGTGCTCCTCATCGCTGTGAACCTGGCGGGCTTCTCCTGGGGCAAGGTTAACAAGTTCCGTAAGGCGCTCAGTAAGAAGATTATGCACGAGGTTGAGGGCTATAAGGGCGACTTCTTGAAGGGCTGCGTCAAGAACGGCGTGAAGCAAGAGGTCGCGGAGACGCTCTTTGAGCAGATCCTCCCCTTCGGCGGTTACGGCTTTAATAAGGCCCACGCCGCGAGCTACGCCGTCGTGTCCTTCTATACCGCCTACCTCAAGGCCAACTATACCGCCGAGTTCATGGCCGCGACCATGACCGCTGAGGCCGCGGATGCCAAGAAGATCGCCAACGCCATCGCCGAGTGTAAGCGTATGGGCGTCGAAGTGCTTGGTCCCGACGTGAATAAGAGCCAGAAGGGTTTCGCCATCGAGAACGGCGGCATTCGCTTTGGCCTGCTCGCCATCAAGGGCATCGGCGATGGCCCAATCGACGGTATCATCCGGGCGCGCGCCGAGGGCGGTCCCTTCAAATCGCTGGGCGACTTCTGTACCCGCGTCGATGCTCACGCGGTTGGTAAGGGCGCTATCGAGACGCTGATCAAGGTGGGCGCGATGGACTCGCTCATGCCCAGTGAGAACCAGCGCCATATCCTGCTGGCCTCGGTTGAGCGCGCGGTCCAGTATGGCAAGAGCGAGCGTTCAGCCAAGGAGCGTGGCCTGGTAAGCCTTTTTGGCGACCTGGAGGAGGTCGGCGGCTCGCTGGAGTTTAGTCTCTCGACCAATGCCCAGGAGATTCCGCGCAAGCAACTGCTGGAGTGGGAGCGCGAGCTGATCGGCGTCTATATTGCCAAGCATCCCCTGGCCTACCTGAGCGATATCTTTGTGGAGCGTGGAGCGACGCACACCATCGGCCAGGTGACCGAGGAACTGGACACCAAGAAGGTCACCGTGGGTGGCATGATCAAGGAGGCGCGGCGCATCACGACCAAGAAGGGTGATGATATGTGCGTCGTGCAGCTTGAGGACATGTATGGCACCCTGGGCATCACCATCTTTCCCCGCACCTATGAGCAGACCAAAGAGCTGTGGCAGGAGGGAAGCGTCGTACTCGTCAAGGGGACCGTCCAGGTGCGCCGCGACGAGCCTGGCATCCTCTGCGATAGCGTGGAGCCGCTCAAGAAGGCCGAGGAGGAGATGAACCGTAAGCGCTACCAGGTTTGGTTCACCGTCAATATCAGTGGCGATGACGACATCTCCGTCTCCAATGACATCATGAAGGTGCAGGACCTCCATCGCTGTCTGAGCGAGAAGCCGGGTCGCGACTACTACGAGATCTGCGTCTGTAACGGCGAATGGATGGTGCGCCTGACGCCGCACAACAACACCATGAACTACAACGACGTCCTGCACAGCCAGGTCGCCCGTATGCTCGGCAGCGACTCCATCCAGGTCACCGTCATGGATTAAATATAAGAGAAAACAACAGTGCACCCGGTCGCGTTCCGCGACCGGGTGCACTGTTGTTTTCTCTTATGCCTATCTACAAGCACTTGCTGAGGGTTGCTACGAGGACGGCCTTGGTGGTGTGCAGGCGGTTCTCGGCCTGGTCGAAGACAATGGATGCTTCAGACTCGAAGACCTCGTCGACGACCTCGGCCCCATCCAGGCCATACTCTTTGTAGAGTTTCTGCCCCAGCACGGTCTGTTTGTTGGCGATGGCGGGGAGGCAGTGCATAAATTTGGCGTTGGGATTGCCGGTCAAGGCCATAGCGCGGCTATTGACCTGGTAGGGGAGAAGTTGCTGGATGCGCTCGCCCCACTGGCTGGTGTCCTCGCCCATGGAGAGCCAGACATCAGTGTGGATAAAGTCGCAGCCCTTGACCGCGCTCTCCAGGTCTTCGGTTACCGTGATGCGCGCACCTGTCTCCAGGGCCAGAGTCCGTATATAATCCAGATTTCTCTCATCCGGCCAGTAGGCCTTGGGGCCGCCCAGGCGGATATCCATGCCCAGTTTGGCCGCGCCCAGCAGGAGCGAGCGTCCCATGTTGAAACCAACGTGTCCCAGGAAGGCAAAGGCGACCTCGCTGAGTGGCTTTGATGTATGCTCGCGCATCGTAAGCAGATCGGCCAGGACCTGGAGGGGATGCTCCTCATCGGTCATGCCATTCCAGACCGGAACGCCAGCGTAGCGGGCCAGGGCCTCAATATTTTGCTGGCTAGCGCCACGATACTCGATGCCGCTATACATGCGTCCCAGCACACGCGCGGCATCCTGGATTGTCTCTTTATAGCCGATGTGTGAGCCGCTGGGGCCGATATAGGTGACCTGCGCGCCCTGCTCAAAGGCAGCGACCTCGAATGAGCTGCGCGTACGTGTGGAATCCCTCTCGAATATCAGCACAATATTCTTGCCGCGCAAACGTTGTGTCTCGCGTCCCTCCGCCCTGGCGGCCTTCAGCTCGGCTGACAGGTCGAGCAAATAGTGAATTTCTTCTGCCGAGAAATCCTTCAGCGTGAGTAGGCTCTTGTTATACAAGTTAAAAGGCATACGGTCTCTTCCTCCTGCTGTGATGTGGCCAGTGGATATCAGGCCAGCGTTACCGGGTCGATCCAATGGTCGCCAGTGCTTGTGTCTACGCCATTGTAAGAGGTACAGGTGATATGGAACATTCGCACAGTCAGGAGAGAAAAGATGAAGGCTCTCATTTCCTGCTTAGCCCTTTTTGCCTGATGCACCACATGGCCGCCCTGCGCGTGGAGGACGGCTCTTAACCAGAGCACTGATTAAACACAATTATATCTCATGATTTTCTCAAGATGCCAGGGGAATTTACGTTCTAACCCCATAAGCACCCTTTGCTCTTTTGACAAGCATATTTACATATTGATATGTTATACTTACAAGTAATTGAGCAGTTTATAAAGATTCTTCGGGGGAATAGTATCTTATAAATGCTCATGCACCCTCAGCCCGATAGAGAGAGATAGATCGGCTTCTTTCTTTCCTTCCTTCTAATGTTCTATTGAAAACATGATTGGGGGTATGTTGTACTATGCGACGCCAAAAATCTCTCGTGTCCTTCGCCCTCCCTATGCTTATGGCACTTTTAAGTGCCCTGGTCCTGACTGGTTTTAGTGGAGGAGCAGCTAGAGCCAATGTCTCTACTACCACTAGTCTGAACACGGCTTTTACGCAAGCTTCTCAGGAGAGTGGAGTTCCCATCTCGATTCTTAAGGCGCTCTGTTATATGGAGGGGCGTCTAAGTAATCATGCAGGCCATCCTAGCCTTGATGGAGGCTATGGATGTATGCACTTGATTCAAAATGAGCGCGGTGATACGCTTACCCAGGCAGCTAAAGCGCTACATGTAGATCCACAGCAGTTGAAAAGCGATAGCGCGACCAATATTCGTGGTGGCGCAGCTGTGCTGCGTGATGAGGCCATTCAGCTCTCGCCCAGCCACACGCTACCAGGGAACCTGGGTGACTGGTATGGCACGCTTGTGGCATACAGCCATGCCACAACGCATTCCACTGCATTGATGTATGCAGATGCACTATTTAAAATTGTGCAGAACGGCTTTAGTGCTCCTAATGAAACTGGAGAGGTCGTTACGCTTGCTCCTGAGAGCGTGAAGGTCAACAAGGCAACCGCGAAGAATATCAAGGCTGCGACTACGATACCTTCGGGTTGCCAGGTCGATGCCAATGTTGACTATCCAGGCGCTGTCGACTGTATTTTGGACCCTAACGCCTATGATTGTACTCCCCCACCGGCAGTTTATCCCTATTGTACGTATGAGAGTGCGAATCGTCCTACCGATCTGAGCGTGAACTATGTCGTTATTCACGATACCGAAACAAGTCTGCAGGGGGCGCTAAACGTCTTCCAGTCTCATACGTCGGGCGTCAGTATCCACTATATTGTAGATACTGATGGAACGGTATATGAACTTTTGCATGACAAGGATTTCGCGTATCATGTAGGCAACTACTGGTACAACCAGCATTCCGTTGGTATCGAGAATATTGGTTATGATGCGACAGGCTTCCTCTGGTATAACGCCGCGCAGTATCTCGCTTCGGCCAAGCTGACTGCCTACCTGGTTAACAAGTACAATATTCCTTTGGACCATGATCACATCGTTTCGCATGGAACGGTCCCATCACCAGGCCTCTCCACCAACCATGTCGATCCGGGTCCCTACTGGCTCTGGACCTACTACCTCAACCTGGTACAACAGCAGTCAGGTGCTCCGTTTACGGCCAAGAGTAAGGATACACATATCATTACGCTCAAGCCTTCAACGGATAAGAAGCCCCTTGGTAAGAATGGGACAGAGACGCCCGCTAACTTTAACTTTTTCTATCTCTACACCGGGCCGAGTACTCAATCGGCGCGCATCCCCCAACTGGGTGACCCAACTGATGTAACGGATGAGACCAACAACGTCGAGACGAACATCAGTTACTACTACCTGGCGAAAGTTAAAGACCCGGCAGGAACAGGGGATACACTCTATGAGATCTGGTATGGAGAATCCGACCAGGCGCATAGCACGCCCTCCAGCCTCGTGCAGTCGGCGCACCTGGCCTGGCTCGCCGTACCTCCTGGTGCTGCGGTAGAGGGACAGGGAACAGCGGTGACGCTGAATGATCCCAGTGGCACAGTTCCCATCTATGGCAAGCCCCAGACGGGAGCCACGGTCATTGCAACGGCGCCTAGCAACGCTGTCTTTGTCTCAGGCTATACCTTTGTTGAAGATGGCACCACTAACCTCTGGTACGAGATTAACTACAATCATCGCCAGGCCTGGGTGCCAGCCAGCGCTATTACCCCAGTCCAATCAATCAAGACTGGGAACTAGAGCTCGCTACTTGGCGTACGTGGTTAGGGACACTCCGGCTCGACTATGGTGCTGATCAAAACTCTCTTCTATACAGGTGTTCGAGTCAGCGAGCTGGTCGCGATTCGCCTTGATGAAGTCGATGCTGAACGTTGCCAGATTCGCATCACGCAGGGGAAAGGGAGCAAGGATTGCCAGGTTCCCTTTCCCCACACCTTTCGCGAACTACTGGCGCTCCATATGGAGCGCCAGTAGTTCGCGAAAGGGGCAATATACCTGTTCGAGTCTGTACGCAAGCACAAATACACCGATCGGGGTGTGCGCAAGATGCTGACCCGCTATGCAGTTCAGGCAGGGATTACGCGTTCGATGTCTCCCCACAAATGGAGGCACTTCCTCTTCACCTGGCTCAAAAAAGAGGGCATTGATGATGCCTCTCATCCAGCCCTACTCTGGACACGCGACACGCCAATCACTAGAGATCTACTCCCGGCTTTCACTGGCAGACGCTCAACCCTCATACAATCAAGCTATGGAGCGCTTCCCTATTCAGTAGCTCAATGTCCCACTAGGCCGAAAAAAGACACATCTCCGCAATGTGGCCCTCAGCTGCTCCTGCGAAGGCAGTCACCGGAAGCATGCGGGCCACCCGCAGAGCATTGTCGTGTGCTCTCTCGATCCGCAAGAGCTACCCAATTCCCTCCACAATAGCTCGGCCTTGTGGATTGGCCGCGCTCCATTCCGTCGCAATCAAGCGGCGACCGGTGAGCTCTTGCGAAGCGTCGGAGGCGAGAAACACAGCCGGAGCCTGCATGATCTCCGGTTGGAGCAAACGCGCCTGGATATTCGCTGGCGTCGAAGCTGGGACCATACCGGTATTGGTCGCGCCACCCGGCTGCAGAATATTGACCCGAATACGCGCCTCAATCAGCTCCTGTCCCCAGATGGCCGAGGCAGACTCAAGCGCAGCCTTCGACGGTCCATAGGGAGAAAAACCGCGCCGTTTCATCCCTTCATAGTCCATACTGATGTTAATGATGCTCCCCTCTCGCTGCTGCTCCAGCAGACGTGTCACAACTGCACGAGCCATATAGAATGGTCCATTGACATTCGTGTCTATAATCATATGCCAGGCCGCAGGCTCTGCTTCCCAAAAGCGAGTGGGCTCCATCAGAAAAGAAGCATTGACATACTTCATGCCTCGACCGGCGTTATTGACCAGGATATCGACGTGCCCAAACCGTTGGATGGTCTGTTCCACTACCTGTTCACATGCCTCTGGATTCGTCACATCGGCGAGCAGTGCCAACACACGTTCAGACCCATCCTGCTTCGCGAGTTGATCGAGTTCGGCCTGTTCACGCGCAGCAGTTACGGTCACTGATGCACCTTCTTGTAAGTATGCCTTCGCGATCGCGCGTCCTATCCCTCGTCCCGCTCCGGTCACGATCGCGACCTTTCCATCAAGCTTTCCCATTTCGGTTTCTCCTTGTTGTCTCTTCAATACAAACGATCAGCACGTTTCAGCCACAAGCTGGCCAAAAAACGACCGACGCAAGAACATCTTCTTACGTCAGATATGGTGCCATTTTTGCGTCATAGAAAGCCAAAGTTTACATCCTGCTCATTTGCAGATAGGTAAACAGCTCTTGTCACCAGCAACGTTCACCATGATTGGTAGAGCAACGGCTTCTAACCCTCGACGAACCTGACCGTCTCGTCGAGCGGTGCCCGGCCCAGACGGGCGTGACTCACCGTGACGTCCTCGAACCCGATCGACATGCCGCAGAAGAGGATGAGCTCGTCCGGGGGGGATAGGATCTCCGCGACGGTCTTGTGATACTTCGCCCACGCCATCTGCGTACAACTGTGCAGCCCTTCGGCGCGGAGCAGCAGCATGACCGTCTGCAGATACATGCCGACGTCGGCCCATTGGGGCGGGCCCATGTCGCGGTCGATGTAGCAGAACAGGGCGGCGGGCGCGCCGAAACAGTCCCAGTTCGCGGCAGCGGCCCTCTGGCGCGCCTCCCAGTCCTCGCTCGAGATACCGAGTGCGCCGTAGCGCTGCTTGCCGAAGGCGGATCGGCGCTCGTGGTACGGGGACTTCAGTGCGGGCGGGTACATCTCGTACTCCTGCTCGTCCCAGGGGTCGCCTGCGGCCACACGCTCGCCGGCGCGCTTCTTGAGCTCGGCCAGCGGCGCGCCGGTCAGCACGTAGGCGTGCCACGGCTGGAGGTTCGATCCGGACGGCGACCAAGCCGCGGCGGACAGCACGCGCTCCAGCACCTCCTTCGGGATAGGCCGGTCGGTGAATCCGCGCACTGCCCGTCGGCTCGTGACCGCCTCATAGACGTCCAAGATCTCCTACCTTCCTAAAAGGCGCGTTCGCCACGTCGACGACCACCTGAGCGCCGACAAGCGCTTGAGCTAACCCCTCACCAGTGATGGTGTTGACGCCTGTGCTAGGTGACGCCGCCACGACCTGATGGCCAAGTTCACGAAGCTTGTTCACAAGCTTTTTTCCGATGAGTCCACTGCTACCGATAACCACAATCTTCATACTGAACCTTCTACTTCGTAGCCCATAAGTCGGGCTTGTGATGTCTAAACATCTATTCTGATGCGCGTTGGAAAGCCTTGGATAAGCATGCTATGGAATTTCCATAGAAGATCATCAACACCTCTGTTACCAATCAAAGGCTCGCCAGTTCGATGTGCATATGCTTGCAGAATACACATGCATTGATGTGCACTCACATTCTCAGCAATCTCTACCAAGAAGAAGCCTTGCAGTCAGAACGTGTGCTGACCTTTGCAGGAAGCATAGTCTAGAAAGAGAGTCCCTTCAAGAGTCATTTTTGCAAATTTCATGGTATCATTTGCTGGAGGCTTCCTTTTCAATCATGGCAAAAAGACGACAAGTACTTCAAAACACAGCAGATCTTGCCCTCAATCACACACTCACGATGCCATTGTATCGCCAGTTGTATGATCGACTGCGTCATGCCATCCTCAGTGGTCAATTGCACCCAGGTCAAGTCCTCCCATCAACACGGGCTCTGGCAAGCGAATTAGGTATTTCTCTGAATACAGTGAGCAATGCCTATGAACAACTCTGTGCTGAAGGCTATATCGAGAGAAAGGTCGGCCAGGGGACCAGGGTGGCGTGCGACCTTCCTGAGACCTTTTTCCTTCCCAAAGGAGTTCCACAGAGAAACACAGCTCCCGACGAAAGCACACACGCCACCCCCTTCTTGTCTCACCTGGGAGAGGATTTAACGCGCCAGGCCCCTGTGTCCTCCATCCAGACCTATCGTCGACCGACTCCCCCACGTGCTTTTCGCACAGGCACCCCAGACCTCCGTGCATTTCCCTTTCAGCAGTGGAACCAGATCGCGGCTCACTGCGCACGATCTCTGCTGAGAAACATGGCCGCTTATCAGGAGATCGCAGGCTATTACCCGCTCCGTGAAGCGATCGCCAACCATGTGAACATCACACGAGGCGTGTATTGCCAGGCCGAGCAGGTCATTATTGTGCCAGGAGCGCAGGCAGCATTAGATATGGCAGCACGCCTCCTCTTGAACCCAGGTGATCTTGCCTGGATGGAAAATCCGGGCTATCTCGGAGCACAACGGGCTCTCCTCAACGCGGGCGCGCAACTGGCTCCTATCCCTGTGACATCGGAAGGGATCAATGTTGCAATTGGGCAAAAGCGGTATCCCCAAGCTCGCCTGGCCTACGTCACTCCATCTCATCAATTTCCGCTGGGTGTTACCATGCATCTGTCGCAACGCATTGCCCTCCTGCAATGGGCGAAGCAAGCCAATGCCTGGATTCTCGAAGATGATTATGACAGCGATTATCGCTTCAGTGGTCGACCACTTGATGCCTTACAGGGACTTGATCTCGCCCAGCGCGTCATCTACATTGGAACGTTCAGCAAAGTGCTTTTTCCAGCACTTCGTATCGGCTATCTGATCGTCCCTCCCCAACTCGTCCCCCCTTTTCTCTCCCTCTGTAGTTCTACCCATATTCACGTGCCTATTCTTGACCAATTGACCCTGGAAGCCTGGATGACCAAAGGGTATTTTCTGCGTCATATCCGCCGTATGCGCGATCTCTATGCGGCCAGAAGGACGCTCCTCATCGAGTCGTTGCAGAAGGAACTTGGGGGAAGCATAGACGTGCAGCCTCCTCAAGCCGGTTTACATCTGATGGGTTGGCTTCCGCCGAAGCTTGATGATCAGCAGATTGCACAACAAGCAGCAAGCTGCGGGCTCGAGATCATTCCCCTGTCCGCGTTGACGCTCGGTTCTTCTCAACGAGGAGGTCTTGTTCTTGGCTATGGAGCCGTCAATGAGCAGGAGATTCAGGCTGGCGTTCGTCAACTGGTGAGCGTTTTTCCCTCATAGTGCGAAACCTTTTCAGGGGAAGCTGATTCTGCAAGGACCGTTTGCGAGAAGCCTTGTCGGGCATCCCATAAGCCCGGCCCTGCTGACCAGAGCGGTGGTTGTCAGCGGGGCCTTGGACCGGCATGGACAGCATTGAGAAGCAGATCGAGGACTTCGCCTTCGTGTCGGACCTGGCGTTGCCCGTGGCACGGGAGATCACCCGGCCGATCGCTGAGGGAGCACGTGGAGCAGGAGGCCGACCCAGCGGCTGCGGGCGTCTCTGCGTGGGCAGTCTTGAGGTACTGCGTGCGCTTCGGCAGCGCCGGCGTCGCCGGGCTCCTAGGGTGTGGTGGTTGCGGTGCGATAGAACTCGGCTGCGGTGACGGTGGCGGGGACGCCGAGTTCGGCGGCGACCGCGGTGATCGCGGTGGCGCCGACGGCGAGGTCGGCTTGGCCGTCGGTGGTGAAATACGGTGCGATGAACGTCTCGTAGTGGGCTCGGGCTTCGTCTGCGGTGTGTCGGCCGAGGAACGTCTGGATGTGCCGCACCGTAGTGTCGGATTCGTTGTGGATCACCTGCAAGGCGCGCCGGTGGGCTCGTACGACGGCCTGGACCGCGGGGTCGTCTGGGTGGATATAGGTGGGGTCGACGGCCACGCCTACGGTGGGGATCTGGAAGTGGTCGCCGACCCAGGCCAGCACCTGCCAGCCGTGCTCGGCGGCTATCGCCTCCGGTGCCATGGTGCTGCCGACCAGGGCGGCGTCGATCCTGCCGCCGTGCAGCCAGCGTAGGTCCATGCCGTAGTCGCCGGGCGGGCGGACGATGGTGTGGATGTCGCGGTCCGGGTCGAGGCCGACCTGGCGCAGCACGATCCGGGCGAAGCACCCGGGTGCGGTGTGGGGGGCGTGTACCGCCAGCCGTCGGCCGGCCAGGTCGGCCAGGTCGGTCAGGCCGGGGCGGGCGAGGAACCAGAACAGCGGGCGGTGGGTGTTGACATTGAGCGCGACCCAGGGGATGCCATCGGCCAGTCGGGACAGCAGTGCCCGGCCGAGCCCGATGGTGGCGCTGTGGCGCAGTCGCTCCTCGTCCCAGGAGCAGCCGTCGCGCAGCGCGACGTGGACGCCCTCGTCGGCGTAGTAGCCCTGCTGGTCGGCGATGTAGGCGACCAGTTCCTCGTGCAGGCCCCGCCCGACGTAGGCGAGATCGATCGTGTACATGAACGTTTTTCCTTTTTCCTTGATCGTGTCACCGCCATGCGCCCGCGCGTGCCGCAGGCCCGGCTGCTGCGGCCCATGGTGCTGAGGTGACGATGTGCCGGATGCGGTCCGTCCGTCGGCCGGACCGCATCCGGTATGGCCCGGTGTGCGGAGGACAGCGGGGCGTCAGTACATGGACATCCCGCCGTTGACCGCGGCCGTGGTGCCGGTCATGAAGGCGTTGTCCTCGCTGGCATAGAAGGCGACCGCTTGGGCGACGTCGCCCGGGTGTGCCAGGCGGCCCAGGGGGGTTGCGGCCACCTGCCGCTGCTTGTGCTCCTCGTCGAGCACATCCGCCATGCGGGTGCCCTCCACCGGGCCGGGCTCGACGATGTTGACTGTGATGCCTCGCGGGCCCAGTTCCTGGGCGAGGTACCGGGCGAACTGCGCCAGTGCGGCCTTGGCCGTGCCCAGTGCGATCATGCCCTCCCGGGGCTGGCGGCTGAGGCCGGTACCGAGGTAGATGATGCGTCCCCAGCCCTGTTCGGTCATGGCGGGCAGGACGGCTTTGGTGACCACGAACGCCGCACGCATCTCGTCGTCGAGCTTGCCGCCCAGTTCTTCCCACGCCATGTCCTGGAACGGCTTGATCACATACGGGGTGAGCGCGTTGTGCACGAGCACGTCGATGCCGCCCCATGCCGCCTGGACCTGCTCGATCATGCTCTCGACCGCCGCTGCCTCGCGCACGTCGGCCTGCACGGCCATGGCCTGGCCGCCTGCGGCCTCGATGCCGGCCACGACCTCCTTGGCTGCCGTGCCGCTGCGGAGGTAGTTGACCACCACGCGCATCCACCGCGCGGCCAGAAGGCGCGCGGTGGCCGCACCGATTCCGCTGCTGGCCCCTGTCACCAATGCCACCCTGCCGGTTGCTCCAGTCACGGGTCCACCTCCTGCTCATCATCGCGGGCCGTCGGCAGCAGTCCAATACATCTCACTTTAGGCTCCTTTCTTTTGGTAAGGGGTGAGGCAAAGAGGATCAAGCAAATCGACGAAATCGAGAAAGCTTTCATCAGGCTCAAAGGGTTTGGGAGGAGGCTGAGCTCGCTTCTTCGCTTGGCACTTGTTGGGCGCTGGCTTGACCTTAACGAAATCGACATACCATATTTTTTTCTGTAAGTCAATAGCTTATGATATTCAAGTTCAAGGCTTGTGAATGAGAGGAAGGGTCACCGTAAAGGTCGAGCCTTTCCCAACTGTGCTGTCCACCGTGATGGTTCCTTCATGATGTTTGACGATCTCGGCCACGATGTACAACCCCATGCCCAGGCCAGGGATCGCTCGCTGCCTCAGATCTGTGACCCGATAAAAGCGCTCAAAAATCTTGTCGCGCTGTTCGCGCGGGATCCCCAGGCCATGATCGCGGACATGGACCGTGACCGCATCTTCGGATGGAGAGAGGTCAACCTCAACTGCCTCGGCGTCAGGAGAATACTTAATGGCATTGCTGATCAGGTTGGTGAAGACCTGTCCAAGTCGGTCTCGATCCCCGACTAAGCTGGCCCGCACGCTCCCGCAGACCAGGATGGTATGGCTTGGATGGAGGTGGTGGATGGTGGCTGTGACCTCCCGCAACAACTCGTCGAGGTCCACTCGCTCCCGCCGATACTCGAGGCTCCCTGCCTGCATCCTGGAGACATCCAGTAACTCTGTGATCAGGCGTTCCAGTTGCTTGATAGGCCCCTCCACCCGGGCAAGCGCGGTGGCCGCCTCGGGCTGGGAGTGCTTTTCGAGTCGTTTGCGCACCAGTTGGATCTGCAGTTTGACCGCAGTGAGTGGGGTCTTCAGTTCATGGTTGGCCATGCTAATAAAGTCATCCTTGCGCTGCTCCAGTTCCTTGCGCGCCGAATTATCCAGCACAAAACTGATTGCTTGGAGTGGGTGCTGTTTTAAGACCACCCCGCACACGAGCACCGGAAGGCGGCTGCCGTCTTTACACACGTACTCTTTCTCATATGTCACCGACTGCTGCGTGGTCAGTTCCTGATGCGCTTGCCGGGTACAAGCTAGATGCTCTGGAAGCGTCATGCGCATCACGTTCATGCGCCCGGCGCGCAGGTCTTCGCGGGTATAGCCAGTCATGCGCAGAAAGGTGTCGTTCGCGTCCACTATCTGCTCGCCTTCGATGACACTGATCCCGATCATGCTGGAGTTCATCAGGACGCTTGCCCGTTCCTGACTCTGGCGTAAGGCTTCCTCCGCTCGTTTCTGGTCTTCGATATCGGTGCTGGTGCCAAACCACTTGACGATTTGACCGCCTTCATCGCGCATCGGCATGGCGCGCGTTAAGAACCAGCGATACTCTCCATTCTGGCCATTTCTGAGACGCTCTTCGTGCTCATACATGGTTCCCGTGTCCAGGGCATGTTGCCAGAGAGCCTGGTTGCCTGCGCGATCATCAGGGTGGATGAACTGAAGATGAGCCCAGCGGTCGCTTTGGATGTGCTCATGTGTCAGCCCGGTGTAGTCACGCCAGCGCTGGTTCATGTAGTCGTGCTGGCCGTCGGATCGTGTCACCCATACCTGCTGCGGCACCGTTTCGGCCAGCACGCGCAAGCTCTCCCGGCTTTCTTTGAGCTGCTGCTCCGCTCGTTTCTGCTTCTCAATGTCGGTGCAGGTACCAAACCACTTGACGATCTGGCCGGTATCATCACGCACCGGCATGGCGCGAGTCAAGACCCAGCGATAGACTCCGGTCTGACCATTTCTGAGACGTCCTTCGCACTCAAACATTTCTCCCGTGTCCAGAGCATGCCGCCAGAGAGCCTGGTTCCTTGCACGATCATCGGGGTGGAGGAACTGGAGATGGTCCCATCTTTGTACTCGTTCAGGCGCGAACCCAGTGTAGTCACGCCAGCGCTGGTTCGTGTACTCATGCAAGCCGTCGGGTTGGGCTGTCCACACGAGTTGTGGCACTGTCTCGGCAAGGACGCGAAAGTTCTCCTCGCTGGCTTTGAGCTGCTGCTCAGCTCGTTTCTGCTCATCACCATGCATGATGGGCGCCTTCAATAGTGGAAGAGTGAGATGCTCGGTCTGTTTTTCATTCAACATCACGCAGTAATTCTCCCTTTCATGTGGTCCCATCCCTGGAAGGAAGGTGCTTCCCTGCTCTGATATCTCGAAACAGAATTGATAGATGTGAGCATAAGCAAACACTCTTCGTCGCAAACACAGGCAGTTCATTGGCGGTCTGCCGGAGGAGGCATTATGCTGGAAACCTCATCACCCCCTATGTACCGATGTGATTCGCTTTCTTTCGTCCAAAGAAAGCGAATCACATCGGTACATAAAGTGTTGGTGAGGTTTGTTGAGGCTGGGCGTCGATCCTGCCTTACTGACTTACCTTTGAGGTAGAGAGCGGCTGAGCCATTCCTCGAAACGCGTCGGAGCGATCCGCGCGTTGTCGCCTGGGATGAGGGAGTAATCATCCAGCTCTGAGCCGAAGAAGCGTGCGTGAACGTCTGTGATGACCTGGCGTGTGTCTTTGTTCGCACTCAAAAATCGGCGCACGAGTTCATCGAGACGTATCTTTTCGGGACCAGCCACTTCAACCATGCCGTTCACAGGCGCCTCGAGTGTGACGTCGGCCAGTGCAGCCGCAACGTCATCCGACAAGATGGGCTGTATAAATGCAGACGACAAGCGAATAGTTTGTCCATCGCTAGCCTCTTGGGCGATGCCGCCGACGAACTCGAAGAACTGCGTTGCGCGAAGGATGGTATAGGGAACCTTCGAAGCCTTGATCAGGTTTTCTTGGGCCACCTTCGCTCGGTAGTACCCATTCTGGGGAAGACGGTCGGTGCCGACGACCGACAGTGCAACGTGATGTCCCACACCAGCGGCCGCTTCTGCGGCCAGGAGATTGCGACCTGATGTCTCGAAGAACTCTAAAACGGCCTTGTCCTCCCACGAAGGCGCGTTCGCCACGTCGACGACCACCTGGGCGCCGACAAGCGCTTGAGCTAACCCCTCACCAGTGATGGTGTTGACGCCTGTGCTAGGTGACGCCGCCACGACCTGATGGCCACGCTCACGAAGCTTGTTCACAAGCTTTTTTCCGATGAGTCCACTGCCGCCAATAACCACAATCTTCATACTGAACCTCCTACTTCGTAGCCCGTAAGTTGGGCTTGTGTTGTTTAAACATCTATTCTGATGAGTGTTGGAAAGTCTTGGATAAGCATGCTATGGAATTTGCATAGAAGATCATCAACACCTCTGTTACCAATCAAAGGCTCGCCAGTTCGATGTGTATATGCTTGCAGAATACACATACATTGATGTGCACTCGCATTCTCAGCAATCTCTACCAAGAAGAAGCCTTGCAGTCAGAACGTGTGCTGACCTTTGCAGGAAGCATAGTCTAGAAAGAGAGTCCCTTCAAGAGTCATTTTTGCAAATTTGATGGTATCATTTGCTGGGGACTTCCTTTTCAATCATGCAAAAAGACGACAAGCCCTTCAAAACACAGCAGATCTTGCCCTCAATCGCACATTCACGATGCCATTGCATCGCCAGTTGTATGATCGACTGCGTCATGCCATCCTCAGTGGTCAATTGCACCCAGGTCAAGTCCTCCCATCAACACGGGCTCTGGCAAGCGAATTAGGTATTTCTCTGAAAATACAGTGAGCAATGCCTATGAACAACTCTGTGCTGAAGGCTAATCGAGAGTACAAAAGCCTCTTTGGTGTTCCCCCATGCGGGACGTGCAACGGCTGCGAGGAGAAACGCTTGCTTTCTCTGGACAATGAGAGAAACGGGCATGTTCGATACAGAGCATGATGTCCTTCACGCAACGGGCCGCTCCCCCGGCTATGCTGACAGTGTTGGCCTGGTTCTCTGCATGAGATCCCCTGAAAAATGAAGAGAATCATACTGGAAAGAAAAGAGAATGCCGACGATGCTCGTATTGCCCGCTACCCCTTTTAAGCTACGCAGACGCAAAATAGAGCATATAGAAAAAGCGTGTTCAGTCACGTTATTTATAAAGAGGTGCGTCACACACTAATTGTTTAATCGATCAGTTTGTGTTACACAAATTTCTATGATATATTCAATATGAAAGTAACTGTGCCTTTTTTACGTGGAGACAGGAGTTAGTATGGATGCTTACTCATCGTCTACCATGGAGGAGTATATATATGTTCCTGCGCCCAAAGCTGCAAAAACAAGCGGTGATAACGCAAACGCAAGAAGATTATCTGCATACCATTTTGCGCCATGTACAAGGTTATCTTGTTATTCTAGATGTTGAAGGCGTGATTATAGATGTAATCGAGACCTGGTTGCCTATTACAGCACTCCCCAAAGAGAAGCAGATCGGCGTACCCTTATGGCAGGTCGGCTGGTGGGATGAACTTCCCCATGAGCAGGAGCAAATAAAAGGCGAAATTGCCAGGGCTGCGAAAGGGCACCCCATACGCGGGAGCGCGCGCTACCACACAGTAGAAGGCGAGGAGCGTTGTAGTAGCTACATCTTTAATCCTATTATTGATGAACAGGGAATGGTGACGTGCATCGTTCACCAGGCCTTTGATATTACGGAGCAGAAGCGTAAAGAAGAAGAGCTACGCCACATCTTTGAGATGTCGCTGGACATCATCAGTGTGATTGATATGGAGGGGCGTTATATCCAGGTGAACCCTGCCTTTGAGAAGCTGCTTGGCTATAAACCAGAGGATGTTATTGGGCGAGATTCGCTAGATTATGTGCATCCCGATGATGTAAAGATCAAACTTACTGAGATGAAACGCTTGCAGCGTGGAGAAGCCATACAAGCGGCGGAGAATCGTTACCGCACGAAAGACGGAACCTATCGCTGGATTGCCTGGTCGGCGCGCCCCAATCTGGATGAAGGCGTGATTTATATCGTGGCGCACGGTATTGATGAGCAGAAGGCCCAGGAGCAGCTTCGCGATACCTTTCTGAGCATGGCCAGTCACGAACTGCGCACCCCGCTTACCGGCATCAGCACAAGCTTGCAGATGATGCGTAAGCGTCTAAAACTACTGACACCCGAACAACCAGAGAAGTTTATTGAGACTACAGACCGCTTGCAAAAAAATCTGGAGCGCGCCGAACAGCAGGTGACCGCTGAATGTCGTATTATCAACGATATCGTAGATGCCAACCGTATGGCCCAGGGGCGACTGGCCATTAATCCCTTGCCTATCGATCTCATCTGTATTATGCGTCAGGTCATAGGGGATGCACAGATTACCAATCCCGAACGCCGTTTCGAGCTGACGGTTCCCGCAGAGCCATATATTCCGGTTATTGTGGATGCCATGCGTATCAGCCAGGTTCTCGATAACATCCTGACAAACGCCATCAAATATTCGCCCGATGACAAACCTATCAAAATCAACGTCGAAGTGAATGCCAAACACGTCAAGGTCGCCGTACACGATGAAGGCCTCGGCCTTACTCCGGAGGAGCAGAAACGTGTCTGGGAGCGCTTCTACCAGGTGCCCGGCAGGCGTATCCAGGGCGGCCCCGGCGGTTCTATGGGCCTGGGCCTGGGGCTCTATATCTGCCAGACAATCATCTCGCTTCACGGTGGCAAGATCGGCGTTGAGAGCGAGCCCGATCAAGGCTCTACCTTCTACTTCATTCTCCCCCTAAATCAAATGTGATTTTCAGGGCTTCTCAAAAGTTATCTATACTATGTCATTCCGGCTCGCAAGCTCGCTGGTGGTAAGGAGAGATGGACTGTGTCGCATGGGCATTCGCCCATGCGACACAGTCCATCTCTCCTTACCCTTGAGTGCAGCAGGCGCAAAAGCAGATGCTCAAAAAGAGCATTTGAGAAGCCCTGAAGTGTTTTTATCTTCTCCTTGTATAAAGAGAGAAAACTACGTATAATTAATTTGAATATCAAAACGTTTGATACTCAAATGCGGAAGGATACAGTACACACGTATATGGAGACAGAGCACCTCGCGGAAGAGCTGTTGACCCTGACACGTATAATCAGACCACTGCGTACCGCCGAAATGACGCCGCAGCAGTACTGGTTGATGCGCTACCTGGACAAGCACGGATCCGCAAGTCTGGGCGAACTGGCACATGGACTGGGTATCAGTCCAGGTTCTGCGACTACAGCTTGTAAGCGCCTGGAGAAGGCTGAGCTTATCACGCGCCAGCGCCGCACAGACGATGAGCGGGTAGTGCATATCGCGCTTACGGAGCAGGGGGAGGCCCTTATTGAAGCGGGGCGCAAACGTAGGCGTACGGTGCTAATGAGCCTGTTAGGCGAGCTTAGCGCTGAAGAACAGGAGCAGCTCCAGCACCTGATAGGTCGGTTGCTGGAGGTCGCGGAAGCCCAGGGATTTGGAGAATAGGATACGCATGACAGCAATCATTCAGGTCCGACAACTGGTGAAGCGCTTTGGCGATCACGAGGCGGTCAAGGGCATTAGCTTTGAGGTTGAACAAGGCGAGGTCTTTGGTCTGCTTGGACCCAACGGCGCGGGTAAGAGCACGACCATTAAGATGCTGACCACCTTGCTCTCGCCCACAGCGGGAGGCGCGACAGTCAACGGCTTCGATATTATCCACCAGACTAACGCGGTACGCAGTAGTATCGGCTATGTTCCCCAGGCTCTCTCAGCCGATGGTAACCTGACAGGTTTTGAGAACCTGCTCATCTTCGCGAAGTTGTATAGCCTTCCTCGCGCTCGGCGCAAGGAGCGTATTGAAGAGGTGCTCTCCTTCGTGGGCCTTACCGATGCCAGTGGCCAGCTGGTGCGCAACTACTCTGGTGGTATGATTCGCCGACTGGAGGTGGCACAATCTCTGTTGCACCAGCCACGCGTGCTCTTCCTGGATGAGCCGACAGTGGGCCTCGATCCCGTGGCGCGCCAGGCCATCTGGGACCACCTGATGCAACTTCGGCAGGAAAATGATATGACCATCTTCCTGACCACGCATTCGATGGAAGAGGCCGATAGCCTCTGCTCGCGTATCGGCATTATGCACTGGGGCGAGATCGTCGCTATCGGCACGCCGGACGAGCTCAAGGCGACGGTGGATGGCGAGGACCCTGACCTTAACGATGTGTTTGTCTACTACGCGGGCGATGCCCTGGAATCAGGAGGGAGTTACCGTGAAACTTCGCGAGCAAGACGCACGGCCCGAAGACTTGGCTAACGAACAGCTATCGTTGGCGCAACAACCCGCGACCACTATCGCGCTTCAACACTCACCTGTAGCGGTCCTGTCCAACTTCTTCCGCAAGACCTTTACCATCGCCGAGTGGGAGGTGCGCAAGATCCGCCACGACTTCACTGACCTGATAATGCGCGCGGTCCAGCCAGCTCTCTGGCTGCTCGTCTTTGGTGAAGTCTTTACGCGCATTCGCGCTATCCCAACGGGCAAGATTAGTTACCTGGAGTTTATGTCTCCCGGTATTCTCTCACAGAGCGTGCTCTTCATCTCGATCTTTGCTGGCATCGCCATCATCTGGGAGCGCGACCTGGGTGTGATCCATAAGTTTCTCGCCAGCCCGACGCCACGTGGTGCGCTTGTACTGGGCAAGGCCCTCTCTACTGGCATTCGCTCGCTTCCCCAGGCCGTTGTCATCTACCTGCTGGCGCTGTTGCTAGGCGTGCATATGTATGCCAATCCGCTGGCGATCCTGGGCGTCCTGGTCCTGGTCATGATAGGCGCGGCCTGCTTCTCAACTCTCTCGCTGATCATCGCCTGTCTGCTGAAGACGCGTGATCGCGTCATGGGCATTGGCCAGGTAATTACCATGCCCATGTTCTTCGCCAGTAATGCCATTTATCCTATCGCTATTATGCCCTCGTGGCTTCAGGTTATCGCGCACATCAATCCGCTGACCTATCTCGTCGATGGTGTCCGCATGCTCATGATTGGTGACGGCATTAGTGCTCCTGCCCTGCTAGCCGATTTCGGCATCCTCCTTGTGGTCACAACCATCCTGATCATTATCGGCGCGCAGCTCTATCCACGCATCGTCCAGTAGCACACCTGCGGCGCTCAAGAAGTATATGTATGGGCGGGTGGCTCGGGCATCTGCCCGAGCCCTGGCTCTACTACCATTACTGCTTGCTTCCATGCTTTGTCTCTGCTATACTCGGCTTGTGTTGGGGGAGTTGGGGATGAAATACACTTTGGAAAGGAATTCATGCCGAAGTCACCCACTCATGCCCTTACCTGGTCCTCCGAGAACAACACCTATATCCTTCATACGCCTGAGAATCCACCACAGCTATTAGTGCCAGGCGAGGAAAAGCGCTGGCTTGGCTGGCTTTCAACGCACACTTCTTTCACCTTTCAAGGTCAGCATGGTCACATGAGCATGTTGAAAGAGGGCCGGTCACGAGGGTCAGGGTACTGGTATGCCTATCATACCGTTGCTAATCATACACGTAAGCGCTATATCGGACGAGGAGCCAACCTGACGTCCGCGCGCCTGGAAGAGGTAGCCAGAGCCCTCAATAGCGAGCAGGTGCCTGTCACCCCTACGCCAATCCCGCCACCGCCTGAGACGGGGCAAATGCTGCAACTGGTAGAGACCAGGCTCTCTCATCCACGTTTGCCAGCTCTACTGGTAACACGCGAACGCCTGCTGGACAAACTTGATACTGCTCTCTCCTATCCTCTGACGCTGATCTCCGCCTCGGCTGGCTGGGGCAAGACGACCCTCCTCTCCGCGTGGGTGGCACGCTCTACCTGCTCGATTGCCTGGTTATCGCTGGATGAGCTGGACAATGATCCAGCGCGCTTCTGGATCTCTATACTCGCGGCGTTGCGTACCAGTCTGCCCAGATCGGGCAAGACGGTCCTGGCGATGCTGCGTGCAGCGCAACCTCCTCCACTTACCACTATCCTGATGACACTGCTCAACGAGTTGAGCGCCCTGGCTGAACCAATCGTGCTTGTGCTGGATGACTATCATGTGATTGGTGAGCAATCCGTGCATGATACGTTCCTATACCTGCTTGAGCACCTGCCAGCAGATGTGCACCTTGTGATTGCCAGCCGAGTCGATCCACCGTTCCCGCTCGCGCGCCTGCGTGTTCGCAACCAGCTCTTAGAATTGAGAGACGTGGATCTGCGCTTTCAGACCGAAGAGGCGGCGCACTTCTTGACGCACACAATGGCGCTCTCGCTGGAGGAGACAGCTATAGCAACGTTGGCGAGTCGCACTGAGGGCTGGATCGCGGGCTTACAGTTGGCGGCACTCTCTATGCGTCACCATGTGGACCCTTCTACCTTTGTACAGACATTTTCCGGTGGCCATCGTCATCTGTTGCATTATATACAGGAGGAAATCCTGGTTGGCCAGCCACAGGCTTTGCAGGCGTTTTTGCTCCATACCTCCATCCTCAATCAGATGACGGCCTCTCTCTGCCAAGCTGTTACCGCTCAGGCCAATAGCCGGGAGCTTCTAGAGGCAGGTGTGCGCGCTAACCTCTTCCTGGTGCCTCTAGATGAGGAACTGCGCTGGTATCGTGTGCATGCTCTCTTTCGTGAGGCGTTGCTCGCCCGTTTACGGGCCACACAACCAGAGATGGTGCCGCTGCTCCAGCAACGCGCGGCTCGCTGGCATGAGCAGCATGGGGATATGCGAGAGGCCATTGTCTATGCCTTACAGGCCGCCGACTACACGTATGCCGCATCTCTCATGGAGCGCGTCGCTGACCAGATGTGGCTGCGAGGAGAAGCACAAACCTTACATACCTGGATCATGGGGCTACCCGAGGCGGTGCTACAGGTGCATGCCGCGCTCGCGCTCTCCTCCGCTCTGCATCTCCTGCGCAATACGCTCTATATGGCAGATAACCACCGCGCGAAAATGCGCCTCCAGGTAGAGCAGACAATTTCCGCTGTAGAGCAGATGCTCCAGCGCAGCCAGCAAGACCTGCTCACAGAGAGAGAACGAATTCGGCTCTCCAATCGCATCCGCCTGTTGCGCGGGTGGCAAGCCATGAGAGATGTGTATCAAGAAGGCGATGGCGAGCGATTGCACGCGCTCAGCCAGGAGATGCAAGAACTGGTAAAAGATGACGAACTGGCCTGGAAACTACCACCAACGGTCAGCATGGTCCTGAGTCACCATTTGCTTGGCGACTTCGCGCCGCTTGTGCCCTCTCTGCACAAAACGAAGGCATTGGCACAGCAGGCTCAGGATAGCTATATGCTTATTAAGATGATGCAGTGGCTGGCGAATGCCTACATGGTGACAGGTCATATGCATCTGTCTCACCAGGAGTGTTTGAACGCCCTTGAGTTACTGGATCAGATGGAGGGGCAGATGACGACACGCGGCTATCTGCACCTTACTCTGATTGAATTGCACCTGGTGTGGAATAACCTGGCGGAGGCACAAACACATCTACACCACCTGTTGCAGAACGCCCGCTCCTGGCAGAATCTAGATCTCTTCATGTTGGGATATTACTCTCAGGTTATGGTTTCTATCGCGATGGGAGACCTGGCGGAGGCGGAACAGGCGCTTCAGGAGTCCGAGGCATTGCTGGGACGCAATAAGCTTGAAATTCATCGCGTCAAAGTAACGGCTGCGCGCGTGGATCTCTGGTTGACGCAGGGGAATCTTACAGCCACCAGGGCCTGGACCTCCGCGTATGTCTTTGAACCAGGAGCGCTAGAAAACAACGATGAATGGGAGCACATGGCGCTGGTTCGAGCCTATATTGCCCAGAAGCAATACTCAGAGGCACAACACGTCCTGGAGCACCTCCTGGCAAACGCGGAACAGGACCAGCGAGCATGGGATATTATCCCTCTGCTGGCACTCCAGGTCGCGGCGCTCCATGGCTCTGGCGACCTCTCTCAGGCCAGGCAGATCGCGGCCCGCTTGCTAATGCTAACAGAGTCAGAGGGGCATATTCGCCCATATCTCGATGCCGGAGAAGCCATGGAGCAGGTGCTTCAGAGCTTCCTCGACGACACGACTGGTATGGAAGATACAGCAAACGCATTTCCTACTCTCTCTATCTCACATGTCTCGCTATTGCTCCAGTCCTTCAAAGAAGAGAAGACCCGGAGAGCGCGCAAGAAGATGGAGCAAGCGTCCCAGGTAGAGCCAACACATATGCTCACACCAGGTGACAAGCCTCTCTCCCAGGTCCTTCTTGAACCGCTCACAACCCAGGAGCAACGAGTGTTACGTCTGCTGATAGCCGGGCAGACCTACGCGGAAATGGCCGAGACGCTGATTGTCTCGCGCAACACAATTAAAACACACGTTACAAGTATCTATCGTAAGCTGGGTGTCAATCGACGCCTGGATGCCATAGTCCTGGCCCAGCGCCTTCATTTACATTAGTTGTGGGTGGGACGACGCGTGCTTTAGCAGCGTCTCTTCGGGCATTTTTCTGGATTGTGAAATGAATCACCAACAAGGGTGATGTTTTCTGTTATATTCTCAACTATACTACTTTTTATCTATGTGCTCTTATCTGCTTAGTAGGGTCCATGCTGGCATGGACTCTGCTCACCCGGGGGAGTCCATGCCAGCATGGACCCTACTTAAGGGCTACATATGACTGCGGGTAGAGAATGTAATGGTGTGTAAAGCGTGGAAGTCCCCCCACACTTTGCACTCCAATGCACTCTTATCCTCGGGTCCAGGGGACTTCTGTCCTCTTGCCGCGGATTCATAAGCATCTGTGACACTTTATATACAATACAAAAATAAGGAGCAAATAAACCTATGCAAGGATGTCATAGTGGCGCGAGGAAACGTTTCTCCACCACGGTTTCGGTCTTGAGTCTGCTGGCCGTCTTGCTCATGGCATGTAGTTCCAGCGACAAGACGACAGCGACCCCTACCCCTACTCCAACCAATGTGCAATATGTAGACTATGATTTGCATATTCCGCCCGACGCGCTCAACTCCCCAACCATTGGCCCGTTGCCACCCGATACGAAGCTGCACGTTATAATCACTTTCAAGGCCAATCAAGATGAATTGAAGAAGTTGAAAGCACTCAAGAACAAGGCTGACTCGGGTGTTGATCTTAAGCAGGAAGCGAATAAAATTGGCATTACTGATGAGCAGTATGCGAAGATTAAGCAGTATCTTGGCGTCGATGGCGTGAGCCTGAGCCTGGATACACTGCATACGAATCTCACCGTCGATGCCAAGGCCAGCCTCCTCGAGCGTCTCTTGCAGACCCGCTTTGTGCAGCATAAGCTTAAGAATGGCCGCGTCTTCTACGCGCCGGAGACGGCCCCCAAGATTCCTGACTTTATGAAGGACCGCATCGTTGGGATCAATGGTCTGGATAATTACAGTCAGGCACCAACCGGGCACGCGGGCCTCCAGAAGGCCAGCCCTTTGACCAGTGCTAGCAAGCAGACGGCGCACGCCAACAATTGTTTCCTTGATAACCAGACCCTGGATAACCAGCAGGTCGCGCACGCCTATGGCTATGATAGCTTCTGGAAAGAGGGCTTCTCGGGCAAGGGCATGACTGTCAACCTGGTGGAGCTAGAGAGCTTTGATCAGAGTGACGCGCAGGGCTATTTCGATTGCGTCGGATATAAAGGCAACTTTAATGTTGTCAATGTCGGTCAGGAGCCACCAGCCGGTAAGGGCATAGGTGAATCGACCCTCGATATCGACATGGTTGCAGGCCTGGCCCCCTACGCGGACATGAACATCTACCAGGGCGTTGACGAGCAGGGAGTTGGCTCCTGGAACGTCTTCAATGACATCCTGGCCAAGATCGCGAATGACAACACAAATTCAAAGAAGCCGAGCGTGGTGAGTATCAGTTGGGGTGGGGCGGAGTCAGACATGACTCCAGAAGTCTATAACGCCATGAGCACCAACTTGCAATTGTTGACCGATGCCGAACATATGACGGTCTTTATTGCCAGCATGGACTGTGGCGCCTTCTCTAATCGTGAGTGGAACCAGTTGGGCGTGAGTTATCCCGCCTCCGATCCCTACGCGACAGCGGTAGGTGGAACGCAATTGAGCGTGGATGGGCAGGGCAATCGCAGCAGTGAGGTCGTCTGGCAGGATGGCTCAGATAAAAGCAAGTGTGAAAACCAGTGGGGCAGCGGTGGCGGACTGAGCAGTGAATTCGATCAGCCACAGTATGCCGATACCCTTGGTCTGAAAAACAGCTACTCCAATGGTCATCGCCAGGTGCCCGATATCGCCGCCGCCGCCAAGAACCTGGCCGTATTCTACAAAGGCGAGTGGTACAATTTCGCGGGAACCAGCGCGGCCACGCCGATCTGGGCAGCGGGCATGGCACTGCTGAACCAGAAGCTGATCGTGAAACACAAGATGTATGTCTATAGTACGGACCTCTTCTATGAAGTAGCGCACGCGAAGCAGAGCAAGGGGCACCCCTTCTACGACATCACAAAGGGGGATAACCTGTATTATCCCGCGACCAAAGGCTGGGACTACGCCACCGGCCTGGGCGCACCCAACCTGACAGACTTCTACACAGCCGTAGAGGGACTGCTGTAAGGCATCCTCCGGCAGGGCAGGAGCGCCAACCCTCCTACCCAAATTAACTTGTAGGGTCCAAGCTAGCATGGACTCCGAGGCCCGCAGGCCGACACCCCGAATTCGGGATGGGCACTGCGCTCGGAGTCCATGCCAGCATGGACCCTACGATATTACATCGTGAACAAACCGCTCAATTATCTCTCAATAGCTTACATAAGGTATGATGTATGTGGCGGGCAGGCGCAGCTTGCCCGCCACATACATCATACCTTATATTGAGCCACATAGTGGCGAGAAGTAAACGACAAGAGAGACAGAAAAGATGGAGAAATTCACGCTGTCACCGGAGACCCACACTGGCCTGGTGACCATCGCGGTCTCGTCACTGGACCGTTCCCTGGAGTACTACCAGCAGAGTCTGGGCTTCCAGGTTCTTGAGCAGAGCGCACAGTCGGCGCTATTGGGCGCGGGCGATACTGCTCTGCTGGCACTTGTAGAGCAAGAGCAGGCCCAGCCACAACCACCCCATACCACCGGCCTCTATCACTTCGCGATCCTGGTGCCCTCACGCGAAGATCTGGCCTATGTCGTGCTGCACCTGGCACAGTCTCGTACCCCCGTCGATGGAATGGCCGATCACCTTGTCAGCGAGGCCTTCTATCTCTCTGATCCCGATGGCAACGGCATTGAGATCTACCGCGACCGCCCGCGCTCAGAATGGCCGATGAAGGAGAACGAGGTCCAGATGGCCAACGCTCCCATTGACGTTGATGCGCTCCTGGCCGAGGCTCAGAGCCAGAACCGCCCCTGGAATGGCCTGCCCGCTGGCACGCGCCTGGGCCATATGCACCTGCGCGTCGCCGATATCCAGAAGGCCGAGGAGTTTTACCACGACCTGCTGGGCTTTGATATCATGCAGAGTTGGCGTGGGGCGCTCTTCGTCTCCGCTGGCGGCTATCACCATCATATCGGCCTCAACACCTGGGAGAGCCAGGGCGCGCCACCCCCGCCCTCTAACGCCGTTGGCCTGCGCTTCTACACGTTGCAACTCCCCAATGACGCAGAGCTTGAGCGTATCTACGAGCGCCTCCGGACCACCAGCTACCTCGTAGAGCGCAGCGACGACCACACGCTCGCCCTGCGTGACCCCTTCGGCAATGGCCTGCTCGTCACCAGCGTGCCCATCACCACCCTGGCAACCATCCAGGCTGGCCTGCAATAATACTTTTGATGGGTTAAATACGCTTACCCCATAGACATTATCAATATGGTGCCTATGGGGTAAGTGTTGGTTTTATCAGACAGGTATTTTCTTATAAAATATACTATAAATAGTATAATAGATGAAAAACGGTTTATTAAGAAAATGCGGCAAAGTGATGGGAAGATGGCAGTAAGGTGGCGAGTCTTTGTCATGGTGCAATGCTGCGTGGTTGTGTATATTTTGAGCAATGACCTTGTATAAAAGTTAAACAAGAAAGGAACGCTACATTGAAAAAACTCCTTCTATTACCCTTAGTCGCAATTTTGCTGGCAATGTTTGCATTGCTCTCTCCAGTAGCAACAGGGACTGCTTCAGCGCAAGTGACGCGAGTGCAAACGCAGTCTTCTATGGCTCTTACCAATTCTCAGGTACGGCCGCTTGACACGTCTGTCTATATTTGGGGAACCAATGTCAATGCTCGATATTCTTCCCCACTGGGTATCGCTCAGCCTTCGTGTCACTACTATCCGTCAACAAATTGCTCTATTCAAGGACACTTTACCCGACAGTGGGTAACGGCCATATGCCAGCAACAAGGTGCAAGTGTCACTGCCGAAGGCATTACCAACAATTGGTGGTCTCTGATCTACGGATTTGGTACACAAGTATGGGTTTCTAACATTTACATTCAAGGCGGGCAGAAGATAGCTGGGGTTCCTGACTGCAACTTTACCCCATAAGCGCTGACGTTAAGCTGTAATCGCCTCCTTTTGCGGCTTACCTCAACGGTAAGCCGCAGTTTAACTTGTAATAATATAGGGATGTAGTGATGGGCTGGCGCTCAGTCAGCCCATCACTACATCCCTATCAGTGTGCCACGCAGTGGCGAGAAGTTGCTTTCTTAGCAGGTCTGGGGCTTTCTCGCCAGGGCTAAGGAGCCTGTTGGCTGGCAATCAGGCTGGCGATGGAAACGCGCAAACAATTTTCTAAACACTTGGCGCCGTTCTGGCTTTGATGCTGTATGCCCCGCGTCAGGATGATAGCGTTCCAGAGCTTCTTGAACCTGCTGATCATGAAGGAATTTGAGGCTGGTGTAGGACGTAAATTGCATAGTTAACACTCTCTTCTTTTTGGTTGAATGATATGAAATAGCTTGTCAAGCTTTATTTTATCTGTGAAGCACTACATGACTCATTGCTGATGTTTGAAGTATAGGCGATGAGCGGTGGTAGTGAGATCTACCAAAAGTGGTAATTGACAGCGAGAGTGGTGGTATTTCTGGGGTTCTTTCAGAACAGATTGAGTCTGGTTGCCTGGGCGAGAGCCTGGGTGCGACTGCTCACGCTCAGCTTGCCGTAGATGTTGCGCGTATGGACTTTGACCGTGCCTACCGAGAGGACGAGCCGCCGGGCGATCTCGCTATTGGAGAGGCCCTCTGCAATCAGGCCTAATACCTCTAGCTCACGTCCGCTCAGGGGCTCAAGGAGTGATTGATTGGCTATCTCGTGGGGAGTATCATCCTCTTTACCCAGGATTGATTGGATGGTGGTCTCCAGATCGAGTAGGGCACCTCGTTCCCAGGCTGCTTGATACGCCTGGTCACCCAATTGGAGTTGTAGATTAATGCTTAGGCGTGTGAGTAAGGGCCAGCGATGCAGCCAGCCGTTGACCCAGGCGGGCTGATGAAAGGCCAGGCTCAACAGTTCAACGGCTTTCTCTGGCTCTCCTTCATAGGCGAGCGCGACCGCTTCGAGGGCCAGACAGATGGTCGCGGGACCGGGATCGTCGTGGCGCTCCCAGAATAGGGAGGCGTAAAGTTGCCTAGCGGGTGCATACTGGCCCTGTCCACAATGCACTATCGCCTGTCCCCAGCGTCTTCCCAGGTCGCTAGGGTTGCCGAAGAACGGCTTCTGGAACCTGGCCTGGCTTGCTTGAATGAGATCCGCAGCTTCTGTATAAGCCTCGTTCTTTATACTGAGCAGAAAGGCCAGGATATCCGTTGACCATACTAAACCATTGAGGTTGTTGGTCTTATCAGCCAGGTCGCGAACCTGCTCAGCGAGCGTCTGGGCTTCTTCCAACTCGCCCTTCAAGAGAGCCGCCTGGGTCACCTGGAACATAGCTTGCAGGATGCCTTTGACACTATCGATTTCACGCATCAGGGCAAGCGCCTCCCGGGCATAGCGCTCATATGCAAGATAATCTAGTTCTCCAAGCGCATCATTGGATAGATTGAGGGTGATCCAGGCTATGCCATTATGATCCCCAATCTCGCGCCGCAAGTCGAGATTTTGCTTAAGAAGCTCACGAATAGAGAAGCGTCCTGTATTGAAAGAGGCCAGGGTTCCACAGGCCAGCCAGGCGAGCGGCTCTGCCCGATAATAAGGATCACCAAGCGCCTCGAAGACGGCTGCGCATTCCTGAAAGGTTGCCACGGCCCTGGAAAAATCGGGTGGCTCTTTCTGCTCTGCCTCCTGAATAGCGTAAATGCCCGAGATCAGGAGGCAGAAGCCTACCTCCGCTTGATCCTGGCGCGTACGTGCCAGGGCCAGGCAGTTGTCGATTTGGGCTCCCAGGTTCTCATCTATTTGCAGGTTGCCCAACAAGACCAGGCGCGCCAGGCGTACCTGGATGCGGTAGCACATGGCGAGCTCTTCTTGAGATGGGGCTGGCAAGAACTGTTCAAGCGCGGCTTGTAGTAGAGGCACAACTTCATGATACCGACTACGCATATCGGCGAACCAGTGTAGACTTTCGACGGCCTGGGAAAGGGCCGCGAGCTGTCTCAGTTGTATGGCCAGGTGCCAGGCGTGGCGTACATCCTCAAAGTCTGCTGCGATGATGTCTAGCGCGGCGATTTGCTGATGGCTTTTAATATCTTGCTCGAGTCGGTATAGTTGGCCAAGATAATAAGCGACATATGCCTGCTGTACGGCCTCTGTCTGGCCCGCGGCCTCCAATTGTTCCGCGCCATACTGCCGCAGCAATTCATGGATCTCGTAGCGACCCGCTGCATTCAAACGGATCATCGATTGATCAATCAATCCTGCGAGTGTATCGAGGGAGGCACCGGCCACAACCTGGGCCGCCTCGCGTGTGAAGCCCCCGCGAAAGATGGATATCCTCTGGAAGACATTGCGTTCGTGTTCTGTCATGAGTTGCCAGGAATGATCAAAGACAAAGCGAATGCTGCGATGTCGCTCCGGCAGGTTGCGCGAGCGGGTCGCGAGCAGGTTTAGATTGTGTTGGATTTCCTGGGCTATATCAGCAGGTTGGAGTGTCTTCAGCCAGCCGGCCGCTAGCTCGATAGCCAGAGGCATCCCTTCGACGAGGCGGCAGATGTCCACCACGCTCTTGCGGACTTCAGCCAGGTCGAAGTCGCCGCGTATGTGCCGCGCCCGATCTAGAAACAACTGTATCGCGCTATACTCCTCAAGCGGATCGCCCTCTGCTTGCCTGGGATAGGTAAGGCCTCCAATCTGCCGGACCCATTCTTCCTGCAAGTTAAGTGTCTCGCGAGAGGTAACGAGGATTTTCAGGTTGGTCGTAACTGCCAGGATGTCGGAAATGAGGTCCACGCCGTGCAGGAGCTGCTCAACATTATCCAGTACCAGGAGGAGACACTGCGCCTGCTTCTCACTCAAATAGGCAAAAAACTGCTCGCGCGGGCTGCGCTGGTCCTGCTGAAAACGAAACGGCATTGCTTCGGCGATAGCCGTGAACAGTTCATCGGCCTGGTCTAGCGCAGCGAGCGGCACAAAATAGACGCCATCGGAGAACGAAGCGCGTTTATGGGTGGCAACTTCCATTGCCAGGCGCGTCTTACCGATCCCACCCGGGCCAACGAGTGTCAATAAACGGCAGGATGGATTGTCTAATAGCGCGCTAATCTCGGCGATTTCCTGCTCTCGTCCGAGGAAAAGGGTGGGGGGAATTGCGAACGTGTACATGCTTGTTCTCCTGGTTTGGTCACAGATTGTCTCCCCCTATTCTACTCTGCTTTCTTACTAAGCTTCAAGCGATGAAAACTTGACAGAAGATGCTTCTCTTCCCTATACTAATTAGTAGGGAACCGGTTCCACATCTGGAGATGAAAGGAAAGTATGGCAACGATTCGGGATATCGCGAAGGAGACTGGCCTGGGAGTCGGGACCATCTCGCGTGTTTTGAACAGTACAGGATATGTGAGTCAGGAGACGCGCGAAAAAGTTATGGACGCGATCAAGAAGTTGCAATACACCCCGAATGGGGTGGCGCGTGCCTTAGCCAAAAAGCGTACCATGATCATTGGCGTCGTCGTGCATGACCTGACGAATCCATTTGTGCCTGGTATCGCGAGTGGTATCTCAGATGAAGCGCGCCGACAGGGGTATACCATGATGTTGTTGGATACCCTGTGGCAGATGGAGCATGAACTCAACACGGTTGAGATGCTGCGCCAGCAACTGGTTGATGGCGTGATCCTGCTCTCCCCAGCGAATGCCAATGTATTGAAGAGTAAACTCTCTGAGGTGGGTCTGCCCCTGGTCGTGATTGACCATGGCGAGGCAATAGGTACTTCTGATATCACAGTCGATCACTATAAGGGAGCGATGGAGGCGCTGCAATGGGCCCTTGAGTGTGGGCATAGGCGTATTGGCTTTTTGGCGGGACCACCAGGGCTACGCTTCTCCGATTTACGTTTGCGTGCCTATCTTGATGCGATGAACTGGCAGCATCTTGCGATCGATACCATCGATAGGCACTCACAATTGCCGATTGCCCAGGCCGACTTCCGCTTTGATAAGGGTATCAGTGCGACGGAAGCGCTCCTACAGCGCCATCCCGAGTTAACCTGCATCTTCGCGGCGAACGACCTCTCGGCTTTAGGTGCTCTGCACTACCTGGCCGAGCATAAAATCGCTGTCCCAGAGGAGGTCGCGGTTATCGGCTTTGATGATATTCCTACAGCCTCGCTCGTCCATCCACCCCTCACCACGATTCATCAGCCTATCTATGAGATGGGCGCGGCCAGTGCCCGCCTCCTGCTCGAACGTATCCAGGGAGTGAAGCCGCTTGAGCAGCCAGAACCACAGATCTTCGAACTGACACTTATAAAACGCAAATCCTGTTAATAACGAAAGGTTGTGACATGACACAGAGCGTTGTACCGGCAAGGGTGCGGGTCCCAAATTTTGTTGGGCAGGGCAAGATTGATTTCGTCGAAAAAGGCGTGCCGACACCAGGGGAGGGAGAGCTCCTGATCCAGGTTAAGGCCAATGCTATCTGCGGTACGGACCGTGGGCAGTTTTACGCCGGGTCCACTGTGACGCCGGGCCATGAAGCAAGCGGTGTTGTCGTCGCGGCGGGACCAGGCACGCATACTCCTCTTGGGACCCCAGGCGTTATTTTCCTGATGGATTACTGTGGCTCCTGCCGCTCCTGCCACAAGAGCTTTACTAACCAGTGTTTACATAAACGCGGCGATATGGGTTTTAACAGAGATGGCGGCTACGGCTCCTATGAACTTATTCACGAAAACATCTTCTTCCCCATCGACCCTGACCTTTCCTTTGCCGATGCTACCTTACTACTCGACATCATGGGGACCGGTGGTCATGCCATTAAGCGTGCGCGACTTGTCTATCCTGATATCGAGTCGCTAGTGGTCACTGGAGCTGGTCCTATCGGCCTGGCGGTGCTGGCGATGGCGAAAGTCTTGCTGGGAGAGGATTTCCCCGTCTTGATCTCGGACGTGAGCGAATATCGCCTGGCCCTGGCGGAGCAGTTAGGTGGGAAGCCGATTCAGCTTAAAGAGACAACGCTTGCGGAAGGGGTCCGCAAGCATGGTATCTTAAGCGTTGACCTGGCCGTCGATAGCAGCGGCAAACAGGTTGCGCGCCAGGATGCCCTGGGAGTATTGGCACAGCGAGGTGTCCTGGTCTGTGTCGGTCATGGTGAGGACCTGCAACTTCATGTCTCCTCCGATCTTATTGCCACCGAGCGAGCTGTCATGGGTAGCGAATATTTTGCCTACCAGGAGCTTACCTACAACCTTGCGTTACTCCAACAACATCGCTCCTATCTACGCCAGATTATTACGCATATCTTTCCTGTCAGTGAGATCCAGCAGGCCTTCGGACTCTTTTTTGGTGGAAAAACTGGAAAGGTTGTTATCGCGCAATGAGCACAGAGAAACGGATAAAAGTCGCCCTGGTAGGCGCGGGTTCCTGGGGGCTCCAGCATGCGCGGGTCTTCTCCGAGAGGCCCGACGTCGATTTCTGCGCCATCTTTGGACGCTCCGAGGAGAAAACCCGTGCCCGCGCCGAAGCCTATGGCGTGCGTGCCTACAACGACCTGGATAAGCTGCTGGAGCAAGAGCAGCCTGACCTGGTAAGCGTCTGCCTCCCCAATCAGGAGCATTTCGCCACGACCCTGCGCATCATTCAGGCTGGCTTTCCGCTGCTAGTAGAAAAACCGCTCGTCTTCGACCTGGGCGAAGCGGACATCTTGCTGAACGAAGCCGCTAAACGCTCGCTCTTCTTCGCGATCAACTTTAACCATCGCTATGCGCGCCCGGTGCAGATGGCCCACCAGGCCATTGCTGATGGACGTCTGGGCGATATTTCCTTCGCTACCTGGCGCTTTGGGGGCGAGGGGAGCAGTGACCACCCACATGCCAACCTTATAGAGACCCAGTGTCACGGTTTTGACATGCTGGAATTTATGTGCGGCCCGATAGCCTCGGTAGCGGCCCAGATGACCGACAAAACGGGTGGTGGGTATCGCACGCTTGTGCTGGCTCTGCGCTTCGCCAATGGCGCCGTCGGCAGCCTCGTAGGATCATATGACACATCGTATGCCTATCCTGGCACGCACCTCGTCGAAGTTAATGGCGACAAAGGGCGTATCTTGATCGAAGATACAGTGCGCCGCTATACCTTCCAGGCCACCGGTAACGAGACAGGGGAAGTCTGGCAGGCGGGCTATTTTAACGATAGGGACCGCGAGTTTCACCGTACCTTCGACAAACACCTGGATGCCGTGCTGCAAGCCTTTAAACAGGGCCAGAGACCCCCTGTCCCGGCCGAAGCAGGCCGCCGCGCATTGGAACTAGCCCTCGCGGCCATTCGCTCCTTCGAAACCGGCCAGCGCGTCTCAACTACATAACCTTTTTGTGCTTTCCTCCCTCGGAAAACGCTCTCTCCGTTACCAGATGCACAGGGGCCGCTCGTCCGTTTAGGTCGGACGTGTTGCTTCGCCCAATCTCTTCACGGCGTTGGGGTCACGGTGGTCGAAGAAGCTGCTGGTTTTGGTGTCCAGCGTCCTCATCGCCGCCATATCTTCCGGGTGAAGCGAGAAATCGAAGATGTTGAAGTTTTCAACGATTCGTTCCTTACGGACTGATTTGGGAATCACCACGACCCCTCTCTGGGTCAGCCAGCGCAGAATGACTTGCGCCACGGTTTTCTGATACTTGCCTGCGATGGAACGCAGCAACTCGTTCTCGAAAATGTTGTGTTTGCCTTCCGCAAACGGTCCCCAGGATTCCACCTGAACATGGTTTTCCTGCAAGAATTTCTGGGTTTCGATTTGCTGATTGAACGGATGGGTTTCAACCTGATTCACGGCAGGAACGACGTGGTGATGCACCATCAGGTCCATCAACCGGTCGGGTTGGAAGTTGCTGACCCCGATGGCGCGTATCCGGCCTTCCTGGTACAACTTCTCCATCGCGCGCCACGCGCCATATACATCCCCAAAGGGCTGGTGAATCAGGTAGAGATCCAGATACTCCAGTTGTAACCGCTGCAACGATCGCTCGAACGCTGGCCTGGTGCGCTCGTCTCCGGCATCCTGAATCCAGAGCTTGGTGGTGACGAACAGCTCTTCCCTTGGCACACCGCTCCGCTTGATGGCTTTGCCGACGGCCTCTTCATTGCCATAGGAAGCCGCAGTATCAATCAGGCGATAGCCGGTGCGGATGGCGTCGTAGACGCTGCGTTCGCATTCTTCGGCGTCATGCATCTGGAAGACGCCAAACCCCAAGAGGGGCATCTTCACCCCGTTATTGAGGCTGACCGATGGAATAGCTGACATTGGTAGTTCTCCTTTTTGCTTCTCCTCAAAGCTCCTGGCTTGTGGGCCGGAACAAGATTTCATTGATGTCCACGTCGTCGGGTTGGCTCATGGCAAAGGCGACGGCCCGCGCAAAGGAGTCAGCCGGAATGGCCATTTCTTCATAGAGTTTCTGAACGTTTTCAGCAATATCCGGCTCAGTGATGCTGTTGGGCAGTTCCGTGGCCACCGCGCCCGGCGAGATCACCGTCGTGCGGATGTTATAGGGTTTGACTTCCTGGCGCAGCCCTTCGGAGATCACCAGCACGGCTGTCTTGGTCGCCGCATAGACCGCGCTTCCAGGACGAACCTTATGACCAGCCACCGAGGACACATTGATAATGTGGCCAGCTTTTTGCTGTTTCATATACGGTAGCGCTGCCGCAATGCCGTAGAGCACTCCCTTGATGTTCACGTCGATGGTTCGGTTCCAGTCGTCGACCTTGAGGCGCTCAAGGGGCGAATGTGGCATGAGCCCGGCGTTGTTGATCATGACATCAACGCGCCCATAGGTCTGTACGGCTGCATCGACCAGGCGTTTCATCTGATTGGCGTCGGTGACATCGGTCTGGAGGCAAGTGCCTTGCCCCCATCGCCGTTCAGTTCGTTGGCCAGTGCCTGGATGCGCTCGGTGCGCCGCGCTCCCAGCACGACGGTAGCACCCCCGGCGGAGAGATGCCGGGCCGTCGCCTCTCCTAGCCCGCTACTGGCTCCCGTGATGACAACGACTTTTCCTTCGATATTTGTACTCATAGAGCTGTCCCTCCTTGATCAAGCGTGGTAGTGTTCGTCGCTGACCTTCTCCATCCAATCGGTGGTCTTCCCATCAAGCCGTTCGGCAATGGCGATATGGGTCAGAGCCGTGGTTGGTGTGGCACCGTGCCAATGTTTTTCCCCTGGCTCAAACCAAATCACGTCCCCAGGGCGAATCTCCTGGATCGGCTCCCCCCAGCGTTGGACCCGACCGAGGCCAGCCGTAACGATCAGCGTCTGGCCGAGCGGATGACTATGCCATGCGGTCCGAGCGCCAGGCTCGAACGTGCACTGGCACCACCCACACGGGCTGGATCGGGTGCCTCAAACGGGGAATCGATGCGGACCGTGCCGGTAAAATAGTCGGCTGGTCCCTTGCCAGAAGGGTGTGAGCCATTTCGTTTGATATCTATTGTTTCATTCCTCCACCATGCCTGCATATGCATACGGAGCGAGGCATGTTCGTTGTCCGGGAATAGTGTAGACCCCGGAAAGGCAAGGCAATAGAAGAATCGTTGCAAATGATTGGCGAATTCTGCACCTCTTCTGCCCTCAACGTCGCCTGAGCTCCTGGACAGGCGTTTGTTCTTGAGATTCAGACATCTTTTTTCTCCTCATTCATTCATGCTGGTCCTACCTTCGCGGGACCATGACCTTCATGGCCGTGCGCTGATCCATGGCTGCGGTGTCTGAGGGAACACCATGAGAGACCGTACACCATGCAGGTTCGCCACCGGCTCTGTTCTTGAACAAAATTCCAGCATACCTGCAAAAGCAGAGCGGCATATGCTCTGTCTGGGAATAGTATAGACGCACCAAAGCCCTGGGTGATAGAATGATTGTCGCAAATGATTGTCTGATTCTGCAAATCTTGCGGATGCGAGCGCGCGCAACAAGAGAAGAGGTCCCGATGAATACTATGATCCACAAGCCTGTAGAGCGCTAAGCCCAACGAATCCAGGCCAACCACGAGGAGCTGCTTGAGCGCGTTTCGCGGGTCATCCACGAAGATGGGGTGATCCAGCCATTCTCAGGGTTGCATCTGGCCTGTGCCTCCAAGCCTTCGGGGTTGTTGTATGGGGTGTCCACGCCATCCGTGTGCGTGATTGCTCAGGGTAGCAAAGAGGTTCTGCTCGGCGAGACCCGCTATCGCTACGATCCCTGGCATTACCTGCTGACCACCATCGAGCTTCCCAGCATCAGCCAGGTTCTGGAAGCCTCGAAAGCCCAGCCCTACCTGAGCTTGTGCCTGGAACTCCCTCCCACCATCGTGAGTTCGGTTCTGCTGGAGGCGGGGTACACCTCTCCGAGAAAGCAGGCGGATGCGAGAGCCATTGATGTCAGTTTGTTGGATGGAAATGTGTTGGACGCTGCCGTGCGGCTTGTCCGACTCCTGGATGCCCCTGCCGAAGCACCGGTCTTGCTGCCATTGATTACACGGGAAATCGTCTATCGCCTTCTCATGGGTGAGCAGGGTGGTCGGCTCCGCCACCTGACGATGATGGGAGGATACACCTCTAACATTGCCAGAGCAGTCACACGTATTCGCCAGGACTTCGACCAGCCACTGCACATCGAGGACCTCGCGCGGGGACTGGGTATGAGCGTCTCAGGGTTGCACCACCACTTCAAGGCCGTGACCGCAATGAGTCCCTTGCAATTCCAGAAACAGTTACGGCTCCAGGAAGCTCGTCGCCTGATGCTGGGTGAAGACCTCGACGCTCAAGGAGCGGCCTATCGTGTCGGCTACTAGGACGCCTCCCACTTCAATCGCGAGTACAGAAGCCTCTTTGGAGTTTCTCCCATGCGCGACGTGCGACGGTTGCGAGGAGAAACGCTTGCTTTCTCTAGACAATGAGAGGCGGGCACGGTCGATACTGAGTATGATTTCCTTCGCGCAACGGCCGCTCCCCCTGTTGCGCTGACAGTGTTAGCCTGGTTCTCTTCATGATATTCCCTTACAGAGTATAGAGTACGCGCTTTTAGCGAGCATCATCGGAGAACAGACCAGTTGGGTGGTCCGTTGACAAAGCAAAAAGAGATGGCCAGTATACGGGTTTGCACGTATACAGACCATCCCTCAAGCGGAGGAGGAAGAGACCCATCGACATCATTGGCGATTGAAACGCTCTCCGCTTCTCACAGAAAAGATAAGTGTTTGCCAGGTGAGTCGAGAAATATGTCTCTGATGCCTCTATAAAAGCTAGCCAGAAAAGCAAGCAACCCATCTTGTCTCTACAGTATAAGAGCTCTTCCAACAAGAAGACACAGGCGAAAGATAAGAAATTTACGACACATATTTGTACACAATGCCCAATAGACATACACACTGATTAATCAAGAAGAATGAAAGAAACAGGACCCAACATCCGTTGGGTCCTGTTTCTTTCATTCTTCTTGATTATTTATAATGCTCTTCGCCCTGTCACGGCGTGCAAGATCGCGACAAGGATACAGGAACCAATCAGAGCAACGAGCAGGCTTCCCCAGAAACCAAAGGTTGCATCGGGTGCCAGCAGGCCAACAATGAAGCCACCGAGCAAAGCGCCTACTAGACCCAGGACAAGGTCACCGATAAGGCCATAGCCTTTGCCTGGCATGACAACGCCAGCCAGCCAGCCGGCCACCAGACCAATAACGATCCATGCAATAATACCGCCGGGGTTAAGTGCTGCTGCAAGAACCAAATGCATATTTTTCACCTCTCGATATGGAAAATCTTAACAATATCTGATAGATGTATGTAAATGTTCATCTATCAATTAGAACACGATCCAGAAATAAAAACAGATGAGGGCAAAAGGGAGAGATGAAGACCTTGATTGACATACTTAAAAGAGTGTGCTTAATTATGACCCATCCAGAGTAAAAGCCTTGACTGAGAATGCTGAGATTGGAAACGCATCTCTTTTTGGTTCTTAAACTCAACACTTCCTCTATACAGCCTATGATAGACTAGATAGAGGAAGATAAGACTCCGAAGGAATTGAACGACGGCATGTCCATTGCAACGGCGTATGATTTTTCTCTAGAAAAAGAAGGGAAGTCCTTTTCATGGCAAACAAAGAGCAGAAGAAAGTGCAGAAAGCTGCACCCAAATCAAATAAGCAAAAAAAAGAAGCCCAGCGCGAGAAGAAAGCTGCTAGCCGTACTCAAGCCTAAATGCTTCAAGAAAGAAGGTTCGCAAGCGAGGGCAACCCCGCTTGCGAACCTTCTTTATTAGGAATACCATTGGGTGAGCGCTGACGCCTTTCCTCAGCACTCACATCTTGCGACCCACCATCTGCTCCGGAAGATGGAGCGAATGTTTTGCCAGACCCTCAAGCAATTGCGCAAGACCGTTCACAATGCGCTCTTCACTCCAATCGAGCGTGTGGCGTTGATAGAGATAGAGATCTACCTGGATGACCGCCAGCAAAGACTCAGCAAGATAGTCACTATCCAAGTCGGCACTAGATGCGCCCACCCCAACAGCGTTCTGCAAGTAGTATTTAACCCGTTCTTTATTCCATTGGTGTCCAGCACACTGATAAAAACTCCGACCTCCTTGAGCCTGATACGCTCTATACAGGGCTTGAAGATATGCGGTGTGCTCTTCAATAAAGTGCGCAAAATGAATGAGGAAGAGATAAATAAGCTGCAATGGTTGCGTAGCCGCCTGCTCATATCCAAAATTAGCAATCGCCTCTTCCTGAAAGCGCTCGAAATGGGGAGAAAGCAACGCTTCTAAAAGCTCCCCTTTGTGGGCAAAATGGCGATAAAGCGTTCCCTGGCCAACGCCAGCCGCTTTGGCGATTTCCGTCATCGTAACTGCCTCAATATCTCGTTTGGAAAAGAGCGCCTCCGCTGTTTGTAGGAGCTGCTGCCGATTCTCCAGGGCATCACGGCGTTCTTCACGCTTCTGCTTCTGCTCCGTTACCTTCTCTCGTCGATGATTCACTCAAATCCTCCTTTGACCTCTTGCCAAAACGGATTGTCGTCCGTATAATGCCCTCATAACGGATTGTCGTCCGTTTGTAGTATACCATAGGAGGGCATTGCGAGCTAGTTGTTCGTATCTTCTGGTTCGTTGATGACCTGATTCTTCTTGTCTCTTTTTCTGCTCTCTTTGAAGAAAATTGAGAAGAGTGCTCATTTCACAAAACATTCTCAGAGGGAATAGAAAACAGCATCACATTCATGCATGCATGTAACTATTCGCTCTTCTTTATCGAAAGGATAACGTTATGCGTTCACTTCAGGGAAAAGTTGCGTTAGTGACAGGTGGTAACAGCGGAATTGGCCTGGCAACTGCGAGAGAGTTTTACGCGCAAGGAGCAAAAGTTGTGCTTTCAGGGCGCAACCGCGAAACATTGGAAGCAGCCGCGAGAGAGCTGGGAGAGAACGTACTGGCGGTTCCCTCAGATGTTTCGAAGCTCAGTGATATCAATCAGTTGATCGCTCAGGCACATGAGACATTTGGCAGATTGGATATTCTCTTTGTCAACGCGGGCATTGTCAGAACGGGAGCGCTTGAGGAAGTGACAGAAGAAGACTTTGACACGGTGATCAACACCAATTTCAAAGGAGCCTATTTCACTATTCAGAAAGCTCTACCGATTCTCAACGAGAATGCATCGATCATCATCAATGGCTCCATCAACGCCCACATGGCGATACCTGGCAGTTCAGTCTATTCGGCAAGCAAAGCCGCAATCCACTCCCTCGCGCGAACTCTCTCCGCTGAGTTGATTGAGCGTGGCATTCGTGTCAACACCATTACCATTGGCCCTACCGAGACGCCAATCCTAGATGGACTGCCGCCAGAGGCATATGCGGCTTTTACGCAACAGATTGCGCAACGATCTCCAGTCAAGCGGTTGGGACGTCCTGAAGAAATCGCGAAGGTCGCCCTGTTTCTTGCGTCCTCCGACTCCTCCTTCGTGGTAGGATCAGAGATCTATGCTGAGGGCGGTATGCTCTTCAATACGCTCTAGTCCGCCTTCTACAGCTGATTAGAGAAAGAATGAGTTACAAAATGGTGAATTCACATAGGGTCCATGCTTGCATGGACCCTATGTGAATTCACCACTTTTGCCCTCTACCTACGCAAGTTGCAAGCGCAACACGGTCAACGAATGCGCCGGAAAGGTATAGCTCAGCGTTCGCACGGACCCAGGAGCCTCCAGTATACGCTCCTGCGCGGCAACCACGGTCTGTTCCGTGAACGAGTTCAGGCTACCGACCTCAGGCCCGTTCACTTCATATGCTGTGAACTCAGTGATGGTGGTCTCTTCGGCCAGTTTGATTGTTGTCTCGTGTGCTCGCTCGCTATCGCGATTGACCACAGCCAGGGTGAGTACTTTGCCAGCTTCATCACGCGTCGCGGTCACATCCAGTAGTTTAAAGGGTCCCAGATCGGCAAATTGCTGCCCCCAGGGCGATCGCTGCTGCTCAGCGGTCAAAGTCATCTGCTCGCTATCGACATACACATCCAGTGCAATCTCCTGCGTCTGTTCAGCATACAGGCGTAGAGGATGATAAATTGTTTGCAAGAAGAGGCCTTCAGGGCTGGTAAAAATAGGTGCAATTACGTTCACAAGCTGGGCCAGGTTCGCCATCTTGACCACATCGCTATGTCGAATGAAGGTATTGAGATAGACGCCAATAGCCAGGGCATCGGAGAGTGTGTATTGCTCCTCCAGCCGACTATCGGCTGTCTGCTGGCGATACCAGATATTCCATTCATCGTATGCGATATAAATAGGCTGCTCAATCTTCTGCGTGAAGCGTGCAGCTTCGATGAGAGCCTGGCTGCTCTTAATCGCCAACTCGGCGAGCGCAGGCGAAAATACATTGCTATAGTGGTTAGCGCTGCCAGTATACAGATGAATGCTATAGTAATCTATCCAGGGAGCCAATCCCTCGATCACAACGCGATCCCACGCGTTCCATCCCTGTTCGCCACAACCCACCAGTTGAATACTCGGGTCGGTCCATTTCATGACCTTGGCAAACTCAATGGCCTTTTTGACATAATCCTCTGGGCTGAGATGACCTATCTGCCAGGCGCCATACATCTCGTTCCCCAGGCCCCAGTATTTAACGTTGTACGGCTCCTCATGTCCATTCTGCCGCCGCAGGTTCGCCCAATAGGTATCACCAGTACCGTTACAGTACTCAACCCAGGCCCGCGCCTCGTCCATCGTCCCCGAGCCCATATTGACGCACAGATAGGGTTCAACCCCCAGTACCCGACAGTACTCCATAAATTCATCGGTACCGAAGCGATTAGACTCCACCGAATGCCAGGCCAACTCCAATTGGCGCGGCCGCTTCTCAACGGGACCAATCCCATCTGCCCAATGGTATCCGCTCACAAAGTTACCGCCGGGCCAGCGTAAGATGGGGGTCTGGAGACCACGTACTGCCTCCATGACATCTTTACGGAACCCCTGCTCATCACTCAATGGAGAGCCTTCCTCATAGATGCCCCCATATATACAGCGTCCTAAATGCTCAACGAAACCTCCAAAGATCTTACGATCGACAGTACCAAGGCTGCGAGCCATATCAACATGTATCTTTGCCAAGAACTAGCTCCTTCTAGCACTACACGGTCACTGCTGCTTTGCAATCATCTTTGCAACGTTGCAAATAACGTACTCTATCTATTTATCTTTTGTCAATAGCTGTGCGATAGTAAAATGTGTTTCTGTTGACAATTGTACAGTTAAGGTGCTACTATTTGCGGCATGGTTCTTCAATCTTATTCCGAAACCCAACGTCACTCTCGTGACTAGCGCTCCCCCCATTCGGGGACAAGCGCGCTCAGGGTTTTCGGAGAAGAAGTTCGCTGAAATTAAAGAATGGGGTGCTCCTTGGTCGCCACATTAAAGGATGTTGCCCGCAAAGCTGGGGTTTCAATCCGCACTGTCTCAAATGTCGTCAATGATTACCCCTACGTCACTGCTGAAGTGCGTGAACGCGTCAAGGCGGCCATCGAAGAACTGCAATATCAGCCAAACCTCTCCGCCCGCTACTTACGTAAAGGCCATTCACAACTTCTGGCCTTTGCTATTCCTGACATCAGCAATGTCTATTTCTCCGAGATCGCCAATGCGATTATCAGCGCAGCCGCGACACGCTATTATACCGTGCTTATCGATCATACGCAGGGGAAACGCGACAACGAGCGAGCCGTGCTCAAGGGCTTAACTCCTCATTTGATTGATGGGGTTATCCTGAGTCCCCTGGCCCTGGAGCCAGAAGATCTCCAGCCGCGCGTAGGCTCGGTCCCCGTGGTGCTGCTGGGTGATCGTATCTATGATGTACCTTACGATCACGTCACCTATGATAATGTCTCTGCTGCTCGTACGGCAACCCAGCATCTCATTGCCACAGGTAGGCGACGCATTGCGGCCCTTGGGATGCAGGAGACAAACGCACATGAGACCGAAACCTCTCGCCTCCGCCTGCGTGGCTATACTGAAGCGCTCACACAGGCAGGCTTGCCCATCGATCCTCACCTGATTATTCGTGGTCTGCCTGTGTATAGCCGCGGCACCGGCGCGCGTGCCATGCGTTATTTGCTGTCGCTGGATGAGCCCCCTGACGCGATTTTCTGCTTTAATGATCACCTGGCGCTAGGCGTTTTGCGCGCGGTCTATGAGGCAGGCTATTGCGTGCCTGAAGATATCGCAGTTGTCGGCTTTGATGATATCGAAGATAGTCGCTATGCCGTCCCTGCGCTTACGACTATCGCGCCTGACAAAGAAAGGATTGGTGACCTGGCGGTTGCCTTCCTACTTGGTCGTATCCATGGTACACGCAATGGGCCACCTGAGCGCGTTGAAGTGCCTTGCCACCTGGTCATCCGCGAGAGTACCATGAAACGCTAAACCTTTAGGTACTTCCTCCAACTTTTAGCTTGCCATCCATCTTTTTCCCTCATCTCTGTAAATGTACGCGCAAACTATTGACAAGCATAAATTTTATATGTTATGTTTGCAACGTTGCAAATAAATTAACAAAGGTGTTGACCCTGATGCATCTCTTCCTAGTTTTCATTTATTGGCTTGATATATAACCAGATATCGTAGACGATAAAACTAGAAAGGACACACTGCTGTGAAATCATCCTTTCCTCGCCATCCTTTCTATGGATATGTACCTGCCTTTCCCCATCGCCAGTCTGGCGCGCGCACACATTCTAGCTCTCTTGCATGGGTTACATATATTGCTCGGCTAACATTAACACCTATCCTCCTGGTGCTCTAGCGCCGTGTAAGCATTTTGCACGGCGTATGGAAGCCAGGGCTTTTTTTGTATTCCATCAGTATCGTTTTGTCATCGTTTGATGTAGGATCACATGCACGTCGTTGTGCAAGACCTCAGGAGGGAAATAGTTATGTTCTCAGAGCAGGATGGGCGGTTGCCGAGTGCGACAATGCCTACACCCGCACAAGGCATGACTCGTCGCCACTTTTTGGAGCGCGCGGTCGCGCTAGGTATCGGAGGGAGTGCCGCGCTTGCGGCGCTTAATGCCTGTGCGACTCCAGGCAGCGCAGGCGCCAGTCTCACCTTTTGGAACCTGTTCGGCGGTGGTGATGGTGTGCGTATGGAGCAGATGGAAGATAACTTCCGCAAATCCCGTCCAGATGTCCAGTTGGAGGCGGTCACGCTCTCATGGGGTGCGCCATACTATACCAAACTGGCGATGGCCGCGGCGGGGGGACGTCCTCCCGATGTGGGCGTCTCGCATATGACGCGAGTACCGCTCTATGCCGCAAACAATCTGCTCGATTCTTTTGATCTGGACGAGTTAGCGAAGGTAGGCATTACCGAAGATCGTTTCCTCCCCGATATCTGGAAGCGGGCGCAGTATAACGGCAAGCTGTACGCGATTCCACTGGATACTCATCCCTTTGTGATGTATTACAACGTGGATATTTGCGCAAAAGCTGGCTTGCTGAACGCTGATGGTACGCTCAAACCGCTGGAAGGGGCGGAGGCCGTCATGGATGCCTTTAAGCGTACCAGGCAAATCACCAATTATTTAGGCCTGGCGGTTGATACGCAGGATGTTACTCCCTGGCGTATCTTCTATTCGCTCTATTCACAGCTCGGAGGCGAGGTACTATCAGCGGATGGACGTCAATTAACGATAGACAATGCCAAGGCCATCCAGGCGCTCCAATTCATGTCCGATCTCACGCAAAAAGAGAAGGTGGCATCCTCCACGCTAGATTATGCTGGCGCAGTTGCGGCCTTTGGTAGCGGGAAGGCTGCCTTTCACTGGAATGGCGAGTGGGAGGTCTCCACATTCTTACCCCAGAAAAATCTGAAGTTTAACATGGTACCTCTCCCTAAAGTCTTTGATCTGAATCGCGCCCAGGCTGATTCACACGCGTTCATCTTTCCACACCAGATACAGGTTGATCCGGCGCAGCGCAAGGCTGCGCTAGAGTTTATTGCCTTTATGCTGAAAGACAGCCTGACCTGGGCTCAGGGAGGCCATATCCCCGCCTATCTGCCCATCACCGATAGCACAGAGTATAAACAACTCCAACCACAGTCGAACTATGCCGATGCAGCCGCTCACGCGGTCGTTGATCCCATTGCCTGGTTTAGCGGCTCCGCCTCTGAATTGGAGACTCAGGCTGGATCGGCCTTCCAATCCCTTCTGGCTGGACAATTCACACCACAACAAGCTCTGGACCAGTTTACGGGCGCAATCAATAAGCTACTGAAAATTACGCCGCCATTTTAACCGTGTGCGCACAGCTATCTCACGCGGAAGGAATCCCGCTGACACTGTAGTCAATGAGAGGAGAAACGATGTCGGACGTATCAATACAAAGAGACGTGAGCGTAGGAACGCCGAGCCAGCAGCAGATTGAGAGCAAAAAGGCTCAGCGCCGCCGTATCGACCTGGTGGGCTTTGGCTTTGTGCTTCCATTCCTACTTATTTATGTCGTTTTCTTAGTCTGGCCGGTCATTCTCGGCTTTCGGATGAGCTTCTTTAACTGGACCATCGGCGGCAAAGGGGTCTCCAATTTTCTAGGCCTGGCAAACTACCAGGAACTCATAGGTGATCCGGCCTTCTGGTCCTCGCTGTGGACAACCATTGTTTTTACCGTCATCAGCACACCGGTCCTGGTGATCATCGCCTTGCTCCTGGCGTTATTGGTGAATCGCGCTATTCCGGCCCAATCGTTGTTCCGTACCATCTTCTTCGCGCCCTTCATTCTGCCCGTCTCGGTGGTCACATTGATCTGGAGCTGGCTCTACCAACCCGGCTTCGGCCTGATCAATGGAACTCTGACCTCCCTTGGACTAAAAGAGGTCCCATGGCTGACAGATACCCACGTGGCGATGATCGCTGTCGTCATTCTCACCACCTGGTGGACCGTCGGCTTTAACTTTGTGCTCTATCTCGCGGGCATGCAACAGATTCCCCACGAGCTCCTGGAAGCCGCTAATATCGACGGAGCAGGCTCCTGGTCACGTATTCGCTGGATCACCATTCCGCTCCTCAGGAGATCGACCGTCTTGATTGTTATCTTGCAGGTGATCGCCTCATTACAGCTCTTTACGCAGACCTACCTCTTGACGGGCGGTGGCCCCAACTTCTCCACCCGTTCGATCATTCAATACATTTATGAAAACGGCTTCACCTCATTTCGCATGGGTCTCGCCTCCGCGATGTCCTATGTCTTCTTTATTCTGGTATTACTGGTCTCGTTGGGGCAGTTTGCTCTGCTCAACCGTCAAAGGAGGGATGCCTGATGGCCATACAGAGTGTACAACCAGCTGTTAGCAAGGAAAATAGCACGACGAGGCAGCCCTATGATTATCGCCGCGCCAATAAGCTTGCCTACTGGGCATCTTTTGTGCTCCTCGTTCTCTTAGCGCTTCTCTGGATTCTGCCTCTGCTCTGGGCCATTGATACCTCCCTGAAACCAGAGACCGAAACGACAACGATCCCAATCACCTGGCTCTCTTCACATTTCACGCTGGATGCCTTTACCAGTACGCTGGCAAACAGCCAGATGTGGCGCTGGTATTTCAATAGCACCTTGACCTCTGGCCTGATCAGTCTGCTGACTATCTTCCTGGCGAGCCTGGCGGCCTTTGCCTTTTCGCGCATCCCCTTCCGTGGAAACCGCATCGTGTTCTGGGTGATCCTGGCGGGTATTATGGTCCCGGGTCAGATCTTGATTGTGCCGCTATTTACCGAAATGCAGTCATTCGGACTGGTCGATACCTATTGGGGAATTATCCTGCCCCAGATCGCTTCGCCCGTGGCGGTCTTCATCCTTAAACAATACTTCGATGGCATTCCTGCTGAGTTCGAGGAGGCGGCTCTCCTCGATGGCGCCAGCCGCCTGAACATCTACTGGCGCATCTGGATGCCGCTCGCCAGGCCTGCCCTCGCCGCCGTTGCCATCTTTACCTTTGTGATCTCGTGGAACAACTTCCTCTGGCCATTCATCGTTATCTCCAACAACAATATGATGACCCTACCGGTGGGGTTAGCGACCGTTCAGACCTCGTTTGGTATTCGCTACGCGCAGATTATGGCTACTGCTCTCCTAGGCGGTATTCCGGTCTTGATTGTTTTCCTCTGTTTCCAGAAACAGATTGTACAGGGCATTGCCGGTACCACTGGCTTGAAGGGCTAGCGCTCTCATCCTCTTAGCGAAGCCAGTAAAAAGGCGATACAGGAAGAAATTCTCCCGTATCGCCTTTTTACTGGCTTCGCTACTATTGCCTATTCGTCCGAAAGCCCTTGACTTTTTGTGGGAAGCATAGCTATGATGAGCTTGGAACGTTTTGTGTCCAGTGGATGCGTGCAGGCATTCTTTTGCCAATGGAAACAAGTAGCGCGTGCCTCAGGCGCGCCAGTATGAAGAGGAGAAAAAAAGTCCGTATGGACGGTGACCCTGGCAAACCTCCGCAAGCTATGGAGGTTATCATCTGTTCCATGGCAGACGCCTATCTGAACTGGTAGCCACGATCTATCACCCTCTCGATATTTCCCCGCTATCACCTCACTATCGCGCTTGCCGTGGCCAATAATCCGGTAAGAAGCGAGAAGCTTGGGGTGGTACAGTCCTCAACGAATGTACCTCTACCCCTCCGCAAGTAAGCGAGCGCTACTTATGTGCTGCCTACGAGTTTGCCCTATGCATACGCGCCGGAAGTGTGTATGCGTTGCCCTATGCGAACCCAAACGCGTAGGCGCGTACGTAAGCGAGCGCATCATTCAGGAGGTGAAGACAATGGATATCCAGAAAAATTTGGTGATGGCGGTTTCCCAGCCGAAGGAAACAGGTAGAAAGACTCTGAGGCGAGGGCGGGTGCGCAGGCCTTTCCGCTGGTTGCGCTACCTGGGCATGCTGGGGCCGGGGCTGGTCGCCGCGAGCGCGGGCAATGACGCGGGCGGCATCTATACTTATAGCAGCATGGGTTCTCAGTTCGGCTATTCTATGATCTGGGTCATGGTGGTCCTGACCCTGGGCATGGCTGTCGTGCAGGAGATGTGCACGCGCATGGGCGCGGTCACCGGCAAGGGCCTCTCGGACCTCATTCGCGAGAACTTTCCCCTGCGCCTGGCGGCGTTGATTATGCTGGCCTTTCTGCTTGCCAATAGTGGCGTGATCGTCTCTGAATTTATTGGCATCGCCGCTGCGCTCAATCTCTTTCATGTCCCGGCCTGGATAAGCGCGCCCTGCGCGGGCCTGCTCCTGTGGCTGCTGGTCGTCAAGGGGTCATACGCCCGTGTGGAGAAGGTCTTTCTAGCCCTGACCCTGGTCTTTCTGGCCTACTTCGTGGCCGCGTTTATGGCGCATCCCAATGTGGGACAGGTGCTCCACGGGACGCTGGTCCCCACGGTGCAGTTGAATAGCAGTTATCTCTTGATGCTGGTGACGGCGGTGGGAACCACGATCAGCCCCTATATGCAGATCTATGTTCAGAGCGCGGTAGTTGAGCGCGAAGTCAGTATGCGTGAGTATAACCATGAGCGCGTCGATGTTTACAGTTCTGCCATCTTCTCCAATGTCGTCGCCTCCGTGATCATTATCGCCACTGCCGCGACCCTGTTTGCTAATAGCGGAGGCAAGGGCGTGATCCTTGCGGACGCAGCAGATGCTGCGAAGTCTCTGACCCCCTTTCTAGGCAACTTCGCGACTGATATCTTCGCTTTGGGCCTGCTGGGCGCCTCTTTTCTCGCGGCAGGAGTGATTCCGCTCTCCACCTGCTACTCTATTACGGAGGCGCTGGGCCTGGAGAATGGGGTCAGCAAGCGCTGGCGCGAGGCGCCCGTCTTCTGGGGACTCTTTACGGCCTTGATTCTGATCAGCGTCGTAATCGCGATGCTTCCCAATTTGCCCGTGGTGCAGATCCTACTCAACCTCTACCTGCTCAACGGTATGCTGCTGCCGATCATCCTCTTCTCGATCTTGCGCCTGGTTAACGATAAGCGCCTGATGGGGAGGCACACCAATGGCTGGTTCTTCAATATCCTGGCCTATGGCCTGACGATTACCGTTAGCCTGCTGAGCATTGCCTATCTCATTGTCCAGGTGCTGGGTCTCTTTGGTATCACCCTGTTGTGACACTCCACTGAAGCTGGCACAGGGTGTGGCAAGTTTTTTTGCGCCGAGTTCATCCAGGGAAAGCCGGTCCCGAGGGGGGGTACCATCACCACGGTGTACACAGGCCACTGAGGTGCCAGAGCATTGATCGTTGTTTGTCAATCCCACCATGCTGCTGACGGGATCTGTAGAACTATCCTGGTGTTCGGGATAACTCATCCGCAGAATACGTCTGCAATGCTCGCCAGCAGAAGGTTGGGATTGACATCAAGCGGCCTGGGAAGGGTATGCATTGGAAATTTGCAAGCCAGCCACTTGACTCAAGAAATGTCAGAGAGGGACTAATACGATACTGTGGTGGCTACCTGCTTCCATGTGCCGTTCGTCGAATAAAAGCCAGCAGCATAGGCAGATTCAGATGAGTGGTAATCACCCACCATTGGAGTATAGCACGATGTCTGACCGGGAGAAACCCACCCATTGCCGCCCGCCGAGGAACAATCATAATACTTACCACGTGAACTCTTAATCCCCGCATCTCCGTAGTGACCGGATGGCATCGATGCGTTAAACGTAACTTTTGCCCACGCGGCGCCGCACGTTGCGCTATAGCGAAGGGCAACATCTGCTCTCAACCCTCCTCCTAAATCGCTACTTGTTACCACATGCATATCTTGTCCATCACCAGCGCAGCCCGTAGATATGGGACTTTTCCCATCGCAACTTGTGTCAAGACAGCTTACCGCAGCAAGCGATGGAGAAGTTGTATGCGCGGAGGCAACTCCTGTGGTGAAAACCACCATGGTACTGAGCATGAGGAGCATAAGCCCCAACGATATCATCTGTTTGATACTGAACATCCTTTTTCCTTTTGTTTCCTTACGCTTGACGCAAGGATGGTGCTACATGGTATCCCTACCTCAAGTAGGGGTTTGCCTACTGTGATCATCACAACGTGATCACTACAAAGAAAGAGGGTTGAAAGGTCCTTTTTGGGACAGCTTTCCTGCTTTCTCGTGATGTGGGACGTTGCCAAGACGTCCACCACTTGTGATCGTCGCAAAGCAGACGATTCAACCGTCAGATATGTGACAACGTTCCTCTTTGATGCTGCCCATACCAGACATGTTGAAGAACTGTCCTCGCGATGTGGAAGGAGTGCGCCACGTTTTTGGACACAGTGAGGAGATTAACATGGCATGTGCATCACTGGCTAAAGCGTCCCCTGGGGTGGGTAGTGCAAAAATTCTTGGCGCACCCGCTGGCACATGGGCTTCTCGGCAGCGTTCCTGGTCATCGGTCCAGCTTTTCGGCAGATACAATTCGCGGTCCAACAAGGTGTGCCCGCGCGGGCTGGCATAGGAAAGAAACACGCCTACTTGGCAATTCTCAATGCTTCTTGCGCTTCTTGCGCGAGTGGCACCATCACATGACCATGGTCATTCTTGCCCATCATTTCCTGGTTCGTTGGCGACAGCGCCTGAACCAGAGAGGGGGATCTTGTGCCCGACGACCACCCGTTCCTTGCCCGCGCCCAGTGAGGTGCCCTGCTTGGATACGTATGCCTCTCTTCCACTCAGCATCGCTCAGGTGTGCCTCGTCGCCTTGCCCCAACCGGTGTTGGATCTTCCAGCGACCCTGGCGTTGATCGCTTACCAGCAGCGCCGCAACTACGCCGCCTATTGCTCGCATCGCAAGCGGCTTCTTGCGCAATTGCAAGAGCTACGTTGGTAAACTCTACCTTTGCACTTTTCCTAGAGGAGACTGGGAAAAGTGCAGAGTCAGAATTACGCTCGATCAACTACCAACTACAGCGGTTTGCGATAGCGCGGAAATTCTTTGACCACAGAGAAACCGATCTTTTCGTACAACGACCTGGCACCATGGCGATTGTTGGCGTCTGTGTGCAAGCGGACCCGTTGCACACCACGTTCGCGCAGGGCAATGAGCAAGTACAGGATGAGAGCCTGGGCAATGCCCTGGCGTCGATACCTACTGTCTACACTGACCTCGTCAATATAGCCACAACCCATGGAGATCCGCCCAAGAACCATGCCAGCAGGCTGATCTTGATCCCAGGCCACCTGCCAGAGTGTCTGATCGAGATCAGGTTGGTGGAGAAATTCCTGGTACTCTTCCTCAGAAGGAACCGCCGCGCCCCAAGAGGTTCCAGCCCAAAAACGAGCAATCGCCTCCCAGATCAAGCGACGTTGATCGGGCCTCACGGAACGCCGTTCAATCTTCACGGGCAGATGCGGCTTGGTGAGCTTGCGAAAGTCAGTGAAATCCATCTGGGCATTGATGTGAACGCACCGATACCCCTCGTTCAACAAGAGTTCTGTGGCGGTTTTCTCCGTACTCGAAGCGTTTGCTCCAAAAACACCCTTGCCATTGGTAGGATGCTCGTTGGCAAGCGCGCGGATACGCTCCTCCGCCCAGTGTAGCATCGCCGTGCCAAGCCCGCGCCCGCGCCATTGTGGAACAACCCGACCCAGATGCAGGTAGAGCCAGGTGCCATCTGCTTCTGTCCACCAGGAGAGACGGATTGAGGCGACCATTTCATCGCCATGCAGAGCAAAGAGCACATTCTTCGGGTCGCGATCAGCAAAATCGGCTCGCATCTCCTCAACGGTCGGGATCTCTTCCAGTGTGGAGAGAGGATCAATTGCATCAATCTCGCGACATGCTTCGATGAGCGCGACATAGGCGGGGGCATCTTCTGGACCATAGAGATGACGAAATGTGATCTCGGGTAGAGATGGTAAATATGGAAAGGGGATCTGTATCATACGTACGTGCTTCCTAAACCTTTCTCTCTCATAGTTTGCTTGTCATTCTATATACGCTGTGAACGGCCATCTTCTGTGTAATACTAAGCATGGTGGGAAAGCGACGAGAAGTCGTCCAGGTACCCACGAAGCAAGGAAACCAGATCTCCCTGCGCTTCTTGCTCCAGCCATTCCTCAAGAGCCACACGCAACGCTGCCATGTAGATGGCTACCAGGAAGCGGATCTCCTGGCGGTTTGTAGCCGCTTTTAGCCGGGAGTACAGCGCCTCACAGAGGGATGGCTCTGTTTTCATCAGGGCATAGACATAGATGGACGCGAGCGAGGGGACCTGCATAACCACGTGATAGAGGGTCAGAAAACTGGCCCGCTGCTGTTGATGAAGGCGTGCCAGGTACTCAAAGGTCGCTCGCAGGGCTGCGTGCGGTGATTCCGTTGGCGCAGCGTGCTGCAGAAAGCGGAGACCTTCGCTCTGGATCGCGCGCATGGGTTCCAGGAGCACATCTTCTTTGGAGGCAAAATAGCGAAAAAAGGTGCGCGGCGACATCATCACCACATCAGCAATGTCCTGGATGGAGGTGCGCTCGTAGCCCTTTTGCTGAAAGAGTTGGAGCGCTGCCTCCTCAATGGTGGCTTGAGCCAGACGTTTCTTGCGTTCTCGCAAACTCATTGGCTGCGATTCGTCGCGTGGTGAAGATACCATGGCATTCACTCCCCTTTTTTCTCCTATTGACTTTTGTCGTTGAGTGACATTATAATCCAAAAGGACACAGGTGACAACTGGGGACAGTATACACTTTGTGTCGATGCCTTGAGATGACGATTTTTGAGGGATGTGCCTCAGCGGTTTTTCTCACCCTGAAGCCATGTTCAGATAAGGAGCAAGAAGGTATGAGTTTTGAGCAACAGGTCGCCCTGGTGACCGGTGCCGCATCTGGCATTGGTCGCGCGCTTGTCCAGCGCCTGGTGACTGAGGGAGCAGCCGTGGTCGCGGTTGACATCGTGGAAGCACCACTGCAAGCCCTGGTCGCGGAATTGCGGGAACAGGGAGCAACGATTACCGGATGTACCGCCAATGTGGCGTCAGAGAGTGACGTGGACGCTATGCTGAACACTGCCACGTCTACCTTTGGGCGGCTCGATATCCTCTGCAATAATGCCGGGATTATGGACCTCATGACCCCTGCGGCCGAGGTCTCCCTGGACTTATGGGAGCGTGTTCTGGCCGTCAACCTGAATGGTCCCTTTCTGGCCTGCCGGAGAGCGATCCCTCTGTTCTTAGAACAGGGCGGAGGCAGTATCGTCAATACCGCATCGGAAGCGGGATTACGCGGCGGGGCTGCTGGCACCGCCTATACCGTTGCCAAGCACGGGGTGGTGGGACTGACCAGGAGTATTGCCTTCCACTATGGAGAACGCGGTATTCGCTGCAATGCAGTCTGTCCTGGTGCCGTGGCGACCGCCATCGGTATCGGAAATGGTGTCCCAAGTGAAGCCGGTCTTGGCAGGGTGATGCCGTTTCTCAAGGCCAGCGCTCCCTCGCGGGTCTCTACCCCTGAAGAGCTCGCCGCCGCTATTGCCTTTCTCGCATCCAAAGATGCCAGTTTTATCAATGGTGCAATTCTCCCCGTTGATGGCGGCTGGTTCGCCGCCTGACCTCCCCATTTCTTGATCGCAGCCCGTTTGCTGCTCTTTCCACTGAAGGAAATCTTTCTGTGAAAGAAGCGCAATAGCAAAGGAAACAGGAAATGAGGAATCTCAACAGGATCGAGATTATCGGTGCGGGCGCTGCCGGGCTCACCACCGCAGAAACGTTACGGCGGCTCGGATTTCAGGGAACGATCATGATGGTGCATGCCGAGCACACTCTTCCTTATGATCGTCCCCCTTTATCCAAACAGGTGCTTGCTGGCACCTGGGCACCCGAGAAGGTGCATTTACGTTCACCAGCCGCACTGGAGAAACTGGCCCTTGATTGGTTTCATGGCGTTGAAGCAATCCATCTGGATGTCGCGGCCTATTATGAAGCAGGCGAACGCCTCGTCGCGGTTCTGGGCTGGAATTGCCCGAAGCAACTCCTGTCCTATCGACAACGGTTGTTGGCAGCATATACGCCGTTCCAGGAAACCAATGCTGCCCATGAACACCAAAAGGCTTCTGGTATACTTTAAAAGAAGATTCTCAGGAAAAACCTATGTGAGAGGAAAGAAAGAGCAATGAAAGTAACAGCATTGACCAATCGATGTATTGCCAGTGGAGCCTGTGTCCTGGCCGCGAGCCAGGTGTTTACCCAGCGCGAGAGCGATGGCGTCGTGGAGCTGCTCCAGGAACGTCCTTCCCTGGACCTCCTGAAGAAGGTGCAGCAGGCGGTCGCGGCGTGCCCTTCCCAGGTCTTTGTCGTGGAGGAGGAAGAGGACCTCTCCGAACTCACTCTGACCACCAATGACCAGGATATGTAGTGCTGGATGAGCGGAGCACGCTTTCTTTTCTTGTTGAGAACACCCGAAAAAGTCAACCTGCGAGCTATCTGCGGCTACTAGTGAGTATAGATTGGAAGAAACAGATGAGCAAAGAGCAATTGATACCCACCAATGAAGCCAGTCAAGAAGAGCTTCCCACATATCCGTTTTCATTTGCCGATCATAGCCTGCGTCTTTCCGAGGAGTATGATCAGCTACGGCAAAAGTGTCCGGTCGCCCGGGTTCATATGCCCCATGGGGGCGATGCGTTTATGCCCACACGCTATCAGGAGATTGCACAGGCCTTCGCCGATCCGAAATGTGGCGCGATCCGAGCTTCAGATGGAGATGTTCCCCGGCTGGAAGCAGGCCGCGTCACCGGAGTGGAGAATTCAGCGGCAGCGTCGATTTTTGCCGTCTCCGATGCGCGTCATAACAAGCTGCGCCGCGTGATCGGCCCGGCCTTTACGGTCGCGGCGGCCAATAAGCTGCGTTCACGGGTAATCGAGGTCACTCATGCGCTGGTGGATGCCATGGAGCGTTCCGGTCCGCCTGCGGATCTGTTTGAGGACTATGCGATCCAGGTCCCGATGACGGTGCTGTGTGAAATGCTGGGGATTCCTCGGGAAGAGGAACATCTCTACCGCGAATCCGCACGGATGCTGGTTTCGACGACGGCAAGCGCACAAGAAAAACAGGCGCAGGCCATGAAACTGATGCACTATCTCACGCCCATTATCCAAGAGGCGCGAATGAATCCGGGAGATAACATCCTTGGTCTGCTCATCCAGGCCCGAGAGCAAGGGGACGAGGTGATGACGGAGACCGAAATGTATGGGTTTGCCATGGCCGTGATTGGGGCGGGCTTTGAAACGGTCAGCACGACCTTCACGAATTCCGCGTTCATTCTCCTGCAACAACCTGAACTGGTGGCGCAGTTACGGACCCGCCTTGAGCAGCCAGATCAGTTGGCGAATACGATCGAAGAGATCTTGCGTATCACCCCGATCGGACATGGCAGGCCAAGAATCACCCGCGAGCCTGTCCAACTGGGTGAGACCACGATCCCTGCCGGGGAAGTGGTCTTCCTTGTGCCACATGCGGCCAACCATGATTCATCTGTGTTTCCCGATGCCCGTGAGATTCGCTTTGATCGAGAATTGCAACCCATTCTGAGCTTTGGGCGCGGGATTCACGCTTGCCTGGGCCAGCAGATCGCCCGCATGGAATTGCAGGTCCTCTGGCAGACGCTACTCACCCGGCTTCCAAGCGTCCGTCTGGCCGTTGCGCCCTCGGAGGTTCCCTGGCGCGCGGATGAGGCGCTGACGTTTGGCCCTGAGCATTTGCCTGTGACCTGGTAAGTCTCACGGACCCTTCCTGCCATGCAGAAACACACATCTCTGTTCGTGTTGCTGCATGGCAGGAGGCGTTGAGAAAGAAGCGTACGAACGAAAGGAAGATCGTTATGAATATCCCGGATCAGACCACGCCAGGAGAAGCGGCGTTCAATCCATTTAGCGGTGATAGCGCTGCACTGGTTGAGAACCCCTTTGCGTTGTTCGAGCTGCTGCGGTCAATGGGCGCCGTTGTACCTATACCGTTCCCCCTCCCGGGAATGGATCGCCAAGCCTGGGCGGTCACGCGCATGGAAGAGGCGGTACAGGTCCTCAAAGATCATGCGCACTTTACCGTGGACCCCAGCTCCATCGGGGTTAACAGTCTTTTGGGGCGCAATACCCCCGAGACCTCCGACGCGCCTACCTTCTTCACCTCTAAAACGATGCTCTCGGTCGATGAGCCCGACCATCGACGCTTACGCCTGCTGGTGTCCAAAGCCTTCACGCCCAGATACATAGAAAGCTTACGCCCCCGCGTGCAGGAGATAGCCGACGAATTGCTCGACCGCGTGCAAGATCAGGGCCAGATGGATCTCATCAAGGACTATGCCTATCCCCTGCCTATCAATGTCATTTCTGAGATGCTCGGAGTTCCTCACGCCGACCGGGCCCAGATCCGTGTCTGGTCGGAGGCGCTGGCGCGAGGTTTGGGTTTTGGAAAGCGCGATCCGGAAGCCACGGCCCACATGCGCGCATTTGGGGAATACGTCACGCGCCTGGTGGCCGACAAACGCCTGCAACCGGCGGATGACTTGATCAGCCATTTGATTGCCATTGAAGAGGAAGGGGATCGGCTCAGCGAGGCGGAAATGATCTCGATGCTTACCCTGCTGATCTTTGCCGGTCATGAGACGACCTCGAACCTGATTGGCACCGGCACCTTGATGTTGCTAGATCATCCCGATCAGCTTGAGAAGCTTAAAACCGACGTCAGCCTGGTTCCTGCGGCGGTCGAAGAACTGCTGCGCTACAGCGGGCCAGCCAACATCGCAGGACCGCGCTTTGCCACCGAAGATATTGAGCTCGGCGGGCAGCAGATCAAGAAAAGCGATCTCATCATTCCCTTCCTGGGTTCGGCGAATCACGATGAGAGCCAGTTTACGCAGCCAGACGAGCTGGACATTGCGCGCACAATCAGTCGGCATCTCGCCTTTGGGCAGGGCATCCATACCTGTTTGGGGGCACCGCTGGCCCGTATAGAAGGCGACATTGCCTTTACTACCCTGCTGAGGCGCATGCCCAACCTGCGCTTCAGCGTTCCCCGTGAGAGCGTCACCTGGCACTACGCTCTGGTCTCACGGAGTGTAGCTTCCCTGCCCGTCGCTTTTTAGCCGAGAGAAGGACCTACTGGTATCGTGAGGAGGGCAGACACGATGGAGTGGCTGCTCTTTTCTCCCGGTTGGTATGAAATGAGTAGGAAAGGACCACGTGCATGACGATCCTCAGCCGTCTTATGAGCAGAATGGCTCACCTGCCACCAGCCGAAACCTATGATGTCCTGGCCGAGCGCGACCTGAAGGTACCCATGCCAGACGGCATGGTTCTGCTGGCGGATCGCTACGCGCCGCGCGGGGTCGAGAATCCCCCGCTGCTTCTGGTCCGCAGCCCCTATGGGCGGCGCGGGATCTTTGGCACGGCGTATGGCCGGCTGTTCGCCGAGCGTGGCTTCCAGGTGGTGATGCAGAGCATACGCGGCACGTTTGGTTCGGGCGGAACACTTAGCCCGTTCGACGAGCACGATGACGGCCTGGCCACCGTAGCCTGGCTCAAACAGCAGCCCTGGTATCCCGGTTCATTCCTGACCACTGGAGGTAGTTATCTGGGCTTAGTGCAATGGGCCATCGCACGCGACGCCGGTTCGGATTTGAACGGCATGGCCATCCAGGAAAGCGCTTCGGAGTTTCGCAGCCAGACCTATACCGGGGGAGCCTATGCCCTGGATGCCACGCTCTCCTGGACCGATCTAGTCATGCATCAGGAGCACATGAACCTGCTCCGGTCACTCTTGTTTCCAGCAAGCCGCCGGTTACAACTACTTTTCCAGCACCTCCCCCTGCGTGATCTTGATAAGCTTGCTGAAGGCAAGCATGCGGCGTTTTTTCAGGAATGGCTTGCACACAACGAGCCGGGCGATCCGTACTGGGAAGGGCGTGGTTTTGATCAAACAGTTCAGGATATCTCTGTGCCCGTGCATCTGATGGCTGGCTGGTACGATATCTTTCTGCCCTGGCAACTGCGCGACTATCGCACCCTGCGCGAGCATGGCCAGCGTCCGTTTCTGACCATCGGCCCCTGGTCGCATACCTCGCCCGAACTCAGCCTCTTCTCGCATGCTGAGGTTATTCCCTGGTTACAGGCCGTGGTCCGTGGAGAGGTCGAGCAATACCGGAAGGAGCGCGTGCGTATCTTTGTCACCGGCGCAAGCGTTTGGCGAGATCTTTCTGACTGGCCCCCACCAGGCGCAAGAGCGCAGCGCTTCCATCTCCAGTCGGGGCGCGGACTGGCTCCTGATCTGCCAGCCGTCTCGGAACCCGACCACTATCGCTACGATCCTGCCGATCCGACCCCCTCCGTGGCTGGCCCACTGCTCATGGGCAAAGCGCAACCGACCAATAATCGCGCGTTGGAGACCCGTGCGGACGTGCTGACCTACACCTCCACACCGCAGGAGCAGGATCTGGAAGTCATTGGACCCGTGCAGGCCGATCTGTTCGTGCAATCCAACCGAGAACATACCGACTTCTTTGTCCGCCTCTGCGATGTAGATCAGAAGGGCATATCGATCAACGTCTGCGATGCCCTGTTGCGCGTCACCCCAGGCAACCCGGCGCGGAGTCCAGACGGGACACTGCACCTGACCTTTGATCTCTGGCCGACCGCCCATTGCTTCCGCGCCGGTCATCGCTTGCGTGTGCAAGTATCGAGTGGCGCGCATCCGCGCTACGCCCGCAACCCTGGAAGCGGCGAACCATTGGGTACCGCAACCAATTTGTTGGTGGCCGACCAGTCGATCTATCATGATCCCAGCCATCCCTCAGCTCTCATCCTCTCCGTTACCTCTTAAGAGAACCCGGAACATAAGTATTGGAATCTTGCCGGAGATGCCAGCGGCGCAAGGTCTCTTCCAGCGTGCGGTCCTGCAAAGCGGCGCTGGCAGCGACTTGGCGACGCATTGGATTCGAGAGAAATATTTCGGTAGAGACATGGTAAACCAGGTTCCTAGCGGTTTGGAGAGCAGCTTGCCGTTGGTGGCGGCTTATTTTTATTTAGGGCGGGGCAGAGTTAGCGTCTATTCTACTGTAGATGGTTTATTGGCGGTATATCTCTGAGGAGTTGTTGAGATGCTTTATGTTGTGCTTTTACTTTGCGTGCTCTGCCTGGGTGGCTTGCTCATTTCGCGCCGCGCCAGCAATAGGCGGTCAGTCCAACGCAATACCGCACCCCGTAGCAATAGCCAAACCAGGCCGGTTTCTTATCCCGAGCGGCGCGTAACCTCTTCGCGTGATAGGCCGAGAGACGCAGGCTCTCAGAGGGCGGCGCATTCTGGTCTGGTGCGTGCCCTTGAGAAGCCGCACGCGTGTGTGGCCGCGCAGCTTACGCTGCCACCGCTCTGGCTGATCTCGCTGGTGCGCCAGCGCGCTATACAGCGCTACCAGGAGGAGATTGGCGTATCACCGGGAGAGTCCGAATGGGCGATACGAGAACTCGAAAGCAGTATTGAAGTTTATATGGAAAGCAATATGCACGTCAGTAATTTTCAAGGCGCATTCAGCGACGATATCGTACTCTCCGAGGTCGATCCCGTGGTTACATTTCTGTTGCTCCAGGCGGGATCTATTGGCGACGCCGTTGCCTACTTTAGTGCGGGTAGTGGCGCGTCACACGTGGAGGCGCTGGAGGCCATTGCTCACCTGCGCAAAGAAGTAGCAGGCGAGCAGATAGACTGGCTCTATCAACCACGCACGCCCGATCAGGCGGTGATGCGCTTCCTCTTGAGCCGTGGGCAAATGCGCGTCGCGGCGCGCTACTACAATGACTGCATCGGCGCCTGGTACCCCATCTCATAGTTGCTCTGAGGTTGCTCGTCCCAGGACGCGGTCTCCTTGGGATGAGGGAGGTCATCTCGCGAAGGCTTGCCCCTGCTGGTTCCACGCTGCTGTTCCAGTTGCAATTGCAGGCGCAGCTCCTCATTGCGCAATTCCTGCATGCGTTGGCGTGCTCGCAGATTAACTTTGTATACTTCTAATAAAATACCAAGCACAATACTCACGATTGTGATCATAAAAATCATGAGCGCAATCGATAAAAACAGGTTTTGAGCCATGATGGTCATAAAGTTCATATGCGTTCTCCCGAAGATGATGAGCTTCCACCAGAAAAAAAACTTGCCAGCTCAGCTTTTATTACGCAGGAGGGGCGGCAAAGTTGCATCTTTATTGGGCGAGGGGAGCATGAGCCTGTCCGCTTCTTCCGGTGTCACCCATGGTAAAGATAGCCTCTGGGATAGGTATTTTGAGCGTAGGTATGAGGTAGGCCCAGGATATGTACATTTTCGCAAGAAGCTTGGGAGTACCCTCGATCTTGGCCTCCCTCTAGTAGTGCGTGATGGATAGTTAGAGGCTACGTTATCCTGCGCACAACTTACCAGTGAAGGGTTTTCCCTATTGCATAAAGAGGCATTGAGTGGCAGTATGATAGGGATGATCGCGCCGCGCTGCCAGGTCTCGCGGATGTTGCCTGCTGCGTTTACCCTACAGATCGCTTGAAAGGACGTGTATGACCACCTCGCATGTCTCTCATATTTTGGAATTGCCGCTCTTCCTCGACCGTAACGCTAATGAACCTTTGCACCGCCAACTGGTGACACAATTGCGCGAGGCCATTCTTCAAGGAAGCATCTCTGCGGGTACGCGCCTGCCCTCTACGCGTTCGCTGGCCCTGCTGTTACATGTCTCACGCACCGTTACTATCGCGGCCTATGATGAGTTGTTTGCCGAAGGGTATATCGAGGGACGGCATGGCTCGGGCACCTATGTCGTCGAAGATCTCTCGTTGCTTAAGCGCTCGCCTTTTCCCAGTCCTGCCGGGCCGCCGCGCTGGCTGCGTAGCGTGGAGCCGCTGCTTCTGCCGCGTCCCGTTGTGCCGCGAGAGGCGATAAATTTTCGTCCAGGTACGCCTGATATGCAGTTTTTCCCTGAGCGGACCTGGCGTGAGCTCTGGCGCCAGCTTGGACACGCCGTGCCGCCCAATGCCTATGGCGAGCCTGCGGGTCTCCTCGAACTACGGGTAGAGGTCGCGGCTTATTTGGGGCGCGCCCGTGGCATTGCCTGTCAGGCCGAGGATATCATTATTACCTCGGGAGCCACACAGGCCGTGAACCTCATTGTTCAGGCGACCCTGGTGCCGGGCGATACCGTCGCCCTGGAGGAACCCGGCTATCCCCTGGCACGTTATGCTTTTCGTGCCAGCGGTCTACATATTGTTCCTATACCCGTAGATGACGATGGCCTGGACGTCAGCCAGCTGACCAATGGAGAGGCCGCTCCCTACCTGGTCTATGTCACGCCCTCGCATCAGTATCCGCTTGGTTCGCGTCTCTCTTCGGTGAGGCGGGTCGCGCTCTTGCAGTGGGCCGAGGCCAATGATAGCCTGGTGATTGAGGATGATTATGATGGCGAGTTCCGCTTTCATGCGCCTCCCCTGCCGGCACTGGCGAGCATGGATCGCGCCGGCAGGGTGGTCTACATTGGCACCTTCTCCAAGGTTCTGATGCCCGGGCTGCGGGTGGGCTACCTGGTTGCGACGGCCCCGCTACGCGAGCGGATCGCCCGTTTGAAGCGTGTGCTTGACTATCATGTCACCTGGCCCACACAGTATATGCTGGCCGCGATGCTGCGCGATGGGCACCTGGAGCGCCATATTCGGCGTATGCGCCTGCACTATGCCGAGAAGCGCAGGCAGTTGGCGGAGATCTTTGCTCCCGTTGCATCCTGGGCGCGCCTCTGCGGCCTGGAAGCTGGAATGCATGTCTCCCTGGCGCTCCATCCCGCCCTGGACGCATACGAGATCGCCCGCGAAGCCTCGGCAAGAGATGTGTATGTCCCCACCCTCGATGAGTACTATACAGGAACGCCCGACCGTAACGGTCTGCTCCTGGGCTATGGCGCCCTCGACGCCCAGCAAATCTGTACCGGCGCGCAGACCCTTGTCGAGCTTATTAACGAGCATATATAGGCGCTCGATTTATGACTTTGCTGGGAAATTGAGGAACGCGCTCCCCTTCGGTAGGGGACCAGTTTTAGCGCGTCCAAACGCCATTTATGGCAGTTCGGCGCAGCCATTTTTTTTGCGATGTGGCAAGCGCTTGGTGACGTGAAATGTGTTTCCAGCATCTTTCGGGCTGCGCCCACAGGCGATTAATCGCCTGTGGACGCGGTAAACCGGGTCCCTACTGGCCTCTGGATGTCCGGACAAAATTTGTCACAAGCATCTGCCTTGCTTGCCCTCCTATATAGGTGTTATTTTAAATCGGGGGTGACCGCGTACCAGCTATAGATGCCGTTGCCGGTCACCTGGCCGGGATGGGTGTCGCTGATGTAGGTGTAGAGGAGGTGCCCATTGTAGGCGACCTGGTTGCCAGCGGAGATCTTCTGTACGCTAAACTGGCCTGGCAGGGTGGTCATGCTAATTTGTTTCTGCTGGCTATCTACCAGGAGGGGAGGCCACGCCTTCAGGCAGCCACCTGTGCAGGCCGGTTTGCTGAGTGTGTCGGGTGTGTAATAGTAGAGCACGAAGCCGCGTGCATCGGTGAGGACTGTGCTGGACTTACCAGTCAGGGTGAGATGGGTCGTTTTGATGGGTAAGAGCGGATTGGCCGCAGGAAAGGATGTATTGTTGTTTGAAGTGCTGCTTTTCGCGGTATTGCTATTGCTGGTCACATCCTCGCGTGTGCCTACTTTACACCCTGTAAACAGGAAGGGCAGCAGCAATAGTAGTGCCATTGTGAGTTGGAAGCCGAGACGATAAGCGCTTCTAGACATCAAAAAACCTCCTATTACAGTCAGTTTTGATATCAATGCATGGATATCTACCTCTAGCATACACAGGGTATATGATGTGTGAGGAAGAGAATGGGCGAAAACTTTACTAACATGTAGAAATTAGCATGCTCTTCCATATATACTTATGTGTAAATGCGTGGACAATAGCGAGTTTGAATGTTACAATGGCACAACGCTGCTAAGGTTGCGCTGCTTTAGCAGCGTTGGTCGGGGCTGTAGGATTGGTCGGGGCTGTAGGATTTTTTGGGGATACACCGTAAGCACTATTTGGCAAGCAGACAAGTTTATTAAGCCGCTTCTGAAGCCATGGTAAATGCCTGTTAGCCGTGTATTGTTGATCACAAAAAAGGTGTATCATTACGTTTGAATAGCTTTCTATATATTGTGTACGTGTGTAGCAAATTGAATTTATTCTCATATATCCGCGTGTAGGGAAACATATGGTTAATTGTGAAGCGGATGTTGAAAAGGACTACTTCGCTATGGGTGTCAGCCAGCCTTCTATAAGTACGCGAGATCGTCGCAGGCATACACAAGGGCCGAGCAAAAGGGTGCGCTTCTCACTTCTCTTCCTTCTCTGTATGAGCATGTTGTCGGGGCTGCTTACGGCATGTGGAGGTGACGCTCATCTGCAACAGGATGCGCAGCAGCAACAAAAGTCTTTTGAGCAGGCATTGAGTCATGCTCAGAGCGTGGGCGTGCCCGACACACTATTGCAGCCGATTGAGAAACAGCAGCAGGACCTCCAGTCTTCCTCTGCGCCCTGGAACTTTTTTGATGCCAGTATCGTTGATGACTACTATCGCAATCTCTCCCAGCGTTACGGTGCACTCTCGATTCAGACCGAGGGCTTGATAGACTCCTCGACCGATCGCTATCGCCAGCAGGCTGTAAGCGACCTCGATCACCTGCAAAGCAGCCTCGCCAACAAGCAAAAACAGAACTTCCCTCTGGATACGCTGACAAAATTTTATCAGCAGAATATGAGCCAGGAGCAGAAGGCGCAGTATCCCAAGGATTATCTCGCGATCAGCGCCAATGCGAAAGAGGCGCTGGTGACGCTGAACCAGATGCCTACCACGCTTCAGAAACTTCAGACGCTCAAGGATATCATTGATCTGATGAAGGAGAGTAAGCAGGACTCAAGTACGCTCCAGAAGCAGTATGATGGCAATTACAGCGAGATCTCGAAAGCGCTGAAGTCGCAGGAACTGACCCAGATCGAGAAGAATATTGATAAGCAGACTGAGCAGGCGGCGGGAAGCTTCCAGAAATTGATCCCGCAACTGGTCAAAAACAAGGTCGACCAGTATGATGCCCAGGTGCAGCAGCTTAAGACCTATGGTGTTGATAACACGCAGTACCAGAAGGTCTCCGGTGATCTGCATACAAAAGGGGATAGCGTCAAAAATCTTCAGGACTACCTGGCCTTTGCCAAGGTCTATAACAGCGATCTACAGGGGATGCAGAAAGACCTGACGATGGGCAAGGCCTCCTACGAGATCAAGCAGTTCCACCAGGAGGTCGCGAACTGGGGTGGCGCGCATGTCTATCACAACCCATATGATGGCAAGGATTACTGGCCGGATATGGGGTATATGACCAAGGGCATCGGCGAGGACCTGGATCGTGAGTTGAGCACCGCCTCAACGCTGGCGGATTACCAGCAGGTCCTGACAGATGTCGAGAATGAGGTCTTCCACCTGCAAATGTTTGAGACCGACTTCAACGACAAGACGCCCTATACCCAGTCGCACGCTACAGATATCCAACTACTCCAGCACTATAAACTAATGGGAACACAGGTGATCGTCGTCTCGTTCGCTGAGCAGGCCCTGCGCCTGTATGAGAACGGCGTCGTGGTCAGGTCCTTCCAGATTACGGCGGGTCGCCCAGAACTGCCCGCAGTACCGGGACTCTGGTCGGTGATGTGGCGCAAGACTAAGACTGTCTTTAAGTCACCTTATCCTAAGGGGTCGCCCTACTACTACGCGGATACGCCCATCAACTACGCGATCATGTATCACGAGGGTGGATACTTCCTGCACGACTCCTGGTGGCGCAACGACTACGGCCCGGGGACGCAGTATTTCCACCGCGACTCCAGTGGCAATTCCAGCGCCAATTATGGGACGCATGGTTGTGTCAATATGCCAACTGACCAGGCTGCCTGGATCTATGATCACACCAGTTATAACACCTCAATTTTGATGTATTAGGCCACCTGAGAAAAATACTGGACCCGTCGCATTCGCGGCGGGTCCAGTATTTTTCTCAGGTAATATTATCAGGCTATGTGGCTCAGGCTGGTATGAGGTGCTGGCAGGTCCATTCAGCGCGGGTGATTTCGTAGACATGCTGGGTCTCGCCATGTTCTCGCTGATGCATCCCTAGTTTCGCAAGCGTTTGTGCCAGGGCCCGCTCCAGCGCCGGATTCTCCTCATGGGTGTGGGCGATGATACGTTCAATCCCCAGAACGCGGAAACCATAAGCCAGGCAGGCGGTCGTGGCCTCTGTGGCGAAGTCGTGCTCCCAATACTCTGAGGTGAGCGAATATGTCAGCTCTATCTCGTCCTGGGTACGGGTCAGACCACAGAGCCCCGCTGGTTGGTGTTTACCACGCTCGAAGACGCTCCAGCAGCCGAAGTCGTACTGGTCCCAATGGCTTAGTACGTTAGCGATGCACTGATGCGTCTCCTCCTGTGTGAGCACGTCTCCCGATGGTTGATGAAGTTCATCCGCAAGCCAGCGTTGAAATAGCACCTCGCCATCCTGCTGCGTGGGGCGGCGCAGTACCAGGTGTTCGGTCTCAAGTTCAGTGGTCAGCGTGTACTGACTATGGTCTGAGACTTGCTTTCCTTGCTTATGCACGTCTTCCTTTTGCCTTTCTGCTAATCGATACACTGCTTCTGCAAAACCAGTTTATAGCTTCCCTTGTGGTATATAACGAACGAATGAACGAAGATTATTGATGAATTGAAGCTTTTGCGAGATTTGGAGGCGAAAGAAAGAGGCTAAGCGGGCTTTTCAGGCTGATTAAGCAGGTAAACAGATACACAAAAGTACATGATGAGACATTTGGGTATATGCATGCGATATGTAGGCGGGAAAATCGTGGGTCAGGCTTTTTCGCTGGCTGTACGCACGTGCTCTGAGAGCCACTTCTCCGCCAGGTGTTGCACGCGTTGAGGAACTCTATCGTCTAGTTGCGCCACAATATCGGCGATGGTTTGTGCGCGTAGCTCGTTGCGCCAGAGTTTTTCGGCCCGTGCCATGGCTACATGGATGGTGCAGGGGAGGTGATAGGCGGACGATTCTATGGCGCAGGGACCCTGCTGGCGAATCTCTGTACAGCGGAAGGCTGGCTCTGGCCCGTCGATGGCCTCGACGACATCCAGCAGGGTAATCTCGGTGGCTGGGCGTGCCAGGCGGTAGCCTCCTCTGGGACCCGGCACCGATTCAATAATGCCTCCCCTGGTAAGGGCCTGAAGATGCTTGGAAAGGTAGGTCTCCGAGACGCCGTGATATTCGGCCAGGGCCTTTGTTGGCAGGGTGGCCTTTGTCGGCAGGCTTGCTAGCACGCTGGTGCAGTGCAGTCCCCACTCAACCCCTTCGCTTAGCTTCATATATGCATCCTTTTCTCATGTAGCGGTCATAATCAGACATTATATATCCTGGATGCAATTTGTCCAGATCTGTAAGTAGACTTTTCGCGCCTATGGCGTTCACAGGGTATGGGGGTATTGGGGCCATGGTTGGGCATTCGCCCAACCATGGCCCCAATACCCCCATACCTTGTGAACCAAACTACGTCTCTCTGTAATCGCGCTCACCGGTTGCGGGATTGTAGAACACTTCCATACGTCGCTTGCTGGTTGGATCAATGAAACGCTCGCCAGTGGGCTGCCAATGCCCCTGCGTTCGATCCACCTGAGTGCGGTATCTTTGGCGCTCCAAGAGCATTGCGCAGATCAGAATGAAGCCATTCACTGCTAGATACAAAACCAGCCAGAGCGCCGCATGGACAATGAACAGCAATACGGCTGCACCAATCAAGTAGAGCAACCCATACACAATGATCCCTCTCCGCAGCATGCTGCTCCCTACCTCTCTGGCTCGACCACCACTGCCGTGCCGTAGGCCACGATTTCACTCATCGTGCTGCCAATCTCCGCAGAATCAAACTGCATCCGCACAACCGCATTCGCACCCATAGCGGTTGCGTTTTGGACCATGCGATCAATCGCGTGCCGGCGCGCATCTTCCAGGAGTGCGGTGTATTCCTTGATCTCGCCGCCTCCAAGGGAGCGCAGACCCGCCATGATGTTCCCCCCCAGGCCCCGGCTGCGCACCACCACGCCAAAGACCTGTCCTTTGGTTTCCACAATCCGATGCTGGGCGATCCCTTCTGTCGTGACAATGAGCATGACTTTTTCCTTTAGTTATGGATGTGTGCAGGCGTCCTGCACAAAAAGGTGAAAACAGCGTGCAAAAAAACTTGAAGCGAGCTCGCGTATTCACCTGGGAATGCTCATTTACGCCTGAGCTTCGCTTCTTCGATCCGCACTATCTACTCAAGCGTGAGCAGCCAGCCACGCTTGAATGCTGGCCAGCGCCTGCGGGTCCAGGCGGGTATCGGGGCCATTATAGCTCTCCGTTATCTCGACAGGTACCAACTCCGACCGAGGCCGCAGTTCTTGCTTGAGGACGTGATTGGTGTTTTCCGGGAAGAGAAAGGTCACTTCCTTCTTGCCTGCAGCAGCCTGCTCAAGCTTCTCACCATCAGCCTGCCAGTCTACCTGGAGGTCTTTCTTCCCGATGATGACCAGTACTGGGACATTCACCTGCCCGAGCAGGGGAGCCGCATCAGCCGTCCAGAGCTCACGGGCAAAGGGCAGGTTGGCCGGGGTTTCCAGACTCTTCAGCAGCATTTGGACACCCTCCGGCAGTGCTGGATCTGGGACGATGGGCTCTCCTGCCAGGAAGCGGGCGATGGCAGCATCGTAAAGCGCCAGCAATGCATCTCCATTTGGGACGCGAGCTGCCTGCGCGGCCAATTGGGAGCGCCCAACCGTGCCAACGGGCCGTCCAGGAGGGCCGATGAGGACGAGTCCCGCTAAAGGAATCTCAGGGTTGTGCAGTTGGTAGTTCAGGGCGTGAAGAGTCCCTTCGCTGTTGGCAAGCGCGAAGATTCGGTCAGAATGGATGTACTCCTGGCTCGTCATGACGCGTACCGCTCCGGAAAGCTCGTCGGCATGGCTCTGCATGCTCACCTTGCCGATCAGCAATGCCATGTTCTCGCGAGCATGGGGGCCAATCACACGCTTGTCGTAGCGCAGTGAAGCGATGCCCGCCCGTGCTAATGCCTCCGCAAGGAGACGCGCGCTGCCATTGGTTCCTGGCAGGAGTGGGGAATTCCAATCGCGGTCAGTCGGGCCGCTGCCCGCCACCATGACGACAGCAGGAAAAGGTCCGGGGCCAGAGGGTCTGACCAGTGTGCCATCCACCGTCGTCTTATCCAACTGCCAGCTGACTTCCAGGCTTTCTCCATACGCGTGTTGATTCATCTTTTTCTCTCCTTCATTGGCAAATATTACATTATGCTTGCCTTCTCTGTCGTGTGCAACGGCGTGTTCTTGCGCGTTTGTAAGTGAATGGCGCACAACTCTGCTAATACGCTTGCTTGCGAAATAGTGGAATCGCCAGTGCCACGGGCACAATAGCCGCGATCAGGCAGATAAGCAGCGCTTTCAGCGGGAACAGCGTGCCCTGATAGGCCGCAAAATTGGACCAGTAGAGAGTCAGACTCCAGTCATTGAGCGTGGCATTTGGAATGAGACCCGGAATACTCAGCAGCAGCGTGAACAAGAGTGAAAAAATCAGGGGACGGAGCACGTCATGAAACAGCACCGAGAAAAGCAGTGCCAGGCCCAGGACAAAGAGCATCCCCAGCCAGAGCAGAACCGTCGAGATCAGTACTCCGCCCACATTTTGCGGATGGCCCACAATTGCCGCCGCGACGAGAATTGCGATGCCGCTCAGCAGTGACACCCCTAGCAGAATAAGCGCACTGACCAGATATTTCGTTAGCAGCACACGATCACGACTCACCGGCTTGCTCAACAGAAAGAAAATCGTGCCTTTGTTGACTTCACTGGCAATCAGGCTTGCCCCCAGCACAGCCGCCAGAATCGCCAGGATATCTGGCCCATTCTTCGAGAACCACTGTGACCAGACATACCCATCATAGCTGCCGGTAAGCTGTTGAATTGTGCCCTGCAATTGCGAAGGAATCTGCTGGGCTGCGTCGCCAGTCAACTGACCCGCCAGCCCATTTTTGATCAGGTTGTACGTACTCGCCAGTGCAGCAGCGGCCATGACCGCTACCACACTGCCGATGATGGCCTTCCAGCGCGCCTCAATGAACTCCTTAACGACCATTGCTTTCCTCTTTCATGTATGTCAGGAAGAGATCTTCCAGATCAAGATCAACGATGTCCACATCGCGTAGCGCGTGGGGCCGCGCCTGAATCGTCTGCGAGAGGGACTCCACATTGCCATGTGTCAGCAATCGCACGCTACGCCCCTCCTGCTCCAGGCTCATTACGCCCGGCAGGCCGCGCAGCGTGGTTACTTCCGCTGCCGGTGGGAGTTCAACGTAGGTCAGCTTCAAAACCTTCTGTGTTTGCTTCAAATGGTCTAATTCATCGCACACAATCAGTTTCCCATCGCGGATAATGCCCACCCAGTCGGCTACCGCTTCTACCTCGGAGAGAATATGCGAAGAGAAAAAGATCGTCTTGCCCTGGGCGGCAATCTCTGCCACCAGCTGGTTCAAAACCTGGTGGCGTGCCACCGGGTCCAGTCCCGCTGTTGGCTCGTCCAGAATCAGCAGATCAGGATTGCTGCCCAGCACCAGGCTGAGCGCCAGTTGCGATTTCATTCCCCTGGAAAATTTGCCAACCTTGCGGTTCGTTGGTAGCCCGAACAAACTCACGTAGCGGTCCACCATCCCTTGATTCCACTGCTTGCTGACCGAGCGGCAGAAGGCGCAGTGCTGCGGGATCGTTAGGGAGTCGTACAGGCTGTTGACCTCGCTCATATAGCCCACGCGACCCCGCACCTCCAGGCTTTGCGAGACGGCGTCATAGCCCAACACGCGCACGCTGCCGCCATCCGGCTTGCGCAATCCCAGCATTGTTTTGATCGTCGTCGTCTTGCCTGCGCCATTGGGACCGAGAAAGCCAAAGATTGCCCCTGCTGGAACGGTCAAGCTCAACCCATTCACTGCTGGGCGCCCGCCATATTTCACCTCCAGGTTCTGGAGTTCAATAGCTGCCGATATCGTGCTTTTTGTTTCCAGCTGATTCATTGCTCCCACAGACGTGCTACTCCTTTCCAAAGAACTGCTGCTGACCAGGGGGGGGGGCTGCAGGTTTGCTATCAGTATTCTCCCCTTGCCTGTCCTGCTGCCCATGATAGAAGCGAGCGAGTTCTCTCTCAAACTGTTCACGCAACTCTTGCTTACTGATTCCGAGATTTGCAGCATCACGCACCAGCGCACTTATCTGCTTAAAGAGCGCATCAAGCTGGTGCTGGCGCAGCGCGCCATTCAAGTTCGCGGTTACAAGCGTTCCTACCCCCTGGCGACTCTCAATCAACCCTAGCCTTGCCAACTCATCATAAGCCTTGACAATGGTATTTGGAGCAATAGTAAGCTCGCTTGCCAGTTGGCGCACCGTGGGCAATTGATCGCCGGTCTGCAGGATGCCGATCTCTAGCGCATGTGTGATTTGTTGCACCAGTTGCACATAGATCGGTACACCACTGCGAGGATTGACATCGAGCCAGTTTGGCATCCTTCATCTCCTCTGCTAAATTGTACCAGAGATATAATACATTGAAACATTGGTACAGTCAAGGGCAATGGCAGGGTAGGTAGCCGCGTACGCAAGTAGCGGGGCCAGTGGTGTATACTGTAGAGCAGGCAGGAGCTAGAGAAGGCGCTAGGCTGCGATGGCTGGTGCATCTAAGGGAAGGATATTTTTATGGCGAGAACGATTCAGGAAGTGCTTGATCTGATTATTGCGGCGGTGCCGGGAGCGCCGCAGGCTGGCTCGGTTGATGTATTGAAGAGTGGCGATCCAGCGTGGGAGGTAACGGGAATCGTAACGACCTTTACGGCCTCGATGGATGTGCTACGCCAGGCGGTCGAGCTGGGCGCGAACCTGGTGATTACACATGAACCTACGTACTATGATCACTATGATAGTGACTGGCTGGCGGGCGATCCCGTGGTGCAGGCCAAGCGTGCCTTTATTGAGGAGCATAAGCTGGCGATCTTCCGCTTTCACGATTACTGGCATATGCATGAGCCCGATGGCATTATTACCGGTATGGTCAGGGTCCTGGGCTGGGAGGCCTATAAACAGGAGGATGAATGGATGGTGGTGGTGATACCTGGGATGACGGTCGGGAAACTGGCGGCCAGCCTGAAGGAGAAACTGGCGTTGCCAATTGCACGCGTCATGGGCGAGCCGGAACAGCCCTGTGAACGCATCGGACTCATTGTGGGCGCGATGCCGGGAGACTTCCAGATCAAGGCCTTCGAGCGCTGGCACCTGGACGCGATAATTTGTGGCGAGACCGCCGAGTGGCAGACGTGCGAGTATGTGCGCGACGCCAATGCGCTGGGCTTCAACAAGGCCCTGCTCATCGCCGGACACGCCAAAAGTGAGGAAGAGGGCATGCACTATCTCGTCGAATGGCTCCAGCCCAAGGTCCCTGAGCTTTCGATCACCTATATTGCTGTGGGCGACCCGGTCTCTCTCCTCTGACCTCTCGCACGACAACTAGATGTAGTAGCCGCGTACGCAAGTAGCGGGAAAGTGAGCTGTATGAGAGTAACTGTATGTGAGTTGCCCGATGAGCGGCGGGCCTTTGCTCCCGCCTGGGAAGCGCTTGTAGCCTATGTCAAAGAGCAGAAAAGCGAACTGGTGCTGTTGCCGGAGTTGCCCTTCTCGGCCTGGTTCGGGCGGACGCCTGAGTTTGAGGCTGGAGCCTGGCAGCGGGCCGAGGCGGAGCATGAGGTGATGATGAGGCGCCTGCCAGAGTTGGCGCCCGCGACCGTCCTGGGAACGCATCTGCTGACCGAGGAGGGACGGCACCTCAATCGTGGTTTCTCCTGGTCGTCTGCTGAGGGCTACAGGGGCATTCATGATAAATACTATTTTCCCGACGAAGAGGATTTCTATGAGCGGCGCTGGTTTGACCGTAGCCCGCGTGATTTCACGGTGACACATGTGCAGCAGGACCTGGCGCTTGGTTTCCTGATCTGTACCGAGGTCATGTTCAATGAGTGGGCCAGGCACTATGGGCGGCAGGGCGCGAATATCATCGCCGTGCCACGCGCCGCGACCAGGCATGAGCGCTGGGTGATCGCGCCCCAGATGGCCGCGATTGCCTCCGGCGCCTTTGTGCTCTCATCCAACCGCGTGGATGAACGCCTGTTTGGTGGGCGTGGCCTGGTGATCGATCCCGATGGCAAGCTGCTGGCCGAGACATCACGTGAAAAACCATTTGTCACCGTCGACATCGACCTGGAGCAGAGCACCCAGGCGAAGCGAACATACCCACGCGACGTCGTGGAGTAGCCGCGTACGCAAGTAGCGGGTGCCCAATCCTTCGCATTTTGTGGTAATATACTCCACAATATAGATATATATCATTCCAGGTACGAGGCCTGTATACCTCCGAATGGGGGTTCAAGGAGATGCTCATGCCCGAAGAGCGCAAACTGGTTACCATTCTTTTCGCCGATGTTACTGGTTCGACCGCCCTGGCCGACTCCCTCGATCCCGAGGATGTGCGTGCCCTGATGAGCCGGTACTATGATCATGCGCGCCGTGTGATTACTCCGCGTGGCGGCACGCTGGAGAAGTTTATAGGCGACGCGGTGATGGCGATCTTTGGGCTGTACCAGGCGCATGAGGACGATCCTGAACGCGCCCTGGCTTCCGCCCTGGCGCTACGCGAAGCTGTCGCCAGCGATGAAATTCTCAGCCCCGTCTTCCGCCTGCGTATCGGAGTGAATACCGGCGAGGTAATTGCCACCAATAATCCTGACCGCCTGGATTTCCTCGTCACGGGCGATGCCGTGAACGTCTCGGCTCGCTTGCAGCAGGGTGCCAATCCGGGCGAGATTATTGTGAGCGAGCGTACGGCTAACGCGACACGCAAGGCCTTTCTCTTTGAAGAGCCACGCTTGCTCCAGGCAAAGGGGAAGCCACAGCCATTGCAGATCTTCCCCTTGCAGTGCAAGCGGGCCATGCGCCTGGTGGAGCGCTACCCCTTCGTGGGTCGTGTCCAGGATCTCCGCCAACTGGAAATTTTAAAAGAGCGTGTGCTGCAAGAGCGTAGCTCGCGAGTGGTTTCCATCATTGGTCAGGCGGGCACGGGTAAGTCGCGCCTCCTGGAGGAATTTCTCGCGCAGATCAAGCCTGAAGAGGGCCTGCGCGTCTCCTCCGCTCAATGTCTCCCCTATGGCGAGACGCTGACCTACTGGCCCTTGCGCGGTTTGCTGACCCAGTTGCTGGGCAGGCCTCCCGAGAAGGAGCAGGTGCAGGCCATCTATCAGCAAGGGGGATATGAAAGCATAGACGCGGCCCGCCTGGCTGACTTGATCATGACCACCCTCGGTATGAAAGAGGATGGCGAGAAGCGAGAGCGCAAGGCCCCTTCTCTGATTCCAGAAGGTTTACCTTCAATGCCAGAAGGCCTGAGGCTGAATTTGAGCGGCGCTGAGGCCAGGGATGTGTTCGCGGGCTTTAATAAGAGGCTTATAGGCAACTTCAAGCAGTCTAACGCCTTGAAGCGCCTGGGCGACCTTAGAAACGGGACAAAATCTGGCAAGCAGGTTAACGATACTTCCGCCAAAAAGATCTTTAATCTGGACTCCTTGCTGGAGTTAGATGGGTTGGATGAACTGGTTAGTTTAACGAGTTCCCCGGGGCCAAAGGATGGCGAGCGCCTGGGAGCGCTTGGGGAGAAGCTGCGGGTGAGTGGCGGGGCCCTCAGGGACGCGATCAATGAGAGCGTCTATAGTACGCTACGCGAGGTTGTGCCCTCGCGCTTCCTGGCAACTGATCGTGAGAGCCTCTTCGCGGCCTGGCGCCTGCTTATTGAACTGCTGGCACGCCAGGCTCCCCGCGTCATTGTCTTTGAAGATCTGCACTGGGTCAGCGACGCCTTGTTTGACCTGGTGGAACATATAGTGCAGCTCGGGACCGCCGCCCCCATCTTGTTTGTGATCTTGAGTCGTCCAGAACTGTTAGAGCGCCGGGCAAGCTGGCGTGATAATCGCTGGCAGATGACCGTCCTGACGTTGGAGCCATTGGCAGAGGCGGAGACGCAGGAGCTGCTTGAGCGGGTACAGGCTGATGTGCCGGATAGGATCAGGCGCCAGATTGCCGAGCGCTCAGGTGGCAATCCCTTCTTCACGCTTGAACTGTTGCGTGGGTATGCTGAGCGTGCGCAACGCGGCGAGGTGGACGCTAACCTGGACTTGCCCGATACCGTGCACGCGGCTATCCTGGCGCGTATCGACCTGCTGTCCCGCCAGGAGCGCTCCTTGCTGCAAGCGGCCTCTGTCTCCAAGCGCGCCTTCAGCCGCCAGTTGCTCATGGCTCTTATGGATGAGCAGGAACTAGATGCAGCTCTGAATGGCTTGAAGGGCCGCAATATGCTTATGGCCCTCCCCGAGGAGCGATATACCTTCCAGCATGTGCTTATTCGTGACGTTGCCTATGGAACACTGGCACGCCCCGAGCGCATTCGCCTGCACGGCAAAACCGCGCTCTGGCTCGAAGATCTTAGCGCCCAGCAACCCGGCGAGCGCGATGACTACATTGAACTAAGCGCCTATCATTACCGGAAGGCCGTGGAACTGGCGCGCCAATCGGCGGTGCCGCTGGCTCTGCCCTTCAAAACAGAGCGTGCGGCCCAGGCTTTCGAGCGCGCGGGCCTCTACGCGGGGCGCTCCGGCGTCTTCTCCGAGGCCAGTTGTTACCTGCAACTGGCCATAGATCTAGCGCCTCCCTCCGAACATGCACGCCTGTACGAGCTATTAGGCGAGAACGTCTCGTATGGTGATATCTCGTTTGAGGCCTATCAGAAAGCGCTCGCAAGCTGGCGTGCGGATACAGCGCGTCAGCCACAGGTGGGAGCGCGACTTATGCGCAAGTTGCTTATGGAGGGTACGCGTAACTCGCTGGTATCCAGGTTCTCCATAGAGGAGAGAGAGGCGTTACAGCGGGAGGCCCTGGCCCTGCTTGAAGGCACAAACGACGAGGACGAGCTATGGCGTATTCGCCTGACAGAATGCTTCAGCCCGCAGGTATGTTATGGCGAGAATAACCCCGGTGAGAATGACCCCGCCCGGCTGAGCTTGATTAAGGAGAAGAGGAGCCTGGCCGAGCAGGCGGTGAACTATTTCGAGCGGCGCCGCTACTGGGAGGCATTCAGCGAGGCGTTGGACGCGTATGGCGTGCTCTCAATCTCCTCGCATGCTCTGCCTGAGGCCCTGGCTGCGATGGAGCGTCGGCTCACCATTCCAGATCTCCCAATCACCGAATGGGCGGACGCGGTCGGCTCTGTGGTCTGCTGTCTCTTCCTCATGGGCGATTATGCCTGCTGCATTACCAGTGTGCATGAGACATTCGCGAATCTGAAGCCGGGCCAGCCGGTGGCGCGTTTGGGAAAAGTCGTGAGCTATGGTCTGCTGGCGGCCTATCTCTCTGGTCGCTGGGAGGAGATGGAGAAACTGCTGCCCAGGCTGGACGAGATTCATGAACTGGTGCTCTATGATCCCTCCGCATCGGCCCAACTCGCGCGCGGCTATCATGCCATGCTCTTGATGGCGCTTGCCCGCGAGGATCAATCTCTAATTGATGCGCTAACCCAAAAATTACGCAAAGACACTCTATCGCTTGGATCGGCCTTGCTGAGCGTGATTGATGCCATCGTGGAGGATGACGTGCGCAAACTGCCTCAGGAGAGGCCTGATCACGTGGGAGATATGCTCAGCGTGGCCCTACTGCTCTTCGCGAACGAGCATGGATTCTCGCTCTCGGAGGAGATGCTGGGGCGTGTCAAGGACATTGGAGATGGAGATCGCCTCCTCCGCGAGATCGCCCTCGCCCTCACCTCGAATGACCTGCCCCGCCTGGCGCACGCGATTGACGAGGCCGAGGCCCACAAGTTAGTCCACCACGCGGCGCGCATGCGCGTCATCCAGGCCGAGCGCAGCCATGATCCCAGGCCATTAGCCCTTGCCCGTCCCGTGCTGGAGCGCCTGGGCGACCACCAATTCCTGCGCCATCTTGAAGAGGTTATAAAATAGGATAGTAGATGTGGTGGTATGGGTTGGCAGCCTCAGTCTGCCAACCCATACCACCACATCTACTATCCTATTAATTACTCTCCTACCGGGAAGGTGACGTAGAAGGTAGAGCCCTGGCCCTCCTCGGAGTCGAAGCTGATGGAGCCGCCCATTAGTTCGATTAGTTCGTGGCAGAGGTAGAGCCCCAGGCCGATCCCTGGGATCTGGCGGGCGCGGGCGTTATCGGCGCGCATAAAGCGTCCAAAGATGCGTCCGTGCTGCTGTTTGGGGATGCCGATGCCTTGATCCTGCACTTTACCGAGGATGCGTTGCTGCTCTGGCTCCTCTTTGAATGCCATCAGGATGGGGCCTCCCTCGGGGCTGTATTTGATGGCGTTATCGATGATGTTGTGCATGATCTGCTCCAGGCGTGCGGGATCAACGTGCGCAAGCATGGTCTCGCTGCTGGCCTGAAATTCGATCTGGTGCCTGCTGGTTGTGGCCTGGAGGCGGGCGATCACCTGTTGGATGAGTGGCACAATATTTACTGACTGGAGATTGAGAACAAGTCGCCCAGCTTGTAGACGTGTGACATCGAGTAGGTCCTCGGTCAGTGATGAGAGACTGCTTGTTGACTCTGTTATAGCAGCTATGGCCTTCTGTTGGTGTGGTGTGAGGGCGGGTATGTTCTCTGCTTTGATGTCTCTTTGTAAGAGATCCGCATAGCTGGCAAGGGTGTTCAGGGGATTTTGTAGTTCGTGAGCGACGATTTCCACAAACTCATCTTTGAGATATTCGGCCTCCTTGATGGCGGTAATATCTTGATACATGAGTAGTACGGCACGCTCGGAGGCTGGTAACCCCATGTTCGCGGGAAGCTCGAATGGTTCCGCATAGATCAGGATGGGAAGCCGTTTTCCGTCGTGGCGGCTCACAATTGATTGTAGACCATGTACATGCTCCCCTTTCTTGAACGCCCGAAAAGTAGCCATCTCATCTGGCGCATATGGCTGCCCCTGGGCATTAAGGATCGTGATATCGTGTGTGCGAAGGAACTCAATCAGTGGCTGGAGGAATGGCCATTGAGTACCCCATACTTGATGGGCGGAACGATTCGCAAAGAGGAGGCGCGCATCCGCTCCCGTCACCAGGAAGACGCCGCAGGATAAGCTGTCAAGGATGCGGAGGAAGAGGGGATTACTGCCGGGCTTCTCTCCCTGGGAGTGCTGTTCCTGGCCCCGGCGCTCGGTAATATCACGATTAACCTCCAGGATGGCCTGGGGCTTGCCCTGATCATCACGTATAAGCGCCTGGCGGCTTTCCACTACGACCGTGCGCCCATCACGGCTGGTATGTGTCAATTCGCCTTCCCACGCTCCCTTTTGCTCAAGGGCTTCGTCGGTCGCGGCCTGGCTCTGGGGAAAGCGTGTTTCCAGCAGGCTATGTGTGATTCGGCCCAGGACTTCCTGCTCGCTCCAGCCATAGAGCTGCTCTGCTCCGTGATTCCAGAAGAGGATACGGCTGACTGGATCGCGTATGAGAATGGCGTCAGCAGCTAGGTTGACGAGATTGGTTAAGAGGTTCAGGTGTAAGGCCTGAGCCGCTTGTTCCTGTTCCGCGGCCTTGTGGTCAGTCATATCATGAATGACACATAGGGCATGGAGCTTATCGTCAAGCATAAGCTGATGCAGGTCGATTTCTACCGGAAACTCATTACCATCCTTCTTTTGTCCATACAACTCCAGGCCTTCTGATTTGGGATAATTCTGTGGAATGGCGAAGTACTGCTCTCTCTCATAAAGTGAGGCCTCGTGAAGATGGGAGGGAAAGAGAAACTCAAATGATGCTCCATACAGCTCCTCCTCTGCATATCCAAAGAGTTTCTCTGTATGTTTATTCGCCATAACAATCTTCCCTGCCTTGTCGAGTAACAGCAGTGCATCCAAAGAAATATCTAGAAGAACATGAAGATGCGCGTATGGAATCTGCCTGGGCGGAGATGAGGCAGAGAACTGCTGGTTAAAATCCTCTGTATGAGACATTGCAAAGCTTCTCTTTCTTAAGCCACATGTATTGTGTATGGAATATCCTCTCTCTTCTATTTTAGTGGATAGGCAATGCGCATCTCGAAGCGCGTGATCAGGGTGAAATAGAAAAGTGATACATGCATCTCAGGTGATTTGCACTTTTTATTATTCTATAGGTAGATGGTTGATTTAATCATTTTATAGAGAGGAAACCGATATGAAGAGAGTCATCTTATTTGTGGCCCTTTGCATGTTCGCAGGCGTTCTAGCCTTTTCCCATATTTCTCATGCCTCTGCGCATGAGAATCGTTATGCCGTCAAAATGGGAGGTGGATTTGCTACTGGCGATGCGAACACCGTTGATCCGCAGCAGTATGCGATCAGCACTGACCCGCAAAACGCCGATCAGCAGCAAGGCGCGACCACTAGTGACCAGCAGCAAGGCGCGACCACTAGTGACCAGCAGCAGGGCGCGACCACTAGTGACCAGCAGCAGGGCGCGACCACTAGTGACCAGCAGCAGGGCGCGACCACTAGTGACCAGCAGCAGGGCGCGACCACTAGTGACCAGCAGCAGGGTGCGACCACTAGTGACCAGCAGCAGGGCGCGACCACTAGTGACCAGCAGCAGGACACAACCAGCACCGATCAGCAGCAGGGCGCGACGAACACTGATCAGCAGCAGGGTGCGACGAACACCGATCAGCAGCAGAATGCAACCAACGCTGACCAACAGCAGGACGCGACTAGCGGCACGGATACCCAGAATCAGTAATTTGGGTAGATAGCCCTGGCGAAACAGCGTCGCAAGTAAGCCCATGCTTGCATGGATCCTACAGGTAAATTGAGACGCAGGAAAAAAAGAGCTTTCTGACAAAACTTTGCCAGAAAGCTCTTTTTTTCCTGGACAAATTGTGTCTAAGTATGGTATATATAAGATATAAACTATCCAGGATAAGAAATATCCATGATGAATAGTAACGTGAATTTGAAGGAGAATCATATGACTCAGCGAATCGAATATGCTAAGGCCGCGCCCGGGGTTGTGAAAGCGATGTATCAGCTTGAGCATTATGTGCGCAATTGTGGCATAGAGCACTCCCTTCTGGAACTGGTCAAGTTTCGTGCCTCGCAGATCAATGGATGCGCCTATTGTATGGATATGCACACGAAGGATGCGCGCGCGGCGGGGGAGAGCGAGCAGCGTCTCTATTTGCTTTCTGCCTGGCGTGAGACGCCGTTCTATAGCGAGCGTGAGCAGGCGGCCCTGGAGTGGACCGAGGCCCTGACACTGCTGCCGAGCAATGATGTCCCTGATGAGCTTTATGAGCGCGTGCATGCCCAATTTAATGATGAAGAGCTGGCCAACCTGACGCTAGCTATCGTCGCTATCAACGGCTGGAACCGCTTCGGAGTTGGCTTCCGCTCCGAGCCAGGAACCTACCAGCCCGCGCAGAATCGGTAGTAAATATAAGTAAGTAGAGTGATCAAAGCCGGGTGGGCACCTGCCCACCCGGCTTTGATCACTCTACTTACTTATATTTCACTGGCATATTTATTCCTAAGAGGACGTGGGCTGGTGCTGGTCTTGTTCGGTTTCTTGCTTGATGCCCAGGCGGCGGCGGACTTCGAGCGCGCGAAGGACGGCGTCGCGGCTCAAGATACCGAGCAGGCGGCCATTTTCGACCACGGGGAGCTGGTTGATGTCGCGATCATTGATCAGGGTGATGACATCGCGCAGGTTTTGTCCTGGTGCGACAACGTGTAACTGGGAGACTGGCTTCATGACGAAGCCAACGGGGGTAGTGGCCCATTGTTCGCGTGGGATATGGCGAATATCGCTGAGCGTGATCAGGCCAGCGAACTGCTCGCCCTGCGTTATCAACGCCGAGCGCAGACCCTGCGGGAGGATATACTCATCGATGAGGCGCTGGAGCGAGATATTGGCGGGAATGAGGATCACATTATGGCTCATGACCTCCTGAACGGTAATATTGTGGAAGGTATCCTCGAAGGTGCTCTGGGTGCGTGCGGCCTGGGAGGCGCCAAGCATGAACCAGCCGATAAAGGCGATCCAGATACCGCCAAAGCTGTTTCCGCTGAAGAAGAGGAAGATACCCCAGATGATAAAGCTGATGGCGACTACCTGCCCGATAGCGGCGGCGATATTCGTGGCGCGATTGATATTTCCCGTAAACTTCCAGACAATGGCGCGCAGGATGCGCCCACCATCCAATGGGTAGCCGGGAATCAGATTAAAGAGGCCGAGCAGCAAGTTGGCCGCTGCCAGGTAGAGCAGGATGGCCGCGATTGGGTTATCCGCGCCCCTGGTCAAGAGGGCCCAGAGCGCGTAACAGATCCCACTTATGAGCAGGCTGGCCAGAGGGCCAACGATTGCGACCTGGAAATCGGCCCCCGCGCTCCGTGGCTCGCGCTCGATGTTGGAGACGCCGCCAAAGATGAAGAGCGTAATATTTTTTACAGGCAGGCCACGCGCTCGTGCCACAAACGAATGCGCCAGCTCGTGCAGGAGCACGGAGACAAAGAGGAGCAAAGCCGAGACCAGGCCGAGCAGAAAATAAGTACTACTCGTAAAGCCCGGAAAAGATCGAGGAAACAGCCCGGTCGCGAGCGAGACGGTCAGGAGCAAGAGGATAATAATCCAGCTAAGGTTGATATGGATATCAATGCCCGCGATTGTAGCGATGCGAAATGAGCCAGGCATGGCAGTACTCCTTGTGATATCACAATGTACAGGTACTCTTACCCTGATCACGGAGAAAGCAAGAAGTTGGTTACTATTCCCTTTGCGCCTGCGGCGCTTGGCTTAGTAAGAGGTGTGGTGCCGGGTGGGCAGGCGGAGCCTGCCCACCCGGCACCACATATGCTTATCCTTTATGCCGAGGCTGTGATTGAGCTAAACTGGTTGGCGGGGCGAGGGAGCCCGAGATTTTCGCGTAGGGTCTGGCCCTCGTACTCGCTGCGGAAGAGACCTCGCTGCCGGAGGATGGGGAGCACCAGATCCACAAAGTCATCCAGTCCAGAGGGTAGGTAGGGCGGCATAATGTTGAAGCCATCGGCTGCGTCCAGGGTATACCATTCCTCCAGTTGATTGGCGATCTGCTCCGGTGTACCCCAGATGGTGCGGTGACCACGTGCACCGGCAATGGCCTGGTAGAGCTGACGGATGGTCAGGTTCTCTCTCCGCGCCAGGTCTGTGACCAGCTTCTGGCGGCTTTTATTAAGATTCGTCTCGGGCAGGTCGGGCAGGGGACCATCGAGGGGATAGGCCGAGAGGTCAAAGCCACCCAGGTTGCCGGAGAGCAGCGCCAGACCCACGCGTGGATGGATCAGGTTTTGCAACTGATCGTACTTTTCCTTCGCCTCGGCCTCGGTCTTGCCAATGACGGGGAAGACGCCGGGCATGATTTTGAGGTCTTCGGGTGAGCGTCCATAGGTGGCGAGTCGCCCTTTCAGGCCTTTGTAGAAGGCTTGCGCCTCCGCGAGCGTTTGTTGGGCTGTGAAGACAACCTCGGCGGTCGAGGCCGCGAAGTCCTGTCCATCATCGGACGCGCCTGCCTGCACAATCACGGGGTAGCCCTGTGGGGGGCGGGCCACGTTGAGCGGACCGCGCACCGAGAAATGCTTCCCTTTATGGTTGAGTACATGCAGCTTCTCAGGCTCGAAATACAGGCCGGATTCCTTGTCGCGGATGAAGGCGTCGTCCTCCCAGCCATCCCAGAGCCCAGTAACTACTTGCAGGAACTCGCGGGCGCGCTCATAGCGTAGGGCGTGCTCCATGTGCTTCTCGCGATTAAAGTTATGTGCCTCGGCCTCAGAGGCCGAAGTAACCACATTCCACCCGGCGCGTCCATTGCTGAGATAGTCCAGAGAGGCGAACTTGCGTGCGATATGATAGGGTTCGTTATAGGTCGTGGAGGCCGTGGCGACCAGGCCAATATGCTCAGTAACGGCCGCCAGGGCTGAGAGCAGAGTCAGAGGCTCAAAGTGGACGATCTGGCCAGAGCGGCTTAGCGCCTCTCGATCACTATCGCGACGCACAGCAACCCCATCGGCCAGAAATACCATGTCAAACTTGGCACGCTCGGCTGTCTGGGCCAGTTGGCGGTAGTGAGTGAAGGTCAGGCCATTGTTTGACCAGGCGTCAGGATGGCGCCAGGCGGCGACATGGTGACCAGTATTCATTAAGAAAGCGCCCAGCTTGATCTGTCCTTTGCGTGTGCTCATTGTATATCTCCTTATCAAAGTGTCTTATCTATTCATACGTTAGTTTCCAGTACCCGAGACGGTGGGTAGTTCCAGGTCGTTGACGGAGTTGGGGGTCTTGGAAATCAGGCCAATCGAGTGCATAAATTGGGCGTAGGCGAGCAGGCCAGTAGGAGTTTTCTCGTAGACAAGGTTGGTTGTCTTGATCAGCTTCTGGAATTGCTCAACTGTGCCGCCGCCACCGCTGGCTTTGTCCTGGGCCAGGTATTGCGCGACCTGCTCGGGATGACCGGCAACATACGTCGAGGCTTCGGCGAGATCCTGGTACACCTGCTTACTGAAGGTGGGATACTGGTTGTAGAAGCTTTGAGGGAGGACGATCAGGCCTGCCCCCACTGGCCCAAAGACATCTTTGGTATGTAGGAGCACATGCCCACCTGCCGCGACCTCGCGCTCCTGAAAAGGCGAGCCGGAGAGGTGCGCGGCCAACTGCCCGCTCAGCAGGGCTTGCTCGCCATCCGCCGAGCCAATCGAGACCATGTTTTTGTCCAGGGCGTGAGCATCGCCCAGTTGCTGCTGGGCCGCTTTGCGCAGGACGATGGCCTGCTGGGAGTCGAGCGCGACCACGCCAATTTTGTCGTTAGGGCCAAAATCTTTTAAGCTCTTGAACTTGGGATTTAAGGCTACCAGCCAGCTATCGCCGCGACTGCTGGCCAGCAACACTCGCCAATCCATGCCTCTATCCCATCCCACCAGGAAAGGAGGCAGGCCCAGGGAACCTAGCTGCCCCTGATTAGAGAGGATAGCCTCACGTACCGCAGCCCCGCTATTCACGATCTTCCATTGAATATTGGTATGTGGATACTGCTTCTCCAGGGTTTTCTGGAGCTTTAAGGTGACGAAGATAGAGGCGCCCAACCCCGGCTGGTAGACAAAGGTGAAGGACGCGGGGACGCCCGGCGTCGCGCTGGCATCCGCCGCGCTACCGCAGGCGCTCACAAATAATGAGGCAAGCATAGCGAGCAGCAATAAAAACGACCAATAACGTTTTTGCACAGTAATATATCTCCTATGGTTTAAATGTTTTTAACACCTGTCTTGTTGTTGGTGTGGAGGGTGATGGCAGCCTGCGGTTGCCATCACCCTCCACACCAACAACAAAAATTTCCTAACGTGTCTGCTTCATTCCCCATTTGACAATGGTCCATTGTTCTATCCAACTGAAGAAGGTATCGAGCAGAATACCCAGGAGCGAGATGACGACCAGGCCTGCGAAGATGGCGGGCGGATTGAGAAAGTAGCGCGCATTGTTGATATACCAGCCCAGGCCGCCGCTGGAGCCGGAGACGCCGAAGACAATTTCGGCCCCGACCACCGTGCGCCAGCCAAAGGCCCAGGCCAGGCGTAAGCCCGATAGGATATATGGAAGTGCGGCTGGCAGAAAGACGTCGCGCACGGTCTGGGTACGGCTCAGACCCAGGTTGAGCGCAACCATGCGTGTCGTGTTGCTTATAGTACGGAAGCCGGTATCGGTATTGGCGGAGATCGGCCAGATCGAGCTAAAGACCACCACGAAGATAATCGAGGACGAACTCAAGCCGAACCAGATCATGGTCAGTGGTAGGATCGCGATTCCCGGTAAGGGGCTGAAGACAGCAGTGAGCACAGTCAGTAGATCGCGGCCGAACGGGAAAAAGATGGAGAGCGAGGCCAGGATCAGGCCAATAGTGATGCCAATGCCAATGCCAATGGCCAGGTTTTGCAGCGAGACAAGCACCGCCCCTGGAAGCTGACCATTGCTTGTGTCGGTAATGAGCGCCTGCATGCTCGAGAGCGGCGATGCCACCAGGAGTGGATTGACACCACTTAACGAGATATAGAGCTGCCAGATCACAAGCAGGCCGATAGCAATAGCCGTGTAGCGCAGCCAGCCGGGTAGCGTAGTTGTCCTGCTCGTGGCTGGTTGAGAGATACTGAGACGCACGTGAAACTCCTTTCTTTATTCAACCGCGCTCAACTGCGCGACAGGTTCAAGTAGTGGTGCCTGGCGAACGAGCAAGGATTGCAGGTGCTGTGAGAGATCAGTGAACGCGGCGCTGCTGAGGTCCTCTGCCGTGCTTGTATCGACGATTTCGCGGATACGAGCCGGTGAAGAAGACATAACCATGACCCGATGTCCGAGAAAAATGGCCTCCTGAATCGAGTGCGTCACCAGCACAATCGTGACATTAGTGCGCCGCCAGATCTCGTTAAGTTCGAGTTGGAGCTGATTGCGTGTGATCGCGTCCAGGGCACCAAAGGGTTCGTCCATCAGCAGGATATCTGGCTCAAGAGCCAGTGCTCTAGCCAGGGCGGCACGTTGTTTCATCCCCCCTGAGAGCATATGGGGATACTTATCCGCCGCTGCTGCCACATCAACCAACTCCAGGTAGAAGCGGGCCTTGTCGGTAGCCTCCTGGCGAGATAAGCGCTTCGTGACCTGGAGCGCGTACACGATATTGCCCAGGACGGTGCGCCAGGCGAACAATTGCTCAAAGTCCTGAAAGACGAAGGCTCGATCTGGACCTGGACCCTGAACTGGCCTCCCTTTGACCAGCAGTTCTCCCTGGTAAGGAGGGAGAAAGCCGCCTATCGCCTTGAGAAGCGTCGTTTTGCCGCAGCCCGATGGCCCGATAAGCACAAATTTTTCCCCACGCTGGATAGAGAAGCTTGTGTCCTCGACAATCGTCACCTCCTGTTTACGCTTCCTGGAATATCCCAGGGAGACGTGAGCTGCCTGAACTATTGGCTCTACATCCTGTTGTGCCATTGTTGTTTCTCCTTCCCTTGCTTTCCGATTTGACTTTTCGCGTCGGCGGTGGTTGCCTTAGTAAGTGATGTGGTGTCAGGTGCGCGTAGTGGATAGCGTGTCGGTTGTCAGGTTGACCGTTTTGCTGTGCAGGCGCTCATACTGACTACGGAAATAGAGTAAGGGCTGATGTTGAGGATAAGTCCTGGTCGCTAGTACCTCGCCCACGAAGATGGAGTGGTCTCCGCCGGGATAGCGGGCAACCAGGCGACACTCCAGGCTTGCGACCGCATCTTCAAGCAAGGGAACGTTGAGCTTACCTAGAGTGTAGGAGATGCCAGAGAATTTATCTGGGATACGCCGAGCGAAATGGCGTGAGAGTGTTTCGGCATGCTCGGCAAGGATATTCACAGCGAATACCTCGCTAGCGATAAGCAGATCGTGAATAGTGGCGTTCGTGTCAATGCTCACCAGCACAAGCGGCGGATTTAAGGACAGAGAAGAGAAGGCGCTGACGGTCGTGCCATGAGGCTGGTTCTCGTGCTGCGTGGTGATGACGGTCACGCCCGAAGCAAAATGCCCCAGGGCCTGGCGAAACTCGGCCTGATCGACCTGGTCAAAATGGTTTTTGCTCACTGTGCTACCTCTTTCTGGCGCGTGCCGACACGCTCCGCATGTGAGATATCTGAGGTACTGGCGAGGAAGCGCGCCAGGGCAATGACCTCCTGCCCTAACTGCTCCAGCTCCGTCACCAGCCTGCCCTGGACCTGCTTCTGGGCATCGAAATCTCTGGGCGAGGCATAGATCACGCGCGCGGGCGTATAGGTACCGAAGAAGCCAAAGAGGGGGCGTAACTGGTGCTCCAGGGAGAGATAGTGATGATCGCTGCCGCCTGTCGCCAGCAGGCCGACAACTTTCCCCCGCAAGGGATCCTGCCCCTTGGGGTCGTTAGGGACCAGGTCAAAGAAATTCTTGAGCGCGCCAGTATAGGTTCCCCGATAGATAGGGGTCGCGACCAGGTAGGCGTTGGCCTCATTCACCAGTGCGAGGGCGCGGCGTGTGTCGCTGTTATAGTCAGCGAGGGCGCGACCATCACAGAATTCCAGCTCATAGTCGCGTAGTTCCAGAACCTCCGTCTCTATGGCAGAAGCATACCTCCTGGCGCCCGTCAGGGCGATATCCAGCACACTACGTGTACGTGATGGTGAGGGCGTAAGGCTACCATTGATAGCCAGTAGTTTGAAACTCATACACCTTCCTTTTCAGCTTCTATGAGTTTGTTGATTTACTTGATCAACATTATTTACAATAATAACTGAACGAATTGCCTTTTGTCAATGGAGAATAAAAAATTGCTGTAGATGTGTGGCTGTGGGCGAAGCCCGCAGCCACACATCTACAGCATCATACTCTGGATGTCAGGTGGACGAGAGTAAGGGTGTGAAGATTGAAAGGGGGCTTGAAGAAAGCATATAATGAGGGTTCAGGGGTAGAAAACTACTTGCTGGCGGATGGAATTAAAAAGAGATGGAGCGTATGAGAGAGCCTTCCTCGCAGAAAAAGCGTGAAGACATGTATGTCCTGGACCCGGAAGATATGGCGGAGATGTTACGCCTGATGCGTCAGGACGAGCTGGTAAACCAGGGTATGAGGGGACTGTTTCCCGAATTGCAGAATCAGTTGCCCAGTCAGTATAAGCGTATCATTGATATGGGATGTGGTCCAGGGAACTGGGTGCTCAATGTAGCCTATGAGTATCCAGAGGTTGAGGTCGTCGGCATCGATATCAGTAAACTCATGATTCGCTATGCGCAGACGCAGGCGCGGACGGAAGAGCGCGGGAACGCCCTGTTCGTGGAAGGCAATCTACTCAAGCCTTTGCCCATTGACGATGCCTCTTTTGACCTGGTCAATGCGCGCTTTATGACCGGTTTTGTCCTCCGCAAAGACTGGACTGCTGTGGTCCAGGAATTTTTTCGCATCTTGCGGCCAGGAGGTATGCTGCGCCTGACGGAGATCGATACTGGAGGCATCTCCAACAGTGCCGCGCTGGAAGAAATACTCTCTCTTACTACTCGTATGATGCATCAGTTAGGGTATGGCTTCTCGCCCAATGGTCATAGCTTTGGCATGACGCCCATGCTGGGAAAGTTCCTGCGCGACGTGGGCGGCCAAGAGATCCAGCACCAGGCGCACGCCATTGATTTCTCCTACGGCACCGAGTTTCACCAGAGCCAGTATGAAGATTGGCGCAGCGGCTTCCTGCGCCTCCTGCCTGTGCTAAAGAAGTGTGGCCTGACCACTGATGAAGCCTTTACGACCCTCTATGAACAGATGCAACAAGAGATGCTCGCGGAAGACTTCCGTGGCATCTGGTACATCCTGACCGCCTGGGGACGTAAGGGGTAGGGTAGTCTGGTAAGAGACGTAGAGGGTGCCAGCACCCTCTACGTCTCTTACCAGACTGTATCATTATTAGGCTGATTGCTGGTTAGTGAGTGGGAAGCCCTTTGGTTGCAGGCGCAATTGGAGCGCAGAGGTGCCATAGGTGCCGGGGAAATGCAAGAGAAACTCTTGCTCATCTTTATAGCCAGAGGGAACGAGTTTGAGGATATCATCGCGGGAGGAATCGGAGGAGGTTAGCAGGACTGTGGCGCCGAAATATTGCCATAAGCGGTAGGCAAGCATGCGTGCCTGGAGTTCTCTGGTGCCTTCGACATCCAGGATGATGAGCGATGGCGGATCCTGCATATCCTTGATCTCTTCTACGAGCTGTTCACTGGCCGCAAGATAGTTCTCTTCAGAGAGGGCCTCTAGCTCAAGGAAGGAGATCGGAGTGTGCTGGACGGGGAGATCGATGTCCGACTGGTAGGTTGTGTACCAGGCGCGTGCCCGTTGTCCAAGATCCTGCAATTTCTCGGTGGAGCAGAAAGCTACCGAACCAGGATGAACCAGATGCCCAAACCAGGATTTGCCAGTGGCGGAGCAGAGCGCCCAATCGAGCAGGAGCAGCGATCTACCAACGTGGAGCGGGCCTTGCATAACGGTAAGTTCTCCCCGAGGGAGGATGTGCTCAATTAGCCAGGTGAGACCAGGAGTCGCGTTTTTCATATGTGCCCTCGATCTTGCCAGGGGTGGAGACCACCCAGTGAGTACGCCTTGTACGGGATTGCCAATGAGAGCGTTGGGAAGACCGCCCTCTTGTCTCCTTATTATTCATTATTTATGTCTATATGTCAAAGGTTTGAATAAAGAATTGACACAATGTATACAAAATATGTAAATTTTGCCTTTTGCCTTTAGGGACGTGCTTGAAATTGAGATGCTCTATTGTATAGTTTTGCTTGCAGGCAGGGAAGGCTGTTGAGGCATACGGGGAAAGAATATTTCATCTGGCGAATGCACCATATCTGGCGAAAAAGGTGGTGTGAGTGTTAGCGGGTGAACATGCTATTTGACGTTTTAGCAATTTAGAAGAAGACCTGGATGAAACATATATGTAGAATAGGAACCATGAATATATTTCTATTTAACACATCCAGCACAGGATCCTGTGCTGGATGTGTTACTTCGGTTAATGTTTGAGTGAGTCAGTCACTTCATCATCTAGTTGTAAGGGCGTTAAGACACGGAAGCGTTGTTGATTGTTGTTGTAATCCTGTGGTGAGAGGCAGCCCTGGCGTTGCCATTGGTTGTTTCCATCCTCGAAGGCCTGTATTTCAATAGCATGCAGGCGCGCAAGCGAGATGTTCCTGCTTGCGGCGAGATCACGTAGCTTTTTACCTGTGCGTACCTGTTGCTTGACCTGGTCGAGGTTCATTTGAAGCTGGTTAGCTATCTCTTGTGAGATGCTATCCATGGGGAGGCGGGGGCCACAGGCAGGGTTTTTGTTACCCTTCGAGCTGCTTGAAGATGTCTCATCTTGAGCAACATGTCTTGGAGGCTGTTGCGTAGTTACCTGCCAGAGAATTATGCCTCCGCCTAGCAGGACAATGGCGCTCAGCGCGACGGCAAGCAGTATCCTGCCCCATGTACTGGACCTGGTTTGCGGTTTTTTACTTAGATCAGGTTGTGGTGCTGGCATGATGAAGTTTCTCCTTTTTTATTCATAGCGCAGAGCTTCCGCTGGCGAGAGGTGTGCAGCCTGACGAGCCGGGAAAATGGTCGCGAGAAATGCTGTTAGGTAACAGGTCAGGAGTATCAACAGCAAGGGCAAGATGGGTAATGGGAAGTTCTCGGAGTAGGCGGTAAAGACCTGGTAAGCGAGGCCACAGGCCAGTAGTGCTCCCAGTAGCAGACCCAGAGTGACAATGATGACCGCTTCTAGCAAGAAGGAGCGCAGGATTAACCCTCGCGAGAAGCCCAACGCACGCAACATACCAATTTGTTGTCGTCGCTCAACTACTGCGCGGCTGATGATAATAGCGATTGCCAGGACGCCAAAGATGAGCCCCAGGCCGAGATACCCTGTGATAGTCAGTGTCAGGATAGCTGTGGCCGTATTGCCCTCGCTGGGATCGAGTACCTGGAAGGCCAGGCGTCGATTGCCCGGACTGAAGACGTGATTCAGTACGCGTATGGCCTGGCTGTTTTGCGTCCCATCGCGTTCTTGGAAGAGGTAGGTGTAGTACGTGACGTCGCCTTTACCTTTGCTTGCCTGCCCGAGCATAAGATCACGTGCCGTACGCTGAGATACGAAGAGGGAGGGATAATAGGTGTCGGGCGCGAGGATGCCAATAATGGTCACAGGATGATAATGCACGCCTTGAGGGACTGTGCGATCAGGAATATCAACCGTAAAGGGCTTAAAACCATTGCCTGTAGGTAGCCCTGGCGCGTCGGTGTCATAGCGCAACACCGCATATCCAGCCTGATTTTGTAGCGTGTCCCAGACCTGGCGGTCAGAGGTATAGGACTGGGCGCGTGCCTGAAAGGGAAGCCGAGTTGCTGCCAGGAAGGCGTCACTGGACTCAGTTGGCATCAGACTCTTAAGAGTGGTATCGCCGTTGGGCAGATGCAGGTGTAGCGGCACATTGAGGGCTACCTGATTGCCTTTGATAATGCCGAGCAGTGCGTGTAGGGATGCCATACGCTGAAACTGTTGTTGTAGTTCAGGTGTGGACTGAAACTGCCGCTCCAGTTCCGGCCTGGGGTCTGTCATACCAAGCTGGAAACCGCCTGTGATTGTATCAAGCTGATTGTGCTGGATGTCTACCAGATTGATGGTGGTAAAGAATGTCACAAGCAACATGACCAGGCTCAGCAAGGAGATGGTTGCGCCAGTGCGGAAGCGGAATGTCAGCGGGTAGACCAGGCTTGTACGACTGATAGGCGCCAGGCCACGTACATATCGTATAAGTCCTGAAAGAGCGTGAAGTAGGAGATCAACATTGGACATCGCCAGGATGACTGCTCCACTCACGAGCGTTAGTGTGCTCAACAGCGTATCGAGCGTCAGGAATGGCTCATTGTCACTCGGAACGTCGATGAAGAAGCCCAGGAGAATGTTTTTATAGAGGCCGAATGCCAGCCAGCTTAATCCCAGAAGCGTAAAGCCCAGGCGGCGTGCCAGGCTGGAGGGTACCTTGAGGCATTGGAGGAGCCAGGCACTAAGCAGGCCGCTCCCGGCGCAGGCGAGGGTAATGCCGAGGTGTTGTAACCAGATCTGCTCCTGGAGCATGCCCAGTTGGAGCAGGTAGAGCCCTAGCGGAAGGCTAAGTATGCCGCGAGCAAAGAGTCCCCAGAGCAGTTTCCCTATGGCCTCGACTCGTCGTCCAATCTGGCGCGCCAGGGTTTCAGGGATAACCAGGCCAGCTTCGTCGCGAGGCGGTAGCCACAGCGCGAGCACAAGTTGTAATAAACGTGCTGTAAGGGTAGGAGGCTCATCGAGGTCGCGGATAGCCGCGACAATATTTGTGCCACTGATCCAGATGGCGCTGAAGAATATGGCCAGCAGCGCCACCAGTGTACCCAGGCAATAGGCCGTTCCAAGGTTCTGCCAGCTAACCCAGACGTGTAGCGCTATTGATGTGCCCCCTAATTGTGGAACCGAGGAGAGAAGTACCAGTAGGGCGGCGATAATGCCCAGCCCCAACGGAATGCCAAGCAAGCCTCCTACCAGGGCATAGATACTGCCCTCAAGTAATAACAGCTTGATGAGGTGTCCGCGTTGGAGCCCAATTGCACGACTGATTCCCAGTTCAGAACGTCGCTCAGCCGCCAGCAAGAGGAAGAGGAGGACCAGAAGCAACAGAGCCGCACCGACCAGGAGATCACTGAGCAGGGGAATAGAGAAGCGGAGCTGCTTCGCGGCGCTCGTCTGGCGCAAGGCGAAGCTTAAAGGTACACCATAACGCTGTACCATATCCGGCTTGAGCGGATGAATTAGCACATTGTCGAATTGCGTATCGAGGTCAAGGCTACCATTTACATCGAGAATGGGAACGCCGACAATACGGCTGAGAGCACTCTGTACGGCCAGGCTGCGTTCTCCGGAAGGCCCGATGTCAGCCATGCCTCCGGCTCCCACATTTTTTACGCAGATAGTATTGGCAATAAAATCCTGGTGAAGTTGTTGCGTAGCCAGGCGTTGCAAGGTAGCGAGTGGTAAAATGATCTCTCCTGTGGGGTTGTTGCTAGCCAGTTCACCAGAGGTAAAGGCCAGGTCGTTAGGCAGCAGGGCGCGTACACGAGCGCTTGTCGAGATAGATTTTTCGACACCGCTAAAGAAGAATTGGATTTGCAGGGTATCTCCTGGTTGTACATCAAAGAGATTGACCAGGGTCTTGCTCAGGTAGACCTCGTCTGGACGCAGGTCGGAGAAACGGATGTGTCGCCCATGGGTGTCAGTGAGTGGCCCATAAACGGCATCGAAGTCTGGAGGGATGGCGTAGGTTGATAAACTGCCTATGGAGGTACCTGTGCGGGTTGACCAGACATTTGAGCCACCAGCTCCATGCGCATAGAAGAGTGCTGAGACCGCTTGCACATCGTGTTGCTGTCGTATTTGTGCCTGGTAGGTAGAGACCTGCTGTTGAGTGAAGGTTCCAGTGACCGCTTCATCAACATTGCCCATTTGCGCCAGGCGATAGGGAGCCATTGAGGCGTTGAAACTATCCTGAATGCCTAGCGCGGCCACAATGATACCAGTTGCCAGAGCCAGGCCGGATACCAGGAGCAAGGCTTGCCAGGGGCGGCGTATAGTGTTGCGCACGCTCATTTTGAGCAGAAATGGCTGTAAGCTTCCTACCAGGAGTATACCCAACAGGAGCGTACCAGTAATAAGCCCGAGCCAGTAGACGAGGATCGTAGGAGAGAGGTCATTGATAATATTATGCATGGCTTTCTCCACTCTGCTGAATTGCGGTTAAGGGGGATCCAGTTGCTGAAAGTGGCTGATCTTCCACAATAGAACCATCACGCATCATAATCAAGCGCTGAGCCTGGCGCGCGACCTCAGGTGCATGTGTTACCCAGACAAAGGTCAGGTGGTAATCGCGATTGAGTGCAAGCATCAGATCGATAATCTCCTGGCTGGTCTGGCTATCGAGCGCACCAGTTGGCTCATCGGCCCAGATGATTGAGGGGGCTGTAGCGAGGGCGCGAGCGATAGCAAAGCGTTGACGTTGCCCCCCGCTCATCTCGGCGGGTCGATGGTAGCGCCAGTCGCTCAGCCCAACCTGTTCAATGCTGAGCAGGGCCCGTTCACGAGCCTCTTTCGCCCGCACCCCGCTGGCGAGAAGGGGTAACTCAACATTCTCCAGGCCCGTGAGAATCGGTAGCAGGTTATAGATTTGGAATATGAAACCCATTTCGCGAGCGCGAAAGGCGGTAAGCTCGCGGTCTGAGAAACTGCGGATATCCTTGCTCGCGATTTTGATGATACCGGAAGAGACGTTATCGAGCCCGCTCAAGCAGTTGAGGAGCGTAGTTTTTCCGCATCCACTCGGACCCATTATCGCAACGATCTCGCCTGATTGAATGTGAAGATTGATGTCTTTCAATGCCTGAACATATAATTTTCCTGTGGCGTAGTTTTTGCGCACATCAATGGCCTCAATAATACCTGCTTTGTGCGCCTGTACCTCTGGTGTTAACATAAATTGCTGCTCCTGTTATGTACAGTGCTTGATGGAGACTTTACGCTGTATTAGATCTGTTTAAACTGTACGCAACATTGAGGCGGAAGACATCGTATGTCTATGCAAATCTCATTGATCAAACCTGTATTGCACAACTCTGCAATCTGGAATGCATGCTTTGACAGCTTGGCTTTCTAGTGAGCAATGCTATACTTGGGTAATATCACTCGCAGGGGTAGAGGATGTGGTGTGCAAATGCCTGCGCATTTGCACACCACATCCTCTACCCAGACGAAGCGACGTAGGCGCTGAGAATATCCTGTAAAATGGAGCGATGCGTAAGATGCAGCAGCAGAATATAGTTGTTGGCCAGAAACATCCTTTGCGCTGGCTTCTCTTGATATGGGTAGGAGTTGTATACGCGCAAAGTGTGTTGATGTACCTCTCTGCTATACAAGATTCTATGGGTGTCGTGAGGAAAGATGGAGCGGCGGGGCTCTACTCAGTCCTTGGTGACCTGGTGTTTGTCTCCTGTGGATTACTGTTACATGGCGCGCTGCATTGGATCGTGCTCTACAGGCATCTCAAGCAGCGCTACCTCTGGGCCTATTTCCTTGTCCAGGCGTTACTCGTAGAGGGTATGCTGGTGGTTACTGGCTCTCAGTTTGCGATCTCAACCCTCTTTCTGGCATTAACGCTTGAGGCTGTAAGCTTACTTAAGTGGACGCGCCCGACGATTATCATCTCGGGTAGCTACCTTGTTTTATATACGCTTGCGACTCTTCCACAACAAGGTCTATTTACAACTAACTTCCAGAATGCCCTCGTCAAGTCCGCCAACTTCCTGGTCATTCTGATGTTTATCATTGCCTGCCTCCTTCTCTACCGCCAACGCGCACAGGCTCACCAACGTGATCAGGAGTTGCTCAGTGAGGTTGAACAGGCGCACCACGAACTGGAACGTACCCATGCACAGTTGGAGGAGGCACATATGCAGCTTGAAGACTACGCGGCCCAGGTGCAAGACCTGACCCTGGTTACCGAACGCCAGCGGCTGGCACGTGAGCTACATGACACGCTTTCTCAGGGCCTGGTTGCGCTCACGATGCAGTTGGAGACAACGAATGGTTTGCTGGCACGTGAGCAAGTTGTCCAGGCGCGCATTATTGTGCAGCAAGCGATGGCGCGTGCGCGTGCAACTCTTACGGAGGCTCGCAACGCCATTGATGATCTGCGCGCCGAAACCCCTGGCTCCCTTGATCTGCAAGAAGCTATCCAACAGGAAGTCAAACGCTTTACTGAGTACACAAGCATTCCTTGTGAGTGTGATATTGAAGCCCTTGCCCTGGCTCCTTCTGCCTCATATGAGCACATACAGCGCATGATTAGCGAGGGACTTAGCAATATTGTGCGGCATGCCCAGGCGCATAACGTTTTTTTGCGTGCCATGTGTGAGCGGCAACAGTTAATCATTATGTTGCGCGATGACGGGGTTGGTTTTTTTCCTATCCAGGCGCAGCAGCTACCCGGTCATTTTGGTTTGCTCGGACTACGTGAGCGCGCGCGCCTGATAGGGGCTCGCTTTGAGGTATGCAGTGCTCCGGGCCAGGGAACGACCCTGCGTTTCTTTTGCCCGCTCTCCTCGGATCAGTGCCCGCAAGAGCAGCGTGAAGCGATCAGGGAAGAGGTGCGTCATGAGTGAAGAATATATGCGTACGAAAGCGAATCAGCATGAGCAGGGGCTCATCCGTGTTGTTGTTGTCGACGATCACCAGGTTGTGCGCGAGGGCTTGCGTATGATGCTGGAGATATTGGGTGAGGGCTTTGTCATGGTGGGGGAGGCGGCAGATGGAGCAAGCGCTCTTAGTGTCGTCAAAGAGACGCAGCCCGATGTGGTACTGATGGATCTGCGTATGCCAGGAATGGATGGGCTGGAGGCGATCACTCATTTACGAGGGCGATGGCCGCATATCGCTATCGTTATTTTGACTACCTATAACGAGGACGATCTAATGTTGCGCGGTCTGCGTGCCGGCGCTTGCGGTTATCTGCTGAAAGACACCAGTAGTGAAACGATGTTTCAAGCTATACGTAGCGCGGCGCGTGGAGAAACGCTTCTTCAACCAGGAGTTGTGGCACGCCTGCTCTCTCGTGCTTCTCAGGAGCGGCGTCCTTCTTTAGGGACCAGGAGTAGTGGCGAGGGTGAGCTAAGCGAGAGAGAGCTAGAAGTTTTGCGTAAAGTAGCGAGTGGCGAGCGCAGCAAAGAGATTGCAGCCCAACTCGGCATCAGCCTGCGCACGGTGGGAGCGCATCTCACCAGTATTTATACCAAGCTTGGGGTCGACTCACGTACCTCAGCCGTTGCGGTCGCGCTTGAACGAGGGCTCCTGTCTCGTTAGCTTGCACCTGCGGTGCTTCGCATAACATAGGGGGGATAGCGTGATGATGGGCTGGCGAAGCCAACCCATCATCACGCTATCCCCCCTATGTTATCAAACCGGCCCGTAAAACCCCTGGCTTGAGCCATGGGGATACAAGGGCCGTTCCTTGTGGGAGTAGCTTGGGTGGTTGGGACAACAAAGAAAAGGGGTGAGCGTCACTTTTTTGCAGAGCCCTTTGGATGAGTTACCAGCGCCCGTTTCCAGGGATGGTGAGGAGACGGGCGTGAGGTTCCGGCGATCATGGCTGGGGGAGAAGAGACCCGCGGTAGAGGTATGGGAGGCGGGGGAACAGAGAGAGCAGGGCACAGGTATAGGGAGAGCTTAACCAGCGAGGAAGCCAGCGCCAACAGCCGGGGATGGGCACGCTCTCGGCGCTGCTGCAAACGGAGCTTTATCTGGTGGAGTTCGGCCTGCTGGAAGCTTTCATCCCACCGATCATTACACACGCTGGTGCGCAAAGCCAGCATGGGATTAACGTGAGCCGGTGCCCAATGCATGCCAGCACCTTTGAGACGAGCCTGAACGACGAGCTTGTTGGCGCTCTCCACTATGCCTGAGCCAATAGGCCAACCCTGTGCACGATAGGACGGGTATTGCATAAGGGATTCACGTTTGCGGAAATAGCGGATTTGTACCTGAACGGCGTCCCGTTCGCAGATGGCGGGTGGCACGCGGTCCAACAGGCGGAGCAAAGGACGAGGCCCACGGTGTTTGACGATATGTAAGCTGCGCTCCACAATGTCAGCGGGCATGGCCATGCCCGCTTGCCTGAGAGCTTCGACCAGCGCGCTCAGATGTTCTGCGGCATGGGGAAAATCGAGAATGCGTACCGCATCAGAGCGTTGGAGGTCGATAAAGCCCTGTACCCAGTCTGCCCATCGGCTACCGCGCAGACCGCCGTCGCCTGCCGCACCTCTCGCCGTTGCATTTCTCCCTCAGCCAAATCGGCGAAGGAGGAAGCCGAGGTAATGCGCGAAAAGTACGAGAGGTGGGTTACGTGCACGTCCTGCGAGTCTTGATCCGCTGCTCGCTGGTCTGCCTCCTCCACTTGCCCGACTTCACCAATGGCCACGGTTCGCACTTCTGCCCACTCTCCTCCGACCAGTGGCACATAGGCTCCATCGGCGCTCATAGCGAGCCGCTTCTCGGTGGTCCCACATGGGTCCTCGTTGCCTGGCTTCAGGCTTTCCTCCGTCTGCACTGTTTCCATCTGTTTCCCCACCTGTTCCGTCATCCGGCGCGCTGTCGCTTCACTCACGTGGACTCCCAGCATCCGCTCCAGCATTTGGCTCGCACGGGCAAACGGTATCCACGTCCCCAAATGCACCAGATGTTCGTGCTGCGTCGGCGTCAGGCTTCCGGGGAGCAACTGCAACTCGTTATCCAGGGGGAAAAAGCCCGGTTCCACACACCGGGCACATGCCGTAACTCCGCTCCAGTTGGATCTCTTTGCCGCCTCGTCCTTGCAAGTTGCGCAGGCGTTTCCCTCGCTTCAAGAGCCTCTCGTCACACACAGGGCAGCGCGGTGCCTGTTCTGTCTCGGCTCGCCAATCTCGCTGTGAACTGGCCTGCGCCGTCTCTTGCAGCAATCGAGCTTCTAACCGGCTCATCTGCTCGGCGACTGCCTGCTCGATCTCCCGGAATGTGGCCTTGGGATGAGCTTGTCGCCACTCTTTCATGCCGCTCAGCACCTCTGCCGCAAGCTCTTGCTACTGCTGGTCCAACTTGTCATCCATCCGTTTCTCCCTCATCGTTTTCCCTGTCTGTCCATCCCCTGGAGGATCTTGGGAGGATGGACAACGAGGTCGTTATTTCTCGAAGGCCCAAGCGGACTGCTTCTTCCACGTGGCAATCATCTGCTGAAGTTGGCCGTGTACAGCCGGGGGAGCTGCGCAAAAGCCAAATGGCGTTGTGGCTTTCGTCAAAGGATGCCTGTAATCGATTGGCTGGCCGAAAAAATCGGTGTAGAGAACGCCCGCTTCCTCAAGCACGATGTGTTGAGCAACATTGTCCCAGATTTTACAGTCTCGATACAGAAATCCCCCATACACTCCTTTCGCTGTCATTGCCGCATCAAAAACGCTGCCGCTGGTTTGCACCCCCCTGCACGCCAGGACCAGTTCTGTGAAAAGTTCACATTCGCTTCTCGTACTCATTGGATCGCTCTGATTTCCCTCGATCCCGTAGGAAATGAGGACTGAGCACAGGTCCTTCCCATCCTGCACCTGCAGGCGCTGCTGGTTGCAGTAGGCCCCTTGCCCTCGTTCAGCGGTGTCGATTTCGTGAAACGCAGGGAGCGCGAACCCACCGGCAACGGGTTCGTGCTCCCTGAGCAGTCCCAGCATACAGCCATAGAGCGGACTGGCCTGCGCGAAATTACTGGTGCCGTCGATGGGATCGACAACCCAGGTATAAGGCGAGCGGTTGTCAACGCTTCCCGTCTCTTCATCGATGATATTATGGGTCGGATAGGTCTGCTGGATCGCCTCGACGATCATGCTTCCGATCTCTATATCCGCCTCGGTGACCACCTGGGTTGGGTCACCCACTTTGGTCGTTGAGGAAACCTTCCCAAAACGGTCTCGTGCAATGTGCGCAGCATCTTCAAGCGTCTTCACGAGAAATGTTCGATACTCCATCGATTTTTCCTTCCTCATCCTCAGGCCTGGTGCGAGCATTCAGGATCTTCTGTCATCTTGCATACGCTCGGCTGATCCTCTGCTGGAAGCTGAGAAGAGAGACCCACCTCTTCTATGAATTCTGTCGTCGCTTGGGTGTGCTCAAAACAGAGGTTGACCGTGCGTTGTGAAGACCGTGTGCGATGGATACGACCTGCGGGAATCGTAAACAGATCATTGGGAGCAAGGGTCACGGACTCCTGATCCGTGAAATCAATGGTGAGTTCGCCTTCGAGCACCAAAAAGAGTTCATCCGACTCTGGATGGCGATGCCAGGGATACTCTCCGGTAAAGACGGCGAGACGCAGGCAACTCTCGTTGACCTCATTCACGACGACGTTTTGATAGCGTTCATTCATTCGTTGGGAAAGGTCGCTGAGATTGATGCGTTGAAACGGCTGCATCAGTTCCATGAAACATCCTGTTCTGAAGAAAGATTTGAAAGAGAGAGGCCAGTCGGCCACCTCTCTGCTTCAGTATATGATGTGGAAAGGCCAGCCGCAATCCCTTTCCAACTCGTTTTTGTCACTCAATCCTGTCAATCCCAACAGGAAGATGGGCGCTTTCCTCTGGGTACTTCGGTGCAAAAAAATGACGCCTACCCAAAGAAAAGCGAGGACTTGACAGAAACGCGAGGCTTCTGTATACTGCTTCTTGAAATCCTGTTCTATACCTGTAACAAGATCTCAGCACCGAAGTGAGCAGAAATACCGTGAGAGGAGGGGATACATGGAAGATGCGAGGGAGACACCAGAGCGACAGCCAGATGAGACAGCGTTGCCGGTGCGCGTCAAAGCCTCTGTCTATCGCCTGTATCCCACCCGCAAGCAAGAAGGCACCCTTCTCTGGACGCTTCGGCGCTGTAAAGAGCTCTACAATGCGAGCCTGGAAGAACGCACCGCCGCCTACAAAATGGCAGGCGTCTCGGTCTCCTATGGCATGCAATCCGAGCAATTGCCTCAGCTCAAAGAGGAGCGTCCCGAGTATCAGGAGATCTATTCCCAGGTCCAACAGGATGTATTGAGACGCCTCGATAAAGCCATGAAGGCCTTCTTTCGGCGCGTTGATGAGGGGCAGACCCCAGGCTATCCACGCTATAAATCCAACGCGCGCTATCGCTCCTTCACCTATCCGCAGAGTGGCTATGAGATCATCGGCGCCCTCACGTCCCATGACACCAAGAAGAAGAAACCTGTCGGTTGAAGCTCTCGAAGATCGGGCATCTCAAGATGGTGGTGCATCGACCCATCAAAGGCACCATCAAAGGCTGCACCATCAAACACGATGGCGACCAATGGTATGCGGTTTTCAGCGTGGAGCAGGCCATTGGTGCAACGCCGGTGCATCCCTCCACGAAGACGGTGGGCATTGATATGGGCATTACCTCCTATGCCACGCTCTCCACAGGCGAGCAGATCGCCAATCCGCGCATCTACCGTTCCACCGAGCAGCAGATCAAGGAGGCCCATCGCAGGCTCTCTCGGCGTAAGCAGGGCAGTCATCGACGCGCCCGAGCCAAGCGTGCCTTGACGCGACTCTACCGCAAGGTGCGCCATCGTCGACAGGACTTCCTGCATAAGGCGTCGCGCCAGTTGGTCAATCAGTATGGGATGCTGGTGTTTGAAGCGTTGCAGATCCCCAATATGACGGCAAGACCCAAACTCAAACCTGCGGAAGCCCCTGCACCTCTGCAGGGGAGCAACAGTGGCACGGCAGCGGCGGTGACGCACTATCTGCCCAATGGAGCGGCAGCCAAAGGCGGCCTCAACAAGAGTATCCTGGATGCGGCCTGGGGTCGGTTCATCACACTGTGTGCCTGCAAAGCGGAAGAGGCTGGCGGCATGGCGGTGAAGGTGGCGCCCCAGCAAACGAGTCAGCTGTGCAGTGGCTGCGGGGTCCTGGTCCCCAAAGACCTCTCGGAGCGATGGCATTCCTGTCCCACGTGTGGGGCTGAGTTAGATCGCGATGAGAATGCCGCTCTCAACATCCTGCGCCGCTATGAGCTGCACGGACCCATTCGCGAACGCAAGAAACGCAAAGCCACCAGGAAGGTGGTCGGGGTGGGAAGCGCCCCACAGAGATCGTTTCCCTCCAAGAAGGGTGCCGACCACTGTCGAAGCCCCCGCCTTTAGGCGTGGGGTACTTCACATCGCTAATCAGTCCAGGCCCAGTCGCGGATCTCGGGCATATCTTCGAGGTGGGCGCGGACGTAGGTATGGTGCTTGGCGAGCAGATCGTTGCATTCGGCGATCAGGGCCGGAATAAGCCCGTGGACACGCCGGGCGCGGCGCAACACCTCAATGCAGAGGTGGTAGCGGCTCATGCCGTTGAGCACCACCATGTCGAAGGGAGTCGTGGTTGTTCCCTCTTCGTTGAAGCCGCGTACGTGGAAGCGTTCCTCGTTAGCGCGACCATGCACGAGTTCGTGAATGGCGCGTGGATAGCCGTGAAAGGCGAAGACGACCGGTTTGTCCTCGGTAAAATGCTCGACGAATTTGGCCTCCTCCATGCCATGAGGATGGAGATAGGGGGGATAGAGCGTCATCAGGTCGACCACGTTGACCACGCGTACTTTTAGCTCTGGGATGTGCTGGCGTAGCCACCAGGCCGCCGCGATGGTCTCCAGAGTGGGAATATCGCCCGCGCAGGCCATGACCACGTCGGGCTCAACATCCTGGTCGTTGCTGGCCCACTGCCAGGTAGAGAGGCCGCGTGTACAGTGGTCAATGGCATCCTGCATATTGAGCCATTGGAGTTGGGGCTGTTTATCGATTACAATCAGGTTGACATAGTTGCGGCTGCGCAGACAGTGATCGGCCACCGAGAGGAGGCAGTTGGCATCGGGTGGCAGGTAGATACGCGCCACGGTCCCTTTCTTGGAGAGCACGGTATCGATCAGGCCGGGTCCCTGGTGGCTGAACCCGTTGTGGTCGTTGCGCCAGCAGGTTGAGGTCAGCAGGATATTGAGCGAGGAGATATCCGCGCGCCAGGGGAGCTTGATGCCCTCCTCCATCCACTTGGAGTGCTGAATGGTCATGGAGGCCGAGACCATGGCGAAGGCCTCATAGGTGGCGAAGATACCATGGCGTCCGGTGAGGAGATAGCCCTCCAGCCAGCCCTGACAGAGATGCTCGCTTAAGACCTCCATCACGCGCCCATCGGGCGAGAGATTGTCATCATCGCTGATAATTGGCTCGACGAAGCAGCGATTCTCGACCTCAAACACATTGCCCAGGCGGTTGGAGTTGGTCTCGTCGGGACAGAAGAGGCGGAAGTTCTGCTGCTCTTTATTGGCGGAGAAGATGTCGCGCATCCACATGCCGAGCTGGCGCGTGGACTCATGATGCTCCGTGGCGGGCTTCTTGACACCCAGGGCGTAGTCGGTAAAAAGCGGGAGATGCAGATCCTGGAGCAGGAGACCACCATTGGCGTGAGGATTGGCGCCCATGCGGCGCGTGCCCTGTGGTGCCAGCTCCGCCAGTTCGGGGATGAGCCTTCCGTTCTCGTCAAAGATCTCGCCTGGCTGGTAGCTGCGCATCCACTCTTCGAGCATGTGCAGATGCTCTGGATTGTTTTTGACTCCGTCGATGGGAACCTGGTGTGCGCGGTAGGTTCCCTCGATGCGTTTGCCATCGACCTCCTTTGGCCCGGTCCAGCCCTTGGGAGTACGCAGAATGATCGCGGGCCAGGGAGGCACGCTCTGGACGCCGTGTGAGCGGGCATACTCCTGGCAGGCGCGAATCTTCTCATAGCAGGTATCAAGTAGCTCGGCGAAGGCGCGGTGCATCTGCATGGGATCATCGCCCTCCAGGAAATGCACATCGTAGCCATAGCCTGAAATTAAATTGCGAATGTGGTCATCAGAGGCGCGCCCCAGCACCGTGGGACCGGAGATTTTATAGCCATTGAGATGGAGGATGGGGAGGACCGCGCCATCGCGGATGGGATTGAGATAGCTCAGACTCTTCCAGGCGCCTTCAAGCGGCGCGGTCTCCGCCTCGCCGTCGCCGATCACCGCCGCCACAACCAGGTCAGGATTGTCGAAGGCCGCGCCAAAGGCATGCGAGAGCACATAGCCCAGCTCACCGCCCTCGTGAATGGAGCCAGGGGTGGGAACGCTGACGTGGCTGGGAATGCCGCCTGGAGTCGAGAACTGGCGGAATAGCCTATGCATCCCATCGTGATCCTGTGTAATATGGGGATAGACCTCACTATAGGTGCCCTCCAGGTAGACATTGGCCACGATAGCGGGTCCACCGTGGCCGGGGCCAGCCAGATAGATCATATTGGCGTCGCGCTCCTTGATGAGCCGATTAAGGTGGACATAGATAAAGCTCAGACCAGGCGAGGTCCCCCAGTGGCCCAGCAGGCGGGGTTTGATATGTTCAGGGCTGAGTGGCTCTCGTAAGAGGGGATTAGCCTGTAAATAGATCTGGCCGACAGTCAGATAGTTGGCCGCGTTCCAGTAACGATGCATGCGTTCAAGCTGAGGCTGGTCGAGTTGCGCCATGTCACTCTCCTTGATATAGAGAATTATGCTTTCTACTTTGAATTATGCTTTCTGCTTTTATGATAGCTGTATGTCTCTATAACACATGCTACCACATAGCTTATGTGAGAAACTCTCCCTGCCTGGGAGAGTCTTCGGGTTAAGGGTGTGTGGGTGGAAACCGTGGCTCCGCCACGGTTTCCACCCACACACCCTTAACCCGAAGACTCACGTAGCGAGCCACTTCTAACACGTGTGGTTGCATATATGCGTTACATTTGGCTTAAGCAGGCTGTGTATATTTGTGACAATCTTTTAATATTTATACAGCAAATGTATGCGCCTAAATGCTAAATAGCTACAAGATTGATTGCTACATTTATAAATTTTTAATACTTCTGTGAGTAAAATGTGAGACTGTGAAAATTAAAAGTGATAAATTTGTGATACGAAATGCTTAAGATAGGTACGGTACATAAAATATTCGCGAGGCAAGGTTTTCCAAGAGGTTGAGGTGCCTTAAGATATGGCTAACGGACCAGATGCGTGTTTTGAAGGCCTGCGGGAAGAGGATTTTCCCCGTAATAGAAGCATTGCGGAGCAGTTACGTTTTCTTATTCGTTACGCAGTTCTGGCGCCCTCAGAGCATAATACCCAGCCCTGGTTATTTCGTGTTGCGAAGCAAAGTATAGAGATATATGTGGATGAAACGCGTGCGCTACCAGTCATTGATCCCGATCGGCGCGCGCTCTGGATAAGTTGTGGAGCCGCCTGTTTAAATCTGCGCCTGGCGATGCATTACTTTGGATTACAAGAATTATTAGAGGTTCTTCCCGAGGCGGATAATCCCAACCTTGTGGCGTGCCTGACGGTCATGCTCACAGATTGTGAGGCGACCTGGGAGGAGAAGCAGCTCTTTCGTGCGATTCCCAGGCGCAGATCTAGTCGTGAGCAGTTTGATTCACGGCAGATCTCGTTGACCCTGGCGGTGTCGTTAATCACCGCGGCAGGGAACGAGGGTACATGGCTCTCACTGGTACGCAAGCAGGAGAAGCGCCAGGAGCTGGCGGACATCATACTTGAGGCGGATAAGCAGCTATGGTCTGGGCAAGCATTTCGCGCTGAACTAGCCCACTGGCTGCGTAATCCTGAAGATAGGAATCTCGATGGCCTGGCGAGCGAGAGGACAGAGCTTGTACTGTTGCAGGATCCTCAGACGGATCGAGGAAATATTTCGGTAGACGCGCAATCTCTTCTCGCATCCAGCTTGGATTGGCAAGAAGAGTATAACAAGGGAAAGTTGAATATGTTAAGCGGTCTGGTACTAGGGGCACCAGTGCTTGCGGTCATTGGAACCTTTGGAGATACGCCGGTGGATTGGTTTATCGCGGGTCAGGCCGCCGAGCATGTGTTGCTGAAAGCCTGTAGCGAGGGCGTGCAGGGTTCATTTGTGAATCAAGCTATCGCCATCCCGGCCCTGCGCTCCAGGTTACGTGCAACCTTGCAGCGCAGCGATTATCCGCAGATCGTGTTACGGCTAGGATACGGCCCTACTGGCCCTTATACGCCACGGCGTCTGGTGGAGGAGATGATTTTGCCGTAAAGAGCGCTGGCACGACGCTGCTAAAGCACGCGTCGGTCGAGAGACAGCAGACACCTCTCTCACTCTCTTGCCCGCTAGAGCAGTCCCGTTACCCGACCTGGATGGGTAGCGGGATTGTTTTTGGCCAGATTAGGAAGCGGCGTCGGAGGAGGCGAGGAAGTAGCCGATGCCGACCTTGGTGAGCAGGTAGCGTGGGTGCGAGGGATCAGGCTCTAGCTTGCGGCGCAGGCGGTTGATATTGACCTGAAGCATATGGCTCTCGCCTATGTACTCGCTCCCCCAGACATGTTCGAGTAGCTGGTCATGAGTGACGATGCGTCCCATGTTCTGCGCCAGGTAGGCAAGCAGGCGGTATTCGATAGGTGTGAGGGAGAGCTCTTTTGTGCCCTTGATGATAAGATGCTGTGAATAGTCAATGGTCAATTCGCCGATGCTGGCTTGCATGCGCGCGGACTGGCCTGGCTCGCTGGCGCTGAAGCGTGAGCGGCGTAGGACCGCGCGCACGCGTGCCAGGAGCTCTTCAATACTAAAAGGTTTGGTCAGGTAGTCATCGGCGCCCAGGTCCAGCCCCTTGACCTTATCACGATCCTGTCCACGGGCCGTAATGATGATAATGGGCACCATTGAGAACTCGCGAATATGCTTGCAGACTGTGAAGCCATCCACCCTGGGCATCATGACATCAAGTAAAATAAGGTCGGGAAGCTGTTTCTCTACGATGGCCAGGGCCTGTTCTCCGTCGCTGGCTGTGAGCACCTCGTAGTCTTCCAGCTCCAGGTTGCGCGAGACGAGCCGTAAAAGCTGTGAGTCGTCGTCAGCGGTGAGAATGACGGTTTTTTTCGCAGGCATATGTTTATGCTTCCTCTTCTCGTGGAGATATGTAGTGGTAGCCAGATAGAACACATGTATCTCTGCTATGTGTGTATCTGCATGTATTGTGCTAGAAATACCTCTATTTGTAAAGTGATTATCTTCACAAAATGGCTAAGCGCGAATTCTTTCATGAGGTTTTAATACATTTTCTCTTGTTATCCACCTTAGATTCCATTATTATAGACTCATGAAAATAGGCGCTTATTTGAAAAACAATGTATGGTTACAACGCTTTGGGAAACGGCGCCAGAGTGCGGAACAGAGTGCCCACAAGTTTGCCGCCCTCTATAAAGTGGGTACCGCACTCTCTAGCGAGCTAGACGAGAAGAAGCTATTGTACCTGATCGCGGAGACGGCCTGTAAGCTGACGGGCGCGGAGATGGCGGCCTTTACCTTGCGCCCTCTGAATGAGTTTGGTCAGCCGATAACTCCGGCAACTGGGAATCCGTTTTACCTGGCGGCGGTCGTGGGGGTTTCGCCTCAGCAGGAGCATTTTTTCCAGCAGATGTCCTTCAAGGGCGAGGGGCTGCTCGCGCCCATTTTCTGGGAGGGAGTGCCGGTGCGCATAGCGGATGTCCTGGCACATACACATGCTTTTGGTGTGCATCACCATGATATGTCGCCCGAGAGAATTAAAGCGGCGCGCCAGGCGGCTCTGGACTACGCGCAGGGGCGAATTACAAAAGAGAAGTTACTCAGCGTAGGCGTGCCTGAGAATCATCCTGTGGTTCGGAGCTTCCTGGGTGTGCCCTTGCTGGATCGCTCATCTGTCGTGCGTGGAGGCTTGCTGCTGGGTCGTAGTGTGCCGGACCATTTTACGGAGGAGGATGAGGCCCTGTTGCTTGGCCTGGGCACACAAGCGGCCATTGCCCTGGATAATGCGCGCCTCTATCACTCGGCCTATATTCATGCGCTGGAGACGGATGCCATCTTTGAGCATATCGCCGACGGTGTTATGTTGATGGATGTGAATGGGTGTATATTGCGTGAGAACCAGGCTGCACGCCATATTCGTGAGCTACTGCAAGACGAGCAGAATCACAGGCAAGAGATTACGGCTCTGCTCGCGGGACCGATTCAGAGCGCGACGACGGAGAGACGCGACCTGAACTTTACGGTCACGGCTGTGGTCAATACCTCCAGCAACGAGGTGCGTGAGTATATGGTCAATGTCTCGCCACTGCATCTGCCCAAGGCCTCGATTGTTCCCATGCATCCCCGGAATCGTACGACGATGGAAGAGCAATCGTTAATGGCCTCGGGGGCCGTCGTTGTCTGGCACGATGTGACTGAGACACGCCGTTTGATGGCCTATGCCGAGGCCGAGCAGTTGAAGGATGAGTTTATCACCATCGCGGCCCATGAGTTGCGCACTCCCCTGGCAGTCTTGAAGGGTTTTGCGCAGACTTTGCTGGTGCAGACCGCGCGTGGCAAGGGGGCCGAACTGGCTGAATGGCAGGTGGAGGCGCTCCAGAACATTGACCAGGCCACATCGCGCATGGTAGACCTGGCTTCGGACTTATTGGATGTTGCACGTCTCCAGGCTGGCAGCTTGCTGCTACATTTTGAGCCTGTGGACCTGATCGCGCTGTTGAAGCGCGTGGTTACGCGCCTGCAAGTCACCACTGAGTGCCATACACTGACGCTACATATATTTACCGACCACTTTGTCGTCGATATCGACCAGCAGCGTATTGAGCAGGTGCTGACGAATATTATTGGCAATGCGATCAAGTATAGCCCCCTGGGCGGGGTCATTCAGATCGATGTGGATGCGCAACAGCAGAATACGGTGCTGGTAAGCGTCAAAGATACAGGCATTGGTATCCCTGAACAGCAGCAGGGGCAGATCTTTGGGCGCTTTATGCGCGCGGACAATGCACTTAACGAGGGGATTGCCGGCACGGGTCTGGGTCTCTACCTCTGCCGAGAACTGGTGGAGCGCCATGGTGGGCATACCTGGTTTGAGTCGATGGAGGGAGAGGGTTCAACCTTCTACCTCTCTTTCCCCGTCTCCTCCTCGCAAAAGGCCGTAGCCAGCGCGGAATTATCTCTTTCATAGGTGGGGGTCAGTACCCTACGGCTAAAGCCGAGGGCTTGGAGTTGTGTCTGAACTCCACCGCAATTCAGCATACCGTTTCAGGCGTGCGGCTTTGGCTTCATCGTCCGACACAGAAGGCGCGTACTGACAAGAGGCCCGTTCCTCTCCAGTCTTGCCGGATAAGAAGCGTTCGCATCGCAATGTTTCTTGCACCAACCAGATCGGCATGGAGCGTGTACTGACAATTCTGACAGACGAAGAGCAATCCTTTGTTGGGTCTATTCTCTTTGCAGGTGTGCCCACATTTGGGGCACGCTTGCGAGGTAGAGTTGGCATCGACCTTGATTGCCATACTTCGATGTAAGAGCGCTTTATAGGCAATCATGCTATGCAACTCAGCGAAGGACCATTTGGAGAAGGTACGATTGGCTTTTCGCTGTTTTGCATTTTTGCCTTTGCGTCGTTTGGTACGCTCTCGAATGTCTGTCAGATGCTCCAGTCCAATCAAGCTTTGAGGGTGCTGTTGGACAATCCGCTTACTCACGACATGATTGACGTTTGCTTCAACCGTCTCTCTCGTCCACTGATGGCAACGAGCCTTCTTGTCGCTGAACGAGTGCCTTTCTTTTGCAGATGTTTTCTCAGTCGTGCGTAGTGGTTTGCCTTGGGGACAATCTGTTTGCCTGAATGGAAGGTGCAATCCCCTTGCATCGTCGCCGTGACGGCAAGGTATCGCATCCCCACATCCACGCCAACGACTTGCTTGTGTGTTTCAGGTGTAGGATCAGCCGTCTCAATTTCAAGAGAGACAAGGAGGTAAAATTGTTTCTTGGGCTTGTCATACCAGAGTTTCGATGCACCAATCTCCGCTCCACGCTGGATCAATGCCACATGCTTATTGTAGCCAGTATAGGGCACGATAACACGTCCCTCAAGGGTCAGGATGCTCACCTGCTGCTCTTTCTTGAAGGTGTAGTCTTTCTTGTACTGATAGGTCAACGTGGGGGAGATGAACTTGGGAGCCTTATCAAGCCCTTTGTAGCGTTTCTTGGTCTTCCCTTCCTTACGATGAACAGCATTGTTCTTGACCTTTGTCCAGAGGGTTTTATACGAGGCACCAACTTGGCGAGGAACAGAACAGGCCATTTGCGAAGGCAGATGAAAACGGAGGCGGATCTCTTCGTAGGTGGCATCTTGCAAACGAACAGCATTGCTCATCTTGCCATGCGCAAAGGCGTACTGGCTCACATAGTTGAGAGAATCCCGATACGCCAGTTGCGTTGTACGTAATGCCTTGAATTGCTCGGGCGTTGTATTTAATTTGAGTTTCGCTGTTAATACCGTTTGCATACGCTAAATTATACCATAGTTTTCATCTGACTGTCAAAATACATGAGCAGATGAGAGCATGTCTACGGCGTATTCCACCCAAGCCACCGACAAAGGAACGCCGCATTCCTCCCCATGCCTGAAAGGGCAGGGGCATCCTGCGGCGTTTTGGGTGAAGTGAAGGTTGCTATTAAGAGTCAGGCGAGATTGTTGGACTTATCGCCGTCGCCTGGTATTCAATGAAAAAGCGCATAGGGCAAAGACCAGAGCGCCCCTCCAGATGGAGAGGGCGTCTCTTTTTTGCCCTAAATACCCGCTACCTTGCGGCCCATGATACCTTACGTAGGGTTACCTCAACCGACCACGCGGCCGGTGATCGCCGTGACGGTCGTGGGGCCCCAGGATGCGTTCGGCTCCACTTCCAGTTGCAGTTCACCGCCCGTGTAGTGGAAGCGGAAGACCTGACAGAACACGCCCTCGTAATAGCAGACCCTCACCTCATAGGTGTCTTCCGCCGTCCAGGCGCCGCACGCGGCGACAGGTTCGTCTCCATGCCCGCGCATGTCAGTGGTCCCTTTCAGCCATGTGGCGTAGCCGACCTGCATTGGGTGCTCGCCGCGTTCGTCGCGCACAATGAGCGTGCCGTGCTCGTCGCCGACCTTGACCGCGACGCTTTCCAGCTTCAGATCATTGTTCTCCAGCTTGTACGTTTTCCCCCACCATTGCTCTACCTTGGGCGATGAGGGCTGCCCCTTCGGCAGCGGTAGCGACAGGACCGCCAGCTTGTCGTACAACTTGCCGTAGGCTTGTGGGTCGGCGGGCAACGCTTCCGGCTGCATGGCGGGCAGCAGATGCTCCCAGACCTTGTCCAGTACGGCCTGCATGTCCTGCACGCCACCAATGATGGCCAGCACTGCGTCCTGCTCAGGCATGACGATGCAGTATTGGCCGAAGGCGCCGTCGCCGCGGTAGCCATCGTGCCGGCAGCGCCAGAACTGGTAGCCGTACCCGACCATCCAGTCGGGGTTGGTCTGGGTGTTGCTGTTGTCGGAGTGGGCGCTCGTCGCCTCGGCGACCCACGCCTCCGGCAAAATGCGCCTGCCGTGCCAGCTGCCCTTATGCAGGTACATCTGGCCGAAGCGAGCGATATCCTCCGTCTTAAGGTGGAGGCCGGACCCGCCGATGTTGATGCCGCGCGGGTCGGTTTCCCAGGTGGGGTTCTCGATGCCCAGCGGGGCGAACAGGCGCGTGCTCAGGTAGTCTAGCAGGGGCTCACCCGTCAGTCTGGTGATGATGGCCGAGAGCATGTACGTGGCCGCGGTGTTGTAGACGAACCACGTGCCGGGCTGGTACTCGACGGGCAGCGACAGGAATCTGCGGGGCCAGTTGTCGTCTCCGCCTCGGAACACATGTTCGGACGTGTCCTCCTTGTGGCCGGTGTTCATGGACAGTAGGTGCCGCACACGCATCGCCTTCAGGTTCTCGCTGGGGTTGGCCGGGGAGTCGTCGGGGAAGAACTTCAGGACGGGGTCATCCACCGTGAGCAGCCCCTCGGCCACCGCCAGGCCGATGCCGGTGGAGGTGAAGCTCTTGCTCAGCGAGTAGAGCGAGTGCGGGGATTGGGGCCCGTAGGGCGTCCACCACCCCTCTGCCGCCACGTTCCCGTGGCGCAGAAGCATGAAGCCCTGCACCGCGTCCAACGGGTGGGTGTGCTGCTCGATTGCCCGGATGAAGTCCAGGACCGCCGAGGAAGGGATGCCCTCGGCTTCCGGGTTGCTACGCTTCAACTGAGTTATGCTTGCCATAGTATCGATCTACCCCTTTCTTTTATTCGGCCCCTCATAAGGCCTGGTATTGTTTGTAATGAATGAATTGGCCTGTTCTATCACCGCGCTTCAAGCTTCCTCGAAGCACGCAATCACTTTCCCCTCTCTCAGAATTGCCCGGATACGACGCGGCTCGATAGACACTCGGTGGGTAATTTTTCCCAGAACCAGAATAAGACGTTTGCCTGCTGGTCCTGTGGCGATGGAGACCGACCCTAAGTGCTCAAGAGAGAACAATCCGTGATACTCAATAAAGTCGCCCGGTTGAATGAGGGCGATCTTCTCTTCCTGCAGGCTCACTGACCTACTTCTGTTGCTGTAATCGTCGTTCTTGTTTTTACTGTACCACATAGCGCTGGGTTGCTTGCAAGTCGAGATTTCAACTCCCTGGTGCGCTGACGAGATCGGGGAAGCTGGAGAGGACTTTCGTTCTATAGCCTGGCCCTGTAAAGGTCGTTTTGAGACTGGTAGAAGAAGTAAAAAGAGTATTTTTATGAAGGATAGGTTGTTTTGAGTGCCTCTTCGATTGATCCTGTGCTCTGGTAAGCTTGAATGAGCGCGTGGGCGGGCGTCTTCTTCTCGCGCAGGAGGGCGTAGAGGGGGCGCAGGTAGGTGTGATCGGTATCATCACATAGCGCCTTGCTCGCGGCCTCAAGGATGCTCCACGCTCCCTCTTCAATGCGCGCATCCGCGAAGCCTTTGCGGGCTGCCACCTGGTGTAGGGCCGTATCTGGTACTAGCAGTCGCTCTGGCAGGGTCTCATCCAGTAGCAGGCCCTTGAGGAGCGCCAGCAAGGCGGCGTAGAGTGTGAAATCTGCGCAGCTATCACAGGCCTTGAACTCGATACGCCCCACCTCGGCCGGGAGGCGCGCGGGCTTGGTCAGCGAGGGCGAGCTTGCAATCAGGTCCTCAGGGCGTTCGAGAAAAACCATGGTGGCGGGCCGGATACCCGTACGAATGAAGGTGCGCACCGAAAGCCCTTCCCAGGCCTTTCCCTCGTAAAAGGGCGAGCTTGCGCTAAAAGGCACGATAAAGGGGCTATAGTAGGTCAGCTTCTTCCCCGCGTCAATGATCTCGGCGTTACTCATTCCCTGTAATGACAGGTTGAGGTCAGGACCATAGGTCACCATGGGGAGAAAGGCAGTGCGCTTCTCAGGCGAGAGTACGCGGCGCTGCTGCTCGTAGGCATTCAGGGGTGGATCGGGAGTGAAGGCGCGCTGATAGGGGTGATAACTCACAAGCACCGGGGTAAAGCCCTCCGTGTGTGCGACCTGTCTTAGAAGGTCAAAACTCTCCGTCAATTCCTGCACCGCGCCCGCGATGGATGAATGGATGGTTGTACGTATCTCGATGCCCTTGGGGGGACAGGCGGTGACCCATCCCTCCAGGCTATAGCGCTCAAAGCCCTCGATATACCAGCGCTTGACCTTGATACCAGCATCCCCGATACGTAGCTGCGGATAATCCGCTTCATAACGTGGTAACTGCGCTACAATCCGATCAAACTCTTCAAAGGTAGAATTGGTATAATCGGCGAAAACTCCTTGCCGGTTGAGAAAGGCGACCTCATGCTCAATGCCAAATGCAAACATCTCTGCTCCTCAGGTTGAAGCTAGCATTACAAGATTCGCTTCTACAAGGACATTGAGGCTGGCAAAAGAAGCCACTGGCCTAGCTTCAAAGGGGGCAATAGAATACAGCTTACTTGTGGCGCTTGCAAATGAGCATTTCTATGTATGATGCTCAAAAATAAACTTATCGGTAAAATAGTACACGGCATAGAGCAATCAGTCAAGGGTATTGCCCTCCACCTCTCTATCCTACAGCCACGCGACAAAGCTATCTAAAAGAGAAAGGTGGCGTTTTGTTCGGGCGTACGCCCGAACAAAACGCCACCCTTCTCTTTTCTTTTACTCTCCCGCGGGCGGCTCTATAGGTGATTTCACACTTACAGGTGTGCCGAAATTCGGTGTTCCGTCCGCGTTCCAGGTAAATTGTTGCGCGCGTGTCTCGCGTCCATCATAGGTGAAATCGGCAGTGGTTTTGGCATGATAGACCATCCATGACTGGTTACCATCTGGCGAGGTCGTAAAGTGTGCTCTACCAGGGCCAAAGACGCCATTATCGCTACTGTACTGGAAAACTGGCCCCTTCTTCTCCCAGGATTTTGCCTCTAAGGGATCCCCACCTTTATAGATCATAAGCCCCAGGCAATAGTTGTAGTTACCCGTGTCGCTACCTGAGTAGACAATGAAGGTCTTGCCATCGTGGTATAGAGCCTCGGGCCCCTCGGCGACTGGATAGTGCGAGGATGCCTGGTCGCCTTGCTCCCAGGGCTGGTCTGGATCGATGACTAAGCGAGGCTCACCACTCACTGTCAGGGCGTCGCTCATTGGCGCGAGATAAACGGCGTTTGAGCCTTTTTCAAGCACATACATAAGGTAGAGTTTATTGTCTAGCTCTAGCAAGGAGGAGTCGATAGCGGTGGTGTCATCGGTCCCTGCCAGTTGTCCCTTGTATGTGTATGGTCCAAGTGGATCACTGTCCTCACTCTGCAATACATAAATACGATGGTCCTCGTTTTTGTCCTGCATGGCTGCCGTAAAGTAGACAAACCAGTGCTTGCTTCCATGGTAGTCCAGCAGGAACATCGAGGGTGACCAGACCTGGAAAGCTGGCTCGCCCTGCTGGGGGGTCCAGATTGTCTGCGAGGTCTTGCCCGCATCCTCCAGGCGCGGCGCGTGCCATATCTCAAGCGAGGTCCCGGTTCGCGTGCCAGTGAGATAATAGCTGCCCGCATGCCTGACAATAAAAGGGTCAGCGATTGGCGCTAGTGGATTGCGCAGAGATACATCTGATTTTAGCATAGATGAATTGGACGACGTGCAACCCACTACCAGCAACCAGAGCGAGAGCAGTGTAGCTGCCCAGGGGAGAAGCTTACTTCGTGTAGAGGCCATGCCGTCTCTCTTCCTTTCGTAATTATCAATAACTATGTAAGGCTACCTGGCGATTTCAAGATCCGCCTCTTGCGCCTGAGCAACATCCAGGAAGGCATAAGCACGCACGCGATCCTGCTCATCTAGCAGTTGTAGATGCAGCGTTCCACGCTTATCATCCAGAGGCATTGTCGTGTGCAAAACAAATGTTTCCGTTATAGTAAAGGGTTCAATATGCAAAGCCTGGCTCTGCTTCTGTTCTGAAGCCTCTCCCCACCACCAGGTAAGCTGGCCAGCTAGCGCCTGCGCGCCCTGGTGCGAGAGTTGTAGCCCAAACTCCAGTTCACCACCATAGACAATGTAGTCCAGGCCGGGACGCTGTGGTAGAGAAGCAAAGATGAAGGTGGTTTCAGCATTTACCCACGCGGGATCACAACCGAGGGGCTTGAGGTGTCTTTCGGCATCGTAGAGACCACAGAGTTCGTGTTCTACATCGTAGAGCTCAGTGTAAATGTAGCCACTTATCGCATCGTGGCGGCGCAACTCTTGCGTCTGCCAGCGGAAATACCAGCCTCGCTCCTCCGCGTTTCTTCCCGCTCCATACTCACCGTTCAGCAGTGGCAGGCCGTTGTGATCCTGGTCCGCTACGCTGAGCTGAGTCTCGTACCAGTGATCAACGCCTAGCTGATGACCGAACCAGGTCGTGTTGTCGCCTGCCAGGGCCGCCGTGATATCGCGCCAGCGCTGATTATCGTCGTCATAATAGTGCCAGTCCAGGACGTCGGTCTTCACATGATTCCAACCCGAATCATCGATAATGGGACGGCTATGGTCGCAAGCGGCCAGCAGATCATAGGCGCGAATGACGGCCTCTTGCTTCTCGTGATCCTCGGCGCTCCGCCAGTCCAGGCCCCATTCTTCGTTATAAATACCCCAGAGAATAATGCTGGGGTGATTGTAGTCGCGCTCAACCATGAGAGGGAGTTGGGCGTCAAAGGTTGCCGCAGCCTCTTCTGAGAAGCGCCCATAGCAGGGAGGCTCAGCCCAGACCAGCAAGCCCAGGCGGTCTGCCCAATAGAGCCAGAGGGGATCCTCCAGCTTGATGTGCTTGCGAATCAAGTTAAAGCCCGCGTTTAACGCGATCTCAACATCCTGGCGCAAGGCCCGGTCGCTCGGCGCGGTATAGCCGCTCTCAGGCCAGTATCCCTGGTCGAGGGCGCCCCGCAGGTAGAGGCGCTCACCATTGAGAAAGAGGTATTTTCCTCGCCCCTCAATAGTGCGTAACCCGGTATAGGATCGTACCCGGTCGCTTCCCGCAGGACTCTCAAGCCGGAATGTGACGTAATAGAGAAAGGGATCCGCTGGTGTCCAGGGCCTTGGCTGTGTAATTGGCAAATTGTGGGTTAGCGAGGCGTTACCTTCAACAGGAATACACTCTTCCTCCCCGTTCTCAAGCTGTATATACAGCAGAGTTTGCTCTGGCAGTGGCCCGCCTAGCTCAATACGAGCTTGAATGCTATCCATCGAGGTGGGCACGGAGAGCTGAATATGCTTGATATAGGTCGCGGGGCTCCCCTCCAGCCAGACCGTCTGCCAGATGCCGCTGCTGGCGGTAAACTGGCACTCATAATAATCGTCATTGGGCTGGCTGCGCTGTTTGCCGTGAGGAATGGCTCGTTTATCCAGAGGAGCCTCAACGCGCACTATAAGCTCGCCCTGGCCATCCTGGAGCGCGTCGGTGATATCAAAGGCAAAGGGCGTATAGCCCCCTGTATGCTCACCAACGAACTGGCCATTCACCCACGCCCGGCAGTGATAGTGGACGGCCCCAAAGTGCAGGATGGTGCGCTCACCCTCCCACGTCTGGGAACGAGCGATATGGCGGTGATACCAGCCAAGCGAGAGCCATTCGCGTTCCACGCCGGAGGCCTTGCTCTCCCAGGCAAATGGGACCTGGATCTGTTGGGGCCACCGCGCCGCTCCTGGCTGCTCCCAATGCGCTGCATCTCCCTCTCCCTCGGGATCGGGCCGAAATTCCCAGCTTCCATTGAGGCAGAGCCAGCTATGTGAACGATCAAAATCTGGGCGTGGATAAGCCTCACGCCTGCTATCAGTAACCATAGAATTTTGTAACCTTTTTCAGAAAGTATGTATCTAACCCTTCACGCTGCCTGCCAGCATACCGCTGATAAACTGGCGCTGGAGCGCGATAAACAGTACCAGTACAGGCACAGTTGCCAGCGTGCTCGCGGCCATAATCATACCCCAGGCGTCGTGTCCGGTCGTTCCAGGGCTGGAATTATTGATCTGGGTCGCCAGGTTTGACAACATAACCTGCAAGGTCTGCATATTGTCCGATTGGGTAATAATCACTGGCCAGACGAAGTCGTTGTAGATGCCCAGGAAGGTCAAGATGGCCAGGGCCGCGAGCGCTGGGCGCATCAAGGGCACCACGATGCGCCAGTACATACCGAAAGGGGTACACCCATCGACCTTGGCGGCTTCCAGTAGTTCGTCTGGAATCTCCGCCATCTGCTGCCGCATCAAGAAAATGGCGAAGGCATTCACCAGGCCCGGAGCAATCAGGCCCTGGTAGGAATCCACCCAGTTCAACGAGCCCATTTCAAGCAAGAGCGGTACAATCATAGCGATAGCAGGGAGCATCATTGTGGAGAGCACAAAGTTAAAGAAGAAGCGCTTGCCGCGAAACTCAAACTTGGCAAAGGCAAAGCCAGCCAGGGGACAGAGCAGCATGGTCGCTCCGCCCTGAACGAGCAAGACGATCAGCGTATTCTGAAACCCCACCCATATCGGTACTTCCGACAACAGGGCCACGTAATTGTTGAAAGATAGCGTGTGGATGTCCAGCCCCAGAGGGGTCGCGGCTATCTCGTTGCCCGGCTTCAAGGATGAGACAATCATCCAGGCCACGGGAAAGATTGTTATTATGGCGGCGAGGCTCAGAACAAGATAGGCCAGAATGCTACCTATGCGGAAGGTCCCACGCCGCCTGGAGGTTGAATTCGTCTTCGCTAGCGAAATGTTTGACGCAAGTGTTGCCATAACGTTTACCTCTCATCTCCAGCACGTAAAAAGCGCAGCATTACTAGGGAAAGAATCACCAGGATGATCATCAGCAGAAATGAGTTCGCCGCGCCCGTGCCAAAATCCGAGTTGGTTATGTAGGAATTTAGCAGAAAGCCCGCCGTGGTAGTTGAGTTATACGGTCCACCATTCGTCAATATCTTGGGCTCGGCAAACATCTGTACTATGCCTAGAGTATTTGTCACAACCAGAAAACCGACTGTGCGGCGTAACAGGGGCAATGTAATCGAAAAAAACTGGCGGATGGGGCCAGCCCCATCAATGGAGGCGGCTTCGTAGTATTCCGCGGGTACAGCCTGGATCGCGGCCAGCATCAACAGGAAAGCGAAGGCGCTTCCACACCACAACACCAGCATAGCCAGGGTAGGTTTGGCCCACATGCTGGTAGTTAGCCAGCCAATGGTAGGTAGATGCACCAACGCCAGCAAGGTATTGATTGCGCCAAAGTCCTGGTCAAAGAGCACCAGCCAGACCTGGACGATAGCCACCAGTGGTACAACAAAGGAGAGCAACATGGAGGTACGGAAGAAACCACGGAAGCGCAATTTTGGCAGCGAGAGCAAGGCCGCGACCACGACCGCGCTCAGCACACGCACCGGGATGATGAGCAGCCACAGGAGCGCGGAGTTAGCCAGCGAGCCCCAGAAGTCACTATCTGTGAGCAGAAACAGGTAATTCGACAAGCCAATAAAGCGTGGGTCGGCGTCCCCATGCCAGTGCGTAAAGCTGAGAGCAAGCGCGTAGAGCAACGGGAACAACGAGAACGCACAGAAGAAGATGAAGAATGGCGCGATAAAGAGATATGGCGAGAAGCTACCCCCCAGCCAACGGCGAAAGCGTTTCATGGGCGAGCGCGAAGGCCCAGGCTCGGGGATAACTGTACGCGGCTGGGACGTGACGACAGCCATAGCAACGACTCCTATCTGAGGGGAGAGAACGCATAACGCTATGCACCCTCCCCTGACAAGTAATACACGCGGAATATGTCGGAACTACTGGCGGTCAACCAGCTTCGTCTGAATATCGGACGAAGACTTTTGGAGCACCTGTTGCGGGGTCATCTGACCATCCAGCATACGCTGCACATTTGTACCGAAGTAGGGGACAGCCTGATTATACCAGGGAGCAACGTAGAAGTTCCCGGGGATATCTTTGACGGTTCCGGTGGCTACATCCCAGAGATTCTGCCCACCCAGGCCATCCGAGTTCTTATACAACTGCGTCTGTAAGGCAGGCAGGTATGATGGCAGCGAGGTATTGATGCCACCAGGATATATTTTGTTTGGCCCGTAAACCGCTGAGTAGCCTTCTTTGCTGAAGACCAAATGCTCGTAGAATAGCCATGCCAGGTGCGGATTCTTGGCCTTCTTCGGAATAATGAAGGAGCTACCACCCATGACCGCTCCGCGTGCGCCACCCTTTGTCCAGGCTGGCAGAGGCATCGCGCGCCACTTGCCTTTACTCTTCTTGAAAAGGAGGTCCGCGCCATAGACCGCCCAGACCGCCCAGGGATAAAACGCGACCTGATTGGCATCAATCGCGGCAATATCCCCTGGGCTAAAGTAGACGGCCCGTGTACCGAGATTCTCCGTACGCACGCGATTGAGGAAGTTCATGACATTGAGGTAGGGCTGAGAGTTAAGCTGCAACTTGCCGCTCGCGTCTACCATGCTGGAACCCTGCTGATTGGCAAACATCTCGACCCAGAGCTGGGTAAGTCCCGGATCCTGCTCCAGGTGGATAGGTTTACATTTAGGCCCGAACTTATCCTGTACCTTGTGCGCGGCCTCCAGCAGGTCATCATAGGTCTGGATAGAATCGGGGCTGACGCCAGCCTCCTGCAGCATGTCCTCTCGATAATACAACAGGCCTGGATCGAGATCCCAGGGAATGCCCACCACGCGATCATTGTGGGTGTTCACACGTAGTTTGAACGGCACGATATCCTTTGTGTAGGGGTGAATCCAATCCGTGATGTCGTAGTAGTGCGAGGCCAGCACGGGTAAGTTGGTATCCTCATAGAACGAACCATCAGGCACGTTCACCCCGGTATTCAGGGTTGTGGGCAACTTGGAATCGACATCGACCGATACATGCTTGACCGTGATCTTGGGATACTTCTTGTTGAAGGTAGCGATGGTGGCGTCAAAGACCTGGAACAGATCGCCAGAGCGATCCCAGATAGTGATTGTGCCTTCGGTTGCAGTCGCGCTGCCAGTCGCGGTCCCACTGGCAGAGGGTGAATTACAGGCAGCCAGGCCGAAGCTTCCAGCAGCAGCCAGGGCTCCCATAGTCGCTGAGGTTTTGAGAAATGAGCGACGAGAAATAGCTTGCGTATCTGAGAGAGGGGCATCAGGGGTCAGAGAATCAAACTGTCTTGACATCCGTGTACTTTCCTTTCCTCTTCAAAAGAAGACCTGGAAAACGTTATGCAACGGCGCATAAACCAACTATAGCAGGGACAATAACGCATACAACAGCATCTGTAGTCATCATGACGACAACAACGAAAGCTGCCATGCATAAAATAGAGTATGCTTGGAACTGGCAATCAGTAAATCCCTTTAGTTCCGCTAGTTCAACGTTGAACGAAGTATAACATACAAAAATTTTCCCTGTCAAGGAGGAAAGGGTGTGATTTATGGGCAGGGTCTGTGACGGGAGCGAATGCTCCCGTCACAGACCCTGCCCATAAATCACACCTTACTCTGAGTTATACGTTGACACTGATGAGAAAAGCGGGTAGTATCTCCAATAACCGAATACAAAAATAATTAAAATAGGTTATTTAAAGGACTCTCTCTTCGCAATGACAGTACATTTGAAGGATATCGCAGCCTATACCGGCGTCTCGATTAAGACGGTCTCGAATGTTGTCAATGGTAATTTTGAACATGTTGGACCAGAGACACGAGCGCTCGTCCTTGAGGCGATTAAAAAACTGAATTATAAGCCCAACGTGGCTGCGCGGCGCCTTCGCAATGCCCAGGTGAGTGTTCTGGCCTTTGCCTTCCCCGATCTCTCCAACCCCTATTTCGCAGAGGTAGCGCACGCGATAATCGAGACTGCGTCCGCAATGAATTACACCGTCTTGCTCGACTATACATTCGCTCAACGTGATAAAGAACTGGCAATCCTTACTGGAATGAGTCCCCATATGCTTGATGGCGTCATTCTAGACTCACATACGCTGGATGTGGAGAGTATCGCCCAGAATCAGTCTCAAGGCCCGATTGTGTTGCTGGGCGAGAGATTATTTGGCACGCCTTTCGACCACGTGTTCATCGACAATACGGAGGCCGCGTATGTCGCCACTAAGCACCTTATTGATTTAGGCAAGCGCCGTATCGCGGCCATTGGCGTCCAGCAGGCGCTTAACGAGGCGCCATCCCTGCGCTTACAGGGCTACAAAAAGGCGCTGGAAGAGGCCAATCTTCTCCTGGATAGCTCTCTCCTGGTTACGGGTGGTTTCTGGCATCGCGCCGATGGTGCCCGGGCTATGCGTGACCTGCTCAACCGGGAGCGAGCCAGCCTGCCAGATGCCGTGTTCTGCTTTAATGACCTTATGGCCCTGGGCGCGATGTCTGCCATACACGAGGCGGGCTATCGTATCCCCGAAGATATCGCGGTCATCGGCATTGACGACATAGAAGACGGGCGCTACGCGACGCCCGCGCTCAGCACCGTCGAGCCTGACAAACAGGAGATAGCCCGCCTCGCGGTCACCCTGCTCATTGAGAGAATCAAGGGCCAGCGTACCCAACCACCAGAATCTATCCTGGTCCCCTTCCGCCTCCAGGCCCGCGCCAGCACTCTCGGACGCTAATGCAGTATGCCGAGACTCAGAGAGTAACCTCAGTCCGCGCAAAGAAGAAGTAGGGTCCAAGCTAGCTTGGACCCTACAACTGGCCTGGACCTCGTGAATTCTCCACTAATGCTTATTCAGGTATTTGCCTGTATTCTTCAGGTGTTCTGCGTAAGTCTTTGCGCAGATCAGGTCGCCATTGGCGGGATTGGTGAGGAAGAAGTAGCAATCGGTCTTGGCGGGCGAGGCCGCGGCCTGGAGTGCGGCGAGGTTGGGACTACTAATGGGTGTGGGTGTCCAGCCTTTGTGCATATAGGTGTTGAAGGGATTATCCAACTCCACCGTCTTGCCTGAGCCGTAGTTATTGAGGTCGTTCCAGTACTTCCCATTGGCTGGCGGATGGTCCGTATCGTAGGCGTACTCCACGGTCGGGTCTGAACTTAAGAATCCTACAGTTTCCTCGCTCGGATTCTTATCCAGATTCCAGTAGATCCCGGCGATAGTTGGCATCTGTTTCGCATTACTGGCTTCGCGTTGCACAATCGAGGCCAGGATAATCATCTGGTACTCGCTCAACTGATGTTGCTGCGCCAGGGCCACCAGGTTATTGTCCTTCTCAACTTTGATAAATTGATCCAGTATCATATCGATCATTTGCACCGTGTTATAGGTCACGGGCACGATATATGTCTCTGGATACATCAATCCCTCCATGCTGGAGAGGTTATGCAAAATAGGATATTTGGCCTTGTCCGGGAACTTGTCGGGATGCTTGGTATAATTGAGAAAATCGTCCTTGCTAAAATGGGGTAGCTTAATGGCGTTGGCGCTATTGGCTATTTGCTCCAGGCGATAGCCATCGTGGATCAGGAAGCGCTTGCCGTCGGGTTGTCCATTCAGCAGTTTGGCGATAATCTGGTCCGTGTTCATGCCAGGTGTGAGGGTATACGCGCCAGCCTGTAGCTTGACATCCAGGCCCTTTATACGCGCCAGGAGGCGAAAGGCCAGGGCATTGCGTACCAGTCCCCGTGCCTGCAACTCATCGGCGATCTGCTGCGTGCTCTCGCCATCATTGATCACCAGAGAAATTTTGTCAGTCTTTGTGACTTCGGGAGGCGTGAGGAGCGTGTTAAGAGCCGACCAGCTTTCCCAAAGCGTCCCGAACATGATCAAGGTCACTAAAAATACGGCAATAAGAGGGCCATACCCGCGCTTTTTCATGAAATACAATCCTCATTTGTGTTTTATATGCATTCGTGTTTTTGAATATAAATCATATTTAACACAACTATTGTCAATACACAAGGGGATAAGAAAAAAGAGCGCCCCATTGGCGTCAAATTAAGGGATCAGCCGCTCTTGCAGGAGGGGCCGGGTAGGTGCGCCCTTTAGAAGCACTACCTTTTTCTTCCGGCATGGGCGTGGGGAGCGAGCAGATGCCCCTTAACTTGACGCGCATGGGATAAGAAAAAAGAGCGCCCCCACCCTGTACAGGATGGGGGCGCTCTTTTTTGTTCTTATTCTCTACTCGTCGAGATCACGGCGCTCGCGGGGTTCCTCGCGGTCGAGGGTGCGGTCAACCTTCTGCTCAGCGTTGCCAGCGGTGGAACGAAGTGTGCCACCCGCCTGCTTGGCTTTGCCCTTGGCTTCCATCTCGGTGTTGCCAGTGGCCTCGCCGACCTTGCTCTGAATCTTACCTGCGGCCTGGTCAAGCTTGCCTTTCAAGGTATCTTCTTTCCCCTTGGTACCAAGATCTTTATCCTTCTCTTCCATGGCGAAATTACTCCTTTTCAAGACTATCGTACACCGACCGGCGAGAAAGTCCTGGGTGGGCTAAAACGTACAAGTAGCAAAAGCACTTACCATAAACACTCATTAGCCCACCAAAAAGTTACACAGCAATTCCTTCCGATAACATTCACTATCGCCGCGCATCCGCATACAAAGGTCATCCGTATCAGAAATAGGATGTGTGGTGGGTGGGGTGCTGTCGGCCTCAAGCCGACAGCACCCCACCCACCACACATCCTTACCCAGGCGAGCGCCGCAGGCGTGAGAATTAAAAAAGGCAGGATGTGTTATGGCTTATAGAGCAGTTCGCATTCAACAAGATCCATTGAACTTCTTTCTTGATGAGCGTAATGGCGGGCCCTTTCTTCGCGTCTCTGATGTTATTCTGCGCGAGAATAAGAATCCACGCGAGATCTTTGCCCACCTGATTCGGATGGCGACGGCCAGCAAGTGGAGTCACTCTTCTATCGTGTATCTCGTCCGTGAGCCTGACATGGGCTATCACAATACCTTTTTAATCGAGGCCAAAACTAAGGGGGTGCATATCGCGAGCTGGCGCAACGAGGTCGTGCCGTACGACGAGTTCACTGTCGGTATCAAGCGTCCCAACCTGGATTGGTATATGGAGAACTCTGTGGAGCGGGCGTGGCACGATTCCCATCGCCCAGAAGGTACCCATGGTATCGAGTATCTACGCCACGTGCGTGGTATCGCCTTCGACCAGATGAATGGTCTCTACGATAAGACAACCGTCTATGAACTGAGCGCGCTCTACGCCGCCCGTGCCGCCCGTCGCCATCTCTCAATCCTACCACAGGCCGCCGATGCCGCGCAGAAGGCCGCTGATTTCTTCAAGCATGAGGACGAGGATGAGACCTCTCGGACATCTGTGTTACGCTTTATTTGTAGCGGCCTGGTGCAATATAGCTTCTTTGAGGCCCTGCGCCTGCGTATCGCACGCGATATAGACATTCCCGCGCACCGCGAGGCCGCCGAGCACAATCTGCGCAATATGCACAGAGTGATCTTCCGCGAGGATCCCGAGGGCATTATTCCAGATTATATCTACAAAGTCCAATCTGGGCAGCTTGATATTCACCAGACCGCGCCAGGAGATGTGCTGGACCTGTTAAAGACCGCCACTCCCGCGGACTTCAATAATAGCCCCAACCTGAATTGGCGCTTCGTGGCCCTTAAAGGCGTGGTCTGGAAGATTGAGCCTGCCGCCGATGACTATCTTCCCACCAATAAGGATGAGCAGGAGGTTCTGGACATGCTTAGCCCTGAACACTTCTCCTCCTAAGAGTTGATATGGCCTGTATCGTCTGCCTTCGTAGCGCATGACGTTTCGTTCGGGTGGCGTATGTCTGTTTCGATGCAGGCTGTGGGGGTTGGGTACGCCTGGAGCGGCGGGCAACGAAGAGCAGCCATATAAGGGTTGTCAGGAGGCCAATGAGCGAGAGGGTCGCGCCGACACGTAGGGAGAGTGGCTCATAGGTATAGCGCACACGGTGAGTACCGGGACCTACTTTGAGCGCGGGCAGTATACCATCGATCTGCTGGATGGGCACGGGCTGACCATCCAGCGAGGCGACCCAGCCGGGGTAGGCGGGGGTGCCAATCACGAAGTAAGCAGGCTTATCCGTGGAGAAGGTAAAGGTGTCTGGCTCAGGTGCCGCGTTCACAATATGGACGGGCGTGTTAAGCGGCTGAAGTGAGTTCAGCGTTGGTAAACGACCGGTAGAATCGGGGTTGACGAGATAGGCATAACCCGCGTCGGCAGTGTTTTTGTAGAGGAAGGTATTATCAACCTTCCCGACCTGTACCAGGCGTGGATCGGAGAGCGGTCGGCGCGAGATCACAATGCTTACGTTCATCAAGCCAAGGAGCCTGGGGTCTGGTTTGATGCTGGGGGAATCGGCGGGTGGAAAGTGAAGCTGGTAGCCATCTGCATGGTAGTCACCGGCACGCTGCATATAGGAGACATAGGACTCGATCAGAAGCGGATCCCAGCCATCGGCAAAGCGGGTCTGGGTCTGGACTGCATTCACCTGCGGCAGGTTCTCCTGGACGCCGTAGATGCGTCCACCTCCTGCAAGGTGCGCCGCGGTATATGCCAGCGCGGATGGAGTGGTTACTGTGCGTACATCGCCGAGCTGAGTAGAGGCGTTATCTATGAAAATAAGCGTCGTCGAGATGGCGAGAACGATAAGAAGGCCAGCCGGAACAGCGCTATACACAGAGATACGGCGTAGATAATGCAGGAGAGCGTCTGCCCCTAACCCGGCCAGGATGGCGAAGAGGAAAAGTCCCACAAACCAGATACGTGTCTGCCCACGGAAGCGATCAAAACTGGGCAAAATGTGTGAGACAAGCAGATACAGGGACGAGGAATTACCCATTGCGAGTCCAGCTATGAGTATGATGCCCAGAAGCAGTGGCCAGGCTTTACGCCAGCGCGTTACCAGCGCGAGTAGGGTCAAGGCGAGGACAATATATCCAGGTGTGATTAAGCCCTCCCACGGGAACTGGGGCCTGGGTTGCTGATTTAGTAGTTCATGGAGAAAGTCTTGCAGAGGATATGTATCACTGGAGCTTAGGGTAAGCTGGCGCGTTGAGTATGCTGTAAATTCCATTAGCGGCAAGAGGTGGATGGAGGCGATAAGCGCACCAATGATGCCAGCCGCGGTTAAACCAGCCAGGGAGGCGAAGAATGCCTGGCGTCCCTCCAGGCGCCAACGCTTGACCAGGAGCCAGGTGGCCTGGCCCGCCAGCATCAACATGCCATAGTAAGCCATCTGAGGATGGCCGGCCAGCAGAGTCATGGCGATGCAGATACCAAGCAGCGCGCCCCAGCGGCGTGGCTCGCGCACAGTCGCCCAACAGGAGAGGGCCAGCCAGGGGAACCAGGCCACGGTCTGAAAGATCGTCAGGTGGCCCGCGCCCAGGTGACTGATCAGTCGTGGCGTCGCCATGTAGCCAATCGCGGCCACCAGCGCGGCAAGATGCGATAGGCCAAACGCGCGACGTGCAAGCAGTAATGTACCCAGGCCAGCGAATAGTAGATGGCCCAGGATAAGCACGAGATAGTAGTCACGCAGGGGGAGAAAGTGGACCAGGTGGGTTGGGGGATAGAAGAGCGCCGCCAGCGGATCAGCGATCAGTGGCTGCCCGCCCCCAAAGTAGGGATTCCAGAGGGGGAGCTGGTGATACTGCGCGAAGGTGCGCTGAATCAAGAGCGCCGTGGGCCAGTGGCTGATGATCAAATCGCTCTTCTCCCAGGCTGCGGGCAACTGGTCAGAGGTAAAGGGAGCGGGCAAGAGGAGCGCGACCGCGACGATACCGAGTACCACTAGCTGACCTGCTATGCGCAGCCAGGCCGTCAACTTTGCTTTGGAGTATTGGAGTCTTTTGAAATATTGGAGTCTTAAGGGTGGATTCTTAATCATCTATTCGCCTTATCTCATCTAAAACAGTATAAGTTTTAGACGATTTTAACTACATGCGGTAACGATATGTATGCCCAGATCGCTTGAATCCTCGCGCCTGTGCGCCCGCTGTCGGAGGTATGGACGTTGGCGCGCGTTGCACGCGCGCCAACGTCCATACCTCCTATGCTCTTGACTTCTTTGGCCCGGCTTATTATACTTGACTTATTAGATCAAGTAAGTTTTATTTGATTGCCAGTGTAGAAGTCGGGATTGTTGTTGGAAGGAAAGAAGTATGCCTACCCCATTGAAGTTGATGTGTGTGCTGGCGCACCCGGATGATGAGTCAATTGCCCTGGGGGGCACGCTAGCGAAGTATGCCGCGGAGGGCGTGGAGATCTCCCTGGTGGTTGCCACGCGCGGTGAGCGTGGCTGGTTCAGGGATTGGAGCGAGTATCCAGGCCAGGAGGGCCTGGGGTGTATACGTGAGGAGGAACTGCGAGCCGCCTGCCGCGCACTAGGGATAGCGCGCCTGGACTTTCTAAACTATATCGACGGCGACCTGGACCAGGCAGATGGGGATGAAGCCGTGGCGAAGATCACAGCGCTGATGCGCCAGGTGCGACCCGACGTGGTTGTGACCTTTGGCCCGGATGGACTGTATGGGCATCCCGATCATATCGCCATCTCGCAGTTTACCACGGCCGCCGTGCTGTGTGCCGCCGACCAGGACTATGGACAGAGCTGGCACCTGGGTCCTCATCGCGTAGCAAAGCTCTACTATCGTGTCTCGACCCAGGATTGGTTCGCGCACTACACCCCTATATTTGGCGACATGATCATGCACATCGACGGGCAGGAGCGCACCTGTCTCTCCTGGATGAAGTGGGCCGTAACGACACGCCTGGATACCAGTGCCTACTGGCGCCAGGCCTGGAACGCCGTTCGCAGTCACGTCACACAGATTCCGCCCCTGGAGAAACTGCCCAGGTTTTCGCCCGAGGACCATAAGCGGCTATGGGGTCCGCAGGAGTTCTACCGCGCCTTCAGCCTGGTCAATAGCGGGCGGAGCGTGGAACAGGACCTCTTTGAGGGGGTGCGGCGCGCCTCCACGGTGAGCCTGCCCACAGTGACAATTACCCCGGTGGCCTCCACGCTAGTTCCTGAGTGGCGGTAGGCAGAAGACTTAATTGAGAACCTCTTCTTTCTCGTCGTCGCTGTGGCGGACCTCACGCAGGTCTTCGGGACTGTCGAGCAGGTCGATGAAGAGCACACCATTCAGGTGGTCAATCTCATGTTGGAGCGCCCAGGCGTAGTAGCCTTCGGCCATGACCTTCATCGGCTTGCCATTCAGGTCCTGACCCTTAACGATGACCTTATTAGCACGGCGCACATTCACGCCGTAGTAGCCTGGAATGCTCAGACAGCCATCCAGGCCGGTCTGTTCGCCCTCAGTCTTGATAATCTCCGGGTTTGCCATGGCGACCTTGTAGTGTTTCTCAGTCTCGGGATCTTCAAGTTCCACGACAAAGAGGCGCAGTGAGAGGCCAATCTGGGGCGCGGCGAGACCCGCGCCATCATTGGCATGCATCGTCTCAAACATATCCTTAACGAGCTTGCGCAGCGAGGCATCGAAGCGATGGATGCGTTTGGCCTTCTGGCGCAGAATGGGGTCGCCCAGCATCACAATATTGCGTAGTGACATGATTTTATTTTTCCTCATTTTAGAATGTGCTTAGCCGACGGCTATGTGCGTCTCTTCTTCGCTGGCGTTTTCCCAGGCGAGCAGGTCATTGATTGTGACCGGGAAGAAGCGGTTGAAGTAGGTAAGCAGGCGATCTAGCGTCGCGTAGTCCACCCTCTGACTACGCCCGGTGTGAAGCGCCACCAGGACACTGAGCGAGACGCCGCTCTCTTCCGCCATGCGGCGCAGACTGATCGGGCTGGCGTTCTGCATGGCGCGCTCAACGTTCAGGCGCGCGAGCAGGACTCGCAATTGACATGATATTGGCACGCGTCATTCTCCCTAATTTATAACTGGCAAGCGTTTATTCTGGCAACACCTGTGTAGCTATTTTTACTATAGAGCATGCGTATTGGCATGTCAATACATTGCAGTGACTTCTTTGTGCAAGACTCTTCGCGCCTGTGGCGCTCAAGGATAAATCGTATGGGCATGGAGGCGTGGGCGTCCGCCCACGCCTCCATGCCCATACGATTTATCCTTGTTGTAGGGTCCAAGCTTGCTTGGACTAACGAATTAGAACAAAAATTCTAAAAATACCTGGAAATTAGAAAATTTGGTCTAAAAAAGTATAGACAGCCCATCTTTTTCTTGCTACAATCTCTACCAGGATTACGGTTATATTGGTTGTCGCGTTAGACACATGTTTATTGGATTAGCGCGCTTTTTTGTCGCTGTTAATGTTGAAGCATAGAATAAGTTATACTGTCAGGTAAGAGCCCACTCTGCGGTCGGGTGCCACGGCGTGGTTGCATGAAAGGAGCAGTTGATGTCGATGCCGATAACTGGCGCCGAGGAGCAGGAGGAGGAGGAGCGCCATACCCCCAGGAGTCTGGTGCGGTATCGCTCGTCCAATAAACAGGGCGCCTCTCATGCGAACGTGAAGAATGGGGCGCGTAAGGGTACGCAAGCTCCGATCCAGCGGGCCTCGCGTGTGCGCACAACCGAGGATTATCCATTCCAGGTCACGGCTAAGCTGCCTGAGTCCGAGATAATGGATGCGCCGCGTGGAAGACGAGGGCAGGCCGCACACCCTTTGGTCTATCTTGGCCTGGGTATGCTGGGTATGCTTGTGCTCTGGATATGTCTGAGCCTGCTTCTCGGCTGGGGCCAGGGCATGCTTGATGATATGCATTATGGGCGACCGCGCACCTTCCAGATGGATATGCGCGTGGGACACAATGAGCAGGCGGGCCAGCCCAGCCACTTTATTGCCCTGAATCTGAATCGACGTATCCAGGTTATTGAAATTTCGGGTGGAGATCCCGCGCATACCCATGTTTATACCGGGCCGCAGTTATATGGCGCGCAAGATGACCTTGTGCCCGTAACGCTGCGCTTTGTAGACGTCAATGGAGATCATCGCCCAGATATGATCGTGTCTTTTCAGGGGACGCAAATCGCCTACATCAACGAGCAAGACCAGTTCCGCCCTGCGACCCCCGCCGAGCAGCCCCAGATAGAGCACTTCTTGCAGAGTCACTAACGTAGGGTCCATGGGTCCATGCCGGCATGGACTGCGAGCGAAGCGACCTTCCCGCGTCTGGGTGTCAGCCTGCGGGCCGGGCGAGTCCATGCCAGCATAGACCCTACGTTAGTGGCTTCCAGGTCAGGTTAGATGGAGGCGGATGCGGTGCCAGGCGTTGTTGGCGTAGCCTTTGAAGTTCCAGAGCTGGCGGGCATCGGCAGGTTGGGTGTGGCCGGCAGCGTCCCAGGCGCGGGCGAATAGCTGACATGGGCCGGGTGGAAGGTTAAGTGTTGTTTCCCAGAAGCACCAGGCCCAGGGATCGTTTCGCTCCGTAATCGTGGCGATGGTCCAGGTCGTGCCCTTGTCAGCTGAGACCTCGACTCGTTGGATGGGTGATCCCTCGCCTGTAAAGGCGTACCCCAGGATGCGCACCGGTCCCGCCTCTAGCGTCTGCCCATCCTGGGGTATGCAGATGACCGCGTTCAAGGGAAGTGTTTCCAGCATCTTACCCTGGGTGGTATCTGTCGGGGCCTGGGTGACGTTGGGTGGAAAGAGCTTATAGGCTTGGGCCTGGAAATAGTTATGCGAAGGCTCGTCTTGCAGGGTAATCGTCCCAAGCCATTTGACGCTGCGCGCGCCGATATAGCCAGGAATGATGACGCGTACAGGGAAGCCATGCATAGGCGTGAGTGGCTCTCCATTCATCTCAAAGGCCAGGAGGACCTCGGGCGCCTGGGCCTTCTCAAGCACGATAGAGCTGCCAAAGCCAACGGCCTTGCCCTCTTCCCACACCTCGTCGAGACCGCTGAAGGAGACGTAACGCGCCTCGGGTGCTATTCCGGCGGCCTGAAGTACATCACGTAGGGCGACACCACGCCAGCGGGCATTACTGATAGGCTCGGCGCCCCAGGGAATTTCGTTGGGGATCGCATGAAGAGCCATAAGCTCGTCGCGCCGGCTTCCCGTGCATTGCAGGGTGCCCATGATTGTCTGGGAGGGAAAGCGGGATTGCAGCTCTTCCAGGCTGAACTCCAGGGGAGACCTGACCATACCCCCGACTCGGAGGCGGTAGGTTGCGGGATCGATAGCGGGTATAGATCCGTGGTTGCGGGCGAAGAAGAGCGTCTGAGGCGTCACAAAGGAGCGGCGCAAAATGGGTAGGGGAGTGCCTGCATTCAAGGGCTGCTCCTGATAGACAATAGTAAGCGCGTGCGCGGAAGAATTACTCATATTGCCACCTCCGATTATAAGCGTTTTGTGCCAGGGATAGCAAGCGAACGATACTTGCTATCTCTGGCACGTCTGATGGGTATGGTGAGGTGACGTTTTTCTTCTAGTTTAGAACAGAACTATGTGCCTGCATGTATCGCTCAAGGAGCAGATTTATTAGTTGAATGTGGATGCTTGTTTGAGGGGGAGCGAGACGGTGAAGGTTGAGCCTTTGCCGATGGTGCTCTCGACTGAGATGTGGCCCTGGTGGGCGCGCACGATCCAATCGACGATGGCGAGGCCCAGCCCACTACCGCGCTTGTGGGCGGCGTCGCGACTGCGAGCGGCATCGGCGCGGTAGAAGCGCTCGAAGATATGAGGGAGGTGTTCAGGTGCGATGCCTCGGCCTGTATCGCGCACGACGAGCAGCCCTTGATCGCCCACTTTCTTGACGGTCACGCTAACGTAGCCGTGGGGTGATGTATAGGCGATGGCGTTATCGACCAGGTTCATGACAACCTGGATCAGGCGGGCCTCGTCGCCCTGGACTTCGACGGGCGCCAGGTCCTGGGCCTGGAGGGTGATATCGCGCTCCTGGGCTAATTCGGTGGCGGTGGAGATGACCGCGTCGACAACCTGGTCCAGGTGGACGGACTCATAGATGAGGTGAGCCTCTTCCTCGTCGGAGCGTGCCAGGGCCAGGAGATTCCTAATCAGGTCGCCCAGGCGCAGGGTCTCTGTATTGACCTGCTGGATGACCTCCACATACTCCTGTGTGTTGAGTGGTTGGAGCAGGGCGACATCGGTTTTGCTTTGAATGGCTGCGATAGGTGTGCGTAGCTCGTGTGAGGCATCGGCGACGAAGCGCTTCTGGCGCGTAAAGGCATCTTCCAGGCGAGCGATCATGGCGTTGAGGGTGGCTCCCAGGAAATAGACCTCGTCGCGCGCGCGGGGAAGAGGGACACGCTGGCTAAGATCACCAGAATTGATAGCGCGGGCCGTCGAGGTCAACTGGTGGATAGGAGCGAAGGCGCGCGCGGCCAGCCAGTAGCTACCCAGGCCGCTGATAGCCAGCAAGAAGGGTGTGAGTAGTAGCAGGACATAGGCGGTGTTGCGCAGTACGCTATGCAACTGGTTCAGAGACTCGCCAACCTGGATGATGGCGTAGGGGCGGCCATGGTCTGTGATAACCTGGCTATACAGGCGTAGCTCAACCTTGTCGCCTTTTTGCTCTCTCAGTTTCAGCGTCTGCTGCATGATCTGCTGGGTACCAAATTGAGCGGAGGTGAGGGTGGGCAGAGCGTAGAGGCGAAAGCCCGGCGACTCACGCACGACGCGCCCATTACTATCAAGGATGCGGACCAGTAAGCCATTAGTGATATCGGCGGGAATGCTGCGAGGGTCGGAGTGTGTTGCCTCCAGGCTCGGGATATTGCCAGTGTGGTCGCTAATGGTCAGGTGGTTATTCTGCTCGCTGATCTCGCTGGTGAGCAGGCCGGCCTGGAGTGAGAGCGTGGTGTCGAAGCTGCCCTCAAGCGAGCTTTCCAGGTATTTGTAGACGATAGCTCCCGCGCAGAGAATAATCAGGGCGAGCACGGCGGTATACCAGAAGGTGAGTTGGAGCCGCGTCCCCATGGGCCAGAGGTGGGAGCGCAGGCGCTGCAAGGTTTTCATAGAGTTTTTCCTTTGAGCTGGTAACCGACGCCACGAATGGCCTGAATGACATCGGGTTCGCCCGACGCGCAGAGCTTGTTGCGGAGATAGCGGATATACACGTCGATGATATTCGATTGGTAGGGGGCCTCGCCATCCCAGACGTGGTCCGCGATGGTTTCCCGGCTGAGCACCTGGCGTGGGTGGTGAAGGAGAAACTCCAGCAGGGCGTATTCGCGGCTGGAGAGGGTAAGCTGGCGTGAGCCACGCCAGGCCTCGCGCGTCTGAGTGTCCAAGGTTATGTCCTCGAACTGGAGCGTTGCCGAGGTCGCGCTCTTCTCGCGGCGTAATAGCGCGCGTACACGGGCCTCCAACTCGCGGAAGACAAAGGGCTTGACGAGATAGTCATCGCCGCCCAGGTCGAGTCCGCGTACGCGGTCATCGATCTCGCCACGGGCCGTAAGAAAAAGAATAGGGAGGGTACGATGAGCGCTGCGCAGGCGGCGGCACACCTCAAAGCCATCCAGCGATGGGAGCATCACATCGAGGATCAGCAGATCATAAGGCGTCGCCAGTGCGGACGCCAGCGCGTCCTCGCCATCAGTTGCCAGGTCGGTGACATAGTGGAAGCGCTCCAGACCACGTTGAATGTCTGGCCCTAAGCTAGGATGATCTTCCGCGACAAGAATGCGCATTTGTTCTCCCTTCTGTTTAACTCACTCTCGCGCTTGTGGCGCTCGCTTCGGTAGATGGTGTTATGCAGGTTGGCAGCCTCTGGCTGCCAACCTGCATAACACCATCTACATATGGGTTAAGTATATTGCTGGCAGGTTGGCTCCGCCAACCTGCCAGCAATATACTTATTATTTAATAACCAGGGTGAAGAGGACCAGGGAGACCGCGCCGGCCGCGATACAGTAGTAGCCGAAGGGATCGAGGCGCCCGGTCTGGAAGTAGCGCATCAGGAATTTGGTGCTCAGGAAGGCCATGATGCCGGAAAGGACCATGCCCAGGAGGATAATGCCCATTATCGTGGCTGACACATGGAAGAGCTGTGGCACTTCGAGCAGGGCGGCGGCACCGATGAGGGGCGTGCCCAGCAGGAAGGAGAAGTGCGCCGCATCCTCGTGGCTTAGTTTCGCGCCGAGGGCCGCAACCATTGTCGCGCCCGAGCGTGAGATGCCGGGAATCAGGGCCAGCGACTGAGCGAAGCCGATCAGGATGGCCTCCCACCATTTGAGCGATTTGAGGGGGCGGGAGAGAATTTCCTGCTCTTTGGCTGGCATGCTCTGGAGCTTCTTCAGATTACGACGCCGCCACCACTCACCGATGAAGAGCAGGATGCCATTCACGATGAGGAAGGTTGCCGCGATGATAGGCGAGGCAAAGAGCGATTTGAGCGGTTTCTCTAGAAAAACGCCCAACAGGGCTGCGGGGATACAGCCAATAATAATGAGCCAGCTTACCCAGCTTTCAGTTCCTACCTGCACGTTTGCCTCTTTAATACTGGTAAAGAGGGTTTTGCAGACCTGGAGCCAGTCGCGCCAGAAATAGATAACCAGCGCGATGCTGGTCCCGAGGTGGAGCGCGGTGATAAACGGAAGAAAACGCTCATCATGGACCAGGTCTCCCCAGTTGAGCAGGCCAGGGACAATCACGGTGTGACCCAGGCTACTGATGGGAAAGAGTTCTGTAAATCCTTGTAGAAGCGCCAGGAGAATGGCCTGCCAGAGCGTCAGGTTCATACCTTACAAATCCTTTTCTTTCTTAAGAGACGTTAAAGCCGTTTCTATGCCTGCTCCTGCTTTACGCCCTTATTGGGACGTGGACGCGAGACGAGGGCGACGAGCGCGCCGACAATAGCCAGGCCCAGGAAGGCCACAAAATGCGTGGGGTGCGAGGCGGTCGAGTCATGCGTGACCAGGATGTGATCGTAACCAGGAATGATATAGTAGATACTGCACAGGAGTGCGATGATGGCAACGATGATGCCGCCGATGAAGAGGAGCTTGCGATTATTCATTGGGATCTGCCTTCTTTCTTTCTTTGTAGAGATTATATATAAATTGTATATGTTGCTGTGCTATCGCGCCTGCGGCGCTCATTCTGGGTGTGGTACAGTAGTGAGCCCGCTACTGGCGTACGCGGCTACTGTACCACACCATATTACCTGAAATCTCTACTTATTGCGAGTGTACGAAGTAAAAATGAGAAAATGATGAGAAGGAAGAGAGGCTTCCTAAAAGTACCGTGGTCTCTGAAACGCTGCTGGCTTGCCTGGCGTGTGAGAGAAGGCAGCTTGACTGTATTTACTTTTGTTGAAAATGAGGAGCATATATAGTATGGAGAAGCGATTATGAAGAAACGTAAATTGGGGCGTTCATCGCTTGAGGTTGTGCCGCTCTGCCTGGGTGGCAATGTCTTTGGCTGGACGATAGATGAAGCCGTCTCTTTCAAAGTACTGGATGCCTATGTCGCCGCGGGCGGCAATTTTATTGATAGCGCCGACGTCTACTCGCGCTGGGTGCCTGGTAATCAAGGTGGAGAGTCTGAAACCATTCTGGGCAAGTGGATGAAGCAGCGCGGCAACCGCGAGCAGATGATCATCGCGACCAAGGTGGGCTCTGAAATGGGGACGGAGCAGAAGGGACTCTCGCGCAAGTATATTATGCAGGCGGTTGAGGCCTCGCTCAAGCGCTTGCAGACAGACTATATCGATCTCTACCAGTCACACAGGGATGATCCCGAAACCAAGCCTGAAGAGACAATGGCGGCTTACGCCGAACTGGTGCAGCAAGGAAAGGTTCGGGCGCTGGGAGCCTCAAACTTTACGGCTGAGCGCCTGCGGCTCTCGCTCCAGGCGAGTCAGCAGCATGGCTATCCACGTTATGAGAGCCTGCAACCGCTCTACAACCTCTATGATCGTGCTGATTTTGAGCGTGACCTGGAGCCTCTCTGCCTTCAGGAGCAGATTGGTGTCATTCCCTACTATGGCCTGGCGAGCGGCTTCCTGACGGGTAAATATCGCTCAGATAGGGATCTGCCTCAGAGTTCAAGGGCGCAGGGAGTCAAGCAGCGCTACATGAATGAGCGCGGTGAGCGCATCCTGGCAGCTCTCGACAAGGTTGCGGAGGCGCACCAGGCCACGCAGGCCCAGGTAGCGCTAGCCTGGCTGATCGCTCGCCCCAGCATGACGGCCCCCATTGCCAGCGCCACCTCAGTGGAGCAGGTCAATGACCTCATGAAGGCGATTGATCTCAAGCTCGACGAGGCCGCTATCAAGGCCCTGGACCAGGCGAGCGCCTGGCAGTAATCACCTGGCTTTCCCATCCATAGTGGAGGAGCCTATCCTCGTGACGCGGGAGGCCCACCTCTTCACTTGATGCGCAGTGGACCAGCCTGGGGAGCTATCATAAGAGATGGCTCCCCAGATTTCTCAAGACAATTTCTTCATCCCGTTAGAATTTTGGGATTTGCAGCAAAGTTGGAATCAGGTGATCTTCGAGTATGGCGAATACGTCTATGTTCTTGAAGGTGATATTGACGATTATATAGATGGATACCACTGCTGGTTTAGAGGTAGAAAAGAGCGCTATATAGAAGAGTGGGAGGCCGCCCTTAAGGTTGCCCGTCACATAATAAAGCAGAAGTACTCTGACCGACGCTGCTAAGGCACGCGTCTACATATAAGCACATGATATGTAGACGCGTGCCTTAGCAGCGTCGTGCCACCATACACTGCCCGGAATAATTAGCGCAATGAATCGACTCTCGATGTCGTTGGTAAAAGTGTAAGCAAAATTTGCTACATAGTGGCGTTGACAGTTGATATATAAATATTCAATACTTTGATATAGATGAGGATATAGCGCAATGACGATTTTTGAGCATATAGATGAAATGGATCGGCGCAAATTTCTCGCGCTAGGTGCGGGTGGTTTATCGGCGCTGCTGGCGGCCTGCCAGAGTGGAGGCTCGGGTATTGTGAGCGCCGCTACGGCAACGCCTAAGGCGACGGCGAGCCCGACCAAGCCTCCCACACTGACTGATGTCGATTGGGTGAACCTGGGGAAGGGCCTTAAGGGAGAGCTGGTGCGGCCTGGAGATGGCAAATATGATGTCGCGCACCAGTTGTTTAATCCGCGCTTCGATAATATCAAGCCAGCCGGTATCGCGTATTGTGCCTCGCCCGAGGATGTGAAGGCTTGCATGGACTTTGCCAGGTGCTTTAACCTGCCATTCACGCCCCGCTCGGGCGGACATTCCTACGCGGGCTACTCTACCACTACTGGTTTGGTTGTGGATATGACGAAGCTGGGCGATGTCAATGTGGATACGGGCGCGGGGACCGCGACTATTGGCGGAGGCGCGCGCCTGATCGATGTCTATTCCGCGCTTACCGATCAGGGAGTGATTATTCCCGCAGGCTCCTGTCCCTCGGTGGGCATCGCGGGTTTAACTATGGGCGGGGGTATTGGTGTTCTGGGTCGGAAGTATGGCTTGACTTCTGATAATCTGCTGGGGGCGCAGGTGGTGCTGGCCAATGGGCGGGTCGTCACCTGCAATGAGAGCCAGGAGCCTGATCTCTTCTGGGCCTTGCGTGGCGGTGGCGGCGGCAACTTTGGCGTTGTGACCTCCTTTACCTTCAAGGTACACCAGCTCTCCTCTGTGACGCTCTTTACGCTGGGTTGGGCGTGGAGCAACGCCGGAGATGTCGTGAATGCCTGGCAGAACTGGGCGCCCCAGGCTCCCGATGAACTCTGGTCCAACTGCCTGCTGCTAGCGACCAAGGATGGCCCGTTGGTGCGCGTAAATGGCGTATATGTGGGAGACCAGGGCGCGGCCAACGCGCAGCTCCAGCAACTGATTGATCGCCTGGGCATCGCGCCGACGAGCCGCTATGTGTGGCAATCTGGCGTGCGTGATGCCATGCTCTACGAGGCTGGTTGCTATGGCAAGAGCGTGGAGCAGTGTCGCCTGCCCAGCATGGGACCCCAGGGCCAGGTACAGCGCGAGATCGATCTCTCCAAAGCCGACTACTTCACCAACGCGCTACCGCGAGCGGGCATTGACGCCCTGGTCAACGCGATCAATAAGCGCCAGGCCAACGGAAGCTTCACGGGCGGTGGCATTGGCATTGATGCGCATGGCGGAGCGATCAACCGCGTTGCCGGCGATGCCACCGCCTTCTCGCATCGCAACGCCCTCTTCTCGGCTCAATATACCGCGACCTGGGAGCCAGGCGACTCGGACAGCCTGGTCGCGGCCAATCGCTCCTGGCTTAGCTCGACCTGGCAGGCCATGCGCTCCTATGCCACCGGCACCTCGTACCAGAACTATATCGATCCCGACCTGCCCAACTGGCAGCAGGCCTACTATGGTTCCAACCTGGCGCGCCTCAAACGCGTCAAGTCCAAGTATGATCCCAACAACTTCTTCCACTTCGCGCAAAGCATTCCATTGGCGTAGAGAATTATTGTTATGGGTATGGTGGTGTGGTGCTTGGCGGGCAATTGCCCGCCAAGCACCACACCACCATACCCATTTTTGTGGGCGCCTCCCTTCGTGTCGTTCTATGCTATTATTAAAGGATTGAGGAAGGAGACGAGATGGAAACAACCTTGAAGGAGGCGAAGAGCATCCTGACGCCACAGCGCAAGGGCTTCCTGGCGGGCGGACCATACCCCTTCACGCATGCCCTCTCGGCCTATGTGGGGTGTGGCTTTGGCCGAACCACCTGTGGCATGTACTGCTATGCTCAATTCCTGCCCAACTGGTCTTTTGGTAGCAACGGAGCGGCCTGGGGCGACGCGGTGCAGGTAAAGACGAACGCCGCAACCTTGCTGGAGCGAGAACTCAAGCGTATGTCACCCGAGGCGCGCGGGCACTTGCGCATCTTTATGAGCAGCACCACCGATCCCTACCAGCCGTTGGAGCGGACATACGAAGTAACGCGCCAGTGCCTGGAGGTCTTCGTGGGCTTCCCTGACCTGGACCTGCTGGTAATTCAGACGCGTTCGCCCCTGGCGGAGCGCGACCTGCCCCTGCTAACGCGTATCCCCTATGCCTGGCTCTCCGTCACTATCGAGACTGATGACCAGGAGTATTTAAAGCAACTAAGAGGAGGTCCCGCGCTGGAGAAGCGCTGGGAGCTTGTGCGGGCGGCGAGTCAGCATGGTGTGCCTACCCAGATCACCGTCAGCCCCTGCCTCCCCTATTCCAGTGTAGAACAGTTTGGTGAGCGCCTGCTCACCAGCGGAGCGCGGCGCGTCATCGTGGATACCGTAGTGGATGGAGATGGCTCTGGAGGCAGGCGTACCGCGCATAGCCCCTTCGCCCAGGCGGAGTCCAACTGGTCTGAGACGAGCGCTGCCCATCACCTGTACGCATATCTAAGCGAGCGAGCAGGGGAGCATGAAATCGCCCTTGGCTGGAGCAACGCCGGTTTCTGTGGTATCGCCCCAACATATCTGATATGGGACGCAAAAATATGAATCGCATCTTTTGCGCACTTCCGCCTTGACAGGTGAAATCGCAAACAGCTATAATTGTTATAGCAAATAGTTATTATCGAATGTAGACCCAGGCAATGACCATATTTGGAGGTACCCATCGATGGCGAATGATTCGCTGACCCCTTCCTTGAGTTCTACCCGTCAGTATGCTGCGTTGATCCGCGAGAACATTGCGCGTGTTATTGTTGGTAAATCAGAGATTGTTGATCTTTTGCTTGTCGCGCTGCTCAGCAATGGACATGTGCTCCTTGAAGATGTACCCGGCATGGGGAAAACGGTCCTGGCAAAATCGCTAGCGCGTTCGCTCAATGCGGCTTTCCAGCGTATCCAGGGAACACCTGATTTGCTCCCAACTGACATTATTGGTGTCAGCTATTTTGACCAGAAGCAGAACGAGTTTACTTTTCGCGCGGGACCACTCTTCTCGCAAATCCTCCTGGTAGACGAGATTAACCGTACTACCCCACGCACCCAGGCGGCTCTCCTTGAGGCGATGGCCGAACGCCAGGTTACGGTCGAGCGCGAGAGCAGGCGTCTCCCCCAGCCGTTCCTGGTCATTGCGACGCAGAATCCGGTCGAGCTTGAGGGGACCTTTCCGCTGCCAGAAGCGCAGCTTGACCGCTTCTTCCTGTGGGTTCAGATGGGCTATCCCAGTGAGGAGGAAGAACAGGCCATCCTCCACCGCTTCAAGCTGGAAGAGCCACTGGACACGTTACAGGCCGTGGTGAGCGGGGAGGAGTTTCTTGCTTTGCAACAGGCCATTCGCCAGGTGCAGTGGCAACCCGTCGTTGAGCGCTATCTCCTGGCGTTGGTCCGTAGCACGCGCTCGCACAAGGACATCCAGTTGGGCGTGAGTCCACGCGGCACGCTGGCGCTCTATCGTGCCTGCGAAGCCTATGCCGCGATCCAGGGGCGGGATTTTGTCGTGCCGGACGATGTTAAGTACCTGGCCCCCTTTGTCCTGGGCCACCGTCTCATGACCACACATCGCAACCGTATGCGTGGTAGGCGTAACGCGGAAATTATTGCCGAGATCATCCAGGCGATACCTGTTCCCACCGAGGAAATCTCTTCGGTGCTTGCCCCAAGGTAGCCAGGCAATGAATATACAGGAAGCCTACGAAGCTAATTTTTATCGGGAGATCCTTAAACAGCGCCGCTCATGGTATCTTGTGGCCTGCATTCTTTTTGTTGTGAGCGGGATCAGCCGTCAGCCGCTCCCACTGCAAGCGGGCGTTTTCACGCTCGTGATCGCGATTGTCCCGGACCTCTACTTTCGCTACGCGCTGAGGCACCTGCTTGTCCGCCAGCATGTAGACCGGAAGAAGCTTTTCCTGGGGGAACAAGTTACGCTGACGATGAGCATCGAGAATCGCAAGTGGTTGCCCCTCCCCTGGGTGCAGATGGATAATACTATCTCTCCCCCACTGGTGATCTTGAAGCAGGCAGAGACCAGATTACAGGCCGCCCCGCGCGAAACGTTCACCAGTTCATGGCTGCTGTGGTCCTACCAGCGTGTGACGCAGCGTTTTACGATGAGCGCTTATGTGCGCGGCTGCCATATTTTTGGGCCGCTCAAGTTGCGTTGCAGTGATCCCCTGGGTTGGCTGGAGCGCGAGCTTCTTCTGCCTGCCAGCGAAGAAGTAGTGGTCTATCCGCTGATCGCCCCGCTGGAGAGCCTGGGCCTCCCCTCAAAGTTCCGGATGGGTGATTATATCGGGCCACGCCAACTGCTTGAAGATCCGCTCTGGTTTGCCGGCATTCGCGCCTATCAGCCGGGCGACGATTTGCGTCGCATCGATTGGAAAGCGACCGCGCGCACAGGTGAGCTATGCAGCAGAATCTACGAGTCGACTACCCGGCGCCAGCTCTTACTCTTGCTGGATACTCGCGCCTATTCACCTCAACTACAGGGACCCGATAGCGCTATTCAAGAGTTTTGTATCTCGGTGGCCGCCTCATTAGCGACGTGGGGACTCGAGGAGGGGTATATGGTGGGCCTGCTCGCCAACTGCGCGCTGGCAACGCCAAGCCATGCACTCAGCTCTGTAGTCAACACTGACCAGGAAGGAGATGCAGGGACGACAGATATGTCCAACGCGGTAGACTACTCTGTGCCAGGGGTGAGCGTTCCCTTTGGCCTGAACTATGAGCAAGCTGAGGACCTTTTGACTATGCTTGCATGCCTGACTCCTGATCAGCACACGCCCATGGAGTATGTGCTTGAAAACGCGTACGAAATGTTTGCGCGGGGTACCACTATCCTGCTGATCAGCGCTACCCAAACACTCAGTGAAGACACGCTTGAACTGCTTCAGGAACAGCAGAGGCGTGAGTGCGCGGTCCATCTCGTGTTGGTTGGGGAGCCAGAGGAACGACGAGAACTTCCAGGAATTGAAGATTTTTCCTGCTACTACCCTGGAGGAAAGGAGAAATGGCATGAACTCACCCACGCGATCAACGATGCACAGGGAACGCTCGTCGGTAGGAGCGCAGTTCACCTCCAACTGGATTGAGGTTCTTGCAATCCCGGTTGCTTCAGCCATCATGGAGGCGCTGCCCATCGCTCTGGCGTTCCAGGTCCTGGTCGAGAAGATTTTCTTTGCTTCCAACGCTCAACCGGAGCTTAACATTGCCAGTGTGGCACTCGTATTGCTTGGCTTGCACTGGTGGATGCTGTGGCGACGTACAAAAGTTGTAGCAGCCAGTGTATCAAGAATACGTGTTCAGCTCATGCATATACTGAGCGTTGTGGTCGTCTTTGCGTTCCTGCTGTGGACGAATCCCGCTTTTGCCGAGGACTCGGGTGGTTGGACGATCATGCTGTTCCTGACCGCCGTGGTCTGGTACCGCAGTTATTCCCGTACGCGGCCCGACGAGGAGACGAATCAGCTTGTGTGGGGCTTAAAGGTTGGCTTCCTGCTCCTGCTCGGTGTAATGTTTTTTGCGCTCACCGAACAGTCCATGGGATCTCCGTCCCTGAACCGCACTTTGATGACCGATCTCCCCATTTTCTTCCTCTCAGGCTTGCTGGCTCTCTCATTTAAACGCCTCAGCATCCTCAAGCAAGAGCAAGCACGGCACAGCAAGGACCCAGGCAGTTTTAAGACAGGAAGGTGGATTACGGGTCTGGCGCTCACCTGGATGGCCGTTATTATTGGCGGTATTGCCTTTGAAGCCCTTCCGCCTGAGGTGTTAGCCAGCGTGGTCAATGTAATTCTGGGCCTGTTTATCTCGCTTCTGAGCCTGCTGGCTTATCTCTTTAGCCTGCTCAATTTTGGAAACGCTTCACAGGGGCCATCTCTACCAGACCTACCCAAACGCCAACTTCAGCCACCATCTTCCATCCCGGTATTGCATACCCCTCCGCCAACTACTCTTGCCTTGCCTCTTACCCTGATCGGATTTGGTTGTGGCATTCTTCTGGTTGTCATACTTATGCTTGTCATACTCAAAAGGAGGGTATACGAGACAAATGCAGGGGAAGGAAACGAGGTGCGCGAAAATCTCGATAAGGAGAAAATTCAAAAAGAGCGGCGGAAGGAGCGCAATCAGCGGACCAGGCTTGAGGCGCTAGATCCCTCATCCGCGCGTGCGCGCTACCGTGAACTCCTCACATCCATGGCGACGCAAGGGCTGTCACGCCGTGCTGACGAGACGCCCGCTGAATATCAGGCTCGCCTGTTGACTCTCACTCAGGTCTTGCCTGAAGCGGAGGAGCAGGAAACGCCAGCGGATCAGGAGATTCTTGCGGCCTTAACCCAGGACTATACCCGCGAGCGCTATGGCGCGAAGCCACTAACCCCTGAACGCCGGGACTACCTACGCCAATGGCTGCCATCATTGCTGCGACGCCTGGTAAAAAAGGCTGGTAGAGCCCCCCACGATGAATCGGGGGGCTAACGCGTCCAATAGGCGTCAAGTGAAGAAGTTCTGGTCGATCCTCACGCCCAGGCCGGGAGGCAGCCCCAAACCATAGGCGCCCGATTTAGCGAGCACAAGGCGATCTATCGCAGGAATACAGAAGAACGGGTGTCTTTTTGCCGTGTTGGATTCTCTCGTGGAAGCGTCGCCACGTCATAAAACTCCATACACAACAAAATACACCTTTCAATCAAGAAAATCTGCTATGCCGTATCATTGCGATAAATCGCCTCACGCGCGATAAATCGGGCGCCTATGTGAATTGATTTCCTGCAGCATAGCAAATCGAAGTCCCTTTCCTCTCTGTTATTCACAAGCCCTAACCTCAGAAGAGCAACCATTGACAGCTTAAATTCATCGTGTTATATTGTTACCAAGTTACCAAGATAACAATTTGAAAAATAGAAGGAGCTGCGCATGATTGCTCAATTAAAAGCAGTCCACGGAATGAACTACTGTGTGGAGGTTAGCCACCGCCTGACCGAAATGCCGCCGAAAGAGGGACAACACTAATGCGCTTTAGCCTTTTCTCATTGCTCGATGTGTATGACACCGAGGCGCGCACCTCTGTCGCGATCTACCAGCAGACCTTGGAGCAGATTGCCCTCGCTGACGAACTGGGCTTTGACTCCTATTGGATCGGGGAGCATCATGGATATCTTACACCGAATCAACTGCTGGCCAACCCTAATCCTGCGATCCTGCTCGCTGCTGCGGCGAAGCTGACACAACGGATCGGCCTGAATACTGCCGTCGCCAACCTCTCCTTGCGTCATCCGCTTCAACTCGCCGAGGATTACGCTCTGGTTGATCTGCTCAGCCAGGGACGCTTGGGCCTGGGCATTGGGCGCGGAAGTTTCGCGCATGAATATGCTGCCTTTGGACAGGACGTGGCTGAGAGCTTTGGCCGTTTTGAGGAGAGTTGGGAAATCATTCAGCGACTCTGGCGTGGAGAACAGGTGACGTTTCAAGGTCGCTATTTTCAGCTTGAGAATGCAAAGCTCAATGTCACGCCAGTGCAACAGCCTTTCCCACGCCACTGGTTCTCCGCCATCAAGGGAGATTCATTTGCCACGCGGGGTCGAGCAACTCAACCAGTGATCAGCCTGCCCCACATTAGCGCGAAGAGCTTTGCTGACGCTCAGAAGCTGGTCGAGAACCATCGCAGCCATTACCTGGCAGCAGGTGGTGATAACGAGCACTATGAGTTGCCGCTGATCCTCTACACGTTTGTGGCCCCCACACGCTCGGAAGCCCTCCATGTAGCTGTTGATGCGCTGCGCCGTTATATGGAGCATCAGCATCCCGGCAGTCATGAACAGATCATGCATGTCATTCATCATCTAATGGACCAAAAGCTCCTCTGGTTTGGCACGCCCAGCGATCTGATCGAGGTGATTGCACAATTCCAGGCACACATCGATCCTCGTCATGTCGTGTTCTGGTCGGACTTTGGCGGCCTGCCACCAGAACTCGTCACGCGCTCAATGTGGCTCATTGCCCAGGAAGTCCTGCCTCATTTCACCGGACAAACGAACTGAGCTCTTGTTGAAATTGTACAGATAAGCACGAGCAAGGGCGGCCAGATACCATTATGCGTATCTGGCCGCCCTTGCTCGTGCTTGTCTCTTTAGTTCAAGAAGTCTTTGAGCTGACGGCTGCTGTAGGATTGGCGTAGCTTGCGGAGCGCTTTGGCTTCGATCTGGCGTACGCGTTCGCGGGAGAGATGCAGGTTCTCACCGATCTCGGCCAGGGTGTGCTCTTTGCCATCCAGGAAGCCAAAGTGGTACTGGATGATGTGGCGCTCGCGTTCGTTCAGCTCGTCGAGCACATGCGCGATCTGCTCCCTGAGGATGTTGCGCGTAGTGATGTCGGCTGGCGAGGCTGTGACCTGGTCCTCGACGAAGTCGCCCAGGGAGCTATCGCCATCGTCACCAACAGGTGACTCTAGGCTGATGGGCTGCTTGCCCGCCTCCAGGATATCGTAGACGGTATCTACGCTGATATGCATGCGCTCCGCGATCTCCTCGGCGCTGGGCTCGCGTCCCAGTTCCTGAAAGAGCTGAGAGCTGGTGCGGTGCAGGCGGTTGACGGCCTCGTGAAAGTGGACCGGCAGGCGGATGGTGCGGGCCTGGTTCGCGATGGCGCGATTGATTGCCTGGCGAATCCACCAGGTGGCGTAAGTGCTGAACTTAAAGCCTCTGGTATAATCAAACTTTTCGACGGCGAGCATCAGGCCCGCGTTCCCCTCTTGAATGAGGTCTGCTAAAGCCATGCCACGTCCCATGTACTTGCGCGCGATGCTTACGACCAGGCGCAAGTTGGCTTCAGTCAGGCGGTCGCGCGCATTCTGAGCCGAATCCATGATCGCGTGCTCTGGTGGAACCTTGAGCAGGCGTGCGCGCTCCTGCTCCAGCTTGCCTCGCTCGATCTGCTGCGCCAGTTGCACCTCTTGTTCGCTGGTCAGCAGGGGAACGCGACCCATCTCGCGCAGGTAGGTCTCAAGGGTATCTCCAGGCTCGCCCGCGGCCTCTATAAGGGCGGCGGGATGACTGGACTTCGCTGTATATGTAGGAACAGGCTCTTCCTCTTGCAGAGGCTCCTCTGTTGTGTCTTCAGCCTCTTCCTGTTCTTCGTCCTCATCCAAAGCGTCCTCCTCGTGAAGGAGTTCGGCCTCGTCCAGGTCGAAATCGTGCTCCTCCTCACCTGGTTTCGTCGTAAAAGGAGACTCCTGAAGAGGGAGTAAACGTGTCATATTCTTCTCATGATCTTGAAGTAACATTGCCATAGGCGGGTCTCCATATTGATAAACGCACAATAAAATAAGGCAATGTGTGCGCGTGCATTTCGCTCAGTGTATTACGGTTTAGCTATTGGTTATAGGTCTTCATCTAAATATCGGCAGGAATAGCGGAGTCCTTAAGTACATATCGTTCGTAAGTGCGCCTCGTACCAGGAAGACAGGTCGGGCGCGATACAATCTCGACACAATTTCTAAATGTCTGTAGCGTAAGCAGGTGGAAGGATAGGTGCTTTTAGCATTTACATAAGCATTTGCATAGTAGAAAACACCTGTGGGGTTAAATTTATTCCACCTCTAGACAACAATGACGCCCTCTCTCCACCGATGGGTAAGTTTTCTCCTATATATTATACTATGAACTTCAATTTTTATTCCTTTAGCGTTACCTTAGTACTTATTTTTCCATGTGTTTATGCTTTATTAGAGATAGATGTTTGCTTGGTTAGAGAATGGTGAGTGGGGGAATGTGTGGGGACACCCCACGCCCCGGCAGGAGGGAGACCCTCCTGCACCTCCCCTGGATGTGGAGAACGCGCCAGTTAGAGGTAAGTGGGGGAATGTGTGGGGACACCCCACGCCCCGGCAGGAGGGAGACCCTCCTACACCTCCCCTGGATGTGGAGAACACACCTGTTTGAAAGAAGTGGAGGATTGATGATACAAGGTAAGCGCTGGCTTCCTTCAGGAAAGGCTCTGGTTGTGCTCTGCCTGGCCCTTTTGTTGGGGGCACTCTCCTTCGGTGGGTATGTGCCTCTTGCCAGGGCGGTAGCGCGTGTTGAGCCGACACGCGTGACCTACTTTTATCCCTCCTCAACGGCACAGGCCACCGTCTCGGGTTATTGTTGGATTGGCTCGCTGGCTGCCTCGCGTAGTGATGCCTGGCGGTGTGCTACCGGCAATATCATCTATGATCCATGCTTTGAACCTGTCGCGTCCAAGTCTGGAAGCCTGGTCATCTGCAATCCCAATCCCGCTACGGGGCAGAAAGGCATTCGGGTAAACCTGAATCAACCTCTGCCCCGGGCGGAAGCTTTTAAGGGACCAGACACTCAGGCCTGGATGCTTGTGCTTGCCAATGGCTCATTCTGCTCCTTCCTCACAGGTGCTACCGGCCTGGTAAATAATCAGCGCATCGATTATGGCTGCTCCGATGGTTCAGTCGTGATTGGTCTTCCGAAAACAGGAAAGGTCTGGATGGCAAAAGATCAAGCTTCTGGGAGCAACACGCTAAAAGATGTGCCTGTAAAAGAGGCATGGCTATGAAAGGATGTGATCTATGTCTGGCACCTGGCAGACGCCTCGTCGTCCATCGCGTAGCTGGCTTCAGGTCTTTTTTCTCGGTTTTCTGCTATTCGTTTTAACTGTGGTAGTTATGTCCTTGACGAGTAACTCAAACCTTTATCCCACCGTGATCGTGATCGGTAACTTTCTCATTCCGGTCGTCTTTGTCGCTTTCCTGTACGATCATCAGCACATCACATCGCTTTCGCCAGAGCAAATTGCCAAAAGCTTCTGCCTGGGTGGTGTGCTTGGGGTGCTGGGCGCGTCAGTACTTGAGGCGCTATTGCTTCCACCACAGACCCGCCCTGACCAGGAGCTCTCATTTCGCAGTGGCTTACTGATTGGCCTCATTGAAGAGGGATGTAAAATCCTGGCTGTGATCTTCCTTGCGCGTAAGATGCGCCACGATTCACCCATTGACGGCTTGCTGCTTGGCGCGGCTGTGGGTATGGGTTTCGCGGCCCTGGAGAGCACGGGCTATGCCTTCAATGCCTTTATCTACAGTCATGGACGCTTTAGCGCGTCTATCGTAGAGACGATCCTGCGTGGCCTGATCGCGCCCTTTGGACATGGCACATGGACCGCCATCCTGAGCGCCGTCCTCTTCCACGAGAGCGCGCCCCACCGTTTTCGCATCACAATTCCCGTCATCCTGGTCTTTGCCTTCGTCGTGGTGTTGCATGGGGCCTGGGATGGCCTGCCCCATTCGCTCTACTTCGTGATCCCCCCGGGTTTCCCCATCTCGGTCGCGACCCTCATTATCAGCATCCTCGGCATCGGTGTGCTCGTATTCGTCTACAAGCGCGCCGAGAAAGAACGACTGCCCGAGCAGAAGTAAAGAAGATGATATGAGGTGAGGATGTGGTTTGAGGTCCACAAACCACATCCTCACCTCATATCCCAATGGAAGAGCGGCGTTTGTTGCTAAGGTGTGTATAATAGGAAACTGTAGTGTAATGACTTGCTGGCCTGATCAATAACCAATTTTGTAAACGATAGGCCAGGTGGACTTTGTATATTTTATCTATTAAAAGCTATGAAAATGTGACTCTGCTGAAGCTGGTCCCTACTGAGGGGTGTGTTTCCCCATTTTTCAGCGGAGTCATATATTGAAGGGATTCATCGCGTATGCAGCAAGCTGTAGAGCAGAATTCGCAGCAGGAACCGCAGGCATCTTCTAGCGTGGATAAGAGCGGTTGGGCGAGGCGTAGAGAGGAGCGCGAGGCGGCCAGACTCGCCAGGCAGCTAGCTAAGACAGCCAGGAAAGATCAGGCGGCATCCCTCAACGCGTTTGATGTGACCCGTACGGAGCCTGGAAGCTTCTATGAGCAGGCCATTGAATGGACGCATCGCGCCGACAAAATTATCAACCTGGTGCTCGGGTATCTGCTGGCAATCGCCTCAGTCCTGGGCTTTATGGATGTGCTCTCAAATGGTGAGGTCCTGGGCCATGTGCCGTTTCTCTTCTATATCTGGCTTCTCATCATGGGCCTGGGCGTCGACTTCCAGATCCTGCTGGTGATCGGACGTGTTCCCGACCTGGCGCGTATGGTTGGGCATCCAGTGGGCAAATGGGTGCTTGTGATCTTTAATATCGTCTTCCTGGCCTTCCTCGCTTACGTCTCAATCATCATTGGGGCTGTCTTTACACAGCATCGCGACGTACCGGGAACCATCGCGCAGGCCATGCAAATGCTGGGCATCAACTCCACCAGTTTTGTCTATGAACGCGCGGCCCTGGCGACCTGCCTGCTGATCCTGATGGCTATTGACCGCACGATGGAGCGCTGGCGTATGCAGATCGCCGTGGGAAATCGGCAGCAGCAGCTTGATAAGCAGCAAGTGCAGATCAGCGAGGTAGAGACGCAGGTAGAGAGCGTCCAGCCAGCGCAAAATGTGCAGGCCAGTGACCTCACACAGGTGGTCCAGGCCATGCAGGAGATGAACGAGCAGAACCTGGCGGCCATGCATGCCATGAACAACGAGATGCTCAATCGCTTCTCCCAGGTTACCGTTGAACTGGTGCGCGAGACAATTGAGCGGACCGTCGCCACTGTTGCCCTCCCCTCCGCAGAGTCGCCTGCCCTGCCCGCTGGCAAGGCTGAAGACGAAGCCACAAGCGAGTCGCGCCCCTCCTTGAACGAGCAGAACCTCTTTGAAGATGAGCCAGGGCGCACAACAGAGGCTTTGAGCGCGATTGATTTCAAGTTTCGTGGTGCTCAACCATTTACGCCGGATTACGGCAAGCTTATCGCGGACATGTACCAGGAAAACAACGAGATTACGGTGCTAGAGATCGTTGACCAGTTGCGGTGCGCCCGCAGCACAGCCACCAAGTGGCTCAAACGCGTCAAGGAAGAGGCATAATGCCTGCCTGATCCTCCAGCCCATGCAGTAGGCCCCACGCCCATGCAGGTGTGAAAGGTAGTGCTTCTAAAAGGCGCACCTACCTTTCACACCTGCCGGGCGTGGGGCCTACTGTGTGACGTCAAGTGAGAACCCTTATCCTGGTGCGTATTGAACATCGTATAATGGTTGTTGGAACGGAATTGCAGGGAGGTAAGCATGACCACTGTTACGCGACCCTATCTGAAGGTTGGAGGTGTACGCCTCTGTTGTGTGGACTTTGGCGGGGATGGTCCGCCAGTATTGCTTCTGCATGGCCTCGCGGGACGGGGGCTGGAATGGCGGGAGAGCGTGAGCTGGCTAAGAGAGCACTATCACGTCTACGCCCTGGATCAGCGCGGGCATGGTATGAGCGACAAGGGCTTAAACGACTACTCACGGGATGCCTATGTCAAGGATGTGATAAGCGTTATTGAACAGCTCCAGGTTCAGCCGGTGTTGCTCATTGGGCAGTCCATGGGTGGGCAGAACGCTTATCTTGTGGCCTCGCGTCGACCAGATCTTGTGCGTGGTTTGATTGTGGTTGAAGCCACGGTCAGCCCCAATCCTGATAAGCCTGATGTGCAAGAGAAGATCCGCAAGTGGCTGCATAGCTGGCCCCTCCCCTTCCCCTCGCTGGCCGATGCCAGAGTATACTTTGGTGGTGACACTCTCTATGCTCAGACCTGGCTGGAGATCCTTGAGGAGCGCAGCGATGGCTTCTGGCCCCAGTTCCACTTCGAAGATATGATCAGTTCAGTAGCCGACCAGGGGGTACACGATTATACAGATGAGTGGCGGCGCATCCAATGTCCGACGTTACTTGTCGGAGGCGAAAAGAGCTTTCTACCGCAGGACGAGCTACGTGCCATGGCTCAACAACTCCCTCATGCACGCTATGTCCAGATTGCTAACGCGGACCATGATCTTCACCTGAGTCAACCTCAGATCTGGCGACAGGAAGCCGAAGCGTTTCTGCGAGACCTGGACCATATCCGCTAGCTAATTCGTGTACCAGTATAGAAGGCCTATCTAAGATAGAGATAGAAGCATCTATTTCTTAGTAAAAATGAGGAGTGAAAGCGATGGCTGAGATACAAACCTATGACGCGATTGTGATTGGCGCGGGCCAGGGAGGCGGTCCGCTGGCCTCGGCCCTGGAGCAGAGCGGGAAGAAGGTTGCCATGGTCGAGCGCGAGCATGTGGGCGGCACATGCGTCAATGAAGGCTGTACGCCGACGAAAACCATGGTTGCCAGTGCCCGTGTGGCCTACCTGGCGCGTCGAGGCGCCGACTATGGCGTCTCGACGGGTCCTGTAAGCGTCGATATAGAGGTCGTGCGCAAGCGCAAGCGCGATATCGTAGATAGCTTTCGCTCGGGCAGCGAGAGGCGCCTGGTCTCCTCCGGCGTGGACCTGCTCATGGGCGAGGGTGAGTTCACCGGGCCTAAGCGCCTGCGCGTCACTCTCAACGATGGCGGTGTGCGCGAGATCGAGGCCGAAACCATTATCATCAATACCGGCCTGCGGCCAGCGACTCCACCCCTGGAGGGTATAGCGACCATTCCCACGCTCAATTCGACCAGCATCATGGAGCTGGATAGCGTGCCTGAGCATTTGCTGGTCATTGGTGGTGGCTATATTGGCCTGGAGTTTGGGCAGATGTTCCGCCGCTTTGGCAGCCAGGTCACGGTGATACAGCGCGGCGCCCGGCTTCTCTCGCGGGAAGATAAGGATGTCGCCGAGGAGGTGGCAAAGATCTTGCGCGAGGACGGCATCGAGATCCTCTTGCAGACGAAGCTCAAGCGCGTCACGAAGGATGCCAGCGGCAAGATCCATCTCACAGTCGAGACGCCCGAGGGCGAGCGCACCCTGGTAGGCTCGCACCTCCTGCTGGCCTCTGGTCGCGTTCCCAACACAGATAAGCTCAATCTCGCAGCCACGGACGTCGAGGCTAATGAGCATGGTCTGATCCAGGTCAATGACAAACTGGAGACCAATGTCTCGGGCATCTACGCCATTGGCGATGTCAAGGGCGGCCCGGCCTTTACCCACATTTCCTATGATGACTTCCGCATCCTGCGCACCAACCTGATCGAGAATGGTAACGCCAGTATCAAGGATCGCTTGCTGCCCTATACCGTCTTTATCGATCCCCAACTGGGGCGCGTCGGCCTGAGCGAGGAGGAGGCCCGCAAGCAGGGACTTGATATTCGCGTAGCGAAGATGCCCATGAGCTACGTCGCCCGCGCGCTGGAGACCGACGAGTCGCGTGGCTTTATGAAGGCCATCGTCGACCCGCGGACAAAGCAAATCCTGGGCGCTGCCGTCCTGGGCCTTGAGGGCGGCGAGGTCATGGCGATGTTGCAAATCGCCATGATGGGCAAGCTACCCTATACGGCCCTGCGTGATGGCGTCTTCTCCCACCCCAATCTCTCCGAGTCGCTCAACAACCTCTTCTCTATGCTTGATCAATAGGGCGGCGGGTGGCTGGTAGGGACCCGCTTTAGCGCGTCCAAGTGCCATTCATGGCAGTGCGGCGCAAGCTGGTTTTTCGCCTGAAGCAGGTGACGTAACCCGCGAAATGACGCCAAGGAGCGTTTTGGGCTGCGCCTACGGGCGATTAATCGCCTTTGGACGCGCTAAAGCTGGTCCCTACCTGCTTGCGGAGCCGTTTTGTGTGAGCCATTCGTGGGCCAGGCTGATGATGGCGATGAGGAGGATGGAGCAGGAGCAGAGCGCGATCCCGCTGGCTAGATACTGGTGGCTGGCGAAGAGGGGCGTGGCAAGCGCGGAACCAAGCATCAGGCCGGTTCCGGCGATGAGACGGCGCAGGCTGTACATCTTTCCCACGTCTGTGGAGGGAAAGTCGGTCTGGATGATGCTCACCAGAATCAGGTCACCTATTGGGCTGCCGAAGGCCGCGATGGCGGCGCCTAGCATGGCCAGGATGGGGGTCGTTGCCACGCCGATAAGCAGGAAGCCCAGCCCTAGAATGATCTGCCCAATGTACATCCAGCGCAGGTCGCGTGTGCGCGAGAGGTGATTTGTGAGGAAGAGGCTCAGCACATTGCCGACGCCGTATGCCCCCACGACCAGGCCATAGGTGCCAGCATTGGCTCCTGGCATGCGCGCGACCAGCAGGGGCACCCCTATGAGAAAGATGGCCGCCCAGGAAATATTGCTCAGGCCAAGGCTACCAAGTGCCCAGGCCAGCGGGCGATGGGCGCGTAACTGGACTAGCCCGCTACGCATATCGCTAAAGATATGTCCTCTGGCTTCTGGCTTCTGCTCACTCGTTTTCGCTTTTCTGGCAGGGAAGTGCCTGGCAAGCAGAAGGATACTGAAGGCTGAGAGGGTAAAGCTGATGGCGTCCAGGGTAAAGAAATGGGCCAGCGGGATGAGCAGAAGTAGCAGGCCGGTGAGACCCGGACCCAGGACGCGCGCCATCCTCTGCGTGCCATCCATCAGGGTATTGGCGGCATAAAGTTGTTTGCCATCACGCGTCAGGAGGGGCAGGCTGGCGATAAGCGCGGGATCAAAGAGCGTGCCCAGCGCCTCAAGACCGATACTCAGCAGGATGAGCTGCCAGATCTGGGGCGTGCCGCTGACCGCCAGGAGCGCAAGCGCACCTGCCAGCAGCGCTCGGAGCAGGTCGGTATAGACCATGGTCTCGCGGCGTGGCCAACGGTCCGCCAGGGTCCCACTGGGCAGGCTAAACATGAGGACCGTCAGCGATCCCAGCGCGCTCACGACTCCGGCTGTGCTGCCCAGGAGCCGGGTCGTAATCCAGATAAGCGCCACGCTAAAACATTGGTCCCCAATCGCCGAAAGCATCTGCCCGCCCCAGAGAATAGCCAGGTGCGGCGTGCGTAAAATCTTCAAGAAGTCCATGGACTCTATTCTCTTTCTTTAGTTACCACAATATTGTACGTTGTTTATGCCGCCTGCGGCGGCGAGGGGGAAAGAATTTGGGGACACCCCAAACCCCGCCAGGGGCTCTGCCCCTGGACCCCGTGTTTGCGCTCACCGGATTCCATCGAGGGACGGGACCCCGTTGCACATTGGCCAGGGTAATGGTGTGGAGGGTGCTGGCCGTCGCAGACGGCCAGCACCCTCCACACCATTACCCTGGCGAGCGCCGAAGGCGCGAGAAGTTACACTAGGCACAAGAATAATCAATGGCGGCCTATGAGACAAGATAATAGATGCTATAATCATTATTAAATTTATTTATGGGAAGAGGGCAATGGAGATTAATCAGTTACAGGCGTTTGACATGGTGACGCGCCAGGGAAGCTTTAGCAAGGCCGCGCGGGCGCTCGATATCTCGCAACCAACGATCAGCCTGCGTATTCGGGCATTGGAGGAGGCCGTGGGAGGCATACTCTTTGTGCGTGGTGGTACTCGCCTGGAACTGACGGAACTGGGAACAAGTTTTCTCCCCTATGCAAGGCAGGCCCTGAGTGCCCTGGCGACAGGAACCGAGATTGTGCGTCAGACAAAGCAAGGTGCCAGGGGAAGGGTCTCGCTGGCGACCTTGCCAGCGATGACCACAGGTTTTGTCTCCTCCGCCATTGCTCGCTTTAAAGCCAGCTATCCGCAGGTCGACCTCAATATTCACACGAACCACAGCGATCAAATTCTGGAGATGTTATATGATGACCTGGTCAAGCTTGGCCTGTTGAACTGGCCACTCTTTAGTCCAATTAGCCTGACGCCTCTTCTGCACTTTCGTGAGCCTTTAGTTGTCGTAGCCCATCCCGCCCATCCACTGGCGCAACGAGAGAGCCTCACGTCGCTAGACGTAGTACGTGAGGGGAATCCTTACTGGCAGGTCGATTGGGAGACGGAGACGCGAAGCTGGCATACACATCTGATAGGCGCGGAGCAGGCTTTGACCGCGTTGCCTATTCATACGGCCCATGACCTGGTTGTGCGTGGCATTGGCGTAGCGCTCCTGGCGCGCCCCCTCGTTACGGATGACCTGGCTGCCGGGCGCCTCGTAGAGCTTCCTGTGCAGGATCTGCCCGCCTTCGCGCGCGAGAGTGCCCTGGTGTGTCTGAGTCGCGAGAGGCAGCACCTCTCAAACGCGACCCGGAATTTCATCGACGTTTTGCGCGAAGAGGGACGTATGTTTATATACCCTGAATGATCTTGGCGAAACACCATAGGAGATGAGCATGTTTACAATTCTTAATCCACCTGCTTTTGCGCGTGTGAAGCCACTCTTTGCCGATATGGCGTACCACCTCGCCATTATGACTGTCCTGGCGGGGAAGACACCGGGGCAGGTGTATGTTGATGACCCTGAGGCACCCCAAACTGTGCTGCTTCTGCCCACTAATCCTCATCGTATCTATCTCGCGGGCCGAGCAGAGCATCCAGACCTGCAACAGACCATCCAGGCTATTTTAGCGCAACAATATCACAAATTATCCCCAGGTGCAGATGGCTATGGGGCTTTGCTGTACTATCCTTCTGGAGACGAGAACTGGCAGGCTCTTCTCGATACTGTTCTCCAGGGGCAGGAGACCTTTATGGGCCAGCGAGAGTTCCACCGCTTGAAGTTGCCACATACTACTGTAAGTTCTCCTCTTCCCGAGGGCTTTGTGCTGCGCCGCCTCGATGAGAAGCTTCTGCAAGAACTGGAGCCAACAAATAGAGCGCATGTCCTTGAAGAGATCTGTTCAGAAAGCCCCTCACTTGAACACTTTCTTACGTATAACTTTGGCCTCTGCGCACAGCATGAACACACGCTCGCTGGCTGGTGCCTGGCCGAGTATCGCGACCAGGAGCGCTGCGAACTGGGCATTGAGACGCTGGAGGATTATCAGCTCCAGGGCATCGCGACCGCCCTGGCCCAGGCCATCATTGAGCAAGCTTTTGTAGAGGGCGTGACCGAGATTGGCTGGCATTGTTGGACCAGAAACACGGCCTCGGTCGCCACCGCCAAAAAACTAGGTTTCGAGAAGGTTGTAGATTACCCTGTGTACTATTGCCAGTACCGCCAGGAGACATAGTATGCGGATTTCCGTTTTTGATATGTACAAAAAGAATAGCATGGAACATGGGTAGGAGCTGTATGAGGTTGAGGAGGAGGTTGGAAGAGGATGGCACGTACGCTCACCACCACGCTTAATACGGCAATAGGCGATACCACGCGTGTCCCTGTTATCTCAGCTACGTGTGAGGATCACATCTCACGCTACAACCAGCTCGCAGCCGCCAACACGGCGCAGGCGCAAAGCTTCTTCAGCGCCTGCATCGCCAGCGATGGCTCGATTATTCGCGTGTGGGTGGTGGCGGGCAGCTCTCCAACCAGTTTTCAGTATCAGCGCATCACCAGCCCCACGACTGCGAGCCAGTGGACGACATGGACGACGTTTGGAGGCGCTAGCGCGACTATCGCGCTCAATGGCGCCTGCTGTGTCTCCAACAATGGCGGGACGCTGCGCGCCTTTGCCCAGCATGGCGCGGGCAGTAATGAACTGTGGACCTGGAGTTCAACGGATAACGGCGTGACGTGGAGCGCCAGCCCCAGCGTGGTCTTTACGCCTGCTGTTGGAGCGCTTATGCGTGGCATGGCAAGCGCGGGCAATAATGATCTCTTCATCCAGTACGATGTAGTTGGCGGCAAGTCTATGGGCATGACGACCTTTAGCGGCTCATGGTCGGCTCTCGCGGTTTGGCCGGGTGGCATCGTCTCAGGCCTGGCAGGGGTAGCCGTCGCCTGGGACTCTTCGACCTCGCTATACCGCCTGGTCTATTCGACGGCCACAGAGATCTACAGCTTCAATGTTAATAGCACAGGCTCAGCCTGGAGCAACCAGAACTACCTCGTAGCTGCGACGGCCAACGGCCTCATACATCAATCGCCCTTCTTGCTCAAGGAGCCAAATGGGACGTATACCGTGACGTATGTAGACTACAATCCAGGCACGATCACGGGCGCGAGCTTCTTCTACCCGCGCGTGCGCCAGAGTACAGACTTCATCCACTGGAGCAATGGCTACATCTTCCAGGACGCCAACAATGCCGCCAATCTGGGCATCGTTCCACTCTATAGACCCACGGATACCACCGTGTATATGGTAGCCCAGAATCGAACCTATACGCGCAGCGACTACAGCCAGGCCGACCCGGCGCGCTACCTCGACATGTCGACGGCGATCCTCTCCTACAAACGCACAGAGCATGAGAGCAAAGCCGCCACCATCGAGCTAGAGCTGGACAATACAGGCGGCGCGTTCAATTCCAAGGTAGGCAGCTTGACGAGCTTTGCCCCCATCAATATCGGCTCCAGCCTGGTCCTGAATGAAGGATATAAGACCGGAGCGGCACACACCACGCCCGAGTCGGTGAAGAGCGCGACGTTCAGGATGAAGAAAGTCACGTTTGAGCGTGGGCCGAGCACGCACCGCATCAAGATTGTCGGGGTGGATGCCTCATACCTACTGGACGCCATCAATCATTTTCAGATCCAGTATGCTGGCCAGACGGTGGCCTATCTCATTACGGAGATCTGCGCCAGGGCGGGACTCTTTACCGTTGTCGTGCCAGGTAGCTCGACATTCACGCAGGCGGTGCCCATCTTCATCTTACAGGCCAACAGGACGCTACGCGCCACGCTGAACGAGGTCTGTCAGACCTATAACCTGCGCTACTTCATAGACCAGGATGAGAAGGTACAGCTCCGCGAGTTCAGCGTGGGCGATGCCTCAGTGTGGACATACCAGCCAGAGGTAGGGGTGTTGAGCCTGGGCACAGACGATGAGCCAGCCAATCACGTTATCGTGACAGGGGCCGCGACCACAAACACCACGACGGCCAAGGTAAGCACCGGAGAAGCCTACGATATGACCGCCGAGAAGCTGATCGGGCGCGAGCGCATCAAGCATGTCGTCGATTTGAAGCTGACCACGCCAGCGCAGTGTGCCCTTCGCGCGTCGTCGATACTCTACCAGGAGCAGCGCGCCACCGTGGCTCACCACATCAATGTCCCACTAAATCCCGCTCTCCAGTTGCACGATCCTCTGACACTGACAGACTACGCCGCACCCAAAGGCACCGGCCAGAGCGGCAAGTTCCGCATCAACGCCATGCAGGCCGAGTACAGCGCCCAGGCCGCAAAGTTTGAGCACACCATCAGCCTGGAGGGCGCATAAATGCTCACAGTGCCCGCATGTTTTCGGTAGGGACCCGGTTTACCGCGTTCAAAGGCGATTAATCGCCTGTAGGCGCAGCCCAAAACGTTCCTCGGCGTCATTTCGCGTGATGGATTCTCCGTTCACCAGCAAAAACCGGCTTGCGCCGCACTGCCATGAATGGCATTTGGACGCGGTAAGCCAGGTCCCTACCAGCCTGGGAAGCCAGTTCGCGTTAGTGTTGCTTAGCGTACGTAAAATGATGAATAGCGCTATAAGGAGACTGCCCTATGCTATTAAGCGATGTTGAGAATGCCTGTCGCCTGGACCTCTTTGATCTGGCGGGCGCGAGTCAGCGCTGGAGTAATGCGGACCTGGACCGCGCCATTGATAAGGCTGTGGAGCGCTACACCCAGTATTATCCCAATATCGCCATGGTCGATATGCAGGCGCAGCCCTTTCAGCGCACCTATCCCTATCCAGCCTCCTGGAATTCTGCCTATCCCGTGCTCTGGCTGGAGCGTATCCTCTATCCCTTGCAAGTCTATGGCAGTGTCTTCGCATCTCCTACGGCTGGACCAAGCCTCTCCCTCACTTCTGGTACCAACCTGGGCCTGGACGTCTATAAATACGCAGTTAGCCTGCTCACTCAGGGCGGCGAGACGACGCCTGGTCCCCTGGTTCAGGTTACGACTACGAGCAGCAACCAGGCTGTCAACCTGGCGAGTATTCCCCTGGGACCTCTCGCCCAGGCCCTCCCCGCCGTGGGCACCAATACCGTCATCGGGCGCAACATCTACCGCACGCTCGTGGGCGGCTCTACACTCTACCTGCTCGCCACGCTCGCCGATAACACCACCACAAGTTACCTCGATACCGCCAGCGATGCCAGCCTGGCGAACATGCCCCAACCACCCCTAGTCAATACCTCGGGCATCATGCTCTGGCCGCCCATAGAGCGTGCCTTCGCCGAGTATAGCAATCTCTACGATAGCTCAACGGCCCTGGCGGCGGGCGGCAACCTGGGAAACATGGGCGCGGTCGGCAGCCACCAGGGCACTACAGGAGCCAGCATGTCTACCTTTACCCTCAAGCTCGACAATAGCGAGCTACCAAAGGATAACACCCTGATCATGCGCGTCTTCTATGCCACTCGCCACCAGTTAGATAGCCAGGGGAGCACCATTCCCGAGATTCACCGCGACATTATCGTGCTGGGCGCCTGTGCCTACGCTCTAGAGGCCTACCAGATACCGACCAACGACAACTTCGCGTTCCAGGATGGCAGCGTCCGCGACCACCTGGATGACACAGCTATTCCCGGCGCCTGGCTGCGGGCCTCCCAAAACAAGATGACACAATTCCAGCGGCGCCTGGAGGAGATCAAGCGCCAGCGTGACTACGCCTCTTCCGCCATCGCCCAATGGGGCCAGGTCCAGCGCTACTGGTGGAGGATCTAACCATATGATCGATCAGATAGCAGAAATCATCAGTGGTATTACAGCCATCATCAGCGTAGCCGTGGTCAACAGGGGTACATTCGCCTGGAGGAGCGGGAATGCTTCGATGGCAGCCTAAATTCAAAAGCGTGTCATTGAGGCCTTGAAGGCGTAAATTGAAACGCTGGAGACAAAGATCGAGGAGGCACGAGCGGAAAATAAACGCCTGCGTCTGGCCATCGAAACGCTCTGCCTTGCCTTGAAGCCGTGAGGCCTCGATGTACAAATTTAGGATGAGATTATCATTATCCGTGACCTAGCAGGCAGTAGTAGTGTGACAAAGATCAAGACCGAGGAGGTGGGAGGCGAGAGCAATGGCGACCATAGGCCTTAGTTAAAGAGGGTATGAGAAACCCCATACCCTCTTTAACTAAACTAGATCAATCTACGGCCTTCAGGCCATTCATGAAGAAGCTTATTACCTTTTTTAAAGTTACAAGAAGGACAGGTTAAAACAATGTTCGATATATCATTAGAGCCATCTTTTGAGAGAGGAACTATATGGTCAACATGATATAGTTGATCAAAGCATAACCATCTATTGCAATGATTATCCTTCTCACTTTAACCTACGCCTGTTTACCAAACAGCGGACTAGGCGGGAGGATGCACTACGAGCATCCTATGCACCTCTCTCTACTGAGAGATGTTCACTCGTGAGATGATTCCAGGAACATCTCTGGGGGATCCCAGAAGCTCAACTGGACGGGAGGCCCGGCATCCTGGATCCTCTGCTGATTCTGCTGTTTCCACGCTTCATGCCGCGTCATGAGGAGCGCCTTGACCTCCGAGGTCGAGCGACATGCCGCCAGTTTCCGATCCCCCCAGCGTCCCGCGAGCGTCTGTGCGGCTTTGCGGTCGGCCTGGTCTGCGTAACCACAGACCAGGCACTTGAAGGTTTTCTGGTTCGGCCGATTAGCGCGATCGACATAATGGCAGCGGGGGCATTCCTGAGAGGAATAGGCGGCTCGGACCGTGTGGGCTGCCATGCCCTGTTTGGCGGCGGCCCAGGCCAGCTGCTCTGGGATATGCCCCAGGTGAGAAGCATACAGATAACTGTTCATCACCCTTGCTTTGAAGCGCATCGAGGCCACATTGAGGTCCTCATAAATGAGTCTGGCATCTCGATGATCTTTGACCAACGCATTGACCGCCCGGTTGATCTCTTGCTTGACGTGACGGCTCAAGCGTTGCGACGTTTCAGAACTTGTCGAAGGAAGCTTGCCCTTTGGGACGCCTTTCTTTTCCAGACAGGCTCGCAGTTTCGCCTTGCGGCGACGCTTTTCCCGATCGTGCTTGTGCTGTCGGGCCATCTTGCCATGAAAACTGCCATACGCTTTATTGGTGGAGGTCGTGAGGAAATGGGCAATGCCCACATCGACGCCTACTGTAGGGGCGTCAGGCTTGGTTTGAAGAGGAACGTCCTCGTCAAAGGAGAGCGTCAGCCACCAGACTCCATTGCGCTTGTGAAGTGTTGTGGATGCATTGAGCGTGCGGCCTTCGAGTGCTCGTTTGTGATAGGAGGCGAGTTTGACTGGGACTCGAAGCGGATTCCCGACATCTAAGGTGGACACGCGCAGCCAGTAGTCGAACGTGGAGTCCTCCGACTTCTCGAGCACCACCACGTTGACATTGGCTTGGATGACTGGCACACGCAGCACAGGGAGATCCCATTCGGTCCAGGTCGGTTCGCGGCGTTTGAAGGCGGACATCCGGCCTTCCGCCTGAGCCTTGGCCTGAGCATAATCAGCCACATCTTCCAGGTATGCCTGATAGGCGTTCGCTCGATTCGTGCGAACGCTTTTGGCAATGCCTGCGGCTTGCTGTATTGCCACTCGATGCAAGCGGTCGGAAAGATCGGTTTTGAAGACGGTTTCTTGGTACTTGTCCGGGCTTGTCTCGGCCTCGCAAAACAGGGTGGTGTACTGTTGGCACAGCGGCAAGTAAACCGCCACAAGCTGATCGAGCGCCTCAAGTTTGCCAGGATTGGCCTCAATGAGACGGATATGGGTCACCGCTCGAGTGATGGTCTGCTTCGTCTTCTTTTTGCGCTTGCGCTTTTTTTTCTCATCAAGCGAGGCTTTTTGGGGCTTCTTGCTCACGGGCGGGTCCATTCTGCTGCAAAGCCGCTAGCACTTGTTCCGTCTTGCGTTTGGCTCGTCTGCGACCATAAAGACGAGCGCAAAACGAGGGAATGATGCTGATAAAATCGCCCATGAGATCATCGTCGGCGGTATCAGCGGTGTTGACGATGACCAGTTTCCGTCCTTGCATAGCCAACAAGGTCTGAATATAGGCCACGCCAAAGCGAGAAGCGCGATCTTTGTGTTCAACCACGATCTGCCCGATTTTGAGATCTGCCAGCAGCGCCAGAAACTTGGGCCGCTGATCGTTGATGCCACTGCCGCACTCTTTGACGACTTTGCTGACCGACCAGCCTTGGGCATTGCACCAGGTCACCAGCCGCTCGGCTTGCCTTTCCAGGTTGTCTTTGTTTTCGCTGCTTGAAACACGAGCATACACAGCGACGGCGTGGACCGGAACCGAGCGAAGCTCCGGCGGATCAATGATCACGGTGCCGGTGGGCAATTGATAGCCGGGAATCTGGCCGCGTTTCCACATACGCCAGGCGCTGTTATAACTGATCCCAATCTTCTTGGCATAACTCGATAACTTCATACATCCAAGTTTACTCTATCTGCTTGAGATATGCAAGAGATGATGATACTTTGTGATGGTTGCTTATACAAAATGGATACTTTACCCAATTTTGTCGAGCAATAATAGCACTTAGAAAGTTGTCTCTTCTTTTGATCAAGAAGTTGAGCAGAGGTATAGAAACCAACAGCAGAATTTTTTCGTGCTCTGCGTTTAAGAACGTTCGTACGATGAGTCAAACGACCTCATTCTGTTAGAAGATACTTCTTTCGATACTCACGATACAGAGATATATGCGCTTGCCTATACCACCTACCATACTCAGCAATGCGAAATTTGTGCTTTTGATAATACTGTTTATTGCGCTCAAGATAATACTCTCTATGTTCTTGGTAATACTGCTTATGGAGTTCGGAAAAATGAGATTTGTGGGATTGATAGTACTGTTGCTTATACACAACATAATAAGCTCTATGTTCTTGGTAATGCAATTTATTCTTTTCGGCAAGTTCGGCTTTATGCTCCTGACGATATCGCTTCCCATACTCACGAATACATGCTTTGCATCGGACACCTCGCCGTGTGATGTTGGACGTATATGGTCAGTCGAAATGAGCAAAAAACGAAGGCGGAGGAGACGGTTCGTTCAGCTCCAGAGGCCATTTCCCCTTTTTGAGAAGCCCACTTTTTTGCTCATTTCGACTGACCACGGACGTCAAGTATCATGTGACGGAGTGTCTTGCATCGAGGAGACAAACCATCTTTAGAAGCTTTATTCACATGGTAAAACTCAGTAGTGGAAGGAAGAAACCTACTACACTGTGTACATTGCTTCTGAGGGGCATTTTGAGGTATAGTATCACTCATGGTAAGGGTCAACTCCTTATCATCACGCCCCCGGATGTGTCCAGCATCGCGGGGGTAAACCATTTTTTAGATGCGTCTATTATAGCATAAAATATACAAGTACACTATAAAGAATTTATTAAAGAAGGAGGGGTACAATGCCACAGATTGGTTTGGACTGTGAAATGGTGCTTGATAATACGGGTTACTTTGTTAAGCCGGGAAGCTATATTATGCGCCAGCCGCGTAATCGCAAGATTACGGTGCGCGCGGATGGCGCCAATGCCTATGTCGATATCGGACCAGGCAAGCGCCTATGGGAGCTGACTATCCTCTGCCTCAACGAGCTCAAACGCTACGATGGCGCGAATGTGTCATTGACGGGGCAGCAGTATCGCGATGCCCTGCGTGCCAGCTTTCTAGCCAGCAGCGGCACAACCATCAACTTTAGCGAGCCAATCGGCTCCAGCAGCATCGCGGTCCACTTTGATGCCTATCAGGAGCGTATCCTCAATCTCCACAGCCAGGTCATCGCCCCAGCTACAGGCGGCTCTCCTGGCGCCTCCTACGAGGTCTCGATAACCCTGGTCGAGGCATAAACAAAAATGTGAGGTGCCTCACAGAATTCCTGACAAGCGTTCGCTATTATGCTGGTGTGGCAGACAACCAGGCATAAAGATGAGCCACCTTGATATACCGAGTATATTGTAATTTAGAACAACACAGTAATACTTATAAATCTGGAGAAAACCATATTATGCGTCTAAAGAATTCTATCCTCATCATGTCTCTACTGCTTCTGCTGGCGGCAATGTTGACGGCATGTGGCTCTACATCCGCGTCAGCATCATCCGGGAGCACTCCGACCGCGACCAGCACCAGCACTCCGGCTGCGACAGCAACTAGCGCCACTCCGACTGCCACGACAGCGACCAGTGATAGCACTCCTGCCGCGACCCCTACCAGTACATCTAGCGACTCTTCGTCTAATGTCGTTATCGAGGTACGAGATATCCCCAGCACTCAGGCTGTCGGCTCTACCTTTACTGTGTTGACCACCATGCAGGGTATGACCGTCTATGCGCACTTGTTGCAAGGAGCAAGTGGTTTTAGCTGTGATGGTACATGCGCGCAAACCTGGAAGCCCCTCCTCTTCAAGGGTACGGGGACGCCCGCCAGCGCCACAAAGCTGCCCGGCAAGCTGAGCGTAGGTACCGACGCCAATGGAAACCGTGTTGTACTCTACCAGGGATACTACCTCTTTACCAACGTGAACGATAAGGTCCCCGGCGACGCCAAAGGCGTAGGTGCCGACAACTCCCCCTGGCAGCCCGCCATACCCAACATGCCCACCGGTCTATAACCATATCCATATACCTGTAATATCCATGTCAGCGTATTCTCGCCACTGCGTGGCTCGCCTGGGCGAGGGTATGTGATGGCGGCGTGGCTGCGACACGCCGCCATCACATACCCTCGCCCAGGCACTTCTATGGTCGGGTTATACTGGGTATATAGAAGAGTATGCGAGGAGAGTGCCTATGGATGTTATGGATTATCTGCGTCGTTGCTCGGCTTCGGGACCGGTGGTCCCAGGCGGTCTGGAGCCGACGTTGGGGACGTTGAAGGTATTACACGAGGCACATCTCATCGCGATCCCATTTGAGAATCTGGATATCCACTGCGGCCAATCTCTCTGCCTGGACGAGGTGGCGCTCTTTAAGAAGATCGTACTCATGCGGCGCGGGGGCATCTGTTATGAGTTGAATGGCCTCTTTGCCACTCTACTACGCAGGCTGGGCTTTCGCGTCTCGCTAATCTCCGCTGGCGTCGCGCACGATCATGTACACTTTGGTCCCGAGTTCGATCACCTGGCTTTACTGGTGCATCTCGCGGATGGCGACTGGCTGGCGGATGTCGGCTTTAGTAGCTCTTTCAGGCATCCCTTAAAGGTTGAGGCCGAAGTTGTCCAGGCCTTTCACGATCATCGCTATCGCCTGCACCGCGAGAGCGCGTACTGGACCGTGCAGCGAGCCAGGAACAGCGCCTGGGAGTCGCTCTACCGTTTCCAACTCCAGCCACACGAGATACACCATTTTGCTGAGAGGTGCCGCTATCAAGAGACCTCGCCAGAGTCTTACTTCACGCAGAATCTCCTCTTTACGCGGGCGACAGAGACCGGGCGCATCACGCTCTGCGACCGCAAACTCGCCATCTCCTCAAGCGCTGAACGTTCCCTTTGCGAGATCCAGACGGAGGAGGAGTACCGGGCCGTGCTAATCCGCCATTTCGGCATTACACTTCTGCCAGAGACACGCCTCCGTTTTTACACCTCTGCCTGACCCTCCCTGGTTCTTTCGGCATAGCCCATGAGCGTGAGCGCGTACTGGCGCACCATCTCGCGTAACTCGGGTGGGTGATGAATGACGAAGGGAAGGCCCATGCCAGCAAGCAAGCGCGCCATCCAGGGCAGATCTCCCACCTCGCTACGCACAAGAACCCCTTGATTGACCTCTGTAAAATGCCCCTTTGAAAGCCGGCTTTTGCGCTGCGCCTCCTCCAATGTTGTCTCCAGCCAGACCTCAACCTGCCATACGCGAGGAACGGAGGCCAGGGCGCGCTGGACGGCGGGGAGCGTCTCAAAGTTCTCTGGGCGCCGAAACGGCTCGCTCGTCATCTCAATCTTAACGATACGGTCGAGGCGGAAGAGGCGCTGAGCCTGGCGCAGGTGGCAGTAACCAATGGTATACCAGAAGCCTTCATGCGCGACCACGCCATAAGGATCAAATAGACGCTCAGTTACCTCTGAGCCGGGGGGGTGGTAGCTCAGACGAACGCTGCGCTCACTCTGGACAGCGGTACTCAGCATCATCACAGCCACGATTGAAGGCGCCGCATGCGCTGAACTGTTCTCGAAGATCACGGTCTCCCCAACCGCCTGGATGCGCTCACGTGTCGATATGGGCAGGACGCGCTCGATCTTTGCCAATGTCCCTTCAAACGCGGGCGAGGTCTGCGCAAGGCCGTTCTCGCGAGCCATCATCAGGCTCAGTGTCAGGGCCAGGGCCTCATCCTCGGTGAAAATAAGTGGAGGAAGCTTGTAGCCGGGCCTGAGCCGGTAGGCCCCATAGCGGCCCCGCTCAGCCTCCACAGGGATACCCAGGTCGCTTAGCGTCTCAATGTAATCCCGAACCGTGCGGATATTGACCTCCAGTCGGTGCGCCAGCTCGTTCCCAGTCATGCGCCCATGCGATTGCAGCAATTCCAGGACCGTCAAGACGCGTGCCGTCGGACGATAGACCACTTTTTCCCTCCTGTCTCAAACTCGCTTTAATTAGGGTCAATATTACCACCTTTTAGCCCTATACTACAAAAAGTAAGTCCATGCTTGCATGGACCCTACAGATACAGGCGACGTCCGCCAGTAGTCTGTGTCCGCTAGGGCGTAGCCCAAGTAGTTGCGTACGCAAGTAGCGGGCCAGAACAGAAAGCGAGTAGACATATGGCATATGAGAATAACCAGGACTTGAGTCATGATTTCGATGCGCTTATTGGCAGTTGGAAGGTGGTGAACAGGCGTAAGAAGAAGCAATACTTCTTCTTGCCCGAGCAAGCTCTGGGAGGAAAAGAAGAGATCGAGTGGGACGAATTTCCAGCCCGTTCCCGCTTTGAAAAACAACTCGAAGGCCGGGCTGTTGCCGAACACTGGGAGGGCATCCTTCCTTCAGGGGAGAAATTGCTCGGATACAGTGTAAAGGCTTTCGAGCCCACCACTCAGCAATGGTCGATTATCTGGATCGACAACCGCAATCTACTCGATCTCAGACCGGTAGTTGGAACATTTGAAGCAGGAGTTGGCACCTTCTTTCAGGTTATCGAAACCCCGGATGGTCAGCCCCTGCATCTCCGCCTGATCTGGGATGAGATCACGGCGACAACAGTACGCTGGCAGCAGGCCTTCTCCTTCGACGGAGGCGAGCACTGGGAAACAAATTGGGTCATGAACTTCACCCGAGAATAGCAGGATCTATACATGCATGAAAAGCGAGGCGGATATCTCGGTAGGGATCAGCTTTAGCGTGTCCGAAGGCCATTCATGGCAGTGCGGCGCAAGCCGGTTTTTGTTTGGGAAACGCAACATTCTCAAGAGGAAACGTTTTGGGCTGCGCCTACAGGCGATTAATCGCCTTTGGACGCGATAAACCCCCCATTCGGGGGCGCAGCGGGTCCCTACCAGATTTTGGAGCCGTTTCGCACGATGGGTTGCCTTTCCCATAGTTATTCGTCAAAGAGCATAAGCAGAAGGGATTAAGAGGAATGTCAGATACAAACACTCAGATAAACAAAGAACAGGATGTTTCACAAGCGCCGGAGCAGGCCGGAGAGGCATATAGCTCCATCATCGAGCTACGACAATATACGCTCAAGCCTGGCCAGCGCGATGAGCTGATTGCCTTGTTTGAGGAGCATTTTATCGAGGGGCAGGAGCAAGTTGGGGCGCACGTTCTGGGTCAGTTTCGCCGACGCAACAGGCTCGATCAATTCGTCTGGCTGCGTGGCTTTACCGATATGGAGGCACGTCGCCAGGCTCTCCAGGGCTTCTATTACGGTCCTGTCTGGCGAGAGCATCGAGATGCCGCCAACGATACGATGATTGACTCGGATAATGTACTGTTGCTCAAACCTGCCAGCCCTGCCAGCGGATTTCATCTTGACCTGAACAACCGTCCGGATCAAGATGCTTTAGAGGCGGCGGGCGGAATTATTATCGCGACTCTCTACACATTCACCACCCCGGTTGAAGCGAGATTCGTCGAGTTCTTCGAAAAAGAGGTGGTCCCTGTACAGCGTGCGGCTGGCGCAGATATCTCAGGATATTTCGTTACAGAGGCCAGTAAAAATACCTTTCCTGCACTGCCGGTACGCGAAGGTGAGCACATCTTCGCCTGGTTTGCCTCCTTTGCCGACGAAGCGGCATACGAGAGCTATCTCTCTGCGCTCTCCGAAAGCGATACCTGGACCGCGACCCTTACTCCTACCCTGCAAGAATGGCTGGCAAGGCCACAAGAAGTACTGGAATTATTACCGGCCCGGCGCTCCCTCATGCGCCATTGTTCCTCTGCCCATAACATATAGAGGAGTATAGTAAATACAAGAGCTATTCCTATTTAGTGATTTGCTGTGGATGTGTGGCATGGACATTCGACCATGCCACACATCCACAGCAAATCACTGCTTTCTTGACAGTTTTGTTTCATGTGTTATACAATCGTCTCATGTGAGAAACGAAAAGAGTAGGAGAAAGCAATCATGGGAAGTATGTTAGATACACAGCAACTGGCGGTCCTTTTGAAGGAGAGGCGTGGTGATCGGGGGCTACGCGATATCGCGCAGGAGATCGGCAATGTCAGCCCGGCGACCCTCTCGCGCATCGAGAACGGCAAGATGCTGGATGTCGAGACCTTCCTGCGTCTCTGCGACTGGCTTGAGGTCAATCCCCAGCACTTCATCAAAGAGGCCCAGCGGGACATGCTGAACAGCCAGGCGCTACGCTATCGCATCGAGGGTGGACAGAGGCTAGAGGGTTCCGTAGTGGTGCAAGGCGCGAAGAACGCCGCGCTTCCCATTATTGCCGCCTCGCTCCTGGTCTCCAAGGGCCAGACTATCCTGCGCAATGTACCCCTGATTCGCGATGTCTACGCTGCCATTGAGCTGGCGCGCTCCCTGGGCGTCAAAATGACCCTCCACGAGGAGGACCAGGTACTGGTAGTCGATGCCTCCAACTTGAATGCGAGCATCCTTGCCGAGCGCCTGACGAGTAGCTTCCGCGCCTCCGTGCTCTTCCTGGCGCCCGTGCTCCAGCGTGTGGGGAATGTCGCGATTGAGACCGTAGGTGGCTGTAGCCTGGGCAAGCGCAGCCTGGACTTCCACTATCGCGGCTTCGCGCGCCTGGGGGCCACGGTAAGCGAGCAAGGGGAGAATATCGACGTGAGCCGCGAGGGATCCTTGCAGGGTAACTATCTCTACCTGGATACTCCCAGCCACACTGGAACCGAGAATCTGATGGTCGCGGCCTGTATGGCGCAGGGAACCACCATCATCGAGAACGCCGCGCTCGAACCTGAGATCGCCGATGTCGCCAACTTCCTCAACCTGATGGGGGCGCGCATCTCCGGCATAGGCACGGGCGTGCTCCAGATTGAAGGTGTCTCCGAGCTCTCCGGCGTAGAGTACACCATCATGCCGGACCGCATCGACGCTGGCACCTTCGCCATGCTGGCGGCGGCCACCCAGGGCGATGTCGAGCTGATTGGCGCGCAACTGCGCCACTTTGGTGTGGCCCGCGCCAAGCTAGAGCAGATGGGCGTCGAGTTACAGCAGGAAGGTCCCGTCATTCGTGTGCGCCGCCCCTCCACTCTGCGTCCGATTAATATCACCACCTGGCCCTATCCCGGCTTCGCCACCGATCTGCAACCGCAGATGATGGCCCTGGCCTGCTGTGCCTCGGGTACCTCCTACATTCGCGAGACCGTCTTCAACAAACGCTTCGCCGCCGCACAGGAGCTCAACCGCATGGGTGCGCAAATCGGCCTGGACGGAGAAGCGGCGGTGGTCAAGGGTCCCACCGCCTTCGTAGGTACGACCGTTGAGGCCCTCGACCTGCGGGCAGGCATGGCCCTGGTCCTCGCCGGAGCCGTCGCCGAGGGCGAGACCATCATCGAGAACGCCAGCATGATCGAGCGCGGCTGTAGCGCCGTCATCCGCCGCTTCACCCAGCTCGGCCTCACCATCTCCGAAGAGCGCGAAAGGACCAGCGTACTCCTCTAAGAATGCAAGTAGCAGGCGACCAGGAAGATGAGACTCTCCTGGTCGCCTCTGCTTTGAGCACGGTATTATCTGTAGCCCGGCGCTGCTAATGCTCTTTAACCAAATAACATGGTAATTGCAATCGCAATCATTGGCAATTAATTAGTTAAACAGCATAAGCACGCGTCTACATATAATGATACGGGGTATTCGCGCCATTATATGTAGACGCGTACTTTAGCAGCGCATGACGTTTCGTCCTACTTCTTGACGCTATATGTGAGGTGGGTGACCCCTTTGCCGATTCCTACGTGGGGGCCTTCCAGTTGGACGGGGCCACCTTGAGGCACTGCCGCACGATGGTTGTGGAGGCGATGACCACCTTTTTGTTGCCTGCGGCGAGTCTGACGCTCGCTCCCCAAAAATAATGCTCAAGCCTCTGCGCCTCATTTCTCTAGCTTTATGGCATCATTACCGCTATGAGATAATGTGCCGCTAAGATGAGGTTCCAAAACACTGTTGGAATAACGGAAAGAGGCCAAAGAACTTCTTCTGCGAGCTAAATATCCCTAATGGTTTGCCTTGTGTTTTTGTCTATGATATATGTGTGGCATTGTAGAGAGCATAATAAGTGTTGAGCTATTTTAAAGCAGAACAAGTTTGGTAAAAGAGTAAAAGTAGAGATGTGACCACGAGCGAACAAAAAGGATCTTTGCTCTTGCTGTAGGGAAAGGATAGCCCTGGCTTTGCGGGTTAAAAGGGGCAGGCTTTATGAGTCAGGAGCCACAAATTGATAATATCTCGGCGAGAGTGAAACATATTGTAAGATATCGCGAAGTTGTCAATTACGGCACCCGGTTTGGCCTTATTGTCATGACACGCGATGGCCGCATCCTGGAAGTGAATCACACCATCTTAGAAGATACCGGCATGAGCCTGAATGATCTTGTAGGTAAGTATGTTGTGGAGAGGCCCTGGTGGTCGTACTCCCTCGAAACGCAACGCCAGATCCGAGAGGTCATGAAACGGGCTATGAGAGGCGAGACAGTACGTTTTGATATACGCGTGTGCCCTCGCCCCACTTTTTACCGTGACATCGACGCCACGATCATGCCATTTCTTGATAGCACAAGCCAGGGTGAGTATCTTATCTGGACTGGATTTGACGTCACTGAGCGCAAACGCTTAGAGGATGAAAAGCATTTTTTGATTGACGCCATTCCAACTATCATCTGGACCGCTCGACCTGACGGTTATATCGACTACTTGAATAAGCAGTGGAGTAATTATACCCTGGCATCTATTGAACAATCGAGTGGGGATGACTGGAGTAAATATGTACATCCCGATGACCGCCAGAAGGCACTGGCAACATGGTATGGTATGATCCGCACGGGAGAACCCGGCGAGAACGAATATCGCTTACGAAATGGGGCAACTGGCGAATATCGCTGGTTCCTGGTTCACACTACGCCCATACGTGATGCGCAGGGCAACATTGTTGGCTGGTGTGGCACAAGCGCAGATAACCATGACAAAAAGATGGTTGAGGTCGCGCTACGTGTGAGAGAGTTGCAATTTCGCACCCTGTTTGATGCTAATATCATTGGTATCGGTATCACCGATATTTATGGGCGTGTGTGGGAGGCGAACGACACATATTTACAGATGTTGGGGGGGACACGCGAAGATATGAATAGAGGTGAGGTGCGGTGGGACCAATTGACGCCACCAGAGTATCTTGAGCGAGATGAGAAGGCGATCCAGGAATTGCTGGAGAGTGGTACCTGTCAGCCATATGAGAAGGAATATCAGCGTCCCGATGGGAAGCGTATCCTTGTGGTAGTAGGGATAGCGTTACTTGATAAAGAGAGTGGAAAAGCCATCTGCTTTTTTGTGGATATCACCGCACGGAAGGAGCTAGAAAAGCGCAAAGATGAGTTTATCAGCCTCGCCAGCCATGAGTTAAAGACACCTATTACCTCGCTCAAAATGCTGATCCAATTTCTGCGCCGCAGAGTACAAAAAGAAGGGGATAAACGCACAAACTATGCTCTTATGCGTATGGAGTTGCAGGTTGATGCCTTAAAGCGTCTTATTGACGACCTGTTGAACGTCTCAAAAATCCAGATGGGTTTGTTCAGTTATGAAGACGAAATTCTCGACCCTGACAAAGTGCTTCACGAAACCATTGAGGTACTTCAACCTACGCTTGCCGACCATGTGCTCATCCTGCATGGACACCTACATCATGCCCTTGTGTGCGACCAGCAACGCTTCAACCAGGTCGTGACCAACCTGGTAACGAATGCGGCAAAATACTCTCCCGAGGCCCATGAGGTGGATATCTTTCTGTCAGAAAGCGAGCAATGGATTTGTATTAAAGTATGCGATCATGGCGTGGGTATACCAGCCTCCCAGCGCGAGAAGATCTTTGAGCGCTTCAACCGTGGCGCGTATGGAACAAGCGAGAAGGCCTTCTCCGGCCTGGGCATGGGCCTCTACATCACCTACGAGATCATCACGCATTACCACGGCTCGATTACCGTCGAGAGCGAGGAGGGCAAGGGCTCCATCTTTACCGTCTACCTCCCCTTTGCACAGCAAACTTAAAACAGGGTGATTTGACAGAAGTGGAACACATCTATATACTTACCATCAAACTCCTGTTCTAATTCAATATGCAGGAGGTATTGGGTCGCAGATGGCCCGCCGTCGGGGTGCCACCATTTGATGGAGAGGATTCATGAAGTCAACTGTCACCAGGGAAGGGACGAACAGGGGAGGCCGCATGGCCCTCTGGCGCAACCGTGATTTTATGCTGCTGTGGAGTGGTCAGGCGTTCTCGTCCCTTGGCACAACGGTTACCCAGACCGCCTACCCGCTCCTGGTCTGGGACCTATCGCATTCGGCGGCGTTAGTTGGCTTGGTGGGCGGCCTCGGCACATTGCCCTATATCTTTCTCAGCCTGATCGTAGGCGCGTTGATTGATCGTTGGGATCGCAAACGCCTGATGATCGTCTGTGATACTGGTCGGGCCATCAATCTGGCAAGTGTGCTTGTCGTGATGTGGCTGGGACGCCTGACCGTCGCCCAGATCTGCGCCAATACGCTGATTGAAGGGACATTCTACGTCTTCTTTAACCTGGCTGAAGTCTCCTGTCTGCCCCAGGTTGTCAGTAAAGAACAGATTCCGTTGGCCACATCGCAGAATGAGGCGACTACGGGTACCACAGTACTCGTCGGTCCGGCACTCGGCGGCGCTCTCTACACACTGAGCCAATTTGTGCCATTTCTGGCTGACGCGATCTCCTACGTGATCTCTGTAATCACATTGAGCTTTATCAGAGTGCCTTTTCAGGGGAAACGCCAGGAGGGTCAGCAGCGCAAACTGCTGGCTGAAATTCATGAGGGTCTTGCCTGGCTCTGGCATCAGCCACTCATTCGCTATATAGCCTTTCTCACAGGCGGCTGCAACTTTATCGGCGCGGGTTTACTCCCAGTTCTCCTGGTTCTGGTCAAACAGCAGCACGGCTCTTCGCTGGCCTATGGAACGATCCTGACTATTGGTGGAGTCGGGGCGATTATCGGCTCTTTGCTGGGCGCGCCAATTCAGAAGCGCTACCGCTTTGGCCCGGTCATTATTTGCCTCATCTGGTTTGAGGCTTTGTGCTTTCCGCTTTACGCGATAGCTCCTAATCCGCTCCTGCTGGGAGTAATCTCCGCGTGCCTCTTCGTGGCAGGCCCCATCTATAACGTGGTCCAGTTTAGCTATCGGATCTCGCTGATTCCCGACGAACTCCAGGGACGCGTCAACAGTGTTTTTCGCCTGCTGGCCTTTGGCTTCCAGCCGTTCGGCTTTGCCTTGACTGGTCTGTTGATCCAATGGTTTCAAGTAGTTCCAGCGATCCTGTTTCTATCAGCCTGTGCGTTGCTCCTGGCGATCCTGACGTCTGTCAATAAACACGTCATCCATGCCGGGCGCGCATAAGAAGGGAACCTATGCAGAAGTTGAGCGAGGAAGAGCGCGACTGCTTTATCTGTCGCAAACACCGGGGAGAAATTGCCGTCGCGGGCGGCGCGATTTATGAAGATAACCTCGTCTATGCCGGGCACATCTACAGTCCAGAAGAGCCAGTCTACCTGGGTTACATCATGGCGGAACTCAAACGGCACACTCCCGACCTGGCTGAGCAGACCGATGAAGAGGCTCAAGCTCTGGGATTACTGATCGCGCGTTTGAGCCGTGCTCTCAAGCAAAGTGAACAGGCCGAGCATATCTATGCGCTGGTCAGTGGTCATGGAGTCCAGCATCTACATATGCACCTCATTCCCCGCTACCCTGGAGAGAACGACCCAAACGATCCAGTTTCCAGACCATGAACGTGTCCCCTGGCCTCACGAATGCCAGAGCCTCCTCCAATCCTTCGCGCTCGAATGTTGATCCGGTCATGGTATCATGGAAGTACTTCTCACACCCTGCTTCCTTTAAGGCATCTCTCTGCAACGCCTCATTTTGCTCCTGCTTGGAGACTCGGATATAGCCAATCTTCATAGAACCTCTGCATTTAGTGTCACATACTCATCTCAGTGGGAAGAAACTGAGACTTTGATTTTGGCACGTTTTTTGAGAGTGGTCAAATCTCAGCATCACGCTCACGGATGTCATGCGGAGCCGCATCAGGAAAGCTGAACAATTAGTGTCAAAAAAACGGTCGTTTTTTGCGACCCTAAACTGCCCCTGGCTGATAGCGAGGAGCCGGAAGCTTCCCTGCTGGTGGCGTTATGTGCTATACTCCCCCTCAGTTGGGGAGTTGGGGAGAAACCAGATTGAGGGAAAGGATTCGATGCCAAGGTCAGCTCTTCATATGCTCAGGTGGTCTGCCCAGAGCAAGACCTATATTCTTCTTACTCCTGACCAGCCACCGCTGAAACTGGAGACTGGCAAGGAGGAACCGTGGCTGACCTGGTTAGCCAGCCATTCCTCCTTCTCCTTTCAAGGGCAATGTGGTCATCTCAATGTGCTCAAAGAGGTGCGCAAGAGGGGAGCAGGCTATTGGTATGCCTATCACACCACACAGGGTCGCAATCGCAAGCGCTATCTGGGCTCTACGGACAAGATCTCGCTCGCACGCTTAGAGGAGACTGCGAAGGCGCTCTCGCAGGAGGCTGAACGACAGGCGCAAGAAAGTGCTTCTTCCCCTCACTCATTCTCTGCCTTACTCTCCACCAGGCTCTCTCCTCCTCGCCTGCCGAGTTTTCTGGTCGAGCGTTCACGTCTGCTCGCTGAGCTGGAGGCAGTCTACACCTACCCATTAACCCTTGTTTCTGCCTCCGCTGGGAGCGGGAAGACGACTCTGCTTTCTGCGTGGGCAAGCCGCCAGAAGAATCCGGTGGCTTGGCTTTCTCTGGATGCTTCGGATACCAATCCAGTACGTTTCTGGGCATCCTGTATTGCCGCCCTCCGCTGCTATGATCCCACGCCAGGAGGGGAGGCACTCGCCCTCCTGTATGCGCGAGAGGCACTCCCGCTCTCGACGATCCTGGTCTCGCTGCTCAACGACATCGCCCTGCTTCACCAGGAAATCATTCTGATTCTGGATGACTTCCATCTGATCGAGGATCAGGCCATCTACGAAGGGTTGTCTTTCCTGCTCGATTATCTGCCAGCGAGAGCGCATCTGGTTCTCTCCACGCGCACTGATCCGCGGCTTCCTCTCTCTCGCTTGCGCGTGAAAGGGCAGTTGATCGAGATACGCTCCAGCGATTTGTGCTTTAGCCATGAAGAGGCCGCCCGCTTCCTGCGTGATGGGATGGCTCTGCCGCTTTCGGCAGATGACATCGCCATCCTCCTGGAACGGACAGAAGGCTGGATCGCCGGGCTGCACCTGGCCGCGCTCTCCTTGCGCAAGCAGCAGGATCTTTCCGCTTTTGTGAAGGACTTTGGAGGCTCCCACCGCTATCTGCTGGACTATGTCCAACAGGACATTATCACGCACTTCCCCCAACGGGTACAGGATTTTCTGCTCCAGACGAGCGTGGTGACGAGTATGAATGCTGCTCTGGTCCAGGCAGTCACATCACTGCCGACTCTTCAAGCAAGCCAGCAGCTGCTCGAAGAGCTGGAGCGGGCGAACCTCCTTGTGATTCCGCTGGATTCCAGGCGGGAGTGGTATCGTTATCACGACCTGTTTCGAGAAGCGCTACAAGCACGTTTGCACGCCAGCCAGCCAGAACTCGTTTCCCTCTTACACATTCGGGCCGCGCGCTGGTATGAAGCACAGGGCGAGCTGCGGGAGGCCATTACCCACGCGCAGGCCGCCCAGGACTTCTCCTTTGCTGCCTCCTTGATGGAGAGAGCCGCTCCTGCCTTGTGGTTGCATGGAGAAGTTGAGACCGTCTACACCTGGATGTTATCCCTGCCAGATCCTGTTTTGCGTGTGTATTTGCGCTTGGCTCTTAATGCCGCTTTTCACCTGGTCAACTCCATCACGATAGCAACGCAACTGGTCCATTCTAACATGCAGGCCCAGGTAGAGCGAATCCATAGACGCATGGAAGCGATTCTGCGGAGGAAGTCGGAGTTGGTACTCTCCGATGCAGAGGTTGCCTTGATCGGACGGCGTCTGCGTGTCTTGCGTGCCCTGGCGACAGTCATGACGATCATCAAGGATGGCAACCAGGAGGGCCTGCGCCTGCTCACGCTGGAGATGGAAGCACTGCCCCCAGATGAGGAGGCCCACTGGAATGTGATCCCGCTCTACTTCATTTTCTGGTGGGAGGCGCTGCTGCTGGGGAAGGGCGCTTCTCTGATCGAGCGGTTGCTTACTGCGAAGCAGCAGATGATGGAGGCAGGAGACTCACTCGTCACCATCCGCGTAAGATGCTGGCTCGCTTTTGCTTATACTCAGGCCGCGCAGTTGCAGCTAGCGCAGCAAGAGTGCCTGGAAATCCTTGCCCTGGTCGAACAGAATGGTGCGCGCACCATTCTGGTAGGCTATGTGTATCATTTCCTGTTCCAGGTCGCGTATGCCAGGAATCGCCTGGAGGAGGCGGCTGATTGGCTCTCCTGTTTGCGACAGATCGCGCAGGAATGGCAATTGATCGATCTGCTGGTCAGGGAGAAGATTCTGTCAGTGCGGCTTGCGCTGGCGAGAGAGGATTTCTCTACCGCGCAAGAGTTTCTCGAACAGCTCACAGCGCTGGTGGAACAAGAAGGATTGGCCACCCATAGGGCTTCCTTGATCGCTCTTCGTGTGCAGTGGTGGGTCGCGGAGGGGAAGCTGGCGCAAGCGTCACAATGGGCGGCGCAGACAACACTTTCATCAGAGGCGTGGAACCCCTTGCGGAAAGAAGAGGCATTGACGCTCATCCATGTCTCTATTGCACAGCGGCACTATGCTCAGGCTGTTGAGACGCTCGACAGCTTCAGCCACTATCTGGATCGGCCTGGCGATCCCCCGTCGGCGCTCTCGTTCCTGGCCCTCTCTGTGGTGGCCCTCTTCCATGCAGGCCAGAGCACGCGTGCGCAGAACGTCGCGACCCGTCTACTGACATTGACCGAGCCAGAGGGCATGCTGCGTGTTTATCTGGATGCTGGCCCACTCATGAAGCAGGCTCTCACGATGCTGCTGGAGGTGCCCCACCATGACGAGTCCTGCACGGTTGCCAGTTTCAGGCCCTACGTCTTGCGAATCCTTGCGGCCTCCGAGCAGGAAGGGCATGAGTCAGCTCACGCACAAGCCGCCCATCTTTCCAACCATCGGCATCCACAAGCCCTGCTTTCACCACTGTCTCGCCAGGAGCAGCAGGTGCTACGGCTGCTGATGGTTGGGCAGACCTATGCCGAGATGGCCCAAACCCTGGTAGTATCCCTCAATACGATTAAGAGCCAGGTCAGCAGCATCTATCGCAAGCTGGGCGTGAGCCGCCGCACCGAAGCTATGGCGGTGACGACACGTCTGAACCTCCTCTGACTCCTAGATGAAGACTATCCTTCCGTTCCTCCCCAACGCCCTTGCCAGCGTTCACCCTAAACATCGCGAAGACAGGTGATGTCATGCTCCCCGTCTGCCGGCTATACTTTGCTCAAGCTGCAAGAACAGTGCAGAACCAATTGCCGACGAGGCAATGAGCAAAGCATGTCAATACGGCACCATCAGGAGGCGTACCAAATGTATGTTTCGATCCGCGTTCAGGGGCACCTGGACCCCTCCTGGCAAGAGTGGCTGGAGAATCTGCACATCGTTCATGAGGAAGCTGGCACCTCACAGCTTTCCGGTACCCTTCCCGACCAGGCCGCTCTCTATGGCGTGCTGCTAAAGATTGATGGTTTACACTTGAGGCTCCTTTCGCTCCAATGCAGCGAAAAGAGGCCAGATGAGGGGTGATCTTTCCATCCGGCAGCCACCGAGCGTATAGGGAGATCTATTCATTGATAATTCAGTCGAGAAGAGAAAAAAGGAGATATTCATGCAACATGTTACGTCAAAAGATGGCACCGTTATCGCCTTTGAGAAGATCGGCCAGGGACCCGCGCTGATCCTGGTAGGTGGCGTGCTTGGAGACCACTCACAGCAGGCGGGATTGGCCCGACTGCTGGCCGAGCACTTCACGGTCTACAACTTTGATCGTCGAGGACACGGCGAAAGTGGGTTTACCCCTCCCTATGTCGTCGAGCGCGAGGGAGAAGATCTCGATGCCATCATCTCGGAGGCAGGTGGCTCAGCCTTCGTCTATGGAACATCTGCCCTGGGGATGCTCTCTCTGGAGGCAGCGGCACGTGGGCTTGCACCCAGGATGAAGAAGCTGGCCGTGTGGGAGCCCCCATACTTCCTGGAAGGCGCTCGGCCTCCTCTTCCTCAGGATTACAGGGAGCAGCTTGAGAAGATGCTGGCTGAGGATCGGCGCGGTGACATGATCGAACTGTGGATGACGAAGGCCGTGGGCATGCCCGCCGAATTCGTTGCCCAGATGCGCCATGCTCCGTTCTGGCCAGCCCAGGAAGTGTTCGCCCATACGCTCGTCTACGACGCCATCCTGACGGGCGACTTCTCGCTGCCCATAGAGCGGGTCGCAACGGTAACAGTCGAAACGCTCGTGATTGACGGTGGAACAACCCCCTGGATCAGCAAGGCTGCGGATGCGGTAGCCCGGGTCCTGCCCCACGCCCAACGCTCCACCATTGCCGGTCAGCCGCATAATGTGGCTGATGAGGCGATGGCTCCCGTTTTGCTCGAGTTCTTTCAAGGCTAAGCGGAGAAGATGCGTGGCCCTCCTCACGCTGCGAGGGCTGTGCGAGCAAAAAAGGAGAGAGGTATGCAACACAGCATTTCACAGGCCGGCACCAGAGCTGCCACAAAGCTGACCAGCGTGCTGCTCAGCGGGGGCATGGTCGCTGGTCCCCTCTACGTCATCGTCGGGGCGATCGAGATGCTCACCCGTCCCGGCTATGATCCCACCCGCCACGATCTGAGCCTGATGAGCAACGGCAACCTGGGGTGGATTCATATCAGCCTGTTCATCCTGACGGGCCTGCTCACCATCGCTGGTGCGCTCGGCATGCGGCGGGTTCTGCGCGGCAGCCGGGGTGGAACTTGGGGGCCAATCCTTCTGGGTATCTATGGGCTCGGTCTGATTGGCGCGGGCTTCTTCATCGCCGATCCTGCTCACGGCTTCCCGCCCGGTACGCCAGCCGACGCACACGCGGTCAGTTGGCACGGTCTACTGCACTTCGTCAGTGGAGCGATTGGCTTCATTGGGCTGATCGCCGCGTGTTTCGTGCTCGCCCGTCGTTTTGCCGCCCAACGACTGCGGGGATGGGCGGTCTACTCCGCAACAACCGGAGTGCTTTTCTTCGCCGCCTTTGTGGGGATCGCGGTTGGCTCCAGCGCTGGCGGGGCTATCGCGACGGTCGTCATCCTGGCCTTCGATGTTGCGGTCGTGCTCGGCTGGACATGGATTTCGGTTCTGTCTCTGAGATTGTTGACAATGCGGACCTGAGGACAAGGCTCAAACAGTACCCACGCCTGCCTTTGCACTGGTATGAAAGACCTTCCTCCCATACCAGTGCTTGGGGAACTAGTAAATTGGGTGAAAAAGGAAGGAAAAGTAGGTCGATATTAAGTAGATCCATTTCATTGTTCTAATAGCTCTTCCATTGATTGGAGCGCATCCAGGGCACTTTGTGTTGCCACGATACCTCGCTGATTGCCTTTCTGCTTGCGGAGAAGCAGGGCCTGTTCAAAGCAGGCTCTGGCCTCGGTGAGCTTCCCCTGTTCAACAAAACAGCGGCCTCGGTGATGCAGGATAAAGTCGGCGTACTCAGGCTGCTCATAGGCCCTGGCTTTATCTAGTGCCTCCTGGAACAGGTCCTGGGCCAGATTGCGCCTTCCAAGATATTGCTGTGCCGTTGCCAGGTGTAACAGTGTGGCAACCTCGAGCTGTTTCTCGTTCAACTGTCTGCTAAGGGCAAGGGCTTGTTCGAGCAGTGGAGCGGCTAGGTCCTCCTGACCTGCGATCGTGAGGCGAGAGCCGAGAGAACTCAAACACCGCAGTTGCATCAGGTCATCGCCAGTGGCACGCGTACTGGCAAGCTCTTGATAATCCTCCTCAATCTTCCTGGCAAGGGCCTGTGGCTCATCAGATTGGTAGCGCTGAAAAAAGGATTCGTGTGTTGCCATATCACTCCTTTGAGGTAGCGCTGAAACGCGGGGCTTTGATACAATGGAGCATGGTTGAATAGTACAATGCAGAGAGATACCATGACAAGCAGCGAAGCGGCGCTCGCCGCCCCTCTGAGAAACAAGCTTGTTCTGCTCCACCTGAAAGATGATCTTGCTCAAGAAGGAAAAAGATGACTACTACTGAATCAACCCCTATACGCCTCTACTTATTGCAACTGGCTCTTGGATCCGATGGCACACCTGTCCCCGGTTACTTGATTCAGACCAGCGATGGCAAGAATATCCTGGTCGATACAGGTGTCCCGCTTGACGGCTCCTTTGTGCCCATGAGTGGGGCGCAACTTCAGCTATTTTCTGTGGTTGAGCAGCTTGCCGCGCTGGGCCTGACACCACATGATATTCACATCCTGGTTTGCACACATTTCGATCCCGATCACTGTGGAAGTCACGATGCCTTTCCTGAAGCCGAGTTTGTGGTCCAGCGAGCCGAGTATGAGTTCGCCCGCGCCAGTGAGAACCCACGCTTCACTCTCACGCGCTCCCACTGGAACCGCCCAGAACATCGCTACCAACTCATTGAGGGCGACACTGAACTGACGCCAGGGGTCGAATTAATCGAAACAGGTGGACACACTCCTGGGCACCAGGCGGTGCTTGTGCTCCTGCCACAGACAGGGCCAGTGCTGCTGGTGATTGACGCCGCTGCCATGGAGTCGGAGCTTAATCCTGAGACGCGCCTACCTGAAAACGGCGCAGACCTGGACCCGGCAAGGGCCGCCGAGAGCGCACGCAAACTCTTCGATCTCGCCCAGCACGAAAATGTGGCTCTCATCGTCTTTGGACATGACGAGAACCACTGGCCTAAACTGAAGAAAGCCCCCGAGTTTTACGCTTAGGGTGGTATGCGCTACTAAAGTACGTGTCTGCATATAATGGCGCGATATGCACCGTGCCATCACCAGGCACCCCTTACTTACTGGCGAACTTGCGAGCCGAGGCAAACGCCAGAGGTGAGCTGGAAAGCCCTGACTCCGTCAGGATTTCTGTTGACGGGCTTGCGGATGTTACCGTATAATGAGCCATGCAAGAGATTGCATCCCTCTTTATCACCTCTCTTTAGATTAGGAGAACGATCCATGAGCAAGTAGCGTTCATCGGAAGAGAAGCGTACATGAAAGCCCTCGCTGAGGTCGCCTTTCGACTTTTTCCTGACGCTGCCTGGCTTGCCCGTTTTACATTTCACTTACATTTACCACACGCCACGCATAATTCTCATTCTAAGTAGCGTCTCCTTCTTCTCTCCGATGCTATCCGTACGCTTTTTTAAGTAATTTTAGTACTTACTAAGCAAACTTGTAAGGAGAGAACCATTTTGTCTACCTTTACCAGGCGTTTAGCCGTTCTCCGTTCATTACAAAATCGGCCCTTTGCCCTGCTCTGGCTGGGACAGACCTGCTCATCACTTGGGGATGGGGCCTTTACCATCGCCCTGGCATGGGAGGTGCTACTCTTAACCGGTTCCGCGACGGCGATGGGATTAGTGGTCATGGCGGAGATGCTGCCTCGGCTCATCTTCCTGCTTCTAGGCGGGGTGGCCGCCGACCGCCTTCCACGTCAACGTATCCTGCTCTTCTCAGATGCCGGGCGCGGCGTGATTGTGTTGCTAATCGCCTTGCTTGGCTGGCTGCACTTACTCCAGCTTTGGCACCTGGTTGCCCTGGCACTGCTCTTTGGCCTGGCGGCGGGCTTCTTTCATCCCGCCTACCGCTCCATGACACCTCAGCTAGTAGAGCGCGACCAGTTGGCCTCTGCCAACGCTTTGACGGCCTTTAGCCGCGACATAAGCACCTTGCTGGGACCTGCCCTTGGCGCAGGCATCGTTGCCCTGGTCGGACCAATGGGAGCCTTCGCCTTTGATGGACTCTCATTTGTCTTCTCGGCTGTCTGCCTACTCGCCATGCGCCCTCCCGTGGTCGCTCCAAAGACGGAGGCCAGCGAGGCTACCCAGGAGAAAGACGCTCACCCGCTAAAGAACATCGTCAAGGACCTGCACGAGGGGTGGCGCTTTGTCGTTAGCTCACCCTGGTTTCTGGTTGGGCTCCCTATCGCGGCACTGGGCAACATCTTTTTCTCTGGTCCACTTGAGGTCACGCTCCCCAGGCTGGTGCAGACAGTATACAATGCCAATATATGGCTCTTTGGCATCCTGGGCATGGCCCTGGCGCTGGGCTCAATCCTGGCCTCGCTCATCGTGGGACAGCTACGAAACATACCGAAGCGGGGAACAGTCATGTATCTCGCCGTGGGCCTGGCGAGCTGTGCCGAGCTTCTCCTGGGTCTCGCAACGCCTCCAGCATACGCGCCCTTCCTCGCCATCCTTGCCAGCGCGCTAATCGGCTTTGGCCTGGGAACCTTTGGGATCATCTGGGTCACGCTAATGCAGGAACTTGTGCCGGAGGAGATGCTCGGACGCGTCTCAAGCATCGATCAATTAGGGGCCTGGAGCCTCCTACCTCTGGGCTACGCCCTCACAGGCCTGGCAACCGATAGCTTTGGGCCTGGCCTGGTCTTCCTCATAGCTGGCCTGGGAAACATCCTGCTCACGCTCATCGCCCTGGCCGTCCCCGCCATCCGCCGCATGGGCTAGCTTTCAGAGAGGGAGCGACGCGTACTTATGCTCTTTTAAAAAATAACCCGAGCATGTCTGGGGGGGGCGCTGCAAAAGTTCTTTTAAAAATTAAGCCGATAATGTTGGCAGGACAATGCTGTGGGGGGCTGCGCTGCTCCCCACAAGCCTGGGTATCGGCCTGCGGCCTCGGAGTCCATGCCAGCATGGACCCTACATCCTACAGAGCAATACCCCGGGTGATGACGGTCAGGACATGCTCGCAGACCTGCTCGATTGGTAGATGGCGCTCGCCACGGCTCCACTCGACGGCGGCGCCGAAGATGGCCCAGCTTGCCACGGTGGCCGCAATCTCGGGATCACCATGCGAGTCGCCACTGGCCTTGTGCTGCTTGATGCCTCGCAGCAGCAGTTCATATAATTCCTGCTGGGCCGCGCGTGCGACTAGAGGTTCAAAGGGACGGTTCCCTTCCTCCCAGCGCCGTTGTACCTCTCCCAGGAAATCAAAGATAATATGGATAAGGACCTGGAGCGAATGCCGCTCCCATTTGAAGCCTCCCGGCAGCCTCTCACTTAACATCTGCTGAAAGCGGCTATGTACCAGGGCATTGAGCAAGGCATATTTATCCTCGAAGTGGGCATAGAAGGTCGCCCGGTTCACCGTGGCGCGCTCGGTAATATCCTGCACCGTGATCGTGGAGAAGCTCTTTTCGCGCATGAGATCAAGAAATGCCTGCTGTAAGAGAGTACGCGTACGCTTTACACGCGGATCAAGACCTTTGGTTAGATTACTCATGCGCCTATCCTTTCAAGCCTGAACCCATTTTTCCATGCACTGAGCTACAATATCACAACACATTGCCACATTTGTTGCTTAGACAACACATTCTGTTATTTGTCCCTTGATTGAGCATGGTACTATTATAAACGACACCTGTTGTTTATACAACACTCGCTTAGTTAGCATGAAGGAAAAGAAGATGAACATCGCGCTCTGGATTATACAGGTTATTCTCGCGCTTCTATTTATTATGGTTGGCTCCATGAAACTTTTTATGCCAATCACGGGTCTGCAAAAGAGCCTGCCCTGGGTGGGCGACGTGACCTCGATTACGGTACGCTACATCGGCACATGCGAACTTCTCGGGGGACTGGGGCTGATCCTGCCCGCCTTTATCCACTCCATGTCTGACCTGACGATTGTCGCGGCCTTCGGCCTGGCGCTTGTGATGATCTACGCGGGTATCTTCCACTTTACACGTAAGGAATTCTCCAATATCCCCGTCAATGTCGTCCTTTTCGCTCTCACCATCTTCCTGGCCATTGGGCGCCTGCTTCTCAGTCCGCTATAGTGCGTTGTAAAATAGAGATGCATGAGGCGTCAGCCGCGCTCACGCCTCATGCATCTCTATTTTACAATGAACCAAATGGTGCCAGCGGAAAGGATCGGACATGGAGAGTCAGGAGATCGAGCTGTATTTGCAGGACCTGGGCGATGAGTTGGAGCGGCGCCGCTTCAAGGAGCCACTGCGCATCTTCCTCGTGGGGGGCGCGTTTATGCTGCTGACGGTCAAGAACCGGAAGGCCACCGATGATGTGGATGTCGTGCTGCTCGATATGCCCGATACAACTAATGTCACTCCCCAGGCGAAGGCCTTTCAGGCGGCCGTCCGCGCCGTGGCAAGTAAGCATCATCTCAAGCGCAAATGGATGAACGACGACGTAGCCTATTTTATCAAGGATATGGCGCCCGATCCCCAGCCCACCCTCTGGCGCAAATACAACATGCTGCATGTCTATCTGCCACCCAGGGAATACATCCTGGCGCTCAAGCTGATGGTCTTTCGCCAGAAAGATATGAACGATGTCCAGGCCCTACTCACAGCACTCAAGGTCACGACCCGCGAACAGGCCCAGGCCATCGTCGACCGCTTCATACCCGATCCCCGCTGGCAAGAAGAATATCTCCTCGAAGAGACACTAGAGGCGCTCTTTTAGCGCTGCTAAAGCTCTTTTAAAAAGAAGCGGAGAATGTCTGAGGGCTGCGCTGCTAACCCCCATTCGGGGGCAAGCGCACGCGCTTACATATAATGGCGCGAAAGGCCCCGTACCATTATATGTAGACACGTGCTTCAGCAGCGTCGGCCAGGAAACGTTGGAGGCCCTCTTCTAAGCCTTTGCGCAGAGATAAGTCTTGGTAAGTGGTGTGGTGCTGCGTCGGCGGCCACAGGCCGCCGACGCAGCACCACACCACTTACCAGCGAGCGCCGCAGGCGCGAGAAGTCAAAGCAACTAAAATAGAATATGTTACAATGTTTGCGAGGGCAAAATATTGCGATAGTCCATGAGAGGTGAGCGAGTGAAACTGCTGCATGAATTGCAGACAATGAGCATATCCTATCAAGAGATCTGCGCGGGTGAAGATCCCTGGATCGCGCTGGGAAACTTCATGAATGACTTCTTTGGCAATTTTCCCGAGCAGCGTTTAGAGCTTGTACAGGATCCCCTTCAACTCCCTATGGATGCGAACCCTGAGCAGTGGCGCTGGGCGGTCTTCTGCGCGGCCTCGGTCGAGTATCTCTGCCAGCAGTACGCGCTCTCCTGCCCCACCTGGGCGCTCGATCCCGCCTATACCCTTGACGAGCCCTGGTACTACGCGCCCGGTGCGCACAAGGAGAGCATACGCGAACGCCTGCGCCAGCGCACCCCCAGCGAGTTCACCCACCGCAACATCTACTGCGGCAACCGCATGTTCGCCAACAAATACGAGCTCGCCGCCCAGCACCGCGCATAAACCATAGACACCACGCAAAACGGCTTCCCAAGCCGCGCTAGTGGCACTGTAGTGCTCATCCGATCCAGGCGTTCCTTCATCTTCTCTGGGCTCAATCCAGCTTGCTGGTAAATCGGGGTCAGGATCGGACCTGGGCTGACTACGTTGACCCGAATGCCCCGTGGAGCCAATTCAACTGCCACCGTCTGTGCCACCGCTCGTAACGCCGCCTTAGCTGCGCAGTAGACGCTCGTCCCTGGCCGACGCCAGGGTGGATTGATGGGAGCCAAAGCGATCAGGATGATGGAAGCCCCATCGTTCAGATGCAGACGGGGCTGTGCTTGCGCGACTAGCACTGGAGAGTGCTGGAATGTCATCCCTTTGTTCATGGCAGCTTCTGCAGCCCGGCGGCGGTGAGCAGGTACCCGGGGGCAGTGGTCTCAGGGTTTGCCCGTACTAGGTCCACCAGGGCAGACCCTGCTATCTCGGGGGTCAACAGTTCCCCAGCTGCTTCAGGTATGCCTCCTCGGTCTGGCCATCGCGGGTCGCGTACGCTCGAACCCCACGCCTGCCCACGTCTCCGAACGGAGTCATCCTGGGCATCACCGCCGTGACGGTCATGTCCAGCCCGGCACGGCGCGACTCCTCCTGGGCGTATGCCGCGATGAACCGCTGGGTGGCCTTGGACCCGGCGTACCCTCCACTGGCCGGTGATCCGTTGATGGCAGCTCCACTGCTCACCACCACCACCCTGCTGCCAGGCGGTAGCGGCTTCAGCAGCGCCTCACGCAGCCAGGTGAACGCGATCTTGACGTCAGTATGCCAGTTGACGGAGAACGTCTCCCATGTCTGGTACTGGAGCGGACGCATCACAGGGTTGGCTCCGGCGACCAGGATGAGCACCTCCGGCTCGTACTGGTCCAGCAGGCTCCACGCCACTGTCGCGTCAGCCGCATCCGCGACCTCGGTCCGAATATTCGCGCTGGTAGTGGCCAGCGCGTCCAGCGCCGGGCCGCTTCGGGCGACCGCGACCACCGGAGCACCAGCCTCGGCGAACGCGCGAGCGATTCCACGCCCCAGGCCCCGGCTGGCGCCAACGACGACAGTAGTCCTGCCTGACAAGTCCTTCATCATCATCCTCTTTCTGTGTGTGTCCATGGTTTCACTGATTGTCGTACTCGTCGTGGCGGTGCCACCAGGGGCCGGTCTCGTTGCGACCGAGTGGCGCGCGGTCAAGCCACGGCTGCATGCTCCAGAGCCCATCCACCCCGCGCTCGTAGGTCGAGTAGGTATGGTAGACGACGTCGTCCTCGAACGCGAACGCGCTCATGCCGGGGGCTTGCCGCGCGTACGTCGCCCAGTCCGTGCCGACGCCCGCCGCGAACTTCGTTCTGGCTTCAGGTGCCGCCTCGGTCGCGGCGATTTCGTTCGTGCTTGAGCTGATGTTGCCCTTGCGATAGTTGTACTCGACGGTTCCCGACTGCTGCTGCTCCTCCGTAAATGAGACGTTGAAGTCGTAGTTGAAGTCGCTGTCGAACGAAGACGCCCAGGGGAAGCTCCAGCCCATCCGCTGCTTGTACGGCTGAATTTTCGCGAGCGGAGCCCGCGACACCGCGCAGAGCGTTGTGATTGGTCATGGCTTCTCTCCTTTCTCTGTCAACGAGAACCGTACCGCAAACAAGCGCCTTGCGAAAAACGGCCTCGCGTCCGGCTCTCGCGAAATCTCGTGATCTGCTCGATAGGCAGAGTATACCCTTGAACGCTGTGCCAATCTATGCTATATTGTCTTGAATAATTGTCCGATCGTCTCAAAAGAGGAGCATGGCATGGATGTGCTCACCGATGTGCTCAATGCACTCGAATTGCAAGAGTGGATCTCTGCGCGCAGGGAACTTACGCCTCCCTGGCACTATAACTTCGCGGCCAGTCACGATATGATCTTTCACCTACTCAGTTCTAGTGGTGGCTACCTCTCTGTTGAAGGAGATCCAACACCTCTGCGGATCGAGGGTGGAGGCGTCCTGCTCTTCCCGTTTGGGCATGCTCACTCGATCTGCGATGAACTCACGTCACCCTTGACTCAAGTCCTGCATGTGGACTATTCCGCGCAACGCGAGTATCAGGACTTTCCTGCCGCGTCCGATGCGTCAAAGATGGCGGTTCTCTGCGGCGCGTTCCATGTGGAGCATCCCGGTGCTTTTCCCTTGCTCCACAGCTTGCCAAAAGTGATTCATATTCCCGCCGAACAGGGCCACACGGTGGAGGGCTTCACCGAGATTGTGCAGTTGATCGCACGTGAAGCGGCCACGCCTCGGCTGGGCGCGGAGGTGATGCTCAGGCGCTTAACCGAACTACTCTTCATTCATGTGATCCGGGCCTGGGTTGAGCAGCAAGCGGCATCTTCGCGAGGATGGATAGCGGCGCTGCGCGATCAGCCGATCAGCACCGCTCTGGGCCTGATTCATCAATCTCCAGAACGTGGGTGGAAGGTTGAGGAGTTGGCAGAGGCGGTGGCCCTCTCCCGCGCAGTCTTCTCCGCTCGCTTTACCCGGCTAGTGGGTGAGCCCCCTATCAAATATCTCACTCGTTGGCGCATGTACAGAGCAACCCGCTTGCTCAAGGACAATGTCGAGATGGAGAAGATCGCAGAACTTCTCGGCTATGAATCGGCAGTCGCTTTTCACAAAGCCTTCAAGCGAGAAATCGGCATGCCCCCGGCCAGGTATCGAAAGCTCGGATAACCAGTCTCCGCGACGGAACTTTCCCACAAACCTCGTTGAGGTAACGCTCTCGATGGGAGAGGGCACTGATATGTCTCCTGTGCCAGCCTGCAGAAGCGTAGGCTCCTTAACTTGACGCCAATGAGACCAGCTTCAGCGCGTCCAAACCCCATTAATGGCATTGCGGCGCAAGCCAAAATCTTTGGAGGGCAGAAAACAACTCGCCTTCCGACATAGCGCCATAGGAACGTTTCGGGCTGCGCCTACAGGCGATTAATCGTCTTTGGACGCGCTGAAGCTGGTCCCTACCGGGCATGAGAGCCTTGCTTCAAGGTAAAGTCTATGAGCTGGCGCGCGAAATGAGTATCGAGGGGCGCGTGTTGGTTGAGCAGGCGATACCACATTGGACCGTAGATCATATCCAGGAGGAAATCCAGGTCGGTATCAAGCGTAGGCCAGCCCGAGGATGTGGCCCATGCTATCACCTTCCTGCTCCGCAACGGCTTCACAACAGGCTCCATCATTGAATGCAATGGCGTTCTGCGCCTGGGCTAGGCACCTTCGTTTCTATTAAGGGCAGGCGGACCTCAAAGAGTGAGCCTGCCCCAATTGTGCTTTGAACATATATCTCCCCTCCGTGGCTGTGGGCGATCCACTGGGCAATGGAGAGGCCGAGGCCCGTGCCACCGGGTTGGGCGCTCTCGGGTTGGGCCTCTCCCTGCCTGCGTGTACGCGCTTTATCCACCCGGTAGAAGCGATCAAACAGGTAGGGGAGATGGTTGTCCGCTATGCCGGGACCATCGTCCTGGATGCGAATAATACCCCAGGATTTTTCAGCCGTTAGTTCTACGCAGACATGTTTCCCTACGCCACTGGTATATTTGATAGCATTCTCCACCAGGTTCATAAGCATCCGGCTCAAATGCTGGGCGTCTCCCTCGATCAGAAGTTCGGGTAATTCACCTGTGGCCAGGCTTATCTGATGCTGCTGCGCCAATGGCAGCAGGCGCTCAACGCTGGCAAGGGCGATATCACTCAAATCGACCTCTTCCTTGTGCAGAGTAAACTGGCCCGTGTCCGCCCGCGCCAGGAGGAGCAGGCTGTTAACGATGGTCGTCATCTGCTCATTCTCAGCCTGGATACGCTCCAGCGTTTCGCGGTAGTTCTCGGGGGTTTGCAATTGCGTCGATTGCGTTAATGCCTGGTTGATCTCCAGATTGATAATGGTGAGCGGCGTGCGCAGCTCATGGCTGGCGTCGGCGGCAAACTGGTTCTGGCGTTTGAACGCAGCCTCCAGGCGTGCTAACATCTGGTCAAAGGTCGCGGCCAGCTCGCCAAATTCATCTCTGCGTCGGAGATGCAGGCGTCGGCGAAGGTCGGTCGCGTTGATCTCGTTGGCGGTACGCGTGATCATCTTCACTGGCTGGAGAGCCTTGCCAGCCAGCCAGTACCCTCCTATGGCCGCGACCAGCAGCCCCATGGCAGCATGGAAGAGCCAGATGGACAATAACTGCACAGGATATGCTTTAGCCTGCCCCACGATGAGCGTCGCGACCCGCGCATCACGCTCTAGAAGAGGTGTTACCAGGAAGCGATAGGTGCTGCCTGCACCGTGCCAGTTCGCTGAGTGCTGCGGCTGAGATACAGTCATATCAAATAATACCTGGTTGCTGTCAGCGCGTTCCTGAAGCTGCTGTATGCTGTCAGCCGGGAGCGTGCCTCGCGTGTCCAGAACTGTGTGATCTGGTCGTAGCAGGAGCACTACCTCATTTTGGGAGAGAGAGATCCGTTGTGAAGCAGGGTTCGTTTTCTGCAAGAGGGCCTGTTTATAGGTATCGCGCATGTGCTGTGTATCCTGGTACAGTTGCGTCTCCAATTTGCTTTCAGTCGCGTCAGGACTCAGAAATGTCTGGGTCGCATACAAGCTACCACCGAAAAGGAAAAGGATGAAGGCAATGATGGCCAGGTACCACAATGTCAGGCGTACACGTACACTGGAGAGAAAAGGGACACGAGCAGGTTGACGTTTTCTCATTGTGCCTCCTGCTTGCTGCCTGGGGACGAGAGGCAGTAGCCCACGCCGCGAATGGTTGCCAGGAGCTTCGTAGTAAAGGGGGCATCAATCTTGCGACGTAGCCTGCGCACATAGACGTCAATGACATTAGAACTGCACTCAAAATCATAGTTCCAGATATGCTGTTCAATCATATCTCGCGTCACCACCTGGCCGGGATGGTACATGAAGTATTCCAGTAATGCGTACTCCCTGGGTGTAAGTTCAATGGCCTGCCCTTCACGTTCTACGGTATGCGTAGCCGGGTCAATAACAAGACTTCCTATCTCCAGGCGCGCGCTTTTGTAGGGCTGCTGGCGTCTTAACAAAGCTCGCAAGCGCGCCAGCAATTCATTCATGGCGAAGGGCTTGACCAGGTAATCATCGGCGCCACAATCCAAACCCCGCACGCGGTCATCGATGCTATCGCGCGCGGTCAGGAGCAAAATGGGCGTTTGCACGCGGCGCCGGCGCAGCTCACGGCATACCTCCAGGCCGTCCTTCTTGGGCAAAAGGATATCCAGGATGATCAGATCATAGGGAGCCAGCTCGGCCAGGTCCTGCCCCTCCTGGCCATCATAGGCTGCATCCACACTATATCTCTCATTGACGAGATTCGTCTTCAATGATTCGCTGAGGCGGTAATTATCTTCTATCACAAGAATACGCATCGGAAAAGCTTGCTCCCATGTTAAATCTCTTCATATCCCTGGTAAGTGGTGTGGTGTCGCCCTGGCGGCCACAGGCCGCCAGGGCGACACCACACCACTTACCTAAGCGAGCGCCGCAGGCACGAGAGGTCACGCCAGAAAGGTGTACATTGAGTTTAATTATGGCACAACTAGATGACAAAACGATGACAAAAAAAGGCGCGAAAGTTCATGCCTCTGTCATCCATGCCAGATACACTATGGCTACCACTAAAGATGGTATATGAAAGGAGTCTTCTTAAATGATTGCGGTACAAATTACACGCTGGGTAGCCAGTATCATTGGCCTGGGGGCGCTCTTACTGGGCCTGGCCTTCTGGCTCTTCCAAATCAATCTGCTTAATGTACACATGCTGTTTGGATTTATCGTGACGCTCTCGCTGCTGGGTCTGGGCATCGCCATGCTCTTCTCTCGAGGTCTACGCCTGCTAGGCATAATCAGTATCATCTATGCACCGATCCTGCCGATCTTTGGCATGACTCAGGACGGACTACTCATCGGCGATCTCCACTGGCTGATTCGCATCGCGCATATGCTCGTTGGCATCGGCGCCCTCGTGCTCATCAGCCTTATTGGCGCACGCTATCAAGCCCTTAAGCGCAATCCCGGCAAAACGGCCCTGAAGGCGTCTCTCTCCTCCGAGAAAGGATAGCATGCATGTGGCAAACCATCTGTCTCTGCCTCCCCACAATGCCTGAGAGTGAGCGACTACGTTTTCTTAACCTCTATGGACAATTTGCCCACCCACACCAGGAGTTTAACGAGGTAGACCTGGGGCTGGCGTTCCTCTCGCATCTCACGCCCGCCGAGGCCCTGACGGTCCTTCAGGAGCGCCAGAATCTTATTGAGCGCTCCCAGGAGTGGCTAAGCACGCATGCGCAACAAAGCCACGGCGGAGGCTTGCTAAACCTGCTTATTCAAGATCATACATATACCTTATTAGAGGCCGAGCACAGGTGGCTAGAAGGCGCGGTTCGCCGCTTGCGTAGCTCGGCCACAATGGAACTAAACTCACGTTAGGGGAAGGCGCGTGGGGGACGACGCTGCTAAAGCACGCGTCTACATATCATGGTACGAGGCACTCGTACTATGATATGTAGACGCGTGCTTTAGCAGCGCGTTTTTACGGTGCCTCCTGCTGGTGCTTTGCTTTGCTTGCCTGCGTGACATGCTCTATGTCGGCGAGCTGGGGACGCACAATCAATAGGGGCTGGCTTGAGGCTTGCAGGACATCCTCGGTGACGCTCCCCTGGCGTAGGCGGGGCAGGCCCTCGCGCCCATGCGTCGCCATGGCGATAATATCGCATTGTGTGTCATGACAGGAGGTGGCGAGGATTTTCTGCCAGAGCGGCTCGCCGGGCCTGTAGGTGACAATGGAGGAGACGACCTTCAGTCCATATTGCTTTAGGTCACCTGTCTGGAAGCGCTCCTGACAGGCTTTCAGGTAGGTTGCCGCCTCCTCTTGTGCCTCTCCAGGCTCTTCTGTAGCAGAGGGAACCTTGACTGCGTACATGAGATGTATACGTCCTGGTTGCGGCCAGGCAAGGGCCTGCGCAAGTTCGGCGGCTGGCACAAGAGTAGTCTCCGCGTAGGGCGAACCATCGAGCGCGACCAGGATTCCTGGCGCTTCCCCCTTCTGCGAGGCCGCAAAAAGCCGCTCATCCCGCACTAGCAAGACTGGTACCGCACTCTGACGCTCAACATACTGCGCCACGCTGCCCATGAGCCAGCGCACGCCCTCCTCTCTCACGCCTCCCTGGCTACACATGACAATCAACTGAGCATCATACTCCTGGGCCTGGCGTAAAATGCAGTCACCCGGCAGCCCAACCACAACTTTGCTGCTCGCCCTTATGCCCTGCAGGCGCGAGGAGGCCATGACCTGCTTCAGATATGTCTCGGCCTCCTCAAGATACATCTTGCGCATCTGCTCCAGCATATACTCCGAGACATCCGTATGCAGATGCATATGGAACTGCTCCGGCGTGATGACGCGCATCAGGAGCAGCGAGGCGCCCGTAGCCCGTGCCAGGCGCCCGGCGATAGCCAGCGCCTCTTCTGATCTAGCCGACCCATCAAGCGGGACAAGTATGCGCTCGATCATAACCATCCCCCTCATAAACAAACCATTTATCATTGCATTACCCTCTACCTTTAAGATACTCTGAGGCTATGAATGAGTAGGCACACCGTATATTTCTATCTCGAAGGAGTACATTATGCCATCGACACCGCCGTCAGAGCTTGTGCTCAGCGAGCGCCAGGAGAGCGTCCTGGTTGTGACGCTGAACCGTCCCCAGGTCCGCAACGCCATCGACCCCGCCACCGCGCGCCGCCTGGCCGAGATCTTTCGCGCCTTTGATGATGATGACACGCTCTCCGTCGCGGTCCTGACGGGCGCGCAGGGCACCTTCTGCTCTGGCTTCGACCTGGCCAGCATCTCACAGCAGAGCGACATGCCGGACCTGCTGCAAGGCGGCGATGCCCCCCTGGGTGTGACGCATATGCAGCTCAGCAAGCCAGTAATCGCCGCCGTTGAGGGCTATGCCGTGGCGGGTGGGCTGGAAATCGCCCTCTGGTGTGACCTGCGCGTGTCCGCCGAGAACGCGACTTTTGGCGTCTATAACCGCCGCTGGGGCATCCCACTCATCGATGGCGGCACCATTCGCCTGCCCCGCCTGATCGGCCAGGGCCGCGCGCTCGACCTGATCCTGACGGGGCGCAGCGTCCCCGCACAGGAAGCCCTCGCCATGGGTCTAGTAAATCGCCTGGTACCTAATGGGCAGGCCCTTGCGCACGCGCTCGAACTCGCGCGTGAGCTAGTCCGCTTGCCACAGCACTGCCTGCGCTCCGACCGCCTCTCGGCTTATGAGCAATGGGGCATGGAGATGCCTGCCGCCTTGCGTAACGAGGCCAGCCGGGGCCAGGAGGTGCTCAACTCGGGCGAGGCCCTACGTGGCGCCCAGCGCTTCGCCTCAGGCCACGGGCGCCATGGAGACCCAAAGGATATTTAAGGCCTCTCTCCTTTTTATATGCTATGATGGGGAAACTAGGAGTTATGAGTGGTGTGGTGAGCCCTGGCAGCCTGCGGCTGCCAGGGCTCACCACACCACTCATAACAAAGGCGAGCGCCGCAGGCGCGAGAACTCAGTAGAGAGAGGAACACATATATGACACGAGCGCGTCTGCGTGACCTGGGCGTCACGATTGGCAACTACCCCACGGGCACCTATAACGCCATTACCGATGTGCCGGGCGTTCTGGTGGGACATGAGACCATTATTTCCGACGAGGGCCGCACCGCCCGTACGGGTGTGACCACGATTGTGCCACGCGAGGGGACCATTTGGAGCGACCACGCCTTCGCGGGCTACTTCAGCTTCAATGGCTGCGGCGAGATGACGGGCCTGCCCTGGGTCGCCGAGGCCGGGCTAATCCATACGCCTATCGCGATCACCAATACCAACTCGGTTGGCGTGGTGCGCGACGCCCTCTGCGCCTACCCGCTTGAGATAGCCTCTAGCTTTGAGGTACCACCCTCCATCGCCTCGTCCTGGTCGGGGAGCCTCCCCGTGGTGGGCGAGACCTGGGATGGCTGGCTCAATGATATCGAGGCCTTTCATGTGACGCGTGAGCATGCCTTCCGCGCCCTCAAGGCCGCCCATACAGGCGCGGTCGCCGAGGGGAACGTCGGCGGTGGCACGGGCATGATCTGCCACGAGTTCAAGGGCGGCATTGGCACCTCCTCGCGCATCGTCAAATACGCCCATGCCAGTTATACCGTGGGCGTCCTGGTGCAGGCCAACTATGGCAGTCGCAACCTGCTCTCCATCGGCGGCGTTCCTGTGGGCCGAGAGCTCGATTTCTCACAGATCGCCAGCCCCTGGATCGAGCCGCCCAAAGGGGGATCGATCATCGTCGTCGTCGCCACCGATGCCCCGCTCATCCCAGTGCAGTGCCAGCGCCTGGCGCGCCGCGCGACCGTGGGACTGGCCCGTGTGGGTGGCGTGGGTAGCAATGGCAGCGGCGATATCTTCATCGCCTTCGCCACAGGCAACCACCTCCCGGTTGGCTCACAAAGCCCCATCGACCTCCAGATGCTACCCCATGACCATATGGATCCCATTATTGAGGCCGTCGCCGAAGCCACCGAGGAATCCATCCTCAACGCCCTCACCGCCGCCGACACCATGGTCGGCTATAAGGGCCGCACCGTCTATGGCCTCCCCCTCGACGAGGTCACCCGCGTCATGCGCAAGTATCGCCCCAGCGCAATGTAAGAAATGCTCACAATTGAAAAGGAAAAGTGGGGAGTGCAGAGGGAGTCAGCCTCTCTGCACTCCCCACTTTTCCTTTTCAATTGAACTCGAATTGAGCAAAAAAACGTCACCCTGGAAGATTTAACCGTGTTCGATATTAGGGTCGATGCTGACCGCTTTTGATGGTAATATTTAGAGAAAAGAAGCAGAAAGGAATACACCTTATGGCTGAACAACCGATGGAGACGACGCTGCGCACCGCTCTGTGGCGGCAGTTCGGCGCAGCCATCGATATGCTTGAAAACGCCCTGGTGGCCTGCCCTGCCTCGCTGTGGAGAGAGCGCCTCTGGCGCGAGCGTCCGGATCATCCCCTCCCATCGTGGTTCCCACCTGAGTTCTCGCAGTTCTGGTATATCGCGTATCATACGCTCTTCTGGCTCGACTTGTATCTCTCGGGCTCCCAGGAGGAGGACTTCACTCCCCCAGCCCCTTTTATCTGGACTGAGCTCAACCCCGCCGCATCGCCCGAACAGCCCTATACAAAGGAGGAACTACTCACTTATCTGGCGGCGATGCGGCGCAAGTGCCACGCTACGATTTTCGCGCTGACAGACGAGCGTGCGCACCAGACCGTCTCCTACCCCTGGACGGGGGAGCAGGCTGCCAGTTTCTTGGAGTTACACCTCTACACTATGCGCCACGTGCAGGAACATGCGGCCCAGTTGAACCTCTTTCTCGGGCAGCACGGCATCCCGGACGAAGCGCTCGACTCGGTCGCGCGAGCGAAGGATGACCCTGACAGCCAATAAGCGTTTGCGGAGTGGCATCTTCGCCCGCAAGCTCCCCTAAACTCAGAGATAATGAGAGGGTGTGTACATGGAAAACGGCCTTGTCGTTTTCCATGTACACACCCTCTCATTTATAATTTCTTTGCTCAAGATGACTTTTTGTTGTATGCTAACACATGTATAGTGTATGTAATTAATAGTTCAGTAATCTTTACAATTCCAAATAAAGTAGAGATTTTATGATAAAGGAGCGACTTCATTATGCCTTTGGGAACCTGGTGGCGTGGAGATAACCTTCCACAACTTCCCCCTTTACCATCTTTTTCTGCGCGCACCAGCACAGATATTTCTCTCATCGCTGAGATAACTGAGCTTTCTATGCAGGAGGTCGACAAGCGCCTCGGCGAGAAGAATCTCTTCTACATCGCCTACATGGAAGAGACACCCACCTCCTATGGCTGGGTCGCGACACGTGAAGGCTACATTCTCGAATTTCAACTCTTCTTCCCTATTCACGCCAATGAGCGCTACCTGTGGGACTTCAGGACACTTCCCGAATGGCGTGGACGCGGCATCTACCCCCATCTCTTACAGGGCATCATGCGCCAGGAACCCGCCCAGGTGGAACGCTTCTGGATTGGCTATGCCCCTGGTAATGAAGCCTCCAGGCGCGGCATTAGCAAAGCCGGCTTCCACTTTGTGGGCGAGTTCGCCTTTGATGGCGCACATAAACTCAGCTTTGAGACCTTTGATATGAGCGAGCGCTCCCTGGCTGGGGCCGCTTTCTACCAGCTTCCCATCCTCGTCCAGAAGTCCTCCGAGCAAGATGTCCAGGGCGCCTGACAATTTGCATAAATCAATTGTAGGGCCCAGGCTTGCCTGGACTTCTCCCGCTATAAGAGCAATTTACAAACCGATACGCTCATGGCTTAGCAGCCAGCGCTTCCGTTCCAGCCCACCCGCGTACCCGGTGAGAGATGCGTCGGCTCCGACGACGCGGTGACACGGCAAGACGATTGCCACCGGGTTCAACCCATTCGTGCGTCCCACTGCCCGGGACGCTGTTGGCCTCCCTAGCTTGCTCGCCAGGGCACCATAGCTCAGCGTCTGCCCTGGCGGGATAGAGCGCAGCGCCTGCCAGACCTGTTGCTGGAAAGGCGTCCCGCCCGTACTTACAGGTATCTCGTCCAGGCTATGATAATCGCCCTCCAGGTAGCGACGCACCCGGCTACTAAAGCCGCAAGGGTCCGCCTGCGGCACCAGGCTCACCGGCCCATACCTCCGCTCCAACAACATCATCATACGCTGCTCATAGTCCGCGTAGTCCAGCGAACAGAGCCGCCCTTCATCCTCTACCAGCACAATCGTACCAACTGGCGACTCCAAACTATCCACATGTAAGCGCTTCATAAGTCGTTTCCCATCCTTTCTCGCACAACACGGAATGCAATGCAAGCGCGAAAACATTCCGGTAGGGACCCGCTTTAGCACGTCCGAAGGCCATTTATGGCAGTGCGGCGCAAGCTTTTGTTGCCAGTGAAGAGGCAACGTTTAACGCGGCATGACGCAAGAGAATGCTTCGGGCTGCGCCCACAGGTGATCAATCGCCTTCGGACGCGCTAAAGCGGGCCCCTACCGAGGTCTACACTTATGATAGCGCGTACTCTGGGGACTCGCTGGCGGTTTTCGGACATGAAGGTGCCTCAACGTCTTCAGGCCGAGCGATACGCTACGCTCAGGCCCTTGCCGATGGGAAGGACCAGCTTCTCAAACTGGGGAAGTTCATCGAGGGCCTTCAAGTAACCAGTAATCTCGTCGGGATGCGAAATGACATTATCGGCCAGGAGGAAGACATCGGGGGCCAGTTTGGGGAGCAGCAGACTGACCTGCGCGGGCGCGCTATAACGGTCGGCATCGAAGAAGACACAATCAAGCGGGCCGGACAGGCCGGCGATAATCTCTGTGGCGTTGCCGCACTTGAGGTCAACAAACTCTCTCAGGCCAGCCTGACGCAGGTTGGCATCGGCCAGCTCATGCTTATGTGGATCGCGGTCAATGCTCACCACACGCCCGGTCTGCTCTGATGCCGCCCAGGCTAGCCAGGTCGTACTATAACCATTCGAGGTGCCAATTTCCAGAATATGCTTGCGCCGCGTGCTACGCAATAAGATATGGAGGAACTGAGCCGTCTCTGGCTCCAGATTGAGCATCTTCTGGCCGCGCTCTTGCGTGTGAGCATCATTCGCCTGTCCCTGCGTATACAGTTCTTCTAAGAACGCTCGAACATCAATGTTACTCATAAATCGCTCCTTTTTCTTCCCAGTGTAGCACACAATCAGGGTAAGGTATGTGATGAGCATAGTTGGCGGGCATCCGCCCGCCAACTATGCTCATCACATACCTCTAATGTTCATGTCCGAAAACCGCTAGCCAGAGCTGCTTTTGTGGAGTATGATAGTCGCATAAAGGAACCAGGCCTGGGTGTTCCGCGTGTGTCGTCGTCTCATCATGCCAAAGGATAATGTGCCATGGAAGCCTCCACCAACCTGCATACCGACTTCGATCTCTGTTACCGCGCGGTCTGTAGCCGCGACGCCCGCTTCGACGGGCGCTTCTATTCGGCGGTGACCTCGACGGGCATCTATTGCCGTCCCATCTGCCCGGCACGCACACCCCAGGCCCGAAATATGCGCTTCTTCTCCTCCGCTGCGGCGGCGGAAGCGGCAGGCTTTCGCGCCTGCCGCCGTTGCCATCCAGAGTCCAGCCCTGGCTCCTCGGACTGGAATGTGCGCGCTGATCTCGTGGCGCGGGCCCTGCGCTTGATCGCTGCTGGTCTGGTGGATAGCGAGGGTGTATCCGGGCTGGCGCAGCGCCTGGCTGTTAGCGAGCGCCATATTCATCGCGAGCTGACCGCCGAGGTCGGCGTGGGGCCGCTGGCCCTGGCGCGCAGTCGCCGTGCCCAGGTCGCGCGCCTGCTCATAGACCAGACCGACCTGCCCCTGACTGAGATCGCCTTTAGCTCAGGATTCGCCAGCATTCGCCAGTTCAATGAAACCATGCAACAGCTCTTTGGCTGCGCGCCCTCGGAGTTTCGCCGTCGCCAGATCTCAGAGGGAAATGGCGCAGGCAAGCTGACGCTCCGCCTGCAATATCGCCCACCCTACGCCTTTGGTCCGCTGCTGACCTACCTGGAGAAACGAGCCCTTCCAGGCGTCGAAGAGGTCGTCAATGGCGTCTACCGCCGCACCATCCGCCTCGCACGCTCCCAGGGCCTCCTCGAACTGGAGCCCCAGCCCACCAAACACGCGGTCGCGGTACGCCTCTCGCTGGACAACCTCAATGACATAAGCGCCATCGTCCAGCGCTGCCGCAACCTCTTCGACCTGGACGCTGACCCTCTCGCCATCATGCACATGCTAGAAGCAGATCCCCTGCTCGCGCCGCTCGTCGCCGCCCTGCCCGGCCTGAGAATTCCCGGTGCCTTCGATGGCTTTGAGCTAGCTGTACGTGCCATCCTCGGGCAGCAGGTCTCGGTTGCAGGCGCGCGCACCCTCGCGGCCCGCGTCGCTCGCATCACCGGAGAGCCGCTCGCCCAGCCCGATGGCACACTCACGCACTACTTCCCCACGCCCGCCCAGCTTATAGAAGGCAGCCTCGATGGCCTGGGCATCACCACCTCACGCATCAAGGCCATCAAAGAGTTGGCGCGTAGCGTAGACGCGGGCGAGATCATCCTCGACCGGGGCGCCGACCGCGCGGAGACCGTCGCCCGCCTCCAGAGCCTTCCCGGCGTTGGTCCCTGGACCGCCAGTTACATCGCCATGCGCGCCCTGGGCGATCCCGACGCCTTCCCCGTCACCGACCTGGGCCTGCGCCGCGCCTTCGAGCAGCATAACCTGCCCGCCAGCCCGAAAAGTATCTCGGCCCACGCCGAGACCTGGCGCCCCTGGCGCGCCTATGCCACCCACTACCTCTGGCACAACCTCGCCTCCTCGAATAATAGCAAGATAGGAGAAGTTTTTCCCGATGTGAGTGAGTAAGCTTGTTACTGGACATCTCAGTTGAGGATTTCCTTTGAAGGCAACGTGGTAGCCTTCGTAACTTCAGATCAAGCTCGCACCATGACTGCCTCCACCGTGAATATCTCCTGCGGCGCACTTATGGATTACTAAGACAATACCAGCGAGAGAGCGCTACTGACATACACGCCTACACTGGCGGGCAAATATCTTCCCCGAACGTATAGACGCTTCCCAGCGTAGGCGCGTACGTCAGTAGCGCATGTCACCCATACGCAGGCCCATATGACGGAGCATGGTGTATAATTGAGAGAATCGTTGTTATTTCTCGTTATGCCTCATCCTGGAGGGAAGGTATGCCTGTCTCGGTGACTCATTCCAGGCTGATCTACGACGCGCTCAAAGCCTGCGATATCAAAATTATTTCGGCGCTGCCTGAAACCTGGCTCGTACACCTCATTCGGATGGCCGACGATGACCCCGAGGTGACGCTGGTACGCGTCGCCAAGGAGGAGGAAGCGATTGGCATCTCCGCCGGAGCGCACCTGGCGGGCGTCAATTCGGCGCTCCTGATGCAGAATCACGGTTTCTTCGCCGCCATCAATCCCATCGTCTCCCTCGCTCAGTTATATAAGATCCCACTTTTGATGCTTATCAGTTACAGAGGGTCCTTCGGTGAGCGTGATCCCTGGCAGACCCAGGGCGGGCTGGCTACCGAGCCGCTCTTGCGCGCCCTGAATATCCCCACTACCCAATTGCGTCATCCCGAGGATGTCCCGCGCTGTATCAAAGAGGCTCAGGCCCTCGCCCTGGCCTCGCTGCACCCGGTTGCTGTCCTGCTCTCACGCGAGCTTATGTGGGAGGATTAGCCATGCTACGCATCGACGCGCTTAAAGCGATCTATCCCGAGTTGGAGCACTGCATCGTCGTCACGATCATGGGCGCCGTCGCCGCCGAACTCTACTCACTTGGTCATCGCCATAACTTCTTCTATCTCGAGCACGCTATGGGGCTGGCTTCCTCGATGGGCTTGGGCATCGCGCTCTCCCTGCCAGGACACCCGGTGGTGGTACTGGATGGCGATGGCTCGCTTTTAATGAACCTGGGAACCCTGAGCACGATGGCCCGCTATCAACCAGGCAACCTGCTCCACATCGTCTTTGATAACGAGAGCCTGCTATCGGTCGGCGGTTTCCCCACAGCTACGGCGGTCCATACCGACCTCGCGGGCATCGCGCAGGCCTCTGGCATTCCCAGGGTCGCACGTGCCAACACGCCCGAGGAGCTTCAGGCTGGTGTGCGCGCGGCCCTGGCTAGCCACACCCTTACTACTTGCGTCTCTAAAGTCGAGGCCATCGGCCCCAAGACCTTCGCCATGGATCTGCCCCTGCTGGAGAACCGCTTTCAGTTCAAGCGCTACCTGGAGACCTTGCGCCAGCCAGGGCGCTCCTGACCCCCGCGTAACAAGCGTCAGAACAAATTCAAACAGATGGAGGTTACAATCATGGCAACTCCCGACAACGCTATTTTGCTGCAACTGGTACAGGAACTGGCCAGTGGTCGCCTGCGCGTCATTGACCTCACCACGCCGCTGGGACCCGATACCCCCGTCATCGATCTGCCGCCCCAGTTCGCGCCCTCGCCCGGCCTGACCCTCGCCGAGATTTCGCGCTATGACGAGCGCGGCCCCGCCTGGTACTGGAACATCCTCAATCTGGGCGAGCATACCGGAACGCACTTCGATGCCCCGGTCCACTGGATCACAGGCAAGGACCTCCCTCATAACACGACCGATACCATTGAACCACGCAACTTTGTCGCGCCCGCCTGCGTCATCGATGCTACCAGGCAGGTCAGCCAGAACCCCGATTTCTTGCTCAGCATTGAAGATGTACAGCGCTGGGAGGAGCAGCATGGGCGCATCCTCACGGGCGCCTGGCTCCTCTACCATACCGGCTGGAGCCAGCGCCACGGGCGTGAGGCCTTCCTCAACGAGCGCGAGGACGGCGCGCACTCGCCTGGTGTGTACAAGGATTGTATCCAGTTCCTCATTCAGGAGCGTGGCATTCTCGGCCTGGGCGTAGAGACGGTCGGCACCGACGCGGGCCAGGCGGGAGGCTTCGATCCCCCCTTCCCCTCACACACCTTCCTGCATGGCGCGGGCAGATTTGGCCTGACCAGCCTCATCAACCTGGACCGGCTCCCGCCCACAGGCGCTATCGTGCTCGCCGCCCCCCTCAAGATCGTCAACGGCTCCGGTAGCCCCTTACGCGTTCTCGCCATCGCGCCCGGCAAGTAGCGCCCTGCACACCTGCTTAAGTTCGCCGCTCTGCTCCTGGGCGCGCCAGGCGATGTAGCCATCGGGGCGGACCAGGAGCGCACCGCTGGGCGAGATACCTGCCAGGGCGGGCCAGCGATTCTCGGGATCGAGGAGGTCGCCATCCGCGCCTATACGGTAGGCCTGGATATCGAGATGCAGGTCTTGCGCGACCTCCTGAGCCGCATCGCGCCAGGCATGACCCTCGGGACCAGCCAGGAGCACAAAGCAAGTGCCACAGAGGTCAAGCGTCGAGATGGCCTGGCTCTGGCACTCTACCCAGAGGTGGGGGACACGCGTGCCGGGGCGCCCATCCAGGTCCAGGTCACTGCTGATGGGTGCCTGGTCGGGAATGATGGCCTGAGAAGGCTCACTATAGCTGTAGTAGCCCAGGATGCGGGTGAAGCGATTGGCGACGCCACTGGGCACCCCCTGCTTATTCATAGTCATCATGCCGGAGCCATCAGCCGCCGCGGCCGACTCCGCTGCCGCTAGGTAGTCGACCGGGTGGCGCTCAGCGTTATAGCTCACGAGCAGGTCGGGACCAGCCCCCCCTTTGAGAACAAGTCCCAGCTTCCAGATCAGGTTGTTGACATCGGCGATGCCGCTATTGGCGCCTTGCCCACCCCAGGGAGGCATCTGGTGCGCGGCATCTCCGGCGAAGAAGACACGCCCATGCTGAAAATTGTCCACTACGCGCATGGCCGATTCCCAGGGCATGATGCTCTTGATCTCAATCTCGATATCTGGTAGCCCCAGGGCAATACGCACCAGCGCCTTGCAGCGCTCGGGCGTAAACTGTTCGGCACTCATGCCTTGACTGGGATCGTAGCCAATGTGGAAGACCCAGGTATCCGACAGATTAATCGAGGTAAAAAGGCCATGCACCAGGGGATTATTGATGGCGCAGAGACTAAACTCGCGCTCATGCACCAGCTCGCGCAGATCTGCCTTGAATAGAACGTTGATCAGGTGTCCCAACGAGCCTTTCCCGCTTACTGAACAACCAAGCTTCTGACGAATTGGGCTGTTGGCCCCATCCGCAGCGATCATATAATCGGCCTGCACAGTGCTCTCCTGCCCGGTCGAGCGGTCGCGGATCGTGGCCGTGACCCCCTCCTCATTCTGAGAAAAAGAGGTTAGCTCAGTGAAGAAGCGCAGGTCGCCTCCACGCTGGCGAGCACTCGCCAGCAGAACCGGCTCAAGCGCGTCCTGGGTGACGCGTGTTCCTGCGGTAGGGCTGACCTCCCCCAGTGAGCCAACCATGCCACCAAAGGCAGCGCGGGCCTTGGGCGCCTGAAAGCCGTCCAGGGCCTCGACCAGGGTTGAATCATTCAATATTCCCATGGCGGGAGCCAGTGAGGCGCCCGCCTCGCGTACCGACTCCTCCAGACCCAGGGTTCGATACAACTCCATCGTGCGGTTATTGACGCCACGCGCGCGAGGATGGATCGAGGTGCCGCTATGGCGCTCCACCAGGAGGAAGGGAATATCCTGCTGCAACAGGAACAGCGACGCGGAGAGTCCCACGATGCCACCGCCCACGATCAAGACTGGAACCCGGAGGGTTGTTGTGTTATTCATGGTTTTGCTCGCTTTCTATGAGAAGCTTTGTGTTTGCGCTCTATTGATGTTGCAAGTATAGGTCTTAAGAGGGCAAAGGGGCATCGCCCGGGCGGGTGAGCGGGAGGATGATTATAGCGGGAAGGTTTAAATGTTAGGGAATACCTGCGTATGGTGGCAATTGAACTTGGGCGACGCAGCGCAGCCAACCTCGCCTCGTCCCTCCGCAGCGCAGCCTAGACCAGCTTCAATTGCCGGGCGGCCTCACTGGCCTCGACACGATTGCTGACGTTAAGCTTGCGGTAGATGTTCTGGAGCTGAGTCTTGACGGTGTTGATGGAGACGACGAGTTCGTTGGCAATCTCCGGGTTGGAGCGGCCAGCCACGAGCAGCCGCAACACACGCGCCTCCTGTGAGCTTAACGCCTCGCTTAGCTCCAGGCTGGTTGCGGCAGAGTTGCCCCATGTCAGCATTTGTAGGAGTTCGCGCGTGAAACGGAGTGGGGTCTCACCCTGAAGCTCTGGTAGCAGGGAGCGAAGAAGCGGGACCAGCTCTTCACCTTCGTCAAGGAAGAGGCGGAGATAGTTTTCGGGGGCGGCCTGGAGTACTACCTCCTGCACGAGTCTCCTGGCTTCACGCGCCTGGCGCAATCCTGCATGCGCCCGCGCCATAAGCAGCTTCATCTTTAATGCTCTGTCGATACGCCCCGCGCCCTGGGCTTGCAGCGAGAGAGCAGCCAGGCGCGATAGAACTTCCTCATACTGGCCCTGCATAAGCTCGTAGCGAGTAATAAGTAGCACTTCTTTCTCTGCAAAGAGGGGTGGGAAAGGCTCTTCATTCTGTTCCCGATCCTTCAGCCAGCGCTCAACCGCTACCAGGTCGCCAACTACGAGATGCAAATGGGCCTGGACCGCCTGGACCTGGCGATAGAGCTGGGTATGCAGAGGCGTGAGGCCAGGCTGTATCCCAGCCTGAAGCTCGCTCAATAGTTGCAACACGCCCCCATTGTCGCCACGTGCCTGCCAGATATCTACTAGAAGGAGCGAGGCATAGACAATTGTCTCTTCCACCTGGATCTGCTTTGCCAGGACCAGGGCATCCTGCACCTGTTGCTCCGCCTCGTCAAGCCTGTTCCAGGCATAGGAGAGGCGCGCTAGCTCCAGCAAGGCATCAGAGATATCGTCGCGATCCTCATCTTCACGCGCCTGTGCCAGGAGGGGCCGCAGGTGCGCCCTCGCTTGGTGCAGGGCGACCTGCTCGCGGCAGATGCGGCTATAGATAATAATGCCTGGCCGCGTAAAGGAACGCCTTGGCGGCGGCACAGCTTGCGTAGGACGGGGCTGGAAGAAGTCTCGCGCGACATTGAGCTGTCCCGAGAGGTACAGGTGTGTGCCAATGACGCTCAAGCTGATGGGGCGCCACATAGGGGAATCTTCAGGAAGATAGGTGAGCGCCTCTTGCGCCAGTTCTATAGCCTCGTTGATCGCACCATACTGCCTGGCAAGTATCGCGCGATAGCTCAGAACTTCTCCCAGGCGCGGCATGTTCCCTTCGCGCTGCCAGCCCTCCTGGGCCATGTCCAGGCTCTTCATGAGGAGCCTGCCCTTCTCTTCCGTCAACGGTATTTCATCCAGCACAAATGTGTAGAGCAGAGCATTGGCATAACTAAAACAGAGCATGGGATGCTTGCTCAGCATATCTTCAGGAAGCTGAGCCAACCAGCGACAAAGGGTGTGGAACTCGTTGACAATAAAATATTCCCCTGGTCGCTGGGGATGTATACTCTCGACCAGTTGCTCAATAAGATCAGCGGAGCGCGTGATGTCATGTGCGCGGAGCGCGGCTTCAACCGCCTCGATGGACATCTGGTGCTGCTCAAACCAGAGACTGGCCTTCCGCGCCAGGTCTCGTAGCGCCTCCTCACCCAGGCGGGTGCGCGCCTCGGCCTGCATCGCCTCGGCGAAGAGAGGATAATAGCGGTACCAGCGCTCGTCCTTCCCTCCCTCAAGTTCTTCCAGAAAGAGGCCCGCACGCGCCAGGGCTTCCAGCAGTTCGGCGCTCTCCTCGCGCTCGGTCAGTGCCGCGCAGAGCGAGCCACTCACGCGGCTCAGGATGCTCGTGCTCAGGAGTAGAGACTGGAGCGGCTCTGGCTGTGAAGCCAAAATTTCTTGCACAAAGTAGTCTTGGAAAGAGCGCTGCTCGCCCGTAAGGTGCAAAATATATTGCTCGACCTCCTGCGGCGTCCGCTTGCCACGCACGGCCAGCGAGAGCAGGCGCAGCCCGGCGACCCACCCCTCCAGGTGCTTTTCCAGGTGGTGCAGGGCCTCAACCGAGCAGGCATATGGCAGAGCCTGGCGCAGAAAATCCGCCATCTCCTCCCGCGAGAAACGCAGATCGTTTGTGTAGAGGTTAGAGAGTTCACCTCTGGCACGCCAGCGTGTAAGCGGCAGAGGTGGCGCGCTCCGTGATAGCAGCAGGATATGCACAGTTGAAGGGAGATGCTCAATAAAAGAGGTCAGCGTCGTATGGATGCGCGCCTCCGTGATCACCTGATAGTCATCGAGTACTAGTAAGCTCTCTTCAGTTAATTGAACCAGCTCATTCAGCAACGTGGTCACGAAGGCCTCAAAGGAGGGCGTCGCGAAGGGAGAAGGAGGTGTGGCCGAGAGCAGCGCCAGGGACTCTGTTCCCAGACCCGGCGCAAGGCGCTGGCAGGCCATAATCATATAGCGCCAGAAGCGCACCGGGTCGTTATCGCCATCTTCTAGCGAGAGCCAGGCTATGGGCGTCTGCGCGTGACGCGCATTCAGCCATTGTCGCACCAGGATCGATTTGCCAAAGCCCGCCGGGGCACACACTAGTGTTACCTTCTCTCCCCAACCCGCATCGAGAAGCGAGAATAGCCGCGAGCGCTCAACGGGAAAGGCGGGGAGGCGCGGAGGCTGCAACCTGCTATCCAGCAGCGAGGAGACCGTGGACACCGAAGCCGAGGATGTCTGGCTGATAGGTACATTAATCTGAGGGCTATTCTCCACACCTGTCTTGGGCATCGCTACCTGGGGAAAGAACTCCGCGACCTGCTCCAGCCTGGCGGGCGTTAACTCCGCGTGGCGACCAATATAACGCTTGCTTGTGCGCCCATTAAGCGAGCGGTAAGCGTACCAGTAGCTATCACCCCGCTGCATCTTCTCTCTGCGCACCGTGCAGTGCGGTCCCAGGCGACTGGTAAAGGCGAACGAAGCGAGTTCAGCCAATCCCTTTGACCAGGACTCCTCACCCGCCAGCGGCACCTGCTGCCCTCCAGCATCGCGCAGCACATACGCCCCTTCCTCCGGCGACCAGAGTACATGGTAAGACGCGCGCCTTGGCATACAGGTTCCCTCCTCACAGTATCAAGCCAGCGCCCGCTCAGCCAGCCAGGCAACTTTTACAGAAGGGATTATATCACACATTAGAACGCGTAACGCACGCAGCAGCCCGGTAGCCGCGTAGCCAGTAGTGGGTACGCAGCCATTGCATTTTAAGGGCCTACCCAAAGCAGAAACGGCCAGGAAGATTTCTTGAGTTTCAGGCATCAAAGCATCGAATGTGTATCATAAATGAGCTTTTCATGATACAGGCGGCGCGGATACCCCTGCGTTTCAACCAGGGGAGGAAGCGCCGCCATCTCAGGGGCTTCACAAGGAGTAGAACATTTGTTATACTGATGTGTATGGATGCACAGCGCACCACACCTGTCACCTACAAGCTGGCTTCCCACTTTATCACGAGAAAGCGAACGACATAAAGCAGATCATCACCGCCAAACTGAAACTTCTGCCCACGCCAGAGCAGCAGCAACGCTTACGCCAGACGCAACTGGCGTACCGCGACGCGCTCAATGCGGTGAGTCACTATGCCTTCGCGCACGGCAAAACCAGCAGTGTGACTACACTGCACAAAGGCATGTATGCCCAGCTACGCGCGCGCTTCGGTCTTCCCTCGCAACTGGCCTGTAGCGTGGAACGGCAGGTCTCGGCAACGTACAAAGGGCTGTGGACGAAACTGGTGAAGAATATCGAGCATCGCCGAGCCAAGATCACAAAAAAGCGCTTCAAGGGATTGGACCAGCCGCCACATTATAGCTCCCCAACCGTGCAGTACACCTACGCGCGGGACTACACCTTTCAGTGCGAGAGCCGGGTAAGCATCGGCACCCTCACTGGACGCATCAGCATCCCTTACCAGGGCTACGATAAGCAGACGGCCCTCATCCAACACGGGGCGCGCATCGGAGATGCGAAACTCTGGTACGATCAGCCAAAGAAGCAATTCTATCTGTTGGTGTCCTTAGAGCTTGAGATTCCTGATCCCACTCCTGCACAACTCACCGAAGTCGTTGGAGTGGATGTGGGTATCCGCTACCTGGCGGTCACTTCCACCTCGACCGGCAAAGCGAGCTTTTACTCGGGAAAGCGAGTGAGGCACCGAGCCAACCATTACGCACGATTACGCAAACGCTTGCAGCAAAAAGGCACTCGTGGCGCGAAACGTCGTCTCAGACGCATTGAGCAACGAGAGAGACGGTTGAAGCTGCACACCAATCACATCATCGCCAAACAGATCATCGAACAGCACCCACACGCACTGATTGGGCTGGAACAGCTCACCGATATCCGGGAGCGAACCAGACGCAGAAAGCGCAAGCGCACGAAAAAGGGGAAGGGCACCCAGACGGTGTCTGCGAAGGCTCGCAAAGCCAATCGCGTGCACTCGCAGTGGTCCTTTGCCGAACTTCAGGCGCTTCTGAGCTACAAGGCCACGCTTGCCGGGTCGCTCGCCGTCAAGGTGGATGCGGACTACACCTCGAAGGCATGCCCGATGTGTGGGCACACGGCTGATGAGAATCGCCCGAACAAGGGGTTGCGCTTTGGGTGTCAGCAGTGTGGATACACGCTCCACGCTGATCTGATTGGCGCGAGGAATGTGACCTTGAGGACGCTCTTGATCCGGCAGGACTGGATCAGGACGGGGTTTGTGTCAATGGCCCCTGATGCATCGGACAAAGAAGCCAAAGCGGCGCGCCTGCGAAGGTACGCCGAGGTGCGGTGGAGTCCAGGTGTAACGAACAAGCCTCCGGTCTCTGACCGGAGGTGATTGACGGTATAAAAGAGAAGAGACAGGACAAGAGGAGGAACATTAATACTATGGCTCAACCCATTATCGTTCCAGGAAAACAAGCGCGAACAGCGGGCCAATCTCCCATTAGTGCCACGGGACAATCCTTTGACCTTCACGAGTGGAGCGGCGGTGGCCCAGACTATTTGCATGTCCATTATTCCGACGACGAGGCCTGGCATATCCTGGAGGGAACGCTAACGTTTCGCTTCCAAGACAAAACCATTGAGGCCCCTGCCGGGACAACCGTATTCGTGCCAGCGGGCGTCGCTCATACCTATTATGAGGCTGCAGGTCCAACCCGGTATCTCATCATTATGACTCCACGGTTACGCGAGCTGGTTGCCACATTACATAAAACTCCTCGCCAGGAGCATAGAGCCATTCTGCGCCAGTTTGCCTCAGATATGGTGGAGTAGAAGCTTGTTTCAGGTTCGTCACAACTGATAAGGCCCGAAACGTCATGCGCTGCAAAAGCACGCGTCTACATATAATGGCACGAGACATATCGCGCCATTATATGTAGACGCGTGCTTTTGCAACGTCGTCACCCCTGCGTCGGCCAGGTTCACTTGGCGACGCGGAACCAGAGATCGGTTCTGGTTGGGGACTCGAATACCCTTATTTTTTCCAATTGTAGCTGCTCATTGACGAGAGGCGCGAAAAATCGTAGACCTTCACCAAAGAGGACAGGAACGACGCCCATATGGATCTCGTCGACCAGCCCGGCTCGTAGGCACTGTTGAGCGGTATCCGCGCCTCCTACCACCGTGACCTGTTTCTCGCCTGCGGCGGCCTTCGCCTGCTGAAAAGCACTTTCGATGCCATCGGTGACGAAGGTTACCCTCAAATGGTCATTCTCACCCTTGACCTTCTTTTCTGGAACAGTATGCGTGAGGACAAAGATCGGCACTTGATATTCGTAATCTGTAAGATCACCTTCGCCCATGTCGTAGGAACGCCGACCCATCACTACCGCGCCTGTCGTCCGTATTTCCTCCTGCAACATCTCTGTCTTGCGCAAGGCTTCGAAATCCGGATACAGACGGCTTATATCGCCATGGCGGTCATTCATAAACCCATCCAGTGATACAGTCGCGCCGATAATAACTTTTCCCATAACACCTCCAGAGCATAAGTAAAATGTTTCATCGCTACCATCTTACGCGCTACCAGCGGAAAAAACTTCTCCGATCTTGCTGAAAGTCTAGCGCGGAATACAGTAGAAGATGTTTATAAGCGTGACGTTCTACATGTAGGCTTTATCTCTTGCCAATCTATAGTACCATAAGAGCGGACAACATCGATCTACCAGGCGATGACCCATAATGATCTACACGATTTCATGGCACGCTATAGGGTTCAAGCTTGCTTAGACTAACTGGCTTGTCTGGACCCATAAGGAGCATGATAATGTCTTTTGCTCACTCTTTAGTGGTTATTCAGAGTATTTATACAATCTGGACGAAGGCTGCACGTGGCGGGGAGATGGCTTCGATGAGGAACCGCACGCCGCTTGCTCTGGAGCTAACTGCCTCTCCTTCTCCGGCAGCTAATGAAAATGTTTGCTTGCATAAGGTTATCTATAGAGAACGTGATCAATTTGAGCGCCCATGGGAGAAGTGGGAACAGAGGACTGAGGCGTCTCCTTTTCACTATGATTGCCTGGCCCTCTCGCTAGAGGAGCAGAGGTTGCAGGTAGGGCTTGAGTGGGAGCGGAGCGATGGCGCGCCCCGGCGTCCAGCCTTTCCACGCCCGGAATTTGCCTTGTTGCCAGGGCAGTGGTTGCGTGTGACCTACAATCTGCGTACCTCCGGGGAAGATGTCTGGTTCTATCATAAACGCGTCTTGAATATTGGTCTCTTTGAGTCAGCCTGCTCTCGGCGCGTGTTTCTAGAGAGCGAGCCAACCTATACCTATGAAAACCTGGCCCAATTGTGGTAGCCAGGGCCTTGTAGGGGCACGGCGCTACTGACGTACGTGCCTATGCTGGGTTTCGCACAAAACACGTGTGAGCCTTCCGTTGTCAGGCAACAGGATTGTAGGCGCGTACGTCAGTAGCGCAACTTGTTGTTCAGCGGAAGAGTTGTTTGAGGATTTCGTCCAGGGTGAGGACCTTTGCAAAGCCCTTGCGCAAGACCTGTAATTCAGGTTCCTGCATCGTGGGATCATCCGTCGCGGTGATATCGCTACCGAAAATCACCTTGAATCCGCGTTCATAAGCTTGCCGAGCGGTAGTCCCACAACAGAAATTGGTTAGTGTGCCGCAAATGATCACGGTGTCCTTGCGCAAGTTCTTGAGAATAGTTTCTAGGGGCGTATCGTAAAATGCGCCATATGAGGGTTTGTAGAGTACAATTTCCTCCTCCAAAGGTGCTAGTTCATGCCAGATGGCGCAATCGCGAAACCAGGTGGCATCATCTTCCATGTAGCGATTGGGCATGAACGATCCGCTAAGTGGCCTATCCAGGTAGTGATGGGTTCGGGCGAATGCGGTATAAATGACAGGAACGCTGGAGGCGCGACATGCTGTGATAAGTTGCTTAATGAGAGGAACCTGGCGGGTCGCTTCTGGCACCCAAAAAGGTGTCCAGTGGGGTTTCACAAACTCATCTTGCATATCAATGACCAGGAGCGCACAGCGTTCTCGCTCCACTTGGAAGGCCGCGTTTCCTTCTCGATAGGCCTGGTGCGCGGAGGCCAGAACCTCTTGTTCCGAAAATAGCTTTGTCATGGAATCCTCTTTATATGCTTTTCGGTGTAGTGCATAGCAGACAAAAAGTATATGGGTACTATGCCAGAGATGATATAGGCAATTATCTATGTATCCAGGCGCTTCTTGATCGTCTGTACCGCTACTGCCCACGCCATTGAGTGTGGATCGATCAGGGCGAAGTGGTCGGTCTCTGGAAGTTCTATCAAGGTGACTTCGTCACCGGCAGCAATTGCGTTAGAGGCATAGACTTGACTGACCTCTAGTGGCAGAAGTTGATCCTGGGTTCCATGCAGAAGAATCTGGGGAATGCCTAGGGGTAACAGGCGCGCCGGAGAGGCGTTGGCATAACGTTCAGGATAGTCCGCGGGACTTCCTCCAATAAAGGCCTCGGTTGCGCCACCTCCCGACTGAAGCCGCCAGGTATGCTCCAGGTCAACCGCTCCAGCCAGGCTGATGGCTGCTCGTAGTGGGAGACGAGGAGGTTGGGACGTCAGAGGGCTATCGGCTGAAACTCGATGGCGTCCAGCTACCCAGAGCGCTAGATGTCCGCCAGCCGAGTGACCAATAATAATACTGCGTTGCAAGTCTAGATCATAAGAGGTATGTATCGTCGTAAGATACTCCGTGGCTTGTGCGGCATCCAGCAGCGTCCCTGGCCAGCCTCCAAAGGGATTGCCTATACGGCGATACTCGATATTCCAGGCCGCCATTCCCAGGCTCGCCAGGTCTTGCGCCAGGCCGGTAAGCTCATCAAGCCCATAGAGTGTACGCCAGAAACCACCATGAAGGAGAAGCACAATGGGATGTGGTCCCGCCTTCTCTGGAACATAGAGATCACCAAATTGAAAGGCATCTTCTCCATAGTTGAGACGAAATGTTTGAAAAGTATATTTTTTCTCTCGCGATGTGACCATCCATCACTCTCCTTCACTGTACTCCTGCTTGGTAGGGAGTAGTATATGGGTTTCCAGGCACTAAGTACATATTTTTTCGAAAGTGATAAACTGTACTTGTTTCAAAAAGAAAGGTATATTGCAAGATGACTTTTAAAGACGATTTTTTATTGGATGAGACCGGGTGGAACATTCTGCGAGAACTACAAAGGGATGCGCGGCAGTCATTTCCAGAGCTGGGGCGGCGCGTGGGACTCTCCTCGCCGGCGGTAGCGGAGCGTGTGCGCAAACTGGAAGATGCAGGCGTGATTACTGGCTATGGGGCGCGTATCAATCCCGCGAAGGTGGGCCTGCCAATGATGGCCTTCGTTCGCCTGACGACAACACCCATGAGCGAGACTGGTCTACATACCTTTATCACGGACCTTCCTGAACTGCTTGAATGCCACCGAGTAACCGGCAACGAGAGCTTTCTTTTGAAGCTTGTCGTCACCTCTATCTCTCATTTAGAGCGTGTGCTTAATCAGCTTATGAACTATGGACCGGTGGCCACATCTATCGTGTTATCCACGCCCCGCTCAGGTGCGCCTCTTAAACAAGAAGCAGCCAGCGGCGCTTAGATGCGGGCCATGAGCGATATGCTTAGCCGTTTGAGGAACGCGGCTCCCTTGAGGGGATTGCTGTGACCCTCAACAAAGATCTCAAAGCGTGGCTCCTTGATGAAGGATGTGAGCCTGTTTGCTTTCCTGGAAAGGTTTGGAGATGCTGGCATAGACTGAGTAGAACGATTGACTCCCCGTTTGCTGGTTTTTCTGCGTTGGGAAATGTCCTCGAACTCTGTCTGAAAATGTTACTTCGTATTCTCATGAGACGTCTCAAATGAGAGTAATAGGTATAGACATCTATACCTATAAGTGCAACTAAGCTTTATGGAGGTCAGGAGGTATGCATATGGTGACTCAGAAGAAACCAGAGGTTGTGATCGCAGAAAGCGACAGGGCTATTGCATGCATGGGAGCGGCAGAAATTGCCAACTTGATTCAGATGCGCAATGCCGCAGATTTACCTACCGTGCTTGGGTTAGCCACGGGAAAGACACCGATCTTACTCTATCGTGAGCTTATTCGCATCGCTCGCGAGAAAGCATTGGATTTTTCACGGGTCATTACCTTCAATCTTGATGAATACTATCCTATGAGCGCTCATTCTCCCCAGAGTTACCATCACTTTATGCGCGCAAATCTCTTCGATCACATTGACATACATCCTGCTCATATTCACATTCCCGATGGCACACTCTCCCGAAAGAATATAGCAAACTATTGCACTGAATATGAGGAAAAAATTCAGCAGGCAGGAGGGATAAACTTGCAGCTTCTGGGGGTAGGTGAGAATGGCCATATTGGGTTTAACGAGCCTGGATCAGAAGTAGATACGCGCACGCGATTGGTAACGCTCGATCCAATCACTCGGCAGAACGCTGCTGCCGAATTTGGTGGTGAAACGAACAGTCCAAGTGAAGCTATTACGATGGGAGTTGCGACCATTTTGGAGGCCCAGAGAATTATCTTAATCGCTTCGGGGAGCAAGAAGGCGCATGCTGTCCAACAAACGATCGATGGCCCCGTCGGCGCGAATGTTCCCGCAACATATCTCCGCTCGCATAGCAATGTAACGATATATCTTGACCCTGCTGCGGCAAAACATATCAAATCTGCTTAAGGTTTTGGTAGTAAGCGCAGAGTGAGCAGGTTTTGAGATTTCATGCGAGCAATCGGCGCGAATGTTGAGCAACTTTCCGCCCATTTTGACAGGGGGACAGTTGTCCTTTACAATCTACCTATTAAGGACAGTTGTCCCTATATGGAATAGAAGGCCTCCCGCAACCCTCGTCAAGCGCAGATGAAGCTTGAAGCACGATGCAAAACAGAGCACGTGTTTGTCTTGAAGGTCCGGGATGGCATAGCTAGCTCGTGCTCATGCCGCAGACGGCTGCCACATGACCTGTTTTCCGTCATTGAGCAAGAGGAATACGAATGAAGGAAGCTATAATGACGACCAAGTATCTTGTTGACCCTGAGCTTGTTGCTCTCCTTGATCAGATTCCTGCCTCAGTACTCACCGCTGAAACCCTGGGGCAGACGCGCGCCAAGGCCAAGATGGCGGTCATGGCTTCTCAGGCATCTGCGAACTTGCCCCAGTTTTCTGCTCTTTCCGTGAGCGAGCGTTTCATCCCTGGCCTAGAAGGAGCACCCGATGTACGGGTGCTGGTCTACCTGCCGACCTCGGTGCAGGGACCGCTCCCTGCCCTGCTCTGGATTCACGGGGGCGGGTATATCATGGGTTCGGCTGACGCGGAAGATATCACGGTCAAAAGCATCGTGTCAGCTATCGGGTGTGCTGCCGTTTCGGTGGACTACCGTCTGGCCCCTGAGACGCCCCATCCTGGTCCGGTCGAGGATTGTTACACGGCCTTGAAATGGCTCTATACTCATGCCGACGAGCTGGGCATCGATCCGAATCGGATCGCGGTTGGCGGCAGCAGCTCAGGAGGGGGGCTGGCGGTTGCATCAGCGCTCCTGGCGCGCGACCGTGGGGAAATCCCCCTGGCGTTCCAATTCCTGCTCGCTCCCATGCTCGATGATCGCACGTGTACGCTGGCGAAACCGCATCCGTACATGGGGGAATTCATCTGGACGCCGGAGGCCAACCGCTTTGGCTGGACCTCTTTGTTGGGCCAGGAACCAGGGGGGGCCGATGTTTCGCCCTATGCTGCGGCGGCACGTGCTGAGCATCTGGAGGGCTTACCCGCCACCTTTATCAACGTGGGTGCTCTCGATCTGTTTCTGGAGGAAGATCTGGAGTATGCTCGCCGCCTGATGCGAGCAGGCGTGCCAACGGAGTTGCATGTCTATCCTGGCGCCTACCACGGCTTCCGTATGGTCGCCGACGCCCAGGTGACACAGGCTGCCGAGCGAGATCAGTTAGCTGCCTTAAAACGCGCGTTTGACCCATCCCGCCGCTCAGACAAGCACCTCCAGGCCTACCACTCCTGAAACCGAGAGAGGGGGACGTTTCTCGAAAGCTCCCTTCCCTCGGGGCAACCAGTCTCATGGAAAGCCAGGACGCCTCCTCACTCTGTGGTGTGAGACGACGGTTATGAATAGGGTTAAAAAGCTCCCCTTCTACCTCTCCCTTAACGAGCACAAGCCCTAGATGCGGGCCATGAGCGATATGCTTAGCCTTTTGAGGAACGCGGCTCCCTTGAGGGGGTTGCTGTGACCTTCAACAAAGATATCAAAGCCTGGTTCCTTGATAAAGGAGGCGAGCATGGACCAGTTGGTCTTCTGCTTGTCGCTCTGCTGATAAGCGGGTGGGGGATAATAGCAATCGCCCAGGAACATCACGCCTCGTTCTTTGATACGTACGACGATTGAGTCAGCGGCGTGCGCGCCCCCAACGTGTTCCAGCTCTAAGGTTAGCCCATCCAGCGACAAAGTCATAGTACGTGCAAAGGTGGTGCTGGGGAGGATATAGCGGAATGTGCTCTCTCTCTCAATGGCCTGGGCCAGAGGGTTATGCTGCGCCGACTCTTGCTGCCTGCTCAATTGTTCCGCTGAGTGTGTGAGCAGTTCCTGGCAGAGATCATGTGCGATAACCGGCGCACCAAAGACACAGGCGCCAAAGGTGTGATCCCAATGATGATGCGTATAGATAATATGGGTGACCGGGGGGGCCTGGATCTTCTCCAGCGCGGCCTGGATACGGCGTGCGTGTGAGGGACTATTGCCGCTATCTATTAATACCGTCTGCGTCGCTGTGCAGATGACGCCAACATTTGGCTGCACCTTGTTGGCATCTCGATCCCGAGGAAAGATCCAGATATTCTCGGCCAGTTGTTGTAAGCTCTCAGACATCACCATTTCCTTGCTTTCTACTCCCATGTGGATGCCTCTGATTGTATCATCATCATAAAAATTGGTACAGCTAGTTTCCCTCCAAAGCTTTTAGAGGTATGGGGCGTATCGCGCCATGATATGTAGGCTCGTGCTTCAGCAGCGCGGCTCTCTCCCCCTTGATCGTTTGACAGGTGCCTGGAATTCTTATAAAATCGATCTGCTTCTATTTCATTTAAAGAGTGCAGAGAGGTTGCCGCCTTATGCCGCTTTTAGAGATATTGATGCTCGACGTTGGAGGCGCGATTGCCAAGGGACTGCTCACGCGCTGGCTTAGTAGCAATGCCCTGGTTTCAGATGCCGCGTCGAGCCTGGCGGATGTGTTGAAGACACAGATCAGTGATCGCCTGGCGCAGCAGCGTGCGCGCCAGCAGTTCGAGACCATTGGGGAGAAGGTGGGCGAGAGCCTGGCCCCCATCTTCGAGATAGAGGGAGCCGCCCTGGATGAGGGCTCACGCGCAGCCATCGCCAACGCCGTAGCCGATACACTCAATACGGCTAATAGCGCCCTCCTGGCGCGGCATAACCTGGAGCCGGTCGAGATCGCGCGCGAGTTGCTGAAGGAGCATCCCGCAAGCTCCTATCATTTCTCGCAGAATGAGGGATGTCTCTATGAGCGGATCGTCAATGAATCCTGTCAGTATATTGTGGATATCGCCTCGCAGCTTCCCCAATTTACCGAGCGGACGCTCTCCGAGGTGCTTCTACGTGAGCGCCAACTCGTGAAGACCGCCGAGCGTATTGTGGACGAGGTCACGCGTCTGCGCCAGCAGCTCAATCCCCAGGTAGAGGCGAAGCGCTTTGAGCTGGACTATTGCCGGACGGTGATTCGCAAGCTGGATGAGCTAGAACTCTTTGGTTCCGGGATGTCGGTCACGGCCCGCAAGTACTCCTTGAGCCTATCCTATGTCGCGCCCTCGCTTGAGTACGAGGTACTTAGGCCTTCGCAGGAACATGAGAAGTCTCGTCGCCTCGATTCCGACCTGGCGGGAAAGTCGCAACTGGTGCGCACGGTGGTGGAAGCTCCTAAGCTGCTAGCGGATTCTTCATATCTCTTGCTGCGTGGGGATGCAGGATCGGGGAAAACTACCTTGATGCGCTGGATCGCTGTGCAGGCCGCCTCACAGTGCTTCCCGCCAGAGCTGGCCTCCTGGAATGGGCTGGTACCCTTTTTTATTCGCTTGCGCCGTCATGTGCATCTCGAAGGTGGGGGCGTGCCGCGCTGGCCCGCGCCTGAAGACTTTCCAGGCCTGGTCGCACCAGCCATCGCGGGCGCGATGCCCCAGGGATGGGTCCACAGACAATTGCAGGATGGGCGCGCCATTGTGCTGATCGATGGTATCGACGAGGTGCCAGGGGCCATGCGTGAGAGCGTCTACACCTGGCTGGCGGATCTGCTTGAAAGCTATCCCGCGTCTCGCTTTATCGCCACCTCGCGTCCCTACGCAGCGAGCAAGAATGATCTTCCTGCTCAGGAGCGCCTCAAAGAAGCGCAGGTGCTTCCTAGGAGTCCGGCGGCCATCGAGGACTTTATTACCCACTGGCATGATGCCATTGCGGCTAACCTCCAGGATGCTCAAGAGAAACAAGACCTGCGTGCATCCGCGACACGCCTCGTCGCCGAGATCCGTGGCAACCACGCCCTTCAGCAGCTAGCCACCAGTCCTATACTCTGCGCCATGCTCTGCGCGCTCAATCGCGAGTGGCGCCAGCAACTCCCCTCAAACCGGGTCGCGCTCTACGAGGCCTGTTGTGAATTGCTCATTGAGCGACGCGACCGGGCCAGGCGCATTTCGTTGGTAGATTACCCCGCCGCCGTGCTCTCCTATGAGCAAAAGAGCCTGCTGCTCTCCGACCTGGCCTACTGGCTCGTGCGCAACGGGCAGACCGAGGTCTCTATCGAGACCGTCGATGAGCGGCTAACGCGCCGCCTTGGCCGTATGCTTGGCGTGCTGGGCAATCTGCAAGGAGCAGATGCGCGTCAGCTCTTTATAGAGCGCTCAGGCATCCTGCGTGAGCCAATCAAGGACGCGCTCGACTTTACACATCGTACCTTCCAGGAGTATCTCGCCGCCAGAGCCATAGTCGATGAGAGCGACATCCCCTTGCTCGTCGAGCACGCTCACGACGACCAGTGGCGCGAGGTCGTCCTGCTTACGGTTGGTCTGGCCCCGCGCACAGTCCGCGAAAACCTCGTTGAGCGTCTCCTGAAGCGAGCCGAGACCAGAAAACGCGTCCGCGAGAAGCTCTATCTCCTGGCCGCAGCCTGCACTCAGGTTGCTCATGAAGAGATGAAGCCCGAGATCCAGGCGCGGATCTCGCAGGGCCTCGCCACCCTCGTCCCCTTCCAGAGCGTCGAAGAGGTTGAGGCCATGAGCGCCGCCGGAGCGCTTGCCATCCCCCACCTGGCCCCCCGCTTTGAGTATAGCTCATATATAGTCGCGGCCTGCGTTCGCGTCCTTCTCCAGATAGGGACTGATGCAGCATATGAGGCGCTTATGGCCTACACTACAGACGATACTAATAGGGTTATAGAAGCGCTGGTCATGGGACTTAAAGACGTTATTGATAAGCCTGCCTACGCCCAACGCTTCCTTGCTCATGTCAAAAGTGTTGTCGCCTCATCAGAAACGTTTGAACTCTTGCCCTGGCTTCCTCATCTCACCTCTTTGGAGTTGTTATGGGACTTAACCGTACTGGAGAGACTGCCAGGATTGACCTCCCTGGAGTTGTTTGACCTGGACGAGGTAAGGGACCTAATAGTGCTGGAGAGATTGCCGAGACTGACCTTCCTGAAGTTGTCATCCTTGCCTGGGTTAAGGGACCTAACCGTACTGGAGAGATTGCCAGGACTGACCTCCCTGGAGTTGTTTGATCTGCGTGAGGTAATGGACCTAACCGTGTTGGAGAAGTTGCCAGGACTGACCTCTGTGAAGTTGTCAGTCTTGCGTGAGGTAAGAGATCTAACCGTGTTGGAGAGGTTACCAGGCCTGACTTCTCTGGAGTTGTCAGGTCTGCATAAGGTAATGGACCTAACCGTGCTGGAGAGGCTGCCAGGACTGACCTCCCTGGAACTGTCAGCCCTGCGTGAGGTAATGGACCTAACTGTGTTGGAGAAGTTTTCGGGATTGACATCCTTAAAGTTGTCATATCTGAACGAGGTAGGGGACTTAACAGTGCTAGAGAGGCTACCGGGACTGACCTCTCTGGAGTTGTCATATCTGGACAAGGTAAGGGACCTAACAGTGCTAGAGAGGTTACCGGGACTGACCTCCCTGGAATTGTCAGGTCTGGGAGAGATAAGAGATCTAACAATGCTGGAGAAGTTGCCGCTTCTGACTTCCCTCTCATTGTCTGATTTTCCTGAACTGACAGATCTTTCTGGGTTGGAGAGGTTGCCCAGGCTCACATCCCTAGATTTGTATAACCTACCCAAGGTGAAAGATTTTACAGTGCTGGAGCGGCTTGAAAAGCTTGAGTCTATTACTATTGGCTTGCTGGATAATAGGAGCGTTTTTCCACAAGGGGTGTTGAAGCGGGTACGCATTAAAAGATTGAGATAGTAAGAGAGTTGGTGATGATTGTACTTTAAATAGAAGGAAGGTGTTATGGGCGATCTCTTGTTGACGGCTGGGAAGAGGGCCGAGAGTATTCTCTCAGAGAGATTTGGTGGGCGGGTACGATTGGGTGAGGGAGAGGAGCTACAGGGAAGTGCGCGCTCGCGTGTGCTGCGCTTCCCGGTCCTGGAGGGACCAGACACGGCGCCAGAGAGCGTAATTGTGAAGCATACCAATAGTGAGGCGTTCGCTCGTGAGTCGGGGAGTGATGCGGCCTGGCAGTTGTTTAATGATTGGGCCAGTTTGCAGTTTTTAGGCCAGGTGGACGCTTCGGAGCCGTTCGCGCCAGCCTTCTATGGCGGAGATGCGCAGGTGGGGCTGTATGTCATGGAGGACCTCAAGGCAGGGACGCGCCTGGACCATTTGCTGCTGGGAAGCGATGCGGAGGCCGCCGAGGCCGGGCTGATGGCTTATGCCAGGCTGCATGGTCGCCTGCACGCCCTGACAGCTGGGCGCGAAGCGGAGTATTTGCGGATACGCGAGCAACTGGGGCCAGCCGAGAGCAGCAATAGCTACTATAACTATGAATGGCTTTCCTCGGCCCTGTATGAGATCGCCGAATTGCTAGACGTACCAGTAGCGCCGGGTGCGGAGGAAGAGCTACAGAGCCTGCGTGACTTCCTGCTCGCCCCTGGCTCCTTCAATGTCTTTGTGCAGTCAGATGCCGCGCCGGATAACTTCCTCTTCGATGGCGCGAACTGGTGTTTGCTAGACTTCGAGGGAGCTCGCTATACCCACGCACTGCTCGAAGGGGTCTATTGTCGTATGCCCTTTCCGACCTGCTGGTGTGTCTACCATATGCCTGAGCCGCTGATCCAGCGCATGGAGGCCGTCTACCGGGCCGAGCTGGCAAAGGGCTGTCCTGAGGCGGCGGACGATGCGCTCTTCTACCCAGCCCTGGTCGGGGCCTGCGTCGCCTGGGCGCTGAGCTTTCACGCTATGATGCGCCCCCTGGAAAAGATGCTCGAGCAGGATCGCCTGCTGATCGCGCTTACCGACCGCCAGCGCTTCCTGCTCTATCTCAACTCCGCTGCTCAGGCCTGTGCATCTTTTGGCTACCTCCAGGCCGTCGGCGACACTCTGCGCACTTGCGCCCAGCAACTCACCCAACGCTGGCCCGAGGCCGCCGATCCTCCTTACTACCCGGCCTTTAATACCATATAGGCGCTACTTAATAAGGAGAATAATAAGGGGGATGCACTCATTTCCGGTAGGGACCAGCTTTAGCGCGTCCGAAGGCGATTAATCGCACTTCGGCGCTAGCCAAAACGCTCCTGTTTTCCCATTATGCTCCTGTGAGAGCAAGGTCACTCCTCTGCCAAAGAAGGCACGCGGATGATGGGTTCTAGTGGCGAGTCAACAGCTTCCCATACAGCACAACCGGGCGAAATACTCAGCCACAGCGCGGCCTACGGTAAGCGGAGCGCGTAGAGCGCTCCGGGTGTCGCCAGGTACACGCTGCTATCGAGAACCGTGATCGAGTATCCAGGACCAAAGTTATTGCGAAAGTTTGCCATCCAGAATGGCTTGCAGGTGACGCTTCCGCAGCCAGCAGCCCGAAAGGTATAGAACTGGCCATCCTGACCAATCACATAGACAACCCCATTTGCCACGACTGGCGAAGCGTAGAAACCACCTTCACCCGCGACGCCAGTTTTGTCGATAGATGCATTCCAGAGCGTGGCCCCCGTTCTGGCATTCACGGCGAACAGATATCCCCCTCCAAAGACAGGATCTGCCACCGTCCCCAAATAGAGCACGCCATTGGCTACAGATGGGGGATAGTCTATCTGACCCAGTGCACCGGTAGACTTGGGCAGGCCAAAAGAGGAGTTCCAGAGAGGGGAACAGATCGCTGCGTCACAGCCGGTTGCGTTAAAGGCAAATACATTGCCGGTATCCGCAGCAGCGTAGACTATTCCTTGTGCCACGACTGGGGTAAAAGGGTCCCAACTGTTTACCATGCCGCGCCAGAGCATTGCGCCGTTCCTGACTTCGAACGCATACAAGTACTGACTGCCCCCCACATAGACGACCCCATTCGCTTCAGCAGGTATGCTCGCTCCGCCATTTCTCGGGTTGGTGGGAACATCTACATGGGTACTCCAGCGAACGGTCCCTGACCTAGCATCGACTGCGTAGACGTTTCCATTGATTGTGTGGAGGTAGAGGGTACCGTTTACCACGATCGGCGCCGCATTCTGATAGGTATCGGAGACTGCATCGGTAAGGCGGATCGACCAGATTTGAGCGCCTGTGCGCGCATTGAGGGCGTCGAGCATACCGGAGACCGCAGCGGCGTAGACGACGCCATTGGCTACAGCTACTGTATAGATATCGCTTGTAGAGTCGTCGTAGAGACTTCGTCCCCCTGCCTGAACGGGCAAATTTGACTTCTTCCACAGTACTTTGCTTGTCTGACTGTCAAGCGCATAGAGGGTACTGACGGGATAGGCGTTCCCATCTGGTGAGGCGACATTTTGGCTGGAAGTAATATAGAGGACGCCATTGGCCACGACCGGAGGGTGAAGGTTGTAACCCGTATAGCTTGTCCAGGCGGTTTGCAGGGTGGGGATGTTTGTCTGGTTGAGAGTATGTTCAAGTGTATTATCTTCTGTATGTTGAGCATCTAAACCGAACATCGTCCAGCCCGCTGAAGCCCCATTGGAAGAGACATCTGGCGCGGTAGGCGTAACGCCCAGTGAGGCGTGAACCGAAGAAGTGGGGCGAGGGGTAGGGATAGGCTGGTGTTTCACAAACGAAAGAAGACTATTGCCGGCTACGGCCCCAAGAACGACAAGGAGCAATAGCATGAGAAGTGCTGCTTTGCTTGGCGAAGAAAGAAGATTTTTCCGCAACTGAGAGGATGGCACCTCCGCCCTTCTTCTGCCGCGCTGCGGGGTTTCCCGTACACTTTCCCGCTTAGCCTGACTAGCCTGCTCCAGGGCTTCAGCGAACTCCTGCACGCTGGTGAACCGTTGGTGGGGTTCTTTCGCCAGCGCCTTGAGCACCACCCGTTCAACGGCTGGTATGACGCCTGGAAGCTTTTCCCGTAGTGGCTGTGGGGGATCGTTCAGATGCTGCATTGCTATCTCTATAGGGGAGCCATCAAACGGGGGCTCTCCGCAAAGCCATTCGTAGATAACGACGCCAAGCGCGTACTGGTCGCTGGCGGGGCGGGCCTTTTTGCGTAGTTGCTCCGGTGCCATGTAGGTGACTGTGCCGATGGCGTCTTGTGTGCGCAGCGAATGGGTATTGTGAGCCACAACAGCAATGCCGAAATCGCTGAGCAAAATCTCATTCTCGCTGCCGATCAACAGATTATCAGGTTTGATATCACGATGAATAAGGTTTTTTTTATGCGCATACTGGAGGGCGGCTGCAATCGATTTGACGTAGGAGACAACGATCGATAAAGGTAGACGGGTGCCTGCGGGATGACGCTGACCCAATGAGCCATAAGGGGCATAGGACATCACAATAAATGGGATGCCCGCTTCCATGCCGAACTCGAGGATGCCTACGATGTTGGGGTGATGCAAGTTGATAAGGGTACGCGCCTCGTTGCTGAATTGTGCGAACTCGTTGTCTTTAAGCCTGGTATCGAGTATTTTAATGGCCGCTTCTGTGCCGAGGTAGAGGTGTTTGCCCAGGTAGACTTCGGAGGAACCACCCTCGCCAATGAGCGTGAGGAGCCGATAGTTGCCGAATTGCCTACCTTGATATTTGCCTACCATTTCGTTCATGCTTGAGCCTCACTCGAGAAACAGAGGATATTTGATTAGCCTTTTGTTTGATAGTAGAGACTCTGTCTCTGTTGGTATTACGTAGGCCAGCAAACCTATTATCACATACTGAGTACGCAACCGTAGAAAAAAGAAGCGGAATTCATGCGGCCGGGGCTAACCTGAAAAGCGCTCAACATTCACGCAAATTATCAGCTAATACTGCTGATTCAATGGAAGTCAGCACCCCCACGGGATTATCCATATTGGCGCAGACCCAGAGTGAGCCCATGTTTTGACTTTTAGCTTATTTGCTTCTCATACAAAATTACTTCGATGCCCTGATAATTGTCGCGGCCTACTTCGCGGAAGCCGTTCTTCTCGTAGAGCCTCTGGGCGGGAATCTGGAGGATGGAGGTGTCGAGGTGCAGGGTCCGGTAGCCGAGGGCGCGGACACGGGCTTCGAGTTCAGTCAGAATGAGCTGGCCGTAGCCGTGCCCCTGGTGATCGGGATGGACGCGCATACGCTTGATCTCGGCGCGCTCCGGACCTGTGCGCTTGAAGGCGCCCATCGCGACAAACTGGCCATCGCATTCACCAATCAGAAACTCTCCCTGATTCTGGAGATATACCTCCTCGATGGCATAGACATCATCATCCCAGGGACCGCGGCCCAGGTAGGCCCCGGTCTGCTGAAGGGCATGCACATGCAAATGTTCGACTGCTTCTCGATCAGCAGATTCATAACGGCGCAAGGTGAACATGAAACGTATCCTCCGCTACTTCTCGCGGATCGCGCCGTTCGCTAGCGGCGCAATCGGTTGCTTGTTACTGTTAAGGATCATATGCGCTGGGACAAGCCACTGTCAAGAAGTCACTGGCTCATGACAGAGAAACGATGAGCACATCATTGTCCGACTCTCATCTTTTGTAAGAAATGCCTGTCCTCATAGAAAACTGAATCGGTCAGGGCAGAGAAGGAAAAGCCCCAGATAATATAATCAATGTTCAGCTGCCGTAGGTTACTGTTGATAGCATGGTAAAAGCGTTGAATAATACGTTGCGCCCGCTTATGAGCGGTAGGGGAGCCATCTAGGAAGGCCTCAACTGCGCGCAACAAGGCCTTCCTGTAAATTCTTCTCGACATATTTTACCTGAAATATATTATTAGTGTTTGTGCTTATTTCTCGCCGATGAGGGCCACGTTGTTGTACTGGCGGGAGAAGGGGCCACGCTCCAGGCGCACCACTTTGAAGCCGTTGCGCAGCATATCTGGAACGACCTGCTCCTCAAGAAGTGTCTGGAGGTGGCTAAACTCTTCCACGCCCTGGTCGTTGAGCTTGCCGGTCGCCAGGGTGACGACCAGCCTGCCAGCAGGCTTGAGGACACGCAGTAGCTCCTGTGTTATGAGCGAGGGTTCTGACCAGAAATAAAAGGTGTGAATGGTCATGATCCTGTCGAACTGCTGATCCTCAAAGGGGAGGGCGGCGATGTCTCCTTGCTTTAAGATGACGCGCCCGGCCCTTATGGCCTGTGCGTTTCGCCTGGTCGCTACCTGAAGCATAGTCTTCGAGAGGTCAATACCCATGACGTGTCCAGCGGGTGCCTTTTCGGTGGCCAGCTTGATGCCCCGCCCCGCGCCAAAGCCCACCTCTAATATTGTATCTGTAGGCTGAATTTGCAGTAGATCCAGTGTCCAGTCGGTCTCTGGCTGGTGCTGGCGTAGCATTCTCTCACCAACCATGCGACCCAGTATCCCTACTGGCCGCTGGTGCTGCCGACCCCACATGGCGTCGAGACGCTGCTTTAGCTTCATTGAATCCCTCCAGCGAAAATATGTTCTAGCGAACGCTAGTATACCATAATAGCGGTCGGGAAGCCAATCCTTCACAGAAGGGGGAGTTCTAGCGATCTTGTACAAAGGCTCCTTCAACCATAGGCGCCCCATTTACGATTCCACCGGGAAATTTTGTAATCTTGTCCAGACGATCGCCACGCGAGATGGCTCTCCAGGCCGGTAGGGACCCGGTTTACCGCGTCCGAAGGCGATTGATCGCCTGTGGGCGCAGCCCCAAGCGCTCCCTTGTGTCATGTCGCGTTCAAGGAGGCTTCTTCACTGGCCGAAAAAGGCTTTCGCCGCACTGCCATAAATGGCATTCGGACGCGGTAAACCGGGTCCCTACCGGTCTGGGAAAGCGCCTCCGTGCAATGGGCAATTCTCCAAGCTCGGACACTTGTCTGAACAAAATTTTCCAGCGGAGTCGTTTACGGGACGCCTATGGTTGAAGGGGGCCAGGCGCTTGTGGGATTGGGCATGCCTGCCTTTTCAAAGCTTGAATTTTAGGGAAATATAGGCTAGTGATTTACGGTGGAATTCTTAGTGCATCTGTATATGCTATTTTGGCTGTGAGGTATTACCACAAATTCGTGCTTAGAACATTTGGATAAAGGCTGTACAATAGATGGGTTTATGTGGTATGATTGGAAGTAAGAACAAATGCACCAATATATAAGACATGTGAGAGGATAGCTTCATCTTCTTTGCATGTGTAAGCGGCGGTTGATAGATGGAAGGGATAGCAACACCATGACCATGAGCCAGACACGTAGATGCCCCTACTACTCTTATCCACGCTCTTCACTGCTACGCAGGTGCGCGCCATAATTCTATAGAAAGGAAAACGGAACCACCTTTTGTGTGAGGAGTACCGATTAGCAGTCAGTAGCTCGCTCAGGTAATTCCGTCCCAAAACTGTATGTCTATAATACAGTTATTCTTTGACCATGTCAATGGGTTAAATATCAATATAAATGCGTTTTGTAGCGTAGTACCACAGTCTGGAAAGATCTCTATGCCGCACCAACAGCCGGTGCAGGGAAGCCACCAGGGCGAGGATACGCCAGCAGTAGCATCAGTAATCTCTAAAAACGTCTCTAAAAACGTCTCCGAAAATACCCCACTTGAAAGTACTACCTTCCAATTTGGCTATCGCGAGTTTGAGGGTCCGCAGGGGAATCGCCGTCTGCGCCGTCTAATGAAATATGTCCTTCCACGCGCGCTCGCAGCCCTCTGGGAGGCGATCATTGAATTTCAGAAGCGAACCGGTAAGGCCTATGTCGGCGTTCAAGCCCTGGCAAATTTCATGAATCGCTGCGAACGTACGATACGCAAAGGCCTTAATGAACTGGTCAGCCGGGGCCTGATCATATTGAAGAGCGGCTGGATCTCTATTCAGGGAGAGGATCAGAGCGTTCAGCGACGCCGTGTGACTCTCAAAGAATGTAACCCACTGAATGACCTGGCATACCGCTACTTTCTGTGGGAGAAATCGCCGGGATATGTAGCGCCCACCTGGGACAATGCCAAATATATTCTGCACCACGAGGAGATTCTCAACCAGGTGCGTGACTTCGACAATTACCAGCGCATCTTCAAGAAGAAGCCGGGACCCAAAGGCCGTCATGAGCATAAACGGCGCCCCTCCGTGTGTTGCGACAATCATGCATGTTCCTTTTGCTATGACGAGGATGATAGGCTCAAAGATGAGCTGGGTGTACGCGTGCGGGCGCTCCTGAATACGAAAGATATGCTAGAGTGCGATAGAGGCAGAATAAGCGCACTTTGGAATAAATATCTCCAAGGACATTCCCCGTATAGTATAGATACTAAAGTTAATAGTGAGAGTTCGAATTCGAATTCGAAGCTGGATTTTTTGCAGAAATGGTTTGAGATTTTTCTTCGAGAAGAAGAGGATCTGTGCCAGAAGTATAGTTGCAACCATTGCAAGCAGATGACGCTCACTCAGGGAGACTCCTGTGAGCAACATTCTCGGGACGAGCAGCCTTCTAGCACTCCCACTTTTGGAGAAATTGGCCCCGAGCAGGCGAGCGAGCATAAAGCAAGCGTACAGATCGAGGAGCTGGTGGTAGAGACGAAGCCTCCCCAGGCGGAGGTCCAGGCGCCATCCGCGAAGCTGTCCCAGGTGAAGGTCCAGGAGACAACCGTCCAGGTCGCTGTGCAGCCAGGAGGTGGCAACTGGCAGGAGCGCTATCAGCCCCTGGCGCAGGGACCGCTCACGCACGAGGAACTGGCCCGGCGCAAGGCTGGAGGCGGGAAAGCCAGGCCAACAGGCAAGAAAGACGTGGCGAAACAGTATCGCCCACAGCGCCTGCCGAGTATCGAGGATCAGAAGCGTATGCAGCCTCGCCAGCCCCTGACGCACCGCCTGATGATACTGGGCTACAGCGTCTCGGAGAAGCTCCGTGATGCCAATCCCTACTCGGCGCAGAGCTGCCTGGTAAATCACATGCAGCGCCTCCTGCACTTTGCTGCCGAGGCGCACCTGGAGGATCACGCCAGCGTCGTCGAGGATTGGTTCTACCAGACCATAGAATATTACCAGGATGCCGCCTATGCCCTGGCAGGCGTGCGTAGCCACACCGACCAGGGGCAGATCAAACGCATGCCCTGGTTTGTGACAGCTCTGAACAACGCCGTCGTCGATGCCTGCAAAGCACTCTCACGCGGCGAGCCTCTGCCAACACCTGCCAACCAGGCGAGGGATGAAGACGCGGATAAAGAAGCCATCACACCAGTGGTGGAGCCTTGTGAGGAGGATTCTATGCAGCCAGCCGAGCCAGCTGAAATCAACGCGCGAACATCTGATGAGCAGTCAAGTGTATGGCATGAAGTCACTATGCCACCATATGAAATGCAACCTGTGCCTATGCAGCCAGAAGAGCCAGAAGAGAAGCTAAATTCTCAAGACGGTTCTTATAGCCAGGAAGCGCCCGGCGAGAATGTAGGGTCCATGCTGGCATGGACTGCGAGCGTTGTCCAGGAGCCGCCGCAGGTGGATCCTTTCCCTTATCCGGCGCGCCTGAAGGTGAGGCGAAGGCTGGAGCGCCTTGGAGTCCAAGAGCCGCTTGTGCTAAAAGCTACTTGTCCAAAATGCAATTGCCGCTTCGCGTATACTGAGCTGGGAAGCGACGGTGGAATGGATTGCTACTGCTGTCGCTGCTCACCCTCCCCGGCATGGTCTGATGACCTCTACCTGCGCGTCTTAGAGGTGTTGAGCCTTCCCGTTGAAGTGGTCAAGAACTGGGGCTGGGCTTGAGCAGGCGCCAGGTGAAAGAGTTTCCTGCTCGCTTGTTATAGTAGAGTTAGGATGGTAAGATAAGCGAAAATCTTAAGAAACAAGGATTTGTACGCGTGTCGACAATTTTTGTGACTATACTCGCAATTCTCGGTATTGTTCTGCTGGTGTTGCTGACCACAACGCTGTACTTCTATCGCCTGGGGATCGTGCGGCAAGCGAGCAAGAAGATGCTGGCGACGAGTCCCGACCTGCCTAATTACCAGGAGGGAGATGTTCCGGTCGAGGAGACGCCCTGGATCGAGCGGCAGCCCTTTGAGGACATCGACATGATGTCTATGGATGGACTGAAATTGCGCGGCTATTACCTGCCTGCGCCGGCTCCCACGGTGAAGACTGCCATCCTGGCGCATGGCTATACTGGTCACGCCAAGAAAGATATGGCCTTGCTGGCTCAGCTCTATCATGAAGAGTTTGGCTATAATGTGTTTATGCCCGATGATCGTGGGCACGGCGCCAGCGAAGGCGGCTATATTGGCTTTGGCTGGCCCGACCGCCTGGACTACATCAAGTGGATTCATTACATCATCCAGCGCGTCGGTCCAGAGAGCGCAATCGTCCTGCATGGTATCTCGATGGGGGGCGCGACGGTCCTGATGACGAGCGGAGAGCGCTTGCCGGAGCAGGTCAGATGCGTGATTGCCGATTGCGCCTATACCTCAGTGAAGGATATTCTCTCTTACCAACTGAGGCGCATGTATAAGCTACCACCCTTCCCCCTGGTCTACCTGACGAGCCTGGTCTGCAAGCTGCATGCCGGCTACTTCTTTGGTGAGGCCTCGGCCCTCAAGCAGGTGCGCAAGACCTGGCTCCCGACCCTCTTTATCCATGGCGCGGACGACACCTTCGTCCCCACTTCGATGGCCTACCCTCTCTACGAGGCCTGCCCCGTCGATAAAGAACTCCTGATCATTCCTGAGGCAACCCATGGCATGGCCTACTCGACCGACCCTCAAGTGTATGCCGCCAAAACGCGAGCCTTTTTGAAGCGCTACATGAATTAATTTTTAAAGGACCTGGCCAGGCGTTTGACGATCTCTCTCAAAAGCTGATACTATAAAAAAACGCATAGAAACATGTAAATGCTGTGTTCGCCCATAGAAGGAGATTTCTGTCATGGAATTGACATCTACACAGAAGCAAGCGCTTTACGAACAAGGGTATGTAGCATTGCCTGGTATTGTGCCTCAGGAACTGGTTGAGAAGGCCTTACATGCGATAAACGCCTCGTTGGGTTCTGAGGGGATGGATCCCCAGCGCTTGCCTATTTTGAGGGCGCAAACATACTGCCCAGAAATTACAGCATCGCCTGAAATTACCAATTTACTCACCGAGTCGCCGCTCTGGAGCTTGAGCGAGTCGGTTATTGGACAGGGGAGTATCCTTCCTGTAAAAAGTGGCCAGATTGCTCTGCGCTTTCCCGCGCCTGGTCCCGCCCGCTTGCCTCGTCCCCACCTGGATGGAATGTATTCGCCAAACAATGGGGTCAAAGAGGGAGCGATAGACAATTTTACGGCGCTTATCGGCGTCTTCCTGAGCGCTATTCCTCATGATTTTATGGGTAACCTGGCGGTCTGGCCCGGAACGCATCGGTTATTTGAGGACTATTTTCGCAAGCACACGCCACAGTCCCTCCTCAAGGGTCTGCCTGAGGTAAATTTGCCTGAGCTACAGCAGATTACCGCCCAGCCCGGCGATGCCGTCCTCTGCCATTATCAATTGGGGCATGGAATCACCATAAATACTTCGCCCTATATCCGCTACGCTATCTTCTTCCGCCTGCGCCATGTCAACCACGAACAGTGGCAATGGGAATGTATGACCAATATCTGGCGCGAATGGGCAGGCATGCACGATTTTGTGAATAGCAGGGTGGGTTAAGAGGGCCAATTCTATCCTGTAAATGTGCTACAGTAGCATTGTGAGAGCAAATAGTGCTCTGCGCGCATGAGAAAGGATAGGTGGGTACCCATGGACCAGAGAATTGTCCACTTGTTTGTGTGTGATGGCCTCTCCGATTGGGAGATAGGCTATGTGCTGCCCATGCTGAATAATCCAGCTGTGGGCTATAGTGTGCGAACTGTTGGGGTGGGCCGGGAGCCAGTCAGGACGGCTGGTGGCCTGACCATCCTGCCTGATCTCCAGCTTGCTGAACTAGAGCTGGCACAGAGCGCGATGTTGATTTTGCCTGGCAGCGGTGCCTGGGAGCAAGGCGGCTATCCTGAAGCGATCGATAAAGCCAGGAAGTTTTTAGCGGCAGATGTGCCTGTAGCGGCTATCTGCGGAGCAACAGCAGGCCTGGCGCTGGCAAGCCTGCTGGATGATAGACCCCATACGAGCAATGCTCGCGAGTACCTACAATCGCTGGGCTATCGTGGCGAGGCTTTCTATCAAGATCAGCCAGTGGTGACCGATGGCAACCTGATTACGGCGAGCGCGACCGCCTCCATTGCCTTTGCATATCATATTTTGCAGAAGTTGCAGGCCTATACTCCACGTGTGCATGAGGCCTGGTATGGCCTGTTTACTACCGGGGACCAGGCATACTTCTACGCCTGGCGACAGGCAGCCGCTGAGGAGAGCGCAGGCGTGTAGTTTGCGACATAGAGAGTTCCATCTTTTCGCCCTTCGCTTGATGGAAGCGCACTGTCCTTTATGGAAGCTTCTACCTGTTCCAAAGGGCAGGAGAACAGTCTTGTCCCACATATCTCTAGAAGGTTTTGCTGGCGGAGATGACGATGTAGCCGGGAACGTGCCAATACCTCTCTGCGTTGTGCTGGCGGGCGATGGCCTCGTCGAGCTGAGGTTCAATGACGTTCTGGATAGTACAGCCCTCCTGGAGGACGCTATTGAGATATGTGCTCAGGGGGCGGTGAATAAAGTGGCCCAGGTTTTGTTTGATGGCTCGCTCCTGGAAGTAGTCGCGAATCTCAACATAGCCCTTTTCTTTCCAGGCCGCGCCCGTCTCCTCAAAGCAGGGATGGAGCAGGGAGAAGATCAGCTCACCTCGATGTTTGAGTGCCTGCACGCAGTTGTGGAGCGCAGGCTGGAAGTCTGGAATGTCCATAAAGACCATATTAGCGATCACATAGTCGAATGTCTCGCTGGGGCTGGTCCAGCTTGAGAGGTCGGCCTGCTGATAGGTAATGCCCAGCTGTTCCGTCTCCTCCCGGCGCTGGGCATAGCGATACCAGGCCTCGGCTGGCTCGACTCCGGTCACCAGTGCTCCTCTTTTAGCGAGTAGGCGCGAGAGATAGCCCTGCCCACAGCCTGCATCCAGGATACGTTTGCCCTTTACGTCTCCCAAGAGGGCGAAGATGACCGCATTAAGTAGGTATTTGCGCGTAAAGTCACCCTCGTCGCTAAAACTCTCGACACTCTCCTGAGAAGCCTTTCCCCACGAGCTTATGGCATCCGCGTTGTTTATTTGCTCCATTGTCTTCTCCTTTTATGTTCTTTATCTGCACATATAAACAGCGCTTAGTATATCATATTGCTGAAGAAGGATGAGCTAGACTATGCTATACTCTTCTGTAGCAGGAGGCGCATGAAGAGCGATTAGAGAGCTTATTTTGCGAGATATACCCATGATGTTGATGGCAGCTGAAGCTGGTCCCTATCAGTGCCAGGTGCTCACTTCCTTGAAGAGTGCAGACACCAACAGGGTACAGCGCGTGGCGATTTCTCTAGGCGTGGACGGTCTTCCCTGTTCAAGCCACCAGGTAATAGCCTCCACAAGCATCGTGGACACCAGGTCTGGCACCAACCCATCGGAGAGTAAGAGGACAGGCTGGTCTGCCACAGTAGACCTGGCTAGCCCATGTCCCTGCCCATGCTCTTTGACCAGGTCAGCCAGAGACGCACGCATCTTTCTTACAAACCAGGGGCTTCCCTTGCTGCCCAGCAGCGCTCGATAGAGTCGCTCGTATTTTGCGATATGCTCGAAGAATGTTACCCAGACCTCTGGGGGATGCTGCCCTGGACCCATCTCTCCAACCGCGTTGAGCAAGGCGCTCATGGCTTCCTCAAAGATCTGTTCCACCAGGTCATATTTATCTTGATAATTGCGATAGAACGCGGCCCGGCTCACCATCGCACGCTCGGTCAATTCGCCGATGGTGAGTGCTTCGAAGCCCCGCTCCTCGATCAACTCAACTAACGCCTCCCGCAACAGTTTCTGCGTCCGTCTCACGCGTAGATTGCTTGCCGATTGAGTCATTTTACGCTCCTTGTCTCATCTGAGACATATTTCCCTGATTGAGTCTTGTCTCTTAGCATTCGCCCAACTACACTGAGAAAAAGATCACAAAGGTCCATCTGAAACAGTATGTCTCAAGCGGATCTGTCTGTCAACAGACACTTTTTTCAAAAGAGAAGTTTTCTCTCAAAGGAGCAAGATCTATGCATTCGTTTTCACAGCATCGCCACCGCACTGCGGGCGAGGGATCGGACAAAGAGACAAAAGGACTGATTGGGAGCGGAGGCTGGCGCTACGATCTGCACGAATGGCTCACCGACATCTTCATGTTTCGGGGCAAAGTGCGGGAGCTGAGGCAAAAAACCGTCGACCTGGCCCGCATTCAACCTGGAGAGATGGTGCTGGATGTGGGCTGCGGCACGGGAACGCTAGTAGTGGAAGTGGCCCACCGCGTGGGCCGTGTAGGCCGCATTGTGGGTATTGACCCTGGACATCAGCAGATTGCCCGGGCCCGCGCGAAAGCGGCTCAACGCAACATACCCATCGAGTTCCAGATCGGGGTGATCGAGCAACTCGCCTTTCCCGATCAGACATTTGACGTGGTGTTTTCGACCTTGATGATGCACCATTTGCCTGCTCCCCTCAAACGCCAGGGACTCGCGGAAATCGCCCGGGTACTCAAACCTGGGGGGCGGCTGGTCATGGCCGATTTCACTCACAAGAAGGAACGCCAGGGCCAGCCTGCGCGCTTTCACGCCGGGGGGAGCCGCACGCATGATTTGACTGCCATCGTCTCGGAGTCCGGTTTCTCGCAGGTAGAAACGGAGGAGATGCGGCCTCCACGCTTCTCAGCTTTCCCAGGCGCAGGCTTTGTCCTGGCCCACAAAAGCTTAGACTGAGTACGTACAGGTTCTCTGCGAGCCACGCAGTGGTGAGACGTTATGCTTAGAGAAAAAGCCTCCGATTCGCGTCTATCTTATTGAAGATAAAGAAAATGTGAAATTGTTAATAGCGGTTCCACAGAAGAATAATATATAATAGCTATGTACATAGAAGTATATCGAAATAGCCTGCAGAAGCAGGCGCAAATCGCATACCCCCTACATAGCATTTATAAAGTTAACGCCAATTACCTTTATTAGGAGGTGTGGAGCGTGCTAGTAGGCGCGTACGCGCCTACTAGCACGCTCCACACCTCCTAACCAGGCGAGCGCCGCAGGCGCGAGAAGTGAGCGCATCTTCAGGAAGAAGATGTTGGTAAAAGGGGGTACCCCTGCATGGCTCCAAAGATTGTCATTGCTCATGCTGCTCAAGATGAGCCACTGGTAACGCGTATCGAAGAGAAACTTCATCAGAGTGGCTTCAACCAGGTTATTAAAGACGTCGTCAATGGCGAAAATCAGCAGGATGGCTCTCACATGGACGAGACGGAGATCATTCTGCTTGCTATGTGCCCGGAACTTCTATCCTCTTCGTATAGTCGAAGTGTGAATATGAATAGCGCTCTGGAGAGGCACAAAGAGGGCAGGGGGAAAATATTCCTTGTCCTTATGCGGCCAGTGAAGGGACTGGACCAACGCTTTGCCTCTTTGCCAGTATTGGCGGATCATGCATCTCTGCAAAAAGACCAGGAGTCCGCTTTGCAGGCGCTTATACCGGCCATGCTTGCCCATTCTACCCAGCCGTGGGATCCCACGAAGATACATGAGGATAAAGGGGGCACTTCAAACGCATCGCCGCCATTTTTCACGCGCATCCTCACCGGGGTGGATGACTTCTTGCTCGCGCATCCACGCTTCATAATTGCTCTCGCCATCTTTATCGGTTTGCTCGTGGGCATACTGCTGGAACCATCTGTAAATCCCTCGTTGCAAAGCCTGACTCAACTAGGTGATCCTCGCTGGGCGAACTGGTTGCAGATCTTAGGTGTGATGCTTCCGATCCTGATACCATCTTTTGTGGGTTTCCTCCTGACGAAGAGTAAGCGCCTCAGCTATGAGATTATCGAGGATGTTGGCCTGCTGAACAATCAGAAGGACAGGGGCGAAAACGACATTAAATTGATGGTTAATGGTCGGCAGGAGAATAAAGCGCGCGTTATGATGGTGCGCCTGAAGAATACCGGTGATGAAGATATAAAGAGGGATGACTACGAGAGCTCGATCCGCTTCCAATTCGCACCCAAATCGCTGATTCGTTGCTCAATTCATGATGTTGCGCCACCAGATAAGTTTCCGCCAGAGCAACTACGTAGCTTTATCAAGCTGGACAAGAAAAATCAAGAATTTGTCGAAATTGTTAAACTACCGCTCAAACGCAGAGAACTTGTTAACCTGAAGATTGTGACGCGCGAAAAGGCGGGCTTGAAGGTCTTTGGTAGCATGAACGATGGCAAGATCACGCCCATGAGAAACGCGCAGAGGATATCCCTGGTGCGCACATGGTTCCTGGCCCTTTTTATCTGCCTACTGCCGGGCTTGGTCATGCCTACCGTTACCTCTATCATCTATGGAACACCTCTGAGCCAGTGTGTATCCGGAACGATTAACATCGATAGCTCCACCGCGTTTAATGATACGATGAAGGGCCTGGTCAGTAGCTATCAGAGGACCTGTCTCTTTGCCCATATAAACCAGGAGAGTAAGGCGAGCCTTAATAGTTTGAGCGATCTAAAAAGTGGTGCCGTTCAGATCGCTAGCTCCGAGGTTACTCCTCAGGAGGCTGGTCCCCCCTATAGTTCTTATACTGGTCTGCAAGAGCATAGAGTTGCGGTCATCGTCTTTACTATGTTCATTAATAAAAAGGTTACTGGCATTCATTCATTGACCCAGCAGCAGATAGTAAAAATCTATAACGGCACCTACAAGAAATGGGGGGATGTAGGTGGCCAACCAGCCAATCTACCAATCGTTACCGTTGGGCGCTCCGATGAATCTGGCACTCGTCATGCCTTCATCAACTTTGTGATGAAAGGGCAGAAGATGAATGAACCGGCTCAGACCTACAGCAGCACACAGACGGTTCTGGAGCGGGTTGGCAAACAAGATGGCGCCATTGGATACGCGGACCTGGGTACGACCAACGAGAAGCAATACGCCTCTACCATAGTGACCATCGAGATCGATAACCAGGCACCCACTCTCGATCAGGTTGCATCAAACGCCTATCCCTTCTGGGCCATTGAACGTGTCTATACCAGGTCGAATCCCGATCAGCTTACCATTGCTTTTGTGAACTATATTAAGGATAACCTGCGTACGGATGGAACCTTCTTTAGCCTGGACTCCATTCAAAAAGATGTGCTTGCCACTCATCTATAAAGGGCTACATCTCATAAGGTGACAGACAGTGGAAGGCCCTGGCATGACGCCAGGGCCTTCCACTGGTTAGTTATCACCTGGCGGCTGCGTGGCTGGAGGATCTTTCAGAAAGCAGGCCGCTAGCAGAGCGATAGCGCAGAAGACCAGAACAGTTAGGAAGCCATGCTGGAGAGCGATCATGAATGTCGCAGTTGTTTGCTTGCCAGAACTGATGAGAGACTGGTTGACTACAGCGCCTATTAGAGCTACTCCCAGCGTTGAACCAATTTGACCGAGATAGCGTATGACCGCGCTGCCCACGCCTAGTTGTGTCAATGGCAACACGTTCTGGGCCGCGAGATAGAGTACGGAGAAAATTGAGCCAATGCCAAGTCCAGCCAAAACCATACAGATGATCATCTCCAGGAGATTAGTTGGAGGCGCTATGCGTGTCAGAAAAAAGACCCCACAGGCCATAATGCTTATGCCCACAAGGAGTATTGCCTGGTAACGTTTGCGTACGGCAATCAACCAGCCAGCCAGGGTGGCTCCCCGGTCTCGAAAGTGATTAATCAACGCACGGACGTGGCTCCAACTACCCGTGAACGTGTGGAGCGGGTGATGGCGGAACGAGGCTACATGCTTAATAAAGCAGCCCGCTCGCTAAGAAAAGGAAGCAGCGGGCAAATCGATTTTCTCGTCGGGCAAGAACTGAACAGTTACTATGCGTTCGAGATCTTGCGCGGGGTCGAAGAGGCCCTCCTGCCTACAGAGGTACGCATGGTGCTTGCCTCAACCCATGCCCTTAGAGAACGTGAGCAGCAGTGGCGGCAGAGACTCTCTGAAGGGGCGGTCGATGGAGCCGTTCTGGTTCTCGCTGATAAGCGGTCTCTCTACCTACAAGAACTAAGCCGTCGTGGAATTCCCTTCGTTGTCGTGGATCCCTTTGGAGAATTGGGACCAGAAGATCTTTCGGTGAGTGCGACGAACTGGTCTGGTGGAAAACTAGCGACCGAGTATTTGATATCTCTGGGCCATCGTCGTATCGCGGCCCTGATGGGTCTGCCTGACCATCCTTGCACACAAGATCGGATTGCTGGATATCGTCACGCCCTACAAGAAGCAGGCGTCCCTGTTGATCCGGCGCTGATCCGTTTTGCTGATTTTCATGCCGAGCAGGCATATCAAGAGATGATGCAGATCCTTGCGTTGCCAGAAATGCCTACAGCTATCTTTGTAGGGAGTGATGAACAGTGTCTCGGCGTGTATAGAGCATTATTTGAGCGTGGCATAGCGGTCCCAGGAGCGATGAGTGTGATTGGGTTTGACAATATGCCTTACGCGGAATGGGTGACACCTGCTTTGACGACTATCCACCAGCCCCTATTAGAAATGGGGCGTGTCGCGACCAAGCTGTTGTTGCGTTTAATAGCTGGTGAACCGGTCGAGAGCGTTCGTATTGAACTTGCCACCCCCCCTCATCAAACGCGCGTCCTGTGCTTCACCGCAGGAAAACTTCTGAAACCAATCTAGCAAGCATTCATTGATTGGAGATAAGTAGATCTGTCCCCCTCTTAATAACCTTTGCTTACCTCGGCTTTGTTCACGTATCAACCTTGCTGCATACGCTTTAGCCGGTCTTCGAGTGCTTGCATATCAGGCAGAAACCATACGTCGTTGCCACGATTCGTTTCGTAGACATAATCGTTGAATGCGCGGCTCTGAGCTGTGTATCTAGATATATCGCCCAGGATTACAAGGTGGCGCCTGTATGTGACGAATTTCTGAATGAAGTGACCTGCGAGTCGGGTCCTGAGCTGGAAGAAATCGTCTTCAAGGCGCTCTACTGGTACAATGATCCACCCCACGCCTTGCTGAAATGTCTCGCCAATTAGTTCAACGGCATCCTGTTCGCTTCGTAGTTTCGCTCCCTCTGGCGCGCAGACGAGAACCTGAACGCCGTGAATTGTCGTAAGTGTATCGGACATCGTACCTCCAATGCCTGTTTGTAGCAGCCGTTAAGTTGTAGGGTTTATGCTAGCATGAACCCTACACATTTGTCATCCATTTGCCCTGACGGTAGACGAGTTGACCCTGGGAGAAGCCAACCGACTCGTAGGCCTTGCGGGCGGCGGTGCGCTCAAGGTTTGTCTCAACGAGGCTCTTTTCTGCTCCGTGCGCCTGGAAGCGGTGCAGCATCTCCAGCAGGAGGATGCGCCCGAGGCCCAGGTGCTGATAGCGCGGATGGACGCCCAGTGGCTCGATCTGGGCGACACCGCGCTCAGGTGCTAGCCAGCCAACGCAGAAGCCCGCCAGCTCGCTACCGGGCGCGCTCACTACAATATCGATTTCGGGTCGGTACTGGGGCATCTGGAGTGTGCGCGCCCGCCACTCTGGCGTCATGGAGGTACTCTCGAAGGCCGCCCGGTGAAGCTCGGCATAGGCCGCAACCTCCTGCTCGCCCGCGAGTTGTCGCAGGGTAAAGCCCTCGGGCAGGGCCGGGACCGGCGGGAGATCTGTCAGCGGATGCTCAAGCGCGACATAGTGATCGCCCTCATCTAGCAGATAGCCACATGCCTCGACTAGCTCGCGCCGTGCCAGGTCGTCATCGCGAAACTCGACCCAGTAGGGGAGAGGCCGTCCGCGCTCCTCGTCCAGTTCACGAAAGCGCTCCTCGGCCCAGGCAAAGATATCTTGCTCAACCTGCTGTGCCGTGGGTCCCGGCAAGATAAAGAAGTCGAGCGTGGCCCAGTAATACTGCCAGGCCGCGAAGCCTAGGACCTGCCCCTGTGCGTCCTCCCAGAGAACGGTGTCACGTCCCTCTTGCATGAGAGGCGTACTCAAGCGCCAGGGCAGGTCAACCACGTGGCGAGAGGAGAGCGGCATAGCAGCGACCAGGGGGGCAGGATGCGCGGCACATCAACCATGCCGCGAAAGGGAGAGCGTGTAATAGACACGAGATTGCTCCTTATTAATAGCAAGAAATACGTACTGAACGCCATTATAACAATTTCGTGCAGTATATAATACTGCTTAGCTGGTGAAGATCAGCTATACATGCCCTATCTCGTGCCTGTCCTTTCAGTAAGAGGGGGAAGGGAAGAGGTTATTGCGGACACAAGTCCGCAATAACCTCTTCCCTTCCCCCTCTTACTCTGAGCGCCCTAGGCGCGCATCGATCCTGCTTATCAATAAATTAAGGGATTGGTTATTTATATAGCTATAAATTATTAAATAAAAGAAATTAGGGTGAAATGCAGCTGGGATTTTATTTAGATATTTTACAAACAATTAATATTCGATGAATGTTGATTTAAAACTTCTCAATTATGCTGTGTAGGGCGAACCGGCAACCACTCTTACTTCTTATGCGGAAACCAACGTCGCTCTCGCGACTAGCGCTTCCCCCATTCGGGGACAAGCGCGCTCAGGTTTCCGTATAGGCACTTACTTGTTATAGCAGTAGAAAGGTAGGGTGCATGCAAAATCGCAATGCGCGTATGCAGCAATTGAGCCAATTTGTACGCAAGCATCGTCGTATAACTGTTGTTGTAGCGCTTCTCTTAGTTCTGACTATCATTCCCTCCACTATCTTTGCCGCGGGCCATGTCTGGAATGATAATGGCGAGCCAGGAACACATGATGGGAAAACGCAGCTCATCAATAATTGGACGATTACTCCGGCTGGCAAACAGCTCCCGCTAGGGGATCTCCCGCTGAACTCGGTTCTCTCACCGGATGGGCGCTATTTACTGGTGGTGAACAGCGGCGCGGGTATTCAGTCGCTCCAGGTAATTTCGACCAAAGACAACAAAGTCATTCAAAGCGTTCCCTACTACGCCCCACATAGCGTCTTCGTGGGACTGGCTTATAGCCCCGATGGCAAGCACGTCTACGCCTCTGGCGGCGGCGAGGATGTGGTGCATACGTTTAGTGTCCTGCCTAATGGCGTGCTGTCATCCACAGGTGATGTCGTCATTGGAACACTGAGGGCTAATCCCTTCCCGACCGGCTTGAGTGTCAGCCCTGATGGGAAGACTCTGTATGTCGCGAATAACCTCGCCAATACGATCTCGGTCGTCGATACCGCGACGAAAGTGGTCACGTCGACCATTAAGATTGGCGGATATCCATATACGACCCTGGTTAGTAATGATGGCAAGACCATCTATGCCTCTAACTGGGGAGACGCGACGCTCTCAGTAATTGACGCGAGTAGCAAGACCGTCAAGGCCACGATTGGCGTTGGTCAGCATCCAACCGCGATGGTGTTCTCGCCGGATGGCGAGCGCCTGTATGTAACGGATGCTAATAGCGATGCGGTCTCTGTTGTGGATACCAACAGCTATAAAGAGGTGCGGAGAATTTCGGTCTCGCCCTACGCCAAGGCACCGTTGAGCAGCAGCCCCGAGGGCCTGGCAATCACGCCGAATGGTAAGACCCTGTATGTCGTTGACGCGGGCAACAACGAGGTCGTAGTGCTTAACCTTAAGGACGACGACAGCGCCGTGCTGGGCCGCATTCCCACTGCCTGGTATCCGACATCCGTCAATGTCAGTCGCGACAGTGGCACGCTCTATGTGACAAATGGTAAAGGTCTGGGAGCTGGCCCCAATAATAAGAAGGGCTATCCGCCCAATCCTACGCGCAAGAATGCGCCCATCATCGATGCCGTGAATGGGTATAATGATGGCTATTGCAACTGCACATTCAACAATTATTCAGGTAGTATGATTGTCGGTACGCTGTCGAGCATCGAGGTACCCAGCGAGGGTAAACTGGCGCTCTATACCCAGCAGGTGGCGCGCAACGATCACCAGAAGGACAAGTCTGTCTACGAGCGCAACCCCGGCAATCCTATTCCCCTGCCCGGCGGAACGTCGCCCATCAAACATGTAATCTATATCATCAAAGAGAATCGTACCTATGACCAGGTCTTTGGCGATGAGAAACTTGGTGATAACGATCCCAATCTAACACTATTCCCCAAAAATAATACGCCCAATTTGCACTCCCTGGTGGAGCGCTTTGGCCTGCTTGATAACTTCTACGCCGACGCCGAGGTGAGCGCCGATGGTCATAACTGGGCGAGCTCGGCGAACGCCAGCGACTACAACGAGAAGATGTGGCCGCAGGACTACTCGCCTGGTCAGGGGCGCAATCGTCCCTATGACTTTGAGGGTGGCAGCTCCATCAACCTCTCGCCCGGTGGCTACCTCTGGGATTCAGCGGCCCAGGCTAAGGTGACATATCGCGACTACGGCGAGTTCTACCAGTTCTCGAGCACGCCTCCGACACTGATTCCCGAGAGTCAGGCGTCTACCTGCGCAGGTCCCATCGCGCATTCATATACGGGTGTCACCATTCCTGCTGGTCAGGTGCTCTGTTTCCCGGCCGGGACGGTAAATGACAAGGTCACGCCCAACCTGGTTGGACATTTCGACCCCAAATTCCGTACCTTCGATAGCAACTATCGCGAGACCGACCGTGTGGCGGAGTGGCAGCGCGAGTTTAATCAGTTTGTGACTGGAAACGATCTGCCCCAGTTGGAGTTGCTGCGCCTGCCCAACGACCATACGCAGGGAACGACGCCCGGTAAGTTGACGCCCCAGGCAGCGGTAGCCGAGAACGATAACGCGGTTGGCCAGGTCATCGATATCCTGAGCCATAGCAAGTACTGGAAGGATACAGCTGTCTTTGTGACCGAGGACGACGCGCAGAACGGGCCGGACCACGTCGACGCGCATCGTACGGAGTCGCTGGTCATCAGCCCTTATACCTCGGGTTCCAGCTCCCGCGTCGATCATACGCTCTATGACACAGCGGCGATGGTGCGCACGATGGAGTTGATCCTGGGTCTGCACCCGCTCAGCCAGTATGACGCGAACGCGATGCCTATGTGGCGTCTCTTTAATAACAAACCCAACCTGGCGCCCTACGATGCGAGCCCGGAGAGCATTCCCGTCACCCAGCTCAATACGGCGACCACCTATGGCGCGCAGCAGTCCGCGAAGATGGACTTCTCGCAAGAGGATCGCATGCCCATGGATCAACTGAATCAGATCCTCTGGCACGCGATCAAAGGCGCGAACGTTCCCTATCCCACGCCCAATGGCGCCTCGCAAAGCGGCAACGACAGCGACGGCTAATCCAGAGCGAGGGAAGCTCTCTTCCCTCACAGATGTAGGCGCGTACGCCAGTAGCGAGCCCGCTACTGGCGTACGCGCCTACTTTTATCCAGCGATAGCGTAATTCTTGAAAGAAATAGCGCAGCAGGAGCAAAATGACCTCGCTGGCATAACCTTTCCGCGCTCAAGTATCCCTCTTGCAGGGCAGAGTCACCGTAAAGGTCGATCCTTTCCCAACGGTGCTGTCCACTGTGATGGTTCCCTCATGACGTTTGACGATTTCCGCCACAATGTAGAGTCCCATGCCCAGGCCGGGGATCGCTCTCTGCCTGGGACCAGTGGCCCGATAGAACCGCTCAAAAATCTTGTCGCGCTGCTCTCGTGGGATGCCCAGGCCATGATCATGCACACTGATCGTGACCGTCTCTTCGGAGGCACTCAGGTCAATCTCGACGGCCTCGGTGTCGGGAGAATACTTGATGGCATTGCTGATCAGGTTGGTGAAGACCTGTCCGAGCCTGTCTTTGTCTCCGACGAGTAAGTGCGGTGCCGCACCGCGCACCACAATGGTATGCGTCGTACTGAGCTGCTGCATCGTGTCGGCCACCTCATGAAGCAACGCATCAAGATCGACCGTCTCCTGCCGATACTCCAGTCTGCCCGCCTGGATCTTGGAGACATCCAGTAACTCTCCGATCAGGCGTTCCAGTTGCTTGACGGGCCCCTCCACCCGGGAAAGCGCTGTGGCAGCCTCGTGAAGGGACTGCCTTTCCAGCCGTTTTTGCACCAGTTGGGTTTGCATCTTTAACGCGGCGAGCGGGTTCCGCAGTTCATGGCTGGCCATACTGATAAAGGCATCTTTGCGTTGCTCCAGTTCCTTGCGCGCCGAGTTATCCAGCACAAAGGAGACCATCAGGCGTGGACGCTCCTGGAAGATGACGCCTCCCACCAACACCGGCAGGCGGCTGCCGTCTTTACACACCAGTTCGGTTTCAAGGGGCGTATGCTGCCCGCGTGCGGTTATCTCCTGGAGCGCGCGCTGGAAGAGCGGCGCCTGTTCTGGGGGAGTGGTGCTCTCCGCGCTCAGCGTTCTGCTGCGCACATCCTCCTGGGTATAGCCGGTCATGTGAAGATACGCCTCATTCGCTTCCACCAGTACATTCTCCTCTCCTTCGACAGAAACAATCCCGATAATATTGGAGTCGATGAGGGCACGGATGCGCTCCTGGCTCTGACGCAAGGCTTCCTCGATGCATTTCTGGTCCTCAATATCGGTGCAGGTGCCAAACCATTTGACGATCTGGCCGGTGTCATCGCGCACCGGCATGCCGCGGACTAAGAACCAGCGATAGAGGCCCGTCTGGCTCTCTCGGAGACGCTCTTCGTGATCATACATGGCTCCCGTGTCCAGGGCATGCTGCCAGAGCGCTCGGGTGTCTTCACGATCATCGGGATGGATGAACTGGAGATGAGCCCATTGGTCGCTTTGCATGTGCTCAAGTGTGGACCCGGTGTAGTCATGCCAGCGCTGGTTCGTGTACTCGTGCTGACCGTCGGGTCGTACTGTCCACACCAACTGTGGCACCGTTTCGGCCAGCACCCGCCAGTTTTGTTCGCTGATTTTGAGCTGCTGCTCGACCTGTTTCTGCTCGTCGATGTCGGTAGCAGTCCCAAACCACTTGAGGATCTGGCCTGCTTCATCGCGCACCGGCAAGGCGCGAGCTAAAAACCAGCGATAGAGGCCCGTTTTGCCCTCCCTGAGACGATATTCGATCTCATAGGGTTCACCCGTTTCCAGCGAGCGGTCCCGGACGGCGCGCACGTGGTCATACTCCTCGGGATGCAGGAACTGACGCCAGCCATACCCTCGTAATTGCTCTGGCGTCGCCTGGAAATAGTCCGCAAACCGTTGATTCCAGTCTTCCGTCAAGCCGTCCGGTCCTGTGCTCCACACCAACTGCGGCACCGTTTCGGCTAGCACGCGCAAGTGCTCCCGGCTTTCTTTGAGTTGCTGCTCGGCCTGTTTTCGGTCATCGATGTCGGTGCAGGTGCCAAACCACTTGACGATCTGGCGGGTGTCATCGCGCACCGGCATGGCGCGGACTAAGAACCAGCGATATCCCCCCGTTTGGCCCTCCTTGAGACGATATTCGATCTCATAGGGCTCACCTGTTTCGAGCGCGTGATGCCAGACCGTCAGGGTGTGCTGATACTCGTCAGGGGGCAAAAACTGGCTCCATTCATGGCCCAATGCGTGTTCAAGGGAGGAACCAGTATAGGTATACCACCGTTGATTCCAATACTCAACCCGGCCATCTGGCGACGTGGTCCACACCAACTGCGGCACCGTTTCGGCCAGCCCCCGCCAGTTCTCCTCACTTGTTTTGAGTTGCTGCTGCGCCCGTTTTTGCTCATCGATGTCGGTGCAGGTGCCAATATATTTGAGGATCGTGCCTTGCGCATCTTTGAACGGTACCGCTTGCATCAGGAACCAGCGATACTCTCCGGTTGTGTGCTGGCGCAGGCGCTGTTCCGTTTCATACGGTCTGCCGGTCTGAACGGCGTTCTGCCACACCTCCAGGACGCGTTGGCGGTCAGCAGGATGCGTACACTGCATCCACCCATTCCCCTGAGCCTGTTCGGTGCTCAGGCCGGTATAGTCCCGCCAGCGTTGATTATACGAGTCAACATAGCCGTCTGGTCGCCCGGTCCAGACTAATTGGGGGATGGCATCGATCAGGGCATGGATTTCTCTTTCGGCTCGCTTGCGCGCGGTGATGTCGATGCCGGCGATGACGAGGTACTCGACCTGGTGATCCGCATCCAGGTGAGGGGTGATCACGCTCTCAGAGGAAAGGACTATTCCTTCCCTCGGGCAAAGCTGAGCCTCGAAATGCGCCGTTTCTCCCGTGCTGGCTCGCGCGATGGCTGCGCGCAGCTGCTCTTGACTGCCAGGAGAAGAGGACCACCAGGGGGCCTCGGCCAGCGGTTTGCCAATCACCTCCTCGCGTCGGACCTGCGCGTCGTCTAAGGGGACCGCATTGATGTCCAACACGATTCCCTCGGGTGTCAGAATCCCGATCCTGGTATGCAAGCCGTCCAGGTCATCGATGCAGAGGCGCTCGCCCTGGGGAAATATCTCCTGACGCCAGATTGGTTCTCTTACCTCGTGGAACTGTAAGGTAAGCCCCCCAACGGTTGGAGCGAGATGCACGTGCAGCAAGGCCTGGGTGACGGGAGAAACATACTCCACTTCGGTCAATGCTCGGGCCTGTTTCGTTTTGCGCACGGCCTGGTAGAGCGTGGTGCTCACCAGGTAGGGGGCACAGCGCCAGAAGTTGTTCCCACGAAGTGCTTCTAGTGGTGCGCCTAGCATCGCCTGCGCGCTCGCATTGGCATACACAATCGTCGCAGCATCATCGATAAAAAAGAAGGCACCTGGTAGCGTCTCAAGCATGGTAAGGAGCGTGCCACTCGACGCGAGAGTGAGACGTTTGCTCTGTTTCGCATTGGACATATGGTGGCACCCTATCCCTTTCACGTGTCCCAATCCCTGGTGGCGAAGATGCGTACCTGCTCTGACATACAGAAGTATAATGAAATGATGTGATATCTACGAGGAACAAGCAAGCTGTACTGGACTACCGTACTACCATCTTTCCGAGGAAATTGTTCGTCCGTCGGGGTGTCATTGTGAACCTTTGGTGGTGTCCTTCTCTACAATTTGTAGGAGTCCAACGTACCAACTGCGAACGCATCAACAGTCAGGGTACTCCCTCAATCACGTTTCTACTTTGAGCCGCCCGGCTCGCGGTGAGCGGGTGTGCGTTCGGAGGGTTGTTTGGGTGGTGCTCCGGCTTTGATAGAGGGGATGGGTCGGGTTGTGGCTTCTTTGGTGGAGACCGTTATCTCCTGGCCGTGATGCCAGGTTTTCAGGGGCTCGCCATCTAGCAGGCGATAGCTAGCCTCGCCTGGCTTGATTTCGACGAGCAGGCAGCGGCCCTTGAAGCGGATGCGGAAGGCCAGGCGCTTAAGTCCCTCCGGCAGGCGAGGCGCGAAGGAGAGCGAGCCATCTTGCCAGCGCAGGCCGCCCAGGCCCGCGACGAGGGCCGTCCAGCTTCCAGCCAGTGAAGCCATGTGCAGGCCATCCTGGGTGTTATGCTCCAGGTTATACAGATCCATGAGCGCGGCCTCGCCCAGGTAATCATAGGCGAGCTGGAGATGGCCAACCTCGGCGGCGAGCACGGCCTGGGTGCTTGCTGAGAGTGAGGAATCGCGCACGGTAAGTGGCTCATAGTAGGCGAAGTTGCGTGCCTTGAGTTCGGCGGAAAAGGCACTGCTGAAGAGCTGCATGGCAAGCACGAGATCGGCCTGCTTCACGACTTGCTTACGATAGAGATGGGCATAGTGGTAGTGGAGAAAGAGAGGATACTCATCTTTTTTCGTCTGCGAGAAGTTCCATACCTCGTGTTTCGTAAAGGCCTCGTCCTGTGGCGTCACCTTGAGGCGCTTATCATATGGCAAAAACATGTTTTCAGCGGCACTAAGCCAGTTCTTGACCTCCTCATCCTTGACGCCGAGCTTATGCGCGGCCTTCGGGTGGCGTTCGACCGCCTCGGCGGCGGCGCGCAGGTTGAGCTGTGCCATGAGATTCGTATAGACATTATTGTCGGCCAGGGCGCTATACTCGTTGGGTCCGGTCACGCCATCGATGCGAAACTGGCCTTCAGCATTTTCGCAGCCAAGCGAGCGCCAGAGCCGGGCGGTCTCCACGAGCAGGGGCAGGCCGACCTCTTCCTCAAACTTGAGGTCATTGGTGGCCCCTACATAGTGCACGACTGCGTAGGCGATATCGGCGTTGATATGGAAGGCGGCGACGCTCGCAGGCCAGTAGCCAGAGCACTCTTCGCCCGCTATGGTGCGCCAGGGGAAGGTCGCACCTTTCAGGCCAAGAAGCCGTGCGCGCTCGCAGGCCTGATCCAGAATAGAGTAGCGCCAGTAGAGGGCGTCGGCTACCGCTGAGGGCTGAGTGAGCGTCAGGACTGGCAGGACGAAGATCTCGGTATCCCAGAAGGTATGCCCGTCATAGCCGGGACCGGTCAGACCCTTGGCGGGAATGGGGCGGCGCTCGCCCCTGGCCGCGGCTTGCAGGACGTGGAAGAGCGCGAAACGCACCGCCTGCTGAATCTGGGGATCGCCCTCGATCTCGACATCGGCCTTGCCCCAGAAGGTATCCAGGTAGGCGCGCTGCTCCTCCAGAAGGCCCTCCCAGCCCGTCATGCGCGCCGCCGAGAGCGCGGCAATGACCTGGTCGTGGATGGCAGGGCGTGAGCGCAGGCTCGACCAGCCGTAGGCGATGTACTTGGTGAGGCGGATCTTCTCGCCCGGTTTCACCTTGGCCGTGATGGTTAAACGCGCGATATCGGGCGAACTATCGGCATCAACGGCCATTTCCTCTGGCCCCTTAATCACATGGTCCATCGCCGTCCCGATGCGTAGGCCACTCTCCTGGGTGTGGTGTACCAGCAGCCCAAGCATCCCTTTGGCGTGGTTCTCCTCGCTTATCAGCTTCTTGGTAACCGTGCTCGCCGCGCGTGGATCGTCCTGTTTTGAGGTTATTTCTTCGTTGGCGACCAGTTCGGACTGGAGCACGATGCGCATGGGTGTGTCTATTGGCTCGACCTCGTAGTTGATCGCGGCTATAGCGCGTTGGGTAAAGGAGACCAGCCGGGTGGAGGTCACCTTGATCGTTTGCCCGGCGGGCGAGGTCCAGCATACGCTGCGGCGCAGGATGCCATTTCTTAAGTCTAATTCGCGCTCATGGCTATGGATGGTGCCATAGCGAATGTCGAATGGCTCATCCTCAACATTCAGGCGGATCAGTTTGCCATTGGTGACATTGATGATCGTCTGCCCGGACTCAGGGTTGCCGTAAGCGCTCTCTGCATAGGGGAGGGGATGCAGCTCGTAGACAGAGTTTAGATAGCTGCCGGGTAGCCCGTGAGGCTCGCCCTCGTCCAGGTTTCCGCGTAGCCCGATATGCCCATTTGAGAGCGCGAAAATAGACTCCGTCTGTGCCAGGACATCAAAATGCAGCTTTGTCTCGCGTACGCTCCACTCCTCCACTTTGAAGGCAGGATGCTGAATCATCTCCTCTTCCTCTCTTGCGCCAGAGTCCATGCAAGCATGGGCTTTAAGCCACTAGCTTTATACAAACACCCAAGTACATCACGGACGAGGAATGGAAAACGATGAGGCCTGAAGATGTGCTACTATTGCCGCCGCAAGGAGTAGACAAGGGGAAAAGACGAGAAACACTGCACCTGCCCGCAGAGCATTGAAGAGTGCGAAGGCCATTCCCCAGCCATTGCCTAGGAAAGGGATGACAAAAATGGCTATGTTGAATACAGCTGTCGCCAGGAGTGCAACGAGAAGTGCCTCTAGCGCCACTAAAAGACCACGCCAAATCGTAGGATGCCAGTACATCTGGCGCCTCCAAAACCAGATCATACAGATGGTAAGAGCACAAGGCGGAAACAATAAGAGCAATATAGTGTAAAAATCGATACGGAAATATGGCTCAAGCAGTTGCCAAATAAAGCCTTGTATTCTCCAGAATTGCTCTATTGGAGGAAAGAAGAGTGCGACCAGCAGGGTAATGCCTCCCATGATCCAGTGCCAGTATTGTGGCTTGCTAGTTTGCTTGCTCATAAAGTATAAGTTCCTTGTCTACGCTAGTTGTGCGTGGTGCCTCTTTTCCACGAGCACGGCAAATAATAAGGTTAGTGCTAAGGAGGCCATCATACTTGCTCCAATACCAAGGGAGAGCAGTACGCGATGCGTAAAGAGGAGCGCAGCCAGGACAGCCGTCATGCCTATGAAGAAGACGGCAAAAACACTACAGCATTCTAGAACTTCCACGACCGCTTTGAGTAACTCCATGATAACGCCAAATGCTATCCATGCCTCGGCCGGAACAATGCTCAGGAGTGCGCCCAGGGGTATTCCCGATAGCAAGCCAATTCCCATGCCTATCAGCGGCGTTGTGGCTCCCTGCAATTGCGCGCTCAGGCCACCAACGATAATGCCCGCTGCTGCTCCAATCGCGCTGCCAATGAGTAGACGCGTCTTTGTTTGCATCAATTTCCACCTTATACAATAGGAAGCTATTAATCTTTCACTTCTTTACGATAGCAAGCCTCCTGAGTTGCAGAAAATCCATGTTCTTCATTCTATACAAGCAAACAGATATATGGCATAATCATGTGGATGAGTTTTCATCACGCATGTCTTTATTTGTGAAGGAACAGAACATCTATGCAATGCCAGAATTGCCATAGTGAATTGCCTGAGGGAGCCAGGTTTTGCTCAGAGTGTGGAACCTCGATTGCACCCGCTCCCCAGGCGGTGCCTACGCCATCTGAGGTATTTCAAAGTTCTCCTTTCGACCAGGAGCAGGGAGCATCCCATGCGGCATCCGAGCCGACCGAGGCCTTTCAGACACCTTCATCTTATCAGGAGTATGTGGCGCCTGCTATGTACCAGGAGTATGCGGGTCTGCCTCAGAATGCCCAGGCTCCGCTTGCCGCGACGGCTTACGCGTCCATGCCGGGAACACCCGCCCCTGGTACTCCCTATGCTGGCTACCCCGCGCCGGGTTTCCCACCCAATGCCAACAATCCATATGCCACGCAGAGCGCCTACACTCCATATTTCGCCGGGGCGGCGCCAACTCAGCCTCGCCGTCGTAACAAGACTGTTCTCATCGTCACGCTGGTGACAGTGATCGCACTGGTTGTGCTTCTAGGTGGTGGCATCACTTATTTTGTCACCCAGAGCAATCAGAGAAACCAGGCCGTTCAAGCCCTTCAATGGGATGATCCCAACTCTCTTTACTCCGGGGTGCAGGCCTTATCTCCGACAACAACCTCGGCGTTAGATAGCGCAAGTGGAAGTCCCTGGAAGGAGAGCGCACCACTTTCTGATAGTCATCCCTTTGCCTGTGCGTTTAAAGATGGCTCATATCATGTAACAACAACGCAATTGAAGTACATATACACATGTATTGAGAAGACAAGTTATAGCGATTTTGCTATGCAAGTCGATGTTTCGATCCTACAGGGTGAAGGAGCTGGTTTCTCCTTCCGTCATCCAGGCACTGGCGATTACTATACCTTTCTTTACACCACACAAGGAACCTATACTGCTGAGATCTACAGTGGGGGTGAATATAAGCGTTCACTGCTATCAGGCTCTCGCTCGCAAGATCTTAAAACAGGCGTCGAGCAAACGAATACAGTCATGATCATTGCGCATAAATCGACCTTCGATATATACGCTAATGGAAAATTTGTGGATACTTTCTCTGATAGCACCTATACAGAGGGTACGCTTGGTCTGACCGCCTATGCCAAAAGCAGCCCCGCCGAGGTAAGCTTCTCCAACCTCAAAATCTGGCGTTTGTAGGGAAAAATAGTAATGTGTGTTACAAAGACATTGCCCGGTCCAGGTTCGCCTGGACCGGGCAATGTCTTTGTAACACACATTTTCTAATACGTGTGCAGGATGTGCAGCATGTAATCCTTGCGGTTTAAGGGATTGAAGTCGGCGCGCTTTCTGGTGGGGAAGGCGTCCTCTATTTGGCGAAACCCGGAGGGCCTCGTCAGAAAAATGCCTTCGCCCTCGGTAAACGAATGCAGGCTTCTTTTAAATTCCTCTGTCGTTGCCACGGGTAGCGTACCCGTCAAGAGGAAGGTTTCGCCGCGCAGGATTGGCCTCTCAACGCTTGCTTTTAGTGCCGATAACCTGAACATCGCCTGGCTGATAGCATGGACGGGGGCGCTTAACTCGAACTGGTTCAGGGGTTCATAGACCCCGGTACCCGCCTGGGAGAGTGCCTCCATCACCACAAGTGGCACCAGGTTACGGAAGTCGGCCGCCGTTGAGACAGGGCTGCTGTAGGCGGTGTGTGTCACGACCACGGCAATATCGGTGACCTCCCAGCCGTAGAGCCCTTGCTGCAAGGTCTCGTAGACTGTCTCTTCAATCGCCCGGTGAAAGGCGAGGGGGAGCGCGCCCAGCTTTACCTCTAGCCTATAGCTGATGCCGCTGCCAGGGGGCGCTGGTTCGACTCTAAAGCCAACTGTTGCATAGAAGGGATTTCCTCCTTTTCCCATCTCCTCCAAGGCCTGCCCAGTCCCGGCAGGCCTTTCGATGCAGACGACCCTTGTCTCTGAGAACTGCACGTCCAGGCCATAGTTTTCCTGAAGCATCGTTTCGACGACCTCTTTCTGTACCTCTCCAAAGAGTCGCAGGTAGATTTCGTGATGAAAGGTATCTTGTAGCACCTTGACCAGCGGATCCTCTTCCGAAAGTTCCAGCAGGGCTTGATAGAGCTGGTGACTCTGCTCCTGGTGCCTGGCTTCGATACGCGCCTCCATTTGCGGGGCCACAAAATGCAGGTCCTTGATGCTGCCGGACCACTCCCCCACGACATCGCCGATTTTGATGTCCTTCAGTCCCCAGACCTTGCAGAACTCGCCCGCCTCGACGCTAGAGGACTGAAGCGTTTTCCCTTCCCAGAAGACATGCAGCTTTTTCACCTTGTCGGTGTGGGTTTCGACCTCGCTCTCACTGGTTTTTCGGCTCACAGGCACATACTCTCTGACATGCAAGCTGCCCGAGAATACTCTCACATAGGCGATCTTCTCGCCCGATGCCTCCTTCTCAATCTTGAAAACGACCCCGGATAATGGGCCATCCGCTGATTTGGGATTTTCTGAGAAGAAGGTGGCGACGCCCGCGAGCAGTTCCGCGACGCCGATCCCGGTCATAGCTGAGCCAAAGAAGATTGGGTACAGTCTGGCATCCCGGACCTGGCTCTTTAATGCCTCTTTGACCTGCTCTTCTGCCACTTGCTCTTCGTTGACGTAAGCCTCAAGGAAGGCCTCGTCGTTGAGCGCGAGCAGCCCGATGCACTCCTCCATAAAGGCTGGATTTTTGGCGTAGCTAAAGCTATTTTCGACAATAAAGGCCTGCTTTATGCCGAGATTTTCGGGGGTATAGAGGGGAAGCACCGATTCCGCGAGCTTCTCCTTGATATGCTTGACGAGGGTATGGGACTGCGCCCCGCTTCGATCGATCTTGTTGATAAAGATGATCATGGGGATACCAAGCTTTGTGAGGAGGGACATGAGGAACTTGGTTTGCGCTTGAATCCCCTCCACGGCGGATATCACCAGAATCGCCGCATCTAGCACGCTGAAGGAACGCTCAACCTCGGCGATAAAGTCTGCGTGTCCGGGGGTATCAATCAGGTTAATTTTAAGGGTTTTATTTAGCGTTTTATCTTGTATAAAGAAGGAAACGACCGAGGCTTTAATCGTGATGCCTCGTCTCTTCTCCAGGTCTAGTGAATCGGTCTGGGTATTGCCCTGGTCAACGCGACCAATGGCGTCAATGACGTGTGTTTCAAACAGTATGCGCTCCGTCAGGCTGGTCTTTCCCGCGTCTACGTGCGCGACGATCCCAATGTTCGCTGTTGTCATTCAGTAGAATCCTCTGTATGTGCTCTTTTCTCATTTTCATCTCCTTGTTTGTTTTGTTGAATTGGCGCATGTGATTCTCCATTCTTTTGTGTTAACGCTACATAGTAGCTGTATTTAATAGCTGTACCATATATGACCAGAGGCCATTTTGTCAAGATAGTTTAGGGGTTTAAGCAGGGCTTGTGAATTATTGCTGAGAGCAGGAGACTCCAAGATCTGCTACGATAGACATTCCAAACCGATCTATCGAGAAGAAGGAGCCTCCGATGTCTTATTCTACTGCATTGTCACTGACCTTGCCTTCACTGACGAGTGATGCTCGCCACCAGTTATTGGAAAAGCAACCATTGCTGAGTTTGTACGAAGTGTTTGCCACCATCCCAGATCCCCGTTCCAAGCATGGATTGCGCTATGAATTGGCGTACGTGCTGACCTGCCTGGTAGCGGGCTTCCTCTGCAATTGTGACTCGACCCTGGCAGTTGCAGAGTGGTGTCGTGATCAACGTCTTCTGCTCATCCGACTCTTCGGACCACGTCGCTTCCTGTGCCCCAGTGATTCACTCTACCGCAAACTCCTCCCGCGCCTGGATGCCGAACAGATCGAGTGCGCCCTGGCGGACTGGATACGTCGGACTCTGCAAGCCACCCTCGATGATCCCATTGCCTTAGATGGCAAGACGGTTCGTGGGGGAAGATCGGACAAACATTCTGCTCCCCATCTGCTCTCCTTTCGCGCACATCACAGCCAGGAAACACTGCTGCAAGTTGCCGTTTCCGAGAAGACGAATGAAATCCCAGTCGCACAGGCCCTCTTGCCCTGCTTGCCTGTCGATGGACGCGTCTTCACCGCAGACGCTTTGCACACGCAGAAGGATTTCATGAGGTGCGTGGATGCCTTGGGTGGCAAAACCGTTCTCACCGTCAAAAACAATCAGCCGACCCTCTACGCAGATCTCACCGCCTATTTCGCCGATCCACATGCTTCTTTTGCGCAAGACTCCACGCTTGATCAGCATCGAGGACGGATTGAAAAGCGTTCTATCCGTGTGAGCACCGAAATGAATTCCTACCTGGCTGACTGGCCACTCATCGAGCAAGTGGCCGAACTGACACGAACCGTCACGGTTCGCAAAACGGGAAAAACCAGCCACGAAGTGGTCTATCTCATCACGCCTTTGACTGCTCTTGAGGCCAGCCCCCAGCGCTTACTTGCATTAGTACGGGGACACTGGAGTATCGAGAACTCCTCCCATTATGTCCGCGATATGACCTTTGGTGAGGATCGTTCTCGCTTGCGCTCTGGGCAGGCACCTCAGATCCTGGCAACGTTCCGCAATTTGGCGATCACCCTTATTCATCGTCAAGGGTCTTCTCAGATTGCTGCGACCAGACGCCACTTTGCTTCTCATCCTCATCTTGCTTTTCGCTTCTTGCTTCCCAGGAGCGTCGCTCAGCAATAATTCACAAGCCCTGGGGGTTTAAGCGCTCTGAGTGCTATTAACCCTAATGTTTGACATCAACCAAGGAGCACTATTTCGCTCTTTCAGTTCTAGATGAACAGGAATGCTCACTTGCGTGACAGAGGCAGATAAGTATCCTGCTACCTTTCTCATAATCGAACGTGTGTAAACACCCCCGAGCGGTCAGTTCTTCCTGCTTCATCGTCGATAGCCAGCGCACGGGAACCTTTGGATCGGCCCTCCCGTTTTGGTCTCACATCAACTCCCCAGGCATTTTACGTCCGGCGGTAGCCACTCTCCAGGACGGCCAGCTTTACGCATGAAGCTGGCGAAGCTGTTGTGTTGCGAACCACAGCAAATTCAAGGCGGCATTGAGATCCCGGTCGATCACCAGCCCACAGGCTAAGCACTGATAGGTGCGGTGTTTGAGCGGCATGCGCTTTTTGACCTGCCCACAGCACGAACAGCGTTTGGTCGAAGGGAACCAGCGCGAGGCGATGAAGAGACCGCCCCCGGCGTTGGCCACTTTGGTCTTGAGGAACTGCAACAGTTGCCCCATCGCGGCATCGGCCACGGCACGCGAGAGCTTCCGGTTGGCCATCATCCCCACGATGTTGAGGTCTTCGATGCCGATGGCCCCACAGGTTCGCGCCAGTTCGGTCGTGAACTTGTGCTGCACATCCCGCCGAATGTTGGCGATCTGCTGATGCTTGCGTGCTACCTTGAGTCGTTGCTTCTCGTAATTCCTGCTGAACACGGTTCGCCTGGTTTGCGGGTCTTTCGTCTTCTGTTTCTTACTGAGTTGGCGTTGCAGCTTGCCGAGTTTCTCGAGATGGAGCGCTAAAGGCCTTTGGTTCTCAAGCCTGCGCCCATCGCTCACCACAGCAGCTTGCTTTACGCCCACATCTACCCCCACCACTGCTTCGGGCGTTGTGGGGCGCTCCCGTGTGATGTCTACTTGGATGGAGACGTACCAGTGCCCCGCTTCACAGCAGACCGTCGCCCCCAGGATCTTGACGCGTTCGCACACGACGTGCTTGCGCGTGTTTCGCTTCTTCGTGGGAGTGGTGGCTTTCCCCTTTTCGACGAAGCGCAGTTTTTCGGCGACGTTCACCGTTCCCAGTCTGCGTAAGAGCTTGCCTCGGTCCTTCTTCGTTTGGCGTTGATCGAGGATGAAGCGGCCAAGTCCGGGAATCGAGATCCAATGGCTTCCCAAGGTGAATTTATCGTTGGAGAGATAAAACGACTCGTGCGACTTCCCCTTTTTCTTGTACTTTGGGTAGTTCGCTCGGCCCGCAAAGAAGTTGTCGTAGGCGTTTTTGAGGTCATCGAACGCACCTTCCACCACACACTTCGTCACGTGATAGGTCCACGGATAGTCCTGCTCCCGGATCTGGTTGAATTGCTTCTTGAGTGCGAGGGCATGTGGCGGTTTGAGCAGGCGCTCCTCTTCAGGAACGATTTCCTGCTCAGCTTTATACGCTTGATACTGCTTCTCCCACTGCTCCCGTCCCCAGTTGTAGATAAAGCGCCTCGTGCCACAGGCTCGTTTGAGATACTCCACCTGTTCAGGGGTGGGGTTCATCCGGATCTTGTGCGCGGTTTTCATCCTTGAGCGCCTTTTCTCCCGCTTTGCGGGAATTCCAGTTGAGCAGGACTCGACACCCGGCAAGTGGCGATCGTTCAGCGAGTGGCTGGCGGCTTCGGAAGGTTGAGCGCCGTGGTCAGATCGACCTCATGAGAGGAGCGACGCCCAGAAAGCGTTCCTTTGGCTTTGAGCCTGCTTTTTCGGTCCCAGCGCTGCACTGTTTTCACGCTGACATCCACCTGCTTGGCAAACGGTACGACTGAGTACCTCTACTTATTCTCACTTACTTTCGCACACGTTGTCAATACCTAGTATGTATCTCCTTGATTAATAGGATCCGTCACATCTCCTGAGATAATGCCATTAAGCTCATGCTGTTGAGACTCTACGACAGAAGATGGAAGCATAAAATGGAACTCCATCACTTTTGGTGATGCCTGTTGGCCGAGGTCACGACAAGCATTTGAGGAAGTCGATGCTCACCTGAGTCCTTTCCGCAGAAAGACTCGGTGATAACCATCTTCTACTCGCCGCCCATCTTCCTCAAATCCAAGCTTGTGATAGAAGCGGAGATTTTCGGTCATCACTTCATTCGTGTACAAGCGAATCTCATCTAACTGCTCTTTTCGCCCCTGCTGTTCAACGAAGGCCATGAGCACCTGCCCCAATCCCTGCCCTTGAAAACGTGGGTCAACGGCGACATTCTCCACAAGCAAACTCCTCTCCCATGACATCATCACCAGGACTCCTCGCACCTCTTCTTCGTTTGCAAGTACATAGACTACACCTTGTGCAATGAGCGCCTCGTAATCGGCATGCAGAGGAGCTGGTTCCCTGCCCATGCGAACAAGATACTTGGAATAGGCTGCGCGAACACAGGCCCAAACAGCCCTTTGATCTGCGGCCTGAGCCTGTCGAATGCGTATGTTTTCCACGTGGAACCTCTCTTAAGAAATCAGGCAGCATGCAGCACCCGTTGACGAAGCAGCGGGAAGCTCGCACGGCCATACATCATCCTTTTGATCAGCTTAAGGCGATTCACCTGTCCTTCCACCAACCCATTACTGTACGGCAGCGTCAGTCCTGCGATGACAGCAGCTTTGTCTCGCTCAATGCCCGATGCAAATTTTTGGAACTCAGGAAGAGAACTGGATGCAACCTTCGCTAACCAGGTATCAAGCTGCTCGCCTTGACGAGTACGAACCATATGTACGCGCATCCTGGACTAATCGATAGGCGGCCTCAATGAGAGGATTACTTTGACACAAGAGAGCAATCTCCTTTTGTTCAGCCTCGCTCAGAGAGGTCGGCTCCTGGACAAAGAGCCAAACGGCTGGCTTTGCAGAGAAACGGGAGAGACTCTCGACGGTGGCAAAGCCTTTCCTCAGCGGCTCCAAAAAGCGATTGACCATGCGAGAGGAATCAGGATAGCCCAGCGCTCGGATTTCTTGCCATAACTGCGTCCCATTGTGGCAGCCCTCTTGCCAACGTTTGAGAACGTAGGGTGCATAAGCATCGAAGCGGCTACGCTTTTTGCGCCGTTGTCGCGCTTCGGGAAACGCTCCTTGGGCGAGCCAACGCTTGATCGTGCGTTCGCTGGGTTGCCCCATCTTCCGAGCAATCTGTTTGGGGGGTAATCCTTGCTCAGAGAGAGCCAAGACTTGCGTATACTGATCGAGGCGTCCAGCGCGTCGAGAGAGACAGATTTGTTCCGTCGCGGGAATGGGAATGGGCCGCCATTCCTGCCGAAGGTCCTGGACAACAGCCTCTTCCGCTTCTTTCCCTGCTTGTCGGACGTCCGGGCGACTACGGGCCAGAAAGGCTTGGAGAAGATCGGTCAGATTACGAATCAAGTGCCAGCGGTCTGCTACTTGGATCGCTTGTGGAGCGCCTTGAGTGGCAGCAATTGCATAATCGGTGCCTCGGTCTCGGCTGATGACCACAATTTCTGGATGAGCTTGAAACCACGCCTTGGCGGTCTTGGTCGAGCGATCAGGAAGCAGATCAATAACTCGATGTGTTTGCAAATCGACCAGAATGGTGCCATAGCGTCGTCCCCGTCGAAACGCCCAATCGTCTATGCCAACATGGATCACTGTCTCAACGACCGGCGTCGGTACGGCTTTGAGCCGCCGCAGGACGGTTGCCGGAGAGGTTGGCATCCCCAAGAGGGTGGCGAGCTCAGCACCTGCTTCTCCACCCGCCGCAAAACCGATGGTCTCTAGAGCTGAACAGAAACGAAGTGTTGTCCTTGCCCAAGGGCGAACCAGATCGGGAAGCCGCTCAGTGAAGATGCGCTGAGGACAATCAATCGTTTGACAAAAGAATTTGCGCACGACGAGCGAAAGAACTATTTGACGTCCGCCGCTTGGAACATCAGCGACGGTACGTCGATAATGGCTATGAATACGTTTCGCTGGTTGCAAACAGCGTGGACAAGCCGATGAAGAGGCAGTTGAGCGAACAAGGACTGTCAAACAGTCATGCAGCACTCTCACCTCATCAAGAACAAGGCCATCTGAAAGAGGAAGAAAAGGGGAAAAAACCACGGGATGATGAACTCCAAGCAAACGCTTACTTTATTGGGATATTACACGTGAGTATATCACAGGAATCGAGCATCACCAAAAGTGATGGAGTTCCAAAATTTCCTAACATCCTTGCAACATAATCGCCTCAGAGAGGACACTCCGGCCAGCTCGCAGGTCCGCCTACTTATCTTCTCGCGCACGACGGGCTTCCGCCATGCCTCCATTCCCGATGGCATTGCCAGTATCAAGCAAATGGCAGCGGCGCGGCAGGTCGCTGTCGATGCGACAGAGGATGCCTCGACGTTTACACCTGCCAATCTGATGCGCTATCGAGCTATCATCTTTTTAAGCACGAGCGGAAACGTCCTCGATGCTGCGCAGAAAGCGGCCTTTGAGGGCTACATACGAGCGGGTGGTGGGTATGTTGGTATCCATTCGGCCAGTGATACTGAGTATAATTGGCCCTGGTATGGACAACTGGTTGGTGCGTATTTCAAAAGTCATCCCTCGCGCCTTCAGCAGGCACGCCTCACGGTTGAGGAGAGACATCATTCCTCGACTGCGAAGCTCCCCCGATCCTGGGCACGTGTCGATGAATAGTATAACTTCAGATCGAATCCTCGCAGTCATGTGCATGTATTGCTTACCATTGACGAGACTTCGTATCAAGGTGGCGAGATGAATGGTGATCATCCCATTTCCTGGTATCACACCTTTGATGGTGGACGTGCATGGTACACTGCCATGGGTCACACGTCTGCAAGTTTCGCTGAGCCTCTGTTCCGTGCCCACCTCTGGGGTGGAATCCTCTATGCTGCCGGGCTCCCCTCCTGACTGTCTCTTCTATATGGCAGGTTTTCCGCAATTTCCATACTCAGCAATATGGAGGCATGAAGCCCTAGGGATGATAATGATTTGTGGATGATTATAATTAAATGAGAAACAGCAACGTTTCTTTGAGAATTTTGGCGGGTACTGAGGGGGCATGACAAGTGTGAATATCCCTCTTCCTTGAGGGAGGAACGAAGCGTTGGCAGATGGTGAAATAGTGCCTTTCAACAAAAAGGAGATGCGTCTGTATGGACGGTGATAGTAGTCAACCTCCCAGTTGTAGGAGGTATTGGTATCGTTCTACAGGCAAAGCGTTCACAAACTGATAGTTTCTGCGTGTGTATGCTCTACTGTCGCTTTGCTGTTCGTTTTGCCTGTGGCCATCTTTCAAGTAGTACTGGAAAACGAGCAGCATAAGGTGCTTCTCCCCTCTTCTTGCACAGGGGGGACGTTGCCAGCATCGGACAGGAGGGTAATGCCGTGGATAAGGTATTGCAATTTGCTGATACGGTCATGGAACACGTCGTCGAGCCCGCCAAGTACACCAGCCAGCCAGCCCCCTGGGTGACACTCGTCGAACAAGGCACGCAATTCCTCAAGATTGTGTGGGCGTGCTGTCAGATTGTCGAATGGATAGGTTTGATAGATTAGGCAGAACAACACCCAGGCGAGCAATCTATTGCTCGCCTGGACGCTTGATTTCCCAACCGTTATGTCTCTCCTCATCGTATTCCTCATATTCAATGCACATGCTTCCTGCCCCTCTGGCATAACCTGCTATAAGTTCTTCTAGCTAACCCCATGTGCAACTTTTTTGCGTGGCTTCTCGCGCCTGCGGCGCTCGCATGGGTAGTGTGTGGGGCGTGCTGGCGGCCGGAGGCCGCCAGCACGCCCCACACACTACCCAAATAACTTGCACATCGCGTTAGCTAAAGGCATCTATTCAAGGGGGATATATGATGTTCATATAGATTTCCTCCTGCTTCAGTTGTCCCGAAGAATGATAAAGCGAAAGGAAGAATAGACTTATGGATGCCGAGGATTTTTTAGAACCCGAAGTTGCTACTACTGCTATAATTGCTGCTGCTCTCTTCTCTCCCAAGGTGCGCAAAGTCATTCGTAAAGGATTTGTCTATGGAGCGGCGGGTGTGCTAGTTGCAGGTGATGTGGTGACCTCATTTGCCCGCGGCCTGGGGCGTGGTATGCAGGTAGCCGCCTCTACCGCAGCACAGCAGACACAGAACGCAGGAAGCCAGGGCCAGCAGGTCGGTGACGCGGCCGCGGGAGGGCCTACCCCTCTTGACAAGGCGGCAGTAAAACCATCAATGCCGGGCAAGGAATGGACACTATGATGCGCAAGGAGTCAGGGGAGATGTCGGGGCGATCGGCGATCGCAAGAGCTGATGAGTCCTTCGAGGTAATAGGACAGCGTATTGGACTGTTCGCCGCACTAACCCGTCAACGTATTCAGCAGGCCATTGTGACAGCACGCGCGGAGGCTGATGCTATGGATCACGTCCAGGCTAAAGCGCACAAGCCGACCAATAGCGATGCAGTAAATAATGATCGCATTCAACCTGCCTTGTTGAGAGCCGAAGCCGTGGTTGATAGCACGAGTAAGCAACTGAGCAACATAAGTAAGCGTGCTCTATTTCAGGCCCAACGGTTTGGAGCCTATCTACAAGAGGATATTGAGGATATCCTGGTAGAAGCGCAACATCTTCGCCTGCTGGCGAAGAAATGATACTGAACGAGTAAAGCGAGAATGTGTATGAGCGTAGCCGTTGTTGGAGAGCCTCTTATTCTTCATACTCTTCCAGGTCGCGTGCGTGTTCATCTCCCAGGATGGTCAAAACAGGAAAGGCGTGTCGCAAAAACGCGATTACGCCAGATGCAGGGAGTCCAGCGTGTCCAGGATAATGAACTGACTGGGAATGTGCTGATCCAGTTTGACGCCACGGTCACGGATGAACAGACTATTCTTGAGGCGGTGAGCCAGCTTGAACTGGCTCAAATTCACATAGTGGAAGCGCAAGAAGCGGCTCCACGCTCGCATGCTGTGACAGAGCGGCGAGGCCGGCTTGTGCGCACACGCATTCCCGTTCGTGGCCTGGAGCGTGACCCCTCCCTGGCTCAGCGTGTACTGGAGAAACTCACTGAATTCCCAGGTATACGAGCAGAGGTAAGCCTCTTAACCGGGCGTGTGCTGGTAGAGTTTGAGGAGCATCAGGCCGAACTGGATGATATTCTGGCGGCAATGACAGGTTTGGAGTTGCCAGAACTTCCAGGAGAATCGAGCCCCACCTATCCTCTTGATGCGGGGCCGCTCGTGCAAAGTGCGACGCGCTTTTTGGGTTCAACGCTTGGCCTGGGCATGTTGGCGGCACGCCGGTTGCTTGGGGCCGAGGAGACTCTGCCCGGTGCTGAAACAGCGGTGCATGTTTCGAGCGTCATCGGCATCCTTCAAGGCATTCCTGTGGTGCGTTATGGGCTACGCAGGCTCATAGGACGCACGGCTGCGGATCTCCTTGTCAGTCTGCCCAGCATCCTTCTGTTGTCACTGGCGAATAGTCCGCTTGGATTGGCCGTGATTGGCTCGGAGTCGCTGGGCCTCCTCACTACCACACAGGCACGACGGCAGACCTGGCAACGTTACCTGGAGCATATGGCGAACGCGCCAACGGACCAACCCGATGCCCTGATACATCTAGAAGCAGGTGAGCGTACTCCTCTGGCTGCTCTTGTCATATCAGGAACTGGAACCGGCATCGGACGTGATGGTATGCCTTTTACGGTCCTTCAGGGTGATTGCATTCCCGCGGGAGTACGGCTCTATGGTGGTCCATTCGCGCTCAAGCTTCAGGGTGCAGCCTCCTTTGACGCGTTCACTCCTCAACCTCGTCCGGCTCCCCTGGCTCCTACCTCCTATGATCGCTATCAGCAGATTGTGGGTCCATGCGTGCTTGCCTTCGCAGGCATAACTGCTCTTTTGACACGCTCCTTGAATCAGACGCTGGTGGCGCTCCTCCTGGTCAATCCTCGCACAGCGTCTATCGGCCAGGATACCGCCGATCTCGCTGCTTATGCGCGCTTGATACGCTCTGGAGTGACGGTGGTCAGTACACGCAAAGAGCGGACGCTTCGTCTTCCACAATTGCTGCTACTCGATGGGGTACGCCTGCTGACCGATGGACTGGAGCTTGGGAGCGCCTTCCCTTTGACAAAGACGCATGACGTAGCGCAGTTGCTCGCCCACGCCGCTAGCGTCTCCATGGCCGCCGGGTCTCCCTGGGGCGATATCTTCAATGACGTGAATTGTCTACCCGCAACCCTGGGCGCTTTTGATGGAAAGGTGGCTACGGCTACGATTGACGGGCAAGGCTATACACTGGGTCCTGTTGAGAATTGGAGTGCGTGGCCAAAGATCGCGAACTTGCGCCAGCGTGGCTACTATGTCCTCGTGCTACGCCGTGAACACGGCGAGCAGCCACTTGGGATCTTCGCGCTTCGTCCGCGCCTGGCACAGGGGGTCGACTTGCTGGTTCAGACCTGCCAGCGTTATGGTGTTGAGATTGGCGTCCTTGCGGCTGGCGATCAGGTTGCGGTTGAAGCCTTTGCTCAGCGCGCGCGTGTCGCACTTTTCAATCAAGATGACGCGTCGACCATCATTCGTGCCCGGCAACAGCAAGGGGGGACGGTGGCGTTTGTCTCTGACCACGCGGCTGCCGCGGCGGGTTTTGCCGCCTGCGATCTGGCGATTGGACTCAGCGATGGTCGCAGTCGCCTGCCAGCACGCGCGGACCTGGTGGCAGGCGATTTACGGGCGATCGTCGCGATCATTGAGGCGAGTGCGTGCCGTGATGCCGCTGTACGTGACGCGGTTGGTTTCTCTCTCCTCTCTAATCTTATCGGTGTTTTCTGGGGCTTGCGTGGTCTACCTGCATTGAAGGTTGCTTCCCGCGGAGTCCATCTGACCTCGCTCGCGGCAATTGCTGCTAGCTGGTTACGTTTACGAGGGGGGAAGCGCTCCAGATCCGCCCTCGCGACGCTAGTCGATCCACATCCTGAGCGCTGGGGACACAGAAGCGTCGCGGAAGTCCTCCAGACGCTGCAATCCTCCCCTTCAGGGCTAACGATGGCGCAAGCGGAGCAACGGCGACGCCAGGCTCCAGTGGTTGTGCCTTCTCGCCGCCTGCTCTCAGCGCTCTGGGAACAGGTTCGCTCTCCCTTGACGGGTATTCTGGCCGGGGGAGCGGCGCTCTCGCTCTTCTTGGGAGCCACTGGCGACGTGTTTCTGATAGGGGGCACGATTCTCCTTAATATCGCCGTAGGTGCCTGGCAACAGCAGAAGGCAGATCAGGTTGCTGAAGCGTTGCAACATCTGGATACAACGAGTGTGCGGGTGCTGCGCGATGGGCAGGCGATGACGGTGGACGCCAGTGAGATTGTGCCAGGAGATATCTTGCTGCTGTCACCTGGGGATCGTATTCCGGCTGATGCTCGCATACTGACTGCCCAGGGACTCGAAGTAGACGAAGCGGCTCTGACGGGCGAATCGCTTCCGGTACCAAAGCGCTCGCACGGCCTGGCGGATGCGAATCATATTTTGTTGGAGGGGAGCGATGTGACCTCTGGTACCGGGTCTGCCGTGGTGGTAGCGGTCGGGCGCCAAACCAGGCTGGGGACCCTCAAGGCCGCCCTAGCTGCTGAAGAAGAAGTGCTCAATCCACTTGGTGTTCGCTTAACTCAGATCTTGCGCTATTTTCTGCCGCTTTCTCTGGCGGGTGGGACGCTCGTCATCGGGGCTGGCTTGCTCTGGAAGCGCTCGCTGACAGCGCTCATAACCACGGGAGTCACGGTAGCCCTGGCGGCAATCCCAGAAGGGCTCCCCCTGCTTGCCAGGGTCGGGGAGGCCGGTGTAGCGCGTCGGCTTATTGGTCATAACGCGGTGGTGCGACGGCTCTCGGCTGTTGAAGCACTTGGACGCGTGGATGTCGCCTGTGCCGATAAAACGGGTACGATGACCAAGGGACGCCTGATGTTGACCCTGGTTGCTGACATGCAGCAGGAGGCGAGTGTGCCAGGGGAACTCTCGCCAGCGTTGAGACAGGTCCTGTCCACTGCTGCTCTCGCCAGCCCACATCCAGATGCGCCAGATATGCGCGCTCATCCAACTGACGTGGCGATCATCCAAGGAGCGTTGGATGCCAATTTAGGCGATGAACTCTATGTCGAGCATCGCACGGAACTTCCTTTCGACCCAGTCCGTTCTTTCCATATCACCGTGACGCGGGGGCGTTCTTGCCTTAAAGGAGCGCCGGAGGTGCTCGCTGAGCGTTGTCGCTGGATGCTGGTACATGGTGAAAAACTGCCAGTAGACGCGCAAAAGCGACAGGATCTGCTCACACGGGCCCAGAGCCTGGCGGAACGCGGTTTGCGTGTTCTGATGGTGGCTGAAGGAAGCAGCGCCAGTTTACTTGAAGACCCGCAAGACCTGACGGCGCTCGGTTTCGTCTGCATCAGTGATCCACTGCGTGAAACCGTGTTCCCGGCGGTCCAGCGCTGTCATGAGGCGGGGGTACGCGTCATCATGATTACCGGTGACCATCCCTCAACGGCCCGCGCTATCGCGCGAGAGGCGGGTTTGCTGGTGGATCAGGGCCAGGTCCTGGTCGCGAAAGAACTCGCCGATCTTCCTCATGAGGAAGTCGACAGACGCCTGGAGCGGGCAGCCGTTATCGCGCGTGCAACCCCTTTAGATAAACTGCGCATCATTGAACACTTGCAACGTCGTGGGCATGTCGTTGCCATGACGGGTGATGGAGTCAATGACGCACCCGCGTTGCGCTTAGCCAATGTTGGCGTTGCTATGGGCATTGGAGGAACAGAGGTCGCCCGGCAGACGGCCGACCTGGTCCTGACTGACGATGATTTTTCTACGCTGGTGGAAGCACTTGTCGAGGGACGTAGTTTCTGGCGTAATATTCGGCGTGCACTGGGGCTGCTACTTGGAGGCAACATGGGTGAACTCGCGCTGGTAGTTGGCGCAAGCCTGCTTGGTTTGAGTGCCCCGCTTACCGCTTCCCAGATGCTTGCGGTGAACGCAATCACAGATATTTTCCCTTCGCTAGCTGTCGCGCTTCAGGGGCCTGAGCATCGGCGACTTGCTCATCTTAGCCGCGAGGGCGAGGGCGCACTTAACAGAACCTTGCGTTTTGATGTGTTGCGTCGTGGACTTGCAACAGCACTACCGTCTCTGTTCTCCTACCTCATCACCCGGTTGACGGGTACCTTGCCACAGGCTCGCTCTGTGGCCTTTGCCAGCGTGGTGATAACCCAGCTTGCGCAGACGCTTGACGCAGGGCAGGCTGAGGGGACACTTACCCCCTCGGTGCTGACCGCGGTCGGTGGTTCGGTTGTTGTACTAGCCGCTGCGTTCATTTTCGCGCCACTTCGCACGTTCCTGGGATTGGCCTTTCCTTCAGCTCTCGGATGGGCCCTGGTGGGAAGTAGTGCCCTGGTAGCCGTCGGCTTAAGCCGCTTGCTCATTCAGCCAGAAGGAGGGGGGCAGCTCAAATGAATGATCGATTCCTATGATTGACGCCGATTTCTTACATGGCCTCTCAAAATCGGTCGAAGTCGCACCCAAATTACCAGTGAGAGAAGCCTTCTCAGCGCTGTCTCAGGTTTTCCACAGCACCTCCTTACATCCACATGATATGCTTCAATAAAAATGTGGTTGACGAAATGCAATGCTGAAAAAGGAGGACAATGCACCAGGAGTTCCCGATTCTGTTCAATATTGCGATGGGCTTTTCCGAAGGCAGTATCGAAAGGTACGCGGATGCCGTAAGGCGGAGCCATTACGATCTTTCCTCCTCTACAGGAGCCAAACAACAGGCCCTGGAAAGCTTGCTGACTGAAGAGAAGCAGAATGAGTAGACCTATGATAGGAATTGACCATTCAGAGCCTGGGAAAACCGCTCTTCATCAGGTATACTTTTCTGAACGTTGCCATTGTGTCCGTCGTCTCAGACTGGCCTTTGGAACACTTCATTTATCGCTCGTGCAGGAGGGATACCGATAATCACACCGACTGTTGAAGGCATTGATCTGTTCAAAAAGGGGGAAAAATGATGGTTCAAAGAGTCCAGGACAAAGTGGCCATCGTTACTGGAGCGGCTCAGGGGATTGGACGGGCATGCGCCCAGATGCTGGCACGCGAGGGAGCACGTGTAGTAATTGGAGATATCCAGGAGGATGCGGGACAGGCCGTTGCAACCGCTATCCGTGAAGCAGGAGGTGAAGCGATCTTCCAAAAAGTAGATGTGATGGAGGAGAAGGATTGTGCAGAGTTAATAGAGATGGCTGTGCACAACTATGGGCAACTCGATGTGCTGGTCAATAATGTAGGCTGGTATCCTCGCGCCACGCTGGAAGAAACTTCCGCTGACCTGTGGGATCGTATCCTGGCGATCAATTTGCGGGGCGCTTTTTTCTGCTGTAAGTATGCTGTTCCTCGCATGCGTGCAGTGGGAGGCGGCAGTATTGTCAATATTGGTTCGATCAACGGTATTCAAGGGCATGCTAATCTCGTCGCCTATGCCTCAGCTAAAGGTGGACTACTAGCGCTAACACGAACATTGGCAGGGGCGTATGCAGCAGAAAAGATTCGTGTCAATTACGTTATTCCTGGATGGGTGCTGAGCGAGGGAGAACTGGCCTTGCACAGAAGCCAGGGAACCAGCGAAGAGGATCTTTTGCAGATAGGGAAAACCTTGCTTTTAGGACGCCACCAAACACCTGAAGATACGGCCTATGCGGTAATATATCTGGCATCTGAAGAGTCCGCACAGATCACGGGCAGTACCTTCCACATTGATGCGGGAGCGTCGACTTTGCCGATTCAACCAAGAGCGACCTAGCTCACGTATTCACGAAAAAACGCTACCTCATCTATTGTTTTGACTGCCATCAAGCGCTTCAATTCTACAGGGTCCTCAATTTTGTCAAGATAGTTTAGCAGTTTAAAAGGGCCTTCAGTTCTCTTTTACTCTTGCCTCGGCTCGCACAGCGAACCTTAAGGGAAGAGGTGTGCGTGGTGGCGAACTGGCAGAGCCAGTTCGCCACCACGCACACCCCTTCCCTTTGAACGCCGTAGGCGCGAATTTATGGATCTACTTGCGAAGCCTATTCCTCAAATTCTGCTCTCAAAGGTTTAATGATCTCCTCATCGAGGCGGTGAACGATACCTTCTGGATAGGGTGCGCGCAAACTCAGGATGAGATGTGTCGCGCCAGCCTGGGCATAGCTGCGTACCTGGTTGCGAGTTTCCTCCAGGTCTTCGGGATAGACCAGTACTTGTATTGAGCGCTGAATTGTTTGTGGGTCTCGTCCAATGGCGGCACAATGGTTATCGAGGACAGCGCTCCTCTGCTGAAACATTTCAGCGTCGCCGCCGACAAAGTTCCATATAGAGGCGTACTGAGCAACGATGCGTAGCGTCAATTTTTCACCAGCTCCGCCAATAACAAAGGGTGGATGAGGCTTCTGTATGGGTTTGGGTTCACAGTAAGCGTCTTTAATTTGATAGTATTTGCCTTCATAGCTTGGCGCGGTTTCGGTCCACATCCGTTTAATGATCTCACATGCCTCGCCAAGGCGCCGTATACGTTCTCCAGTAGAGTAAAGGGGGATACCATAGGAGCTATGCTCGCGCTCATTCCATCCCGCGCCGATGCCGAAATCCAGGCGACCCCCTGAAATAATATCTACAGTGGCTGCCATATTGGCCAAAACTGCCGGATGCCGATATGTATTACCTGTCACCATCAGGCCCAGGCGTACGCGTTTGGTTACAGCCGCGTAGGCTGCCAGCAACGTCCAACCTTCCAGGCAGGGACCTGTGAAATCCTTCCCCAGGGGCATAAAGTGGTCGAAAAGCCAGGCGTGTTCAATGGATGGGATACTATCGGCCTCCTGCCAGACGCGGAGCATATCCTCGTATGTCGTGTGCTGCGGTACCGTTTTAATGCCAAAGCTCAGCTTTTTACCTGCCGTCATTGTGACTCCTCTTGCTCATAAATAGTGTGGGTATACAATTTGCTCACGAAGTGTTTCAATCTGGAGAGGACAACGAGCCTACACCGTTTCCTCAGCCTCAACTAGAGTATACTGCGAAAAGCAGTAGAAAAAACCGGTCAAAGGAACGATGTGCATAGGGGGAACAGTATGGTAATATAAGGATGCAAAGAACACAAATGTTATTTGTCAAATTTCGGGATTCATAATTTAGGACTATGCTTGCATGGTCTTGTACCCACAGCAATTGTTACCGCTCCGAGAAAAGACCAGGCAAGCCTGGAAACTACAACCCGCTTGATACCTCTGGATAATGCTATTGTTCTTGTTTATGCTGGCGCAACTATGTTAGTGGCTGGTTCTGTTTTGCGTGGGAGGCCGTAGAAGGCGGGCTCCAGGCGAGAGGGGTGGATTTTGCCGCTGAGGCCGAAGAACTCGCAGAAGTTCATGATGAGGGGACTCCATTTCTCTGGATCGATATAGTTGCTTGCGCCGGGTACGAGGAGGTCTTCCGCGATGTGGACGCGGAGAATGCGCATCTCGATAGCCTTGATGCTTCCATTCTGCTCGTCAAAGGCGTGTACCTGCTCGACCTGTGCCTCCAGCTGGATCGGGCATTCGGCCACGAGTGGCGCGTTGACGAGGTCCGCAGGGATGGGGGTTAGCCCTGAAATGCCGAACTTATCCGGCTCATAGCGATAACCGATCTCTGCCTTGGATTCAGGGACGGGGTTGCGTCCCGTGGTGAGGGCCAGCCGATCGACCGCGCCAACAAGCTCGGTCGAGGGGAGATTGAGCACGCCCTGGCCCTCGCGAAGCAGATTCTCCACCGTTTTTGATCTCCCACTCATTCCCAGCATGCATGATTGGTTTAGCCACCAGGCTGAGGACATCGGGGCGAGATTGAACGATCTATCTGGATTACGTGTGCTGATGAGGACGACGGGCGTGCCAAAATAGAGAATTTTAGGCTCGATGATTCTATGCATTAGGATAGCTCCATTCTTCATGCTTGTGCGGGGATAGGCTATGCCAGCATGGCCCCTACTGTTTCAGGTGTGGTATAAGGCCATGCCAGCATGGCCCCTAGATGTGCCAAGCATACGGCAAAAATGAATGGGAGACTATCTGATTCTTGCGCTTCAAACTTCCAGGCGGAGAATAAACTCCTCGGTCTCCGCGCCACGGGCGTTGGCATAACCCTTGCCCTCGCCGCAGATGGTGAAGCCGCACTTCTCTAAAACGCGGCGCGAGGCGAGGTTATCCTTCGCCACGCGGGCAAAGATGGGGCGCACTTGCACAATATCCAGGAAGGCTGTTAGCGCCTGGGTGGCGATGCCCTGGCCCCAGTAGGACTTGCCCAGCCAGTAGGTGACCTCTGGCCCCTCCATCTCTTCATCTCGATAGCTCGAGACGCTTCCTGCCACCTGTTCCCCAGAAATAATAGTCTTATTCGTGGTGCTCTCATCGGCGAGAATCTTCTGCCAATGGCGCATAAAGGCCTCATGGTCCGCCGGGTCTTTGGCCGTGAAGGCCGCCATATAAATGGCCTCGGGATCTAACTGCTGCTCATAAAAAATGGGGAGGTCGTCCGCGATCACATCGCGCAGGATAATCTGGTTGGTCGTGGAATCTGGTGTGGGTTGGCTCATTGTATCTCTGCCCTCCTGGCTGCTATTCTATCCTGGTGAACATTTTTTCTATATTCGCTTCATTCTATCACAGGTGGGAGAGGCCTTGCTCATTCTTGTAGCGTAACATAAACGTCAATCTGAGCGCATCGGGCAAAATGCCGGTGTTTTCCTCCTAAATTTGACATATACTTTCTCTACCTATATCTCTCGATGATATAGTGCGTCGAGGAAGGTTGAAAAGAGGTTGATCCAGGTCTTGAAGTTTATACTTTTTAAGAGGAAGGTGAGGATTTATATGGGCAAGCCACTATTGGTAATTGTAAATGGTCTCCCTGGAGTTGGAAAGACAACCCTAGCCAGGCGCCTGGGGGAGGACGCGCATCTTCCAGTCTTCTCCAGAGATGGGATATTTGAAACCCTTCATGATGGCCTTGGAGGCGCCAACAATGAGCTACCCTCACAGCTTGGCTCCGCCTCTTTCGCCCTACTCTATTATATTGCCGGTAAATTGTTAGCCGCAGGACAGCCGCTGTTGATCGAGGGCTTCTTTGGGCGTCCCGAGTTGAGGAGCGCCGAGTTCCTGCAACTGCAAAGCACTTATGACTTTGAGCCATTGCAGATTCTCTGTAAGGCCGATGGCCAGGTCCTGCTGGAGCGCTTCCTGGCACGGGTGGAGAGCGTAGAACGCCACGCAGGCCACAGCGACCTGGAATGGCTTGATGACAACAAAGAGCGGCTCTTGCGAGGGGAGCTTACGCCCATGGCGCTTGGTGGCCAGGTAATTGAAATCGACACCACAACACCGCAAAGCATTAAATATGCCAAGCTCCTCCAGCAAGTTCGAGATGCCCTCGCAAACGGTTGTGGACAGCAAGTCCGCAACATGTGATAAGATGATTTGCAGAAAATAGAGCGATTTTCTCTTTCTAAGGAGGATAGATGACCTACGCTTTTACGCACACTGATCGTGCCAGACAGCGGCTAGAAGTGCTCGCGGAGGTATATTCTGCGTCAACAAGCCTCTTTCTGCGCGAGTGCCTTGGTGAGACGCCCTCTCTTGTGGTAGATCTGGGATGTGGACCAGGCTGCACAACGCACCTGCTTGCAAACACGCTTCAAGCAAAACAAGTGATTGGCCTGGATCTCTCTCCAAGTTTTATCGCCTTTGCACAAAAGACTGCGGCGCCTCATATCTCGTTTGCCTGTCATGATATTACTGTTGTACCTTTTCCCTCCGGCCCGGCGAACCTGCTCTACTGCCGCTTCCTGCTGACTCACCTTCAACTGCCCCAATCTATCATTGAGCGTTGGGCTACACAACTGCAACCAGGCGGTTTCTTGTTTATAGAAGAGACGGAATGGATTCATACACAGCATAAATTGCTTGCCCAGTATCTAGAGATCGTTGCGGCCATGCTAGCTCATCAAGCAAATAATCTGTACATAGGACCATCGTTAGAGGCGCTAACACAAAGCAAATCCCTTCAAATACATAGAAATCGGGTGCAGGCCGTCAAAGTGACGACGGCACAAGCCGCGATGATGTTTTGGATGAATATTCAATCCTGGAAACATCTGCCATTTATCCAACAACACTACTCCCCTGACCTGATCAATAGCATAGAGGAGGATTTACGAGTCCTCACGCAAGTTGCTGAGAGAGACGACGAAATTGAATGGGGGATACGACAACTAGCACTTGTGCGTATATAACTGGTCGATTGGTGTTTTTTTTCGTGTTATACTTGGGTATACGGATTGAAAGGCTGGAACTTCGCGGTGCTGCTTTAGTCATTGCATGCCTCTTGAGAGGCTATAGTGGAATAATTTCTCGCGGGTCGTTTGGGAGAGGAGTCCATGCAAGCATGGACCCTACAGATGAGGCGTGTCCGCGAGCTATTACTTTTCCTGTTGGCAGGAGGGCTGTTGTGTTGCACCCTCTCTGTGTTAAGCAATGGCTGGAGTTTGATGCATGTTTGATTTTGATGCCGAGTTGGCCGAGCGCTATGGCGCCTTTACGAGCTATACCTCCTCTGTCTCCCCCGCCCTCGTCGAGTATTATGGCGAGAATCCCGCCGCTGAAGTTGATCGTTTGCTGGACCAGTATGCTATGCCGGAGAGTAATGTGCTGGACCTGGGTTGCGGTGCGGGCCAGACCCTCTGCCGCCTGGCGCCAAAGGTAAAGCATATCTGGGGCCTGGACCAGAACAAAGAAATGCTGGAGGTTACAGGTCTGCGCGCTGAGCGCCTGGGCCTGAAGAACGTGACTACCGTGCATGGTAGTATTTACGATGCTGAAGCCATTGCCAGTCTGCCGGACGATACCTTTGGCCTGGTCTTTAGCCGCCGGGGACCCAATTTTAATGAGCAATTTATACCTAAGTTACGCCAGGACGCTATGGTAGTGCAGGAGTTTGTCAGCGGCTTCGATGGCTATCCGCTGGGCGAGATCTTTGGTCGCAGGCACTATACACCCTACTACTACACAGATCACGAGTTGATTATAAGCACATACGCCGGGCTGGGACTCTTCCCAGTAAGCTCCAAGGTGTACTTCTACGAGGAGTATTTCCGCGATGGAGAGAACTTTGAGGCCTACCTGAAGCAGATGTGGGCCATGCTCGGCAACTGGCGTTTGCCGCCATGCCCATATGAGGCCGCTCGCGACCGGGCGGCGCTCGACCTCTACGTGCGCTATAACACGACGCCAAAGGGCGTGCGCCTCCTGCGCCAGCGCAAGGTCTACGTCCTGCGCCGCGCCCCCGTGGCCTTCTATCCCTGTCAATAGTTTGTAGCAAAAAGCACTGTTCGCTCGTCTCTACATGAAGCAGGCAGAATTGCCTGTACTTCTTGTAGAGAGAGCGGTCGTAGTTATGCGGATTATGTTTTTGACACTCCCCCGGATACATCCAGGGGAATTCTTCTTTCATCCAGCCCGCTTGCCCGCTCTGGCCTTGCGACCAGAACGAGTAGAGGCGGTCTGTCCAGAAGCGTTCGGTGGGGCTTGCGCCTCACCCGTTCCTGTCTGCCCGACAGTACGATAGGCTTTCTCTAAAATGTTGCGCGCGGCGTTGTGGTCGCGGTCAAGCACGAAGCCACAGGAGGGACAGATATGCGTCCTCACACTGAGCGACTTCTTGACGCGTGCCCCACAGGCGCTACAATCCTGGCTGGTGAAAGCTGGTTCTACCGCAATAATTGGTATGGTGTGCATCGATCCATAGGAGTTGAGCCACTGGAGAAAGCGACCCCAGGCTGCATCACTGATCGACGTTGCCAGCGTGCGGTTTTTTACCAAATTGGCTATTCTCAAGTGTTCATAGGCAATCAGATCGTGAGAGGTGATAAGCGCGTTCGCCGTCTTTCTGGCGAAATCTTCACGCTGCCTCTGGACCTTGAGATAGCCTTTTGCAAGTTTCTTCCTGGCCTTCTTGCGGTTGGCTGACTTCTTCTGTGTGCGAGAAAGGCGACGGTGCAACCGCTTGAGCTTGCGTTCGGCCTTTCTCAGATAGCGCGGGAAATCGTCCAGCGCAAGCTCCTCCCGCCCGACGATTTTCTCAAGCTTTTCCCCTGGGGCCATACCCGGATCGCCCAGGCCCTCTTCGCCAGAGCCATAGAGCAAGCGCGAGTAATATGACGAGGAGCCCGACGCGTGCTTATGCTGTTTTAAAAATAACCCGAGAATGTCTGTGGGATGGCACTGCTCATATACATGATGTAGTAATGTGGATAGAGAGGAATAGAACGCCTTAGTAGCGTCAAGGGCAGAACAATCTGCCAGATGAGGAGGAGCAAAAGACCCTGACGATCAGGCGATGCCCAGAAATCCTTCAGCTAGTGCAATCGTCCAAAAGAAAGTAGGAAAGTAGCCGATATGAGAAGGTATGCAACCCATTTTCATTCGACCACTCACCGAATCCGAGCGAGCCCATATCGAGGCTCACTTACGCTCCGGCTCAGCCTTTGTGCTACGCCGTTGCCAGATCCTTCTGGCTTCAGCCCGTGGAGAGCGAGCCATCGCCATTGCGCGGCAGCTGGGCTGCGACGACCAGACAGTGCGCAATGTGATCAAAGACTTCAACGAGCAGGGGCTCGACGTGCTCAAGAAGGAGTCCTGTCGCCCTCATCGGCTACGCACCAGCATTGCCGACGAGAATCTGCCAGCCTTGCGCGATCTGCTCCATCGCAGCCCGCGCGATTTTGGGATCGAGCGCAATCTCTGGTCTCTCCCACTGGTGGCGCAAATCTGCTTGTCACAAGGACTCGTAGCTGCCCCGACCACTGCTGCCAGTGTCCGCCGCGCGCTCAAGCGCTTGGGCGTCAGTTGGAAACGAGCCAAGCACTGGATTACCAGCCCCGATCCGCAGTATGCACGAAAAAAAAGGCTCGTGACCGCTTGATCGCGTACGCTCAACCCCGCTCTGATTGGGCCATTGGCTTCCTCGACGAGGTCTGGTGGAGCCGATTTGCTCTTCCACGCCTTCACACCTGGCAAGATCCAGAGTACCCAGTCCGTTTGGTTGAGCAATCCTGGCAAAAGAATGACCCTGACCCAAAAGCATTGGCTTGCTATGGTGTCCTCTGGCAAAACGGAACCACGGAGGAACCCGTGCGAGAGCAGATGTGGCTTCGTTTTGTCACAGGACGCCCGGTGAGTGAGATCACCATCCAGTTTCTGGACTGGTGTTGTCAGCAATTGGCCGCACAAGGCAAACGTCAGTGGCTCCTCATCTGGGACAACGCCTCCTGGCATGTGAGTAAGATGGTGCGCACCTGGATCAGAAAACACAACCTCGCTGTCAAACAAACGGACGAAGGGGTACGGATTTTGCCTTTCCAACTGCCCACCAAAAGTCCCTGGCTCAATCCAATTGAGCCCAAGTGGGTCCATGGCAAACGCAATGTGGCCGAAACCAATGGGCTGCTTTCGGCTCACCACCTCGCTGAGCGAGTCTGTGCCTATTATGGGTGTGCATATGAGCCACATTTATCTCTTCCCGAAAAGGTTTCGTAATCTTGCACTAGTGGGTCAGTTGCCAAGTCTTGTCCGGTTGTGACATACTCAAGGAGAACATAAGAACCCATGATCCATGAAAGGACGCTTCAAGAACCCCACGGTATGTCCCATCCCATTACTCAACCCCTCCGCCCTCTTACGGATGCCGAACGCAGCGAACTCACACGCATCAGCCATGCTCCCAGCGAACGTCTGAACCGCCATCAGCGAGCCGTTGCTCTTCTGGCTATCGAAGCGGGAAAAAACCTGACAGATGCCGCAAAAGCAGCTGGCTGGAAAACCCCGAAAACCGTTGCCCGGCTGATTCGCCGCTTTCATGAACGAGGTCTTGTTGCTCTGGATGACCTTCCTCGCCGTGGCCATCCCCGCAGCTATGGCTCGACTGAACGAACACGGATTGTCCAAGAACTCCGTCGCCATCCCTTGCGCAAAGAAGACGGCACAGCGACGTGGTCACTTGCTACGTTACGACGTGCCTTACGAGAAGCCCCTGACGGATTGCCGCGAGTGAGCACATTTACTATTCTCTACACGCTGCATGAGGCTGGTTACAGCTGGCAAAAGAGTCGGACCTGGTGTGAGACAGGCAAGACCCTACGCAAAAAGGATGGTCGTGTTGAAGAAAGCTATGACGAATATACCCAGGAAAAAACAGCAGTGATTGAGCGAGCCTATCTGATTGGCGAACAGCTTGGGTTCCAGGTATGGTGCGAAGACGAGGCTGGTCCGTATCAGACCATTCCACAGCCTGGCAGTTCCTGGCAGGTGGAAAATCGACCGGCACGCCAGGCGCATCAATACCTGCGAGGGGAAACGGCGAAATTACTCACCTTGTTCCGCCCTGCCACTGGAGAACTGCGCGCCGAAGTGGTTCAGCAAAGTACCAATGCCATTCTGCATCCCTGGTTGCAGCGAGAATTGACAGACATCTTGAAACAGTGTCCTCCTGCTCCCGAGACGGTTCCAACTGGCCGGCGTTGGCAGGATTGGGATATCTATCCAGCCGCCGAGCAGTTGGATCGCTTTTTCCCTCCCGTCAGAATCCTCTTGATCTGGGACAATCTGGCCGGGCACAAAAGCCACAGCCTGGTGCAGTGGTGTGCAGAGCATGGCATTCTCTTACTTTCCACGCCCAATGCAGGTTCCTGGCTCAACATGGCGGAGTCGGTGCAACGGATCATCAAACGGAGAGCATTGCAAGGCTATCATACCTATGATGTCGAGATCCTCAAGCAGTGGCTTACTGATGCCGTCGCAGGTTGGAATCGTCGTCCCACGCCTTTTATCTGGGGCGGCAAGCGGCATGCACGCCGGGATCGAGCCTATGCACGGCGCCATCGTGTGGGAGGTTCTGGTGCCACCGCTGCTTACGTCATTCCTCGACGTCTTCGCTCGGTCCGCTACTACCGAAAGGCAGCTTAACCGGACAAAACTTGGCAACTGACCCACTAGCTGGATGCCAGGGACATGAAATGGCCTCCAATTACTATAAAAATAAGGAATTGTCTAGCTGTTATAACAAGGAGTGGTGTCTGTAGCCCTGATAATTGTATGGGTCTATTCAGTTCCTAAAACGGCTGAGGATATTTTGTAGTAATCCGGCTTGATACTCTTGAATTTAATAGTACCTTTATGGGGTATGGTAGGGCAGGGCCGCAGGTCCTGCTCCACTACATATATTTTATTGTTTACGCCTGAGCACCAGGGACTGAAAGCGCCAATCTGAATTTGTGATTGAGATAGATTTGAACGAGACAATCTCGAAGACGGGCGAGACGGCCTCGCGCATGAACTCGTCGGTATGGTGAGCGAAGAAACGGGGTGGTTTATGCCAGTCTTCCTCACGCACGCCCTCTTGCTCGTTGCCGCCGTAGACGCCAAGGAAAAAGAGGCCGCCGGGGCGCAGGAGGTCGCGCAGCTTCTCCAGCACACTGGGGAGATCCTTTGTTGGCACGTGGAGCAGGCAGTTGAGCGCGTAGATGGCGTCGAAGGAGGCGGGGGGGAAATCCAGGCCCAGAAAATCCATGACGTGAGCCTCCAGACCCTTCTCGCGGCATAGCTCGACCATGGCGGGCGAGAGATCAGTGCAGACAACGCGCAGACCCTGCTGCTGAAAGAAGAGGCCATCCGTGCCGGTTCCCGCTCCCACCTCCAGCAGTGTTTGTTTCCCCTCGCGTTGTAAGAGGTCGAGAAAATCCTGTCGCTCGGCAACCTTCCAATCCTCTTTTTTGGCCTGGTTTCGGTTGCCTGCGCTCTCACGATTGTAGGCTTCTTGCAAAAGGGTCGTGACCTGTTGGTAGTCCATAGATGCTTGTATCCATCCTTTCTGACTGCTTGTCATCGGCTTCTTGCGCTTTACAGCTCAGTTATTGTAACACATACCCACTGAAAAGCCTGATGCGATTGAATATGATTTTATTTAAATTTGAGACTAAGAGTGATTGAAGAACTGCATGTTGCGCGTTTTTGGGCTATGCGCTTTCCGAACTCGTTGGAAGAGGCAAGGCGACAAAGAAGGTCGTGAACTTGAAGAGTTACGGAAGAAAAGAAAAACAGGGTTTCCCCTAGATTTTTATGGAGGGAAGCCCTGTGGTGCCGTGCGGTATTTCAATGGATCAAATGCGCCATTTCGTCATATCGAGGTATGGCTTGCAGGTTGCGACAACAATTCCTTTTGACTGCTGGTAAATTTTGCATAGAAGCGGCACGAAGAAATAGAGGAATACAACCAACAGGTATACCAGGTAGAGTCCCTGATTGAAATCGAGATGTGGATGGACAACAAAAGGATGCCAGAGGACACTGAATTCAGGGACGTAGTGGCAGTATGCTTCCAGCGCGTAGTTGTTCGCACTACACGTCGAAATATAGGTATCGCTTTGAAAGAGCGCGGCACACACTCCAACCCAGGCAGAGAGGCAGAGAACCACGCCCGTAAAGATGTTAACCCACAGTTTGGTCCCTTTATCATGTAAGCGAACAGCCAGCGCCAAAGAAGCAGGAAGAGAGGCGAAGAGGAAGAAACGTGGCCCCCAATAGCGTCCACCGTACCAGGCCCACCAGCGGGAATAGACCAGAATCAATCCTACCAGGAAGAAGAGCCACAAGACATAGAGCTGGTAGAGATTCAAATCATATTTCTCTTGCAATTTTAGCATTGTTTTACGAACGGGCAGCAGAAATCCTGGTGTAAAAAAGATCAGACCTTTGCCAAAAGAGAAGAGAATGGAGATCAGCCCAAAGAAGAATGGATAGCTAAAACCGGGCAAACCTGAGTATGGCATCACAGTATGAAAACCGAAATCGTTGGCGTAGCCACTTGCCTGGGGCGAACCACGACGCAACCAGGACTCGCCAAGAATCAACGCAGCCACGGCGACGACTGCGATCAGATAGCGCAGGCGCTTCATGTCCAACATTCTTTTGAATATGAGTAGACAAAAACCTCCTACCATTGCTGGCGTGTTGACCACGCCCAGTATCACAGCGATCCAACCTCCAATCGAGGACAAGCGAGAACGTCTCATAAACGCAATAATTCCCACCCCAATACAGGCGGCGGAAAATACCTCGCCGTAGAATGCGAAGAGATGCGCGGCAAACATCGATGAGGTTACCAGTAACAGGATGAATTTGCGCAATAGACCTCGATCAATGTGATTTCTACAAAGAAGATAGATGGCAAGGAGGCAGCCCGCAAAAAGAATGTAATTATAGACTAAAATCCAGGCGACAGGCTGACCTAGCCTTTCTCCAATTATAAGCAAGGGCAGAGCAAAGATGGGTCCAACCAGAGAATATTTTGCACCAGGGTTCCGGGTAATGCCATGATGGAGAAAATCCGCCAGATACTGATAGCGTTGAGCACCATCACCATGAATCATACGCGGGAGAAAGAAATATATACATAGTAGGCCGATAAAAATAAAACATGTTTCAAGGATGGCGAAAAAAAGTTTTGACTTTTTCTCTTTTTCTGGCAAATCATCCATCAGGTGAATTTCTTGATCGCTATTCCTCGCTGCCTTTAATTCCTTATCTCGATCAGAAATAGCTGGATCAAAATTTGCTTCTGTGATATCCATTTGGTAACCTTTTTGTAACTATTATTCCTCGCCACTGCGTGGCTCGTTTGGGTCAGGGAGTGTGTGCGCGCGCACACACACTCCCTGACCGGCGAAACATCGCTTTTTATATATACCATACTTGAAATCATTAAAAATGGCAAGTTGATAGCTCTTTTGAATGATGGTGATGCATATGACCTAAAACCTGGAACTGCCCACGGGATGCGCAACGAGATGGCAGAAGGTAAACAGTAAAGAAGAGGACCAGACAAAAGAGGGAAAAATCATTGTAAAACAGGCAAAAATGTGTCTCCTTGATTGAAAAAGTAGTGTGAAGATGCATTGAGCTGTGCGTTTAGCACGTCGGTCGGAGCACGAGACCAACCTTTCTGCATACCGCTGTAAAGGGCACAAGGTACGCGCCTACGCTAGTGTGGTGAGCGAAGAAACGGGGTGGTTTATGCCAGTCTTCCTCACGCACGCCCTCTTGCTCGTTGCCGCCGTAGACGCCAAGGAAAAAGAGGCCGCCGGGGCGCAGGAGGTCGCGCAGCTTCTCCAGCACACTGGGGAGATCCTTTGTTGGCACGTGGAGCAGGCAGTTGAGCGCGTAGATGGCGTCGAAGGAGGCGGGGGGGAAATCCAGGCCCAGAAAATCCATGACGTGAGCCTCCAGACCCTTCTCGCGGCATAGCTCGACCATGGCGGGCGAGAGATCAGTGCAGACAACGCGCAGACCCTGCTGCTGAAAGAAGAGGCCATCCGTGCCGGTTCCCGCTCCCACCTCCAGCAGTGTTTGTTTCCCCTCGCGTTGTAAGAGGTCGAGAAAATCCTGTCGCTCGGCAACCTTCCAATCCTCTTTTTTGGCCTGGTTTCGGTTGCCTGCGCTCTCACGATTGTAGGCTTCTTGCAAAAGGGCCGTGACCTGTTGGTAGTCCATAGATGCTTGTATCCATCCTTTCTGACTGCTTGTCATCGGCTTCTTGCGCTTTACAGCTCAGTTATTGTAACACATACCCACTGAAAAGCCTGATGCGATTGAATATGATTTTATTTAAATTTGAAACTAAGAGTGATTGAAGAACTGCTTGTCGCGCGTTTTTGGGCTATGCGCTTTCCGAACTCGTTGGAAGAGGCAAGGCGACAAAGAAGGTCGTGCCCTTTTCTGCCGAAGACTCTACCCAGATGCGCCCGTTGTGCAATACAACAATTTCTTTACAAATGGCAAGTCCCAGCCCCCATCCGGGTGTCGCGGGGGATTGGGCTTCACAACTCCGATAGAACGGCTCAAAAAGGGATTTCTGTTGTTCTTTGGTAAGCACAGGGCTTTCATTGTGAACTGCAAGGATGGCCTCTCCTGGTCTCTGGCTCACCTCCACGAGTATGGGCGTATTCTTAGGTGAATATTTGAGAGCATTGCTGACCAGATTGCTCACGACCTGAGAGAATCGCCTGTTGTCGACTTGCACGGTCACAGGATCGGCAGGAAGTCGCAGATCGATTGAACGACCTACCAAAGCCTGTTGTTCTTCGACAACTCTCCGGCATAGGCAACCTAGCTCACAGAATTCCAGGTGCACCGGCATCTTCCCTGAACGCAACGTATTGATATCGAGCAAATCATTCACTAGATCCGTTAACCTCCGGGTCTGTTCATCCACTTTACCCAGAGCGTCGTACATGGGAAGCCATTCCGGATTCTGTATGCTTTGCTTCTTCAATCGGTGCAGGAGCAATTGTACATACCCTTGAATACCCGTCACCGGTGTTCTCAGTTCATGCGAGGCCATCGAGAGAAACTGATCTTTGACCCGATCCGCTTGTTCGAGTCGAGTATTGCTCTCCGCCAATTCCTCAGCATGTTGAGAGATCTCCTGGTTAGCATGGAGAAGCTGTTGCCGGTAGTTTTTCTGAACGACGATCAGACCCAGGACAATGAGCTGGATGAGAATAAACGGCGCGAATGAAACAATATTGGGCCACAGAAAAAACGAGATGCTCCCGAGAGGGGGGACAAGCCAATAATCGATTGCAAGTACTTCGAGAAGCAAAGCTAGCAGTGCTGGACCGATGCCCCAGAACCATCCAACCAGAAGCGTTGCGATGACAAACGGCGGCTCAATAAAAAGATCCTCAATGCCCACGGATTTCTCAGACATGGGGATCAAAAACGCGATGGCAGTGAAGAGAACAGCAAGAGGATAGCCAAGAAGAGGTGAATGCCACCACGAGTGACGGTGGTCAGCATGTCGATGCTTTCTTTGCTTCTCATTGAATTTCATTGCCTACCTCAAAAATGGAGGCTTCATGCCAGTTGCTGATGACGGTATGCGAGATCTTGTACTCACAACTGAGTTAGCCCAGGTACTTTTCGCCACTTACCAAGTGTCGAACAATATGCAGTTTTTCTTCTGGGCTTAATTGTCGTTGGGTCATGATGGTTGCTCCTAGCTTGCTCACAGTATATCTCTCAAGGGAGGAATTTGAAATCTGAGCCAGAGTGGCTTTTGAGGAGCAGCCCATCCTGCCGCGTCACCAGCAAAGGTGGCGTGTGAGCGCGTGCGCTACTTACGTATTTTCGGGCATCATATCTTCCTCCTCAGTTTTTGTTGTAGTAATTGGTCGCTTCCCGCGAAGGGTTCGAGCGTAGAGGTAGAGGGCGGGAAGTAGTAGCAGCCCGGTGAACAGGAGAGCAGGCCGGGTTGTCAGGGCTGTAGCAAGCGCGCCAATAAGTAGCCCACCTGCTATCGCCGCCAGCGCGCCCACCAGGGAGTTAAACGAGAGAATGGTGGCGCGAACGCTGGAGGGCGTATGCTGATTGATCCAGGCTTGCCGGAGAGGAATGCGAGGTCCATTGGCGGTCGTGAGGAGCCAGAGGCCCGCCAGGGCCAGGACAAATTGTCCCGCGAGGGCAAAGAGCATAATACCCAGTAGGGTGGCGCCCTCGATGAGCAAGAGGCCCCAGGCCACGGCTCGCTGGTTGTTGGTATCAAGGCGGCGTTTAGCGATCTCGATCCCGACGATATTTGTCAGGGCAATGACGATCTCGATAACACCAAACCAGGTGATTGAGGGTAGATTGCTTATAGTTGGAAAGGCAAAATTGTGCAGCAGGTGATACTGCCATAGGCGCCCAAAGGCCTCTCCTACAACCCCCGAGAAAACACCTGTTCCCAGGATGACCAGCAGTGTGGGGTGGAAGCGGATCAGGCGGAAGCCCTTCACAAGCGTCTGCTGCATCTGGCGCCAGGATGAGCCGGATTCCCTGGTGGCGGGCTTGAAGCGACGCTCCGGCATGATCACAGCCAGCAGCAGGCCGAGGGCCAGGTAGCCGCCTCCACCCACAAGCATGGGTAGATTCAGGTGGATGCTGCCCAGACCTGCGCCAAGCGCTATGCCCGGCAAGGTACAGAGCCAGCCAACCTGGGTCGCGCGCAGATAGAGCGAGCCTACCTGCTCGCTTCCCAGTTCATCGGCGATCCAGGCTGCGTCGGCGCCATCCATCAGCGAGGACCCCAGGCCCCAGAACGCCTGGGCGGCGAGCACAGCCGCGAACGACGGAATCCCGCCCTCAATCAAGAAGCCCAGTCCAATGACAAGCAGCCCACTCACCACCGCCCAGCGGCGGCTATACATATCGGCCAGCACGCCCGTTGGAGCCTGGCACACAAAGATCACCAGCTGATTAAGCGTGCCAGCCAGGATGAGCTGGAAAGGATTAAGTCCAATACTCTGGGCCTGGTAGATCAGCTCAACCGTATAGACAACGGCCACAAACAGCGAGGAGATACCCCTCAAGAGCAGGTATATAGCGGCAACACTATCGCGTGTTTGCATCTCAAAGCCTCTGATTCTTATAGTCATGAAATCCCAAAAACATCTTTAAAAGGCAAGAACAGAGAGGTTAAAGGGATACAATGAGGCCAGGTGAGCAAACACGAAGGGGACGACGCTACTAAACACCCATAAGGGGCACCACCTGAAGGTGGCACGGCAGGGCACGCGCCTACATATAATGGTTTGTATTGTGAGGTGTTTTGGTATGTGATCTCTGCCGTGTTTGTTTGACCTCAAAGTAGCCCAAAGCGAAAAACAACAGCATGCAGAGATACCTACCTTTCTTGTAAGCAGCCACCCAGGCCGCTTCTGTCTAAGCGATACTATAATGCTTTGATTGTACCCAACTTCGCGCCCTTTTGCAAGGAAAAATAGATGCTCATGAATAAAGAAAGACTCCCTCTCCCTTTTTGCCTCAGCCCACGACCAAAACTTCTCCAATCTTGCTCTTTTTGCGGCCAGCCCCGCAAAAAGGCAACTTGAGGGTTGCGTTCGGGACACAATCCTTCAGAAAGCAGGAACGAAAAGTAGTCAGGCTAGCATTATCTGAGGAAAGGTGTAAGTGTGATAGTTCGATGAATACTCAAAATTTCACCACGACCCTTTTGGTAGACCAAACTCCGGAAGAAGTCTTCAATGCCATCAACAATGTTCGCGGATGGTGGTCGAAAGACATTGAAGGCAGCACTGACAAACTCAATGATGAGTTTATCTTTCAGGTCAAAGACGTCCATTATTCCAAAATAAAATTAAGAGAAGTTATTCCTAACAAACAAGTCGTCTGGTTTGTTATGTATAACTATCTTAATTTTGTGAAAGACAAAAGCGAATGGACGGGCACAAAAGTTCGTTTTGAAATCTCTCAACAGGGGAACAAAACGCAACTCCTCTTCACTCACGAGGGTTTAGTTCCCGAATTTGAGTGTTATGGCGTCTGTTCAACTGCTTGGACCAACTATGTGCAGGATAGTTTATTGAGTTTGATAACCACGGGGAAAGGGCACCCCAACCTGGAAGAAAGTGATACAAAGATTGATATAGAGATGAAAAATTAACAGATGGGGCGAAGGAGATACATACTAGGTATGTAAATCCCAACATTCAACCGTAAATGTGTTTTTTGAGATATACTATCCTTACGCAATCGGATAGTTGCATGTTAAAAAGAATGGAAAAGTGGCGTAATTCACAGGAGGAAACATCTTGACGATTCCTGATTGTATTGAACGAATTGAAATGCTGCCCATCTCGCGCGAACGCGTCTGGGATGCCATCACGAAGCCGGAACAATTTTCGCAATGGTTCGACATTGTAAGGGATATCGATTTTCGTGTGGGTGGCAAGATCAATTTCACCTGGGAGAACAAGCTTTCTCCGTATCCCGGCGTGATTGAAACGATTGAGCCGCCCCATTGTTTTGCCTTTCGTTGGGCTTCGCACGCCCTTGGTCATCCCGAACTCAAGCTCCCCTCAACTGCCACTACGCTGGTGACGTTTACACTCGAGGAGGTTGCGGAGGGGACGCGCTTGACGCTCGTCGAGTCTGGCTTTGCCTCTCTCCCAGACGCCTTTCAGACGCAATCTCACCAGGATAATCAGGGAGGGTGGCAGAGCGAACTGCCCAAGCTGCGTGTTTACCTTGAGAGCACCATTTCAGCAACATAGTACAAGCAGCATCCACCGTTTGCGTTTTCTCCTGTGTGTGGTGTTTTCAGGGTCGCAAACAGGAGAGGGGAACATGTGATGACAGATTCACAGACGCACCTGGTCTTTGTGGCTCTCGCAGATCCAACGCGCCGTTTGTTGTTCGAACAGCTCTGCCAAGAGGGGTCTGGGACAGCAACGAGCTTTGCTGCACGTTTACCAATCACACGCCAGGCAGTTACCAAGCACCTGACGATTCTGGTGGAGGCCGGCCTCGTGGTAGTCCACGAGGCGGGTCGAGAACGGCGGTATATGCCACATCCAGAGGCTTTGCAGTCCGTCACGACCTGGATTGCGGCCATCGAAGCACGCTGGGATCATCGTTTGGCTGCTTTGCGGAGCTATCTGCTTGATGAGCCGCGCACACCATCCACCCCAGAAGAAGAGAATGCCACAATGGCATCACAGAAGGAAAGGATTGATGAGCATGACCCAAACGATTGAAAAACAACGTGTTATCCATGCCACACCGATCAACAGGTGGAAATCCCAACATTAAACGACTGATGTCCACTGCATGGGCGAAGCACTAGCTGCTCTGTGAATGGCCATTCTGCCAGAGTTATGCCTATATAACCCTGGGGACATTTATCCGTAATTGAGGAGGATAAATGTCCCTGTTTACTGATTCTATGGGAAAAAGGAGGCATTGGCATGAAGCCGAAACCTGGTCATCTCGGCCTGAAGTATGCCGAACAATTTAAGGATAGCAGCATTGCTGAGGCGTATCACCACCGGCCCCCTTATGCTGATGAGGCCATTCGCAAGCTTGTTGAGCTTATTACTGATGAGCCACGGACGGTCCTGGATGTGGGCTGTGGCACTGGAGACCTGGCGCGTCGGCTTGTAGGCCAGGTAGAGTGCGTCGATGCCGTCGACTTTTCGCAGGCCATGCTAAATGAGGGGCGAGCACTCTCGAATGGCGATCATCCTCACCTGCACTGGATCTATGGACGTGTGGAGGAGGTCGAGTTACAGCCTCCCTATGCGCTCATCACGGCTGGCGAGAGCCTGCATTGGATGGAATGGGATGTGGTCATGCCCCTGTTTCACTGCATCTTGACCCCGCATGGTCTCCTGGCGATTGTTGAGCGCGGACACGAGCCTGCATCCTGGAATGAGGGTCTCGGAGCACTCATTCAGCGTTTCTCCACGAATAAAGAGTATCGCCCATACGACCTCGTTGAGGAACTGGAAGAGCGTCACCTCTTCCAGAAACAGGGCAGCTTTCGTACAAGTCCGACCGTCTTTGTACAATCTATAGACGACTATATTCACTCCCTCCACTCGCGCAACGGCCTCTCGCGAGAGCGCATGGACAAGGCTGCGGCACAGGCTTTTGATGCAGAAGTCAGGAGCTTGCTCACCCCCTTCCTACAAGACGATGGCTTGGCGCTGACTGTGTTCAACGAAGTTGTATGGGGAAATCCTCTAGCGAATGCATGATAGGCAATGAGCCTATGTTGCCCGAAGGAGCCATAAATGTGGCGCTCTTTATGAGCACGACCAGCCTCCTGTCGCCTCTATGAGTCTGTCGGCTTCCAGCCTGTCGCGCTCGACTACAGTTATGTGAAGAAGGTTTGAGCCTGCTACTGGTGTACGCGGCTACTTGAGGCCGTCCCCAAGTAGCCGCGTACACCAGTAGCGCGCTACAGATCGGGTGCCTGCAATCCGTGCATGCCCAGGGTTAGGGAGACCTCGCCGCCGTGGTGGATATCGTGCTCGATAAGGTGCCAGATGATCCACTGGCGGGTGAGGGTCTCTGGCTCATCGCCAGGATCGTTCTGATAGGTAATATGCCAGTCCTCCTCCGTCCAGCTGGAGATTGCTTCGTACATGACGCTCCAGGTTTTCTCCAGTCCGTGGACCAGTTCGGCGGCGCTGCGTTCTGGCGCATCCCGCCTGTCCCAACCTCCCAGGTTGGCGAACTCCTCGCCACCTATCCCCATCATCAGGTAGAACCAGCGAGCGCGCGCCCCAATGATATGGCGCATGATAGTATCAATTGAGCGCAGGCGGGGATCGGCGCGCTGGGTCAGCTGCTCAGAGCTCAGGGGTGCGATGGCTTTGATGAGCAGGTTCTGATAGTTCAGCCAGTTTTCGTAGAAGACCGCGAGGGTCGAGCCATTCTCGGGCATGGATTCGAATCCTTTCAATGAGGCTTATGGTATTGTTCCTACATCTTTCCCTTATTGTACCAGGGAAAGCGGACATCATCGCTCCTGTTAGAAATTAAGCTCATATTTTTAGAGCTTCCAGAGCTTAGCGTTGCGGAAGGCTACTTCGGTTGCGGGTTTATTGCTGTTGAGGGCGTATACGCCTATGCCCCCAGTATCTAGTGCTGTATCCTGAGCTGTCAATAGAGGTTGTCTGTTCAGATAGAGATAGAAAGTGTGCTCGTAGGCTACTATAGAGAGCAGATTAAAGGCCTGGCTATTGGCTGAGACAAAGGTATCCTTTATGTCTTTGATGGTGGCTTGATTGTTATGGCTGGTGTAGAAGGAGAGGCCGACAAAAGCCTGCGCACCATCACTGATGAGTCGCAGGACATAGAAATTGGCGTGAGCGCTATCGGCGCGGAAGAAGATGCCACCTCCATCGCCCTTGATGACGCTCATCTCGACCTCGAAGGCGAAATTGTGGAAGACATTTTTCTGCCTGGCACAGTTTAAGTAGGAGTTGAGGCGCGCTAGCTGTACATGGTAGGCCCCGCCGCTGAAAGTGCAGCCATAATCCTGCCCTTGAAGGCTTTGCCATGTGCTCGCGCCCTGGCTGGTGAGTGGATCATTGATAAAGGGCGGGCCACTGGTCGAAGCGGTATAAATTTGTTGTGGCGAACGTGCCGTGAAGGTGGCGACAGCCTGCTGCGCCCCCCTGGTCGTCACGGTCTGGGTGGCCTGGGCTGGAGAAAGACTGGCAACAGTCGAGCGAGCAAAGGGGAAAATGCCAGTATTGTAGCTCACAATACCCCCTATTAAGAGCAATAGGACGAGGATGATGGATATAGCTATGACCAATCTCCGCCCCTTGTTGTCCGTATAGCCACGATCTAAGGGCGATAGTACCAGGATTTGTGAGCCATGCTGACCGAGGCCGCGCAGGGGCGCGAGGGCCTGCTCTAGCGCCAGGGCGAAGGCCGTGATGTTTGCATAGTGGCGCTGAGGCCCTGGGGCCAGGGCGTTTGTAAGTACCTTGCGAAGTTCAGGAGACATAGCTGGCTGTGTGGTTAACGTCAGTAATTGTTCGAGATGCTTGGTGGGCGTGCCTGGAATGAGTGGTTCTCCACTTAACCATTCGTAGACGGTCACGGCCAGGTCATACTGATCGCTGACCGGGGTTTCTGTGCTGGGGCTGAAGTCGCCGAGCAGCACACGGCCCTGGGGTCCGAGCAGCATATTCTCTGGCCGGACCCTGCCATGAACAAGACCTTGATCATGAATATATTGTAGGGCTGACGTGAGCTGCCTGACGTAGGAGACAACTTGTGCAGCGGGGACCCCCGTCCCCTCGGGATGGCGCTGGCGCAGCGTTCCATAAGGAGTGTAATCCGTGACCAGGAAAGGCAGGTTGCCTTCCACGCCAAATTCTAGCACGCGTAAGATGTTGGGATGCTTTAAGCGCGCGACGCGGCGCGTCTCGGCGAGAAACGTCTCCAGGGCACCAGGCGCGAGCTGTCCTGGCAGCACTTTGAGCGCGACCTGGGTCTTGAGAAAGATATGTTCTCCCAGGTAGACATCCGCTCCATGCTCCCGGCGTAGCAGGCGTAGCAGACGATAGTTCCCGAGTTGCTGCCCTACGCGATCCTCTACTGAATCAGCCATATGTCTCTATCCTTATGATATCCATATCTGGGCATTTTTGAATGCAACGTCGAGGGACTGGTCGGCGGTCGCGCCCTGGCTAAACAGACCAATGGTTCCTGAGAGCGAGGTGCTATCATTGACGCTGCCCACGAATTGTTTGTTGATGTACAGGGAGATCGTAGGCCCACGGGCAATGACCGTTAGCAGGTTGGCCTGGTTCAGGCCAGTTTTGATCGCTGTGCTATGCCGTTGCAGCAATATGTTCAGACCAGAGGAGGTGTATTGCTTATTGGCATAGGTAATGCTGCGGACCCCCAGATTGAAGTCTCCCCTGGTCGTGATCATGAAATAGTAGATGCCCCCGTTCGGGTTGGGCAAGAGTTCGTTGCGGAAGATCAGGCCCCCATCTGGACCTTGTAGAATCGTCATCTCCGCTTGAAAGGCGAAGTTGCTCAGGTTGGTATAGGCCGTGTTGCAGAGGCCAACCCCCTTGCCCGCCGCGTGAAGCGTTCCCCCTTGAAAGTGACAGGTTCCGCTAGAAGTTAGCAGCCAGGCCAGCGAGCCTTCCGTGTGTAGGGGATCTTCAATCTGTGGCTCTCCACGCGTCGCGCTGGCATAGAGCGCCTGCATATCCTGCTGGGGATGGCTGCTATTGGCGGTTGTTTGTTGCCTGCTCCATACATATGCCAGCCCGCTACCCACGATCAGGAGCAGGGCCAGGACGATTAAGCCGATTGCCAACCTGCGCTGAGACGAGGGGCGTGCCTGGGCTGGATGGGTAGGCGCAATAAACCCTGGCGTAGGAGCCGACGCGGTCGAAGGTGGAGGTGTGCCAGGAATGACTGTATTTACGGGGAGAGAGATCGGCCCAGGGCTATATATGTTAGTAGCAGTTTCTCCCAGCGCGGCCGTTTCCAGGGCCAGGACGAACTCCTGGACGCTGGCGAAGCGCTGCTGAGGGTCCTTGGCCAGGGCCTTGAGTACGACCTGGTCCACGGCGGTGCTCATGCCGGGTACGCGCTCTTGTAGAGAGGGTGGAGGGGTGAACATATGCTGAGTGGCAATAGACGTAAAGGTGCCGCTGAAGAGGCGCTGACCGCTGAGCCACTCGTAGACGACCACGGCCAGCGCGTATTGATCGCTGGCGCGGGTGGGACGTCCCTGGAGCTGTTCGGGCGCCATATAGGTTACCGTGCCTGCGACCTCCTGGGCGTCCTGCCGCTGTGAGCCCTTGATCATCAGGGCGATGCCGAAATCACTGAGCAGAACCTCGTTGTGTGTACCCAGCAACATGTTCTCAGGTTTAATGTCGCGATGAATCAGGTTTGCGCTATGAGCATAGTGGAGCGCTGAGGCCACCTGTTTAAGGGGGGGTAAGATATGTGCAAAGGGAACAGGCTTACCCCTGGGAAAGCGCTCGCGCAGCGTGCCGTTAGGAGCATATTCCATGACAAGGTAGGGAATGCTGTCATCCTTGAGGCCAAACTCCAGTACGCGCACGATATGTTCATGTTGGAGATGGGCCACCGTGCGCGCCTCGGCGTAGAAGCGCTCCTGCTCCTCGCTCGATAGGCGGGTCTGCAAGATTTTGATGGCGGCCTGGGTCTTTAGATAGACATGTTCTCCCAGGTAGACCTCGGCAAAGCCTCCACGCCCCACCAGGCTTGTAAGGCGATAGTTGCCAAACTGCTGACCTATATTGGTTTTGACACTTGTTTCCTCTGGCATGGCTACAGTCTCCAGACTGTTAGTTTACTAAACGCTACATCTGTTGTTGAGGGTAATCCTCGGGCAAAGAGGCCTAATGCGCCTGTGGTCGCAGATGTATCAATCACGCTGGCGACGTACTGCTTATTGATATAGAGCGCGATCTGCGACCCCTGTGCGATGACGCAGAGTAGATTGGGCTTGTTCAGTCCAGTGTGAATGGCCTTACTGCTCCTGTAAAGGAGTGTTTTATAATGGCCGTTGATGACCCATAGATCATAGGTGCCATGGCGGTTGATGCTAAAGACGTAGGCGCGTACCTGGGTTGAGGAAGGGAGGGTCACGCGGAAGACCAGGCCGCCCTCGTCGCCTTGCAGAATGTTCATCTGAACCTGGTAACCAATATTGCTTAAATTGTCCGGAAGCTTGCTGCTGCCACAGAGCGCGAGGGCGTAGGGCGTGAGCGAACTTGCATGGTAGGCGCCATCGGCGAAGAGACAGCTACGCGTTTTAGCAGCGGCATTATCCCACCCGTTCGTGTTCCGGCTTAAAGGATCGGAGAAGAAAGGCTTCTGGCTGGTTACCCGTGTGTAGGTGTTCTGCCATATGGCGGCATTGGCCTGAACCTGGGGCTGCGCTTGCGTGCCTCTTTGAGGGTTGTTGTTAGAACGCCCAGCGTTAAAGCTAAATGCGGCTAGAGCAATCCCGCTCGTGGCGACCAGCAACGCCAGGATAATCAGTGCTATGCCCAGACCACGCGATAGCACTTTGCGGCCACGAACGATTTTTGTCGAGGGAAGCTTCTGGTGTGCTGTGGAAGGTCGTGTGCTAGCAGGTTGAGGAGTGTTCTCACGTAGCGTTGGTTGTCTCTCAATAGAGGGCGCGGTCTTGATCTGCTGCAAGACGCCGGGTGGCATCCAGCCAGTGGCGGCCTTGAAGGTCTCGTCAACCTCGAGAGCGGCCTGCTCGAAGGCCTCGGCGAAGGCTAGAATGTTTTCAAAGCGCTCCTCGGGCTTCTTTGCCAGGGCGCGCATAATGACAGCCTCCACTTCAGGTGAGACTGAGGGAGCCTGGATGGCTGGTGGCTGCGCTAATAAATGCTGGCTGGCGATCTCGGTAAAGCTGCCGTGAAAGGGTGTGTTCCCACTGAGCCATTCATAGAGAACGATGCCCAGGGCATACTGATCGCTGGCGGGTGTGGGCCTGCCTTGCAGCAGTTCAGGAGCCATATACGCGACCGTACCTGCTATCTCCTGCATATCCTGTGTGCGTGAGCTCTGTGTCCCCAGGGCCATGCCGAAATCGCTGAGCAGGGCCTCCCCATTGGGACCCAGCAGGATATTTTCGGGCTTGATATCGCGATGAATGGTGTGTTCCTGATGGGCATATTGAAGGGCCGTGGCTATTTGCTTGATGTGGGGAAGGACCTTGATGGGTGTAAGGTTCGTCTGCTGGCGATAGTGTTCCCGCAAGCTGCCATGGGGGGCGTAGTCCATCACCAGAAAAGGCACACCCTCCTGCACACCGAACTCAAGGAGCGAGAGAATGTTGGGATGTTTCAGGTGGGCGATGGTGCGTGCCTCATTGAGAAATCCGGCCTGGTCTTCTTGCGTGAGTTGTATAGACAAAACTTTGACTGCTGTCAGCGTCTGGAGATAGACATGCTCTCCAAGATACACTTCGGCAAACCCTCCCCGCCCTACGAGCCGCTTTAACTGATAGTTGCCAAGTCTCTGGCCTGCTCTATTGCCGATTAAGCTGGTCATCATGACCTCTTTTTCTGGTAAATATGCTGATCGCGAGGAAGCAGAGAAGCGAACATTTTCTATGGTAAAGAGTCCGATTTGTGTTAATTTATGTTTCCACATGTATTGTATGCCTGCATTATTAGCTCGTCAAGTCTGTCTCCTCACACCTGTGATGGTCAAGGATAAATGAGTGAGAGCGTGGCTTGCCGGGCATTAGCCCGGCAAGCCACGCTCTCACTCATTTCTACCCACTTCCTGATTATTTTCTGGGTGGAGCGGCGAGTTCGCTGACCTCGGTGTCGCGACTGATTGGTTGCTGTCGGGTTGTCCGAAGAAGGTGCTTCAACTGTGGTGGTAAGACGCCGCCGGTGGATAGCCAGGACCCGACAATGATCAACAGGAATCCTGCGATGATGACAGCGTTGAGCGGCTCAGCGAGCAAAGTGACACCGAGGAGGACAGAGACCGCTGGATTGACGTAGGTAATGACGCTACCCCGACCGGCTCCGACTTCGGCCACCAGCGCGAAGAAGAGGAGATAAGCCAGCGCCGTGCAGATCAGGCCGAGCACAAGCAGGCTCGCAATCACCTCCAGATCGGGTATCCTGCTGGGCAGTCTGGTCACAGCTAGTGGCGCCAGCACAACGGTCGCAGTAATGCACTCGACGGTCACCACTCCCAGGCTGGGCAGAGCGGCGATGGTTGGTCGTTTGATGAGCAGAGCGCCGGCAGCGTAGCCTGCGGCGGCGAGCAGGACCAGTGTTGCTCCGAGCAACTGTTGCATATCTCCGCCTGCGTCGAGACCCAGCAGCGTTACCACGCCGCCCAGGCCGATCAGCAGACCGATCAGGCGCGAGCCGCTCACTCGCTCACTCGGATCGAAGCGGAGTGCGAAGAGTACAACAAGAAGTGGATCGGCGGCGATGAGCAGGCTGGTGAGCGACGATGCGATGAGCTGCTCACCGTAACTGATCAACAGAAACGGTCCGGCAATCTGCACACAGGCAAGCGCGGCAACAGTGAGCCAGCGCTCGCGCAGTCGCCGCAATACTCCCTGGTGGACTGCCACCGGGAGCAGAGCAAGAGCGGCAATCCCAACCCGAGCAAATACAACAACAATAGGGTCAAGTTCCTGCACCGCAATTTTGATGAAGAGATAAGGAATGCCCCAGATCACCGACATTGCGGTGAACAGGAGCCAGCCTTTGCGTGTCATGTTCCCTCCGCGTGTGAGGTCAATAGCGAGACTCTCATTTTCCTGATGATTTTCAAAACCATATGATCGGCACAAAAAAGAGAAGGCTTGCCTCTTTCCTAGCATACGCGATTTTCTCTGCCATTGTCTATCTTGTTACGCCAAGCAGACTGTGACTTTGCTGGGAAATTGAGGAACGCACCCCTCGGTAGGGACCCGGTTTACCGCGTCCGAAGGCGATTGATCGCCTGTGGGCGCAGCCCGAAGCGTTCCCTTGCGTCATGCCGCGTGAAAGGGCGCTTCTTCACTGGCCAAACCAGACTTGCGCCGCACTGCCATAAATGGCGTTTGGACGCGCTAAAGCTGGTCCCTACCGGCCTGGGGAGCCTTCTCGTGTGGTGGGTTCCTTTCCAAGCTCGAAACGTGTACGGACAACATTTCCCAGCAAAATCATAAATGTGGCGGCTATGGGCGTTCTCTGCAAAAAAAAGAATCGCACCCTAGAATCTAAGCGCGCTTGACAGAAACCGGTTTCTAACTTATACTTTTCACAACAACATAGTTGTTTACTAGAAGTGTATCGCGAAGAAGCGGGAGCGTGGGCATGCAGAAAAAGCTGACCATTCAGGATATTGCGCGCCTGGCAGGCGTATCGAAGGCCACGGCTTCGCGTGTGCTGAACGGCAATCCATCCGTGAATGGCGAGTTGCGCGCGCGCGTTATGCGCGTGGTTGAGGAACATGATTTTGTGCCTAATGCTACCGCGGTTAGCCTGGCGGGCGGAAATACGCACCTGATAGGGGTGCTGGCTCCTCCCCTGGTCTGGCCCGCTCTACCCGAGATTATACGTGGCGTCGCCGAATATATCGAAGATAGCGCGTATGAAATCGTTCTCTACAGCATTAATTTCGCCAATGCCGAGTGCAATCACTCTGAAGTGGTCAAGCGTATTTTAAATCTGCACCTGGTCTCCGGCCTGCTCGCGATCTTTACAGATGAACTCCTGCCTCAGATTACCCGCCTTGCGCAAGATGGTTTGCCCATCGTCCTGATCGATGACCAGGAGGAGCCTGGACACATCCCCTGGGTGGGTATTGATAACAGGGAGAGTGCTCGCACTGCGATCCGCTATCTATTGGAACTTGGCCACAAACGCATTGCGCATATCAGGGGTCCACAGTATTACTACTGGGCGAATGAGCGCTATAGGGGCTACTGCCAGGCATTGCAGGAGGCAGGGATCGCGCCTGAGCCTGAGCTGCTCCTTCAGGGCGGTTTTGAGCCGCTGCATGGCCGCCAGTGTGCCGAGCAATTGTTCGCACGTGAGCGGGCGAGCTGGCCCAGCGCCATTTTTGTCGCCAATGACCAGATGGCCTATGGTGTGTTGGAGTACGTGGAGCAGCAGGGAATCCGCGTCCCAGAAGATGTGACGATTGTGGGCTTCGATGATAACCTGCTCTCTGCCTATACGCGCCCTCCTTTAACCACTGTGCACCAGCCCTTCTCTGAAATGGGTCGCAGAGCCACCGAGCTGCTCTTGAACATGATCGACCCCCAATACCTCGCTGGCCCAAAAGCATCGCAGCAAGTCCAGGCGTCAACAGAATTTCTTCAGCTCTCCGAGCGGGATCAACCTGTGCACCTGCAACTACCAACCAGCATGGTGATTAGAGCATCCAGCACCCAGGCATCCCTGTCCGTCAAGACGTAGAAGATATACGGGGTAAAGGGGTGTGGTGGTGGCGGGCTGCGCCCGCCACCACCACACCCCTTTACCCCGGCGAGCCACGCAGTGGCGAGAAGTTCATGCCAAGTATGGGCACTACAATAGCTTGATCACTAGTCATCATGTTGTCGTGTTTTTACATTGTAATGTTTAACCCGGAAAGGGGGTGGTTGCAACCACAAACAAGCTGTATCTAGCAGCGATCTCGCGTATGACCCATTTCCGCGATAGCAGAGCTAAAGGCACAGGAGCTGTGCCAGTAGCTCAAATACAAGGATGTTGATTTGCTATAGCCGATAATGTCATCGGAGAAGGAGCAATCCATGCAAAGCAATTTTGTTTCCTCGCGACCGCCAGGACGGCGGCGCACCTTCCACATCGCGGCCCTCCTGCTTATTGCCGCTCTGGTTTTCGCCGCTCTAAGCTTTTTTCCCTATGGTAAGACGTCAAGCGCCCAGGCTGCTACCTGGAATCAGGTCTTCAACGAGGATTTCAATGGGGCCTCTGGTACCGGTGTAAATACAAGTACCTGGAAGTATGATACTGGCACGGGCTGGGGTACTGGCGAGATTGAGAATATGACCAACAGTACGTCTAACGTCTCCCTGGATGGAAATGGGCATCTCGCGATTACCCCAAGGCGCGACGGGAGCGGAAACTGGACCTCCGGGCGCATCGAAACGGTGCAGGATAACTTTGCCGCGCCCGCTGGCGGTCAGTTGAAGATTACCGCCTCGCTGCAACAGCCCAATGTCTCTGGCTCGGCGGCTCTGGGCTACTGGCCTGCCTTCTGGACCCTGGGAACTCCCTTCCGCACAGACCATAACTGGCCTCATGATGGCGAGATTGACATTATGGAGGATGTCAACGGCCTGAGTTCGGTGTATGGCACGCTGCACTGCGGCGTCTCGCCCGGCGGCCCCTGCAATGAAACCACGGGTATTGGCAGCGGTAAGAGGGCGTGCTCAGGCTGTCAGACCGGTTATCATACCTATACTGAGATCATTGATCGCAGTGTCTCCCCAGAGCAGATTCGCTGGTACCTGGATGGCGTCAACTACTTTACCGTAAGTGCCTCGCAGGTTGACGCGGCGACCTGGTCCAGTGCCGTCGATCATAGCTTCTTTATAATCTTCGATCTCGCCATCGGGGGTGGCTTCCCCAACGGCGTCTCCGGCACCAATACGCCCACCTCCGCGACCCAGCCCAATGTGCCAATGCTCGTTGACAATGTCCAGGTCTATACCTCGAGTGGGACGGCTCCCACTCCCACACCGACGCCTGTTGGCTCTACACCCACACCGACGCCCACACCCAGTGGCGGCTGTACGGGAAGCACTTTCACCCAGGGTGCACAGAACGTCAATGCCAGTACGGGCCTCCTCTGGTTCCAGGCTTGTAACTGGACGGCGGGCTATGTGATCGTGCACTATATCGTGGGCAGCAACACGCAGCAGAACGTCTACATGAGCTATAACAGCGGCACCGGGCGTTGGGAGTATAACGTTGGCGGCTTTAGCGCAGGCCAAACTGTCCAATACTCCTTCACCTACCAGAAGAGTGGCCTCCAGTACGACACTGGCTGGTACACCTGGACGCATCCATAGCCGGGTTACCGAAGGATCTTAACAAAAAGGGAGCCGGGACTTCTCCCGGCTCGCCTTATTCCCGTAGTTCCTGTAATTGGGGGCGATTTGTAGGGTCCATGCTTGCATGGACTCTTGTGCCCGGGAACGTCGCTTCGCTCGCAGTCCATGCAAGCATGGACCCTACAAATTTGCTTAGGGACAAAGGAATGTTCCTACTTCAGTGCATGAAGGGAGTTTATGCGATGCCCCAACCTGTCATGGACAAGCGGGCTGATCTTCCTCTCGCCGCTCGTCCGCATTCTGATGCTCGCGCTCGCACTCGTAAAAGATTTAAGGGGCTAGTGATTAGTCCAAATTGGAATTGACAGGAGTGAGATACTGATGGAAAAGCAAGGAGCCCGCCATGAAGCATCCCATTCCCGTCGCGTTGTCCGAATCCGATCGCGCCTCGCTGCAAACCTTCATCCATGCAGGCAAAGCCAATGCTCGCACGTTTACCCGGGCACGCGTCTTGCTCAAAGCTGCTGAAGGCTGGACCGACCAACAGATCTGTGACGCCTTCGATATCAGCCGCAATACCTCCATTCGTGTTCGACAGTTGTACCTACAAGGAGGACTCGAAGCGGTTCTGCACGACAAGCGGCAGCAGCGCCATCGGCAGGCACTCACGGGAGGACAAGCCGCCCATTTGATTGCCATTGCGTGCAGTCCAGTTCCTGATGGACATGACCATTGGACGCTGCGCTTGCTGGCAGGCAAAGTCGTTGAACTGGGCTTTGTCGAATCGATCTCGCCAGAAACCATTCGCCAGCTCCTGAAAAAAACGAACTCAAACCCTGGCAACACGAGCACTGGTGCATTCCAACGGTAGGAGCCGAGTTTGTCGCGGCCATGGAAGACGTCCTCGATCTGTACGAGGAAGACTACGATCCACGCTATCCAACCGTTTGTTTTGACGAGAAACTGGTGGCCCCAGAGGCCGACGTGCGGCCTCCTCTGCCGATGGAACCAGGGCACGTTGAACGCATCGATTATGAGTATGAGCGTTTGGGCACCGCCAATTTGTTTTTCTTTGTCGAGCCGCTTGCGGGCTGGCGTCACGTCGAGATGACCCAGCGGCGGACGAAGATTGATTATGCGCACTGCATCCGATGGTTGGTCGATGAGGTCTATCCGCACGCCGAGTACATTCGCCTCGTGCAGGATAATCTTAATACCCATACCGCAGCGGCTCTCTACGAAGCCTTTGAGCCCGCAGAGGCCAGGCGCATTTTGCAGCGGGTGGAGTTTCATTACACGCCCAAACATGGAAGTTGGCTCAACATGGCAGAAATTGAGATCGGTATCTTTGCTCGTGGCTGCCTCTCGCGTCGAGTGCGAAGTCTGACGGAGTTGCGCCAGCGCATCGCGACATTGCAGGCAGAGCGCAATGCTCTGCGTTGTACCATTTCGTGGCGGTTTACCTGCAACGATGCTCGGGACACGCTCCATGATCTCTATCCTGCCATCAATAACAAACTGGACTGACTACTAGCCTTAAGCCTCGCGATCTCCACTGTTCTTGTAAGTTTGTTGCTAGCCTCGCCCCTCTTCACCTCGATCTCCCAGGTTCATGCCGCGGCTACCCTGCTCTCGCTGAATCAGCCCGCGACAGCCTCCTCAACGGAATCGGCTGGCACCCCTGCCTCGGCTGCCGTGGATGGCAACACAGGCACACGCTGGGGGAGTGCCTTCAGCGATCCACAGTGGTTGCAAGTGGATCTTGGCGCGACGGCCTCCATTAGCCAGGTGGTGCTAAACTGGGAGTCTGCGTATGCCAGGGCCTACCAGATCCAGGTCTCCAGCGATGGAACCAACTGGAGCAGCATCTACTCCACCACTACGGGGGCAGGTGGAACGGAGACGCTCAATATTTCCGGCACGGGCCGCTATGTGCGCATGTATGGGACGCAGCGCGCGACCGGCTACGGCTACTCGCTCTGGGAGTTCCAGGTCTATGGAACGATCCAGGGGACGGGCTGCGGCACAACCAACGCCGCGCTGAATAAGTCCGCGACGGCCTCCTCCATCCAGAGTAGTGACCTGGCGGCGAGCAACGCCGTTGACGGCAATACTGGTACCCGCTGGGGCAGCGCCTCCAGTGATCCACAGTGGTTGCAGGTCGACCTGGGTAGCTCCCAAAGCATCTGTAAGGTCGTCTTGCAGTGGGAGGCCGCTTATGGCAAGGCCTACCAGATCCAGGTCTCCAATGATGCCAGCACCTGGACAAATATTTACTCGACCACTACAGGGGCCGGTGGCACCGAGACCTCAACATCTCTGGTAGTGGACGCTATATCCGTATGTATGGGACGCAGCGCGGGACTGGCTATGGCTACTCGCTCTGGGAGTTCCAGGTCTATACCGGTGGCACCTCTACCACGCCAACGCCCACTCCGACGCAGCCTGCGGGCTGGACCCCCGTCTGGAGCGCCAATTTCGCTGGCTCGGCTGGTAGTTCCCCCTCCGCGAACGACTGGACCCTGGATACTGGGACGAGCTATCCAGGCGGCCCGGCTAACTGGGGCACCAGCGAGGTCGAGACGATGAGCAGCTCGACCAATAACGTCTCCCTCGATGGCAGCGGTCACCTCAACATTACGGCCTTGAGCTCCAATGGCTCATGGACCTCGGGCCGCATCGAGACGAAACGCAGCGACTTCGCGGCCCCTGCGGGCGGCCAGATGATGATCTCGGCCTCCATTAAGCAGCCTAATCCCGCCAACGGCCTGGGCTACTGGCCGAAGTTCTGGCTGATGGGCGCCGATTATCGTAATAATATCTCGTCCTGGCCCGCTGTAGGCGAGCTGGACGTCATGGAGGATGTCAATGGGCGTAGCCTGGAGGCCGCGACCATGCACTGTGGGATCGCGCCTAATGGTCCCTGCAACGAGTATAACGGCAAGACCAGCGGCCTGGCGACCTGCTCCGGCTGCCAGACCGACTACCACACCTACTCTGTGATCATTGACCGTACCCTCTCGGACGAGCAGGTGCGCTTCTACCTGGACAACCAGCAGATCTGGATTGTGAGCGAGAGCCAGGTTGGTGTGAGTACCTGGCAGGCGGCCATCGATCATGGCTTCTTCATGGTCTTCGATCTCGCCATCGGCGGCTCCTTCCCCAATACGGTCTGTGGCTGTACCTCGCCCAGTAGCGCCACCTCCTCAGGTGGAACGCTCAGCCTGGGTTCGCTCTCTGTTTCTCAGAAGACCGGTACCCCACCAACCCCGCTTACGACGCCGCCTGTACCCACAACGCCCAGCGTCATTCACGTCACGGGTACCCAGGGGAATTGGCAACTCAACGTGAATGGCTCACCCTACCAGGTCAAGGGCCTGACTTATGGCCCGCCCGCCGCAGCCGCCGATGCCTATATGCCCGACCTGAAATCGATGGGCGTAAATACCATTCGCACCTGGGGGACGGATGCCTCATCCAAGCCCCTTCTCGATTCAGCGGCTGCCTATGGCATCAAGGTTGTCAATGGCTTCTGGCTTAACCAGGGCGCCGACTACCTGAACGATACGACCTATAAGACCAACGCTCTCAATGACATTAAGAATTGGGTTACGACCTATAAGAGCCATCCAGGCGTACTCATGTGGGACGTTGGCAACGAGGTCATTCTCACGATGCAGAATACCTACTCAGGCACGCAGCTTGAGCAGGAGCGCAACGCCTATGCACAGTACGTCGACCAGGTAGCCCAGGCCATTCACGCCATCGATCCCAATCACCCGGTTACCTCGACCGATGCCTGGACGGGAGCCTGGGCGTATTATAAGGCCAACTCGCCCAATCTCGACCTCTACGCGGTCAATTCCTATGGCGCGGTCTGTTCGGTCAAGCAGGATTGGATCAACGGTGGCTACACCAAACCATACATTCTCACCGAGGGTGGCGCCCCAGGCGAGTGGGAGGTTCCCAACGACGCCAACGGCGTGCCCACGGAGCCAACCGATATGCAGAAGCGCGATGCCTATCCCAGCGACTGGAACTGCATCACGGGGCATACCGGCGTGGCCCTGGGTGGAACACTCTTCAACTACGGCATCGAGAACGACTTTGGTGGTGTATGGCTGAATCTGTTGACTGGTGGCTGGAAGCGGCTGGCCTATCACTCGCTCAAGCAGGCCTATAGCGGGCAGAGTTCGGCCAACACTCCGCCCGTCATCTCCAGTATGTCGGTGAGTCCGTCGACAAATGTTCCGGCGGGCGGCCAGTTTACTGTCTCGGTGAGCGCCAGTGATCCCAACAACGACCCGATCCGTTATAACCTGATGTTTACCCATAAGTACGTCGATGGAGGTACGGGACTCTCCTACGCCACCTTTACTCAGACAGGTACGGGAACCTTCTCGGTTACCGCTCCGCAGCAGATGGGCGTCTGGAAAGTCTACGTCTATGCCTACGATGGCCAGGGGAACGTCGGCATCGAGACAAAGTCATTCAAGGTTGGCCCGCCGCCGGTAAGCGGGACCAATGTGTCAAATGGCAAGCCCACAACCGCCTCGTCCTACCAGGCAACGGGCAATGGCGCGCCCTTCCCGGCGTCTAACGCGACCGATGGCAACTTCTCAACGCGCTGGGCAAGCGACTGGAGCGATCCCCAGTGGGTTCAGGTTGATCTCGGCCAGGTGACCACGATCAAGCACATTCAACTGGCCTGGGAGAGCGCCTATAGCAAGGCCTACCAGATCCAGACCTCGAACGACGGCACCAACTGGACGACGATCTACTCAACCACCAGCGGCGACGGAGGCTTCGACGACTTCGATGTCACCGGCTCCGGCAGGTATGTACGCCTGTACGCCACGCAGCGCGGCACTACCTATGGCTACTCCCTCTGGGAATTCGGCATCTACGCCTGAGCCTATGATAAGAAAGCGGGACGGTGGACCTCATGAGGTCCACCGTCCCGCTTTCTGGCAACAGGTCGCAACTGATCATGGATGCAAACTCACCGCAGAGGATCTGGACCAGTTCGTGTATGGGCGCACGGCTCACCTGCTTAAACGACCTGCCTCCTCCTGCATCGTCTAAAGATGTTTGGTAAGTTTGGGAGAAAAATGGAGGTAGAAACACCCATAACAAGAGGATTTTTGCCTCCCAAATCAGGCAGAGATCCTCTTGTGCTTCTGGAAAAATACTCCTGATGCTTCTCCTTCTGGTGGATGGCGGGAAACGTGTTTGCGTTTATGCTTGGAGCATGAAAACGGACGCATGTCATAAACATGTTATTTGAAGAGGAGAGAGCAATGTCTGCAGAAATGACACGAACGCTGGGAAGAAGCGGCATCGAAGTGAGTGCGCTGGGTATGGGCTGCTGGGCGATTGGCGGGCCGTTCTGGGCGGGCGACCTGGCCTTAGGATATGGCAAAGTAGACGATGCGGAGTCTATTCGAGCTATTCAGAGGGCGCTCGACCTGGGCGTGACCCTGTTTGATACGGCCGGAGTTTATGGTTGTGGGCATAGCGAACGTATCCTCGGCCAGGCGCTAGGAAAGCGGCGCGCAGACGTGCTGATCGCCACCAAGGTCGGGGACCAGTTCGACGAAGAAACACGTAGAATTACCGGTGGTCTGGATGATCCTCGATCAGGCGTTCGTCGGGCCTGCGAAGGGAGCTTACGCCGCCTGCAAACGGACTATATCGACCTCTACCAACTCCATTTTAATGACTATGATCTTGAGAGGGCCGTAGAGGTACGTGAAGAGATGGAACAACTCGTGGCGGAGGGGAAAATTCGCTATTATGGGTGGAGCACGGACGATCCAGAACGCGCGAGCCTTTTCGCCCATGGGCCTCATTGTACGGCCATTCAGCATACACTCAATGTCTTTGAGGACAATCCTGCCATCTTAGCAGTGTGCGAAGAACATAATCTGGCGAGTATCAACAGAGGTCCCCTGGCGATGGGCGTGTTGACCGGGAAATATACCTCAAGAGAGCAGATAGGACGAGAAGATATTCGACTGTCTGAGTTTTCGTGGAATTACCTCAATAGCGAACGCTTACCAGGACTGTTGCAGCGACTCGACCAGGTTCGCGAGGTCCTGACGAGTGATGGCCGTACCCTGGCACAGGGTGCTCTGGGCTGGCTCTGGGCGCGCAGCGGGCATACCATCCCTATTCCCGGCTTTAAGACCGTCAAACAGATAGAGGAGAATGCCGCAGCCATGCAGTACGGCCCACTCAATCAGGAACAGATGCGCCAGATTGGTGAGTTATTGGGGAGTGCCAGTGGAGAAGTAGCGGGCAGAGCTTAACGAGGCTGTGAACCTGCGTTTCTTTGAGAAATTGAGCCAGTTCCCCCTGGAAGACAAGCATGAGTAGGGGAACTGGCATTTCAAAATGCCCGGCGGTGCGAGTTGGCTTCTGTTGACAGCAGGAGTGTTCAGTGTTTATGCTGTACTCACATGGGTTAATAAGTATCGACGGGATAAGAAAAAACGATGGCACGAACCACCCCACGAGTTGAACAGGAAGTCCTGGTACTACCAGAGAACAAAAAGACCTCGGTGCTAGTTGGTTCGCAGCAGTGGTATTCCTGGCTGACTGAGGAGGAGAACCGGTCCTTTTTCTTTGTGAATGAAATTGGTTCTTTTACTGCGCGTAAGGAGCGCCGACGACGGGGAGGGTGGTACTGGATCGCCTATCGCAGCCAGGGCGGGAAGCTAGCCAAGACCTATATTGGACGCAGCGAAGATCTGGGCCTGGAGCGACTACGCGAGGTCACTTCCCGGCTAGTGAGCCAGAGGAGAAGCCAGCACAACGCGACCTTGTTGAGTCAGAGTCAGCCACTGGTTGCGACCACTTTTCTTCCTCCTCTGCACGCGGACAGGATGATCGAACGGCCAAAGTTGCTGGAACGGCTCGATCAAAGCCTGAGCGTCAAACTCACGTTGGTGACAGCCCCGGCTGGCTTCGGAAAAACAACGCTGTTGAGCAAGTGGTGCGAACGCTTCAGGCAACAATGGGGAGACGAAAGCACCATCGCCTGGATCACGCTGAGTGAACGAGACAACGACCCCACCCGTTTCTGGAGCATGGTCTGGTATGCGTTGCAGGGAGAACAGGCAAATACGGACTTTGATATTGCTGCCTCGCTTGCCTCGACCCCCCAGATGCCGCTGGAAACGGTTCTGGCAACGTTGGTGAATACTCTGGGGAAGAGGCCATCTGGTGTCCTCATCCTTGACGGGTATCATGTGATCACACATCCACAGATCCATGAGAGCATGAACATGCTCCTGGCCCATCTGCCAGCCAGCATGCATCTTCTTCTTGCTAGCCGGAGTGAGCCACCACTGGCCCTGGGACGAGCCCGCTTGTATGGGGAACTCGTCGAATTGCGCGCCAGCGATCTCCGCGTAACGCCAGGCGAGATCAGACGTTTTCTGCATACCTGCACTGACCTGAAGCTCTCGGATGAGGAACAGGCTCTCTTGGAGCAGCGGCTCGATGGATGGATCGCGGGCTTGCACCTAGTCGGCCTAGCCATGCGAGGGCAACAGAGACCAGGCGAAGTGCTGACACGTTTGAGCGGGAGTCAGCGTTCTCTCTTTGATTATTTCGCCGAAGAGATTTTCGCCCAGCAGCCGGAGACTGTGCAGCATTTTCTCCTCTCGACCGCCCTGCTGACGGAACTTACCCCACCTCTCTGTGCCGCCATGTGTGATGACGAGAGAGCCCAGGGCAGCGCAGAGCGTGCCCGGCGTCTGCTCGACATGCTTGAACGTGCCAATCTCTTTCTTGTCCCGCTGGACGAAGGACGCCAACGATATCGGTATCATACCCTATTCCGCGAATTCCTCTGCGAGAAATTGCAACGTAGCCTGCCTGATCTCGTCTCACACCTGTACCGGCGAGCAACAGACTTGTATGAGCAGCAGGGCATGAGGGAAGAGGCGCTTGAGTACGCCCTGGCCGCGCAGGACACCGAGAGAGCCAGGCGTCTGCTTGAGCACATGGGTGAGGAATGGCTGTGGAAAAAAGGCGAGGTGGCAAGGCTGCTGACCTGGATACAGAAACTTCCTGCCCCAGCGCGCGAAAGGCATCCACATCTGGAGGTCCTGTACGCTTGGGCCCTGCTTTTGAGTGGACAGAGTAACCTGGAGGAGGTCAAAACGAGGCTTGATACCATTGAGAGGCGAAACGAAGAAGCGGCAAAAGGTGCGCTGCGAGGGGAGATCATGGCTCTGCGCGCCAGGCTTGCTGCCTTTCGCAATGATCTCCCGCAAGTGCTTGCTTTCTCCCAACAGGCCCTGCAGGTGCTGCCGAAAGAACGAGCGCTGCTGCGTGCCGATATCGCCTTTGGCCTGAGCGGAACATCCAGAAATCTGGATGAGTCCTACCGCATGCTGGCAGAAGCCCAACACCTCAGCCTGGCTCTGGGCAGCCTGCGCACCGCCATGTTTGCCAGCCGATACCTGGCCGCGACCTGTGTGGATCAAGGCAAATTGACCGAAGCGGAGGCTATTCTCCAGCAGGCTCTGCACATCACGGGAGATACGGAACAACAACGTGTGCCAGTCGCGGGCTTCATCCATATCGGGCTGGCCGAACTTTGCTACGAGCGCAATGAACTTGCTGCAGCCCGGCGTCACGTCCTGCTAGGTATCGAGATGGGTGAGCGCTGTGGTGAGATCAAATCGCTGTTATATGGCTACTGTCTCCTGGCCCTCATTGCCGCGGCCCAGGGGGAGATCGAGCAAGGATGGCGCGAAGTGCGGCAGGCAGAGCAGATCGCGCTCATAGGAAATGTCCCCTGGCTAAGCGAACGCATAGCTGCCAATGCCGTTCACCTGGCGCTCCTGCAGGGGGACCTGGGAAAGGCAAAGTGGGTGCTACGCAAACGAGGCATCGACGTGGAGCAAGGGAGAGAATACGCGCCAGGCGAAGTGTGGGATGACGAATTGCTCGCCCTGGCCAGAGTCTGGCTAGCCGAAGAGAAGTATGACGCCGTGCTCAGCTTGCTCGAAGTGGTGAGGGCAGGGGCGCAGCAGAGGAAACACGTGAGAAATGTCTTCGTGGCCCAGGCGCTACAGGCGAGCGCTTTTTTGGGATTGCAGCGACGCCAGCAGGCCGTGCAAATGCTTAACGAGACGCTGAACCTGGCGGGACCAGAGGGCTACCTGCGCACCTTTCTTGATCTGGGGGAGCCGCTACGAAAACTCTTGCGAAGACTTGAGAGAGCGGGAAGCGCCAGGGGATACGCGCACACACTGCTTGGAGCGTTCGACAAAAACCTCGATTTGCCCTCGCGCCCTCGTGGCTTGAGCGAGCGTGAGTATGAAATCCTTCAACTCGTAGCCAGAGGCATGTCGAATCAGGACATAGCCGACACGCTGATCGTTGCAGTCAGCACCATCAAAGTTCACGTCAGGCATCTGTGCCAGAAACTGGACGTCCAGAACCGCATCCAGATGGTTGCTAGAGCGCGCGAGAAAGGGATAGTGTGATTCCACAATAGGAGAGCAGGTGCGAGCGCCAGGATAACACGTGGATACGTAATGGGCAACTGGCGCTCTTTTAGTGAGAGTGATGCCGATGTGGCTGCTCTGGGTAAAGGGGATCTTTGATGCTCACCAGGTATAGAAACTTTTCAGACCATATGTTCCCAATGCCAGGGAAAGCTCGCCTCCGTGATGGATCTCATGTTCAAGGACATGCCAGACAATCCACTGTCGGGTGTGCGCAGGCTCTTCTTCTAGCCCTTGATTCTGTAGCCATGCCTGATGAGAGGCCGGAGGTGAAATAAGCTGTTCCAAATCAGCGGAAGTCCAGCGGGTCATGGCGGAAGATATTACGTGCCAGGTCTTCTCGAATATGGCGACCAGTTTTGCTGCTTCATGCACAGCTTGCTCGTCTCTGCTCCGCTCCTCATGCCAGTGAGCCATACCGGCATTTTCTTCCCCCAACCACCTGGAGAACCAGGAGACGCGTGCATCGATCATATGGGCGAGAAGTTCTCCGATTGACAAGTAATGTGGTGCAACAGGGAGGGCAAGTTGTTCGGATGAAAGTGATGCGATGGTTGCGACGAGGGCTTGCTGGTAGTTCTCCCAACCTTGTAGGTAAAATGTGACGATGGGAGATGCCTGTTCTGTCATGGGTGTCTGCTCCTTGCTTCCGATGATGTGCTCCCATGAGCGGGAGTGTGAGTATCGTAACATAGAGGAGAGGCCAAAACTTCTTCGATCTTGCTCTTTGCCGAACCTATAGTCCCTTTGCCTACGTGGACTGGTGCAAACAGTAGTGGCACGCTGACCATCGGAATTTACAACTGTCGAGCACACAAATCCGCGAAAGCTTCGTACGGGAGTGGGATTGAGGCGGGCGTTTCGACTGGTTACCCGAGCTTTCGATACCTGGCCGGGGTCATGCCGACTTCTCGCTTGAAGGCTTTATGAAAGGCTACTGCTGATTCATAGCCGAGAAGCGCTGCGATCTTTTCTATCTCGACGTTGTCCTTGAGCAAGCGGGTTGCTCTGCTCATGCGCCAACGAGTGAGATACGTGATAGGGGGCTCACCCACAAGACGGGTAAAGCGAGCGGAGAAGACTGAGCGGGAGAGGGCCACCGCCTCTGCCAGTTCCTCGACTTTCCACCCACGTTCGGGCGATTGATGCATCAGGCCAAGTGCTGTGCTGATGGGCTGATCGCGTAGCGCCGCGACCCATCCTCGCGAAGAGGCCGCTTGTTGCTCAACCCAGACCCGGATCACGTGAATGAAGAGTAGTTCGGTTAATCGCCTGAGCATCACCTGCGTGCCCAACCGAGGCGTGGTCGCTTCACGTGCGATCACATGCACAATCTCGGCGAAGCCCTCCACCGTGCGGCCCTGTTCTGCGGGGATATGAATCACTTTTGGCAAGCTGTGGAGCAAGGGAAAAGCTCCGGGATGCTCCACATGGAACGCGCCACAGAGGACCATCATCTTTGACTCATCGGACGCACCTGCAAAGCCCTGGTACTCGCGTTGCGCGGAATAGTCCACATGTAGGACTTGCGTCAGGGGTGAAGTCAGTTCGTCACAGATCGAGTGAGCGTGCCCGAAAGGGAAGAGCAGGACCGCTCCCTCTTCGACTCGCAGAGGCGTCGGGTCCCCTTCGAAAGAGAGATAGCCACTACCAGAGCCGAGCAGGTGAAAGATCATATCTTGACTGGCGGCAAAGTCATAGCGCCAGGGAGGCGTAAGCTCCCTGCGCGCAGAGATCCACCCTTTCAGTTCGAGTGCATTGAGCACATCTGTGAGCACATCCATGCCATTCTCCTCTTTTGAGACGATCAGACAACTATTCAAGACAATTTAGCATAGATTGCCTCAGCGTACAAGGGTATACTCTGCCTATCAAGAAGATCACTTGACCCCGCAAGAGTCGCACCGAGGGGATCTGATAATGAGACTGCAGCTCAGCACAGAGGAAACAGTGACCGAGAAAAAGTGTTGGGCATTCGTCCCACCCTCTTCGCCGAGTTCGCGCGTCGCCATGCCGCCGATTTTCTCGGAACGTCAGCGTGGGGAATGGCTCAAAAAGAGCAGAAGCATCCTCTGGATCTGCGGGCGCTGCCATATGCTTGATGTCGAGTTTGTGTTTGCCGTCCAGGCTTGCCCGCGTGAAGTTCCCAATACAGAACGGAAGGAGTGTATTGCCTGGACATATGCTTTATCCAAGAGGTCCCTCAGCAATAATTCACAAGCCCTGGGGTTCAATATGAGCTATTTTGCCAGGAAAGCTCGGATTGGTAATAACGTGGAGGATGCGCCAGGAATTTTCATCGCCATTAAAAAGTCAGCAAAAAATGTTGACTAAACGCCAGGGTCATGATATTATACCCCATGTTAATTGGAACCGCTTGTATGCGCAGGCGAACCGGTGGTTATTGCGAAGGGGGTATACCCGTTCCCATCCCGAACACGGTAGTCAAGCCCTTAAGCCCTGACGATACTTTGGGGGCAGCCCCACGGGAAAATAAGACACCGCCGTTTCACCCGCCCACACAGGCGGTTCTTTGTGTCTTCTTCCAACTATTCTCGACGGATGTGTTATGCATGCAGCCCATTTATCCTACGTTTTCTTGTGATCTTCGATCTCATTCGTCGAATAGATTGCAGTGTATTTTTGGTGAATTTGCATATCGATGATACTAAATTATTTACGTTTATACCGGGCGAGGAATTATCTGGAAGGATATGATTAGCTATTATGAGCGTTGACGAACACAATGTGGTTGTGCCACCACCTGCAAGCAATGGCAAGATTATTAACAAGGTTGCAGCTAATGAAACGTTCTTGGCGAGTCCTGCTGATAACGCTGTGCAAACGCAGGAGAAGCGCTGGTATACATGGCTGCTTTCGCCGCTCTGGCTGTGTTTGCTGGTAGCAGTCATCATACGCATCTGGTTGATCATGCGGACTCATGGTACACTTGATGGTGACGAAGCGCTGCTTGGTATTCAAGCCGAGCATATTTTGCAAGGTGAACGTCCAATTTACTTTTACGGCATACCGTATTTTGGTAGCCTGGAAGCCTACGTGGCGGCTATCCTCTTTGCCATCTTTGGTCCTTCAGTGACAGCATTACGAGCTGAGACTACTGCCTTTTCACTTGTTCTGGTTAGTTTGACATGGTGGCTGGCCTCGCTGCTAGCGAAAGCCGCACGGCTACCTCTCTATGCCAGGAGATGCTTTATCATTGTTGCTGCACTGGTCGCAGCGCTTCCCCCCCTTTATGATGGCATTGTAGAACTACGTACTGGCGGCGGTTGGATTGAGTCATTTGTCCTTATGCTGCTGCTGCTCATCTCAGTCTATCGATTGACGACTCGCTGGCACGAAGGAGCCTATAACCGCGAGCTGGCGCTGCGCTGGGCAGGTGTTGGCTTCATCGTTGGTTTTAGCATGTGGATTTACCCTCTGGTCAGTGTGGCTATCGTAGCAGCAGCACTCTGGGTCATAATTGATCGTTTCGCTGAGATCATTAAACGTGTGAGAGCATCAGAACCAATACCTATCGCACTTATGCATTCTCTCAAAGGACTCCTTCTGGCTGTGACCGCTATCCCTGCATGCGTGGTAGGCTTTACTCCTGGAATTATCTGGGGGGCCACACATCAATGGCAAAATATCAGGTACATTTTTGGGCTGGGAGGCGGCTGGACAATTCATCGCTTGCATACCGTAGCGCAGGTAGCCTCCTCGTACACGACGTGTGTTGGACCCCGCATTATCAGTGGCGCAACGCCACTCGAAAGTGGGCTTCTGACAGTTATACACTCACCGTTGCTTATCATCGGCGTCCTGTGCACTCTCGGCTCGGTTGTCCTTATCGCCGGTTCGTTTATATGGCACTATCCCGTACTTCTACGCGCACGACGCCTTGCAACCCTACCAGCGCTTTTTGGAACCGCTTCAGCGGTTCTCTTTTGCGTAAGTTCAGCTTCCGCCTCCATTCTTATTTCGTGCCAGGATGACTTTGGTGGGCGTTATGCAGCGCCATTGGTGATGGCTCTTCCTTTCTTTTTCGCCACTATTTTTACCCTCTTAAGTATGTCCATTTATGAGAAAAGGCCTGGACGGCAAACAGGAGGCGCGACTCATGCCACAGATGTCCAGCTTTCGAGCGGTACATCACGCCAGCGTACTTCAGTAGCGCTGGTAGGATTGTTTGTGTTACTGTTTGCCTATCTTGCCGGGCAGACCACGACGTATGGATTAACCAACCCTGATCTCGCCTTCCAGTCGCCCTGGTGTACTATTGCCCCGGCAAATTATGAGCCAATCATTGCGTACATGGAACAAGAGCATATTCAGTATGCCTGGGCAACCAACTTGCTGGCTTACCCGATTTCTTTTAAGACCAATAACAAGATCATTATGGCTGATCCGGTAGCGATCATGCATCCCGACGCTATTATCAATCGCATTCCCTCATACACTGATGCTGTTAACAATGCGGATCGTCCAAGTTTCCTGATCTTTGTCAAGCATGGCGATCCTCACCCAGATCTGCTCCAGGTCCTGGATGGGGAGCACGTTACATACAAAACCGCGTTGTTCCCCTCACAACCAGGAGTCGATGTGATGGTGGTAACTCCTTTGAGTCGTACCATCTCGCTTCTTGAGTCGAATAATCTTGATATCTTTTATTGTTCTGCTCGCTAGTTCTTTGTGAAGTACCTCCCCATTGAATGGGGAGGTACTTCACAAGCCGTCATGCTAGCGCGATGTAAGTGGATTCGTTGGCGGCGCAAGTTCGCTGATTCTAGTTCACTCTCGGCTTAAGCCGAGCTGGCGGGCTTTGATAATCGCCTGAGAGCGGTTGCGGGCACCCAGCTTGGAGAAGATATGGTTGATGTGGGTCTTGACGGTGGCATCGCTGACGAAGAGCGCGGCGGCGATCTCAGTATTGCTCTGCCCTAGCGTGACCAGGCGCAGGACCTCCAATTCGCGCGTGGTCAGCCCCAGTTGCTCCGCCACGCTTAAGGGAGCCGCTGCGACTGGTTTTGTTTGCAGGCTGGCGAGGAGCTGTGCGGCGCTCGATGCCTGTAGGAGTATCTGCCCACGCGCCACGGCCCGGATGGCGGTACACAGCTCCTCCGCGCTACAATCCTTGAGTAGATAGCCCGAGGCGCCAGCTCGCATGCCCTCGATCACCAGCTCAGGTGTATCGAAGGTGGTCAGGAGCAGGATGCGCGGCCTCTTGAGTGCCTGTTGGAGAACGCGCTCGGTTGCGGCAATGCCATCGAGCACGGGCATGCGAATATCCATCAGGATGACATCAGGCTCCTGGCTCTCGGCGATCTGGAGCGCGCTCAGCCCGTTCTCGGCCTCGCCAACAAGCTCTATGTCGGGTGCGCCCTCCAGGATGATGCGCAGCCCCTCGCGCATCAGGCGCTGATCATCAACGATAAGGACGCGAATCTTTTCCTCGCTCACGCCGTTCTCTCTTTCTGCATAGCGCTTGCAACAGGCTGTTGTAGTGGTAGGTGCAGCGTGACCGTGAAGCCACCTTCGGCTGCGGGCCCGGCTATGACCTCGCCATCCAGGGCCTTGGCCCGCTCGCGTATGCCTTCGAGTCCATGATGCCCACCTACGTTAATACTCTCCGTTCCTTGAGCTGGTTGGGAGCTCCCTCGTCCATTATCGTGTACTGCCAGGCTGAGACTGGTAGCTTGCCAGCAGAGGGTGATCTCGGCTGCCTCGGCTGCGCCATGGCGGTGGGCGTTGGTCAGCATCTCGCGCAGGGCCTGGTGCAACGTTTCCCACTGCTGGGCACTCACCTGCTGAGGCGCCCCGCTTTCGTTAAAGTGGCAGTGGATGCCAGTTCGCTCGTTAAAGGTGCTGGCGAGCAGGGAGAGGCTTTCGCCCAGGTTCTCGCTCCTGGCATGTGGCGCTGGCTGTACTCTGAGCAGGCCAACCACCTGGCGGCTCTCGGTGATGCTCTCGCGCAGGAGCGCTGCCATATCATCCAGCTTGCTCGCCAGGCGCTCGGGATTATGTGTGAGCAGGTGCCGAGCCGCCTGGAGCTGGATCGAGAGCACTGCCAGGGAGTGTGAGAGGACATCGTGAATATCGCGTGCGATCCGCGTGCGCTCATGCGCGGCTGCCAGCTCTGCGTTGCGCGCCATCTGCTCCTGTAGCTCTCCCTGAACCTCGTGCAGGCGCACGACGAGCCGGTATTGCGCACGCAGGTTTAAGCCAAACCAGCACAGCGCGCCTGTGAGGATAAGATTGAAGATAGATGTTCCCGGATATGCAGGTTGTGGCAAGGGGAGAAAGCTCAATATCCCATTGGTGTAGGCGAATGCCAGGATGCATAGGCCCACCAGGGGCAGGGAGCAGCGGCGCGGCAGGCGGAAGCAGATGATCACGCAGAGCGAGTAGAGGCCCACGTTCCCCCAGGCCCCTGGGAAGACGAGGTTTAGGATTATCCCCAGGCCAATCGCGGCCAGGTAGGCATCGACGACCAGCATAATATGTTTGAGCCATCTTGTAATGAGCATCAGCGCGAGAATGCCCCCGAAGAGCAGCTCCATCAGCGTGATTGTTACGGCAGGCGCGTGCGTACTGAGGCCGATAACTCCTAAAACGCTTATAAGGATCATATCCGAGGTTATCGCTATACCTCGCCCAAAGGCAAAAGGGACGCCTGGTCCCAGCCGGACATCGCGCCACCAACCCCAGCGCCAGGCTTGCCGCTCTTCTCCGGATGTCACCTCAAATATTGCACTCTCCGGTAATAGGTTCATAGCCGCCTTCTCCTATTGAAGCGATAGAAACGCCTTTCTCTATTGTACCGCATTGTAGCGTATCTCATCCGCATTAACATCCACCTCAGGGTTGAGATTATCCACGCACAAATCTCAACCCTAAGTCATCCCTGGCGCGGATGGAGATGCTCCCATTTTCTTCTACACTTAACAGCAGAAACGACAACAAACCCGATGGCTTAGCACACCCAAAATTTGGGGTCTGGTATAAAAAGGAGCAAACAACTATGAATACGGAATCCATACACACTGAGGCATCAAGGCCAGGCACTGGAGAGAGCATGATGAGCCCCATTCAGGACGCATTGGGCGCGCATCGCTTACCTAAGCGCAGGGCATTGCTCTCCTGGGCGACCCTCTTTACCTTGAGCGCGATCGCGATCCACATTACCGGCGTGCTGTTGCAGCCGCCCGCGTCCTGGCTTCTGGTGGCCCTGTTGCTTGTTCTCACCATTGCGCAATTAATAACGGCTATCGCAACCGTGATCGTGCCAGCGCGGCGGCTCCTGCTGGTCGCGGGAGTGGTCGAAGTGATCGCGCTGCTAGCCTGGATCTTCGCACACACCACCGGGCTGCCGGATGGTTCTAGCGTGTGGCGACCCGAGACGCTGGGTTCTCTGGACCTCTACCTGCCTGAGCTAGAGGGACTTGCAGCCTTCTTCTACCTCTGTCTGTTGTGGCGCACCTGGATGTTACCGCGAGGCCTATGGCGCACGTTGCAAAAATGGCTGCCCACCTTTGCTCTTGTCCTGCTGCTGGTCCTGGGATTGCTGAACCAGCGAGTCGCTACGATACTGGTGGTGGCCTTCATCTTAAATGGGCAGGTGCCGGTCTGTCTCCAATACGTCTTTCTTCCGGCGGTGGGCCTGCTAGCACTCTTCCTGTTGTTGCGCCTGGTTATTCCCCGCCTGCGTGTAAGGACGCAGGGTGCGTGGCTGACGGCCTTGATCCTATTGCCCTCACTCCTGGTAACCACCTTCTTTATCTGGGGTGGAGTACTTAATGCCGCCAATGTGGCCTGGTTTCCTGAAACCTTGAAGGTTGTGGCTCCCGCGGGCCGAACTACGACCCTGGAATATTGTCGCCCCAATGGTGGTAGCCCACTAGCGATGGATATCACGGAACCCTCGGTTCAGGCACCTCATCCCGCTCCGGCGGTCTTCTACATCACTGGTGGCGGAACCTTTCAGGGGTCGCGCTCCCTGCAAACAGGTGCTACAGATGATGCCTACTTTACACATCTGCGTGACGAACTAGTCAGCCGGGGCTTCGTAGTTGGCGCGTTGGATTACAGCCTCGTGCCGCTCTACAAAGTCAGCGACCAGGTGAAGGATGCCAAATGCGCTGTGCGCTTCCTGAGGGCACACGCGAGTGAGCTGGGTATCGATCCGCAGCGTATCGGGGTGTACGGCCCTAGCCAGGGTGGCTATATCAGTGCCATGTTGGGCACAGCCGGACTGAGCGCAGGCTATGATGTCGGGCAGTACCTGAATCAGTCCAGCCATGTGCAGGCGGTCGTTGATATGTGGGGACCGGTCGATCTAACCAACTTCAGTGGCTCGCCCTCGTGGATCGCGGCCCTCACCGGAGGTGGTTCGAGCGCTACTTTGAAAGCGGCGACCCCCTTCCCCTATATCCGGTCCGACGATCCACCTTTCCTGATCATGCATGGTACCGATGACTGGTTCATCGCGCCCCATCACTCGCAGAAACTGGCGGCACAGTTGCATGCCGCGGGCGTACCCGTAACCCTGGTTATGATCCAGCATGGCAGCCACGGCCTGGCCGCCGCCGGACCAGACCAGAATCCCAGCCCCAACACGCTCGTCCAGATGACCGCCGACTTCTTTACCCACACCCTGGGTGGTAAATAACGCAGCCCAACGCGCCTACGCGGGGTATGAGCACGCTGCCCTGGGAGCGTAGGCGCGTACGGTCAGTAGCGCTACAGCGCGAACCAGCCCGAGCGCATTTCCCAGTGTTTGCCAGCTTGTAGATGCTCGACGACGGCCCGTTCTAGCGTTGTGCGCGTCGGTAATTGATCGACCGACGTCCCATCTTGTCTGTAGACGAACCAGATCACGTCCTCATCGCCGATTTCGCCGCCGGGAACGAGGTGGAAGTGTCGCTGGAAGCGCACGATGTTGGCCGTGGGTGGGAGATAGTTCGCAAGTTGGGGATCAAGCAGCCATGAGTTACAGCGCGCAAAGAGATATTGTTTCTCGGGAAAGTGGCGGGCGAAGAACTCACGGGCCCAGGCGAGCGAGGCATCGCAGGCTGCCGGGTCTATTGATCCTCCTGATTCGGGAATATGGATGGAGAGCGCGGGCGCCTCAGGAAATGGCCTGGGTTCAGGCAGCTCCTGATTGCTCACGTCATCGTAGATTGCCCATTTGGGGGAGAAGCGCCACAGCTCGAATTGGAGGCGCCCCAGCCGGTAGATGATCCCGCGAAAGTGCAGCGTCAGCCATATGGAGCTGTATAGGCCTGCGTTGCCATACACACTCCGGTGGATGGCGATATGTTCACCTAGATCGGCCAGGGTCGCCCAGGAGACATCATCCTCAATGCCCCGCTCCTGATGCCACTGGCGCACAGCGGGCACGGTTGCCAGGTAGACATAGATAAAGAAGAGCCTGCCCAAGTTTCCCAGGTGAGATGGGAGGCGGTGCCACTGACCATAAAGGGAGATATCCGATCTCCCCATGAGCGTCACCAACTGCCTATGACAATGTTGCAGTAGCCACCACAGCTCTGGATTGCGCTCGGGCGAGGGCCAGTTGGCGCGCAGCTCCTCCCCAGCCTCCGGCGCAATGCTCAGGTGCGCAAATAGCTCATCAATCTCGTGCTCATCAGGTAAACTTGCGGACGGCGTAGGCGCCTCAACCCGCTCCAACTCCGCCAACCAGGGCATAAACTCTTCGCTCAGCCCCAGCCCGGTGCTTACAGACTCCGCGTTAAGATCCAACCAGTTCATATTAACTCCTTTTGCTCATCGTTTTCCTCTGCATATGATACTATTAAGGAGCACATTGAAGAAAGAGGCAGAAAAGATGCTCGATCACTTGACGAAGCTAATTGCCGAACGCATCGCCCCGTGGGGCCAGGTCCCGCTCCTGCAAGAGATCTTTCAAAGCGAAGAGCCAGCGACGGTAGCACGCCATATCTATGAGTTCTGCGAAGCAGAGCTGGGCCAGCAGCCAGCCGAGGCGCTCTTCTTCTTCTGTAGTATCGGCGTCGTATTTGGGCTAGAGATGCCTGGCAAGCAGCGTATCGTCATCAAGGCCCATAAGCCTGAGCGCCCGCTTACGCTCTTGACCCAGATGGGAGACGTGCAGCGCTATTTAGTTGCGCGGGGCTATCCCTGCCCTTGCCCGGTCGCCGGCCCCCGGCCCCTGGGCAAGGGCCTGGCAACCATTGATGAACTGGTCGACGAGGGCGTATTCAGGGATGCGCACGATCCGGCAGTTCGCAAGGCCATCGCCACGGCCCTTCGTGAACTGATCCAGCTCCTGCGCCATGTAGAGCAGGACGGCATTGATCCAACACCCTTTGATCTGCGTCTCCCGTCCGATGTCCTCTGGCCCAAACCCCATAACGCCATCTTTGACTTTGAGGCCACGCGCGAGGGCGCGGAGTGGATCGACGAGCTGGCCTGGAAGGTCAAAAGAATCATCGAAGCCGACGAGCGGGAGCCCATTCTGGCCCACGGCGACTTCTCGGCCAACCAGATGCGCTTCGTGGGTGATCACCTGCGCATGGTCTACGACTGGGATAGCCTCACCCTGCGCTCGGAGCTGGTCAGCGTCGGCGCCACCGCCTCCACATTCACCTATAGTGAGCAGCCAGGCATAACCAACGTCGAGACTACCCACGCGGACGCCGCAGCCTTTATCTCCGACTACGAGGCGGCGCGCCAGCAGCCATTCACCCCGGAGGAGCAGCGCATCATTCAAGCGGCAACACTCTTGGGACAGCTCTACGGTACCCGCTGCCAGCACGCCCTGCACCCCCACGAGCATAAGTATTCCCGCACCTGGTACGAACAGATGCTGACCGAGTATGGGACCATCCTTTAATTGCCAACATGAACTTTAATACTTTGGGTACATAATTCGATGTATATGTTGTATGGGGCGTGGTCGTCCGCCCACGCCCCATACAACATATACATCGAATTATATTTTTACATTGCAGAGGGCATATGCTTGCTTGAGTGCTGTGAGTGGGTCCCCAAGGGGTACGAACTCTTGCCCAAGGTAGCCCTCGTAGCCGGTGGCGAGAATTGTGCGTACAATGGGTGGATAGTAAATTTCCTGGGTTTCGTCGATCTCGTGGCGACCAGGATTGCCTGCCGTATGGTAGTGGGCGAAATAGGCGTGGTGGTCCTGAATGGTGCGTATAATGTCGCCTTCCATGATCTGCATGTGGTAAATATCATACAGCAGCTTGACGCGCGGAGAATTGACCATGCGGCATACCTCGATGCCCCAGGCCGACTTATCACACTGGTAATCGGAGTGGTCGATCTTGCTATTCAACAGCTCCATAACCAGGGTGACGCCAGCGTCCTCGGCGGCCCTGGCGACACGGCTCAGGCCCTCTGCCGTGATTTCGGCTCCGGTTCTGTCGTCAAGCCCCTGGCGGTTCCCGCTGAAGACGATCACATTGGGGATGCCCCATTTTTCCGCCTGCTCGATAGTGGCGCGGATATCCCGCTCCAACTGAGCGTGATGCTCGCGCCGGTTGAGTCCCTGCTCAATGGAGAGCCCACCATTTGTCGAGGCGATGGTTAAGCCGAACTCCTTGACCAATGGCCAGTATTCTGGCTCGATCAGCTCAACAGCTTGATAGCCGATGTCGGCGCTGGCTTGTAGTAACTCGCGGGGCGTCATGCCCCTGTTGGCGAAACACCACCAGGAAACCGCTTGCTTGATGCTGCTCATGTGAGATTCATTCTCCTTCTCTTGCTGGTTATGTGTAGGGTCATGCTGGCATAGACTCGCCCGGCCCGCAGGCCGACACCCCGACGTTGGAGCATAGCGCTACGCTCGGAGTCCATGCCAGCATGGACCCTACAATTTAGCGCCCGGCAACGGGGATTTTTTCTACGACCGGGAGTAGTTCAGTGGCGAGGAGGTCAAAGGTCGCGGGATCGGAAGGCGCGCTAACCATGACTTCATCGATGCCAAGCTCGGCCAGGGCTCTGAATGTGTCGAGCACTGCCGGGTCCAGGTGCCCATCATGCGCTGTAGGCGCCAGCATAAGCGTGGTTTTCTGGATCTGCTCGTAGGGGCGATTCAATTCCTCGCAATGCTTATGCAGAGTCTCTAACTTGGCGCGCATGTCGTCAAGATTTTGTGCAAAGCCAATACTCACCACGTCGGCGTACCTGGCCATCAGGCGCAGCATCCTGTTGCCCTGGCCCGCGATCAAAATGGGGGGATGGGGCTGCTGGACGTACAATGGATCACCAATGGTGCTTGCGAGCTGGTAGTAGTTTCCCTCAAAGGGCTTATCCTCGCCTGACCAGAGTTGCAGAGCCATCTGGAGCACCTCTTCTAAACGAGCCACCCGCTCGCCCGCCGGGGGAAAGGGCAGACCCATGCGCTGGTGCTCATCGGCGCCAAAACCAGGACTCGCGCCCAGGCCCAGGTATGCCCGGCCATTTGAGAGCGCGTCCAGGGTATCCGCCGTTTTCACCAGGACCGCCGGGTAGCGCATGGTGATTCCTGAGACTATAGTACTGAGTCTAATACGGCTGGTGCGAGCCGCGATAAAGGCCAGCACACTCCAGGCTTCATAAAAATCGGTCACGGCCGGTGCCGAGCTACTCTCATCTCTTCTGATCCAGGGCATACTCTCTGGCCGCAGCGAGAAGTGGTCTGGCACTGTTAGAGTTGAGAAGCCTGCCTGGTCCGCTTGCTCGGCCAGGCCAACAAGATAATCGCTAATAGAGCGATGCTGAGTTTTCGTTATGCCTACTTGTAATCCTAAACGCATAGTTTCCTCCTAAGAAAAGCAGGCGCGCCGCATAAGCGTGTGCCTGCTACACTCCTTGCATTATCGCACAAACATGGGTATTACTTAGAATACTAGTGAAGAGTAGCCAGGTAATCCAGGATGTTGCCGATGACGAGGAGAAGGCTGACAAAGGAAAGCACCAGGCCAATGATTGCCATGTTTTTGCGTTGTGTGAAGATTCTGCCGAGGACCGAGAAAATATTGCCTGGAAGAGCGATAGCCGCGTACTCAGGCTCGCCGGGGAGTCCGCGGGCCACGGCGGCGTAGTGGCGGCGCATCTCCTCGCGCAGGCGCCAGCGGATAAAAGGGATAAAGTGGCTGTACTCCTCTTCCTGACAGGGGCCACCAGCCTCGCGATAGCATCTAACAAAGTCCTGAACGTGCTCAGGATACCAGTCGTCGCCCATGGGTTTGTGGCATAGCTCCCAGGTAGACCAGGCCACCTCTTGCATAAGATAATCTGTATGCAGGTCATCCCAGTCCAGCAGCCCAACAAGCTGTTTACCCCGTGTCAGGAGGTTGCGTCGATAGTAATCACCATGAATCAGACCTATCGTGAGCCGCTTATATCTACCTGACAGAGAAGCGTGCCAGGCGTCCAGCTCGGGATCGACCAGTTCCGCTGGATCGGGCGTAGGGAATAGGGGAGGCGCCCCAAGCAAGCGTTCTCGCTCCAGAGTAGCAGACATGGGCGCGCAATTTAGGAGTGCTCTATGTAGGTGTGCCAGCAAATGAGCGGCTTCCTGCCTATGTGCGGAGTTATCCCGGTCAAGCTGTGTTCCAGTGATATAGGGGAAGAGAGCCACGGATTGTTGCTGATAGCGAAATAATGTCTCCCCATCAAGGGCCAGGATAGGCGTAACGACCTGGGGTAACATCTCGTGAAGCGCGAGCGTCACCCGGTGTGTCCAGGTCAGGCGTTCGGGCGAGCGCCAGGGAGGACTGAGGCGCACAACCACATCGCCCTCGTTGGCCGTGACTTGCCAGATCAAACACTCATCTCCGCCCTCCAGCCGCTTGGCTTCTCCCAGCGTAAGTCCATACCGCTGAGTAACCAGCGTCCGGAGTTCGTCAGGCAACAAGGTTTGTCGCACATGTATATTCCTCACTTTACTAACTTGTCCAACAGCATATTATAGAGTCCATGCCAGCATGGACCCTACAACAATGAAGGCAAGTAGCCGCGTACGCCAGTAGCGGGCTACATCTGCGTCCAGCCTGCGAGGAACACTAAAGGGTTACCATTGTTTAAGTTTGAGATTGTAGCTAGTTTGATAGGCGTTGCTCCATCCTGCGTGGAAGTGATTTGTATAGATGAAGTGGATGTTGTGGCCTGGCTCGCCATGCTGGCATACCATTGTGCGTCGCGCGAGACGGCTTGCCAGGAAGATGCAGGCTTATCCTGTCCAAAGCCAGAGCCTTGACTTGGACTAAGTTGTTTGAGGCCCGTACCATCCAGGTTGACGCTCCAGGTGCCAGCCTTTTGATTGGGATTGGTCCCTCCAGGCCCACCCGCCGGGCTAGCAGGTGCTGTAGTAAAGATAATGTTGGTGTTGGTGACTGCCATGATGGAGGTGATAAGCATATCAGGTGTGCTTTGCTGTGATCCACTGCTCAGGATCGTCCGCGACTGGCCGTTTGTAAGGGGATGAGCCTCGATATCGCTCACCCCATTTCCACCAATGCCATACTGGCCTGATGGACACTGGCTCGTGTAGAGTGTCTTCCCATCGGGAGAGAAGGCATCGCTCCAGTCAAAAGGCGTATCCGCGCCAGGAATCTTTTGCAACTGGTCAGTCGAGGAATAAACGCGTTTCTGCATCATATCCATCAGATAAATCCCATCTGGTGGTACGGGACTGGCTACCTGGACGTCGTCTATCGTCACTGCCAGGCGTGTGTTGTCGACCCAGGCGAGTGGTGCCGGAAATGTCCCTCCACCATTAATGTGGACGGGATAGGCATCATAGAGCGAGCCATGGCGTGTATCGAGGATGTTTAGATGTGCATCATCTGTCAGAGTTTGCCCGTCAAAATTTAAATGCTCTTCTGAGAACGCAATATGACTGTTATCGGGCGACACTACCATGTTGCTCAGGCTATTGTTTGGATTAGAGCAGTAGAGGGTTTGGAGACCCTGTCCATCCAGGCGCACCATCTGCACTTTTGTAGGAACGTTCTTTGGTTGTTGATCGTAACCGGCTAATGGGTTTCCCGGTGTTGAGGTGAAGAGCACCCACTGCCCATTGCCGGAGACCTGGGGATGGCTGACCAGCGATTGAGGCAGAGTAATAACAGTGCTGGTCTGCTGTGTCTTGACATCATAGCGCTTGAGGACAGGGGCGCCGGAGCTACTATCTACATAGACAAGGTTATCGCTCTTGCCCTGAGCCAGGTAGGCGCTGACCATGGGGCGTGCCTGGCCCGTGGGCGGACAACTCGTCTCGGTGGGCGGAACCTTCTCGGTCAGGCGCGGCGTGGGTTTGATGTGAACTTGTTGTACATTGGAAGCGCCTTGCGAGCCCTTCGTATCCTTCGTGAGCAAGGGCGCGGCGCGCACCGCAGCCGTGACAACCACCGCCGCCACGATGGCGCCAACGATGACTTTTCCTGCTGCGGTTTGGAGGAAGCCAGAGGCTGTCTTACCCATGCTCCCCTGGGCGACTTTTCCTGTGGCCGCGGAAAATGTGCCAGGCGTACCAGGAGTGCCGGGTGCGCTGGCTGGCAGATTGATCTGGGTCGTCCCTGGTGCTCCTGGTACAGTTTGTGTGCTCGTCGGCGTGGGCAGAGGTACGATACCGATGTTTGGTATGCGTTCCTCTGCCGCTTCCGCATGTGAGATTGCTGACTGTCCGGTCGCGACCGTGGCCTTGCCGGGTGTGCTGGCAGTAGTTTTGCGTTCGGTCGCTTCCGGCAGAGGCGTCAATGTATAGCCACAAAAGGCGCAGAAGCCTGCGTCATCGGGATTCTGTCTCTGGCAATGAGGACAGAAAAGCATGGGAGAATAATCCTTTCTCGAGATGGGGTGGGTGTTTGTAGAAAATATCGAAAGGTGTAAATGCATCGATAGCGAATCCTATTGTATAGCAATTAAGAAGATGTAGCAAGTGAAATACAGCTGTATTCCCACCTCAAATGCTATGGTAGAACCCCGCTAACCGGTGGCTGAGCACAGGACCCCCTTGCGTAGCCGAACCAGCGGCCGAAGGCGAGCAGGCTCGGCTACAGAAAGCGGCTCACGTGCCTGTTTCTTTCGCCGTCCTCGTTGCTTGGGTTCAACCCATGCAGGAGGAGCCACTTTGTAGTGCAAGAGTTCGCTTATGCTCCAGATATGATCAGTCAGCCCAGCCGCCATGGCAGGCGTGCAGGCTCTGCCCTCATGGACTGGCTTGCCGAGCTCATGATGCGGCCAACAGAAGTTATAGGTCGTCCCAAGCAGGTACATTCCCGTTTCCAGTGGACGCAGGTGGCGAGCGCTTTGACGACATTTGCGCGTCAAGGTGGCAAGCCGCTGGCGCATGGTGGCATTCAAGCGCTCAATAAAAGCCGTGTTGAGCACATTGCCTCCTTGTGACTGCTGGAGGAGCCGCTCGGCCTCCTCTTGTGAGCCATGCGACATCTTACGCGTGACCTCGACCACCCGTTTCTTCTGCGTCCGCTTGATGACCGTCCCAATATGCAACTCTGACCAAACGACCAAGCGAGCGCGTCCTCGCCCTGGCATCGCTTTCACCTTTTCACGAAAGGCTCGCTTGATACTGCCCGGATACGCGCACCAGCCATCAGTCAAGACCAGCAGCGCTTTCAAGGGCTCTGCACAGCGTCGTACCTGTTGCAAGAGCCGATCAGCCAGGGCGCGATCACGGGTACGTGAGACGGTCCCGGCCACCCACAGACGTGTCTTGACCATGATGGCCAGACCCATCCAAGCGACCATCTTGCAGCCTTTGACGCGGATCTCATCGGCCTGCACATGTTGCAGATCCAATTGGGCGGTCTCAACGATGTCTTGATGGACCTGTTGGCAATGGATTCCGGCTCGATCTCGCCAACTGGCCACGGTGCGTTCATCGAGGCCGAAGGCATGAACGATGGCTTGAAGCGGACAGCCATACGAGAGCAGCGTCACCACAATGACAATGAGCTCGGTTGGCTTGCGCAGTCCCTCAAGCATGGTTCCTCGGCGCGCGCTGAAGGTTTTGCGACAACGCGTACAGCGATAGCGCTCTCGCTTGCGATCATGAATGACGATGTTGCCTGCCCCGATTTGCCCTCTTGCGCAACACATCGAATGAGGGCAAAATTGTTTCGATGGCTCCATTGAGGGAAATATGGTCTTTTGCATATCCATATCTTGTCAATGGAGCCTAATTTTTGCAAGCCTCTCCCACTTTCACCAGTTAATGGAGTCCTACCAATGCTATTGCCTTTTTCTCTTATTGGCAATGATAGAAGTATGATTAACTGTTTTCTAATGCACGCTTATGCCAAATTGCTGCTTTAACACGTTAATAATGTTTGTATAAAGAATATACGTTATACTTATCCTGAGAACCATAAAAATTCTCTCTTCTATTTTGCCTCTGGTGTCATCCCTCTCTTAACCAAAGAGGGTACGCTTTTCATTCAGAAAGGGAGTTTTGTATGAAAAGACTATTTCTACTCATCCGAGATTTTGGCGTCAAAAGGCGCTTCTTGCTCGCCCTCGTCCTTGTATTTCTGCTTGTGGTTGTAGGCGTGGGATATTCGTACAACTCGCTTGTCAGCGCGAAGCCCGCACAGCCACAGGACCTGCAAGACGCCGAAGCGGACCATGAGAGCCTTAGATCTCAACCATTGAGCAGCACGGGAAGCTGTGGTGTGGAGCGCTGGGCGGTCAAAACAGGCACGGATGCCGATATTGGCCTGGTCAATCTCCAGTCAATCACCCCGACCACAATTGCCACGTTAACTGCGCTATCTGCTCCAAGCAATCTGCCAGCCAATAACCGTATCCAGCCAACCGAGACTACTGTCTACCAGGTCCAGGGTACACTGACGCAATATAAGCTGGAGAGCGATTCCGACTATCACCTGATTCTCAGCGATACATCGGGCAAGACCATGATTGTCGAGATTCCAGATCCAGCCTGCGTCGGCTCCTCCAGCCCGTTGCTATCGGATATTCAGAAGGCTCGCACAGCCTTTGACGCTCGCTACAACGTTACTAGTAGCTTTCAGACCGCCAATGTCCCTGTGACCGTTACTGGTGTCGGCTTCTTTGACTTCCTGCATGGTCAGACGGGTGTTGCCCCCAACGGCATTGAACTACATGCCATCCTCGATATTCAGTTTGGCAGTGGTAGCGGCGGCACGCCAACCCCCACTCCAACGCATACTCCATCTACTACACCTACGCCCTCTCCAACTGGAACGCCGACGGGCAGCAACCTGATTCAAAATGGTGGTTTTGAAGCGAGCGGCAACTGGACCTACTCGGGTTCGCCCAATCCGGTACGCTCGACCACTCAGAAACACAGTGGAAGCTACTCGTTGCGTGTCGGTGCCACCAGTGGTCAGCAAGGGGATTCAATCGCCTACCAGATGGTGACTATTCCCAGTACCTCTACCAGCGCGTCGCTCAGCTTCTACTACTGGCCAACTACTAATGACTCTAGCACCTACGCCTGGCAGGAGGTAGATGTCATTAACAGCAGCGGACAGGTCGTGCAGCAGCTCTTTAAGAAGACTGCTAACGACCGCGCCTGGGTGCAGGCAACCTTCAACCTCTCCAGCTATGCGGGCCAGACGATAGGCATCCGCTTCCTGGACCACGAGAACTCTAACAGCCAGTCCTACTACGGATATATGTACGTCGATGATGTGACTCTGATCGCGAACTAAAATCACGCCGGGCCTCAAAGCAGTCAAAGCACAACAAAGAGAGAGATATTCTTAACTTATCGAGAATACCTCTCTCTTTGTTCTCATCACGGTGACTGTTGTGAACAGTCGGATTGTTCCGATGGAGTGAGGGCGCGGGAGAGCATCTGGTGAGAGAAAAGTTTCTCTTGTCTGCTGTTCAATTCCCCTCTCTCGGCGCGATCAATTTTCCATCCTGATCGGTATTGATTTGCGGCGCTATGACATTTTTAAAGATGCACCGATAGCGCGGAGCATGGAATAGCTTGGCCGTCAACACATCGTGGATGCCTATCCTGCTCAGCGATCGATAGAGGCCAACGGCTAGCAGCGCCCCGATGGGAGAAGCAAGGACATATACCCACTGGTCGCGCCAGAACCAGGAGACCAGAGCCGGGCCAAAGCTGCGAGCAGGATTCAGGCTGGAGCCAGAGATGGGTGCAACCACCCAGTAGATGAACGCCACCAGAAGCCAGGTCATCAACGGGGTCCAGCGCATCAGATGATGACTGCTGAGGAAGAGAAAAATCGCCAGCACCAGCAGGCAGGTGAATCCCATCTCGATGAGAAAGACGCTCCAGATGGGATATCCCCTCCCTGGAACGGTGATGCCATTGTGGACACTTGCTGCCCGCTCCCTCCAGGTGAGCACAGCCAATCCCGCGCCGAACACTGCCCCGAGCATTTGGCTCGCAAGATAACCGACAAGATCGTGCTGATGCATCTTGCCTTGCAGCCAGAACGCCAGCGAGACAGCGGGGTTGAGATGGGCACCGCTCAGTTTGCCAAGAGGTGAGATTGCCACGAGCGGTCCGCTTGCCGCGAGCAGCAGTCCTGTTATCAGCCAACGCGTGCTGTTCTTGGGGAGCACGGCTGCCAGCGGCGAACCTGAGCCCAACGTGAAGGCGACCGCGCTTAACGCGATGAAGACGAGAAACGCGGTTCCCAGCAGTTCTGAGCCGTATTCGGGCCAGTGGAGTCGTTGCCACCAGAAATGCTTCTGCATGCATATCTCCAGACGTCTCCGATGAAAATGTAACCCACCTCTATGAAGGATACCTCCCCTCGAAATCTCTGCGGACGGGAGTGCCATACCATATGACCTCGCTTGAGCATGTGTATTCATCTAGTTCTGTTGCCCTCGCCAACCGACATCCAGGACTACGAGGCAATCTCGATGAGGGGGAACCGTATGGACTGCCCGGTACCTACCTGAACTCCTTCTGGCGGATGACCTCTGACTCCCGGAGTATACTGGAAGCGCGGAGAGGAAGTCATGGGTCGAAAGAGCTATTGGAAGGCGAGAAGTGACCGGCGGGATCCAGTACGAAAGTTCTAGTGCGCAGCTCGACTTCCCTGGTCAGTTGAAGCGAATGCGCAGGAATGCAATCAAGCAGGAGAGCCATACCGCAGTGAGAGGGACAGAGAGCTCTTTCATGGATCGTGGCACAGCATGCATGTCCCAGGAGTTGATCTGCTCATCGCCAAAAGGCAAACAACAGGGAGCAGAAAGGAATAACAAGTATGGGCCACGAGAACCATAATCCCCACAACACCACACCAGAGCGGGCCCCACGCTCATCCCCTCATCCTCTGCTTGCGACCAAGTTTCTCCCCCCCGTACCTACCCATGAGATCATTGCTCGCCCACGTCTCCTGGCCTTGCTCAATGCTGGCCTCCACCGACGCCTCATGCTCATCTCCGCCGCCGCAGGCTTTGGGAAAACCACGCTGCTGGCAAGCTGGGTTCGCACGTTTCCTCCAGGCCACCCGCCAGCGGCCTGGGTGTCGCTTGACGCAGGCGATAACGCTCCCGTGCAGTTTTGGACGTACGTTCTGACCGCATTGGAACAGTGCCGGCCCGGACTCTCTCCTCTCTCCGTTGCCTCCTTGTCCGAGATACCACAACCATCCTGGCAAGCAGTGCTCGCAACTCTGATCAATAACCTGGCCCGGCAAAGCGAACCCCTGGTGCTGGTATTGGATAATTATGAGGAGATTACAGAGCCCGCGATCCATGCCCTGCTTTCCTATCTGATTGAGCACCTGCCGCCCACTCTGTGTGTGGTCCTGGCGACACGGACTGACCCTCCCTTTTCCCTTGCCCGGCTGCGCGCGCAGGCCCAGATTCAGGAATTACGCACCGAACAATTACGGGCAACGAGCGAGGAGATGACCGCCTTTTTCTGGAGCGTGATGGATCTTCGGCTTGCCAAGCAAAACATCCAGTCAGTGGATGCACGCCTGCAGGGCTGGTGGGTGGGCATGCGATTGGCAGCGCTTACCTTGAAGGAAAAAGCGCACCTCGACGATCTGCTTCGAGCGCTCCAGGGAAACCATCGCGCGCTTTTCGAGTACCTGGTGCAAGAGGTGCTGAAACGACAGTCAGAGCAGGTGCAGACCTTCCTCCTGCGAACATCCATCTTATCCCGCCTGTGCAATTCCCTGTGCAGCGCGGTCCTTGAGCAGCAGGATAGCCAGCGTTTCCTGGAGGAAATAGAACGGGCCAATCTCTTTCTGAGTCCGCTTGACGATCAACGTCAGTGGTATGCCTACCATCCTCTCTTTGCCGAGGCCCTGCGTGCTCAGTTGGAGCAGAACTTCCCCACGGAGGTGCCTGGCCTGCATCTGCGGGCCAGTCAGTGGTATGCAGCCCATCAGATGCGCGGCGAAGCGATCCAGCACGCGCTGCAGGCGCACGAGTGGTCCTGGGCCGCGCTGCTGATGGAGCAGATTCCCCGTCAGGACATCTGGAGTCAGCTCGAGTATGCGTTGCTCCCTTCCTGGATGGAGCAACTTCCCCGCGAGGTCCTGCGTGAGCGGCCTCGTTTATGCCTGGCCTCTGCCCAGAGCCTGTTCTGGATCGCTCCGCCAGAAGTCACCGAAAGCTGGGTGCGCGATGCCAGACGCGCCTGGACACGAGCTCATCTACGGGAAGAACAGACACCCATGGCGCGAGATGCACATGAACCAGAGGCTCCACTCCATCTTCTGGGGGAAATCGCAGCCTTGCAGGCCACGATTGCAGGTTTCTATCATGGGGATGCGGGAGCAACGCGAGCTTTTTGTCAGGAGGCGCTCACCCATCTTGAGGAGCAGCAATGGGCCGCACGGGTCCAGATGGCATTTGCCCAGGCTCGGGCGAACGTCTCGCAGGGGCATGTCGAGCGCGGTGTCCTGCAACTGCAGGCTGAATGGAGCCGGATCAAAGCGGAGGACGATCGAACGCTCGAGAGTATCTACTGGCGCGAGGCCGTCTGGGAAAGCACGATGGCGGGAAAATTGCACCAGGCATGGAACTTGAGCCAGCAAGCGATTCACGCACTCCAAACTCTTAAGGGACCCCAGCCAACACAGATATGCTGGCCCTATACCTATCAAGCCAGGATCTTGCACGAGTGGAACCGATTAGAGGAAGCCCAACGTCTCGCTGAACAGGCAATCGAGCTCGGCGAACAGACCGAACTCATGGCATTTTTACCCCTCGCCTATACCCTGTTGTTGCGGATTACCCTCTCGCAAGGGCGATTGGAGGAGGCCAGAAAAGCCTATCGGCAGCTGGAATATGCCTGGCGAAACTCACCGTCCCCCTATCGGGCAGCGATCTGGAGCAGCGTCGATCAGATGCGTTTCTGGCTGGCAGGTGGAGATCTGGAGCAGGCACGACGCTGGGCGAGAGAGGTGAAACTGGGAGATCCGCTGGACTCTCCGCTGGCACGGGAACGACAGAATGTTGCCTTTGCTCGCTTGCTGCTTGCCGAATCCCAGGCGGACCAGGCGTTGAACCTGCTCATCCCCCTGGTAGAACGGGCAACGGTCACGCAGCGGTGGAATCATGTGCTGGAAATGTGGCTCTTGCAGATACAGGCGTATCACATGCTTCAGCGGCAGCGAGAAGCCCTATCTCTCCTGGCACAGGCCGTGCATCTGGGTGCGTCAGAAGGTTACATCCGTCACTTTGTGGATGGGGGGGCCGCCATAGCTGGATTGCTCTCCCAGCTCAGAGAACAGGAGCACCAGGAGGAAGATCACCTGTATCTGGGAACGCTTGTGCGTGCTTTCAACCAGCAGCCAGCGGCCCCGCCAGCCCATCTGGAAAGCGAGCCATCCTCAAGACTACCCCAACCGTTGCTGGACCCGTTAAGCGCGCGTGAACAGGAAGTGCTTCGCTTGCTCGCGCGTGGTGCCTCGAACCAGGACATCGCAGAGGCATTGGTGGTCGCAACCAGCACCGTTAAGCATCATATTAGTAATATCCTCAGCAAACTTGAAGCCACCAATCGCACCCAGGCGGTAGCCCGTGCGCGGGCTCTTGGTCTCCTTTCTTCAGATCCACTTGACTGAACGCGCTCATCAGAGGCTGGTATATCAGGCATGTCAGACCTGAATATATTCAACTGACCAGGGAAGTCGAGCTGCGCACTAGAACTTTTGTGCTGGATCCCGCCGGTACTTCTCGCCTTCCAATAGCTCTTTCGACCCATGACTTCCGCTCTGCGCTTCCAGTATACTTCGAGAGTCAGAGATCATCCGCCAGAAGAAACACTGTTGAGACGTGAGGGATGATCCTTTTCCTGAATAAAGTAGGAGCGTTCTTATGTGCTGGATAATTCGGCGCGCAAGGAACTGGAACAGCGAAAAGATGCCTTTTTGGGTATGGTCAGCCATGAACTGAAGACTCCCCTTGCCTCCTTGAAGCTGCAAACACAGCTTTTGCTCAAGAAACTTGAAAAACAAGACATGCCCAATATGGAGGTGGTGCGTGCTCGTATGGAAACACAGCTGAATGCTGTCACCCGCCTGGTCGACGAGTTACTTGACCTCTCGCGTATCCAGGCTGGGAAGCTGGAATATGCGCAAGATACGGTCGACCTGGGCGAGATGCTTGAGGAAGTGGTTGACATGATTCAGGATATGCACACAACCCATACCATTGCGATTCATCATGCCTTATCTCCCGCTGTCGTCGTCGGAGATCGAGATCGACTCGCACGCGTCTTCCTGAATGTGCTCAGCAATGCGATCAAATATGCTCCAGATGCTCCTTTGATCAACGTGGCACTCACCACCTCGCTAGAGGCGGTCACGATCAGTGTGCGCGATCAGGGGATCGGGATTCCACGAGAGCTGCAAGGAAGAATCTTTGAACGCTTCTACCGGGCGGTCACTCCCCAGCAGCGTGCTTTTCCAGGACTTGGGATGGGTTTGTATATTGTCGAGGAGATTGTCAGGCATCATGGGGGAACAATTCGGGTCGAAAGCGAGATGGGAAAAGGATCAACCTTTTACGTCACGTTCTCCCTTGCAGCCTCACAAGAAGAGGTTACCAGAAGTATAGAAGAGGAACAGTGATGAGCAAGAGCCAATGTGCAGATCGTGAACCTGTTCGCAGCAAACGTATTCTCATCGTCGAAGATGATCATCTCCTTGGCGATCTCCTGCTGGAAGCCCTCCAGGAGGAGGAAGTCTATCAGGCATGCCATGTTCTCAGTGGGGAGATGGCACTGAACATCCTGCAAACGGATGTTCCTGCGTTACTGCTGCTGGATTATCATCTTCCTGGGATGAACGGCCTGGAGCTCGCAGATTGGCTGGGGAGTCGGGAGGAATATGATCATATCCCTATCCTGCTGATGAGTGCGGATGTGCCGCAGGAAGTCAGTGGCTACAAGCACCTCAGAACGCTGCAGAAACCCTTTGAACTGGCAATCCTGCTACACCTGGTCGCGGAATTGTTGACCTGAGAAGCAAAGGATGCCCCTGGCGTAGAAAAAGTGTTAAATGGCATCCCTGTAATCTTTTGCATAAATAGGCGGAGAGATATGTTTGCCCTTCTATTGTACCAACGTATATCTTGAAGATGGAGCACCACTATTAAGGTATGTATTTCGCTCGTGGGAAGCACCTGTTACGTTTACGGAGAAGCAGAAGGAGAACACTGAGATGCCCCAAGCTACCAACTATGATGCGATTGTGATCGGAACCAGCCAGGGCGGCAGATTCCTCCCCATAGCATTGGCGAAGGCAGGCCGAAAAGTGGCGCTGATCGAGCGCGGCCACATTGGCGGTGCCTGTGTCAATGTGGGCTGTACCCCTACCAAAACGATGGTCGCCAGCGCACGCCTCGCCTACCTGGCAAGGCGTGGCGCTGACTACGGCATACATATTGGCCCCATTTCGGTCGATCTGCAGGCCGTACGCACACGCAAACAAGGGATCGTCGAAGGCGCGCGCCTCGGCTACGAGAGCCGTCTTACAGCAGCGCAAGAGCTGGATCTGCTGAGGGGTGAAGCCCATTTTCTCGCCCCAAAAACGCTTGAGGTCTCTCTCAATGGTGGCAAGACGCGGGAGATCACCGCGCCACTGATTGTTATCGATACCGGCGACCGGCCTGAACAACTAGAAATCAAAGGCGTCGAGAGCGTACCCGTGCTCAATTCAACCACGCTCATGGAACTGAACACGCTCCCCGAACACCTGCTCATCATCGGTGGCGGCTACATTGGGCTGGAGTTCGGACAGATGTTTCGTCGCTTTGGCAGCCAGGTCACGATCATTCAGCGCCGTCCACGTTTGCTGATGAGCGAGGATGAAGACGTGAGTGACGAAATAACAAAGATTTTGCGCGAGGATGGGATCACGGTCCTGACCGGAACCACGCCCCAACAGGTGGAGCCACTCAGCGGAGGACGTATTCAATTGACCGTGCGCACGCCTCAGGGTGAACAGCAACTCATCGGCTCACATCTACTGGCAGCAGCCGGCCGCGTCCCTAACACCGAAGATCTCACCCCCGAAGCTGCTGGCATCCAACTAAACAAGGAGGGTTATATCCAGGTCAATGAGCAGTTGGAGACGAGCGTTCCTGGCATTTACGCGATGGGTGATGTGAAAGGCGGGCCAGCTTTTACTCACATCTCTTACGATGACTTCCGCATTTTGCGCACCAATCTGCTGGAGCATGGCAACGCCAGCACGCAGGGTCGCCTTGTTCCCTATACCATTTTCATTGACCCCCAGCTTGGGCGCGTTGGCATGAGTGAAAACGAGGCCAGAAAACAGGGGCGTAACATCCGTGTGGCGAAATTGCCCATGAATGCCGTACCCCGTGCTCTAGAAACCGGCGAGACGCGCGGTTTTATGAAGGCTATCGTCGATGCCGAGACCCAGCAAATCCTGGGCTGCGCCATCCTGAGTTTAGAAGGGGGCGAGATTATGACGATCATCCAGGTGGCAATGATGGGGAAGTTGCCCTACACAGCCTTAAAAGAAGGCACGTTCACCCACCCACTCCTGGCTGAAGGGCTCAATGCGCTGTTTATGACGCTTGATTCTTAGGGTAGCTCATTCATCGCCAATTTGTTTGGACTGGCTTCGGGGACACTCCTGAAGTTTGGAGCCAGACCACCCTCAACTCTATACCACAGCGTACCGCTCTAATGGACAGGGGAATGACTGGCCTTTCAGACAATGCTGGATGTTCATTTGTGCCTTACACTCTTTTTGTAACGAGGCCAAGCTTTCCTTAAAGGCTATAAAGAGAGAGACGTGTGTGTAAGATGAGCATAAATGGAAATGGATTTTCAGAGAGAAAAACTATTCTGGTTACAGGGGCGACTGGCAACGTCGGTCGACATGTTGTGTCTCAGTTGCTGGACATGGGCGCGCCTGTTCGGGCGCTGGTGCGCAATCCCGGCTCTGCTGATTTACCAGGCGGGGTCGAGGCTGTGCGTGGAGATTTTGCTGCTCCAGACACTCTAGCCGAGAGCTTAGAGGGCGTTGAGTCAGTATTCCTGGTCTGGCCCGGCTTGCCTGTCAGCCTGGCACCAACGGTTCTAGATGCGCTGAAGAATTCCACCGGGCGCGTTGTGTATCTCTCATCGATGAGTATACAAAAAGATCTCACGCAACAGGCTGACCCGATCACCGACTTTCACGCCACTATCGAGAGGCTGATCGAAGGATCTGGCCTGGATTGGACCTTCCTGCGTATCAGTGGACTCGCGACGAACACACTGGGTTGGGCGCAACAGATTCGCTCTGGCGATATTGTGCGCTGGCCCTATGCCGCGGCTGCCAGGTCACTAATTCATGAGAAAGACGTGGCAGCGGTGGCGGTTCGGGCCTTGACCAGCGATACACATAACGGGGCGAGATATATCCTGACTGGCCCGCAGGTACTCACTCAGACAGAACAGGTGCAGGCTATTGGCGAGGCTATTGGGCGTCCATTGCGTTATGAAGAGATCTCGCCCGAAGTTATCCGGCAGCAGATGCTTACCCAATTGCCGCCCGCGATGGTAGATGGCATGCTCAACGCCTGGGCGGGATTCGTCAGGGAACCAGAGCCAATCTCGTCCATAGTAGAAGAGATCACCAGCGCCCCGGCACATACCTATAAAGAATGGGCAATTGATCACGCCAGCGACTTTTCCTAAAAGTATACGCGTGCTTCACAGCGTCGGGGTAAATGATATGAAGAATGGCTCTGACATACTTTTGCTGATAAATTAAACGAATTAATAAAAAGCTGGCGCAAACAGAAGTAGCTTGATTCGTGGTATCATAACTCCATGAGTACATACCAGACAGACTCCCGCATCGACGAATACATTCATACTCTCCCTGGCTGGCAGCAGGATATTTGCCGCCAGGTACGAGACCTGGTGCACGCCGCCGATCCGGAGGTGATTGAGACCATCAAGCGCACCAGGCAGCCTTATTTTACGCTGAATGGCAATATATGCGCGCTGCTGGGAGCGAAGGATCATCTCAACATTTTCATCTACGATCCCATAGCGCCCGATCCCGAGGGCATTATTAACCAGGGACAAGGGAACCTGACAGCGCGGGCGATTCAAGTCCGTCAGGGCGAAACCATCAACGAGCGCGCTCTTTTGAACCTCTTTAAAGCCATTATCGCCAATAACCGCGCGGGCGGGTGGCGCAAGCTAAAAGGGCGTCACTAGCGAATGGCACAACGCTGTTAAAGCACGCGCTTATATAACATGGTTTGGCTATGCTTTTGAAAACTAACCTTCCTAGTGAGCATAACGAGCCATCAGATCAAGCATGCCTTGAGGCGCATCGGAGTGGAAGCTGATGGCGAGATTGCTTGCGGATGCAGCAGCGGCGGCTTCGCTGCGAGGAAATGACGCTTCTTCATAGAGTGCGAGAGCTGTTTCTATGTCGTCTGGATGAGCAAGAATGGTTTCTGCCAATTCTGCACCGTCAAGCATGGCGAGATTGGCACCCTCGCCAGCGAACGGTGACATCAGGTGAGCGGCATCGCCAAGCAAAGTTACCCCAGGGGTACGTTCCCAACGGTGACCAACTGGCAGTGTGTAGATGGAGCGAGGAATAAAATTTGCATCACTCTCAGTAATGAGGGCGCGTAACTGGTCATTCCAGCCAGTAAAGTGGTTGAGTAGCCAATGCTTAGCTGCCTCAGTATCACGAAAGTCGATCCCATTGGAAGCCGCCCAGAGCTCGGGAGTCTTCAGCGCAATATAGACATTGATCCGCCCCTCGCCGTCTCGGTGCGTAATCAGCCCCTTTTCGTCGGACAGCGCAAACATCGAGCCGTGTCCAACCAGGGCAGCGCTCTCAGGATGATGCACATCTGCATCAAGGAGATGAGCTTCAACGAATGAGATACCTAAGTAGATCGGTTGCGCGTCTGAAAGCAACGGCCTGACTTTTGACCAGGCACCATCCGCGCCGATCAACAACGCTGTCGTAAACGTCTCTCCACTTGCCAGCGTTACCTCATGTCTTCCACCTTCCAGTTTGACAACATTGGTCACTTTGCTTCCCCAATGAATGGTGTGAGCTGGCAGTGATTGTAACAAGATGTCGCGCAGCGCCCCGCGATCAACCTCTGGTCGAGTATCGTTACCACTGTCTTCCCAGCGAACGGTCCCGGTCTTGTCAAGAATACGCATGTCATCGCCACTTGGAATGACAATCTCTCTAAAAGCCTCAAAAAGTCCAGCCTTCCGTAAGGCAAGCTGACCCGATTCTTCGTGCATGTCCAGGACGCTTCCCTGATGACGGGCCGTAGCCGTTGCTTCAAGCTCGTAAATCGTGGCGTCAATACCGTGCCTATGCAGCACACTGGCGAGGGTGAGACCACCAAGGCCCGCGCCGATAATAGTTATGTCTTTTTCCAATAGAGTATTTTCCTTTCTGTTATGAACGATATATCGTTTATGTCTACTTTCTCAAAGGTCAATGAACGGTCAGCTTGAGTGCCGTGGCCGTTAAGAAGAGCGCAAACGCCATGATCGCTACCCACGTACGAGCCCTATCGAGTCGCTCCCACCGGCTGACCAGAGCCTGCCAATTCTTCGGTGGTGCACCAGGCTGCCAGGTGAGCACGGCTGCGTTGATGGGGGCCGTGCCGATGAGGGCGAGCACAAAGCTGCTGAGCACAACAAGCAGTCCCGTTAAGCGGAAGGCAAAGCCCTGATCGAACCCATCTAGAACTGTTATGGCAACTCCCAGGAGGATCGTCAGAATAAAGATGACAGGCATCAATATACGCAGGCTTCGTATCAAGGTTTGGCGTATCTGGATCTGCGACTGTTCGTCCAGGATGGCGGCGATTGCGTGCCCCACACCGTAGTCAATGACGAAAAGTGCGCCAGCTAAGATACCGGCGAAGAACAAGGTCACGAAGTCGAGGACGATAGCCGGATTCATGCCTCTTTTCCCCTTTCATTTTCACCTCTATCACACAATACGATATATCGTTATCGTTATTCGAAGAATAAACGATATATCGTTAACTGTCAAGGGTGCATGAAGATAGTTTTTTAAGCAAGATCCAAGAAGTTTTTGTTACTCCGGCATGCTATGCTGATTTCACATGGATTTGAAAATATGAATTGGAGGGATCAGCATGGATATTGTTTTCGCCAGTACCACGCAGCTGGCCAGTGCTATTCGGAAGGGTCATGTTTCCGCTACAGAGGTGCTGCAAGTGCACCTGGCGCAGATTGAGGCGCATAATCCCACCCTGAATGCAGTCATAACGCTCGATGCTGAGCGAGCATATGAGCGGGCGCGGGAAGCGGACGCGGCCCTGGGTCGCGGTGAGATATGGGGACCGCTGCATGGTGTGCCCTTTACGCTGAAGGATGCCCATGCAACGGCGGGTATGCGTACCACGACAGGCTTCCCTCCGCTGGCTGACTATGTGCCGCAGGAAGATAGCACCGTCGCGGCGCGTCTCAAGGCAGCGGGCGGCATCCTCATGGGGAAAACAAATGTACCTACTATGCTGGCCGATTACCAATCCGCTAATCCTATCTTTGGCAGCACCAATAATCCCTGGAACGTCGAGCGTACACCAGGTGGCTCCAGCGGTGGAGCGGCTGCGGCCCTGGCCTCTGGGATGACCCCCTTTGAAATTGGTACGGATCTCTCGGCTTCAATCCGCATTCCAGCCCATTTTTGTGGTGTGTTTGGGCTGAAGCCAACTGAGCAGCGTGTTCCCCTTACCGGTATGATTCCTGGCCTACCAGGACCCCGGCCTGTACGCATCATGTCCTGTATCGGACCTATGGCTCGCAGCGTGGAGGACCTGGCTTTGCTGTATGCACTCATTGCCGGACCAGATGGACAGGATACCGAAGTCGCGCCTGTACTGGTCGACGAGATGCCAGAACTCGCGCTCAAGAACCTGCGGGTGGCTTTTGCGCCAACTTTCCCAGGCATTCCGGTTGCGACGGAGATAAGGACGGCACTAGAAGAGCTGGCGCAGCAGCTTACGCCCCTCTGCGCAACCGTTGAAGAGGCGACACTGCCTCAAGTGGATTTTAACCAGGATCTGGCGCGAGCCGGCGCAATGATTGGCATGATGACCGGGGCCTTCCAGCCCGAAGCGCAGGAGCATCCCACCACCCTCGCCCAGTACCTGGAGGCCCTTCACTATCGCGACCAGTCCATTCTCGCCTGGGAGCGCTTCTTCGACGAGTGGGATATCCTGCTGTGTCCGCCCACAATGGTAACGGCCTTTCCACACTGTCAGCCGGGATCACCAATACAGGTTGACGACCAGGAAGTCACATACTATATGACCGCAGCCTATGGCACGCTATTCAATTACACCGGCCACCCGGTAGCCGTGCTCCCATATAAGCGGGATCAGGCTGGTTTGCCCATCGGAATACAGGTGGTAGGCAAACGCTGGCAGGAGTCGTTCCTGCTGGCAGTAGCCCAAGCCCTCACAGAAGTAACCGGAGAGTTTCAGCGACCGCCCGGCTTTTAAAAGGTCAACTGCTACGACCAACCGAAGACGGTGGACGCTAACACGCCGATAATTGCTATAAATAAAGTCCAGGTGAGCAGGCCAAACCACCAGTACCGATTGTATACGTTAGGTGGTAGCTTGAGGATGTGTCTAATACCTTGTTCGGGGATTATAGCCAGGCCAACATTAAGGAAACCTATCCAAATTCTCACATTAGTGGGCAGAAGATACTCTAATAGACCAAGGAGGCTTAAAGCGCATCCAAATACTACACCCATTATAAATATAAGAGTGGGGCCGGCAGGGAGTTCCTCCAGGCGTGACCTTACCAGCTTCATGTTCTTTGGACGGCGCGAGGCCTCAGTAGAGAGCATCTTATCCAGGAGCCTGCGGAGGTTGGGTGAGATCGGCTTAGGATTGCTCGTCCTCCGCTAGCTCCAGGGGGTCGCGCCCGGTGAGCAGGGTTTGCAGGGTCGCGCCCAGGCTGTAGATATCGGAGCGTGGGCTGGTCTGGGCGCGACCGTACTGCTCTGGGGGCGCATAGCCAGGCGAGCCGAGTGGTACGGTGTCCCTTGCCTTATCGCGCGTAAAGCTGCGTGCAATGCCAAAATCGATCAAAAATATCTTGTTATCGGGCGTGAGCATAATGTTCGCGGGCTTGAGATCGCGAAAAATAACCGGTGGCGCCGTGATGTGCAGGGTGTGCAGGAGGCCCGCGAGCTGGACGCCCAGTGCGATGACCTCTTTCTCCTCAAGATAGCCGCCTGGAGCTTTCTGCAAATACTCCTCCAGGGTCTGGCCCTCGATATATTGTGTGACCAAATACCAGTTCCCCGCGTCGGTCAGGTGCTCGCAATAGGCGGGAATGCCGCTCAGGTTCTTCACGCGTGCCAGCATGGCGATCTCGCGGTTAAAGGTCTCGGTGGCATCAATGATCTGGCGTGCGGAGAGCTGCTTCAATTGAATACGTTTGATCGCGACCAGCGCCTGGTCGCGGCCAGCTTTCAGGTCCAGGGCGCGATAGACAGTAGAGAAGCCGCCGCGCCCGATCTCTTCCTGAATCTGGTAGCGCCCGGCCAGGACGCTGCCGGGTCGAAAATCGCAGGCTAAGGTGTTGGATGCTGTTACAAGCGCAAGCGACTCCTGGTCCTCCAGGTCCAGAGCGGCCCCGGCGCGCACTTCGAGTACTGGCTTTGGGGTAAAAGTGATAGGTGCAATCGGTGGAGTGTCGCGTTCACTATCCTGGCTCTGATGGGCAAGTGAATGCTGGCAGGAGACACAATGGCTGGCGGTGGCTTCGTTAGCCAGTCCGCACTCATCACAGAAGAGTACCATCGATGATTGCTGCATACATTTTTCTCTATCTTGCAAAGTAGTTTTTCTCAAGAAGTATAACACGCGAATGTGCAAATGATGAGGTCAATATTGTATTTAAGTCATGGATGTTTGTCTGATTGTTTGCCGCTGATATAGCTGATGAGCAGAGCGATGACCGTGACGAGGTAGATCTGGCCGGAGAGGGCTTCGATGACGACCAGGGAGCGGGCGAAGCCGCCCTCGGGTGCGAGGTCTCCATAGCCCAGCGTGGTAAGGGTGACAAAGCTGAAATAGAGGTAGTCGCTGATAGTCGGTTTCATGATTGTGGTAAAGACTGGTACGGGAATGAGGAAATCAAAGACTGTATAGAGGCAGCCGAAGAACAGCCCGATTAGGAGATAGATGCAGAGTGCCCCCAGCAGTGTTTGCATGTTGATAATGTGGCGCAAAAAGAGGCGGCGCGCGATGACAATGGGCGTAATCATGATCAAGAGCATATCTATTGTCTCCGGCAGCCAGAGATACTGCTCCCCGCGAACGATGGCCTGTACAAAGACTGTGGCAACGCTGATAGTCAGCGCGCCCAGACCAAAATACATCGTGCGCTGTCCCGAGCCAGAGGCCCACAGCGCGAGCAGGAGCGTTATTGACGTCAGAAGGACGCTGAGCGCGATCACCCAAAAGTGATTGGCGCTTCCAGCGATAATGCTAATTGAGAGCACAATAAAGACCAGCACCAGGCCATAGTTTCCCACCAGAGTAATGTGTGGATGGCGAATTTTCATCCATATTGAGGACTCGGACGTTACCCCTTCGGGTGGATCTCCAGGCTTCATACGCGCTCTCCTGGCAATTGTAGGCTGTAGAGTTAATAGATGCCTTGCATGAGCAATCTTATAACACCACTATATATGTGTTATAAAAGCAGTCAAATTTCAGCTAAAGCCTCTGCATCACATAGGCGTTACGCCCAAAGCTCCACTGGAAATTTTGTTCAGACAAGTTCCACATAAGAGACAGTCTGCCAGTACGCGAGATGGCCTCCTAAGCCCGTAGGGACCAGCTTTAGCGCGTTCGAAGGCGATTAATCGCACTTCGGCGCTAGCCAAAACTATTCCTGGACACCATTTCGCGTAATAGATTGCCATTTACCAGCCAAAATAGGCTAACGCCGCACTGCCATGAATGGCGTTCGGACGCGCTAAAGCTGGCCCCTACCGAAAAGTTGCTTTTTGCCTATTGTACCCCAATCCTTGCATGCTGGATCATCTCAACACAGAGTCGCGCCAGGGGGACCTTCCCCGGCGTTTATTTATCATCTGGTTTTAAGTTTTCCGGCTTGGTTGCATACATAGCAGTATATCCACACACAAGGCAGGTAAGGGCGACTGTGTCAGAGTATTTGCTTTTCTTGCTGAAGAGTGGGGCTGAACGCAAGGGTTGCTTGAGCATAAGGAGATGAAATCCTCCCTGAGCGGGTGTTAAAGCCTCGACCATTACACGCCTCCCTCCACATTCCGGACAGGGCTTAATATAGGGTTGTGTCATACATGTACCTGCTCCAATTAATGTAGTAAAACGTATGCATGCATAGCTCTACTGCATTTTTCGTTGTTCCTGCTTCGTTCCCAGTTGCGCTCCCACCGTAGTGTGAGTCGTCTTACACCAAGTCCACAGGCGACTTTTACGACCCGTCCGAGCCAGTACCGTGGTCGACTTCACATGGTGGGAATGCAGCTACCAGGCGCTGCGCTTCCTGCAAGAGATTGAGCGCGGCATTTTTGTCGCGGTCCGCCACCAGACCGCAGCTCTTGCACACAAAGACGCGATCAGAGAGGCGAATATCCTTCCAACGCCACCCACACCGTGAGCAGAGTTGGCTGCTGGGAAAGTAACGATCCACCTTGACGACTACCCCACCTCGATGAGTCACTTTCATGCTCAAGAGCCTGAGCAATCGACCCAGAGCCGCGTCAGAGAAGGAGCGAGACAGTTTCCGGTTCTTCATCAGCCCCTTGATGTGCAGGTCTTCGATGCCAACCAGCGCAAAGGTGTTCGCCGCTTTTGTCGTCAGTTTCTGCAGCACATCCTCACGCATGCATGCCACTTTATAGTGGAGTCGGGCGACTTTGCGACGGGCCTTCTCACGATTCTTGGATCCAGGTTTTCGACGATGGAGCCGCTTATTGGCTTGACGAAGCTTCTTCAGCGCTGTTTTCAGGAATCTTTGGTTCTCAAATTCCGTTCCATCGCTCAAGGTCGCCAGGCGATTTAAGCCAACATCGACGCCAACACTGGGGCGCCCCTTCCTCAGGGGAAATTCATCTGGCACCTCGACGGTCACACTCACAAACCACCAGTCAGCTTGACGTGTAAGACGCGCCCCAGTGACTTTTCCTGTGAAGCGAAGCTTCTCTGCCATGTTGACCCAGCCGAGCTTAGGAATCCAGATGCGATAGTCCCCAAGTTCAAATTGATCGTTTGCCAGGTAAAAGCCTGGTCTGCTTTTCTTCTTGCTCTTGAATGTGGGCCGACCGGTCTTTGTCCCGTTCTTCAAGCCCTCAAAGTAGGCGATCCAGGCTTTTGCCAGATCGAGGAAGGGCTGATCTGAGGCATTTTTGGTCACTTCCCAGGTCCAGGGATACTGCTCCCGCCTGATCTTGTTGAACTGCTTCTTCAACTTGAGTGCGGTAGGTCTCTCACCAGCCTCGTATTGCCGATTCCATTCGGCAAGTGCCCAGTTCCAAACGAAGCGTGCGGTTCCTGCGGCTTTGGCAAAATAGCCTTTTTGCTCCTCTGTAGGATGGAGGCGTATCTTATGGGCTTTGATCAACCTGGTCCTCCCTTTCCAAAACGACCGCTCGCTTCCTCATCACGTCCCTGAGAGTTTGAGAGAATAGCTATTCTCGCTTCATGCATTTTAACGCAGTATCATACATTTTTCAATACTGTTACCAACTCTTTTCGTGTTCTATAGTTTTAGACGTATGTGGATTATAGTCATCAAACAACTCTGCTATGCTATACTGGGGAAACTGAAGTATATTTAGCTTTGTTGTTTTTCTAATGGAAGGAGCCAGGATGCGGCGTGTCGCGCTCTTGCGGTCTTTGTCTCATCGTTCGTTTCGTCTCTTATTTCTGGGCCAGGCCATTTCTAACCTGGGCGACTGGTTAAATTACCTGGCGATTATCAGCATCATTGTCTACCGCTGGCATATGGGGGCCAACGCCCTGGCAGCCTTTTCCATTGTGATGTTCCTGCCCATGATCCTGCTTGGACCTGTGGCGGGGGTGTGGGTGGATCGCTGGCCGCGTAAGGCTACGATGATTGTGTGTGATCTCGTGCGGGCTGGCCTGGTGCTGGGCCTGGTCTGGGCCGCAAATATTTATATTATGCTGGTGCTGGTGGTCCTGGCGAGCGCCGTGAGTACCTTCTTTGATCCGGCCAAGCAGGCGCTCATTCGTGGGACGGTTCCGGAAGAGGATCTGCTCTCCGCTAACTCGCTCAGCCAGACGATGTTCCAGGTGGCGAAGATTCTGGGACCGGCCCTTGGTGGCATCATTGTTTTGTTGGGTGGCGCGTATGCCGCCTTTGTGTGCGATTCGGTTAGCTTTCTGGTCTCGGCCCTCTTCTTAAGCTTTCTGCCACGCCTGGTGCTTCCCGTTGCCACAGACACAGCCGAGGAGAAGGAGGCGCCAGCCAAGGGCAATTTCTGGCTGGAGTTTCGCGCTGGCTTTGCCTATATCCTTCAGCGGCGCTTATTGCTGGCTGCTGTGTTGAGCGCATCCGTGGCTCTTTTTATTATCGGTACCTTTGACTCAATGTCGGCGCTGGCGCTTCAAGCCCTGGGCTTTGATTCCTCTCTCTTTGGCTTCGCTGTGGGTTCTATTGGCCTGGGAACCGTGCTCGGTGGTCTGATCGTTGGTCAGTGGGGGAAGCGCTTCTCACCACTGCGCTTGATGGCCTTGGGCGATATCGGGGTGGGCGTGATGATTGGGCTGATTGGCCTGGGCATTATTATCCAGTTGCATATATGGCCCCCGTTCTGGACTGTTCTCTGGCTGCTGGGGGGGCTGGCCGTGGCGGGGATGATCATTCCCTATGGCTATCTCCTACAGAAGGAGACGCCGCCCGAGATGATGGGGCGCGTCTCCGGCATGGCCAACGGCATCCAGACGGCCTTCCAATTCCTCGCGCCCTTGCTGGGGGCCGTCATCGCTGACCTCTTCGGCGTGGGTAACGTCTTCGCCGTGGCGGGCGTCGCGCTGCTGCTGGTAGGCGCCTGCATCTGGCTGATGCGCGTATCGTCCAGCGTCGCCGAGCCTGAGCAGGCGGCGCCTGGTGTGCTTGGCGAGTAATTTTTGGCTGTTGCCTCGATGCAGTGAGGGTGGTGTCGTTCATTTTAGAAAGAGGAGGAATATGAATTTCTCTATTCGACCTGGCTCGAACGATGATATTGAAGACTTAGTTCAGTTATCATTGTTGGCGTGGGCACCCGTTTTTAGCTCATTCAAGCAAGTATTGGGTGAGAAAATCTATTCACCCAAAACGCCGCAGGATGCCCCTGCCCTTTCAGGCATGGGGAGGAATGCGGCGTTCCTTTGTCGGTGACTTGGGTGGAATACGCCGTAGACATTCTCTCATCTGCTCATGTATTGTTGACAGTCAGATGAAAACTATGGTATAATTTAGCGCATGCAAACGGTAGTAACAGCGAAACTCAAATTGAATACAACGCCCGAGCAATTCAAGGCATTACATACAACGCAACTGGCGTATCGGGATTCTCTCAACTATGTGAGCCAGTACGCCTTTGCGCATGGCAAGATGAGCAATGCTGTTCGTTTGCAAGATGCCACCTACGAAGAGATCCGCCTCCGTTTTCATCTGCCTTCGCAAATGGCCTGTTCTGTTCCTCGCCAAGTTGGTGCCTCGTATAAAACCCTCTGGACAAAGGTCAAGAACAATGCTGTTCATCGTAAGGAAGGGAAGACCAAGAAACGCTACAAAGGGCTTGATAAGGCTCCCAAGTTCATCTCCCCCACGTTGACCTATCAGTACAAGAAAGACTACACCTTCAAGAAAGAGCAGCAGGTGAGCATCCTGACCCTTGAGGGACGTGTTATCGTGCCCTATACTGGCTACAATAAGCATGTGGCATTGATCCAGCGTGGAGCGGAGATTGGTGCATCGAAACTCTGGTATGACAAGCCCAAGAAACAATTTTACCTTCTTGTCTCTCTTGCAATTGAGACGGCTGATCCTACACCTGAAACGCACAAGCAGGTCGCCGGAGTGGATGTGGGGATGCGATACCTTGCCGTCACGGCGACGATGCAAGGGGATTGCACCTTCCATTCAGGCAAACAGATTGTCCCCAAGGCAAACCACTACGCACGACTGAGAAAACGTCTGCAAAAGAAAGGCACTCGTTCAGCGACAAGAAGGCTCGTTGCCATCAGTGGACGAGAGAGACGGTTGAAGCAGAATACCAATCATGTCGTGAGTAAGCGGATTGTCCTACAGCACCCTCAAAGCTTGATTGGACTGGAGCATCTGACAGACATTCGAGAACGTACCAAACGACGCAAAGGCAAAAATGCAAAACAGCGAAAAGCCAATCGTACCTTCTCCAAATGGTCCTTCGCTGAGTTGCATAGCATGATTGCCTATAAAGCGCTCTTACATCGAAGTATGGCAATCAAGGTCGATGCCAACTATACCTCGCAGGCCTGCCCCAAATGTGGGCACACCTGCAAAGAGAATAGGCCCAACAAAGGATTGCTCTTCGTCTGTCAGAATTGTCAGTACACGCTCCATGCCGATCTGGTTGGTGCAAGAAACATTGCGATGCGAACGCTTCTTATCCGGCAAGACTGGATAGGAACGGGCCTCTTGTCAGTACGCCCTGATGTGTCGGACGATGAAGCCAAAGCAGCACGCCTGAAAAGGTATGCTGAATTACGGTGGAGTTCAGACACAACTCCAAGCCCTCGGCTTTAGCCGTAGGGTACTGACTCATTTATCCAGATTGGAGAAGACAGCAGAGAGAAGTAGTTGAAAGGATATGTACAGATGACGAGAAAATGCTTGTCTGGGTAGCAGAAGCAGATGGAATAGCGACTGGATTTATCGTCTATACATTAAATCGGAAGGAAAAAACTGGGGAAGTTGAATTACTTGCGGTGCATCCCGACTATCAAAACCGTGGGATTGGGACAGCATTGAACCAACTTGCGCTTGAAAAGATGAAAGCAAGCGGGATGAAGATAGCTACGTTAGGGACAGGGGGAGATCCAGGCCACGCCCCTGCCAGAAGATCCTATGAGAAGGCCGGTTATACCGCTTTACCTTTAGTTCGGTATTATAAAGACTTGTAGCAATGGGATGATTGCAGACCCTTCGCTACTGCGCTGGGTCGCGCTCTTGCTCAGCGAAATAAGCTTGCAGCAGGGGGTGCGTGAAACTGTAGCCGTTAGCAAAGTGGCGCAAAAGGTGATGCTCTGTGGTCTCTTCGAGGAAAGGGTGGACATCCAGGGGGAAAACGTTACTATAGGCTAGCCAGTAGCGTATGCTGGCGCGGCGTATAGGTGCCTCAAAATTGCTGAGTTGCTCACCGATCATCTGGATAAGTACTATGAACTGAAATACGATCAACAGGTAGAAGAGCACGAGGAGGGGTTGCTTGAGAAATGTTGGCCCCAACAGTCCTCTGGCAGTCACGTAATCAAGAGGAAGAAGTATTTGCTGGTTTAGCGATTGCCATGTTTCGCTCATAGGGGCTTCTTCTGCTGGCTTACGCTTTTTCTTCCGGCTTCTATGATGGAAGAGCCAGGCAAAAAAATCCCTTATGAAAGGCAACGTGATCTGCACGATGAGTATTCCTAAAAGCAGCCAGCCAGCAAATCCTGAGAAAAATCCATAGAGGAATGCACTCAAAAACTGCCACGAAAAGAGCCATGAGTACAATCCATAAACGACTCCAAAAAATAGGCCGCTTACCACTCCCACAACTGACCCCACAATGAGGTTAATGCTCAACTTACAGAGACGCCTTGGTTTAGTGGGTAGCCAGTCTGGCTGCGGGCTCTCTGGAAAGAAGACCGTTTGATTATGGGTCTGCATCTGCTGGGCCAGCCAACCAAGCCATCTGAGCGTGTCCGAGGGGGAAGAGCGTTTCAAATCTTCCTGGTTGTTGACCATACGCTGTACATAATCAGTCCAGATTCGCTGTCGCGCCTGACTCTCATTGTTGGGGATAGCCTGTAGTGATGCGCCACGATAGGTACGTATGAGTATTTGTAGCAGTAAAGGCGTGGTTGCCAGTTTCTGGAGTGTGGAATGCTGTTGGAGCATGGTGCGCAAGTTGGTCAATGGCTCGCCTGGCTCTTCCAGATACGTATCGACTTGCTCACGTGTGAGTGGTTGTATAACAACGGCGGCATGTAGATCCAGTTGCTCGTGGGTTGAGGCCGTCTCGTACTCGTCGCCGCTACTACAGACAACTATGGCGCTCATACGTTCTTTTCGATATGTGTTGATAGCCTTGATACAGGTGGCACGATCCGAGGCATCTACTTCGTCGAGACCGTCGAGTAGAGGCACGATAGATGCCGTTTTAGCCCATTGTTTGCTAAGCGATTCAGGAACCTTGTAGAGTAGGGTTATCTGTTGAGCCATCCAGTGTTGTAAATGCTTGAAATCACCTGGCCAGGAAGAGAGTGGCAACAGAAACGGTAAGGGCTGCGTCTCGTCCTGCTTTGCCTGCTCAACCAGGTGATATGCCAGTTCGAGAAGTAGGGTCGATTTGCCTCCCCCTTGCTCGCCCAGGATGAGTAAGGCCTGCCGAGCCTGGGCATAAGCCTTCCCAATAAACATAGGGGAGGATAGCTCTTCTTCGGGTTCCTCGGCTAGACTCTGGGATGGGTTTGACGTGTTCTGCACTGCCGTGGGTTGAGCAACCAGCTCTAGTGCTATCGGTTTCGCCCCCTGTAAGGACTCCGCGAGCATCTGCTCATAGTAGGCATGGAGGTATCCCAGCATCCGCTCACGGTTTTTTGGGCTGGATGCACTGGCTTCCCAGCCGTTTTCTTCCTGATCTGTTGTTGGCCTTATAATGCGTGCGAGAAACAAGAACGAGAGGCCAGCCAGCAATATAACGAACCAGTTGGCGAGAATCCACCTGGCGGGGATACCCGGAGGGTAGTTTGGGAACCAGAGAAGAAGAGCACTGTAGGATAAACCCAAGAATATGAGCAATGCTATATAGATTGTAGCCCTCCAGAGCCAGCGGCTAATTCCGGTCCTTCGTGATCTAGAGTCTTCGGAAGACGATGCTGCTTGCATTTTCCCTGGTATCACGCTTGTACCATCCTTTACAAAATATCTCTACAATAGAGAGACGAAAAAATATAAAAGAGATAAAAAATGTCTGGGTTGCCTGAAAAGCTGTTGTAACAAAAATTTCATCTATACGATGTATTCTGCGAGATCTCAAAAATACATAAAGTAGGGGAATATATGCGGCAAGAGCACACTCCCTCGCTGAATGATAAGGCCTATTTGACCGCGGTCTATCGACAGTACTCGCCAGCGCTCCTGGCTTATCTGTACCGGCATCTGCGCTCGCTGGAGGACGCGGAGGACCTGCTCCTCGACGTTTTTCTGGCGGCCCTGGAGCGTCCCGGCTTTGAAGGCCTGGGCGCGAAGGAACAGGAGGCCTGGCTCTGGTGCGTGGCGCGCAACAAGGTGACGGATTACCATCGCAAGCTCAAGCGCCGACAGGGCGTCTCCCTGGAGTTCGTGCCAGAGGAGGAATATGAGCAGGACTATGTGACCCCTGAAGTCGTGCTGCTTCGCAAAGAAGAGGCGACACGCCTTCATGAGCACATTAAGCGTTTGCCAGCCCTGCAACAGGAGCTGGTGCGCCTACGTTTCGCTCATGGCCTGCGCAGCGCTGAAATTGCAAATATTGTGCAGAAGAGTGAGGGCGCGGTCCGTGTCATGCTCTCACGCGCAGTCAAATTATTACGCAAAGTCTACGAAAATGAGTAGGAGGAAAACACATAGCATGAATGAACACAATGAGCCTTTCTCCCCTCAGCGCGTAGACGAGTCAATTGAAGAGATGTTGACCACAGGTCAACCTCATCTGCCTGGACAGCGATCTGAGGACGTGAATGTACGCCTGGTGCAGGACCTACAGCGTGTATATGATCCAGAGTTTACGCGTTATCAGCAGGTGTTGCAGCGGGTGGAGGAGCGCCTGGTGGAGCAGCGCGGATTGATAGAAAAGATCGGCGCCGCGCCGCGTCCGCCTCTCAGGCCTCTTCCAGCTCCGCAGGAGCGAGCGCTGTTCCAGGCACAACGCATACAGCGAGGAAATAGAAAAAACATCATGGACGATAAAAAAACTGGTCTTAGGCGCTACGAGCGCTCTCTGAGCCTCCTGGTCGCCGTCATTATCCTGGCCGTCCTGGTCGGCGGCTTCTTCGTCGCGCAGAGCCGTTTCGTGCAATTGGGTGCCTCCGGCTCAAACAATCCCAAAGTGGCCTCTAGCCCAACGCCAAAGTCGTCGCCTACTGGCAACAATGCTGTAACCATTCCAGGTGACCAGATGGGCTTCCAGAGCGTGGCCTGGTCAAACGATAGCCAGAGGATTGCCTCCACCACTGATAATGGTGTAAAGATTTGGGACGCGGCTACTGGTAAAACGCTCCAGGCAATTAAGCTTCCTGGAGAGAATGAGTGGGCTTATGGCGTGTCCTGGTCGCCAGATAGCCAGTCGCTCGCGATTGCGACGAATCAGGCCTTGCGTATCGCCAACAGTCAATCGGGTACGGTGGTGCGCTCGTATACGACATCGTTGGCGAGCACTGCAACTCCAGGAGCCATGAGCTCGCTGGTTGGTGGCTCTCATTACTCGACCCTGTTTCCTACCAGCGGTGGACTAGGCTTCAGAGGTGCTGCCTGGTCGCCTGATGGTCACTCCATCGCGGTAAATGTGAGCGCGGGACCCTCTGGATACATTCAGGTTGTGAATGCGCAGACGGCCACGCTTGACTACACGCTGAAGTGGGATGGTAGCTACAATGGGGATGGCCTGGCATGGTCATCTGATGGCCAATACCTGGCTACAAACATTTTTGATGCGCAAGGTGGAGATCCCGCAAAATCAAACTTTGTATGGGCCTGGAAACTTGCTAGTAAAGCGCTTGTCTTCAAACAGGCTGGCGGCGGTAACCCTGGCTCGCTTGCCTTCCAGCCAAAGACGCACAACCTGGCTTTCAACACATACACTATGAACGCCCCTGTGCTCATTCAAGTGTGGAATATAGAGACCAATAAACCGGTTGCTAGCCACTCTGGAGCTTATCTGGCGACGTGGTCGCCCGATGGTCAACAGTTAGCCTATAATGGTTCTACACAACTGGGTAAGAATAGCTATGAAAGCAATGTCACGATTGTAGCTGCTAATAGCGGCAAGGTCGTGCATGTTTACAAAGAGGGTGCTGTGCAAATTGCTCAGCTGTTCTGGTCGCCCAATGGCAAGTATATGCTCGCCATTGAGAAGAAGACCATAATGAGCAAAGGCCAGGTCACACCTTCAACAACGCCCGATACCCAGCCCACCACAATTCCCAATATACAGACCGTTGCTCGGGTGTTTCCGGTAGCCTGATTTACCTGAGCGCTTTGCTATAAAAGCAAGAGGGCATGGGAGGTGGGGCTGACAGCCTCGCCTCCCATGCCCTCTTGCTTTTATGTTTTACGGCAATATGCTCAGCTTGTTGCAAAACGATCTGGCGATGTGATATGACACGACGAGACAGACTGCCTGACACTCTACGATAAAAAGTGGGATATATCGTACGCGCTCCTGCAAAAGGTGCTATACTGGCTTGTGTAAGCCCCCCATGACCATGATGCAGGAGGTTTTCCCGCCCCCGGTTTGTAAGAGATAAGGAGTAATATCGTGCAACAACCACCATCCCCAGGCCCAGCGAATTATCCTGGATCATTCCCACCAGCTCCCCAGCAGCCGGGGCAGTCCCAGGCGTATCCGCCTGCATCTGCGCAGCCCAATTATGCAGGATATCCCAGTCAGCCTGGTATGCCACCTGTTAGCTATCCTTATCCTGGCTATCCGCCTCAGTCGGCGCCACCGCGTACCACAGGGGCCACTGCTTTGAAATATGGGCTGATCTTCGGCGCGATACTGGTGGTTGCTTATCTTATCAATCTCGGTGTGGGCCGTGTGCTCGTTCAGGTTTTGATAAGTGCTGAATATTCCCCAAGCGCCATCGGTGCCCTTTCCTATATACCAACTATTATCTTCACGCTGGTTTACTGGGTGATCTATTTCCTTGCAGGCCTATTCGCCGCTCGCCAGGCGCGAAATGTGACAGCCGCCACCCTGACAGGTTTGTTGGCGAGTCTCTGTTTCTTTGTGGTCTATTTTATAGTGTTGATCATCAATGTAGCCTCTGTCTGGGGAGTGATTACGCGCTATGGTGAGGTAGGAGGCTACCTGACTAGCCTGGGTGTGGGCATAGCGGTCACTCTCATCATGCAAATAGGCCTGGGTATCGGCCTGGCCGCGCTCGGTGGTTTGCTCGGAAAGGGCAAGACGGCATAGCTCGTGTTGGTGAAAAAGCAAAGGGGGAGGGTGCAGAGGATCTTCCTCCACACCTTCCCTCTTTTCGCTATGCCGTAAAAGTTGCCCAATCCATAAAAACCAGGTAAGATACGGAAAAAGTTTCCACCTGTATCCGGTGGACAATCTGGGATAGAGGGATAGTAGACGGTGAAGAGACCGAACATAGTCAAGATTTATTCAGAGAATAACCAATTTCAATATATCGAAACGCTCCGCAGAAAACGGGAGAAACGGCTCCGCCACAAAGAGTTCTTTATCGAGGGCGTGCGACCTATCAACCAGGCGCTTGCGCACCATTGGACAATCAATGCCTTCGTGTATTCGCGCGAGAAGCAGCTCTCGGACTGGGCGAAGGGTATTCTAGCGCGCTCACAGGCACAGACGCATTTTGAAGTTCCCCTGCACTTGCTAGAGAAATTGAGCAATAAAGCCGAAAGTTCAGAGCTGCTGGCGCTGGTTGCCATGCCCGAGGACAACCTGGCACGCATTCCCCTGACTCAGAATTTACTTGTGGTGGTCTTTGACCGACCGGCCAGCCCTGGCAATCTGGGAACGATCATTCGCTCATGCGACGCGCTTGAGGCCCATGGCTTGATTCTCACCGGTCATGCCGTCGACCTCTACGATCCTGAAACGATTAGCGCGAGCACCGGCTCCTTCTTTGCCCTGCCAACGGTCAGGTTGCCCTCGCAGAGAGATATTGAACCCTGGCTGCAAAGCGCGAAAAAGAAGCTTGGCGCCTTACAGATTATTGGCACAGACGAAAAAGCCGAGCAGGAAATCTCGCAGCATGATTTTACTGTTCCAACGGTCCTCATTGTCGGCAACGAAACCTGGGGCATGAGCGCGGCCTACAAGGAATTGTGCGACGCGGTTGTGCAAATCCCCCTTGTAGGCTCTGCCTCCTCGCTGAACGTGGCCTGCGCGACCTCCATCTGCCTCTACGAAGTGAGCCGCCAGAGGCGCCTGGCCTCACGAGCCAGCTCAACAAGCCAGCCTAACAAGACGGTAGTGACCCGCTAAAGCGGGTCCAAACCAATAATTTGGGCATTTCCAGTATTGGTATTTATATATGTTCTGATGTACGCCAGATTATAAATTTTTATATAATCAAGAGGTGCCGGGTGGGTGGGATAGCGAGCCGGGTGTCTCTGGCAATCAGGCTTGCAGGGCCTGGACCTGGTTGTGGTGTAGAAATTTGAGAAAGCGGTGCAGCGTGAAGGGGAGCAGCAGACAGGAGATGTCGTGCTCGCTGCACCAATCAGCCACCTCATCGTAGGCGGTGGTAACAATGGTTGGGATGGGGCTGCCCAGGAGCATCTCCAGGGGCAGCCCCACTTTTATAATACTATCGCTACTTACTACAAGCATCTCGTAGCCTTGTGAACGCTGAAGGTTAAAATGAAGCATGCTAGGGAAACTGGTGGCGTCTATATGCTCCATTTCGAGAAACTTTTCGAGCACATAGGCCAGATCGTTATTGTCTTGCACAAGGGCAATCATTGCTACGCTCCTACTCCGAATACCACACTACCAAAACCTTTGAAGCATGCCTCATATTAACATGCATCAGGATATGCGTAAATCAATGAGTACTATAGTAATAGGCTTTTTCATTCATCCTGTTCATCTTCGAGCGTTTTGTCGCGATGTGAGGGTGGCGTACGCATCCATTCCGCCAAATCGATGATCTTCTGCTGGACATAGGTCTCGTCGTCTGAGTTCTGGGCCTGCTCTTGTCCTTGCTCTATGAGGTAGTAGCGCTGGAGCAGACCGATGTACTTGATCGCCAGCTCCAGACGTTGTTTGCCGTTAAGCTCGTCCAGGTCGACGCCATCAAGCAGAGCGTTGACCTGTTGCTCTATCCGCTCGATCCAGTAGCGCAGGGTGAATTGCGGGGTATTTTTCTTGGCGTTGCGGCCCGGTTTCTGCTCTGGCATAGTGTTGTGTCCTTTCTAGGATTTTTGTTTCGGCTGATTACATGATGTAGCCATAAATGTAGACTGTGGCGTAACTGGCGATGCTGGCGTTCAACACGAACTGTCCACTGCTGAGGGGCACGGTACAGCTCATGTCGATCTCCTTATTCGTCGCCTGGACGTTCATAGTACAGGTGGGCGCGCCCGTGGGGCCAATGCTCAGGGTCGCGCTGGCGCTACTGGAACAGATGTAGGCAATATTGCAGAGCACGGCGTTGGCCGCGCCGGGAATATTGCTGACACCCGCCGCCGTGACGGTTGTCGTGCCGACGGGGAGGCTGGCGTCGTAGATTTTGTATTTAGGGATGAAGGCGACGCGTCCCAGTTTATAGGCCGGAATGCTACCACTGGTGGGACTGGCATAGGCAGCGATGACGACGGCGTCATTGAGATTATGCTCATCGAAGAAGAGGATGGCGCAGTAAGCCCCAGTCAGCATACTCGTGTTGTCCACGTGGAGCGCGACCGGTACGTTATCAAGCGTGACGGTTTGCGCCTCCATGAGGTAGATCGAGCAGGTATAGGCCGCCGGGTTAAAGCTGGCGATGAAGCCGCGCTTGATGATCTGCGCCATGCTGTCCTCCTCCTATCTGGACGTTTGGGTATTTATTGGGTTTAGGCGTCGTTGCAGGCCTGGCCGAGCTGGCTGGCGGGTAGGGCGTCGCTGCCCGCGCTGTAGCTATGGAAGTTGCCAGCGGTATAGGCTGTACCCAGGACAGTGTTGATGGTGCTGGCGATGACTGTGGCGGTCAGGGTGGCGTTTGTGCTGAGCATGTGCCACGTACCCGCCAGGGGGAGCGACCCATCGCTGGTCTGCTGGTAATAGGCGAAGGTACGCATGTTGACATAGGTGCCGATGGGGCAGGTCTGCGTGCCGCTATAGCGACCAAAGTTGATTTCCATGGCGTTCATCATAATGCTTGCTCCTATCTAGCAATAATGTATTTATTTGCGCTAAAAGGCCTCTCAGGTCGGTAGGGACCCGCTTTAGCGCGTCCAAAGGCGATTGATCGCCTGTAGGCGCAGCCTTAAACGTTCCTGAGCACTATTTTGCCTTACTTTTGCGTGTTCCCCGGCAAAAAGAGGCATGCGCTGTACTGCCATGAATGGCATTTGGACGCGGTAAACCGGGTCCATACCGAAAAACACGCATTTCGCGCTTACAGTTCGAGCCACCTATAGGTGATTTTCCAGTCGACGGCGGCGGCGAGGTCCAGGTAGAGCGTGAGGCTGTTGCTGGCGCTGGCTGGCAGCAGGAGCAGGGAGCCGTTGCCCAGGACCTCGATGAGCTGGCCTGCGGGAGCGCTGAAGGCGTCGAGGGCCGTGCCGCTGATGGTCTGGTTGCTATTGGCGTAGGTCACGTTGCCAGCGGGCAAGAGCGAGCTGTTTCCGCCCAGGCTAGCGTTGCTGACGAGCGCGTTACTGCCCAGGGCCAGGTTGCTCGTGCCACGCGTGAGCTGGTGCGTGCGTGTGCTGCCCGAGAGGCAGGTAATCGAGTAGAGCAGCACATTAGCGCTGGTATTGTTGTAGAGCGAACAGGCCACAACTGCCGCGCCGCTGGCCGTTTGCTTGCCCGTGGTGGCGCTAAAGCTCTTGCCGCCCAGCAGGGCGTTCTGGAGCGTCCCGCCCGTGACAAGCAGGTTCCCGCCCGCGTCGACGCGCAGGGCCTGCCCGATCCCCTGCGGGTTGAGCGCGCCAACCAGGCCCGAGCCGTCGTTATTGGTGAATCCACTCATATGTAATGTTGCCTCCATTTAAGGCGCTTCCTAATCGGTAGGGACCAGCTTTAGCGCGTCCGAATGCCATTTATGGCAGTGCGGCGTAAGCCTGAAGCTCGCTGGTTCACAAGGCCACTCATCACGTGATATGTCGAAGCAGGAACGTTTTAGGCTAGCGCCGAAGTGCGATCAATCGCCTTCGGACGCGCTAAAGCTGGTCCCTACCGGATTAGGAAGTCTTTAGTCGACCCTACAAACTGGCTCTAGACACCCCTATAGAGGCCACGGAAATCTGTGACGCACGCTCCATATTCGTGGCGACACTTAAACGTCAGGACATCCTGTGTAAAGTTGAGGCCGAGCATGGGCTGGTCCTGGATGAAGAGGGCGGGGTTGACCTGCCCACCGACGAAGCCAACCTCGATGGTGTCGATCTCGCGGGGGGGCGGCTGCCAGGAACCACTGCGTAGAACTAGTCAACTGGGGCGAGACGATAGGTTGGACATAGCCGAGCATGGGGTTGATGTCGTTGTTGGGTGAGCCGGGAATGCCGGCCGACTTGGTCACGACCATCGAAGTCCACTCTAGCTCGGGCGGTACGATCAGGTAGCGTGGGCGAAGGCCGATGCGCTTGCCCGCGAAGTTGGTCTGCTCGCGCATAGCGGTGACGCCCTGCTGTAGAGCGGCCGTTGAGAGGGTCTGTGCTCCCAGGTTGTTATGGGGCGCGCCTGTGGTAAAGAGGAGCTGCCCATCGTAGATGCTCGGATTATTGGCGAGGAAGCCATAGACGAACTCGGCCAGGGTATAGGCGGCGGCCACGGCCAGCTTGCCGGGAATCTGTTTGATGGCGTGCAGATCGTCGTTGATGATGGCCTCACGCGAGATGGGTACGAGATTGCCGCGCTTCTGCGCCACATAGGTCGCGGCACTATCGCCTAGCGTGATGCTCTGGTAGGGGCTATCCTCGGGCACGATGGCGAGGCTACCAAAGGCACCCATGCGCACGCGGCTCTGCTGTTTAAAGTCGCGAATGGGGGCGATGGAGACAAACTTCATCCACTCGGCGGGCCAGGCCTGGTAATCCTTGAGCAAGCGCTTGTTCATGCTTGATCCCAGCAGGTAGGAGAAGCTGGCCGTGGTGACATCGGCCTCGCTAATGAAGCCCGTGGGACCGAAAGGAGACATAGGAAGCTGCCCAAGCAGACTGGAGCCACTAATGCCGCCCTGGAGGCTGGAATCGCCCGTTACGCGGGCGTAGGCCTCGCGGATGCTGGTGAAGCCGCGCACATTGCCCAGGCGGCCCGTGTCGATCTCCAGGTCAAACATGACGTCGAAGGAGGCCTGGACCTTCTCGGCCTCGCTCATCACGCCCGTAATGCTGGACTTCTCATAGCCATGGCCGCGTACGAGACCCTCGCGCGTCAACTGGGCCATCATCGTGAGCGCGGCCGAGAGCTCGTGCTCCAGTTCTTGCTCCTCGAAGAGGCGTTGTTGGAAGCGGTCGCGCACCTGGGACTTGACCGGCTCGGGCAGGATGCTCTCGCTCAGGCGGCGTTCCAGCAGCAGCTCACAGCGCTGGCGTTGCAGCTCCTCCCGCAGGCGGTCGATCTCCTGGGCGGCGATAGAAGGGGTGCTGGTAATGGGCGCATCTATCGGAGTAGTAGAGGCTGAGGCGGTGATTTCGGAGGTCTGTGTGTTATGCTGCTCTGCCATAGGATGTTCTCCTTCTGGTAGTGACGATAGTGACGACTCGGCGTGGAGAATACGGCGGAAGGCGCCGCCCGCGCTGGGTCGAGTAACGACATCGCAGGAGTTGAGGGTGTGTATGGCGCTGATCTCTTTCGCGCCCGTGGCTTCGTTGACCTGCCAGGCACCGAACAGGTCGACCGAGAGACCGATCAGCTCGGGGCGACCCAGGGTACAGGCCTCGTTAATCAGTGTCCAGAGCCAGTTGGCGGCCTCGAAGATGTGCAGAGTGGCATCGACATGTCCTGGCTGCCCTGCCGGACCCGCGATATACTCCGCGTCGTGGTAGAAGCCCACGACATCGCGGACACTGCGCGTCTGGAGGTCGGCCTCCGAGCGTGAGTGATCTGCGTAGGCGTGCGTGTCTTCCAGCAGCGCCGCGATCTGTCGCAGCGCTGCCTGGTCATAGACGAAGCCGTTTTTGGAGCGCCCACCCTGGATGACGGTCACGCGCACGGCATGCCCGGCGCCTACGCTGGCATCTGCCAGGCGTTCAATGATACGCGCCTCTGTGATCGTGATCGGTTGTTGAGAGGCGTTTGTGAGCCCCCCATTCGGGGGCATGGGCGCACCTACCTGGTGCGGGTGCTGGTTCATGAGTTCGGCTCCTGCTCGCCGTCCTCCCATTGTTCTTCTTGCCAGAGCTGATCGTCTGCGAGTCCCTGGGCCTGGAGGGTCAGGTCACGACTGCGGTGGCTATTGATGTTGGATTGATCCATGAAAACCTCGGGATATATCTTCTCCCCAATGTCCTCATTGTGTAGCTGCTCATCTAGCATCTCCTGGGCCTGGGGGGCCAGGTCACCAGGGTGCTCATCCTTCGCTGGCGGGGGAGGCGTCTCTGGCAGTGGTGGGGTAATCTCCAGGCCCAGCCAGAGCTCCATTTCCAGCTGGTCGGTAAAACCCAGGTCCTGGTGTGTGGGGAGCTCGCTCTCGAACTGAGGTTGAATGGGATCATGCGCCAGAGAGGACATATTGCGGACGCTATAGGGATTGCCGGGGTAGGCATCAGGCTCCAGTGTGGGGCGCGTACTTGTGGGCGGGATCGCGTCCGCCTCGTGAAAGGAGTTGTGCATATGTATATCAAGCTGTTGTTTATTTTTCATAGCATTGATCCTTTCTTCATATACATTCAGGGGTATAGACTTCTCGCCGCTGCGCGGCTCGCTGAGGGTAAGGGTGTGTTGGTGGTGCCTGGCCGGAGGCCAGGCACCACCAACACACCCTTACCCAATAAGAGGTGCTGTTTGTCTGGCGATAAGATGGCTTGTCGCTCATACTCTGTGGATTGCCCTTGGCCAGCCGGGTCAAGTGTGTTGGATGGTGCGTCGCCTCCGGCGACGCACCATCCAACACACCCACAACTCTATCTGAAACGGCGCAGGTAGACACGTAGATGTGTGCCGCCTGGGATGATGCCGGCGGGAACGCTGGTGATGATCTCATACTTGGGCGCGGCCTGTACGGATGCGGTGGTCGCGGTCGGCGTGTCAGCGATGAAGACGACGCCGGCCAGATTGGTGCCCAGGGGTGCGATCAGCACGAGTTCCGCTTGCGCGTGTGGTGGCATCCCGCTTTGATCGGGTATTTGTGGATCGACGGCCAGGTCGGGTCGGAAGACGACCGCCATCGCGCTATAGCTGTAGCTGCCAGCAGTGTTGGTGACCAGCACAACGTTGCGTTGACGGCCGGTGAAGCTTTTATTCACCATCTGCTGGATGTGAGCCGCCTTCCGGTTATCGAGCGGCATGGACTGCACCCACGAGGAAGATTGGGCTGCTTAGTAGTAGTGATTGTGGCAATCGTAGTAGTTGTCTCATTGTGGAAAACCCCTCTCCATCCCATCCTTACCAACCTTCTCCCGTCCCACGTGCCCCGCCAGTGAACGTGTAAACCCTCTAGCATGTGGATAGGAGAATATGTTATACGACTATGGAAGTACCAGACATTGATCTGGTGTATATAGGAGTCAACTACGAGCAAAACATTATCATTACAGTAACCTTTGCAACTATAACATATGTTTACAAAAAATGCAAATAGAAGAGTGGTGATTTGTGAGGATGGACGACGCTACTAAATTACGCGTCTACATATAATGGTACGGAAAGTACGCGCTTATATATGGTGGCACGGAGCGTGCCGTCAAAATGGTGCCTTTGTAGGTAGAGGCTTCTTTGCGAATACCAGTGTCAGCCACCAGAGCATACCTCCTGCCAGCAAAACTAGTAGTGGTTCAATAGGAGCACGAAAACGCATATCACTATAAAAGGCAATATTTTGCATTATTGTCATTGCTAGAAAGAGATAGACTGTAAGCAGTTGCTGCTTTTTTAGTCTCCAGGTCACGAAAAAACCGATAACTGCTAAACCAACCATAAGAATGGTTGTAATCGTGATGGCATATATTATAACCTGTGCTGCTGGTTGATTGAGGTAGGCTTCAAAAGGGAGGCCATGTGCGTAGGTATAGGGTATCCACATATTTGCAAAGTGGAGAGCAAGAATATATGGGATTGTGTTTAAATGTGTGAATATCCATGACAATGCTCGCATTGTGTCTGCTTTATCATCATCGGGGGTATAGCCGAATGCGTCATGATTGCGAGCATCAGCAGGCGGTCTCCATCTGCCACGAACTTCTGGATCTCCATCAACGATGATATTGTTATATGCACCTAAAAGAACTTCTCCCATACCAGTAGAGACAAGCACGAATTTGTGGGTCACTGTATAGTTGCGATAAGTCCAGGGGATAACTATAATAGCTGCAATACAAGCAATGACCAGCATGTATTTGAGGACAATATGCCAGGGAAGTATTTTTGCAACAGCGACAAAAACGCCCCAGATGCCGACCAGGCCAAGCAGAAGCACGCCATTTGGGCGAGTAAGCGTTATAAATCCTAATAGTAGGCCACACAAAAAAAGATAGCGTTGCTTCACCATCTTATAGCTTAATTTGTTTAGCCACTGCTGCTCTGAAGGGTTTTGAACTGCGGGAGAAGATCTTTGAAGTCGAAAAAGGGTATAAATAAAACTGGTTGTAAGAAAGGTATAGAGAGACTCAGAATATAGCCATCCATCATAGATAAACAGACCCGGATAGAGAGCTGCGATTATACCACTATATAAGCCAATCCTCCGACCAAAGAGATCTCGTGCAAAGAAATAAATGACTACACACGTCCCAGAGCCAAGAAAACAGTAAAAGAGACGTGCATAAAATTCATTTTCACCAAAGAAATAATATATAGCACTTATGACAAATGGCCAGAAAGGTGGGCGGCTCACTGCTTGATGACTATTGCTTATACAATAGCAATGGTGTGAAACGATATTACGCGCAATAATATCATAGAGCGCGGCATCAAATGTAGGCTGATAACTGTGCGCAATCGTTATATTATAGGTAAGCCGTATTGCTATAGATAAAGTGAAAATTATAATTGGATATACGTAAGCTTTATAGGTTTTTGCATTCATGTTTCGGAGCTCGTATTCATGCAAGGTAAAATTTTTCTTTAGATTGGTGTTCAGATAAACAGGATCTTTTCTTACTGATGTATCTAAACGTCAATACTATCTTTTCATCAGCTTCTTCTTTCCTTCCTTAATATAAGGTTGGTTAGACTAATTGCTGTGGTAACATTAACAATACTCTATTCGAGCAAGAAAAGCAAATACTTGAAATTAACTTCTGTCACCTGTAGAATGGCTACGCTTTTGTTCATCGAGAGGCACCTGGTTTTAGCAGAGAGGAAGGATCCATGGCCGCATTACAAATTTCAAAGGACTATCCTGGCCCATATGCTTTCAGGGCGAGATTTGAACTCACTCCAGATAGTACCTTGCTGGGCTGAGGGACTCCAGGCAAAATACATGTTGATTTCATGCGGATAATCGGGGTCAGGTCCATAAGTTCGGAGGGCTATTAGAGCTTCTGTAACCTTGAGAGGGTATGGCCATGTCGTGACAAGGGCTCCACATTGCTCGATAAGGTACTTCGCGGCCCACATTCGCTTGCTCGTATGCTTTTCTGGGATAAGCAAAATGCATTCCTGGGGTAGTGTCTCCAAAACCTGCTCAATGTTTCCTCTTTTACAGTAAACTACTACCAGGCCTTCTCGACACAAGGGCACAGCAAGCGGTACACTTGCTGGTATGAATGCTCGAATCTGGAAGGCGAAAAACTCTCTTTCCCACGTGGCTTGACCAATTAAGGAAGATCGCTCTTCGCCTTCCTGGGTTCCTGGAAAACGAATCATTGGAGAGTCGCGCCGTGAGCGCCGCAGTAAAAGGACCCTCTCGCCTCACCAGGAACCGTTGTTTCAGCAGGAGGACCTGCTTATGTGGTTTGCAGGAATCGATTGGGCAGACACCCATCACGACATTCTCGTCCTCGATGAACGAGGGCAAAAACTCGCCTCGTTTCGGGTCATGCACACCTCGAAAGGCCTCGACGAGCTGGCCAGCCGTCTGACAGCCATTTGTGGTCCAGAGCACAAGGCAGAACTGGCCTGCATTGTCGAGACCACTCGTGGCTTGTTGATTACCCACTTGTTGGAAGCAGGTTTTGCTGTCTATCCGGTCAATCCCAAGACGGTGGATCGTAAACGTTCGGCATCGGGAGCCAAAACGGACCAGGTCGATGCGTATCTGCTGGCTAAACACGGGCGGTCGGAAATTGCTGATCTGCGGCGACTGGAACCCGATAGCCCGCTGATTGCCGAACTGAAAGCCCTGACACGCGATCAAGATGGCTTGATCCAGATGCAAACCCGCCTGGTCAATCAACTGACCGCCTGTCTCAAAGCGTACTATCCAGTTGCGCTTACTCTGTTTACCAAGGTGCAGCAACCTTCGACCTTGCACTTCTTGCTCGCCTATCCGACCCCGCAGGAGGCGATGAACGCTTCGTGTGAAGAGATTGCTGAGCTGTTGAAAAGCACTGGGTATCCAACGCCAAAGAAGACTGCGGCCTCGATTGTGCACCAGGTGCATCAGCCCCAGTTGACTGCCGATGAAGTGACGTGCAGGACCAAATCGCGTTTGTTGATTGCTCTGATCCGTCAATTGCAGCCCGTGATGGAAGAGATTGCCGCCTATGATCAGGAGATTGAGCGCCTTTTTTTGATGCATGCTGACAGTCATCTCTTTCGCACGCTGCCTCGTGCAGGCAAGCGGATTGCCCCACGACTGTTGGCTGAAATTGGGGATGACCGCTCGCGCTATCAGGATACTGCCAGTTTGCAAGCCTTGGCTGGCACCTCGCCAGTGCCTTATGAAAGTGGCAACTATGCCAAACCGCATCGGCGCTATGCCTGCATCAAACCGTTGCGCAACGTGCTGCAGCAGTTTGCCTGGCAAAGCATCCAGACCGAAGCATGGGCCAGCGAGTACTATGAGCGCAAACGTCGGGAAGGCAAAAGCCACACCGTCGCTGTCCGTGCGCTGGCTAATGTCTGGGTACGCATTCTCTTTGCGCTGTGGCTTAAAGGAGAACACTACCAGTCTGCGATCTTTGAACAAGCCAGACACCTGCATGCGCCTCGTGCAGCGTGAGTGCTCAACCAACCACAGATGAGCGAAGCGCTCCTTCTCCCAGGCAAAACAGGCGCCTGTTTTTTGCCTTTCAACTCGGCATGCCTTTTTTTGACCACGCAAGCTCAGGTGTGTCAAGGAAAGCGCAGCGGCTTGACACGCCTGAGCGGCGTGGTACACTCCTTCATGCCGTGTTGAAAGCATCGTTTTTCCTCCTGTTCTCAATTTTTGCCTTGTTTCAAATTGACCGTTTTTTGACTTGACATAGAGAGTCTTCCTTCTTCAATATGCTCACAATGGCAGAGAGGTTTCTGTAGCGAAAATTGGAGGGAATTGCTTTCGACTGGCAAGCGTTGGGGCGTTTTTTCTGTCTTAGGTACGAGTGTGCTCTCCTGGCTCTGCCAGGTGCGTATGGCAGAAACTTGATATATGCCCTGGCATGCCAGGCAATGTTGTATAACAGGCCAGGTCGCGCTGTACCCTTCACTTGGTTCAAATGGGTCTGGTATCAGGCGCTCGTGAATATCTACCTCGCGCTGATCAAGTGTCGATAAGGGCCAGCTATCGAAGAGGCTTATGCGTGTGTAGAGTCCACAATAAGGGCACTGGTACCAGGACCAGTGCTCATTAGCATAGCTCCATATCTTCCGACCACTCGTTTGCTCACTGCCATGACCTATGAGAACGAGTGGGGTGCCGCAATCAGCGCACTTCTCTGTGCTTGCCCTGGCGTGCTTTTCTCCTCGCTTCACTTATTCCTCTTCCTTTTTAGGGTAGTGGTTAAGAGGCCATGCACCAAAGTGCACCACCCCGAATGAAAACACTTCAGCAAGATTTTCAGAAGAACCTAATGTGTAAGTTGTTCTGTCGTCTGCGGCAGCAAGTGGGAAAAAATTGGGGACACTCCAAACCCCGCCAGGGGCAGAGCACCTGGACCTCGTTCTCGCTCACTTGCACATCACATTAGTTATGCTGGGTGACAAATTCCCTATATATATCTATACTCTAAAAAGAGAATAATGTATATGCTGCAGAAAGAGAAAACAATGGAGACACTCTCGATACGCCCCGCGGCGGAAGCGGATATTCCCCAGCTTTGCTCCCTATACTGGGATTTTCACCTCTACCATGTCCTGGGCCTTCCCGATCAATTGCGTATGCCCGAGGATGCAGACGTACAGGAACAGCAAACGTGCGAGCTAGAGAAAGGCTTGTACAGTATCATCCAGCGTGAGGATGCCGCCATCTTTGTGATTGAGCACGAAGGCGCCATCACTGGATTTGTGGAGGTCTATCTGCGCGAGGACGAGGCTCACCCGCTCAGAGTGGCTCATCGCTATGGCTACGTGCAGAGCCTCTTTGTGGCCGAAGCGCACCGAAAATTGGGGTATGGCAGGGAGCTGATGCAGGTCGCACACGATTGGGCCAGAGCGCGGGACGCGACCGAAATCCAGCTTGAGTCCTGGGAATTCGCCGCTGGCCCTTTGCACTTCTACGAAAAACTTGGCTACCGCACGGTGAAGCGTGAGATGGCTTTCCGATTCGATAGGGGCTAGCTATGGCTTCGTCATTGGCATATCCACGTTCAGTCGGCAAAGATTTGGGCATAAAACTGGTCTCTTCCCAAACGGTCAAGATAGGCGATTTTGCGTTGCTCGTAAAAGTCTTCACCCTCCCAGCGCTCGAAATACCAGATACAGTCGAAGAGGATACTCAATTTATACACATCAAAGAGGTGCCACTTTTCGTCCATGCTCAAAGCTCGATGCCTGGTGTATTCCTGTAAGATGGTCCTTGTCTCGCTAAAATCAAATACATTCTCTTCCTCCTGAAAACGAGGCCAGGTGTTCCAGTCGAAAGAAGCCTGGAAAGGATTGATCAAAGCCGCGAGATCATAGAGAAGAAAGGTGTAGTTGGCATCATCAAAGTCAATTAAAGCGCTAAACTTCCCGTCTGTGAAGAGCAGGTTGGAGAAATGAAAATCACAGTGACAGACTCCCCTGGGGAGGGATGGCGGTAGATGGAGCCCTGCGAGCGTGTGCTCAAGCCACGCCAGCTTTTCTCTGGCTTGGGCAGTGTTGATCCTTTGAGTGGCCTCTTGAGCTAGTTCCCAGCAAGACTCTACATTATAGTTCAACCTATATGGTGTATGCAGTGGTTTATAGCCCCTGGTAATAGAGTTCAGCTCGGCAACCTTCTGGACAAGCTGCCTCTTCTGTGCCTCGTTGGGATGATCTAGATGCTGACCTGTGGCAAATTCAAAGATGGCATACGGTTTTTCGTTATAGATGCCAGCATGTTCCCCGTTTCTATCTTGTAATACAGCCGGGCAGGGATAATTGCAGCGTGTCAGGTAGCGGATGAGCTCGCTTTCAAACAAGACGGACTCCAGGGAGCGATTCTGATAGTAGCGGAAAACAAATCTACCCTGGGTCGTCTGAAGAAAGTAATTCGTCTGTACCGTTCCCGTGGTAACTGGCTCAAACGCGAGAAGCTCTCCCAATGTGTAACGGGAGAGAATATCCTTCAAAGTGTGTTCTGAGAAATGTGTTTTTGCAGCCATACAGGCTATTGTAGCCAACACTAACCTGGGTTGCAATACTTTATATATCTATGTCTGTTTTACAAACAAAGTTGTCCCTGCGCTTGATTGTTCTCAGCCATGCTGGCGGTTAGACTATGGCTATAGTTTGATCGTTGTAATGAGTGCCATGCGGCAAGGAGGATTGGCATGCTTACACAGGAACAACTGGCGTTCTACCATGAAAACGGCTATATTTTGGTAAAGGGATTGCTCTCCAGAGAGGAAGCGGCGGCGTATCGCCAGGAGTGTCATGAACTGGCGGATCGGCTGGCAGCCCAGCGCAATATCGATGCGACCTGGGGCAGTGCACGCGACGCGATCATGGCGACCGATACAAAAATCCTGCATTGTCATGATGTGCAGTTTTACGCGGCCTCATTCAGTCGCTTGCTCGTCGATGAACGGATTACGGGCGTTGCGGCTGATGTTATTGGCAGCCCGAATGTGCAGTTGCACCATACCAAGATGTTTATCAAGCCGCCCGAGAAGGGATCGCCCTTCCCGTTGCACCAGGATCATCCCTTCTTCCCGCATGCCAACCATAGCATGATCGCGGCGATTGTGCATTTCGATGACGCGCCGCTGGAGAAGGGCTGTGTCCGCGTGGTGCCGGGCAGCCATAAACTGGGTCCGGTTCCACACCGTCCAGAGGGGAACTGGCACCTCTCGTTTGATGAGTATCCCCTTGAGGCGTCGCAGCCCTGTCCCGCCGAGGCTGGCGATGTGCTCTTCTTTAGCTACCTGACCATTCATGGCTCGGGCGTGAATGTAAGCAGCGAGGCGCGCACAACCGTCCTGATTCAGATGCGCGATCCCGCCGATCCGCCTACCATCGATACGCATAAGTCACGTGGGCAGGGCATGATCCTGCGGGGTATTGATCCGCTGACTATACAGCAATAGTTTCTTTGAACAGAGGAGGTTCGCCCTGGATAGTCTCGCGCCGCGCCAACGCTTTACCGATCTCAGCCATCTCACGCTCTCGTTATGCCTGGGTAGCTTCCAGAGTGAGATTGTGGGTTGGGGCTTTATCGGGCCGCGCTGGTGGCGGAATTACCTGCATACTCATTCCTTCTTTGAGGTATGCTATGCCTTCCAGGGCCAGGGCCTCTTCCGCTTCGCCGGGGTGGACTATGCTGTCCAGGCTGGTGATGTCTTTATCGCGAAACCCGGTGTGCGGCATGAGATTATCTCATCCGAGGAAGACCCGCTGGGTATCTATTTCTGGTCGTATACGCTCTATGAGCGAGCTGATGCACACAATGCGCCTGCTTCGGGCGTGGACGCGCTCCTCCGGGCCTACCTTGCCTCGCCATCAGTGGTTAGCGCGCGTACCACGGCGATGCTGCGCACGCTCGAACTCTTGACTGAGGAGGGCACGCGTCGTGAGCCGGGCTATCTCCAGGTTGTTGAAGGCCTGGTCATCAAGCTACTGTTGGATACTGCGCGCTCCGTCGTGGATACGAGTGACTTGTGTGAGCCGCTTCCCACTCCGGTTCGCACTCCAGAGGAGGCCGTGACGCAGACAATCAAGCGTTACCTGCATGATAACTATGCCCGCCCGATTACCATGCGCGACCTGGCGGCCCAGGTGCATCTCAGCGAACGCCACGCTGCGCGCCTCTTTCGCAAGGTCACAGGCGACTCGATTATGGACTATCTCACCAGGTTGCGGCTGGAGATGGCGGCGCAGCTTCTCCTGGACCGGCAGGCTCGCATGCCGATCAAAGAGATCGCTCAGGCCTGCGGCTACCCCGACGTCCGCTACTTTACCACGCTCTTCCGCCAGCGCACTGGCCTGACACCAGCCCTCTTTCGCCAACAGGGTGGCACACGTTTCTTCGCTTCTTCCCCCTCGTTGTCTTGAAACGAACCGTTCTCCGACACTTGGACAAATATGGACAAGCCACATTCACCCGGATCGGTTCCTGCTTCACCGAGGGCAGTTTCACTGAACCATCTCACGACGGATCAGCCAGAGCTGCCCTCTCCGACAGGCGTTTCACCCTTCCCGAGGAACTCCCGGTAGGGACCTGGCTGGCCGCTCAGATACAAGATCGCCAGCGCTGCCAGGTTCAGCGCGGCATTGAGGTCACGATCGATCACCAGCCCACAGGCCGGATGCTCGCAGACATAGATGCGCTCTGAAAGGTCTATCTCTTCTTTGATATGGTTGCAGCCAGAGCACAGTTTGGTGGAAGCAAACCAGCGATCTGCCCACAGCAGGTTTTCTCCTTGCCAGAACGTTTTGTAGCCCATTTGCCGCTTGAACTCGCCTAATCCGACATCGCTGATTGCCAGAGCCAGCTTGTGGTTCTGTGCGCATCCCTGCCACATTGAGATCTTCAAGCACGACCACGGCAGGACGCCTCTGGGCATCCAAGATACGAGCCTGGCGCAGCAGTTCTTTCACCTGCTTGGCCTTGACCTTGTTCGCAGTGTTTTTCGGCAGGGGCTCTGGGGGCGGCTCCTTCTTCGATCGCTTGCCACGCTTTGGCTTCACCTTGGCTTTCGGCTCTGGCAACGTAGCAGCAATCTCAGCTTTGCGGATTTCACGTTCTTCTGGAGGAAGTTGGGCGCGGGTGAGCTGGCTCGTGCCTTTGTGGAGGGCATCCTCGCGCACATAAGCAACGCGGGCATACTTGCGCGCTACTTTTTGACGGGCTTTGGCGCGGTTCTTGCTCCCTTTCTGTTTCCGGGAGAGCCAGCGATGCAGCCGCTTGATCCGCTTGAGTTCGGATGTGAGGGCTTTGGGGTTGGCAATGGCACGCCCATCGGAGCATTGAGCCAGGGTTTTGATTCCGGTATCCACGCCGATCGGCGGACCAGCTGCCTGTGGGGGATCGGGCACCTGCTCACTCACCTGCACCGAGACAAACCAGCGCCCTGCCTTTTCACTGACTGTGGCCGAGAGCACAGCGACGCCGCCGGTAGGCAAATAGCCACACTCGTGCAGGCGCAGCCGTCCGAAGCGCGGCAGTTCAATGGCTTGCTCGTAAATATGAATGCTGCCTGTCAGCCGGAAACTGCCCACTCCTTTCCGTTTGGTCTTCGGCTTGGGGAACCCCGGCTTGCCCCTCCACTTGCCTTCTTTCTTGAGGCCACAGCGGCGGAAAAAGTTCCTGTAGGCTTGATCCAGATCGCGTAACGCCTCCTGCGGCGCGGCTTTTGACACCTCGTACATCCAGGGAATCTCGGTTTGCTTGAGCGCGTTGAGTTCCCGGTGCAGTTCCATCGCACTGATCCAGCGTTTCTCCTGTTGATAGACCTCTTGCTTGCGTCTGAGCCCCCAATTCCAGGACCAGCGCGCTGCGCCTGCATGCTGTTTGCAGAGGGTGATTTGTTGGTGATTGAGATCTAATTGCGTGCGATAGCCGCGTGTAATCAGCATCGATCCGGTCCCGCCTGCCTCTTAAGAACGCCTCATCAAACGCACTCCTCGGTCCGCTCCTCTTTCATGAGAGATTCCACGCACTGCTTGATTCGTTCGGCTCTGTGCCGAGAGCCGCGCCTGCCGTACATCCGGGCCGCCATACTGGTAATGAGGCTGACAACGTCATCAACGAGATCGTCCTGCGTCTCATGGGGAAAGATGGCTTCGATGCGGCGTCCCTGGGCTTGGAGCAGCGTTGTGAGATACCTCCACCCAAAACGGGTGCCACGATCGCGGTGTTCGACAAGAAGGGTGCCAATACTTGGGTCGGCCAGCAGCTTGAGGAATTTCGGGCGGTTGTCGTTGAGGCCCGATGCAATTTCGACGACGTCTTTGGCCACTGGGTAGCCACGGGCCGCCGCGTAGTCGCGCAGGCGTTGCACCTGGTGCTCGAGATCGCTTTTTCGATCAGCAGAGGACACTCGCGCATACAAGGCGATGCGCCCCGTCTCTGGCTTCTCCGCCACCGGATCGCGCACGATCACCGTCCCTGTGGGCGTTTGGTAGGCATCGAGGGTCCCGGCTTTATACCACCGCCAGGCGGTTTTATAGGTGACTCCAGCTTTTTTGGCATACTGACTTAGCTTCATGCCCATAGATTACCATGAAATATCCATATTAGTCAATGTACTCTAAAATATTTTTAACCCTTCCAATTGACAAAGTCAGCGGTGGGTGTTTTTAATTGATAGATATACACGTAGATATACACGCATGATTATTTGCATGGAAGGGAAATCCGCTCTCTATGAACAACCTCAAAGACCTTAATTTCCTGCCCGCGCCGCGCTCAGTGCGCCGAGACGAGGATCTTTGCATCCTCCCGGCCCGCACCTCTATTGTTTTGCACGCCAGCGAGGCCGGGGTTATCTTCCCCATCGCGCAACGCTTGCAGCACGCCCTGTCCGACCAGGCGGCTGTAACGGCTGAGATCCGTGCCTCTGGAGCAGGCCTGGCGAGTGATGAATTTGGCATACAGCTCGTCCTTGATCCACAGCAGGAGGGCCACGAGCAGGGCTACCAGCTCCAGGTGACATCTAAGGCCATCACGCTTACGGCGCGGACGCCTGTAGGCCTCTTCTACGCTGTCTGTACGCTGATCCAATTGCTCCAGCAGCGCGGGCGTGCTCTGCCCTGCCTGGCGATCCTCGATTGGCCCGATGTGGCTGCACGTGGCGTGATGCTTGATATCAGCCGCGATAAAGTGCCGACCATGGAGACGTTGTTCCAGCTCATCGATCTCCTGGCCTCGTGGAAGATCAATCAGTTTCAACTCTATACTGAGCATACCTTCGCCTATCGAGCGCACCAGGAGGTATGGGGCAAGTCCTCGCCTATGACAGGTGAAGAGATTCTGGAGCTGGATGCCTATTGCCGCGAGCGCTTTGTAGAGCTGGTGCCCAACCAGAACACCTTTGGGCATATGCATCGCTGGCTGATTCATCCAACCTATGCGCCCCTGGCCGAGACAAGTGGGAACTTCCCGGTTCCCTGGGGAACCATGGAGGGACCCTTCAGCCTTGCCCCTGTTCAGCCCGGTAGCCTGGCCCTGGTGGAGGATCTCCTCAAGGAACTGCTCCCGCACTTTTCGAGCCGCATGGTCAACATCGGTTGCGATGAGACCTTTGATGTAGGACAAGGCCAGAGCCAGGAGGCCTGCCAGGAGCGCGGCCTGGGACAGGTCTACCTGGAGTATGTGCTCAAGGTGCGCGATATTGCGCAACGCCAGGGACGGATCACTCAGTTCTGGAGCGATATTCTAAATGATTATCCTGAGCTCTTTAAAGAGTTGCCGCGTGATATGATCGCTCTCGAATGGGGCTATGAGGATAGTCATCCCTTCGCCGAGCGCAGCGAGCGCCTGGCGGCGGCTGGAATGTCCTTCTATGTCTGCCCAGGCACCTCCTCCTGGAACACGCTGGCGGGGCGCGTCGATAACGCCCTGGCGAACCTGCGTAACGCGGCGGAGGCGGCCCAAACCTATGGTGCCATCGGCTACCTAAACACCGATTGGGGCGATAACGGACACTGGCAGCCCTTGCCCATAAGCTATCCCGGCTACGCGGCGGGCGCAGCCTACTCCTGGTGCCTGGCGAGCAACAGTGAGAGCGATATCCCAGCCCTGACGGGCCGCTATGCCTTTCAAGATGAGCAGGGAGAGATGGGCCAGCTTGTAGCGCGCCTGGGCAATCTCTACCAGCTCTTTGAGCGAATCTCGAATAGCACCCCCCATTTCTGGGCTATGCGCCGCTCGCTCGCGGAGCTGAAAGACAATCCCCTCTTCCCTATCCAGACCTTTATCCAGGCCGACGAGCAACTTCTGGAGATTGAGCGTGAGCTTGTGAGCATCCGTCTGCAAAGCTCTGACGCCGCGCTGATTGTGCAGGAGTACGAACTGGTGTGCCGCTTGATGCACCATGCCAGCCTGCGTGTACAGCTAGCGCATGATCCCACGAACGCCGACCTGTTAGAGAGCGCGCGCAAGGATGTCCAGAGCCTTCTCGGCGACTTCCGCCAGGTCTGGCTGGCCCGTAACCGCGAAGGTGGCCTGGCCGACAGCATCGCGCCCCTGGAGAAGATGCTCACCGAAGAGTATCGCTAAGAGGAGAATTGTCGACAAATTGTAGGGTCCAGACTTGCCTGGACTCCGAGCGAAGCGAACTTCCTCCGCGCTCGGGTATCGGCCTGCGGGCTGGGCGAGTCCATGCTGGCATGGACCCTACGACACCATGTGCCGACCGTTACATTGGGGTAAGACCATAGAAAGGACTATGAATCATGATGATGGACCCGATTGTTGCAACTGCCTCGGGCCAGGTCCGAGGCGCCACGAGGAATTCCATCTATGTCTTCAAAGGTATTCCTTATGGAGCCTCGACCGCCGGGCGTGGACGCTTTCTCCCTCCACAGAAGCCCGAACCCTGGAGCGGTGTGCGCGATGCCTTGCGCTATGGCGCTAGCAGCCCCCAGCCAGAGGGCGGCCTGGGAGTGATGCTCTCATTGAGTGGCGGCGCGGAGCCAGAGCCTCTAAGCGAGGACTGCCTCTATTTGAACGTGTGGACCCCCGCGCTCAATGATGGTGGCAAACGACCAGTAATGTTCTGGTGCCATGGTGGTGGCTTTACCATGGGCTCGGGCTCGGCAGGATTCTACGAAGGGACCAGCCTGGCACGCCGGGGCAATGCCGTGATCGTGACGGTCAACCATCGCCTTGGCCCGCTGGGTTACTGCTACCTGGGCGAGCTGGCGGGTGAGGAGTATGCAGCCTCCGGCAATGTCGGTATGCTCGACCTCGTGGCGGCCCTGGAGTGGGTGCGCGACAATATCGCGGCCTTCGGTGGCGATCCTGGCAATGTGACGATCTTTGGTGAATCGGGCGGCGGAGCCAAGGTCAGCATCCTCATGGCCATGCCTGCCGTGCAAGGCCTCTTCCATCGCGCCATCATCCAGAGTGGTCCCGCCCTGCGTGTGAGTCCACGTGCGAAGGCGACTCATCGCGCCGAGAAGCTCCTGCGTGAGCTTGAGATCGCTCCCGGCGATGTTGAGCGCCTGCGCGATATCCCCATTGAGCGGCTCTTTGAGGCCAACGCCAGGATTAACCCGAACGCGCTGGCAGGCTGGGGACCAGTCATGGATGGCAGGGTCATTCCACAGCAGCCCTTTGATCCCGTCGCCCCCGCCATCTCCGCCAATTTGCCGCTGCTGATAGGCACGAACAAGGACGAGATCACCCTCTTTACGCTGGCCGATACCGAGCTGGCGACGCTCGACGAGGCGGGCCTAAGCGCTCGCGTGAGCCAATTCGCGGGGGCCAAAACGGATGAACTGATCGCGGCCTACCGAGGTGCGCAACCCCAGGGCAGTCCCGCAGACCTCTACACGGCCATCGGCAGCGACCGCATGATGCGCATCAACTCGATCACCCTGGCCGAGCGCAAATACGCCCAGGGCGCGGCCCCAGTCTATATGTACCTCTTCACCTGGGAGACGTCGATCCTGAATGGGCGCCTGAAGTCGACGCACGCCCTGGAGATTCCCTTCGTTTTCGATAACCTCGCCTATGCCGTAGGCTTTACCGGTGGTGGCGGCCCCGAACGCCAGGGTATTGCCGACGCTATGAGCGAGGCCTGGCTCGCCTTCGCTCGCACAGGCGCCCCCGACCCCAACTGGCCCGCCTATAATCCCAAGGAGCGCGCGACCATGATCTTCGACCGCGAGAGTCGCGTCGAGCACGATCCCGCCGGACTCCAGCGCCAGGCCTGGGGCGACATGCTGATCAACGGCTTCAGCGAGTAGCCACCCTCCAGTAGCCGCGTACGCCAGTAGCAGGCCTGCTACTGGCGTACGCGGCTACTGTCCAGATCCGTTTCCTTGACGAGCTATCCCCAGGGATTATACACTGAAACTGTTCAGGTAATGATGTACCTCTGTATGCTCTATACATGGAAGGATCATCATGAGACACCATTCAAGGTCTCTTGCCCGGCGGGGGCCACACACCTGGGCACAGCCTGGGTGCGGTGTGCTGTAGGCGACCCAAAACAGTGTAAATGTCATGAAGGCATCCTGTGAGGGGCAAGTACAGCAATTGAACCTATTTGAGAGGGTGGAAACACTTTTGAGTAGGTTTAGAATGGCAGAAAAATGCAAGTACTCTGTTCAACTGGTGCCTTCACCCGCAGTTCTGACCCTCACTGCCACGAGGTCATCTTGAAGTATAGCCAGGAGTTTGTGGCGGATGGCCTGGAAATTATTTTTTATCCTCGCTGGTATCAAGAGCCGGAGCCTATCGTTCGTGCCTTGCGCTCCTGCAAACTGCCTTTCCCGGTAATGCATGTGGAGAAAAGCATCGGCGAATGCTTCGGTAGCAGCGATGCAAGCGAGCGAGAGCAGGGGATCCTGCGCTTTGAGCAGAATTGCATCTTCGCCCAACAGCTAGGGACAGAGATCGCAGTACTGCATCTGTGGGGGATGCCATCGTCTGACTTCCATTTGGAGTATAACTTGCAACCCTTAGCGCGATGCCTGGATCTCGCCGAGCAGTATGGGCTCACGCTGGCTATCGAGACAATTCCCTGTAATCGTGCTGATCCCCTCTCCAACGTCAAGCAAGCCTTTGAGCATGACCATCGTGCGCGCGTGGCCCTGGATACAGAGTTCCTGGCGTGGCATGACCAGCTTGAAGCTGTCTTCGCAGCCGCCTGGCTCTGGCAGGCAAAGCTAGTACGCCATGTGCATCTAAAAGACCACCATGGCCTGCTCGCCTCAAGCGAGGGGCGCTACTACCTGCATCCGGGCGAGGGGCATATCGATTTTCATCGCTTTGTGCGGCAACTGAAAGCAGCAGGATTTGAGGGAGCTCTGAGCCTGGAGGCGCGAGCTGTCGACTCCGAGGGTGAGATCAATGTCGCACGCATCCAGACAAGCCTGCAATTCATCAGGGACTTGATTGCCGAACGTCAAGATAATCAAAGTGAACAATGAATGGAAAGTCGAGGATGTACCAAAACATTGTAAGGCGATGTAAAACCGTGGTTTTGGCTCCCAAAAGGATATAATGGAGTAACAGCAATGATCTCATTTGGACCTGGAGGGACCCTTGACACTGAATCCGCTCTTTAACTGGCCCACACGTGAATGGGCAACCGCTCTGCCTGAAACGCTAGGGGTGAATGGCGATATATTATGCCAGCTAGATGCTGAGGCGCAGAACATAGAGAAGCTACTCAGCATCCTGGTTATACGCTCTGGTGCTATCGTCTTTGAGGGGTACTATCATGGAGGGCAGCGGGACCTCTATCATAACGTGAATTCAGTCACCAAGTCTGTGCTTGCTACGCTCATTGGTATCGCCCTGGAAAAGGGGTATTTTCACAGCCTGGATCAGTCCTTGCTCAGCTTCTTTCCCGAATACACTCCCGCCAATCTCGATGAGCGCAAGCAGCGTGTCACGCTACGTCATCTGCTGACCATGACCAGCGGACTCCAGGCGCCCAGTGATGACACAATTGATCACTTTCTGGAAGATAGCGCGACGATCCAGAGACTCTTAGATTTGCCCATGCGTGATGAGCCGGGAGAGGTCTACTACTATAACAGTGTTGACCCGCACTTGCTCACTATTTTGCTTACACGTGTCACAGGCATGACAACGGCGCAATTTGCGCGCACTTACCTCTTCGATACGCTAGGTATCTGGTGCGATAGTCAAGGTAATCCCGATCCCTGGCTTCAGCAACCCTCCCTGGCAGGACCCATGCATCCCTTTGGTTTATCAGACGGGCATCTCCCCTGGGCGGTAGATGTGCAGGGCTATTATATTGGAGCCTTTGGCTTGCGCCTGACCACGCGTGAAATGGCGAAGCTTGGCTATCTCTATCTCATGCGTGGCCGCTGGGGTGAACAACAGGTGCTCTCCAGCGCCTTCATTGAAGAGGCTACCAGCGAGCACACCAGGACTCCTCGCAACGATGGTTATGGCTATTATTGGTATCGATCAGGCTTCGCTGGCTACTCTGCTGAATGCGCTATTGGCTTTGGCGGCCAGATCATCGCTGTGCTACCCCAGCTCGACCTCGTTGTCGCTACCACATGTGAACCTGTACCTGGTTCGCCTACCAGGCGCCTCCTAGAAGACTTTATCGTGCCAGCTTGTAAGCCTGAATCAGTATAAGAGTGTGGAAACTACCAGACCCAGGAGGGTTTGGCGGGAAAGAGGATGTTCATAAATAGCTCGCCCCTGGGTGTCTATGCTCATGGGGCAGGTGCGAGAGTAGCTGGCAAATGGTCACAAAGCGGTAGCCGCGTTCAAAGAGGGTTTCTATTATTTTGGGTAGGGCGGCAAGCGTCTGGGAGCGGTCGCCACCTCCATCGTGCATCAGGATAATTGAGCCGTTCTTCACATGGTTGAGCACATTATGCAGAATTGTATCCGTGCCGGGGCGCGACCAGTCGTGTGCATCAACATCCCAGGCCACCGTGACCAGTCGGAGGCTGGTTGCGAGCTGAAGTGAAGATGCGTTATACGCCCCATAGGGGGGACGCATCACAAGGGGTCGCTGGTGGGTCACTCGTTCGATCGTGTTGTTGGTATGTTGCAACTGCCAGTACTGGCCCTCCAGGCTTAAACCGGTCATGACGGGATGACTCCAGCTATGATTTTCAATCTCATACCCGGCTTTATAGGCGCGCAACGTCAGATCAGGAAAGGCCTGAACCTGGCGTCCGATGCAGAAGAAGGTAGCTTTAATTCGATACGCTTCGAGGACGTCCAGTACCTTCGCCGTAAAATTGGGGAAGGGTCCATCATCAAAGGTCAGTGCAATTTCATGTAGATTCTTGTTCCCGTGGGTGATCAAAGGAATATGCGTCTCCGGCATCTCTACTACATACCATACCCTACCATGCCATATTGTACTATACGGAATGCTTTCCTACAACACAAGTTAATAGAAATTTTAGTTAGCGATACCAACTTTTAATGTAAATTATGCTAGCTACATGAGTTAATGCAACTTTTCAAACAGGCGTACGCGCCTACGCTCCCCAAACAGGATGCTGACGCGAGGTGCGTAGACGTTTGGGAAACGCGTCAATGCCCGCCAATGTAGGCGCGTACGTAAGTAGCGCTCTTACCCTAGTCCACTCCCCGCACTTTGGGATGCAACAGTCCCAGACCGACGATAAGCAGGCTGAGGAGGCCGCCAACCAGGAAGGTTGTGGAGGGTCCGATATGATCGGCGGCGATGCCCGCCAGGGCGTAGCCGATGGGTAGGAGGGAGTAGGAGCCAAGCGCGTCGATGCTGGAGACGCGCCCCAGGAGCTCGGCAGGCACCAGCTCTTGCAGGCTATTGGCCCAGACCAGGTTTAGTGTGCTCGTACCCGCTCCCAGGACGAACATCGCGAGGCACATTACCACAAGTACCAGGGGCAGGCCCATGACAAAGAGCATCAGTGACGCGACCATCCAGGGAAGATAGACCTCGTAGCCCCGGTGGCGCAGGCGCTTCATGCGTCCTAGCCAGATCGCCGCCAGAATCGAGCCTGTGGCCTCAAAGGCCAGAATAAAGCCGTAGAGCTGGGCGTTTGCGCCAAAGCGCAGCTTGACGAGCAGAGGCATCGCCGCGTCCAGGGGACCGCTCAGGGTCAGGTTGCTCAGGCCTGCGACAGCGATGGTTACCCACAGCCAGGGCGAGGCGAGCACCGTTCCGATCCCCTCGCGCAGGTCCTTCAGCACGCTCGATTCAGCCTCCATCGTGCGTACCAGGGCACCCTTGCGCGGCATAGTAAGCAGGCAGACAGCCGAGACGATAAAAGACAGGGCGTCAAAGCCAAATGCCAGCGCTGTGCCTCCCTGGGCGATCACCAGGCCCGCCAGCAGGGGACCGATGATGCCAGCCAGTTGCGCGCTAATGCTACGTAACGAGTTCGCGCTGGGCAGGGCCTCGGACGGCACCACCTCTGGCACGATGGCGGTATAGGCGGGATAAAAAAAGGCATCCACCACGCCGAAGAGCGCGCTTATGACCAGCACATGCCAGACCTCTAACAACTGCGTGGCGGCCAGGAGTGCCGCCACACCCACAATAGCCGCCCGCGCGAAGTCTGAACCCAGCATCATATGCAGGCGCGAGAAGCGATCCACAACCACGCCTCCCAGCAAGAGTAGCAGGAGAGTCGGCGCATTAGCGAATATCAGCACCAGGCCCATTGTGGTTGCCGAACCCGTTTTCTCCAGCACCCACCAGGCCAGGGCCACGTTATAGAAGCTATCACCCAGGCGCGAGATAGTCTGCCCGCTCCACAGCAGAGCAAAAGCGCGATGACTAAGCGATTTCAAGAAATCCATAAAGCCGGTATTTCCTTCTGTCGAAACAATCTTCAAGCCCTTGCCCGTCTGATAATTTCTGGTTGTTGGTGTGGTGCTCCCTGGCTGCCGTAGGCAGCCAGGGAGCACCACACCAACAACCATGGTAAGCGCCGCAGGCGCGAGTGGTCACACACACACACAAACATACATATAAGGCAAAAGGACATAGACCACTCAGGTATGGGTAAAAACAATAGGGGTTAAGCAGGGAGAAGGAGTTTCCAGAAGGAGAGCGTCTCAGAGGACGAAAAGAGACGAGCAAGCAGAAGGCTTTTTGCCACGAGACAACGCCTGCCAAAAGCAAACCAGGGACATAGGAGAAAGAGGCACAAAGCGCCTCACAAAGAAAGCAGCGGGAAAAGTCAGCTTCGGGCAAACCTCATCAGGAAACTCGCGTACCTGACGTTGCTCGTTTACTCACTTATTGTTCCTCCAAAAATAATCTTATACTATTAATATACGCTAAACACCCAGAAAAAGCAAGAGGAATTTTACAATGGTCATGTGTGGAGAGGCGCGCAGGCTATGCCTGCGCGCCTCTCCACACATTTACCCCCTTTTCGAGAGCCAGTGGTAGGCGTAGAACCTGTGGAAGCCAGCGGCGGTGCCCAGGCCTAGCATGGCGGCATTATCGCTGCTGGTCATGAAGGAGGCTGTGTCGACGTCCCGTGCCTTGAGGTAGCGCAGACCGCCCAGGAGCACGGCCTTGCCCAGCCCCCGTCGCTGGTAGTCAGGGTGGACACCTATGGGATCGGTATAGCCCCAGTTGCGCCCACTCTGCGCGTTCTCCTCGGGATGCACCAGGCAGATACAGTACGAGACGAGCGCCCCATCTGGGGCTTCAATCACCAGGTCCCCGCGAGGGTCATAATCCGGTTCGCGCATGATCGAGAGGCGCTGCTCGACGGTCATATTCTGCGTGCCAAAGGCGGCGCGATGTAATGCCACACACGCCTCGACCTCTTCTTCCCCAACGATATGTCGCAGCTTGTAGCCCACTGGCGGTTCCGGTTCGGGAATCTCATCGGCAAGTGTCCGCACCATCACAGGTACCTCGCCCTCCTCAAGCTCGAATCCTGCCTGGAGGAGGTAGCACAGCCTCTGCTCATCACTATCGCGGCAATTGGTCCCCAACTCCCGCTCTTCTCCGTCTGCTCCACTGGCGGCGCGCACCGCCGTCGCATAGGCGATAATCTCTGCGGGAATGCTCGTCTCCCACGCCATCGGATGTATCAAGAATGAGAAGGAACTAGAGGGAAGCGCCACATTCGCATAAGCCAGGAGCCGCCCCTTACTATCCTCCCACAGCCGGATATGTGTATGCTGTTCCCTCCGTACCGGATTAAGAAACTCATGCAGATCCGTCAGCGAGGGATAATCGACTACGTTCTCAGGTGTCGTACACACTCGGCGCAGTGCCAGCACCGCCTCCCTATCTACCTCCTCAACATAAGCACGTGTCGTAAATGTCATTTGGCCTCCTGCCTTTCCATTAAAAGCAAACAAACAATTACAGACCGCGTAGTGCTTGTAAACCGCGCACCTACCTTTTTCTCCGGCATGGGTGTGGGAGGTTGCGGAAGGTGCTTCATACCCCATACCGCTCCAGCAGCGGCCTGGCATACTGCTCAAAGAAAGCCGGGTTATCCTCTCTTAGCCAGTAGAGTGGCCTCAGCAACACTGGCGGCAAGCCATTCGCCAGCGCCTGCTCAATTGCCTCGACCGCCAGGTGTGGCTTCCCTCGATAATAGTAGGCGCACAGCATCCCTTTCCAGAAAAAAGCATCTATTGATTTGGATCTAGCATGAATTACTGCATCTAGTTGTATCAAACCCTTCTTGAGTTTTCCACGAAGCCCAAATGCAACTCCTAGGCAAACCAGAGAAGTATATTTTTGAGGTTTTATTGCAGCAAGTTGATCCAAATGTCCTGCTACTTCCAATCCAGGATATTGCTCAGTTAAAGAAACAAATACACACATCCATTTAGCTTTTAGATCGTTCAAATCTTTCTCTACCGCTGTTATAAAGTCTTGCTTAGCCTTTTCCACATCATTTATATATAAGTATGAATATGCTCGGTTGTAGTAAGCAGGAGCATAATTGGGCTCGAGGCTAATAGCGGTGTTATAGTCATCAATGGCTTTGTTATATTGTTGTAAGCTATTGTAGGAAATGCCTCGATTATTGTATAAAATGGCGCGAGTAGAATCTAGGCGAGTAGCAACGTTATAGTCATCGATAGCTTTGTTATATTGTTGCAATTTATCGTAGATAGCGCCTCGATTGTTGTAGGCGATGGCAGAGTTTTGCTCGAGGCTAATAGCGGTGTCATAGTCCGAGAAGGCGATCTGATATTGTTTTTGATCAAAGTAAACAAGGCCTCGGAGCATGAATGCATATGTATATCTTGGCTTCAAATCAATGGCCTGACTCAAAAAGCGTATACTATCGTCGTATCTTTTCTCCTCACGATGTTTTTTTCCGAGCTCATAATAAGACCCGGCGAGTGCTTCTTTTAGCTCTTCCTCTTGTGACAGGACTGTAAAGGCTTGCTCATACCATTCCACTGCCTTATCTGCATTCTGCCGGAGATTCGCCTCTCCAAGACGCCAGCAGAGGGCAGCCTCGAGTTCTTCAGGGGAGTTTAGTAGCGCTGGGAGCCTTCCAGGCGATTGTAAATAGAGTTTGTGAAGTTCTTCAAGCCCGTGTAATTCTTCTGGCGATGGCTTTCTGTTATGTAACTTGACAAGGCTACTGGTTGCCCAGGTCCAATTGTTCTGTTCGCGTATAAATAAAGAAGAGATAAAAAACTCTCCGACTTGTTTGGCTTCGCTATTGATTCTGCGGTTGTAGATGGCGGCGGCAATCATAAATGGCAGCAGGTGGCGCAGTCCTTCGACAGGGTCGAGCCAGTAGAGATGCTCGCAGAGGTCGAGGTAGAGGGCGGTCCAGTCTTCGTCTTGCAGGCGCTCTTTAAGAGTGCTGTATGCGCGCTGCTGTTCTAGCTCTTGCAGGGCGGTCTCTATGCTCTCTTTCAATGAGCTATTGATGGCCTGGATCTCTGGCTCTTTGCGGCGCTCCAGGAGGAAGAGGCGCAGGAAGTGGCGTACCTCCCGGTGGAGCGAGGGCTCGCCCTTCTCGGTGAAGATGAAGCTGTAGCGGCGATGCAGGTGGCTGAGTGTCTCTTTGTAGCGCGTTTTGGCCTCTTCTGGCGTCAGGCCGAGCGCCTGGGCCAGGATCATAGGCTCGTCGGTGCGCCGGAGCAGGGCCAGGGCGTAGAGCTTGCCGCGCTCACGCTCGTCGATGCGTGTATGCTGGAGGTAGCGGTAGACCATCTTGTCGATGATCTCTTTGCGCCCCTCAACCTCTTCGGTGACCTGATTGATATCTATCGTCTCGCTGTAGAGCGCTGCGGCAATGTTGACGGCCAGGGGAATGCCCTTCGTGACATCCCAGACGCGCGTGATCTCGTCCTGTGCTAGCATTGGCAGGGGTGGCTCACAGGGGAAGTGCTGGCAGAGCAGCTCGAAGTACTCTCTGATATTGTCGGATGTGAAGGCGCCGACATCTTCGGAGTTAAAATTGATCGAGAGGCCATGCTCAAAGGGGACAAGGTCTTTATAGCCATACTCGGGTGTGGTGCTGCGCTCGCGCTGGCCCACGCCCGACCAGAGGTTGTCGCGCCCGGCGATAATCCAGCCCACGCGTGGACCCGCTGCGGCCATGACCAGGCGCAGGAACTGATCGCCCTCGTCGACCTCCTCATAGGTATCAAAGAATACCAGGATGGGGTAATTCGCGGCACAACGGGCCAGGTCCCATCCCAGCGCGAAACCCAGCCGCCGCGCCGGATCCAGGTACTCCTCCAGCCGCTTGCCCAGGCGTCGATGAAAGCGCTGGTAGAGGTAGGCCACCTGCTCGCCCGTCAGCTGGAGCAGCGCGTCCGCCCCCTTCTTGACCTTCTCGTTTGTGACTATCCCCTTGCTTCCTGGCACATACGTGCTCAATGCGCTGGCAACGATATCGATAGTTGCGCCACGCAGGGACGAGCCGAGATCATCCTGTTCGCGCCTGACCTCCTCCAGGATCTTGCCGCTCTCGCGTCTGACCTTCTCCACTTCGCTGACCGCCTGCTGGTAGGCGCGAAAATCTCCCAGTTGCTTATCCAGCCTGGGAGCAAGCTGGGCACAGAGATCCTTGTAGTAGTGCGCCTTTGTGCCACAAATGTCTCCCTTACCCGTCGGGGTAAGCTCACTAGAGCAAGGTGAGTAACACAGCGACTTACCCGTTCTCATAGAGAGCGGGGACACCTTCACCCGAAAGGCGTGGGGGGAAAATAGCATGTCGTGTCAAAGGTGAGTGAAGCTCCAGTCCCAGGAGCCAGAGGCTCATCAGTGAAGCTGTATAGGGTGAAGTCTTGATTGGCTGAATTCAAGTCACGGCGGAAATGGAGCAGCCCACAGGAGAAGGGACTATCGCCTGTGTCCAACGTGTAGGGGAACGGTACTACTTTCCCTACAAGCTCTCGTTGGAGCCAGCCCTCACGGAGAGGGAAATGACGAAATGGGCACCTACGTACAGACTGAGACATTTGATGGAACTAAGGGATCGCCTAAACCCCGTAAGGGGCATGGTGACGGAGCGACCATACGAGTTGGGTATGTACCCAGCAAAGGGTTGCAGGAGGCCACACTCAAAAATGGTGGTTGACACGGATGTGTCAGAAGACCACTGTGGGAGTGGTGTTGAAAAGACACTGGCCTCTGGAGAGCTTCATGCATCGAAAGGGTGCACGTGGAGTTCGGAGGGGAGGGGTTGATGCTCCCGAGCAATCGGGACTTGGCCTCTTACCCTACCGCCAGTGGGTCTAGTGCAAGATTACGAAACCTTTTCGGGAAGAGATAAATGTGGCTCATATGCACACCCATAATAGGCACAGACTCGCTCAGCGAGGTGGTGAGCCGAAAGCAGCCCATTGGTTTCGGCCACATTGCGTTTGCCATGCACCCACTTGGGCTCAATTGGATTGAGCCAGGGACTTTTGGTGGGCAGTTGGAAAGGCAAAATCCGTACCCCTTCGTCCGTTTGTTTGACAGCGAGGTTGTGTTTTCTGATCCAGGTGCGCACCATCTTACTCACATGCCAGGAGGCGTTGTCCCAGATGAGGAGCCACTGACGTTTGCCTTGTGCGGCCAATTGCTGACAACACCAGTCCAGAAACTGGATGGTGATCTCACTCACCGGGCGTCCTGTGACAAAACGAAGCCACATCTGCTCTCGCACGGGTTCCTCCGTGGTTCCGTTTTGCCAGAGGACACCATAGCACGCCAATGCTTTTGGGTCAGGGTCATTCTTTTGCCAGGATTGCTCAACCAAACGGACTGGGTACTCTGGATCTTGCCAGGTGTGAAGGCGTGGAAGAGCAAATCGGCTCCACCAGACCTCGTCGAGGAAGCCAATGGCCCAATCAGAGCGGGGTTGAGCGTACGCGATCAAGCGGTCACGAGCCTTTTTTTTCGTGCATACTGCGGATCGGGGCTGGTAATCCAGTGCTTGGCTCGTTTCCAACTGACGCCCAAGCGCTTGAGCGCGCGGCGGACACTGGCAGCAGTGGTCGGGGCAGCTACGAGTCCTTGTGACAAGCAGATTTGCGCCACCAGTGGGAGAGACCAGAGATTGCGCTCGATACCAAAATCGCGCGGGCTGCGATGGAGCAGATCGCGCAAGGCTGGCAGATTCTCGTCGGCAATGCTGGTGCGTAGCCGATGAGGGCGACAGGACTCCTTCTTGAGCACGTCGAGCCCCTGCTCGTTGAAGTCTTTGATCACATTGCGCACTGTCTGGTCGTCGCAGCCCAGCTGCCGCGCAATGGCGATGGCTCGCTCTCCACGGGCTGAAGCCAGAAGGATCTGGCAACGGCGTAGCACAAAGGCTGAGCCGGAGCGTAAGTGAGCCTCGATATGGGCTCGCTCGGATTCGGTGAGTGGTCGAATGAAAATGGGTTGCATACCTTCTCATATCGGCTACTTTCCTACTTTCTTTTGGACGATTGCACTAGGGCCTGTCCCTGAGAAGGATTATAAATCGCGCGCCGCCCCTCAACCGCGAACTCCCAATCCACAGGACCACAGAGCGTGAGGCGTCCACCCATGCCCTGCTCGTTCGCCTGCGATGCGATGCCATAGTAGCGGTTGAGCAGCGTGCTTTTGCCAAAGCCACCACGCCCATAGAGCATCACGACCAGCCCTGGTAGCTTGTTGCGAGGCGAGGGCAGTTCAGGCGCGCCGGGTGCGTCGAGCTCCTCCTGGGCCAGCGTATACTTCCATTCGCGCAGCAAGCGGCCAAATTCGGCCATCTGCTGCTCGCGCCCAATAAAGATCTGGTTAAAGTCGAATGGTTCCTGCGCACCCTGCGCGTCCGGCTGAGGCGAGTGTGCCATCTACCCACATCCTTGCGCAAACTACAATTTTTATACCTCTATATAATAAAGCCTTTCCAGCCTTTATTATACCCTGGAATAATTATGTGCTGGGGAGCTGGCTGCGCCAGCTCCCCAGCACATAATTATTCCAGCTCCTCTAATTCCTGGCGCCAGAGGGCGCTGCTGGCGTCGCTGGGCATGCGCCAGTCGCCACGGGGCGAGAGGGCCACTGAGCCCACCTTGGGGCCATCGGGCATGGCCGAGCGCTTGAACTGGGCGGCGAAGAAGCGCTGGTAGAACATCTTCAGCCACTCCAGGACTTCGGCGGGCTGGTGGTGCTTGGCGAAGACCTGGCAGGCCAGCCAGTAGACCTTGCGCGGCGTGAAGCCGTGGCGCACCACCTGGAAGAGGAAGAAGTCGTGTAGCAGGTAGGGGCCGATGGTGGCCTCCGTCTCCTGTACAAGCGCGTCGTTCTCGCCCAGGGGCAGCAGCTCGGGACTGATGGGCGTGGCGTTGATGTCGTGCAGCACCTCGGAGGTGACGCCGCTGTAGACGCTCTCGGCGCACCACTCGATCAGGTAGCGCACAAGCGTCTTAGGCACGCCCGCGTTGACGTGATACATCGACATGTGGTCGGCGTTGTAGGTGCACCAGCCCAGGGCCAACTCGGAGAGGTCGCCAGTACCCACCGCCAGGCCGCCAACCTGATTGCCGATATCCATCAAGATCTGTGTGCGCTCGCGAGCCTGGGCGTTCTCATAAGTTACATTGTGCAGGTTGGGATCGTGTCCGATATCTTTGAAGTGCTGGAGAACCGCGTCGCGAATGGGGATCTGGCGCAGGGAGATGCCCAGAGATTCCGCCAGCCGCTCCGCGTTGGAGCGTGTGCGGTTCGTCGTACCAAAGCCGGGCATGGTGATCGCCACGATACCCTCGCGTGGAAGCTCTAGTATCTCGAAGGCCTGTTGGACGACCAGCAGGGCTAGCGTCGAGTCCAGGCCACCAGAGAGGGCAATCGTAATATTTTTGATGCCTGTATGCTTGAGTCGCTTGGCAAGACCCATCGACTGGAGGTGGAAGATCTCCTGACAGTGTTTGGCCCGCTGTGAGGGATCGGCGGGGACAAAAGGCGTTGGCGTGAGATCATTGCGCAGAAGCTCAGTTTGCTCGCTTGCTCCAGCTCTCTCGGGCAGGTTGAATGCTAGCGTGCGATAAGTCCTATCGGGTAGGGCCGAGGAGAAGCTGCTATTGCGCAGACGCTCGTGGTTCATGCTCTGCACATCGACGTCCGCCACGGCCATCTGGGTGGAGAAGAGGAAGCGCTCCGTCTCGGCCAGCATGCGTCCGTTCTCGTTAATGTAGGCACCCCCGGAGAAGACCACGTCGGTCGTGGACTCGCCCGGTCCCGCCCCCGCGTAGAGGTAGATCGCCAGGCAGCGCGCCGCCTGCTGCTGGATCAGCGCGCGTCGATACTCGGTCTTGCCCAGGATCTCATTGCTGGCCGAGGGATTCAGGATCACGGTCGCGCCCGCCAGGACCATGCTGCCGCTGGGTGGCTGGACCGCCCACAGATCCTCACAGATCTCAATACCAAACATACAGCCGGAGAAATTGTTGGCGGAGAAGAGCAGGTCCGTCCCGAAGGGAATGCTTTCCCCACCAAGCTGGATCTCGCTTAGCGGGCAATCCTTGGCGGAGCTAAACCAGCGCTCCTCATAATACTCGTTCGTGCTTGGCAGATAGGTTTTGGGGACGATGCCCAGTACTTTGCCATCACTGACGAAGGCGGCGCAGTTGTAGAGCTTTCCACCCAGGTGCATGGGCAGGCCCACAACGGCGGCTATCTGTGCCTCTGCCGCTGCCTGGGCGATTGCGAGCAGGGCCTCGCTCGCCTGCTGGAGCAACACGGATTGATAGAAAAGATCGGCGCAGGTATAGCCTGTGATGCATAGCTCAGGAAAGAGGGCCAGGCGAGACCCGCGTGCCGCCGCCTCCCGTAGCGCATCAATAATAATCTGTGTATTATAGCGAATATCCGCCACGCGCAATTCTGGTACCACGACCGCGACACGCAGAAAACCCAGCGAGGTCGGTGAGAATAGATCTTGCTTCACGTTTTTTCCTTCTTCCCTCTTCTGATGAAGTACCTTTGAGTATAGCATATCTGAGGTTACCTGGCTGGCGCCTTCTCATTGACAAAACACTCTTTTCTCGCGTACTCTTATCTTCGAGGAGGGAGATTCAGAACATGAAACGCTATGGACAGATTATTGGGGTAAAACCTGGGCAGATCGAAGCCTATGAGCGCATCCATGAAGAGGTCTGGCCGGAGGTACTGGCCACAATCGAGACCTGCAATATTCGTAACTATACTATTTTTCGCCACGGCACCCTGCTCTTTGCCTATTTTGAGTATATCGGAGACGACTTCGCTGCCGATATGGCGCGCATGGCCGCCGATCCCAAGACGCAGGAATGGTGGCAGCACACCGATCCCATGCAAGAACCGCTCGTCGACCGGACCGAGGGCGAATGGTGGTCCGTCATGCGCGAGGTCTTTCACACAGATTAAGAAGAGTGCCTCTATATTGATATTTAGGATTAATTGTGTGATGCCGGGTTGCCACAGGCAACCCGGCATCACACAATTAATCCTCACCTTACCTTGGGGCGCAGCTCCTGCCAGCTCTGGCGCATGGCTGCTATCTCGCCTTCGCCTGGTTGGGTGCCGCTGTAGCGCGTCATAGTGTACACATTGGTTAGCCGGGTTAGTTCTCCTTCTCCAGCGGGCATGGATTCAAGCAGGCGCTGGCGAAACTCGGCCGGAGTCTCGTCAATACGGCGCGCATAACCTGCTTTGAAGGCGTGGCGGAGAAATGCGCGATAGATCTCGCGCACAGTGCGCGTGGAAAGCTCGCCCGTAAGCTCTTCACTCCAGGCTATGTCCTGCTGCTTACGCATACGTAGATGCAAAGTGCTCAGGCCCCTGAAGATGCCTTGCCTGAGGCTCTTGAAGAAGGCTTTGAGTTGCTCTTTAAAAAGCTCCCAGGACCAGGCACTGGCGTATATCTCCACAATGATCTGCTGTGTATGGCGCCTCCTCGCGGCCCGCGCTATCATCCACCTTGTGCTTAAGATGAGCACTAGTACGACTGCCAGGATGCCAGCCGCCAGGCGCAGCAAAATGGTCCACTCTGGATCGGCCTGCCCAGGTCCAGGTTTTTTCGCTACTTTAGGCTTGCCACCAACGTTTCCGTGAGGGGGAACCTGATTTGTAGGCAAAGACTTTAACCAGTGGAAGAAGGGATCAGTCAACTGAGCCAGCCAGTTGGGCGAGAGTATAAAGGTAATCAGCAGAGCCACCAGGAGTAGCACGAGGCTAAAGAGGAGGGTGTTGAGCAAGAGCTTTCCCTCCTGTGCTCGGACACTTCCCAACAATCCTTGAGCGTGATAATGCTCATGGCGCTTCTCCGCCGCCTTCACCAGGGTATGGGCTAGCAGACCTAGAAAGAGGAAGCCCGGGATGACCAGCCAGAGCGTGCTATCTGTGGTGTTTACTCCCCCCATCGTGCGCACCAGCAGCACGCCCAGGAGAAAGCCAATCCCACTCTTGAATGCCTGTACGATGTCTTGGACCTCGATGTCCTTCCTCGACAGGGCGAGACCCCGGACACCGAAAAAGCCTATAAGCATTGCAATGAAGAGCGCCTGGACGGTATAGAGGGGATTGTTGGTAATATCATCGAATGCGAGGGCCAGCCAGCGCGGATCAAGCAGAAATGCTTGCTGAGTATACCACTGGACCCAGATCACGACCAGGAACAGCACCAGAAGCGACCCCGAGTACCAGCGCGTGGAAAGCTGCCTCAGTCTTTTTAACGTAACGCCCCCGCTTTGTGAACGCCGTGCCAGCCAGAAACCAAGCAGCCGCTGCATAGTTTGTGCCAGCCAGAGCAAGCCACAGGCCACAAGAAAGAGCCACCAGGCTGGAACAACCTGGTCAACTTCTCTAAAAGGTGGAAAGTTCGCCATGCCCTTTAACACTACCAGGACGATACAGGCATCGATAGATGCCAATAAATAGGGTAGGAGGCGTTCACCCATGCTGCCAGATGTATTTGCGTTACTATATTTTTTATGTTCCAGAGCCGTATGGCTATCCTGTGACGTGGCGGCTAACGGTGAGGATAGTGGCATGTGGTATCTCTTTCTTAGAAAGGGCAATTCAAACAGAAAGCTTTAAAGCTTGTTAGTATGCTATAAGAGTATTTGCATATATATGTATAATAAATACGCTTCTTTCTGGTTAGAAATCACAAAAAGAGAATTGATATGTAGTGTCACACCCTTTTTCAGGATATGTTCTCAGCACCTGCAGTGCTTCACATAGGGTAAGGGTGCGTGGCGGAGGTTGGCAGAGCCAACCTCCGCCACGCACCCTTACCCGGTGAGCCACGTAGCAGTGAGAAGGTCCGGCACCCTTGCGCCCATTTACATGCAGGAGTTAGAGTTATTCGACCATTCCTTCTGGATGGTATAGTTCCCCTCCTGGCGGGTCTGCCAGGCGCAGATGTCGCCAATCTCGCCATTGTTCTGGTCGTACCAGCCCTGTCCGGGGATGGGATCTGTGATCGCCTCGCACAGCTCATGTGAACTGGTCGATGTGAGCGAATCGAACGCACTGAGGTGATTAGTGCAGCCTGCGCAGTCGGGGTAGGGCATGACGGCATAGTAGATCTTGTTGTTGATGGCGTTGTGATAGCCGCAGAACGAAGAGCAGGAGCTATCACCACTCATCGTGACCGTTGTCCCGCTCGGCAGGTATACAAAGTAGAGCGTATTGGCCGTGGGTTGTGGTAGCGTAGAGTTAGCAATTGCATCGGTTATGAATTGCTGGATCTGGTCGTCTGTGACATTAGAGCCGGGCTCTGAAGTGGTAAGGGTTGTCGTGCCAGAGCGGCTCCCGCGCCCAATCTTCTGCTCGACGGTGCTATACTCAGCCATCTGGTCCAGCAGTGGACTGGTCAGGATATAGTCAAAGAAGGAGTTTAGCTTCTGCGCGAGGTCGCTCTCGGGTGCCTGCTGCCACTGGGAGCCCCAGAAGACGGTGTAGACCTCTACAGCGGTAAGCAGAGGACCATTGTTATAGACAAGTTGCGCCGTAGGAGCAGCAGTTTCTAGAGAGGGCGAATGTACAGGAACAATACGAATAGGCTCGTCGTAAGAGGGGAGGCCGGTTTCGGATGAGGTGAAGTTGCTCGCCATAAAATCCATTCTCCTTGCATTAAGGACGACGACGTGCGCATTTTGCACTCCCCCATTCTATCTCACGAGGTCAAACTCAACCAGAGTCCCTCTGCCGTTAAAACAACTATTGGCTTCCCCCGAGGGATTTCTGGCAAATTGTAGGGTCTTGCATGGACTCTTCTCACCATGCGATATGCCTACCTCTCCGCACCATTGCCAGTCATTATTAGCTGATAGCAAGGAGCGTAATCCCTACCAGGATAAGCGCGGCCGAGACTATGCGCCGCGCGCCCTGTTTCTCCGCCAGGAGGCGCGTCCCCATCAGGGTGCCGATCAAAACACTGCTCTCACGTAGTGGCGCGACCTGGCTGACTGGATTCGAGATCAGAACAAATAGAATGATCAGGTAGGCCAGGGGAGAGAGAATAGCAACCCCCAGTACCTCCAGGCGCTGCGATCTCCAGGTTTCCTTAACCTGCCCCCAATGCTTTAGCGAAGCTGGCAGCAGCAAAACAGCCATCACAATGCTTGTAAACTCCATCATCAGTAGCGGCGAGGTATGCAGCGTACTCACGGCCTCTTTATCCCACAGCGTATAGATAGCGATAAACACGCCTGTGAGGAGGGCGTACAGGATAGCGCGGCGCTTCCCCTCAGCAAAGATGCGCAGGGGATTCCCAACCAGGAAGACGATCCCCACGATAAGCAGCGCTATGCCCACTAGCGCGCCCACCGCTGGCCTCTCGTTAAAAATCGCGATGGCGAAGAGCGTTGAGAGCAGCGGACCCGTGCCGCGCGCCAGCGGATAGGAGAGCGAGAGGTCTCCAGTCTCATAGCCTCGCTGCAAGAAGAGAAAGTAGGCCAGGTGCAGGCAGGAGCTCCCCAGCGCAAAACCCACCTGGACCCAACTGAACGACGTATGCCCGGCGAAGAGCACATACGATAACACAGGCACATAGATAATGCTCGCCAGCACATTAAATAACCAGACAAAACCCTTGCTATTCCCCGCCCTCTTCGCCATAAAATTCCAGCTCGCATGCAAAAACGCCGCCACAAGCACCAGCAGAAACACAAAAGGACTCATAATTACCCAGCCTCCTGCTCTAAAAAAGAAATATTGTTTCCTAAATCAAAGATAAAATAAAGTTTCATTTCTGTCAAGGCGAATGATCGATTGAACCCTTCTTTTCAAGGGGAGTATGTGTGCTTGGTATGGCTTGTGGGCATTGCCCACAAGCCATACCAAGCACACATACTCCCCTTGAGTGCCGTAGGCGCGAAAGCTTAACCTCTCTTGACAGAAATTTTATTTCTCTATACACTAAAAGAAATAAAGTTTCTTCTCTTAATGAGACAAGGAGGAAAGGGCATGTCTTTCTCTTTTGTGCAGATTACCGACCACCATCTGGGGGAGACCGAGTCTCAATTGATGAAGGGGTATGCGACTGCACATGCTGTGCGCAAGGTTATGCGGCATATCGCGGAGCACGTCGCGGACAACATCGATTTCCTGATTATGACCGGCGACCTTGTTAATAATCCGTCTGCAACTTCTTATAGCAATGTCTGTCAGATATTCCAGTTGGAGGCTGCCTCGGCTGCTCCAGGACCAGTACTGGTCACGCTAGAGGGCCTGGAAGCATTTCCCATGTATTTTCTGCCTGGCAACCACGATGATCGCGACCAATTTTTCCGCCATCTCTTCACTGAGACGCCTCCTATGCCCCTCATGAACGCCAGCTTCCAGCATAAAGGGGTGCAGTTTATCTGCCTGGATTTTGGGGCGGGGGATGATGCCGTTATTTACCCTGAGACCCTGGCCTTTCTCGAACGCTCGTTGCAGATCGGTCTGCCATCCGTGATTGTGACACATCACCACATGGTCCCCATAGGTATTCGCTGGCTTGACACTTTCTTTCAGGATGAAGAGAAGAGTGAGGCATTCTGGAATATCGCGACCAAATACCAGGCGCAGATCCTGGGTGTGCTCAGCGGCCACGTGCATACGACATATGAGAAAATCGCGCATGGCATCCCCGTCTTTGGCCTGCGTTCAACGGCGCCCCAGCCCGTGTTCCAGGATGAGCCGCTCTTATGCCTTCAGCCGCCACATTATCGCCTGGTAACCATTCAAGATGGTATCCTCACTACGCGGATTTTTGAGGTCCCGCTATAACAGTTGTGAAGTCCCGTTATAACAGGTAGTGGGTGTGGTGCGTGCTGGTGGCCGCAGGCCACCAGCACGCACCACACCCACTAACCCGGCGAGCGCCGTAGGCGCGAGAAGTCACGCAAACAAAAGGAAGGTCATACCCATGTCGCAATCACAGGAGCGCCCCCTCATTTCGGAGGGCGTCCAGGCGCGTTTACGCGCCGCCTCGCAGACCTTGACCGAGGCCGAGGGACGCGTAGCACAGTTCTTTGAACAGCACCCCGAGGAGGCGATTCATCTCTCGGTCCAGGCCCTGGCGCAGCGTATTCAGGTCAGCGAGGCGACCATCGTACGTTGTTGCCGCTCGCTCGGCTACCAGGGATTACGCGACCTCAAACTTGCCCTGGCGGCGGAGAGTATGACCCCGCTCCATCAGATTCACGAAGACATTCTGCCTGATGACAGTGTGGGCGTGGTGGCGCGCAAAGTACTCCAATCGGACATCCAGGCCATCGCCGACACCCTGGCCGTGCTTGATGAACAGCTCTTAGAGCGCGCGGTCGAAGCCCTGGTGAACGCCACGCGTATCGAGTTCTACGGCATTGGTCCCTCCCTGCCTGTTGCCCTGGACGCCTATTACCGCTTCCTGCGCATCGGCTTGCCCGTGACCGTAACCCATGACGCCGTCATGCAGGCGGTCTCGGCCGCGAACCTGCCCCCAGGCTCCGTCGCCTTCGCCATCTCACACTCTGGTCGCACGCGTGAGACACTGAACGCGCTCCGCTCCGCCCGCGCCGCAGGCGCGTTCTGCATCCTCCTGAGCAGCCATGTACACACGCCGCTCAGCGAGTACGCCGATATAGCCCTGATCACTGCCTCGCGTGAGACCGCCTTCCGTACCGCGGCCCTTACCAGCCGCATCGCCCACCTCAGCGTAATCGACGCCCTCTACGTCGCCGTCGCCTCGCGCCGCTCCGAGTCATCCCTCATCGCTCTCGAACGCTTCTCCGAAGCCATCGACGAGCACCTCTTATAAGCCCGCGCTCGACTCTGCGATTATGCTATAGGGTCCATGCTTGCATGGACTAAAAACGTTTACGCTTCTCAAAAAGCGTAATCCACAGTCCCGGTATGACCTCTCTCCCCTATCTCACTAAAGCCCAATACTTCATATAGTCGTTTGGCAGGCAAGTTCCTGGCTCCCGTTGAAACGATAATCCTCTCTATCCCTTCCTCGACCTCCTCCACAAAGCTTACAAGCGCCTTGCCGATACCACGCCGGAAATAACTGGGATGAACCACCAGGCGATAAATATCCAGGAGGCTGCCCTCTCGCTTATATGAAATAGCCCCTGCCAACTCGCCATCTATCCAGCAGCCATAGAAGATCTCGTCACTGTTTTGAAGTGCCTCAAGGTCCTCCTGCAAAGCCGGAATAGCGGACGAGCCGATCAGTTTCGCCTCAACCAGGTAGGCCGCTCGCTGCACCTCCAGCAAGCGCTGTGCCTGCTGTATACTCTGAAGCTGAATTTTGCCTATAGCCATGAATGATTTTCTCTCTCCTGGGGCTTTAAGTTGATTGTCCTCTGCTTCAATGGACGCATGTGTTGCTTGTATGCAAAATTATATAGCCTATCTGCTAGCCAGCGTCGTGCAGGCGGTCTAGCAGCACTTTGAGGTTAAGGGGGACGCCGTGCTGCATCTCCCACCTGGCCTTCATATGAGGAATGATGAGTGTCGCGTAGAGCATAGCCAGGTGCAGGGGGGCCAGCCGCTGTGCCAGCTCAAAGGCCTCTACCAGTTGCGCACGGGCGGCATAGCGCTCCCAGGGCTGAAGATAGGCCTCACGTAAGCGAATCCGGGCCTCGGGCCAGCGGGCCTCAATGTCGAGCAGGAAAGGATACAGGCTAAAGAAGGGGTGGGCGATACAACTATCAGTCCAATCGAAGTACAGATAGTCGCCCCCGCTCAAGGCGATATTCTGCGCGTGCAGGTCGCCATGTTCAAGGGTCTCAGGAAGACCATAGCCAGCCAACTCCTGGCAGAGCGAGCGTATAAGCGGCAGTGCGTCATGCAGTCGCCGTACCTGCTCTAGCGAGAGGGCCGTAGGAGTGTCAAATAACAACGACTGCTCACTTGTGAGCAAGCGCTCAAGCTGATCTGGCAGAGTCGCCAGTGGGAGGCGTGGACACCCCAGCTCCTCCAATTGCTCTACCTGTGCGCTGTGATCAATTTGGATGTGATCAATTTGGATGTGATCAATTTGTAATATGGCATAGCGGCGCAGCGCCTCCTGCCAATCTGCCAGGTCCAGGCTCTGGTCCAGGTGCTTACTACCGAAGTCGTGCATCAAGAGCCGGTGTTCACGCTCATCCACGGCCACAAGCGCTGGCACACACCCTACCCGGTATCGTGCCAGGTGTTGTAGCAGCGTAAGCTCATGTCGGAAGAACGCAGGCAGGGCCTTAAAATAAAAAGCATTTTCCTTGGTCTGTACTCGCAGCAGGCAGCCGCGCTCCGCCACGCCCACCTGCTCTATTGAGACTAAGGGTTGGGCCTCCGGCTCTGCCAGTGCTTGCTCAATCCAGACCTTAGCCTTCGCCAACCAGTCAGGATGATACCAGGGAGTGCGCTCTTCTTCGTCCCGCTTCGCCAACCACTCTTCCAGCCATACAAGATGCTCCTCCGGCGTGATCATAAACTCTTTCAAGTCCTCGATGTCAATCCAGCAGGCATCAGCCGGAAGATTATCATAGGACGAGTGTAGCTCCATAACATAGATCCGGCTAAAGTGCATTGTCGCGCGCTCAAAGTCCTCACCCAGGCAACGCACCGTCGACAAACACACGTCAAGCAAGCCCTGCATCTCACGATTAAAGCGGGCCACCTCTTTCCACGAACTATACTCGTCTGCCTGCCACTCCACCTGGGGCAGCATCCAGCCACCTTGCACAGCCCGCAAGAGGACCCGCTTCTCTCCAGGATGCATGATAATACCCGCCATATTGAACGTATAGCGTGCCGAATCCGCCATATGCCAGTCTATACCTCCAATCTCTATAAGGAGTCTCGCCACCAGCCATAATTGTATGGGCACTACTCAATAATGGCAATACCGAGGGTGTGACGCCTTTCGTGGAGGCTTGTTCGAACAACCTGATAAAATTTCCCAGCAGAATATTAATGAGGCGTCTATGGCGGTTGGCTGTTCTTCTATTGACGGGATAGAAGAATTTGGGTATTCTCGTAGTAGAGTTAGCAGAAGCATATTTGTAGGCTCTTGCAATCAAGAAGGGTTTGAAAAGACAGGTATGGCCGATATCAGGGTAAAGTTTATGCGCAAGTACGGTTTTCGTACGCGCTGCTGTGGGCATTGCACTCCTCCGCTCCTGGCCCACGGCCGTACTATGCCCTTTTTCAGGCTCAGAAGCGCGGGAGTCGTAATTGAGTCCTAGATAAAGACGACTGAAAAAGCTGGCCGTGGGTGATATGTGCATCGCCCACGGCCTTTGTGCTTCTCTAATGTAAGAAAACAACCGTGAGGCGAACGCGCTGGCTCGTTGCCCACGGTTGTTTTCTCTCTGGGTGGCTGCTCTGGCGTGCTCCCTCACATGTACGTGAAAGGAACAAGGTTTATGACCACCCCATCTGACCGCCCATTGATGGCGAAACTCTCTGCTATCGCCGCGTACTTCGCTCTTGGCGAGATACGTTCGTATAAGCGCGCGCCTGGAACCAATCACAACTACCTGGTTGCCACTGAGGAGGGCGAATATCTCTTCAAGATCATCGTAAATACCACCCTTGAAGATGTCCTGAATGGTTTGCCTTTCCTGCAACGCCTGCAAGAGCAGAACTTCGCCGCCACGGCTTACTACTTACGCTCATCCTCTGGGCAGGTCTTCTATCATAGTCCCGATTGTGATGCCGTCGTCTTGCAGCGCTTGCCAGGCCGTAATCCCTCCCTCTCACCGGCAGTTTGCCATGAGATTGGCGTGGTCCTGGCGCGTCTGCACTTAGTTCCATGTGACAATCTGCCAGAGAAGCGGCACTGGCTCGATGCGCGCTATCTGCCCGAAACTATAGAGAAAGCTGTAAATATGTATGGTACTGAGCGTTTGCGTGAAACGCTAGCTGTAATCGACTCGCTGAAGCATTTTCAGCCAGCTACCTTTCCCCAGTGCATCATACATGGCGACCTGGATACCTCGAACTGCCTGTTTGAGGGGGAGCGTCTCGTGGCCTTTGTCGATTGGCAGGAGGTCGGCGTGAGCGCCGCAATGATGGATTTCGTTCAGACCGTGATCGGCTTCTGTTTCGTTGAACAGGATGCCGGGTCGGACTACTGGGCGCTTTTCAATTCTGAACTCTATCATGCCTTATATGCAGGTTACACGAGCATAAGGCCGCTCACTCCTTACGAGCAAGCCCATCTCGATGCCGCCTTGAAGTATGTTGGCCTGACCCAGCCCGCCTGGTCCATGCTCATGTGGGAGCACTATCATCCCGGCGAACAGATGATAGAAACCAATTTACTCTTCTGGAAATATGGCCTGGATAAACTAACGTTACCCGTCTTGTAGAGCGCGTTCCTGTCGTCGCGACAAGAGATTTCCGCACCAATCTCTTGTCGCGACCTTTTTCCCCCTTGACATCATCCCGCATTTCCGTGTACTATTGTCACTAGTTAGTGACGTCACTAATTGGTGACATTTTGCGAGGAGAAATCTGGTATGACTGAAGCTGGCAAGAGACGGGGAGAGGCCAGCCGCGAGGCTATTCTGGCGGCAGCGGAGAGCGTCTTCGCGGAACATGGCTTTGATGGTGCGCGCGTCGACGTAATTGCCCATGCCTCGGGCTATGATAAGAAGCTGATCTTTCGCTACTTTGGCGATAAGCTTGGCCTCTATGCCGAGGTGCTCAAGCGGGCCGACCAGGAATCGAATATCCTCCTGGCTCGCGTCTTTGCGCCTTTGCTGGCGGACGAAACCCTTGCTCTCCAGGCCCCGCAGTTCAGGTCCTTCCTTGAATCAATGCTCTACACTCTTTTTGACTATCTGCTTGAGCATCCGCGTTTTGTACGCATCATGACCTGGGAGATGGCTGAGGGCTGGCAGACCTATACCCAGATTGCCTCACAATTTCCTAATGAAGATCTTGATCAGTTTGAGCGCCTCTTTCATAAGGCGCGCAGCGCGGGACTGCTCAGGTCAGACTATCTGCCTGCGATCCAGTTGTCGACGATCACGCAGTTATGCCTGACCTATCTCGCCTCCCTACCTTTATATAAGACGCTGTTACCAGGAGAGGATCTCTCATCTCGCGAGGGCCTGGAAAGCGCTCGCGAGTATATCGTAGCTTTTGTGGTCGCTGGTATGATGGCCGATCCCACCGCGCCACAAAACTAGTGCAGAATGATAGGAGACAGGCGGAAAGGGGGTGCAGGGGTTCTCCCCTGCCGGGGCGCGGGGTGTCCCCGCTCTCTCCTCTTTTCCAAAACGCTTTAATGGATAGGCACTGGAAAGGAATATAAACAAAATGACAGAAATCACATTACAGGAAGTTTTCGCGCAGAAACATAATCCCTACCCGGCCTATGCGCGCCTACGCGAGCAGGGACCTCTCGCGCGCTGGAACTGGATGGGGCAGGATATGTGGCTGGCGACCACCTATGAGGACATCATCGCGCTTTTGAAAGATCCGCGCCTGACCATAGACATGCAGAAGCTTCTATCCCCAGGGCATGAGCAGAGTCCTGGTGGAGGATACTCTGCGCGCTATGTGCCCCTCGCTGGCATGCGGCACCTGCTCAACACGGATCTTCCAGATCATAGCCGCCTGCGCACCCTGGTCTCCAAAGCCTTTACCCCGCGCATGATCGAGCAGTTGCGCCCACGTATCCAGCAGATCGCGGATGACCTGCTCGACGCCGTTCAGGAGCAGGGAGAGATGGACCTGGTCGCCGACTTTGCCTTTCCGCTGCCCATTAACGTCATCTCGGAAATGTTGGGCGTCCCATCGGAAGACCGCCAGCAATTCCGTACCTGGACCCAGACCATCGTGCAGAGCCAGGGTGCCGCGCTTTCGTCCGAGAAACAGGACGCAGGCCGGGCCGCCGAGGCAGAATTCATCAACTATGTCAAAGCACTGATAGCTACAAAGCGAAAACATCCAGACAACAGTTTGACAAGCGATCTGGTGCGCGTCGAAGAGCAGGGTGATAAACTGAGCGAGAATGAGCTTATCTCCATGATCTTTCTGCTGCTTACGGCTGGACACGAGACAACGGTGAACCTGCTTGGCAACGGTACGCTGGCCCTCTTAGAGCATACGGACCAGCTAGAGCTTCTACGCGCTGATCCCAGCTTGCTTCCCTCGGCCATCGAGGAGCTTTTACGCTATACCACTCCCGTAAGCCTTACCGCTCCGCGCTGGGCCCTGGAAGACATCGTGTTGCATGGCCAGGTGATCCGCCGGGGCGAGATGGTGCGCTGCGCTCTGCTAGGGGCTAACACCGACCCCCAGGAATTCGCGGATCCCGAAGTCTTGAATATCCTGCGCCAGGAGAACCAGCACCTGGCCTTTAGCAAAGGCATTCACTTCTGCCTGGGCGCGCCCCTCGCCCGCCTGGAGGGCCAGATCGCCATCGGCACCCTGCTCCGTCGCTTGCCCCACCTACGCCTGGCAGTGTCCCCAGAGCAGATCGCCTACAAGGATGCCGGTTCCCTGCGCGCCCTCGCGGCCCTGCCGGTCACGTTCTAAGATGTGTCCGACGCTGCTGAAGCACGCGTCTTCATATTATGGTACGAGCATATCGCGCCATGATATGTAGAAGCAGGTGGCGTGCCTGATCGACGCTGCTGAAGCACGCGTCGTCCCCTTACTCAACCCGCAATGGCCCGCGCAATACGCCCTCGCGCATGGTCTCCAGGTCGCCAGCGGGTATGTACTCTACCCACCAGGTAACTCCCGCATCGGCCAGGGATTTCATCAGGGCGCGATCCTGCTCCCAGTCTTTCGAGCGGCTGCGCCCTCCAAGCTTGATCTCGTAGGGTTTTCCTCGCTGCTCTTCGCTGCGATGGCTCTCGATGAACTCCTTGAGTCTATGTACCTCATCGGGCGTCCAATCGCTGTCATCTCCCGGCTCATGTTGCTTGTAGAGGCAACATCCCTCATAGCGTGCTGCCCGGAGTGATGGCCCCTTTAGCGGCCAGCCTCCACCGACCAGGATGGGGATGCGTGGTTTCTGCACCGAAGTTGGCAGGAAGGTCATCTCCCGCACCTGGTAATACTGCCCCTCATAGCTGAAGGGCTCGCCGCTCCACAACCCCACGATGACATCTAGCGCCTCGTCCAGCATCTTCGCGCGCTCTTTAGCATCGCTCACCTCATTGACCCGAGTAAAACCAGCCTCCCCCGCGTCGCCGGAACCCACACCTAGAATAAAGCGTCCATTTGACAGTTGGTCCAGTGCCAGCGCCTCGCGCGCCACCTTCCATGGACGCCTCCTGCTTAATGGCGTAACTGACGTTCCCAGGCGTATATGTTTCGTGCCGATGGCCATCGCTGCCATCGCGATCCAGGGATCACAAGTTGGCACCGCTCCATCACTCTGATGCACAATATAATCCTCGACGAACACTCCATCCCAGCCCGCCTCTTCCGCCAGGCATCCCAACTCTGCCAGCACCCGTGCATCCCCGCACACGCCACCATTCGGGAGCGAAAGACCATACCGCATAAACCGACTCCTTTCAGACTAATCCGTTCCAAGGTCGTATTAAGCAGTATAGCCCGCCAAAATGACACCTTATGTCTTATTTGCGGTAAGCCTGGGGCATGTGTGGTGATGAAATATTAAATCTCTTGAAGGCAGGCAAGCACTCGTTGCACCTCAGGATGGTCAGAGATGGTCTCAGTAGGGAGCCATGCCACATCCTCTAGCATTTTGTGCTCCACCTCTGCATCCTCCGGATCGTATCCTAGAGTGACTTCTGCATCAGCATCAATTTCGACGAGAAAGATAGACGACGTTCCCAGATCGTATGGAAGGGTAAAGAGGAAACGGAGAATCTTTCCTTTTAAGCCTGTTTCCTCTTCCAGTTCACGCAGCGCAGCCTCTTCGGGACTCTCTTGTGGCAAGAGCCCACCACCTGGTAAGATCCATGAATAACTTCCATCACGCCACCGATGTTTTACCAGCAGTATTTCCTGGTTGTGATTGCGGAGAACCGCGGCAGCAGCCCGCGGCCTGGTAGATGTTGATGCCATATCGATGCCTTTCAACTTTTGTGTCCCCTATTGTATCATGAGGAAATAGAAAAAGCCCTGGTGTGAAAACAGGCGAGGAAGTATAATTGATGTGCGTCGATTTTTAGGCCAGGCAAGAAAGCGAGAGCCATGCGTACTGAATATGAGGCCACATTTCCTGATGTCGATCTGGAGGAGATACGCCAGCGCCTCAAACAATGTCAGGCCCGGCTGGAGCGCGAAGAATTTCTCCAGAAGCGTTACGTGTTTGACCTGCCAGAGGGACAGGATATTCCTGGCGCATGGTTGCGTCTGCGGCACGAGGGAGATCGGATTACCCTGACGCTGAAAGCGATCACAGGCCAGGCCATCGAACTACAACAAGAGCTCGAAATCGAAGTCAACGATTTTGAGCAAACCTCGGTGTTACTGAGTATGTTGGGATGCCGCAGACGCGCATACCAGGAGAGCAAGCGTGAGCTATGGGACCTGGATGGCGTGCAAATCACTCTTGATACCTGGCCGTTCTTAGAGCCATTCGTCGAGGTCGAGGGATCATCTGAACAGGCCGTACGCGATGCCTGCACTCACCTTCAGCTATCCTACGAGGAGGCCATCTTTGGCTCCATCGACCAGCTCTATGCCCGGCGATATAATATCTCGCGAGAGGTTATCACGCAACAAATCTCTAACCTGGCCTTTACCGAAGACTCACGCCATGAATTCAACCACTACATAAACCAGTAGCCGCGTACGCAAGTAGCGAGGAGAACATCTATGACAGATGCCAGGCAAGCAGACGAGCTGCGAGAGCGCGCATACCAGGATCGCATGAGCCTGCAAGAAGCGCTTGAGTTGTGCGACGGCCTGCCAAGCGTCGAGATCGAGACCATGTTGGGCAGGTGGCGTGGGAGCGAGGTCTCCACCCATCACCCAATGGATGGGATGTTAGCGACCTTTGGCTGGTACGGCAAAGAGTTTATTGATCGCGACCATGTTCACCCTCTGTTATTTTCTGATAATCATAACCAGATCTTCGCCCTCGACCCCAAGCGACTGCCCCTCTCGCTCGGACTCAAATTGCCCTTCCTACGCAACAAACTGACGCGCCAGTTGCTGTTTATGGCGCGCTTCCTCTTGCAGACCCGCCAGGCGAAGGCGCGAGTACGCATGGTAGAGTATCGCGGCAAAGTCAGTGCCTCCATGCTCTATGACAACCTGCCGATCTGCGATACCTTCCGCCTCATTGATCAAGACACGCTTCTGGGCATTATGGACTTCAAAGGCATGGAGCAACCCTTCTTCTTCAAACTGCATCGCGATAAATAGCTGTTTTCAGCATCTTAAGGATGTGTTGAGCCAAAAGAGGTGCAGGAGGGAACCCTCCTGCACCTCTTTTGGCTCAACACATCCTTAAATTCTACCCCTCAAATAGTACTACGCTCCCTTGTTTTATATACAAATATATAGCAAAATAGGTGAGGTATATAAAAAGCGCTTTTTCTATGAATTAATAGGCATATGTATCGCCAGAGCCTTGTGGCGTGAGGAGCTTCGCTCGCATGGATAGCAGAAATTTGTCTCCTTTTGAAGACAAGAACAGCAATGTATTGAAAACTGTTTCTTCTCAACCGGCCCAGCCGACCAGCTCTATAAAACCATTAAACTGGTGGTATCAGGTTGCCACTCCCTCTGAAACAGAGGCCAAAACCTCTTTCGCCGCGCAGGATAGGCTTCGCCGGTCTCGTCTCGCCAGCCTTATCCTTCTTCTTATGCTGGTTGTCCTTGTCTCCTTTATCCGACTCGCGCTCCTCGCTAAAAATCCCCTGTTATTTCCCATTATTCTGACCGCTATTGGCATTTGCTTATTGGCTCTCTTCCTAAATCGCCGGGGACATGTGACCGCAGTCGGAATAATAAGCGTTATTACGGCGAATACAGCTATCATGCTCAACCTGATTACCTCGCCAAGTGGCATGCTGGACATGAATGGCTTTCTCACGTTTGACCTGCTCGTCTTCTCAGAACTGCTGGCGGTCTCGCTGCTCCCACCGAGCAGCGTCTTTTTTGTGGCGGCCCTCAATATTGGCTGCATCTGGGGAGATATCCTCCTGCAAACGCACGCCCCCGACCTCGAACACCTCTGGCGTTCGATGTCATATACTCTGCTTGTGCGCCCTATCGCCTTGCAGATCGTCGTCGCGGTCGTAACCTACTTATGGGTGCGCGGCGCCCTGCGGGCCTTTAAGCGGGTGAACCGCATCGAAGAAGTTGAGCGTTTACAACTCGCGCTAGCCGAGCAGAAGCGTGACCTGGAGTACGGTATTCAGCAAATTCAGCAGGCGCTGGTGGAGGCGGCAAACGGCAATTTCTCCGTGCGTACCCCACTTGCGCAAGAGAATGTACTCTGGACGGTCGCCTCCTCGCTGAATACCCTGCTTGCACGCCTGCAACGCTCCAGCCAGTCAGAGCAAGAGCTACAGCGCATCCGTGGCGAGGTGCTGCGCCTGGTGAATATTGTCAGCGAGGCCGAGGTGAGGCGCGTCCCGCTACGGCTCGCAGCCACCGGCACTCTGCTCGATCCACTCTTGAAGAACCTGGCAGGTCGCTATCTCCTGCAACCCGCCTCTGGCGACCGTCCCTCGCGCCCTTAAGGCTATGTGCTGAGGCATGAAGCCGCGTGTAGCACGACGCCACGAAAGTACGCATCTACATGTAATGAATTATATGTGATGCGTACTTTCGTGGCGTCGTGCTTATTTGTTTATCTCTGTCAGATCTGTATCTCTTTTTCTCTGTAGTCAGAATGTACACGCCTAATATTAAGTAGATTTTAAGAAACATGTTTATCTGGTAATTTTATTGTGAACATTATATTAAGGAAATAATTATGGCTAAAATGTCTACATATATATGAAAATTGTAGATAAATAGCTATTGTATTTTTGAAAGCTCAACACTACACTGTCTGCTAGGTATCAAAGAAGATCTTTTCTCTGCCTTCGATGATATCGACTTTCTCTGCTCTGACAATCTGTATCTATCGGATAACTCTCTGTTTGCTGTCTTGTATACCTTACTCGCAGCTGCGCAACAGTCGGGATGTATTGGACGCCTGACTGAATGTCTCGCTGCGTAAGTATGCATTACAATTTTTCAGACCAGGAGCTATGCATTATGGTAGATATGAATGAGCATTATGATCGCCGTTTATTTTTCAAACAGGCGGGTGCTTTAGGCCTCTCCGCCGCCTCTCTCTCCGCCTTTTTAGCGGCATGTGGTAGCACCACTTCAACCACCACTACCGCCTCCTCCGTTGACCTTGCCGGGCCAATCGCTATCGGGACGCTTCTTGAGAAGGCGAAAAAAGAGGGGAAGCTTGAAGCAATTGGTATTCCACCCGAATGGGCTGATTATAAAGATATCCTGAATACCTATACCTCGAAGTATGTCAAGGTACAGTACCAGGCTGAGGCTGAGTTTTCATCGGCCCAGGAACTGGAGGTCTTCAAAAAGTCAAAGCTTCATCCCCATGGGGATATCGGCGATGTCGGCTTTAAATTCGGTCCACAGGCTGTTCAGCAGGGACTGGTTACTCCATATAAACATTCCAAGTGGGATGATATCCCCGCCGAACTGAAGGATCCCAAGGGCAACTGGTGTACCGAGTATTGGGGCGCGCAGGCTTTTGTCATCAATACAGACCTGGTAAAGAATGAGCCAGCCTCTTTCAAGGATCTGCTCAATGGCGATTACAAGAATATGGTTGGTATTGATGGCGATCCACGTGAAGCCAACGATGCCTTTATCGCTGTCTACAGTGCCGCGCTGGCGACGAGCGGTAGCCTTGATAGCATTCAGCCAGGCATTGATTTCTTCGCTCAGCTTAAGAAAAAGGGTAATTTTACCGCTGCTCGTTCTAGCGTGGCCAATGTCACAAAGGGCGAGGTCGCCATCGCGATCATGTGGGACTACCTGGGCTTAGGCTTCCGCGATCAACTCAAGGGCAAGCCCAATCTAAAGGTTATTATTCCCTCGGATGGCTCTATTGCTGGTCCCTATGTCTCCATTATCAACAAAACTGCCCCAGACCCCTACGCGGCTCGCTTGTGGATGGAGTATATCTTCTCGGACGAGGGCCAGTTGAACTACCTGAAGGGCTATGCCCACCCTGCCCGCTACCAGTCCCTGGTGAAGGCTGGCAAGATTCCAGCCGAGTTGGCGGCCAAACTTCCACCAGCCGAGCAGTATGCTAATGTGAAGTTCGTTACAGACCTCGGCAAGCTTGATGCTGCCGCCACCGCGCTCTCCAATAACTGGCAGTCCCAGGTGCTTGGACAGTAAGCGCTTTTTCATGCTTCTCCTTCATTGAGAGGCTTTAAGAATCGTCGTGAGGGCGCAGGATGTATGCTTGCGCCCTCACATGCTCTTTTAGAAGGTGGTGTGATGGACGTTCCTGTTATTTCAGGTACAGATACTACCCAGACCACGCTTAGCCGCTCTGCGAAGCGCCGCTCTCGCGTACGCTGGGGGTATTCGACGGTAAGCTGGTTGGGCCTGGCCCCGTTCCTTGTGTTTTGCCTGCTGTTTGAAATTTTACCTACCCTTGTCATTCTTCAGAGCAGTTTTACGGACGATCAGGGAACTGTAACGCTGGCCAATTATCAGCGGATTCTCACGCAACCCAGCACGCTACGTGCCTTCCAGACAAGCATCTCGCTCTCGCTCGTCTCCGCACTTATTAGCGTGGTCGTCGGCTTTATCGCAGCCTATGGCGTCTATACCATGCGTACTGGCTGGCTGCGTAATCTGCTCATAGGTTTCTCCAGCCTGGCCGCTAACTTCTCGGGCGTTCCCCTGGCCTTTGCCTTTGTTTCAACGCTGGGCGTGACGGGCTTTGTGACGGTGCTCTTTAAGACGTGGTTCCATGTCAATCTCTATGACCTGGGCTTCAATCTGTATAATTTCTGGGGCCTGGTTCTCACCTACGTCTATTTTGAGCTGCCGCTCATGCTACTGATCACTGTTCCCGCGTTAAGTGCTTTAAGGAATGTGTGGCGCGAGGCGGCGACTAATCTGGGCGCATCGACTTTTACCTACTGGCGTAAGGTGGCGTTCCCGATTCTCCTTCCATCGCTTATCGCGGCACTGATGTTGCTCTTCGCCAATGCCTTTGGCGCCTTTGCCACGGCTTATGCGCTGGCACAAGGCAATATTAACCTCGTTACGATCCTGATTAGCTTCGCGGTTGCAGGCAACGTGAGTGTCGATGTAGGCCTGGGAAATGCCCTGGCTGTGGGGATGATTCTTGTCCTTGTAATCTCTGTCTCTCTCTATGTGTTTATGTTGCGCCGCGCCAGCACCTGGCAGGGAAGGTAGAGGAAGTGATATGAAACAACAGGCGAAAAGTTTTTCCCTGGCATTAGATAAAATCGTTCTGTTTCTGGTGGTTCTCTACCTTGTCATCCCGCTCGGAGCGACCCTGGTTTTTGGCCTTAACGATGGTTCCCGTTTCAACATCGGTGTCTTGACACAGGTGTTCAGCGATGGCGACTTTTCGAAAACACTCCTTCTCTCGCTAGGCCTGGCTATTGCATCGACGCTGATCGCGGTTGTGTTGATTACGCCTACCGCTTACTGGGTGCAGCTGCGCCTTCCCCAGGCTCGCCCCCTGCTGGAGTTTCTCTCCCTTTTGCCTTTTGCGGTGCCGCCAATCGTTCTTTCACTGGGCTACCTGGAGGTTTTTGGCGATTCCCATACCTGGATTGATGTGCTTTCTCTCGGGCTGGTCCCCTTACTGAGTAATGAGCCGTTCACTATCGTCAATACGCCACAGCTATTGATCTTCGCCTACGTGGTGATTGCTCTCCCTTTTATATATCGCCCTATCGATAACAGTTTGCGTGCGCTCAATACGCGGGTGCTCTCTGAGGCGGCCTCAAACCTGGGATGTGGTTGGTGGCGCACCTTTCTCACCATCATCTTGCCAAATATCTGGCCGGGTGTTATCAGCGCCGCCCTGTTGACCTTTTCGACCGCTATGGGTGAGTTTACTATTGCCGTGCTCTCAGGCATCTATACCTTCCCTGTGTATCTGAATCAGATTGGACAGGGCGACGCTCACCAGGCTGCCTTACTCACCATTATGAGCTTTCTCATCACGCTGCTCTGTGTCCTCGGCATCCTCGTACTGGTGCGCAGCAGAACTCAGGGCAAAGGACAGACCGTTGAAATTGGCGGTGGAAGATAACTGAGGATCGTGCTTTTACAGATAAGGAATAAGAGATGGCTTTTCTCGAACTACTAGATATATCCAAGCACTTTGGGCATACCGCTGCTGTCGACAATATCGGCTTGTCGATTAAGCAGGGCGAGTTCTTGACTCTGCTTGGGCCGAGTGGTTGTGGTAAAACCACGCTCCTGCGTATGATCGCGGGCTTTGAAACACCTACAACTGGTAGCATCTTGCTTGATGGCGAAGATATCACCAACCGCCCGGCCAATAAACGCCTGATGGGGATGGTCTTTCAATCCTATGCTCTCTTCCCGCATATGAGCGCTCAGGATAATATCGGTTTTGGCATGACTATTAAACATCAGCCTAAGCATGTTATTAAGAAACGCACGGCCGAATTACTTGAACTCGTTGGACTGGCCGAGATGGGGCAGCGCTACCCGCATCAACTCTCGGGTGGGCAGCAACAACGTATCGCACTCGCGCGTGCCCTGGCCGTCGAGCCGAAAGTCTTGTTGCTTGATGAGCCGCTCTCGGCGCTTGACGCCAAGGTCAGAATCTCACTGCGTAACGAGATTCGTCGTATCCAGCAAGAGTTGAAGATAACGGCTATTTATGTCACCCATGACCAGGAAGAGGCCCTCTCGCTCTCCGACCGCATTGCGGTGATGGCAAAGGGCAAAATTGAACAATTGGATGCTCCCGAAAACATCTACAATCAGCCTCAGACAGCCTTTGCCGCAACCTTTGTCGGCAACAGTAACCAGTTCAACGGGATCATCGAGTCGGCGGCCAATGGTCTATGCCAGGTTGGCACACGGACCTTGAACGTCTCTCCCCTCTCTCAATTCCGCGACGGCGAGAGAGTCCTGATCATGGTTCGCCCTGAAGATATTGCTGTCCAGGTTGATGAGGACACTCACGATGACCTGAACGTTCTGGCGGGAAGAATTGACCTCCGCACCTTTCTAGGGCCGTTTACGCGCCTGCATGTAAGCATCGATGAAACCACAACGCTCCTGGTTGATATTCCCACGCGCCAGGCTGCAAGCTATACACCAGGCCGCCAGGTGCATGTCAGCTTCCCACCCCAGGCCTGCAAAGTCTTAGCCCTCGATGCCAAGGATGCAGAGTTAGTGCATCTCGCAGCCGCCGAGGCCGTGTAGGGTCCATGAGGGGACGACGCTACTAAAGTACGCGTCGTCCCACTTTCACCTTGCGCGCGATGGCATCGGCGAAGTGCTCGACGGCGTGGGGCGCGAGGGCGAGCCATAAGCCGGGTTCTACCAGCTCCAATTCCATCAGGCGGAGCATTCCCGCTTCATCGTGGATAAGATCCACGCGGGCGTATAAAGGCTGCGTGGGCAGAAGGGTAAGCAGCCGCTGCGAGAGGCTCAACTCATCCTCTTGCGCGGTGATCAGCCGATCTTCTGCGGAGGCATCCAGGTTGAGTGCGGGTGCGCGCTCGATGGCGTGCGTAAAGACTCCATCGATAAAGATGAGGGAGCGCTCACGCGAGCTGGTCACGGTTGAGAGAAAGGGCTGGAGCAACATATCATTGCCTGGGAGATACTGCTCAAGATGGGCCTGCCCCGCCTCTACGCATTCGCTTGTTATCAGGAGAGTCGCGTGGGCACTGGCGGAGACCGCTGGCTTGAGTATCACCCTGCTCCAATTGTGTTGCATCATCAAAGAGGCAAGATTGACCTGCGCTCCCTGTTCCAGCCAGAGCGTTGGAACGATAAGAATACCCTGCCCTTCCAGGTCGCGCAGGTAGAACTTATGCGTATTCCGGCGCAGAATGTCCAGCGGGTTCCAGAGCGCGTTCAGGCTTGCAACGTGCTCTGCCCAGGTGAGGAAATCAGCACGCTGGTGATGGTAATCCCAGGTCGCGCGAATGACCGTCATTTGCGGTTGCGACCAGTCCACCTCTGGAGCATTCCAGACGACCGGGCGGGCGCGCAGGCCGCGCTCGGCCAGGGCAGGAATGAGCAGAGCGTTATCACTATCTAGTTCAGGTAAGCTAGCACAGGTCGCCAGCGCGATATCAAACATTCAAAATAACTCGTTTCTAGGCGGGCGTTACCCTACACATAGCATGACGTAGGGTAACGCGTAGGCGCGTACGTAAGTAGCGCTACTTACTGTCTCTGGTGGTCCATAGTCCAGTTCGTATCCCAGGTCTGACCACCATCAAAGGAGAAGGCTTGCTGCCAGCGAGCACCCTCCTCTGTGATCTGGTCCCATATAAAGCGGATATGTACTGGCTTTCCGTCGAGCGGAGATTCGATGACTTGATAAAAAAGGCCTACACCCTGCTCGAAATGTCCCAATAGCGGCCTGAAATCTGGTGAATTGCGATTATCGAGCCAGACAATCGACCATTGCTGTGTCTCCTGGTCGAAGGCGCGAATGGTCATTCCTTGCACAAGTTCTCCATTGGGCAGCGTTGCCTCATACTGCTCGACCCGCACTCGACCATCAAGCTGTTTGGCGCTTGTGGAAGAAGCCGAGAATTCCTCCCATACGCCTTCTTTCTCAGGTGCGAAGGGATTTGTCCGCCGCAGGTTGCGAATATTCCAGGAGCCAAGAAGAAAATCGAAATCGGTTACTCCAGACATAAGTGTTGTTCCTCCAAAGTGTGATGTTATGACCCCAGTATATATGCTTATGCGGCGAGAATTGACCCTAATTAAGGCGGGATTACACAGATATGCCTGTTACCTGGAAAAATCAATTATAAGCTGTGCAAGTAGTCGCGTACGCCAGTAGCGGGCCTGTTACTGGTGTACGCGACCACTTAGTTAGCGTGGGGTCACGACCGCGCTGAAGGTCTGCCACATGCCGAGGAACATGGCGCGTGACATGCTGTGGAAATTGGTGGGGGCGGAATCGGCGATATAGACGTTCTGCGCATCGCCACCGCGAACCACGAAGATATGCCCATAGGGATAGTATGTCGGATGGCGCACGCTCACAATCACAGGCTTGCCGCTATTGGCGGTATCAATGACCTGCTGGAGCGTCATGGTGTGGCCCCAGTTGGTGTTGAAGCCGAAGTAGTTGGCCGTCATGGAGATGCCCTCTTCACGCAAGAGGCCCTGATCGACGCTCCAGACGCCCAGGTTTAGCTCCTCTTGCAACACATCGGAGGCAATCAGGTGGCGCCCATAGGCATCAAAGACCATCACCATGGCGAAGCCCGAGCAGGAGGAATAGACCCAGGTCTGGCGCTCATAGAGCGTGGCGTACTGGCTGGAATCGGCGGAGTCGAGGCGGACCAGGCGCGCGCTCGCGTCGAGAAATACCGGCTCGTTAGTGCCTGGATTGCCCGGGTTGGTCTTCGCGGGCTGCTCCAGGACATGCCCGGAGGGCGAATAGCTTATGTTATTGCTGTACTGTCCATCCAGGGTACCCTGCGAAAACTTCGCCAGCGTCCCACCCGCCAGGCCTACCTGGAGAAAGAGGGTTAAGCCAAAGAGCACGAGCACTCCTACGGAGACCAGCGAGCGCCTATGCGTCGACCAGGGAGAGCGAGTCGCGACTGACGGCAGCGAGGCCGTTGGACTCTCGATAGAGACGATCTGGCCCTCGTTGAGGTGCAAAATAGCGGTCACATGCCGGTCGAGCGGATGGGCCGGGAGGCGATTCTGCGTGGCAAGCACCTGCCTGTTATGCCTATGTTCTCGCCAGGCGCTTACCCCCACAACGGCGGTGATAAGCAACATCAACATGGCCAGAAAAGACGTCATCGTAGCTGCCGACATAAATATCCCTCTAAATATCCCTATATATCTGGCGCCGCACGCCCCGGCGTTTCCTCTCGCCGGAGATGACGCCGCGCTTAGTATTTCTCCAGATTGTATCGTTATCTATCAATAAGTATATGCGATAATGCTGGACATACTCCAGTTTCTCCCCAAAAACGGCCATATGCCCCAGGGAAAAGCAGAGAATGTTAACCGTCAGTATCCCAAATTGGAGAATGGCTTGACTATTGCGTCCGCATAACTAGTAGTAGCCGAGTACGCCAGTAGCGGGCAAGTAGTAGCCTTATTTAAAGGGAGGCTACATCATCCATCCTTAATAATAGCGGTACCGTCACCGATCTCTCCCTGGGCCAACCCACCCGTAGTGGTAACACCATCACCTATCCCGTTTCTTTCTACGCAACCAAACACGGCTATACATCCAAATGCCAGGGACACGTCATACTCACCTGGCAAGGCATTGGCAGCGGTTGGCGAGTTTCATCCGCTGAGACCATCTGCAATCCGCCAATTAACCGCGCACCAGCTTCGGTGAGTGATTGACGCATAACGCGAAACGCCTCCTCATAGCGTCTCGCGTCAGTGGTGAGCCGTCGACACACTGCTCACTTCGCCTGGACAACCTTTGGCCTGGTTCTTTAGTGCTACTCGTTCCAGGGGCCATTGCCATGGATACGCTCAGCAGTAATACGGGTAATATATCCCTGTGGCGCTCCATCAGGCGCGTACGTTGTGCCCGGGGCGATATAGATCTGGGCCAATTGGTTCAGCAATTCGGGGGCACCACCCTCGGTAATCCTGGCACGACCATTGATAACAAGATAGTTATCCAGTCCATTCGTTTTTCCGCTCGTTGCCATTGAGAGTGCAACCCGGGCATCACGCTGAATATTCTTCAATTTTTGGTAGAGATTGAAGTGAGCGCAAACAATTTCATCGCCATCAAGGCCAACCCAAACGACTGAGACCTGCGGACTGCCATCTTTATTCAGTGTCACCAGGTGAGCGAGATGCCCTGAGGACAAAGCTTGCCGTAATGTATCATTCAAAATCATTCTGGTCACATCCTTTCATGAGAAATGAATGACATCAGTATAGAAGGAGCCCTTAATTACGGCAAGTACGCACAATTATGTGCTATAGTATCAAAAAAGGTACTAAAGCGAGGGAATGGAGAGATGGAAAACGAGTTGTGCCAATATATCTGTCCAGTTGAATCAACGCTCGATGTCATCGGCGGAAAATGGAAGGGCATCGTCCTCTATAAATTGTTGGAGAGGCCCAGGCGCTTCAGTGAACTCAAACGCGAACTCCCTACTATCACACAAAGGATGTTAACTCTTCAATTGCGGGAGTTAGAAGAAGATGGCATCGTGCATCGTGAGATCTACAAGCAGATTCCACCAAAGGTTGAATACTCTCTGACCGATTTTGGCAAGACATTGGAGCCAATCCTGCTTGCCATGCTCACATGGGGCGGCCAATACACCAGCCAGATCATCGAAAGAAGGTCCACCAGAAAGGCTCAGTCAGCCTCCTAAAACCAATCTGACGCTGGTATCCAGGTCTGCCCGGCGGGGAAGAGGATCGCGAGCACAGTCACGTGATCGCCGGGCAGCATGCGCTCATGTGCTTGTATCGCGCTGACGATGGGGCGATAGCCAAATATGGCCTGCATGAAGGTCTGGGGCGTCATCGCGAGTGTATCCGGTGCTACGTTGGATGTATCCAGCAAACTGAGATTTGTACCGGAGATACGTAATGTAAAAGCTTCTTTTCCTATAGTAAAAGATATTTCTCCCGACCAGTGGGCCAGCGAACGCTGCCAGTGGGCCTGCCATTCCGGCAACATGGCTCGTGTCAGCGCAGGCAGGCTTACGAGGCGAGCCATCCAGCCCGCGTTTCGATGACGAAAGGTCTGCTCGTGCACTGCCTAGTGCATTCTGACGAAAGGTCATAGGAAATGTGGTATCATAGAGGGCATGAAAGCCCCCATTTTTATTCGACCACTGACCAAAGACGAACACAGCCAGATCCAGGCGGGGTTGCGTTCGTCCAATGCCTTCGTGTTGCGACGCAGCCAAATATTGCTCGCGTCTGCCCGTGGGGAGCGCGCCCCCGCTATCGCCAAGTATCTGGGCTGCGACGACCAGACCGTTCGCAATGCGATCAAAGGCTTCAATATAGCTGGACTCACCGTGCTCAAAGAGGGGTCTTCGCGTCCCCATCGACTCCGAACGACCTTCACCATCGAAGCGGCCGAGCGGTTGAAAGCGCTCTTGCACCGCAGTCCCCACGACTTTGGACTCGACCGTGGCCTGTGGACCTTGGAACTGGCGGCCAAGATCAGTTTCGAGCAGGGCATTATCCCCCACAAAACGTCGGTGGCGAGCGTGCGCTGAGCGCTCCAAAGCTTAGGGACCAATTGGAAGCGTGCCAAACACTGGATTACCAGCCCCGACCCCCAGTACCAGCAAAAAAAAACGCACGCGATCGGCTGATGGCCTGGGCGAGCACCCAACCAGGCTGCGTCATCGGGTTTGTGGACGAGGTGTGGTGGAGCAGGTTCGCTCTTCCTCGTCTGTCCGCCTGGCAAGGGAAAGATCAACCCGTGCGCTTGGTGGAACAGACGTGGCAAAAAGGTGATCCTGATCCCAAAGCTCTCGCCTGTTATGGAGTATTGTGGCAACAGGGACCGATCGATGATCCGATTCGCAAACAGATGTCGCTGCGCTTCGTGACCGGACGCCCCGTCAGCGCCATCACCACCCAATTTCTGGAGTGGTGTTGCACTCGACTACAAGCTCAAAACAAGACTTCTTGGCTGCTGATCTGGGATAATGCCTCCTTTCACGTGAGCAAGATGGTGCGGACCTGGATCAGAGAGCACAACAGCCTGGTCAAAGCCGAGGGCAAGGGCGTGCGTATTCTGCCTTTGTTTCTGCCCACGAAAAGCCCTTGGCTCAATCCCATTGAGCCCAAATGGGTCCATGCCAAACGCAATGTAGTCGAACATGATGGGCTGCTTACCGCCAAACAGCTTGCCGCACGAGTCTGTGCCTACTTTGGATGTTCCTATGAGCCACATCTTGTTCTTTCCGAAAAGGTTTCGTAATTATGCACTAGCCAAAGGTAGGATTATCCCAGGTGGAGATATCGACAACCTCAAGGTTCTCAGCCATCCAACGCGCCACAGACGAGGTGGGTGGCACACTATACACGTAAGCCTTTGGGATCTCCTGACTTTCCGCAGGAACTCTCTGGTAGCGCCAGGACAGTCTGGCAATCGAGCTCTTGCCACGCCCTGATTACGAACTTCAGGGCGTGTATACACTCCTCCAATACAGCCGGTGACAAGCCGGGCGCTCCTTACTCGCAATACACGCTCATAGATCCTATAGCCACCCAATTGCTTGCTATCACGATATGCGCTACGCATCTGCTCCTGTCGATAGCCAGGCAGCAGGCAGGTTCATAGATTTTCGCTTTCCAATTGATCGCGTAACGCAATCAGTTCAGGATCGCTCTTTGCGCGCTCTTTGAGACGAGGAGCGAGTGTCAACGCTTCCTGTAAGAGCGCGGCAGCTTTCTCCAGTTGGTTCAACTGCGTGTAAAAGCAGGCCAGATTATAGAGGAAACTCCCTTTCACCCATTCTGGCACTTTAGCCTCAATGATTCTGCTGGCGCACTTCTCACGGGTCTCAATCGCCCGAGGAAAGTTGTGATGGTCGAAATAGTACTGCGCAAGATGCTCCTGGTCGTGCTCGTAGCAACCGCCCAGGAAGGATGTATACAAAGATCTTTCCCCGGAAATTGAAGGGAAGCGACCCGGGGCTGTCAAATCTTCTTCGCTGAGTTGCTCAATTAACGTGATGAGTTCGGTGTTGACTCGCTCAGATTCAGCAAGTATCTCTGAGAATGGGCGAAGCCTGTGCTCCTCAAAATTCCTCGAGTTGAGCCGGTCCTCGTCTTCTTCGCTCTCCGGGATCTCCTGATGCTGCTGGATGGCAGTCAACCTGCGTACAAAGTCCCGATGCCAGAAGGTCCTATGAGCCATGTGATCTTTGGCAGACCAGAGATTTGGCGTCCCAATGGCATTCTGTTCGGTCTCGCTTAGCTCCTGCAAAAAAGCTTCTTTATCGCGATGCCCCTGCTGCAGGAGGTCGAGGACGATGGTCTTAAAAGGCTGTGCAGTCATGGAAGTACCCTTTCATAGTTCGCAACGACAAATTTCTCTTGTGAGAGTATCTCACGAAAAGCGGTCAAATTTGGCCCGCTTTACTGCCCTTGGATGAGAAGATACTGAAAGGCACTTCCTTTTGAGCTCCTGGCGTACGCGGCTACTCTCCAAAGTAGCCGCGTACGCCAGGAGCGTTACTCCTGCGGCGTCTCGCGCAGCGTGGTCAGGCGGCGGATGTCGGGAAAAGCGCCCGCGACGATGAGCACGACTAGCAGGGTGCCAATGCCACCAGCAACGACCGCGGCCACGGGACCAAGGAGTTGGGCCGTGAGTCCCGATTCAAAACCTCCTAGCTGGTTGGAGGTGCCAATGAAGAGCGAGTTGACCGCGCTCACCCTGCCGCGCATCTCGTCCGGAGTGCGCACCAGCGCGAGGGTCGAACGGATCACGACGCTGATGTTATCAAAGGCGCCAATGAAGATCAGTGCCAGGAATGAGAGCCAGAACCAGTGCGAGAGGCCAAAGACAATCGTTGCCAGGCCAAATCCGGCTACCCCCAGCAACAGCACCGGGCCAGCCCTCTTGAAGGGTGGACGGCGTGCCAGGAAGAGCGCCATCGCGATGCCCCCAATAGAGTCTGCGGCCTGGAGCCATCCCAGCCCCACAGGCCCAACATGCAGGATGCCGGTCGCGTAGATGGGCAGGAGCGCGACGGACCCGCCAAACAGGACCGCGAAGAGGTCGAGCGTAATCGCCGCCAGCATGACCTTGGTCTGTCCAAGGAAGCGCACACCACTCACGAGTGAGCTGAGCTTGCGCCCCTCGCCCAGGGCTCTCTTTTGTGGTTGAACATGGATAAAGATTAGCAGGATGGCAAAGGTCAGGAAGAAGCCGCTGCTCAGTAGGTAGACGGGAGTCGCACCCTGAAAGAAGCCGATCAGAAAGCCACCCGCCGCAGGCCCGATTACGGCTGAGAGCTGATTGATGCTGCTGCGCCACGTCATGGCGTTCTCATAGGCCGCCTCTGGAATGACCTGCGAGACCAGCGCCGAGTTGGCTGGCTGGCTGAAGCTTTGGGCGCCGCCTATCGCCGCCAGGCAGCAATAGATCAGCACCAGCGGACCATGCAGATAGGAGAGAAGCGCCAGGCTTAGAGAGGCCAGCACGTTGACGAGCTGTGCCACAAGCACAATATACTTGCGATTGACGCGGTCGGCGATATAGCCAGCGGGCAGGAAGAGGATAATAAGCGGGATCACCTGGGCCAGTCCGACTCCTCCAAGCACAAGCGCGGACTTCGTCTGGATATATAATTCCCAGCCAATGGCGACGGAAAGCATCTGTTGCCCAAACGTTGCCAGACCCACGCCGCTAAAAAGCAGGCGAAAGTCGAGAAATTGTAATGCGCTGGTGGAAGTGTGTGTTGTTTCTACAGGAGGAGAAATATCTCTGGCTTGATCTTCTGATACTGCCGTTTCATCTGCGATAGGTTCCATGTGTTTTCCTTGATCTAGAAAATGTCTCCCGCGATAACCTACTTGGGGTAGGGCTGGTGTGGAGTGGAAATGCCGAAGGCATTTCCACTCCACACCAGCCCTACCCTGCGAGCCACATAGTGGCGAGAAGTCTTGAAGAGATACTTTAAGACATAAGAGGTGTTAGGATAGTGGAAGAACAAAAAAGCGCCAACCTCCACATCCTACAGCCCTCTATGCTATCGCGGGCTGTACCGATGTGCGTTGGTTGACGTTAGACGCTTACGTTTATTTAATTTGATGAATATAGTGTAGCCCCTGTTGAGCCTCCCTGTCAAGGAAACTGCCAATCCCTACAAAACACCCTTTGCCTTTGAGCGTTGCAGATAATGTGCTACAGCTAATCCAGGCTTTGTGTTATCATAGATGATGGCGCAAGGAAGCAATAGAGATGCTGATGCTGCTCATGTATAAGCAAGCAGTCGTAAATTAAATTCATTTCACAAGGGATTATTTTATGTCTTACGAGAGGCAAGAGGCTCAACCTCAGACAGAGAAACAGTATGTCTTCAATATTGTTGGTGAGCAGGTAGCGTTGGGACCGGTTCACCTGGACCTGACGACGCCACTTCATCGCTGGCTGAACGATTTCGAGGTCACCCTTCTTTCAGGCGATCCGCTTATGCCGAAATCGCTGGAGGAGACGCGGGCCGAGATTGAGCGTGAAGCCGGGGGAGAGAGACAAAACCACGTTGGCTTTATTATCTATGAGCATACAACCATGCGTATGATCGGTATCGCCGAACTACGCCAGATTAACCATATTCACCGTAACGCGACCTATGGAATTCTCATCGGTGAAAAGGATTGCTGGCACAAGGGTTATGGAACTGAGACCACGCGCCTGATCCTGGACTATGGCTTTACCGTCCTAGGTTTGCATAATGTTGTTCTGCATACCTACAGCTATAACATTGCCGCGCAGCGCGCCTATACCAAAGCTGGTTTCCGCGTTGTGGGTACCAGACGCGAGGCCTGGTGTTGGGGCGGCCAATTCTACGATGAAATAATTATGGAATGTCTCTCCAGTGAGTTCGAGAGCATCAACAAGCCAATCATCCAGCTACCCGGCAGTAAATAGCTGAACAATTTGGCCCTGCTGAAGAACCAAGTATGAAGCATCTATTGGGGTAGTAGTGTATGTATGAGCAGAAAACGGCGAAAGCTGTTTTCTGCTCATACATACACTACTACCCCAATACTACGCAGGCGCGAATGCTCTCCTGTGATCCAGATATGGGCTTTTGAGCCAGGAGGTGTTTCCCAACACACACTTGGTAAATTAACTGAAGGGTGGACAGATTTTGCACTGAAGGGTGGGAATGTGATCTGAATCATGGGAATTGGCGATTCATCGCCTGGGAAAACCGCTCCCTATCTGGATTCTTCTCTCAATCCCTTGTCAATTGGCCGGCTTGGGGAAAAGGAAAACGGTTGAGAGAGATCGAAGCCAAAGAGGTTGAAGGTCTTGGCCTCATGGCGAGAGGCGTGGCCAGACTATCTGGCGCCTCTCCTTCTCGTCTGCGGGCAGGTGAGCCAGAGGGTCATTGCATCCAGGCGACGTGCGGATGATCGACCGATGCGGGGCAGGTGTAGATCTGCATTGTGTAACCGCGGCCGATGGTGACCATAACCGGCTCCCGTGGGGGGGGGAGCTGCGACCAGGATTTCTATCGAGGGCCTGGTCCTCGATGGGAATCCAGCTGCCACTACCCCCGTGCCACTCGGTGGAATCAATCCTCAGCAGGGGTTGCATCTGAGTCCCGCAGGGACAGATCGCTGGCTCGGCATCTCGGAAGCTAAAGGATGTCCAGCCTCCAACCTTCCAGCCGGGTGCCACGGATAGCTCATCGGTAAACATCTGCCGGGCGAGTGCCACTTTCCCATTGGTCTTGAGTTTTCTTGGTCGCCCACCTTTCAGTCCCCTGGCTTTCGCCGCAGCTAATCCCGCATTAGTGCGCTCTCGTATGAGATCACGCTCAAACTCGGCCAGCGCTCCCATCAGATGAAAGATCAGCTTCCCTCCTGGCGTTGTGGTGTCAATTTGCTCCGTGAGGCTCAGGAATCCAATGCCTCGCTCATTGAGGCTCCCAAGCAGGTCAATAAGATGAGCCAATGAGCGTCCTGCCCGATCCAACTTCCACACTACTAGCGTATCTCCTGGCCGCACATAAGCCAGCGCCTCGTCCAGACCTTTCCGCTCGGCCTTCGATCCGGTAATCTTGTCCACAAACCATTTCTCGCAGCCCGCTTCTTGGAGCGCATCAATTGAGAGCGTGTTTTGCTGGGCAGAAAGGCGACAGCATGAGCACTACTCCCCACGTGAGTACTACCTCTCCAAGGAACTGTCCGGAGCTAGCGGCGCAATTCGGCGTTCAGGAAGGCGACCGTTCGTTCCCATGCCAAGGCAGCGGCAGAAGCATCGTAGGCCTCCACACGATTGGCATCGAAGAACCAGTGCCTGGTTCCTGGATACGTATAACAGGTCGTCTGCCTTCCTGCTGCCCCAAGTGCCTGCTCCATTTCCACGGCGGACTCCGCCGACACGTAGGGATCCTCCTCTGCAAAGTGGCACAGGTAGGCCGCTTTCGCGCCGTGATAGTCCAGGCCAGGATAGGTGGCATAAAAGGTCACGACGGCGGCGATCTCCTCGGCCAGATTAATCGACATATCCAGCGCGTAGGAGCCTCCCAGTGAGAAAGCGACAAAGCCGAACGCGCCGCGACCGTCTGTCGGGCGGGTCGCGCCGTGTTGGCGCAAGAATTGCAACGCGCCCACGATGTCGCCGCGCCAGCGCTTCACATTCCGATCCAGTTCCGCGCCCAACGCTTCGGCTTCCTCGATCGACGCGGTCGTCTTGCCACGGTAGAAGTCGGGGGCAAGCGCCACAAAACCCGCCTCTGCGAGCCGGTCGCAGACCTGCTTGAACGGCTCCGTCAGCCCCCACCACTCGTGCAGCACCAGGACCCCTGGCCCTTGGCCACCTTGGGGCAACGCAAGATAGCCGGGTACTGTGCTTTCGCCTCCTGGAAATACAATCATGGGACCTCCTCTGTTTCAAAGTTATTTCCCACCGAGAAGCCAATGGGTTCTTCAAGAAAGATTCTGCCCAGGCACACCAAAACCGGTAAACAACCCAAAGTCACATTGAGCAGAGAGTGGACTCCCGCTACCTGTATTGCAAAACAGGCTCTTAGAGCAGCTCGTGCTGACACCCTGCGGAGGCACTTGACAGATTCCGGGTTGTCCATTATAGTTAAGTACATGCTTAACTATAATGTCTCGCTTGATTTCATCTTCCACGCGTTGGCAGACCCAGCTCGGCGAATCATAGTGGAGAGGTTGAGTCAGGGACCGGCGTCGGTCAGCGAACTCGCCAAGCCACTTGCTATGTCGCTTCCAGCAGTCGTTCAGCACCTTCAGGTGCTGGAGGCGAGCGGCCTCGTCCGATCTGAGAAGGTTGGGCGGGTGCGCACCTGCCGTATCGAGCCAGCCGTGTTGAGCACAGCCGAGCAGTGGATCTCCGAGCGGCGAACGAGTTGGGAGCATCACCTCGACAAACTTGGCGACTACCTTGCCGAACATCCGGATGAGTAGACTAAAGGAGAAAATCATGAACGAACGATCTGTACAGCACACTACTTTCGTCATCGAGCGTACCTATGGTGCCTCGCCTGCACGAGTGTTCGCTGCCTGGGCGAACCCCGAGGCCAAAGCCCAGTGGTTCCCAAAGGCCGACGAATTTGACTTCCGAGTCGGAGGACGGGAATTCAATCGCGGTACGCATGAAGGAGTGACCTACACCTACGATGCCCACTACCAGGACATTGTGCCGGACCAGCGCATCGCTTACACCTACATTATGGATCGCGATGAGACGCGGATATCAGTCTCCGTAACGACGGTGGAGTTTCAGAAATCCGCCACTGGCACGCGACTGATCTACACGGAGCAGGGGGCCTTTTTCGATGGGGAGGACAAGCCGGAATATCGCGAGCAGGGAACAAAGAGCTTTCTGGACGCCCTGGACGCGGTGCTCCAACGCGAACGTATGCCCGAAGAGAGCAAACACTAATTCCCCCAGCCGATCAGGCTCAAGCCGCTTTTGAGAGGTGATGGCCTGACCTTGCGTCAGAACCTCGTGGCCATTGGTGGGCGTGGTGCATGAACCGACAGAGCATTTGCCAGGAATGCGCTTGAGAAGCGTCTCCCTGCGGCAGGCTCATTCGCCATGCCCACAGCCTCCTGGCACCAGGGATGAGAGGGCGCAGTCTCTAATGGCTCTGCTCCTCTATACATGTGCCGTGATATCCAGGAAGAAAGAGCATGGAACCGAACCATCCACTCTTCGGTCATGTGCTTTGCTATCGCATGGAACGACAGTGAAGAAAGACGGATGACAGGACGAGAATATATCAGGTAGAAGGAAAAACACGATGACAGAAACCACAAAGACCAGGGAGAAATCTCAGACCGAATCGCCCAGGAAAGCAACGAGGAAAGAATGGCTCGGGCTTGCTGTCCTGGGGATGACTTCGCTGGTGGTGGCGATTGATTTGTTTGTGATGCTCTTGGCGCTTCCAAAGATCAGTCAGGACTTACACGCAAGTGAGACGCAGCTCCTTTGGATCACAGATATGTACGGCTTTTTGCTGGCAGGCTTTCTGATTACGATGGGGACACTCGGAGACCACATAGGCCGTCGTAAAGTATTGCTGCTTGGGAGCGCGGCTTTTGGGGCGACGTCCCTTCTGGTGGCTTTTTCGCAAAGTGCCGAGATGCTGATTTTCGCGCGGGCACTTCTGGGAGTGGCTGGTGCCATGATTGCTCCCGCAGCGCTCTCGCTCATTCGGCATATGTTTGCCGATCCGAAGGAGAATGCACGGGCTATTAGTATCTGGCTGAGTTGTTTGATCGGCGGGTCAATTGTGGGGCCGCTTGTTGGAGGGGTGCTGCTGGAGCATTTTTGGTGGGGTTCGGTCTTCCTCGTGGGTGTGCCTCCCATGGTCATTGCTCTGCTGCTTGGCAAGAAGTTCCTGCCGGAGTACAAGAACCCTGATGCGGCCCAGCTTCATTTTCCAAGTGTGTGCTTGTCGCTCGCGGCGATCCTTTCGCTGATCTATGGCATGACAGAATTAGCGGCTTACGGTTGGCAGGTGTTGCCGGTCGTAGCGTTGCTTGTTGGTATGTTGTTGAGTGTAGTGTTTGTGCGTCAGCAGCGCACATTGCCCGATCCGCTTTTGGACGTGACGCTCTTTAAGAAGCCCGCTTTCACTCTTATGCTCGTTGCGATGCTGATGAATACGATGTTTCCTGGCGGCGTCATGGTCCTTTCGACGCAGTATTTGCAGTTGGTTGCGGGACTCTCACCATTGCAAGCGGGACTCTGGATGATTCCGGCCATGTTGGCGTCTATTATTGGCTTTCAGGTGTCGCCTTCTCTTGCTCGTACGATTCGGCCAGCCTATCTGATTGCATTAGGGCTTGTCTGTTCCATCATTGGCTTGCTGATTCTGTGCCTGACGAATGTCGGTGGTGGCTTGGTGGCGCTTCTTATCGGCTTTGCGCTCTTTAATCTTGGGTCGGGGCCGCTCGTGACACTAGGTACGGGCATCGTGATCGGCTCTGTTGCGCCACAAAGGGCTGGTGCGGCTGCTGCTGTTTCTCAAACGGGAAATGAATTCGGCTTTGCCCTTGGTGTGGCGGTGGTCGGGAGCATCGGCGCGTTTGTCTATCGTATGCAAACCACAACCCTCCCCCACGAGCTTTCTGCCGATGCTACTCACGCAGTTCAAGAAACATTAGCAACAGCGGTGTCAACGGGCAGGAACCTTCCTGGCAAACTTGGGAGCGACGTCCTCTCCATTGCCAGAAATGCCTTCGTGCAGGAATATCACACGGTCGCACTGCTGAGTGCAGGAGTGCTTGCCATCATCGCAGTGGTTATCGTGGTGATGCTCAAAAATCTGCCGGCAATGGCCGAGAAAAACTAGGGGTAAGGTTTGGTTTGCTGAGACGCGTCTCAGCAAACCAAACGGTTTTGAGACAGCTCAACCGATGTTCTGAATCGACAATCAACAATTCAATGTGACAGGAAAAGCGGCGCGTCACCAAAAGCTCTTCATTTTTGCCCGTGCCGGGGGGGCCATAGCCCAGGCCGACCACGCGCGTGCGCCGACAGCCATCACATATCTCTGCAAAGCGCCTCCAGGCTTTTGTCGCCACAAAGCCTGGAGGCTCTCCCTTCGCGTCAGCTAGACCAGCGAAGCCCTTCTCACGATACCGTTTCACCCACCGGCGTACCGTACTCACAGAAATGTTGTGAGTAGACGCAACCTGGGTCTGGGTGACGCCATCCTCCAGAGCCGAACGAATGATCGTAAAGCGCTGAGTGGCTTGTGCTCTTTGGGCTTCTGAAAGGGCCGTAAGCGGAATAGGCGGTTTCGTCATGGCAAACTGCTCCAGACAGGAACCAATAGCATGCATGCTATCTTGCCCAGCATAACCGACCGCTCACCTAATTGTCAAAATTTCCGCTCACGGAATGGGTCTTCCGCTCCTTTGGTGAAGGATGAGCTTATTGAACAAAAACCCTGTGCTCTTTGAACAGAGAACCAGAACCTCGCTCTTGTCCTAGTGAAGAGCTTTCACCAAACCCGTGGAAGACCCACGGAATTCCAAAATTTACAATTACCAGCGTAATTGCTTTTTTCCATAGTAGTAGCTAAAATATGGTAGATACAGATTATAATAAAAGCAATTATCTCTTTTATGCCTTTTTTATGAAGGCCAGGCAATGAATATTTTTGCCTGAATTTAAGAGTGGCAAATATGTATATTTGGAGCAAGCATGTCAGTACATGAATCTCTCTCGACACCAGTTCAGCGTATCCTAAAAAGCTGGAAAGAGGCCCAGGTAGAGCTGGTTCATTGGGAAATTCCCGACCTGGCAGGAATGCCACGCGCTAAAACTCTTTCCTTACCCTACACAGAAGCTCTCTTTAGTGCCAATGATAAGGCTTCTTCAAATGAGCAGCATGGATTGCACATGATAGGGGTTTTGGGAACCGTAGATAGTGGTTCAAACCTGGTTCCCGAAACTTACCACAGCGAAGAGCGGGCTTATAGTGATGCGGTGCTCCTCCCTGATCTCTCGACAGCTACCCTTGTACCCTGGCTCGACCAGACTGCGCGTGTCATCTGCGATCCTTGCTGGCCCGATGGGACTCCTCTGACCGCTGCGCCGCGTCTCGTCTTGAAACAAGTCCTGCGACAGCTTGAGCAGCAGGGGTACACTGCCAGGGTGGCCCTTGAGCACGAGTTTTACCTCTTGCATGACCTGAGAGACCTCACCACCTTACGACCCGTCTTCGAGGGACTGCATATTTTTCATACTGAACGTAACCTGGCGGTGCCTGTCTTGCCCGCGTTGATGAGGCACTTGAAGGCAATGGGGCTTGAGATGCGGACCTGCAACGCGGAGTATGGCACCGGTCAGTATGAGTTAACTTTTGGCGAGCAGGAAGGCGTCATCGCTGCCGACCATGCATACACCTTTAAGCAGGCTGTGAAAGCCATCGCCAAACAGCTGGGATATCATGCGAGCTTTATGACCAAACCTTTCCCGGATCAATCGGCCAGTGGTGCACACGCTCATATTAGCCTGTGGGATGCCCAGGGCCAGAACATCTTTCTCGACCAGGACAACCCTCATGGACTTTCGCAGCTTGCCTGCTATGCCATCGCAGGTATGCTTGCCCACGCCCCTGCCGCCGCAGCACTCCTATCGCCGACACCCAACTGCTGGAGCCGCTTCCAGTATCATTCCTTCGCGCCAGTCAATCTCAGTTGGGGACTCGATGATCGCACGGCCCTGGTGCGCGCGAAAAACTCGCGCGGGCAAGGAACTCACCTGGAGAATCGCCTCCCCTCGGCCCTCGCCAATCCCTATCTCACCATTGCGACTGTCGCAGCCTGTATTCTGCTCGGTATTCGGGAGGCTAAAGAGCCACACCCGCTCATCGAAGGGCCTGCGGAGGAGAGCGAGGAGATCTCCGCGCTTCCGAAGAGCTTGCATGAAGCACTCGATGCCCTCGAACGCGACACCGCTCTTCGTGAAATCCTTGGCGTAGAGTTTACAGACATTTACCTGAAGGTCAAACGCCAGGAACTGCAACGTCAGGAGGAGTACGTTCGCCAACAAGCTGACCTGGCCGCGCTGGCCTGGCAACGCCAGGAATATCTTGCTGACTATTAATAGAGGACAAAAACATACCAGGCTCCCGAAGCGTATGAGAGTCTGGTATGTTTCTCTGCTTACAGAGGTCCAGGCAAGGCTGGGGCCTACAATTTAGCGATTACGGTGCGCTTAGACGTCTTCTTTCCCGGCAGGCTCTTCTGCACGCACGTCTTCTTCGGAGACAGCTTCTTCCTCTGTATCGACCACCTCTGATGAGGCAACGGGAGCTGCAATAGGCGTCTGTTCGCTGGCTTCTTCGGATGGCACTCCTGGCTCGATCACTGGGTTTCCGTCCTCGCCCGAGATGATATGGCCAAGCATCTCGAAGCGGGCCGGATTGCTGCGGTATAGGTAGAGGGCATAACCAGCACCAATGAGCAGCCATACCAGGACAAAGGCGGGAAGGATATTGAGTGGGAACGGGGTCGGGGCGAACCCTAGTCCCGTAAAGAAAGCCCCGATACCAGGCAAGGGGGGCATAATGAACGATGTTAGCGGAATGAGAAGGACAATCGTGCTGAGAATGGGAGCAATCACATGCGTAAACACACGGAACTCTCCGCGTCGGCGTGCATAGACGGGAGCGGCAATATTGACGAGAATATACACTAGCATAAAGCAGATGGTGCCGATGATGGCGAGCCACCCATAGGAACTAATGCCGTTGGTCTGCTGATAGGTTGTGCCATCGGCGATGCCAAGAGCATAGGAGACGCTGCCATCCTTGTTGGCGTGTTGAATGACCAGGCCAAGGAAGCCAACCACCAGCAATGAGAAGACGCTCTGGGCAATGCTAGCGATATGAGGGCTCTTCCAGCGAGGATGCGTATTCCCAAAGCTGGAGGGTAAAATTTGCTCCCGTCCCATGCTATAGAGGTAACGTGTCATGCCATTATGGAAGGATACGTTGGCGCCGAAAGTTCCCACACTGATGGCGATCAGCATACAGACGACCAGCCAGCTGCCAACAAAATTTCCCGCGAGATCAAAGTAGGGTCCAGGCGCATTGGCGATATTGCCCAGCACATCTCCTGCATGTTCCCACCCCAGACCAATGATGGCGGAGTAGGTCGTCCAGATGTAGAGGATGCCCAGGCCAGCGATCACACTGAATAAGGCAATGGGAATGGTTCTGCGTGGATTGCGCGATTCTTCCCCATACACGGCACCAGACTCGAAGCCAACCCAACTCCAGACACCCAGCGCCATCGCAATACCGATACCTAACAGTCCGCCCGGCGCGACGTTTTTGAGCGTTGAGCCTGCTGGAGTAAAGGTATGAACGAAATCGTGTCCGGCTACGCCCCCTTTGAGCGTAATCACGATATTAAAGATGAGGAGGCTTCCAATCTCCAACACAAGGAAAGGGGCAAGCACCCAAACGGACCACTTGACATCAAAATAGGCCAGGATACTTACCAGAATGATGCCCAGAGCTGCATAGGTAAGCCAGCCTCCAGGCATATGAAAGTTCAAAAAGGTTGAAAGCGTGTTGTCGGTGAGTCCGCCAAAGGCTGCCTGGGAGGCCGCTTCAAAGATCGCATAGCCTCCCAACATGAGCCAACCAGCAGTAAAGGCCGCGCGGGGACCAAGGCCGTGACTGATCCAGGCGTAGAAACCACCTGCGGACGTCACGCGCCTGGCGAAGTAAAGCATTGGGAACGCGAGTAGAAGCAGGCCAAGGGCCGAAAGGAGAAACACGAGCGGCGTAGAGGCCCCTGCCTGGGCCGCAATAGAGGGAACGTTAAAGAACATTGCGGCGATAGGAGCCGCTCCAGCCAGGCAGAAATACAAGACTCCAAAGAGACCAATCGCATTCGTGTGCAGGCGTTTTTCGGGGGTCAGAGCGTTCGTTTCTGGTTGCGTAACACGGATAGATTCTTGAGCCACAATAATACTCCTCATTTCTTAGTGAAGGTAGAAAATTTAAGTGAAGAACATCCCTGTTCTTTTTTGGGCTCGTGTGTATTACAGGATTTTTCTACTTCGCTCCTGTCATCTGTTCCACAACGGGAGCAAATGAGCGTAAATGCTCATCCCATACAACAACATAGGAAATGCCGTAGGTGTTCCGGAGAGAAGCGACCTGGTGGGCAATCTCTGAGATTGTCCCAATGCAAAGAAATGGTGAGCGCTCGACCTGTTCCGGTGAGAGTTGAAGACGATGGGCATACTGCTGAAGGGCGTAGGGTCTATCTTCCGTGACACATACATCCATCAGGATGATACTCAATTCGAGTTGTTCAAAGCGTGCTCCCGCCGCCTCGCGTATCCATGCGATTTTCTCATGCGTTGCCTCAGGCAAGGCATCTTCTCCATCAAGAACATCATTCATATGCCCGGCTCGCTCGGCATGACGTGTTCTCGGTACCAGGCCAACACAGGTTGCTTCTCTAGCTGCGAGGGAGAGCATCTTTTTTCCACTTCCCCCCAGGAACAAGGGAAAAGGCTGTTGAAGTGGTTTGGGTAGGCAGGGGACCCTTTCGAGAGCATAGTGCTGGCCGGAGAACGACAACATCTCCTGCGAAAAAAAGGCTTTTAGCACCGCAATCGATTCTGTCAACCTTTCGATACGCGTGCGAGGGGAATCAAAGGAGCGTCCAAGCTGGCGATACTCTGATTCCATCCATCCGGCGCCCATACCCAACTCAAAGCGCCCATGAGAAAGCTGATCCAGGGTTGCGGCCTCTTTTGCTAGGAGGATGGGATGACGCAGGTCATTATTGAAGACCATGCTCCCAATACGTAGTCTGGTGGTTGCATGGGCTATATGGGCCAGTGCCAGGGCAGGGGCAAACTGATCCCCGATATGATCAGGAAGAAGAAAACTGTTATACCCCAACTGCTCGGCCAGGCTGGCCTGCTTCACCATCTCTTCAAGAGAGGGTGTGGTGTTGTGACAAAATAACCCGAAACGAAATGGAAATCCTTTTCCCATACAAAGATACTTTCTATGAGAAAGGTGGCTTCTTGCGCCCTTCCTCATCTAAAAAATCGGCTTTGTAGAGACCCCTGGCTTGAGGCATGGGGTTCATGACGCGCGTGAGTATGCCTGAATGGTTCTAATTGAGAATGTGAACCTCCTGAAATGCAAAATCGGTAAAAGATGCTTTTACCTTATACACATTTCTGTTTAGACTTTGTTACTATAAGCTTTAGCTTGCTTGTTTGTCAATAACAAGTAAACTAAAGCTCCTGGAAGGTTTATTATGCCAAAAGGGTTGTGGTGCTGGACACCGCAGGTGTCCAGCACCACAACCCTCAAGAGCTATAAGGCCGAATCGTCAAGATGAGTGTCAGATAAACGAAAATTTATTGCGCTACGGCTATGATGATACCACCGGGATTTTCAACGCCGGTTGGCCCAAGAGAGAAAATGGCATAGGTCATCCCTTTGGTTAAGTGGACATCGTGTATGGCTTCCGCTGAATCGTCGATATACGAGGTATCCTTTACCGTAGCCAGTAATTGAAACTGCTGATCATGATCAGAGATCAGGCGATACACGTTGTACGCCGTAGCATTCTGCCCCGCGGACCAGGAGAGGGCAATCCCACCATTACTCGTGCGCTGATATTGCCCATGCCCAGGCGCGGCTGGTATCTGCTTTGCTTCTATCCACCTCACTTGCGTTGTGAAGACGACTGCTACCGCGCTCGTGCTTGCGTTAATGAGGATGGAAGGGGCGTATTGCTGTTGATAGGTGGCCGTCATTTGGTCCTTGAGTAATACGCCATTAAACGTGATAGTGACGGAGCCCGCTTCGGAATTCACCACCTGGGTATAGTCGATAGCCGTGCCGCCATCTGTATGTAGCGTAACCTGGGCCGTTATGGGCGATGCTCCTGGACTATAGACTTTGACGTGATCGCTGTTGTCGACCACAAAGAGGAGGCGTTTCAGTTCGCCGGTGATCTCTGTTTTGATGGCATTCACAGCCAGGGGTGTGATTGCTCCATTGTTGTCCTTTGTCGCCCCACTAGTGCTGGAAAAGTTGAGGGGCGTAGCGAGTAGGAAGTTTGTCGGCCCATGCAGGGCTGATGGCTGTAACGTTGAAGTTGGTACTGGTGGCGCAGAGGTTGGCACAGGTTGGGTCTGTGAGGCCGTTGGACCAGGGGGCAGAGAGGTCGTATGAGCATTGGTGCTACAACTGGCAAATGCTTGTAAAAGCAAGAGCATCGTTAGCGACAGAAGAAACCAATACATGGCGCAATGGCCGTCACCCTCGTTTCGTGTAAGCAAGGCGCGACTCCTTTCGCAGCAGACTAAGATTGTTCAGGCGTGTGTGGCCCGACGCTATGAACGTACGCGCCTCCATATGACCTGGATATGTAAGGCGCGTACGTTCATAGCGTCGGGCCAGTTGGCTTATTGTCTGGTGAATCTCTTAAAGCCCATAACTGGCCCGAAGTGGTTCAGGAGGTACTACATGTCGTGCCATTGAGGGTGAAGGAAGTGGGAGGCGAATTGCTGCCACTCCAGGAACCGTTGAAGCCAGGGGCGGAACTCAGTGAGGCGCCCGGAGCAATCGAGCCGTTATACGAGAGGTTGGTAATGGTCACCGCACTGCCCTGCTGTGAGAAGGTCCCGTTCCATACCTGTGTGACCGTCTGGCCATTGGGGAAGGTGAATTTTAGCGTCCAGCCGTTGATCGCCGTGCTCCCGGTATTGGTGATCGCGATGTTTACGCCAAAGCCGCCAGGCCACTGGTTGGTCACCGTATACTGCACCTTACAGGCAGTGCCGGGGGTGGGTGTCGGGCTTGGTGTTGAGCTTGGCGTGGGCGTCGGAGTTGTGGTTTGAGTCGGCGTGGGCGTGGGTGTCGTGGTCTGGGTCGGTGTGGGCGTAGCGGTTTGTGTTTGGGTCGGTGTGGGCGTGGGTGTCCCTCCTGACGAACTTGGGAACAGGATATCGACATCGGCCATGGCCATAGCGATATCGGACTGCGCCCAGAAGCGGTGGTAGTTGAATGTAGGCGCGGAACCACCGTTCAGGTACGTCTGCACCTTCGACCAGGCGGGGTCCGATGGATACTTGGGGCGCTCAGTGAGGAAGGTCGTTGACGAATCCAGCGTCGCGCCCTGAGCGTTCTTTCCCGTCCAGCCAGAAGGAATAGAGACGGAGTCGTTAAACTGGTTGTAGTCCTTGCGGGTTTCCGGGTTGGAAACACCAATGCTGTCTGAGTAGTTGGTCCACATATCATCCAGCAGCGTCTGGGCCAGGGTGCGCGACGCAGTATCGCCGGACTTGGCGGAGTAGTAGAGCAACGTCTTGGCCAGGGCAGCCGCTACACCTACATCTGTTGTGGTGTCCACCACGGTCACATGCAGGCCCGAATTGTTCACCGAGGTCGTGCTGGAAGTCCAGTTACCACCCGGCTGGCCGCTCCAGTTCAGGGTCGAGGGGATGGCATAGGTCCCATTGGAGTTGACCGTCGTCGCCGACTTGGTCCAGGCAACCCATTTATCCAGGATCGATTTAGCCATCGCGTTACCAGTCTCATAATAGTACTCGGCGACGCGCTCCATGGACCAGGCCTGGAAGCCGAACCAGTTGTTGCTGGGTGGATCGTGGTATACTGGCTGCCAGTCATATGCCATGCCGTAGAAGGTCGAAGTACCGGCAGGAGGAGCGCCGTAGCTGCCATTCCAGCTATTAGTCGCACCACCGGCAATCGCGCCTTCAGACGACTGTAACCACGTATAGAACTGCAACTGGCGTTGCAAGCTGGTTGCCCAGTCACCGGGCGCGCTTGGAGACTTCGGTTCGAGCGCGGGCACGCTGCTCAGCGCCCACGCGGCCAGAGGGTTCTGATAACCCTGGTGAGCCGCGCTGGAGCCAATGCGCCATGCCCAGCTACCGGAAGAGGGGACCGCCCCGCCCCAGGCGTAGTACCAGTCCAGCAGGTAGGTCGAGCTGTTTTTGCCACTACCAGCTGCGCAGCTCGTGCTCGTACAACCTAACGTCTTAAAGTACTTGTCATACGTACCATAGCGCAGATAGTCACCCATCTTCGAGGCTTCGGCAACTTGACTGGCAACTGCGCTCGCCTGCCCCTGGGCACTTGCCCATGTGTAGGCCCAGAAGGCCGCCTGGACGGTACGCGCGTCAGCGTCAGGGGCATCGGTATAGCGCCACTGCTGCGAGTAGCTGCCACCCGAAGCCGGTGTGTTGAAGAGGCTCAAGAAGCCGGTGCCATCGTTTCTGCCCCAGGTGAACGTCTCACACTCTGGATGAACGACCGTCTTCCAGACTGACTCTGAGGCACCGCGCTGGTACGAGTTCACAAAGGACGGCTTGGTTGTGCCATCCCCACAATGGCCGTAGCCGTACCAGTTGTCGGTGTCCAGCAGCCAGGGCATACCGTAGATGTCGGCGGTGCCGTAGGTCTGCTGGAGTTCGCTCGCCAGTGGGTCTTGTCCCACAGACACGCTGGTAGACAATTGAGTCGGATAATCGGTGATGTTGGGGGACTCGGGCGCATATTGCGCGGGGCTGCTAGCATTGTAACCACTATTGGTCGACTGGTCGGCATGCGATGGAATCATGTATTTGTCCATCGTCGCCCAGGCGCTCGTGAAGGGTTGCCAGTTTCCCGTCACTTCACCATACGTCGTCTCCAGCCAGAGCCAGAAACTGAAGGCTTCCGAGGTCGTTTCATGCCCATAGTCTGGCGCTTCAACGATGAGCGTCTCCACCGAGTGATAGGGGATGCCCAGTGGGCTGAAGTACCCGTTTACCGGGTTCTTGATCTCGCCATACAACGTCAGGAAACGCTGGGTATAAGTAGATGTGGCTTGAGTAGCGCCCGGACCGGCATACGCTACCGGAATACGTTGGACGCCTAAAACGCCAGAAATCACAAGCGCGATTGCTATGATTACCAGCGATATGGATTGAGAGATCCTCTTCCTGGTCATTCTAACCTCCTTGTTATGAAAGATGTTAACCCAGAGGATGCAGGTCATCCTAATATTGCCCGCCTGCTCGTGACATTGATGTTCCATCATAAAAATCGCGGGCAGTTCACACCTATCGATTCATCACCTCCTTCCATAGATGCCTGAGTGCCGTAAGTAATGTTACTATACTAAAATGACTGGTTTTATTTGTATTGTAGCTAACTCTTCTCTGGCACACAATGACATGCGCTAGACACCCCGTAGACAGTTAATGGCTGGGAGAACTGTTTGACAATGGCGCCAAGACGTAATACACTGATGCTTATCTTTTTGTGTTGAGAGGCTGGTTGAGGTGAAATATCTGAGCAAGTTTAAATGAAGGAATATATCTTTGGTAAATACGCATGATCACAAACAACTTCTTATAGGTCAGGTAGCGGTGGTCACTGGTGGCAGCCGTGGGATTGGGCGAGCGATTGCGCTGGCCCTGGCCGCAGAAGGTGCCTCAGTTGCAGTAGTAGCACGATCTGAAGAACAATTGGCAGAAACGACCATGCTCATCCGGGAGATGGGGGGCGAGGCAATCGCGATTGTTGGAGATGTAAGCGATCGTCAGGCAGTCGTACAGATGGCCAAGCAAGTTGTGCAGCAGCTGGGGCCGGTGGATATCCTTGTGAACAACGCAGGGCGTCACTATGCTCTTGGACCGCTGTGGCTGGTCGATCCCGATGAGTGGTTGAAGGACGTGGAAGGCAATCTCTTCAGCACATTTCTATGTATGCACGCCATCATGCCAGGTATGATCGAGCGTCGTCAGGGCAGAATCATCAATATATCCAGCGGGGCCGGTAATCTGCCACGTCCACACTCTACTGCCTATACAAGCTCCAAAGCGGCGGTCACACGCCTCACAGAGAGCGCAGCCATTTCGGCCAGGCCATACGACATCTCTATCTTCGCCATCCATCCAGGTTCGGTACGGACCGCCATGGCAGACTATCTGGTGAACTCTGAGGAAGCAAACAAGTGGGTGCCGGAATTCCGTACGATCTATGATGAGACAGAGATCCCGGCGGAGCGAGTTGGTGAACTGGTCGTCTTCCTGGCATCCGGAAAAGCGGACCTGCTCACGGGCCGCTTTCTCAACGTCTACGATGATATCCAGGAGCTTGTCAGGCAGGCCGCAGCCATTCAGCAGCAAGATCTCTATACCTTACGCCTGCGTCAATAATCCTTTTCCTCTGAGAACGTCTCGTGGTAAATTCACCCTTGAGTGAATTTACCACGAGACGTTCTGGTCTTGAGTTCTCACGCATTTTCCTGTGAGGTGTCTTTTTGAGATCCCGTAGGAGCTGTTCGTAGGCCTGTTGATAGGCCTCTAGGTCCGTCCAGTTTGTGAAAATGAATTACCTGGTCGGCGTCCCATTCAGGGTAAACGAGGTTGGGGCAGGATTGCTTCCGTTCCAACTCCCATTGAAGCCCAGCGAGATAGAGCCTCCCGGAGCAATCGTCGCGTTATAGCTGGCATTAGTAATAGTTACCTGGTTCCCGGATTGCGTCACCTGACCATTCCAGAGATTGGTAATCTGTTGCGTTCCAGGAAACGCGAACTTTAATATCCATCCATTAATGGCCGTCGAAGTATTATTGGTAATTGTGACATTCGCCGTAAAGCCGCTCGGCCACTGGTCCACCACCTGATAGGCCACATGGACACCTCCGGCAACAGGCGATGGGGTTGGTGTTGGGGACGGTGTATTTATTGGGGTCGGCGTGGGAGTCTGCCCGATCGGCGTGGGAGTGACGCTTATCCCGCCACCAAGAGCTTGAATAACCGCAGTGTATGCTGGCTTCGGGTTGTAGCTGTCATCAAAAAGTAGTGCTGCCCCTTGACCAGAGAAGGTGCCTGGTATCCATGAGTCCGGATCTCCGACACCCCATGTTGTAATATCGTTGCAACGGGTAACTGCGAGACAGGCAGATACAACCTTACTGTAGTCGGTCGCTTGTTGCTGAAGGTTCGCGCTACTGGCAGGAGTTGGCATACGAATATCCAGCTCCGTAATCTGTACATCAAGGCCGAGATCGGCGAAGCGCTGCAAGTTGGTCTGGAAGTCTGATGGCACCTGACCCACGATCAGGTGCGACTGGAAACCGACACAGTCGATGGGGATACCACGTGCCTTGAAGTCCTTGACCATGTTGTAGACGGCTGTGCTCTTTGCATTAACGCCTTCGATGTTATAGTCGTTGTAGCACAACTTGGCATTGGGATCAGCCGCGTGAGCAGACACAAAGGCGTCTTCGATATAGCTGTTCCCGATTTCATTCTGGAAGATGTCACTCCGGCGTGTCCCATCATCGTTGAATGCCTCATTGACGACGTCCCAGTACCAGATCTCGCTCTTATAATGGCTCACTTCACCGGTGATATGATTCTGCATAGCACTCAAGAGCGCGGTACCCGAGGTGATATTGCTGACCCAGCTTGCAAGCTGGTTATGCCAGACCAGGGTATGACCACGAACCTTCATGTTATGAGCCTGGGCATGAGCGACAATGGCGTCACCAGGTCCGAAATTGAACGTACCTTGCGAAGGCTCGGTCGTCTGCCATTTCATTTCGTTGCCGGGAGTGGTGCCTGTGAACTCACGATCAAAAACGGTCGTGTACGGTGTCGTGCCAAGGAGATTGCCTGTGACTGCAGCCCCAAAGACACGGCCCTTTGCCGCTGCTGCTGAACCGAGGGTATCGGCGGCCGATGCCTTGAGCAAAGGCATGCTGCACACAAACGCTAAGAGGAGAAACACCAATGTTACTACGAAAAATCCTTTTCGGGTGAGGCGATGAAACATCATTATTTTCCTTTTCCTTCCTTGGACTAAGGAAACATTCAGGACTATCTAGTGTTCTGTCAATCTTCATGGAAAAGGTTTCATGCCGCCTGCGGCGGCAGGGAATTGAGACGCAGAGGGGCTGACGCCCCTCTGCACTCCCCACCTTTCCAATCAACTTTGACAGAGTACTAGTGGAATATCATCCCGTTGTCTCTCATGGTGGAATGGATACTGGAAATTATTTGTGTTCAGTGAGTCGAGCGGAAAATTGGGTGTGAGACGAGGGTGAGACGAGGCAGGCGACTGACCAGCCGCCTGCTTCGTTTACGATGTTTATCCGACGCTACAATGAGAACCATTGAGAGTAAAGGAGGTCGGCGGATTATTAGCGCTGCTCCAGGACCCATTAAAGCCAGGTTCCGAGCTTACCGTGCCTCCCGCGGGAATGCTTCCGTTATAGGAGAGGTTGGTGATCGTTACGTTGGCCCCGCTCTGCGTGTAGTTCCCGTTCCACAACTGGGTGATTGTCTGCCCATTAGGGAAGGCAAATTGCAGGCTCCAGCCGTTGATTGGCGTTGACCCGGTATTGGTAATCGTAAAGGCCGCGCCAAAGCCACCCGTCCACTGATTTGTCACCGTGTAGGTTACCTTACAACTCCCGGAGGTCGGAGTAGGCGTAGGTGTACTCGTAGTGGTTGGAGTAGGCGTAGGCGTACTCGTGGTGGTTGGAGTAGGCGTAGGCGTATTGGTTGAAGTCCCGGTTGGCGTGGGCGTAGGCGCGCCACCCAGTGAGAGCAAGTGCGCTTTGTACCCAGCACCAAAGTTCGTCGGCGTACCGTTCCAGTCGCTAATCAGCGCTGGTGTGCCGCCGCAGTTGCCGCTGGCTGTCCAGGTCCAGGCCAGATACCCGGTATTATGCGAATCGAACCAGCTCGTCAATGTATTGACAAAACCAGATGCGCAATCATTCTCGCCGATCTCACCAGCGATCACCGGTACCTGCGCGATGACTGGTGCGATCTGCGAATCCCAGCAACTACTGTTGGAGCACGCGTTAAAATTGTAGATGTGTACTGAGGCGGCCAGATTGTTCTGCGGATCGCTGGGCTTATTCGCCAGCCACTGCGAGAGATCATTTGACCACGCCAGGCCGCCCAATAGCAGGATATTGGTCGCTCCTGTGGCACGCACGGTGTTGATCAGCGTCTGCATTCCAGCCACGGCAAATCCCACGCCTGAGCAGTTCCCCGATTGGGGGGCCGTACTACCGCTAAGCCAGCAGGTCCAGCTAATGTCGTGGGGTTCGTTATACAGATCAAAGATCACCGATGAATTGCTCTTGAACGTATTTGCCACCGAGGTCCAGAAGGCTGGGGAGTGATCCAGGTCCGTCATTGGTTGCTGGCCTGTCGACTGATTGCTCCCGGAATTGTTCCAGTGCAGATCAAGAATGACTACCAGGCCATTCGCGTTCAGCAAATTCACCCAATTGACAATGTCTGCCTGGTATTGCGCGGACGATTTCCCGTTGGCGGGAAAGCCATTGATGCCCAGCCAGCAGTCCTCATTCAGAGGTACACGTACGCTGTTGATGCCCCAGGCCAGCATATTGTTGACTGTCGCCTGGTCGACTGGCCCGTCGAAGTCGGTTGGCGCGTTTGTCGCGCTCTTGGTACACTGGTATTCCGTGCCCATACGGTCTACCCCATGGGATACAAAGACATGTCCACTGCCATCTACAATCTGATTTCCTACCACATGCAGACCCGTTGGTACGCTGGCTGCTCTGGCAGCACCAGGCGACTGTAGCGTGACCATTGCCGCGACGGAACAGAGTAGCAGCGCTACAATGGCAAATGATAGTAGTCGAAAGTGTCTCTTCCTTGACATACTTTCCTCCTGGATATTAAGAGCATGAAACGTATCCCTCCTGCTCTCAATGGTGTCCACCCATCCCGCTCATAGTGATACAGAAGAAAAGTATACTGTTTCTCTCCAGCAAAACCACAGCATGTACGAAGCATCCAATCGACAGATAAGAGGCAGGTCCCTCTTCCCTATTCTTCGAAGCTCACGCGACGACAAGTTGTTGATATCCCCAGGCAACTGCTCCGGGAGAAGAGCCTCCCAGAATCTCAACAGCATACCCTGTCTCCTGCGCGTACATTGCAGCAATGTGTTCAATTTGCGCCTGTGAGCCGCGTCGGGCAAGGACTGCGACGGTTCCACCACTGCCACCGCCAGTAATCTTTGCGCCATAGAGATTGGCTGTAGGTCCGGCCTGACTCACCAGTTCTACCAGACGGTCGGTTCCGTTTGAGCCAAGGCCACAAGCGCTATAGCTGGCATGTGATTGATACATCAGCTCGCCGAGCAGGTAGCAGTCTTCGTCAGTGAGCACTGGGTGCGCGAGTAGGGCGCGGAAGAGGCGTACGCGATGGTGCTCGTAAATTGGGTGGGCCGTCGGCTGACGAACTGCGTATGTACGCGCTGGGTCGATACGTGTCACGCTATCCGTCGAACCCTGGTACTGACGCAAAAAGGCTGCGCCATTGATCTGGTGTGGAAGACGATCGCGATAAGCTCTCTCCCAGAGCGAGGGGGAAATATTTGCTAGATAGCCCTGCCATCTACTGTCCTCGATGGAAACGCTTCGCTCACCATGGGTCTGGACTGGCAGACCAGCCAGGTCAGCAATGATGCGGTAGCCCATAAAAGCTCCGATGCGTACTGAGCCATAATCTGCGCCGGTCACGGCATGACGAATCCCTGAATCAATTCCCCAGACTTCTAGCTCGTTTGGAAGCGTGATGCTCTCCTGCAATTCAGCTGGCTGGCAGAGCAGGGCCAGCAAACTATCCTGCTCGCCACAGGCCGAGGTCATCTGGTCCATAATACCGCATGGCGCCCCGACAACGAGATTTTCCACTTTCTGGCAGAGAAGTGCCAGCTCACGACCAGCGATATGCAGATCATAGAGCGTAGATAACGCCTGCATGGTCGCAACCTCGAGCGCGGCCGACGAACTGACGCCCTTGCCTGCCGGAACATTTGAGTGGAGAAAGAGACGCAGGCCACGCTCCAATATCAACCCACACTCACGTTGTAAAACAATCAGACACCCAGCGACATAGGCTGCCCAGGAACGCTCGGGATCACGAGTGAGGAGGGTGTGTGCCGCGGCATAATCCAGCCTGGCGAGTTCGGCGAGTTCTATCGTCACCTGCGGTGGATCCTCAACCCCTGTACTCCGGAGCGTGATTGCTGACTCATCGCTGAACTGGACTGCGGCCCAGGTGGCGGCGGCAAGCGGCAACTCCAGGACGAGCGCGCCCGAATAATCGGCGATTCCGCCCATCAGATCCAGGCGACCAGGCGCGCGCGCCACCACTACTGATTGCTGGGGAGAGAAAAAATCAGTCTGATTGTTCAGGTTCGACAGAAAGCGTTCGGCGTCCGCCCGTGTCGACCCTGGCAAGTGTGTAAATCGCCACATTATGTGTATTCCTTTGTTGTTTGAGAGGTGAAAAGCCCTCGCTGGCGCAGCGCGTCGTGTAACACTGGAGCGACCTGCTGCTGAATAGCCTGGTTGGCATAGCCGATCCAGGTGACGTTGGAGGTCACATCGAGTAGCGCTGAAAGCAGTTCTCCATTCTCGTCGGTCACGATGACCCCCGCCTCACGCGCAATCAACTCGGTGCAGAGATCATACGGATGGCCGCATAAGCCAAAAATCTGCCCCCGAGCGCGCATCTGGGCATCAATGCCGGGGCGCAGGTCCGCGATCCAGCGATCGTGCCCCACCAATAATTCGTAGAGCTGGCCACCCGATGCAATGTACTGATCTTCAAAGGTGCGCGCCCTCCCCTCGCTTCCTGGACCAAGGATACGATCAATCACCGTATCCTCAATCTCTGCCAGTTCGGCGCGGCCACCTGGGAAGAAACGCGCGATGCTACCATACCCATTGGCGATCGTTGTAGCCTGTGATGGCTGGATCTGCAGCGGAGAGTGCTCGCCTGTTATGCGGTTCACGCGCTCGCCATGCGCGCCCTGGCCCGCAATAGCCCAGAGCGTATCGCTCAGGTGCTGCTTGACCAGCGGGATCTCTGTCTGAAGCGCTATCTCGATATCGTGGAGACCGGTCCGGGGACCACGATTAGGAGCCACCCCTGTTAAAATCCAGGCCGCACGTTTCTGATACATCAACCCTCGTGTCCCATCAATGGGGTCGATAATGATACGTAACTCTGCCTCGTCAGGCGCAGTTCCCGCAGGAAAAGTCATGATTCCATCCTCACCCAGGCCTTCTGCGATTAACACAAATGAGCGTTCCTGGGACAGGACGCTGAAATGTTCGATCAAGACCTCTTCAGAGATGCGATCAATGGCGAAAATGGTATCACCGGCCTGTTCCGCCACCACCAGCGAGAGTTGCTCAATGGCCTGTTGCTCGCAAACAGTCACCACCGCGTCACGAATGGCGGCATGGATAGTGCGTAACTGGGCCAGGAGCCTGGCTGCATTTGCGATCATTTCACACCTCGCAACTCTCGATAATGCGTCGTTGGTAGAGCCAACAGTTCAGCGGCTTTCGCCTCCGGGGACGTGTCGCTGATGAAATTTCCACCTCCGATTTCAGGGCCAGCTAGATATTTGAGCACATTTGGGCGTCGCAAGGGTGGGTGAAAGGCAATGAAGAAGTGATAGGCGCGATAGTCTCCACCATCACAGGGGGCCTGGTGCAACGGCATCACGTAGGGAAAGGGCATCTGCCAGAGGTTATCAAAACGCACCGTCACCTGCTTGAGTGCCTGTGCCAAAGAAGCCGTTTCCGCGTCGGTCAAGGCGTGAATATGTGGAACGCCTCTCTTTGGTGCGAGATAAACTTCATACGCATAACGAGCAAAATAGGGGACAAACGCAATGCTATACTCATCTTCAAAAAGAATACGCCGACCATCGGTCTGCTCAGCGGCAATGATATCCGCAAAGAGGCTACGCCCGGTCTCATTCAGGTAGCGTTGCGAGGCTTGCAATTCTTGCTCAATTGTCTTAAACACAAAGTTGGTTGCATAGATCTGGCCATGTGGATGTGGATTGGAGACTCCAACCACCTCGCCCTTATTCTCAAAGCAGAGCACGTGCTTCACATCATCGCGCTTGCCCAAATCCAGCGTTTGTTGTTGCCAGACCTGGACCACTTCAGTGATATGAGCAAGGGGCATCTCGGCAAGCGTCAAATTATGTAATGGACTATAACAGATTACCCGTGCATGTCCCTGGGCGCGGCGTACGCGGTTAGGGGGTGCAGGAATAGTCAATTCGTCGGGCGCATCCTGACCAACACAGGGATGATCGTTATCAAATACAAACGTCCGTTCATAATGCGGATTGCTCTGACCACTGATACGCTGGTTGCCGGGACAGAGATAGCAATCTGCAAGATAGGATGGGACAGAGGCGGCTGTGTTTTCGACCGTTGCGCCAATCCAGGGACGATTTTGCCGATGGGCGGCGATAACCACCCACTCCTCACGTAGTGGATGCCAGCGCTCTTCCCAGATAGCTTCTGTCTGGTGCGCTGTTGGGGGTAGTGTCATAGCATACTCCATACATAATGAGAAGGAACGCTCTACCGAATATCTCAGGCAATGTCTTCTGGATAGTGGTTGGGATGCCCCCTGGTCTCTGAAGGTGGCATGTGCTCAGTTACGAAAACCCTGCACATGCGTGCTGTGCCACCTCCAGGCCGTTTGCAGAATGACTTCCAGATCATACTGGGTCTTCCAGTCCAGCTCACTTTCTGCTTTGTGACAATCAGCCCAGACTGCCGCAGGATCGCCAGGGCGGCGTGGAACATATTCTACCTTGAAGTCAACACCACTGATACGCTTGGCTGCATTGATCACCTCCTGGACCGAATTGCCCACGCCCGTTCCCAGATTATAGGCCTCGCTGGTATTGGTCCGCTGGATATACTCAAGCGCTTTCACATGCGCAATCGCCAGGTCCACCACGTGAATATAGTCACGCACAGCCGTCCCATCCGCAGTAGGATAATCAGTGCCAAACACCTTGATCGATGGGGTAACACCCAGCGCCGCCTTCATTACCAGGGGAATCAGATTCTGTGTGCGGTCCCAGTCTTCTCCAATTACATTGTCGAGCGAGGCGCCTGATGCATTAAAATAGCGCAGCGCCGCATAGCGAATGCCTCGCGTTTTCTCAAACCACCTGAGCAAGGTCTCGCCCATCAGCTTCGTCTCGCCATACACACTCTCTGGGCTGAACGGGGCATTTTCCGTGACGGGCAGTTGCGTAGGGGTACCAAAGACAGAGCAACTGGACGAAAACACAATGAAGCGCACCTGATGGCGAGCCATTGTTTCGAGCAGCGAGATGCTCCCGCCAACGTTGGTACGAAAATATTTTTCTGGCTCGAGCATCGACTCACCCGGCGCTTTGTAGGCGGCAAAGTGAATAACTGCGCCGGGCTTCTCCTGTGCAAAGACGCGCTCAAGAAACGCATCATCGGTAATACTTCCTTGATAGAAGGGGAGTGAACCAATTGTCTGCCTGCTACTTCTCTCCAGCGTATCAATCACCACCACATCATAGCCGCGGGCTGTTAGTTCTCGCACTGTATGTGAGCCAATATAGCCGGTGCCACCAGTGACTAACACTTTCATAGAAGATCTAAGCTCCATTTTCTACTTTAAAGATGTGATCATATCGTTCTGTTCCCAGTATAATGCGTCAATTAGTCACTGTCAATGCACATTCGTGCAAAAATATTGCGCGATTTTAGAAGAATTACTACAAAATATGCGTGAATCTTGACTTGTGGTCAAGGGAGACCTATAATGGCCCCACTGAGAATGTGCACCACGAGAGGGAACATGACCAACGGAGCAAAGCGAGCCGAATTTATCTTACAGGAATTACGTCGTCTTGGACGAGTTGATGCAGAAGAGTTGAGTTGTCAACTAGAGGTAAACACCTCTACGATCCGGCGTGATTTAGAGCGCCTGGAAAAGCAGAACCTGCTTCGCCGCGTTCACGGAGGTGCTGTTCTCATCGACATGTTGTCCTATAGCGCTTATGGCCATGAGCTTACGTTTCAAACGAATATGAGTAGACAGGTCGAAGAGAAGACGCGAATCGCGCAAGCAGCCCTACATTTGATTCAACCAGGTGATACCATTGCGCTTTCTCCAGGCACCACAACGACCTACCTGGCACGCGCTATCCGTCACACCCAGATCCAACCATTGACGGTAGTGACGAATGCTGTCAATATCGCCATGGAACTGGCGGGCACAAAGGGAATTACGCTAACATTGACCGGCGGTTTACAGCTGGACGAATTCTTTGCTCTGGTTGGCCCTCTTGCTGAGCAGAGCTTGAGTCAGATCTATGTGGAGAAGGCCTTTCTCGGTGTTACTGGCCTGCACCCCGTTTATGGGCTGACGGGCCCCAATCAACTGGAAACCCTGACACACCGCCTGACGATGCAGCGCGCGCAACAAACCATCATCCTCGCAGACCACACGAAAATTGGCAAAGTCGCACTCCATTCGATCACGCCAATAACAACTATGCAGACGCTGGTCACTGATCGCGACGCTCCCACCGATGTGGTGATGCACTTACAAGAAATGGGAATCACTGTTTGCATGGCTTGAGAGTAGGGTTTTCTAACAATGCCTCTTTCGGTCTTGCCTCTTTCGTCAAGTCCTCACCGGATCTGCCGATGAATAGGGAAACCAGGGCAAGCACCCACCAGATCCAACAACCATCGCCTGAAATACACGCTCTCTCCAAGCGTTTCAGGCGATGCGGTGACACCACCCGCCATCTGCTGGCGGGTGGTTGGAAAGTGAGAGCCCTCACCCATGATGGCGGTTGCCATAGGGAGTCCCTGGTCGCCCAGGCCGATGAACCCGATCGCAGGTTTCACGGTGGTCGTGCTCATGAGGCAACGCTGTTCAGCTCGGTCAACTCGTCCTTAGAAAGGGTCAGCATGGCACCGGTGACATTGTCGCGCAGATGCGCGACGGATGAGGTCCCTGGGATAAGCAGAATGTTCGGTGAGCGCTGTAGCAGCCACGCCAGCGCGACGGCCATCGGTGTGGCGTTGAGACGGGTGGCGACTGATCTCAGCTTGTCGGACTGAAGAGGGGAGAAGCCACCGAGCGGGAAGTAGGGCACGTAGGCGATACTCTGTGCGGCGAGGGAGTCGATCAGCTCATCGTCGGCCCGGTTGGCGATATTGTAGAAGTTCTGCACGCACACAATCGGCGCGATGGACTGGGCCTCGGCGATCTGCTCGGCGGTCACGGTGCTGAGACCGAGGTGCTTGATCAGTCCTTCTTGCTGCAGTTGCGCGAGCACCGTGAACGGTTCGGCGATCGAGCCAGGAGTGGGTCTGTCAAGCCCCCCAACGCGCAGGTTGACGACGTCGAGTGCGTCTAGTCCGAGGTGGTCTAGATTGTCGAATACGGCCTGGCGTAGCTGCTCGGGAGCTAGCGCCTGCGGCCAGTTCCCCTCGGCGTCTCGCAACGCTCCGACCTTGGTGACGATGTGCAACGAGTCGGGATAGGGGTGCAGGGCTTCCTTGATGATCTGGTTGGTGACGTGCGGGCCATAGAAGTCGGCCGTGTCGATGTGCGTGATACCCAGCGCCACTGCCTCGCGCAGTACAGCCACGGCAGCGTCGCGGTCGGCGGGTGGGCCGAACACGTGCGGGCCAGCCAACTGCATCGCGCCGTACCCCATGCGGGTAACCGTCAGATCCTCGGCCATGGTGAATGTTCCTGCGGCTGTGGCTGGCAGATTACTATGTTTATTCGCTGAATGCGATACCATAGAAAATTTCCTCTTTCTCTCGTTGAAACGATGACAATCACGATGTGTGATACACTGAGGAGTATGACATGATGGCTATCGTATAACCAGAGCCGCTTTATCATATGATTGAGACTAGCAGGATAAGGAGCGAAGAGGATGATGGGCGACGAACAACGCAGACAGGACCTGGCGGATTTTCTACGCACTCGGCGTACGCGCCTCTCGCCTGAACAGGTCGGGTTGATACGTGGTGGGAGGCGGCGCACCCCAGGATTGCGGCGCGAAGAGGTGGCGCAGCTAGCGAATGTGGGCGTTTCCTGGTATACCCTGTTGGAGCAAGGACGCGATATTCACCCTTCAAGCGAGGTGCTACATAGCATTGCTGATGCGTTACAACTCACGCTCGCCGAACGGCACCATCTTTTCTTACTTGCCGATCAGCAACACCTCGTCGATACGCACGCATCTCATGAACAGGTAAGCCCTGCATTACGCCGTGTGCTTGACTCGCTCAATCCTACTCCGGCCTTCGTCATTGGTCGTCGTTGGAATTATCTCGCCTGGAACGCCACTGCTGAGGATGTCTTTTTGCTGTCGAGGTCGGTGCCGCCATATGAATATAATGCTGTCTGGCGTATTTTTGCTGATCCGATGAGTCTTCATATATACAACCCTAAGTGGGAGCAGGTAGCGCAGAAAGTGCTGGCGGAATTTCGTGCTGATAGTGCGTATTATGCCGATGAAGAATGGTTCAAATGCTTGATCACCGACTTACAGCGCGTAAGCCCTGAGTTTCGCGCATGGTGGCCCCGTCACGAGGTACGCGGTAGAGCCGATGCACAGAAAGGCATAGAGCATCCGCTTGTAGGACGCCTGATGTTTGAGCATACAACCTTACAGGTGCCTACCACGCCCGAACTCAAAATCATGATCTATACACCGCTGCCCGAAACGGATACGCTAGCGAAGTTACAGCAGTTGATGGATATGAAGGTAGCTGAGAATGTTATGTATTGATGTCGGCTCTATTCCTCGTGGCTTACGCGAGGCCAGCCAGCGCCCATACCTTGTCCAGGCTTTGTTTGACGGCGTCCACTCTCTCATCGGCAGGCAACTTCGCCAATTCAGCATTAAATGGCTCAACGACAACAGGACCTTCATAGTGCATACGCTTCAACACTTGAAGGAAATCAGCGATATTGATCTTTCCACTTGTGCCTGGTAGAAGGCGCTGATTATCTATCTGTTCATCAACGCTCCTATGATCAGGGGCATCATTCAAGTGAACAGAGACCACCTGATCAATGCTTAAATATGTGAGATCTTCAGATGAACCATGCGAGGTATACCAATGGAAGCTGTCAAGCAGTAGTCCTACATTCCCTGTGGCGATGCGTTCACCAAGGTCTAAAACCCCCTGAAGTGTAGAGATAAATTCATAGCGATGACCGGCCCGAAATGTCTTCGCCCCAACAAATTCCAACCCGAAGCGGCAGCCATAATCAGCAAGGATGCGCGCAATTGGCCGCAAGCGTTGTATATGGAATTCCAGGTTGGCTTCATACTCTAGTGTATCCGAGAAAGGCTTAACCCAGGTACAGCACCGGGGACTCCCCAGTTCCTGAGCGAACTTCGCGTATGCTGGGAGTAGCTCTAATCCAGCACGATACGACGCTTCGTCCCCATAATAATCAACCGGTGGTGCCCAACTCCCAGCACACACTCCTGTCGAATGAAAGAGATCCTTTACCTCTTGCACAGATGATGCTTCCGCGAGTCGAAACAATTCACCGATAGGAAGATCCAGGCCCGCGAAACCATGGCGAGACGCTAGTCCCAGTGCTTCCTCAACATGCACAGATAATGACAATGCACCCGTATTGAGGCAACGAAACATCTTCAACCTCCTGCAGGATTCTCTACTGAAATTGCTATCAATTGTATTCGTTAAGGTAAATTGTACGCTCCAATCCTGCGCTTTTTCAATGCGGTGAGGCGACACTATGGTAAGAAAATACGACCTCTTCTTGTATAGTATGTATCCTTATTTAGCATGTCCTTCTACACTGCAAAGGAAAAAAGAAACTGCGTCTCCGTCTTTTTGCCACCCTTTGGATTGGGTGATTTACCAGGTTAGGCTTCGGCCTGGTGCAATACCCTGCGCAGGGTGGCAGCCCATTCCTGCGGCATATCCTCATACGAACCATGATGGCCAGGAAACGTCACCAGTTCGCAGCCAAGCTGTTCTGCCAGGATGTGAGCCACCTGGAGGTGCCAGGTCTTTCTTGAGCGAGCCCATTCTCCCACGGCCATGAAGACCTTGACGCCATTGTGCTTGATCCGTTCAACATCTGGCAGGTAGTTCGTCACGGGCAGCAATTCCCCTTTCACCAGGAACTCGACGCCAACCTTGACGTTGAGGCGGTGTTCCCCACTCTGTTCTCGGCGGCTTCTAGTGTACTCGTTCGACCTCCTTTGAGCCTGGGCTATTTTGAGCATGGGGATGCGAACGCCAAGCATAAACTGGGTGGCAGCCACATACGAGCCAAAGCGAAAGGCTGTCAGATAGGCGCTCGCAAAGCGACGTTGCCATTTTCTGGCCTGCGGGAGCGGCAACACTCCTGGAACCGGTGGTTCATGGACAATGACCGCCCTCACCGCCTGCGGTTGGGTTTTTGCCATGTCCAGGGCAATGACCGCGCCGCTGCTGTTGCCAAACACGAACGCGGAGGTCTCACCGACTGCGTGGAGAACGGCCACGGCGTCCCGGCTCTGCTGGCTGATCTCAAAATTCTGCGGCTCATGCATGGTGCTGCGGGCATTGGCACGCCGGTCGTAGGTGATGACTTTGTATTTGTCACAGAGCAGATCCGCCACCGCTGCATAATAATCTCCATCCCCGCCGGCGGCTGGGATCATCAAGAATGGCTGTCCCTGGCCACGCACTTCATAGTACAGGTCGTCGCCTTCCGTGGTGACGCGCCCCAACTGGACAAGATTCTGGTTGGTGTTCATCGTGTCCATATTTCTCACGTTATCCTTCCATACTGTTGAATTGCTCTAGCCACTCGCCGAGAGCCTGTTTTCCTGCTTCCGTATCGCTTGGGAGGTGTTCTGGCTCCAACCAGCGGCGTAACAGGTCGCTGAGTGCCACAGCGAGTTGCTCCAGAGATGGCATGTTTTTCTGGCTGACAAGCTCAGGCGCGGAGATCAGCCCCATTTTCAGGGAGGCGAGCAGATACGTGATGACCGGAACTGGCAGATCCGTGCGAATCAGTCCAGCCTGTTGCAGTTGAGCTACGTAGGTGTCGGCATGGCCCACCAGTTGCTCGCGGGCCTTTGGATCAAACGTGTCGATGAGCCCGGCAAAGAGATCTGACTGACCCCGGATTTGCGCCGCGACAAGGGGATTGGTGAGGGCAGCAAGCATACTATGCATCCACAGCCGATGCGGTAACCCCCCCTCTGGATCGGCGGCAATCCGCTGCTTGAGGTCTTCACTGACCTGGTGGTTGGCGCGCCAGATGGCCGCACGAAACAGGTCCTTTTTGTCCTTCCAGTGCAAATAGATCGTGCCTTTGCCCACACCTGCCTCGCGAGCCACATCGTCAAGGGTGGTCCTCCGATAGCCCCAACGCACCAGCAGGTCGCTCGCGACATCGAGCAGACGCTGTTCGCGAAGCATGCGCTCATCAGGCTGAGCAGGTATCCCTTTGTTGTTTGACGTTCCATCAGTGATCTTGCTTCTGGTTTCCATGATCTCCCTTATGCTCGTATCGTCACACAAGAGTGACGATACGAGCAAATGACTTGTTGACTCAAAAAATTATTCTGGTCAAATAGTAAGCCAACAGGCCGCAAAAATCAAGGGCGCCACGTCTATGTGAATTGATTTCCTCCCACATGGCAGTGGGCTTTTGCTTACGTTGATGCGTATTGGACGAGGGGCGTAGAGGCCTTCTTGGCGTATTGTCGACTTGGTAATGTAGCTGTATTACCGCTTCTCACTCAGTTTTCGCGATGTTGAGGAACTTCTGGCCCAGCGTGGGATCGTCATCACATATGAAATAGTACTACTGTTCCTCCCACGAACGCCTACGACCATCACTCTCTCGACGTTGAAGAGTTCTTCGTCGAGAGAGTGATGGTCTGAACGGAACCGCGTTATTTGAGGGTGTGCCCAAGACAATCGTCAGTGATGGGGGAGGCATTTTCTACTGCAATCAGGCCATGCAGGTGTATCAGGCACTTGAGATTGAAAAGCTGCGTATGCTCACCAACGGCAGCACCAGCCCTGGTGCCTGTCTCCAGCGTTGGGCTTCTCTGTGATACGATAACAGGCAATCTATAAATCTTGAAAGAAGGAAGATATATGTCATCCATTGAGTTTGGCTTATTACTCCCCGCTCTACCTGGCAGAGGTATGACACGTGAAATCTACCTCAAACGGATTCGCGAGAGTCTGGATATTGTCACCGGGCATTTTCACTCGATCTGGTATGTCGATCATTTGCAGTTCCAGGATGCTCCGGTCCTGGAGGGCTGGACGGCCCTGACCTACATGGCAGCGTGTTATCCCTCTTTTCACTTTGGGAATGTTGTGCTTGCTCAGTCGTTTCGCAATCCAGCCTTGCTGGCGAAAATGGCGGCAACTGCTCAGTATATGAGTGAAGGACGCTTCATCCTTGGTATCGGTGCTGGTTGGCATCAGGAAGAGTACGATGCCTATGGTTTTCCTTATCCAACACCTGGCGTAAGAGTGGAGCAGTTGGAAGAGACGCTGACTATTCTCAAAGCTCTCTGGACCCAACCCCGAGCCACTGTGGAGGGGAAACATTATCGCGTTATCAATGCTGCGTGTGAGCCAAAGCCTGATCCATTGCCACGTATTATGGTTGGTGGAGAGCAGCCACGTATGCTCCGACTGATTGCGCGGCACGCCGACGAATGGAATATTTCACATGAAGATATCGCACACTATCGTGACCTGGTGAAAGAAAGCGAAAAGGCCTGTGCTGCTGTTGGCCGCGATCCAGCTACGTTACGCAGAAGCTGGTTTGGCGGCTGCCTGTGTGTGCCTGAAGGGACCGATATGAGCAGCGTGGATGTGTCGCATATCTCTTCCCCCAATTCTTTGATTGGTACACCCAAACAGATTATAGAGAAGCTCAAGCCATTTATTGATCTGGGTGTGGTATCTTTCCAGTTAAAAAATGAGGGATTTCCTGATACAACGTCATTGCGTTTACTGGTTGAAGAAGTTTTGCCACGAATTAATGCTTAAGCTGGCCAGGAGGCTCCTGGACGAGCCTTGCACTGGAGAAGTGGCGTTGACTCTCGCCGGAGCGAGGTTTTGGTAAGCTTCGAGCCGCGGAGGTTCATCTCCGGCATCCATGACCGGGCTTCCCCTCCGCTAATTCGGTAATACTAGCTGCTCCGTATGGTGATACGACCGCTGCCGGTCTTGGTTTTGATCTGGGCATGTGGACCACCGCCGACATCGTTACCGCCAAACTCATTGGTGATTTTGCCGGAGCCGGTTGACGCGTCGAGGTTAAACGCGGACTGGGGTGGTAGGGTCAGGCTGATTTCACCGCTCCCGGTGCGGAACTGGTATGTGCCGAGCGGATCGAGCGCGCCCCCGAAGTTGATTGTCCCGCTACCAGTCTTGAAGATGGCTCTGCCAGATAGCGTGGACTGTATGACGTAGATCTCGCCACTGCCTGTATTGAGTTCTACGCGACCATCCATAGATGTTGCCGAGATGCGCCCGCTACTCGACTTGAGCAGGACCTCGCCTCGAACCTGGTGGGCGGTCATTCCGCCACTACTTGTGCGTATATTGATGCGACCATCCAGGTCAGCGATATCAACGGCTCCACTGCCCGTGGAGAGGTCAATCTGTCCCTGCATCTCACGGGCATCGATGGCTCCGCTCCCGGTGTGCATCCTTACCTCTCCACTGACACCCTGGGCATTGATCCTGCCGGAGCCAGTCTTCAACTGTATATCGCAGTTCCGCGGCACCGTAATCTCAAAGTCGAAGTTGCGCATGCCAAACTGGAATGGGGAGTAGTTGGCGTTGCTGGTGATAGCGATGACATCGCCCTGTTGCTGGTAATCGATGCGCATTTTCTCAAGCGTCATTCCAATCCCGCTGGCTCGCTTGGTGGGGAAGACCGTTACGGCGTTCTGGTCGCCCTTGCGGATGGTGACGTTGCCGGAGACGTTGTTAAGGATCAGCCGCGCGCGTTCCTGTACCTGGAATGTCTCCATTGGCTGCGGGAGCGTGACGACGCGCCAGTTGAGGATAGCCAGATACACGCCCACCAGGATGAGCACAACGAGGCCCGTCCACATGATCCAGCTTCCCAGGAAACCGAGAATATTGCTGAGGATAATGGCGACACATAGCGCGCCAAGGATGAGAAAGATGTTGAATGCGCCGCGTTGCTGTGGCGGCCGCGATTGCAGTTTCTCTCCCTCCTGAAACCAGCTATCACCTGTATATTGGCCCGTGTAGCCTTCCTCATACCCGTGTTCCGCATCGTCGGATCGTGGTATTTCATGTTGTTCATGTTGTTCGCGCGGATCTCTGTTTACCGCACGAACCTCGAATGGAGTCTGTTCTTGTGGCACGTGGCCGCCTTCCTGGCTCTGCATAGCGCCGCTTCTCCTTAGTATTCGTATAGATGATTATGATTATCATATCCTAACATACGCAGGAAGTGGGTCCAGGTTTTAGGCTCGGCTATTTTTTCTCTAGCGGCTAGTCGAAATCGACTTTATAGGAGATGTTACAGGAAACGAGCCAGAAAGCCCCTGTGATTTATCCAGGGGCTTTCTGGCTCTTCCTTGTGTGGTGGGTGGGAGGTGTAGGCTGATACGTTGGGTCATCCCACGCTAAGGCTCCGAACAGACCGTAGCCAGCGTTGCGCCCTGAGTGATAGAATGATTGTCGCAAATGATTGTCTGATTCTGCAAATCTTGAAGAGGCGCGAGAAAACAACAAGAGAAGAGGTTTTGATGAGTACCATGATCCACAAGCCTGCAGAGCGCGAGGTCCAACGAATCCAGGCCAACCACGAAGAACTGGTTGAGCGCGTCTCACGGGTCATCCGCGAAGATGGGGTGGTCCAACCATTCCCTGGGCTGCACCTGGCCCGCGCCTCCGCGCCAACGGAGCCGTTACATGGGGTGTCCACGCCATCCTTGTGCGTGATTGCTCAGGGCAGCAAAGAGGTTCTGCTCGGCGAGAGCCGCTATCGATACGATCCCTTGCATTACCTGCTGGCCACCATCGAGCTTCCCAGCATCAGCCAGGTTCTGGAAGCCTCGAAAGCCCAGCCCTACCTCAGCCTACGCCTGGAACTCCCCCCAACTCTCGTCAGTTCGGTTCTGCTTGAGGCTGGGTACACCTCTCCAAGAAAGCAAGCGGATGCGAGAGCCATTGATGTGAGTCTGCTGGATGGAAATGTGCTGGACGCTGCCGTGCGGCTCGTCCGTCTCCTAGATGCCCCTACCGAAGCACCAGTCCTGCTGCCGTTGATTACACGGGAAATCGTCTATCGTCTTCTCATGGGAGAGCAGGGTGGTCGGCTCCGCCACCTGGCAATAATGGGAGGATACACCTCCGACATCACGAGAGCTGTCGCACGTATTCGCCAGGACTTTGACCAGCCACTGTGTATCGAGGATCTCGCGCGCGAGCTTGGCATGAGTGTTTCCGGGTTGCATCACCACTTCAAGGAGGTCACGGCGATGAGTCCCTTGCAATTCCAAAAACGGTTGCGGCTCCAAGAAGCTCGTCGTCTGATGTTGGGCGAAGACCTCGATGCTCAAGCAGCGGCCTATCGTGTCGGCTACCAGGACGCTTCCCACTTCAATCGCGAGTACAGAAGCCTCTTTGGCATCCCTCCCATGCGCGACGTACAACGGCTGCGAGGAGAAACACTCGCCTTCTCTGGACAATGAGAAAGATGGCACGCTCGATACAGGGCATGATTTGCTTCACGCCACGAGCCGTTCTCCCAGATGGGCTGATCGTGATCTTTTTTTCTAGCCAACAAGAGAACCGGACTTCATGTACGTTTTCAAGAGAGTATGGGCATATTGGAGTGTTTTGAATTTTGCTTCGTCACCGCCTGTATCTGGATGATAGCGTTTGACAAGCTGGCGATACTGCCGTTTCAGGTCCTCTTGCGTGGCTGTATGATCCAGGCCAAAGAAGCGCAATGCATTATCTATACCAGCCCGAGAGACCTGATGTGGCGCTTGAAAGCTAGAATATTGCTGTTCTGCGCGCATCCTGGCCTCCCATAACAATGTTTCAAGTGGAGCTGAAAATTCTAGCCAGGTTGCAAAGTGTAAGAGCAATTGCTTGTGCAAACACCAGTAATTACCCTTGACACTATATCGTTCATCAGTACGATATAGCGCAGCATACTCAGGGAGGAGGCGATAGGCATTGATGACTTTGCGCAAGGTAGCAAATGCGTCCTTTACAGATTGGCGAACTTCTCGATTGTGTGAATTTATACCGTGATCCTCAATATGGATCGTATAATAATCATTCCCTACATCATAAATGTTTTTTACACGTAATAGATACATTCGTTATCCTCAACCATGCGTGATACATCGTGGTTCTTTCTTTTTCTCTCTCTCCGTTCGGCAAATGCGGTATGCATGACAATTATATCACTAGCGATAACAGGATCAGTATAGATACCACAACAAAACGAGGCGACATTGAGGGGGTGGGAAGCGAGCTTCGCCTCCAGCAGCAATCATTGGCATATGCTCAGGCGATTGCATGTCAGGTGCTTCAGTAGACATATCCTGTTGACAGCACAATAACCCAAAAACCACCTCACTTGTTAGACTATAGATAGAAGGCAAGCAAGTTTCCAGGCGTGTGGAAGCAAAAGGAGCAGACGAGAAAGGAACCAGGCAATGCGTATCTTCGCAGTTCTTTTTGGGCTGTTATTGCTGTTGAGTATTTTGTTCGATAGTTTTGAAACGATGGTTCTGCCACGCAGAATCAAACGCAGAATCAAGCTCTCTCTCATTATCCACAATGGTCTCTGGACAGGATGGGTCACGGTTGCGCGCTTTATGCGCTCTAGTGGCATGCGAGAGGTCTATCTCAGCTATTTTGGCCCGCTGTTACTGCTGTTTATGCTTGCTTCCTGGGCGATAGGATTAATCGTGTCATTTGCGCTGATTCAATGGGGGATCTCATCATCTATTATTGCACCAGAGAAAATTGCCACGTTCGAAACCTACCTTTACATGAGTGGATCAACCTTTTTTACGCTCGGCCTGGGTGATGTCAGGCCGGATACAGTATTCACCCGCTTTCTAGCGGTGACCGAGGCTGGAATTGGCTTCGGCTTCTTGGCACTCATCATTGGCTATGTCCCCGTTGTCTACCAAGCATTTTCACGGCGCGAAGCCCAGATCACCCTGCTGGATGCCCATGCTGGCTCACCCCCTCACGCCATAGAGTGGCTCCACCGTCAGCACAACATGCAGGCAAACGAGGAAGAGATGGGCGATGTGCTCCACACATGGGAACTCTGGTGTGCCGATATCCTGGAGAGCCACCTCTCTTACCCGTCTTTGCTCCACTATCGCTCCCAGCATGAACGGCAGTCCTGGCTGGCAGCCCTCACCACCATGCTCGATATTTGTGCGCTCCTCCTCGTCGGCCTTGATGGTATCAATATTCCCACCGCTCGCTTTCTTTTCGCTATTGCTCGCCATACAGCAGTCGATCTGGCACAAATTTACGGCACATCGCCAAGACAGTCTGCATATAATCGCCTCACCTCAGAAGACTTCCGCCGCCTACGAGATATCCTGGGATCATTCAGCCTTACGTTTCGCCGGGAGGATGCGGAACAACAACTTGCGGAGATGCGCAAGCTCTATGAACCATTTGTATTAGGTCTGGCAGACTACCTGCTCATCGATATTCCCTCTTGGTTGCCAGGCTCCCACCCAGTTGACGACTGGCAAACAAGCCCCTGGGACCATTTCGCGGTCTGGTCCCAGACAAAATTAGAGGAAATTACCCATCTTGTCATCGAACGTAAACGCAAGTTGCCTCACTAGCGCTGCTGGGAACGACCTATCGATCCGGGTATTGTTACAAGCGAGCGGGAGTGTCTGTCACAGAGCTTCCTTCTTCACTTTCATGTACGTTTCATCAATCCGTGACGAATCCGTGTAGTCTTCAAATAAGGTCGGCTGCGCCGTTCTAGCTCAGGGGTAGTTTTCACACCTATGGACGTTCAAAATTCAAATATTTGAACTCAATTTTCCCGCAGAAGGCCGCGTGACTCAGCCGATCTTTCTCTTCTTCGGTCAAATCACCAAAATTGCGTTCGTCGCTGTCAATGAAGGCTCTCATACGCTTGCTTCTGATCTCTTCCAGAGAGCTGTTGTCCCCGAGACGTTGCTTGTAGAGCTGTGGTACCCATTTCTTGCCAAAGCGGACGTGCGAGCGCTCATCTATGATATCTATTTCAGCGGTCATGCCGGAAATGATATCACCTCTGGAATAATATGCCTGCATGGAGTCTCGTTTGCGGTTGAAGGAGCAGGCTTCGCCAAACATGGTCAGGCTGCTGTAATAATGCTCCAATTCCTGCTGTGCATCCTCCCCATAGGGCAGAGGAACATCTTTCAGATCATATCCCATTTGTCGTAAACGGCGAACTCCCATCAAATGATGACGCGACTCGTCCCAGATATGGCGACTCAGATCAAGATAAAATTCAAATGGCATATTGTCCACGCCATAAAATATATAGCACATGGGATCTAGCACCTGGATCTCGGTCGCATAGTGCCACATAAATGTTTTCAGGTTATTCGCGAACTCTTCAGGGGGATTCCCTAGATCACCGGGCTTCAACCATTGTGGCTTTGAGCGCTTGCGAGGGGCAGGCCCGTAAGGCTCACTGATTGGACACGCGGGTTTTTCGACGAGGCTCTCCTCTTTCTCATCAAGTCCCCCAAGAGACAGGAGATACTGCCTGGTGTATTTGCGCCAGCGATTCACCGCCTCCAGCATCGACGACTCTTTCACGGCATCATGAATCAGCTCGGCTGCCCACTTTACCTGTTGCTGCTTTTTCGGCAGGCACTCTTGCAGCATTTCTAGCGTGGGCGCATCAAAAATTGGATCAAGTGCCTCCATGCACTGCTCATAACAGCGAATCTGTTCCCGGATCACTTCCAGAAACCAGCCCGCGACAAAGGGGAAAAATCCATCTGCGGCCGAGGTGTCCTGGATAAAGGTGTGCAGGCTTTTTGAGGGGATCGCAACAGTACGATTACTGGATAATTCGTTTTTGCGTACCAGGAGGCGATCCGCGACTGTCATATTTTGCCAGACCATCTTCGCCATGGTACACTTCCACTCAAGCTCTTCGGCCGCGGGTATCCAGCCAGCGATAATACGCGCCGATGCCCATTCCAGGTAGGCGAACCGATTAAAGAGCTGAATCTGGTCGGCCACGCGCAACCAGTAGTCACCTAACTGATGTTGGAGCGCCTCTGACTCGAAACGCTCGATGTCAAATTGCAGGGACATAGTAATTTTCTCCTCTTTTCAAATGGGCAGCAATTTGTTACTCTGACTATACCCCGGCTTTAGCGTAAAAGCCTGGGGAATCAGACAAACTTTTTGGTGAAATAGCCAGAGGCGTCCTTTGCTCGCAGGAGAGTGTCTATGTCACTTTACGACAACAGTATTTTTGCTTGTAGCACCTTCCCTTTTCATCTGATGCCATTTCAATTGCAGCGAGGAGAAACGGTTGAACTGCACAGCCATCAATATGTCGAATTCGCCTGGATCTCTCAAGGATGGGGTGAGCATCTCTATCAGAAACAGATTTCTGCCGTAAAAGAAGGCGATGTCTTTGTCATTGAGCCAGGCGAAGAACATGGATACCAGGTGACGGGAGATGTTTTAGCAGGCTACAATGTGATGTTTCATCCCTCGCTCCTTCAAGCTGAGTTTGAGACACTCTCACGCGTATCGTCTTTTGTCGATTTCTTCTATGTCGAACCATTTCTGCGACAGAGCAATCATTTCGTCAAACACCTTCAACTCAATCCCCTGGAACAGATAGAGATGCGGTTTCTGCTCAACCGGCTCGAACGCGAATTCCTCAAAGAACCCGATGGCTATCGAATTCTCATCAAAACGTATTTGATCGAACTGTTTATCTATTTGAGTCGCTGCTATCAAGCTGGCCACCACAAACCACTGGCCTCCATCGCCAATGATCGCGAGATTATCGCGCGCATAAGTGAGTTTATTGCGCTTCACCATGCCCTCCCGCTGAGTCTCGACCAGGTCAGTCAGATGAGTGGGATGAGTCCCAGTGCATTTAAAACAAAATTTAAGCAGGCGACCGGAAAGACGTTTGTGGAGTTTCGCAATGAGATTCGTTTGCAGACGGCACGACAGATGTTGGCTGAGACCGAGAAAAAGATTCTGACTATTTCTCAAGCGGTAGGTTTTGCGGACCTGAGCTTCTTCAATAAATCGTTTAAGCAAGCCTATGGGGTATCTCCCGGAGCATATCGGAAACAAAAAGCATAGGCTTCTCCCCTGTCGGAAACGCCTCTTTTAGGGAGCAGAAAGGGAGGAGGTGAAGTTCAGCTTCACCTCCTCCCTTTCTGCTCGTAGTAGCTATTTTTGCTTTTTTACCTCAAATGTGTATGAACCAGAAACAACGTCAAAGACCGTAGAATGTTCTTCGTCGCGCACAAAGCTTACCCCTTCGGCCGCTGTTGCCGCGCTCCCTCCTTCAAAAATCGCTTGCCCCTTCTCACGCGGCACGTACACCAGGGCGCTGCTATTGGCTGGAATAGTCACCTGCAAAATGAAGATATCCTCATGCTGCTGCCAGTGGCTGACGATTTTTCCCAGCGGCGAGTCAAATTCAGCTTGCGCATACGTCAGGCGAGGGTTGGGATTAGGTCGAATCAAGATGTGCTGAAAGCCTGGCTCCTGCGGGTCAACGCTGATGCCCGCGACATACTCATACAGCCACTGCCCCACTGAGCCAAGCGAGTAGTGATTAAACGAGTTCATACCGACGTCCTGGAATCCTCGCTCCTCTGTCCAGCCATCCCAGCGCTCCCAGATCGTCGTCGCTCCGTGTTTGATAGAGTAGCCCCAGGAGGGAAAGGTGTCATTGAGCAAGAGGCGGTAGGCGACATCGTTGTATCCGGCCTCGGTCAGCACCGGGCAGAGGTAGCCTACACCCACAAAGCCTGTTGAGAGATGCCAGCCCTTCTTCTCAATATCCTCTACCAGGTGGCTTGCTGCCAGCGGACGTAGGGCCTGTGGCAAGAGTCCCATGCGTAAGGCGAGGAGGTAGCAGGTCTGCGTCTCGCCCTTGATGCGCCCATCGTCAGTGACATAGGCTCGGCAGAATGCCTCGCTGATCTCTTGGTACAGGGTGCGATATTGTTCCGCGTCTGTGTGTCGCTCCAGCGCCTCTGCAACCTGCTCCATCAACAGGGCATCATAAGCAAAATAAGCGGTTGCCAGCACATCCTTTGGTGTCTCGGCGTCAATCGAGAGCCAATCACCATAGTTGTTGCCTGTCTTGTGAACCCAGAGCAGATCAGGGTTAGCCTCGCGAACATAGTGTACCCAGCGCGCCATGGCTGTGTAATGCCGCTCAAGGACGCGTCGGTCTCCGTACATCTGGTAGAGCGTCCAGGGGACAATAATGCCCGCGTTGCCCCAGGCGGGGGAGGCATCATTTTGTACAAGCAGGCGCGGCGAGACTTCACCAAAGGCTCCATTTTCAGCCTGGGCATCGACGACATCCTGCATCCACTTGCTAAAGAAGGCCGAGACATCCATGTTGTAGCAGGCCGTGCGAATAAAGATCTGGGCATCACCCATCCAGCCCAGCCGTTCATCGCGTTGAGGGCAGTCGGTTGGGATACTCAGGAAATTGCCGCGCTGGCCCCAGGTAATGTTTTTTTGCAACTGGTTGACCATGGGGTCCGAGCATTCAAAGGTGCCGCTCAGTGGGGTATCGGAGTGGACGACGCAGCCACGAAGGGCGGAGAGGTCCGGAATGCCTGTATAGCCAGTCACTTCGATATAGCGGAAGCCATGAAAGGTGAAACGTGGCTCAAAGATCTCATCGCCACTGCCTTTGAGGATATAGCTGTCGGTTTGCCGGGCGCTACGCAGATTCTCGGTATAGATGGTCCCATCGGGACTGCGCATCTCTGCAAAACGCAGTTGTACCCGCTGTCCAGCCTCGCCTCGCACGCGCAACTGGACCCATCCGACCATGTTTTGTCCCATATCATAGACATAGACCCCCGGCGAGACCTCTTCAATGCCTTGCGGGTGCAGCGTCTGTGTCGCACGTATGGGCTGGTCCGGCTGGGCAACCAGCGGAATGGCGTCCTGCTCCCAGGCTGAAACTGGCTGCCATGCCTGCTCTCCCCCCTCGTTATAGTCCGCCTGGTCCCAGTGTCCAAGCTCCAGACGCGCATCGTATGCCTCGCCAGCCAGGAAATCGGAGTACAGAATGGGGCCTGTTGTTCCCTTCCAGGTTTCATCGGTCACAAATGCCTGGCGGCTGCCATCAGTATAGGTGACCACGAGTTGGAGGAGGAGACGAGGCGTCGTTCCATAATGATGATAGTTCTGTTTGCCATTGAGGCCAAAGCCTACATGCCCGCAGTACCAGCCGGTTCCCAGAATGGCCCCCAGAGCGTTCTCCCCCTGGTGTACCTGCCCAGTAACGTCATAGGTCTGATACTGCACTCGTTTCGTATACTCGGTCCAGCCCGGTGCCAGGCAGGCATTGCCGACGCGCTGGCCATTGAGATGGGCTTCGTAGAGTCCCCTGGCGGTGATGTAGAGGCGTGCCCGGCTCACAGACTTCTCACAGGTAATGGTGGTACGCAGGTAGGGACTGGGCTGCAAGCCATGCGCTTCATGTTTCGCAACTTGATTGGCCATGCCGATCCACTGCCCCTGCCAGTCGGAGGGCTCCAAGAGCCCTATCTCCCAGTGGGCTGCCTCGCTGAAGGCTGAGACATTGCCCTGCGCATCCCAGATGCGTACCTTCCACCAGCATGCCTGTCCTGAACTAAGGGGCCGGCCAGCGTAGGGAATGTGCTGCGACTGCCTGGAGTGCACTTTTCCGCTATCCCAGAGATCTCCCTGGTCTCTTGCCAGTGTTGCTTCGTCGCTGGCCACAAGAATATGATATGCTGTCTGGCGTGCCCCGCGCTGCTCTGGGTGTGCCGCAAGCCCAATCCAGCTCAAGCGCGGCTCGCGGCAGTCAATGCCCAACGGATTGTCCAGGTATTCACAGCGCAAACGTGCCGGGATAATCTCGATCGTCATCGCGTTTGTATCCTTCCTAAATACAATGCTCAGTATCCTACTGAACCAGGAAAGTGGTTAGATACTGTTCACCACTGAACAATATGTTCTGTCATCATTATCAAGGTAGAAGCCAGAGGACAGGGCCACGCCAAAGAATGATGAACTCGTGAGAGAAGAGGCAAATACAAGTGATCGCCCTCCAAAGAACGTTCACACGGGTGCAGGGCCGGTTGACGCGCGAACAATCAGTTGTACATGCGTTTCCAGGTGCTGAAGAGGGCGTTTGGGATCAGCGATGCGCTCGATGGCGAGCCTGGCAGCCAGTTCCCCCTGTCTTCTGAATTCCCCGTCAACAGTTGTTAAAGGGGGCGTCATATAAGCAGAAATAGGCGTATTATCAAAACTGATGACACTTATATCCTGTGGTATCGCAATGTTTGCGACATGTAATGCCCGATACACGCTATGTGCCAGGAGGTCATTCACAACCACCAGGGCGGTCGGTCGCTCTTCTCCCACGCATCGAGCGAGTAACTCCTGGCAGGCGCGGTACCCGTCTTCAAGCGTTGGGCCGCAGCGAGAGATCCACCGCTCATCAACTGGGATACCCATCTCCTGTTGTGTCTTTAGACAAGTATCCAGGCGCATTGACATCTGCGGATTGGCAACTCCATAGATATATCCAATACGTCGATGTCCAAGCCCCGCCAGGTGCTCGATGACCTGGCGCTCTCCGCTGGCCTGCTTCATCAGCACAGTGTCCAATTCATCGTAAAAGGTGATATTGACAATGGGATAGTCCTGTTGCAACACCTTGTGAATTTCACTGTGAAGCGCATTGCCAGACCAGACGATAAAAATAAGGGCATCCACTAATTGGTGGGTAAGCATGTGCAGGGCCGCACGCTCCTCTTCAACCTGAAAATCGGTGATGCGTATATTAAGGTTATATCCATGCTGTTGCGCATACGCTTTTGCCCCCTGGATCATTTCATAATAGTGTGGATTTCCGGCTTCAGGAATAACAAAGCCCAGGGTATGTGATGCGCGGCGGGCGAGGTTGCGCGCCGCTGCATGCGGATGAAAGTTTAGCTCAGCAATAGCATCACGCACACGAGCCTGGGTCTCCTCAGAGATACCAGCGATCATGCCGTTAATTACAAAGGAGACGGTGGTTTGTGATACGCCAGCCAGCCTGGCGACATCGTAACTGGTAGCTCTCTTTGCACGTGTTCGCTTTTTCTCTACCGCTTTTTTCTCCATCTCTCTCAATCTCGCTACTGCAATAATGCCCATTACTAATTCGCATTAGTTCTCAATAGTATAAAGAACTGGCGTGATAGTTGTCAAGCCAAGCGCTCAGATCTCTTTAAGTGGCTGGTTCCACCCACTTATTTAATATATTAGTTGCGGGAATAGCTGCAGAAGAAGATTTTGGCGTAAATTGACTAGAAGGTGTCATATCTTTGTCCTGGTAAAATTCTTCTTTTCCAGGTATCCTCCTGAATGAGACCGTTTCTACAGACAATTGAGGAGCGGGCAGGTATTGCCGTTTTCTAACTGTCCTTTAGAGCAGGAATATATGGCTCGCTCTTGAAAAGAATTGCAGATTTTTGCATCTTCCTTCATTTGCCAGTAGAAACATAGTAAATGCCTTGTAAACGAATGGAAAGGAAGCCTCACCTATGAAAAAGATTGTTGTCCGCAAAACCCAGGCCGTCAAATTGACTTCTGGGTCGACTCCGCTCTATGGGATGTGCATCTATTAATCAGGTGAGAAGCCTTTGCAGCCTCGTTTGCAAAGGCTTCTCTCGTCTCTTATGCGATCTTATGCGGAAACCAACGTCACTCTCGTGACTAGCGCTTCGCGCTCAGGTTTCCTAATAGGTAGCACCTGGAAAGCAAAGAAATTCTGGGGAGGCTATGTGAGCGCCAATACGCCTATCTCGTTCTATCCATTAACTTTTGTGCCGGATTCGCCCGATGTAGTCGTTGGACGGAAAGATATTGACAGTTACGCCGTTTTTCCGGAAGATGGGGCAGCATTGCTACAAATGCTGCAATCTGGGGTTAGTCCTGAAGAGGCAGCACACTGGTATTTTGAGCGCTATGCAGAACCGATTGATATAGAAGATTTTCTGCAAACGCTCGGCGATTTGCAGTTTATCCGTAATGGCAGAGATAAAGAAGTAGTGCCTCCTTCCACACGATCATCTATCTGGCAGTCCATAGGTCGGGCCACCTTTTCTCCATTGGCCTGGATTATCTATAGTGCCATCCTTGGATACTCTCTCTACGTTATGATCCGTTTCCCTTATCTGCGTCCGGGTTATCACAATCTTTTCTTTTCACCTTATCTTGTCGTGCTGGAATTGGGGCTTTTCTTGGGGCAATTCCCCGGCATCCTTGTTCATGAACTCTTTCATATGCTGGCGGGGAGGCGTCTGGGTATTCCTTCACGCCTGGGGATAGGCCGCCGTCTCTATATCATTGTCTTTGAGACCCATTTAACAGGTTTATGGAGCGTGCCGCGCCAGGCACGTTATCTGCCTTTTCTGGCTGGTATGCTTGCAGATCTCCTCTGGTTCGCCCTTCTGACTACCATTGCTAGCCTGACCTATACTCCTGCTCACCCATTCTCATTCCCTGGAGCCTTCTGCCTGGCTCTAGCTTTTTCTACCTTATTGCGTTTTATTTGGCAATTTTATTTCTATCTACAAACGGATATCTACTATGTTTTTACCAATATTTTGCGCTGCGTCGATCTTCAACAAACAACGTGGCAATATCTCTGGAATCGGATTTACCGCCTACTCAAGCTCACTCACAAAATACGGGATGAAGATGCATGGAATCCTCGTGATAGACAGGTCGCCCGCTGGTATGTTTTTTTCTTTGGAGCGGGATACCTCTTCACTCTGGGTACTCTTTTCTTTGTTGGTGTACCAACCGCATTGAGAATTTTCTCTGGTATAGTGGCAGATTTACTGAATCATGCAGCTTTTAATCTCAATTTCTGGGATTCTTGCGTGTTTCTTCTTCTCAATGGCATACAAGTTGCGGTAGTCGCCTGGATTTACTGGCGTGAACGCAAGGCGCGCAGAGCCGCGGAACGTTCCTTATCTGCCATGAGTCATGAGAAAAACCTCTCACCTGATTATGTTGAAGAAAAAGGAGTTCTATAATGTCAGCACAGCCTTCTCACATCTGGCTTATCGCTCCTTCCCGGCGAGGCAGACAAAACGTATGGAATACCTTGAAAGCAGGAGCCTCTTATGAGGTCAATTGCCACTGGCATCACTGTGGTCCGTATACTGGAACTTGTACATTGCTGCGTCAATTGGTTCCTGAGGTGTACCGACAGTTTCCCGAGCATGTTCGAGCACACGCAGTTGAGATTCTTTCTATCGCACCCGAACTCCGTTCGACCTTTTCTGTCTCTCACGAGACGCTGACTTCCCTGGCCATTCCAGAAGAACGTACACGCTTTTATTCGCATACCAGAACGTTGCGTTTAGCACATGGGATCATCGATTTCCTCAAAGGATGCCTTAGCCTGAAGATATACAGTCATCTCTCGCTTTATTTTGAAGATGTGCAGGATGCTGATACACTGGATCAAGAATTCCTCAGTGTACTCTTGAGGCGTGCTGACCCAGCTACGTTGACTGTAGTTATTGGCACAACCTGCGATCCTTTACCTGAGCAGTTGCAAACTGCCCTTGCAGATCACACCCACCAGATTCGCGTTGAACCCCAGGACACTGGCGAGTATCTTCAGCTACTCCAGACGTGGCAGTTCCCGCAAGTATGGCAAAGCTGGCTGCTGAAACATACCGAGGGATGGCCAGAAGAGTACGAACCGTTACGTGATCTCTCACAACATCTCAGAACAAGCATGCCACAAGGGGAAACGTTTGCCCTGGGCATGCAGGCAATTAGCGAGCAAGTGCCGGCTGAACAAAATGTGGCCTGGGCACAAGCCTTTATCGCATCTGACTGTACAAATGATTCCATGTTGGAACGCCTGGCCTATCAGAGATTGGATGTTTCTACGCGCCAGAGGTGGCATGACGAACGGGCGGACTGGCTGGAACAACAGCATGAATGGTCGCTGAAGCTGGGGGCTATCCCTTATCATCGCGAGCGAGGCAGTTCTCCCGCCAATCAGGGAGCTGCGGCCCTGCAGGAAGCGCTCGATTACTGTCTTAACATGGGCTATTACAAGGCTACAGTCGACTTTGGCTATCGCGGACGTGCTGTCGTCAATTGGACAGAGCAAGAGCAATATTACTGGATATTTACGACCAAAGCGACGACCTCCCTTGCTGCCCTGGGGCGCCCCGAGGAGGCGGAGAAGCTTTACAACGAGGCACGCGCACTCAGTAAAAGAGCCAAACTGCACATGCAGGCTGCCTATGCCACTGCAATGCTTTATACACGTCATCTTCCAGAAAATCGGCGTGATCATCTACTGGCCAAAGCCTGGATTAACGAGGCGATTGCGATTGCCAGCCTGCTTCCTGACGCCAAAGAGCGAGCGTTTCACTCGGTTTTTAATCAGAACGGCCTGGCTCTGATCGAGACTCATCTGAAGAATTTCCAGGAGGCTCTGCGTCTAGTGACAGAAGGACTGAAGCGCCTCGATGAAGAACTGGAACCAGGCGAGCACATGCTGCATCGCTCGGTATTGCTCTATAACAGGGGCCAGGTGTATGCAGGGATAGGGGCCCTGGAAGAGGCTCTGGCCGATTATACCGCTGTCATTACCCAGGATCCCTATTATAGCGAATATTATCTGGAGCGTGGCAATCTCTACCGCCGCCTCGGACGTAATGAGGAGGCTTTGGCCGATTATGAACGATCCGTTTTCTACAGCCCGCCTTATGCTGAAGCGCACTTTAACCGCGCCAATGTACACTCTCTCTTTGGTCATGATGAGGAGGCCCTGGCCGATTATAGCTACGTTCTGGAAATTGATCCTACGTATCTGGATGCCTTGATCAATCGCGCCAGTATCTTTTACGAACAAGGAAATTACACCGCCTCCCTTCAGGATGTAGAACGCGGATTGCAGCAGGATCCGGAAAATGCCCAGCTACATTGTACTCTTGGCTTGCTCTTAATGGCACAGGAGGATACCGAGAAGGCTGACCAGGCTTTCTCAGCTGCCCTTCAACAAGATCCTTTACTCGTTGCGGCCTGGACAAATCGTGCAATCCTTGCCTTCGAGGAAAACAGGATCGAAGCTGCTATTAAGGATCTCTCTCAAGCGCTGGCATTAGAGGAGAATCCAACCGTTCTCTATAACCGGGGTATCGCTTATCAAGCTCAAAACCGCTGGCAAGAAGCCATCAACGATTTCACACAAGCGTTGGCGTTATCCAATGAAGACGCGCAAGATATTCTCTATAGGCGCAGTTTTTGCTATACGCAACTAGGGGATACTAATCAGGCTCAGAGAGATCTTCAGGAGCAGCAAGTGTTAAGGCCATAGAGGGTGAATGGACCGCGACACCATCCCGAAAGATGTACGCTTTGTGCGAGTGGTTTAGACAGCGAGACTGGCTAGCTGAAGGGGTGGGCGATCCTTGACGAGACCACCATGCCAGTACAGCAGCTCAAGGGCGATTATGTGCGCGACGAGCGTTTGCAGGCACGCGAAATCACGGATCTGCTGGGGATACTCGACGGCGCAAGGGCATATCGTCCCTCCTGTGGCGTAGTGCTTGACCGCGACCCCTTAATGCAGAGCCTGAAAGATAGGCTGCATGAGCCCCGTATTCTCAGGATGGGCAAGAGATTCCAGCGAAGGCTTCCATAAACTGGATGATGGCGGAAGCATCTTCTTCGCCCACGCCGCGCATCGCAGCCGCGGCTATTTGCTGCGCTACCGCTGTCGTTGGCAGAGGCGCGGACACCTCAAAGGCCTCATCGAGCATGAGATGAAAGTCCTTGTGCATCAAGGCCAGGGCAAAATCGGCTGGATACTCCCTCTGCCGCGCGTGCTCAAGATCGGCTTGTTGACGAGGAGAGACAACCGCTGTCTGCTTGAGGACATCGATGAGTTGGTCTCTTTCAAGCCCGGCCTTTTCTCCGAGCACGAGTGCTTCCGCCAGAGCCTGCCTGCCCAAGCCCAGCAGCATATTGACCACAAGCTTCATGGTTGTCCCTTTTCCGCTTGAGCCCAGATATATGCTCTGCTTTCCTAGCACATCAAGGATGGGTTTGCAGCGCTCATACGTTTCCCGCTCGCCACCAACAAAGATGACCAGGCTTCCCTGTTCGACTTGAGGCACGCTGCCAGAGACGGCCGCGTCAATCATCGACACGCCCTTTGCTCGCGCGGCCTGGAAAAGATGGCGCGATGTCTGCGGGGCAACGGTGCTCATATCGATGATCACTGACGAGGCATGCGCTCCCGCCAGCGCACCATCTGGCGCCAGCATGACTGCTTCCAGAGCACTATCATTCGTGACACAGGAGATGATGACTTCACAGCTGGCAGCCAGCTCTCTGGGCGTCTCGGCCACCAGCGCCCCAAGTTGGCCCATGGCCCGTGCCCGCTCCGCTGTGCGATCATAGACCGTCAGGTGATAGCCAGCACGTAGCAGCCTGGGTACCATATGACTTCCCATATGCCCTATGCCGATAAAGCCTATGTTCGGCCTGGAATTCTCCGTTACCGTCATTGCCCAGTTCCTCCATTTCTTCTGCTTGCACGAGAGAGCCTATGCATATCCTCCGATATACACTATTTTACCCCCCGACCTATGGAAACTGTATCCGTCGTAGACAGGGCTGTGAGCTTGCCCTCGCCATCGACAAGATAGCCCACGAAAGGAAAGAGAATCACGAGAAAGCATCATGCCTGGCTTTCTCGTGATTCTCTTTCCTTTCGTGGTGCCATCCCCACCCCAGAGGTAGGTCGGCATAGGCAGAAGACCCTCTAGCATGTGAAAGGGGCCTTCTGTCTATGCTGATCTGCTCGATGCTAGCCGCAAAGTTCGCTCATGAATTCCTGGAGATCCTTATCATTCTGCCAGAAGCGAGCTGCCGCGCGCAGAGATGCAGCAAAAAAGAAATCTTTGGCAGCTAGCGCGTGCATAATAGCCTCCCGCGCCATTCAAGGTGATGGAACTTGAAAGAGAATGATCCCTATGTCGCTTGTTGATGGCGAAATGGATACGCTTAAACAGGCAGTATTATATGGCGCGTTGGCCAACAACGAGTGTCACGCCAAGCCGTTCGAGGGCCTGCCATATGTCCGGGCATAGAGATCAGTGTTACAGAAGCTTGGAGTCGCGTGAATGAAGAGCTCGTCCCCATAATGGTGGTGAGCTCTTCATTCACGCTTTCGAGCGTTCATCCACTGAGGAGTGGATTATAGCTGTGTTGGAGGTGGGAGGGTAGGCGTTTCGGCCTTACGTACCAGCATATCCACCACTTTACTCTGATGCTCAATGAGCCTGGTGCTGACCTCATTGGTGGCGGCAGAAATGACCTCGCTCGCCTTCACCATGGCATCGTCGTTCTCAGCGCGCCGTAATTTCCCTTGCTCATAGGCATCAATGATGGCCTGCGATTGCCTCTCAACTGCGGCGGCCATCGCGGAAATCGTTGTTGGAGTGAGCGTAGGCGTCTCAACCGCGTTGGCAATCAATGGCACAATTTGATCTCCCGCCTGAGAATACGCCGTAAGCCACTCGTTTGCAGAACTGGCAACGATCTGTTCCAATTGCGCGGCCTGCATACTTTGAATCATCATGCGCCATTGCAGGATCGTTCCTAACATGACCGGGATCGTCAGGTTCATCAGCAGATCCAGCTTTTGGGCCAGGGAGACATCCAGATCGCGCATATTTGTGACCTGGGGAGATGTCGTCCACCCGACGAAAAGGCGGTTTTTATACTCGGCGATCTTTATCTCCATGTTACGGGCAAACTGGGCCAGGTTGCGTTTACGCTCCTCTTGCTGGTGATCAAGCGTAGGGGAGGTAACAGTAATACCCTGTCCCTCTTCAACTGCCAGGTCGCGAATGATCTCCATTACGGCAATAGCGGCTATAACCTGCTGAATCTCTTCTTCATTTTTACGATACAACTGGTCATAATAGCCGACATTGCGGAGGATCTGGTGTTCGCTACCCACGAGTTCCTTCTTCACGCGGTCAATCTGCTCCTCAAGCTTCATGGCATCTTCCATGAGCGCCTGTAGAAGGGATTTCATACGACCAAAGAAGCCCCCAATGCCGCGCGCCCACTTCTCAAGCTTCTCACGCGTCTTATCATTGCTGACGTCGTATTTCTGGCGTATCTTGCGCATCTCATCATTGAGTCGACGCATGATCTGAGTCAGTTCGGGAATGTCGACCGGTTCGACCTCTTTTAAGAGACGGTTAATGAGCGTGTTCATTCCCGCGACCGAGTCACTACCAAAGGCCATCATGATCTGTGTGTTTGCCAGCATCTGGGGATAGAGTTGTTTAGCGTACTGTTGCGCTCGCTCATAGCTCTGCGGATCCAGCAGGTCCTTACACACAAGCTGCTGCCGGGTCTGCTGGCTCTGCGCGTACTGAGACATGAATGGATCGGCGTCACTCTTGGGAGTCGGGGCTACCTGTACGGTAGAGCCTGCTCCGGGAACCATTGGAAACGACACTTTAAAGCTTGGAACCGCATTTTCCTCTGCCACGCTGATCGTCCTTTCTTTTCTCTCTCAGTAGTGAGATTAACACTGTTTACTATCTTTCAGGCAGTTATTCAAGAGTGTAATGACCTCTGCTGAAGGGACGTTAATCGAAGAAACGGTTTCTGCAAGAGGGAGTTTGGGAAAGTCTTTCACGTTGGTGATACCCAGTTGGACCGAACGAAAACCGTATTTTCGCCAGGCAATCTGCTGAATCTTCGGGTCCTTCATTGCATCGATAAAGCGCTGTGATTTCTTGTTCAGCGCCAGGATCGGGTGATCGCTATACACGGTTGGGTCAGGATAAAGAACGTTGACGTCCTTTAACTGGGGATATGTGAGGGACTTCTCGATGATCTGCGATTCATAGCCAGAATAAAGCGGGGCGCGAAATTCGCCGCCCTGGTTCAGCCACTGATCAAAGCCAAAGCTTGAGCTTTGTGCTTGCAGTCCCTGCGCATCGTAGAGGGCACGTATTGTAGGCAAGACGCTTTTGGCCTGCGCAACGTTGGGGCTTTTATGCGCGTCATTGGTCGCGATAATGGTTAGCTTCAGCAGGTAGAGGATGAAGCCGCTGTTCGATTCTACCGGATTCGTGCTGCCAATCTGGATGGGACCCTGCAACTGCTGGGCCCCCAGATCCTCCCATTGTTTGCCCTTGAGGACGTATTCGAGGAGCAGCTTCTTCATATTTACGATGAAATAGTTGTTCCCACGCTTTGTGACAATGCCAGCTTTCTGCAACGCTGCCGTACCGTTAGGGCCTGCATAAATGACTTCAGGGCTACTCAGCACCGTCTCGGCGCGGTAGGCTTCGAATTCGCTGGCTTTATGTTGCGCTTCAAAGACTGTCTGTGAAGCGATACTAGAGGGCCAGAGGCAATCTAATCCCTTTTGTTTGATCTCACTCGTTGACATGGTGGCCTGGGCAAGTGAACCCATAGATTGAAATTGAATATTCAGGCCATATTTATTATGCAGAATTCCCTGTATTTCAGTATCCTGCATCAAATCATTCTTCTCACTTCCTCCCACACAGGAAATGCTGGTCTGGGGAACTGGCGTTGATGCAGGTGCAGCCTGTGATGGTTTCAACACAGTGACGAACACAATCAGCACAACCAACCCAATTGTCAGGCTGACTGCTGACAACCCAAAGCGGATGGTACGAGTCATTAGCGTTTTTCTCCTCATGCCAATCTTCTATATTTGGCTGCATCAAGCATTTGCACATCGACGTCAAGCGCGAAGGTATCCCCATCTTCGAGCGCGATGGTGCTGGCAACAATATACTCATCAAAGGACTGTAATCCCTGCTGAATCAGCTCTCGCTTGACGGCGGGGTCTTTGTAGTAGCGCGGGTAGGCTTCGATATCGACATACTTCTCTGTTACGGAGACAACCTGTTGTAAGTAGTTGTCGATTCTCTCCGTTGACGAGAGAAGCTCAGCAGCGTTCTTGGCACGGACCCGCGTGATAAGCTGGTCAACATCATGACAGATTTGGCCCAACAGCGTCGCTGTGGCTTGATGGCGTATTTGGGCCGCGAAGACATTGATCTGGCGTAGTTTGAGTTGGACGAGGCGTACCTTCTGTTCGGCCTCGTCGAGATAGGTATCGAAGCGTGCCTCTCGCTCGCTGCGCCTATCTAGAAGGAGCCAGGAGGCGCCTGATGTACAGAGGCTGACAATGGCAGCGATGCCCAGGGCGATCCAGAGCGACCACCCCGCGGAGGTCAGGAGATAGTAGGCGACGAGAAATATCGCCACCCCTATCCCAAGTGCTATCCAGGTCGCATACCGTGCGATCTTCATCGTGGTCTCCTACCTATTTATACCCTGTCGCCTCACGCATTGCATCGACCATATTATCCTTTTTGGTCACTGACCCATGCGTTGCAGTCGAGATTTCATTCAATTGCGTCACGTCGGCATCACTGCCAAAGGCCACCGAAATGACAGGCACCCCTAGTGAGGCGACCGACTGAATGATCTGATCGACGCCATTGCCCTTCTCGCTCTGTCCATCTGTCATGACGATAATCAGCCGTTTGCGGTTTTCATTTGGCTGCTGCTTGAAGAGTTCAACGGATCTCTGTAAGCAGGCATACATATTGGTCCCGCCGTCCGGTTCGCGCGCCTGAATATTGTCATACAATCCTCGCATCTTTTGCGGATCATTGCCCTCGACCGTCCATGAGCCATCGGGACCGGCAGCGATATCACTGTTAAAAACCATGACCGATGTGAGGTCTTGCGGATGCGTTTGTAGCAGGTATTGGCGCGCCTTCGTTTGATCAAAGAGCAGTTCCGAGGACTCCTTCAACTGGTCCCATCCGCCATTGCTCCCCATTGATCCGGAGCCATCCAGGCAGTAAATGGTATGTACGGGGCGGCGGTACACCGTCTGGTAGTTATCCAGCGCGGCGTTAATCACATCTGGAGCAGGGTACGTAATTGCCTGCTGGCGCAGAGTCGCTTTGATACCCCAGTCAGGATTGAACGTTGTCTTGTCGACGCCGGTGAGAGAGAGACCACCACCGCCAGCCGGTCGACGACCGAGCTGAAGCAATTTCTGCTGAACATCTGTTGACAGGAGGTATTGCTGGAGTTGGTGGAAGTTCTGTTCCTTGGCGCTATTCGCATTCCCGGCATGGGGGAGAAATCCCATGGGGGCATCGGCAATCGCCAGAGACTCTTTGGGATAGACAACGTAGAGAGGCTCCTGTCCCTTCGCCACAAGCTCCTTGTTGTGTTCGATAGCCAGGGCTTCATAGGTAAACAAGGTCCGGCATTTCTCTTTATTGGCAATACAATTGTTCATGAGCGTACCAGTTGAAGGGGGAGTCTGATCCATCGCCCGGATAAACTTGGTAATCCCTTCCTGGACGGGCTGTGAATTCAACTGTTGCTTTGAAAGGGGGACACCTGCTTTGTTGCCTGCAAAGTAATTCATAAATCCGAAAAAGACGGTCGCACCACTATTGGACTGCGAAGGATTCGTCAGCCAGGCAGAGGTCTTATGCGACTCGACGGCGGAGAGAATTTCGGCAACGGAGATATCATCGCGCCCAACGAAGCCTAGCTTCTGCATCTCTGATTTCCAGCCGGCATAAACGAGTGGTGTGATGAACATTGGCTGGACGCTCTTGAGCACATTTTTTTCATCGCCTATCTGCTCAAACACAGAACTCGCGAACCAGAATACATCGTACGCCCCACCACCTTGTTTGAGTAAGTATGACTGATCAACGCTGCCCTTGAGCACAAAGTTACAGGTGAAACCCTTCGACTTGCACCATGGGACAACGATCTGTTCAAGAATTGTTTGCTGTTCGCTGCCCGCGATAATATTCAGTACTTTAGCATCATCTGTATACTGAAGGTCTTGCTTGGTAGTATTCTCAGTTCCTCCACACCCCGTAAGGAGCATGCTCGTCAGCAGCATGCTTAAGAAAAGTGTCAGGAGCTTTTTCGGCATGGATCCTCCCTGATATGTGAAATTAGCACCTTTTTCACTATTGTCATAATTTGGCACCTGGCACAAGAATAGCGAGGAGAAGTACACCAGGTGGTACAACATACAAGATAGTAGACGTAAAGAAGGGGTAAAAAAACAAAAGGCCCTGAAGCGCCTTTGCAAGAACTTGATGCCTCTGCCTGGTAGGGTGAAGAAGCGTTAAGGAGCACCAGCAATCCTGAAAAAGGGTGAATACCCCTTTTTCAGGATTGCTGGTGCTCCTTAAATGCGGTGCGTATGCTTCTGGGGCGCTCTCGCCGCGTATCCTGGTCAGTTCGTCGTGGACGCTGATATCTTCGCCGGCGAACTTGAAGAGCAGGCGTATGGCGGTCTCATCGCTGAGCCAGCCCTGGGCCTTGGCGGCGATGAGGGCCTGTGTGAGGGCGTTAGCGGCCCCGGCAAGCTGCTTGTTGTCGTCGAGGTCGATCTCGGGAAAGATCAGGTCATAGTTGAGGTTAACGTTTTCGCTGAGGCGACCGGCACCCTGAGCCTCGGCGAGCACGCGGTCGAGGATACAGCGCAGAATATATTTCATATAGCGCTGGCGACGCTGAAACTTGAGCAGGGTGAGAACGCTCACTCGTTATCGTTGCCATTTCCCAGCCTGTTGTCGCTGCCCCGATGTTTTATTGCCCCCGTAAATTTGCTCAGTCCTGCAGGGTAGAGCCATACGGCAAAGCTTTGGCTATCCCGCTTGATGGTCTTACTGCTCGTTTGAGCGACCTGTTCAAGAATTTTAAGTGCAATGGCTCTGTCTGGTATAACATTCAGATCAGAAACCGTCACATTGTCAGCAATGGGTGCGGTTTGGGAAATTTGCCGGCGCACACCCAGGAACAGCGCCCGCTCCCGTATCATATTCCAGGTCTTCTCTAGGAAGTGGTTAAGAATCTCCCATTTATTGCCAACACCATAGTGTGCTCTGATGTATTCGTCTTCTTCAGCTGTCCATCGTTCGACGTGCCGTCTTCCCCGCTGGCACCAGATAAGGCAGACGTCAGGCCGAGCAGCGAGAGGGCCGCGCCAGAAAACGGTAAGCCGGAGCCAATGAACGCTGACATCTTCAATCACAACACTTTCAGTAATCAACCTCGCCAGCTTTTGCTTTCGCTCCATCGAGCAACCGTCAAGCTTGCCAGGGATGTCGGCCAGCACATCTGCTAACTCTTGGAAGTCTTCTTTGAGCGTTGTTTGTGGGGTATTATTTTGTGCCTCAATTAGCTCTTTCTCTCGATTGCGCAAACCAGCAAGCGTTTTATTGTACTTGGCTTTTTCTTCAATGGTGAGGGTTAATATTTCGTCGTGGAGGAAGGCTAGCGTCTTTTGGATTTCCAGTCGCACATGTGCGCGCTGGTCATCTATAGAGACAACAGCCTCGACATGCTCTGCCTCCAGTTCGTCGATGCTGGCCTTAATATGTTTGGTAATATGCTGGTTTGCAAGCGCCAGTTCTTTGATAGTTGATCAAAGCATAACCATCTATTGCAATGATTATCCTTCTCACTTTAACCTACGCCTGTTTACCAAACAGCGGACTAGGCGGGAGGATGCACTACGAGCATCCTATGCACCTCTCTCTACTGAGAGATGTTCACTCGTGAGATGATTCCAGGAACATCTCTGGGGGATCCCAGAAGCTCAACTGGACGGGAGGCCCGGCATCCTGGATCCTCTGCTGATTCTGCTGTTTCCACGCTTCATGCCGCGTCATGAGGAGCGCCTTGACCTCCGAGGTCGAGCGACATGCCGCCAGTTTCCGATCCCCCCAGCGTCCCGCGAGCGTCTGTGCGGCTTTGCGGTCGGCCTGGTCTGCGTAATCACAGACCAGGCACTTGAAGGTTTTCTGGTTCGGCCGATTAGCGCGATCGACATAATGGCAGCGGGGGCATTCCTGAGAGGAATAGGCGGCTCGGACCGTGTGGGCTGCCATGCCCTGTTTGGCGGCGGCCCAGGCCAGCTGCTCTGGGATATGCCCCAGGTGAGAAGCATACAGATAACTGTTCATCACCCTTGCTTTGAAGCGCATCGAGGCCACATTGAGGTCCTCATAAATGAGTCTGGCATCTCGATGATCTTTGACCAACGCATTGACCGCCCGGTTGATCTCTTGCTTGACGTGACGGCTCAAGCGTTGCGACGTTTCAGAACTTGTCGAAGGAAGCTTGCCCTTTGGGACGCCTTTCTTTTCCAGACAGGCTCGCAGTTTCGCCTTGCGGCGACGCTTTTCCCGATCGTGCTTGTGCTGTCGGGCCATCTTGCCATGAAAACTGCCATACGCTTTATTGGTGGAGGTCGTGAGGAAATGGGCAATGCCCACATCGACGCCTACTGTAGGGGCGTCAGGCTTGGTTTGAAGAGGAACGTCCTCGTCAAAGGAGAGCGTCAGCCACCAGACTCCATTGCGCTTGTGAAGTGTTGTGGATGCATTGAGCGTACGGCCTTCGAGTGCTCGTTTGTGATAGGAGGCGAGTTTGACTGGGACTCGAAGCGGATTCCCGACATCTAAGGTGGACACGCGCAGCCAGTAGTCGAACGTGGAGTCCTCCGACTTCTCGAGCACCACCACGTTGACATTGGCTTGGATGACTGGCACACGCAGCACAGGGAGATCCCATTCGGTCCAGGTCGGTTCGCGGCGTTTGAAGGCGGACATCCGGCCTTCCGCCTGAGCTTTGGCCTTGGCCTGAGCGTAATCAGCCACATCTTCCAGGTACGCCTGATAGGCGTTCGCTCGATTCGTGCGAACGCTTTTGGCAATGCCTGCGGCTTGCTGTATTGCCACTCGATGCAAGCGGTCGGAAAGATCGGTTTTGAAGACGGTTTCTTGGTACTTGTCCGGGCTTGTCTCGGCCTCGCAAAACAGGGTGGTGTACTGTTGGCACAGCGGCAAGTAAACCGCCACAAGCTGATCGAGCGCCTCAAGTTTGCCAGGATTGGCCTCAATGAGACGGATATGGGTCACCGCTCGAGTGATGGTCTGCTTCGTCTTCTTTTTGCGCTTGCGCTTTTTTTTCTCATCAAGCGAGGCTTTTTGGGGCTTCTTGCTCACGGGCGGGTCCATTCTGCTGCAAAGCCGCTAGCACTTGTTCCGTCTTGCGTTTGGCTCGTCTGCGACCATAAAGACGAGCGCAAAACGAGGGAATGATGCTGATAAAATCGCCCATGAGATCATCGTCGGCAGTATCAGCGGTGTTGACGATGACCAGTTTCCGTCCTTGCATAGCCAACAAGGTCTGAATATAGGCCACGCCAAAGCGAGAAGCGCGATCTTTGTGTTCAACCACGATCTGCCCGATTTTGGGATCTGCCAGCAGCGCCAGAAACTTGGGCCGCTGATCGTTGATGCCACTGCCGCACTCTTTGACGACTTTGCTGACCGACCAGCCTTGGGCATTGCACCAGGTCACCAGCCGCTCGGCTTGCCTTTCCAGGTTGTCTTTGTTTTCGCTGCTTGAAACACGAGCATACACAGCGACGGCGTGGACCGGAACCGAGCGAAGCTCCGGCGGATCAATGATCACGGTGCCGGTGGGCAATTGATAGCCGGGAATCTGGCCGCGTTTCCACATACGCCAGGCGCTGTTATAACTGATCCCAATCTTCTTGGCATAACTCGATAACTTCATACATCCAAGTATACTCTATCTGCTTGAGATATGCAAGAGATGATGATACTTTGTGATGGTTGCTTATACAAAATGGATACCTCTGTCACAGGAAAATTTGGCTCACTGTAAACCTGAACTAATGCCTCATTAGTTCAAGTATACCTCTAGTATATACCATTCGTGCTCAGAAAGGGAAGGCTCTTCGCTTTGGTGTCTTAGGAGGGTGCCTGACTCCTCTTGGATGTGAGAGAGGAGTCAGGCAGGAAGCAGGCAATGCCATACTCGAGGGCCTATTACGCGCCTAGCCACTCCGTTGCCGGAGGTTGATAGATGTGGAAGTCTTCCTGCGCTTATTTGTCCTTGCCTGCAATGAGCTGATCCGCGATTTGGCTCAGATCGGACCCGACAATATCGGGTGGCGCGACATTTGGATCAAGCACCATGCCAGGACGCGAAATAAACGCGGTCTTGCAGCCAGCCTTGCACGCCCCGGCGATATCCCAGGTATGGGCGGCAATCAACGTGAGGTCTCCGATCGGCACGCCGAGTTCCCGCGCGACCATCTGATACGGCTCTGGCGCGGGCTTGAGCCTGTGAACAGTATCCGCCGAAAACTGGCGCTCGATGTACCTGCCCAAGCCGGAATTGCCCAGCTGAGCCTGAGAAACGGCCAGGGTGGAGTTGGTCAGGCTGACCAGGAGCAGCCCAGCCTCTTTCAGACGCTGCAGGCTCTCCGGGACCTCGGGATGGGGCGGCATCTGACGCAGACCTTTCAGCAACGTAGTCTGCTGCTCCTGCGCCAACGAGACGCCGTAGCGGGCGGAGATCATGCCCAGGGCGGAAGCCCCCAATACGCCGAAATCGCGATATTCACCTGTAATAGTGGAAACAAAGGCAAGTTGCAGCATCTGATTGAACCATTCGCGGCGAATGCCAGCATCCCCAAATGCCTCTTTAAATGAGGGGTCCAGGGCCTTGAGATCAAGCAGTGTTTCATTGACGTCGAAGACGCAAATACGCGGCATAAGATTCCCTCCTCTTCACTTACGGTCCGATCAACTTTGCCATGAGTGACTTTAAGCCGGGCCGTGCGGCCCGCGGACTGATGCCTCTCTCTTATCAATACAATTTTCTTCGTGTAACTATTCTGCGTTCAGCAAGAATCTGAATAGTTACAAGAAATTACCTCACTGAATGTTCACATTTACACCATAAAACCCTGAGAAAGCATCTTGCAGAGAGCAAACGCTCTTTCGTACTTACTGCTTGAGCAGTTCTTGCCCACGTTGATCGTAGATACTGACAATCTCACCGGTACTCTCTCCCCGGAGCAGATTGACGACGAGGCGCGCAGGTCGAGATGGCTCAAGCAATGTGCCTTGCTCATAAAAGCCTTTGAAGCGGTCATGGATTTGCTGCCCGACTTGTTCTATCGGTAGGCCACGAATATGCGCCTGCATCGCCGTATCAACGGTGCCTGGGCGAACGGCATTCACCGTCACGCCTTTCCCTCGTAGCTCAGCCGCACTATTGCGAGTGAGCATCTCAAGCCCTGCTTTGCTTGTCGAGTACGCACTACTGTTCTCCATCCCGGTTTCAGTCGCGGCCCCTGTCGAAATGTTGATGATACGCCCCCAGCCGCGTTCAAGCATCATCGGGAGACAGGCACGCATCCAACGAAACGCTCCGATGAGATTGATGTCGATAGCTTGCGCCCATGCATCAGGATCAACTGTTTGAATGGAGCCAAGTGGCTCGACGACCCCTGCATTGTTGATCAGAATAGCAATTGGACCAAGCTCTTTCGTGATGGCTGTGAATGTGTGAGTTATCGCTTTGCCATCCGAGAGGTCACTACTGATTGCAAAGCTCCGCTGCCCTGTTGCTTGTATTTCGGCGGCGACCTGCTCGATCTCTCCATGAGTACGCGCTAGCACTGCAACATCACAGCCCGCTTGTGCCAATGCAAGCGCGATAGCACGCCCAATACCACGTCCGCCACCTGTTACCAATGCAACTTTTCCCTGGAACTCGTTCATGATGCAATCCCTTCGTTATCGCTCGAAATCGAACGTCGCCAGTTCTTCCAACGTCGTCTGGATATGACCAGGAAGATACAACGTCCATAGGACAGAGAGACGTTTAGGCGTTTTTTCATACCAATGGGCGTGAGGACACATGTGAGGGCGCGCCCCCCTGTTGTTTGTGCGTCTGGTGCTGCATATATTTGATGAAATTGATGGTGTCGGCAGCAACAAGACGACCAATCGCGCCACTAGAAGAGACAGAGACAGCAATAGTGCCATCGGGTTGCAAGACGAATCCAGTGGCTTGCAAGTAGAGTGGGTCTTCGTTGATATAGGCTCCTATCTTCTGCGCGATGTCGTGAGCATCCAAGCCATACAAGACCGGAAAGGTGAGATGGTGCTTGGTCACCGTCTCCTGGGCCTTTTCAAGCGGGTCCACTGACAAGGCAACGACCTCGGCTCCTATTTCATGAAGTTGCTCTAAAGCACGCTGAAAATCCATCAATTGCTGTCGGCAATACGGACACCAGTGACCGCGATAGAACAGCAACACCGTCCATTTGCCCTCTAGACTCTGGGGAAGCGTCATTTCACCACCACCAACACGCGAAGCCGTAATCGTCGGGAAGTGCTGACCGTTTGTCAATCGCATCGTGTTTTCCAGCATTCTCGTTAGTCAACTAACTTTTTACAATGATAAAAAGTGGTATAAAGCAAAATGATTTACAAGTGTCCCTCAGAGGCCTTTACTTGCTCATGGTGCGCAGGCCATCGAGGAGCGCGGATGGCTCCAGGCGGTGGGTGTAGTCTGCATCGGCGTAGGTCAGGCGGATGGTGCCATCCTGGGAGATGATGAAGGTGCCGGGTACGGGTAGCTCCCAGGACTCGTCACCGTTGAAGGCGGCTATGTCGGAGCCAAGGCTCTTGAGGAGGGTGCGTGTTTGCTCCTCAATCGAGTAGGCCAGGCCAAACTGACGAGCGACCAGGTTGCCCTGGTCGCTCAGGACCGGGAAGGCCAGCTCATGCTTCTCGCTCAGAGAGAGTGAGTGATCAGGGGTCTGAGGCGAGATAGCGATGAGACTCGCGCCCAATTCCTTGATCTGGGGCAGAACCTGCTGATAGGCATGGAGCTGCAGATTGCAGTAGGGGCACCACTCACCGCGATAGAACGTTACGACGACCGGCCCCTGCTGGAGAAGCCCCGCAAGCGAGACCTGGCGTCCCAGAGCATCGGGCAGCGTGAAAGAAGGAGCTTTCTCACCCACCTTCAACGCGTTCTTCTCTACGCCAGATGCAATGAGCGTATTGATGTGCTGGCTAAACTGGTCAACGACCTGGGGAGGAGCCTGAGTCGCGAGCTGGGCATTGAACTCATGAATTTGCTGCTCAAGTGTTGCGCTCTGGTCTAGAGACATCGTTTTCTTCTCTTTCTTTTTACCAATGAACAATTTTTGTTAGTTAACTAACTTAATTTGTGCGTGGAAGAGGGCCACTCTGTGCGCTCCCCATGGGTGCTTATGGAAGTGCTGCCTGGTGAGAGGCGGCGAGATCGTCAAGCCACTTTTCGAGGCGGGTGAGTTTGCGCTCGAACATTTCTGGCGAGCGCAGGCTCTGGAGCAGGAGATAGATCCCCTGCATGTTCGCGAGCAGGTCTACGGCCAGATCGCGCGCCTCGTCGCCGAAGTCAAGCTGGCGGAACTGCTTCTCGGCCCAGTCCACCTGGAGAGCAAAGAGTTCAGAGGAGGACTGAGCCAGGGGCGTCTCCTCTTTCTCCAGTTCCAGGCAGAGCGTGGCGTAAGGACAACCATAGCTCATCAATTGGTCACGGAAGGAGCGACCGATACCCGCCAGGGCTTTGAGCCGTTGCCAGGGGTCTGGCAGGGTCTCAAGAGCGTGCAGGTTATCGCGGATCTCCTGTAAACGCGCTTTAATGACAGCCTCGACCAGGGCATCCTTGGTCTTAAAGTAGTAGTAGACGTTGCCAAGGGGAACCCCTGACGCCTGGGCGACATCCGCCAGCGTCGTGCGATGGGTGCCTTGCTGGTACATCACCTGCGTGGCGGCCTCGATCAGGCGCTGGCGTTTCTCCTCTCCTGGCATACCCTTGATCTCCTCCGCAATAGTTAGTTAACTTACAAATAGAGTATATCTGAGCAGAAATCAGATTGTCAAGGATAGTGGTAAATGGAAAATGTATCCTTCTCTAAGGGTGGAGTTTCCAGAGTGTAAAACCCAACATTATTCGGCTCTTGTCCAATTAGGGGGAAATGAAGAGCTTCTCGAATCATTCCCTTTCAAAAATGAGCTCAAAAGATCGCCTGGAAAGACTCTTCAATTATCCATTTCCCAAAAATTGGACAAGAGCCAGGAAACTGGCCGTTTTCCAACGATTATTCCGGTGGATGCATCTTGCTTCACCAGAATAATTGTACCAATTTCACCAGTTTCCTGGCTCTTACGCAACCTCGATACTGCTGGCGAACCTCTCTCGACCGCATCAGAATGGCATTGTAAAGAGCGCGTCTGGATCCCAAGCATGTTGAAAGCTCCTCAATCTTCAGTGAAATGCGGAATATATCAGCAATTCCTCCTTTTGTCAGGCTTCTGTTTGACACCGACTCACATGATGGGTTGCACATATTGAAAGTATCCATTGCGATAAAAAGTGGCCTTGTCCAGACAACAGAAACCATGTAATATACTCTGAAGACTGGAAGACGCGGTCTCTTATGGTGCGGTCTATCAATTTGGTGTATCAGAGAGGCTTGTTTCGGAGAACGGAAGCATTTTGGAAAAAGGGCGAGGTTTGCTTCCTTTGCGATGCACAAGAGCTGAGAGGCAAAATAAGAAAGGGATCTCTGTGATGACGATGACAATGATCGTCCTGGTGGTCGCGGTCGTTTTCGCCGGAGCGCTGATGCGAGCGACCTTTGGATTTGGGGAAGCAGTGATTAGTATGCCATTGCTGGCGCTCTTGCCAATCAGTCTCCATACGTCGATCTCACTCATCGGGCTGGCGGGGCTCACTGTCGCCGGGATGACTCTTCCTTCTGGCTGGCGTTACATCGATCGCCCCACACTGATCCGGCTGAGCGTTGCCACGCTCCTTGGCATCCCGATTGGACTGGCATTGGTGAAGCTTGCACCTGCTGGCGTCGTTACCAAAACGCTCGGAGCCCTCCTGATTGGTTATAGCGTCTACTCACTGATCCGTGATGTTATTACTCAAACGACTGCCCCCTCCTGGCTAAGCAATAAGGGCTGGGTTTTCCCGTTCGGGTTTGCCGCCGGAGCGTTGGGAAGCGCCTATAACGTGACGGGAATCCCCGTGGTCGTTTACGGCACCTTGCGCCGCTGGAACCCATCCCGTTTTCACGGGACCCTCCAGGCGCACTTCCTGGTCGCTGGCATCTTTGTTGTGATCGGTCAGGCTCTTGGCGGTCTCTGGACTGCCAACCTGTTCCTGCTCTATGGGGTCTCTCTTCCTGCCATCATCATCGCCACGTTGCTCGGCCTGTTCCTGCATCGATACATTCCGACGGAGAAGTTCAAACACTACGTGTTCTTCGTCATCTTGGCCCTTGGTATTCTGCTCCTCGTCAACCCGACTTGACCACAATGCGCATGGGTCAGGACAAAGATCAGCACACGCTATGCGTCCTGATTCACAGCCTGTCCGCCTCTCCCATGGCAGCGATGCATCTCCTATCACCACTACGTCTGTTGTTAGAAGTTACTCTCTGCGCTGCCAGTCACTTTTTATCGCAATGGATACTTTCAATATGTGCAACCCATCATGTGAGTTGGTGTTACTGGAGGCATTTCTTTGCCGTGTGGCATTGAATTGCTTCTAGTAGTGGTACAGATTCGATGCATGATATACTAGAAAAACATGTATCGGCAAAGGGAAGGTGATCTACGTCCTCATATCCAAAGAAGGTGAGACAGGATGTCAAAGAAGGTTCAACGGTTGAAGCAAAAGAGTACAGGTGCCCTTGCCTTGCAGCCAGCACGCCATTTGACACTATGCAGTGGGTCGCTCTGGTTGCCCCAGGAAACTGTCGGAGCCCAGTTTCAATGGATATGGGCGTGTGCAACTAACGTCGATGAGGCCCTCAACTACCTTCAAGAATCTGAGCCTCATGTGTTAGAGACCTATATCACTCAGCAAGATGTGGATCTCTCTCTCCATGCACATACACTTGGTCTCAGCACTCCTTTCCCAAGGATATATCCCGTGCATATCGTGGCACGCGAGAATTCCGCGCTCTCCGTCGTACAATCACGCTTTCCAGACTTTGCATACCATAATTCCGAGCCGCATAACATTTCCTCTCCTCATCAGCCTGTGCAGCAGTCACTTGTCACCCTGAACAAGCGTGAACTGGAGGTTCTACGCCTTCTGGCTGAGGGCCGCTCGAATCAAGAGATCGCTGATACCTTGATCGTTGCAAAAAGTACGATCAAATGGTATCTCAAACAAATCTACAGCAAACTCAATGCGCATAGCCGTACACAAGCCATTGTATGTGCCAGGCAAATCGGCTTCCTATCATAAAGCCATCGTCTCCTCACTTTTACTTTTTCCCCTAAAGAGGCCACTTTCCCCCCAAAGGGAGGGTGACAGTCTTCCTCTTCCATAGGTACACTGCGCATCATAAACACAAGCGAGTGGCTGGTGTTTGTGTACAAGAGCTTTCTATTGAAAGTGAGGATATGGTGGTATGTCTACTGAAACACGCTTCTCGTTCTTGACCAAAGCAGAACATCTCTTTATCAATCGCAACTTTCTGCTGCTCTGGAGTGGACAAGTGCTTTCGACCTTTGGCGATTTCCTCTTCGGAACAACGCTCATCCTCTGGATGGTTACCTTCATCGCACCAGGACGCTCGTGGCTCCCTCTGGCAGTGAGCGCTCTCATCCTAGCTCAATCATTGCCTCGATTTCTCATTCAGCCGCTTGCAGGGGTTTTTGTTGATCGATGGGACAAACGTCGAACCATGCTGTGGATGGATGCCATTCGGGCTATTCTGATCTCATTTCTGCTCTTTGCGAGTGGAATTCTTCCTATCCCATTTTTCCCTGGTGGGCATCTTCCTCTTATCTGGCTGCTTGCCATCATTTATGGAGTCGTTTTTGTTGCAAGTGTTTGTACGCAATTCTTCGCCCCTGCTCAATTCGCTCTGATTAGCGATATTGTGGCAGAATCAGAACTTGCCAGGGCAAGCGGATGGAATCTCGTTGTCACTAACCTCGCCATGATACTTGGACCGGCTCTGGCAAGTCCACTGCTTTTGGGAATTGGAGTCTCGTGGACGTTTGGGTTCAATGCCTTTTCGTTTATTGTCTCGTTCCTAACCATGTTACTAGTGCACCCTTCCCGTGAAGCAGGAAACGCACAGACTCATTCAAAAGGGCATATATGGCTTGAGTTTTGGGAAGGCCTTCAGTTTGTTTCGAGAAATACGGTTGTGAGGACACTCACCATTTCCTTGATGATTGCCATGTCTGGACTCGGGGCATTAAATGTACTTGATGTGTTTTTTCTCACTCAGAATCTCCATGCACCCACAGTACTTTATGGCTTCTTGAGTACGGCCTTTGGCGTAGGCTCAATTGTAGGAACTGCGCTCGCTAGCCCCTTAGTCCCACGTTTTGGTTTCACCAGAGCATTCTGGAGTTCAATGATAGCAGTGGGAGCGCTTATCCTTGTATTTGCTCGGATGACAAACTTTCTTTCGGCACTTATCGTCTTTGGCTTACTAGGGATACCAAATGCAGCAAATAATGTTGCTTTGGAGCCACTCATGCTTCAAACCACACCTCGCAACCTTGCCGGGCGAGTGTTTGCTGTACTCACACCCGCCTGGACATTGGCCTACGTTGTGTCTGTTACCCTCGCAGGATACGCTGGGAGCCTGGTGTCATGGCACGTTCATATGGTCATCCTCGGTATTACCTTTGGTCCCATAGACACCATACTGATTGGGACAGGTCTGCTCGTGATTGTTGGTGGAGTCTTTGCAATGGTCTCTTTACGTGGAATCACTCAGTAGCCGTCTTCCAGGTCATTGCCTCAAGCCTGGTTCCTGCAATGAAATATGCAAGATATGTACTTTTGGCAACCATTAACGTCCAATTCACACTCCCGGCAAAGTTATGGGCGCAAGAGCGAGAAATATGCCATTCACAAGCTCTACAAATCAAGCTCGTAGACAGCAATGTTATGCTTCCAGCCATGGCAAAGTTATTCGTAAAGTATCAGTTGGTGTCCTTCTGTTTGGCTCAAGGGTGTTCGCAGATCCGGGCCTCTTCACGCTACGCCTGTTCCCTGGCTACCTCATCGCTCTCTCTAGGGTTCGCCAGCAGTATCAACCTCGATGATTCGGAGGAGTGACTCTTCGGTATGAGTTTGGTCAAGAGATTTGTGAAGCTGATTCCTGACTCTTGCTCGAAGCTAATCATTTCTAAAATTATCGAGGTTGCGTAAGAGCCGTTTCCTGTTGGGCTTTACATCCAGAGATCGAAGAAAACAGCGCGAGAGGTTTCCCACCAGTCCTGTCCGATCCATCGAGCATGGAGTCGGCGAACTTGCAAGTAGATGGCCACCTCGGCCCCTCTTTGGCTGCCAAACGTGACCGCCTGACGAAATTTGCGTCGCAACTCCCGGTTCGTGCGCTCCAACAAAGATGTGGTGCGTATCCATACGGGGGCTAGACCGCTGAGTGAGTAGAAGACGAGGGTTTGCTCAAAGTCGCGTTCAAGCGTCGCGATGGATTGAGGAGCCTGTTCTCGCCATTGCTCGCCCCACCTAGCCAGGCGCAGACGGGCATTACTGGCATTCTCTGCTTGATAGACCAGAGCCGCTTGCTCCATCAATTGTTTCCTGAGATCGCGTTGCTCTTTGCCTTTGAGTTCGCTGCGACACTTGGTGGCCACATTGTGCAGTTTGTGAAAGATGCATCGTTGTTCAAGCACCGTCGCGCCATACACCAGGGCGAGTGCTTCCCCCAACCCACCGCTCCTGCCAGCTTGCCAGATTCAAACAGTAGAGGCGGAAATAGACGAGGCGATGATGCGGATGCAGCATGTGTGTTCGCAATTGAGTATTTTATAGCATTTGTTTTGCTTGAAACAGGGCACAGGACATTCCTGTGCTCTGTTTTGCTCGACATGAATACTATATTGGGTGTATTGTAACATACCTGCTTACAGATGGTATTGAGCAAAAAAGAGGCTCATCCGCCATTCCTCCGAAAATCTCTCTTGTGGGCCCAGCACCAGATCTGGAAACTGGCCAAAAGGACCCAAAGGAATCCTGATCGTATTGGATTCCTCTTCGTCTCCGTCTGAAGCCATTCCGTCTGAAGCCGTTGTATCATGCAGAATGAGCAGTTAAGCTGCCTCCTTTGGCATGAGCGTCACGGTGTAACCGAGTCGTTCAAGGCCGTGAATATGGTGACGTTCGATCCGTCCCCGATCCCGTTGGTCAAAATAATCAGCGCCTAGATCGGCATACGGTTTCTTGGTACGTAAGATGTGATAGATAATCACCAACACTTTGTGTGCCAGGGCCATGATCGCTTTTTTCTTGCCATGGCGCCGAGCCATGCGGTGATAGAAAGCTGACAAGTAATTGTCTTTCGTGTGGGCAATGGCCCAGGCCACGCGCAAACAAGATGGCCCGCAGGTAGGGGTTGCCTTTGGTGGTCTTTCCACTCAGCCGCTTCCCCCCACTCTGCTTGTTGCCGGGGCAGTCGGGTAGCCAGCCGACGAGGTAGTTTGGTAACTCCTTTTTCGCCTGGCCCCCGCCGAATGAAGTAGGGCACCAGCGAGGTACTTTATCAGCCCTTTTCTGTTGCCCCCTTCCCAAACCGAGCAGGCGACGTTAATCGCACTCGGCTTTCCAGAGAAATCATTTCATAGCGGAGAGAATAAGGAGGGACTTATGCATTTCGCGGCCAACCAACTCTCCACATTTCTGAAATGTTCCTCCTGCTGCCCTTTGCCCTGCGACCGGATCTCCCGGTCTCCCTGGTGAGGCGTTACGCTCACGACGTGAGGTAGGAGGCCAGGTCTTGATCACTCAAGAGCATCAACCTCCCCCTCCCGAACCGTACGTGCAGCTTGTCACCGCATACGGCTCTCACGGAATCTCCTACGTTGTACTGATTCGTACGGGTTGTATGCCAGATCAGAGAGACGTATTCCACTGTAGTCGCCTCGATGGATCTTCTGATGGCATTCTGAACAGACAGGGATCTGTTTTCGATTCATCAGTTGTAATATGGCGTTGATGCCGGCTGGTTTTTTCGCGCCAGTTTTCCGAATATGGCGGACATGGTGCATTTCTACTTGCTCAGAACTGCTACAAATACAGCATGGCATTCCCAATTTTGAGCGTGATCGCAATTTCATGCTCCATCGGAGCTGATCGACTGTCGCTTGGTTGATTTGAAAACCGTTCCGTTGCTTTTTCCAGTCGCTGTTGTTGTAGAATGCGACCTGACGATCTCGTTTCCCATCTTTTGCTTTGATGGTAACGGTAGGAGTTTTCCCAAAGCGCTTGAAAACTTGGCGCACTGAGCACTTGTATTTCGCTGCCAGCGTGTGAGCAAGTGAGAACTTGAGAATGTATTGGATACGTATCAGGTGTGAAAAGTTGTCCGCGAAGCGATAGTAGTTTTGTACTCCTCGATTGATGCCATTGTAGAGGGCGATGATTTGGTCTGCATCTAGATGTATCCATCCTAACTTGGTGGTGGGTTGTCCTAGTGCAGTGCAAAATCCTTTCGCATGGAGTTTCTTGATGAGCTCATCTCTGGGAGCCACCATAACTATTTCCCAGCCCGTTGAACGGCGTTTGACAGGCCGTATGGAACCGTTGTTGGTCGTGACGACTCGTTGAATTCCTTCTCTTCCAATGGCTAGTCGAGTTCCAAGGAAGTGGGCCTGTTCTTTGCGTGCATGCGTGATTTTTGTCTTTTCCGCGCTCAAGGTGAGCTTGAGGCGTTGACTCAGGAAGGTTTTCAGTTCTTCCTTGACTTGTTCTGCAAGCTTTCGAGGTCCGCAGATCCCAACCAGCCAATCGTCCGCATACCTCAGATATTTGAGGCGGATGAAGTTAGGGTCATCCACGTCTACTGCTGGCATATTTCGGATTTGTCGTACTAATTCGCGGAATTCTTTTGTGCGTGTTGCTCCTTTCTTGACAAGGCGGAGTTTTTGTTCTGACAGTTTGTGGTAGAGGGGGTTTCGTCGTTTCCGTTTCCCGCCTCTCTCTACCTGTTTGCACATTTCTTCGACTTTTTCATCCAGTTCATGCAAGTACACGTTTGCAAGGATTGGGCTTGCCAGGCCGCCTTGCGGGGTTCCTGCCAGACTATCGTGTCTCGCTTCTCGTAGGTCTAAGTATCCTGCCCGCAGGAGCTTCCATATGAGATTGAGAAAGCGCTCGTCTCGAATCTTCTTGCGAAGGAGGCTCACTAACACGCCGTGGTCGATCGCGTCGAAGCAGGATTGAATATCTCCCTCCAAAAACCAGTTGATGGCCGGCCATTTCCCGCGAATCTCCCGTAGCGCTGTGTGACAACTGCGGTTCGGGCGGAAGCCGTGGCTGGTTTCGTGAAAGTATGGTCCCTTTGGGCTATCATAGATGCATTCGAGAATGGTGCGGATCACCTCTTGCACGATTTTATCGCGCGTGGAGGGGATTCCTAACTTTCTCTTCTTTCCGTTGGGTTTTGGCAGATAGACCGTTCGGACCGGTTTGAACTGAAATCGTTCCGTTCGCATCTCCTCGATGATGTGTTGGATCATGCACATGGAGATGCCGTCGATGGTTTTTCCATCCGTTCCTGGGGTCATATTCCCTGGGGCTGATTTAATCCTTTCGTAGGCCAGAACGTACAAATCTTCTTTGTACATCAGGCGATAGAGGTTCGAGTTGATCCAGTTCCTGTCTGTATTCAGTTGTCGTAGGCGCTCAAGTCTCTGTAAGGTCTTGTGTGACTCGTCCAAGTCAACCTCCTTAGAATTAAGCAGATTCCCTAGAGTCCTTCCTTCTCAACAAAAACTTTTGATGAGATAGTACTATGACTCCTCCGTGACCTTGGCCTTCACAGGCTGTAGGCCATCCCCAAGTTGCTCTAGAAGCCTCGCTTCGTGTTTTAGGTGTCCCGTCCGTCGTTTCCCGCTCCTTGCGGGCTGGTCTCGATGGGAGCTTTGCAGGGAAATATGAGCTTTCTCTACAACATCGAGCGCAGGCGATCATACCGTATCCTGCGGGCTGCCACTTTTCCCCCACGACTAGGTTTCAAACAATCCGGTCTTCACCACGCACGACCTCGCTGACTGACCTCTGGTTCGCGGTACTCGAACTTCACCAGCCTTGCTCACATCATGCTACTGTCCCCTCTCACCTTTCGGAGGAAGGTATCCCTGAACTCATTGTGAGCGCAGGTAAGATGCTGCTTTAATCACCATGCTCCAGTGATGCCTTTTCCAAGGCAGAGACTTCTATGCCACATGGGCGCAATCATATGGCAGCTCTGTCACCATCTGACTCGCGTCAGGAAGGTGATCCCGTGGTACGTCGCTGTGGTACGTGCTAGCTTCCCGTAGCGTCCCGACTCATCCTTTGAAAGACCTCGTTGGTCCTCGTTCACGTTTGAGGATTGTCCCAGCCCACCGTTCATGCCAAGACAAAACGTGACATCGGTTTCAAGCGTTCTTCCGATGGGTGCGCACATTCACCCCGTCAGGATTCGGGTTCAGGCAATCCAGCTTTACGCATAGGAAGCGGGTCGTACGAACACCCTGCCCTACAACGCTTTCGAGCATGCGTCGCTTGCCTGGCATGCTTGGTCACCTTCAGCTTTCGCCTCCAGCTATGCCAGTAACCCAGGAACCTCTCCTCAGTTCCTCCTGCTTCCAGCAGGGATACCACAACGCGCCTCACGGCGCACACGGAGCGTGCGATTTTCACCGCACTCCGCTCTCCAGTGATGTCTTTCGTGTTTGTGGTTTTCCGTCCCCTCGATGGATGTTCTCATGGCAGTTGGCGCAAACGATGAGGGTTTTTCGCCTTCTTTGGGCCATTTTCTTCCCCCACCGAGGCTTCTCTTTCCTTCCTTTTTCTCTGAGGTCGGCCAGCTTGCGAATGTGATGGACTTCTATGTTCGTGTGCGAACCACAGAGTTCACATTTCTCCGCAAGAAGTCGTTTGATGAGTTCATTGCGGTCGCGGCCTCGCTGTTGAGAGTAGATTGGATCGAGATCGGTCAGGATTGCCTTTTCTTGCCGTCTCAGCGGTATGCCTCCGAACTGTGCTACCAAGGGCTTCTTTCCGTTTGCTCGTTCAACAACTATCTCTAAACAGGACAGTCTTTCGTAAGGAGTCTCTGTTGTCGCTCGGAATTTTTCGGCCATGGCTTTCAGGCTTGTCCGATGTTTCCGGGCGAGTGTCCTGAGGAGTGAGGCTTGCATGACCCAATGAAGTTGGTGAAACCAGCTTACATTGATTGCCAGCACATAGTATTGAATCAGACCCCGGTATTCGGCCTGATAACGATTGATGATGGTGTAATCATCATCTTGGATCAGTTCATTACGATGCGCAGGAACTCCCTTGCGCATGTATCTGGTGCATCGCTTTTGGATGACCTCGGCAGGAACTCGTAATCCCATCTTGCCATTGACGGTCCGATATCCCGATTGGGAGTTGTGCTTCTCGTTGGCACGTTGGGCGACGATTTCATAGCCGAGGAAGTGAGCCATATCTGAGCTTGCGTTGGTAATCAACGTTTTCTCCAGAGACAGGGAGAGCTTCAGATTCTCTCTCAACCAGTTGGCTATCTTTCCTTTGATTTCCTCAGCCTCTGCTTTTGGTCCGATGAAGCCAAACAACGTGTCATCTGCATATCGGACATATTTGAGGCGCCGGTAGTCAGGATCGTGTGGGTCTCTGGAAGGCAGGTGTTGAACTTGTGTCCAGAGCCGTTGCGCTTCTTTTCGTTTTCCCGCGCGTTTCCTGCGATTGGCCTGTGCTCTCAATGCTTCGTAGTGCAGATTGGGTCGTCTTTTGGCTCCCCGTGTATATTCTGGAATGAGCACTTGCTCGACAAAGGCATCAAACTTGTCCAGGTAGATATTGCTGAGTATTGGTGAGACCACCCCGCCCTGCGGGCTTCCGGAAAGGGTTCGGTGGTATTTCCAATCCTCCAAATATCCTGCCCGGAGGAGGTTTGATAGCAATCTCAAGAAACGGTTGTCTTTGAGCTTTTCTCCCAAAATGGTCAGTAACACAGTATGATCGATCGTGTCAAACGATCGCACAACTCAATACCCGGTTCAAGAACCCAGATGACCCAAAACTGAGAGAGATTGAGGTCATCGATCCGGGGCATCCCCTGTTCGGACGCCGCTTCAGCCTGGTTTCCATCACCTCATCCCCTCATGAGGATGGGCACGTCTTCGTGGCGTATCGCGATGGGATGCTCTTGTGCCTTCCTCTGGCATGCACTACACTGGCTCCGTCTCGGTCACCAGGTTTCAGCAAACTGACTGCTGAGAGTCTCACCGACTTGTTGCATGTGGCTGAGGATTGCGAGGTTCTCCGTGATTGCATCCATTCTTCCCTCTCACCTCTGGATGCGTCTCCCTGCTCAGGTGCAGCAGCGCATCCAAGACCCACGAATTGCGCAACGAGGTTGTTGAAGAGCTAATCCTTGTTCTTCTGGGCAAAAGTGCAGCAAACCGTGAGAGAAAACGCATCAGAGGGAACAAAAACAGCGGGATGGAGAACGAGAAGGGCAGAAAGGAAGAAAAATCGGGGAAAGAGGTCAGAGAGATGCATTCGGAGAAGCAAACTTGTCCGAGGCGAGAGAGGAGCGAGGCGTTCCGAGCGTTTGGTTCAAGCTATTAACGATAGGCCAAGCGAAGTGGCAAAGTTTGCGGGAACACCACACAGTCTGATGGTTACCTGCCCAGCGGTGGAAACGCGGGCATTGCGAACCAGCCGTTCTTGAAACGTCAGACGATAGTGCGCCCGCTGCGCGCGAGACAGAGGCGCTGATGTGAGAGGAGAAAGGGAAGCGGCAGCAAGAGCCGGTTCGACCCGCACCTCCACGCGTTGATGACGAAGGAGTTGCATACACGCTCGCCGATGCTGCCTGCGGCTCCAATCCTTCCACAGGATGGGTTGAGAACCAACGCGCAATGGATGCAACAAGACACTCACCTGGCGCGGCTTCTTGGTGGCACTGCCATTCCATTGACAGTGCTCGCGCAGGGGACAGGGACGGCAACTGCGGATGCTGGCGGCATAGACCACGCGCAGGCTCCCATTGGCTTCCCTACGCCGCTCGTTTGCCACCAGCATCTGGTCAGCGGGACAGCGCAGCGTCCCATCGGGTTGGAGGGCAAAGTCTTGGCCTGAGAAACGGCCAGCTTTCCAGGGCAGGGCTACGGAGGCTTTCTCGTATCCCTGAACAGGAGCCTGAGCGGGGGTCTCCTTGTGCGCAGGTGGGAGAGCGGGAGCGAACTCAGTTGTACGCACCGGATCAGGATGGAGCTGATGGCCCAGTTCCAGACGCAGATTCCATACCCATTGGCTAATCAGTTGCCAGACCTCTTGACCCGTAGCCGTATGGCTGACCCATCGGTCGGGATCGATCTCCTGGTCTTCATCAGCTAATGTTGTTTCAAAGGCGCCACGATGCAGATACAGCGCCACGACGTCGGAGGCGGTAAATGTCTGCTGCGGTAAGCGAGAGAAGAAGAGTTCATAGACGACGCCAGCACGCGTGACCCCAATCCGGCTCTTCTTTTCGGAGGCCTGATGGGTCGCGACCACCACGCGGCAAGAGACGCCATCAGGCCCTACAGGCACATCTGGGCAGTCGTAGAGCGCGCGCACCATCCCACTCTCCGGGTGGGTCAGGTGCTGATCGGGAGGCAGTTTCAGGCGAGCCTGGATGTCAGTGTGTTTCAAGAGGTGGTAGGCTTTGCCGCGCATCACAAAAGGCAACCCAGCCAGGTCGGCGAGGACGGCTCCTGTGCCATATTGCCCGTCGAGGCGCAGCAGAACCCGTTCTTCAGGATGGTGATGTGCCTCTCGGTAGCCTTGTATGGCCGTGACGGCCCGACGCAGTTCGGCTCGGTATTCCCCATTGCCGGAGTTTCCAAACGTGCCGAGGAACTGATGCGTATGCGCTTGCAATACTGTCGTCCGGCTCCGCACGATTTCCCCGCGCTTACGTCCGGTGTAGCCGGGAGCACACAGCGGACGCAAACGCCGCTGTGGAGCAGGCCGATCTGCCGTTTGCGGCAAAGCCCGTTGGCGGGCGGCCTCGCGTGTCCCATCCACATCGAAGACGAGGTAGCGGTTCCCCTGCCGATCGAACAGCCCGCCTAACTGCTCCTCTTTTCCCAGAGGACGAGCAAGCAGATCTTTGAGAAACAGCGTGCGCAGGGACTCCACTGTGGGCTGATCAAGCGCGGCGAGGAAGCGACTAAGGGTCGAACGGGCTGGCAAACGATCGCGTCCGAAGAGCGCCATGAGCATGTTTGCCCAGGGCTGGAGGCACTCGTAAAAGGCTTCGAGCGTTCGTTCGCCACTGATCGCATAGCCGAAAAGGACGGCAACAAAATCGATCACCTCGTACCGCCCAAAACGGCGACGGGCAAAGTGTACCTGTTCTTCGATGGCAGTAAGCACATCCTGGCGTTGAAGGTGATGAGCTATCACCGTGATTTCCCCGAACCAGGATGGCGTCGAGGGGACCGCTTGCGAAGTCGTCAGGATGTTCACCGAGGAAGCAGTGAGACTCGTCATCGGTCTTCCTCTCTGGTATGAGAACTTGCACCATCGTCGGCTCGTTTGCTGATCTGTTGGCGTTTTGGCAATCGGGGCACTGGTCCAATGAACTCATCTCGCAGGATCAATGGGTTATCATCTACGGAGAGGATGAGCAAGGACCGCAAGTGTCCAAGTTCTTGTGGCAGCGTAGTCAGATGGTTCTGGCTCAGGAAGAGATTTCGCAAATGCCTTAACTGGCCGATTTCTGCTGGCAAGTGCCTCAGGTGATTCGCACTCAATTCCAGGCTCCGTACGTTCCGCAAGTGTCCAATTTCTGGAGGCACCTCTGTGAGGTGGTTATGGTCCAGGTGCAAATACCGTAGATTGGGTAACTGCCACAAAGACATGGGCAGCGCTTCCAGGTGGTTATGATCCAGATGCAAACGCTCCAGATGGACCAACTGACCAATCTCTTCGGGGATCTGACGAAGCTTCGAGTATCGCACATGCAGGCTGCGCAGATGCGTCAGTTGCCCAATCTCTGCTGGTAGCCAGGGGCGTTCGCATGCCGTGAGTTTGCATTCGATCAGATGAAAATCCTCGTCATATTTACAGCGCACGACCCTTTTCGGCAGACCAAGTTTTTGAACAAGCACTGCGACTGTTTCCTGATCTTTTGACTTTTCTGACATCCCAGACCTCACCTTTCTCTTGGTCTCGCTCTCCTCGTTCCTCTCCTTTTGTGAGAGAGGAGGAAGAAGAGCATGACTGCCATCACAACGAGTACGATCCAGGTGACTGCCTGAGAGCAGGAAGACGCCTGGGCCACACTTCCCCCGATCATTCCCCCAATGGCATTGAACCCAACCAGTGCGACGATGTAAAGCGCCATAGTACTCCCGCGGAACTGTTCTGGCGCGACGAGATAGAGCTGTGTTTGAACAAGGGCAGAGGCGAGCGTGCCTGAGATCCCTGCCAGAAAGAGCAAGACGAGAGCAAGACCAAAGACAGGAACGTTCGCAAAGAGCAGGAGGACGCTCGCCTGCAAGAGCGTTGCCCCAACAATGAGCACGGTTGTACGGCGGATGGTGCCCACGGCTGACAACAGCAAGCTACTAAGCACGGCTCCGGCGCCAGAGATAGTACGAAGCCAGCCATACCCATCGGCTCCGACGTGAAACGTCTCCTGTGCGAAGAGAGGCAGCAGCGTCTGAGAGCCTCCTTGCAGCAGGCACAGGCACATGGCCATCACGAGCAGTGCCACGAGATCCCGATGCTGGAAAATCGCGCGGAACCCATCCATCAGGTGATGGTTCGGGGCCTGTCTCCTCACATTTTCCCGTCGGGAGATCCCGTGAAGCAGGAACAGGGGAAGGAAAACCGCCAGGGTCGAGAGCGCATCGACGAGGAAGAGACCAGCTACCCCTACCGGTTGCAACAGCACCCCACCCAGTGCAGGACCGACGAGTGTGGCGCTCGCAAACATCGCGGACTGCAGAGAAGTGGCACTCTGCACCTCTTCTTCTGGCACCAGAGAGGGCAACAGCGTTTGATTCGCTGGTAGGCTAAAAGCCGTGGCAACACCGACAAGAAACGTGTGGACAGAAAGCATCCAGAGTTGGAGGTGACCACTCATCAGCAGACAGGCGACGAGGACAGGCAAAGCGATCTGAATACCCCTGGCCCATTTGAGAAGCGTCATGCGATTGATCCGATCAGCTAGCCATCCACCCAAAGGAGGAAGAAGAGTCATCGGGAGCGCAAAACAGAGGCTGAGTCCTCCCAGCCACAGAGCAGCATGAGGAAAGTGGATGACTAGCCAGGTTGTTCCGATGAGCTGGATCTGGGTGCCGATGTAAGAGACAATCCCACCCAGCCACAGCAGCGCAAAGGCGCGGGAATGCAGCGCAGCAAAACGGAAGCGAGCAGCGTGTTGTTCAGGGACAAGCGTATATTTTGACACATGGCACCTCCAGCCAAACAAAAAAAGAAGAAGACACGTCAAAACGCATCAACCTCTCCTCTCTGGCATTTTGTTCCATGAGGTGCCTGCTGCGTGTGCAGCTTCTGTAGCGCTCGGTCCAGACCTGAAAAGCATCAGCGGAACCCTAGCTACCATCAGTTCATGTACTCATACCATACCCAACCTTTGAGAACCTGTCAAGCCTCTTGCGCAAGAAAGCAGAGCTTGCCTTTCCTGACAGGAGACAAACTCCTCTCCTTTTTCAACCTCGTTGCGCATCCCGTGGGCACTGGCACGGATCGAGTCTGAAGACTCGTCCAGCATTCACCCTCACGTGGCCAGGAGCCATACCATGCAGAGAAGCACGGACGATACTCGTTTCCACTCGTCCAGCAATCTGAACTGACATGCATGGAGTACGCATCGCGTAAGGAGAGGAAATCGCAAGCTAGAGCCTGTATCGTCCTTTACCGCACGTGTTTTGCTGCCTGCATCACCTGTTCGGCCATCGCCTCAATATCGTGGGAGAGACCAGGAGCAAACTCTTCTGGCCGTACGTCCCCTGGCGTGAATGGAACGCCTTCAGGAGCCTGCTTGGGAACCTGCAGGGTGCCTCCATTGTGCTCACTGGTCGTTGAGGGGGATTGGCCGGTAATGATCTTCGCCATCTCTGAGCCATCCAAGCGCCAGTGGTACTGCTGGTTGTGAAGCCCCTTTTCCATCAATTGCTTCACTTCGGGGAACTGTGTGGCATCGAAATTGGGAATGGGAAGCAGTTTATTCCAATTCACGCCCAGCGACTCCAGTGCCTTCGCAAAGACATTCTCATGCGCGTGATCACGCACAATTAAATACGAGATGGTGGAGCGTGCCGTCTTATTCGCGGTCATTTCATACAGACGACACTTTTGGAGACGCCCCGTGCTTTCCAGCATCAAATTATAGAGCAGATCAAGCGACAAATTGCCGCTATTATAGACATACGAGCCCGACCAGGGATTTCCGGCGGCATCCACTGGCATTGCTCCCTGAGCAGCGACCAGGAAATGATGAATATTGCCATGCCCCTGACCATTCCGATCAAGCGCAACCTTGAGCGGAGTGCTGTTGCACCCTTCGCCCATTTCCTTGCCCTGATAACGAGGAGATCCATCCACGAGCCGGTTAATTGTGGTCGCGATCAGTTCCACATGGCTAATCTCTTCGATGCCTACGCCTTGAATGACATCGAGATAGGGTTTGGCTTTGCCGCGAAAATTGAAGCTTTGAAAGAGGTACTGCATCATGGTGCGCATTTCACCAAATTGGCCGCCCAATCCCTCCTGAAGCGCATTAGCCGCAGCCGGATCTGGTTCATCGGGCACAATTTCATTGATCAGCTTCTGTACATGGAAAAACATATTTTCTCCTTCTTGTCTCGTAAAGAGGAGCACCCCCGTCCCCTCTTGGGGAAGAAATCACTTTACTTCCATCATAGGCTGAACCACAACTTATCAACCTCTATCGTTAAAGCGAAAAGCGTGTTAACTGGTATGTCTGAGGGCTGTTGCAGGCGGTGGTGGCCCAATTGATGGTGGTGATCGTGCGTCACTGGCTGCACTGGTAGGAAGAGCGTGATGAAGATTGTTGATGGCTGGTAATTGACCCGAAACCTTAGCTGGTTTTGCCCTCAAACGTCGATCTGTCTCACTCTTGGTGAAGGATGGGTTGATCTGGCGACCGCTCTTTATTTTCTGCACAGAGAAAAGGGCAACCCCCCCTGTTTCTGTGCTTTCGTTCCAATAGGGCCAGTTCCATCTCAGGAGCCTGGCCCCGCGGAGCAACGTCTCGCTCACTGCATATAGAGCGTGCCGCGATCTTCATGGATCTTGAGCGCTAACGGCGGGGCGACGTCCTTGTCCGTCACCACTTCAATATAGGCTCCCATCTCACCCATTTCGGCACGAGCGATGGCACGGTCCAACTCGCCACAGGTGGTGACTCTAGCCACAAATCAGTTGTCACACCCGAGGGCCGCTGGTACCTGCTGATAATTCCACGCCTCCACATCGTTGTAGGCTTTCTCTCCATCCTTACAGAGCAGGCGTTCAATCAGGTAGCCATGATTATTGAGGACAAAAATGATGGGCTTGAGTCCATAGCGAGCGAACTGGCCCACTTCTTGCGCAGTGAGTTGATGGGAACCTTCCCCCGTGATCAACACGGTCCGGTGCTGCGGGGAGGCAACAGCGGCCCCAAAGGCTGCTGGAGTGGCCCAGCCGATGGAGCCCCAGAGAGCCTGATTGTGAAAGACGGAGCCCGCAGGCATCCGCGCGAAGGCCATGCCCATCGAGGAGGTGCCTGTCTCGGTGATCAGGACATCATGCGGCTTGAGAAACTGCTCCCAACGAGGATAGAGATACTCAGCGGTGATTTTCCCATCCTTCGTGCCCTGGGGGAGCCCAGTCCGCTGACTGGTGGTCCTTTCACATCGGAACGCCTGGGCAACCGGCGGGCAAGTTCCTGCAACACATCCTTCATCCACACATGCTCAAAGACCTGATGGCCTACCCGCACATGATCGTAGAGAATATTGATACTCTTTGTGCGATCAATACGTGCTGTGAATGCTCCCGTGTTGAAATCCGTTAAAAGAGCTCCCACACCCAGGACGCAGTCGCAGTCTTCGACGAAGGCACGCACTTCGGGATTCATCAGTTGACCATCATACATGCCGATAGAGGAGGGATGCGTCTCATCAAGCGTGCTCTTATCGTTGAACATGGTGGCAAAGGGCAACCCGGAGTGGTCTATGACCGCTTCCAGCTCCTGGCGCAGGTTGGCTCGTGCGACGAGAAAGCCAGGAAGAATGCACGCGGTTCTGGCTCGGGTCACCTTTTCCACGATGGCCGCGATCGCAGCTTCAAGGACCGCCGGGTCACTCTGCGGCATGGGCAGTGGTGTGGCCATTCCGAGCACGGGCCCACTATGCTGCAGAACAATTTCTTTACAAATGGCAAGTCCCAGTCCCCATCCGGGTGTCGCAGAGGATCGCGCTTCAGGACTGCGATAGAATGGTTCAAAAAGCGTCTTCTGCTGTTCTTGGGAAAGCACAGGGCTTTCATTGGAAACCGCAAGGATGGCCTCTCCCGGTCTCTGGCTTATCTCCACACCTATGGGCGTGTTCGCAGGGGAATATTTGAGGGCATTGGTGACCAGATTGCTCACGACCTGAGGGAACCGTCTATCGTCGGCTTGCATGACCACAGGATCAGCAGGCAGTCGCAGATCAATCGAACGATCTGTCTGCGATTGTTGTTCTTCAATAACTTGCTGACGGAGAGAGCCAGACAACATGCGTCCAGGGCCTGCTCTGGGGTCAAGGAGATGGAGCGGCCATCGGGGAGCTGCATGTGCAAGGTGGTGTCTCTGGTCATAGGGGTCTCCCTGGCTGGTATTTCAAGGTGGTGAGAGAACATCCTCTCAAGAGGATACCGCATTCTTGCTATTGGGCAGATGTGCTCGCCGTCATCGCGGCGCAAACTGGTCAGTCCCCTATGCAGATGACAATACAAGCCGCTTGGAAAGCCATTGCTCAAATGGGGGGCTATTTAGCTCGTCGCAGCGATGGTCCTCCCGGCTGGAAAACGCTTTGGAAGGGCTGGCTTCGTGTCCAAACCCTGCTTGAAAGGGTTTATCTCGCTTCTCATCTCCGTTTGTCATTTGTGTATAAAAGACAGGGCTCTAGCCGTGGAGAGTCGTCACTATAGCTCAACCTCTCTTGGCTCATATTTATATCCATTCGTTACCCATTGGCGGCGGATTATCTCTGCCTTCTTCCTCTGCTCATCTGTGATATCAAGCGTCTTAAACCAGATGATAGGCGATAGGCTGTAGGCATTTATCAGAGACTCGATACTGCTATGACTCTCACAATCAACCGACCCCAGGCCAATCGAGTCGCACTGATCGAGCGCGACCCTACCAGAGTCAAACTCTATACCATTGATCAGGTTGAGTTCGGTGACGAGCATAAACCGTCTCATGTTCTCACTTCCTTCTACGTTCATATTGAAACAAGCCCACTCGACGAAGGGCCGGAGCAAGATGTAGACTTGCTCAAAGGACAGTCGAACACGCTGGGGAAAGGCTACTCATTCCGCACGGTTTGACCGATTAAGAAAGCTTTCCTGGGCCTATCTCTGATAACAAAACCCTTCACTCCGGGCCTCATCAGCAAGGCCCCCATACTTCACGCATTCACCACATGCCCACACCATATCGTCAGGATCGTGTGGCGCTTCAACGGGACGAAACATGTCTGTCTGCTTCCCGCACAGTTGGCAATGCGTCGGGATGAACATCGTCTCTTCAACCTCTTCAGGTGTCAAATCGGTGATAGCCAATACATTGTCGGGATGATCCTGTAGACAGGCTTCAGCGCACAACTCACACAGGTATTCCTCACACGCAAGACACACATACATCGCATGGGCTTCACATGTGCATCTGATCAATTCTTTCGACATGATACACCTCCTTACCACCGTCCTACCACGCCACACAAACACAGCTAGCTTCCCTACTTAGGGCAATTCAGAGGGGGTATGTCTGGCCCCCATAGAGAGGGGAAAAACGTAGCATGGCCGAGCTGTTATGCTCCCTCCTCAATCGCTACCCAGATAGAGTTTATCAGGAAGTCACGTTATTCGAGACCCTTTCTGCGCAGGAAGAATGCAACAGATGGAACGGATGATGAAAGAGAGCAAATGCCCGTCGAGAAGTCGAAAAGAAAGTTGACGGTTCCTTTCCCCAGCGGACGACCGTGAGCTTGATCGCTTTCCTCGATCAGATCGAACGGTGGCTGCGATCTCGATGGGAAGCCGTTCTCTCTCATTCTCGATACACTGTGGACGCATCGGGCCACCGACGTGTTGCTGTTTTCCTTGGCCCATCCTGGCTTCGAGTGTGTCTTTCAGCCCACCCCTGCGGCTCCATTCTGGTTCGCAAAGGTGCTATGGAGAGCTGTGTGCTTCTTCTTTTGTGCCGCTGATCGTATTGCGAGAGGCAAGCAAGAACCCACGAAAGACCGCTCCTCCAGACTCCCTATTGGCGGCAGAGAGATCTCCTCCGTGTGCCTGGAAAATCTGCTGAGCAATGGTGAGGCCGAGGCCAGTTCCCCCTGTCTGTCGATTGCGCGAGGTTTCGCCACGATGCAGCGGCTTAAAGACATGTGGGAGATCTTGAGGGGCAATGCCGGGTCCGGTATCGGCGATCGTGAACTCAAAACGCTCTGGTTTGCGCAACCAGTTGATCGCGATAGATCCTCTCTGTGGAGTGTAGCGGATGGCATTCTCTAGCAGATTTTCGATGGCCCGCACGAGGAGCCGCCTATCGACTGCCAGGAGCGACGAAGGTGATGAACCCTCGCATGTGATCGTCACCATGATTCCTGCACGTTCCGCCAGGGGACGCATGGCCTCTACGGTTTTTTGCAACAAGACCCCCATATCGACCTCCTCACGCTGGGGCAGCAGTTCCAGATATTCCAACCGCGTATAGGTAAACAAGTCGGTGATAAGATGCTCAAGATCCTCTGCTTTTCCCCGGCAGATCTGTAGATATTGTGCAACCATCTCAGGCGTATCTGCCACGCCTTTCTCGACCCCTTCCAGGTACCCCCGTAAGGAAAAGAGCGGGGTGCGTAAGTCATGGACGACGGCACTGATGAAGAAACGGCGTTCTTCCTCGAGTTTCTCCTGACGTGCGAGCGCATCACGCAGTGCTTGTCCCATAGCGTTAAAAGCGCTCACCACTTCGGCCATTTCCAGCGTGGAGGATGATGGCAGAGAAAAATGGAGATTCCCCTGTTCAATCTGTTTGCTGGCCTTGCCAATGGCATCCAAAGGGGTCAAAATGGACCGTTGCAGAAACCAGGCGGTCGTCCCTACCAGGAGGGCCTGCACCACAATCAGGAGCAAGAGAATCAACACCGTCATGGACGCGAGCCCTGGCGTGAATGTCAGTGGGTGGGTGGGGGCGGTCGATCTTGCCATAGGCGGTGTGAGGGGGAGAGCAATGCTGATGATGAGCCCTACCGCAGTAAGCATCAGCATGGTATAAAGCAGCCAGGCGAGCGCCAACCACTTGCGCATGGTACGTTTCTTCATGGCCGCGGTCCCTCAAATCGATAGCCTGTCCCTCGGACGGTAATGATGTAATGGGGATCAGCAGGGTCTCTCTCAATCTTTTCACGGATGCGCCGAATATGCACGGTCACCGTTTGACGATCGCCGATCTCGCCCCAAAAACGCTCGAAGAGCTGCTCTCGCGTAAAAACCTGACGGGGATGTTCTGCGAAGAAGCAGAGCAGAGCAAACTCTCTGGTGGTGAACGGAAGTGGTTGTCCCTCGATGAGGACCTCATGCGCCACTGGATCAATGACCAGACGTCCAAAGTTAAACATGCTGGAGGATGGCTTTTCTTTTTGACAACGACGGAGAACAGCCTTCACGCGGGCCACGACCTCACTGGGCGAGGCGGATTTCGCGATGTAATCATCTCCTCCCAATCCGAAGCCACGCAGTTTCTCTTTATCGCTATCGTACGCACTCAGAAAGAGGATAGGGAGATTGCTTGTTTCACGGATGTGCCGGCAGAGATCAAATCCAGAGCGGCCAGGCATCATCACATCGAGTACAAGGCAATCCACCGATGTCCGCTGAACGGTGTCCAGAGCCTTCTCTGCGTCTGTCGCGACCATGACCTGAAATCCCTCCGCTTTGAGAAAATCCCTGAGCAGATGGGCAATGGCGGCATCATCATCCACAATGAGTACCGAAGCTTTCATAGCGATCTCTCTCCTCTTCATTTGTCATTCCTTCTTCCATTTCTCTCATTATGGCCCATTTTCGCGAGCGCCGAAAGCCTTGTGAGAGGCGGATAGCATCTGTTGATCTGCTGTTAAGGAGTTGTTCACCTTTTCCCATCAGAGTTTGTAATCTTCTGCTTGTATACTGCCAATTGTCGGTCTGTTCTTGAGGAACATTTCCTCTCCAGAGAGTCTCATTACGCATGAGGAATGATGTTTGATGACACAATTTTTGCACCTGGATCACCTGCGCTATGAGGTGCATATCCTTGGCCCGGTGCTCTTTTTCATTCCGCTGGCCCTGGTTGCGGTTTTCGTAGGACTGACGGGCATGTTCTTACTAGGCCATGTGGTGCATATCTTGATCGCGTCGCTGCTGATCGCTGCGCTTGAGGCTTGCCTGCCGCTGGCCGCTGGCATCATACTCTCGACCGTTGCGGTTCAGGATGCCTCACTTGAATTGCTGTTGACTCTGCCGGTTTCGTATCGCCGGATTGTCTTTCTGCGTTTTGCCCTGATCCTGGGCTGGACGCTGCTAGTGGAATGGGGGGCCTCGCTGGCACTCTCTGCCTTTCTGCCCTGGGTGCCTGTCAAACCGCTGGCAACTTTCCAACTGACCTGGCTGGCACCTTCGCTCTGGCTGTCCGGAGCCTGTATTCTGCTCGCGCTCTTGTTGCGTAATCAGGCGAGCAGCGGGGCTATTCTGGGTTGTGTCTGGATCATGCAACTGCTCTTCCACGGTTTCTTTGCCCAGAACGGCTGGGCGCAGCCCTGGTTTTTGTTCGCGACCCTGTATACGCCTGACGCGTCGTTCTGGCTGACAAATCGCCTGGAACTGATCGCGACGGCGCTTGTTTTGTTCGCCGCCGTCTGGTGGTTTTTGCGCGATCCTGAGCGGCGCTTTTTCGGAGAGGATATCTGATCAATGAATGCTCTATCTGTCACAGGCGGTGCGCTGCGCTACGAATTTCTCATGCAGATCCGCCGCCGTTCTCTGTGGGTGGTCCTGGTGATCGTCAGCGTGCTGGGCTTCAGCTTATGGGTCTCTCTTTTAAGCGCCCACCCGGTCTCAAGTCCTCACGTGATCAGTACCCCACAGGAGACGGCGCATGACCTTGTACTGTACCTGGCCCAGTTCGCAGCCTGGTTTTTGCCGCTGGGTGCTGGCCTGGTGGTGGCTGATCGCCTGGCACGAGACAAAAAACTGCACGTGGACGAGATCCTGGACACGTTTCCCGGCGGACTTTTCGCGCGCTTGTTGGGCAAATACCTGGGGAGCACTCTGGCAACGCTGGTGCCGGTGCTCCTCATCTATCTGCTCGGCGTGGGATATGTGCTGGCGAAATTTCATGATCCCCAGAGCCTGTTGCTGGCTCTGGAGGCGTTCGCTGCGATTCTGCTGCCCGGCATAGTGTTTGCGGCTGGTTTCTCGATTGCGCTTCCTGTTCTTCTCAAGGTGCCGCTCTACCAGATTCTCTTTATCGGGTACTGGTTCTGGGCCAACCTGATGAGTCCGCGTTTTCCGATACCCAGCCCGGTTGCGACGATGCTCAATGCCACTGGTCCCTGGGCGCAGGAAGCTTTTTTCCATTTTCAATGGGTCTTTTTAATCTTGCATCCGACCATCTGGCAGGGGGTGGAAAGTATTGCGTTGCTGGTCGGGCTGGGCGGACTTTCCGTGTTTGCGGCCTGGCTCTACCTGCGCTGGGAACAGGCGCATCGCTAATTAGACGCACATGAATTGAGCGAAAGAAAGAGGATCTCTTCGATGAATATCGAGATCAATCATCTGACAAAAATCTATCGTGGCAATGTTCAGGCGCTGAGTGACCTGAGCCTGGTAATCCCACAGGGCATGTTCGGGTTGGTAGGACCAAACGGGGCAGGGAAGACGACACTGATGCGCATTCTGGTGGGTATTCTGCATCCGACCAGCGGCACAGTGCAGATTGGCCAGTATGATGGTACTCGCGAGCAGGGTCGTGCTGCGATCAAACGCATCCTCGGCTATGTGCCGCAGGAATTGGGTATGTACCCAGATCTGAGCGCGCGCGAGTTCCTGGACTATGTGGGGGTGCTGAAAGGTCTGAAGGACCGCAAGCCTCGAAGGCTTCGAGTTGAACAACTGCTGGAAACAGTGGCGCTGAGCACGGTCGCCTGGCGCAAGGTCAAGACATTTTCGGGTGGCATGAAGCGGCGCCTGGGCATCGCGCAGGCTCTCATCAACGATCCACAAATATTGATTGTTGACGAGCCGACCGCAGGGCTGGACCCGGAGGAACGGATTCGCTTTCGCAATCTGCTCTCCGATCTGGGCAGCAACCGCACTGTGCTGCTCTCCACACATATTGTCGAGGATATCGCCCAGACCTGCCAGAATATCGCGGTGATGAAGAGTGGGCAGGTGCTTTTTCAGGGGACTGTCGCCCAGATGCTGGAAGCGACGCGCGAGAAGGTCTGGTTGCTCACGACCCCTGGCCCGCGCCCTGAAGGGAATTTTACCATCGTGTCCGCACTTAATATGGGCGCGAATGTCCAATATCGCGTCGTAGGTGACCTCTCACCACGCGTCGGAGCCGTACCCACAGAGCCTGGTTTAGAAGATGGCTATGTATGGCTAATGCATACAGATCCACGACAGTCGACTGAGGCACACGCCTCATCTATTTGAAAGAGGGCAAAGGGGCCATATCGAGGGAACAGCAAGGTGGAGACTATGCAAAATCAGGTGCTGACCATCAGCACCTGATTTTGCATAGTCTCCAGAAAGGATGAGAAGGAGCGACAGTGATGCAATTAACCGCAACTCTCAAGCCTCGTCAAGTGGCCAGACGTGAGATAATCAAGCAAATGGAGCAGGGAGTCTCGGTTCGAGAAGCGCGGATGAACAGTGCGATTCCGATGCATCGCACAACGGTCTATCGCTTGCTCAAGCGCGCGCGGAGCGAAGGAGAACGAGCATTGACCGATGGACGGCATGGTCACCCGATCAAGTTGCGTGGAGAAGTCCTTGCCCTGGTGTGCGAGCATTGTCGAGCCGATCCCTGCGTTTCCAGCTCTGCCGTGCAACGCCTGCTACAAGAGCGTTTCGGGGTATGCGTCAGTGTCAGTCAACTCAATCGGGTCAGAGCAAGCCTTGGATTGACTCGCAAGCCGATGCCGCGAGAAAAAAAGCCCAAAAGCGTCTCGGCTGAGCCGGGATACAGCGAAGGAGCCGGAGGTTTGCTGCTCTTGGCCGCAGCGAGCGAGACGGGATTGTTGGCGCAATTAGAGAAAGCTCTGCCGAGAGAAGCCATCTCTGCTCGTCCCCCACTGGTAGGTAGTTCAGCGGTGGTTCACCAGAGACTCTTGCTGACATTGCTCTTTCTGGGAGCCGCAGGGCTGCATCGCACCTGGGATTTGCGCGGGTACACTGCTGGTGGACTGGCACTGTTCACCGGGCGCAAGCAGGCCTATGGCTACCGCAGGGCAATCGCATCTTATTTTTGACTCATCAGACAAGTGGCAGGCGGTTGTATAGCCGCCTGCCACTTGTCTGATGAATATGTTGAGAACCTGCGTGTCTGGGCCAGAACCAATCAGGCTCTTCTTCACTCGTGAACGTTGGTGAGAGCTCCTGGAAAAGAGCCAACGCCGTTTAGAACGCAATCTCGCTGCTCAGCTTGACCACAACCACGTGTTCGTCGTTGCCAAAATCATCCAGCGTTTCATTGTGATGGGCCACGATCTGCGCCGCCGCTAGGGTGCCGCTCTCGGTGGTGGTGTGGGAGTCGCTGGCCAGGGTGACATCATAGCCCAGGGTGGTAGCGCGCCGGATGGTCGTATCGATGCAATACTGCGTTTTACAGCCGGTGACGACCAAGTACGTAATGCCCAAAGCTTCCAGTTCCTGTTGGAGGGAGGTCTGATAAAACGAATCCGAGGCGCGTTTACTCAGCACTGTTTCGCCCTCCTGGGGCGCGATCTGCGGGTGGATCTGCCACCCGGCGGAATGAACTTCCAATGAACTGCCTTCATCGCCTGCATGTTGGATATAGATGACTGGGGTCGAGGAGGCGCGAGCCCTGTGCAACAAGAACTGGATGTTGGCCAGAACCTCGCTTTTGTGGTGGGCTGGATTGGCGCCGTCGATGAGACCAACCTGGACATCAATAACCAGCAGGGCCGTACGTTGTGCATTGTTTGCACTCATGCTTTGTACTCCTGTTTGTATCGTTCTGAACTTCATCGTTTGTGAAGATGGGGACTCTGTGCTGGTCCTAGTGGTTGGAGAAAGGTTGGTCCTAATACACTGGCGTTTTCTCGCGCTTTCTGCGGATTGCTCCACACTTCCTGCTATTGGGAGCGAACTGTGTAGGCTCTGCCATTATAAAGGCGGCCTGGCCTCCTGTCAAACCGAGGGCTAGGGGAATCACATCGAAAGGGAGGTGATAAAATGGAGTTCAAAAAGACGGAGTAGAACAGTTGAACCGAGAGCCAGTAGTGAGCCTGGAAACGTGTTTTGCCGCAGTGGAAGACCCCCGAGTAGAGCGAACGAAGCGGCACATGTTGTTGGATATCATCGTCATCGCCATCTGTGGGGTGATTTGCGGAGCTGAAGGATGGGTAGAAATCGAAGCGTTTGGGAAAGCGAAAGAGGAGTGGCTCAAAGACCTGCTGGAACTGCCTAACGGGATTCCTTCCCATGACACATTTGGGCGAGTTTTTGCGCGATTGGACCCCAAGCAACAGGGCAATCGCATCTTAATTTAATGAGAGATGCGATTGCCCTGGATGGCTCAGGGGTCATCTTGACTTCTTTATAAATACACACGAAAGTCATCATCATCGAGGAGAAAGTAGGTGCCTGTCCCTTTTCGGCAGCGAGCCGAGCATTTTTTGCACGCCTCGGAAAAACTTCCTGTTGGCCATCATGACAATGCCCTCCATCATACCGTAGGTCAGCATACCTCCGCTGGAGATTGCGATGCTGCGCAGGGGATATTCTGCCATCATGCGTTGTAGCATCTTGCGGGTGGCAAGCTGGCGTTCGAGATCACCATCGGTGTTTGCTTTCATTGCCAGATTGATGATAATCCGGTAGAGAATTCTGCCGATCAAAGTGCCTTTGATGTCGCCCAGGGTTGAGTTGGCCGTATACGGCTTGCGCGCTGTCTCGTTGCTGGTTGGCAACGGCTGGCCATACAGGGCCGCGAATGCTACATCAGTGATCTTGCCCTTATTTGTCACAAGCTGGTAATAGTCTGCCAGAGCCTCCAGACGGTTCGGAACGCAATCTGCGGATTGGATGGTCACCGTCTCTTTGAGGCGGAGGTCGCGGCTTGACGCGCCTGCGATAATCTCGTATTCCCCGCTCTCTACCAGCCAGGCGGCTGTATCGACATCGTAAGAGGCGAAAGCTTGCCTGTCCAGTGTCAACTCAATTGCGGTGCTCTCACCCGGCTGGAGGAGTACCTTTTGGAAGGCTTTGAGCTCTTTTTCTGGTTTGAAAACGGTCGAGGCGACTGCGCGAACATAGACCTGAACAATCTCCGCTCCGGCACGCGACCCGCTATTGGTCACAATCACGGAAACCTGGAGTGTGTCCTTGTCGGTGAGCGTGTGCGCAGAAAGTGCCATGCGGTCGTAGGTAACATTGGTGTAGCTCAAACCGTGTCCAAAGGGAAACAGGACATCCTGGCGCGCCGTATCAAAGTAGCGATAGCCGATATAAATACTTTCGCGGTATTCGACGGTCAGTGGGCCGCCGGGAAAGTTCCTGGCGGAGGCTGTGTCTGTGTAGCGCAGCGGATACGTTTCTGCCAGCTTTCCACAAGGGTTGGCGTTACCGAAAAGCAGATCAACCACCGCGCTCCCGCCAGCCTGACCGGGGAGATACATATTGAGCAAGGCTTTGACCGAGCCAATCCAGGGCATTTCGACTGGAGATCCCCCCAAGAGTACCACGATCAAGTTCTCAGAGACCCCGGCCAGACGCTCAATCAGGATGTTCTGGTTCGCTGGCAGGCGCATATGCTCGCGATCGAAGCCTTCCGACTCGGCGAGTTCGGTCAGCCCAACAAAGACAACGACGACTTCGGCGCTGCTGGCGACCTGGCAGGCATCCGCGAGCAGTTGCTCATCCACATTGTCGCTGAGACGATCGTAGCCATCCGCATAGGCAATATTGAGGCTGCGCTCCCCCAACACATCCAGCGCGTGCTCCAGGCGGGTCGGGTTTATAAGTGAACTGCCGCTGCCCTGGTAGCGGCTCTTCTTCGCCAGATTGCCGATGATTGCTAGCTTCGCGGATGTAGCAAGCGGCAGAATGTTCTCGTCGTTTTTCAGCAGTACGGCTGACTGCGTTGCTGCCATCCGCGCCAGCGCGTGGTGCTCATCAGCATTATAGTGGTAATCCGAGCGCAGATTGTCCTGCGCACGTGCGATCAATGTCAGCAGCCGTTCAACGCTGCGATCGAGCACGCTTTCGGCCAGCAGGCCGCTTTTGACCGCCGCAACGATGCTCTGATCGTTATAGTCCAGTCCGCCGGGCATCTCCAGATCCTGGCCAGCCGCCAGGCCAGCCGTGCGATCGTTACATGCGCCCCAATCAGTCAGCAATACACCATCAAAGCCCCATTCAGCGCGCAGGATGCTCGTCAACAGCCGCTCCTGTTCTGAGCAGTAGATGCCATTCAGCCGGTTATAGGCGCACATAACCGTCCACGGATGGGCTTGCTTGACCGCCTTCTCAAAGCCGGGCAGGTAGATTTCGCGCAGCGCCCGCTCGTCCACAATGGCGTCGATGGTCATGCGTCTGGTTTCTTGATTATTGGCAGCAAAGTGTTTAAGCGAGGTACCAATGCCTTGCGCCTGTACGCCTACGATAAAGGCCGCAGCCAGTTCGCCGGAGAGGAAGGGATCTTCGGAGTAATATTCAAAGTTGCGCCCACACAGTGGATTGCGCTTAATATTCACGCCAGGACCGAGCAATACAGAGACCTGCTCCTGCAGACATTCTTCGCCGATCGCGGCCCCAATTTGTCGCAGCAGATCGGGGTCCCAGGAACTGGCAGTTGTGCAAGCAGGAGGAAAACATGTTGCAGGAATGCTGACATTGATCCCAAAGGTATCGCTACCCTCCGGCTGTTTACGCAGGCCATGTGGACCATCGGAAACAAGAATAGCAGAAATGCCCAGGCGCTCTATCGCTTTGGTGTGCCACATATCGTGCCCGGAACACAGGCTGGCCTTTTCCTCTAATGTCATGTCGTTGATAAGCTTTTTGATATCCATGTAGACTATTTTACCCCTTTGACCTGTTTGATAATCACTGTGCCGAGCACGAAATAGAGAATGGTGATTGCAAACAGCACGCTGTACCCTAAATGATTGGGCATGCCACGGAGTGCCTGGAGAATCAGAGCGCCAACCGTGATACCGACAACCTGTGGAATGATGCCCATGGCTGACCAGATACCCAGAAATTTTCCTGCCTCATCGGTTGGCGGAAGCACATCACAGGTCAGCGCCCAGTCCACACTGGAATATGCGCCGTAGCCGATCCCAAAGAAAACACCGGCGAGCAGGATGAAGCCCTGACTGGGGAACAGAATAAAGATAATGCAGACAACCGACATCACCGCTCCAGAGAGATAGACCATCCCTTTGCGCCCATAGTGATCAGAAATCCAGCCTGCGATTAACGAGGCTGGCAACGCGGCGACCAGCAAAATAGGCTGGAAAAGCGCGCCATTAAACTCCTCACCGGAGAAGGCCGAGCCAAAGATAATGGTCTTTACACCAGGACCGCCCAGCACATCATCGAAATAATACTCCAGGAAGTAAAACACTCCCCAGATGCCCATCATCAGCAGTAAACGCGCCAGCAAGACCCACGAAAGATCAGGATAACGGGCCGGATTAAAGAGAAAACGCTTCAATACCGGCATTAGTTCAAACTTTGCCTCGGTCTGTAAGGGAGTTTCCTTGACCGTCACAATGGTATACACGACAAACACGATCTGTACCACTGCGATCAACAGAAAAATTTGCACGATCTCGTTACGGTAGATAGGCAGTCTGTCGTTTTTATTGACGATGAGACCAGCAACAAGCGCCCCCAGAGCCGTACCCAGGAGAGTGAAGAGGCCATTGAAGCCAGCAGTGACCCCGCGCTGATTCTGGGGCACATTATCCGCGATGATCGCACTCCAGGGCGCGTTGGCGACATTATTGGTCAGTTGCAACAGGATGAACAGCAGAATAAAGGCGACCAGCAGGCCAGTCGCAGAGAACCAGGTTGGTGCGAAAGCAAAAAGGACCAGGGCGATCACATTAAAAATCGTGCCCCAGATCATAAAGGGCCGCCGTCGGCCCATGCGAAAGGTCGCGTAGTCCGATATCGCGCCAACCAGGGGATTGACGACTATCGCGACAATCGTGCCCCAGATCACTACTATGGCCAGATTGATATCCTTGTTGGCATCACCAAGGAATTTCACGATCATACTGGGAAGCACAATGGCTAACAGCGCCTGCCAGTGAAAATTCTGGGCAATCCAGAAGGCGTTGATGTTCATATGATCGAAGATTGAGATACGTCGCGCTGGTACGACTACAGCGACAGGAGCAACAACCTCGTTGGATGGTTGACTGAGATCCATGAGTGTTTACTTCTTTCTCTAAAATGTGTCATTTGTCGAATAAATTGTGTAACCCTTCAGGTTCCCCTTTACTCATCGACGCAAGCGGAGAGAGGGGGGCTCCGGCCAGGGGATTAGGATCCCCTGGCACCTCCCTGGGTCGTGTTCCGCAACCAATGCGCGTTGCTCTACAGTGTCAGGCTGCGGCTCTCACAAAGCGCCCAGGTCTGAATATAGTCCTCCGCTGAACTGAAAAGCGGTGCCAGGTCCGTAGCGGTCAATCCAACATTCTTCAGATCCTGGAACATGCCGTAGTGTGCCACGCCATCCAGATTGATATCAAAATCGCGTTGCCCGGCATAGCTACGTGTCAAGGGTGTATTGTTGCCCTGCATTGCCAGCCACTTGTTCCAGATCGCCAGCACTTTGGGATAGAGATCATACACAGTCTGCGGGTCTGATGTGCCCGGCGTCTGGCCTGTTTTCACTAAGAACGCGGCCCTCTGTTCCCATGGAGTATTGCCGTTAAAAATGGTGGGAAGTTCCAGTTGAGCGGCGTCAGTCGCGAACAACCCTTTGGCAAAGTTGGCCACCGTACCATTGATGTCAGGGATACTTGAGTTTGTCCAGGGATTGAGTCCGGCATAGTATAGTCCGACCCCCTGCCAGATGTCGCGATCCGTCGCATCGTAGACATTCCCCTCAAGTATACCTTCAAAGCGATAATGGCGCACATCGAGAATCGGCTGGTCGTACATCACGCCATTGCCCTGAGCCGCAACCTGACCTGCACGCAAGGGATCGCGCCCCGCGTCTACTCCCGCGCCATCGATGTAATAACTGGCGTTGAGACCAAAGCGCGGGCCGTTGAACTTCGCGAGGCCGTTGGTATCCGTCCCGATGCCAACGCCACGTCCGCCCATTTTCTCTATGGCGTAGAGATACGCCTGGGCCCATGCTTTGGATGAACCGGCGGCGTCATTCGGGACCTTGCCCGCAAGCGTCGGGAGGGGATCTCCCACGGAACGAATATCCATCTGATTCGCGATTGGCGCGATAATCCCGCCTAGATTGCGGATGCGCTGGACTTGCTCCGGTGTTTTATTCTGTTCGCCGGAGCATTTATGGATACTCTGGGTTTCATTCTGCCACTTCCAGGTCAGCTCTTGAAAGGATGAATGGCCGGAGACCACGGGATAGTTATATTGCTCTGCCAGCGTCAGGGTGTCTTCGGCTGCTTTGTAAGACATATGATCGATCTCGATGAGCATGCCCAGGTGCATCATACTGCGGATAAAGAAGCTGCCCAGGCTGTTCAGACCGACTGTATTCATATGGCCCTGGCTGAACTGCTGATATTCAGCGTCCGGTGGGTTATAGCCCATCGTTACCCGCGTGATGGCAATTGCCGGTCCCGGATCAACTTCGAGGCGGAACTGGAAACCCAGCGTGCTCCCGTCTTGCACCTGGAAATAGTCGTTGTGCAAGTAAAAGTTATCCACATTGAACAAGTCGTTGTAGATAGCGGCACCTCCAAACACATTGTTTGTCAGGTGAATGGGGAAAAGGTGCCGAACGCCCAGATCATTATAGAGGTGGTTGAGATAGGTCGTGATCGCGCTTGGCGTCAGCGTGCTCGGATCTTTCCAATTCCCGATAGAATCGACTTCCACGCCCAGCACAATGGCCAGCTTGTTCTGCTGGATAATGCTGCGGGCCTCGCTGGAGGAATAAGCGATTTGCATCCAGTCCGAGTGATTGGCTATCAGGGTCTTCATAGCCGCAATCTGCGTTTCCACCGCGCTCACGTCATCATATGGCACATTGCCATTATATTGGCTGGCCAGCAGTTCGTTATTGACGGCGTGAGCCACCAGGAGGCGCAGCCCGCCATCGAACGCACGGCGTATCCAGTCAATGTACATTTGCTGGTGAACTGTGGTCGTGAACTTAGGCCATCCATCGAACTGGGGGTAGCCTCCAACGAGGTGTCCTAAACCCGAACCATAGCCGGCTTGCTCAAATAAAGTCATGAGCACGTTGCCGTTTTGACCGCCGATGCCAGTACCCCCAGCGCCGTGTGCCGGCGTGCACCAGGGCAGGGCCGTATCGATGGGTCCATCTGGCTGGCCCCAGAAGATCACACCGCCATAGGCCAGATGCGCCATAGGGGGTGAGTGCAGATCGGCAAAGCCCCAGACCGGCGCATTAGCATCTACCGCGACCGCGCTGGCCTCAAGTGGAAGTGTTTGCGGAGGCGCATCGGAAAATTGGAAATCGTCAACATTGATATGGCCTGATGTAGCGTTGTCGGTGACACGGATACGCCCGTACTCTCCCACAAACTGGCTGGCATTGAACGAAACTCGGCGCATGATTTCATTCCCATGACCAGTTGCCTGAAAGATCTGATAGAAGTCTCCTACGTCGGCCAGACGCACGCGCGGATAGGCTCCAGCGAACTTTCTGGCGTTGGTGCGCGTGGCTTTGATAAGCAATGAGACGCTGTGTACACGCATGTCCTCGTTGCCACTCATGAGAAAGTTGAACCAGGGGGTATCTTGCTCAAGCAGAAATTCATCGGAAGTCAATGTACCTGTCAGGTGATTCTCGGTGCTGATCCAGTAGTCGCCCTTGTGACCTACGGGATGAGGGCCATCCCAATAATCACCGCCTACCGTAATCAGGCCGGGCCTGACCTGGCTGGTGGTAAATTTATGCCCGCGTATTGGTTGATTCAAAAAGGCCGCCCCTTCAGCATTCCAGAAAGATAAATCGCCTGACTCGAAGTCCAGGCGCAACGGAGCAGAGGGAGCGCTTAAAGCTGGCACGGCATTCGTATAAAAAAACGGAAGCGTCAGAACTGAGAACAGGAAGACCTGTGCTCAATTGAACAGGATCGTTCTCAGCGTTTAAGCAGCCAACATCCCTTGTAAGGCTACCCAACGCTGACAAAACATCATACGTTGGTGGGCAAGAGACACTGATTGGTTCATAGTGGTGCGAAAGCGAAAGAACTGACGGACCTCCTCAAAGGCACGACAAAAACGAGATGCCGACTCAACGTTTCCAAAGCCTCGCATTGGGTAGTAACGCTGTTTGATCCCGCGATGGTCTTGTTCCAGTCGATTGTTCAGATACGGATTGCAGCGATGGAGAACGTCGCTACCGAGTGTTTCGCGAATCGCTCGTGGATAGGAGCCATGCCCATCCGTCGTCACTTGCTCTGGTGCATGGCCAACTGTCTGGAGTGCTTGCTGAAAAAAGTGCTGAGCAGCCTCCATATCTCGTTTCTCGCTCAAGCGCGAATCCACCAAGTTGCCATCCGAATCAATGGCTCGATACAGATAACACCACTTCCCATGCACTTTGACGTAGGTTTCATCGACATACCAGGATCGACCTGCTTGTCCGTGTCGCTTGGTGCGCAGTCTCTCCGCTAGTAAAGGGGCAAAACGAGTTTCCCATTCTCGAACGGTCTCATGTGTGAACACAAAACCGCGTTCCAAAAATATTTCAGCGAGATCACGCAGGCTCAACTTGTAGCGAAGCCGCCACAGGACGACGAGGAGCACGATATCGGTCGGATATTCGAGATAATTGAAGGGAGTACCAGTTCGCTCGTTGAAGGTGCGGTGACATCTCATGCAGGAGAACGTGGAATAGCCGAGTGTCGTTTTCTTGCGCTGTTCTTTCGTGGTTGGGGATGCGCAGTGCGGGCAGTTCATGATGCTCTCCTTATAATGATGTCCTCTAGGACTATCAGTGTATCACAAGACTGATTTCCACTATCCTTGTTCTCAGTCCTGACGTATCCACCCAGGGTGAAAATGCCCCATCTGTCCCCTGAGCTCAGTGACTGTATTGCCAGAGCATTAGCCCAAAATTACTGGCAACGATTTGCTGATATTCAGTCGCTCGCCTCTGCGATCAAAACTGCAGTAGGGGGAAATCTCCTTTCTTCTCAGTCCAAGAACCTCAGCGTCTCTGGGCACTACGATTCTTCCGCCAGGAAGGATCGTAGTGCCAGGAAGAATCGTGTGTGGTAAAACATTGCGGGACAGCATGGTCGCAAGCAGAAGATGTGGCTTTTGTTCATGGAGGAGGATGTCATACCAGGCACCCGAAAAGATGTTTAGGTTGGTGTATGCCAGGCAAGCCATTCAATCCTGGCTTGCCTGGTGAATTCTGGCGCGTGGTGATGAATATTGTGGCCGACAACACCAGGAAATGTAATGAGCGTCCAATCACGGGCAATCCACTTCCAGGTATCGTTCAGTCCTGAGGCCAACAGGTATTTGTCCTCTAGCCCATGAAACTGAAGAACAGGTGCTTCAATGTGAGAGGGCGATTGTGGTTCCTGATAGGTATATGGTGGATAAGGGTAATTTTGCTGATAGTAGGCGAGCATTGACTTGAGGCTGGATCGACAGAGCGCTTCATGATACACCATTCGTGTTTGGGTATCCTCTCTCCAGGATACCGGCATTTCTGAGGCAATCAGGGCTTCTAGCATCTCAGCTTACTTCTTGCAGCACAACCCTATCTTATTATCTCCTCTCCTCCTTTTGGCTTCAATGGATGGGTTTGCAAAAATGAACCATACCCCCGTGAGAAGTGGCTTGACAATGCTGGGAAAGGATTTTATACTTTACACCCTAAGTTGAAAATATCAATTAAAGAGCGAGAAGAGACATGAACGCAAAACTCCGCAACCGGAGCTATGGAGGAACCAGTCTCAAAGGCTTACGCCGTAATAACCGTGGCTTAGTATATCGCGCCATCTGGGATCTCAAGAGCATTTCGCGGGCAGAGCTCGCAACAGTTACTGGCTTGCATCCCGCAACTATCACCCATATTGTTGATGATCTGCTGGATGATCAGATGATCCTTGAGATCGGTGCCACCGAAGCGCCTGTTGGCCGCCCTCGATCACAGCTCAAGATTAATGCCAAGGCCGCTTATATAGTAAGTGTCTCCCTGGCTCGCACGGCCGTTTCGGCAGCCCTGGTCGATCTGGGTGGCAATGTGGGGGAAAATATCCATTTTGGCGGACTGAATCTGCTCGACGAGCAAGAGTATACGATTGCCCGCCTGCAGCAGGCTGTTGAACTGCTTTTAGAACGAGCTCAGGTCATGAATCGGGAGGTGATCGGAATAGGCGTTGGCTTCCCTGGCCCGGTTGATCCCTCAACAGGTCAGACGTATTTACCCGAAGCACACGGTTTGCGGGAGCCTTTTTCCCCTTCCCTCAGGAGCGTTTTAACAGAACGCTTCAAACAACCGATCTTCATTGATAATGATGCGAATGCTATGGCCCTGGCTGAGAAATATTTTGGCGAGGGACAACATGCCAACGACTTTGTCTGTATTGATTGTTCCCTGGGGATTGGTGCGAGCATCGTGATCAATGGCGAAGTCTACTATGGGATGCGAGGAATGGCCGGCGAACTTTCCCATAATAGCGTTGACATTAAGGGCAAGTTATGCGAATGTGGCAGGCGTGGATGCCTGACCTGCTACGCATCTATCCCGGAAATTATTCAACAGGTGGCTGAGGCCGCCTCGCTCGCCCCAGAAACGGTGTCGGTGAATCAGATCGCAACGCTCTATACAGCTGGCCATAAAGAGATCATCGAGGTCATCCAACAAATCGCAACCTATCTGGGGCACGAGGTGATCGATATCGTCAACTTGATTGCACCAGAAATGGTCATTCTTACTGGCGACCTCGATCAGCTCGCACATATTATGGCAGCTCGTATCCAGCAGCAGGTACGTGATTTCCTGGCTGCTCCTCTATACAACTCCGTTCAAGTGGTAAGTTCGCACCTAAAGCAGGCTCCATTGCAAGGTGCAGCGATGCTGGTTATCCGCAAAATCTATGAGACAGGGACACTCTCGGGGTTCTCTCTGGGCTGAACTGGTCGAAGAAAGCATCTGCACGCAGGGGAAAATCCCAAATAACCAGACTTTTTCCGAACGTGAATAACTTGACATAGCCAGGTAAAGATTTTATACTATACTAAATTGAAAGTATCAATTAAATGGCTAGGAGGGAAAGAACACAAAATTCAACAAGTGAGGTCACGGAGACGCTCATCTTAGAGGCACATGCTGCAATAGCCACGGCCTGGCGTATCGCGCCAGTGGGAATCCCTGAAACACTTTGCGAGCAGAGCTTATGTATTGGGGCGGCAGGGGCGCCGATGCCGGGGCAGGTTCTTTGATAGGTTTTGGCACTATTCATCTCTCTCCTTTCGGACGACAGGAAAAACTGGCCGAATAAAAGGAAGGATGTGGACCTTTTTCAGGATGAAATCGACACGATGTCGTAATTATGTTATATCTTTTCGCGGGTAAATTCTATTTAAGATACTGATTCAGATTTTCTATAGTCAAATGGCTGATATGCGTCATATAAGACTTTTCTTTTTATCATTGCTCGTTGTACTGGCCGCAAACCGTCTGACCGAGCCGCTCTACACGGTATTCAATTTCTGTGTACATTCGTGAGAAAAAGGGATGTGATCATGGATAAGCGTTCCAGTGCCCGCGATAAGTGGGAGAAACAAGTCAGTCAGCGTATTGACGCGGGGACACTCAAAGAGTGGGAACCAATTGTAACCGAACTCCATCCTCCGAGCGATCTGCGAGCCGAAGCTGGATCAGGACAGGTTACGCTGCATTGGAGTAAGGTTGAAGGCGCGATTGGCTATTTGATTTATCGCAGCGAATCACCTGATGGTCCCTTTACCATTGTCGATCATAGAGGTGGTGATGTACTGGCTGTGCCTGATGCTCCGTACGCTGATACCACTGGCAAGCCTGGCGTTGTTTATTGGTACACTGTGGCTTCCCTTGCCGATACCAGTTCTTCTCCTAGCCAACTCTCCGCTGCCGTACAAGCATGCTCACATGCCAAGGTCGCTGAGACGATGCTGGCGACTGTTAAAACGCAAACGCCTGGTGGACATATTCAGCGTATCTGGCACACACTAGGATCAGAACATCTTTCGCTGCTCTTTCATACGGAAGGGCCTGGTGGTTCTCAAATCGGCTCAGAGTTTGCGGAAGCTCTTCGCCTAGCACGAACTGAATTAGGCACGCAATATATCCGGGCACACGCTATTTTGAACGATGACCTGGACGTTTACAAACAAACGAATGGCGAGATTATTTACAATTTCAAGATAATAGATGATGTTTATGATTGCCTGTTAAACCTGGGGCTACGCCCGATTATTGAACTCTCGTTTATGCCACGCGACCTGGCCTCTTCTACGACAGAAACCGTCTTTACCTATGGCTCACTTATCTCGCCGCCGCGTGACTGGCAGACCTGGGAAGAACTCATCTATCAATTTGCTTCGCACCTGGTTGCGCGCTACGGCATCGAGGAAGTGGCCAGTTGGGGCTTTGAGGTGTGGAACGAAGCCAATCTCAAGGTTTTCTGGACGGCCTCTCAGCAGGATTACTTTAAGCTCTATCATCTGGCTGCACGTGCCATCAAAGCCGTTGACCGCCGCCTGCTGGTTGGCGGCCCTGCTACGGCAGCGGCGGAGTGGTTAGGGGACTTCTTGCAGTTCGTTCGCCAGGTCCAGGCCCCCCTGGACTTTCTCTCAACCCATACCTACGGCAATCTGCCGCTCGATGTACGCCGCCTGCTCTATGCAGCTGGTTTCGAACATGTGCATGTCTGGTGGACCGAATGGGGAGTCAGCCCAACGCATTTCGCACCTGTGAACGACTCGGTCTTTGCCGCCACGTTTTTGCTCCACGGGATAAAACGAGCACAGGGCAAAGCCGATATGCTGGCTTACTGGGTAGTCAGCGACCACTTCGAGGAACTAGGACGGGCTCCGCGCCTCCTGCACGGCGGCTTTGGCTTGCTGACCATTGGCAATTTGCGCAAACCCAGGTACCTGGCTTTGGCTCTCGCGCAGGATCTAGGCACACAGCTTGTACAACTTGATCTCCAAGGAGACGGAGCCGGCTCGCTAGTAGACGCCTGGGCGAGCCGCAAACCTGATGGCTCGATCGACCTCCTGCTCTGGAATGGAACGCTGAACCAGGCCATGGTAACCGGCAATGACTTGCTGGATCGCCGCCTGCTGGTCCGCATCGAGCAGCTTGCAGCACCTCTCTACCGTGGCTCTCTTGCTCGCATCGATGCCACGCATTCGAACATTGCCGCCCACTGGTCGCCTGAACGAGACTGGCCCACGCCAGAAGAATGGGAGATGCTGCACAGGGCCGACACACTCGATGAGACGCCGCTGCCCACCCTCAGCCCCCTCGCGGGATGTGTGTCTTTGGCACTCGATCTACCCATGCCCGGGATTCTCAGGGTCCGGCTGGTTCCCGACCAGAGACCCATCGGGGATGACCGGTGACACACAAGGAAGAGCATAGTAATCGTTTGAAACAACAGTGAAAGGCACTGATCACCAATGATCACGATCAAAGACAAGCAAATTCTGATAGATGGCCAGGCTCGTGTCATTCTCGCAGGCGAGATCCACTACTTCCGTCTCAAACGTGCAGAGTGGCAGGATCGTATCACCAAGCTGAAGGAGGCGGGCTGCAATGCCGTGGCCTCCTACATACCCTGGCTGTGCCACGAACAGTACGAGGGACGGGTTGACCTGGAAGGCCGGACTCTCCCGGAACTCGATCTCGGCGCATTTATTGACTTATGCAAAGATAACGGTCTCTATTTCTTTGTTCGTCCTGGTCCTTTCATCATGGCCGAGATGAAAAACGAGGGCCTGCCTTTCTGGCTTTACACCAAGCATCCAGAGATCGTGCCGCTCAGCTGGGATGGCCAACCGGTGCCGACCCATACCGTTGACTACCTGGCGCCCACCTTTCTACAGGAGGTACGCCGCTGGTACAGTCATGTCATGGGAATCATAGCTCCTCGCTTATACACGAGAGGCGGCAACATCATTGCGGTTCAGCTCGACAACGAAGTGGGCATGCTCTCCTGGGTCAGCAATCGTCCCGACCTCACCACAAATGTGCTGGCTGACTTCACCGGTTGGTTGAAACACCACTACACGTCTGCCGCGCTCAAAACACGCTATCCGTTCGCGCTAGACAACACCCAGATTCGCGATGCCGAACTGCGCTCGCCCAAAGAGAATTTCGCGACCGCGCTGCGCCACGATCTCGGCTACTATATGAGGGACCGCTTCGCCCGCTATGTGTCCACCCTGCGCAGTTACGCCGAGGAGTTCGGGGTCACTGGTGTGCCGTTCATTATCAATGTCCACGGTACCGACGCGGGCCGAGGTCTCTCCTTCCCAATCGGTATCAGCCAGCTCTACGAAGCATACACCCGAGTACCGGGCTATATAGCTGGCTCAGATCACTATCTGGGCGAATTACAAATCAGCAACTTCCAGGACCTCTACCTGATGAACGCATTCATGGATGCCGTCAACCTGCCCGATCAGCCCTTGACTTCCGTAGAGTTCGAGAGTGGCGACGGTGACTACGGTGGGAGTAACAGTAGTCGCCATGATCCCTCGACAACCGATTTTAAAATTCGCATGTGCATGGCTCAGGGCAACAAGCTGCTCAGCTATTATCTCTTTAGCGGGGGGATTAACTATCTTCTCCCAGAGCTTGTCCATGACGGCAATGATCGCATCGCCTTTACTGGTGAGCGCCATGGCTTCGCGGCCCCGGTGAATCCCGAAGGAAAGATCAACTACTCATATTGGCCGCTGGCAAGGGCCAACAAAGCCATCTCCGCCGTCGCAGACAAACTCGCGACCATGTACGAGGAACACGATTCCCTGGCATTTGCGTTCATTCCCGACTACTACATGACTGAATACCGCTACCCATCGAGTACTGGGATGAATGAGATTGTAAGGAGCCTGGAAGCCAGCCGAGGCAGAGACGCCTGGGAAGCGGTCGCCAGGGCCATGCTGCTTGCCTGCTATCGCTTCGGCGCGCTGGACGTACAGAACGGGCGACTCGATCCGCAGAGCACTCCGGTGCTGGTGCTGCCTTCGGCACGATATATGGATCGTGCTTTGCAGGATAAGCTGGTGAACTACCTGCAGGCAGGGGGGAAGTTGCTACTCTATGGAGAAGTGCCGCTGTTCGATATGGAAGGCCAACCAGCAAACATGCTCGCCAGAACTCTGGGTTTGAAACCCGCCGGGGCGCGCGAAGCCACTCATCGCTACTTTCTCTCACTGCGGGCCGAGGGGTGGGCTGCTCCGCGTCCCGAGGTGCGTACCGATCGTGCTTGCTTTTACGAGCCAGCCAGGGGCGAGGTGCTTCTGAGGGCGTCGGGCACCGGGGAAGCCTGCGGTTTTGATATCCAGGTGGGCCAGGGACGCGCCGTGATCATCTCGGCAGCCTATCCATGCGACGTCTCCCTGTTTCGCACGATCCTGGAACGACTCGGCGCACAAGCCGCCCTGGACCATCACTGCGAGGACAACGGCATTTTCATGACTACCTCTGCTACGGCAACTGGAGAAAGGCTCCTGCACATCCTGAACCTTGATGGCTTCGACAAAGAAATTTACATCACCGAATATGGGCAGCCTCTCTTCGAAGGCCGCTCCCTACTACTACGACGTCGAGAGGGACTGATGCTGCCATTGAATCTGTCTATCGGCGATACGCGCATCGTCTACTCTACAGCCGAGATAGCAGGCAGGACAGAGGGAACCATCGAGTTCCGCCTGACTCAGGCCCAAGACACCATCGTCATAGTTAGTCCACAGGCGCTAGCTCCTGGTCAGGATTACGATGTGGAAAGACACGGAGATCGACAGTTTATCACTCCCCGCAAATCCGCGGCACTTGATGACCGGCTCATCCTCCGTTTGGAAGCATGAGCAAACAGTGGCACGCTCCTGGCTCCGGGGGGGGGCACCCGTCCGGGCCGGAATCAGAAAGGAGGGATACCCAAAAACGCATGGAGGCCAATCATGGGATAGCCGGCAAAACGAGAACAGCACAGCCGCTGCCTTGTTCTCCAGTTAATCCCAACTACTCGAAGGAGAAGCCATTGAGCACAACGGGAAGCTTTTATTCCGTGAAGGACATGATGTTCTTTGCAGACGAGCAAATCATACCCAGTATTTTGCGTGTTTTCTTAACTGATCCGGACGATGTTACATACGGCCCTTTGTCGAGAGGGCTACGAATTAGTTTCAGGTAAAAGGTAAAGTGATGGCTAAACAACGTCGTTTCATTCCTTTCACGTCTCTTCTCCTCCTGCTGATATTGATCCTCTCCGCATGCGGAGGTCAGCAGCCTAGCGGAACGCAACCCACCGGTGGGAATGGCATGATCGCGAACCTCGATGCCGCGGGATTCGGCGGCGGGGATAACCCACAGGTCAACTACAATCCCTTCTCGCCTAATGCCCTGATAAACGGACCCAGCTATCTTTACGAGCCGCTGATGGTTGAGAATACCTATTCCTGCCAGGTACAGCCCTGGCTGGCTACCAATTATAAGTGGCAAGACCCGGAAACACTTATCTTTACTCTACGCGATGGTGTGAAATGGAGTGACGGACAACCCTTTGGATCAGATGATGTGGTTTTCACCATGAATATGATGCAGAAGTATCCTGCCCTTGATACCAACGGCATCATGTCAAGCCTGAGCACCATCACGAAGTTGGGTACGAACCAGGTTGTCCTCAAGTTCAAGGTGCCGTCGGTACCAATATTCGAGCGCATTCTGAACCAGGCTATCGTTTCCAAGCATACCTGGGAGAAGGTTTCCAACCCGGTTACGTTCACCGATCCAACGCCCGTTGTAACCGGTCCATTTACAGTCCAGAGTTTCAACCAGGAAGAATTGGTACTCCAGCGCAACCCAAATTACTGGCAAGCCGATAATGTCAAGGTTGAGCACATCACCTTCCACAAGACCCCCCCCAACCAGGTCGAAGAACTCAAGCTGGCCCAAGGCGCGTATGATTGGAATGCCATGTTCGTGCCCAGCGTCCAGCAGACCTATGTTGACAGGGACCCGAAGCACAATCACTATTGGTTCCCAGCAGGTGGTGAAATCTCATTGGGCATGAACCTGACCAAAGCACCGTTCAACGATGTCGCTTTCCGTCATGCCATGGCCTATGCGATTAATCGACAGGAGATCTCTCAGAAAGCCGAGTTCAGCTACGTCCAGCCGGCCAGCCAGACCGGCCTGTCGGTACCCGGCCAGGCGAACTTCATTCCCTCCGATATACCGAACATGGGAATTTTTCCTTTCGATCAGCAAAAGGCACTTGACATTCTCACCCAGGCCGGTTACACAAAGAACGCCAGCGGTAAGATCCAGGGCAAAGACGGCAAGCCGATCAAAATCACCTTCCTGGTGCAGAATGGTTGGACCGACTGGATTCAAGCATCCCAGGTTATTCAGTCAAACCTCAATGCACTGGGCTTCACGGTGGATGTGCAAACGCCGGCGCCCGATATCATTGAGTCCCGCCGCAAAGCAGCTGACTATGATATGTTGTTCAGCGTACATGGAGGCTCCTGCAACATGTACGAGAACTACAACTACCTCAACAGCCGGGTAGACCCAAGCGTGAACTATATCCACTTCAAGAATCCGGCGGTCGATAAACTGCTTGACGATCTCCAACAGGCATTAACCAGCGATCAACAAAAAACAGCCGTGGCTCAACTGGCCGAGTACAGCTACCAGAATTTCCCGGATGTACCGCTCTGGTACGGCGCGAACTGGTTCGAGTTCAGTACCAAGAGGGCGGTGGGCTGGCCAGATGCCACCAATCCGTATGCCAAACCCGGCGATAGCCTACTCATCATTACTCATTTGAGGCAAAGCCCAGGCTAATAATCTGGCGGCCAGGAGCCTGGAGGGTGCGCGCTTCATCCCGCGCGCATCCTCCACTATTCCATTTGTCTATGACTAGATTGTAGATTATCTTGCCGGATAACAGTTCACCCAAACAATGACAAGCATTGCTCAGTTTGTGGGAGCACCCACTGGCCGGACTGCCACGGCCTCTATCCCATGCCCGCAAGCGGGAGTTTGGGATTACTTGAAAGCATTCGATACAGTCATCGTGTATCGCAAACACGGTACTGTTTTTACCCAAGGAACCGATTTACCTTGGAACCTGCAAGCAGTATTGAGTTGAAAAGGTGCTTTCACAGACCTATTCTAACAGAACGAACGAAAAGCGGAAAGAGGAGAGATATCATCTCTTGACAACATTTGGTAGCATTTTCTAAAAACGTTTATCACACGTAATTCCCGCATTGCTCTCCGAGGGGGAACCTGCTATGCTCTATTTCATTCGACGCATCCTGTTTTTTCTGCTGACGCTGTGGGCGGCAGTGACGCTGAATTTTATCATCCCACGACTGGAACCAGGTGATCCTGCCGAGGATATTGTGCGGAAACTGGTTGGCCAGAACAAAGCAATTGATCCGGCCCAGGTACACGCCATCCGCTTGATGCTGGGTATACCAGGTGGCAATATTTTTCAACAGTATATCGACTACCTGGGAACACTGGTCCACGGGCAATTCGGTATCTCCTATACCTACTTCCCTTACTCAGTGACCTCTTTGATCGGCCAGTCGATCTTGTGGACCCTGGGCCTCGTGCTGACTACCAATATCATTGGTTTCATCATCGGCAACATTCTGGGAGCCTTTGCGGCCTGGAAACGCAACGGCACCTTTGACTCGTTTGTCAGCGTTGGCCTGAACTTTGTCGGCACACTCCCCTATATGTGGATCGCCCTGATCCTGCTGTTCGTTTTCGCCTTCCAACTCCAGTGGCTGCCCATAAGCGGCGGCTTCAGTGAGACCTCGACGCGCCAGCTTAGCTGGGATTACGCGTGGGATATTGTCGTCCATGCTACGCTGCCAGCTCTCTCGCTGCTCATCACTGGGCCGATCGGTTGGATCATGGGTATGCGCAATAATATGGTTCAGACGCTGCGCGAGGACTATACCCGGCTGGCCATCGCCAAAGGGCTGAAACCCTGGAAGGTGGCCCTGCTCTATAGTGCCCGTAACGCCATCCTGCCCAATGTCACTGGCCTGGCTATGTCGCTTGGCGGCATCCTGGGCGGCGTTGTTCTGGTAGAGTCGGTATTCGACTACCCCGGCATGGGTCGCCTTTTCTTCGACGCAGTCGGCAATCGTGATTACCCGCTGATGCAGACCATCTTTCTTTTCTCTGTCGTAGCGGTGCTGCTGGCTAATTTGCTAGCGGACTTCGTGGTCGGCTTGCTCGATCCACGAGTGCGCAAAGGGGAACATTAAATGAGCACACAAGATCGCAAACTTCCAGAGCCCCCAGGGCAAGAAGGGGTCACATCCACACGGGGATCGAATGCTGCTGCGCCAGATGGAGTCGAGGAGCCGATACAAGACGAGGTTAAGCGGCAAACGACCGCGGCCCATCGCCGTATGCCAGAGTGGTTCGAGGTTCTCTGGAGCAATCGCAAAGCACGGGTGGGGCTGTTTATGCTCGCCTTCTTTATCCTGGTAGCGATCTTTGCCAACCAGATCGCGCCGTATAACCCCAGTGATATCAGCTTCAGGCCTTCTGAACTGCCGAGCTGGCAGCACTGGTTGGGCACGACGCAGGCAGGCCAGGATGTCCTTTCGCAGTTAATCCACGGTACTCGCACGTCGCTGATTGTGGGCGCACTTGGCGGGGGACTATCGACACTGATCGCCCTGGTCATTGGCATGGTGGCGGGCTATATGGGCGGCATCGTAGACGAAATCCTGTCCTTCTTCATCAATCTCGGTCTGGTCGTGCCAGTCCTCCCCCTGATGGTCACAATAGCCGCTTATTCTCCAGTAAAAGGTCCGACAATCATTATCCTGGTGATTGGCTTCACTAGTTGGGCCTGGGGAGCCCGCTTCAAACGTTCGCAGGTACTGACACTGCGTGTCCGTGACTATATCACCTCGGCTCAGTTCGCAGGTGACGGCCCTTTACGTATTATCTTCCGCGAAATCATGCCGAACATGCTGTCTCTGGTAGTACTCAGCTATATTGGTGCCGCGATGGGTGCAATCGGCGCAGAAGCAGGTCTGGAGTTTCTAGGCATCGGAGACCCAAGCACCATTAGTTGGGGCATGATGCTGTACTGGGCCGACAACGGCGGCGCGCTTTTCACCGGTCAGTGGGCCTGGTTGATTGCTCCCGGCCTGGCCCTGGCCGCCATTACCAGCTGCTTGATGCTGATTAATTTCGGTGTAGACGCGCTGAGCAATCCCCTACTGCGAGAGGAGTAGAATCATGGCTTTGCTTGAAGTCGAGAATCTCGACGTAACGTATGCTACCACAAAACGCCCGCCTCTGTTCGCCGTGCGCAATGTCAGTTTTGCCATCAAAGCCGGGGAGTTTACCGGGCTGGTTGGAGAATCAGGTAGCGGCAAATCTACACTGGGTAACGCTATCCTGCGACTCTTGCTGCCACCAGGCCGTATCACAGCAGGCAGCGTGCGCTTTGAGGACAGAGAGCTGACTACCATGCCAGACGAGAAGCTGCGTCAGATGCGCTGGCGCGACTTCTCCACGGTCTTTCAGAGTAGCATGAACGCGCTGAATCCCGTGACCAGAATCGAAGCGCAGTTCCGTGATGTCATGAAGGAAAAATCGAACCTCAGCAAAAAGCAAATCCATAATCGGATAGCCGAACTGCTGCAGATGGTCAAGATAGACCCTTCCTTCATGCGCTTTTACCCGCACGAATTGTCGGGCGGCATGAAGCAGCGGGTGGCCTTGGCCCTGGCCCTGGCCCTTGAACCCAAGTTCGTGCTCCTCGACGAGCCAACCACTGGCCTGGACGTGCTGGTCCAGAAGGAAATCATGCAAAACCTGCGTGTCTTGCAACGCCAGCTTGGCTTCGCCGTGCTACTCATCAGCCACGACCTGGGTACCGTGCTGGAAGTGTCTGACCGCGTACTGGTAATGTACGCGGGAGAAGTGGTCGAGGACGCGCCGAAGTCCAGCATGCTCAAGCATCCCATTCATCCATACACTCGCGGCTTGCTTGGCTCCTACGCCGACCCGGCGGCCGAGGAGGTAGAAATCAGTTCCATTCCCGGCAGACCCCCTGACTTGACCAGAATACCAAAAGCCTGTCCCTACGCGCCTCGCTGCCGCGAAGCGATCGATATCTGCCGGCAAGTGAAGCCTTCGCTGATACCAATGTGGGACGGCAAGACTGCTTGCCATGTCGCCCAGGATCAATGGGAGGCCAGATATAGTGTGCGCACCAGGAGCCCGCAAGAGGGACCGGTGCTGCTCGATGCCGCTTTCTCCGAGGCAACCTCGCACAAAGCCATGAAGCTAGAAGGCGAGGAGGTACTGCGCATCGAACGCGTATGCAAAACGTACCAGCGCCGCATAGGTCTGAAAAGGACCTCCGTAGTCGCGGTCAACGATGTGTCGTTCAACCTGCGAGCAGGCCGGGTGGTTGGCCTGGTGGGCCAGAGTGGCAGCGGCAAAACGACTATCGCACGCCTGATTACTGGCACCGAATCCCTTACCAACGGGTCTATCCTGTTCGGCCAGACGCGGGTGGAACGGCTGCATGGTCGGGAACTGCACCGCTACCGCAAGCATGTGCAGTACGTTTTCCAGGATCCCTTTTCAGCCCTGAACCCCGTACACTCTGTCCAGTATCTGCTCATGCGCCCCCTGATAAACTATGAACGGCTCAACGCGTCGCAGGCACGCCAACGGGTGAGCGAATTGTTGGAAACGGTCGGCCTTTCTCCCGCGGAGCAGTTCGAGCATAAGCTGCCGCATCAGCTATCGGGCGGACAACGCCAGCGTGTGGTAGTCGCTCGCGCCCTGGCCCCTGATCCTGACATTATCATAGCCGATGAGCCGATCTCAATGCTGGATGTGTCAATACGTGCCGAAATCTTACAACTGCTCGATAAACTGGTGCGGGAACGCCGTATCGCTATGCTCTATATCACACACGACTTACTGAGCGCCCGCCTCCTCTCTGACGAGATCCTGGTACTCAACCACGGCCAGGTGGTGGAACAAGGACCGGCCACGAAAGTCATACGCCAACCGTCTGACGAATACACGCGCATGCTCCTGGAAGCGATACCCAGGTTCAATATGGCCTCAGAAGATACTGCTGCTGGCGAATCCTCGAAAGAGAGGTGACAAAGCGAGGCGCAAGTTGGAACACCGATGTGATCGCTGGAAAGATCAATTTTCTTGCTCAAACGTTCTGGTGCAGGCGCGCTGTGGAGCGTGAGTTGTAGAGGGAAAAAGAAGCGTTGTCTTGCTTCCATAACGACAGTCTCCCCCTGCTCGTTGCCCATCCCTTGAGCAGGCTGCTTAGAGGGGTTCGCCAGCAGTATCTTCTGAGGTCGCGTATGCCTCATCGGGAGTGGTGCGTCCACGACGCATGACGTTTCAAAGTGGTCTGCACTAGTGAGCAAAAGTTGTTTTAACAGGTCGTCACGTGAAGAGATCTGTTATCATCCAGCGTCAACGGTGTGAGAGGAAACATGATGGAGCTGGTCAATGGCTTGCCTCAATTGAGAGAGGAGCTGTTCGACCTGTTCCACCCTGCCCCAATCTTCTGCCTCAAAGGTGTCGAGCATCAGGGAGGAAGGCATGTTTGAGAGCAGGATCCCTCCCCTCTGTACAAATTCCGTGGTGACCTCTCGCCAACGTGTACGGGCCTGCTGCTCGTGGCTCAAGGTATTGCGTTCCAGCATCTGTTGGCGCGCTTGCTCGCTCACGCTGGCAAGGTGTCGTGAGAGGGTCTCGCGCTGTGTGGTCAGCTCGCTCACGCGCTGCTCTAACGTCTGGATATGCTGCTCTACCTGTGCTGGAAGAACGGGATCCTCTTGTTCCTTGTGTTGGTAGTCGGCCACTTCCTGGAGCAAGCGTTGGCGTTCTTGTTCCAGGCGTGTGACCTGTCTGCGAAGCTGGAAGAGTTCGATCTCGTCTGGCCTCTGTTCCTCTGCCACTGGTGTGCTCTGTTCTACTGCTTCCTGGCGAGTCTGCTCTTTGGCCGCGCGTATCGCGGGGAGCGTTGGCGCAATCTGTTGCTCTTCAACCTGTTTGAGCACGTCTTCGGGAGCGTTGAGCAGTTCGTAGAGCACCGAGACGGGGAGAGTGCGGAAGTGCTGGATGTTTTCGCCAAAACGTTCAGCTACCCGCATAAAGTTCTGACAGCTTTGCCGCGTCAGTCCCAGTTCTGCTTTGACCCAGATCATTAATTGGCCATACGGCAGGCGCTCTTTGACGGCTTGCAGGTTGCGTCCAATCTGCACCACATCTTCAGCCGTTCGTTTCAGGTACCCCTGAGTTTCAACCGTCTTCTGGGAGACAAAGCGACGTGTATCCTCATCAAGGAGGGTATAGTCAAACGTCGATTGCTGAACGGGTTCACGCTGGTCTTGTTGGGGCGATTGCGTCATGTTTAAACCTCCTTTGTTGGCATTGGAGAGGGCATCTCTTTCATTTCTTTCAGCTCTCCGAGAAGAGGAAGAAGCGCCTGTGGCAGAGCAACTCCTGTGGGGAGTGGCGGCAGGGGCGGGAGCAGGTGGCGCAGATGCACGGGTTGCTCCAGCAGGCGTGTGGCCTGGATGTCAAAGAGATGCTCTATCATGTCTTTCGCTTGCTCAGGTTGCCGGACGATGTGATGGATGGCCTTGGCGATTTCCGTTGTCATCGCATTGAGTGACATGAGATGCCTCATCTCTAGCGCGCACCAGGTGTCTGCAAAGGCGCCCTCGTTGTGCTGGTAGGTCCAGGCATGGTGTTTGGCCTCCATCAGCTTGCGGAGAATTACCAGGGCGGTGACCTGTTCAAACCAGTGAATCTGCCCTGGAGTGTTGAGCCAGCGGTAACGTTGCGTATGTTTGGTGAGCAACCAGGTTCGATACAGTTTGGCGAGCGGTTCCGCACTCTGGGTCAGCGAAAGCAGGTTCATTGGATGCTGGAGGGAGGCAAGGAACTTCTTCCAGGTGCGCTCATCAGAGAGATCCTTGCCATGCATGAGATGCGGTCGCCCACCTGGATCGACCAGTTCAAGATCTGCCGCCAGATGATGGAGGGTCAGGCACTGGGTAAAGTTGGCGCCACGTACCGCTGAGAGCGCATGGCGTTCGGCGTATTGTTCGAGAATCTGTGCCTCTTCATGCTCTTGAGATGAGTAAGTGTGCAGGGAATTCATCGCTTCGATTTCCTTTCTATTCGGAGTGCTCTGGCACAGTCTGAAGTGGAGCCTGAAGAGGCGTGTCTTGTGACGACGCAGGCACTTCTATAAGCGGCTCCTTCTCAGCAGGTGCTTGTGTCACTGATGCCTTCGGGCGGCGGATACGGACGCGTTTTTCGCCCGAGGATGCATGAGGCTCGGCTGGTGGTGTCGTCGTCGTGTGTGCTTCCGGCGGTGTGTCCTCTGTCTCTTCCCCCCGAGCCATGGGGGGCATGACTGAGGGGGAAGGGATAGGGGCTGGTGCCAGATCGGGGGTGACTGCTTCCTGGGGAGGTAGTATGATGGACGCGGGTGACGTTGCTGTTTGTGTCTGTTCATGGCTCAAAAAACTCTCCTTTTTGCGTGGGCGCGCTCCATGACGTGCGTTCAGTTGATCGAGCAGGACATCAACCTCTCTGACCGGGCGACCATAACGCAGCGCATATTGCTCTCGCAGGTGCTCTGCCGCCTGAACATTCCCAGCCGGGGGAAGATCGAGGGTGAGGGAAAAGAAGGGAAGTCGTTGCCCGTTGAGCGACCAGCGCGCGTAGCAGGTGTAGTCGGGGAGGTTGGTGACATCTTCGGGACTTAGAAGATGTCCCAGTTCATGCCGTAGCAAGTAGGCATCTTCTCCTGCGAGCGTAAACACAAAGAGATGGTCTGCGTTGGCAAACACTGTTGGACGCAATGCCCGGTCGACCACATCGAGTTGGGCCAGTGATTGGGTGGCCAGGACCAGGAAGGCGCCTGCTTTTCGCAGTTCGCTCAAGATAGTGCCATAATTCACAGGGTAATTCTTGAATTCGTCGACGAGGAGCAAAAAGACGTTGCGCTCCGCCGGTGGGAGGGAGAGTTGCCGGGAGAGCGCCGCTGAGAAAAGCCCCAGGATGGAAGCCCCAATAAGGGAAGAGACATCCTGTCCTATCTGTCCACTTGCCGTATTGACGAGCAGGATCTGGTGCTGGTCCACGACGCGACGAAAATCAATGGTTGAAGTGGGTTGGCCAAGTAGACGCCGCGAGATGGGTGCGCTGGCATAGGCGGAGATCTTGGTCAGCACGGGTGTCGTGATCTCTTCCTGCATTCTGACATCGAGACGGTCATAATACTGGTACCACCAGTCAAGCACGTGGACGTCTTCCACCAGATCGAGCACGCGAGCGCGAAAACTCTGTTTGTTGAGTAAGACAGTCACATCAAGCAGCGTATATTGTTGCTCCGGACCCTGGTGGGGGTCCGTATGTACGAGTGTCCGGTTGGCCTCTAACAACGTCTTCAACGAAAAGCGCATCACATTCTCGACGCGTGGTCCCCAGGCTGTGCTCCAGATGCCTTTGAAGGTCGTCAAAAGATGGCTGACGATGAGGTCTGCTTCTTCCAGGGAGGTCACCTGGGTGGCATCAAGGGGATTGATCCCGGGCGGAAATCCTTGTTGATGCAGGTCAATAAGCACGACCTCCTCTTCTCGTTCTGATGGCAGCAAGCCCAGAAGATCCTCGATTAAGTCTCCGTGCGGCTCGATGACACAGAGGCCGGGGTGTGGCTGGAGACAGGTAGCCAGATGCGCTAGCGCCAGGTGATGAAAGAGCGTGCTCTTGCCTTTTCCGGTGCGCCCAATCACGAATTTGTGCTTGAGGAGTTCAGGGGGAGGAAAGCGTACCGGCACGCTTTTGCCAGCATGAGTGGATGTGCCAAGCTGCCATCCGTTTCCGGTCGTGAGCACATGGGGGGCGAGCAGGGGGCGTTCCTGCCGTTGTTCGACATTGGTCCCTTCACTCAGATGATCCCCAGGTGGCAGGTGCCAGAGCGTGGCGACTTCTTCCCCAGTGAGAAAGAGCGTGCCCCGTTGCAGATGTTTCCACCAGGTGTTTTCCTGCGTGAGGCGCTGGGCGTAATGTGCAGAGAGTCTATGGGAGGTAAAGTAGGCCGTTGAAGTGTGAGCATGCCTGTAGGCGGCAAGAAGTGTTTCATGGATCTGTTCATGGCGTCGTTGTTGTGCTCGCTTCTGCTGAAACTGCTGCCAGGAGGATGTGAGCCGTGCGCTGATAGTGAGGTGCTGCTGTTGCGTCTGTACGAGCGATTGCATCTGGGGAGCCTCTTCGATGAGATAGACACGCAGGCGCGCCCGATAGGCACTCTTGCCGATTTTCTCGGCCACCCGTTTCATGTCATAGTACCGTGTGCCGCCAAAGAGACGCTCTCCTAGCCAGCGTATGCTTCTTATTGTTCCCGCGATGAGTATGATTCCTCCCACCAGGCCTATTCCGAGGATGGCCTCTTGGGAAGAGGAGAGGTGGGGGAGTGAGCCATGCAGGAGACTGAGCACATCCTGCTGGAGCCACGCAGGGAAGAGATGATGCGCCTGACCATAATTCCATAATATCAGGAGTCCTACCACGATGCCCAGGAGCACAAGCTGTTCCCAACCTGGAGCGCCTCGGCGCAGGCGTGCTTGCGTCTCTCGACGTTGCTCTCGCTCTTCTTCCAAAGGGTGCTCGACGGAGAGGCGTTGATACTTGCGCGCCCAGGTCGGTGGTAGTGGAGTGAGTGCCAGTTGGGTCACTGCGCGCATCCCGGTAGGAAGGTGTTCAAGCGTGGTCAAAAGCCCGAGTAAGGGATCGATCCCTTGCTCATGGGCCTTTCCGGGGGACCAGGAACGCAGCGTCTCGTAGGCTTCGCCCCCGGCTCGTAATTCCATTGCACTGACCAGTTCATATTCTTGTACCTGTAATGGGTCTTCTTCAGGGGAAGCATAGCGCACGATGGCCTGGGGATAGCGCATCTGGATCTGCCGTGTCGTGGCCCGTAAGGCCTCTTCAGACGGTGAGCGCAGGAGAAACTGCACGCTTCGTGCCTGATGCGTGTCTGTTGGGGTGCTTGCGATTTCCAGGGCGAGCACGCTTCCTTGCAGCACCAGTGACTGCATGGTACCCTCCAGCGCATCGCGTTCAACCAGCGTCATCCCCCGCGCGGGGATGATGCGGGCGAGAGAGGACCTGTGTGGTGTAGGTGAGAAGGGCCAGATGCTCGTCATGCGTTGCCTTCTTTCTTGTGTGTGTGCTGGCGTCGTTGAACTGTCAGTTCTTGTGGGTCGGTCGTGATCAGAGTATGCTCTTCCGGTGAGGCGTTCATTTCGACCAGCATGCGTTTGGAGCCAACGGAGAGCAAGGCCCGGTTTTGCTGTATGGAGAGGAGCAACTGCTCTTCTTCTTGGGTCAACCCGAAGGCCTCACGAGCAGCCTGAGCACCAACGCTATCCAGGCGTTTTAAGACTTTGATGAGCGCGTTCTGCGCAATGATGTTGCCATAGGGATTGAGGATGAATTGTTCCGGGTTCTGGGTGATGGTGATCAGGCTCAGGTAGTGCTTGCGTGCCTCACGCGCCAACCGTTCCAGAAAGCGCCCCCCTTCCTCGTGCGCGATGAGGGACCAGGCCTCATCGATGTAGCAGCGCCTGGGACGTGGATGAAAGAGGGCCTGGGACCAGATGAGTTCCGCGATCAAGAACATGCCAATGGGACGCAGTTCTCGACTGCCGCGCAGTTCGCTGACATCAAAGCTGATGAGCGCGGTCTCAAGGGTGACACTGGTCTGGCGATTGAAGAGGCCAGACAGGCTTCCATGGACGTAACGCTCCAGCCGGTCAGCGAGGCCATAGTCATCCTGACCAACGACCCCGCTTTTGAGCACATCGTAGAGGTCTCGTAGTAGGGGCGCCTGCCGATCATGGGTGCGCGGGTCTATGGTAATGCCCACCCGCCGATAACACTCGTAGAAGGCCCGATCCAGGAAGGCCTTCTCCCGTGCTGAGAGCGTGGTGGGATGAGGGATGTATTCCGCGAGCAGCAGATCCAGGAAGGCGTGCAGCTGCGTCATCTTTTCCGCGAGTCGGTCCCCTCGTCTCTGGGTGGTCACATACCAGTCCATGTCCACCCCACGCGGGAGGACATCAAAGGGGTTAATAGCGTGCTCTGAGCCTGGGGAGAGGCGAAGGATCGTTCCACCAAACACGTCGACCAGGCGCTCATATTCACGGGAAGGATCGAGAATGAGCACCTGGGTATCGGGATGGCGGAAGCGTTGATGCAACAGCCACAGCTTGGCGGTATAGGACTTCCCACTGCCGGTGACCCCGCCCCAAAATTCGTGTGGGCTCTCCAGTGCCCAGGGATTGAGAAGCACTGGTTCGCCACTCGTGGTCACGCCCACAAAGGTACCGTCCTGCATGGCGAACGACTCGCTCATGAAAGGGAAGGTGCAGGCTGCAATTGTACTGGTAGTCGTGAAGGTGCGCCCCAGGGTATCGGTACAGGTGGGCTGACATGTACGGAAGGTCTCAGCATGTTCCAGGGTCGTTGGATGAGCCACGAAGAGGTGCTGGTGCAGGATCTGGCGCAGGCGGTCGGTGCGCGCGTTGAGCGTGGCGAGGTCGGGTGCGCGGACCAGGAGATAGAACCCCATCTCCAGCATGCTCTCTTCTCCGGCTGCCAGCGGCCCAATGAGTGCCGTCACATCGGCTTCAGCGACCTGGAGGGTCGGGTCCTGCTGCCTGCCTCGATGCAGGTTCATCCGCTGGGTGGAGGCGTACTGCTCTTTGCGGAAGAGCAGTCGCTTGACGAATTCCGCCGTGTTTTGTGGCGAGAAATGGAAACACAGATCAAAAATCTCATCACAGGCGAGGAGCGGCGAGAGACACCCCTCCACAATCTCGCGTGGGAAGCCAACGACCGCGAGCCCACGTACGTATTCCTCACCGATCTGTACATAGCGTGAGGTCACGCGAACACTTTCCGGGGCCAGCAGGTCTTTGAGAGCCATGAGGTCGGCTGGTGCCAGCAAACGGTCACGGGCCGAGGGTAAGAGTAAGGCCTCCTCCATTTGCATAGTGTACGGATCGAACGATGCCTCTTCCTCCTGGGAGGAGGGCGTGAACACGTCAATGGCTGGACGCGCAAAGGGTTTGTCGGAGAGCGCAAAGATGCTCTCAGGCAGCGGAAAGCGTGCTGCCTGCTCTCCCTGAAGCGCACCGTGGGCCAGATCAGCCAGTTCTTTGCCTGCCAAGCGGTGGCTGAGTAACCCCATGGCGGCCAGTTGATGTTGTATCGTCTGAACACGTGTGGCGAGGATCTGTTGGGCTTCATCCAGACGTGCCTTCTGCGCACGCGTTCTGGCACGACGGCTGAGCAGGCGCCAGAGGGAGCTGTTCCAGGTGCTCTGGACCCTCTCTTGATCAGCGGTGAGCAGGAGGTAAAAACGGCGATCAATGAGTGTGCGTTGTGCTCCAAGCAGACGCATCGCGCGTTAGTGCGCGATGGCAATATCGAAGGCTTCTCCTTGCCAGCGGTCCTCATGGGTCTGAAGCTGTTCCACATAGGAGGAGAGATCCATCCTCTGGGAACGAATGAGTATCTGGAGTGGAAAACGGAGCGAACGCAGAAGGGCGCGAAAGGCCAGCATTATCGTCGCGCGCTCCTGGGGAGATTTGAGGGTATAGTTGGTGGCCCGAATTTCAAGAGCTGCCAGATACTCACGTTCCTGCGGTCTCTCTGCCAGAGGCGCACGATTGACCTGCACATCCTGAACAATGTGATCGAGCAAGACAAAGTGGCGCTGCACGCTCCCATGTTTTCGGCTCCGTCGATGCTGGCGACGAGCACGAGGTGGACGCTGGCGTTCTGAACGCATCGTTCCCGTCTGGGAACGCTCCTGATGTGCTGTGAGGAGCGATGGGTCGTTGGTAGGCTGATCCTCTTGCATGATCATGACCATCCCTCCTGTTCGTGCTCACTCTGGTCCTGTTCCTCCTGTCGTGTGTGGGCTCTTGTTCGTGCGTGAAGACGACGCTGCTTGGCCTCATCCCATTTGGCGCTGCGCCATACATAGGTGACTGGTGCGACATGCGCACGCATCCACACCACGACCCAGAGTTCGAGGGGGCGATCTGCTATCGTGAGAAAGGTGCCGGCCAGCGTCATCATCACCAGTGGAAGTATGGCCAGAAATGCGAGTCCCCGGCTCCAGAGAAGCCCGATTCCCCAGGCCATGGCCCAGGTCAGGGCCTGGAGCCAGGTCGCATAGGCCAGACTTGCGCCCGTGATGAGCAGAAGCAGTTGGCGTGCTGTCAGCCCAAAGAGCAGCTTATCAGGCTTGTTGATGTGCGTGGGCACGGTGTAGGTCTGGCGCCTTGTGGACGCATCGGTCGTGTTGGTCAGTGTCATCGCAAAAAACTCCTTTCGTTCGGGAAGAGAGACATGTCTGGACGTGTCTCTTCAGACCATCAGGGGGCCGCGTTATTGATAATGGAAGAGATGGCGGTTGCTAAGAGGACGAGTGCCAGCCCTCCCATTGCGCGGTAGAGCGCGGCCTTGGCCTGATCCTGGGAGCGCTCATGAGGAAACATCAGACCGATTGCTCCCCACGCAAAGAAGAAGAGGGCGACGGCGTAGGCTACCTGTTTGATACCGTTGTCGTAGAGATTTTTGAAAAACTGGGTGATCGTAGAGGCATCGCCTCCTCCAGTGGCTGCTACTACGAGCGGGAAGAGGGGATTGAGAATGGGAGCGTCAGCCAGCGAGACCAAAAGGTGATGCGCGGGCAGGTTTCCCAGGACCCGCATCACGGCGGAAACGAGCGCCGGGTGCCAGTAAAGCAGGGGAATCATCGTGTTCTCTCCTTTTTCGTTCTTTGTTAGGAAAGGATGAGGGGATGGAGATAGCCCACCACCTCAAACGCATTCCAGTAACCGTTCTGTGTATTGATTGATCCATCATGATTGAGAGGAAGGGTTTGAACTGGGAACTCGCCATTGGCCTGGGCAAAGGTGATGGCGGTATGGCGAGGGTCAACGCCAAGGACAATACTCACATGCCCATAGGCTCCTCCATTCCAGGCCATGATATCGCCGGGTTGAGGTACATTCCCATGCACAGGCAGGCGCTGCCAGCCGGGTTGGGAGACAAAGTGCTCCCAATACTGATTGGCATTCTGCCCCTGAACGGGGAGAGGCTGGACATACGCGTAGGCGGCAATGACAAACACGACGCACTGAAAGGTGTCTGCCTGCCAGGCCGCACACCCAGGGCAGCGCGTGTTTGCCCACTGAATGATCTCAGGCGGGAAGCCTGCGTCATAGTAGTGGTCAGCGCCACTGCCCTGGCAATCCGTAACGAGGCGCGCAGGTGTGCAATGCAAGTGGGCCGCCATCTTGAGCGCCCATTGCACCACTTCTGTCCGCCGTCCAGTGCCTGATGTATCAATGGTTTGTGTGCCAGGACTCATCATGAGAGGCGGCCCCTGGGCCTGCGCGTCCATGGTGACCGTCATGCTCGTGGCGAACATCATGAGCACCATGAAGAGGCTTCCACTAACCAGGAGTACCTTGAGCATCCGTTCTCTTCCTCCTTCTGCTAGAGCGTCGCAATGGCTCGGATCGCCATCTGTTCGACCTGTGTACTGATGTGAGATTGAACATGGTCTGCTTGTTGTTGCGCCTGCAAGATCGGGCGCAAGGCGTAGTCCTGGATCATGGAAGGCAGGCGTGGGACCAGAAAGAACACGGCTCCACTCAACAGTAGCGACACGATTTGCTGGATAATCGTTTCCAGTCCTGCAATCGGGCCGGTGGTCACCTGAATGCTTGTGCTATAGCTCACCAGGAGTCCGCCTAAACTCAGCGCCGTGATCTGGACAAACTGGATCATGACCGTTGAGACAAAGGCGGAGAACCAGATCTGTCCCCAGCGCTGGGTTTGTGGCAGCGCCAGGCAGAGAAACCCGAGCGGTGAGAGCGCGGTGAGCAGGGCGACGACTGCCAGGCGGACCAGCATCTGCCAGGCCAGCCAGAGCATGTTCCAGAAGAGAAAGATCACAAACCAGACCCGAAGCAAGAAACCAAGGGCCACCTGGTCGGGTGTCTGACCCACAAAGTTGATCATCAAGGAGAGGGTGTCCTTGAGAAAGGAGTGGAGAAATAACTCGTCGACGCCCAGACAGAGGGCATTATTAAAGTCAATGAGAAGCCGGCACACGTACAGGCTGATGTGGGCGGCAAGAAAAGCCACGCAGAGCCGCGGAAGGGCCTCATGCAAGGAGGGCATAGGGACCCCGATACTTCGCCCAATGAGCACGTTGTAAGCCAGGAAGCCGACCAGGACCACCACCCCGTATCCAGAAAGCCCAGCTCCCAGCTCACCATTTTTTGAATCTGGCTGTTGTCATAGGTGGCCAGCGCTGGCGTCTGGGACAGGAAATTAAAGGGGTTTTGCATAAAGAGCTCGATGATAGGGTGCACGATATTCCAGATCTGTTCGGTGATGTAGGCCAGGAACTCATTGCTATAGCAGGCCACGTCCCCAATTCCGCAGGCAAACGCTTGCTGATGAGAGGAAGGGCTGAGAAGCAAGCCTGTGTGGTCACCTCCACCTGCCAGCGTGACAGGCGTGGCGGACAACGAAGCGCGAGACGGAGAGGGCGCGGGAGTGGTAAGCAGCACACCCGAGAGCACAAGCAGGGCAATACCTCCCCAACGGAAGGACATGACATACGGTCGTTTGGTCATTATAGAAAGAAGAGTACCAGTAAGCAGGCGAGGCATCCAATCGCTCCTTCTTCTTTATCGATCTACATGTATCAGGGGTAAGTGTACTCAAAGAGGGCGTTGAAAGGGAAGAGGAAAACCACCCAATAGTGGGCGAAGTTCTTCCCAGTTTTGGGCGAAGTCGGAGAAGTGAGCGTGCCATTCATGCCTATGTTCTCATTGAAGAGGGGCATTCTTCAACAGCCAAGGGCCTCTGGAAGCGCCTTCGTGACTGTTGAGGAAAAATCTTTATATGTTTTTAATGTGTTGAAGCAGGTGAAGATGTTACAGTATTCCAAGAAAGCAAACATACAGATAAGGCAGGATGCTCACATGTCTTTCCTCAAGATATTTTCACGAAAGAAGTTATCACCGGACAGAAGGGGGAGGGTCCCCTCAATGGCTCAGAGGCAGTCAGGATCACAACCGTTCGGGGAGCAGGAGAATGCTCCCTATCTCTTACCCCGAAATGATGAAGAAATAAATCGATTGGATTTTCAACATTATATTTTGCGTGCCACGCTCAAAGGCAATGCCCTGGCTCCGTTGCAGAATCCGACCAGTATTTTAGATGTTGGATGTGGAACCGGACGCTGGTGTCAGGAAATAGCTGTCACGTATCCTCAAGCAACCATTGTAGGTTTTGATCTCGTTTCTCCCCTCTCCTTGCCACGAAGTCCGGAGTTCCCGGACACGTGTCGCTTTGTGCAAGGCAATGTTCTTGAGGGGCTTCCCTTTGCGCCACAGAGCTTTGATTATGTGCATCAACGGCTCCTGGTCTTTGCGCTTCCCACCCAGCGCTGGCCAGGCGAGGTCCAGGAACTGGTGAAGGTGACCCGCCCCGGTGGTTGGGTTGAACTCGTGGAAGTAGATATCGCCTTTGAGCAGATGGGGCCAGCCAGTACGCAACTTGCGACCTGGATCACGGAGGCGAGCCGCCGAAAAGGCATTGATCCTTCGATGACCCGTCGTACCCAGACGCTCCTCGAAGCCGCGGGCCTGACCAATATTATGCATCGACAGGTTCCCAATCCTGTTGGTAGTTGGGGAGGGCGTATCGGGACCATGGCGGCAACAGGGGTTCAGGCCGTCAATAAAGCCATGCGCCAGCAAGTGCTGTCTCAGTTAGGGGTATCGCCAGCACAATACGATCAGGCCCTGGCTACCTCTCTGGAAGAATATGATCGCTACAAAAGTTATTCCAACACCTTTATTTCTTGCGGGCAACGATCTCTCTAGTTTCTTACAAGGATCTCTTCTTCAGAAAGAAGAGATCCTCATGTATAAGAGTGGATGCTCAATGATGTTTTGAGTGCTGAGCATGAGATGACGAGAGAAAAGGTCTTGTGAAAGGAGGAGCAGTGGATGGCTATTCGTGCTGTTATCTTTGATCTAGGTGGTGTCCTTATCGATATTGATTGGGAGCGATTCAGAAAAGATAACCCGCTTCGTGGACAAGAAAATGATGTTTACCCGTATGATTATGAGCAGGTAAATACAGGCCTTGCTCAGTTTGTGCGTGACCTGCGTTCTCACTACAAAATAGCCACGATTTGCAATGGTGGGTCACGTGAGGCTGCGAACCGAAAATTTGGATTGGAGAAACTGGTGGATCTGATGATATTTGATGGTGAAGAGGGGGTATCCAAACCAGATGCGCGTATCTATCAGCTTGCTCTCGTGCGGTTAGGTATGCAGCCTCATGAGGTGGTATTTGTAGACGACAAGGAAAGAAATGTTGAGGCTGCTCAAAGGCTTGGGATATATGCCGTTCTCTTCAAGAATACGGTGCAGGCTATTTCGGAAGTTCAAAAGTATCTTGAGAGGGAACAAATTTTTTAGACAGCCACTATGAGATGAAACCGTTTGTTAAGTCGCAACTACATATGGTGGTAAGTATGGTCTGGTGTTCGTTGTAATACCTCCTGATACGCTACAGGTTTTAAGCATCTGGTAACTGTCTTGAAAGAACAGGAGGAAGATGATGAAACCAAAGAGGTCTACAAGATCACCAGACCATTTGGGTTTACAGCCTTCTAAAAGGGAATGATGGAGAAGTCATTTTCAACGCTTTTTCTGTGTTTCCCTCATCAGCATTCTTCATCATTCAACACCTGCAACGCGCGCGAGGTTGGTTGGCCAATATGTTGTGTGCAGTATGCCTCAAAAAAGCGGAGTTCCTGTTGCATAGGCTGGCAAATGCCTTCTCGAATCAAGGTGTCTAAGCGGGGAAGGGCTTCCTGGGCGCTGCTCACATGCGCAAACAAAGGCTGAACTGCATCAGTATCATCCGCACTTATAGCCCAACACCCTAACCCAAGCAATGCAGAACGACACTGCTCTACATCCTCAAGGAGATCGTCAACATGCTTCACCACTTCGCCAATATCTTCGAGGAGGTTGTGGAGTGGAATCCCTGGCAAAGAAGGAGGAAAGGGGCCAGGAACGGGAGTCGTACGCGTGTCTATCGTGTTTTCTTTCTTTTCTTTCTCATGGACCAGAATAAATTGGTGCTGTGTCACCTTATACCCTTCCACAGTTTATGACTTCTGAAATCCTCTGTCAGTATGACTTCTAGAGAATGTGTTCATTATTGATGCTCTCCCTCAACTCGCGGGAGAGTGTCTTGTGTGCTTACCATCTTCTCATCAGGAGGTATGTCTTCTTGTCGAAAGCGATAACCAATCCCCACAATCGTTTCAAGATACGAGGGATGAGACGGATCGTCTTCGAGCTTGTGGCGTAGATGGAGTACATGGACGCGGAGAAGTTCCATCTCCCCCTGATACGTCTCGCCCCACACGATGCGCAAGAGCGTTGTATGATCCAACACTTTTCCAGCGTGTGACAGAAAGAGCCAGAGCAACGCATACTCGATGGGCGTCAGCGATACCTCATTTTCACGTACGATGGCTCTTCGCTGCTGCCTATCAAGGCGGATCTGATGATCCAGGCTTTCAAGCGCGTGTCCTGTTCCTGAGTAAGAGGGTGCCTGCCTGGCTCTTCTCATATGAGCACGCAGACGAGCACACAACTCCTCTTGCCCACAAGAGGCCAGAATGTAGTCATCTGCTCCCTGGTCGAGCGCTTGCGCAATAGATTGCTGGTCAGCGTCGTCTGACCAGATAACCAGGGGAAGCGAAGGGAAGAGGTCCCGCAACCGTGTGACCTTCTCTCGCAGTTCTCCAGCAAGCAGAAGAAGATCGGGTTGTGAGAGCAAGAGCGCAACGAGCGTTGGGTCGCGAACATGGAGCGCGTGAAACATCCCCTTTGGCAGGTAGCATTTGAGCACGCGATACTGTTCCCGAGCACAGACACAGGCCACACGCAGGGTCACATCCCAGATGAAGGCCCATTTATATTTATTGATGCGTACACGGTCGGTCAGCCAATCTTTATAGCGACGGAGCCAGGGGAGCATGGTCGCCAGGTCGGAGTTGCCACGCTTGGCGTTGGAGACCTTGTTGATGGCGAACTGCTGCATCTGGCTGTCGGCCTCAAACCACTCGCCCTCCGTCTCACGCTCGCCCAGCCGGAAGACCAGCTTTAAGCCGCCAGTCGTCGAGGATGGAGCGCTGGCGCTCTCGCCCACCGGGCGGCGATGGAAGCGGAGTGGTGTCTCGATATCCTCGGGATCGGTCTCGATCTGGTCGATAAGCGAGGGGTCGGTCAGGCGCACCTTGACGCTGCCATCGAAGCGATTGACGAAGTAGCGCACAAAGATCTCACCATACAAGGCTAGCTCATTGCAGATGGTGTAGACACGCTCATCCATACTATTGGCCTGCCAGAACTCGTCGAGGACCTTCTTGACACGCTTATTGCTGGCATCCAGCTTGACGCCGCGCCCCAGGACAAAGCTGGTCGTCATCTCAATGATGGCGAAGGCCAGAGGATTGGCGTGATAGGCCTCATAGACCTGGTTGTGCATCTCCAGGTAGGCCGAGGGCACAAGATCCTTCAGGTAGAAGTTGTCCGAGAGGCGTCGCCAGTAGTAGTCCTCCTCCGTGCCGCTGGCATAGCCCCAGCGCCGCTCCTCCTCCACGCCCGCCGTCGAGGAGAAAAAAACGGGATTCATCTGCTCACTGATACGCGCATCCCGCGCGCCGCCACTCACTGCCTGGCGTATACGTCCAAACCACGATCCCTGCTGCTTCTGTTCCACACGTCACCCATCCCTTCCAACACGCGCACGTACAGAGAACACCTTACGAGGATATACCAGGGGATTCTTTTGAGGAAAAACTATGGGGATGTAATTATAACATAAACAGGTAAAAAAGCAAATAAGTGGTAGTCGATATTGATGAGGTATGCGTGAGAAGGACCGTTGACGCCGATGGTGATAATGCTCGCGGCATCTTGTTTTTCTCAAATGCAGGAAAGTTTTCCTTGTTGGGGTCATTGTCTGCTTGCAAATTTTGGTGATTACGCTGTTTTTTTCGTTTTTGCTGGGAAACACGCTTGACTTTATGGTGCAGATTAGGTATTCTTCGATTCGAGGGGTTATATATTTCCATTTATGAGTGAAAAGTTTCCTCATAGTATGTATGCAGTTCAAGGAAAATAGCTAGATGGTGTCTGAACCGGACAAACAATTCTTTGATCTATCACCACAGCCAAGGCAGAACGTTACCTTGCGTGATGTTGCAGATGCCGCAGGCGTGACATTAGGGACAGCCTCTAAAGCAATAAATGGGAGGGGGAGATTAAGCCCGGAAACGCGAGAACGTGTGCGTTCTGAAGCCAGGCGTCTGGGTTTTCGTTTTTTTAGCCTCCAAGAGGATGTTCCAGCAAGTCAGGGTGTCATGGTTGGCGTATTAACAACCGACAACTATGGACGTTTTAGTCTTCCCCTCTTGATGGGGATTGAAGACGCCTTTGGGACACGTCCGGTTTCAGCGATGCTCTGTAATTCACGCGATCAGAGTCGCGAGCAACAGCATTTGCAGCATTTACTGGCGCGCAAAGTTGATGGGATCGTGGTATCTGCCCGGCGTGAAGACTCGCGCCCGCCAATAAACATAGGGAGGACAGTAATACCTGTTGTCTATGCCTTTACCTATGTCGAAGATCCCAACGCTCTGTGCGTCTTACCCGATGATGCTCAAGGTGCGAGACTAGCAACTGAACATCTTGTAAGCCTGGGACGGCGTCAGTTTGCCCATATTACCGGCCCCAGTTATTTTGAAGCGGTCCGTTTACGCGAAGGAGCCATGCGCCAGGTGCTTGCTGAGCATGATATTGCGCTGCCTCACAATCGTGTCCTATCGGGTCCCTGGCAGGAAAGCTGGGGATATACCGCAACGAATTTTCTCTTTGATCAAGATCCTTCGATTGATGCGCTTTTTTGTGGTAGTGACCAGTTGGCAAGAGGCGCTATGGAGGCATTACAAGCGCGCGGTCTACGTGTTCCAACCGATGTTTCCGTCGTAGGTTTTGACAATTGGGAACCCATGGCATGTGCAACTCGACCGCCGTTGACAACTGTAGATATGAACCTCGCACAGGTGGGACGTTATGTGGGTGAAAGCTTGCTAGCGTTGTTTGCTGGTGAGCAACGCTCTGGTATTGTGCGTCTTCCCTGTAGCTTGATTTTACGCGGTTCAAGTGACCCCTCACAATCGGGGTAGTGAGCAAGAATGGAGGTAATCAGCACAGGAAGGAGTTCATGGAGGCATCTTTCGTTGTATGATCGGTTGATTGGCAACGAATTTCGTATGGAAGTGGTCAGACGTTCTCTCGTTATGGTTGGTTTGTCTGAATGATGACAATGTTCCTCAATGGAAGAGGATGATGTATCTCTGAGAGAGTTTCAGTATTTTCATCATTTATAAGGAGGTCATAGATGACCCACAAACAACAAGAACCCTGGAAAGACATGATGACCGAAGTTCGTACCGGACGAATGAGCCGTCGAGCTTTTATTGCAAAAACGGCGGCCCTGGGTATCAGCACTGGCGCCGCAATTACGCTTCTTGAGGCATGTGGTGGCGCTGGTGGTAGTGCCGGTTCCGGACCCGTGACGTTGACCATCTGGGATTATTCAAACCCTCCCGGTGCTGGATATCTAAAGCTCCTGGCCGATTACCCCAAAGTCAAGTTAAATGTGAAGATTCAGCGCACGGCCATCCCTTTCGCTGACCTCAAACAGAAAATTATCCAGGGTGCAGCCGCCCGCCAGCTTCCTGACATCTTGATTATTGATAATCCGGATCACCAGGCATTTTCTTCCATGGGTATTCTGGCGGATTTAACCTCACAAATCTCCTCGTGGGGGCAGGGAAAAGAATATATTACCGGTCCCTGGACATCAACAACCTGGAAAAATAAAAACTACGGCATTCCTAATAATAGTAATTGCCTGGCGCTCTATTATAACGTGGATATGCTGAAGAAGGCCGGTGTCAACCCGCCTAAAAATTGGGATGAATTGCATGATGCGGCGAAGAAGTTGACCACCAAGGGTGTCTATGGGCTATCGATGTCTCTAGTCCAAAGTGAAGAGGGGGCATTCCAGTTCTTGCCGTTCCTGTGGGAAGCAGGTGCGGACCTGAACTCGCTGGATAGTCCTGAGGCCACGACCGCCTTGCAATACCTGGTCGATCTGACCAAAGAGAGACTGCTCTCGATGGATTCTTTGAACTGGACACAGCAGGATGCGATGACGCAGTGGACCGCTGGCAAATCTGCACTGTGTATTAATGGTCCCTGGAACCTTCCTGCTGCTCGCTCGAATGCCAAGTTTAACTGGGACGTTGTTCCTCTGCCACAAGGCAAGCAAGCAGCATCTATTCTGGGTGGTGAGAACTGGGCTATCACTGCAACCAGCCAGCACCAGGCCGAAGCATGGGAGTTTATCAAGTGGACACAGGAACAGTCTGTTCTCAAGAATTACCTGCTGGGCAACGGAACACTACCGAGTCGTATAGATCTGGGCAAGGACTCCGCATTCATCCAGGACCCCAAACAAGCTGTATTTGTCAATGCGCTTACGACAGCCAGGCCTCGTGCGTATGGTCCGAACTATCCAAAGATCTCGAATTACGTGCAGCAAGCGTTTCAGGCAGCGATTAGTGGGCAGCAGTCCCCCTCAGCAGCTCTTCAAGCGGCCAGTCAATCTGTAAAGCCTTTACTACCGTCCTAGTGATCACGCGTTGTAGAAGGAAGAGTAGACGTATTTCTCTTCGCACGAGAGTACGTTTACTCGTTCTCCTGGGCCTTGCAGGTCACAGTAAGGAGGAAGTTTCCCGTGTCTACACTTGTCAATACCTCTCCGCAAGAGGCGAAGACAGTGACTCAGCGTTCAGTGAGGTGGCGGAGAATAAGCAAAACGCTGGGCCCTTATCTCTTCTTATTGCCAGCGACCCTGTTCCTACTTCTCTTTCTGGTGTATCCGGTTATCACCATGATTGTCTATAGCTTTGAGCAGGTGAACGTTGGTAGCCTATTGACTGGTATTACGCCATTTGTTGGCCTGGATAATTATCATACAGTGATCTCTGACCCAAATTTTCGCTCTTCTCTGGTCGTCTCACTGATCTTTACCATTGCCTCACTGGTTTTTCAATATATTATCGGCTTCGCGATGGCGTTGTTATTTAATCGGCGTATCCCCCTGGTTGGCGTGATGCGTGGTTCAGTGATGATTGCCTGGATGTTGCCGGTGATTGTAAGTGCCACGATCTTCAAATGGATGTTTCAGAGTGATTCGGGCATTGTGAACTACGTCTTGCAAAGTTTGCATGTGGTCTCCTCACCTATTGACTGGCTTACGAACCCAAACCTGGCCCTATGGGCCGTGATCATTGCGAATATCTGGATTGGTATTCCCTTTAACATGTCGTTGCTTTTAGCTGGTTTGCAGGGAATTTCGGCGACCCTGTATGAGGCGGCGGTTGTTGATGGCGCAAATGGATTGGGGCGTTTCTTGCATATTACGATGCCATTAATGCGTTCAACCAGCCTGACAGTTTTGATGCTCGGGTTCATCTATACATTGAATGTGTTTGACCTGATTTATGTCATTACTGGCGGCGGCCCGGTCAATACGACTGAAGCAATGCCATTGTATGCCTATCGTATTGCCTTCGGCCAGTTTGATCTTGGTTCAGGAGCGGCTGTTGCTACGTTGATGTTCCTGCTCTTACTGGGCGTAAGCGCTATCTATCTGTTCCTGCTGAGACGAGAGGAGACTGCTTGATGACGACTACACAAAAAGCTTATCGTGCTGCGAATAAATCTCCTCTCAATCGCAAATCCTGGAATACAATTATGCTGACAGTGTTAGGGATTTTCTTTACGGTCGTAATGATCTTCCCTTTATACTGGGTAATTGTCAGTTCACTCAAAAATACGACAGAGCTGTTCAGCACGCCACCGACGTTTTTTCCCCACCAGGTTGATTGGAGCCCTTATATCTCCAACTTTATCCAGAACACGGATATATGGCGTTATATGGGCAATAGTCTTCAGATTGCGCTTGGCACAATGCTATTGAGTTTGGTGCTAGGAGCACCAATGGCCTATGGATTGGCCCGGCTCCCAGTAAAGGGAAAACAGGGGATGTTACTGGCCTTTCTGGTTGTACAGATGTTTCCCAGTATCATGCTGGCTCTACCGTTGTTTGTGATCTTTTCGCAAATCGGCCTGGTGAACTCTATTCCGGCGGTAATCCTGGCAGTCACGACGCGTACCTTACCGTTTGCAACGCTCGTGATGCGTCCCTATTTTTTAAGCTTGCCGCGTGATCTAGAAGATGCAGCCTTTATTGATGGGTGTAGTTTATGGGGGGCGTTCTACCGAATAATTATGCCGCTCTCGCGACCTGGCATATTGACGGTTGGTGCTCTCACCTTTTTGATGGGCTGGAGCGACTTTCTTTTCCCGCTGACATTGATCTCTGATGATAACAAGCGCCCTTTAACATTGGGCATTTATAAGTTCATCGGAGAATATGGGGTACGTTGGAATGATCTGATGGCGGTTTCGGTCGTTGCGGCATTGCCAATTATCCTGGTTTTTATCTTCGGACAGCGTTATATTACCTCTGGCCTGGTAGCTGGCGCAGTGAAAGAATAATGGGATAGGGCAAGGCTGACCTGTATACTACACAAACCCCCTGTGGCTGGTACGATACGTATTGTGAAAGGAATAGGCAATGACATCATCTTCTCCAACATCAACTCAGCAAGCAGATGCAAGGCGGGGTTCCAATGCTGTCGCGCATACAACGGTAACGATTGAGGATACATTCTGGGCACCACGTTTGCAGAGAGTGCGTGAAAACACCTTGCCAATGATGTATGAGCAAATGAAGCTGAATAACTATTTTGATTCAGAGAAGCGGGGTTGGAAGAGGGGAATGCATCCCATCCCCTATGTTTTCTGGGAGACAGATATTACAAAGTGGGTTGAGGCAGCGAGTTTAAGTCTGGCGGCCCATCCAGATGCTCAACTGGATGCGTTGCTTGATACGACTATTGAGTTTATACGCTCGATCCAACAGCCAGATGGCTACCTCAACATCTGGTTTACAGAAGTCGAGCCGGAGAAGCGCTGGTCAAATATGCGGGACCTGCATGAGCTCTATTGTGCGGGACACCTGATAGAGGCTGGTGTAGCTCATTTCCAGGGAACGGGTAAGCGCTCATTACTGGATATTGTGAGTCGTTACGCTGATTACCTTGATAGGACCTTCGGGCTTGAAGAAGGCAAGAAGCGGGGATACAGCGGGCATCCAGAGATCGAGCTGGCATTAGTCAAACTCTATCGTGTTACCGGAGAGAAGCGGTATCTGAATTTGAGCCAGTACTTTGTTGATGAGCGTGGCAAACAGCCGCATTATTTTGATGAAGAAGCACATTTGCGCGGGGATGATCCGCGCGATTTCTGGGCGCAGACATATGAATACAACCAATCCCATGTGCCGATACGAGAGCAGAGAGAGGTTGTTGGACATGCTGTGCGTGCAATGTATCTCTATAGTGCTGTTGCTGACCTGGTCAAGGAGAGGTACGATGAGTCGTTATTTCAGACAGGTGAGCGTCTCTGGCATCACCTTGTGAGCAAGCGGCTCTATATCACTGGAGGTATAGGTTCGACAGCGAAGAACGAGGGTTTCACGGAAGATTACGACCTGCCGAATCTGACTGCGTATGCCGAATCTTGCGCCTCAATTGGTCTGGTCATGTGGAACCACCGCTTGCTCCAACTAGATGCGGATAGCCGCTATGCTGATCTGCTTGAACGAGCATTATATAACGGGATGTTAAGTGGTATCTCGCTTGATGGGAGCAAATATTTTTATGTTAATCCCCTGGAGAGCAAAGGTGATCATCACCGTGTAGGATGGTTCAAGTGTGCCTGTTGTCCACCAAATATAGCACGTACATTGATGTCGTTGGGTCAGTATGTCTACACGGTGAGCGATACAGACATTTTTACGCATTTATATATTCAAGGAACAGGTGAGCTTTCTGTTGGTGGGCATAACGTGAAAGTGGAGCAGGAAACGAAGTATCCCTGGGATGGTGCGATCAGCCTGAAGATGGAGCTTGATGAGCCTGCCGATTTTGGCCTGAACTTGCGTATTCCTGGTTGGTGTCAGGCTGCACAACTTTCTCTAAATGGTGAAGCTATTGCGCTTGATGACCATTTGCAAAAGGGGTATGTACGAATTGAACGCCGCTGGCAGAGTGGTGACCAGATAGTACTTAATCTGGCGATGCCGGTGATGCGAGTCTATGCACATCCAGATATACGTGAGAATAGTGATCGAGTCGCCTTGCAACGTGGTCCCCTGGTATATTGTCTGGAAGGTGCGGATAATGCGGTGCCGCTACATCATATCCGTCTACCTGAAACGGCTACACTGGAGAGCCACTTTGAGCCTGAGCTTTTAGGTGGGGTCACCGTTATTGAGGGTCCGGCGACCGTTGTAGAGAGCGAGGATTGGTCAGATACATTGTATAAAACGACCCCTCCACAATCTCATGCGCATACGCTCACTGCTATACCCTATTACGCCTGGGATCATCGCCAGGCTGGTGAGATGAGCGTCTGGATCTCCACAAAGTGACGACTCCCCACGGCTAAAGCCGGGGGCTTCTCAGCAAGCCGAAGCTTCCTGAAGGCTCCGTCCGAGCCTATACGTGTTTGCTCTCTTGTATGGCAAGGTGGCTTGTAGGCTCTTAGAAAACCCTTGCCGAGAGGTACAGAGACACATGTACGCAAGCATTTTTACGCAAGGACACGAATTTACCTTGCAACGCCCAAAACACTTTTTTGTTGTGTATGTACAAAAACACCTGTTCTAGTATAGCGGAGAGGTGTAAATATGTCAATGCTGGTATATCCTACACCACCCTATCCATCATAAAAGGACTCGCTTGTATCCCCATGCCTGAAGGCTGGAGTCTTACGCTCGCTTATGATAATTCTATTCAATCCTGTAACAGCAGAGAAGAATCTCTAGCTAGAGATTCTTCTCTGCCGTCTAAAGGTACAGTTGAAGGCTATAATTTGTTGAAGCACGTCTTCCTCCTGGGAAGATGACGACGTGCATTCTTTCTCTGCCTGGAACTGGCTTGTTGGTCTGTGAAGGTGTCATCCCTTGAGCGCGCCCTGGAGGAAGGCGAGCAAGGTGTCGATTTCGCTCACGTAACTCGTGGACGTGCTGTCTTTACTTTCCATTACCAGGAGTGATACGTAGAGGGTTCCCACATAACGACCAAGTTTGTCGTCTGAGATATCAGTACGGATCTCGCCCCGTTGCTGCCCTTGTTGAACAATCGTGACAAGTGTCTTGAAAAAGCCATGACCGTGGCTGAGCTTCATCATCGCGGGCTGTGGCTGAAAGAGTTCGGCTCGCAGACCTCGCTCCATCTCAGGGAGTGTGAGTACTTGCTCGTAGATGCTCATGAACAGAAACCGTAACACATCACGTGTGGCTGGTTGCTCCTTCAGATAGGAAAGTATCTGTGGCTGAATGTTCTTCTCGTAGAGGTCATTTGCGAAAGGAAGCAGCAGGGCTCGCTTGGTGGAGAAATAATTAAATAATGTGGCCCGGCTGACCTCTGCCTTGTCTGCGATGTTGTCCATCGTCGTCTGGTCGTAGCCAGCGGTGGAGAATAATTCGATCGCTGCCTCAATAATACGCCGCATCGTACGTTGTCGATTTCGTTCACGCAGGGGTAAACGGTCAATCTCTTGCTTCACGCATGTCCACTCCCTTTCAAGAAAATTGGCGCGTTTGCTTTCCATAGCGGAGAGGACTGATTGATTGTAGTACACCCGCACTGCAATCAATCAGTATCTGACGCTTTCGGCTAAAATGCGACGGGAAGGCTGGTCAGACCACGCAGATTTAAGGAGCCTCGCCAGGTAACCGATTCGCGTGGTACATTGAGTCTCAGGTCGGGCATACGCCGTAGCAGCGTCGTGAAGGCAATATCTCCTTCCAGACGAGCGAGAGGGGCACCCAGGCAGATATGAATGCCCTGCCCAAAGGCGATATGCCGATTCAAGTCACGTGCGATATCCAGTTCATCGGACTGTGAGAACTGTGTTTCATCACGATTCGCAGACGCCAGTGCCGTAATAATGATATCACCTTTGCCAATGTGCTGGCCGCCTAGCTCTGTGTCTTCTGTGACAAAGCGTGGCGCGGGCATGAGCACCGGTCCGTTAATGCGCAAAAGCTCTTCGACTGCTGATGGAATAAGGCTCATGTCGGCCTTCAACTTTGCCAACTGTTCTGGATTATCAAGCAGGACGAGCGTCCCGATGCCAATCAGGTTAGATGTCGTCTCATGTCCCGCGAAAATGAGCAGGCCCACCATCGAGAGCAGTTCTGGTTCACTGAGATAGTCGCCTTCGGTTTCGGCCTGGATAAGCTGGCTGATCAAATCATCCTGTGGGTTCTTGCGCTTCTCGGCGACCAGTTCCACAATGTAGTTGGAGAAGGCTTGAATGCGTTTGCGACGTTGCTCATCGCCGGGCCCTCCAGTGGTCAGAGCCTCTGACCACTGGCGAATTTGCTCCCGGTTCTTCTTTGGGACTCCGAGCATATCGGAGATGACATTGATGGGGAGCGGATAGCCATAGTCATGCACAAGGTCCATATGCCCCTGGTCCTGTACACGGTCAAGCAATTCATCGGCAATATGTTGAATGGAAGGTCGCAAGCTCTGGATATATTTGGGCGTAAAGGCTTTGGAAACCAGGCCTCGAAGACGACGATGGTCTGGCTCGTCAACCGAAATCATGGATTGTCCGAGTAGACCAGGAGCGTCAGCGAACTCACGTTCCCGTTGACGAAAGAAACCTTTCGAGTCGGCTGCCCTTCTATCAACAGTGAAGCGTTTGCTGTCCTTGAGGACCTGTACTGCTTCCTCCATCCGTGTAATCATCCAGGCTTTTTGTCCTTCACTGTATGGAAGAGGAACCGGGACAACAGCTCCCATTGAGCGTGCCATGGCAAGCAGTGGAAACGGATTCTCAGAAGATTGGTTGCTGAAGAAGTTGAAAGCGGCTCCTCCGCTGGTCATATCAGGTTGCTTATTCACATCGCTTCTCCTCTCATGAGTTCGCTATATTGAATATAAGCATACATCGGGGGCAAACTTATACTCAGTATAAGTTTTTGGAGGAGCAGGTGTCAATGATATAAGCCATAAATATCGCTAAAACATTGCACTCTCACGTGACTATTCCAACCATTTTACCTGTCGCTTCCGCGAGATGCAGCTTCTTGCAGCATGTGAGCGGCTTCTTCGACAACGGCTTCCCACAATCTCTTTCCCAGCTCAGCACTCGCGTACGTCGGATCGCCGATCACACCGGTAGAGGAATAGCGAGCAAAATCCAGGTTGGGATCATTCCAGTCAACCTCTGTGGAATGGGGATTGGTGATCCACTCTTGTCGAACCGTTTCCGGTCGGAGATAGAGCGAAATAGATGTGGTAAAGCTATCCGCGTGCCCGACAGGAATCACGGGGTCAGCTAATCGGCACCAGATCTCATGAAAGGGATGAGGTGGTAAGAATGCTTGCGCCTTGCCCTGGTACCTCTGATTGAAGCGCTCAACGACCCCGTTTAGAGCATGACCGCCACAGCCTCGCCAGATGACCATTCTCTTAAACCCCTGTGTCACCAACGAGGTCAAGGTCGCTTCGACCAATGCATCATGCAAGCTGACGGGAACATCAATAAATCCGCTGCCAAAGTTGCGATGTTCCGGCGTTGGCCCAAAGGGCATCGCCGGTAACACGACAGCCTGGACTGCAGAATCTTGCGCCGCTTTTTCAGCAGCTGCAACCATGAGCGCTTCAGCAAACCAGGTATCAAAGTCGACCGGAAGGTGAGGGCCTTGCTGCTCGGTACAACCAGTCGGAATGATCGCTAACCAGCCCTGTTGAGCACGTTTGCCAATCTCTTGGTAGGTCAAATCACCGAAGCGCTTGCTCTTTTCTTCTATTGAGGACATATTTTCTTTCTCCCAGATTTTCCATTGCTTCTGAAGAGAGAATATCCCTTCAGTTTATTTCCGTCAAGCACAGAAAGCTGGCAAAGATTTTTCTCCGTCGAATGGTCAAAAAGCAAGGGTAGGGAGCAGCATTGCCCCTCGACCTTCTCGTCGAGATTGAAGTAGACGTTACAATCAAAAGGAGCGGCATGAGCCACAACGTTGAGGGGATAACACGTCCGGTGAAACCTCCCAGCACCAGACGAACGTGCACCCCGGCGGCTGCTGGCGATTCGTCCAGCCCAATGCCAGCAGCAACGGGAACGTGTTCGCGAGCCTGGCCCTCAACGGGGGCCAGGGAGAAACAGAAGAAAGGCAGAGAGATGATGGGTGAACGAGATCCCAACACGCGCATGCGAGCGCGCGAGGCGGGAATTATCCTGGGGACACTGCCTCCGGGAACAACCAATAGCATCGCCGATGTAGCAGGCGTACGTGTTGGCCATACGACGCTCATACGCGGGAATGGCGCACTGGTCCGCGGAGTGGGGCCGGTACGCACCGGTGTCACTGCAATCCTGCCGCACGACGACGATCTTTTCCGCTTGAAAGTGCCGGCTGCAGCTTCGGTGTTCAATGGTTTCGGCAAAACCATCGGCCTGGTGCAGCTTGCAGAGCTTGGGCAACTCGAAACGCCTATTCTGTTGACAAACACGCTCAACGTGGGTCGGGTCGCTGATGCGCTCGTGGCCTTTATGGTTGAGCGCAACCCGGCGATCGGCGTCACGACGGGCACGGTCAATCCCGTCGTGTGTGAATGCAACGATGGCTTTCTTAACGATATCGGGGGCCGGCATGTCGGGGAGCAAGAGGTACGCGCGGCGCTCACTGTTGCTCCTGGCACGCCGGTCCTGGAGGGCACCGTTGGAGCAGGAACGGGGATGACAACTTATTGCTTTGCTGGCGGGATTGGAACAGCTTCGCGGTGTCTCTCGCCCGCTCAGGGCGGATACACGCTCGGTGCGCTCGTACAGTCGAATTTTGGGCGCTGCGGCGATTTGATTATCGGTGGGGTTCCGGTCGGTCGCGAACTGGAGGAGCAGCGCCAGAAGCGTGTGGCGCTGCACGTGGGACAGGAGCCGAGACGGGAGCAGGGGTCAATTATTGTGATATTAGCAACCGATGCGCCCCTTGATGCGCGCCAGCTTGGTCGCCTTGCCCGGCGGGTGCCGCTTGGTCTCGCACGCACCGGGACCTCTGGCGGACATGGCAGTGGCGATCTGGCTATCGCCTTTTCGACGGCTGATCGCATTCCACATGATGCAGGTCCTCTCGTCCGCAGCGCGCAGGTGCTCAACGAACAGAACCCCGCCATAGATGGGCTCTTTGCAGCGGTGGTCGAGGCAACTGAAGAAGCTGTGATCAATGCGTTGTGTACCGCGCACTCCATGGATGGGCGAGATAACCATTGGGCACAAGCTCTTTCACTCGTCGAGACCCTGGCCATTTTGAAGCGGTATGGGCGTATCCAGTGAGGATTATTGGTCGTTGGGAATAGGATGCGGCAGGCTTTCACCACGCGCTGTGCCTCCCGCAATTCCTCATCCAGATCCGCCGTCAACTGGAGGTGATGGTGATTATGTTGGCGTAGCTGGTGATTTCGATGTCGTAGTATGGAGCAGTCGCATCAAAACCAGGACTTTGTAATTGCGAGATGTTGCCCGCAACGCTGAAGGTTTGATTGTCGAAGGCCAACTCGGCGGCCCTGCCCTTGAAGTTGATGCGGGTGGCGACGCCTGCGGGGCGGCGCACTATAATCTCTGACGCTCCTCCGGCGAGCCGTATAGGAACCATGCTAGAGGGCGTGGGGAGATCCAGACGGATCGTGTTAAATCCCCCTTTGACTTCCAGCCCGGCGAGATTGAGCCCGCCCAGTTCGGCGACAGCCTCTGCTACTCCGCCCTGGATCGCGATCCGCCACGGGATGTCGACGCTGAGCGCGACCACAGCTTGGCCCTGCTTCTCGCCCAGGTCCAGCAGGCGCCGTGGATAGCGGATGGTAACCACCCCATCTTTCGCTTTCACACCCGGTATCGGTCCCTCGAAGTGGGCCTGATAAAGTCTCCCCATTTCCTCGTCCGCGCGCACAGTCAGCTGGGAGATTCCGCAGGAGACGACAAGCCGTCCACTCTCCTGGCCTTCCAGCGGCGCGGAGAAGCTCTCCCCTTCGCCCGCTGGCGCCTCCTGTTGCAACTGAGCAAGTTCTTTCCTGGATCGCGTGTTGCTATATTTGAGAAACTCCAGGAGGAAAGCGATCTGCTCATCGTCATAGCGCGACGCCACCTCATCCCACGTCTTCTCAACGGAATCCAGGATCGAGCGAACCTTGCTCATTTCATCCTTGCCCCTTTCGAGGCGGACGATGACCTTACGGCCATCGTTGGGATCGCGCTCCCGGCGCACAAGCCCGGCTTTCTCCAAGCGGTCGAGTATTCTGGTGATCGCTCCGGTCGTCAGTCCCGTGAGATCGGCGAGCTGCCCAGCAGCAGCCGGGCCGATGAGATCAAGGATATCGAGCACCTGCATATCCGTAACAGCTATCCCGATTCGAGTTGCCGCCACCCGAAAGAAGGAGGCGTTGATTCCAGTGAATTGCCGGATCTCCCGCGAAAACTCCTCACGGGTGTTCGCGCGTTCATCCTGAGAAAAGCTTGACAAGGCTCGTCCCTCCATCCTACAATATATTTACCTTACATTATCAGGTAAATTCATCATATTTACCTGATAATGTAAGAATAGATCCTAAACATTCGCTGATATGAGCAGCGAATATAGTATAGCATGGCGAGGGTCAGGTGTCACGATGAGGAGAAGCTGGGCGAGCGTGCCTGCTCCTTCAGCGACATGTCGTGTCCGGCGACATCAGACTATTCCACTTTTTATTAGAGGAGGACAAAGGATGCATGTAATGGCTGTTTCCACGATCTCTGACAACGACAAGTTCTGGAGTTCCCTGAAGAAGGCGTACGGCCAACTGCCCAAGGGGGCCAGGTGGACCCTGGCAGTGGGGAGCACCGACGGGACTAAGGCGGTGAACGTCATTGTTCATGACTCGATCGATAGCGTCAAGAGCTTCTTCGAGGAGTACGCCGCCGCCTTTGGCACGACGGAGTACTTCGAGGCCGACGCCGCTAACGCAGTCGGCCTCCCGAAGAAGTAGCCGCCGACACTAGCACAAGTCAGAGGAAGCAGAACTGAGATAAGGAGAGGCCCTCAATGACAAAAGAGATAGATCCAACGCAGATTCAAGCTCGGGTTTCCGAGCTCCTTTCGGAATACTGGATCCCGAGCGCTGCGATCGGTATTCTTCATGACGGAGAGATCACCAACTTCGCCGTTGGTGTCAAAAACCTGTCAACGGAGGAACCCGTGACGACCAACACCATCTACCAGTGCGGCTCCATGACCAAGACATGGACTGCCCTCGCCTTCATGCAACTCGTCGACGAAGGGAAAGTCGACCTGGACGAGCCGGTGCGGACCTACCTTCCCGGTTTCAAGGTCGCCGACCCCGAGGTCAGCGCCAAAGTCACGCCCCGTCATCTCCTGAACCACACGAACGGTATCGAGGAGGACTACGGTAATCCCGGCGAAGACGACGATGTCTATGAGCGTATGGTCAACAACATCGCCAGTGCACCGCAAGTTCAGCCTTTGGGCTACACTCATGGTTACAGCGCAGCCCTGGGCTACGCGATCCTCGCACTCATCATGGAAGTGATTGACGGCAAGCGATGGGACGACATTATGAAGGATCGTCTCTTCGACCCCCTGGGATTGACCGACACGAGCAGCTGGCGTGAGCAAGTGGACCCGGACCGGGCTGCGACGGGGCATTTGATCCGATCCCTTGAAGAGGGACCCATTGTTTCGCCACTGGCTTACCTACCACGCGCTTTTGGCCCTGGAGGCAACGTCAATTCGACAGCTCGGGAAGTGCTCACGCTGGCGCACGTCTTCCTCAACGGGGGCAAAGCGCCAAACGGGACGCGAATTGTCTCGGCCAGGATCATGCGCGGGATGATGGAGTCGCGGGTTCCCATACCCGATCCATACATGTTTGGGCCGGAGTGGGCCCTCGGTCTCATCGTGTGCAATTGGCATGGCGAGATAGTCTACGCGACCGACGGCAGCACTATCGGTCAGAACGCTCGCCTGCGGATTCTGCCAGATTCGAACATCGCTATCTCGATGTTGACCAACGGAGGACCACGAGAGAGCTTCTACAAGAAAGTATTCAATGAAATCCTGGGGGACCTTGGAGCAGTCACGATCCCAGACTTGCCGAAACCCGATCCGACGCTTTCGCTCGACTTGTCCAGGTATGAAGGTGCTTACGAGCGGCCCGGTGCCCGTTACGAAGTAGAAGCCGAAGGCAAGAAGCTCTACCTGACATTCATCCTCAATTCTCTGCAGGCACAAATTCTCGGTAAACCAGAACGCATCAAATACGAGCTGCTTCCGATAAGCGAGACGCACTTCTTAATGCCTTCGGACGATCCGCTCGAGGACACACAGACTGTCGCGATCTGCGACTTCAAGAACGGAGTCGCGCAGTACCTTCACACCAATTGTCGTCTAAATCCAAGAGTCCTGAGATACTAAGAGCTTCGCTAAGAGCTTCAAACAGTGGACCTGACCCTCGATCTGGCCTTGACTCCGTACCAATGTGAGGCCAGATTTCCCCGCATCCAGCTCCTCAATGATCGGGTCTTTGACAGAGATACTATTAACACATATCGAACGTTTTTGAAGCAATGAGATCTTGAAGGGAAGGAATGTCCCGTGAAAGCAAGTCTGGAAAGTAAATTGTTGTTGACCTGTTTTGGTAGTTCCTCTTGAGCATGGAAGTATTGTCTATGCACCTCTAATATGAGCTACTATACTTGAGCAACAAGTGTCATAAAAAGTTCGTAAATTGAATTACCTCTTGTTGAAGCGATAGCCGCTCAGTGTCGCGTCCCATTTGCCTTTTTTGGGCATAGCATGGGCGCCTTTCTGGGCTTTGAGGTTGCGAATTATTTACGTCTGCACTATCAATGTGAACCAGTTCATTTATTTGTATCGGCGCAACGTGCTCTCCATCTCCCACCGAAGATTTCCTATCCCTCCTCCACACTGTCGGATGCCGATCTCATTGATGTGTTGCGGCAAGTGGGTGGAATACCAGCGTCTCTCTTCTCAAATGCATTGCTTATGCGTTTTGTGCTTCCTTCTATACGCGCTGATCTTGCTGTCTGCTCTGATTACCAATATAAGGAATGTTTGCCATTGAACTGCCTTATTTCAGTATTTGGTGGGGGAGATGATCCTCAGGCAAACTTCTCAGACCTGGAGGCGTGGAAGAGATATACCCTGGGTCCGTTTAGTATGCAGATGTGGAAGGGAGGACATTTCTTTTTGCAGCAAGAGCAGGAAAGGCTCGTCGTGACCATACGGAAGGCTATCTTGCATAGCCTTCCACGCACAACGTGATGATACCAGTAATGCCTAAAGCAGGACAAAATCCACTAATAGCGCCTGAGATTTTGAAGTATGAACGCTTTGTTTGCATGTGCTTTTGTATTGTGAGGATTGAGCTGTAGTGCCTGCTCGCAGGCATGAAGGGCTTCCTGGTATCTACCCATCTTCATGAGAGCCACACTTGCATTGTTGTGTGCCCATGCATCCTGAGCATCATGTTGAAGTGCCTGATTACAAGCAACCAGGGCTTCCTGATATCGTCCCAATTCAATGAGAGCCCAACCTTTGGTAACATAGGGCAAGCCTGAAGAGGGATCAAGCCGGATGGCTTGCTCACAAGCTTCAAGAGCTTGCTGGTATCTGCCCAAATTTGCGAGAGCCACACCTGCATTGTTGTGTAGCAAGGCGTTATGAGCATCATACACAAGCCCTTGATTACAGGTATCAAGGGCTTGTTGGTATCTGCCCAATTCAATGAGAACTCGACTTTTATTGATATAGGTTTTGGGGAAGGAAGGGTCAAACTGAAGTGCCCGTTCGCAGGCTTCAAGGGCTTGCTGGTGTCTGCCTAACTGCATGAGGGCTTCGCTTGCATTATAGTGAGCCAGGGAAATACGAGAATTGCGCTGAAGCGCTTGATCGCAGGCTTCAAGGGCCTCCTGATATCTTTTCAATCCACAGAGAGCACTGGCTCGGTTCACATAAAGCAAAGCAGAGGAGGGGTCAAATCGCAACGCCTGCTCACACATAGCCAATGCTTCCTGATATTGCTTCACTTCAATGAGAGCCTTGCTTTTGTTAAGATAATAATCCGTGGTTTGCTGAAGTGGCTGTGATACCATTGGTGGTATGGGATCGCTGCTTTTCACAGAAGTGTAAGCTCTTCCAGGAAGTGTGTTTGAAATTTCTTGATTCGCAAGCTGCGTTCCTAGCTGTTTCACATTTTTTATCGCTTTTTCGCACATATATGCGAATTCCTGGATCTGTCCGTAGCGGTCTTTGGGGTCTTTCGCTAGCGCTTTCAAGATAACCTGTTCCAGTTCGACTGGCAGGTCAGATACTTTGTTGCGCAGGGGAGGCGCTGGTATTGCCAGGTGTTGCGCGATCATTTCCATGGAAGAGCCCTGGAAGGGGAGTTCTCCCGTTAGCCACTGATAGATTGTTACAGCTAAGGCATACTGATCGCTCTCTATGCGTGGCTTCCCTTTGATCTGCTCTGGTGGCATGTAGGCCAGGGTGCCCATTAATGTTTGCGCACTCATGGAGGAGGTGGAGTGGGCAATCGTGGCAATGCCAAAATCACTGAGCAGAATATCTCCCCAACTCCCAATGAGCATATTCTCTGGCTTGATGTCGCGATGGATGATCTTACGATCATGGGCAAATTGCAGTGCGCTGGCGATCTGAGTTATATAATCAACAGCCAGCGATGGAGCCAATCGGGTACCTCTGGGATGCTTGTGTCTCAGTGTACCGTTGGGGGCGTAATCCAGCACGAGAAATGGGATACCTGCTTGTACCTCAAAATCCAATACCCGGATGATATGTGGATGCGAGAGAGTAGCAATGGTCTGTGCCTCCTGCTGGAAGGCGCGAGTCTCATCTTCCGAAAGGCTGGTATGTAAGATCTTTACAGCCGCTTTCATTCCTAACCGCACATGCTCTCCCAAATACACTTCGGCAAAGCCTCCTTTTCCAAGCAACTGCGTTAATCGATAATTGCCTAATTGCTGTCCAATGTAGTCCGCCATCCGTCAATGTCCTACTTTCTCTTTTATTGCGGTCGGAGTGAAAACCACGAAGCTAAAGACTTCATGAATAAAACAGTGCCTTTACTCTTAGCTCCCAATATACTGTCGTATCGTTTCATGACTTGCGTTACCAAGAATACGCATGGCCCTGTAGGAGAAATCGCTGTCAGGTATCTGCCAAAAATATGCCGATTTGAAGATTTTGAGGGAGCGGTTAAGGAGCAATAAGGGTTAGTATTCAAATATTGCAAGACAAACTATCCCTTTCTGGTTTGCTTCTTTCGCTGTCTATTTTACCAGGTACGGGATAGCCCCCTTGCGGGAATACAGAGGTTAAGAAGGCGCACTTTTGCTTAGTGTGTTTTTGTATGATTAATAGCTTATGAGCGAGTTCTAAATAGTCGGAAGAAGACAATGGCTATTCCTCTGGGGCGAAGGGAAGGTGAGAGAAACGCGGGAAGCAAAGGGGCGTTACCATACGGTAACGCCCCCCCGACAAGGCTCCCAAGGTAGTGGAAGTACCTATTTATGCTGCGTTGCCTGCTCCATTTGTACGCGCAAGCTAAGAGGACGCATATCTACCCAGACATCTTGAATATAGCGTCAAATGGGCTGACAGGTATCATTGCTGAGCGGGCTCTTGAAGAATGTGGCATTGTGGTAAATAAGAATCGCATTCCGGGCGATACGCGATCTGCACTGATAACAAGCGGTTTGCGGTTGGGAACGAACAGTGTTGCGATGCGAGGAATGGAGTGATAAACGTTTCCAAGGAATCATGCCAGATATTGACAACTGGAGACGTCTCTGGTAGAGTTTTGTTAGAAAGAATGTTCTTGCATAAAACGCCAAGAGAGAGGTTCACCGACACGAAGGACGTGTTGTTGGAAAGGGAGAAGGCACCAGATGCAGTTGGTCGAACGACATCTCATTCGTCATCAGGATGCACGCTTTGCCATCATTGATCGGGCAGCTTTTGCCTCCAAAAACCTCTATAATCAGGCCAATTACCACGTCCGGCAAGCCTTCATTCACGAGGGAACCTACCTGCCCTACGCTGCCATCTTCCATCGCTTGAAACAGCATGAGGCCTATTGTGCCCTGCCTCGCAAAGTCAGTAATGCCATCCTCATTCAGCTCCACCACAACTGGGTCAGCTTTTTTGCGCGTGATGGAGACCTATCGCGAAGATCCCTCCGCCTTCACGGGACGCCCCAAGGTCCCTGGCTATCAAGACAAGACCAAGGGCCGTTTCCTGCTCATCTACGAGAAAAAAGCCCTGGGCAAGAGGGTATTCAAGCGCACGGGCAAGCTGGTCCCATCAGGGCTTCCCATTGAGATAGCAACTCAGATCACCTGGGAAGCCATCCGGCAGGTTCGCATCGTTCCACGCGCTGATGGCTACATGCTGGAGGTCGTCTATGAGCAGGAGATTCAACCGGCTGCGGTCAACCCACAGCTTCGGGCAGCCGTGGATGTGGGCGTCAACGTGCTCGCAGCCATCACCAGCGACAAATCTGGTTTTGTGCCTCGTCTGGTGAGTGGCAAACCCCTCAAAAGCCTCAATCAGTCCTACAACAAAGAGCGCGCCAAGCAGCAGCAACGCCTCGCGCATGAGAACCGATACACTTCACGCCAGCTGGATCGTGTGACGACGAAGCGCAATCGCCGTGTGGATGCGTATGTGCACACGGCCAGCCGTCGGATTATTGATCTGCTGGTGGGCGAAGGCATCGGAACGCTGGTGATTGGCAAGAATCCCTTGTGGAAACAAGAGGTGAGTATGGGACGCAGGAACAACCAGCAGTTTGTGCAGCTTCCCCATGCTCGTTTCATTGAGCAGTTGACCTACAAAGCGCACCTGGTTGGGATCAGGGTCATCCTTCAAGAAGAAAGCTACACCAGCAAGGCCAGTTTTCTGGACGGTGACCCCATCCCAACCTATGAAGCCAACACGGCTGAGAAGCCAGTGTTTTCAGGCAAGCGTGTGGCTCGCAGTTAGTATCGCGCCAGGGATGGACGCCTCATTCATGCCGATATCAACGGATCCTACAACATCTTACGCAAAAGTAGCTCCGACCCTTTGCAAGTGGGGCGAGGAGTAGCGGGAGCCGCAGTTCTCCCCAGACGGCTGGCCGTCTGAACGGATGACTTCTAGGCATAGTGGTCATCATTTTAAGATACTGTAAAAGAAATGAGGATGTGTGCCGAACTAGTTGATCGTGTCCTTTTATCGATCTCTGTGCATAAAGAAAGGCAATATATATTATCTGAAGATGTAAAATTGGAAGTCAGAGAAAAGGTGGAAGAGCTATGTTCGTCATTTGCTATACCAGGATATGAAGAATGAATATCAGCCTCTAGTATTTTGACGGCTCGCTTCCAGTGAGTGTTTTTGTCATGATGTTCTCCTCATACATCTTCATTGGTGGGCAATCACCACGTTGTCTCCTGACCGCGCAAAGCGCGAGTGAACTTCCTCACGCGGTGTTGCCCGTCGTAATGGGGTACCTATCAGTTTCGGAAGGCAGAAGCGTGCTCGGCTGCCCATTGGGCGAAGGTGAGCGAGGGACGGCCCAGAATCTGCTCCACGGCGTCCGAAGACGGTCCCGGCTGCTGAACGCGGTCGGCCCAGTAGCCAATCACCCTGTCGGGGACATCCTCAGGCAGGCCCTGGGCAAGCATGGCCTGGCGGAACTGCTCGGGGACGACTTCCACCCAGGGCACCTCTTTGCCAATTGCCGCGCTGACCAGGCGGAGTTTGGCCCGTTGGGTGAGCGACTGCGGGCCGGTGAGCACATAGGAGCGCCCCGCGTACGCGGCATCCACCAGCACACGAGCGCTGACGGCAGCAATATCTCGTTCGTGGATGGTCGCCGTTGCTCCATCGCCGTAGACGCCCCGCACGACACCGGCCTGGCGGATCTGTGGCGCCCAGGCCAGGGCGTTCGAGGCGAAGTCAGCGCAGCGCAGGATGGTCCACTGCAAGCCAGAAGCTCTGGCCGCATCCTCAACAGCCCTGAAGGCGTCAGAGAAGCGCTGATACCCGCCGCCATACTCCACGGTGACAGCCGACAGCACGACCACTCGTCGTGCGCCCTGCTCGCTTGCCTGCTTGAGTAGTTCAACGGTCGCGGCCCCGGCTGTGGCATCTCCCAGAGCACGTGGACTGATGAAGACTGTTTCAATGCCGCGCAGTGCCGCTGCCAGGGTATGTGGGTGGGAGGGATCGCCGCCGACCACGTGCGCCCCATCGGGCAAGGCGGCAGTGGCGGGGTTGCGAGTGACTGCCACCACGTTATTTCCGCCAGAGAGCAGCAGGTTCACGACCTCGCGTCCGACGTTTCCCGTTGCTCCAGTAACCAGAATCATAGCTAGTTCCTTTCTTCTATTGTTGGGCTAGGGGTTCTCATAGTGAAAGACCTCGCAGGAGAGGGAGTTTGGATGCCCGCCGCCACCAGCGCTCGTGCCTGGAACGCGATCGTCAGGGCAAGGGCAAAGAGCACGAGCGCCAGGACAGGGTGCAAGGCACCCAGCAGCGGAACAGTCGAGCTAAGCAGTGTCAAGAGGTCTGCCTGGATAAAGTAGACGCCTAACAAGGTCCAGGCGAGACGTTTCGCTGGAGGCTGGAGCCGTCCCAGGTACGTCAGTAAGACCAGGAGCAGAGGGAGAAAACCGATGATATGACCGAAGGGGTCATGCACGCCCCAGTAGCTCTGCCGAGTGAAGAGACTGAGGCCAGCGAAGAAGACCTGAACAAGAATGGCCGCTGGGAACAGCCAGGCGTCGATCATATACAATACCCGTATCCCCTTATACATGTAATTCCTTCCTTTTATCGGGAGAAGTAACTCTCCGATGGGTGAATATCAACCTGTTTCATGCCCCTTCCTCGAAGAGAGGCATGGTTGAAATGACCATCGCATGGTCGTCACCCATAAAGAAGGTTGAGGTATCCTTTTTGGGACAGCTTTCCGGTCTGATTTTGCCCATACCAGACCTATTGAGCTTGAACCACTTTTGTAGAGAGTACAAATAGGGGGGCCAGGTCATCGCTTCTTCATACCCAGTCGTTTTTGAACAACAGATGGAGTAATCCTTACCTTTTAGGTCTTCACCAAAGCGGGTCAAAGTCAATCTTCACCAGACGTTGCTTGCTGTAATGACTCGCCCGTGGTTCCGTATTACCTGGGAGCAATGGGTGCAGCAAAAATATTCTGTTTGGAACAAGTGTGCTCATAAGCATAGTTGGAAAGTATAGAAGAAAGTGACTCGGATAACATCGCCACTATGCAGCCAGGAGTATGGAAACTTCACACCTGGATGTGAAGTTTCCACCGCGACTTCTTATTCCGCCCACACGCGAAATTCAGCAATCGCCATATCAAAATAGGGATTGGCCTCTGTCGTCAGCTTGACAACGCGAATGTATTGCGCAGAGACAGGGGTATCAAACGCGAGGGTCAGGGTCCCTGCTATAGGGAGGCTGTGGACGCTATCAACCCTTCCAAGTACGCGATAATGACTCATATTCTGCTTATCTTCAGAAGCCTGGATTTCGAAGTTGTAGCGGCTCAGCGGATAGTCACGATCACTGAGAGTAGTGAGGTCGAGTTCCCAGATCCGATGGAGGCGACCAAGGTCCACCTGCCACCACGTCAGTTCATCTACAGGTAACACATTGCGATTTTTGGGAGCCCAGGCATGTCTATCCCCTCCCTCTCGGTGTCCGTCAAGAGCGAACTCCGCTTTCCATGCATCGTTCCATTCGGAGGAGGCGGTTGCGGTCTTCTTGAAAGCAACATTGGTGAGTTGCGTGCGTACGGGTCGCTGTAACGTAGTAGTCATGCGTTTTCCCTTTCTTGCTCGGCGGTCACGATGGATAGCTAACGTACCACCGGTAAACTTTGATAGAAAAACAAAACAGTGTTGCTGATACACCACTGCTTTTTTAGTATAAATACAACCACAACTTTCCTCTCAACTTGATGTGGACCTAGAAAAGGTCGAACACCTGCCTGGTTGGGTGGAATCAGAGACCTTAGAGGAAGGTTAAGGGGAGAATTAAATAGCCCTGGCTCTATTCTACGAAGCGGTAGCCAACGCTCCAGACGGTGACAATCTTTTCTCCTACGCCGCCGAGTTTCTTGCGCAGGCGTGTGACGTGTGTATCGACGGTGCGATCAAAGCCATCGTAGTCGTATCCCCAGAGCTGTTGCAGTAGGAACTCGCGGCTAAAGGCGCGCCCAGGATGTGAAGCCAGTAAAATCAGCAGTTCGTATTCCCTGGGCGTAAGTAAGATGCTTTCACCATGAAGTTTGGCAATGCGAGCATTGGGATCGATTTCCAGTGGTCCGCGTATGATAGGGGGCTGGACTGGTGTGGGTGTTATCGTGGGTGATATTTGCGCCACTGGGGGTTCTGTTCGGGCCTGCTGGAGGGTCTGGGCCAGGCGCTGGTCCAGGTCGACGCGGCGTAGTATGGCGCGCACCCGGGCCATAAGCTCACGCATACTGAAAGGCTTGCTAATATAATCGTCGGCCCCCACCTCCAGACCTAGAATCCTATCGATCTCTTCATTGCGCGCGGTGAGCATAAGAATAGGCATGAGGTAGTTCAGGCGCACACGGCGGCAAACGGAGAGGCCATCCAGGCCGGGCAACATCCAGTCGAGGATGATAAGCTGCGGCTGGTGCTGCTCAACCAGGGTCAGCGCTTGCAGGCCGTCATTGGCTTGGTAGACAGTATGCCCCTCGGCGCTCAGTTCAGCGCAAATCAGGTTACAAATAGCGACTTCATCCTCAACAACAAGCACGCGAGCCATGTGCCAACTTCTCCTTCGCAACAACATGTGAATGTACATGGGAATTGGTCCCAAGCCCATGCTTAGTGTACACGCTGCTTGAGCTGGCGTCCAGGCCTTATTGATGCGGCATTGTTTGTTTTCTTTAGTCTTGTTATTGCCAGGTTGTTATTGCTAGTTTGTTATCGCCTGGGCGAGCCGCAAATGAATATGGAAGCAGCTTCCCTCGCCCTCCTGGCTCTCAACCGTTATTTTTCCTCCCATGGCGTCTACCAGGTCTTTGACAATCGAGAGGCCCAGGCCAAAGCCGCCGGAGGAGCGTGAGCGTGATGCATCCGTACGGTAGAAACGCTCGAAAATCTGCGCCAGTTGATCGGCAGGAATGCCCATCCCCGTATCCGCGACCGAGATAACCAGGTAGTCACTGTGCTCCTGTCGCGTCGAGATCGAGATAATGCCCCCATTGGGTGTATAGGTGATGGCATTGCGTACCAGGTTCATCAGGACCTGAGTGAGACGCTGGTGATCGGCCTGTACGCGTGGCAATCTCTCAGGCAGAGAGTGGACTAGCGTAATCATACGCTCCTTGCGCGCCAGGGGGAGCAGCGCCTGGTAGACTTCTTCAATTACTTCGCCGGGTGGAACCGAAGCCATATTCAGGCGCAACTTATCGGCTTCTGTGCGCGAGAGCGAGAGCAGGTCCTCAACCAGAGAGCTGAGGCGTACAGTTTCTCGATGCGCGATGCCCAGGTAATTACTCAACTCCTGGGGCTGAAGCACGAGGCCGTCATCGTGCGCGCAGGCTTTGAGCAGTACCTCCAGATGGGCGCGTATGCTGGCGACCGGAGTCCGTAGCTCATGCGAGACATTGACGATAAGTTGTTGGCGGCTCAGCTCGGCGCGCTCGGCTTTGGCCTGTTCACGTCTCACCTGTTCCTCTGCCTGGGCGACACGGAGGTCCTGGTTGTTCATGCCCAGCAAGGCGCGCCCCAATTGCTGCCAGATCCAGGCCATCCCCAGGAGAATGTACCTGGGCAGGAGCACCAGGCCAAAGCCTGTAAACACGTAACGTATGAGATCCTTCATGCCGTTAAGGTAGATCGGTCTCCGTCCAGGCCAGCGTATCACAAGCGGCGCGTTGCGGGCCACGAGTATCAGATAGAGTATGGGCGTGCAGACGAAGCCCAGGATGAACGTGATCAAGGCCAGTACCAGCATCAAGATCGGAACCTGGATAGCGAAGACAAAGCTGAGTATCCCCAGGGGAAATTTGAGCAAGAGAAACGCCAGCGTCTTCCAGGTCATCTTATTGGTGAGATGCGCGCGGAGATACTGGAGCCAGTTCTGTCTGGGTTGCCGGGAGAGCGCAAGCGGCGAGATGTAGCAATTGAGCCAGTGCATAGCGAGGTAGCGCTCGAAGATGGCGAATTGCCAGCTTAGATACAGCCCCAGAATGAGCATGGGAATACCAATCCAGACAATGAGTAAGCCCACACTCAGGCCCAGGAAGATGACCAGGACCACAAAATACAGTATTCCTGACGGAAATGAGAGTAAAAGATAGGCAGCAGTGGACCATATTTTTGCCTGGCCTCTATTGCTGCTTGAAAGGGTTTCCTGCGCTTGCATTGGACGACCTCGCTATACAGTGTGAAATTACGAGAATGTGTATAGCATAAGGCAAAGATGTTACAGAAGTATGTCTACTGCCCCTTCTTACCCCATACATAATTGACACACCTTGGCCACAAATTTACTCCAGTTTGGCGATAACCCGTTCACATTTAACCTCTATTATTCCTCTCAACGCACACATCTCCAAAGTGGGGAGTGAAGAGGGGCGTCAGCCCCTCTGCGACCCTTTCCCCTGCCGCCGCAGGTGGCATGAATACCTTTCAACCTAATACCTGCGAAGTGGGGAGTGAAGAGGGGCGTCAGCCCCTCTGCGACCCTTTCCCCTGCCGCCGCAGGTGGCATGAATACCTTTCAACCTGATACCTGCGAAGTGGGGAGTGAAGAGGGGCGTCAGCCCCTCTGCGACCCTTTCCCCTGCCGCCGCAGGCGGCATGAATACCTTTCAATGAAACTGAACAGAGCAGTAGTTGCAAAGGAAGATGCAATATCATGAATACTGTATATAAAGAAGCACAGAAAACGCAAAGACTATACTATTTTGACTGGCTTAGAACGCTTGCATTCATGTTCGTCGTCTTGATCCACTGTGTAGAGATGTTTCATGATCTCTACCAGGCCCGTAACGCTCCAGGATTACAGAGCGACGCGCTCGCGGCCTTCCTGCCCGCACTCGCGCAATGGTGTATGGCCCTCTACTTTCTCCTGGCAGGGGCCAGTACCTGGTTCGCGTTAAAACGTAAATCGCCAGCCGAGTTCGTCAGGGAGCGCTTCTCTCGCCTCTTCATGCCACTTGCACTTGGTTTCGTCCTGCTCTTCCCACTTCAGGCCTATGTGACGATGGTAAGCAATAATAGTTATCAAGGTTCTCTCTTTGCCTTCTATCCCTACTTCTTAAGCGAGATCCTGCTCAGAGGGAAACTGTACCTGATTATTCTCTATATTCACCATCTCTGGTTCCTGGCGTACCTCTTCGGCTTCTCGCTACTGACGCTTCCCTTGTGCCTCCTGCTGCGGAGTGCTAGAGGGTGGGCGTGGACCGCGCGCCTGGGCAACTTTCCCGGCGGGCTGTTAACTCTGGCCTTCCCTCTCCTGCTCACGCGTCTCACCCTGCTTCCGGCCTTCCCTGAGTATTGTAGCCTCGCGGACGCCTCCTGCTGGCTGCTCATCTATATGTATGGTTACGTGCTCTTCGCCAATTCCACTATCCAGCAGATGCTGCGCCAGCAGGGACGTCAGGCGCTCGCACTGAGCGTGCTCTGCTCCGGAACCCTCCTGACCCTCTGGTGTATGGGACTCCTACGCGGCGAACTGCTGATACCTCGCTATACCCTGAACTCTACGCTCTACCAGGCGACCCAATGCATCGCCCTCTGGTCCAGCCTCATCGCCCTGTTGATGCTGGGAAGCACACATATGAACCGGACATGCCCTCTGCTCAAATACAGCAGCAGCGCCTCATTCCACTGGTACCTGCTCCATTTCCCCATCGTCGTGATCAGCGCCTACTACATCCTACGTCTCCCCCTGCCAGCCTGGTGTGCCTTCAGCTTGATAGGAGCCAGCTCGTTCCTCGCCACCTTCCTCCTGACGGACCTCATGGCTCTCCACCGGCAGGGCCTACGGCAGGTATACAGCTCTTTGAGCTCGTTTCAGCTTGCAATCTCGCCCTCTGAGTAGAAGAGAAAAGGGATGCGCGCCATGACCGAACCAGTCCAACCACATCTACCAGAGACCTGAGGCGAAGAATGAGAAGAGAAGGGCAAAAAAAAAGGGCCACAGAGATGTGGCCCTTCGCAAATTCTATATACAAGTATACCTGAAAATGTGTGGAAAGTCAAGGTCAATCGCAGCCCAAAAATTATACTGATCAAAGCAGCGAGTTTTTGAACTGGTGCCAGAGCCGATTTGTGAGTTCGGTGGAGTCCCTTTGCAAGCCATAGCGTGTCATATACTTGCAAATGTTGCCGATATCACGCAGTAGCAGGTTGTAGGCGTGTGAGTTGAAGCGGGGGTCGACCGCCTGGGGAAAGTCGATGATGGTCGCCTTGCCCTGCCAGTACAAGATGTTATAGCCCGAGAGGTCGCCATGTACAACGTTATGCTTGAGCAAGAGCTGGATGTTGTCCATCAGGTTGGCGAAGATGGGATATACCTCGTCAGGCGCCAGTTGTACACCCTGGAGGGCGGGCGCAGGCCGCTGGGGCTCGCCCAGGTATTCCATCAGGATAGCGTTGCTGTTATGGGCGATGGGCCTGGGAATGGTGGCACCTGCCTTATAAAGCCCGTTGAGCATTGTGAACTCGTGTGCGATCCACATGCTGAATTGGGCCTCGCGGCCCACGCCCGACTTATTCTTCATGGCGCGCTTGATGCGCTGGTCGCCGACGTAGCGCCCCTCCTGGTAGACAGAGTCGTTCTTGAAGCCGCGATTATTGCGCGGGCGGTAGACCTTGGCTGCGATATAGGGAACATCCTGCGAGGGATGAGCGCGACAGCAATAGACGGTCGCCTCCTTGCCACTTTTCACAACATGTAGGATCTCGCTAATCAGGCCGTCTGCGAAGAAAGAATCTAGCGATGTCTGAATGGGGTCCGCCGCCTCCTGGGCCTGCTCTTGTAAGGCTTCTAGTTCTTCCTGCTCTTCGAGTGCGCGTAACAATTTTCGCTTAGACAATGCTTGCTCCTTATGCTTATATATGTAGACAAAGGCTGTTTGTTGTGGTTGTTGTGGTTGTTTAGAAAGTTGTGCATGTGTCACCTCTTATTTCAGAGTGCCTATGCTGGTCCACCCAATCAGGTGTAGGGTCCAAGCTTGCTTGGACTCTGTTCCCCAGACAAAGCGCTCACAACGAAAAGAGGCCATGAGCATCACGCTCATGGCCTCTTTTCACACAATAAAAAAGACCAACCTTCACGAGGTGGCCTGTCAGTTTATGGTCTTATCTCGACGCTGGCTTATAGACGCCAGCTAGCAGCAATGGCCCTCTCGGAGACGCGATGCAGTTGATACGACATGATTTCTTTGCGCATCATGGCACGCTCCTTTCAATCTTTGAGCCATCTGGGCTCAAGGGCCTTTTTCTTATCTACTAGAGCCTAGAATACCAGATACTCAGCCTTCTTGTCAAGCGAAATTTCGCGCCAGGGCGTGATTCACATTTTTGCGCTCCATCCCATCGTGCTCTATCAAGCTTCATTTGATGCAAAACTCTGGCTCAATTTGGCTTTTCGCCTCTCGCCAAAATCCGTCAATCGAAGTTTGATGGAGCACTATGATACGTGGGGCGATGCAGCGCAGTCGGATTTTTTGTTGCCTGAGCCATATTTGTGCTATGCTAAAAGCCAGAAGGCCGTTAGAAGGAAAGTGAGGAACAACCTATGAGCGAGGAGCACGGACGCGTAGGCTTTGCCACGCTGAATGGCACACGTTTCTCCTATGAGATCGCAGGCACGGGCCAGCCAGTCGTCTTCCTGCACGACGGCATCACCGATAAAAGCATGTGGAGCGAGCAGTTTGCTAGCTTTGCCGCCACCTACCAGGCCGTGCGCTATGACCTGCGCGGCTTTGGCGAGACCCCACTGGTGGAAGGCACGTATGCACACTACCAGGACCTCCATGCTTTGTTGGACTACCTGCATATTGAGTCCGCGCACCTGGTAGGCTGCTCCATGGGAGGGTGCGCCATCCTGGATTTTGCCCTGGCCTATCCCCAGCGTGTGCGCTCCCTGACCGTGGTAGCCAGTACCCCCAATGGCTATGAATATCATATAGAGGATGCCTCCGCGCAAACCCTATTGGAGGAGCACGTGGCCGCAGTACGCGCCGGAAATATCAAGCGCGCCGCCGATCTTGAGACGCGCTACTGGCTCATTGGTGTGCAGCGCCGGATCGATCACTTCCCACCTGCCCTTATCCAGCGCGTCGAAGCCATGAACCGTGTCGCCATGGCTAATAAAGTCGCCTTCTTCAACCGCGTATCCGAGCAGGAGCTACAACCGCCCGCCGTGGAACGCCTGGAAGAGATCCATGTCCCAACCCTGATTATTGTAGGAGATCTCGATGACCGCAACATTCTCGCCGGCTCCCACTATATGACGACCCATATCAAGCGTGCGCGCAAAGCCACGATCAGCGGCACCGCCCACTTCCCCAACCTGGAACAACCTGCCGAGTTCAACCGTCTCGTCCTGGCCTTCCTCCGCGCCCAGGTCTGACAACATATACATCATTTTGCCTCCCAAAAAGAGGACATGGTGGCATCTTAAGTAGTGGGATCGTTGGGGGAATTTCATGGATCTGACGCGCATGATGCTCCAAATCTGTGCCAGGCCCATGAAATTCCCAAATGGACAAAAGCGTGACTTCCAAAGCTCCCTTGTTATTTCAACGCTGGAGAGCTTTCCCTGGCGGCTGTTTTGCCTGATCCTGTTTCAACTGATGTGAAAGTCACAGCGGCTGACCTTTGAAGCAGTTTCACGGTTGATAAAGCTGCCACGAAGATCATCGTAAAGATGCTGACAGTAGCTTCCGCCTCAGCAATGCTTCTGGTATGCCAGACCACCCCCATCGCGTCAGTGACCAGCGTATCGCCGCTGCCTGACAGATAGACCACAACATATGCCAACCCAACCACAGCAAACATGATGATCGCCTGAGCGTAGTACGACTTGGGAAAGGCCGACGCCTCCTCTTTGCTGTCAGTCCTACGAAAACGCAGGAAGAGGGCAAACAATTGGAAGAGCACATACGCCGTGAAGAGCCACCCCACGTAGTTGGTGAATGGCACCCCGAAGTAGCCACCGCCTTGCTCCCAGATGAAGACATGATTGATCGTCGAGACTGTTGATCCAAGCCCAGATCATTGGCGACCATGCCGAAGGCAGCAATAAACGGAACAGCGATCGTGGTGAACGCACTGGACTTGCGGTTAATATCACCAATCAGCACCGTGGCAAGCACCCAGGCGAGGTAGCCGGGGAAGTAGGCAAAGCCGACCAACAGAGGCACCTGAAAGAGCTTGGGGCCATACGCATCGGTGTAATAATAGTGACCAAACGGAAAGCCAGTCAGAATACTGGTGTTTTCCATAAGATTACTGACGACCAGACAAAGGACAAGAAAGGTGAGAATGCTGCTCCATTTGTAGCGCAAGGCTCCATGAAGCAGCCCAAAAATGATCGGGAACAAAATCCCGATCGCCGTGGGAATATGGAGTGGAAACACTGGATTCACCCAAAACGCCGCAGGATGCCCCTGCCCTTTCAGGCATGGGGAGGAATGCGGCGTTCCTTTGTCGGTGGCTTGGGTGGAATACGCCGTAGACATGCTCTCATCTGCTCATGTATTGTTGACAGTCAGATGAAAACTATGGTATAATTTAGCGTATGCAAACGGTAGTAACAGCGAAACTCAAATTAAATACAACGCCCGAGCAATTCAAGGCATTACGTACAACGCAACTGGCGTATCGGGATTCTCTCAACTATGTGAGCCAGTACGCCTTTGCGCATGGCAAGATGAGCAATGCTGTTCGTTTGCAAGATGCCACCTACGAAGAGATCCGCCTCCGTTTTCATCTGCCTTCGCAAATGGCCTGTTCTGTTCCTCGCCAAGTTGGTGCCTCGTATAAAACCCTCTGGACAAAGGTCAAGAACAATGCTGTTCATCGTAAGGAAGGGAAGACCAAGAAACGCTACAAAGGGCTTGATAAGGCTCCCAAGTTCATCTCCCCCACGTTGACCTATCAGTACAAGAAAGACTACACCTTCAAGAAAGAGCAGCAGGTGAGCATCCTGACCCTTGAGGGACGTGTTATCGTGCCCTATACTGGCTACAATAAGCATGTGGCATTGATCCAGCGTGGAGCGGAGATTGGTGCATCGAAACTCTGGTATGACAAGCCCAAGAAACAATTTTACCTCCTTGTCTCTCTTGAAATTGAGACGGCTGATCCTACACCTGAAACACACAAGCAGGTCGCCGGAGTGGATGTGGGGATGCGATACCTTGCCGTCACGGCGACGATGCAAGGGGATTGCACCTTCCATTCAGGCAAACAGATTGTCCCCAAGGCAAACCACTCCGCACGACTGAGAAAACGTCTGCAAAAGAAAGGCACTCGTTCAGCGACAAGAAGGCTCGTTGCCATCAGTGGACGAGAGAGACGGTTGAAGCAGAATACCAATCATGTCGTGAGTAAGCGGATTGTCCTACAGCACCCTCAAAGCTTGATTGGACTGGAGCATCTGACAGACATTCGAGAGCGTACCAAACGACGCAAAGGCAAAAATGCAAAACAGCGAAAAGCCAATCGTACCTTCTCCAAATGGTCCTTCGCTGAGTTGCATAGCATGATTGCCTATAAAGCGCTCTTGCATCGAAGTATGGCGATCAAGGTCGATGCCAACTCTACCTCGCAAGCGTGCCCCAAATGTGGGCACACCTGCAAAGAGAATAGACCCAACAAGGGCCTGCTCTTCGTCTGTCAGAATTGTCAGTACACGCTCCATGCCGATCTGGTTGGTGCAAGAAACATTGCGATGCGAACGCTTCTTATCCGGCAAGACTGGATAGGAACGGGCCTCTTGTCAGTACGCGCCTTCTGTGTCGGACGATGAAGCCAAAGCCGCACGCCTGAAACGGTATGCTGAATTGCGGTGGAGTTCAGACACAACTCCAAGCCCTCGGCTTTAGCCGTAGGGTACTGACTAGTTTAACCACTGCATAAACCACAACCAGAATCCAAAGAACGTAGGTCGATACGTTTCTCACGATAGAGCGATTGTTGACAGTCAAGGGAGGGTATCCTTTCTGTTTGACGTACACAACTGAACGATAGGTCCTGGAACGAATAGGGGGGAACCACATCTTTTTCGTCCCCTGTGCTCTCCGCTTCGCCGAAAGAAGGGCTTTCTTCTTGGAGAGACCCTTGCCTCGGATGCATGATCCATTTAATCCAACTCCATTTGAAGCAAATATATTTAATAGAACTATAGCACGTCTCCTCAAAAAAAGGCAAGGTCAGAGAACAGCTGGTGACTGTCCCGTGTGTTGTGGGAGGGCTGCGTATGAGTTCTCACGAGATCTGATCCCTTCCCGAACGCGCGGCCGCGAGATCATCAGTGGTTACAAGCATGGGCGGCTGGCTCACGCGAGACCCCACCATGAGGCCGTCTCCTCCAGAGCCACAGACCTTCTCTCTTGACTTTTCAATCCCACTGGGGTATATTTACCTTAAATTGGATTGCTTCAAATGAGATTGGAGGAAAATGATGCAGACGATGGAACAGCCAGCGCCGTCGGTGCTGAAACTGCTGGCGCATGATCTGCGGTGGACGTTACTCCAACAGCTCACACAGAGTGATTACCGTGTGGCCGAACTCGTTGCGCAGGTAAAGCAGCCACTCAATTTGGTGTCCTACCACTTACGCCAGCTTCGCCAGGCGGGTCTGGTTCATGAGCGACGCAGCACTGCTGATGAACGCTCGTTTTACTACAGCCTGGATCTGCAACGCCTACACACGCTCTACCTGCAAGCGTCCTCAAGCCTCCATCCGAGCCTTGGGGAAGAGATCCCCCCCGCGCAGCGCACACAATGGCACTTTGACGGTTCTCCACCGCGTCTCCTGTTTCTCTGTACAAGCAACAGCGCCCGCTCTCAGATGGCCGAGGCGCTGGTGGGTCACCTGAGCCAGGGACAGGTCCAGGCGTTGAGTGCCGGTAGTCATCCTGCCCAAGCAGTTAATCCGTTGGCGATCCGCACGCTTGCCCGATGGGGCGTCCAGATGAGCCAGTCCGTGCCCAAATCCTTAGAGATGTTTGTGGGCCAGCCGTTTGATCGCGTGATCACGCTCTGTGATCGGGTTCGCGAGCGGTGTCCCACCTGGCTAGACTCGTCGCCGATTCATTGGAGTTTGCCCGACCCTACGAAAGCAGAAGGATCGGAAGCGGAGCGACAACAGGTCTTCGATCAGTTGGCTAGCCAGCTAGACGTGCGCATTCGACTGTTGCTCACCTTGCTGGAGCGAGAGCGCCAGGAGACGGTTCCGGGACAGAAGACCGCAAGCTGAGCGCCTCTCAACTCGGCTCGGGGCTGGAAACGAGAAGGACCTTTGCGACACCAAGTCGAGGAAAGGGTCCCTGTAAAGGACTCATCGAAGGAACATGGTTCTTGAAGAAAAGGAGAAAGATATGGCACGCATTCGCTATATGATTGAGGATGTAGATCAAGCGATCACCTTCTACACGCGCCATTTGGGATTTACATTGGAACACAACGCCAGTCCGGCGATGGCCTTAGTGACGCGAGGAGATCTCCATCTCCTGCTCAGCGGCCCGCAAAGCTCTGGGGCCCGCTCTCTGCCTGACGGGCAGCGCCCCTCCCCAGGCGGCTGGAACCGCCTGGTCATCGAGGTGGAGCATCTGCCAGCCGTGATGGAGACGCTCAAACAGGCAGGGGTATCCTTCCGTCGAGATGACATTGTCAAGGGGCCAGGAGGGCAGCAAATCTGGATTGAAGATCCTTCAGGCAACCTCATCGAAGTGTTTGAGCCAGCGGGATTCCCACCTCGCCCCTAACGATTTGGTGACCATGAAAGATCCGGTAGCCTTGCTCAACCCACAGGGGGCGCCATGAGATTCATGTGCCCCCGAAAAGGGTTTTGACGAGGCATCAAAGGAGTCGAATGTCGCATGAAATATTTTGTGACGGGCGCCACCGGCTTTATCGGCGGGCGCGTGGTACGGCAACTGCTTGCGGCAGGGCATGAGGTCATCACGTTGGCGCGCACGCCAGCGGCACGACATATTGCTGGACACATGTGGATGATACGGCGCACGAGCATCTGCTGGCCATGGAACGAGGGAAAGTTGGCGAGAGCTATATCATTGCCGGGCCGAAGTACAGCGTGATTGAAGCATTCGCCCTGGAAGAACAGATCAGCGACGTGCGAGCCCCGCGTCTGCATCCAGCACCCCGGATGATGAAGGCACTAGCCTCGATGATCGGACTCCTTGATGCCATGTTCCCGCTGCCAGAACCCTACAGCGCGGAGAGCATCCGCAGCAGCGCGGGTGTCAGCTACCTGGGCAGCAACGAGAAGGCCCAGCGAGAACTGGGCTATGCGCCGCGCACGTTGGAGCAGGGTCTGCCAGAGACACTGGAATATGAGATGCAACAATTGGGAATGAAGGTGCAAAAGAGGTAGCATTGCTATTTACAAGTTTTTGGTGAAAGAAGCCAGATGAAGAGCGGTTTTCCCAGGAAACGTGTGTCTCGGTGCTCAACATTCGGGGCAATGTTCCACGTTTGATGGCCAGACCTGCTCACTTGGTAAGGCATTTACTACTTGCTCTCCAAATATTGAGCGGCTGCTTCTCAGGAGGCTATACAGGCATTGTTGTATACTATTGCTATGTATAAATATATCTAGAATAAAGCCTCAAGTGTGAAGGAGTTGTACATGTACCACCTGGCCCAGGTCAATGTTGCGCGTATGCGCGCCCCCCTGAGCGATCCCCTGATGGCGGAATTTGTTGCCCAGCTTGATCCAATTAATGCCCTGGCAGATCATAGCCCTGGTTTTATCTGGCGTTTGCAGTCTGAGGAGGACGACGCCACCGCCATTCGCCCCTTTGATGATAATGCAATCCTGGTCAATCTCTCGGTCTGGGCGTCGCTTCCGGCGCTTGCGGATTATGTCTATACCAGCGCGCATCGCCAGGTCTTGCAGCAGCGCCGGCAGTGGTTTGAGCGCTTCGAAGGCGTATACACCACGCTCTGGTGGGTGCTAGAAGGGCATATACCGTCAGTCACAGAGGCGAAGGCGCGCCTGGAGCATCTGCAAGCTCACGGCCCCTCAGCCTTTGCCTTTACCTTCAAACAGCCCTTTCCCGCCCCCGAAGGAACGCAGGTTACTCCAGATCCCGTCCTCGATGAGTGTCCTGCTTAGACGTTTGCTTTTTTAATCAGTAAGAGCACGGATGATGCTTTCTGTATCACCCGCGCTCTGCCAGTGAAAGTGAGAAGCGATTTTGAGCGAAACCATCAGGAATGCTAGCGCTGACGATGTGTCACGTATGCTTGATCTCGCGGAGCAGAGGCGCCAGGAGTATGCAGACTATCAGCCTGTCTTTTGGAAACCTGCTACGGATGCGCGCGAGAAGCAGAGCGCCTGGTTCGCGCAGCTAGTTCAGCGTGAAAATATCGTTACACTGGTTTATGAGCGAGACGGAGAGGTCATTGGCTTCGGAATCGCGAATTTTGTACCCTCGCCGCCTGTCTATGACGTACCCGGCCTGACGTGTAGTGTCGATGATTTTTGTGTCGCAGCGCACGAGGACTGGCTGCATTACGGGCGAAAATTATTGGAGGCCGTTATGGAGGAGGCAAAACAGCGAGGCGCGGCCCAGATCGTCGTTGTCTGCGCCCACCTTGACCACGACAAACGCTCCATGCTAAGCGACGCAGGCCTGACTATCGCCTCCGAGTGGTATACCATCCCTCTATAGGGTCTATGCTGGCATGGGCTCAATCGCCTTGCTGAATTATGGGCAGCGTGAACCAGAAGGTCGAGCCTGTGCCACGCTGGCTTGTGACTCCAACCTTCCCATTATGCTTGCTGATGATGGTCTGGCAGATGTAGAGGCCCAGGCCCAGGCCGGGGCGTTGCCCATGCTGGATCTTCTTGTCTGGAGTCTGATAGAAGCGCTCCCAGATACGCTGCTGCTCATAGGGCGTCAGGCCTGGCCCCTCGTCCTGAACCGAGATACGCACAAACTCACGCTCTATCTCCAGGCGCACCTCGATAGGTTTATTATCATCTGAGTATTTGTGTGCGTTAGTGAGATAGTTATTGAGTACCTGCCCTATCCGGTCTGCGTCGGCAATGACTGGCAGCGTGTCGGCCTCGGGTAGCTTAAGATTAAAGGGTCGGTTGATGTTGACAGCTTGTTGATCGGTGACTACCTCTCGTACGACCTTGACCAGGTCGCAGACATCAAAATGCAACTCTAAATTATTGGCAGTGATGCGCGAGACATCGAGCAGGTCGCTTATCAGGCGCGTCTGAACCTGCACCTGGTGCTCTATCCGCTCAAGCAGGTCATCGATTCGGGTTATGTTCTCCGTCTCGCTAAAGTTTGGATCGGCCAGGCGTTGCAAGCCGCGTCGCGCAAGCTGTACATATGCTTTGACTGAGGTAAGAGGCGTCAGTAACTCATGACCCGCCATGCCAATGAAATCATCTTTCTGCTGCTCAGCCTCTTTACGCTGGGTGATATCCTGGACTGCGCCGTAGACGCGCACGACCTCACCCGTTTCCGGATCGAGTATAGGGCGGCAGTAGTCGCGTAGCCAGAGTATCTCACCCTGCTTGGTTGTGGTGCGCCACTCGCGCACATCGGATAAGCCCGCAAGCACGGTTCGCAGGCGCTCCTCAACCTGTTCTTTATCATCTGGATGGATGAACTGCTCCCAGCCGCGTTCGTCGAACTCCTCGGGTTCAAAACCCGTCAAAGCCATAAAGGCGCTGGTAGTCCACTCTCGCTTAATCGTCCCATCGGGGCGGAAGTGGTAGGCATAGGCGTAGTCTGAAGTCAGTTCGGCAGTTGTACGAGCCTGTGCCTCGCGCTCGCGCAACATATCCTGCTCGATAACCAGTTTTTGTACAAAATCTTGTAATTGCAGGCGTGCCTCTTCTGTCTGTATCTGCTGTATTTGTGCTAGTACATACCCCCTTTCTTGTAGCCTGGTTTCTCGCTCTAGCTCAGCCTGTTTTTGCTCAGTAATATCGCGCAATGTAGCAACAATGGCTGCCAGGTCCGGTACATTGAGCCTGTTGACGTAGGTTTCTTCTAGCCAGCGCGTGGTTCCATCGGCCTGAGTGATGCTATACTGCGCCTTTGCCGATAGGCCTGGAGCAGTAGTAGCCCGTTCAAAAGCCTTAGCTACTGCTTGCTTATCAATGTGAGAGAGGACATCATAGAGGCTAATAGATAGCGTGTTGGAGGAGGACTGGTTGAGTAGTTGTGCGGCGGTGGTATTCGTGTAAAGGACCTGCCCATGGAGATCGAGAAGCCTGATGCCCTCTGAACTAAATTCGACAAGCGTACGAAAGCGTTGTTCTACGCTACGCATTTTTTCAGAGTGCGCTTCCCTGCTTTTCCCCGTAAATGTGCGGCGAATGAACATCTGACTTTTCCTTTCTCCTTTCTGAATGATATGCCCGACGTATCCCTTTAAAAGCACAGCCTTTTATCTATAATACTGTATTTTGCTCTGCTGTGGCTAGCACGATATCCATATTTCCCGGATTTTTCAGTTCTAGATAGCATTGGTATTGTCAACTTGCTTGTAGGAATGCAGTGTATTATTGAGCTATAAAGGAGAAAAAGACGGCAAGGCAGTGAAATACTGGGGAAGATAGATCGTTATGCAATCTGCTTGACTCCAGCCACCTCATTCCATTGCTGGAAGCGGTCCTGGAAAATGGTACGGTATTCTCCGGCACGCAAACGGTGCCGTCGCGGTTGAAAATGCCCAGCAATGGGGCGCGATCAGCGGAGAGAAAGCGTTGGGCCTGTCTGGTTGATTTGAAGCGCCTCATCTTCCTTTCGCGCAGTCGGGTGGGTTGGTGTGAGTTTTCTGCTCGATTGTTCAAGCGTTTGTGCTGACGATGCTCCACACCAGGCAGGATCTCGCGTTTCGCCGCCCCGTAACTTCTGAGCTTATCAGTGATGATGACACAAGGGACGTATTGGAGTCCTTTCAGCAGTTTACGAAAGAAGCGTTTCGCCGCTTTTTTGTTGCGTCGGCTTTGGACAAGAATATCGAGCACATTGCCGTCCTGATCCACTGCTCGCCAGAGGGAGTGCTTCTTGCCACGAATGGTGAGAAGCATCTCATCCATATACCACTTGTCGCCACAACGGGGGCGACGACGACGCAACTCGTTAGCATACGTTTGACCAAATGTGAGGCACCATTGTCGCACGGTTTCATAGGTGACGACAATCCCACGTTGCATCAGAAGCTCTTCCACATCACGAAAACTGAGCGAAAAGCAAAATAGAGCCAGACGCCATGACTGATAATTTCAGGTGGAAAGCGAAAACCTTTGTAAAGGGAAGCAGATGGAGCAGGTGTTGATGTATTCATGAAATTCAGTATGCCAGCTTTTCAGCAAGTTGACAATACCCTTATTCGAGAAAGCGCATTCCCTCGCCTTTAAAGAGCGCAACCGCCAAAGTTGTGTTGCAAAAAGGCTTACTCTTCCTGGGAAAGGAGACCAAGAGCCCGCGCTCGTGCAGCCGCCTGGGTGCGATTGGTGACTTCGAGTTTGCTGAGGATATTACTGACATAATGCTTAATGGTGTCGATGGCAAGCACCAATGTTTCCGCGATCTCCTGGTTCGAGGCACCGCGTGCGAGCAGGTGTAACACGTCCTGTTCGCGCTCGCTCAACGGGTCCAGCAACGTCGGGGATGGCTCGCTTTTCAGGCGGGGTGGTTGGGCTACCGGTTGCTGGCTGAACGCACGCAACAGCGTCTCCAGATACGGGAAATCTTTCTCCTGGGACTCCTGTTCTCTGAGTTGGGAGAGTAATGCAGCTATACGTGTTCCTTCGTCCACAAAGCGACGGATGTAGCCTTCGGATGCGCCTAAATGCACCGCTTGCGAAAGCCGTGCCAATGCCTCTCGCTGCCGATGGAGCATCTGATACGCCTGCGCCTGCAAAAGCCACATTTCCAGCACCTGGTACCACCGCTGCGTGGCTGTGGCCCGTTCTACCAGGGGGGTAAGCAGGCCCAAGGCCTGCTCCGGTTGAGATTCGGCAAGCAGCAGGCGGACGAACGCAACGCTTTGCCGCTCCAGAGCCAGAGGAGAAACCAGCGGCGCTTCCCGCTGGAGATCTCTTACCCAGCGTCGTGCCCGTTCCAGGTCGCCACATGCCAGCCAGAAACGCATCTGATCGACGTAGCCCCAGACAACTACGCGATACGGCGATGCCATGATTCTCCCGACGTATTCGAGTTGTTGCGAGACCTTTCTGGCTTCCTCCCATCTCCCTTGCGAGAGAGCAAGTCGCAACAATATGGTATATCCGACAGGTAAAAACGCCAGCGTTTCGGTCTGTTCGCCCAGCTGGATCGCCTGTTCAGCCAGGGTCCTCTAAGCGGTTCCAGTCATGCAAGATCCTGGCTTGATAGGTATAGGGCCAACATACCTGAGCTGGGAGATACCCCTCAAGGGTTTGGAGCGCGTGGATCGCCTGCTGGCTCCATTGCCATGCCAGGTGCAATTTCCCCGCCAGCATTTTTTCCCAGACTGCCTCGCACAAGTAGATACTCTCGAGTACTCGATCCCCCTCCGCTTTGATCCGGCTCAATCCGGCTTGCAGTTGCTGCGTCGCACGCTCGATATCTCCCTGAGCTATGTTCGCCCGAGCCTGGGCAAACGTCATCTGGAGCCGTGTTCTCCACTGCTGCTCCTCAAGATGGGTGAGCGCCTCCTGGCAGAAAGCTCGCGTTGCTCCTGCATCCCCATGATGGAAGCTGGCAATTGTGGCCTGCAAGGCGGCGATTTCTCCCAGCAGAGATGTGGGTGCCTCTGGTTCGTATCTGCCTCGCACACTACCGGTCTGTTCTTCCCGCTGATGGACTCGTGTCCAGGCGCTTCTGGCATCGCGCACCCAGCTTTCGATGACCTCAGGAGGCGCGATCCAGAACAGGCTCTGGGCAGAGGCCAGGCATAAACGAGGTCGCTCGCGCACGACCTCGCGGGGAAGTTGCTCAATCCAGGAACGGAGCAACGCGTCCTTGAACCGACCCCAGATGTCCTGACTAGGGATCTGTTCCAGAAGCCACGCTGCCCAGGACCACTCGTGCGCCTGCAGCGCGTGCTGGATCGCTTCGCTGCGTATCTGATGTGCGGCATACCACTGACTGGCCCGCAGATGCAGTAGCAGCGCCTCGGTGGGAGCAGTTTGCTCCAACTGAGCACGTAGGACCGAGGCCCAGAGGGGGTGGTAGGCATACCACTGGCGCTGGTCATCCAAGGGACTCAAAAAGAGATTGGCCCGTTCTATTTCCTCCAGGAAAAGCTGGCTGTCCTGCTGCTCCAGGACCGCATTACACAGGGAGTTGCACAGGCGAGGGAGGATGGACGTTCGCAGGAGGAAAGTCTGCACCTGCTCGGGCTGGCGGTTCAGCACCTCCTGCACCAGATACTCGAAAAGATCGGGCTGGTTTCCCTGGCACACTTGCAGCAGATCGTGAGGGGGCGCCTTCCCCTTAACGGCGAGCGCCGCCATTTGCATGCCCGCCCACCAGCCCTGCAGGCGTGCGTCCACGTCCTGGATGTTCTGCTCGGGAAGCCGAAGATCCATTACATCGTGCAGAAAGGCAGTCATCTCCTCGCTGGTTGCACGCAACTGCTCGTTGCGTAATTCCAGGATCTGTGCCCGAGCACGCAGCCGAGCAAGGGAAAAAGGGGGATCCGTCCGTGTTGCCAGCACCACACAGAGAGTAGGTGGCAGGTGCGTGAGCAGCGAGGAAAGCAGGGCGTGGATCGCTGGCTCTGTAATCTCCTCATAATTGTCCAGCACCAGCACCAGGGATTCGCGCAGCTTCGCAAGGCCATTGATTAGTTCCGTGATCATCGTTTGCCAGGAGGGTTGCGGGGTATCGTGCAGGGCCGCAAAAGGCAGCAGCGAGAGCCCGGGCTGACAGTGTTCCAGCGCCGTCAGCACATAGGTCCAAAACCGAAAGGGGGCGTTGTCGCCTGCGTCAAGCGACACCCAGGCCACTGGCGGGTGACCGGGGGGAAGCGAACGAATCCAGCTAGCAAGCAGTGTGGTCTTCCCAAAGCCAGCGGCGGCGGCGATGAGAATGAGGCGTTGACGAAGGCCAGCATTGAGCAGGGCCAGGAGATGGGGGCGAGCAATGATCTTATGAGAGGAGGTCGGGGGAAGGAACTTGGTTGCAAGCAGCGGATCAAGAAACGAGTGTGGGATGGGCTCAGGCGTGTTGCTGTGGGACCCATTGTTCTTGCGGTCCATGAGAGTTCTTCCTTTCTTGCATCTCCTTTGCTTTTTGGAGCAAGCAGGTTCATCTTTGCGCAAACGCTTTGACCCAACACCGGGAGGAGGCCTCTGCGCCTTGTCGCGCGGGCATCGTTCTCCTGATGAGCTGTACCCCTGCGCATGCGCTTCAGTGGACAACACTTTCGTGCCTGTCACTGCTTCCTGATCATGCCTCTTTCTAGCCCTGATTTTCTCCTCTTTTTTCCAGTATACTTCGATGGTCAGAGGTCATTCTCCTGCAGAAACGCTGGCGAGACGTGATGGATGATGCCCTTGCCCAATCGGGGCAGGAGAGATTCTTCGTCAGGGATGAGGTACGTGAAAGGGAAAATGACAGTATGGTGTCCACAATCAAAGAAACAAAGTATAAGGTAATGGAAGAGTGGCATGCGGCGATTGATGCTCTTCCCCAATGTGTCTGGCTCATCCGACCTGATGGTTCGGTTGCTTACACGAACAAACGCTGGCGCGACTATACCGGCACGAGCACCGAACAGGAGCAGGGAGATGGGTGGTTGCAGTATACACATCCCGATGACCGGCAACGCGTCCTGTTGGTGTGGCAGAACGCCGTCCAAACTGGCGAGCCGTATGAAGCGGAACTGCGCCTGCGCCAGGGCACGACGGGAGCCTATCGCTGGTTCCTTCTGCAAGCAACATCGCACAAAGACAGTCAGGGCACCATCCTCAACTATGTTGGCACCTGTGCCGACATCGAGGGCCAGAAACGGGCGGAGCAGCAGCTCAAAGAAAGCCGGGAGAACTGGCGCGTGTTGGCCGAAACGGTGCCACAACTCGTGTGGACGACGTCGTCAGATGGCCTGGTTGAGTACTGGAATCGCCAGTGGTATGACTATACTGGCTCCTCCCCAGAACAGGCATTGGGCGATGGATGGAGTCAGTTTTTGCATCCTGACGAGTATCAGCACACCCTGATGGTCTGGCATCAGGCGCTCGAAACAGGTGAGCCCTATGAGCGTCTCAAGGAGGGCCAAACGGGGGGATATCGCTGGTTCTTAGTCCGCGCCATGCCGGTGCGCGATGACACCCGCCAGATCGTCAAGTGGTTTGGCACCTGCACGGATATCGATGACCAGAAACGGACGGAAGAGGCCTTGCGCCTGAGCCAGGAACGCGTGAACCTCCTGATGAACTCTAGCATCATCGGGATCTTTCTCGCCGAAGACGATGCGATTGTGGATGCGAATGCCACGTTTCTCCAGATGACCGGCTATCGTCGAGAAGACCTGCAGCAGCGGAATGTGCGCTGGGCAACCATGACTCGCCCACCCGCTGCCTCCTTTTCCCACCAGGTCTACCAGGATGTGGTCGCGCAACACTGCACGACCCCTTTTGAAACCGAACTGGTGTGTAAAGACGGCAGTCACCTTCCCGTCTTACTGGGAGGCGTCGCCTTTCATGATCAGGTGCTGCAAGGGGTTGGCTTTGTGCTGGATAATTCTGCTCGCCAGGAGTTGGATCAGCGCAAAGATGCCTTCTTGGGCATGGCCAGCCATGAACTGAAGACCCCCCTTGCCTCCTTGAAGCTGCAAACCCAGCTTTTGTGCAAGAAGCTCGGGAAACAAGATCTGTCCAATGTGGAGGTGGTGTGTGCTCGCATGGAAGGACAACTCAATGCCATCACCCGCCTGGTCGACGAGTTACTCGACCTCTCGCGCATCCAGGCCGGGAAGCTGGAATATGCTCACGAGATGGTCGATCTGGATGCGATGCTAAAGGAAGTCATGGACGTTCTTCAGCACATACAAACGACCCATACCATTGTGGTCCAGCATGCCGCACCACCCGTTTTTGTGGTCGGAGATCGAGATCGGCTCGCACAAGTGTTTCTGAATGTGCTCAGCAATGCGATCAAATATGCTCCAGACGCTCCGCAGATCGAAGTGACACTCACCACCTCGGCTGAGGCGGTCACGATCAGTATACGCGATCAGGGGATTGGGATCCCACGAGAGCTGCAAGGGAGGATTTTTGAACGATTCTACCGGGCGGTACCTCTCCAGCAGCGTGCCTTTCCAGGACTCGGAATGGGTTTGTATATTGTTTCGGAGATTGTCAAGCACCATGGGGGAACGATTCGGGTCGAAAGCGAGAGGGGAAAAGGATCCACCTTTCACATCACGTTCCCCCTTGCCGCTTCGCGGGAAAAGCGTCTCAGAAACACGAAGGAGGAAAGAAATGTGTAAGAGCCCGCAGGCAGGTCGTGAACGGACTCGCCGCAAGCGTATTCTCATTGTCGAAGATGATCCCATCCTGGGCGATCTCCTGCTGGAAGCACTCCAGGAGGAGGAGGAGGAAGCCTATGAGGCGTCCCATGTCCTCAGTGGAGAGATGGCGCAAAGTATCCTGCAAACGGATGCCCCCGCGTTAGTGCTCCTGGATTACCATCTCCCCGGAATGAACGGTCTGGAACTGGCGGACTGGCTGAGGAGCCGAGAAAAGCTTGAGCACATCCCTATTCTTCTGATGAGTGCGGATACGCCACAGGAAGTCAGCGGCAAAAAGCACCTCAGAACGCTGCAGAAACCTTTTGAACTGGAAACGCTGCTGCAAGTGGTCGCTGAACTGCTCGTCTCAGGGGCAAAGGATGATCCCGGCTCTGAAAAAGCGTTCTCCTACGGCGATGGTGCTCGATAGAACCATCGTTTTGTCTGCCTGTGCTCCTATTGACCTGGAAGATCACGAAGGATGGGCAGGCCCGGCATGGATGTCTGGCTGCCCCTGTGACAATTCCGATCTCGTATAAAATGGCGCGTATCTCTTAGAGAACGCTTCTGGAGCAACACGACTTTATGCAAGCATAATTTGGCGCTAAGCGGATTTTGAGGTCGGGCTAAGATCCTGACCAAAGTGTGCATTCATGACACTTTGACGCTTAGACATAGCAAACTACCCCACTTGTAGGACAAGCGGGGTGGTGGAATGATCACCCCATAGGCATTAAGTTAAGAGCCAATCGAGACCATCGAGAAGCAACTGAGCCAAGCAGGGTTCAGTCGAGCGAGGATTGACCCGACAGCCCGACTGCATCATTCGAGAGAGTTGGTCGACCAGCAGGCGCAAACGGCAGAAGCCACCGAGCACTTCCAATCCCTGTAAGGCCAGAGATCGCACCACCGCGGAGGCTTTCACCAAACTGCGCCAAGGATCCTGCCAACACCCAAACAAGAGGAGCCAATGTTGGACCACAACTGCCATCAGTTTGGCATACAGCTCACACAACGCTCGCCAGGGATGTTGCGATCGCCACTCATCAATGTGCCCCTGACTTTTCCAAAGCTTGAAGAGCAGCTCGATCACCCAGCGTTCACGCATGATCACCAAGGCTTGTGCTGGTCCCACATGTTTGGCTGCAGCGTTGGTTACAATGAGTGTCCACGCAGCCAATTCCCATTGCTTAGGACTCACTGCCTGGCCTTTATCAGTCGCCTCTTGCGCCAAGCGCTCGCGTCGTTGTGCTACCACCTCTTCTGGAACGCGTACCATCAGCAGGCGAACGGGCAAGGGGTTCTGTGCTCCTAAGTAGACATGCTTCACCTTGATCTGCCCAATCATGCGAGGCAAGATGCTCTCCAGTTCAATCCGCTTGCCCTCTCGATCCCAAAAGACCGTGTTGGCCTTTGGATGCTGGCAGAAGCGCACCTTCTGCTCGTGAAGTTGACGCAAGTGAGCCAGGCTCCAGTAGCCACGGTCTGCCACGTACAAACTGCCAGGGCGAACCGGCTCTTGACTCAAAGGACCATGTAATTCATGTACTCGTCCTGCCGACAAGCGTGGTCCCATGAGTTGCCCGTGTTTGATATCCCAACGCACATGTAGTTTGAGCGCTGCCTGAGTGCGTTCACTGCTTTCTTGACCCCCTCCACCACATCCAGGCCACAGCTCTTTGAGAGCGGCTGGCAGAATGATGGTTGAACTGTCCTCAACGATCACCTGCTTGAACGACTTGAAGAGCGCAATGGGAGCCGCTTGCACGCTCACGACCTGTTCCACCAATTCCGAAAGCACCGCTTGCAAAAATCTTGCCGCCTCTTGTGTGCAACGCTGATGCAGACCCGAACTGCTGATCTGCACCTGACGAAGCTGAGCTGCCTGGGTCAACTGATCCAGGCTTGCTTGTGGGGTGTGCAAGTGCCCAAAGAGCAAAATTTGGGCAAAATCGGCCCCTGTGAGCTTGCGCTCTCGTTTCACGAAGCCAGTTTCTTTTGCCAATGCATTGGCTCGCTCTTCCAAGACGTGTTTCAATATGCGCTCAAGTTGTGATACACTGGTCATCTGATAGCTCCTTGCTTGATGTATGATGTTTTGATCAATCTTCATCATCTTTCAAGGAGCTTTTTGTTGTCATCTTTTCTTAACTTAATGCCTATGGGGTGGTGGAATGATCACCCTCTATCAGCTTCCTGCCGAGGCCCGCGACCATGAATCCTCTTATGGGACGACTGGCAAGGTAAACCAGAAGGTGGAGCCTTCCCCTAATGTACTTTCCACACCGACTTGTCCCTGGTGTTCGGCGATGAGCATCTGGCAGATATATAAGCCCAGACCCAACCCTTTCCCCGAACCATTCTGGACGGGTACGCCTTTCACCTGGTGAAAACGCTGCCAGATTTCTTTCTGTGCTTCCGCCGAGAGGCCCGGCCCCCGATCGCGCACCCAGACACGAGCAACACCCTTCTCGGCGGTGAGACCAATATGCACCGGCTGGTCGGGGGGTGAATAGCGCAGCGCATTGGTCACATAATTGGTCACCACCTGACTGATGCGATCCCGATCAGCGAGCACGTGGACCAGCGTATCCTCTGGCACTTCAAGTAGGAGCGAGCGTTCGGGCTCGGTGACCCGCAAATCCTCGACCGTTTCACGCACCAGGCTGCCAAGTTCACAGCGCTGCGGCGAGAGCTTCAGGGTATTGGATGTGATGCGCGAGATGTCCAGCAGGTCATTGATCAAGCGCGTTTGTGCATCGACCTGTCGTGCACAATCCTCCAGATTTTTCGTGAGTCCCTGGACGAAGGTGCTCCATTCTGGGGAGAAGTTATCCGCCGTCGTGGCTACCCGTTTCAAGCGCCGTTGGACTAATTGAAGCGTCCCTCTGAGGGCAGTTAACGGTGTTTTTAATTCGTGGCTGGTTATGCCAAGGAAGAGGTCTTTTTGCCGTTCCACTTCTTTGCGGGCCGTCAAATCTAAGACAAACGTGATGGCCAGCGGAGAAGAGCCTCTCCGGCGCAGAAGCGTCGCCCCGTTCAAGACCGGCACGCGCGTGCCGTCTTTGGCCACATACTCTTTTTCAAACGGCTGAGCCACTCCGGTTGTCTGCAGTTCTTCGATCACCCGAGCGTCTTGGGCCCGATATTCCGGGGGAGTCATCGCCGTCCACTGCATCCGTCCCGCTGTCAGGTCTTCCCGGGTATAACCCACAAGCTTGAGCAAGGCATCGTTGGCCTCATGAACGGTTCCCTCCAGGTCAACGAGCGCCATTGCGATGATATTGGAATCCATGAAATGACGAAACCGGGCCTCGCTCTCCCGCAGGGCCTCCTCCGCCTGTTTCAGCTCCGTCACATCCAAGGCAACTCCTATCAGATGGATCGGCTGGCCGCGGAGATCATAGATGCCTCGTCCTCTGGCTATCAGCCAATGCAGGCTCCCATCAGGCCAGATCGTGCGGTGCTCGATACCAAATTCCGCCTTCTCAGCCAGGGCACGCCGATGCGCGCGCTCTATTTGGTCGCGGTCATCCGGATGCACGCACGCCAGGAACTGTTCCTCACTCCCTGAAGTAACAGGAGAGATGCCAAGATGGACCGCCATCTGATCCGTGCAGACAAATTGCCAGGTCGGGAGATTCCAATCCCACAGGCCCACACCGGACGCTTTCACGGCGAGCTGCATCTCTGCTTCACTCATCTGTTTCGCCAGTTCCTGCTCGGTGACATCGATGCCATAGGCCACCAGCTCAGAAACAACCCCCGAAGGCTTGCGCACGGGGATCAGACGCCAGTGTATCAGGCGGTAGCTTCCATCATATCGGCGCACCCGGCGTGTGTGTTCACTGCTCCGCCCGGAGATGACCGTTTGGATCAGCGCTTCTTCGACTTGCGGCTGATCAGCCGGATGGAACGCCTCCAGCCAGCCCTTCCCTCGATACTCGTTCTCCTCTTGCCCGGTAAAGTTGTGCCAACTGGGGGAAATTTCTTGCACCTCGCCTCTGAGCGTGAGAATGCAAAAAATATCCGTGCTTCCCTCTATCATCGCGCGAAAACGATCGACAAACTCGGCCTCTTCAGGGGGACGTTGGGTGGTGTTTTCTTGCTGAGGGTTGTCGTTAAAGAAAGCCATAGAATAAGAGCCTCTCCTCTCTTGGACCAGGACACAGACAAACGCACCTTCGATCTTCGGGGCAACAGATCCTTGGTCCTCGGTTTTTCATTTGAAGGTGTGAGCAAAGGCTAGCCTCCGATCCTCCTCGCATGAGGCAATCATGACGGGAATAATTGCCTCTTCATCTTAGAATTCCATCGCTACACATGCAAGCACAAGAAGCGGTGTCAGAGGCGTAGGTCGGAGAAACTGGTGCCGACCCGGTCTCTATGGTAAAGGTCAAAATGAGCCAGAAAAGCGACCGTTTTCAGGCATTTCCTGGCGCATTTCCCATATATCTTGGCGAATGAGTTGCGAGATCAGACAGAGGAGCGAGACAGAAAATGGGAAAAGGAGTTCTTAGAAGGTGTGCAGAAAGCCGAAAACTAGCCGATAGAAAAGAGAAAGGAGAGAAAAAAGCCGAGCAAAGCTATCGAAAGGAGCGGGATGATGGGAAAGTACTCACTCTCTGCGGATGCCGTATCCATCAGATGTAACAGACGAAGAATGGGAGATTCTGGAGCCGTTGATTCCAGGAGAGAAGCCAGGCGGACGTCCGCAGGAAATTGCGCGGCGGGAAATCCTCAATGGCATCTTGTATGTGCTGCGGAGTGCGTGTGCCTGGCGCATGATGCCCCATGATTTGCCGCATTGGAGCACGGTGTATCTCTCTTTCCGCCTGTGGAAACAGGCAGGCGTCTGGGAACACGTGAATGCAGCCCTGCGACGTGATCTGCGCGTAAGCCTTGGGCGCGATCCTGAACCGAGTGCCGCCATTCTCGATAGTCAATCGATCAAAACGAGTTCGGTGCGCGGTGATGAGCGCGGGTTTGATGGCGGGAAAAAAAATCCACGGCAGAAAACGGTTTGTGCTGGTTGACACCCAGGGGCTGGTGATCGCGGTGAAAGTGCTGAACGCTCACATCGATGAGCGGGAAGGAGGCAAGGTTCTGCTTCTGCCTCTGAAAGGAGCGCTGCCTCGTCTCCAGCTGATCTGGGTCGATAGCGGGTATGCAGGCCACCACGCGAGAGCAGTGGGTCAAAGAGCACCTGGGGGTACGTGTGGAGGTGGTGAATCATCCCTGGACCGGCATTCGCGCCGTCTGGGTGAAAGAAGGGGAGGAAGTCGACTGGAATGCGATCATTCCCCCAGGTTTCCACCTCCTTCCCCACCGATGGGTAGTGGAACGCACCAATGCCTGGATCACCCAGAACCGTCGGCTCTCCCGCGATTATGAGGGCACCTATTCGAGTAGCGAGGCATTGATCTCTCTCGCGATGAGTAAACTGATGGTGGCCAGGCTGGCTCGCGCCGCTCCCTAACTGGTGTCATTCTGCACACCTTCTTACAGCAGTAATCAAAAGGCTTGAGCCTCAAACTGTTGTGCTTCCGTAAAGAGAACTTCTCTCTCGCGGGCGAGATACCCACAGTGAGCAAACCAGCCCGTACCACTCGTTCTCGTAAGTCGGTTGAATAGGCTTTCATCTCTCTAGCCTACTCTTTGGTTCAAAGCTTATGCGTACCGCTCTAAATAAAATTTTTGTCTTGAAACTTCAAACGCTATTGCCAAGATGACCCTTGATAGAGTTCTGGTCTATGGGATGGATTGAAAACTTCCCTCGGACCTTCGAGAGGACCGCATGGCTGGCACCATCAGCCATTTCTACAGAACCCGGCGGTAAGAAACTCAATCGATGAAAGTAGTCGGAGAGGTGTGGATTAGCTACAAGCATTTCACCTAAGGTGAATGCTACTCATTCGCTTCTTGCATGCATTTTTCCTTGATAATGTTGCCAGCAACCCTCTCAGAGATGCTCTTTTCATGCTCTCATTCTAGCAGCCATTCCTCTCTTTACACAAGAGATTTTTTGAACCTGCACTAGCCAGTGATGACGAACTCTGTGTACTCTGGAGCCTTTGTCTTACATTGCTATTTGACAGGATACTCAGCAATCGTGTACAAATAAAAAGCGTGATAAACGTAATTGTGCTATTGTTCTTTGAACGCCCGTACATGCAATGAAGCAAGTGAGTAGGTAACTTATGAATGTAAGAGATTTCATTCGTCGTGGAGCAAACGCTTATCCTCATCGTATCGCAGTGATATATGGTGAGCAGCGCCTTACCTTTGCCGAAGTCTATCACCATGCGAACGCTCTGTCCAATGGACTGATAGCATTAGGGCTGCGCAAAGGGGATCGTGTGGCTTTCCTGCTCGCGAACTCGGTACAGAGTATCGAGATCGACTTTGCTATTTTACAAGCCGGATTGGTGCGTGTCCCTCTGAACACGCGTCTCTCCGAAACTGAACATCGCCACATGCTCCAAGAAACGGAGACGAAGGCTCTCCTGTTCAGTGAGGAGTTTGCCGAGCGGGTGGAAGCGCTCCGCCCACAAGTAACGACCGTCCAATATTTTTGTCAGATGAATGGACACCCGCATTCTTCCTGGATCCAGTCCGTAGCAGATGTTGTTACTGGTGCCAGCATTGATGAGCCACCAGTGTTGTTGCGCGAAGAGGACTATGCCACCATTCAATACACCTCGGGCACGACAGGAACGTTGAAGGCTGCCATTCATAGCCAGGGGACCTGGGTTGCCATCGCAACCAATATCTTGACATCGTTACCCATTGAGCAGGATGACATAATGCTGCATGCAGCTCCCCTGACGCATGCTTCGGGGACGCTAGTGTTGCCACACTGGCTCAGAGGTGCTGCCAATGCGATCCTTCCTGGTTTTCAGCCAGAAGAATATCTGGCGACAGTTGAGCGCTTGCGTGCAACCACATTGAACCTTGTACCAACAATGATCGTGATGTTGCTCTCCCATGCGCGCGTCGTGCAATACAGCTTGAACTCCGTGAAGCGTATTATTTATGGTGCATCTCCCATGCCACGTGAAGTCTTGCGCCGTGGTCTGGAGCTTTGGGGTCCCAAGTTTATCCAATACTACGGCCAGACAGAAGCTCCGCTTATCCTGACACTCCTCGAAGCTCAGGACCACCTGGGCGATGATCCTCTGAGACAGGAACGCCTGTTTTCCTGTGGGCGTCCGGTACCAGGTGTCGCATTGCGCATTGTCGATGAAGATGGGCAAGAGGTGCCTCAGGGAACGATCGGAGAAATCACTGTCTCCACGAATCAAGCGATGGTGGGTTACTGGAAATCACCCGAACTTACGAACGCGACGCTACGCAATGGCTGGGTACATACCAGGGATATGGGTTATATTGATGAGCAAGGCTATGTCTTCCTTGTTGATCGTAAAGCGGACATGATTATTAGTGGTGGTTTCAATATTTATCCGCGTGAGGTCGAGGAGGTTCTCTATCAACATCCTGCGGTCCAGGAGGCCGCAGTGATTGGTATTCCCGATGAGATTTGGGGTGAGTCGGTCAAGGCGTTTGTTGTGTGCAAGCCTGATTACCCCTCTTCTGAGGAGGAACTCATCGACTTTTGTAAAGAGCGCCTAGCCTCATATAAGAAGCCGCGTACTATAGAATTTATGGAAACGCTACCGAAAAATGCTACTGGCAAGGTTGTGAGGCGCGTGTTGCGCGAACCATACTGGAGAGATCGCAAGCGCTCAATTTAAATATGGTCAGGGGTTCTGTCAGAACTGAGAGCACAGAAGCTCATCAAGGACCAGTACATATGGAGATTGCTGTATTGTGTTAGGAAATGACCCGCATGGCTTCTTTCAAAGCGATAAGCCGATCAAGGAAAGCTCGCCGCTGCTCGGAGAGTGTGGCTGGTTCTCCCATGATGGAGTGAGGGAGAAGGATAGTTCCGCAATTCATCAAAAGCAGAACAGAAACGGGCAGCCGAATCGAAGTTTCCGAAGCCATGCATGGGGTAATACCGTTGCTTGACTCCCCGATGGTCTTGCTCCAGGCGATTATTGAGATATTTATTGTTTCGATCAACCGATGAGCCTGAGGTAGTTCTGGCCCCCGCCAACTAAAACCACTGCTTGTTGGCATACGTTTTCGCGCCTGTGGCTTTCGGTATAAGAGGTGTGGGTGGAAAACGGCTCTGCCGTTTTCCACCCACACCTCTTTACCCCAGAGATGAATGTAGCGAGTCAGGGGACATGAAGCTACATGACCAAAAGTTGACGACTATCCCCCAGCGTTCTCTCACCTCCACGCTTTTTTCCAATAACGCTCCCCGCATCATCATAGCCGTTATTTCATAATTTTCTTGTAACTATCCAGGTCCGCTCCTTCCCTTGGCTCCTCAGCGCCTGCGGCGCTTCGCGAGATTTGGATACTGAAGAGTTACAAAAAACTTGCACACTGGTCCAGTTACTTTTGGTACTTCTACTTCTATTTGAGAATATCATTTTTGATTCTGAGTAAATTAGAAACAAAAGGAGGTACATTACGAATATCTTCATTAATAAGGGCAATTGATGTGGATATTAGCAAAATCACCATCGACGGCAATTCGAAAAAAGAGGAAAAATGAGCAAAACATACATTAATAGCAAAGTGCCAACAGCCACCATTGGCTTCTGGCTGATCAAAATCTTGGCTACTACATTTGGTGAGGTTGGCGGCAATCTGGTCAGTATGGATATGGGGTTGGGTTATCTCAAGGCAACAACAATCCTAGCTGGTTTATTTGTCCTGCTGGCTTTCGTGCAGATTATGACGAAGCGATTTCATCCTTTCCTGTACTGGGGAACGATAGTCGCATCCACGACTGCTGGAACAACGCTTGCGGATTATGTGACCCGCTCTCTTGGGATTGGCTACACTGGCGGTTCGCTGCTCCTATTAAGCCTTGTTATCGTATCTCTGATTACGTGGCGCAAAGTTTTAGGGCGAATTTCCGCTGATGATATTTTAGACCGACGTGCTGAATGCTTCTATTGGCTCACCATAACATTTTCGCAAACGCTAGGAACTGCATTGGGTGATTGGTTTGCCGATACTGCTGGGCTTGGTTACGTCGGTTCCTCATTCGTATTTGGCTTGGCGCTGCTAAGTATCGTTTTCCTTCACCATCGCCGCGTAATAAATGGAGCGATTCTGTTCTGGGTAGCCTTCATCCTTACCAGACCATTTGGCGCTGTAGTCGGCAATTTCTTTGACAAGCCAATCGACCACGGCGGACTTGCTGTTAGCAGAGCGATGCTTACCTGTACTTTGTTTGCCCTTATGGCGCTTGGTGTGTTGCTCTTTCCTCAGCGTGCTAAGAAGATTAACAACAAGAATTGTGCTTTGTCAAAAACCTCTGCCACGATTGACGCATAGGTTCGCCGCACATTGAGCTGGAATGGTGTAAATAGGGAAATTCCATGAGGTACTTTTTTGAGAATTATCTAAGGAACCAAGCGCGTTATTTCTTCTCGCGATTACCTCGGATAATTGCCAAAATTACCTCATGGAATTTCCCTATTTACACCTCACAAGATCATTCGCCGGGAAGAGCGTTTCTCTACTTTCATTGTTGGGCTTACCACTAACTTTGCGTCAGAACCGTATTCCGGTCTGTTCATACTCAAGGGCCATAGGGTAAAAGTCCCTTTGACTCCTTGGCGCTTGCGCTAGCATGACTGCTTCACGTATAGTTCAGGCAACATATGCTCATTATGCAAGGGGGGGATTGGCATCGATGAAACGATCCTGGGATATCGAAGAACTCATTGAGCATTTTATCCTGCTTCCTGCCGAGTTGGAAGTGCTTGGAAATAAAACGGGTGCGACCCGTCTTGGTTTTGCTCTGTTGCTGAAATGTTTTCAACTTGAAGGGCGTTTTCCTGCTGCCAAACACGACATACCCAAAGCCGTTGTTGACTATATGGCTCATCAGCTTTCGCTTGCTCCAGCGTTGTATGCTCAGTTGACGAAGATGCCTTGTTCCACGTTCTTCAACAGTACAAGCGACAGGAAGAATGAGCTCGCTGGAACATAATTAAGGACATGATCTCTCAGAGACGCTCTGCCTCTTTTCCTAGCAAGCAGACACACTTAAAATGTCCAAGAGCCGATATTCGCTAGTCAAACCGAATTTTTATTTGTCAATTAACAACATTTGACAGAGGAACTCACCAGGGCCAAAGAACGGCTCCAACACCACAACGCTCTCCTTTGCCAATGTACTGCGCACGCTGGATTGCGTCTTTCGTTCTTACTCGCGAGATCAATAGCCGTTTACTTTGTGCTGTTCAAGGAAGTTTTGAAGCGCGTGAAAGAAGATCTCAGGACACTCTAGCCAGCCGAAGTGCCCGCAATCCGGGATCATCTGAAAATCGATCATCGCGCTGGAAAAAGCTGCCCGTGTCTCATCTGCCCACGCTCTTCCAAATGGGTCATCCTCCCCATAGAAGATGTGTAGTGGGAGCTTCAAGGTTGCCGTTTGCGCACTCAGGTCAAAGTCGCCCATGGCTTTCCAGGTTTGGTCTCCTACTGTTGGGGTATGATCAAAGGTATCAGCAAAACTGGGAAGATCGAACGGAGGGTTGGTCTTGGATAAATAGACGGGAAGAATCTGTTTGAGACGTTCTAAATGATCTGCAGACAACTCTGTTGGTATGATGCCTTTCTGTTGGAAATCTTTGAGACGTGCCTCAAAGCGTTCAAACCCTGCATAGAGTCCAGCCACTGTTGGAGGAACACTATTGAGCAGCAGTAATGAACGAACATGCTCTGGATACTGAATAGCATAGTGCATTGCTACCAATCCTCCCCACGAATGGCCGAGGATATGGACCTTTTTCTCCTGGGCGATCGCCGAACGGACTGCTTCCAGGTCCTGTGCATAGGTTATCGACGTAAAGTTCTCAGCCTGTGCTTCTTCTCCCTGCACTCCCAGAATGGGAGAACGACCGGTTCCTCTCTGATCGTAGTTTACAACGGTGAGTTGAGGACTGACCAATTGCTCTAAGCCAAGCAGGTAACGATAGGATAAACCAGGGCCACCATGGATCATAATAAGCACTTCGTCTACATCTAATCTGCCTGCTGTCCGTATAAAGATTCTTGTGGACTCAACAGGGTGCTCGATTTCACGAATGCCGAAACTGTTGTCTCTATTTAAATCAATAGACATTGATATGTATACCTCTCTTATTTTGATATACCCTTGTGGGTATATACAGTAAAAGGCTGTTTGTCGGCCTGTGTCAACTCGATAGTCTCGTAACTTCTTCTGGTGATTTACTCGCTTTTATGCTTTTACTGCATTCGCCCAATTTTTAACGTCAAAAAGCATTCTGGACATAATTGTGTCATGGCTTTTCGAAGAAAGGTAACAAACTGCGAGACGCAGCAGGACAAGAACGCAAAGCCTGGAAGACAGCTCGGAGCAAGCGAGCACGAGAAAAAGCCAAAGACGTGTGGGATACCTATAGTCGTGTCTATCGCAGCCACGGGTCCTGGCTTTTCCTGTGATCCATCCCGAGTATCGTGGTCGTCTCTGGCTCGTCGTGGTGCGACAGGGTCAGGAGCGCGAACCCTGGTCCTTGTTTGACCAATGAATGTGTCGAATCGGCAGAAACAAGGGAAGAATAGAAACGTCACGGCCATTGGACTTGACTTGCTGGCTGTGCTCACGAATCCAGACCTTACTGGAGTGCTAGGGGCAGGGATAAAATCTCCCCCTGGCTCCCAGATCACGAAGGCATCACCAGATTCGAAGAACTGCCAGGGCCTCGTTTACCCCCTTGCGGTCAAATTGAACGCCGGTCACTTGCTCCAGGCCAATTACCCGTCAAACTACAAGATTTCTTCGCAGATACAGATGCTTTGGCCTGGTCAGATTACCCGTTGTTTACCGTTGCCAGAAGTGAATGCGACATACTTCATGAAAACCAAGACGACTATAGATTCTTTCACCCTTTTCTGTTGCTTGCAAAATGGCAACACGATATCCCATGTCGCGTGCATCAAGCAAAGGCAGGTGGGATATGGCTCGACCAATGCCTCGGCCTCGTGCGCTGGGAACCGTGGCCACACAGTAAAGACCGGCGACTCCGCTGGCGAGATACAAAATTGATGTCGCCACTGGTTGACCATTGAGCCGAGCAAGGTAGTAGCGCACGCTTGGATGAGCGACAAACCCATGTTTACGAACCACATCCATGATATAATCGCGACCAGCATCAGGCCACGGCATGCCAGCAGCAATGGTCTGGACCCCAAGTTGTAAGGATTCCGTGGCGTCTATCCGCTCAAGAGTCACTCCTGTAGGCAGGTCAATGTGCTCATCGAGGTCCTGGAGATCCCTGGCCATGCCAGCGGTGGGAAAGATGGACCATCCACGAGCTTTGACACGATCTTCTATTGTTGGATGTTGGAGAGAGGGTCCAACAGGCCAGGAGAGAGGTACGTTATGAGCTTCGATCTTTGATAACATTTCGTCGATCTTTTCTCTGGGCGTATCCGGTGTCAGGCAAGCCTGTATCCCCATGTTTAAACGCAGAAATTGCCCACCAGTGATAAACCATGAAGCACCTGCTTCATGATAAAACGTGGCTCCCAGCGCGCGCCCCCAGAGCGAAACAAATGCTTCTGTGTTCGTTTCCATTGCTTCGATAAGAGCTGGATGGGAGAGGCTCTCAATCATCTGTTGCATATATGTTGGACTTTCTATGGAAAATAGTTATACTGTACAGGTTATGAGAATCCTTCTCAGAGGAAGAACAGTCAATAATCCTGCTGTGTGTTTGTATGAAAGGAAAGCTTACAAAGAGAGGACATGTATTGGAGAAGCACATAGCCGGTTTATTGTGTGTCTCAGAATTGTGATCACTGCCCACGATCAATGCACGGCAACTCTCGACCTATCTGGTTCACTTCTCTATCACGACAGAGCCGTGTTACTCCTTTGATGGTTCTGACAAGAGATAAAAGTTGAGGTTTTCGTACTCTTTGAAGCCAAGGGCACGATAGACTGGTGCTCCCATCTCAGAGGCCTGCAACGTGGCAATATGGTAGCCCATGGCACGAGTATCAAGCAGACACTGCAGAACTACGGAGGTAGCTACTTTCCGCCGGCGCGCGTGTGGAAGCGTAGCGGTACAATAAATGCCCGAGACACCTCCACCAAGAAATAGTAAGGTGGTGCTCACTGGCTCGCCATTGAGTCGGCCAAGGTAGTAATACACCCCAGGAGTCGCCACAAAGCCGTGTTGCTGGACTAACTCAGCACTACGATCATACACGGGCATCGGTATACCTCCATAGCCAGTCACAAAGGTATGTGCCCATTCCTGAAGACCGTTGGCCGTGGTCACTCGTTCCACAGTGACGCCCTCTGGAAAGGTATAGTGATCGGCCAGTGTGTGTACATCCAGGGCCCAGACGGTCGTTTTTCCTCCTTGCCATCCATGCTGTTTGATGCGCTCAAGAAAGCTATCCGAACTGGAGGCATCCACGACCCAGAATGTCTCGTGCTGCTGAGTCGTCCGCAAGCGTTCGAGCACAGCATCCATTCTCTCTGGTGAGGTCTCAGCTGTAAAATGAGTTCTGGTTACCCAGTTGCCGCTCCAATGGGGTATATTGGTGGTGAACCAACTGGCCTCGGCTTCGTGATAAAATTTGGCTCCCAGGGCGTGACCCCAGAGAGTAACGAGTTCCTGTATGTTGAATTCCACCGCGTCGGTCAACGCGGGTTCTGAAATGGTTCTCAGTTTTTTTTGCACGTATGACGTCCTCTTTTACTAATAAGATGGTTTCTTTAAGAATCTATTGAAAATGCATATGGTGCTGCTCTTGCACGGTGAAAACCACTGTGTTTCCTTTTCTCGGCCATTATCCCACCCCTGGCAGCAGACCTAGCTGTTGCATGATACTAAGGTTATCGGTCTGAGACCAGTCTTCGACAATGTTGCCTTCCACTACGCGAAAGATCACCACACCTGGCACAGTGATTGGTTTTCCTGTTGCAGGTATTGGCGTGAGCAAGCCGAAAGGGCCTGAAGGAGCTTTTGCTGGAAGAGTGTATGGTACCCCTTGCACCCACCACGGAGGTAGGAGCAGAACTTGAAAGAAGTCTATAACACTCCAGTCGTGCTGACATCGCAAAAAACTACTACACTCTTTCGAAAGAGGAAACAGGAGGAGACAGAACAGGAAGTAGTAAGAAACTACTAGCAAGGCTGGTACACTCTCGTTATTCAACCAGCTTGTGACGAATGGCGAATGCTGTGGCACCAGCACGGTTACTGACCCCCGTTTTGTTGAAGATGCTGGCAATATGATTGATGACGGTTCTCTCGCTAATGACTAGTATTTCGCCAATCTGGCGGTTACTTTTACCGGTGGCAACCAGACGCAGTACTTCAACTTCGCGCTCGCTGAGATCTAAGGGCAAACGTGACCTGGCGGGCTTTCGTGCACGACGGCGCACCTGGTTACGCAGGCGTTGCGCCTGGATCTGATCTCCCAGTTGCGTGAATAGCTTCAGAGCTGCTTCCAACTGGCTACGCCCAGCTTCACTGTTCTTGAATCCACCCCTGGCTAAAGCAAGATTGCCGCTGGCTTCTAAAGTCCAGGCCAGTTCAACGTTGAAAGCAAAGCGACGAGCCACCACTTCGGCGGCTTTCAGATAATCCTGCGCAGCCGTGAAATCCTTCAGGAGAATTGCCAGGCTTCCCAGCAAACGATCGATTAATATAGCGTGATACTGGCCGTGATACGGCAGGAGAAGCGTATAGAGGCGTTCAGCCCGTTCCTTATCACCAAGATAGACAACGATCATGGCCATATGGGAGAGCGCATGGACCACCGCCATCGACCCGGCTGGCAGAGGAAGAATCAGCGTTTCTAGCTCCTCAAGCACAGCCAGGGCTTCCTTTCGTTTGCCCTGTAGTGCCTGGACTATTCCCAGCCAGCCAAGCCACCAGACCAGCGATTGAGGTTCCAGCACACGAAAGCGAGCAATGGACTCTTGTATCAATTCGAAAGCTGTGTCAAGTTTTCCCTGAAAAGCATATATAACGCCACGTGTCCACTGAAACATCGCTAATGGCTCTGGAAGCCCCTGCTGCTCTGTCAGCATCTGCCCCTGCAAGAGATATTCTTCAGTCAGGGTCCAATCGCCGCGCTGGGCGTGAAAAGTCGCCAGATGCGAGTAGATATGCCTCAACTGATAGGGATCGTGACAGAGCTGCGCATATTGGAGCCAGCGGAAGAGTAAGTCCTCCCACCCATCGAGCTGACCAGCCCAGCACCTTGCCAGAAAGAGACATCCGCAGCACTCCGCGGCTTCCATCACATCCATCGCCTCGTCAGGGAGTGCAAGAGCCTCTTCTAGCAAACGAATGCCCTCCTCCATCTTGCCGGCCCGCATAAGTGAGTTACCAAATGCCCGGCTGGCAGACGCCTTCAAACGCGTCTCACCAAACTGGCGCGCAAGATCAAGCGCACGTTCCAGGTGGCGTTGTGCCTCCGGGTAGTTATGCTGACTGACAAGCAACAGCGAACCCAGTTCCACCAGGGCCCATACCGTATCCACTGTAGGAGTGCTAGAGAGGAGAGATACAGCCTGTTCAAAGGTAGCTCGCGCTCGATTAATCTCTTCCAGGCGCCAGTAGGCTCGCCCCAGGGCAAGACCTACCTTTCCCATCGCGATCCTGTCGCCCGAGCTTTTCCACCAGGCCAGAGCAGTCTGAAATGCTTCAACAGCTTCCTGAACGGCTCCAATCTGCAATGACGCTTCGCCCAAGCGCAGAAGACTTTCTGCTCTCCGAGGATCGTGGTCGGAAAGATTCTGAAGCGCCGTCCGATAATGGCCTATCGCAGCCTCAGATGCATAGGTACGCATTGCCTCTTCCGCAGCCAGCAAGGAATAGACAGCGCTCTGCTCTTGATCACCACTGCGGGTACAATGGAAAGCCAGTTCCGCGAGTTGGTGAGTTGCGAGTTGATCAGAGCGAAGCCGGAGAGCAAGCCTGTGTGCGATCAATGTATGCAGGCGAGTTCGCTGAAATAAGGGCAATCCATCATACAGGCCCGCGCGAATGAGATCGTGGCAAAAAGTAAAGACGCCTGGATTACTCCTCCGAATCAGATGCGCTTCAAGTGCTTTCTGCAGGCACTCTTCCACGACTTCCACATTCCGACCAGCTACGCCAGCAAGGAGATCTACCGCGAAGGTACGACCAATAACTTAGGCGACCTGGAGCAAAGAAACAATCTGGGTATCTAATCTGCCAACCCGGCTTCGTACCGCTCCCACGATGCTAGAAGGAAGGCGCCTCTCGAGAACGCCCTCCGGCAGGCTTCCCTGGGCATCCTTTGCAAGGAAGCCTGTCTCTAACCAATCTCTCAAAAGCTCCTCAGCAAAGAAAGGATTTCCCTCGCTCTGGAGCACAAGCCGATGAAGCAAGAGCGGGTCCACAGAAAAGTGTAAGAGATTGAGCGCGAGCAGACCCATGTCCGCTTCGGAGAGTGCCCTAAGGGTGATCGGAGTGAGCAGTCGGAGGCGATGAAGCTCAGTCAGCGTACGTTCAAAGGCTGGATGATGCGTAATCTCGCTATCGCGGTAAGCCCCCAATATCAGCAAACGCGCTCTCGGCTGAGTCCGGGCAACATAACAGAGCAGGTCCAACGTATAGGTATCGGTCCATTGCAGATCATCGAGCACCAATACCAGACCAGATTTCCTGGCAATCGCTGCGAGAAACAGGCCTACTGCCTCATAGAGACGCAAACGGGCTTGCTCGGGAGGCAGGCTATAGCTGTCTGGAAGCTCTCGCAGGCGAAATGAGAGCTCAGGAAGAATCGTCACCAGCACAGGAGCCATGGCTCCTGTCTGCTCTTGTAGCTCCTCAACTGGAGCAGAGCGAATATACTGGCCAAGCGCCTCCAGCAAAGGTAGATAGGGTGGCATGCCTTCAGCTTCTGAGGCGCTGCCAGATAATACAACGGTGCCCGCCTGTTCTGCATACTGGGCAGCTTCCCGTAGAAAGCGTGTCTTGCCGATGCCAGGCTCACCGGCCACAAGCGTTACTAGTAATTGACCTGCAATACCTGCCTCAAACTGCTGCTGAAATAGACGTAACTCACTCTGTCTTCCTACCAGTACTGGCTCAAATAGAGACCATCCCCCCCTCATGGTTTTGCTCCTTACCATCTGCTCACTGGTCATTATTGAAATAAGCTTCTTCTCGTATTCAAGTACTCGCACCCCTTTATTAAGAGGCGCCAGTACTTCTCCTTGCTGTTTCTTTCTTTATTATAGAAGATATGGTGGTACTGTTTGTCTAAGGTTCATAACAACCTGGCTCTTCCCCTGCTGAAAATTGCTGAGAATTTCCAGCCAGGTTGTTATGAACCTTGCACAACAGCTTGATTCAGATTTGCAGCCTGTATAGCTTGCATCTCCTGAGACGCCCCCCTCCACCCCCGCCTCAAGCTTTTCTGGAAGCTTGAGGCTTCCCTACCCCCTTTCCCTCGTGGCTGGAGGAAGCAAACGAGGAGGCTCCTCTTGAGAGGGCACTACGACTTGCTTGGAAGTTGAAGAATCTTTCTGGGCAGCGTATTGGGCTTGAGCGAGCGATAGGAGCCTTCTTGATGTTTGCGATGGACCTCTTCTGGGTCATAGGTCATAGAGCAGCGGAGGAGGAGGGGGGTCTCCTGGAGGCACCTGGCTCAGTGTTTCCTGATCCGTTTTGAGCAAGGCATAAATCATTGAAGCCATCTGCCCTGCTATTCTTCCGAGCACCTTTTTCTTTCCTCGATACTCCCTCGTCTTCTCGTCGTAGGTGCACAAACAAGGGAGCAAGCGCTGATAGATCCTGGCCCATTTACAATCAAGGGCGTTGCCCGCGGAGCCATCAGAAAGAGCATTTGTTTCATGGGACGGACCCCTCGCGTTGAGAGATTGGTTCGATCCATGGTGACCCCAGTCTTTTTTTTCTCGGAGCCCAGCCAAAGTAGGATTTGAGTTCACATGCCTTCGCAAAATTGGCAATGTTACCGACAGTGGCAATGATGGTTGCAGCTTGTACCGGCCCGATCGGAGGGATGGAAAGTAAGATCTGACCTTCTCGACAGTTTTGGACAATATCCATGATAGTCGTCTGGAGGTCCTCCGGGTGCTGCTGAATAAGCTGAAGTTCTTTGATCAGCAATCCTTGTTCAAGCACAAGACCCCGTTGTCGATCAAGATCAGTGACTCCAATGGTTTTGTCGGCCAACCGCTGAAGCTCGAGCAGTTGGGCATCGGAAGAAAAAGTTCTCTGACGAGCCGCACGTAAGTCGTCCAGAGAAGCCACGGCAATAGCATGTGGGGTCGGGAACGCAGAGCGAAAGGCGAGGGCTGTTGGGAGATTCGGATCGTGGAAGACTTGGACCAGCTCCGGGAAGAGTTGATCGCAAATCGCTGTTAACTTATTGCGATATTGGGTACTCATATGGCTCAGTTCATACCGATGGCGCATCACACCTTGGAGTTGAGCAGCAGCACTGGTTGGAGGCACAATCCGGCGCACTAATTGCATTTTGTCCTGAACCTGGGCCCCTAGTTCAAGCTGGGTGTAAAGCGCATTGGCGAGGCTCAGTGCATCCCGTTTATCCGTTTTGAGCATGCCCTCCGCTCGCTTTTGGACATGCACGCGGTACACGGTAATATCCAGAACGAGCAGGTATTGTTCTAAAAGCCGGTGGTAATGACCAGTGTGTTCCAACAAAACAGTGACCTGTTCGAGCGGCACATACTCCTGAAGGTGATCGACAAAAGAGCGGAAGCCTTCACGTGAATGTTCAAAGACACAGGTGGGGCAGCCTTCAAAGCGTTCATGGCGCACAAGCAACGTTCGTGAGAGGAACCGGCAACATGTCGAAATTTCCCGATATCTACCCCAACATAGAGATTTTCTTGCGGAAGCAGAGGCAGCGCCCCATTCGTCAGCATAGGTCGCAGGGGTAGCCCGATGGCCCTTTCGGCTAGACCCATCCGGTACATTGTCAGCGGGCTTCCCACCACCAACAGTGCCACTGCTGGACGCAGGCCGCTTACCCCTCGTACCACTACTTAAGTACGACTCTTTGAGCAACTCCTCGATAAGCAAACAGGCGCACTCCTAGCCCTACCCCCTCCCCAGCCCCTATCGGTAACAGCGCAAGAATCTGGTGCTCTCGCGCAAGAATTTGGGCACCTCTCTCCTTGCGCGCGTGCTAGAGTAAGCAGAGAACCATTCGTTCCTGCTCCTCTTTCAGCGAACTTTTGAGGAGAGGGCGGCAATCGCAGGCTCACGAAAGTAAACCAGACACACAAGTCTCTTTCGCTGCCGTTCCAGGCGCGTCTGCCCAGGAACCGATATGGCGGGTGAGGAACGCTGATTGTGGCATCAGATGGTGCTTCACGCGTCACCTTCTGGCCACTTTCCCGAGGAGTGGAACGAAAAACAATGCGAAGGAAGCGAAGCTCTGAAAAGGAGAATTCTATGAACACCCCTGTATCATCTCACACCGTGCAGGCTGGCGCAGAACAGCGGTTGCATGACCACAACATGCAGCTTCCCCCAGTTCCCACACCGTTGGGCGCGTATGTGGAGGTCGTGCAAACCGGCAACCTGCTCTTTCTCAGCGGGATGTTGCCGGTAGCGGGCGGCAAGCCCGCCTATCTTGGGCGGCTTGGCGCGGAACTGACCGTAGAGGACGGTCGTAAAGCCGCCGCCATCGCCTGCCTGAATGTGCTATCGGCGGCGCGCGGCCACTTAGGCTCACTCGACAAGGTGAGCCGTGTGGTCAGGCTTGGCGTGTCGATTGCCACGGATGGCGATTTCCGGGAGCATCCGAAAGTTGCCGATGCGGCCTCGGAAATGCTGGTACAAGTTTTCGGAGAAGCGAAAATATCGACCCGGATCGTGCTAGGAGTTGCAAGTCTGCCACTCGGGATGCCGATAGAATTAGAAGTGATTTTTGAAGTCACTCCTTAAATGCGAAGGATCATTCACACGCATGGCAATCTGGAAAGAGCCATCCTCTCGTCGCCGCAGCGCAAGGAAGGAAAAGCACTGCTGGCCTCGGGTCGGGTTCTGACTCACGAACATCAAAAGGAGCATCCGATGAAATACCCTGTGTCTTATCGCACTGTGCAGGTCGATGGCCTGTCCATTTTCTACCGGGAGGCCGGGCCCAATGACGCCCCTGCCTTGCTTTTGCTTCACGGCATACCATCCTCTTCGCGGATGTTTGAACCGCTGTTGCAACGCCTGTCCGACCGCTATCACCTGATCGCTCCGGATTATCCGGGTTTCGGCCATAGCGATTGGCCTGATCATACACAATTTGCCTACACATTCGACCACATTACGACGGTGATGGAGCATTTCACCGAGGCGCTCGGCCTGACGCAGTACAGCCTCTATATGCAAGACTACGGAGGTCCTGTTGGCTTTCGCATGGTGCTTGCTCACCCGGAGCGCGTGCAAGCGCTGATCGTTCAGGATGCCGTGGCACATGATAGCGGTCTTGGGGAAAACTGGAACCCCCGCCGCGCTTTTTGGGCCGACCGCGCCAGATATGAGGAAACGTTGCGCTCGAATCTGCTCTCACTAGCCACCACGCGTACGCGGCATGTGGGCAACGACCCCCAGGTCGAGCGCTACGATCCTGATCTGTGGATCGATGAATTCCGTTTCCTTTCCCAGCAGGGTCAGGCGGACATCCAGAGCGATTTGTTTTACGATTACCAATCCAACGTCGCTTCCTACCCCAAATGGCAGGAATGGATGCGCAAAACTCAGCCGCGCCTGCTCGTGATCTGGGGAACGTACGAACTCTCGTTTGATGATTCCGAACCGGAAGCGTTCCGCCGCGATGTGCCTAATGCAGAAGTCCATATCGTCGATGGTGGCCACTTCGCGTTGGATACGGCCGCCGATGAAATTGCCGATCTGGTTGACGGCTTCCTGACTGGTTCGAGGTAAATCCCAATTTGAAACTGGCCCAGTGTCACGCAAGCTGTTATGTTAGGAACACACGTTGTAGCCAGTGCTCCTGACTACAAGAGAATGGAGAGATTCCCTATGCTCGATTTTAGCTCGGTGAAGAACGGCTCCAAAACATTCGCGGAGCTGGCGGCAGGCCTGACCAAAGCTGATCTCTATCGGCAGACCGACGAAATGGTTGATACCATGCAAGAGAGTATCGCCGGCGCGGTGGACGCGGATGTGGTATTTGTGCCCGATGACCCGCAGGCCAATGATGCCTTTGGCAAGCCTGAAGAGGTTCATCTGCCATGGACGCTCGGCCACGTCATCGTACACGCCGCGGCTTCCTCAGAGGAAGCCGCGGCGCTGGCCCTGGTGCTAGCTCGCGGTCTGCCGGTCGAAGGTCGCTCGCGCTACGAGGTCTATTGGGAGACCGTCAAGAGCGTCGAGCAGATTCGCCAGCGCCTGGAAGAAAGTCGGCGCATGTGCAAAGCCATGCTCGACGCCTGGCCCGACGAGCCGCACCTTGATGTCACCTTCACGCATTTCCGCGTTGGCGAACTCAACGCCATCGGGCGCTTCCTCTTCGGACTCTCCCACAATGCCGATCACCTCGGCCAGCTCCGTGAAATCATGCGCCAGAGTCGTGAACTCCATCCCCGCGCCTGAAGCTTTTTCAGAGAAGACATGAGTCGTCCCAGACTTTTGGGATGGGCTTGTGAAGGAAGCGGGCATTTCTGTGCAAGAAATGGAAGAATGCCCGCTTCGGTGATGTGTGGGAAAAGCAAGCAAAGCGGTGAAGCGATCACAGGTTGCGAGGAGAACGTTTTCCGGGGAAAGAGAGAACAGAAGGAAGACAGAAGCCAAGCACCTTGAGATTTGAATCGATTTGTGGCAACGTCGAAATCGATATGGGCTCCCGACATTTTCTTCCCTCGATTTCCTCTCTTGCTGAGGTAGGGCTAGGATCTCTGCAAAAATCTATCACAAGGCTGCCTTGTGATAGATTTTTGCAGAGATCCTAGCCCTACCTCTAAACTGAGGCTCGTTGCAGACGAGCATCAGCTAGATTCTGGGTTCCAACCGCTTGATGTCTTGAGCAAGCAGAGGCAACCCTTCTGTGAAAGAATGTTCCTTCCCATCGAGCACTCGAACTGTTGCCTGGGGCAGTTTTTCTTGATAGCGTCTAAGAGAAGAAAACGGGACTTCTTCATCAGAACGACTGTGATACAGGAAGAGTTGTTGGATCGGGAGGAGGCGTGAAGCAAAATCATCTGGCACAGCGTACTCAAGCTCCCAATCCTGCTTGCCCCAGTAGGGCACAGCCACCAGAAACAGCCCGGCAATCGGTTTCTGGTAGGTTCCTTCTGCCAGGTATTTGAGCAACATTGAACCCCCTAAAGAGTGTCCAATGAGCAAGGCATCAGCATCGAGCCTGCCTAGCTCTTGCTCAATCTGATCCCTCCAGGCAAGGTATCTAGGATGGTCAGGATCAGGCATATCTGGAGCCAGGACTTGGTAATCGCTGCCAAGCTGTTGCCGCAGGGATGCAACCAATTTCCCGCTGCCTAAAGGTTTGTGCTGATTGCCTGCACCCTGAATGAGAAGTATGTGTTTTCTCACTCGTTTCCTCCTTTTCACATGATTTCTTTCGTCTTCATGTACTGCTTCTCGACAAGGGTGCATCTTCCACGCATGACTGCTCTCGCAAAACGGGCCGCTTCTCCTCAACGAGATGCTTGCAAAATGCAAGAAGACACAGTTGCTTCTTCCAAAACAAGAAGGTAAAATCGGAAACACGAGAAGAATCGGATGACCAAATCTTTTATGGTTCTTAGACACATTCAGTGTGTCTGCTTGCTATGATAAGCAACTAACGATATACTCCTCCTCCTTGCTTTTCCTGATCGGGAAGTGAAAGAGTTATGGAGGAATACCATATGACCTCTACCTCCAACAGAAGTGTAGGCAACATGTCATGAGGATCGCAGTGGCCTCGACCGCTGCGATCTCTGTTTGAGAGTCAGGTGCTCACATCTGTGCTTCCCACTCCTCAATGGTTTGCATGAGGGCATGGATTGTTGTCTGAATGGTTGTCGTATCAAAAGCAAAGGTCGCTCCAGCAGCCGCAAAGAGCTCTGGAAGGTTTTTGTGGCTCCAAGCGCGAGCGCGGAGCGATACTGCTGCAGCGCTGTACGTGGATCCTGCCGATAGTTGTTCCAGATTTGCAGCGCCCCAAGGGCCGCAATAGCATACTCGATATAGTAAAAGGGAAAGCAGTAGATATGCTGAACCTGCTGCCATCCCGTCCTGAGCGCCTCATCCAGGCCGCTCCAATCGACCCAGGGAAGAAAGCGCCTCGATAACTCGGCCCAGGTGTGATCACAGGCACGTGGGTCCATCGCCTGTTGGGGGTGGTCGTAGACCCAGTGTTGAAACGCATCAATCCGAGCACTGACCGGAAGCCAGTGCATAGCGGTTCTCTCCAATCGTCGCATGCAGAGTTGCACTTGTTGCCTCTGGCTACACAATCCTGCCTGGTGCAGGTGCATAGGTCCAATGAGTTCCATACTGGTTGAGGCCACCTCGGCAAATTCGAGTGGAAGGAAGCCCTCTTTGCGTTGGTGAAGATAGGGAAGCTGACCCATCTCGAACTCGTGAAAAGCATGCTCTGCCTCGTGCAAGAGTACAAACACATCGCGCACCGATCCCTGTAGATTCGCGAAGAGGAAAGGTCGTTGGCGCGCTGGGAGGGAAAAAGTACAGTTCATGGTCGCTTTGCCAGGGCGCGCGTCCAGATCCAGGAGATGTTCTTGGATCATCGTCTCAACATAGGACGCCAGCTGCGGATCAATACAGCCAAAGAGGGTGGTCAACTGCTGCTCTCGCGTCCTGCCATCGGAGGAGAGCAGTGGTGAGGTATTGCCCCGCGGATCTACCTCAGTATCCCAGGGACGCAGGGTGTCCACCCCCAGCAGTGTGCAGCGCTTTTCCCACAGTGGGTGCGTTTCTGGCACAAGGAGGTGCGAAACCGCGGTGTGAAAGGCCTAGCAATCCGCCGGCGTGTAGTCAAAGCGAAACAATTGCTGCCAGCGATAGTCTCGATAGGTGTCGTATCCGGCATTGTGTGCGATCTGCAGACGCACCTGGAGTGCCTTTACCCACAGTGCGTCCAGCGCTTCGCGATCCGCGCGTTGGCGTTCGCTGATCAGGTACCAGGCGCGCTCACGAAGTTTTCGATCCGCTTGCTCAAGGAGGGCAGACAGGGAGGATAGAGAGACCGTTTGCCCTTCCCATACCACAGTTTGGGCCGCACGTAGCTGCTCGTAGGCTGTGCAGAGGCGCTGCTCCTCCTCAGCAGTGGCAGGTTTGCTTCACGGAACAGAGCGGCCTGGGCACGCAGATTGCGCAAGGGAATGGCAAATCCCTCAGGCTCTAAGCCACTCGCCAGGAACTTTTGTGTGATCTGCTGATCAAAGGACTGCACCTGTGGCGCGATGGTCTCCTGGAAGCGCTGGTGGCCCCGGGCTGCGGCTCGATCCGCAGTATTCTGGGACCAGGCAATCTCCAACCGCATCATCGTCTCATCCATCAGTTCGCTTAGGTGCGACCAGTGGGTCAGCCAGGCAAGGAGGGTTGCCTCAGAGAGAGGAGTAACGGTGAGTTCGCGATACCATGGCTCAATAGCTAACCAACTGAATTGTTCAAACGCTTCGCTAGACGGCGGCAGAGGAGTGTACATTGACAATACCTTCCTTCAACTTTTCTAAGCCAAACGGAGACCTGTGAGCAGGATGAAGCAGGACACGGCGTTGGAGCAACGGAAAGCCAGCCTGTCCATAGGAACTGTGCTTGATCCATTTCACTTTATTGATGAATCCTTCCACCATGCCATTGCTCCAGGTTAGGCTACATCCATTAACCACAGCCTCCGCATCATCGGCCAGCCCATCAACAAACTCAATCAGTTCAGCAATCCCACTGGCCCGCGCCCGCACAGCGGATTGCCATTGCTCCAAACGAAGCTTCCCTTCACGCTGGCGCACCAACTGCCCAAAATCCTGCGCCAGCGCGATGGCCTTGGCGACCGTGGAGTCGCTCTGGATGAGTTGCGCAAGATAGGCCGTTTGCTCTTTGGTGCGGTTTTGTGCAGGCCGAACGATCATCAGAGCAGTGCCTCGGGCGGAAGGGGCTTTCCCTAAGGTGATAACGTGTTTTGTGACCACGTGCGTTCCATGAGGGCGAAACGCGTGAAGCTGCCTCTCAAGCGTTCGCCTCGAACCGGGATATCCCTGAGCACGGATTTCCTCATACAGCTGACCCCCAGAGTGGCATCCCTGGTTCCATCGCTCCGTGAGGTAAGAAAGATACGGATCAACGACGGAATGGGAACGAGACCGTCGGCGTGGGGGCGGCGCGTCTTGCTGTTGCAGGATACGATAGACGCTGCGACCACTAATCCCAGCCAACTGCGCTAATCCGCTCTTTGTGGTATCCCTCTCGAAACAGCTTCCAGACGCGCTTGTGGACAGCGACACGTTGGCGATGACGCCTGCGACGCTCCTGTTCCGCTTTTTGGGGAACCCTAGTCCTGGGAGAGAGGTGGGCTGTTCCTGCCAAGCTTCGCGCCGCCGTTTTGAGCACACGCGTTTTGTGACGAAAGAACTGCTCCAAAGCTTCTGCAAAGTTCTTCTGTAAATGAAAACGATCGACGACCTGTTGGGCTTGAGGAGCACCACCCGTCGCTGCTTCGCGGAAGAGCTTTCCACGATCGCGTGAGATGATCTCGATCTCGGGGTGCATGCGTAGCCAGGCTTTGATTGTTTCTACCGAGCGATCCGACAGCAACTGCACCACGCGTCGTTGTTCGAGGTCCACCAAGATGGTTGCGTAACGGTGACCTTTCTTCCACGCCCATTCGTCTATCCCAATCTTGCGGACGGAACCTTCACTGGGCAGGGAAAGTTGCAGAATGCGACGAATGATGGTCTTGGCGGTCGTAGGCATACCAAGCCTCGACAAGATCCGTGCAGCGTCGGCGCCATTGGTCGTCACTCCGACCGATTGGAGTGCCTCATTCAGCCGCTCCGTCATGCGTGCGTAACGCTGGACCAATCCGGGGAAGCGCTCAGCAAAGATATGTTGGGGACACGAAGATACCCGACATACCCATTTGCGCACGAGGAGCTTGAGCATCAGGTGCCTTCCACCAAAGGCGACATCAGCAACGGTGCGCTGATAGCGGCTGTGGACACGAGAGCCAGACATTCCGCAACGCGGGCAAGGAGACGTTGGCGAGGTGGCATGAAGATGGACAATCACTGTCTGCTCATGTAGTTCGATGGTATCAATGCCTAGCGTTGACGGAAAGGCAAAAACAGAGGAAAAGGATGGATCTATGGAAATGCCTCCAGATGGCTCAAAAGTATTTTACAACTGTTATTCTATCACAAAGCGTTCTTCTATCAAGCAAGTAGACACACTTAATGTGTCCAAGAGCCAAAAGGTTCTGTCATACCTTGGGCATTCGCCCAAGGTTCGCGGCGAGCGGAGGGAGCAGTGTGGGAGGACTCGTTTGCCGTATGGAGGAGCAGTAGGAGTCGGAGGCATTGGTGGGGAAGGAAGAGCTGGTGCTCTTGATAGGTGGCAATCTCGTCTTCCTGAAGTTCAGACGCACAGGCCCAGGCAAGATACAAGTGGGCTTGATGGAGCGAGCGAGCATGAGTGATCTGCGTGAGCAAGTGCGGCAGAAGAGAGGGGCGCCTCTTAGAGAAGCGTGTTTCCTCTTCACTGAACTGCTCGACAAGGGTCGTTTCAATGGCTGTCTTCTCAAGATGCAGGAGACAGGACTTGCAGGAGATATGTTGCGGCTTGCCATGAAGGGAGAGACGCCAGCCACGGGAGGAGATGATTCCTTGTGGATCTGCATCCGGTTTCCCATTGCGACAAAGGGTGCGACCATGCCTGGCGATATGGGTGGTGAAGTGCGTGGGTGACCAGGTCTTGTGCGTGGTGTCCCAGTGATGTTTGATGAGGAGATGCATATGCGTGTATGCCTTTGTTTTATTGTGTAGCTCTGAATGTGAAACAGGTATATTTCTCAATAGTATACCATACACATTTCAAGAGCGAATGGAGAGAATGACGTTTTAGCAGGGGTTCAAGAAGGGAGCGGATGATCCTCGATGTTCAGGAACGTCCACCTCCTTCCAACTCGAATGCTCTCCCGCGTTTTTGTTAGAACCTATCTCAACGTGGTTTAAATTAGGAACGATTCTTTCAACTATTGAGATATTTATTGTTTCGATGAAGCACACAGTCGCCTAGCGTTTCACGTACTGCTCGTGGATAGGAGGTATGCCCATCTGTTGTGACCTGCTCGGGAACATGGCCAACAACGGCAAGAGCTTGCTTGAAAAACTGTTTGGCTGCGTCCATGTCTCGCTTCTCACTCAACCGCGAATCCACGAGATTGCCATCGGCATCGATAGCGCGATACAGATAACACCATTTCCCCTTGACCCTAACGTAGGTTTCATCTATGTACCACGACTGCCCTGCTTGTCCGCGTCGCCTGATGCGGAGTTGCTCTGCAAGAAGTGGAGCAAACCGCGTTTCCCACTCCCGAACAGTCTCATGGGTGAACTCCCATCCTCGCTCAAGAAACATCTCGGCGAGGTCTCGCAGACTCAATTTGTACCGGAGCCGTCACAAGACGACCAGGAGAACCATATCGGTGGGGTATTCCAGAAAGTTGAACGGTGTTCCTGTCCGCTCATTGAAGGTTTGCTTGCAAGCTGAGCAGCGAAACGTCCGATAGCCAAGCGATGTCTTCTTGGTCTGTTCTTTGGTGGTAGCTGATGCACAGTGTGGACCGTTCATGAAGCACTCCTCGTCAGATGGTCGTTGCTCTTAGCATACCTCATCAACGATTTCCGGGCCAAACCTTCTTCTAAATTCTGACAGAACCCTTCGAGACTGCATGGTGTTATTGACCTGGTTTAGTGGGACAATTACACTCTGGTGAGGGAGGGGAGTGCTGCCAAGAGCGCGAACTGCTTGTCGTGCGGCTGCATTTTCTGTGGTCATAGAAGAGGATGGGAGAGGAGAGGGGGAGGGAATGGAGTAATATATGAGGAAACCAGGCGTACATCGCTCGTATTGATGGTGTGGAGGGAGTCGCGATTGGATGTGCGTTTTGTCGCACCGGAAAGTAAACCTACAGCAAAGAACGGAAAGAACAGGAGAAAAATATGAACCGATCTCTTGAAGAGGACCTGGAGCGCTATCCCCGGATTTCTCTGACGCGTTTGCCCACGCCACTGCAAGCATTACCATCGCTAAGTGCAAAGCTTGGTCCGCGTCTCTTCATCAAACGGGATGATTTGACCGATCTCACGTTTGGGGGAGACAAGCCACGCAAATTGGAATATGAAGTGGCACGTGCACTAGCGCAAGGCGCTGACACCCTTGTGACCTGTGGCAGCTCACAAAGCAACCATGCGCGGTTAACGACCGCGGCAGCACGCAAGGTCGGAATGGACTGTGTAGTGATTTTGAGCCGTGATCAGTACCAACAGTTGCAGGGCAATCTCCTGACAGTCTACTTGATGGGAGCCCAGGTCCATCTCGTTGAGACATCCAGTCACTGGGATCTGAAGCCACATGTTCAGAACGTCTACCAGTCATTGCTTGCCCAGGGGAGAAAGCCATATGTAATCCCTGTCAGTGGGACAACCCCACAAAGCAGTCTGGGCTATGTCCGTTGTGGACTAGAGATCGCTCGCCAGATGAGAGAACAAGATCTCCAGGTAGATGCAATCTATACGCCATTTGGAACGGGTGGAATCTTTACTGCCTTACTTCTGTCTCTGCGGGAACAAGGAATCACCTGTCCTCTCATTGGCATCAGCGTCAATCAAAAGCGGGCATCCTGTTATGAACAGCTAGAAACGTGGTGGAAGGCTCTTTGCTCTTTGCTTGATCGTGATCCAGGGGGCCCACGTGGTGTGTTCGAGATTCACGATGAATTCATCGGTCGCGAATATGGCGATCCTACGGAAGACTGCTTAGATGCTATTATGCTGATGGGGCGAACAGAGGGCATTCTCCTTGATCCAGTCTACTCAGGTAAAATGATGACAGGTTTTCTGGCTCATCAAGCCGCTGGACGCTGGTCAGCTGAGCATACCATTCTTTTGCTCCATTCGGGTGGAGGTCCCGCTCTCTTTGCCTATGCCGAGGAACTAGGTATGCATCTCAAGAAACGTGGAGTGGATATTCTCTCCTGATGGAGCTGAGGAAGTGACAAGGCTGCCTGGAGAGCATCCAAACGTTCTTCGATGAGAGCGTCGTCTTCGCAATTGGAGCCAGGAGGATTTGGCTAAGCAGGTTGGGGCAGCGCGAGGAAGTATCAGTCGTTGGGAGCAGGGGCATGTTTTGCCCAGGTGTAGAGGGGATAGCTCTGGTAGAAGACCATTTTGCGCCCCAGGTAGTCGGTGACCACCCTCAGTTTCCCGGGAAGTTTGGTGGTAGAGGTCGGTGTGCCTGTCCCTGTATAGAGCAGGGGATGGCGCATGCGCCATCACAGCTAAAGCCACTCGTCCACCACCACGTGCTCCTGAACAGGGGGCGCTGAAATGATGCGCGGACGGAGCCTTGCGCAGCTTCTTCATCTGCCAGCCATCGCCTCGCTCTCGACGATGGCCGTCAATCAACACATCCTTCACCAAATACTCGTATCCACTCGCGAGAACGTCAGCCAAACGCCAATGCAGGAATATGAGTATCTTCGACGATGTTTGTTATTGCTTGCCATCCTGTACAAGCGCTATCACGTCAAACCGCCTCAAAACCTCTTGACGGTATTTCACAACTACGGAGATCTGACACTTGTCTATACGTCCAGGGAATTTCAACTTGACGCCGACTCCTTCGACGAACGTCATTTTAAATTTGTTGGCCCTCTCATCGCATCACGTTCTCAGGCTCCTGCATTTCCTTTCACCAGTGCCTTGATGCCCAAATCAATGCCGATCACGGGACCCGCGGCCTTGATGAGATCGGCAACTTCTTCTTCCACCTGGAGACTGACGAACCAGCGGCCCGCCTGCTCGCAGGCCGTCGCCGACAAGACTTTTGGCTGTCTTGGGAAGGTAGCCATGCTCATGCATACGAGCTCAAGAAAGAGCTACTTAGAGGATGACTTTATTTTTCTTCCACAACAATTTAGTTTTCGAGAGCCCCATAATGATACTGACACCTTCCTTCCTTCCCAAATGTGTTATAAGCGTAAAGATATTTCCGAGAAAAGATCACAACGAGTACAGTGAGGGACCACAAGAAAAGGAGTTCCATGAAGCTGGTGAGAGAAGCCATCCAGTATTTTTGGTCTGGTAGAAGTGCTCTTTCAACTCCTGTCTCCCGATGGCAACACCCTGTCGTCGGGTATATAGCGGCTTGCTTGTGTATCGCCGCTGGTGTCGGGGCGATACTACTGAGCCATTGGCTTGTTCCGTCTTTCTATTTTCCTGTTTCCTCTTTACTGCTCGCCATCCTTCTGGCGTCCCTTTTCTGGGGAATTGGCCCCGGTTTGTTGGCCTGGCTGCTGGGCTGTGTGGCTTTCAGCTACTTTGTATCCAGGTCACCCCATGAGCCGAGCGTTCCACCGCTCAGTTGGACGATTCTCTTCAGACTGCTTCCTTTTGCTCTTGCTGGCCTCCTTATAGCTGTCATCACGGGACAGCACCAAAGCGCACATCGGCTCGTACAAAAGCGTGCTGATGAACTGAGCATCATGAACCAGGAACTTGAGCGAGCCAACCAGCTCAAGGACTATTTTATGATCCGCGCAGCGCACGAATTGCGAACGCCTCTGACGACTATTCTTGGGGAGACACAACTCGCCTTACGTCGCCTGCATAAGGCGGGAAGTACTACGACCGATTGCCAGAGAAGTTTCGAAAAGGTGGAAGCGCGAGCGATGTATCTGCGCGCCTTCGTTGAGGATTTGCTTGAACTCAGTCGTTTGCGTTCTGGCGAGATTCCCCTGCGGCCTACCTCGTGTGATTTCGAGAAGCTCTGCCGTGAAGTGGTCGAGGATCAGCAGGCGTTGTCGGGACGGCAGATAGAGTATCAGTTTTCTGAGCAGCCGCTCATCCTTCAGGCGGATTGCGAACGGCTTTCCCAGGCCATTATCAATCTCGTGGAGAACGCCGTTCACTATTCTCTAGAGCATACGGTCATTCGCGTCCGTGTCAGTGCAGATCAGACAAGCGTATTGTTTCAGGTTCACAATGAAGGGCCTGAACTTTCTCATGAGCAACAGGAGAGGATTTTTGAGCCATTTTATCGTACGTCTTTCGCGGAAAATGCCTTTCGAACAGGACGGGGGATTGGCCTTACTATGAGCCAAGAAATTGTTGAGAAGCATCATGGACACATCTGGGTAGAGTCTGTGGAAGGGAAGGGCACAACTTTTTTTGTGCGTATTCCTTTTCATGCAGAGGAATCTGTAGGTATGCCGTAAAGCTTTTATTTTTTGACACTGTTCTCCCCAAATAGAACCATTTCTCGCGAAATTCCTGCGGGTATGCTCTATTTCATTGGTTAAAGTTGTCAAGGTACACAAAAAGGAGATACATACTAGGGAGACACTACAATACCGCCTGGCGGGGCACGCATAGTTTATCGGGCAGATCAACGCACTCACTTTTTTTCCTATACGGCCCAGAGCGAAAGCACGTTGCGAGGAGGAAAACACCCAGAGTGAGTATCCATTACAACTGTTCAGCGAGGATATTCTCTCTGCCGATCAAGAAACGCTGGCGATCGTGGTAGAGCAACGGCCACCATGCTCGATACCCTGCGTCAAGGCGTGCTAGCATTCCTCCCTCGCTCGCTTGTACAGCCCAAAGGAGAAACGGAGTAGCGTTCATTTCTCCGCTGCCGAGTTCGGCAACCAAAGAGACCGTAAACAGAGTTCAAGCTAACGAGTGCATCACGCCTCGCCACCACAGGAAGGCACAAGAATGGACGCACAAAAAGAAAAGACCATTTCCTATGACAACCTGACAGACAGCGCTCAAAACCAGATTGATGCCTATTCGGGGTAGCGCTACATAAGCTGTCACCAAATGGTATGATAGCAAATGACAAATTCTGTATGAGCCGTCATACTCAGCTTCATCTTTCTCATTGGCGCTTGGCACATCACCCATGATAGAACGTTCTTTGTTCCCTCCTCGTATCTTCTCAACAGAGAAAGAAATCATTGGTTAGCGTCGTGGAGGGGACTGATGAAGCAACGCCACTGGAAGTGCCGTCGGCAAGGAGTTGAGCATATTCATGCCCTCTCCCGCTGGGATCAGGCCTACCAATGCCTTCTGCGATGGACGAATGCCCCGCAACAGGGGCCAGTCAGTCAGGAGGAAATCGATGAACATCGCAGCATATGTTCGTGTCTCGGGTCAGCGTCAAGTTCAGACACAGACCATCGAGCAGCAATTGGAACGATTACAGATATACTGCCAGTGTAAGAACTGGTTCTGGGAAGACGTCCAGATTTTTCGGGATGATGGCTACAGTGGAGCCAGTCTCAAACGACCAGGGTTAGATCGGTTACGAGATCAGGTGGGAAGAGCAATTTTTGATCGGGTTCTCATCACAGCGCCCGATCGTCTCGCCCGCAAATATGTGCATCAAGTCCTCCTCGTTGAGGAATTGGAGCGAGGAGGCTGTCAGGTGGAATTTGTGGAGCATCCCATGAGTCAGGATCCTCATGATCAGTTATTGTTGCAAATCCGAGGAGCGGTAGCCGAATATGAACGTACCCTCATTGCTGAACGGATGCGTCGAGGTCGTCTGCAAAAATTTCGAGCAGGGACGATGCTTCCCTGGAGTCGCCCCCCTTATGGGTATCGCTTAGATCCTGATCATCCACGGGATCCATCAGGAGTCCGCCTTCAAGAACCTGAAGCGATCCATGTGGCAGAAATCTTCGCGTATTATCTGGAAGAAGGGCATGGCTTGGAGCAACTCGCCAAGCACTTACATCAGCTAGGGATTCCAACCCCCAATGGAAAGTCGTATTGGAGCCTGACGACCTTACGTGACATGTTGAGGAATCCGGTCTACGCCGGAACCGTGTATGCTGGTCGAGAACGTGTTGTCGCGAAACATCGTCGTTTTTCCCCTTTGCAACCTATTGGGCGTCGATCCAGTACACAAGAGACGCCCTCTCAGGAGTGGATTGTGGTGGGACAAGTGCCAGCTATCGTTTCACAGGAGCAATTTGATTGGGTCCAGGCAAAACTGGCAGACAATTTGCACTTTGCCCGTCGGAACAATACCTCTCATCAGTACCTGTTGCGTGCCTTGGTCAGTTGTGGTCTGTGTCACCTTTCCTGTTTGGCTCGGACGAGTTCTGGACATGCCTACTATGTCTGCCGAGGAAAGCAGGGGCCCATCCGTTCTCGACGAGAGGAATGCTGTCATGCACGTTTCATTCCAGTTGAGCAGTTGGATACACTTGTCTGGCAGGACCTCTGTGAGGTGCTGCAACATCCAGTAGTTATTGAGCAGGCGTTGCAGCGAGCACAAGCGGGCGCTTGGCTTCCGCAAGAACTTCAAGCTCGCCGGACACAGGTCCGCAAAGCACGTAACACGCTGTGCGGGCAATTGGAACGACTGACTGAGGCCTATCTTGCCGATGCATTTCCTCTAGGAGAATACAAACGGCGGCGGCAGGACGTAGAACAGCGACTGGTGGCAGTGGAGATGCAGGCGAGCCAGATTGAAGCGAGTGTCCAGCAGCACATGGAATTAGCCAGCATCACTGGTTCGATCAACGAATTTTGTCAACGTATGAATCGCGGCCTCTCTCAGGCCACCTTTGAGCAGAAACGGCAGTTGGTAGAATTGCTCGTCGACCGTGTGGTCGTCACAATGGATGAGGTGGAGATCCGCTATGTGATCCCCACCTCACCGCGCAATGAACAGGTTCGTTTTTGTCATTTGCTTACGGACTATTCAGGGGCAGAGTAGCGGGCAAGGCAAGCATCTATCCCTCTTTCTGCTCAAAAATGAGCTGCTGTTTCTCTCTCCAAGATGGGTCATGCTTCATGATCAGCGATGATGAGCCAGAGCGTCCCAGCGTCATGGGAACCAAGGCTCCCGTGACGGAGGTCTTGCCAGAACCGGAAGCCGCAAAGTGGCGCTCGTTTTCCCAACCGGTCTTTGGCCTTGTCCTCTCCCATACGAATCCAGGGAGGTCAAATACAGAACAGAGAGCTTATTTATCAAGCAAAGTATCATCATTGGGATAGTACCTTGACAAACATTGTACTATGATGTATATTCCCAATACGAGGTGATGAGATGAGTGAAAGCAAACTGACCTCCGATCTGCTGCGCGGACATACCGATACGATGATGTTACGGCTCGTATCGGAAGCTGACCGCTACGGCTACGAGATTGTCAAGCTGCTTGCTGAGCGCTCGGGTGGTGACTATGAATTAAAGGAAGCCACCATGTACTCCAGCGTCCGGCGGCTTGAAGTGGACGGGGATATCGAATGGTATTGGGGCGATGAATCGCAAGGCGGCAGGCGGAAATACTTTAGGATGACTGAAAAAGGGAAAGCTACGTACGATCGCAACAAACGCAACTGGGAGTACGCGAAGCGCGTACTGGATAACCTCTTGTAAAGGAAAGGTGATGTTATGACTGAGAAATTGACCAACTATGTCAACGGCGTTTTTGCTCCCTACGATGGTGGAAAAAGCGCGACCGAATTAAAGGCTGATCTGCTCTCCGATGTGCAGGAGCGGTTCCGTGAACTCAAAGCCGAGGGCAAGGATGATGAAACCGCCTTGACCATGACCATTGAGAGTATCGGCGACATTGAGCAAACCGTCCAGGAGGTTGCCAACCTCTCTCACTCGCTGGAGCGGCAGGTGTCAATAAACCTGAGTGCGAGCAACCTGCCACAGAGCGACTTTGCGGGCGTGATCGCGCAGAAAGGGAATTTTAAAGGGAGTGTGTTGCGCGGCTCTGACTTTACGGGCGCAGACGTAACCGGGAGCTCGTTTCGGGGCAGTGATGTCCGTGAAGCCAATTTTGCTGGCGCCAATCTGACCGATTGTGACTTCTCCACTCTTGACCTTGTGGACGCGAACTTCCGTGAATCCATCCTTGTGCGCACCAACTTCAGCAAGTCGGGGCTGGTTGGAGCACAATTTATCGGCGTCACGCTGACTGATGTCAACTTAACGAAGACCGACCTGCGAAAAACGACCTTTGAACGCTGTACCTTTCTCGGCGTGGACTTCCACTATTCCGACCTGAGCGGACAGCGATTTGATGGGCAGACCTTTCTCGGTGTCACGTTTGACCAGGCGGCACCCAATGACGTTTCGTTTCAGGGCGCGACACTCAAAAATGTGTCTTTCCGTTCGGGGTCTCTCTGGTCTAACCCCATTAAATCCATTCACTTTGATGGCGCGATGATGGATAAGTTAACGTATGCTGCGCTCAAAGGCATGGAAGCTGATTTGTCGAAGGTTACTGTTCTATCATAAGGAGGAGATTGTACAAACCATTTCAATTCAGGTAGCAGATCTCCAAAAAGCATACAAGAAGCTCACTGTCTTGGCAAATGAACTGAAGGCTAGATCGATTTTGCACCGAGGAGTGGAAATTCGCACTGAAGGGTGGAATTAGACACTGCGATGTCTGGAAAAATCGCTTCCTATCGGGTGGGACTGCTCTTGGAAGTTGTAAATAACTGGATTTGAGCTGGTTGCGCTATCCGGGTGCTGAGAAGACAATGCTGCCTCATATCCCTTTGAAAGGTAACTTAACGAGTAAAGGAAGGATAAGGATAAAAAGAGGTATGTAGTGAATCCAAAAAGGCTTGACATAAAAAATCTTTCAGTGTTAGACTGCATGAGCAAAATGCCGGCCAAAAATGATCGCTTTTTGTAATCGGCAGAGATGTTGACACAAGATATTCCGCATGCGTGCGGAATATCTTGTGTCTGGTCGCCGTGAGTTGGTGCCGTGGCGTTGTGGAGGGCAGATTAGCAAGTGTTCGCTGCCGTTACCACTTTGCGGAAAGAGTAGCGGGGCTAGTTGGGGGTGTGATAACGATGAAAGTTACCACGGAAACTGTAACCGTCGGGTTGGTATTAATGGGCAAAAAGCTGACTCGAAGAAAATCGGCGTGGTGTTCGAGCTTCGCCACGAGATGCTATACTGAGAGAAAAGGTTCGAGGTCGGAATGGAAGGAGTCGCGAACGGCATGAAGCGTTCTTTTCGTATGAGCCAGGTTGTGTCTCATCCCTCGACGCTGGCTGTTTTCTCTGGTTTGTTTGCTGCCGTCATAGCCTTCCTCATCAATCTGATAAGCGGGGGGAATACATCTAGTCAAATTATCATCGCGCTGGTCTTCGCCATTTTGTTCAGTCTGGGTCTGGCTTCCTGGCAAATGTACACGCAGGATCAGAGCGGGAAGCAATGGATGGCGATGATGCAGGAGCTGGTCTTCCAGACCTACTTCCTCACGCTACTCACCGACAATCCAGAGATCTCGCAGATCGCACAGCAACGGCTGGGCCAGGTGCTGAAGACCTTAAATGGCGATCAGCAGCTGAGCATGTTGAAGTTTTTCGTCCACAACGGCCTCCCCGCTACCCTGATTGGCGATGCTCTGCAAGGAAGCAAGGCCCTGGTCGGGGCTGATCTCCAGAAGATAGTGCTGCCGCAGATCAATTTAGCCCAGATGGATCTGAGGCGTGTGAACTTCAGGGAGGCGAATTTGCAAGGGGCCGACCTCAGCGGCGTGAACCTCTATCGCGCCGACCTCTCCGGGGCTAACCTCTCGCACGCGACGCTGAAGGGCGCCGACCTGAGGGGGGCCGATTTGCGCGGTACCGATCTCACGGGTGCTGATCTAAGTGATTCGAGCTTCGGGGAGGCGAAGGGAGGCCATGACGCTCTTGGCTCTCAAGGCGAGAGAGGGAGCGCCCGCCATCCCGATCTGCAAGCACATCTCTCACATGCGCAACTCGCTGGCGCAAAGATGCGAGGATCCTATCTCAGCGGCGTTGACCTCAGCCAAGCAAATCTGCGCGGCGCGGACCTCTCGAAGGCGTATTTCTATGGAGCGAATTTGCAAGGGGCCGACCTCAGCGGCGCGAACCTCACGGAGACGACTCTCACGGAGGCGAATATAGAGGGAGCCAACCTGACAGAGGCAAATCTTAGCAAGGCGACCCTCATTGGCGCGAACTTGCGCCAGGCTGACCTCAGCGGGGCGAGGCTCACCTTGGCAATCTTCGAGATGGCCGATCTGCGCGAGGCAAAGGTAACAGACGAACAATTGTGCACAATAGGCTCTGGTGAGGCGCTCAAACGCGAGCCTTGAGCGGAGCAGGACGCCTGCGAGCCTGGAGTTCCGCCCAGAGCGCCCGCAGCGTTGCTTGCCACTGGCGTCGGGACGGGATGAGCAGGGTGTAGATCCCAAAATTCAGCAGGAAAAATTGGATAATGAAGAGGGCGGCTCGGCAGTTTCAAAATCGCTCGTTTGCTGAGACGACCTCATCATATGAAATAACTATCTGCCTAAGCCCTTTTCGGACAACATATGAGTCAATTTCATGAGTGGTACAGAATGACAGGATAGGGCTTTAGCCCGCCGCAAGCCACGGTTCTTTAGACCGTGGTGAGGCGTGTTATTGGGCTTGAGCCCTTATCAAACCTAGTACTCATAGAACACATGTTTGACAATTTCACATCAGCAGAGTATTCTCTACGAGAGATACCATCTATTTTGTGAGAGGAGGTCCTGAAAATGGCAAAAGCCACGAAAACCATCAGGCAGGCGTTGCACTATCCGCCGCAGTATGCTGCCTACTTCGCGGCAAATCAGGCCCTCTTCAATCGCGTCGTGGCCTTTTATTTCGACTGTATTCAGGCGCACGAGGGTCTCCTTTCCCTCAAAAACAAGCAGGCCCTCACGGCCCTGGAGAAACTTACGCATGCAACGGAGTCTAGCCCCCATCCGATCATGCCGCTCACCGATCTCGCGCCAGATATCCCGGCGATGTTCAGACGCGCCGCCATCAATGCGGCCCTTGGTTCGGCCCGCGCATTTTTCTCCTCCCTCAAAACATGGCGAGCACGGAAGCAGAAACACGAAGCCAAACACACGAAAAAGCGCAAGAAGAGGCCGTTTCGGGAGCGGCCACCAGTCCCACCCCGATCATGGAACAAGTCGGTTCCCTTCTACGCAAGCCTTTGGCATGAGCGTCATAGGCATGGTATCGTGCTCAAGGTCTGGACCGGCTCGTGCTGGTCCTGGCTCAAAGTCCACATCCTCGGTCGCGAGCTCCCCGATGGGTACGCGATGGGCAGTCCACAGCTTGTTCGCAAGGGGGATCGCTGGTGGCTGCATACTCCCATTGAGAAGACCTTCGAGACTCCCGCAAAGAGCGGAGAGCAACTCACCATCGCCCAGACACGTCTCTGTGCGGTGGATCTCAATCTCGACAAGCATCTCGCTGTGTGCAGTGTCCAGACAGTTGACGGCACCATCCTGGCTACGTCCTTCATCGGAAATGGCACAGCGGTATCGGGCTGTAGGAAACAACTGCTTGGACGCATTGCACGCAACCGATCACAGACTGGTCTCATCGCCGAGAACGAACAGGACAATGCCGACCTCTGGGCGAAGATCAGGCACGTGGACGAGCAGATCGCGCATCTGGTGAGCGCTCGCATTGTCCAGTTCGCCAGCGAGCACAAGGCGAGCATCCTGGTTTTTGAACATCTGGGCAACCTGCAACCGGAGAAGGGCACGTATTCGCGCCGGAGCAATAGCAAACGCGCCTACTGGATGAAGGGGCGCATGTTCCGCTATGCAACGTACAAAGCCTGGCATGCAGGCGGCATCATCACCTGCCGTGTGAATCCGCGCAATACGAGCAGAGAATGCCATCGCTGTCACGCTGCTGTCATTCGCTATAACCAGGGACACCCTGTGGAAGGCTACACCTCCGGTGCCGCACTCTGTCTGTGCCCACAATGCCAGATGCGCGATCATGCCGACCGCAATGCCAGTATCCGTGTCGGACAGCGCTTGATCGAGCGGACGCAAGAACCGTTGAAGGAAAAGCCTCATGCTCGTTCGCAACGTGCGAAGAGGGAGTCGAAAGACTCAGGTGTTGGGATCTCCCAGGATGCCAAACGCCAGATGGGACCATCCATCCCTGCGGCCAGGCGTGGAGATCATGCCAACGGGCATGGCACCGCCCAGGGGAGAAGGCGCCGGATGGGCGCGTCTTTCCCAGATATTGCGTCCCAACTACGGGTTCACTTTGAGTAGTGGCTACGCCACCTGTCTCACGAACCCGACTACGGCACAGTGTCAGAAGCTGCTCGGCTTTAGCCGATGCGGAGTGTCACAGAACTGAATGCTGGGATTTACGGTTTATCGAGTCAAAGGACATGCGTGTACGCGGGCAAATCATTGCTTCTCTCGTCGCTGGGATAATTGTCATTTCTCAGGTAAATTGGATCTTCCGCGAATATGGTGAAAGCTCTTCACTAGGACAAGAGCAAGGTTTCTGTTCTCTGCTCAAAGAGCACATAGTTTTTGTTCAATAAGCTCATCATTCACCAAAGGAGCGGAAGACCCATGAAATGGAGGAATCTACATAATTCTGTGGGTTCTGATGACCTCAAAAAGCCAGAGAGCGGCCCACGTAGAGGGAGGCCCAGGATACGTGAAAAATCTCTCACTTTGAGTGGTTTTCACACGCATTCTGAGCTTCCCTTAGGTAGCGACCACTCCAAAACGGAGGCTCTCCGCTTCTTTGTTTGCCTGATAACTCAGCGTCCGCGCATCACAAAGGCGAGAACGTTAGTGCTCAGAACATGCGCTCTAGCCTTCGAGATATGGCCACCCCCCCGGGGCGTATGCCGTCGTATCCAGGACAGCGAACCAATCGAAATCGGCGAAGCTTTGGGCGCCTAGTAGTTCCATATAACTCCTGTTCTTCTTACTGCCAGAGCGAATCGGAAGGGCCGCAATTTCCTCTACAGGAAGCCCTTGCCCTTGATGGGTGGGAATAAACCGCACCGGTCCGGGAGCGGATGTAAACCGCGCCTCAAGCGTCCCGGCTTCTGGCTGGCCGACCCCGTTGGCTGGCGAGGAGCCTATGGCTGAGCCGATGACGGCATAGCGGCGACCGAACAGTTCATGAAGATGAGATCCAACGGGCCACCAACTCACCGTCTCATTCCCCCATTGCCATTGCACCTTTTCACGCTTGAGATGGTTATTGTGGGCAAAAACCAGGACGTTGCCTCGCCCCTGTTCACGGGAGACGATGTACGCTAGATTCTCTGCCATCATGGCGTCACGTATGTTGAGCAGTCTCTCCTGGCGTTTCTCGGACGTTTGCGCTAACACTGCATGATAGTGTAAGAGCTGCCGAGCCACCACAGCATAATGGACGGCTTCTCGATAGCGGCGCTCATCGCTCCTTGCGACCAGTTCGGGACGACGCACGCGCAGCTCTGAAATCAGCTCCTCTGTCTCGATCCGCAGTGCAGTTGCCTCCGGTGATCGACCTATCGCTTGCGTCGGGTCGAGCGCGGCAGCCGGATCTTCCCAGGCAGAGTCCTGTCCTAGCAGCGGGTCGATGCGATTTCGATACTCCTGGGAACTTCCACTATCAACTAAGCTGAGGTAATCAAGCGCAACGTGGAGTGTCTGGCGAGGACTATCTGCGGCCATATCGGTCGGGCTATCGAAACCATAGAACTGGAGTTTCGTCTGGTGTGCTGGATCAGCATTGTAGTGCCTCATCCACTCGACAAGCTCTCGATTGGCTTCGAATTTTCCGAAACCGTGGCTAAATCCAGTATCCTGCAATGCCTCATAGGATACCGGACCTCGGCCAAGCACGTATTCGTTGATGATGGGTCCCCGAGGAAAACTGCTCTCAATGGCAATGGCACTGTAGCCATGGGCTTCGACAAGACGTTGGAAGAGTTGGTTGCGAAGAACAAGCAGCTCTTCTCCTCCATGGAGTGCTTCTCCAAAGCCAAGCAATGCTACCGAATCACAAAGTGAGTCGATCACCGTATCAACGGCGGCATTGAAGTTCAGGCGAGAATCGAGCGAGAATGGGATCGCCTCGTGTGCAATCCAGTCATCGAGTGTTGCATATACTGCTGTTGTGTGCGTCATTGGTCTACCCTCCGTTGTTTTCACTGTACCATTCATCTATTGAGAAATCTTCTCCTTCTGCTGCTTCTCTCTCTCCTGCTCTCGCGAGCAGGGAGCCTGGACAAGTGAGAATACTCTCCAGGCTTCGGCAGATCTCGCATCCGGTCGCATGCATGCATCTTCGATCCAAGCTGGCCAGGCTTGTTCTGGATCACGCCTCTACGATACAACACAGATGCAAGAATAGAGGGTAGAAAGAGAGCCAGGAGAGTGTGTATAGGCAGAAATGGATCAGAGCAGGCTCAGTATGCTTGGATTTCTGTGAGAGAACGAGGAGCGTATCGCAAAAAGCCTCAACCTCGAGATTGAGAGTTTTACATGAAGCTTGGCAACACGTTACGCACTCTCGCGTCTTCCCAAGGCTGCTGGAATGAGCGTCGAGCCAGGTGCGAGAGCGTTGAAGCCTTTCGGTGTCAGAGGAGAACAATGCGGATGAACAGAGAGTCTGCTCCACCATATTCTCCTTTCTCCCCACCGTGAGATGCATGGACGTGGCATCGTCGATTCGCTCGCGGAGGCGTTGCGTCATGGGAGCAAGCAAGACATGTGGCGCTTTATCCAGGAGCACATCAAGCGTGTCACGTGCGAGTCGAATGCTGACCCAGATGACAATGCCGGAGACGGCAAGCGCTGCAACCGCATCAGCCTGGGTGAGCCAGGATGGCAAATGCAAGAGATTCGTCAAAAGGACGATCAAAAGGCCCACAATCACCACCGCCGAACTCCAGATATCAGTACTAAAGTGTAATGCATCTGCTTCGAGTGCCTGACTGCCCACCTTGCGCGCGACGCGCAAGAGCACGCGCGAACGCGTCACATCGACGACAATGGAGATGCCCATGACTACAAATGCCCAGATACTGATCTCGACATGCCCTTCATGATACAGCAGACGCCGCACTGCCTCATAGATCACCCAGGCTGCTGTCAACAACAGCAGTAACGCCTCCAGGAACGCGGAGAGATTTTCAATCTTTTCATGCCCATAATGATGGGTCTGATCAGCAGGGCGCGATGCAAGGCGGACGGCAAAAAAAGTCATGAGGGCAGCAATCAGATCAAAGCCAGAATGGGCGGCCTCCGCCAGAATGCCCAGGCTTCCGGTCAATAATCCAACGATGAGTTTGAGCGTCGTGAGGCCAATAGCGGCCCCAACAGAGGAGAGAGCCACCAGCATTTTCTCACGCTGCATGTCTTGCCGATGGTGATAGTGATCGTCGTGTGTTGGCACAGCAGTTCCTCGTCATATATTCATATCGCAAGCAGGTGTCACGTAGAGGGTAATTCATACAAAAGATGAAAAGGCGTGCTATCCAGCGCTCCAGCAACGCAGGCTGCTGGAAAAGAAAAACGGCACTTCCCACAGTCATCATTGTACCTGATTAGAGGATTGCATGTCTATAGAAAGTGTAAAAATATATATTTAAAGCATATAAAAATTAACTTTATGATGTATGAAAATTAAAAGAACATGAAAAATCGCGAGAAATTGCGTGTTTATGCCGCTTTTACCCTCGCCAAACCGAGCCATACGCTGTATCCTTTATGGAACGAGCCTTTGTCTTGAGCATCGCTCTCTCGCAGGCCATAAAGCGCTCCGGATAAATAAGAGGAGTGCTTTATGGCTCGATGAACCGTTCTAGACCTCTTGCATCTGTTTGGCTTCAGAAAGGATATGCATGGATAGCGTATTAGTCGATATCTTGAAATTTACGGCCTTCCCTGTTGCCGCCATGATTCTTGGTGGCTGCATCGCGCTCTTTCGGATGCCTGGTCCGCGTAGGAAGTAGCATCCAACATTTTGCCGCAGGCATGGTCTTCGCAGCAGCGGCTGTTGAACTGCTCCCTGAACTGGTCAATAAGCATGATCCTGTCGCAACCGTTGTGGGTTTTGCGATCGGTATCGTGCTCATGCTCCTGATTCGAACGGTGACGGAACGTGTGGAAAAGCACAGTACCAACCCTACCAGTCGGTCTCTTGGCCTGATTGCTATTATTGGTGTGGATGGATATCCTCATCGATGGCCTGCTCATGGGTATCAGCTTCCTTGCGGGCGCAAAACAGGGCATCCTACTGACTATTGCCCTCACCCTCGAACTGCTCTCCCTTGGTCTGGCAACGCTTGTCGCGCTCCGCTCCAATGGGAGTACCTCGGGAAAGAGTATCATGATGATTCTCGGCCTGGCGTGTTTGTCGTTCCTGGGGGCGACTGTGGGTGGAACGGTGCTTGCCGGACTGACCGGTGGTGTCAAGGCTCCCGACGGCCCGTGGATTACCTCTCTGTTCTTTAAGGATATCACGCCGGAAGCCATCCCTTTCTTTCTCGTTGGGTTTGCAAGCGCCTTCTTGTGCTCACTGGTCGTCATTCACTTTTTCCTGAAACTCATTCAGAAAGTAAAGTTGATCCCTTTTGCTCTCTACAGGATAGTTCTCTCAATACTTATTTACTTTATCGTCTTTGGCTAAGAGCACCAACATTTTGCGCTCGAATATCTCAGTTCGCGGGCCTATGAACAGCAGAGCAGGAAGGAGCCATGAAAAACGCAGGGCTTTCCAATTCTAAAAAAAGAGGTGAAAAAGAAGAGTTTTTCTTGTAGAATACAAAAACCAAACGAGCTACGAAGGGAAACGCTGCATGGTATCCCCAAAGGAACGATAAGTGCTGGTACAGTACAGGCCCTGGAACAGCTTTTTGATCAAGTTTGCAACCTTAGGGAGGGAAGCGTTCTCTGATGAGAGTCTACCCCTGGTGTCTACTCGTCAAGCATCTCACTCTGTTTCATCCGTGCTGGTGCTTGCCAGGGCATCATGCGTCTTGGGAAGATGAAAATAGAGCGGATGTGCCGGCCGGCACATCCGCTCTATTTTCATCATTACTCTAAACTCTACTTTACCTGTACAAAAATGGGATTGCAGTAGAACCACAGATCATCCCAGGGGGATTCGCCTGCACCGGTTTGGCCACGCATATCGGGGTCCATTTTGGGGGTTGGGCGACGGTCATCGGTATTGGTTCCACGTAGGCGAATATAGAAATCATGATCGACGCGACGGAAGACATGCTCCATCGTCAGCACCAGTCCACCCTGCTCCCACTTCTCGTGCCAATCATGTTTGCCAAACGTGCGCACGACATGGGTACTAGGGTTGTTCTGATTATCCAGCCCCGCCTGTTTACTCAGGTAATTAATGTCGCCAGCGATCAGGTCGACATGGTCCACGTTCGGACGCGCTTTGTTCCAGTTGGGGGCAGAAGGCACACGCACCTTAATCGTCACGGTGACATCATCGCCCTTCTTTGCGTTCAACGTATCACCCAGGCTGACTTCAACCCCCTGGTGGCTGCGCCCTGCTGCGGCAGTAAATTTAAGGCGGTCAATCAAGTCACCCTGCACGACGAAGCTCTTTCCACCACGCAGAGCGCCCATGATCGCGCCGTAGCTCTGCTCTTTGACGATTGCATAGGTGCGGCTATACTCGCCGGGGCGGAAGTCGCCATAGGTGGGACGCTGGAAGTAGCGGTCAGCCTCGGAAACGTAGCCGACGGTATTATAATTGGTGTTATCGACATCCTGCAGGTCATTATAGTATTTATGCGAGTCGCTATTGGCAGTAATCCACCAGCGCAGGCCATCTCCCAGCAGGGAATCCCACAGGCCACCCAGCTTCGCCGTCATCCAGTCAAAACCGCCATAGGTGAAGTAGCTCTCCGGGGGATAGCCAGGGAATGCACCTGCCTCCGCCGTATTCCCATAAAAACCACGGTAGGCAATGAACTTGCCGTCCTTGTCGCGGATCAGGCCCGCCGCCTGGTGACCGGGCGCGCCCTCGAAGCCATAAGCTACGTCGGGGGCCGCTGACTTCCAGTTGCGGATCTCATGGGGCGAGTCGAGGCCGCGACGCGCGGGATGGTTGGCGAAGAATAGCGGCTTGGGCGAGAGGCCATCCAGGTAGCGCAGACCTGCCAGGGCCGTCTCTTCGCTATTGAGGACAATCGCGCCATCATACATAAGCTCAAACTGCTTGATCTGGTCCCGCTCCTGAGTGGTTGGCTCAACCATCACCGTGCCATGCTCGCCACCGGGGATATTCATCTCCAGGCCGGTGAAGACCAGCATATTCGGGAAGGCTTCGCGAGCCCGCACGACGTCGGGATAGGTCAGATCGACGCTGAGCTTGTTATGGGCCGCGCCACCATGATCGGTAATCACCATCCAGCCAAGGCCGTGATAGTTCGCCTCGGCCACCTGGCGCTGCACGGCGTATTTCGCATCTGGACTATAGCGCGTATGAATATGGTGGTCGCCAGAAATATAGAAGAAGCCATCAAAATCGTCGCTGCCCTGCGGCTGATAGTTCTGAAAGGTCTGTGTGGTAGCGGCAAAGGCCGGGCCCGCTGATATAGCGCCACCCGCGATAAGCAATCCAGAAGCTCCAAGAGCTGTTAGCGCCTGGCGGCGTGTCAAGCCTTGCTTGCGCTGCTCCTCAATATTGAGCTCATAATCTTCGCCAAGGCTACAACAGTGCGAGTGATCTAAGTCGTGGTGGTGGTGCGAGTGATCTGAGTCGTGGTGGTGACTGCTCATGTTACCTTCTCCTAATACAACAAAATTACTCGTTATGGCAAAGGGAATATCGACGCGGTATCAAACGCCCTTTACCTTTACTACATTTGATTGACTACAATCTATGCCATACCAATATATGTTACATAGCAAATATTATGAAAGTATTAAACTCGCTTTAACAAATCAAGCAAGTAAAGCCGCTATAACTCTTTGCATAGGTGTGAGGAGGGATCGTCCTACAAGAGGAAGAGATAAGTCCCCCCAAATTTTTGGGAAAGAATGAGGAACGTTTTTGCCATGCCACTCAGGACTGGAAAGCGCTGCCTAAGTACACTCAAGTAACTTTTTTGGGAAATAAGGTTGTTCACCAGGAGAGCACAATACCAAGAAAGTAATGTGAGTGTGCTTTTAGGTAAGTAAGCAGAGCAGGTGGAGCGGGCAGAGCGCTCTGTCGCCTGATTGGCTATGCTGATGCCCCAAATATTCTTCAGGGTGGAGCCTATATGGCTTTCTTGTTGATTTTTGGTGGCATCTTCCTGAGGATAACGCGGAAAGAGACAACAAAACCGACCGTGATGCGCAACGCTCCTTCTGTACGCTAACTCATCGTCTGACGACTTGATAAGAAGCTGAGAAGAGATTTATCCTCTCAGCTTCAGCTTACACAACTCATAGGACCTTCTCAGAGAAGGAGGATATACTTTGAATGCTGAATAAATGGAGCGTCTCTCGTGAAGAGAAAGGACCCGAACATGTATCCGTTCGATCAGAATAGACAACAAATGTATGGACAACATGCATAGCTACAGGTACAGAGGTGATTACTGGGATAACCCTGACAGGGGTTATCATAATCGTCGTCACCACGATGACGATGATTATTACAGAGGCCACCGAAAACATCGCCGTCATGACGATGACGATGATGACTAATCCACGAGCAAAACTAAGCATGGGTAACATCGACTTTTGACATGCACCCCATACGTGAACTTATCTGAAGCTCATGGTAAAAAGCACGAAGATCCTTGCAGGTTTTAAGGTGTAGAGTGAGCAATCGGCACGAATGTTGAGCAACTCAACCATTGACAACAAGAGAAACCGCGCCAGAGGCGGATGATTGCGTGCAGAAGTTGTAAATTCGGATGCGAAGTCGGCTGCTTTTCCTTGTTGTGCTCCTTCTGCCAACCTAGAAACATGGTTGAAGTAGTAAATAGGCTGAAGATTCGGATAGATCAGACTCAATGATAACAAATTGGGCTGAAAGTTCGGACGCAAATGCTGGATGGAGTGCCCCTTGTCCGAACTTTCAGCCTCTTTCCTCTCTGGAGAGGGATGAATGGCTCTTTTGGCCCTCCCTGTCTGCATTTTCCGCTTTCAAAAGCGTCATTTGGAAGAGGATACTAACATCGATTGCAAATTGCAAGGACCATGAAGATACGAAATGATGAAGGAGTAAGATCATGAGAAAACTGAAAATGACGATGTGGGTCACCCTCGATGGCTATATTGCCGGGCCAAAGGGCGAAATGGACTGGATCGGAGCCATCTACGATGCCGCAATGGGCAAATACGAAGACGATTTTGTTAGCGCAGCCGACACCCTTCTCCTGGGCCACACCACCTACGACAGCTTCGCCGGTTCCTGGCCTTACGTCCCTGACCGACCAGGAGCCGATCCCAACGAGGTCGCCTACGCAAAGAAACTGAACGCCATGCGCAAAATTGTCTTTTCAAAGACGCTGGAGAAGGCCGACTGGAACAACTCGACGGTTGAGAGAGAGATCTCGCCAGCAGAGATCGAGAAGCTGAAGCAGGAGCCGGGCAAGGACATCATCATCTACGGCAGCGCCAGTATCGTCCAGGCGCTCACCAATCTGGGCCTGATCGACGAATACCATCTCCTCGTTCATCCGTTTGTGCTTGGCGCCGGCAAGCCCCTCTTCGCCAACATCGAGCAGCGTGTCAACCTGAAGTTGGTGGACAGCAAGACGCACCCCTCCGGTGTCGTTGTGTTGTATTACCAACCTGCCTAGGGGTCAGGCGCCTTTGCCTTGAAGGCGATGGCGTGTATCTTTTTGTTCATCTCAAACAGAGAGGCATCAGCTAGTTCATCTGAGTTGTGGTTAGGGGTCGGTCGCCCGTTACCGGATCGCCCGTACCCTCCTCTCCGAACCAGTACTTGCCGTTTGTAGCGGCATACGGCTCTCCACTTCACCTGGATACTTGCTGACGAGTTATCGGGACAGCATCTCGTCCCTCTTCCCTCGTAGAGAGGGTCTGCCAGAAGAGTTGGATAGAGGGGTAGAGATGCAATACCACCCTATCTTCTGGTCCAGCGTTTCAGCCATCTTTCGCTGGCGTCCGCAAGTAGGCCAGAGGGGCTGGAATTTAACCAGTAGAGGCTTAACCATACACGCTTTGCACTGACAACTCAGAGGATCGATGACTTCTTCAAGTGAAGTTGAGGGCTGCGAAAATGGGTTTCGATGTGTCGAGGATTGTTCACTGCCTCGATGGATCGGTGGAGAAAACGGGAATGATGTTCACGCATCATGGTGGTCTCGTGGAGGCGTCACAGAGATCTCCACACCCGCCAGGAGAAATCCTCCGGCACACAGCCAGAAGGCGAGGTCATTGCACCCGAGAAGGTCATAGCGCCAGGCGTCCTCTTCTCTAACGGTCGCAGATACGTATCCAATGCTCCATCATCGGATCAGGGCTGATTCTCCAAAGGAGAGAATGATGCCACTGGCATTCTCAGCCCTTCTCTGACTGGTGCACACTATGACGATGAACGTGTGGTGCTAGCACTTCCTCACATGGGAGATCTCAGGCACGCTCACGATCTCACCTGCACATAGGTTAGAGTAGGTGAGGTTCTCGATCAAGCTCGATATCTTCAAACGACACCGGATCTTCCTTGGGTTCTAAATGGGTAAAGACTGTACTCTCTGGTAAGGCTTCGCGTATGGCCCGCTCAATCTCTTCACAAACTTTATGCCCCTTGAGCACCGTCCATTGTCCTGGCACGATCACGTGGAAGGAGACAAAGCGGCGCCTTCCTGCCATTCGACTGCGTAGAGCATGAAACTTGATGCCTTGTTGTTGATAGGTGGCTAAAATCTCTTTGATCTGTTCCTGATCTTCTGGTGGAAGGGCCGTGTCAAGTAATCCTAAACCAGTTTGTCGTAAAAGTTTGATTCCCGTCCATATGATATTGGCAGCGACCACAAGCGCAACGATGGGGTCAAGAATGTACCACTTCGTCAATGCAACCAGAAGCACACCCACCAGGACCCCTGCGGTCGTGAAGACATCAGCGAACAAGTGATGGGCATCAGCTTGAAGGGTGACCGAACGTTGCGCCTTGCCTTCTCGCAACATAAACCAGCCTAACACGCCGTTAATGAGCGCTCCGAGCACGGAGAAACTGAGTCCCAGGTAGGCCTGTTCGATAGGTTCGGGGTGAAGCAGGCGTGGTATGGCTTCATAGGCAATGACCAGCGCTGCAATGAGAATTAGTGCGCCCTCAGCACCGCTGGAAAAATATTCCGACTTGCTATGACCATAGGTATGCTCTTCATCGGCAGGCCGTGCTGCCAGAGTGACTGCCCACAATCCCACCAGGGCTGCCACGAGATTGACCACGGACTCAGCAGCATCAGAAAACAGTCCAACTGAACCAGTAAGAAGATACCCAGTAAATTTGACGGCCATCGTTACCAGCGCGGCGGCAATCGATAAAAACATATACAGACGCAATGAGTGCTGTTTCATGTCATCCTTTCGTCATACAGGCTTGAACCAAGCCTCCATTTCCATCCTTGAAAGACGAAGCGTCGCCAGGAGAGCAGCAAGACCACAAGACGTAGGCTCAGAATACATTTTCCGTTGGAGCGACCCGAATATGATGTGTCACAAGGGGGCGCCATGTCTTGCCGTTGCTCATTGCATAAATAATACAACCTTTTCCCTGGCTTGGCGAGGGTAAAAGGAGCAGAAAAGCGCACTTTTTCCGAGTTTTTCATCTTGTTTTAATTTTTAAGCACTGCAAAAAAAAGTTTTATCGACTAGAAATATAATTTTCCCGCCTCCTCTAAACAAGAAGGCAGCACATCGGGTACAATGCACTCCCGGGAGTGCCTATGCATCTCGTTCCACAGAAATAGTCTTTGTGGTCAGGAAGAGGCAACCTCCTGGTAGCGTGTCGAAATACATCTCTCTTCACCCTACGTTGCCCAGACCACACGATCCACAAAGGACGTATCATGACGACACAACAGAGACTTCATACCCATCAAGAGCACGATCCTCATCGAGAGAAACAGCTGGTCGCGCTCTCCTCTGTGGGAGCGGCCCTTGGGCTGACCTCTATAAAATTGCTGGCTGGAATCTTGACTGGCAGCCTGGGCATTCTGGCTGAAGCGGCCCATTCAGGTCTCAACTTGATCGCTGCCTTGATGACTCTTTTTGCGGTTCGGGTTTCCTCCCGTCCAGCCGATGAAACGCACCACAATAGGCATGAAAAATTTGAGAACCTGTCTGCATTTCTAGAGGCCCTGCTCCTGCTCGCGACGGCGGGTTGGGTCATTGGTGAAGCCATACGACGCTTGCTCACGCATAAAGGACATGTTGAGATCAGTCTCTGGGCCTTCCTCGTAATGGGAGTCTCCATTCTCGTGGATATTGATTCCGTATCTGATTGCTACAAAGGAAATTGCTCAAGAAAAATAACCGGAGAGAGGATATGAGGACAGATCCCATTGTGCTGTTCGTTGCTCACTGGTCGTGTCGTTCCAAAAACGATTCCCGTTTTGCGTGAGCACTACTGACGCTCTTCGCTGTGGATTTGGGAGTGCCCGTTCATGAGACGCTCACGTAGGCCGATAGAAATAAGCAAGAAGCCTTTAAACAGGAGTTGCCAGAGCAGGTGAAACAGATCCAGCAGGCGTATCCGCAACCACAAATCGAACCCTGGTGCATGGATGAACACCGCATCGGACTCAACCTCCGGCGTATCAGGGCTAGGCGCGGGCAACGGCCCTCTTGTACGTGTTCAACACCGCTCCAAAAGGTTCTACGTGTAAATCGGCTCGGCCTGTTTCGATGAAGAGGGGCGGCTTGTCCTGCGCATTGGGACGCAGACCCTGCATACCAGGCGTAAGTGGCAGCGGCTCTCGCGCTCCCGCCTGAACAGGTGCGGATCATCTGTCCATTATCGCAGTTCGCAGGTCTATCTCCATGCTCTCATATCGGCCACTGGGCCGTCCTTTGTACCCAATGCCACGCTTGATACGCAAGCGATACACGCCACAACATGTATCTTACTCATGTGTATTCCAGTAGCTAGCAGGCTTGTCGGGCGCAGCTCCTTGCCTGACAAGAGACACGCCCGATAGATAGAGCCGGGCCAAACGATAAATTTCAGGGAGGTCAGGGGATGAAAAGGAAAGTCGCGTGGAAAGCACTCAGTATATGTGTTGTCTTATCCTGTATTAATATGCTTCTATTGTATAGTCTCTGGAGCTATCTGAGCACATCGGCGGCGTTTCAGTCATTCTCTAGGGAGCTCATCTTGCAGCACCAGACCCAGCCACCATCCTCTGGCGTGTCAGCAACCTCGTACCTGGGATATACGGCGCATGTCTTTACCTCGCAAGGAGACGCTCTTGTGTATTATCTTTACATCCCTGCACACTATAACCCTGAACACAAATATCCACTAGTATTGCTTTTACATGGAGGAGGCGAGAGAAGCCAACTAGGGAATACGCTGGCACAGAATGAGAAACTCCTTGTAAATGATCCCTATGCGAGCGTCTGGAGCGCCATTTACAACGCACCAGGCAATCCGCATATCCAGCAGAACTGGCCCTGTTTCGTGGTCATTCCGCAGATGGAGTCATCTCAGCAGTGGGTCAATGTGGATGTGCATCAAGGCTCCTACGTTCAACCCTCACAACCTAGTACTCCTCTTCTCTTGACCAAAGAATTACTCGATGCCCTCCAGCATATGTACACCGGTGTAGACTCCAATCGTCTCTACATTACCGGGCTTTCCAACGGGGGCCTGGGCACCTGGGATGCCATTGAACGTTGGCCCACGTACTTTGCTGCCGCCGCTCCCATCGCGGGCGCGGGTGATCCATCGAAGGCGGCGGTTCTGAAAAACTCGCCCATCTGGGCCTTCCACGGCTCTATGGATCCCACTATACCCGTTTCAGGATCACGCGAGATGATCGCGGCCATTCAAGCAGCGGGAGGCCATCCTCACTATACCGAATTTGCCGGGCAGGGACATGGAGTCTGGCCTTACGTATATTCGCTTGACACCAGCCCTTTGCGCGTGACGGGCTTTTTCTCATGGCTTTTTTCACAACACAAATGACTCTCCTGAAGCTCCCCGCGCGAAAGCAGCGGGGTTCCAGGTGAATCGACACCAGAGCCAGCCTTCCGTTGGAGAAAATCTACCTTTCTTTGGATCCCCTACATGCGCGAGCGCATGGATGCGCTGGGGATCTCCATGCGCCCCTGGAAGGCCGATCGATTGGTCGTGTTGTGGACTCCCAGGACTCTCTTCTGGCGGTCGGAGACCTGGTTTTCCACCGCAATGGTTGGCGTATGCATGCCCTCGTTCGCCCCGAGGTGTTCGAGTCCTGCTACAGGTGCTGGGGATCAAGAAATTTTTAGGTGTAATTCAGGGAACGGATGTATTTCTTTGGAGTGAAGTGAATTACTTCTCTGTATCGACAGTCCCTGTATTCAACGCTTAAAGATCTGTGCTTCTGGAGGATACATTTTATGAGCTTACGAAAGTATACTCTTCTCTATAGTATGGCGTTTGTGTTGTTGCTCTTCCTGGCAGCATGTGGTGGTACAGCCAGCGGCGATAATAGTTCCAGCTCATCTACAACAACTCCTCAATCGAACGCTGTGACACCCACATCTACAAGTGGGGGATATGGCAACGGCAGTGGAGGGAATAGTGGCGGAACAAGCGGCGCAGTGATCAAGACGGCTTCGGCTACGGTTGAGAGTAAGACCGTAACGATCCTGACAGACGCGAAAGGGATGCGCTGTATTATTTCACCTCTTCTTGCTCTTCAACGCCTTTCTTCTTTCTACCTCATCAATATAAGTTATTCCTACGAACAAGTTGACAATACCTCTACCAGGCCGCCCGAGGCTAAGGTAATATCGATGGACATGGCAAACGTTCAGTTCAGTAATCGTACACAAAATAGCCCATGAAAGTAACTATAGCTCCTACGACCACGTGCAGGATATGGTCTGCCGCATTGGCATGGATGGCCCCCAAGAATAAGTCATGAACATAGAGTCCTGGATATATAATCCCTGCGAGTCCCATCAGAAGGTATATGAAGCCGAAGATTCGATTGAAGAGGCGTGGCCAGCCAGTAAAAAAAACAGCCAGAGCGACAATTCCCGTTAACAAGTGAACACAATTATGCACAAAATCAATATCGAAGCCCATCATATTGCCCATTGCCCTATCCGGAGTATAAAAAAAGCCAATGGCACCGATGAGGATAAACGCGATTCCAATGATCAATGTAACGAAGCGATTGCTTGTCCAATATAGGCGTTGGATAGTTTGGTGTCTCATATATGCCCCCTTCTCTCCAAAGAGAATTGCCTTGTTGGTTCTGTTGCCAAAAAATAGGAGTGGAAACGCATGTCGAAAAGGAACCCATCTTCTGCATCTTTTATCCGTAGCATTGCTTGAAGTGTTTCCCTTGGGACGAGCGCAACAATGTTCGCAACAGAACCTGAAATGACAGCTTTTTAAAGCGAGAAAGCAATGATCATTTTTTGCTTCAATGGCACATCAATCCTCTGAGCACGCTTTTCACGCGGCGTCAAGGGAAAGCGGAGCGGCCTTGACGCCGCGTGAAAAGCGTGCTAAACGCGCACAGCCATTGAAGCAACTCTCCCTTCACTCGGCTCGGAATTTCATCGGCGCTGACAGCTCTTCCTTGCTGGAAAGAGGCACAAGCTGTGTAGCGGTATGGATCACGTCTAAATAGCTATGCGACAAGCTTATGGTAACTGGCCGTATAGGACCACCAGGAAGTTCCTCTATATCCCATATCTTGCAAGCCTACGTTGATAGCGAGCTTTCGAGGAGTTTTCGGAAGGCGGAAGTCAGGATCACAGAGTTGTTCAGTCACCGCCAACGTTCCGCCTGGTTTGAGCACTCGTGCACATTCACTGAAAAGGGCTGGCATATCCGGTACTTCACCAATGACCGTCGCAAGAAAGACCATATCGAAGCTTGCTGATAGCAATGGGAGCTGCTGAGCATCGCCTTGCACGATCTCTACATTGTTCACCTGCTCCCTATGCAATTGCTGACGAAGCCTAGCAATCATCTCGGGCTGAAGCTCAACGCAGGTGACACTGCCTTGCTTGCCTTGCTCAGCAACACGCCGTGCCAGGAGCGTTGTGAAGTGACCGGGTCCAGGCCCAATTTCCAGCACGCGCATGCCAGGGGTTACGCCCGCACGTTCTACAATCTGTTCTAAAGAGCCAAAAAGCCTGCGACGGAACGCCGAGTTCAGGTAGAATGCAAAGCGGGGAGGCATAGGTTTAGGGTCAAGCCTGCCTCTGATCCGTAGAATGATCTGGCCAATCATAAAAAGACTCACTAACCCAGTAATAGTAAAACCAAGCCAGCGCAATAACCTGACCAGAAATATGTGCATTGCTTCTATTCCTCCTGGAAACCTTCCGCTGTGATGCTGTTCAAGCTGGGTGTTATGCATTGCTTCTATTCCTCCTGGAAATCTTCCGCTGTGATGCTGTTCAAGCTGGGTGTGAGGTTTCCCTCCCTTCTGAAATTTCGCTCTAAAACATCTACCCATCTCCAGTTCCTTCAAAACAATTGTATGCCTCATCTGTATAGGCATATATCATCACTTATTTTTTGTATATACATGCCTATGCGCCTATCATGGTTCTCAACGTCAATTTCTTCATTGGCTTTTCGCGCCTACAGCGCTCAGAGGGGAGTGTATGGTGTGGTGGGTTCTGAGCTTTGCCCAGAACCCACCACACCATACACTCCCCGAAAGGCCGTTTATGATCCGTCAGAAATGAAAGGGCGATTTTGAGAAGCCCTGGTGGGCCTATTTGCAGACGAAGAAGCAAGGGGCATCAGCTCATCCACAATAGCAAGGATGGCACACTGGCAGAGCGAGGGCACTGGTCTGGCAAACGATGCATTCAGATATTTCCTTCAAAGATACTGAAGAGAGAAAAAGACTGTCTAGGAGACAATTCTGTATCTAGAAAGGGAATGCATGGAAACAAGCAGGAGAAAAGCCTTAATTATTGGTTGCGGCATCGCTGGCCCTGTTGTAGCGATGTTTTTGCAGCGCGCAGGCTTTGAAGCAGAAATTTATGAGGCACGGAGCAGGCCCGATGATTACGCGGGTCTCTTTCTCAACATGGCGTCCAATGGTCTCGATGTACTTCAGTCTCTAGGGCTGGATGGCCCCGTTAAAGCGGAGGGGTCTCCTGTTCCTCGTATGCTTATGCGGAGTGGGAAAGGCAAGCACCTTGGGGAGATACACAATGGTGCCCCAAAGAGTCAGGGAGGCGAGAGTGTTATCATCACACGAGGAACCTTGAACAGGATCCTACGTGAGGAAGCGATGTGCCGAGGAATCACGATACACTTCAGCAAAAGGCTGAGTTCTATCAAGATCGTCAATGAGCAGCAGGTAAGCGCCTCTTTCGAGGATGGCACGATAGCCAGCGGTAATTTGCTTGTAGGCTGTGATGGAATACATTCCCGAGCGCGTCAATTCATGGTACCTCACATTTCCCAACCACTGTACACTGGGGTAATGGGTTACGGCGGATTCGCGTATAATTCGACCATTCCACCGACTCCTGGCGTACAGCACTTTATCTTTGGTGAGCGTGCAGCCTTCGGATATCACGTGAAGGCATCGGGCGAGATCTACTGGTTTATCAATTCTCCATCACCACAAGAGCCAGGGAAAACCGAGTTAAGCACGATAACAAACGACGAGTGGAAAAAGAGGTTTCTTGCCTGGTTCAGCGAGGATGATCCTCTTATTCAGGAGATCATTCATGCGACTGAGAGCGATATCGGCGTGTACCCGGTTTACGATATTCCCTCCCTGCCAGCATGGCACAAGGGACCCGTTGTCTGCGTTGGTGATGCCGCACACGCGACGGCCCCAAGTTCTGGGCAGGGGGCATCGATGGCGCTGGAGGATGCGATTGTACTGGCCAAATGCGTTCGTGATATGACGAGTCTGGAGAAGGCATTTGCCATGTATGAACGGCTACGCCGGAAAAGGGCTGAGAAAATCGTTCGGTCCGCGCGGAACAGGGGCCGGAATCAAATGGCGTCCAACCCGGTCCAACTGTGGTTCCGGGATCTGATGATGTCATTCTTCCTCAAACACTTCGCCAGCTCGAACTCGCTCGCCTGGATCTACTCTTATCGAGTGGATTGGGACCAGAAGGTGGTATAAGTGAGTTTGTTTCAATGATGTGGCCCCTACGAGGGAGCCGCATCATTGATAGGTGCGAGTGTTCACATTGCCTCACGGATCATGGCCTGCATCGTAGCTGGAAGTGGAATCCCCCCTTGTGTCACAGGTCGTGCGTGGAGTTCGTTCCCTGGTCAAGCATCCCTCCTCTTGGGAAGGGTCACCGTAAAGGTCGATCCTTTTCCGATTTCGCTGTCCACCGTGATGTTTCCCTCATGGCCCTTGACGATCTCGGCAACAATGTAGAGCCCCATACCCAGGCCGGGGATCGCTCGCTGGCTCAGATCCGGTGCCCGATAGAAGCGTTCAAAAATCTTGTCGCGCTGTTCTTGTAGGATGCCCAGGCCATGATCGCGGACACGGACGGTGACCGCATCTTCGGAGGCGCTGAGGTCGATCTCGACCGTCTCGGCGTCAGGAGAATACGTGATGGCATTGCTGAGCAGGTTGGTGAAGGCCTGTCCGAGTCGGTCCCGATCCCCGATCAGGCTGGTCTGCACGGTCTCACGTACCACAATGGTATGGCTTGGATGGAAGTGGTGCATAGTGTCGGTGACATCCCGCAGCAGCGAGCCGAGGTCCACCCTCTCCCGGACGTACTCCAGTCTGCCCGCCTGGATCCTGGAGACATCCAGTAGCTCTCCAATCAGGCGCTCCAGTAGCTTGATGGGCCCCTCTACCCTGGAAAGCGCGGTGGCAGCCTCGTGATGGGATTGCTTTTCGAGTCGTTTTCGCACCAGTTGGGTCTGCATCTTTACCGCGGTGAGCGGGGTCCCGAGTTCATGACTGGCCATATTGATAAGGTCATCCTTGCGTTGTTCGAGTTCCTTGCGTGCGGAGTTATCCAGCACAAAGGTGATCGCTTGGAGTGGGTGATGCTGGAAGACGCCCCCGCCCACGAGCACTGGAAGGCGACTGCCATCTTGACACACGTACTCTTTCTCATAGGGCGTCATCGACTGCTGGGTGGCCAGCTCCTGATGGGCCTGCTGGGTCCGAGCCAGATATTCTGGAGGGGTCATGTGCCTCCAGTTGATGCGCCCGGCACGCAAGTCTTCTCGGGTATAGCCGGTCATGCGCAGAAAGGTGTCGTTGGCGTCCACAATCTGCTCACCCTCGATGACGTTGATCCCGATAATGTTAGAGTTCATCAGGGCGCTCGCGCGCTCCTGACTCTGGTGCAACGCTTCCTCGATCCGCTTCTGGTCCTCAATGTCGGTGCAGGTGCCAAACCAGTGCAGGATCGTGCCCTGGGCATTGCGCTGCGGCACGCCTCGAGCCAGAAACCAGCGATACGCTCCGCTGATGCCGTCTCGCAGGCGATGCTCCACTTCATAAGGTCCCCTTGTCTGGATGGCGGCTTGCCACGCCTCCTGGACCTGAGGCCGATCATCAGGATGCACCCCCACCATCCAGCCATCCCCTTGGATCTGGTCGAGGGGCATCACCAGATAGTCGATCAAGCGTTGATTGTGGTAGGTGACAGACCCATCGGATCTGGCGATCCAGACCCGATGGGGGAGAGCATCCATCAGGGCATAGGTGGCTCCCTCGGCTCGCTTGCGCTCGGTGATGTCGGTCCCGACATAGACGAGGTACTCGACGTGGTGGTCCACCTCTTCGTGGGGAGTGATCGTTGCCTCAAGGTGAAGGTCCATCCCTTCCCTGGGGTGAACCAGAGTCTCGAAACGCACGGTTTCTCCCCTGCTGGCACGTGTGATGGCGGCGCGTAATTGCTGTTGACTCGCAGGATAAAAGGACCACCAGGGGGTTTGGGCAAACGGTTGGCCAATCACCTCCTCGCGGCGGATCTGCGCATCTGCTAACGGGACCTCATTGATTTCCAACAAGATCCCCTCGGGCGTGAGACATCCGACCCCGACATACAGGTTCTTCAGGACATCATCGGCGAGGTGTTCGTCTGGGACAAACGTCTCCCAGCGAGGCAACGGTTCTCTCTGCTCGTGGACATGCAACAGGAGTCCGCCAACGGCCGGAGAGAGTTGCACGTGCAGCCAGGTCCGGGTCACGGGAGAAACATACTCTACTTCGATTGGTGCTCGGGTCTGTTTGGTCTTCTGGACGGCCTGGTAGAGCGAGGTGCTCACCAGGTGGGGAGCGCCGCGCCACAATGGCTTGCCACATAAGTCCTCTCGTGTGGCTCCGGTGATAGTCTGGGCGCTCGCATTGGCATACACAGTCGTCGCGGCGTCATCGATGAAAAAGATGGCATCAGGAAGCGTCTCGAGAAGAGTGAGGAGCGTTCCACTCGACGCAGGAGTGACACACCTGGTCTGCTTTGTCTTCAACATAGTTCAGTAAACCTCCCTTTCACGTGTCCCAATCCCTGGTGGCGAAAATGCGTACCTGCTCTGACCTCAAGCGCTCTACAAGCGCTCTATTGGAATGATCTGCTAGATTCGAGAAACAAGCGAGTAGGAGCAATCCTCTCGCCGACCATACTCAATTATTGCACCAAGGGAAGGGGAAACCAGAAAGTCAAACCCTCTTCATTGGAAGGGTCACCTGAAAAGTGGAGCCTTTCCCGACTTCGCTCTCCACTGTGATGCTTCCTCCGTGATGCCTGACGATCTCTGCCACAATATACAAGCCCATCCCCAGGCCGGGAATGGCTTTCTGGTTGGGACCAGAGACGCGATAGAAGCGTTCAAAAATCTTGTCGCGCTGCTCTCGTGGGATGCCCAGGCCGTGATCGCAGACACAGACCGTGACCGCATCTTCGGAGGCGGAAAGGTCCATCTCGACCGTCTCGGCGTTGGGAGAATACTTGATGGCATTGCTGATCAGGTTGGTGAAGACCTGTCCGAGTCGGTCCCGATCCCCGATCAGGCCGGTTCCCCCAGTACCACGCACCACGAGGGTATGGCTCGGACTGCTCTGTTGCAAGGTCTCGGTGATTTCCCGGAGCAACGCATCGAGATCCACTGTCTCCTGAACGTACTCCAGTCTGCCTGCCTGAATCTTGGAGACATCCAGCAACTCTTCCACCAGCCGGGTGACTTTGTTGATCTGGGTCTCCATGCTAGAAAGGGCAGGCGCTGACGCCTGGGTGCCCTGCTTTGCCAGTTGCCTGCGCAGCAAGGTGGTCTGCAATTTCAAGGCTGTGAGCGGGCCCCTCAGTTCATGGCTGGCCATGCTGATAAAGTCATCCTTGCGTTGTTCGAGTTCCTTGCGTGCGGAGTTATCCAGCACAAAGGTGATCGCTTGGAGTGGGTGATGCTGGAAGACAATCCCGCCCACGAGCACTGGAAGGCGACTGCCATCTTGACACACGTACTCTTTCTCATAGGGCGTCATCGACTGCTGGGTGGCCAGCTCCTGATGGGCCTGCTGGGTCCGAGCCAGATATTCTGGAGGGGTCATGTGCCTCCAGTTGATGCGCCCGGCACGCAAGTCTTCTCGGGTATAGCCGGTCATGCGCAGAAAGGTGTCGTTGGCGTCCACAATCTGCTCACCTTCTTCGACGAAGATCCCGATAATGTTAGAGTTCATCAGGACGCTTGCGCGCTCCTGGCTCTCTCGTAAGGCTTCCTGCATCCGTTTCTGGTCATCGATGTCGGTGCAGGTGCCAAACCACTTAACGATCTGGCCTGCTTCATCACGTATCGACATGGCGCGGACTAAGAACCAGCGATACGCACCGGTCTGGCCATTGCTGAGACGCTCTTCGTGCTCATACATGGCTCCCGTGTCCAGGGCATGCTGCCAGAGCGCTCGGGTGCCTTCACGATCGTCGGGATGGATGAGTTGGAGATGAGCCCACCTGTTGTTTTGTACCTGCTCAGGTGTGAGCCCAGTGTAGTCACGCCAGCGTTGGTTCGTGTATTCGTGAACTCCGTCCGGTCCTGTGCTCCACACCAGCTGCGGCATCGTTTCGGCCAGCACGCGCCAGTTCTCCTCGCTTTCTTTGAGCTGCTGCTCGGCCCGTTTCTGCTCATCGATGTCGGTGGCGGTGCCAAACCACTTGACGATCTCGCCGGTTTCATTACGCACGGGCATGGCGCGGGCTAAGAACCAGCGATACGTCCCTGTGTGACCATTTCTGAGACGATGTTCGCTCTCAAAAGGTTCACCTGTTTGGAGGGCATGCTGCCAGAACGCTCGGTTGCCTTCGCGATCATCGGGATGGATGAACTGAAAATGAGCCCATCGATCGCTTTGCATGCGCTCACGCGTGGACCCGGTGTAGTCACACCAGCGCTGATTCACGTAATCGCGACGGCCATTGGGGAACATGGTCCACACGAGCTGCGGCACGGTTTCGCTCAGCACGCGAAAGTTCTGCTCGCTCTCCTGCAATCGTTCCGTCACTTGCTGGTGCTCTGCTATTTCGATCCGAAGCGCGATCTCGGTGGTCACAAAACTGGCCAGTTCCCGCACGATGCCGATTTCCCGCTCTGACCACGCGTGTGGCTTGGTATCAATCACACAAAAGCTTCCCAACGCCTGATTCTCCACCACTAACGGAAACCCCAGATACGCGATGGTTCCCACATCGGGAATCGCCAGATTATGCTCCAAGAACGCCTTTTCTCGCGCGTCTGTCACAATCAATGGCTGATTGGAAGAGACGACATACTGACAGAAGGAATGCGATAACGGCATTTGCTGTTGTGACGCCCACGGTTCTGGCAGGCCATAATAACTCTTAAAATACTGCCGATCCTTATCCACCAAGGAAACGAGAGACACCGGACTATTCAAAAGCATAGCAGCCAATTTCGTAAACCGATCATAGACCTCTTCGCTGGCGCTATCCAGCAGCTTACTTTTCGCCAGTACTCGCAACCTCTCAGCATCAGTCAGATTCGAAGAATCTTTTCCTTCCTCTCCCTTCGATTGCAGTGACTTTTTACTAGACATTACCAAGGTCTCAACCTCCTCGCATTTTGCACATCAAAAACAGGGCGGGCTCTCATGCTCGCTCGCAAGTCGAGAGAGCCCTCTTCTGAGATTGGCTTCCTCCGCCAGTGAGCCAGAAAGCGAGCGAGCTATTCCTCTGCGCTTCGCCTCGCTGTGGTGGGAGATGATGAACCTTCTCCCCGGCATATGGTCACAAGCGCCAGAAGCGTTTCCAGGTCAAATGGCTTGGTCAGAGCATGTCGAATGCCCATCCCAAGGACCTTCTAAACAGCATCGCCATCCGCACTGAGAATAATGATGGGGAGCAGCCCCCATCTGCTCGCTGCTGTAACATCTGAATGAGCGGGATCCCGCCCATCCGTGGCATCGTCAAATCCAACGAGACCGTCTCATAGCGTTCGCACTGGTGGGAAAAAATTTCCCAGGCGATCAGGCCATCGTTCGCGATCTCTCCCTCATATGCCTCACCCTCCAGCAACTCTTGCAAAATCGCTCGTATCTCCTGATCATCGTCAATGATGAAGAGGTGTTTGGCCATATGTTTCTCTTTCCCATTGGCAGGCTACGTGTCGTGGGGAACTGGCGCTGTATTTGGGCCACAGGTCATTGACCTGGGAAACCCAGAGCCGCTGGGGGACTGTTTTCCGTCAAATGGATTTCACGGAAGGAACCCATCATCTGCTCCACAGCCGAAAGGCGTGTCTTGTTCTGTTGAACAGAGGTGCCTCCTCTCATCATCAGTCTACGAGAAAGTCGAATAATATGCTCTTCATTCGTCAGGAAAGCTTCGATTCGTCGGCCAGGCACCCATCGGTTTTCGACGAAAGGTGTTTTTACTTTAGACAATGTCTAATATAGCAAGTAATTTAGACATTGTCAAGATAACAAGGGAAAACTTTTCTCGAGAGCAGTCTGGCTGGCATACTGGGCTGCATTCCATCAGGGCGCTCCCGCCTGGAAAGAACAGGGTCACGCTCTTGCGTAGAATGAAGCCTCGCAAGCGATGAGAATGGTTTGTCGACAGACCAATTTGCGTGAAAGATGCACAGAAAATGTGAAGGGAGAAAAATGCAATGTACGGGTTGTGGGATATTTGAGCGGTGACACTGAGGAGAATATTTCTCTGGTGAAAAGAGATGCAAATCTGTGAGAAAGCGAGGTGGCGTGAGTACATACACCAAACAAGCAGAAGCGGGAATATGGTGCATGGGAGGCCATTTATCCGGACAACTGTCTTTCCTTCAGGAGACGTCCCATCACATCTCCTGAAGGAAAGAGCGGCTTTAATCTGGCTGATGCGTAGCCATCGAGCAGCAGTTCATTGTGTGCTCTTTTCGCCCTGGCTATTCTCCTCTGCTTTTGAGAGGCAGGTTTGGCAGTAGCCGCGAAAAATGATCTGCGCCTCCTCGACTCTTCCCGGGACGCGCTCAGGGAGTAAGCACGGTTTTTCTCCTTTGAGGCAAGGGACATCGATTACCGCCCCACAACTCATACAGACGAAATGATGATGCCAGGTGCCGCCCTTCTCATAGAGGACACGCCCCGGACCAGCATCAGCCCGTAGCACCAGCCCTCGGCTCACGAGGGCATCAAGGGCATTGTAGATAGATGCGCGAGGCAAAGGCGTTTGACGTGCTCGCAGCTCATTGACGATCTCGTCGGCAGAGTAGTGTTCTTTCAATTCGTGGAGCAGACTCAAGACGAGCAGGCGTGGACGTGTCATCTTGAGGTGGGCTTCTTGTAAACGTTGGCCTGGGCTTTTCTCTTCTTCTCGTAATGCATTCATATTTTTATCTCTTCTCCGCCTACGCCTCGTTCACTGGAGCCCTCTGGTGCGAGCCTCTTCTCCTGAGGTTTGCCTTGAAGGGAGCCTTTTTCGAGCGGGGCCGCATGGGAGACGACCAAAGTGGCTCTGGTCTTTCTTGTCGATAATTTGGACATTGTCTAATCTTCCTTGATACTATAGTCTTTTCTTTAGACAATGTCAAGAATAATCTTCACCCAAACTTAAGTCCAAAGAGGTACTATGCTCTTCAGATCACGCCATACCATGAATGATGAAACAACAGGGAGCTGCCTTCCTCCCATCACACTGATCCTGGACAGAGGTTCCAATGACCTCTGAAAGCATTGTGCTCAGAAGGTGGCACACTTCTGGATGCCCCGGCACAACTGCTGCCAATGGGCAGCGATAGCCACGGATGATGTATATGTTCTCGCCTTGTTCCAACTCTGCCAGCCCACCCAGAGCATCAAGGAGCGCAAGTGCTCGCTCCAGACGAGGTGCTGGCTCTTCTGGCGAGGAAGGCCACAAGGCTGCAAGGCGACGACCCGTTGTTCGCATCAACAGGTCAATCTCCTCAGTGGTCAGGTGGTCAGTGAGTGTCTCTAGAAGCTGATGTAACACCAGACCATAGGCTTTGGGGAAGCGCCCCTCAGCGGCTGGGGTAAGAGCATAGAGCGTTGCAGGCTTACTACGGCTCCGACGCTGTCCCTGTTGCTGGACTAACCCATCTCGTTCCAATACCGTGAGTTGCGCACGGATCGCGTTGTCTGTGAGACCAAGCCGCTCGGCTAACTCTTCTACTGTATGACTGGATCGACGCAAGAGTCTGACCAGTTTCCCGCGAGTACTGCTCAAAAAGGAAGTGTCCTCTGGTGTCTGCTGCATATCTTCTTTCCCTTCTCTCTCACTCTATCACGCTACCAACAAGAAAGTCAAGAAAGTCAAGGAATTATTTGACTTTCTTCTCGATCTATGGTATAGAGATAGACAAGGACCCATTCGGGTTGTTGACTGACTTCTTGGTTATGACGTTATGAGGCACACGAGAGGAGTAAGATATCATGGACGAAACCCCTCCTGCATCATCACCATTTGTAGAACGGTTGAGTGAGAAATTGCAGCACCTCATCCAGATTCTGGTGGGAGCGCAGCGCACACCGCCTCGGCACCTCAAAAGCTTCCTCACTGGGACCTGGTTGGGGCATCCCCTGCATCCGGCGCTCACTGATGTTCCTATCACTGCCTGGCTGCTCACGGCTATCTTTGATGTGCTTTGGATCATCGGACCTAATGCTTTTGCCTGGGCTGCTCGTAGTGCGGAGGTCACCGTTCTGCTCGGCCTTCTTGCGGCGTTTGGTGCAATCGTGACTGGATTGACCGATTGGAGTGATACCTATGGAGCAGAACGACGGGTGGGGCTGTATCACGCCGTCTTCAATGCGACTGCGACCCTTCTCTATCTTGCTTCCTTGGTACTGCGTTTCTTGCAATCTTCGGGTGAAAGCCTTCCTGCAGCGGTACTCGGCTTGGTTGGGTTAGCCGCTGTCATGTATGCGGCCTATCTGGGAGGCGATCTTGTCTTTGTCAAAGGGACTGGTGTCAATCACACTGCCTGGGAAGCGGGAAGTGAACAGTATGAAGCGGTGCTCTCAGCAGAAGAGGTCGAAGAAAATAAGCTCTATCGGGTGACCGCGGCTGGTGTCCCAGTCCTCGTTCTTCGGCTGGGAGAACAGTGGTATGCGATCTCTGCAACCTGTCCCCATGCAGGGGCTCCCCTCGACGAGGGGACACTACAAGGAGCGATTGTGGAGTGTCCCTGGCATGGGTCTCGTTTCTGTCTACGTGATGGGCGAGTGCTCACTGGGCCAGCCACCGTCAATGCCCCTCGTTATGATGTGCGAGTTCGTGATGGTCAGGTAGAAGTCAGGCGCAAGGAGTGAAAGCGCACGAGGCGCTCACGCGGAATACGTTGATCCTAGAATAGCCTGCTTTCAAGCATGGCACGAACAACCTGCCAGAGATCTCTCCGAGTAGTTGCTGGCCAGGCAAAGCCAGCAATGGAATGCTGTTCATGCACGTGAGAACCAGGAGAAGATTTCATCTTGGATGGGGATCTTCCCTGGTTCGATCATGACAAGCAGCATAGGGAAGCGAACTCTTGTACTTAGCCACTATACTGATTCTTGTTCTCTCAAAGTTTGCCCAAATTGGTGGGCAAAAGGCTCTGGTTGCGCTCCGGGGCCTTTTGCTTGCTCAGTATACTCTAGGTAGAAGGAATGTGAGTGAAATTGCACGTATTGTACCCCTGTGCGAAGAGAACACGGCACTACCCGATGACACTCAAAGTAGCACGTAGCCCTGGATATCCAGGGCTATTTTCTATTTGGCCTTTGAGGAGCAACGGAACGGATTTGCACGGTAAGGGATTTTCTTTTTTCTTTTAACAAAGGAGGCAATATCCATCAACGATGGGTATTGCCTCCGATGGATATTACCTCCTTTGTTGCTTGTGATAATCAGTTCTGGTTCAATGACAGAGAACATGATCAGCAATTGTCGACACCGGCCCCGGCGAAGAGGGATTCTGACTGGTGTGTCAGGTGTTTTAAGCATCCTGGTCATTGTGGATAGCTCTTTCCAGGAGAGTGTGTGTCAATTGGTTTCCCGTTTTTTGCCCACTGATGAGCAGTGTGCCCACTATGAGGGCGATACCACTTATCACAAGCATGTTTTGAGGTGAAAATCGCTCCATCAGCGTCCCCAGGAGCCACCCTCCCAACATGGGCATGCCCGCAGCAAGCCAGGTATAGAGACTCATGACGCGACCACGTATCTCATTGGGGACTGTTTTCTGGATGTTCGCATTGAGCAGCGTCATCGTTGCTGTGGCAAGCCCACCTGTTACCAGCAACGCACCACCCGCGAAAACGAGAGACCTTGCCATCCCAACACAGGTCAGTGCGATGCCTAGCAATACGCCTCCAATCCAGGGTGAATGCGCCCGCTGACGCTGTCCAAGGAGCCACACGACTATGATGGCTGCCAACGCTGCCCCTACACCAGGAAGGGCTGCGAGCAGACCATACGTCTGTGCACCACCGCTCCAGGTTCTGCTAACCACAATGGACAACACTGTGGGGTAGGAACGTCCGAGCAGACTCACCACTGCGACCAGCATCAGTGCAGAACAGGTCGATGCCAGATTATGGCGAGCGCCTCTTTTCTGCGATCCCTGTTCCTGCTGTATGTGGACAGAACGAGGAGAGGCCACCGGTCCTGTAAGAAGCCAGGCAATGACCGCAAGGTAGGAGAGCGCATTGAGCAGAAAACACCAGCCTACGCCAACGAGGGGGAGAAATAGCCCTGCTAGAGCCGGGCCCACAATCGCCCCGACATTGTAGGTGAGTGCATTGAGTCCTACCACGCGTTTTCGCTGGTCTATCCCGACCACACCGGGCAGATAGACCTGGCGAACAGGATTGTCCAGGGCGCTCACGGACGCCAGAACGCCTGCACACACGAGCGTCAGTGAAAGCGAGAGTAAGCCAGCGAGCGCCAGGCTTCCCATGAGAGTGGCAAGTAGCGCTAAGCAGCCCTGTGTCACGAACAGGAGACGTTGCCGTGGAAAGCGATCTGCCAGCAAGCCTCCCAGCAAGGGAACACCGAGCAATGGTGTTGCCTGAACCAGTCCTAGAAGCCCTACCATGGCAGGGCGGTGAGAGATGCTCCACACAAACCATGCCTGAGCAGCCAGTTGTAAGGCCGTTCCGCTATTAGAAAGAAAGAGCGCGCCCAGTATCCCGTACAGCCAACCTTTGGATGGAGGCGTCTGCTGAGAGCAAGGGGCATCTACTGCAAGAGAGGGCGCTTCCTGTTTCTTCATCAGCATGCCTCAGTCCAGCTCAAGCCGCGTAAAGGCTTCCGCGAGTTCGAGGTTGGCACACTTGCCTATGGCAGCCGAACGTGCCCGCCACCCCATAGCCAGAGCAACAGGATCAGGCGTTTGACTCACATGTGCCAGGCGCGCGGCCAGCTTGCGCTCAAATCCAGCCGTAATATCTACATAGCTCTCGGCTGTATTGCTCGCAAAGAGCCAGACCTCGCTGACCCTATGTGGGCTGAGCCCACTCTGTATCTGTTCCACAAAAGCCAGGTGATCACGAGCCAATGGATAGACGGCATCCAGGGCCGCGCGACCAACAATGCGATGATCCCGGTGACAGAGATAGGCAGGATACGGATGCTCTGGATCGTGGGTGAATAGCGCCGATGGCTGCCAGCGGCGAACCCATTCCACCAGACTGGCACGTAGCGTATGCGTATCCTCGACGTCTCCATCCGGGTAGTGCAAAAAGACAACATCAGCCAGACCAAGGATAGTGGCCGCCTTTTGTGCCTCTTTCTCGCGCTGAGCCGCTACCTTATGTGCCTGCATGGCTCTATCAGAAGAGCCATGCTCACCAGATGTCACGAGCAGGAGGCGCACTGTTGCACCCTGGTCAATCGCCTGTGCCAGTGTCCCCGCGCACCAACTTTCAATATCATCGGGATGGGCGGCAATAGCCATGATGGAACCTGCTTTGGGGGCCTGAAGAACCTGCATAACATTGCACTCCCTTGGTTTCTCTCTATCAGTTTTTTATTGACTATGTGCTCACTTGTTCAGGTAGAGCCGCAAAAAAGAGGCGAGAGCCGCCTGAGGTATGGGTGGGAAGAGCTATGGCTCTCATGGATAGGGATGATCAGGAATCCCACGCCTGACATGATCGATATGATAGTCGGCTTCTTTGAAAAGGGCGGCTACATGGTGGTCATCTACCTGGTAGTAGATGGTATTGCCGTCGCGCTGTGATTTGACCAGGCGGCGATCTCGTAAAAAACGTAGTTGATGCGAAACCCCAGATGGGGAGACACCAACAAGAATGGCAAGATCACGGACACACATAGGGCGCTGGATCAGGGCATAGAGAATGCGAGCGCGCGTAGGATCGGAGAGTGCTTGAAAGGTCTCGACGATCATTTGAAGGTGGGCTTCGGGAAGCGCCTCGACGCGAGATGCTTCAACTGCTTCCGCATCGATAGCTTGAAGTGTATCTCTCTTCGTCATGCCAGCTTCTTCTTTCTATGTGAATATGTGCTCATATACTAGCAAGGATGTAGAGAACCGTCAAGAGCGAGCGTTCCTCTGAATGAAAGAAATATGCCTTTCTGTCGTCTTCCTCGCCTGAAAACGTTCCTCTACCCCCCATAGAGGGGTTGACAGCGCCATCACTCATGAGGTAGTATCATAGGGAGGAATACCCATACCCACCGGGTATGGGTAAAGGGAGAGGAGAAAGAGCAGAAGCGTAGAGGAAAGCTGATGCGAGCTACTCTCGTGCATTCTCTATCGCATCTGATTATATCCGTCGTTTCTTCTTTTCGTGAAGCATAAGATAACAGAGATGATATCATTTTTTGAAAATTGAAGGAGTTTCTTGTGAAGCGTTCTCTTGCTTGCGTTCTGTTGCTCATTCTTGCTCTTGTTATAGTTGGATGTGGAAGTTCCACGAGTACCTCGGGCTCGCACAAGATTGATGTGACCCTTTCTGAGTTTAAGATTGAGACATCTGTTTCCACGTTTCAACCAGGCACAGCCTATCAGTTTTCAGTCACAAATACGGGCAAGACGGATCATGAGTTTATGATCATGCCATCCTCCGAAGGGGCGATGAACGGGATGCCAATGGGCGATATGGACAAAATGGCGCTCGCGACCATTGACACGATTCATCCTGGGGAGACCAAAACACTCTCCGTGACGTTCCCATCATTTTCTGCTGGAACTCAGCCTGAATTCGTATGCTATCTTCCAGGGCATTATGAAGCTGGAATGAAGCAAGATGTTCATATCAGTAAGTAATCCTCATTTTTTCTTTCCTGCAAAAAGGAAGGTATATTCAGACCTTGTTGGCTATGCAAGGACGGAAACTGGTCATCGTCAACACCGCTGATACCGCCGACGATGATCTCATGGGCGATTTTATCAGCATCATTCCCTCGTTTTGCGCTCGTCTTTATGGTCGCAGACGAGCCAAACGCAAGACGGAACAAGTGCTAGCGGCTTTGCAGCAGAATGGACCCGCCCGTGAGCAAGAAGCCCCAAAAAGCCTCGCTTGATGAGAAAAAAAAGCGCAAGCGCAAAAAGAAGACGAGCAGACCATCACTCGAGCGGTGACCCATATCCGTCTCATTGAGGCCAATCCTGGCAAACTTGAGGCGCTCGATCAGCTTGTGGCGGTTTACTTGCCGCTGTGCCAACAGTACACCACCCTGTTTTGCGAGGCCGAGACAAGCCCGGACAAGTACCAAGAAACCGTCTTCAAAACCGATCTTTCCGACCGCTTGCATCGAGTGGCAATACAGCAAGCCGCAGGCATTGCCAAAAGCGTTCGCACGAATCGAGCGAACGCCTATCAGGCGTACCTGGAAGATGTGGCTGATTACGCTCAGGCCAAGGCTCAGGCGGAAGGCCGGATGTCCGCCTTCAAACGCCGCGAACCGACCTGGACCGAATGGGATCTCCCTGTGCTGCGTGTGCCAGTCATCCAAGCCAATGTCAACGTGGTGGTGGTCGAGAAGTCGGAGGACTCCACGTTCGACTACTGGCTGCGCGTGTCCACCTTAGATGTCGGGAATCCGCTTCGAGTCCCAGTCAAACTCGCCTCCTATCACAAACGAGTACTCGAAGGCCGCACGCTCAATACATCCACAACACTTCACAAGCGCAATGGAGTCTGGTGGCTGACGCTCTCCTTTGACGAGGACGTTCCTCTTCAAACCAAGCCTGACGCCCCTACAGTAGGCGTCGATGTGGGCATTGCCCATTTCCTCACGACCTCCACCAATAAAGCGTATGGCAGTTTTCATGGCAAGATGGCCCGACAGCACAAGCACGATCGGGAAAAGCGTCGCCGCAAGGCGAAACTGCGAGCCTGTCTGGAAAAGAAAGGCGTCCCAAAGGGCAAGCTTCCTTCGACAAGTTCTGAAACGTCGCAACGCTTGAGCCGTCACGTCAAGCAAGAGATCAACCGGGCGGTCAATGCGTTGGTCAAAGATCATCGAGATGCCAGACTCATTTATGAGGACCTCAATGTGGCCTCGATGCGCTTCAAAGCAAGGGTGATGAACAGTTATCTGTATGCTTCTCACCTGGGGCATATCCCAGAGCAGCTGGCCTGGGCCGCCGCCAAACAGGGCATGGCAGCCCACACGGTCCGAGCCGCCTATTCCTCTCAGGAATGCCCCCCGCTGCCATTATGTCGATCGCGCTAATCGGCCGAACCAGAAAACCTTCAAGTGCCTGGTCTGTGGTTACGCAGACCAGGCCGACCGCAAAGCCGCACAGACGCTCGCGGGACGCTGGGGGGATCGGAAACTGGCGGCATGTCGCTCGACTTCGGAGGTCAAGGCGCTCCTCATGACGCGGCATGAAGCGTGGAAACAGCAGAATCAGCAGAGGATCCAGGATGCCGGGCCTCCCGTCCAGTTGAGCTTCTGGGATCCCCCAGAGATGTTCCTGGAATCATCTCACGAGTGAGCATCTCTCAGTAGAGAGAGGTGCATAGGATGCTCGTAGTGCATCCTCCCGCCTAGTCCGCTGTTTGGTAAACAGGCGTAGGTTAAAGTGAGAAGGATAATCATTGCAATAGATGGTTATGCTTTGATCAACTATTGAAGTCTCTCAGTCACAACATAAGATACATGGATACCACCAGCATGGAACAGACATGGCCCATGCTGGTGGTATCCATGTATCTCTTCTCATTGTGAGTGATCCCTGCTCATGCTATACTCAAAGCTCAGAACAGACATATATTCAAGGGGGTTGGGCATGCATACACACACAGATGATACCTTGAATCGGTTGAATGAGATTGAACAGCGTGTGAGTGTGATCCGCAAGATGGTGGAAGAAGATGTCTACTGCGTCGACATCTTGCGCCAGGCCTATGAGATACGCAAAGCCATTGAAGATCTGGAAGATAACATTCTTCAGGGGCATCTCAAGGGATGTGTTCCCGAGGGGATCAAAGAGGGAAAGCTTGAAGCGGTCCAGCAGGAATTGTTACAACTCTACAGTATGGTGGGGAACCGTTAAGTGGAAGAGGCAACAGCTCTGGAGCGATTGTTGCGCTTGAGGTCATCAGCCACTCTGTCGTGCAGGTCCGTAAGATAAGCCCTTGCATGACTCTGCCATTACAAGCGTCAAAGCGCTTCTATCAATCATCTACATCTGTAGGATTAGGAGGCATGCCCATGCTCGTGCTCATGCATGGCGTGATGATCTTCGCCATGCGAAGGCATTTCATGTCCTGAGCTATTCATCATCTTGAGCATCGCGGGGCCACCCGTGCGCAGGAAGCGGATGATCAGGATCGCCGCCAGCACCAGGAAGATGATGTTGAGGATACTGGTATAGTTCCACTGAAAGCCTTCAGTGATCGCGGCCACGTTACGGTTCTGGGGAATAATCCCAAGAGCGGCAAAGAGGAATTCAACTACATAGCCCGCGACAGCCATCGTGACATAGAAGGTCACCAGAATATAGCCCATCATCTTCCAGCCGTAGTATTTGCGGTAAATGTCGAGGATGGGTAGAATAATCAGATCCGCGAAGATGAAGCTGACCACGCCCCCAAAGCTAATGCCCCCTCTCCATAAGACGGCTGCAAGCGGGACATTGCCCACGGAACAGACGAAGCTAAAGATGGCGACGAGTGGTCCGACGAGTGGCCCTTCAATCTTCGCCAGCGTTGGATTGTTGGAGAGGAAAAATGCTTGCCAGAAGGATTCGGGAACCCAGGCTGCCAGCGCTCCAGCAATGAGGAGGCCAAGCGCAATGTCGATCCAAACAGAGGCCCAGTCCATCACAAAGTAGTGACTGACCGCAGTAAAGCCTTTGCCACTGAAGAGCTTTTGCCAGAACGATCCACCCTCCACACTCATATCCATCGCGGCATGCCCCTCCATTCTACCTTCCATGCCCTTGGCAGCCTGCTCTTTCGCTCGCTGTACCAGGCGCGGTGTCAGTGTCAAGCGAAAGATCACGGCCAGTAAGATGACCATGAGCAGGCCACCGAGATACTCAGCAGCGGCAAATTGCCAGCCCATAAGCACAATCAGAATGATTCCCAATTCAATAACGAGATTGGTCGAAGCCAACTGAAAGACCATGGCAGAGGTAAAGCTTGCCCCTTTCTGGAAAATCGAGCGCGCCAGGGCCACGGCTGCATAGGAGCAAGAACTGGAGGCAATGCCAAAGAGCGTTGCCAGAGAGAGATTTTTAGGGGAATCTCCTCCAAGTGCCCGGGCCATCGTTTTATGTGAGACAACTGCCTGCACAATCCCCGAAAGGGCAAAGCCAAGCACAAGCGGCCAGAGAATCTCCCAGAACATACTCAAGGCCATCGCGAGCGCCTGTATCACTGCTGTTACAATGAACATGATTGCGTTCCTTTCACCGGGTTTATCCCTACAACACAAAAAATACTATCGCTGCTAGTAGATACACGCTTGGCGATGAGCAGCGGTGACGGAAACAGGATGCCCGAGCAAGTTCGCTCGGGCATACCTCGTCATATGCAGCCTCCTATTTGCTAAAGTGGCGTAAGCGCAGTGAATTGCTGATGACAGTCACAGATGAGAGGGCCATCGCTGCTGCGGCAAAGATGGGAGCATTCGCCTGGAGGAAGGGAATCAATGGCGAGAGAATCGCGGTCGGTATCAGAATCACATTGTAGGTAAAGGCCCAGAAGAGATTCTGCTTGATGGTGCGCAGAGTCGCTCGTGAGAGCGAGAGCGCTGTTGCGACGCTCGTCAGATTGCCCTTGACCAGGGTAATATCGGCGGCCTCCATCGCGATATCGGTTCCTGTTCCCATGGCGATGCCTGCATCGGCCTGGACGAGGGCTGGTGCATCATTGATGCCATCTCCCACGAAGGCGACGACCAATCCCTGATCCTGTAAGCGTTTGACCTGGTTGGCTTTCTCTTCGGGAAGCACTTCAGCCAGGACATGCTCTGGTGCAATTCCAACCTGTTGCGCAATAGCCTGGGCTGCATACTGGTTGTCGCCAGTAATCATCCAGGCCGAAATCCCCTGCACCTGAAGGTGACGCACCGCCTGGGCGGAATCCTCTTTGATGGTATCTGCAACCGCGACCAGGCCAGCTCGGCTGCCACCAGCTCCTTGGCGCGCTTCCAGCACCGCATTGGCCTCCGCCAGCCGAGCAGGCGGTCCTGCCGCCGTGCAATCTCCTCGCGCACCACCAGTTCATCGGGCACCGCTGGCTGCTCACCTTGTTCACTGAGAGCAAACAACTCCTCAAACTCGGCTTGTAGCTGGATCTCCAGTTCCAACAGCGGTTGTAACTCACCGCTTTGCGCTTCGAGGCATCGGCATGCACTTTGGTCCCATCGAGACTGATCGTGCCAAGTTTCAGCACGCCTGCTTCTTGGGCGAGTAAGAGCACCTGCACGAACAGGTTCTTCAGTTCGGGGAGAAACGTGCGCCGAAACGAGGCGAGCGTATCGTGATCGGGATGGAGATTGCCTGCGATGAAGCGAAATGGCATCGCCTCATATGTGGCGCGCTCAATCTTGCGCGAACTGAATACCCCAGTGGCATACCCATAGAGCAGCAAGCACAACAACACTCCTGGAGCATAGGGTTCCCCACCGTGTGTCCCATACTGGGCATACAGTGCCGAGAGGTCAAGTTGGGCCACACTGTCTACCACGAAGCGGGCCAGGTGGTCTGGGGGCAGACAGTCACCCAGCCGCACCGTCAAATCGAGCGCCTGATCGTAGTCCACCGTTTTGAATGTTCTACTCGTATGCACCAGTATACCACCACAAGTGGGAAGGGCTACACCAAGCAGCAAGGCGTTTGATGGAGGCGGAGAGTCGCAGTGCACAAACAAATCAAACGAGATCAACGCTTTAGATAGGTGCATGGTCCAATGTTAGGTTTATCTCTTAGAACGTTATTTTCACTATTCTCTGCTCACTTATAAAACCTGCTTTCTCTATGGCTCTCTTTGAAGCACGATTGGAAGCTTCACAGGAACAGATAGGCTTCCAGCCCGCTTCATAACAGTGGTTTTTTAATTGAGTGAGCAGAAAGCTACCCACGCCTCTTCCACGATACAATCGAGCCACCACCATGCCCAAATCGGCATATGGTGGCTGTTTCTGACTGGGAAGACATTCCCCTGCTGCTACCAAGGTTTGCTGATCATACAAGACAAATAATTCTTCACGATGAAGGTGAGTGTTCAGAAACGTTTCAATCCACTCTCCCGGCCCTTCTGTATTTGCTTGATAAAAGCGCACGATGTTATCTAGCTCTCTCTTTTCCGCTTTCCTGAAGAGACTCTTGCTGAGACCGGACGACAGCTCTCTGGGTTGGTTGTCTCGAAAAAGATAACTATGAAGTGTGATGTTTCTCTGAACGTCAAGGCATAAAGAGAAATACAGGGGTTCTATCGTACTCGCCATGGCATGCTGGATACCGTAGGTCGAGATAATCCAATGAAAGATCTCCTGTGCTCGATCCAGATGGTTTTCCCAAATGTGGAAGCGCAGCAAATCCTGGTTGGAGCCAATACAGAAATATCCTACGTGCTGCTCTCGGTCTTGTATTTCCCAAAAAGTCGCATGAGCAATAACCGTACTTTCCCACATCCCATCCATAGGAGCGACCAGGGTGCGTAGGTAGTCATCCCTAAGTTGCTGGATGGCATCGGAATGCTTGAGTTGAATGCATGTAATCATTGAAAGAATGAAACGCCTTTCTGTTCTTTGTCCGGCCTCTGCTATTTTCTCTACTCTCTTGGCAAATATGAGTATACCATCATGTATGGGGCTACGCCGAGCTCTCGGTGATGATTCTTAGACAACACCAATGCCTTGGACAAGGTGGGAAATCTCTACAGAATATCTGTCCCATTATTGATGATTGATATTGAATACCATGCCTTCACCGCGAGCAGGCCTTCATCATCCTTGAACACTCTCCTGCTCAAATGAAAAGGAGAGCTGGAGGATCATCCCTCGTTTCCGCTTTTGCCGTCTGGGAGAGGTTTCACACTTGAGAATCACAAACCATTCAACCTCACCAGGCGGCCAGAGCGATTGCTATTCTCCATCCACAGGGAAAAGCGGAAACACTCCTGCTCCACAAACATTCTATCAGACAAAAAGGGAGGGTATGAGTTGCGGGTGTACATCCGCAACTCATACCCTCCCTTAATCCAGGACCGTCAGACGATGGTTGTATGAGCGATCAGGGCCAGATGGAGGAGGCCTTGATGAAGTCGCTGACGGGCGCGAGCTGGCCGTTCTTGATCTGCAAGAACATAAAGTCACTGACGCCACTGTGGTGATCGGCGCTCCAGGTCAGCGAGGGACCAAAGCCGGTGTCATAGCCGCTGAACTGGCCATCGAGCGCCTTGCGCAGGCTATCGCGGGTCAGGTCTTTGCCTGCCTTTTGTAGCGCGTCGACAAAGATCTTGGCATTGATGTAGCCATAGAACTTGTAGGCGCTGAAGACACTATCCCCGCTGGTGGCTTGCAAGTATTCCTGCCCAATCGGGGTGTTTGTGCTGGTATAGCCGCTGACGTAGATGCCTTCGCCCGCCTTGCCCAGCACCTTCGCCCAGGAGTTATCGGCCATGGGATAGTTGGCGAGATAGCCCAGGGAGGGACGGTAGCCCTGCTGCGCGGCGGCGGCAACAAACTTGGCGGTAGGTCCCGGCAGGCCGTTCAGTACGATGATATCAGGGTTGGCGGACTTCAGGGTCTGGATCGCCGCTGAGAAATCTGTGTCGGTTGCCTTGTAGCCGGTGGAGGCCACGAGCTGTCCGCCATATTTCTGCAAGGATTCGCCCAGGGTCGTCTTTTGTTGTAGACCCAGTACATCATCTTCGTAGAGCAGGGCCACCTTCTGGGCCTTAAGCGTCTTGGTGAGGTAGTAGCCCAGGACATGACCCTCGTCGCCGTAGTTGGGCTGCGTCATCCACATCCAGGGCAGCGTCTTGCCCTGAGCATCGGTAAACTTGGAGCCGCCGCCAACCGGGTCCACCATGGGAATGCCCTTGGGTCCAAGATAGGCCGAGGCGACATTGGCGGCACCCGAGCCGCAGACCTGGAAGATGCCAAAGACATTGTCTTGCTCAACCAGCTGGCGTACCGCGTCACGTGTTTTCGTCGTGTCGCCGTTATCGCTGACCTGCACGAACTTGATTTTGCGCCCATTGATGCCACCAGCCTTATTGATCTTGTCGAAATAGAGCTGGTCGCCCTGCAAAATAGGCTGACAGATGACCTTAATAGCGCCCGTGGTGTCGAGTACTCCGCCAATCGTAATCGTGTCGTTCGTCACTCCGGGAACGTTGCTGCTATCACCTGCCGCCGCGCTACTACCGCCGCACGCGGACAAAATCAGCAGAAGCATGCTTGCCAGCCCCAGAGCGGCGTACCATCTGCGCCTGCCCAGGTATGATGCTCTTTTTAAAAATAATTTGCCCATGTCGCCTGGTTCCTCCTCTTTGATCTCCCCACACTCTTTGTGGGATGCGCCTCAATACACTTGACGTCAGCCAGAGAAAAAGATACATTACTATAAACATGACACTTGAGTCATGTATCATATAACAGATAAATGATAATTGTGTCAAGGGATGAAGTGAGTATAAAGGGATTGATTTGAGATTACCGTAAAAGGAGAACACCATCCATGCTTGCATTGGTCCAGGTTCTCATCTCCGGGCTGGTCACGGGCTGTCTGTATGGTCTGCTGGCCCTGGGCATCGTGCTTATTTATCGCACAACGGGCGTGCTCAACTTCGCCTATGGAGCCATCGCCTCGTTCTGCACCTGTTTTATGTATGCGCTTATGTCACTGGCGCACCTGAACTTCTGGCTGGCGGCCTTGCTGACCCTATTCGGCTCGCTGCTCTTTGGCGCTCTCCTGGAGCAAGGCTTTGCTCGTCCTGTGTTGCGCGCTCCCATTTTTACCAAGGCCATCGCGACGCTGGCCCTGGCCCTGGTGCTGGAGACCGTGGCGCAGCTTATCTGGCCTCAGCTTACCTCTCCGGTGCGCTTCTCGACGCCTTTCGAGGGCCTGGCGCTCCATCCGGGTGGCCTTTACCTCTCGCTCATCGATCTGCTTGTGGTGGGGGTAATTGTTGTGCTCGTGCTCGCGCTAAACCTCTTTCTTACCCGCACCAGCCTGGGCATCGCTATGCGTGCGACCTCAGATAATCTCCCTACGGCGCGCCTGATGGGCATCCCCGTGGGCCTGATCTTCTTGTTGGTCTGGTCGCTCGCGGCCCTTATCGCGGCCCTGGCTGGCATATTACTGGCCAGCCGCCAGCAGTTGATCGAGGTGCGTTTTATGGATCCCATCCTGTTGCTGGCCTTTGTGGGCGCGGTCCTGGGAGGCCTGGAAAGCCTGCCGGGCGCCCTGCTGGGTGGTATCCTGGTGGGCGTCGTCGATAACCTGCTAACGCTTCTGCTCGCGGGCCATACGCTGGGTGCACTGAATATTGGCGACCGGAGTATCGTTGAGATGCTCATTTTCGTGGCTTTTGTGCTGGTTCTCTTGCTACGGCCTCAAGGGCTACTTGGGCGCGCATTGTTGCGCAGGGTGTAGCCGTTCCAATCAAGGAAGATTTTGCTATGGCAATGAAAAAGCGTGCTGAGGGCCGGTCTCCCGCGCTCTCGCCTGTCCTGACAGAGACAGCCGGGCGCTTCTCGGGGCGCATGCGTGGCTGGATAGCCAGCGCCTGTCTCTTGCTATTTCTCCTGCTGCTCCCCACGCTCTATGATGGGCTCTTCGGCGGCAGTGCCAACTTTGAGCTGCATCGCGTGAGTCTGATTGGCATCTTCGTCATTGCGGCCCTGGCCCAGAATGTGCTGACGGGCTATGCCGCTCAGCCCTCGCTGGGTAACGCGGCCTTCTTTGGCGTTGGCGCCTACATGCTGGCCTGGACGACGAACGATCTCAACTGGCCCTTCTGGCTGGGCATCCTTGTGGCTATGCTCGCATCCGCTGTCCTGGGGGTGATCATTGGGGGGCCCGCACTGCGTATCTCGGGTGCGCATCTCGCCGTGGCGACCCTGGGACTGGTGCTGATCACAGGCTCACTCCTAGATCTATGGGACAAGGCCGCGGGTCGCCAGAACTATGATCTCAACACAATCCCTCTCTGGCTAAGCGACGACCGCGCGCTCTATTTCCTGATTATTGTCGTGGTCGCGCTACTGCTTTTCCTGAGTTTCTACCTGCTGCGCTCGCGGGTGGGGCGGGCCTGGATCGCCATTCGCGATGACGAGACCGCCGCCGAGGCCTTTGGCGTTAATATCACGCGCTATAAACTCCTGGCCTTTGTCGTGAGCGCTGTGCTGACCGGGCTGGCGGGCGCGCTCTATGCCACCTGGGCCACGACCGCCAGTTCTTCGATGTCCAGTTCGGACCAGACGATTGCCTTCCTGGCGATGATTGTAGTAGGCGGTCTGGGCTCGATTGTTGGTTCGGTGCTGGGCGCGCTCTTCGTGGGCTTCCTCCCCCTGCTCCTGGGCCAGTTGCCCAATCCCCTGGTCATGGGCAGTATGCAGATCCAGGTTGCGACACTGACGACGGGCATTTACGGCCTGCTCCTGCTGCTGGCCCTGATCTTCTTTCCCCACGGCTTGAGTGGCCTGGTAGAACGTTTCCGGGGGAGACGTGATTCGAGAGGAGGGCAGGCATGACGACTGCACAGAACACGCCTCTACTGGAGATTCGCGATCTAAGCGTGCGCTTTGGCGGCCTGCTCGCCCTCTCCGAGTTTTCGCTGGCGGTCGAGCATGGAGAGATCTATGCTCTGGTCGGACCCAATGGCGCGGGCAAGACGACCGTGCTGAACTGTATCAGCGGCTTTGTCCGCCCGGTGGCTGGCTCGATCACCTTCGCGGGCACCTCGCTCTTGCCACTGGGACGGGACCGCCGTATCCGCCTGGGTATCGGGCGCACCTTTCAGCAACTACAACTCTTCGCCAGCATGACGGTTCTGGAGAACTTGCTGGTCGCGCAGCACTCCGCCATGCGCTCGGGTCTCTTTGAGGGAATACTGCCCTTTGGTCGCGCTCCGCGTGAGGATCACAAGGCCCGTACGCGTGCTCGTGATACCCTGATTCTGCTCGGGCTGGAGGAATACGCCGACACCAGGGTAAGCGTCCTCCCGCATGGCATTCAGAAGCTCGTAGGGGTAGCGCGGGCGTTGGTGCTCCGCCCACGCCTGGTCTTGCTCGATGAGCCAGCCGCAGGCATCACACATCAAGATGTCGAGGCCATGGCGCAAAATCTGCGTACCTGGCGCAAAGAGCTTGGTACGACCCTGCTCCTGATCGAGCATAACATGAGCCTGGTGCAGGCCGTGGCTGATCGCGTCTGCGTGCTTGACTATGGGCGCAAGCTGGCTGAGGGCGAGGCGCGCACCGTCCTCTCCGACCCTGCCGTGCTGGAGGCCTACCTGGGCCGCGAGGCGCTTGAGGAGCCAGAAGTTGTGCGCAGCGCCGTGCATGAAGCGACCAGTATCTCCGAGGAGCAAGAGGCGCGAAGGGAGGATTCAACGTGTTAAAAGTAGAGCATGTAAGCGCTGGCTATGGCGCGGTGGACGTCCTGCATGACGTCTCTTTCGTGGTTCCCGAGCGCGAGATTGTGACCATCCTCGGCGCCAATGGCGCGGGCAAGACCACGCTCATGCGCGCGCTCACCGGACTGATCAAGACGCGCCAGGGGACAATCACATTGCAGGGGCAGCAGCTCGAAAGCTGGAGTCCTGAGCGACGTGTGAGAAAAGGCCTGGCCCTTGTTCCCGAGGGACGCGAACTCTTCCCCTCGCTTACCGTGTACGAGAATCTCTTGATGGGAGCCTTCACGCGTGCATCGCGCCAGGAGCGCGAGGAGACCCTGGAGCGCGTGCTCAAGTACTTTCCGCGCCTGAAAGAGCGCCTGCATGCCTATGCCGCCAGCCTCAGCGGCGGCGAGGGCCAGATGGTCGCCATCGGACGTGCTCTCATGGCCCATCCGCGTGTGCTCCTGCTCGACGAGCCTTCGCTTGGCCTGGCCCCAGTCGTCGTGGATACCGTCTTCGACGTCATCGCCCGCTTGAATGTCGACGAAGGATTGACTATCATACTAGTAGAGCAGAACGCTCGCCGCGCCCTGCGTATCGCACGCAAGGCCTACGTCCTTCGCGGAGGGACCATCGCCATGGAAGGCACAACGCCAGAACTAGCCTCCAGTGCCGCCATCCAGCAACTCTACCTCGGAGGCTAAGCTATTTTTCAAAGGAGTCTATGCTATGACAGGCTTAGAAGGAAAGGTTGCCCTGGTTACCGGTGCCGCATCAGGGATCGGCCTGGCAATTGCCCGTGCGTTCGCCGAACAGGGCGCGCGCGTTACATTGACGGATATTGATATTGAGCGTGGCGAGGCCGCAGCCACGGAAATCCCCGGCGCGCGTTTCCTGGCAGCAGATATGTCGAAGAGCATCGAGATTGAGCGCCTCGTCGACGAGATTTTGAAGACCGAGGAACACATCGATATCCTGGTCAATAACGCGGGCATTCAGCATGTCTCGCCCATCACCGAGTTCTCGGAGGAGAAGTGGCGCCTGATCATCGACATCATGCTCACCTCACCCTTCCTCCTCACCAAGGCTGTGCTGCCCTCCATGTATGAGCGCAAATGGGGCCGTATCCTCAATATTGGCTCCGTGCATTCGCTCAGGGCTTCTGCATACAAGTCTGCCTATGTAAGCGCCAAGCACGGCCTCCTCGGCCTGACGCGCGTCACCGCCCTGGAGGCGGCTGAGCATGGTGTGACTTGCAACGCCATCTGCCCCTCCTATGTGCGCACGCCCCTCGTCGAGAAGCAGATCGCCGACCAGGCCCGCATCCACAACATCCCCGAAGAGGAGGTCGTCGAGAAGATCATGGCCGCCGAGGGCGCGATCAAACGCCTGCTCGAACCCAGCGAGGTCGCCCACCTCGCCCTCTTCCTCTGTAGCGACGCCGCCAGCGGCATCACCGGCAGTGCCCAGACCATCGACTGCGGCTGGACCGCCCACTAGATTGGGTAATAGGGTAAGCAGCTATTACGCGGAATGGCCTCCCAGACCGGTAGGGACCCGCTTCAGCGCGTCCAAAGGCGATTAATCGCCTGTGGACGCAGCCCCAAACGTTCCTACTTTAGCAGAGTGGGACTATAGAGGGTGCATACAGTATCTTAAAATGATGACACCTATGCCTAGAGGTCATCCGTTCAGACGGCCAGCCGTCTGGGGAGAACTGCGGCTCCCGCTACTCCTCGCCCCACTTGCAAAGGGTCGGAGTTACTTTTGCGTAAGATGTTGTAGGGTAGACGGCTGGCGAGGTGTCGTTTCTGACCCTTTTCCATCCGTCCCCCTCCGAACCCGTGCTTGCATTTTTCAATGCACACGGCTCTCCGGTCACATCTTGTTCATGTCTGAGGCTTTTTCATAGGTTGTCCAGCGTGGATATTCCTGTGACACGACCAACATACAACGAGGGTTTTTCGTTTGCGGGCTGACATCACCTTTGCCCACAAAGGTTTTTCTCGTCTCCCTTTCTGGTCAAGGTCTTTCAGTGCTCGGATGTGATGGATCTCTACCCGATCTTTGGAGCCACATAACTCACAGGTATCGGCTAAGAGGCGTTTTTCCAGCTCTGATCGTCCTGCCCAAAACGCTGGTGGCTGATCGTTCAGGATTGCTTGAATTTTTCTTCTGAGCGGGATGCCGCCCCATTTGGCTATCAGTGGCTTTTTCCCTTCTCGCGGGACGGTGACTTGAATGCCCTTGTAGGGTTTTCCGTTAACCGTCCAGGTGGTATTGTACCTCTTCCGCACCTTTTGTCCTGAGATTTTTAGCTTTGTTGCTAGTGTTTTAATAAGGGATTGTTGCATAATCCGTTTCAGGTGATTAAGCCTGTGCAGATCATTGGCGAACTGATAGTATTCTACGAGTCCCCGAAATTCCGCTTGATACTGTGCAACAATGGAGTACTCCGTGTTGTTGGTAAGTTCCTTGCGATGGATCGGCTTTCCGTGTTGTTGGTATTTTCGGCATTTTTCGCTCATGACACCCGAGGGAATGCGCATCCTGATATGTCTGTTGATGCTCCGCTTCTTCCTTGTTTGAAACGTATCATCTTGAGACACTGTGATGTGGTAGCTAAGAAATCGTGCTGCTTCCGTTCTTGCATGGGTAATGAGCGTTTTCTCTTCGGAGAGGATCAATTGTAGCTCGTCATGCAGGTAGGTTTTGATCGCTTGCTTGATTTGCTCCGCTTCTTCTCTCGGTCCGGTGAAACCGAGGAGCCAATCATCCGCATATCGTACATACTTGAGCCGCCTGTATTCCGGGTCGATGACCTGAATCGAAGGCATTTTCTGGGCTTGTTTGCGCAAGGCAATTGCCTCCTGGATCTTTCCTCCTTTCCGTAGTCTTGCGGCACGCTCAAGGAGTGTATGGTATTGCGAGTTCTGTTTGCGTCTGGCTCCCTTTGTGTACATTGGAATGAGTATTTCTTCGATATATCGGTCCAGTTTGCTGAGATAGATGTTGGAAAGAATGGGGCTGACTATCCCGCCCTGGGGGGCACCACTTAAGGTGGTATTGTATTTCCATTCCTCTAAATATCCTGCTTGAAGGAGTTCTCGGATGAGCCGAATAAATCGCCCATCATGGATATGCTCTGCCAGCGTTTGCATGAGAATTTCATGCGAGAGGTGGAGTCAAGGTGGAGCGCCTGGCCCACTTTCATGAGTAGGTTTCCCCACCGTGCTCCCTCAAACTGAGCGGACCCCTTTCGGAGTACTCAGCTTTCCCTGTTGACTCTTGTTGTTTAGCAAGATGTGTTTGTTCCTGTTTGACGTTGTTTAAGGGTCTAGTTCCCTCGTCTTTCGGTACTAAAACACGGTCAACACTACCGCCCTTCCCCATGTTCGCGGCTCTCCCGCGCTCAGAGTACTACGGCGGTTCCGCCCCATATGCCCTCTTCGGTGTCCTCACCACCTCTCCTTCAAAAAAACTTTGGAGGAGCGAGGAGCACATGGTTCTCCGGTAGCGCCAGATCACTTTGCCCGCTGACCCTAGGTAGGACAACCACATGCGTAGCCTCTGCTACGCTGAGATCATTCCTGCTTTGGTGATGAAGCCTCTACAGCACTCGCAGAGCGAGGGAACGGCTACGACAAACAAGTAGCCTATTCGTCAGATCTCATCGGCCCTTCAGTCGTCCTGAGCCGAGTATGCTATTTTAGTGGCTCTATCCTTCGCGGATTCGACCCGCTTACCTTAGTCAGCTCTCCTCGCAGCACATGCCTCTTGGTACGACGACTTCCCGCACATGCGCCGCATGTCCCTCTCCGGGCTAACCGATACGCACAGCGCTTATCTGCTTCGTCATCTGCGCCCCCTATCGAGTGAGACCGACAGGGCGGGAGAGGTTAGGAACGGACAGCTTCATCCTGTCCGTAGGCTGTTCACAGCCTGGTCATCTGGCACCCGAACGGACGCCCGCTGTCAAAACAGGCTTTAATGTCTCCCTCCACGAACCAATTTATTCCATGCCAGTTATCGTCGATCTGCCTGAGTGCTGTGTGGCATCCTCTACCGGGTCGGAAACCGTGAGAGCTGTTGCTGAAGGTCGGTTCAAAGTAGCTTTCCAGGATCAGTCGAATAACTTCCTGAAGCAGCTTGTCCGACCAGGTGGGCATCGAGAGCGGGCGCTTTTTCGTCGAGTGCTTTTTCTCGATGTAGACGCGCCGGGTCGGTGCCCATCGGTATCGTTCGGAGCGTAGCGCTTCGATGATAGTGTCGATTTTTCGCAAGGACATCTCGTCCACCGTTTCAGGGGTACTTCCTGGCGTGGTGGCTCCAGTATTTCGGTAGATTTTGCCATAGGCCATCAGATACAGTTCGCGGTTAAACAGGAGTCGGTACACTCGTTCCAATGGCAATCCCTGTTTGCCTCGTTCTTGAATGATCCCTAAGATAGTTTCGGCTGAGCGCATCTCGCGCACCTCCCTAAGTTAGTTCTCGATGTTCCCTGTTTCCCTTCCCCGTGTCTCAGATATTACTCTAAGCGTTTGAGATGAAGTAGACCGCCAGCGAGGTACTGATGCTGTCCCGACCTGCCTGATATTTCAGGTGGTTTCCTGGACTCAGCCCTTTTCCAACGGTCTCTTCCCGAACCCAGCGGGCCACTTTCATGGCACTGTAGCTCTCCAGAACCCTTTGCCTCGTTGCGCAAAGATCGTGTGGCCCATCCAGGCCAACCTCTGCCGCTGAGACGAGTTCCTGGGACCCTTCGCCCTGTCTGTGTCTTTCTCACAGGCCCCGGCGGAGCGTGACTTCCGCGACTACTTCGGTCCCTCTGTACCCATACACCTCGCGGTGGTTAGGGCAACCCCAAGTTGCCTCCAAGAATCTCAGTTCGTGCTCCAGGTGTCCTTTACGTCTTTTCCCGTTCCGTACGGGTAGGCTTCGACGGAAGCTTTGCAGGGAAGTAGTACCGTTCCCGGCAACGTCGAACACAGGCGCTAGTACCGTGTCCTGTGGGCTGCCCCAATTCCGCCTTGACTGGGCTTCAGACAATCAGTCTTCACCATACACGACTTACCTGATCGGCCTCTGGCCCCTGGTACTGGGACTTCACCGACCTTCCTGACAACATGCTACGGTCCCCTCATATCTTTCGACTGAAGGTAAGTTGCTGGTTTATCCACTTCGCTTCAGTGGACTCACCCCGACGGGTGAGAGAGGTTCTTGTGCCACATGGGCGCACTACTATGGAAACTCCGTCGCCATGAGGCTCGCACCTTTTAGGCGATCCCGCATTTGCGCTTATCAAACGTTGAGTACGTTTAGGTGCCCAGTTCGTTTCCTTAAACCAGTTCATTACTGGTCGTCCGTCGGAGAGAGCGTTACACGCCCAGCTACAAATGACGTGTATTCCGATGTCATCGCGTCAGGTATGCTGCGATGGGCCAACGCTTAGACCACTGGAAACTTGGGTTCAGCCAATGCAGGCTTCACCATGCGTACAGGACTTGCGGTGCGTCACGCTACATACCTTCGCGTTTAACCTCGTTCCCAACATGCTACTTTCCCCTTTGAGTTTCCTCTCCAGGTGGGTTGGGTGTCCTTGAGGTCGATTGCCCTCAACCTCATCTCCTTTTGGAGAGATTTGATAAGCGCCGAAGCGGCGCACGTAGCTGCCGTTGATGTCGGCATGAATGAGGCGTCCATCCCTGGCGCGATACCAACTGCGAGCCACACGCTTGCCCGAGAACACCGGCTTTTCAGCAGCGTTCGCCTCATAGGGTGGGATGGGGTCGTCGTCCAGAAAACTGGCCTTGCTGGTGTAGCTTTCTTCTTGAAGGATGACCCTGATCCCAACCAGGTGCGCTTTGTAGGTCAACTGCTCAATAAAGCGAGCATGGGGAAGCTGCACAAACTGCTGATTGTTCTTGCGCCCCATGCTCACCTCCTGGTGCCTCCTTCCATTCCGACAACACATCCTTCGTGTCAGTGAACCTCTCTCTTGGCGTTTCACACAAGAACATTCTTTCTAACGAAACTCTACCAGAGACGTCTCTAGTTGTCAATATCTGGCATGATTCCTTGGAAACGTTTCTCACACCCGTAGCACCCTCTATTCATATAGTCTTTGAATCCGCTCGTGTTCTATGCCTTCCATATCTGTGCTATCGCTCCACTGATTCAGGCTTCCTATCAAGCGTCGCCCGGCGATACGCTGCATATCGGGATCGGTAATCTCTTCCCGCAGCGCCTGGGCGAATAGCTCGCCGTGGATAACCCGGAAGGGGCGATCATAGAAGTTGGAGGCAACCTCGGGCAGGACCTTGCTTACACCGAGCGCGTTCTGCATGCGTGCCAGGACCTCGTAGGCGTTCGCAAGAGCATTCATGCGTTCCTGCCAACTCGCAGCCTGTTGTGCCCGCCAGAGCAGAGGGTAGATCTCTCCGGCACAGCGCAGCCGTTGAAAGCCCGTGCCAAACCACTTGGCATAGGGGGCATACTGCCTCTCCATCAAGAAGCATAGATTCATCACATCGCGGACGAGGCGCGAGGCGATGAGTGCCGAACCTAGCTCATCACCCATAAATCCAGCGCGGGGCATCAGGTGCTCCTCCTGCCCAATACGCTGCCAGCCACAGGCCAGAAGGTAGAGCCACACATCGTGAGGATACCAGACGAAGCGCTGGCGCAGCGCTGTAAGCTCGCCAATGTCATCGTGATACACCGCTCCCGCGACGATCTCTCCCAGGGAGTGCGCTGGAAAGGTTAGCCAGTCCGCGGTCTGCAAGGGTTGCACCAGGTCATAGCCAAGCTGAATGCGTCCAAAATCACGTATCGTTATCGTGAGGACGCGATGCTGAATTGGGCCAGCCAGGGGGCGCTTCAGGTCGCGCAGGGACGATCCGCTGGCATCCAACGGCAACGCGACCGGGAAACCCGCAAAGGCGGCTGGCAGCCGCTGGCTCAGCATATCGCTAATGGTCTCGCTCAGCCCGGTATCCTTCTCGCGTACAAAGAGAAAGAGGCGTGGACCCCAATCGTGATCCATAGACATCTCGCTGTCAAAACCCAGCACCTCGCTCCCCGGACCAACCAGGGCGGCGGCATACGCCAGCTCGGGAAAAGTCTCTACGAGTAAGGGCCGCACGATCTCCTCATAGAAGCGGCGGCTCAACTCAACTCCCGGGATAAATATGGGCATGCAAACTCCTTCACAAAAGATCTAAGCGCCAGTCATTACAGCGCATAAAGTGGCCCTTTGGATACTCAAACTCGCATTCCTCGACTAGGGTAAAGCCCAGCTTGCGGCAGAGTGCGTTCGATGGCGGATTTTCCACGGAGGGAAAGGCGTGCAGAAAGCGGTGCTTGCCATCCGACCTCGCCATGGCAATGGCCAGAGTAGTTGCCATGCTCGCAATGCCCTGGCCCTGGAAGGCAGGGAGCACTGACCACCCTATCTCATAGATCTCTTCGCCATTATGGCTGCTGTCCCAGTAGCCGACCGATCCGGCAGCCTCGCCCGTCTCCTGAAGCACAACCTTAAACATCCGCCCTTTGCCAGACTCCACTAGCTTCTCATAGCGGGCCTGGCGCCTGACCAACTGCTCATCGCTCTCAGGTCCACCGAGGTGCTCAGTCATTGCCGGATCACCCAGTAATTTCTTCAACAGCGGCAGGTCGCCCTCACCCCACGGCTCAATCCGCACACTGCTCTTATTGCTCATATCACTCCCTGACTTGCTATTCATAGACATTCTATTATCCCTTTTTGTATGAGTTTGCAACTAGAAAACTGTAGGGTCCAAGCTCACTTGGATTTTTCCTTGCTTGCTGCGTTATCTAATATAGCACTAAAACCTGTCAATACCTGTCAGGAATAGGCTGGTTTAAGCCTACTGCTCTTTTTTCTTTTAAACTCTGCTATAATAGCGTTCAGATGCAGGAGCAAATATTTGTACATTTCTCTGCATCGCTATTTCTGATTTGAGGAGTGCATATGCCAATTTATAGGTTTCACAAACGTTGGTGGCTTATCTTTCTCTGTTGTCTTGTCTGCGTGTTGTCAGCTTGTGGATCTACCCAGTCGCTTAATTCTACCTCATCCCAGGTAGTAAGAACGCATACAGTTGGCCCGAATCACACAACCACGCCCACGACTAAACCAGTACTACAGACGAGTTGCCCTGCAACCGGCACGGCACGCGCAATGGTGACCGAGCCACTTACATTGGGAGACCACCCTACCATTGTCTATTCAACCAATCAGGATACTTCTAGTAGCGGAAATGCTGAACCTCTCATGGGGGCGCTGAAGCGCTATGATGTGACCACTGGCAGCAAGGCTGTGATTGTGAATGTCCCAGGCGCAAGGATTGATAATGCCCAGGTTTCAAACGATGGTCAATGGATACTCTTCACCTCAGCTTCGAAGAGCGCAACTACGGATCAGCGCGGCTCAATGCGGGATGTCAAAGTGCAGGTTGTCCGTGTAGATGGGCAAGACCTGCAAACACTCTACTGCACTACGAGAAGCGTTACAGATCTACCATACATTAAATGGTCTCCTGACCAGCAATCCATTGCCATGTTGAAGGATGAATCCGATAATGCGACCCCCAATCCGCATGAGACCAGGCTTGTCCAGGTGTTGAGCACCTCTACAGGTCAGATCCAGAATGTCTTTACCTCTACCATGGCCGGACAGGTAATAATTGGATATAGCTCCTGGGCTGATAATACGCATATATACATGTATGACGCAGGCGAGAATGCGAGACTGAACATTTACCTGCTGGATATTACTGGGGGCGCCAATCAACATGTGGGCGATCTCACCACTATTCTAAAGGGTCAGTTCAAAGGCATGGCGAGCGATGGCTCTAAACTGTATGTTGACTACAATGGCTGCGATCAGTATAGTTGCTCGCCTCCCAGTTCAGTGCTTTCGATGTCAGCTACAGGCGGTACTTCACAGACGATCTGGCATAGTACGCAGTACAATGTGGTCGAAGCCTGCCCCATCAACGACCATCAGTTGTTAATCAATATCTCAAACGTTCAGCAACATCCAGGTCCACCCGATACTTCTCACAATGGGATCTGGATTCTGAATGATGATGGGAGCTTAGGCCAACGGCTCACCACTGCTGACCAGCAGAGCACAAATCCGATCAGTAACTGCACTTCCGCGAAATCACATGGCTCGCGCGCTGGCGATATGTATGCGCTCGCGATCCGCACCCAGCCCGGAACTAGCGGCCAGCTCATCTTCGGTAAGACCAACGGCGGCACGCCAACGCCATTTGCCACTTATGGAGATGGACTTTTTGCGGATGTGGTCGGCTGGACCACCATGTAACTACCAATACCCTCAATTCGTCTTCATGAGTGAGCATGGGAAGCTTTTTCAAAGGCTTCCCACAACTCTGGTAGCCTAATGCATGAGCTATACCTCCAGAAGCTTTTGGTTTAGCAGAAAGGAAAAACCGTGGATAACCAGCCCACAAACATTCGCTTCATTCAACCCTCAACGCTCCCGCCAACGCCAGGTTACACCCAGATTGTCGAGGTCACGCGAGGGCGGACCATCTTTATCTCCGGCCAGATCGCCCTCAGTCCATCTGGCGAGATCGTCGGCCTGAATGATTTCCATGCCCAGGCCCAGCAGGTCTTTGAAAACCTCAAGGCCGCGCTTGCTGCCGTTGGAGCCGACTTTACCAGCGTGGTCAAACTGAATATGTACGTTGTGGACATGTCTCAAATTCTCACTCTCCGCGAAGTACGCGACCGCTACATCAATACCCAGAGCCCGCCCGCCATGACCCTGGTCGAGGTTCGCAGGCTGGCCCGTGAAGAATTCCTGCTCGAAATCGAAGCCATCGCCCACCTGCCGGAGTAGCACAAACATATCCCTTACCTCTCGATGAGGAAATGTGCGACGGAGCCGCAAGCAAAGAACCCTCTTAAGGAGCGTCTTCGTCGTATATCTCTGGAAACTTTGCCTATTTTTGTTCAATCTGGAGGGATTTCATGAACTTTTCCGCGCTTATCTCTTTCCCCGCTAGTTATGTCTGGTTGTGTGGAGGAGGTGCCATACTTCTTATCGCGATGGGTTGGATAATGCATTGGCGAGCCACAGCAAAAAAGCCCTTGAAGGATGCCATCCTCAAAGGTTTGCGCCCCGAAGCGGAACGCTGGCACGTCCCAGAAGCCGCGTTGACCGACTATATGTATAGCCTAAACACTTTTATGTCTATGGCCTCAATTGGCGCCGGCATGGCTCTCCTACTTTATGGCCTCCTTTATGCTATCTTGCTGGTAAGCCCTGCATGGAGCCTTATTTGCCCTTTTATTATGACGAATTTCTTAAATAATGCCTGCTTCCTGGTTTGCATTGCTGGAGCAAGCATTGGTGGTTCGCTCGTGCTCCATCATCTACAACACACGGCCCGCGCCACACGTGAACTTGGACCCCGTCGCACGCTACGCGATTATCGTTCCCCTCTCTTCTTCTGGCTACTCTTTACAGTTCTGGCCTTGACTTGCGTCATCGCCCTGGTTTTTCATGTAATTTATATGCCTGGGAATGCCTGTCTCAGCGACGATTTCTTTCCCAAGCCCTGGCAGCCTGAGATCATCTATCCATGGATTGGATTAATGTTTATAGATCTTCTGTATGTGGAGTTGCTGCTAACGCGTATTGCCTCTGTTCCCTCCCCCATTGTCTCCTCCAGCGTTCCGGGGGCAGATGGTATAGATGATATGTTTCGTAGTAGAGCGATCAATTCACTCCAGTGTTTAGTCTTGGTCCTATTATTTTTCTCTCTTTTACCAATATCTAGCATCGCGACAATTCCCTATTCTTGGATCATTATGCTTCTCTACTTTCTTGGTTTTATCGCTCTCATGTTCCTATTTACTGATATTTTGGTTGGTAAGAGAGGGCTTGGTGATAGACTCCCCGGCGCCGCCTGGTTGCCCAAACGCTCCTCCCTGACTGATAAATGTCGTGAATAGTGAGTCTGGCAAATATTTGGTGTGGCCTCCTCATGCTCCCTTTGGAGAGGTTACAGCGTACTCTTTTCCACATGCGCAATAATTGTCAGCGCTGCCTGGATTGGCGAGAGATTGGTGATGTCTAACTCGAGGCAGTTGGGATGGTCAACGCGTAATAGCCTGTATGTGCGTATTTTCTCTCGCGTATTGTCAGCGCTTCTTTCCTTGAAACGCACTGCTCGCTCTGGGGAGGTAACGCGACGACATATTTCTTCTGGCTCACAGCGCAGGATCACTGGCAAAAGCTTCGCCTGGCGTTTTGTTGCCAGAATTTCTACGTCTTCATACCAGCGACGATCCATCAGCTTTCCCTCATAGAGCTCGTTGGTGAAAATAAAGCTGGCCTCCGGCTGCGCCAATTCCGCAACTGTGTCCAAGACGATACGGCGTATGCTCTCGATTTTTGGCCATACCGCTGCTGGTAAAGGAGTTTTTCCATCAGCAGCGACCACACTGAAGACAGGAGTATTGATTAGCTGGTTATCCACTATCACCGCACCTGTAAGCGCGGCGATTTCTTTGGCAATGGTATATTTGCCTGTTCCAGCATATCCGATGAGATAAACAATCGTATTCTTCATAATGCATGATCCTGAGGTGTTTTAGGGCTTTAGGGAGAGTATCACTCGTTGAACGTCGCCTTCACTAAAGCGACTGCTTTTCCCAATATTCACGATATTTACTACTGACTAACTATCCATCAAGCGAGAGCATAACCCGGCGCCGCAGTAGCCGCGTACGCCAGTAGCGGGCCGCTACTGGCGTACGCGGCTACTTAGCATCAATGCGCGTTCATAAACTCAGTACAGAGCTTGAGTACCTCATCTTGCTTCTCGATGTGGGGCGAGTGGCCGCATTCGGGTAGTACGTGTTCCTGGTAACTGCCACCGTTGGCCTGGTAGCTCTCTAGCAGCGTGCGGATCTGCGTCTTCATCGGCTGAGGGGGATAGACCTGCGCGCCGGGCCAGCCAGGGATCACACCCAGTTGCCCCAGGAAGCCAATATCAAACATTGAGGTGTCGGAGACGATCTGGTCGTCCGCGCCATGAAACCAGAGGATAGGCGGCTTGCTGGCGATATCGACCAGGGTGCCCTGGTTGAGGTATTTGGGCGCGAGGGCGTTATTGACGCCTAGCTTGCCGGGGGCGATGCCGGGCCAGTTCTCAGAGGGGAGTATGTCGCCGGGATAGTTGCCGGGCGTGACCTTCGTCGAGAGGATCGCGCTTACATAGATCTCCTCGCGCTCGGGCGACACCTGGAAAGGTGGCTTAAAATAGAAGGCGTTCATCGTGGCGCGCGGCGAAGTGGGGCCGCTACTACGATCGCCACTTTGCAAGCTCTTGACGAAATCGGCGTTGACGGTGCCTCCGCCGCTGCCCGAGCTATCCAGCCAGGTTGGCGTGCCTGCGGCGTCTTTAGTGCCTCCAAAGCCATATGGCGAGCCACTGGCCTCCAGCAGGAGCGTGCGCACCGTGCCTGGATAATCGATGGCGTACTGCATGATGATATTCCCGCCCAGCGACCAGCCCAGGAGATGGAAGGGCGGCAGGTTGAGCGCCTGGACAAAGGTGGCGAGATCGTCGGAATAGTCGCGTACCCCGCGCGTGGCGTCGACGGGTAGCGTCTCGCTCTCGCCATAGCCGCGCATATCTGGTGCGTAGATCGTGTAGCTTCCGGTGGCCGCCAGGGCCAGCATGAAGTCCTGAAAGAAGAGTGAGGACGAACAGTTACCATGCACCAGGACCACGGGTGTTGGCCCCTGTCCCGTGGCCAAGTATGCCATTGTGAGCCGCCTGGTTTGCGTCGTATGCTGGCTAATTCCGTCCAGCAAAAGCGATGTCGTCATCTGGTTATCCCTCCGTTACAAATTGTGTACGTAACTGTGCCTTCATGACCTTGCCCATGGCGTTGCGTGGCAAGGCATCAGTAAACATAAATGTACGCGGTATCTTATAGCGTGCCAGTTTGTCGGCGCAGTAGGCTATGATCTCTTCTGGCGTAAGCTCCGCCTGCTCGCTGGGTACGATCACGGCCAGGCCAACCTCGCCCCATTTTGGATCTGGTCGGGGAATGACCGCGACCTCGTAGATAGCGGGATGCCTCGCCAGGACCTGCTCGACCTCGGCTAAATATACGTTTTCGCCGCCCGAGATAAGCATATCCTTCTTGCGTCCCACGATGTAGTAGTAGCCATCCTCGTCCTGGCGTACGAGGTCTCCGGTGCGCCACCATTCATCTAAGCGTGCCTCCGCCGTGGCCTCGGAACGCCGCCAATAGCCTGAGCAGACATGGGGACCTGCTAGTAGCAGCTCGCCCTCGCGCCCCGTGGGAACGTCGTGCCCCTCTTCATCCACGACGCGCGCCCGTGAGTGAAAAACAGGCCGCCCTACCGAGCCCGCCTTGCGCAGAGCATCCTCGGGTGCCAGGCTAAAGCAGTTGACCCCAACCTCTGTCAGGCCATAGCCCTGGCGAAAAACCAGGTCCCGTGCTGCATAGCCCTCAATTACTGGGAGTGGACACGAGGAGCCACCTGTGACACAGAAGCGGAGCGAGGTGAGATCGCTTGTGGCGAAGGTCTTGTGATGTTGCATCAACTGGAAGACGGTCGGCACGGCAAAGACAATCGTGCAGCGCTCCCGCTCAATGGTTTCTAGAATGGCTTCAGGCGTTGAGTTGCGCAGGAGAACGACCGTGCCGCCGCAGTGGTAAAGTGGCGTGGTTAGCACGTTCAGGCCGCCCGCGTGAAAGAAGGGTGCGAAGGTTGGCGTAATGTCGTTCTCGCGCACGCCCCAGCTAATCTGCGTGTTGATCGCGTTCCAGGTCAGCATGCGGTGCGAGAGCATTGCCCCCTTGGGCGTACCCGTTGTCCCCGAGGTATAGAGAATCAGGGCTATTTCCTCGCCATCCTGGCTCTGGAAGGGCCTGGCACGCTCTGCGAGCTGGGGATCAGCACCGGGAAAGCTTGTAAGGGCGCGTAGTTGTGGCGCGTGTGAATTTTGCTGCTCCAGGACCGTCGCGATAGTCTGGGACTGCTGCTGGAAGGTCGCATCATGTAGCAGCAAGCGCGGCTCGCAGTCTATGAGAATCGTTGTTAGTTCGTTAATTGTCAGGCGTACGTTCAGGGGGACGAGGATCGCACCGATGAGGGTACACGCGAAAAAGGCATCCAGGTATTCTGGCGCGTTCTGCGCCAGGATCGCCACGCGTTCGCCCTGCTGTACAGCGTATTCTTCCTGAAACACAGCCGCCAGGGCGCGTGCGCGCTGGTTGAGTATACGATATGTCAGTCGCCTATGTTTGGAGGTCGTCTCGCCATCTACCAGACCGACTTTGTCCGGCGTCAGTTGTTCACGGCGCTCAAGCCATTCGCCAACATTGATGAATGTCATGTTGCACATCGCCTCTCTGCGTTCTCTGCTAACAAGTATGCATGAAAATCGATTGAAACACAACCAGAATAAATTGCTGCTTTACAACTCACTTTCTGTGCTCAGGCTAGCCCCAGCGCAACGCCGTCGCGCCCCAGGTAAAGCCCAGGCCCGCGCTTGCCAGGACGACCAGTTGCCCTGGGCGAAGCATATCGCGTTGTTGCGCCAGTTCCAGGGCCAAAACCTGGTCGGGCGCGCCAATATGGCCATAATCTGAGAGATAGATTGACTGCTCCTCACTGAGATGAAGCATGGAGAGAATGCGGCGATGCATCGAGGGCTTCATATGATTGATCGCGAGCAGATCAACATCCTCCACCCGGTACCCACTGCGCTCTACAGCATCACTTACCACCTGCACAAAACGCTGCTCTGAAATAAGGTCCAGCCCCTGGCGCAAGTGCTCGGTATCTGGAATATGAAAGGTATGCAGTCCCTGCTCCAATGTCTCGCGCGAGGTCGGGCGCCGCGTCCCGCCTGCGGGAATAATCACATCCTCTGCCAGCGAGCCATCCGTGATAAAGGCCGAGTCCAGCACCTGGTTCAGCGCGTAATCGCGCCTCAGCAGCATAGCGCTCCCTCCATCTGAGAGATTGAAGAGGAAGCGACTGGAGGCCTCGCGAAAATCGATCAGGTCCGCCGTCCGATGCCCACCACAGATCAAGACCGTGTGCAGCCGCGTATCCGAACGCATCAAGTCGCGTGCAACCTTGAGCGCCAGGACATTTGTTGTGCAGAGGGCCGCTAGCTCAAAGGCATAAGCGTTTTTGGCCCCCAGCAGATGCTGAATGCGGTTCGCCGCCGACCAGACATAGAAATCCTTGTGCATGCTTCCCGAATAAAGCACCAGGTCAATCTCTCCCGGCTCAAGCGCTGCCAGTTCCAGCACCCTCTGCGCCGCCCTTACCGCCATGACCGAGGTCTGATCTTCATAGCTCGCGCGCCGCTTCTGCTCAATCCCCAGCTTCTTGCGCACAACCTCCTCGGGAATCCCACTCTGTTCGGCAATATAGGCCGCATCCTGTACCTGCTCCGGTAAATAGGTCGCGAACGCCACCAGCCCAATTGTCGTTGCCTGCCCTCCATTCTCGCCCTCTATCGCTCTGAAGCCGCTCTGCTCCTGTGACGCATTCTGTTCCAGGCTCACGCCATTACCCCCTTGTGTTATAATATGACAGTTGAGTCACCTTTCATATATGGTACTCAACCATCTCCTAGAAAGTCAAGCTGGAAAACAGAGTTTTCTATTCCAGGCGACATGAGAGGCCTTCCTCAGAGAAGCTTTCGCGCCTGCGGCGCTCAAGGGTAAGGTGTGGGTGGAAAACGGCAAAGCCGTTTTCCACCCACACCTTACCCCGAAGGCTCGCGCAGCGGGCCGAGGTAGGCGCCAGAGGAGAATGGGAAAGTTCTGAGCGGGAAAATAGAGAATAGACAGCTGAGAATGAATATGCGATTATTGACAGTAACGAGTTCTAGATCATAAAGGGGAGTTGGATAGATGCAAGAACACACCTCAGCGACCTCGCAACCAGAGGAAGGCGCGGAGAAGCAGGCCAAAGGGAACGCCCCACTCACTGCCAGGGGCGAGGCCACGCGCCGCCGTATCCTGGATGTCGCCGAAGAAGTCTTTGGCGAGATAGGTTACTACGAGGCCAGTGTCTCAGAGATCACGCGGCGTGCGAAGGTGGCGCAGGGCACGTTCTATATTTATTTCCCAACCAAACGTGACATCTTCGCCGAACTGGTGCGCGACCTTAGCCAGCAACTGCGCGGAGCGCTGCGCCAGGCCACGGCTGGCTCCGCAGACCGCCTGGAGACGGAGAGGCGTGGTTTTAAGTCCTTCTTTAGCTTTGTCGCCTCGCACCGGGGTCTCTATCGCATCGTCCAGGAGGCGGAGCGTGTAGCTCCCGAGGCCGCGCAGGAGTATTACCAGGGCATCAGCCAGGGTTACATTCGCGGCCTGCGCTCGGCTATGTCTGAGGGAACGGTAAGAGACATGGAACCCGAACCCCTGGCATATGCCCTGATGGGAATAGGTCATTTCGTCGCCTTGCGCTATCTCATCTGGCCTGCGGATAGCCAGGAGGAGTCTGCCCAGATCCACGACCTGCCCCCCGAAGTATTCGAAACTCTCATGAGCTTTATCGAGCAAGGCCTGTCCCAGCCAGCTCACAAAGACACTCCGAAATAAAAGGCGCAACCGAACCGTACTAGCTTATTTTCATAAGGAGACCTGTACATGACCGCAGAGCTTGAACCCAATCTGCCACCCGTCGGAGCCAGGGTCACCCGCACCCGCACCATTACTGACCAGGACATTGTGCGCTTCGCCGAGGTGAGCGGCGACACGAATCCCGTTCACTTAGACGAGGCCTATGCCGCCCAATCGCGCTTTGGTCGCCGCATCGCGCACGGCTTCCTTACTGGCTCCATGATCTCCGCGCTTATCGGCACCGAACTGCCGGGACCAGGCAGCATCTACCTGGGGCAAACCCTGAAGTTCTCCGCCCCCGTCTACATCGGCGATACTATAACCGTGAGCGTCGAGGTCACTAAAGTCCGGGTCGACAAAGGCCTGGTCTTCCTCCAAACCGATTGCATCAACCAGGATGGAGCCAGGGTCCTGACCGGCGAGGCCACGGTCAAATACGAACCCGACCCCTCAGTCGCTCCTTAACTCACTGTTTCTTCAATTTCAAGTGCCAGGCGCGTAAAAGCTGTTGCTCATGTTCAGGTGCGAGGCCGGCATGCAATACATTGTTCGCTGGGCGTGTAGCGTCCCAATCGAGAGTATCCTGGATTGTCTCGGTAAGCGGACGAAAGTGCAGACCCGCAGCAATTGCCTTACTACAATCAACCCGTGCAAAGCCGACCATCTCACTGGGTACCCAGAGGGGTAATTGAAGATAGGGCATGACCTCTTGCTCCAGGAGAAACCGCTCATCTACCCACTCAAACTGTGCGTTGCCGCCACTCACCTGGCGGCAACATTCCAAGAGTTGACGCATCGTTAATGGACTACCAGGTCCTTTTGCATTATAAACACCAGTTCGGCGCGCTTCGGCCATAGCAATGCACCACGCCGCCAGGTCACGCACATCGATAAACTGAACTGGCTGCTCTGGATTACCGGGTGCTAAAACCTGGCCACCTTGAGCGATACGATGAGGCCAGTAGGTAAAGCGATCAGTGGGGTCATGTGGCCCAACGATGAGGCCTGGGCGAATAACCAGCACGCGGTTGGGTAGCGCCTGCTCTGCGTGGTGCTCACAGAGTGCTTTACGTGCTCCATAAGTCTCCCGTGTTTGGGTCTCAATGGCGGTGTCTTCGAGTTTTGAGAGTGGTGAGAGCTCATCGATTGGTGCGACAGTAAAGTCTGCGTAGACCGAAGTAGTAGAGATAAAGGTATAGTGGCTAGTGCTCTCTGCTAGTAAGCTAGCACTTTCGTGTACTTGGCGCGGAATTTGTCCATTGGAATCAATCACTGCATCCCAGATGCGCCCATGGAGCAACTGGAGATCTCTCTCTCGGTCGCCATGGATCTGCTCCACCTGCGGAAACAGTTCGGGATGCGAGAGTCCACGATTAAAGAGTGTTACTGTATGCTGGCGCTCTAACGCTGCCTGGACAAGATGACGACCCAGAAAACCAGTCCCGCCCAAAATAAGAATTCTCATGTTTTTCTTTTTCCTTCTCCAGAATGCACTGAACAAAATGATACACGAGATTCTTTCTGAGTGAAAAGAGCAAATGCATGCTGATAGCATATGTTTGCAAGGTTACAATGCTATTAGCATATGTACTTCATCTAACCTCACCGTTCGCTTAAATTTCGGGCGGATTGTAAGAATCATCTACTGGAGCCGAAGGTGGGCAGAAAGGTATCTTCTGTCCATACCTTCTATCGAGAAAGGCAGAGAAGAGCACTACGAAGAAATAGAGACAGGAAACAATGAACGGAGGAGGGAGGCGCCAGACATCATTGAGCCTCCTCTTTGTCATTCTCTCTCCGCCCATTCTTTCTCACTGTTGGCTTCAAGTTAAGCAAACTTTCGCGAATCATCTGCGAGTTGGAGATAGAGAGCAGGAGAAAAGCCCAGGAGGGTCAAAATCTGCTGCTGAAGAGATGAAAGAGACGTCACATGCCGTTGAGCAAAATGAAGAGTACGAACGATGGTCAAGGTGACTTCGCGGAAGGCTTCCAGCAAGCGTTCTGCCGTTGGCTGACAGGTGTTGCGTTTCGGATTGCCAGCAAACAGACCAGCAAGCTTCTCCTGCTGCTCACGCAGACGTTGCCGGACCACTCCTTCCAACAAGGTCAGGATGCGCAAGGCAAGAGTGAGCAAGCGCACCAATCCTACCCGGTGATCATCGCGTTGCACATCCAGAGGAGCGAGAGACAGCGGATGGCCTTTGAGACGGGAAAAGTTCCGCTCTACCAGATATTCATCACGGTAGGCTTCGACCGCCTGCTCCAACGTGAGATGTTCGGTTGGATGATTCGTGGCATATGCACGCCACCCCAATTGGCCCATGGCTTGAGCAATGGCCTCCTCTTCGCGTGAACACGCGACTGTAAAGGTCACCGTTCGGCGCACGCCCGTCAATCGTCCGGGATACGCCCGCACTGGATGCTCTTGCGTGTACTCTTGGATCTGTACCCGCAACAAACCCTCGCAGCGAAAGCGCGTGAGGATCTCGTTGATGGCTTCTTCCACGGCGGAGCGCGTCTGCAGGCGCGGTTTGCCCTGTCGCCGGACCATTAACTCGTCTATTACCTGCTGTGCTTGCTGCACACGGCTCTGCAAGCTGGCTTGAGCAGCCTGTGTAGCTGCGACCGATTGGATCAACAAACGGCGTTCTGTCCAGGTTTGGGTTTGCCCATCGAGCTGGACTCGAAACCGCTCTTCGCTCTCATAGCCTTGAGCAATGCAGGTGGTCTTTCCTTCCTCATCAGTGCGCTTAACTTGCACCAAACGTGCGCCTTGCTCGCGCTGGGCGGCGACTTCCTGCTGCAGTTGGGCAGGGGGCATTTGCACAGCCGAAAGGGGGCACAGATAGTAATCTCCTTGCGCCTGGATGGTAGCGCGCGTCTGCTGCGCTGCCATTTTTCAATCCCCTACATAGAGCAAACCACTCTGTTGAAGTCCTTTGCGCACGCGTGCAATGATGGGCAGATACACCGGATCTTCGGCATGCTCGCCAGAAAGCACTTCCGTGGCGAGAGGCATCCCCAACGGGTCCAGACTCGCTAGCACCACTTTGAGTTGGGGCAGATCTGGGCGATGATCCTTGCTATGACCCAACTGCAACAGCCCTTGCTCGTCCACTTCTGCATAACTACTAGCAGTTGTCGTATCGATGCGCACGCGTTGGGCTTGTAGATCATAGATCCGCACCAACTGTCCCATCAGCTCTTGCTCAAATGCCTGCCAATGCACACCACAACTCAAAGTGCGTAGCACATCGGCCAGCCGATCATCAGTCAAATCTTTTGGGTCCAGCGCTCCCACTCCACAGCCATGCAATGTGTCCAGCCGCCGCGTGGCCCATGCCTGTACTCGATTCATCCGATGGTCGGCTTGCGAGAGCAAATGGCTCAGCCAGACCATACTTACTTCTCCCAGGCTCAGCCCTTTTCGATTGCCGTGGACAGGAAAGTGTTTGTCCAGCAGCCCTGCCAGATCCATTTGCTGCATGTGAGCGATCAGCAACGGAATATCGTCGATCCGTTCTGTCTCAATACTCAAGGGTTCTTTCATGTCCTTCAGCTTATCAGAATCTTGAGATTGCGTCTAGATTTAAGCGAACGGAGAGTAATATAGCGTAGAACGAGAGTGGCGAGGCCCTTTACTGGGCCTCGCCGCTTGCTGTCCTTGTGAACAGGGACACTTACAGCTTTTGGTCAGTGTCAATGGCAGGATCGGTGTGGTATTCTCTGGTGGAGGTATATTTGTCGTATATGTTGAAGTTGTAGGTGATAAACAACCATGTTTCAAAATTTGCGAAAATCAGGAGTGGGGAGATTACCACGCCCCTTCTGGATGCTGTGGGTGGGAACGCTTATTAATCGTTTAGGACAATTTGTCGTACCTTTTTTTGCTTTGTATCTGACCTCAGTGCGTGGACTCTCTGTAAGCCAGGCTGCGCTGGTAGTCTCGCTCTATGGAATGGGAGCCTTTGCTTCAAGCTTGAGTGGCGGTCTCCTTGCAGACAGTATTGGACGCCGGGCAACGATGGTCTTGAGTATGACTCTAGCGGCTGTAATGACTTTTATTTTTAGCTGGTTGACTTCTCTCTGGCTTATTGCCTTCCTGGCCGTGCCGCTTGGCTATTGTATTGAACTTTATCGACCTGCGGCCTCAGCTGCCATAGCTGATATTGTTCCTGTGGAAGAGCGGGTGCGTGCCTTTGGCCTGATCTACTGGGCAATCAATGTAGGAGCGTCTGTTGCCCCCATTCTGGCAGGCCTGGTGCTCAATATTAGCTTTCAAATCTTATTTGTGGTCGATGCTTTGACCTCGCTTGTCTTTGCGGGGCTTATTGCCTGGGGCGTTCCTGAGACGCGTGTCTCTCCTGAGGAGCAACACGACTATGTGAGTGGCGTTCGGGAAAAAGCCGGGTTATGGAGCGCTCTGCGCGATATTCGCTTGCTTGCTTATGCGGCGCTGGCTTGTCTCTTTGCCTGTGTGTATTTTCAATATAGCGTCACTTTGCCGCTCGACATGCGCCTGCATGGTCTGGGGAGTGAGCAATATGGCCTTGTGATCGCGATCAATGGCATCATTATTGTACTGGTCAGTGTACCAGTGAGTCATATAGTCACGCGTTTCCCACGAGCTCTCGTTTTGACATGTTCATCGTTTCTCATGGGTATTGGCTTTGGCCTGGTTGCCTTCTGGCACATCTTACCCTGGTATGCCTTTACTGTGATTATCTGGACGTTTGGTGAATTACTTGGATCGCCTGTAACCTCTGCTTTAGTTGCTGATCTCGCCCCTCAACGTTTACGCGGGACATATCAAGGAGTTTATGGTATGGCCTGGGGACTGGCTTCTTTTGTCGCGCCGGTGCTAGGTGGTGCTATTTTTGAACATCTGGGAACGCAAGTTTTGTGGGGAGGTTGTTTTGTTATTGGTGTATTGATTGCTTGTGGTTATCTGTTGCTGTCCAGGGTAAGTGCCAGGCGCGAGCAGGCGCGTATTCCCCGGCCTATGGAAGGAAATGTACCCGAACAGGCGACATCTTAAAATTCCCTTTCCGCTTTTGGATTTTGCCAGTGTATAGACAGATCCAGGACACGTCCAGGAGCGTCCAGTACGTGCCTATCGCGGGCGTTTGTCGGGCGTACGTCGCGATTGCACCTTCACACTGACGTGTATGCGAGACGAGATGGCCATTGCCAAGGCCATGAGCGAGCTTGGCTGGCGGGTCTATGCCACCAATCATCTGGCAGAAGACCTGACGCTGGAACAGGCCGTCGAAGCCTATCGCGATGAATATCTGGTAGAACGCAACTTCGCTCGTCTCAAGGGCCGTCCGTTGTCCCTGGCTCCTCTGGATGTGCAACGCGATGATCACCGCGTCGGACTGGTCCGCTTGCTTACCCTGGCCTTGCACGTTCTGACCTTGCTGGAAGGTGTGGTGCGCCAACGCCTGGGTAAGCAGAAAGAGGAACTGGCTGGCCTCTTTGCTGGCAACCCTAAACGGAGGACGGCTCAACCCACCGCTGAACGCTTGCTGGAAGCTTTTCGCGAAGTGACCTTGACGGTCGTTTCTGCTCCTGGTTTCGCACAGCGGCATGTCACACCTCTTTCTCCTCTTCAGCAACGAATTTTGGCTCTTTTTGGCTTCTCTCCTGCTGTCTACCTTGGGTTAGCTGATGATTCGTAATATCGACCTAAAATTTAAGCGAACGGTAAGTCTAACGTTGTCGTATTTTTGAAATTATGGTATGTATGCTTTAAATATCCATGGAAGGATGCTTTATGGAAAATACAGAAACTGCACTTATCATTGTTGATGTCCAGGTCAACATGTTCTCGCCTGAGAACCCGGTGTATCAGGGTGAACAATTGCTGGCAACAATTGCTCGCCTCCGCGAAAAGGCGCGCTCAGCCCAGATACCCATTATCTACATCCAGCATGGTAGTCAGCGCCAGGGACACCCTATGGAAGTGGGGAGCGCAGGCTGGCAGATTTATCCCGCTCTTGCACCGGACCCACAAGACGCCATTATCCAGAAGCATATGTCCTCCTCTTTTTATCAAACCTCACTTGATGAGTATCTAGCCAGCCACCAGATCCAAAAGCTCGTTATCGCTGGCATTCAAACGGAACTGTGTGTTGACACAATCTGCCGGGAGGCTTGTAGCCGGGATTATGATGTCACGCTGGTCAAAGACGGCCATAGCACCTGGCAAAGAGGTGAACTTACAGCCCCTCAAATTATTGCTCACCATAACTCACTGCTCAATGACTGGTTTGCCACCGTGAAAGAGGAACAAGCTATCTCTTTTTGAAAACAGTGGTATGCACTGATGGCACGCGTACAAACCCCATGTAGGGTCTATGCTTGCATGGACTAACGCCCCCCAATCCAGTAGCCCGCTACTTGCGTACGCAGCTACTGGGTTGGGGCATTACCCATATGGGTGGGTATATTTGCACAGCTTGACAGTGTCGAGTGGCTGTGGGATAATGCACTTCGCTCCAATACACGGTAAACAGCGACAATCACCAACCTGATCGGTGCTCCTGTCCGATTTACCCGGCGTCTGTACCTCGCTTTTGAAGCGCAGGTGAACAGATGCCCAGGTGCCACGCTAAGGTGGCTCGCCACGGGTACTTTTCCCCGCTGCATCACACGTTCCTTCACATGATGAATGGACGTGGTTTTGTGCTGTCTCCATCTGGGGACGAGCTGGGGGAGCCGACTGGGTTTTGCGCGACTGTAAACGAGTTTTCAGGGGCCTCAAAAAGAGGTCAGAAAAGTACTTGACAAAGCGCAAAGCATATGCGATACTGACACAGTCAACGGCGAGCACGAACACCGCGAACGCCGGAGCGACACCAAGAACACAAGCGCAAGCCCACGGGTTTGCCGGGTTGCGGTTCAACAAGCAAAAGAAGAACGAACCAGAGCACCCTGAACAACTGAAGAGTGGAATGCAGAAGTACAACGGAACTTCGTTGAGTAAGCTTGTCTTGCTTACGGAGAACACCGTTCCTGTCAATTCTGCGAACAAGCAATTTGAAGTAACGACAACGTGCTTCTAGCCTGGACGCAAACTTACAATGCTTACTACATCGCTGTGTAGCAGTGGTGTGGAAGATACATTCACAACTTGAATGGCGAGTTTGATCCTGGCTCAGGATAAACGCTGGCGGCGTGCCTAACACATGCAAGTCGAACGCCCTCTCGCAAGAGAGGGAGTGGCGGACGGGTGAGTAACACATGGGTACCTGCCCCGAGGTGAGGAATACCGGCGAGAAATCGCCGACAATACCGCATATGTTCCTCTGGGAACAAAGCTCGCAAGGGCGCCTTGGGATGGGCCTGTGGCCGATTAGCTTGTTGGTGAGGTAAGAGCTCACCAAGGCCACGATCGGTAGCTGGTCTGAGAGGATGGTCAGCCACACTGGGATTGAGAACGGCCCAGACTCCTACGGGGGGCAGCAGTGAGGAATTTTCGTCAATGGGGGCAACCCTGAACGAGCAACGCCGCGTGCAGGAGGACGCTTTTCGGAGTGTAAACTGCTTTTCTTGGGGACGAGTAAGGACGGTACCCAAGGAATAAGCCCCGGCTAACTACGTGCCAGCAGCCGCGGTAATACGTAGGGGGCAAGCGTTGTCCGGAGTTATTGGGCGTAAAGCGCACGCAGGCGGTTTCGTACGTCCGGAGTGACAGTTCCCGGCTCAACTGGGAAAGGTCTTCGGAAACGGCGAGACTTGAGGGCTTCAGAGGGACACGGAATTCCGGGTGGAGTGGTGAAATGCGTAGAGATCCGGAGGAACACCAATGGCGAAGGCAGTGTCCTGGGAAGCATCTGACGCTCAGGTGCGAAAGCTAGGGGAGCGAACAGGATTAGATACCCTGGTAGTCCTAGCCGTAAACGATGACCACTAGGTGTGGGAGGTATCGACCCCTTCCGTGCCGTCGCAAACGCAGTAAGTGGTCCGCCTGGGGAGTACGGTCGCAAGATTAAAACTCAAAGGAATTGACGGGGACCCGCACAAGCAGCGGAGCGTGTGGTTTAATTCGATGCAACGCGAAGAACCTTACCAAGTCTTGACATGCAGATGCACCAGCGGTAATGCGCTGTCCCTTCGGGGCGTTTGCACAGGTGCTGCATGGCTGTCGTCAGCTCGTGTCGTGAGATGTTGGGTTAAGTCCCGCAACGAGCGCAACCCCTACTGCCTATTACAACTTCTAGGCGGAACTGCCCTCACGGGAGGAAGGCGGGGATGACGTCAAGTCAGCACGGCCCTTACGACTTGGGCGACACACACGCTACAATGGCCAGCAACAAAGGGATGCCAACCCGCGAGGGGGAGCCAAGCTCAAAAACCTGGTCTCAGTTCAGATTGCAGGCTGAAACTCGCCTGCATGAAGGTGGAGTTGCTAGTAACCGTAGGTCAGCACACTACGGTGAATACGTTCCCGGGTCTTGTACACACCGCCCGTCACACCACGAAAGTCGGCAACACCTGAAGCCGCCAGGCTAACTCTTCGGAGAGGCAGGCGTCGAGGGTGGGGTTGGTGATTGGGGTGAAGTCGTAACAAGGTAGCTGTACCGGAAGGTGCGGCTGGATCACCTCCTTTCTAGGGAGTCATCAGTGCTCACTGTAGCACTGCACTCTCAGGTCGAACAGGAACGACCTGTCCGTTGTCCCCTGCTTCCACTCTTCAGCGGTTCGGCCGCTGGTTTTGACCAGTACCGAGACCCGCATAGTACCTGAACAACCAAAGAAGTATTCCTTCAATTTTGCTGAGCGAGCACGTTGGCATGCAAGTGTTCAACCGTGACGGAAGTCATGTTCAGCTCGTGACAGTGAAGAAAGAAGACCGAGATCCCATACAACAAGGGTAACAGACCAACAAGAAGAAGCAGACAAGGCAGAACAAGCGAAACAGAGTACGAGGTGGATGCCTTGGCGCTGAAGACCGATGAAGGACGCGGAGACCGGCGAAACGTTCAGGGGGAGCTGCATCCAAGCGATGAGCCCTGAGATTCCGAATGGGGCAACCCCTCCAGAGTGATGTCTGGAGACCTATCGCTGAACACATAGGCGATATGGAGGATCGTGGGTGAACTGAAACATCTCAGTAGCCTGCGTAAGAGAAATCAACCGAGATTCCCGTAGTAGTGGCGAGCGAACCGGGAAGAGCCCAAACCATCTATTCCTCGTGAATAGGCGGGGTTGTAGGACTTCTATCAGCAGACGTTTTCTTACTCGAAGGCATTGGAACGTGCCACCAGAGGGGGTGAGAGTCCCGTAGAGGACGAGAGAACGACTGTGAGAAGTATCCTGAGTACCACGAGACACGTGCAATCTTGTGGGAAGCTGGGGGGACCACCCTCCAAGGCTAAAGAACTTCAGCGACCGATAGCGAACAAGTACCGTGAGGGAAAGGTGAAAAGTACCCCGAGAGGGGGATGAAAGAGTCCCTGAAACCACGTACTCACAAGCAGTCAGAGGCCACTGTGCCGTTGCGGCACCAAGGGCTGATGGCGTGCCTTTTGTAGAATGATCCGGCGAGTGCATCGCACGTTGCAGGTTAACCAGCGCTAAAGCTGGGGAGCCAGAGGGCAACCGAGTCTCAAACAGGCGTACTGTGTAGCGGCGATGCGACCCGAAACCGTGTGAGCTACCCATGAGCAGAGTGAAGCGGATGTAACAGTCCGTCGAGGCTCGAACCCACCAGTGTTGCAAAACTGGGGGATGACTTGTGGGTAGGGGTGAAATGCTAATCGAACACGGAGATAGCTGGTTCTCCCCGAAATGTATTGAGGTACAGCCACCTGAAACGACTATCCTGGAGGTAGAGCACTAGATAGGCTAGGGGCCCTGTGCGGGTTACCAACCCTACTTAAACTCCGAATGCCAGGACAGGATCCAGGTGAGTGAGACGGCGGGGGCTAAGCTTCGTCGTCAAAAGGGAAACAGCCCAGACCATCGGCTAAGGTCTCCAAATCGATGCTCAGTGTCAAAGGGGGTCAATGCGCCCAAACAGCCAGGATGTTGGCTTAGAAGCAGCCATCATTTAAAGAGTGCGTAATAGCTCACTGGTCGAGTGCAATGGCACCGACAACGTATCGAGGCTTAAGCATCGTACCGAAGCCGTGGAATGCAGTGCATAACTGTATTGGTAGGGGAGCGTTCTCGACGCCTGAGAAGCCAGACCGCAAGGACTGGTGGAGGTAAGAGAAGTGAGAATGCCGGAATGAGTAGCGCAATGTCTGCGAGAACCAGACACACCGAATGCCTGAGGGTTCCTGGGCAACGTCAATCGTCCCAGGGTGAGTCGGGCCCTAAGCCGAGGGCGTCATGCCGTAGGCGATGGAAAGCAGGTCAGAGAATCCTGCACCGGAACGTTTCGTTATGAGCAATGGGGGGACGCGGTAGGGAAGGTGAGCCGATCGAATGGACAGGATCGGTGCCTCTGTTGAAGCGCGTGACCGAGGAAAATCCCGGACACAGTATGCGTAACACTGAGGCCGAGCGCCCGCGAGGGTGCGGAAGTCATTGGTCCCCAGGCCGTCAAGAAAAGCCTCTCGCCAGAAATTGTTCCGCCCGTACCGCAAACCGACACTGGTAGGCAGGGGGAAATCTCCCCAGGTGATCGAGCGACCCTCTGTTAAGGAACTCGGCAAATTAACCCCGTACCTTTGGAAGAAGGGGTGCCTGCGTAGCTGTGTGTGCTTGCACACATGGTGAGAAGGTTGCAAGAAATCGGCTCAAGCGACTGTTTACCAAAAACACAGGTCTCTGCGAACGCGAAAGCGGAAGTATAGGGGCTGACTCCTGCCCAGTGCCGGAAGGTTACGAGGAGTGGTGTGCGTAGCCACGAATCTAAGCCCCGGTGAACGGCGGCCGTAACTATAACGGTCCTAAGGTAGCGAAATTCCTTGTCGGGTAAGTTCCGACCCGCACGAAAGGAGTAACGACTTGAGCGCTGTCTCGACAGAGGACTCGGCGAAATTGAAGTACCCGTGAAGATACGGGTTACCCACGACAGGACAAAAAGACCCCGTGGAGCTTTACTACAGTTTGGCCTGGAAACGAAGTATGGTGTGCGTAGCATAGGTGGGAGCCGGAGAACTCATCCTTGTGGGGGTGAGGGAGGCACTAGTGAAATACCACTCTCACCATGGTTTGTGTCTCACACGTCACCGTGAACCGGGACGTGAACAGGGCCAGATGGGTAGTTTGACTGGGGCGGTCGCCTCCCAAAGAGTAACGGAGGCGCCCAAAGGTTCCCTCAGGGTGGATGGACATCACCCTCTGTAGAGTGTAAAGGCACAAGGGAGCTTGACTGTGAGGCTGACACGCCGAGCAGGGACGAAAGTCGGGCTTAGTGATCCCACATTCCCGTGTGGAAGGAGTGTGGCTCAACGGATAAAAGCTACCCCGGGGATAACAGGCTTATCTTGCCCAAGAGTTCACATCGACGGCAAGGTTTGGCACCTCGATGTCGGCTCGTCGCATCCTGGGGCTGGAGTAGGTCCCAAGGGTTGGGCTGTTCGCCCATGAAAGCGGCACGCGAGCTGGGTTCAGAACGTCGCGAGACAGTTCGGTCTCTATCCGTCGTGGGCGTCGGAAAAGTGAGGGGAGTCATCTTCAGTACGAGAGGACCGAGATGGCTTGACCGCTAGTGCGCCAGTTGGGGGGCCTCCTCCAGAGCTGGGTAGCTACGTCAAGAAGGGATAAGCGCTGAAAGCATCTAAGCGCGAAGCCGACCCGAAGATAACTTTTCCCACTCTCTTTTGAAGAGTCAAGATCCCAGGAAGAAGACCTGGTGGATAGGCTGCGCGTGGACGCCTGGTAACAGGTGGAGCGGAGCAGTACTAATGATCGTACGGCTTGTTTCCCATGTTGTTTCTTCATGAGTGGTGTGCGTCTCCTGTTGTGTGAGAGCGGTCTTTGATCGGACCTGAGCACGAGCGAGAGGGCTTGGCGGCACGGGGGGCATGAGCGGGCCAGCGTGGCTCAGCAAAATTGAGGGAATACTTCTTTGGCAGGTAACATCAGAACGAAAAGGGTTCGCAGTGGAAGAATGATGCTACGAACCTTTTTTTGTTGCCATTCTATGCTATACTTGCAGTCATTTTCCTTCTTGGCTGAGAAGAGTATGCTGTCAGAGAGACCAACTCAAGCGTACAGTTTATTTGTGTAAGCTGGTTAATCTATTATTGGCAGCATAAGCATTTTCAGCGTGGCCCATAGCGAGAGAAGGGCCTTGAGGAGTGGCGCCTTATGAGCAGCACAGAGTTTATACCCTATCGTATAGATGTGCATCATCACGTTATTCCGCCCTTTTATGTCGAGGTCCTGCGTCAGGAGGGTATTACTGAAGCGGTTCCGGGTGTGTCCTTCCCCAACTGGAATATCGATGACATGATCACCATGCTGGACCAGCAGGGCATTGCGGCCGCCATTGCCTCAATCTCGGAGCCAGGCATCTATTTTGGGGAGAAGGTCAAAGCTCAGGCCCTTGCTCATCGCGTCAATACCTTCCTGGCAGAGCTGGTGCAGAACCATCACACGCGCCTGGGAGCCTTCGCCATTCTCCCCTTGCCCGATATCGATGCCGCGCTCAAAGAGATGGAGTACGCGCTGGATACGCTCAAACTAGATGGCATTGGCCTGCTTACCAACTATCGCGGAACCTATCTTGGCTCTTCTACCTTTGACCCACTCTTTGCCGAGCTGAACCGCAGACAGATCCCGGTCTTTATTCATCCCTCCACTCCTCCATCCAAGGATCAGCCGCACTTCGGGCTTCCCGCGCCACTCTACGAATTCCCCTTCGACACCACGCGCGCGGTCGCGAATCTGTTATACAGCGGTACCATGGAGCGCTATCCCATGCTGCGCCTGATTCTCTCCCACGCAGGCGGTACAGTCCCATTTCTGGCCAAGCGTCTGACTACTGGCGCAATGCTTGCCAAGCTCAGTGATCGTACTCCCGAGCACCTGCTAACTCTGCTCAAGCGCTTCTATTATGATGTTGCCATGTCAATCTCGCCCTACTCGCTCCCCTCGCTCCAGGCTCTGGCCGATCCCTCTCACATCCTCTATGGCAGTGATTATCCCTTCGTGCCAGTCGACGCCATCGCCCGCGACATCAAAGAACTGCGCAACTACGATGGCTTCGACCGCCAGGAGATCCACCTGGTCGAGCGCGAGAATGCCCTGCTCCTCTTTCCCCGCTTACGCTCGTGAGTAGCAATAAGAGCAGATTATTGGGGTATGGAATTGCGCGAAGCTCGGTTCTTGCGCTTACGAGCGCGGCAATATGAGGCACTCGACGTTAAGCACAGTAACTACCTGCCCTGTTGCATCCGCAATCTCAACAGGGACGTTCAGGCGCGCCCGCTTTTTCGTGTTCCAGGCATCCCGAAGACTTTCACGTTCTTCGTGCACAACCCGGGCATGGGCGGTTAGATCACCCAGGGCCATCTTTTGATAGTTAATCGTCGCACCCCTTGTGAGTACCGCGACTTGATCCAACTGCATCCCCAATGAGAATACCGCAGCAGTCAGGGCCGTAGATTCTCCCAAGGTGAATTGAGCACCACCGTGTAGTCCTCCCAGGTGATTAGCAACCTCCTGGCGTACAATAAGACGTAGCAAGACGTCATCAGGCCCGAGCACTTCCGCTTTGATGTCAAGTAGACGTAAAAAAGGCTCGAAGTCAAGAATTTGTTGCCAGATATCCATAAATGCTCCTCTCGCTCTTCTTAGTCCTCTTTTAGCATACAACAAGCAAGAGGTAGAATGAAAGAATTGTTCTGTATTAAGAATGTGGATAAACCCGATGGCAAGTTATTTCGGTTTTGTGGTGTGGAGCGTGCTGGCAGCCTATGGCTGCCAGCACGCTCCACACCACAAAACCAGCGAACGCCGTAGGCGTGAGGCGTGTCGCCAAAAGTATGCACATGAAGTTAGATAGGTCATAAAAGCCAAATTTTTAGCGTAATGTTTGCTATAAAGATACCTGACAAAGATCTTTGAGGAGAAATAAAGATATATGACACATGAGCACCTTGATCCATATGCTATTCTTGAAACGCTTGGTTTGCTTGATGTTACTACCGTAACACCTGTGCAGGGTGGAACAGATACTGCTATCTGGCGCGTTGAAAAAGCCGGAAAGATCTATGCCTTGCGTGTCTTCCAGAAGGGGGAGGATGACGACTGCCAGCGCGAGCAAGTGGTAATGCAGGCAGCACTGGCGGCAGGTTTGCCTGTGCCGCAGATTCATGCAATGGGGAAATGGCATGATTATCCTGCACTTCTTTTATCCTGGCTCCCAGGAAGGCCTATTGCTGAGGAACTGCTTGCGCATCCCTGGCGGGCCTGGTCTCTGGGGCTGCTATTTGGCCAGATGCAGGCCATTATTCATACCCTTGCTGCACCTGATGTGCTCTGCCAGCAACCCGAGGCGTGGATCAACTGGTCTGGCCCAGACGAGAAGCCACTGCAAGAGTGCCTGCACCGAGCGAAGCAGCAAGCTCTTACGCTGCTTCACCTGGATTATCACCCTCTCAACGTGCTGACTGACGGAAACAAGATAACTGCAGTGCTTGATTGGAGGAATGCTCTCTCTGGCGACCCTCGCGCTGATGCGGCCCGCACAGTCTCTATCCTTCGTTATGCTAGTCTTGGAAGACGATCTATTTTAGAATTGCTCGTGCTGAGGATCTTTGAAGCTGGCTGGCGTAGGGGCTATGAACAGAAGAGAGGAGCCCTGGGGAATATGAACCTCTTCTACGCCTGGGCCAGTGCTGTAATGGAGAGAGACTTGGCAACAAAGCTTACACAGAAGGATCTCTCTCTCATTCACCGGTGGACACTAAAATGGAAGAAACGTGTAGGATGCTTCTAGTCCACCAACTATATTCCTGTGTAGTGATTCGTATGGTAACGTGTAAGGAGCACCATCTATTTCAACTCTGTGCAGGAGGGCATGTATGAAGATCAAACGGTTGGGGAATACTGGTTTGCAGGTGAGCGAGGTCGCGCTAGGGACGATGACCTTTGGCCACCAGGCGAACCAGGAGGTGGCCTTTCAGATGATGGATATTGCGGAGAGGGCGGGCGTCAATTTCTTTGATACAGCTAATATTTATCCCGATACCGAGGCCGGCTTGCAGGGACGCACCGAGGAGATTGTGGGAAACTGGCTGCGCGTACGTAAGGCGCGCGAGCGCGTTGTGTTGGCGACGAAGTGTGGTGGACCGATGGGCGAGGGACCAAATCAGTCGGGCCTGAGTCGTAAGCATATCCTGGCAGCCTGTGAGGCCAGCCTGCGTCGTCTGCAAACTGACTATCTCGATCTCTACCAGGTGCATTGGCCCGATCCCCAGACGCCCATAGAGGAGACGCTGAGCGCCCTGGATCAGCTTGTACGTGAGGGTAAGGTACGCTATATCGGCTGTTCAAATTTCCCTGCCTGGCAATTGGCAGATGCGCTCTGGACCAGCAAAATGCATGGTTTGTCCAACTTTGTGAGCGATCAGCCGCGTTATAACATGCTGTTTCGCATGATTGAAGACGAGATTCTGCCTCTCTGTCGCGCGCATGGCCTGGGCGTCATCGTTTACAATCCCCTCGCCGCTGGTGTCTTGACGGGTCGTTACCGGCAAACCCCAGAGGTGCAACAAGGGACACGCTTCAGCTTTAGAGGTAGTGGTCAGCTCTATCAGCGTCGCTATTGGAAGGAGGCTATGTTCGAGGCTGTCGAACAACTCCATGATTTCTTCACGCCACGTAATAAGAGCCTTACCCATGTTGCCCTGGCCTGGGTGCTTCAGCAGCCTGGAATTACCAGTGCCATTCTGGGGGCAAGCAGGCCTGAGCAACTCACCGATAGCCTGAAAGGCGTCGAGCTGACACTAGATGAAGAGGAACTCAATGTGTGCAACGAGACCTGGTTCCAGTTGCCACGCGAACAGGACCAGAGTGTTGCGCGCAGATAAGTTTGCATTCAGGAGGTGTTAGTATGAGCGAGGTCGTACGGCGAGAGGACCTGCTGCGCCACCTGCGCGACCTCAGTACCGGAACCTATGAAGGCCAGGTAAGTCGTGCGGAGAAAGAAGAGATCTATCGTAAGGCGGTCGAGCTATTAACTCCAGTGGTACAGTCGGTCCTGGAGGAGGCCAACGGTCTATTTCTAGATGGTACAGGCCAGGTGCGTGTTATTGGACCAAAGAATGATGGTCAGGGTGGTCTGGAGACACGCTTTGAGCTGACCTGGCCGAAACAGCGGACGGCCCAGGTCATGCGTGGCCCTCGCGCCCCACTGCGACCTATAATCATCAAGGCGCACTATGGGCGTGGCTTTCTGCATCCACACCTCTCTGGCTCTAGTGGCGGCAACTGGCCCTTACAGATTCTCAACGCTTCGGACGCTGAGCGCCAACGCACTATCCTGGCTGCCATCGTCGAGATGGAACTGCATGAGCGTATCTTCGAGACCGACTGGCACATCCTGCCTATCAGTCGACAATGGCAGCAGGATAAAAACTAGAGAACCGGTCGAGAAATCACGCAGCCTCTTGAAGCTCAGCAGAGAGTTGCTGGGAACGAGCCAGAACATGTAAATTTGTGGACGACGGCGCAGCGTCGCAGATCTAAGAGATTCTTGCGGAGTCCGCGATAGCGTGTGCGTCGTCCTTGCCATTGACCAACACGGGCGAGCGTATGTTCAACTACTACCCGTTCACGCAGTTTTGCTTGTCCTTTGCTGAACGGTGCCTGATCGGTGTCCAGACAATCCATCACCAACTGCCAGCGTCGATCCATGAGCGTCGCCTCAATGACCTCGTCATCTGAAACTCCTGTGTAGGCTTGCAGAATGGTTGCCAATGCCAGTTGCGCTGGAGCGATGGGTGGCTGGCCTCGTTTACTGATTTGGTACAAGCCCGCCAATTCCTGATGGAATGCCTCATCCAACAGCTCGTGCCGATAGTGGCGCAGAAACACAAATAATTTGGCTCTCCGTATCCGTTTCACAACGTGTTCCTCATCCGTTTCACAATGTGTTCCTCAAGTTCAGAGAGTTCCACCGGGGGTTGCCATGGTAATGGTTGCATCTGTTTTCGGCCTTTCTCGTCACGTCCAGGGTATCTTGTTGTCTCCGATGCTTAGCGTCCGAGTTCCACGGGGGATGTGCAACGAATGCATTTTCGATGAAAACGAGCTTCACAGGCTCATTCACTACTCATGCATCCTGAAGGCAGAGGTCAGAAAGACCTCTGCCTTCACGTCAGGAAAGATTCTTTCAAGGCAGATTGACTTACGAATGAAAGCTCACTGCGCATCCTGTGGGATCACGTGGAAAATGCATGCTCAAAAAGGAAACGATCGTCTTCCTGTTATCCTTGACCACCGAACACATGTGCCGCCTGACGAGCAATTTCCTCTGAGGAAACATCACGGACATGTTGAGCAAGCCCCCAACGGTATCCAAATGGATCAATGATTTGCCCATAACGGTCGCCCCAGAACTGGTCCTGCAATGGTTGCAAGATGGTGGCACCTGCATCTACGGCACGTTTCCAAAGAGCCTCGACGTTTTCAGTGGAGAAGTGCAGGACGACAGGAGTGCCACCAATCGCCAACGGTGAGAGAATTCCTGCCTCAGGAAATTCATCAGCCAGCATCACTGCCGAGTCGTCGAACCACAGTTCTATCTGCATGTATTTTCCGCCAGGCACAGGAATGCGACCTCGCTCTTTCGCTCCTAATGCTGCTTTGTACCACTCGGCGGCCCGCCCTGCATCCCGCACCACAAGATGGGGAGTGAGCGTATGAATCCCATCAGGGATTGCTTTCATCTCGGGTTGTGTCATGATTGTTCTCCTCTTTTCTCAAAGATATACAACAGATTACCCTCCTACACACGCTGATCAACCAAGGGTCCCGTCTCCCCATAGACGAACGGTGTTGTCCAATTGATGAAATTGGCTGGGAACCCAATTTCAAAGTCGGTTGCAGTATCCAGGCGAGCAACCAATTCAGAGGGGAGCGAAACCGTGAGCGCACCGAGGTTCTCAACCAGTTGATCGAGCCGACGGGCACCGATAATCGGGTGGATGGCGCGTGAGCGGCTTCGTATCCAGGCAATCGCCACCTGAGCGGGGGTGATGCCAAGCTGATCCGCCACTTCCTGGACAACGCGAACAACGGCATGATCGCGTTCGCTGATCGTGGCAGGCGAAAGACGCGTTCTTGCCTCGACACGGGAGGCGCGAGTGAACTTCCCTGAAAGCAAACCGTCCGCAAGTGGTCCCCAGGTGGCAACACTCATCCCGTACGCCTCGGCCATGGGGAGCAGTTCACGCTCGATGTCGCGTTTGAGGAGATGGTAGGGAACCTGAAGACCGATAAAGGGACTCCAACCACGCCATTCGGCCAAGGTGTTGGCGCGCGAGACAATCCATGCGGGGGCATCCGAAATCCCAACATAGAGGATCTTGCCGGACCGAACAGCATCGTCAAGCGCGCGCATCGTTTCCTCGATAGGTGTGTTCCGATCCCAGATGTGGACCCAATACAGGTCGATGTAGTCTGTGCGTAAACGCTGCAAACTGGTCTCAAGCGAGAGCCTGAGATTCTTGCGGTGATTGCCAGAGGCATTGGGGTCTGCACGGTTGCGGGACAACGTGTACTTGGTTGCCACCACAAAACGATCCCTACGCCCCTCAAGCAACTCACCGACAATACTCTCGCTTTCTCCATTGCGGTAGTTGATCGCCGTATCGATGACGTTACCGCCAGCCTCAGTGTAAGCGTCAAGCATGCGACGGCATTCTTCCAACGAGGCTCCGGGGCCAGATTCCTCGCCAAAGGTCATCGCGCCGAGAAAGACTTCCGAGACACGCAATCCACTGGTTCCTAAAAGCCGGTATCTCATAGGTAAAGCTCCATGTAGTTATGTGCACTCCCTGCCGTTTTGGAGAGTGACAAGAATCATACACTGTATCCATACATTATGTTCGGACATAGTGTATGCTATCTTTGGTGCATGCGTCAAGGTGAGATCCGAAGACGGTTTTCACTCTCCTTCTTGCTTTGTGGCAGGGCGCTGCTGTACAGTATGTGAAATAGGATCTGAGGTGTTTCTTTTATGCCGCGACACAAAGCTCGCCGTAACGATCAAAAGACTTTCCGAGAAGAATCGGAACAACGGGATGTGCGGAAAGCTATCCTGGACGCCACTGAACAGTTACTCGCGCACCAGCGTTTCGACGAACTGAGCGTCGCCGATATTTTGAGTTCCGCCCAGGTTTCGCGCGCGAGTTTCTATTTCTATTTTGAGAGCAAATACGTGGTCCTGGGAGAACTGGTTCGACGCGTTGTCAACCAGGCCCAGGTAGCAGCAGGGCCCTGGGTTGAGGAGGATATCGAGTCCCCCGAGCAGACATTACGACAAGGAACGAGCCAGGGATTACAGCTCTGGATACAACACGCACCAGTGCTGCGAGCGATCGTCGAGAATTGGCGTTCTGACGAAAGGCTAGCAGCGCTTTGGATGGAAATGATGGAAGGCTTCACCCAGGCCGCCACGCATCGCATCGAGCGCGACCGTGCGACGGGGCGCGCTCCTCGAACTTCTGTGGATGCGTCTACCTTAGCCAGCACCCTCACATGGATGAGCGAGCGTATTTACTATCTTGCAGCAATTGGACATCCGGCGTTTCACGACGAGCAGCAGGTCATTGATGTCCTCACGGAGGTGTGGCTGTCCGTCATCTATAACGGACCTCCTTCAAAAAAGAGGTCAGAATAACGCACGCGTTCCGCGCAAGCAGACTAGCAACTTTACAAGGCATTCTCTCTGGCATGATAATGTAAGGGAAAAGAATGAAGGAGTAACAAAAATAATTATGGCTAAATTGCGCTTCACCACATTCATTCAACGCCCGCCGGAGACAGTGTACAAGGTGCTTGCCGACCTGCGTGGTTATAAATCCTGGTTACCGGCGTCGAACCTGTTTAGGGAGACTACTATTACGACTGATGGCCCGATACAAGTAGGCACAGCCTATGTGGATAAGGGCCCCTCTTCGGAGATGCAGGGCGAGGTCATAGCGCTTGAGCCACATTCACATATCGCTTTTCACCAGGCGGCGCGCAAGGGCGTGCTCGATATTCATGTGCGTTATACGCTTCAACCAAAGGAGGGCGGTACGCAGGTTGTCAGGGAACTGAAGTTGCGTACGAAGGGCCTGGTAACCCTTTTGCAGCCGGTTCTTGTACGCGCCATTCGTAAGGAGAACGAACGTATTGTGCAACGCTTGAAGTGGTATCTGGAGGCGCGGTAGCCTGAAAACACTTCCTTCTCTGAGAGAAGGCCACATGCCATAACGGTAGTAACAGTGCATGTGGCCTCTTTTTATTTTTGGCGTAACACTTTTTATTGCTCATGCGACGGAACAAATGAGATCTCAAAACTAGAAAAATTGCTGAGGACATGGATGCAATTGTTTAAGCAGCAAATAAACCTGGACCATAAGGCCCTGGTGGCCGAATTATATACACGTTATGCGCCGGCCATAATGATGTATATACGTCGGCAAGTACTTTCTCAGGAGGATGCGGAAGATATCTTATTGGAGGTGTTTACAGTCGCGCTAGAGAGCAAATTGCTTGGTAAGCTGAATGAATATAAGCGAAAAGGCTGGCTCTGGAGTGTGGCGCACAACAAGGTGATGGATCATCACCGGCGCGCCAAACATCGCACTCACACGAATCTGGAGGATGTAGTAGAGGATCTGCTGGGGGACGAGATGGATGCGCCAGAATTTGTCGCTTTACGCAATGAGGCGCATGCCCAGGTGCGTGAGCGTTTGCTCTCGCTTTCAGAGGTGCAGCAGGAGGTGGTGCGCTTACGCTTCGCCCACGGCCTGCGTAGCCCTGAAATCGCAACATTGGTCAACAAGAGCGAGGCGGCGGTGCGTGTCATGCTCTCCCGCGCGCTCAACAGTTTGCGGGGAATCTACAACATGGATGGTGAGGAGACACATGATGGACGATAAAGAGTACTTTAACCCGAGGATTGTAGATGAGCAGATCGAGGCGTTACTGCAAACTGGGAGCCATCCCAATGAAGAGACGCGCACTGTACACGATCTACAAGGCCTCTACAGGAGTGATCTGCGCTCACTGGAGCGAGTATGGGAGCGCCTGGATCTGGGTACAGACACAGGCTTTGGGAAAAATCCCTGGACAAAGAGAATTTCTCAAAACAACAAACCATTAGAATTTGAAAGGTTTCGATATATGCAAGGACAGCATACTCAACAAGATAAAGCCAAGTCACCTTCGACGTTTATGCGCCGCTTTGGCATGATTGCGGCGGTACTCTTTATGGCCCTCCTGGTGGGAAGCCTGATCGCCGTCCTAAACGTCGCACGCGGGCAACACAACGGTCCCGCCTCTTCAGGGAATACACATGTTACCAATGCACCCAATCTCCAGGTGAAGACGCCCTCTGGCGTATATATTGGCGGGGACAGTGGCGTGACCAAGATCGATCCACAGACGGGAAAGGTGATCTGGAACTATACCGTAAAGCTTGATCAATCTCCAGTTGTGAAAACGCCCAATCTAGGCATCACCCGCATCATCTTGAGCGGCAATACTCTCTTTGCTTTGGTTGGTGGTGGGAGTAGTTCATCGGCACAGCAGGGCATTATAGCTCTTAACGCGCAGGATGGTACTGTCTTCTGGAATAAGAGTCTACACACCGGGGGATTAACAGATATGGCGCTCGGCGATGGCCTGGTCTATGTCAATGCGGGTACCTATTCTGATAAAGGCTCTTCCAAATCGGATATCCACATCTTTAGCGCGAGCACAGGCGTTGAGAAGCGGAGCTACTCTTTCCAGATGGCTATTACTTCTATGACGTGGAACGCGGGTAAGCTGTACCTGGGCACCGATCACGGCCTGTATGTTACCAAAGCAACGGATGGTACCGTCATCTGGAAGCAGCCAGTATCACATGAGCAGTTCTACGTGACGCGCCCGTATATCGTGAATGGCGTGGTGTATGCCTCCTTTGATTACACGAGTGAGGTGGGTGGCAGCCATTCAGACATCGAGGCATACGATACGCTGAGCGGCAAGCGGCTATGGAAAACAGGAGACATCCCTGGTCAGGTCTTTGATATCGCTCTGGATAAGAATGCTGTGTACCTGGGTATCCAGCAGTCCAGCCCAAGCGATGGGAATGTATTCGTGGGTACGGTCTATTCCTACAATATCCAGAATGGGCAGAAAAACTGGTCAAAAGCCGTGGATGGCTCGGTACAGAGCGCTCCTGTAGTTGTCGATGGTGTCGTCTATGCGCCAACTTATGGAGGTCCAGATGGCAATGGTCATACGACGACCGCGCTGGACGCCAGCACTGGCAACCAAAAATGGCAGAAGCCCGTTACCCTGGGTGTCATGCTCAATCCAGTTGCGGCTAATGGCATGATTTATGTCGCCGACTGCAATTCTTTCGATTCCAAGTTTTCATTGGGAACCAAGGTCTATGCCTATAAGGCGGACGGCACCCTGGCATGGCAGTTTAGCATTGCTCACAGCGTGTCAGCTCTGGAGGTGGCCGAATAAGCAGGTTTTCACGGATCTGATGAGAAATAAAGAAGGTATTCGAGGACATTTGCCCCCGAATACCTTCTTTGTGTTTTTCTTGACGGGTTGCTATCCTTCGTGCCTGCGGCGCTCAGGGTAAGCCCCTTTTCCTCTTTCAAGCTAGCGATCACTTCTTATCTGGCTGAGCAGATTTCTGGCCTGTTCGGCGTGTTTGTTGGCAGCTTGCTGCTCATCATTAAAGAATTGAGCAATCTCTTGCTGCCCCTGGCTCTGGGCGTCTTGCTTGTAGCACTCACAGGTCTGTGCTTCCCGTAATGAGTGGTATAGTACGCTAACTACATTATATACATCGTTTTGTGTAGAGGTGCTTTGCGGCTCTTGCATCGCGTTCTATCCTTTCTGTGTTGCTGTCCTGGCTTTCTATCGTTGAGTAGCAGCCAGGTGAGAGTTACTCACGCAGGCTGCACGATAAACGAGCGCCAAACGTTTCGGCATGAGTTTGCGCGCTGATACCTTGCCTCCACGTATATGCCATTCAGGAATTATTTTTGGGCAATATTGGTTGTCAGTAGACCAATTTATCCTCTTATGCTCAAAAATGTACCAGCTTCGACCTCTCGTCTCTCGTACGACACCTGAGCTGCTCGCCCGATGGGCGCTACGCTATCGTGCGCGCTTTCAGCGGGCAAGAGCCATGCCCTGGTGCTGCTGGATATCCGGAGGTAATACGGTAAGCACGTTTGTTTGCCGCGCTTAATTACATCTTGCTCAAATAGTCGCGCATGCGGTACCAGATGCTGGGGGGGTATCCAGGCGCGGGAGCTGGCGCGTTGGCGTAGTGAAGGTACATCTCATGTAGCAGTTGGGATTCATGGGAGGGATGGCCCTCGATGATCCATTGCAAGGCCTCCAGGTCTTGCAAGAGTTGCTCAACTGAGATGGTAAGCTCTGCCGGCACCACCGGAGGTGTCTCGCAGGCCTCCTCGACCGCCTCTGCGATGAAAGTGGCAACCTGGTCATCTAGTAACAGGCTTGTTGTGAGAGCGCCTCTCGGTTCAGAAGGAGTGTTACTATTGTTATTTCCCAATTGGAGATCAATGATGGGATATACTTCGTTGAGAGGATCAACAAAAATCTCAAAGAGGGCGTTGTGGATGGCCTCAGAGAAGGCGACAGGATCGTCGAGGGCGTCCGCTAGCGCCAGTCCCTGAATGGTCTCATAACGCTGGAGTGGTAGGGGAAGACGCGTGCGGACGAGCTGTTGGAGTTCACAGGTAATCTCGCCGCGCAACTCGCTGATCAAGGCTCCGGGCCGCCAGGGACCAGTACCCAGGCAGTAAAAGGACCAGCATTTGATGGTTCGCCACTCAGCGGGCCAGGAACATTGGCGGTTGACGAGATAGATGCATTGGCGCTCGCTGGCACTAATGTTTTCTGGAAGCACGGGTGCAGACTGGTCGAGGAGTGTTATCGCGAGTAGATCAAAAGGCTGGACGTTCGAGGCATCCGCGACGCAGCATTGCCCACCGCACTGACGGCAGTAGTTGAAGCCGTTCCAGAGGACGTGGTTATACTCTTGAAATAAGGCTGAGAGTTCGCGCACAAACTCCCGTGCTGACTCATAGGTCCAGGTAAGCCCATATGCTGGCACCGAGATCGGCTCGTTGCGCGCTCGCCACAGGATGATGGCCTGTTCACAGAGGTGAAAAGCCTCCTCATTGGCTATATAGACCCGCTGATACTCGGGATGCTGCGTTAATTTCATCTCGCCCTCCCTGAAGAGATGCACCATCGCGTTATGCAATAGTGGTTTGTCGGAGCACACTAATGCTCTGTCTTCATCGAACTTACAATGTATTATGGCATATATCTATGCTGTGTTCTATTCAAGATGGGACGGCTGGTGAGTGCAATAAGCATACTCCGGCTATGTGGTGCGAAATAAAAGTGGGGGTCTGGGATGCTCTACATCTCGCCTTGAACGATGGTCGCGATATTAAAGGCGTGGGATAGAACGCGGCTCATGGCGTTGAGTAGGTCGAGGTGAATGGCGCTTGAAGAGAGGCTGGGCGCGACCCTCTGTTGCAGGCGGCGTACATGACGCAGATGGAGCGCGCGCTTGGTTTGGGTGAGAACCGCTTTGTGGGTGAGGCATTCCGTGGCAAGGGTTGGATCTTGCGACGCCAGCGCTGCCAGCACCTGCTGTACCGCGAGCTGCACTTCCTGATAAAAGGTAATAAGATCCTGCCAGCCCTCCTCTGAGAAGACGACCTGTTCACGCTGTTTGCGCTGTGCGAGCCGGACGATCTGTTTATCAATAATATCGCCAATCGCCTCTAGATCTGTTACAATGTATAGTAGAGCTAGCTCACGCCGCGACTGTTGCTCTGTCATCTGTTCTTCATCAAGCCGGGTCAGGTAGCTTTTCACAGCTTCTTCTAAATCATCGAGCTGGTCGTCAAGCTGGTCAATATGCCTGGGAACATTATCACTTTCTTCATCAAAGGCCAGAATACCACGTTTAAGCATAACCGTGACCAGGTCAGTCATGCGCACAATCTCGCGCATAGCCTGGCCGAGGGCAACGGCCGGTGTTGCCAGGGCTTCTGGATCAAGATGGCGTGGTCCGTCTACGCTTTGACTCTCCTGATCGGGTACCAGGGCCGTTACCAGGCGTACCAGTGGTGTTGCCAGGGGAGCGAAGACCAGTGCCAGGGCGATATTCAGCCCCATATGCGCGATAGCGACCTGCGTCCCACCATTCCCCAGATGGGAGAGTAACTGAGCCAGCGGCTGAAGCAGGAGGAACGCCACAGTCACGCCTATGAGTTTAGTTCCGGTATGCAGGTAGGCCAGGCGACGCCCGACGCGGGACGAACCACTCAAGGCGGATAAAAGGGCTGTGAAGGTATTGCCAACGTTTGTACCCAGCATGATTGCGAGGGCTGCGATAGGCAGTAGCGCTCCATTGCCTGCCAGGACGATGACCAGGCCGATAGAGGCTGCGCTTGAGGTAAAGGCGATTGAGAGGATGGCGCCAATAAGAGCCAGAACAATAGGAGCGTTGACCATGGCTTGTAGTACGTCTGCTGTAAGAGGACTGGCAGCGACGGGACGGCTCCCAGCTTCTAGTGCCGCCAATCCAACCGTAATCAAGCCAAAGGCAAAAAAAGCCTTCCCAAGCGGGCGTAGCTTAGAACGGCGGGTGAAGAATGCTATGGCGGTGCCCAGTCCCAGGATCTCCAGGGCGTGATCCGTAATATGTAAGGCTAGCAACTGGACAACCAGGGTAGAGCCAATGTTGGCTCCCAGCAACATAAAAAAAGCCGTCGTCAGGGTAATAAATTGCGTATTGACGAGACCAACAAGCAGGCTGGATGTGGCGCTAGAACTCTGTGTAATCGCAGTGGTGATCAGTCCGAGCAGTAGCGCCATCCAGGGGCGACGTGACAGCGTCGCCAGGGCGCTACGCAAACGGACGCTCATTGTCTTCTGAAAGATATCAGAAATTTGCTGTACTCCATAGAGGAGCAGCAGGACGCCTGCAATTAAAAAACTCACCACTGTGGTGGGCGATGTTGGCAAATGCATAAAGGGGCCTCCTCTCATCCTTGTCGGGAAATGCCTCTACCTCTTCTGCTAGTGGGTTTCCTTTCTGGCTGGTAGCTCTCAATCGAGAGATTCCGACTTTGTGTATAACCCGGCAACCGGCAGTTTGGACGTGAAAATCATACATTTAATATTAAGGGAATGTTAACCAATTGTTAAGGGAATGTTAAATACTATAACAGCTTTCTCTTGAAGGCGCAAGCAGAAAAGAGGGATAATTTTAGGTGTGTAGCGGTTTTAAGGCGGAATAGTACAGTGCTTGCCAAATTCTGCAATTGTAGAACCTGGCAAGCACTGTACTGCTAAAGCTGGAACAGTAACTAAATGGAAGCGCTTATTGTTGTTCCGTGTTCAAGTAAGGTAGCGAGACCCGCTACACTATCTACCAGGTGCGTGGGCTGCTGGCTCTGGAGCTCCTCGTAGGAGCCATAGCCATAGGTGACGGCGATAGAGGGAAGGCCATTTTGCTGCGCGCCGATGATGTCGTGTTTGCGGTCACCAATCATGATTGCGTTCTGGTAAGCTGGAGTTGGAAGCGATGCTAGAGCGTAAGCAATGACCTCGGCCTTGTCGATGCGTGTCCCATCCAGTTCGCTGCCTGCGATAAGCTCAAAATAGTGTGCTAGATCGAAATGGGCCAGAATGCGCTCGGCGAAAATTGTAGGCTTGGAGGTCGCGACCAGCAGGCGCTTGTTGCTGGCACGCAGGTCAGCAAGCAGCGCGGGAATACCTGGGAAGACCGCGTTTTCGTATAGTCCAGTTTCAGCGAAATACTCGCGATAGTAAGCTATGGCCTGTTGGGCCTGCTCGGGTGTAAAGCCATAGTAATTGTGGAAAGACTCGGCCAGGGGCGGGCCGATAAAGGGGGCGAGTATATCAAGATCAGGAACATCTATGTTAAAGCGTGCCAGGGCGTACTGCACGGACTTCGTAATGCCTGGCTTGGGATCGGTCAGCGTGCCATCGAGATCGAAGAGCAAAGTATCATAGGTTAGCATAAGTCTTTTTGTAGTTCGCTTTCTTGCATATTGATTAGCTTTATAATAACACAAGATATATCTTACAGGTCTCAGGCAATTCCATAGATCAGAGCTGTTTGATATCCCCATTCCTGTATATTGGCGATATGACTAGTGTTAACGTTTTTGATGAGACAAAGAACAGAAGGAGCTTACCTTGCAGAAGAACTTGATGCTAGCTGATTCCTCATCGCTCTTTCTCTATCATGTAGGGTAAGAGGCCGGGTCCTGATGATTCAGGAGCACCAACCCCTCCCCTCCGAACGCAGCATGCACCTTTCGATGCACTACGCTCTCCAGAGGCCAGTGTCTTTTCAACACGACTCCCACAGCGGTCTTTTGACACATCCATGTCAACCGCCACTTTTGAGTCTGGCCTCCTGCGACCCTTTGTCAGATAAAATCCGACTCGTATGGTCGCTCCGTCACCTTGCGCTTTACAGCGTTTAGGCGATCCCTCAGTTCCTCCAAATGTCTCAGTCTGTACGTAGGTGCCCATTTCGTCACTTCCTGCTCCTTGCAGGCTGGCTCCAACGAGAGCTTGCAGGGGAAGTAGTACCGTTCCCCTGCACGTTGAACACAGGCGATAGTCCCTTCTCCTGTGGGCTGGCGTTTTTCCGCCATGACTTGGATTCAGCCAATCAAGACTTCACCTTATACAGCTTCGCTTGACTTCCCTCTGGCTCCTGGGACTGGAGCTTCACCAGCATTTTACACGACATGCTACTTTCCCTTCAGTCCTTTCGGTTGAAGGTATCTCCGTCCACTTACGTGGGCGAATAAGTCGCTGTGTTACTCACCTTGCTCTAGTGAGCTTACCCCGACGGGTAAGAGAGACATTTGTGGCACAAAGGCGCACTACTACGAAGCCTCTGTTGGACCATTTCATACTCTTTCTGACCTCAAGGGAGAGAAAGCAGAGGACATCCTGATGCGCCTTCGCCAAGAGAGTAAAACTTTTGCTGCCCAACGCAGGGCTGATTACCTAGCAACTCGGCGTGAGCTTGAGCAGCAACTTAGGAGGCTCTTTCTCCAAAAAGGAGCGTAAGAACAGCAATCGAAAATGTGCGCGACTATGCTAAAAGGTGTGCTTGTTGTACACCTTTTACACATTTGGAGGCGTTGACAAAGAGACGATATCATGATATCCTACACGCGCCAAATAAGAAAAAGTGTTCTAAGTCATAGTATTTGACGTTTCTAGCGAAAGATGCGAAATCCATCTTTCAGTGTGGTGTTGAAAGGGAAGGGGTCTTCATGCTCCTCTGCAAAAAGATCAAACTTGCCGTCAGCGAGCAAGACGCGGCCACCCTTGAGTTCATGCAAGGCAAATGCAGAGGGCTCTACAATTGGTGGGTGATGAAACTGCGAGATGGAGAGAAGTGGCGCTTCAACGCCTGCAAGAAAACGTTGGCCGAAAGTCGTGTCTATGATCCTGAACTCAATCAGGTGTATGGGAAGTTGCTTGCGGAAGTGTACTATCGCCTGGATGGGGCCATGCGAGCCTTCTTTCGTCGCGTCGCCAATGGGGAAACCCCAGGCTTTCCCCGCGTGCGCCCTCGCCATGGCTTCTTTACCCTCTGTTATCCGGCGATGTATCTCACGCGTGAGGGAAACACGCTCATGTTGCCCACAGGAGGCAAGGGCAAGCACAAACGCTTTCCTGCCATCCGTGCTCACCTCACCGAACTGCCTCCCGAAGGCTTTCGAGAGGTGGCTATTAGTCGCGATGGCAGAGGTAACTACTACGCCTCTTTCAGCTACCGAGAGCCCGAGGAAGCCAAACGCGATGGCAACACTGTGGCCTTCGATCTGGGCATCAAGACGCTGGCAACTGGCGTCACGGAAGAGGGCAGAATCTATCACATCGGTGGGTTCAAAGGCTCGCGTTGGTACAACAACCAGTTGGATCGGCTTCGCTCGAAACGCAGCAAGTGCAAGAAGAAGTCGCGTCGTTACCTTCATCTGAGCAAGGTCTATAAGCGCGTGTCGCAGAAGAAGCGCAACAAACAACGCGATAGCCTGCACAAGGCATCGCATCTCATCGCACGGCGATTGGTTGAGAGAACTGTCGTCGTGGGCGATCTTTCTCAACGGCACATGGTCATGAAAGAGCATCAGGAGCGCAACAGGGCGCTCAATCGGGCCGTCTACAATGACTGGGGCTTGTATGCCTTTGTTCAGATGCTCACCTACAAATGCCAGTTGTATGGGAAAGAGCTTCATTTCATAGATGAGCGCAACACGTCCAAGCAGTGTAGTGGCTGTGGGAATCTGCAAGCCATGCCACTGTGGAAGAGGACGTATCGGTGCGCGGAATGTGGACTCGTCATGGATCGAGATGAGAACAGTGCTCACAACATCTTGACGAGGTTCTTTGCCCGGCGAGGGCCATACACTCAGGCTTGTCCTGAGTGCGATGTGCTGCAGGCGACCCAAAGCGGCGTAGATGCCATGGAGACATCCTGTGAGGGGTAAGTGCAGCAATTGAATCTATTCGCGTGTGTATAAGCACATTTGAGTAGATTTAGAAAGGCAGGAGAACCGAAGCGTATGGTCCCTCATTATATGATCATTGGAGAATGCCCCTGGTTGCGAGAATGGTACCAGGATGGCAGAACAGTCAAAATAGCAATGGATGCATTTCATCCTCTTACCCTGAGTTTTACCTATGGTGATTCTTTTCCAGCAATGCGTGTTCAAGATGGAAAGCCGTATCGTGGAAAGGTATATACCTTGAGTGAAATCATGGAGGTGATCAGAGAGTATGGTTTGCCCCAGATCTGGAACGCTGATGGGCAAAATGGGCCAGAACGCTATATTGAAGCCCAGATATGGGACGATATTTCTCTACCCGAAGAGCAAGATTAGAGAAGTTATCTCTGTGCACTTGTAGTAGACTGATGTAACTTGCAATTTGCAAGTGTACAGATGCGTGCCCAAGTAGTTAATGAGTGTAACAAGGCTCATTGTTCATACTAGAAGAGGTAGAGAGAATGCGTAAGCTGATATTGCAAATGCAGATGTCTGTTGATGGGTATGTGGCTGATGAAAACGGACAGACAGATTGGATGGTATGGAACTGGGGAGAAGAATGGAATTGGGATGCTGAGTTGAGAAGATATCATAACGATGTAGCCGCCTCTATGGATTGTGTTTTGCTCAGCAGAAAGATGGCGCAGGAAGGCTTCATTCATTACTGGGCAACGGTGGCCGAGAAGCATGATAACCCGCAGTCTGGATTTGCGCGTAAGATTACTGAGGCTCAGAAAGTTGTGTTTACAAAAACGCTCAATATGTCTGAATGGCATAACACTGTTCTGGCAAAGGGCGATCTCGCCGAAGAAGTAAACAAGTTGAAAAATATTAGTGGGAGAAATATTATTACGTATGGAGGCGCAACGTTTGCGTCCTCTCTACTTCAAGCTGGACTCGTTGATGAGTTGCATCTTATCATTAATCCGTCCATCCTTGGCAGTGGCCTACCTATCTTCGACAAAATAAGAGGTGCACAGAGGCTTTCTCTTATACATTCAGCTTCTTATAAAGGCGGAATCATCGTTTCGCAATACAAGAGCAGGCCATAAAAATTCGTGAACTAGACGGTAGTAATGGAAGAGCAGATGCTCCGTGAGGAGTTGCACGACTACGATCGCTATATGGCGGATGTAAGATACCGCCTGATTCCCCTGATCTGGTAAATGAAGTACCAGTTTGTATTAAATATTGATGTCGTATAGATAAGCTAGTCTTGTTGAAATGTGAACATAACGACCATGTGCTGATTGTAAGGTTGACGCTTCACATTTGAGTAGAAGGAGTGCATCACCAATACGGAGGGTGGCGATACCATCCTCGTTGAGATGTTCTAGTATTACAACGAGACTTGTTGGAGTATACTGAAAGGAGGTCTGTACCTGGAGGTGAAACCCAATGTCTCTCATGATCGATATAACTGCCAGCCAGCCGCCTCTTCCAGGCCGACTGGCGGTGCAGGACTTGACCTCGGAAGAGGTGGCTTCCCTGGCCGAAGAACTGCTGGCTTACCATCAGCACTTCGCCCCGTTGTTTTCTCGGCGTGAACAGCGGGAGTGGGCGGAAGTCTATGTGCGTGGACTGCTTACGGCGAATGTGCCGACGCCGCGAATGTGGAAGCGATGGCCCTGCGCCTGTTGGGAGTGGGACCGCATGCGCAACGGCAGGTGCGCGCTCTCCAGCAATTCATTGGGGAGGGCAAGTGGGATGATGACGCCCTGCTGGCCGAACATCAGCGCCTGGTGAACGAGACGCTCGGTGAAGAGGATGGGGTCCTGATCGTCGATGGTTCGGACTTTCCCAAACACGGCTCTCATTCAGTAGGAGTCGCTCCCCAGTGGTGCGGAAATACCGGGAAAAAGGATAACTGCCAGGCAGGCGTCTTTCTGGGCTATGCGAGCCGCAAAGGTGCGACGCTCCTTGATCGGTGTCTCTACCTGCCTGAGTCCTGGTTTGGTGAGGATCACCGAACGCTGTGGCAGGACTGCCAGATTCCCGACAAGGTTCCCTTTCAAACCAAGCACGAACTGGCAGCGCAGTTGGTAGAAGGCATTATGGCTTCTGGACGCCTCCAAGCGCAGTGGGTCGTTTGTGACGAGGGATATGGCGACTCCCCTGCCTTCCTGCAACGGCTGGACGCGACGGGGTTGTGGTATTTGGCCGAGGTGCCGCGAGATACCAAGGTGTGGCCACTGCTGGAAATCGATGGGCAAACTCCACGGGATCGTCCGAGCAGTTGGGTTCCACCACAGACTCGTTCGCGCAAAGGACCAGTCCCACAGCGAGAGCGACTGCATCCCAGCAGTCCAGCCAAAGTGCCCTTAGAGGACCTGGCCAAGCAGTGGCCTGCTTCTCGTTGGCAGCGCTACCGTCTGTTGGAGGGGCACAAAGGCCCGCTGGTCGCTGATTTTCTCGTGCTGCGCGCTCTCCTGCCGCTTGATCGGCTGCCAGGCCCGGAGGTCTGGGTGGTGATCCGACGCAAAGTCAGCGGTTCTGCAGAAGAGCCGGAATGGAAATTTTACTTGAGCAACGCTCCGCTGGAGATACCGCTTGCCACGTTTGTGCGGGTGAGCGGGATGCGCTGGCCCATCGAGACCTGTTTTGCCGAATGCAAGGGGGAATTGGGCATGGACCACTACGAGCTGCGGTTCTGGCGCGGGTGGCACCATCACATGACGATGGTCATTCTCGCTCATCATTTCCTGGTTCGTTGGCAACAACGCCTGAACCAGAGAGAGGGGGATCTTGCGCCCAACAACGACACGCCCCTTGCCCACGCCAGGTGAGGTGCCCAGCTTGGACGCGCATGCCTCTCTGCCACTGAGCATCGCCCAGGTGCGCTTGCTCTTGCAGGTTGCCTTGCCCCAACCCGTGCTGGATCTGCCTGCAGCCCTGGCGTTGATCGCGTATCAGCAACGCCACAACTACGCCGCCTATTGCTCTCATCGCAAGCGGCTTCTTGCCCACTTGCAGGGGCTGCGTTGGTAAAGTCTCGTTGTAATACTAGAAGGCCTGTGAGGTGAAGCATATCATCCTTATATGAGATTTCTGTCTGATTCTCTTGTGCAAAGGTGATTGTTTCTCCCCAGGCAAGTGTTTCTGGGATGTCGAACTCCACAAAATATGTTTCATATAGTTTTGGTACTGAACTCGCCCAGACTGCGCGGCCAGTGCCGTAAACAGTGGTGAAATCAATGAGCGGACTGGACGTGGTTGAGTGTATGTGTGTAATGTCAATGCGCATATCAGAGGCTGATCCACATATACATGTTTTTTGTCTCGGCGTGGGCGCGGACGGCGAGTTGGCAGAGCTGTTGGAGAAATTGCGTGGCAGCCTCGGTAGGGGGCAGGCCTTTCTTGCTTTGCCATTCCTTGGTCGCTCCCCACTGCGCGCCATAGCGGCTGATTTCTGCATCCTGGAGCGCAGCGAGTCTGGTTGTCAGAGGCGTGGGGAACTGATAGACCCATCGCTCCGTGGATTCGGCTTCACCGAGCATACGTTCGTCGAGGCTAGCTAGTATGTCATGGAGGCTGCCCTTCTCTACATCCGTTACGATAAGTTCCAACTGAGCCAGCATGAGAGGGTCGACATTCTTCCCCTGCATCGTCGGAAAGAATTGGCCTGGATTGCCCTGGCTCATGAATTGTGTCTCTTCCAGCTCGATCTCAGTCGCAATAAAGGCGTCACTTGTGAGGTCCATAGTGTTATCTCCATTATTTTAGTGCTTCCCGTCACAAATAGAAGCTTGTTTTTGTATTACATGCATTAATCTATATCTGGGGTTTAAGGTTGGCCGTGTAACAAAAGCATCTTCAGTATATCATTAACAGGCTGTGTCTGCCGGATGTAAAATCCATGATGTTTTCATATCTGTTTCTTTGTGGAAGGGAGCCAGGGTGGGCGTCTCCCTTCGCCAAGAATGATACGTGATATAGCTGAAGGATGCGTGGTTGCGTGCTACGGCGCAACCATATTTTCTGCCTGAATTAGTATTAGCGAAGGGGGACAAGAGATGACAAAGCGCTTAGAGGGTAAGGTTGCGTTGATTACGGGCGCATCGTCTGGAATTGGAGAGGCGACGGCGCTGGCCCTGGCGGCTGAGGGGGCGCAGGTGGCGGTGGTGGCGCGTCGGGCCGACCGTTTGCAGGAACTGGTCAAGCGCATTCATGAGCAGGATGGCACGGCGGTGCCTGTGGTGGCGGATGTGGCCGACGAGAAACAGGTGCAGAACGTGGTCAACCATGTGAAGGGGAAACTGGGGCGCATCGATATCCTGGTCAATAACGCTGGCCTGATGCTGCTGGGTATGATCGATGGCGCGAATACCGAGGACTGGCGGCGCATGGTGGATGTCAATATTATGGGTTTGCTCTACACGACGCATAGTGTGCTACCAATCATGAAGGAGCAGAAGAACGGGCATATCATCAATATCTCCTCGGTGGCGGGCCGCACGGCGCGTGCGGGGAGCGGCGTCTATAATGTCACCAAGTGGGGTGTTGTGGCGCTCTCAGAGGCGCTGCGACAGGAGGTCTATAAAGACCATATTCGCGTCTCCGTCATCGAGCCTGGCGCGGTCGCGACCGAGTTGACCGAGCATATTACCGATGAAGAGGCTAAGAAAAAGCAGGCCGAGTGGTTGCAAGGCATCACCCCGTTGGAGAGTGAAGACATTGCCAATGCCATAGTCTACGCCGTGACCCAGCCGGAGCGCGTCAACGTCAATGAGATCCTGATCCGCCCAACCGAGCAGGAACGCTAATCTGCGTGTGCCGGCCGACGCGTGCTTCAGCAGCGTCGGCCGGCACACGCAATTAAGCCTAGCGGCTAGCGGCTAGTTGCTCAAAGAATTCGGCGGCCTCGGTGGCTGTGGGTATTTTGAGAATGTTCTCGTTGGCGAAGTCCTGGGCCTGGGGATAGCCGCTCTCGCGTACTTGTTGGGCGGCGGCCTCCAGGTCATACTCCGTCTGGCGGAACTCGTGGCCCTCGGGGGTGAGAAGCAGCCAGTATGCCCCCGGACTCTCCGCGTAGGGCATGCCCACGCTGCCCGCGTTGATGATGCGTGTGTTGCCTGTCTGACGCTCAAATTGCATGTGGGTATGGCCGCAAATGACGATGGGATGGGCAGTATTGGCGAAGAGCGTGTCGAGGCGCTCCTGGGATGTCAGGGGAGTAAAGATATCCTCATCGTTGTGGGGCGTGGCATGGCAGAAGAAAATTTCGCCCTGTTCTTCGAGAGGGAGGGTCAGACTCTCGGGTAGGCTGGCCAGGTAATCGCGCTGAATCTGCTCCAGCTGCCGCCCGACCCAGTTGGTTGCCGCCTGTCCCTCTTCTGACATGTGTGAAGGCAGGGGAAGGCCGTCGAAGGCCAGGACGGCCTCGCGGTCCCCATTACCACGAATGGCGCGCACTCGCAGGTCGAGCTGTTGCAGGCGTTCCAGCGTCTGACGTGGGAAGGGACCCGAAACAATATCGCCGCCCAGCACCACCAGGTCGGGCTCTATCTCCTCAAGCTCATTTAGCACCGCTTCTAGAGCGGGCAGATTTCCATGAATATCATAGAGGGCTGCAATCTTCATCTGTTAACTCCTCTTTTGTTTCTATGTATCTATGCAAAGCATAGCAAAGACAGGCCGTATGGGGAAGAAGATGTATATGCTTGTAGCATAGATACCCGGTCTATAGGCGCAATATTCATAAAGAAGCCAGGCACCTGGGAAAGAGTTGCTTTGTGTTGCTATTGTGTCTTACACTGAAGTTATGATTGAGCACGCACGAAAATCCTTGAGGTAAAATAAGGAGGCGCGAGCTTTGAGCCATTTCACTGAAACTGAGATCGCATATATGCAGGAGCAGAAGCTGGGGCGGCTGGCGACGGTAGATGCCAAGGGCAATCCGCACGTGGTGCCGGTGGGCTTTCGCTATAACAGTGAACTGGATACCATCGACGTCGGTGGCTATAATATGGGTAAGAGCAAAAAGTTCCGCGACGCGGGCCGTCATGGGCGCGCAGCCTTTGTTATCGATGATGTCTTGCTGCCCTCACAGCCACGTGGCATAGAGATTCGTGGGCGTTCTGAAGCCATCCAGCAGGGCGGAAAAGAGATCTTGCAGAATGAGAATGTGGATGCTGAGTTTATTCGTATCACACCCACACATATTATCTCGTGGGGCATCGATACTCATCCCTATCATCCCAGCAGCCGGAAGATCTCTTCCTAGCCTCGTTGAAACAGGTGCGCCGGGTGTCTGCGCGCAGTAAACAAAAGATTTGGAAAAGGGTGAGCAAGGATATATGGCTAAGTTTCTTTTTTGTAACGTACCACGCTATGGACAGGTCAATCCCACGCTGGCGGTGGTGCAGGAGTTGGCTGTGCGGGGAGAGCAGGTGGTGTACTGCTTGACCGAGGATTTCCGGCGCGCGGTCGAGGCTACTGGCGCGCGCTTACAGCCCTATCGATCGACGATGTTTGGCTTCAGCTCGCCGAGCGCGCCGAGGGGCCCCTATTCCTCAAGTACGCCCGCGCGTTTAGTGGAGGAGAGTCGCTACGTCCTTTCGCAACTACGCGATGTAGTGCGTATGGAGAAGCCGGACTGCGTGATTTATGACCCGGCCAGCCTCTGGGGCTATGTGCTGGCTCAAATGCTGGGCGTGCCAGCGATCCAGTTCCGTCCTGGCTATGTCTTCAACGAGCACTTTCAATTTGCGAGCGAACTGTGGGAGGGGGCCGCGGAATCGATCCATCCCCACCCCTTTGAGCAGGTGAACAATGATTTCGAGGCGCTCTGCCGCGTCTATGGCGTGAATGCGTTTCCCTTACAGGAGATGTATGCTCGGGTGGAAGCGCTGAACGTTATCTCTATTCCCAAGGCCTTCCAGCCCGCGGGCGAGACCTTTGATGAGCGCTTTCGCTTTGTCGGACCCTCCATTGTCTCGCGGCTCACGACCTCGGAGTTTCCCTTGGAGCGCATCAATAGCCAACCCGCGCTCTATATTTCCCTGGGAACGGTCTTTAATAACCGCGTTGACTTTTTCAACACCTGCTTTGAAGCCTTTGGTGGGAGCGCATGGCAGGTCGTGCAGGCCATTGGCCAGCGCATCAACCGCTCACAGTTGAACGAGATTCCCGGCAACTTTATGGTCTATCCCTTTGTGCCGCAGTTGGAGGTCTTGCAATATACCGACATCTTCATTACGCATGGCGAGCTGGGTAGTATCATGGAGTCGCTGTATTATGGTGTGCCGCTTATCGTAGTACCTCAGACCTCCGAGGAGGCGATCACCGCGCGGCGCGTCGAGGGTCTGGGCCTGGGCCTCTCGCTGGACACGGGCGAGCTACATGCCGATGTCCTGAAGCAAACAGTGAATCGCATCGCCAGCGACTCTAGCTTCCGTGTCAACACCAAGCGCATGCAGCGTGCCCTGCGCGAGGGCGGTGGTTACCACGCAGCCGCAGATGCCATAGTTGATTTTAACCAGCGCAGATAGCCCACTACTGGCGTACGCGGCTACTGCTCGGACGAGAGTAGCCGCGTACGCCAGTAGCGGGTTAAAAGCGGCTTTAACAATCTGATGATATTTGTTTAATACACATGTTTTCTATTTGGGGGTCCCGACATAAGTATAATCCCATGAAACGTTTGCCCACATCCACCAAAAGAAGGACACGCGCGATGGATTGTGTTGCCAGCGGTTTTACCAAACATCCTAAACGGAGGTACCCCCAGGATAGGGGGTACCTCTATCACCCCTCCATTATCCTGGATAAGCTCGACGCAAAAAAACTTGCCGCATCCCATCGCAGATAGTTCTGATGAATGAACTGGAGAGCGTATGCTGGAGTCTCAAAATCGTTCGCAGCCTGTTGAAAAAGGCTTCCAAATACCTCATCAGGAGAAGAGAAAGCCCTCTTGACTTGCCCCGTGCCTTGCCCTATACCATGCATAGTTTGAAGCAATGAGCAAAAGCTGACGTTGAATGGCCTATTGGAAGGGAGTAGCAACGGCTAGGCGCTTTGGCCTACGAGGTGAGCGGTATGATGGGAACGAAAGAGCGCGCATTTGCACGGCTGGTCAATGTATCTCGTGAGAAACTGGTGCCAGCAGACCATTTTTATCGGCAGGTGGAGCGAACCCTCGACCTGTCCTTTGTCCGCGAATGTGTGCAGCCAATGTATGCAAGTGGAGGGCGGCCCTCAATTGACCCTGTTGTGTTCTTCAAGTTACAACTGGTCATGTTCTTTGAGGGTATTCGATCCGAACGCCAACTCATTCGTCAGGCTGCTGATCGTCTCAGCGTTCGCTGGTACCTGGGCTACGATTTGGATGAGCCTTTACCTGATCATTCCAGCTTGAGTAAGATCCGTACTCGCTATGGCCTTGATGTTTTTCGCTGGTTTTTCGACGCGATCGTGCAACAGTGTCAACAGGCAAAGTTGGTGTGGGGGAAGGAACTTTATCTTGATTCCACCCAGGTCAATGCGAATGCGGATCTGGATTCCCTTACACCTCGCTTTGCTGTTGAGGCGCGAGAAGCCATCCAGCGCCATTTGACCGCTCTTTTTGCGCAGGAAAATCAAGGGGACGAGGAAGAGGGAGGAGAGAGCATGGACGCTCCCATGTCAGAAGGTTCTTCAAACACGGGGACCTGCCTTCAGCCTACGTCCCTGCCAGTCGTCCTCTCTCAACAAGAGCAAGAAGAGCTTGAGACCGAGCGCTCAATGCGGCACGACTGGATCGTTGAAGAGGGTCGGCAGCAGAGGGAAATCCATGGGCTCTACCAGCGTTCTGCCGACTTCCAGATCAGTACGACTGATCCCGATGCCACTCCAATGCGCCTCAAGAACGGCGGTCTTCATTTGGGCTATCATACCCATTATGTCGTCGATGGAGGCAAACGTCGCATTATCCTAGAAGCCCTGGTGACCCCTGCGGAGGTGATGGATAACCAGCCGATGCTTGACTTGCTCTGGCACGTCCGCTTTCGTTGGCATGTGAGGCCTCGACAGATAACCGGCGATACCAAGTATGGGACCATCGAAAATATCAAGGCCATTGAAGATGCGGGAATGCGGGCCTACATCCCCTTACCAGACTGGGATCAGCAGAGGCCTCCTTACTTCGGCCCCTCCAAGTTCACCTATGATGCCGTGCATGATCGCTATGTCTGCCCCAACGGTCAACTGCTGCACCTCTCTCGGATGGAGTATAAAGCGGAGAAGGTGGAGTACCGCGCCGAGGCAGCCACTTGTAATGCTTGTCCACTCAAAGCTCAATGTACCCCCAGTAATCACGGTCGGCAGGTCCACCGCTCTTTCCATGCGAACTACCTCGAACGAGTCAGGGGCTACCAGCAGACCCTGGCCTATCAGAAAGCCCTGAAGAAGCGGAAGGTATGGGTCGAACCCTTATTTGCCGAAGCCAAGGATTGGCATGGCATGCGACGCTTCCGCTTGCGACGCCTCTGGCGAGTCAACTGTGAGGCTCAGGTCATCGCAGCAGGACACAATCTCCAACAGTTGCTCAAAAAGCGAGGTTGGGGCCGACGTCCGTTCCCAACGGACGCCATCTGTGCCTCTTTTGGGCTCTTTTGGATGCTGTGCTCGCTCACTTTTGCAAGGAAAATCTCTTCTTTTGCCGATTGCCTCAGCTTTTTCAAGGATGAGGAAGTAAGATTTCCTCTTTGCTGATGAGCTTATCAAAGGCTTTTTCAACAGGCTGGTTCGTTTCTTGCGACTTCTTTCGGGTGGACATGCACAGCCTGTCCTGGCAGGTACAACTCAAGCCGGACCATGACAAAGCCAGCGATCAGCGTCGGCCCGATGAGGGCGACCCAGGGCCAGGCAGGGCCGAGAGCGTAGAGCAGCGTAAACAAGGTGGGAGCGAGGGCCGAGGCGATCCCCCAGGAGAACTGATAGATGGCTAGATAGCGCCCTTGCAGATGCGCAGGACTGCTCGCTGCCGCCAGCGCGATCACCGTCGGAGCAGTGATCAGAGAAGCCAGCGTGTTGAGCGCCACCACGCCAAACAAATAGGGAACAAGGAGAACGTGAGGAAGAAGCAGAGCTAATGCTAACAAGGCATATCCCAGAGCGCGAAGCAGGCTGGCAAGTGCCAGAGAGCGTGTACGGCGATACGGTTCGAGAAGTCGCATCACCAGGGTCTGGGTTCCGATCAACAGCCCAGCACCAAAGGCAGACAAGATCCCCAGCGTCACCGTCGAGAGGTTCAAGGTCTCCGTTATGTAGAGAGGCAAGCCAGTAGACAGCAGAGACAGAGTCAGGGTAAACAGAACGTTGCATGCCACGAGCACAAGAAAGGGACGGTTGGCGAGAACTGCACGGGAACCCTGAGAGGAGTCTGCCGAACGCGCAGGGCGAACTGGTGAGGGCGCTGTGCGCCACAACAGCAGAAGCGCCGCTAGCCCGAAGCTCAGGACATTGGCCACAATGAGTGTTTGATAGCCGATGGTCCCACCCCATGCCACGATGAAGCCAGCCACCAGGCCGCCCATCCCAATGCCGAGATTCTGTGTCGCCCCGCTCAAGCCATACCAGCGGTCACGCTCGTCTGGACTGGCGATTTGAGCGATCAGGACACCGAAGGACACGTAGAAGAGGCGTGCCCCGGCCATCACGAGCAAGGCCGAAACACCCAGCACGACAAGAGAGTGGACGAAGAGATAGCCCAGGAACCCTAGTGCCTGGAGTACCTGAGCAACCACCACCATAGGCTTGGCCCCAAAGCGATCAACAAGAACGCCCATGAACGGGATTATCGGCAAGATCAGAGCCGTCGCAAGGGAGAGGCCTCCCCCAATGACCGGGAGAGCCAAACCAGCCACCCGCTGAAAGTACAGCAGCGAGAAGGGCAGGTACAGCCCGGTCCCGAGCGCGTCGATCAAGGTGGCTACTACAAGCGCTCCCTGCCCGCGCATGCTTGGCAGGCCAAGCCGCTGTGTCAGTGTGAGAGACATATTCATTACTCCTTCTCGTGACTATCTAAAGGTCTGCGGGAGCGCTGCTTGCTGTGGAGCAAGTCGTGCGAGGGAACGGCCTTTTCCACCGGGAATTGCAGTTCCATCACGGAGGAAGCCTCGTCGTGAGGGATAGGAAGGGTGGTATGCAAGAAGACTTCTCGTGCTGGCCCGACGATCTGGTAGCCATTGGTCTCGACCCAGGTGAGGATGGCCTACTGGGCTTCGAGGTGCGTTGCCTTATTCCCCTGGTGAACCGTGGTTGCCATCAGAGTAGCAGATACCTCGTGGACGCACACCCGCCCGCTCTCTGGAATCCGCTGGTGCAACGTCACCGCAGCAGCCCCATCAATGTCCTGGTCTTTGTACTCTTCGTCGTAGCAGATGACGAAAGGGGACCCGACACAGGTCTCGCGCCCCTCAAGCGCGGCGTACACTTCTCCATACAGCGAACGGATTGCGTCGTGGGTGGGAAGTGTTGCTCGAACGGAGGCGACGAGTTGCGGTTCGACATGCTTGAGGATGACATCATAGGGAGATACTGTTTCCTCCTGTTCGATCTGTTGCAAACGTCCCTCCACCTCGACAAGACGGCTTTGCAGCCCATCGAGCTGTTGTCTGAGTTGGGCGTGTCGTAAACGCAGCATGCCACGTATCTGCTCTGCCGTGACTCCTTCCATCAACATCACCCCTATTTGCACAAGCTCGAAGCCAAGGCTCTTGAGCGCCAGGATGCGATTCAAGTGAGTAACTTGACTGGCAGAGTAATAGCGATAGCCAGTCACTTCATCGACCTCAACTGGTTTGAGCAGACCGACTTGATCATAATAGCGCAAGGTGGGAACGGGAACCTGCACGAATTTGGAGAATCCCCCGATTTTGAGCATGCTTGCCTCCTTTGCTCCACACAGCATCCACTTTCCCCAGATACGATTTGGGGAAAGCCTGTACACGATGCCCCTTGTTGGGGCGAGATCGAGAGAACGAAACTGACGAACCGTTTCTCTCGTTCGCCAACAGGCCGTTTTCTAGCCTTGAGGGCTCCCAGCAGGGGGCTTCATGATCGCCACCTTTCCTCTCTTCATACGGCAAGGGAATTTGCTGCCGTCCAGCCCTTTGATCAAAGGATACACTCTCAAGCGGCTTGAGAGTCAAGACGCCCCTTGCTTGAATGAGAAAGGTGTGAATGGTTCTTGCGTATTGAGATGAGTAAGTGACACTAAAGGTTGAGGTTCTATGAAGATTGGGTATATTGTAACACTTGCTCAAGTAGTAACACCGCCCAAATCAGTAACAACTTAATACGGTGGTAACACTTGCCCAAGCAGTAGCCCCGTGTACGCCAGTAGCGGGCCACACAAAGGTGTTTGTTGAATGTGACTGATCATGTGCATAATAGACAGTAACACTGAATAATAGCGATGACGCTGAGTAACTGGCGATAACAATTACTGGATAGAGAGGGGATAAGTGCCAGAACTTACATCTCTGCAGACGCTGGTGTGTTGTGATGAGCATTCTTTTCCATCTGTCACTGAGAAGGTGGCGCAGACGCTGGGGAGAATGGGCGTTTTGAATGATGCTGTGGAGAAGTGGTTATTGAGGGCCCAGTGGCCCTCTTCGTTTGATCCGGACTTCCCTTACGCGTTCCTTGAACCAGATTCTCCCGTTACTATAAAGTCGGGAGATGAAGTGTACCAGGCGCGGGTCTTTTTCTTCTTTGATCCCGCTCCGGAAAAACCGGGGGAGTATGATCACCTGGTAGAGCTGTCTTTGCTTTTTCCAACTGAGCCAATGCAGCGAAAGGGTGATATCGTCTTTTCCCAGAACGCGGGACGACTGTGTTGGCAAATCTTGCGCGAGTTTACCACCACCTTTCCTGAGTTTGGCATGTATGTCACTAATGAAGCCAGGATGTGGAGCAGGCAGAGGCGCTTAAAAAACGTGGTCCGAGCAGCGAGTTCTGGTCTTTTGAGATGGCGCTCATTCCCCAAACTGTGCTTGAAGAGTTTCTGCCCTTTCCCCAAGATCGTGAGCGTTTTGTTGGTGTCGAATGGAGCGGGTTTGCCTATAAGGATTGCTGGGAGACGTTACCCTGGAGCGAGGAGCGTTGAGCATGAATGATCGGACGTATCCACCGAGTAACACTTTGCCGTTTGTGTGTGCTTTGATGCGGCAGTTGGAGGAGGCGGGCTTGCGGACCTGGCTCTTTGGCGGCTGGGCTGAGGAGGTCTGGCAGTTGTGTTTGCCACGGGCGCATTATGATATCGACTTGTTGTATGTCGCACCAGATTTCCAGCAGCTGGACGTGTGGATGGCACACCAGGGAGCGCTTGAGCCTGTTGTGGGCAAGCGCTTTCATCACAAGCGAGCCTTTATTTACCAGGGGGTGCTGGTTGAGATTTTCTTGCTTGAGCACAGCGATAATAGTTATATCACAAAGTATTTTGGCGATAAGCATATACTGGCGTGGCCGAAAGGGACGCTCTCAGAGGTGCAACTGGCCGATGAGACAAGAATAACACTTGCCAGCCCGAAAGCGCTGCTTTATTATCGCGAACAGCATGAGCGAGTAAGTGGGGCGTATGAAGTGTATATACATGCGCTCCTTGACACTCCTCGGCTGATACACCGTCGTCTCTCAACGGAAGATGCGAATTTTATCCTTGAGCTTTTAAATGACCCATCGTGGTTGCAATTCATCGGTGATTTTGGGGTAAAAACGCTCGAAGAGGCACGTAACTATATATTGAAAGGGCCAGTTGAAATGTATGGCCGCCTGGGCTTTGGTCTATACCTGACGGTGTTAAAGGAGGGGAATGTTCCGATCGGGATCTGTGGCCTGATAAAAAGAGATGCATTAGAGGACGTGGATATTGGCTTTGCCTTTCTTCCAGGATTTGGGGGTAGGGGATATGCCTATGAATCGGCCTCGGCTGTCATGCAATATGGGAAACAAGTTTTTGGCCTTAAACGGATTGTGGCTATAACTTCTCCTGACAATCTGCGTTCAGCCAAACTTCTTGAAAAGCTGGGTCTGCGCTTTGAGCGTATGATCAAGTTCTCTCCTGAGGCTCAAGAGTTGAGGTTGTTCGGGGCTGACCTCTAATTTAAGTGTTCTCACGCCAAGCGCTCTCACGCCGTTTCGTCGACATCATCCTTTCAGGAATTGTAGAGGTCTTCGGGGTATGGTACAATCTTGCCTAAGATCCACCACTGAAGGAGACATTTATGGAGTCTGCTCAACCTCTTGTCATGCTTAATCCTGCCGCTCGACATGGCAAAGTAGACCTCTATCGTACACTTGTACGCAGCCGCGCGGAACAGGAAAAGGCCGAATATATCGAGACAAGCGCACCAGGAGAGGCGCGGGAGCGTGCCCGGCAGGCTGCTATGCAGAAGCGTCCCGTGATTATTGTTGGCGGGGATGGCTCGGTGAATGAAGTTGTCAACGGCCTGTTGAGCGTGAGCCAGCGTGTTCCGTTGGGCATCGTGCCAGCAGGTTCAGGCTGTGATTTCGCCTGGAATACCCTCCACTTGCCTCGTGATCCCCAAGCCGCGGTCGAGCGAGCCTTTAGTGGCAGATTGATTGATGTGGATGCTGGCCGGGTAAATGAACACTATTTCGCCAATTCGTTCAGTGTGGGGCTTGATGCTGATATCGCTGTGGCAGCGGGGAGCCTGAAAAAATATTTGCGCCTGGCTGGTATGCCTCTCTATTACACCTCAACTCTGCGCCAGTTGCTGTTCGGCTACCACCGTTGCCCCTGGCTAAAGTTCAGCCTGGATGATAATGGAGAGAGGCGCGAGCAGGAACAGCGTTTTATCCTTATGGCGGTTACCACGGGGCCAACCTATGGTGCTGGCTTTCGCATCAATCCTCAAGCCGATCATACAGATGGCCGCTTCGATATCTGTACCATTCGTTATACACCCTTGTTGCGTGCCCTGCGCCTATTACCAATCGTCCAGAAAGGTGAACACAGCGATTTGCCAGAAGTAACCTTCTATCGTGCTAGAACCGTACAGATTGAGAGTCGCGAGCCTGTGCATATGCAGATGGATGGCGAAACTATGTCCGCGAGCAGTTTCAATGTCACCATTTTGCCGAAGGCCCTGTGGGTACGTGTATGAAAAAGGCCGCAACATATGGTAGTGGCTGGCTAGGCCGCATCATTTACACTCTGTTGCGTCCAGTGGCTCGGTTGTTGATATTGCTGGTCTGCCGTGTCTCGGTACGTGGTTCGGAGCATGTACCCTTGACCGGCCCCCTTTTGCTCGTCTCTAATCATCTGAGCTGGTTCGATCCCATCCTGGTAGCGGGTCTTCTCCCTCGCCGTACCTGGTTCTTTGCCAAGAAAGAGATTTTTTCCTGGCCCATTGTGGGCTGGCTGGTGCGTTGTACCGGGCAAATTCCTGTATACCGTGGCGAGAGCGATCGTGCGGCTCTGGGACAGGCGCTTGCCTACTTACAGGAGCAACGACCCTTGCTCATCTTTCCTGAGGGGACTGTCGCCCGCCAGGAGCAGATGCTTCAGGCCCACACGGGGGTTGCGATGCTTGCCCTGCGTACCGGAGCGACAGTTCTCCCCGTGGCGTTGAATGGCTCACGACGTATTCTGCGCCCTGGAGGTGGGTGGCGCCCTCATGTCTCTGTTCAGTTTGGTGAGCCCTTTGTTCCCGTTCTGCCCGCAGGACTGACTCGTAAAGAGGGGTTACGCAGTATCACACAGGAAATGATGCTGCATATCGCTACCCTGTTGCCGCCAGAGCAGCGGGGAGCCTATCGCGACTTGCCGCTGGAGAAGACGTAGAAGGTGTGTCGATCAGTAACTCTGCTGGTAAATCAGGAAATGCGCCACAAGTGGGAGCCCTGTTGTACCTGAACGCTTTTGTGGCGCTTTTGTCACCAAATTTATAGCTTATCCCTGAGGGGTTAGATGCAGACTCTGGCGAAAATTGGCCACTTCTGCCTTCTTCGGATGCCGGGCCCGATGCCCGCGCCCAGTAACTATATACACCACCCCTGTATAGTTCACAAGATAGGCATAACTGCAAGCAAACCCAATCAGCGCGATCAGGGAGATGAGGCGTGTCCATCCTATCCAATCGGGAATAGGAGAGGGCTGAAAGGCGTCACCGAGTAGAATTTCCAAGCCCAGGAAGAAGATGAAGCCAATACTCGATATAAGGGTGGCGCGCAGCCGTCTCTTCTTGCGCTCTTCCAGGCTGTCTACCCTAAATTTGACCTCCTGTTGACATTCCGCGCACTTTACCAGCACCACTCGGTTCCCACTGAGAGGCGGGCTGAACAAGACGGGCTGACTCGCGTAATTGGTGGTTGTTTCGCGTGCTCCCAGCAATGCGCGTTCGCGTGTCTCGACGCTCAGAATATGATCTAATTGCAGCAAGACCTGATTGTTCGGGAGCGGATCCATCAGCCCCTGCTGCCGCCACACTACATACTTAAATGCCGCGCCAATTACTACCAACAGCGCATAGCCATAAAAGATGATCGAGAGAGGATTGAGAAAGCCGGATGGTCCCAAGCCGACAACACCACAACTCGTGCCCAGCGCGAATGCTACAATACAGTGTAACAGTAGCCTTTGCGGTGTACCATTAATTAAGTTGATGAGTCCTCGAATGAGCGTATAAAACATGGATAGCGGTGATCCTCCTTCCTGGAGATAATCTAAATTATAAAAACATGGATTATTTGGCAGACGCGTTTTTTCCCCTATAAAGTGACACGACCCCTTTCAGAAAGAGTGAGATCGCAAGGAGCGCCAGGAGAAGCCAGATGCTAGTACTGATCTCTGGAAAGCCTTCAGTGGGAATCTGCGGGTCTCCTTCAATGGTTCCAAAGATAACCAGGCCGGCGACTAAGACAGGAATAACTACCATGGCGACTAAGAGGTTTCTATTCCCCTTGTCCGATTTTTCTCCTGCCTGTTCGCTCTTCCTTCGCCGGGAATGCCGCCAATCCCAGATATTAGTGACAAGCCATCCAATCAGCAGCAAATAGGTGAGTGCGGTAAACCCGTACCAGAGCGCGCGTCCACCAGACCAGAAATAGCTTTCCTGTGGCAGCAGGTGGATCTGGACAGGAATAGTGAGATCCTCCGAACTATTTCCAACGGGGCCATTTGTGAGGATAGTCCCCGTAATCCGCCCGGAAAGCTGACGGTCCATGGGGCCACTTAGCGATGTGGGAAGAGTCACAACGCCCTGCACTTCGACCTTTTTAGGTTTATTACTGATGGTATATGTATCGCCCCAATTGGGCTGGCTTGGTCCAACAATCTGCAAGGGGGTGCTTAATCCAACCAGTATCAACCGCACGCCTGTGGGACTTGCCCATGCTCCATCGCCTGAACCTGAAAACCCGAGATCGATAACAATGGAGGCGGCTTCCCCACGCATTGTGGTGATGTGTAGGTCCTGTTGATTCTGTGTGATAGCAGTATGCTTCTCTACAAATTGACGCGCCGACAAAATATATCCCGGGACAGCCACAACGATGAGAAGAACCAGAAGCAACCACAAGGACTTGTTCAGAGAGCGCTTGCTACTTTTAGTTGCCTGAATTGGCATTTTTGCCATCAATACACCTCCTTTCTTCCTTCGCTTTCTTGCGACGGCAGCTTTGCGCCTTCCAACGGTATCAGAAGAAACGGAACTTGACCATGCCATTGACCTGCCATTACCCTGACACTTTGCTCCAAATGCTTTACACAGCCGATTTATTTCCTTTATACTGTTCTTACTATGACGTGTCGAGAGAACCCCCTCTCTGAGAAAAGGCAGGAAGATAGCATGCAATTTGGTACACGTTTGCGTCAGGAACGGATACAGCGTCATCTCTCTCAGGAGGCTTTGGCGGAAGCGCTGGGCGTCTCTCCCCGCAGTATCGCTCGCTGGGAGCAAGATCAGGCCCTTCCCCAGGCGTCTGTCCGGCTACAACTCAGTCGTTTCTTTAATCTCCATCCCAAAGAGTTTTTTGGGGAACATGAGGCACTGATACCTCTCAAACCCCTCTGGGGTGTGCCATATCCGCGCAACCCCTTCTTTACTGGTCGGGAGGAGATCCTGCATCACTTGCACGAGCGGCTTAATCGAGAACATACCACGGCCCTCACGCAGTCCTGGGCCATCAGTGGACTCGGAGGCATCGGTAAGACCCAGATTGCGCTCGAATATGCCTATCAGTATCGTCAGGACTATCGCTACATCTTCTGGGTAAGCGCGGCGACACGGGAGAGCCTGTTCGCTGACATTGTGACCATTGTGGACCAATTGCAGTTACCTGAGCGAAACGAACAGGATCAGAAGAAAGTGGTTGCAGCCATCAAACAGTGGTTTGCCTCTCATCAGGAATGGCTGCTGATTCTGGATAATGCCGATGACATTACGATTGTGTCTGACTTTATACCGACGAAACGTTCTGGACACATGTTGCTCACCACTCGTGCACAAGCATTGGGGGCACTGGCACAACGGATCGACGTTGCAACTATGGGGATGGCAGAAGGTACACTATTTTTGTTACGCCGTGCCAAAGTTGTGCCTCCCGATATGTTACTCGATCAGGTTGAGGAAGAAACACTCGCTGCGGCAGAAACTATTGTCACGGAAATGGATTTCCTCCCGCTCGCACTGGATCAGGCAGGAGCATACATTGAAGAAGTAGGATGTAATCTTTCGGCCTATCTGGAACTCTACCGAACACATCGCAAAGAACTTCTGCAACGCCGGGGACACATCTCGACTGACCATCCTGAACCAGTGGCAACAACATGGTCTCTCAACTTTCAGAAAGTTGAACAGGCTAATCCCGGGGCTGCAGACCTTCTGCGTCTCTGTGCCTTTCTGGAACCAGATACGATCTCGGAAGAATTGTTCAGCGGGGGAGGGGCGCAATTTGGCTCGACATTACAGGGGGTCGCGACCAATGCTTTTCGGTTAAACGAGGCCATCGAGGAGCTACGCAAATTCTCCCTCATTCAACGCAATCCTGAGACACAAATGTTGCGTATCCATCGTTTGGTACAAGTTGTCCTCAAGGATGCCATGGCGGTGGAAGCTCAGCGCCAATGGGGAGAGCAAGTGGTACGAGCGACTAATACTGTGTTTCCAGAACGCATTGAGATTGATACCTGGCCCCTTTGTCGACGTTATCTGTCTCAAGCGCAGGTATGCAGCGGGTTGATCCAGGACTACGCGTTCATCTTCGAGGAGGCAGCAGCGCTTCTCTATCGTACAGCAATCTACTTACAGATGTATGCGCTCTATGAGCAGGCTGAGCCATTGTATCAGCAGGCATTGAGTATCTACAAACAGATATTAGAACCAGATAGTCTCGAAATAGCCGCCACACTCAATAGCCTGGCCGACCTCTATCATGTACAGGGGAAGTATAAGCAGGCCGAGCCGTTGTACCAACAAGCCTTACGTATCCGAGAGCAAGCGTTGGGGCCGGAGCATCCTGATGTAGCTAACTCGCTCAACGGATTGGCCCTACTCTATCGCGAGTGGGGGGACTATGAGCAAGCGGAATTGCTGAATCAGCGAGCCTTAGGCATCCAAGAGCAAGCGCTGGGGCCGGAGCATCCCGATATAGCTCGCTCACTCAACAATCTGGCCATGCTCTTTTATGATCAGGGGAAGTATGAGCAGGCGATGCCGTTGTATCAACGAGCCTTACATATTCGAGAGCAAGCGCTGGGGTCAGAGCACCCCGACACCGCTCGCTCCATTAGCAATCTGGCTCTTATCTATCACGAACAGGGAGAGTATGAGCAAGCCGAAACGCTCTACCAGCGAGCGCTGCGCATCCGGGAACAAGTATTGGGAATGGAGCATCCGGATATCGCTCGTGCCCTCAACAATCTGGCTGTTCTCTATTTTGAGCAGAAGAAGTACGAGCAGGCGGAACTGTTGTATCAACGAGCCTTACACATCCGAGAGCAAGCGCTGGGAGCAAACCATCCGGATACTACTGGCCCACTCAATAACCTGGCCAGTCTTTATGTAGTGCAAGGGAAATATAAAGAAGCAGAAGTGATGTACCAGCAAACTCTGCATATCTTTGAACAAACGCAGGGGCCAAACTCTGCTGGCATTGCTCACCCACTCAACGGACTAGCCAACATCTGCCGTGAGCAGAAGAAGTATGAGCAGGCGGAATTGTTGTATCAACGAGCCTTACACATCCAAGAACAAACGCTGGGGTTAGATCATCCTGATACAGCAGAAACGTTGCGCGACCTGGCAGCCCTTAGGGAAACTCAGGGGAACAACGTCGAGGCTGTGTCTTTATACCAACGTGTGCTGACCATCCAAAAGCAGGTTCTGGGACAACAGCATCCGAAAACGGTGGAAACTCAGGAGCGCCTACGTGTTCTACTGCAAGGAATGAATGGGTGAAATGCTGTATTTATATCCCCCTGAGTAAAATACAGGCTTGCGGCGGTCTTAATCGGGCTGAGATGGGACCGCCGGCGAGCAGGTGCTGACTGATTGACGGGTGATAAGTTGACTCGTTATTTCAACACGGATGGGAGCGGCCTCGGGTTGAAGGGCGCGGTAGATCATGCGCTGTACGGCCAGTCTCCCCATCTCCTCGCTGTTGGCGTGTAGAGTGGTAAGCGAGGGGATCAGAAGTGAGGCCGCGGGAACATCATCATAGCCGATCACAGAGATATCTTCAGGTATACGCTTCCCGGCCTCTTGCAAGGCGCGCATGACGCCAATCGCGCTCGCGTCATTGGCACAGAAGACTGCGCTGAAGGGAGGATGCAGCCTGGAGAGCCAGGTTTGCATCATGTGATGCGCATCATCTACCTTGAGCTGGCTTTCAAGCAGGAAGGCGGGATCATAGGGGATATGGGCCTCCTCCAGAGCTGCACGATAGCCAGCCAGGCGGTGTTGCAAGGTGCTCCTCCGCTTACTCTCAGGCTCGGTCATGTGTAGGATGCGTCGATGTCCATGCTGGAGCAGGTGGCGTGTGGCCTGGAGACCTCCGATGAAATTGTTGGGGAGAAAGGTATCAACCGCCAGGTCGCGCTGCTCGGCATTAATTAGAACCACTGATGTTTGAAGGTTAAGGAGCTCTTCAATGAGTTCACGATCATCAATACTCACCAGTAAGATGCCAACCTCTGGACGCCCTCGGGCCTGGGCAAGTATACTGGCTCTATCGGCTGCGCTCTGCTCAACCACGGAATAGTTCAGTAAGATGTCATGCTGACGGCACTCCGCCGCGACACCGTCCAGGATATTGACGTGGAATGTGTGAGGGGCTTTCATCGTAGCGTAGGACGGCGTAAAAAGATGTAGTTGCTGCAACTTGCCGGGCGTTGCCGTGTCCTGGTGTCCAAGCTCCGCCGCACTTTTTAAGACATGATCCCGAAGCTCCTCACTAATACCTTCCACGTTATTGAGCACCCGAGAGACGGTACTGGGGGAGACACCCGCGTGTTTGGCAATAGCCCGTTGTGAGACGCGACGCATTGCCAGTAGGTGAGGGGAAGCGTTGTTCTTCATATGTCCTCTCTTTAGAGTTGGAGGAAATTCCAAATCAGATTTATTTATGTGTATATAGCTTACGCTATTGTGAAATTATGTGCAATAGTGTTTCTGGATTTTACGCTAAATCCGCCTGAAATGCGTACTGAGGAAATGAATTGTGGTTTGATCGAGGGAAGAAACAGAAAATATCGCAACGTTTTCGCAACGTAATGGCTTGAAAAGGTGCGAAGTTCCTCGGTATACTTGAAGTCATAGATTGCTTTGTGTTGCGAAGTTGCAGCGCACTAGATCAAAGGAGAAGTTATCCCGTTACTCTACAGTATCTCGTACTTACTTTTATCAGTTTGCCTCCTGTGATGTATTTCAGCGAAAGGATTCTTCTCTATGCCGCGTCTCAAAGGCATATTTATCTTGCATTCTAGCGCATACGAAGAGATATATGGGCCTGAGGTGCGAGAAGCGATTGACGAATTGATCGATGTGGTTGCGCCGCCTCAGACGGCTGAGGAGATACTCGCCCATCCCGAGCTCTTGCGCGAGGTGGAGGTGATTCTCTCTGGCTGGGGAGCGCCCCTCATAGACGAAGCCTTTCTGGCACATGCCCCTTGTCTGCGGGCCATTTTCTATGGCGCGGGCTCCATTCGCGGCTTTGTCACGGATGCCCTGTGGAAGCGCGGCATCCTTGTAACGAGCGCCCAGGAGGTAAATGCTATCCCAGTGGCGGAATACACACTTAGCGCGATTCTCTTCTCACTCAAGCATGGGTGGCGGCTAGCCGGGCAGGCACGCCAGCAGCAGCGTTTCCCTACACGCGATGGGGTACCTGGCGTGTATGGAGCCACAGTGGGGATTATCTCTCTGGGCATGGTTGGTCGACATGTCCGCGAGTTTCTGCGCCCATTTCATCTGCATGTGCTCGTGTATGACCCCTATGTCTCTCATACTGAGGCAACTGAGCTAGACGTCTCCCTCTGTTCTCTGGAGGAACTCTTCCATGAGGCTCAGGTTGTGTCTCTGCACACGCCACTGTTGCCCGAAACCACAGGCCTGATACGTGGTACTCACCTCTCCTCTATGCGGAAAGGATCCACGTTTATCAATACATCGCGTGGAGGATTGGTGCGGCATGAAGAGTTGATCGCGGTGCTGGAGCAGAGAAGTGACCTGCACGCGGTTCTGGATGTGACCGATCCAGAGCCGCCGCAGCCGGACTCTCAGCTCTACACACTACCCAACGTTACGCTCACGCCACATATTTCTGGCTCGCTTGGCTCAGAGCGTCGCCGCCTGGGCCAGGTGATGTTGGAGGAATTGCAACACTTTGTTGCGGGAGAACCACTGCGCTATGCGATCACGCGGGAACGGCTCTCGCTGATGGCAACTCCATAGCTCTGCCCACCGCAACGTAGCCCATGTACAATGTCGTTTTATTTTGTTCAACAAGCTGATCGTGCTTGGTAACTCATACACAAGTATCCATTTACAACGTCGTTTGGTTCAGTTCAACAGGAAGGGTTCTTCATATGCGTCAATGGCGCCGTCTGGCATTTGTTGCCCTGATGTTGCTGAGTATGCTACTTACCGCCTGTGGCGGGGGCAGCGCTCAAGCAACTACTGTCTTAAAGATCGCCGACTACTCCCCTGAACAGAAAGCGTTTCATGAAGCGGTTGCTGCCGAGTATCATCGACTGCATCCCGATGTGACCATTCAGTGGCAATCGACGGCGCAGGCCCAGTACCTGCAATCGTTGCCGCTCTCGTTCCAGAGCCACCAGGCTCCAGATATTTTCTTCTACAAGTCGCAGATTTCTCCCGAGCTCTCCATGTCTTTCCTGCTCAAGCAGGGATGGATTCGCCAGCTCGATCCCACGGGTAATCCAGATCAGAGCTTCTTGAGCCGCTGGTCCTCTGGCATGTTCCAGGAAGGGATCAACGAGCACAACGGCCAGGTGTATGGCTTTCCCTTCACTGACAACGTGATCTGGGGTCCGGGCTTTATGTTCTACAATAAGTCGCTCTTTCAGCAGGCTGGCCTCGATCCCGCCAATCCGCCCACAACCTGGAGTCAGTTTACCTCCGCCTGTCAGGCAATTAAAGCCAAGACCGGGAAATATTGCCTGGGTGTATCGCTCAAGGGGACCGATTTCCAGCGCATGTGGTATCCCATCGCTGGTTCAATCATGACCGACCAGTTCTTTGACTACAAAACCGGGACCTTTGATCTCAACAATCCACAGTTGCTGCAGGCCTTCAGCTTTATTCAGAGCCTCTACCAGAAGGGGCTAGTGGCTCCTGGTGTGAACGACAAGACCTTCTCGCGCCAGCAGCTAGCCAGTGGACAGGTGGCCATTTACTTTGACGGTACCTGGCTGCCCAGCACCTTAACGCAGCTTGGTTTCCCCGAGAGCCAGTATGGCATCGCGGCGCCTCCTTCCCCTGACAGTGGTCCTCGTGGTGCCGAGGCGATCTTGAATACGCAGAATGTCTACTGGGTCAGCAGTCAGACGCAGTATGCCAACCAGGCCTGGCAGTTTCTCCAGTGGATGACTGACCCGACTGGCTTTTTCGCCAAGAACTATCTGAAGGATGGCTTTGGCACCCTGGCCTTCGCGGATAATAAATCGCTGATCACCGATCCAGCCATGAAGACCATGGAGCAGATTGTGGCTAGCGGCCTGCGTGTGAACTATCCTGAGCCGCTGCTCAAATGCCCCGACTTGGCGAAGTCACAGGCCTATTCCAAGGCCGCAGGGACCAAGCCCAACGGCGAATGGCAGACCATGGTTGACGCCATTGTCAAGAATACGCCGCTGAAGCCAGGCGCTGATCAACTGGTGGTGCAGCGCCAGAAGACCTTCCTCGATACGTTGCAGCAGGAGGCGGCCTCGGGCCTGAAAGTCTCGCAGTCCTGCTTCGCGTTCTCCAATTGGAACTATAACGAGAATTATACAGGCGGGTATTAGCCTGTAGTAGGGTCTTGCCTGCGGCTACTCGGGCTATTGCCCGAGTAGCCGCAGGCAAGACCAAATCACCGCGACGTTGTTAGCATCGCCTACTCGCGATCTGAAGAGAAGGTACACAATGGGTAAAGTTATAGAATCCTCTCGCTCACTTGCTGCATCCGCCTCGGCAGGTGGAGGAAAACGGGTTCAGACGCGTGTTCGTGGCAAGGGTACAACGGGCTTCTGGATCTTCCTTTTTCTACTGCCATTTCTCCTGTTCTTTGGCGCCTTTACGCTCTGGCCGCTGCTGGCTACCGTGGTCTACTCGTTCTTTGATTGGAATGGCATTGATGCTCTCTCCGCGCAAAACTTTGTCGGCTTGAGCAATTACCTGGAACTCTGGCATGATCCCTTGTTCTGGCAGTCTTTCTGGAATACCCTGCTCTTTGCTCTGGCCAATACCGCCATCAAGCTCCCACTTTCGCTCTTTCTTGCCATTATCCTGACACGCAAGTGGCTCCGGTTTAAACGCTTTTTCCGCACGGTCTTCTTTGTGCCGATCATTCTGCCTGTTGCGCTTGCCGGACAGATCTTTACTTTCCTGCTTAATCCCTCCAATGGGGCGTTGGATAGCTTTCTGTTAGGGACCGGGCTGATCAAGCAACCTATCGACCTGCTGGGAAATGGGAACACGGCCTTGTGGACCGTTATTCTGATCTCCGTCTGGCAGATCTTCGGGCAATATATGCTCTACTGGATGGCCGCGTTACAAAATGTGCCAGAGGAGCTCTATGAGTCCGCACAGATCGACAGGGCTAACGCGTGGCAGCAATTTGTACATATTACGCTGCCCACGATCGCGCCTATGGCGATTGTGATTACACTGCTCGGCCTCGTTAATTCGCTGCATGTCTTTGGCATTGTCGTGACCATGACCAGCGGCGGCCCTGGTACCAGCAGCTACGTACTCTCCTATTATATCTACGAGGCGGCCTTCCAGAACCTGCCCTTCCGCTATGGCTATGCCTCGGCGACAGCCGTCCTGTTTATCCTGCTGGCGGCGATCTTTGTTATTATTCAGTGGTGGCTGGGGCGTGATAACGCGCAGACCACGCGCCAGCTTGGTGGAGGCCGCGCATGAAATCGCTCTCACAACGGAGTGGAGGCCGCTTCCTCCGCTACAACCTGATTACGATTACTCTTCTGCTGCTGGTTGGCTTTTTCTGGGTCTACCCCTTTCTCTGGGCGATCGCGGGCGCGTTCAAGACGCAGAGCGGCCTGTTTGCTTCAGGTGTCAGTCTGCTGCCCAACCAGTGGGATTTCTCTAATTTCCAGCGCGCCTGGGTGACTGCTGGCTTTGGTCAGTATTTCTTCAATACATTGCTCTACTCTACTGCCTCTACGGTGATTGAGCTGTTCAAATCGGCGCTCTGTGGCTATGTCCTGGCGCGCTATCGCTTCCCTGGACGCAACCTGCTCTATGTGCTAATTGTCGCCACGCTCTTTGTGCCGCTGGCCTCGATTGTCCTGCCGCAATTCCTGGTGGTGGAGTCGCTGGGCCTGCTCAATACCCAGGCCGGGGTCATCCTGGCCTTCTCCGGGGCCACGGGCGCCCTCTATGTGCTGCTCTTCGTCAACTTCTTCAAGGCCATTCCTGAAGAGTTGTTTGACGCGGCAAAGGTCGATGGCGCGGGCTTTGTGCGGCTCTTCCGCCTTGTCTTCCCGCTGGCGCGCCCGGTGATCGCAACGGTGGTAATTTTCAACTTTATCGCCACATGGAATGATTTCAATATTCCGCTGATCTATACTTTGAGTGCGCCGGATCTGCGCAACCTGGCCGTAGGCATGTTCGCCTTCCAGGGCGAGAACTCTTTTGACTGGACCGGCTTTGCCGCGGGTACCGTCATCTCATTTGTGCCTGTGCTGCTGGTCTTCCTGGCCTTCCAGGGATACTTTGTACGCGGTCTCTCAGGCGCGGTGAAAGAGTGATTTAAAGAGTATTTGCTAGAAAGAAAGATAGGCGTATGCGCCATCAAGCTGCTAAATGTATAAATGAAGCGTGGCGTTTTCACCTGGGGGACCTTCCGCCCTCGGACGTGATGCGGGCCGAGGGGCAGACCTGGAGCGGTGTCACGCTGCCTCATAGCTGGAACACTCTGGATGCGTTGGTGCTAGAGGAAGAGCACCACTACACCCGCGCGGTGAGCTGGTATGTGCGCGAGTTTGAGCCGCCTGCCGCTGGACAGCGCCTCTGGGTGGAGTTTGAGGCCGCCTCGCAACGCGCCAGTACCTGGTGCGATGGTGTGTGCCTGGGAGAGCATGCCGGGGGCTATACGGCTTTCACGGTGGAGCTTCCCAGGCAGCCGCAAGGGAGCATGCCGGGAGAGCCACTGACGCTGGCGCTGCGCGTGGATAACCTTCCCGATCCCGATCTCATTCCCTCTGACATGTCGGACTTCTTCCTCTATGGTGGCCTGACACGCAACGCCTGGTACTATACGACCGGCTTGCGCCGCCTGGCGAGCCTGCGCTGTGAGACGGAGGTGAGTGTGGAGTCAGCCACACTCGCCATTCGTGGCCATCTCGATGCACCGCCTCCGCGAACGCTGCGCCTGAGCGCCCGGCTCCTCTCGCCCCAGGGCGAACTGCTCAGTACCATCGAGGGGCCAGTTACAGCAGAAAGCTTCGAACTTCCCGCTTATATTATTAAGCAACCGCAACTCTGGTCTCCAGGCCAAGCGGTCCTCTATACCGTAGAGGTGACGCTGCTGGATGGCGAAGAGGCCTGGGACGTGGTCACGGAGCGGATTGGCCTGCGCTTCTTCGACTTTCCCGAGGGTGGCACCTTTCTCCTGAACGGGGAGCCGCTCAGGCTGCATGGTACGCACCGGCATGAGGATTGGGCAGGCTATGCCAGCGCCGTCCCTGATGACCTGTCGCGCCAGGAGTTGCGGCTGATCAAGGAGGCGGGCTTTAACTTCGTGCGCCTGGGACACTATCCGCAGGCGCGGACGGTACTGGAGGCCTGTGACGAACTGGGCCTGCTGGTCTGGGATGAGCTGCCCTGGTGCCGGGGTGGCATTGGCGGCGAACGCTTCCGCGCTCAGACTCAGGCGATGCTTGAGGAGATGATCGAGCAGCACTATAACCACCCCTCCATCGTCATGTGGGGCCTGGGCAACGAACTGGATTGGGAGAGCGAGCATCCAGATTCCAGCGATGAGAAGGTCTGCGCCTTTTTGCAGACCCTGCACGACTTCGCCCATGCCCGCGATCCTCAGCGCCTGACCGCCCTGCGGCGCTTTGAGTCGGGGGCGAGTATCGTGGATGTCTATTCGCCCTCGATCTGGTCAGGCTGGTATCGCGGGCGCTATGAAGACTATGAGGCGGCGCTCAACGAGGCCCTGGCGCGCCATCCCCGCATGCTGCATATCGAGTGGGGTGGCGATAGTCACTGCGGCCGCTATAGTGCTGGCGAACATATCGGCGCGGAAATCAGGCAGGAGAGCGACCACGCGGAGCGGCCAGGCATCGCGACCGGTGTAAGTGGTCCAGCGCGTGGTAGCCGGGATAGCGACTGGAGCGAGAGCTATATTCTCGATCTGATGGAGTGGCACCTGCAAGTCCAGCTCCGAACCCCGCGCCTTGTAGGCAACGCGCAGTGGGCGTTTAAGGACTTTGGCACGCCGCTGCGGCCCGAGAATCCGATCCCCTACGTCAACCAGAAGGGACTGCTGGACCGGGCGGGTCAACCCAAAGCGCTCTACTACCTCTTCCAGAGCTACCTGGCGACCACGCCCATGTGCTTTATTGAATCGCCAACCTGGAGCATACGTACAGGCCAGCCCGACGCGTTACAGCGTGTGCGCGTCTATTCCAACTGCCCCCAGGTCACGCTCTTTGTGAATGGTCGGGATTGTGGCAAGCGGCGGCGCGACGGCACGGCCTTTCCCGCCGCGGGCCTGGTCTGGCATGTCCCTCTGCGCCTGGGGGCAAACGAGCTGCGTGCCGCGGGCCTTGCCGCCGATGGACAGTGCGTAGAGCATACGATTAGCATGGAGTATCACGAGGCCGCAACGGGTCCCGGCGCCGCCTTTCAGTGGCAGGTTCAGCCAGCAAAGGCGGTTGGTGGCGAGGAGGGGCGACAGGTCACCATCCAGCTTGTAGACGCAGATGAGCATCCCCTTATCGAGGATTGCCGGCGCGTCTCCTTCGAACTTCGTGGTGCTGGAAGGTTGCTCGCATGCCTGGGGATCGCCGGTGGAAGCAGCGTGATTGAGCTCGCCAATGGGCGCGCCAGTATTACCGTACTGGCTAAGGAAGCGACTACGCTGCTGGTCAGGGCCGACAAGCTTCCAGAGACACTTATTCCCATCGAACCAGGAGATAGATAAATATGAAACTCGCGTATTCTTCCCTTGCCTGTCCAGGTTGGACGATTGAGGAGGCCGCCGAGGCGGCTGCACGCTATGGCTACCAGGCCATTGAATGGCGCCTGGCGGATGGCGAGACGCTTGAACCTGACGCCTCGCCCGTGATGCGGCGTCGCCTGCGCGAGGCTTCCAGAGCCTATGGGATTGAGATTGCCTGCCTGGATAGCTCGTGTCGGGTGACGCAAGGCGTACCTGAGGAGCGTGCGGCGGTGATCGAGGCCGGCCAGCGTATGCTCGATATGGCCGCGGAACTAGGCGTGCCCTTTCTGCGCGTCTTTGGCGGCGCTCTCCCTATAGGTACGACGCGTGCCGACATGCTCGCGCCCACCGCTCAGGTGCTACACACGCTTGGTATCTATGGTGCCGAGCGCGGCGTTACCGTCCTGCTAGAAACCCACGATGCCTGGACCAGGAGCGAAGATGTTCTAAACCTCATCCGGGCCGTGGCTCTGCCCACGGTCAAGGTTTTATGGGATGCCCATCACACCTATCGTGCTGGCGAGACTTCCGCGCAGAGCCTGGCGCTACTCGGAGACGAGATCGGCTATGTCCATCTCAAGGATAGCCGTTTGCTTAATGGCAAGCCGGGAGCCTGGACTTATTGCCTGCTCAACGAGGGTGATATGCCGCTACGCACGATATGTACTCTCCTCAAGCAAGGGGGCTATGATGGCTATCTCTCGCTGGAATGGGAGAAGAAGTGGCATCCCGAGATTGAAGAGCCAGAGGTAGCCCTGCCCCAGGCGTTGCCCTATCTGCGCGACCTCTGGCGGCAGGCCTGAAAGGAGGTGAGGCTTATCCACTAACAGCTGTTTGAATGTTTCTTTTCAGTTGTGTGTTTGTGCTAACAAAAGAAGGGATTCTATGAAACGCATCTCTCGTTATCTTGGATTGGGAGCGGTCTGTCTCCTGGTCATCATGATGGGCATTTTGTCACAGTTGCCAAAGACCAGTCATGCCGCATCTTCTCCGCTGAAGGTGCAGTACATACCAGATAACACCAGCACGACGACGAATAAGCTTCAGGCGGATCTGCAAGTTGTCAATACTGGAAGCAGCAGCTTCGCGCTCAGTGGGCTTACCATGCGCTACTGGTTTACACGCGATACCAATCAAGCCATCTCGGTGTTCTGTGATTATGCAGCCATTGGTTGTAGCAGCGTGACGGGGACGACGGTAGCGGTAGCCCAACCCGTAGCGACGGCTGATTACTACATCCAGGTCGGCTTTACATCCGGTACACTGAATGCCAACGCTAGCACAGGCAAGATCAAGATTCGCGCCAGTAAGGCCGACTTCAGCAACTTTACCCAGACCAACGACTACTCGTTCAACGCCTCGTTCACAACCTTTACTGACTGGCAGAACGTCACGCTCTACCAGAACGGAGTCCTCGTCTGGGGAGTCGAGCCGACCGGCTCTTCTGCGACGCCCACACCAACGCCGACCCAGACCCAAACGACAACGCCTACCCCAACGCCCACGCCGCCACCCACGAGCTTCGACCAGAGCCAGATCGACGCCGCGGTAGCCGCGCCTCTCCTGGCCTTCCCGGCGCCTACGACGGCCAATAGTGGCAGGCCTGGCGACTCGCCAACGGCAGTCTATAACGCGAAGGCCTTCTACTTCCTGGCCCTGGTGAGTTGGTACAATTCCAATGCTACCGCGACGAATGGCATCTCGGTTGCTAGTCGCCTGGCGGCCTCTATCGGCCAGTTAGTCGCGGGCGGCAACGAGCCTGATGCCAATGGTGGCCTGGAGGGCTGGGGCCATAATGATACCGCGCAGGGACTGCTACTCGCGCGTAACGAGCCAGCGGTCTGGAACCAGTTGTCCTCCACCCAACAGGCGAAAGTCAACCTGCTTATGCAGGCGCTGGCTATCGCGGCCAACTTCGATTTCAACGACACCAACAACTTCAACCAGGACATTGACTACTACCTTGAAGGGAATCAATGTAAGTTCAACAAGTCCTACAACCCGAACTATCGCGAGGGCTACCTCAATGTCATGATTGCGGCCAGCCTCTACTTTGGTCCCAGCACACTAAATACCTTCTTCACCGCGTTTAACTACACCAGCTTTAATCAGCAGTTGCAGTCCGCTGGCTTTACCAATATCCAGGCTGCCTGGGCCAATGCCCAGACACTCTTCATGAGTGGTGGCAGCGACAATTGTAGTGGTACTGGTTCGGGCGTGCGTACTGCCTTTACCTACAACAACATTCCGCTCTCCAATCCCGCCGGTATCTTTGACCAGCTGGCTATCTTCACCTACCAGGATACGGTGACCAGCACGGGTGCAGGCGGGAAGGCATATATCGCCGATAACACCACCAGCCCCTATCAGGGCCAGCAGGGCATGGAGCATGAGTTTAACTCGACCGATTCCGGTGGCGCGCGCAGTGATGCCCTCTATGCCTATGAGGGCTGGATGAACAGCATCTCTTCGCGCACGGATATCACCCTCTTGAACGCCTGGGGTTGTGGTACAACTCAAACGCAGGATATACGGTTGGAGAGCGTCGGCTCTGGCGATCTCCTCTACAAGCTACAGCATGGCTATGAAGGCTACTATCTTGCCCAGAGCCGTCTGGTCAACGAGACAACGCCCTCTAGTGATGGACCCTCAGCCAAAGGCTTCTACTTCGACCAGCAGGTCTGGAACGTCGTTCTCTCAAAGGTCCAGCCCTGCTAAAAAGTATCCATCTGAATCCGCCAATAGCCTGGCTCACTAATATCATGGAAACGCCGTCTTCATATGCAACTTATATGAAGGCGGCGCCTTGGTCTGAACAGGCCATCCTCAAAGACAAGCTGAACAGAGACTTGCCCACTCGCGCAAGCCCGGGGACCATATCGCAAAAAATATTCTTGCGTGTACGGCGCAAGATCCTATTCAAACTGCGCAAGAACATAGGCGATTGTACTTTCCCTCTGAGGTACTCTTAGAGCAAGAGAAAGACTCTCTATGTCAAGCCCGAAAACGGTCAATTTGAAACAAGGCAAAAATTGAGAGGACAGGAGAAAAAACGATGCTTTCAACACGGCATGAAGGAGGGTACCACGCCGCTCAAGCGTGTCAAGCCGCTGCGCTTTCCTTGACACGCTTGAGCTTGCGTGGTCAAAAAAAGGCATGCCGAGTTGAAAGGCAAAAAACAGGCGACTGTTTTGCCTGGAAGGAAGAGCACTTCGCTCATCTGTGGACTGTTGAGCGCTCACGCCGCACGAGGTGCATGCAGGCGCCGAGCTTGTTCAAAGATTGCAGGCTGATAAGCTTCTCTTTTGAGCCACAGCGCAAAGAGAATGCGTCCCCAGACATTGGCCAGCGCGCGGACAGCGACGCTGTGGCTTTTGCCTTCCCGACGTTTGCGCTCATAGTACTCTGCGGCCCATGCTTCGGTCTGGGTACTTTGCCAGGCAAACTGTTGCAGGACGTTGCGCAACGGTTTGATGCAGGCATAGCGCCGATGCGGTTTGCCATAGTTGCCACTTTCATAGGGCACCGGCGAGGTGCCAGCCAAGGCTTGCAAACTGGCAGCATCCTCATAGCGCGAGCGATCATCCCCGATTTCTGCCAACAGTCGTGGGGCAATCCGCTTGCCTGCACGAGGCAATGTGCGAAAGAGATGACTGTCAGCATGCATCAAAAAAAGGCGCTCAATCTCCTGATCATAGGCGGCAATCGCTTCCATCACGGGCTGCAATTGACGGATCAGAGCGATCAACAAGCGCGATGCGGGTTCTGGTTGTCACGTCATCGGCGCTCAACTGGGGCTGATGCAACTGGTCCACAATCGAGGCCGCTGTCTTCTTTGGCGTTGGATGCCCGGCGCGTTTCAACAGCTCAGCAATCTCTTCACAAGACGCGTTCATCGCCTCCTGCGGGGTCGGATAGGCGAGCAAGAACTGCAAGGTCGAAGGTTGTTGTACCTTGGTAAAAAGGGTGAGCGCAACCGGGTAGTACGTTTTGAGACAGGCGGTGAGTTGATTGACCAGGCGGGTTTGCATCTGGATCAAGCCATCTTGATCGCGTGTCAAGGCTTTGAGTTCGGCAATCAAGGGACTATCGGGTTCCAGTCGTCTCAGGTCAGCGATTTCCGACCGCCCATGTTTAGCCAGCAGATACGCATCAATCTGGTCCGTTTTAGCTCCCGATGCCGAGCGTTTGCGATCCACTGTTTTGGGATTGACTGGATAGACAGCAAAACCTGCTTCCAACAAGTGCGTAATCAACAATCCACGAGTGGTCTCGACAACGCAGGCCAGTTCTGCCTTGTGCTCTGCCCCACAAATGGCTGTCAGTCGGCTGGTCAGCTCGTTGAGGCCTTTCGAGGTGTGCATGACCCGAAACGAGGCAAGTTTTTGCCCTCGTTCATCGAGGACGAGAATGTCATGATGGGTATCAGCCCAATCGATTCCTGCAAACCACATGAGCCGGTCCTCCTGTTGAAACAACGGTTCCTGGTGAGGCGAGAGGGTCCTTTTACTGCGGCGCTCGCGGCGCGACTCTCCAATGATTCGTTTTCCAGGAGCCCAGAAAGGCGAAGAGCGATCTTTCTCAATTGGTCAAGCCACGTGGTGAGGGGAGTCTTTCGCCTTCCAGATTCGAGTATTCATACCAGCAAGTGTACCGCTTGCTGTGGCCTTGTGTCGAGAAGGCCTGATAGTAGTTTACTGTAAAAGGTGTAGGGGAGCCGCAGGTGTGAGTAAGACATACCGCTTTCCATGGACAACCATCGCTCTATAGCTTGAAAGAAGGAAACTACAGTGTCTGAGAAAAAAACCGCTCTTGTGACCGGAGCTTCATCGGGGATTGGCCTTGAACTTACGAATACCTTACTTGCTCAGGGATATCAGGTCATCGCCAACTCGCGCACTATTACCCGTGCGGGAACGCTGACTGCTTCTGATCGCCTTGCCCTCATTGACGGGGATATTGCCGATCAGGAAACCGCAAAAAAAGTCGTAGAAACAGCCGTTCAACGGTTTGGCGGGGTTGATCTGCTCGCGAATAACGCCGGGATCTTTATCGCGAAGCCCTTTACTGACTATACCATTGAGGATGTTGATCGCCTGGTCAGGACAAACCTGGTAGGCTTCTTCTTTGTGACGCAGTATGCCGTGGAGCAGATGCGAAAACAGCATGTTGGGCATATTGTAAACATTACAACAACGCTGGCGGAACAGCCCGTCGCAGGAGTTTCTGCATCCATTTCTCTTTTAATAAAAGGTGGATTAAACTCGGTGACCAAAGCGCTGGCCATTGAGTATGCAAGTGAAGGTATTCGCGTCAATGCTGTTGCGCCAGGCAACATTGATACCCCTCTACACAAAAACGATGATCATGGTTTCCTCAGCAAAATGCATCCGATTGCACGTATGGGGCGGGCATCTGAAGTTGTTGATGCGATCATGTACTTAGACACCGCAACCTTTGTCACTGGTGAGATCATTCATGTGGATGGAGGAGCGCATGCAGGCAAATGGTGATCGAAACGGTTCTCGAAAGCATAGTGAGAGGCTGGATGCGCTTGGCATCCAGCTTCCAACGCCTCCGACACCACTTGGGAACTATGTGGAAACATCGTTGGTTGGGACCCTGCTCTTTACCAGCGGCATCCTACCCTTTGTCGATGGGAAGCTCCTGTTCACAGGCCGTTTAGGTGCTGATCTGACGGTGGAACAGGGGCAAGAAGCGGCCAGATATGCAGCATTGAATGCTCTGGCAGCGGCGAGTCATTTCCTGGGCGATGTGGATCGTATTCAGAAAGTGGTACGAGTCGGAATTGCTCTGGCGACGACCGAGGCATTTACGCAGCATGCAGGAGTTGCAGACGGTGCCTCAGATCTGTTTGCACAGATCTTTGGGAAGGAACAGGGACATACCCGGCTGGTCTCTGGAGTTTACAGTTTGCCCGTTCGAACCCCAGTGGTCCTGGATGTAGTCTTTGAAGTTGCTGTGTAGTAATGTGCCACCTTAGTGTGGTGAATACTTTGATAGAGGAGGAAGGACAAATGACGCAAAGCACAACGCATTATTATATCTTGAACCTGACCTATACTCGCCCATTGGCTGAGGTCGAGCTCTTAATTGATGAGCATTCACATTGTCTCCAGTCTGCATTTGATCGAGGTGATTTTCTGCTTTCTGGCCGCAAGGATCCATGGACAGGAGGAATCATTCTCGCGAAAGCGAGTAGCCAGGAAGCTATCCAGGCTATCATTGCGCAAGACCCACTGCTTAAAGCAAACGTTATCAGATATGAGATAATTGAGTTCCATCCCACCAGAGCAAATGCTGATTTTTCATCTGTACTTGCCACTGAGAAAAAGTGATGCCTCTCTATCCTTGTTACAGGAACGGGTATGCTCAGGCAGACGACCTGAGGTCGTCTGCCTGAGCATACCCGTTCGATTATGGAAGGGTTTTGCTGGCTGGTTTTCAGGCATATGATGTGTTCATTATCGAGCGTTTGCCTGCTCATTGGGTTGGTAGTGGAGTTCGACGATGCCGGATGGGCGAGTTATGGCGTTGACAAGTTTCAGCTTTGTGTAGTCCTTGAAGAGGGGTTTTCCCTTGCCAAGGGCGATAGGGTAGAGAAGAAGCTGATACCGGTCGATCAGGTTGTGACTGGCGAGGGCCTGAACCAGGCTGGCGCTCCCATAGATAATGATGTTACTCCCTGGCTCCTGTTTCAGTTGTGTAATCTCGTCAGGAATGATTTCCCGGCGCACAGTGGAGTTGTTCCACTCGGCGTTCCCCAACGTTTTGGAGAAGACAATCTTGCGCATCTCGTTCAATTTGCGGGCATATGCTTTCAGACCCTCTGGAGCATCCGGGGAGTTGGGTACATGTGGCCAGGAACCGGCAAAGCTTTCGTACGTGGTGCGTCCTAGCAAGAGCGTATCAGCAGCAGAGACAAATTGGTCCTGATATGGTCCGTTGTCCTCATCGTTGATCTCACCCATCCAATTCATTTCCCCATCGGGTCCAGCGACAAAACCATCAAGTGTCACCCACATGGTCATAATAATATTTCGCATGGTATGCAACCTTTCTTTTTGTACACTATAACGTTGTGTGTAAGATCCTGCACTTGAAATTACTTTTTCTTTCCGGGTAGAGCGCTCGTGATTGCGTCACGGTTCATGTGTATGAACGTATGACGACCCCATATGGACCGTGAAAAAGAACCTATGCTGTGCGCTCACTCTGGCGACGACCATAAGCAATGCAGACAGCCAGAACGAAGCCGTCTCAATTGATTTACTTGCATTTTGCAAGTGCAGACACTCTACTATTCTGCATGGGGAAGAAAAAAGTGGAAAGAATAAGTCTTTTTCGCTCATCCGCCGTGAGCTAAGTGATTGAGATCAGCACGCTGCCCAGCAGGAACAGTAGCGCGACAAGCAGCAGCGCGATATGCATGCCAGCAAGAAATGCGCTCCTCTCACTTAACGAACCGAGTATCGAGCCTAAAATCGCAACGCCAAGCACACCTCCCAGTTGACGGCTTGCATTCAGCAGTGCTGAAGCGACACCTACCTGGCTCTTGGGAACAGTATTAAGGATAGCTGTCGTCATGGCAGGGACCGTCATACCACAGCCAAGGCCAATGACGATTTCTCCGACCGTCAGCAAAAGGATGGAATCGCCAGTTTCGCCCAACAGGAGCAAGAGTGTGCCAAGACAGCTTGCTGCCAGCCCTCCGATCATTGGTCGGCGCGTGCCCAAACGTGCAGTGATCCTCCCTGAGATCAGAGCTGTGCTTCCTGTCGCAACAGTGATTGGCAGTAGGGCAACACCCGCCAGAGCCGCTGGGTAATGATAGATATCCTGAAAGAACAGGGAAAGGACAAATAGGATACCATACAGGCCGAAGTTGAGGACGCACCCAACCAGTATTGGCATACTAAAGGCTGTCGATGAGAAGAAATGTAGGGGAAGCATAGGCGTACTGTGCCTCGTTTCGATGAGCAAGAAGCCGCCAGATGCTCCTATGCACAGCAGAAACATGCCAACGATCTGAAGAGAAATCCATCCCTGGCTTCGTCCCTCGATAAGTGCGTAGGTCAGCGTGGCAAGGGCAACGATCACGCATGCCTGTCCCCACAGATCACGTTTCTGCGTTGTTGTACGTGGCGTCTCGCTGACAAAACGCATGGTGAGAGCGAGAGCGAGAAGGCCAAAAGGCACGTTCAGTAGAAAGATGCTGCGCCACCCCAGCGTTTCAACAAGCAATCCACCCACGATAGGACCTCCTGCCAACCCGATGCCCGAACTACCTGCCCAGAAACCGACTGCCCTTGCCCGTTTCTCAGGGTTCTGAAAGCCGTGAGTGATCAAAGAGAGTGAACTTGGAACCAGGAGTGCGGGTCCCACTCCTTGAAGTATCCGCGCCGCTATCAAGATATTGAGCGAGGGAGCAAGGCTACAGAGGAGCGATGCTCCTGTAAACAGCACGTATCCCGTAAGAAATGTGCGCTTATGCCCGAGTCGATCCCCGAGCGTGCCTGCGCTGAGCAGCAGGCTCGCAAAGATCAGGGTATAGCCGTTGACCACCCATTGCAATCCCTCAAGCGAGCCATGCAAATCGTGTTGCATAGCCGGAAGGGCTACATTGACAACGGATGTATCGAGAATAACCATGAAGAACCCGAAGCAGATGGCAGTCAACCCAAGGGCATGAATTGACTCCTTCTTTGAAGGGACAGATGGAATCTGGAGTTCTCTTGACATATCTTCCTGTGTCTCCTGTACAGATTCTGCAAAATACGAGTGCCACAATGTGGTCACACGCCCAAGAAGCAGGCCGCACTCTTTGCTGCAACCTCCTGGTCGTTCCGTGAAGGATTTGTTCTCTCCTTACTCTAGTATGAAGCGACGAGGGATGCGCCCATATTCTTGCGCTAGCACAACATATTCTTGCGTGGTTAACGATAGGAACTGGGGATGAGCCCAGTGAGACGCTTGAAATGCAGTGCCAGGTGGCTTTAGAGGAGATTTTGCTGGGGAAAAATGTTGAGATCCCAAAACTATGAGGAATCTCATAGCTTTGGGGTCCTACTTCTTGCTATACTGGTTTCAGAATCCTAGTCAATAAGCTAAAATAGCTGTATTTAGAAGGTGAATGCCAACACTCTGTTGAAATTGAATTAACAGCATTGGCACATGGAAAACCATTTATATTTAAAAGCGAGAAAGAAAAGGATATACGACGCGTATGGATACGATACTACAATTGGGTGAGGGCTTGGATGGGTCCTTCTGGTTTATTATCTTGATTGTATTGGTATTTCTTGCTCTGATTTTACTCTTCGAGGGAGTCCTACGTGGAAACAAGACGACTGATTCTTATGGGTCGGCAAAGTTCGCGCAGCTCCGCGACATTAAATCGTTACTTTCCTCAAAAAAGGACTTCGAGGGTTCCGAGAAAGCAGAAGGAGAGCCTGCTCCCAGCAGTTTGCTGTTAGGCCGATACAAAGGGAAGACAATCGCTTTGAATGAGGAGACGTTGGAGAATCATGTTTTGATGGTTGCACCAACAGGCGCAGGCAAAACAAGCCGCGTCATTCTACCTGGCTTGCTCATGGAGGAGGGCCACCGGAGCCTATTTGTGATCGATCCCAAGCAAGAGCTTGTGAAAAAGAGTGCGGGGTACATTGCTAAACATCACGAAGTCTGGATCTTTGCGCCCAATGACGCGGCCAGGAGCCATAGCTATAACCCCCTTGCCTACATTACAAACCTCGACGATGCTCGTGACTTCGCCATGAGTTGGATACAAAATACGGGTGAGTCAAAGGAACCGTTTTGGGATCGTGCGGCCGAACTGTTAATCACAGCAACAGTACTCCACTTGCGAACTTGTGAACCAGACGCACCGTTCTCCCGGCTTGCTGATATCTTTAGTATGCCATTTGAAGATCTCAAGGCCCTTCTAACAAGGAGTGATAACCAGACAACGCGAAAGATAACAACTTCATTTCTGTCCAACATGGAAAAAAACGGGAAGCTGATAGGTAGTGTCATGACGGACATTGCTAACCGCTTTTTTATGTTGTTCTCACCAGAGGTCCAGGCTGCAACCGCGGAGAATGACATTGACTTTAACGCCATGTGTGACCGCTCTATTGCTCTCTACCTCTCCATCCCTTTCGGCGACGCCGAACGGTTACGCCCTCTCTCTGCAACCTTGATAATGCAAATGATGCGCACCTGGATCCGGCGTGCCGACCATAGCCCTAATGGGCAGCTTCCCCGGGCTATCGGGTGTTACCTCGATGAGTTTGCCAATGCGGGGCGTATACCTCACTTCGAGAGCTATATTTCTACTCTCAGAAGTAAGCGTGTTGCACTGTTGATGGCAATCCAGGCGTTTTCTCAGCTTGAAGATGTGTACGACCCGGCAGGCAAGGAAACGATCATTAGCAACTCACGTACTAAATTGTTGCTACCAGGCGCTGGCCTGGAAGAGTGCGAGTACTTTAGCAAATTGACCGGGCAGACAACTGCTGTAACGAAGAGCCAGAGCAAGAGTATACATGGGTTCAGCATATATGCGATACTCTTTGCTGATAGCCAGAGTTTTAACAAGGCAGAAACTAAGAGAGATCTTATGACACCCGATGAGATGAGAACTATGCGCGAGGGTTCGATCCTCATGATATCGGGTAGTTTTCCTGTAGTGCTTATGCAGAGCATCCCATACTATCAGAACCAGGTTTTGGTCGAGCGGTCTCAGATTCATTTTCAGCTGCCAGAGCGTGCTACCGTAATTGTGGCTAAGGAGGATGTATCTTCCAGACAGGGGCGGAAGCGGAAACGGGGACGAGGGGGTGCTCGGTCACAAGATCAAACGACAGTCACCGTAAAGGAAGAGGTAATGGTTCAAAGCGAGGATGATGCATATATAGGACATGTGGAGGACATCATTTACTCGCAAAAATAGGTTGAGGCAATTTCGCCGTCTTTGATTGATGAGATTGATTGCTTTTTAGCGTCTCGGCCCGGAGGATAAATCGGCACGCCGTAAATGGGGTGCCGATGGGTTCGCATGAAAACATGTGAATCGCATCCCGACCCGTTTTTGTCTTGACAAATGGGATCATCATATGCTATAGTTCACTCTATGCTTCCAATGATTTACTTATTCACTTATTTAAATCATTGGTACAGGAAATAGAGGGATATTTCCTGGCAGTACCCATATCACTTGTTCGCTGGGCTTGCTCGCACGGTGATGTATTAGGTACTGTTTGACCAACTCACAACTTGCATATCTCACATAGATTGCTTGTCGTAGTTGGATTCCCTGAGCTGATGATATTCTCCGGCTCACCCATAGACTTTCGAAGTTAGTAGCTACTGTTAGTACTACTTCGAAGGAAAAAAAACGTTTCGATCCAAGGAGATCATCTTGCTGAAGTTCATCATGCTGGTGCTCAACGGTATCTGCCCGTCCTGCGGCAGGGCGATCGACTCCAACGGTCACTGCGGCTGCAGCTGAGAGATCAACAGCTCCACTCCCTCGCTGAAAGGTAAGGAGTAACAAGAGGAGGTGGCCTGGTTTATCCCAGGTCACCTCTTTCTTGCTTAGACCTGTCTTCTCTACATAGATTTGCCCAGTGCTAGCGCTATCAACCTGGCAGATATATACCCCTGCCACACCCCCTCCCACAACGAGCACAATCGCACCCGCCGTTGATCTCCCGCTCGATGAGCAACTGCTCGTAGCATGCAACGCGATCTGGTACCAGCTTCCGCGTGAGCAGAACAAAAGCTAGCACAACATGTTCTTGCGCGCCTAACGATAGGAGCTGGGGAGGAGTCCAGTGAGACGCTTGAAGTGCAGTGCCAGGTGGCTTTCATTCGCAAATCCTACCGCGTGCGCGATGGTGGTGAGGGACCAGTTCGTTGTGGAAAGTAACAGTTTTGCTCGCTCAATTCGACGCTGGATGACATACTGATGAGGAGAAAAGCTGGTTGACGCTTTGAAGAGACGCGTGAAGTGGTAGGGGCTGAGAGACGCGACAGCCGCGATTTCTGATAGCGAGAGACCCTCGGCGAGATGCTCTTCGATGTACATGCTGACGCGTCTGAGCGTCACCTTGTCAAGACCAACGGATCTTGGGAGGGAGGGCTGCTTCACCGACGAGTGATGTCTGAGCAGGTGGATGCCCAGGATGTTCGCTAATGACTCCACATAGAGCTTCCCACCCAGACCATCTGAGCGAAGCTCCGAGAACAGCGAGAGCGCGATGGACTCGATCTGTGGATCGAAAATGCCGAGGGTACCAACAAACTCAACAGTATCAGGATAAATGTCTGCCGAGGTGGCGATCTCCTGGATGAAGGTGGGTGAGAGATACAGATGCAGGTGGCGTACCTCTCCCTCGCGCTCCAGGTGCCAGTTGGTCGGCGCTCCCGCAGGCAAAATGACCAGGTTGCCGGTTCCAAGTTGTCCTTGACGCCCAGCGAGCCGTTCTTGAATAGTAGAAGGCGTACTGAGATTGATGACGAGGATATGGCGGGGAAGAGCAGGCAAGGCAAAATCATCGAGTGGGTGGATGACCTCCGCAACATCAAGCCCATCCCAGCCCTTTCCGCTGCTCGACTGCACAATATGTTCAGGCGGAACATCGAAAACAGTGTTGTGTCTGTCGCCTTCTAAAGGAACCTGCTCCACTCCTTGCCTGCCTTTCTACCCACGAAAAAATGATGCTGGGTACATGTTCTACTCACTCATTATATGGGCGTCAGTGACCTCATGCGATTATACATCAGACCTTCACCTCTGGATACACCTGCTTTGAGGCATGGAGAGGAAAGAGGGATTTCCTTCTGTCACGCCCGACACGATACGCATGTAAAAACGGATATTCATTTTCCTGAGCAGAGACGCAGGGAAAGAGAGTAAGATCCCTGCGCTCCATATGCCCGTACGCTAGTTTAGGGACGAAGCACGATTTTGCCATACGAGGCCCGCGACTCCAGCAAATGGTGCGCTTCTGCAACTTCTTCAAGCGCGAAGGTGCGCATGATGCGTGGGCGAACGTTTCCTTGCTCGACGTAGCGTCTAAAGGCTTGCCTCCCCTGTGCAATGAGATCAGGATGCTGCTGCATAAGGGTGAAGGACGAAAAACCTTCGATCCGTTTCAGCCCCATCATGAGCTGGGAGACGCTCTCCGATGGCAAGGCGGGAATGCGCCCACTAGCTGCGCCAGAGACAATGAGACGGCCAAAGGAGGCTAGGAGTGGAAGGCTTTCAACCAGGATCTGACCGCCCACTACATCAAGGATGACATCGACACCTTTTCCTCCGGTTGCCTGCATAACCTGCTCGGTCCAACCCGGCTCGGTGTAGTTGATCAGCGTATCAGCTCCCAGGGTCTGCGCCACGTCGAGTTTAGTCGCGGAACTGGCGGTGGCGATGATCTGCCCTGCCCCCATTGTGCGCGCCAATTGCACCGCAAAATGTCCAATACCTCCGGCAGCTGCGTGAATCAACACCCGTTCACCAGGGCGCAACTGCGCCGAGGTCGCCAGAAGATGATACGCTGTCTCGCCCGCAACGGGGAGGGTCACCATCTCCTCTGGCGAGAGCGAAGCCTCTGGCAAGGGCTGGAAACGGAGCCCGAGAGGCACCAGCGCGTATTCGGCATAGGCTCCCACTGGAGCAAAACCGAGGATACGCTCTCCCACCTGAACCTCGCCTACCTCTGGTCCCACCTGGACCACCGTGCCGTACACATAGTCTCCTGGTGCCACCAGGAACGTGGGTGTTCCCCATGGTGAGTCCTCGTTGCGCATCTGCGTATCAACATACCCGACATCAATGGCTTCGACTTTGACCAAGACCTGACCGGCCTCAGGCTGAGGAATAGCCGCATCCTCGATCTGTAAGACTTCTGGCGCTCCAGAGGTGTAATATCGTACCAGCTTCATTTCTTTCTTTCTTTCTTCTTTCTTTCCATCCAATTTCAACATGTTCACATACTCGCGTTATTCTATCAGCGAAAACGGAACATCAGACAGGCATCAGGAGCATTCCTGGCCTGAAGTTGTGGCGCGTCTGAGACGTGAACATCGTTTGTAGCGCGTGTCAGAACAACTACGTTGTCTGTCTGGTGATAGTATGGAACGATTTCTCTGCATTAACCAGGAGCGTGTTGTATCATATGTCTAAAAAGACACAGCCTCCGGAGAACGTGCAGGGAGGCCATGAGGAACCTATGAGAGAAAGAATCAAGAGTCGTGCGGGACTTGCCGATTTTTTACAAAGCCGTCGTGCTCGTCTGCATCCAGAACAGTTTGATTTCCCAGCATTTCAGAGGAGACGAACGCCTGGCCTCAGACGAGAAGAGCTTGCTCAACTGGTTGGCGTGGGCGTTTCCTGGTATACCTGGCTTGAGCAAGGTCGGGATATTCAGGTTTCCGATCAGGTTCTGGAACGTCTCGCATCCATTTTGCAACTCAATGAGGAGGAGCGCCGCCATTTGTTTCTCCTGGCGCAAGGTCCAGGCCCATTCCTGAGTGAACAGGAGGATCAAAAGTATGCGCCCAATGCCACCACACAAACCATTCTTGATGGCTTCGTGTACCCGGCCAGGCTCTTCGATCCACGTTTAAATGTCGTCGGATGGAATGAAAGTGCCAATCGGGTCTTTGGGGATTATCCCAGCCGAAATGACCGAGAGCGCAATGCCCCCTGGCTTCATTTCATGCATCCATCGTCACGAATTTTTGAGGTTCATTGGGAACGGGAAGCGTGGCGCTGCCTTGCCTTCTTGCATGCCAGGTATGACCAATACCCCGATGATCAATGGTTGAGCGAGTTGATTGCGGAGTTGCAGCAAGCCAGTCCAGAGTTTCGCGCCTGGTGGCCTGAGCATGAGATTGTGTTGGACTGTGGCAGCCTCTACGAAATTAATCATCCGCTTGTTGGCCGTCTTGCCTTGCATCCCACGGTTTTTCCTATGCCTGAACAGCCTGACTTACAGATGATTATCTATACTCCGCTGGCTCAGGAAGACACTGCGGCAAAACTGAGCGCGTTAATGACCGAAGAGGATCAATATCATAAGATGATATCGTAATGCTTGGATGGGCTATGTGCTTGAAATGGCACACGCGTTGTTGCTTCCGACTGAACAATATGTTCAGTCGGAAGCGAGAGTGGCCGCGAGCTACTCAGGGAGCCCGGGCATGCATTTCTCCTCATTGCTGGACAACAGCAATATTCCTCATAACTTAGTCCTGCGCGAGCAATTGGCGCAAGATCATGTGGAGCACACCACCATGGCGCAGGTACTCAATTTCGGCTGCGTTGTCCACGCGAGCCAGCACAGTAAAGCGCTGCAGGCGCTCACCATCCCTGGCCTCTACTTCGAGCAACCGACCCGGTACCAGACCATCTGCGATGCCCCGAATCGTGAACTCTTCCTGTCCTGTGAGTCCCAGCGACTGGCGGTTCTCGCCCGGCTGATATTGCAAAGGCAGAATTCCCATGCTCACCAGATTTGAGCGATGGATGCGTTCGTAGCTCTCCGCAATGACCGCTTTGACCCCTAGCAAAGAGGGTCCCTTCGCGGCGGTATCGCGCGAAGAGCCGTTCCCGTACTCCTTGCCAGCCAGGGCGATTAGTGGTACACCCTCTTTCCGATAGCGCATGGCGGCATCAAAGATTGTCATCACCTCCCCGCTCGGCTGATGAGTAGTCCAGTTGCCCTCTTTGCCGGAAGCCAGTTCGTTGCGTAGGCGGATATTCGCCCAGGTGCTGCGCATCACGATCTCATAGTTGCCTCGCCGCGTCCCATAGGTGTTAAAGTCCGGTTTGCGCACGCCATGTTCGCTTAAAAAATGGCCAGCTGGGCTCTCGGCGGCAATGCTTCCGGCGGGAGTAATATGATCGGTCGTGACGGCATTGCCGAGAGCGACCAGGACGCGCGCGCCCTCGATATCACGCAATGGAGACGGCTCAGGTGTGAGATCTGCAAAAAAGGGCGGCTCCTGGACATAGGTTGAGGCTGGCTCCCAGGCATACGTTGAGCCAGCAGGCGCCTGTACCTGTTGCCATTGCTCATCTCCCTGGTAGATCCGACCATATTCTTGCGCGAACTGATCTTTGCGCAGCGCAGTCTGCACAATATGCGCCACCTCTTCAGAAGAGGGCCAGAGATCGCTGAGGAAGATTGGCTGGCCCGCGTCTGTATGGCCCAGCGGCTCACTCGTCAGATCCTTGCGCACCGTTCCTGCCAGGGCGTAGGCGACAACCAATGGCGGTGAGGCCAGATAGGCAGCTTTCACTAACGGGTGGATTCGCGCCTCAAAGTTGCGATTGCCCGAAAGTACCGCGACCACATTGAGTTGCTCGTGCTGAACCTGTTCCTCTATCGCCGGGCTGACCAGCGGACCAGAGTTACCGATGCAGGTGGTGCAGCCATACCCGACGAGATAGAAGCCGAGCGCTTCCAGATAGCTCAGCAGCCCGGCCTCGCGCAGGTACTCGGTGACAACGCGCGAACCAGGAGCCAGGCTTGTCTTGACGTGGGCAGGAACGCGCAACCCGGCCTCGACAGCGCGCTTTGCAAGCAGACCCGCGGCTATCATTACAGAGGGATTTGAGGTGTTTGTGCAACTAGTCAGAGCCGCAATAACTACCGAACCTTCACTCAACTGTTCGTCCGAGCTGACTGGCGTGGGCACGGCGTAAACCAGATCAACAGGGCGCGTCTCTTGCTTCTTTGAAGGGAATGCGGCGGAGAAATTTTCCCGCACTCCGGAGAGCGACACTCGATCCTCAGGGCGCTTTGGCCCCGCCAGGCTCGGCTCGATCGTCGCGAGATCGAGTTCGAGCAGTTCACTGAAGATGGGCAGTGGCGCGCCATCGATGCGGAAGAGCCCCTGCTCTTTGCAATAGCGCTCAACTAGTTGAATAAGCTCGATATCGCGATTGCTGGTCTCCAGATAACGTAACGTTTGCGCATCAACCGGGAAAAAGGCGGCGGTCGCGCCATACTCCGGACACATATTGGCAAGCGTGGCCCGGTCCGCGACACTCAGACTGGAGAGTCCATCTCCGCAAAACTCAACGAAGGTATTGACAACACCGTGCTTGCGCAGCAACTGGGTGAGTGTCAGTACCAGGTCGGTGGCAGTCGTGCCAGGCGGCAGCGCGTTGGAGAATCGTACCCCGATAACAACCGGGAAAGGTAGATACATTGGCTGCCCCAGCATACACGCCTCCGCCTCAATGCCGCCAACACCCCAGCCCAGGACGCCGAGTCCATTGACCATTGGCGTATGCGAATCTGTTCCAACCAGGGTATCAGGAATGACGACCTGTCGTCCGCCTATTGATTGGACCTGAACACAGCGACTCAAGTGTTCCAGGTTAATCTGGTGGCAGATACCCATGCCAGGAGGCACCAGCGCAAAATTGTCAAAAGTCTGCTGAGCCCAGCGCAGGAGGGCAAAGCGCTCACCGTTCTGCTCATATTCGCGCTCGCTATTGGCCTGATATGCTCGTTGAGAGCCAGACTGGCTGACCTGAACGCTATGATCGATCACTAAATGGGCCGGCACAAACGGATTGACGCGGCGCGGATCTTTGCCAGCTCGCGCCATAGCTGCGCGCATTGCGGCCAGGTCGACCACTGCCGGTATGCCGGTATAGTCATGTAAAAGCACGCGAGCGGGCATGAAAGGAACTTCAAACGCCTCCGAGGGCGGCTCTCCTGTCCACTGTGCAAGGCCTCTGATGGTCTCAGGTGCCGCGTGTTCATCACGCAACTGCATTTCCAACAAGATTTTCACCGTCATTGGCAGACGACTTGGATCTCCCAGACCCTGATCCTGGAGAGCTGGGAGCGAATAATACTCCAGATCAGTGCCAGGCAAATGGGCACGCAAAGCAAGCATAGGTTTCCTCCTGATAAGCGCTGTCTTCTTGCTATAGCCAACTCTTCCTGAGACTTTTAAGATTTTTATCCGAATAAGAGTCGACACTTTGTTTTACAAAACAATAATAACATGCTAAATTATCGCCAGTCAACCCTATTTTAGGAAAAAGTGTGGACACTTATAAAAGCCGGGAAGAATAGTATATAATTCTCTCTCAGAGAATACACAAACAGGGGGATAGTCGTGGAAGTCTCAATGCACAGCATCTTCGCCAACGCACTGGAACGTTCGGCAAACCTCGACTCGCTGGTCGGCTCAATCGCTGAGTGGGTAGGCCTCGCCATCATCGATGGGCGCCTGCGGCCAGGTGATGACCTGAACTCGGTCGCACTTTCCAGGCAATTTAAGACCAGCCGTACACCGGTGCGCGAGGCCTTGATGCTCCTGGAAAAAGAGGGATTGGTAACGATTCCGCCGCGCCGGCGGCCCTATGTGACGCCCATCAGTCTACGCGAAGTGCGTGAAATCTACCAGGTGCGAGCGCATCTCTACATCCTGGTCGCGGATCTCATCGTCACCCAGGCCTCGGACGAAGCGATTCACACACTCTGGGAACACCAGGCGCGCTTAGAAGAAGCAGTCAAAAACAATGACCTGGACGCCTATTTCTGGAGCAATCTCTCGTTTCGCGCCACTGAAGCCGAAATTTGCGGCAACCTCTATCTGCAACAAATGCTCAGTTCCCTTGGTCTGCGCACGCTTCACCTGCGCCATCACACGCTGTCCTATCCAGGGCGCATGGAACGCTCACTCAAAGATCACGCTCGCTTGATCCAGGCTTACGAAGAGCGAGACTCCTCGCTGGCTCAGTCCCTCACCCGCTCGCTCGTCCTGCGTGGACTGGCCTCAATCGAGCAAGCAGAGTGGGTCAACGGGCAGAGTGAGCGCGGCACACCTGCAGAACGAGAAGAGGAAAGCGAAGAATTTTAAATTTTTCAAGTCTTTTGATCTAGTGGTTGAGCAGGTCGCGTAGCACAACAGCGTTGTTGTGCTCGCTATCATGCGCGGAATACACGAGCGTTAGCGGCCCCTGCAATGCCATGTCGCTGAGGCGTTTGAGGGCGGCCTGCCCCTCTGGTGCCTTTAACTCTTCTTCATAACGGTGTCGGAACTCGTCAAATTTGGCTGGCTCGTGATTGAACCAGTGGCGAAGATCGTTGCTGGGTGCGATCTCCTTGAGCCAGAGATCAATATGCGCGCGCTCTTTCGTGAAACCGCGAGGCCAGAGACGCTCAACTAAAACGCGCGTGCCGTCATCTTTTTCGGGTGTCTCATAAATGCGTTTGATCGCGACCTGGTGACGTGCCATAAAATCTTGTTAGTCTCCATGAACTCTGCTATAGGGTCTCATTCTCGCCGTTGCTAGTGTAATCGTTTAGGCGAATCATCTTGATACATGTATGATACACGTAGAGTTGAGACGTAGGGCTTTGAGCGTCGCGTGGGGTGGTATTGCCGGTCTGCTTACCTAGACACAGCCACTCACCAGGTAAAGATAAGGGGTATGACGCAGATTTACCTGGATAACCAGCGGCTGGCTACTCTTGAGATTAAACCTTATCATGACGATTCCCCACGCACACATGCGGGGTCTTCTCAGGTGGCCTGCGTTTGCTGAAGGCTCTGTCCGAGCCAAAGCTGTTTTGAACTTGTCCCACTTTCATTTGGCCCAATTTAGCACCTGTTTTGAGGCACTGGTCAAGTACCCGTCCCCTTCAAGGGGACGGGCTTGCAGAAAGACTTACCTTTTGTGCTCCAGGCGCTGTCAACGGTGGTTGATTATCTGTTATCCTTTTAAGCCGCTTTGTGTATAGCCCTGGACTATGTAACGCTGAAAGAAGAGAAAGAGGAGCACCAGGGGGAGGATGCCGATGGCCGCTGCCATAAATATCTCATGCAGAATAATCGTCTGAGACGTCTCGAACGTAGAGATGACCACCTGCACAGTTTGACTCGAATCATTCTGCGCATTCACAAGAGGCCAGAGAAAAGAATTCCAATTGGCAATCAGCCCCGTAATACCGAGAGCCGCGAAAATGGGAAGCGAGTTCGGAACAACGATACGCCAATAGATGCCCCAATAGCCAAGCCCATCGACGTGCCCAGCCTCCTCAAGTTCCCGTGGAAAACTCAAGAAGAACTGGCGAAACAGAAAAGTCGTAAAGCCGCTAAACAGACTAGGAATAATCAAACCTTGTAATGTCCCGATCCAACCAATATATGAAACAACAATATATGTTGGGAGAAACGTGACCGCACCCGGAATCATCATCGTACCCAGAACCGCGCCGAACACAACAGTGGACCAGCGAGAAGGAATACGCGCCATCGCATAAGCCGCCAGCGAGGTGACAAGGACCTGCCCGACCGTACCCAGGACAGCCATCAACGCCGAATTTTGCAAACCAACAAGGATCGACGTATTGCTATCACTAAACAGCTCTTGAATATTCTCGAAGTGGAGTACAGTGGGAAAGAGAACACCAAGGCGAATATCCTGCTCAGTTGCCAGACTATTGCGCAGAATCAAGTAAAAGGGAACCAGAAAAAGCCCTGCCAGAAAAATGAGCAGCGCATAGCGTAGCACAACGCTCACAATAGACCTTACTGATCTGGCAGTCCTGACGGAACGCTTATCGGCCTTTTGCTTCGAAATAGTTAACGACATAGCCATTCCCTTTCTTCACGACTGTACTTTGCCAAAGCCGAACACTTTTGCCTGCACAACAGTAAACACAATAATAATGACTGCGAGAACGATTGCACCTGCGCTCCCACGACCATAATCTTGCGAACCCAGAGCGACCTGGAAGATATAGAGGAGTGGCGGTCGCCCCTGAGACGCATTGCCGCTGGACGCCGTACTTCCCATAATATTGTAGAACTCGTCGAACGCTTGATAGGCCGCAATCAAGTTCAGAATCAGGATGGCAACCGACGTATTACGCAGCAAGGGAAAGGTTATATAGCGGAAAGAGGTCCAACCACGCCTGGCACCATCGACCGTAGCGGCTTCATACAGTTCTTGCGGGATCGTTTGCAAGCCTGCAATGAAAAGTAACATATAGATGCCAACCTGTATCCAGAGACGGAGCGAGACCAGTACAATCCAATAGTAGGGGGGATTTGGGCTGGAAATCCAGGTGTTAATAGGATTCATATGCAAGGCGATCAAAATGGTGTTGGCAAACCCTGTAGAGAGACCATTGAAGATATCGAGCTTCCAGATGAGCGAGGCCACGACATAAGAACAGGCCGTTGGAAGAAAGAACACGGAACGGAAAAATGGCTGGGCAAAACGAATACTGTTGACCAGGAGCGCAAGTCCAAGCGAAAGCGCAAAAGTGGTCGGTATAATGAAAAGCGCGAAGAGCGTGATCGTGACCAGAGCTTGCTGATAGGCTGTATCATTGAGCATGCTGGCATAATTGGCCAGGCCCACAAATTGCGTTGGGGCAATGGTGCTGCGGGCATCGAAGAAGCTGAGGACGATGCTCCAGAGAATAGGGATATAGACAAACACCGCCAGGCCAACCAGGAGAGGGGCCGCAAAACTCCAGAAGGCGAGCTCAGTCTTGAGACGTTTTCGTCGCGTAGAGCGTTTCCCTCTCTGTTTCACGTCCAGAGGAGCCTCTGGTTGAGCAGATGAAATGACTTTGGTGGACTCCATGCAGCTATCCTCCTGAAAGGCACCTGTAGCTATGAACCAGTACATTCAGTCCAGTACACTGCCAGGCATTGATACGACCATAGGCTAGCAGTGGAGCATGAAACATTCCTCCAGGAATGTTTCATGCTCCACCGATAAAACTACTTTACAATCCTTTGTAACTCGGCCTGGCACTTTGCTTCTGCTTTCGTCAGCTCAGTTTTGGCATCGGCACCATTTTTGACGATATTGGTGACGGCATCTGTTAGGGCTGTACCCATGGTCGTATCCCAGGCGGGAGGATTAGGCTTACCATATTTGTTGAGGATACTTACAGCATCTGCGGCTGGACCGCTTTGCAACTTGGTTGCGCTGGCCGCGGCGCTCTTGCGCGGTGGAAGATGGAAGCCGTAATTCAGGCTCCAATCCTGCTGATCTTTCGTATTCTCAATCCAGAGCCATTTTGTAAACGCTTTGGCCTCCTGCACATGCTTCCCTTTGGCTGCAACCATAGCGCCCCAACCACCAGAAAATGTCGCTGGGGTCCCTTGTGCATCAAGTTTTGGCCAGGGTACGACTCCAAAGTCATCACCAAGACCTTTGATAATAGCCGGCATTGACCATAAGCCACCCCACTGTATAGCAGTCGCTCCACTAATGAAAGCGCCAGGGTCCGCCCAGTCAGTGGTATAACCCAGCAGCAGACTCTTCGACTGATAGAGCTCGCGCACCTTTTTATACGCCAATACAGTCCGATCATTATTGAACACGATCTTATTATCCGCCGTCAGAAAGTCGCTACCAGCAGACCAGGGAGCGATCTGTTGCAATGCACCAATGCCACCATCGTTCCCAATGAAGAGGCCCTTCTGATTGCCAGTCGTCAGCTTGTTCGCCGCATCGATCAACTCATCCATAGTCTCAGGTGGCTTGACTCCAGCCTTTGTAAGGATACTTTTGCGGTAGTAGAGCAAACCAGTATCTACAATCATTGGAATGGCATACACTTTTCCGTTGTAGGTGTAAGGGATGAGGCTGGAAGCGGAAAAGTCATCTTTCATAGGAGCAAGGATATCATCCAGTGGCTCAATCAATCCTGCATTCACCTGATCTGCATAAAGCCACCCTTCAAAAGTATCAGGGGGATTCCCACTCAATAAGGCCGCATTGAGAGGAGTGAAATAATCTCCAGGTTTCCAGACGAGGTTGATGGAGGTTTGCGTGTACTCCTTTGCGTAACGCTTGGCGGCCTGCTCGGTGCCCGCTTCACCGTACTGGTGATACCACTGCTGTAACACCAACTGGCCATTACCACCGGTACTCCCCGGCGTGGTGTTACCACAGGCAGCCAGAAAAGCGGCACTCGCCGCCGCTGCGCCGGTGGCCTGTAGAAAACGTCGGCGGTTGATTCTATCGAGAATTGTTTGAGTGTCCATGAAGAAGCTTTCAACCTTTCTGCATCATCGCAAATAAACGTAGCAATGTAAATGGCCCTTGCCAGTAAAAGCCCTGACACGCTAGATGCGTCTGTCGCAGCAATTATAAATTGATTACAAGACAGTCGTACCGTCGAGCGGTCAAGTTTGCGTCTTGTTGAGCGCATCTATGTGCTCCCAAAACGCCCGGACACACGTGAGACATTGGCAAACAAAAACGAAAAAGCCATCTCCTTTCTGTTGAGAATTCAGGGGTGAGCGGGCAAGATGAAAAAGCGATGAAGAACCAGAGCCGCAGCCCCACGCGCCCAGCTTTCGTAGCCAACCAGCGGCTCAACCAGCAGGCGTAGATTTTTTCCTAACTGGGAGAAGAGATTCTGTCGTAGTACGGCTTCCATAGACTGGAACATTGCCGGTGCGACAAAAACTCCCTCGCCCGTGAGAACGATACTCGCGGGGTTCAGGACATTCACCAGGTTGGCCAGGGCAATGCCCATCAGTTCACCGCTGTGTTCAAAAGCCTGCGCGGCCAGTTCATCGCCCCCCAAAGCCAGTTCGAGTAATTCATGAATCACGCGCTCCTCGGAGCGCACAGCCCGATCCGAGGAGCTGTCGAGAGGCGTATTGAAAGGAAGTGTTTTCTTATAGTTGTGCTCGAGATAATTGGCGATGATGCCGCGAAAGGAGATATACTCCTCCAAACAGCCACGTTTGCCACATTCGCAGCGCCGGCCACCAGGAATGGCTACCATATGGCCAAACTCGCCGGCCCCACCGGTCGAACCGTGATAGACCTCGCCGTTGAGCACCAGGCCCAGGCCCACGCCGCGCCCCAGGACGACCGTAAAAAAGTTCTCATCGCTACTTCCCCAGCCAAAGAGCCTCTCGTAGGTCGTAATACAGCTCACATCGTTATCGATGACCACAGGAAACCCCAGACGCCGACTAAGTGGTTCGGCCAGCTCAATAGAGTGCCAGTCCAGATTCCAGGAATCGATGCAGATGCCATTTTGCGCGTCGATATAGCCAGAGAGCGCGCAGCCAAGCCCGATGACCAGGTCTTTCTCGACCCCAGATTGGACCAGCAGATCGTTCGTCATCCTGACGATGTGTTCCAGAGCCTGGGCACCTTGATGTCTGAGCACAGTATCCCAATGGAGCGAAAAAACCACATCGCCGCGTAAGTTGACAACCACTCCGATGCATTCAAAGCTCCGTACCATCAGACCAAGGGCAAAGCCCCCTTCGGGGTGCAGGTCCAGCAACGTCGCCTTGCGCCCTCCTGTCGATTCCGCCGGGCCACTCTCCACCACAAAATGTCGTCCGATAAGATCTCCAGTCAAACCGATCACCGTAGCCAGGCTCAGACCCGAAAGTTCGGCCAGCTGGGGGCGCGAGATCGGCGCATTTAGCCGAATCAAATTCAGCAAGTTATTTTGATTAATGGCGCGGATCAACCTGCGATCCGCCGGCACTGCTTTCCCCTGCATCGTTTTTCTACCCCGAAACTTCCTTTAGTGATTGAAGTTAGGCAGAGTATACCCGTGAAAAAAGCTGGTGTCAAGCCCTCAATGCTCTGAATTTCAACCACTGCCTGCGTTCTCTGCCCTGAACTCTCCGGGAATACAAGCGACCATAGGAGCAGAAAGGGCTTCTCCTTGACAAGGGAACCCTTTCTCAGTATTCTTATCAGTATACTTAGTTTAATCACTGATTAAACTAATCGGTCACTGTGCTTGTATGGGAAGAGCACGAGGCTCTTGTCATTGGCCGCCACAAGGAGGTATTTTTTATGTCTCAACGTCAGAGAACGATGCCCCGACTTCTCTTTGCCCTCACCATTTTGCTCTTATCTGGTAGTCTGCTGACCATTGCAGCCTGGCATCAGGGAAGGACGCCTGTCGCCCATGCTGCAACCAATGTCACCAATGGTTTGGGCCAGACACCGTACATGGGCTGGAGTAGTTGGAGCCTGGAATCCACCAATGCCAGCGGATATGGGACGAGTTGGCTAACTGAAGCGAATGTCAAAACGCAGGCCGATGCCCTCCATCAAAAGTTGCAGGGGAGTGGATATCAGTATATCAACATTGATGCTGGTTGGTGGATGGATTATAGCTGGAATCCTACCTTCGATTCCTTCGGACGCCCGGCCCCTTTCCCAGGTCGTTTTCCCGATGGCATCGCGGCTGTTGCTGACTATGTCCATCACTATGGGCTGAAACTTGGGATCTATTATGGCGCGGGCATGGACCTTGCCGTCTACAATAATAACTACCCTATCTATGGCACAAACTGTCACACGCAGGACATCGCCGTCCAACCATTGACAAGGACCAATGGTTGGCAGGGATCGTATGCCATCGATTATAGTAAGCCCTGCGCCCAGGCCTACATTAACTCGATTGCCGATCAATTCGCGAGCTGGGGCGTCGACTTCATGAAGTTGGACGGAGTCACACCGGGTTCGTTCATTAATGGTGCGAGCGCCACCGACAATCGTTCAGATGTTCAAGCCTGGTCACAAGCGCTGCGTCAAACAGGGAGGCCGATCCAGTTTGTCCTCTCCTGGTCGCTGGATCACAACTTTATCGATACCTGGCAGCAGAATTCCAACGGCTCGCGCATCGATACCGATGTCGAATGCTACTGTAATTCGCTGGTGACCTGGGATAACTCGGTCAAACAGCGCTTCACCGACGTCGTACCCTGGATCTCTGCTGCCAGGCCGGGTTATTGGAACAACCTGGATTCGCTGGATGTGGGTGTAGGTAGCATGGATGGGCTGACGAACGCTGAGAGACAGACCTATATGACCTTCTGGGCCATCGAGGCCGCTCCGCTCTACAGTGGGGATGACCTGACAAAGCTGGATAGCTACGGCCTTTCCCTGCTCACCAACAAAGATGTCATCGCCATTGACCAAGCAGGCAATCCAGCCAAACCGGTTGCGCTGTCCAGCAATCAGCAGGTCTGGTATGCCAAAAATGCGGATGGCAGCTATACAGTCGCGCTCTTCAATCTCGATAACACCCCCCAGACAGTCACAGCGAACTGGAGCGATCTGGGCTTCGTGGGTAAGGCCCATGTACGCAACGTCTGGACGCATGAGCAACTGGGCCAGTTTGAAAATAGCTTCAGCGCTGCGTTACCCGCTCATGGCTCCCGTCTCCTCAACATCCAGCCAGATTTCGTCACTTCGGCTCCACCACCTCCCACGGGCAATGCCATCTCCTACGAGGCGGAGGCATCAACGAATACCATCGGTGGAAATGCAACCGTATACGACTGCACGGCCTGTTCTGGAGGCAAGAAGGTTGGCTATCTGGGTTCCGGTGGCTTTGTCCAGTTCAACAATGTGAGTGTAGCCAGCGCAGGTCTCTACACCCTGACGATTTATTACCTTGACGGAGATTCCCAGAGGCCAGCCTACCTCAGCTTCAATGGAGGCACAGGGGTACTGATGGATTTACATGGCAATGGCAACTGGGGGAGCGTACAGTCGATGCAAATCCCGGTTCAACTGCAAGCCGGGAATAACACCATCAAGTTTGATAATCCCACAGGTTATGCTCCTGATCTAGACCGCATCGTGGTTTCCCCTATCGTGAAGACGACCTCTTATGAAGCGGAAGCCTCCAGTAATACTCTGAGCGGAGGAGCATCAGTGGTCAGTTGCTCGGGTTGCTCTGGTGGTCAGAAGGTCGGCAATCTATTGCTGGGTAGCTCCCTGCAATTCAACACAATTACTGTGGCTAACGCGGGTGCCTATAACGTCACGGTCTATTATGTTGATGGTTCCTCTGGTCGCCAGTTGAACGTCAGCGCGAATGGTGGCTCGGTGCAAACTCTGTATACCAATGGCACCAATGATAATAACTGGGACCATGTGCAGTCTGCGGTGATTCAGCTCGACTTGCAGGCAGGAACAAATACGATCCTCTTCGCAACCACTGCCTCGATGTATGGGGCTGATATCGACCGTATTACGGTGTAGTGTTTCCTGGCGAGGAAAGGTTGCCTGGCGAGCCGATCGGCTCGCCAGGCAACCTTCATCACTTGTCCAAGTTGCCAATTGAAAGGAGCCGATACGCATGTACCAGGCACAGGCAGCAGGTGTTTCACAAGACAAACCTCCGCTGAAATTATGGTATCGCCAACCGGCCACACAATGGTTAGAGGCACTCCCGGTGGGTAATGGACACCTGGGAGCGATGATTCATGGTGGAATCGGCGAGGAGGTGTTACAACTCAACGAGGACACACTCTGGTCAGGCGAGCCATATGATACGGACAACCCTGACGCCGTTACCCTTCTGCCTGAACTCAGGCGCTTGATCCTGGAAGAGCGTGACTACGTGGCAGCTCAGGAGCTTGCGCACCGTATGCAAGGTCCTTATAACGAATCGTATCAGCCGCTCGGATATGTGCGCCTGAAGTTTGAGCAACGGGGCGAGGTCCAGGCATATCAGCGTGCATTGGATCTGAACACTGCGTTGGCGACGGTACAGTATAAAGCAGGTGATATCCTCTTCTCGCGAGAGGTGTTCTCTTCGGCTGCGGATGATCTGCTGGTGATACGCCTGACCAGCGATACTCCTCACGCTCTTTCCTTGACAGCCCACTTAGAGAGCTTACATCCGTTTACCTGCGCGCCTGCTGGCTCGAATAAGATCAGGATGACGGGCCGCTGCCCCAGGCACGTTGATCCAGACTACCTTCCTACAAGTGATCCTGTTATTTATGACCACGGCGAAGACGGCCATGGTATGCGCTTTGAGACACAGCTCCAGGCCATGGTTGAGGGAGGGCGGATCTCTGCGGACGTAGATGGTGCACTGCGGGTGGAAAACGCGCATACTGTGACCTTCTTCCTTTCCGCGGCTACCAGTTACCGTGGGTTCGCCTCTCGTCCGGACCTCTCTGCTCATGTATTGGAGCAGCAGTGTACAACCAGACTTGCCGTGGGAATGAGCAAAGGATACGAAGTACTGCGTGCAGCGCACATCAGCGATTACCAACGTTTGTTCCAACGCGTGACCCTTGATCTGGGTAGGAGTGATGGGGAAAACCTCCCCACTGATGAGCGATTAGTAGCGGTACAAAAGGGGGCCAGCGATGATGCTCTGCTAGCCCTATTTTTTCAGTATGGTCGCTACCTGCTTATCTCCAGCTCACGTCCAGGAACGCAGCCCGCGCATTTGCAGGGAATCTGGAATGATCACGTACGACCTGCCTGGAGTAGTAACTGGACCATAAATATGAACACCCAGATGAATTACTGGCCTGCTGAAACCTGCAATCTGGCGGAATGTCATTCCCCCCTGTTTGATCTCTTGGAAGAGGCCAGCGTGAGCGGGGAACGAACCGCGCAGGTCTATTACGGTTGCCGTGGCTGGGTCGCCCACCACAACATGGACCTGTGGCGAAATACCGCCCCTGTTGGCAATGGGAGCGGCGATCCGCAGTGGGCAAACTGGAACATGGGAGGAGCGTGGCTTTGTCAGCATCTCTGGGAACATTATGCCTTTTCGGGTGATCGCTCGTTTCTCTCCCAACGCGCCTACCCGATAATGAAGAAAGCCGCCCAGTTTCTGCTCGATTTCCTGGTGGAAGACAGGCAAGGGCACCTGACAACCTGTCCTTCGATGTCGCCCGAAAACCTCTTTATTACTGAGAGTGGAGAGTTGTCTGGTGTCAGTGCTGGTTCAACCATGGATATCGCCATCACTCACGAACTGTTTACACACTGTATTGCAGCAAGCCAGGTATTGGACATTGACCAGGGATTTGCGCATGAACTGGCGCAAGCACTTGCTCGTTTGCCGCAGCCAGGGATTGGCAGCTATGGGCAATTGCAAGAGTGGAACGAGGACTTTGCAGAGCACGAGCCTGGTCATCGTCATATGTCACACCTGTATGGTCTCTATCCTGGTGAGCAAATTACATTGGAAAAGACGCCAGAGCTATTGCAGGCAGCACGCAAGTCACTAGAGCGCAGACTCGAACACGGAGGAGGGGCCACTGGTTGGAGTCGAGCCTTGGTAGCCGCACTCTGGGCGCGGTTGGGTGAAGGCGATTTGGCCCATGAGCATGTAATCCAGTTGCTCAAAGATTTGACTGCTACAAATCTCTTCGATTTGATTTATCAGCATCCTCCCATTATCTTCCAGATTGATGGCAACTTTGGAGCGACCGCTGCTATCGCTGAGATGCTGGTGCAGAGCCATGCTGACGAGCTTGCTATTTTGCCTGCCCTTCCGCATGCATGGAACGAGGGATACGTATGCGGCTTGCGTGCTCGTGGCGGCCTTGAAGTCGATGTGGAGTGGAGCAATGGGCATGCCACATCCGTCGTCCTGCGCGCAGAACAAGATGGACGCTTCCTGCTACGCCTTCCTCAAGGCCAGCAACCAGTAGCAGTAAAAGATCAGAGCGGTCAACAGGTTCCATGGACCAGTGAGCGTGGTCGCGTCGTCCTTGCGGTGCAACGTGGAAAGAACTATACAGTGAGCTTTCGCTAAAGTGCGTACTCGAGCATATTGGTGAGGCTGTGGTGACTGTATGACACATACAAAAATTCAGCGCTACCAGGTCTTACAACGTGATGTCGATGACAAAGCGCGTGTAAGTGCGAACATTAACTGTCCTCCGTAGATTAGATGGAAGGCGGAAAGGGGCTGCACTCCAGTTCCTGCAAGAAGCTTGCCTGATAGACAAAATAAACAAAGACAACATATCTCTTGTTGAAAGGAGCCGATACGCATGTACCAGGCACGGACAGCACGTGTTCTACAAGACAAACCTCCGCTAAAATTATGGTATCGCCAACCAGCCACACAATGGTTAGAGGCACTCCCGGTGGGTAATGGGCACCTGGGAGCGATGGTTCATGGTGGAATCAGCGAGGAGGTGTTACAACTCAACGAGGATACGCTCTGGTCAGGCGAGCCATATGATACGGACAACCCTGACGCCGTTACCCACCTGCCTGAACTCAGGCGCTTGATCCTGGAAGAGCGTGACTACGTGGCAGCTCAGGAGCTTGCGCACCGTATGCAAGGTCCTTATAACGAATCGTATCAGCCGCTCGGATATGTGCGCCTGAAGTTTGAGCAACGGGGCGAGGTCCAGGCATATCAGCGTGCATTGGATCTGAACACTGCGTTGGCGACGGTACAGTATAAAGCAGGTGATATCCTCTTCTCGCGAGAGGTGTTCTCTTCGGCTGCGGATGATCTGCTGGTGATACGCCTGACCAGCGATACTCCTCACGCTCTTTCCTTGACAGCCCACTTAGAGAGCTTACATCCGTTTACCTGCGCGCCTGCTGGCTCGAATAAGATCAGGATGACGGGCCGCTGCCCCAGGCACGTTGATCCAGACTATCTTTCTACAAGTGATCCTGTTATTTATGACCACGGCGAAGACGGCCATGGTATGCGCTTTGAGACACAGCTCCAGGCCATGGTTGAGGGAGGGCGGATCTCTGCGGACGTAGATGGTGCACTGCGGGTGGAAAACGCGCATGCTGTGACCTTCTTCCTTTCCGCGGCTACCAGTTACCGTGGGTTCGCCTCTCGTCCAGACCTCTCTGCTCATGTACTGGAGCAGCAGTGTACAACCAGACTTGCCGCGGGAATGAGCAAAGGATACGAAGTACTGCGTGCAGCGCACATCAACGATTATCAACAGTTGTTCCAGCGCGTTACTCTTGATCTTGGTACCAGTGATGGGCAAGAACTGCCCACTGACGAGCGTTTAGCAGCGGTACAAAAGGGGGCCAGCGATGATGCGCTGCTGGCCCTGTATTTTCAGTACGGTCGCTATCTGCTCATTGCCAGTTCACGTCCGGGAACGCAGTCCGCGAATTTGCAGGGAATCTGGAATGATCACGTACGACCTGCCTGGAGTAGTAACTACACCATCAATATTAACACCCAGATGAATTACTGGCTTGCTGAAACCTGCAATCTGGCGGAATGTCATTCCCCCCTGTTTGATCTCTTGGAAGAGGCCAGCGTAAGTGGGGAGCGAACCGCGCAGGTCTATTACGGTTGCCGTGGCTGGGTCGCCCACCACAACATGGACCTGTGGCGAAATACCGCCCCTGTTGGCAATGGGAGCGGCGGCCCGCAGTGGGCAAACTGGAACATGGGAGGAGCGTGGCTTTGTCAGCATCTCTGGGAACATTATGCCTTTTCGGGTGATCGCTCGTTTCTCTCCCAACGCGCCTACCCGATAATGAAGAAAGCCGCCCAATTTCTGCTCGATTTCCTGGTGGAAGACAAGCAAGGGCACCTGACAACCTGCCCTTCGACTGCCCCGGAAAACCTCTTTATCACTGAGAGTGGGGAACTGTCCGGTGTCAGTGCTGGTTCAACCATGGATATCGCCATCACTCACGAGCTGTTTACACACTGCATTGCAGCAAGCCAGGTATTGGACATTGACCAGGGATTTGCGCATGAACTGGCGCAAGCACTTGCTCGTTTGCCGCAGCCAGGGATTGGCAGCTATGGGCAATTGCAAGAGTGGAACGAGGACTTTGCAGAGCACGAGCCTGGTCATCGTCATATGTCACACCTGTATGGTCTCTATCCTGGTGAGCAAATTACATTGGAAAAGACGCCAGAGCTATTGCAGGCAGCACGTAAGTCACTAGAGCGCAGACTCGAACATGGAGGGGGGGGCACTGGTTGGAGTCAAGCCTGGGTAAGCGCGCTCTGGGCGCGGTTGGGTGAAGGCGATTTGGCCCATGAGCATATGATCCAGTTGCTCAAATATTCGACTGCTGCAAATCTCTTCGATTTGATTGATTTGCAATCCCCTCTTATCTTCCAGATTGACGGCAACTTCGGAGCGACCGCTGCTATCGCTGAGATGCTGGTGCAGAGCCATGCTGACGAGCTTGCTATTTTGCCTGCCCTTCCGCATACATGGAACGAGGGATACGTACGCGGCTTGCGTGCTCGTGGTGGTCTTGAAGTCGATGTGGAGTGGAACAATGGACATGCCACATCCGTTGTCTTGCGCGCAGAACAAGATGGACGCTTCCTGCTACGCCTTCATCAAGGTCAACAGCCAGTATCGATAAAAGATCAGAGTGGTCAACAGGTTCCATGGACCAGTGAGCGTGGTCGCGTCGTCCTTGTGATGCAACATGGAAAGAACTATGCATTGAGCTTTCGCTAAAGTGCGTACTTGAGCATATTGATGAGGCTATGGTGACAGTATGACAAATGCAAAAATTCAGAGCTACCAGGTCTTCCAACGTGATATCGATAATAAAGCGCGTGTAGATCAAGAAGATGGACAGGTGATTGTATTACCCGTTGGAGGTCCTTACACTGTAGGAAATGTGCAGAATATCCTGGTAGGGGATCTGTGGGTGCTCGCGGGACAGAGTAATATGGAAGGGGTTGGAAATTTAACTGATGTTGAAACACCTTCGCCATTTGTGCATTCGTTACAATCACGCGAGGAATGGGCGATGGCCGAAGAACCGCTCCACTGGCCGAACGAGTCGCCACGCATTATTCATCATAAGCTGATGGGCGCTGACGCTGTGCCTCATCCCTTGCCTTCGCATGATCCCATGCGCACAACAGGAGCGGGCCTGGGCTTAGCCTTCGCGAAGGAGCGCTATATCCGGACAGGGGTGCCGATTGGACTGATCCCTGCCGCTCATGGTGGAACTTCTCTGGAACAGTGGGACCCGGAGTTACGCGAGCAGGGGGACGCATCGCTCTATGGTGCATTGCTCAAGCGAATTGAGGGCGTTGGTGGCAAAGTGGCTGGCGTGCTCTGGTACCAGGGCGAGAGCGAGACGTCCTCCTTAGAAAATATAGAGCGCTATCATCGCCGTATGCATGCTTTGTTGAAGGCTCTACGCCGTGATCTTCAACAGCCTGATCTGCCGTTTTACTACGTGCAGATCGGCTGTACTGTGTCATATGACGCGGATGCCAAAAATTGGAATGGCATCCGGGAAGCGCAGCGCACATGGCCTCTCCTCCTGTCCCACACCGCGATGGTTTCGGCGATTGACCTTGAGTTGGATGATTCGATCCATATAGGTACTCAGGGACTGAAACGGCTTGGGCGCCGCCTGGCGGATGTGGCTGATGGCCTGCCATCACCTCAATTGATAGGAGCGACGTTTGAGGCTGAACAATCTCGTATCCGTGTCGCATATCGCTATGTTCGTGGCGGCCTCCATTCGAGTGGTCGTCCATCAGGTTTTTCTTTGCGTGATCGTAACGAGAGAGAATTACCCCTTGTGCATAAGGTGTCCTTGGACGAGAATGCCGCTGTTTTACATCTTATCGACCATCCTCTCCCACCTGATACGTTTTTATGGTATGGTTGGGGCTTGAATCCCTACTGTAACCTCACCGATGCTGCGGATGCCGCTCTTCCAGCTTTTGGCCCACTCCCGTTGTGACACTCCGCGAACCACAGGATGAACGCGAATGCGATATTCATCAATTAAGCCAAGCCTGGTGAAAGAGTGGATTAAACGAGCACTCCCATCAATGACCGGGGATGAATCGCCACGATCTCTGTAAATGGGAGTGCTAAAACAGATACTATCCTTTCACTGCGCCCGTAATACCACGAATATAGTACCGCTGCAGAAATAGGAAGACCACGATGATTGGAATGGTCGTAATCAGCGATCCTGCCATACGCACGTTCCATTGTATGACCGTTTGCAGATCCAGGTCCTTTAACTTCAGTGGCAGGGTATACCAGTCATCATTGTTGATGACGATCGAGGGCAAGATATAGGAGTTCCAGGTGGAGACAAAATTGAGAATGCCTATTGTCGCAATGACTGGCAGCGAAAGCGGAAGGAAGATGCGCCAGTAGATGCCGAACTCGCTGCAGCCATCAATGAGTGCCGCATCGTGCAGTTCTTGGGGCAGACGTGCAAAATAGCTACGGAAGAGGAGTATAGTGAGCGGACCTGCTCCGTTGATCATTGGCATCGTTAGCCCTATATATGTAGAGAACTGCGTGGCATCGCGTCCTGTCAGTCCCAACGCCACCAGAATTTTCACGAGTGGAATCAGCACACTTACTCCCGGCACCAGTAGCAACGCCAGAAAACCAAGAAAAAAAAGCTCGCGCCCCCAGAAGGTGGTTTTGGAAAAACCATATCCCGCCAGCGAGTAAATCACAACCACCCCGAAAATAACCATCAGCGTTATCACCGCACTGTTGGTGAAATATTTCCAGAAGTTTAACTCGTTCCAGACCTTGATCAGGATATCAAAACGTACATCAGTGGGGATCAGCGATTGGCTGGTGAGCACCTCACGATTCGATTTAATGCTTGATGAAACCATCCATAGAAAAGGATAGACGCTAATTAGTGCGTATCCGAGTAGCAGTACATAGGCAAGCGCTGAGGGCAGGGCCCGTTTGAATTTTCCGAGTGTGGAGGACTCAGTAGGCCGCTCTGAGCCTGACAATGCAGCGTTTTTCATCGAAAAACCTCCTCTTGAGAATATTAATCTTTTGCACGGAAAATACGCAGATTAGCAAGAGAGATGATAAAAACGACGAGAAAGAGAATCCATGACATGGCACTGGCAACACCCAACTGCCGCTGATCGCCAAAGCCGTAGTTAAAGATTTGTAATCCAACCACCGCTGTATGCCCGGCTGGCCCCCCATTGGTCATCAGATACACCTGCTCATAATTCTGAAGCGTCCCGTTAATACTGAGGATAACAATTATCACCGTGATGGGGCGCAAAAGCGGCCAGGTGATATTCCATAATACCTGTAGCGCATTCGCTCCATCAATGCGCGCCGCTTCAAAATACGTGCTATCGATTGTCTGTAAACCTGTCAGGAAGAATAACATCGCGATCGGTACGCCTGACCAGATCATGACAAGCATTAAAGCTGGCAATGCCCGCGATGGATCCCCCAACCATCCTCCTGCTGCCTGCAACGACCCCAGCCCAAACGTTTTAAGGACGGTGTTCAGTAACCCATCTGATTGATAGATAAAACTCCAGACATAAAAGATCGCAATGCCCGCCGTTACCATCGGCAGCAGAATGATGGTGCGTAGCAGCGACTGGCCCCGGATAACACGGTTGAGCGCAATTGCCAGCGGGAGCGCGATAATTATAGTACCCGCTGTTACCACTACCGCCATGATCACGTTATTTCCAATCGATTGCCAGAATAACGCAGACATTGTCGGATTTTGATACAGAAATTCACGGAAATTATCCAGGCCCACAAATTGACACATTGGGTAGTCACATGCAGGCGGCAGAAGAGAAAAACCTCCAAAGCCATTCCAGCGAAAGAAACTAAGTGCAATAGAATAAATAACGGTGTATAAACCAAAGATAAGGAATACAATCAATGCTGGTACGATAAATAGAATGTTACTTTGTTTTCTCAATGCGCGTATGATACGCCTGCTTCGTGGCACGCCTGTTGTATCCCACGCACGTAAATCAGGCTTGGTGTCGGGACTGCTGTGGGTTTGAAGCATAATGATGTCCTTCTCCTGTTTCTGAATGATTTATGCATGACCGAGAGCAAGCAGCGCTCTCGGTCATACCTATCGCTGGACCTATGCCAGTGTGTAACGGACGATTACGATCCTCCCGCTGCCTTCCACGCTGCTTTATTAGCAGTATCGGTCTTCTGTGCTAGCGCCGATGGGGTGGTTTCACCAGTGATAAACTTTTGTAACCCGACGTCAAGGACGCTCTGCATGTCCGACTTTGGCTGAGCCTGGCTCTGGTTAAATGGCGAGTCCGGGCTCAATCCTTTCAAGAGACCGGGCAACACCGGGCCGACCGCCGCGGGATCATCAGAAATCTTGACTGCTGGCAAGTCTCCGACGATCTTGGCGAATTTTGCCATCTCGTCGGACGATGTCATAAACTTGAGAAACTGCAACGCTTCTTGCTGATGCGTTGAATTTTTGGCAATGCCAGCATCAATCAAGGAGATCGCGCCGATCTTCAATTGACTGTACACCGACCCCTGCAGAGCCGGAACGGGGAAGGGGATAATATCCGATGCCTTCATCCCCTGCTGCAGCAGGAAGCTGAGGGTATAGGTGCCCCCGATATCAAAGGCAGCTTTCCCCTGTGAGAACGCAGTGTCTCCCGGATCGATATCGGTGTTGAGGATATCGGGTATCCAGAGCTTGTTGGTGGAGACCTGATTCATCCAGTTCAGGACACGCATCGAACATGGGTTTGTGAAGCTGTCCTTCCCGTTATAAATGGCATCATAGGTGTCGACGCCGCAGCTGGTCATCAGGAGCGGGCGGAAGAGCCAGTTTTCAAGTACACCGGTATTCTTGACGCCCGTGACCAGTCCCGCTGTCCCCGTCTTGGATTTGACGGTCTTCATCATATCCAACCACTCTTCCGCTGTCTTGGGGAGGGTGTTGGGGTCTAGTCCTGCCTGCTGCAGTAGCGTTTTGTTCGCGTACACAAAGAATGACTGCCCCGCCATGTAGGGTACGCTAAAGCTCTGCCCAACCTTGAGGTTCTTGTACGTACATTTGGGGTCCTTCTGACAGCTCTCGAAGACGCTTTGCGTGAGTACAGAAGTTTTGGTATACGTACCTGGCATAAAATTCTTCTGCCATGAACTGTCCACTTTGCCTGTCAGGTCCTCCAACAGTCCGCTGGCTGCCAGATCCCATTGGCTTCCAGCCCAGTACGAGACAATATCTGGCAGTTGTCCCGATTGCCCCGCCGTCGTAAGTTTAGTGCGATAGGCATCATCAGGATTATATGCTGACACCTTGACGCTAATACCGGTTTTGCTCTTAAAGTCGTCCGCGATTGCCTGCAAACCGGGGATATGCGCGACTTTCCATGTCCACATGGTTAGCTGTGCGGAAGAGTCTGAGGCAGCGCTTCCTCCACAGGCCGCCAGCAACACGCTAAATAATAAGAGACACATACTGAGTAACCGTGTCCTCCTGGACATAGTGACCTCCTTTGGGGTAAAGCATGCCGTCCAAGCGGGTTGAGCCATCTAATAACAGCATTCCCCCTTGTTTTTTCTGCATGACAATAGAAAATACAAATCTAAAGATCAGGAGTGATTTGTAAATAGGTATCCCCATCAAAACAAATTTTGTGAAGAGCATCATCATGGCAGGATGTCTTGAATTGAGCCCATCAAGTCGTCCCTGCCTTAATGTGTATCTCCCTGGATGCTCAGAGAGTAGATGAGGAATGAAAGAAGTGTATGATGGAAACAAGCAGGTGATAGACCTCCTTTGGTACCGGCAGCTATACGCATGTCGAGCAACATTGCTGATATAACTAAAGTATGTCCAATAAATTTGGTTTTGTCAATATTTGTTGGCTACAAATTTGCACCAACAAAACCAGACAAATACGTGCGAAAGACACCGAGAAATCATTCAAACACGTGTATCTAAAAACACGGGATTTGCGCTTATGCCTTTAATGAAACCGCTTGCTACAGCTCAAATCTTCAAAAAAGCGCCGCCATTTTACCGTAGATGACTGGCATATTTGCATGGAATATGCTATGCTCTCTCCAAGACTTTGTATGCTTGTATATGGCTGCTCCGGCAATCGCAGAATTATGCAATACCCTACAATACTATGCCTGGTGGCTCTTTAAGGATGGTTCACGTGACGCTGAAGCTGAATAAACACGAAAATGCAACGGCCCTGCACCGCCAGTTGCTCACCTATTTCCGTGAGCGTATTCTCGATGGACGCCTTCCGGAAGGAACACGTCTCCCTACTGAGTTGGAACTGGCTGCAGAACATCAGATCAGCCGCGATACCATTCGGCACGCGCTTGGTCAGCTCGTCGAGGAGGGATTGCTCGAGCGCGTACCAGGACGCGGTACCTTTGTACGTCGCCCTTCTGCTCTCCCTCCAGTAGAAAATATATCTGCCCTGGACAAACGGATTGGGATTGTCTTAAATAGACCCGCTGGTTCCCAACTGAATATGGATATTCTTATCGCGGTAGAACAGGCTGTCAAAATGGGCGGCTATCATGCGAGTTTTACCTATGCCGAAGAGAATCAGATCCAGCTCGCGCGCGACATCAAGCGTTTGCGTGCAGATCATGTTAAAGGCTTAATTGTCTTCCCTATCTGCGATACGCTCTACGAAGAGACTATCTGGCGGCTGCAAGAGGAGCATTTCCCGCTGGTTCTCATCGATCGTTATTACCCTGCGCTGGAGACTGATTATGTTGGATCAGATAACGTCGGTGGGGGGTTTCGCGCGACCGAACATTTGCTCATCCTGGGGCATCATCGCATTGGCTTCTGCCACTCCCCTATCGAAACAATCCAGACCACTTCGGTGCGCGATCGCTGGGAAGGTTATCGCAGAGCTCTTCAGGAGTATGGCATCTCATATGACGAAAGCCTTGTTGTACCGAACAAGCAGGTGCCGAAAACCGAAATCATTGATCTCTATGCAGCTTTACTCCGGCGCCCCGACCGACCGACCGCCATTTTCGCCGTCAATGATCTTACGGCATTGGATGTGTTGACTGCTGCGCAAATTTGTGGCCTGCGTGTACCTGATGATCTGGCCCTTGTGGGCTTTGATGATCTGGACTTTGCCCCCCGCGTCCATCCCCCCCTGACGACGGTTAATCAGCCATTGACCGATATCGGGTTATACGCCGGAAAACTTTTGATCAATCGCATTGAGGGCCAGACTGGACCCTCAAAACATATCGAACTTCCTACCCGTTTGATCGTGCGCTCTTCGTGTGGAGCCCGCCTGCACGTCAAAAAGTCTACATCTACGACTTAATCCGATGTGCAAGTTTTTGAACGAAGCGACTAACGTCCCCAATTGAAGGGGAGCGTTGCCCAACTCTGAAAACAAGCGAGACGCCTCCGGCGTCGAGGTATCCTGAATAATCACAAACGAGGAAAGGATTAAAGATGGTAGCCATCAGGGATGTTCGAACTATTTTAACGATGCCAGACGGCGCAAATCGGCTGGTGATCGTCAAGGTCGAGACCACTGAGCCGGAACTCTATGGCCTGGGCTGCGCGACCTTTACGCAGCGTCCCCTGGCTGTGCGAAGCGCCGTGGAGGAGTATCTAAAGCCATTTTTGCTGGGAAAGGATGTCCACAGCATTGAAGACCTGTGGCAAACGATGTGGGTCAATTCCTACTGGCGCAATGGACCAGTGCTCAACAACGCCATTTCAGGCGTAGATATTGCCCTGTGGGACATCAAGGGGAAGCTCGCTGGTATGCCCATCTACCAACTGCTAGGAGGAAAGTGCCGCGAAGCCGCGGCGGTCTACCGGCATGCAGATGGGAAAAACGAGGCGCAAGTGCTAGAGCGCGTCCAGGCATTGATGGAGCAGGGGTATCACTACATACGCTGTCAGATGGGGGGCTATGGAGGTAAGACTTCGCTCAACCAATCACCAGAGCAGGCACAGCCAGGGGCATACTATGACCCGGCCGCTTATGCGCGCAGTATACCGCGGCTCTTTGAGTATATACGCGAACACATTGGCTTCCAGGCAGAATTGTTGCACGATGTTCACGAACGCCTGGCGCCCATTGAGGCCATACACCTGGCGAAGAGGCTAGAGCCATACGAATTGTTCTTTCTTGAAGATCCCCTGCCACCGGAGCAGAGCAGCTGGCTTGAGATGCTGCGGCAACAGTGCGCCACGCCCATCGCGATGGGCGAATTGTTTAACAACCAGCATGAGTGGATGCCATTGATTACCCGGCGCCTGATCGATTTCATCCGCGTGCATATAAGCCAGGTTGGTGGACTGACACCGGCCAGGAAATTGGCAACCCTGTGCGAAGCCTTTGCTGTGCGTACTGCGTGGCATGGACCAGGCGATACTTCACCGGTTGGGCACGCGGCGAACCTGCACCTGGATCTAAGCTGCCATAACTTCGGCGTACAGGAGTGGAGTGGCTTCAGTGAAACTGTGCGCGAGGTCTTTCCAGGGTGCCCGGAAGTGCGAAACGGCTACATGTATCCCAACGAGCGGCCAGGACTGGGTATTGCTATCGATGAGCAACTGGCCGCGCGTTATCCCTGTTCAGATGGGCCACCACAGTGGACTCTGGCGCGCACACCAGATGGCACCGCGGCGCGACCGTAGGGCCGTGCTTTTTTGTACGATTATGAATCTACGGCATCAGATGCGGCTAGCTTCTCTGTCCACTGATACTGTGGATTGTAGCCTAGCATCTCGGCGGCACACGCTCCGTCGAGCAAGGACCAGCGCGGAGGCCGATTGCCAGGGCGACGCGAGACGGTGGGGAACCAGCGATCCAAAAGCTCATCTGTAGGAAGCTCTGACGTCGTATCGTTGGAGGTAATGTAGAAAGGATAATGTCCCTTAAACGACGCTGTAAGCGCGAGCTGGCAGGCCTGCGCGACATCGCGAACGTCGACATACGACCACAACAGGTGTGCGGAAGCCCCGGGATCGCGCCTTACATGAGCGAGAATACGGGAAATGTCAGCCTCATTATGCACAACGGTAGAGATCCGCAGGCTGGCCGCGCTGCCACCAGTACGGCGACAATAGGCGGCGGCAATGTCTTCTCCGTTCGCTTTAGAGAGGCCGTAAGCATCTTGGGGTATGAGGGGATGCTGCTCATCAATGGGGAGATAGAGAGGCTCAGACCAGCGATGCTGGTAGGGGAAGCCCAAAGCCGAAACACTGGAGGCGCTGACCACGCGCTCAATCCCCAGTTGAGCAGCGGCCTCGAAAACGTTGAACTGGCCCATAATGTTATTGCGATAGACAATTTCAGGCGGTCGGCCGGTGGGAGCGGGAATAGCGCCGAGATGGACAACCGCATCAGCGCGCGCCAACGCTCCAAAAACCTGGCCGAGATCGCACAAATCAACCGTAATCATGGGCGCATCAGAAAAACGCGTCCCTTGCTGGTCCACTCCAACTACCGCGAAACCTTGTTTCAGGAGGTGAGTGACAACTATTCGACCAAGGCGACCATTTGCACCTGTAACTACAACGCGCATAATTGCTCCTTTGTGAATTTCTTAATTTTACATTACAACATTCTTTATGGTAATGTAAATGCTTTAGGCAGATTTTTATATATTTGAGGAGATAAGAGTTATAGCTTTAAGGCTTTCGAGAGGTGGCTATCAGTCGCGATGGCAGAGGTAACTGCTACGCCTCCTTCAGCCACAGAGACAATGGTCACCAAACAGCATGTAGAGCGCTACAAGCATCTGAATCGAGTGATCTCTAACGAGTGAGGGCTTTCCACCTTCATCTGTGTATAAGCGCATTTGAGTAGATTTAGAAAGGCCGAAAGAAAGGAATCTTTACTAATGAAACCTATTGAATCTAAGTTTGCTGCACAACTATATACTGTGCGTGAAGAATTAAAAACAGATTTCCCCAATGTTCTGAGGGAACTAAAAAAGATGGGATGGGCGGGTGTGCAGATTTCCGGGTTGCATGGATATGACCCGAAGGAGATTGCCAGCGTATTAGATGAAACCGGATTAGGAACAGCCGGAATGCACATTCCGCTACAAAGACTCACGGATGATTTGGAGCAGGTTCTCGAAGAAGCTCGTATATTTCATACCCGCGACGTCATTTGCCCCTATTTACCGCAAGAATATCAGAATGCCGAAGGGTACACATTGGTTCGACAGCGTCTCAACGAGGTTGCCCGGAAAGTTGCAGATCAAAACGTCCGTATAAGTTATCATAACCACAACTTCGAGTTTAAGACGCTTATCAATGGGAAATCGGCTCTGGAATATCTCTTGGAACCATCCAACACAAACGCGGTTCTGGCAGAAATTGATGTCTACTGGGTCAAAAAAGGTGGGAAAGACCCCGTTTCATTTATCAAGCCATATGCCAACAGAATGCCGATCATCCATCTAAAAGATATGACAGCAGATGAAAGAGAGACGTTTGCTGAAGTGGGCACAGGGAGCATCGATTTCAATGCGATACTTCGCTGGGGCGAGCTATCCGGCGTGGAATGGTACGCCGTTGAGCAAGATGTATGTTCGGGCAATCCTATGGATAGTTTACAGATCAGCCTGGAAAACTTACGCAAATTGGCTCTATCATTAGCGTGAGGTCTATTGAACTCGCTCCGGATTCGGGCAGGCGCTGCCTCGAAGCGTTGGCCTGCCCGGATCCAGAGCGCGTCTGCCCGTAATACCTTGATTTCTAGAGAGAAGGAATCACGCTCCAGAGCTTACCATCTGGCAGCCGGGCGGCGTTGCAGTTCGCCTGGTGAGACGCCTCGGATCTTTTTAAAGACTTTCAAGAAATAGTGATAATCATGAAAACCGACTTGTGCTCCTACTTCCTTGATTGGTTTACCCATCACCAGTAATTCCGCTGCGATGTCGATGCGCAGGTGCTGTAGCTTCTGATGAATGCTCCTGCCAAAGTGCTGCCGGAAGACACGATCCAGGTGTCCATAACTATATCCTAACTCCTCCGCGATCAATTCACTGTTAACATCCTGCTCGATATGCTCTCTGAGGTAATCCATGACACGATAGGCCAGTCGCTTCGGCCTATCTTGTTCACTCCCCGTGTAATCCTGCATGGCGCTCAATTGTGCGAGGATCGCGGCAACCTGCACGTTTATCTGCGCGGGGGACAACACGGCAAAGTCCACAGCGCGCTTGAGAAAGCGATACAGGTTAAGATATGAGATATCGGGTGGTATGCGTCCCAAGACAGGCAAGCTCAACATTTGAGACTCGTAACCTCCCCCTCTCGTCATGAAGTGGAAATAGATTACATCGAAGCTTGTCCCGCTCTGTATCCCATAATGTCGCACATATGGCGGCAGAAGATAATAGCTATTCGCGCATACGTTTATTTGGTCCTGACCCACCTGTAAACTCGTCGCACCCCTCGTTAACATACCAAGCACCCAGAAATCCAGCACACGGTCAGAGTGCAGTGTTTCGTCCTGCACAAAACCCATACTCAGAACTTCTGGTTGCCCATCAAGTCGATAGATCGAGCCGGACATGTTGAAATTTTCCACCTTTGCGTTGAGAATCTACATTGTGCCTCATGCCTACGCCCTTTATCCTATCATGTATATACCATACAAGGAAGCATAGAGGAGGTCCTTCAATGTTTGAAACTCACCATTCGCTCCCCTGGAACGCAGTCACGCTTCAGCCGGGACCACTCAAGAAAAGGGCAGAGCTTAATCGCGCCTATATGCTCAGCCTCAAGAGTACTAATCTGTTGCAGAACCATTATGGTGAAGCCGGGCTCTGGAACCCACCCCAGCAGCCAACAGATTGCCACAGGGGATGGGAATCGCCAACCTGCCAATTGCGCGGGCATTTCCTCGGACACTGGCTCTCGGCTGCGGCACGCCTGGTCGCATCGACGGGCGATACCGAGATCAAAGGTAAGGCTGACTTTATCGTGGCTGAGTTGGCGCGCTGTCAGCAAGAAATGGAAGGCGAGTGGATCGGCTCTATTCCAGAAAAGTATCTCGACTGGATTGCGCGTGGCAAGCGTGTCTGGGCACCTCATTATACTCTGCACAAGACCTTGATGGGCCTGTACGATATGTACGAAATTGGTCAGAATGAGCAAGCACTTGACATCCTCATCCACTGGGCAGACTGGTTTCATCGCTGGACAGGGCAGTTCTCACGTGAGCAGATGGACGATATTCTCGACGTCGAAACCGGCGGTATGCTTGAAGTATGGGCAAACCTCTACGGTGTCACCAACAGACAGGAACACCTGGATCTCATACGGCGCTACGATCGCAGCCGCCTCTTTGATCGCCTGCTTGCCGGGGAAGATGTGCTGACATATATGCACGCGAATACCACTATCCCCGAAGTGCATGGCGCAGCGCGCGCCTGGGAGGTAACTGGCGAACAACGCTGGCGCGACATTGTTGAAGCATACTGGCGCCTCGCAGTTACGGATCGCGGCTATTTCTGCACTGGCGGTCAGACAAGCGACGAGGTGTGGTGTCCACCGCATCAACTTGGCGGACAACTCGGACCCGAAAACCAGGAACACTGCACCGTCTATAACTTGATGCGCTTGGCGAACTATCTCTTCCGCTGGACCGGCGATGTCGTCTATGCGGACTACTACGAGCGCAATTTCTATAATGGTATCCTCGCGCAGCAAAACGCGCAGACAGGCATGGTCGCGTACTACCTGCCTCTGGAGACGGGAGGAACCAAAGTATGGGGAACTCCGACGAATGATTTCTGGTGCTGTCACGGAACCCTTGTGCAGGCACAGGCAAGCCATACGCGCGACATCTATTTCACGAATGATGAAGGGCTGGTCGTCAGCCAGTACATCCCTTCCCGCTTGCAGTGGCATCACGATGGGTCCGAAGTTATCGTTACTCTGGAGAGCAAGGCCCACAACGTCTACGCGCTGAAGGCTCCACGTGAGCAGCCGCGCCAGACATCACATCCAGAGTATACGCTCAGCGTCAACTGCGAGCAGCCCACAGAGTATACACTTACGCTGCGCTTGCCCTGGTGGCTCGCGGACGAACCAATGATCACGATCAATGGCGAGCGCCAACGGGTTCCTCACACTCCATCCAGCTACTATCACATTCGCCGAACCTGGCATAACGATAAGCTTACCATCCTGCTTCCGAAAGCCTTGCAAATCGTCCCCCTGCCAGGCGCATCTGACATGATGGCCTTTATGGATGGACCCATAGTTTTAGCCGGACTATGCGATGACGCGCCTATGCTCTATGGAAGTAAAAATCATCCCGAAACGCTCCTGGCTCCTTGTCATGAACGCCAGTATGCCGCCTGGCAGCCTGACAGCTATGAGACGCGCAACCAGCCGCACACCACACGCTTCCTCCCCCTGTGCGACATTCGCGACGAGCGTTATACTGTCTACTTCCCTATTGCTGAACAGCCTTAAAGGAGATGCAGAAGGATCTTCCTTCTGCACCACCCCCGTTTAGGGGCTGCTCCATTATGCATAAATCAGCATAAACCATAACTCAATTGTACAAGCTTCCGCCTGGCTGTGCATCATATAATGTAGTACTCATTCTACAAAAAAGGAATGGCATAATGACCTGGTTTGCTACCACAAGGAATGGAGGGATTCTATCGCATGTTTGAAGCACGACGAAAGGCATTTATGGATCGCATGGGCGGGGGCGTGGCAATCCTCCGTAGCTGCCCACAATTTCGGCGCAGTGGCGATTCCCTGGAATTTACCTATCGCCAGGACAACAACTTCTACTATTTGACGGGCTTCGAGGAACCAGAAGCGATCTGTGTCCTGGCCCCGGAGCATCCAGAGCATCACTTTATCCTCTTTGTCGCGCCACGCGACCCCTTCGCTGAATCCTGGACGGGACGGCGCGCCGGTCCAGAGGGCGCGATGAGCCGGTATGGCGCTGATATTGCCTACCCACTTGAGCAGTTCGCGGAGAAACTACCTGAATATCTCAAAGGCTGTCAAACCCTCTACTATAGCAGCGGCAAGGCCCAATCCTTCGATGATCAATTGCTAGAACTGCTCGCGCGCCACCGCCGAGTCTTCATCCCACGTCAGATCGCCGATCCTCTATTTATTCTGAGCGAAATGCGCGTACGCAAATCGCCGGAGGAAATCGAGCTGATTCGTGAAGCCTCTCGCATTAGCGCCAAAGCGTATAGCGAGGTACTCAAAGCCCTCAAACCGGGGATGTACGAGTACGAGGTCCAGGCAATTCTGTCATATGTCTACCAACAGCACGGTTCGCCTCGCCACGGCTACGCGCCTATTGTGGGCTCCGGTGCCAACGCGACCATTATGCATTACGATAAGAACAATCGTCAGATGCAAGGTGGTGAACTGGTTCTTATTGACTCGGCCTGCGAATATCAATACTATAGCTCCGATATCACTCGCACCTTTCCCATCAACGGACGCTTCACACCTGCCCAACGCACGCTTTACGAACTGGTACTCAATGCACTTGAGACCGCGACGGCGATGGTCAAGCCAGGTATTACGCTTACCGATATCCATGACCAGACTGTTGAGGTCCTGACAACGGGGATGGTGGAGCATGGTATTCTCAAAGGCGATGTGAAGCAGCTTATCGCGGATAAAGCCTATCAGCCCTTCTATGGCTACTTCACGAGCCACTGGATGGGTCTTGATGTTCATGATCTCGGTCCATACAAGCGCCTGGGACAATGGGACGAAGATCCAAAGCTCGAACCTGGCATGGTCTTTACCATTGAGCCAGGGATCTATATCCCCGAAGGCGCCAAAGACGTGAACCCCGAGTTCTGGAACATCGGCATTCGCATCGAGGATGATATCCTTGTTACCGAGCAGGGCTACGAGAACCTCACCAGCGACGCACCCAAGACGTTCGCAGAAATTGAAGCCATCATCGCAAACAAATAGAGGGGTTTCCTATGAGCGAGTTACATTCTACAGTCTCCCAACAGGAGTCGGTTCCCTTTCGCGCAACTCATCCACACGTGCCTGTGGTCCTGGACACACTCTTTAGTATACGTAATGTCATCAGCGCGGTTATTGCGCCTGATGGGAAGCGCGCCGCGTTTGTGGTTCGAGAATGGGTGCCAGATCAACCCAGGCAGCGGGGACGTGTCTGGTGTGTAGACACAGCAGGCGGCGACCCCTATCCCCTAAGCACAGGTGCGCTTGATGATTCGACTCCCTCCTGGTCACCTGACAGCCAGCAGCTTGCCTTCATCTCTAAAAGTGGGCATGAGGACGAGGCCCTGCTCTGTATTGTTCCCGCACAAGGTGGAGAAAGCCGGACCATTTGCGCCATGCCTAACGGCATCAGTGAGGTCAACTGGTCGCCTGATGGTAGCCGTATCGCCTTCCTCTCACATGATGGTCCCAAGCCAGGCAATGATCCTATCATATTGCGCCCTGGTGAGGAGCGTTATCTCCGCCTCTGGACGGTGCGGCTTGCATATGGCACTCCCGAGTCTGTAACACCCAATGGCGTCTCTATCTGGCAATATGCCTGGTCACCTGATAGCAGCCAGTTCGCGGTCTATTTCGCCACTGGCCCCGAATACTCCGATTGGTACTGGGGGCAGGTCGGTATCGTCGCGGCTAGCGGCGGAGCAGTTCACCAGCTCAGCCAGCTTAACCGCCAGGCATGCTCCCTCGCCTGGTCGCTTGACGGCAATACTATCGCATATGTATCGGGCAACTGGAGTGATCCCGACCGCAACGGCGGTGACATCTATGCCATCTCGCTCACGAATGGTCAGACACGCAATCTCACACCGGAGCTTGATTGGAGTCCCACCTGGTGTAGCTGGCTCCCTGATGGGCGACACTTGATCTGCGCGGGCTTCGAAGACCTCTCCTGTCAGATAGGCTTGCTTGATAGCACAACTGGCAAGATGACTCCCCTGAGCAGCGATTTCGCCCTGGGAGACCGCCACTGGCCCCACCTGTCAATCACGCCAGACAGGCGCTATGTCGTCGCTACACACAGCGAGAAGCATCCCTACGATGTCTGGTTTGGCGAACTACACTATGAAGGCGCTAGTGTGAAGGATCTTACCTGGAAGCGCCTCACGCGCATGAACCCGCAGCAGGAAGAGACACTGACTCTGGCGAAGACTGAGCGCATTCGCTATGAGAGTGTCGATGGCTGGCACATTGACGCTCTCGTGACATGGCCGCTCCACCATGAAGGCAGCACTCTCCCACCCCTGATCCTACATGTCCATGGTGGTCCCTCAGGGGCGTGGCTGGACGACTATGACTACCATTCGCAATACCTGGCGGCGGCTGGCTTCGCCGTCCTGCGTCCAAATGTGCGCGGTAGTATGGGTCATGGAGTCGCCTTCGCTGACGCTGTACTGGGTGATATGGGTGGAAAGGATTTTCAGGATGCTCTGCGTGGCGTCGATTATCTCGTCGAGCGCAATCTGGTTGATGGAGAGCGCGTCGGTATTATGGGCTGGAGCTATGGCGGCTTCCTCTCCGCCTGGGCCGTCACCCAGACCAACCGTTTCAAAGCCGCGATCATGGGAGCTGGAATCAGTGACTTCCACAGCTATCATGCTCAGTCTAACGAACAGGGCTGGGATATGCGCTTCCTCGGGCAAAACGGCCATCCTATCGATCCGCTCACTCATCCCGAGGCCTATCGCGAGCGCTCGCCAATCACCTACGCACGTCGCGTAACCACACCAACAATGGTCGTTCACGGCGAGAAGGATCTCTGTGTACCCGTCAGCCAGGCTTACGGCTTCTATCGCGCACTGCAAGAGAATGGCGTTGACGCCGTGCTGGCGGTCTACCCACGTGAAGGGCATGGCTTCGGCGAATTGAAACACCAGCGCGACTACCAGCAACGTGTGCTTGCCTGGTTCAAACAACACTTGCTCAAACAGTCTTAGTGCTCCAACAACAAAGGCGCTAACCAGGCAAACATGGATGCCGACTCGACGCTAAAAATAGCGAGTCGGCATCATTTTTATGCTCAACATGCGTCTATTTGGTAGAGCCACTCGGTCAAGAGTTGCATACAAAAGGAAAAGCCAGTTTGTGCTGGTGTGCCAAACTGGCTTTTCCTTTCTAACAGCGAACGTTTAATACTGACTTGTATTGGCGCATGGGGTCGCCGTCGAGATATAGATGCTCGCCCAATCGTTGGGTGGAATTATGCTCTGCGCGTTATCCACAACACCAACAACACACGGTTTACGCACAAACACGCTACCTACCTGGACAGTCGGCAGCCATACCACATCGTTAACAAGCTGCTGCTCAGCCTGATTGTACAGCTTCATACGCTGCGCTTCATCCTGAGTGCTATCAGCCTGCTCCATTAACTTCTGTGCCTCTTGCTGCTGAGATGCGTTAGTGGAGTGATTCTGTCCGTAGTTAACTATGTTATTGGGTGAGCCCTTATCGAACTGCAATGTCAGCCAGTCCTGCGGATCAGGATAGTCGGCGACCCAGCCCAGGGCAAACATCTGCACACCATTGGGGTTATTCAGCGCAGCTGGAACATCGCTTAGCAGCTTTCCGTAGTCAATATCATTGAGTTTCACCGAAATACCCAGCACACTCTGCCACATCTGCTGGACGGCCTGGAACTCATTGCGCGCATCGGAGCTACCATTGGTCGCGACTGTGAAGGTCACCGATGGGAACGTCGAGGCGGTATAGCCCTCTTGCTTCATGCCCTCCTCAAGCAACTGTTTCGCAAGTTTCGGATCACCAGCGGGACTCTTGACACCAGCTGGCCCCGTGAGGTCCGCATCGAAGCCCGGCATCCCCTGTGGGACAATATGATTTGTCGCGATAACCTTGTCTTTATACGTATTATGCGCCAGCGTTTCTTTGTTGATAGCTAAAGCAAACGCCTGGCGAATCTTAATGTTGTCAAACGGTTTAACGAGATAGTTCATCCCATAATACGTAATCCACAACTGGGGAATGGAATGGAATTGCCTCTCGGGCAAGGCTTTCGCGGCATCTATATTCGCAGAGGGAACATTACTCTGGTCGACCTGCCCAGTCTGATAGGCTTTATAGATCGTATCCGCCTGTTTATAGAAAGGGATGGCGATCTTCTTCAACTGCGGCTTTGGACCATAGTAGTGCGGATTAGGGACAAACTCGATAGCCTTTCCATGCTCGTACTTGGAAACCATAAACGGACCAGCCCCGCCAATACCTTGGCTAAGATGGTCTACAAAGTTCAGGTCGCCATACTTCTCAATCATGCTCTTTTCAACCACATACGAGCACGAATATGTCAGTTCTTCCAGGAAATAAGATGCCTTTTTGGTCGTAATAATTACCACCGTATCAGGATCAGGCGTGAGGATACCATCACCAATGATGGTCTTCACTTTGCCCGCAGCCAGTTCTGGCGCGCCTTTAATCAGCCCCATATAGGTCAGAGCCACGGCAGACTTTACCCTGGGCTGGAGGGCGCGATCAATGCTATACGCGACATCGGCAGAGGTCAATGGAGTGCCATCGCTAAACTTGAGGTTGGGGCGCAGCTTAAAAGTCCAGGTGAGGCCATCAGACGAAACGGAGTGTGAGGCCGCAAGTTGATCGTGTATTTGCAACTTATTATCGAGCTGGACCAGACCAGTGAACACCAGATCGATAGCGGCAATAGAGCCTCCATCAGTCGAGAGCGCGGGGTCAATCGTCTTGAGATCACTACCACTGCTAGGCCAGATGAAGACTTGCTTACTATCGTCGGCCCTGGTCGTTGATATAGCCCCTTGCTGCGCGCTACCACAGCCTACGAGCAGGAGCGTGAGCAGACAGAAAAACGTTGGAAGAATGCCCTTCACAAATTTCGTGCCAGATCGCATAAATACATTCTCCTGTTCTTTGTGCTATAGAGAGAATGACATGTCGTAAGGTCGCCCTTGCGAGTACTTGTGCTTACAATCTGAGAAAGCAATCCAAACATGTCCAAAAACATGGAAAGCACTACAAATTACCCTTTAAGTAGCCCTCCTTTACAACCATCTCTGAGGTCTCTAGAAGCGATCCCAGACCCACAATGCCACGCATAACACTGGAGACGGTCAGGGCGATATCGCCCATAATCTCACTAAGCTCATCTAATAGGTCTGGATCTGAATACACCGCTTGTAGGCTTATTTTATCGTTTCAAAAACATGAATGTCTTGTGAAAATGAGTTGTTAATAATGCTGATTTCTGCATAACTTGTCATTAATACCATAACTTCGTCGAAATGTGCTTTTATGTGTCATGAGTCAAAGCTGGCGAAGATATGAATCTTACGCAACCTCGCTGATCACAGCGGTGGTATGCTGCTACATTCACGTTGATTGGTGCGGGAATATGGCAAGAGAACGTTTCGGCTCTGGCAATAGCACAACAGGAAGAGACGCAGAAGTGGATGGTGTATTCTATAGAGAAAAGCAGTGTGGAGGTTCGTGTGTGTCTTGCGGCATACACGAACCTCCACACTGCTTTCCAGATAACAAACACAGCGGGCATGAGAAGTAATATCAGAAGATGTTACGCAATCTTCGCGCAAAGCGTGTTGGTCGAGATCTGAGAACTCCCCGCGCTAAGGAAAGGGCTGAGTACAAACCATTTGTGCTAGAGCAGGCCCTTTGACTTGAGGAATTGCTGCGCAACGTCGTCGGGAGACTTATGTTGCACATCTACCTGGTAGTTTAACTGCAGCATGCTTGAGTCGGTAAGTGTGTTCTGTAGCGAGTTGAGGATAGAGGAGATCTCTGGATGCGCCTTTAGCGTACTCTCACGCACGATGGGGGCCGCGTAGTACGGCGGGAAGAAATGCTTATCATCCTCAAGGACAGTCATGCCATATCTAAGCAAATTTCCATCCGTCGAGTAGACATCGAGCACTTGAACCTGGTTATTTGCCGCTGCCTGGTATTTCAGACCGACATCAATCTGCTTCAATGATTGAAAGTGCAGTCCATACGTATTCGAGAGGCCAGGGTAGGCATCCGGTCGCGTGAAATAATCCGGTTCACCACCAAAGACAAGCTGCGATGCGATAGGGGCCAGGTCGGAGATCTTCTTCAAGTGGTACTTCTCAGCTATAGTCTTCGGGACAGCGACCGCGTAGGTATCGTTGAAGCCCATGGGGTTCAACCAATCGATGTGGTAGCGCGTTGGATACTCCTTCTTCACGGTCTGATATGCTTCATCAGGGTTGTGCGTGACTGGCATCTTCAAGATATCTACCAGACCGGTACCGGTATAATCGACGTATGTGTCGAGCTGTCCGCTTTGCAGAGCATTCCAGAGTACCGCGGTCGAGCCAAGATTGGCCTTGTTCTCAACATTTACCCCTTTGAGCTTTGCCTTCAAGAGATAGTACTCCATATCGCCAACTATGATATTCTCGGAAAAGTTTTTGGAGCCGACAACAATGGTTCCGCTATCCTTGGGGCCGCTAATAGCGCTTCCAGGCCCAAAGCCACAAGCGCTCAGCAGGACACTGAACACAACGAGTATCATGCACGACAAAGATATCTTTTTCATACCACTCCTATTCCTTTGGTAATTAGTATGCTGATAAATGATATGCTACCGCTGCGATGTGGTCTTTGACAACCTGCGCTCCACTAGTGACAATCCCACCTCTAGCAGGACCGCGAGCAAGGCAGCTGGAATAGCGCCCGTTACAATGGCAGGCATATCGATGGTCTGCAATCCACGATAGATCACGACCCCCAGCCCTCCCGAGCCAATGAATACACCTATAGTCGCAATACCAATCGCGGTAACAAGCGCGACCCGCAATCCAGCCAGGATAACAGGAAACGCCAGGGGCAACTCAATCTGTCGAAAGATCTCGCCAGGCGTCATACCCATGCCTTTACCAATATCCAGATAGACCGGGTCGACCCCTACCAGACCCTCATAGGTGTTCTGAAGCACAGGCAAAATTGAGTAGAGCGCCAATCCTACAATTAAAGTCGTGTCCCCTAGACCAAACGCGAGCAGCAGAAAGGCCAGCAGCGCGATACCGGGGATGGTCTGAATAACCTCGGCCAGGCCTATGAATACGCTCGCGCAGCGTGGCCGTCGTCGCACCCAGGTCGCCAGTAAGAAACCAACCAGGCCACCAGCTAGCGTGCCGAGAAACGATAGATAGAGATGTTGAAATGTTAGTTGAGCCATATATGGCAAGCTTAAATCCATCTCACCCGTACCTCCTTCCTGATACCACGTGGTGTTACCAGACGACGGACAAGCCCGAACACAAACCCAATCAGCAATGCCAACATCGCAGTCGGAATGGCCCCGGCCATCAGCAAGTTAGCATCGTAGCTATCGAGACCTGCGAAAATCAGGTCGCCCAGTCCGCCCGCACCGATGAGCGACGCGAGCGTGGCCCAACTCACCAGGTATACCGCCGCGAGGCGAATACCTGTGACAATGATGGGCGCGGCCAGGGGCAACTCGACTAGATAAAGGATCTCCCAGTTGGTCATGCCCTGTCCCCGCGCCGCGTCGATGAGCGTGGCATCAACTGCATGCACCCCAACATAGGTGTTACGCAAGATGGGTAACAGTGAGTAGAGGAAGAGTACAACCAGGGCCGGTTGCATGCCAATGCCAAGGTACGGCAGGGCAAGCGCGAAGAATGCCAGGCTCGGAATCGTCTGGAGGACTGATACCACGGCGATAACCGGCCCTGACCAGCGCGGAAAGCGCGTCAGGAGTATCCCCAGCGGGACAGCGAACAGGATACCAAGTCCAAGTGAGACACCTGTCAGAAATAAATGAGGCCCGATACCCTCCAGGATGCGGTTCCCATACATGCTCCAAAAGTCACTCTGGTTCATACGCTAACCCTCCCAACGCCACTTGAGAGCGCTTTAATGGCCGATCGATGCGAGATAATCCCCACCAGGTGCCGCTCTTCATCAACCACGGGCAATGCCTCGGCCTCCCCCTCGATCAACCGCTTCAGGGCGATATCGGGTGTATCTGTCTCCTTTATGGAGGCAGCCTCCTGCCAGATAATGCTCTTCCACTGCTCCAGGTCTTCTGGTACCTGGCACGTTGCTCCTTTAAGCACGCCCTGGTCATCGATCAAAAAACACCAGGGGAAGCTACCCATTTGCACAACGCGCTCACCAGATGGAAGCTCTTTAAGGATACGTGACTCTCCTGTTTGTATCAGTTGCCTCACCTCGTCTACAGGCGATTGAGGAAGGGAGAGGAAGCGCCCCAGGAATTTGGCAACGAACTCATCTTGCGGTGCGTGAAGTAGCTCTGTAGGCGTGCCTACCTGGAGTAGCTGACCATCGCGCAAGATAGCGACGCGGTCGCCCAGGCGCATAGCTTCATCGATATCGTGGGTGACAAAGATAATTGTTTTATGCAATTTAGCCTGCAATCGTTTGAGTTCGGTTTGGAGCACCTCGCGACTGATGGGGTCAAGCGCGCCAAATGGTTCGTCCATCAGGATAACCGGAGGATCGGTCGCAAGGGCGCGCAAGACGCCCACGCGCTGCTGCTGACCGCCAGAGAGCTGGCGAGGGTAACGATGAGCAAAGGCCCTATAATCCATGCCCACCAACTCCAGCAACTCGCGGACCCGCTCCTGGCGCCGCTTCTTATCCCACCTGAGCAGCCGAGGCACAAGCTCGATATTCTGCTCAACCGTCATATGTGGTAACAGGCCAGTTTGTTGGATGGTGTACCCAATGCCCCGCCGCAACTGAATAGGATTATAGCTGCGCACATCGTGCCCATCGACATAAATAGTTCCGCTTGTCGGTTCTTCTAGACGATTGATCATGCGGAGTGTCGTCGTCTTACCACAACCTGAAGGGCCAATCAGTACCAACAACTCTCCACTCTGCACTTCAAGCGAGAGTCCCTGCACAGCTGGCCGACCATTCTGGTACATCTTCGTAACGTTCTCAAACTTTACTCCCACAGTAAACATCCTCCTCCTTGGGACTATCTAAGGATACTGAACCTCAAATTGTTCAAGATCCTCACGTAGCGTAACACCTAGCCCTGGCTGCTCCGAAAGTACCAGATCACCATCCTTCGATACAAGAACCGGGTCCGCCAGAATGAAATCTCTACGCTCAGGGGTCCAGCCAGGGGGGTCAAAAGGATACTCAAGGAAGGGACAGATTCCCGTCGCGGCCGCTAAATGCAGGTTCGCCATGAGCCCAAGGCCGTTCCCCCACGTATGCGGGCAGAAACGCAGCCCATGCTGCTCGCAGAGATGCGCAACCTTTAACCCGAGGCTAAAACCGCCGCAGACGACAATGTCGGGTTGTAAGACATCGGCACTGCCCTGAGATACAAACTCGCGGAAATCCGCAGGGCTGCGATTCAACTCGCCAACGGCGATGCGCAGCGAGGTCGCACGCCGTAGCTCGGCCAGGCCCGCGAAATTCGCGTGTTCAAGTGGCTCCTCTAGCCAGTAGACCCCATAGTGCTCCAACTCGCGCGCCACCTGTAACGCTCGCTTGACATCCCACGGTCGGCGCGTATCGCCGGGCATACGCCAACCCTGATTGGCATCAACCATGATCTCCATTGTCTCTCCCACCTCCTCACGAACAGCGGCTACAACAGCCAGGTCACGCCGAACCTCCTCGTGTCGCATACGAATCTTTACCGCGCGGAACCCCTGTTCCCGAAACCTGAGCACCTCTTCCTTTCGCTGGACAGGATCGTGCAACTCGCCCGTTGAGCAATAAGCGGGAACACGATGAGAATGCCCACCCCAAAGGCGAAACAACGGAAGGTTTGCGGCCTTGCCCAGGACATCCCAGATGGCAATCTCCAGCGGCCAGTAGCGAGCATAGTGAAACGCAAGCGTGGCGAGAACGTCACTATGTCGTTCGGTCTGGCTAACATCCTGTCCAACAAACAGGTGCTTAAACTGCTCAAAGCCATACATCGAGTCACCCGATCCATAACCCACAATGCCGGCGTCGGTATGTACCTCGACCAGTGTCGCTGAGAAGCGTGTCCGTACTTGATGATCCCAAGAGGCTCGAAAGGGTGGTTCCAGGGGAAGTGCAAAGTGGCGGACATGAATATCCGTGATACAAATTGTCATCTTTATCCTCTGGAATTTTAAATAGATGAGTTCTTCTTCTAGAAGAACTTATAGATGAGTTTTTATCTAATCTGTTCAATAACAGTATAAATACATATCACGCTGCTGTCAATGGCTATACAGAGCGCTGCGCAGCGAGAGGCGCATAATCCAGGGGGGCCGCCACTTATATTTAGCCAACATAAATAGGTGATTAAACTATAAAAGCATCCAAGTTGACAGTGATTGCGTTGGATGAGCAGCGCATGATTGGTCAATGCACATCCTTATAGTTGCAAAGAAGGAAGCGCGATGACCTCTGGGGACAGAGAAGTGAATGAAAATGGGCTACAATAGGAGCGAGATCGGTGGGCAAAGGTCGAGAGTCACTGGTGTATCAAACCCGATGGGTAAGCTGACCTGGGTGTCTCCAGAAGAGAAGTGTGTTGCCGTGTTGGTCTGTTTTTTCGGTCCACGTAACACTAAGCTATGTGATCTCGATGTTGCCTTTCCCACCATACGTGTCCCACCAGGCGCTAGCATGGGTGGTCAGCACCCTATTAAGCGCCTGGATATTTTGAGCGCCATGCTCCGCTAACCAGTACTCCAACGCTTTCACACCTTCTCGCGCATACACCTGAATACCCTGCTGCCAGGTAGCTCGCCCACACAGCACACCCGCAAACTTCGCCCCTGCTTCGGCGGCCAATTCCAGCATTTCGCAGAACACCTCGTTATTGATACCCGCGCTCAAGTAGATGAATGGCAGTTTCGTTGCATCGGCGGTCTTCCGTAAGTGCATTAACGCTTCCTGGCGTGTGTAGGCTGCCTGACCACCAGCAAAGGCGCGCGTTTGCGCCACAAAGAGAGGGTTAATTGGCAATTCGACCTTGAGCACGTCCACACCATAGCGAGGCTGTGAAAACTCCTCCATGGTACGCGCAACATAGAGGGGCTTCTTCTTCGCGAACTCCAGCCCCTTCTCGTCCCCTATTGCGTTATCGTATACTAGCGGCTCAAGAAAAAAGGGTATATCTAGCGCGATGCATTCGGCACCGATGCGCTCAACATAGGCCTGCTTGATGACATTGACCCGCTCTTTGTCGAATGGGTTGTAGTAGAGGAGAATTTTGATAGCCCTGGCTCCGGCCTCGGCGAGACGACGCACGCTCCACTCTGGCAGGAGATCAGGCAGCCGATCTCCTGTACCGTTATCGTAGCTCGACTTTTCATAGGCCAGCATGATAGCCTTATCAGACACAATGTGTGCGCTCATTCCCAGTGCAAAAACACTTGATGCATTCTTTTTTTCGCTGTTATACCCTTTCTGCGGCTGTCGGCTGGGGGGAACGAGCGGCTGCTGGGCTTGCGAGTCTTGCTCTCGCTTCGTCTGAGGATCATGCATCAGGCTATACTCTGGATCTAAGAGGAGAGCGCTGGCATATGGGGATAAAACCTTGGCTACCGCTCCTTTGAAGGCTTGCATATCATGTGCCGTTGCCTCCGCTCCGCGCGCTGTCGCAATGGCTTGCAAGAGATTCTGGCGGTGGTCAACTGCCAGCGCGGCAATACAGCCGTACTCATTAGCGCAGGCGTTGAGTCCCTCAAATTTACCTTTGCTTATTCTCAATGTCATTGCGCATCCCCCCTATCTCATTTCATCAATAGAAATGGGTCGTCGTTCATCCAGCGAGCGGCGTGCTGCCAGAGCCAGGACCACCGGGGCGCGCCCATCTTGCTCGTTGACAGGCACAGGCCTATCGTGCAATACAGAATCTACAAAGGCCGTCATCTCCAACAAGAAACTCTCGTTATAGCGTTCGAGGAAGAAATGTAACGGAAGGTCGCGCCGAATGCTCTGCCCATCGCTGATAATGGCCGTATTGGCATACTTATTATCAATACTAATTGCACCACTACTTCCCAGCAACTCTACACGCTGGTCATAGCCGTAGGAAGCGTAGCGGCTATTATTAATTGTGGCAATAGCACCATTCGCAAAACGCAACATGACCACTGCCGTATCCACATCGCCAACCTCTCCAAGCGCAGGATCATGCATGACACCCGCCATGGTGAAAACTTCCTCAACCTCGCTATCAATCAGGAAGCGAGCCATGTCAAAATCGTGGATCATCATGTCAAGAAAGAGACCACCTGAGACAAGAATATAGGCCAATGGGGGCGGCCCTGGATCGCGGCTGGTAATGTTGAGGATCTGAGGGCGACCGATTTCCAGACGCTCCAGGGCCTGGCGCACCCGACGATAGTTCGCGTCAAAGCGTCGATTAAAGCCAATCTGGAATTTCACTCCGGCAGACGCTACCACCGCGACAGCCTGATCTATTGAGGGAAGATCAAGGGCGATAGGCTTCTCACAAAAAATATGTTTGCCAGCCTGCGCCGCCTCTTGAATCACACGAGCGTGCGTATCCGTTGGTGAGCAGATCACTACGGCTTGAATATCTGGATTTTCCAGTATCGCCTGGTAATTCTGTGTGGCATAGGGTATCGCAAAGCGCTGGGCGCATTCCCTGGCGGCCTCCTCGTTCACGTCGGCAACCATGAGCAGGCTGGCCGCTGGAATATGCCCGGCCAAATGTTGAGCATGTAATAAACCGATACGCCCGGCGCCGATCAGACCGACTCTCAAGATGTCTACTGACATAAGGCTCCTCTTCTTCTATTACAGCCCGATTGCCTTCAGATAGGCTCGATTGCGCTGAGCACTCTCTTTAGGACTACCCATACCAGGCAGAACGTCCTGCTCGACGACAATCCAGCCATCATAGCCGCGTCCGTGTAGCCAGTCGCGCACCACCTCAAACGGGACGCTGCCCTGCCCCAGTTCGCAAAACACCCCATTGCGCACTGCCGTGAAATAATCCCAAGCTTCGGAACGTGCTTGCCGGGCAACCAGAGGATGACAATCTTTAAAGTGGATGTGCTGAATACGCTTCCCAAAGCGCTCAAGCCCTTCTAATACCCTCTGACCATCGATGTCCCCTGAACCATAGAGGTAATGCCCGGTATCAAATACTAACCCTAAGAGTTCGGGATCAGTCATATCCAACAAGCGCTCAATCTCCTGCGGTGTCTCGACGTAGCCAGCACAATGATGGTGGAAGGCCGTTGGCAGGCCAGTCTCCTCCCGTACCCTGCGCGCAATGCGTTCAGCTCCACGGGCGAAGGTGGTCCATTGTGCCGCGCTCAGCCCCATCTCGTTCGTGACATGCCCAGCATTGCGAGTACGCTCCGGCTCTGTTCCATTGGCATCAGCGAGAATAAGGAAGGGCGACTGATCGCTCTCCTCAGCCACGGCGGACAGCAGGCGGGCAACCTTGAGCGCCTCGGCTTCCCCAACGGCATGCATACTCGCATCTTTCAGCGCCACCGGTACGAACGCACCCACCATACTCAGGTTGCGTTGCTTCAACTCTAATTGCAATTGTGCGGGAACAGTGGGCATAAAGCCCCAATCGCCAAGTTCGGTCCCAACGTAGCCTGTATCACACAGTTCATCAAGCATTCGCCCGTAGGTGATACCTTGGCCCTTCACATCGTCAAATTCGAGTGCTCCCCACGAACAGGGGGCGTTAGCAATACGCATCTTCGTCCCTCTCACGTTTCTAGAACTCTAGAACTTGCGTGACCACTCGCGAGGCCAGCGCTCAACCACGACCTTCTTCTCGGTATAGAACTCAATGGCATCGCGCCCCTGAGCGTGCATATCGCCGAAAAAGCTATCCTTCCAACCCGTGAAGGGGAAGAAAGCCATTGGGGCCGCTACGCCCACATTGATACCGATATTGCCCACACGCGCCTCATAGCGGAACTTACGGGCCGCGGCGCCGCTACTCGTAAACAGGCAGGCCATGTTTCCAAACGGAGAGGCATTGATCAGCTCGATGGCGGCATCGATATCCTGAACATGTATCAGGCTGAGGACTGGCCCAAATATCTCGGTACGCGCAAGCTCACTTTGCGGCGCGAGATTATCAAGTAGTGTCGGGCGCACGAAATACCCGCGCTCATAGCCTTTGACCTGTGCATTGCGCCCATCGACAAGCAGTTCCGCGCCCTCCCCAGCGCCCTTCGCGATAAGCGACTCGATACGTTGCTTGCTCTCAGGCGTAATGACTGGTCCCATCTCAATCTCTGAGTCCAGGCCAGATCCTACTTTGCGTTGCGCTGCCGCGTCAACCAGGCGCTCGCGAAACTCTCTGCGAGCTTCGCCTACCGTAATCGCGACCGAGGTAGCCAGGCAACGTTGCCCGGCACAGCCAAACGATGAGTCGGCAACGATACGTGTCGTCATCTCCATATCGGCATCGGGAAGCACAATAACGGTGTTCTTCGCGCCTCCCTGGCATTGAGCGCGTTTTCCATTGGCTGCCGCCCGGCTATAGACATACTTTGCCACAGGCGAGGAACCCACAAACGAAATAGCACGTACCAACGAATGATCGAGAAGCGCGTCAACGGCCTCTTTGCCGCCATTGACCAGGCTCACGACCCCCGTCGGCAGGCCAAGTTGGTCAATCAGTTCGAAGACGCGCGCCATCGTCAGCGGCACTTTCTCCGATGGTTTGAGGATAAAGCAGTTACCGCAGGCGATAGCATAGGGTAGGAACCAGAGCGGGATCATGCCGGGAAAATTGAAAGGCGTTATGGCGGCGACTACCCCGACTGGCTGGCGAAACATATGTTCATCGATGCCAGAGGCGATATCCTCAAGGTTATAGCCCATCATCAAAGAGGGAATACCTGTCGCGACCTCAACATTCTCAATGCCGCGCAAGAGTTCACCCTGAGCTTCCGCCAGCGTTTTACCACACTCCTGCGTGGTCAGGTGAGCAATCTCTTCGGAATGCTCTTCCAGAAGCCGCTTGAGCTTAAAGAGGTATTGGATACGTTCGGTTGGCGGCGTGCGTCGCCAGCCGTCAAAAGCGGCCTGGGCAGCCTGTACGGCTGTATCTACCTCGCTAGCAGGTGAAAGGGGCACATGTGCCAGGACCTCATCTGTTGCAGGATTGCGTACTGGGAGATATTCAGCGGCTCGCGAGTGTGTCCACTGGCCACCAATATAGTTCATGAGTTGCCGATACTGTGTCATACTTGTCCTCCATCCCGAGTAGGGTGCTGATGATGTAGGGTTTCAAGCCCCGCCTCAAATTCTTGCGCGGCCTCGGCTAGTTTTTCGCCAGCGCTGGCGTCGGTGCGCGCGAACTCGGCCAGTTCGTGATGTCATAGGAAGTAGCGCTCCTGTTGGCGCTTTTCCTCCCACTGGGCGCGGGCTACTTCTACTTGCGGCTTTGTACTGACTTCCGCAACTGGTACATCCCACCAACTTTCGTAGCCTGGGACTTCTTGATAGCGATCATTCTGCACGTAGATAACTGTTGTACGCTCAACTGCTTTGGCGGCTTCAAGCGCGGCGACAAAATCCGCGTGACTTTTGCACTCAATGACATGTGCTCCAAGGCTACGCGCATTCGTTGCCAGATCAACAGGCAGAGTACGAACCTCTGTGTCCTGCGCGTCTCCGGGCAAGACACCATTCTCCGGATAGGCATAGCGTGTACCGAAGCCTTCCTGGCCCAATGACCGGCTGAGGCTACCAATACTCTTGAAACCATGATTATCCAGTAACACAATGATCAATTTATAGTTTTCCTGAATGGAGGTAACAATCTCACTGTTCATCATGAGATATGAACCATCCCCTACCATCACGTACACATCGCGCTCGGGCGCGGCCATCTTAATGCCGAGGCCACCTGCGATCTCGTAGCCCATACAGCTATACCCATATTCGAGATGGTAATTCTTGGGATGACGCGTTCGCCAGAGCTTATGCAGGTCGCCGGGTAGACTACCCGCGGCGCAGACCATAATAGCGTCAGGTAAACTCAGTTCGTTGACTGCACCAATAAGTTCACCTTGAGATGGTAACGGCTCATTACGCAGTTCATAAATCCGCTTAACTTCACGATCCCAGGCACTATGAAGTCGCTCGGCCTGCTCCCGATAGTCATCCGCAACCGAATAGCCTCCCAGAAGTGCCTGAAGCTCTTCTAGCGTCGCTTGCGCATCCCCAACCAGGGGGCAAGCCCGGTGCTTGAAGGCATCGAATTCCGCGCAATTGATATTGATAAAGCGTACATTGGGATGCTGGAAAGCCGTCTTCGAGGCAGTAGTAAAGTCGCTGTAGCGCGTGCCGATGCCAATCACCAGGTCAGCTTCACGCGCAAGGCGGTTGGCGGCGAAGGTGCCGGTAACGCCTATCGCGCCAAGATTAAGCGGGTGATCATGGCGCAGGGCGCCCTTGCCAGCCATCGTTTCGCCGACGGGAATTCCCGAACTCTCGACGAAATCGCCCAGCAGTTCCGTCGCCCCCGCGTAAATCACTCCTCCTCCAGCGATAATCAGAGGCCGTTCACTGGCGCGAATCCAGGCGGCGGCTTGCTCTAATGCGCGGCGATCTGGCCGATTGCGCGCTATGTGCCATGTGCGGCGCTCGAAGAACTCCGAAGGGTATGCATATGCCTCGGTCTGCACATCTTGTGGGAGGGCCAGCGTTACCGCGCCGGTCTCTATGGGGCTGGTTAATACGCGCAGGGCCTCGGGCAGTGCCGTCAGGAGTTGCTCGGGGCGACTGATGCGATCCCAGTAACGGCTCACTGGCTTAAAGCAATCGTTGACTGATATGTCCTGTGAATGCTCAAACTCGAGTTGCTGGAGAACGGGCGCGACATTGCGGCGCGCGAAGATATCGCCGGGCAAGAGCAGCACTGGCAAGCGATTGATCGTGGCTGTGGCCGCTCCCGTGAGCATATTGGTGGCGCCCGGGCCAATCGATGACGTGCAGGTAAACGCTTGCAGCCGATTCTTCGTTTTGGCATACGCCACAGCGGCGTGTACCATCGCCTGCTCGTTACGCGATTGGTAGTAACGAAAATCGGGCATTTGTTGCAACGCCTGACCGATACCGCCGACATTTCCATGGCCGAAAATGCCGAAGCATCCAGCGAAAAAGGGGCTTTCCACACCATCGCGCTTGACGTACTGATTCTTGAGAAAGGCGATCAGAGCCTGGGCCATTGTCATCGTCGTCAACTTACTCATAACATCCTTCCCGTGAGCACTAGAATCCGCCGTGGTCCTGAATAAAAGCCATCACCTCATCGTAAGTAGGCATAAAGTTCGCGCAACCATGCCGGGTCACCAGAATAGCTCCGCAGGCATTTGCCAGGCGCACCGTCTTATACCAATCCCACCCATTGACCAGGCCATACAGCACACCAGAGGCAAAGGCATCGCCCGCACCCAGGATATTCTGTACCTCCACCGGAAAACCTGGCACTGATAGTGGCACGGCGAGGCGATCACTGGAGGTAGAGTGAACGAGAGAACTTTCAGCCCCCCGTTTCTGGATGACCCATTGTGGCCCCAGCGCCAGCATGGCCTGGATAGCGGCCTGGCTATCACCGCTCACCCGTGCATCCGAAATCTGAGAATGGGTGAGCCGTATCTGACTCACATCGGTCAGCATGACCGCGTTGATTTCATCTTCAGTGCCTAAAACGACATCCACCAGGCGTAGCACCGAACGCAGCGTCACTCCAAAGGCGCGCTGGTCGTGCCACTGGTCAGGGCGAAAGTCGATATCCAACAGCACGGTTACTCCCGCCTGATGTGCGACCTCAGCCGCGAACAAGGTTGCGCTCCTGCTCGGCTCCTGGCTCAGGCCTGTGCCACTGATCAATAGCGCGCGGCTGTCGGCGATGGGGGTTGCCAGCACATCATCGATAGTCAAGGCGATATCGGCGCAATTTTCGCGATAGTAGGTCAGCGGAAAGCGGTCCGGCGGCTCAATGCCCAGTACAACCGCGCTAGAGCGTCTCTCTGGTTTACGCGGAATGAAACGCGTCTCGACCCCTTCGCGCATGAGAAAATGTAGAATAAAGTCGCCTACCTGGTCTTCTCCTACCGCCGTGAGCAATGCGACGTTCAATCCCAGGCGGCGCGTGCCCACGCTGATATTCGTTGGACAGCCGCCAACGTAAGCGGCGAAACTCGTAATACCCACAAACGGGGCACCGATATCATTCGAGTAGAGGTCAATCGACGAGCGCCCCATTGTCACGACATCGTATTTCTTGCCCGTATTCATGCCTTTCTCCTGCACTATAGCCTATGCTTGATCTCGTAGAGCGGTATACGTTCGTCAAGCCCTTTGTAGTTTTCCTTGACCCATACGTAGCGCGGATCTTCGCTATTCGCCAGAGATTGGGCGCTACCAGCCAGGGCATTGAGGTAGTACGTCGTGTAGCCGGGCGGGCTCGCAACGGGATGGTACCCTTCTGGCACCAGCACTGCGTCATTATCACGCGCCATCAAGAGGGTATCGATGGGAAAGCCAGCCCGGTGCAAGGGCGACTCAGGATCGGTATAGATACGTTGATAGGCATACCCTTCAGGGCGGCTCAGTTTATAAAAATACACCTCTTCGAGATCAGCCTCCACAACTTGACCGTATATGTCCGTCTTATGGATATCGTGCTTATGCGGAGGATAACTCGACCAGTTACCGCCGGGCGTATACACCTCTACCACGACGAGCCGCTGGCAGGAGAAGCCGGGCGGGATGATATTGTTAATCTGCCGCGTGGCATTATCACCGCCCCGAATCTCGGTAGCGATATCGTGTGGCGTGATCAGGCGTGGTGTGTAATCCTGGTCTGCAGGAGCAGAAATAACGGCATATTCGCACTCCGTTTCGGCTCGAACATTCAGTGTTGTCTGGCGCGGCAGGTAGAGCGCGTGTGGTAGACCTGTAAAAACACTCTCGCGTTCCCCAATATGGGACCATTGACCGCGATTCGATTCAACCTGAATACGACCTCCCAGGACTACCAATGCCAGTTCACGCTCACCTGTGGCAAACGTCCATGTGTCCCGCACAGACAGGTGATGCGCCTGAAAATGGAGGTAATCCCAACCCGCCATCTCCGCTGTTACCTCGACGATAACATTGGCAGCATGGGCATTACCGGGATGAACGACCAGGTTACTTGCATCATATTGCCGCATACATTACTTCCTTTCTCTTATACGCTTGTCTGCTTATATGTATTACAGGTCGACAGGCAAGCCAGTCTGGTAAGATTGCATGGCCGCGATACTAACGATACTGCTCTCGCAATGGCGCGGTGCTGCCACGTAACACAAGAGATGGAGGCAGGCTATGACTTTTGCCTGGATGATCACTCAATAGGTCTAACATTACCTGAGTCGCAAGACGTCCTAGTTCTACTCTGGGCTGGTGAATAGTAGTCAATGGCGGCGCCATGCAACTGGCGATCTGGATATCATCAAAGCCGACGATGCTCAGATCTTGTGGCACCGCGATCCCTTTTTCGTGACATGCTGTCAGCATGCCGATAGCGATCATATCGTTATAACAGAAAACAGCAGTAACACCTGCGTCGAGCAAATCGAGCAGGGCGTTCTGCCCCACACTTATATCTTCATCTTGCGAGGCTTCATCACATGGAGGCTGGATCACCCATGCTGCTTGCCTCTGTATCCCAGCCTGATCAAGTGCGTCTATGTATCCCTGAAGCCGTTGTTGATTTGAACCTGGGCGACTCCTACTACCCAGATAGCCTATAGCGCGATGTCCGAGTTGCAGCAGGTGGTTGACGGCAAGCTGCGCGCCCTGGTGATCATCTACTGCAATCCAGTGCAACTGACTGGCCTGTAACTCGCCCTGAGCATTGATCAAGACAGTGGGAATGCGGATATGGGGAATCCGGTGACTGTAATTGGTAGCAATACGCGATGATGCGACCAGGATACCATCGACGCGCCGACGTTGATAGGTTTCGATGATATCTGTAGCCTTATGAGGGTCATTATAAGAGGCACTGAGCAAAACACTAAAATGCGCGGCACGCGCCACTTCCTCAACGCCTTTGACAACATCGCCAAAGAAGGGATCAGCAATCGAGGTCACGACCAGGCCGATAGTGCTGGATTGCTGTGTTTGCAGGCTTTGCGCGATAGCATTGGGTGTATAACCCATTTCATCGGCCAGCTTCTGGATGCGCTTGCGTGTACCCGCACTGATGAGCGGATTCTGTCTGAGCGCACGCGAGACGGTCGTGTGTGAGACGCCAGCAACGCGAGCGATATCGGCAATAGAAACTTCTTGTCGGCGCAACGCTTGCCCCCCTTTACGAGAGATCCTCACAAGAAATCTTTATGCACACGTGTGCATAAAAGAAAAAATAAAAGCGCCTGCATTCGGAGTAATTTTTGCACGATGGGGAATATATTCACTGATATAAAGCATAAGAATTAAATTCCCCTTTGTCAAGTGCTCGCGCTAACCTGATATGACAGAGAAGAAGCCGCCGCCTTACCGCTGGGCTGCAAGCCCCAGCGGTGAGGTGGGTTTTTCGTGTGCTTGAGCCCTTGCTTCCTGTTTTGGCCGCGCGTTCGCCTTGCGGGAGGTACTCGAATCAGGGATGGGATTGTGCGGTGGGTTAATCTTTTGTGCGCGGATCGAAAGCATCGCGCAGTCCGTCCCCCAGAAATGAGAAGGCCAGCACAATGCCTGCCAGCACTCCCGAAGGAAGCAAGGCTTCCCAGGGGTGTGTACTCAACAGGGTCGCGCCATCTGAGATCATCAGACCTATGCTCGCACCGGGAGGCTGAACCCCTAACCCCAGCAGGCTAATACCAGCTTCGCTAATAATGGTATTGGATATATTCAAGGTCGAGACGATAATAACCATGCTGAACAGGTTGGGAATGATATGTCGCACGATAATGCCAAAGTCGCTCGAACCCGCTGTTTTGGCTGCCTCAATAAACTGTTGTTGCTTGATTTGCATGGTTTGCCCACGCACATAGCGCGCCATGAGGGGCCAGGAGGTGAGGGCCAGCGCCATCGAAACCAGGATCAGACGCGCGTTACCGTTTGGCCCCAGGATAGGGACGCTCGACAACGCGACGTCGGCCTGCGTCCCAAAAATGCCAGTCAGCAGGATGACGAAGAGGAGGCCGGGAAAGGCAAATATCAGGTCGGCAAAGCGGGCCAGGAGAAAATCAGTCCAGCCCCCATAGTAACCAGCAAGGACGCCCACGATGAGGCCCAGTAGCACATTGACGACCTCGACCAGCACGGCGACCAGGATTGATATCAACAAACCTTGCATGAGCCGGGCAAAGAGATCCTGCCCGATACGATCAGTTCCCAGCCAGTACTGCGCCGATGGCCCCTCATCGAGGCGATTAAGCTCCTGGTGCGAGAAGCTATGATAGACCGTAGAAGGAACTTTCCCGTTAATAGGGCTGTTGTAGTCGCCACCAACGTGCTGATAGATAGGAGGCCCTACGATGGCAAGCAGCACGAAGAAGACGATGATCCCCAGGCAGATCATGGCCCGTCTATCGCGGCGTAAGTGCCTGAGTGAATCCTGTAGAGGCGTAGGAGGCTTCTGAAGCGGTGGTAACGTGATCTTCTCCGGCGTACCTTCACCTTCAACCTCCAGCAGATCGACAGAAGGCGGAGCCACAGTTTCAACAGATGGTGTTTCTTCCAGGCGTTGTGCGACCTGTTCTTCACGCTCCTCGCTGGCTTCCCTATTGTCCCTGGTATCCATGTCCAATTTCTTTACCTCGCGCTTCTATTCCGCTCTGATACGTGGATCGACGACCGTGTAGAGGATGTCTGAGATCAGATTGCCGAGGACCACACTACACGCCAGCATAACCGTTGTTGCCTGGAGAACTGGGTAATCCAACGAATCAATCGCCTCCAGGGTCAGATTCGCGATGCCGGGAAGGTTAAAGATTTTTTCGGTAAAGAAGGCCCCAGTTACCAGGAACCCAACCGAGACGCCAAGCACTGTCACCAGTGGTATTAACGCATTGCGAAAGGCGTGGCGATAGACAATGGCATTTTCCAACAGTCCTTTGGCGCGAGCCGCACGGATGTAGTCCTGGCGTAACACCTCGAGCATGCTGGTACGAGCGAGACGCGCATAGTAGGCCATGCCTGCCGCCGTATAGACCAGTATAGGGGCGAGCTTATACTGGATATCCTGCCAGGTGTATTGCCATGGCGTCCCCCATTGCGTAACGGGCCAGTGCAAACCAGTCTGCTTGTCCATCCAGATGATGAGCAATTGGAATAGCACACCAACGATAAACACTGGTATGGCGTACAGGACTAGTGCCAGGCCCATATTGAACGTGTCTATCCAGGTGTTTGCTCGCAGTGCGGAGGCCACCCCGAGGGGGATACCAAGCAGTAATTGCAGAAAGAGACCCCATAAGCCTAACTCAAGAGAAACTGGTACGCCATCTTTGAGAATATCCCAAACGGGGCGATTGATGCTCCGAAATGAAAGCCCAAAATCAAGCCTGATCAGGTGTCCCATATAGTTGAGATACTGCTGATATAAGGGAAGGTCCAGGCCATACTGATGTTTGAGCTGGGCCTCCAGCACCGCGTTCGGGTGGTCGCCAAGCAGGACGCGAATGGGGTCTCCGGGCGCGAAATGACCCATAAAGAAGGTGATAAGTGTGACCCCAACAACGACAAATAGCAGGCCAATGAGCCGTTTTAGTAGAAAGCGAATCATAAAACACTCCTGATACTTCTTCAGGGTCTGTTCGTACGCTGCGTCATGAGCGCTCCCTGGCGCTCGCGTGGAGGACGGCAGAATAGTCGTGCGCGTAAAAAGCGCATAGGTCGCGGTTGCCATTCGCAGTAGCCTAAGGGATGTGTTCTGCAAACAGCAACCGCCTGGTGACGCATCCTATGTGAGAGAGCTTTCCATCGAAAGTTCCAGTGCATAGAAACGCGAATGGTACCGGACCTGGTAAACGTTACTGGGTGATGTAGATTTTGCTCCAGTCATCTGGCGGAATCAATTGCTGCGAATTGAGCGAAAGATTCTGCACACTTGTTTTGACCAGATACTGGACCTTCTCCTGCCAGAGAGGAAGCCAGCCAACATCGTTTATTGCCTGCTGTTCGGCCTCGTTGTACAGTTGCATACGCTTGGTAACATCCTGCTCCTGGTCAGCCTGCTCCAACTTCTTCTGCGCTTCTAACTGAACGCTGGTATCTTGCACCTTATTCTGACCATAGTTGGACTGGTTGTAGTCCTGCCCCTTGTCGAAGAAGAGCGTTAGCCAGTCCTGAGGATCGGGATAGTCAGCGTTCCAACCAGCCTGCCACATCTGAAGGGAACCGTTGTTCTTGGTGGCGGTCGTCAGATCGAGTAGCTTAGGGCGCGTGACAATGTTGATGTTCACCTTGATGCCCAATGTCGTTTGCCACATTTGCGCAATCGCGGTGAGAGCATCCTTAAAGTTCTGGTTGCGTGGGTAGAACGTGAGCGTAATAGGTGGTAGCGCTGAGACACTGGCGTAGCCCGCATCTTTGAGCCCCTCAGCCAGGACCTGCTTTGCTTTATTCGCATCGCCCTGGGTACCCGTGCCAAGCGGCCCAGTAAGATTCTCGTTATAACCAGGCATGCCCTTGGGAATAACATGGTTTGAAGGCGTAAAGGCATTCTTCATGGCGCTCTGCACGATCAGATCTTTGTTAATGGCAAGCGCGAAAGCCTGGCGAATTTTGATATTATCGAAGGGCTTCACCAGGTAATTCATCGCAATATAACGAATGGTCAGGATAGGTGTCTCTTTAAAGCCAGGCGTGCTACGCTCCTGCTCCAGGTTTGTTGACGGAACAGGCGTGAAGTCGAGCTGCTGAGCCTGGAAGGCGCGGTACATTGAGTCCTGGTCCTTATAGAAGATCACTGAGAGTCTCTTCATCTGAGGTTTCGCCCCATAGTACGCATCATTACGTACCAGTTCGAGACCCTTGTTGTGGGTGTACTTTTCAACCTTCCAGGGGCCAGCGCCGCCACCTTCTTCAACATGGTCGGTCCACTGTGTGCCATATTTCTCGACCAGTTTCTTGTTGACCACATAGGAGGTCGGATAGGAAAGGGTCTGCAAGAAGTAAGCCGCCGGCTGGCTAATCTTAATGACCACTGTTTGAGGATCGGGGGCCAGCAAACTCGTGCCAATCAGGGTCTTCACCTTGCCGCCGCTGAAGTCCTTATAACCCTTGACAAGCTGAAGGTAACCAGAGACACTCGACTTCGTGGCGGGATCGATCGCGCGATTGATGCTATACACGACGTCCTCTGAAGTGAGCTTATCTCCATTGCTAAAGGTCAGATTGGGCTTGAGTTTGAAGGTCCAGGTCAGTCCTCCATCGGACTGCTGGTAGCTCTCGGCCAGTTGAGGTTTTACCTGTAGATTGGCGTCCAGGGTGACCAGGCCCGTAAAGACGGCCTGGATAGGGAAGTTGGAGTCAGTATCCTGAACGAGAGCCGGGTCAAAGGTGTTAATATCTGGATCACCTACAACTGGATAACGCAAGGTTTGCTTATCATCCGAAGCCTTTGTTGAGGAGGGTCCAGAGGAGCCACTACCGCATGCCGCTAACAACATCGTTAGCAAGCATAGACAGGTAATCAGGAACAAGACCGGTTTCTTTCCAGGTTCCAAGCTTTTTTCTCCTTGAAAAATAAAAACGCCTACAATGAACCAAAGCTTTAAAGGATGGGGCCAGTTCTTTGATTCGAGAGAAGCCTATCTATATTTTTATTCGCGTTACTACGGTAAAACCGAACAAAAATATAGTCACAGTAAGGGAGAAACAAGTAACCATATAAGATTACGCTTTGAATTATTCAAATCTCACAATATAAAAGGAGTATTTACGTTTGAATTATTCTTAATTGAGAACTGGGATCGTGGTAGGACTCCATTAACTGGTGAAAGTGGGAGAGGCTTGCAAAAATTAGGCTCCATTGACAAGATATGGATATGCAAAAGACCATATTTCCCTCAATGGAGCCATCGAAACAATTTTGCCCTCATTCGATGTGTTGCGCAAGAGGGCAAATCGGGGCAGGCAACATCGTCATTCATGATCGCAAGCGAGAGCGCTATCGCTGTACGCGTTGTCGCAAAACCTTCAGCGCGCGCCGAGGAACCATGCTTGAGGGACTGCGCAAGCCAACCGAGCTCATTGTCATTGTGGTGACGCTGCTCTCGTATGGCTGTCCGCTTCAAGCCATCGTTCATGCCTTCGGCCTCGATGAACGCACCGTGGCCAGTTGGCGAGATCGAGCCGGAATCCATTGCCAACAGGTCCATCAAGACATCGTTGAGACCGCCCAATTGGATCTGCAACATGTGCAGGCCGATGAGATCCGCGTCAAAGGCTGCAAGATGGTCGCTTGGATGGGTCTGGCCATCATGGTCAAGACACGTCTGTGGGTGGCCGGGACCGTCTCACGTACCCGTGATCGCGCCCTGGCTGATCGGCTCTTGCAACAGGTACGACGCTGTGCAGAGCCCTTGAAAGCGCTGCTGGTCTTGACTGATGGCTGGTGCGCGTATCCGGGCAGTATCAAGCGAGCCTTTCGTGAAAAGGTGAAAGCGATGCCAGGGCGAGGACGCGCTCGCTTGGTCGTTTGGTCAGAGTTGCATATTGGGACGGTCATCAAGCGGACGCAGAAGAAACGGGTGGTCGAGGTCACGCGTAAGATGTCGCATGGCTCACAAGAGGAGGCCGAGCGGCTCCTCCAGCAGTCACAAGGAGGCAATGTGCTCAACACGGCTTTTATTGAGCGCTTGAATGCCACCATGCGCCAGCGGCTTGCCACCTTGACGCGCAAATGTCGTCAAAGCGCTCGCCACCTGCGTCCACTGGAAACGGGAATGTACCTGCTTGGGACGACCTATAACTTCTGTTGGCCGCATCATGAGCTCGGCAAGCCAGTCCATGAGGGCAGAGCCTGCACGCCTGCCATGGCGGCTGGGCTGACTGATCATATCTGGAGCATAAGCGAACTCTTGCACTACAAAGTGGCTCCTCCTGCATGGGTTGAACCCAAGCAACGAGGACGGCGAAAGAAACAGGCACGTGAGCCGCTTTCTGTAGCCGAGCCTGCTCGCCTTCGGCCGCTGGTTCGGCTACGCAAGGGGGTCCTGTGCTCAGCCACCGGTTAGCGGGGTTCTACCACTTAAGCCTAAACACGTAAGAAAAAAGTGGATCATTCAGGCGTGCGAAGTCTCCATCTAAGGTTGACAATCAGATCACAAGGAAGGGGATTGCGTTTTTGCCGTCTGTCCTAAGCGTTCGGTAGTTTTGAGGTATGCAATGAATCGCTTGCGTACACCTTTCTTACTATGTGCTATCGTCTTGATTTGTATCGTCGTACTCATTGAAACGAGTATGGCCCTCCCGGGCGTGCTTCGCAGCAACCCGGTTCCAATCACAGCCTTCCAACTGCCTCCACAGCTCTCTGCAGCTACTACCGGCCTCAACCGTGACCAGCAAAATATGGTGGCACAGCTTAGCAGTCAGGGGTATCCACCAGGTCTTGGTCTCCCCGACCTGGCCCTCCTTGACAGCATCATGCTTTTCACCGTTACCCTTATGGGTGTTGCCTTATTCATTCCAGCGCGCCTGCATGGCAGAGTACAGGGAATTGCCACCCTCATCTTCTCACTCCTGCTCATGGGCTTCGCTCTGCGCCAGATCTTCATCGCCCTTAGCCTGCTTATGCTGATGATCTCGCTGCTCCTATCCATTCCTTTCGGCACGCTTATCTACCTCATTGTATACGGATCCTTTAACCGGGCAGGCGCATATGTGGTATTGAGCGTCATCATGTTACTCAAGTTCGGTTTCTCCGGTAGCCTGTTCTTCGCTCAACAGCGCTTCCTTGAAAGCAAAGGACTTCTTCTGCTTCTTCTTACTTCTCTTCTTGGCACTGTTCTTGTTAGCTTTCTTCTTGGTATCGTTCCGGCATTCCTCGTCAGTATTACTGACGCGATCGCCGCTTTATGCATTGGTATCATTACCATCATCTGGGGCATCACTTTGCTCATCGGCTCCATCACGTCCATTATTAAAACTGTTCGGCTTAATCGTGCACTCACTGCTTGATTCAGGCATGTTTCAAGAGCAGAAATTCGCTACTTGCATTACACATCAACCAGCGCCTCAGACACTATGCTGAAAGTTGGCTCATGTGGCGACTCCCCACGCCTAAAGGCTGACTGGCCTTGACCCACTTCTGTGGAATAATCAAAGTGGAAAGCATGTTCTCCTGATAGGCTTTGAATGTGTTAACCACTTTGTTTTCTGATTTGCACTCTCTTTTGCACTCTCTATAGAAGCGAGCCAAGGTCAGCTCTTTTGAAGATGCTCCTACTTTGGTAGAATTGTTGGGGTGGCGTTTGTGGGAATGGGAGGTGTGCCACCAAGCTCGTAGGTGAAGACGCCATTAAGCTTTTGCTGGGTCTTGTTCTTGAAATCATGCATCATGATACTGGCCTCATCCTGACTCATCTGGTTGGTACTGGTCAGTTTATCTATCCCAGTCTGAAGCGCGTTGATTTCGATGGTATGCAGCTGGTCTACCGAAATGCCATGCTGGGCAGCCACGTCTTCTATTTGCAGGCCGGATTGGACTTGTTTTGATAGTTGATCAAGGGACAGGTTGAATTTCTCAGCCAGATGGCCGAGAACAGTTGAGACGAACTCCTGGTTGCTCCAAGGCGAGGAGGTTTTCTGGCCTAGATTGCTCGAATCCCCTGTGCTGTTGTCTCCGGGTATCGTTGGCGTCACAGCATCCTCTGTAGCTGGGGAAAGCGAGGGAGTTGCTGTTGTGTTCAGGCTCGAGAAGAAGCGAAAGCCGAAGACAGCCATTAAGCCGACGAGCACGATACCCACTCCAGTAAGCAGGATGCTCCACCAGGAGGTCTTTTGACGGTATCTACGCTGTCCCCTAGCAGGTTTATTCGATTGTGGTGTTAGACGTTCTTGTGTGGTGGATGTGGACTTGTGTGGATGCTTGTTCCGTCGAGACATATGTGCCTCTTTCTATGTTCTCAATTTCTGGATAATGTAGATAGTGTAGGCTGATTTATTCATAGCGCAGGGCCTCACTGGGATAGAGCCGCGCTGCCTGATTGGCTGGTACCCAGGTGGCAATAAGGGCTACGAGATAGCAGCCGAGGAAAATGAGAATGATCATTGTTATAGGAATGGGGAAGGTTGGGCCATAGGAAGCCGTGATCTGGTAGGCAGACCATAGAGCGAGGGCAGTGCCAATGAGCAGGCTCAGCGTAATGATAAAGCCAGCTTCCATCAAGAACGAGAGCGCAACAAGTGTGCGTGAGAAGCCGAATGCGCGCAGCATCCCGATATGTTGTCGTCGTTCGACAACGGCCCGGCTCATGATGACTGCTAGGGCTAGCGCTCCGAAGGCCAGTCCTAATCCCAGGTAGCAACTATAGAAGATAGTAAGGGTCGCCTGGGTGGTCGCGCCAGCACTTGACGTAAGCGATTGTACTTGTAGAGTATATTGCGCTCCGAAGGCTTTCATGAGATCGCGCGTGGTCTGCTCTTCGCTCACTTCAGGGTTGAGGCGTACCAGTTCCATCACGTGGCTGCTCTGTGGCGCAGCTCCATAAATGGTCGCAAATGTGCGCTCCGATGTATACAGGTAGGACCAGGCAGTCGTGCTCGCAGTGAAGCCGATGACCGTGAGTGGATGCACATGCCCGGTGTCATCCAACGCATGAACAGTGAAGGGCTGGAAGCCGTTTTGAGTGGAATTGATGCCGCGCATTGTCATTTCATAGCGCAGAACTGTGTATTCTGGATGTGTGCGTACCATCTCCCACACTGCCTGGTCTGAGTTATACCCGCGCGCACGAGTTTGCAAGGCCATGGTATTCTCGCGGAAGAAATTATCGCTCATAGCTGCGATGATTGCGGAGAGCGTTTGCGGGCGCTGACCTGGGACGAGCAGTTGTCGCGGATGCGCCGAGGATCTTCCGACTGTATGAACAGTTGCCATTGTCGCTATGTCTTGGCGTAGCGTCGCATTGGTCTGGATGCGCTGGAGAAAATCCTGTGGGAGTGCCTGAGCGCTTACTGTCAGATCATAGCCCCCAACTACAGTATCACGATGTGCCTCTTGTGCCGAGCCGAGGTTGAGCGTGACGACAAGCATAATGAGAAAGACAATCGCACCTAACAGCGAGATCGTCATGGTCGTGCGAAAGCGATAGGTGAGTGGGTAGGACAGACTCATGCGGCTGATTGAGGCTATACCGCGTATACGTGAGAAGAGCGCCGTGAGCAGGATTACGAGCACGTCGCAGTTCGCGATAATGAACACGACGGCCCCAGAAATCAGGAAAAGGTCAGTCAGGACAATGGTAAGCGCGTTCATATTCAGGCCCCCAGATCCAGCGACCCGTATCAAGATCCCATTGTTTGCAGATGGTGGTTGAAAAATGCTGAATAAGGCCCCGCCCGGTTGTATGCTGGACGCCAGCCAGCCGATCCCTATCAGACTAAAGCCCAGACGGCTTGCCAGCGTTGTCGATGGGGCTTTCAGTGTGGTGAGAACGATCCGTCCAAGCCAGCGTACACACAAGCCGATGGCTGCGATAGTTAGCGCCAGGCTGATCTGATGAAGCCAGGTTTGAGCTGAAAACCTGGCAAATTGGAACAAGAGGAATACCAATAGAAGCAGAAGGGGGCCGCGTGTGTTGAGGCCACATATCAGGCTCCAGATTGCGGAGATGCGGCGCATGAGCTGATGTCTTTCGCAGGTAGAGACAGGCGACTGGTCGATATTGGGCGCGATGACAGCTCTCATCAGGGAGAGGAGCGACTGGTGTGCTTTCCCTGACTCATTCAAGTTGCGGATGGCGGCGACAATGTTGAGACGGCTAATCCAAATGGCGGTACAGAGCACGATCAGAAAGGTTGTGAGTATACTCAGGCAGAGCGAGGTGAGCAGGCTATGCCAGTTGAGCCAGACGTGCAACGAAAGGTGCATCAATGCCGATGATTTAGGGCCAGCTTGTAAGGGTATGAAGGAGAGTACAAACAATTCCAGCGCGACCAGTCCGACGCCAACAAGCAGTCCCGGAATGGCCGCGATAATACCATAGCCTGTCCCCTCGATGAGCAGAGACTGTATCACATGCGAGCGTTGGAAACCAATCGCGCGACTGACGCCCAGTTCCACACGACGTTCTGTTGCCAACAGGATCAGGAGCAAGGCGAGCAGAAGCATACCTATGCCAACAAGTAATATCGTAAGGGCCGGAACCAGTTCAGTGAATTGGAGCGCCCCTTGCGCCCCAAGGCCATTGGTGAATGATTGTGGCCCCAGGTAGTAGATGAGATCGGGATTGATGACATGGACTTGCCGGGCGACATAGGAAGGTGAACTGGAAAGCTTCTTCCATCCATCGGCGCGAGCGTTGAAGAGTTGTTGTAGGAAACGTGAGACTGTCGGGCTATCGTCCTGCTGTCCAACGTTTCTAACGGCGATGGTGTTCATTACTCCTTGCTGTTGCGTGACTTGCTGATAGTACGGCAGCGAGAGCGCCAGAAGTTCGGAGTTATCAAAGAGAATATCACTCGCATTCGTCGATATATTCGTGGCAAGGATGGCGCGAACCGTTCCCGTGACACGTCTTCCTGAGAGCGTGAGCGTGAGTTGATCGCCAACATGGGCTGAGAAGTTTTGGGCCAACGTGGCTCCCAGGTAGAGGTCCCCGGCATGCAGGTTCGCGAAGCGCACACGCTTTCCATCACTATCCCTGGCTGGACCAAATACCTCGTCGAAGTCCGCTGGTACGGCGACGACATTGAGCCGGTCTCGTGAAAAGCCCGTCCGTTGTGAGGTAATAGAGGCTGTTTGATAGCTCTGTAGCAGACCAGTGGCGGCCTGTATGTGTTCATTACGCCTGATGTCCGAGAGATAGGTCGTGGCCTGTTCGGCTGTGAACGTGCCGGTTACCGTTTCGTCAATAGTGCCGATGTTGCCGAGAAGTTGTGTGTTTGCTGCGTATTGCAGGCTGTCATTGAGCACAAAGGACGCGGTGATGAACGCCGACGAAAGGGCGAGTCCCCCGAGTAGCAGCAACATTTGGCCACGTCTCCTCAGCATGTTTCGCAGTCCGATGCGTAAGAGAGTCCGTTGGGTAAACCCGATACCTGCTATGAACAACAGGATCAGAATGGTAAGTGAGATGAGGAACAGCTCTATGCTCTGCTCCTGTCCAAAAAAGAGGCTTTTCATAGCTACACTGTGTTTCCCTTTTTGCGATGAACAATAGTATGCCATTTAGGTGTATAGTGAGTCTGAAGTGCAAAAGCATAGAAAGCGTTAGTAGCTTGTCTATCCCTTGAGCAGGGCGAGGTCTTCAGTGATAAGCCCATCGCTCATTGTGATGAGACGGCTGGCTTGTTGTGCCACCTCGCGCGCATGTGTGACCCAGACGAAGGTAAGTTGCTGCTCTTGATTCAAGCGAAGCATCAAGTCGATGACTTCCTGACTGCTTTTACTGTCAAGCGCTCCTGTTGGTTCATCTGCCCAGACAATAGAGGGGTGGGTGGAGAGAGCACGTGCGATAGCGACACGCTGCTGCTGTCCGCCTGAGAGTTCCGCCGGACGGTGGTTGGCCCGTGCTTCTAGTCCAACCTGCGCGAGTCTCTCTAGTGCTTGCTCACGCGCTTTCTTTGGCCGCTCACCACTGACCAGCAGAGGGAGCTCAACGTTTTCGACAGCAGTTAATACTGGTAGCAGGTTGTAAGATTGGAATATAAAGCCCATTTCTCGAGCACGCAGGGCAGTCAATTGCCTGTCTGAGAGGCACTGGATATCTCGTCCAGCTATTTTGATCGTCCCTGATTTGATCGTATCCAGGCTACTGAGGCAGTTGAGCAGGGTCGTTTTGCCGCAGCCGCTTGGCCCCATAATCGCGACCACTTCTCCAGTGTGAATAGTGAGATTCACCCCTTGAAGCGCCTGTACCTTGACCGTGCCAGTGTTGTACTCTTTGCATACATTCGTTGCGACGATGACGGCATTGCTAGTTTGTGTTGTCTCTAGTGTGAGTATTTGCTGCAAAATGCACTCCTTCCTTGATCTCATAATCTTGCGAGCATACGCAGTGACTCTTGTAGACTTGTAGTACGTTCGCAGTATAACCAGGCTAGAGCGGCATTACATCGTCCAACTGGTGGGCGAAGCGGTGGATGGAGAGAGCGTATTGCAATTGGTCGAAGAGCGACAACCAGATGTGGTGCTGATGGATCTGCGCATGCCCAAGATGGATGGTCTGGAAGCGCTCAAACGTCTCCATACGGCATGGCCGCAGGTCGCGGTGATTATGTTGACGACCTACAATGAAGATGATTTGATGATGAGCCGCTTACGTGCAGGGGCGCGAGGCTATCTTCTCAAGGACGCGGATTTATCTGTGGTGCTGAATACAATTCATGCGGCAGCGCGTGGAGAAATGCTTATGCAGCCAGAAATGATGGAGAGGATTCTTACTCGTGCGGAACGAACGCTCTCTCCACCTGTGGCTTCCAAATCGCACCGCTTGAGCCTGACAGCGCGCGAGCGAGATATTCTGGCAGCAGTAGCCAGGGGGGGAGCGGAGTAAAGAGATTGCAGTTCGCTTTGCGGTTACTGAGCGAACTGTAAACGCTCACCTTGCCTCCATCTATGCGAAGCTCGGCGTTGACTCACGCGCTGCTGCAGTTGCGGTTGCCCTGGAACAGGGGTTACTCTCGTTTGAGGAATGACTGATAGAGCGAGCATCCTATATTCTACCTTTGGGATATAAAGATACAATAAGTCAGTGACCTCACGCCTAAAGGCGGAGGCTTGTGTCCGTGCTCCACCGCAATTCACGAAAGCGTTGCCGCCTTCGCGCTTTGGCTTCCTCGCACGACACATCAGGGGATACCGGTAGGGTAGACCGCCAGCGAGGTACTCTATCCGTTGCACATTAACAATCGAATAGCGTCCTTTTCCAACGGTCTCCCTCAGAACCGTGCGGGCACGATTTCCATGCACACGGCTCGCCAAGAATACCTTTGGTCCTCTTTAGCTTGGAATGTACGCTAGATCCGTCAGTTTTACAGCGTCGTATTCACCTCGGTGGATTTTTCCGTGACAGATTCCACAGACAGGGATTTGTTTTCGGTTAATTGCTCGGAGTATCCGGTTGAAGCCCATTGGTTCTCGTCGGTGAGAGAGCTTTCGTATATGCCGGACATGATGCATGACAATTTGCTCTGCGCTTTCTCCGCAAATGCAGCACGGCTTTCCTAGCTTGGAGCGTGTTTTCATCTGTGTCGCCATCCGAACTCGGTCTACATTTAGAGCAGTTTTGTCCTGGAAGGCGTCTCTGTTCTTTGACCAGTTCTGATTCGAGTAGAAAGAAACTTCTCTGTCTTTCTTTCCATCTTGGCCTTTGATGACGATACTCAGCTTTTTTCCAGAGCGTTTAAAGACTTTGGAAAGTGAGATTTTGTACTTCCTTGCCAGAGTTTTTGCTAACGAGAACCTGAGAATGTATTGGATTCGCCGTACTCTGGACCAGTTGTCGGTAAATCGGTAATAGTTCTGTATGCCTCGATTAACGCTGCTGTACAGACTGATAATCTGGTCTGTGTCCAGGTAGGCCCAGCCTGCTTTTCCGATGGGGAAGCCTTTCGCTGTGCAGAAGCCTCTTTCACTCAATCTCCTGATAAGCTTGGGTATAGGTGTTATTATCACCGTTTCCCAACCAGTAGATCGCCGTTTGACTTTCTTTCCTGACCTGCTGGTGGACAGCGTTATCTTAGCCGTCCCTCCGTTTCCGATCTTGAGGATCGTTCCCAGGAAGAAAGCTTCTTCAGCTTTGGCATTGGTGATGCGGGTCTTCTCTTCGCTCAGGGTAAGTTTGAGTGTTTCACTCAGGAAGTTTTTTATTTCCTGTTTGATTTCTTCTGCCAGTTCTTGACTTCCGCATATGCCGATGATCCAGTCGTCGGCATACCTCAGGTATTTGAGACGGATAAAGTGTGGATCGTTCACTACCCTAGATGGGAGTGTCCGCATTTGTGCGACCACTTTTCTGAATTCGTCGGTTTTGGTTCTGCCTTGCTTCACCATGACCCGCTTTTTCTCAGAAAGTCTATGGTAGAGGGGATTTCGGGCTTTTGTCTTTCCCTTTTCATGCCTCGTTTGGAGTTCTTCAACGAATTTGTCAAGTTCGTGGAGGTAAACATTGGCGAGAATGGGGCTGGCAATTGAGCCTTGTGGGGTTCCTACAAGGCTATCCTTCCTGGTCCCATGGAGGTCCATGTATCCTGCGTTCAGGAGTTTCCAGATGAGGTTGATAAACCGTTCATCCGTAATCTTTTTGCGCAGGATGGCGACCAGGGGCAAGTGATCCACTTCGTCGAAGCAGGCGCGAATGTCCCCTTCGATGTACCAGTTGATGGCTGGCCAGTTTTCTCTGATTTCTCGTAACGCCGTGTGGCAACTGTGATTGGGCCGGAAACCATGACTGGTTTCCTGGAAGTAAGGAGTGTGAGGGCTATCATAGATCGCCTCCAAGATCATGTAGATAGCTTGTTGTACGATTTTGTCTTTTGCGCTGGGGATGCCGAGTTTCCTCATTTTTCCGTTCGCCTTTGGGATAAAGCTCTGGCGGACAGGTTTGAATTGGAAAGATTCGGATCTCATCGCTTCAATGATCTCTCTGATGGTTTTGAGAGAAAAGCCGTCAAGGGTTTCTCCGTCCGTTCCAGGAGTCATGTTTCCAGGTTTTGACTTGATCTGTTCGTAGGCGATGATGTATAAGTCTTCCTTAAACATCAGCCTATAGAGATCGTCGTTTGTCCACTGTCTGTTGCTGTTGAGTTTCCGTAAGGTTTCCAGTCTCTCCGGGATCTTTTGACTCATCCAAGCCAACCCCTTTCAAGTGGAATGTATTCTCTAGAGTCCTTCCCCCTGTCTCGCCCATTACGGTGAGCATTTGGGGTAGGGTAAGAGGCCGGGTCCTGATGATTCAGGAGCACCAACCCCTCCCCTCCGAACGCAGCATGCACCTTTCGATGCACTACGCTCTCCAGAGGCCAGTGTCTTTTCAACACGACTCCCACAGCGGTCTTTTGACACATCCATGTCAACCGCCACTTTTGAGTCTGGCCTCCTGCGACCCTTTGTCAGATAAAATCCGACTCGTATGGTCGCTCCGTCACCTTGCGCTTTACAGCGTTTAGGCGATCCCTCAGTTCCTCCAAATGTCTCAGTCTGTACGTAGGTGCCCATTTCGTCACTTCCTGCTCCTTGCAGGCTGGCTCCAACGAGAGCTTGCAGGGGAAGTAGTACCGTTCCCCTGCACGTTGAACACAGGCGATAGTCCCTTCTCCTGTGGGCTGGCGTTTTTCCGCCATGACTTGGATTCAGCCAATCAAGACTTCACCTTATACAGCTTCGCTTGACTTCCCTCTGGCTCCTGGGACTGGAGCTTCACCAGCATTTTACACGACATGCTACTTTCCCTTCAGTCCTTTCGGTTGAAGGTATCTCCGTCCACTTACGTGGGCGAATAAGTCGCTGTGTTACTCACCTTGCTCTAGTGAGCTTACCCCGACGGGTAAGAGAGACATTTGTGGCACAAAGGCGCACTACTACGACTCCTCCGTCGCCATGCGTCTCGCGACGTGTAGGCGATCCCCAGGTTACACAGCGAACTCGGTTCGTACGTAGGTTCCCGCTCGTCGTTTCCTCTTCCCTAGAGGCCGGTTTTGATGGAAGCTCCACGGAAGTTCTTGTCTTCCTTCGTAGCATCAAACAGCAGGCATCGGCACTCGTTGGGCCTGCGGATGGGGGTGGCATCACCACGACTTGGGTTCAAACAATACAGTTTTCGCCGTATACGACCTAACTGACCAACATTTGGCTCGTAGTGCTCGAACTTCATTGGCCTTTTCGCACCATGCTGTTGTCCCCTCTGATCTTTCGATAGAAGGTAAGGTGCTGTTTTAGCTACTTTGCTTCAGTAGCGCCGTCCATTGACGGCAGAGTTCACTGCGCCTCTCTGGGCGCACACAAGATCCCCGTGCTCACCCAGTCCTGCCGAGTGAGCAGCGTTCGCAGCGCCACATTCCTGGCACCGATCAGATCCGCATGGAGCCGATACCCACACTCCTGGCACACAAAGAGCAGCCCCTTATTGGGGCGGTTGTCCTCAGAGGCATGGCCACACTTGGGGCATGCCTGACTGGTCTGGTAAGCATCCACTTTGATGGCCATGCTCTCCGAAAGCAGTGCCTTATAGGCGATGTAGCCATGGAGTTCGGCGAACGCCCACGAGGAGGCGTGACGATTGGCTCGCCGCTGCTTCTTGCTCGCCTTCTTTCCTCGCTTGCGCTTCGTGCGCTCGCGAATGTGGGTCAGGTCTTCCAGACCGATGAGGCTCTGGGGGTGGGCATCCACGATGCGTCGACTGATCAGGTGGGTGCGGTCGTGTTTCAACCGTCTCTCTCGTCCGCTGATGGCAAGCAAGCGTCGCGTGGCGGAACGAGTGCCTTTCTTCTGCAACCGCTTTCTCAGGCGCACAGAGTGGTCTGCCGTGGCCCGGACCTGTTTGCCGGGGAAAAACGAGGCTTGCCCGGTGGGAGTGGCCGTCACGGCCAGGTATCGCTGCCCCACGTCCACACCAACGACCTGGGAATGGGTCTGGGGTGTGGGATCGGCCACTTCCAGTTCAAGGGAGACCAGCAGGTAGAATTGTTTGTGCGGCTTGTCATACCAGAGCTTGGCGGCTCCAATGCTGGCTCCCTGCCCGATGAGGGCCACATGCTTCTCGTAGCCGCGGTAGGGCAGCACGACTCGTCCCTGCAGGGTCAGGATGCTGACCTGCTGCTCTTGCTTAAAGCCGTAGTCGCGCTGGTAGTTGTAGGTCAGGGTCGGAGAGACATATTTGGGGGGCTGATCGAGTCCCTTGTAGCGTTTTTTGGTGTGACCGGCTTTGCGGGCTTGGGCATTGTGCTTGGCTTTGGTCCAGAGGGTTTTGTAGGTGGCCCCAACCTGACGGGGGACATTACAGGCCATCTGGGCAGGCAAGCCAAACAGCAGGTGGATGTCATCGTAGCAGGCATGCTGCAGGGCGCGCTGATTGCTGGTCTTGCCATGGGCAAAGCTGTAGCGACTCACGTGGTTCAAGGCATCACGGTAGGCCAGTTGGGTCTCGCGCAAGGCCGCGAACTGGGTGGGGTCGGTCTGCAGTTTGAGCTTGGCGGTGATGACGCATTTCATGTGAACAAATGTACCATATTCGCTGATAGCTGTCAATGCCTTCCTTGTCTGAATATGCCCCTCTCCGCCTCCTCTCCAACAAGGAACGCCGCATTCCTCCCCATGCCTCAAAGGCAGGGGACTCCTGCGGCGGTTTGTTGAATAAAACTAATAAAACACTTGCCTACTAAAAAAGGAATGTAGAATATTTGTAGGATTTACTGTGCAAAAAAAGCTAGAACCGTAAACAAGACTGGAGACGGGAGTGATTCATCCAGTTCTACTCTGGGAGAAAGAATCACTTGGGCAAGACCGCAATAGTCTTCTTGTGGGTGCGAAGCTCACGGGTTGCGCAACGAGTTTTATCTCCCCAGTGAATGGACTTGAGAGCATCCTTGCTAACGTTCCTGGAATGGCGAACATGTAGTTCGGTTGCGGCCATCATGCGCGCGCGTAGCGCATGAGCACAACGCCTGATGGGAGTGGGCTGGATTCGATCAGGCGCAGATGAACGCGCAGCCCCTCAGGAAAAAGCTTCTTGTCTCCCTATGCCTGAAATAGCAGGCGCTCCTGGAAATCCGGCGTGTGCTCAAGCCGGGAGGAAGGCTGTCAGCTCTCGTCTGGTCGAAGCCGGAACACAATCCTCTTTTTGCTCCATATGTCACTCTTGTAAATAACTTATGGGAGGTAGAGCATCCGCAAGAAAAGGCGTCTGATCCTTTCTCACACCAAGTTTGCCAGTTCGCCCTTCTTGCTGCATAGTCTGAATCTGCTGGAGACGCTAAATCCTGGCCTTCTTCTCTGCATATTGCAGATACTCACCAGGGTTCGCGTGTTTCCCCGATCAACGCTCAGACGGAGAACTGTTCAATTTGCTGATATTCAGCCTCGCTCAGATGGAAATCGGCAGCGATAGCCAGTTCATCGGCTTGATACGGGTGGCGCACGCCAACAATGGCCGCTGTCACTGCTGGGTTATGTAGCGCCCAAGCAATAGCGACCGTTCCCGCTGTGACGTTGTGTGCCTTTCCAATCGCCGTGAGGAGATCGGCGAGCGCCAAATTACGCGTCAAGCGCGGCTCCTGAAACTCCTGACCCTGTTTGCGCCAATCACTATCTGGCAGTTGCGCAATGCGCTCACGGGTCATGTGCCCAGACAAGAGGCCCGACGCCATAGGGGAATAGACGATCGTACCAATCGTGTTTTGCTGGCAATAGGGCAGAATTTCGTGCTCCGCCTGACGATTAATTAATGAGTACGGTGGCTGTAGCGTTTCAACTGGCGCTATCTTCTCCGCGCGCTGCAGTTGCGCTACGTTGAAGTTTGATACACCTATATGGCGTACTTTCCCTTCCCGTTTGAGTTCGGCAAGTGTATTCCACCCTTCTTCAATCTCTGGATCGGGATTGGGCCAGTGTATCTGGTACAAATCAATGGTCTCGATATCGAGTCGTCTCAAGCTCTCCTCAACTTCATGACGGATCGAACTAGCTTTCAGGCTGCTCCTTACCTGCATCCCCTCATCCCAGATCAGTGAGCATTTCGTGAAGATATAGGGTTGTTTGCGCCCCTTAATGGCTCTTCCCACCACCTTCTCGGATCCTCCCAACCCATAAATAGCAGCGGTATCAATCCAGTTGATGCCCAGGTCCAGAGCACGTTGTATCGTTGCTATAGACTCCTGGTCGTCCTGGGGACCCCATTGATTTCCACCAAGTGCCCATGTTCCCAGCCCGATAGCTGTAATCCGCATATCTGTTCTGCCAAACTGATGTGTTTGCATGGTGAGTGATCTCCTCATTTTTTCATTGGTCGTGACTATTCAGTGCCTGTTTGCCGAAGACTTCTCAGCACCAATGGTACTTTACATGGAACAGGGATGTAACGTATTCCATCTCCACCTCAATCTTGCCACTTGCACAGTGACGAACGAGGTTGAGACGAAAAGCGACCCTTTGTGCCACATCCAAGAAGCATGGGCAAACAAGAGAGTGGAGTTTATTTTATGTACTGGTTGGTATAGGCGTCCGAGACCTTCTGGATGGGACGTATCATCTTCTGCGCAACCATGAATTGCTCCATAGCTTGCCAGGCCACCTCATCATTGGTACCAAGCGTTCCATTCCCTTGCCAAATAGGAATGGTTGCCTTCAATATCTCCAGCGTCTGTTGGGTATTGGTCATGCCGGGAACATAAGGCTTACTCAGCGTGATCGCATCCTCAGGATGATCGATCACATATTGTAGCCCCTTTAATGTGGCTTGCACAAACTCATGGACCACCTGCGGCTGTTCCTGAAGTGTGGTTTCAGGGACAATAATCCCTTCTGAGATGAGTGGTTGATAGTCAGAGACAGCGAATGTGCGAACCTGTACATTGCGCCTGGCAAGCTGTAGTGGTTCGTTATTGGAGTAGCCTATAATCGCATCCACGCGATGAGTGAGCAAGGCCGCAACCTGTGTAAAACCTATTGATTGAAGCTTGATATCAGAAAGCGAGAGATGCTCCTTGTAGAGAAATGCTTGCAGCGCAGTATAGCTTGACCCATAGGGACCGGGTATGCCGACAGTGTGTCCCTTTAAATCGGCTGGAGACTTAATTGGTGAGTCGGCAGGAACAATTAAGCTGATGGGGTACTTCTGGAAGATTGTTGCGACATTTTTTGCCTGTATATGCTCATTGCGAGCGGTAAGCAATTCATCGCCACCAGCCATAACAAATGTATTCTTTCCGGCCACCATCGAACCGATGAGGTCTGGAACGATACCATGATGAAAGGTAACATTCAGACCTGACTCACTGTAATACCCCTTTGATTGAGCAACATAAAAAGGTGCGAACTGGATGTCTGGTATATACCCTAGACCAATAGAAACCTGTTGTACTCTATTTGAAGAGGTCGTTGTCGTGGTTGTACTTCCTCCGCAACCACTCGCTAACAGGCTGATGGACAACAACCACAAGCCGAATACCAGAAGGGAAAACGAACTAGGACGTCGGAACATTAATTACCTACTCCATACGTGAAATATATGTATATGTGTGTATTTAGCCATGATCAATTCAGCTACCTGGACGATAAGGCGAACGATCAGAGTTATAAACAGAAACACAGTTTAATATTATTCCCCTGGGTGCTAAACATACGTTTTGAGTAAAGAACTTGTCAACCCCTCTGGTAAGAGAGTGAGAAGGTTTATAGGCTGACTTCACCAGGATTGTGCCAGATCCGAAGCGTGAGCAGTCGGCGTGAAAAGTGAGCACTGATACGAATGTACCTGGGAAAAGCGCTCTCCATTCGGTATACTCCCTGTAGGGATTGTAAATTGCGTTCGCGCATCGCAGGCGATCCTTCTCGTGAGAACGCTTCATGTACCGCTCGTAAAGGAGGGAGACCGATGGTCACATCGGCGTTTTCACAGGGCATACAACAAGTAAGCAGGACATGCCGCTCCATCGACTCTCTTCTATTTCAGAAAGAAGGAACATCAAGATGAAATCATCCACAATTTCTTCAGAGCAGGCAGAAATTTCCTCCGCTTACATATTCCAGCGCTCGTGCCTTGCGGCCTGCATTATCCTGGCACCGCTCTCCATCACACTCTACCTCGTCACCTGGCAGGGAAATGGCCGCGCGCCTCTTATCGCCAGTGCGATGGCAAGTCCTACTGCCAACACGCTGCACCTCATCGGTGCCGTTGCTGCCTCCTTCTTCTTGCCCCTTGGCTACCTGGGCATGTCGCTCTTGGGCATGCGGCGTGCGCCGTGGCTCGCCACCATCTCGGCGGCACTCTCCCTGGTCGGCTGGATACCCTGGGCAGCGCTCATCAGCCTCGACGACCTGGCCTACGACATCGACCGGGGCGGTAGCACCCCGCAGCTTGCCGCGCTCTGGACGCGCTTCAATGGCGACACTGTCATGACAACCTTCCTTCTCATCTACATTATCGGCCATCTGCTCAGTGCTGTGCTCATCGGCTTCATGCTTGGCCGACTGCACCTCGTCCCTGCTTGGGCTGCCTGGGCCTTTGCCCTCACTAGCCCGCTCACCATCCTCCTCTTTCCCGTGCATATGCCTATCGTCTTCCAGGATGTGCTCATATACCTGATCTGCGCTCTCTGGATCATCGGCACCATCCCCGCTGCCCTCGCCATGCTCAAAAATACAGACTTGGCACCACTAGCGTCACTACGTGCATAAAGGCAACGCTCCGCTGCTCAGAGGAAGTGACTAGATGATGAATTTTAACGACCCAAAAGAGCACACACCGGCGACATCTTGCCTCTTCTCGTCAAATCACTCCTCACAGGCCGCTTGCGGTCTTTCTTTACAGAGAAGGTGGCGAGAAAGCCCCGGTCATTGATGCCGGGGATGAATCGCCACCCCTGCGTGAGCGTGAGGACCGGATAAAGCCAGCCTTCTAGAACTTGCGTTCTTCTCGACTCTCTGGTACAATAGGCGTGCGAGGATCGATCGCACGTATGAGATTGAAGGAGGAGCAGGCATGCCAAAGAAATGCCTGGGGCAATGCAAGAAGAAGGAACAGCAGGAGAAACGGCCTGCCACCCCCACCTTTCTGCTCGAACTGCCCCTGGTCGTCAATGCAGGGCAAGCCGCCCGCCTGCGTGCTCACCTGGAAGCCGCTCGTCAGCTCTACAACGCCATCCTCTCCGAAGGACAGAGGCGCCTGCGCCGCATGCGGGCTGACCTCGCCTGGCAAGAGGCTCGTGCCCTTCCTCGCATCCACAAAGCGGAACGAGCCGCCGCCTTCTCCGCTTTGCGCAAGAGGTATAGTTTCTCTGAAGCCGCTCTGCATGAAGCGGTCAAAGGACTGCGCGTCGGCTGGATTGCGGAACATAACGAGGCGGTGCTGGCTCAAACCCTGGCCACCCGCGCCTATCGCGCCCTCAACCGCGTCTGCCTGGGCCAGGCGAGACGGGTGCGTTTTAAGAGCCGAGGACGCGGTTTCTCCAGCATCGAGAACAAACGCAATGATACCAGTCTCCGCCTTGTCCTGCAGCCACCCGAGGCCGGAAATGCAGGGTTTGTGCTCTGGAACGGAGACCAGCTGCCCGTCCTCATCGATTGGAAGGATGAAGTGGTGACCCATGGGCTCAGGCACCGCATCAAGTATGCCCGCCTCATTCAACGTCCCGCCAGCAGCCCCAAAGCGGCTGGCGCTGATACACAGGGCTATCGCTACGCGCGTCCAACTGGCCTTGGAAGGCAAGCCCCACCACAAACCCAAGCACAAGGTTGGGCAAGGTATCGTTGGGGGGGATCTCGGTCCCTCGACCCTGGCCCTCTTCCCTCAGGAAGGGGAAGCGAGCCTGGAGGTGTTCTGCGCGGAACTGGCACCTGATGGCAGGGCCATTCGCCGTTTGCAGCGGCAGATGGAACGACAGCGGCGAGCCGCCAATCCGGAGAACTACGACGAGAAGGGGCGCATCAAGAAGCAGGGCAACAAGAAACTGCGGTGGAAGCAGAGTAAGCGCTACCAGGCCACCCGGCGGCGCAAAGCGACCAAAGAGCGCAAGCTGGCAGCGCACCGCAAGAGCCTGCATGGCCGCAAGGTGCATGAGGTGGTTGCACTGGGCAAGACCATCATCCTCAAAAAGATTTCCTACAAGGCATGGCAAAAGCAGTTTGGCAAGAGTGTGGGACTGCGAGCCCCAGGGATGTTTATAGAATGGTTGAGACGCACCGTTGCAAGCACGGGCGGCACCCTGGTGGAAGTTCCCACACGCACGACGGCGCTGAGCCAATGGTGTCACGGCTGTGGCAAGCGGGTGAAGAAGCCGCTCTCTCAGCGTTGGCATCAGTGCTCCTGTGGCGTGGGTTCTGTCCAACGTGACCTGTATTCGGCGTATCTTGCCGCCTCCCTTGATCCAGCAGACCCTATTCCCTCGTGTGCCCGATACCAGGCGTATTGGGAAGGTGCGGAGGCGCGCCTGCGGGCAGCACACGAGCGTACAGCACAACGCGCGAAAGAAGGGCAGAGCCTGCCCCGAAGCTTTGGTCTGACCAGAGCCGGAGCGCGTCTGCCCAAAAGGTCAGGGGAACCACCACTAGAGCCAGCTCATCTCCTTCGGGGTGAAGAGCGGGAAGCGTGGGCCGAACCCCTGGAACCCCCGCTGCTTTAGCACGGGGAGCTCTCAGTTGCCGCCAAGCACGTGTGTCTTGAACCATGCGTTGCGAAACGCGCCGCGCGGGTCGAGCCGCTCCACCAAACGGACAAAGTCGGAACGGCGTTGGTAGAGCGGAGCGATTGCCGCTGCATCCGCATAGAAGGCCTTGCCCCAATGCGGGCGCGCCTCGAACGGGGTCAGAGCGTCCTCGATCTGGATGACCATCTCCTGGACCGCGTCTGGCTCGCGCTTCCAAGTGAAGTGGATGCCAACGCAGTCTTCCTCGTAGTTCATGCTCATCCACAGCCGATCCGCGGCCACTCGGCGAATCTCACTCACCTGCAGGAGCGGTTGGATCCTGTCTGCGAGGGCGCGTAGAGTTTCTATAGCCACGAGGGCGTGCCGCCGGGGGACGAGATACTCCGACTGGATTTCCTGGCCGCTGCTGGGCGTGTAGCCCATGCGGAAATGCGGCAAGCGGTTGGACCAGAGACCGGGCCGCCCCAACTGCGGTGTACAAGGGGTCGGATCGAGTCCAGCGATCGGGTGCCGATCAACCGTTGCGGCAATCGCGCCGAAGAGGTCACCCTCCACCCGGTCGGGTTCATCCATCCGGCTCTTGACCCAGACCTGATCGTTCGTCTGGCCCCAGCGGGTAAAGATGCTGACGCTGTAGCCGCACGAGGTGATCTCATCGAAGTGGTCGTAGAGTGCCTTCCAACTGAGTCCCTCGAACACCTGCTGTTTCATCTCGTAGGCTGGCTGCACGTCCAGGGTGATTCGGGTGACCACGCCGAGCGCGCCAAGTCCGACCACCATGCCGTCGAAGTCGGGCTCACCTCTGGATGCCTTGATGATCTCACCGCTGGAGGTTACCATCTCCAGTCCGGCGACCGCAGTCGCGAGGTTGCCACAGGTGACGCCCGAGCCGTGCGCCGCCGTCGCCACGGCACCAGCGACGGAGATGTGGGGAAGTGAGGCAAGGGTGTGCAAGGCCACCTCCTCGTCGTTCAATGTCTTGATCAGATTGCCGTATGTTATCCCACCGCCTAAGGAGACCGTATGTGCTTCATGTTCGACGAGCACATTAGCAGGCAGGTCCTCAAGCGTGATCAGCTCCGAGGCGTCGGCGATGCCGTTGAACGAGTGCCGCGAGCCCAACACATGCACGCTGGCCGCCTTGGCGACGATCTGCTGTACTTGTTCAATCGTCCTCGGTCGGTGCAGCTTCTGTGCCTGGTACGTGTAGGTGCCAGCCCAGTTTCTTTCTGGCACAGATATCTCAGCCATTGCCTTCCTTCTTCCTTCATTCCCGATCTCCAAGCCTGACGAGGAGGAGAACGGGCTTCTTTGGGGAAACAATACCTCATGTCTTCCGCATTGTACCACTACCTTGCCATGTGCAGTGTCTGGCGTTGGATTATGAGTTGTTAAAGAGGTCTCCAGAGATTGAATGGCCGCAAGCGTCGCTGAAGTGAAATGATTGCCGACAGCCGCGTTTTTGAAAGCCTGTCCAGCAGTGGTATATTGCGACTTCTTCCATTAGCGAACCCGCCAGATCTGCACGGTGTGATCGGCGCTGGCGGAAGCGATATACTGGCCATCAGGGGATCAGGTAATGGAGTAAACATAATGATACCAGGCTGTACCAAGATATGCGTCAAGTGCGTGTTTCTTACCAAGAGAATGTCTTCGGTACTGAATATTCCAGAAAATCTCTTTAGTGATCCAGTTTCCTTTGGCTCATGCGGTGCTGTTCAATGAGTATGATTATTTCCGCACGCTGAAAATGCTGTGCCCATCCCAATGCTGTTGCCTCAAATTCGCTATCCTTGAGGTCAAGATCATTGGGAACGGTGAGCAGAACTTTCGCGAGTTCAAGATCGCCCCGTTCGACCGCGATATGAAGGGGGGTGAGCTGCCTTTCTCCGCGCTGAACGTTGACCAGCTCTGGATGCTCGATCCGCAACCGGTGAACTTGTTGTTTCCATCCCATATCCCATGCGGAGAGAAGATCAAGAGGCACTCCGTGGCTGACGAGCCAGTCCACCGAGGCGGGTTGCTGGCAGTGAACTGCGATATCCAGGGGCGTCAGCCCATTGGACAGGGGATCGTGGAAGAACCTGTCTTCAACACGTTTGCCTCTCTCGTCGAGGGCCATGACCTCACCTCGTCCGGTTGCTTCCAGAAAGAGTATCTGATCGTTTGTTGGTGGGGGAGCCGCTAGCGTCTGCGTGCGCAGATGCCAGCTTGGACCGTATCCCATGGACTGAAAGCCGACACGCCGGTACACCGGCTCTCCCATGGGCGTTGCATTGAGCACGACATGATGGCATCCCATCTGCCGTGCAAGGTCGCATGCCTCCCACGCCAGCGCGGTCCCGATCCCCTGGTTGCGAGCCGAAAGCCCCACGCCCATCGCAAACATCCCCCCTATCCCCCATTCGCCGGTCGTGATATTGAGCATACATCGCCCCACTATCTGATTCTTCTGGAAAGCGACCAGGCTGCGCACATGGTGCGGAAACATCTGATGTAGGGCAGCGCGAGCTTCTCTCTTCTCTGCAGGGTAGGAAGAAAGATCATCTATCTGGTAGGCTGGTTCGTCCTCGATAGCCTGAATGTCAAAGGCGGAAGAATGGACATGCTGACCCGAGAGATCACGAAGGTTGCACCACATCCAGTGCGGTTGCCAGTTTGGTTCAAACCCACGAGCGAGCAAGCGCGCGGCAAGGTCACCTGGAGGAATCGCGGTGAGATACCAGCAGATCGCCCCCTCCATGGGACGTTGAGCGCGATACCACTCCAGCGCACGGTCTAGCTGGTCGCCAATCTGGAGAGGATTGACAGAAGAAATAGCCAGGTGCCCGCTCGTCCACATGATGCCTTTTTCAGAAACCACTTCTTTCGCCCTGGCTTGCGCACAGCGGGCAAACCAGCCCTGGTTATTTAAGCTCAATGCCTGCCACTTTTGCTCAAAGGTTGGGTCATCTTCTAGGAAGAGTTCTTGACGGTCTCTGTAATCCATAACTGACTTTCATAGTAAATTCAGGGTAATTAGCTCTTCAATTGTCACAAAGTTGACAATACCTTATCTTTTGTTCAATGCCTGTGTATCATACTGCAGCTGAGCAGCAATTATATCCTTGACATTTGCGTTGGACCACTCTCTGATCGGCGCAATCAGTTCACGGAGACTTCTCCCCAGAGGCGTTTAGGCGTTCGCCTCCTTTTTCCCTTGCTCAAACATCTTCTGTGTGACGACATGCTGCTTCAAGGGCTGGGAGAACGTAATCGAGGTTGAAGGTTGACCATAGACCGCGAGTTGGTCAAGGACGCTGTCCAGGTGATCGATAGAGGTTGCGGCTACCTTGACCAACACCTGATCATTGCCTGCCATGCGATAACACTCAAGTACCTCTGGGAGTTCACTGACAGCGGAAGCCATGTTCCGGCAGTGGAGTCCCGCCGCTGGCACTAAGCGAACCAGAGCCACGATTGGCAAACCGAGCCGAGCAAGGTCAACCTCAACATGATAGCCCGTAATGATTCCCTGCTCCTCCATCTTTCGCATGCGCTCAGCAACGGCGGGCGCAGTGAGTCCCACCCGTTGTCCCAACTCGCTGTAGGAGAGGCGTGCGTTCTGTTGCAACGCTTCAAGCAGTTGCCAGTTTGTCTCATCAAGGAGCTTTTTGGTTTCTAAAGTCATGCTTCGCTTTTCCTTTGGTATCTGAAGTTTTCTAGGACCATTGCTTCCATTTTATTCTCTACTTTACCACAAAACGATGCTACACTAGAAACGCAGAGGAAGCAGATCAGGAAAGCCCTTGAGAGCATCATTTTGCGCAGGTGTGTCCTCCTTTTGCTCTCCCACTTCTCCTTGTCTACCAGGGAATCTTCGGCACCATGACTGGCCTGTCCTATCTGATTGCCCCGGCTCTCGGAGGTGTCATTATGCAATACCTGGGGGCGGCAACTCTCTGGCGCGCCTGTTTGGTGATCGGTCTGCTCATAGCCTGCGCTTATCCGGTGTTGGGCAAAGTGCAACAACCCCTTAAACAGAGACAGGCACTCAAGCAGAGAGTCGCTGGACCCGCCATAGGCGAGGCATGGGGCGATGATTAGACTCCTGTTGGTTGTAGCTAGTTGTGCTGTTTCGATAGTACAAACGTGACAAAATGAACCATTGTAAGACAAGAGAAGGAGAAACCGATGAGAGAACAGAATGTTCGTTTCTACATAGTTGACGTCTTTGCCCAGGAGCCACTGAGCGGAAATCCGCTCGCTCTGGTGGTGAATGCACAGGGTCTGAGTCAGGCGACCATGCAGCAGATCGCGCGCGAGTTTAACCAGTCGGAGACCACCTTTCTGCTTCCGCCGACCAGGCAGGAGGCCGATTGGCGTCTGCGTTCATTCACCCCAGTGGGAATGGAGGTTGGGGGCGCCGGTCATAATGCGCTCGGGGCCTAGTGGTGGTTGGCCGAAGCGGGTCAACTGGAGTTGTCTGGGCCACAGACCGTCTTTCAGCAGGAGATAGGGGAACTGGTCCTCCCAGTGGAAGTGTTGGCGGAACGAGCGCGAGAGGGAGAACAGTGGCAACCGACCACCATCGGGATGACACAGACTGCGCCGTCATTTGGAGTCACCCACCAAGATTCAGCGGCGTTGGCGGCAGCTCTTGGTCTGGAGGCAGTCGATCTGTCTGTAGAGGGTTTACCTGCACAGGTCGTTTCCACGGGGGCAGCACATCTGCTTGTGCCAGTGCAGAGCTGTGAGGCACTAAGGCGAGCTCAACCAGATGCGAAACGTCTCTTCCAGCAACTTCGCTCAGTTGATGGTCGGGGCTGCTATCTGTTTAGTCTGGACACGGTTGATCCGGTTGCCGCAGCCCATACACGCTTCTTCAATCTCACGGAGGGGATTGTCGAAGATCCGGCCACGGGAACTGCTGCCGGTCCACTCGCCTGCTATCTGGCGAAGTATGGCCGGATCGTATCTGAGGCAACGGTGACGATTGAGCAGGGCTATGTACAGGAAAGGCCAAGCCGTATTGAGATACGCTTGCACGGCAATGAGGTGCGCATCTTTGGCGCTGGCGTGACGGTGGCAGAAGGCGTTCTACGACTCTAACAGAGACGGGAGAACAAGCAAGGCTTCACGCTCCAGTCTGGCCTTGCCCTTGCACATCCGCCAGCCGATCACCCGTCAAATCTTGTGGGCAAAGGGCATCCATTCCGCATCCGCGTAAGGTTTCCAGCCGTCGGCTCCCCCACTCTTGCACGCGATTCATCCAGTGATCGGCTTGCGAAAGAATATGGGCCAGCCAGACGACGCTCAACTCGCCCACGCTCAGTCCTTTGCGATGGCCGTGAGTGGGAATATGCTTGTTCAGCAACTCGCTCAGCCTCATGCGCTGCATGTGCGTGATCAGCAATGGGATGTCATCCATCTGTTCAATTTCAATGCTCAAGGCTTCTTTCATACCTTGAGCTTATCAGAATCTTGTTGTTGCGTCCAATTTAAGCGAACGGCAAGCAATTTGCTGGACTTTAATTTTTTGCAATACTACTGTTATCTTTATCCCAGATACTAGTCTGCCAGCGAATAGGGCTACGCACCACATGCCCCTACAGCCGCTTGTGGGCCACAGAGTTGGTTGCCCATACCTATGCCAGCAGAAAAGTGCAACTGGTTTCCGGGTAGGAGTGTCAACGTCGCGCCTGAACCAATGGGCTGTACATTCCCAGCTGTAATTGTTCCATAAGCGACGTTGCCAGATACCCTGGAAAACTGTATATTTTCTGTGTAACCGTCGAGAATACCTCCCTGTAACGAATCACACGGCTGCTTTACCGCAGGACCACACCAAGTGTAGGTGCGCGCTCCAAAATGCGCCTGACCATCCGCGTTAACGACCAAGTCTGCTCCATGAGCGTACCAGAAACCAACAAACCTGCTGAAATCAGGTACCTTCTTCGGCATGTGGGAATCAGCCGCTATTGAAGTTGAACGCGTAGCGGCGCTGGCAGTATTGGTGGTATATTCTATGAGCGGTAGCAGCGCAAACAGCCCACTTAACATGGTCAGAACAATAGCTTTTGTAGAAAGTCTCACTAATGCAATCGTCCAAAAGAAAGTAGGAAAGTAGCCGATATGAGAAGGTATGCAACCCATTTTCATTCGACCACTCACCGAATCCGAGCGAGCCCATATCGAGGCTCACTTACGCTCCGGCTCAGCCTTTGTGCTACGCCGTTGCCAGATCCTTCTGGCTTCAGCCCGTGGAGAGCGAGCCATCGCCATTGCGCGGCAGCTGGGCTGCGACGACCAGACAGTGCGCAATGTGATCAAAGACTTCAACGAGCAGGGGCTCGACGTGCTCAAGAAGGAGTCCTGTCGCCCTCATCGGCTACGCACCAGCATTGCCGACGAGAATCTGCCAGCCTTGCGCGATCTGCTCCATCGCAGCCCGCGCGATTTTGGTATCGAGCGCAATCTCTGGTCTCTCCCACTGGTGGCGCAAATCTGCTTGTCACAAGGACTCGTAGCTGCCCCGACCACTGCTGCCAGTGTCCGCCGCGCGCTCAAGCGCTTGGGCGTCAGTTGGAAACGAGCCAAGCACTGGATTACCAGCCCCGATCCGCAGTATGCACGAAAAAAAAGGCTCGTGACCGCTTGATCGCGTACGCTCAACCCCGCTCTGATTGGGCCATTGGCTTCCTCGACGAGGTCTGGTGGAGCCGATTTGCTCTTCCACGCCTTCACACCTGGCAAGATCCAGAGTACCCAGTCCGTTTGGTTGAGCAATCCTGGCAAAAGAATGACCCTGACCCAAAAGCATTGGCTTGCTATGGTGTCCTCTGGCAAAACGGAACCACGGAGGAACCCGTGCGAGAGCAGATGTGGCTTCGTTTTGTCACAGGACGCCCGGTGAGTGAGATCACCATCCAGTTTCTGGACTGGTGTTGTCAGCAATTGGCCGCACAAGGCAAACGTCAGTGGCTCCTCATCTGGGACAACGCCTCCTGGCATGAAAGCCGCGAGAGTGCGCACCTGGATCAGAAAACACAACCTCGCTGTCAAACAAACGGACGAAGGGGTACGGATTTTGCCTTTCCAACTGCCCACCAAAAGTCCCTGGCTCAATCCAATTGAGCCCAAGTGGGTGCATGGCAAACGCAATGTGGCCGAAACCAATGGGCTGCTTTCGGCTCACCACCTCGCTGAGCGAGTCTGTGCCTATTATGGGTGTGCATATGAGCCACATTTATCTCTTCCCGAAAAGGTTTCGTAATCTTGCACTAAGTTCCCCTTTTTGCTTGAACATATTAAAATATCCTAATGCGTTTAAATCATAAAGATACAACCAAGCTTAATATGAGCAAGCACTACAAAAACGCTTTATCTCCGCATGCTTGTATTTATATCATTATAAACAAACTCAAACAGCTAGAAAAAGGTTTGAAGTGGAGGAGAGAGGAACCAGGAAGGGAGGACGAAATGACTGCTGAAGCCGTTTGCTTTCTCTCACCGCGTGTGATCTATCTGGGGAGCATGGGACAAGGAAACGGCCACCAGGTCATACTGACGTAAGCGCGGTGGGCCTGGGACAATGCGGCGGAGGATGCCTTGAGCAAAACCCATCGTCACGCGAGGCTTGCGAAAGATCGCCTGAAAATCCTGGCGCGTTTGGAATTGTCCGATATTCACGGCGTGGTACCCATCTAGACTCATGAGCAGATTAGCGGAGACATATCCTGGTTGCACACGGACGAGGCGTGTTAGGCGCTCAAAGTAATGCACGAAGTCATCGCGTTTGCTTGGTGTCAGACGAAAGACGTTAATGAAGTGAAACAGTCCATCGGAGAGCGCAAGACGTGACGCCTTTTGGCCGGTGATGTGGTCCACCAGAACGATCTGGTACACGTCCTGCTTCGGTGGCTTGAGGAGCGTCGGCTCAGCTTGATCGTAGGAACTCTGGTTGAGCCACTGCGTCAACACCGCCACATCCCCCTTGCCGATGGCGCGAAAAATGGCGCAACCTAGCATGCCTGCATCCGTTCTAGCATGTCTGGCGGTTGCTTCTGCAGTCTGGACGAGGGTGCTCTGGTGTGGTTGATCAACCTGGAAGACACTCAGACCCGTCACTACATTCCCTGGCGCGAGGGTAAGCATGTGCCTCTCGCTCTTTTCGCCCGTCGATGGTATTTTGTCCTGCATAGGTGCTTTTCCTCTGACCAACGTGATCTCTCACGCAAAAGCGGTCGTCTCCCGCGTTCCAACGGGAACTACCGCCTCGCGACGAAGAACGCAATTTACACGTTCCAGTCAGTGCTCTCTCTTCACGAGCTAACGGAAGGCGACATCGCGATTGCGTTCGCGTGGAAGTTGATACCAGACATCATCACATACTTCTAGCATCTGTTCATCGAGGACCAGATCAACCGCTGGGAGGGTCTGGTCGAGTTGCTCTGGTTTGCTAGCTCCCACGATGGCCGACGTAATTGCAGGTTGAGAAAGGACCCAGGCCAGCGCAAGTTGCGCCACCGAGAGATTGCGTTCCTGGCAAAACTTCTTGAGTCTTTCCACTGCTTGCATTTGCGCATCTTGCCAGTATCGGGCTTGATAGAGTTTTCCAGCATTGTTGAGCGTGAAACGTGTCCCCTCGCTCGGTTGTTGCCCTGGTTGATAGCGTCCTGTCAGGACTCCTCCAGCCAGAGGATTGTAACTTATTACCCCTATTCCCTGGTCAAGCGCAAGTGGGAATAGCTCGGCTTCGATATGGCGGAATAAAAGATTGTAACGTGGTTGTACGCAGTCAAAGCGAGCCAGGCCCCATTTATCGCTGGTCCAAAGCGCCTTCGTCAACAGCCAGGCTGGATAATTGGAGCAGCCAATATAAAGCACTTTGCCGCTGTGAACCAGATCATCTAGAGCGCGTAATGTTTCATCAAGGGGCGTTTCGGGATCAGGAGAATGCATCTGGTAGAGGTCGATATAATCTGTTTGCAAGCGACGCAAACTCGCCTCTACGGCCTGAACAATGTGTTTGCGTGATCCGCCTTGCTCATTAGGCCCCTGCCCCATCTTGCCAAAGAACTTGGTCGCCAGGACAATCTGTTCTCTGCGACCTTTGAGCCAGCCTCCGATATATTCCTCAGTGCGCCCAACTGTTTCCAGGGACGCTCCCAGGGGGTACGCATCGGCGGTATCAAAGAACGTCACTCCTGCATCAAAGGCTTTTTGCATAATGGCACGTGAGGTTGGCTCGTCGCACTGGTTGCCAAAGGTCATGGTACCCAGGCAAATTTCAGAGACATGTAGTCCCGTGCGGCCCATTCGCTTGATTTTCATTGTCGAATTCCTCCTGTTCCTCGAATGATGAGAGATGGGATTCTGGCATTTCTATTCCCCTCTAAGAATTCTTTGAGGGTGATGTGTGGCCTTATTGTACTTCTTTCGTTTGAGAGAGAGCAAACCGCCTGACGAAAAATCATTTATTGCGGAGGCATACAAGGTTGGCGGAACCGATATCCGACGCCAGTGATGGTTTCAAGATACGTAGGATGTCTGGGATCGTCTTCTAGCTTGAGGCGCAGTGTATCAGATAGAATCGACCAATTTGATGGTGAGATTTCACTAAAGAATGGCTCCTCCTGTAGGAACTTTGCTATAGCGTCAAGGCACGGTTGACGCTCCTTCATGAGAGAGAAGAGATGCCCACCCTTAAAAGCGATCAATTGCGAGCCTTGTATTTCGACATGCATCTCTTGAGCTAATGGATAGGGGGCAATGCTGTCCTTTTTTCCATGGAGAATAAGGGTTGGGATGTGCAATTTATGCAATTGGCCAGTGCAATTGTAGGTGGAGGATGCCTCCCGCTGCCGAATATGAGCGTGATGGGTATCTCTTACTTTACGAGGCAGAGTCAGGATGGGTTGTTCCTAGAGTTGGCTTGATTGCTTCCTTTCATGTTGTCTGCTAAGTAGATGCCATTGAAGACTATGAGGATGTTTCTTTCTAGTCACGAATGTTTGGAGTTTTATCAGTTTCTTAATCGGGATTCTCGCTGGGAATTCTTGAATTGTTGATCACGAAAGTGAGCCGCCTGGTCTGTTGCGGTTGATGTTGTTGCGGTTTTCTTGGGGGGTAGAGTGATAAAAGGAAGATGTACTCTCTACTTAATGAGAAATCCTCTCACGAGAAGCTATCGCATGCTTCTCAGTGTGTCAGCTGGGGCACATTGTCTGGAAGCTGAAGGCCACACTCTTCTCGTGCAAGAATGCTATGAGGCAGGAGATGATGAGTAGAGGCATGATACGTATGAGAAGAGTAAACCGATATCTTTGGCGCCATGGGACCAATACTCAACGTTTGGCCACCAGGAAGAGAAGGTGGCACCAGACTTTTGTCGGTTATGGAGTTGGGCTCGTTCTTGTCCTTCTTGCCGTACTCCTGAACCACTTTCTCAAAATGCCACACTTTATCTGGACGCCTTTTTGTCTGATTGCTGTCATTGTCGGATTTATGTGGGGTGTTGGTCCCGCATTGTTTACCATGGCCATAGGGTTCTTTGTCTTCAGCATCTTTGTCGTTCCTCAATATGACTTATTTGGCTTAAATATTTGGTATGATTTCACTCTCCTCATTCCCTTCGTGTTTGCGCAAATCGCGATTGCTTTTCTTGCGGCTCAACATCAAGTGCAATACAAACGTGCCCTTGTCGCAAGACAAGAGGCGCATGCGTACGCGCAGGAACTGGCAGCGGCTATTCAGCAGCTCGAGAGCGCGAACCGTCTCAAGGACCATTTTCTCATCCGGGCAGCCCATGAATTGAGGACCCCGCTTACCACGATACTTGGAGAGGCGCAACTTGCCCTGCGTCGCCTGAACAAAGGAGAAGGTGCAGCGACAGAGCCGCTCATATGGAAGAAGCATTTTGAAAAAATTCTCGCGCGAGCATTCGCTTTGCACGCCTTGATGGAGGAAGTGATTCACCTGAGCAGTTTCCGGTCAGGTGATATTCAATTACGGCTGAGTTCGTGCGATTTTTGTGACCTCTGTCGCGAAGTCATCGAGGATCAGCGCGCATTCTCAAAGCGCACGATTACGTTTACATGCCCACCATTCCCTCTCATCCTGCAAGCCGATTGCGAACGGCTTTCCCAGGTCGTCATTAACGTTGTCAGAAACGCCATTCAGTACTCGCCAGAACATACTGCGGTCAATGTCTCACTGAGGGTAGAACTTCCCAATGTACTTCTTCAAGTCCAGAATGAGGGGCCTGTATTTACTCGAGAGCAGCAGGAGCAGCTTTTCGAACCTTTTTATCGCACACCTTCCGCTGAAGCCACAAACAGAGAAGGGTGGGGGCTTGGCCTCACGATCTGCAAAGAGATCATTGAGCGACATGGTGGACGCATATGGATAACCTCTTCTGAAGCGCAAGGAATCATTTGTTCTGTGCAGATTCCTTTTCAATCACGTCAGGACGCGCCGAATGTACCCTATGATTGATTTCTGTCTTGTGTGTAAGTGTAAAGGCTTTAGCGTGGGGAGCTTTCGGTTAGGGATGGGAGGATCTGGCGCAGATATCCCTGAATGCCTTTCTCTTTGTTCCACTGTTGCGGATAACCAAGCGAAACCTCTTCAAAGTGCACACCATCTACCACATCAGTACGAGGGATGTGTAAGTGTCCATAGATGACCATCGCCGTCGGAAAACGCTTATGCCAATCATGGGTACGCCGTGTTCCACACCAGAGAGAGAAGCGTGGAATACGCTTAAGGCGCACAAGGGGCTCGTAAAGGGGAAAATGGTTGATCAGGATCAGGGGTGTGGTAGGCTCTACTACTTGAAGGCGCCTTTCGGTATATGCACAGCGTGCCGCGCACCACGCCGCTCTGGAGGGATAGGGGTCGGGGTGGAGTAGATACTCGTCAGAACAGAGGATATCGGCCTCAAGCGCCCATTCGAGCGCCTTCTCTTCGGGAATCTCGGCTGGCCGAAAGCTATAGTCATAGAGAAGAAAAAGTGGCGCAAGCAGGTATGGAGTTCCGGCTCCGGGCCATTGCACATAGGGATCTTCGGGGGTCAGCACTCCATAGCTTCTACAAATGGAGACCAGGGCAGCGTATTTGGCGTCACCACGCAAGTTGTCGGAGGATGTTTTTTGAGATGGGATAGTCCATAGATCATGATTGCCAGGAACCCAGATAACCCGGGCGAAACGCCTGGTCAACAGAGACAGGGCATAACGCAGATGATCTAAGGTCTCACCGACATCACCAGCCAGAATCAGCCAATCGTCCGGATAAGAAGGAAGTTCCTCCAGCGCCTGCCTATTGGTGGCATGCCCAATGTGTAAGTCACTAATCGCGTAGAGCTTCATCGTCTTATTTTACCAGAGTGGCACCCAAAAGTCTCTATTTTTGCTAATGCCAGCAGGGCTTCCCAATTCTAGGCATCATGAGCATGTCCTCTTTCTCTGCCAGGGGAAGCTGACGTTAACCTCCGAAAACAGCACGCTGCACAAACACAGCTATCTTCTCGTGGCGAGCAGCTATTCGAAGAGGAGGAGATGGGTGGTTAGAGGCTATCGTCGGGGAGATCCAAGCCGAAGTCGGCGATATGATAGAAGCCATCGGGCGAGCGTTCAACTACGCAATAGGGTTCGAGGGGAGGGAGATCGTGGGAAGGCTGCTGCTGTGCGAGCCAGGCAGCGAGGGCCTCAGGTAGGTCCGGCATCTGGTCGTGAAGCCAGGTGAGGAAGGCAAGGGCCTGTTCTGGAGTCAGGCGGACGACGCGCCCATCTGAGAGCTCTATGTCATGCGTGTTGTCTATGGGGTTCACCTGCTTTCTTTGTGCTGTTGAGAAGACCTGGTGGCTTTGCATGCTCTACAGAGAGTATACCGCATAAGGCGCGTTTTTTGTGGAGAGGTTGCCCCTGGATGATCAGGGAGCGTGGTGGTGGCGAAGGCAAGGCAAGCGTGCAAGGACATCCCTCTGGCAACCTCTGGGATGACCGTGGTGTCGAGGTCAGGCAAGAGACGTTCAAGCACGCTCATCATGTATTCAACTCACTCAATGGGTACCAGTCAACGCGCGGAACTGTCCTGCGGCTTCTTGCCAGGCTTCATGCTGGGCAGCCTGTGGCTCAAAGAGACGGGTAGCGGTGCGTTGGGCCACCGTGCGCACCTCTGCCAGGCTCTGGAGATCTCCCAGGCCTACTAGCTGCATCAGGGCATTGCCGTACGCAGTTGCTTCGTGTGGTCCAGCGATCACAGGTATTCCAAGCGCATTAGCCAGCCACTGATTCAACCAGGCGTTGCGGGCACCTCCACCAAGAACATGAACACCCTTGATGTCTTTGCCTGTCAGAATACCCATCTGCCGAAACACCTCGCAATAGCGTAAGACCAGGCTCTCCAGAATGCAGCGGGCAAAGGCCGCTGGGGCCTGAAGCGGCTCTTGCCCGTGTTCCTGGAGATACGCGTTCATGGTGGCTGGCATGTTCATTGGAGCGAGAAAGCGTGGATCGTCTGGATCAACCAGTGCAGCAAAGGCTGGTACTCCTGCCACATCGGTCGATAAGGTTTCATAATCCAGTGTATGCCCATCTCGCGCCCACTGGCGTTGGCATTCTTGCAAGAGCCAGAGCCCCATCACGTTTTTCAGGAAACGTGTGGTGCCAAACACGCCCCCTTCATTCGTATAATTGGCGGCCAGCACCCCTGGACTGATCAGAGGTTGGGGCAGTTCGACCCCAACGAGCGACCAGGTTCCCGAACTGATGTACCCCCAACTATCCGGAGAGGAGACTGGCGCGGCCGCAATGGCCGACCCAGTGTCATGAGTCGCAGGAGCGATGACCAACGCGGAACCCAGATCGTCCTGCCATTCTGCGAGAACCGGACCAAGCGGTGTGCCCGGCTCAACCACCAGAGGAAGCATGCTTGTAGGAAGACCCAGTTGCGTCAGAAGATCCACGTCCCATACGCCCGCCACCGCGTCCCAGCATTGTGTCGTCGAAGCGTTTGTGCGCTCACTCACCATTGATCCGCTTAGCCAGTTATGAAACAGATCTGGAATCATGAGTAGGCGGTGAGCCTGGGCAAGGGCACCTGGTTGCTGATACTCGTGTGCCGTGAGCTGGAACAGGGTGTTAAAGGGCAGAAACTGAATGCCGGTGTGGGCATAGATGCGCTCACGTGGGATAAGGGCACAGACCTGTTCCATAATGGTCGACGTGCGTTGATCACGATACTGAAATGGCAAACCGAGTAAGAATCCGTTGCGATCCACCAGCCCGTAATCGACCCCCCAGGTATCGACCCCGATGCTGTCCAATGATCCAGCCCGTTGGCGAGCTTTGCGCAGCCCTATCAGGGTCTCGTCCCAGAGGCCAGGAATATTCCAGAAACGATGTCCATGGATGGTGACCGGTCGGTTGGCAAAGCGATGCACCTCTTCCAGGAGGAGCTTCTTGCCATTGAAGCGTCCCAGGATGATGCGTCCGCTCTCGGCACCAAGATCAACCGCCGCGACGTTGCGTGTCGTCATACATGTCTCTCCTCTCTTAGCGCGGATACGCGGCAGAGACGCCTCCATCGACGTTGAGCATATTGCCGGTGCTCTTGCTGGAGCGCGTTGGCGAGGCAAAGAACGCTACTACTTCCGCAATATCTTCGGGCAAAATATTGACGCCAAGCGTGGTTCGTTTGCGATAGACCTCTTCCAACTGGTCAGGCGCAACCCCATAGGTCGCCGCTCGTTCCTCTCGCCAGGCGCTTCCCCAAATGCGTGAGCCAGAAAGCACTGCATCAGGATTGACCGTGTTGACGCGAATCCCGAATTGACCACCTTCTTCGGCCAGACAGCGTGCCAGGTGGGCCTCGGCTGCCTTGGCAGTCGAATAGGCGGCAGCATTTTTGCCCGCCACCAGCGCGTTCTTACTGGCAACAAAAACGAGACTGCCTCCACGTCCCTGTTGCTGCAACAGCTGGAAACCAGCGCGTGCCACCAGAAAATAGCCAGTGGCGAGCACGTTCCAGTTCTTGTTCCACTCGGTCAGGCTGGTCTCGGTGATGGGCGCGCTGGAGGCGAGTCCCGCGTTGTTGACAATAATATCGATGCCACCGAACCTTAACGCAGCTTGCTCAAACGCTGCCTGCACACTCTCCTCGCTGGTCACATCCATTTTGATGGCGAGCGCTCGCCCTGGACCGTACTGCTGATTGAGAGTGGTAGCCAGTTGTTCCGCGCTGGCAAGATCGATATCGGTGGCCACGATATGTGCTCCATCCTGTGCGACACGCCGGCAGATGGCTGAGCCAATGCCGCCAGCCGCACCAGTTACCAGTACCACGCGTCGCGCAAACTCGCGCTCAGGAGGAGCGAGCTTGAGTTTATACTGCTCTAGTGGCCAGTACTCGACCGCATAGCTTTCCGCGTCCGAAAGCGAAATAAAACCGCCACAGGCTTCAGCCCCACGCATGACGGCAATGGCGCGATGATAGAGTTGCGCCGAGACCTCAGCCAGAGCCATATCTTTGCCTGTGGTAAACATACCAACGCCGGGAATCAGAATCACGCGAGGATGCGGATCACTAGCCGCATCTGCTTCACGAAAGACCGGGAGGGAGGCATCAGGATCAAGGTTCTGGCTGAGGTTCTCTGCAAGATACTGGCGATAACGGGTCACATAGGCCGCGATCCCGGTCTCCACTGCTTCAGCCAGGGTCTCACGACCCTGGTCGGGAGTCCACTCGACCAGCAAGGGCCAGGGTTTTGTATGGACCAGGTGATCCGGGCAGGCCGCGCCAATGGTGGTCAGGCGAGGAGCATCCTGGCTGGACACGAAGGTGAGCACATCTTCGTCATCTTCAAACCGCAGGACCTGGTGTTTATCCACAGAGACCAGTCCACGTAGCGTCGGCGCGATCTGCGAAGCAACGGACCTTCGTTCTTCTGTTGGGAGGGAGGGAACACGCGGGCCACCAAAGAGTGGTCGACGTGCTTCTGAGATTCGATTTTCAACAAACTCACGCGCACGGGCAATGGTCGAGCATGTAGAGGCGTAACACTCCTCGTCGGTCTCGCCCCAGGTGATCAATCCGTGTTTGGCCAGGATGACTAACCTGGCCTCTGGATGTGCATGCACGGCCAGGGCAACCTCGCGAGCCAGCCCGAAGCCAGGGCGACGGTAAGGTATCCAGAGCAGATCATCGCCAAAACACGCGTGAGCAAGCGCTTCTCCGTTGGCGGCACAGGCAAAATAATTGGCCGCGTCCGCGTGGGTATGGTCAATATGGGCGAAGGGCAAAAAAGCGTGCAAGAGCGTTTCGATAGAGGGGCGTGGACGACCAGGATCAAAGAAGCAGTGTCCCAGGTACGCGACCATCTCGGCATCGCTCATCTGCTCGCGCTCAAGTAAAGGCAGCAAATCATCCAGATACAGACCAGTAAACGATGCCTCAGTACAGCTTGCCAGGTCCGAGCCAGAGCCTTTAACCCACAGAATACGGGCCGTTCGTCCGCGGAAATCTCGTTCGTCCGCTTTGGCAGAAGTGTTGCCGCCGCCCCAGTTGCAGACGGAACGGTCAGCACCCAGCCAACGTGATCGCTCGACGAGTTGGGTCAGGGTGGACGAGAAAAGTAAAGATGCCATAATCAATTCCTCGGGTCTTTTAAACAGAAGCAATATCTTCTCAGGAAGCGAAAGTCAGTTGCGCACCAGCTTATGCACCAGGATAGCCGCCTACGCTTTCGCCCAGCGTGCGCTCACGAGCTACTTGCTCAGCGTAGCCACTGGAACGGAAGGCTGCAATGGGATCGGGATCGAGTCCCTGACGCACACGGACTTCTGTGAGCAACGGGCGCACATCGGTTTCATACGCAGCCTGGAGCACGCGATATGCACCCAGAACGTCGCCGCTCTCCTGCGCCTGCTGCAAGGCCACACGATCGACCAGCAGCGCTTTCGCATAGGCCGTCTGGATATGGAGGATACTCTGAATCATCGCTTCAATCTTGGGCTCGATATTGTGCGATTGATCGATCATATACGCGATGCGACCGGCATTGGCATTGCTCTCGTGCTGCGCACCAACAATCTCATGGAAAATACAAAAGAGTTCAAAGGGGTTGAGTGATCCAGCAATCAGATCATCATCGGCGTACTTGCGGTCATTGAAATGAAACCCACCCAGACGATCCTCATCCAGCAACTGCGCGACAATCTGCGGGATATTGGTTCCCTGGGGATGATGGCCGGTGTCCACGAGCACCTCGGCGTTTGGTCCCAACTTCTGCGCCATAAGTAGCGACGTTCCCCAATCAGGCAGATCCGTCGAGTAAAAGGCTGGCTCGAAAAACTTATACTCAATCAAGAGACGCATCCTATCAGGCAAGGCAGCATAGATGGTCTGGAGCGAATCAAGAAGACGATGGCGGCGGTGGCGCAGGTCATCCTGGCCGGGATAGTTGGTACCGTCAGCCAGCCATAGACTGATCACATTCGAGTCTATGCTTTGCGCGATCTCAATGCAGGAGAGTACATGCGCAATCGCCTGGGAGCGCACTCCCTTGTCGAAATGACAGAGACTCCCAAAACGATAAGCATGGTCCTGGAAGAGATTAGGATTGACCGCACCCAGGCGCAAACCCAGATGCTCGGCATACGCCTTGATCTCTTGCCAGTCATCAACCTGGTCCCAGGGAATGTGCAGCGCGACCGTTGGGCAACAGCCAGTGACGCGCTGAACCTGGGCGGCGTCAGCCAGCTTCTCGCGCAGGTCGCGCGCCGCCCCTGGCCAGGGAAACACTTTGAAGCGCGTCCCCGAATTGCCGTAGCCCCACGAAGGGGTCTCGATGGAAAATGTCTGTATGTGCGCGATCACCTGTTCAATGTCAGTGCCCTGTTGAGCCAGTGTCGCACGTATCTGTTCAAAGTGTTCGGCCATAGCTTTGCTCCTCTTCTTCATCGAAATCCAGATGCAGCATGCCTCTGAGAACGAGTGGAAATGTTCTGAAAGCCCTATGAGCAGAAAATAAAAAACTGAACCAGTTCACTTGAAACGTTTCAATTAGTATAGGAGATGAAGTGTGCTCTTGTCAAGAGCACAGAAGAGGAGGCATTGCCCCTTCAGAGACGTAACAAACCCTCCCCCGAAGCTGATGCTGCCAGCTGGCCCCTTTTCGATCGGCCTTCGGCCTGCTATACTACAAAACACCAATGAAACGTTTCACTGGAAATGACGCAACACGCAGAGGGGATGAGATATGCTCTTGTCAAGAGCAGGGAAAAGAAAAGCGCATGGTAAGTATTCGTGATGTTGCCGAAAAGGCGGGAGTATCGTTGGGAACGGTCTCCAATGTGCTCAATCGCCCGGAGATTGTCGCGGAGACAACGCGGCAGCGTGTGCAGGCAGCAATCAAGGAACTGGGATTTGTGCGCAATGCCCCAGCGCATCAATTGCGGGCTGGGAGTAGTCGCTACCTCGGCCTGGTAGTTCTAGATGTAACCAATCCTTTTTTTACCGAAGTGGCGCGTGGTGTCGAAGACGCGGCAAATGAGGCTGGCTACATCGTCATCCTCTGCAATTCAGATGATTCGCTGGAGAAAGAGCGCAGCTATCTGCATATGCTCGAAGAGCAGCGAATTGCAGGAATCTTGATTACTCCGGCCAGCAATGACCTGAGCGATCTCCAACGCTTGCACCAGCAGGATATCGCAGTGGTGCTCCTTGATCGACCAGACCAGACGCAGAGTCTTTGCTCAGTTGCTGTTGATGATCGACAAGGAGGGGCGCTAGCCACAAACCATCTGCTGGAACGTGGGCACCGATGTATCGCCTTTGTGAGTGGTCCGCTCAGTATTCGTCAGTGTGAAGAGCGGCGAGAGGGCATGTATCAGGCGATCAAAACAGCAGGCCTTGATCCCAACCAGGTGATAGTTGAGATTTCTGCCGGAACGCAGAATACTCGTGCTGGCGAGCAAAGCGTGGAGACATTATTGCACCATGAGCGCAAGCCAACGGCTGTCTTTTGTGCCAATGATTTACTGGCGCTCGGCGTGATGCGCGGCTTGCTCCAGCGTGGCATCCAGATTCCCAATGAGATGGCCCTGATCGGCTATGATGATATCGAGTTTGCCAGTGCCCTTTCGCCTGCGCTGTCCTCCATTCGTCAACCGAAATACCTGCTGGGACGAACGGCGACAGAACTCCTCCTGGATGAGATGGCAAATCGTGAAAAACATCAGCATCAGCACATCATCTACCAGCCAGAATTGATTATACGGACCTCGACCTTCCTGATGAAAAACGAGTCTGCGTTCTGACAAGAAAAAGGGTGCATTTCAGCTGGGTGAGGCGGCGAGTGATCCTAGCATTTCGCGTAGTCGTAGCGCGTTATGGATGGCGTATGCCTCGGGATCATTGTTGAAATAGGCATAGATTTCTCGTCCCTGTTCCGCATCGTGTGCGAGTCGTTTGGCCCAGATGGACAGCTCATCGTCGCTAAGACCAATGCCGTTGGCCCCTGCGTGAAAACGCACGTATCCAAATGATCCCAGGGGAGGAAGGTCGAGGGGCGTTGGGAGCGTTCCGCCAATCGCTATGGCTAGCGTAGTGTTGCTGGTAGGTGTAAATAGCTGCGCTATCCTGGTCGCCATGTCTGGTGCGAACCAGGAGACATCGCGGACCTCAATAGCTACTTGAAGCTTGTGTGGAAGCTGGCTGAGAAATTGTTCCAGGCGCTCCGGATTGGCATGCCAGTGAGGAGGGAGCTGAAAAAGGAATGGCCCCAACAGTTCTCCCAGTCCCTCGGCGGCAGTGAGGAGGCGGTTTATCCCTTCTTCTGCGTTCAGAAGCTTTTTCATATGCGTAAGGTAGCGACTACCTTTGACCGCGAAGCGAAACCTGGGATGCGAACGTGTCTGCTCACTCCACGCGTGAAACTGCTCGTATGTGGGCAGACGGTAAAAACTTCGATTAATCTCGACTGTGGGAAAGTGCTGGGCGTAGTATGCCAGGTGCTCACGCATGGGCAGATGTGTTGGATAGAAGCGCCCAATCCAGTGTGGATAGATCCAACCTGATGTGCCAATCCAGATCATAAGCCCATCCTCCGGAATTGTCCTGGTAAAGGTGTTTCTCTTCATTGCAGATCATAGGGTACACGAGGCAGGAGGGTGATTGGTCGCATCGTTCTTGATTACAAGATGGCGCATGTGTATCATGGATGGTTTCCAGATAATAAAAAGAACCACCCGTGTGAGCGGGCGAAACGGCGGTGTCCTATTTTCCCGTGGGGCTGCCCCCAAAGTATCGTTGGAGCTGAAGAGCTTAACTACCGTGTTCGGGATGGGAACGGGTGTACCCTCTTCGCAATAACCACCGGTTCGCCTGCGCATACAAGCGGTTCCGATTGACATGATGCATAATACCATCCTCTTGGTGATTTGTCAACACTTTTTTTGCGAGCTCGGCGGATCAACCCACCGAGCTTCCTGGAGGAGAGTGCGCACTCCTGTCAGACCCGAATGGCTTGTCTGCCCGTCGCCAGCAGATAGGCTTCTTCCAGGCTGGGGTCACTGACGACGGCAGCCTCGTGCGGGCACGTGGCGCTGACGATACGTAGCGTGATGCCGTTCATCTGGTTGACCATCGTGCTGACTTGATAGGTCGCCTGCAACTGCAAGGCAGTGGCTTGATCAGTGGTCACACTCCAGACCGATCCTGCGGTGTGTGCCAACAACGCCAGAGGCGTTGTATCGGCCAGCACGCGCCCCTCCTGCACAATCAGTAGTCGGTTGGCAACGGCCTCCACATCGCTGATGATATGGGTACTCAGTAGAATGATCCGGTTGCTGGTCAGGCTGGCAAGCAGCGTGCGGAACCGCACGCGCTCGGCGGGATCGAGTCCCGCGGTCGGCTCATCAACAATCAAGAGTTCGGGGTCGTTGAGCAGAGCCTGCGCGATGCCGATGCGCTGCTTCATGCCGCCGGAATAGGTGGGCAGCTTGCGATCGGCCTCCTGCTCCAGATTCACAATCTCCAGCACCTCATCGACGCGCCGATTGACGAGCGACCTGGGCAGCCCTTTCATCGCGCCCAGGTAGCGCAGGAACTGTCGTCCAGTGAACTCCGGGTAGATGCCAAAATCCTGCGGCAGATAGCCCAACACCCGCCGGAGCGCCTCGCCATGAGCGCGGATATCCTGGCCGTTCCAGCGGATGCTCCCCTCAGTGGGCTCCAGCAGGGTCGCGATCATCCGCATCAAGCTTGTCTTGCCAGCGCCATTGGGGCCAACCAGTCCCAGCAGGCCTGGTTCGCAGTGTAGCGAAAGCTCACGCAGCGCCCAATGCTGCCCATAGCGCTTGCTCAGACGTTCAATCGTCAATTCCATCATTGTTCTCTCTTTCTTTTTTGAGCGCGTTCCCTCCCTGGAAAGAAGTCACGAGCATCTTAGTGAAGCACGTCGCGGGACCGCTTGAAGGCGAGGGCCGCGACCAGCACCAGCGCCAGGCTGCACCCGCCCAGCAACAGGTGTGGCGCGAACCAGCCCGCAATGTCGGGCATCTTGTTCTCAACGGAGAGAATGAGTTGCTGAAGTTGCGCCTCGTTCGTTATCGTAGGGCCGAGGTTAATGGAATATGAAGGAAGTATCCCAAGCGCGGTTATCCCGCTGGTCGGGTCCCAATTGACGTACCAGGCAGGGGGAGTGGTATTGCCCAACCCGAGGGGGATCACCAGCGCTCCCACGATCCATGCCACCATGATCACCACCTTGACCAGTGTGGACAGACGCGGAAGCAGGGTGCTCAGGGCAAAACCGAAGCTGCTGACCAGGATCGTCGCTGGTAAGACCATGCCGACCCAGAGAAGTAGCACATTGCCAATCTCTGGCACTGGATAGTTGGTGATGGTCAGATGCAACAGCCCGCCCATCCCCAGGATGGAAGCCAGCAACAGGAGTGCCAGCCCCAGGCTTATTACCAGGCCCGCCAGGTAGCGCCCCCAGACATACGCCCAGGTTGGCAGCGCGGTTGTCATGAGCAGTTCGTGGGTGCGCCGGTGTACATCTCGCGTCACGCCATCAGCCGTGAGAAAGGGCAGAAGGAGAACCAGCACCACCAGAACGATTGGCAGGGTATGAAGAAGCCCACCCGTGCTGGTTCCGGCAACAAAGCCGCTGAGCGATTCACCACTCCCTCCCCCTCCGCGACTCACGCCTGCACTAAATTGATCTGGCGCGTGCAAGGCCCATGTCATGAGGAGCAAGAAACCAAAGAGGCCGAGAGCCTGAAACCAGAAGAGGCGGCTGGCGAGAAAGCGACGAAATTCCCAGGCCATAACGCTCAGGAGCGGACTCGGGCGCCCAATCGCTTGGGTTTGTTGGCCGGTGCCGGTCAATGCAGTGATATTCACGATACTCTCCTTTTATGTATTAGAGTTTGAAGGTGCGACACTTGCTGCACGTGCCTCTTACGAGCCAGCCCTCAAAAAGGTTCGCGAACCTTATGGACGAGGGAGTAGGCGGTGCATGTCAGCGTGGAGGCGCAGCAGCGCGATGGCCAGCAGCACGACGCCAATACAGCCCGGTAGTACCGAAAGCTCAGGCGTGAGCAGGAGCGCCTGGAGATTGGTGGTGCTGCAGATGGTCAGGATGGCCAGCCAGCTTCCATAGGCCAGGGAGGCTGCTGCCTGGACCGGGAGGCGGAGCGTCAGCAGCAGAGCCAATCCCGCGACTAGGAGCAAGGGCATGAGCCAGGAGAGCGTCAGCGCCAGCACATGCTCAGCGCCGCCCGCCCAGAGCGCCAGACCCAGCGCCAGACCCAGGCCAACATCATAGCCCAGCACAATCACCAGCCGGGCCATGACTAGCTGTAGCGGCGAGGGCGGGCAGACCAGTTCCAATTCCAGCACCCGCGCTCCTTTCCCGCGAAAAGCGACGAGGGTCCCCAGGTAGGCCAGAAGCGGCCCGCTGGCGCGCAGCACCACTTCCTGGTCGGAAAGGATTTTGCTCAACACGACCACGGAACCCACCAGGGTCACGAGCGCGCTCACCAGCCAGAAGCCCAGGCCGAAGAGGCTGACTTGTGCGCGGGCTGTTGCCAGTAGCAAGGAGACGTTCGCGTGCCGGCGCTGTTGATGCGCGTGGATGGCCTGGCGCACAGGCGAAGGCGCGCGCAGCGCGGGCGTCAGCCGGGCAAGCAGACGCCGGGTGTCTGCGGGTTCCGGCTGTGGTGCCTGCCACTCGGACAGGCGACGCAAGGCAGGAAGCAGATCAGCACGCTCTTCTGGCGAGGCTCCCTGCTCGCGCAGCAACTCTCCTAGTTGCTCTGGCTGCTCAAACGGCCAGGGTGATTGGGGATGGGACATCTAATCCACTCCTTCCTGTACTGGGGCCAGCATAGCGCGCAATCGGTGAACGCCCACCGAGAGCCGCGATTTGACCGTACCCAGCGGAATGTGAAGCGTCTCAGCGATTTCTTGTAAGCTGAAGCCTTGATAAAAACGCAGCACTACCACGATGCGATACTCCTCACGAAGCTGAGCAATCGCTGTCCGCACCTCGCTGTCCTGCTCTGCCGCCAGCGCGCGTTCTTCTGGGCCAGGGGTGCTGTCGTACAGGTGGAGCAGCGTTTTCTCCTCATCCCCCCCTCGCCAGCCCTGGCGTACTGCGGCGGACTTGAAATGGTCGCGTGCCAGGTTGGTGGCAATCGTATAGAGCCAGGGCTTAAATGGGCGAGCAGGCTGGTACGTGCCTTGTCGCAGCACACGCAGCAGGGTCTCCTGAACCAGATCTTCGGAAAGCTGCCGATCGCCTCCGACGAGACGGTAGAGATAGCCGAGTAATGGGCCATGGTGACGCGTGACCAGCTCGGCTAATGCCACCTGATCGCCTACCTGAACCGCTGCCATCAACTGTTCATCGCTTCTTTCTTGCATAAGGCTTGCCTTTGTGGGCTCCTTCAGTAGTATGCTGTTTCCTGTTACGAGCAAGAGCCACAAAAGGTTCGCGAGTGCGAGGCAAGGCAAAAGCCTGATTATCCTCTCGGAAAGGGGTGAGTTTGAGGTCTTGATTGGCTCACCATCGTCTGTTATCCTCACTACAAGTACCTTTGTGCTCACTGCGACCACGCGCTTTAGTGGTCCAGGAGCCAGGAAAACAGAAGAGCGATTCTTCTTGAGAAAGGGTGACGTAACGATGACAGAATGGTCCGAGCATTTTGTTCAGGTCAATGGCCTGACGATTCACTATCATCGTGCAGGTGATACAGCGAAACCAGCCATTATTCTTTTGCATGGCGTCATGGACAACGGACTTTGCTGGACGCCTGTGGCACGCGATCTGCAGGCGGATTTTGTGGTCTATATGCTTGATGCACGCGGGCATGGGCGTACAGGTGGCTCACTGGAAAATTTGTCATATAGCGTGTTGGCGGAGGATGTCGCGGCCTTTATTGAGGCGCTGGACTTACAAAAGCCCTATGTATTTGGTCATTCCAGGGGTGCGATGACTGCGGCTGTTTTGGCCGCTCAGGTTCCTGAACGTGTGCGGGCTATTGTGTTGGAAGATCCGCCTTTTCGGGATGAGCCTCAGGCTGAAAAGCGCGATGATGAACTAGCGCCCGGATTTCAGCAGACGTTGCAGTGGATTCTGAATCTGAGAGCGCTTTCACCAGAAGAGCGACTGGTCGTGGCCAGAAAGGACAACCCCAACTGGGGTGAGGCTGAGCTTGCTCCCTGGGCAGATTCAAAGGTTGAGTTCAACCCCGAGGTATTTCACCATTGGCAGGCAAATATTCCCTGGCGTGAGGTGTTGGCACGTATTGCCTGCCCGGTTCTGCTGGTTACAGGCGATCCTGAAGCAGGTGCCATTGTCACGCCTAACATTGCGCAGGAAGCCAGTAGCCTCTGGCATAACGGAGAGGTTGCGTATATACAAGGTGCTGGACATTGCATTCATAGGGATAGATATAATGAGGCGATGGCTTCAGTTCAGGCATTTTTGCGCCACGCTTGATAATCCTGCACTCCCGCAGTGCGCATGCTCTGTTGCATCTTTTTAGCGAGCTGAGAACGGGTGCATGGGAAGTATTGCTACTTTTGGGGCTGGTTGATACCAGGACGGTGACACCAGAGGGATGCGTCCTGGTATCAACCAGCTTCAGTTTCGCTGCGTGTTCTATTCCTTTAGTCGTCGCCTGGTCAATCCGGTATCTTTGCCCAACCTTCTTCGTAAGGAGCGACAAAAATAGCGCTGATACGTAGGTGCCGGAATTTCCACACCTCGTCTATACGGATAAAGTTATTGTGATAGTGTCCAGCAACCCACATAGCACGTCCCTGAATCGTGGAGGGGTGCCACAATTTCCATTTCCCAACCGCAGTTTCACCGTTTACCGTTATGCATTCATTTGTCAGATAGTGTATCGCGAATGGAAGCTTTTGCGAAAAGCGCTGCCTGATCGCTTCACGCCCCTCGAAACGACCAAGCGTTTTTTCAAATTGTCCGGTTCCCTCCCAGATCCCATCAGGGGTAAAGAGGTTCGAGATATAATCGCCTTCACCTATATTTCGGTCTCGTACCTCGGTGTAGTCGGCCATGAGCCTCCTGATCATGTTCTCTGACTCCAGCGTTTCCAATCTTTGAAGGATATCTTCGCTCAATGGCATCCTATTCTCCTTCTGGAAAAATTTCCTCATGGCTCATCTACCAGCAAAGTCACGTTATCTGAAAAGGGACAGTACTTTGAGTCCACGTAGTGGATCCGTGTCACCTCTTGACGTGGATGCCTCTACTCAAACGAAAGGAGCACCTTGCCAAGGGGCCGATGGTCTGTATAGTAACGTTGTGCTTCTTCAACTTCTGTAAAGGGAAACACTCTATCGACAAGAGGAGTGATCGCGTCTGTTTGCCAGAGTCGCAGAATTTCTTGCAGCGCATGTGCTCGTTCAGGAAGAGGAGTCAGGATCACATTTAACGAGCGCATGCTTCTTCGTTTCGCCATCAACTCAAAGATGGAGAGTGATATCTGAAAATCGCCTGCGGCATTGCCGATGACGACCAGAGTTTTGCCTATTTTTAATGTTGAAAGAGCCTGAGCAATATATGGGCCTCCCAAAACATCCAGCGCTACATCAGTCCCTTCGCTATTCGTGAGCCGCTTGACGCCCTCCACCAGCGTTTCACGGGAGAGATCGATTACCTCATGGAAGCCTAGCTCTTGTGCCTTGTTTGCTTTCGCGCTGCTACCCGCTGTGGAAATCACCTGCTTTGCCCCATAGGCGCGTGCTATTTGTAGTGCGGCGTTTCCCGTTCCACTTCCAACGGCTGTCGCAAGCACAACCTGCTCTGACGCATCAGTGAAAGAAAACCCTCCAATTTCAAGCGCGAGGTACGCAGATTGGTAGGCAGTACGCAAAGCCGCCGCCTGGCGTACATCCTTCCCTTCAGGAAGAAGTACAACATCCTGAGGAGTCGCGACGACATATTCCTGCCACGTTCCTCCATGCGGAAGATGATAGGCTTCACGAAAGATGACCGGTGTTCCAAGCGGGTAGATCTCCTGTTCGCCAGCTGATGCTACAACAATACCAGAACCTTCATTTCCAAGAATGTGTGATGTCACGCCCATCGGCGGCGGAAAGTTTCGGAATAAACCAGCACGAATATTTATATCGCGCATGTTTATGGCGGTATAAGACATTTTTATGAGGAGCTGCCCTTTTTGTAGTTCAGGCTCAGGTTCATCCACAATAACAAGCGGACCACCATACTCCTCAAAACGAACAATTTTCATTGTGGGGTTTCCTCCTGCTATTTCTTCCTATATGATTTGAATTATTCTGCAACTTTGTACTTACACGCTCTTACTGCTGTAAATACTACTTACAAATATATACCACAATATAACACACATTGTACACTCAGCATGTAGTGCACAATGCAAAACTCGAGGCACTGAGCGGTAAATGGCATTTCATGTCATTTACCGCTCAGTGCCTCGAGTTTGAGCGTTTAATAGGAGCATAATTGCTGCCAGCCTGACCATGCCGCGCTAGATGCCCTCATGAAGAATAAAGAATTCTCCTGTTGCTGCCTGTTCTCCAAACCCCGCAAAGGTAGTGCAGATGCTTATCAGCTCGTCTCGATTAATATCCAGCGTTTCATAGCACCCTAGGATATGTATCTGGTCTTCCTCTAAAAGATGTTCTGATTCAGGAAAGGGCCATTGCCAGGTAAAAGCGCCTTGTAGCCGTAACTTTTCTGGACCGCATGAGAGAAGTTGACTCCACGCGCTCCACACGCGATAAAATACTGAGCCACCCGTCTGATTAATTATGGTTGGACCCCACCAGTTCAGACCATAGCCTGTTGGTAGCCCTGGCTTTGCGGGATTGAGTGTGGGTATCCATTGCAGAGAGTCAAAGAAATAGCGCAAGATATCCTCATGTAAACTTACAGGGGCGTCACACTGAGACGCCAGGTCCTGCCATACTGTATATGTGTATTGATCTTCTCTCAAAAGCCAGAACTTATGTTGCATTCCCATTATCTACCTGCTCTCTTCATGGTACAATAATATCTTGTCAGCCCGCTTCTGCATCAAGCGGTTCTCTATCTACGCATGGACGGCGTGACAGATGCGTCCAGGGGAGGTGCCTATGAAGACCACAATAATATCCCTCATTTTGATGCGAATGCCTCCTGTCACGCCGTACGTTTTTTAGTCCATGCAAGCATGGACCCTACAGGTTGTGTACATACTTCATTGATGAGGCGTGATGGCGAGAGCTTTCGATCCTGTTGAATATACTCTACAACAAGATGGAGAGAGCTATCATGCCTCATATATTAGATACGCTGGCGGATAGGCCAGCTTTTAGTGTTCCTTTCCCCGTAACGCATTCTATCCTCGCGCCGGAGGCCCTGCTTGCCGAGGTGCTATCCCTGTATGGCCTGGATGAGCAGGTCAGTTGCCTCTTCCTGACTCGTGGTGTCAACGATACCTATCTGGTACAGTCAGGCACGACGAAGTATATCTTGCGTGTCTATCGCGCGGGCTGGCGCTCGCTCTCGGATGTGCTGTATGAGATTGATGTTGTGCGCTATCTCGACCAAAGGGGGATTCCAGTCTCCATGCCTGTGCCTCAGAGGGATGGCAGCTTTGTCTGTACGCTCCAGGCACCCGAGGGACTACGGCAGATAGTGTTATTCACGTACGCACCGGGCGTGGAGCTGGACCGGCATGGTGCCAGGGATAGTTATCTGCATGGTCGTATGATGGGAGCTATGCATAACGCCACCAATGAGTTTACAAGCGCCCAGCAACGTGCTTCCCTGGACCTCACGCTCCTCGCTGATCAATCGCTTCAGACGATTCAGCCGCTCTATACTGGTTCTGCCAGTGATTGGGCTTATCTGGAGGAACTGGTGGAGTGCCTGCGAGCGCTGATACAGCAACTTGCGGCACAGGGCTTAGACTGGGGTGTCTGTCATGGGGATAGCCATATACTGAATGAGCATATGGACGAAGACGGTACGATTACCCTCTTTGATTTCGATTGTTGCGCGCCGGGCTGGCGGGCCTATGATCTGGCTGTGGTACGCTGGTGCGAGGGCTTTTATAACATGGACCCCGACGATACACTCTGGCAGTCCTTCCTCAAGGGCTATACCGAAGTTCGTCCACTGGCTGAGGTGGACCTGGCGAGCATTCCCGCGTTTGTCGCGCTCCGCGAGGTCTGGCATACCGCGCTTGTGGCCTCGCTCCAGCCCTCTTCTGGGGCCAGGGGCTTTGAGCGTATGATACAGAGAACCCTGCGTCTCCTGCGCGAGTGGGAGGTGAAGCAGCTTTAGAGGCAGTACTACTGCTCGGCGCTACTGGTGTACGCGCCTACTTTCCGAAGTGAAAGTAGGCGCGTACACCAGTAGCACTTTTTTTAATTTTTCCTCGTCACAGTTTTGCGACAAAGATGTGATTTTCGTGCCATGTCTTTCTTGTACTCTAACAGTGAAGCTTGTTGGGAATGCGTGAACGCTAGTGAAAAGCGCTGGGGCATGAGTGCAACAGGCATGTTACGAGGAGGGAAGATATGGCACTTGATCAACTACGTTACGAACTCCGCTTGGTGGGGCGCTGGGCATTTTTGACGCCATTGCTCATCGTTGTGGGCCTGGCTGTAGTAGGTTTTTTGTTGGCGTTGATGCATGTTCTGCCGCTTAGAATAGCGCAGATCTTCACGGGTGGCCTGGAGATGTTACTGCCTATGGCGGCGGGTGTTATCGTCGCCTCGCTTGTAAGCTACGATCCGGCTGTTGAGTTGCAGTTGACGATGCCACGCAAGTATCGCTTCACGGTCAGTGCGCGCCTGGGCATGGTGATAGGCTGGGTCGGAATTGTCTCACTTGTGGCGAGCACCTTCATCTACCATTGGAAATATTGGCGCATTCCCGTGCAGGTGCGAACCTGGGGTGTTATCCCCCAGGTGCTCGCTGAACAATGTACCTGGCTGGCACCGTTGCTGTGGTTCTCTGCTGTTGGCCTCTGCCTGGCCTTACTCCTACGTAGCCGCATGGCGAGCGGCGCCATCCTGGCCGGTCTCTGGATTATCGAGGCCATCTTCTATGGTTACTTCATCTTTATTGATTGGCTGAAGCCTCTGTTCCTCTTCCCAACCACGCTGGCTCCTACGATTGATTTCTGGTTGCTCAATCGTGGAGAGGTCACGGCTACTGCTTTCATCCTGCTAATTGTTGGCTGGTTTCTTCTACACAATACCGAAGCACTGCTGATGGAGAGCGCGAGCGAAGAATAAGATTGGACAAGAAATTCTATAAGGAGTTATGGTTATGCGCATCGAAATCTCTGCTCTACATAAAGAGTATCGTGGTGGCGTAAAAGCATTACAGAACCTGCATTTGACGATCCCTGGTGGTATGTTTGGCCTGCTAGGACCTAATGGCGCGGGCAAGACAACCTTGATGCGGACCCTGGCTGGCATTCTGCGGCCAACGAGTGGCAGCATTCGTGTTGGCCCTTATGATGGTACAACAGAACGAGGACGCGACGAGATTAAGGGTACCCTGGGCTATCTACCTCAGGACCTGGGGATGTATCCTGACCTTTCAGCCCGTGAGTTTCTGGATTATGTAGCAATCCTGAAAGGAGTGCCTGATCGGCAGGCACGCAGGCAACAGGTGGAGGAGCTATTGGAAATGGTCGCCTTGAGCAATGTCGCGAACCGCAAGCTCAAGACATACTCTGGTGGTATGAAACGCCGCGTAGGCATTGCCCAGGCGCTGGTAAACAATCCAGAGTTTATCATCGTTGACGAGCCAACGGCGGGCCTTGACCCTGAGGAGCGCATCCGTTTTCGCAATTTGCTCTCGGATCTGGGCGGCCAGCGAACGGTGTTGCTTTCGACGCATATTGTTGAGGATATCGCGCAAACCTGCCAGAACCTGGCTGTGATGCGCGCCGGGCGCGTCGTGTTTCAAGGAACGCTCTCCCAGTTGCTTCAGCAAGCTCAGGGACGGGTATGGCAGATGTCGCTACCAACAGGGGAGAGGCCAGACAAGGCACTGACTGTTGTTTCGGCATTGCATAATGGTCCTTTGGTACTCTACCGCATTGTAAGCGAGGAGGCTCCTGCTCCCAACGCGCTTGCAGTGGAACCGAGCTTAGAGGATGGGTATATCTGGCTGATGCGCGAGCAACGCCCTGATGACCTGGTCGCGGGAAGACCTGCGTAGTAGTAAGTTTGTAGCAAAGGATTGAAAATGATGAACCAGCTTGATGTTTTCCTGGGAGCACTACGCTATGAGTTTCGTATGCAGGCGCGTCGGCCTGCCATCTGGATTACCTGCCTGGCGTTGGGATTGATTCTAAGCCAGTTTCACCAGCCATGGGGACGCCCAATCTCTTCATCAGTGGGAGAGGCGATTGTCTACTGGACGATGGAGATGCATTCGATCCTGGCTATCGCGGTCGGCATTTTGCTGGCGGACCGTCTCTCGCGGGATCGGCGCACACGCGTAGACGAACTGCTTACGACGTATCGCTCCCCCTCCTCCATGCGTTTGTTTGGCAAATATATAGGGAGCACGCTGGCAACGTTGCTGCCTGTTATTATTGTCTACAGCGTCGGTGTGGGCTACTTGCTGGGGCGCTGGCAAACACTGGCGGGTCTGCCCATCGCCCTGGTGGCCTTTGCCACCATTGTCCTGCCCGGAATTTTCTTTATAGCATCCTTCTCGCTTGCCTGTCCGGCGCTCATGTGGACGCCACTCTACCAGTTTCTCTTTGTCGGGTACTGGTTCTGGGGCAACCTGCTGCCTGGCTTTGGTATCCCATCGCTTAGTGAGACGCCACTGACGCCAGTTGGAAGCTACATGTGTACCGCTTTCTTTAATGCTGCGAAGCACGAGGGCGTCTGTAATCCAGGTATCGAGGGAGTTACAACCTTGCAGGGCATCGAAAGCATGCTGCTCTTGATCTGTGTCGCGTTCCTGGTTATGCTTTTGTTACCGTTGCTTTTGCGATGGCAACAGGGACGGAGATCATAGAGGCGTATGGCACGACGCGTGCTTTAGCACGCGTCGGTCAATTTTCTGCATCTTGCTATAAGGATCGGGGCGATGACAAGCATATTACTGGTAGAGGATGCGCCAGAATTGGCGCGGGCCATTAAACAGGAGTTGGAGGCGCAGGATTACTGGGTCTTCCATGTAGGCGATGGGAAGAGCGCCCTGTCTATGCACAACAAAGAGCGACCAGACCTGGTTATCCTGGATTGGATGCTCCCCGAACTAGATGGCCTGGAGGTCTTGCGGCGCATGCGGCAGGTGGCACCAACGCCAGTCTTAATGCTGACCGCGCGCAGCGAGGAGATTGACCGTGTGATCGGCCTGGAAGTTGGCGCAGACGACTATTTGACCAAGCCTTTTAGTATGCGTGAGTTGCTTGCACGCGTCCGCGCCATGCTGCGGCGCACTGAGCTGTTGGAGCAGATGTTGCGAGCCGATCGTACGTTAGCGGCGGCCCAGGTCCTGGTATATGAAGGATTGAGTTTGAATCTAGAGATACACCAGGCGATGTTAGAAGGGGTGGAGCTCGATCTCAGTCCGAATGAGTTTGCGCTCCTGCACCTGTTATTGCGTAATCCAGGGCGCGCGTTTCACCGGCCATACTTACTGGATCTTGTCTGGCAGAGCGAGGCTAATGTGACTGAGCGCGCAGTTGATACAACGGTCAAGCGTTTGCGGCAGAAGTTGGGTATGCTGGGAGACTGCATTGAGACCGTCTGGGGCATTGGCTATCGCTGGCGGGCCAGAAAGCAGGGAGCATGAAGTTGATGACATCTCTATGGCGTTCGCAGCGTGCGGCTTTATGGGCAGAACGATACTGGCGAGCGATGCTGGAAATGTTACTTCTGGCCGGGTGTGTCTGGGCGGGACTGGTGGTGCTGACCGTCCTGGTCGCACCTTCCGTATTGCGTTCGCTCTTCCTATTTATAGTGGGGCCATTATGCATGTTCCTCTATGGGCTGCGCTTCCCACTATTCAAGCAGAGACATTGGGGGCGGATGCTGGTCGAAGCCGGGTCAGGAATACTATGGAGCCTTGTCTTTGGCGGGATTACGTGGTCGCTAGACCTACTGCCGGGTGGCGGATTGGCTCCTGCCACGCATTGGAAGTTTACCGCAGAACAGGCGGTAGGCATCGCGAGCGTTTGTAATCTATGCGCCTTTGTCGTTACGCGAGGAGGAATGCGGCTCTGGCTGAACTGGAACCAGTTGCGGAGGAGGCGGCTGCTCTGGGCATTTACGCATGCGCATCTCTCTGGTGCGTTGTTTTTTATCGCCATATTTATAATTGCGGGTATATTATGGGCCTCTATTGTCACAGCCGATCTATCGCTGGTGATTCTGATAGTATTAGGTATGGCCCTGCTCGGCGGTTGCGTTTTACTTCTGATGCTGCCGCTCTCAATTATCATTGCCTACGTCATCGTGCGGCGCACCAAACCTCGTCTTAAAGCCCTGGCAATCGCTACAGGGGCGTTTCGTCAAGGCAACTATGCTATGCGCATCCAGGTGGAGGGCGAAGATGAGGTTGCTCAACTGCAAAGTGACTTCAACGCGATGGCTGAGACGTTGGAGGAGACTATGGACGATTTGCGGCGGGTCGTAGTAGAGCTACAGCAGGAACGTGATACTGTGACAAACCTACTGCAAGAGCGGCGTCAGCTCATGGCAAACGTCTCACATGAGTTGCGTACACCAATAGCAACGTTGCGTAGCTATCTTGAAATCACGCTTGGGCACTGGCAAGAGCAACCCATGCCAGCCTTACAGCGCAACCTCCAGGTCATGGAGGAAGAGATATTGCACCTGCAAACTCAAGTTGATGATCTGTTTACCCTCTCGCGTGAAGAGGTCGAACGACTTACCTTGCGCCAGGAATCCATAGATATTTTCTCCCTGGCGTCGCGTATTGTTGAAGCACGGGCGTCTCTAGTGAGGCAGACAAATCATATTGAGATGATCGTAGAACTTGCGCCCGAATTGCCGTCAGTCATGGGTGACGCCATGCGCCTGGAGCAGGCATTCCATAACCTTATTCATAACGCGTTACGGCACACGCCTCCAGGCGGAATGATCGCGGTCGCAGGTTATCAAGAAAGGGAATGGGTCGTGTTACAGGTAAAGGATACGGGCGAAGGGATTGCTGCTGAAGATATCCCTCATATCTGGGAGCGTTTCTACCAGGCAACGCATACTGGAAGTCATACACGCGGAGGCGCGGGCCTGGGCCTTGCGCTCTGTAAAGAGTGGATTGAGGCGATGGGTGGAGAGATCTCCGTCGAGAGTCGCCTGGGTGAAGGCAGTTGCTTTAGCATGCGCCTGCGCGTTGCCACCCCTGTCGTGGACTAAAAGCGTGGCCTATTAGCCCTTTTGGACAGTTGTTTCCTTCCCCTCCGTACAGTGTGGGTCGCTTGTGCTTCTGGTATGCTATATGCACCGCGAGTGGTTATCATCTAACACTCACTTCTCACATTGTATTGGAGGGCTGGTCAGTATGCGATTTACGCATTTAGAGCTTGCAACACATAAGCTCAAGGAATTGCGTTCCTTTTATATAGATACCTTTCGTCTACCCCTGGTAGAGGAGGATGCGAAGAGCTTTACCTTTGACGCGGGGGCGACACGTGTGACGTTTCGCGTGACGGAGCAGGCGGATAGCGTTTATCATTTCGCCTTTACCATTCCGCGCAATAAGTTTGAGGCTGCTTATGCCTGGATCAGTGCCTTGACAGAGCCAATAACGCAGAATGGTCAGAATCGCTTTCTCTTTGGGTCCTGGAATAACTCTTCGGTCTACTTTTATGATCCTGCCGGCAATAACGTCGAGTTTATTGCGTTACATGATCTGGAGAATGATGCGCCGGGAGCTTTTGAGCCGGCGCGGGACCTGCTACGTGTCAGCGAGATTGGTCTGCCGGTCCATTCTGTGCCAGCCGAGGTTGAGGTGTTGAAGCGCGACTTTGCGCAATCGGCTTTTCGTGGGAGCGAGGGTCCACAATTTGCCGCCATAGGCGACCTGGATGGACGCTTGATCGTGGTGGAGATTGGCCGATCCTGGTATCCAACGGAGGTGGGGGCGGTCGTGGCGCCAGTAACGGTGCGGATGCGGGGGCCACGCCAGGCTCACCAGCAGATAGAGGGCCTGCCCTACGTGCTGGAGCAGGTCTCAGAGTAAGCGTACTGCATTGGGACGAAAGGATTGCCGGGATGCAAGAAGTGTTACAGATGTATGTAAGCGAGAATTTTTGTTATCTCACGACGACGGGGCGTAAGAGCGGCAAGGCGCACACCATCGAGATCTGGTTCGCCCTGGTGGGTTCAACGCTCTACATGCTCTCTGGAGGTCGTGACAAGGCGGACTGGGTCAAGAACATTCAGCGCCAGCCCGAGGTGGAGGTGCGTATCAAGACCACACGTAAGCAGGGGCGAGGGCGGGTAGTGGCTGAGGGCAGCGAGGAGGATGCACGAGCGCGCCAGCTCGTCTTCTCCAAGTATGCCCCCCGCTCCAACGAGGACCTGCGTGACTGGTCGCGCCGCTCCCTGACTGTGGCAGTGGATATAGAGTAAGGAATGAGATGGTAGCCTGGCTGCGCCAGGCTACCATCTCATTCCTTACTCTATACAAGGTCCCAGAGGGTGGGAGTGTGGTGAGCTGGGGTGCCGCGCTTTTCGAGCTGGGAGACGGTGACGCCGAGGAGGCGTACATGGCCCTGGGGACCAACTTGATCAAGGAGGTCTTGAATATGCTGGAGCATGACCTCTTTCGCCTGGAAGGCTTGAGGGAGCGTGGCACGGCGCGTCATGAGCTGGAAGTCGCTCCAGCGGAGTTTGAGGACCACGGTTTTGGCCTGGAGATCGAGTTCGACCAGGCGGCGCTCGACCTTCTCGGCGAGGTCTGTGAGGATGCGTATGACTTCTGCATGCTCTGCCAGGGCGAGATCCTCCGCCAGAGTTGTCTCTTTACCGACCGATTTGCGCACGCGGATGGGTTCGACCGAGCGCTCGTCCTCTCCACGCACATAGCGATAGAACATGCTGCCGCGCTCCTGGAAGAGTTCGCGCAGGCGTTCCTCGCTCAAGCTCTTGAGATCCGCCCCGGTATGGATGCCATGCTCCTGGAAGCGCGAGGCGGTGACGCGCCCTACGCCAAAGAATTTTTGGATGGGGAGGCTTTCAAGGAAGCGTGAGGCCTGCTGGGGTGTGATGACCGTCAGACCATCGGGCTTCTTATAGTCAGAAGCTAATTTGGCAATAAACTTGTTATAGGAGACGCCGGCGGAGGCCGTGAGTTGGGTGTGTTCGTAGATGCGCTGCTTGATCTCGCGTGCGACGTGGGTGGCGGAGGGGATGTTGAATTTGTTGTGAGTCACATCCAGGAAGGCCTCATCGAGTGAGAGAGGCTCGACCAGTTCGGTGTAGTCGTGGAAGATCTGCATGATCTGCGTAGAGACGGCGCGGTAGACCTCGAAGCGTGGCGGGACAAAGATGGCGTGTGGGCAGCGCTTGAAGGCCGTGCGCGAGGGCATCGCGGAGTGGATGCCAAAGCGGCGTGCCTCATATGAGCAGGTCGCGACCACGCCACGGCGATTGGGGTCGCCGCCGACGATGACCGGTTTGCCACGTAGCTCCGGGCGGTCGCGCTGCTCAATGGAGGCGTAGAAGGCGTCCATATCGATATGAATGATCTTACGGCCTGGGTGTGGCATATTATGATTGCATACACCATGCCTGGATAAGGCGTTCAAGGCGCTCCTGGCCGGAGTGGAAGTGCTCAACTGGCAGGCTCTCGTTGGGCTGGTGGGCTTGCTCGATGAGGCCGGGGCCGCAGATGTAAGAATTGATGCCGATAGCCTGGAAGGGACCGCCATCGGTGGCGTAGGGCGCGCCGTGCTCGCTACGCTGCCCCATCACACGGCCCAGGACCTCGATGAAGGGATCATTGGCGGGCGAGTTCAGTGGAGGGACTGAGATGGCATCGCTGACCCAGGCGCCACACTCGGGCGCGGCCTTGCGCATCTCCTGTGAGATCTCACGCTCGATACGCTCGCGCAGAGTCGCGATGACCTGCTCGACGTTATCGCCGGGCGCGACACGCATGCTGGTCGTCAACTCGCAAGTCTCGGCGATCATATTCGCGGCGAGGCCACCCTGGATAACGCCATTATTGAAGGCCGTCGAGGGATTCTCAGGGAAGAGGCGCAGGTTTTCGGCCGTAACCTGCTGCTTTAGCTCAAGCCCGGTCTCCTTGATGATCTGAATGACGTCGCTCATGCGGTTAATGGCGTTCAGGCCACGGTCGGCGGCACTGCTGTGGCCTCCCTGGCCGCGAACGGAGATCTTGAAGGTCGCGTAACCCTTGTGGGCAGGGAAGATCTCAAAGTTCGTCGGCTCGCCGATGAGGGCGGTCCTGGGCAGGGGAAAGCCCTGGAGTATGCTTGGCAACTGCTTGACGAGGCGCTGCGAGCCCTGGCCCGCGACCTCCTCATCATATGTCAGGATAAACATCAGGGGGCGGCGCAGTTTGCTGAGGTCCTGCCGCTTCGCGGCCAGGATGGCCTGGGCGATAAAGACCTTCATATCTGTGACGCCACGGCCATACAACTTCTCGCCGTCCGTAATCAACTCCAGCGGGTCCGACTTCCAGCCGGGCTGGCCCTCGAAGGGAACGACATCGATATGGCCCGAGATAATCAGGCCGCCCTCGACCGCGGGACCAGCCCAGGCGATCACCGAGGCCTTGGTGACGCCCTCGATCTCGTCGCGAGCCACCTTCACCGTCAGGCCGCTCTCCTCAAGATAGCTGGCAAGATACTCGGCGGCCTCTAGATTGCTGAGCGCGCTAACGGTATTAAAGCCGATCAGGCGGCGCGAAAGCTCCCATAGCTCTCCCTGTTGCAGCGATGTCATAATAGTATCGTCTCTCCTCTGCATATTTGTCGCATAATGCTACTTTATCATAGCACGTCAGGGATGGGATAGCGGCTTTATTTATAGTGCGATAAATACAATTTACTTGATGTGTCATAAGTTTCTATCAAAATGCTCTCTTTCACGCTACTTTTTAAACTCTTGCATTAGTGCATGTATGTCGCTAAAAAGTGGTACCATCAGGCTACATTCTAAGCGGCGGGGTCAGAAACTATTTTGAGATAGGTATAATAGCCTTAGGTTTAAGAATGCCCATATTCTGGGGTGCTCTTGTGCGATTGTGAAAAGCTTGCCATTTATTCTTTAAAGATTGAAGAGCACGAGGAATTATAGTTGATCGCCAGGGGAAAGGCATTCGCTCGAAGCACTGTATGATGAGGTTTTACAGATGAACGAACAATTTCGTGGATATCGACTCGTCACCCAACTCGCGAAGAAAACGAAGAGTAGTCTCTATCTAGCCCGACCGATAACGGCACCTACAGAGAAAGTGACCATTAAGATCTTCGATTCTCTGGATTCAGGGATAGATCAAGAGTTTTTTTATAACGAAGTAGATCAATTAATACAACTGCGCCATCCCTTTCTTAATTCTCTTCTCGATGGAGGTATTGAGCATGGCAACCCGTATCTCATCAGTCGTTATGCGCCTAATGGCTCGTTACGTCAGCGCCTCAAGAGTGTCAGACCTCTCACATTGGAGAACTCTTTCCTGATCCTCATGCAGGTAGGACAGGCGCTCGCGTATACACATGGGTGGAACGTGGTACACACACACCTCAAACCAGAAAATGTGCTTTTTAATGCCCAGGATGAGGCTATGCTAGCGGACTTTATCCCGCCAAGCTTGCTCAAAAGTTATTTTTCCCACTCCCAACTTGAGCAAGAGGATAGCCAGTATCAGGCGCCTGAACAAAACAATGGCACTTCCCGTAGAGAGAGCGATCAATATGCCCTGGGATTTATGGCGTATGAACTGCTGACTGGTGAGCCTCCGCATGCGGCCACCACCTTCACCGAAGGCCAGTTTACCCAGATTTATCCTGTCCTACCGTCGCACATTGTTCCTGCATTGCCCCGTTATTTAGATGATGCATTACTTAAAGCCCTGGCAGATGATCCTTTGGAGCGTCACGAGAACGTTGCCGTCTTTATCGAGGCTCTTACCGCAGGTCACGTGAATGTAACAATGAACCCATCTCTAGAGATGCTCCTACCACTTTTAACTGGAGAAAAAGGGGCATCCACACCCGCTTCCCTGCTGACAAGCAAGAACAAGAAGAGTAGCCCTCTTTCACCCAGAGAGAGTATCGCTGTCGCTACGCCGCCCAGGCCGAAGGGCGGCAATGTTCGGCCGGAGGCTCAGGAGCGTGGGACGGACAAACCAGCGCCCCTTATACTCCCTCAGACAAGCAACGCGCCCATAATGGAAGCTCCAGAGAGCACCTTCCAGATTACCCAGAAAGAGCCTTCCCTGGTTCAGACAAAAACGCCGACTCAGCGTAGCAGAAAGGTCGTTCTCATAGGGAGCTTTCTGGCTCTCGCCTGTGTGCTGCTTCTTAGCATCGGCCTGCTGCTTCAATTCTTGTCATCAGGCAAACAGGAACAGAGACCTACCTTCCCCGCGACCGCGCCGTCTATGGCTGCGACAAAGACACAAACACAAGTACCGGTGGCGCAATCAACGATTACACCCTTGCCAACCGCCACGCAGAAAGCGCGAGTGACTCCATCCCCAACGGCCAATGTATTGCCTACGGCGACGGCAACTTCGCCAGGTCCCAGACCAACCCCCACCTCAGGTCCCAAACCAACTCCCACTCCTATATGTCAATGCCTGCTCCTATGTAAGTGCTAAACCTTGATGCTTATTTGCGGGATCCCAAAGACTTTAAAAGGAAAGCATAGATTATGCCTGGCCCCTACTTCTGGGGGAGGATTTCATAGTTTTGCTGGCGAGTGGTCGAAAGGGGATGGCAGGTGCTGAAATTGGAGGCTATTCACTCAGAAAACCAGAGGAGGCTAAGCGTGATCTGTTACCAGTGTATTTGTGAAGGTTCGACGGCTGCACATATGGCCTGCGCGGTCTGCTCGCGTTGTGGGGGTGGGGCCTGTGAGCGGCATGTGGTTGAGAGTGGACGCACGCATACCGGGTTGAGCGGGGCGGCGCAGACGTGGTTGATCTGTACACGTTGTTACTATGGCAATACCTCCGTGGCGGCTCAGGCAGAGAACGCCGCTTCTATGCAGGCGGAAGAGGGCGTGGCTCAGAGGATCTTTGCCCGCCTGCCCTGGAAGCGACAGCGCCAGGAGCCAGCACAGGAGCAGACATTGCCCAGCGCCGATGAGGCCGTTGAGACGGTCGAGGCCTTCTTGCGTATGATCAAAGTTGAGGCGCAAGACGTATTGGTGGAGGAGACAGAAGATGCTTCACGCGAACCAGGCGGGTCTGAGAGCTAAGGTGGGCGAGCGCAATAGCATAGGAAAAGCGAGATGGTTGGAGAAGGTCACTTCCTCAACCATCTCGCTTTCGTTTGCCTGTTTAAATGTAGGTGAAGCGCTATAGTCCACTTTGGGGCGGGGCAGTATGCTACCTCTAGTGACACTCAGCATCGGCTGAAGCCGAGCAGCTTCTGACACTGTGCCGTAGTCGGATGCGTGAGAGGTGTGGCCTGGCCACTACTCAAAGTGCATCCGTAGTTGGGACGCAATATCTAAGAGGGGCGCACCCATCCGGCGCCTTCCTCTCTGGGCGGTGCCATGCTCGTTGGCATGATCTCCACGCCTTGCCACAGGAAGAGATGGTCTCTGGTGGCGTTTGGCATCCTGGGAGATCCCAACACCTGAGCCTTTCGGCTCCCTCGTCGCACGTCGCGAACAAGCATGAGGCTTTTCCTTCAATGGGTCTTGCATGCGCTTGAGCAAGCGCTGCCCGATATTCAGACTGGCATTGCGATCCGCATGGCCGCGCATCTGGCACTGTGGGCACAGGCACAGGGGCGCCCCGGGTGTGTATCCCTCAACTGGTTCGCCCTCCTGGTAACGAATGACGAGCCCATGGCAGCGATGGCACTCCCGACTCGTATTGCGCGGATTGACGCGGCAGGTGATGATCCCGCCTGCGTTCCACGCCTTATACTTCGAGTACCTGAAGATGCGCCCTTTCATCCAGTAGGCGCGCTTGAGGTTGCCGCGGCGCGAATACCGCCCTTTGGCCGGGCGTAGGGAGCCCAGATGCTCGAACACCAGGATGCTGGCGTGCTGCTTCAGAGCAAACTGAACAATGCGGGCGCTTACCTGGTGCGCGATGTGCTCATCGAGGTGCCTGATCTTGCGCCAGAGCGCCACATTGTCCTGTTCCCCTTCGGCCAGGATGCCGGTCTGAGATCGGTTGCGTGCAATGCGTCCAAGCAGTTTCTTCCTACAGCCCGCTATCGCTGTGCCATTCCCAATGAAGGAGGTGGCCAGGATGGTGCCGTCAACGGTTTGGACGCTGCAGACGGCGAGATGCTGGTCGAGATTGAGATCCACCGCACAGATCCGCTTCTCGCCAGTGGTGAGTTGTTCTCTAACGTTTGCGGGAGCTTCAAATGTCTTCTCGATGGGGATATGGAGCCACCATCGAGCTCCCTTGCGGACGAGGTGCGGACTGCCCATCTCGAAGCCATCGGGAAGCTCACGAGAAAGCGTCCCGATTTTGAGCCAGGACCAGCGTGAGCCGGTCCAGACTTTGAGTGTGATGGAGTGACTCGTGCGTTCTTTCCACAAGCCGGCGTAGAAGGGAGCCGATTTGTTCCAGGTGCGCGGCGGGACTGGTGGCCGCTCTCTGAAGGGCTGCTTCTTCTTCCCCGTTGTGCCTGCTTTGGCCTCGTGCCTCTCTTTGCGTGCTCGCCATGTGTTGAGCGAGGAGAAAAAGGCGCGCGCGGAGCCAAGGGCCGCATTGATAGCGGCACGGCGAAACATAGCAGGGACATCGGGAGCGAGATCAGAGAGTGGCACGATGGGGCGGGGATTTTTCTCCGTCGCATGGGTGAGTCGCGCCAGGGTAGTGAGGGCCTCCTTGTTCTTGAGAGAGAGGATGCCTTCATGAGCCTGGATGACCTCAACATAAAAGGCCACGACACGGTTGAAGAGGAGCTGGTTTGCCGCGAAGTAGTCAGCATACTGCGGCGGATAGTGTAACGCCTGTCGAAGCGTTTTCAAGGCTTTTGCCATGCCCAGTACCTCCTCTCGCGAAGTAGATGGTATCGCTCTTTGATACTACCAGACTGATGCCACATTGTCAAACGGACGTTCTAGAAAGTACTCCTTTGAGAAGGGCTCAAGCCCAAGAACACGCCTCACCACGGTCTCAAGAACCGTGGCTTGCGGCGGGCTAAAGCCCATTTACGTCAGCGGGTTGTTATCTCAATAATTGTGAGCGAAAAGAATTGGGAGGCATATATGCAGTTTACGCAACAGCACAAGCAGCGTTTACAGGCCTGTGTGGGCGCGACTAGAGATCTCAGTAGCAATCTGGCGGTTGCAAGCACGCTCTGTTTCTATGAGGGTTCGGAGATGCTCAATGCGGGTATTCCCTTAGCTATTGGTTCAGTAGCCAGCGCTGTGCTCAGTAGCGAATATGCTCATCTCTCCGGTGATGTCCAACCTGGAGATATGTACGATGTCGCCTATACTGAGCCTCCTCCGCACGCAAGGGGACAGGTTGAGACCGCTTTTGAAGAGGTTTTTCGCGCGTTGGCACTCTGCCTTCTCCAACTTGAGGTCGTTTTACGTAATCTCCATTACTCCTACACGCGCCTGCATGCGACCGAGCAGCTACTAATGGCGCAGGCTAGCAATCCCAAGGGTGGTGAGTATCAGGATGCGCAAATGTTCTCGATCCTGCATCTACAGGCCCTCTGGCGCAACCTTGAGTTGAGCGAGCACCTGCATGCACTGCTTCTTTTAAACGCGCCTCGCGTGAATATGTACTGGTATCGGGCGAAGCAGCGGCTCCCCAACCAGCAGCACTTTACCTACCAAGAAATTGAGCAGGTCCTGACCTCCGCGTGGCAGAACCAGAGGCAGAGCATTGCGACCTACCAGCTTGCTGCCTTTGATATTAATGGACCTGAACTCGCTCTTCAACTACTCTCGCAGCAGGGTGAGTTCTCTTTTCCAGCCCTCCTGATTCAGCGTCAATTCCACGAAAGCGTGTACTACCTCAACCAGGCCTTACGTTCCTGTCGGGATCATTTCTATGACGATCTCAAGTAGACCGAGATAGCCCAGGAAGCGAGCTTCCTGGGCTATCTCGATTTTGTTTTCTCTACTTCTGCAAAAAGGTCCTTACGGGTTGCTTGCAGGTCCCTGTGGGGATTGCCAACCATCTGTGCGGGTACTACGACCCGGTCAAACTCGTCGGCGCTGATGTAGCCGCTGGCAAGCGCGGCCTCGCGCAGGGTGGTATGAGTGTCAAACGCCCTATGGGCGATGGCTGAGGCTTTATCATAGCCTATGACCGGACTCAGGGCTGTTACCAGCATCAGCGACTCATTGACGTAGGTATTGATCCTCTTTGCATCTAGCGTGATCCCCTCAATGCTGTACTGGCGCAGTTTCTCGCAGGCATCGCCCAGGATGCGTGCTGAGTGGAGCACATTATTGATGATGATGGGTCGCATGGCGTTTAGCTCGAAGTTTCCTTGAGAGCCAGCGATAGCGACCACATTATCATCGCCGATGACCTGAATACACACCATGACCATGGCCTCTTCTTGCGTGGGATTGACCTTGCCAGGCATAATGGAGGAGCCTGGCTCATTGGCCGGGATGTTCAGTTCGTGCAGGCCCGCGCGAGGACCACACCCAAGCCAGCGCAGATCGTTGGCAATCTTCATGAGTGCGACTACGAGGGCGCGCAGGGCCGCGCTGGCATTGACCATGGCGTCCAGCGATCCCTGGGCGGCAAATTTGTTGGGGGCGGTGATAAAGGGATGCCCTGTCAGGTGGGCAATTTCCGCGGCGATCCTGGGTCCAAAGTCTGGTAAGGTGTTAAGCCCTGTCCCCACGGCGGTTCCACCTGCGGCGAGTCTGTAGAGACCCTTCATGGATTGCTTAACGAGGTCGAGCGCATCCTTGAGTTGGGTGACATAGCCCGACCATTCCTGTCCGACGGTGAGAGGAGTGGCGTCTTGCAGGTGGGTGCGGCCAATCTTGACGACATCAACCCACTGCTGAGCCTTCTCCCACATTGCCTGGATGAGAGCCTCCACTTTGGGGATGAGATGCTCTGTGAACATGAACACGGTTGCTATATTCATCGCCGTAGGGAAGGTGTCATTGGAGGACTGCGACATGTTGACATCATCGTTGGGATGGATAGGCTTTTTGCTGCCTAATTTTCCTCCGGCGAGTTGAATTGCGCGGTTGGAGATGACCTCGTTCACGTTCATGTTTGACTGAGTACCCGAACCCGTTTGCCACACGTACAGAGGGAACTCACTATCAAGAGTACCCTTGATCACTTCATCGGCTACCTTGCAGATCAGGTCTGCTTTCTCCTGTGAGAGCTTGCCTGCTTCGGCGTTGACGATGGCTGCCGCCTTCTTCACATATCCATAGGCATGATAGACCTCCTTTGGCATGTGGTCATCGCCAATAGAGAAGTGGATAAGGGAGCGCTGGGTTTGCGCTCCCCAATAATGCTCTGCTGGAACATCAATGGCACCCATGGAATCAGTCTCCTGGCGAGTACCAGTTGCTCCAGTATCAACGGGTAGATCATGTTCAACGACGGTTTGCGTGCTCTTTTTCGGACTGCTCCTACGAGGCGTGCTCATACATGGACCTCCTGTCTGACGACAACCTGGGGATAGACAGGCTGCCACATCGCGTCCTGCACTTGCTGAATGATATTGGGAAGCTTGGCCCTGGCGAGTCCTTCGGCAGCGGCTGTTTTGGCGACTTCTACGGCGACAGTCGCAGAGACGGCGCGTAGGTTCTCCACATGTGGCAAGAGTGAGGCTCCAGGCTGATTCACCTCGACGAGGCTGGCTACTGCTCTGGCGGCCGTCATAAGCATGCCATCGCTGACACGCTGTGCTCGTGAAACAATCGTTCCCAACCCAAGCCCTGGATATACGAGGGCGTTATTGGCCTGGCCAATCGTGTAGGTTGTCCCCTTGAGCGTGATGGGATGCCAGGGGACGCCTGTCGCGACGAGCGCGCGTCCATCGGTCCAGGCGAGCAAGTTGGTCGGCGTAGCCTCCATCAGGGTTGTGGGATTGGAGAGGGGGAAGATGATGGGGCGCTCTGTATGGGCTGCCATCTCTTTGACTATGGCCTCGGTAAAGGTCCCTGGAGCCGTCGAGGTCCCAATCATAGCGGTGGGATGCACCTGGCGCACGACTTCGGCCAGGCTGATGCCTCCACCGGGCATATCGTGTTGCCATCCGGATACCTCGCTGGCTGGACGGGTATAGGCAACCTGGAAATCACGGAGCGCCTCGCCCATGTTATCGACGAGGAGGCCCTGGATATCGACGCACCAGAAGCGTCGTGTGGCCTCTTCTTGCGATAATCCCTCGCGCATCATGGCGGCGCGTATCTGGTCGGCATTGCCAATTCCGGCGGTGCCCGAGCCAAAGATGACGACCCGTTGATCGCGTAGAGGCTGCCCAGAGACCTTCATGGCTGAGAACAAGGCGGCCAGGGTGATCGCTCCGGTGCCTTGCATATCGTCATTGAAGGTGCAGATCTGTGAGCGGTACTTCTCCAGAATGCGGCGCCCGTTCCCAGGTCCAAAGTCTTCCCAGTGCAACATTGCATGAGGAAACAGCTTTGTTGCGGTCTTGATATAGGCTTTGATAAAGGCATCATAGCGTGCGCCGCGTACCCTGGCGTGTCGATTGCCCAGGTAGAAGGGATCATTGAGCAGGCTTTCGCGGTTGGTTCCTACATCGAGCATGACTGGAATGACGCGAGCCGGATCGATGCCAGCGGCGGCGGTGTAGACGGCGAGCTTGCCAACTGAGATCTCGATGCCGCCCACACCCCAGTCGCCGATACCAAGGATCTCCTCCGCATCGGTCGCCACAATCAGGTCAATCTCATCGGGTTGCGCCCCGAAGTTGCGAAATGCCGCCTCGATGTCTTCGGGGTGATCGATGGAGAGGTAGACCCCGCGTGGTCGCCGGTATTCATGGCTATAGTGTTCGATCGCGTGGGCGATGGTTGGGTCATAGACGATTGGTAACATCTCGTAGAGGTGTTCGGAGAGCAGGCGATAGAAGAGGACCTCGTTACGGTCCTGTAGGGCGGTTAGAAACAGATTTTTCTGTACATCGCCCCCTTGTTGTTGATACTGGGTGTAGGCGCGTTTGACCTGCTCATCGATGGTCGTCATCGCGGATGGCAGGAGACCGTCGAGGTGAAAGGTCTTGCGCTCCTGCGCTGTGAAGGCAGTTCCACGATTTAACATGGGATCGCTCAGGAGATCCAGGCCATACACTTCAGTCTCCAGGCGACGGTTTCCACCAGATGCGCTGGGGAGTAAGCGATAATTTCTCATAGTGGTATGCCCCATCCTTATTTTCTACACAGTACAACCTTCTAACTTTACTTTACGTCACCAATCAATCACGGCAGCATCAAAGGAAAGGCAAGATTGTGAGCCGAGATAGAGAGGTGATGAATTTTCTCATCCTCTTGACATTCTCCGTGAATGTAGGTATATTGCTTACATCCAGATGTAGTAAATATCATTACACCGGAGACCTTAGGAGTGAGGCCCACAGTAGAGTGGATTGAGGAAAAGAGTATGAGTGGCAATAGTCGCTTAACACTGGCGGTCCATACCCTGACCTGGATGGCGCGGAGAATGGCGAATTATGGCGATCAGTATGATTTCTCCACGTCGCGAGAAATTGCTGAGAGTGTCAATACCAATCCGGTCATACTGCGCGAATTGCTGGGAATGATGGAGAAACAACACCTGGTCAGAGTACAGCGCGGGAGTAACGCGGGCTGGAAGCTGGCGCGCAAACCAGAGGAGATTACGCTCCTTGAGGTATACCAGGTCGTTAAGCCGCATACCATGTTCACGCTCCATCACACGCCCCCCAATCCACAATGTCCTATAGGATGCGGCATAGGCTCCGCTTTGCAGGGAATCTACGCCAATGTCCAGGACGCCATGGAGCAAGAATTGGCGCGCACAACGATTGCCGATGTTTTGCGTGATACGCTTGCATCCACCGCTACCCTTTCTCGGCAGAATGAATGATTGATCTATTCGCCAGATTCCTCGCTGTGCCAATTATCACACTGTCAAGCTGACGCTGGCATAAAACTCTTTTTTTATGCCCTGGTGTAACAAAAATTATTACACCGCATTGAAAGGCTATTATTTTAATGTCGCAAATGACTCAACAACGCTCATTGGCTGGAGCCAGCCGGGCGACTCGTATAAATCCGCGTATTCTCTTGCTGGCGCTGGGCATGTTTGCGCTGGGGACTGATGCTTTTGTCGTAGCTGGAGTTCTGCCTGTGATCGCTCATGAAACGGGCGTTACGGTCAGCGTGGCCGGGCAATTGGTTACCGCCTTTTCGCTTACCTATGGGCTGGGGGCGCCGTTGTTGGCTGTACTCATCGGGCGCTGGTCGCCGCACCGCGTATTGATTGTCTCTCTCGGTCTTTTCTGTCTCGCAAACGTCGGGTCAGCCCTGGCGCCGACCTTTCCGCTCTTGATGCTGACGCGTATCTTGACTGGCTGTTTCGCCGCAATCTATGCGCCGCAGGCCTATACGATGGGAATCGCGCTTGCTCCGCCAGAGAAGCGTGGTCAGGCTCTAGCGCTGGTTGTTATCGGGCTTACCGTCGCGACTGCCCTTGGCTCTCCGCTGGGAACCTGGGTTGGTGAGCATTTTGGCTGGCGCCTCTCCTTTGGCCTGGTCGCGGGCCTGGCCGGAATAGGATTTCTGGCCTTTCTGCTCAGCGGCCTGCCCAGAATTGCGACGCCGCCAGCGGTATCGCTGAGGCAGCGCCTCGCACCCATAACTCAGCCTCGCCTGGTGTTGAGTTTGCTGCCCGCGTTCCTGTGGAACCTGGCAATTTACACTATCTATACCTATATCGGGCCGCTCTTGCAGCAAAATATGCATATTGTGGATCTCAGCGGTATGCTGGTTGTCTTTGGCCTGGGCGTGGTGGTTGGCAACTGGTCGGGTGGTATGATCGCAGACCGTGTCGGCTCACAGCGCCCGTTGCTTGTCTCCATGGTCCTATTATTGATTATGGAAATTGTTGTTCCGCTGGTAACGACAACGTGGCTGGGGGGGCTGCTGGCGCTCTTTGTCTGGGGGATATCGGGATCGTTGCTCTTCATTCCGCAGCAGCATCGCCTCCTGAGCGTGGCTCCTGAGCACGCGAACGTGATTCTGGCCCTGAATAACTCTATGTTCTATCTGGGCATTGCCGGGGGAGCGGTCATTGGAGGACTGTCTCTCCGCGCTGTCGCGGTGACACAACTTGGCTGGATTGGGATGGCCTGCGTTCTCCTGGCTCTGCTACTGTTCTTTGGGAGTATGCGGTTGAACAGGGATAAGCTGTGGGGACATAAGAAGCCCACTGAAGAACTAGTGGTTGTCCCTGAGTAAATAGAAGATGCAGAATATGTTGTGGGGTCCATGCCGGCATGGACCCCACAACATATTCGGTAGCCCCAGGCAATAATCCAGTCAAGCAACTTGCTATTTTCTTGCTGATTTAAGGGGTGGCGGAGGACGCGCCGAGGGCGCGTCCTCCGCCACCCCTTAAATCTTTCTTTATTTTGCAGAGGGGACGTCGCGAAAGCTGATGCCGAAGCGGTTCCAGGCGTTGATGGTGGCGATGAGCAGGGTCAGGTTCACCAGTTCTTCATCGGAGAAGTGGGGGCGGACCTGCTCGTAGACCTCATCGGGTACGCGATCGAGGGAGATCAGCGTGAGCTTCTCGGTCCAGAGGAGGGCGGCGCGCTCGCGGTCGCTGAAGAAAGGCGTCTCGTGCCAGACGGGTAGCGCGTAGAGGCGCTGCTCCGTGTCTCCACCCTCGCGGGCATCAAAGCTATGCATGTTGACGCAATATGCGCATCCATTGATCTGCGAGGCGCGCAGGCGTACCAGCTCCTTCAAAGAGGCCTCAAGCCCGCAGTTGTTGATATATGTCTCAAAGCCATTCATAGCCCTCATCGCTCCAGGCGCAGCTTTACCGTAGTTTAGTCTTGTTCCCATGATTGAAGCTCCTTTTAATATCATCAGATTGTTTCGTGTAGTTATCTTCTATCTGGTGGTAGTATACACCAATAATGGACTTGTTAAAAGAACCAATTTATATTATTATAGAGGTGCCATTTTTAAGCAAAAAAACTTTCAGAGCTTTCAGCAAAGGGAGATATGTACCAGGTATTGACAACGTGTGTGAAAGTGAACTAAAATTATTATATGTACTCAGTCGCACAGTTTGCCAAGCAGGTGGGTGTCAGCGTGAAAACGTTGCAGCGCTGGGACCGGGAAGGCAGGCTCAAAGCCAAACGAACGCTTTCTGGGCGTCGCTATTATACTGAGGCCGATCTGGCCACGGCGCTCAACCTTCCGAAGCCGCCAGCCGCTCGCCGAACGATCGCCTCTTGCCGGGTGTCCAGTCCTGCTCAACGACCGGACGTGCAGAACCAACGGGCAGCGCTCTCGAGCTACGCGGTCTCCAAGCAGCTTGTGGTGGACGACTGGATTGTGGAGATCGGTGGAGGTCTCAATGTTGAGCGCAAACGGTTTCTGGCTCTGGTGGATGCCATTGTGGCAGGAGAAGTGGAGCGTGTGCTCATTGCTCACCAGGATCGGCTGGCGCGCTTTGGCTTTGCTCTGATCAAGCACCTGTGCGAGACCCACCACACGGAATTGGTCGTGATGAACACGGAGACGCTCTCTCCAGAACACGAGCTTGTCCAGGATGTGATGAGCATTCTCCACTGTTTTTCATCGAGATTGTATGGTCTGCGGAATTACCGCAAAGCGTTAGAAAAGGCGCTGAAGGATGAAAACCGCGCACAAGATCCGGATGAACCCCACCCCTGAACAGGTGGAGTATCTCAAACGAGCCTGTGGCACCAGGCGATTTATCTACAACTGGGGACGGGAGCAGTGGGAAAAGCAGTATCAGGCGTATAAAGCTGAGCAGGAAATCGTTCCTGAAGAGCAGCGCGTGCTCAAACCGCCACATGCCCTCGCACTCAAGCAGCAATTCAACCAGATCCGGGAGCAGGAATATCCGTGGACCTATCACGTGACGAAGTGTGTGGTGGAAGGTGCGTTCGATGACCTCAAAAACGCCTACGACAACTTCTTTGCGGGCCGAGCGAACTACCCTCAGTACAAGAAAAAGGGGAAGTCGCACGAGTCGTTCTATCTCTCCAACGATAAATTCGTCTTGGGGACCCATTGGGTCTCCATTCCTGGCTTGGGTCGCTTCATCCTCGATCAACGCCAAACGAAGAAGGACCGAGGCAAGCTCTTACGCAGACTGGGAACGGTGAACGTCGCCGAAAAACTGCGCTTCGTCGAAAAGGGGAAAGCCACCACTCCCACGAAGAAGCGAAACACGCGCAAGCACGTCGTGTGCGAACGAGTCAAGATCCTGGGGGCGACGGTCTGCTGTGAAGCGGGCCACTGGTACGTCTCCATCCAGGGAGAAATCACACGGGAGCGCCCCACAACGCCCGAAGCAGTGGTGGGGGTAGATGTGGGTGTAAAGCAAGCAGCTGTGGTGAGCGATGGACGCAGGCTTGAGAACCAAAGGCCATTAGCGCTCCATCTCAAGAAACTCGGCAAGCTGCAACGCCAACTCAGTAAAAAACAGAAGACGAAAGACCCGGAAACCAAGCGAACCGTGTTCAGCAAGAATTATGAGAAACAACGGCTCAAGGTAGCGCGCAAGCATCAGCAAATTGCCACTCTTCGCCGAGATGTGCAGCACAAATTCACGACGGAGGTGGCGCGCACCTGTGGGGTCATTGGCATCGAAGACCTCAACATCCTGGGAATGATGGCCAATCGGAAGCTCGCCAGAGCCGTTGCCGATGCAGCGATGGGGCAACTGTTGCAATTCTTGAAGACCAAGGTCGCCACCGCAGGAGGAGAGCTCTTCATCGCCTCTCGCTGGTTTCCTTCGACCAAACGCTGTTCGTGTTGCCGGCATGTCAAGAAACGCATGCCGCTCAAACACCGCACCTATGAGTGCCAGATCTGTGAACTGGTGATCGACCGGGATGTGAACGCCGCTTTGAACCTGGCCTGGTTCGCCATGGAAATGCTTCGCCAACGAGCAGAGCCTCAAGTTGGCCGTCCTGGGTAGTGGCTACGACCGTGACGTTAAATGCCTGTGGAGCTGGTGTGAGACCGAAACGAGAGGGCTGATCCAAAGGTTCTCGTGCGATGGCAACTGGCTGAGAAACAGGAACAACTGACCGCTCGGGGGTGTTCCCACACGTTCGAGTATGAGAAAGGTAGCAGCAGTAACTTATGCCAAAGCGGGCGAGGCCGGTGGATAAACCGGAGATTATACTTGATCAGAACGCGCAGGCGCCACTTTATCGCCAGCTTTATGAGCGATTGCGGGCGCAAATCCTGGCGGGCCAGTTGGAGACGGGAGCGCGTCTTCCCTCGACGCGGATACTGGCTAGCCAGCTAGGGGTATCGCGTAATACGACGGCTCTGGCCTACGAACAGTTATTGCTGGAGGGATATCTGGAGAGCCGGGTGGGAGATGGGACGCGGGTGGCTCTTTTAGAGCCGGAGCAACTGGCGCAGGCAAGCGGGAAGGTGTTAAAACAAGGTCGGAAGGGGACGCCAGCGACTCAGCATGCTTTGCTGGCGAGGCGTGGGCAAATCCTACTCGACGAGTTTGCTGCGGGACATGAGGTAGAGGTAAGCCCAGGAAAAGATGTGTTCCTAGTGGGCGAGCCTGAAGTGGCGTACTTTCCCTATGAGATCTGGGCCAGGCTGATAGCCAAACATGCTCGGCAATCATTGCAAGCTTATGCACGTTACCAGGGCGTACAGGGCTACGCGCCCTTGCGCGAGGCCATTGCAGCCCACATTGGCATTACGCGTGGCGTACATTGTATGGCTGAACAGATCGTGCTCACAGCAGGTGCGCAAGGCGCACTCGACCTGGTGGCGCGTGTACTGCTTGATCCTGGCGAGCAGTCCTGGGTAGAAGATCCGGGCTACTTCGGGGCCAGGGGTGCGCTAATGGCCGCAGGAGCTGTTATGGTACCTGTGCCGGTAGATGGCGAGGGCATCGATGTGGCGGCTGGACGAAGGCTTAAAGGCGGAGCACGCCTGGCCGTGGTTACCCCCTCGCACCAGTTTCCTACCGGGGTCACCATGAGCCTGGGACGGCGCCTGGAGCTACTAGAATGGGCGAGAGAGGCGCAAGGCTGGATCGTAGAGGATGACTATGATAGCGAGTATCGCTATAGCGGGCGGCCGCTAGAGGCGCTGCATGGTCTCGATCGTGCTGGGCGCGTGATCTATATTGGCACCTTTAGCAAGGTGCTCTTTCCCTCGTTGCGCCTGGGATATATGGTTGTGCCACCGCAGTTGGTGGAGGGCTTTCTCGCCACCCGCCGTTTCGTCGATGTACACCTGCCGCTGCTGGAGCAGATGGCCCTGACCGATTTTATTACCGAGGGGCATTTCGCGCGCTACCTACGCAAGATGCGTGGACTCTACATGGAGCGGCGCGATGCCCTGGTGAAGGCCTTGAACCAGGAGCTGGGCAATATTCTGGACGTTACTATACCAGAGGCTGGCATCCACCTGGTTACCTGGTTGCCGGAGGGGGTAAGCGCCCAGGGAGTGGTCGAACTGGCTGCAAAACAAGGCTTGCGTATACTGCCCGTCTCGCGATTTAGCATGCAACCCCTCAAGCGCGACGGCTTCGTGCTTGGTTTCGCAAATGCGACCCCAGAGGCGCTACGAGCAGATGTGCACGCCCTGGCGCGTGTTTTGCGGAGTACGCTTACATAGGTGGCTACTTGAATCAAGCAAGCTAAGCCAGAACCTCGACCAGGAATCCGCCTGGCGCTTGAACATAAAACGTCCAGGCATGACTCCGTTCCGGGGGCTTCATTTCAAATCCGTCGTCTTTCAAGCGTTGATAGATCTCGTTAACGCACTCCTCGCTTTCTTGGACAAAGCCGATATGAAATGTGCCTGGATAGCTCACCTGACCAGCTTTCATCAAGGTGAGTACCAGATTATCGTCGTCGAAGAGCACAGTAAACCCTTTGTTGCCGCCCTGGTTGCGTAACCCGAAGTACGTTTCGAGAAAGTTGGCCGCCGCAGGAACATCAGTGACGGTCAGATTGATATGATTCAGTTTCATAGTCGCTAGATACTTCCTCACACAAGGTAGGGAGAGAAGATGTTTTCTCTCCGGTCGACACTTTCATTCGACAAATTTTCGCTTCTTATCTTAACATAAGTGCACGATCTAATCACGTATCGCTTCTCATCTTAACATATGCGTACGCTAGTAGCGCCGAGCCGCTCGTGCAGGGCGGCCCGGCGCTATGTTTAATAGCGGTTGGTGAGCTCGACAGCCTGGTGGCTGGGGAGCGTGAGGGTGATGCTGTTGCCCTGGAGCTGGTAGGCGGTGCCGGTCAGCTCATCGTGGAGCGTCTGGCTGCTGGCGAAGTTGTCCAGGTTGGGGATGGTGACGGTACGGGTGCACCAGCAGTTGTTGAGAGCGACAAGGACATTGCTGCCGCCGTTCTCGCGCTCGAAGGCGTAGAAGCTATCGTCAACCCACTTCTCATACTGCGCGCCGTTTTGCAAGGCGGCGTTGAGGTTGCGGGCGTAATTAAGCTTGGCGACATAATTGTAGAGCGTGCCGCTAGTGTTGAAGGAATTGAACAGGTCCTCGCGGTTAGCGGGATCGGCGCAGCCGCTGAAGCCCTGCTCGGTGCCGTAGTACATGATCGGGATGCCACGGCTGGCGAAGGTGAAGGCCAGGGCCATCTCAAGCTGGGGATATTTGTCCCAGGTCTGTGCGGGGTTGCCCGAGGCGTCGCAGAGGAAGCGATCCTGGTCATGGTTATCGATAAAGACACCATTGGTGCGCGCGTCGCGGTAGGAGCCGTCGGAGTTATAGCGATCGCGGATCTCATACATGCTCTTGTTCTGGGCGAAGACATCATGGATGGTGTAGTACATGGGATAGTCTAGCACAGCATCCAGGTAGTGGGTATAGTCGCCGACGTAGCCGGGATCGCCGCTATAGACTTCACCGATGGTAAAGGTTCCCGCGCTCTGAGCATAGTTGCTCCAGAAGGACTTGGAGACGTGCTTGACGGTGTCTACGCGCAGGCCATCGACGCCGGTTGTGCTGACCAGCCAACTCACGTTATTGAGTAGAGTGGAGTGGGTCGTGGAGTCGTCCTGGTTGAGATCGTTGAGGCCCGCCACATCCTGGTTCTCCAGGTCCCACTGGTTGTTGTAGTCCTGGATGTTGCCATTGTGATGATAGTTGCTGTAGTTGGGGAAGGTGGGCGCGGTGTAGTTATAGGAGCCGGTGTGGTTAGCTACGACGTCGAGCATGACCCAGATGTTGCGATTATGGGCCTGGGTCACAAGGTTTTGTAGATCGCTCATACTGCCGAGATGCCCATCGATGGAGTAGAAGTCATAGCCCCAGTAGCCATGATAGGCATGGGTGTCATGCTGCATCACCACAGGTGTAATCCAGATGGCGGTGAAGCCCATGTTCTTGATATAGTCCAGGTGGTTGATAATGCCCTGGAAGTCGCCGCCATGCCACGCGGTGGCATCCGAGCGATTGGTGTTGAAGCCGCCATAGTTATCGTTTCCGGTATTGCCGTCACTAAAGCGGTCAGTCATGATAAAGTAGATGGAGCGGCTGGTCCATTCATTGGCTGAATGGGCATAGGCCCGCCTGGATGGCGAGATGACGAGAAGAACGGTGCCCACAAGGGCGAAGACGAGTAAGAGGGTTGCCAGCAGCAGCGCCCGGCGCCAGAGGCCTCCGTGCCTGGTGGTCAATAAAGAACATCCTGTTCTCATGAATATCCTCCGCTTGTGCCAACTCAAGTCCGTGGTTGTGCACGTCCTAACGAAGAAAACGATCCTTATGCGGAAATTATAACATGGAAAAGAGAGGTAGTCGTGGCGAACGCCACGACCACCTCTCTTTTCCATGTTATATTCTTGCTTTTGGTTTTGTTGTGCTGTATATTTATTATTGTTGATATATGACCAGATAAGTTTATTTAGTCATATGATGGAAGGAGTATACTGTGGCAGAGTTGAGCCGGGAGGCAGGGCTGGAGGAGCAGGAGAACTCCAGGCGTGAGGCGCGGGCGCACCGTATTCTGGATGCGGCGGCGACCCTGATTCTGCGTTGGGGCTATAACAAGACAACCATTGAGGATATCTCCAGGGAGGCTGGAGTCGCGAAGGGTACCATCTATCTGCACTGGAAGACGCGCGAAGACCTGTTTGGTGCGTTGATGAAGCGTGAGAAGGTTGCGCTGACAGAGGATGTACAGCAGCGTGTAGCGCAAGATCCAGAGGGGCAAACACTACGTGGCCTGTTTAGGCATTCGGCGCTGGCACTGCTGAATCGTCCTTTGTTGAAGGCGGTGCTCCTGCGTGACATGGATGTTATCGGGAAGCTGGTGCATCGCGAGCATAGCAGTGAGCTGTACCAGGAGAAATTGCAGGGCTTCGTTGTCTACCTGGAATACCTGCGTGAACATCGCCTGGTGCGTACAGATATGAGCCTGCCAGCCCAGGTTTATACCCTATCGGCGATCTTTATGGGCTTCTTCCTGATCGCGCCCCTGATGCCGGAAGAGTATATGCTCTCCGATGAGGAACTGGCGCGATGGCTGGCCGAGGCTGTGCAGCGTGCGCTTGTGCCCGATGGGGCTGATATGTCAAATGAGGTGCGAGTTGCCTCGCATGTCTTTGGCCAGTACCTGGATCGCGATAGGGCGGCGAGCCAGCAGATGTTTCAACAAGAGGTTGAATGACATTCAGGAGAATATACTGTGAAAGATGCTGCAACTGTTCCCCTTGTCTTAGCTATGGATGCTGAGATGGCTTTACTGGAGCATGTGGGAGGGAAAGGGGCCTCCCTGGCACGCCTGGTTAAAGCTGGCCTGCCTGTACCCCCTGGATTTCATGTCACCACGGAGGCCTACCGCTGTTTTGTTAGCGAGAACGGGCTACAGGAGGAGATACTCGCTGCCGTCGCAACGATTAATAGCGAGCAGCCAGCGACTCTCGAAGAGTCCGCGAAGCGTATAGGGCATCTCTTTATGCAGGGCACTATGCCAAAGAGCATTGAGCGCGCGATTTGCCAGGCTTATGCGGAGCTAGGCGGGAGCCAGCTCGCCGTCGCGGTACGCTCCTCGGCGACGGCTGAAGACTTACCTGAGCAGTCGTTCGCGGGCCAGCAGGAGAGCTATCTTAACATTCGGGGTGAAGCAGCAGTGGTGGAGGCTGTCAAGCGCTGCTGGGCCTCGCTCTGGACGGCGCGTGCCCTTGGCTATCGCGCGCATCATGCCATAGCACCTGAGGATGTGGCCCTGGCCGTCGTGGTCCAGCAGCTTGTAAACGCCGAGGCGGCGGGAATTATGTTCACGGCGAACCCGCTCACAGGCTCACGCGAGCAGGTAGTGATCAACGCCGCCTGGGGGCTGGGCGAGGCCATTGTAGGCGGGCAGGTCACGCCGGATACCTTTATCTTTGAGAAGGCCAGCAGAGCGATAAGCGAGCAGCAGATAAACGATAAAAGAGTGATGACCGTACAGACCACTACTGGCACGCGCGAGGAACCAGTCCCTGGGGAACGGCGCACACAGACTGCGCTCACGCCTGAGCAGGCTTTGGAGCTGGCGCAGCTTGGTATGCGCATTGAAGCTCTTTATGCTCAGCCTACAGATGTAGAATGGGCTCTGCATGATGGATGCTTCTACATTGTGCAGGCGCGGCCAATTACGACCCTACATGCTCATGAGGCGAGGTTTGAGGAGTGGAACGATAGCTTGAGTGGCGACTACCTCTGGACGAACGGCAACGTTGGCGAAGCGGTGCCCGATGTGATGACGCCTTGCACCTGGTCGCTTATCAAAATCTTTATCGCCGACACAATGGAGCCACTGCACCTCACGGAGCATAAGCCGGTAGGGAACATCGGCGGCCATTTCTACCTCAATCTGAGTATTACCGCGTCGCTGGCCGCCCTGGCAGGCATGAACCAGAAGCAGTTTGCCAGGATCAGCGAGGGCATCTTTGGGCGTATTCCCGAAGGGCTGGAGGTGCCAGGGTTACCGTTGTCACGCTGGCGCTTGCTTAAAGCCCTGGTACCAGTCGCGATAAGGCTCAAGAAGCGCGTGCGCCTTAATCAGAAGCGCCTGCCTGCGTTTATCGCCGCGGCCCCGGCGCGTTGCGAGGAGCTACAAGCAAAGATCCGCAACGTCGTCAGCTCTCAGGAACTGCTCGCTTTGTGGCGCGATGAGATCACGCCCTTCTTCCGCGAATGCTGTCATATGCTGGAGGCGGGTGCCAGGCGAGACGGGAACGCGCTCGCCCTCATTCGGCGTGACCTGGGCAAGCTCGTAGATGAGGAGGAGGCTAACGCGCTCTTCTCAGGCCTGAGCGTAGGGCAGAACCACCTGGCGAGCCTGGGCCTGCTACTGGGCCTAGCGCAACTGGAGCGAGGCGAGATTGACCGCGAAACCTTTGCTCGAACCTATGGCCACCGGGGGCCGCATGAGTTTGAGGTCTCGCTACCACGTCCGGCTGAAGATCCCACCTGGATCGAGAGCCAGCTCGCTGGCCTACGCGAGGCACCGCTGGATGTCAACGCGCTCTTAGCTCGGCAGAAGGTCGTGCAAGCGGCGGCCTGGGAGCGCCTGCGCCAGCGTTATCCACGCAAAGCAGCGGCGCTCCGGCGGCGTGTAGACCGGGCCGCGGCCGCAGCTCATGATCGCGAGGCCGCCCGCTCAGAGATCATACGTGTCTTCTGGGTTCTGCGTACCTTTGTCTTGCGCGTGGGTGAGCTAACCGGCAAGGGCGAGGACCTCTTCTTCCTCTCGATTGAGGAAATTCTGGCCCTTCTGGGTGGGGATGAAGTAGCGCTCGCTACTGTACCCACGCGGCGCGCGACCTATGAACGCTACAGCGCTTTGCCGCCTCTGCCCGCGCTGATTCGTGGCCACTTTGATCCCTTCAAATGGGCAGCGGACCCACGGAGGCGCAGCGATGCCTTTGACGAGCGGGGGCAGACGGTTCCTGCTAGTCAAACCATCACAGGCTTTCCCGGCGCGGCTGGTATTGTCGAGGGGCGTGCACGCGTGGTCGTCTCACCCGAAGAGGGCGACCAGCTCCAGCCCGGCGAGATCCTGGTCACGACACAGACAAACGTGGGTTGGACGCCACTCTTCCCCCGGGCCGCCGCGGTCGTCACCGATGTCGGCGCGCCACTCTCGCATGCCGCCATCGTCGCCCGTGAACTGGGCATACCCGCCGTCGTAGGTTGTGGCAACGCAACCATGCGCCTGCATAGCGGCGACTGGCTGCGTGTAGACGGAGGTAAGGGCACCGTAGAGGTGCTGTAGCCAGCACCTCTACGGTACGCGCAAACGCTTACTCCTCGTTGAGGGTAACTGTGCCACTCGTGCCATCGATAGTGACGCGCTGGCCGCTGGTGATGCGTTCGGTCGCAGCGGGTACGCCAACCACAGCCGGGATGCCATACTCGCGAGCGACCACAGCACCGTGTGAGAGCATGCCACCCATTTCCATGATCAGGCCGCCTGCCGTCAGGAAAAGCGGCGTCCAACCAGGATCAGTGGAAGGGGCAACCAGGATCTCCCCGGGCTCTAGATGAGCACCGTTTGGATTGAGAATGACACGAGCTGTAGCCGTAATCTGTCCCGGGGAGGCGGGCGCGCCTGTCAGGATGTGTGCTGCCGCGTCACCCGTAGGGACGGGCGATGGCTCGGTGCCATCCGAGAGAAGCAAGCGAGGGATGTGGCGACGAGCCATTTCACTCTCGTAGCGGTCGTGTCGCTCGTGGACCAGGGGGCGCAGATCTTCACCGGCCAGCGCGCGATGGACTTCGGGCACGCTGAGGAAGATGACATCGTGCGCATTTTCCAGTTGTCCGCTAGCTGCCAGTTGTTTGCCGATAGCGAGCAGGAACTTGCGCAGGTGGGCCATCAGCAAGATGATGCAATATTTGGGCATTTCGCGAAAGCCAGCCAGGGCGCGGCCACGGCTCAGGAAGAAGCCAACAAGCTTGCCCCGTAGCCAGCCCCTGCGGCGGGCACGTCTGGTCAGTTCGGCGACCATAGCCTCAGCTTCACGCACTCCACGTTCAAACTGGACATCAGGTGAGGCGATGTTATCCTCCAGGCGCAGGTAGTTGGCGAGTACGCCGATGATATGCGTGGGATCTTCAGACCAGCGAGTAACGCCCATATCGATCTCGGCGACGGCACGATGTCCATAGCAGCGCAAGAAGGTTGTAAGCTCGTTTTGTAACAGCGCAGGCAAGCTACCAGATAGATAGCCTTGCACGATCTCGGCGGTGGAGGTTTCACGCGCAAATTGAGCGGTGGGGGGACTCGCTTTGATGCGTTGCGTCATGGTCCAGAGTTCCAGATCCATCTCGGTGGTGGGATTGTGTGGCAGGCCACGGAGCACGATCTGCATATCGGCTGGAGAGGCATCCTTGCCCAGGAGATGGGTGGCGATGGCGTGCGAACCCAGGCCAGCAGGGATGATGGGGACAATAGTTTGTAACATGCATTTGACTTCATGGCGAAAACTTTGCTCAAACTGTTGCAGCCCTTCAATGGCATCAGTTTCATGTTCTGCCGCGACCAGGGCTTCGAGGTGCTCGCGGAATTGTTTGATGCGTTTCTGTGCGTCCCTGGGATTGATAAGAGTTCGCAGGACGTTGATTGGCAGATGGATGTTCAGGAAGAAGGTGGCAAGTATGCGCCAGAAACGGAGCCGTTGTTTGGGAAGTAGGGCGAGGCGTGGATCGTTGCTGAGTTGTTCGATCAGTTCGACACTGCGTGTTTCACCAATCGAGGCCGCGTCCCGGAACAGCTTGCTCCCAAATTCGCTACGGATCACGCGGGTCAGATCAATATAGATACGCTCGCCTGCTTCTATGAAAATGGCTGGACCATCCCAGGGATCGCGGGGAGAGAGGCCCATGAAGGTGGCGACGGTACCTGTAAAGAGCTGGAGGGCTGAACGGCCAGCAGGCGTGATGGGACCAAAGACGCCCTGGATGATATTAAAGGAGAAATAGACGCGCAGGTCATCATCAGAGGTGGGAGTGTTGTCTGGCAGAGGATAGAGCGTCGTAATGGGGCGGGACTGCACAAGCCATAGTTTGCTGTTGGCGTCAATGGCCCATTCGATATCTTGTGGGGTACCATAGTAGTGTTCAACCTGTACACCGAGCCGCGCCAGTGCGCGCACCTGCTCATCGGTCAGGCAGGCTGTATCACTGGCGGCCTGGTTCTCGGCGTGGAAGGTGCCACCGCCCGCGATGGAGCTGATGACGAGCTTTTTGTCGCCGAGATGGTGCTCGACAATTTCGCCGGTGCTGCTATTGACGACAAAGTGGTCAGGGTTGCTGGCACCGGAGACAACTGCTTCGCCCAAGCCAGGGTTAGCGTCGATAACAGCCTGGCGTCGCTTGCCAGTGAGCGGATTGGCAGTGAAAAGCACGCCCGCGACCGTGGAATCAACCATTGTTTGTACGACGATGGCCAGGCGGACTGCGCGCTGATCAACCTTCAGATTGGAACGATAGCTGACGGCGCGGTCGCTCCAGAGGGAGGCAAAGCAGCGCTGTACCGCATTGAGCAGGGCCTCTTGCCCAACGATATTGAGGTAGGTGTCTTGCTGACCGGCAAAGGATGCTCCGGGCAGATCTTCGGCAGTGGCGGAGGAGCGCACGGCTACAGGAGTGTTCTCGCCAAGCTGCTGGTAGGCATGGAGGATGGCTTCAGCGATCTCAGAAGGAAGTGCTGTATTCAGGAGACGAGTACGAGCTGCTTCTGCCAGGATATTGTGGTCTACTGTCTGAGCCTCAGCCAGCAATGAATCCATTCCGGCATCAGCGGCGAATCGGGCATAGGCATGCGTGGTGACGCAGAAGCCCAGGGGAACGGGCAACCCGGCGCTGATCATTTCGCCCAGGTTAGCTGCCTTGCCACCAACCCGCGCTAGCTGATCTCGATGCAGCCCTGCCAACGGGATCACAAGGGCATCTAGTGCTTGCATAGTGTTGTCCTCTTGTCCTGGCAGCGGTGCGCTTGCTTGTGTTGCACTATTAGAATGAGAAGTCAGCTCAGCTTTTGCTTTCACAGCTTGATTGAGAGATGGTTGACTCTGTGGCTGGAGAGACATCATGCTCCCCCTTTCTTTTTCCTGCTTCAGCCAGGAGCAGCATTGCCTGCAATACCTGTGCCTGCTCCTCTGGTGAAAGATAAGCCATCACGGCAATTTGCGCATCGGCGCGTCGTTGTTCAACTTGTGCGATCAATGCTCGACCATGTTCGGTCAGTGCAACCTGTTTGGTGCGGCGATCGCGTTTGTCTTCGCGCCGACTTAGCAGCCCCTGCACCACAAGCTGGTCGATCAGGCGGCTGGTGGCTGAGAGTGAACGGCCTAGCTGTTCGGCGATCTGCTTGATGCTCAATTCACCCTTTGTCTCTAACGTGATTAAGGTAGCTACCTGCGCAAATGAGAGATCAAATGCTTGATCGGCGCGTAGCATACCAACAATAAAATCCTGGAAAATGGCCCGCCTGAGAGTGCGCATGCTCTGTGCGAGCAATTCCTGGTCAGTTGTATGAATTGACGGCCCCTTTCCTTCTTTAGTTGCAAACTTGCAATTTTTTTATTAGGTAAACTATAGCAAATGTACAAGCGATAAGTCAAGGAGCTCAGCCTATGCCAGCTCGTACCAGCCGCAGAAGGGTATCGGAACTGGTAGGCAGACCAATGAATTGAGCCAGACGAGCGCCAGCATTTCCTCCCAACAGAAGGCCAACCTTTTGCAAGTGAATGGTGCAGCGTCTAGTGCGTCGGGCGTAGGCTTTGATCTCCTGGCCAAGTCGCTCAGCAAACGTGCGCCGCCTACACATCTGGTTTGAACAGACGCGCACGGCGCACCCGCAGGGGGAGCCGCACCCCTAAATCGGCCCAGCAGAGATCGGTGATGGTACGCATATAATAACTATGTACTTGAGATGAAGTTGTTTGACACACTGGGCAGTTTGCCTGTGGACTCGTGCTAGTCACATGGAGAATGAGTTGATTCTTCGAGATTTCCACATCGGTCAGTTTCAAACTAGGGCAAGGTGGGAGTAAAAAATCTGTATCGATTTGAATGGCGAGATTCTCCTCACGCACGTCATATTGAAGAGCTTATCACGCAAAGTGAGGGAGAGCCGTTTCATTCCCAAATTTAGAAGCAAATAACCAGCCATGAATCTATCTCCTCTCTATGGGCTCTTCTTTCGATGTGCTCGTCTCTTCAAGTTCATCGCTGAGATAGTGCTGGCAGACGGAACCGACAATCTGGATGAGCTGCTCATCAGGGATCGCGCTCAGGGCCTCGGTGTGTAGCAAGCTACGCATAATATTGACGCCAATGAGTTGTGACAAGGCCAGTTCGGCGCGTAGATGCCCATCAGGACCGCCAACCTGCTCCGCGATAGGCTGCAGGAATTGTTCGTTTAGGGCCTGGCGGAGTATGTCAGAGCTATCATTGCTCGATGCTGAACGGATCATGATGAGGAGCGGATCGCTGGCATCCTGTTTGCTCCAATGCGATATGTAGTGGTGAATCAAACCATGACCCAGCCCCATACTCTCTCCACCAGGGAGGCTGCTACAGTTGCCTTTATCTAATGTTGCCAGGAAGAGATCTTCTTTTGAACCAAAGTAGCGAATGACCAAAGCGGGATCGATACCGGCTTTGGAGGCGATGTCGCGAATGGTGACGCACTCATAGCTATCATGTGCAAAGAGCGTGCGCGCCGCCTCTAAGATAGCCTGGCGTGTCGCAACTGCGTCGCGCTCGCGACGACAACGACGAGCAGTGTGTTTCGCTGTGTCTCGTAAACTCATCTCGATTCCTCGCATTCCTGGACCCACGTGTATCTCTCATGCTGTTCCTATCTCATCATCAATCATACCATAGTCAACAGGCGTTGACAAAAGCAGATGAGATAGTTTATAGTGTTCTTAGTTGTCAACAGGTGTTGACAAATGGAGAGAGTCGGGCTTGAGTGCCCGTAGAAGGGCGAATATGTATGTACTGGGTTGCACTTGTTTTGCAGGTATTATTGGCGCTGGCATTCCTCGCGGCTAGCTACCCGAAGGTGACGCGTAGTAAGCAGATGGTGGAGGGCTTTCAGAAGAACCATTTTCCTGTCTGGTTCTTGGTCCTGACCGGTGTGCTTGAAATTGTGGCTGCCCTGGGCTTGATTGCGGGTATCTGGGTGCCTATCCTGGCGACATTGGGCGCAGCGCTCCTAATATGTATCATGGTGGGTGCGGTCCTGACGCATATTCGTGCGAAGGACGCAATCTCTGGTATCGCTCCAGCGGCGGTCTTGCTCATACTGTCAGTTGCCCTGCTGGCCATTCATCATCCCCTGGCATAAGTCGAGTGTTGTGGACGCTGTGGCCGTGGGAAAGCCAGGCCACAACGTTTACCGATGTGTATCCGAACGGCGCTCAAGGCGACGAGGGCGCAGGCGCTTCTTCTCCTCGACAGGTGGCACGCTATGTGACTCGTCGGCTTCCTGCTTGAGAAGCCAGTTCCTTCGGGAACTCATTCAAGGGGAGAAGGATGAGAGCGCCTGGTCCCTATTTGAACAGTGCCTTTGAAATTGACCGGACCATACCCAACAAAACTATTCCCATTTTGGAGGAAAAATGAGTACTGAAATAACGACAAAAGAGGAATCATTCCAGCCAGATTACGCCGGACTCCAGTCCTATCTGAATTATGTCCAGAAACGGCGTTCTATACGTAAGCTTACATATGGCCCAGTCCCTGACGAGACGATTCGCGGTATAGTTGAAGCAGGCCGCTGGTCGCCTTCCTCTGCCAATTCACAGCCGACCCGTATTGCCATAGTGAAAGAGCGTCATATGGAGCTTTGGGATTTTATTGAGAGCACATTGAAGCAGAAATTACAGGGGGAGCAATTGCAACGTGCTCTGGACCGCCTTCCTGGCTATCGTTCAGGTGTTTTCACACTTGTTTTTTACGAGGACTCTGCCGTTGCGGACAACCCACCGTTTCCGGGAGGCCAGGAACTCTGGAAAAATTTCTCTGCTCAGGCTCTGGGTATAGCCCAGGCCAATGTATGGAATGCTATCGCTGCCGCCGGGCTGGCAGCCTCCAATCAGCATATTAATCTGCAAATAGAAGAGGAACTGCGTGACTTCCTCGGTGTGCCTGCGACGTGGAGAAGCTATAGTATTTTTCCTGTTGGTTATGCAGACGAGACACCAGAGGAAGGAAGCCGTCACCCTCATGAGGAAGTTATCTTCTACGAGCAGGGTCCCGCTGCGTAAGAACCTTTGCGACTTGACCAATCATCAGGCACTGGTTGTGAAGCATAGCATCAATCAGAATGGACTCAAACTGTGCTCAGAAGTCCATTGAAATAGGAGCGCACGGCAGCAACGATCTCGATGACTTCGGTATCGTTGCCTGCCGTCTTTTCCCTGGTGGGATCCCGGTCACGGCTGGAAAAACATCCTCAATGATCGACACAAGATCAACCCAAGCATTGATGTACCTGGCTCATCGCTACGTAAGGTGTCAATGGGCCCTTGAGTACAAACGGCCCGGAATACCACGCTAAGCGCTTAGCGTGGTATTCCGGGCACTCCCGCACTTTTCGTGAAAGCTCTAGAATACGTAAAGAACCAGTGGGCACAGATTGGCTTCTGAACGAACCTTTCTTTTTGTAGATCTGCTTTCAGCCACAGCACTGTTCCCTCGCGTTTCGAGAATACTCTGCTTCTTGAGCGTCTCTCGTTGCTGCTCATGCTCGTGTTCCTTCAAGGTCTGGTACGGGAGTCCAGTCCAGCTTGCTTGTTCCTCGAAGATAGTACATACTAGACGTGCTCTCGATTCGAGCAGAAATGCATCTTCTTTCTCAGGGATGGGGTACGTGAAAGGGAGAGGTACCACCTCTATGTCCAATGCCAAGCAGACCAAGCGTGTCACTCCTGGGTCGCGTGAGACGCTCCTCCACATGCTTGAGACCCTTCCGGATGCCGTATTTGTCGTCGATGACACAGAAGCGATTATCTATGCCAATGCGAGCGCCCGGACACTCTCCGGAACCACGCGAGAGGAGGCCTGTGGCACGTCCTTGTGGTGCGGCGCGCTCCACCTGGTCAGCCCGTCGCTCTACCAGGCCGTCCACAAGGCCAAAGAGACCCGAGAACCAACCGAAGTGACGTATGTGTCTCCCGCCACCAACCGCTGGCTGCACGTCTCGCTCTCTCCGACCGACGAAGGCCTCGCGCTCTTTTTCCACGAACAGCTGGAACCATTGCCCCTCCAGCATGCTTTGAGCCAGAACGAACACCTGTACCGTGATCTTCTGGACAGCGTCGGTGATGGCGTCATGATCGTGACTCCCGAGGGGCTGGTCCTCGACATCAATCAGCTTTCCCTGGCAGATGCCCACCTGCAGTGGGAGGTGGTGGTGGGCACACCGTTGACCGACCTACCTGCGTGGTCCTCTGACTCGGTTGTCCAAGAGCACTTGCGCACAGCCATTGCGAGAGCCGCCAGGGGAGAAACCGTGCGCTTTGAGGCTAAAATCCATCCCCGAACCGACCTGTCTCTGGATATTTTGATGACGATTACCGCCCTTCGGGATGCCAGCCAGCAGGTCGAGTATCTCATCTGTGCAGGCCGGGATATCACCGAACGCAAGCACGCCGAAGACGAACTGCGTGTCCTGATCGATGCCATCCCCCAACTTGTCTGGATGGCACGCCCCGATGGCTCGCGTGAATACAGTAACCGACGCTGGTGTGACTATACCGACATGACTTCTGAACAATACCAAGGGGATGGCTGGCTCCAGGCCATCCACCCCGACGACCAACAACACGTCCTGGAGGTGTGGCAGCGTGCTGTCCAAACCGACGGGCCCTATGAAACAGAACTGCGCCTGCGCCAGGGCACGACCGGAGCCTATCGCTGGTTCCTTGTCCGAGCAATGCAGCACAAGGATGATCAGGGGACGACATTGAAATGGTTTGGTACCTGTACCGACATCGACGATCAGAAACAGGCTGAGCAGCGGCTCAAAGCCAGCGAGGAGAACTGGCGGGTGCTGGCCGAAACGGTGCCTCAGCTCGTGTGGACCGCGCGACCAGATGGCGGTCTCGATTACGTGAATCAGCGGTGTAGAGACCTTGCGCAGACCGATGCTGAGCACCTCCAAGGCGATGGATGGAGTCAGTTCGTGCACCCTGAGGATCTTGAGCGAGTTCTAGCTCTGTGGCGGCATGCGTTTGCAACAGGTGAGTCCTTTGAGAGCGAACATCGTCTGAAGGATTGTCGAACTGGAGCCTATCGCTGGTTCTTAGTCCGCGCTATGCCGATGCGTGATGAAACCGGCCAGACCGTCAAGTGGTTTGGCACTGGCACCGATATCGAGGACCGGAAGCGCATCGAGGAAGCCTTGCGCCAGAGTCAAGAGCGCGCAAGCACCCTGATGGACTCCAACATTATCGGGATCTTTGCCACCGAGGGTGAGCAGATTGTGGACGCGAACGACACTTTACTGCGCATGACCGGCTATACACGCGAAGACCTGCGTGCCGGGCGTATCAACTGGATGAGCATGACAGCTCCAGAATATCTGGCTCGCACCAGGCAAGCACAGCAGGAACTTGCCACCCAGCAGTATCTGACACCCTATGAGAAAGAGTACGTGTGTAAAGATGGCAGTCGCCTTCCGGTGCTCGTGGGTCGTGTCGCCTTACAACATCACTCATCCCAAGCAATCGCCTTTGTGCTGGATAATTCGGCCCGCAAGGAACTGGAACAACGCAAGGATGCCTTTATCAGCACGGCCAGCCATGAGCTCAAGACACCGCTCACGGCCATGAAACTGCAAGCCATCTTGCTGCACAGGCAACTGGCCAAGCAAGGCCTCCAGGCTTCTGCTCCGACTCTTTCCAGCATGGAGACCCAGATCATCAAAGTCACCCGACTGGTGGAAGAGTTACTGGATGTCTCCAAGATCCAGGCAGACAGGTTGGAGTATCTCCAGGAGACGGTCGGTCTTGATGCGTTGCTTCATGAGGTGGTAGACACCATGCAACCGATCCATGCGACGCATACCATTGTGGTGCGTGGCGCGGCACCCTGCTCACTGGTTGGGGACAAAGATCGACTTGGACAGGTCTTCATCAACCTGATCAGCAATGCGATCAAGTATTCTCCCGGCGCCGAGACGGTCGAGATTGACCTGAGTGCCTCCGAAGAGACGGTCGCGGTCCGTGTGCATGATCATGGTCTGGGCATCCCACGAGCGCAATGCGACAAGATTTTTGAGCGCTTCTATCGGGCCACTGATCCCAACCAGAAAGCCATTCCCGGCCTGGGCATGGGACTCTACATTGTGGCGGAGATCGTCAGGCATCACGGGGGAACCCTGACGGTGGAGAGCGAAGTTGGCAAAGGCTCGACTTTTACGGTGACTCTGCCCTGCAAGCGCGGTGCCCGAGCAGATGGCGCGCACGCCACGCGTGTCATCTAAGCCGAGGAGAGCGGTGGAAAGTGTTGCGACACGGATGCGCGCCGCTCTCACCAACCAGATGCTTGCGTACGAGAGCGCTTGCCGGTCACAAGCTGCCTGCATCCGGCGGCTTTGCTGCGTATCACGAAGGCCAAGGGCGAATGACTGTCTTTGCTTCTGAGGGCAAGGCCCGCATGTTCGACTACCAGGCCGGTGACGTGGGCTATGTGCCATTCGCTATGGGGCACTATATTGAGAATACCGGTGACACACCGCTGCGCTTCCTGGAGATGTTCAGGAGTGAGCGCTTTGCTGACGTGTCGCTGAACCAGTGGATGGCGTTGACCACCCCCGCACTGGTGCAGGATCATCTGCATCTGAACCAGACGGTGATGGATGCGCTGCGCAAGGAGAAGCAAATAGTCGTCATTTGAGGTACATCGGCGAGGCTTGCGATCAAGGTCAGCCTCGCCATGGCGCTTCATATGAGATGAAACAGCACCCGAGTGGATCTGCCTTCAGCATTCCCGAATCACGGAAAGTGTGGAAGAGCCCGAAAAACAACGTTAAGCTCTTTACCAACTCAAAAGGCTGCGCAGACCGCGCAACGGCCATGAGCCAGCAGCGTTCGGGTGAGTAACGTCATATGTCACGATGGAGGAGAAACACCCACATGTGTACCATTTTGCAGAAACTCTCGCCTTAGTTCGTCCAGCACCGTTCGCAGCATGACATTGGCCGCAGTTCCAAGGATGCTAAAGCGACGTTGGACGAGCGCAAAAACAAAATCTTCCTTGAGGTCTGCGATAGGCAAGGCAATGACATCGGCCCTCTGACTTGGCCGAATCATGGAGGGAGGCGCAAAGGTCACGCCTACTCCCGACCTGACAAAGGCGAGGACGCCCTCCAGCATATCCACTTCCGTTATCGGTTGGACTGGCAGCTTCCGTTGCCCAAACACGCGCTCAATGACTCGCCGTGCTACAAATCCCTCATGCAAGAGCACTAGCGGCTCCCCAACAAGGTGCTCAAGCAGCAACGGAGTCCTGGGACGTTGCGCGAATGGATGGTGCGAGGCGACCAGGACATGCAACTGATCACGAAAGATGTCCCGCACCACAAGCGTCTCTGGCGGTTTCCCACCATCAAAGGTCATGCCAACCACCGCGAAATCCAGTTGCTGTTGCTCAACCAGTTGCAATAGTTCGTCCGTGCCACGTATATAGACTTGAAGACGAATATGCGGAAAACGGTCATGGAAGCGGGCAAATAAACGAGGGAGGATCTCCGTACCAAATCCCTCGATCCCTCCGATGCGGACCAAGCCACGTGCACCTTCTTGTAGTTCCGCCATAGCCTGCTGTCCTTGTTGTAATGCCTCCAATGCTTGCCGGGCATAGCTGACAAATTCCTGACCGGCCTCTGTTAACTGGACCCGTTTCTTGACACGGCTGAACAGTTCGATCCCTAATTCCCCTTCCAATGACCTGATTTGGCGACTCAAGACGGGTTGCGCCACAGAGCACAGTTCTGCCGCCCGGCGAAAATTGCAGGTTTGAGCCGCAGCCAGAAAATAGGTGAGTTTGGGAATCTCCACGGGACCCTCACTTTCTCTCAAACAGATGCTGATACCTCCAAGGTATCATAATTCCTACAAAAAAAGTATTGGACAAATCAACTTTCCCTCTACTATACTCAAAAAAGACGACGGTTGCCAGGAGGCAACGGGAACCTGTCGCTCCTGGGAGAGGAGAGAGACGAACCGACTGGCAAACAGGACGTCGAATGTGCTGCTACAAGAAGGAGACATGATGCGTTCAGATCAGATTAAGCTCGGCTTTGAGCGTGCACCTCACCGGGGTCTTCTCCGGGCAACCGGGGTGGTCAGCGAGCACGATTTTCGCAAGCCGTTTATCGCTGTCTGCAATTCCTATGTTGATATCGTTCCTGGACATGTTCACTTACAAGCCTTTGGAAAACTGGTGAAAGAAGCCATCCGCGCTGCGGGAGGCGTCCCGTTCGAGTTCAATACCATTGGGGTCGATGATGGCATTGCCATGGGCCATATTGGCATGAAGTATTCGCTTCCGAGCCGTGAGCTGATTGCTGATTGTATTGAGACCATGGTGGAAGCCCATCGCTTTGATGGCATGGTCTGTATTCCCAATTGCGATAAAATCGTGCCCGGCATGTTGATGGCTGCCATGCGCCTGGATATTCCCACCATTTTCGTCAGTGGAGGTCCAATGGCGGCAGGCAAACTGGCTGATGGGCGCAGCGTCGATCTCGCCAGCATTTTTGAAGGGGTCGGGGCCTATAAGGCCGGGGTGATTGATGAGCAACAATTAGACGAACTTGAACGCAAGGGCTGTCCCTCGTGCGGTTCCTGCTCAGGCATGTTTACCGCCAACTCGATGAACTGCCTGATGGAAGCACTTGGACTGGCACTCCCCGGCAACGGTTCGCGCCTGGCGAACTCGCAGGAGCGCAAAGCGCTGGCGCACGCAGCCGGGCAGCAGATTCTCGCCTTGATAGAAGCTCAGCTTACTCCACGCCAGATAGTCAACGAGGAAAGCATCGATAACGCTTTTGCGCTGGATATGGCAATGGGGGGGTCAAGCAATACCGTGCTGCATACCCTGGCTCTGGCTCACGAAGGGGGGATCAACTACGCACTTGCGCGTATCAACCTCATTGCCGAGCGCACACCCCATCTGTGTAAGGTCAGCCCCGCTGGTCAGTGGCACATGGAAGATGTTGACCGCGCAGGCGGCGTCAGCGCGATCCTCAAAGAGCTCTCACGCAAGCCTGGCGTCCTGCACCTGGATCGCCCCACCGTCACGCTCAAAACCCTGGGTGAAAATATCGCCGAAGCAAGCATTCAGGATGGAAATGTCATCCACACGATAGAACAGCCGTATAGCGAGCGAGGAAGTCTGGCGATCCTCTTCGGTAATCTCGCACCCAGTGGAGCGGTGGTGAAGGTCGGAGCGGTTGCGCCTTCCATGCTTCGGCATAGCGGCCCGGCGCGTATCTACAATTCACAGGAAGAGGCAAGTGCGGGTATTCTCAATCGAGAGGTCGAGCCCGGTGATGTCGTGGTGATTCGCTACGAAGGACCACGGGGAGGGCCTGGAATGCAGGAGATGCTGGCTCCTACGGCCAATCTGATGGGGATGGGACTGGGGGAGCAGGTCGCCCTCATCACCGATGGGCGTTTCTCTGGTGCGACACGCGGGATGTGCATTGGTCATATTTCACCAGAAGCGGCAGCGGGCGGACCTCTTGCCGCGTTGGTGGATGGAGATCGCATTTCCATCGATCTGATCGAGCATCACCTCCAGGTCGATCTCACGGCAGAAGAGATAGCACAACGCCTGTCGGAAGTTCGCCTGCGCAAAAGGCCGGTGAAAAGCTCCTGGCTACGTCGCTATGCAGCGCTTGTCACATCAGCAAATACGGGCGCTGTCCTGGCAGATCCAGAGGAGCAAGAAGGGGACTAATACCTGATACTCTCCTGATGGTTTAAAGAAGTGACTCATTTGAGCAGAGAAACAGCATTACTCGTCATTGACGTTCAGATAGGCATCTTTGAAGGCCATTCTCCCATTCATCGAGCGATCAAGGTCATGTTCGCCCCGTAGTTGCGGGTAATTTTGCCGACTGCACGCTCGCCTCGAGGCGCATAAGCATATCGAGGGGTCATATTGATCTGGGAGCCTGTCTCATCCACAACCACCAAATCCTGCGTGGGCAAGTGACTCGCTTGCCCACGCCAGGCCGCGCAAGCTGCTTCATTCTGCTCGCTTGCCGCGAACGTCTTTTTTTTCGCGTCCAGCCCAAAGCGGCCCGGGCGCGGCTGATACTGGCAGGACTAACCGTGATGCCATGCGCTGCTTGGAACAGTCGGCAATGCTCTTCTCGCCTCGCATCGGGATGGGCTTCTAACTGCGCTCTCAAGTGGACCTGCAATACGGCTCCTTTCACCGCAGGCCGACCTGGAATCGTTTTTGGCACCACATGACCAGTCTCTCGTCGTTGTTTGAGATAGCGTTTGATCGTCGCTACCGACACCATGAACGTCTTGGCAACCTCGGCCTAGCGCTGTCCAGCATCGACGGCTCGCAGCACTCGTTGCCGCAAATCTTGTGAGTATGGCTTCATGCCCACAGTGTATCACCCATAAACCGTTGAGCAGCGCTCTCGTCATGCTCCCTTCCTCATTAGCCCATTGGAATGCCCAGCTTACAACCGTCCGATGAGGTGAGTGAGGCGAGGGAGATTGGTGGGGTCGGAGCTTTGGAGGGGCATGATGAGCAGTTCGTCGAGGCCGAAGGAGAGCAGTTCGGCGAGACGAGAGGCAATCGTGGCCTCGTTGCCGGAAATGACCAGGGTGTCGATGAGGTCGTCGGACCAGGAGCCATCGGGGGAAACGGGAAAGCCAGCGGCAGTGAACATGGCGGCATACTCGGGCTGGTTACCATAAAAACGGCCATGGTCAAATTGGGCTCGAAAGGCGCTTCGGACAGACTGAGGATCAGAGTCAAGCACGACGAAGACTTGAGCTATCAGAGGAGGCGTGGGGCGCCCAGCGCGTTCCGCGCTTGCTCGCATAGTCGGCAGGGCTGTGTGCAGCAAATACTTCGGTGGACAAACCCAGGCAATCGCGCCATCGGCGAGCTCACCCGCGAGAGCAAAAGCTTTTTCACGCAAGGCAGAGATGAGGATGGGCACCTGGGCGCTTTCCGGGAGCGTCGCCTGGGTGTGGTAGAAAGAGCCGTGATGCTCAACATGACCAGTCCAGAGTGCGGCCCGCAAAATCGTCAGGTATTCGCGCAGATGAGCAAGGGGTCTGGACGGAGTGAGTCCGTAGCTTGACTCGATGGGTTGGCGATTGCCAGGACCGATGCCCAGACGCAAACGGTTTGGCGCAAAGCTGGCCAGGGCAAGAGCCTGCTGAGCCAGGGCAACGGGATGGTGCGCGTAGGTCGGCATGATGGCTGTTCCCAAACAGATGGTTGTGGTGTGGGTGGCTGCAGCGGCGAGCACCGTGAGCGAGTTCCAGAGCGGCGTCCCCTGAGTGCGCCAAACCTGATGTACGCTAGCGGCTTCAGCAGCTACTATCGTTGCCAGGGCTTCAGCGGGAGGCGTCTGATAGGTCAAGAGACCAAGGCGCTCACGGAGCGCACGCGACTTTGAATCTGGATGGGTCTGAGATACGGTCGGGATATGCATAGGATGCCTTTCTTTGTTTGCTGTGATAGAGCAAGTATAGCTTGTGGCAGGGGAAAATCTGGCATATAATCACTGGTATTTGCAGAGTTTAAGCGGAGAAACAAAGGGAAAAGCGAGCGATGCCGAAAGAATCGAGGGGTGAGTTGGATCAGATTGACCGAGAGATTGTGCGTCTCCTGGAAAAGGATGCGCGTTTGTCCTTTGCTGCTCTTGGTCGCAAGGTGCATTTATCGCTGTCGGCAGTTGCTGAGCGGGTGCGGAAGCTAGAAGATACGGGGGTAGTGACAGGGTATCATGCGGCTATAGATGCGACCAAAGTAGGGCTTGGCGTGCAGGCCATTTTGCGTATCGCAGCTGACAAAGAGCATTGCCAGCGGGTGGCAGCGTTAGCGGAACAGACACCGGAAGTACGCGAGGGTTATCAGATTACTGGGGAGGATTCGTACGTACTCATCATAGCGGTGAGATCGGTGGAGCATTTGGGGCAAATAGTCAAAAATTTTGGGGAGCTGGGGGAAGTCAGCACATCGGTGATCTTGGGGCGTGTGGGCCCCAAAGCGCAATGATCGAGTGGCTAACGATAAACGAATAACATGATGCTGTCAGTTATCTAGTAGATCAATGGTTATGAACAGCGCTCTAGTGCTCCGTTCGTGAAGTGGTGATAGAATCAGAAGAGAGGAAGGTGGAAAAGAGAAAGGAGCGCGAGAGATGCCGAAGATCCTGCGAGCGCGAGCAGCGCAAGATGAACGCGAAGAGAGGCGAGTGCGCAAACTGGCCGCCAGCCGGCATGGACCAGCGGATTGGATCCTGCATGCACAGATGGTCGTGCGCAGCTGGGATGGAGAACGCGTGGAAGCCATTGCGCAGGCCCTGCACTGTGACGCGCAGACCGTGCGCCGTCGGTTGCATCGCTTTGAGACAGAGGGGATTGAGGGGCTGGGTGATCGACCCAAAGCCGGCCGTCCTCGTCGCTTGACGACAGAAGATGACAGCCGGATCATTGCCCTGGCCAAGCAGCCGCCTCCCGGGCGGTTGGTCAGGTACACTGACGGAAGCCTGGAGGCCAGGGAGGAGCAAAAAGCCGCGCAGTGGAGCCTGGATGCACTGGCCCAGGCAGCCAAGGAAGCCGGGATTGCCGTGAAACGCAGCCAGATCCGTACGATCTTGCTGCGCGAAGGGGTGCAGTGGCGTCACACCCACAGTTGGGGGACCAGCGATGAGAAAGAGTTCGTCCCAAAAGGGTAGCGGTCGTCAGCCACTACACCGACCCACCCGCAGGCTCGACGACCATCTGTACCGACGAATTGGGGCCGGTCTTACCTCGGAGCTTTCCCCCAGCACCTGGCTGGTCGCCGAATGGGCACCGGATCAAAGCGCCTCTGGAGTACAGCCGGGGACTGGAGAAAACCTGGATCTACGGGGAGTTGCGTGTGCGCGATGGCAAAGAACTCACCCGCTGTGCGCCCGCGCGCAACTCGACGAATTACATCGAGCTGCTCAAGCTGATCGAAGCCGACAATCCGACGGGCGACATTTTCATTATCACAGATAATCTGAGCAGCCACAACAGCCTGGAAACCCGCACCTGGCTGGCAGAGCATCCACGTCTCCAGCACGTCTTCATCCCGAAAGGAGCCTGTTGGCTCAACCTGCAAGAAGGCTGGTGGCGGCTCTTCCGCCGCGATACCTTCGCCGGCCAGAGCTTTGCCAACCCGAGCGAGATTGATCTGGCCAGGCGCGTGGCGACCGCGCAACTCAACGCTCGTGCCAAGCCCTGGGTTTGGGGACGGCCTCCCAAGACTCGTCGCCACTATCGGCGGCTCTTTTCTCACCGCATTTAACGAACTGAGCACTAGTGCTGCGTTCGTTAAATCCGGTAACAAAAAGGATACGCCAATGGAGCCAACTCAGGTGAATTTCTCCGTGTTTTTGTTATATCGTATTTGATGAATGCAGCACTAGAAAAGGACGTATCCCCATGCCAGTTGATTTTCTCACGGACGAAAGGAAACAACGCAACGGACGTTATACTGGATAGCCATCATCCGAGCAATTGGCACGCTATTTTCATCTGAGCGACTCACGCATCCGAGAATGGGTCGTTGAACAAGTATGGCAGCGTTTGAGTACAGCCGTTAGGCCAGAGCATCGATCTCGCTTTGATCGTCTCCTGGAACTCTCAGGGAGAGGGGATACACGGCTGACCACACTGGAACGCTTACGTCGTGCGCCCAGCTACGCCAGTTCTAGAACCATGTCCGCTGCCCTCACTTGACTGGAAGAGATTCGCCAGTTTGAAGCCTCTGCTCTCAATCTGGGGAACGTTTCGCCGAGCCGTATTCGGACGCTCGCCGCATATGCCATGACCAGTAAAGCTTCGACGCTGGCCAGGATGACAGATGAGGGCCGCGTTGCAACGTTGCTATGCTGCGCTCGCTTCCTCGAAGTCACCGCGCTACAGCAATGAAGGGAAACCTTGAGCTATGTGGGAGGACTGATTTGACGGCCCGTTACAGGCGTACGCGACTACTGGTACCCCAACCGAGTAGCCGCGTACGCCTGTAGCAGGCCTCCCCTATTTGCGCGTCAGGGTGGTTAGCAGTCCCACGACGATGGCGGCGGTAATGATATGCATGGCCAGCATGGTCCAGAAGATGGGCAGGTTCATGCCGGGAGCGGGGAAGAGGCCGGTCAGGGCCATGATGGGCGTGAGCAACGAGAAACACAGAGCGATAAGCGCCAGAACGCGGTAGAACTGAATGGGTCGTCGCGCAAAGCGACTGACCAGTGCAAAGGCCAGCAGAGCCAGCAGCACAAAGAAAATGGTGCTACCTATGACTGAGGGTAACTGCAAGCTTGCAAAGCTCTCGGGAACCCCGAGGAAGGCGACGGCTAACGTACGGATAAGGCTATTCACAAGGGCCGCGACGATAAGCGTCAGTGGACCGACCCAGAGGAGCTTGCGTGAAGCTACTTGTTTGTGCGAGATCGTGGATGCCATGTATTGCTCTCCTTGTATTTATCTACCCAGTTGTAGGGATCGAGAGAAGTATAGCCTCAAGCGTATGCCGGGAGGAAGGATGGAAAGACACATTTCATGCTGTGTCGAAAGTCATGGTCTCCTCTGTGATAAAAAGTGGGTTTTTGTCAATTATGCTTTTAGTGACAGCGGTAGTTTTATTGCTAGTGTGATGTAGGAGCTTTACAGCCTCGGTCAGGAGCTTTTTGACTGAGAATGTATATACTTGATATCCATTTTTTGTTGCCCGTCTCCACCGATTCACCATCATTCTCGCTACAAGGTAAACACATGTAATCGCTAGAGTTGTAAGTGGGTTGAAGTGGGTTGATTTACTGCCCACACGTCCATTTTGTGGCAGAAGAATTTTATCTCGAGCGTGGCTTGAGAGAAATTGGGAGCAGGGTGATGAAAAAGTTGATGTCTCGATGGCGCCCAATGCGTATCATTCTTGTATGTCTCTTGATAGTGGCCGCGCTACCAGTCATCTATGTGACCGCAAGACTGGTGGTTGGGGCGAGGCATGCGACACAGAACGCGATCCAGATCGAGAATAGCAAACCGGGAACCGATGGCTGGAATGATTTTGCCTCTGATTTGCAGTATGATCTGATTTCTGGTTATGGCTCGAAAATTAGTGTTAATCATGGCGACTCGTTGGACTTGTATGTTACAACGACCGCGCCCAGCTTTAGCATTGATGTCTTTCGCACGGGTTGGTATGGGGGAATAGGCGCGCGTAAGGTGACTTCGCTGGGCAGTTTTACCGGCGTGCATCAGCCAATGCCTAATCCTGATCCCAAAACTGGCCTGATTGATTGTAACTGGACAAAGACGACCACGCTGAATATCCCATCTGACTGGGTGACGGGGGTCTACCTGGCGAAACTGACCACCTCGACGAATAAGTCAAGCTTCATCTTCTTTGTGGTGCGTGACGATGGCGGGCACGAGGATATCGTCTTCCAGACGAGTGTAACAACCTATCAGGCGTATAATACCTGGGGAGGGACCGGACTCTATAATAATGAGACCAATAGATCGATCTTTAGTGGAGCACATGCCTCGAAGGTTTCGTTTAACCGTCCCTTCCGTCCTGGCGATAGCAATGGCGCGGGCCACTACTTCTTTTGGGAGTATAAGTTCGTGCGCTGGGCGGAGTCGCGTGGCTATGACCTGACCTATACCACGGATATCGATACCGCCGCCAATACCAACCCCCTGACCAATCACAAGGCCTTCCTCTCGGTTGGGCATGATGAGTACTGGACCAAGTCGATGCGCGACAATGTCGAGAATGCCATCAAGGCGGGCGTGAATGTTGGCTTCTTTGGCGCGAATACCTCCTACTGGCAGATTCGTCTGGAGTCCGATAGCAAAGGTGTCGCCAATCGGATCGAGGTGGGGTATAAAGACTTCGCCCAATTTAACACGCCGCCGGGACCAGATCCCATGTTTAATGTGGATAACTCTGTGCTTACCGACCTCTGGCGTGATCCACATATTAATCGCCCGGAGAACGGCATGGCGGGCGTGATGTATGAGCAGCAGGTCTACCAGGACTATACCTTTGTGGCCAAAAATACCTCGCACTGGATTTATGCCGGCACGGGCTTTACTGATGGTAGCAAGGTTCCAGGCATCATTGGCTACGAGTATGACAGGGTGTTTGATAACGGCGCAACCCCACCAGGCCTGACCGTGCTGGGCTCCTCGCCAGTAAATGCCTGCTGTGGTACGGGCAATTCACATGCTGACACGACGATCTACACGGCTCCCAGCGGGGCACGCGTCTTTGCCTCAGGAACCATCCAATGGAGCCTCGGCCTGGATAATTCCCAGGGCAATACCTACGCCAACGCGGGCATTCAGCAGATGACTGCTAACCTGCTTAATAATTTCATCAGTGCCGCCCCTCCGGGAGTGAGCCTGAATCCTGGAAGCATCAACTTTGGCAACCAGAACGTCAATACCGCTAGCAGCCCACAGAGTCTGACGCTGATCAACAATGGCAGCAGCGCCTTGACGATTAATAGCATTGGTATTACGGGTGGTAGCGCGAGCGACTTTAGCCAGAGCAATACCTGCCCCATAAGCCCGAGTACCCTGGCGGCGCACTCTTCCTGTACCATTAGTGTCACTTACCAGCCGAGCGCGCAGGGGAATAGTAGCGCGACGCTGACCATCAATGACGATGCCAGCGGGAGCCCGCACACGACCGCACTGACGGGAGCTGGCGTTGTGCCCGCGCCAGGGAGCAGCCTGAGTCCCACGAGTCTGGACTTTGGAACGCAGAATCTCAGCATTGCCAGCGGGGCAAAACAGATTACCCTGACCAATAACGGAACCGCTGCTCTGACGATCAATAACATTGGCATCAGTGGCACAAATGCTAGCGATTATACGCAGAGTAATAGCTGTCCCGCCAGTTCAAGTACGCTGGCCCCCAATGCCTCCTGTACGATCAATGTCACCTTTACACCGGCCGGGCTGGGGAGTCGGAGCGCGACCCTAACCGTGAACGATAGCGCGGCGGGAAGCCCTTACGCGATTGCCCTGACCGGGACGGGCGTCAACTCCACGATCTACTTTAGCGATGGTTTTGAGGGTGGAAATACGAGCCTTTGGTCGCTACCCAATAGCGATGGCTCTGGAAGCATAACGGTTGAGTCGAGCCAGGTCCATAGCGGAACGAAGGCCGCGGCCATTACCAATGGCAGTAACCAGTATGCCTACCTGTATGCGCCGCTTTCCTCGGCCCAAGCACATACCTACACGCGCTTCTATGTACGCCTGGCAAGCACTACCTACGGCAGTATCGTGGCGATTGGGCGCAACCAGAATAATGGCTCAATCTGGGAGGTTGACTACGACAATGTCACGCACGCCTTCGACATCTACTTCTGGGGGGCATCGAATCAGGTCTATAGCATCTCGACGCTCAATAACTCGGTCAATGCCAACACCTGGTATAGCCTGGAGATCCAGGACTTCCAGGACCAGGCGGGGCACGCCCAGGTCTGGTTAAATGGAGCATCTCAGGGTAGCATTGACCAGAATCTCTCCACAGGCAATCCCTTCCAGCGCATTATGATGTATAGCAACGCCCAGACGACGCTCTACTTCGATGATGTGCAGGTCGCGAGCAACTACAACGGACCCACTTCTGGAGAATAGAGTTAATATAATCTGGGAAGAACGAGACAGGGCTGGAGCGCATTGCGCTCCAGCCCTGTCTCGTTCTTCCCAGATTATATTAATAAGCGCCGCAGGTGCTGAGAAGTGGCTTTTTTGGCGAAATATGCTAAACTTTAAGCCAGAAAAGTCTAGTGATGTCTGAACAGAAGCATTTCTAATAATAGATGGATTGCAGCATGCCAGTGTCATTTTTAACAGAAGAGCTCGTTCGTAGTAATGCGACGGGGAACTCGTATGAGCGCGGGAAGGTCTACTATAACCAGGGGGCGGTCACCTCGCTTGTATTGCGTGGCGATACGTATGAGGCGCGGGTGCAGGGTAGTGAGTACGAGCCATACCACGTTATGGTAGTTAATCAGCCGGGAGCCGTTAAGGCAGCGTGCAGTTGCCCATACAACTATGGTGGCCTATGCAAGCATATGGTCGCCGTGTGCCTGATGATCATGTATAAGCCTGATGCTGTGGAGGAGGCTCCCAGTCTGGATGAACTACTGGCGGGCCTGACAACCGAGCAACTAGTACAGATCGTGAAAAAGCTGGTTGCATCTGATGACGAGCTTATTGAGCAGGTAGAGATGATGGTAGAGGTCTTGAAGGCCACGCAGAGTCAGCCAGAGCCAAAGGCACAGGGGAAGCAGGAGCAGCCTGGAATAGAAGCTAAATTTGTGCGTAAACGGCTGAAAAAGGCCTTTGAGGAGGCCGCCGATTACTGGGATGGTTACGACGATTATTATGAGGAATATACCAATCCCGGCCTGGAAGAGGTAGACTCGTTTCTTGAGCTGTTTACCTCGATGATGGATGCGCGCCAGGAGCGCGGTGTGCTGGAGGCCCTCAAGGCGCTGCTTGATGTTTATATTGACTACTGGGGGAGTGCAGATGAAGATTATGCAGATCAAGATACTCTCTATTCAACCGGTATAAAAGCTACATCCTTGCTGGCGGAGGCCCTGTTGGGGGCTGAACTGACGAAGCAGGAGCGTGAGCAGTGGCAGAAGCAGATCAAGAAGTGGGAGAAGCAGCTTAGCGATGGCTGGGCGGGAACAGGCCTATTTTTTACAACGAAGCGGGTTCTGAAGGAGGGCTGGGAGGAGGAGTCCCTCAAGCGCATACTGGCGGGAGAAATCGCGGATGCCGAGGAGGTGGAAGGGGCCGAAGCAGTGGCAGACTTCTGGGGCGAGGAGCAAGACTTCGAGGATGAGGAGTATGTTGAGATCTCGGACGACGACGAGGTAGGCGATATCGTCGAGGTGCGCCTGCATGTCCTGGCACGTCATGAGCGCTGGGAGGAGTACCTGAACCTGGCGCGTGCTATGAAGCGCTATAAAGAATATGTGCAGCAGTTGCTGAAAATGGGTCGGCAGCAGGAGGCCATCGACTTTGGCCTGAAGCATTTGCAGAGCCAGAGTGAGATGTTGGAATTGGCACAGAAAGTCTATGCAAACGGTGCGGTCGCTGAGGCGCTCCAGGTAGCGGAGCATGGTCTCCAGCTTCCTGAACATACCCCAAGCTATAGCAATGTGAAGCTCTCCCTGGCAGAGTGGACAATGGGAGTCGCCAGGCAGGCGGGTCGGCAAGAACTGGCACTGGCATCGGCATGGTATGTCTTTTTAAAGCGCTGTACCCTGACCAGCTACCTCAACATCAAAGAGATCGCGGGCGAGGGTTGGCCAAAGTTGCGCTCAGAGGTGTTAGAGCATGTAAAGAAGGAAAAAAGCGAGGATGCGATACGGATCTTCCTGCGAGAGGATATGATCGATGACGCCATCAAGCTGGTCGAGAAGCTGGGGTATGCAGGAGGTGATAATCTAAGGAATATCAAGGCACAGATGGTATTGGAGGCCGCTGCTAGCAAGCGCCCAGAGTGGGTAATTGGCTATTGTCACCCTCTGGTTGAAGACGCTCTAGCAAGGGTACACCATTCTTACTATGCAGATATTGTGCGCTACCTGGGGTATATGAAGCAGGCATATATGTCTGCGAACAAAGGTGGAGAGTGGGGCGAATATATCAGGCGCCTGCGTGACAAGCACCGGTCGAAAAAGAAGCTGATCGAGTTGATGCAAAAGCTTTGATGATGAGTTTGCATATACTTCTTCGCCTGGTTCTGCATACTAGGAACAGAGTAACAAACCGAGCGGCGTTACGACAGTGTGACTGCCTATCGAAAACCTGAGCGCGTGAGCACTAGCCACTGTAGTGGCGTTGGTTTTCGTATAAAAAGATAGCGTCGCCGGGAAGCTGCTTTTGTTATGTCAGAGTGAGTATTTAAGATACAGTAGCTGTACGTGTGAAGCGTTTGCGTACCGGTACCACACTTTGGCGCAAGTGCCTCATGTGAACAAACTGCTGATTAGGAGGAAAAAGATGGCCCAGCAGCCAATTAATCCAGCCCAGGTTGAGAAGTGTATCAAAGGCCTTGACTTCCCCGCTGACAAGCAGGAAGTTATCGAGTATGCGAGCCAGCATGGCGCGACCAGCGAGATCCGCCAGGCGCTGAACAGCCTGCCTGAGAAAAGCTTCGACAGCCCTGTTGGCTTGACCAAGGCTATCGGTGAGATGAACCGCAGCCAGCGCTAACACGTTTTAAGCGCGTTATAAGCATGGTGCAAAAAAGAGAGGGTGGCGTGCCCATTGGGCACGCCACCCTCTCTTTTTTGTTATTCGCGGAGGCCACGGGAGGGCAGCGGGCGAACCAGCGGGTTCATGACGGGTAGGCTCTTCTTGCTGCGGGGGAGGCGCTGGCGGACCAGATAGTCGGGGGCCTGGGCCAGGTCCTGCTTCTCCAGGGTCACGTCCTCACCGAAGCGGTTGAAGAATGAGAGCTCGAAGTTGGGGGTCTCACCCAGCGCGCCGTGAGGGCAGACCTCGACACAGTCCCCGCAGAAGATGCAGCGGTCCAGCGCGAAGGCATAGCGCGTCAGGTGGCGCTCGGCCATCATCAGTGAGCCGGTCGGGCAGACCTGGACACAAGCGCCACAGGAGACACAGTCGGTGTCATGCAGGCTGACATTAAACGGGGTCGAGACGATGGTATCAAAACCCTTGCCAAACATGCCATAGCAGTCGGGGCCGATGACATCGTGGCAGACACGGACGCATTGCGTACAGTTGATGCACTTGTTGGGATCGCGCAGAATGAAGCTGTGCGAGAGATCCGTCTCGTAGTCATGGTAGTCGCTCGGCTCGCCGTCGTGGAAACGGTTGTCGGCCAGGCCATGCTCGATGCTGTAGCGCTGAAGGTCGCACTGTCCAGTCGCCGGACAGGCACACTGGAGACAGCGAGCAGCCTCACGTTGGGCCTGCTCCTGTAGATAGCCCATCTCGATGATACTAAAATTATGTTTGCGTTCCTCATAGGGAAGCATCGACATTTTAATCCTGGGCTCGACCGGCTTGTAGGGCACGATGTCGAAGAGGTCAGGCTTGCGCTCCTCCATCTCCAGGCGGTGCGCGATCTCGTCCATATCCTCGCCCAGCAGGAAGGCATGGATTGAGCGCGCGCCCAACTTGCCCTGCGCCACGCATTGAATAATTGTGCTTGCCCCGAGTTGACAATCACCACCGGCGAAGACGCCATAGCGGTCGGTCATAAAGTTAAAGGGATTGGTCTGGATGGTCTTCCACTTCGTCCATTGCACGCCAGCCCGCTCATTGAGCACAGAGGTGTCGACCTTCTGGCCGATGGCCGGAATGAGCGTATCGCAGGGAATAACAAACTCGGAACCGGGAATGGGGACGGGGCGGCGGCGCCCGCTGGCATCTGGCTCGCCAGGCCTTGTGCGCGCATACTCGACCCCAACGACTCGCCCATTTTCCGTAAGCACGCGCTGCTGAGCCGCGCCGACCAGGAGATGAGTTCCCTCAGCCTCGCCGTCCTCGATCTCTTCATTCGTGGCCGTCATATCCTTGCGTGTACGGTAGTAGGTCGTATGGACTCTCGCGCCCAGGCGCAGGGCGGTACGCGTGCAGTCAAAGGTTGTGAAGCCTCCGCCAATGACGACGACCTCGTTCCCCTCTTTGACGGGTGTGGCCTTGCCCTCAACCTTGTCATAGAGGAACTTGATGGCGTTGACCACGCCATGAGCGTCCTCGCCGGGGATGCGCAGCTGGTTGCTGGTCCAGCAGCCGATGGCGAGATAGACGGCGTCGAAACCCTGCGCGAAGAGGTCATCGACGGTAAAATCTCTGCCCAGCTCGATATTGGCTTGCAGGTCTACTCCCAGATCAAAGACATGTTGTAGCTCGCGGTCCATCATATCTTTTTGCAAGCGATACTCTGGAATGCCATAACGCAGCATCCCGCCCGGTTGTGGCTGCTTATCAAAGACCTTGACGTAGTGTCCGCGCAGCGCCAGGTAGTAGGCGCAGGAGAGGCCTGCCGGACCGGCGCCTACGATGGCTATGCGTTTGCCCGTCGCTGGATCTTTCTCGTAGGGTACAGGGGGATCAAGCAGGCAGGTCTCGGCGGCGTGACCATGCATGCGACAGATGGCGATCTCTTCATCAACGAGCTTACGGCGGCAGCCGTCCTGGCAGGGAGCCGGACAGGTCAGGCCCAGGATATAGGGGAAGGGCAAGACCTCTTTTACCAGGCGCGCGGCCTCCTTCATTGAGCCCTGCGCGATCAACTCCAGGTAGCCAGGAATATCGATATGCGTGGGGCACTCGACCTGGCAGGGAGGCTGGCAATAGGCGTTATGATCGGAGAGCATCATCTCCAGGTTGGTGCGGCGAATATGGAAGAGTTCATCCGAGTTTGTCTTTATCACCATGCCGGGTTGGGCAGGCATATTGCATGAAGGTAGTGGCCGCTTCTGGCCCTTGATATGCACCAGGCACATACGGCAGGCCGAGGTCGGCTCCAGCTTCTCATCATTACAGAGATTAGGGATATCTTGAATGCCATTATCAATGGCCACGCTCAGGATGGTCTGGCCCTCATAGGCCTGCAATACCCGTCCATCGATGGTCAGCGTAAAGGTCGGGTGCCCATGCTCATCACGTGTAGCCGCCCCGGCTGGAAGTGTAGTGGTGGCAGGTTGATAGGTAACGAGACGCGACATAGATCTTTTCCTTGCAACTATCTTGCTATTTTTAGTTCTCTTCTTAGAATAGGCTCCCATCTGGCGCAAAACAATCACAAGATATATCAGTTTATCTATCAGTTTCTGTTCGTATTAACACTTTGCATTTCGTGCACCTATTATCTGGATAAGTCACTCTATTCTCAGCGTCGTAGAGTCCGTGCCAGCATGGACCCTACAATTTGTCCAGTAGGGCGCGGCTGGCGAGGACTTCAGGATGGTCGGCGCCCCACACGCGTTCACGGAGGGCGAGGGCACGTTGGGCTAGGGGAAGCGCCAGTTCGCGCTCTCCTTGCTCTTGATAGAGCGTGGCCAGGCTGTCCAGAGTGTTGGCGAGGGCTGGATGGTCGTCGCCTAGAGCCTTTTCCTGAATATGCAGGGCACGCTTAAGGTGTTCCTCGGCCTGGGCAGCGTCACCCTGGAGGCTATAGATCATGCCAAGCGTGGCCAGGCCTTCAGCGAATTGGGGGTGTGTGTCACTGAAGACCTCAAGGAAGACCTGGTTGGATTGCTGGAGTGTCTCCAGGGCCTGGGTATATTTTTCCTGGAGTCCATAGACGAGTCCCAGCATATTCAAGCAGGTGCCAACCTCTGGATGATTGGCGCCGAGGCTGCTGGCGAACACCGTGCAGGCCCGGCGCAGAAATGCTTCTGCCTGGGACAGGTCACCCTGTAAGCGATAGACAAGGCCGAGGGTGCGCAAACTCTCAGCGGTCTCGGAATGGGTGTGCCCGGCTATTTGCTGACAGATGGCGAGGGCCTGCTTGAGAAGGGCTATGGCCCGATCATACTGCCCCTGGAGTCCATAGAGCAGGCCCAGGCCCCGCAGAGAGGGGATAGTCGAGTAGCGCGCGGTCTCGTCGTCGTTATCAAGCTGGAGAATGGTTTGCTGGTAGAGCTCCTCTGCTTGCTGATAGTGTCCCAGCAGCTTGTAGATGGTCGCGAGGCTGCTTACACTCTCGATGGTATGAGGATGGGTAGGCCCAAGTGTCTGTTGGCTGAGCTCAACCGCGTGCAAGAGGAGGGTTTCGGCCCGTTGATACTGACCTTGCTCATAAGCCAGGTTGGCGACGAGCTTGATAAGCGGAACAAGGTGTGGATGGCCTGGTCCAAGTTCAAGCTGGCGTAGTGTCAGGGCGCGCTGGAGCAGGTGCTGGGCCTGGAGAAGCTGACCCTGCTCCAGCGCGAGGCGCCCGCTATTTTCCAGGGCCTCGCTTAACTTTGGGTCTTCCGCTGGCAGCGTGCCCTCAAGCATCTCCAGGCTCCTGGCATAGGCCTGCTCTGCCTGCTGATAAGCGCCCCTGGCCTCATAGACGAGTCCCAGGCAATTATACAGATTAGCCTCCAGATTGGCCTCATCCTGACGCCGGGTCGATGTCTGGGGAGACTGATGAAGCAGCTCCAATGCCCTATGAAGAAAGCTCTCGGCATGGCTATATTGTCCACGTAAGGCGAGATAGCGAGCCGCCTTATAAAGGAGAGAGGTCGTTTCTGGAGGCGCTGAGTGTGTCTGTTTCAGGGATTCCAGACTCTGCAAGACCTGGGGGAGTAGTTGTTCATTCAAGCGTAGGGCCTCAGTGCTCGACTCCTCGGTGAAGACCCGGTTCAGGCCGCGCAGTATACGTGCTAACCAGGTGTCCTGCTGCTCCTGGGACAGAGCATCGCGCAGGATGGCCTGAACGAGGCTATGGACTACCAGGCTGTGCGTTGTGGCCTGGCGATAGAGAAGCGACAAGGCGCGCAGGCGGGCAATGGCGTCATCTAGAGCCAGGGGATCACTCAAGACCAGGGTCAGTTGTGTTCCCAATTCGGGGGCGAGCAAGCTCAAAAGCTCTTCTGTAATGCCTTCGCGATGCAAGAAGGCACAGCAGTACAGTAGCTCAGCGGCAGCCTGCTGCTCCTGTTCCAGGCGCTCGATGCAAAGGGAGATAGTGCCAGCGATGGAGAGAGGATGCTCCATGGGATTGTTGCCACGCCGGGCGAGCAGGTCTTTACGGTGGCGCTGATAGCGTGCCAGGTAATCGGCCAGGCTGCATCCCGTCTCCTCTATATAGGCGCCTGCCTGGTCGAGGGCCAGAGGGAGGCCACCGAGGAGTTTGCCGATGGCGCGTGCCTCATGCACGTCCTGTTCCTTAATAGTGTGCAAGGATGCAGACACGGCGAGATACTTTGCGCGGCGCAGGAGCAGGAGTGCGCTCTCCTCATCACTCATCTGTTTAAGGTCGATGTGCTGTGCCAGGGGGCCAGTTGCCTGAGCACGCGTGGTAAGCAGGATGTGACCATTAAAGAGAGAAGGCAGGAGGGGTTCGATGACCGCGACCTGTTCGACGTTATCCAGGATAAGTAGCCAGCTCTCATGCGTTTCAAGCCATATACGTATCAGTTCCAGGCTCGCCTCAGGAGCTTGTTCCTCAAGTATGGTAGTGGTACCGAGACGACGAGCGAGGCCCTGACAGCGCCGGGCCAGCATCTCCGCGGTCTCGGCAGGGAGCCAGAGAATGGATTGGTAGGCGCTATAGTAGCGGTAGGCGTATTCGAGGGCTGTCTGTGTTTTCCCGATGCCGCCCAGGCCACACAGGGCGTATATCTGTGTGGGGGATGCCTGCAAGCGGGTATGTAAGCGCTCCAGAAGAGCTTCGCGACCCGTAAAGAAGGGATTGCGCCTGTAGGGGAGATATTTGAGCTGTTGGGGAAGCTGTGGGTGATCGACGGGTGGCCCTGGCTCAGGGGACATGGCCTGTTCTGCTTGCTGGTCAGGAAAGAGGCCGAGCTCAGTTGCACTTTTCCCAAAGAGAGAGCAGAGCTTCAGACGGAAATAGGGGCTGGGGGCCGTGACCCCACGCTCCCAGCGGTTGATCGTGATCACAGAGACCCCAATGCGATCCGCCAGTTCTTGCTGAGACCAGCGCTTACGCAAGCGTTCAGCCCTGAGTCGTTGATTGGCACCAGCAGGAGCGAGTTTCTTCATCAGGCACGATCTTTCCAGAGGCCCGCTACTGGCGTACGCCAGTAGCGGGCCTCCACGGCACAAGAAATGTCTTCTGCGGCTATGGTATCTGCTTTTTCCGCTTTTGGCAAGCCTCTTTCTTCTTCCTGGCTCTACCAGACCGGGAAAGACCAGGAGCCAAACTTGGTGCGAAAAATAGCATGACCACATCAAGATGTTGAGCATATTTTTATGAGTTCTCTTGAGGCCTATACGTCTCGTTGATATACATAAGCCGATACTATAAATAGCTTGAGAACGCTTACGGAGAGGAAATGATAGGTAAAGGGAGAAAGCGTTCTCCTTATGGATGGGTGCAGGCATGTATGGAAATGTTGCCTGTATGGCATGTGCGGAGGGAAAGGATTCCACAATCAGTGAAAGAGGTTTTTCTACATCACTATGACATATCTGATATTGCTTACCAGGCTCTTCGAGCTATTAGCAATGATTGTACTCCCTCTATTGATTCCATATACTTCTGGTGCAATGGCGTCAGATATGCGTCATAATCGAGCGTTTGGCTGGGTGTTGGCTGTTCTTCTGGTATGCTGCTTACTGTTTTGTAGTGAACGAGTAGAACAGCGTAACACTACAAGGCTAGCATGGCCCTTACCACATTCCGCTATGACCAGGTCTAATAACAATCTGGCAGGAATGGAGGTGCGTTTGATGTTTTGGAATGGAAGAAGATGTGTCTCATTACCAACAGAGTTGGGATAAGAGATAGAAGCGGTTTGCGTACGTACGCAAACCGCTTCTATCTCTATGTATTTTATTAAGAGGGAAGGGAGCGGGCCAGGATGGCCTGGGAGTCGATGCCAGGAGGGAGGGTGCCGAAGGCGTGACCCCAGGTGCCACCCAGGCGCGAGGTGCAGAAGGCGTCGGCAAGCGGTGCAGGTGCGTGCTGGACCAGGAGCGCGCCCTGGAGTATCAGGGCCATGCGCTCTACGAGGAAGCGGGCACGCCACTCGATGTTATCCAGGTGCGAAAGCTCTTGTTGCAGAGCCTGGACCGCATCAGAGAGGTGTTTGTTCGCGGCGCGGGCGGGCGCGACCTCAGTAAAGAAGCTCTCCAGGACCTGGGGTTGTTTGGCGAGGGCACGCAGGACATCGAGGCAGTTGACGTTGCCAGAGCCCTCCCAGATGGAGTTAAGCGGCATCTCGCGGTAGAGGCGTGGCATGATACTCTCTTCGACGTAGCCATTTCCACCCAGGCACTCAAGTGCCTCCGCCACGCACGTGGGGCCGCGCTTGGTTACCCAGTATTTGCCGAGCGCCGTCCCCAGGCGCTTGATGTGTTCCTCATGTGTGCTGGTGGGAGCCTGGTCGCAGGCGCGAGCGAGGCGCAGCGCCAGGGTGATCGCCGCTTCGACTTCGAGCGAGAGGTCAGCGAGCACATTGCGCATCAGGGACTGATCGAGCAGAGGCCGGCCGAAGGCCTGGCGGTGACGCGTATGATGCAGGGCCTGGGTCAGGGCCTGGCGCATCATGGCCGTGCTGCCCAGGATACAATCTAGGCGTGTGTAATTCACCATCTCAATGATCGTGCGCACGCCCTGGCCCTCTTCGCCGACCAGGAAGGCCACGGTCTGCTGAAACTCGGCCTCGCTGGAGGCATTGGAGCGATTGCCAAGCTTATCTTTCAGACGCTGAATGAAGAAGGAATTGCGTGTGCCATCGGGGAGGACACGTGGCAGCAGGAAGCAGGAGAGTCCGCCGGGGGCCTGGGCCAGGACGAGAAAGACATCGCACATAGGGGCAGAGCAGAACCATTTATGACCAGTGAGCAGATAGGTGCCCGCGCCCAACTCGCCAGCAGGAACGGCGCGAGTCGTATTGGCGCGTACATCGGAGCCACCCTGTTTCTCGGTCATGCCCATGCCGCAGAGAAGGCCGCGCTTCTCTGTGGCTGGTCGCAGACCGAAGTCGTATTCGAGTGAGAGGAGGCCGGGGAGCCAGGTCTCGGCTAGCTCCGGCTGGTGGCGCAGGACCGGAATGGCGGCATGCGTCATCGAGATCGGGCAGCCGTGACCCGCTTCCACCTGGGTAAAGAGATAGAAGCCTGCCGCGCGTGCAACCTGCGCACCGGGACGATCCTCGCGCCAGGAGAGCGCGTGTGTTCCCCAATTCACTGCCGCTCCCATAAGCTGATGCCAGGCTGGGTGAAAGCTTACTTCATCGATGCGATGGCCATAGCGGTCGTGCGTGTGAAGCTCGGGTGGATAGGTATTAGCCTCAAAGCCCTGAGTGATAACCTCACTGCTGCCCAGGTAGCGTCCCAACTCGCTTAGGCGCTCTTCAGCCCAGCCAGCGCCTTCGCGTTGTATTCCGGCGACGAGCGCGCTATCGAGGGTAAAGGGGTTGTATTGAACAAGAGGTGGTGGCTGATTGGCAACAGTATGCGTCGAAATAGCTGGATGAGCGAATACGTCCATGAAGTGCTCCTTTGCAGTAAACGTCTATGATGAATGTGTGGGCACGCGTGCCCACGCATTCATCATAGACATATTTTACTCTCTTTTGACGCGCAGGCGATCTTTGACAAACGAGAGGAGGGCCTTTATTTGCGGGTCCTGCACGGGATCGCAGACCTGCAAACTATAGTGGTTGGCTCCATCATCGACTGTAAGCATATAGTGCATCTGGTCGGCCCCGCGGCACGTGTGCTTCGATGGTCGTGAGTGATCGAAGACGCGCACTTTGTCAAGCAAGCGTTGTAGCTCCTTAACCTCCTGAGGGGAGAGAGACGTGCTATCCAGAACATGCGACTTTGTCATGCCTGGGAAGTATGCCAGGCCGCCTTCAGTCCGCAGCGTCACTTTCATCTGGCTCCTCCGATAAATTTTGAGGTAAATTCTCAGGAGTATCCTGGGGAAACTGCCAGGGAGCATTGTCTTCAGAGTCATCTGGAATGGGCCAGTTTGAACTGCCTGTATTACCAGGCGTCGTAGTCACTATTCCAGTCGTTGCATCTGTGCCACCCGTGGGGATGGTGCCAATGCTGGTTTTCAATACCTTGACAGTCTCCCAGGCTTTCTGAATCGCCTGTTGTTCCTGGCTGTTGGCTCCATAGAGTGCGGACGCGTGCTTGACGGTCAGTGTCGCAAAGTCACTAAAGTTGGCGGACGACTTTAAGGCGCGATCACACAATGTTATATACCAGATGCGCCCCGTTTTCTCCCAGGCGCGACCACCTATCGCGATAGCAGCCAGGTAAAAGGCATGATTCGGAATTCCCGAGTTTACATGTACACCACCATTATCGTCGGTCATGTCAACATAGCCATCCATGGTGGCAGGTTGGGGATCTTTCCCCAGAATGGGATCATCGTAGGCGGTACCAGGCGCTTTCAGGGAGCGTAGCGCCTCTCCCTGAACCTTGTCTGTAAACAGGCCTTTACCAATCAGCCAGTCGGCCTGATCGGCACTCTGGTTGAGCGAAAACTGTTTGACCAGGGAGCCAAAGACATCTGAGATGGATTCATTGAGCGCGCCCGGCTGGTCATTATAGTCGAGATTGGCTTCACTACCTGTAACTCCGTGTGTTAGCTCATGCCCAATGACTTCAAGGGCAATGGTAAAGCGATTGAAGGTGTCGCCATCGCCGTCTCCAAAGACCATTTGTCCACCATCCCAGAAGGCATTGTTATAGCTGACATCATAGTGAATGGAGGCATCCAAGGATAAGCCTTTGTTGTCGATGGAGTTACGGCTATAGACCTGTTGGTAGAAGCTATAGGTCCATCCTAGGCCATCATAAGCTTCATTCCCCGCTTTATCAGTGATAGGAGTCTGCCCCTCATGGCGAATCAAGCTGCCGGGGAGATCGGTTGCCTGTTGCGCGTCGTAGATGGAGCGTTCTGGTCCGACGGCCTTGGCGACGGTGGTTTGTGGCAATTGCGCCTGTAGCAAGGGGATGGAACGAGAGCGGGCAGCACGTACGTATTGGTCAAGTTCCAGTGATTTCAACGCGCGGTCGCGTTGTTGGAGCGTGCCACGTTCCGCAATGGAGGAGAGTATGTGTGGTGGGACAATTGTGCGTAGAATGCGTGGCGTGAACTGCTGTTGCATGAGAAGAGTGTCTCCTTTCGTCTCACAACATCTTCAACCAACCCTGGTCAACACTCTGTGTAGGATGCGCAGTTTTGTGTCAGTTACTTGTACTCTAAATATAACACATAAAGCGGAAAAATGTACAAAAAAGAGTTAATGTGTGGCGTGAAAATGCCAGCGGCATCTTCACGCCACACATTAATATAAGCAAGCGAGCCACGTAGTAGTGAGAAGTCCCGCCGAGTAATTCCGGCTAGCCGCCTGGTTCGGATAAGTAATTTTGTCACACAATGATAAAAAGGTTCCATTCTGCACAAAAATAGTCTTGACGTTATGCCTTTCAGGGAATAGACTATCCCTATATGTTGTTTTTGATAACGTATGGCATCAGAAGGAATTGGATCGCTCCTGTGAGAGTTGGTTTCACGAGCATCAATTGTCGAGAGATGTCAGCACAGGAGCAGAATTAAGATGAGAATTTACGTTGGGGGCCTCCCCTACCAGTCAACCGAGCAGGATCTGATCCAGCTTTTTGAGCAGATCGGCCAGGTTACCTTCGCCACAGTCATCACCGATCGTGAGACCGGGCGCAGCAAAGGCTTCGGCTTTGTTGAGATGAGCAGCGATGACGAGGCCCGCGTGGCTATCGAGCAGTTGAACGGCTCAACCCTGGGCAACCGCACCATTACGGTCAACGAGGCGCGCGAGCGCCGCGCTCCCGGTGGTGGTGGTGGCGGCTACCAGAGCCGCGATCGTCGCTCAAATGGTGGTGGTGGCGGCGGTTACCGCGACCGCTACTAAGCACTCAGACCGCTAACAGCAAAAAAAACAAGAGACGCTCTCCCCAGGGAGAGCGTCTCTTTTACTCTTATAATGGGCATCTATGGGGGAGCGATCAGTCGGCGGCTTCCTCTTCGTGAGAATGGGACGTTGTGGCCCCAAGGACTTTGACGGTCTCCCAGGCTTGCTGTACAGCCTGTTTCTCGAGGCTCTTGGCGCCGTAAAGGGCTTCGGCTTGCTTGATAGTGAGCTGGGCGAAATCGCTAAAGTTGGCACTGGTCTCCAGATCTGGGTCAGTCAAGGTTTTATACCAGATGAGGCCGGCTTTCTCCCAGGCATAGCCTCCTAGCGTGCTGGCGACCAGGTAAAAGGCGTGATTGGGAATGCCTGAGTTGATATGTACGCCTCCATTATCGTCGTTCGTATCAACGTAGCCATCCATGCTCGCAGGTTGAGGATCCTTCCCCAGAACGGGGTCATCATAGGCCGTGCCAGGAGCTTTCATGGAGCGCAGAGCCTGCCCCTGAACCTTGCTGGTAAACAGTCCCTTGCCAATCAGCCAGTCGGACTCCTCTGAGCTTTGATTAAGAGAGAACTGCTTCACCAGAGAGCCAAAGACATCTGAGATGGATTCATTGAGCGCGCCTGGCTGGTCATTATAGTCGAGATTGGCTTCATTACCTGTAACTCCGTGTGTTAGCTCATGCCCAATGACTTCAAGGGCAATGGTAAAGCGGTTGAAGTAATCGCCATCGCCATCCCCAAAGACCACACACTTGCCCACATCATCCCAGAAGGCATTATCATAGTCCTGGTTGTAGTGAATGCTGGCTTTGAGGGCGAGACCTTTGTTATCGATAGAGTTGCGTTTGAATTTCTGTTTGAAGAGATTGAATGTCCAGCCCAGGCCTCTGTACGCTTCATTTACAGCGATATCGCTGTTAGAGCCCTGTCCCTCTCTTTGGACGATTTTTCCTGGAAGTCGACCGGTGTGTTGCGCATCATAGACGGTACGTTTAGGCTGTTGAGCCAGGATGGTGTGATCTTCCTTGTCGGACCTGGCAGGAGTATCAGCCCGTGCACTTATCCCACGTGTTGAGTGAATATGCTGCTGTTGCTGATGTTGCAGCGTCTTGAGGGCACGCACACGCTGTTCTGCCGTGCCATGATTTGCGATAGAAGACAGGATGTATGGTGGAACAATACCATACCTGGAGTGTCGGGTGGAGCGCTTCATGAGAGAGTCTCTCCTTTCATCTCACAACATCTTCTGCCAATCACCACAAGAGAACCCTCTAAAGGGGGAGAAAGCATCTAATTAAGGAAGACGCCTGTAGCATAAGTATAAAATATAATAATGGTTTTTACAACTCTGCTACTTTAAATAGAATTTGCTGTATGTTTTATACTACAATAATTTGCTAAGTAGCTTCACCGGATGTGGTAAATTATGAGGAGCAGTGTCAGTCAAGAAAGTTGAAGGAATATGCCGCAGATATTTTTGCCACTCATCCAGGGATTTGGTCTTGGCGCAAGCCTGATTATTGCTATTGGAGCACAGAATGCTTTTGTGTTGCGTCAGGGACTAAAAAAGCAGTATGTTTTTCTTGTTGCAGGTCTTTGTTCGCTGTGTGATGCCGCGCTTATCTTGCTGGGAGTTGGAGGACTCGGAGCAGTTATAAATGCGCTTCCTGTCTTAACCCTGGTGGCGACGTGGGGTGGCGCATTATTCTTGCTGATCTATGGCCTTCGCTCTTTTCGAGCAGCCTTTCAATCGGATAAACTTAACACGCATGAAGTGGCTGGAGAACCTACACGTACCCGCGAGATTATGCTGGCGGTGCTGGCTTTTAGTTTACTCAATCCACATGTTTACCTCGACACGGTAGTACTCATTGGAAGTGTTGGTGCCCATTATCCCTCTGAAGAGCGCCTGTTGTTCGCCCTGGGGGCTATGCTCGCCTCGCTCACCTGGTTCTTTGCCCTCGCATATGGCGCCCGCTGGCTGGCGCCCTTGTTTCGTTCTCCTCTAGCCTGGCGGGTCCTGGATTGCTTGATAGGATGTATCATGTGGTTTATCGCAGCCTCCTTGATCTGGAGCGTGCTTTATCGTTAGAAAATATGCATTGAGATTGACAGAAACATAGAGCAAAATCTATAATGCGATTCACCCAAAACGCCGCAGGATGCCCCTGCCCTTTCAGGCATGGGGAGGAATGCGGCGTTCCTTTGTCGGTGGCTTGGGTGGAATACGCCGTAGACATTCTCTCATCTGCTCATGTATTGTTGACAGTCAGATGAAAACTATGGTATAATTTAGCGTATGCAAACGGTAGTAACAGCGAAACTCAAATTAAATACAACGCCCGAGCAATTCAAGGCATTACGTACAACGCAACTGGCGTATCGGGATTCACTCAACTATGTGAGCCAGTACGCCTTTGCGCATGGCAAGATGAGCAATGCTGTTCGTTTGCAAGATGCCACCTACGAAGAGATCCGCCTCCGTTTTCATCTGCCTTCGCAAATGGCCTGTTCTGTTCCTCGCCAAGTTGGTGCCTCGTATAAAACCCTCTGGACAAAGGTCAAGAACAATGCTGTTCATCGTAAGGAAGGGAAGACCAAGAAACGCTACAAAGGGCTTGATAAGGCTCCCAAGTTCATCTCCCCCACGTTAACCTATCAGTACAAGAAAGACTACACCTTCAAGAAAGAGCAGCAGGTGAGCATCCTGACCCTTGAGGGACGTGTTATCGTGCCCTATACTGGCTACAATAAGCATGTGGCATTGATCCAGCGTGGAGCGGAGATTGGTGCATCGAAACTCTGGTATGACAAGCCCAAGAAACAATTTTACCTCCTTGTCTCTCTTGCAATTGAGACGGCTGATCCTACACCTGAAACACACAAGCAAGTCGTTGGCGTGGATGTGGGGATGCGATACCTTGCCGTCACGGCGACGATGCAAGGGGATTGCACCTTCCATTCAGGCAAACAGATTGTCCCCAAGGCAAACCACTCCGCACGACTGAGAAAACGTCTGCAAAAGAAAGGCACTCGTTCAGCGACAAGAAGGCTCGTTGCCATCAGTGGACGAGAGAGACGGTTGAAGCAGAATACCAATCATGTCGTGAGTAAGCGGATTGTCCTACAGCACCCTCAAAGCTTGATTGGACTGGAGCATCTGACAGACATTCGAGAGCGTACCAAACGACGCAAAGGCAAAAATGCAAAACAGCGAAAAGCCAATCGTACCTTCTCCAAATGGTCCTTCGCTGAGTTGCATAGCATGATTGCCTATAAAGCGCTCTTACATCGAAGTATGGCGATCAAGGTCGATGCCAACTCTACCTCGCAAGCGTGCCCCAAATGTGGGCACACCTGCAAAGAGAATAGGCCCAACAAAGGATTGCTCTTCGTCTGTCAGAATTGTCAGTACACGCTCCATGCCGATCTGGTTGGTGCAAGAAACATTGCGATGCGAACGCTTCTTATCCGGCAAGACTGGAGAGGAACGGGCCTCTTGTCAGTACGCGCCTTCTGTGTCGGACGATGAAGCCAAAGCAGCACGCCTGAAAAGGTATGCTGAATTGCGGTGGAGTTCAGACACAACTCCAAGCCCTCGGCTTTAGCCGTAGGGTACTGACTGCTGTGTAATCCCCCGCGCAACCCCCTATTTTTAGCAAGTAGAAAGTGAGATCCCTTCTATGGCTATGCCACCTGTATCTTTTGAAGATGATCCCATATTACGTGAAGCGCTTGTACGCTATGAGATAGATCCCGCGTCGCTGAGCTTTCTGGGCGGCTTTCGGAACCGGGTCTATGAGTATGGCCAGAATGAGCAGCGTTATATTCTGCGTATCTCGTCTGAGAGCCAGCGCTTGGCTGATATGATCCGTGCTGAGATGGATTGGATGCATTATCTGGCCGGGCGAGGCCTTGCGGTCGTTGACCCTCTACCTTCGCAGAGGGGGAATTTTGTGGAGGTCATTGAGCATGAGGGGCGGCAGGTTCCGGTTGTTGCTATGCGCAAGGCTCCAGGGAAGCATCCAGGTAAAGAAGAATGGACGCCCGAGCTCTTCGCGGCAATGGGGCATTTTGTCGGCCAGATGCACCAGGCAACCAGGGAGTATATGCCAGCCGTACCCACCCAGCGCAGGCCAGCCTGGCATGAGGACCTGGATGTCTTCGCGCAGGAGTATCTGCACGCCGTGGATGCCGATATCGCGGCGAAGTTTCAGGCCATTCGCGCCTATCCAAAAAGCCTACCCCAGGAGCGTGACGCCTATGGCCTGATCCACGCTGACTTTCACCGGGGCAATTTTCATGTGCAGGACGGGCGCATCACCCTGTTTGACTTTGATGATAGCCAGTACTCCTGGTTTGCTGAAGACCTGGCGATGGCCCTGTTCTACGGTATCTCGCCCCAGGCCCAGAGCCAGGAGGAGCTAGTCTTCGCGCGCCAGTTCTACCAGCACTTTATGGAAGGGTATAGCCAGGTCTACACTCTCGATGCCGCGTGGCGACAAGAAATTCCCTACTTCCTCAAGCAGCGCGAGATCAATCTCTACATTGTGCTGACCGCGCTCAAATATGAACTGCCGGAGGGTTCATGGTCGGAACGCTTTATGCAGAATCGTCGTCAGCGCATCCTGGAGGATGTCCCTTTCGTGGATATAGCGCTCTAAGTTGCCTCGCTACATACAGATAGAACACCCTGGACTTGTGTGCGGGGACTGTGCTTCCACCTGACATACCGTGCTATAATATGCAAAAATAAGCAACTACCTTCTGTAGGTGGTGCGTCCTGGCTGCCGCAGGCAGCCAGGACGCACCACCTACAAGGCGAGCGCCGCAGGCGCGAGGGGCTTGCCTGCCACAAGATACAAAAAGAGATAATGGGAATAGTATGACACTGCGTTTGATGAAAATATTGGCCATCCTGACCTCTATCGGCGCATATATAGTGGTGCTGATGGGGGCCATAGTTACCAAAACTGGAGCGGGCCAGGGATGTGGTACCTCGTGGCCGATTTGTAAGGGACAGCTCATACCCGCATATATGTCGGTTGATTCGGTGCTGGAGTACAGTCATCGCATTTCCTCTGGTATCGATGGATTCTTGATCCTTTTTTTGACGGTCTGGTCCTGGTGGGTCTTCAGGCATAATGGGCGTGTCAAACTGCTCGGCTTTATGAGCCTGTTCTTCGTCGTCGTCCAGGGTGCTCTGGGCGCGGTAACCGTCATGTACGAAGGCACCTTCGCCGAGGAGTGGATTCTCTCGCTGCACTTCGGTTTCGCATTGATCTCCTTTGCCAGCGTTATACTGCTTACCATTTATCTTTTCCAGATGAAAGCTGGTAAGGCTGTGGAGCAGCGCGAGGAGCGGAAGCCAGGCCTGGTGAGTAAGAGCATGCAGTACGTAGTCTGGGGCATCACCGCCTACTGCTACATCGTGGTCTACACGGGCGCCCTTGTGCGTCACTCCTCCTCCACCATGGGTTGTGGCACGCAGTGGCCCGGATGTAGCACACTTGTGCCAGACCTCGCCAGCCATCCCGGCGTGCAGATGTTCCACCGTTATGCTGCTACACTGATTGGCGTGCTTATCGTGGGCCTCCTCATCTGGGTTCTGCGCAGTTATCGCGAGCGCCGTGACCTCGTACGTGGTGCCTGGCTTGCGCTCATCATGGTCATCTTGCAGGGCGCGGCCGGAATGCTGACCGTCGTCACTGGCGGTCAGCTTGTCGTCGAACTGCTGCATACCACGCTGATCGCGATCCTCTTCGCGGTCCTCAGCTTTCTCTGCATGCAGGTTGGCTGGCCCTGGAAGACCCAGCAACCCGTCGAGCAAGTCCAGATGGCCTCCAGCCGCGGGTAAAGAATTTTCAGTAGAAGAAAAGGGGCTGGATGTAAGATAAATTGTCTTACATCCAGCCCCTTTTTTGTTATGTCTTGTAAATGAACGTTCCACTAGATGGCAGTTGCTAACGTCATTCAGGCCTGAGAGAAAGCAAAAATTCCCTTACACCAGTAGTTCCTTCTGCTTCCAATACGTTGAGTAATGTGCTCCCCACAATGGCAATATCACTTTTGTTGACGAGATAGCGAACATCATCTGGATGCTGAATGCCAAACCCGACTCCAATGGGAGTGGATGAATATTGACGGCATCGTAAGAGGAAATCTGTTGTCGCATCGCCAAAAGACGTTGGTGCTCCGGTCACGCCTTTTCTCGCAGCACAATACAAAAGTCCTTCCGTCTTGTTCGCTAGATACTCCATTCGAGTATCTGGTGTGTAGGGAGTAACCACCAGAATGGGATCAACATGCTCTTGCTTGCAGGCAGCAAAGTATTCATCGCTCTCCTCGGGAAATGCATCGGGTACTATCAGCCCACGAATTCCAATGGACCCGGCAGTTTCAACGAACTGTTTTACTCCAAATTGGAGTAAAATATTATAATACGTCATGAAAATACAAAAGAGAGGGAAATCCCTCGTTACTTTTTGTGCAAAGTCCAGACACTGTTCTATGGTTGTCCCTCGTTCCAATGCTTTTTGGTTTGCCTTCAGAAACAGCGGACCGTCCGCAATCGGCTCGGAGAAAGGAAGTTGTAACTCCACCAGATCCACGCCACATTCGTGGAACAGACGGATCATTTCATAATTCGTCTCGAAATCGGGATAGCCTACAATTTGATGCGCCATCAGTAAAATAGATTTTCTTTTACGCTTTTCCAGAATCTCCTGAGCAAGATTGCTGATATTGCGTGCTTTTCCGCTGGATAAAAGCCTTCCATTCTTCATCTCGTAATCCCTCCGCTATGTTAAAAATATCTTTATCGCCCCGGCCTGACATGTTGATGATGACACTCTCACCCTCCGAACACTGTTGCATCTCCCGAAAAGCCCCTGCAAAAGCATGGGCAGATTCTAATGCTGGAATAATGCCTTCTTTGGTCATGACAAGTTGGAGGGCATTCACAACTTCCTCGTTGGTCGCTGCTTCGAAGCGCACTCGCCCACGTTCTGATAAATTTGCGAGGAGAGGTGACACGCCTGTATAGTCAAGTCCTGCTGCAATACTGGAAGTCTCTAACATTTGTCCGTCTTTGTCCTGCAGAAAGAGGGATTTGTACCCTTGGGCGATGCCGGTCCTGCCTTGCCCATACGCGATTCGTGATGCATGCTTTCCGGCCATTGGTCCTTCTCCCCCGGCTTCTACTCCAACCAGTTCAACTTCTTCGTGGGGTATGAACGCTTGGAAAATACCAAGGGCATTCGACCCTCCACCCACACAGGCATAGACACGTTTGGGGAGCTTGCCTTCCAATCGAAGAATTTGTTCCTTGGCCTCGGTTCCAATGATCGATTGAAATAAAGCTACTAGAGCTGGAAAGGGATGAGGTCCTGATGCGGTTCCCAGCAAGTAATGGGTTGTTTCAAAACTCGAAGCCCAGTCTCTCAACGCCTCATTCATAGCGTCTTTTAAGGTGCGAGAACCAGCTTCCACAGGCACAACTTCCGCGCCGAAGCGTTTCATCCAAAAAACGTTCGCATACTGGCGTTCTACATCTTCACTCCCCATGTAAACGGTAGCCTTTAAGCCGAACTTCGCTGCCACAATGGCTGTTGCAACCCCGTGTTGCCCGGCACCCGTTTCAGCAATGACGCGTGTTTTGTTCATCCGTTTCACGAGCATCGCTTGCCCCAATGCATTGTTCAGTTTATGGGCACCTGAGTGATTCAAATCTTCCCGCTTCATGTAAATTTTGGGTCCACCAAAATACTTTGTCAGCCCTGCGGCATAGGTGAGTGGTGTTGGACGACCGGAAAAGTTCGCCAAGCTATCCTGATAGTCCTGCCAAAACACGGTATCATTTTGTATTTCAGCGAACTTTTCTTTTAATTCATGAAAAGCAGGGAATAAAATCTCAGGAATAAACATCCCTCCATATGATCCGTAGTAACCATTTACACTCAATTGCTTTATCTCCCTATTATCTATTGTGCTTATGAAAATCTAAAACCCGTTGGGCGGTCTCGAGATCCGTCACAAGAGTATCAATCCATTTTCCTCGCAACGTCGCCGTGATCGCTTTGACTTTGTCCTGGCCACCAGCGACGCCGATGACATGGGTATGTGGTCTCAACTCTGATACGTCAATGCCGAGCATTCTTGTTTTTGCAGAAAAAGCGATGTTCTCTCCTTGAACGTTGAGAAAGGACGCGCATACGTTTGCCACGGCTCCTTGTCGAAGGACATCGTTCAAATCAGCATTTCCAAAGTAACCGGTTTGGACAATCGTCGCCTCCTTTGAGACCTGACCAATACCGACAACCGCCACAGTACTCTTCCGAGCAATCTCAAGTACGTTTGCTATTTCTGGTTCTTTCATCAAAAGCTCTTTGGTTTCCTGGGAGACAACAACCGCAGGTGCATGCAGAAGCCAGTAGTTCGATTTCATCCTTTCCGCAAACATCATGGTATTCGAGTTTGCATGCCAGGATGAGCCAGTAGAACCCCAGCCACCGACAAGTGGAGTAAACTGTAGCCCGTTTCGTGCAAAATACTCTAGCTCAGCCGCAACAGCAGTAACCGTACGCCCAGCCATAACTCCCACAATATCGTTATCTTTGAGCATAGATTCGAGAAGCACTGCACAACTTCGCCCTAGTTGATGGAGAAGTCTTTGTTCAGAATGTTCTTCTATGCTTATGACAAAAGTATCGGGAATGCCAAACGTTTCAATGAGCTCCTGCTCAATGTTCTGCTCTCGTGAATAAGGATTGTTAATCGTGATGTTTACGATCCCTTCGGCTCTTGCAGCAGCGAGCATTCGACTCACGTGAGGTCGTGAAATACCTAATCGTTTGGCAATGTCCTGTTGATTGAGTCCATCTTCGTAATAAAGCCGACTGATTTTAACCAGTAATCGCACCCTTTCATTTTGCAGATCGGTCATTTTTTATCTCCACAAATTGCGGTAGCACAAATGTACATGGTGTGAAATATTGTACATCTCTATTATGTACCTTCTTTCGATTTCTGGCAAGTATCTGGTACAGTAAACATGAAGGCCTGTTAGCATATGCTCACTTACTCGGATGGCTCGCTAATCTAGAGCGGGCGTGGGCGGCGTGGCCTGGTTGAGGGGGACGCTGATCAGGGCGCCGTTGACGGTTATATGTAAGATGGCAGGCACAGGGTCGGCAGCATAGGGGGCGCGAGCCTCAGTCGATTGGCTTAGCTTGATCAGGGCTTCGATGCGCTTCGCGGCGGAGGGCGAGAAGCGCTGTGGCCTGTTGAAGTTGAAGCCGTTGAGCGCGGCGATAAGATGCTGGACGGCGATGAGTGCGTATGGGTCGCCTGTGAGTTGCATGGCGAGGCCATCCAGGTCGCGATAAGCTCTATGCGGATAGCCCTTCAAGATAATGATAGCCAGGATGGGCAGGCCTATGAATAGAACCAGGAAAATGGTGATATTAACCGTGGTGTGTTGGAAGGGCTGTACGGATTGAAGCCAGGCCAACCAGACTATAAAGATCACAACCAGCCAGAGGTGACGCTGGAATACCTTGCGGGCCAGGCGTTTCTGCTGCATGGCGATGCCCAGGCAGATGAGCGCGTCTTTCTGCCGCCAATCCGTAGCCCTCAGCAACGCCTCGCTGATGATCAGCAGCGGACTCTGTCCCATGCCAACGACGCGTACTGTATGTCTACCGACCATATCATGGGCTACCTGGATGGAGGTGAACTGAACATTGGCGAGCCTGCACCAGGCAGCGATCCTTGGCTCTAGAGAAGCCCAACGAGTTTGCTCTATTGGCTGAAGTATGGCCCTGCGCCTCTCATGCCAAAGCGCGAAGATGTCACCCGATAAGAGGAGCAAAATAAACGGTATGAGCTGTACGATGGGTGGAATGGCATCTGTATTAAGGCCTAATTGTTTGCTAATCCAGAGTGGCCCTCCCAGGATATAGAGGCTGGGAAGAAATATGAGCGCCTGTGGGAAGAGATAGTTGTAAAGGTAAACTTGCTTGTACTTGCTGTCGCCTGGCAGATCGTTGACATGAAAAGCACGCAGCGCCAGGGGATCGGTGGCCATGACTGTACTCAACCAAAGAAGCCAAAATGTAATAATAGATGAATTGATGAAATATGCCTCGATAAGTTGCATTAAATTTGAGTGATAAAGACTATCATTCAATACGATTGGGATGTCGCTTATAATCAGTAGCACAAAGAAACCTATAATATAGCTTACCGTAGTAGATGTCCAGGTGCGTGTATCTGAGCGGGTAGCCGCGTAGTAGAAATAGCCATCAAGGGCACTCCCCTGGCCGTAGTGGCTGTTCACGACTTGTTGGAGTTTACGTATATTGCGTCGCCCCATGATGCCAGAAATGATCACCGGGATAAGCAAGGCAGTGGCGAGCAAGGTTGTTGTCAGTGGCATGGTATTTTTTCTCTCTCTGGTTTACTTATGACGCTAGATCCCCATAAGCCACTTCCGGGACGGGCGCGGGTAATGTTGCCTGGTTAAGGGGGATTGTGATTGGTTCATGCTCGATCCTGATTTTTAAGGGCGAGGGCACAGGTAAGGTGGCATATGGTGCCTGTGGTGAGCCTGTGTGTAACGATGCAATTATGCGTTCAAAGCGACCTTTTGCAATCTTGAGATTATCTGATGTAAAAGGGCTCCCGTTAAGGGCTGCACGGACATGATGTAGAACAAGGAGCGCCAGAGGGTCGCCTGTCAGTTTGATGATGGCGGCGTTATGAGTGTCTACTTGCTTTAAACCGACAATGAGCACCATTGCCAGGATTATTGTTATAGGTATACCGATGAGAAGAATGTCGAAAACAACGTCACGTGTAAGTGAAGAGGGTAACTGTAGAAGTATTGGGGCCAGGAGGATCCAGGCTATAAATGTGCCGAACCCGGCGAGACCAGCCATAAGTGGTTTGAGCGCTGACTTTTGTTTATGCATGATGATACCCTGGCAAATGATGGTGTCGTGCACGCGCCAATCACTTGCATGCAACAAGGCCTCGCTGATGATAAGCGCTGGACGGCGACCGGGACCTGACAGACGCACTTCTTGCCCTCCAAAGAGATCCTGCGCTACCAGAACCGCTGAAAACTCTACACCTGCGAGCCTGATCCAGGTTTGGATGCGCGGGATTAGATTTGCCCACTGTGTCTCCTCAATAGGTTGAAGCGAGGAGCTCAGGTTCGCGTATGGCAAGGTAAAAATAGTTGTGAAGGCAAAGATTGCAATAACGATGAGTGTGATAAAGATGAAAAAATAGACATTGGCGATGCTACCAAATATGATTGAGAAGATTGGTGGTTTAAAGATGATATTGATAAGGAGAGTTCTAGGTGGATACAGCAAGAAATAGATCAACATGCTTAGGAGGAAGGCCGCAGCGGAGATGTAGGTGGAAAGTATCTTGAACAGGTCAGCCTTGATGAAGAGTGAACGTTCAAGGGGATTGAACTCAAAGATGCGCATAGCTGCAAGGTCAAGCCTGACATCACTAATAAACTCAAATAGTCCCACGCCTATCACGAGTCCTACCAGCGCTGACCGGGTGGCGATCCCTATAGAAGCCTGTGCTGAAGTGTCAACCCTGATGATACTACTGGCAAGCAGGTTGCCAATTATAGCGGGCAATGGAAGAAGTATACCCCATATCCAGACCTGGTTATGTACCTGCGAGATGGTCTTTTGGCGAACCTGGGCATAGCGGCAGTAGGCTCCGAAAGGAATTTGCTGAGTGTAGAGCTTTAAGCCCTCTTCAAATACTGTACGCTTGCGTTTTCTAAATCCCCAATAGCCGATCAGGCAGCCAGCAATCATTGATAAAATCAGGCTACAGGCCATAACGGTTAGTTGTAACAACATACGAGTGGACCTCACTACGCCTTCTTGTAATTATATTGAAGAGTTTTATTTTACACTATAGAAGACGTAAGCGATAGCATTTCTTCAAAAGCAGAACATAATAAGAAAAGTGGATACAGTAGGCGGCGCATTCTCGCCGCCTACTGTATCCACTTTTCTTATAGTCTAAATGGCCTGAGCGGTCTGGGGATCTTCCTCGTCGTCGGCCTGGGAGAAGGGTTTGGCGATGCTCTCCAGGGACTTGCGCTCGGCGTCGACGCCGAAGAAGATGGCTACGACACCCGCAGCCGCCATGAATAGCGCGCCCGCATAGTAGCCGTAGGAGAGGATGACTGGCTGGTTGGTCTGGATGAGTAGACCAAAGATGAAGGGAGCGAAGGCGCCTCCAACACCTGTTCCAATGGCGTAGAAGAGAGCGATGACCATCGCGCGCATCTCTAGGGGAAAGACCTCGCTGACAGTCAGGTAGGCCGAGCTGGAGCCGGTGGAGGCAAAGAAGAAGATGATCGACCAGCAGATGGTGATCGTGACTACGTTGAGCATACCCTGGGCGAAGAGCCAGCTCGTAATGGCCAGCAGCACGCCGGAGATGATATAGGTGAAGCTGATCATCTTGCGTCGCCCAATCGTGTCAAACAGACGACCGATGGTCAGTGGGCCGATCACGTTGCCTATGGCGAAGGGAATCTGGTAGAGTGGCACGCTCTCGGCTGGCAGGTGGAAGAAGGTCGTCAGCACCAGGGCATAGGTAAAGAAGATGGCATTGTAGAAAAATGCCTGCGCGGACATCAGCGAGAGGCCCAGAATTGTGCGTTTGGGGTAGAGTCTGACCATTGTCTTCGCGATTTCACCGAAGCCAATCGCGCCGCGAGGGCGGATATAAATGGCACTCTCTGGCTCAGGTAGTGGCTCCCCTCCTCGCTCTCTCCGTACTTCCTGCTCAATTTCGTCCACCACCTTGTTGGCCTCCTCAAAGTGGCCATGCATCATCAGCCAGCGTGGACTCTCGGGCACGTAACGGCGTACCAGCAGGACGGCCAGGCCCAGAACCGCGCCCAGAGCGAAGGAGAGACGCCAGCCTACATTGATGGGGAAGAGATTGGGATTGAGCAGTACGCCGGTCATGGCCGCGCCAAAGGCTGTACCAATCCACCAGGTGCCATTGATCACGAGGTCGGTCCAGCCGCGCGCCCGCGCCGGAATAAGCTCGTCAATAGCCGAGTTGATGGCTGCGTATTCGCCACCGATACCCGTGCCCGTAATGAAGCGACAGGCGGCGAACCAGTAGAAGTTAAAGGAGAAGGCAGTTGCGATGGTCGCGCCCAGGTAGACCAGCAAGGTAATCATAAAGAGCTTCTTGCGACCCATTTGATCGGTCATCCGACCAAATACCAGGGCACCGAGCACCGCGCCAATGAGATAGACTGTACCAGCGCTGGAGGCCTCCACCGTCGAGAGATGAAGGGTCTGAGGCTTGCTCAGCACGCTGGCGATAGAGCCAACGATGGTGACTTCAAGACCATCCAGAATCCAGGTGATGCCCAGCGAGATGACCACAAGCCAGTGCCAGCGACTCCAGGGCAGGCGATCCATCCTGGCGGGGACATCGGTCTTTACCGCTTTAGTTTTACTCTGCATTGTCTCCATAGCGCCATTGCTCTTTCAAAAATGAATGAACGATAATGTCTACGCATTACAAAGATACCTTACACAGACGCTTGTATTTAGCATATCAGGGCCATGCTTATTTCAGCATAAAGAGAAAGGTTGCAGATGCTGAGAACGGCTTCGGTAAGAAGATAGGAGTAGTTGTAATATTTTTATGTAAAAATGTGAAATGCGTCACAGTAAGAGAAGGTCGATTTTGGGTATCATGGCAACGTGATGCGCTTTTGCCTGAAAAAGGGGCGTGCCTAAAAGGAAACCCGAGCGTCAGCTACAAGAGCGGTGCCTCGGCCGAATGAGGGCATGCCTCTAGAATGGGGTCGGTTTCCGCATAAGAAGAAGAGGAAGCATTGTGAAACTCTGTACCACTCGCGTGCTCGTCCTGGGATCTGTCCTATGCCTGATCTTCATCTGGGGCGGCATCGATAACATAGATATTGGCAACATCGTCATTGGCCTGCTTGGCATCCTGCTTGCGTTCATCCTCGTTGCAATTCTCTTCCTCAGCTACAAAGGGATCGGGCAGGGCGAACTCTAATCATCTGCTCAACTGCGTAGGGTCCATGCTGGCATGGACTCTACTTATAGTGCTTATTGCAAAGGGGCGCTATCAGTGCTACCCTGAAGCAATGCACTGTATTTGGATTAGCTAACCCTCTAGTACAAATTATTTTTGGTGAGTCGTATGGTCGAGGAGTCAAGCAAACACCTTGCTCATGGTCTGGCTATATAGATAAAAAGGAAAAGAATGAGTAAACTCTCTCTCTGTATTCGTGTGGATGATGAAATCGAATTACGCTTGAATGAGCAGCGGTATGTGAATGAGTATCATGCCCTGGTGGTGCGCAACATCAAGCACTTGCGGGAGTGGATGTCCTGGGCGGCCTTCAAGCAGACGCCTGAAGTCATAAGTTCATATATGCGAGGCAGTATGCAGCAGTTCGCGGGTGGAGTAGGGCTGCCAACCAATCTCTGGTACCGGGGACAAATGGTTGGTTCAATCGGTTTCCCCAGGATGAGCTGGGAGACGCGTGTGGCGGAGATTGGCTACTGGCTGGATAAAGATATGCAGGGCAAGGGAATCATTACCAGGGCCACAAAGGCGCTTACCACCTATGCCTTCGAGGAGTATGGCCTCAACAAAGTCGAAATTCATGCCGCCGCTGGTAACAAGAAGAGCCGAGCCGTGCCAGAGAGGCTGGGCTTCACACAGGAGGGAATCCTGCGCCAGGCCGAATGGCTCAATGGCAAGGCCCATGACATGATTGTGTATGGCATGCTCGTGGACGCGTGGAAGTAGTGACACTCCACGTCCCGTTTACGGGACGGGCTTCTAAGCCACGTCACCGGTTTGGCCTGTCTCCGAGGAGACCGTATCCGCGATACGTGGTTGGGCCGGTTCCTTGCTTAGACAACGTTGGGGCGTGTCTGCCCTCCTACTACTTCGCCTGGACGAGCCAGGTGGACGTAGATACGTGAAGGATTGAGGAAACTTCACTTGAAAACCAAAGCTAAGTTGATGCATATTGACCGAACCCACCAGGTCCCGATGCCCGGAAAACTGGCAGTGTCGGCACACCCAATTTCTTCCCTTGGGCTTGTGTCTATGCCCACATACAGGACACTGGCTCGATGTTCCTCGTTCCGAGCCGGTGAAGCTCATGATGTGAGCAGCCTTGCTTTTGTGCGTGAGATAGTCAATGTCCCTGCCATACTCCCACAAGGCCAGACGCTGATTGTGGTGTCTGCCACTCTTCTTGTCACGAACGCTATGAGGATTGCCGATGAAGAGGGTCCCAACCTGGTGCTCAACACAGAAGTTGATGACGTTGCGAGTCGCTTTGTGTCGCAGGTCGCGAATGCGTCGCTCGGCTCGTCGGCATTGTTTGTTCTTGGCGCGTTGCAATTTTTTCCAACGACGAGAAGACTTCTTGCATCGGGATTGCTTCTTGGCAAGCTGGCCCAGTTGCTTCGTTCGCTGGCGTTTGAGCGAACGGATGCCACGTCCGGTGACGATCATGGCCTTGCCTGTGTTCGTCGTGACGGCTGCCAGGTGGATCTCGCCCAAATCGACGGTGGCTTGGACGGTGCCTGGAGCCTCCTCGGCCTGTGGGATCTGCACACAGACATGCAGTTCAAACCCATGGTTCCAGACTAGTAGTCAGTCCAGTTTGATTTTTGGCGAGGGGTACAAATCATGCATCTGAGCACGAGCATCAGCACAGGTAAAGCGCCAATGGATCTGGCAGCGTTGTGCATTGCGTTCGCTGGCCAGGGCCTCAATGTGCTGCCACAGATGTTCAAAGCTTTTGACCCGTTTGGACAAACAGCCCCGCTCAAAGATGCTGATCTCGATCTCGGCCATATTGAGCCAACTCCCATGCTTGGGGGTATAATGCACTTCCAGCCGTTTCCAGATGCGCTGGGCTTCCTCGGGAGGGAACGCCTCGTAGAGGCTGCCCACCGTATGAGTGTTGAGGTTGTCCATGACCAGGCGAATGACGCGAGCATCAGGATAGACCTCATCCACCAGCCAGCGGATCGTCTGGGCTCGCATCTAGCCTGGTGCGCTGGTCGGTCATCTCGACACAACGGCGACCAGCCAGGGGCTCGACGAACACAAACAGATTGGCGGTCCCCAACCGCTCATATTCGTAATCAGAACGTTGGGGAGATCCCGGTTTCACGGGCAGAGGCTCACGAACCTCTCCATGGACCACCAGCGGCTTCTCGTCAAAACAGACCAAAGGTGCTTCTGGATCATACGGCTGGGCGTACAAATCCAGCACATCTTCCATGGCTGCCACAAAGGGAGCATCGACGTTTGGAATGCACCAGTGCTCGTGCTGCCACGGTTTCAACGTGTTTTTTTGAGTAACTGGCGCACGGTTTCCGGCGAGATCCTTCGGACATATCCCAATTCGACGGCCTGGCCTGCCAGCATGCGCACCGTCCAGTGGTCATGCCCATCAGGAACCTTGCTACACGCAATGGCAAAGAGATGGGCAGCTTGCTCATCCGCCAGTGCCTGGCGTCGGCGCTCTTGCCGTTTGTCGGTTAGCACTGCTTCGACGCCTCCCGCACGAAAGCGCTGGCGAATGTTGCGGATTGTCTGCTCCGAGATGTCGAAAGCCTGGGCGATTTCGGCATCCGTCCAGCCTGTATCGCTTTTTAACAGCACTCTCGCCCGTGTGAGGGTTCGCGCATTGGCTTTGCCACGTCGCACAAACACCTGCACGTGGTCTCGTTCGTCTTCGCTGAGGTGCATCGGAGCTGGTCGTCCCATGAGATCTTCTCCCGTTTTTCCTCAGCATACCATAAATTTCAATCTGGACTGACTACTAGGGTACATGCCCCGCTGTTTTCTGGAAGCTCGATGGGCAGGACGAGAGATGGGCGCCCTCTGCCCATGGGCAAGACCACCCGCCCGCGCTCTTTGCAGACAGCTTGCGAAGCCCATTTGACTGGGAAGAAGCGTTTAGTGCGCCAGGGGTACTTCATCTGCATATGGGGATGACTTTGACGAAGCTGGTGTGTCGTCTCAATGTTGGCAAGGAAGACGGCGACGATCATCTGAACCGATTGGCTATGCAGGGCAAAGCGGCCTTTGGTGGCCTTTTGCAACGCATCACGACTAGGCCATTGTGCATGGGTGAGGCGAGCCGCTTTGTGGGCCTCCATACACGCGTTCCAGACCTGCGCGGCCTCCACTTGGGCAGCTTTGCAGCGTTGGAATTGCCTGAGCGACAGGTGATTCAGTTGATATATTTTCACCGTTTTCATGGTAGAATCCTACCATGAATGAAAGTGGTTTATAAGCAGGTAAAACCAGATATACCCACTATTCGCTTGCTTATCATCTGGTATGGCTTCCAAAGTACCGACGCCGTATTCTCACAGGGGAGGTACAAAAAGAGACGAAACGGTTGATAGAGGAGTGCTGCCAGCGGCAAGGACTCACGTTGCTTGCACTGGAGACGGACGAAGACCACATTCACGTGTTTGTGAGCGCTCCACCACGTGCGCAGCCCGGCATTGATAGCGAATGTGCTCAAAGGGTACTCATCGCGCTCCTTGCGCGAGCAGTTCCCCAAACTCAAAAAGATGTGTGGAAAGGAACATCTTTGAACAAGCAGCTATTATGTGGGCACAACAGGCAACGTGTCGACAGAGGTCATCAAGCGGTACATACAGGAGTGTCAGGAAAAAAATTCTTGGGTGCCCTACCATCCTCTCCACCAAACAAGGAACGGTGTTTTCATCCCTCCTCCTCAACTGGGAGGGACTTCCCGCACCGGTTGTAGAAAGAGGCGTGTAGGTAGGGAATGGGACATTGTTCCATTCCTTACCTACACACCTCTTTTCGAAGGCACGTGTTAGCGGCCCAGGAAACGCGTTACCCAACTTGCGTGTCTTCTTCCAGGGTCATCTCTGTCTCGCTTAGGGAGCCTGCCTGGCGAATATCTTTGTTCAGGGTGGTCAGCAGAGCGAGCACGAACAGGTAGGCCGAGAAGCTATACACGGTGTTAATGGGACCAAACAACTGGAGCATGATGCCCGCGATGGCTGCTCCCAGCGATATGGCACCAACCGTCAGCAGGCGAATGCTGCTGGTGACACGGCCGAAAATACTGTCGGGAATGATCGAGGCCCGGTAACTCAACTGGGTGACGTCGAAAATGACGAGGGCGAAGCTCATCAGGGCGCCAATAAGCCCGAGTAGAAAGATATTGGGGGCGAGCGCGTAGAGCGGAAAGAGGAGCGCGGCAACCCACCCAAGGCCGATAGTGATGTGGGTAAAGCTCAGGCGTCGTTGTAGAGGTTCGATCAAGAAGGAGGCCGCGATCCCTCCCAGGGCATCAATGGTAAAGATAATGCCGATCTCAAAGGCAGAGGCATGTAAGTTCTGTGCGAGCATAATCAGGATGAGTGTGCTCCCTCCATAGGCGATATTGCCCGCGCTGACGCGAAAGGCCAGGAAGCGCACCAGTGGTTGCCGCCAGATCCAGGCAACGCCCTCCTGAATTTCCTGGCGAAAGTTGCGTTGCGTCGTCTGCCGGACCTGCTGAAACTGTGTCCTGATCGTGGAGAGCGAGAGAACGGAAATAAGATAGGAGAGGGCGTTCAGCAGAAAGGGCAGGGCTGCGTAGAAGGCGTAGAGCAGGCCTCCCAGGGGGGCGCCGATGATACCTGTGGCAATGGAGGTTGCGTAATTCTGTCCCATAGCAGCAGGCAAGTGCTCCTTGCTAACAACATTGGGCAGCGAGGCCGTTTCGGCCAGGGTGAAGAAGGTTGCCAGGGCGCCACAGACCAGGGCCATAAGATAGATGTGGGGCATGCTCAGGTGCCTCAGCCAGTAGGCCAGGAAGACGCTTCCCGCCGCCAGCGCCCGCCCGATATCACAAATGATCATCACACGCTTACGGTCCCAGCGGTCAATCAGTACGCCAGCAGGCAGGCTCAGAAAAGGAAAGGGAAGCTTTTGCAGCGTCGCCACGATGCCGGCCTGAGCGGGTGAGTGCGTTAGCGCCAGGATGAGCAAGGGGAGAGGGACATCTTGCAGCACATCTCCCAGAGATGATAAGCCCTGCCCGCTCCACAGCAAGAGGTAGTCGCGGTTCCGCCAGGGGGCATCCTGTTTTTTTGGGGTGTTTGATTGCATCTAGTGCACAATATTTTCGGTTACCTGATTCTTTTAGGCACCAATCTTTCGGTGCACCACTATAATACCTACTTCACGTACTAAATGCAAATATGTAAAGAATTTCCAGGTCCAGGAAGTAAAGTAGCTCTTGCATCCAAAGTGAGCAAGCTACAAGAAGTTTTTTGGCCTATAACAGTATATACTAAGTTGTGGAAATATGCGTTTATATCTACAAAAGTTGTAGAAGGAGAATTTTATGTTTTGTGCATCAGTTGCTTATCCAAATCAGCAAGGCGGCTCTTTTGATTTTGAGTATTTTGCATACAAACACGTCCCTCTGTTTGTTCGTTTTCTTGGCAAGAACTGTGTAAAATTCGAGGTTCATAAGAGCTTGAATGCACCTGGCGCGCCAGCCTCACAATTTCTTGCTGTGGCATATTTCTGGGTAAAGTCGGGTGAAGAATTTGGAGTGGCGCTGGCTCAACACAGCCAAGAGATATATTCAGATATTCCAAAATTTACTGATATTGAGCCTGTCCGGCAGTGGAGCGAGGTCGTGCAAGCAGCAGAGGCCTGACAATGTGCAGCTTTACACGTGGGGAGAAGTTTACTGCTTACAGTAGTGGTGCTCACAAAGATTGAGCCACATGGCAGAGAAGCTTGTGTTACTCTCCCAGAGACGGGATGGTAAACCAGAACGTGGCTCCCTGACCAGGAGCACTCTCTACCCCAACGCTCCCCTGATGCCGTTCAATGAACACCTGGCACAAATAGAGGGCCAATCCGAAGCTCAGATCCAGTTCATGTTGGACTGCATTGCCTTTGGCACGATAGAAGCGTTCCCAAATATGATCGAGCTCTTCTCTTGCAATGCCCGACCCCTCGTTATGGACTGAGACACGGGTGCGCGCTTCCTCAATCCCTAACTGCACCACCACAGGCCGTCCTGGGGGAGAATAGGTGAGCGCATTCGTCAGGTAGGTATTGAGAACGTGCTTGATTCGCCCGGCATCGGCGATGATGAGCACCCTTTGTTCCGGAGAAGGAATATCCAGCACGATGGTGCGCCCTGGCGCAGCTTGTTGCTGCCTGGCTACCACCTCTCTCAGCAGTATGAGCAGATCCTCAGGGTTCAAGGACAACGTGAGCGTATGGGTCTGGATACGCGCATCATCGATTAAGTCATTGATGATACGCTGCTGAAGCCGGGCACTCTGCGACGCAGCTGCTAAGGGGCGCTGAACATGGGCAATGGGTTCACGGATCTGAGCAGACGGAGGAGCGAGCTGCTTTTCTAAGGTCTCCAATCGGCGCTGCGCTAATTGCAGATTGCCCATGATCCCCGTCAGCGGAGTGCGCAGTTCATGCGTGGCCAGGGTCAGAAATTCGCCAGCCAGGCGACTCACTTCCTGCTGGGCAAGTGCTTTCTTCTGTTTCTCTCCCTGCGCGTAAAAACAGTGAATGCCCTCAATGAGCAGCATGGTCTGCGCGGTGACGGCTTTCGCCAGCGCGATCTCCTCTGGCGTGTACTCCCCCTCAGAAGTCGCTTTGATGACAATCAGCAGCCCAACCCACTGCTGCTCCAGAAACAGAGGAAGGAACAGGGTGGTCTCGGAACCAGGAGACGGGGGGTGAGGATACGCCGGAAAAGGCAGTTGTTTCCCGAGATATTCAATGATGCGCAAATGATCAGTTATCACCTCCTGATTGGCGCGGAGGCGAGCGAGTGCCGAGTAGTCAAGCATTTCTAAGGGATGGAAGCGTCCCCCAATTTCTCGCCAGTGCTGTTCTTGTTCAGCGGTAAAGCCAGTTCCTGCAACAAAATACAGATGGCCGGTTCGATGGCCAAAAGCGAGCATTTTCACTCGGAGACAATCCAGGACAGACTGGACGACATCCACCACCTGCTGGGCCACGAAGAGCACCGGAGGCGAGAGGAGGAAGGTTTCTTCTGGCAAGACGCAATCCATCTGCTCGGGAAGCTGCGCGATCGCGGTGAGCAGGTCCAACATGGCCTCGTGGACCCGTTGGAGATGGAAGATTTCAGGACAATAATGGAAGACCGAGATGGTTTCTTCCGGGTCGCGCCCGTGAGCACCCACGGGAAAGGAACGAACCGTAACCGAGATCTTGCGCCCCGAAGGCAGATGCAGCAGCATCTGGGCTGGCGAATAGGCTCCTGTTTCCCCAGCAAGGGCGAGATTCGTGAGCCATTGCTCTCTCGAAACGGATGGTAGCTGCTCATCGGAGCGGATGTAGGAGGTGAGAAACTGCTGATAGTTTCTTCCCTGGCATTGGGTCTCGGAACCCACTTCAAAGAGCGCGCGAGCAGCGGCATTGATCCGGACAATGCTCTGGTGGCGATCGCACGCAATGAGACCCTCCGGGAAAAGCTCCCAGATGGCTTCCATTTGGTTGAACTGTTTGTGTGCTCTCCTCAAAGGACGAGCGTAAGGAATGGGCTTCCCTCCAGGCATTCCACCTTGTTTCGGTTTGTGTGGTATGACATGGTGCGATCTTTTCCCCACCCTCAAAACTCCTTTTAACAATGCACCATCGCTCTCCAAGCTGAGAAAAAGAGCATCCGACTAAAGTTATTGTATGCTTCGTAGAGAAGAGATGCAATCTCATCACACGGAGATTGTCAGGGCGAGCACGCTGGTTTGAAAGACAGGCTGAATAAATAATGAGGTGGCTCCATCTTGGTGAACACCGTTGTAAATGCTTTGAAGCTTTGGTGTCTGTAATTGGTAGCGTGGTTAGTGGTGTAACCAGCAAGTTATTGAAGTTATGGTGGTTACACCACTAAATTTACCTTTTTATCAGGCACGCTGTGTTCAGAAGGTAATGGTCTCACCATCTTGAGGAATGGATACCTGTTTCTTCAGCCCTTCTTGCTCTAATTTGGCTCTCAATGCAGCACGTGTGAGGCGACAGTGATTGATTGTTTCCATGTGTACCGCTATGATGTTTGCCTCGGGAATGCTTTGACGTACCTGGCACACGTCGTTCTCATCCATGGTGATGGGGCCGCCGCCAGTGACAAAGGTTGGAGCACCAGCGTTGAGCACGACCACATCTGGTTTGTGCTGTGTGAGGACCTGTTCAACCTCTGAGCACCAGATTGTATCGCCCGCAATATAGAGTGCTGGCTCTCCCTCGGCTTTCAATACAACGCCAGAGACGGGACCCATCATTTTACCTAGCTCGCCTGTTCCGTGTTGCCCGCCAGTGCAGTCGATCTCCAGTCCACGCCATGTCAAGTGTTCACTTATCGGCAGAACCTGAGTGAAGCCTGCCTGTTCTAGCTTAGCCTGGTCTGCTGGCTGGCAGAGTAGAGGCAGGTCTTTGGGTAGCAGAGCCTGTGCGGCTGGATCCCAGTGGTCGCGATGCGTATGGGTTATTAAAACAGCATCCAGACTGGAAATTACCTGCTGCAACTCCTCATCGGAGAGTGGTAGCGGCACCATCGGGTTGCGTATCTGGTTGCCTGCGTTGGGAATGGGATCTATGGCCCCCTGAGGGCTGAGCATTGGATCGACCAGGATCTTGAGATTATGAATGGTCAGCACCAGGGTAGCGTGGCGCAGAAAGTGAATTTGCATTATGTTCCTCTTCTTCAGGTTAATCTATCTAACGAAATCTATCGTTTAGCTGCTCTTGTGATAAAATAATAGGACATTTCAAGCCCTCTGTACACAAAATATGGAAAGTAAGCGAACCTTTTGCTTTCCCTTTGTAAGGAAAGAGAGCATGGTTGCTAAACAGTTGTTATGGGATGATTATGGATACAACGGATATTGCTATTGTTCAGGCTTTGCGAGAAGATAGCCGCCTATCTATGCGTAAGCTTGCTGCGGTGGTTCATATGAGTGCGCCAGCCATGGCTGAGCGTGTGCGTCGCCTGGAAGAAGAGGGGATAATTACCGGGTACACTATTCGTGTGGATGAGCAGAAAATCGCTCCCAGGATGCTAGCGTATGTAAATGTGCATATGAAAACAAATCATCACCAGAGCTTTCTCCAGGTTATCGCGGGCAGGGAAGAGGTACGTGAGTGCCATCGTATTGCTGGAGGGAATGTCTATTATCTGTTGAAACTGGAAGTGATCAATCAAGGCACGCTCAATGAATTTTTAGATATCCTACTCCCCTATGCCAATTATAGCCTCAATGTTGTTATTGCCTCGACCATCAAACCATAGCGGTAGTTTTCCCCCTCTCTATTTAGTTAAAGTAATGCCTTGTCTTCTCTCGCCTGCGGTGCTCGCCCTGAATAGTGATGTGGTGCAGAATGGCAGCCACAGGCTGCTATTCTGCACCACATCACTACTCTAGAAAAAGGCTCTAGTCACATAATTGTAAGTGCTTCGTAAACACTGTTCATGGGCCGTTCCTGGCGCCTGTATACTGAACGTAGTCCGTCTATATAGAGAGATTGGAGTTTGGGTGATGGATTTACAGTTGAAAGACAAAAAGGCGCTTGTGACGGGTTCGTCAATGGGGATCGGCAAGGCTATCGCAGCCGCTCTCGCCCGCGAAGGGGCCTTTGTTATTCTTAATGGACGCTCAGAGCAAAATGTGCAGAAGTCCTTGCAGGAGCTTCAGGCCAGTATTCCACAGGGACAGTTCGCGACTATCGTGGCCGATCTGGGTACGAATGAAGGCTGTCAGCAGGCTATTCAAGAACAGCCAGAGATCGATATTCTGGTAAACAACCTGGGAATCTTTGAAGCATCGGACTTCTTCGAGACCAGCGATGAGCAGTGGCAGAAGATCTTTGATATAAATATTATGAGCGGAGTTCGCCTCTGCCGCCACTATCTCAAGCGCATGATGGAGAAACGCTGGGGGCGCATTGTCTTTATATCCAGCGAGTCTGGTGTCTCGCCCGCGCCCGAGATGGCTCACTATAGCGCAACCAAAACCATGCAGCTAGCGATCGCTCGTAGCCTGGCCGAGATCGCCAAAGGCACGAATGTGACGGTCAATAGCGTTTTGCCGGGTCCAACGAGGACCGAGGGGGTTAGTGAATTTATTCATTCACTGTTCCCTGGCGAGAAACCAGAGGTGGCCGAGCGCAAATTTATGCAGGAGAATCGCCCTACATCGCTGATCGAGCGCCTGATTCAGCCTGAAGAAGTGGCGGCGCTGGTCACCCTGATCTGTAGCCCGCTTGCTGGGATCGTCGATGGAGCCGCGCTACGCGCGGAAGGCGGTCTGGTACGCAGCGTCTTCTAAGTTTTGGATCGGCTACTCTTTTGTTCGCCTAAAGTATTCGATGAGATATGGATCGAAGTGTCTCTCAACCAGTTCCGTCATTTCCTCACTGGAGCGGCTTCCGTCTACCTCGACGACTGGGAGCGAGAAGGCTTCCGCCTGCTGCTTGACATACCGCGCAAGCTGGCAGTCGCGGGCGATGAGGTTGCGCAGGCGTTGCTCAGGGTTGTTGCCCTCGTTATAGACGCCATGCCGCTTCTGTCGCCTGCTCAGTTCGGCCTGCTTGCGGCGTCGAGCCTGGTCGCAGAAGGTATCGGTGGGAACCAGCCAGATCGCTTGCTGGGGACTGGAGAGATAGGGAGCGACGCACTCTGGAAAGAAGTTTCCTTCGGCAACAATAAAGTTCTCTCTGGGTAGAGCCAGGAGATCCTCGATGACCAGCGCGAAGTTCCTGGTCCACGATTCAATGGTTTCCTGAAACACCTCTTCGACTGAGCGCTGTACCCAGCGCTGGTCCATGCTCATACTTAGAAACTTCTGTGCCTCAACGTCGCCAGCGGCTATGCGTCGCGCAAAATGATGGCTTGCAAGCGCGTCGACATGATAATCGAGGAAGACATAGATCCGGGTGATAGTATGGCTGATCGTGGATTTTCCTGAGCAGGGGGAGCCGGCAATCCATAGAACATGCGAGAGCGCCTGGGCAATGTCGCTTTGTGCTGGCATCAAGTATCTCCTCTCTGGATAACAGTCTATAGCCTTTGTAGAGAGTATACATAAGTATTTGTGCAAAAACATTGTCCAAATGGCGGATGTATATTCTTGACGTATCTTGTACAATAAGGGAGGATGGCCAAATGCCCGGCGTGTACGTCAGTAGCGCCGGGCTAGTTGTTCTTCGCTGGTGTTATTTCTGTCCAATTTCTTGTTTAGAAGGCAAGTGGGAAGTAATTTGCGTGTGAAGGGGTTATATAGGGTGGAGCGCTTTCCAGTCTGCTAACTTTAGATTGATTTTCCACTGTCTCTCGGGTCGGTGTAGTTTGTAAGAAGTGAGGTTTTGCATGTCTTTTTCGTCTCCTCTCCAGTCACAGACATCCTCTGTATCAGCCGATGCGCTGCAAGCCTTGCCGCGCTCTCTGGCCCAGGTCGCGCCTTCAACACTGCTTTCTCAGTTACAAATAGAGGAAGCTATTTCTGAAGAGAAGGGGGCGCTTGCCGAACGTGTTACCTTGCAGCTTACGGCAGATGTGAGCGTTGGGCTTTTGGGAACGGATGTGCCAATCTTAAGCGAGAGCTTATTTCTGGCGACAGGAACGGTCGAGGTGCTGGCAAGCTTCTGCGGACAGTTCCTTGAGTTTCGCTACAACCGTCTCTCTGGCTCAGGCGAGGAGTATCCCATGCGCCTGCTCCTGCATGGAGCCGCGCTTTAAGATAGAAGTTTATGATGTATGGAGCCAGGTTGGCTTTGCTAACCTGGCTCCATACATCATGATTTGATGAGGCACGTTGTGTTACCTGGTTGGAAGTTTGCGTGCGCGCAGCCCCATAAACAGGGGAATTTCCTGGTAGGCTCTGTTCTCCGCCCTGGCGTGTGGCCCGCTGGATGTCTTATAGGTACATAGCTCGCGCATCTGATCAAGCACGAGACCACTGGAGGCGAGATCATTAATGTATTGTTGCAGGGGGCGATGAAAGCAGAGGCTCTGTCCCTGGCGCCCATTGGCGTATTCCTTCATGGGAACGGCCAGCGGGGTCAGATAGCGATCAATGCGCCGATATTGTAGTTGGCGTTCCTCCTGCCAGCCCCAGCCACTTTGACGCGGCACACGAAAACAGGGGTGAATCATCACAATTACGAGTCTCCCACCACCACGTAAAGCCCAGGCCGCCCCCTCTAATACTGAACTCAGAGGGTCCATATCCTGGATGCTGAGCAGAAAGACTATGCCATCAAAGGTCGCCTGTTCTATCCCTGAAACCTGGTCAAGGCGGCTGGCATCTCCTTGTAGGAAGGCACCTATCCGTCCATGATGTGCGCGAGCCCGCTGGAGTAGCCTTGTGCTGGCATCAATGCCTACATAGGAGGCACCCGCGCGTGTGATATGGGGCGCCAGGACGCCCTGGCCCGCGCCAATATCCAGGATGCGCTCACCGCGCCGGGGGGCCAGCAATTCCAGCGTGGCGGGGATCGCCAGCTCACGATGCAGTGTGCTGCCATCCTTGCCGACCCAGCCATCATACCATTCGGTATGTGCATCCCAACTAGTTCTTATTTTTTGCCCAGATGATGTGCCTTTGACTGCTGTTTGTCTATCTCGCACCGCTCTTTTCCTTTCGCTTGAAACCTGGGTTCTGCAAAAGAAGATAGATGTAACCACGGGGTTAGAGCACGGTGCTACGGGTCAGGAGAAACGGGGAAGAGCTATCAGGCGGATGGTGTAGGCGGTGTACGTAGAGACGAGATGTGTGTCGACTCAGGCGAATAGCGTACCACCTCAGACAGCTCTATCGGCTGCTGAGCCTGGCCCCGCTCTCCTTCGTCGGAAAGTGTCAAGCGATGTGAGGAAAAAGAGAAGAGGAATGTGATTGGAGATGTTGATGTTCAATCACTACAGGCTCTTAACAGCAGATGCGCTTCTTCTTGGCCTGTAGCATGTGTTTCCCACGATGGACATCTCCCCTTTACTAACGAAACAATCTTTTATGGGGTGTAGTATAACATAGTGCTTGCTTGAAAACAAGAGGTTAATGTGTGTGGGCGCGGACAACTGGCCTGCGGCCAGTTGTCCGCGCCCACACACATTGCTTTATAGGAGTTGTGTGGAATTGAGCTTGAGGAGTTAAGCAGCGAAAGAGGCAGGCAAGTATGCTCTTGAAATAGGGCAGGTTCGCGTGGTACAGTTGCCAGAAATCCCTGGCTTCCTGCTCTGCGGAAAGGGAGGCCATTACTAATATGAAGGAGTCGTCTTTTGTCCACACAGCCGATGGCGTTGCGAACGGCACGTTATGCTATTTCTCTTATGTTTTTCGCCAATGGGATGCTCCTGGCAAGTTGGGCGGCGCGTATCCCTACGATACAACAGCAGTTGCAGTTAGATCCAGGCCCGCTGGGTATTGCCCTCTGGGGGTTGGCGGTGGGGTCGCTCGTGGCCTTTTCCTACGTGGGATGGCTCATTGTTCACCTGGGAAGTCGTTTGACCACGACCATAGCGGCTATTGTGTGCTGTTGTAGTCTGGTGCTTCCGGCCCTCGCGCCTAATCTGCTACTCTTATGGCTCTCACTCATGCTGTTAGGTATGGGCAATAGTGTCATGGATGTGTCGATGAATGCCCAGGCCGCCTCTTTGGAAGAGAGCTATCGCAGACCAATTATGTCATCTTTTCACGGGCTCTGGAGTATTGGTGCCCTGGTTGGGGCCAGTGGCGGCAGCCTCATGGCCTGGCTCAATATTATGCCTTTGTTCCATTTCCTGCTTGTTTCTGGGCTGCTCCTTCTGGTGGTCTTGCTTGCCAGTCGCTGGCTTTTGCCAACTACAGCAAAGCCCAGCGAGAAAACGCCGGTCTTCGCGCGCCCGACAAAGGCCTTGCTGGGGCTAGGCATCATTGGCTTCTGCTCCTTTATGAGCGAAGGCGCGATGGCGGATTGGAGCGGCGTCTACCTGCATCGTTCGCTGGGTACCAGTGCGGGATTGGCCGCGCTAGCTTTTGCCGTTTACTCGCTTGCCATGACTGTTGCGCGTCTGCTGGGTGATTCTATTACAAAACGCATCGGACCAGTGCTCCATGTGCGCCTGGGAGGTCTGCTGGCAGCCCTGGGTCTGGGCCTGGCTCTGCTTTTCCAGCAGCCCATTCTAGCGCTTGTGGGCTTTGCGTGTGTGGGAGCAGGGCTTGCCTGTATGGCTCCGCTTGTCTTTAGCACCGCGAGCCGTACGCCTAACCTGGCTCCTGGCCTCGCCCTGGCCGCCGTGGCGACAATGTCCTACACCGGTTCACTGGTTGGTCCTCCTGTGATTGGCCAGGTCGCGGAACTCATATCCTTGCCTTATGCGCTTGGCCTGCTGGCACTTCTCGGCCTGGTCATTGTGCTGTTGGCTCCCACCCTTGCGCGTACTCCCCAGCATGAGGCCGAGGTCGCAGAATTAGTGTAGCTCTTTCGCTTTTTCAATGTAATACACAAACTACTTAGAAGTATGTTACTATGAAATAGGGTATCACCTATATGGCCTCTCTTCTATGCAAGAGTGGACTGTTCCTTGTATGGTTCATTCTAGTGCTCTGTTACGTTTTATTTGAAAGGTATTTATGCCGCCTGCGGCGGCACGGGAAAGGGACGCAGAGGGGCTGACGCCCTCTGCACTCCCCACTTTTCCTTTTTAAATGGTCATTGGTGACCAGGGATGGTAGTTATTTGAATGCCATCCCTGAAAGGCGCGAGAAGACACTATGAAGGTGTCTATGTCTCAAGGAGGACCCTCTTATGCTTCGTCGTTCTAGTCTCCACTTTGCTCCTCGTCTCATCGCACTTTGTATGTTTGCCCTGTTTGCCTTCCTGTAGCGGCTCCAGTAGTGCCGCTGTTACGTACAACCTCTCAAATTTCACCAGTGTAGGTGGAACTGCGACCCCCTATCAGACGACAGCGAGCACGAACCTGGCTCAATTGGCGAATATTAGCGTCTCAAACAAGTCGTTTACTGTATCGCTCCCTGGCCAATCGATTACAACGTTTGTCATTCCTAACGTAAGCTATACTGGCACAAACGCTGTGACCGAGGTTGATGACTCCGTTCAGAGCAGCGGGACCAACCAGTTCAATTATCAGGGCAGTGGTTGGGGGCATTGTACCAATTGTGGCGGCAATCTCTACAACGGCAGTGATAGTTGGGATGGACAGGCCGGCGATTCTGTCAGCCTGCAATTTACTGGCTCGCGCATCCGCCTTTATGGTGTGAAGGATACTAATGAGGGGATTGGCCTGGTCTCTTTCGATAATGGGCCAGCGCATGAAGTCGATTTCTACGCGGCCCAGAGAGCTGGCAACCAGTTCATGTGGGAAAGCCCCGCGCTGAGCTCTGGTACTCATACCTTCAAGTTGAGTGTGACCGGGCGTAAAAATCCCCAGAGTACTAACGTCTGGCCCGCGCTTGATCGTGTAGAGATTGATCCAGTGGCCACTGGTTACGTGAAGATTGTGAACCGCAATAGTGGGAAGGCTCTCGATGTGACTGGCCAATCCACCAGCGATGGAGCGTTATTGGAGCAGTGGGATTATTGGGGTGGTGCCAATCAGCAATGGCAACTGGTGGATGCTGGCGGGGGCTATGTCAAGATTGTGAGTCGCAATAGCGGCAAGCTCGTAGATGTCTCTCAGGGATCTACCGCTGATGGTGCATCAGCAATCCAGTACACGGATAACGGCGGTGCCAACCAGCAGTGGCAATTGGTGGATGTTGGTGGCGGCTATGTCAAGATCGTCAACCGCAACAGCGGTAAGGTAAGCGGCCAATCGACCAGCAATGGTGGCTCAGTCATCCAGTATACATATAATGGTGGCGCTAACCAGCAGTGGCAGGTGCTGTCTGTCTGAGTAGGTAGGTCCAGAGGGGCAACGCTTCCTCTCTTGTGAGGACACAGCCTTCCTGCTATTACGTTTGTCTTCTGAGAAACCGTCGCTTGAGGGAGGACTAGGAGGACCAGGTAACGTGGAAAAACCACGTTACCTGGTCCTCCTGGTAAATTGGGTGAATGCGAGAACGATCCTGGCGCTCGTTCTCCCGCATACTGCCCGGCTAATGGATTACATTGCTGCTTATTTACTGATGACCGACGATGGGATGGGGCACATACGACTCTTCCAGGTATGTGACCTCTTCCTGGGTCAGTTTTACGGACAGAGCGCCGACTGCATCTTCCAGATGCGTGATCTTCGTTGCCCCGATGATAGGCGCCGTCACCGGCTTCTTCTGTAACAGCCAGGCAAGCGCGATATGAACGCGCGGAACCTCATGCTTTTCCGCGATTTCCGCGACCCGCTTCACGACCTGTTGATCGGTTTCGGCTGTCGCATCGTACTTGCTTTTCGCGATTTGATCGGTTTCGGAACGAAGCGTGCTTTCCGAAGACCAGTCACGCGTCAATCTTCCGGATGCGAGCGGACTATACGGGATCACCCCGATCTTCTCCTCGCGGCAGAGCGGCAGCATCTCCCGCTCCTCCTCGCGGTAGATGAGGTTCAGGTGATCCTGCATCGAGACGAAGCGGGTCCACCCATGTTTCTCGGCGACGTGCAGCGCCTTCTGGAACTGCCACGCGAACATGGCGGAGGCACCAATATATCGGGCCTTGCCAGACCTCACCACGTCATGCAGCGCTTCCATTGTCTCCTCGATTGGGGCTTGGTAATCCCAGCGATGGATCTGGTAGAGGTCCACGTAATCCGTCCCAAGCCGCTTCAGGCTTTTGTCGATCTCGCTCAGTATCGCCTTGCGCGATAGCCCGGCGCCATTCGGTCCGTCATGCATTTTGCCGTGCACCTTGGTGGCGATGACGATCTCGTCCCGATTCGCGAAGTCCTTCAAAGCGCGTCCGAGGATCTCCTCACTCTTCCCAATGGAATAGACGTTGGCAGTATCGAAGAAATTGATCCCCAGCTCGAGGGCTTTCTTGATGATCGGCCGGCTGTTTTCTTCGTTAAGCACCCATTTGTGAGTCCAACGTTCCGCGTCCCCGAACCCCATGCAACCGAGGCAGATTCGAGACACATCCATTCCGGTGTTTCCTAGCTTCGTGTATTCCATGTGATCTTCCTTTCCTCCAGAACGAATGTGTTAGAATTCGAACCTTCCCTTATCGAGAGCCGACATTGCTGCCATTTTCTCCTGGCTCAGCTCGAATATTCTCGTTCTGTTCTATTGAGAAATGTATTATTTCTGACCTGGTTAGACCGCCCCTACTTTGACAAGTGACTTGATCGCACCAAGCTCAATGGCGCCCTTCCCCTTAAATAGTGCAGCTTTCATACTTCCTCCATCTCCTTCTCACTAGTGGTAAACCAAAATGCCATGTACGTCATACACCCTTTTTCTGAATTTCTCCACGCTGAATTGTTTTTGCTCACTCATGGTGCCTCGCGATCCCAGTTCTTGTGGTTTCCCGTGACGTGAGTGCCTGAGACATGGCGAAGAACATGTGCATGGATATTCGCATTTTTGTACAAGCCGATGAGGGCTCGACAGACCAACATATCAGTGCAGCGTTGTCATTTCTTGCAGAAGAGCCCAGCTTACGCGGCACAAGTCTAGAGGCATGTGCTCTGTCTGGAGAGTATTATAGACGCCCTCACACACAGGGTGATAGAATGATTGCGGAAAATGATTGGCAAATTCTGCAAATCTTCACGATGAGCGATGACGAAAGAAGAGGCCCCGATGGATATGAAAAATGATCAGCAGGCACAACGCGAGGCACAACGTATGCACGCCAACCGCGAGGAACTGGCTTGGCGCATTGCACAGGCCATCCGCGAAGATGGGACCCTTCAGCCGCTCACAGGGCTTCATCTCTCCCGCACCTCGGTGCCTCTCATGCGGGTTCACAGCGTTGTCGAGCCATCGGTGGCCGTGATTGCCCAGGGCAGCAAAGAGGTCCTGCTGGGTGATAACCGCTACCTCTATGACCCCTCACGCTTTCTGCTCACCACTGTCGATCTGCCCCGCGTCAGCCAGGTCCTCGAAGCATCCAAGGAGCGGCCCTACCTCGCTGTGCGCCTGGAACTCGCTCCCACCCTTGTCAGCGCGGTCATGGTTGAAGCCTCTCGCTCCTTACCTAGAGAGCGTGCCGAGGTGAGGGCTATTGATGTCAGTCCGGTGGATGGCAACCTGCTCGACGCCTTCGTGCGTCTCGTCCGGCTCCTGGATTCCCCCGATGAAGCGCAGGCCTTGATGCCGCTGATCACACGGGAGATTATCTATCGGCTCCTGATGGGAGAGCAAGGCGCTCGGCTCCGTCACCTGGTGATGGAAGGAGGCTACACTCCCCACATCGCTACAGTGGTCAAGCGACTGCGTCAAAACTTCGACCAGCCCCTTCGCATTGAGACCCTGGCGCGAGAGCTGGGCATGAGCGTCTCGAGTTTGCAACACCATTTCAAGGCTGTCACCGCGATGAGCCCCTTGCAATTTCAGAAACGGCTGCGGCTGCAGGAGGCCCGCCGTCTGATGCTGAGCGAAGCCCTCGACGCGGCGAGCGCCGCCTATCGCGTGGGGTACCAGGATGCCTCCCACTTCAATCGGGAGTACAAAAGCCTCTTTGGCGTCCCACCCATACGCGACGTGCAACGCCTGCGGGAAGGGGCTCTGCAAAGCGCAGGCCGATGAGCCAGAAGGCCCATCCGACTATCGTCCTCACGCAACAGACCACTGCCCCAGAGGGGCTGACCGTGTAAAGCAGCCTGGCAGGTTTGGGTTCCTGTTGGAGATGTCTAGAAGCGAGGAGAAGAAGTGGAGATTCGCACTATTGCTATCCTGAGTCCAGGTGATATGGGGCATGCGATTGGCGCGGTCCTTCACCGGCATGGTCTGCGCGTCATTACCAGCCTGCGAGGGCGTAGTGCGCGAACACAGGCCCTGGCGAAGACCGCTGGAATGCAGGATGTTCCTGATGATGAGACCCTTGTGCGCGAGGCTGATATCTTGCTCTCGATCATGCCACCAGCCAGTGCGTACACTTTTGGAGAGCGTATCGCCTCAACCTTGCTCCATGTGAAGACCGAGCTACTTTTTGTAGATTGTAACGCCATTGCTCCGCGCACAGCATTGGCTCTCGATCAGTTATTGACGGAGGCGGGAGCAGGCTTTGTGGATGCAGGAATTATTGGTGGTCCGCCTCGGCCTGACGAAGAGGGACCGCATATATATGTCTCTGGCACGCGAGCGGCGGACGTTGCCTGCTTGAGTGAGCATGGCCTGGATGTGCGTGTAGTGGGCGCGCAGAGTGGTCAGGCATCTGGCCTCAAGATGTGCTATGCCTCGGTCACGAAAGGCCTGACAGCCCTGGCGACAGAAGCCCTGACCGCCGGTCGCGCACTGGGTCTACAGGACACGCTGATTAACGAATTGCAGGATTTGCCCGCCTTTCGCTCCATCAAGCGCTCGGTACCTGGCATGCCGCCTAAAGCCTATCGCTGGGTGGGCGAGATGCAAGAGATCGCGCGCACCTTTGTGGACCTGGGACTTCCTTCACAGATGCTGGAGGGGGCCGCAGCCCTTTATCAGTTCGTCGAAAGCACCGAGCTGGGCCTTGAGAAGCCAGAGCAACGCCAGCGCGGCCAGACCCTCGAAGAGGTGACCGAGATTCTTGCGAACGCCTTGCAGAAGCAGAGGAAACCCGAGCAAGATAATTAACGACTTTCGATAAGTGGGAGGCCAAAGAGGGCTGCTCCAGCCAGTGCTCGCTCTTTGTTAGCTTTAGTAGTGAGCAGCCCCAGGTGTTCTGTGTCTAAGAAGTGGACCGCGCTGGTAAGCTGGAAGCCTGCGCGTTCGATGCCATGTTGTGATGCCAGGTTGGCTGCCTGGTGAATGATCCAGAAGCGCTCATTTGTGGCGCATTCATGGCGCAGGATATATTGAAGCAAACGCGGATAAATGCCGTGACCCCGCCATGCAGGAAGCGTGATAAAGTAGTAGAGGTAGCGGTTCTGTGGTGGTACCTGAAAGGTGACAAGCCCACCGCCAAAGGCGGCCTTGCCAGTGGCGGACCACCCGACGGCGACGGCGTGCGTACCTATGCGCGCAAGATAAGGCTCATGGCCTACTTGCCTCAGCTTTAAGACCTCTTCTTGAGTCGTCTCCATCACGAATGCAAGTTCCTCAAGATTTGTGGCTCTCTCCACCGAAAAATCAGGTAGTGGTGACAAGGCAGGCAGTGCATCGCCCTTCCACCATGTCCATAGGAGGCCCGCCCGGTCTCCTATGCTATACGTTTCTTGATTGGTGGTCATTGTGCGTGCTCGCTTACTTCTCGCAGTTCTTCTGTCATCTGCTGGACCAGTTCGGGCCTTCCATGTAATTGGGCCGGAGTGTTCTGGAGGGAGGCGATGCACCACTCGCCATTGTGCCTGGTGGCAACGATAGTCTGAATAGAATTCAGTGCGGGATCTATCTCTGTCTTGCCCGGTGGGACCATGCCAACGATGGCGCGGAGGGTGGCGACATCGGGCTGTAAGAAGCGCACATTTTTGATCTTGTAGATGTAGGGTGGCGTGGGATGATGGTCAAAAATATCTTTCAGCGTTGAGAAGATCTCTGCTTGCCCTATAAGCTGACTTCCATCGAAGCCGATGGACTCGCCATCTTCATTGAAGAGTGCAGCGAAAGCTTTTGCATCGCGTTTATCCCAGCTCTCCAATAATTTGCTGTAGAGTGCTCTGACTTCACGCTCATTGGTGGCCTGTTCGCCTGGTGTTTGAAACATTCTTTTGTTCATATAGGTTTGCTCCTGGAAATTTATACTAAGGGGGCTCACGCCAATAACCTGACCAACTTTTGCCGCCATCTACCCATGCCATGCGGCACGCGAGCATTCTACTCGTCATGTTATTGGCGCGAGAGCCCTAAATACCCTCTCTTCTGCTTCCAAATGTGGAGCGCAAAAGCGGAACTGACATTGGCGCGTACGCCAGTAGTACCTACGCGCTTTCGAGTTCATATATAGCTTTCAGGAAGGCCTGGTCTGAGGCTGAGAGCTTCAGGGTAGCCAGTTCGGCGCGTGGGCGGAAGACGGCCTCTAGCTCGTAGCCATCCTGCTCGCGGGACTCGGGATGAAAGGTCTCGGGAGTGGCGTGATAGATAACCTGGAGGAAATCGGGATAGGTCCGAAACGTTTCCTGGCGTGGACCCAGATAGCGGAAGTGCTTGAAACCCAGCAGGCGCGTGCTCGCCAGGGACCAGCCAGTCTCCTCCAGCAGCTCGCGTCTCAGGGTCTGTATCAGAGTCTCGCCATCCTGGCGCTGTCCACCGGGGAGGAGATGATGGTTCAAGGGATCGCGAATGACCAGTATCTGATCTTCCCGCGTCACCAGTGCGCGGACCGAGGTAATTAGTTCCAGGGGCGGCAGCTCCTGGCTGAGATAGCTCATAACTTTCAGAGGGATTGTTCCCTCGCCCCATAAGGCATCCTCTTCGGCCACAAGAGTGGCGCTCTGAAGTGTCTGTGCCAATTCTACGCTCATGTGAGCCTCCCTGCCATGTGATTCTATGTATGACCTTTTTAGTGATATCATAGCATAAAGCTCTGTAGGCTATCTAAATGAAGGGATTGCGAAAATGCTGAGCGAGATTGACCAGATTGTACATAAGGAGATTGATCTTCAAGGGCCAGGAGTCGCCATAGCTGTCGTGAAGGATGGCAAATTGATCCATAGCGCTGGCTATGGTTTTGCTAACCTGGAGTGGAGCTGTCCTATTGAGCCTGATACCGTCTTTCGATTGGCCTCTGTTACCAAGCAGTTTACGGCGGTAGCTATTATGCTGCTGGAGAAGCAGGGAAAGCTACGCCTCGATGACTCAATTACCACCTATTTGCCTGATTATCCGACGCATAGCCAGACGATTACGATTACTCACCTGCTAAATCACACTTCTGGTATCAAAAGCTATACTGCGCTCGATGATTTGTACCAGGAAAACAAGAAGGATATGTTGCCCGGTGATGTAGTTGCTTATTTCAAAGATCTGCCACTCGAATTTGAGCCTGGGACGCGCTACACATATAATAATTCAGGCTATCACCTGCTTGGTCTGATTATTGAGAAGATAACAGGTATGGGCTATGAGCAGTTTATCCAGCAACATATCTTTCAGCCGCTGGAGATGAACCGCTCCTATTATATGCATAACGAGACAATCATCCCGCATCGGGCCAGCGGCTATGAGAGGGTTGGGGAGATATACCGGCATGCAGAATATCTCAGTATGAGTATTCCCTACGCGGCAGGTGCACTTGGTTCAACGGTCGAGGACCTGGTACGCTGGGATGCCGCATTACGCGAGGAACGTCTGCTAGATACAGCCACGCTAGAACGGATGTATACGCCGACACGGCTGGCTGATGGACGGCTTGAGGAGTACGGTCTGGGCTTCCGTGTCACCGAATATGCGGGACATCGTCTTATTGGACATGGGGGTGGTATTCCTGGTTTCCATACCTTTATCGCGCGCTTTGTCGATGACCAGGCCATGGTCGTGGCGCTGGCGAACGTACCCGAAACGAACGTAGAGAGAATTACGCGCAAGATAGCCCGCCACATCTTTGAGTTGCCTCCTGTAGAGCGCACGCCTGTGACGCTGAGTGAGGTTACACTCGATAAAGCAGTGGGGGCATACGTTGGCGAAAATGGCTTCTCGCTAGAAGTGAGGCGCGACGGAAAGAGGCTGACCATACAAGGCTTTATCGCGGATGGCTTGCTGCCCATGAGCGAGCAGACGTATTATATCAGCCAGGACAACGAGTTCGAGCTCCATTTCTCTGAGGAACAGGAGGGCGTCTTTAACGCTCTGACTCTGCATATTCCCATCTACCGCACCTTTATTGCCATCAGGAAGCAAGGATAACCTTTTCTCGTGATAGGAGGTGTGGTGCGTTCTGGCAACCGCAGGCTGCCAGAACGCACCACACCTCCTATCACGAGCGAGCGCCGCAGGCGCGAGGCGTCACGCCAAAGGTTTGCACATCGCAGATTTCTTTAGTTAGAGCCTGTATAGGTGGCAAACCACCAGGTATTGCCAAAGCTATCTTTGACGCCCGCCCCCCGTTCTTGATAGGGCTTATCTCCTGGTTCGTCCACCGAGGTGGCGCCCGCCTGGAGTGCTCGTTGGTAGGTCGCGTCTACATCCTGTACATAGACATAAATCTGGGAGCGCATCGCTGTAACTTCAAACTCACCAACTTCCAGGACGACAACCGAATCACCAATCTTTACCTCTACGTGGAAGCCACCTCTTGTCTGGTTCCGTTCCAGCTCCTCAGCCTTGAATGTTTCCCGGACAAAGTCCAGAACAGCAGAATTGCCGTAGATATATGGACGTACGGTGCCAAAGCCATGCCTGGTATAAGTGTTTAAGCTGGTCATTAATTCTATTCTCCTTCAAAAAATGTGGTTTCGCTTACAAGGAGAATATACCAGGAAGGAGGACAGATGTATTGTAAAAAAACACACTTTAATTGGGTAGGATAATATGGTTACGGTACTCGCTGCGCTGTGCCTGGTAGGAGCGTGGAGTGAGTCCGCTAAAATCCTGAAAATCGTGGATAAAATGAGCCTGGTCGTAGTAGCCACAGTCCATGGCTAGCCGACTCAAACGCTCGGGCGACTCTTGTTCTAATCGACGTAGTGCCTCCTGGAAACGCAGAACACGATAGAACTGCTTTGGCGTTAAGCCCACGGCCTCGCGAAAGACCTGGAGGAAGCGTGTTTGACCGATGCCAATCTGCTCAATGATGGAGGAAATTGTTTGTCCAGATGATACGTCATGCAGAGCCTGCGTGGCAAAGGTAATAGCGGGATGTGCTTCTCGTGTGCCAATCAGCCTGGATAACAAAAACTGCTCCAGGAGAGAGAACTGGCGCTGTGGTGTAGCAGCTGCTAGTAAGCGCTCGCGTAGGGAGTGTGCCTCTTGACCCCATATTATCTCCAGGGAAACGACCTGGTTATGCAACTCGCTGGCTGGCAGTGGGAGAAAAGGCCAGGCTCCGCCCGGCTTGAAGTCAACCCCGATTACGGAGGTGAGGCTGAGTGTATCGATGAGCGTAAACGCTGAATGGGCGCCACTGATCACGCTGCCACAATAATCTTGAAACTGGTCGGGATTATGTGGATCATAGATCCTCGTCAGATCATCGTGGAGATTGATGATCAGCGCTACAGAGCCATCTGGCAAGCGACGCTCCCTGGTATGTGCTGGCCTCTCTCCCTGGTAATACCAGAAGCTTTTGATAAATGCCGAGAGTGGGGGCCGGGGATGAAAAGTGTGATGGATAGCCAAATGCAATCTAGTACAGATCTCCTTAAGCCCCGCTACTGGCATACGCGGCTACTGAGGCTGCGCCCTGGCGTACACCCCATTACTTACCAGCAATGATTGCGCATCGCGTTAGCTGTGTAAAAAGCGTACTCCATCCCTATACCAAAAAGCAAGACCTTTCGCGCCTGCGGCGCTTAGAGGTATGAGTTAGTGGGGCGTGGTGTGCGGGTTTAGTCCGCACACCACGCCCCACTAACTCATATACAAAGGCGAGCTTGCGAGCCGAGACGAATGGAGATGCTCTTCCTACTTGCAGTGAGGCAGGGGAAGAAGTACGATAGAGGTGAACATATTTGTAACAGCATCGATGATGGTGCTAGAAGGGTAGGCAAAATGCAGGAGGCCGTAAAGTGGCGTTCATTTATTCCAGGGCAGATCACGGGGCCAGACGAGGCAATTACGTTTGTGGAGGGGTGCGGCTTTTGTACGTGGGGACCGCTGCCGCGCCTGCCGTTCCCTAACCTGGCGGAGGCCATGGGGGAGACTGCGACCTCGATACTGGACCGCACCTGGTACTGGAAGGATGATCTGCATTTCTCGCGACAACTCTACTATGGCAAGATTATACAGGGCCAGCCCAGCTTTATCGCGCCTGAGTATCTCCCCGATTTTATCGCGGCCCTGGCTGGGCGTGGCCAGGAGCAGGAGCGAGATGTAAATCGGCTCTATTTCGCTGGCAGGCTCTCTGGTGAAGCTAAAACGATCTATGAATATCTGGACGAGCATGGCGCTCAGCCTTCGCGTGAGCTGAGGCGCGGCGCCAGGCTGGGAGAGAAATCCATGAAGCTGGCGACCGAGCGCGCACTTGTGGAACTGCAACGCCGCTTCCTGATCTGCAAAGTCGACCTGACGGGGCGCACACGCGGCACATACTCATATATCTGGGATCTCGCGGAGCGCTTCTGCCCTGAGGCCTTTGCCGATGCGCGCCAGACCTCGCCCACGGCTGCCCGCAGCAATATTCGCGGACAACTCCGTGAGTTCGGTATCGAGCCTACTTCCCAGCTAGAGAATCGGCTCTTCCTTTGGACATAGAGCAAAAAGCTGCCCGACGCGTGCTTTAGCACGCGTCGGGCAGCTTAATTTCTTTCACGGAGAGCTAATAAGCTGGCAGCATAGGCAGGCCAAAGCCCCATTCGAGGAGCGTTTTGGCGTCGCGAAAGCGCTGGTTGGTATCCGTGTTGGAGCTAAAGAGCACGGTGCCAACCAGGTGATGATGATCACGTGTCGCGGAGAAGACCAGGCAGTAGCCTGCCTCGTTGGTGAAACCGGTCTTGACGCCTGTGGTTGCTGGATACAGGTTGAACAGGTCGTTGGTATTCGCCCAATGGTAGGCTCCATGTTTTGGCGACCATGCAAGGTCATACTGCCTGGTGCCGACAATTTTGGCGAAGAGGGGATTACTCAAGGCATACGCTGTGAGGCGCGCTAAATCACGTGCACTTGAATAGTGTCCGGGGAGGGGATTGCCATTCGCATCGTAATATGTCAATCCATCGGGGTTGATAAAGTGTGTTTGGAAAAGGTGATGGCGCAGGGCAAAGCGGTTCATCATCCCGACAAAAGCGTCTGAGCTTCCCGCGACAGCGCGAGCCAGGACGATGGCAGCATCATCACCAGACGGCAACATCAAGGCGTATAACAGGTCATTGATCGTCAGGGTATCTCCAGGCATCAGTTTGGCATTACTGCCATTATGCTGAAAGACATATTGAGGTATGTCTGGAGAAACCGTGGCCTCCTTTTTGAGATTTGCGGCTTCAATGACGACCAGGGCCGTCATGATTTTGGTCGTGCTGGCCATGGGCAAGGGCTGTTCCGCGTTCTGGTCATCCAGTACATTGCCAGTATCAATATCAAGAAGGTAGGCCGCTTTGGCGTCGATTGGTGGCGCGCCTCCCATCACTGTCAGGACAGACGGAGGTATAGGCGTAGGCTCTGGCGTTGGGCTGGGCGTCACCGTCCCTGGGGCTGCATGTGTATTGGTTGCGCCCAAGGGGATTACTCCGGTGGATATGCAGGCAAAGAGTACGATACTCAGCGTTAGCAGTCCAGATAGGCTGGCAAAGGCAAGTGCCAGCAGGCGTTGCCTGGTAGAAGCTCTCTTCTCTCTCATTCTTCCGTCCAGCCGATCATTTCCAGTGTTCCTCCCTCTGCTATATTTGCGAACTGGGCGGGTATGCCTCCGCCTAAAACGCCGTAGTAAAGCTTATCTCCCTGCCCTTCATTGGAGGTAGTATGCAGCACATACATAGTGCCGTCGCGTGAGAAGTTCGACCAGGGATCGCGTAAGTCTGCGAAGGCGCTATATTCTCCATACTTGTTTGTGACCGCAATTGTGATATCTTCTCCAGAAGTCGAGATCATCCAGAGCCCGTTGAGTTCAGTGGGAATCTGCATGCCTGGAGCACTGTTCCCAATGATGGCTAGCAGTTGCTTGTCACTCTTCGCTGCAAATCGTAGGGCTGTAACGGCCATCGTGTTAGAGTGCCAGATCTCTTCTGTCTTGTCGCTTGCAAGATGAAACGCACTGATGGTGCTGGGTCCCCGATAAATGCTATTTCCGCCAGCGCACTCACTTATGTACAGTGTCTTTCCATCGCCGCTTGCCACATAGTCCCAACATAGCGGTGTTTCTGGCTGAAATATCTGCCGAAGCCCTGGAAGAGGCTTTTTTGTGATATCCAACACATAGAGTGCCTGTGATGATCCATCCTTTAAACTGTCCTTTACAAGGAGTTGCCCCGCATTGAGCCAGCTTCCAGGCTGGTAGCCTTTATAACGAGTTGCCTGCGCGACCTTCGTGATCTGCCCGCTGTGAAGATTGAGCAGGTAGAGATCTGGAAGCTTATCAGTCGCCGGGATCAGGCTCCAGGCGATATAGGTTTGATCCGGCGACCATTGCACGCTCTCCAGTTGTGCCCCATTGGGCGAACAATACAGGGTCTGCTCGTCTTTCCCATCCAGGCGTAGAAGACGGACCTCATCATGTCCGTTGCTGTGAACAAGCATAAGTAGCCATGTTCCGTTCGCCGAGACGAGGCTTTCCTTGATTTCTTCCCTCGTCACTTCAGAGCTATCATTGTGCAGCACGTCAAAATCGATCACACTTGAGGGGCCATTCATTATGTCGTTTGTTTGCAGGTAGAGAATATGTGGTAGTTGTCCATGAGCTAATGGTGTAACAACGGCCCTTTGTCCATGTCCTTCTGGGGGGCAGCCGTTCAGGGTTGTATGCCTACTGGGAGGAGTGGATCTCTTCGTCGTTCTCTGTTGATCTGCCTGGGCTGCAAATGAGCGTTGTGTCGGCGTAACGCGAGCATATATTGTTATTTCAATGATTAGCCCAAGTAAGACAATACACATGAGCGCAACAATGATGGAGTAGTGCGGTTTCCATCGAAGTTTGTGCATATGGTTTTCTTTCTAGCGAGAGCAAAAGCGCAGGGATCGATGCCTGGCTGTCACTTATGGTGTCGCTAGAGGAGCGGTTCTATAACATACATGTAAGCCTGGCCATACTAAAGTACCAGGCTTGTGGTGAAATAGGTGTATTTGTCGCGCCTTCTTAGTCTTTCTCTCTTCTTAGCCAGTCGCTCTGGCTGCATAGGAGGTGAATAAGGTATTCTTTTCGTAAACCCAGTGCTTCGCCTGCTTGAGCAGTGCCAGATAAGGGCTTTACCGCGTAACTCCCCAGAGGCGAACCGTTGCATCATCGCTGCCAGTAGCAATAATGGTACCCGAAGGCGACCAGCTCCCTGTAAATACACCTGCGTTGTGTCCCTGAATGGCGACCAGCTCTTGCCCGTTTTGCACTTCCCAGAGCTGTACCAGGCCATAGGCGCGTGCAGTGGCCAGGAGTGAGGTATCAGGCGACCACATGACGGGATAAGCCCAGCCCGTATCTGTATGACCGGTTAGAACACGTACAAGTTTGCCTTGTGCATCCCAGATCTGGACAGTTCCAGCGTCGTTTGATGTGGCAACAAACTGTCCATCTGGCGAGTAAGCAACGCCATTGGGCTGGTCCTGAGGTGGGAGCTGGTGGGTAATCTTACTACTTTGGGTGTCCCACATAAATGTGTACTTATCATAGCGGTTCGAGACGATATGTTGCCCATCAGGGGACCAGGCCACACCCCAGACCGCGTAAGGATAGCGTCCGCCTGAGCTTACATATTGGTTGGGTCCCTCCCAAAGCCCAAGATTTCTTCCGTTTGTGGTGTCCCAGAGAAGAAGCGCGCCATCGGCATTCCCCGCTACCAGTTGCTTTGATGTAGGGGACCATGCCACGCTCAATAGTTCTGGTCGAGGATGCGTCGATGTTGTTTGCCAGTTCAATAGTCTCTGGGTCTGCCAGTTGGTGGTTTGCCAGATCTGCACTATGCCTTTGTCGCCAGCAGCTGCCAGAGAGATGCCATCGGATGACCAGGCCATCCCATTGATGCTACCTGTTTTCCCTTGTAATGTGGCAACCTGTTTCAAGGAGGCGCTCTGCCAGATCTGAATGTGCTCGCCTGGAGCCACGGCCAGGAAGCTTCCATCAGGCGACCAGCAGAGGCCGCGTACCTTGTCCTGCATATTCTCCAGGACGCCGATTTGTGCCAGGTTGTGTGCATTGGAGGCGCTGATAGGCTTGAGCGTTGGGCGTGGTGTCGGCGTCGCTGGAATTTGCACAGGCGCGGGGGACTGGCAAGCGGCGACGAGGATGCTCATCGTCGCCAGAGAGCAGAAGTGGCGTCTGGAATATACTGGCAAGAAGAAGGGCTTTGCTCTTCTTGAGTGCATGTGAAGGAAATCATCCTGTTTCATAAAAAAAGAACCTCCCTGTATACTCGTTATGTGAGTAAGTACGCGGCTATCCTTGCTCTGCTTCCTGTCGAGAATGGTTTGTCAACTGCTCCACCATCCAACGACACCAGGCGACTGAGGCTTGCTCCGCGTACACGCCCGCATGGAGAGTCGCATAATTGCCAAAATCGGGCAGCGTAATATCCAGTTGCTTGCCATGCTCGTGCTCGATTCGGGCCAGGATGTGTTCATACTCAGCCAAGCGTGCAGTGTGTAACTCCTCCTGTTGCCGAAACAAAGCGATAGCCTGCGCGGGGTCAGCTAGCCAGATAGCGTAAGCTTTGAGCACAAGCTCATCGCGCGGTGGAGATGGCTCAATGGGTGTGGTCACCCATGTGCGTAAGGCTGCGAGACCACTCTCTGTCACGGAGAACAGCCTCTTGGCAGGGCGAGTAGGTTGCGCGACCACTTGCGGGGTAATAAATCCCCCCTCTTCCAGGCGGGCCAACTCACTGTAAATGTGGCTGGAATGAGCAGTCCAGAAGAAGCCAATAGGTCGTTTAAGGCGTTGAGCCAGGTCATAGCCAGAGGACTCCTGGCGAGCGAGGAGCGCCAGAAGAGCGTAGCCTAGAGTCGTGATAATCTTTCTCCTCCAATATGCTATTATTCCAATATTGGAATAATAGCATATTGGAGGAGAAAAGAGAAGCGGGAAGGCAGAAGGACCGGGTAACCGCGAACGGTTACCCGGTCCTTCGCAACTAGCGACCTTATTTAGTGACGGTAATCGTGATGCTGGCTTTGGTCAGGCCAGAGGCGCAGGTGATTGTGACGGTGCCGGGGCGGCGAGCCTTGAGCTGCTCCAGACATGCGAGGGAGGATTGGCGATGGGCATATCAGGGAATGTTGAAGGTATCATCAGCGTCTCGATCCTCTTCCGATGTCGCCTGTAGGTAGGTTTGAGCTTTTCTAACAGCTTGTCTTTAGCACTATAGCAGGCTAGTAGTCAGTCCAGTTTGTTATTGATGGCAGGATAGAGATCATGGAGCGTGTCCCGAGCATCGTTGCAGGTAAACCGCCACGAAATGGTACAACGCAGAGCATTGCGCTCTGCCTGCAATGTCGCGATGCGCTGGCGCAACTCCGTCAGACTTCGCACTCGACGCGAGAGGCAGCCACGAGCAAAGATACCGATCTCAATTTCTGCCATGTTGAGCCAACTTCCATGTTTGGGCGTGTAATGAAACTCCACCCGCTGCAAAATGCGCCTGGCCTCTGCGGGCTCAAAGGCTTCGTAGAGAGCCGCTGCGGTATGGGTATTAAGATTATCCTGCACGAGGCGAATGTACTCGGCGTGCGGATAGACCTCATCGACCAACCATCGGATGCAGTGCGCATAATCAATCTTCGTCCGCCGCTGGGTCATCTCGACGTGACGCCAGCCCGCAAGCGGCTCGACAAAGAAAAACAAATTGGCGGTGCCCAAACGCTCATACTCATAATCGATGCGTTCAACGTGCCCTGGTTCCATCGGCAGAGGAGGCCGCACGTCGGCCTCTGGGGCCACCAGTTTCTCGTCAAAACAAACGGTTGGATAGCGTGGATCGTAGTCTTCCTCGTACAGATCGAGGACGTCTTCCATGGCCGCGACAAACTCGGCTCCTACCGTTGGAATGCACCAGTGCTCGTGTTGCCAGGGTTTGAGTTCGTTTTTTTCAGGAGCTGGCGAATGGTTTCTGGCGAGATCGATTCGACAAAGCCCAGTTCAACGACTTTGCCTGCCAGCAAGCGCAGCGTCCAATGGTCATGTCCATCAGGAACTGGACTGCACGCAATGGCAATCAAATGGGCGGCTTGTCCTCCCGTGAGTGCCTGCCGATGGCGCTGCTGCCGCTTGTCGTGCAGAACCGCTTCGAGTCCTCCTTGTAGGTACAACTGTCGAACACGAATGGAGGTATTGCGGCTGATATCGAAGGCGTCACAGATCTGTTGGTCGGTCCAGCCTTCAGCAGCTTTGAGCAAGACGCGTGCCCGGGTAAACGTGCGAGCATTGGCTTTGCCTGCATGGATGAAGGTTTGCAGCGAGGCGCGATCGGATTCGGACAACGCGACGGGAATGGGATGCTTCATGGCGGGCTCCTTGCTTTTCCATCAGTATCTCACTCCTGTCAATTCCAATTTGGACTAATCACTAGGCACTCTCCAGATAACTGCCTTTTGAGCTAATGTAGGCGCAGAGGTAGTCGCCGCGCTGGCAGCGGGGGAGGCCGTTCTTAAGACCGCTGGAGATGCGCAGCGCGTTCCCGCTGGCCTGGTCGTTCCATTCGGCGATGACCTCGTAGCGCCAGCGACCGACCGCAGTTGGTATGTTATAGAGCGGGATATCCTGCACTTGTTTCGTTGCTTGATAGTAGTTGACCTGGACAACCCTGGCCAGGACACGCCTGCCCGTACGGCGAATGCGGTAGTGTTTCCCATAGTTGGCGAGCAGCAGGCAGACACCCAGTATGCCTACCATGATGAGGAATAGGAGTGTATCAGGCATTGTGGCATCTCTCCAGACACAACTTTGTGTCCCTTATCTTCGTGTTCGAGAGGTGTAATAAGTAAAAAATAGTATATCATATTGGAGAGGTGCAGGAGGACCTTCCCTGCCGGGGTGTTCTCCACAATTCTTTTTCTCTACTCGCTCGATGGAGATGGGTCAATCACTTAACAAAGAAGGAAGGAACTATGAAAGTACTTCGCACACCAGATGAGCGCTTCGTCAACCTACCTGATTATCCCTTTGAGCCACACTACCTGGAGGTGGATGGCCTGCGCATTCACTATATCGATGAGGGGCCGCGCGAGGCTGCGCCGGTTCTCTTGCTACATGGTGAGCCTTCCTGGTCGTATTTGTACCGCAAGATGGTCCCCTTGCTGTCCGCCGCCGGGCATCGTGTTATCGCTCCCGATCTCGTTGGCTTTGGTCGCTCGGATAAGCCTACACGGCGCGAGGACTATACTTATAAGCGCCACGTTGACTGGATGCATGGTGTTCTGAACACGCTCGACTTGCGGCAGATAACGCTCTTCTGCCAGGACTGGGGTGGGCTGATTGGCCTGCGCCTCGCGGGAGAACAACCGTCGCGCTTCGCCCGCGTCGTCGCTGCTAATACCTTTCTGCCCACGGGCGACCAGCCGCCCAGCGAGGCCTTCCTGCACTGGCAGCGCATGTCGCAGACCTTCCAGGGCTTTCAGGCGGGCCGTGTCGTTAAGGGTGGCTGTGTGACACCGCTCGCGCCCGAAGTTGTTGCCGCCTACGACGCGCCTTTCCCTGATGAAAGCTATCTTACCGGGGCGCTCCAGTTCCCGTTGCTTGTGCCTACAAGACCCGATGATCCTGCCAGTGAGGCCAATCGCGCCGCCTGGGAGGTCCTGCGCCGCTGGGAGAAACCCTTCCTGACAGCCTTCAGCGATAGTGATCCCATCACGCGTGGCGGAGACGCGGTCTTGCAAGCTCTCATCCCCGGTGCCAAGGGCCAGCCCCACACCACCATTACCAGCTCCGGCCACTTCCTGCAAGAGGACAAAGGTCCCGAACTTGCTCGCATCATCAACGAGTTTATTGCCGGATAAAGATGTAATATATGTTAGAGGAGCAACTTACTACTCTAAAGGGCACAAGGTACGCGCACTTTAGAGTAGTAAGTTGTGCATTTCCCTCTTTACTCCGTGTAGCTAATCAGTTTGTGGGCATGCTGGCGCAGGACCTCGCATAACTCAGGTGGGTGCTGGACGGTGAAGGTCATATCCAGGCTTGCTAGCAGGCGAGCCATCCAGGGCAGATCCTCGACCTCGACGCGTAAGAGAACTCCACCCGTTACCTCCGTGAAGAAGGCCTTTGGAATGTGGGTCTGTCGTTGAGCTTCCTCTAACGTCGCCTCCAGCTTTACCTCGATCTGCCATACCCTCGGCACTGAGGCGAGTGCCTGTTGCACCGCTTCGAGGGCGGGAAAGTTGACTCGTGGAGGAAAGGTTTCAGTAGTCATCTGGATGTGTTCGATCCGGTCCAGGCGAAAGAGGCGTTCACCTTCACGCAAGTGGCAGTAGCCGATGGTGTACCAGAAGCCTCTGTGATAGGCGACTCCATAGGGATCAAAGTCTCGTTCCGTTACCTCCGAACGCGGCGAGCGATAGTGCAGGTGTACCCGTCGCCCTTCCTGAATCGCCGAACTGAGGACCATTACCGCCAGGCCCGAGGGTGCCTCCGATGTGGCCCCGCTCTCGAAGGCCACCGTCTGCGCGACTGCCTGGATGCGTGAGCGGGTCTCGCTCGGCAGGACGCGCTCAACCTTGGCCAGCACCCCCTCAAAAGAGGGGACACTCTTCGACAGCCCCGATTGGCGGGCCACCAGCAGTGAGAGCGTCAATGCCAGGGCCTCATCCTCAGTAAATATTAGGGGTGGGAGCTTATAGCCAGCGCGCAGGCGGTAGGCTCCATAGCGGCCCCGTTCAGCCTCCACGGGAATGCCCAGATCAACCAGGGTCTCGATATAGTTGCGAACCGTGCGGACATCCACCTCCAGCCGACGTGCCAGCTCCGCGCCCGTCATGCGTCCATGCGCCTGGAGGAGTTCTAAGACCGTCAGTACGCGAGCCGTTGGGCGATAGACCAATTTCCTGCTCCTATCTCAAAGTGCTTTTAATTAGGAACGATTCTATCAGCTTATCAGGCTACAATCAAGCATGTAGAGGATAAATGCTGTATCAGAAAGGAACAGGAATATATATATGTATGCTGTGATGAGAAAAATCAAGGTCCAGCCACATTTGATAGATATGCTGACCCAAAAGACAAAGGATGTCTTTGTGCCAGTTCTCAAGAATGAGCCAGGGTTTATCGAGTTTATTGTGGTGCAGATTGCAGAAGGTGAGGCGGTGAGTATCAGCATCTTTGAGACACAGGAGGCGGCCGAAGAAGGCAATAGAAAGGCCTTCGCATGGGCTGGGGAGCATCTCTTCCCCCTGGCTGAGGGACCAGCAGAGATTGTAGGTCTGGGCAAGCTTCTACTCTATCAGCAAAAAGAAGTTGCAGGAGAAAAGAGTATCTCATGAAAAGCTATCATATAAACATGGGCGCAGGCCTTGAGGGGCTTGTAATGAGGGAACAAGATGTACCAGTACCTGGCTCGCGCGAAGTACTGGTGAGAGTGCGAGCCTGCTCGCTTAATTCACGAGAACTGCTGATCCTGCTGCTTGGCTACTATCCCTTGCCTGTGCGACCGGATGTGATTCCGGTCTCCGATGGCGCTGGAGAGGTCGTAGCCATCGGTGAGGGTGTGAAGAGGGTCAAGGTGGGTGACCGCGTGGCTGGCGTTGTCTTCCCTCGCTGGATTGATGGCCCCTTTCAGGCGGAGGTCGCCGACCAGCTCGGTGGCTCGCTGGATGGCGTGCTGACGGAATACGCCCTTTTGTCAGAGGATGGCGTCGTTCCCATTCCTGATCATCTCTCTTTCGAGGAAGCGGCGGCCCTACCCTGTGCCGCGCTCACAGCCTGGAATGCTCTCACCGGCGGGATGGGGCTCCAGGTTGGCGATAGTGTGCTCACCCTGGGATCAGGAGGAGTCTCGCTCTTCGCTCTCCAGCTCGCCAAAATCGCTGGTGCACGGGTCATCGCGACCACTTCGAGCGCGGAGAAGGTTGAGCGGCTCAAGGCACTGGGTGCTGACTACGTGATCAACTACCGCACGACGCCTGATTGGCATCTCGCGGTGCGCGAATTAACGGGTGGGCGAGGCGTCGATCACGTGGTCGAGGTAGGCGGACCCGGTACAATTGTTAAGTCGATCAGCGCAACCAGGATCTCGGGAGAGATTGCCGTGATCGGATCGGTGACGCGTGACAACACGGACGATAGAGGAATTCACCGCGCCGTCTTCATGGGGACCGCTACCCTACGAGGTATCTCCCTTGGCAATCGTGCGCAGTTTCTTGCCATGAACCGCGCCATCGCCGCCAATGGCCTGAAGCCAGTCATTGACCGCGTGTTTCCCTTCGCGGAGGCGAAAGCCGCCTACCAGTATTACAGCGAAGTCCAGCCCTTCGGCAAAGTAATTATTAGCCTGAGTTAAGGCTTTTTCCTGAACATCAACTGTTTGTTGATAATGAGGATGCGGGTTGGTAGCTCTAGAGCTACCAACCCGCATCCTCATTATTATTCTTAGCACCATTGTCCTGCTCCTGCTCATCACTGGCTGGTTTGCATGGACTTCCCGAGCCTCAACAATGCTCAAACAAGCGCGGCGATAAACTCCTCCTCACGCTCCGCCAGGCGTTCCAGCAATTCAGGCAAGGCAGCCCGTTCGTTGGCTGCGGATACGTGCTGGAGCTGGCCATAGAGCTGGCACTCTTCCCAACGGATGGCTGCGGCTGCGGGAAGCTTTTCACGAAGGAAGAAGGCGCTATCCAGGCAGCGTTGTGCCGATACTTGCCAGCTAAAGTACGGCAGCGGCCCCAGGTCAATCTCTGGCCATGCCTGTAGATCGCCTGCCAGGGTACGCATAGCGGTGGGGCCATAGAAGGCCGTGGGTCCACCGGGAAACAGTTCTCCTGCCTCCCACGCAACGTTCTCGCGGGCGCGGGCCAGCGTCTTTTCCCAGATCTCTTCCTCAGTTGGCGGCTTCCCCTGTGCGCCGATCTGCCATAAACCGTAGGGTTTGCCCGTGTAGATGTCGCGCTGCCAGGCAGCCAGAAAGTCGCTCAACGAGAGGGGGGTAGCCACATAGCCTGCTGGATCGTGGACAATCACCGCGTCGGGCTGCAAAGCCAGCACCACAATGGCATGGTCGCTGCCATAGAGTTGGGTATGATTAGGTATGTACGTGAGATATCCCATATCGAGCATGCCAGCCACGACCGGGCCCGACTTCAGCGCGTCCTCCAGGCTGGCCAGCGCGGCAGCGTCATCCTGGGAACTCGTATAGGTGTAGCTATAATTCAAAGTACGCAGCAGGTGTTCGCCTGCGCGATGATATACATAGCCATCGACGGCAAAAAAGCTCTGCTTATCGCGAATATACACAAAACCGAATGGTTCGCCACTCACACATTCCAACCACTCAACAGGATACGTATGCCCCTGATGGGCCAGAACCATCTGTAAACTTTTTATCAGACAATAGCTCATTCGTCCCTCAAAGGGAACCAGTGGAAGTGTCATCGTAATCTCTCCTGTTTCTGGAATACGTTAGCTCACATCGCAAGCGGGCAGCAGAGGATACTGGATTTCGGTAATGTAGGACGCCGGATCGTCTGTGTGCGTTGGATTGAGGTGATAAATCTCGCGGCATGGTCCCGCTATGCGATAGCTGCTTGTCGAGAGCCAGCGATCCAGCGCGCTATAAGCGCTGCTGATGTTTCTATAATCACCGCGATAAATGACGCACGCGACCTGCTCCCCGCCCGCAAGCCTTTCACAGCAGAGATCGGCCAGGGAAGGAGGCAAGGCAGTGACTGGCATGCCCACAAAAAGATCAAATCCTTCATCCAGTTGACTCTCATCATAGTAGAGATGGATCAGAGGGCCACTTGAGGTCACCGCGTGTTGCTCGCAATGACGCAAGACCATTTGCGCGAAAGGGCCGATCTCTGCGGTTGTCGCAACGCACTGGCGGAGACCAACCAGCGTAAGCGGCTCGGTCTGTTTAAGCGCGACATCATACAGCGGAACACTGTCAGCGTCGGCCAGTTGCTGTGTGCGTGCAATCATGCGCTGGAGACGCGCCTGCTCATCCGCAACGAGTTGCTCCTGAGCCGCTATCCGCTGGTGCAGCAGTGCCTCAACCGTCTTCGTGTCGTAGGTTCGCAGCAACTGCGCGATCTCTTCCAGAGTAAAGCCGCAGTCTTTGAGCGCCAGAATACGCACCATATCGACCAGTTGCCCGATTTCATACAAGCGGTAGCCGCTCTCTGGATAGATTCTCGCTGGCCGCAGCACGTTCAGTGCATCATAGTGTCGCAACGTTTTTATCGATACCTGGCTGAGACGCGCAAATTCTCCAATCTTGAGCATAATCTTCTCTTCCTCCGCTTCTCAAGAAAGCTTACATCCTCCCCTTAGGGGAGAGTCAAGGGAAAAGTGAACCATCTTTGCGTCTTTCAGACGCGAACTGATATCTCCCTAGAAGGCATTTGTGCTCATGATATCCTATTGTGCAATTTTTGACCATTTTATTGTTTGCTAATTTGCTGAGCTAATGAGAAATCACATATGATGTAGTTGGAGAAATTACTTCCAATAGCAGCAGAGGGAAACGAGAAAAGGGTTCTTTCTGCTTGAAAGACCAATGCGATGATGAATTTATCCTTTGGAGACTTTATCTTTGGAGATTTGCGTAACTGGTCTATTTTTACGGGCCTAAGCGCTGCTGTACTTTGTGCCAGCGCGATCTTGCTCCTGGTTGCCAACTTGATTCGTAGAAGGCAGGCCTGGTGGCAAAATGCTGTCTTCTTGCTTGGGCTGGCTATGGGGGCCTGGTCGCTGCTTGTCGCGTATGATGCGTATCACCGATGGAGCGCGATGGTTCAACAGACGCCGCCACATGCCTATGCCGTTACGTCCATAGCTTTTGCGGGTTCCTATCATGCAGGCATTGCCAGGTGCCAAACTCAATGTGTTCTAATTCTTATAGCCGTTATCCTGCTTTTGCTTATCGCTGGCTGGTCAGCCTGGTCTTCTAGCAGGCTTAAAACTGCTTCAGAATCTGCTTGATACAAAAGATGCGCTACTGACGCACGCGCCTACGCCTCCCGAGCTACATGCTGATGCCTGGCGTAGGCGCGTATGCGTCAGTAGCGCATCTTCCTTACTTCGCGATAAACTCTTGCGCGAAGCGGTGGAGCGTCGTCAGGTCGGTTGCGCTGGGGAAGTCGATAATGATCTCGTGAATGCCCAACTCCTCCAGGGCCGCGATGCGCTGGCGGATGGTCTCGGGGCTACCCACGAGGGAGGTGTCTCTGAGGTTGCCCCTAGACTTTTCGGGGACCAACGCCAGAGCCTCCTCATCCGTATCGGCGATGGAGCAGAACGAGCCAGTCGTGTTATAGATGCTGCTATAATCGCGTCCCACCGTCTCGCAGTGCTGCTTGAGTACCCCAAGCTTATGCTTGATGGTTGCCAGTTCGCCGCCCACGTTGCAGGCGTCGCCGTACTGGGCCACCAGCTTGAGCGTAACCTTCTCGCCGCCACCACCGACGAGGATGGGGGGGTGTGGCTTCTGCACGCCTTTGGGCTGGTTGATCGCGCCACGTACCTGGTAAAACTTACCTTCGAAATGGGCCTCTTCCTGCTCCCACATGGCGTGAATGACCTGGAGGGCCTCGCGCAGCATGCGCAGGCGCTCAGGCGCATCGGGATAGGGATAGCCATACGCCTTATACTCGTGCTCATACCAGCCCGCGCCAATGCCGAAGTTCAAACGGCCATGGCTCAGGACATCCAGTGTACTCGCCATCTTGGCCAGCAGGGCGGGATTACGGTAGCTATTGCAGGTCACGATCTGCCCGATGCGGACGCGCTTGGTATCGCGTGCGATAGCTGCCAGCGACATCCAACTCTCAAAGGTGACCTCCTGTGTTGGCGTAGGAACTGTGTGGAAGTGATCTACCATCCACACCGCCTCAAAGCCCGTCTCATCCGCGGCCTTTGCCACATTGGTCATTGTCTCATATGCCTCAATAGGATCCTTAATACCCACCAGGCTCATAGTCCAGCCATTGGGAAGCGAGATACCGTATTTCATGCATAACCTCTTTCCATTGTGAAATATAGAAGTAAATCAATATAGCGGGGAGCTTCTACCTCACGTTCACCATGCCCCTCCCTCTCTGAAGCCAGCACATAACTGGCCCCTTTGATTATAGCCCAACATCAGGCCCATGTTCAATCTCAGCCATTTGCTTAGCGGTCCGCTCGCCAAGCGTGTAGGGTCCATGCTGGCATGGACTCGCCCGGCCCGCAGGCCGATACCCAACCGCTGGGGAGATCGCTGCGCTCGCAGTTCATGCCAGCATGGACCCTACATTTGTTGTGCTACTAAAACATAGCTACTTGCGTCGTCGCGAAGAGTTCGGGTTGCTGTGCCTCCTGTTGCGCCGCTTGCGTTGCGGGGCTAGGGATCGAGTCTTGAGAGCGCTTTGTTGGACGGGCGAGTTAGCTTCTTGAGCCATTGCGGGTTTGAGGGGAACTCCTCCCCAGACGGAGACAATATACTGCTGGCCGATGTTCATAAGGAGGGAGACGACGCGGTAGAGCGCCAGGCCTGCCGCGAAGTGCCAGGCAATGAGAACGGTCATGGCGGCGGGAAGCAGGAGTAGCAACCATTGCATGTTCTGTGAGACGTGCTGCATGGTATCGCGTGCCTCAACCGCGGCCAGTGGTTGGGTTAGCCAGGTCTGGAGGAGGGTAAGCAGCCCGGTCAGCAGCGGGAGAATTGCTGTGGGATCGGGAGCGCCGAGCGAGATATGCCAGGTGGCGTTGAGCACAGTGAACCACGTGAGGTGCAGATTGGGGAGAGAGGTGACGTGGACAACAAAGGGATAGAGATAGCGATTGATGTCAGCAACCAAAGGCGCTTGCAGGATCATATTGAGGGCGAAATACAGCCCAGAATAGATAGGAGCTTGGATAAGTAGCAAGAGGAAGGTTGAACTGGTGCGAATACCATACGCTTTATACAACTCTTGCAAAGCGCGTGTCTGAGCCAGGCGATCAGAGGCATAGCGCCTACGAAGGGCCTGAATCTCGGGCTGGAGCCGCCTTGTTATCCTGCCCTGGCGTATCTGTCGTAGTGTCAAGGGCAGGAGGAGCACTGAGATGCTGACCGTCAGCACGACCAGCGCCAGGCTAAAATCCCCCAGCCAGGCATATAGCAGGAGGAGCGCGTTAAAAATCGGGTACGTGAAAAGTGTATGAAAGAGAGTCACAATACTGGACATAATTTCTCCTTACCAGGCAAACAAGTAAAACATGCCTTTTCATTGTTTACGTCAGGAGAAATATAAAGTTGAATAAGGTGTGCGGTAGCGCTCTGGCACTGCCAGAGCGCTACCGCACACCTTATTCTGCTCGCCATAGCGTGGCGAGCATGTGTTTCCTATAGTCTAACTAAGGGAGACGTCATCGACGTAGACGTTGCCCTGGGCGTACCAGCCGTGGACATAGATGGTAGCGCTGCTCTGCGAGGCACCTGTGGTGAAGGTCACGCTGAGCAGTGTATAGCTGCTGCTGCTGGTCCAGTTGCTGGCGCCGTTTTGTACTCCCAGGTAGGCATATGGCCCATCCACATAGGCGCTCAAGGTGTAGGTGTGATTGGGCTGGACGCTGATGGTCTGATCACACTCACCCGTGGTCGAGCTGCTCGGGACCATAGCCAGGGCATGTGAGCCGCTGTGGACTGGGCTGCTCACCACGCTATCGCCCGCCTGGCAGGTCCAGCTGGAGAGGCTGCCTGTCTCAAAGCCAGCGTTGCTGACCAGGTTTCCGCCAGTTGGAGGCGTGGGAGTGGGAGTAGGCGTCTGGGTCTGGGTAGGCGTTGGCGTGGGCGTCTTTGTCTGGGTGGGTGTAGGTGTAGGCGTGCTACCACCACCGCTGCTACCGCTGGTAAAGGGTTTCCAGAGATTGGTGAAGGCGTAGGTGCTTTGCGAGAGGCCGCTACAGGTATCGGAGGCAGTCGTTGAACCGGCGCAGTTGCCGTTATCGCGTGGGACCTCCCAGAAGGCCAGCTCCCCAATCTTGTTTGTCTGAGCGAATGAGAGCACCTGCGAGGCATTACTCAGGCTAAAGACCTCGCCCCCGGAATCGTTCTGCCCAATCATGGGTGTGATGCCAACCATAGCCCAGAGCTGGCTAGAGCTTTTCGAGGGGAAGATGCTCTGTAACTCGGAGTGGAGTCCATTGGCCGCGTTGATGGATTCCTGCCCCATCTGGCTATCGGGCGAGCCATAGTCCATAGTCATAAGGTTGACGATGTTGAAGTTTACGCCGTGTGAGACCGCGTTATTTAGCAAGCCCAGGCTATCGCTGAGCAGGCCAGTTGTCGCGGAGGGGAGCGTGAACGAGATGGTCAGGCCGGGATTGGCGGCCTGCAACGCTGCCAGGGCCGTATTGCGACGTGTGTAGGTCGTCGAGTCGCCCTGCTCTCCGCCCTCGATATCGAAATCGAGATGCGTTGCATGGTACTGGTTAATGACGGCCTGGTATTGTGCCTGCAAGGAACTGACGGTGCTACAGGTCTGTGCCAGTTCCTGTCCGGCCGCGCCACCGAACGAGATAATGATATCGCCGCCCTGACTGCGCAAGTAGCTGATATCGCTATCCAGGTTAGGCAGATAGATACTGGTCTGGTTCAGCGGGATTGTACCGGCCCAGTCGGCGTTGCAGCCATTGCCGGTAATGAAGGCCAGCGTGTAATACTTTTGTCCGGTTGCCTGGGCAACCGATTGTAGCGAGGCACCAATGGTGACATCCTGATAGGGAGCGAAATACGACGAGGGAAAAGACGAGGCGGCATGGGCCTGACCGGCGTTGCCGATCTGCATCAGCCCGGCTGTCACCGCGCTGGTGAGCAGCAAAAATCCTGCCGCGATCACAAAAAGCATCCTGCGTGAACGGTTCATGCAGCTTTCCTCCTTGAAAACCTGGCAACAGCGAATGAAACAAAAGAAGGCGTTTCACGCGTTGCCTCTACAAAGGGGTTGGTGTACCAGGCTCCTGGAAGAGATCCTTTCTTCACAAAGCTGATACATACTTATAACTGTACTGTTGAAACGCGTTCTTGTCAAGACGTCTAGACCACTAGTTGTATTTTATGCTACTGGTTGGGGTAAGGATGGGAGGGCTTTCTTGAGATTAAACATCTTCCTGAGAAGAGAGCCAGAATTGCAGGCGGTCTTTCAAGCGTTGGACGTCGGCGGGGGTTAGACCGGCGCGTTGGCAGCGCTGGGCGAAGAGCTGATCATAGTCCTGGTGGGCTGCGAGAACCTGCTGGAAGGAGTCGAGCAGCACCTCTTCGTTCTGGGCGAAGGTCGCGTAGTAGCCTGCGTCGCCGCCAAGATTGACCGCGAAACGGCGACATGCGGCCAGGATGCGCACGCAGCGCTTCTCATCCTCGCGCAGGGCTGTGAGTTCTTTCATATCATCCGTATGTTCTGCCATGTTTGCTCCTCGTATTTGTGGTTTTTTATGTATTGTAACCTATGCCCGCTACTGGCGAACGCGGCTACTGGGGCCGTGAATGTGATGTGCGAAATTTCATTTGGGTGGCTGCTTGTATGATCGCGGGTTGGCGGGATATACTCAGAATAACCTGAGATGGATGAGGTAAAGAGAATGCATATCTCGCCAACATGCGGGAGCGTGGTCGCGGCTTCAACGCATTCGAACAGCACCAGCAGCACACCCAGGCGCGCCAGAACTGGCTCTATGGACAATGGCTGGCACGAGAGGCCGAGCGCCGGCCTTCCCGTCTGCCTGTGCGCCCCTGGGAGACGTTGCTTAGTCGCGCATTGGTGAGTATAGAACCATGAAGGAGGAAAAACGCGTGCCTATTCGCCTACCCTACCAGACCCAGGCGGTGCTATTTGATCTGGACAATACCCTGTATTCCAGAGAGCAGGCATTTGAGGCGTGGGGACGGTCATTTATCAAGTCTCACATAGCGAACGGTGATGAAAGGGAGATCGAACAACGCCTCAAGCAGCTTATCGCATGGGATAACTATGGCATGACGCCACGAGAGAAGCTCTTTCAACAAGTTAGCGGGGCCTATACAGGGCTGTCAGCACCTGTGGAGGAGTTGATTACAGCCTACCGCCAGGAACTTTCTCTGCATATCATGCCTGACGAGAGTATGCCTGGCTTGCTGCTTACGTTAAAAGAGGCCGCCATCCCATTTGGCATCATTACTAATGGAAGCGTGCAGAATCAACAACGAAAGATTAGGCGGCTTGGTCTTGAGCAGTTCACCTCCTGTATTTTTATCTCTGAGGCGTTTGGTGTCAAAAAGCCTGATGCCTCGATCTTCCTGGCTGCCGCTTCATGCTTAAACACGAAGCCAGAAGAAATTCTCTTTGTTGGAGATCATCCTTATCTTGATATGTGGGGAGCACATGCCATTGGGATGAAAACTGCCTGGCTGCACAGTTCTCTTCCATGGCCAGCAGATCTTTCCTCTGATGTTGCTGATATTACGATTGATTCACTGCATGAACTCCTGGCATTGATTGGATAGGCCTGCTACTGGCATACGCGGTTATTGTGGGCTTGGAGAAGTAGCCGCGTATGCTGGTAGCGGACTCTTTTAGCGGAAGCCATAGAGGAGGTAGCCTGCTCCCATGGCTAGAAGCAGGGTCAGGAACGATCCGATGCGGCGGTTCATACAGAGTGCGCAGGCTGCCAGGCAAATCAGAACGCTTCCAATATCGATGGTACGTCCATCCAGAATAGACCATGCTGCACTTAGCAGGATGCCAATCGAGACCAGCGAGAGGCTGCGGATAATCGCCTGTGCCCAGGCCTGGTGCTCAATGCGGTGGTATGCTGCCTCCAGCGGAAGGATGAGTAGCGGGGGAAGCACCAGGGAGAGCAAGGCCAGGCCTGCTCCAGGGAGGCCATATATCAGGTAGCCCAGACTGACCGTCCAGAGGCCATTGGAGCCTGGGCTAAATTGCCCAATTGCCAGCGCCTCGCCAAAGTCGGCTTCTCGTGCCCACCCCTTGCTCAATAGATCGCGATGCAAACTGGCAAGGTTGCCCACTGAGCCGAAAGAGAAGAGCGATGCTTTGAGGAAAAGCAGAAAATAAATGACAGGATTCATCTCTATTGCCTCCTTTGGGCTGCTGCTTGTCTTGGAGCAAGCTTGGTGCGCAGGGGAAGAAAAAATCCTACACTCAACAGAGCTGCGCCCAGCATAACCAGTACGACGTCTATATGCCAGAAGATCAATGCGCTGGCGCTGCTTAGAATGATGACCAGGCATTCAATGAGGCTCAAGCTATCTGCTTGATAGCTCTTCTTTACCAGTGGTTGGGCAAACTTAATCGATAAGGTAAGCATAATGCCAGCCGTAGCTGGAATAACCCCCTGAAGCATGGCCTGCACTGCTGGTAGATTCTGTACAGCCTTAAAACCGGCTGAAAAGAGCAGTGTAATGAGTGCGCTGGGTATAAGTAGCCCGGCGAATGCTGCGATGACATTCTTCCATCCGCCGATCTTGCGAAACATTAGAATCATTGTCGCGAACATGACGATACCCGGTGAAATCTGACTTAAGCTCCAGTAGCGACTATATTCCTCTTCCGTTGCCCATTTCATCTGCTCTAGGCATTTGCGCTGAATCAATAATAACGTCGCCGATCCCCCCCCCAAACGACATGACACCAATTTTGAACCAGGTAGTGAATACAACCCAGAAGGATGGTTTATCAGGGGCTGCTTCAGAGTCGTCTGCTGCTCGCTTTCTAGAGCGCGTATAGATGCCTTCTCTTCTGTATCAGACATTTGTGGGTGCATAAGACAATCTCCTATCACGTAGCTTGCCAGGTATAAAGAGCTGAATAGGCAAAACTCGCACGCGTTTCACTTGTTCAGGAGTATAGCTTGTGCTAGATGATATGTCTAATACCTATTTATTCAAATTTTAATAACAAAAAAGCATCACTGTCGGAGAAAAAAGCTAGATAGTTGATGCCTTTAGATTATCAAATATCGGAAAAATAAGTATTGGACATATCACTTGCTGACGATTATACTGCTGGTAAAGGCTGGCTTGCATGTGTTACAGGATTTAAGTGACAAGGATGTCTAGTCGTCATGTTGTGAAAGGGACGATTTTTATGCCACAAACAACGAGAACACAAACGATGTTTGAGAAGATCTGGCAATCTCACGTGGTGCGCGAAATTGAGGGGCAGGGATCGCTTCTGTATATTGATCGCCATCTTATCCACGAGGTTACATGCCCATATGTCTGCCAGAGAACGTGATTCAGTCGCTCTTTGACGCGGTTGAGGCTACGCCGAGCTATGCCTTGACAATTGATTTGCCTTTACAGCGTGTTATCACATCTAGTGAGCAGGTACATGCCCTCGACATTGATCCCTTTAGAAAAGATGTGCTTGTGCAAGGGCTGGACGCTGTTGCGCACACACTACGCTTCCAGGAAGACATCACGGCCTTTGAGGCGAGTCGCAGAGAGAGCGTGCCCTGGTATGAGGCTACTATTGCAAATACGGGAGGATAACTCATGCGTGAAACACTATTACCTGGTTGGGGCACGCAACGTTCCAGTTCATAACGGCGCGTTGAAGTTATCGAGATAGCACCCGAAACCATCGCCATCAGTGGCTGATGAGGCGATATTGGCCCGCTACTGGCATACGCGGCTACTCTAGGTCAGTAGCCGCGTATGCCAGTAGCGGGCTTGTTATGCGGGCGAAGCTATATGTCTCGCCAAAACGCGCCAGAGGATAATCATCGCCAGAGTCAGGAGGATGATAAAGGGCATGAGCGTCCAGATGCCCACAGCCTGGGCCAGCAGGCCGGCCAGCCAGGGGAAGACGCCCAGGCCGATGATGCTGATGCTGATCAAGAGGCTAATCGCGCTTGCCGCCAGGTGCGAGGGGACCAACTTGGGCATGATGGCGACCGTGAGAGGATAGAGCGGTGCAACACCAAGGCCCATAAGGCAGAAGGCCAGAGCCGCGCTAATGCCCGAGGGTACGAGCCAGGCCAGAAGCGCGCTGAGCACAATACAGATCAGGCATATATAGACGAGGACGGTTGAGCTAATCCCCATGCGCTCGGCCTGGCGCTGTAAGAAGAAGCGCCCCAGCGTCAACCCCAGCCAGTAGCCACTCACGATCCAGCCCGCGATAAGCGGACTCTGAGCGCGCTCATTGAGCAGGAAGGTGTAGCCCCAGCTACCCGCGCAGGTCTCCACGCCGACATAGACGAGCAGAAAGAGCGTCGCGATCCAGACCACGGGGAGCTTGAGCGTCGCGCCAAAAATGCCCTCTTTCCTGGCTGGCTCGTCTCTCTGAGTATCCTGGATGTTCGCAGGCACACTAAAGAGCGGACCCAGGCCGAGCGCGAGGGGCAGGCAGAGCACGACGAGGAAGAGGTACGTGATATTCCAGCCCCAGAGGAGCGTCAGGAGCGCGCTGACGAGCAGGGGACCAAGCAGTGATCCCACGCCGAAGAAGGCGTGCAGGTTGTTCAGGAGCGTCTCTTGCCTGGGCTGTGTACTGATATAGATATTAAAGCCTGTTTCGATGATGCCTGAGCCCAGGCCAATGCAGAGGCGAGCCCCGAAGAGCCAGAGAAATGGCAGGCGCAGGCCAAAGCCCGCGAAACCGAGGGCAAAGATGACAGTCCCCAGGAGCAAGAGCCAGCGCAGCCCAAACTTCTCAATGAGCAGGCCACTACTTAAGGATGAGAGGAAATAGGCGAAGGGCGAGACGAGCAAGAGCAGACCAATCGTGGCGTCTCCCACGTGATAGTACGCGCCCAGGCTGGGCAGAATGGGACCGCTTACACCGCTACTGATGCCCACAAGCATAAAACCAAAGAAAGATAACCAGATCGAGAGGCGCCGGGAGGGTACGGATACCGCGTTTTGCATACAAAACCTTAATTTAATACAGACTTATGCGTTGGGCTGAAAGGAGTCGAGCACCGTATCGAAGAGGCCATCATACCCGCCTGAGCCCTCGCATACCACAAGTTTATAGAGGTTGGCCTGATCCTGCCCATAGGCGATATCGTAGTAGAGCGCCTTGCCATCCCTGGAGACCTGAACGCGCGTCGTCCACCAGGAGATGTTATTGAACGTTTGCTGCTTGATGGCGCCAGGGCTGGCCGCCTGTTTAACCAGTGTATCCTCTTGCAGACTATTTTTCAATGAGTCGCTGGTGGGCATTCCCGCAAGCTTCTCCGCGTCAATCGTCGTTTCCTGGTTGTTGGGGGCCGTGAGCAGCACAGTGGCGTCGCTCTCCTGTGTTTTGTTCCAGTTGGCGGGATAATTGAAGGCGAAATAGCTATTGTGATAATTCTGTGTGCCGCCATCGGCCAGCGCCTTACCCTGAGGCGTTGGAGTAGGCGCGGGCGTGCTGTTAATGGTTGGTGTAGGGGTTTGGCTGATTGTAGCGCTTGTGGGTACCGACGTTGGTGTAGGCGTGAGCGAAGAAGCACTATCGCTCCCTCCGCAGGCGGCCAGCAGGAGAGCGAGCAGGCCGAGCGCGAGACCGAGTGTAAGACGTAGAGAAAGACACTTTTTCATAGAGAATGTACTCCAGGCATGCATGATTATGGGGATAAGAGGTGCTATTCAAGTATAGTAACGCTTGTGAATGCGACAAAAGCACGCTTAGATCAGCCATAAATTAAGAGTTTTCAAAAAAGAGCCGGGAGCAGCGACGCTCAGCGTCGCTGCTCCCGGCTCTTTTTTGAAAAACTACCCTTACCCGCGCTGGCTCTCATCTGGCGCGGTGCCGCTGGTGGTGGGACGACGGCGTAGGGCGACAACCGCTGTCCCCAGGCCGATGAGTCCTATCAGTGCGCCAAGTGAGCCAACGAGGACGCCAGTATTCTTCGCGTCCTGAATCTGAGCTTGCAGATTGCTATTGCTCTGCTGGGATGTTGTCGTGGCCTGGCTGGCGGGATAGGCTGTGATCTGCGCCACCTCGCTGAAGGTATTGGGGCCACCGGTGAACTTCTCGTCGATCTTCTGTCCATTGAGCGCCCCGGTGAAGTGGAAGGTGTAATCGCCGGTTTTAGTTGGAATGAAATCGGCGGTATACTTGCCGGGCGCGCCATCGACGGGCTGGAGGGTAAGGGCCAGGGGCGAAGAGCCACCTATACTAACCTCGGCCTTCAGGCTCTTATCCGCGTCGTTGAACGGATTTGAGACCGGGCCGCTATCTCCTCCGCCCGCGATCTCACAGGTCTTGCCATTGCAAACCGTCAGCGAGATCGCGTTCTGGCTGTTCTCATAGGCTGGCTCGTTGAGAAAGCCGACGATAAAGGTGTAGTTGCCGACATGGCGCACCTCGTGCGCCGAGGCGGAGGACAGGGGAATAAGTGCCAGCAGGAGCGCTGCCAGCACTCCCACACTGCTTATAATCAAGCGCTTGCGCATCAATGTAGCTACCTTTCACTCATCTACTCTTGTTTGCTTGCTGAACGGGAGTATTTTGCATCATCAGAGTAGAAAAAACATGACGGATGTACCATACAGTGTAGAAGAGCGGCTCGCTGCTGTCTATTAGGAGAAATCCCTATTTTTTTAGTCAGATGACCTTACTTAATTTATTGGATGGCTTGACGCAGGTAATATATTTATGAGTTAATTCTTCTCTAGACAAGCTTGTTGGATCTTCTTGGGAAGGAATGAGAAGGCAGAATGTCACAACCTATACAGTATATCGTCGATGGCGATCTATTTCGGGCGAGAGAGCAGGTCATTGTCAATCCCGTTAACTGCCGGGGTATCATGGGGGCGGGCCTGGCGCTGGCCTTCAAGCAGCGCTACCCTAAGATGTTTCTAGTCTACAAGCAGCAATGCGAGAGCGGCGAGCTGCGCATCGGCCAGCCATGGCTCTACACCGTAAGCCAGCCCTGGATCTTGAACTTCCCCACCAAGGACCACTATCGCCAGCCCTCGCGCCTGATCTACATCCAGCAGGGGCTGGATTATCTTATAGTCAATTGGCAGCAGCAGGGTATTGAGAGCATTGCCTTCCCTAAGCTTGGCTGCGGCAAAGGCGGCCTCTCCTGGGACGAGGTTGGTCCCCTGATGGCGCAGATACTCGCCCACCTACCCATCCTCACCACTATTTATATCGATAAGAGTGATCGAGAGTTATTAGTAGGTGAGAGATGCGCTACTGACGTACACGCCTACGCGCGGGGGATGCACCTCCATACGGGGACATGTAGGCGTGTACGTCAGTAGCGCGCTCACATCATGGCCTTTGCCCTGATAGGCTATATATCCTTTTTGCCTGATTCTGACTTAGAGACACAGCCGGGCTGCGGCGATAGCTGGTCCAGAGCTGGGAGAGGCGTCCGATGCTTGAAAATTTGTTCTAAAACAAGTATAATGCTTTTGTTGATGTATGTTAGCGGAAGAGAGGCTTTCTGTGTTAGATGAATCTATAACATCAGAGGAACGCTTTGCTGTGCTTGTTGGGGAGCTGCTCAGTTATCCGGGTGTCACGCCGCCAGCGGATGGAAGACAGGCGAAGAAGGGCTTTGGCGCCTCGGGACTGAAGGTGCATGATAAAATCTTTGCTATGCTCACCCGGGGCAGGCTTATCGTGAAGCTACCGAAAGCGCGGGTAGATGAACTGGTGGTCTCTGGCGATGGCGAGCGCTTCGATCCTCGCAAGAATGGTCGCCTTATGAAGGAGTGGCTGGTGCTCGAACCAACATCGCAGATAGAGTGGCTCGCCCTGGCGCGGGAGGCCCTGGCGTTCGTGTCTGCCCAGCATTGAGCACGATTTTTCAGGTTAGTAGCGTGAAATCGCTAAAACTTTACTCCTTCTTACTTATACATAGCTCTTGCGAAAGGTCTCTCCAAGATCGCGAAAGCCGTAGCGGCGGTAGAAGCTGGCGGAGTGCTCGGTGGAGGAGACCTCCAGGCGCGCGTGTGGGTAGAGGGTGTGGCACGCGTCCAGCAGGCTACTTCCGATGCCATGACCACGCCACTGCTCAGCGATGAGGAGTTCGAAAATATAGGTTGTGATATGCTTATCGCTCCAGGCGCGCACGAAGCCGATTACCTCGCCGTCTACTTCGGCGACGAGCGTGGGCCAGGAGTTGCGCCAGCCTGCCAGCGCGTCCTCCGGTCGCCGATTTGGTGTTGGCCATCCCTCGGCCTCTGAGAGGCGTTGAATGGCCGCAAAATCCTGCTCCTGCCAGGCCCGAATCACTATACCTTCTGGGATGTTTTGCTGTGCGAGGGCGTGTTCCAGTTCGCTTATATGGTGCGATGTCATTATCTTTCCTCTTGAGGTATCTTTTGCATAGAAGTGTTTTTAGTATAACATAGCCTGTGCTATATGAGCGAGGTTTGCCGGAGGCAAACCTCGCTCATATAGCCTACTCCTGGCGTTTACCGCCCAGGGGGAAGCGGTCCCAGGGATTCTGGTTGGCTGTAATACGGTAACCATCGGGATCGGCGAAGACGAATGTTCGTCCAAAGGGGCCATCAAAGGGTGGTTTGATGATGGTGGCACCCTCTGCATGGAGCTTGCTCCAGAGCTCGTCAACATTATCGCAGTCGATCCAGAGCGCTATCCCCAGCCCAGGCTGAGGCGTTTCGTCCAGGTTCGCCGTTGCCTGGCTGATCGCGAAGGGGATGGTGCTGGATTCGAAGAGGACCACACCCGGTGCGGTGAAGCTCGTATCCTCATTCAGGCCCAATAGCTCAAGATAGAATGTGCGCGAGATTGCGAGATCACGAACCTGTAAGTTGAGAAAGTCTGGTCCGAGTAGTTTGCCCATGAGTATACCTTCCCTTCAAAGCTATATGCGACGTGTTAGCCAACGTCTGCGATTTCTCTTCTTACAAGGAGTATAACCAACGAGCGTGACAACAGTATGTCAGCAGCAAAATAATTTTTTTGCTACTGACATACGGATTGTATAAACAGGGACGAAACAAGGAAGACGCTGCGTCTTCCCCCTCTCTATCAGGCTCCGGTACTACTACTGCCCGTAGATCACGAGGCCCAGTCCCTGCTGAGGTACATAGATCTTGCCTGTCGTAGGACTGGCGGTCACGTTATGTGATTTATCTGTGAGCGCGATCTGCTGTATCAACTGCCCATCCGCTTTGGTAATGGCCAGCGTGGCCGAGTCTGTGCTTAGCTCATTGCTATTGGCGAAGAAGAAGTGTTCATGGGTGTAGGCAACGAAATCGCCGCTATCAGTATTGGGAACCAGGACGGTCTTCCCGGTCTTTAGATCCAGGATCTGAGAGTTGCCCGCGCTACAGGCTAGCCCAAGCTGAGCATGACTGCCTATTGCCAGGCCATTGGGGTTACAGACATAGGGAAGTGAATACTCGCGTCGACGCGTGACCTTCTTCGTTGACGTATCATGTTGTAGCACGTAGACCGCGCCATAGGGATGTGTTGAAGCTCCCGTGACTGAGAGAAAGAAGCGCCCATCCGCGAACTCGATATCATCCAGGCCGCGTGCATTGCCTGTGGTTGCGGCCTCAGGAAAGATCAGGCGTGTCATGGGAAACTCATTCTGGCTCACCTTACTGGTATCGATGAAGGAAACCACGGGAATCTCGTCATTGCCATTGACCACCGCCAGCAGGTGATCGGCCTCATCGAAAGCCATCGCATCCGCGCGTAGCTCACCCAATTTGGGTGTAATACCCACGACCTGCTTCGTCTGCGTGCTGAGGAAAACCACTGTGCCATCACCATTGGAGGCCGCCAGCAGGTCTGGAGCCACGCGAAGCACATGGTTGGGACCATTCTTATTATGTTCCTCGCCTGTGAAGGGACCCGGAATACTGTAGAGAAGGGTATTCGTCTTTAGATCGAGCACATCGATGCTCTTATTGTCGCGATCGGCGAGATAATAGCGCGACTCGGCCTCATCGAGATAGGCTCCATCAAAGACCAGCGAAGATGCATTGGGGAGCGCAATTGAGCTTATCTGCTTGTAATTGCTTGCCCTATGCGCGACGACTTTGGGAAGGGTCGGCTGAACCGTGCTAATGGCCCGCGAGAGGATAAAGAAGTGCGAGAGACAGAGTAGAGCGAGTAGTCCAAGAATGGACAGGAATATAACCACGGTAAGGACCTTGCTGCCTTTTAAATACTGTGCTTGCATTAGTTGAAAGCTCTCTTTACTAAGGAAAAGATATCTTGCTTTCAGCATAATGAGCCAGGCAATAAAGCGACATCAATAAGCCTCCGTAAGATTGTAGGGTCCATGCTTGCATGGACTGAGCGCGCTGGAGATACGATTGATCCGCGAGCATGAGTCCATGCAAGCATGGACCCTACAAAATATGATTAAGAGTGAGCAGATGTTGTCCAGCTATTGTCTGCGGTAGCGTGGGGCGAGTTTGGGGCGATCTGCATGAGCTCGATGCGGTTGCCATCGGGATCGGTCAGCCAGTACTGCCAGTTATTGTCCAGGCCACGGGTAGGCTCGCCGCTGATGGGGAGGCCGCGTGCCTCCAGCTCTTTGAGCGTTGTTGCCATATCCTCAACAAGGAGGCAGAAATGGTTGTAGCCGACCTGGGAGGACTTGTTCTCGCCGGTCGCACCCGGAAAGAGTTCAATAAAGTGTCCAGGGGCGATCTGGAGGTAGACGATCCAGGGTGAGGGCGTCCCCTCACGGTCCAGGCGGAAGGCCTCGCGTAGGCCCAGCTTATGGCAATAGAAGTCCAGCGAGCGCTCCAGGTTACTAATGTTGAAGGCAATATGGCCTATTCCTTTAATCATGACACTCCTCATTTCTTTTTTGTATTGATTATCTTTAAAGTATGGCTTCATCTTCTAAAGAATGTCAAGTCTTGGGTTTGATTTCTCGCGGCTGTGGCCATTGCCGTGGTAAGTGAGGTGATGCGCCTCGCTGCTACAACCGCTTCTCTTCCTCACCCAATCCCAAGGGCGTGGCAGACGAAGCGGGCAGTCTCCACGATGTAGTGCTCAATGGGGATGGGTACGTTGTAGATGTAGCATTGCACGGCAGCATAGTAGACGGTGCCTACGATGAGGGTGGCTGTGATCGTGGGGTCAATGGCTGAATTGATGGTGCCTTGTGACTGCTCGTAGCGTAGCAGGTCCGAGATCAGGCGATGGTAAGGCGAGAAGACAAACTCGTGCTCTGAGGCGGACTCAACGAGGCGTGCCAGGGCGAGGACATCGCGATAGGTACTTAGAATGTTGAAGGTGTCTGTAATGCTTTTCTCGATCTTTTGTTTCAATAATCCAGGCCCGGCGAAGGCGCTGGTCAGCGCGATCTGGACCTCGTTCTGCATCTCGACCGTGAGGGTTTTAACAATCGAGGCTTTGGATGGGAAATACCAGTAAAAGGTTCCCTGAGCTACACCTGCCCTCGCCACGATCTCCGAGATTTTTGTCGCTTCATAGCCCTTCTCCGCCATGATCTCGCGTGAGACTTTAAGTAATTCTGCGCGGCGGTCCACCCTGGTGTTTTTCGCGTTCTGGTGCATATCTTCTTATTCCCCTGGCTGCATAGAAATCTTGCTGAGCGCTTTTTTTAGCATAGCACACCATCGGCTTAAAAGTACATTATCCTTATTTTGAATAAAAGTCAGAATTGATTGTAATGCAAATTTATGGGACAATGTTAACAACATATCCCACCGGGTAAGGAGGGAGCGTGCAGCACTATTAAAGGAGATCTGTACTAGTATAAAGAGTAGCAATTGAACGTATTCGATGATGTATAAGCACAGTTGAGTAGGTTTAGAAAGGCAGGCATGAGACCTTGAAGCTTGCAAGACATGTTATGACGCTCGATGGAGAGCAGATGCACTACTCAGTGGTGGGCCAGGGCGAGCCACTGGTCCTGGTGCATGGCCTCTCTGGCTCGTGGCGCTGGTGGCTGCGCAATGTGCCTACCCTGGCGCAGCATTATCGTGTCTACCTCGTGGATCTCCCAGGCTTTGGCAGTATGCGGCATCTATCGAAGAAGTTTGATCTGTTGCGCTGTGCCGCGTGGCTGGATATGTGGATGAAGGAGCTTGGGCTGGAGGAGGTGCGCCTGGTTGGGCATTCCATGGGTGGCTATATTTGCATGGAACTGGCGACCCTGCGCCCGGAGAAGGTCAAGCACCTCGTGCTGGTCGACTCTATTGGCATCCCCTTTGGACCAATGGTAAACCAGTTGGAGGCGATGGCCATGCGCTCTATTTACCGGACCACACCGGCTTTCTGGCCCTACATGGCCTATGACTATTTACGCGCCGGTCGCCTCATGGTACGGCGCGCGGCTGAGCAGATTATCGCCCTGGACGCCGCATCTGTTATCTCCTCCGTCGTGGCCCCGACGCTCCTGGTCTGGGGCGACCAGGATGACCTGGTCCCGTTCTCACTTGGTCAGCAGCTCCATGCTAACCTCGCCGGTTCGCGCCTGTTGATCCTTGAAGGCTCCAATCACTTCAGCATGTTCGACCAGCCGCAAGTCTTTAATAGCGCTATTCTGGCCTTCTTCCAGGGTCAGGAGATCGGTGACCTCTATGCTCTTACATAGTTTTCCACCCCGCCGTCACCCTGCGCCCCAAATACGGCCTCAAGATGACCCTCCACCGGCGGACAGTATAACTATTACAAAGTGAAGAGAAACGGGCATGTATAGGCACGTGCCTATACATGCCCGTTTCTCTCTTTATCTAACCGCGCCAGAAGACCCCTGTTGCGCAAACATGGGGATGAATGGCGCGCTCCTTTCTTGGGGTGGATAGGGCAGTGCAAATTGTTGCATTTTTACGCCGTAACTGCTATGATGTAACCTATGAAACAGAAACGCGCTTTCAAGTACCGCGTATATCCCACACCAGAACAACAGCAGATCCTTGCTCAAACCTTTGGGTGCTGTCGCTTCGTCTATAACTGGGCCTTGCGCAAGAAAACCGATGCCTATTACAACGACCATCAGCGACTCTATTACAAAGAGTTGAGTCTCCTGTTGACTGACTTGAAAAAGCAAGAAGAGACGCACTGGTTGAACGAGGTTTCCAGTGTGCCCTTGCAGCAGGCTCTTCGCCACCTGGACAAAGCGTTTCTCAACTTCTTTGAAGGACGTGCCAAATACCCGACCTTCCACAAAAAGCGAAATACCCAATCCGCCACGTATACAGCCAATGCTTTCACCTGGCGCAATGGCTCTCTTACGCTTGCCAAGATGAGCGAGCCTCTCCAGATCGTGTGGTCGCGTCCTCTGCCAAACGAGGCCATTCCTTCAAGCGTCACTATCACCAAAGATTGCGCTGATCGCTACTTCATCAGTCTCCTTGTGGAAGAGGAAATTGCCCATCTGCCTTGCAATGAGAAGGCGATTGGTGCTGATCTTGGCTTGAAGTCCTTTGTGGTTCTCTCGACGGGTGAAGTGGTAGGCAATCCCAGATTCTTTCACAAGGACGAAAAGAAACTGGCGAAAGCTCAACGCCGCCATGCCAAGAAGAAAAAGGGCTCGAAAAATCGAGACAAGGCGCGTCTCAAGGTCGCACGCATTCATGCTCGTATCGCTGATCGTCGCCGTGACGCGCCTGCACAAGCTCTCTACCCGCCTGATTCGTGAAAACCAAACGATGTGCGTGGAGAGTTTGCAGGTCAAAAATATGGTCAAGCACCCAACCCTGAGCAAAGCGATCAGCGATGTGGGATGGAGTGAGTTTGTGTCTCAGCTCGAATACAAGGCAGACTGGTATGGTCGAAACCTTGTCAAGATCGACAAGTGGTATCCCTCCAGTAAACGGTGTTTCGAGTGTGGTCATATTCTCACCTCCTTACCGCTTGATATCCGCCAATGGGATTGTCCTGAATGTGGTGTCCATCATGACCGCGATATCAACGCTGCCAAGAATATTGTGACCGTGGGGCTCACGGTCCTCGCCTGTGGAGAGTCCATAAGACCAGGACGGGTTTCGTCTCGTTCTGGCAAGACTCAGCGAAGCAGGAAACCCTAGAGGCGACTCTAGGAATCCCCTGGCTTTAGCCATGGGGAGAATGTCAATTGGGTAGCGCTACGCAAGCTGATTCTCATGGAATCCTATGAAGAGACGTTCGCTGAAAGCAGCACTATTGTGGTCAAATTTTTTTGCATATCAGTAAAGGTGAACAAGCGAAGGTTACACCTTTGCTTAGTGGTATACTATAGCCAAAGCTTTTTGTCCACAGAGCGCTTTTTCTTGAACGAGCCCACATCAGCATGCCAAATAGATGTGGAGGAGCAACAAGATGAAACCCACCATTGATCAGACCACCTTTGGCTCAATTACCATTGAAGGAACCGTCTTCGCGCACGATGTGATGATCAGGCAGAGTGGTCAAGTAAAAAAGCGGAAGAAAAAATTATCTAAGGCCCTCTATGGTACATCGCACATCCTTTCTCAAGACGAGGCGAAATACGTCTATGAAAAAGGGGCGAAACGGCTCATCATTGGCACGGGACAGTATGGCAATGTCAGACTTTCTGATGAGGCAGCTGAGTACTTCCAGCAAAAACAATGCCAGGTGGATTTGTTGCCAACACCTCTGGCAATCCAAACCTGGAATGAGGCCAACGGCACAGTAATCAGTCTGTTCCATGTCACCTGTTGAGTACAAAGCACTTTTTCACACATCAGTGCGCTTCGGCGACAATGAAACTGGAAGGTCCTGACAGGGGCTGGTGGCTGAAGCGCTGCCAGCCACTTTGTAGGAGCCATGCACACACTTCCTCCTCGCTATAAACATCGCCTTCACCAGTCGCGACCAGGAACTCCCCAGCTATCAGAGCAGCGAACAGGGGTTGGGTATGTGTGGTATCGGTCCAGAAATCCACAAGTAGCAGACGCGTACCAGTAGAGACATGCGCACGAAGACGTCGCAGCAATGTGAGATTATGTTCTGGAGAAAACATATGTATCACGTGGGCAAGAATGATAACGTCGTGGCCAGTAGGAAGGGGATCTATAAAGAAATCTCCCTCAACAATGTTCACTTGTTTCGCCACAGACGTTTCCGCTAGACGTTGATGCGCAAGCGTTGCTATGTGTGGGAGTTCGAAAAGGGTAGCCTCTATAGTGGGATATTGCTGCAAAATAGCATGGAGAAATAATCCCGCTCCCCCACCAAGGTCGAGCACACGGCAGTGGCTACCAAAATCATAGGCCGAGGCCAGGGCTATCGCCGCCCCGCTAGTAATAGCCTCCACTCCTTCCAAGAAGATCTTGTAACACTCCTCGTCTGGCGGTTCGAATGTTCCCTGACCAGTACGAATACGCTCTTCGAACTGGAGCCATGCTGGGTAGCTGATCCGATTCCAGAAATGTAGGAATGGACGCAGATCAGGAGATGTATGCCCACTCAGGTAGGAGGCGGCTACTAGACTGTTCTGATAATAATCGTTCTGGCGCTCAATAAAGCCCAGGGCGACCATCGCATCAACAGTAATGCGCAACCTGGAGCATGGAGTTCCTATCCGTTGCGCCAGAGCATCTAACGTCATTGGGCCCTCGGCTAAGTGCTCAAAAAGTCTAAGTTCGTTTGCGACATAGAGATGTTTGGAGGCCATAAAACCACTGGCAACCTGAAAAATGGCATCAGGTGGGACAATCGGCATAGTATGCACCCCTCCTCATCAATATTAGACAGAAGAAACAACCATCCGGTTGAGATCGACATTCCCTTTTCTAGGCATTACCATAGCCAGAGGCTGTTCTCCCGTTTATCTAGCAGTGCTTACGCTTTGATGTACCCTGGCGTCTGTTTGCTTCCTCCCTTCAACTTCTCTCTTTGTAGTTTATTCCTAGTGAGGAACAGCATGCGGGTTGTCCTATTTTGCTTGTACGATTACAGCAAATCGCTTTGTGTCAAATTAGCGTTCACGCCTGCCGCGTCCACGATCTGCCGCTTCCAGGCTGGCATTCCCACGAAGCTTACATCCAGATCGACCGAGTAAAAATTTTAGGCGCTGATCTGTGTGACGACCCGCTGGAGCACGCGTAAGCCAAAGGCGACGTTTGCCACTGAGATGCGCTCGTCATGTCCATGCGCCATCTGTTGCGGCGAGGGCCAGCCGGGCTTCGGCATCATTGGATCAAAGCCATAGGCGATAATCCCTCGTGGTATCAAGAAGCGCGAGTCCGTCATGGCTGGCAGCAGGTACGGTGAGACCAGAGCCTCTGGATCATGCGTGGCGAGCGCATCACGAATAGCCCTGAACAGCTCCGTGTCTTGCTCACATTCATGCCCATTGAAGGTGGCGCCCTCAACCTCAACCGCGACATTGCGGTCGGCGATCCTCCGCCGTAGCTCTGCCACAAACATCTCCGGCGTCTGCCCCGGCAGCAAGCGCCCATCGAGGGTCGCCGTGGCCTCACCTGGAATCACGTTAGAGGCATAGCCAGCCTGTAAGAGGGTTGGTGAAGCCGTATTATGCAGCATGGCGCGCAGGGCATCGGCTATGTAGGTATCTAGCGTCCCGAGTAGCGACTCAGAGAGCAGGGGATTGAGTACCAGGGGGAGAAGTGATTGCTGTGGCTGTTTCTGCGTTTGGGCCAGGGTGGCGATTAAGGCGCGTGCCGTTGCGGTCACATGCAGTGGCAGCGGAGTCATCGACACGCGGCGGACCGCGTTCGCCAGGCGCGAAATCGCGTTTCGCTGATGGGGAACAGAACCGTGGCCAGGGTCCCCAGTAGCCCGCAACCTGATAAGAGCGCTGCCTTTTTCAGCGGTTGAGCAGACATAGATGCGCTTGCCACCAACCTCGACGGCAAAGCCGCCTCCCTCGTTGAGTGCATACTCGACATCTATAAGCTCTGGCGCGTTTTTGGCGATCCAGCCCATGCCATAGGTGCCGCCCTGCTCCTCATCTGCTACAGCCAGGAAAATCAGGTCGCGGCTTAACGTCATCTCATCAGCCTTGGCCTGGCGGGCGGCGTGCAAAAAGATTGCCAATTCCTTGGCCGTCAGGCTCTTCGTGTCCACAGCCCCGCGCCCGTAAATATACCCATTCTGGATGGTACCCCCAAAGGGGTCCACAGACCAATGCTCGCGCTCAACAGGGACCACATCCACATGCGAGAGCAGCAGCAACGGGCGCTTTGTGCCATTTCCACGTATCCGCGCCCAGATATTTACCCGACCAGGAGCGGCCTCGAGCACGCGATACTCGATCCCCTCAGCTTCAAACTGGGAACGAATATATTCGATAGCCGTGCTCTCATTGCCGGGCGGATTTACCGTCTCGCAACGCAGCAAGGCCTGTAGATGTTTTACGGCTTCTGCAGCCAGCTCCTCTGTGCCATCAACCATATGTATGTCTCGCATATACACGCCCTTTCACTGTCAGCAGGAGCCTCTAATAATACCAGCAAGATCACAAGCTAGCAGGCTCTTTAAAGGTGTTGGAGTTAGCAGTGTATCACAAAAAGGATGATCTTTTCCTTTTTGGTCTCAGGGCAGGATGATGACTTGGGTATTCTGCATGCAGTTAACAGGTGAATACAGGCGAGCATCTTTTATAGATGCTCGCCTGTATTCACCTGTTGAAATGCTTTCGGTGGTTTTACTTTGGGCTTTCCTGGCTCGATTGTGGTAATCCAATGCCATGCGCCAGAGGATCTACCTCGACGTCGTCGTAGTCGGTCGAGGTAATGAGGCGTTCCCAGCACTCTGTCTCGGCGAGTTTGGCCTGGTCGACCAGGCGTGCTGTCTTAAAGGCGTCTCTTCCCAGGGGCAAACGAAGTGGTGGTTTAGCTTCATCCACAATGGTAATGAGTGCCTGGGCGGCTTTGTTAGGGTCACCCGGCTCTTTACCAGCAATTCCCTCCCTATAGGCCACCATCGGATCAAGGATGCTCTTATAATCCTCGCTTGCCTCTATGAAGGTCATGGAAGCACCACCCCAATCTGTACGAAAACTGCCGGGTTCGACCAGGGTGACCTTAATCCCAAGGTGTTTGACCTCGCGGGAGAGGACTTCGGAGAAGCCTTCGATCGCCCATTTCGCGGTCTGGTAGGGACCCAGGCCCGCTGCGGTCGTGCGTCCTCCAATTGAGGAGACCTGGAGAAAGTGACCAGAGCGCTGCTGACGCAGGGCCGGAAGCGCGGCTCGCGTCACATTGATTACGCCCCACAAATTGGCTTCAAGTTGGGCGCGCCACTCTTTTTCGGAGGCATCCTCAATTGTTGTCACGTTAGCATATCCGGCATTGTTGACCACGACGTCGAGCCGCCCAAAGGCTTCGATGGCGGTCGCAACCGCTGCGCGAGCCTGCTCGGGATTGGTGACGTCGAGGGCGATAGCGCGCACCCGCTCACCATATTTTTCTACCAGGTCACTGAGCTGCTCAGGCTTGCGCGCGGTGGCAACCAGCTGGTCCCCGTGTTCCAATACAGCCTCAGCGAGGCTGCGGCCCAGGCCGCGTGAGCTTCCCGTAATCAACCAGACTTTTGACATATTATAGTTCCTCTCTTGAAGAATCCATGGAGAAGCGAATGATCAATATCCGTTTGGATAGTAAGTATTGTAGAGCCGAGGAATGATTGGAACCAGGAGCGTAGTTATCATAGGTGTGGAAGTAACAGGCTACATATCACTCGTCAGTTCCTGCATCACTTTGTCAGAAGTAAAGTAGTAGCATCGTGCCACCGATTGTGGAATATGTGGTTGAGCGGGCTGGCAGAGCCAGCCCGCTCAACCACATATTCCACATCTGCGAGCCACATAGTGGCGAGAAGTCACGTAACAAGAGGGTTGAACCATATGCGAGACAATACAAAGAGGCGAGCCGAACTTGGCGATTTTCTACGCACACGGCGTGCGCGTTTACAGCCGAATCAACTTGGGTTACCAACTTTTGGCAGGCGCAGAACCCCAGGACTCAGACGCGATGAAGTGGCCCAACTCGCAGGAGTTGGAGTCTCCTGGTATACCTGGCTGGAGCAAGGGCGAGATATTACCGTCTCGGAGCAGGTAGTTGAGCGACTCGCTGAAACACTGCAACTTGAGAGTGAAGAGCGTCGCCATCTCTTTGTCCTCGCGCGTGGAATGGTTCCCGTCGCGGTCAAGCAGGTGGAAATTGTCTCTCCCCCGCCTGGCATCCAGGCAGTGCTTGATGCCCTGGGCATAACCCCCGCCATTCTGGTTGACCATCGTTTTAACCTGGTGGCCTGGAATGAAGGTGCCTGTCGCGTCTTTGGCGATTTCTCTCTGCTTACGGAGAGAGAGCGAAATAGGATCTGGAACATGTTCGCCAATCCCGCGACGCGCCAGCTTTTTGTCGATTGGGAAGAGGCGGCACAGCATTCCGTTATGCATTTGCGTTCTGCCTATGACCAGTACATTGGCGATGCCTGGTTTGAACAATTGTTGACAGACTTACAGCGAGAAAGCCCCGAGTTCCGCACACTGTGGTCGCAACACAATGTGCAAGCCTCTTGCGATCTCTATCACGAGAAGATTTTGAACCATCCACAAGTTGGCCATCTCCACTTCTCAAGCAGCGTGTTTATAGTGCCGGTTGCACCCCCACTCCACATGGTAACCTATACGCCATCCTCGCCAGAGACCGCAGACAAACTTGCAGCAATGGACGCTGGTAACCATAAGCACTTGAATAATTAGCCTGGACCATTTATACTAGAAAATATCGTATATTGCTTTTAAGTAAATGAAAGGTTTGTGCTCCAATGACCTGGACTTTAGCTTGCTAGTATCTCCACTAGCCGCATAGATTTCTCCATCTTCTCTTGCTCGCTTCCTTCGCGGGACCGGGTGTGTTGGCTGTCAGGCATGACGGTAAACACTCCACGTGATCATTCGCGTCTGAGCTGGCCAACGAACGAGCGCGGAAGGCTGATCGAGCCTGGAGGAAAGGCAGCTGGTGGTGGATGTTGAGCAAGAGATGCGGTTCAGGTTAGCGCGCATTGTGTCCTCCTTTCCTGTATACAGGCGCTCTCTCCCTCTCTCACATCCTCTTACGTGAAACTCCCTTTGCATAGCGTTGGATTCTTGCGCCTTTTTCCCTCTGGAGAAGTGGTGTACAGTGAAAAAGGAGATTTTTTATGCCTGATTTACGTCCAGTGGTTCCGACTGCACAGGCGCTCACTCTTTTGAGCCAGCATTTTAGCGCGCCGATCCTTGATTTGACGGCAGTTGAAGGCGGACAGGTGGCGCGTGTGTTCTCCTTTCGTGTGGAGAAGCAAGAGTATATCGTACGCTTCAATCTGGACAAGATGCTGTCCTCGAATTTTCCCAAGGAGGCATATGTCGCACGCAAGCTCGCTGGGACTTCGCTGCCTATCGCGCCTATTCTGCACGTGGGACGCCTGGGAGATCTGCATTTTGCCATTTCGCGCAAAATGCCAGGGAAGATGCTACAAGAGCATACTCCTCAGGAGGTCCAGGCGCTCCTGCCGCAAATACTTGATCTTCTGGAGGCGGCTCACAGCGTCGACACCAGTGAGACACAAGGGTATGGTGTATTCGATTATCGAGGTAGAGGTTCAGATGTAAGCTGGCACGCCAGTCTGTTGAAGGTTGCTGACGAAGAGGATGAGCGTGACTACTTTGGTAAATGGCACAGGCTATTCGACGAAATCTTTTTAGAGCGCGACCTCTTCGAGAAGCTCTACCAGTATATGCAGAAGCTGCTTGCCTTCTGTCCCGAAGAGCGAACCCTGCTTTTGGGAGCGTTCACTATGAACAACCTGCTAGCGCAGGATGGTAAGATTACCGCCGTGCTGGATCTACTCGATGCAAGTTATGGCGACAGGGTGTACGATATTGTCTCCCTGGATTTCTGGTGGCCTCCACTAGGGATCCGCGAAGCTTTTCTGGCATACCAGCGGCAGCATGGGCGTGAACTGCCTTTCTATGTAGAGCGCTTGCTCTGCTATGAATGCTATCATGCTCTGATTGGCTTGCGCTTCTACGCCAAAAGCGGCAACGAGCAGGGTTATCAGATGACACGTGATATTATTCAGCGAAAGCTCGCCGCGTCTGGCAGGTAACTGAAGGATTAGAATGCAACGCATAAGCTGAGAACCACGAAAGCGCTTGCGGTCTCCAGCAAAAATCGAACCTTCTTCAAGGTCCGATTTTTGCTGGAGACTTGTTTCTTCCGGTGTGGTTACGTCCTTCACAAGGAGGCAGAGAGTGCCTGCTCCAATTTTGATACCGAAGCTTCCGAGGCTGAGTAGACTTTCACACGTAAATCAGGGGAAAAGGATGTTTGGAAGGTTACATGGTCAAATTCCAACCATCCCAGTGTCGGGTGCTTCATGACTTGAGGTCTATCGGGCAAACCGCGTACATTTTGTTGCTCCCACCACTGGCAAAATTGTGGGCTGGCCTGTTGCAGGTCTTCGATAATTTCACGAAAAGAGACATCGCCCGGATAGCGGGCGTAATCGGCACGAAATTGTGCCACCAGGCTTTGTGCCTGCTTCTCCCATTCTTGATAGAGGGTACTGTTTTCACGTTGAAAAAAACGCCAGATGACATTGTGCGAGTGAGGTGGACATGGCTCGTGAAAACGAAATAACAGCTCTGCTGCTCGATTCCAGGTGAGAACATTCCAGCACCGCCCAATCATAAAAGCTGGGTGCGGATTGAGTGCATTGACAACGCGTTGGAGCGCAGGCGTCACCTGTTCCTCCTCCAACCTCTTTCCAGATACTTCTCCATATGCCAGGAGGAAGAGATGCCGCTCCTCAGCAGCAGTAAGCCTGAGAGCCGTTGACAGGCTGGAGAGCACCTGTTTGGAGGGATGAACATCCTGTCCCTGTTCAAGCAGCGTATACCAGGAAACACCGATGTTGGCAAGCTCTGCAACCTCTTCGCGCCGCAATCCCGCTGTACGACGACGATTGCGAGCAGGCAAGCCCAACTCTGCGGGTTGAATGCGTGCTCGTCGTGTGCGTAAGAAAGCGGCCAGCGCCTCCCTGCGTTCTCTTTCATCCATCTCTACTGCTTCTTATCCTGCTAGTTTTAATCATACGATAATCAAGCGCTGGTTATACGATCAGCTCATGCCTATACTAGCAAAGAGGAAATCGAAGGTCAAGGAAGGAGCCATCGTATCGGTGAGAGGGGAGCGGCACGTACTCCCTTAAAAAGTGGAACCGCATTTAAGAAGAAAAATAAGATAGAAATTGAGAAGGAGATTGACTATGAATACTATTCGTGCAATTGTTGTTGATCCTGATATGAAAGGACGTCTGGCGTTACACGAGGTTGAGTCGCCATCGCCCGCGCCATCAGAAGCACTTGTCCGAGTCTCTGCCATCTCGCTCAATCTGGGCGAGGTGCGTAGGGCGGTTGTGCGTACCTCGGAAGCGGGATGGCGCCCAGGGTGGGACCTGGCTGGGGTGGTGGAGCAAGCGGCTTCTGATGGATCGGGGCCGTCGGTTGGGGCCAGAGTCTTTGGCCTGGTTAATTCCGGAGCATGGGCGGAACTGGTCGCGGTTCCTACAGCTTCGCTGGCAGAGATCCCTGAAGGTGTCACATTTGCTCTAGCTGCAACGTTGCCGGTTGCGGGCCTGACTGCTTTATATGGATTGGAGAGAGCGGGCTTTCTGCTCAATCGGAAAGTGCTGGTCACGGGGGCTTCGGGTGGTGTGGGGCATTTTGCCTGCCAACTGGCCAGTCAGGGAGGCGCTACGGTGGTAGCTCTTGTGCGGCGCGTGGAGCGTGTGGCCAGTGTCCGAGCAATGGGGGCGCATGAGGTGGTTGTTGGAGAAGATGTTGCTCTGGCTCGCTCGTTTGGCCCTTATGATATCGTCATAGATACATTGGGCGGGAAATCTCTAAATACTGCTTTGACTTTACTGGAGACAGATGGCGTATGTGTGAATGTGGGAGCGGCAGGAGACCCGGAAGCAACGTTGCAGAGTCGATTGGAAGCGGCAAAAAAAGGACCATTCCTCGTTCCTGAAATCGAACGCATGTTAAATGCAGCGAAAGATCTGGGAAGATTGGCTCAAATGGTCGCTGAGGAACGATTGCATCCGCAAATTGGGCTGGAGGCTTCCTGGACCAAAGTTGCCGAGGTTGCCCAGAGCCTTCTGGACCGTCGTATCGCGGGTAAGGCGATACTGTATGTCTCCTGATGGTACACCTCAAATGACCTGCTCTATGAGTGGTTTCTGCAGTTATGCTAGCCCTAACTCAACTAGAGCAGCTTGTGCCTGCGAGCCTGGGCGAGGACCTGGGTGCGGCTCTCCTCGCCTAGCTTGCTATAGATGGTGTGCACATGTGATTTGATTGTGCTCAGAGCGATAATGAGTTGTGCAGCGATCTCGTTGTTAGAGTGGCCAGCGTTGATCGGTAGGCAAGGCATGCTTGTCGAACCTTGGTCACGAATTTTTCAAATAAGTTGACAATACCTGTTGAAGAGAGGTCACCTTGTTTGTCTGGTGACCTCTTGTACCTCACATTGTTACGCGTTTTGTGAAGTGGGATCATTCTGATGTACGATCAGGCTCTGCCGTATTGCCTCGCTTTTTTTACGGCCTTGACGGCTATAAAAAAACGTCCAGACCGCGAGTACTCCTATAATGCCGTAGATGATGAATGGGGAAACGATCAGGAATTGTTCGGTGCTCAGGGCGAGGACCAGATAGATACGTATCGCGGCCTCAAGCAGAAACCCAATGCCCCAGACCGTTGTCATCACGCGCATAGAGGTGCGGAAGCCCCGATACTGCCAAAGTGAATCAAACCAAGGAATATTTTTTGGATGGTTGCCTGTCGCGAAGTGACGAGAGAAATAGAACATGAGAGGCCTGGAGAAAAACAAGGATAACAAGAATACCAGCCCAAATACGACGGTAAAAAAAGACTCTCGTATCAGGTAGACTTTGGGGCTACCTCCCAGGAAAGTGATGATGAGCGAAGCGGCAATCCCTGCCAGGGCGATACCGGCAAGCAAATCAATGCGTTTCCTGCGGAGAATCCCTATGATGCTCTCAAGCAGAGATGGTACGCCCGAAGCCACGAGAGCCAGGAGGTCCGAGGTATTGGTATAGCTTTTCAGAAGCGTGTAAATGATGAAAGGGAGCGCTCCGTTGATCAGAAGGCTGCTTACCAGGCTCCCTATGGTCGCAGTTCGGCTTGCTTTTTGCGTCGTTTCTGGCTGTGCTTGTAATGATGCCGTAATTTCCATGATACTTACTCCTTGAGATATCCCGGCTCTGAAATACTTCCTTGCGAGCATCCTGTTCCTTATTCAGGGCAAATCCTACGTGATTTGCCATAGCCCACAAAACTACAGATGCCGATATGTCCCAGTATAATCTCATCATGAGCAGAAACCCTCCACCAAAAGGAGGAACGAGAGGTGAATTGTGGGAGGTTCTTTTGGCTCTTGTAGAGGCATGAGCGGTCGCCCTGGGAGAGGAGGAAGCTAGAGCAGATTGAGTCGGCGGGCCTGGATCAACGCCTGCGTGCGGCTCTTAACCCCCAGTTTGGCATAGATGGCCCTGATATGCGATTTCACAGTGCTCAGTGCTATGACGAGTTGCCGGGCGATCTCCCGATTTGAGCGCCCCTCGCTGATGTGTCGCAGTACTTCACACTCACGCTCGCTCAGCGACTCAACCAGTTCAGCTTGCTCACCTGATGGCACACCCATTTGCTGCTCCTGTTTGCAAAGCAGAATCAATCTATCGAGATATCTAGATGCAGGAGCGGGATTTTCTGTGGTGCGTTGCTTGCGCAGTTCGTCACGTAAGCGATAAAGAAGGGTTAGCAAGGGCGCACCTTCGTCCAGAAAAACGCGAAGGTAGCCTCTGGGCTCCGCCAGGCTCAGGGCGCGAGTGATGGAAGAGAGCGCCTGCCCCGCATTGCCCTGGGCCTCCTCGAGCAAGGCGCGCAGGGTGAGCCACAGGATCAGGTTACCGGTTCTCCCCTGCTGCTCTGCTAACATCTGCTGGCTTTGCAGCACCTGTTCCGCTTCCTGCCAGCGTTGGTAGGTAAGCAACAACTTTATGTAGAGCCGGTAGTGGTTGTGCTTCAATGAGATGAACTGGCGCAGCACTAATTGATCACTATGTTCGGGGAGAACATATTCTTGCAACCAGTAATAGCCTGTGTCATCATCACCTAAATCATGCATCAACAGAGCATATTCGCCCTTCACGGCGGGGAGCACCTCATTCCCCACCCATTTTTGTGAGAGAAAGCCTGCAATCTCTTCAAGGCACAAACGTACGCCTGCTATATCTTTCCTGATGAATTGGATACGTGCCAGCCCCAATTGTCCAAGAAGGAAATGGACATCGGAATCAGATTCTGTGAGGAGATCAATCTCCTCGCACGATGCGATGGCCAACCTGAAATAGTGCTCCGCCGTTTCCAGGTTGTTACGTTCATACTCGATATTGCCGAGAAAGATGTATGCGGTCCCCTGGGTGAGGAATGCCTTCCCTTTCGCTAATTCAAGAATATCCTGGGAAATGCGCGTCACATCATGCAACTGGCCCATCATCTCATAGAGCATCACCAGGCGATACCCGGTGCTGGTCATCCAGGTAACACTACCATCAGCAATGGCGGAGGCCAGTGCATCTTCCAGAGTAGCAGTAGCTTCGAACAGGTCGCCGCGCAGAATAGAGACCGTGCTCAGATGTTGTGCGATGCGTGCACGATGCGCCATGCCGGCCACACGAACAACCGCGCGACGGCACACAGCCTGGCTAAAAGCCGCTCCATCGGGGCGCTCCATATTCAACACTCCATAGAGAGCCAGCATCTCGGCGATCCGGTTGGCTCGCTGTTCCTCGCCCCAACGCGAGCGAGGATAGAGCATATCAACATGTGCGCTGATTGTCTGCTCCAGGGTGGCGACATCCTCTATCTCCAGGTCGGGTAATGCGTGTTGCTGGATATACTCGCGCATCATCTCAGCGACGACAGCGGCATGACCAGCGTACCAGCGCCACCAGCACTCATAGAGAAAGAGGCGCAGGCGTGAAAAGACTATCAGGCGAGGCAGCATTGCCACCCAGTTCATCACCATCTGAACGTTTCCGCGACTGATAAGTTCCACTCCAGCCTCTTCTGCAATATTGGCGATGCTCTCCCAATCGCCAGAGGAGCGAGCATGGGCGACGGCCTCGGCCAGCATTCCTTGCTCGCGATACCAGAGAGAGGCGCGACGATGCAATTCTGGTACCAGTGTGGCGGCACTCTGCTGTAAGCGTTGGAGCAGCATGTCGGCAAAGACCTGGTGATAGCGATACCAGCGGCGTGTCTCATCCAGAGGTGTCAAGAAGAGATTGGCCTGATAGAGCCAATTCAGGGTCTCCTCGCCATTGGGTTGTGCACTAACGGCCTCACAGAGTTGAGCATCCAGCTGTGAGAGAATCGAGGTTCGCAAGAGGAATTGCTGGATCCGCTCGGGCAAGTGTGCCAGCACCTCCTGCCCGAGGTATTCGGCGATATAGCTCTGGCTGCCCTTGAGGCTCTCTAAGACATTGGGCGCTTTTGGCTGACCATGCAAGAGGAGCGCGACCATTTGCAGCCCCGCCGCCCAGCCAGCCGTGCGCTCTTCCAATAGCGAGATCTCTGTGTGCGTAAGAGGAGCCTTTCCGTGGTGTGCGAAAAACGCTAGTGTCTCCTCACTCGTAAAGCGTAGGTCGTCGGCTCGTAGTTCAAGCAGAAGCTGGCAAACCCGAAGGCGCGCAAGCGGCAAAGGAGGATCATGGCGTGCCGCGATAACTATGTGCAGATGTGCAGGTAGATGCTCTACCAGGAAGGTCAGGCCCTGGTGAACGGACTCGTCGCTAATCATATGATAGTCATCCAGTACGAGCAGTGCCTCGCCGTTTGACTTTTGGGGTCTGAACTTCTCGTTCTCCAGCAGATTGAGTAGCAGCGTCAGGACGCGCTCAATCGTGGGGCGCTGAGGGGTGTGGAGCATACGCAGGGCATAGGTGCCCGCGCCGGGATAGAGGGCATCTATAGCCGTGAAGAGGTAAGACCAGAAGCGCGTGGTATCGTTATCGCTCGCATCGAGGGAGACCCAGGCCGAGAGCGATGCCTGGGCGCGCAACCAGCTACTAAGCAGCGTACTCTTGCCGGAACCAGCGGGAGCGCATATCAGGGTTAGGGAGCGTGCCTGGGCCTGGTGCAGGCGTTCTATGAGGCGCGTGCGCTCGACAAGATGCTGTGGTATCAGGGGAACGCGGAGCTTGGCCGCCAGTAGCTCTTCCCGTGCCAGGCTATGTATCTCCTTGCCTGTTGTAGCTTGCTTGGTTGCGCCTCCATTTTTGCCGTCTTCACCATCTGCCGCGAAGAGTCCAGCCACCTCCTCCAGTCGCTGAAGTGTGAGCACCTCGCCTTTGCCCAGATACTTCTTGCGTACCCGCTTCTGCGAGCGCTGATAGGCATACCAGTACCAGTCCCCTTGCTTCACCTGCTCGCGGCGTGCTGTATATGTGCCCTGCCGTCCTCGGAAGGCGAACGAGGCTGCCTGCACCAGAAACTCCTGCCATGCCGAAGCATGCGCCTCTAGAGCTAATTCTTCCATCTTCGTGTGCTGGTCACAGAGGATATATGTCTGCCTTGCCTCTGACCAGGATAGGGTGTATGCTGCTGCCCTTGGCATTCTCTACCGCCTTTTTCATCCCTGGTGATGTTACCTAACGCTGTGTTACCTAAACCCAAGTATAGATGGCTGCAGAAGAAGATGCAAGTTGCTGCATCCTCATTCAGGACTTTCCAGTTCTCTACCACATCGAGAGGCTCCCTTTTCTCGCGAGCCGAGGCAAGAGCTGGAAGAGAAATGGAAAGCCCTGATCTTCATTCTGTTCATTAGCGCAGGAGAATAGCTGGTCGTTTGGCCGATCAGCGATGACCAATTCTGTACTAGAATAGAAGAGATCCTATTCTATGGAGACATCTAATAAAGACACAATGGGATGATAATGAACATACAAGCTTACCTGCGACGCATTAACTACCAGGGCTCGCTTGAGCCAAATATCCAGACCCTAAACGCACTGCATGAAGCACACCTGCTCTCAGTTCCTTTTGAAAACCTTGATATCCACCTGGGAAGAGAGATTCGCCTGGATGAGCACTCCCTCTGGACAAAGGTTATTGAGGAGAGGCGTGGTGGCTTCTGCTATGAACTCAATGGTCTTTTTGCCTCACTCTTACGAGCGCTGAGTTTTCAAGTTGATCTCCTCTCTGCTGGTGTGGGGCATTCCTCAGGGGGCTTTGGGCCAGAGTTTGACCATCTTACCTTACTAGTTCATCTTGAAGAGGATTGGCTGGCGGATGTAGGCTTTGGCGATAGTTTTCGCCTTCCCCTTCGTATGCAGCCCTTGCTTATGCAGCCTCAAACCTGGGGACGCTATCGCCTGGTGCGAGAGGATGAATATTGGGTCCTGGAGCGGCAATACGACGACTGGAAGCCAGAGTATCGTTTTACCCTTCAGCCTCACATACTAGGCGATTTCTCTGCTATGTGTCACTTTCAGCAGACATCTCCCCAGTCGCACTTTACAGCGGAAGTGGCGAGAAAGCCCTGGTCATTGATGCCAGGGATGAATCGCCACTCTCACACGAGAGACAAAGGAACAGAGAAAAAAGCAAAAAAGCCAGGGCAATCGCATCTAAATTTTTAAGCGGCCTGTAGAGAGCGCCTATACAGCAGAGCTTCAAAAACGGGATTGTTATGACACGGCTTGTAGAGCCAATTCCCCAAATTAGATGCGATTGCCCTGGCAAAAAAGCCTAAGAACTTGTGTTCTTTCCATCTCTCTGGTAGAATAGGCGTATCAGCGTCGTTTATAGGTGTGGGTACAAGCGAGGAGCGGAAATGTCGAAAAAACGCTGGGGGGCAGGGAATACCAAAGAAACAGCAAGAGAAGCGAGCAGCAACGCCCACCTTTCTGCTCGAACTGCCTCTGGTTGTCGATCCTGGGCAAGCCGCCCGCCTGCGCGCTCATCTGGAAGCGGCTCGTCAGCTCTACAACGCCATCCTCTCCCAAGGGCAAAAGCGCCTGCGCCGCATGCGGGCTGACCCGGCCTGGCAAGAGGCCCGTGCCCTTCCTCGCACTCACAAGACCGAACGAGCGGTGGCCTTCTCCGCCTTGCGCAAAACGTATGGCTTCACCGAGGCCGCCCTGCATGAAGCGGTCAAAGGGCTACGCGTGGGCTGGATTGCCGAGCATATCGAGGCGGTGCTGGCACAAACCCTGGCCACACGCGCCTATCGCGCCCTCAACCGCGTCTGCCTGGGCAAGGCCAGGCGCGTCCGCTTCAAGAGCCGAGGACGCGGCTTCTCCAGCATTGAGAATAAGCGCAATGATACCAGCCTGCGCTTTGTCCTGCAGCCGCCCGAAGCCGGAAACGCGGGGTATCTGCTCTGGAATGGAGACCGGTTGCCCGCCCTCATCGATTGGAAGGATGAGGTGGTGACCCATGGCCTCAAGCACCGCATCAAGTACGCCCGCCTCATTCAACGCCCCGCCAGTAGCCCCAGAGCTGCTGGAGCTGATGCCCAGGGCTCTCGCTACGTGGTGCAATTGGCCCTGGAGGGCAAGCCCCACCACAAACCCAAGCACAAGGTTGGCAAGGGCATCGTTGGAGGGGACCTCGGACCCTCGACCCTGGCCCTCGTTCCCCAGGAAGGGGAGGCGAGCCTGGAAGTATTCTGTGCGGAATTGGCTCCCGATGCCAGGACCATTCGCCGTTTGCAACGGCAGATGGAGCGGCAGCGGCGAGCCGCCAATCCCGAGCACTACGATGAGAAGGGGCGTATCAAGAAACAGGGCAAGAAAAAGCCACAGTGGAAGCAGAGTAAGCGCTACCAGGCCACCCGACGACGCAAGGCGACCAAAGAGCGCAAGCTGGCAGCCCACCGCAAGAGCCTGCATGGCCGCAAGGTCCACGAGGTAATCGCGCTGGGCAGCACCATCATCATCGAAAAGATTTCCTACAAGGCATGGCAGAAAACGTTTGGCAAGAGTGTGGGACTGCGAGCACCAGGGATGTTTGTAGACCTCTTGAGACGCACCGTTGCAAGCACGGGCGGCATTCTCATCGAAGTTCCCACACGCACGACAGCGCTGAGCCAATGGTGTCATGGTTGTGGCAAGAAGGCCAAGAAGCCGCTCTCAGAGCGGTGGCACCAGTGTGCATGTGGCGTGGGTCCCGCCCAACGCGACCTCTACTCCGCCTTTCTTGCCGCCTCCCTCGATCCAGCAGATCCCATTCCCTCGTGTGCCCGATACCAGGCGTATTGGGAAGGTGCAGAGGCGCGCCTGCGAGCAGCACACGAGCGTACTCATCAACGCGCGAAAGAGGGGCAGACTGTGCCCCAAAGCTTTGGTTTGACCAGAGCCGGAGCGCGTCTGCCCAAAAGTCCAGGGGAACCGACACAAGAGCCAGTCTTCCTGCTTGGGTGGGAAGAACTGGAAGCGTGGACCGAACCCCTGGAACCCCCGCTGCTTTAGCGCGGGGAGCTTTCAGATTCGAGTGCTGGACAACGGCGGCAGCGCTGGCGCGCGATACCAAGCGCATTCGCATCGGCCAGATGGTAACATGCAATGGCTATCGCAATCCCGCATTGCTGGCCAAGATGGCCAGCACATTGGATGTGCTCTCATATGGGCGCCTAAACTTTGGCATTGGATCTGGCTGGTATGAGCATGAGTATCGCGCCTATGGCTATGAGTATCCCGATGCGCCTGAGCTGCTGCGCTATGTGCGCGAGGCGGTGCAGGTGATTCTTGCCATGTGGACCCAGGAAGAGGCACATTTCGAAGGCAAATACTACCAGGTGCGTGGGGCCATCAATCAGCCCAAAGGTGTACAAAAGCCGCACATTCCATTGCTGATTGGCGGGGATGGCGAGAAGGTCACGCTGAAGATGGTGGCACAGTTTGCAGATGCTTGCAATGTCGGCAACGATCTCGCGACGATTGGACAGAAATTTGATGTGCTTAAAGCACACTGTGAAGCGGTTGGGCGCGACTATGAGAGTATCCGCCGTACCACTACCACTTTCTGCTCGATTGGCGCGACCGATGAAGAGGCGCTAGAGAAGATTCCACCTGTTGTGCGGGCCAACTTTGGCGACCGCATCGACGTTGCCCTGATCGGTAGCCCTGATACGATTCGCAAGCGCCTGAAGGCGTATGAGGATGCCGGAGTGCAGGAACTGGTGATACGCTTCTTTGATATGCCACAATTGGAGGGCATACGCATGTTTGCCAGGGCATTTATCGACTAATGGGGGATTTGTGTTTGTGCATGAATTCTAGGTGTGGGCCGACGCGTGCTCTAGCAGCGTCGGCCCACTTTCTGTATGTTCCTACAGTTCGGCCAAAATGGCTTCTAGGGCCGGGTCTCGGTTGGCGCGATAGTCGTGTGAGGTGAACTCGGCGCGGATATGGGGCGCGATCCAGAGGCGCCCATCGAGGGCGAAGGTTCCCTGCCAGAAGCGATTAGAGATGTTCACATCAAGGCCACTGTATGGAAGGCGGAACGGATTGCCTTCGCCCACGAACTGGGGGCGCGAGCCGCTGCATTCGCCAACAAAGGTGACCTCGGTATGTGTGTCGAGCTGGTTGATAAAGTGTTGGGCTGCGGAGAAGGTATGGCGACCGATAAGTGCGAAGAGGCTCCCCCACCGGTTAACCTTGCGATTCTGAATGATACCGTGCAGGAGCGGTCGATAGGTGGTCAGGTCGCCACCCCCATTGCGGCGCAGATCGAGCACGAGCGCCCGCACCTCATGGCCCTCGATGAAAGCGAAGAGGCGCTCGCTAAAGGTCGCTAGCGATTCTTCTTTCATATTTTGGACCCCGTTGTACTGACAGTACACGATCTGCTGATCCTCAAGATACTCAAACCAGTAGAGCTCGCTCTGCTTGAGCCATAATGGCCTGGGTAGCGCTCCATCACACATACTGACCCAATTTTCCGGCTCGACAGATAGCCATACAAACCAGGGCGGTATATCCGCATTCTTATGCAAGCGCACATTGAAAGGCTCTTTCATCTCCTGTTGTAACTGTACATCAAGATATTCTCGACTCTCAGAGATTCCGAGCGCGTGCGCAATGGCGGGACAGGATAGCAAGAGCGGACCCTGGCGTTTGATCTGCATGATGTTGTCATTGAAGACCAGGGGCTTGATACGCTCTAGTGCCTCTTCCGCCGTGACCGAGCCAATGCGCAGCACACGCGCTCCCACGGTCTCTTTATATTCCTGCTTCGCCCCGCGTACAAAGAGGCCATCCTCGAACAGGTAAAACATGACTGGTGCATAATCGAATAGACCCTTCTGCTCCGCCAGGTATCCCTGCTCGACACCAAAGGGAAAGAGATTGGTATGTCCATCACCTGCCAGGGCCACAATCCGCATCAACTCGACTACAATCTCGTGGTCCTCCAGCGTGGGGATGTGCTGGTCCAGGTCCGCTATGACTGCCTGCCATACTTCGCGTGAGAGCGGGGTTTCGCGTCCAAAGAGATCATAGTGACCCTGCTCCATGCGCCTGGCCATGTAGGCTAAATCAGCGCGCCAGCCGGTAATACGGTCAAGGGTAGGAGAAAGCCGGGGCGCAAAAAGCGAGCCATTGCGCTCATTAGAGCGCAATGGCTCCCACAGGTTATCGCTCTCCAACTCTGGTAGCAAGCGGAATGAGATGCGCAAGGCCTTCTCTAACCAGGACACAGCCTCCTTGTCTTTTCCCTGGTGCATCAAGGTGGACGCGAGATGATATTCTGTGTCCCCCGACCAGCGGTTGCCACACTCAATTGCCTTTTGATACGCGTCTATAGCCTGCTCATACTCCCGAGCCTCTTCATAGTATCTACCCAATACATGCCACAGGTCGCCGTGGAAGGGATTCTCTTCCATGTAGCTGGCGAGCAGGACGATGGTTTCGGTCTCTTCTCCCCGCTGGATATGTTGTCTGACCCGTTCCAGTAACTGGGATGGCAACATAGGGCTGTAGATGGTCAGGGTCAAGAGTTGTAGCTCTGGTAACATGGGTTCTCCTTTTACGTGTAATTTTTGATCACGTGTAGGATCTTGTAGGTATCGGCTGCCAGAATCACATCCAGCCGCGCTTTAGTGCCGAGGCTCTCAAAGCTGGCCACGATCGCTATACATCCATCTATTTCAATCATGCGTTCAGGCAGTAGGTGAATGCGCTGCTGGGTCTTCCAGAGTTCGCGAGCCTCTGGCAGACTGAGCGAGAGCGAGGCCACGGTTTCGCGTTGAAAAACATGGCAAGCTGGGCAGCGCATGTAAAGGTAGTGATCATTTGGTTCGATGACAATAGGTGTCAGGCGCCCACAGCCGACGCAGGGCGCCCTTTTTTGCGCCAGGCGCTGCTCATAGTAACCATTAATAAACTGTAGTAAACGCGTCATAGAGCGCGCATAGCTCTTAACACCCTGTGGGAAGGTGTTAAAGATGGCACTGTTGGGATCGGGATTACAGCGGCTGCAAGTGAAGTAGAGCGCGTTCTTCGGAGCCGCTGCTTTCCAGTGCGAGGTGCCACAGAAGGGGCACCAGAGGCGCAACTCCTGCCAGGCGAATGTATGGGAGGTGACCATGTAGGTCTCCAGTTCTTGACTCAGATGCGTAGTGAGCACCTGGCGGAAGGCATCTCGACTACGCTGCAAGCGCTTAAAGGCCGCGGGAACAGTGATGCTATGCTGGCCCGCAATCTCACTTATGGGCCGCTCCTCGACGTAGTGCGCGATCAACAAGGCGCGCGTCTCGGTGGGGAGTAGGGCCAACGCCTGCTCTAGCAGGTGGATCAGTTCCTTCTGCTCCAGGTCTTGCTCCAGATTGAAATCATCGGCCAGTTGCTCCTCCAGTTCAGGTTGTTCCTCGTCCTGCTCTGGATTGGCTGAAACCAATATATGTGCTCTATCGCGTTGCTGGGACCTCAGCCAGCGTAGGCACATGTTGCGTGCAATGCCAAAGAGCCACTGGTGCGCCCGGGTCTGATCACGTAGCTGCTGTTGTGAGCGCCATGCCTCCAGATAGGTCATCTGCGCCAGGTCTTCAGCGGCATCGGGGCTGCCAGTCATCCTGGCGCAGAAGCGCACAAGGCTCTCGCGCTCCTTATAAAGCAATGCGTAAACATCGGTCGCCATACCTTGCTCCCTTCAGTGTATCCTCTTACTAGTATGTCGCATAAAAGTGAGCAAAGTGGACGCAGAAATATGAAATATCTCTGAACATTGCCTAATTTAAAAGGGTATGTGGAGAGCGTGGGCTTTCGCCATGACCTGGGTGCGAGTGCTGACATGTAGTTTGCTACAGATGTTGGAGACATGTTTCTTGACGGTGTTGGTACTTAGGACGAGGCGATACGCGATCTCGCGGTTGGAAATACCATCCAGGAGCAATTGCAAAACCTCTTGTTCGCGGGCTGTGAGCGGCTGCTTCAGGGGCTGATTTTGTGGAAGTGATGTCTCTATGATATGGGGTGCCCCCTCGGAGCATAATCCTTGCTGCTCATACCAATGATTGGCGCGCGCGCGCAGTTTCGGTACCAAAGTGGGGGCGGTGTGCTGTAGTCGCTGGCGCAGGGCCTCAGCAAAGAGCCGGTGATATCGATACCATTGGCCTTCGTCATCGAGCGCCAGCAGAAATAAGTTATTGCGCTCTAACAGTTCGAGCAGGACCTGGCTCCCCTCTTTCTGGCGTACGGCATCACAGAGCGGTGCGCTCAGGCGTTCCAGAACGCAGGTTTGCAACAGAAACTCTTGCACAACCTCGCTCTGCTGATGCAGCACCTCTTCAAGGAGGTAGTCCACGACATAGTGATGACTGCCGCTGAAGGCTGCGATAAAGGTTCCAGGGTCAGCACGCCCCTGGAGGGAAAAGGCAGCGAGCTGGAGTCCTGTAATCCAGCCTTCAGTGCGCGCGTGCAGGAGTAAGCTCTCCTCCTTTGTAAGAGGTAGTTCAGCCACATCCATAAGGAAGTCAACGGCCTCCTCAGAGGTGAAACGCAGGTCGGTGGCACGCAATTCCAGCAGGTCGTTCTGTCCACGCAGGTGTGCCAATGGGAGAGGTGGATCTTCACGTGTGGCGAGAATCAGGTGTACCTGCGGTGGCATATGTTTGAGCAAGAAGGAGAGAGCATAATGAATTGAGTGATTGGTGATGAACTGGTAGTTATCCAGAACAAGTACAATGTGCTCGCACGTATTGACACGTCGCTCCAATAGGTCATTGATCAACACCGTCAGCAGTGCCTCTATTGAGGCCGCATTTGGCAACATAGGGCTGAATGCATCCAGGTGAGAATTGTGGGGCTGCAAGGCCGCTAACAGGTATGAGAGAAAGCGTGCAGGCTCATTGTCCTGTGGCTCAAGCGAGAGCCAGGCGACAGAGGAGGGATGGGTGTGTAGCCAGTTGGCGAGCAGGGTGGTCTTACCGAAGCCAACCGGCGCTGAGATAAGGGTCAGCGTGCGTTGCAAACCCTGTTCGAGTCGATTGATCAATCGTTGTCTATGCACCAGGCGTGGGCGTGGGCGTGGCATATGAAATTTCGTGGCAAGCAGAGGATGGCTCTGAGCTGAGAAGGATGTCAGACTCGTCTGTGACTCAATTGAGGCTATCTTCCTGGTATGTTTTTCCTCTGCTTTATCGAGCCCCAGGTTATGGGCCACCTCCTCTAAATGAGGGATGCTCAGATTGGTTTCTCTCCCAAGATAGCGCTTAGTTACCTTGCCCCTGATACGCGCGTAGGCGTACCAGTAGCCATCACCACGCTGTTTCCGTTCTTTGCACGCCGTATATGAGCCATGCTTTCCATGGAACGCGAACGACGAGACCTGGCTTACCCACGCCAACAAGGTATGTTTCTCGTTGGCGATATCGAGAACTTCATTGTTCTGGTGCTCATGTAGCTCATATGCATGACGCAATGGCGACCAGAAGATGGTATAGTGTGCCTTCTTTGGCATTGCATCCCCTTTGAACCTTCATGGGTTGTCACCCAACAGCAACATTGCTGGCAATAGTATATCTTTCGCGATTAATTGTTGGGTGACATATATTTACCCATTTAGCAATGAACACGTGTAACATTTCGTTAACAAGAATACTACCATCTTACTTTTTCGCTGTCAAGGAAGGGAAAAATATGTATGTCTATCTATAGGCATGCATATTTTTCTAGGAGGCCTTTCGCGCCTACGGCGCTCAGGGGTAAGGGTGTGTGGGTGGAAAACGGCTAAGCCGTTTTCCACCCACACACCCTTACCCCTGAGGCTCGCGTAGCGGGCCGAGGAAATGGGGGACGAGCGAAAGTGAATCTAGAGGCTTTGGCCTATCAGGCAACAATCTATTGACAATTGCCTGTCCTACATGAGATAGTGCTTGTAATAACAAGAACACGCGTCACTCATAGGCAGGAACTTAATGTTATGGTCACAAGCGAGCAGGTCGCTCGATTAGCAGGTGTCTCGCGGGCGACGGTTTCGCGCGCGCTGAATGGATCGGCACACGTGAGCGAAGAGACAAGAGAGCGCATCCAGGCGGCTATTACCGCCCTTGGCTATGAGCCCGATGTGGTGGCTCAAAGCCTGGTGCGTCAGCGCTCCCACGTTCTGGCTATAAGTCTCTTCCCCGAGGATGACAACGAAAAGTTCTTAGCGCACCTCGGGCAAACCTCGCAGTATATGTACCTGGATGTCCTGAAGAATATTGAGCGCGAGGCCAGGTCTGTAGGCTATGATCTGCTTGTGCCGTCGCGCCCCCTGGGGCATTCTCCAAAGCATTATATTCAGAGCTTGCAGACACGACATGTGGCAGGCGTCATTATGCTGCATGCGACTGAGGAGGGTATCCAGGCTTTGATCGATTCTAATCTTCCTACGGTCTTTGTGGATCGTATTGCCCAGGGGAAGCGTGCTACCTATGTGAAGTCAGATAATCTGGATGGGGCGCACCAGGCAACCGAGCATCTGTTGTCCCTGGGTCATAGGCATATCGCCATGTTGACCGGAAAGACGGCCGACCTGGCAGGAATGGAACGTCTCCAGGGCTTTCAGCAAGCCCTGACTCTGGCAGGGATCAAGCCCGACTCTGGCCTGGTGCGCCACTCGGGCTGGAACATCTCTGAGGCGTATGAGGCCGCGAAGACCCTGCTGGCCGAACGACGCGACTTTACAGCGATTGTTGCCGCCAGCGATATGATCGCCATGGGGGTTCTTCGCGCACTCAACGAACAGGGGATGCGTGTGCCAGAGGATATATCGCTCATTGGCTTCGATGATGTTGAATTCAGCCAGTATACCTACCCACCACTTACTACGATGCGCCAGGACTGTGCCGCTATGGGGCAGGGAGCGGTGCAGCGCCTCATGTGCCTGTTAAGCGAAACGGAAGACACCCCATTAAACATTCCTACCCAACTTGTCATACGTCAATCCACAGCCCCGCTCCTGCGTGGATGAATGCCCCATTCTCTGCCTTTGTATGGGTAAGGTGTGGTAGCGCGCTGGTTCCGTCAGCGCGCTACCACACCTTACCCGGCGAGCCACGTAATGGCGAGAAGTTGCTTCCCTTACGCCTTTAAGCCTGTCATCGCAATGCCGCGAATAATGTGGCGCTGGGCCAGGATGTAGACGATCAGGACAGGCACGACTGCGATCACGGAGCCCGCCATGACCAGCGTCCACTCCGTGGCATACTGTCCACGGAACTGGTTAAGCATCAGGGGTACGGTAAAGTTCTCCGGCGTGTTGAGCATGATCAGGGGGCGGAGAAAGTCATTCCATTGGCCCAGGAAGGCGAAGATTCCCCACGCGGCGAGCGGGGCCTTGAGCAAGGGCAGAATGACTTGCCAGAAAATCGTCCAGCGATTCCCACCATCGACAATTGCCGCTTCCTCCAGTTCAATCGGTATCCCCATAATAAACTGGCGCATCATGAAGACGCCAAGGGCGCTGAAGAGCGCGGGCGGTAGGATAAGCGAAAGCAGGGTATCAAGCAGATTCAGCTCTTTCATGGTGAGGAAGATCGGAATGATGGTGAGCTGGAAGGGAATCATCATTGTCGCCAGGAAGGCAATGAAGATAATATTGCGTCCAGGAAACTCGATACGCGCAAAAGCATAGCCAGCCATCGAGCAGGTAATTAACTGGAAGAAGGTGACGCTGACAGCGACGATGGTGCTATTCATGTAGGCCAGATTGAAGGGCAGAGCATTGAGCGATTGTGGATAATTTCCCCACAGAAAGGGATTGGGAATCCAGGTGGGCGGAACGCTAAAGGCCTGGCTTGTGCTCTCTAATGAGGTGATGAGCATCCAGACAAATGGGGCCGCCATAAAGATAGCGCCAATGATCAGGATAAAGTGGAGAACCACGTTAAAGACTATATTTGAGGGGCTTCTACCCGCATTCCGCGTGGCTCGTGCTACTGTCTTCTCACTAACTTCGCTTGTTTCCGGGTTTAGAGTTTCTTGTATCATATGTTCGCTCCTCCTTCTTCTTTACGTGCGTTACACATCGTAGTTTACCCAGCGTCTTTGCAGCCGGAACTGGATCAAGGTCACGACCAACAGGATCACAAACAGGATGACAGCCACAGCGCTGGCCTGGCCAAACTGAGCTGACTCAAAGCCCAGGTGATATAAGTCGTAGACCATTGTGTAACTGTCTTTGCCTGGCCCGCCGCCTGTGAGGACGAAAGTGAGGTCAAAGACCTGGAACGAATTGATGATAGAGATTACCGTCGTAAAGAAGAGGCTTGGCGTCAGCATAGGCAGGGTAACATTCCAGAAGACCTGGAACCGATTCGCGCCATCGATACGTGCCGCCTCGGTGTATGAGACTGGAATGCCCTGGAGAGCCGCCAGGAGAATGACCATATTGAAGCCCAGGCCCTGCCAGGTCCCGACTATCGCCAGTGAGGGAATAACATAGTTCGAGTCTGTCAACCAGCCCACACCACTAGCATGGAACCAGGAACGCAAGAGCGTATTGATCAGGCCGAAGTCGCTGTTGAGCAACCAGGCCCACATCACGCCAACGGCCACTGAGCCCGTGATATAGGGCATAAAGTAGAGTACACGATAGGCACTTTTGCCGCGGACATTGTTGAGGCCAAGCGCGATCAACAGGGCCAGGATCAGCCCACCGGGCACTGCGAGGACCGTGTAATAGATGGTGTGTAGGAGTGAGATGCGGAGATCATCACCTGTAAACTGGTCGATGTAGTTCTGTATGCCTACAAAGCTCACTGGCCCCAGGCCATCCCAGCTTGCCAGGCTGAGATAGAAGACTGTGACAAGAGGAATCAAGGAAAATACCAGAAGCCCTATCAACTGTGGCAGGATAAAGACGTAGCCCCAGCGTCTATCCCTCCGGGCTCGCTCACTTGGCCTACCCTTTTTTGTAACAGCCCCGGGTATGTCCAGTGATTGCACTTGAAAATCCATAGCTATGACCCCTCCTCTGTTGTGTCCATTTTCATGATGAGAAGGTAGTGTGGGAAGGCTTTCGGCTTGGCACCTGAAGCTTTCCCACAACTCCAAACAAAACTCTAATCGCTACATATGCAAGCGTTTACTGCGCGTTCTGCTGGGCCCTCTGAATACGAGGATTGGCCATAGTGGCGATCCCGCTCAGAGCGGTTTTGACGTCTTTCCCTTGTAACCAGACAGGATCAAGCGCCGTCTTGATATCATCAGTCAAGCCGGGGACATTGCCTTCCGCGGGGAAGAGGCCATAGCCAACGTTGCGGGCATCAATCAGGTACTGGGCGTGGGCGGGATCATTGCCGGCCGTGACCACCGTCTCCGTATCGGCCGACTGGATGGATGGCACGGCATTGCCCCCGCCTTGCAGGCGGAACTTCTGGCCCTCGGCCGAGACATAATTGGTCAGGAAATCAAAGGCCTGATCCTTCAGCTTGGTCTTATTATTGATGACCATGTATGCAAGGGCTACTGGCGCGGGTCCGCCCTTGCCACCGGGAGCGGGGAAAGGTACACAGTCATACTTCATACCGCTGGCGGCATGGAACTCGGGGAGGTCCCAGCGACCAACGGAGATAAAGCCGGTCTGTCCACTAATCAGAGCGAGGTCTGACCCCTGGCCCTTGGGCAGGGTGCCAGCGTAGACAATGGTCTTCTTCTTCGTATTATCGGCCAGCCAGGTAAAGGCCTCGACCGACTTGGGATCTTCATGCGCGATGAAGTCGCCATAGCCATTCTTGTCATAGACCTTGCCGCCATTGGTGGTGACCCAGCAATAGTACTGCATATCCCAGGCGTCCAGCACAAAGCCGTACTTCCCACTGGCCTTGATCTTGTCCATCATCTCCTGGAAGGCGTCACGCGTCCATTTCCCCTGCTCATACAAGTCGGCAGGCATGGTGGTGATACCCGCGTTCTGTAGCACCTTCTCATTGTACCAGAGCAGGAGGGGATTACAGTCGACGGGTACGCCAAAGATCTTGCCGCTCTGCGTCTTGGAGGCGCCCCAGAGGCCTGGCAGATAATCACTGGCCTTCTCTTTGCTCTTGGAGCTGTCCAACAGATCGTTCAACTGCATGACGGTCTGGTTGGCGACCAGCTTGCCGATATCGCCATCCCCGACGTAGAAGCAATCGGGAGCCACACCTCCATTGAGCTCGGTCAATATTTTGGAAAAATAATTGTTATTGGCCGAGGGGATAAAGCTATACGAGACATTTGTGTTATGGCTCTTGTTGTAGTTTGCGGTAAAATCCTTAAAACGCTGGATCTCACCGGTGTTGGCCCAGTTCGACCACTTGATGGAGCTGCCAGACCCACTGCCGCCGCCAGAGCCACCGGTGGTGCAGGCCGCCACAATGGCTTCGATGCTGGAAAGTGAGATACCGAGCACCGTCGCCCGGCGAATAAAGGAACGGCGATCTATCCTTCCGGACTGAAACGCATTTACCAGGAAATTCTTAGAAGTGCTCATACTACCTTTTTTCTCCTTGTCTTGGGACAGATAAGTGAGTTGAGGGATCAGAGTATCACTATTGAGATAATGACTGTTAGAGTCGTTCTCAAAGGCTCTAAAGACTACGATGTCTACTACTTTTCAGCGAAGTATGATGTGGATCACATGATTGAGAGAAAAGAGCGCAGGTACTCTTTCAGTGGGAAAGAGGTATTTTTACCTGCCTCATGGGGAATCCTCCTTTGCATCTTTTTTGACTGGAGCATCCACCTCTAGAGGAGAAATAGAGATCAAGGTTAAATGGAGGTCGCGTACTTTACTGAGTAATCCGTGTAGCGCGGCCTGGTCGACCACTTCCCCTGTAAGCACTGTTTCCCCGTTCGCCTCATGCATCACCGTCAGTCCACCCAACCAGGACGACCAGCGCTGGTCGAGCTTTTCCTTGAGACGAATCCGGTAGGCTGGCATAGCTCCTCCTTCCGCGAATGACTTGCCGCTCCCAGCGGCATACGATGAGAAAGCTCATAGCAAGCATAACCTATACCTGAGGCATAGCGGAGGACCCAAAAGGAGTATTTAAGGATTACATTTTGGGGGGAAATGAGTATGGTTGGCGAGTGTACACTCACCAACCATACTCATAGAAATAATAATGTTAGATAGAAAACGAGATTCTTCTATCTTTCTGGGCATATCTGGTCTTACCTTCATGAAACCTAAGATATGGAGAGTAGCAGAGGAAGGCATATAAGCGAACAGTCAGACGCTTGACAGGCCTGCTTACATTCAAGTATGCTCTATATGGAGCTAGAAGATGCACTATCTTGTTACACGTTTTTTCACTCTAAAGGAAACATAACGACGTATGGCTATGGTAAAAATGGCATTTCATGCCCGCTGGACCGGCGCGCTCTTCTCTCTGTACCAGTCTCCCATAGCCGTACTATGCCCTTTTTCAGCTTGTGAGGTAACTAAGCGCTAGGTAACATCATAGTAGACACGGCCATGGACGATGAACATGCATTGCTCATGGCTTTTTTGTGCTTTTTCAGACAGAGAGTTTGTGAGGCGTGCATGTGGTACTGGGCACGCTCTCATGGCTCTTTGTCTCATGGAGCGCTTATGACGTTTGTTTGCTCTTCTGCTCTCGTGCTCAGGTACACAATGGATGTCTCATACACTCCTCGCTGTTTTAAGAGGAGAACGTATCCGTGTTACAACCTTTATCTAATGATCCAGGGACAACCTGGAAGCAACGCTTTCGCGCCCCTACGCTCTTGAGGTCCCAGATCGCGGCGCATGCGCCAGATCGGGGCCTGTTAGTGAGCAATCTCTCAGGTAGCTATCAACTTCATGCCTGGGATGTGCCAACAGGGCAGGTCAGGCAGATCAGTCATGAGCCAAAGGGCGCGCTCGTCGGGCGCCTCGCTGGAGATGGCCGCTTTGTCTACTACTTGCAGGATGAGGATGGAGATCAAATGGGGCGCTTTGTACGTGTGCCTTTTGCGGGAGGCGAGCCGCAGGAGCTTACGCCTGAACTTCCTCCCTACTTCGCCGATCCTTGTCTCAATCCAACGGGTACTGTCCTGGGCTTCCTGGTTGGTGAGCAAGAAGGGGTAGATCTCTATGTCGTACCCCTTGGTCCCGGTGACGATGTTGGCGTGCCACACCTGGTGTTTCATAATCCGGTGCCGGGGCTACTGGGTAGAAAGCTGCTGGCTCTCTCCAGCGCGGCCCAGACCGCGGTCATGATCTCACAGCCACATAATCCCTACACCTATGAGCGTTTGCTGGCTATCGATCTGGCGACAGGTGAGTGTATTGACCAATTGCAGGCAGAGCCAGGCACCTTTGTCTCCCTGGGTGATTACTCTCCAGTGCCGGGCGATGAACGTCTGTGGGCGACAATCCACCGTGGAGATAGACGGCAGCGCATCATCTGGAATCCACGCACGAGTGAGCGTATCCTGCTGGCCCTGGATGAGCTTGCTGACGCTTTTCCCTGCTCCTGGTCGCCTGACGGCAAGCGCCTGCTTCTTTGGCAGGAAGATCAAGGTCATAAACGCTTTGCTATATGTACGCTTGCCAACCAGAGCATTCAGGTCTTAAGCGAACTGGATGGCACGTACTGGAGTAGTTACTTCGGCAACGCTGGCGAGATCTACACACATTGGGGTATGATCCAGGGTGGCACCGTCCTGGGTCCAGAAATCGTGGCTTTGGACGCGGCCACTGGCACCCAACTGCGTACTCTTATGGCCTTTGAAGCAGTCTCGCCAGGACGTCCCTGGCAATCGGTATCGTTCCCCTCTTCAGATGGGCAAAAGGTGCAGGCCTGGCTCATTACGCCCGAGGGCGAGGGACCATATCCAACCATCATCGATGTGCATGGAGGACCACATATGCAGCGCACCGTTGATCCCGCTCCTGATCTGCATATGTGGGTAGATCAGGGTTTCGCAGTCCTCTCCGTCAATTATCGGGGTTCAACTGGCTTTGGCAAGGCCTTTGAGCAACGTATTGTGGGTAATGCCGGACATTGGGAGGTAGAGGATATTGTCGCGGCCCGCTCCTGGTTGCTTGCTGAGAATCTGACACACCCAGAGGCCATCCTGCTAACTGGCTGGTCTTATGGTGGGTATCTGACCCTGCTTGCGCTTGGTAAGTACCCTGAGCTATGGGTTGGAGGGATGGCGGGTATCGCCATTGCTGATTGGAAGCTGCTTTACGAGGACACACACGAGGCTTTGAAGGTATCTTTACCCATCCGACTCCTAGGAGGCACACCAGAGGAGAAGCCAGAACAGTACCATGTAAGCTCGCCCATCACCTATGCCGAACGAGTACAGGCACCTGTGCTGGTCATCCAGGGGCGCCATGATCGTGGCTGTCCACCTCGCCAGATGGAGCAGTACGTGGCTCGCCTGCAAATGCTGGGTAAGCGAATCGAAATCGACTGGTTTGACTCCGGTCATGGCTCACTCGATGTCGAGGAAGAGATTGACCTGTACGAGCGGATGCTGGCGTTTGCACTTAACGTTCTCAAGGCTAAATAGAGCTGTCTAAATGTTGTAGGGGCCATGCTTGCATGGCCTTATTCGCACAAGGTAGGTGTATTCCCTATATGCAGCATGAAAAAAGGAAAGAGGGAGAAAGCAAAATGAGTCGCCAAAACACGGTCCTGGCGCTAGTAAGAAGTCAGGGGAAGTTCTTGTTGGTGAGGCATCATGGGCCAGAGGAGAGCGCCTGGTGGCTGCCTGGTGGGGTTGTCGAGCCAGGGGAGACGCTGTTAGAGGCCTTGCGACGGGAAATGCTTGAGGAGACTGGCCTGTACATCACAGGCCAGCCATACCTGGCCTTCGTCGTTGAATTCCAGCGTGAGACGGAGCAAGGCCTGCAAGAGGCTGGCTTTGGCTTCCATTTTGTATGTGAGGTCAGCGGCCAGTTTCAGTTTGCCGACCCAGATGGTCTGGTGCAGTCCGCACACTGGGTCGATGATGCGGAGGTCGTGCGGCTCCTCAGTGCGCAGACCTGGTACGATTGTGAACCCCTGCGCCGCTGGCTCTCGGGCGAGGTGGGCGCCGGGGCTATTTATACAACAAGAATTAAGTGAAGTATGTATTGCTAATGATCTATTTGTAGCTCCACATGGCTTGAACGCTTGCGCATATCTACCCGGAGGCGTAGGCGCGTACGTCAGTAGCGCTAACCTATGCTTTGGCGAAGAACTGGCGCAGTTCTTGCGCGACCAGCTCTGGCTTGCTGCCACGATTGGTCTGAGTGGGATTATTTGAGCCACCATGCTCAAGGCCGGGGAACTCTACACGTTTGGCGACGTGAGGCAAGGTTTTTTCCAGGGCATTGAGGGAAGGCTTCAAGAAGGGCAGACCCTTGCTCCCACCTAGTGGGTCAGTTGCCCCGCTCGCTGCCATTTCGAAAGCATCGTGGGATGAATGCGCACGGGACGGTGTATGCAGGCCCCACTCCCACCAAGGGCATGTCGCCGTTCTCGTGCCCGCTTGCGTCGCAGCGAACGTTTGCCACCCCACTCAAACGGTGTGGGGTGGTCGTTCCAATGACGGGCCACCGCCTCAAGCCAGTCGATGATCTGCCAGGGGTTGGTCGGATGTTGTCCATCCAGTGCCCGGCGCACAATGATGCGCTGGATGGACTCGGCCATGTTCAACCAACTGCCCCCCAATGGTGTTTGGAGAGGGAGGATACCTTGACGAAACATCCAGCACAATAAGGCTGGAGTCTTATGTCCGGTAAGGTTGTCCCAAATCAGCAGCATCCGTAAGGGGGGCAACTGTGCCGGCAGCGTCACCCGGATCTTGAGTCCCTCCCGCCAGCTTTCCCAGAGCAGACGATTCTCTTCGGCAGTGAGGAGAAGGGAAGGTTCAGGCAAGGTCTTGAGAACCGCAGAGAGTTCTTCTTTGAGCCAGGGATGCAAGACGGCATTGGTGCAGCTGCGTACGCCTTTGACCCGGACCTCTCCCGTTGTTGGATGGAACAACGTCAACAGTTTCGCGGTACCGTTGCGGATGTACTCATGCGGCTGCCTGGCTGGCTGGCCCGCTGGTTGCCAACTGCTCCCGGCATACGGGATGGTTTGATAGGGTCCGGCTTCATCCTCATTCCAGACTGCCAGCCCCAGGCGTTCTCCTAGCTGGTGTGCACGTTCAATCAGTTTTTTTTTGCCACGGTATCCTGATCCCTCACCGTCACGACACCACGCTTGCGCTTGCGCAGGACTTTGCCGGTTTCACACCAGGTTCGACTCTTCTGCCAGTTGTACCCCGCCTCGTGTAAGACACCCCAAATCGTGTAGGTGCTGACATGCGGTAAGCCATCTGGAGCCTGACGTAAGCTAGCTTTGAGCAGAGAAAGCGACCAGGTAGCCGTTCCATCCTCATTGTGAGCAGGCAAGCGACGGACTTCGGCCAGGATACGCTCCGTCTCTTCGACACCGTAACTGGCTGGTGTTCCTCCCCCATGTCGCGGTTGCAAGGCGGCCATCCCTTCCTGATTGAAACGGTTTACCAGCTTGCTGACGGTATCTCCCACTCGATAGCCCGCCCTCTCTGCCGCTTGGGTAGAGCTCTTTCCTTTCGCCACTGCAAGCAAGGCTTTCGCTCGGCTGATATGGACTCCCGGTTGGCTCATCGAACGGCTCAGGTGTTCTAGGGCGTGGCGTTCTTCTTCATTGAGGACCCGCAGTGGATCTTTTTGGTGGCGGGACATAGCAATGCTCCAGTTTAATGCAACACACTGTTCACCTGGCTATTCTACCCCTTTTCTGCGAATGGCAGCGAGCGGGACAACTGACCCACTAGTAGCAGCACCTCTGCGTTCACCGCCCGGAAACTCTCCAGTTTCCCGCTCATCTCGGCGAGCAGTAGCCCATCGTAGTGAAGCGTCGGAGCGAGCTTCCTCATGGTGATATCTTCGGGCTTAGCTTTCTTGTCCTCGCTTTTCATTGTTGCGTTCGTCAGTGACTCGAGCAGCCAGTTGGGCATGGCGTTCATGACCGGTCCTCCAAGCTCCAGCCCTTTCATGCAGGTGACGAGCGCGGCGGCTACTTTACCCTCGGCCATCTCCTGGTCAAAGCGCGCCAACCAGGCTGTGTGCGCCGTGCCGTCTGTCAATATGGCTGGCTCATAGAGGGCTATTTTCTCAATGCCGGGCAGGCTGAGTGCTGCCTGGAGGCTGATAAGGCCTCCCGCGCTGACGCCATATAGCAGGTGAGCCCCTGTTTTGTTGACCAGCGCGGTCAGGTCTTCAACTTCTTCCTGAATGCTGTAAGCCTTGCTGAATGGACCACTCAGACCACGGCCACGGCGGTCGGGCAGGTAGACGGTGAAGATATCGGCAAGCGCCTCGGCGAGTTGGGTAAAGTCCGAACCTGATACGTTGGCACCGTGCAGCATGATCAAACCAGGACCATGACCGATCTGGCGATAACCGATGGTGGTGCCGTCTTTTGAGATGACAGAGCTGATGGTGTAGGCTGCCTGTGTGCTGCTGGTGTTGATGTTAGTAGTTGAATTCATTGATGATGCCTTTCTTTCGTTGCTCAATCTTTGAGTATAATTGTGAAAATCTTCCAGAAAAATGTTGTGTTGTCCATAAGAGAGAAGAAGTCGCTTGCGGTCTGTTACCATGCCCTACTCAGCCCTCTGGTGCCCATGGAGGAGTGCTGGCTTCGAGTGAGAGCAGCGTCAGACCCAGATCGCACATTCTGAGCAGGACGCCGTAGAGCGCTGCCTGGTCAGGGATGGGGCCTGCTAGCCGGGTTATGCCATTGCTCTCGTGCGTGATCGAGAGAGGCTCAAACCACTCTTGCCAGAAGGGGTCCAGGTGTCCTTTGACCCGAATGACGTATCTCATCTGCGTGTGCTCCGTTCGCATAATGTGTTTGCTATGGAAGAAGCGTACCGTATTGCGACGTGGAAGAGAGGAGCCAAAAGTACACTATCAAGTACCATATGCGCGTGCTATCGGGAGGAGACAAAAGGATACCCGGCGGTATGGGAGAGGTGCGCTACTTGCGTACGCGCCTACGCGATTGTTGCCTGGTAAAGGTAAGGGGCGCATGTCCGTTTAGGAAACGAGGAGATGCCCACCAGCGTAGGCGCGTACGCAAGTAGCGCATCTAAAGCAGCGATAACTCCCGCGCCAGTGCCACGGCGTGGGTTCTATTATCTGCGGCCAGCTTGAGGAAGAGGCTGCCGACATGTTTCTTGACTGTGGTGAGTGAAACCACCAGGCGTTCGGCAATCACCTGATTGCTTGCTCCTTCGGCAAGTAAATAGAGCACCTCTTGCTCACGCGGAGTGAGGGGCTCAAGCAGAGGAGAAGCAGGGCAAGTTTGTGTTGTAGAGGACAGGGAAGTACCTGGCTGCACCACAGTCTCGCCAGGAGTCCTGGCGAAGGCGGTAAAGATGTCAAGGGCGTAGGTCGCCAGGACTGGAGAAGCAAGCTTCTGCTCCGTAGCGAGCCAGGCCTGGAGCGCCTGATACATTGGCTCCCCAGCGTCGAGGAAGACGCGGGTGTATCCCTCTGGTTCTGCCAGGGTGAGCAGGCGCGAGAGTACGCGCTTCGCCTCTTGTCTGGCACCAGACGCCTGAAGCACGGCTACTTGCCACGCCAGAATAGAGATGATACTCCCCGCCCGAGAAAGTCTCTCGGCGCTGCTGAGGAGCGCTGCGAGCAGTTGTAGGGCCTGTGGATAGTTTTGCTGCGCCAGGGAGATGCGTGCCAGTATCAGGTAAGTGCTTTCGCGGCTGTAGACGCTATAGGTAAGAGCTTCCTGGCGATAGGGCGTGTGCTCGGCCCAGCCTACTGCCTGAGCCAGATTGCCCTGGACTAGCCAGAGGTGAGCTTTCAGACCCTCGATCCAGGGACGGAAAAGCGGGATGCCAGCGGCTTGATTGGCCTGCTCCATCTCGCTCAACGCCTGCTCCGCGCCTGTCAGATCGCCCTGAACAATGCAGACACGTACCAGCACCTCATAGGCCCCCATGAGAATATCCATGTACTGTAAAGGGAGCGTCCTGTCAATGGCCTGCCGCGCGGCTCTATGCGCGACATCAAGTTGATTCCACGCATAGGCTAGCTGGGCCTGAAATAAAGTGGGATAGGCCGCCAGGGGGAGAGGTATCTTTAGACTATTGATGAGTTGTTGCAAGTCCTGACAGCAATCTTGTGCCTCTCGCAATTGCCCCAGCGCGATCTGCGCGGCGATCAGCCCCCAGAGGATATGGACCTCCTGAGAGCGATCCTGTGCTATCCGGGCTCGCTGCCGAATCTTTTGAATCGCGGTTACCATGGGCGGAAAATTTCCCGCCATGCGCCAAGACATAGCGAATGGTGCCAACCCATGCTGCTGCCAGAGGGCGTCATCATCGAGTTCCGGATGCTGCATCTCTTCGGCAACCTTGCTCAACTGCTCCATATTGCCAGCGGAGAGCGCCTTCTTCGCCAGTTTCCATGTGTCCAGAATCAGTAACCGCTTGCGCAGGCGGTCCTGCTCGATGGCAGGGAGCGAGGTGTGATTACCGCTCTGTAAGAGCTGCTCCACGCTCTCTTGAAGTTGCTGAAGATAGGTCTTCTCCTCTTGCTCTTGCTGAGAGAAAGGAAAAAGTAGATTGAAGATTAACAGATATGACGTGGCAAGGCGCGGATGCTCGCGCAAAACCCCGGTGGGAAGCTGTTTGATCCAGGCCAGTAGCGTTTTCAGCTCTCCCTGGAGTGATAGCCGCTCGACACAGTCCCCCAACAACTCCGCCACAAATACATAGTCACGTGTGGCCAGGGCATGGGGGATGGCCTCATGTGCCCAGCCCTGGCGTTGATACCAGAGAGCCGCCTCCCGGTGCAGACGCAAGAACTGCTCGGGCTGGCTGGTCTGTAGGCGCGCCAGTAGCACCTCGCGAAAGAGCGTGTGAAAGCGATACCAACGTCGCTCTTCATCGAGTGGTAGCAGAAAGAGGTTCTCTCGCTCCAATCCCTCTAGCGCCTGTTGACTGGCCGCTTCTCCGGTCAGTGCCTGGCAGATCTCGGCGTTAATCCTGGTCGGCACCGAGGCATACAACAGGAAGCGCTGCTGATCCTCTGGCAAAAGCTCAAGGATCTCTCCCTGTACATAATCCAGAATAAAGCGATGGCTACCGGTAAAGGCCTGGATAAAGGCTGATGCGTCAGTATGCCTACGCAGAGAGAGGGCCGCCAGCTGGAGTCCGGTAATCCACCCTTCGGTGCGCGTCTCCAGAAGAGCAATCTCTTCCTCTGTAAGCGTCAGGCCCATCACCTGGCGTAGAAATTGTCCAGCTTCTTCAGTGTGCAAGCGTAGATCTGTCTCGCGGATCTCCAGCATCTGCCCACGCGCTCGCAAACGAGCCAGCGGAAGCGCCGGATCAACGCGACTGGCTAGCAAAAGATACAAATTAGGCGGACGATGCTCAAGCATAAATTGGAGCGAGGTATGAAGCGCCTGCTCGCGAATCACATGATAGTCATCCAGAATCAGGGCAATATCCTGCTCCAGATTGGCCAGCTCGTTGATAAGTGAAGTGAGCGCACCAGTCAGGAGGGCGGATTGAGAGGAATGCAGAAGCGCTTCCGCGGGCGCGCCTACAGGGGCGCCCGCCTTCCTGAGGGCGGCAATCACATAGGCCCAGAAGCGCATTGGATCGTTATCCTGTTCCTCAAGCGCGAGCCATGCTACCTGCCCGTTATACTGGCTCGCCCAGGCCGAGAGCAGCGTCGTCTTCCCGAAGCCAGCGGAGGCTGAGAGAAGGGTCAAAGGGACCCGGCGGTTCTGCTCGAGGAGCGTAAGCAAGTGTGAACGTTTAAGCAACCTCGAACGAACAGGTGGAACCGTAAACTTTGTCCCCAGCAAGTCAGGCTCAAGCATCGAAAAGTTTTCTCCCGTTCTCAAGCTTTTATTAATTAATACTGATGAGCATAACATGTAAAGTACCTGTGAAGCAAGATAGGAAGAAGCGTCGCGACAATCCTCTCCATCCAAAAGCGAGCTTATAAAGTAAGCAAAAAGGTATTAAGATGTTTTTGGATTGGATAACTATATAGTTATATTTGACATTTAAATGAGTAGATGATTATACTGGAAGCACAAACATAACTTTGGATCCCTTTGTATGCGCTTGAATGGAGGGAGACCCATGGCTACAACTCCTGATCACTTAACGTCTGGAGATCAACCCGCTTCGTCCTGGCTTAGCCAGTCGCCTCTGAATGGTGCTCCTTTGTCCCCTACTACAATGTTCCTGTTGCTCTTGAGCCTATTTGGTTCGCTCCTGTTTACGATTACCTACCTGATCGAGGGAATAACGCGCCCCGGCTATGATGCATTGCGTGAACCCGTTAGTGCGCTCAGCCTGGGCTCCGGAGGATGGGTACAGCAAGCTAATTTTATCATCTTCGGTTTGATTGGCCTCTGTACGGTCCCAGCCACGCGAAGTGTCCTTAGAGGAGGCCTGGGGGTAACGTGGTATCCTATTTTCCGCTCTATTAGCGGTTTGAGCTTTATCATGCTGGGAATATTCTCACAGGATCCAGCGTACGGCTATCCCCCAGGAGCGATAGTTCTTACAATCCCTACCACCTCGGGAATGATTCATATTATCTTCTCGTTTGTGAGCTTTCTCGCCTCAGCGACCGGTTGCTTCATCATCGCCAGGCGCTTCGCCAGGGAACCGCGTTGGCGTGGTTGGGCGACGTATACCGTGCTTACTGGGGTATTAATGATCGTTTTTGTCGCTGTTTATGGTACTCTAAACGCGCAACACAGCCCCATTGCCGGAGTTTTCGAACGCCTATCTGGCGGCGTCGATTCGCTCTGGGGAGTTATCCTCATTGCACGGCTATTCATTATCCAACGGGAAGCCAATGCGAGTATGAGGCCTCAAAGTGTGTGAGACTATCCACGTTAGCCATGGGTCGCTAGTATGACCCACCGTTAACGTAGATAGACGCAGACATTCTCGTCAGCTTGTCGCGCTGGTATAGCGGCGCAGACCCGCTCGCCAGACCAGCGTGACACAAAGGTAAGCTATGCTGCTAACGATCAGGCCAGTTAGTGGCAGGAAGGGATCGGCGTGACTGGTCAGTGCGCTGACAGGGAAGGTCGCCAGAAAGGCGAAAGGGAGGACATAGGTCAGGCAGAAGCGCAGGGGCTGGCGGTAGATATCAACTGGGTAGCGACCAAACTGCCAGAGCGCGGAATAAAACACGTCCAGCTCGGCGGTTGGGGACCAGAAGGCGAGACTGGCCAGTAGAACGCGTATCGCCCAGGCAATGACGATTCCCACGGCAAGCAGGAGCAACCAGCTTAGAATGCCCCACCACGAGGGTAGGGCTCCCATCTGCACAATGCCCAGGATCGTGGCTAGAAGCCCCAGTGCTACCTGGGAGAGCGCGAACGGCGCGCATTTCCCCAGGCTGACCATAAAGAGACTCGGCGCGGGCTGGAGCAGCACGTGATCTAGCTTGCCATCTCGGACTTGTCCCGCGAACCAGCTCAAATTGGGTTCCACAAAGGTCGAGAAGATCCCGCTGCTGACCTGAAAGGTTCCCAGCAGGGTAATCGACTCTCCGAGGCTCCAACCGGCCAGCGTTTGCGTCTGCGTATAGATCACGCTCAAAACCACAAAGCCGGAAGCAATATTAAGTGTAGTCAGTAGTAGCTGAAAGACCAAGTTCGCCCGAAAGGCCAGCTCGCGGCGTAACGAGAGCGAGAAGTTCATCCCCAGCAACTGTAAAAGCTTCATAGATCTTTACCCTCCAATGGCGCTATAACGTCGTAAGCCTGCGCGCCAGGTTGCCTTAACGGCCAGTAGAAAGACGAGTATCCAGGACACCTGCCAGACATAGCCTCCCAAAATTTGCTTATAGTCTAGGTTGGAACTCATGATTTCGGCCGGAAAACCGAGTAAGGCGTGAAAGGGCAGAGCCTCCACAAGTGGACGCAGGCTGGAAGGAAAGCGTGTGATGGGCGCAGCCGACCCACCCAGCAGAAAGACCAGGGACTCGCTCAAACCTACAATACCATGCGCCTGCTCAGTCCAGAAGGCTGAAAGGGCGAAGAGATAGGTAAAGAGAAAACGCAGTATTGCCGCCAGAAGCAGGGCGGGCAGTGCCAGAAGAAGCATGCGTATATCCCAGGTGGTGTGAGTAATCACGCCCACAAGGATGATGATTGGCAGTCCGAACAGCAGGTGCCAGAGGCGCATCGCGATATTCGTACCGAGCTGTCCCAGCACCGTAGGCTGGGGTTTCAGCAACTCCTGGCTGAATGTCCCATCATAGATAGCATTAGAGAATGTATGGTTTTCATAAGAGACCGTCATCAACTGGATGGCTAACAGCGCGACATAGTAGGTTGAGATTTGACTATTTCCGGGTAAAGCGACCGACCAGACCGCGAGTCCGATCAGGGGCGCGATTGCCTGGTTGATCATCAGAGTAATCACGAAGGCTCGCCCGGTCAGCCATTGCAGGATTTCACGCTGCGTCGTGATTGCGAGTAAGCGGAGTATGCGCATCATATCCTGCCTTCCTGATAAATTTGATCTATCACCTGCTCCAGAGGAATGCCTCCTATAGCCAAATCAACGACAGGAAGTTCGGAGAGTAACCGTGCGGAGACGGTCGCGACCTGCTCACGTTGGACGCACAGTGTAGCCTTGCCTGGCTCCGCTTCTATGACTTCACCATACATATTCCACTTCGGGGTCACCTTTTCGGCGATCGTGACTGTCAGTATTCTAGAGGTCGAGAAGGATGTGGAGAGGCCCTCCAGCCCCCCATCATATCTCAAGGTTCCGTGGTCAATAAGCACGACACGTTTGCAGAGCTCCTCGACATCGGCCATATAGTGGCTAGTCAAAAGGATGGTTGCCTTTGTCTGCTGGCTATAGTCTGTGATAAAACGGCGTATCATACTGACCGCGGTCACATCCAGGCCTAGCGTCGGCTCATCGAGAAAGAGGATACGTGGCTGATAGATGAGTGCGAGGGCCAGCCCACAGCGCATGCGCTCCCCCAGACTGAGGGCACGAATCTGGCGCTTAAGCAGCGGCTCCAATTTAAGCATTTCTACCAGGAGAGCCAGGCCTTTATGAAAAGCCGTCTCAGAGATTTCGTAGATGAGCTGCTGGAAGCGTAGTGAATCAAGTACCGTCAGTTCGTTTGGGCCACCGATGGGCTGGCTACCACGGATAAAGGCGATGTTCTTTAAGAAAGAGGTTTCCCGGTGCCAGGGAGTAAAGCCAAGCACATTGACTGTGCCACCGGTTGGGTGCAAGATACCACTCAGAATCTTCATCGTCGTAGTCTTCCCGGCGCCATTAGGACCAATAAAGCCCACTACCTCGCCCGCTTCAAGCTCAAATGAGATATCACGCACAGCCTGTATCTCGCGGTATTTTCGGTGAACAAGCGAGCCTAACGCGGCACGCAAACCAGCCTCTCGCACCGGGGCTTTATAGATCATCGAGATATCCTGAATATTGATGACAGAGACCATAGATGGTCCTCCTAGAGTGAGTATATCCATCGTTCTGTGCATGCATGCGATGCTACCCGAGCCGGCCATGCTCTTTTTTTCTGGATAGCAACTATACTTTACGACACTGATGCAAGAATAGAGGGTTATATGTCTATTAACAAGAGATAAGCTGTGATATAAAGCCTGAAGACAGCTATATGACACACCAAAAGCCTATATTTGCAATTGAGGCTTTTGCATTAGTAAATGGAACCTCGGGCTCACGGTGGTACGACGCTGGGGACGAGACGCGTGCCAATCCATAATACCGCAGGGAGCAGGCGTGAATAAATACTTTATCGAAGCGTAGTCATAGTATGACTTGTTGCTGTTAGCGTAGCAATAATCGCGCTCTTGATAAGATGTTATCTATGAAAGGTCTTATCTATTGGATATTCGTAAGCTTTTAGGACTCCCGGATTTGTTAGATGTGCGCTCTGTCGTGTGCGTACAGCCACATCCCGACGATAACGAGGTTGGAGCGGCAGGAACGCTGCTGGCGCTTGCGGAACGTGGTTGCAAGATCGTCTTTGTGACCGTCACTGATGGTGGCGCTGGAGTGCCAAATCTCACCATGTCCCGTGAGGAGATCGTCGAGATCAGGCGTGAGGAGAGGCTCAACGCCGGGAAGTTGCTTGGTGTCTCTGAGCAGTTGGAACTGGGTTTTCCAGATGCGGGCCAGTATACAGAGCAAGAGGTCGTTCAGCGCCTGATTCCTATTCTGCGCGAGCATCGTCCTGAACTGGTAATGACTGTGGATCCCTGGATGCCCTACGAGGCCCACCCTGACCATATCAAGACTGGCCACGCGGTCGTGCATGCCATGCTCTTCTCCGGTAACAACGCGACTCAGCGTGGAGCTGGTGAGCCATATACCGTGCCGCAGATCGCCTTTTACGCGAGCAGTCACCCCAACACCTATATCGATGTGACCTCCTATTGGGAGCGCAAGCTCTCAGCCATCCTGGCACACAAGAGCCAGTTTGAGAACGCGGAATGGCCCCTCTTAAGCAATTTCTTTGCCTACCAGGCCCAACAACTCTACCAGGCTGGTCATATGGAAGCCAGAGCAGACGAGGTACGCTACGCCGAAGCCTTTAAGCTGCTCTCCGTTCGACAACTGCACTTCTTCCCCACCGCACTTTATAGCTAAGAAGTTTAATGAGGTTCGATGATGAACGAGATAACGACTCTCGCTCAGCCGGTACCTGTGCGTAAGCGCATCGCCTATAGCACGCACCAGCTTGGCTCCAACCTGCTCTGGAACGCCTTCAATACGGTTGCCGTCTATTATTATGTGACGGAGCTGCATGTTTCGGGCGTGATCCTCTCCGCCAGCTTGATTGCCTATGGCCTCATCAATGCGGTCTTAAATCTGCTGGCTGGCCATATTAGCGATCGTACCAATACGCGTTGGGGGCGGCGTCTCCCCTTTATTATTGGTGGCGCGCTTCCTTTTTGTGTGACCTTCTACTTTATCTTTGCCCCGCCTGCTTTGGGGCCTCAGGGACTATTGATCTATTTCCTGGTCTTGACCTTCATTTTTGATCTCTGCTTTACGGTTACTGCGCTCAATTTTGGCAGCCTCTTTCCTGAAATGTATCAGGAAAAGCGGACGCGGCTGTATGTTGGCGCGCTCTTGCAGCTATTTGCCATTCTCGGCCTGATGGTGGGTGTGGCTCTCTCGAAGTCCCTGGGTCAGACCCTGGGATGGCAGACCATGGCCCTGGTTTTTGCTGGGATTGGTGTGGTCTCGCTCTATGTCTCGGTTTATGGCAGCTTTGAGAATCCCGCCTACCGTGAGCGGTCCTTCAGCTTCCGTGAGGCCGTCACCTCCACGTTTCGTAATCCGCGCTTTATTCCCTATGTTGTGGCGAACTTCTTGATTCAGTTCTCCACGACCCTCTTTACGACCGTTTCTGCCTTTTATACCAAATATGTGGTCTCGTTGAATGCCCTGGAGAACACGCTATTCCTGGGCAGCATCTTTATTGTTGCTATCCCTATGTCGTTTCTCTGGGCCAGGATCGCAACCCGCATCTCAACGATTCGCGCGGCCATGATCAGCACGCTGCTCTATCTGCTGATTACGCTGGCTTTTCTCTTTGAGACGAATCCCACCAGCGTCATTATCACCGGCGCGTTCCTGGGCATCCCCATCGCCGGCTTCCTGGTGCTGCTCAACATTCTGCTCGCCGACGTAATTGATTATGACGCCGAGCTAACTGGCCGCAGGCGCGAGGGCATGTACTTGGGCATGAATGGCTTTATTGTTCGCCTCGGCCTGTCTCTGCAATATGCCGTTATGGCCATCTTCTTTGTCGTAAGCGGTTATGACGAGCATCTCAAAGTGCAACATGCGAACACCATTCTCGGCTTCCGAATTCTACTAGGCGGCCTGCCAATAGGCTTCTTGCTGATAGCTATCGTCATGCTGAGAAGCTATCAGAGCCGCCTCAAGCCAACACAGATCATGATCGAACCAGCAATAATGCCAGCTGATTGAGGCTAATCACTGCCCCTGGTGCTCACATACCAGGGGATATGAGATATGATACTAACAAGTCAGATACCCTACGGCTAAAGCCGAGGGCTTGTGTCTGAACTCCACCGCAACTCAGCATACCTTTTCAGGCGTGCTACTTTGGCTTCATCGTCCGACACATCAGGGCGTACTGACAAGAGGCCCGTTCCTATCCAGTCTTGCCGGATAAGAAGCGTTCTCATGGCAATATTCCTCGCGCCAACCAGATCGGCATGGAGGGTATACTGACAATTCTGACAGACAAAGAGCAATCCCTTGTGAGGACGATTCTCCTTGCAGGTGTGCCCACATTTGGGGCAGGCCTGCGAGGTAGAGTTGGCATCCACCTTGATCGCCATACTTCGATGCAAGAGCGCTTTATAGGCGATCATCGCGTGCAGCTCACCAAAAGCCCATTTGGAGAAGGTACGATTGGCTTTTCGCTGTTTTGCACTGGCTTTTTTGCCTTTCCGTCGTTTGGTACGCTCACGAATATCTGTCAGATGCTCCAGTCCAATCAAGCTTTGTGGGTGCTCTAGGACGATCCGCTTACTCACAACATGATTGACGTTTGCTTTCAACCGTCTCTCTCGTCCACTGATGGCGACGAGCCTTCTCGTCGCGGAACGAGTGCCTTTTTTTTGCAGACGCTTTCTCAGTCGTGCATAGTGGTGAGACTTGGCAATAGGAGAGATGTCAGCATGGAAGGTACAATCGCCTTGCATCGTCGCCGTGACGGCGAGATATCGCATCCCAACATCCACGCCAACGATCTGCTTGTGCGTTTCAGGGGTAGGATCAGACGTCTCCACTTCCAAGGTGACGAGCAGGTAAAACTCTTTTTTCTTGCTGGGCTTAGGCCGCCACTCCAAACAGACGGGCGAGAAAGGTGACTTGAGGCGCTCTCTGCTCATCTTATTTTTCTCACTTCTTGCAACACAACCCGCAAAGGTATCTGCACCAGCCGTCATATCCACGACGACATACTCATCTGCCCCCTCAACACAGTAATTGAGGAGCGGTTCTACCGCACCCGCTTTGGAGTGATAGCATTTGAGTCTTTTCTCAGAAAAGCCTGTATGCCTGCGTAGCGAGCCGAGGCAAGAGCAAAAGAGAACTGAGAAAATGCTAATGATACCGCGTATCATTGACAGAAAGCAGGGCGATCCGGTATACTTTCAACAACGCTTGTTAATGATACGTAATATCATTAACAAGCGATATCAAGGAAGGAGTGAGATATGCCAGTCTACGAGTTCGTATGCCCGAAGTGTCGAACTTACTTCGATGAGTTGCGACCGGTACGCGAGGCCGATGATACAGCATGGTGTCCCGCGTGCGCAACGGAAGCGATACGTCAGATCTCACGTTTTGCCTTTAAGAAGGCTGCCAAGGCCAGGTCCGGGGAGCGCGAGACCACGCTTCAACGTTCCAGTCCCATCTCGCACGCCAGCGGGTGTGCCTGCTGTTTGCCAGCGCCATCTCGCTCACAGCATGTCTGAGTCACTGCATAAAGGCACTTTAGACCCTGGAAAGGATTGCACTTGATTGTGAATCAACGTTTGCAGGAGATCGAGCAGGAACGTCTGCGTCTTGCCCCGGCCACGCGCGATGACTTTGAGGCTGTCGCGACGCTCTTTGCCGCGTTGCATGCATATAACGCCTCACTCAATGAGCAGTTCGCACTGGCCGACGACTGGCGAGCCTTATTGAGGGAACATTTTCTTCACACGCATGAGACTGAGAACGCGTTCTGGCTGCTGGCATGGGAGGGACAGCGTCCTGTGGGATTGTTGCTTTTAGAGAACCATCTCGACTCCCCCCTCTTTCGCCATCGCAGTTGGGTGGAACTGGTCGCGCTCTATATCGATCCAGGCTTACAGGGCGCAGGACTAGCACAGCGCTTGATGGAAGAGGCGAAGAGTTGGACGACACAGCATGGATCCTCGCATATGCAGCTCTACGTGACAGCACAAAACGCGCGGGCGCGGGCCTTTTATCGCCATTGTGGCTGGCAGCCCATTCAAGAGATCTTGAGCCTGGCCCTTTCACCGGAGCCGCGCTCGGCACCATTATTGGTTGATCCCTCGTGTGATGGGGAATTGCTCAACAATGGGCACCATCACCTGGCACTCAAAACGCATACACAGGTAGACCAGGCTCAGAGCAATCAAGACCTTCTTGAGCCGGAAGCACGATGAACAGAAAGGATAGATACGTATGACAACACAGGCACAGGTCCCAGTGACCGTTCTGACAGGTTTCCTGGGTTCGGGGAAGACGACCCTCCTCAACTCTCTTCTGACCGCCGAGCATGGCAAGCGTATTGCAGTGATCGAGAACGAATTTGGCGAGGTTGGTGTCGACCAGGATCTTGTGATTGGTGCCGAGGAAGAGATCTTTGAGATGAACAACGGCTGCATCTGCTGTACTGTACGTGGAGATCTCATCCGTATTTTGGGCAACCTGATGAAGCGCAAAGATCGCTTTGACTACATCCTCATTGAGACAACGGGCATGGCTGATCCCGGCCCTGTGGCTCAGACCTTCTTTGTTGATGACGAGATGCAGAGCAAGATGCGTCTCGATGGCATCGTGACGCTCGTTGACGCCAAACACGTCTGGGAGCACATTGATGACAGCAGCGAGGTCAAGGAGCAGATCGCCTTCGCCGATGTGATCCTGCTCAACAAGATCGACCTGGTTGCCCCTGAGGATGTGGACCAGCTTGAGGCACGCATGAAGAGCATGAATGCCGCGGCGAAGATCTACCGCACGCACAACGCGGAGATTAATGTTGAGAAGATCCTCCATGTGGGTGGCTTCAATCTGGATCGTGCTATGGAAGTAGATCCAAAGTTCATGGAGCCAGAGTATCCCTTCGAGTGGGGTGGGATCTACGCGCTGGAGGCGGGAACGTATCAGCTTGCGCTTCAGCCCGGACCTGATCCGCAGATCAACGTCGCACTTTTTTCAGCTCAGAAGGCGACGACTGCTACTCTGGCTGAGCGCACGATGGATGCGGTGCTGCTCTTCTCCAATGATGAGCAGGTGTGCCGACCTGGTGAAGTGCTTGAGAGGACAGATACCCTCTATCAATTGGCACTGGAGGGACAGGAACTCAATTATACGCTCTCAATTGCGCAGCCTGGTTTCTATGCACTCTATACCCAGCATCATCCCACAGAATTTCAGCTCGAACTGCGCTCTGAGCATGGTCCTCTGACTGCTGTGGTGGCACACGACTACAAGCCTAAGCATGAGCACGACGACGAAGTCTCCTCCGTTGGTATTGATGTTTCGGGCGACCTCGATCCACGCAAACTCAATGAGTGGCTGGGAGAACTATTGCGTACCCAGGGTCCCGATATCTTCCGCATGAAGGGAGTGCTCAGCATCAAAGGGGCTGAGGAACGCTATGTCTTCCAGGGCGTTCACATGCTCTTCGATGGTCGTCCTGACCGAGCCTGGGGCAGTACGCCACGCCGCAACTCACTGATCTTTATTGGTCGCAACCTCAATCGAGAGCAGTTGAACAAAGGATTTAAAGCATGCCTGGCGTAAGACTACATTCAAAACGGCTGCTTGATCCGACCTCGAGCCAGCGGTGGTTAGAGCACCTGGATGATCATGTCAACTCCCTGGCCTGGTCACCCGATGGGCTATGGCTTGCGGCAGCCTCGGTCAGTGGCCCCATCACCATCTTCTCTGGCAGCACAGGCCAGGTCGCGCATACCCTGACAGGTCACGGCTTTGGAACCTGTGAGCTGGGCTGGAATGCCAATGGTAGCCTTCTTGCCAGTGTGGGGCAGGATGGCAAGGTCAAGCTCTGGAATCCGCAGACGGGCGAGGAACGCTTCTCGCTGCCTGGTGGTGGTGCCTGGGTGGAGCACCTGGCCTGGAATCCCCAGGGGAATCTGCTCGCCACGGCGGCTGGGCGCAAGCTCCGCCTCTGGGACTCGGCGGAGGGGAAATTGCTGCGCGAGTATCCCGATCATCGCAGCACCATCGCCGATATTGGCTGGAAGCCTTCCAGCAATGTGCTGACCTCGGCAGCCTATGGAAGCCTCACGTTCTGGAGCATCGACAAAGATGAGCCATTGGAGCGCTTCGAGTGGAAAGGCTCGATCCTGACCATGGCCTGGTCACCCGATGGCAAGCATATCGCGACCGGCGACCAGGATGCGACCGTGCATTTCTGGATCTTCCAGAGTGGCGAGGACCTGCAAATGTGGGGCTATCCCACCAAGGTACGCGAGCTCTCCTGGAACAGTACCGGGCGCTACCTGGCAACCGGTGGCAGTACAACGGCTACGGTCTGGGACTGCTCGGGCAAGGGACCAGCTGGCAGCAAGCCTATTGAGCTTGAGGGACACGCTAACCTGATCACGGCCCTGGCATTTCAGTTCAAAGGCTCACTCATTGCCGCCGCCAGTAACGAGGGGAAAGTGATCTTCTGGAATATTGAGCGTCCACGCCGCCCGCTGGTGCAGGCCGACTTCGGCTCCGGTATCAGTCAGCTCTCCTGGTCGCCCAATGATCAGTATGTCGCGATTGGCACCGAGGGCGGACTGGTCACCGTGTGTACCCCACCACGAGGCAAGTAGAAAGAGAGACAGTCTATGAGTATGCTTACACAGAAGCGTGCTGATCAGCGCATTCCAGTGTATGTGCTCGTCGGGTTCCTGGGGAGTGGCAAAACGACTGTGCTGGGCGAGATGCTTGGCTGGTGTGTTGAGCAGGGCCTCAAGCCAGGTCTCATTATCAATGAGTTTGGCGATGTCTCCATTGATGGCGAGGCGCTCCGCGATGAAGGACTTGCGATGACCGAGTTGACCGATGGTTGCGTATGCTGTACGGCGGGTGAGGAACTGGTCCCCGCGATTCTGGAGATGGCACGCCGCCCGGACGTTGACCTGGTTTTCTTAGAGGCAACCGGCCTGGCCGATCCGGCTGATATGCTTGATGAATTGACGGATCCTTTCTTATGGCAGAAGGTCACAGTTGGCGGTGTCATCTCGGTGATGGACAGCAAGCGCATCATTGAGCTGGCTGGTAATCTGGAGCTGGCGCGTAGGCAGATTGAGTTCGCCGATGCGCTGATCATGAACAAGTGTGACCTGATCGACCAGGAATGGCGGCAAGCACTCCTGGAGTGGGTGCCACGCTATGCGCCGAAAGCGCGTGTCTTTGCCGCCGTCGAGGGGCTGCCCGAAGAAGGTGTAGAGACCTTGCTTCTGCACGCGTTACACCTGGGAAAGGCACGCTTCGAGCGCGATATCGTGCCTCAAGGCCAGGAGAGCCATGCTCATCATGCGCATGATGAGCACGATGAACATGAGCACTATCATGCGCATGATGAGCATGATGAATATGAGCATTACCATGCGCACGGGCATGCCCACGAATCTCTTCACACTGTGAGCTTTCCCCTTGATCAACTGGTGGTGCGTGCCAGGGTTTGAGCATTTCCTGGGTGAGTTGCCGGAAGAGGTCTATCGTGCCAAGGGGTTCGTGACCTTTGTGGATGATCCACAGACCATACATGTCTTCCAGTTCACTCCCGGCTTCTTGCGTATTCGCCCCTTCAAGTTGCAGCGACGCGAGTTGCTACGCGGGGTCTTCATTGGTCAGAACCTCGAGAAAGCCGAGCTTGCGGAACAGCTTCAAGCCTGCTTGCAACCAATTTCTACTGAGCAGAGCATACCCTTCAACTAGTTCTTGCTCTTCGTGACTCGTCGTGTGCCGTTGGCCTCCCTCGGCACACGGCGAGTTTTTCTCCTTCGTGTCCAGAAAGGCAAAAATGGAACGTGTAATGCGAGTGACAAGCACGGCAGTCATGCGAGACGATGGAAAGTTGATCAAAGTCGTACAGAAACGAGGACAGCTCTTTATCTGCGCGCATGGTTGTTGCTGTGGAAAGACAGAGCGGGGCTTCGCCTCAGTGCCTGAGGATCTCTATCACCAGGAGTGGGAGCGGCGCAAACTGCGCAACAAGGTCCATTTGACCTTCTCGGCGTGCCTGGGACCATGCTCGCTGGCCAACGTGGCCTTGCTCATCTTCGATGGCACATCGACCTGGTTCCACTCGCTCAATACAACTGAGCAGATTCGAGCGCTTTATGACTATCTCGAGGCACGGTTGCTTGCAGACGTTCCTCTCCCTCAAATCCTGCAAGAATGTGTCTTCGATGGATTTCTACCTGCCGAAAGAACGGCAGAGCTGCCGGCTCCTGCTTGCTAAATTTAGAGATGCCTCCTTCCTCATCTGGGGGCATCTCCTTGTTCATTGCGACAACGGGCGCAACGCCCAAAGAGGGTGAGAGTCAGGCCCTCAAGCGAGAAATTGGTCTGGTGACAAACGGAGGCAAACTGTTCAACGGAGACATCCAGATCGACCTCAACAAAGCGTCGACATTGGACGCAGGTCAGGTGATAATGGGTGTTATCATGACAGACATGATAGCGATGTGACCCATCGGCATAGGTAATTCGGTCTAGTAATCCCTGATTGACCAGCACCTCTATTGAACGATAGAGGGTCGCGCGTCCAAAGTGAGGGTCTTGCTCGCGCAGGTCGTGCCAGAGATCATCAAGCGAGAAATCTGCACCGCTGGCAGCCAGCTCCGCCAGGCGATCTGCGATCAAGCGCCGTGGGCGCGTGATGCGCTGTCCCGCTCGATCAAAGGCAGTGTAAATGGTCTGTGCGATCATAGTGATAGCTCACAATCTTTCCTGGTCACGGCGTGCAGAGCGTTCCTCAAAGATAGAGACATATGGGTGATGAGGAATATTTTGATGGACATGGTCGGCATGATATTCGGCCTCGCGGAAAAGGACCGCAAGATGCTCATCGTCGAGCGAATAGTAGATAATATTGCCCACGCGACGCTGTCTGACGAGCCGACGATCACGCAACAGCCGAAGCTGATGGGAGACCGCTGACTCTGACACATGTACCAGAATCGCCAGGTCTCGCACGCAGAGCGGATGGCGCATCAGAGCATACAGTATTTTGACCCGTGTGGTATCACCCAGGGCTTGAAACATCGTGACGACCAGGGAAAGCAGCTCCTCTGAGGGACCAGAAGAGCGAACCTCCTCTATCGCCCCAGGATCGATGGGCACCAATAATAGTCCGCCAGTACGAGTTGTTGGCTCAAGTGGTTCTTGTTGTTTCTTCACTATTTAATGATACAACGTCTCTTTAGGGTTTGTCAAGGGCCTGGAAAACGAGGGCGACGCGCTTATTGTGCATGCGCCAAACACTGCCTCATCTTCTTGCTCTCCTTCCCCCTCATACTCTTTGCTCTGCTTACGTAGAAATGCTGGGCATATGCGCACCAGAAGATAGGTCGTAAAGGCAAAGGTGGTGATAAAGAAGCTGACCGGATAAGGAAGATAGTATGAGACGAACAGCCCAAGCCAGGTGAAGAGAAGGGAGAGGATGATAGAGCAGAGAATGGTCAGGGGGGGACGTGTAGTCAGGCGTTCGGCAATCGCCGCAGGCGTGACCAGAAGCGCAAAAATCATGAGGACACCCACAACTTGTGTCGCGGCTGTGACCGCCAGGGCCAGTACAATCATAAAGAGGAGCGAGAGCAGCTGGGTTGGTACCCCACGTGCCTCAGCAATCTCTTCATCCAGGGAAGCGAAGAGTAAGGGGCGATAGATCGCAAGCAAGACCACGAGCGTCACAATCGTAGTAATCAAGGTAACGATTACATCTCGCTGGCTGATCCCGAGCACCTGACCAAAGAGCACTGCATAGGCCTGGGTCGCGTAGCCCTTGTAGAGCGATAGGAAGAGTACTCCCAGACCAAGCATCCAGGAGAGCACAATACCTGTGACCACGTCGCGACCCTGTAAGCGCTTTCCTAGCCAGCCCATGATCATGCCACTGCCAATAGTGAAGGCGAGAAGACCGTAGAGCGAACTCAATCCTACGAGGATCGCCGCGGTTGCCCCTGCGAAGCCGACATGCGAGAGAGAGTGGCCCGCGAAGGAGAGTCCGCGCAGGACCACAAAATAGCCAACAATGCCAGCGACAATCGCCACCAGTGTTCCCGCCAGAAAGGCATTGCGCATAAAGGCATAGCGAAAGATCTCTCCGAAGTCGGCGACCAGGTTCCAGGACAAGGTCGGGCTACTCGCTACGACCAGGCCGTGTCCCATCTGTGCCTGGGACAGGAAAGGGAGCAGCAAATTGATTGTGTGCAGCATCAGTATGAAGTTCCTTCCTTCTCTCTTCTTTGTCCGTGTTTATCTTCCCAACTCTAAACCAGAGACTAGCACACGCCCTCGGCTATCGCGCATGACTTCAACAGGCACGCGATAGAGGCGCGAGAGACGCTCGGTCGAAATAATCTCCTCGGGCGTGCCAAGTGTGATTTGCTTCTGTGCGATGTAGAGCACCTGCTGCGTCATCGGCAGCAACGGGTTGATATCGTGGGTGACCAGGAGGACCGTCATCTGGTGCTCCTGCGCGACTGTGCCAACCAGGTGCGCGATGGCGTACTGGTTGCGGATATCCAGGCTAGCCAGGGGCTCGTCGAGCAGCAAGAGGTGCGGCTGACCCAGGATGGACTGGGCCAGGAGCAGGCGCTGCTGCTCACCACCCGAGAGCTGCCCGACCGGGCGGTTGATATAGCTGGTAGCGCCCACTGCCTCACACGCCGCCTCTACTGCTTCGCGGCGTGCCTGGCGTTGTCGCGAGGACACAAAAGGCGAGGCAACGCCCCATCTATGTCCATCGAGGCCTAGCATGACAAAATCGCGTGCGCATACCCGCAGATGTGCGTCCAATGTGCGCCGCTGTGGAACATAGCCAATCAAGGGGTTGCCACGTTTGGGGGGCACTCCCAGCACATGTATCTCTCCTTGCGCTGGCGATATCAGACCAAGCACCAGGCGCAGGAGCGTGGTTTTGCCTGCGCCATTTGGGCCAAGCGCGCAGACAAACTCCCCCGCATGAATAGTGAAGGAGGCATCACGCCAGATGGTGCGGTCTCCCTGCTGCACTGTCAGACCATGCGCTTCAAGCGCGTGAGCGCGAACCTCTTGTTTCTGCCTGGTCGTTGTCTCTGTAGTGTGTTCTGTCTCTGCTGGACCTGTCACTTCGTCGCTCCTCTCCTTGTTAGCCCTTGTTACTCTGACTCAGTGCCTGCTCAAGTTTGTCGAGCTGGGCAAGCTGCCAATCCTGGAATCTGCTAGTGGAGGGTCGTACCGTCTCGGAGACCTCGACAACTGGAATACTGGCCTTCGCCACCTGCTGTTGCAGATTCTTGACACTGTTATCGATGGTCTGCACATTGAGAATGAAGACCTTGATCTCGTTCTTCGTCACCTGGTCGTTGAACTGGGCGACAGAGCTTGCAGGGGGGTCAGAGCCATTGGCTTCAGCGGTGTAGTAGGCTTCTGGCGTAATGACTTTGAGTCCAAGGGCGTTCGTCATGTAGACAAAAATGGATTCGGAGATACCAATAGACACACCTGCGTACTTCGCCTTGATGTCGGCAATCTTGTTGAGATAGGGCTGTAAAGCAACCTCAAAGGCGCGATATTGCTGATCAAAATAGCTGGCGTCGGCGCTATCCATCGCCTTATAGTCAGCAGTGATCTGCCTGGCAGCCTGCTGCACATACTTCGGGTTGTACCAGAGGTGGGGATTATCGCCCTCTTTCTTGCCCACCAGCTTACCCACATCCAGGACTTTGCGGTTGTCAGAAGGGTTGGCGTCCAGGAGCTTACTGCTCCAGGTATCGTAGCCCGCTCCGTTGAGCACCACATAATCAGCCTGCGCAATCGCGCGTGCATCGTCGTTGGTGCTCTCATAGTCGTGGGGATCGCCAGTGGGAGAACTGACGATACTTTTGACGTCCACATGGGTCCCACCAAGTTGTGTGGCGATACTGCCCCAGAAATTCTCGCCAGCGACCACGCTTAGTACTTTTCCGCCGCTGGCGTTGCCGGCCTGGCTCTCGCCTCCACAGTCCGCGAGAGGGAGTAATACACTGAGTACCAGGAAGAAACCAAAGAACAAACGCTGTTTACATTGATAACTACTTAACCAAGACACCCTATGTGCTTCTCGTAGCGCCTTCTCCATGTGCATCATAGATCCTCCATGAACAGATTACAATGCTCCAACCAACTAATGATATTATGTATCATTAATTTTCGAGACACTGTACCATGCTTCTCTGTCTATGTCAAGAAAAATGAAAGTATTTGCGAATAATTCTATTAAAAGTCAATACAGGTTCATATGAGCATATATACAGATAGGCATGAGCCGCCAAAAATAGCGTTATTTTCTTCTCCCTGGCAATGGATTCCATGCGTATCGTTTGTATGAGGATCTATTCTCTCGAGTTATTTTGATATTTTGTCTCATTAGCTATTGACACCGCATCTCAATAAATGATACTGTAGAGGCATATTGATATGTTGTATCGATAGCTACAAACATCGTATAGCTCATGAAAACCCTCGTCGAAGGGTTTTTCTTAAACAAGAGTCTGAGCATCTTGACGAGTTAGGTGATGTTTCTAATTACAGGTTGTCTACGTTATCTATTTTTGTTTGTTCAAGGAGGATTCCTATGTCTCCCTCGCGTCGTGCAGTGTTTCCGTCTGCACTTATCAGTATGTTCTTCCTGCTGGTCCTCGCGGCCTGTGGTGGGAGTAACGCTCAGGGTTCGTCCACTGGAAATGGTGGAAAGACAATTGAAGTTGTGGCCGCCGAAAATTTCTGGGGCAGTATAGCCTTCCAGGTCGGCGGCAGCCATGTCCATGTTACCAGCCTGATCGTCGATCCCAATGCCGACCCTCATAGCTATGAGCCAACCACGGCTAATGCAAGAGTGGTCGCTGACGCGCAGTATGTGATTTTCAATGGTGCGGGCTATGATCCCTGGATGGACAAGCTCTTGAAGGCCAATCCGGCAAGTGGGCGCAAAGAACTGAATGTGGGCGACTTCAATGGCAAGCACGAGGGTGATAATCCGCATATGTGGTACAGCCCCGATTATGTGACAGCCGTGGCGAATAAAATCCGCGATGACCTCAAGACGCTCGATCCGGGCGATGCCACGGCCTTTGATCAATCGGCTCAGGCGTTTCTCACGAACGGGTTGAAGCAGTATCATACGTTGATCGCGGACATCAAAGCGAAGTATAGCGATACACCGGTCGGGGCGACCGAGAGCATCTTCTCCTATCTCGGGCCCGCCCTGGGATTGAAGCTGGTCACGCCGTATTCGTATCTCAAGGCCGTTTCTGAGGGACAAGATATCGCTGCTGGCGATGAGGCGACCGTCGAGCAGCAGATCAAGCAGAAACAGATCAAAGTCCTGATCTACAACTCACAGAATACGCCCAATAATATTCAGGCCCTGATCAACCTGGCAAAGGCCAACAACATTCCCGTTGCCACCATCACGGAGACGCTGACCCCGGCGAGCGCCTCGTTTGAGGAATGGCAGTCAGCACAACTCCAAGGCATCGAAACCGCCCTCGCTCAAGCAACGGGCAAGTAACGCATGAGTGCGGCAAGTTTAGGCTTGCCGCACTCATAAAGGGAACCACAACATGCATGATATATTCTCTTCTCCTTCGCCTGTTCCCACTCCTCCCAAGCTTTCCCCCATTATCCAGGTGGAAGACGCGGCGGTTGTGCTGGGAGGGCGTAGGATCTGGCAGCAGGTACACCTGAGCGTCCAGCCAGGCGAGTTTCTGGCGATCCTGGGTCCCAATGGCGCAGGCAAGTCGACGCTGCTCAAAGCCATGCTTGGGCTGCTTCCGCTCGCGGCTGGAAACATTACGGTCCTTGGGCGTCCCGCGCAACGAGGGAATGCTGCCATCGGCTACGTTCCTCAACGGCGGCATTTTGAGGCCGATGTGCGTGTGCGAGGGCGCAGTATTGTGCGCCTCGGGCTAGACGGAGCGCATTGGGGCTTGCCCTTACCGCTACTTCAACGCCGCAAGGAGCGCGAGGCTGCGGACTGCGTGCAGGAGGCCATTGATCGTGTTGGCGCAAGCGCGTACGCGGATCGACCAATTGGTGAGCTCTCTGGCGGAGAGCAACAACGCTTGCTGATCGCGCAAGCGCTAGTCAAGCGCCCGCGCATCCTGGCCCTGGATGAACCTCTCGACAGCCTGGATCTGCGCAACCAGCAAGGAGTGGCGGGCGTGATCCGCCAGATCAGCCGGGAGACAGGGGCCACGGTACTGCTTGTCGCGCATGATGTCAACCCCATCCTGGCGGCGGTTGATCGCGTGGTCTATGTCGCACATGGGCAGATTGCTGTCGGAAAGCCAGAAGAGGTGATCACGACTGAGACCCTTTCGCGCCTCTACAATACGCCCATTGAGGTCCTGCGCGCCAGCGATGGGCGCATCGTTGTGGTTGGGCAACCCGAAGAGGAGGTCAGCTATCATGCACATCGTCTTCGCTGATGCCAACCCCTTCTCCTGGGACCTCGTCGCCGATCTCCAGCTCCTTTTGCACTATCACTTCATGCAAAACGCGTATCTCGCCGGGACGCTTGTCGCCGTGGCGGCAGGTATGATGGGCTATTTTATGGTGTTGCGCGACCAGAGCTTCGCGGGTCATAGCCTGGCCAACGTCGGCTTTGCTGGGGCGACGGGAGCTGCTCTCTTTGGGATCGCGCCCGTCATCGGCCTCTTTCTCGCGGGCTTGCTCGCGGCTGTTGGTATCCAGACACTCAACAGCGCGGCTCGCCAGAATCGCCAGAGCGATATCGCGGTTGGAGCTGTTTTCACCGCCTCGCTGGCGCTGGGCTTCCTCTTTATTCATCTCTCCACAGCCGAGTACGCGGGCAGCGTCTATACCGTTCTCTTTGGGAATGTGCTCGGCATTAGCGACGCGGATGTGGGAGTCATTGCCTGCTCAACGCTGCTCCTGCTTGCTGTTCTGTTCTGCATTGCGCGCCCCCTCTTTTTTGCATCCCTTGACCCCAATGTGGCGGCGGCGCACCGAGTACCAGTGCGTATCCTCTCCCTTGGCTTCCTTGTGCTGCTGGCGCTTGAGGTTGCCGTCGCCGTACAGGTCGTTGGGGTGTTGCTTATCTTTGCGCTCCTGGTCACGCCGGCAGCGATTGCGCACGCTGTCACAACTCGCCCTGCCGTGGCTGTGCTGGTCGCGATCACCTTAGCGCTGCTCTTTACCTGGGTCGGACTCGCCATTGGCTACGCCACTCCCTATCCAGTCGGCTTTTTTATTACCACCTTTGCCTTTTGCACCTATGTACTGGTCCGTGGCGTGCGCTTCATCCAAACGGCTCTCCTACGCCGACGTGTCCATTCACGAGAAGGAGGGATCATATGAACATCATCACTGCCACAGCACTGCCCCCATTCACCCTGAATCTCTGGCAGGATCTCCAGGTAATGCTGAGCTACGACTTTATGCGCCAGGCTCTCCTTGCCGGAACACTCTTGAGTATCGTTGCCGGGTTGGTTGGTTATTTTGTCGTCTTGCGCCACCAGGCGTTTGCAGGAGAGTCACTTTCGGATGTCGCCTTTACCGGAGCGCTGGGTGGCGCGGCATTGGGTATCAATCCTTTCCTCAGTCTGATGGTCACAACCGTTGTTGTGGCACTTGCGATGGGAGGATTTGGTGAGCGCTTGCGGGGACGAGATGTGGCAATTGGCACGGTCCTCTCCTGGGTGCTTGGATTAGGTGTCTTCTTCTTGAGCCTGTTTACCGCGCACGTGAGCGGGACAGGAACGGGCTTTTCAGGGGTCACAGTGCTCTTTGGCAATATCCTGGGGGTATCAGCAGATCAACTGCGTACGATAGCCCTTGTGAGTGGCGGGGTAATCCTTGCCCTCTTGCTGCTTGTGAGGCCTCTGCTCTTTGCATCCCTTGATCCCGATGTCGCAGCCGCTCATGGGGTGCCAGTACGTGCACTTGGCCTGGGTTTTATGGTCCTGCTGGCCATCACCGTCAGTGAAGCAACCCTGGCCGTGGGAGCACTCCTGGTATTCGCATTATTACTTTTGCCAGCCGCTATTGCGTACCAGATGAGTAGTCGCCCCTTTGTAGCCCTTGGGCTTGCGGCTATCCTCGCTGTCGTCTTTACCTGGATTGGCATGGCCATCGGTTTTTATACAGGATATCCAAGTAGTATCTGTATTAGCCTGCTTGCGTTTGTGTGCTATGTTGCGGTGATTGGAGGGAGTGGCAGCATAGTGAAGATCGCAGGAAAAAGAACGAGGCCGTTTGCGCATGAGAGCATCGTGTGACCCATATTTCCCGACAGAAAAGACACAAAATGTGTTTAATCAGCTTGGTGGACAATCTTTGTTGTGCAAGAGAGATATTGGTTTCGTTTGACATATGCCATTTGAAAAGAAAACTCCATAGCTACCTCTATGTGCCTCATTCTCTATGGAGAATAAGGTTAACCTCAACGACTATCAAACTTTGGAGAAAGCATGTGCTAACATTGAGTACTTCTTCCACAATGTCTATAATGGGCAACGGCTGCATTCCGACTTGACGTATCGATCACCAAACGAATTTAAGCAGATGTATTACCAAGGTCTGCTTTCCTGAAATGTCATCTGAAGTGGCCTTTGGGAACCAGTCCAGGGAGAAAAGGGCCTCAATGTGAGGATGATTTCCAGATTTCAGCCCTTTTTGCAGATGAAAATTGGCAAAAGTGGAGTCAAAGTGGTGAGAGCTCATCAACAAAAATGCTTAAGTTAACACTACCAGCACAAAGGTATTGTCAACTTAACCAGAAAAATGAAGAATATTGCTGAGGTATAGCGAAGAAGGATGCTGATGGGTCATGGAAGATGTGGGGGATACCTATGGTTATGCGACTCGCTTTGCTCCAGTCAGTTCATTCCAAGTCTGAAATCGGTCCTGTAAAAGAGCGCGGTATTTTCCGGCCCTCAGACGGTGTCGTCGCAGTTGAAAATGTCCAGCGATGGGGCCAAAGGCAGAGAGGAAGCGTTGAGCCTGTTTCGTTGATTTGAACCGCCGCATCTTCTTTTCACGCAGGCGCGTCGGTTGGTGAGAATTTTCCGCCCGGTTGTTGAGCCCTTTGTGCTGCCGGTGCTCTACGCCAGGCAGAATCTCGCGTTTGGCCGCGCCATAGCTCCTCAGCTTATCGGTAATGATTACACGAGGAACGTATTGCAACCCTTTGAGAAGTTTGCGGAAAAAGCGTTTCGCCGCGTGTGTGTTCCGCCGGCTCTGCACCAGGATATCCAGCACGTTGCCGTCCTGATCGACGGCTCGCCACAGATACGACCTTTTCCCATTGATGGTGAGAAAGACCTCATCCAGGTGCCACTTGTCCCCACACCAAGGGCGACGGCGGCGGAGTTCGTTCGCGTACGTCTGCCCAAACTTCAAGCACCACTGGCGCACGGTTTCGTAGGTCACGACGATTCCGCGCTGTGCCAGAAGCTCTTCTACATCGCGAAAACTGAGCGAGAAGCGGAAATAGAGCCACACAGCATGGCTGATGATTTCAGGCGGAAAACGGTAGCCTCTGTAATCGGGGGCAGTGGTGGTTGTTTTCATGAAGCCATGTTAGCACATTGTTCAGCTACGTTCCAAGTTGACAATATCAGGCCGAGACCCAGCGGTCGTCGCCCTCTTTCACGCCTTCGCACAGGCCGTTGCCGACGCCGGTCCCTTTACCTATTCACCCATCAAGGCACAAGTGGGTTTCCAGGGCCAACAGCGGATTTTTGCAGGAGTTCGTCTGACGAAACGAGGGTTGGAAGGCTATCTCGACTTGCCCCGACGAGTCGAGAGTGCGCGCTTCCGCCGCGTTTCTCCCTACACTCATCGCCTCTTCGTGCACCATTTTGTCTTGACTTCTGCCGACCAGCTCGACGCCGAGTTCCTTGGCTGGATAAAGGAGGCCTATCAGGTCGGCCAGGGCCTTCCCCAGATGAAAACGCGACTAGGCCGGGGCGCTCTTGAGTTCCACGAAAACAAGTGTGGCTGGAGTCTTAGGCGCTGACGAGACCGAGAGACGTGGCGAACCTTGCTGGGATGCCAAACAGTTGGATCGTCACCCGCTCAGCGGAGTGCGCGCGCGCATTGCGAGCCAACCGCTTGGCCCAGGACAGACGAGTGCGGGCACGCTCGGCACGGGAAAGTGGGGCGGGAGTGGCAGGGTCTCTGTCATTCCCAGGCTCTGCCTGGATTTCTACGAGCTGGTGGCGAAGCAGGTGGATGCAGGCACGTCGATGTGCTCTTCGACTCCAATCCTGCCAGAGAAGCGGCTTCCCTTCGATAGCGAGTGGATGCAGGAGCACGCTGACCTGGCGTGGCTTTTTGGTGGCGTTGCCATTCCATTGGCACTGCTCACGCAGCGGACAAGGACGGCAACTGCGAATGCTGGCCGCGTACACCACGCGCAGGCTCCCATCAGCTTCTCGACGTTGTTCCTGGGAGTGAAGAGGCTTGCCAGCCGGACATCGGAGCGTCCCATCAGGCTGGAGAGGAAAGTCGGCTCCGGTAAAGCACCCCGTTTTCCAGGAGGTGGCTGTGGTCGGTGGACCGTATCCAGAGGCAGGAGCGGCTGAGGATGGATGGGTAGCGGCCTGCTTGCTCTGTAATGGAATGGCAGGAGCAAACTCAGTCGTGCGCAAAGGGGTCGGATCTCCCTGGTGCCCCAACTCCAGGCGCAGATTCCACACCCATTGGCTTACGATACACCATGTCTCTTGGCCGCAAGCAGTATGACTACACCAGCGATCCGGATCGATCTCCTGATCTTCATCAGAGAGCGTCGGCTCGAAGGCGCCACGATGCAGATACAGTTCGACCACATCGGAAGCGGTGAATGCCTGCTGCGGCAGGTTGGTGAAGAAGAGTTCGTAAACAACGCCTGCGCGTGTGACGCCAACCGGACTCTTCTTTTTGGTGGCTGGATGCGTTGCCACGACTACGCGACAAGATATCCCCTCGGGTCCCACCGGGGCCTGTAGGCAGTCGTAGAGGCTGCGCACCATCTGGCTTTCTGGGCGCTGTTGGACCTGGTCAGGAGGCAGATGCAGACGCGCCTGAACCAACGGGTGATCGAGCACACGGTATTCTTTGCCACGGGTCACAAAGGCGAAGCCAGCCACATCGGTGAGCACAGCCCCGGTGCCATATTGCCCGTCGAGCCGCAGCAGGGTGTGCGAAGCTTCGAGCTGATATGCCGTAAGATAGCACCCAATGGCAGAGAGCCCCTTGCGCAATTCTTCCCGGTAATGCCCGTTGCCACGGTTGCCAAACGAGCCGAGCCACTGGTAGCTATGGGCCTGAGAAATGGCTGCGCGTGTCCGAACAACCTCTCCGCGTTTGCGGCCTCGGTAGCCAGGGGCGCACACGTCATCCAACCGACGAAAGGGCGGGGGAAGTTCATCGGTCTGGGGTAAAGCGCGTTGGCGGGCGGCCTCTCGCGTCCCATCGATGTCGAACACGATCCAGGAGGTTCCTGCTCGATCTCGCAGGCTTCCTGCTTGCTGGTCGGGCGTGAGTGGCCGAGCGAGTAGATCGTCCAGAAAGAGGATACGCAGGGCTTCAACAGGTGCCTCCGTCAACGCCGTTAAGAAACGGGAGAGCGCCGAACGGGAGGGCAACCGATCCCGTTCAAATAAGGCCATAAATGGGACGGCAAACGGCTGGAGACGCTGGTAGAACTCCTCCGGGGTGCGTTCCCCGCTGATGGCATAGCCGAAGAGGATGGCAAGGAAGTCGATCACGTCGTAGTGCCCGAAGCGCCGCCGCGCAAAACGCACCTGCTCGTTGATCTTGTTCAGCACGTCATGCTTGCGAAGATGCGCCGTTATCACCACGACTTCTCCGAACCACGAGGGCGTTGTGGGATTGGATTCAGAAGAGGTCTGGATACGCACTGATCCATCGGCGATACTGGTCATATGTGCCTCCTTGAGAGAAAGTGTTTGCTTCTTTCTTCTTAAAAAGGCACATTTTTATCCCTGCGCGCTATGGGTTAGCAGCTCGTTGCGCATCGCGTGGGTAAATGGGCACCTGGCCCTTTACTTTTTTGTAGCACTATGCAGAGCTACGAAACCGCCAGTGAGATAGTGAAAATGAACATCCATCCAGCCACATTCCTCCATGAGCGCCTTCAGTCGGGGAGCGTCGGGAAAGGCACGCAGAGATTGGGGGAAGTACTGATAGGCGCTGAGCTTCTGGCCAAGCAAGACGCCGAAGAGAGGCGCACATGTGTAGAAGTAACCATGGAAGAGCGCGCGCAAGATGGGGCCAGGCGGGTGGCTGACCTCCAAGCAGATGAGCCGACCGCCTGGGCGCACAACTCGCCGCATTTCCCGTAATCCTTGCTCCAGATCCGTCAGGGTACGTACGAGAAAAGAAGAACAGCAGAGGTCCACGCTGTTGTCAGGCAGATCGAGCTGCTCTCCATTGCCTACACGCAGTTCGATCCGCGCCCCAAGCCCGAGCAAGCACACCTTCCGCTGCGCCTGAGCGAGCATCTCTGATGTGAGATCAATCCCAATGATGCGCGCCTCGGGAGCGGAGACACGCGTGAGCTCGATGGCGAAATCCGCTGTACCGGTTCCCAGATCCAGAGCGACTTCCCCAGTGCTCACAGCCAGCATCCGCGCCACACGCTTGCGCCACACATGGATCAGACCAAAGCTTATCAAGACGCTCATCGCATTATAAATCCCCGCGATACAGCGAAAAGGATTGCTCAGAGGCAAGGCCTGCTTGCTGGCGCCCACTGAAACTCCTTCTGTTTTCATCATGGGCGCATATTCTCCTCTCCTGATTCGATGTGAAAAGCGTTAGCGTTGCTCATCTCACGCCACTGAACTGCCTTCGCTTCTCGGCTGACTTGCTGCTGTTGAGCGCGCGTCAAGGTTCGCTGGAGAACAATAAGCAGTACGCCGGTGAGGGCTCCAATAGAAGTCGTGGCCCAGCCTCCATAGATCAGGCTAAAAATGATCTCCAGGAGCGGAAATGAGAACAGCGGCGGGGTGAGTGCTTGCAGCATGAACAACGTGGGTATCCAAAACAACATCCACATGATAGGATGAGCAGCAATGCTACTAAGAATGCCTACCAGCAACCCTCGTTTGATCGTCATGCGATTGGGCTTCACGATAAAGCGGAACCAGGCGGGTATACCAATCAGCAGGGCGGCAGCGGGAGCGGCCAGATAGAGGAGAGAGAAATCGCTATTGAACCCTTGTGCTGTAGTGTGAAAAACCAGTGCGGTGGCTCCGTCAGCAGCCAGGACAATCACCAGTCCCATAAACAGCCAGAAGATTCGAGGCGGTTTGACCGAAGCGCTTTCAATATGCGCTAATGACATGTTGTGTTCCCTCCTTCTCTTCGCTTATGATGTTTCTTTTTGAAGCTGGTCTATGGCTTTCTCATCTCGTGTTGAGCAGATCAATTGGTAAAAGTTCATGAAAGCTACGATGCTGTCCTTTAGATTGGTTTTACAAGGAAACTTCGTTGCTCTGGTAATCCTCGTCCTGATAGCGTTCGTCACCAAGCAGAGGACCAATGATTGTAGCCAGCCGGGCCAGGGATTGTCTCACCGGCGAGAGCCAGAGCACGGGCTGCATGAGCTTGAGCACATCGCAGAGAAAGGCGAGAAAGAGCCGGGTACGCGCCGCGTTTTTGCTCTGATCGATCAGCCAGAAAAGCACCAGGGCCATATGAGCGCCATACAACACGGTTGCCAGATCCTCGCGCTGGGCCTCGCGCGGCGCATCCTTTGCCCCCTGAATAACTCTCAGATAGCTCTTTCTGGCTCGCCGGCGTATCTCTGCGGCGCTTGCGCCAAACACTCCCACTTTGGAATGCGGATTGAGCGTAGTACCGAACAGTGCACTGAATACGCCTCGATAGGGTGCGAGCAATGTAAGCTGCTGGCTGAGAGTCTGATGAAGCCGCTCGGATAGGGAAGTAGGCGGAAGCTCGCGTGTATACTGGTCGAGTTCCTCGTCCAAGTTTTGATACAGCACCAGGACCAGTTCCTCTTTACTTGCAAAGTAACGATAGGTCAGCCCAGGCGAATATCCCGCCTCTGCCGCTATCTCGCGCATCGTCGTTTCTTCATAACCCCTGTCCCCGAACAGACGCAGCGCGCTCTCCAGAATGCGCTGGCGCGCCAATTCGCCTTTGCGGGTCAGTCTCCCGTCCAACTCTTCGGTCATCTCGCCTCTTTCGTGCTTTCTCATGCTCTCTTCTTTGAAAAATAAACGTGTTTATTTTTATAAGTATAGAACGATACGAGGAAATTGTCAAGAGAAAATAAACACGTTTATTTTCTCAGTGAGGGCCAGCCGAAGCGTTGTCTCCTGTTGGCCCTCACTGCTTCTTGCTACCAGAAGTTGCGCTTATGAAGCGTGGCTCCATTCACGAAAAGGTCGCGTGGCTTTGCATTAGGAACTCCTGTTCCCGTCCCCTGCGGGATGGACCAGAAAGGTTCAGGGACGCCTCGAAAGCCTGGCCTAAAGTGCCTTTACGCGGCCTTATGGGCCAGTTCCAAAACGTTGAGGCCTCGCTGCCAACGATGGAGACCAGCACCCAGAGCGGAAGCCACAATCAGTTCAAATGCGGCCCTCTCACTTCCTGCCTGTTCGACGACCTTTGCCACCTGCTCATCCGTGACCTGGTAGGCGGCCTTGCCAACCTGTCGTGCCAGGTCGTCGTAGGGTGCCTCCAAGGGGGGGCCTCCGGTTGCTCGCTCTGCCATCGCTTGGCGAAGGGTGGCATCGGTCTCCCCCGGCCCTTCGAGGACGCGCTGGCGCACCGTGTCGGCCAGGGCACGATGATCGGGATGGGCGGGAGTCTTCCCTTTCCCAAACGCATAGCCCTGGACCAAGAGTCGCTTTGCGGCTCGGTCGAAGTCTCTCTCAGAGAGCATCTGGTAATCGAGGGTATCCGCGCAACGGGTGGTGATATGAAAGAGAACGCAGACCGCGATTGCATCCTCCAAGGCTTGAGGTGTGACCTCTCTCCGAAGCACCGCCCGAGCATCCTTCACCGTCAGTTCGTCAGGTCGCCGGGTCAAGATCTCCAGGAAGGTGAGGGTTGCCTGTAGTTTCGTGGGTAGTTCCGCCTGCCGGAAATCCTCAAGGGTTGCCTCTACGAGCGGCCTTCCCAGCACTCGCGCCACGATCGCGCCGTGAGCTCCGATACAGAAAGGGCATGCATTCCACTTGGCGGTCATGACCACCATCAATTCCCGCTCTGCGACGGTCCAGGCGCTTTCTCCACGCATGGCCGCATGCGTCCAAACACTCATGGGGTCGCCAAAGAACTTTTTGTGGTAAAAGACGAGCCGCGCTGCATCGGGCAGGCGCATACCCGACACCAGGGAGATAAAGCGGATAAGGAGGGGCGAGATGAGGCCATCGCCATGCTCGACCTTGTGCAGTCTCATACGTTTTCCTTTCGTTCTTGAGATACTGTCAGTAACGTGGGATCTTTAAAAGAGAAAACACCATTTTGTGTGTTTGTGCTTTTTCGTGCGCAGACCTTTTCAGTTGCGACGTGTCACGCTTCTTGCAGCGAAGCTGCGCCTGCTCTAGGCCTCGTCTCCCGCATTACACTGGCAAGAAAATCACTTGTTATGCGGCTGCGCGCAATTCTAACGGCTACATCGCCCTGCTGGCTGACATTGAAGCGGACAATCTCTCCAGTCACAACAGTCTGGAAACCCGCACCTGGCTGACGGACCATCCACGCATCCAGCACGTGGTCATTCCCAAGGGGGCGTACAGGCTCAATCTGCAGGAAGGCTGGCTGGGCCTTGTGAGCACCTCTTTCGACGCGATGCGTTCGCTGGACAGGGTTTTGCCAATGCCAGTGAAATTGAGCGAGCGATGTAGGTGGCGACGGTGCAACTCAACCACCGAGCCAAACCCTGGATTTGGGGACGGCCTCCCAGAACGCGGCGCCACTTGCATCGCCTCTTTTCTTACCGCCTTCGAGGAACAAAGCACTAAGCGAGCACGCGGCCCGGTCTGCATCCCCATTGGGGGTAGAGGCTACCGTTTTCAGTTGAAACACATTGGTCAGGTCGAGACACGTGATCAGCGACCCGCGTCTGAGACAATGGAGGCAAAAACTCAATCCCAACCCATCGTCATGGCTGCCATGCTCAATGCGGTGCGGGGTATGCTATGGTTCGATAGCCTTCCTCGTGCTCAGACTCGCCAGCCTGCTTTTGTTCGCCTCTACGATACTGCTGGCGGTTCAAAAGTGAGCCAGAACCACATGAAATCTCAAAACCTGCTCAGCCTACACCCTTATTACCATGTATCCAAAGGAGCCAGAGCCACTTGGTAAATTGCGTGAAGAGTGAGCACGTTTTGACTCGAAGGGTGGGATTTTGGCGCGAAGGGTGAGCAGCACAACTATTGAGAGCAGATCAACTCGCTTCTGGAGCGGGCTATGTTGCGCTGTTTGTGTAAATTCGGCTGGACATTTGGAGTTTCAAGGGGAAACAGAGAGACATCCGTGAGTGATGCTGTTCTCGAACAACGCAAATCACCTCTTGAATGCTCCTGAAACCGTCCATGAAATTCCCCAATTACCCCTATAGAAGCCTAATTCACAGAAAGATCTTGTTTGAAAATGGTCTCATATTTCTGATAAAACTCAGGCTTCAGTATCCCAAAAATGTAGGTATCTTGGCGTACTCCATTGTGGAAATCGTGCTGCCGCAGCAAACCTTCTCGCTGGAACCCAACATGTTCCATCAGCTTCTGCGAACGTTGATTAAAACTGAACACTTCGGCATAGACGCGCTCCAAGCCCTTCACAGTGAACCCATAGTCCAGGAGAAGACGCAGGGCCGTCCTTCCAATCCCCTGTCCCCTCAGATGTTTTTCGCCAATACAGATGCCCAGAGCCGCACGACGCATCCGCAGATCGATCATAACCAACTGAAGAAAACCGACGAGCTGCTTCTCAAACTCGATGCCAAGCATTACCTGATCATCTTTCGTCTGGACCATATGTTGCTCGAAGAAAGGTCGAAAAGCATGATGAGAAAGTGGTTTCTCTAGAGCTGGCGTCCATCCTCCCCAGATGCCGGTTTCGATATCCGCAAACCAGGCATAAACACTCTCTATGTCATTGGGCTCCAATGGACGGAGCGTTACCGCATCTAGCGTAAACATTGAACCTCCTTAAGGGTTTTCCAACAAAAATAGTGTCAATTCCTCTGAAACCTTCAGGGGCACAGTATATACTACCATCAATGGTTCTCATAGATGCCATGATTCGCTTCTTCTCCATCTCTTCAGTGAAACACTCGAAAAGAGACTGCTCAACATACCGTGAATTTACAAGTTTCGAGAACCATGAACCGCTTGTGGCGCGAGCTCTCAAGTATCGAATAGTTGTGCTGCTCACCCTTCGCGCCAAAATCCCACCCTTCGAGTCAAAACGTGCTCACTCTTCACGCAATTTACCACCACTTTTCAAGGCATAGGCGGCTCTGGTGAGATAGTGACCAGGGTGAGCATATTCATTTCCTTTCTCTTCTAGAAGCAAGAAGATTCGGCCAGGTATTTCAGGTTGAACAATTGCTTGCGCATCATGATGAGATCTCCTACAGGCAAGAAGAGACGTAGAAAGCAGCCCCATGCCTTCTTCGGATAGAGAATGCGCAACTTGACGATCAGGCGGCAGGTTTCATCGGTTTGCGGCACAATGAAGTAACTCACTGCACTTTCGCCATACAAAGATTGCACTTGTGGGGAGGTAGCAAGTCCCGTCAGATGCCGATCGTTCTCGAAATCGACAAGTTGCCAGATCCCGAAGTGCTGACCGAACTCCAGGTTTTCCAGGCCTGCGGTGAGCTGGCGGGGGCTGCGGTGTCCGAGATTATCAATCCAATCGTAGCTATAGGGAGCGACACGAAGCTGGCAGAGCCAGCGAAACAGCTGGAAGGCAGGAACACGGACCTCGACCGCTCGAAAGTAGACGCCATCAGCATCTGGCAGATAGCGATCACAAGGAAAAGACAGAGCGCGTTCAGCGGGCGTCGTGCCCCAGGTTGTCCAGAATGATTGAGCGGTTCCTTTCATGCTCTGATTCCTTTCCGCTTGGCAGAGATATTATCTCTGCCTCAAGAGAGATCCATGCGTTGGAGCAGGATAATAACTTCAAAACGCTATCAGGCTTCAGGTCAGTTAATGGCACCAAGGTGCCGAAAGATTCTCACTAGAATCAACCCATGTGCTTATGCGTGCGTGACAGAGAGCTTCCCTTCTACGACGGATTGCGCAACGAGCAGATCCAGGGAGAAACTTGTAAGCAGGCAACAGAGAAGAAGCCAGGAGAAAAAGGCTATTCTCTTCCTTGCAAGGATACCATACCATATGGTATCCTTGCAAGGAAGAGAAATGGGTATTGTCAACTTAAGCAAAATTGTAGAGATTAAACAAAAGAAACAGACCCCAAAGTGGGGATGGCGCCCTTTTTCTGACCGTGTTTTCTAGAGAATCTTGGAGAATGTGGCATCGATGTGGTGAAAACTCATTAACAACTTACCGTTCGCTTAAATCTGGACGCAATAACAAGATTCTGATAAGCTCGTGGCATGAAAGAAGCCTTGAGCATTGAAACTGAAAGAATGGATGATCTTCCGTTGTTGCTGACCCACATGCAACGTATGCACCTGGCAGAATTGCTGGACAAACACATCCCGACCCACGGTCAGAGAAAAGGACTGAGTGTGGGTGAACTGAGTGTGGTGTGGCTGGCCCATATTCTTTCGCAGGCCGATCATCGGATGAATCGCGTGCAAGAGTGGGCAACCCGACGGCTCTCCACCTTGCGTGGATGCGGAATGAGCACGCTGTGTCCGCAGGATGTGACGGATGATCGGTTGGCGGATGTGCTGCGCTTGCTCTCCGATGATGTCCACTGGCAGGCATGTGAGCAAGAACTGATGGAACAACTGGTGCGCGTCTACGATTTGCCCGCGACCTGTGTACGGATCAACACCACCACAGCCAGCAGTTATGCCGAGGTCAACGAGCAGGGGCTGTTGCAACTGGGGCACAGCAAAGATCATCGTCCTGATCTGCCTCAACTCAAGCTCGTGCTTGCCAGCCTGGACCCGTTGGGAATACCGCTGGCGACCGAAGTGCTCTCGGGGGAGCATGCCGATGATCCGGTGTACCTGCCCATCATTGCCCGCGTGCGTGACGGGCTGCAGCAGAAAGGATTGCTGTACGTCGGGGATTGCAAAATGGCCGCGTTGCAGACGCGTGCGAGCATTGCCGCGCAGGGAGATTTTTACTTGTGTCCTCTTTCGGCTCTGCAAGCCCCCCCAAAGCAGGTGGGTCAGGAAGTGGACACGAAGCGTACGCAAGGAGCCCGTTTGCTGTCGGTCTGCCGAGTGGACGAACAGGGAACCAACACGTGCATTGCTCAAGGATACGAAACCATCCACCTCGTAACGGCTCAGGGAGATGGAGAGACGCAGAGCTGGCAGGAGCGCCGTTTGTTGATCCAATCGATGGCAGCCACCCGCGCAGCTCAAGCCAGCTTGCAAGAGCGTGTGCAGAAAGCCCAGCAGGAGCTTGAGGAACTGACCGCACGTCGCCAAGGCAAACCCCGCCTGACGACATGCAACGAGGTGGATGAGGCCATCAAAGCGGTCCTCAAGCGGTTTCGGGTAGAGGGCTTGCTGCAGGTACAGATCCAGGAACACGTCCAGGAGCGTCCAGTACGTGCCTATCGCGGGCGTTTGTCGGGCGTACGTCGCGATTGCACCTTCACACTGACGTGTATGCGAGACGAGATGGCCATTGCCAAGGCCATGAGCGAGCTTGGCTGGCGGGTCTATGCCACCAATCATCTGGCAGAAGACCTGACGCTGGAACAGGCCGTCGAAGCCTATCGCGATGAATATCTGGTAGAACGCAACTTCGCTCGTCTCAAGGGCCGTCCGTTGTCCCTGGCTCCGTTGTATGTGCAACGCGATGATCACCGCGTCGGACTGGTCCGCTTGCTTACCCTGGCCTTGCGCGTTCTGACCTTGCTGGAAGGTGTGGTGCGCCAACGCCTGGGTGAGCAGAAAGAGGAACTGGCTGGCCTCTTTGCTGGCAACCCTAAACGGAGGACGGCTCAACCCACCGCTGAACGCTTGCTGGAAGCTTTTCGCGAAGTGACCTTGACGGTCGTTTCTGCTCCTAGTTTCGCACAGCGGCATGTCACACCTCTTTCTCCTCTTCAGCAGCGAATTTTGGCTCTTTTTGGCTTCTCTCCTGCTGTCTACCTTGGGTTAGCTGATGATTCGTAATATCGACCTAAAATTTAAGCGAACGGTAAGTAACAAATTTTTTTAAGTTGAAAATACCCCTTGCATGAATGAGAACTTTGCTGGCTGCTTGAGCACATGCACTACACCGTGGATGGGCTGACAGAACAGCAACTGCACTGGCGCCCTGCTCAGACTCAGGCCAATAGCTCAGCAGCAATTATCAACCACATTCTCGCCAGTATGCGCGCCTGCATCCTGTGGCCCTGAAAATACGCAGGGTTGGTGGCGCGTAAACAACGATATGATCCACTAAATGTCTTTTGTCGCAACCACTTTTCTATTCAATCAGTCCAAGATTCGTAAGGAGGGAGCCTACCATGCCACTTTCTTTTCAGCATTCTTGTTCTGCCCCGATAGGTATACGCCAGAGTGAGGTAGAAGCAAAGCTTCAGTCACTGCTTGCTCGTGCCATTGCCTGGGCGCAACGTCACCAACATCCCATTATTGCGAGCCTATCTTTTCCTCTTGACCAGTTTGCACCATTTCATCTCTTCGCGGTGTTACAGCACCTTGAGCTCTCGCATCGTTTCTTCTGGTTGCATGGGCAGGAGTGCCTCATAGGAGCAGGTACTTCCCTCGTTCTGGAAGCGCAAGGTGCCGATGTGCATAGGATCTTGAAGCAAAAATGGGAGGCAGCCCGCGAGCAGGTAGTGGCTCTTGGAGATGAACAGGTAACGGACGTCTTACCTACCTTCTTGGGGGGATTTCGCTTTGATCCGCAAGCGCGCCATACATCCTCTGCCTGGCGCCATTTTCCTGATGGTGCTTTGATTTTGCCCCAGGTAGTATTTCGTTCAACACAAGGCGGCTGTTCCCTGACAATCAATCATTCCATTACCCCCGAAGATACTGTTCTCACTTGCGAGAGCGCCATTCACTTGGTGCTTGACCGCATTTTTCAGATAAGTGCATCCTTGGCTCAAGACGCTCTGTTTCGCTCTGGCATGGTCTCGAGGGACGTTGATACCTCTCAGGAAGAGCCCTGGAAACAACTGGTAAGCGACGCAGTACGGGCAATTCGACAAGGCACCATGTCGAAAGTGGTGTTGGCACGCAGTATGAGAGTCAATGCACGCTCGCAGTCCTCTTTTGATATTCCCTCTCTGGTCTATCGCCTTCACCAGCAAGCACCACTTTCCTATATTTTCGCAATGCAATTCCAGGAGACGGCGTTTGTAGGCGCAACACCAGAACAGCTCGTAGCAGCACAGGCAGGAAAGATACGGACGATGTCACTGGCCGGTTCTGCGCTGCGCGGTCAAACCGTCGAGACCGATGCTTGTATTGGTCAGGCGCTGCTAACCAGTAGGAAAGACCGAGAAGAGCATGCAATAGTGACTGATACCATCATGCAACAATTAGGTCCTTTGTGCAACACACTTCATCGACCAGTTCTGCCTCAATTGCTCCGCCTGCCCACAATTCAACATCTGCAAACGCCTATCTGGGGCCAATTACGTCAGGGCTATAGCTTGCTGGATGCGGTATCTGCGTTACATCCAACCCCTGCCGTTGGGGGATTACCCTCTGATGGAGCACGAACCTACATTCGCACTTACGAGCAGATGGACCGCGGTTGGTATGCTGGGCCTCTTGGCTGGATTGATCTGAATGGAGATGGAGAATTTGTGGTAGCGCTACGTTCTGGACTCGTGCAGAAACAAACCGCAACGCTCTTTGCTGGCTGTGGTATTGTGGCCAACTCGCAGCCAGAAAGTGAATATCAAGAAACATGCTTAAAGTTCCAGGTCATGCTCAATGCAATTCAAGGACAAAGCTAAATCTTTCTTGGCAGACCAAGGACGATAGCTCCATGCTCTCGCAAAATACAAACCCACCCTGGTCATAAGACGAGGTAGAGCCACACGAACTGGTGAAAATGGGAGAGATTTGAAAATATCAGGCTTTATTGGTGCGGATATATGTATGCAAACCAACATATCAGCACCAATGGAGCCTGGACTGCCCCTAAAGAATCGCTCCAGCTCAGATTTCACAGAAGAGTCCCCTGAGAAGTGGTGAGCAAAAAGGAGCAACATCATGACTCAGCAAGTTTTCAGTCCAGAAATCAAACTGCACATTGTCCGACAACTGGTGAGTGGCTTGGCGTCAATCGGCGCTGGTACTATGAGCATCAACAGCAGCAAGCCAGACGTGGCGAGCAAGAAGCCAGGGTCCGCCAGGCGATGGAACAGGTCATTCTCGCGTTTCCCGGCTACGGCTATCGGCGCGTTGCAGCGGGCAGGCACCAGGATCAACCACAAACGGGTGCGGCGCATCATGCGCGAGCACTCCTGGCTCTGCCGAAGCAAACGACGAACGGGGCGAACGACCAATTCGTGGCATCAGTACCGCCGCTCTCCCAACCTTGTCGCCAATCGCCAGTTTGATGCTCCCGATCGGTGTTGGGTGGCGGATCTGACATACATCCGTTTGCCCAAAGAGTTCGTCTACCTGGCTTGCATTCTCGACGCCTATTCGCGCAAGTGCATCGGCTGGAGCCTGCGACGGGGGCTGGATCACTCGTTGACCCTGGCGGCCTTAGAGATGGCTATCCAGTCTCGCGAGGTGCGCCCCGGACTGATCCATCATTGCGACCAGGGCAACACAGCCTATGTGCATCGTCTCTTCGAGGTCGGAGCCTGCGTGAGCATGGCTGCCACGGGGAATCCGTATCAGAATGCTCAGGCCGAGAGCTTCATGAAGACCCTTAAAACTGAGGAAGTCTACGTGAATGATTACCAAACCCTGGAAGAAGCCTCAGACAATATCGGGTACTTCTTGCAGGTAGTCTACAACCAGCGGCGGCTTCATTCCAGCCTGGGATATCGGCCGCCTGGCGAGTTTGAGCTTTTGTGTGCTCAGGGTCTCCTTGAGTGATATCTCTACTGGAGTGGTTTCTCGGGTCCAGTCCAAAGACATTATCGGTGATCCTCCATCCCCCATGGATGGTACAACAAGCTGATCCAGGGAAGGAAGCTGTAAGCAAGCGACGGAGAATCCATGGAGAGCAACGAAGCAGGGAGGGAAAGAGCGTTCATCCCTTGCAAACATACCATACCATATGGTATGGTATGAGGAAGAGAAACGTGTTGAGCAAAGGGAGGAACCGGTCATGGCGCAACTCAGCAGACGCAGATGGCTCGAGGAAGGACTCGCCCTGCTTGAAGAGGCAGGAGCCGAAGCGCTCACCATTGAGTCCTTGACCAGTCGACTTGGGGTGACCAAAGGGTCCTTTTATCACCACTTCGCCAATTCCCAGGACTTTAAGCAGCGGTTGCTGGAGTTTTGGGAAGAAGAGGGAACACTTCGCATTATCCAATGGGCAGAACAGGAGGATTCACCACCAGAAAAGCTGGCACGGGTGATACGAGCGAGCTTACATCCTCCTCGGCTCGATGTGGCTCTGCGCGCCTGGGCCTTACAAGATGAACAGGTGCGCGTTCACCAGCAGCGCATCGATCAGCAGCGGCTGGCGTATCTGGAAGCGGTGGTCTTTGCCACCAGGGCCGATCATCTGTACGCAAAGTCTCTTGCCAGAGTCCTCTACAGTCTCTATGTGGGCAGCCAGCATATCATTCCCCCCATTGAGGGCGAGGATCTCGGCGCTTTATATCAGCTTGTCCAACAGTGGTTTGCAAAGGAGAGTCAGCAATGTTTGTCGTGATCTATACTCATGGCCCGGCCTGGCAGACTGGGAAGACGGTGTCTGAGCAGCCCTTTTATCGTGAACATGGCAGGTATATGAAACAGTTTTTTATGGCCAGGAAGCTGCTTTTGGGCGGTCCTTTTCTGGACAATCAGGGCGGTCTGGGCATTCTCGATGTCACGAGCGAAGCGCAGGCGCGGGAGATCGTTGCACACGATCCCGCGGTGTTGGAGCGGGTTTTTGAGCCGCACCTGCATCTCTGGCATGCCTACTTCAATCAGTATCAAGCGCAAAGCGCTCCATCAGGAGAGTGCCCATCGGGCGAGAGGGAGGTCTTGCCATGACGAACCCAACACAGGCTCTCGAACGCTTCGTTCGTCCGAAGACAATCCTGCTCACGAGCTATCGTCGCAACGGCACCTCGGTGGGTACGCCGGTGCATATCGCCGTCAACGGGGAGCACGCCTTCGTCCGTACGTGGGACAAAACATGGAAGTTCAGGCGCATCCGCAACAACCCCGTGGTCGAGATCGCCCCAGCGACCTGGCGCGGTCAGCCCACCGGTCCGGCGAGCCGTGCCCACGCTCGGGTGCTGGATGGGAGTGAGGCGCTCCATGCTGCTCACGCCCTTGCCCGCAAGTATCCTGTGCTGCATGGTTGGTTGTGTTGCAAAAAAGGGAATGATATGCAAAGGCCTGTTTTCTCCTCTTGCTGTTGCACTTAGGCAGCCACCCCGAACAGGCGGGAGATGAAGGTGACTTGACGAAGAATATCTCCTTTTCCCACGCTTCGTATCTGCCCTTTGCGTATCATGTTCATCACCTCGTATCCTTGCAAGGTTCGCTCCGCTGTCTCGAATGAGAAGAAGCCCATCCCGGGTTTGGTCAGCCGCTTGATAAACCGATGGTCTTGTTCGATCAGATTGTTGAGGTATTTGACCTGCCTCAATTCAACACTCTCTGGAAGCACTCCGGCTGCTTTCAGATCAGCAATAGCTTTGGGATAGGCCGCGTTTTTATCGACGTTGATCACGCGAGGAGCCAACGTGATGGCTGTGATGTCAGTCAGAGCCATGGGCGAGGCTACCTGCTCAGTGACCAGACACGCCAGAGAAACCGGACGAACAGTCGATACGAGTGCTTTGAGGAAGAAACGTTTGGCCGCTTCGGCATCGCGCGTCGGGCTCAAGAGAAACTCCAGCGTATTCCCCTCGGAATCGACGGCCCGGTAGAGATAGGCCCAGGCTTTTTTGATCTTGATGTAGGTTTCATCCACGCGTCCTCGAGTCGTTGCCTATTCTCAGGCGGGTCCGGCAACGTTTTTCCAGTTCCGGCGCATATCGCTGCACCCAGCGATAGATCGTCGTGTGATCAACGCACAGGCCCCGTTCGAGCATCATCTCTTCCACGTCGCGGTAGCTGAGTGCGTACCGCAAGTACCAGCGCACACACAGAAGAATCATGCCGGGCTGAAAGTGACGCCACTTGAACGGGGGATGATGACTCATGAAGAGAACTCCTCGCAAATAAAGAAGAGTTTATCATCGCCCCCTCATTCTTGCAACACAACCCAAAAAAGCGAGAAGCGTTGCAAAAACGGCTTGAGAATGTGCGACGGTGGACAGTGGGAGCCCGGAAGCGGATGCACAACGCGAGCAAGCTGTACCGGAAACGCTGTCAACAGACCAAAGAACGAGCTGATACACTCTATCGCATCCTCAATGAGCATCAAAGAGAGATGGAACTGGAAGGTGTCGCCGACTTTCTTCTGCGTAAAACGATCAAAGAGGAGAAGGCTGTGGCAGATGCCGAAATTGAGGAATACCAGCAACGACAGTGGAAAGCCTATCACACCAGCAACAAAGAGTTCGCCAAGTGTGAGAAATATTGTCGAGAGCAGCGTGAGTTCCTCCGAGCCATTGAGGATCTAGCACAACAAGAGCGGGAGATGTACGAGCTGGATGTGCGACCCGTTCAGTCTAAACTCGCTGCATAAGCGGGAGGACGACTGGCAAGGTGATGAACTTTGACAACTGATCATCCGATGTGAGGCGCAATTCCTCACCCGCGAGGTGAACGCGGAACAGCAAGGCCCCGTGGTAGCGACTGGTCATCAATCCACGAAGCGGGCATCAAAGAAGCAACTGTGAGTCTGACGACGGTGAACTTCTGAGCCAGGCTCCTATGGCTAAGGAAACTGAATGTACGGCTGAACCATCGTAACGTACAACAAGTCAAACAGACTGAAAGACTTGCCCAAAAGGGAACAGGATAAGGCTAGCAGTATCCAAATGACTAGCAAACGTGATGTGGTTGTCGAGACCGCATCATCTCACCCAACACTATCCTCGGTGGATAGTACAAGCCTAACGGAGCGCAAAACGGATGATCGGAACGGGATAACCCTCAAAACCGCTCTCATTGATGGTCGATACAATGAGCAGGCGACCAGGCCGCATGCGCTTGAGGGAAGGATTGCCGAAAAAGCGAATGCTAGGGGTAATGCCCTAGATAGGCTAACGTCGGCACAATGATCTGGAAGAAAGAGGCACAAGTAGTATGACAGATACGAAGGCACCTAGGGTGAAGCGGAAAATGCCACTTGACCCTGAGAGTGAGAGTTGGCACAAGCTGCCCTGGCGCAAGTTTGAGCGGCATGTGTATAGGATACAAAAGCGCATCTTTCGAGCCGAACAACGTGGCAACGTGAGAGCAGTCCACAAACTCCAAAAACTCTTGATGAAATCCAGAGCAGCGCGAATGATAGCTGTCCGGCGGGTGACGCAGGAGAATCAGGGCAAGAAAACCGCAGGGATAGACGGAATCAAATCTGTCCACCCCAAACAACGGTTGGAAATGGCTGATCTCTTGCACCCGAAACGAATAAGACACAGGAAGCCCCAACCGGTCAGACGAATATACATTCCAAAGCCGGGAAAAACGGAAAAAAGGCCGTTAGGCATACCTGTCATGCTCGACCGCGCCCACCAGCATCTAGTAAAACAAGCACTAGAGCCAGAATGGGAAGCAAAATTCGAGCCGAACAGCTATGGATTTCGCCCTGGACGCTCGTGTCATGATGCCATCGGAGCCATCTATATGCAGATCAACAAAAAGGCAAAATATGTCTTAGATGCGGATCTGAAGGGGTGCTTCGATAACATCAACCATGAGGCACTGCTTCAAAAACTGAAAACCTACCCGGCGCTCAAACGGGTGATCCGGGCGTGGTTGAAGGCTGGCTATGCTGATAACGGGGTGTTTGAAGAAACACCGAGCGGCACACCGCAAGGGGGAGTCGTTTCACCGTTATTAGCAAATATCGCACTTCACGGGATGGAAATAGCTCTAACAGAAGCATATAGACCCAAAGAAGGGAAACCAAACTTTGTCCGATATGCCGATGATTTTGTGGTTTTTCATCCAACGGAAGAAGGGATATTCAAGGCTAAAGTAGTGCTAGAAGCATGGATCAAGGACATGGGATTAGAAATGAAGCCCAGTAAAACCAGGATTACACATACGCTCCAAGAATATCAAGGAACGATAGGATTTGATTTCCTGGGATGGACTGTGAGGCAATTCCCGGTTGGGAAAACGCACTCAGGAAAACTCCATCAGCGTCCACTGGGGTTCAAGACCATCATCAAACCGAGTAAAGAAGCAGAGAAACGCCATATAGCGGAATTGGGAGAAATCATTCGGAAAAACCGCCATGTATCCCAAGAACAACTTATCAACAAGTTGAACCCGGTGATACGTGGATGGACAAATTATCACAAGACCGTGGTAGCCGCCAAAACCTTCCAGCGATGCAGGAGAAATCTGTTTCAGCAACTCCAAGAATGGGGGAGACGACGACACCCCAACAAAGGGAAACGATGGATAGCCAGGAAATATTGGCATGTTGAGGATGGCGCAGGATGGATTTTCAAAGACGAAAAAGCCACCTTATGGAGCCATGATCTCACGCATATCCAACGCCATACCAAAGTAAGAGGGACGGCAAGCCCATACAATGGAGACTTACTCTACTGGAGTCAAAGACTGAGCAAACACCCAATGCTGAGCAGCACCAAAGGCAAACTCCTCCAAAAACAAGAAGGAAAATGCCGATGGTGTGGACTCCTCTTTCAAGATGGAGATCTGATAGAAATCGATCACATTACCCCCAAAAAGGAAGGAGGTGGAGAAGAATTGAGCAATAAATTCGCACTCCATCGACATTGCCATGATGTAAGACACGCAAAACGTGTTGCCGGTGCTTATGACAAAAGCCAAATCATTGAGGAGCCGGATGCGTTGAAAGGCGCAAGTCCGGTTTTGAAGACGAGCGGGAGGGGCGATCCTCCTGCTTAGTTTAACAACCGCAAGGATCAGATCATGGCTGTCTGCAAGGTGGCTCTGGCAAATCTGGGCATGTGCGTGCGCGATCACTATTTTCCGGCTTCCTACGCTCATGCCAGTTGGCACCGCTTGCAGCCTTTCTTTCAGTTGCCGGGACGGATCTTCTGGGGACGGGACCGGGTCGAGGTTGAACTCAAGCCATTTAACGACCGTGTCCTCAACCGAGATCTGGAGGCACTGTGTGCAAAGGTCGCGAAAGTCCAGCCGTGTTTACCAGATGGACGCTCTCTCTTCTTTCGTATGCAAGGGGCTGCTGTCATTCCACTTCTAGATGCGCAAGAGATGGCGGTGGTGTGAAACCCTGAAAAAGCTCTGGAACACCAGGCAGAACGGTTGCAAAACAAACTCAAGAACAGTATGCTATTCATATATGTCTGGAATCCGAACAGGCGGCGTGCGATGCCGAAGCCGTTGATGTTATCACTGCTGCTTCATTAGAAATATATGCAGGTGTGCATCCACTTATCACGGACGAGAGCAGACAAAAAGATGGAAGGTTAGTTATCATATGAAAGTACACATTTCCGGTTTTGGACCGTTTGGAAAGGAAAAAACAAATCCCACGGCCCGCTTGATTGAAGACCTTGATAGCTACCGTATTGACGGCGCATCACTTCAGTTGCATCTCTTGCCTGTTACCGTTCAGGGAATACATGATTATGCCAAATTGCTTTATGAAGAGAGTCTTGATGACGAGATCCTGGTAATTGCTTTTGGTCTCGCCGGCGGAAGAAAAGGCATGGCTATAGAAAGAGTGGCCATTAACTGCTTCGACTTTTCAATACCCGATAACGATGGTAAGAAACTTATCGATACCCCTATTGTTCCGGGAGGCCCGGATGCCTATTTTTCCGGACTTCCAATTAAACGAATCCAGGCATTCTGGCAACGTACCGGTATAGCCGGTTATGTTTCCAACACTGCTGGCACGTATCTGTGCAATGGACTCTTCTACCTTCTCCGGCACTACACCAGGGCTTCTGGCGCACGTGGTGGCTTTATACATGTTCCTTATACAGGGGACATCATTACTGATTCTTCAGAGCCAACAATGAGTTATGCGGATGTGTTGAGCGCGGCCAAGATGGCTATCGAAGTAGCGATACAGTACCCTGACGATGAAGTGCTTCCAGGCGGAGCTATTTGCTGACCTTTACGAGTAATCACGTATGGGGGAAACGACACGTGGTTCGTTCCTAAGTACTTGTTAAAAAATAACTTTCTCCCTCTCTGAGGTTTGAGTAGCCTCGGAAGGGATAGCGGGACGCGGCCTGATCGTATAGTTCCACTGGCGACACACACTCAGCGGTTCGATGTTGAGTTGCAGCATTTGGTCATCGGAGACCTTTTGCCCTTTCGCAAAGGTTCCGTCTAAGCAGGCAGCCCGAACCGTCAACCCGCTCTGGGTACTGGTGCCGCGAATATAATTGAGCATGATGTCCAGACTGCGGAGGGGCTTGCCCGCCCAATTCCGGCTGATCTGGCTAAAGAGTCGATGCTCGATGGGATTCCATTTCGAACACCCAGTGGGATAATGACACACGGTCACACTCAGCTCATAGCGATCACTGAACTGCTCTTGCAGGTGGAGCTTAAAGCTGCCGAGTCCGATAGCCATTGCTGCCTCCGGCATCGGCCAGGATCAATAGGTGTGTGGCGTGAGGAAAGAGCTTTCGTCCCTCCTCTTCCCACCAGCGGGCCAGGGCGGTCACGGCAAATTCCGGCGTATCGGCTGAGGTCCCTACATAAACGGAGCCACGATTGCTACCCACGTCATAAATCCCATAGGGCACCGCTCGCATCAGGGCATCGTGGGGAAAGTCATGCACATTGACCGTCTCTGCTTCTTGACCCCAGGCTCGCCCAGCATTCTTGAAGTCGCCAATCAACTCTTTCTTCTTGGTATCCACACTGATGATCGGCTTGAAAGACCTGTCTCTGGTTCTCGATCACCTCAAACTGAGATTGTCGATCAGGATGAGCGGCGCTGGCCTCGTGCTTTTTCACATTCACGCGCAAAGAGTAGCCAAGCTTGCGTAACAGACTCCCCACCGTCGGTGGACTGGCAGCATAACCGGCTTCCTCCAGCTGCCGACTGAGATGACGCAGACTGCTGCGCACCCATTTCTGCTCACTCATGGGGTCGCCGGCTGTTTCTGGCTGCACCAAAGCTTGCAGTGCCCCCTCTAGCGCCGGGTCTTTTTTCGGCGCGGGGCCGACCTCCACCGGGCAGGCGAACTCGCTGCTCCGGTCGCTCCGCAAGCTCCCCGGCGAGTTCTTGTCTTCCACGCCGGATCGTCTTTTCATCCAGACCGGTGATTTGCGTGAGCAACCGATCCCCACCAGCACCCAGGCGGGTGGACTCCACCGCCACATACCAGCGCCGTTGTTGTTCATCCAGTCGGCTCAGCAGCAGATTCATCTGTCGATGCAGCTCTTGATCAGGATGAGGCGTGTCCTGCTGGCAATGGGGACACTCGCAGTGATGCACCTCTGCTCGTGACATGGCTTGTTTCTCTCACCTCTGTTTTTCTTAATAACCTATTCTACCTCCTATCTTCACGTCTCACCAGCTGTAAATCCCAGATTCGGCGGGAGAAATCTGCATACCTCTGCGGGCCATCGTAAGCTGGGGAGCTTTCCCTTTGGCTCTTTGTTCGCCAGGATACCTCTGCCGATTCCGCCCTCAGCATGTTGGGATTGACAATGGAAGTACCGGTGGCCCCGGTTGGTAATATGTTTGGCAGAGTTGAGTCTCAAAACTTTCCCTCTCTTTCCTTGTCTCTGCTCTCGTGATATGGTACGCTTGTTCCAGATACCTATTGGTTCAATTGCTTGCTCCGTCTGGAGGTGTATGTTCCTGGCCTGGCCGCTCGCGCTTTCGGCGTTCGCCCCGATGGGGTTATTTTAAACAATCAGGAGTTGAAACATGATGCAGAAGAGAACAACGCCACCCCCACCCCTTGATATCACCGCTCTCTTTCCCGAATTAGCTCCCCTGGCCCGCCGAGCTGTACGCCTGCACCCACGTCGAGGCCTTAAACCTGGACCTGGTGAAAGCAAGGTGGGCGGCACGTTTCTCTGGCCCGCCAACGAACCCTGGCCGATGTGTTCGGTTGGTCATGCCCAGACTGAACCTCGACGCAAACAGGATGCAGAATTGCTGCGCAGGGAGGCGGAGACCTGGGGTCCAGTGAATGAGCGCTACCCTTCTGGAAAGCCAATGCCCGAGGGCCAGCCACATGGAGCTTATGTTGGGGTCATCCAGTTGCGAGTTGCTGATGTCCCCGAACTTGGCTTTCCAGAAGGGTGTGATCTCTTTCAATTGCTCTGGTGTCCACGAGACCATGACCATGAAGAATACTCCTACTACGGACCTGAATGCCGCGTGTATTGGAGACAGAGCAGCACTATTTCTGAGGTTCTGAAGGAGCAGCCAGTACCTGCCATCTTCGATCCTCATTATATGCCGCAGGTCTGCCAGTTTATCCCGGAACGCATTCAAGACTATCCAGACGTCTTCGCGCTTCCCGAAGAGTTGCAGTACCGCATCTGGAACTGGGAGGAGACGGAGGCCGCTCAAGGCCACGTATATGGCTATCCGGATGCAGCTCCTGGCATGAAGATTGGCGAGAATGTCGATTGGATTCAGGACCCCTGGTTCCCCCCCTGTCCTTCCTGTCGGCAAGAGATGGAGCATTTACTCACGGTAGCAAGTTGGGAGTGGGATGGGGGGTCTTTCCGCTGGTGGAGACCTCTGGAGGAACCGCCCCTCGCGCATGGTGTGCCTCTGCAAGACGGTCAGGATACGAATGATGACGCAGGGATTACGCTGGGAGATGCAGGCAATATCTACCTGTTTGTCTGTCGTCGCTGTCCCGGTTGGCCTATAGCCTATACGCTTCAATGTAGCTAGTGCAGATTTCTCCCGCCGAATCTGGGATTTACACACCAGCCTGCTAGCTCGAACGGAAGTTATTTTTTAACGGCACCTTAGCGTGGTATTCCGGTCCGTTAATACTCAAGGGCCACAATCAAGTCGAATGACACTGTGTTCCAGGCGTCCCATTAGCAGAAAGATTACATCCCTACCCATGATCTGCACACAGGAGCCAGGCAGGAGCGAGACGGCAAAACACGGCAAGGACCATCTGACATTGCGTTCAGACGGCTGACGTATCGCTGAACTCGCGTTCATCCGCCATCTCCATCCTGTCGTATATAGGTGCGAGCTGTGATGGTTGCAGCGCTAGTTTGAAGCGGAGAACCACGCCCATGCCTCGCGTGCAATCTCTACTGGAATAGTATGTGGACCATCGAATTCTTGATAGGACACGTCGTAGTGGTCATGTTGTAGTTGCCGCACAATGCGGCGACTACAAAGATCGATGGGAAGTATATTATCTTGTGTTCCGTGCGAGATATAGATGAGGGGCTTGCCATGCCTTGATGACTGAGGTAGGCGTCCTGGTGAGAAAGCAACGATATGAGTAAAGAGATCGCCATTTGCCAGCCCAAGCGAAAGAGCATACGATGCTCCATCAGAAAAGCCACCAATTGCGAGGTGTGATGGATCTATCGCATAGTTCGTAAAGATATGAGTGAGAGCCTTGTCAATTGAGCGAACATCCTCATTATAAGTGTTCATGATTGCATTCCAGGTTCGGCTTCGTGAGGACGGCGCGAGCAACATGAAACCAGCCGTGTCTGCTACTGGAATAAATGATGTCAGGCCATCGCGGGCGTTGCCTCCTGCTCCGTGCAACATGATAACAAGTGGTGGAGGGCTAGTAGTACGATAATTGGAAGGAACGTAGAGAAGCACACTAGGTGTATCCTTTAAGCGAAGGGGATGAAGTCCGCTAACAGCAGACTTCTCATTTGTCGGAGTCGCAGGTCGCGCTGTCAACCTCTCACGCATTGCTTCTGAGTTCGTATTGTTTATCGAGGACATCACCCACTACTCCTCATCTTCACAATACAGGATTTACGGCCACTCGCTCCCTGGAAAATGATTGCTTTTCGTGACAAATACTTCTCCTCTTATTCCTTCTAGCGAGACGAGCCAGGGAATACGTCTGCTGCCTCGTCATTGGATCAAGAAACTGTCTCAGTGGAAGTTTTGTTCGGTTCTTCATTCTACCACATTGACATCATCGGGCCTGTGGGAGAACCATATCCACGACTATGGCGCAACTTTTGACAGAGATCGTGTCCATTGGTCCATTCGCGCACAAGTTGGTATCTCCGCGCGGAAGTGAGCGGACTACACGGACAAGAATTGGCTCTTGTCGAGGTATCTCCCGGATGATGGAATAATAGGAATTAGGGAGAAACGGTAAAAGCGGCGTGGCCTAAACTGAGAAAACAGGCGAAAATATGGATTTGCACCTGTTATTTTGCCTCCTTTCCTCTGTTTCACGCTCAAACGCTTTGCTGATTTGCCCTCTAACGCCCATAAAAAACAGGCGAAAAAACGGGCGAGTTGGCCTTTATTAGAACAAAGGTGCGCTAATTCCTACTATTTCGTTATCCGGGAGATACCTCATCACAGGGCTAGTGGAAGAGGCAAATTCCTTAGCGTGCGTTTTCGTTCCATTAATACTCAGAGGCCTAAAAGGGCTGAGAGATGATGCGGATGTTAGAGGAAGAGATGCCTTTTACTTCAAAAACCCCAACGTATTTGACCCCGGAACAGCGTCAAGAGCTGACCCAGATCCCGGCTGATCTGTCCGACCGAGAGATTGCTCGCTACTACACCTTTACGCAAAAGGATCTTGATCTGATCAACCAACGGAGGCGACATCATAATCGTCTGGGCTTTGCTGTTCAGCTTGCCGTGCTTCGATTCCCTGGACGCCCTCTCAAGGATCTAGCCGGGGTTCCCAGTCGCGTTCTGGCTGTAATCGCAGATCAAGTACAGGTTCCTGCTTCCGCCTTTTTCCGCTATGGAGATCGTGACCACACACCTTATGAGCACCTGGATGAGATACGGCGCGCATACAACTTCCGCGAATGTGGGTGGAAGGAGTATGTGTGGCTGGCCCATGAACTGTTGCCGCTGGCATTGGAGAGCGAGCATCCGCTCCCGTTGATTGAACACATGCTGGAACTGCTGCGGAAAGAAGGAATCCTTCCCCCAGGGTTTCCTCATCTGGAGCGGCTGACCTGGATTGTGCTCAAGGCTGCGGAGAGGTGCCTGTACCGCCTGCTGACGTCCAATCTGACACTGGAGCATCGCACCAAGCTAGATGGATTGCTCCAGTGGGATTCCCACTTTCCAGCGCTTGCTGCGGTAAGCTGTAGTAACACAGGTTGCGATGGTCACGATCCCGTATCTTCGGGCTGCGATAGTGATGCACAAACGAAATATACGGCAACGAGTAACGATTTAGGAGGAGAGTTAAGAGCAACTGTTTACCTTCGCTATAGCGTAGCGTGCTTGGCCGCGTGGGCAAAAGTGGTGTTTAACCAACCGATGCCATCCGGTCACTACGGAGATGCGGTGGTTGCTCGGAATTCAGATAATAGGCAGCAGGATTGCATAGAAGCAGGCGGCAATGGGAAGGTTTGGCCCGGTCAGACATCGTGCTATAGTGGAATGGTTGGTGGTGGTTACTCGCTAACTGCCTATGCTGCTGGCCTTTATTGGTCGCCCTATGCGTGGAAGCAGGTAGCCACCACATATTCGTATTAGTCCCTCTCTGACATTTCTGGAGTCAAGTGGCTGGCTTGCACATTTCCAATGCATACCCTTTCCAGGCCACTTGATGTCAATCCCAACAGTCTGCAATGTTCGCCAGCAGACTGTTGGGATTGACCAACAACAAGCAATGCTCTGGCGCCTCAGTGCCTCTTTCCACCGTGGTGATGGCACAAGCCCCATCGGGAGCGGCTTTCCCTGGATGACCACCACCGATTCCCGTGATTGACGCCGATTTCCCCGTTTCACCTCAAAATCGGTCGAAGTTTGCCCAATTTCCCAGCTCTCTCCCATCGTACCGTCTCTCCATTGCTCTGGATGAGCTCGACGCAAAAAAAACTTGCCGCACCCCCATGCAATGGGTAGCCCACAGCTTTTTGCGCGGGCTATGTGAGGGATGAGCAAGATCAAAGAAGTTTTTACCACAGTCCCTATACTATACTTCAATTGCAACTCTAGTGTTGATAATACGTTTATCCTAAAAAGTACGGAGGTGAAAAATGTTATTTGTAGTCATTGGTAGTAGCGCAGGAAAGACTCGTGACGAGATTATGGCCATCTATCCTCGCCACAAGGCATTTCTGGATCAGTTCCTTACCCGCGGTGAGGTGGTAGGAGTAGGTCCTTTCACTGACCCAGGAGGCGGAAATATGGGGCTCTTCCGCAGCCGGGCTGCGGCCGAGGCCTTCGCCAAGTCAGATCCGTTCTTCTTGGAAGGAGCCGTGAAGGAGTATCAGATCAAGGAGTGGGGCGATAGCATGCTTTCCTAAGTACTACAGCCCCACTTAAGGAAAAAATGTGGTAGGATCTCTCGGGGAGGAGAAGCCTATGACCACATCAGCTAGGATCGAGCAGGAACATCTACAAGAAGAGGAGGCCCTACGCCGCATCACTGGTGCAGCCCAGGTGCTGGAAGAGCTTACCGCACGCTTGGGCAAGCACGTTCGCCGCGCGGAAGTCCGCTCACGCCTGGAACGCTATCTCCGGGGTTTGTTGGCCCCCGTTGGGCGCAAGAATGGCTGGCAGATGGCCGAGGCTCTTGGGGAAGCCAATGCGCATGGGGTGCAGCGGCTCCTGCAAGAAGCGGAGTGGGATGAGCAGGCCCTACGCGATGAGCTGTGCAGGTACGTCATCGAGCACCTAGCAGGCGAACAAGGTGTACTGGTCGTCGATGAAACAGGCTTTCTCAAGAAGGGAAAGAAGTCCGCAGGGGTCGCCTCACAGTACAGCGGTGCGGCGGGGGGAACAGCCAACTGCCAGATTGGTGTCTTCCTGCTCTATGCGAGCTCCAAAGGCCAGGCATTCATTGATCGAGAGCTCTACCTGCCCCAGGAGTGGACCCAAGATCGGGTGCGCTGTCGAGAGGCGGGTATCCCCGAGGAGGTCGCTTTCGCCACTAAAGGCCAGTTAGCACAGCAGATGTTGGCGCGCGCCTTTGCTGCAGGGGTACCAGCACAATGGGTGGTTGGCGATACGATCTATGGCTCTGACGAACTGCGGTTGTGGCTGGAGGCACAGCACAAGCACGCTCTCCTGGCAGTCCCAGAAACACATCTGGTATGGGTCGCTGGTCGCCAACAACCTGTGGGCTTGCTCGCGGCGCTTTTACCCGCGTCAGCCTGGGTTGTGCTCTCCGCCGGCGAAGGCAGCAAGGGCGCGCGACGCTATGAATGGGCCTGGCTCCAATTGCCAGAGCGCGCGCGAGCAGGCCGCTGCCCAGGGCCGCTGGGTGCTGATCCGGCGCTCGCTCTCCGACCCGAGCGAGCGGGCCTACTATCGTGCGTCTGGGCCAGCAGAAACAACCTTAGCGGAACTGATAGCCGTGGCAGGGAGTCGCTGGCAAATTGAAGAGGGCTTTGAACAGGCCAAGGGCGAGGTTGGACTCGACGAGTATGAGGTGCGAACCTGGCGGGCTTGGCACCGCTACGTGACCCTGGCTCTGCTCGCCCATGCCGCTCTCGTCGTGATGCGCCGTAGCATCCAGGAGCAGGAAAAAAAAGCGGAGCCTGCGGCGAGCGCATCGAAGTGAGTGTACCAGAAGTGCGTCGCTTGCTGGCTGCGTTGGGCGCCTCGTCAGAAGAACAGCGCTTGCGCTTGCACTGGTCCACCTTTCGGCGGCGACACCAGGCAACGTCCAAGCGTTTGCATGCGCTGCGTCGTGCTCGTCAGGCTCCCTGCCCGCCTGCTCAGCTTCCAGCTCCGGTCCCTCTCTGTGGGCTGCCTCCCCTCACCGAGGCGGACTGGCAACGCATCACGCCGTTGTTACCACCCCAGACCCCGCAGCGAGGCCGCAGAGCAGCGGATTATCACCGGATGGTGGAGGGTATGCTTTGGATTGTGCATACTGGCTCATCGTGGCGCGAACTGCCAGAGCGATTCGGCCCCTGGGAGACGGTGGCCTATCACTTCTACCGCTGGGGCAAAGTAGGTCTCTGGCAGCGCATCCGAGAGGTCTTACTCCAGGAGAGGGCGCTGCCAGGTCCTGCTCCCTGATCATGTATGTGGGACTGTAGTATAAGTACTACAGCACCACTTAAAACGTGGGGTGGCTCCACAGGCTCACTGCCATATTACAAGTCTTCTACAAAGAAGGAGCCTAAGAAACCACTTCGTAACATATATACCTCGCTAAGTGGGACTGTAGTATAAGAGCGTGTTTTGTAAATGACCACAGAGCTAGAGCCAGGACTGGCGAGCCAGCGGGTGTAAGCACACTCCCGCTAGCTGCACCTGTCGCATGGACTGAAACGTCTTAGAAAGCGGCTTCAGCCTATTTACAAAACAGGCTCTCAGAAGGATCACTCTTCACCTACTTTGAGACCAAGGAGACACTGTTCAATGAATTGTATTTGGAATTGAAGGCCGAAGTGCGAGCAAACATGCTCGACACGTATCCCGCCCATGCAAGCTTAGGGGTCCGTGCTCGTTGGGTTTGGGACATGTATGTTCGGTTCGGCATTGCCCATCCTGATAAATACAAAGTCATAACCCAATTGAGCGTTTCGAATTCCATCTGGGAACAGACCAAACGTCTGAGTATGGAAGGATACGAAGCTCTTCATGCGATGATTCAAGAGACGTTTGCCTGTGGTGCTCTCAAAGATCAGCCCTATGAATTTGGTACGACCTTACTCCTCTCTCTCATGAATATGACAATTGAGTTCATTGCACTCCATCCTTCAGAGGCAGACCGTTTTTGGGATGCTGGCTTTACCGCTTTCTGGAATGCGGTGACAGGGTCCTAAAAATTTTCTTCTTAAATGAGTGCCTAAGCAATCATTTATAAAACAAATGATTGCCAAACGTTGTCTGACTATTAGATTGTGCCAAGGCAAATGGGACGTGTGTGTTATCAATCACGGCTCTCCACACTTCTGGTACAATCACAAACACTCATGTTTCTTTTGGGAGATTTTCATGACAGCACCCAATCCACTCATCACAACCCGATTCAACGTCACAAGCACCGCTGCGGACGTCGTAGCTGGTCTCGACCTCTCTAGCGTCCGTGCCATCGTCACCGGAGCCTCGTCTGGCATCGGCCTTGAGACCGCTCGTGCACTCGCTAGTGCTGGTGCGGGAGTCACCCTCGCAGTCCGCAATACCGACGCTGGCGCGAAGGCTGCCGAGGACATTGCGAAGTCAACCAGGAATAAGCGTGTGCGCGTCACCGCTCTGGACCTCGCCAATCAAGCCTCAGTAGCCAACTTTGTCCAGAGCTGGAAGGGACCGCTGCATCTGCTGATCAACAATGCAGGGGCCATTCCGAGCACTCTGTCCCAGACTGCGGAAGGCTGGGAACTGCAGTTCGCCACCAATTACCTTGGTCACTTCACTCTGAGCCTTGGATTGCATGACGCCCTCGCCGTTGGTGCCCGCGAACGGGGCGAGGCACGCATCGTCTCGGTCAGTTCCACGGCACATATGAGATCACCAGTCGTGTTCGACGACATCCACTTTGAACGACGCGAGTACGACCCGCAGGCGGCCTACGCACAGTCCAAGACCGCCAACTCGTTATTTGCGGTCGAAGCCACGCGCCGCTGGGCCGCCGACGGCATCGTCACCAACACTGCCAACCCCGGCGGTATCGCCACCGGATTGCAAAGAGACTTCACACAGAAACAAAAAGATTACTTGGCCGCCGCCGAGGCCGCGGGAGTCTTCGTCTACAAGACTGTCGAGCAAGGTGCCGCTACTACCCTCGTCGCGGCAGTTGCCCCCGAATTCGCCCACACCGGCGGACACTATCTTACCGACGGCCAGGAGGCCCACACGGTGCCCAACGACGCTGACTTGTTCAAAAACAGTGACGGTGTCAAGCAGTGGGCGATTGACCCGGACATCGCACAGAAACTGTGGACGGTCTCGCTCGAACTCATCGGCCAACCCACCGCGTAAGGCGAATCGAATCCGCATTGCGGGGAGATGCGTGTCCCTATCGGAGGGAGGCCCAGGATACGTGTGAAAACTACTCAAAGTGATAGATTTTTTCACGTATCCTGGGCCTCCCTCCGATTTGCTTCTCGTCACCGTTTGCAACAGCCCGAAAAGGACGCCATTTTATGCCTACAAAATGAGCCGTTGCATTTTTCCGAAAAGCATCAAAGGGATGAGATGAAATTGCGCCGCCATATTATGAGAGAGAAGTTTTTCTCAAAAATCGTCTCAATGCATTCTTCAAGCTAATCGTCGGCAAATTATCTGAGAGAAACGCGCCAATTTACCTGAGAAATGACATGACCCCGAGTTGGGGTCATAACATTTTTTCGTACACTTTTCCCCGCTAAGGGTTTGCAAGCCTGATAGGAGCCTTCAATCTCCCCGCTAACGCACGCGCAAGCAGGAAGGGCTATCGGCCATCTACTCGCCTTCATTCTGGTGTTTGTGCTTTCTGCTCTCTGACATAGCGATATAACGTCGAACGGGAGATCCCAAGCGTCGAACAAATATCATCAATGGAATGGTTTGGATCTGCAAACAGACGCAAGGCCAAGGCAACTTTCCCATTGGAGGTCAGTTTTCTGGGTCTCCCTCCTACGCGTCCCCTCGCACGGGCTGCGGCTAATCCTGCATTCGTTCGCTCTCGAATCAGATCGCGCTCAAACTCAGCCAGCGCTCCCATCAGGTGAAAAATCAGCTTTCCTCCTGGGGTTGTAGTATCAATATTCTCGGTGAGGCTGATAAAGTCTACCCCATATCCCTGAAGGCCGTTGAGGGTTGCGATGAGGTCTTGGAGGGAGCGGCCTAAACGGTCAAGTTTCCAGACCACCAGGGTGTCTCCTGGCCTGATGAACGCCAGGGTGTCCTCCAAGCCTTTGCGTTCAAAGGTTGATCCGGTCATCTTATCGCTGAAATACTTCTCACATCCCCCTTCTTTCAACGCATCCCTTTGTAATGCCTCGTTTTGTTCTTGCTTGGAAACCCGGATATAGCCAATCTTCATAGAACCTCTGCTAAGGTTTTCGAGAGCATCGGACAAAAATGGCTGTTGTAGGAAGGAATTCTTGCCATACCTCATCCACGCGTGCTGGTTAGTTTACTTTCACTCCCCCCACTTCTCTCTCCTCCTGCGATGTGGGCGGATTCGGCCCCACCAGCCGTCCTACCAACGTAATACTGAGTGTAAGCTTTTGGCGTTTTCTCCGATGTTCTATATAGATAAAACAAAAGGCAGGGTAAGGCTATTGCAAATCATCTGTTCTCTACCATGACGGACCATGAATTGGTGGCACAGCTCTATCGGAGGTACGCTCAGACGCTCTTAAAATACCTTATTTCTTCCCTTCGGGAAAGGCAAGATGCCGAGGATGTTCTTGTGGAGGTCTTTCTGGCCGCCCTTGAGTACCGGGGACTTGCGCGCCTGAATGAATACCAGCAATTCGCCTGGCTACTCTCGGTGGCACGCCATAAGGTCGCGGACTGGTATCGCGCGACAAAACGTCTTTCGCAGGCGTCGCTCGATCAGATGACACCCTTTCTTCAGGAACCTGTAAGCAAGGAGAATCAGCCAGAGACCATAGTTCTGAAACGGGAAGAATACGCGTTGCTTCAGCGGCTGATTATGCGTCTGCCCAAAACACAACAGGATGTGCTGCAGCTTCGCTTCATTTGTGGGCTACGCCACGCGGAAATCGCGTCTCTTCTGAACAAAACCGAGGGCGCGGTGCAGGTGATCTTCTCCCGTGCCATTCGCGCCTTGCGGGCCAGGTATCAGCAGGAAACCGGCAGAAGGATGGTCAAATGACTCATAAAGATACACTCTGGCATGATAACCCGGACGATCTCAACTCCTCTGCGGGCACATTCAAGGGAGATGTGGAGGTGCCAGATCCAGACGATGAAAAGATGTACATGCTACTGGAAATGTTCTACAGTACCAGCCATGAAGAAGATGCTGGCTCGCTACAGCGAGCATGGGAACGCATCGCGCGTGAGGGTTCACATGCATTCCCTTCTCAAAGGCGTGCTCGTCGAATCCAATCGGCTCCGCTGGCTTCTAGGCGGTTAGCTCGTCCTGTTCGACGCATCCATTCCAGTTTGAGAATACTGGCCGCCTGTTTGGTAGCTTGTGTCCTTGTTGGAAGTATGCTTGGCATGATCGCGCTCCACAGCACAAAGTCGTCTGGACCCGCGTCCCAGAGGCCATCACCGAGCGTGACACCAGTCCGCGTTCTTGGAAATACCCTGGGACCGCTCTCGCTGGGCATGAGTCAGGATGAGGTGAGAGTGATAATGGAGAAAACGTCGAAGGTCTCCTCAGGGAAAGACATAGACAGACAATCTATCATGTTGCAGGCGGATAAGATGAATTGTGAGGTAGCATTTAGGTTTCTTTCCCCTCAGAAAGCGGTACAACTGCTAGCCTGGGGTTCCTTTCAGGGAGCCACACAGCAAGGGTTTCGTCTGGGAATGACGATGCAGGAGTTCACGCAGCACTACTCCTCATTTCATCTGGTATCGCATGAGAGAACCTCCTTGCCGTTTCCCCTTCTTATAAAGCAGGGTATTTCCTTAAAGCAGGATATTTCCTCTATCATCTCGATTACAGATGGGAAACACATCACGCTATGGGTCGTATTCGATCAGCAGCAACGTGCGCTCCAAATGGTTTTGCAGTCGGGAAGCCAGGCCGGGTAAACAGACGAGAGGGTTAATGCTTCCCTCTCGCCCCTACCTCCTGTACGCCAGACACCCATAAAAGGACATCCATAAAAGCTCAATTCGATTTGTAAAAGCTCAAACTGTTGTCTGGTTGAGTACATGACATACTGTATCTTTTTACATCACTCGAAGCTTATAGACATCGCAAAGGAAAGGAATTCAACTGATGTATCAATTTCGACAGCCACTGATAAAGGAGCAAAGCCGGAACGCTCCGCGATCCTCCTCTCTAAGAGAACAGGTCGCACCGAGGATGGAGGGGCCGCATCTTCAACGCCCCACATCCTCTCTCACGAAAGCGCCCCACATCCGATCTCATCTCCTCGTAAGGGTGGGCCTTTCCCTGCTCGTGTTCCTTGTTTGTTTGGGCATCTTTATCAGTCTCGTCCAGTTTTCTCCCCTCGCATCGCTCCTGGGGGGAAGCCAAACGCAGGCAACTCCTATAGGGCATTCATCCACATCATCCATCTTCCAAGTTGTGCAACGTCCGTCCGAAGTGAATGACCAGATGAGGGCGATGGGACAGGAGAAAATCCATGCATTTGAATCCGCACTTGGGCATATCCAGCGAACGAGCAAAGATGTGGCCCACTATCAAGCTCAATTGCAACATTACCGCACGCAACTGGCGGCGCTCTCAACAAGGCGCGACTATATAGCCTTTCTCATTCAGATTGGCTCCGATCTGGCTTCAATGCAACAGGATCTGGCTGACAATCAACCACAGCCCATGCTCAACCAGTTTAAAACGGAGGCTCAGGATTGGGGCAAGGCTCACCTCTATCACGACCCCTTCGACAAAAAAGACTACTATCTCAACTCAAGCTATCTCTCGATGGATGGACATAATGGGTACTTCTATGGCGAGAGCGCTTATCTCAATGATGAAATCCGGGCCAATTCGCCCCAGGTTATGCAAGATATTAAAGATGATTACTTCCTGCACGCAATGCTGGAGGCCAATTATGAGGATACAACATCCTATAATCAACCACATCAGGTCGATCAAAACTTACTTGCTTACTACAGTTTGCAGAACGCGGATGTCTTACTTGTTTCGCTGACAGAGCAATCCATGCGCATTTATCACGATGGGACGTTGAAGCAGTCCCTCCTGCTCACAACGGGGCGAGTCTATCGTCCTACCCCGGTGGGCCACTTCCACATGTCGACACATTATGAGAACCTGACGCTCACCTCGTATGATGCTCCCAGTTCGCCTGATTACTACACGCCAGTCGTGGTACGGGATGCGGTCCAGTTTTGGGACAATGGGTATCTGATCCATAGCTCACAATGGCGCAAGGATTATGGTCCTATGACCCAATTTCCTCACAATGACTCCGGCGGAGATCCAGAGGCAAGCGTTGGAAGCCATGGCTGCATCAATGTTGCCCCCAGCATTTTGCGAACGCTCGCGCCAACCATTACCACACAAACCCACCTGATCATTTTCTAGCCGCAATCATGACTCATCCCTCGATACCGTTGGGACACCCTCAACCAGCTAGATATGAAGAGCAACTCTGAGGAGAAGAACAGAAAAAAGCGAGCGAAGTTTTATACCTGGTGGTTGCTGGCTGTAAATGTGATTACTTGATGGCGGCAAAATGGTTCTTTCTCACTTTCCGTGAAAAGGTCAAGCACAATGAAGGACTCGCTGGCGGAGTAGGTCAAATTCAGCCCGTCCGTACATTTGTCGTTTGATCAATTTCAGGCGATTCACATGTCCTTCAACCATTCCGTTGTTCCATTCCAAAGTGAAGGCTGCTACGACAGCCTTCCAGTCCTTGCGAAGCCCAGCGACAAAACTATGTAGTTCGGGACACGAGCTTTGAAGAGCTTGTTGTGACCAGTCGTCAAGTTGATCAGCACGACGGTGGTGGAGCATCTCCCGAAACTGCTGGACGAGTTGGTAGATCAAAGCCAGGTCAGCACTGCGGTCTAAGATTTTCTGCAGATCTTGCTGTTCTTCTCGTTGTAAGTCGGTAGGAGAGCGTAAAAACAGGAAACGCACTTGCTTGACGGTCAGCGTTCGAACAGCAGGAGGTATCGGAGTAGCAGGCAAACGGGCCCCGGTGCGCAGACACACGAGATACTTATTGACTGAAGCATAGCTTCCCTTGTAGCCAAGAGTTGTGAGTTCCCGAAACAGATGAGAGGCATTGTGTACCCCTGCCTGCCATCGCTCCCAGAGGTAGGAGTGATACGCCTCCAGTTTGGTTCGCTCGGCACGGCGGCGCTTTTTCTCTGGAAAGCACGGTGCGGCAAGAAAGCGTTCAATGGTCTGCGATGGACACCAATGTGAGAGGCAATTTCTGCAATTTTGAAGCCTTGTTTACGCAGGGCGATAGCCTGCTCATAGCGTTCCTGACGCTCTTGGCGCTGTGCTAAACGGATCCCCTCAGCCTTTTTGCTGGGTGCAGGACGGATCTCACTGAGAACTGGAGGCTGTGGGGGGGATGCTTGCCCCTCCCTTTGGGCATCTGGCCTAGGCTCTTCCGTGAAGCGAAGACACCCTTTGTTTCGGTCAAGAATGGGTTCAAGTGCATCTCCCAAATTCTTGACCCGCGTGAAAACGGTCTGCCACCTGAATGGCTTGAGGAGCTCCCTGTCGGGCTGCATCGGCATACTCAGTACTGCGATCTCGACTGACAATCTCCACACTGGGATGCGCCTTCAGCCAGGTGATGACCGAGTCGGCCTCCCGGTCAGGGAGGAGATCAATAGGAATATGCCGTTCCAGATCGCAAAGAATTGTGCCATACCGACGTCCTTTGCGCCATGCCCACTCGTCCATCCCAACAACCCGTGGCGGCACTGGATCAGGAACTGCAGAGCGGCGAATGAGACGCAACAGGGTCTGCAAACTTGCAGGCATCCGAAGCTTTTCCGCCAGATGAGCTCCTGGCTTTCCTCCCAGGGCAAATGCTACCTCGCGTAACACATTGGCCTGTCGCGAGGTGCGACGAGCATATGGGAGCGCAAACGTGGGAAATTGCTCTGCAAACGTCTTGCGCGGGCAGGTGGCCTCATCACAGAAAAAGCGGCGAACCTGCAGATGCAGACGAACCACCTGCGCCTGGCAAGGTAAGTCAGCAAGCGTACGCATATATCGGCTGTGAACACGTCTAGAGATCTGATGACACCCAGGGCAAGTACCTTCTGCCTGAGAAGATCGTACGTGCAAAAGCAAAGTATCCTTCTCCCAGGAGACCACTTCTAGCAAGAGGTCATTGGAAGAAGGAAAGACGAACGGAGAGATCATGGAATGTGAGTATCTTTCTTCGTGGGGAACAAGTGGAACAAAACTTTTGCTGGATCTTATTCTATCACTCATCCCTTTTCACGGAAAGTGAGAAAGAACCTAATCTTTTATCAAGAAAAACCGCTTCACAGGCCATTCGGACTCTTTTCCCACGTGGAGATTACCTCACATAATTCCCAAAAGAGTACCTCATCGAATTTCAATATTTACAGGGTAATATACAGGGCAATCGCATCTAATTAACCCCATCAAGAATGCGGAGCAGGTACTGGGTATCCCAGCCAGCTTTGAGACGCTTGGCATGGATGCCAACCCGAGAGGAGCGTTCCTGACGTAAGAGATTCAGGCTGATATGGCGTAAAACGGCCAGATTTTCGTTTGCATGACCAAGCCGAACCCGCGACTCATCTTCCCGAAAGGCCACATCCAACACCCAATGGAGGCTGTTTTCGATCCCCCAGTGGCTTCTGACCGCCTTTGCAAAGGTTTTGACCGATGAAAAACTGAGCAAGAAATAGCGCGTTTCTTTCGTGGTCTGCTGCTCCATCCGCCGTTCTGCCCGCACCACCCCAACGCCTCGCAAGCCTTTCCACTTCCCTTCTGGATCAAGATACGCCAGGATGTCGGGGTCGGAGAGCGTCCAATACTCGCGGATTTCCAACCGACCATGCCCTTTTGCCACCTGCCGATCGGTCTGCCAGTGTTGGCCCGCAAAGCCGTCCTTTTCGGAGAGGGCAAAGGTCGCTTTCACCTCGTCATACAGATTTCCCTGGTTGTCTTTGAGCGCCAGAGCGTAGTCGCCCTCTTGCTCGATAATCTGTTCAGCAATCTTGATTTGCGTTCCCAAGGCATCAATGGTAACCAGACACCCCTGTAAAGCCAGTTGCTTGAGCAGCAGAGGAATGGCGGTGATCTCGTTGAATTTCTCTTCCGTCGCAAGTTGCGCCAACACCAGCCGATTTTCCACCGCCCACGCACTGACCAGATGCAACGCTTTTTTGCCATTCGCCGCATCGTGTGAGCGGCGCAGCGTCTTGCCGTCGATGGCCACCACTCCCTTGACCGTTTGAGCAATCCCCTGCACTCATTGCACAAAACTGGCCTCAAATTGCTTGGGGTCAATGAGGGAAAACACGCGGCCAAACGTGTCGTGAGAGGGAATACCATTGGGCAGCGCGAGCAATTCCGTGAAAAACGCCTCTTTCGCCTTGCCGAATTCTTCAATTGCTACCCATCCTTCGGCTCCGCAAAGGATTCCGCAGATCGCCAGAATGATGATATCTCGCAAACGGTGCCGTTTCGTTCGATCTCTTCGAGGGTCTTCCACCTGGGCAAACAGGCTTTCCAGGTCTCGCAGGTCTTTTTCTTCCATCTGGGGGCCTCCCACTTTTGGGCCTATTGTATCACCTCCTCGTCCTTTTCTTTTTGCTGATGAGTTTATTTAGATGCGATTACCCTGGGGTAATATAGGCATCTTGCTGTCTTTTGAGATCGTGACCCCGAAGAGAATGGCTGCCTGAGCTTCTGTATCATTGGCTCTTGTCTCGGTAGTGTTGCAAAAAAATTTGAGCTGAGAAAATGGATCGGGTAATGACGGCACAAGAAGCATTGTCACAGAGAAAAGGTGCATGTTCTGCATCTTTTCCTGACGAGAGATGTTCGAGTGCGCTTCAATTTGCTGAGCTTTAAATTTTTTGCAACACTACCCTATTTATGGCGAGCCGTGGATCAGGAGGGCAACGTGCTCGACATTCTGGTCCAGAGCCACCGCGATAAGAAAGCGGCGAAAAGATTTTTTCGCAAGCTGCTCAAAGGGCTCCAATACGTTCCGCGAGTCATCATCACTGATAAGCTGAAGAGTTATGGGGCGGCGAAACGCGAAATCCTGCCTGGGGTGGAGCACCGTCAGCACAAAGGGCTGAACAATCGAGCAGAGAACTCGCATCAACCCACGCGACTGCGCGAGAAGAAAATGCGCAAATTCAAATCAGCCAAACAGGTGCAACGCTTTCTTTCCGCGTTCGGTCCCATCTCGGGGCATTTCCAACCGCAACGTCACCGTTTGAATGCGCGAGAATACCGTGCCACTTTACAGGGTCGATTCCAGCAATGGAATGAAGTGACCGGGGTGAAACTGGTCGCATAACCACAATGACATCCTCACCTCTCATTGCCCTTCAGCGTCTCTCCTCGTTATAGCTCATCAATATATTTCATCCCCACGAACAAGTTGACAATACCAGCTGAACTTCACGCCAGCCACCACATTCGTGCAGGCCATCCACGGCTTCGAGACGTTCCCGCTCACAGCACGGCCCGGAACGCTCTTCCAGTATTCGAACGCCAATTACACCCTCGCAGGGTATATCGTCCAGCAGGCGTCCGGACAGTCATACAACAGCTACGTGCAGCAGCACATCTTTGTGCCGCTTGCAATGACGCACACGTACGCCATGAGCGGCACGGTCCGCGAACCAGGCCTCACTCCTGGGAACCTCACCTGGTTCGGGCTGATGAGCCTCCCAGTCACCGATTCGTACGCGCCGCCGATAGTGCCGGCCGGGGCGGGCTTCATCTCCAGCGCCTCGGACATGACGCACTACCTCATCGCCCAGATGAACGGCGGCGTTTACAACGGGACGCGCATCGTCTCGGCGAAGGCTATGCAAGAGATGCATGCCCCGCTCTCCCCACCAAACGTGCAAGGCCAGGTCCCTGATGCCACGTCCTACGGGCTGGGCTGGGGTGTGGGGACCATCAGTGGCCAGCCTGTCATCACCCATGACGGGCAGACGCATGACTTCGATGCGGCGATGGCCATCCTCCCGGAGCAGAAGATCGCGGTCGTCGTGCTCATGAACCAGCAACCTCAGTTCCTCATCAGTTACGACGACCAGCTCTATGAGGGCGTCATGCAGGGCATCACGACTGGCACCTTCCCGTCAATCGGCCAGGCCTTTAACGTCTTCTACGGGGTATTCGACGCGATCGTCCTTGCCACCCTGCTCCTGATGATCCGTTCGTTCTGGCGGACTGGGAGATGGGTGCAGACATTCCGAGGACGGGTGAGGCGGATCGGGTTCTGGTGGGCGGCCGCCAGTGCGGTCGGCCTGGATCTGGCCATAGCCGCACTGATTGCTGTAGCCGTCCTCTACGGGCTGGGCTCCCTGACCGGCTTCGTGCCCCTCACACCTGCCAGAATGAACTATGGCGCACCCGATGTTGCCGCCTGGATCTACGCGATCATCCTCTTCTTTCCTGTTCGCGCTGTGGTGCGGGCGATCGTCATCGCCTCCCGTGGCAGGTGAGCACCGCCTCGTTGCTCCCTGTCGCTCCTGGCCGGTGGCGATCCGGCTTGAGGGAAGGCGAGGATCTCTGCCAACATCTCTTACAAGGCCGTCTTGTGAGAGATGTTGGCAGAGATCCTCGCCTTCCCTCTTCTTCGCAGTGTTTTTCTTCCCCTGTGCCAAGATACGTGGCGGAGGCGCCAGGAAATGCATCCAAAGCGTCGCATTTTTGATCCTTCTCAGGTATTTACCTCTCGAGGTTCCTTCTCCATTTGATCACCTCTTCTGCATGAGCCACTGCGTCCCCTGCTCGATGACGAACGGACTCTTGCTTTGTTCTGGCTTCCAGCCATCTTCCAAAGCCTTTTGAATAATCCAGGCCGCATCTTTCGGCGTATGAAGATTGATTCCCCCTGGCTCGAAGGATATGTGGTCAAGATCAAGCAGTAGCGGCGTTCGCCGTGGCCATCCAATTGGGGCATCTTCCCCGGTAAGAAAAAAGACGCGCAAAGGACTGGCTTTTGTCTGGGACAAGTAGGCAGTAAAACGATCCCGGCACTGCCAGGGGTTGGCTAGATCACCTGAGGCCACATAGCCTGGAGTAAGCCTCCAGAGATAGGTTTGGCCTTGTACGACAATCTGCCTGAGCTTCTTTTTCACTCTGCACCTCCTCCCGAGAATTTAACATATGGAAATGTCTCTGTCTAGATGCGCTCATCAACTCTGGCGCGAAACCCTGATGAGTTAAGTCAGAAATGTTCAGTTATGACCCCAAGTATGGCGGGCCCCTCCCACCAACAAGAGCCGTTTTGGCCCAGAAACCCATCTGTTTTTCGGCTCTGTGCCATGTTATCCTGGCAAAAATCGTGTGGCTCCAGAAGCTGCTTTCAAGAAATGCGCGCCATTTTATGGTGACAAAACAATCCATTTCGCCCGGGCTACGGAGCCCTTAAAAGATGAGCTATGCTGCTACGCCACATTATGAAGCAGAGATTTCATCCAGAAATCACCTCGCTCCGCCTCTGGAGCCAACGATGGGCAACAATCCTGGCAGAAATACGCCTTTAAATCGGACAGACGACATCTTGTCTTTGCTTCGTCTCTTCATTTGATCTGAGATGCGTACGAAGCACGGATATATCCTTATTCTACACAACGAAGGAGAGCCAGAAAAGAGCCAATCGCGCTAGAAAAATAGCTGATCCAACCAACCAGTGCGCGCGTGGCGTTATTGTCTACGGCTAGAACCATATAATGGCAATGTGTAGCATATATTGGCAATAAAATTGGGATCAGAATCACTGTTTGCCACAGAAGTACCCCAAAACGACTCACTGCCACGATATGCTATACAATGCAGAATTGCTGCCAAAAGATGCTTCAGAGCATCATGTTGCCTGATTGCTCTCGATCAGCCTGCGAGCGTGGAACAGTGTCAGGATATACTTCACAGGCGCGGCCTACATGGGGGTAAAATCACACGATAGGAAGCGATCATATGAAAAAGAGATCTCCATCTTCCTCAAATGTTCCCATTCTTCCTCCGCAGGCAGCAGGAGCAGATAGGTGTGACCTCACGCCTGCTTTACCGCTTTTCCTTCAACCATTTTTCTGTTCTGCTGCATTACAACCCGATCATTCTCAAGAGATGGTCAGGACACGCAAGGTGTAACGATGGGCCAAAACCGTCAGGTGGTTGCTGCTCTCCACGTCAGCCATCCGGAAGTGGAGAGCAGATTCACCATCATACTCTACCAGTCTTCCTGGTTCACTGGTCCAATGCGGATGCTGCTGCAAAAACTGCTGAGTGAGCGGATGCGACCAGTAGACCAGTTGATCGACGGAGGGAACATCGCCACGTGCGCCCATGTCCTTGCCACAATGGACACAGTGTATATGAATCCAGAACGGGTAGGGAGACGTCCTAAGGCGTTCTGGGTATGGAGAGAGAGGTGCCTCTGTATCGTTTCCTTCCACACAGACCAACGCTGGTTCTCCACAAGACAGGCAGGGGTGCTGACCCTTGAGGAGCGCTTGCATCAGGCGATCGGTCAGCCCTTGCATCGTCCGCTTCCAGGCAGGCCGAAACGAGTGGAGGCCCGAGAGCTGGACCAGGCCCATACTATGGACCGTATCCTGATGGTAGCGCCGAACACAGTCAGGACAGCGGAGATGAAGATTCGATCTCTCCTCACCCCCAGCTGCCAGAAAACACCCCTCCAGTCGGTGGCGCGCACAGAGGGGACACCACAGACGAGTTGGCTGCCATCCCTCGGCCAGTGCTTCATCCAATGTCAATCCCACTGCTTCTGCTTCGTGACGCAACGGTCCGTGGAGAAGGTGACGCAGATGGCGACGTGCTCGATACAGGCGAACCTCCAGAGCGTTGCTTGTGAGAGAGAGGCGCTCAGCAACCTCAGAGCGAGGGAGTCCAAGCAGGTGGCACATCTCCACTATCTGGCGTGTGTCGAGAGGTAACGCACCAAGCGCCCGATCAAGCAGCAGGACCAGGTCCTGGCGGCTGAGCTCTTCAAGAGGATCGGATGTCTCAGCAGCGAGAAGATCGATCTCGTTGGAGCCTTCCTCATACTCCATCGTAGAAGATGGCTGGAGCAATGGGACATGCCGGAGAAGATCCATCTCACGTCTACGAGCCGCGCGACGACAGATATTGCGACAGATCTCGTCAATCCAGGGGTGGAAACCAGCTGGAGAGTGGAGACGCTCCAGATGACTCCAGGCTTCAAGCAGCGTTTCCTGGACCACATCGTCGATGCTATGCGGTTCTGTGCCTCGTGCTCGCGCAATGCGAGCGAGGCGCAGACGTGTCGCTGTCAGTATGCCATCTTGATCTGCTAGCAATGCAGACCGCAGCCACTGCCGTTCGCCAGGGAAGCACTGCTGCACTGGAGGATCGATAATTTCTTGCATAGCTTTTCCTTTCTTAGTCTCTGCTCTCTTATCACGTGAGAGGAGCTTTCCTTACCCCTTTTTTCGAACGTATCGGGTGTCGCACTCTCTCTTCTGCCACCTTTCTCTCTCCTTTTCCATCCGTTGAGAAAGCTGCTCAAAATTGTGGTAAGTTTCTCGGCATCCAGGCGATAGGATACTGACGCACGATGAGAGGAGCACAAACGTCTGCTCTCTCTCCGTCGATCATAGCAGCGTATGGAGGAAAATCATGGACGCATGTCCCTTTTGTACCACTTATAAGGATCTCCCTTCTACTCCAGGCGGGATTCTCTTTGAAGACCGTCTCGTCTATGTGCATCACTACTGTCGGGATGAGGGACCCAGTTACCTGGGCCATCTCTTGCTGAAGACAAAACGCCATGTTCCCGGCCTGGCGGATCTGACCGAAGCTGAGGGGCAAGCAGTCGGTCAGAGTATAGCACGCCTCTCGAAAGCACTCCAGGCCTGTACAGGCGCGGAGAAAATCTATGTCGAAGCGTACTATGAGGTGGTTCCGCATCTCCATCTGCACCTTCTGGCTCGCTATCCTGAAACCCCACAGGAGTACTGGCGCTGGAAGATCGGCGAGTGGCCGCAAGCTCCTCAAGGGGGACCCACAGAAATTGCAGCTCTTTGTGAGCGGTTACAGGCGTATCTTGCGCAAACAGTGCGTGGGAGCGTTGAGCCACACCATGGAAAAGGTATTATGAAAGGACAGCATTCGATGAACACCACCCCAATGAAACCCCACATCCTCGCCCTTCTCCACTTCACGCGTCAACAAGAGGTACAGTTGATCGCTAATCTCAGTGACGCGGAGCGCAACGCGACAGGGATACCAAACGCTGGGACAACAAAAGACGCATGGACAGTAAAAGACTTTCTGGCAAATATGCTGCGCTGGAAAGAGTTACAGACGCAAAATCTGGCTATAGTGCAACGAGGAGAGGTACCTCCTGTCTGGACAGACATGGAAGTGGTCCACCAGATCAACAGCGAGACATTTACCCGCTATCGGACCTCCACGTTTCAGGCCATAGAAGAAGAGGCGGAACACGTTTTCAACGCCTTCATCACACAGGTGGAAAGAATGAGCGAAGAGGAACTCAACGATCCCCATTACTACGCCTGGCTGGAAGGAGCGCGATTGCGCAATGAAGTCCTAAACTACGGGCTCTGGTTGCCCTGCAACCAACTCACCATATGCGCTCTTCAGCTGGGAAAAAAGCAGCTTGCCTTCCAGCTTCAAGAGGCCCTGGTCCAGGCAGTCCGCCAGAGCACATTGCCGGATGAGGGTGTAGGGGTCGCTCTCTATAACATGGTGTGCTTCTACGCCACAAACGGCGAGCCTGAGAAGGCCCTGCACCATTTGCCAGAGGCATTACGCTTGAGACCAACCCTTGTTGAAGTGTCCAAGCGTGATTCCGATCTCGAGAGTCTGCGAGCCAATCCAGCCTTCCAGGCCATCCTCACTGATCCTGTCTTACTGGCTCGCGTGCCTCTCAGTGATCTGGTGAAACCACACGATCTGCACACGAGCCTTCGTGGAGAGGTTCCCCCTCTCGTGATTGATGTCCGTGGGTCCGCAGAGTACGTAGTTGGTCATGTGGCAGGTGCGGTGAATATTCCGCTGGGAACCCTCGAAAGTCAGCTCTCACAGATTCCGCACGAGCGGCCTGTGGTTACCTATTGTAATATGCATAACCGGGGAGCGTCGCGTGGAGAACAGGCCGCAGCTCAGCTCCGTGAGCAGGGATACCAGGTGCGTACCCTGGATGGCGGCTATCCCGCTTGGAAAGAACAGAGCTTCCCTGTGGAAGCAGCGCTCCAGGTGTAAAAGAGAAGCATCGACCAGGGGGTTCCCTGGTCGATGCAACATGACACTGTCCGCTTGCATAGTACTATAATGGTGAGCAGGAAGCCATTTTCCTCGCAATGGACCCACTACTCAAGCCGTCCTTCCTGCTCACAGTATACCAAGTAGGAACAGCATCCAACGGTATTGTCAACTTAAAAAATTTCGTTGATGAGCTTTCACCACTTCGATGCCAGATCAACCAGAATTCTCGAGCAACCAAGGCAAGAAAAAGGGCGCAATCCCCACTTTGAGGCCTGTTTCTCTTCTATAAGCTCTACAATTTCAATGAAGTTGACAATACCAATGGCAACCTGGTTGATTCACGCCTCAGCGAGAAACGGGATATGGAGGCCGCCCAACAGTTTTTCAAGCAGGCACTCGCCGTTGTTGGCCATACCCCTGAACGGGTGACAACGGATGGGCACGCCTCCTACCCACGAGGAGTGCGTGAAACGCTAGGCGCTCATGTGCTCCATCGAACCAACAAATATCTCAATAATCGCCTGGAGCAAGACCATCGAGGAGTCAAGCAACGGTATTATCCCATGCATGGCTTCGGAAATTTTGACTCGGCTGCTCGTTTCTGTTCTGCCTTTGACGAATTAAGGAACTATCTCTGCCCTCGCTCCACCAAGGGAGAACCGCCCTCACGCTCAGAACAGCGACGAGCTTTCCTTGATCGGCTTACAGCCTTGAAGGCATCGATACAAGCAGCCCTCTAGCGAGAGACCGCACTATCTCAGCATTCGCTTTCCACAATGAGCTTCTGTGTTCTCAGTTCTGACAGAACCTCGCCGGAGATCAGACCACTTTCACAGGCGTGGCAGACGCCGGTTCGACAAGCCCACCGGACCGGCACATCACAGGCTTCAGCAAGTTCGAGCAGGCTATGAAATTGCGAGTTCCAGTGGACCGTGAGTCCGCTCCGTGCGAACGAAACCAGGGGACCTGCCTCTGCTGGACTGGCCGGTGGATGTGGTGGTCGAACGGTTTTGTTCACCAGACCTGATGGACTGGATGTGCCCGGACCGAATAGCTCTGTCTAGTGTCTGTCTAAGAGCATGCTCCAGAGGGTGATCAGGATGCCGACTACCGTGACGACCGCGCCAACCCAGGTGATCGCATTCAGTCCGAGCTGTGGGCTGGCGGCGATAATCCCACCCAGAAACGCACCACCGGCGTTCCCCAGGTTGAAGGCTGCGGCATTAAAAGCCGCAGCCAGTGCTGTTGCTCCTTTTGCTTTGTCCACAATACGGACTTGTAGCATCGGGATGATGGCGAAGGCTGCAATACCGAAGAGGAAAATAGTGACGACCGCGGTAATCATGTTGTGCCCGGTGATGGTGAAAAGAGCTTCGATAAGAGCCAGCAAGACAAGGCTCACCAGCAGGGAGCGCATCAGCTTCCAGTCGGCGGCTTTGCCTCCGATAATGTTTCCAAGCGTGCTTGCCACCCCAAAAAGAACCAGAATCAGGCTGACAGCTGTGGGCGAGAAGCCTGTAATGCGCTCAAGAAAAGGGGTGATATAGGTGAAGATGGTGAAAACTCCTCCAAAGCCGAATGTCGTCATGAGCAGTGCCAGCAGGACCTGTTTGCGGCCAAGGATGCGAAATTCCTGACCCAGGCCAGAGGTGCTTGTATGTTGCGTGCGTGGAATCAGGAACGTGATGCTCATAAAGGCGAGTAGACTCAAGGCGACAATCACCCAGAATGGTGAGTGCCAGCCAGCCTGTTGACCGAGAAAGGTGCCCAGAGGAACACCAATGATATTGGCGAGGGTCAGACCAGTGAACATCGTTGCAAAGGCGCTGGCACGTTTATCCGGAGCGACCATTTCGGTTGCGACAACCGTACCAATGCCGAAGAAGGCTCCATTCGCAAAGGCGGCAATGATACGAGCAAGCAGGAGTGTGAGATAATTCGGCGCAATTGCCGCCAGCACATTTCCGAGCGTAAAAAGAGCAAGGAGCAGCAGGAGCACGCTTTTAGGGGAAAGTTTGCCGGTGACGACGGTTAAAAGTGGCGCTCCAATGACAATACCAAGAGCGTAGCCTGTGACCAGGAAGCCCGCCGATGAGATCGAGACGTTCAGATCGTGCGCGACATTTGGGAGCAGACCGATGATTATAAACTCGGCCATACCGAAAGCAAACGTACTGAGCATCAGCGCGTAGATGGCCCATGAAAGAGAGCGGGCTGTTCTCTGAGGCCACTCATGACTTTGTGTTTCTATGAAATTGTTTTCCATGCTAATCTTTTCCTTCATCGCCATAGCCTCTGTTTTAGCACCAATGCCACCATGCTCATCCTCTCCCTTTATTTTTGCCCCTTCCCCGCCGGTTTGTGCTTACTTTGGGTGCTATGGCTATCTTATATACGTATCTATTTTTTACGTCGACATCCAACGAGTATTGCCTGAAACTTCAATGCTATCGCTAACGGGAGTGATCCTTGCTGTCACGCCTGTTTTATTCATGTTGCTCATAACGCGTCCAGCTTTTTCAGCGTGAGAACAACTGAAAAAGCTGGACGCATCGTTTCTCTATTTCCGGCAAGGCTTTTACACCAGGCTCCTAGGCTGAGGAGCTCTTCACTCTAACGACTGCACATTCACTCGCGTGGAAGACTTTTGTCTTCTTCGCTCTCTTGTGTCGATACACGGATTTTTCTGCATGTACGCTGCCCTGCTTTCAAGAGGTGGATCGAATGGATGTCGTCTTTAAAACGTACATCTGCAGCCTCAGCATTCATCTCCACACTTTTATTTTTCTATGGCTCTCTGTTGGCTCTGGCTTTCTTACGCTTTTGCCGCAATGACCTCGAGTTCAACGAGAATTTCCGGGTAAATCAATTCGGTAACCACAGAAAACATGCCTGCTGGTGCTGGAGAAACATCACCCAGGTAACGGCCTCGAACTTGAATATAGGCCGATTTATCCTCCGCGTGAATCAGATACTGATTGACCTTCACGATATCAGCTACCCCCATGCCAGCAGATTCCAGGATGGCCAGAATATGCTTCCAGGCCAGGTCGGCCTGCTCCTCAATCGTCTTTGGCACGGTCCCATCAAGCTTGATGCCGGGCGTTCCAGACGCATACAACCAGCGAACATTGCCTGGGACCTCCACCCCATCACTGTAGCGATCAGGGCCGTGACCACCAATCAGTGCTGACACCCCTATATTGTGGATGTTCATTCTTCGTCTCCTTGGTTATCTTTATCTCGATTTGAGAGCACATGCGAGAATGCTCAACATTTCTTTCAAAGGACATCTTCTCTCAAACAACATCGGTATGCGAGTCATCTTCTTATCAGTCCAATAGATCCTATTCCTCTTCTAGAAGAAGTGTCCATCTTCGAGATCCTGGATCAGCGTGGGGTGTACTGGCTGCCACCCCAGCAGCTCGCGGGTCAGCGCGCTCGACGTCGGGTTGTCTACTGAGGAGAAGGGTCCGAGCCAGCGAAAGTGCTTGCCCGCGTCCTCTGGAGAGATGGAGACCACCGGGAGATCGAGATGCCGACCGATCACCTCGGCGATGGTGCGGGTCGGCACGCCCTCTTCCCCGACTCCGTGCAGCACCGATCCCGCTGGGGCCTTCTCCAGCGCCAGACGGAACAGGCGAGCGGCATCGAGCCGGTGCAGAGCGGGCCAGCGGTTAGAACCATCGCCGACGTAGCCGGAGACGCCCTTCTCACGGGCGAGACCGATCAGGATCTCCGTGAAGCCGCCTCTTCTTTTGTCGTGAACCGAGGGAGCCAGTCGCACGATCGATGAGCGCACGCCGCGCCGGGAGAGAGCGAGCGCCACTTTCTCCGATACGAGCCGGGGCGCGACCAACCCGGCGTCGGCCACGTCCTTTTCCGTCCCGAGACGCCCCTGCGGGAGAAAGAATGTGAGCATCACTGTTCCCGAGGTGATCACGAACGGCTTGCCGGAGCCTTCGAGCGCTGCTCCGATTGTCTGGACGGCGTTCAGATCCGTGCGCACAGCGCTCTCGTAGTCCGTGAAGATCCCCTGGTTGTCCGCGATGAAGTCGTGGACAAACGCGAGGTGGATGACGCCGTCAGATGCAGCCGCTGCGCTGCGCAGGCTGTCAAGATCATCGAGGGAACCACGATGCACCTGTGCGCCGGCGGCAGCAAGCGAGGCAGCGGCTGCATCTGAGCGTGCCAGGCCGAGGACCTGATGGCCCGCCTCGATCAGTTCGGGGACGACGACGGAGCCGAGACTGCCGGTCGCGCCGGTAACAAAAACTTTCATAGGAAAAACCTCCATTAAGAAGCGTAAGGTTAGGGTTTCGGTCGTGTGGCCACACACATCAAGTCAGGTGATACAGCATGATTGATTGTGTCGTCACACATGCGTGTGCCGGTTTGGCAAGCAATGCAGCCAGCATCTCTCCCGACGACAAGCGTTCCTTGACTGACATCAGAAGTATACACTGATAAAGGACTTGTCAAAAGGGCCATTTTTAGATAGACGAAAGGAGCCATTGAAGAAAGATTTCGATCTATGCAGAGGGTATTGTCAACGTGACGGTGTGGCGAAACATGGTGCTAAAATAACCTCATGAAAACAAACATCGTTGCCCCCACATAGAAAGGCTTTCGTTACCCTCCGGAAATCATTAGCCACGCCATCTGGCTGTATTTTCGCTTTTCGCTCAGTTGCGCGTGATGTCGAAGAACTGCTGGCACAGCGAGGGATCGTCGTGACCTATGAAACCGTGCGGCAGTGGTGCTTGAAGTTTGGGCAGACCGATGCCAATGAGTTACGTCGTCGCCGCCCTCGTTGTGGCGACACATGGCACCTGGATGCGCGTCTATCTGAAGATGAACGGGAAAACGCACTCTCTCTGGAGGGCTGTAGATCAGGATGGCAACGTGCTCGACATCCTTGTGCAAAGCCGACGCAACAAGAAGGCTGCGAAACGATTTTTCCGCAAGCTTCTCAAAGGGTTACACTACGTTCCACGCGTGATCATTACCGATAAGCTGAAGAGTTATGGGGCGGCGAAACGCGAAACCTTGCCTGGCGTGGAGCATCGTCAGCACTCGCGTGTTGAACAATCGTGCTGAAAATTCGCACCAACCTACGCGGGCTGTGTTGCAAAAAGAAGGAGGAGCATGATAAGCTTGGGCTTATTTTGAAGATGGGAAGGAAGCACTGGTATGGATGGAACCCCCCCTTTCAAATGGCGTCATTTTGAAGCGGACATGATCTTGCTCTGTGTCCGCTGGTATCTACGCTATGCTCTCAGCTACCGAAACCTCGAGGAGATGATGGCTGAACGAGGGCTCGCAATTGACCATACGACGATCTTCCGGTGGGTCCAACAGTATGCACCTGAGTTGGAGAAACGCTGCCGACCTCACCTCAAGCCGACGACAGATTCCTGGCGAGTCGATGAGACCTACATCAAAGTCCGCAAAGCTTGGATGTACCTGTATCGAGCGGTCGATTCCGAAGGGAACACACTCGAGTTTCTCTTGAGTCCAACGCGGGATGCCGAAGCCGCCAAACGCTTTTTCTGCAAAGCACTGTATGTGGCTGCCTCTTCAGCTTCTCAAGCACGTCCGATCGAGGAACCGGTGGTTCAGCGCACCGCGCTGGCTCGCCTCAATACTGCTCCATCGGCTCCTCGCGTGGTCAATGTTGATAAAAATGCGGCCTATCCCAAGGCCATTGCGGACCTCAAAGCTGCTGGAGTTCTTCCCGCGTCCGTCGAACTGAGGCAGGTCAAATACTTGAATAACCGGATCGAGCAAGATCATCGCTTCATCAAACGGCTGGTCAAGCCAGGGATGGGCTTCTTTTCTGTTGAAACAGCAGAACGAACGCTCCAGGGATACGAGGTGATGAACATGCTTCGTAAGGGGCAAATCAGAGGGGTGGACAAAGGAGACATCCGCCTGCAGATCACCTTCATTGCCCGCCTGTTTGGCGTGGCCGCCTAAGCTGAACGGGAAGCGGGGCTTCACATTCCCCATGGGTTTCTCTTAGAATGGGTCTCTCTTAGAATTTTTGCAACACAGCCTGTGTTCTGGTCGAGAGTGATTTCCGGCCTTTCGGCATACTGTATCTGCGTTCCTGAACGTCTTGACACGGATTGAAATCTTTCTTCAATGGCCCCTTTAGCCTACCTGAAAATGGCTCTTTTGACAAGATCATTATTGGAGTATGCTTCTCGTGTCAGGAAAAGAAAGTTTCTTCAAGAAGCAGATAAAGGAGATGTCCAGAGGGAGCGAGCATGAATAGTCGTGTTGCAAAAAAAATTGGGCTGAGAAAGTGGTGCAGGTAATGTGGCTCTACCCAATGTGCTGAGCTTTACATTTTTTGCAACACGACCTCATTTGTTCACACTCGTCTCATCATATCCTGGCAGAAAGCAGCATACGGAGAGAAAGTCTCTCCGTTTGAAAGAATCCGCCTGACTTCTCTAGGAGACATATGTAACGTTGGTAGAACGAAAAGAAAAAAAGAATTGTGAAAGGACAAGGGACAACATATGCAAGCTATCGCCATTACCGCCTTTGGCGGGCCTGATCGTCTCACGCTCATGGACCTGCCTGCGCCAACCTGTGGCCCGGACCAGGTCATTATTCACGTTCAGGCAGCAGGTGTTGGAATGTGGGATGTGAAGGCGCGGCAGGGGAGCCTGACGCTGGAAGGACAACAGTTTCCGCTCATTCTTGGTTGGGAATCAGCAGGGATCATTGAACAGGTAGGGGCTGCGGTGACCGGGCTGAACGTAGGAACCCGCGTGATCTCTACGACGTATCAGGTCGGCATTGGTCATTATGCCCAGTCTGTCGCTGTTCCTGCACATCTCGTCGCGCCAGCTCCATCCTCTCTCGATGCCTTGCACGCAGCCGCGCTTCCTATCGGCGGGCTTACCGCTTACCAGGCAATCTATGAAGTGCTGAAGATGCAGAGAGGAGAAACGCTCCTGATTACCGGTGCGGCTGGAGGAACAGGCACGCTTGCCGTTCAGCTTGCTGCTCATTTAGGAGTCCACGTCATTGCCACTGCGAGCAGTAAGAACCATCCATACCTTCAGCAGCTTGGAGCCAGTGAACTCATTGATTACGCACAGACGGACTTCGCGAGCGTGGTCCAGGCGGCTCATCCCAAGGGTATCGATGCAGTTCTGGACTGTGTTGGTGGAGAGACGGCGGCAAGAAGTCTGAAGGTTGTGCGTGATGGTGGGCGGTTCGTCACGATTGTTGATCTTGAGCAGGTAACACCTACCCGTCACATTGATACGCAATTGCTCTACTACCGCCCCGATGGACAACAATTGGCCGAACTAACGAAGCTCGTCGATGCCGGTCAGTTGACGGTCCACCTCGACCAGGTGTTTCCTTTGGAAAAGGCCAGCCAGGCTCACGAGCGCTTGGAGACACGGCACCACCAGGGAAAAATTGTGCTTAGCCTGGAAGGGTGAACGTAATCTCATCTTCCGGTATTGTCAACTCAGCCAAAGTTGTAGAGCTTCCATGCCAAAAATGGCCGCAACGTGGAGAGAGCTCTCTATCTCTGACCTGATAGTCAGGAGAACCCTGGCGAAAATAACGTCGGAGCTGTGAGAGCTCATCAACAATTTTGGAAGTTGACAAGACCTCTTTGGACGCCTGCGTCTCACGGGATGTGCAACGAGGTTTAGCTCATCAGTGATATGACTTGAGACCGTTCTTCGTCGCTGTCCCCGGGAATAACTGCTCAGGTGGGTAGTGGTTAGGTGGTAAGTGATGAGATAGAATTGGGGTTATGACTCAAGAAACGATGATACACGTTTGCCGTGTCTGTAGAAGTACAAATATTGTCAAAAATGGAGCCAATCGTTGTGGAAATGCTCAATACCACTGCAAGGACTGTGGCACCTATCGTGTTCTCACGCCAGTAAGCGTCTTCAGAAACTGAGCAACAAACCGTGCTGCGGGCTTATCTGGAACGGTATAGCCTACGTGGAGTGGCACGAATCTTTGCCATGGCACGGTCAACCATTGCGGGGTGGCTCAAAGCGCACGTCCAGAACTCGCCTGATGTCAAAGAAACCCTTCCGCCTGCGACCCAGATGATGTGCTCGAACTCGATGAAATGTGGAGTTTTGTGCGCAAAAAAGACCAGGCGCGGTGGTTGTAGACGGCAATGTGCCGCCGAACCCGCCAAATCGTTGCCTTTGCTATTGGAGACCGAAGCAAAGCGACCTGTCTTCGGCTTTGGCAAGCCATCCCGCATGAATACAAACACTGCCATACCTTCAGTGATTTTTGGCATGCCTATCAGTACGTATTCCCAACTGAAACCCATCATTGTGTTGGGAAGGAAACTGGGGAGACTGCGCATATGGAACGCTGGAACAACACCTTGCGTCAACGAGTAGGCTGCTACGTTCGACAAACGTTGTCCTTTTCCAAATCTGACGAATCTCATGAAATGGTTACCAAGTGGTTTATTGTTCAGTATAATTTGGGCTTATCACTTACCATCTAACCACTACCGTATCGTCGAGGGCGCTCTCAGACTCAAACTTAACAAGAACGGCTACCGGAGCCGATGTATCCTTAGCCCTGGCAGCCTCACCAGAAGGAGATGAACACAAATGACTTCGACAAACTATGATGTAATTGTGATCGGCGCCAGTAAGGGCGGTAGATTCTTCCCAATCGATTTTGCAAAAGCAGGCCGGAAAGTGGCGCTCATCGAGCGCGACCAGATAGGCGGTGTCTGTGTGAACTTCGGCTGTACCCCGACAAAAACGATGGTCGCCAGCGCACGCCTCGCCTATCAGGCAAGACGTGGGGCCGAGTACGGTGTTCACGCCGGCCCCATTTCGGTCGATCTGCGGACCGTCCGCCAACGCAAACAAGGCATAGTCGAGGGTGTTCGCAACAGCCACGAGAGCCGCCTGACAGCGCTGCAAGGACGGGGTCTCGATCTGCTAATGGGCGAGGCCCATTTTATCGCTCCGAAGACGCTTGAGATCTCTCTCAAGGACGGCGAGAGGCGAGAGATCACCGCGCCACTGATTTTTATCGATACCGGGGACCGACCAGAACAACTCACGATCAAAGGCGCCGAGAGTGTCCCTGTGCTCAATTCCACCACGATCATGGAACTGGATACGCTCCCCGAACACCTGCTCATCACTGGTGGCGGCTATATCGGGCTGGAGTTCGGGCAGATGTTTCGCCGCTTTGGCAGCCAGGTCACGATCATTCAGCCTCGTCCACGCTTACTCATGAACGAGGATGAAGATGTCTCTAACGAAATCACGAAGATTTTGCGCGAGGAAGGGATCACGGTCTTGACCGAAACAATGCCGCAACAGATTGAGCCACTGGACGGTGGGCGCATGCGGTTGACCGTACGCACGCCTCAGGGAGAACAGCAGATTACCGGCTCGCATCTGCTGGCGGCAACCGGTCGTGTCCCCAACACGGAAGCGCTCACCCCTGAAGCTGCTGGCATACGCCTCGACAAAGATGGCTACATCCAGGTCAATGAGCGCCTGGAAACGAACGTTCCTGGCATCTATGCGCTGGGAGATGTCAAAGGTGGGCCTGCTTTCACCCACGTCTCTTTAGATGATTTCCGCATTGTGCGCACCAACCTGCTTGAGCAGGGCAACGCCAGCACACGAGGTCGCCTGGTCCCCCATACCATCTTCATCGATCCCCAGCTTGGGCGAGTTGGCCTGACCGAAAACAAGGCCAGAAAACAGGGTCGCAACATCCGGGTGGCCAAATTGCCCATGAACGCCGTGTCCCGTGCCGTAGAAACCGGCGAGACGCGCGGCTTCATGAAGGCCATCGTCGATGCCGATACCCAACAAATTTTGGGCTGTGCCATCCTGGGAGCAGAAGGCGGCGAGATTATGACCATCATCCAGGTAGCGATGATGGGCAAGCTGCCCTACACCGCCTTGAGAGATGGCATTTTCACGCATCCCACCCTGGCTGAAGGGCTCAAGGCACTGTTTATGACGCTCGACTCTTAGGGTTACGTTGATACTACCTTTTTGTTATGAGTCATCCCGGATTTTTGAGCTTCCCATAGAACCACCGGAGTGATGAGGAACTCAAAAAAAGTGGATGCTAGGCAAAAAAAGGTATTGTCAACTTGGTAACGAAGTTGATAAAGTAACTCCATGAAAACACATACCACTACTCCCAATTACAAAGGTTACCGCTTCCCACCGGAAATTATCAGCCATGCGGTGTGGTTGTATTTCCGTTTCTCGCTCAGTTTTCGTGATGTGGAAGAGCTTCTTGCACAACGTGGGATCGTGGTGAGCTATGAAACGGTGCGTCAATGGTGTTTGAAGTTTGGGCAGACCTATGCCAATGAACTACGACGTCGTCGCCCGCGCTGTGGGGATAAGTGGCACATGGACGAGGTAGTCCTCACGATCCGTGGCGAGAGGCACTATCTGTGGCGAGCGGTGGATCAAGATGGCAATGTGCTCGATATCCTGGTCCAGAGCCATCGCAATAAAAAGGCCGCCAAGAGATTTTTTCGCAAGCTGCGCGTAAGGCTGCAATACGTACCGCGTGTCATCATCACGGACAAGCTCAGGAGCTATGGTGCGGCCAAACGCGAGATCCTGCCTGGTGTGGAGCATCGGCAGCACAAAGGATTGAACAATCGAGCGGAAAACTCACACCAACCCACGCGATTGCGTGAAAAGAAGATGCGGCGCTTCAAATCAGCCAAGCTGGCCCAACGCTTTCTCTCCGCCTTCGGCCCTATCTCTCAACATTTCCAACCGCGACGACACCGTTTGCGTGCCGGGGAATACCGTGCCACTTTGCTGGTCCGATTTCAGACCTGGAGTGAGATCACCGGAGTGAAACTGGTTGGCTAACTGCTGAATATCCCAAGCTTCCCACTGCTCTGCAACTTGTTCCCTCTTTATACCTCAGCAATTACCCCCACTTCAACCAGCAAGTTGACAATACCGACCCACATAATTCCACAATTTACATCAGGTGAGCTATCCAGGCACATTTCATATCGGCTTTGTCCAACGTAAATTTTGGCCAAAATAGTGACAGCAAGCTTGTCGCAAGAAGAGTTTGCAAAGAAAAAGAAGATGGTCTATAGCTCTTGCAGAAAGTCAAACCAGCAAGAGGAGAACCATCATCATGACAGAATCTACGATGAAACTGACCCAACGTTTTACGGGATGTGCGAGCCTGGCTGCGGTGGGCATCAAGCTGCGCACCCTGGACCTGTTGGCACCGATCCGAAAGCTCGTTCAGATTCCGCAGAAGACCGTGAAGGACACGCCGTTTGAGAAACTCTCTGACGCTTTCATCAGTATCCTGGCAGGCGCCGCAGGACTGGTAGAGATCAACAGCCGTTTGAGGAGCGACCGCGCGTTGCAACAGGCGTTTGGACGAAGCCGCTGCGCAGAACAATCGGTGGTCCAGGAGACACTCTCGGCCTGCACCGCCGAGACGGTCAAGCAGATGGAGCAAGCGATGAAGCACATCTACCAACAGCACAGCCAGGGTATCGGCATGACTACCATCGACAGTTTCAGATCCTGGATGTTGACCTTACCGGCCTGCCCTGTGGCAAAAAGGCGGCTTTGGCGACCAAAGGCCATTTTGCCGGGGCGCGCAACCGCCGTGGACGCCAATTGGGTCGAGTTCTGGCGACTCGCTACGCAGAAGTGGTGGTCGATCAGCTTTTTGAGGGTCGGACCAAGCTGGCTGAGGCATTTGTCCCCCTGGTGCAAGCCGCCGAGCAGACGCTGGGGCTCGATGAAGCCAAACGCACTCGCATCCTGCTTCGGGTAGATGCGGGAGGAGGCAGCCTGGACGATGTGAACTGGGCTCTCAGCCGAGGCTACCAGATCCTGTGCAAGGATTACTCTGGCCAACGTGCCGCTCGACTGGCAGCCTCCGTCACCCGTTGGGTGGACGATCCTGATGAACCAGGCCGACAAGTGGGCTGGGTCGAACTGGAAGCGTCTGAATATGTACGCCCCGTGGTCCGCATTGCGATCCGCAAACGCAAGCCCAATGGACAGTGGGGCATCGCGGTCCTGATTTCCAGCTTGTCGCCCGCCGAGGTCGAGGAACTGAGCGAAGTCTCGCTTGCCTGCAGTCTTGATCCCGCCAAGGAATTGCTGCTTACCCATGTGCGCCTCTACGACCAGCGCGGTGGCGGAGTCGAGACCTCTTTCAAAGGCAACAAACAGGGCTTCTCTCTCGGCAAACGCGGCAAGAAGTGCTTTGAAGCGCAACAGATGGTCATGCTCCTGGGAAGCTTGGCCCACAATGTCGTCGTCTGGGCACAACTGTGGTTGGCAGGAACGGCCTCTGCCATGCAACACTACGGACCTTTACGTATGGTGCGCGATGTCTTTCATGTGAGTGGCTTTCTACTCCTTGATGCTTGGGGGCGCATCCGTCAGATTGGACTCAATCAAGATGCTCCCTTCGCGCTTGTTTTACTTAGCCCTTTGCGGACTCTCGTGGCTCCTGCGCATGTGACCATTTATTTGGCCAAAAGCGGGATGTCGCAGAGCGACAGGAATGCGCATGAAAATGGATTATACTGAGGGGGGTGATGAGCACCAGTGGTTGTACCTAAAGTGATACTCTCAGTTCGAGCCAAAAGCTGACCGGGGTGCATCCAGCAGGAATGACTGTTGCCATGAGCACGTGGAGGAACCTTGTCCGTTTTTTCGCACCCAGCTTCACCACCCACAGTAGAAAGTAAATTCATCACGAGGAGGTGTGTTATGCAGGTGGTCTATGAACGCTGTGCTGCCATCGACGCCCATCAGAAGACGGCTGTGACTACCATCGCGATCACACAAGCCAATGGGCATCTCCAGAAAGAGACGCGTACCTTTACGACCATGACCAGTGATCTGCTCCGACTCGACGATTGGCTACAGGAGCAAGGGGTAACCGTCGTCGCCATGGAAAGCACGGGTGTGTTTTGGCATCCGATTTTTAACCTGTTGGAAGAAGGACGAGAGATCATCCTGGTCAATGCTCAGCATATGAAGGCTGTGCCGGGACGAAAGACAGACGTAAAGGACAGTGAATGGCTGGCAGACTTGTTGCGGCATGGGTTGCTTCAGGCGAGCTTTATTCCGCCGAAGCCGACACGAGAACTGCGGGAACTGACCCGCTACCGCAAGACCCAGGTGCAAGAACGCAATCAAGAGGTCAACCGGCTCCAGAAGGTGCTGGAGGGAGCCAACCTCAAATTGGCAGTCGTAGCGACCGATGTCTTAGGCAAGAGTGGACGCGATATGCTCGACGCCGTGGTAGCCGGAGAGCAGGATGCCGAGACATTGGCTGCCCTGGCCCGCGGACGGCTGCGCGCCAAGCTCTCCGATCTGCGCCTGGCCCTGGACGGACGTGTGCAACCGCACCATCGCTTTCTGCTCCAGCGCATCCTGGCTCATATTGACTTTCTGGACCAGTCCATCGCTCAAGTTGAGCAAGAGATCGAGCAACGTTCGCATCCGTTTGAGGAGGCCGTGGAGTTAGTCGTGACGATTACCGGGTTGCAAGCCACCACTGCCGCTGGGATTCTGGCAGAGATTGGGATAGATATGACACGCTTTCCTTCTGACAAACACCTGGCCTCCTGGGCGGGCGTAGTGCGCTGTATCACGCACTTGAGTATCCCTGGCGCAGCCAGGAGGAACTCGAAAGGAGGTTCTTGGGTCAATGGCTTACCTTGAGTCGAAAGACAACGGGGACAAGAGCATGCCACTGAAAGCGAGAGGAAACCAGAAGACGCTTATGGAACCGTCTCGCAAGACCCGTGCAATATGGTGAGAGCTACACTGCTCAAATTCCAATCCCCAATCGGTGTATGCCCACACCCATCGCTACAGCGTCTAAGAGCGGTGTCGCCTCATGGAGTGAACTCAGATGCCGACACTCCACCTTTCGTGAGGCGAGATGATGGACAGCGAGTCTCTTGAAGGGGATGAGTGGAACACCTACGTTGTGCTCGTACGTACTCAAGTGACGGAATGCAGGATGACCTAAAAGGGGAGACCCTCATGGTTACGGAGCTTGGATAGTACTCGTCGGAGTCACGCCCGATCAGGGAAGCCAGGAGAGCTGGCCACAGGGGGAAGCCAAGCAGGTGCTTGGAGTCTTCCTCTCAGGGAGGTGCGCGAGATGCGCTTCTGCCATAACTGAAGGAAGACTCACTGGAAACAGAGAAGCACTGGAGAGCGCCGTGCCTGGAAACTCGCATGCGGCGTTCGGAGGAGGGCCGGGGGAAAAGGGCTGTTTATGCAGTACCTCGCCCGCGGCCTATCCTACTGCCCAGGCAACAAGCAGAGTGCGGGCAAGCGTCTGAGTGGGAAGGCGACGCAGGGCAATACGTATCTGCGTGCGCTCTTAGGGGAGGCGGCCTGGGCTGCTGCCCGGACCAAAGGCAGCTATCTGTCCGCCTTCTATCAGCGCCTGGCCCGTCGTCGGGGGAAGAAAAAAGCCCTTGTGGCTCTGGAGCACAAGCTGCTAATCATCATCTATCACGTCTTGCGCACCAAGAAACCCTACCAGGACCTGGGAGCGGATTACTTTGATCACTTAGAGAAAAATCGCCTGGAGCGGCACCATATTCGCCGTCTCGAGCAGCTTGGCTACACTGTCACGCTCACCCCAAAGGAGGCTGCTTAACTCGTACTCCCTTGTTTCAACAGCACATGATCCTTTCACCAGGAGCATGAGCACTCCGCTTTTGCCCCTCTGGTTTCCTATGCGTTTCTTTGTCTCCAAGGGAGCCGGAGAATTTTCGGAGGAACTTAGGTCCAAGAAAGCGAGGAGCGTGTTAACGAGATCTATCAACGCTTGAAAGACGACGGATTTGAAATGAAGCCCCCGGAACGGAGTCATGCCTGGACATTTTATGTTCAAGCGCCAGGCGGGTTCCTGGTCGAGGTTCTGGCCTAGCCTACGGCGTCCAGATCTCTCGGATTTCCAGGAGTGGTTGGTTCTGCCCACACAATCGAGAGAGGATGAATAGCGTGTACAAGCCGAGCTCCTCTGAACACGAAAATGGGATGCGCCTCTTTCCGAGGCTCAAAATGAATTCATATTATAAACGGACCACGGAGCAATAGCCGCGTACGCCAGTAGCGGGCCCGCTACTGGCGTACGCGGCTACTTGAGTCAAAGTGGCGTCTATGTAAGCGCACTCCGCAAAACACGCGCCAGGGCATGCACATCTGCTCGTAGCGCCTCTGGGGTCGCATTTGCGAAACCAAGCACAAGGCCATCACGCTTGAGGGGTTGCATGCTAAATTGCGAGACGGGCAGTATACGCAAGCCTTGTTTTGCAGCCAGTTCGACTACGCTATCGGCGCTTCCCCCCTCCGGCAGCCAGGCAACCAGGTGGATGCCAGCCTCTGGTATTGTAACGTCCAGAATATTGCCCAGCTCCTGGCTCAAGGCCTTCACCAGGGCATCGCGCCGCTCCATGTAGAGTCCACGCATCTTGCGTAGGTAGCGCGCGAAATGCCCCTCGGTAATAAAATCGGTCAAGGCCATCTGCTCCAGCAGCGGCGGGTGTACATCGACGAAGCGGCGGGTGGCGAGAAAGCCCTCCAGCAACTGCGGTGGCACAACCATATATCCCAGGCGCAACGAGGGAAAGAGCACCTTGCTAAAGGTGCCAATATAGATCACGCGCCCCACACGATCAAGGCCATGCAACGCCTCCAGAGGCCGCCCGCTGTAACGATACTCGCTATCATAGTCATCCTCTACGATCCAGCCTTGCGTCTCCCTCGCCCATTCTAGCAACTCCAGGCGCCGGACCAGGCTCATGGTGACCCCTGTAGGAAACTGATGTGAGGGGGTCACTACCGCCAGGCGCGCCTCGCCTTTAAGCCGTCGCCCTGCCGCGACACTGATACCCTGGCGATCCACAGGCACTGGCAGCATAATGGCTCCTGCAGCCATTAACGCACCCCTGGCCCCAAAGTAGCCCGGATCCTCAACCCAGGACTGCTCGCCAGGATCGAGCAATACGCGCGCCACCAGATCTAGCGCGCCCTGTGCTCCGGCTGTGAGTATGATCTGTTCAGGCATACAATGTACACCACGCGTAATGCCGATGTGGGCTGCAATGGCCTCGCGCAAGGGCGCGTAGCCCTGTACATCCCGGTAACGTGCATAAGCTTGCAACGATTGCCGGGCATGTTTCGCTATCAGCCTGGCCCAGATCTCATAGGGAAAGTACGCCACTTCAGGATAACCCACCAGGAACACATCTTTGTCTGGGCTTACCTCTACCACATGTCCCGCTACAAACTCGTCGAGCAGGATTTGACTACGCCGCGCCAGCAAGGCATGCTGTATCGCTGGCGTCCCTTTTCTACCTTGTTTTGACGCCTTTCCGCCCGCCTGCGCCAGTTGCTCCGGCTCTAAGCGAGCTACCCGCGTCCCATCTCCCACCCGGCTCTCCAGATATCCCTCCAGCAATAACTGTTCGTAGGCCAGAGCCGTCGTATTACGCGATACCCCTAGCTGGCTAGCCAGGACACGCGTCGAGGGGAGGCGTGTTCCCGTCTCCAACTGGCCCGCCAGGATTTGCGCCCGCAAGCGCTCATAAAGCTGGCGATAGAGCGGCGCCTGCGCGTTCTGATCAAGTATAATCTCCGGTTTATCCACCGGTTTCGCCCGCTTTGGCATAAGTTACTGTTGCTCCCTTTGCTGAAAGCGCTCAAAAATTTTTTACTCAAAAATGGCACTGCCATAATAATATAAATTGGCTCTTCAAGCAAGTCTATTATTAAGATAGACTACCTCCAGAAAGAAAACAACTACATGAAACACTTGCTAGTTACCCCGATGGCAAGTCAGACGAACGGGGTCAAGGGACTCTGCCCCTTGCTAGTGCTACGTTCCTCAATGACATGGATAAAGCGATGAACCGAGGTCTGGAGTCCAAAGAGAGGTCGACTGTTCGCAGGTCTCGGCTTGTAGAAATGATAGCGCCATTAAGGAATACAGCATTACCCTCTTCTGTCAGAGATGGTAGGTGCTCAAAACAGAGCACCGTGTTTTTGGGCAGGGACGTTGAAGAGTCCTTGGCTTGCAGAGGGTGGTGCTCTCCATACCTCACTGGCTGTCTCTCCCTCTCTGACAAAAGAGGGATTAGCGAGGTCACGGTTGAGCAAATTGAAGCCGCGCAGAAGTTCTTCCAGGTTGTAACGGTCCAGAATCTCTACAATCTAGTGATGTGCCAGAGCGAGGATGTGCTTGAGTATTGCCAACGCGCCAATATCGGGTTTATTCCCTGGTTTCCGCTGGCTGCGGGGAGCATGACACAGCCAGGCTCCCCACTCGATGCTCTCGCGAAAGAGAAACATACGACTCCCAGTGGTATCGCCCTCGCATGGATACTGAAGCGTAGCCCCATCATGTTGCCAATCCCTGGCACCAGCCAGCTGAAGCACCTGGAGGAGAATATAGCAGCTACCAACATTGAACTCAGCGATGAAGAGTTTCAGCAGCTCAACGAACTGGGTCAGCGCGAGTGGCAGAGACATCAGATTGATAAACATCAATACCTGAAGGATCTGGAAAAGTAGGCAATATGCACGCCAAACGGCGCGTTATAGGGTCCATGCTTGCATGAACTCTCTTCGCCGGGCGATACGTTCTCACGGCGCGAATAAGGCCATGTTAGCATGGGCCCTACAAGATCTCCTGCATAAAGTAGTTTTTCATAGAAGAAGAAAGAGTTTTCCTATGTCACAAATGCAAGCTCATTGCTCGATAGCGGGGGAACAGGCGTCTCCCACGCGCATTAATCCTCGCATCATCCTTGTGCTGGCTACTTGGGACATCTGTTCGGGAAATCAGCCTGTTATGAACAATGAAATGAGCTTTCTTGCCAAGCACGTGAGATGCGTGTACAATCAACACTGCCCATTCTGTGTATGCACTCCAACCATATGCCATTTTTACAAAGAAGAGGTTCTATTTGTGTGGTGGGTATTTTCCTCGGTCAAGCGATGCCTGTCTTTCAACTTCCAAACATTTCTCGAACGCGTTCTCTGTTGGGTCAAACCATCGGCAACCTCCCTTGTGCCCGGTACGCTTGCCGATCTGACTAAAGGGAAATTGGAACTGCTGGCGGAAAATGCGCTCTTACGGCAGCAACTGATCATTCTCCGTCGACAGGTCAAGCGACCGACCTACCGGAAGACGGACCGGCTTCTCCTGGTGCTTCTTGCCAGGATGGCCCGAACCTGGAAACAGTCACTCTTCCTGGTCCAGCCAGAGACGCTCCTGCGCTGGCATCGTGAACTCTTCCGTCTGTTCTGGAAGCGCAAAACGAAGGCATGCGCGAGAAAGTCGAAGCTCTCACCTGAGACGATCTGCTTGATCAAGGAAATGGCCGCGAAGAATCGACTTTGGGGCGCGGAGCGTATTCGGGGAGAACTGCTCAAGTTGGATATTCGCGTGAGCAAACGAACTATCCAGAAATATATGAGGCCCATTCGCCGGAGACGACCGAATGGGCAGAGTTGGAAAACGTTCTTGCGCAATCACGCGGCAGGCGTGTGGGCCTGTGATTTCTTACAGGTGACTGATCTCTTCTTCCGCCCACTTTTTGCTTTTTTCATCATCGAACTCCAGTCGCGCCAGGTGATCCATGTGAACGTGACGCGATCGCCGACCGATCCCTGGGTCGCGCAACAACTGCGCGAAGCGACTCCGTATGGGCAAACACCCAAGTATCTGATCAGGGATAATGATCGCAAATTCGGGCCGAATTTTGCTCGCGTGGCCGCAACGAGTGGGATCAAGGTGCTTCGCACACCATACCGAACGCCGCGTGCCAATGCTGTGTGTGAACGCTTTCTGGGAAGTGTGAGGCGAGAATGCTTGGATCATTCCCTGATCTTCCATGAGAAGCAACTCCATCGGCTCCTCAATGCCTATACGGTCTACTTCAACCAGGCTCGACCCCATCAAGGGCTGGGGCAACGCATTCCGGTACCATCGGTTCCGTCTGCTTCTCTTCTGAAGCCCCCAAGCCGGGTGATCGCCATTCCCATGTTGGGTAGGTTACACCATGACTACCGGAGGGCCGCCTAAATAGCCAAAAGCCAGAGAAAAGAGAAGATGTACGAATGTGTTTCTGTGCAGTCTGACCCTTTGCTTCATTGAGCAAAGAGAACAAGTCCTCTTGCCTCATCGCAGAGGTCTGGCGTGCTGACGATGGGGTGTATCCACTTGAGATAAACCCTTTCCGTGCTTTTTCTGCCTCTCGTTTCTTGGCATGAGTCAGAGATTTTGGAACGGATATGCTAAATAGCCAGCACACTGTACTTTTGTTTTGGCGTTAGCATTTTTGCAGAGCTATGGAGCGACTTTAGCCGCCCCATCACAACAATGTCACACACGAGACGCGCTTGCCTGGTGCACTATTTCACGCATTTGATCCAGATGAGATGCATCGTGGTATAAACCCAGGATAAAGCGGCCAATGGCATTGAGTTCGCCAGCTTGCGGGAAGAATGAATATGTCATTATAGTATCCAGGTGAGGCTCGTCAGGCCACGCGTCGAGCATAGCTTTACGCATACGACGGCTCTCCTCAAGACGCTGGCGCACCTGAGCGATACTTGTCACGCTCTCCCAGGGAGTCTCGTAACGTGAACGACCCTCAACCTGCAGACCACGGGCCAGCACGAGAGCCAGGGCGGCGGCCTCTTCGGATGAAGCGGTGGCGTGAACCACCACGTGGCCCAGGGTCCACGCCAGGGCGGCCTCTTCAGAATTCCCAAAGGTATCGTTCGCCTGGGGATCTAGCGGCACGAATGTCACGTCCGCATCAACTGTATCAGTAATGATCTCTTGCATTACATTGATCGTTTCATCGGTAAGCTGATAAAGATCGGTCTTTGTCAGACCAGCGGCTATGTCTGCCAGGGTCTGAGAGCCGCTTGTCACTGCACTAAAATCGAGCATAGGGGTCTCCATCAATGAATTTTTGTTAGGAAGTAAAAGGATCTCAGGTTTTTTCAGCGCCTGTTTTCCTTAAGCAAGGCTTGGTAAATAAGGTGACGAGTGATCAGGTTTTAGGGGTCTTGGTCACTTTCGGTGTTTAAGCTCATCAACAGACACGAGGGAAAAGGCTTCCGGGCTTTCTGGAGCAATCTCTTGCTGTGTTTAAACACCGAAAGTGACCAAGACCCCTAAAATCTGTCAACTCTTCGCACTTACACACAACATCTTGATGGCAGCAGTATACTACGACAATGGAACTGTTAAAAGAGCCATTCATAGCTATAATAAGGGGGGCCATTTACGAGCAAGCGAGGTCTTCAAAACGTTTCAATAAGAAGAACAGACAGGAGCGTTCTTGTACCTTCAGGCGCTGAGGCCTGGTTGTTCTTGGTTGTGGACCCGCAGGCGCGTTCTTGTCCGCAGGTGGTGTTCGCATTCGTTGGTGCTCCAGCGGGAAGGATGGTGCCCGTGGACACAAAGGGCCTGCAAGAGGATGTGTTTTCTGGACGCGCCTACGATGGAAGGTGGGGGCACGTCCCAGACAGGAAAAGACACGTCTGTGACGGCTTGCAGAGCGGGTGTGAACCGTAGGGGGTGTAGTGTGTGTCTCCGAAATGCGAGGGAGCAGGAAAGAACGTCCCCAGAGAAGCCAGGAATCGCCTGGAGCTGGTGACGGCGCGAGGAGCTGAGATGACCCCAAAGCACCAGGAAATCATCGATGCGACATTGCAGGCGATGTATGCGCGTGAGCGACAGTGTCATCGTGTGCTCAGTCTTCCTCCTGAGGAGCCGTTCCGCAGGAGGAGTATTGAGCAGCTGCGTGCGAGTCTGCTGGGCCAGAAATTGTTGTAGATTTTGTTTTTGCACTGGAGTAGATGTGACTTTGCACTGGAGTGATTGCTTCAACTCTCTCACTCTGTCACATAATAGTCTCCGAAGGCTGACCAATAGGTGATTGAACGGGATAGAGCCGCTTGAGTTTGAGGCGCGCATCTGCTGTCCGAAATTGCCAGTTGATGATACCCACGCGCTGGTTGCGGTGCTCCTGCCAACTTTGCACTTGTTGACACAGTTCCTCGATGGTCGCGATGTTGTGCGCCAGACCCTGCCGCGCCAGCACGGAGAATTCGATCTCGGCAATGTTGAGCCAGCTCGCATGCTTGGGTGTGTAGTGAATTTCCAGACGATCTGCCAGCGCTTTGGCCTGTTCTGGTGGGAGGAGCTCGTAAAAAGAAGCGGGGGTGTGCGTGTTGAGATTGTCCAGCACCAGGACGACTTTCTTTGCTTCGGGATACTGTTTTTCCAGAATCTCTTGCATGAACAGCGCCCAATCCTTCTTGGTTCGGTGCTCAGTGACTTTCAGGCAGCGTTTGCCCGCCAGTGGCTCATAGGCAATGAAGAGGTTGGCACTTCCCTGTTTTTCGTAGGTGTAGTCTTCGCGGGCGACCTGCCCCGGTTTGGCTGGCTCAGGGGGATATTTGCCTTTGACCAGATTTTTACCCATCTCATCCATGCAGATGTGGGGAACCGAGGGATCGTAGGGCTGGCAATAGACATCCAGCACATCCTCCATATGATAGACAAAGTCGCCGTCCGCCTCTTTGGGAAAACACCACGATTTTTTCAGCCACGGCTTCAGCTCGTTTTTTTGAGCGTCGTTCTCACTGTTTCCGGGCCGATGTGTTCCACATACTCCAGTTGCGCCATGCGATCAGCCAGCAATCGCACCGTCCAGCGCTGGTGTCCGTCAGGAGCCTTGCTACACGCCAGGGCGATCAATTGTGCCTCTCCTTTGCCATCTAGGCACCGCCGCTCGGGGTGTTCGCGCGGAAAGCTTCCGGTGAGAGCCACTTCCAGGCTCCCTTGCACAAAGCGCTGTTTGACGCGAATCACCGTGCGGCGACTGATGGAGAGCGCCTCGGCAATCTGCCCATCAGTGTGACCGGGTTTTCCTTGCCATTGATCGCTCATCAGGAGCACCCGCGCCACGACGTAGTGTTTAGCCGGAGTCGTGCTGGTATGCATCATCATTTCTAACCATCGGCGTTGCTCTTGACTCAATCTCACGGGGTAACGGGAGTGGGAGGTTTTCATAGACGTCAGCCCCTTTTTGTCCTCTCGAAGACATAACTCACCCCCATACAAAATCGGAGCCCGCCAGGCTTCGATTTTGTATGATTGCTTGACAGATGTGAGTTCCCATACAGAGCGACCACGCGCATATCCTCGTTTGGCTCTCAGCCCTTCGCGCTAAACGAGAGGACTTCCTGCGATATCTCAGAACCAGTCCACATTTCTCGCATCTTCCCATCGTCGAGACGCACAAACCACATGACTCGTGAGACGATTTCTGTTCGGACAGTGCCGCGCAGCGCAACCAGGTCCCCTTCGCTTACCATGTTCTCGATGGTGATACGGAAGTCAGGAAAGGCTGCTCGAATCTTGAGCACTGCTTGTTTCACACCTTCAGGGCTTCGCACCTCTGGATGCGCGTGATCTACCCAGGTAGGAGCAAGCACTTCATCAGCCAGTATCACATTCCCCGTATTCCACATCTCCATATAGCGTCTCACAACAATCTTGTTCGTTTCTGGGTTCATTCTTTCTTCTCTTTTCCTTTTTCTCTCTGTGATAGATCAGTAATCGCCTTCGCTCATCTGGTTATCCCAGATTTCCGCTGTGATCACCTCCGCATACCGGAGAAAGATGTTGGTCATGAGGACTCGCTGAACGTCTTCCTCTGCATCCGCACAGCAGTCGGAGAGCACCGTGAGTTCGTAATCCTTATCCGCTGCTTCCAACAGCGTCGAGAGCACTACACCGCTCGTTGCGATCCCGCATAGGACTAGGTGACTGATAGCTTGAGACCGCAGGATGATCTCCAAATCGCTCCCGCTGAACGCGCTGGCTCGTAGCTTGGTCACTATCACCTCGCCAGGTTGTGGAGCGACGGCAGGATGAATATCCAGATCTGTCGATGGCAGGAATCCCGCTGCAAGACTCCTGGAGAAGAGGCGATTGTGCGGACTGATTTCTGGATATCCAGCTCGGAAACGAACCGTCACATGGATCACGCGTATGCCTGCCTTTCTCGCAGAGGCAAGCGCATTGCTCAGCCGCTTGAGAAACGCGGGATCTTCGCCGGTATATGAGAGAGCCGCACGCTGAATATCCATCACGATGAATGCTGTCTGGCTCTTCAAGGAAGTTTCTGACATGTTGTTGTCCTTTCATACTTCGTTTGAATGAAGGAGCGCTCGCAGACAGAGTTTTCTTCGCAAGGAGCGGAAAAGGCATGGAGCTTCTCTCCTCCTTATCTGCGAGCCACTCCATAGAGGACGGCATCGACAATCGTTGGGGCAAGAGCAGGATCGAGCCTGGGAATGTTGATCAACTGTCGACTGACAAGCGGCCCCAACAACAGATCGAGGGTGAGATCCTGGTCAAGCGAAGCGGGCAGATCGCCACGAGCAATTCCCCGCTCAAACAGCCTGAATGCCATCTGACGGATGGGAGCTTGCAACTGGCGAAACTGTTCGACGAACGCTGGATTCCCTGCTCCTTCCGCAGCCAATGCGGGCAGGACTTTGCTCACCAGAGGCCGTTGCGTGGCCTCAATGCGCTCTTGCAGGAACATAATGAGATCCTGCCGCGTATTGCCTGTATCAGGAAGGGAGATGGGAAAAAGGGCGGTCTGCATTGCAGCGAGGACCAACGGAACTTTCGAGGACCAGCGCCGATACAGCGTCGCGGTGCTTACCCCTGCCCGTTCAGCAACCTCGGTCAGAGCAAGGCCGCTGTAGCCACGCTCATCAAGCAGTTGGAGCGTGGCTTCCAAAATGGCACGGTCAGCGGCAGGATTGCGAGGGCGGCCAGGAACACGTGTTATCATACCGAACTCTCCTCCCATATCGAGAGACATCATTTCGTAATGAGAGCATACCACGCAAAGTTACGAAATGCAATATTTCGTTTCGTAAAATGCGGATATGGGAAAGACTGCGCTGAAAAGGAAGAGATTGTCTTCTCACGTGAACACATCTCTTTTGAGAACACTGACCCTTTGTGACAATCTTACTTAGTTGGAGCAGTGATGCTGATTTTGCACTGGAGTGTGTGGTGCTGTTTTGGAGTAAGCAAGTGAAGGGTGATATTTCTTGTGTACCCCAGAAGAACGCCACAAACTCATCAATAACTAGGGAATATATGCCCCGCTCCGTTCCTCCTGCTCCCTTGCCACTCCAAAATAGCACCACATCCACTCCAGTGCAAAGTCAAACTCTACAGGATCTACGAGGCGGAGCGGGATGCGATCTGGCTGGATCGCGATGAGGTCAGCCGCTTGTGGCATAAAAAGCGTGGGCTGAGGAATTATCAAGAGCCTGAGATCTGAGATGTCTCCGTCCCTCTGTAGATTTTGCACTTCTTTTCTGGCCAAGATCCCATACGCAGTAGCCTGGGGAGTCGTTACGTGGCGAGGAGTTCACCCAGCCAATCCGTCCGGATGAGATGCACCTCCTTCTTATAGAGGCCCATTGCGATCTTCTTGGTATCCAAGAGTCGAAGCAAGAGATCTTTGAAGGCAGGGCTGAGGTTGGAGATGACTGCTTTCTCGTGTTTGGGGAAGATCCTTACGCGCAGTGTGTGTTCTCCCCGGGTTGGAATGGCGAGTTGTGTCTCTACTACCATCCTTGCTTCCAGTATACTCAGAAATCGCTTGGCATCGAGCGCTGCCATGATGGCTTCAACATCAGTAAGTTTTTTGTTCCCTTTTTTTTCTTGCGCCCGAGAGATGCTGAGAGCCAGCAAGAACATCGTAAGATTTTCGACTGGCTCTCCCGTCGTGAAGATGCGTAGCAGCTTGCTCGGCTCGGCGGGATGGTTTTTTTGCGCGTCATTTGGAGACTCGTCAGCAATATCGACTGCTCCATCCTGTTCCACGATCTGACGCAAGAACAACCCCTGGGTGCGGCGTCTCTTATTGCAAGCCGCTCATATTGTGGCCCGCCAAAAGCACGGCTATTTGCCTGCTCAATTTCGGCGCATCGCCGCACGGCGTGGAAAAAAGCGGGCTGGCATGGCTGTCGCTCACAGTATTCTCGTGATTATCTATCATCTCCTCACAGATGAGGTTCCCTACGAAGAAAAGGGAGAGACCTTCTTTGAAGAACGAGATCGTGAGATGACTGAGAAACGGCTGATTCGTCAATTGGAACGTTTAGGACATCACGTGACCCTCCAACCATTGGCTCCGGCAGGATAACACCCGACCTGGGACACTGGGGAGGGACTTTTTCAGAGGAGAGGGTAATGCTGTATTCCTTAATGGCGCTATCATTTCTACAAGCCGAGACCTGCGAACAGTCGACCTCTCTTTGGACTCCAGACCTCGGTTCATCGCTTTATTCATGTCATTGAGGAACGTAGCACTAGCAAGGGGCAGAGTCCCTTGACCCCGTTCGTCTGACTTGCCATCGGGGTAACTAGCAAGTGTTTCATGTAGTTGTTTTTTTTCTGGAGGTAGTCTATCTTAATAATAGACTTGCTTGAAGAGCCAATTCATATTATTATGGCAGTGCCATTTTTGAGTAAAAAATTTTTGAGCGCTTTCAGCAAAGGGAGCAACAGTAACTTATGCCAAAGCGGGCGAAACCGGTGGATAAACCGGAGATTATACTTGATCAGAACGCGCAGGCGCCGCTCTATCGCCAGCTTTATGAGCGCTTGCGGGCGCAAATCCTGGCGGGCCAGTTGGAGACGGGAACACGCCTCCCCTCGACGCGTGTCCTGGCTAGCCAGCTAGGGGTATCGCGTAATACGACGGCTCTGGCCTACGAACAGTTATTGCTGGAGGGATATCTGGAGAGCCGGGTGGGAGATGGGACGCGGGTAGCTCGCTTAGAGCCGGAGCAACTGGCGCAGGCGGGCGGAAAGGCGTCAAAACAAGGTAGAAAAGGGACGCCAGCGATACAGCATGCCTTGCTGGCGCGGCGTAGTCAAATCCTGCTCGACGAGTTTGTAGCGGGACATGTGGTAGAGGTAAGCCCAGACAAAGATGTGTTCCTGGTGGGTTATCCTGAAGTGGCGTACTTTCCCTATGAGATCTGGGCCAGGCTGATAGCGAAACATGCCCGGCAATCGTTGCAAGCTTATGCACGTTACCGGGATGTACAGGGCTACGCGCCCTTGCGCGAGGCCATTGCAGCCCACATCGGCATTACGCGTGGTGTACATTGTATGCCTGAACAGATCATACTCACAGCCGGAGCACAGGGCGCGCTAGATCTGGTGGCGCGCGTATTGCTCGATCCTGGCGAGCAGTCCTGGGTTGAGGATCCGGGCTACTTTGGGGCCAGGGGTGCGTTAATGGCTGCAGGAGCCATTATGCTGCCAGTGCCTGTGGATCGCCAGGGTATCAGTGTCGCGGCAGGGCGACGGCTTAAAGGCGAGGCGCGCCTGGCGGTAGTGACCCCCTCACATCAGTTTCCTACAGGGGTCACCATGAGCCTGGTCCGGCGCCTGGAGTTGCTAGAATGGGCGAGGGAGACGCAAGGCTGGATCGTAGAGGATGACTATGATAGCGAGTATCGTTACAGCGGGCGGCCTCTGGAGGCGTTGCATGGCCTTGATCGTGTGGGGCGCGTGATCTATATTGGCACCTTTAGCAAGGTGCTCTTTCCCTCGTTGCGCCTGGGATATATGGTTGTGCCACCGCAGTTGCTGGAGGGCTTTCTCGCCACCCGCCGCTTCGTCGATGTACACCCGCCGCTGCTGGAGCAGATGGCCTTGACCGATTTTATTACCGAGGGGCATTTCGCGCGCTACCTACGCAAGATGCGTGGACTCTACATGGAGCGGCGCGATGCCCTGGTGAAGGCCTTGAGCCAGGAGCTGGGCAATATTCTGGACGTTACAATACCAGAGGCTGGCATCCACCTGGTTGCCTGGCTGCCGGAGGGGGGAAGCGCCGATAGCGTAGTCGAACTGGCTGCAAAACAAGGCTTGCGTATACTGCCCGTCTCGCAATTTAGCATGCAACCCCTCAAGCGTGATGGCCTTGTGCTTGGTTTCGCAAATGCGACCCCAGAGGCGCTACGAGCAGATGTGCATGCCCTGGCGCGTGTTTTGCGGAGTGCGCTTACATAGACGCCACTTTGACTCAAGTAGCCGCGTACGCCAGTAGCGGGCCCGCTACTGGCGTACGCGGCTATTGCTCCGTGGTCCGTTTATAATATGAATTCATTTTGAGCCTCGGAAAGAGGCGCATCCCATTTTCGTGTTCAGAGGAGCTCGGCTTGTACACGCTATTCATCCTCTCTCGATTGTGTGGGCAGAACCAACCACTCCTGGAAATCCGAGAGATCTGGACGCCGTAGGCTAGGCCAGAACCTCGACCAGGAACCCGCCTGGCGCTTGAACATAAAATGTCCAGGCATGACTCCGTTCCGGGGGCTTCATTTCAAATCCGTCGTCTTTCAAGCGTTGATAGATCTCGTTAACACGCTCCTCGCTTTCTTGGACCTAAGGTAGACTTTATCCAAATTTTTAGACAACACGTTCTGACTACGCTGCAAAAGCGAGCGTCTCCACGAGGTGATCGAAAAACACCCGTGGAATTTGAACGGTATCGCCTTCATATGACGACACCGAAAAAAAGGTGGAGGGCCAGAGATGCTGGCGAACGAATGCGAGCGTATCGGAAAAGGTGGGCAAGGCTTTGGTATACCAAGCCGCCTGACGAATGGGAAATGGTTGCCCACCCAACAACTGATGCGCAAACAGGGTCACAAGCGAAAAGAGGCCCAATAGGGCAGGTGTGGTGCGCACAATGGCCAGATCCGACCATTGCCGTTGGGTCTCCACACCCAGATGAGCACGCACCTCATGAAAGGTGACCTCGACCGTCCAGCGCAAGACAAACCACTCGACGATCTGGACCGCCTCTGCCTGTTGATCAGTGCACAGCAAAGCCATTGGCTCATATTGGCCGTTTGGATCACGAATGAGGACCCACCGAATCGTGACAGGAGGGATGGGAGATTGATACCACAGAGCGGTCCCAGTCGCGATCTCCATCTCTCGCTTTGTCCCCCCATACCAGGACACCATGTGTTTCTTCCACGATGTCGTGGGATCGTTGAGGCGCGCAGCAAGCTTGGGCTGGGCTTGGCCTTTGAGGGCATGCCTGCCTCGTTTCCCGGCTCCACGCACCGCAGGAGGCTCGTACAAACAGGCATCCAGGCGCAAGCGCGCGATAGCGCTCACGCGGGGCAAGCGGCTCACCTTCAGCAAGAACGAGAGCACTGCATACGTCCCATCAGCGACCACCACCAGCCTTCGAGCAGGCATCCAGCGCGTCACTTGCAAGATCATTTGCCAGGCCCAATCCGTAATCGTTTTGTGCTGCAGCTTGCGCTGTTGGTGATAACGCTCCGATGGAGCCAGTACCGTCAAAAAGGGCAAAGCCCACACCCTCTGCGCCCAGGGAATGGGAGTCAAGAGCATCATCGAGATCCAGCGCAACCCATTGGTTTTTACGAAAAACTCCTTGCTCGAACGTACGGGATCACGATAGACGCCTCGTGCGGCAATCTTGCGACCACGTCGGCGTTCTATGGTTTCATCGATCCCCATGATCACTGGCTCATTTCCTGGGAAAAACAGCTGGATCAGCAACAGCAGCAAGCGGCGACTGAGTTCTCGACTCGACCAGGTGGCACGATTGAGCACCCGATGGTAGTTCTGGTAGTGCTTTTCGTTCGCGCATCCCATCACTCTCAAGATGGCGGCAACGGTTCGCTCACCAGGAGCCAGGATCGCTCCTATCACGAGCACCTTGGCCCATTCCCACACTCGTTCGCTCAAGACCGTTTCAAAATGGCGCAAGACGTGTATAATCCTTGTAGGCAGCGTCAGCATCTCTTCTTTTTTCCTTGGACAGAAATTTTGAGAGAAGCTTACTCTGCCTTTCGTTTTTTGTCTAGCGATTGGATAAAGTCTACCTAAGTTCCTCCGAAAATTCTCCGGCTCCCTTGGAGACAAAGAAACGCATAGGAAACCAGAGGGGCAAAAGCGGAGTGCTCATGCTCCTGGTGAAAGGATCATGTGCTGTTGAAACAAGGGAGTACGAGTTAAGCAGCCTCCTTTGGGGTGAGCGTGACAGTGTAGCCAAGCTGCTCGAGACGGCGAATATGGTGCCGCTCCAGGCGATTTTTCTCTAAGTGATCAAAGTAATCCGCTCCCAGGTCCTGGTAGGGTTTCTTGGTGCGCAAGACGTGATAGATGATGATTAGCAGCTTGTGCTCCAGAGCCACAAGGGCTTTTTTCTTCCCCCGACGACGGGCCAGGCGCTGATAGAAGGCGGACAGATAGCTGCCTTTGGTCCGGGCAGCAGCCCAGGCCGCCTCCCCTAAGAGCGCACGCAGATACGTATTGCCCTGCGTCGCCTTCCCACTCAGACGCTTGCCCGCACTCTGCTTGTTGCCTGGGCAGTAGGATAGGCCGCGGGCGAGGTACTGCATAAACAGCCCTTTTCCCCCGGCCCTCCTCCGAACGCCGCATGCGAGTTTCCAGGCACGGCGCTCTCCAGTGCTTCTCTGTTTCCAGTGAGTCTTCCTTCAGTTATGGCAGAAGCGCATCTCGCGCACCTCCCTGAGAGGAAGACTCCAAGCACCTGCTTGGCTTCCCCCTGTGGCCAGCTCTCCTGGCTTCCCTGATCGGGCGTGACTCCGACGAGTACTATCCAAGCTCCGTAACCATGAGGGTCTCCCCTTTTAGGTCATCCTGCATTCCGTCACTTGAGTACGTACGAGCACAACGTAGGTGTTCCACTCATCCCCTTCAAGAGACTCGCTGTCCATCATCTCGCCTCACGAAAGGTGGAGTGTCGGCATCTGAGTTCACTCCATGAGGCGACACCGCTCTTAGACGCTGTAGCGATGGGTGTGGGCATACACCGATTGGGGATTGGAATTTGAGCAGTGTAGCTCTCACCATATTGCACGGGTCTTGCGAGACGGTTCCATAAGCGTCTTCTGGTTTCCTCTCGCTTTCAGTGGCATGCTCTTGTCCCCGTTGTCTTTCGACTCAAGGTAAGCCATTGACCCAAGAACCTCCTTTCGAGTTCCTCCTGGCTGCGCCAGGGATACTCAAGTGCGTGATACAGCGCACTACGCCCGCCCAGGAGGCCAGGTGTTTGTCAGAAGGAAAGCGTGTCATATCTATCCCAATCTCTGCCAGAATCCCAGCGGCAGTGGTGGCTTGCAACCCGGTAATCGTCACGACTAACTCCACGGCCTCCTCAAACGGATGCGAACGTTGCTCGATCTCTTGCTCAACTTGAGCGATGGACTGGTCCAGAAAGTCAATATGAGCCAGGATGCGCTGGAGCAGAAAGCGATGGTGCGGTTGCACACGTCCGTCCAGGGCCAGGCGCAGATCGGAGAGCTTGGCGCGCAGCCGTCCGCGGGCCAGGGCAGCCAATGTCTCGGCATCCTGCTCTCCGGCTACCACGGCGTCGAGCATATCGCGTCCACTCTTGCCTAAGACATCGGTCGCTACGACTGCCAATTTGAGGTTGGCTCCCTCCAGCACCTTCTGGAGCCGGTTGACCTCTTGATTGCGTTCTTGCACCTGGGTCTTGCGGTAGCGGGTCAGTTCCCGCAGTTCTCGTGTCGGCTTCGGCGGAATAAAGCTCGCCTGAAGCAACCCCATGCCGCAACAAGTCTGCCGGTATTGTCAACTTAAATTTTTTTGTTGATGAGCTTTCACCACTTCGATGCCATATCAGCCATAATTCTCGAACAAACAAGGGCAAGAAACAGGGCACAATCCCCACTTTGAGGTCTGTTTCTCTTCTATAAGCTCTACAATTGTAAGTAAGTTGACAATACCAAAACGCGTAATGATGCGCAATGATGTGCTTCAAGCTTGGCGAGACACGCGGCTTCTTCTGAGAGAAGCGGGCCACTTCTCGTGTGGGAAAAACGAGGCTTGTGCAGCGCATCGCCTCCACGTTTTTTCTCCAGATCCAATAGTTGTGTGTAAGTGTAAGGGATAAACGGTCTGGAGCTCGCAGATTGGCTGGAAAGCCAGGAGGAATATGAGCATATCCCTATCCTGCTGATGAGCGCGGATATGCCGCAGGAAGTCAGTGGCAACAAGCATCTCAGAACGCTGTAGAAACCCTTTGAACTGGAACCCCTGCTGCTCCTGGTCGCGGAACTGCTGGCCTGAGCAGCAAAGGATGTCCCTGGCGTGGGAAAAGCGTTCTCCAACAGCCATGATGCTCAAGCCCTACTTCCATGATCGGGAAGATCGGCGCGCATAGGGACAGACCAGCATGGATGCCTGGCTGCCCCCGCAGCGATTTCAAGAGAGCAAGGGAAAGCCTTCTGTTGCAAATATCGGTTGACGGAACATGACAAGGCCGTTCTCAAAATGGGAACTTAGCTGGAAAAACATGCACGTACCATGAAATGACATCCCTGTAATCTTTTGCATAAAGAGATGGAGATATGTTTGTCATTCTCTTGCACTCAACATATATCTTGAAGATGGAACACCATTATTGAGGTAGGTAGGTTGCTCGTGGGAAGCACCTATTCCGTCTACGGAGAAGCAGAAGGAGAACATTGAGATGCCCCAAGCCACCACCTATGACGCGATTGTGATCGGGACCAGCCGGGGTGGCAGACTCCTCCCCATCACCCTGGCGAAGGCAGGCCGGAACGTGGCGCTGATTGAGCGAGACCATATCGGCGGGGTCTGTGTCAACGTGGGCTGTACCCCCACCAAAACGATGGTTGCTAGCGCACGCGTTGCCTATCTGGCACGGCGTGGCTCTGAGTACGGCGTCCACACAGGCCCCATCTCGGTCGATCTGCAGGCCGTCCTCCAACGCAAACAAGGGATCGTTGAGGGCGCGCGCAAGGGCCACGAGAACCTTCTGACTGCGGCACAAGGGCTGGATCTGCTCAGGGGCGAGGCTCACTTTACCGCCCCAAAAACGCTTGAGGTCTCTCTCCAGGACGGCGAGACGCGAGAAATCACCGCGCCCCTGATTGTGATCGACACCGGCGTCCGACCAGCGCCACTCGCGATCAAGGGCGCCGAGAGTATTCCCGTGCTCAATTCCACCACGCTCATGGAGCTGGATACACTTCCCGAACATCTGCTCATTCTCGGTGGCGGCTACATCGGGCTGGAGTTCGGACAGATGTTTCGCCGCTTTGGCAGCCAGGTCACCATCATTCAGCGCCGTCCACGCTTGCTGATGAGTGAGGATGAGGACGTGTCTGACGAGATCACGAAGATGTTTCGCGAGGAGGGGATCACGGTCCTGACTGGCACCACACCGCAACAGGTGGAGCAGCTCAGTGATGGGCGTATCCAGTTGACCGTGCGCACGCCTCAAGGGGACCAGCAGCTGACCGGCTCGCATCTGCTAGCAGCCGCCGGTCGCATTCCCAATACCGAAGCGCTCACCCCCGAAGCGGCGGGCATCCACCTGGACCAGGAGGGCTACATTCAGGTCAATGAGCGACTGGAAACGAACGTTCCTGGCGTCTATGCCATGGGGGATGTGAGAGGGGGGCCAGCGTTCACCCACGCCTCGTACGATGACTTCCGCATTTTGCGCACCAATCTGCTGGAGCATGGCAGTGCCAGCATGTGGGATCGCCTGGTCCCCCATACCATCTTCATCGACCCCCAGCTTGGACGGGTTGGCATGACCGAAAACGAGGCCAGGAAACAGGGTCGCAACATCCGTGTGGCGAAATTGCCCATGACTGCTGTGCCCCGTGCCCTGGAAACTGGCGAGACGCGTGGGTTTATGAAGGCCGTTGTCGATGCCGACACCCAGCACATCCTGGGCTGCGCCATCCTGAGCATCGAAGGGGGCGAGATCATGACCATCATCCAGGTGGCGATGATGGGGAAGCTGCCCTACACCGCTTTAAAGGAAGGCATCTTCACCCATCCGCTCCTGGCGGAAGGGCTCAATCTGCTGTTTATGACACTCGATTCGTAGGACAAGCTCTCGTTCATCAAAAATACCATGAGAAAGAGATTAGGAGTGAAGAGATGAGCAAAGGTTTCGTCTCGCGGGGATTCCGAGGTCGCCGAAAACCTGGCGACGAGCGTGGGCGCATCCCGCCAGGACAATATCTGGAGCGTGGCTTTCCCGTCCTTTCGGCAGGACCAACGCCACACACGCCCCTCGCAGCCTGGGATTTCTCCCTGCTTGGGGAGGTCGATCAACCAAAACGGTGGACCTGGGATGCCTTTCGCGCCCTGCCACATGAGATGGTGACCAAAGACATCCACTGCGTGACCAAGTGGTCGAAACTGGATACCCACTGGGAAGGCGTCTCCGTCGATACGCTGCTTGAGCAGGTTGCACACGATGCCAAGTACGTGATCGCCTTTAGCGATGGCGGCTATACCACCAACCTTCCGCTGGAAGACGTGTTGGGTGGGAAGGCATGGGTGGTGGATGCGTATGAGGGGCAGCCGCTCCCCCCGGAACATGGTGGACCGGCCCGCCTGCTGGTTCCCCATCTCTACTTCTGGAAGAGCGCCAAGTGGGTTCGGGGTCTGCGGTTGGTCGCGCAGGATGAACCGGGCTTCTGGGAGTCGCTTGGCTACAACAATCACGGTGATCCATGGAAAGAAGAACGATACCGGGGCGACTAAGCTGGCAACTCGGCGAGGTCGTGGCGACGCAGGAAGAAACAGCGCGGGCGAAGAGCATCACGCTCGCCGTTCCGCACTGGAACGGGCATCGACCAGGACAGCATGTGGATGTGCGCCTCACGGCTGAAGACGGCTACCAGGCAGAACGTAGCTATTCGATCGCGTCTGCTCCAAAGCCGGAACCACGTGTGACGCTTACCGTCGAACGGCTCGATGAGGGGGAAGTATCGCCCTACCTCACGGGTGAACTCCGTGTCGGTGACCAGCTGGAACTGCGCGGTCCAATCGGGGGATACTTCGTCTGGGAGGAGCAGATGGGTGGCCCTCTCTTGCTGGTAGCTGGGGGATCGGGGATCGTGCCGTTGATGGCGATGATCCGCTATTGGGCTGCTCTAGGGAGCACGATTCCGATCCGTTTGCTGTATTCGTCGCGATCATACACAGAGGTCATCTACCGTGACGAACTCGCTCGCCTGGTCAAGGGCAACACGAAGCTTGAGGTGGTGCATACGCTAACCCGGGAGCAACCGCCTGGGTGGACAGAGTATCACCGCCGGATCGATACCGAGATGCTGCGTGAGGTGGCATGGCCAGTTGATCAACGCCCGTTGCTGTTCATCTGTGGCCCAACCCCATTCGTCGAAACAACCGCCACGAGTCTCGTCACCCTGGGATATGAGCCAGGACGAATCAAAACCGAACGCTTCGGACCGACAGGAGAAACATGATGGAGAACAAGCTTGATGGCAACGCTGCCGGGGGCATCCTGCAAGAGATCTTCCCCTTTGAAATGACGCAGGTCCAGGCAACCTGCACCGGCTGCGGCGCAACCGCTGCCATCGGTGCTTTGGCTGTCTACATGCATGGGATGGGGACGGTCATTCGCTGCCCCTCCTGCGATACAGTGCTCATTCGCGTGGCGCAAGGAAGGGGGCGCTACTGGCTGGATATGCGGGGAGTGCGCGTTCTTCAGATCAACACAGAGATCTAGTACTGGAAGGTTCTGTCAGAACTGAGAGCACAACAGTCATAGAAAGAGGTGAAAGCTCCTCAATTCATCATCCATTGGGTTTATAAAGCCATCCGCATTAGAAGCAAGTCTTTCACGGAACAATTGTTGTTGTTCTGCGAGTGACATTGTTTTTCCCGTGGCGTGACGTAGGCGAAAATAGTTACGCAATTCGTCAAAAGCACAGCAAAAACGAGCTGCTGATTTGAAATTACCAAAGCCACGCATTGGATAGTAGCGCTGTTTCACTCCCCGATGATCTTGCTCCAGCAGATTATTGAGATATTTATTGGTACGATGCTGCACACTGCTCCCAAGGATCTCACGTACTGCTCGTGGGTAGGAAGTATGCCCGTCTGTTGTTACGCGCTCTGGAGCATGGCCAACAATGGTGAGAGCCTGCTTGAAAAATCGCTGGACGGCCTCCATATCTCGTTTCTCGCTGAGGCGCGAATCAACGAGATTGCCATCCTCATCAATAGATCGATAGAGGTAGCACCACTTCCCATGGACCTTGAGATAGGTTTCATCGACATACCATGATCTCCTAGCTTGCCCGCGTCGTTTAGCCCGCAACTGTTCTGTCATGAGTGGGGCAAAGCGCGTTTCCCACTCACGAACTGCCTCGTGGGTGAACTCCCAGCCGCGTTCCAGAAACATTTCCGCTAGATCTCGCAAGCTCAACTTGTATCGGAGCCGCCACAGGACGACCAGAAGAACAATATCTGTAGGATATTCCAGGAAATTGAAAGGCGTTCCTGTGCGTTCGTTGAAGAGGTGCTTGCAAGCTGAGCAACGGAATCTTCGATAGCCGAGCGTGGTCTTCTGGGTTTGCTCTCTCGTGGTAGCTGAGGCACAATATGGGCAATTCATGAATCACTCCTTCTCCGATGGGTCGTTATTCTCAGCATACCTTGCAAATGATAGATAGGACAAGCTTTGCTCTGAATTCTGACAAAACCCTCGCACGCGCTTTAACGAAGACCGAGGCGGTGTGGCCAGAGCTCGAACAAGCCTATGCTTTGGTCCACTAGGCGGCACATGTGCTGGCCAATCAGGAAAACGAGAAAGGTCAGGCGGTGCGTGAGCGCTATGAAAAGGTGTTGGGCACCATGCGCGAGCAGCAAGCGTCGCTGGGAACGCTTGGCGAGGCCATTGACACGTTCGTGAAAGTCACTGAGCGTTACTGACCTGGCTTGTTTCACTGTTATGACGTGCCTGATCTGCCTCGGACGAACAATGAACTGGAGCACTGCTTTGGCTCCGTGCGCTATGGGGAGCGGCGCGCTTCAGGTCGGCGGGGAGCCATTGCTGCACTGGTGGTACGTGGGCCTGTGCGGGTGCTCACAGCTTTGGCCTTGCAACGGCAGTGTTTTTTACCACGAGCCTTGGCTTTTTCTGATCCAGAAATGTGGTACAACATGCGTGCGCAGCTCGCCTTTCGGCGCAAGGCGCAGCGCAAACAATTACGCTTCCGCAAGAATCCCGCCGCGTACCTTACGGCGTTGGAGGAAGTCCTCCTCAAGATAGGCTTGCCATCCTAGGTTTTTGGCTGAATGGCAATCTGAGGTTGAGGACGAACGTAGCTCAGCAAGAGCCCTGCGCATGTTCAAACGGTTTTCTGCGGATCTGCTTTACTATTCTTGTTGAGCTTCTGCCGTGCTTGCTCAAACCAAGATTGCCATTCAGCGGTTTTTTTGAGGGAGCAAGCACTGAATAACAGGCTCACTTTCCTTTTCGTGAGCCTGTTATTCGCCGGTAAAATACTCCTATTTCTCTTTCGAGAGCATTGCAGGCAACGCATGATCTTTTGAAAAGAAACGGATAGAGAGAGAATTGACACAATGGCGCGTATTCTTTGAGGTTAACTGCTCTCCCACAAAGACATGTCCCAGGTGAGCACCGCAGTTGGCGCATTCGATTTCCGTTCTTCTCCCATCGGGATCGGGAACCCGTTTGACCGTGTGGGGGTAATCCTCATCGAAGCTCGGCCATCCACATCCTGCATCAAATTTGCTTTTCGAGGAGAAAAGCGGCGCGTTGCATTGGCGACACACAAAGGTTCCTTCTTCGTAAAAATGATCATACTCCCCGCTAAAGGGAGGTTCTGTCCCTTTGCCAAGAATCACGCGTTGCTCTTCAGGCGTTAATGGATTCATATTTCATTCCTCTCATTGATGTGTCGAACTGAACAGCGTGGTGTCAGCACTCAAGACCAGCGCATACCACAGATGCAGACCACACCACTCTTTTTGTGAATGCGGTTCTAGCGAACGCGCCCTCCCAACCACCCTCTGGTTCCGCCACGAATCATCATACTCCATCTGGGAACATATGCCAATGCTTCTGAGCATCCCATCAGAAGGAAGGGGGTTGGAGCCTTGTCTCAGCTTGTCTTCATGCAGGCCAAGAAAGAGTCAAAATCATACTCGCGGGTGTGATTATTCGTGGCGGAATGCGGCTGAACGTGTCAGGGTGATTATTGGGAGTCAGGCGAAAGGGGCAGAATAATTATCGATGCCATATGGCCGGGGTGTCCATTCCAGGATGGCTTCTGTAAGTTTTGATAGACACCTTGAGTCAGACCCAACCACTACCCATATATGGCTTGCCCCACGTTAATAAAGAATTTAATTATTGTTTGCTTATACACTGGTTGAGTATGGAGACAGAACCAAAGATGGTATTGATTGTCATACCCCAGATGTTGGTGGTAGTGGTGGAGAGCGTGTCGCACTGTTTTCAAGAGGGGATGGTCGTGAGTGTTCTCTGCTGGCAAGGAGAGGCCGCGTGTCGTGTTGGTTGGAGGGTGAGAATAAAACATCGGTCCAGCGGTCCTGTCGCGGCCAGATCGAAGCGTCTGCTACCGCTAGCGAATCAAGGAGGAGGAGCAGCAGCAGCCGCAGTTCTCCCCAGACGGCTGGCCGTCTGAACGGATGACTCATAGGCATATGTGTCATCATTTTAAGATACTGTAGAGCGCCGAAGAAAAAGCCCTCGCATTGATTAACTGACAATTACTACAAGCTAGGATGTGTAGTTCGGGTCTGATGAGACAGGCTTTTGCGAGTATAGATACTGATCTAGCGCTTGCTTTGATAGATTCTGATCTTTATAATTGTCAAAAGCCATAACGATATTGACACGCTCCTGTTCGCCCTGCACTGGTCGCACACTATGCAGGCAACGATTGCCGCGAAGCGCCACCATGCGCCCCTGAGCGGGTTTCACAACGATCTTCTTGCCAAAAAGCTGGCGTACCACATTCAATTGCACGAACCAGTCCAGCCAGCGTTGCAAAAAGGCCGGGCCTCTTCCTTTCAGATAGATCCTGAATAATGGATAGACCTCGATCTCGCCCCCACTTACCTCATTGAGGTAGACCAGCACCGTTACGGCATTGCGATCATAATGCCAGCGGTAGGTGCCACCAGCGGGAGTGACGTTGATGTTGACGCCCACCAGCTTATCTTTCAATGGTGTCATGTCGTCGCTACTGATTCTGCGCACGAAGTCAGTCAGTTGCCGGTAAAACTGGTCAATCTCAGGGATACCGCTTTCAATCTGTTGCCCATTGATTACTTTATAATGCAGTGGATGACCACGCACGGCACGGTGAATGAGCTCCAGATCCTGGTTTTGCTGAAGCTAGGCGACAAGATCAAGAAAATGAGTGCATTGTTCAGGAGAAACAAAATTTTCTTGAATCAGGTATCCCTGTTTGAGAAAATTTGTATGCAATTTAGGCTTCTCTGCAACTATAGACATCTACCCTCCTAATAAAAATATGCTTACGACGAAATAAGATTTCTTACGAACCAGTATACTGGTACCAGAAAACTGGCTCTTCCGCACTTTTCGTGCTGTTGATGTTGCAACCCTGGTTCGTAAATAGGATAGAAGAGAAAATTGCGCAGCGAGAACAAATCTGCACCGAGGTACACACTTTTCCCATGCTTCCTTTTTCCTTACCAGGCTTTGAAGTACAAGCGGTTTCAGAGGCAGAAGTTGGTCTCACCATTACTGCTCGTGCCACGAGCCCAATAGCTACCTGCCCGGCTTGTCAACACGAATCGTGTCATGTTCATAGTTATTACACACGTGCTCCTCAAGATCTTCCTGTCAGCGGACAAACCGTTCGCTTGCGCCTACGCGTTCGTCGCTTTCGTTGTCAGAATGGAGCATGTCGACAACAAACGTTTGTGGAGCAAGCACCACAAGTCGTTTCCCGCTACGCTCGACAAACAAGGCGACTGAGAGAGACACTCAAAGCGTTTGCGTATACACTCAGTGGTCAAGCAGGATCGCGCCTTCTCAAACAGGCTGGAATGACAGTGAGTGGAGATACTCTGCTGAGAGTCGCGAAATCAGTCGGCACCACAGTCCTCATGACACCAGAGCTCTTAGGGATGGACGATTTCGCTTTCAAACGAGGCCGCACCTATGGCACCATTCTGGTGGATTTACGAACGCATCGTCCTGTGGATTTGCTGCCTGAACGAACAGCAGATGCATTGTCCTTCTGGCTTAGAACCCATCCCGGTGTTTTATTGATTAGCCGAGATCGTTCCACCGAGTATGCACGGGGTGCCAGCGATGGCGCTCCAGAGGCGTTACAGGTCGCTGATCGCTTCCACGTTTTACAAAACCTGCGTGAGGCAGGAGAGCGAGCCCTTAAGCGCCTTCACGCAGAACTGGTCGAGCAGCAAAAAGCGTCTGGTCATCCCCAAGCCATTCACTACAAGCGTCGACGCAGCCAAACAGAAGTTGCCGCTTCCACAGTTGCCCACCTAAGGCGTCAGGCACGGTATGAAGAAGTGGTCGCCCTTTATCAACAAGGAATGAGTATTCTTGGCATTGCGAATCAACTACGAATGAGCCGGAGCACTGTGCGTAGTTTTGTGTATGCAGGTGCTTTTCCTGAGCGCGCTAATGTTCTGCGGACAAAAAGTCTGCTTGATCCATATGTCCCCTACCTGGAAACCAGGCTGAAGCAAGGGTGCCGCAATGCGCATCAGCTTTGGGAAGAACAGGTGGCCCAGGGTTTCAAAGGAAGCTACAAGGTAGTGAACCACTGGCTGGCTCCCCGACGAGAAAAACCTGGGCGCAAGCATTCTTTGCGCGAGAAAGACCTCCTGGGTCTCACAGAGCAAGAGGAAGCGGGAACATACTCTCAGCAGCCAAAGCAAGAGGAACAAGAAGAAGCTTTGGAACCAGTGGCTCTGGAAGCTCCACGTCATCTGATCTGGCTCCTGCTACGCGATCCCTCGTCTCTCAATCAAGACGAACAGCGAACGTTAGGTCTCATTCGGCAGCATTCTCTCGTGGAAAGGCTCTATCATTTGATACAGGGCTATCTCAGATTGGCGAGGGAACGGGATGTCGAAGCCTTTGATCCTTGGCTAGCCCAGTGTAGTAACTGTGATATCCCAGACATGCAATCATTTGCTCAAGGCATACAAAAAGATTATGAAGCCGTGAAAACGTCCTTGATTCTTCCTTACAGCAACGGACCTGTTGAAGGTGCGCCGTTTCGGTGCGCATGAGATCCTCTCCAGAGGAGAGAAAGGTTGAGCGTAATGGACCTTTAGGACAACGGCTAACTTTGAGGGGAAACCCGACGAGGACAACAGCATGCCTGTAAAGCGGAGAAGCCAGAAGACATGTATGGTAATCGTATCCGCAAGTCCTGGATGTATGGTGAAACTGTGTTTGTTGAACCCAAGTTCTGCGTGGCGTTCAGGTCCGCCCATCGCAGCATGTCTGACGCGATGTCATCAGAAGACGCGCCTCCCCTTCGAGGGTGCGTTACACGCTCTCTGATGAACGGCACACAATGAGTGTGAGAAGGAACGAACGGGCACCTACCCATTCTATTACGTCTTATGCGTACAAATACGGGATGGTCTAAAAGCCAAAAGGCTCAAGATCACGGAGTCTTCGTAGTACTCAAATGATCGAGGTAATGCTCGATACACGGGGAAGGAAGACAGGTTGATGTGTTCGAACGAGAGCAGGTGAGCAGGCCGTGTGATGCGTAAGTCCTTCTCAAGACGTGTTTTCACGAGCATGTTGGCTGGAAAGCTGGATGCACAGGAAACTTGCATGTCCAGTTTGGAGAGGGGCGGTTGGAAACGTGCCAGTAATGGCAACGCGCTAGCCGCCTACTCTACGGCAGGTCAATCGTTTAAAGTTTGTGAAGCGTTCTATGTTTGGCCGTGGAAGCTTTGAGCTGTTACGAAACCGCTTTTTGGAGGCGGCATGAGCGTGACATTCTGTGAGCACGAAAAGTGCGGAAGAGCCAGACAAACGGTACCACCAAACTCTCTATGTAGTTGGAGATGGCCGCAAGAAGGTAGGCTTCGAGGATATTCATTTCATAGCCTTTGCTGTCGGAGCATCGTTCCTTAAACCGTTTGGTGCGGGTGTCCGATTCCTTGAGGTCAACTGCCGTTGTTGGCGGGAGTTCACGCGTCTGTTCATAGGTCAGGGTGACGCGCTCAATGAGTGGGTGGACGCCATGTTCTGCCAGAGTGTCGCGCAGCTCTCTTCGATGTCGAGCCCGCTTGAATCGAAGTCGCCGCAATAGAGTAAGACATGTCTTGATCCGTCCCCATAACGCAGCTGTGCGTCATTTTTCATGGTTGCGCTGCTGTACCCTTTGGCGACATAGATAGGGATGCGTAGATCGGCGACGATGCGATCTAAGGCGTCAGCCATATCATCCTTTTCCACCCATATTTCAAGGCGGTGCTTTTGCAGGAGCCAGGGATCGAGGGTATAGGAAGCCATCTGGCAGCTTTCGGCAAAGTGCTGGAGGGAGGTGCCGCGCCAGCGAGAGAATGATCGCCGGCCGCTATCAATGATGCCTTCCCAGGGAAACTCGACATGTTCACGAGCCTGGACCAAGAGCGTACTGACCCATTTATACGCCTGGTCAGCGGGATCTGCTTTGGCATTTTTGGGAGAGAGGCGCAGCGCTTCGGTTGAGAGCAGAACGTAGTAGAAGTGGCGGAGCATTTGCGGGTAGCGCCCATTGTCTTCATAATCTTTCCAGATGAGATCAAGACAGGTTTGTTTGTCGGCATGCCAGAAGCAACTTGCTCTTGCCATTGCTGTGTACCTCCCTTTCTTTGCTAGGAAACACTCTATATCATCCCTTTGATTGTGACCAGGCAGACCATATTTTGTCTGGGGTTGCTGTTTGCTGAAGGAGGAGATACAGTTCGGAAGAAATTGGAGGAGTTTGGGGTGGAGAGGAGGGCTGAGGTGGTGTAGGCTTTGTGCAGGAACAAGATGGACTGGGTGCGGTTCATTTGGATGTCTTGAAGAGCCCACACTGGTGTAGAAAGAAAGGTGAGCCATGTTTGTGTTGAGTCGACGGCAGCGCCGGGTTATGATGCGTTTTCTGCAGGCGCTGGCGGTGCAGGGTGTGGTGTTGGTGGTGCGGCACTGGTTGCATTGGTAAGAAGGAGCGAAGGGATGCAGATCAAAGACGGGGTTACCTGGTATACCAAAAAAGAAGTGTTTGCTGTGGTGCATGCGCGCCGCTTGGCGCTGGACGAATCGCAGTTTGAGGACTGGCAAAAGAAGGGGATTGTGCCGTTGGGGCGCAAGGTCGGTCGAGGGCGGGGAAAGGGGGTTGAGGTCGTTTGGTCTGCGGCCCAGGTTGGATTAGTTTGCAAGGTATGTGCGCTGCGCCAGCAGCAAGGGGTGCGAGGGGTGGCCGCGCAATGTACTATTCCGGTCTGGGCCTGGCTGTACCTGGGTGAGGAGTCAGGAGTGGAGTTGACACAGCTCAGGCGGGCAATGCACACGTGGGCGCAGCGGCAGGCGCAGGAGTCAAAGAAGGAGGCGAAGGAGCGGGCGCGGGAGATGGTAGAGCTGGTAGGTAATGACACGAGTTCGGAGCAGTGGCGGTATGCGCGGCGAAAGATTGCGGAAGCCTTGTATGGAGGGAAGCCGGCAGGAGAGCAGATTGGGTTGGCGCTCTGGGAGGTGTATGCGCGGACGCGGCAAGCGAATGGGCCAGCAGAGATTGCGTTGACGCCGGAGCTGTTGGATCTGTATGAGGAGGGACGGCGCCTTGGGCGAGAGGTGCTCTTGCAAGAGAGAAAGCTTTCTGACCAGCGCTGGTGGTGGGCGCGGCATATCCAGTTAAAGGCGGTGAAAGAATATGGAGAGCAGCAGCAGCGATACAGCCAGGAGACGGCAGGGAGCGTGGTTGCAGAGGTGTTTGCGGTTGATATGGTGGGAACGTTATTGTCCTCGGCGTGTGAGGATGTGGCGATGGCGCTGGGAATGGAGGAGTTATTGCTGAAGCAGAAGGATCAGGTGGTGCGAGAGCGCTTTGGAGTGGACTGGTGGATGGAGCGAGTGAGGAGTGTGCGATTGGAGGTGAAACAGGAGGTGTCGCCGTTGGTGTTGCTGGATGGGAGTCACCCAGGAGGGTTGCGTCTGAAGGAGGTGGTGAGTACATAAATGCAGGTGTAGGTCAGGTGGGAGTGTGCCTTTCCTGAGGTTCTCGGTTCTGTCCTGGGTGCTGCTGTTGGCCTCTGTGTGGTTGTGTTGCCTTATGGTGTGTCTGGCAGGTGAGAAGAGGGAGTGTCCCGTTGGCATTGGCTTTCGAATGCCTGCGATATGGCATCAATTTGCATATAGTCAGAATTGAAGGAAGGAGGGGAGTGAGAGGAAAGGCTCGCTGTGAGTTGGGGGAGGAGGGAGGTTCATGCCGATACTGTCGTAGTCAGGATGGTGGAAGGGGAGCTGTCTGCTGGTCACTGCTGGCGCGCCGGTGAGGTCATTACTGTCAGAATTACCATAAATTCGCCACTTCCGGCGCATATCTTTCGCCAGAGTATTGAGCTTGAATGGTTAAGGAAATGCTGATTTTTCTGAAGTATAACATGGAACTCCGTCAACTTTGATGAATACTGTCTGCCTGCTTGACGTATAAACTTGCCAATTTTAATCGAGCAGAGGAAATCCATCGATCTCTCTGAAAATCGAGGCAAATTGCCAAATCTCGGCAATGATATGCATGAAATCGGTGAGGATATGGTTGCGCCCGCTCCAGGTATTGTCAACTTAAAAAATTTCGTTAATGAGCTTTCACCACTTCGATGCCACATCAACCAGAATTCTCGAGCAACCAGGGCAAGAAAAAGGGCGCAATCCCCACTTTGAGGCCTGTTTCTCTCTATAAGCTCTACAATTTCAATTAAGTTGACAATACCTCTCTTTTCTATGACGCATACAAGAACCTTAAAATAAGGTTCTTTTTCTCAGCTTGCAGAGCGATGGTGCATTTCCGAAAGGAGGTCTGTGGTGGATAAAAGCTCACACCATGTCACACAACGCAAACAGCAACAGGGTAGGACACCTGCAGGGGAATCCGTTCCTCATGCCCGCCCTTTGAGGGGAACACACAAGCGACTCAACCAGGTGGAAGCCATCTGGGAGTCTTTCCCGGAGGGTCTCATTGCGTGTGATCGTAACCAGAAGATTCTACGGATCAATGCCGCTGCTCGCAAGCTCTTTGAAGTGGGTTCCGAAGCCCGATGTCAAGGAAGAGACTACCAGCAATTTCTCACATCTTACATCCGCTCTGATGAGCAGCCACCATGCGCTCCCTCAGAGCAATGGCTGATGAACTTCGCTCTTGCCGGGATAACAGGAGCCTGTTCGCCAGCACAGGCGCTGCTGCTACATCTCCCTTCCGGGCGCACGATCTCCGTTACGGTTCGTTCCTTTTCCGCGAGTGATCAAGAGCGCAACGTGGAAGAAACCGTCTCTGTCATCCAGGAGTTCACACATTGCCGTCAGGAAGTCTCCCACCTCCAACGTGCCCACGAGGCGATGTTGAAGTTGATTGCCGCGATCGCGCAGATTCCTGAACAGATGAATCACCTCTTGCCAGAAGAAACCTTCCTTCTCTCGCCTCCGGTGCTCTTCGTAGCCCAGCAGGTGGTAGATGTCATCCGGTCTGTCCTGGATGGTCGCCGGGTGAACATGCTCGCGTTCGGCCATCGAACAGGTCATCTGTATTTTGTCGCGGAAAGTGGCTATACCGCTGAACGAGAACAGTACTGGCGAGACATTGGGGAACGCTTCAATCTCTCAGCATGGATTGGCGACGCGGCCTTCGCCCGCCTGGGTGCCAACCAGGAGGTCGTGCTTGCGAGGGATCAGTTGCACACCATTGAACGTCTCGGGAAACAACTGCCTTTTCCGGCGCCTCTTCACCCCGTGTCTTCTGGCTCCGAGACCCTCCTGTTCGTTCCTCTGTTTCTGGAGCAGCAGTGGGTTGGGATATTGACCATCATCACAGCGACTTCTAAGGGGGAGTACATGCCAGAGGAGATTGCGCTTGTGAACGCCGTCGCCGCGCAGACCATGCTGCTCCTTGAGGGCATCCACGGTCTCTCCGCCCAGGGAGAGCAACAGAAGAGAGCACTTGTCCAGCGCGAAGTGCATCGCCTGGCTGGCGACTTTCTGACCTTGGCCACGCATGAATTGCGCACCCCACTGACCGGGATCATGGGCAATCTGCAATTGGCACAGCGCCGCTTGAAAGCCTTAAAGGATCAGTTCCCGCCTCTGTCAGCCCAGATCCGCGACCAACTGGCCTCTGTTCAGCAACCCTTAGTCTCAGCTTCGCAGAGCGCCCGGCTTCAGCAACGGATGATCAATGACTTGATCGATGATGCGCGTATCCAGACCAAGACGCTCACCCTCTCTTTGAACCCGGAGGATCTGGGCACCCTGCTCAGAGAGGTGGTGGCCAGGCAGCAACAATCTGCGCCAGAGCACCCCATCGTGCTGGATGTTCCGCCTTTGGAACAAGACGTGCCCATCCTCGCTGAAGCCGAGCGGATCACGTACGTGCTCACCACCTACTTGACGAATGCACTCACCTTTTCTTCCCCAGGACAGCCCGTGGTAGTGCAGTTACAGATTGCGGATGCGCTCGCCCGTGTCTCGGTTCATAACGAGGGATCGGGCATTGCGAGAGAAGAGCTCGATCATATCTGGGAACGCTTCTATCGCGCCAAAGGCAGCGCCGTCCAGCATGAACTGGGTCTGAGTTTCGGATTGGCCCTCTATTTGTGCCGGGAGTTCATTGAACGACATCAGGGGAGCGTTGGAGTGCAGAGTGTTCCTGGTCAGGGAGCCACGTTCTGGTTTACTTTACCCATCACCACATTTCCAGGAGAGTGACACAAGCTTGCCTGCCATGTAGCTCAATCTTTATGAACCCTACTGTAGCGGTAGTTTGTTGCCTTGGGATTTCTGCTTGTTTTAAGCTCATCAGATTCTAGCAACCTAAGCTCAAACTGCAGAGGATTGATATCCAAAATCAGGCGTAGTTTCCCGAGTCAACAAACTACCGGTAGTGCTGTGTTCCTTAAGTGGGAGTAAGATAAAGAAAGGAGAGGAGACAGGAGGAAGGAGAAAGAAGATGCCAAAGATCTTACGGGCTCGTCCACCGCAAGAGGAGCAAGAAGAGCGCCGGGTCCACAAACTCGCAACCAGTCGACATGGTCCTGCTGATTGGATCCTGCATGCTCGCATGGTGATGAGCAGTTGGGAAGGGCACCAGGTTAACGAGATCGCTCGCGACCTGCACTGTAGTGAACAAACCGTTCGCCGACGTCTGCATCGTTTCAATGTCCAGGGTTTTGAGGGATTGGGCGACCAAAAGAGAGCAGGACGCCCCCGACGTCTCAGCGTGGAGGATGACAGCCGGATCCTTGCCCTGGTGCGTCAATCTCCCCCTGGAAAACTGGAGAGGCTCTCCGATGGGAGCTTGGATGTCCGCGATGAGCAAGGGTCGGCTCAATGGAGCCTCAATGCGCTCGAGCAAGCCGCCCAAGAAGCAGGGATCACAGTGAAACGGAGTCAGATTCGCCGTATCTGTTTACGCGAAGGCGTCCGCTGGCGCCGCACCCATAGTTGGAGCAAGAGCGATGAGAAGGAGTTCGCCCCAAAAGGGTAGCAGTCGTCAGCCATTACACCACACCCCCTGAGGGCTCGACGACCATCTGTGCCGATGAATGAGGACCAATTCTGCCCCGGAGCTTTCCCCCAGCGCCAGGATGGTCAGCGGATGGGCACCGGATAAAAGCGCCTCTAGAGTACAGTCGAGGGCTTGAGAAGACCTGGATCTATGGAGCCTTACGCGTGCGCGATGGCAAGGAGCTGACCCGGTGTGCTGCTTCGCGCAATTCCAAAGGCTACATTGCTCTGCTGAACGATATCGAGGCTGACAATCCGAAAGGAGATATCTTCGTGGTCAAGGATAACCTGACCAGTCACCTGAGCGCCGAAACCAACGCTTGGCTCGCAGAACATCCCCGCATCCACCAGATCTTCATTCCAAAAGGCGCTTGCTGGCTCAATCTGCAAGAGGGCTGGTGGAGGCTCTTTCGCCGCGATGCGCTGGCTGGACAGAGTTTTGCCAATCCGACCGAGATCGACCAGGCCAGGAGCGTGGCTACGGCGCAACTGAATGCGCGTGCCAAGCCCTGGGTCTGGGGACGGCCACCCAAGTCGCCTCGACATCGTCGCCATCTCTTTTGTTACAGGATTTAAGGAACTGAGCAGTAGGTTGCATAATGCACCCGTCTCTCGGATTACGATCACATCAAAGGAGTTAGGGAAGGCTGGTTCTGCGGAGCCGGGAAGAAGAGATAGGGAACTCCGATCATTGTATAGTAAACCAGCAACGCGCTCCTGACGCTACCATCGTCAAATGGATACTTGAGGCTTAGGTGGTTTTCAAAAGCCCTGCCTTGCGCAACGCATCCTGAACATTCCATTGGTTCGGATACCACTGCACGGGTTTTTCCCTCCCCTCTTTCCCGCGTAGTTCGCACTTCATGACTACCCAACAGTAGCCATGAGGGTCATAATGAAGTTGAGCAAGCATCTCCATTGCCTCTTTTGCTGGTATTGTCAACTTAATTGAAATTGTAGAGCTTATAGAAGAGAAACAGGCCTCAAAGTGGGGATTGCGCCCTTTTTCTTGCCCTGGTTGCTCGAGAATTCTGGTTGATGTGGCATCGAAGTGGTGAAAGCTCATCAACGAAATTTTTTAAGTTGACAATACCCTTCAAATGCGGATCGGGCTCAATCATTTCTGTAAATTCCTGCGGTGTTGTTCAGTTTTTGCCTGTTCCACACGTATATGTAGGAATTGCATGAACGATAGTAGGACTATTCTGTGGCTGATTCTTCCTTCAAAAAAGAGGAGGTTAGCCACAGATGTATCAAAAATCCGTTCGCGTCATTTCCACATGTACCATATATCCGTGCTAGAATAAGGAAAATCTTTGAAGGAAGGAAGGTATCATGGCAGGACATCGGATCTATACAGTGAGCTTTGCAAGTGTCTATCCCATGTACGTTACAAAAGCGGAGAAAAAAGGACGCGCGAAAACAGACGTCGATGAAATCATTCGTTGGCTGACAGGATATAGCCAGGAAGAGTTAGAAGACCAACTGGAAAAACAAACAGACTTTGAGACCTTCTTTGCGGAGGCTCCTGGGCTGAATCCTTCGCGGGCTTTGATTAGGGGTGTGGTTTGCGGTGTCCGAGTGGAAGACATCAAAGAACCAACTATGCAGGAAATTCGCTACTTGGATAAGTTAATCGACGAATTAGCAAAAGGAAAAGCAGTGGATAAGATTTTGCGGAAATAATACATCTTCAGATATTAGCCTCGGACAAAGAAAAAATCCGTTCGTGTCATTCCCACATGTACATCTACGCGCCTCGACCATCTGCAGATCTTCGCTAGAGCAACACTTTTCAGATCAGAAGCAGATGGAGATGGAGCGGTAGACTCCATAGTTCAAGCTATTTTGTGCTTGTGAATTTACCAAAACGAAAGTGGTCAACCCGCTTTTTGAGCCGCGTTGGTCGGCAGTAACAGACGAGCTGCTCAAGTGGGTGGGCAAGTGCTTACATCGGAGGGCCAAACTCGCTCATGTCGCAAGTCATTTACCATCCAAAACAGTCCACGTCCACTCCAATGCAAAGCCCCACGCTCCCCAGGGAGCGTGGGTGTCCCTTGGTGCGTCTCAGGACGCGTGCCGTGTCAAGACGACGCAGGTCTCACCAAAGCTGTCGATACTTTTCCCCAGAGGAGAGACGCGTTTCATCTCCAACTCTATCCTCTGTACAGAAGAAGACACTGGTAGCGTGAGTGTGATGGCCAGTTCCCCGGGAGGGGAGACGCACGCTACGGCCTGAAGCTCGAGCCATTGCGGAGCGTCTGCGTGTCGCCCTGGAGCCAGAGGGGTTGCCTGGCTCACGAGATGTGCAATGAGCTACGTGCAAGGAATTGGACGGGAAGCCCCAGGACGCGCTGTGAACTGGAGAAATCAGTTCGAGGGAGGGGGCATTGGGGAAGGACTGAGTTGCTCCATAGCCTGGCGAATGGAGCGAGCCAGTGAGGCCATTTCCTCATTTGGAATGGCGAGCACCCCTTTTGAGGAGTCAAGAGCAGCGGTTTGCTGAAGTTCATAGGGAACACCTGGAGGCAAGGGAGCAACGTGCCAATGCACATGGCGATTGCCTTGTTGACTGCCAAGTGTTTGAATGTAGAGCCATTCCGTCGGCACCACCCGTCTGATCGCTTCAGCGACCTGATAAATGAGCTGCTGAAGCTGGAGGTACTCCTCCAGAGTGAAGTCCCCGGTGGCTTGTTCGCGGTGTTCTCGTGGAGCGACCAGCGTGTAGCCATAGAGCGAGGGGTATTTGTTCAAAAACACAATGGCGCTCTGATCCTCATAGATCACATGATGAGGATTGGTGCCCGCCACCAGTTCACAGAGAAAACAGGGGCCTTCTTTCACGCGCTTTTCGTAGGCGCCGATATCAAAGGGATGCTTCTCAACCATGTAGTCTCCTGAATAGGTCATGAATGGTCTTGTCACGTGACTCCATTGTACGCACCTCAACCATTTTTTGCAAGAAAGGCCCAGCGAAGACGCTCCCAGGTGAGCCATATCGCTTGAATCTGTGAACCATTTGATGGTGCTTGATTGATGCTGGTGCGCTATACAAGTGTTTTGAAGTGTTTTATACTACAGACCAAACCCCACACATCTGTTGGGTGTGATCCATGTTTTTGGCGAAAGAGTAAGTCCTTGTGGCTTGCTCTTTTTTTCTCGGAGCGCTTTTTCCTGGGGAAAGCGGGTCACTCTTCTTGCGGTCTTTCCCATTGATGCTTTCTGTGCTCTATACACCCCGTTGTAGACGCAACGAGGCCCTCCTGACGCTCCCCAGCGCTGGGAGATCTCCGATCTGCTGGGTGGATCTGGCGCACCTGGTTCCAGATCCATGAAGTGCTTTTGTGCATGGCTCATTCTGGCGCTTGCCTACTGTCTGCTCCAGCGGGATCGTGGTCTAGGCTCTTGTCGAGTGTGCTGCAGTAGTCTGACTCCTGTCAGACCGAGTGGGTGCTGACGTGTATTTCTCCAGGATAATCTGGCGCGCACCAGCAGCACTGCTCACCGTTTTGAAAGAAGACAGAGACGAGTGACTGCGTCCACGCCCAAGAGAGGAGGAATCTTGAAGTGAGCGAGGAGTGGAATTGATGGAGTTCTCGCCAAGAGGAACGTACGGTATGCGCCTGGTATCGTCTCCTCAGAAATGGCAAGGCGGTGATGCGCGGGTGCTCCGGATGTGGTCTATGCCGGGCGCCTGGTGCTGGTGGGGGAGTGCAGAAGAGAAGGGTGGATGGAGATGGGGGTGAGGTGAGTGAGAGGCGAGAAGAATGAAAGGGTGACAGGGAAAAGAGGGCAG